>OY762279.1:0-5450658 GCA_963665455.1 Pseudomonadales bacterium | reverse complement strand
CCCAAGTGCTCAAGGAGGTCGCCGCGTTCCCGGCCCGCCGCGTCACCGTCACCGGCGGAGAGCCCCTCGCGCAGCCGGGCGTGCACGGGCTCATGACCGCCTTGGCGGATGCGGACTACGAGGTCTCCCTGGAAACCGGCGGGGCCCTCGACGTGTCGGGCGTGGACCCCCGCGTATCCATGGTCATGGACCTCAAGACCCCCGGCTCCGGCGAGCGCGCCAGCAACCGCTACGAGAACATCGACCACCTGTCGCACAAGGATCAAGTGAAGTTCGTCATTTGCGATGCGGCAGACTATGCGTGGGCGCGGGAGCGATGCGAGGAGTCGCGCCTGACCGAGCGCGTCGGGGAAGTGTTGTTCTCCCCGTCGGCGTCGGAACTGCCGGCGGCGGAACTCGCCAACTGGATCCTGCGCGACGGGCTCGACGTGCGTTTCCAGGTGCAGCTACACAAGGTGCTCTGGGGCGACGCGCCTGGCCGCTGAGTCATGCCTCGCGATGTTCCAGCGGTCGTTCTAGTCTCGGGCGGCCTCGACTCCGCCACGACCCTCGCCATCGCCCGCGATGCCGGGTTCCGCTGCCACGCGCTGTCCGTGGCCTACGGGCAACGGCACGCCATCGAACTCGAGGCGGCCCGTCGCGTCGTCGAGGCCGTCGGTGCCGAGGCGCACCGGGTCGTGCCCATCGACCTATCGGCCTTCGGCGGCTCCGCGTTGACCGATCTCAACATCGACGTACCGGAAACGCCCACCGACGGCATCCCCGTCACCTACGTCCCGGCCCGGAACACCGTGTTCCTGTCGCTGGCCCTGGCCTGGGCCGAAACCCTCGACGCCCGCGACATCTTCATCGGCGTCAACGCGGTGGATTACTCGGGCTACCCCGACTGCCGGCCGGCCTTCATCGAGGCCTTCGCCGCTCTGGCCAGTCTCGCCACCCGCGCAGGGCTGGAGGGCACGGACTTCACGATCCACGCACCGCTGATCGAAATGACCAAGGCGGAGATCATCGCCCGGGGGACGGCCCTCGGGGTGGACTATGGCGCGACCATCTCCTGCTACCAACCGGACGATCTTGGCCGCGCCTGCGGCCGGTGCGAGAGCTGTCGAATCCGGCGGGCGGGTTTCGCGGAAGCGGGAGTGGCGGATCCCACGGTGTATGCCGATGGGTCACCCGCACAAGCATGAACGGGGACCGGCAACTACAGGAAACGCGTGGTGGGCCGTCTGGGACTCGAACCCAGGACCAACGAGTTAAAAGCCCGGTGCTCTACCAGCTGAGCTAACGACCCATGCGCGGCGGCGCATTGTAGCGCCCCGGTGCCGGCCCTGCACTCCGCTCTGCCGCACGCGCCGCGCCGCACGCCTCAGACGCGCCGATTCAACCCCGCCAGTTCCGCCATGAAGCGAACCGCCTCCTCCTGTTCCGTCCCCACGGTGAGGCCGCTGAAGCCGGCGTCCACCCAGTCGCGATAGCGCTTGCGGATGCGCTCCCTCGGACCGAAGAGCGCCGCTTCGTCGATGAACTCGTCCGGGACGGCCGCGGTGGCTTCGTCCTTACGCTTGGCCAGATAAAGCTCCTGGATGCGCTCGGCGGCCTCGCCGAAGCCGCGCTCGATCATCATCTGCTTGTGGAAGTTCAGGGTCCTGTGCCCCATGCCGCCGACGTAGAGCGCGGCGTTCGGCTTCGCGGCGTCGATGGCGGAGCGCACGTCGTCCGTGATCACCACCGGCACGCTCGACTGCATCTCGATGTCGTCGAGGGTCTTGCCGGCCTTCGCCGCGCCCTCCCCGAGCCATTGCTTCGCCTTGCCGAGGTGTTCGGGCGTGTAGCGCAGCGGCAGCCACCCGTCCGCGATCTCCCCCGTGAGCCGAACCATCGTCTCCGTGCCGGTACCGAGCCAGATCGGGATGTTGGGATTCATGTGCAGGATGGACTTGAGCGGCTTGCCGATCCCGAGCGCGCCGTCGCCCGTGAAGGGCAGGGAGATCTCGCGGCCCTCGTGCTCGACGATCTCCCGGGCGAGGGTCTTGCGGATGATCGCGACGTAGTCCTTCACGCGGTAGTACGGCTTGCCCCAAGGCTGCCCGAACCAACCCTCGACGATCTGCGGACCCGACATGCCGATGCCGATGATGACCCGGTCGCCGCCGGCCAACGCGTCGATGGTCGCCGCCTGCATGGCGGCCATGACCGGCGGGCGTCCGGCAAGCTGCTGGATCCCCGTGCCGAGCCGGATGTGGCTCGTGTGCGCGGCGATATAGGCAAGGGGCGACCACGCGTCAGAGCCATACGCCTCCGCCGACCAGACCGAGTCGTAGCCGAGTTGCTCCGCGAGCTGGATCTTCTCGATGGGAAGCTGCAGGTGCCTACCGCTGTAGCCGACCCGGATGCCGAGTTTCATGGGCTATCGCCTTGCCGATGCAGGGCGCAGTCTGCCACAGGATCCCCCCGGCGCGGATCAACCGGGCTTGCCGGGCGCGCCGGAAATCCGACAAACTCGCCGGATCGTCCAAAGCAGCGACTGGAGAGATCATGTCCGCGAGACTATCCGACCTGAGCCGTTCCATCGAAGGCAAGGTAGCGATCGTGACCGGGGCCGCCAGCGGCATGGGGCGGGCGACCGCGCGGCTCTTCGCGGACGAGGGCGCCAAGGTCGCCGCCATGGACATCAACCAGGAACCGCTCGACACGGTGGTGGGCGAGATCGCGGACGCGGGCTATCCGGTCCGCGGCTGGCAACTCGACGTAGCGGATCGGGAAGCCGTGGAGCGGGTGGTCGGGGAGGTGGCCGACGCCTTCGGCGGCATCGACATTCTGATCAACAACGCGGGCATAGGCGCGGGTGGGCCGGTCGATAGTGACGATTACGAAGCGATCTGGGCGCGCGGCTTCGATGTCCTGCTCACCGCGCAGGTCCGCATGATCCGCGCGGCGCTGCCGCACCTGCGCAAGGCGGACGGCGGCCGCATCGTCAACATCGCCTCCACCGAGGGCCTCGGCGCCACCAAGTACAGCAGCCCCTACACCGCAGCCAAGACCGGGGTGATCGGGCTCACCCGCTCCCTCGCCGTGGAGTTCGGCACCGAAGGCATCACCGTGAACTGCATCTGTCCGGGGCCCATCCGCACGGGCATGACGGAACAGATTCCCGAAGAGCACAAGCGCGAGTTCGCCCGGCGGCGCGTCGCCCTCAAGCGCTACGCCGAACCCGAGGAAGTCGCCCACGGCACCCTGAGCCTCGTCCTGCCCGCGGCCTCCTTCATCACCGGCGTGGCTCTGCCGGTGGACGGAGGACTGACGATCCGGAACGCGTGAACCACGCGACCGCACAGTCTGGGACCGGTCCCACCGCCACCGGTCCGACCGCGAGCGGCCGCGTGCGCTGGCCGGTGGTGCTGGCCTACGGCGCGCCCGGGGTCGGAGCGGGGTACATGTACCTGCTCGTCAACCTCTACGTGATGAAGTTCTCGACCGACGTGTTGCTCATCGCGCCGGCGGTCATGGGCATCATCTTCTCGGTGTCCCGGGTCTGGGACGCCATCTCGGACCCGCTGGTCGGCTATCTGAGCGACCGGACGAAGAACCGATTCGGCCGGCGGCGTAGCTGGATTCTGGCTTCGGTGGTGCCGATCGCCGCGATCTTCGTGATGGTGTTCGCCCCGCCGGAGACGCTCGGCAACGCGGGCCGCATCGCCTGGATGGCGACGGCGATCATCGGCTTCTACTCGGTGATGACGGTGTTCCTGGTTCCGCACCTGTCCCTGGGCGCCGAGCTGTCCGAGGACTACCACGAGCGGAGCCGCCTGTTCGGCATGCGGCACGCCGCCTTCACCATCGGCTCGATCCTGGCCTTGGCGAGCATGCAAGTCCTGATCCTGGCGGAGCAGGAGGGCGAGGCGGCGGTCCGAGAGGCCACCTTCGCACTCGCGCTGCTCGCCTCCGCCGTGATGACCGTCGCCCTGCTCGGCTCCGTGCCGCTCCTGAGGGAGCGCGCCGACTTCCAGGGCAGGGTGAACGAAAACCCGTTCCGGGCCTTCGCCGACGTGTGGCGCAACGTGCACGCGCGGCTCCTGATCGTGGTGACGTTCATCGAGAATATCGGCTCCGCGGCGATCGGCGTCCTGACGCTCTACGTCATGCAGTACGTGGTTGGCGCCCCATGGTGGTCGCCGCTCGTCATCCTCTCCTATATGGTCCCCTCGGCCGCATCGGTCCCGATGTGGCTGCCCCTATCGCGCCGCTTCGGCAAGGTGCGGCTCTGGATGTTCTCGATGGTGCTGACCGGGGTGTCGTTCGGCGGCATGTTCGTGCTGCCGTTCCTGGACACGGTGGAACTGCGCCTGGTGACGATCTTCGTGCTCGCGTTCTTCGCCGGTCTCGCCGCAGGGGCCGGCGGCACCATCGGGCCGTCCGTGCAGGGGGACGTCATCGACTACGACGAGCACTTGACGGGCGAACGCAAGGAGGGCTCCTACTTCGCCGCGTGGAACTTCGTCTACAAGAGCGCCATGGGCGTCATGCTCGCGCTCACCGGGTTCGTGCTCCAGGCGTCCGGCTTCGTGCCGAACCAGGAACAGACCATGACCGTGCAGGTGGCCATGGTGTCGCTCTACGGACTCTTCCCGCTCGTCTGCTACGCCGTGGGCGCGGCGCTCTTCAGCCGCTTCAAGCTCGACGAACGGGCCTACGCGGAGATTCGGGCGCAGCTCGATATGAAGACCGCCTGACGCGACGCCAGGCGACATCCCCCCGCGAGCCTACGCTCCCGATCAGCGCCGGACGAAGTTCCCCGGCCGCCGTTCCGCCACGGCGCGCACGCCTTCCTTGTGGTCCTCGGTCTTCTGTAGCCGCGCCTGCTCCGCGTTCTCCCAGTCCGTGGCCGCCTTGACCGCTTCCGGCAAGCCCTGGCGCGCGGTCGCCCGCACCGATTCGACCGCCAAGGGAGCGTTCTCGGCAATCTCCGCCGCCAATCGCGCCGCCGCCGGGCGCAGGTCGTCGGCGTCCGTCAGGATGTCCGCCAGTCCCCATTCAAGGGCCGTCTCGCCATTGATGCGCCTGCCGGTCATGAACAGCAGGTTGGCCTTCTGCTGGCCGATGATCTTCGGCAACGTGTGGGTGAGCCCGAATCCGGGATGGAAGCCGAGCTTCACGAAGTTCGCCGTGAAGCGGGCGGCCGGGGACACGACCCGGTAGTCCGCCATGACCGCGAGGCCGAAGCCGCCGCCGACCGCAGCGCCCTGCACCGCCGCGATCACGGGCTTCTTCGCCGAGAAGAGCCGCACCGCCGCAGCGTAGAGGGGGTTGCCCTCCCCCGGCGCGCGGTCGCGCACGGCGTTGCGGGCGCTGTCCGCGAAGTTGTTGCCGGCGCAGAAGTGCTTGCCTTCCGAGCAGAGCACGAGCACCCGGGTTCCGTCGTCCGCGTCCAGCGCGTCGAATGCGTCGCCCAGGTCGTTGATGAGCCCGACGTCGAAGAAGTTGTTCGGTGGCCGCTGGATCTCCAGGGTCGCCACGTAGTCGTCGTGTTGTACCTCGATGTCGCCGTATCTCACCTAATCCTCCGTCTCAAGCGTCCGCGATGCGGCTGCTATAGTGCCCGAAAAAGGCGAAGGATGGGCAAGGATGGACCGAGGCGGCTTTCTGCGTTGGCGCATCGGCGACGTCACGGTCACCCGCGTGGTCGAACTCACCTCGGCCAGCATCGGCGGCTACATCCTGCCCCAAGCGCGCCCCGAGTTGGCGGACGAGCTGCCATGGCTCGCGCCCTTCGCCGACGCCGAGAAGCGACTGCTGATGTCCTTCCACAGCCTCGTCCTCCAGTGCCGGGACGAGACGTTCGTGGTGGACACCTGCATCGGCAACGACAAGGTGCGCAACTACCCGCGCTGGAACCGGATGCAGTCGAGCTTCCTTGAGGATTTCGCCGACGCGGGCTTCGCCGTGGACGCCGTGGACGCCGTGCTGTGCACCCACATGCACGTCGACCATGTGGGCTGGAACACGCGCCTCGTGGACGCACGGTGGGAACCCACCTTCTCCCGCGCCCGGTACCTGTACGCCCAAGACGAATGGGACCACTGGCGGGAGACCGACCAGACCGAGGAGTACGGCCCCGTCATCGAGGACTCCGTGCAACCGATCTTCGACGCGGGCCTGGCCGACCTGGTCGCCTCCGATCACGCCGTAAGCGACGAGGTGCGCTTGGTGCCGACGCCGGGACACACCCCCGGCCACGTCAGCGTGCACATCGCCTCCCGAGGCGAGGAGGCCGTCATCACCGGCGACGCCATCCACCACCCGTGTCAGATCGCGCATCCGGAGTGGTCGAGCACCGCAGATGTCGATCCGGACGCGAGTGCGGTCACGCGGCGCGGCATGCTGGAACGCTATGCCGACCGGCCCGTGCTGGTGATCGGTACGCACTTCGCCGGGCCGACCGCGGGACGGGTGGTTCGGGACGGTGATGCATTTCGTCTGGACTCTTAAGGCAGCACCGCGGGGCGGGGCGTGACGACTGTGCGCCGGCTTTGCCGGGTCGTCGCGATACTCACATGCGCCGGCGCGGCGACCGACATGCGGCTCCCGGACATGGACGGCGACGGCCGTGACGACCTGCTCCTGCGCCATGGCGCACACGGAAGCTGGCTCTACTACCGCGTCGACGGCGGCCGGGCCGCGCTGAATCGCATCGGCGGGGCTACCCGGAACCTCGCGTACCGAATAGCGGGCATTGGAGATTTCGACGGCGACGGCGTCGCCGAGATCCTCCTTCGCCATCGCGGCAGCGGCACGTGGATTCACTACGCGGTGGAACGCCGGCGGGCCAAGCTGCGGCGCGTCACGGGCATGACAACGGACCTCGCGTACCGGCCCGCGGGCGTGGGGGACTTCGACGGCGACGGTGCGGACGACGTGCTCCTGCGCGACATCAATGACGGGCATTGGGCGGTCTACGAGGATGTTCCCGTGGCACCGACGATGCGCCGCGTACCCGAGTTGCCCGAGAACCTCGCCTTCCGGTTGGCGGGCATCGGGGACTTCGACCGCGACGGTACCCAAGACCTATTGCTGCGCCACGCCGGCGACGGAAGCTGGCTGGCGCACGCGTTTGTCGGGGCACGGATCGCCGCAAGACCCGTCGCGGACCTCCCCGCCGACGGCGATCAGCGCGCGGCCGGCGTGGGAGACTTCGATGGTGATGGGGCAGACGAGGTGCTGCTGCGCCATGTGGAACGGGGGACGTGGAATGCCTATGACATCGTCGGGTCCGAAGCGCGCTCGTGGCCGGTGAGCGGCGTGACGAAGAACCTGGACTACCAGCCTGCCGGTGTCGGAGACCTCGATGGTGACGGCCACGACGATCTCCTGCTCCGCCATGCGCAAACCGGACGGTGGATACACTACGCAATCGGCGACGGCAGAGGGGCGCTGCGGCGCCTCAGTGGCGCGACCACCAACCCGGACTGGCAACCGGCCCACACCGCGGAGGATCGCATGCTGCGCGCGGATCGCTCCATCGGGGAATACCTCGCAATGCCGCTCGACCGGGGCGCTTCGCCCGCGTTGTTCGCGGCCACCTTCGACGTGGGCGGCGTACGGGCAATCGCCGCCTCCGGCATGCGCAAGCAAGGTGCGCCGACGCCCGTCACCGTCGCCGACCTCGTCCACATCGGCTCCAACACCAAGGCCATGACCAGCACGATGCTGGCGACGCTGGTGGCGGACGGGACGTTCCGCAATGGCTGGGACACCACCTTCGGCGATGTCTTCCCGGAGTTGCTCGCCGACATCCATCCCCGTTACGAAGACGTCACCCTCCGCCAGTGGGTCACGATGTCCAGCGGCGTCGCGGCCAACGCGGCAGATTGGTCGGCGCACGGACATCTCCCCTTGATGGAGCGGCGGCTCGCATTGGTGCGCGACAATCTCGCTGCCGCACCCGAGGGGATGGCCGGCGAGTTCCTCTATTCGAATCTCTCCTACGTGGTCGCCGCGGCCATGGCGGAGAAGCTGACGGGGCGGGATTGGGAGTCCCTGATGCGCGAGCGCTTGTTCACCCCGCTCGGCATGTTCCGCGCCGGCTTCGGCAGTCCCGGCACGCTGGGCGCGGTCGACGCCCCGTGGGGCCATCGCCGCGACCCGGACGGGCACTGGCAGCCCAACCAACAAGACAATGTCCCGGCGCTCGGACCGGCGGGAACCGTCCACCTCACGCTGGAGGACTGGGCGGCCTTCGCCGGACTGTGGCTCGGCAAGGGGGCGTCGGCCGGGCTTGGCCAAGAGGACTTGGATGAACTGATCACGCCGGTCGTGCGGGTGCAGCCGGGCGACGAATACGCCGCTGGGTGGATCGTCACGGAACGCCCTTGGGGTGGCGGCACGGTGCTGGTCCACGGCGGCAGCAACACGAGTTGGCATACGATCATGTGGATGGCGCCCAACGTGGAACGGGCCTACGTGGCGGTCGCCAACTCCGCCGATGAATCCACGCCCTTCGTATTGGACGCCATCGTCAGCCGGCTCATTCTGCATGAGCCGCCGGTACGTGAGGCCGCGGGGGCAGGGCCGAAACCTCCACCATGACGGCTACGACTTTGTAGTACGATTTGTGTACACATTGGCATCGAGAGGTCGGTATGGACTCGCCCGCCTCGTTCAGCGTTCGCGACCTGAGACAGCGCTCGGCGGAGCTGCTCCGCACCGCCGAGGACGGTCGCGTTGCGATCGTCACGAAGCACGGCCGGCCGACCCTCCTTACCGTCCCCTTCGATGATCGGCTTCTCGATGTCGGGGTGCATCGGGCGCTCGCGCTGCGCCTGTTCGAGCAAAGCCACTTGACCTTGGCGCAGGCCGCCAAGGTAGCCGACCTGAGTGTCGAGGATTTCATGGGCTTGCTCGACCGGTCGGGCGTGGCGGCGGTCGACTATCCAGCAGCGGAAGTCGAGGAAGAGTTGCGCACGGCCTTGTGAGCGAACTCGATCCGCCGGATCTGCCCTTCGCCGCCGATACCGGCCCCCTGATCGCCTTGGCCCGAGTCGAGAGACTGGAGTTGCTTCCCCGCCTGTTCGGCAACGGCGTGATTCCGCCGGCCGTTCATCGAGAAGCTCGAACCGAATCCAGTCGCCCCGGCGCCAGGCGAATCCAGGAGGCGCTATCGGCAGGTTGGCTGCGGGTCGCCCCCCTCGCCGACGCCGCGCCGGCCGCGGACCTTCTCCGCGTGGTGGACGCGGGCGAAGCCGAAGCCATGGCTCTGTGCCTGCAACGGCAAGCAAGACTCCTGCTGATCGACGACGCCAAGGGCCGAAAAGTGGCACGCCGGGCCGAAATACCCCTGGTCGGCGTCGCGGGGGTCTTGCTTGCCGCCAAGTCGAAGGGTCTACTCGCCGCGGTGAGTCCCACGCTGGATGACCTGGCGGCCGTTGGCTATCGGCTCTCCAGCCAACTCGTGGACGGTGTACGGCGCCGGGCCAACGAGTAGACGAGTAGCTCCATCCCACGGCCGCCCGCGCCGCCCCTGCTATCATCGTCCGTTCTCCCTCCGGCCCCCCTCTTGTCCTCCCGCCACATCGTCAACGCCTTGAAGCGCCGCGATTTCGTCTGCCTCTGGAGCGGCAGCATCGGCGCCTCGTTCGCGATGAACATGCAGATGATCGCCCGCGGGTGGCTCGTCTACACCATGACCTCGTCCGCCATGGACCTCGCGTGGGTGACGCTCTCCTTCATGGTGCCGCAGGTGTTCTTCTCGCTCTGGGGCGGCGTGCTGGCGGATCGCTTCCACAAGCGTCGCATCCTCGTCACCGCCCAGACGCTGAACTGCACGGCGACGCTCTTCATGGCGACCATCATCATCACGGGCCACGTGACGTTCTGGGACTTCGTCTGGCTCGGGATGTTCAACGGCACGGTGCTCGCGTTCTCGATGCCGGCCCGCCACGCGTTCGTCCCCGAACTGGTGCCCCGGCGGCTCCTCTTCACGGCGATGGCTTTGCACACCACCGGCATGAACTTCGCCCGCATCTTAGGTCCCGTGATCGCCGGCTTCCTCATCGCCTGGGTGGCGAGCGGCGACACGTCGAGCACCTTCGGCGTCGGCATCGTCTACTACTTGATCGCGCTTCTCTACCTGGCGTCCGCCGTCACCACCCTGTTCGTCCAGAAGCCGGGATCCCCGCAGGCGCGCCAACGCCAGAGCCCCCTGCAAGAGTTGTTCGCGGGACTGGCCTACGTCCGCGCCCACCCGCCCATCTTCGGCTTGATCATGCTGTCGGTGACCGCCTTTCTGTTCGGCATGCCGCTCAACACGCTCCTGCCGGCCTTCAACGAGGACATTCTCGGCGGCGGCTCCGACGACCTCGGGCTCCTGCTGTCCGCGATGGGCATCGGCGCAATCACCGGCTCCCTGATGCTCGCGTCAGCCGGGGAGCTGAAGCACAAGGGCGTTTGGCTCATCGCCACCTACTTCGGCTGGGCGGTGGCGACCGCAGCCCTGGGGCTCACCGGCACCTTGCCCTTCGCCCTGGCCGTCGTGGCGGTGTTCGGCTGGATGTGGGCGTGGAACATGGCCTTGAACCGCGGCCTCATCCAGATGCAGGTGGACATGCACATGCGCGGGCGGGTCATGAGCATCGACATGATGTCCCATGGACTGATGCCATTGGGGATGATCCCGATCGGCTGGGTCGCCGACACGTTCGGCGTGGCGACCGCCCTCGGGGTTAGCGGCGTCCTGTTCGCCGCCGCCGTGGCCGGGCTCAAGTGGCTGTCACCCGCCGCGCGCAGGGCCGGTTCGCCGGTGGCCGCTGCGGGAGGGGCGGTTGAAGGGGCGCGGTAGGGCGAAGGCGTTCGGTCAAGCACTCGCCGGAACCGCCGCCAACTCATCGAGCACCGGCCGAATCTCCCCGAGAAACCGCTCCGGGTGCTCGCACATGGGAAAGTGCCCCAAACCCTTCATCGTGCGGTACCGCGCTCCGGGGATCATCGCTGCCAGTTCCTCCCCCGCCTCCGGCGTCCCGCTCCAGTCGTACTCGCCGTTCAGGATGTAGACCGGGCACACCTCCGTGTCGATGCCCCGGGCGCTATTCCGCACGTCGTGGTCGATGGAGTAGTAGTAGAGGTCGCCCTTGAAGACGGCCGGGGCGCCCTGGCTGTACACCCACGTCGTCTCCCGCCGGAAAGCCTCCGGGCTCGTCGGGGCCATCATGCCGTACATGACGTGGGCCTTGAAGTCGTTGCCGATCTCCGGGTGGTAGAACTCGTCGATGAAGCCGCCCGGCGTGTACGCCGAGGCCTCGAGGCCCACGGTCGCCCGGAACCGCTGCGGATGATGGATGGCCAAGTCCACGGCCAGATGGCCGCCGATGGAACTGCCCATGTAGATTGGCTCGGAGAGCCCCAACGCGTCCGCCAAACCCACCGGAACGCGCATCAGAAAGTCCTTGGTGAGCTTGTAGGGCTCGCTCCACCATGCCTTGCCCGTCGGTGGCACGGACTTGCCGTGGTAGGGCAGGTCGTACGCGATCAGCCGATACCGGGACCGCAGATCCTCATCCTCCAGCACGTGCCGCCACTGCCGGCCGTCCGCCCCGGCGGTATGCTGCATCAGCACGGGAATGCCCTCGCCCGTCTCCTCGAAGTAGACGCGGTACTCGTCGCCCTCGAGGTCGAGATACACGTACCGGCCCACCGCCGCGTCAAGCCTCGGCATTGTTCACCTCCCGCATGATCTCGATCAGCCGGCGGATCGCCGGATAGTAGGCACAGTAGTGCACCGTATCGCCCGTTACGTCGAAGCCATGATGCAACGTCGCGGGATACAGGTCCTGGTAGAAGGGACGCGGCACGGCTTCGAGCAACGCCGACCAATCCGCCTCCGGCGCCGCGATGGAGAGGTTCGCCGCCACCGCCCCGAACCACGGCTCGATGTCCGCGATCTCGCCCGCCGAAATCGTCAGCTTGTGCCGCGCGTCGCCGATGTCGAGCCGAATGCGGCTGCTCCAGAAACGCGCATGCAGGCGGAATTCGCCATCCGCATTGGCGCGCCGCCGCACCTCTCCCCAATCGAGCTCCAAGGCCTCCATTGTGAAACCGCGCCTTGTGGTTGCCCCCAATGCTCGCGTAGGGTAGCCGATTTCCCCGGCGCATCGCCCATGCCCCTGAATATCGGCCTCATCGCCGACACGCACATCCCCGAAGCGCGCGCGACGCTGTGGCCGCAGGTGTACGACGCCTTCGACGGCGTCGACTACATCCTCCACGCGGGCGACATCCACGAGCTGTGGGTGCTCGACACGCTGGAGGAGATCGCGCCGGTGTACGCGGCCCGCGGCAACGGCGAGGACGGTTCCGGCGGGCGCGACGTGCAACCCGAGGATCCCCGACTCCGCTATGCGTGGAGCTTGCCGCTGGAGGACCTGACCGTGGGGCTCACCCACTACATTCCGGCCAACGAACGCCCGCCGGACTTCACCGTGGCGCGTTGGGTGGAGCGCTTCTTTCCCGAGCAGACCCCGGACGTGATCGTCTACGGGGACACCCACACCGAACTCATCAACGAGGTGGACGGCATCCTCTGCGTGAATCCGGGCTCGCCCACCTATCCGCACAACTACGACACCCAGTACGGGACGATCGGGTTCCTGGAACTGGACCAGGGCGAGGCGCGGCCGAGCGTCTGGCTGATCAACGACGACGGCATCGAACCATTCGACTGGGACGCGGTGCCGCCTTGGCGGCGACGCTAGCTTGGGCCGGCCACGTGCCGGGCAACGAGAAGGAAGGAGGGAGAGGAACATGAGAAAGTCGATTTTCGCGCTGGCGCTCTTCGCGCTGACGGCCGCCTGTGGCCAGGAACGTTCCGCCCCGGCGGATCCCGCACCGGGCGCGGCGGCGGTCCCGGAGGCCCCCGAGATCACGTCGAACCCCCTGCGCGACGCCTATTTCGGCGACACGCACATCCACACCGTGCTCTCCTTCGATGCCTATCTCATGGGCACGCGGCGCTCCCCGGACGAGGCGTACGCGTTCGCGAAGGGCGAGGCCATCGAGCACGCGGCGGGCCGGATGATGCAGTTGCACGCGCCCCTCGACTTCCTGGCCGTGTCCGACCACGCCTTCTACCTCGGGATGATGCGGGAGCTCGCGGACGAGAACTCGGCGTATGGCGACCATGCCTTGTCGCCCGCGGTGCGCGGCGCCGTCAACGCCGCGGGGTCGGGCGCCGCCTTCCAGGCCGTCGTCGGACACCTGCGCGAGGGCTTCCAGGACCCGGACCGCGAGGACGACCTGGACGACCGGAACGTGGCCCGCTCGGCCTGGCAGGAGATCATCGAGTCCGCCGAGCGCAACAACGATCCGGGCAACTTCACCGCGATCATCGGATACGAATACACCACGTCCGGACCCGAGACCCAGAACCTCCACCGCAACGTGCTCTTCCGCGGCAGCGACGTGCCGGCACAGCCCTTCAGCCGCCTCGATTCGCTGAACCCGGAAGACCTGTGGGCGTGGATGGACGCGAATCGGGCCGAGGGCATGGACGCCATCGCCATCCCCCACAACTCCAACGGCTCCGACGGCTGGATGTTCCGCGACGTGAAGTTCGCCGGCGAGCCCCTCGACGCCGCCTACGCGGACCTGCGCATGCGCAACGAGCCGCTCGTGGAGAACACCCAGGTGAAGGGCACGTCCGACACCCATCCCCTGCTTTCGCCGAATGACGAGTGGGCGGACTTCGAACTCATGGAGCTGAAGGTCGCCACCGACCAAGTCTCACGCCCGCCGGGCAGCTACGTGCGCGACGCGTACCACCGGGGACTCGCGATGGAGGCCACCGAGGGCTTCAATCCCTACCGCTTCGGCGTGATCGGCTCCTCCGACACCCACAACGCCGCCGGCTCATTCTACGAGGACGACTACTGGAGCAAAACCGGCCTGACGGACATCGAACCGTACATGCGGGGCTCGGTGCCACTCCCCGAACCCGCGGAGGATGGCTCGGAGTACGCCGACGGGGCATCGCAATTCTGGGGCGCGTCGGGACTCGCCGGGGTGTGGGCCGAGTCCAACACCCGGGAAGCCATCTTCGACGCCATGCGCCGCAAGGAGACGTTCAGCACCAGCGGCCCCCGCATCAAGGTGCGTTTTTTCGCCGGCTACGGCATCGACGACGCGACCGCCGACGCCGCCGACGGCATCGCCCAAGCCTACGCCGGGGGCGTGCCCATGGGGGCCGACCTCACCCCCGCCGGCGAGGGCGCGCCGGCCTTCTACGCCTGGGCCGCCCGCGATCCGCACACTGTCGGACTACAGCGGCTACAGATCGTCAAGGGCTGGACCGAGGATGGCGAGCGGCGGGAAGCCGTCGTCGACATCGCCTGCTCCGACGGCGGCGCGGTCGACCCCGAAACCCAGCGTTGTCCCGACAACGGCGCCACGGTGGACCTCGCCACCTGCGCGGTCAGCGAGGACAAGGGCGCCGGCGAACTCGCCGCCGTCTGGCGGGACCCGGACTTCGATCCGGCGCAACATGCCTTCTACTACGTGCGCGTGCTGGAGAACCCGAAGTGCCGCTGGTCGACCTGGGACGCGATCCGGGCCGGCGTGGCGCCGCGGCCGGACATGCACGCGACGATTCAGGATCGGGCTTGGACTTCGCCGATTTGGGTTCGGCCTTGAGCTCGGTGCCGCGCGAGATATCGTGAGAGTTGTCATCGCAGTTAGGTCGCCACAACGGGCAGCCCTTCATCCCGCAATAGGTTCCTATCTCGGATACAGGAAGCACGACAAAACGCGCATGTCACCGAATTTCTCCGCACTACTCTCGGCAGTGCTAGTAGCGTTCTGCATGTTCCCAGTCTCCGAGTGGGCACAGGCGGTAACAGTCTCCAATGACTCGGAAGAGAAGGGATCTTGCGATCTATGGAGCACTGCCGAGTTCTTCAGCACCGCCGATGCGCCTACCATCTTGCGGTGCCTGAAGACGTACGACCCGAACGCCAGAGACAAGGATGGGAGAACGCCATTGCACCACGCTGCCGGATCGGCCAAGCACCCCGCAGTGGTCGAGGCCTTGCTCGCGGTCGGCGCCGAACCGAACGCACGGGATGCACGAGGCGACACGCCATTGCACTCAGTTGGGGACCACTACGGTTACCCACTCTATTTGAAGCGGCCTCCGCAACTCCCGGTGTTGGCGGTGGTCGAGGCGTTACTTGCCGCCGGAGCCGACCCGAGCGCACGGAGTCTCCGAGGTCGCACCCCGTTGCACAGGACGGCGTGGAATTCCAACAATCCCGCAGTAGTCGCTCAGGTCTTGATTGGCGCTGGTGCAGACGCAAGGGCGCGGGACGAAGACGGTGATACGCCGTTGCACTTCGCCGCTCTATTTGGCTGGAACCCCGCGGTGTTTGGGGCCCTCATTGCCGCCGGCGGCGATCCGAACGCTCGGAACGACGAAGGCGTTACGCCTTTGTTTCTCGCTGTGCGTCGTCGGGGCAATCGGGTAACTGCAATCGTCGAAGTCCTACTTGGCGCCGGTGCCGATCCGAACGCACGGGCCTATCGAGGCGCTACGCCGTTGCACAAAGCTGCCGAATCGACCACGAACCCTCTAGTGATCGAGCTCCTAGTTGCCGCCGGCGCCGATCCGAACGCACGAACCGACGATCAAGCCACCCCTTTGTACGTTGCCGCGTGCCGTCAACGCGACCCGGCGGTGGTCGAGCCCCTACTTGCCGCCCGTGCCGAGGTTGATGCCCATAACGACTTCGGCAGCACAGCCTTGCATTGCGCCGCGGGCAGAGACGACGGATGCTCGATGGTTACAATGCTCATCGCGGCCGGCGCGAACGTGGACGCACGGGACAGGTTCGGCCAGTCCCCTCTCCACGATGCTGCATCGTACGGAGTGTACGACTTTCAAGAAGGACACGCAGGCGACTGCATCTTCGCTTTGTTGGACGGGGGCGCCAATCCCTTAGCGCGAGATGCGGAGGGCCGCACGCCTTGGGACCTCGCGCAAGAGAACGATGCGCTAAGAGGCTCCCCCGCCTATTGGCGACTCAACCAGGCACGGTTCGCCCCTGCAACCGACGAGTAGCCCGAGCATCGAGCCTCGCGAACTAGGGACTTCCACGAAGACGACGAAGCCGTAGCGACCTACATTCGACATGCTTGGCTGCCCAAGGCCACAGAGTGGGGTCACGCCGCCGTCGGCTTTCGGCCTCGTGCGTTTGCTTGGTGGTTAGGGCGTGCTTGGCCGGCTCGGCACGGAAGCTCGTCAACGCAACAGAAGATGGGCCAACCGCCGTCGATAGATTCGCGTACCAGAGTGTGCCGCTATAGACGCGGAACCCTGCTTGTACTTGTCGTGATAGCTCGCCAACAGGCACGGCGCCTCTACCTTCGTCGCCGGGATCCGCCTCCTGTGGTGTTAATCGGCGCAGTCCGCCTTTCCCAACACAGTTCTAAGCCAGCGCCGACCGGACTGTACCTAGTGCGTGCAATCAGCCCTCAACTCATACCAGGAGACAAGCACGACTTCCGTCTTGTGTCCTCGAGGGGCTATCCTGTATTCGCTCCCCGGAGGAACTGTAACGACGACTGCACAGTATCTGCTCCACTGGTCGAAGTTGTTTTGCATCCAGAGCACGCGAGCGTCGTCCACAAAGACTTCTATGTTGCATCGGTTGGTTTCGCTCCCGGCGCCTCCTTGCCTCGCGGAGATCGCTATTTCAATGGGCAATACTCCTTCGTTTTTGTACGTCGGCCCCGGCCGCCGATGGTCGCCAACCTCGCACCACTCTCTATCAAAGTAGCGCCTCGTTAGATTCGAGGCTGTATGAACCTTCTCAATCGCCTGGTCTCTTGCGCCTTCGATCTGACGCAAGGCACCGTCGCGCTGTTGCCTTATGGCATCTGGGTTCAATCCGTCGATCTGACCTTGCAGTTGTCCAAATTGGACTGCACCTGCCACAATCGCCACTACCAGCGCGGTGATCGTACCTAACTCGATCTTGGTGACATTCATGGAGTCTCCCTCATTGCTGTTCTCTAACTCGCTATAGCCTCACTCTACCTGAGGTGCTAACCGTGATGGACGATGGCGTACAGCGCGAAGGGTTTGGGTAGCCGAGCCGGGCCCACCAGTTGACGGAACCGTGCAACTTGAGCAGGAGCAGGTCCGACGCATGACTGTGGAACGGGGCGCTAACCGGCGTGGGCCGATGGACCGCCGGTCTGTTGGCGTTCCCACTCCCATGCTTCTGCATGCGATGTGGGCCCGCCGACGGCTTCGATACGGCCTTGCGGCCATCGACGCTGGTGTTCGCGCTGGCGACGGTCAAGGTCCGTGGTGATGCCCCGGTGCACGACGCGGGAGCAGACCACAAAGCGATACCTGTAGGTCGTGGTTTTCGGCGTGGCGGCGACCATGGGCGGAAGTATGGTGGGTCGAAGTAGCGGGGTCAATTTCCAGGCGGGCGGTCGCGACTAGCGTCGGAACCTCAGGTGCCCGGCATGTCCTAGCCGTACCCAAGGGCCCAGTCGAGCGCGTACAGCTTCCCATTCAGCATTCCCCACTCCAAATCGCGCCACGCGCTTTGCCGCCGAACCAAGTCTGGTGCGGCCGGAAGGATGGCTGATCTACGGCCAGCTACGCCGTGACAACTCGAAAGGTTTGAGGACGTTTCGAGATGGAGGCTTGGGGGCGCTTCGGCGCTTCATTGCCTCCCTCCGCTCCCGCCAGTCGTTCAGCCGGCCCCGTCGCGTGCGCAGGCGATCTCACGATCACCGAGGAGTCCGCCGGCAGTCCGATCACGACCGCCCCCGGGGCGTGACGGACTTCGATGCCACCGCGCCTAGCGCCGCCTGCAGAGCGCGCCGCACGGACTCGTCCAGAGGCCGCCTGATCCGCCTCGCCGATGAGGATCATCTTGGCCCTTGCGAGCACCGCGACGGGCTGATCCCGCGACACAGAGGGATATTTGTCGAGAAACTCGTCGAGTCGGTCGCCCGCGTCCCGGTGCAGGCACACGGGAAGGAGAAACCGGCCAACCGTGGCGCGGCTGGAATCCCACCGACATCGGCCGCCATTGGGGCGTGCCTAGGACCGGCGCGTATGCCGCTTGGATCGACGCCAACGTGATACCGGGGTACTTGTCCGAGCCGAGTGTGCTTGCCCGATTGGACATGCTGAAGTCGGCGGGTCTGATCGTCTACACCAAGCAAGGCACGCCGGAGTTGAAACGGTATTTGCACGCAAGTCCGGGTCAGGTACCGCCGGACATTTGGACGGACATACCACCGGTCAATTCGCAGGCCAAGGAGGGGACCGGGTTTCCCACGCAAAAGCCGCTCGCGCTGTTGGACCGCGTGATTTCGGCCAGCACCGACACGGGCGACATGGTGCTCGATCCATTCTGCGGATGCGCCACGGCCCTTGTGGCCGCCGACAGGCTTGGGCGGAACTGGGCGGGCATCGACTTGTCGCCGCTCGCCATCAAGCTCGTGAACGACCGCATCGCGGAGGACCGCGCACCGAAGAGCCGAGGCACGGCCATCGGCGGATCGTTGTTCCGCGCCACAGCCCTCACGGAGCCTCCCAAACGCACGGATCTGGGTGACCTGCCGAACTATCGGACCCATCGGCATCGCCTCTACGGAGAACAGGAAGGCGTGTGTACCGGATGCGATACGCACTTCCCGTTTCGCGTCATGGATGTTGACCACGTACTGCCCCAGTCACGCGGCGGAACGGATCACCCCGAGAACCTACAACTCCTGTGTTCCGGCTGCAACCGGAGCAAGGGTAACAAGACAATGGCCGAGTGGCGGGCAGCGCGGGCCTAGAGAGCGAAGATCACCGTTGTCGGCCGGCATGTGGAACCCGCGTCGGGCTCAGACATTCGTCGCCGAGGAACTTCAACGCGTGGCGGGCAGCTGGTCGAGCGCGGTCTCACTCGTCATTGCCGGCTTGCGCGCGCCAGAAGGGCTCCCCGCGGGGCCGCCCGCGGCGCGGATAGGCCCGCGCATAGAAGGTGGCCAACTCGATCTGCGACTCCGAGAGTCGCGGGAACGCCTCGTGAATCGCAGCGGCAGCCACTTAGCGCCGTAAAGTGCGCCGCTAGGCGCTACACTGCGGGGCGATGTCCCAAGGGCTCTGACAAATCGGGAAGTGGCAGTCCGGATATGCGGGACTGGAAGTCGCGCACTTCCGCCAAACCCGGCCCCGCACGCGGACCCTCAGAACCGAGGAAACTCCTCAGCCGGATAATCCCCGCAGCCCGCCTCCCCAAGCCCCAGATACTCCCCCTCATCCCACGCCGACCCATCCCGGAACAGATTGACGTACGTCTCGCACAACTCGCGCTGCTCCGTGAACGACGCATCCGCGAGCAGCCGCGCCTTGAGCCCAGGCAGGGTCACTTCCTCCGAAGACATCCGGATGCCGCCGTCGCGGGGTGTGTCAAACACGATGGTCTTCGGTGCCTCCGGCGCGTTGCTCCAGGCGACCCACGGAGCTTCGGTGCCGTCGCGGCCGCGTCCCGGGCTTCCCGTGTACGCGAACTCGGCCCAGTAGGACATCATGCTCGCGGACAGGGCGTCGCGCTGCGGCAGCCGGTCCTCGTCGTAGATGCCGCCGAGCGCGGAAGCCGTGCCGTCGAAGCCGCCGAACACGAAGCCGATCTCCAGGCCGTGCGCCGCGCCCATCGCCTGGGAGAGGTCGTAGCCCATGATGCTGCCTTCTTCGTCCCAATCGAAACGATACGCGTACACCGAGTCGCCCTGGGCGTCGTGCAGGATGCGCGCGAGTTGGTCGACGCCGCTATGGCGCCAACCCAGCGATCCGTAGACCGCAGAACGGTCGTAACGCTCGGGATCCTTGAGCCTTGGCAGGAAGCCGAAGCGGTAGTCCACCCACTCCGGGCTCATCGCCATGAAGAGCTTCACCTCGTCCCGGTTGGTGCCGAGCATCACGGGGACGGCGTTGTAGTCCTCCACATCCCCAAAGAGGTCCGCCGGGCCACCCGCCGGCACTACCGTTCCCTCACCGAACACGGCCGGCGCCGAAACCATCCCCATCCCGCCGTCGTCGTAGAGCGCCATCAGCTCCGGAGCCGCGGCGCCATGGAGCAGAGCGCGAACGTCCTCGTGCTCCATGGTGCGCAAGGACTCCCGTGCCGCGTCCAAGTCCGCTGCTTCGCCACGAGTGACGAGGAGCGCCGCGATGACTTCGTTGGAACTGCGCTCGTGTCCGGGAGCGGGATCGTCCAGGAAGTGCTCCGCGCGCTCCGGCGTATCGAAGAACATGCCGCCGCTCTGCACGACGGCGCGGTGGAAGAGGCCACCCGCGAGTGGCGAGGCCATCAAGGTGAGGACGTTCGCGCCTCCGGCCGACTCCCCGAAGATGGTGACGTTGCCCGGATCACCACCGAACGCCGAGATGTTGTCCCGCACCCACTCGAGCCCGCGCACGAGGTCCAGCGTGCCGAAGTTGCCGGAGGCGTCTTCCGCACTCGCGTCCGCGTCCCGCAGCGCCGCGTTGCGGAACCAGCCGAAGGGTCCGAGCCGGTAGTTCGTCGCCACCACCACCACGTCGTGCGTGGTGGCGAGCACGCTGCCGTTGTAGATGCCCGCGTGCCCCACGGTGTTGCCGCCGCCGTGAATCCAGAACATCACCGGCCGTTGGCGGCCATCGCCCGACGCCCCCGCCGGGGCGTGGACGTTGAGATAGAGGCAGTCCTCGGTCCCGACGATCCCGTCCTCGTCCGGATCGTCGAAATCGGCCAGCACACCCTTGTATTGCACGCAGCCGTTGCCGGAAGCCAGGGCGGCGAGGGGTGCTTCGAAGGCTCTAGGCGGCATCGGCGCCCGCCAACGCAACACCCCCACGGGCGGCTCGGCGAAGGGGATGCCGAGCCATGCCTGGCCACCGGCGGAATCGACGAAGCCGATCACCCTTCCCTGAGCGATATCCACGGTGGTGGCGGCATCCGCAACGGGAGGTGGAGCCGGTACGTCGCGCGTCGTCCACCACCAACCAACGGCGGCGACGGCCAACACCACCAGAATCACGCTCCATCTGCGCCGCATGCCCGGCCCCCATGAACGACAAACGGCGGAGGTCCGCCGATGCCGGATAGCGTAGCATCGCGGCGCATGGCCAAGCTGCGGGACCGCGTTCATGCGCATCACGAACGTCTCGGCCACGCTCCGGAGGGATTTCGGCACCATGAACACGACGGAAACGAACCGGGAAGTGGTCCGCGACGCCTTCGCCAGTTGGGAGGCCGGGGACTTCTCCGCGGTCCTCGACCTGATGGCCGAAGACCTCGAGTGGACGATCATCGGCACCACCGCAATCTCCGGCACCTACGGCAGCCGCCAAGCGTTTCAGGACGCCGTCGGCAACATGCTGCGAAGAGCCTTCAAGAGCCCGATCAAGCCGACCATCCGCAAGGTGCTCGCGGACGGCAGCGACGTGGCGGTGTTCTTTTCCAGCCACGCCGAAACCCACGCCGGTCCCGACTACGACCAAGTCTATTGTTGGGCGCTCGAAGTGATCGACGGACGCATCCGCCGCGGTACCGCCTACCTGGACACCGCCCTGATCGATGCCGTGGTCTCGCCGCACCTTTGACCAGGACAACCGGGACGAGAGCGATGGCGCGCCCGACAGGATTCGAACCTGTGGCCTTTGGCTTCGGAGGCCAACGCTCTATCCAACTGAGCTACGGGCGCGGGGGGTGCGAACGTTACCAGCGGTGGGAGGCGGATGCACGCTCGGCGATGCATCCTCTCCAGGAAGGGGGTTACGCCGGAGGGCTTGTCTGATGACGACAATGACCAGCACGGAGTTCCGCCGCGACGTCGGCAAGGCGAAACGAGAGGCCCGGAACAGCCCCGTGTTCATCACGGATCGAGGCCGGCCGGCGTACGTCCTGCTGACCGTGGACGAATACCGACGAGTCACTGATGGCGACCAGACCATCGGCGACCTACTCGGTCGGCCCGAAGTGGCCGAAATTCGAACCACCCAAAGGGGGCGACGTGACCAAGGCCCGTGGCGTGGGACTGATGTAGTGTATGTAGGTGTAGGTCGCTGAAAACCGTCGAATGGGACCGACTCGCTCGGTCCGGCGCCAGATTCGACGGCTCTCGTCCGGTGGGGCGTGCCCGACCGGAAGGCGCTGGTAGCCGGCGACGTAGAGTCCGGACCCGGAGGGACACGGACCCGGAGGGAGCGGACGGACAGGAGCGGACGGAGAGAGTTGACAGGGAGCCCGTGCGACGTGAGAATGCCGTGAGTCGGGTGCCCCAAGGGGCTCAATATGGTGCGCCCAGCCCGACATCACCCCTCTTGTGCCCCACTGCCCTACGCATCCGCGCGGTTCGCCAGTTCGATGAGCGGCGATGTATCCGGCCACACCTTCAATCCGGCGAGGGTGTTGCCCCGCTTGCGCCGGTAGAACCGTGGAAGACTCTCCCTGAAGTAGGGATAGTCGAGATTTTCGTCTCTGAAGGCTCGGTAGACGTTGTAGGCTAGCAGGTCCGCCAGCTGGACACCGTTGGAGAGTTCGCTGCGCGTGAAGAAAGGGTATTCGACGATGCGGGGAAATTGCATGTTGGGGTTCCCGTGTCGCTGGAACGCGGCGTGCTGCATCGCGATGGAACGATTGAGCTGCACGCTGGTGTCGTCCATCACCACCAGCGCCTGTTGCCGAGGACGGTACTCCCGCATGTAGTGTTCGATGCGCTCAAGAACGAACTCGTAGGCACGCCTATGTAAGGTCTCGTGCGTGGTGTCGGCGTAGAGTTCCCTCTTGTCGATGACGGCTGCAAGGACCACCGTGTTCGAGTCGTCCAGTTGCGCGTAGTAGGCGTCGACGAGGCGACCCATGTCGTCGGGCTCAAGCGCGGCGAGAAAAGGACTGTGCCGGTTGCGGGTGGGCGCGTGGCGGAGCCAGGTTGACTTGATCTCGCAGTCCGCGAGCCCAAAGCTCCCTCGACGATCTCGGCGGAGAAAGTGGGCCAATTCGAGCTTGATTCGCGAAACTTCGAGGTCGAACGGACGCCACTGGCGCTCGTGCATATCAACGGCGAGGAGCACGTAAACGTGGTCCTTCGGGTGTTCAGGCGTGCCGACAGAAGGATCTCGCGAACCCGACTCGTCGAAGTAGAAGAAATACAAGGCAAATCCGCAGCGGGTTCAGTTCCTTCGAAGCGGAGCGGAGCTTAGCAGAAGTGATCCCGGCCTGACCCCTACCGCGCCGGATACCGCCCCAACGCCTCCTCGTCCGGTTCAGTCCCCCAACCCGGCGTGTCGGATACGTACAGGTGCCCGTCCCGGATGTCCGGCGCCACGGTGAACACTTCCGCGTCCCACGGCAGCCGGTCGATGTCCGTCTCCATGATGCGCAGGTTCGGCACCGCCGCCGCGAAGTGCGCGCTCATCATGGTGGCGAGGTGCCCGTAGTAGTTGTGCGGTGCCACGTTGACCTGATGCGCCTCGGCCGCCGCCGCGATCTTCATGGACTGCCAAGCGCCGTTCCAGGGCACGTCGATGATCGCGACGTCCATGGCGCGCAGGCGGAAGTAGGGCAGGTAGGCGGGCAGCGCGATGAGCGACTCGCAGGAACTGATGGCGTGGGGGCTCGCGCGGCGCACGTCGGCTAGCGCCTCGGGATGCTCGGTGTCGATCTCCGCCCAGAAGAGGTCGAAATCCGCCAGCGCCCGCAGGATGCGAAGGTAGCCCTCGGGGCGGGCGTTGTAGTTGAGGTCCAGGAGGATGTCCATGTCCGGGCCGGCGCCTTCCCGAAACGCCTCCAGATGCCCGACCAGTCCCCGGATCACCTGCCGGTCCACGTTCAGGTCCGGTGCGTGGGGGCGTCCGAAGCCGGGGCTCCAGCCCCGGGTGCGTTCGCCCGTGTGGTCGAAGATGTTGGTCTTGAGCGCCGTGAAGCCGCGTTCGCGGACTTCTTGTCCCAGTGCCCGCACGCCCGCCACGTCCGTAATCGCCGGCGGGTAGAAATCCGGCCGGGCGATGCGCCAGGTGCCGCAATGGGACCAGTACACGCGGATGGCGTCGCGCACGCGGCCCCCGAGCAGGTCGCAGCACGGCACGCCGAGGGTCTTGGCCTTCGCGTCGAGGAGGGCGTTCTCGATGGCGCCGATGCCCATCGCCATGACGCCCGACATGGATTGCCGCGCCCGGGCGTGCAAGATCGTGTAGATGCGCTCGGTGTCGTGGACGCGCTGGCCCACGACCATCGGCGCCAGCTTCTCGACGACCTGGGTGACGCCGATGGATCCCTGGTGTTCGTCGTACTCGCTCCAGCCGACGACCCCGTCCTCCGTCACGAGCTTGACGAAGTGGTAGTTGCGCCACCCCGCGTCGCAGTGGCGGGTCTCGATGCTCCTCACCAGCATGGGGTTCGTCCGGAACCGGCTACTGGATGAAGCCGTAGAGGCGACCGGCGTTCTCGCAAACGATCTTGCGGCGCACGTCGGGGGCGACGCCGCCGAGTTCGCGCTCGATGAACTCCCGGGAGTCCGGCCACACGCCGTCGGGGTGCGGAAAGTCGCTGCCCCACATCACGTTGTCCTCCCCGATCACGTCGAGCAGGCGAATGCCGATGGGGTCGGACTGATAGGTCGCGAAGCACTGCCGGTGCCAATACTCCGAGGGCTTCATCGTGAGGGTGAGGTCCTTGAACTGGTCCTCCCACTCGAGGTCCATGTGATCGAGGATGTAGGGAATCCAGCCGATGCCGCTCTCGCCAATGACGAGCCGCAGGCCGGGATGCGCCTCCAGCACGCCGCCGTAGATCGTCTCCATGATGATCTTGGACATGGCGAGCTGGAAGCTCGTGATGAGCACCGCGAACGCCTGCCGCCGCTGTAGCGGCTCGAGCGCGTCGAAGTCGTAGGCGGGACGCGGGCCGATGGTGTGGTAGTGGAGCGGCAGCCCGGCCTCCTCCGCGAGCGTCCACAGCGGCTCCCAGGAGGGATCGAAGAGCGGCGCCATCTCGTGGGTGTTCGACACCTCGATGCCGCGCAACGCGCCCCGCTCCGCCACCCGCCGCACTTCCTCGCAGGCCGCGGTCACGTCGTGGCTCGGAATGCTGGCGAGGCCCGCGAAACGCGCGGGGCGGGCGGCGCAGAAGTCCGCGAGCCAGGCGTTGTAGATGCGCATCACCTCGTCGGCGGCCTCGTCGTCCTTCAAGCGCATGGCCGCGCCGAGAATGCCGTAGAGGACTTCGCCCTGGACTCCGTCGAGGTCCTGATCGCGCACCCGGAGTTCCGGGTCCGTCAACCGGGGAATGCCCGCGGCGCCGTCGCGGTAGAGGCCTTGCTCCGCCATGCGATCCGAGCGATGGATCTCGCCCGGGACGTAGACCCGGCCGGCGGATCCCATGCCATTCTGAAGACCGAACTGCGCGCCGCCCTTGCTGACCCAGTAGCGTCCCTTCTCGGTCTCCGCCACGTAGGGCATGCGGTCCTTCAGCGTGGCACGCGCCTCGTCGCGAAACAGGTTCTCCGGCAACCACGGCAGGTCGATGTGGCAGTCGGCCGAAATGATCTCGTATTGCACTGTTGCTTCCTCCCGTCGCCCCAAGGCCACTCCAAAGGCCCCTGGCTCCTCAACCTTCCGGCGGTTTGCGCTCCGCTTCACCGGTATCGCCGCGAGGGGGCCGCGAGCGGCCTGCCGGATCCAGGAAATCCATCGCCTGGCGCATCACGTTCAGCGGGTTCACGTCCGCCATCTGGCGCAGCCGCTCGCGGTACTGGTCCTGGTGCTCCAGGAAGGTGAGGATGCCCTGCTCGATGTAGCTCGACACGACGCCGCCGAAGCGGTCTCCGTAGAAGCGGATGATCTGTTCGATGGCGCGGTTGGTGAGGATCGGTTCGTGGCCCTGTTCCTCCTGCTCCGCCAGGATCTGCAGGAGCACCGTGCGGGTGATGTCGCGGTCCTCCCGGCTGTCGCGCACTTCGATGCTCTCGCCCCGGACGATTTCGCGCCGCACGTCCTCGACGGTGACGTAGGTGCTCCGGTCCTGGTCGTAGAGCCGGCGGTTCGGGTACTTCTTGTAACGGCGCATGGGCTTCGGTCCAGTACCGCCAGGCGGCTAGTCCGGCGCGTAGGACGGTTCGGGGTAGATAAAGGCGCGCAGGCCGGTCGTGCGGTCGAAACGTTGCCACCCGTCCACCGGCTGCGCCAGACGATCGGCGATCACGTGTACGGCGGCGGGGTTCATCGCCATGCCCGAATGACTGCCGACGATCTCCACGTTCTCCGCGAGCGGCGTATCCCGCTCGAGACAGGACTGCCACGAAACCACGCCGTCCGTCTTGCTGTAAATCGCCGTGCAGGGCACCGGGATGGGCGCACCGATGTCGCGCCCGCCGCGCACGCGGCTACGCATCTCGCGCACGGTGAGCCCGGATAGCCGCTCGAACAACTGGCGCACCAACGGACTCGTACCCTGGCCCGCGTTGGCGCCGAACGGGCTGCCGAGGGTGACGACCGACCGCACGTGGTCCGGAAAGCGCCGCGCAATCTCCCGGGCGAACACCCCGCCCAAGCTCTGACCGATGAGGGTCAGCGGCTGCCGGTAGGTGCGCACGAGGCGGTAGAAACGCAGCACCATCCGCGACTGCACCTCCAGGCTGCCGGTGTTGGTGCCGACCAGCCACGGCAACGTCTCGTAGCCGAGGCGGTCTAGGAATCGCCGTAGGGGCAACGTGGACGTGTCCCCGGCCGTGAACCCGGGCAACACGAGCACCGGATGTCCGTCGCCCTTCGGCGCCTGGGCGAGCATCGGCCAGAGCTGGCTGAATCCCGCCGCTTCGCACAACGTGCGCGGCAACTCCGCGAGGGAGAGGAGGGGCGATGGTGCGCCGCGGCGCTGCTCGGCTACGTCCAGCGATTCGTACATCTCTTCTCTCACCCTTCGGCTTGCCGGAGTGTCCCCTACATGGCGCCGCACGGTCAAGGTTTTGTTGCAACGCAATATGCCCCTTCGAGAGCCTCTGCTTCGCGGCCCGGATTCACCCAAGAAAATCATTGACCTGTCGCGAAGCGACCGTACAATGCGCGCCCCCGGTCGGGGACTGCACCGCTTCGGTGCGGTCGCGACGCCAATGACGCCTTGCCTAGGTGCGTCGGCATCGCCGCTCGACTGGACGGGGGTACATCGTCCCTAAGCAGAATCAAGGGTTTGGGTATTTCGAAGGGGTTGGCATGCCTCGTGCATGGCTGTCCCCGACGCCGGGCACCGTGTCCGGAGAGACAAAAGGAATTGATCATGTACAAGCTGAGCGGCCTCGACGCCGGATTTCTCTACAACGAAACGGAACGCTGCCCGCAGCACGTGGCTTCGGTGCAGGTCCTCGAATTGCCCCAAGGCACGGACGAGGACACCTTCGTGGAAGACCTGAAGGCGTTCTTCCTGAACCGGCTGCATCTCGTGCCGTACTTGACGAACAAGCTGATCGAAACGCCGTTCCTGGCGGACCATCCGGTGTGGGTCGCGGATTCCGACTTCGACATCGACCGCCACATCCTGCGGATCGACGTCCCCGCCCCCGGCGGACGCGCGGAACTCGAGGCGGTCGTGGCCGCGTTGCACGAGGAGCGTTTCGACCGTAGCCGGCCGCTGTGGCGCACGGTGGTCCTGTGCGGGCTCGAAGGCGGACGCATCGCCTACTACTCCGGCGCGCACCACGCCTGCCTAGACGGCATGGCCGGACAGGCGGCGACCATGACCTTGATGGACACGACGCCGGAACCCCGTCAAGTGCCGCCCGCACCCAAGGAATTTCTGACGCCCCGACGGCCTTCGGTGACGGACTTGCTCGTGGCCGCGTGGGAGAACGTCGCCCAGTTCCAGGTCCGCCAAGCGACCGGCGTCCTCGACCTCGTCGATACCGGCATCCGCCTCCAACGCCGCATCCTCGACCCGAACACGGGCCTTGGCGCGATGGCGGACCAAGCCCCCGGAACGCGCTTCAACGCGTCCGTGGAACGCGCCCGGAGCTACGCCGTGGCGGAAATGAACCTCGGCGCCGTGAAGGCCGCCGGCAACGCCCACGGCGCGAAGCTGAACGATGTCTTCCTGGCCATCTGCGGGGGCGCGCTGCGCCGCTACTTCGACCGCACGGGCGAGCTGCCCACCCGGTCGCTGATCGCGGGCTGCCCCGTTTCCCTGCGCAAGCCCGGCGACACGTCGATGAGCAACCAGGTCACCATGATGCAGGTGAGCCTCGGC
Organism: Pseudomonadales bacterium; assembly: GCA_963665455.1. Classification (GTDB taxonomy): domain Bacteria; phylum Pseudomonadota; class Gammaproteobacteria; order Pseudomonadales; family Azotimanducaceae; genus VXNE01. The sequence continues at coordinate 5,422,390 of OY762279.1, read as the reverse complement.
ACCGACGAACCGGACGTCGCCAAGCGCATCGCCGCGATCCTCCGTTCGTCGGCGGTCGCGAAGGAGGTGACGGCGGACCTCGCCGGCGCCTTCGAGAGCGACCCGGCCGGCTGGGGCATGCCCCTAGCCATGCGCAACGCCGCGAGCGTCATGGAGGCGGCGGGCACGGCGAACGCCATGCCCCCGGCCTGCAACGTCGTGGTGTCCAACGTGCCGGGCCCGCGCGAGACGCTCTACTCGAACGGCGCGCGCATGTTGACGCACTACCCCGTGTCGATCCCGGCCCACGGGTTGGGCGTGAACATCACGGTGCAGAGCTACCTGGACAAGCTCTACATCGGCATCACGGCGTGCGCGAAGGCGCTGCCCGACGCCGGGGCATTGCGCGACGACATGGTGGAGGAATACGACTTGCTATGCGCCGAGTTTCTCCCCCGGGAGACTGCGCCGGCGAACGTGCTTCCCGGGGTGAGCACGCGCCCATCGGCGCCGGCGCCCCAATCCGTCGTCAAGCCCCCGCCGGAGAAGGTGCCGGAAGCCGCCTAAGCGAAGTGAGCATGATCGGACGAAACAGGTGTTGACACGGATTTTTGCGCACTGCACAATACGCGCCGTTGTGCAGTGCAGCACCCGAACCAACCAGGGAGCCAATTCATGAATCCTTTCGAGAAACAGCTTCAGCTCGGCCGCGAGTTGTTCGAACTGAACGCCAGCACCTTCCGGCGCATGGTGGAACTGGACGCGGACTCCTTCCGGAGCTTCGTCGAGACCAACCAGTCGTTCTTCGCCAAGCTGCCCGAGGCCAACGACCTGCCGGGTTTCGTCTCCCTGCAGCGCGAGTATGGCGAAACCGTCTGGAACGGCGCCCAGGAGGCCCTGAAGGCCCGCGGCGACATCCTCCGCGAGAGCATGGGCAAGGCCGGCGAACTGGTCCGCGGCGCCTTCGATGCGGCCACGGAGACCGCAACCCCCGAGCAGGAGGCCGCGTAACGGTCGATACCGCTTGAGCAGCAGCGCGCGGGCGCTCTCCCTCTACCCCTCCTCGATCGCCCGCGCGTTGCCCTCTTCTCCCCGCCTGCCGGCGCGCGGCTGTACCCGCGTGCCGGCAGGCGACGTAAACTGCCGTTGTGCGGGGTGACACGACCGGGGCGCGGCGAGCGAGGACAGCGTGTTACAACAACTCAGCGCGCAGGACGCTTCCTTCGTCTTCATGGAGTCGCCCGCGACGCCGATGCACGTCGGCAGCCTGGCGGTCTACGACCCCTCCTCCGCCGACGCGGAGATCCTGTCCGAAGACCACTACATGCGCTTCCAGCGGGAGCGCCTGCACCTGTGGGCGGCGTCCCGGCGGCGACTCGTATCGGTGCCCTTCAACGCCGACTATCCCTACTGGATCGAGGACGAGGACTTCGAACTCGACTACCACGTGCGGCGCATCGGGCTCCCGCAACCCGGCGACTGGGCCGAGCTCTACAAGATGGCGGCGCGCATCTTCGAACGGCCGCTGGACCTGTCGAAGCCCCTCTGGGAGTTCTACATCATCGAGGGGCTGGACAATGTTGAGGGCGTCCCCAAGGGCAGCTTCGCCATCCTCTCGAAGACCCACCACGCCGCCATTGACGGCGCCTCCGGCATGCACCTACTCCAGTTGCTGCATGACCCGACGCCGGACGTGCAGCCAGTCCCGGAACCGGAGACCCCTTGGCGGCCGGATACCGTGCCCCACGGCGCCGAACTGATGTTCCGGGCGTGGACGAACAACTTCGCCACGCCCTTCAAGTTCCTCCGGGTGTGGGCGGACACCTCGCGCTCGCTGCCGCGCATGACCGAGGCCATGACGAACAACGCGCAGCAGCCGTACGCCGTGCCGCAGACGCGCTTCAACGGACGCGTTTCGGCGCACCGCGTGATCGGCGCGCGGCACTTCGCACTCGACGAGGTACGCAGGCTCCGCAAGGTCGTCGCGGGCGCGACGGTGAACGACGCCGTCCTCGCCATCTGCGCCGGCGGCATCCGCGCCTACCTCGAATCGAAGAGCGAACTCCCCCGCGATTCCCTCGTTGCGATGGCGCCCATCAACGTGCGCACCGAGGACGAGCGGGAGGCCCTCGGCAACCGCGTCGGGGCCATGTTCCTGCCCATCGGCACCGACGTCGAGCATCCCCTCGAGCGGCTGCGCGCCATCCGCGAGCGCACCGCCGCCAACAAGTCGATGACCGAGGCGGGCGGCTCCCGGTTGGCGACGGACTACGCGCAGTTCGTGCCGGCCTTCACCGCCGCCCTCGCCGGGCGGATGGCCGCGCAGATGCCCAATCCCCAGTCCGCGTTCAACGTCAGCATCACCAACGTGCCGGGGCCGACGGAGCCCCTCTACTCCATGGGCGCGCGGATGGTGACGAGCGTGGGGATCGGCCCGATCACGCAGGGCATGGGGCTCATCATGCCGATCTCGAGCTACTGCGGGCAGCTCATGATCGCCTTCACGTCCTGCACGCGGATGATTCCCGATCCAGAGCACTTCGCCGCCTGCCTGGACACGGCCTTCGCGGCGTTCCGCGACACGGCCCTCGCCGCGCTCGGCGAGACGGAACCACCCATGCCGGCCAAGGAGCCGGCATCGTCTGAGACCCCCTTGGAGACCCAATCGTGACTGACCGACCCACCGCCCTCGTCACCGGCGCATCCTCCGGAATCGGCCGGGAACTCGCCCGCGTATTCGCCGAGCATGGCCACGACCTCGTGGTCACGGCCCGCCGGCGCGACCGGCTCGAGGAGTTGGCCGCGGAACTCGGCCCGCGCGTGCGCGTCGAGGCCATCGCCGCCAACCTCGCCACCCGCAACGGCATGGCCACGCTGAAGAAGGGCCTCGCGGCACACGGCATCGATATCGACGTGCTGGTCAACAACGCCGGCGCCGGCGCGTCCGGCGAGTTCGCCGCGATGGACGCCCCGCAGTCCCTCTCCCTGATCGACCTCAACGTGCGTGCGTTGACGGACCTGACGCACCACGTCCTGCCCGGCATGATCGAGCGGGGCCGGGGCCGCATCCTGAACGTCGCGTCGGTGGCCGCCTTCCAGGCGATGCCCGGCATGTCCGTCTACGCCGCCAGCAAGGCGTTCGTGTTGTCGTTCACCGAGGCGCTGTCGGAGGAACTCGCCGGAACGCCCGTGACCGTCACCGCCCTGTGCCCGGGCCTGACACGCACCGAGATGGTCGACGACCTGCAAGCCGCGCCCGACTTCATGTTCGCGAGCGCCGCGGACGTCGCCGACGAAGGCTACCGGGCGTGCCTGGCCGGGGAGGTGATCCGGGTGCCCGGCGTCGCCAACCAGGCCCTCGTCACCTGGCTGCAGTATCAGCCGCGTTGGCTCAAGCGCTTCCTGTCCGGGATCGCGGGCAGGGCCGCCTTCGCGGCGCCCGCCGGGGATAACATGGGACAGAAGAACGTCACGACACCCGCATAAACCGGTCAGCACATGAGCGAATCCGCACGATCCACCGAGCCGTCCGAACCGCGTTCCAAGGTAGGGAACCACGAGGGCATCGCCCTATCGGCGGCCGTCGGCGTCGATGCCAAGGCCCTCACGGACACCTGGGCCATGGTGGTCGGTGCCGCCGCCCGGCAGCCCGCCGCCCTGTTCGAGGCGTACACGGGTTTCTGGCGCGACGTTGGGAACATCCTGGTCGGCCGCAGCGACCTGGGCCCGGAACCCGGCGACGCCCGCTTCGCGGATTCCGCCTGGTCCGAGAACCCGATGTACCGGCGGGTGGGTCAGTCCTACCTCGCCTGGGTCAAGGCCCTCGACACCTGGCTCGAGAAATCCGGACTCGCCGGGATGGACCGCGAGCGCGCGCGTTTCGTCCTCGACGCCGCCAAGGACGTGCTCGCGCCGATGAACACCTTCGCCGGCAATCCCGAGGCCCTCGCGAAGGCGATGGAGACGCGCGGCGCGAGCCTGACCCACGGCATGCGCAACTTCCTCGACGACGTGCGCCACAACCACGGCTACCCGGCGGTGGCGGACCGCGAAGCGTTCGAACTCGGCCGCGACGTCGCCGCCACCCCCGGCGCCGTGGTCTTCCGCAACGACGTGTTCGAACTGCTGCAATACGCGCCCACCACCGAAACCGTCCGTCCGACGCCGTTCCTCTACATCTTCAGCCAGGTCAACCGCTTCTATCTCGGCGACCTGACCCCGGACCGCAGCCTGTTCCGCCGCCTCCTCGACGAGGGCGTGCCGGTCTACGCCATGAGCTGGCGCAATCCGAAGCCGGAGCACCGGCACTGGAACTTGGGCACCTATGCCGGGGCCGCCATCGAGGCGATCCACGCCATCCGCCAGATCTCCGGCAGCGCCCAGGTCGACTTGATGGGGCTGTGCGCCGGCGGGTTGGTGGCGGCGGCGGCGGCCGGCGTGCTTCAGGCCCGGGACCAGAACCTGATCCGGTCGCTGTCCCTCGTCGTGAGCATCCTGGACAACCAACCCGGGGACAGCGACTTCGGCCTATTCGTCTCCGAGCGTTCGGTGAACGCCCAGAAGGCCATGGTCCGCGCCAAGGGCTTGTTCGACGAGCGCAACGTCTTCGAGATGTTCGCCATGCTGCGCATCGAGGAGAGCGTCATGAGCTTCCTGCGCAGCAACTACCTGCTCGGCGAGCCCCCGCCGAAGCATCCCCTGCTCTTCTGGTCCATGGACTACACCCGGGTGCCGGGAGAGATGCAGTGCGATTTCCTCGATCTGGCTTGGCGCAACGACCTGGCCCGCGGGGAACTCGAGCTGCTCGGCGACCGCATCGACCTCGGGGACATCGACTACCCGGTCTACATCCTGGCGGGCAGCACCGACCACATCACGCCATGGCAAGGCTGCTACCGCAGCACGCAGCTGTTCGGCGGCGACGCGCGCTTCGTGCTGACCAACCAGAACCACACCCAGACCATCTGCGCGCGCACGGACAACCGGCACCTCCGGTATTGGGTAGGCGAAGGGCTGCCCGAGGATCCCGAAGCGTGGCCGGACAACGCCGTGGAGCACGCCGGAAGCTGGACCACAGATTGGGTGGACTGGCTCGCCCACGGGTCCGACGCAACGGTGCCCGCTCCGGCTACACTCGGCGGCGAGAACTACCCGGTCCTCGAACCGGCACCGGGCCAATACGTGAGGTCTTAGGCGATGGCGTCATACATCATGCTGAGCACGTTGACGGACGAGGGGCGCAAGACCCTGATGCAGCGGCCGGAGCGGCTGCAGGCGGTGAACAAGGAGGTCGAGAGCATGGGGGCACGGGTGACCGCGCAGTACGCGGTGCTCGGCGGCTACGACTTCGTCAACGTCATCGAAGCGCCGAGCAACGAGGTGATGGCCCGCATCGCCATGGAGTTGGGCTCCCGAGGCACCATCAAGGTGACGACGCTGCCGGCGCTGCCCATCGACACGTTCGTCCACATGCTCCAAGGGTCCACCCCACCGCAGGGCTGATTCTCGATGGGGCACTACGTGATGCTGATGCGGTACCGGTCGCACGGCGTCAAGGAAGTGCGGTCGAACCCGTCCGTGCTCTTGGCCGCGAACGAGGCACTGGAGCGCTGGGAAGCGAAGATCCTCCACTGCTTCCACCTACTCGGCGAGTGGGACCAGTGCGCCATCGTCGAGGCGCCGGACAACTTCAAGGCGTACCGCGCCTCCATCGCCCACGAGATCAGCGCCACCGCGGACATCGACATCCTGCCGGCCATCGACCTGCCGCTGTTCCAGCGGCTGTTGTCCCAGGACGCCCGAATCGCCGGACCGCATTCCTGGCAGATCCAGCTCTGGGCGAAGGTCGCCCGCCGCGCCATGCGCCGCTACGCCTTCACGCGTTGGGTGCACCGGTATTGCAAGCCCCTCACCATCACCGGGCGCGAAAAGCTCAAGGGCCTGCGCGGCCGGCCCTGCATCGTCATCGGCAACCACTCAAGCCACATGGACCATTTCGTGCTCTTCCACGCGCTGCCCGCCTGGATCAAGTGGAACATCTACTTTGGCGCGGCGGCGGATCGCTGGTTCCTCAAGGGCCGCAAGGAGATCACCCTACAGCCGTGGTACCAGTCCCTGGTGAACGGGTCCTACCCCATCCGCCGGGGCGGCGGCTCCGCGGCGCTCGACTATCCCAAGTGGCTGCTGGAGCAGGGCTGCAACATCATGATCTTCCCCGAGGGCACGCGAGCTCGGGGGCGGGGCCTCTCCCGCTTCCGCCACGGCGTGTCCATCCTCGCCCTCGAACACGGCGTCCCGGTCGTCCCGGTGTACTTGGCGGGGCTCAAGAAGATGCGCCCGGTCGGCACCCGCACCATCCAGCCCGGCCCGGCGGGGGCACACATCCTGGATCCGATCCGCTTCGAGCCGGGTGTGACCGTGCCCCAGGCGACGCAACGGATGCAGGACGCCATGAACGCCGTACACCAGCGGGTGCTCGAACATGGGGACGACGTTCTGAAGTTGGCGCCGTAGGCACTGCGCCGACTCGACGAGGGCCGACTTCGGCGATCACGCCCGACTGCGCAGTGGCCTCGGGCCGCCGCGCTCGCCGGGGCGGTGTTAGAGTGGCCTCGTGCAGCGCCTGAAGCTCCCAATCGGCATCCAGACCTTCCGGGAGATCCGGGAGGACGGCCACTACTACGTCGACAAGACGCGGCAGATACTGGACCTGATCGAGGGCGGCAAGCACTACTTCCTGTCGCGCCCGCGCCGCTTCGGCAAGAGCCTGCTGCTGGACACCGCGAAGGAGCTCTTCGAGGGCAACCGGGAGCTCTTCGCCGGACTGCACGCCGAGCGCCGCTGGGACTGGGACGCCCCGCATCCAGTGCTGCGGATCAGCTTCGGCAGCGGCCTGTTCACGGAGCCGGACGGGGCGCGCCGGAGCTTCGAGGCGCAGATGGACCGGCTCGCCGCACGGCTCGACCTGGAGGCCGGCCGGCACGAGGGACCGGAGCGTCTGGCGTCCTATGTCGAAGCGCTGCACGACCGCGCCGGCGAACGGGTCGTCTTGCTGATCGACGAGTACGACAAGCCGATCCTGGACGCGCTGGACGACCCGGACCTCGCCCGGGCCAACCGGGACTACCTGCGCGGCCTGTACTCGGTGGTCAAGGACGGCGACGCGCACCTCCGCTTCTCGCTCATCACGGGAGTGAGCAAGTTCTCCAAGGTGAGCCTTTTCTCGGGGCTCAACAACCTCACGGACATCACGCTGGACCCGGAGTTCTCGGGCATCTGCGGCTATACGGAGGCGGACCTCGACGCGGTGTTCGCCCCGGAGCTGCCGGACCTCGACCGCGGGCGCATCCGCGAGTGGTACAACGGCTACTCGTGGCTCGGCGCGGAGAAGGTCTACAACCCGTTCGACATCCTGCTGCTGTTCCGCACGCGGCGGTTCCGGGCGCACTGGTTCGAGACGGGCACGCCCACCTTCCTCCTCGACACGCTGTTGCGGCGCCGGGTGGGGCCGGTGGAGCTGGAGCGCATGGTGGCGACGGAGGAGCTGGTGTCGCGGTTCGACGTGGGGGACATCGCCACCGAGGCGCTGCTGTTCCAGACGGGCTACCTCACCATCGTGCGCGAACGGGAGCAGCGGGGCCGCGTCCGGTACGAGTTGGGCTACCCGAACCGGGAAGTGCGGGAAAGCCTGAACGACAGCCTGCTGCGGCGTTTCGTCCGGGACGGCCGGCAGGTGCAGAACGGCGAGCGGCTCGTCGACCTGTTGGAGGACGGGAACTTCGACGGCCTGAAGGATCTGTTCCATGCCTTCTATGCCGGCATCCCGTACGAGTGGTACACGAACAACTCGATCACTAACTACGAGGGCTACTACGCGGCGGTTTTCTACGCCTATTTCGCGTCCCTGGGGCTCGACGTCTCGGTCGAGGACAGCACGAACCGCGGGCGCTTGGACATGGCGCTACGCTTCGACGGCGACGTGTACCTGTTCGAGTTCAAGGTGGTGGAGCAGGCGGGGCCGGGGTCCGCGCTGGCGCAATTGCGGGAGAGGGGCTACGCAGAGAAGTACAAAGGTGCCGGCGGGCGCATCCACCTGGTCGGCGTCGAGTTCAGCAGCGCGACCCGCAACATCGCCGCCTTCGACGTCGAACATCTGTGACGCCACCCGCCGCAAGCACAAGCGCGTGCCGTTGCGGTGTATCCTCTGGCCACCATCGGATACGGGAGAATTCCATGCTCGCGATCGGAGACACGATCCCCGACATCACCCTGCGAAGCCATCAGGGCGAGGAGGTCAGCCTCGCTTCCTTCCAGGGAGACAAGTGGGTCGTCCTGCACACCTTCCCCTTCGCCTTCACCGGCGGCTGAAGCAACCAGACCATCAACTTCAACCGTGCGTTGAAGCAATTCGAGCAAGCCGGCGCCGCCGTCATCGGGCTGAGCGCCGACTCCACGTTCGCGTTGGGCGCCTGGTCGACGGCGATGGGCGGTATCGCTCACCCGCTGCTGGCGGACTTCTGGCCCCACGGCGCGGCCGCCAAGCAGATCGGCATCTTCAACGATTCCTACGGCATCGCCAATCGAACGCTGATAATCGTCGATCCCGAGGGGGTCGTGCGCCACACGGAGGAGCACACGCGAACGCTGCCGGAGCCGGATGCGGCGTTGAGCAAGCTGAAGGAATTGCAGGGGTAGGCGCGGGGGCGTGTTCGGCCCTGGTCAGCGGTCGACGTACTCGAACACCTTGACCACTTTCTGGATGCCCGGCACGTTGCTCGCCACATGAGCGGCCGAGTCTCCCGCCACGCGGGGGACGAGGCCCATCAAGTACGCCACGCCATTGCGCATGACGACGTGGATGCGATCCGCGTCGACCTCCTCGCTGCCGATCAGGCTGGCCTTCACCCTGGTGCCAAGCAAGCGGTCGTTGACCCGCTCCACGTTGGTGATCGGCAGGCCCACTTCGATCTCGTTGTGGACGCGGCGTACCCGACGCACATTCTGCTCCACGGCACGCTGGGCGGCCTGCTTCAGGCCCTCGTCCGAGACGAGCCCAGTCAGCAACACGACGCCGTTGAAGCTCGTGACGCGGATCTGACTCTGGCGCAACGCGTCGCTGGCGTCGCGGATGGCCCCGGCGGCTGCCCGCTCGATGCCTTGGTCGTCGATGATGACGCCCGGGGTCCGCGCGCCCGGGTCGCTGCCGGTGATGGTCGCGCAGGACGCCACGCCGAGCGCGGCGGCGATGGACAAGCCACGCGCCAGCGTCCGCAAGAGGCGCTTGCCACGGCGCAACGCCGGGCCGCTTTCGTTATCCCCCAGGGCCAGAAAAAGCATCGGCAATCCACACCAACTTCGACAAAAAGTTTGTCCCGGACATCGACACCACGTCAAATCGGGTCGCGTCGGACGCGTAGCGGGGATGCGCGGCCAGATATGCCTCCGCCGTGCGGACGACGCGCCGCTGCTTTGCGCCATGGACGGACGCCGCCCCATCCTCCCAAGCCCCGGGGCTCCGGAGCCGTACCTCCACGAACACCAGGGTCGCGCCATCGCGCATGACCAAGTCGATCTCTCCGTAGGGCTTGGTGAAGTTGCGCGCCAACGTTCGCAAGCCCCGCCGGCGCAGGAAGCGCTCCGCACGCCGTTCCGCGCGACGGCCCCTGCGTCGCGTTGCCCGTCCCGGGCGAACGCCGCGGACGGACTTCGCCCACCGGCAGAGCCCACTCGATACCAGTCCCACCAAGCCGGCACTCCCCCTAGCCACCCTTGGCCCGCCACGGCCGCAATGGCTCGAACGCGCCCCCGCGCACGACGGCCCACGCCAGTTCCCGGTCGATCACGCCATCCTCGTCCAAGCCGAGCGTGCCCGTCGCGCCCATGATGCGGTGCTCCGGCGAGGCAGTCAGGTAGGACAACCGATTGGCGATTCGAAAGGCGTCCACGCCGAAGGCGAAGAGCGACTCGGCCGCGTCGCCGACGCTCGCGAAGGGCCCCTGCAAGGTTGCCTTCAGCTCCGGCGGAAAGAGCCGCCACGGGATGTCGCAGACCCGGGTTCCCTCCAGGGCACGGGCGCCGCCGCGCAGCCCCTGGGAGGATGCGTACACCGGAACGCCCGCCGCGTAGTGGAAACGCAGTGCCGCCGCCATGGAGGCCGTGTACTCCCCATCGAGCAACGCCACCACGCCGTCCACGTCCGCGCGGCGGCGCGCCGTGAATTCCAGCTCCCGGCCACCGAACAGCCTCGCGAGCGCCGCCTGACGAGCTTGGCTCTCCTCGATCGCGAACGCTTCCCCGACGACCGCGGTGACTTCCCTGATGTCCGGGAAGACGCGCATGTCCACCAAGGCGACGGCTTCGGACAGACTCGCCTCGAGGGCTGCCGCCGCCCGGTCGGACCAGTCAGAGCGAGCCCGGAACACCATGATCCGCCGGCCGCCATCCATCTCGACCCTGCGGGCCAAGGCGCGCCCCTCGTCCTCGACCGCCAGGGCGAACTGCACCACTCTTGGGGCTCCACCGTCCGCCCCGTTCCCGCCGGTGCCGGAGATCGAGTTGAGCGTCACCGTCGGCATGACCGGATCGAGACGCCACATCCGCGCCGCGTTCTCCTTGGACAGGGGCCCGACGATGGCATCGACACCAGCCGCCAACGCCTCCTCGTACAGCGCCTCAACGCTGGAAGCCGCGGTGTCGTAAAGCACGATCGATTGGGTGGGCAAAGGACCCGCCGCGAGGTACGCCGCCAGGAATCCATCCCGTACCGTCTTGCCGGCGCTTGCCAAACGACCGCTGAGCGGCAACAGCAACGCAACACGCGTGGGCGTCGGGGCCTCCAATCCCGCCGGCCGCGCTACCGCCGCGGGATGGGCCGCGTGCCCCTGCCGCCACCCGAGCCACAGTCTCTCCTGGCGCGTGGGCGTCAGAGCCTCGTTGTAGCTCCGCAGGAAGAGCCACCAGACTCGTTCCTCGACGGTCGTCGCGTCCCGGGCCCGCGCCGCGAGGCGGTGGCCTGCCGCGCGGGTCCCGTGACGCCAAATCGCGCGGCCCAGACGGAGTGCGTCGTCCGGGCTCGCGGCCTCGAAACCCAGGAGCATCGCCACCGCGCCCGCCCGGTCGCCACGCGCCGCGGCGACGTCCGCCCAAAGCAGCATGTGCCGCAGACGCTGCCCAGGGGCTTGCGGGGTAACCGCGCCGAGCCGTTCAACGGCCCCCTCCACGTCTCCACGCGCCAGCGCCACGCCCGCGTCGAGGAGCGCGAGTTCCAAGCGCTGTTGCGGATCGAGAGTTTCCCCCTGGGACCCACCGAGCAGCGCATCGCGCACCGCCGCCGCTCCAGAGACATCCCCGGCATCGAGGAGCGTCCAGCCCGCGTGCAGGCGCCGGGCGGCCGCCTCCCCAGGCGACAGCAGCACTTCCTCCGGCGCGGGCACCACCGCCGCCGCGCCCCGCTCCCCGTCGTCCATCGGAGATTGGCACCCCATCGCCGCGCACATGGCGAATACGGCGGGCGCGACGTGGGTGTTCCGCAGGCGCGTGGAGCCAGACCCGGTCGTCGCGTACGCTCTGACGCAGGCCCCGTTCGGCAAGCAGCGCGCAATGACAACGTCGAAAAACACCGGAACCCTGTACGTCGTGGCCACGCCCATCGGCAACCTGGAGGACATCACGCTGCGGGCCGCGAAAGTCCTCAAGGCGGTCGAGACGGTGGCCTGCGAAGATACCAGACGTTGCCGCGTTCTATTGCGGCACCTGGACGCCGCGCCCCAAGAGTTGGTCAGCCTGCACGACCACAATGAGGCCGCCGCGACCCGCCGCGTGATGGCGCGCCTCGCGGACGGCGGGGACGTGGCCCTGGTGTCGGACGCGGGCACCCCGTTGCTCTCGGACCCCGGCTTCGAACTCGTGCGCGCGGCCCACCACGCCGGGACGCCCGTCACGCCCATTCCGGGACCGAGCGCGCTCACCGCCGCGTTATCGGCCTCGCCGTTGCCGGCGGCGTCCTTCACCTTCAGCGGCTTCCTCCCGGCAAGGGCGGGGCCTCGGCGAAAAGCCCTGCGCGAACTCCTACGCCGCACGGAAGCAAGCGTCTTCTTCGAGGCGCCCCACCGCCTGGCCAAAACCCTCGCCGACCTAGAAGCGTTGGGTGCCGGGGAGCGCCAGATCACCGTCTGCCGGGAGCTGACCAAGGTCTTCGAGACGATCGTGCATGGCCCGGTCACCGAAATCCTCGCCCGCATCGGCCCCGCCAAGGGCGAGTTCGTCTGCATCCTGGAGGGCTCATCGGCCTCGCCGGTCTCCGAAGGGGAGGCCCTGCTTGAGTTGTTGCTGGCCGAACTCCCGCCGGGACGCGCCGCCCGGCTCGCCGCCCGGGCGACCGGCGAATCCCGCGCCGCGCTCTATGCGTTGGCGACCCGCGCTCGTGCTAAGGTGGCGGGGCGAGCCGGCCAGGCAGCCGCCGCGCCCGGGGCAAAGCCCCCGGGCGGGGAGGAAAGTCCGGGCTCCTCGGAACAGGGCGCCAGGTAATCCCTGGGGGGCGCGAGCCCACGGAAAGTGCAGCAGAGAGTAGACCGCCACGGCCACCCCGCAACGCGCGATGGCGGCCGCGGCAAGGGTGAAAGGGTGCGGTAAGAGCGCACCGCGTTCGACGGCAACGTCGGCGGCTAGGCAAACCCCGCCCGGAGCAAGGCCAAATAGGAGTCCGTCAAGCGTGTTCCGCGCAGGATTCGGGTAGGCCGCAAGAGGGGGCCGGTGACGGCCACCCCAGATGAATGGCTGCCCGCGCCGCCGCCCTAGGGCGGTCGGCGTCGACAGAACCCGGCTTATCGGCCGGCTCGCGCTCCGCTCACCACTGATCAAGCCTGCCCGGCCAAGCGTATCCCCGGGCTTGATCGGTTTGATCAGGCCGCCGAAAAAGCGGTTGACAGCCTCCCCTGCCCCCCTATAGTAGCGGCACGGTGGGAAATTTTGGGTGAATGTGGGTGAAATTGTCAGATTGTGGCAATCAAGCCCAAGAAAGCCATGTTTCGGGGCATCAACACCGTGACTTTGGACGCCAAGGGCCGAATGGCGCTACCCGTACGCCATCGCGAGGCCATGCGGGCGCGCTCCGGCGGCCGTCTCGTCACGACCATCGACATCGGCCAGCCGAGCCTGCTGATGTATGCGCTACCCGACTGGGAGGCCCTCGAGGCCAACCTACAGGGGTTGTCCAACATGCGCGCGTCGGTCCGTCGCCTGCAACGGCTCCTGATCGGTCACGCGACCGATATGGAACTCGACGCCAACGGGCGGGTGCTGCTGCCGCAGATGCTGCGGGACTACGCGCAACTGGACCGCAAGCTCGTGGTGCTCGGCCAGGGCAACAAGATCGAGATCTGGAGCGAGCCCAACTGGCAGGGGCGTATGGACGACTGGCTCGCCGAGGATACGCGCGACGCTCCCGACGACCTCGGCGAGCTCGACGGAGTTTCCCTCTAGTTGCGACGGCGGACCGGGGCAGGGAGGACCGGGGTCGAATGCGCCACGTTCCCGTATTGTTGGACGAAACCGTGGCGGCCGTGGCGGTCGCCGCCGACGGCAAGTACGTCGATGCCACGTACGGCGACGGCGGACACGCCCGAGCATTGCTCACGAGCGTCGGCCCCCGCGGACGGCTGCTGGTGCTGGACCGAGACGAGGAAGCCATCGCCGACGCCCGGGCACTCGCGGCTCGCGATTCGCGCGTGTTGGCGCGTCATGCCCCCTTCTCCCACATCGACCGCATCGCGGGCGACGCGGGCCTGTGTCCCCTGGACGGCGTGTTGATGGACATAGGCGTCTCCTCGCGCCAGCTCGACACCGCGGAGCGCGGCTTCAGTTTCCTGCGCGACGGACCGCTGGACATGCGCATGGACCGCAAGCAGGGCGTCACGGCGGCGCAGTGGCTGAACTCGGCCGACGAGGTCGAGTTGGCCGAGGTGTTCCGGCGCTACGGCGAAGAGGCCCACGCCGCGCGGATCGCCCGGGCGGTGACCGAGCGGCGTCCGCTAGAGCGGACCGGTGACCTTGTTGCCGCCGTCGAGGCCGGCCGGCCGGGACCCCACGAAGGCACCCATCCCGCAACCCGCGTCTTCCAGGCCGTTCGCATACACGTCAACGAGGAATTGGCCGAGCTCGACGCCGGCCTCGACGCCGCGTTCGCCTCCCTCGCGCCCGGCGGGCGCCTCGCCGTCATCACGTTCCACAGCCTGGAACACCGCATGGTTCGCCAACGCTTCCGGGGCTGGACCCGGGGGGAACCCCTGCCCCGGCGCCTGCCCACCCGCGACCCACCGCGCCTGAGCGCCCGGATGGTCGTGCGCCGCGCCCGGCCCTCCGAAACGGAGGTGGCCGCGAATCCCCGTGCGCGTAGCGCGATGCTCCAAGTGGTGGAGAAGACCGGGGAGCCGGCGCCGTGAAGGACGACCTCATGCACTCATTGCGCCGCTGGGCGGCCGTTCTCGTCGTGTGCCTGGCCGCCGTGGCCTCTGGCATCCAAGTGGCCTCCCACGCCCAAGAGATGCGCGGCTCGTTCGGCCGTCTGACCGACATGCAGCACGAGCGCGACGCGCTCCTCGCGGAGTACAGCCGCCTGTTGCTCGAACGGGCCACCCTTTCCAGCTATCGCCACGTCGGCGACATGGCGAGGGAGCGCCTGTCCATGCGCTTTCCCGAAGAAGTCACGCCGGTGGTGCGCCCGTGAAGCGCTGGCGTCATCAGGCACTCATCGGCCTGTTCCTCGCCGCGGTCGCCGCCCTGCTGGGGCGCGTCGCGTATCTAGCCTTCGTCGACCGCGAACGCCTACAGCGGGAGGGTGCCGCACGGGCCGTCCGGGAAGTCCCGATCCCCGTGCATCGCGGCATCATCTACGACCGCCACGGGGAACCGTTGGCGGTCAGCACCCCCGTCTATTCGATCTGGACCGACCCCGGGGAAACGCCCATACCCCCCGACCGGATCACGGAACTGGCCCAGGCGCTGGCTCTACCCCCCGGCCGCGTCGCGCGGCTCCTCGAACGCCGTACCGACAGCCGTTTCGTCTACCTAAGGCGGCAGGTCGAGCCGGTCGCCGCCGACCGCGTACGGGGCCTCGACATCCCCGGCGTGCACCTGCGGCGCGAGTATCGGCGGTTCTATCCCGCCGCCGAGACGACGGCGCACCTCGTGGGCATGACCGACATCGACGACGCCGGCCAGGAAGGCGTCGAACTCGTGCTCGACACCTACCTGCGGGGAGCGCCCGGCGCGAAGCGCATTCTGCGCGACGCCGAGAACAGTCCCGTCAAGGATCTCGCCCTACTACGGGCGCCGGACTTCGGCAAGGACGTGCTGCTGAGCCTGGATCTACGGCTACAGTTCTTCGCCTACACGGAGTTGAAGTCCGCCGTCGAGCACAACCGCGCCAAATCGGGCTCCCTGGTCATGCTCGACGTCGCCACCGGCGAAGTGCTCGCCCTGGCCAATCAACCTTCCTACAACCCGAACAACCCCGTGGACCGCGGCTCTTCCGGCGTGCGCAACCGCGCCCTCACCGACACCTACGAACCCGGTTCGACGGTCAAGCCCCTCGCGGTGCTCGCCGCCCTCGAGAGCGGACGCTACTTCCCCGACACGCCCGTGGACACCACGCCCGGATACCTACGGGTCGGCCGCAAGCTCATTGAGGATCCGAGCAATCGGGGCCGCCTCACGCTGGCGGAGGTGCTCGCCAAGTCGAGCCAGGTGGGCGTCACCAAGGTGGCGCTGGACCTGCCCGAGCACGCCATATTCGACGTGCTCGCGCGCGCCGGGCTCGGCGAGGTGCCCGGCACGGGGCTGCCCGGGGAGACGGCGGGCGTCTTGACCACCCGGGATCTCGACAAGGACATCGGGCGCGCGACGTTGGCCTTCGGCTACGGCCTGACGGTCACGCCGCTACAGCTTGCGCGCACGTACCTGACCCTCGCCTCTGGCGGCGTTCGGCGCCCGGTGAGCGTGTTTCGAGACGCGCCCCGGCCACCGAGCGAACGGGTATTCGACGCCCGCGACGTGCGCGACCTCTCCCGCATGATGGAACGGGTGGCGAGCGCCGAGGGCACGGCACCGGGCGCCCGGGTGGCCGGCCACCGCGTGGTCGGCAAGACGGGCACGATTCGGAAGGTCTCAACGGGCGGCTACGACGAGTCTCGGCACGTCGCGCTGTTCGCGGGTTTCGCCCCGGCGCACGCGCCCCGGGTCGTCGTGGTGGTGGTCATCGACGAGCCGGCCGCCGGCCTGATCGGCGGCGGGAGCGTGGCCGCGCCGGTGTTCTCGCGGGTGGTGGCGCGGGCCCTGCGGATCCTGGGCGTGGCCCCGGAAGCTCCCGGTAGCGGGGTGGTCGCGTGAAGCCGGGCAAGCCCCTTCGGCAAGTGTGCGGCGATGGCGGCGACACCGTGGTCACCGGCCTCGCCGTAGACTCCCGGCGCGTGCAGCCGGGCGACCTGTTCCTCGCACGCGCCGGTGCCTTGCACGATGCGCACGAGCATGTGCCAGAAGCCGTCGCCCGGGGCGCGGTGGCGGTCTGTTCCGAGCGGCCGGTACGCACCCGCGTCCCGAACATCGTCCTGCCGAACCTGCGGCTTCGCCTGGGCGCCATCGCGGCCCGGTTCTTCGACGACCCGAGCGCCGAACTCGACTGCGTCGGCGTGACCGGCACCAACGGCAAGACCTCCATCGCCTGGCTGTGCGCCGCGGCACTCCCGGACGCGGCTTTCCTCGGCACCGTGGGGTGGGGCGTCCCGCCGCGGCTCTGCCCAAGCGCCTTGACGACGGCGGATCCCGTGATCCTCCAGGACCGCTTGCGGCGCCTGGCGGCCGGCGGCGCACGCCGCGTGGCCCTGGAGGCCAGTTCCCATGCCCTCGACCAGGGGCGCGTGGCGGACGTGCGCTTCGATGTCGCCGTCTTCTCCAACCTGACCCGCGACCATCTCGACTACCACGGCACGATGGAACGCTACGCGGCGGCGAAGCGGAAATTGTTCGAAGCGCCTTCCCTCTCCGCGGCGGTCGTCAACGTCGACGACCCGATGGGACGAGACCTGGCGGACGCACCGTCCATCGAGACGGTGACCTACGGCAGCGGGGCCGAAGCCGCCGTCTCCTGGTCGGACGTCGCGTGGCGGCCCAACGGCATCGAAGGCCAATGGCGTTCTCCGTGGGGAAGCGCCGCGTTCCGCCTGCCCTTGTTCGGGGACTTCTCCCTGCGCAACGCCTCCGCCGCGTTGGCCGCCGCCTGCATCCTCGGCGAGGATTTCCGGGACGTCGTTGCACGGATGGCCGAGGCGCGGCCCGTCCCCGGACGCATGGAGCGCGTGGCCGGCCCCCCAACCGCCCCGACCGTCATCGTGGACTATGCACACACGCCAGACGCGCTCGGCGCCGCCCTCGCCGCCACGCGGCGGCATTTCACCGGGCGCCTCACCTGCGTATTCGGGTGCGGCGGGAACCGCGACCGGGGCAAGCGTCCCCTGATGGCGGCCGCCGCCGAGGTCGGAGCGGACGACGTGATCCTGACCTCCGACAACCCCCGGGACGAGCCTCCCGGCGCCATCGCCGGGGACACCCTCGCCGGCTTCGAGCATCCCGACGAGGTGGCCGTCGAGATCGACCGGCCGCGGGCAATACGGCTCGCCATCGAGCGGAGCGGCGCCGGCGACGTGGTGTTGATCGCCGGCAAGGGCCACGAGCGCCACCAGGAAGTCGCCGGCGAACGCATCCCCCATAGCGACATCGAAACCGCCCTCGCAATCCTGAGCGACCGCACACCCGCCGCCGGAGGAGACGCCTGATGCTCCTGTGGCTCACCGAATACCTGTCCGAGTACGTCAGCGGCTTCGGCGTGTTCGGCTACCTGACCTTCCGCACGATGGTCAGTGCCCTCACCGCCCTTGCCATGTCGCTGGTCATCGGTCCCGTCATGATCCGCAAGCTGTCGCACCACCAGATCGGGCAGCCGGTGCGCGACGATGGCCCCGAGACGCACCTCGCCAAGTCCGGCACGCCCACCATGGGCGGCACCATGATCCTCGTCACGATCTCCCTGACGACCCTGCTGTGGGGCGAACTGGAGAACCGCTACGTGTGGCTCGCGCTCGCGGTGACTTTTGCTTTCGGTGTGATCGGCTGGTACGACGACTACCTCAAGGTCTCCAAGCGCGACGCCCGCGGCCTCGCCGCGCGCTGGAAGTTCCTCTGGCAGTCCCTCGCCGGCCTCGTCGCCGCCGTCGTCCTCTACCACGGCGCCACGACCGCCGCCGAGACCAGCCTCTTCGTGCCCTTCTTCAAGGACATCGCCCTGCCCCTCGGCATCGGTTCCGTCGTCCTCACCTGGCTCATGATCGTCGGCATGAGCAACGCCGTGAACCTGACGGACGGACTCGACGGGCTCGCCATCCTCCCCACCGTGATGGTGGCCGCCGCCCTCGGCTTCATCGCGTACCTCGTGGGCCACGTCGAGTTCGCCAACTACCTACAGATTCCCTACGTGGCCGGCTCCGGCGAACTGGCCGTCTTCTGCGGCGCGATGATCGGCGCCGGGCTCGGCTTCCTGTGGTTCAACGCCTATCCGGCCCAGGTGATCATGGGCGACGTCGGCGCCCTCGCCCTCGGCGCCGCCCTGGGCCTCGTGGCGTCCATCGTGCGGCACGAGATCGTGCTTCTCATCATGGGGGGCCTGTTCGTCCTCGAGATCGGCTCGGTCATCCTGCAGGTGGCGAGCTTCAAGACGACGGGCCGGCGCATGTTTCGCATGGCGCCCATCCACCACCACTTCGAGCTGAAGGGATGGCCGGAGCCCAGGGTGATCGTCCGTTTCTGGATCATCACCCTGATCCTGGTCATCGTCGGCCTCTCGACGCTGAAGCTGCGATGAGCGGACCACGCACCCTCGTCCTCGGCCTCGGCGTCACGGGGCGCTCGTGCGTCGAGTTCCTGCACGGGCGCTGCCCCGTGACGGCCTCCGATACCCGCGCCAACCCGCCATTCGCGGACATCGCTCCGATCCGGAGCGGCGCGGTCGAACTGATACCGCCGGACGCGGTGGACTTACGCGCCTTCGACCGCATCGTGGCCAGTCCCGGAATTCCCCTGACGCACCCGTTGCTGCTCCGGGCCCGGGCCGCCGGTGTCGAGATCCTGGGCGACATCGACCTCTTCCTAGCAGAGGCGCGGGCCCCGGTCACTGCCATCACGGGCACGAACGGCAAGAGCACGGTGACGTCGCTGGTGGGCGCGCTACTCGACGCCGCCTTCGGCAACGTACGCACCGGGGGCAACCTCGGCGTACCGGCCCTCGACCTGCTCGACGAGAGCGCGAAGCACTACGTGCTGGAACTCTCCAGCTTCCAGCTCGAACGCCTCCATGGCGGGGGATTCGCCGTCGCCTCCGTCCTCAACGTCAGCAACGACCACCTCGACCGCTACGCCTCCTTCGATGCGTATGTCCACGCGAAGCGCCGCATCTACCGCGACTGCGGCGCGGCGGTGCACGACGCCGACGACCCCAACACCCGCCCGCGGGAGACGCTCCCGGGTATCGTCCTGAACGGCGGTCCCGATTGGCGGCTGACCCAGACGGACGTCATCCTGAACGGCACGCCCCACGCGATCAGGTCCTTCCGCCTCGCCGGACGCCACAACGCACGCAACGTGCTCGCCGCCTGCGCCATCTCCCACTTGGCCGGCGCGAACGTGGCCAAGGCCGCGCAAGTGCTGCAGGGGTTTCGCGGACTGCCGCACCGGTGCACGCCGGTGGGGCGGGTCGGGGGCGTCTGCTGCATCGACGACTCCAAGGCCACCAACGTCAGCGCCTGCGCCGCGGCCCTCGCCGGCCTCGGCTCGACCCCGCGCCCACGGGTGGTGCTGATCGCCGGCGGCGACGGCAAGGGCGCGTCCTTCGAGCCGCTGAAGGCCCCGGCCGCGGCACACGTGCGGCACGCCGTGCTGCTCGGCAAGGACGCGGACCGGCTCGCGGAAACCCTCGCCGGCATCGTTCCCACGAGCCGCGCCATCGACATGGACGAGGCGGTGGCGCAGGCCCTCGGCAACGCCCGGCAGGGGGACGTGGTGCTGCTCTCGCCCGCCTGCGCCAGTCTCGACATGTTCGACGACTATGCCGCCCGCGGAGCGGCTTTCGCGGCGGCCGTCGCCGGGCACGGAGGCCGCGGCGCATGACGGAACGCCTGGACATGACCCTCGTGCTGACGTGGCTCTCCCTGCTCGCGGCGGGCATCGTCATGGTGGCTTCCGCCTCCAGCGCGTTGTCCGACAGCCCCTTCCTGCACCTCGCCAAGCATGGGCTCTACGTATTCGCCGCCCTCGCGGCGTTCGTGGTCGTCCTCGCGATCCCCCTCCACTTCTGGGAGGCGTCCCACCGCTGGTGCATCTGTGCGGCGATCGTGCTGTGCGCCCTGGTGCTCGTGCCCGGCATCGGCATCGAGCTCAACAACGCGCAGCGTTGGATCGACCTCGGCGCGTTCACCATGCAGCCCTCGGAGGTCGCCAAGCTATTGATCACGGTGTATCTCGCGGGTTACCTCGCACGCGTGGGCGACGACATCCGCAGGGCCGGCGCCCTGGTTCGCCCGCTATGCTGGGTTGGCGCCGTCGTCGTCCTGATCTTGGCGGAGCCGGACTTCGGCACCGCGGTCGTCTTGACGCTGTTGACCGGCGGCCTGCTTTTCCTCGGCGGGGCCAGGCTGCGGCACTTCGCGGTGGTCGGAGTGGCCGCGATTCCCGCCTTCGCCGTGCTGGCCGTCCTCGAGCCCTACCGGGCCCGGCGCCTCTGGGCCTTCCTCGATCCGTGGTCGGACCCATTCGACAGCGGCTACCAATTGATCCAGTCCCTGATCGCCTTCGGCCGCGCCGAATGGTTCGGCGTGGGCCTCGGTGAAGGTACCCAGAAGCTGTTCTATCTCTCGCAGGTGCACACCGACTTCATCTTCGCGGTGGTGGCGGAGGAACTCGGCATCGCGGGCGCCACGGGCCTCGTCGTGGCATTCGTCTTCCTGATACTACGGGTGTTCGCCATCGCGGCCCGCGCCGCGGGGGCAGACCAACCGTTCGCCGCCCACGTTGCCTACGGGGTCGCCTTACTGCTCGGCATCCAGGTCACGGTCAACATCGGCGTTAGCTCCGGCGCCCTGCCGACCAAGGGACTGACCCTGCCGTTCATCAGCTACGGCGGCACCAGCCTCATCGTCTTCTCCGCACTCGCGGCGCTTGCCACGCGCGTGCACTACGAGACCCGACATGCCGGCGCCCGCACCAAGTAGCGCGGCCGGCCGCCACCACGTGCCGGCCATGCGCCGGGTACGTCGGGTGCATTTCGTCGGCATCGGCGGCGCGGGCATGTGCGGCATCGCCGAAGTGCTCCTGAACCTGGGCTACGCGGTGACGGGCTCCGATAGGGCGCGGTCCCCGGCGACGGAGCGCCTCGCCGCCCTGGGCGTTCCGGTCGACGTGGGCCACGCCGGCGACCGGGCCGGGCAAGCGGACGTCGTCGTGACATCGAGCGCCATCGGTGCCGAGAACCCCGAGGTGCTGCTGGCGCACGCACGGCGCGTGCCCGTGGTGCCCCGGGCCGAGATGCTCGGCGAGCTCATGCGTCACCGCCACGGCATCGCCGTCGCCGGCACCCACGGCAAGACCACCACGACGAGCCTGATCACGGCCATCCTGCAGGAAGCGGGGCGGGACCCGACGTTCGTGATCGGCGGGTTGCTGAGCAGCCAGGGCCGGGGCGCCGCCCTCGGTGCCGGCCGCTACCTCGTGGCGGAAGCGGACGAGAGCGACGCCTCGTTCCTCCACCTCCAGCCGATGGTCGCCGTGGTGACCAACATCGACCGCGACCACATGGGCACGTACGGCCACGACTTCGAACGCCTGAAGGCCGCCTTCGTGGACTTCGTGCACCGCCTCCCCTTCTACGGGGCCGCGGTGCTCTGCCTGGACGATCCCCACGTCGCGGCGGCGGCCGAGGATATGGCGCGCCCGGTCCTCACCTACGGGCTCGACGAAGACGCGGACTTCCGCGCCGTGGACATTGATCCGAGCGGCGCGTGCTGGACCTTCACGGCCACCCGGCCCGGCCATCCGAACTTGCCCATACGGCTACCCCTGCCCGGCGTGCACAACGTCCGCAACGCGTTGGCCGCCATCGCCGTCGCGACCGACGACGGCATCGCCGATGATCACATCGTGCGGGCCCTCGCCGGCTTCTCGGGCGTGGACCGGCGCTTCCAGGTGACGGAGTGCACGTCTGGAGACGCATCGGTCACCCTCGTCGACGACTACGGACATCACCCCACCGAGGTGCGCGCCGTCATCGAAACCGCGCGCCAGGTCTGGCCCCACCGCCGCCTCGCGATGGTCTACCAACCCCACCGGTACACCCGCACCCGCGACCTCTACGACGACTTCGTCGCCGTGCTGCCCCAAGTCGACGTACTGGTCGTCGTGGACGTGTACGCCGCGGGCGAGGACGCCCTGCCGGGTGCCGACGGCCGCGCGCTTTGCCAGGGCATCCGCCAACTCGGAACCCTGAATCCGATCTTCGCCGAGTCGCCCGAGGAGGCCCGGGAACTCCTACCGCCGCTGCTGCGGGACGGCGATGTGCTGCTGGTCCAGGGCGCGGGCAACGTCAGCTTGGTTTCCGCCCACCTAAGGGGCGGCCAGCCGGCGGGTGACTCGGGGGGCGACAACGATGGCTAGAAAGACCCATCGGCCCGCCGGCAACCGCCGGGCCGCGCCCGCCCGCCGTTCGGCAAGGCGCCGGGCACCGCCCGGCCGCCGCGGCATGCCGTGGCGGTCCGCCGTCGTCGCAATGTTGCTGGTGGCCGTCGTGTTCGTCCTCGCCGCCGGCGCGTGGCGGGTCTTGCAGGCACCCGTGGAGGCGGTGCGCATCGCGGGAGACCTTACCCAGATAGAACACGAAGAGGTCCGGGCCGCAGTCGTGGCGACCCTCCGGTCGGCCGTGGACGACGTGGCGGAGATCGCCTCGGCCATCGAGGAACTCGGCTGGGCTCGGGATGCCCAGGTGCGCCGGGTGTGGCCGCAGACCCTCCAGGTCCGGGTCGAGCGGGACGCGCTGACGGCGCGTTGGGGAGAGGACCGTTATCTGACGACGAGCGGCGAGGTCGTCGCGGCCCCCGCCCCTCCCGAGGCCGCCCTGCCCAACTTGTCCGGCACGCTCTCTTCGGGCTCCGAGACGATGCGCGTGTACGAGATGCTGAGCGACCGCCTCGTCGGCCATGGGCTCGGTCTCGCCCAGCTCGAGGAAACGGCCCTCGGAGGCTGGCGCCTGACGCTCGACAACGGCGTCATCGTGCTCCTCGGAACCGAGGACCTCGCGGCCCGGATGGACCGCGCGTTGATCGTTTACGAGGACGCCCTGCGCGGCCGCGCCGATGACCTCACGCGCCTCGACGCGCGGTATGGCAGCGGCGTCGCGGTCCGCTGGCGGCCGGATCGCGGCGGGCCGGCCGCGGATACCAACGCCCTGGCCAGGGTTGCGAGGAATTGACGGCAATGGAAGACACCACCAAACGCATCGCCGGACTCGACATCGGCACCAGCAAGGTCGCCGCGATCGTCGGCGAAGTCGATCACGACGGCGCCATCGAGGTGATCGGCATCGGCTCCCACCGCTCCCACGGGCTGCGCAAGGGCGTGGTGGTCAACATCGAATCGACCATACAGGCGATCCAGCGGGCCATCGAGGAAGCGGAGTTGATGAGCGGCGTGCAGATCGACTCCGTCTACGCCGGGATCGCCGGCAGCCACATTCGGGGCATCAACTCCCACGGCATCGTGGCGATCCGTGACGACGAGGTACACGGGGAGGACGTGGACCGGGTGATCGACGCGGCCCGGGCCGTGGCGATCCCCGCGGACCAGAAGGTGCTGCATGTCCTGCCCCAGGAATACCTGATCGACCACCAGGAGGGCGTGAAGGAGCCGCTCGGCATGTCGGGCGTGCGCCTCGAGGCGAAGGTCCACGTGGTGACGTGCGCGGTGAACGCCGCCCAGAACGTCACGAAGTGCATCGAACGCTGCGGGCTCACCGTCAACGGCCTGATCCTGGAGCAGCTCGCCTCAAGCTACTCGGTCCTGAGCGACGACGAACGCGATCTCGGGGTCTGCCTGGTGGACATCGGCGGCGGCACCACCGACATCGCCGTGTTCACCGGCACCGGCATTCGTCACACCGCCGCCATTCCCATCGCCGGCGACCAGGCGACCAACGACATCGCCATGACGCTCCCGACGCCCACGCGCCACGCCGAAGACATCAAGATCAAGTACGCCTGCGCGCTCAATCAACTCGTGCATCCGGAAGAGACCATCAACGTGCAGGGCATCGGCGGCCGGCCACCGCGCACCCTGCCGCGGCAAGTGGTCGCGGAGGTGGTGGAGGCCCGCTACGAGGAACTCTTCTCGCTGATCAAGGCCGAGCTGCGGCGGGGCGGCTACGAAGAGGCGATCGCCTCCGGGATCGTGCTCACCGGCGGCTCCGCCCAACTCGAGGGCGTCGTGGAGCTCGCGGAGCGCGTGTTCGAGATGTCCGTCAACATCGGCACGCCGAGGAACGTCAGGGGGCTGCCGGACATCGTCAGCAACCCCATCTACGCCACCGGCGTGGGCCTGCTCCTATATGGCAAGGAGCAGGAGAACACGGACCGGAGCCCGGTCCGGCGGAGCGGCCTCATGAGCCGCGTCGGCCGTTGGTTCCGAGAAAACGTCTAGCACTTGCGACCGCACAAACGGAGGAAAACCCCATGTTCGAACTAGTAGATAGCGCACCGCAGAACGCGGTCATCAAGGTGATGGGCGTCGGCGGCGGCGGCGGAAACGCCGTGCAGCACATGCTGAACCGGCATATCGAGGGCGTCGACTTCATCGCCGCCAACACCGACGCCCAAGCCTTGAGGAACCTCGACGCCAAGACCACGCTCCAGCTCGGCGCTTCGGTCACCAAGGGCCTCGGCGCCGGGGCCGACCCGGAGATGGGCCGCCAAGCCGCCCTCGAGGACCGGGACCGCATCGCCGACATCCTGCGCGGCACGGACATGCTGTTCGTGACCGCCGGCATGGGCGGCGGAACCGGCACCGGCGCCGCCCCGGTCATCGCGGAGGTGGCGCGGGAACTGGGCGTCCTGACCGTGGCGGTGGTCACCCGGCCGTTTCTCTTCGAGAACCGGATGGAGGTGGCCAACGCCGGCATCGACCAACTGGCCGACTTCGTCGACTCGCTCATCGTGGTGCCGAACGAGAAGCTGCTGTCCGTCCTCGGCAAGGAAACCACCATGCTCGAGGCATTCGGCGCCGCCAACGATGTCCTGCTCGGGGCCGTCCAAGGCATCTCCGACCTGATCGTGAAGCCCGGCCTGATCAACGTCGACTTCGCGGACGTGCGCACGGTCATGGCGGAAATGGGCATGGCCATGATGGGCACCGGCCGCGCGAGCGGGCCGAGCCGGGCCCGGGACGCCGCCGAGGCCGCCATCCACAGTCCCCTGCTGGAGGACGTCCGGCTCGATGGCGCGCGCGGCGTGCTCGTGAACGTCACGGCCGGCACGGATGTTGCGCTCTGCGAGTTCACCGAGGTGGGCGACGCGATCAAGGCCTTCGCCTCCCACAAGGGGCGGGTCGTCATCGGCACGGTGATCGACCCCGATGCGGGAGATGAACTCAAGGTCACCGTGGTGGCGACCGGTCTCGCCGACGCCGCGGCGGCTTCGGCGCCGATGGTCTCGGTGAACCCCGAGGCGGCGGCGGACGTCCTCGACTACGGCCAGTTCGACGTGCCGCCGGGACGGCGCGAGCACCCGGTGCCCCAGCGCAGCGCCGATGCTCCGGCACCGGCAGCGCCACCGGGCGTCCAGTTCCTCAACGTGCGCGCGTTCATCGACCGCTACGATCCCGCCCGCCAGCCCGCTCCGTAGCGGCGGGCCGTACCCGGACTTCCTCGACCCCGGCGAAGTCCTCCAGCCGGCGCAAGGACGGCAGCAGTTCGGGAACGCGGAAGCGTAGGCGCGTCGCCCATGCGGCGCTCCTCGCGTGCACCACGAGCACCCCGCCCTTGCGGCTGGCGACGGTGAAGTGCCCGGCCTCCGCCGCCGGCAGCAGGGCACGGAACTGATCGGTGAGGGACTGCTGCGCGCGGATTCGCGCCACGAGCCGCCCCACCCCGGAAAACCGGCGTTGGCGATCCCGGACGATTTCATCTATTTTACGTAGGGACATCCGCTGGAGCCGTACGCGTCCGAAACGCCGTGGGGGACAGGGTGGACATCTTAATCCTCGACAACGGTCGGGGTCGAACGCGTAGCGTCCGCGTCGCGCGGCCCGTGCTCGTTGGCGTGCTCGCGGGCATCGTCGCCTGCGTGGCCACGAGCGCGTTCCTCTCCTGGCGGCACTTCGAGGGCAGGGTGCTCGACGACCTGACCATCGGCGAATGGAACGCTCGCCTGGCGGGGCAGCAGGAGGAACTCGACAGCCTGTCGGGCCGCGCCCAAGCCGACGTCCTCACCGTCGGCCAGAAACTCGCCGGCATGGAAGCTCGGCTGCTGCGGATGGAGGCCCTCGGCCAGCGCGTCTCCGAGATGGCGAGCCTCACGGAAGGTGAGTTCCAGTTCGATGCCCCCGCCGCAACCGGTGGTCCCGCCTTGGAGACGTCCGCGGACAGCCTCATCGCCAAGGACTACATCGAGCGGATCGACCGGCTGTCCCGGGAGCTACGGGCCCGGGAGGACGAAATGGGGATCCTCGAAAGCCTGCTCGCCAGCCGACGCTTCCGCGAGGAGGTAGCCCCCTCCGGCCGTCCCGTGAAGCGGGGGTGGATCTCCTCACCCTACGGCGAGCGCGTCGACCCCTTCCATGGCCGGCCCGCGTGGCATTCGGGCATTGACTTCGCGGGCAAGCCCGGCAGCGACGTGATCGCCGTCGCCGGGGGCGTGGTGGCCTTCACCGGGGAACGCGATGGCTACGGGCAACTCATCGAGATCCAGCACGGGGATGGCCTGGCGACCCGCTACGCCCACCACGAAGACGCGCTCGTACGCGCCGGCGACGTGGTGAAGAAGGGCCAGGTCATCGCCAAGATGGGCAACACCGGGCGCTCCACCGGACACCACGTCCACTTCGAGGTGGTCAAGAACGGCCGCCTCATCAACCCCTCCCGCTATATCGCACGGCGTGGTCCGAACTAACTCCGGTCCCCGAAACGCCCCCGGAACTCGCTAAAATCCGCACCAGCTTGGCTATCCCCCGGTGGGCAGCATGTTGGGCGGGGTCTTCCGCAAGGTCGTCGGGACGAAGAACAGCCGCGAGGTGAAGCGGCTGCTGCGGGTCGTGGGTCGCATCAACGCCCTCGAAGAGGCCACCGCGGCCCTCTCCGACGAGGAGCTCAAGGCCCGCACGGGCATCCTGCGGGAGCGCCTCGCCGGGGGCGAGACCCTGGACGCGCTGCTCCCCGAAGCGTTCGCCGCCGTGCGGGAGGCGTCGCGCCGCACCCGCGACATGCGCCACTTCGACGTACAGCTCGCCGGCGGCATCGTCATGCACACCGGACGCATCGCGGAGATGCGCACCGGCGAGGGCAAGACGGTGGTCGCGGTGCTGGCCGCCTATCTGAACGCGCTCTCCGGCGAGGGCGTGCACATCGTGACGGTCAACGACTACCTGGCACGCCGGGACGCGGGCTGGATGGGGCCCATCTACGAGGCCCTCGGCATGCGCGTCGGCGTCATTCAATCCGGCCAGGATCCCGCGTCGAAGCGGGAAGCGTATCAAGCCGACGTGACCTACGGCACCAACAACGAGTTCGGCTTCGACTACCTGCGCGACAACATGGCGTTCCGGCGCGAAGACCGCTTCCAACGCACCCTGCAGTACGCGATCGTCGACGAGGTGGACTCCATCCTGATCGACGAGGCGCGCACGCCGCTCATCATCTCCGGCCCCGCCCAGGAGAGCACGGACCTCTACCAGAAGATCAACCGGCTCGCCCCCAAACTCAAGCAACAGGAGATGGTCGAAGCGACGCTACCCGCGCGGTTCGGCGGCGAGGAGGTGGAGGACACCGGCGATTTCTTCGTGGACGAGAAGAACCGCCAGGTCGAGCTCACGGAACGGGGTCACGCCTTCGTCGAGGACGAACTCGTGCGCCTCGGGTTGCTGGAGGAGGGCGACAGCCTCTACGCGCCCACGAACCTCGCCCTGCTGCACCACGTGCAGGCCGCCCTCAAGGCCCATGCGCTGTTCCGCCGCGACGTCGACTACATGGTCCAGAACGGCGAGATCGTCATCGTGGACGAGCACACCGGCCGCGCCATGCACGGGCGGCGCTGGTCGGAGGGCCTCCATCAGGCCGTCGAGGCGAAGGAGGGGGTGGCCATCCAGAACGAGACCCAGACCCTCGCATCGACCACCTTCCAGAACTACTTCCGCCTGTACGGCAAGCTCGCCGGCATGACCGGCACCGCGGACACCGAAGCCTTCGAGTTCCGCCAGATCTACGGCCTCGACGTCGTCGTCGTGCCCACCCACATGCCCATGATCCGCGACGACCGCAACGACCTCGTCTATCTCACGACGGACGAGAAGTACGACGCCATCGTCGCCGACATCAACGAATGCGTGGACGACAAGCGGCCGGTGCTGGTCGGCACGACATCCATCGAATCCTCCGAGCGGCTGTCGAAGGAGCTCGACAAGCGCCGCATCGCCCACAGCGTGCTGAACGCGAAGCAACACGAGCGCGAGGCGGACATCGTGGCCCAGGCCGGCCGTCCCGGCGTGGTGACGATCGCGACGAACATGGCCGGACGCGGCACCGACATCGTGCTCGGCGGGAACCCGGAGGTCGAACTCGCCAACGGGGAGGCGGACCGCGACTCCGTGATGGCCGCCTGGCAAGATCGTCACGATGCCGTGGTGGCCGCCGGGGGACTGCACATCATCGGCACCGAGCGGCACGAGTCGCGCCGCATCGACAACCAGCTCCGCGGCCGCTCCGGACGCCAGGGCGACCCCGGTTCCTCGCGCTTCTACTTGTCGATGGAAGACAACCTGATGCGCGTGTTCATGTCCGAACGCATGCGCGGCTTCATGCAGTCCCTCGGCCTCGAGGAAGGCGAGGCCATCGAGCACCGCATGGTCAACAACTCCATCGAGAAGGCCCAGCGCAAGGTCGAGGGCCACAACTTCGACATCCGCAAGAACCTCCTCGAGTACGACGACGTCGCGAACGACCAACGCCAGGTGATCTACCAACAGCGCGACGATCTCATGGGCTCGGCGGACCTCTCGGAGACCATCCAGACCATCCGCGAAGAGGTCGTGGGCGAACTCGTCGGCGACTACATCCCGCCGCAGACCATCGAGGACCAGTGGGACATCGAGGGGCTCGAGCAGGCCCTCGCCACCGAGTTCGACTCCCGCCAGCCGGTCTCGCGCTGGCTCGAGGAGGACACGTCCCTGAGCGAGGATCCCCTCCACGAGCGGATCCTCGCCCAGATCAACGAGGAGTACGCGCGCAAGGAGGCGAAATGGGCCGCCCAGGGCATCGACATGCGCGTGGTGGAGAAGCAGATCATGCTGACCATCCTCGACCAGAAGTGGAAGGAACACCTCGCCACGATGGACCACCTGCGCCAGGGCATCCACCTGCGCGCCTACGCGCAGAAGCAGCCCAAGCAGGAATACAAGCGCGAGGCGTTCGTCCTGTTCCAGGACCTGCTGCAACAGATCAAGCGGGACGTGATTCGGCTGCTGTGCCGCGTGCAGGTGGAACGCGAGGCCCAGTTCGACGAACTCGAACGGCGGCGGCGCGAGGAGCAGGCGCGCCGCATGCGCTTCCAGCACGACGGGGCGAGCACCTCCGGGGCCGAGGCGCCCCCCCGGGCAGACCCGCGGCCGGCGACCTTCGTGCGCGGCGAGCGCAAGATCGGCCGCAACGAGAAGTGCCCCTGCGGCTCGGGCAAGAAGTACAAGCACTGCCACGGCAAGGCCGCCTGATGGCCGTCAACCTGCCGGCCATGGGCACGCTCCTCCCCGTGCCCGGCATCCGCGTCGGCAACGCCGCCGCCGGCATCCGCTACACCGGCCGCGACGACCTCGCCCTATTCGAGCTGGCACCGGGCACCACGGTGGGAGGAATCTTCACCAAGAACGCCTTCCGCGCTCCGCCGGTCACGGTGGCAGCCTCACGCCGCGGGCGCGCCAGGGGACTCCTCGTCAACAGCGGCAACGCCAACGCCGCGACCGGCGATGTCGGCCTTCGGGACGCCGAACAGAGTTGTGCCATCGCGGCGGAGGCGCTTGGCTGCCGTCCGGAAGAGGTGCTGCCCTTCTCCACCGGGGTTATCGGCGAGTTCCTGCCGATGGAGCGCCTGGCCGCCGGGGTGGCCCACGCGTCCGCCGCCCTGGCGCCGGACGGTTGGGAAGGGGCCGCCCGGGCCATCATGACGACGGACACCGCACCCAAGGGCGTCTCCGGCCGTTTCGACATTGGCGGGCACCCGGTCACGGCCACCGCCATCGTCAAGGGCTCCGGGATGATTCGGCCCGACATGGCGACGATGCTGGCCTTCCTCGGGACCGACGCCGCGCTGTCCGAGGACGCCGTGCAGGCGATGACGCGGGAGCTCGGCACACGGAGCTTCAACCGTCTGACCATCGACGGCGACACGTCCACGAACGACGCCTTCGTGGTGGCGGCCACCGGCCATTCCCGGGCGAACGACGCGGACTACGACGCGCTCCTCGCCGCGTTCACGCCGCTCGCGGTCGAACTCGCCGAGCGCACCGTGCGGGACGGCGAGGGCGCGACGAAGTTCGTCACCATCCTCGTGGAAGGGGGCGCGACCCAAGACGAGTGCCTCCAGGTGGCATACGCCGTGGCGCATTCTCCCCTCGTCAAGACTGCCCTCTTCGCCGGAGACCCGAACTGGGGGCGCTTCTGCATGACCATCGGCAACGCCGGCGTCCCGGACCTGGACCCGAACCGCGTCTCCCTCGACCTCGACGACGTCCGGGTCGCCGAACAGGGCCTCGTGGCCACCTCCTACACCGAGGAAGCCGCCGCCGCGGTGATGGAGCGCGACGAGTTCACCGTGCGCATTGATCTCGGCCGGGGCGAGCATCGCGAGCGGGTCTGGACATCGGACCTGTCCTACGACTACGTCCGCATCAATGCCGAATACCGAACCTGACTCCTTCAGTCGGGTTCGAGGTCGTCCGAGAGCAAATCGTCGAATGCCGGATCCCCCGGAATGCGGTGACGCTCCTCCGCCCACCCGCCGAAATCGATCAGTCGGCAGCGCTCGGAGCAGAACGGGCGGTACCGGTTGCTCGACGACCACCGCACCGGCTTGCGGCAGGTGGGGCAGGGCAGCACGCGTTCAGCCATGGGCGAATACCCAACCGGTCCCGCCGAACAGCGTGAGCGGCTCCCGGAACACCAAGCCCAGCCACCCGCCCAGGGCCAGGAACGGGCCGAAGGGCATCGGGTCCTCGCGGCGCATGGTCTTCGTGAGGATCGCGACGGCCGCCCAGGCCAAGCCGAGCGTCGAGGCGATGAGGACCACCGCCGGCAGCACCTGCCAACCCAGCCAGGCCCCGACCGCCGCCAGCAGCTTGAAGTCCCCGTGTCCCATGCCTTCCCGCCCCGTCACCCCCTTGAACGCCCAGTAGAGCATCCACAGGACGCCGTATCCCAGCCCCGCCCCGACGATGGCGTCCACCGCCGTCACGTGGTCGAACACGACCGCGGCAACGAGCCCGCCCCAAAGCAACGGCAGCGTGATCTGATCCGGCAGCAGCTGGGTGTCGAAGTC
This sequence comes from Pseudomonadales bacterium, assembly GCA_963665455.1. Lineage (GTDB taxonomy): Bacteria > Pseudomonadota > Gammaproteobacteria > Pseudomonadales > Azotimanducaceae > VXNE01. The sequence continues at coordinate 5,390,537 of OY762279.1, read as the reverse complement.
GATGCACGCCAGCGCGATAAGGCTCCAGGTGAAGCACAGCCATGCGACGGTGATCCACTGCCATCCCCACGCGTCGAGGACCACCAGGCCAAGGGCCGCGCTCAAGGCTTCGACGAGCGGATAGCGGAGCGTGATCGGCGCCCGGCAATAGTGACAACGCCCGCGCAGCAGGATCCAGCTCACGACGGGCATGTTCTGCCAGGGGGCGATGGGGTGCTCGCACCGGGGACATCGCGACCCCGGCCGCACGAGATCGAACCGCTCCCGCGCCGGCACGGCGATGTGCAGCATCTCGCGCGCGTCGTCCCCCCAGCGCCGCTCCAGCATTACCGGCAGCCGGTGGATCACGACGTTGAGGAAGCTCCCGACGACGAGGAACACGACCGCCGCCGGGACCAGCAAGGTCCAACCCTCGGGCATTCAGTGACCGCCGAGGACCGCGCCGAGTTGGAAGATGGGCAGGTACATCGCCACGATGAGGCCCCCGACCAATACGCCGAGCACCGCCATGATCAGGGGCTCCACCATCGATGCGATGGCGTCCACGGCATCGTCCACCCGCTCTTCGTACCAGGTGGCCACTCGCTCCAGCATGCCGTCCAGGGTGCCGGACTCCTCACCGACGGCGACCATGCCCACGACATCGTCCGGGAAGACGCCGGCGTCGCGCATCGACGCGTGCAGCGGCCGTCCCGTGGCGACCGCGTCGCGCACCCGCAGGACGGCCGTCTCGAAGACGCGGTTCCCGGCCGCGTTCGCCACCGACTCCAGCGCATCCACGAGAGGAACGCCGGCCGCGAACGTCGTCGCCAGCGTGCGGGTACACCGCGCCACCGAGGACCGCCGCACGACGCGGCCCAGGATCGGCAGGCGCAGCGATGCCCGGTCGGCCAGCGCCCGGGCCGCCTTCGAGCGCCGGCCCAACGTGCGGGCCACCCACGCGGATCCCACTCCGGTCCCGAGCATCGTCAACCACCAGTCGCGCACGAAATCGGACAATGCGATCACCAATAGCGTGGATGCGGGCAGCTCGGCCCCGAATCCCGCAAAGATCTGCTCGAATTGCGGAACCACCTTGACGAGGAGGATACCGGATACCGCGATCGCCACGCAGAACACCGCGGCCGGATACGTCAGGGCCTTGCGCACCTTGCTCCGCAGCGCCTCCGCCTTCTCGCGGTACGTCGCGATCCGGTCGAGCATGGCCGGGAGCGTACCCGATCTCTCTCCGGCCTCGACGAGGTGGCGGAAGAGTTCGTCGAAGCACTCGGGCCGGCGGGCCAGCGCCGTCGCCAACGAATCCCCCGCCGACACGTCCCCCTGCACGGCGCGCATGAGCCGCGCCAACGCGGCACGGTCCGTGCCCTCCGCCACGATACCGAACGCCTGCAGCACCGGGACGCCGGCGCGGGTCAAGGCCGCGAGTTGGCGCGCGAGCACCGCGACGTCCCCGGACCGCACCCGTCCTCCGCGCAGACGGCGGCGTCGGGGTTGGCCCGAGCAGCGGCGCACCCGTATGGACCGGATGCCGCGGCGCACGAGTTCCCGGCGCACTGCGGCGACCGACGCCCCGGCCATCTCGCCGCTGCGCGGGTAACCGTAGCGGTCCCGGCCCCGCCAAGCGAATTGCTCCGTCATTGGCCCATGGCAACCCGATTCACCTCGGCCAGCGAGGTGACCCCCGCCATGACCTTCCTGAGTCCCGAACGCCGCAGGTCCTCGAAGCCCCGCCGCCGCGCCTCCGCGGCGAGCCGCAGGCTATCCCCGCCGTCCATCACGATGCGCGCCATCTCCTCCGCCATCTCCACCACTTCATAGATGCCCACCCGGCCCCGGTAGCCGCTTCGGCACTCCGGGCAGCCGGCCGGCTCCGCCTCATACAAACGCCAACCCGCCGCGAGGTCCTCCGGTGCGAAGCCCTCGCGCACCAGGGCTTCCTCCGGTACGGAAGCCGGGCGGCGGCATCGCGTACAGAGCCTGCGCGCCAACCGTTGCGCGATGACGAGCCGGACGGACGTCGCGACGTTGAACGCGGCGACGCCCATGTTGCGCAGGCGGGTGAGGGTCTCCGCGGCCGAGTTGGTGTGCAGCGTGGAGAGGACCAGGTGCCCGGTCTGCGCCGCCTTCACCGCGACCTCGGCGGTTTCGAGGTCCCGGATCTCCCCCACCATCAGGACATCCGGATCCTGACGCAGGAAGGCCCGCATGGCGACGGCGAAGTCGAGGCCCACGCGATGGTTCACGTGCACCTGATTGAGCCCCTCGACGTGCATCTCCACCGGATCCTCGACCGTGGCGATGTTCCGGCCCGGCTCGTTGAGGAGGTGCAGGCCCGAGTAGAGCGTCACCGTCTTGCCGCTACCCGTCGGGCCAGTCACCAGGATCATGCCCTGGGGCCGGCCAAGGGCCGCCCGGTAGCATGCCTCCTGCTCGGGTTCGAACCCCAGTTCCTCGATGCCCACCCGCGCGCTGGACGCGTCCAGAATCCGGAGGACGACCTTCTCCCCGAAGAGCGTCGGCAGGGTGTTCACCCTGAAGTCCGCGGTCCGCGCCCCGTCGACGCGCAACCGAATGCGGCCATCCTGCGGCACGCGCCGTTCCGAGATGTCCAGCCCGGCCATCACCTTCAGACGCGCCGCCAGCCGCGCCGCGAGGTTCCGGGGTGGCCGGCGCACCTCGCGCAGGATGCCATCGGTGCGGAAGCGGACGCGGCAACTGCCCTCGTAGGGTTCGAGATGGACGTCCGAGGCACCGGTTCTGACCGCCTCCAGCAACAGATCGTGGACGAAGCGCACGACCGGCGCATCGTCGACGCCAAGGTCCGCGACGTCGAGGGCGCCCAGGGCCTCTTCCGGCGGCGTCTCGAACCCCATGTCCGCGCCGGAGACCGGTTCGTCGAGGTCTTCGAGTAGTTCCGCGCTCCGTGCATCGCGTAGCCGGTCCATCGCCTCCGCCAGCGCCACCGCGTCCACCAGGACCGGCTCCACCTCAAGACCGGTCTGGAACTGGATCTCGTCCAGCGCCCGGGCATCCGCCGGATCGGCCATGGCCATGTGCAGCCGCCGCCCCCGACGCACCAGCGGCAGCACGCCGTGCTTGCGCGCGAGTCCTCGATCGACCCCGGTCCCAATGTTCGCCTCCGGATCGAACGCCGCCAGGTCGAAGGCCGGGATGCCGAACTCCCGGGCCGTGGCGACCAGTTCCCGCGCACCGGGCTCCCCACCGTTCATTGGGCTCCGTAGTTGCAGCTTCCCCGTCTGCGGGATTTTAGGTGGCCCCGGTCGCCGCACTTGTGCGCCCGCGCCGCAATGCGTGTACGAAATCTCCCACGACGCCGCTCTTCGTAGGCCAATGGCGCACGTGACAAGCCTGCCAAGGCCCACGCTCCCCGGCGCTCTTTTCCCACGCGGCTCGAGGGCGAAAACGCACACGCCCTCCCGAAGGTCGGACTACCATGCACCCAACCCATTCCGGTCCCGAACCGCAGGAAATCTAGGAGCCGACCCATGCCACGTCCGTCCGGTTTCACGCTGATCGAACTGATGATCGTCGTCGCCATCGCCGGCATCCTGGCGGCGGTGGCGCTGCCGCTCTACCGCGACTATGTCCAGAACGCGAACATGGCTCGCGTGAACACCCACTACGAGGAGGCGGCGACGTTCGTCACGGCCGAGTTCCGCAAGATTCAGGCGGAATTGGCCATGCGCGTCCGCACCCCCACCGAGCAGGACGCCCTCCTATCCAACGACTTCTGGATCGAGCGCCTGGCCGGAAGCGGCGGCGTGGCGCCCGGCGGTGGTGCCCCCTACATCGAGGGGCTCACGGGAGACGCGGCGCAGGGCCAGGTGGGCATCTCCGATTCCGGCGCCATCGCCGACGGCGACTACGCGGTCACCCTGACGCGCCCCGCCTACGGCGACTTCCCGGCGAGCATGCAGCGCGTCGTGCAATGGGCCGACCTGTGATGGCCTCGGGCGCCACGGTCGACTCGGGCGTCACCCTAATCGAGTTGATGATCGCCCTCGCGATCATCGCGGCCCTGGCGGCCATCGCCCTGCCCGCCTACCGCGACTACGTCGAAACCGCCGCGGTCGCCGTACTCGTGGTTGAGATCGACGCGCTGGATCTGTTCCAGCAGGACACCCAACTGCGCACCGGCGCCTACGGCGCCGGCACCTGGAACCCAGCCACCGGGGACACCTCCCTCGCGGACGCCACCGGATGGACGCCCCGTGACGCGGACGCCGGAACCTATGTAGCGGAAGCCGAGGACGACGCCTACCGCGTCACGGCAACCGACGCGGAGGGCCGTGCCGTGTGCCGGATCATGCCGGCCCGGCGACCGTGCTGAGCGCCATGCCGAGCACTTCAGGGATGCGCACAGCCGACCGGAAGACGTTTCGCCCCTTCCGCCGACGCGCTATGCTTCGCCACCCGCCGCGCACGATCGCCATCGCGTGCCGGCCACGTGCCGGAATAGCTCAGTTGGTAGAGCACCGCATTCGTAATGCGGTTGTCCGGAGTTCGAGTCTCCGTTCCGGCACCACCACCTCACTCAAACCCTCACTCGAACCGCATCGACAGATCCAGCGGCGTCACGTTCTTCGTGATGGCCCCCACCGAGACGTAGTCCACGCCCGTCCGCGCCACCGCAGCGAGATCATCCAGTTCCAGGCCGCCCGACGCTTCGAGACGGGCCTTCGTGTCGTTGGCCCGCACCGCCGCAGCCATGTCCTCGAGCGCGAAGTTGTCGAGCATCACGATGTCCGCCCCCGCGGCAAGCGCCTCGCGTAGCTCGGCCAGGTCCTCCACCTCCACCTCCACCGGCAACTCCGGGCGAGCGGCCCGGGCTCGCGCAATCGCCGCACGAATCCCCCCAGCCGCGCGGATGTGGTTCTCCTTGACGAGGAAGGCGTCGAAGAGGCCCATGCGGTGGTTGTCCGCGCCCCCGACCGCCACGGCGTACTTCTGGGCGGCGCGCAGGCCGGGCACGGTCTTGCGCGTGTCCAGGATGCACGTATCCGTCCCCGCAACCGCGAGCACGCAAGCGCGCGCCGCCGTCGCCGTGCCGGAGAGAAGCTGCACGAAGTTGAGCACGGTCCGTTCCACCGTCAGGAGGCTCCGCGCCGGTCCCGCCAGGTGGAACAGCGCGACGCCGGGGCGTATCTCGTCCCCGTCGGCGATATGCCAGTCGATCTCGATCACGCCATCCGCCTGGGCGCGGACCTCCTCGACCCAAGGCACGCCGCAAAACACGCCGGGCGACCGGGACACCACCGTAGCTTGCGCCCGGACGCTCGCATCGATCAGCGCGGCCGTCACGTCGCCGTCTCCGATGTCCTCGGCGAGGGCGTCGCGGACGTTGCGCCGCACGACCGCGTCCGGCGGCGGTACCGCGGTGCTCATGGCGGGGGGTCGCTTATCATCGCTGCGTGATTGTAAGCCCCGACCACTGGCTCCCGGACGCGCGGCGCGCCCCGTCGGAAAACCAGAACGCCCGCCCGGACGCGGACGACATCTCGCTGGTGATCCTCCACGGCATCTCGCTGCCCCCCGGCGATTTCGGCCACGGTCTCGTGGAGGCGCTCTTCTGCAACCGTCTCGACTGCACCGCCCATCCCGACTTGGCGGACCTCGAGGGCGTGAGGGTGTCCACACATCTCCTGATCGACCGCGACGGGGCGATCACCCAGTTCGTCCCCTTCGACCGCCGGGCCTGGCACGCCGGGCTGTCAAGCTATCGCGGGCGGGTGGACTGCAACGACTTCTCCATCGGGATCGAACTCGAGGGCACCGATCACCTCCCGTACACGGAATCCCAGTACGACGCCCTACCGGACGTGCTCCGCGCGCTCCTCCGCCGCTACCCCCGCATCGACGCCGCCGCCATCGTCGGCCACAACGAGGTGGCCCCCGGGCGCAAGACCGACCCCGGCCCGGCCTTCGACTGGCCCCGCGTCATCCGGCATCTAACCGGGCCCGACGCCCCCGGATCCCCTCCCGCCGCGGGCTTATAATCCATCCTGACAGGTCGGCCGCGACCGTTACCGACGACGATGGACACCCCAAGGGGCCTCACGGACATCGACCCGGACGAGACGCGTGAGTGGCTCGAGGCGCTAGAGTACGTGCTCGACCACGGCGGGACGGACCGCGCCAACTTCCTCCTCGAACGCCTCTCGGCCCGGATGACGCAAACCGGCGTCCGCCTGCCCTACACCATCACGACGCCATACCGAAACACCATCCCCGCGACGGACGAGGCGTTCATGCCGGGCGACCTCTTCATGGAGCGCCGCATCCGCTCCCTGATCCGCTGGAACGCCCTCGCGATGGTCGTGCGCGCGAACCGGGGCGACGGCGACCTCGGCGGCCACATCTCGACCTTCGCCTCCTCGGCCACGCTGTACGACGTCGGCTTCAACTATTTCTTCCGCGGGCCGACGGAGGAGCACGCCGGCGACCTGATCTACTTCCAGGGGCACAGCGCCCCCGGCATCTACGCCCGCTCCTTCCTGGAGGGCCGGCTCACCGAGGCGCAACTCGACCGCTTCCGGCGCGAGGTCGATGGCGGCGGGCTGTCCTCGTATCCCCATCCCTGGCTGATGCCGGACTACTGGCAGTTTCCCACGGTGTCCATGGGGCTCGGGGCGATCCAGGCCATCTACCAAGCCCACATCATGAAGTACCTGGACCGCCGGGGACTCATTCCCATGGGGGACCGCAAGGTGTGGGCATTCCTCGGCGACGGCGAATGCGACGAGCCCGAGTCCCTCGGCGCGCTGGCGCTCGCCGGCCGAGAGCGCCTCGACAACCTGATCTTCGTGGTCAACTGCAATCTGCAGCGACTCGACGGGCCCGTGCGCGGCAACGGCAAGATCATCCAGGAGCTCGAGGGCGAGTTCCGGGGGGCCGGCTGGAACGTCATCAAGGTCGTGTGGGGCCGCCTGTGGGATCCCCTGCTCGCGAAGGACACCACGGGGCTCTTGCTACAGCGCATGAACGAAACCGTCGACGGCGAGTATCAGAACTACAAGGCGAAGGGCGGCGGCTATACCCGGGACCACTTCTTCGGGCGCCACGAGGAACTGCTCGATCTCGTCAGCCATCTCTCCGACGACGACATCATGCGGCTGAACCGCGGTGGCCACGATCCCTTCAAGGTCTTCGCGGCCTATCACGCGGCGCTGCACCACGCGGGCGAGCCGACGGTCATCCTGGCCAAGACGGTCAAGGGCTACGGGATGGGGGACGCCGGCGAATCCGAGAACACCACCCATCAGGTCAAGAAGCTCGACCTCGAGGACCTCAAGCATTTCCGCGACCGCTTCGACATCCCCCTCACCGACGAGGAACTGGCCGGCGTTCCCTACTACCGGCCCGCGGACGACGCGCCGGAAACGGTCTACCTCAAGCGGCAGCGAGAACGTCTCGGCGGTCCCCTGCCCGGCCGGATCGTCGACAGCGCGGACATCGCGATACCCCCGCTCGACACCTTCCAGCCGCACCTGCAAGGGACCGGGAAGCGCGCCGTTTCGACGACCATGTCGTTCGTCCGCATGCTCTCGACCCTGGCCCGGGACAAGACCATCGGCGAGCGGGTGGTGCCCATCGTGCCCGACGAGGCCCGCACGTTCGGCATGGAGGGCATGTTCCGGCAACTGGGCATCTACTCCTCCGAGGGCCAGCTCTACGAACCCGAGGACCACGGGGAGATCGCCTCCTACCGGGAATCCCTGGACGGCCAAGTGCTGGAGGAGGGCATCAACGAGGCCGGGGCGTTCTCCGCCTGGCTCGCGACGGCGACATCCTACAGCACGCACCGCTACACCCTCATCCCCTTCTACATCTTCTACTCCATGTTCGGCTTCCAGCGCGTCGGCGACCTCGCCTGGGCCGCCGGAGATACCCAGGCCCGGGGCTTCCTCCTCGGCGCGACGGCCGGCCGGACCACCCTGAACGGCGAGGGGCTGCAACATCAGGACGGCCACAGCCACGTGCTCGCCTCGACGATTCCGAACTGCGTCGCCTACGACCCCTGTTACGCTTACGAACTCGCGGTGATCCTGCACGACGGGTTGCGCCGCATGGTCGCCGAGCGGGAGCGCGTCTTCTTCTACATCACCCTGATGAACGAAAACTACGTGCAGCCGGCCATGCCCGACGGCGCGGCCGAGGGCATCCTCAAGGGGATGTATCGCCTCGGCACCCACGGGGCCTTCGAGGCCGAGACCCCGCGCCGGGTACGCCTACTCGGCAGCGGCACCATCCTGCGCGAAGTGCTCGCGGCGGCCGAGCGCCTGCACGCGGAGTACGGCGTCGCGAGCGAGGTCTGGAGCGTCACGAGCTTCACGGAACTCGCACGGGAGGGGGCCGACGTGGAGCGTTGGAACCTACTGCATCCCGGCGAGGAACCCCGCCGCAGCCACGCCGCCCGCTGCCTGGACGGAGACGTGCCGGTGGTGGCCTCCACCGACTACATCCGCACCCAGGCCGAGGCTATACGGAGTCACTTCGACGCCCCCTACCGCGTGCTCGGCACCGACGGCTTCGGCCGCAGCGACACGCGCGGGAAGCTGCGCCACTTCTTCGAGGTGGACGAGAAGTTCGTGACCTTGGCCGCCCTGGAGCAACTCGCCCGGCGTCAGGTGCTGCCCGAAGCCGACGTGCGCCAGGCCATGCACGACCTCGGCATCCACGCCGACAAGCCGAACCCGAGGTACGCATGAGCGCCCGGGAGGTCGTGATTCCGGACATCGGCGACGCCGAGGACGTCGAGGTCATTGAGCTCTGCGTGGCACGCGGCGACCACATCGACATCGACGGCGCACTGATCGTCATCGAATCCGACAAGGCGTCCATGGAGGTGCCCTCGCCGTTCGCGGGGACCGTGTCCGAAATCAAGGTGGAGCTCGGCGAGCACGTCAACGCCGGTCACGTCGTCGCGATCCTGGATGTCGCGCGGGAGGCCGCCGTCCCGCCGTCCGAGGACGCGGTGCGCGCGGAGCCTCCTGCCCCGGCAGAAGTGCCCCCGAAGGCACCTGCTCCGCCGCCGGAACCCATCCCGGCGACGGCCCCCGTGGAGACCGTGAGCGACGGGGCACAGGTCTACGCGGGTCCCGCCGTGCGCCGGCTCGCGCGGGAACTCGGCGTCAGCCTGCGGGAAGTTCCCGGCTCCGGCCCCCGGGGCCGAATCGTCAAGGACGACGTCAAGGGCTTCGTGAAGGCGGCCATGACCCGCGCCGCCGCACCCACTTCGGCCGGGCTCCCCCGGATGCCCGCCATCGACTTTTCGAAGTTCGGGCCGGTGGAGGAGGTGCCCCTCACGCGCATCCGCCACCGCGGCGCCCGCAACCTGCACCGAAGCTGGCTGAACGTCGTCCACGTCACCCAGCACGACGAGGCGGACGTGACGGACCTCGAGGGATTCCGGCGCTCGTTGGCAGACCAAGCCCAAGCGAAGGGCTCCAAGCTCACCCTCCTGCCCTTCGTCGTGAAGGCGTGTGCCGAGAACCTCGGCGCCTTCCCGCGCCTATGTGCGTCGCTCAACCCCGACGCGGACGGCCTGATCCTCAAGCACTATCGCCACGTCGGTTTCGCGGTGGACACCGAGGAGGGGTTGATCGTGCCCGTGCTGCGGGACGTGGACCGCAAGGGCGTGTGGGAACTCGCAGGCGAGATCGCCGAGCTATCGGAGCTTGCCCGGACCGGCCGGCTCACCCCGGACCAACTGAGCGGCGGCTGCTTCACCGTGTCGAGCCTCGGCCGCCAGGGCGGGACCGGCTTCACGCCGATCGTCAACGCGCCCGAGATAGCGATCCTCGGCATCGGCCGGCTGGAGATGAAGCCGCGCTGGAACGGCACGGCGTTCGAGCCCCGGACGATGCTGCCGCTGTCGCTGTCCTACGACCACCGCGCCATCAACGGCGTCGAGGGCGGCAACTTCGTCCTGGAGCTGACGCGGCTGCTCGGCGATATCCGGCGGCTCGTTCTTTAACCCTCGTTCTGCGGCGGAGAGCGACCCTACCGTAGCGGTTCCCAGAGCACCTCCGCGACGCCCTGCTCCCGGGCAATCGTGCGCGCGAGCACGAAGAAGTAGTCCGACAACCGGTTCAGGTAGCCGCCCACCCGCCCCTCGGCCAGCAGCGGGAGCGATTCGGCCTCCGCCCAGAACGCGCGTTCCGCCCGGCGCACGAGGCTCCGCGCGACGTGGGCTAGCGCGACGGTCTCGTCGCCCCCGGGCAGCACGAATTCCTTGAGGGGCGGCAGTTCCGAATTGAGACGCTCCGTCTCCTCGGCCACCGCGCCCGCGAGTTCCTCCCAGGGCGCCGACGTGCCGCCGGTAGCCACGGCCCCGCCCACGTCGAATAGACGGGACTGGATCGCCGTGAGCGTCTCCCGGTGTTGCTCGCCCGCCCGCGCCGCCAAGAGCCCGATGAAGCTGTTCGCCTCGTCCAGCGTGCCGATCAGGTCGAGGCGGGGATGGTGTTTCGGATAGCGCTTGCCGTCCGCCAGGGAGGTCTCTCCCCCATCGCCGGTGCGGGTCACGACGCGGCTGATCCGGTCCACCATCGAAAGTCCTCCCCCGTATTCAGCCGGCGGCCTGGGCCGCTGCCGGACGATCTTCCCGGCGCCCCTCGGACCGCGCGGCCCAGACGATCAACAAGAATACCGGAACACCGATGGCCGCCGCGCCCAGGAAGAAGGCCGGGTAGCCGAACGAGTCCACCAATTGCCCGGAATAGCCCCCGAGGAGCTTCGGGAACAGGGTCATGAGCGAACTCAGGACGGCGTACTGCATCGCCGTGAAGGACAGGCTCGTGAGGCTCGACAGGTACGCGACGAAGGCGGCGCTCGCGAGGCCGGCGGTCAGGTTGTCCGCCCCGATCACCAGATAGAGCAGAAGCACGTCCCCCGGTGACCCCGCGAGGGCGATGAAGAGCAGGTTGGTCGCCACCGTGAGGACGGCGCCGAGCATGAGCACCTTGACGACCCCGTAGCGGAGCGCCAAGGCCGCCCCCAGGAAGCCGCCCAGTATCGTCATCCAGAGGCCGAAGACCTTCGTGACCGTCGCGATCTCCTCCTTGCTGTAGCCCATGTCGAAGTAGAAGACGTTCGCGATGGCCCCGAGCACGATGTCGGAGACGCGGTAGAACCCCACCAACAGCAGAATCGGCACCACCGCCCGCCCGTAGCGGCGCACGAAGTCGGCCACCGGCGCCACGTACGTCTCGCGCACCATCTCCCCCCGCGCCACGCCGATGGAGACGCACCCGCGCCCCACGGCCAACGCGCCGGCAAGCGCCGCCGCAAGACGCAGGGCCTCCGCGAGGAAGCCGGCTAGGGTGCTCGGGAATCCCAATCCCTCCACGGCCCAGGCGCGAGCGACGCCGGCCAAGTCGGACAACCCCAGGAACAGCGCCACGAACCCCGCCGCCATCACCGCGAACACCGCGAAGAAGCGCGCGTAGTCCGACGCGCCATGGAAATCGCCCTCGAGGTCCCGGCGTACCGGTTCCCGGACGGCGAGGGTCGTCGCCACCCCCACCAGCAGCGCCGCGGCCATGCATAGGTAGGTCCACTTCCAGGCGTCGTAGACATAATGACCGGCATCCGTGCCGAAGCCCGCGGCGAGGTAGAGCGCCCCCGCGCCCGCGACCAGCATCCCGCCCCGGTATCCCGCCACGTACGCGGACGCCAACAGCGCCTGCAGGGTCTCGTCCGCCACCTCGATGCGGTACGCGTCGATCACGATGTCCTGGGTGGCCGCGGAGAACCCGAGGGCCACCGCCGCGAAGGCCATGGCCGTGAGGCCCCCCGGCGTGCCCGGATCGCTCATCGCCATCGCCGCGATCGACGCCATCACGGCCACCTGTGCCGTAAGCAGCCAACTGCGGCGCTGGCCCAAGCGACGCCCGAGCAACGGCAACGGCAGCCGATCCACCAAGGGCGCCCAGACGAACTTGAACGAATACCCGAGGGCCGCCCAACTGAAGTACGTGACCGCGGCCCGCTCGACCCCCGCCTCCCGCAGCCAGAGGGAGAGCGTCGCGAAGATCAGCAGGAACGGCAGACCGGACGAGAAGCCGAGGAACAGCAGCGCCGCCACGCGGGGTTGCAGGAAGTCCCGCACGCCCACCCGTTGGCGTCTTCCGTCCGCCGAGTCCTCTGGCACAGGCGCTATGGGCTCGCGTCCTCGCCTACGTCGCCGGCACCCGCGGTGGTGCCTCGCGTATCTGGGACACTTCGGCGGCCAATTGCGACGTCACTTCCTCCATGCGTGCCTGGTCCGCCTGCATCTTGGCCATGGACACGCGCAACTCGCCCATTTCGGTGCGCAATACCCCGAAGTCCCCGCGCAACGCCCCGAAGTCCCCGCGCAACGCCCCGAAGTCCGCGCGCAAGCCCTCCATCTCGCTACGAAGGCTCTCCGCGAGCAGATTCATCTCGGCCCGCAGGCTCTCGGCCAACGCGTCCATCTCGCGTCGGAGGTTCGTCTCAAGGGCCGCCATCTCGCGGCGAAGACCCGTCTCGAGGGCAGCCATGTCGTCGCGAAGACCCGTCTCAAGGGCGACCATGTCGTCGCGAAGACGCCCCTCCAAGGCGTGCATGTCGGCACGGATTTCGGCGCGTCCCTGAACGCCCTCATCGTGCAGCGCCCGAAGATCGGCACGCAGGCTTGAGTTCCCCGTGAACATCACAGCCGCCAGGGCAACGCCCACCCCGAGGATCGAGATGGTCTCGGTGCTCAGGCGGCGCCGCGCACCCCGTACCACCCCGCCGGCACCTCCCTCCGTCGTCGCTTGTCGGTCTTCCATGTGTTTTCCACCTCGCCGGGCTGCCCGGTCGCCAGTTGATTTGGCGTCCACTCTAGACCGCCTTCGGCCCCCAAGAATCTCCTGAACAAGTCCCTCCATGGACTTGTTCATCCCCCGCAAAACAAAAGCGCGGTTTTGTTTTACTCACAAATTCAATGGCTTGCGCCATTGAGTTTGGCGGCACATCCCTGTGCCGCGCTAGGGAAGGTCCTAATCAGACCTCCCCTAATCTGTCAGTCTCATCCTACTCGTTGCGTAAGCCTCCGCAACCATCGCCCGCGCGCTTTCGGCCGGCCGAACGCCAAGCCCGCTCAAGGACGCCACCGAAAGCGTCCCAAGTCGATGCGTCCCCGCGCGAAGACCACCCCCTCCGCCTCCAGCAGGGCCCTTTGACGCGCGCCTCCGCGACCGGGTAGCGAGACCGCCCCTGCCGCGTTCACGACCCGGTGCCAAGGGAGGCGCGTGTCCGGTGGCAACCGCGCCATCGTGCGTCCGACCAGTCGAGCCGCCCGCGGCAGTCCGGCCAGCTCGGCGACCTGGCCGTACGTGGCCACGCAACCCGGCGGAATCGCCGCGACGACCGCCCAGACGCGCTCGCGGACATCTTCGTCCGGACAGGGTTCCGGCTGCGGCGAGGTGACATCCAATGGCTAACCGCCTTCGGCCCGCGTGTGCGGGGAGTCGGGCACATATTGTAGGCTGGCGGTTTCCGCACAGACCGAGGAGAACGGGCCACATGTCGGACAACGGCTACGAGCAGATACTGTTCGCCACCGAGGGCAACGTCGCGGTGCTCACGCTCAATCGCCCCGAGCGGCTGAACGCGTGGACCTACACGATGAACGGCGAACTGACCGACGCCATCGAGCGCTGCAACGCCGACCCCGCCGTGGGTGCCATCGTCGTGACGGGCGCGGGGCGTGGCTTCTGCGCCGGGGCGGACATCCGCGACAACTTCAAGGCCCGCCTCGACGGCGCCGAGCAGCGACCCGTCGGGGATTGGGTCGGCCTCGTGCGGAAGTCGAAGCCCATGGTGGCCGCCGTGAACGGTCCGAGCGTCGGGGTGGGGGCCACCATGATCCTGCCCATGGACGTGATCGTCGCGTCCGAGAACGCGAAGTTCGCGATGGCGTTCGTCAAGATGGGCCTGACCCCGGAACTCGCGAGTTCCCACTTCCTGGTGCAACGCATGGGCTTCGGCAGGGCGAGCGAGATGTGCCTGTCGGGACGGCTCTATTCCGGACGGGAGGCGTTCGAACTCGGCTTGGCCGACCGCCTCAGCAGCCCGGACGCGCTCCTCGAAACGGCCTTGGAGGTCGCCGGCAGCATGGCCGCCAACCCGGGGCAGCAACTGCGTTGGATCAAGGAACTCCTGAGCGAGAACGGTGCCGAGACGGACATCGCCGCCGTGCAACAGCGCGAACTCGAGGCCCTGCAACGCGCCCGCGCAAGCGCGGACCATCGGGAGGCCGTCGAGGCGTTCCTCGAGAAACGGGCGCCGAAGTTCGGTTAGGGAAGCGCGCCAATGCTGAACCCCATCAAGCCGCTCGAACGGGCGGAACTGCCAGAGCGCGACCGGCCGATCCTCAAGATGATCGGGCCCGGCGTCATCATGGCGGGCCTCGCCATCGGCTCCGGCGAACTGATCATGTGGCCGTGGATCACCTCCGTGGTCGGCGCGCAACTGCTCTGGGCCGCGGCGATCGGCATCTTCCTCCAGCTCTGGGTCAACATCGAGATTGGCCGCTGGAGCATCGTCACCGGCGAGAGCCCGTTCACCGGCATGGCCCGCGTCATCAAGCTCACGGTCTACGTGTTCGTGTTCGTGGTGTTCGTCGGCAAGTTCCTGCCCGGTTGGGCGCGCGAGACCGGCATCGCGCTACGGGACCTCATCTTCGGCCCGGGGCACGACAGTCCGCCCTGGCTGTGGACGGCCATCGTGTTCGCCCTGGTCGCCGCGATCCTGTTCGGCCCCAAGGTCATCTACACGGCGGTGGAGCGCAGCATCATGGGCCTGATCGCCGTGATCGTGGCCGGCCTCGTCTACGTGGTCTGGGAGATCGGCTCCGTCGAGATCTTCCGCGAGATGTGGGTGGGGGTCATCAGCGTGTTCGACTTCCCGGACTTCCCGGTCGACGTGCTGGCCGACGACGGCACGGTGCGCGACCAACTCACCTTCAACCGCTTCTTCGGCGCGGTGGTCTTCGCCGGCGCGGGCGGGCTCGGCAACCTGTACTACGCCTACTACCTGCGCGAAAAAAACGTCGGAATGGGGGCCCGCATCCCGTCGCTGATGAGCGCGGTGCACAAGCACGAGGTCAAGGAACGCGACACCGGCTACCTCTATCCGGACACCTCCGAGAACCATCGCCGCTTCAAGGACTGGTTCCGCTACGTGGTCATCGACCAGACGCTGTTCTTCTGGATTCTCGGCAGCTTCACCATGTTCCTGTTCGTCTTCGGCGCGCTGGCCGTCCTGCACCCCATCGGCCTCGTCCCGGACCGGGCGAGCCTGGTGTGGGACCTCGCCTCGATCCTCGAGCAGAGCATGGGCGCGTTCGGCCGCTACCTGTTCCTGATCGTCGGCATGGCGGCGCTCTTCAGCACCCAGCTCGGCGGCGTCGACGGCGGCAGCCGCATCTTTGCGGACCTGCTGCACACGAACTTCAAGTTCGGTCGCTGGCTGAAGCTCGAACAGTGGTATCTGGTGCTCGTCGGCACGACCATGGGCATCGGCATCTTCAGCGTCTGGTTCTTCGGCAAGTACGACATCGCCGGCCTCGACTTCCTGTTCATCGCCGCCCTCATGAGCGGCTTCGTGATGGCGATCTACGTGCCGATGATCCTCTACATGAACCTCCGTTACCTGCCGAAGTCTGCGCGGCCCGGGTGGATCAACATCTTCTTCATGGTGCTCGCCTCGGCCATGTATATCTCGTTCGCGGGCTACACGATCTACAGCAAGGTCGCGGAGGTGGTGGCCGGGCAGGCTTGAACCGGCTCTCCGAGCGTCGCTTGGCCCTCACCCACCACCGAACACCCTCGCGAGGTAGTCGATCACGATCCGATCAAACGCCTGCGGCTGTTCGTAGAACGGCCAGTGTCCGCAATCGTCGATGACCGCGAGTTCGCAGGACGGCATCTGCTGCCGGAAGAAGACGTGGTTGCGCACGGGCGTGATCGGGTCGTCGGCACCGCACACGGCGAGACACGGCGTGCGCACGGCACCCAACCGCGACAGGAAGTCGAACGAGTCGTCCGCGATCCAGTCCCGGTAGACGAGTTCGCGCGGAACCTCGCCAAGGTCCGCCAGACCTGCTCGATCACGCTGTCCGGGGTGCGCGGCGAGTAGGTCCAACGCGGATCGGGAGCAGGGATTTCCTGACCCAGAGCCGCGAGCCGCGCGTTTTCGAGCACTTCGGGCGCCACCCGTAGCCGTCCGCCGGTGTCCACGAGCACCAGCGCATCCAACCGGGCGGGGTGATACACGGCATGGGTGAGGGCGATCGCGCCGCCGAGGGAGTGGCCGACCAGGACGAACCGGTCCCACCCGAGCCGGTCCGCGAGCGCGTCGATGACGAAGGCGTGGTCGGCAGTCCCCCGGAAGCCGGCCCCGCTCGACCGCCCGTGCCCGGCGAGGTCGATGCACGCGGTCTGGTACTCCGGCGGCAGGCTCGCGCAGTGCCTGTCCCACACCCGCGCGTTGCAGCCCGTCCCATGCACGTAGAGCACGCGCCGCGGGGAGTCTTCGGGCCCTCGGTGGACGAAGTGGATGTCGAGGGCGTCGATGCGGTGTACGGGCATGGGCTAGATACTCCCGGTTCGCGGCAGATCGGATCAGTCGAGCTGCAGCACCTTCCGCGCATTCCCCCGCAGGAACTTCGGCCAGACCTCGTCCTTGAGGTTCAAGTGCCGCATGTCGGTCATGATGCGCTCCAAGGAGAGCCCCATCGGGAAGTAGCCGCCGTAGAGGATCTTGTCGGCGCCGCGCGTGTTCGCGTAGTCGATGATCGCCCGGGGGTAGTGCTTCGGAGCGAAGGCGGTCGTCGAGTAGTAGAGGTTCGGCCACTTGAGCATGAGCTTCACGGCGAGGTCCTGCCACGGCTCGCATCCGTGGCGCGTCACGAACACGAGTTCGGGAAAGTCGTACATCACCTGGTCGATCAGGCGCACCTCCTGCGGCCACATCGGGAAGCGCGGGCCGGGCACGCCGGCGCAGGCGAAGATGGGCACGCCGAGTTCGACGCACTTGGCGTAGATGGGGTACATCAACGGATCGGCGATGCCGACCTGGGGGTTGAACCCGGCGTTGAAGGCGCCGAAGGAGCGCACGCCGAACTCCTCGTGCTGGCGCACCATGTCCCGGATGCCCTCCATGCCGCGGTTCGGGTCCACGGACCCCTGTCCGACGAAGCGGTCCGGATGGTCCTTCAGGGCCTTGCGGCTCACCTCCCCGCCCACGCCGACGACGCCGACCTCGACGCCGAAGCGGTCCATCTCGTGCAGGGTGATCGAGATGGGGTCCGCCGCGCCGTACAGCTCCTTGGGCACGTGCTTGAAGAGGTATTCGACCGGGAAGTCGGCGTCCCTGGAGCCCTCCCGGAGTTGCTTGCGGATGAAGTCGTACTGGCTGAAGTCCTCCGCCGGGAACCCGATCATCGTGTCGACGATCCCGACGCCGCTCGGCATGCCCACGGCTACGCTCCGTAGAGTGCGGTGGCGAAGAGGTAGCAGCCCGAGTCCCTCGGGATCTCCTCGCGCGGCAGCGGCGTCTCCACCTGCTCGGGAGTCGGGCCGTGCTTGCGGGCGAGGGGCAGGAGCTTGTCCACGTCGAATCCATAGAGTTCGGCGGCGTTGAGCCCCAGAATCTTGCGGCGCCGCGCATCCGGCATGCCGCCGAACGTCAGCCGCAGGGACTCGGTGTTGTAGGGGAACGTGCCCTCGCGATGGGGGTAGTCGTTGCCCCAGAGCACGTGCTCCTCGCCGATCGCGTCGATGCCCTCGAGGTCCGCCGCACTCGGAAAGCTCGCGCCGTAGTAGCAGTTGCGGGCCGCGTAGGCGCTCGGCGGCTCCTTCAGTACCCACTCCATGCCGCCGTAGTTCATCTCGCCGATGCCACCGGCCCGGAAGCCCATGTGGATGCGGTCGAGCTGCTGGAGCGCCGGGCCCACCCACGCGCAACCGGATTCGGTGAGGATGTACCGGAGCCTCGGGAACTTCTCGTAGGCGCCGCTCATCAGCAGGTGCCGCCAGCCGGCCTGACAGTAGAAGGTGACCTCGGAGATCCACAGCGCCTCCGGCACCGGGCCGGAGCCATAGTCCGGGGAGCCCTGCCCGGAGTGCTGGTTGATGACGAGATCGTGGTCCTGGATGGCGGCGAGCACCCGGTCCCAGGCCGGATCGTGGAGCGGCGTGAGCCAAGTGCAGTCGGGGGGTATCAGCGGCAGCAGGACACCGCCGCGCAGTCCGGCCTCGGCGATGAATTCGATGTCCTTGATGGCCTCGTCGAGATCGTTCGGCAGGATCAGGCCGATGCCGGCCCGGCGGTCGGGATCCTCCGCGCAGAAGTCCGCGAGCCAGCGGTTGTGGGCGCGGATGCCCGCCAGGGCGAGTTCGTAGTGGTCCGGGGTCGGCGGTTGCGCGGTGACGACGCTCTTCTTGAAGAACGGCGGCACGGTGTTCGGGAAGACCACCTCGCCCACGACGCCCTGGCTGTTCTGGTCGCGCGTGCGGATCGCGTGGTCCCAGTTGCGCTGCTTGCGCGGGCCATGGTCCTCCTGCGACGGGTTGCGGTAGCCGCCGCGCCACGCGTCGAACTGCTCCCGGTAGCGGGGATCGAGGTATTCCCGGTACTGCGCGTGGCTTCCTCCGGCGTGGGTGTCCGCCGTGATCAGAAGATAGGGCTCTTGGCTCATGGGGGTCTCCTCGGCGTCCGCTGACGGTCACGTCGCCCGCACTTCGCCTTCGGCAATTCGGGGGGGACAATTCGGGGTCAATTCGGGGTCTTGAATAACGCAAACGCGCCCCTATGATATGCGCTCCCCGGAGTTAGCACTCTCCGAGCGAGAGTGCCAGCGTTCCGGGGTGCCACGAGAACGTGCCGGGCCGACGGGGTGCGGCACGCGATTACGATCCAATCTAGGGAGACATTTGGGACATGAACATTCGACCTCTACACGACCGCGTCGTCGTGCGGCGGCTGGACGAGGAGACGATGTCCGCCGGCGGGATCGTGCTGCCGGACACGGCATCCGAGAAGCCGTCGCAGGGCGAGGTCCTCGCGGTGGGACCGGGCAAGCGCCTCGACGACGGCAACGTCCACGCGCCGGACGTCCAGGCCGGCGACAAGGTCATCTTCGGCCAGTACGGCGGCAGCACCGTCAAGATCGACGGGGAAGAGCTGCTCATCCTCTCGGAGAGCGAGATCTTCGGAGTCCTGGAGGACGCCTGACGCCTTCCGGCGTCAGGTTGGAGTTGCCTCGCAACTCCCGGACTCGAACGGTTTGAACACGCCACACGCCAGCGCCGCTAGAGAACGCCGCCGGCAAACGCAACGAGGAACCTCAGAATGAGTGCGAAGGAAGTACATTTTTCAGACGACGCTCGGGCCCGCATGCTCGAGGGGGTGAACACCCTCTCGAACGCGGTGAAGGTGACGCTGGGGCCGAAGGGCCGCAACGTCGTGCTCGACAAGTCGTTCGGCGCCCCGACGGTCACCAAGGACGGCGTCTCCGTGGCCAAGGAAATCGAACTCAAGGACAAGTTCGAGAACATGGGCGCGCAGATGGTCAAGGAGGTCGCGAGCCAGACCTCCGACGAAGCCGGTGACGGCACGACCACCGCCACGGTGCTCGCGCAGTCCATCCTGACGGAAGGCCTGAAGTCGGTCGCCGCGGGCATGAACCCCATGGACCTGAAGCGCGGCATCGACAAGGCCGTGGCATCCGCGGTCGGGCACATCGAGCAGATGGCCACGCCGTGCGAGGATTCCACCTCCATCGCCCAGGTCGGCACCGTCTCCGCCAACAACGACACCGCCGTCGGCCAGATCATCGCCGAGGCGATGGAGAAGGTCGGCAAGGAAGGCGTCATCACGGTCGAGGAAGGCAGCGGCCTCGAGAACGAACTCGAGGTGGTCGAGGGCATGCAGTTCGACCGCGGCTACCTGTCGCCCTACTTCATCAACAACCAAGACTCCATGTCGGCGGAACTCGAGGACCCATTCGTCCTCCTGTGCGACAAGAAGATCTCGAACATCCGCGACATGCTCCCGGTGCTCGAGAACGTCGCCAAGGCCGGCAAGCCCCTCATGGTCATCGCCGAGGACATCGAGGGCGAGGCCCTCGCGACGCTGGTGGTCAACAACATGCGCGGCATCGTGAAGATCGCCGCCGCCAAGGCCCCGGGCTTCGGCGACCGCCGCAAGGCCATGTTGCAGGACATCGCGATCCTCACGGGCGCGACCGTGATCTCCGAGGAAGTCGGACTCACCCTCGAAGGCGCGTCCCTCGACGACCTCGGCAACGCCAAGCGCATCTCCTGCACCAAGGAGAACACCACGATCGTGGACGGCGCCGGCGCCAAGGGCGACATCGAAGGCCGCATCAAGCAGATCCGGGCGGAGATCGAGGACACGACCTCCGACTACGACCGCGAGAAGCTCCAGGAGCGGCTCGCGAAGCTCGCCGGCGGCGTCGCCGTCATCAAGGTCGGCGCCCCGACGGAAGTCGAGATGAAGGAGAAGAAGGCGCGCGTCGAAGACGCCCTGCACTCCACCCGCGCGGCGGTCGAGGAAGGCATCGTCCCCGGTGGCGGCGTGGCCCTCGTGCGGGCGCTCGAAAAGCTCGACGACCTCGGCGGCGACAACGAAGACCAGAACGTCGGCATCGCCATCGCCAAGCGCGCCATGGCGTCGCCCCTGCGCCAGATCGCGCAGAACGCGGGCGCCGAGGGCGCGGTGGTGCTCGACAAGGTCCGCGGCCTGCCCGAGAACCACGGGTTCAACGGCGCGACCGGCGAGTACGGCGACATGATCGAGATGGGGATTCCGGATCCGGCCAAGGTCGCCCGCACCGCCCTGCAGGCGGCGGCGTCCGTGGCGGGTCTGATGATCACCACCGAGGCCATGGTCGCCGAGGCGCCGGAAGACAACCCGCCCGCGCCTCCGGGTGGCGGCGGCATGCCCGACATGGGCGGCATGATGTAGCGTCGCTACGCCGAGACCAGGAAGAACCCCGCCCCGCGCGGGGTTTTTTCTGCCCGCGTCGGCAAGTATGATCGAAGCCGCCAACGGGAGGAGGGTTACCCCGAAATGGAAGAAGTCGTCAACTATCTGATCCGCTGGGCCCACTACTTCGTGGGGATCACGTGGATAGGCATGCTCTACTACTTCAACTTCGTCCAGACGGAGTACTTCAAGGAAGCCGAGCCCGGCGCGCGGGTGGACGCCTTCGTCAAGCTCGCGCCACGCGCCCTGTGGTGGTTCCGCTGGGGCGCCGCGATGACGTTTCTGACCGGGCTCTATCTCATCTACGTCCTGCACAGGAGCCTGTCGATCGACATCGTCCTGTCGGCCACCATGGCGATCATCATGTTCCTGAACGTGTGGCTCATCATCTGGCCCAACCAGAAGCTCGTCATCGCCTCGAACGAGCAGGTCCAGGCGGGGGGCGAGGCGACCGCGGAAGCCGCCGCCGCCGCGCCGAAGGCCGCGCTCGCATCGCGGACCAACACGCTCTTCTCGCTGCCGATGCTCTTCCTGATGGGTGCGAGCAACCACTTCGCCAGCGGTGGCTTCACCGACAAGACGAACGCGCTGATCGTCGGGCTCATCATCATCGCCGCCATCGAGTTGAACGCGATCTTCGGCAAGCAGGGGCCGATCACGACGGTGCGCGGCGTCATCGTCAGCAGCTTCGTGTTGACCGCCATCTTCTGGGCCGTGGTCAAACTGCTATAGCGGCCGTAGGGCCATGACACCCCGGGGGTGGCGACGGCCGCCCCCGGGACGGTCGCAACCCGGTGCGGGAGTTCGCGTCAGCGAAACTCCAACGAAATCCAAGTTTCGCCGAAGCCAAAGGTTTCGCCGAACGCGAAGGGTTCGCCTACACTATTGCCCGCGTCTTTCCGGAGGCCATCGTGAGCGAATCTCCCATCGCCGTGCGACCCGACGACGCCCCGAGACGCGCGCAGCCGCGGCGGCGCGGGCGCAATGGCGGCAACCGTGGCGGCGGCCGACCCAGCATCGCCGTAAGCGGCGTGCTCGCGCTGACCATCGCCGGGTTTGCCGCCGCCGGCTGGTTCATCCTCCA
Source organism: Pseudomonadales bacterium (assembly GCA_963665455.1). Lineage (GTDB taxonomy): Bacteria > Pseudomonadota > Gammaproteobacteria > Pseudomonadales > Azotimanducaceae > VXNE01. Next base: position 5,368,408 of record OY762279.1, on the reverse strand, counting down.
CCAGCAGGACCAGCTCAAGGACAACGAACACGCCCTGGCCGAGGCCGGCGAGCGGTTGCGGCTCCTGGAGGAGCGGCTGCGCATGACCGACGAGACCATGACCGAGGCCGGCAAGGACACCAACGAGCAACTCACGTTCTGGGAATCCGAGGTGCGCAAGCTCTGGGACGTTACCAACAAGCGCAACCGGAAGTGGATCCAGGACAATCAGGCCGCGCTGAAGCGCCAGACGTCAAGCATCGCCGGGGTGCAATCCACCCTCAAGGAGCTCAAGAGCGACGTGGGCCGCGTCGAGGTCGCGTTCGACCAGCAGCGCGAGATGATCGACAAGCTCGCCACCATCGAGACCCAGGTGCGCCAACTCGTCAGCGCCCAGCGCGACCTCGTGGACCGGGTCAACATCTCGCGCCAGGTGACGGCTAGCCTCAAGGCCGGCCTCGAACCCCAGGTGCGCGAACACGAGGAGGCCATCGCGGCCAACGACGCGCACCGCCGTCAGTTGAATGCCAGCATCGCCCGCCTTGGCACGCGGCTCGACGCCATCGAACGGCAGCTCGGCCAGCCGTAGCGGCTCGCGCGATCAGTCCCCGCCCTCACTCCCGGCCCGCAGCACACGTAGCCGGCGGTCCTTCGCCTCCCACAACTCGTCGATCCAAGCGCGCAGTTCGTCCCGCCCCCCCGGAGCGGCGACGCCGGCCACGGCCTCCGGTACGCCCAGCCCGTTCACCGTGACGTCCACGCGGCGGCACCGGCCGCAGAGGAAGTCCCAGAACGAGGGCACGCCCTGGGGATAGTCGATGGTGACGTCGATCATGCCGCGTAGCCGCTTCCCAAGGGACTCGGCCACGTAGCCGAATCCCCCGCTCTTGGGCTTCAGGAGCCAGGTGTGCGGGGATTCCCGCGCGGCGCGCTTGGCGAGGGTGAAGCGGGTGCCCTCGAGGAAGCTCAGGACCGACGTCGGCCGTTCCAAGAATCGCTCGCAGGCGCGCAAGGTGGCGTTCCGGTCGTGTTCGCGCAACTCCGGATGCGCCGCCAGCACCTCCCGTGAGTAGCGGTGAACGTACGGGAAGCCGAGCAGCCACATGGCCACGCCCACCATCGGCGCCCAGAGGAGCTCCCGCTTGGTGAAGAACTTGAGCGGCGGCACGCGGCCGAGAAATATCTCCTGCAGAACGAGGATGTCCGCCCAGGACTGATGGTTGCTGACGATGAGATACCATCCGTGCCGGTCGAATCCGGCATCGCCCTCGAACCGCACCTCGAGCTTCGTCAGCCGGAGCGGCGACAGGAGTAACCGGTTGCACGCCACCCAGCCGTCGATGATGCGGTCCATCGCGCTGCCGAGCCCCCGCCGAATCGCGCGCACCGGAACCGCCAGCCGCAACAGGCCCATGCCATAGAGCGGAATGCACCAGAGCACGGTGTGTACGGAGATGAAGGCGATGGAGACGACGCCGCGTAACGTGTCCATGGGCCGGTCTTTAACACATGCACCCGTGCGCCGCCAACGGAACCGGGAGCTCCGCCGGCGATTGGCGCTCGCCTCTCTCCTCGCCCTCCTGCCCGTGGCCGGGTGCGGCTCGTGGTCCTACTACGGCGAGGCGGCCATCGGCCAGATGCGACTCCTCGCGGCCCGCCGGCCCGTGGCGGAGGTTCTCGCGGACGCCGCGACTCGCCCCGAGACCGCCGCCAATCTCGCGCGGGTCGAGGCAATCCTGACGTTCGCCGAGGCGGAGCTCCACCTGACCGTCGGCAACCGCTACCGGTCCTACGTCGCCCTGGACCGCGAAGCGGTCGCATGGAACGTCTTCGCCGCCCCCGAGTTCTCCCTCACGCCGCACCAGTGGTGCTATCCCATCATCGGATGTGCCGTCTATCGGGGCTTCTTCGACCCCGCGGATGCCCAACGCGAAGCGGCGGCCCTGGCCGCGCGGGGCTTCGACGTCCACGTCGGCCGCGTGGCCGCGTACTCGACCCTCGGCTGGTTCGACGACCCGCTGCTATCCACGTTCATCGGCTACCCAGACGCGCGCCTGGCGGAACTGCTGTTCCACGAACTCGCCCACGGCGTCCTCTTCGTGCCCGGCGACTCGGCGTTCAACGAGGGATTCGCCACCTTCGTCGGCCGGGAAGGCGCCGTCCAGTGGCTGCGGGCCACCGGGCGCGACCCGGCACCCCACCTCGCCGCCGAATGCGCCGCGGCGCATCGGGCCGCATTCTTCCGGGCTTGGCGGGAACGCCTCCGCGCCCTATACGCCGAGCCCCTTGCCCCAGATCAACGCCGGCTCCTGAAGGGTACCCTGTTCGAGGCGATGGACGCGTGCTACGCGGAGTTCGGCATCCGCGGCCGGCCCGGCTTCGGCGGCACGCTGGGGCGGGTCAACAACGCCCGACTCGCGGCCATGGGAACCTACGAAGACCGAACCGCCGCCTTCGCCGCGTTGCTGGCACGGGTCGGGGGCGATTGGCCGGCGTTCCACCGGGCGGCCCAAGAGATCGCCACGCGGCGGCCCGCGGCCCGGGCCCAGGCCTTGGACGACCCACAAGCCGCGCCGCCGCCCGCAGACCCGGACGCAATACTCTGCCGGCCTCCCCGTGTACCCGGGTTCACGGAAAATACACAATGATGGTTGATCCCCTGCCTTTGGGCCGCATAGCATTTGCGCCATGGCCCTTCTCCGCATACGAACGATCCAGCATCCGTTCGACGACGCACTATTGACCGATGCAGCCCTCGGCGCGCTTGGCCGGGCCGACGCGATGGGTCTGCTCGACGAAGAGATCACCTGCCTCGACGGAGCCGCCATGCAGGCCCTCGCGGCCGGGATGGCCCGGGCGGGGATCGGCCTGCACCTTCTCGTGGACTTCCATCGCCTGCCCGAATTGAGCCACGACGAACTGCGCATCGTCCTCGAGCGCGTGAACGACGTGCTGAAGGAGTCCCCGGCGCCCGCGCAGGAGTGGCAGGCGCTACAGGCCGTGCTCGGCCTGGCGTTGCTGACCCAAATGCTGCGCATCTCGGGCTCCAGCGCACGCCGCTACCTCTCCGGCGAGCGCACCACGCCGGACCTGATTGCCATCCGTCTCCACTTCCTGGCGCTCGTCGTCGGGGACCTCGCGGGCGCATACAGCGACATTGCCGTGCGACAGTGGTTCGACCGGCCCCGCGCGCGGCTCTCCGGGCGCGCCCCGGCCCGGTTGTTGGACGACAATTGGCGGCCCGACGACGACGGCCCTAGGCGCATCAGGGAGCTCGCGCGGCATCTCCCCGCCCCGCCGGAGGAGTGATCGCGGCACCGAACGCATTCCGCTTCGCCGAAACGCCGCGCGCGCGTCTCCCATGGCGGTTGATCCCGCCCCGCGCCCCTGAGTAGCATCCCTCGCGTGAAGCACCGCGGCCGTGGATAGCGCACCCTCCTCCGCGCCGATGAGCGATCCGCCGTCCCGGAACGGTCGCGTCGTGGGGCTGTGGCTCGGCCTCGCCGCCGGCGCCGCGCTCCTGATGTTCCCCGTCGCCCCGGACAACCTCCCCGCGAGCCGCCTGGCCGCCGTCGCGGCCTTGATGGCGATCTGGTGGATGACCGAGGCGATCCCGTTGTTCGCGACCGCCCTGATGCCGTTGGTCCTGTTTCCGCTCCTCGGCATCCTCTCGGGCCGCGAAACCGCCCCGGTCTACATCAACAGCACGATCATCCTGTTCATCGGCGGGTTCATGATCGCGTTGACGATGCAGAAGTGGAACCTGCACCGGCGCATCGCCCTCAACATCATCCACCACGTCGGGGGCGGTCCGGCGCGCATGGTCCTCGGCTTCATGACCGCCGCGGCGTTCCTGTCGATGTGGGTGTCCAACACGGCAACCGCGGTGATGATGGTCCCCATCGGCCTCGCCATCGTGCTGCAGGTCGAGCGCCGGGCCGGGGACGCCGCCCACCCGCTCACGGTGGGGCTGATGCTCGGCATCGCCTATGGCTGCTCCGTCGGCGGCATGACGACCCTGGTCGGCACGCCGCCGAATCTCTCGTTCGCGCGGATCTACGAAATCCTCTTCCCCGAGGCACCCGCCATCGCCTTCGGCCAGTGGATGGTCGTCGCCTTCCCCGTCGGCGTGATCATGCTCGTCGCCGCGTGGCTGCTGATCACCCAGGTGCTGTACCGAACCCCCCGGGACGTGAACATCGACCGGGCGACCGTGGATTCCGAGCGGGCCCGGCTCGGCCCCATCTCCTTCGAGGAACGCACGGTCCTCATCGTGTTCGCGATCACCGCGCTGCTGTGGGTATTCCGCGTCGATCTCAATCTGGGGGCGTTCCAGATACCCGGCTGGTCGGACCTCCTCCCCTGGCCCCGCCTGATCGACGACGGCACCGTGGCCATCGCCATGGCCTCGCTGATGTTCTTCATCCCGGCCCGCAACCGGGAGGACGGCAGCACGCGCATCATGGGCCCCGAGATCATTCCGCGCCTGCCGTGGAACATCGTGCTGCTGATTGGCGGCGGCTTCGCCCTGGCGTCGGCCTTCCAGCAGACCGGGCTCGCACAGCTCATCGGCAACCAGTTCGACGCCGCCGCCGCGCTGCCGACGTTCGCATTGATCCTCTTGGTCTGCCTGGCCCTCACCTTCCTCACGGAACTGACGAGCAACACCGCGACGACTGAGATGATCCTGCCGATCCTAGCGGCGGTCGCCGTGGCCACCGGCACGCACCCGCTCATCCTCATGATTCCCGCCACGATGTCCGCGAGCTGCGCGTTCATGATGCCCGTCGCAACGCCGCCGAACTCCATCGTCTTCGGCAGCAACCGCATCTCCATTCCCGAGATGGCCCGCGCCGGGATCGTGCTGAACCTGTTCGGGGCCCTCGTCATCGCGAGCATCGTCTACACCCTCGGATTGGTCGTCTTCGACATCGACCCCTCGTCGGTGCCCACCTGGGCGACCTCCCTCGCTGGGGAAGGAGGCCACTAGGCGATGCCAGACGGCCCGGAACGCTTCTATTGGTATGACCTCGAGACCTCGGGGACCTCCCCCGCCACGGACCGCATCGTCCAGTTCGCGGGGCAGCGCACGGACGGCGACCTCAACCCCGTCGGCGAGCCGTTCGCGACGTACATCAAGCTCCCGCCGGACATCGTTCCGCATCCCGAATCCTGCCTGGTGACCGGCATCACTCCGCAACGGACCCTGGCCGCCGGCATCGACGAGTGGGAGGCGATGACGGAACTACAGCGCATCTTCTCCGCCGGGGAGACCTGCGTGACCGGCTACAACAACCTGCGCTTCGACGACGAGTTCCTGCGCCACGCGCTCTACCGCAACCTGTTCGACCCCTACGCCCGGGAATGGCGCGACGACAACTCGCGGTGGGACCTGATCGACCTCGCGCGGGCGGCCGGGGGATTGCGGCCGGAAGGCATCGAATGGCCCACCGTCGACGGGGTGCCCACCTTCAGCCTCGAGGCCCTCGCCGAGGCCAACGGCCTGGTCCACGGGGTGCCCCACGACGCCCTCTCCGACGTGCAGGCCACCATCGCGCTCGCCAAGCTGATCCGGGAGAAACAGCCCAAACTCTTCGACTACGGCCTAACGTTGCGCTCGAAGAACGCCGTGCGCCGGCTGCTCGTCCCGTTCGGCAAGCAGCTCTGTGTCCACGCCTCGCGCCGCATCGGCAACGCCCGCTACTGCACCGCACCCGTCGTCTCGGTGGCGCAGCACCCCACCATGGACAACGGCATCATCGTCGCGGACCTCGGGCGCGACGTGACGCAACTCGTCGAAGGCTCCGCCGAGGAGTTGCGCGAGCTGCTCTTCGCCCCGGACGTGGAGGAACGCCCCCCGCTCAAACAGGTGCGCCTCAACCGATGTCCCTTCGTCGCGCCCATCGGCGTCGTCCGGCCGGAGGATGCGAAGCGCCTCGACATCGACCTGGACCTGGTCGAGGAGCGCCGTGCCAGGCTGCTGGGCACGGACGGGCTCGCCGAGAAGATCGCCCGCGTGTATCTGCGCGACGACGCGGAGCAAGGCTCGCCGGAGACTGAGCGCGACGTTGAGGAGCGGCTCTACGACGGCTTCACGCCCGACTCGGACCGGAACGCCTGCGAGCGGCTCCAACGGGAGCTCCGCGCAAAGGCGCCCTGGCCGACGTTGCGCTTCACCGACGCGCGCCTTACCGAACTTGCAACCCGGTTGCGCGTCCGGCTCCGTCCGGCCGATCTGACGGATGCCGAACGCCGCGACTGGGAGCGCTTCGTGACCGAACGCCTGACGGCGGAGCACCCCCGGCGGCTAACCGTGGCCGCCTACCGGCAGGACGTCGCGGACCGGCTCGCGGCGGCGACGGACGCCGGGGAGCGCGAAGTCCTATTGGCCCTCCAGAGCTACGGCGAGGAACTCGCGCGGAGCACCCTGACGTGAATGCCGGCATCCGCTTCGCCGGCGTCGGCAAGCGTTTCGGCGACCATTGGGTGTTCCGCAGCCTGTCCCTGACGCTACCCGCCGGGGGCACCACCGCCATCGTCGGGGAGAGTGGCTGCGGCAAGACGACCCTGCTGCAACTCGTGAACGGCGTCGTGCGCCCCACGGAGGGGGCGGTGGAGGTGTTCGGCGCGGCGGTGCCCCAGGAAGGCATCGAGGCATTCCGCCGCCGCATCGGCTACGCGGTCCAAGGCGCCGCGCTCTTCCCCCACATGACGGTGCGCGAGAACGTCACCCTGCTCGCCCGGCTCGAAGGCTGGTCCGGCGATGCCACCCAGGCCCGCTTCAAGGAACTCCTGGACGAAATGGGGCTCGACGACGCCCTCGCGGACCACTACCCGTTGCAGCTCTCGGGCGGTCAGCAGCAGCGCGTTGGCCTCTGCCGGGCGCTCATGCTCCGGCCGGAGATGCTGCTGCTCGACGAGCCGTTCTCCGCGGTGGACCCGATCACCCGGGAGAGCCTCTACGACCAGTTCCTCCACGCCCGCGAACACGAGGCCGTCGAGACGCTGCTCGTCACCCACGACATGGGCGAGGCCGTCCGGCTCGCCGCGCACCTGGTCATCCTCGGACCGGACGGCGTACACCAGTCCGGCGCGACGGAGGAGGTGCTGGCCGGGCCTGAAGACGACTACGTGGCCCGGCTCCTCGCAACCCGTCTCGACGAGCCCCGGCCGGAGCCCTCGTGAACCGCTTCGTACTCGCGGCGCTCGTCGCGTGCGCGCTCGCCGCCGGGGGAGAGCCCCTGGTCGTCGCCAGCAAGGACTTCAACGAGTCCTACATCCTGGGCGAGATCATGGCGCAGCTCTTGGAATCCGACGGCTTCGAGGTGGAACGCCGTTTCGGCCTCGGCGGCACCCTGATCTGCTACGAGGCCCTGCGGGCGGGCGAGATCGACGTGTACGCGGAGTACACGGGGACCCTCGCAACCGCGATCCTGAAACGCGAGGAGCGGCTCGGCATCGACGCGCTGAACGCGCTGCTGGCACGCGAGGGTCTGACGCTGCTGCCGGCCCTCGGCTTCAACAACACCTATGCCGTCGCCATGCCGCGCGCCCTCGCAGCCGAGCGCGGCCTCGAGACCATTTCCGGGCTCGTGGACCATCCGGACCTGCGCATCGCCGTATCCCACGAATTCCTCGAACGCGAAGACGGCTGGCCCGGCCTCTCCCGTGCGTACGGTTTCGACCGCCCCATCGACGGCATCGACCACGGGCTCGCCTACCAGGCCCTCGCCGAGGGCACCATCGACGTCACCGACGCCTACTCCACCGACGGCGAACTGGTCCGCTACGACCTCGCCGTTTTAGCGGACAACCGGGACTTCTTCCCGCGCTATCTGGCCGCACCGCTGGTACGCGCCGACCTGCCCGATCGTGCGAACGCGCGCCTACGCGTGCTGGCCGACACGTTGGACGACGCCGGCATGCAGGCCCTGAACGCGTCCGTCCTATTCGACGACGCGGATTTCGCGGAGGCCGCGGCCGACTATCTCGAAGGAATCGGCATCGAGAGCGGCGGCGGCGATTCGGATATGTGGCGGCAACTCCGCCGCAACACCCTGCGCCACCTCGAACTCACCGTGATGGCGCTCGTGCCCGCAACCATCGTCGGCATCGGCCTTGGTCTCCTGGTCTTCCGCATCGCGTGGCTCGCCCAGGCCGTCGTCTACGCGACCGGGCTCCTGCAGACCATCCCCTCCATCGCCCTGCTCGCCTTCATGATTCCCCTATTCGGCATCGGCGTCACCCCGGCCATCGTCGCGCTCTTCCTCTACTCGCTGTTGCCGATCGTGCGCAACACCGTCACCGCCCTCGCCACCATCGACCCGGTGCTGCAACGCGTCTCGCTCGCGATGGGCCTGACCCGGGCCCAGCGGCTCCGCCACGTGTTCGTACCCCTCGCCACGCCGAGCATCCTGGCCGGCATTCGCACGGCGGCCGTCATCAGCATCGGGACGGCCACGCTCGCGGCCTTCATCGGCGCCGGCGGGCTCGGCGACCCCATCGTCACCGGGCTCGCGCTGAACGATCACGGGCTGATCCTGCAGGGCGCGTTGCCGGCGGCGCTCTTGGCCATCTTCACCGAGTTCGCCCTCGAGGGGCTGGAGCGCTTGCTCTCACCGCGCCACCTGCGCGCGGCGGGAAGTTAGCGTGCCGGGTAGCGCCGCGTCTCCCCCACGGCGAACGCCGCGAACTCGGCCTGGGGGATGCCCGCCTCCGCGCGTGCCTCCGCCAGCGCAAGCGTCGGCGTCAACACCCCTTCCGCGGAGAGGATGAACGCGCCCCAGTGCATGCCCATGGAGGCCCTTGCACCCAAGTCCTGATGGATACGGACGGCCTCCGCCGGATTGACGTGGACGGGACGCATGAACGAGCGCGGCTCGTACGCCCCGATCGGAATCATGGCCAGGTCTATCTCACCGAGCCGCTCCCCGGTCTCCTTGAACTGGACGTCGTTGTAGCCGGTGTCGCCACCGAACCAGACCTGGAAATCCTCCCACGCGAGACTCCAAGCGGCCCAGAGCGTCTTGTTGCGGTCGGTGAGGCTTCTGCCCGAGAAGTGTTGCGACGGGGTGGCCGTCACCCGGAGGCCCACGCCGTCCGCCGCGTGATCCCGAGCCTCCCACCAGTCCATCTCGACGATTCGCTCCCGTGCGATCTTGCGCGCTTCGAACCACGGGCGCAGCCCCAGCGGAACGTAGTACACAGGCGCGTTTCCGAGCGCTTCGATCGTGGCCTTGTCGAGGTGGTCGTAGTGGTTGTGTGAAATCACCACGACGTCGACCGGCGGCAGTTCCTCCAGGGCGAGCGCGGGCTGGGTAATCCGCCTCGGGCCAATGCGCGGCAGCGGCGAGGCGAAGTTGCTGAACATCGGGTCCGTCAGCACGTTGATGCCCCGGTGCTGGATGAGCACCGTCGCGTGTCCCACCCAAGTCACCGTGGCGTTCCCGCTTCCGTCTGCCGCGAGCGCCGGCGTCGCGAGGGGCACGCGGTCGCGCTCCGGCTCGTAGGTCTGCCACGTATCCGAGAAGAACCGCAGGCGCGCGATCTTGAAGAAACTGCCCAGCCCTCCGTGCATGGACGCCCCCAACGGGTTGCGGAAGCCCCCTTCCGCGTGGTGCGGCGGTGGTGGCTCGGCCCGAATAGCCGGTGCGCCGGCGAGTGCGGCACAGAGGAGCAAGGCGGGAAGACGTCTCATGTCGGGTATGTCGCCAAAGAGGATCGGATGCTTCCGCTCGGTCATGCCGTCCCCGGCCACCGTTGGGAAGGGCACGGATTTTAGCGAAGCCGACGCTCTGATAGCCGCCGTTAGGCCGTAAACTCACCGCCTTCGTCCCGCGGCGCTTCTTCCCGGAGCGCGGCACGGGGCAGGCGGATGGAATTGGGAGGTCGCCGCATGCGCGTCTCGGGATGGGCGTTGGGTCTGCTCGCCGTCGTGGCGGTGTTGGTCGTGCTGGCGTTGAGCGGCCACAAGTCGGTGCATGCCGAGCGCGTGATGCCCCATCCCGCCCCCGCGATTTGGGCCGTGCTGATGGATGCGGAGGGCTACGAGGCTTGGAACCCCATCCTCGTACACGCCGAGGGCAACTTCGAGGAAGGGCGCAACATGCGCTACCAGATGCGCACGAGCGACGGCGGCACGACGCCCGTGGAGCCCCTCGTGCGCAAGCTGGTGGAGGAGCGGGAGCTCAATCAGTTCGGCGGCACCCGGGGCGTGCTGACCTTCGACCATACCTGGCGCCTCGAACCCAGCGAGGGCGGCACGCGGGTGATTCAGCACGAGGAGTACCGGGGCATCGGCATCTGGTTCTGGGATCCGGCGTGGGTCGAAGCCGCCTACGCCGACGGGCTGAAGGCGTTGGAGGAGCGGCTCGGGGGGTGACGATGAGTTCAGGTCGGCTCCGTAACCCTACCGTCGCCCCAGCGGCTGCGCCATGTGCAGGAGCACGCCCGCCGGGTCCCAGATGTAGGTGACGAGCGCGCCGTAGTCCTCCTCCTTCGGGGGGTTCACCCGGGGCGGACCGCCGAACGATCCCGCCTCGATCACGGCCTTCGCATGCTCGTACCACGCCTGGGCGTCCTCGACGGTGACGTGCAGCATCGAGTTCTCGCACCACGCCTTGTTGTAGTAGCGCTGCAGGAAGAGCGGGCAGCCGCCGAGCTCGAGTTCCACCAAGCCGTCGCGTTCCCAGTTGAGCTTCCACCCCAAGGCGACATAGAAGTCCCGCGAGTCCTCGAAGTCGCGGGTGCCCACGAAGGTCCTGACGCCCGAGACGTTGAGATTCGCCATGCCGGTTCCCCCTGCTCGTCCACACCATTGTAGGGGACGGCCCCCGTCTCAGCCTCCCCGCGACGATGGCAAAATGGTGGCCAATACGCAGGCGAACAGGGGTTCGAGTTGAACACCATCGACTTCTACTGGGACATCGGCAGCACGAACACCTACTTCGCGCTACACCTCATCCGCCCCATCGCGGAGCGGCACGGGGCCGACCTCGTGATGCACCCCTTCAACCTCGGCTTCGTCTTCCGGCACCACAACTACGTGCTGCAGGACGAGCCGGCCGCCAAGCTCCGCAACCGCGGCCGGGACCTCGCCCGTTGGGCGGAGAAGCACGATCTGCCGTTCCGCGTCCCGGACCAGTTTCCCATCAAGACCAGCCGCCCCCTGCGTGGTGCGCTGGCGGCCCGCGCGCTCGATGCGGAGACGCCCTATCTCGACGCGATCTTCGCCCGCTACTGGGAGCGCAACGACCCCTCGATCACCGAAGTGGAGGGCATGCGGGCCGTGGCGGCCGAGATCGGCCTCGACCCGGACGCGTTCGTCGCGCTCTCCGACGGCCCGGAGATGCGCCAGACGCTGATCGACGAGACCCAGGCCGGGCTCGACCGCGGCGTCTTCGGAGCACCCTCCTTCTACGTCGGCGACGAACTCTTCTGGGGCAAGGACCGGATGGAGTTCATCGATGATGAGTTGACGCGGTTGCAGGAAGGCTGACCCGAGCAGGGGACGCAACCGGGTAGCGGTCGGACGCGGCAGCGCGTATCTTCCCCCTTCCGCAACGCGCCGGCCCGAATGCCCAAGTCCCGCTCCAAACCACGGTCCCCGGGTGCCTCCCGTCCCCGTCGCCGCCGCCGCGCCGCCTCCTCGGACGGTGCAGGTAGCCGTGCCGACGAACTCGCCGCCACGGTGGAACCGCTCCCGCAGGAGTCCCCGGCGACGCACGAGCCAAGCGATCCCGAAGCCCCGGTGGACGTGCCGGTGGGCCTGGCCATCGGACTCGTTGCCGAGGAATTCGCCATCGCCTTGGCACGGCGCGTGCTGGAACAACGGGGGACGCTCGACAAGGGTCTGGCCAACCGCCTGAGTCGGCACCTCCGCGCGCTCCCCGTGCCCGGCTTCCGGGACGCCAGCAAGGCCAAGCCCGCCCAACTTGCCGGTCCCGTGATCGACGCGGTTGCCCGCGGCGACGACCTGCTCGCCGTTGCCCTGTTCGAAGCCTGGCTGCAGACCGAGGCACCGCTGCGCGAGGCCGCCGCCGAAGCGATGTCCGAGGCCGGGGTGCCCGCGGACTCCGGTTGGACCCGGGGCGTCTTCCCGGCGACATGGGATATCGACGAGTGGGGCGACTGCCGCGACGCCGTGGTCCAACGCCTGCCAGACACCGGCCGGGACGCCGCCGGCCTGATGCTGACGTTGTTGGCCGGCCGCATGCCGCTCGAAGCGCCGGGGCCGCCGCTCGAACTAGCCCCCCGCCTCCTGGCGTGGCTCGAGGAGATAGACGACCTGCCCTACGAGGCCGAGGAGTGGGCCGACGTCCCGCAGTTCGCCACCGCCCTCCTCGTGCTCTGGGAGATGAAGTGCGAAGCGCAGGATGCGGCCGCCTTCGTCGAGCGCGACGCCTGCGTGCAAGGGATTGGGGAGGAGTTCGGCGACGAACTCCGCTATCTCGACATCGACCTCGGACCTTGGACGGCGCACAAGAACCGTGACCCGGAGGCGACCCTTGCCCTCGCGGAGTCCCTCGCCGCCGTTCTGGCCGAGTACCGTCCCGTGCGTCCGCAGGGGGCCTCGCGCACCGAGGAAGCCGCGCGCGTCCCCGAGCGCGAACGGCTCGAGACCATCGTCTTCGACCTCCTCGCGAAATGGGAGGCGCTACCCATCGAGACGCCCGACGAAGAGGATCCAGCGCACGCGGACGAGGCGGATGCACCCACTCCCGAACAGGTCGCCGAGCTACGGCAGGAGCGCGACCTCGCGCGGGCCGAACACGCGAAGCTCGAAGTCGCCAAGACGCGGCTCGAAGACGAAGGCGAACGGCTGCGCGCCGACAACGAGGTGCTGCGGCTCGCCAAGGAACAGCGCGACGGCGAAATCGGCGCGCTGAAGAGCGAACTCGCCACCGCCCAAGCGAGCGAAGAGCATTGGCGCCAGGCCTACGTGGCCGCCCGCAAGGCCGGCGCCGACACGGACGGCAACGGTGCGGACGCGCCCGAGATCGAGAACGTCCGCGCCGCCATCGCCCTGGCCGAACGCGCCTTCCCCGACACCCTCGCCTTCGCCCTGAACGGAAAATCGAACCCGAACGTGCCGTTCGCCAAGCCCGGCGAGGTGTTCGACGCCCTCGCCTGGCTCGCCACCGGCTACCGGCGCCACGACGCGGACTCCATCCACGAAGCCTGCCCCGGCTGGTTCTACAAGACCGATCAGTCGGAATCGACGGTGGGCATGTACCCGGAGTGGTATCAGGCCTCGCTGGAGGGCAAGACCTACGCGATCGGCAACCACATCGGCAAGGGCAACTCGTTCGACCCGCGCAGCACCATACGCATCGGCTTCGCCTGGGACGAGGAGCGTGAGCGCGTCGTCGTGGGCTACGTCGGCCAACATCAACGCAATCGGCAGAGTTGAGTTCGCCGGCTTCCGGCGCCGGAGCGACGCTCTACAACACAGCGGCCAAACACAGAAGCCAACACAAAGGAGGTACCACATGATCGATTTCGAGATACCGGAAGAAACCCGGGCCATCCGCAACAAGGTCCGCACGTTCGTCCAGGAGGAGTGTCATCCCGCGGAGGAAATCTGCACCGCGGACAACTTCGACGAGGTGCTCGCCGGGCTGCGCGTGAAGGCGCGGGGCCAGGGGCTGTGGTGTCCCTTCGTGCCGGTGGAGCACGGCGGCATGGGCTTGCGCCCCCTGGCCAACGCCCTCGTGCAGATGGAACTCGGCGAGAGCCACCTCGGCGCACTCGCGCTCAACACCCAAGGTCCCGACGACGCCACGATGCTCACCCTCATCGAGCACGGCACGGACGACCAGAAGGAGAAGTACCTGACGCCGCTCCTGAACGGCGAGAAGCGCATCTGCTATTCGATGACTGAGAAGGCCGCCGGAGCGGACGCGACGGGCATGCAGACGAGCGCGGTCCTCGACGGCGACGAATGGGTCCTGAACGGCGAGAAGTGGTTCAGTTCCTCCGCGAGCGTGGCCGACATCGCACTCGTGATGGCGAAGACCGACCCCGACGCGCCCCGCCACGAGCGCTACAGCACCTTCCTCGTCGAACTCCCGAATCCGGGCTACCAGATCCTGCGCAACATCGAGACGATGCAGCCGCACACGGACCTCGGGCTCAAGCTCGGCGGTTCCCACTCCGAGATCAAGATCGACAACCTACGGGTGCCCCGGGACAGCATCCTCGGCGGCCGTGGGCAGGGCTTCAACATGGGCCAGCACCGGCTCGCGTACGGGCGGCTGCGCCACGGCATGCACAACGTCGCCATGGCCCAACGCGCCCTCGACCTCGCGACCGCGCACGTCGTCAAGCGCGAGACGTTCGGCAAGCGCCTCGCCGACCGCCAGGGCGTGCGCTGGATGCTCGCGGACTGCGCCGCCGAGATCTACAAGGCACGGCTGATGCTGCTGCACGTCGCCTACAAGGCGGAGAACGGCATGGACCTGCGGCAGGAGAACGGCATCGCCAAGGTGTTCCTCGCCAACATGGTCCACCAAGTGGTCGACACCGCACTCCAGTTGCACGGCGCCCTCGGCTACAGCCACGACACGCCGCTGGCCCGCTGGTATACGGGCATCCGCTCGCAACGCCTAGTCGACGGGCCGGACGAGGTGCATCGCTGGCGCACCGGGGCGAACGTCGTCAAGGCGTTCGAGAAGCACGGCACGACGGCATCCGCCTGCGGAGGCGAGCTGTTCGACTGAAACGTCCGGTGGCTGGAGTTGGCAGGTGGGGATGACCGCGCGCAAGGGCGATCCGAAGAAGCTGCTGGTGATCGGTGCCGGCATCAGCGGGCTAGCGGGAGCGCACTGGGCACGCCAGGCGGGCTGGGCCGTCGAGATTCTCGAGGCAAACGCCATTCCCGGCGGGAGGGCGGCGCGCTTCGAGCACGAGGGCGACTACGTCTCGGTGGGCGCCCAGTACTTTCACGTCTGCTACCGCGACACCCGCGATCTCCTGGCGGACATGGGCTATGCGGACAAGCACCAACCCATGCTGCGGCGCACGATGACACTGCATGCGGACGGCGTTCTGAAAACGGCGTCGAGGCTGGGCCTGCGGAAGTTACTCGGCGTCCGGGGACGGCTCTCCGCCGCCTACTTCGGCGCCCGCTACCTGGCTCCGGCGAGAGGTTTTCCCACCCACGAGCTCCAGGCCGACGTTCCAGCCATGGACGACCGACTCGCGAGCGAGGCCGTCGCCCACCTCGACAGGCGTTTCGTGGATCACGTGATCTTCCCGGCGAGCTACGGCCTGGCCCAGTCCTATCCGGATCACACGTCGCTCCTGCATCTTGCACGACTCATGGTCTTGCAGACGAAGGAGTTTCAGATCCCCGGCGGGACCTTCAGCCTCATCCTCTCCCTCGCCGAGCGCCTGCCCGTCGAGTACGAGACCCCCGCCCGAGGACTCGTCGTCGAGCACGGACGGGTCGTGGGGGCGGAACTTGAAGACGACTCGGTCCGCCGGGCCGACCATGTACTCGTCGCGGTTCCCGGCGCCGCCGCAGCCCGGCTCATCCCGGACGAGCTGCCCGAGATCAAGGAAAACCTCGACCGGACGGCGTCGAGTCCCGTCATCGCCCCCGCGTTCTTCCTGGATCGCAAGCTCGAAGGGGACTACGGGATCTACACCGACATGGACCCGGGCCGGGATTTCTGCGTCGCCCTCGATCAACGGGCAGTTTCCGCCAGCGGCCGGTCGGCCCTGGTGCTGCTCTCGGCCTACCCGAAGACCGAGCAGCTCATGCAGGAGTCGGACGAGGTGATCGTCAAGAAGGGTCTCGCACAGCTCGAACGCGTCGTCCCCGGGTTTCGGTCCGGCTGGGTCCGGCACGCCCGGGTCAAGCGCCACGCTATCGGCGCACCAAGCTATCTGCCCGGTCAGTACAAGCGGAACTGGGCGCTGCAATGCCTCGTCGAGAACCAGCCGGGCATGTCCATCACCGACGCTCGGGGCGCGCACATGGAGGCGAGCGTGCGGCGGGCGCGCGTCGCCGTGGAACGCATGCAGGCCGAATAACCGCTGGGGAAGACGGGGGATCCCCGCCGGTGAGTTGACCGGCCTCGAACCCAGGTAGCCCCCCGGACAAGTCTCGACCCGTGCTTTGACATATTGATGCATCGTCCGTATGTTTTGATGCATGAGAACGACGATTCGCCTGGATGACGGGCTGCTGGCCTCCGCCAAGATGTACGCAGCCTCCGCCGGTCTGACGCTGACGGCGTTGATTGAAGAGGCGTTGCGCCAACGCCTTGCCCAGACGCCTCGCGACGAGCGCAAGCCGGTGCGCCTGTTGACGACCGGCAGCGGCGGCGTGCTGCCGGGCATTGACCTGGACGATTCGGCTTCGGTCCTGGACGCCATGGCAGCAGGCCCTGATACTCCCTGACGTCAACATCCTGGTGTACGCGCACCGCCGCGACACGCCGGACCACGCGACGTATCGCGCATGGTTGGAAGCGCAGGTGAACGCCGATGCCGCGTTCGGCCTGAGCGATCTCGTGCTCAGCGGCTTCCTGCGGGTGGTCACGCACCCGAAGGTCTTCGAGGTGCCCTCCTCGCTCGCCGAAGCAATGACCTTCGCGGATCAGCTTCGCAGCCGGCCCAATCGGATCGCCGTGGCGCCCGGTGATCGGCACTGGGAGATCTTTGTCGGGCTCTGCACGACGGCGGCCACCAAGGGCAACCTAATCCCCGATGCCTATTTCGCGGCCATGGCCATCGAGCACGGTTGCGAGTGGATCACCGCCGACCGGGACTTCAGCCGGTTTCCCGGTCTCGCCTGGCACCATCCCATGAGCGACACGCGCGCCCGGCCCCGAGCGCGATGACGTCGCCCGGCCGGCGGACCGGCGTTTCGTGGGCCCATCTTCCCGAGTCGTCGGCCTTTCGCGTCGGGGCTAGTAGCGCACCTGCTTGTCCACGACGTTGCGCAGCGGCCTCCCCGTCGCGAAGCGGGTGATGTTGTCGCGCAGCAACTGCATCCGGCGCTCTCCGATCCGGTCGGAGACCGTGGCCACGTGGGGCGTGATGGTGACGTTCGGCATGGTCCACAGCGGGTGGTCCGTCGGCAGCGGCTCGGGATCGGTGACGTCGAGGCCGGCGGCGCGGACCTTGCCGCTTCGTAGTGCGTCGACCAAGGCGTCCGTCTCGACGATCTTCCCCCGCGAGATGTTGATGAGGTAGACGCCGTCCTTCATCAGCTCGAACGCACGGGCGTCGATCATGCCCTCGGTCGCCGGCGTGTGTGGCACCGCGGAGAAGACGACATCGGCCCGGGGCAGGAGGTCTTCGAACTCGTCCGGCTTGCCGACGTAGGCCACGTCGCGGTGCATCGGAATATCCTTCGGATCGGTCGCGATCACCGTCATGCCGAACGCCGCGGCCCGCTGCGCGATCTGGGTGCCGATACCGCCCAGGCCGATGACGAGTGCCGTCTTGCCGGAGAGCTCGATCATCGGCAGCTCGCGGGTCGTGTCCCAGCCCTCGGGCATCTTGGCGTTGAAGGCCTTGAGGTCCCGCGTGAAGTTCAGGAGCAGAGCCATCGCGTGGTCGGCGATCTCCGGGCCCTGGATGATCTTCGCGTTGGTCAGCACGATGTCGCTCTCGCGCAGCTCGGGGAACCGGAGGAACCCCTCGACCCCCGCCGAGCCGCTCTGAATCCAGCGCAGCTTGCCGTCTGCGACCAGGTAGTCCTCGATGCCTCGGTAGCTCGCGATCAGACCCTCGCACGCCGCCGGGTCGACATCGTCGCCGGAGAGGAAGCGCAGGTCGGGGTGGGCTTCGCGCAGGTCCGCGAGGCCCTCGACGAAGGCGGCGGGCATGCAGATCGTCTGGGCCGCGGCGGGTGCCGTGGCCAGAAGGATCGCGAGGAGGCCGAGTGTGAGCGGCCCGCGACGCAGTGTGCGACAGTCGAACATCGTCGGTGTCTCCTGCTGAGGCGTTCCGGGCGGGAACGGGCGAGCGGAAGGCCGGATGGTAGCACCGGACGGAAAGCCCACTTGGTGTTGCGATCCCGCGCTGGCGAAGGCTCGGTTCAGACTGGATTGGTGTATTGGTGTTTTCATGCTAAGGTGCTGCCTTCGGACTCGGGCAGGGAGAACGCCGATGGGCAGGCTGACCATCTCGCTCCAAGACGATCTACATCGAGCCCTCAAGGAAACGGCCGCCCGCCAAGGTCGGCCGATTCGCTCCATTATCGAGGAGAGCCTGCGCCTGCGCGGGATCAAGGACCAAGCAAGCGCCCGTTCCCTCGTAGCCGCTGCCCGCAAACGCGCCCGGCTCGAGCAGGATGAGGCCTTGGAGCTGGCTGTCCAAGAAACACGGGCCGCACGTGAGCAATGACGCCACGGGTGTTCGTGGTCGACACCAACGTGGTGGTCGCCGCTCTGATCTCCGGTGGCGCCGATAGTCTAGTCGCTCGCGTTCTCGGCGCGATGCTCTCCGGATCCTTGATCTACCTGCTTTCCCCCGCGCTTCTGGCAGAGTATCGGTCAGTCCTTTTGAGGCCCAAGTCGACCAAACGACATGGTTGGACGGAAGACGAAATCGACATCGTGCTGGCCGAGTTATCCGCCAACGCCATTTGGCGAGAGCCGGCCGGCGCAGCGACGGCCCCCGACCCGGGCGACGACCATCTTTGGGCACTCCTCGGTGACTACCCGGGGAGCACCCTCGTCACCGGCGACCGTTTGCTGCTTGAAGCGCCTCCTGCGGGAAGTGTCGTGATCACCCCGTCGGCTTGGGATCGCGCCACCCCGAGCCCAACGTAAACGTGATCGAGGGCGACGACCTGCTCAAAGCTCTGCACTGGTTCGGTCGCTAGTGCGAGACCCTCTCCGACGATCCCCGACACCCGATTTCGGATTTACGTTGCGTTGGAAATGCCGGCGTGTCTAAGCCCGCCTCCCGTCGGACAAGAGTCAGCCAAAACGCTCCGGCTGGCGTTTTCCCCAACCACCACTTAGGCTGACCGCTCGCTTCTTAGGAGGTTGCCGCCATCCATCGCACCAAGGACAAGCTGAAGGCCGGTGAGACCGTCATCGGCACCACCGCCGGGGCACACAGCGACACGCGCTTCCTCGCGAGTGCCGGTTTCGACTTCCTGCTCTTCGACACGCAGCATTCGACGGACGACATCAAGGGGCTGGCTCGTCCCGTAAGCGGCACGCGCGGCACGGACGCGAGCCCGATCGTTCGGGTCGGCGACCTGCGCCCCGACCAGATCTGCTACGCCCTCGACATCGGCGCCAAAGGCATCGTCGTGCCCATGGTGAACACCGCCGAGGAAGCCGCGAACATGGTGAACTGGTGCCGGTACCCCTTCGCCGGGGCGCGCAGTTCCGCCGGGATGCGCGGCGACTGGGGCGAGTTCGGGAGCTACCGCGAGTACATGGACGCGGTCAACGAACAGCTCCTGATCATCCCCATGATCGAGACCCAGGAGGCCCTCGACGGCATCGAGGACATCCTCAACGTCGAGGGCATCGACGTGCTGCTGGTCGACCCGTCCGACCTCTCCATCAACATCGACGTGCCCCTCGACTACACGAACCCGAAGTACCACGCCGCCCTCGACAAGATCGCGGCGGCCTGCCAGGACGCCGGCGTCGCGCCCGGCATGTTCTTCGTCCCCCCCGGCATCCCGCCGGCGGCCCTCATGGAGAAGGGGTTCCGGTTCTTCACCCTGCCGTGGGCGGAATGGGCGGCGGAAGGCGTCCGGGCGGGGCTCGCATCGGTGCGCGGATAACGCGGCCGTCCACGCCACACACCGCACTCGACCGAGCCGGGGAGCTTGCGTGACGCTGCGCAGGGAGGACAGGCAGATCCTGTTCGACGTGGGCGACCGGGTGCGGTTCCGGACCCGCGACAACGGCACGCTGACGGGGACGGTCGAGAAGCTCAATCCGACCCGCGCCCGGGTCCGTTGCGAAGACGATGCCTGGACCGTGCCGTACGCGGGGCTCGACCATGTTAGCCCCGCCGTGCCGGAGCAACGCCGGCAACGCGGCGCGAGGCTACGGGAGGTTGCCGCCCAGGCCCGAGAGCTGATGGATCGCAACGGGCTCGAAGACTGGTCCCTCCGGTTCAGCAACGCCCGGAAGCGGCTCGGCGAATGCCGCTGCAAGGAGAAGCTGATCGTGCTCAGCCGGGCGCATGCGATGGAGGGCGCGCCGGCCGACGTAACAGACACGATCCTGCACGAGATTGCGCACGCGCTGGCTGGCCCGGGAGTCGGCCACGGACCTACCTGGAAGGCGATCGCTCAACGGCTGGGGGCCACGCCGGCGAGCCGTGCGCACGAGAGCGAGGAGTCGCGCCGGACGCGAGAGGCCGCGAAGGAGCAGTTTCAGACCGGCGATGCCGTCGAGTTCACGGGCCGGGGAGCGGTCCGCACCGGCGTGATCGAGCGGATGAATCCGAAGCGGGCGAAGGTGCGAGTTGGCGATGTGGTTTGGGCGGTGCCGTATGCGGGACTGCGGCCGGTCGGCGGTCGGGGTTCGCGGTCAGGTTGAGATGTTCGAGACACGCACCGAGTTGCTCGAGAAGGTCCGGCTCCGCGAAGACAGCTTCCTGGAACTGAAGGAAGTGCGTTTCGCCGGTGGCGAGGTTCAAGAGCCGACGCAGAACGACCTGGCCGACGAACTCGCGGCCTTCGCGAACACGCGCGGCGGCGTGCTGCTTCTCGGCCTCGACGGCGCGGCGCGTCGGGTGATCGGGATCCCCGTCGAGCGGCTTGACGCCGTGGACGAACTGGTCCGGCAGGCGTGCGAAGACTCCGTAACGCCCCCAGCCGCGCCATTGATCGAGCGCATGACCTTGCCCGACAGCGCCGGCGTTCCGCAACCCATCCTGCGGGTGGAGGTGTCTCGCAGCCCGCTCGTCCACCAGAGCCCAGGGGGCTATCTCCACCGCGTGGGCTCGTCCAAACGGCCAATCCCCCCGGATCATCTCGCGCGCCTGTTCCAGCAGCGCAGCGAGTCGCGGGTGATCCGATTCGACGAGACGCCTCTTCCCAATGCCACCCTTGCGGATCTGGACGAGGCTCTCTGGGGCCGCTTCAGGACGCCACTCACCACCGGCACCCCGGAGGAAATGCTCGCCAAGCTTGCCATGGGGGCCGAAGACGAGGGCGGAACATGGCGGCCGACGGTGGCCGGCGTGCTGATGGCCTGCCGGGCGCCCGAGGAGTTTCTTTCCTGTGCGTTCATTCAGGCGGTGGCATACCGGGGAGACGATGTGGTTCCGCAAGCGGACCAGGTGTATCAGCGCGACGCGGCCGACCTCACGGGTCCGCTCGACCGCCAGATATTCGATGCTTGCGCGTTCGTACGGAAGAACATGCGGGTCGCGGCGCGCAAGCGCCTCGAAGGAGGGCGGGAGGACCTGCCGCAATTCGACCTGCTCGCCGTGTTCGAGGCCCTCGCGAACGCGGTGGCGCACCGGGACTACTCGATGCACGGCAGCAAGGTGCGCCTTCGACTGTTCGACAATCGCCTGGAGCTCTACGTGCCGGGCATGCTGGCCAATTCGATGACGCCGGAGCGATTGCCGCACCGGCAGGTCGCCCGCAACGAAACCGTCACCAGCCTGCTGGCGCGCTGCCGGATGGAGGACGTCGGCTTCCCGCTGCATCGCACCCACATCATGGACAAGCGGGGGGAGGGCGTTCCCGCCATTCTGTCCCGTACGTTCGACCTTGCCGGTGAGTTTCCGGTGTACCGGATGCTGGACGACGCGGAGCTTCTGCTGGTGATTCCGGCAGCGTCGTTCTCGTGATGGGGAAAGAGACCGGAAACGAAGCTTGCCGATACGGTGAATCCTGCCCGAGTCCCGGATTCCGCAACTCCTCCCAGCATCCACCCGATTCCCCTCAAATGGCGGCGTCGCTCGGCACCATTCGCAACGCTCGAAGGCCCCATCGCTAACGGCGTACCGGTTTCTCGGCTTGGTCTCTTGCCAGCCGCGCTATCGTCCGCAGGGCTCGGTTCACGGAAGCCGAATCCTTGAACACCTCGGCCACATCCGGCTCCAGCAGCACGACGTTCGTCCCCTTCCGGTACGCCTCGTGGTGCCTTCCCCTTGCGCCTTTCGAGAAGTCGTATTCGTCCCGCAAGGTGTCTCTGTCATCCTGATCCACAGTCATGCTGAGCCCCCCCGTGACGCGTTCCCATGCGCCGACGATCTGAGATCTTCGTTGGTCTGCTCGCGTAGGATAGGGTCAACACGCCACCCTGTTAGCCCGTCGGGTCCGAGAAGGGCCCAGATGATCGAGCGCCCAAGAGAGGGAGACGGAACATGACGCGCGAACCGATACCTCCGGGCGAGACGCTACGCGAAGACCTCGAGGCGCTCGGAATGAGTCCTAGGGAGCTGGCGCGGCGGATCGAAGTGCCGGTGACCCGCATCACGCAGATCCTGAATGGCCAGCGTGCCGTAACCGGCGCCACGGCGCTGCGTCTGGGTCGATTTTTCGGAACGTCGGGCGAGTTCTGGGTCAACCTGCAGAAGCTGTACGAGTTCAGGCGGGCGGAACGCAAGCGGCCCCGAGATTGAGCGCGGACCGTAACCGGCGAGCGACCGCCTCAGGCCCGGCGCTCAGGACGACGGTCAGCGAGCGACCGACAATAAGGGATGCCCTGCTCGCGCCGCTATGGCAAAATCCGTCCCGTGGAAGTGTCACACATGGAGACGGAGTTTCGCCAGCTCCGCCGGCGGCTGGGTCTGACCATCGCCGAGGCGGCCGAGCATACGGGCTATTCTCCGCGGACGATCTATCGGTGGGACCGCGGCGACACTTCCCCAAGAAGGGCCGCCATTGACTGTCTGCGCCACGAGCTACAGCTTCATCCTACGGGCCATTCCAACTTCACCTTTATCGACCTCTTCGCCGGGATCGGCGGCCTTCGCCAAGGCTTTGAGATGATCGGGGGCCAGTGCATCTTCTCCTCCGAATGGAACAGCTTCTGTCAGACGACTTATCAAGCAAACTACGGGAACGGTCACGCGTTCGTCGGCGACATCACTGAGGTCGAGGCCGCCGAGATTCCGGCTCACGACGTGCTCTTGGCGGGCTTCCCATGTCAACCGTTCTCGCTCGCAGGCGTCTCCAAAAAGAACGCGCTCAACCAGCCGCATGGTTTCCGATGCGAGACACAGGGAACGCTGTTCTTTGACGTCGCACGCATCCTTGCCAGCCGTCGTCCGCCTTTCTTTCTTTTGGAGAATGTCAAGAATTTGGTCAACCACGATCAAGGGCGCACTTTCCGCGTAATCATGGACACGTTAGAGAACGAGTTGGGCTACGACGTCAACGTCCGCGTGGTCAACGCTAGATCCTGGGTACCGCAGCACCGCGAGCGCATTTTTGTCGCGGGCTCTCGTGAGAACACTAAGTTCTCCTTCGACGACATGAAGCCTCCAGATCCGTCGGAGGGTCCCCGCCTCAAGTCGATCTTGCATCCCGAGGATGGCTCGGAAGACCCCGAGTCCGGGTACACGGAAGGTCCTCTCGCCACGGTACATTCCCGCTACACCCTCTCCGAGCATCTGTGGGAATACCTTCAAGCGTATGCCGCGAAGCACCGCCGCAAAGGAAACGGCTTTGGGTTCGGCCTTTTCGGTCCCGACGACGTTGCCCGGACCCTTTCCGCACGTTACTTCAAGGACGGCTCCGAAATTCTGATCCGTCAGTCCGACGGTCGACGTCCGCGCCGCCTGACCCCCAGAGAGTGCGCACGCCTCATGGGCTTTGATCGGCAGGGGCGCGGGCCCTTCCAGATTCCCGTATCGGACACGCAAGCGTATCGCCAGTTTGGCAACGCCGTCGTGGTACCCGTCGCTGAAGCCGTGGCGCGACACATGGAACCGTACATCAAGGCAGAGTGCGCAGATTCGTCGCCCCATGCCCAAGCACCGCTGCCCTTGAAACCAGAACAAGCCACACCGCCCGCACATGGCCCTGATTGACCTCACCGACTGGATCGGCGAGAACGACTTCGCCCAAGACAGTGTTGTTTGGTGTGTCAAGCGTCTCTCGGCCAACGATACACTAGCTACTCGTGCGCATCACGCCGGGCCATACATGCCGCGCCAGTTCATGTTCGAGGTCTTCCCCGAGCTTGACCGCCCGGAGGACAGCAATCCCGACGCCAACTTCGACTTGTACGTCGACTCTCACGCGGACCACCGAGACGTCCGTGCCGTTTGGTACAACCAAAGATCTCGCAACGAGGTTCGAATAACGCGCCTCGGCGGATCGACGTCAGCCCTGCTCGATCCCGAAAGCACCGGGGCGCTGGCCGTATTCTCCTTCGGTCCAGCCCAGCGTCGATCAGGCCAAGAGTGCCATGTCTGGGTCTGCGACTCCGTTCCGGAGGAAGAGGTTGTACTTGACACGGTCGGCTGGGTGGAGCCTGGAACTTTTCGGTTCGCGGGCCGCCCAGGCTACACCGATATCCCAGCAGGCGACCGGGACTGCTGGCTTGAGCCCGACGACATTCCGAGCAACTGGCTCTACGCGTTCCCCGGAGCCGCCGTACTGTTGAAGAAGGTCATCGAGCTTCGACCCCTAGAGGCTTTGGACGCCGACGAGCGCCTGATCCGTCGGCGAGACTGCGAGTATGAGATGTTCCAAAGCGTTGAGGAGGCTGTTTCGCTCCCGGTCGTTCAAAACGGCTTCCCCACTATGGACGACTTTATTGCATTCGCCCAGACGACACTACAGCGGAGACGTGTTCGTTCCGGGCGCTCGCTCGAACTGCACCCGCGCCAGATCTTTACGGAAGAGGGGCTTCTAGAGCACCGGGACTTCGTCTATGGTGCCGAGTCCGAGTCCGGAAAGCGGCCAGACTTCCTCTTCCCATCAAAGGCGTGCTACGACGACCCCAGCTACCCGGCGGATCACCTGCGCATGCTCGCCGTCAAGACCACCTGCCGCGATCGGTGGCGCCAAGTCATCTCCGAGGCGGACCGAATTCCGATCAAGCACCTGCTCACTCTCCAAGAAGGCGTTTCCGATGGACAGTTCGCCCAGATGAAAAGCGCCGGAGTTCATCTGGTCGTCCCGTCTGCGCTGTTCCCTTCCTACCCGCCAACCCTACGCCCCGAGTTGATCACCTTAGAGAGCTTCATAGGCGACGTTCGCCTTCTCAACCCAACGGGCATGCTTTGAAGACTTGGTCCCTCTCGCCGAGTGGCGTGCTGGCCGTGTCCGATGGAAGACAACGAATACCGGCCACAGCCGAGCAGGTGTACGCCTCGATCATCGAGCACCGGTCGGCTTGGGATGATCTGGCCACCGGCAGACAGGGTGCCGCAGCCGAACTCTCGTTTTCCCCCTACCCCGTCGGCGCCCTCGTCGTGTTGGAGGCCTCAAACAGTGCGTGGCCATCGATACGCCTCACAGCGCGCACGCAACTCGGCCAGTCGTTCCCGCTCTCCTTCGAGGCAATCCACCGAGGGCATGTCGTCCATGAAGGCACTTGGCACCCGGTGTCTCCTGCGGACGCACAATCCGTCGCAACCCTCCTAGGCAACATAGGCCTCGACACCGCAGTTCCCGTGCCGTTGACTCTGCGGCAGTGCCTCGCTCTTCGTCGAGCCGCGGCCAACGGTGAGCCCGTAGTCGATCAGCTTAGCGACGACGCCCTGTCCAACCTCTCACCCGATGATCCAAATACTCGGCCAGATGGAATAGCCGCCACCCTCTATCCCTACCAAATCCGTGGTTGGCGATGGCTGCGATTCCTCGTCTCGCAACGTGCCGGCGGGCTGCTAGCGGACGAAATGGGGCTAGGCAAGACTCTCCAGATCATCAGCGTGCTGCAGGATCCTGGGGCCGGCTTGAGCACAGCAGGCTCTCTCGTGATAGCCCCAGGGTCGCTGCTCCAGAACTGGGTTCGCGAGATCGAGAAGTTCTCTCCGGGCCTTCGCGCCCTCAAGCACCACGGTCCTGACCGCACAGGGAGTCCAGCCGAACTCCGTCCAGCCGACGTCGTCATCACGTCGTACGAAACCGCCGTCCGCGACCTGTCTCTACTCAGGATGATTCAATGGCGTGCGCTGGTGCTCGACGAAGCTCAGAACATCCGGAACCCCGAGACCCGGCGCGCCAACGCCGTCAAACGGCTTCATCGAGACGTATCTTTCGCAGTTACCGGCACTCCCGTCGAAAATCGCCTACGCGACCTCTGGTCCATCATGGACTTCGTCTTGCCCGGCTACCTAGGTGACCTTCCGACCTTCGAAGCCCGTTACACGGACAACGACGCGGACGCGTCATCGCTGGAGCCCCTAGTGTCTCCGGTCATCCTGCGGCGGCGTGTTCAGGAGGTCGCTGAAGACCTTCCCCCACGTATCGACATCCCCGAAATCCTCGAATTGGATGACGTGGAAGCAACAGCGTACGACAACGTCCGGGCTGCCATCCACCGCAAGTACGGCACCGCCGCCACGCTCGTATCCTTGACGAAGTTACGTCAATTTTGCGCGCATCCAGCCCTCTTGGAGGAGCGCTCGCTGCTTCCCGACTACTCCAAGTTCCACCGCCTGAAGAGTCTCTTGGGCGAGGTTTTCGCGATACGTGAAAAGGCGCTCGTATTCACGTCGTTCACCGCGATGGCAGATCGGATCGCGGCCATGGTCCAGAGCGACTTCGGGGTCATTTCCGCCACCATCGACGGACGCCTGCCAATTCCTGATCGGCAGCCACTCATTGACCAATTCACCGCTTATCGGGGTCCTGCCGTCCTCGTGCTGAATCCCAAAGCTGGCGGTACCGGCCTGAACATTGCCGCCGCCAATCATGTGATCCAGTACAATCCTGAGTGGAATCCGGCGATAGAGGACCAAGCCGCCGCACGCGCCTACCGTCGAGGGCAGGAACGCCCAGTTACCATTCGACGCTTGATCGTTGCCGACACTGTGGAGGAAGTCATGGACGAGCGCCTGCAACGCAAGCGGGGCGTCGCCGATAACGCCATCGTCGGTGTTCGCGGTGAGCGCGACGACTATCCGGATATCATGGCCGCTTTGACCCGCTCCCCGTTGAAGGACACAAAGTGACCCCACACACCATCAGAAAAACCTTGAGCGCCAACGATGCAGGCGAGACGGGTGGCCATCAGGCCGGCATCCTGATTCCGAGGGACCCGCGCATCCTGTCCTTCTTCCCGCAGCTGAACACCTCGGAACTCAACCCCCGTTCCCATATCAACTTCGAAGACGTTGTCGGCACGCTCTGGGAGTTCGCCTTCATCTACTATAATAATCGGTGGTTTGGCGGCACGCGCAATGAGTACCGCCTGACTCGCATGACGCGCTACATCCGAGAGGCTGGTCTCGTCAGTGGCGACGAGATCATTCTTCAACGCAACGAACACGGTCGCTACTTCATGAGACACCAGTTCGCCGATTCCGCAGAATCAACTGGCAAGGGATCAGTACTTACGCTTAGTGGCGGCTGGCGCATCATCGATATCTCGAGATAAGGAGCCCGCCAATGCCACAGGAGGCAGTCCCACTCATCCCAGATCCGGCCCGAACCATGGAAGGGCTGAGAGACATGGGCTACAGCTTCGAGACGGCCGTCGCCGATCTCGTCGACAACTCCATCGCCGCCAACGCAACGACCGTCGACATCAGCGTTCAGCTTGACTTGCGCGGCGAGGTCAGGATCGCCATCGCCGACGACGGTGACGGGATGGATCGCAAACATCTCGAGGAGGCCATGACCTACGGTTCGGTGAAACGCGCGGACCCCGCAAGCCTCGGCAAATTCGGCCTTGGGCTCAAGACGGCGTCGACAGCGTGGTGCCGCCGCTTGTCCGTTGTGTCCCGACCGTCCAGTGGGGACTCGCCGATTATGGCCACATGGGATCTGGACTACGTGGCGGACTGCGGCGAGTGGCTGCTCCTCATCACTGATGAACCAGATCCTGAAGCCGTCGCCCATCTTGACCGTGTCGCGCCCGAGCGGGCCGGAACGGTTGTCCTGTGGACCAAAGTCGACCGCCTCCTGCGCAGCTATGCAGACCCGACCGGCCCGTACGCCAAGAGGGCGCTAAACGCCCGCTGCCATGATCTACGCTTCCATCTTTCGATGACCTATCAGCGATTCCTTGAACCGAAGGACCGTCGTGCAAGAGACATACGAATTACGCTAAACGGTGAGTCCGTCAACGCATGGAACCCCTTCCAAGAGGGTCTATCGGAGCTAGTCGCCAGCGAGACGCAGCCAGTCGACACCGGCGCCGAGTTCCAGGTACGCGCTTTCATCCTCCCACGCCGCGAGGAGTTCGCCACCAGCGATCAGGAAAAGGACGCGCGAATCTCGCCCGACCTCCAGGGCATCTACATCTATCGTGAGGGTCGGCTCATCCACAGCGCGGATTGGCTCGGCATGTTCCAGAAGGAACCCCACTCGAATCTGCTGCGCGTCGAGTTTTCGTTCGATCACCGCTTGGACGATGCGCTCCAGCTCGACGTACGCAAGTCCCAGATTCAACTGGATGACAGTCTGCTGAAATGGCTACGCGACTTCCTCACTGCTCCTCGGCGCGAGGCGAACCGGAGATACCGAAGGGGGCGCGCCCGCGACATCAACGAGAAGGCCAAGAAAGGCGTACACCAAGCATCCAACAAGACCATCGCCGACAAGGAAGCACAGGTTGGCGGCGCGAAAATCACCGTCAACAACGCGGTCACGGGCGATGTAACAGTGACAAACCAGCAAGGGACCTTTTCCCTGAAGCTGCCGGTGACGTCAGCCACCACGCCTGGTCAAGTCCACGTCGAACCCGCTGACGACATAGCCGAAGGTGTTCTATTCGAACCAGCGCTAATCGAAATACACAAGGCTGTGCGCATCAACACCCAACACCCCTACTACCACAAGGTCTATGTACCAAATCACAACGACAGCGTCACCGTGCAGGGGTTGGACTCGCTCTTGTGGGCACTTTGCGTCGCGGAACTGAACACGACTAGCGACAGTGACAGCGAGTTGTTCAATGATATGCGCTTCGAAGTCTCACGCATTCTGCGAAGGCTCGTAGAAAGCCTGCCCGAGCCTGCCGATTCGGATATCGCCGGCGTCGCTGATGGCAACTGAACCCCAGCGACTTGCCGACTTTGTCTCTTCGGAGACCGGCCTCCTTTTCGAGGTCGAAGACGGTGTCAACTCTGAAGGGTACCGATGGTATCTGCTGCGACCTACTGGTGTGCCCGCAGATCACGCGTTCGCGGTCCGCACCACCATGCGCTGGCGCCGTGTCGTTGTGGCGTTCGAGCCCGGTAAGTTCGCCGGTGACCTCCTAGCTGCGATGGGAAACGCCGGTAGCGCAGGTCGCGCGGTGTTCCAGTCGGTTTTGTCGGAGTGTTCGAATCGAGGCGCAGATTTGGACTTCCGCGTCAACGATCAGCCCTCCGATCCGCGAAAGGAAGAGACTTGGCCGGACCATTGGACCCGAGTATCGCTTGTTCTACAGCGCCGGATCGATCCCGAAGCTCGCGATGGCGAACAACGGCTCGGCGATGCGTTCCAATGGACTCGGCTTTTCGTCGCGGCGATCCTCGCCCTAGTGCCGGTTCAGGCAAGCGATGAGGAGGAACAAACGCCCGCCATCGGCTTCGCCGAGGGAGCCGCAATCACAAGTGAATCGACGCGCTACGAGCGCGACCGCCGTAATCGAGCCGCAGCCATCGCAATTTGGGGCTGCAAATGCCAAGCCTGCGGGCTGGATTTCGGCGACCGGTACGGCAACGCCGCAGCGGGGTTCATCCAAGTACACCACACAACGCCAGTATCCGTCCTCGGCCCAGACACCATCGTCGACCCCGCCCACGATCTGGTCCCACTCTGCCCCAACTGCCACGCCGTCGCACACCGCCGCGAGCCGCCCTTCACCGTCCAAGAGATTCGCTCGATGCTCGAGTCCGGTGCCTAGCGTTGCCGTAGATCGAAGCGCCACGGCCGCGACGTGCGCTAGGGGCGCACGCGAATGGTCGTGCCACCGCGCGCACCCACCACCGCCTGTTGCCTAGCGGTGCTTTGCGTGTTTCCGAGGCCTCGCCCACTCGCCGAAAACTCCCTCCACATGAAGTGCGACGCGCGCCCAGCGGCAGTCTGAGGCGTGTCCGTGTCTACCGGACCCGGAACGGGACGCCATCCCTGGACCCGGAAGTCCTACGACGACGGCGTGATCATTTGGGTATGTTTGCGCGCAAGTTCTCGACTCGGTGAGCTTCGATGTGGGCTGACGATACCGTCGCTTCACCCGGCTATAACGTGCTTTTATCGACCACCAGTAGGCTTGTGGGCCAGTATCGTGGAAGCAAGATAAATCTGGCCATAGCATTCCCTACCGTTGGTCCGGGTCGTCGGAATCGCCGATGTCGAGAACTGTGGCGGTGGTCCTGTTCGAGTGGCAGCACCTTAAGACGCCGGAAGCACAATACGCCAGACTTCTCCGCCGAAGGTGTCGGCCAATGTGTCAGTGACCTGCTCGCCCTACTTTACCGCAAGCGCTGCGATTGCCCGGGACCGGTGGAGGGCGGCGGGATCTTCCACGTACCAAACTTCGCAGCCTATCATACGCCATCCCGACCCACGACTTCCGTTCAGCACACAGGAAGAACGGGCGAGCTTTCCCGTCACGCGTGACTTAGGCGAAGCAGCGCGTGTTGAGCGCTGGCTCTTCCCGGAGATTGACGAACTAGATACTCGCAGGATGCAAACCGCATGTAGGTTCTACTCGCGCGCTCTGCAAAACGCCGAGCGAGATCCATAGGTCGCATTTCTCCATTTGATCACCGCCGGAGAAGTGCTTGCCAGCCTGGAAGCGTCCTCGGGCGAGGAACTGCTCGACGGGGCGGTCCGGGAGGACCTGAGGCAGATCAGAGAGAAGGTAGGCGAGGCGTGCGCGAAAAGACTGTTAGGAAGGCTCACGTCCATCCGCAAAGGCTTCGCGAAATCCTTGCTCCAATACCTAGACGATGACTTCTACCGAGCTCGTGAAGTGAATTCATCAAACAATGGTTGCTTCAACGCGCGTGGAATGGCGGGCTTGGAGAGGCAATTCGACATGGCTAAGTGTCTTGAGTCAGCGTATGACGTGCGCAGCCGTTACGTTCACTCGGGTACACCGTTTGGCTCGTGGGTGGCCCCTACGCGTACCAACAACCGAGTGTTGGGTAGGCCCGTTCTGCCAGACCGGAAGTTGGCCAAGGCTCTGGAACATGCCCCACTCTATGCGGCCTAGAGCGAGTGATCCGGCACGTACTGCTCCACCGAATGGGGCTTACGCCCGGCGCCGGAGGCACGATGGCCGAGCCCCCAACAGATCGAGCCATCGCGTTAGTCGAAACAAGGGGGCACCTCGAAGCGTACCGAGATGAGACTACCAGCTAATCTCGCACTTATGACGCGCCTCGCACGTAGCGGCCCACTTCGGTCATGCGGATTCCGAAGCCCCGCCACTCCGACTGCCGCGCCTCTCGTTCCTTGGCTTGGTGACTGCAAGGGACCTCCGGCCCCGTGCGGCTACCAAGGGGCATCAAGGACGTGGAAGTCGTCGAGTTCGGGGAGGCGCTTGCGGACGTTCTTTCTCCAAGCGCGCTGGGATTGACCCCGCGTTGGATTGGAACCCCCGTTGGCCTTGATGATGTCCCTGAGAGCGTGAATGCCAGCGTCAGCGCCACGCAGGAAGGACTGCTCAGCGATCTCTTCCATTAGGAAGCTGAGGTTGTCGAGCGTCTCGGCCTTCTTCTCGGTCGGAGACGCGCCGTCTGGTCCGTCGATGCCGAGCTTATCGAAGAGGCCTAGTTCGTCCCAAAGGTCGTTGATGAACTTGTGGATGGCCTTAGAGGCGCCCCTGGCTTCTTCGTCGCTCACGAGCAGGCTCCTTGTATCGCAGCGAGGCCTTGCGAATCAAGCGACCATTGGAGCATGCTTACGGCCCGGAACGCAAACGGAACCCCGAGACCGCGCCGAACTTACCCGGTACGGGCGGAAGGAGGCGCGATTGCCCGGGTAGTGCGGGTTCCTCCGACGCCCTTAGCTGGGCGTCAGGAGCCGCTGAATTCGACACTTGGACATACCATGAAACGTAGGGCTGGAGAAGCGGAGAGAGAGGGGCACCCAGTTCTACCTCCTGGATGGTGACACACAAACCAGAACACGTCCTCGCCGAGCGGCGACGAGAACGGCTGTCCAGTTCTCTCCGTCACGCTCTCGAAATCCCACGGAGCCGCCAGGCGGGCTCGCGG
Organism: Pseudomonadales bacterium; assembly: GCA_963665455.1. Classification (GTDB taxonomy): domain Bacteria; phylum Pseudomonadota; class Gammaproteobacteria; order Pseudomonadales; family Azotimanducaceae; genus VXNE01. The sequence goes on along the minus strand of OY762279.1, from coordinate 5,336,143 downwards.
CACACCGCACGCGGCGCCGCACCCCAATCCTCGACCGGATGCTGCACCACAGCCACTCTCTGACCAACACTGACGAGAGCTACCGATCGCGCCCAAGCGCGGCGCTGCCGTGCTCAATACCTCCACGAAACCGCTCGCGCTGCCATTGGCGTGAACGACCGCCCGCCACCGGCAGAGTCGTCGAAGGATCAGGTTCTGACGTCGCTTTACACGCTCTGGTAGCGCACGCACAAAGCCGGGCGAAGCCTATTGGCGTTCGCCTGATTCGTCGAGTCCAACTGTGCCCTCAAGCTAGCTATCGCTGTCAACCTTGTTCTGGCCAACAACGATAAGGTCTGCATTGAACCTTGGCGACGCCGAAAGGGCTGACCTCCTCACCTTCTGAGCGAGTCCATGCCGATCAGCTAGAGATTGTACAAGCTCGAAGAACCAACCATCAGAGTAAGGTGCTACTACAACCTCACCTATGAGTGTCGGCAAGTCCACCTCGCAGTAGATGCCTTTTTCGTTGCTGTTATGTTCATCAGAAGGTGTTTTGAAGGCCGCAGCCCTCAGTTCTTGCTCATGCTTGAAGCTAAGTCTCTTGTGGAAGAGCGGCAGCAGCGCGTTGCCATATGGGACCAGAGTCGTCTCATAGTCTATGTACTGAACCGTGCCAATGCTGATCGCCTGTTCACATGAGAACGCTGAAGAGAGATCACTGAAGTTCGTTCTAACCGCGATTCCATCATGTTCTCTTGAGTGCAGCTTCCACATGGCTGCAGACTCGACCTCGCTGATATGCCAGCAGTTCACGCAGATCAGACCGGTGGCAGTTCGCATGTCGATCTGGAAACGCTGGCTCGGCCCGGTCTCCGAGAGAGTAACCTGGGGCGGCGTATTAGGCGACAGGGAGCCTTCAAACGGGTCGCCCAACTGATCAATACTACTAAAGTACAATGCGCTAGTTTCAAGGAGCGAAACAAACTTTGTGAAGTTCATGTACCGCCAGAGAGCCGTATCGTCCGCAGGACGCACAAGTTCTGGGTGTTCTTTGTACATGGCGTCGCGTGCAATCCCACTACCGGGCCGTGTCACCGGCTTGGTCTTTTGACAGCCGAGCCCCGTTCTCCATGAGACTTGGTTGACGGAACCCAAGTCCTTGAACACATGGCAACGTCGACGTCAAGGGGCGCGACGTTCATTCCTATGCGATACGCCCGGCAGTGCTTTCCCCTTACCCCTTTGGAGAAGTCGTACTCCTCCCACAGCGTCTCTAGGTCATCTTGACTCATAGTCGTTCCGGCTCCTTGCGCACGAGGCTTCCCTCGAGCCGACAACCCGAGTCGTCTCGTCGCTGCACTGGGTGGCACGCGTCACGCCCTCAGGAGCCACCACCCTGGCGCCAAGTGATTCGGGTGCGAGGACGCGCTTGTCGACGCGATGGTGGAGGCGGCGGGAGTCGAACCCGCGTCCGTCGGTCCTCCGCCGTCGGCTCTACATGCTTAGTTTCGTCTATTGCTTTAGCCTGCGGGCGACCCGGCGAACAGGGTGCCCGAAGGCGAGTCCCTAAGGTCTAGCGTCCGGAGTCGGGACACCCTCCGTCGGCGATCCCGTGAACTTGCCCCCGATGGACCGCCACGGGCAGCAGGCCATCGGGGTTAGCCTCAAGCGGCTAGTGCGTAGTTGTCGTCGTTGGCAACTATTTCGGTTGCAGCAGTGGATTTGCGAGAGCTGCTACCCTCTCGGCATGCACCTTCGACTTCGATACCGCCGTCGAAACCAGATCGCCCCCAAGCGCGTCGAAACGGACGGGCATTGTAGCAGGCTCCGGCTGGGGGGGCTGCGGGCCGTCTGGGGCGCGGTCGCCCTCGCGGCCGCCGCGCAAGCGATGGCCGCGGCCAATCCGGCCGACCGGGCCCGGGAGCACCTTGCGCGGGCCATCGCGCACATCGAAGCCGAGCGCTATTCGCTGGCGCGCAGCTACCTCGAACCGGTGCTCGTCTCCCCTTGGATCACCGCACGGCAGCGCGCCCGCGCCTTCTATTACCGGGGGTTCACCTTCGCGTCCGAGGAGATGTACGTCTCCGCCGCGCTGGACTACGTGCGGGCGCTCGAATTCCACCCGAGCCAGCCCCAGGCGCTGTCCGGGCTCGCGCACCTGCGGGGCGAGGGGCTCGGGATGGTCCGCGACGAGGGCGCCGCGTTTCGGTTCGCCCTCAAGGCCGCGCGGGGCGGGATCCCGGCTGCACGGGTGCGCGTCGGTGTGTCCTTCCTGCGGGGGGACGTGGCGAAGGCCCGCTATTGGCTGCAGGCCGCCGCAGACGATGGCTACGTGCCGGCCTATCTCCATCTGGCCCGTAGTTGGCGGCGCTCGGCCACGGATGCACCGGACCCGGACGCCGCACGGCACTGGTACGAGATGGCGGAACGCGCGGGCAACGTCGAGGCGACGCTCGCGCTCGGCTACATGTTCCGGGACGGGGAGTTCGGCGCGCCGGACCCGGGCGAGGCAGCCCGCCGCTTCGAACGGGCGTCAGAGGCCGGGCTCGGGCACGCGCACGTCGCGCTCGCGCACCTGTATCTCGTGGGTAAAGGCGTGGCGATGGATCCCACGCGCGCCCATGCCCTCTATTCCCTAGCGGCGGCCCACGACATTCCCGCCGCGTTCACGGGCCTCGGCCACCTGCACGAGGCGGGAACGGGAACGGTGGCGGACATGGTGATCGCCGAGCAGTGGTACCGGCGCGGCGCCGAGGCGGGCGATGCCACGGCGCAATACCGGCTGGGCAGCCTGCTGCTGGCGGACCGCGCCGAGAGCGCCTTTGAGGAAGGCGTTCACTGGCTACAGCGCGCCGCCGGCGCGGGCCACGCGGCGGCACAGAACACGGCGGCGTGGATTCTCGCGACATCCACGCGTCCGGAAGTCCGCAACGGCCCGCTCGCCGTACACCTGGCCGAGCGCGCGGTGGCGCAGTCCGAAGACGCGGACACGCTCGACACGCTGGCCGCGGCGTGGGCGGAACGGGGGGATTTCGACCGCGCCACCGCGTCGCAACGCCAAGCACTCGATTACTTGGACGCGGACGATGGCCGCCAAGCAGAGCTCCAGCAGCGACTGTCGAGCTACGAAGCCGGCATACCCTGGCGCGAGTAGCCCAAGGGGCACCGAGGCTTCACGCACTCAACCTCTCGAAGACCTCCTCCACGGACTCCGCCACCGCGTACAACCCGGCCACGTCGCGGCGCGCGAACCCCGTCGCCACCACATGGTCGAGCAGCGCCACCAGAGGCTTCCAATAGTCGCCGCAGCTCGCCAGCACGATGGGCTTGTCGTGCAGGCCGAGTTGCCGCCACGTAATGATCTCGAACGCCTCCTCCAGCGTGCCGAGGCCACCCGGCAGCGCCACGAAGCCGTCCGCCAGCTCGAACATCTTCTGCTTGCGGGCGTGCAGGCTCTCGACCACCACCAATTCCGTCAGCCCAGCAGCCGGGAACTCGGCTTCCTCCATGAACCGTGGAACCACGCCCACCGCGCGCCCGCCGGCCCCCAAGGCCCCTTCCGCGACCCGTCCCATCAGGCCCACGGCCGCGCCACCGAAGACGACCCCCAAGCCACGCCGGGCGCAGGCGGTGCCGAACGCGCTCGCGAAGCGCGCGAACTCCGCATCGTGGCCGCTGCTCGCCCCGCAGTAGACGCACACGGTCTCGATCTGTTGCACCGCCGCCTCCTTTTCGATCTGCGCGCGGACGCCGGTGGGTCGCGGAAGGCGTCCACTACGTAGCCGGGAGATCGGTCGCGCCACGGCCGACCCAGCAAGCAGCTTACAACGGCCGGCCGGGCCTGGCCGGTTTCGTGGCCAGGGCGTTGGTCGGGCGGAACCGCGCTGTCCGGGTGACGGTCCCACGACCAAGCCGTCACTCGGCCGCCGTGCCAACACCTATCCCGCTGGACACCGTCCCTCAGCCGTGAAAGATCTCCTTGTTTCGTGTTTTCCGGGAATCCCTGATGTTGGCCAAGCTGACTTCCAAGAATCAACTCACGCTGCCCAACGCGATCGTCTCGGCGTTCCCCGCGTGAGCTACTTCGACGTGTCCGAGCAGTCCGATCGCATCGTGCTCGCGCCCGTCAGGGTCCATCAGGGAGACGCGGCGCGCCGCAAGCTCCGAGAGCTGGGAGTCAGCGCAACCGAAGCCGTCGCCCTAGCGGGTGCCGGGTCTTCCCGCGAGGGGTTCCCCCTGTGAGGGCCACTCTCGCGCTCCCCGGCTGAAGGCTCTTTCCTGCGAGGGGCAGCCGAGATACCGAAGCTGCGCGCCCGGTTGTGGTGCCCGTTGTGCGCCATTGCCGCACGCATCCCGGGCGAATCTCCCACAGGATCTTCAGATATAGCCGATTCCACATCTCCCGCAAGTGCCTAAAGCTATGCCCGAACGAACTACCGGACGCGGCGCATGGCAAGGGCGGAGAGCCTTCAGCTGGGGAGCGCGAGGGTGGCCCTCACGAGGGGCTTGCCCCTCGCAAGAATCAGCCACGACCAGAACTTCAAGAACCTGATCCTCGACTACCCGCGCCAGGCGCTGGCGTTCTTCGCGCCGGAGGAGGCGCCCGCGTCGGAGGACGACGTGGAGATCGTCCCGTTGCGCCAGGAGCAGCTACCCAGTTCATCGACATCTACGCCGCGCTCACGGAGAATGAGCAGGAGACCTACCGGCGGCGGTATCCGGAGGAGAGCAAGGCCATGGCCGGAATGATCCAGAGGGCGCACGACAGGGGCATGCGGCAAGGACGAGTCCAGATGTTGGAGCAGCAGTTGACGCGGCGCTTCGGTCCGCTTGCGCCGGCCGTCTCGGACAGGTTGCACCAGGGGTCGGCGACCGACCTTGAGGCGTGGGCCGGGAGCCTGCTCGACGCGCGCACGGTGGACGATGTGTTCGATTCGGATGCCCGGGAGCCTGGGCGTTAGCGCCACCGAAGCCGTCGCCCTAGCGGGCACCGCCTCTGGCCCCGGCCCAAGCCGTTCCAGCACGGCGTCCTATCGCTCCGTCGGCCTCGGATCCGCTGCGCAGGTCCAAGTCCGATAGGCTGCTAGTGTGGTGTCCCGCAAGTTCCTGGTACTTCAGAGCCCGTGGAACGCGCTGAAGTACCAGGAACTTGCGGGACACCACACTAGATTCCCGACTCCGTCGGATCCGCCCCATCCCGAGGCGCCCCCGTCCCGCTCGAGCCCATGAAGAGCGTCTCGCCGTTTGTGAACGTCATGCGGCGGCCGTTGGCGCGCAGGGACTCGTCCTTCGCCTGAAAGCCGTCGATGATCACCTCGGTGCCGAGGGGCACGGTGTTGCGGGTGATGCCCCGCCGGAAGAGCGTGTTCGGCGTGCCGGCCTCCACCATCCACACCGTCGTGCTGCCGTCTTCGTTCGCGTGCTCGACGTGGAACCAGGCGTGCGGGTTCACCCATTCGATGCGTTGGATGGGGCCGCGCAACTGCACGGGCAGGTTCGGGTCGAACTCCGCGCCGAACGCGTGATGGGCGGTAGCGGCCGGGGCGGACAGGGCCAGGACCGCGGTGGACAGGATGCCTGCAAGTTTCACCTTGTTACTCTCCCATTCCTTAACGGGGCAGCGGATGGCGCCGCAGCTCCCCGTACATCAGTTCCTCGACGAACGCGACGCACTTGAAATCGAGCAGCATCGCGTTCGGCTCCATGCGCCGGTAGAGCGGCATGCGGATCGTCCACGGCTCGGTGAACGTCCCGGGGTCGTCGATGGTCGCCTCGTAGGCCAGGTGATTCGGCCCCATCGGGGTGAACCGCTCCACGACGGTCATCGCGGCGCTGTGGTGGTTGCCGGCGCGGTCGAACCAGGTCTGGTCGTTCTGGGAGGTGACCTCGATGACCAGCGTGTCGCCGTCCCAGCGCGCCACCGACTGCCCCATCCACGAGTCGGCTGGGGCCGGCCCCGGGTCTTCCATCATGATGTTCCGGTTGGCGCTCGCGAACTGGTAGACGAACTCGAGGTGGTTCGGACTCTGGAAGATCTGGAACGGCTGCGGCAGGTAGTTGGCCCGCGGGATGCCTGGCAGGAAGCACTTCACTTCCGGGTCCAGCTCGCTCCAGTTCGCGCGGTTGGCGTCGCGCTTCGCGAGGGCCTCGGGCTTGTACGGCAGCTTGCCGCCCACGACCACGCCGAGGCTCGGCGGCACGGCCGCGGTGGCCCCCATGTAGAGGGTCGGGATGCTCGGCACGGGTCCCATGGGACCATCGCGTAGCTGCACCGACGCGCGCGCCATGTGCCGCTCGATGTCCCAGTTGGCCTCGTTCAGGGCCTGCCATACGCCGCTGAGATCGGGATGGACGCCGCCGGGGCCGCGGGGCGCCTGCCACTCGCCGGGCTCCGGGGCCGGTGCGCAGCCGAGGCAGACCAGGAGGACGAGCGCCGGGATACTCTGCTTCATGCCGCCCTCACTCCTCGCCGGCCTCCGGCGACCCGTGCTCCGCGATCCACTTGCGCTCCAGGGCCCGGGCCCCGCTCAGCGTGTTCGCGAGCGAGTAGTTGCCCTCGTGGCAGGCGTACTCGTAGTTCGGGTAGTCGCTCTTGTGCCAAGGGTATTCGCCGGAATATGGCGCGACGTAATCCGGGTCGTGGACGGTGAAGGCGTAGAGCAGGCTGTCGCCGTCGATGGGGCTGAAGCGTTCGATGACCTTGAGCCCTTCCCGTGGTGGGTGCGGGGCGTTGAAGTCGATGAAGTTGGTCGTCTCGACGACCAGCGTGTCGTCCTCCCACCAACCGATGGCGTCCCCGCCGAAGGAACGCATGTCCTCCGGCAGGTGTTCCGAGTTCAGTCGCACGATGCGGGGCCAGTGCATCCACTCCGTCAGGATCAGCACCTGATCGCCGGACTGCACGATCACCTTCGTGTTGTTGTAGACGACGGGCTGCGAGGGCACGGTCAGCCCCATGTAGAGGCAGCGGTCGCCCACGGACTGGGCCTCCGGATTGTCGTAGGGGTCGCTACCGTCCTCGAGCCACCACGCCTCGCCGGGGTACTTGGCCTTGTAGTAGGGCAGCAGGGTGGCGCGGCGCGCCTTGCCGGCGGCGGAGAGTTCCGGGATGCGCCCGTTGGGCGGATCGACGATCACCGAAGAGGGATACTGGCCGTCGATCCGGTACAGGTCGCACTGCTTCCCGCCGCAGTCGAACCAGTGGAGGTCGTAGCTGCCGGGCGTGAAGTCGCCGGAGCGGTCGACCCCGCGGTCGCGGGCCTCCCCGGTCGGTGCCTCGAGGACGGCGCGATCCGGGTTGAGGGGGGCCGCAGCTTGCTCGACCCGGCCGTAGGAGGCGTTCTTGATCTCGTCGGCTTCCTCTTGGGTGAAGTGCTTCCGCTCACCCAGCTCCGGATTGCGCTGCCAGGGCGTCAGGGTCGTGATGTCGTAGGTGCCGGAGAAGTCGGGCTTGCCGTCGTCCATGCGGGGGACCTCGGCGCTGACGGCACCCGCCAGCAGCGCGGCCACGCCCGCGAACACCGCCCTCAAGTTTCGTCTCTGCATGTCTTGTCGCCGTCGTCGGATGCTTGCTTCGTGACGCTACGCTCGCGTAGGGGTGTAGTCAACGGCGCGGCCGAGTAGCAGAATCGGCCCATGAAGCAGACGAATATCCACCCGCTGAGGCTGCCCGCTTCCCTGAAGGCGGCTGTGGCCGCGATCAGTCCGGCGGAGTTCTTCGCGGCGCGAAGCGACGAGGCGGACGTCGAGGCAGCCTTGCGCATCCTGCGTCGGGAGGCGGGGTGCCTCCCGATCCGGACGATGCGCTCCCCGCGGAATCCGCTTGATCGTGAGCGCGCGGGCCTCCCGTTCTGCACAGGGCAGGAAGTGCCCGACGACCCCGTGACGCCGCCGCCCCCGTAGTACACTCGGGCGGACGAGTGACATTCCGAGGGGACTCACGCCATGACGACCACCTCCGCGCAGATCCGCGCCAAGCTCGATCATCCACTGATCGACGGGGACTCCCACATCATCGAGTTCACCCCGGTGCTGATGGACTACATCAAGGAAGCGGGGGGCGAGGACGCGGTGACGGACTTCGCCAACCACATGCGGGGCGGGCGCACCGGGCCGGGCTGGTACCAGATGAACTGGGAGGAACGGAAGGACAACCGGGCGATCCGGGGGCCTTGGTGGGCGTTGCCGACGAAGAACACCCTAGACCGCTGCACCGCCATGCTGCCCAAGCTCTACCACGAGCGCATGGACGATTTCGGGCTCGACTACGCCGTCCTCTACCCGACCACCGGCCTCTTCTTCCACGGCATCGCCGACGACGCGTTCCGGCAACTGGTCTGCCATGCCTACAACGAGTACGCGGCGGCGGCGTACGCCGAGTATGGTGATCGGATGACGGTCGCGGCGGTCGTGCCGTTGCACACCCCGGAGGAGGGCATCCGAGAACTGGAGCACGCACACGCGCTGGGGCTCAAGGTGGCGATGATCCCCTCCTACGTGCGCCGGCCGGTGCCCCGGGTGGCGCGGGAATACCCGGAGCTCGCGAACGAGGTGTTCTGGCTCGATAACCTGTCCGTGGACACCGAATACGACTACGACCCGTTCTGGGCGCGGTGCGTGGAACTCGGCTTTCCGGTGGCCGCGCATTCCGGCGGCATGGGACTCCATGACCGCAGTTCCATCTCGAACTACATGCACAACCACATGGGGCACTTCGCCGCGGCGGGCGAGGTGCTGGCCAAGAGCCTCCTGATGGGGGGCGTGACCTACCGCTTCCCCGACCTGCGGGTCGCCCTGCTCGAAGGCGGGGTGGTCAGCGGCACGCGCCTCTACGCGGACATCGTCGGACGATGGAAGAAGCGCAACCTCGATAGCCTCGAGAACCTCGACCCCGCCAACGTCGACCTCGCCCAGGCCAAGGGTCTGTTCGAGCGCTACGGCGACGAGGACACCCTGGCGAAGATCGAGCAGTTGCCGACCACCCTCGGATTGAGCGGCTACGACGTCCCCCTGGACGTGCGCGACGACTTCGCCGCCATGGGCGTCTCGCAGGCGGAGGACATCCCCGAGCGCTTCATCCCGAACTTCTACTTCGGCTGCGAGTCCGACGACCCGCACGCCTGCTTCGCCTTCAACCGCAAGGCGAACCCGTTCGGCGAGCAGGTGCGCGCGATCATGAGTTTCGATCTCGGGCACTGGGACGTGACGGACATGGGCCACGCCGCCGCGGAAGCCTACGAGCAGCTCGAGTACGACCTCATCGACGAGGCGGACTTCCGCAACTTCGCGTTTTCGCATTCGGTGCAGCTCTACGCGGGCCCGAACTCGGATTTCTTCAAGGGCACGCGCATCGAGGACGAGGCCAGGGTCGAATTGGCGGCGTAGGGCCGGCCTCGGCGCTCGGCGCGGAATGGCTTGATGCGGAACCTGCGGCCCACCCTCGTCATCGAGAACGGTCGCGTCATCGACGGGCTGGGCAACGTGGCGTGCGCGGGCGATGTCGTGGTGGCGGGCGACCGAATCGCCGCCGTGGGCGAGGACGCCGCCGGCGGCTCCGATGGCGTGGAACGCATCGACGCCACCGGCCTGACCGTGATGCCGGGCCTCATCGACGCGCACTGCCACATCAGCTTCGACGAGCCGAGCTCCAACGACGAACTGTTCTTCCACCGCCGGGAGGGGCTCGCGGCCATCATCGCGGCGCGCAACCTCCAGAAGGTCTACCGCGCCGGCGTCACCGGCATTCTCGACCCGGACAGCCTCTACGAGACCAGCATCGACCTGCGCGACGCGGTGGAGGCCGGCATCATCCACGGCCCCCGCATGGCGGTGGGCGGAAACGCGCTGCTGACGTCGGTGGGCGGCACGGCCGGCCGCCTGCTGCCGGACGAGGGGCGGCGCGGCTACGGCAAGGTGGTTCGGGGGCCGGAAGAGATCGTTGCGGAGGTGCGCCGGCAGATCAAGAACGGTGTCGACTGGATCAAGGTACACGTCACGGGCCTAACGCCGCGCCAGAAGGTGACGGGCGAGCTACAGGTGTGGAACTTCGACGAGCTGCGCCTGGTGGCCGACACCGCCCACGACCTCGACACCCCGGTGGTCGGCCATTGCCGGGGCGCCACCAGCATTCGCGACACGGCGCGGGCCGGCTTCGACCTCATCCTGCACGCCACCTACATGGACGAGGAGGCCCTCGAAGCAGTGGTCGAGGCGCAGTCACCCATCATCCCCACGTTCACGTTCCAGGCGAATCTGGCGGATCACGGCGGGACGGTGAACGCATCGCCCGGCCTGCGGGACGTATTCAAGCGCGAGATCGAGGACAGCGCGGCGATGCTGAAGCGCGCGCACGCGGAAGGCGTGCCGCTCCTCTGCGGGACGGAGAGCGGTTTTTCGCTCACACCCTATGGCGAATGGCACCATCGGGAGTTGGAGATATTCGTCCGTGACCTGGACTTCACGCCCTTGGACGCGATCCAGGCCGGGACGAGCGCCTGCGCACGGGCGTTGCGCCTCGACGGCGAGACCGGGGCGCTGGAGGCGGGCCGCTTGGCGGACGTGTTGATCGTCGAAGGGGATCCGTCGGAGGACGTGACGGTCCTGGCCGACCGGTCACGGATTCGGCAGGTCCTGATCGGCGGACAACCCATGCCCCTCGACCCCATCGAACCCGAACGCACCGACCCGCCGGGCTGGCGCGTCGGCACGCACAGCGACCGGATCCTGAACTACGACTTCGTCCAGCTTCGTTCGGAGGGGGACGGAACGCAGTAGCGATTCTTGGCGTCGGGACCACCCGTGCAACAGAGCGTTTCAAGTCTAATCCCATACTGAAATGAGCCTGAACGGAGGCGTTCCGAGGCGCGAGGCCGTTCGGGTCCGGGACGTCGTTTCCGGGCTGTGTCGATGGTGTGTTGGGTTGTCGGGCGGGACACGGAGCCGGCGGCGGTTGCCCGATGCCGCCGGACGCGTTCGGGGAGCGTTTTTCCACGGGCCGTGCACGGGCGCGATCCCCGCAAACAGTAAAGCGCCGGTGTGCGGGCGGTGGGAAACGCGGTGTCGGATCGGGGCCACGGCGCTGCTCCCCCTGGATGCGCGCGGTCACGCGGCGGCCTCGGCCCGGATGGCGCGGAACAGTTCGTCGCGCGCCGCGTCGGGGGCGCGCGCGGCGTCGAGGTCCGAGGCGGAGCGGGCAAAGGCGTCGAGCTGCTCGAGGGTGACGCCGGGCCGGAGGTACCGGGCGGCACCGTCGAGGGACTTGAACTTCTCGAAGGGGGTGGCGACGTTGGCATACGGATAGCGCCTGGTCACGCGCCCGTCGTCGCCGACCGTCTCGACCGGGAAGTGACAGGGACGGTGGTAGTTGAGGAACGGCGACAGCACGTTCTGGGTGAAGGCGTTGACGGCGCCGGCGAAGTGCCGCGGGATGTGGCCGTGGCCGAGGTGGCGACGCACCACGGAGCCGTTCTTGCCCTCGACGAGGGCGTTGTCGTTGGAGCGCCGCGGGCGCGACTTGGTGAACTCCCCGACGTGCAGCTTGTGCAGCAGGCGCGCCACCTGGTGGTTGACGTACTCGGAGCCGTTGTCCGCGTGGAAGCCGTTGACCGCGAAGGGAAAGTTCTTGAGCAGCGCGGTCAGGACCGGGATCAGGAAGGCCTCGGAGATGTGCTCCACGGCGCCGATGTACTCGAACTGCGTGACCTCGTCGACGGCGTTGATCAGGTACGGGCCCTTGTCGCCGTCGCGGTCGCCCTGGTGCACCGTGTCCACGCGCAGGAAGCCGGGCCGGCCCTCGGGGCGCGGCTTGCGCCGCTCGCCGATCGCGACGTGCGTCGCGCGCGTGCCGCGGATGCGCGTGCGGCGGCGGCGGTAGGTCTTGCTCGCGCGCAGCCGATACAGGTGGCTGTTCGACAACCCCGCGAGGCGCTCGAACGAGCGTCGCCCGTACTCCTCGAACTCGCGCTGCATGACGCGTCGCGTGGCCGGGCCGGACCGCTCCCCGAGGATCTCGTCCACCTCCGCCAGCAGGCGGATGTCGGCCGCCGTGTAGCGCCGCTCGAAGGGGCGCGCCGGACCGCGGCGCCGGTCCTCGATCCTCCCCGTGCGCGCGTGCTGGCCGACCAGCCGTGTCAACTGCGCCCGCGACAGGCCCGTCACCTTCCCCAGGAACTCCTTCACCAGCCCCTTCCCGGCCCTGGGCAACTCCGCATAGCGGAACCGCACCAGCACGCGCCGCACGAACGCGTACGCCTCGCCCCGGTCCACCGGCCGGAAGGCCACCGGATCGTTCCCCTCCAGAAACGCCCGAAGGTCGTCGAGCGTCCTCAATCGTTCGGCATCGAGTCTCAAGATCATCCTCCGATGATCCCGCAACCCGCTTCAGGCTCACTTCTCGTGGGATCGACGCTCTCCCTTCAGGCTCACTTCATGTGGGACAAGGCTTTTCATGGACGAAGCGCGAGCGGTCGCTTACGCTCGCGTCGGCAATCGATCCATGGAGGGCAAGGGAAGTGGCCACCTTCGAATCACGCGTGTACGCACTCGGCGTCGAGACGCACCCGAACGCGGACCGCCTGGAACTGGCGGCGGTCGGCGGCTTCCGCAGCGTCGTCGCGAAGGGCGAATACCAAGACGGCGATCTCGCCGCCTACATCCCGGAAGGGGCGGTGTGCCCGGACTGGCTGATCGCGGAACTCGGCCTCGAGGGCAAGCTCGCCGGCTCGAAACGCAACCGGGTGAAGGCCGTGAAGCTGCGCGGGGCGCTCTCCCAGGGTCTCGTCTACCCGGTGCGGGACGGCTGCATCCGCGGCCGGCCGGTCGCCGTCGGCGATGACGTGACGGAGCTGCTGGAACTCGTTAAGTACGAACCGCCCATCCCCATCGCCATGCAGGGCGAGGTGCGCCCGGTCTTCGGCGCCACGCCGCACTACGACATCGACAACATCAAGAAGTACCCGGACGCGTTCCGCGAGGGCGAGCAGGTGATGATCACGGAGAAGCTGCACGGCTCCTGGTGCTGCCTGGGCTGGCACCCCGAACACGGGGAGATCGTCACGTCCAAGGGCATGGCGGACCAGGGCAAGGCGCTCTACCTGAACGAGGCGAACGCCACGAACCTCTACGTCCGCACCTGGTATGCGCACGAGGAAGCCTTCGCCAAGGCGCGCAGGCGGCTCGCGGGGCCGGATCTAGCATTCTACGTGCTCGGCGAGGTCTACGGCAGGGGCGTGCAGGACCTGCACTACGGCGAACCGAATCCCGCGTTCGCCGTGTTCGATGCCTATCTCGGCGAGCCGGGCAAGGGCCGCTACCTCGACGCGGACGAAGTCGGCGACGGCTTGGACGACCTGTTTCCTCTCGTGCCGGTGCTCTACCGGGGTCCGTTCAGCGCGGCGAAACTCGCCGAACTGACGGACGGGAAAACGAGCCTCAACGGCGACCATGTGCGCGAAGGCGTGGTGGTGAAACCGCTGAAGGAGCGGGAGTCGGACGTGTTCGGCCGGGTGATCCTAAAGAGCGTCTCCGGGGACTACCTCACGCGCAGGGGAGGCACGGAGTTCAACTGAGGACCCCCTGAACAAGTCCGTCCATGGACTTGTTCATCCCCCGCAAAACAAAAGCGCGGTTTTGTTTTGCTTACAAATTCAATGGCTTGCGCCATCGAATTTGGCGGCACATCCCTGTGCCGCGCTAGGGAAGGTCTTAATCAGACCTTCCCTAGTCGGGCCGCCGCGCCGGCCCCGGCCGCGCGGACAGCCGATCAGTCGAGCACTTCACCCCCGTCCACGACGTGGGTGGCGCCGGTGACGAAGCTCGCGAGATCCGACGCCAGGTAGAGGACCGGGCCCGCGATTTCGCTTGGGTCGGCGATGCGCCGCTGCGCCTTGGCGTCTTTCGCGAGAATCTCGTAGCCCGCCTCCACGGTATCGGCAAAGCTGAGCGCCAGCTGCCGCAGCATGTCCGTGTCGACGCCGCCCGGAACGACCGCGTTGACGCGAATCTTCGCCCTGCCGAACTCGAGCGCGTGGGAGCGGGTCAGGCTGATGACGCCGGCCTTCGACGCCGAGTAGGGCGAGCCGTACGGGCTACCGACCAGCCCCAGCACCGAAGAGACGTTGATGATGTTGCCGCGCGACTCTCGCAGATGCGGGACCGCGTGCTTGGTCATGAAGAAGACGCCCTTGAGATTGATGTCGACGACCCGGTCCCAGTCCGCCTCCTCGGTCTTCTCCACGGGCCCGCCGCCTCCGACGCCGGCGTTGTTGACGAGCACGTCGAGCCCGCCGAGGCCGCCGACCGCCGCATCGACGATGGACTTGCAGGCCGCTTCGGGGCCGACCGAGCCCGGTGCCGCGACGACGCGGTCGCCACCGTCGAGTTCGGCGACCGCCTTGCCCGTGGTTTCCTCCGTGCTGCCGTTGACGGCCACCCGTGCGCCAGCCTCGAGGAAGGCCTCGACGATGGCCCGCCCAATGCCTCGGGTGCCCCCGGTGACGAGGATGCGCTTGTCGGTGAAATCGAGTTTCATGGGATCTCCTTCATGAATCGGCCCGGTGTTCGCGTTCGAACTGCTGCCAGGCGGGTAGTGCTTCCGGGTAGTCCGCCTCGAACCACGTCCCCTCGAAACAGAGCCGCTCCTTGTTCTTGAGCGCCTCGAGATAGCGTGCGGCGGGCACGTAGTAGAGAAATCGAATGTTGCGGCGGGCGAAGAGCCATTCGCCCCCGACACGGCGATACTCGTCGTCGTACTTCATCGCGGCGAGACTGGCGACGCCGTTGACGAAGGTCTCCGCGTGGCTCGCGACGAGGCCCTTCGCCCGGTCCGGGTCGCCGTCGTCGAAACGGACGGTCAGGTCGTGGGTCCAGTGGTACCCGGGACCGCGCACGCGGAACGCGCCCACGAACATCTCGGCGATGGCGTCCCGTCCCTCGGCGCGCAGCACGCCGCTCGGCGAGTCGAAGACCGCGTCCTCCGTGAACAGCCCCGCCAGCCGCGGCATGTCGTGCTCGTCGCAGGCTTCGCAGTACGCGGTCACCAGTTCCTGGATGGCGAAACGGGATTCGATGCGGTCGATGCGGCGTTCCAGGGAAGCGATGTTCGTCATTGGGCTCCTCCGAGAGCAGTGATGTCGCCTTCCATCACGCCGGCGACGGTGCGGTGATAGTGCTGCACGCCGGGCTCGTTGCGTCCGATGAGGAACTCGCGGTTGGCGTTGGCGGGCAGGGCCGCTTGGATGGTGGCGACGACGGCGTAGTCCTCGTCGCGCACGGCCTGCAGCGTCATCTCGCTGAAGGTGCGCGCGGCCTCGCGCCACGCGTCGGTCTGTTCGGCGGTGGAACAGAGCACGGTCTGGCGCGTGACGGTGGTTTCGTGGGTCGGTCCGGGGAAGATCTGGCTCACCAGGCAGTGCCCGCCAACGATCCCGGAGATGGACAGGTTCGGGAAGACGGAGTGGATGATGCGGATGTAGTCGTCCGGTCGCCACTCGGACTCGGGCAGGGACTCGAGTTCCGGCAGGTTGCGGCGGCCGAACGTCAGGCGCTGGTGGGGGCCGTAGGTGTCATGGACCAGGAGATTGCCGATGGTGTATTGGCCGACCGTGGAACGATGCACGGAGTCGTGGTGATAGACCTCAAGATACCCGTCCAGGGTGGCCTTCCAGCCCGCCCCGTCCAGTTCGCGCTGCTCGTAGACGACCCAATCGTCCAGCCGTAGCGAATCGAGTTTGGCGGCGAAGTCGCCCAACCAGGCGTCGATGTCGAAGCCGATCCCGGGCGTCAGACAGGCGAAGATCACGCCACAGCGTTCCGCGCAATGCAGTTCGGTCAGGGGCCGCGTTTCCCGGTCCACGTCGCCGAAGGACTCTGCCGCATAGACGCCGACCAGCTTCCCCTTCAGATCGTAGGTCCAGGCGTGGTACGGGCAGGCGAAGCGCTTGCGCTTGCCGCTACCGGCGGGACAGACGATGGCGCCCCGGTGCCGGCACACGTTCAGGAAGGCGTGCGGGGCGCCGTTCTCGTCCCGGGTTAGCAGGAGGGGGATGCCCATGAGCGTTTCGGCCTTGTAGCTGCCGGGCGCGGGGAGTTCCAGCGACAGCGCCACGGCGATGGGCGACTCGCGAAAGACCCTTTGCACCTCCCTCGCGTAGCGTTCCGGGTCGGCGTAGGCCTCGACCGGCAGCCGCATCTGGCCGGGAGCACGGTCGGTGGTCTTGTTCTGGAAGTGCGCGAGAGCGCGCTTGGCGAGTTCGGTCGCGTCGTTCGCGCTCATGTGGGTCGAACCGTTCCCGCGTCGGTCTGTGGGGCCGTGAGTCTGTCAGAACGAGCCGCCGTGCCACAAGAGCCGTGGAGCCGGTGCGGCGTTCGAGTGTTCGATGTGCTTGGTCAGTGGATGGTCTATAGTCCGCGTGCAGGCTTGAACGCCGGTCGAGGGGGAGGCGGAGCAACCGCCAGGTGCTCTGAGGTCGACCGTGAACGACTACGGCTTGGGGTGTCGGAAGCAAGCGTCTCACCCCGTTCACCTGGGCAGCATTTGAACGGACTTGGGAGCGCATCGATGTCCAACACCTTCTTTCGTACACTCATGATGCTGACGATGGCGTTGGTCGCGGCGGCTCTGGTCGCCCCGCAGGCGGCGCATGGCCAGCCCGGTCAAGAGGCTGCGGGACCGGTGGTCGAGGAGATCATCGTCACCGCCAGGAAGCGGCAGGAGAGCCTGCTTGAGATCCCGGAATCCGTCGCGGCCTTGTCGGGGGACCAGATCGCCCGGCAAGCCGTCGACAACCTCAGGGACATCGGCCTGTCCGTTCCCAACCTGAACTTGTCGATGCGGACCGACGGCTTCCCCAACGTCACCATCCGGGGCATCGGTGGATTCGGCAACACGCAGGGGGTGGGGTTCTACCTCGACGACGTCCAAGTCTTCTCCGACGCCTCCTCGAGATTCGGCGACCTCGACCGCATCGAAGTGCTCAAGGGACCGCAGGGGACGCTTTACGGCGGCAGCAACATCGGCGGCGCCGTCAAGTTCGTGAGCGCCCGCCCCGATCCCTCGGATTCGTTCGGACGCGTCAAGGGCCGGTTCGGCGAACAGGGCATGGTGGATGTGGAGGCGGCCGCGAACGTTCCGCTCGGAGAAGCTGGATGGGCGGCGCGGGTCTTCGGGTTTTTCTACGAGGACGACGGATTCCTGGTCAACAGGAACCCGCCACGGCTCAACGGAGTGCGCGGCAACGAAAACCGGGACATCGGCGCGGTCGAAGAGTACGGCGGACGGGTCATGGTGTCCGGTCCCCTGGGCGACCGGCTCTCCGCCTTCGCGGCGCTTCGCTACAACGAGATGGACGGTTTCAGCAACATCTGGATGCGCGAGCTCACCGACGACTTCCAGTACGACCGCGCCGTCAACAACAGCACCAACTCGACCCACCTCCGCGACACCCTGGCCGGGACGGTCGAACTCGTGCTGGAACTCGACAACGTCTCCGTGCTGTCGCTGACCTCCTACACCAGCACGAACAGCACGCGCTACACCGACGCCGATATCCGGGAGGAGTTCATCTTCGATGCGAACCGCCCGGAGGACATGGACGTGTTCACCCAGGAGATACGGTTCACGTCCACCAACGAAGGGCAGCTCACCTGGCTCGCCGGTGCCTACTACTCGATGTACGCCGAGAAGATGCGCTCCACCCAGATCTGGTGGGACGCGCGGGTCGATGCCGATGGCAACATCACCGGCGCGCTGGGGTGCGCCATCGGCATGCCAACCTGCTCGGGCGTCTGGTTGGGCGAGATCGTGCCCCCGGAACACGAAATGGACTTCCTGGCCGTGCCGTTCGAGATTCGTGACCGCGACAAGTCCCACCTAGCCGCGTTCGCGAACGTCAACTACGACTGGGGCGACTGGGAACTGGATCTCGGCATCCGGGTGGACCAATGGGAGAACAGCACCGACAACTTCGATACCGGCATCAGCAGCAGCCAGGATGCGGTCGAGGTCCTGCCGCGCGCGTCCCTGACGAGATGGCTCACCGAGGAGTCGATGGTCTATTTCACGTATGCCAAGGGCTATGAGCCGGGCGGCTACAACCTCGCGAACTTCGAGGGCGAGAACGACCTGTTCGGGTTCGACATCGAGGAGGCGTCGAGCTTCGAGGTGGGTTGGAAGTCGAGGTTCCTGGACGACCGGGTGACCTTCAGCGCCGCGGCCTTCTTCATCGACTACACGGACCGGCAGGTCGAGTTCCAGGCGCAGGTCGGCGGCCAGGTGATCGAGGGGATCATCAACCTCGGCGACTCCGAGCAGTACGGCTTCGAGGCCGAGCTGAACCTACAGGCCACGGAACACCTGAGCTTGATGGCGGGCGTGGGCTTCATCGACGCGGAATGGCAGGACGGGGCGCTGGTCGATTCGGGCGACGCCATCGTGGACCTGGCCGGCACCGAAGTGCCGAACACGAACGACACGAACTGGGTGCTTGCGATGGACTACAACGCGCCGTTGTCGCAGGCGGGCGGGCTGCGCTTCGTCGCCGGCCTGCAGGCCAGCCGTACCGGCAAGTTCCTCGGGCTGCAGGCCTGGGATACGGTCCGGCATCCGTCGTACACGGTGGTCAATGCCCAGATCGGGCTGCAGGGGGAACGCTGGGAACTCCTCTTGCAGGTCGAGAACCTGACGGACGAGGAGTACTACACGGACGTGCAGCGATTCCCCAACCTGCATGATCCGGTCTTCGGCGCGCCGAACATCAACATCGGAACGATGGGCCAGCCACGGCTGGCCGCGGTCGTGTTGAGCTACAGGTTCTGACAGGTTTGCTTCGAAAACAATCGAGTTGGAGGGTGTGAGAAATGGCGGAAGCGATCAACCCGGATTACGACCCCACCGGCATAGAGGGGGGCGTGGACACGAACGTGTTGCCCTGGATGGCCGTCCCCGGCGCGCAGGGCGTGCACCTGAAGCCCCTGCGGGCAAGTACCGAGAGCGGCATGTTCAGCGTGGTGGTCAAGCTCGACGCGGGCACCGGCCTGGTGTCCTCGACGTGTCTCGGCGGCATGGACCTGCTGGTGCTTTCGGGAGAAGTCCTGTACGAGGAGGGGGGCACCGAGAGCACGCTGGAGCCCGGCACCTGGGGCTACCTCCCGGCGAACACGCGCATCGACCGGATGGTGGGCCAGGGCGATGCCGAGCTGTTGGTGAACGCCTACAGCGCGTTGGCGTGGCTGGGTTCGGACGGCGGCGTCAGATCGGTGCTGACGAGCGCCGACGTGAGGCGGCTGGCGGAACAGCACGAGATCACCTTGGTGCCCAACACGCTCGCGGAATGCATGCAGGATCGCCCGGACCCGTTTTCCGGCGACGGCGAGCCCCTGGCCATCGCCTCACGCGATGCCAGCCAACTCGTCGTCGGCGTGCGGGATCAGTCCAACGCGGATTCCCGGCTGCGGCACCCGCATTTCGTGGATACGCGGGAAGTGCCGTGGGTGGTCAATCCGGACCTGCCGGAGATCGGCTTGAAGATCCTGCGGGTGAGCGAGGAAACGGGCGTCGTCTCCCTGGTGGTGCGCCACAACGGCGTGGCGGCCCCGCACAATCATCTCGGCGCGAGCGACTTTCTGGTGCTCAGTGGCCGCATCGGCTATCGCGCCGGGCCGCCGGACGGATACGGGCCGGGCGTGTGGTTCTTCGAACCCGCCGGCGCTCGCCACGACGCGACACAGCGCCTGACGGACGACGACCTCATCTACATGGCGAACGTCTACGGCCCGCTCACCTTCGATTCCGGACGGGGCACGCCCATTGCGGCCGTGCTCTCCTGGATGGAGTACGACGCGCTGGCGAAGGGAGCGGCGGCGTAACGCGATGCCGACGGCGCTGATCACCGGCGCCGCCCACGGCCTCGGTGCCTCCATGGCGGAGCACGCCGCCCGGCACGGGTATCGCGTTGGCGTGCTGGACCTCGATCTGGACGAGGCCCGGGCGGTTGCGGAACCCATCGGTGGCGTGCCGCTTGCGGCGGACGTCACGGAGCCGGACCAGGTCGAGGAAGCCGTGGACCGCCTCGGGGAGACGCCGAAGCTCCTAGTTAACAACGCCGGCATCCTACGTACGGGACCGCTCATGGAGCACGCGGTGGAGGATTTCCGCCGGGTGATCGACGTTAACCTTGTCAGCGTGTTCATCGTCTCGCAGATCGTCGCCCGGCGGATGAAGGACCACGGCGGCGGCGCCATCGTCAACCTCGCCTCGATCAACGCGATCCACCCGGCGGCCGACTGCGGTGCGTATGCGGCGGCGAAGGCGGGCATCGTCGGCCTCACCCAGCACATGTCCCTGGAGTGGGGCCGCCACGGCATCCGGGTGAACGCGATGGCACCGGGCTTCATCGACGCGGGCATGGCCGCGCCCTTCTACCGGAATCCCGCGATCCGGGACTTGCGCGGCAACGCCGTGCCCCTAGGGCGGATCGGCTCGGCGGACGACGTCGCCGAATGCGCGATGTTCCTCGCGTCGGACGCGGCGGCCTACATCAGCGGCCAGAACATCGCCATCGACGGCGGCGTGATCAACAGCGTGCTGATGCAGTTGCCGCGGGAGTGACCCGCTAGCGAGGAGATAGGACATGACCGGTAGCGCGGGCTGGAGCGAGACCTTGGTGGATAGGAGGGTCACGTATCACCTCGAGTCGGGGGGGCAGTTCTTTGTCATCAAGAACGTTCCCGCGCGTGTCAACGTTGAAACCGGTGAGAACCACTTCTCGCCGGAAACGGTGGAACGATTGCACGAGATCGTCAGGGAACGGCCCCGTCCCGTACGCATGATCGAAACCCCTGTCTACGAGTTCGCCTGACCTGGTCGTGCCGCTCGAGCGGCGATCAACCCCAAGGGCCTGATCCGACGGTGCACGAAGGGACTCAGCTCCCTCCGAGCCGCAGCAGCTTCTCCGCGTTCGGCGTCAGGCTCGCATCGAACGGGGACGTGGCCGTCGGCGTGTCCCAGCCGGCGAAGTTCGTGCCGTAGACCAGCCGGTCCTTCCCGACGGCGTCGATCAGCAGGTCGAGCGCGCCCTGTCCTTCGACGTGCGCATCGAACCAGAGCTTGCGCACCTCGTGGCGAAAACCGTTCTCCAAGACCGACTGCGGCGCCCAGCCCCGGCTTCGGGCGAGGCCCTCGTACCGCCCGATCAGGAAGGGCATCGCGCCGCCTCCGTGGGAGATGCAGATGTCGAGCTCCGGATGCCGTTCCAGCACGCCGCCGAAGACGAGGGACGCCACCGCTAGGGACTCGTCGTAGGCGTAGCCGACCATCAGCTCCAGATCGAAGCGGCGGAGCCTCGGATCCGTCTGCAGTCCCGCGCCGCCAGTGGAGGAAGGATGCAGGAACAGCGGTACGTCGAGCGCTACGAACGTGCGGTAAAGATCGTCCAGACGGGGGTCGTCGAGGGGAAACGGATAGTCCGTGCCGACATACGCGGCGACTAGACCCAGCTCTTGGACCGCCCGCTCAAGCTCCCTCCCGGCCGCGTCGGGAGCCTGCATCGGCAACGCGGCGGCGCCGAGCAGCCTTCCCGGGTGTCCCGCCACGACTTCGGCCATGGCGTCGTTATGTACGCGGCAAAACCGGTGCGCCAAATCTGGCTCGATGCCGTGGAAGAAGGTCAGGGGATTGGGCGAGAGGAGTTGGAGGTCGATGCCGAGGTTGTCCATCAGTTCGAGGCGCTTGCCGATGTCCATGAACGCGGTGCTGCGGTACACGATGGGCATGCGGAATTCGCCGATGCGGAAGAACGACGCTCCGTCCCCGTCGATCCCGAGTTCCGGCCCGTACCGGCCCGCCGCGCCGAAACCGGCCTCGAGGACGGCGTGGGCGTGGATGTCGATGACCCGGTGTGGCGTGCTCATCGTCGCTAGCGTAGGCTCCCCGGCTCGCCCGTGTCGAGTGACACAAACAGTCCGGAGGAGAATCCATGCCCAGATACGTGATCGAACGAGACATCCCCGAGATCGGCTCCGCCGAGCGCGACGCGCTGCGCGAGGCGTCGCAGAAGTCGAACGGCGTGCTCGCCGAGATGAAGGCCGAGAACAAGAACATCCAGTGGGAGCACTCCTACGTCGCCGGCGACAAGACCTTCTGCATCTACATCGCCGACGACCCCGCACTCATCGACGAGCATGCCGAGCGCAGCGGCTTCCCGGCGAGCGTGGTCACGCCGGTCAAGCGCATGATCGACCCGGTCACCGCCGAAGCGGACTGACCACGACGCGAAGGGGATCAGACGTATGCCCATTTTCTCCCAAATCCTCTACAAGACGCCCGAGGCCAACATCGCGCGCATCGTCCTGAACCGGCCCAAGGCCCGGAACGCACAGGACACGCGCATGCTCTACGAACTGAACGACGCACTCGACCACGCGGCGCAGGACGACGCCATCAAGGTGATCATCGTCGCCGCGAACGGTCCGCACTTCTCCTCCGGCCACGACCTGCGCGAGCGGTCGCCCCGGGAGACCCAGAAGGAGTTCAAGACCGTCACCACCTGGGGTGGCTTCGACGGGGACGGGGCGGAGGCCCAGTTCGCGCGGGAGCAGGAGATATATCTCGGCTTCTGCGAACGCTGGCGCAACCTGCCGAAGCCCACCATGGTGGAAGTGCACGGCAAGGTCATCGCCGGCGGCGTGATGCTCGTGTGGCCGTTCGACATCGTCATCGCGTCCGAGGACGCGACGTTCCAGGACAACACCGTGGCGATGGGGATTTGCGGCGCGGAGTTCTTCAATCACCCGTACGAGCTGGGCGTGCGCAAGGCCAAGGAAATGCTCTTCACGTCGGACGAGGTCAGCGCCGCCGACGCGCTCCGTCTCGGGGCGGTGAACCATGTCGTCCCACGGGAGGAGCTGGAGTCCTTCACCCTGGCGATGGCACGGCGGATCGCGGCCAAGAACCTCTTCAGCCTCAAGATCACGAAGATGGCCGTGAACGCGGCGGAGGACAACGCCGGCCGCACGAGCACGAACCAGACCGCGTTCGCGCTGCACCACATGCTGCACACGCACTTCAAGCTGACCTCGGGGATGCCGATCGATCCGGAGTTCATGGCGAGCTTTGCGCGGAAGTAGGGTGCTTGTCGTCGACGGTTCGGATGGTGCGTTGGCCGGAGGCGTCAGGATCGGGGCACCGAGGGTGTCGCGTCGGGGTCGTGTATGCCCTCCCCCAACCGTGGCTTAGGGTGGAGGACTTCCCGATCTGCCCTCCAGCACCTTCGGATGGTCCTCGACCGACGGCGGTGCCATCAGCCGCCGCTGCCGTTCGGTAGCCTCGGGATACGCCCCGATGTCGTACGGCACCTTCCTCCAAGTCGAGTGCGGCGGGCTGTACTTGTAGAGCAGCGCCCGCCGCTCGTGCTCGGCACGCCAAGGCGCTGCGCCGTGAATCAGCGCCTCCGTGAAGATCAGCACGTCTCCGGCCCGAACCGGCGGCTGGTGGACGTAATCGGGCCAGCGCTCCATCCGGCGCACGTCGTCCGGCAGGTTGGGGAGGAAGTTCGTCTTGTGGCTGCCGGGGACGCAGACGAAGCCGCCGTCGCCGGCGCCCGCGTCCGTGAGCGCCCAGGTCGCGACGGTGAGGCCGTTCCGCATGATCCCGTCGCTGTAGTAGTACCAGTGGTCCGTCTCGTAGCGTCGGGGCCCGCCGTGGAGGCGGTGGGGATCCGTGCCCTTCCGCGTGAAGATCGTGTAGTCGTGGTCGGCGCGTAGGCGGGATCCGACGAGTTCGATGAGGTAGGGCAGGATCGTCGTGTGGTCCATGAGGTCGAGAAACGGCTTTCCCCAGCGCGAGAACGCCTCCACGCGCCGGTACGGACCGTCGTCGGGCGCTCGGGGCCAGGCTTTGTCGGCGAGTTCGGATAGCTCCGTGCACTCGTCAGGCGCCAGCACCCCCGGAACGACGACGTAGCCCTGCAGGTCGAAGCGAAACCGCTCCTCCGGGGTCACGGGACGTAGCCTATCTGAAATCCATGATCGTGACGGTCCCCTGCGCCATCGCGCAGAGCCGCCCGCCGTTGTGCACGTCGATGCGCACCACCGCCTGGGTCCGGCCCATGGTCACGATCGTCGCGTAGCCGTCGACCTCACCCTTCGTGACTGGCCGCGTCAGGTTGATCTTGAACTCTGTCGTCGCGGCCCACTGCCCCTCCTTCATCACGGGGTAGCAGACGGTCCCGAGGAGGTGGTCGCAGAAGGCGGACAGCACGCCGCCGTGCATGTTGCCGAAGGCGGTGAGGAACTCGTCGCGCACCTCGAAGCGTCCCTGCATGGTGCCTGGTCCGACGGCGACCGTGGTGAACCCAAGGAAGTCGTGCAGCCCGCCGGACGTCCTGCGGTTCGCGAGGAAGCTGTCCGCGACCTTGTCGTTGAACTCGAACTTGGGGGCAATGTGTGGTGCGCTCATGGGTTGCGATCAGTCTCTTTGTCCGGCGCCCGTCTTCGCAGCGTCGTCCACAGTACGACTACCGTGCCGAGTGCCACCATCCCGGGGCCGATCAGTCCCCCGTAGCCGAGGATCACATTTCTGACAGGTTCGGAAATCCACACCGACAAGACGAGCCCTAGAACACCCAACAGGGAGCCCCCCGCGATTAGTAGCAAACTGTCTTGTGTCGCCGACAGCTCTTCGCGCATAGCGCTGCGTATCTTCTCGGTTAGACCTTCTTGGGCCAACTCAGCCACGAACGGTGCGCCTGCTCTCCTCGTCGGACTAAACCGCCTTGCCGTGCCGGGGTCAATCCTTCACCGGCAGTCAGCGCGACTTCGGACAGACGTGTCGGAATTCCCCTGCGCGCCGGCGCGTCAGCACGGGTCGCGAGAACTCCGTGCCTGCATCGGCGGGTCGGCCGTCACGCGTCCAGCACCGCCACCACCTGATCCTCCTCCACCTGGTCCTCCTCCCGGACCAGCAGTTCGGAAACGGTTCCCGGCGCGGGGCTCTCGACGGGGATCTCCATCTTCATGGACTCCAGGATCAGGAGGACGTCGCCTTCCTCGACGCTGTCGCCGACCTCGACCTCGACCTTCCAGACGTTGCCGGTGACCTCACTCTCCACCTCGATCCGCGCCATGCGTTGCTCCCGGTTACGTGCCAAAACCGCCCTAAGCGGGTCCGGCGGTTCGCTGCCCGTGCGCGCCGACGCCGCCTCCGGCCCAGCCACACCGCCCCCCTATGGCACCACCACCGCCGGTCGCCGCGCTCCCTGGGGCGGTGGTTCCATTCGCGGTTGCGGGTTATAGCAGATCGTCGAGGAAACGGGTATGCAGCCGGCCCGCGATGAACGGCTCGCTCGCGAGGATGGTCTGTAGGGTCGCGCGGTTGGTCTCGACGCCCCGGACGTCGAAGGCCTTGAGGGCCACGAGGGTGCGCCCGATGGCCTGCTCCCGGGTCGTTCCGACGCCGATGACCTTGGCGAGCAGCGGGTCGTAGTAGGGCGTTACGGTTTGGCCTTCACGGTAGGCGACCTCCGTGCGCACGCCGGTCAGGGCGGGTGGGCGAAACGTCAGGAGGCGTCCGGCGGAGGGCAGCAGGCGCACCGGGTCTTCCGCGTAGACCCGTGCCTCGAAGGCGAACCCGGATAGGGCGACGTCGTCCGGAATGATCTCGGAGAGCGGTTCGCCGGCGGCGAGGCGAAGCTGGGCGACCACGAGGTCGACGCCGGTCACCTCCTCCGTCACCCCATGCTCCACTTGTAGCCGGGCGTTGGTCTCCAGGAACCCGAACTCTCCGTCCGAGAACAGCGTCTCCACGGTGCCGAGGCTGTCGTAGCCGACCGCGGCGAGGGCCGAAGCCGCCCGTGCCGCGACGGCATCGACGGCGGCGCGGTCGAGATTGGGTGCGGGCGCCTCCTCGATGAGTTTCTGGTGCCGCCGCTGGACGGAGCATTCCCGCTCGAACAATGTAGCGGCGTCCTGGCCGTCGCCGAGCACCTGAAACTCGATGTGGCGCGGTCGGGCCAGATACTTCTCGAGATAGACGCTGCCGTCCCCGAAGGCGCGTTCGGCGAGGGTCGTCGCGGTCCGGAAGGCGAAGCCCAGGTCCGCTTCCGTGGCGGCGACGGTCATGCCGATGCCGCCCCCGCCGTTGGCCGGCTTGACGATGACGGGGAAGCCGATCTCGGTGGCGGCTTCGAGTGCGGTCGCCTCGTCTTGGACCAGCGGGCTGCCGGCATGGACGGGAAAGCCATGTTCGCGCATCACGGCGCGGGCCTCGGTCTTGTGCCCCATGGCGTCCACTAGGTGCGGCGCGGGGCCTACGAAGCGGATGTCGGCGTTCGTTACCGCGCGGGCAAAGTCGCCGTTCTCCGCGAGGAAGCCGTAGCCGGGATGGACGGCGTCCGCCCCGGCCGCCCGGGCCGCCGCGACCAACGCCTCGGCGTTCAGGTAGGTGTCTTCGGGAAGGTAGCCGGGCAGCCGGGCGGTGGCCGTGGCGGCTTCGAGGTGGGGCGCGTCCGCGTCGATGTCCGAGTATGCCGCGACGGATTCCGCGCCCGCGGCTGCGCAGGCGCGCACGATGCGGCCGGCGACGGCACCCCGATTGGCGATGAAGACGCGATGGAACACGGTGGTGGCCCGATTAGGAGGGTCCGGCGTCGCAGTATTCGCGCCAGGCGGCCACGTAGCCGTTGAGGCTCGCGGTCGGCGCGGGGGCTTGCCGAGCGTTCTCCTTCGGCGCGGAATCGCCTCGCTCGTAGGTCTCGGCGGCGTCACGTACGCTCCGCAAAATGGCGCGGGCCACCTCAGGGGCGAGGTCCACCTCGAACATGTCCGTGTCCGGACCGCCTTTGTGGCCGGGGGGCTTGGGTAGGGGTGCGACCTTGGCGGCGTCGTGCAGCAGGGCGGCGCACGGCGCATCGACCCACTGCGCGGTACGCGTCAGCATCCAGCGCGACAGCACGCGCGGGTGGTCACAGCGCGCCTTGTAGGCGTTCCAGTCCAAGGCGGGATTCAGCCTAACGGGCCTGGCCTAGACGGCCTCGAAGTCGAGCGGCGCTCCCGTCAGCCGCTCATACGCTTCGAGATATCGCGCCATGGTGTTCTCGACCACCTCGTCCGGCAGCTTGGGCCCCGGCGGCGTCTTGTCCCATTCACCGCTCGCCACGACCGTCTCCAGGTAGTTGCGCACGTACTGCTTGTCGAAACTCGCTTGTTCGCGGCCGGGTTCCCAGTCGTCGGCGGGCCAGAAGCGGGAACTGTCGGGCGTGAAGATCTCATCGATCAGCAACGGAGTGCCCGTGCCGCCCAGGCGACCGAACTCGAACTTGGTGTCGGCTAGGATGATGCCGCGCTCCAGGGCGTAGGCGCGAGCTTCCTCGTATAGGTCCAGCGTGCTCTGCTCCAGCCAGCGCATCGTTTCCTCGCCAACGATGGCGGCACCCTCGTCGAACGAGATGTTCTCGTCGTGCAAGCCCATTTCGGCCTTGGTCGAGGGCGTGAACAACGTCCGCTCCAGGCGGTCGGAGTTCACGAGGCCCGCCGGCAGCGAAATGCCGCACACCTTCCCACTACGCTGATAGTCCTTCCAGCCGCTGCCGGTGATGTAGCCCCGCGCGATGCACTCGACCGGCAGCACCTTGGTCGCGCGGCACAGCATGATGCGGCCCCGTAGCGCTTGGCGTTGTTCGGCGCTGAGGCCCGGCAGATCGGCGACGTCGGTGGACACTAGGTGATGGTCGAAGCGGTCGGCGAAACGATCGAACCAGAACCGGGAAATCTGCGTCAGGACGATCCCCTTGCCCGGTAGTCCGTTCGCCATCACGACGTCGAAGGCGCTGATGCGATCCGTGGCGATGATCAGCAGGCCGGGGTCGCCGTCCGGCAGGGTGATGTCGTAGAGGTCCCGGACCTTGCCCGAGCGCTTGTTCGGCAATCCGAGATCCGTGCTTAGGACCGCTTCCATCGTTGTCTGTCCTCCCGCGTTTCGTGTGGTGTGGTGTGACCGCTGTCCGCGTCAACCGGCGAATGCCTGCTCGAAGTCCCCCAACAAGTCCGCCGTATCCTCGATGCCCACGGAGATGCGGATCAGCGAGTCCGCGACGCCCATGCTCGCACGCCGCTCCGGTCCCATCTCGTAGTAAATGGTATGCGCCACGGGTATCGCCAAGGTGCGGTTGTCGCCAAGATTGCTGGACTTGACGACCACGCGCAGCCGGTTCAGAAAGTCGAAGAGATCCACGTCTTCCACGAGCTCGAAGCTGAACAGGGCGCCCGGTTCGCGGAACAACTCCTTCGCGAGCGCGTGTTGTGGGTGCTCGGGCAACCCGGGATAGTGCACCTTGGCGACCCCCTCGTGGCCGTCGAGAAACCCCGTCAGCGCCCGGGCGTTCGCGCACTGGCGCGTGAGGCGCAAAGCCAGAGTTTCGGCGCCGATGGCGATGTGGTGCGCCGCCTCGGGGCCCATGGCCGCGCCGAAGTCCCGGAGCCCCTTCTTGCGTATCTGCTGGATGCCCCAGCGCTGCGGGTCTCCCCGGCGGTACGTCTCGTAGATGTTGTCGAAGGTGGTCCAGTCGAACCGCCCCGTCTCGGTCACCGCGCCGCCGAGGGCGTTGCCGTGGCCGCCGATGTACTTGGTCAGGCTGTTGACGATCAGGCTGGCATCGACGGTCACGGGCTGGAATAGCCACGGCGACGTCATCGTGTTGTCCACGACGTAGACGAGCCCCCGTTCGCGGCACAGTTCCCCGACGCGGGCCAGGTCGCTCACCTGGGTCCGCGGGTTCGCGATGGTCTCGACGAACACGAGCCGGGTCTCGGGCCGCAGCGCCGCCTCGACGGCCGCGACGTCGGTGGCGTCGACGAAGGTGACGTCCACGCCGTGCGCCGCGAAGCTCTGGAAGAGGCTGTTGGTGTTGCCGAACAGGAACGCGCTGGAAACGAAGTGATCGCCCTCGCGCAGCAACGCGAAGAGCAAGGTCCCGAGCGCCCCCATGCCCGTCCCGAAGCAGATGCTCGCGAGGCCGTTTTCCATCCGGTCGATCTTGCGCTCGAGCGCGGACACCGTGGGATTGACCTGCCGACCGTAGGAATAGCCGCCGTGCGTGCCCTGGAAGACGCCGGCGAGGTCCCTGGCATCCTCGTATCCGTAGGCGACCGTGGCGTGCACGGGCTTGTGCAACGAGCCGTGTTCTATCGGGTCGAGGCGGTCGGAATGGACGATGGACGTCGTGAAGCCCTGGGACTGGTGCATCCCGCTGCTCGCCGGGGACTACCCCTCCTGATAGGGGCGCGGACTATACGCCACGCGGGTGCTTGAAGGTAGCGGTTTCGCGGCCCGCGGACTCGGTGTCGTGGCCGGCGGGTGCCGGTCCCGGTAGGGACTCGCCGCGAGCAGTTCCGTCATGCCATCCGCGGTCGTGGGCTCGTCGAAGACGAAGCCCTGGCCTTCCTTGCAGCCGAGCGTCCGCAAGTAGTCGAGTTGTCCCGCACTCTCGATGCCGTCCGCCAGGAGATCGAGCGTGAGCCCCCGCGCCATGCCGGCGATGGCGTCGAGGGCGCGGGTGTCCCGGGCGTTCCCGCGCACCTCCTCCACGAAGCCTCGGTCGATCTTGAGGGCGTCGACGGGCAGGCGCCGCAAATGGTCGAGGGACGAGTAGCCGGTGCCGAAGTTGTCGATGGCGACGCGCACGCCCAGGCGGCGCAGGTGGCGGAGCTTCGGCACCACGAGCTCCACGTCGTGCATTAGGGCGTTCTCGGTGATCTCGATGGTGACCGCGTCGGGGGGCAGGCCGGCGGCGACGATGGCCTCGCCGAAGCGGCGCACGAACTCGGCCCCGTCGAGTTGCTGGGTGGAGGCGTTCACCGACAGGCGGCAGTCGAGGTGGCCGTCGGCGCGCCACTTGGCCACGCGGTCGAAGGCTTGGCGCTGCACCCACTCGTCGATCTCCGCGATGAGCCCCGCCTCCTCGGCCACCGGGAGGAAGTCGTTGGCATCGACGAGGCCACGCTCGGGATGCCGCCACCGGGCGAGCGCCTCTACGCCCGTGATCGCGCCGGTGCCGAGATCGACGCGTGGCTGGTAGTAGACCTCGATTTCGCCCGCGGCCAGGGCACCGCGCAGGTCCCGCTCGGCGGCCAACCGCGTCGAGAACTTGAGGTTCATGCCCCCTTCGAAGAACTCGAAGCTGCCGCCGCCCGATCCCTTGGCGTGGTACATGGCCATGTCGGCGTTCTGGATCATCGCCCGGGCCGTGTTGCCCGCGAGTGGGTAGAGCGCGATGCCGGCGCTTGCGGCAACGTCCAGTTCGTTCCCGTCCACGACGAACGGTGACCGCAGCCCCTCCAGCAACCGGCCCGCCGCCGCCGCAGCCTGGCGGCGGGTGTGGACGCTCGGCAACAGCACGACGAATTCGTCTCCACCGAAGCGGGACAAGGTATCCCCCCGTTGCAGGCACTCCTGGAGCCGTTTCGCGACCGCTTGCAGGAGGCGGTCGCCCATCGCGTGGCCGAACTTGTCGTTCACGGCCTTGAAGCGGTCGAGATCGAGGAAGACCACCGTGGGGCCGCGCTTGCGTCCGGCCTGTTCGAGGGCCACCTCCAGCCGGTCCTCGAGCAGGGTGCGGTTGGGGAGGTGGGTGAGGATGTCGTGGTAGGCCTGAAAGTCCGCAGCCTGGCGGTTCGCCCGGTCCTCGGAGATGTCCCGCGCGACGACATGGGCCCCGGCAAACGCGCCTTCGGCGGTGCGCAGGCGGGTCGCGGTGACGTCCGCCCACAGCGCGGTGGACTGCTGCGGCCGGGGACCCGCGCCCTTCGGATGCCGGCGGAGGCGCAGTTCGGCGCGGCGGACATCGCCGGTGCCGGCGCGTCGCTCGTCGAAGAGGTTGCGGGCGATTTCGAGGTCCTCGCCATCGACCAGATCCGCGTAGGGCCGGCCGATCAGGGCATCGGGATCATGCCCGAGCAGTTGCCGAACGGTCGCGTTCAGGAAGCGGAACAGCCCGTTGCGGTCGAGCACGCAGACTAGATGCGGCGCGTTGTCGATGAGCAACCGATGCAGCCCCTGCGACGCCCCGCTTGGGCCTTCGGCAGCGTTGGCCTCGGGGTCCATGCCCGGTAGGAGTTCCACCAAGGCGGCGAGGGGAACGGCCGGGAGGCGGTCGCGAAGGGGCTCTTGCATGCTCGGCGGCTACGATCAGTCAGCGGGCACGGTACTCGTCAGCGCCCACTATTTCCAGTTCCGCCCCGGTCGAACGGGCCGAACAGG
Source organism: Pseudomonadales bacterium (assembly GCA_963665455.1). GTDB lineage: Bacteria > Pseudomonadota > Gammaproteobacteria > Pseudomonadales > Azotimanducaceae > VXNE01. Next base: position 5,304,918 of record OY762279.1, on the reverse strand, counting down.
TCGAAGACGCGGCTCAGGGCGGACAGCGCGAGGACGTGGCGCAGACGACCGTCCTGCATCGCTGCGCGGATCTCGTCGAGGGTCGCCAGCCGCACACGAATCGCCTCGCCGAGCCCGGGGTTGGGCGCACCGACGCGCTCCACCCCTTCCGCGAGGAAGTGATGGCAGAGATGCGGGTGAATGGCCGGGTTCGGTTCGACGGAGCCGAGACTCCGCCAGGTGCCGCCCCCGTACCCCGTCTCCTCCAGCAACTCGCGCTGGGCCGCGGCCAAGGGCGTCTCGCCGGGGTCGACCATGCCACCGGGGGTCTCCAGGGTGCAGGCGCCCAGGCCGAAGCGGAACTGCTCGACCATCACGGAATGGCCGGACTCCGTGAGCGCCACGCAGTTCACCCAGTCCACGGACTCGAGCACGAGCCGCTTCAGCGTGCGGGCGCCCGACGGATGCCGCATCCAGTCGTAGCGCACCTGCAAGAGACCCAGGTCCGGTCCCCGTTCGGTGGACACGCGGTCCCAGACCAGGGGATCCAGCGCCGGCGGGGCGGTCGTGCGGTCGCCGCCCGCTTCGTCCGTGTGCTTGTCCTTCATCGGTATCCCGTCAACTCCACGTAGCCGCTGCCGACGCGCTCTCCTTCAAGGGTGTGTACGCGCACCAGGCCCTCCCAGTAGCGTATGGACGTGTCCATGACCTGATCGTCGAGGGCGGCCTCCACGAGCAGCGTATCGCCCCCGATCCGGAGTCGCCAGCGGACCGGCCACCGCACGCTCCGCCGGTCCCGCCACTGACGCTCCACGGCAAGGGAGAAGTCGTCGGCGTCCAGGGGCCGTGGCCCCTCGGCGTCGATCAGCAGGCCCTGGTCGTGCTCGTCGGGGCGTCCGTCCCGGCGGCGAAGCTGGAAGACCATCAGGTCGCGGCCGTCGTCGAGATGCAGTGCGAACCAGTCCCAGCCGGCGTAGGTGTCGGCGAGCACGCTCGTGCTCCATTCGCGGTCGATCCAGCCGAGGCCCGAGACCGGGACGGTGCCGCCCGGCAGGCGCAGCGTGCCCGTGGCGGTCATGCGGGGGATGGAGTAGTAGTAGGACGCTTGGTTGGGGCCTTTCGGCGACAGGCCCCGGTCTCCCTGGGGCGTGGGAGGCCGTCCATCGGTGAACACGAGGTCGACGTCGAACTCGCCGGTGGTACCGGTTAGCCGGAGCGGCAGGAACGACGGGCCTTCGGACGCGAGCCGCCAGCCTTCGATCCAGGCTGCAAACGGGGCCGCGACCGCGCCGGCGAGACGGGGATGGCCGCGTGCGAGGCGTTCGGCTTCGTAGTGGCGTCCGCCATCAACATCCGTGACGCCCAGGTGTCCCAGATAGACCTGTCCCGAACGCCAAGCGTCCTCCGGCGCTTGTGGACCGGCCGGCCGCAGCGCTTGGCGGAAGAGCGTGAACTGCACGCCGAACTCCTCGCCGGCCGGCGAGCGCAGCGCGACGGTCAGGTACCACCATTCGCTGCGAAAGGCTGGATGAGGGCCGTGGTCGTCCGGGAAGCGCAACGGCACCACACGGTCGGCGAACCGGAATCCCGCCGCCCGGGAGTCCCCGAGCACGTCGGCCAAGCGGAGACCGGCGGCGGATGGCTCGGGCGCGGAGTCGCTACAGGCCACCAGAAGCAAGGCGGCGGCAACGGCCAGCGCCGGTGTCTGTCTATGCTTCATGCTGCGCGGCTCCGGTGACCGTGCGCGCGGCGACCCATGTCGGTCCGAGCCCAGCAAGGAGGGCTGCGGCGACGCCTAGGGAGACCGGGGGCAGCACGTTCGCCAGCCCGGGCGTCCAGGGGATGGACCAGCCGAAGGCCCGGGGATTCACTTCAGTGCACAGCACCCATGCGATCGCGAGGCCGAGCGGGATGCCGAGGACGGCCGCGGCGAGGCCGATCAGGGCGTTCTGCTGCATCGCGAGCGAGGCGATGCGTCCCCGGCCGACGCCCAACGTGTAGAGCAGCCGGTTCTCGCCCCGACGGCGTGCTTGAAGTTCGGACAGCGCGTTGTAGAGGCCCGCCACCGCGACGAGGAGCGCGATCAGGGTGAGTTGCGACGCGATCAGGAAGGTCCGGTCGAACACGTCCAGCGCGCGCCGTCGGATTTCGCTCTGGTCGCGGATCTCCGCGGTGGGGAAACGCGCCTCGAGGTCGGCCTTCAGGGGCGCGGTCGCGCGGCCTTCGCCGGTGCGGACGGAGAAGCTATCGTAGGCGATCCCCTCGAGGATGGGCTGAACATGATCGACGGCGGCGACGATCCGGGGCCCGGGGACGCCGTAGTCCCGGAACACGTGGACGACCCGCATCATCCTCGCGCCACGTCCGCCCGCGACCCGCACCGCGTCGCCGGGACCGGCAGCCAAGGTTCTGGCCCCGGCCTCGTTCAAAAGGATGGCGTCCTGGAACGGGGCGCCGTAGCCGTAGCGGCGGGCCTCGGCGATGTCCCCGCGCGTGAGCAGGACGTTGGCGGAGAGGCCGTTGATCGTCACGGGTGCGCGGGCATACGCCCTCACGTCCACCACGCCGGGGGAGGCACGCAGGTCGTCGAGGGACGCCGGCACGCCGGGCAGCGTTGCGGTCGTCTCCACCTGAATGCCGTCCCAGAGTCGTTGTTCCAGCATCCCGACGAAATCTTGCCGGAAGCTCTCGACCATGACGCCGATGCCGATGGCGGCGGCGACGGCCACGGACAAGGCGCCGACCGCGACGTGGACCTCGGCAAGCTGGCCAGTCGCCGAGCGCATGGCGGCCCTGCGGGTGATGGCGATGCGTCTTTGCCCCCGCGCGAGGAGCCTTGCGAGGAACGTGCCGGTCCCGGGCACGAGCACCGCGACCTGCAAGAGGCAGAGCGCGAGCACGATGCCGAAGGAGGCGGCCAGAGTGTCGGAGGCCACGGACGCGAGCAGCAGCACTGCGGCGCCGGCCGCCCAGGCGAGACGCAGGTTGGGCTTGGCGGACTGGCGCGAAGCGGCGAGCGCCCCGAACGCGGCGACCGAGATGCCGCCGATGCCCCCCTTTGCGATGGCGACGGCGGATAGCGAAACACCGTTCGACGAGGGCGTCGGGGCGGGCATGAGGACGACCGCGAGCGCCCAACCGGCGCAGACGCCGAGGCCGGCGCCCGCGAGCCCGAGCAGGGTTCCCTCGCCCACGAATAGAGTGCGCAGGGTGCCGCGGGACACGCCGAGGGCGGCCAGTTGCGCATCGCTGGCGGCGCGGCGCGTGACGTTCGCGTGTGCCGACTGATAGATCAGGAACGTGGACACGAACAGGGCGAGCAGCCCCAGCGCGCCCAGGTTGAAGAGCAGGGCGAGGGCGAAGCGTCGCGTCGGCTCGGCTTCCGCCAGCGGACGCGCCACCAACCCCTCGCCGAGATGTAGCGCCCCGGCCTGGCGGAAACCCGCCGTGCTGCCGGGTAGCCATCGCTCGAGGACAGGATCGTCGGCGCCGGTGCGGAGCCATACCGCGGTGGGGCCGTCGCGCCCGAGAATCCGACGCGCCGTCGCGATGTCTGCCAGGAACCCATCGGCAGTGGTGCCGAAGGTTCCGACGACGGAGACCTCGAAGTCGTTTAGCCGGATGACATCGCCGCGCTCGAAGCCCAGGGCGGCGCCGGCCAGCACGGCGTCACGCGTCAGGAGGTCCGTGATCGCATCGCCATCGCCGCCGCCATCGACGTTGGTGTCGGTTTCCCCCGGGCGGCGATCCGCGAGGAGGTCCATGCCGGACAGGCGGCGCGGCCGCCCGGCCGTCCACGCGTGTCCCTCGACGACGGGCACCATGGCCTCCACGTCCGGAAACTGTCCGCTCCGCCACCGGGCGCGCAGCTCGAAGTAGGCGTCCTCGTCCAGGGCCGCGCCGCGCAGGAGGTGCGTGACTTCCCGTGGCGCGTTGGCGTCTAGTTCCGCCTTGATGCGCTCGCTGACGAGGTGCACCGCGACGAGGGAGGCCACGCCGAGGGCGGTGCCGAACACCTGTGCCGCCGTGGCGGCGGGCGTCCGGGCCAGATAGCGAAGCTGATGGCGAATGAGTAGGCCGATAGCGGGCACGACTCATTCACTCCCGCAGCCTGATCACGGTGTCGGCGCGTTCCGCGAGGCGCTCGTTGTGCGTCGCGACCACCAGGGCGGCACCGGCGTCGCGGGCCTGTTCCCACAGGCAGTCGGCCACGCGCTCCGCGTTCCCGGCGTCGAGATTGCCCGTGGGTTCATCGGCGAGCACGAGAGCCGGGGCGTGTGCCAGGGCGCGCGCGATAGCGACGCGTTGCTGCTCGCCTCCGGAGAGCGCGTCGGGGAAGCGGTGTCGAACGGATCCCACGCCTAGGGCGTCCAGTCGACGCAAGGCCGCGTCGGCACGGTCCTCCAGGGCGTTCAGCTCCAGCGGCAGGAGTACGTTCTCCTCCACCGTCAGCGTCGGCAGCAGGTTGAGGAATTGGAAGACGAAGCCCACGTGGCGCCGCCGATAGCGCAGGCGCTCGCGGTCCGGCAGGGCGTGTACCGGCAGTTCGAGGCCTGCGTCCGGGCCGGTCGTGACGGTTAAGCGGATCGCGCCGCGGTCGGGCCGGAGTAGCCCGCCGAGGAGGTTCAGGAGGGTCGTCTTGCCGCTGCCGCTCGGTCCCCAGACCGCGGCGACCTGACCCGGTGCCAGTTCCAGGAACACATCGTCGAGAATCTGCCGGGACCGTCCGCCGTCGTCGCGGCGCAAGCCGACGCCCTCAACGCGCAACATGCAGTGTTCCTCGAAGCACGGTCGTCGTGCTTTGCTCGCCGGTCCCGCGCCGGTCCCGCGGCATTGTCCCGTGGCCCAAACCGGGACAACATGCATCCCGGGGAAGGAAGGATGACAAGAGTACCAGTCCACAGGTTCCTGGTGCGCCTGCCGGTCGCCCTGCACGAGCGCATCGCCGAAGCCGCGCGGCGCTATCGCAGGAGTGTGAACTCGGAAATCGTGGCGCGCCTCGAGCAGTCCGTGAGCGGCATACCGCAGAAGGCGGCCGAGTCCGCCGTCGAACCGCCGTTCTTCGCGCACATCGAGACCACGTTCCGGCGCGACCTCTCGGCGCAGGAGAACACCCTGATCCGGGCGTTCCGGCGGCTCTCGGAGCGGCAGCGCGAGGCGCTCCTCGAACTGCTCGACGGATAGCGGCGTTAAGACGGATAGCGGCGTTAAGGAGATGCAATAGATGAAGCGCAGCGTTGATGTGAGGCGCACGGCCAGGCGTGCCTCGGTGGTCGCCCAATCCGTTGGGATGTGGGTGTCTCGGCTCCTTGTCGCCGCGCTGCTCGTGGGGTCCGGTGCCAGGGTCGCGGCGGTCGACGAACAAGGCGGAGGGGACACCTCCCTGGATGACCTCCCGGACACGGTCTACTGGGGCGACACCCACGTCCACACCGCCATCTCCGGGGACGCCTTCTACGCGGGAACGCGGCTGGGACTCGACGATGCGTACCGGTTCGCCCGGGGCGAGGCGGTCACGAGCAGCTCTGGCCAGCGCGCCCAGCTACGGCGGCCGCTGGACTTCGTCGTCCTCGCGGATCACGGCAACAACGCGGGGGCGGCCTATGCCCGGGACGCATGGGAAGGCGACCCGGCGTTCCGGGAGACGACGATGGGGCGGCTCTGGGCGGAGGCCTTCGCCCAGCTCGACGGCAACCCGGAGATCGACGGCGAGGCGCTGCGCACCGGTCCGCTGCTGCCCACGCACCGTCCGAACCAGATCGCGGTGCGGCACGAGGGGTTTAGGCGCTCGGTGTGGCAGATGATCACTGCGGCCGCCGACCGCTACAACGAACCGGGCCGGTTCACCACGTTCATCGGGTACGAGTGGACGCCGCTGCTGGGCGCGGTGCATCGGGTGGTGCTCTTCCGGGACGGCGCGGAGCGCGCGAATCAGATCATCCCCTTGACCTCGAACGATACGGTGCACGCGGAGGTGCTGTGGGACTACCTGGCGCGCTACGAGGCACGTACGGGCGGCGCGGTGCTCACCATCCCACACAACGGCAACCTCACGTTCGGACTGATGTTCTCCCTCGCGGACTCGTGGGGACGGCCGCTGACGGCGGAGCGCATGGAAACGCGCGCCCGCTTCGAGCCCGTGGTCGAGGTGACGCAGTACAAGGGCGATAGCGAGACCCATCCGTGGCTCTCGCCGGACGACGCGTTCGCGGATTTCGAGACCTGGAACGGCTGGGGCGGACGGGTGCCCTCGCCGGACAAGCCGCCGGAACAAGTCACCCACGAATACGCGCGGTCCGCCCTGAAGCTCGGCCTCGGGCAGCTCGCGCGCAAGGGGATCAACCCGTTCCAATTCGGCATGATCGGAAGCTCCGACGCCCATACCGCCCTTTCTTCGGTGGCGGAAGATAACTTCTGGGGTTCAAGTGGCGCGTCGGAACCCAGCGCGGAGCGCCTGTTCGCGGAGCAGGCGTCCAGGGGTTGGCAGGTGAGCGCGGCGGGCCTTGCCGCGGTGTGGGCACCGGAGAACACCCGTGCCGCGATCTTTGCCGGGCTGCGGCGCCGGGAGGTCTATGCCACGACCGGGCCACGTATCGTCCTGCGCTTCTTCGGGGGCTGGTCGTTCGATGCGTCGGACGCGGCGCGGACGGACCTGGCCACCGTCGGCTACCGCGATGGCGTGCCGATGGGCGGCGAACTCACGGGCGTTCCGGGCGGCGGTGTTCCAACCTTCCTCGTCCGGGCGCTCAAGGATCCGGATGGCGCGAACCTCGATCGCGTGCAGATCGTCAAGGGATGGCGGGCGGCGGACGGGGCCCTGCACGAACGCGTCCACGACGTGGCGTGGTCCGATGCACGAGAGCCGGGCGCGGACGGACGCTTGCCCGATGTGGGCAGCACCGTCGATGTGCGCCGCGCCCTCTATGCGAACACCATCGGCGCGGCGGAGCTCTCGACGGTGTGGCACGATCCCGGGTTCCGACCGGACGAGCACGCCTTCTACTACGTGCGCGTGCTGGAGATTCCGACGCCGCGATGGACGGCGTACGACGCGGTGCGTTTCGGGCTGGAGGACATCCCGGACCACGTTCCCTTGGTGACGCGGGAGCGCGCCTACTCGTCGCCCATCTGGTACGCGCCGGGTGGGGCGGACTGACGGCGGCGTTGGATTCGCGCAGGTTCAGGCCGAACGCTTGAGCAGGCGCTCCTGCTGGCGCTTCCAGTCCCTGTCCTTCACCGTCGCCCGCTTGTCTCGATGCCGCTTGCCCCGCGCCAGGGCGATCTCGCACTTGACGCGGCGGTGCTTCCAGTAGAGGGCAGTCGCGACGCAGGCGTAGCCCTTCTGCTGGACGTGCTCGCGCAGGCGGGCGATCTCCTTCGCATGCAGTAGCAGCTTGCGCGGCCGCACGGGATCGGCGACGACGTGGGTGGACGCGCTCGCGAGCGGTGCGATGTGCGCGCCCTCCAGCCACGCCTCGCCATCGCGCACCAGCACGTAGCTGTCGCGGAGTTGCGCCGCCCCGGCGCGGATGCTCTTCAACTCCCAACCCATCAGCGCGATGCCGGCCTCGAAGGTTTCCTCCAGCTCGAACTCGAACCGGGCGCGCCGGTTCAGCGCGATGGTGGGTCGGTCGCGGTGCGCGGCTCTGGCCATGCCTCAATTATAATCGTGGGCCCTCTTCGGGCTCGGGGCGCGTCATGGCGGATCGGGACGTTTCCAGACACGGAATGTGGTCGAGCCGCTGGCTCTTCGTGCTCGCCGCCGCGGGGTCCGCGGTCGGGCTCGGCAACATCTGGCGCTTCCCCTACATCACCGGGGAGAACGGTGGGGGCGCGTTCGTCCTCGTTTACCTCGTCTGCATCGCCGCCATCGGCATACCGGTGATGATGGCGGAGGTGCTCCTCGGCCGGGAGGGCCGGGTGAGCCCCATCAACACCATGCGGGCGATGGCCCGCGTGAGCGGTGCCCCGCGCGCGTGGTCGCTCATTGGCTGGGTCGGCGTGCTCGGGGGGTTCCTGATCCTCTCCTACTACTCCGTGGTGGCCGGCTGGGCCGTGTACTACATCTTCCTGGTGGGCGGCGGGGCCTTCGAGGGGGCGGACGGCGCGTTCGCGAGCGAGGCGTTCGCCGCCTTCCTGGCCGACCCGTGGCGCATCCTCGCGTTCCACACCGCCTTCATGGCGGTGGCCATCTTCATCGTGGCGCGGGGGGTGGCCCGGGGCCTCGAACGGGCCATTCGCTGGTTCATGCCGCTGCTGTTCGTGCTGCTCGGGGTGTTGTTGGGCTACAGCATGATGTCGGGAGGCTTCGGCGCGGGCTTCGAGTTCATGTTTCGGATGGATTGGAGCGCCCTCACCGTGGACGGGGTGCTCGAAGCGCTCGGGCACGCGTTCTTTACCCTGAGCGTCGGCATGGGCGTGATCATGGCCTACGGGGCCTATGTGCCCAGGAACGCATCGATCACGTCCACGGTGGCGACCATCGCCGTGCTGGATACGGTGGTGGCCCTGGCCGCGGGCCTGGCGATCTTCCCCATCGTCTTCGCGAACGGCCTGGAGCCGGGGCAGGGTCCCGGACTGATGTTCGTGACCGTGCCGCTCGCCTTTGGGCAGTTGCCGCTCGGGGCGTTGTTCGGCGGGGCGTTCTTCGTGCTGGTGTCGTTCGCCGCGATCACCTCGGCCATTTCCCTGACGGAGCCGGCGCTGGCGTTCGCCGTCGAGGAGTACAACGCGAAGCGGTCGCGGGTGGCGATCTCCCTCGGTGTCCTGTGCTGGCTGCTCGGCATCGGCACGGTGCTCTCGTTCAACGCCTGGGCCGATGTCCACGTGATGGGCGGCCTGACGATCTTCGACTTCCTGGACTACGTGACCCAGAAGATCATGTTGCCGCTCGGCGGGCTCTTCATCGCGGTGTTCGTGGGCTGGGTGTTGCCGAAGACCGTGGTCGGGGCCCAGCTCCGTTTGCCCGAAGGACTGCCGTCCACGCTCTGGTCCGCGTTGATCCGGGTGGTGGCGCCCCTCGGCGTGCTCGCGGTCTTCGTCTACGCGATCTTCTTCGGCTAGGGAAGGGCTGATTAAGACCTTTCCTGCGCGGCACAGGGATGTGCCGCCAAATTCGATGGCGCAAGCCATTGAATTTGCGAGTAAAACAAAACCGCGCTTTTGTTTTGCGGGGGATGAACAAGTCCATGGACGGACTTGTTCAGGGGATTCCTAACAGTGCGTCGTCTGGCACGGAGCGCCCTGCTGCCGTATGCACCCGAGGCGATGTTCGCCTTGGTGAACGACATCGAGCGCTATCCCGAGTATCTGAAGTGGTGCCGCAGCGCGGAGATCCTTGAAACGCGGGAGAACGAGGTCGTTGCCGCGCTAACGCTTGCCGGCCGCGGTCTCCGGGAGTCCCTGGTCACCCGCAACTGCGCGGAACCCGATCACCGCATCGTGCTGACCTTGGTCGAGGGCCCATTCCGGCACTTTGAGGGCATCTGGACGTTCACGCCGGTGGGCACCGGATGCCGCATCGACCTGACCCTTGAGTTCGAACTGAAGAGCGGGTTCCTGTCGCTGCTCGGCGCGCCGTTCCTCAACCGGGCGGCGGATGCCCTCGTCGATGCCTTCAGCCGTCGCGCCCGAACGGTGCTGGGGGCCGGTGTTTGAACTCACTGCGTCGAAGCGGTGGCGTCTTCGGATGTTTCGCCGAGCGCACCCGACGTGGGTGCGAGGTCACCCGTGATACGCGCCAGTTCGTCGCCCGCGAAGTAGAGCGACACCAAGAGCCTTGACTCGAAGGAGCCGGGCACGTCGATGGTGTAGACGTAGTCCCAGCGCGTGTCGTTGAAGGCATTGCGCACCACGGGCTGGCCCATGACGAAGGCGACCTGTTCGCGGGTCATGCCCGGCTTCAACTGATCCACCATCTCCTGGGTGATCACATTGCCCTGCTGCACGGTGATGCGGTGGATCCTGGGCAGCGCACAAGACGTCGTGAGCAAGGCGGCAAGCCCCAGCCACGCGCCCCATCTCGCCATCGGCCGCTTCGTCACGGTGCGATGCCATCCCGTTCCCAAGTGGCCGGGCATCTTAGCCGCACCCCGGTATGCCGTCGAGCGCGGCGGGCACGCTCACGAGAGTTCGGCCTCCGCGGTCTCGCCGAGCCCGGATAGCAACGTGCGTGCGTAGGCCCGCGTCTCGGCGGTGATGCGCCGGCCGGCGAGCATGCGCGACAGTTCCTCGACCCGCGCGTCGGGGCCGAGGGGAATGATCTCCGTGTCCTGGTGCTCGGTCTTGCGTGCGAGCAGATGCGTGTCGCCGAGGGCGGCCACCTGCGGGGCATGGGTGACGCAAATGACCTGGGTGTGCCGCGCCAGCCGCCGGAGCATCCGTCCGAGCTGGTCCGCCGTCGTCCCGCCGATGCCCACGTCCGCCTCGTCGAGGACCAGACAGGGCAGGTACGAGCGCTGTGCCGCGACCACCTCGATGGCCAGCGCGATGCGGGCGAGTTCGCCGCCGGAGGCGATGGTCGCAAGCGGCGCGGCGGGGTACTTCGGATTGGTGGCCACTTGGTACTCCACGGTCTCGAGTCCGCGCTCCGTCTGGGAGGGGGCGAAGGCGAGCCGCATGGAAGCACCCGTTAGGCGTAGCTCCGCCATGACCGTGCCCACGTCGGTGGCGAACCCCTCCGCGGCCGTGGCACGGGCCTCCGAAAGGCGGCCGGCCATGTCCCGATAGGAAGCCTCCGCTGCGGCGGCGGCTGCGGCCACCTCGGCGAGTCCCTCCTCGTTCGCCGCGAGGCCCGCGAGTTCGGCCTCGAGGGTCGCGGCGTGCGCGGAGAGGCCCGCGGGGAGTACGCGATGCTTGCGCGCGATGTCGTGGATCGCATCAAGGCGGCGCTCCGCTTCAGTGAGCGCCGCCGCGTCGTCGGGGACGGCCTCGAGGTACTCGCGCATCTCGGCCAGGGCCTCCTCCGCTTCCACCTGGGCCGCGTGCATGCGTTCGCGGCTCGCCGTCAGGGCCGGATGCGCGTCGTCGATTGCGTCGAGATCCGCCGCCATGCGGGAGAGATGGGCGATGAGTTGCTCCTCGAGTGCGCCGGCGTGGGCGCCGAGCGTCGCCCGAATCTCGCCGGCCGCGGCCAGGCGTTTGTGGCGTAGCTCGAGTTCCTCGAACTCGCCCTCGCCGAGCGCGAGCTCCCGCAGTTCCTCCACCTGATAGCGCAGCAGGTCCAGGCGCTGTTCCGCCGCCCGGATGCGTGCCTCGGCGGCGTCCCGTTCCGCGCATTTCTCCTGCCACGCGTGGAACGCCCGGCGTACGGACGCGGCGAGATCCGATACACCGCCGTAGTCGTCGAGCAGCGCCAACTGCACGCCGCGGTCGAGGAGCGAGCGGTGCGCGTGTTGTCCGTGCACCTCGACCAGGGGATCGCAGAGCGACTGCAGGGTGGAGAGATTGACCGGCGAGCCATTGATGAAGGCGCGTGACCGCCCCGAGGCGGCCACCCGGCGCACCAGGCATCGGCCCGCCTCCGCCGGATCGTCGGACGGATCTTCGAGCCCGTGTTCGTCGAGATAGGCCGCGGCCGCGGGATGGTCGGCAAGATCGAACTCCGCGGTGACCTCGCAGGCCGCCGCGCCGGGCCGGATGGCGGCACTGGCGGCGCGCGCTCCGAGCACGAGCTCGAAGGCGCTCAGCAGGATGGACTTGCCGGCGCCGGACTCGCCAGTGATGACGGTGAGCCCCGGCGCGAAGGCGAGGTCCAGCGCCTCCACCAGCGCGAAGTTCCTCACGGTGAGTTGTTTCAGCATGGTGCCGCCTGTTCGACACGTCGTCGGCCGCGTCCTCCGCGGTGCGTGCCGTCTGCTAGAGTATCCGACGAAACGGATGGCGCGCATGAGTGGGAGGTTCCGTCGAGCCCGCCATGCGGCCGTCGGGAGTGACCGAACCGTGGCGACGACGAGACGCAAGAGCCACCGAACCCGCGAGGCGGGCTTCAGCGAGCGCGCGCGGCTATTGCTGAAGATGTTGGTCGAGCAGTACCTGCGCGACGGCATGCCGGTCGCGTCCAAGCTGCTTGCGGCGAACGTCGACGTGAGCTCCGCCACGGTGCGCAACATCATGTCCGATCTGGAGGCGCAGGGGCTCGTCACCGCGCCGCACACCTCGGCCGGCAAGATTCCCACCAACCAGGGCCTACGTTTCTTCGTCGACAGCCTCATCTCCGTGGAGCCCCTAGACACCGGAAGCGTTCGCCGCCTCCGGACCAAGCTCAACCCGGACCGTTCGCCGAACGAATTGGTCGCGGATGCGTCGCGCCTGCTGTCCCAGGTCACCCGGTTGGCCGGGGTGGTGACGTTGCCGAAGCCAGAGCAGGTGGCGTTGCGGCAGGTGGAGTTCCTGCCGCTGTCGGGCAGCCGGGTCCTGGCGATTCTCGTCGTCAACGAACGCGAGGTGCAGAACCGCGTGGTGCACACCGACCGGGAGTACACGGAGGCGGAACTGCACCGCGCGGCCAACTTCATCAACGAGCGTTTTGGCGGGCGGACGCTCTTCGAGGTGCGCAACGGACTCCTCGAGGAGATGCGCGCCGACAAGGAACGGCTGAACGAGTTGATGCAGACGGCCATCGACGTGGCGTCCAAGGCGTTCGCGGAGGACGGTCGCGAACCGTCCGCATACGTGGTGAGCGGCGAATCCAACCTGGCGGACTCGTTGGCCGGTGCCGGGGCGCTCCGGGAGCTCTTCGACGCCTTCGAGCACAAGGAGGCCATCGTGCACCTGCTCGACCGCTGCCTGGAGACCGACGGCATCCAGCTCTTCATCGGGGACGAGTCCGGCTACCGCGTTTTCGATGACTGCACCGTCGTCACCGCCCGCTACGAGGTGGACAGCGAGGTGGCCGGCGTCCTCGGCGTGATCGGTCCGACCCGCATGGCGTACGACAAGGTCATCCCGATCGTGGATGGGACCGCGCGCGTGCTTGGCGCGGCGATGACGGGAAGAGGCGCGTAGGCAGGGCGGGCGGCGGTGCCCTCGGCTTCGTGGGGCGGTTGAATTCCCATTTGGCGTACCCATATTGCCGGCCTGATCCCTCGGCAACCGGATTGAGCAACCGTGTCGGACGACAGCACCCACGACGATAGCGTTCCGATCGAGGACGGCCCGGCCGAGCCGGCGGCGGAGTCGCCCGAGACGGTCGTTGACGAAACGGCGGACGGCTCGGTGGACGATCCTGGTGACGCGGGAGATGGCGCCGAGGACACCGTCGAGTCGCTGCGGGAGTCCGTCGCGGACTTGCAGGCCCAACTCGACGCGGCGCGGGACCAGGCACTGCGGGCCCAGGCCGAGGCCGAGAACACCCGGCGCCGCGCAAGCCGGGAAACCGAGAACGCCCGCAAGTTCGCACTGGAACGATTCGTCTCGGCGCTCCTGCCCTCCCTCGACAGCTTCGAACGCGCCGTCGAGGCGGTCGCGGCCTCGGAGGCCGAAGGCTCGGTGGTCGAGGGCATCGAGCTGTCGCTCAAGTTGCTGATGGGTGCCCTGGAGGGCGCCGGCGTGCGGGTGGTCGATCCCGCCGGGGAACCGTTCGACCCCCAATTCCACGAGGCGATGAGCATGGTGCCCGAACCGGACATGGAGCCCGGCTCGGTGGCGCGCGTGATCCAGAAGGGCTACGTCCTGAACGAACGCTTGGTGCGGGCGGCGATGGTCATGGTCGTCCAGACGCCGCCGGAGGCGCCCGACGAAGACGCCGAGCAGGCTTGAAACGGGCGGCCACCGGCCCTATTGACAAGAGTTAGGAAGCACATTTCACGAGCAGGGTAAGGCAAGCCGCTGCGGCTGCCCCCTCGGAGACGGTTTGACATGACGAAAATCATCGGCATCGATCTGGGCACGACGAACTCGTGCGTCTCGGTCATGGAGGGCAAGGACCTCAAGGTGATCGAGAACGCGGAGGGCGACCGTACGACGCCCTCCATCGTCGCCTACACGGACGACGGCGAAATCCTGGTCGGACAGAGCGCCAAGCGGCAGGCGGTGACGAACCCGAAGCACACCCTGTTCGCCGTCAAGCGGCTCATCGGCCGGAACTTCGGCGACGACGTCGTCCAGCGCGACATGGGCATGGTGCCGTACGACATCGTCAAGGCGCCGAACGGCGACGCCTGGATCGGCGCGAAGGGCGAACAACTCGCGCCCCCGCAGATCTCGGCGGAGGTCCTGAAGAAGATGAAGAAGACCGCCGAAGACTATCTCGGCGGCGACGTGACGGACGCCGTCATCACCGTGCCGGCGTACTTCAACGACTCGCAGCGCCAAGCCACGAAGGACGCGGGCCGGATCGCCGGCCTCGACGTCAAGCGCATCATCAACGAGCCGACCGCGGCGGCCCTGGCCTACGGCATGGACAAGCGGCGCGGCGATGCGAAGATCGCCGTCTACGACCTCGGCGGCGGCACCTTCGACATCTCCATCATCGAGATCGCCGACGTGGACGGCGAGCATCAGTTCGAGGTGCTCTCCACGAACGGTGACACCTTCCTCGGCGGCGAGGACTTCGACCTGCGCGTCATCGACCACCTGGCGGACGAGTTCAAGGACAGCAACGGCATCGACCTGCACAACGATCCCCTCGCGCTGCAGCGGCTCAAGGAGGCGGCCGAGAAGGCGAAGATCGAGCTGTCGTCCAGCCAGCAGACGGAGATCAACCTGCCCTACATCACCGCGGACCAGACGGGGCCGAAGCACCTGGTCATCAAGCTGACCCGGGCGCGCCTCGAGGCGTTGGTGGAGGACCTCGTCGAACGCACCATCGGCCCGTGCCGGACGGCGATGGTGGATGCCGGGATCTCGGTGGGCGACATCGACGACGTCATCTTGGTCGGCGGTCAGACGCGGATGCCCCTGGTGCAGGAGAAGGTCAGGGACTTCTTCGGGAAGGACGCCCGCCGCGACGTGAACCCGGACGAGGCGGTGGCGATGGGCGCGGCCATTCAGGCGGCGGTGCTCTCGGGCGACGTGAAGGACGTGCTGCTCCTCGACGTCACGCCGCTGTCCCTGGGCATCGAGACCCTGGGCGGCGTCATGAGCGCGCTGATCGACAAGAACACCACCATTCCGACGAAGAAGCAGCAGACTTTCTCGACGGCGGACGACAACCAGACGGCGGTGACGATCCACGTCCTCCAGGGCGAGCGCAAGCAGGCGGCCCAGAACAAGTCCCTCGGCCGCTTCGACCTGACGGACATCCCGCCGGCGCCCCGGGGCATGCCGCAGATCGAGGTGAGCTTCGACATCGACGCGAACGGCATCCTGAACGTGTCCGCCAAGGACAAGGCCACGAACAAGGAGCAGTCGATCGTCATCAAGGCGTCGAGCGGCCTGTCCGAGGACGAGATCGCGTCCATGGTGCGCGACGCCGAGGCCCACGAGGCCGAGGACCAGAAGTTCGAGGAACTCGTCGGACTGCGCAACCAGGCGGACGGGCTCGTGCACGCCGCCCGCAAGATGGTCACCGAGGCCGGGGACAAGGCGACGGACGAGGAGAAGGAGAAGATCGAATCCGCCGCCAAGGCCCTCGAGGAGGCCATCAAGGGCTCGGAGAAGGCGTCCATCGAGAGCGGCATCGCCGCACTCTCGGAGGCCACCGGCGGCCTCGCGCAGAAGATGTACGCGGAGGCGGGCCCGGAGGGCGCCGGCCCCGACATGGGTGCGAACATGGGCGACGGCGCCGCCGGCGGGGCCGAGGCCGGTCCCAAGGACGACGCGGTGGACGCCGAGTTCGAAGAGGTCAAGGACGACGACAAGCGCTGAGCCAGCGCCCAGGCCAGCCGGCGGCCACGTGCGTGGTGCGGCATGCCGCCCGCCGCGCGCGGGGATGCAAGCCGCGGGGTAAGGGGATACGCTTCCGCGTGACGCCGCGTCGCGGAAGTCCGGTGCCGAAACGCCCGACAGGGGACCATGGCCAAACGTGACTACTACGAGGTGCTCGGCCTCGAACGCAACGCCTCTTCCGACGACGTGAAGAAGGCGTATCGGCGCTTGGCCATGAAGCACCACCCGGACCGCAATCCGGACGATGCCGAGTCCGAGGAGAAGTTCAAGGAGGCGTCCGAGGCGTACGAGGTCCTGAGCGACGACGAGAAGCGGGGCGCCTACGACCGCTTCGGTCACGCGGGGATAGACAGCGCCGGCATGGGCGGCTTCAACGGCGGCTCCTTCAGCGACATCTTCAGCGATGTGTTCGGCGACATCGGGGACATTTTCGGCGGTGGCCGGGGCACCACGCGGCGGGGTGCGGACCTTCGGTACAAGCTGAACCTCGACCTCGAGCAGGCCGTGCGCGGCGATACGGTGGAGATTCGCCCGGCGGTGCTTGCGACGTGCGAGCCCTGCGACGGAACCGGCGCGCACCCCGGCACGAGCCCCACGACCTGCACGCAGTGCGGCGGCAACGGCGAGGTCCGGGTCTCCCAGGGCTTCTTCTCGTTGCGGCGCACGTGTCCCCGATGCCGGGGCGCGGGGCAGGTGATCCTCGATCCCTGCCGCGCGTGCCGTGGCGCGGGCCGCGTCGAGCGGCGCAAGAAGCTATCGGTGAAAGTGCCGGCGGGCGTGGACGACGGCGACCGCATCCGGCTGACGGGAGAGGGCGAGGCGGGCGTTAGTGGCGCGCCGCCGGGCGATTTGTACGTCGAGATGGCGGTGCGCGAGCACCCCATCTTTCAGCGCGACGGCATGAACCTGTTTTGCGAGGTGCCCATCTCGTTCGTGCAGGCTGCCTTGGGCGGCGACCTTGAGGTACCGACATTGGACGGGCGGGTGAAGCTCACCGTGCCTCCGGAAACCCAAACCAACAAGCTGTTCCGGCTGCGCGGCAAGGGGGCGCCGTCGGTGCGCCGCTCGGGAACGGGCGATTTGCTGTGCCGCGTGGTCATCGAAACGCCCGTGCGGCTGACGGACCGCCAGAAGGAACTCCTCGAGGAACTCGGCGCGACGCTAGACCATGGGGCGGGCGGGCACCATCCGAAGGGAAGCTCCTGGTTCGAGGCGGCCAAGCAGTTCTTCGACCGTCTCACCGGCTGACGCGGCAATGACTCGAGTCGCGGTACACGGGGCGGCGGGCCGGATGGGAAGGACGTTGGTCGAGGCCCTCGCCGAGACCGATGGACTCAACCTCGCCGCGGCCTTCGAGCACCCGGATTCGGAGGCCCTCGGCACGGAGGTGGATGGCGTGCGCATCGGTGCCGACATCGCCACGGTCGCGGGCGATTTCGACGTGTTGATCGATTTCACCGAGCCGCAAGCGACACTCCGTGCCCTCGAGCCGTGCGTCGCTCATGGCAAGGGGCTCGTCATCGGCACGACGGGGTTCGACATCGATGGGCTTGAGCGCATTCGATCCGCCGCCCACGACGTGCCCATTCTGATGGCCCCGAACATGAGCGTCGGTGTCAACGTCGCGTTTCGGCTCATCGAGATGGCGGCGCGGGCGCTTGGGGACGAGGTGGACGTCGAAGTCTACGAAGCCCATCACCGGCACAAGATCGATGCCCCTTCCGGAACGGCGGTGCGGATGGGGGAGATCCTCGCCGACGCGCTTGGGCGGGACCTCGATGCGGATGCCGTCTACGGGCGGGTGGGCATCACGGGCGCGCGGGATGGACGCACCATCGGCTTCCACTCCATGCGCGGGGGAGACATCGTCGGCGAGCACACGGTCGTCTTCGCCGGGGCCGGCGAGCGCATCGAGATCACCCACCGCGCGCAGAGCCGCAAGAACTTCGCCATGGGGGCATTGCGGGCGGTGCGCTTCGTGGCCGAACGGGACAGCGGGCTGTTCGGGATGGCGGACGTGTTGGGCGCCTCGGACGCCTGAGGACGCCAGGGCGCCTCCGGCGTGTCAGGCTGCGGTTGCAGCTTCCGGGTGCCGCACCTGGGTACGCAACATCAGCCGCCGGCAGTTCGGATCAAACGCCGCGCGCCGGTGCATGACGCTGCGGTTGTCCCAGATCACGAGATCGCCCACGCGCCACTGCTGGGTCCAGGTGTCGTTCGGCAGGGCGACGTGGTGCCAGATCGCGTCGAGCAACGCCTCGCTCTCGTCGAGGGATAGTCCCTCGACGTAGGCGTCCTGCCGCCGCCCCAGGTACAGGGCGTCGCGGCCCGTTTCGGGGTGACGCAGCACCATGGGGTGATGGGCGCCGGGCGCGTCCCGGGGGTCGTCCACGTCCCGGTGGCCCCGCCGCAGCTTGCCGATGCTGTCGTGGGCCGCGTCGTGCTTCACCCGGACGCCCCGCGCCCGCGCCGCCAGGTCCGGTGGGAGTGCGCCGAGCGCCCCGAGCATGTTGCAGTAGTGCGTGTCGCCCTCCGCCGGGGGCACCTCGACCGCGTACAGGATGCTGGCCGTCGGCGGATGCTCGATATAGGACATGTCCGTATGCCACCTCGCCTCGGCCGCGCCCAATCCACCAATGGGGCGGCCGTTCTCGACGATGTTCGAGATCACCGTCACGTACGGATGCCGGATCTTCGCGAGTTCCTCGGGCGTGATCTTGCCGAAGGGCGCGTACTCCAGCGGGCCAAAGCGCCGGCTGAAGGACTGTAGGGCCTCCCGGTCGAGACGCTGATCGCGAAAGCGCAGCACGGCTCGGTCGAGCCAGGCGGCGTGGATCTCCGAGAACGCGGCGTCGTCCACCGTAGCGACGTCGACATCCTGGACGTCGGCGCCGAAGGAGGCGTTTTCGAACGGGATGACCTGCATGACCTCAGGCCGACTGGAACCGCTGCCGGGCGCGCCACAGGGCAACCATCGGCACCGCGAACAGGACGGCGGCGACCAGCCCCATCCACGGGCTGCCCATGTCGTTCAGCACGGGGAACATGCCCATGGCGATCACCACCTGCGCGAGATACACGGCTGCCCACGGCCACATCCAGCGGCTCATCTTCCAGAAGCCGTATGCGCCGGCGGCGTAGATGGCCCAATGCAGGGGTTCCGTCGCCTTGGCCGCCCAGCCCACCAGCATGAAGCCGAACCAGACCTCCTGGTCCTCCGCCACGGGCTTGATGAAGAGGTCGTAGGGCATGTAGATGAACGTCATGTAGAGGCAGAAGTACCAAGTCAGGTTCATCCACCACGGACGCCGGCGCCAGTCCCGGCGGACCGTCTGCCAAATGCCGCCGGCCGGCGGGCGTTCGTCTGTCTCGGATGCGGCCATCGTGCGCCTCGGGGACGGATCGTGGCGACAGTATAGGGAAGTCGGCCGGGCCGCGTCGGCCAGGCCACGTTCTAACGGACCGCGGCGGCGGTAGTCTCCAGCAACGCTCTGATAAGCTCCCGGCGTTTTCAGTTGCAGCGGGAGCGGCGAAGGATGGGCAAGTATCTGTTCGAGGCGAACTACACGCGGGAAGGCGCAGACGGCCTCGCCAAGGTGGGAGGCGTGAGCCGGCGCGCGGCGCTCACCGACGCCATCGAGGGGATGGGCGGGGCCATGGAGGCGTTCTACTACGCCTTCGGCGATAGGGACGCGTACATGATCGTGGACCTGCCGGACGATGCCTCGGCCACCGCGGTCGCGCTGACCATCGCCCGCGCGGGCGTGCTCACCATCAAGACGACCGTGCTGATCGCGCCGGAGACCGTGGACGAAGCCGTCGCCAAGGAGGTGCCGTACCGGCTTCCGGGGGACTGACGGCCCTGGGGGGCGAGCCGCGCTGACAGGTCAAGGCGCGTCGTGTACTCCGCGGGTGGAGCGGTGCGTGTCCAAGGCATCGCGCAATGAGAGCAACGTACCGGTGACGTTGGGGTCGCCGTGTTGATCGACGCGCCGACGTAATCGTGCGTCGGCGGTCGCGAAAGGTGCCCCCAGTTCCACGGCTAGGGCGAGATACAGACAATCGTACGCTGGGTGGTCGAGATCGATTGCCAGCCGGGTCGCGCTTTCGAGAAGATGCCGGGTCGGCAGCAGCTCGATATCGACCCCCGCCAGGAGTTGTGCGGCAGCCAAGGCGTGCTCCATTGCCAGTTCGCCGCGTCGCGCCTTCTTCCAGAGGATGTTCGCGCACTCCGGGACCAAGAGATCCGGGGCCGCCAATCGACAGTCGTCCAGCAAAGCCATGGCGAGACCGCTGTCGGGTTCACGCACGACCCACTTGATCGCCACGCTCGCATCGACCACGAGACGGCTCACCGCTCGTCGCGTCCCTCGCGCTGTAGAACTTCCGAAGGCGTCTGCGCCACGGATGGGGTCAATTCCCGGAGTCTGGCCGCGAGTTCCTGAAACGACGGCTCGATCTCCGAGGACACCGCTTGGCGGAGAATCTCGCGATGCTCAGCCTCCATTGAGCGCCCGTGTCGGGCGGCTCGCCGCTTGAGCCGCACGACGATTTCGTCATCGAGGTTGCGTACCTGCAGGCTTCTAGGCATGTTGGCGCACTCGGCATCGAAGTTCTGCCATATTTGAAGTCATTGATGGCACACTTTCAAGTCATCGAGAACGTTGGGATGGAGGATCCCGCTTCAAGGGCGTTCCCAATCCGCCACGTTGCCGGGCGTGACGCGCATGAGCGGGTGCGGCGTGGGATTCGTGATCCCCTGTAGTGCGTCGTGCCGGCCCGGCGCACGGGCCGCGAGCTTCGCCAACAGGTGGCGCCACTCGAAATCGATCTGTCCCTCGGGGACTTCGATACGCCCGGTCGCGTGCAGGTCCGCAATCTTCGACGCATCGAACCGGTAGCCGCGCGCGACGGACTCCGCATGCACCGTCCGCAGGTATTCGGCGATGTGAGCGGTCGGGTCCACCGTTTCCCGGAAGCGCCTGAGCTGAGGATGGTTGCGGTAGCCCTTGGTCGCGCCGCGCAACACCGCCTGCGCGAGCAGCGCTTCGCGCCAGAGCGCCACGAGGCCCTTGGGATCGAGGTATTGGGGATGCAGGCTCCACAGGCGCACGGCGCCATTCTCGCGCCGTCGCACCCTATTGCGAAGTTGCGGGTGGCCCCTCCACCGCTTGCTCGAGCAGTTCCAGGCGCCAGCCGCGGAGGAACCGCTCTCGTCCGGGGTGGATCGGCTCCCACCGCCACGCCCGCCGCAGGAAGACCCTTGGATCCTCGTCCCACTGCGCGTAGCCGATGCGTCGGTTGTCGGTGAGGTAGTCGATGCGGCGGTTCAGGCACGCCAGGAGCGCGTGGTCCTCGGCATCTACCGTGAAACCACCCCATTCGACTTGCGGATCGAGGGCGGCCACCACCAAGCCGGGGTAGTCGCGCGACACGCCCCGGTTACCGATCTCCCCGCGCGCGATGGCATCGATCCTGCCCTCGCGCAAGGCGGCGATGAGTGCCCCCTCGTCGTCCAGATAGACCACCTGCGGCAGGGCCGCGGCCGGGTGGTCCAAGCGCCGCCGACCGTCCAGCTCCGGCGCGGCCCCGGCGGCCGTAACGAAGAAATCGGCCGTGCCGTCGGCGACCACCACGCTTCCGTCGGCCAAGATCGCCCGGGTGCCCGCGGCGAGCGTCCCCGCGTCGCTGGCATAGCCGACGAGTTGCAGCAGGCGGCTCTCGCCGGTGGTGCCCGCGATCACTCCCACAGTGTCGCTGTGCTGGAGGCCCGCATGCGTCGCCAAGCGGTCCGCGTCGGCCGCCCGGACCAGGAGCGACTGGCGGAAGGCGATATGGCCATTCGTGAAGGCCACCGCCACCCGCCCGGAAGCGTCGCGCGTGCGCGCCGGGAGGATCGTGATGCCGCCCCCAACCACGTCGAACGGCTCGCCGGCGGAGCGCAGCCATATGGGCGGCGGCACCTCGGCCCAAGACGCCATCCCGCGCCGCGAGAACGTCGGACCGTCCGCCATGGTCTCCAACGCCGTCAGGAGATCGGCTTCGTATCCGAGATGGTTGTCGAAGTCCGCCGTCCCGGGGTCGCGTCCGGCGCTGTAGCTCACGGGTTCGAAGTACGCGTAGAAGCCGTAGGTGAGGGGCCGGTCGGGACACGGGGCGTCGCCGCCGTGTGCCGCGACGGTGAAAGCGAGGGCGACTAACCAACCAGTGGGCCGGGGAGGCGACTTCATGTCGGCACCCTAGGTGGGCAGCCCGGGGATCGCAAGCGCGCGGACGAGGCTCTCCAAGTCGCGCAGGCCAGCCCGCGTATCGTCCGCCTTCTCGAACGAGGTTTACAATCAGCGCGTTGCGTAGAGCGTGCGGCGCGGGACGGTCGGGGATCTAAACCGTCCTCGGTCGCACAGGCACCGGAAGTCCCCATGAAGCTTGCGTCCGTAGCGATCAACAACTACCGCGGTATCGAGTCGCTGGAGTTGCCCTTGGATCCGCACTTGACGGTCCTCTTCGGGGAGAACGGATGCGGGAAGACGACCGTTCTCACGGCAACGGCGATGGCGCTGGGTATCGGGGCCGACGGCGACTACCACCGGGCCGCGTTGGATCGTAGGGTCGGCGCCACGGGCGATCCGTGGATCACGCTACGAGGCGTCGAGTCCGCAGCGGAGGAGGGGCAGCAGGCTCGCACTCAATCGCTTCATGTCCCCAAGTTCCGTCTGCCTATGGATTTCGACGAGGAGTCCCGCGCAACCAATCGTTACCGGGGCGATTGGGAGTTCGACTGGGGCATGAACCCGCTGGCTTCCCGGTCTTACGACATTGAGCGCACCGTAGTCTCTAGCCTGATGGGTCGCGAAGTCGGATCCAAGCCGGACTACGAACAGTTGTTCGAGTGGTTTCATGCGAAGGAGTACGAGGAGCTACGCCTCCAGCGCGAGCGGGGCGAGGACGTCGAATTGGACGATCTCGCTGCCGTTCGTAAAGCAATTTGCCGAGTGCTCCATGGAGTGTCCGAGCCCCGAGTGGGCATGTCCGACCCGCCACGGCTGGTGGTTACGAAGAACGACGCTGGGTCCGAGACGACCTTCGCCTTCGAGCAGTTGAGCGACGGGTACCGTGGCGTGTTGGCGCTCGCGGCGGACATCGCGCGTCACATGGCCGAGTTCCGGCCTGAGCGGGAGTCTGCCGATGCGCTGGATGGGGACATCATCGTCCTCATCGACGAGATCGAGCTACACCTCCACCCCGCCTGGCAGCAGCGCATTCTGACGGACCTGAGGCGCACCTTCCCGAATGCGCAGTTCGTCGTCTCCACGCACAGTCCGCATGTACTCACCAGCGTCCAGCCCGAACACATCGTGGAGTTGGCGGTCGAGGACGGTCGTGTGGTCGCGGGCCACCCCCCGGCCCCTACTTTTGGAGCAGAAGCGGGCAACGTCCTTCTTTCCGTCATGGGTGTCGAAAAACGGCCGGCTAACGCCTTCAGCGAAAGGCTCAAGGACTACATGCGACTGATTGGGGACGACAAGGGGGAGACGGAGGAGGCGAAGGAGCTTCGGCGGCAGCTTGATGAACTGTCGTACCGAGATCCGGGTCTCCATCGTGCCGACCTAGAAATTCGGCGACGGAAGATGCTGCGGGACATGGGCGAGCCGTGAAGCGGATCCGAGCGTTGGAGGAGCCGACGCCGGGGTTGGCCGAGTACAAGGAGTGCGACGGGGAATCCGCGACGTGGCAGGGCTTCGGTTCGCACCGGGGCTCGTCGGCTGCCAAGCGGGAGTTGGCTCAGGCCCTCGCGGACGTCCAGCATGGGCTGTGCGCGTATTGCGAGATCGGACTCCATGCGCGGGACCAGGAGATAGAACACGTGATCCCTCGCTCCGACACCGCGCGAGGCGGCGCGGAGAGAGCACTCGATCACATCAACATGATTGCATGTTGCGCGGGCGGGACTCGGGAGCCACATCACCCGGATATCCGCGAGGACACTTCCCGCTTTCGTCGACCTGTCAGGGCGCACCGGAGTTGCGGGCAGGCGAAGGGAGACACCTCGGATGGGCGTTTTCTCGATCCGAGAAACTTGCCGGCGCTACCGCCGGTGTTTCAGGTTTCCGGCGACGGTGAAATTGCAGCCGATCCCGCCGCGTGTGCGGCCGTCGGGTTGGACGCGGCGCAGGTCGAGCGGACCATCAGCGTGCTCGGCTTGAACGTTCCTCGACTCCGGGGTGCCCGCGCGGACCGCTGGAGAGCGTTGGAGGATGACTGGCACGAGTATGGCGGGGACCTTCGAACGATCCGTGCCGCAGCCCGGCGTGAACTCCTGCCGGGCGAGTCCGGCAAGCTGCCGGACTTCTTCACGACCGCACGTAGCTTCTACGGCTCGGTGGCAGAGGCGATCTTGGATGAACCGAACAGGTCGTGGGTCTGAAGGTCCGACTGACCACGAGTGACGGACACGCACATTCGGGACCGGGAGGGCTTCGACAAGGCCATGTATAGGCACGGGCATGCCACGTCGTCCCCGCTCCGGAGTTGCCGTCCCCACCCCCCTTTTCGTAGAATCCCAATCAGCCGTCGGGGCCTGGCCGACGGCTTTTTTGTACAGGGATGACGGATTGACCGCGATCCTCGCACTGGAAGACGGTAGCGTATTTCGCGGCAGCTCCATTGGGTCGCCCGGAGTTGCCGTCGGCGAGGTCGTTTTCAACACCGCCATGACGGGCTATCAGGAGATCCTCACCGATCCCTCGTACGCCCGTCAGATCGTCACCCTCACCTACCCGCACATCGGCAACACCGGCGCGAATCCGGAGGATGTCGAGTCGGACACGGTGTGGGCGGAGGGCCTCGTCATCCGGGACCTGCCCCTTCGCACGAGCAGTTGGCGGGCGGCCCAGACGCTTCCTGCCTTCCTAGAGGACCGCAACGTGGTCGCCATCGCCGACATCGACACGCGGCGGCTGACCCGCATCATTCGCGAGAAGGGCGCACTCGGGGGTTGCATCATGGCGGGTGCCGACGTCTCCGAAGAAGCCGCGATTGAACAAGCTCGGGGCTTCCCGGGCCTGGCCGGCATGGACCTAGCCGAGGTCGTGAGCCGCAAGGACCGCGAGGTCTGGCGGGAAGGCGGCTGGGTGGACGACGAGGGCTACGCCGCGCCGCCACCCACGCAGTACCAGGTGGTCGCCTACGACTTCGGCGTCAAGCGCAACATCCTGCGGTTGCTCGCGGACCGGGGCTGTGGGGTCACCCTCGTGCCCGCGCGCACGCCGGCGGCGGAAGTGCTCGCCCTCGGCCCCGACGGCGTCTTCCTGTCGAATGGCCCCGGCGACCCGGACCCCTGCGACTACGCCATCGCCGCCATCCGCGAGATCGTGGACGCGGACGTGCCGGTGTTCGGCATCTGCCTGGGGCATCAGTTGCTCGGTCTCGCGAGCGGGGCGCGCACGGTCAAGATGCCGCATGGACATCACGGCGCCAACCATCCCGTGCGGGACCTGCGCACGGGCCAGGTCGTGATCACGAGCCAGAACCACGGCTTCGCGGTGGACGGGGCCAGCCTGCCGGAACATGTCGAGGCCACCCACGTCTCCCTGTTCGACGGAACGTTGCAGGGCATTCGACGGACGGACAAGCCCGCCTTCGGCTTCCAGGGCCACCCCGAGGCGAGCCCGGGACCCCAGGACTGCCGCTACCTGTTCGACGCGTTCGTCGCGTTCATGGACGAGCGGCGCGGGAGGACGAACGCCGATGCCCCGGCGTGACGACATCGAAACCGTCCTGATCCTGGGCGCCGGGCCCATCGTCATCGGCCAGGCGTGCGAGTTCGACTATTCCGGGGCCCAGGCCTGCAAGGCCCTGGGCGACGAGGGCTACCGCGTCGTGCTCGTGAACTCGAATCCGGCGACGATCATGACGGACCCGGCCATGGCGGACTCCACCTACATCGAGCCGGTGGAGTGGCGCACCGTCGCCCGCATCATCGAAGCGGAGCAGCCCGACGCGTTGCTCCCCACGATGGGCGGTCAGACGGCCCTTAACTGCGCCCTCGACCTCGTGCGCGAGGGCGTCCTCGAGGCGCACGGCGTCGAGCTGATCGGCGCGAGCCAGGACGCCATCGACAAGGCGGAGGACCGCGAACGCTTCATCGACGCGATGAACAGGATTGGCCTCGAGACCCCGCGCTCGGCCATCGCCCACAGCATCGAGGAGGCGCTGCAGGTGCAGAGCCGCCTCGGCTTCCCCTGCATCATCCGCCCGTCCTTCACCCTCGGCGGCAGCGGGGGCGGGGTGGCGTACAACCGCGAGGAGTTCCTGGAGATCTGCGCGCGCGGTCTCGACCTCTCGCCGACGAGCGAGCTCTTGATCGACGAGTCCCTGCTCGGCTGGAAGGAGTTCGAGATGGAGGTCGTGCGGGACAAGCGCGACAACTGCATCATCGTCTGCTCCATCGAGAACGTGGACCCGATGGGCGTGCATACGGGGGATTCGATCACCGTCGCCCCGTCGCAGACGCTTACCGACAAGGAGTACCAGCGCCTGCGCAACGCCTCCATCGCGGTGCTGCGGGAGATCGGCGTCGAGACCGGGGGCTCGAACGTGCAGTTCGCGGTCCATCCCGAGAACGGCCGCATGGTCGTGATCGAGATGAACCCGCGGGTGTCGCGCTCATCGGCCCTGGCGTCGAAGGCGACGGGCTTCCCCATCGCCAAGGTGGCGGCGAAGCTCGCCGTCGGCTACACCCTCGATGAACTCACCAACGACATCACCGGCGTGACCCCGGCGTCCTTCGAGCCGGCCATCGACTACGTGGTGACGAAGATCCCGCGCTTCACCTTCGAGAAGTTCCCCCAGGTGTCGGACCGCATCACGACGCAGATGAAGTCCGTGGGCGAGGTCATGGCCATCGGGCGGACGTTCAAGGAGTCCTTCCAGAAGGCCCTGCGCGGCCTCGAGACGGGCATGACGGGGCTGAACCCGGTGCTCTCCGGAGAGACGGCGGAGGCACGGGAGCGGCGCTTGGCCCGAGAGCTCTCGCGGCCCGGGGCGGACCGCATCTGGTACGTCGCGGACGCCTTCCGGGGCGGCGCGACCGTCGCGGATGTGCAGGAGGCGACGGACATCGATCCCTGGTTCCTCGCCCAGATAGAGGATCTCGTGCTGAGCGAGGGACGGGTGACGTCCCTGGATGCCCTGACCGAGGAGACCCTCTGGCGCCTGAAGCGCGACGGCTTTTCGGACGAACGCCTGGCGGAACTGGCCGGATGCGCCGAGGACGCCGTGCGCGCACGGCGGCTCGGCTTGGGCGTGAAGCCGGCCTTCAAGCGCGTGGACACCTGCGCGGCGGAATTCCCGGCGAGCACGGCGTATCTCTATTCCACCTACGAGGAGGAGAGCGAGGCATACCCCACGGACGCCAGCAAGATCATGGTCTTGGGAGGCGGGCCGAACCGCATCGGGCAGGGCATCGAGTTCGACTACTGCTGCGTCCACGCGGCGCTGGCGATGCGCGAGGACGGGTTCGAGACCATCATGGTCAACTGCAACCCGGAAACCGTCTCTACGGACTACGACACGTCGGACCGCCTGTACTTCGAGCCCGTCACCCTGGAGGACGTGCTCGCCATCGTGGACGTCGAACGGCCCGAGGGCGTCATCGTGCAGTTCGGCGGCCAGACGCCGCTCAAGCTCGTGGACCGGCTCGATGCGGCCGGCGTCCCCATCATCGGCACGCCCGCGGACGCCATCGACCGTGCCGAGGACCGGCAGCGGTTCCAGGCCGTGGTGGACAAGCTGGGCCTCAGGCAGCCTTCGAACCGCACGGTGGAGAGCCTTGAAGAGGGCTTGGCGGCGGCGGGGGAGATCGGCTTCCCCATCGTGGTGCGCCCGTCCTACGTGCTGGGGGGCCGAGCGATGGAGATCGTGTACGCGGAAGCCGAGCTGCGGCGCTATCTCGGCGACGCCTTCGCCGTGTCGCACTCGGCCCCGGTGCTGCTCGACCGCTTCCTCGATCAGGCGGTTGAGGTGGACGTGGACGCGGTGAGCGACGGCGAACGGGTGGTGATCGGGTCGATCATGCAACACATCGAGCAGGCGGGCGTGCACTCCGGGGACTCGGCCTGCTCGCTGCCGCCGTTCCGGCTAGACGACGCGGTGCAGGACGAGATTCGCCGGCAGGTGAAGGCCATCGCGTTGGAGCTCGGCGTCATCGGGTTGATGAACGTGCAGCTCGCGGTGCAGGACGAGGCCGTGTACCTGCTTGAAGTCAATCCCCGGGCGTCCCGCACGGTGCCGTTCGTGTCGAAGTGCATCGGCGTCTCGTTCGCCAAGGTCGCGGCCCGTTGCATGGCCGGGGTGTCGTTGGAGGCACAAGGCATCACCGAGGAGATCGTGCCGTCCTACTTTGGCGTAAAGGAATCGGTCTTCCCCTTCGCGAAGTTCCCGGGCGTCGACCCCATCCTCGGCCCCGAGATGAAGTCCACCGGGGAGGTGATGGGGGTCGGCGAGTCGTTCGCGGAGGCGTTCGCGAAGGCGTCGCTGGCGGCGGGCGAAACCCTGCCCACGGGCGGCAGGGCGTTCATCAGCGTCAAGGCGTCGGACCGTCCCTTCGTCGGTGCCATCGGCCATGAACTTCGCGACCTTGGTTTCGAGCTCTGGGCGACGCGGGGCACGGCGCGGGCGCTGCGCGAGGCCGGCGTCGAATGCCGGGTCGTCAACAAGGTGACGGAGGGCCGGCCGGACGTCACCGACATGATGAAGAACGAGAAGATCGACCTGATCGTCAACACGACCGAGGGACGGCAGTCCATCGCGGACTCGTCGGTCATTCGCAAGCTCGCGTTGCTGCACAAGGTGTGCTACACGACGACGTTGGCGGGCGGGGAGGCGTTCTGCATGGCCATGCGGCACGGCGTGTCGGACCGGGTACGGAGATTGCAGGACCTGCACGGCGCCGCGCCGCGCGCGTCCCGTGGGGCCACGCCGTCATGACCACGCCGATGACGGTGGAGGGCGAGCGCCGCTTGCGCGCCGAACTCGCCGAACTCAAGAACACCGCCCGGCCCAACATCGTCCGCGAGATCGCGGCGGCGCGCGGCCACGGCGACCTCCGGGAAAACGCGGAGTATCACGCGGCCAAGGAACAGCAGGGCTTCATCGAGGGCCGCATCCGCGACATCGAGGGCAAGCTCGCGGACGCCCAGGTGATCGACATCACGCGCATCGGCCGCACCGGCAAGGTGGTTTTCGGTGCCACGGTCACCCTGGAGGACTGCGACAGCGGGGAGACCGTGCGCTACAAGATCGTTGGCGAGGACGAGGCGGACCTGGGGGCGGGCACGATCTCCTTCCTATCGCCCATCGCGCGGGCCATGATCGGCAAGTCGGAGGAGGACGCGGTCGTCGTGGCGACGCCGAACGGCGAGCGGGAATACGTCATCGACCGGGTGGAGCACATTTAGGTCCGGATGAGCCGACGCTCGAAGTCCAGCGCCGCCTGGCTGGCGCGGCAGCGGCGCGATCCCTATGCCGGCCGAGCGGTCTCGCGCGCCTACTTCAAGCTGGAGCAGCTCGACGCCAGATTCCACTTCACGGGGCCGGGAAAGACGGTGTTGGAACTCGGCGCGGCGCCCGGCGGCTGGACCGAATACCTCGCGCCCCGTTGCCGCCGCGTCGTCGCCTGTGACCTGCTGCCCCTCGCGCGGGTGCCACCAGGCGTCGGGACCGTGGTGGGGGACGCTCGCGAGCCCGCGGTGCAGGCCCGCATCGCCGCCGCGGCGGACGCGGCCGAAGCGCCGGAGGTCCGCCCGTTCGACGTTGTAATGTCGGACATGGCCCCCAATATGAGTGGTAACGTGGTGCGCGATCAGGCCGCGAGCCTGGAGTTGGTCACGTGTACGCTGGAACTCGCCGAACGCTGGCTGCGGGGCGGTGGAAGGGTCCTCGTGAAGGCGTTTCAGGGGGCCGAATTCGAGACATTGCTCGACGACATGCGGGCGCGTTTCTCGAAGGTCGTGCTGGCGAAGCCCAAGGCCTCCCGGGGCGGCTCCCGCGAGGTCTATGCGACTGCGCGATATGGAGTAGAATGACCCGTTGCAGCGGACTCGCTTGTCGAGGATAAGCGCTTGAAGGATATGGGAAAAAACCTCCTTTTGTGGCTCATCGTGGCGGCCGTCTTGTTGACGGTCTTCCAGAACTTCAACGTCAAGAAGGATCCGCTGGAGGTCAGTTATTCGGACTTCCTGGCAGACGTGCGCATGGACGAGGTCGAGTCCGTCGACATCGACCGCACGCGCATCTTCGGCACCCGGCGCGGCGGCGAGGAGTTCATGGTGATTCGCCCGCCCATCTCCGATCCGAAGCTCGCCGACGATCTCTACAACCACGGCGTGACGATCACCGGCAAGGAGGAGGAGGAACCGAGCATCTGGTGGCAGTTGCTCGTGGCGAGCCTCCCGGTGCTCATCATCATCGCGGTGTTCATGCTGTTCATGCGGCAGATGCAAGGCGGCGCCGGCGGGCGCGGCGGGCCGATGGCCTTCGCCAAGAGCAAGGCCCGGCTGCTGTCGGAAGACCAGATCAAGACGACCTTCGCGGACGTGGCCGGGGTGGACGAGGCCAAGGAGGACGTCAGTGAACTCGTGGAGTTCCTGCGCGACCCGAGCAAGTTCCAGAAGCTCGGGGGCCGCATCCCGCGCGGCATCCTGATGGTCGGATCCCCCGGCACCGGCAAGACCCTGCTCGCGAAGGCCATCGCCGGCGAGGCGAAGGTGCCGTTCTTCTCCATCTCCGGTTCGGACTTCGTCGAGATGTTCGTTGGCGTCGGCGCGTCCCGGGTGCGCGACATGTTCGAGCAGGCGAAGAAGCAGGCGCCCTGCATCATCTTCATCGACGAGATCGACGCGGTGGGACGACACCGGGGCGCGGGCCTCGGCGGCGGGCACGACGAACGCGAGCAGACGCTTAACCAACTGCTCGTGGAGATGGACGGCTTCGAGGCGAACGACGGCATCATCGTCATCGCCGCCACCAACCGGCCGGACGTGCTCGACAAGGCGCTGCTGCGTCCCGGACGCTTCGACCGGCAGGTGGTCGTGCCGCTGCCGGACATTCGCGGCCGGGAGCAGATCCTGAAGGTACACATGCGCCGGGTGCCGCTATCCGACGACGTGGATCCGGCCATCATCGCCCGGGGCACGCCCGGGTTCTCGGGGGCGGACCTCGAGAACATCGTCAACGAGGCGGCGCTCTTCGCGGCCCGGGTCGGCAAGCGGCTCGTCATGATGGAGGAGTTCGAGAAGGCCAAGGACAAGATCATGATGGGCACGGAGCGCAAGACCATGGTCATGTCCGAGAAGGAGAAGCGGAACACCGCCTACCACGAGGCCGGACACGCCATCGTCGGCCGTTCCCTGCCGGAGCACGACATGCTCTACAAGGTGACCATCGTGCCGCGAGGCCGGGCCCTTGGCGTCACCATGTTCCTGCCGGAGGAGGACCGCTACAGCCTGAGCCGGCAGAGCGTCCTCTCCCAGATCACGAGCCTGTTCGGCGGACGCATCGCCGAGGAGATGATCAACGGCAAGGACGGCGTCACGACGGGGGCGGCGAACGACATCGAGCGGGCGACCCAGCTCGCGCGCAACATGGTCACGAAGTGGGGACTGTCCGAGGAACTCGGTCCGATCATGTACGACGAGGACGATGGCGAGGTGTTCCTCGGCATGTCCGCCGGCATGAAGCCGAAGCCGATCTCCGGGGCCACCGCGGAAGCCATCGACGCCGAGGTGCGGCGCATCGTGGACGAATGCTACGGACGCGCCAAGGCGATCCTGGTGGAACACGAGGACAAGCTGCACAACATGGCCGATGCCCTCATCGAGTTCGAAACGCTCACCCCGGACCAAATCGACGACATCATGGCGGGCGTCAAGCCCCGGGCGCCCAAGGTGGTGGAACCCACTCCCAAGGAACCTTCGGCGGTCGAGAGCCAGGGGTCTGCTCCTGCCGTGGAAGAGCCCTCAGCCGGGGAGCGCGAGGGGCTCGCCCCTCGCAAGAAAGAGCCCTCAGCCGGGGAGCGCGAGGGCGGCCCTCGTAAGGGGCTTGCCCCTCGCAACGACCGGGACGAGAGCCCCATCGGCGATCCCGCCCAAGAAACCTAGCTGTTCCGGACCGTGACTCTCCGCTCGGTGGATGGCCACCGCAGCTTGCTGTGTCGAAAGCGCAGTATTGACCTGGATCGCCCCCGGGTTATGGGCGTCATCAACGTCACCCCGGACTCCTTCTCCGATGGCGGGCGCTTCCCCACGGCGGCGTCCGCAGTGGAGGCTGCGCGGTGCATGGCCGAGGCCGGCGCGGCGGTGATCGACATCGGCGGCGAGAGTACCCGGCCTGGCGCGTCGGCCGTCTCGGTGGCCCAGGAGATGGACCGCGTGCTGCCCGTCATCGAGGGCCTGCGGGGTTGCGACGCCGTGATCAGCGTGGACACGAGCAAGGCGGCGGTGGCCGAGGCGGCCATCGCGGCCGGTGCGGGGATGGTCAACGACGTGCGGGCCGTGCGCGGGCCGGGGATGCTCGACGTGTTGGCGCGCAGCGAAGTCGCCGTCTGCCTGATGCACATGCGCGGCGAGCCGAGGAGCATGCAGCGCAACCCGTCCTACGGGGACGTGATCGGCGAAGTGGCCGCCTTCCTCGCCGAGCGCGTGGCCGACTGCCGGGCGGCTGGCGTAGCGTGGGAGCGCATCCTCCTCGATCCCGGCATCGGCTTCGGCAAAACCGTGACGCACAACCTCGCACTGTTGCGCAACCTCTCCGCCGTGTCCCCCGACGGCCTGCCGATCTTGGTGGGGGTGTCGCGCAAGAGCACGATCGGGCACCTGACGAATAGGCCCCCGGAGGGTCGTTTGGCGGGTAGTATTGGCGCTGCGGTCTTCGCGGCCATGCACGGTGCCGCGATGGTGCGCGTGCACGACGTTGCGGAGACCGTGGACGCCCTGCGGGTCGTCCGGGCCATCGAGGACGGCGGCGGGTGAGCCAACGCACGCGGCGTGCGTCCCCCAGCGTGGCCGGAGGGTAGTCGGAAATGCACAACAACAACGGCCGGAAGTACTTCGGGACGGACGGTATCCGGGGCCGCGTCGGCGAGCCGCCGATCACGGCGGAGTTCTGTCTGCGCCTCGGCTGGGCGGTCGGCAAGGTGTTCGCGTCCGGCGGTTCGCGCCTCGTGCTGATCGGCAAGGACACGCGCATCTCCGGCTACATGCTCGAGTCCGTGTTGGAGGCCGGTCTGGTGTCGGCGGGGGTGGACGTGCGCCTGCTGACCCCGATTCCCACCCCGGCGGTCGCCTACCTGACGCGGACCTTCCGCGCGGACGCGGGCATCGTGATCAGCGCCTCGCACAATCGTTACGACGACAACGGCATCAAGTTCTTCGACTCCCGGGGCAACAAGCTTCCCGACGAGATGGAGCTCGCCATCGAGCAGCAGATGGAGGCGCCCTTGGTGACGGTGCGGTCGAGCGAACTCGGCAAGGTCGAGCGGCTCGACGACGCGCGGGGACGCTACATCGAGTTCTGCAAGGGCACCGTGGACCGCAGGTTCCGGCTGCGGGGGCTCAAGGTCGTCGTCGACTGCGCCAACGGCTCGGCCTACGCGGTGGCCCCCCGGGTGTTTTCGGAACTCGGCGCCGACGTCACCGTGATCGGCGCGGAGCCGAACGGCATGAACATCAACGAGGGCTGCGGTTCGACCCATCCCGAGGCGATGGCGGAGGCGGTGGTCGACGCGGGCGCGGACGTGGGCATCGCCCTCGACGGCGACGGCGACCGGGTCATCATGGCGGACGGCGACGGCCAGATCGTGGACGGCGACGAGTTGCTCTACATCATCGCCACCCACTGGTCGCGGACGGGCCGCCTGAATGGCGGCGTCGTCGGCACCGTCATGACCAACTTCGGGCTCGAACGGGCTTTCCGCCAAGCCCGCATCCCCTTCGCCCGGGCCGACGTGGGCGACCGCTACGTGCTCGAGGCGATGCACGACCGGAACTGGCCCCTGGGCGGGGAGTCCTCGGGGCACATCGTGTGCTCGAACCTGACGACGACCGGGGACGGCATCGTCTCCGCGTTGCAGGCGCTGGTGCCGATGATCGAGACCGGCAAGCCGCTCGCGGACTTGAAGACGGGCATGACGAAACTGCCGCAGTCCATCGTCAGCGTGGCGACCGGGGATCCGGACAGCGTGAGCGGATGCGGGGCGGTGGCTCAGGCACTCGGCGACATCCGGGCGCAGCTCGACGGCCGGGGCCGCGTCCTCATTCGTCCGTCGGGCACGGAGCCGGTCGTGCGGGTGATGGTGGAGGGGGATGATCCCGACCTGGTCGCGGGCCATGCGAACGCGCTGGCGGACGTGGTCCGGGCATCGGAGTCAGGGGCGCCGGCGTAGGGGGGGTTCGCATCCCGCCCGTCTCCGTGAACCGCCGCTTTCCCCGACCCGCTTCCCCAGACATCGCTTGCAACTCGCTGACGCGGCTATACCATTGCGCCCCTCGCGCCCGGCGGTGAAAGGGAGATGCGCCGACCCATCGTCGCTGGAAACTGGAAGATGCATGGTTCGCGGGCGTTGCTCGGCGCGTTCGCCGAGTGGACCTTTGCCGCGGACGTCGAGACCCTGGTGTTCCCGCCGGCCATCTACTTGGCGGAGGCGGTGCGGCGGTGGCCGGTGCTCGGGGTGGGCGTTCAGGATGTCCATGCGGAGTCCGCCGGGGCGTTCACGGGCGAAGTGGCCGCGGAGATGGCCGCCGAACTCGGGGTGAGCCATGCCTTGGTGGGCCACTCGGAGCGCCGGCAACTCTACGGCGAGGACAACCGCATCGTGGCCGCGAAGCATGCGGCGGCGCGGCGGGCGGGCCTCGTGCCGATACTCTGTGTCGGCGAGACGCTTGGGGAGCGACGCGCCGGGCGCGCGGAGGCCGTGGTGTTGAAGCAGCTCGACGCGGTGTTCGGGACCGCGACGGCGGCCCGGGCCATCGTTGCGTACGAGCCGGTTTGGGCCATCGGCACCGGCGAGACGGCCACGCCGGAGCAGGCCCAGGGCATGCACGCGGTCATCCGCGAGGCGCTGGGCGAACCGTCGCTGCGCGTGCTCTACGGCGGCAGCGTCAAGCCGGAGAACGCGGCGGCACTGTTCCGCGAAGAGGACATCGACGGCGGCTTGGTGGGTGGTGCCTCCCTGGACCCGGCGAGCTTCGGCAAGATCGCGGAGGCGGCGGAACGCACCGGCGAGTAGGTTGAGGGATACATGGGAACATTCGAGACGATATTGCTGATTCTACTGGTGGCGAACGCCATCGCGCTCGCCACGCTCATCCTCCTGCAGCAGGGCAAGGGCGCGGACATCGGTGCCGCGTTCGGTTCGGGCGGCGCCAACACCGTGTTCGGCGCGGCGGGTGGCGCATCGTTCCTGATGAAGCTCACGGTGTGGCTGTCCATCGGTTTTTTCGTCATCACGTTCGGGCTCGCCTACGCGGCCAAGGAACGCGCGGCGAGCCTGCGGGGCGATGGCATGCCCACCCTGCCCGTCACCGTTCAGGAAACGCCCGTGCAGCAGGACGAAGAGACCGACGCGCCGCTGTTGACAGGGGAGCAGGAACCGGTAGATTCCGACATCCCCGACGTGTGACGGGCCGGTTTCCCGCCCCGTCGCGCCGGGAACCCACGCCGAAGTGGTGAAATTGGTAGACACGCTACCTTGAGGGGGTAGTGGGCTGACGCCCGTGGAGGTTCGAGTCCTCTCTTCGGCACCAACATCCAGATGCGTCCGACGGCCCGCGAACGTGGCCCCAATGGGAGGTTCCGGCGGGGTTCCCGAGGGGTTTCTGGAGGCGTTCGGGCGATTGCGCTAGCGGATTTGTGGGATATAATTCCGCGCTTACTGATGCGGGGTGGAGCAGTCTGGTAGCTCGTCGGGCTCATAACCCGAAGGTCGTGGGTTCAAATCCTGCCCCCGCTACCAAGTTGAAGGAAAAGGCCCCGGATGGGGCCTTTTCGCAACATCGGGCATGCCGGCCGTGAAGGGTGGCTGCAGGCGCCGCGTCAGTGGACGGCGGTCCTGCCCGCCCCTTAGTAGGACCTGACGCGGTCGGCGGCGGTTTGGGAATGGGCGGGTTCGCCCATTTTTTGTATGTGCCGGAAACGCGCCGGCCGGACCGAATGCGAACGAACCGGTGGACGGGCCGGGTGAACAGGAAGGAAAGGGAACTGGAACAGTTGCTCGCACCGACGGTACAAGGGCTCGGCTGTGAGCTGTGGGGCGTCGAGTACTTCCCCGCCGGCCGGCCGCCCATGTTGCGGGTCTACATCGACGCGCCGGAGGGCGTGACGGTGGACGACTGCGAGCGCGTCAGCCATCAGCTCTCCGGCGTGCTCGACGTCGAGGCACCGATCCGCGGCGACTACACCCTGGAGGTTTCCTCGCCGGGGCTCGACCGGGTGTTGTTCAAGCCGGAGCAGTACGCGGCCTATGTCGGCGAGGACGTGGACGTCCGCCTAAGGTTCCCGTTCGAGGGGATGCGCAAGGTCGTGGGGCGCCTGACGGAGGCGTCCGCGGGAGAAGTCGTCGTGGAAGCCGATGGTGCCGCCGTGGCCGTCCCGGTCGAACAGATTCGGCGGACGCGGCTCGTGCCGCGATTTTGACTGGTGGCCCCGGAGCAGGCAGCGCATGAGCAAGGAAATCCTCGTAGTGGTCGAGTCGCTTTCGCACGAGAAGGGCGTGCCGGAGGAGGTGATCTTCGACGCCCTTGAGTCGGCGCTCGCCACCGCCACCAAGAAGCGCTACCAGGAGAATGCGGAGTTTCGCGTCGCCATCGACCGCGAAAGCGGTGACTACGAGACGTTTCGCCGTTGGGAGGTGATCGACCCGGAGCGCGAGCTCGAAGAGGACGAGATGCCGAATCCCGATGCCGAGCTGACGCCCGAAGCGGCGAAGGAGCGGAATCCGGCCCTGGAGATCGGCGACTTTCACGAGATCGGCGTCGAATCCGTCGAGTTCGGGCGCATCGCCGCGCAGGCGGCCCGGCAGGTGCTGACCCAGAAGGTCCGGGAGGCGGAACGGGCGCAGGTGCTTGAGAAGTACCTCCCCCGGGTGAGCGAACTCGTGGGCGGCAGCGTCAAGAAGGTGACGCGGGATGCCGTCATCGTGGACCTCGGCGGCAATGCGGAGGCGATCCTGATGCGCGGCAGCATGATTCCGCGCGAGACCTTCCGGGTCGGTGATCGGCTGCGCGCCCTGCTCGTGGAGGTGCGGCCCGAGGCCCGGGGACCACAGCTCATCCTGAGCCGCACCACCCCCGCCATGCTCATCGAACTGTTCAAGGTGGAGGTGCCCGAGATCGCCGAGGACGTGATCGAGATTCGGGCCGCCGCCCGCAATCCCGGTTCGCGCGCCAAGATCGCGGTGTACACCAACGACGGCCGGATCGATCCCGTGGGCGCCTGCGTGGGCATGCGCGGCTCGCGCGTTCAGGCCGTCTCCGGAGAGTTGGCCGGCGAGCGGGTGGACATCGTGCCGTGGAACGAGAATCCGGCGCAGCTCGCGATCAACGCCATGCAACCGGCGCAGGTGGCCGGCATCGTCCTCGACGAGGACACCCACACCATGGACATCGCGGTCGCCGAGGACAACCTCGCGCAGGCCATCGGACAGAAGGGCGAGAACGTCCGCCTCGCCAGCCAGCTCACGGGCTGGGAACTGAACATCATGACGGAGGAGGACGCCGCGCGGCAGCAGGAGGAAGAGGCGCTCTCCTACATCGAGGACTTCATGGAGACCCTGTCGGTCGACGAGAACGTCGCCGCGGTGCTGGCGGAGGAAGGCTTCACGACCGTGGAGGAGGTCGCCTACGTTCCCATCGAGGAGCTGCACGCGATCGACGGCTTCGACGAGGAGATCGTCGAGGAACTGCGCCAGCGGGCCAAGGACGCGCTGCTGACGAAGGCGATCGCCTCGGGCGGCCTGCTCGCCGAGGGGGAACCCGCACCGGACCTGCTGAACATGGAGGGCATGGACCGGGACCTCGCATACACCCTGGCGGGCAACGGCGTCGTGACGATGGAGGACCTGGCCGAACTGGCGACGCCGGATCTGCTCGACATCGACGAGTCCATCGGCGAGGAGCGGGCCAGCGCCCTCATCATGACCGCCCGGGCGCCTTGGTTCGAGGACGAGGAGGCATCGGACGACGAGACGTCCGGCGCGCCGGATCTCGCGGCGACGGCTTCCGAAACGCAGGCCGCGGCACTCGATGGCGAGGGAATCGACCGGGCATGAGCGAGGTAACCGTCAAGCAACTCGCGGCCTCGGTCGGCGCTTCGGCGGACCGGCTGTTGCAGCAGATGCACGAGGCCGGCCTGCCGCAGCAGGCCGAGGACGAACCGGTGACGGATCAGCAGCGGCAACGCCTGCTCGATTTCCTGAACCATCGGCGCGAAACGCGCAGCGCGCCCAGCCGGATCACGCTGAAGCGCACCTCGGTGACGACCTTGAAGGTGGGCCAGGGGCGCGGTGGCCGGGCCGTCCAGGTACAGAGCAAGCGCCGCCGCACCTATGTCAGGGCCGCTCCCAAGGCGGAGGCGGAGACCGAGGCTGCGGTGACGGCACCGCCGGCGCTCGGGCAGGCCGAACTGGAGGCGGAGCGCATCCGCGAGCAGGACCTCGCGCGCAAGAGCGCGGAGGAAGACGTTCGCCGCCTCGCGGCCCGCAAGGCGGAAGAGCAGGCGGAGCTCGAGCGGGAGCGCGCCAAGGAGGAAGCGGCCCAGGCGCAGCGGCGGGAGGAGGAACTCCGCAAGCAGGTAGAGGAGGCGCGCCGCGCCGAGCAGGCGAAGACCCAGGAGAAGTCCGCCACCGACGCGGCGGCCCGCGCCCAGGCCGCCGCGCAGGCCAAGGAACGGGGCGGCAAGCGGGCCAAGGACCGGAGCAAGGAGCGCGAGCGGGCGAAGGAGCCGGGGTTCGGTGCGCGTCGTCGCGGCGAACTCTCCATGAACCGGCGATCCCAGCGCGTGCGGCGCCGGGCGCCCTCCCGCATCTCGGTGGAAACCCGGGGCGGCGAGTTCGAGCGTCCCCAGGAGTCGATTCAACGCGAGGTCGAGTTGGGCGAGGCCGTCCAGGTCGGCGAACTCGCGCGGCGCATGAGCGTGAAGGCCGGCGAGGTCATCAAGACCCTGATGGACATGGGCGTCATGGCCACCATCAACCAGACCCTCGACCAGGATACGGCGTCGCTTCTCGTGGAGGAGATGGGACACAAGGTCAAGCTGGTGGTCGCCGACGAGGTGGAGCACGAGCACGAGGAGACGCTCAGGATCG
Organism: Pseudomonadales bacterium; assembly: GCA_963665455.1. Classification (GTDB taxonomy): domain Bacteria; phylum Pseudomonadota; class Gammaproteobacteria; order Pseudomonadales; family Azotimanducaceae; genus VXNE01. The sequence goes on along the minus strand of OY762279.1, from coordinate 5,265,755 downwards.
AGGGGCAGATGGAGCCCCGCTCCCCGGTGGTCACGGTGATGGGCCACGTCGACCACGGCAAGACGTCGCTCCTCGACTACATCCGCAATTCCCGCATCGTGGCCGGGGAGGCCGGCGGCATCACGCAGCACATCGGCGCCTACCGGGTCTCGACCGAGCACGGCGACATCAGCTTTCTCGATACCCCCGGCCACGCCGCGTTCACGGCCATGCGCGCCCGCGGCGCCAAGTCCACGGACATCGTCATCCTGGTCGTCGCCGGAGACGACGGCGTCATGCCCCAGACGGAGGAAGCCGTCCAGCACGCCAAGGCGGCCGGGGTGCCCATCATCGTCGCCATCAACAAGATGGACCTCGAGGGCGTCGATCCGGTGCGCATCCGCAACGAACTCGTCGCCCTCGACGTGATCCCCGAGGAACTCGGCGGCGACACCCAGTTCATCGAGGTCTCGGCCCAGACGGGCCAGGGCATCGACAACCTGCTCGAGAGCATCAATCTACAGGCGGAGTTGTTGGAGCTACGCGCGGCGCGGGACGTGCCGGGCCGCGGCATCGTGGTGGAATCGCGGCTCGACCGGGGCCGCGGTCCGGTCGCGACGGTGCTGGTGCAGAACGGTACCTTGCGCCGGGGCGACGTGCTGATCGCCGGCGAACGCTTTGGCCGGGTGCGCTTGATGCTCAACGAACGGGGCGACCCGGTGGCCGAGGCGGGTCCCTCCGTGCCGGTCGAGGTCCTCGGGTTGAACGGAACCCCGGAGGCGGGGGACGACTTCGCCGCGGTGGCCGACGAGCGGCGTGCCAGGGAACTCGCCGACCTGCGCGCGACCCGCAGCCAGGAGCAGCGGCTCGCCAAGCAGCAGGCGGCGAAGATCGAAAACCTGTTCGCGAACCTGAAGCAGGGCGAGAAGCGCGTGCTCAAGCTCGTGTTGAAGGCGGATGTCCGCGGATCCCTCGAGGCCATCTCCCAAGCATGCGCCGATCTTGGCAACGACGAGGTCGCGGTGAACCTGCTCGGCTCCGGGGTCGGCGGCATCACCGAGTCCGACGCCGCCCTCGCGATGACCTACGGGGCCGCCATCTTCGGCTTCAACGTCCGGGCGGACACCAAGGCCAAGGCGGTCATCGAGCGCGAGGGCATGGATCTCCGCTACTACAGCGTCATCTACGAGTTGCTCGACGACATCAAGATGATCCTGCAGGACATGCTGGCGCCGGAAGTGCGCGAGGAGATTGTGGGCACCGCGGAAGTGCGCGACGTGTTCCGCTCGCCCCGGTTCGGACAGGTCGCGGGTTGCATGGTCGTGGACGGCGCGGTGGCGCGAAACAAGAAGATCCGGGTGCTGCGGGACAACGTGGTCATCTTCGAGGGCGAGCTGGAGTCGCTGCGGCGCTTCAAGGAGGACGTCGGCGAAGTGCGCAACGGCCTGGAATGCGGTATCGGCGTGCGCAACTACAACGACGTCCGCGTCGGGGACCGCATCGAAGTCTTTGAGGCCCGGGAAGTTGCCCGGGCGTTGTGATGGGCTTGTCGAGCACGGGTCCGCGCAACGCCGACCGCGACTTGCGCTTGGCGGATTATCTGCGGGACGAGCTTGCGGGCGTCCTCCTATCGGACGTGCGCGACCCGCGCATCCGCATGACGAGCGTGACGGACGTGCGGGTGAACCGCGACATGAGCCGGGCGGACATCTACGTCAGTTCGCTCGCGGCGCAATCGGAAGCCGAGCGCGCGTCGCTGGTGGCGGCCCTGGACCACGCGTCCGGCTACCTGCGCTCGAAGGTCGCCCGACGCAGCAACCTGCGGACCACGCCGCGCCTGCGCTTCCACTACGACGACCTCATCGAGTCCGGCCCGCGCATCGACGCGCTCATCGACCGGGCCGTTGGTGCCGGCGGCCCCGAGGTGCCGGCGCCGCCTGGAACCCCGCGGCAACGCTGATGGGACGCCGAGGGAGAGGCCGCGACGTGTCGGGGGTGTTGGCCCTCGACAAGCCGAAGGGCATGAGTTCGAACGGGGCCGTGCAGGAGGCGAAGCGGTTGTTCCGGGCGCGCAAGGTGGGCCACACCGGCAGTCTGGACCCGCTCGCAACGGGGGTGTTGCCGCTGTGTTTCGGGGCGGCGACGCGGTTCTCGCAGTTCCTGCTCGATTCGGACAAGCGCTACCTGGCGGAGGTGCGCCTTGGCGTCAGCACCGATAGCGGCGACGCGGACGGCAGCGTCGTCGAGGAGCGCCCGGTGGGGCGGGTGTCGCGGCGGACGGTGGAGCGGGCGTTGGCGGCGTTTCGGGGCGAGATAGAACAGGTGCCCTCGATGTTCTCGGCCATCAAGCACCACGGCCAGCCGCTCTACAAGCTCGCGCGTCAGGGCGTCGAGGTTGAACGCAAGGCGCGCCCGATCACCGTCTATGCGAACGAGCTCGTGGCCCTCGACGGCGACGCGCTCACCCTGGACGTGCATTGCAGCAAGGGCACCTACGTGCGCTGCATCGTCCACGAACTCGGCGAGATGCTGGGCTGCGGCGCACACGTTACGGACCTGCGGCGCACGCTGGCCGGCCCCTTCGGCGAGGACGACTTGGTGACGTTCGAGACGTTGCGCGAAGCGGACGCGGAGCGGCGGCTCGACGAACTGCTGCAACCGACCTCGAGCGCCGTGCGGCAGTGGCCGGCCGTGACCCTGACGGACCACACCGCTTACTATCTGCGGCAGGGCCAGCCGGTGATCGTCCCCCATGCGCCGACGGCGGGGTGGGTGCGCTTGTGCGAGGCCTCCGCCGGGGAAGGCGCGGGCGACGGGGCATCCGGCGCGGCCGACACCGCGTGCGGGGAGCGGTTCCTGGGGGTCGGGGAGATTCTGGACGACGGACGGGTCGCGCCCAGACGGCTGATTCCGGATCGGTGACGGCCGGGAGTGGTTCCCGATGGGTGGAGCGATTCCCGATGGATGAAAGAACAGGCACAGCGAACAGAAATGGAGAAGGACGCATGGCGCTGACGGCCGAAGCAAAGCGGGCGATCGTCGAGGAACATCGACGTAGCGAGAACGACACGGGATCGCCCGAGGTACAAGTGGCGCTGCTGACGCACAACATCAACGCGCTGCAGCAGCATTTCCGCGACCACGGCAAGGACCACCATTCGCGCCGCGGTTTGATTCGCATGGTGGGTCAGCGGCGCAAGCTGCTCGACTACCTGCGCGGCAAGGACGATGGCCGCTACCGGGCGCTGATCCAGCGGCTCGGGCTGAGGCGCTAGAGGTTCCTTGGTGTCGCACGCAGGGCGGGGGCTGGGCCCTCGCCAAACAGAAGTACATTCACGGGGTGGGCGCGCTTGCTCCCGGCCATCGTCGGCGCATGCCGCGATGCCGGTCACGAAGCAGTAGGGCCGGCCCCCGCTCCAAGGGAGAAGACATTGAATCCAGTCAGAAAGGAATTCCAGTACGGCGACCATCGGGTCGTCCTTGAAGCAAACCGCGTGGCCCGGCAGGCCACGGGCAGCGTGTTGGCCTCCATGGGCGACACGGTGGTGCTCTGCACGGCCGTCGTCGTGGCGGAGCCCAGGCCGGACCAGGGGTTCTTCCCCCTGACGGTCAACTACGAAGAGAAGATGTACGCCACCGGCAAGATTCCGGGCGGATTCCCGCGGCGCGAAGGGCGCCCGACGGAAAAGGAAACGCTCACGTGCCGGCTCATCGACCGGCCCATCCGGCCGTTGTTTCCCAAGGGCTTCATGAACGAGGTGCAGGTGATCTGCACGGTGATGTCCGTGGAACGGGAGATGGACCCGGACATCGTCGCCATGCTCGGCGCATCCGCCGCGCTGTCGCTGTCCGGGGCACCCTTCGGCGGACCGATCGGCGCGGCCCGGGTGGGCTATAGCGAGGGCTCCTATCTGCTCAACCCGAGCGTCGAGACCCTCGAAACGTCCGCGTTGAACATGGTGGTCGCCGGCACCGCCTCGGCGGTGCTGATGGTCGAGTCCGAGGCGGAGGAACTCAGCGAGGACCAGATGCTCGGCGGCGTGCTCTATGCGCACCAGGAGATGCAGGTGGCCATCCGCGCCATCGAGGAACTGACCGCGGAGGCGGGCAAGCCGAAGTGGGACTGGACGCCGCCGGCGCCGGACACCGAGCTCGCCGACCGCGTCGCGGCCTGCGTGGGCGAAGGGGTCGGAGACGCCTACCGCGTCACGGACAAGCAGGAACGGCAGGGCGCCCTGGGGGCCTTGCGGGCCCAGGCCGTCGCCGAAATCGCCACGGGCGGAGAAGGCGACCCGAACGCGTCCGCGGTGCGGGAGGAGTTCTCCCGGTTGGAGAAGGGCGTCGTGCGCGACCGCGTGCTCGCCGGCGAGCCGCGCATCGACGGGCGCGACCGTACGACCGTGCGGCCGATCACCGTCGATGTCGGCCTGCTACCCCGCACGCACGGGTCGGCGATGTTCACCCGGGGAGAGACCCAGGCGATCGTGACGGCGACCCTCGGCACCCTACGCGACGCGGCGCTGGTGGAGACCCTGCACGGAACCTACAAGGACCAGTTCATGCTCCACTACAACTTCCCGCCCTACAGCGTGGGCGAGGCGGGGTTCCTGGGGGCCCCGAAGCGGCGCGAGATCGGCCACGGCCGCTTGGCCCGACGCGGCCTCACGGCCCTGCTGCCCGATCCCGAGGCGTTCCCCTACACGGTGCGGGTGGTGTCCGAGATCACGGAGAGCAACGGTTCGAGTTCGATGGCCAGCGTGTGCGGGGCGTCCCTCGCGCTCATGGATGCCGGGGTGCCGCTCCGCGCGGCCGTCGCCGGCGTCGCGATGGGCTTGGTCAAGGACGGGGAGCGCTTCGCGGTCCTGACGGACATCCTCGGGGACGAGGATCACCTCGGCGACATGGACTTCAAGGTCGCGGGGACCGCGGACGGCGTGACCGCCCTGCAGATGGACATCAAGATCGACGGGATCACCGAGGAGATCATGGAGGTGGCGCTCGAACAGGCCCTCGCCGCGCGCCAGCACATCCTCGCCGAGATGAACCAGGTGATCGACGCGCCCCGGGCGAGCCTCGCGGACAACGCGCCTTCGCTCGTGTTGCTCAAGGTCAACCCGGACAAGATCCGCGACATCATCGGCAAGGGCGGCGCCACGATCCGCTCCATCGTCGACGAGACGGGTGCGGAAGTGGACGTCGAGGACGACGGCACGGTGCGCATCTACGGCGAGGACCGGACCTCCCGGGACGCCGCGGTGGCGCGGGTCGAGGAGATCACGGCGGAGGCCGAGGTGGGCAGGATCTACAACGGCAAGGTCGCGCGGATCGTCGACTACGGCGCGTTCGTCAACATCCTGCCGGGCAAGGACGGCCTGCTGCACATCTCCGAGGTCGCCAAGGAGCGCGTCGAGAAGGTGAGCGACTACCTGGAGGAGGGTCAGGACGTGGACGTGGTGGTGCTCGATGTCGATCAACGCGGCCGCATCAAGCTCTCCATCAAGGAGGTGCCGAACTACGCCGCGTCGGCATAGGGAAGGCACTATCGGCCGGGTGAAGCCGGGGCGGCGTCACGCCCCGGCGCGGTTCGCGACGAGGTCGTCGATCACGGCCGGCTCCGCCAACGTCGTCGTGTCGCCCAGGTCGTCGACTTCGTTGGCGGCGATCTTGCGCAGGATGCGGCGCATGATCTTGCCGGATCGCGTCTTCGGTAGCCCCGGCGCGAACTGAATGACGTCGGGCCGTGCGAACGGCCCGATTTCGGACCGCACGAGCTGGATCAGTTCGCCGCGCAGGGCCTCCGGCTCCTCCTGGGCGTGTACCATCAGCGTCACGTATGCGTAGATGCCCTCGCCCTTGATCTCGTGGGGGAAACCCACCACCGCCGCCTCGGCGACCAGCTCGTGCTCGACCAGCGCGGACTCCACCTCCGCCGTGCCGAGCCGGTGTCCGGACACGTTCATCACGTCGTCCGTGCGGCCGGTGATCCAGTAGTAGCCGTCCGCGTCGCGCCGGGCCGCGTCTCCCGTCAGGTAGTAGCCGGGGAACGCGGCGTAGTAGGTGTCGATGACGCGCTGGTGGTTGCCGTACACGGTGCGGATCTGGCCGGGCCATGAAGCCGTGATGACCAGGCTGCCGGTGGCCTCCGTCTCTTCGATGACCCGGCCGTCGCCGTCGAGCAGCGCCGGCCGGACGCCGAAGAAGGGCAGCGTGGCGGAGCCCGGCTTCAGGTCCGTCGCACCGGGCAGCGGGGAGATCATGATGCCGCCGGTCTCGGTCTGCCACCAGGTGTCCACGATGGGACAGCGTCCCTCGCCCACCACCCCGTGATACCACTCCCAGGCTTCGGGATTGATGGGCTCGCCGACGCTGCCGAGGAGCCGCAACGTGGCGCGGGAGGTCGCGCGCACGTATTCGTCGCCCTGCCCCATGAGTTGGCGGATGGCCGTGGGCGCGGTGTAGAAGATGTTGACGCCATGCTTGTCCACGACCTGCCAGGCCCGGGAGGCGTCGGGATAGGTGGGCACGCCCTCGAACATCAGCGTCGTCGCGCCGTTCGCCAGCGGACCGTAGACGATGTAGGAGTGGCCGGTGATCCAGCCGACATCGGCGGTGCACCAGTAGATGTCGCCCTCGTGGTAGTCGAAAATCAACTCGTGGGTCATGGCGGCGTGTAGCAGGTAGCCGCCGGTGCCGTGCTGCACGCCCTTTGGCTTGCCGGTGCTCCCGGACGTATAGAGGATGAACAGCGGATCCTCCGCGTCCATCGGCTCCGGGTCGCACGTGGCGGACTCCCCCGGCACGGCGTCGTGGTACCAGACGTCGCGGCCCTCGGTCCAATCGATGTCGCCGCCGGTACGGCGCACGACCAGCACGGTGTCGACGTTGGGACACTCGACCAGGGCCTCGTCGGTGTTGCGCTTGAGCGGGACGATGCGGCCACCCCGGACGCCCTCGTCGGCGGTGATCACGGTGCGGCAATCCGAGTCCAGGATGCGGTCCTTCAGCGACTGGGGCGAGAAGCCGCCGAACACCACGGAGTGGGTGGCGCCGATGCGGGCGCACGCGAGCATGGCGTACGCCGCCTCCGGGATCATCGGCATGTAAATGCATACCCGGTCGCCCTTGCGCACGCCCCGGCGCTTCAGGGCGTTGGCGAGGCGGCACACCGCGTCGTGCAGTTCTTGGTAGGTAATCGTCTTGTCGTCTGCCGGATCATCGCCCTCCCAGACGATGGCGGGCTGGTCGGCCCGGGTGGCTAGGTGCCGGTCGACGCAATTGACGCAGGCGTTCAGCCGTCCGCCCTGGAACCATGCGACCCGGCCGGTCGGCAGGTCCCACTCGGACACGACGTCCCACTCGGCCATCCAATCCAGGCGCCGCCGGGCTTCCTCGGCCCAGAACCCGTCCGGATCCTCTATGGAGCGCCGATACCGCTCGTCGTAGGCCTGTCGATCAACGCGCGCCCGCTGTCGAAAGGAGTCGGGGACGGGATAGACGGTCGCCATGGGGTTGCCTCGAGGGGAGTCAGACGCTGGCGATAGCTTTGCCGAAGCGGCGGGGGGACTTCAAGCGCCGAGACGCCCTCGAGCCGTCACCGCCCGCGTTTGCGCAACTCGTCGACGAGGCCCGCCGCGGTCGCGTCCACGCCGGCCAACGAGCCCCCGGCAAGCGCGGCGAACAGGTCCCCGGCCAACTGCTTGCCGAGTTCCACCCCCCATTGGTCGAAGGGATTGATGCCCCAGAGGGTGGCCTGTGCGAACACCTTGTGTTCGTAGAGGGCGAGCAAGGCGCCGAGGCTGCGCGGGGTCAGGGCGTCGAGGAGAATGGTCGTGGTGGCCCGGTTGCCGGGGACGGCCCGGTGGGGGTCGAGGGGGTCGCGCCCATCTTCCGGTGTCTCGCGCCCCCGCAACATGGCGCTGGCCTGGCCCAGGCAGTTCGCGAGCAGCCAGCGGTGGTGCGCGGCGAGGTCGTGACCGGGCTCCGCCACCGCGATGAAGTCGGCGCTGAACGAGCGCGTGCCCTGGTGCAGGAGTTGATGGAAGGCGTGTTGGCCGTTGGTCTCCTCGCCGCCCCAGACCACCGGCGCGGTGTGCGCATCCGACCGCGCCCCGTCGCTGCGCACGGACTTCCCGTTGCTCTCCATCTCCAGTTGTTGCAGGTAGGGCGGGAGGGCCGCCAGGCGGCGGTCGTAGGGCAGTACTGCGTGGGTCCCCGCACCGAGGAAGTTGCTGTTCCAGATGCCGAAGAGTGCGAGCAGTAGCGGAGCGTTGCGCTCGAAGCGCGTGGAGCGAAAGTGGCGGTCCATGTCGTGCGCGCCGGCCAGGAGCTCCCGAAAGCCGGCCGCGCCGATGCCGATGGCCACGGAAAGGCCCACCGCGGACCAGAGCGCGAAACGACCCCCCACCCACTCCCACATGGGTAGCACGTGCTCGGGCGGCACGCCGAAGGTCGCCGCGGCCCCGGTATTCGCGGTCACGGCCACGAAGTGCCGGGCCACGGCATCGGCGCGTCCCGTGCGCTCGAGGAGCCAGCTTCGGGCATGGCGGGCGTTCGCCAGGGTCTCCTGGGTATCGAAGGACTTGGAGGCGACGACGAACAGCGTTTCCTCCGGGTCGAGGCCGCGCAACGCCTCGACGGCGGCATCGCCGTCGATGTTGGCGAGGAAGCGGATGTCGGGATGTGCCCCCACGTCGCGTAGCGCCCCCACCGCGAGTTCGGGCCCCAGGTGCGATCCGCCGATGCCGATGTGGACGACATTGCGCACGGGCCTTCCCGACACGCCCCGCCACTGCCCGCGCCGGACGCGCTCCGCCATGTCGAGCATGCATCCGCGCGTCGTTTCGATCTCGGTGCGCACGTCCGGGGGTTGCTCGTCGGTGGGGGCGCGCAACGCCGTGTGCAGCGCGGGGCGACCTTCGTTGACGTTCACGTCCGCGCCGGCGAACAGATGGTCGATGGCCTGCTCCAGTCGTCGCTCCCGAGCCAGGGCGACGAGGGCGGCCACGACGGCGGTGGTGGCGCGTTGCCGGGAAAAGTCGATCAACAAGGGCCCAACGCGCAGGCTCATCGCGGCGAACCGCGCGGGATCGTCGGCGAGGTCGCGCAGATGCGTGCGGACGGTCTCGGTCGCCAAGACACCCAAGTGCTGCCAGGCGTCCCGGGTTTCGTCGATGCGATCCTTCACCCGGCGTCGACGCCCACGTTGTCGATGAGGCGGGCGCGGCCGAGCCGCGCGGCGGCGAGTATGCGGAGCGGATTGCCGTGCGCACCCGGTTCGCGCAGCGTCCGGGCATCCCGAATGGAGACGTAGTCCACGTCGAAGCCGGCCCCGGCGAGCCTCCCGCGGCCGCGTTCCTCCAGTGCCCCGAACTCCCGGTCGCCGCCGGCGACGGCCTCGCGGAGCTCCACGAGGGTGCGGTGGAGCACGGGGGCGACCTCGCGCTCGGTGCTCGAGAGATATTGGTTGCGGCTCGACAGGGCGAGCCCGTCCGGCGCCCGCACCGTGGGCACGCCGACGATGTCCACGGGCAGGTCGAGGCCCCGCGCCATGGTCTGGATCAGCACGAGCTGCTGCCAGTCCTTTTCGCCGAAGTACGCGCGGTCCGGGCCGGCCATGTTGAGGAGCTTCGTCACCACCGTCGCGACCCCGTCGAAGTGGCCCGGCCGGTTCGCCCCGCAGAGGAGCCGCGACAGGCCCGGTACCGTGACGACGACGGTGTCGTCGCGCCCGTCCGGATATACCTCGTCCACGGTGGGCGCGAACAGGATGTCGATGCCGTGGGCTTCCAGTTGGGCCGCGTCGTCGTCGAAGGTGCGCGGATAGCTCTCAAAGTCCTCGCCGGCGCCGAACTGGAGGGGATTGACGAAGATGGAGGCCACGGTGGCCTGGCACTCGGTGGCGGCAACGGTCGCCAACGCTAGGTGTCCCGCGTGCAGGTTCCCCATGGTGGGCACCAAGCCGACGCGGCCCGCGCCGCGCCGGTCGGCGAGCGCCGTGCGCAGGGCGTGGGTGGTGCGTGCGACGAGCATCGAGTGTGGGCGGGCCGGTCAGGTAAAGCAGTGTTCCGGAGCGGGGAACCGGCCCTCCTTCACCGCGGTCACGTAGGCCTCGAACGCGCCGGGGATCCCGCCCGTGCTCTCCGGCAGGAAGTTCTTGACGAACTTGGGTGGCTTCAGGATCGAGGGCGTGAGCCCGAGCATGTCGTGCATGACCATGATCTGGCCATCGGTGTGCGGTCCCGCGCCGATCCCGATGACGGGCACGTCGACCCGCTCGGTGATCGTCTTCCCTAGTTCGACGGGCACGCATTCGAGCAGCAGGATGGAGGCGCCGGAGTCCTCGAGGATCTTCGCTTCCTCGATGATGGCGTTTGCCTTGTCGGGGTTGCGGCCCTGCACCCGGTAGCCCCCGAGCCGGTTGATCGATTGGGGCGTCAGGCCCATGTGCGCGCAGACCGGAATGCCGCGCTCCGTCAGCAGGCGCGTCGATTCCGCGAGCCACGCGCCGCCCTCGAGCTTGACCATGTGCGCGCCGGCGCGCATGAGGGCTGCGGCGCTCTCCAGGGACTGCGCCTCGGAGGCATACGTCATGAAGGGGAGATCGGCCATGATCAGGCTGCCCTGGTTGCCGGCCTTCACGCACTGCATGTGGTAGATGACGTCCTCGAGGGTGACCGGCAGGGTGCTGTCGTGGCCCTGTAGCACCATGCCGAGGGAGTCGCCCACCAGCAGCACATCGACCCCGGCGCTGCTGATCAGCTCGGCGAACATGGCGTCGTAGGCCGTCAACGCGGCGAACTTCTCGCCCCGCCGCTTCATGGCGTTCAGCGTCGGGATGGACACGGGCCTCGCGCGGGCCTGGCTGCTCATGGTCGCTGTCCCTAGTGATGCTTCAGGTTCCAATATACGCGCATCCCGTGGGAGAGGGTGCGCCGGTCCCGCGTCCGCCGCGCGCTACGTGACCTCTGAACAAGTCCGTCCATGGACTTGTTCAGGTCGCAAGCCAAAAGCGCGGTTTCGGCTTGCTCCACAGATTCAATGGCTTACGCCATCGAATCTGGCGGCACATCGTAAGTGCCGCACTAGGGAAGGTCTTGTTCAGACCTTCCCTACAGCAGCGTCGGATTGGGATTGAAGTACTTGCGCACCCCGTCGAAGTCCCGCAGTTGGTCGAACAGCGCCTCGAAGTGCCGGTCGTCATGGGCGAAGTCGATCTCGGCGGCGTTGACGATGAGGAGCGGGGCCGCGCTGTAGTGGTGGAAGAAGTTCGTGTAGGCGGTGCAGAGGCCGGTGAGGTAGTCGTCGTCGATGTGCCGTTCGAAGTCGACGCCGCGGCGGCGGATGCGCTCGACGAGTACGGGTGGCGGGGCGTGGAGGTAGATGACGAGATCCGGCGTCGGCGGGTGAATGTCCAGGCTGCGCCAGAGCTGCTCGTAGAGGAGGAGCTCGTCGGCGTCGAGATTGATTTCGGCGAACAAGCGGTCCTTTTCGATCAGGAAGTCCGCGACGACCACCGACCCGACGAGATCGTCGTCGAGGGCGGCCACCTGTCGCGCCCGGTGCAGCAGGAAGAAAAGCTGCGTGGGCAGGGCGTGCCGGCGGCGCTCCCGATAGAACCGATCCAGGAAGGGATTCTCGGTAGTGGGCTCGAGCAGCAGCGGGTAGTGCAGCGTCTCCGCCAGACGGGTGGCCAAGGTGGTCTTGCCCACTCCGATTGGGCCTTCGACGGCGATGTGCCGGGGCAGGTCCTGGGCGCTGGTGGCCGCGGTGGCGCGGTCGCGTGATCGCTCCGGCATCGCGTGACGCGGCTCCAAGGGGCCTAAACGGCCGGTTCGGCGTTGGGGCGCCCCCGGCCACGCCGGCGTCGGCGGCGCCGTCCGGCGGGCCGCACCGCGTTGGCCGCCGATGCGCCTTCCTCGCCGGGCGTCTCCTGCACGTCCGTCCACCAGCGCGCGACCTCCGGATCCGCCTCGCCGATCTCGGCCCGCAGCACGAGGAAGTCGTAGGCGGCGCGGAAGCGGGGATGACTCATCGTGCGCTGTACGCCACGCGGCGGGCGGCGCTCCAGACTGGTCTGCAGCCGCCATACGTCCCGCACGAACATGGACAACCGGCGCGGGAAGGCCAGCGTCAGTTGCTGTTCGGCGAGGACGCCGTGGGCGGCCTTCAGGCGCTCGTCCGCGGCGTTGTTCGCCGTCGCGGACAGGGCCGTCCGCCGCTGAAACTCGGGCCAACACATGGCCGCGAGCAGGAAGCCCGGTGTAACGGGCTTGTCTTCGGCGATGCGCTCGTCCGTACTGCGCAGCGCCGCCCGGACGAGGCCATCGTCGTCCTCGGACAGTGGAAACAGGATCTCCGGCAGTCCGAACTCCCACATCAGGGACCACGCCGCCAACGCGTGGCCGTGCATGAAGAGCTTGTTGAACTCGTCGAACAGTCGCGCCGGCGGAATGGCCGTCAGCAACTCGGACATCGGCACGATGGCGTCCCGGGTTCCAGCGTCGAGGTCGAAGCCCAGCTTGGCCGCGAACCGCATCGCCCTCAAGATGCGCACGGGATCCTCCCGTAGGCGCGCCTCCGGATCGTCGCCAATGATGCGCAGCGTCTCGGTTTCGATGTCCCGCAGGCCCGTCGTGTAGTCGAGGACGGTGCCGTCGACGGGGTCGTAGTACAGCGCGTTGACCGTGAAGTCGCGGCGGAAGGCGTCCTCGTCGAGCGTGCCATACACGTTGTCGCGCAGAAGCACGCCATCCTCCGACAGGTGGTTGCCGTCCACCTCCGCGTCGTCCTGTCCGTTGCCGCGCCGGAACGTGGACACCTCGATCAGGTCCCGGCGGACGCGCACGTGCGCGATGCGGAAGCGGCGGCCGATCAGCCGCGCCCGGGGGAAGACGGCCTTGACCTCCTGCGGAGTGGCTTCCGTGGCGACGTCGAAATCCTTCGGGGTCCGGCCGAGCAGGAGGTCACGGACGCAACCCCCGACCAGATAGGCGTCGTAGTCCGCGTCGCGCAAGGTCTCGACGACCGTGACGGCGTTGGCAGAGACCGCTTCGTCGAGACGTGGCTGTGCGACCCGCACGGGTTTGCGTTCGTTCAACGCGTTGTGCCGCGGTCGTGGCGGGCCGCCGGAGGACGGCGGTTGCCGGGACGGGGCCGCGCTACCGGGCGACGCGGAGGCGTCCTGCGGCAATGCTGACTCATGGTGTCCACATCGAGTGGCGCTTCAAGGAATCCGGGACGGGTGGCGATGTTAGGGCGCAATGGACGAAAAGACAAAAGGCGCCGGCGCGACCTTCGGTCGCGTTCGAGTTTCGCTGAGGCGAAACTCGTGCGTACGGACATTGTACGAAACCCCGTCCAAACTCGGCGGCGACACTGGAGCGCGAGAGCGTTGTTGACTAGGGGTGGCATCTTTCAACCGGGTTCCCGGCGCGGGCCGCGCTTGCGCGTGCGGCGGCGGGGAATGCCGTGCCGCTTGCGCCGCTCCCAGAGGTTCTTGCGGCTGATGCCGAGCTTCGTGGCGAGTTCCGTCTCGGTGTACTGATCCTGGTGCTCGTTGACGAAGCGGACGAAATAATCCTCCAGGGAGACGGCGTCGCCGGGGGTGGATGATGCACGTACGCCGGGCTCGCGCGGGGAGGCGTCGATGGCGAGCAGTTCGGCGTGAATCTCGCCTCGGTCGGCAAGGATAGCGGCCCGTTCGACGGCGTGTTCGAGTTCCCGGACGTTGCCGGGCCAGTGGTATGCCTCGATGGCCTCGATGGCGTCGGCGGAGAAGCGCGGTTCGGGTTTGCTCATGCGGGCCGCGGCGCGGCGGGCCAGGACACGCGCCAGGGATGCGATGTCGCCACCCCGGTCGCGCAGTGCCGGGACGTGCAGGGTGACGCCGGCGAGCACGGCGAGCAGGTCGGCGCGAAACTGGCCATGCTCGACCAGCAGCTCCAGGTTGCGCTGCGTCGTCGCGATCACGCGTACGTCCGTCGGCGCGGATGGACCGGCATCGAGGACATCGAGGAGCCGCTGCTGGACGGGGAGCGGCAGTTCGTCGACTTCGTCCAGGAACAACGTACCGGCGCGGGCCGCCCCCACCAGGCCCGTCGTGGTCATGTTCGCGGCGTCGGCGTGGCCGTGACCGAACAACTCGGATTCGATGAGCGCCTCGGGCACCGCGGCGCAGTTCAACGAGATCAGCGGCGCATGACGCCGGGGGCTACGCGCATGCAGCGCGCGGGCCACGAGTTCCTTGCCCGTCCCCGACTCGCCCTTCACGAGCACCGCCGCGTCCGTCCGGGCGGCGGCTCGGACGCGCTCGAATAGGTCCAGCATCGCGGGACACGCGCCGAACATGGGCCACTCGTCACCGCCACCGCGGACGGCCTGTCCGTCCGCGTCGCGGGCCGTGGAGGCGCGCCTGACGCAGGCCACCAGTGCGTCGGCCGCAGCGGGCCAGGCAAGATAGTCGGCGGCCCCTCCGCGCACCGCGGATACGGCTTCGGTGATCGTCGCGTCTTCCGCGATCAGGATCACCGGGGCGGGGTTCATCAAGGCTACGAGCTCGAGGCCTCCACCCGCGGGGAGGCGTGCGTTGGCTATCACGGCCCCGACCTTGCCCGCATCGAGCCCGCGCAGCCCGGCCCGGTCCTCGGCCTCAACCACGCCGAAGCCATGGTCCTCCAGAACGCCGCGCAGGCGCTCTCGGTGACGCGGGTCGGGATCGACCACCAAGATGTTCGTCATGGTCGGGGCGATGTTACCAAAGCGACCATGGGCGAACGGTTCGCGGCGCCGCGTCGGCGGCTTCAGCCGACGCTGGTCCAAGTCGAGAGCGCTTTGCCGCTCGGCAGCGGCGTACCCTCCCAGCGAGGGACGGCCCAGGCGAGCAGTTCCGCCGCCGTGCCCCGCGGCGGTCCCATGCCCAGCAGGTCGAGGCACCATTGGATGTTCCGTCCGCAGTGGCCGGGAGCCATCCCGGGCGCGACGGTGGCGGCGGTCGTCCGCTTCGAGAGCTTGTCGCCGCTGCGGTCGGCGATCACGGGCAGGTGCAGGTAGCGCGGGGCGGGGATGCCCAGCCGCTCCGCGATAAAGAGTTGCCGGGGCGTTTGGTCGAGGAGATCCGCGCCCCGGACGACGTCGGTGACGCCGATGGCCGCGTCGTCCACCACGACGGCGAGCGGGTAGGCCGCGATGCCATCGCGCCGCAGGATGATGAAGTCGCCCGCGGTCTCGGACAGGCGTTCGGCGTGGCGTCCCTGCACCCGGTCCACGAAGGCGCGTTCCGTGGCCGGCGCGCGAATGCGGAGGGCCGCCTCGCGGTCCGGCGGCGCCTCGCGCCTACGGCAAGTACCGGGATAGATGCGGTGTTCCCGGAGGTCCTTGCGCGAGCACGTGCAGCGAAAACTCAAGGACTGTCTCGTCAGCTCCGCGACCGCCGCGCGGTGGTGCTCGACGTTGTCGCCCTGGAGCACGACGGGGCCGTCCCAGTGCAAGGCATGGGCCTCCAGGGCCCGCAAGATGTCGTCCGCCGCGCCCGGAACGCTGCGCGGCCCGTCGAGATCGTCGATGCGCAGCCGCCAAACCCCCTGTTGCGCGCGCGCATCGAGCCAACTCGCCACCGCCGTGAGCAAGGAGCCGAAATGCAGCGGACCAGACGGAGTGGGGGCGAAGCGGCCGACGTAGCGGCCCACGACGTAGGCGCGTCAGGCGTGGAGCTGCTTCTCGCGCAGCTCCGCCAAGGCCTTGCAGTCCACGCACTGCGATGCGGTCGGACGTGCCTCGAGGCGGCGGAGGCCGATCTCCACGCCGCAGGTGTCGCAGTAGCCGTAGTCCTCCTGGTCGATGCGCTCCAGGGTGTCGGCGATCTTCTTGATGAGCTTGCGCTCCCGGTCCCGGGTCTTGAGTTCGATGCTGAACTCCTCCTCCTGGGTGGCCCGGTCGGCGGGATCTGGGAAGTTCGCGGCCTCGTCCTGCATGTGGTTGACGGTGCGGTCCACCTCCTCCATGAGCTGGTGGCGCCACTTCAGCAGGATGTCGCGGAAGTGCTCGAGCTGCGCCGGGCCCATGTAGGGCTCGTCCTCGGACGGCTCATAGGGATCGAAACTGCGGAACGGGGAGTCCCCCCGGTACGCGCCCGCACGCGCCGCGTCCGGGTCGCTCGACGAAGCGGAGGAAGACCTGTGGGAGGTGTCGTCAGCCGCCATGGTGCCTCGGGTCTGCAAGCTGTGCGCAAGCTGCGCCTTCGCGAGGGCGCGTAACCTACCAAAAGCGGATTCGATTGACCATGCCAACGGGCGACGGAAGTGCGACGGAAGGGGGACGCGGAAAACGGGGCCGCGGCCAAGATCCGCCACCGGGAGCGGGCGGCGTTTCCGGCCCCATCGCGGCTGGTAGACTGCACCCGTTCGGGTCGCGCGACGGGGAGGACAGCCGTGGCATGGTGGGCTTGGATGATCGCCGGGTGCGTCCTTGCGGGCATCGAGATAGCGGGGGCGGATCTCGCGTTCTACTGCATCTTCCTCGGGGTGTCCGCGTTGTTGGTGGGCGTGGTTCAACTCGCCGGGGGCGACTTGGCGGCGTGGGAGCAATGGCTTTTGTTCGCCGTGCTCGCGGTCACGTCGATGCTGTTGTTCCGCGGTCGCCTCTACGCGCGGTTGCGCAGTCGAATGCCGGGCTTCGACAACACGCCCGCGGGCGACGTCGTGCACGTCACGCAAGCCGTCGCGGTCGGGGAACGGACCCGCGTCGAGTTGCGCGGTTCGCACTGGACGGCCACCAATGTCGGTGCCGGCCCCATCGCCGCGGATGCCCGGGCCCGGGTCGTCGGAACCCGGGGCGCGGGGTTGTCCATCGAAGGGCTGGGGCCGGAGGACGAGGCCGGCGCGGCCTCTGAATCGGACGAACGGAGGTAGGCATGGAAACGATCATCGTCACGGGCGTGATCAGCATTCTGGTGATCGTCGTCATCGTGAAGACCGCGGTGGTGGTGCCGCAACAGAGCGCCTACGTCATCGAGACGCTCGGGCGCTACTCGCGGACGCTGGCGGCGGGCTTCCACATCCTCATCCCCTTCATGGACCGCGTCGCCTACAAGCACACGCTGAAGGAACAGGCGGTCGACGTCCCGGAGCAACTGTGCATCACCTCGGACAACGTGCAGGTGGGGGTGGACGGCGTCCTGTACCTGCAGGTCATGGAGGCGCGCGCGGCGTCCTACGGCATCTCGGACTACGCCTTCGCCATCGCCCAGCTCGCCCAGACGACCCTGCGCAGCGAAATCGGCAAGATCGAGCTCGACAAGACGTTCGAGGAACGCAGCCACATCAATCTGCGTATCGTGGAGGAGCTCGACCGCGCTTCCGACCCGTGGGGCGTCAAGGTGCTGCGCTACGAGATCCAGAACATCAATCCCCCGGCGGACGTGGTCTCCGCCATGGAGAAACAGATGCGCGCCGAGCGGGAGAAGCGGGCGACGGTGCTGCAATCCGAGGGTGAACGCGACGCACGGATCAACGAGGCGGAGGGCGAGAAGCAGCAGGTCATCAAGCAATCCGAGGCGACCAAGGAGCAGCAGATCAACGAAGCCCAGGGCGAGGCGGCGGCGATCCTGGCGGTGGCGGAGGCGACCGCCGAGGGGCTGAAGAAGGTGGCGGAGGCCCTGAACGCCGAGGGCGGGGACAAGGCGATGCAGTTGCGCGTGGCGGAGAACTACCTGGAGCGCTTCGGCAACCTCGCCAAGGAGGGCAACACCTTGATCGTCCCGGCGAATCTGAGCGACATGACGTCGATGATCGGGGCGGCCACGCGGGTGCTGGAGGCGACGCGGCCGTCGGGCGGCGAACCACGTCAAACCGGATAGAGCCAAGCCCACGAGGGGCTTGATCGGGGTATCCTTAGCGGTTTGTTTGCACGCACGTTCGGGAGGAATGCATGGGGACCGTTGATGGCGCGACGTTGATGGCGCGCAGCCTGAAGGCACAAGGCGTCGACTACATGTTCGGCATCGTGGGCTTTCCGGTGCAGGGGGTTGCGGCCGCGGCCCAGAAGGAGGGCATCACCTTCATCGGCATGCGCAACGAGCAGTCGGCAAGCTACGCCGCGCAGGCCGCCAGCTACCTGACCGGACGCACCCAGGCGTGCCTGGTCGTCTCCGGCCCCGGCGTCATCCACGCCTTCGCGGGACTCGCGAACGCGCGCGAGAACTGCTGGCCCATGATCCTGATCGGCGGCGCCTCCCCCACGTACCAGAACGGCATGGGCGCGTTCCAGGAGGAACGCCAGACCGAGTTGGCGGCGCCCTATTGCAAGTACGCCCACGACATCGACCGGGTGGAGCGCATCCCCTACTACGTCGAGCAGGCGATCCGCACGGGGCAGCAGGGCCGTCCGGGGCCGGTGTACCTCAACTTCCCCGACGACATCATCCGGGGCGAGGCGGAGGACGAGAACGTGGCCGTCGCGGCACCGCCGGCGCCGCAGGCGCGGCCGCAGGCGGATCCGGGGGCCGTGGAAGCCGCCCTCGACGCCCTGGAGTCCGCCGAGCGCCCCCTCGTCATTCTCGGCAAGGGCATGGCGTGGTCTCGCGCGGAGGACGAAGTACGGGAGTTCATCGAGCGCACGCAGTTGCCCTTCCTGGCCTCCCCGATGGGCAAGGGCATCATGCCCGACACGGATCCGCTGTCCGTCGGCGCCGCCCGCAGCACGGCCCTGCGCGAAGCCGACGTCGTGTTCCTGATGGGCGCGCGGCTCAACTGGATCATGCACTTCGGCCTCCCGCCGCGCTTCAAGCCCGGCGTGCGCATCGTGCAGCTCGACATCGAGCAGGAGGAGATCGGCCGCAACGTACCGGCGGAGGTGGCCCTCGTGGGTGACGGCAAGGCCGTGGCCGGTCAGTTGAATACGGCGCTGTCGAACCGGCAATGGTTCTATCCGGCCGAGACGGAGTGGCGCACCGTGCTCAAGGAGAAGGCCGACGCCAACGCGGAGTCGATCCGTCCGATGGTCGAGGACGAGGCCTCGCCCATGAACTACTACCGCGCCTACCGCGACATCGTCGAGTGGCTCCCGGAGGACGCCATCATCATCGGCGAGGGCGCCAACACCATGGATATCGGCAGGACGCAGATGCCGAACCATGCCCCCAGGCACCGCCTCGACGCCGGGACGTACGGCACGATGGGCATCGGTCTGGGCTTCGCGGTGGCCGCGGCGGTGACGAACCCGGACAAGCCGATCGTCTCGGTACAGGGCGATAGCGCATTCGGCTTCTCCGGCATGGAGATCGAGACGATGGTGCGCTACAAGCTGCCCGTGAAGCTGATCGTGCTCAACAACGGCGGCATCGGTGGCGGCATCGGGCCCCTGGAGGAAGGCCAGACCCCGCCGCCCTTCTATCTGACCTACGGCGCGCACTACGAGGGCATGATGGAGGCCCTGGGCGGCAAGGGGCTCTACGTGGAGGACACGGCGGACCTGCGGGGAGCGCTGGACGAAGCGATGGCCTTCGACGGGCCGGCCCTCCTCAACGTGCCCCTCAACCCGCGGGCGGGGCGCAAGCCGCAGCAATTCGGTTGGTTGACGACCTGACGGGGCCGGGCTGGAAGGGGCCGGCGCCCGTTGCGTTTGTCGGAGGCGGTTGACAACCTGGGTGTGGAGGCTCCCAATAGCAGTTGCCGCACGGGTCGTGCGGCATCGGGGAGCGGGCCATGACCCTCGAAGAGAAAGCGATAGAGTTGCTGCTGCGCTCGCCGCGGCTCGAAGCGGGCACCATCCTCGACTTGCTCGATGTCGGGGATCGCGAGTTCCGGGAGATGGCCCTGCGCAACCGCACCATCGCCAGGCTCCTCGAGGCCAGGCGGGCCGGCGCACTCGAGCTTCCGAAGTCCGAACCCATCGAATGCCCCGTGTGCGCGGAGTGGTTCGTGCCCTACGGCTCTTCGCGGTTCTGTTCGGATACGTGCAGGACGGCCGGATTGATTCGGGACCAAGGGCGGGCGCGGCATCGGCGTCGCGCCTGCGGGGACGGCGAGGGCGAAACGCTGGGTGGACGCGCCACGGCGGACGCTGGGGCCGCGGCGAGTCAGGAAAAGGAGTAACCATGCGCAAGACAATGATGGCGGCCGCGCTGCTGGCCGCGGTGGCGGGTTCGGCCGCAGACCGCGAGGTGTATTTCGGCGACCTGCACATTCACACCCGGTACTCGTTCGATGCGTTCCTGTTCGGGACGCGCACGGATCCGGACGACGCCTACGCGTTTGCCCGCGGCGAACCGTTGCGGCACCCGTCCGGTTTCGACGTGCAGCTCTCGCGTCCCCTCGACTTCTACGCCGTGGCGGATCACGGGTTCTACCTCGGGATGTGGTCGGCGATGACGAACCCCGGGCATCCGCTCTACGACGACCCCGATGCACGCACCTACCTGGACGCGAAGACCACCCCGGAACGGTCCCGGGCGTTTCGCACCGCGGGCGCGTTCCTGACGGAGAACTTCAGCGAGACCGACGTGAGGGGCGCCTGGGCCGAAATCGTCGCCTCGGCCAACCGCAACTACACGCCGGGCGAACTCACGACCTTCATCGCCTACGAATACACATCGTCGTACCCCACCGACCGCGGCAACCTGCACCGGAACGTCGTGTTCCGCGGCGACACGGCCCCGAGCATGCCGTTCTCCCGGCTCGACTCGCTGAACCCGGAAGACCTCTGGACGTGGATGGACCGGCAGCGGCAACGGGGCATGGACGCCATAGCGATCCCCCACAATTCGAACGGCTCGAACGGGCGCATGTTCGCGCTCACGCAGACCGACGGCTCTCCGATCGACGCCGCCTACGCGGCGCGGCGCATGCGCAACGAGCCGCTGATCGAGAACACCCAGATCAAGGGCACGTCCGACACGCACCCGTTCCTTTCGCCCAACGACGAGTGGGCGGACTTCGAGATCATGCCGCACCGGGTCGCCACGCTCCTGCGGAGCCGTCCGCAGGGCAGCTATGCCAGGGAGGCATGGCGGAACGGCCTGGTGATGCAGGAGCGCGACGGCGTGAACCCGTACCGCTTCGGGGTGGTCGGGTCGAGCGACACCCACAACAGCGGCGAGGTCTTCGACGAAGACCGCTATGTGAGCAAGGTGGGCACCCTGGACAGCGACCCGGTTGGCCGGGGCTCCGTCCCGGTGAACCCGGGGGAGGAAATCCCCGGGTACCGCGAAGGGTCCAACATCTACTTCGGTGCATCGGGCCTCGCCGCGGCTTGGGCCGACGAGAACAACCGCGGCGCCATCTTCGATGCGTTCCGCCGCAGGGAGACCTATTCGACCACGGGCACCTGGATCCGCCTGCGTTTCTTCGGTGGCTATGGCCTTTCGGAGGACATGCTGGACGCGGGCAAGATCGCCCAAGCGTACGAAACGGGCGTCCCCATGGGCGGGGACCTCGTGCCCGGGGAGTCCGGCACACCGGGGTTCCTCGTTTGGGCGGCCCAGGACCCGCAGGCGGCGAAACTACAGAGACTGCAGATCGTGAAGGGATGGGTCGCGGACGGTCGTTCGCACGAGCGCGTGTATGACGTCGCCTGCTCCGACGGCCTCGCCGTCGATCCGGAAACCCACCGCTGTCCGGACAACGGCGCCGTCGTGGACATCTCGGACTGCAGCCTCACCGAAGGGGTGGGGGCCAGCGAGCTCTCGACCCTGTGGCACGATCCGCATTTCGATCCCGACCAGCGTGCGTTCTACTACGTGCGGGTGCTCGAAAACCCGACCTGCCGCTGGTCCACATGGGATGCGATCCGCGCCGGCACGGCACCGCGCGGGAGCATTGCGGCGACCATCCAGGAGCGGGCGTTCTCCTCGCCGATCTGGTACGACCCGGCCGGATAGCGGATCGGGCCGGCGGTCGGAGGAACCGCGAAGGCGGTTCAGGCCGAGGGGTCCACCAGCGTCACGCCGAGCCCAGGCGTCTCCGGGATGGCCATGCGGCCGGCCTCGAACCGCTCCGGAGGCTCGACCACGTCCGGGCGCCACGGTACCTCTCCCCACTGTAGTTCGAGGCTCTCGATCCCCGGCGCGACGGCGCATAGCTGCAGCGCCGCCGCGGTCGACACCGGCCCGCACGCGTTGTGCGGCGAGACGCCGACGCCGGCGTCGTCGGCGGCGTGGGCAATGGCGAGCCCCTCGGTCAGCCCGCCGCAGTGCATCGTGTCTGGCATGATGACATCCACCGCATGTTCGTCGAGGAGCGGGGCGAAGCCCTCCGCGCCGAAGCCCCGCTCGCCGCCGGCGAGGCGTTGTTGCACGGCGTCACGGATGCGACGCGTTGCCGCCGTCTCCGTCGCGGGCACGGGTTCCTCGTACCAGTCCAAGTCGACGGGTTCGAGCCGCTCGGCGATGCGGATGGCCTCCGCTTCGGTGAAATGGCTGTGGCAGTCCACCTTGAGGGCGATGTCCCGTCCGACCGCCGCACGGATCGACTCCAGACACCGGATGCCGAGGTCGATGGCGTCGCGGACGGCATCCGGGTCCGACCGGGGCGGAAAGCCGTCGAACGGGGCGGCCTTGAGCGCGCGGAAGCCCGCCGCCACCGCCCGCTCCGCGCTCGCCGCGAAACCGTCGGGCGTGCGTTCGGATGTCATGCGGTTGATGTTCCCGTAGAGGAGCACGTCCTCGCGGGCGCGGCTGCCGAGCAGTGCGTGGGTGGGCACGCCCTCGGCCTTGCCCGCGAGATCCCAAAGGGCGTGCTCGATGGCGCTGAACGCCGTCGCCGCGGATAGTCCGCCTTTAGCCGCCATCGATCGGCCGCGCTGACGGTAAGTCTCGACGTTGGGCATGGGCCGGTCCTTGACGAGCGCGAAGAACCGTTCGAGCTCGGGCAGTTCCCGGCGGCTGCCCAGGGACGCCTCGGCCACTCCGCTCAGCCCGGCGTTGGTGTGCAGCAGGATGTGGAGCCAGGTCGTGCGCGCGCTGACGTGCACCGGGACGATCTCGAACTTGTCGATGTGCATGGGAGAGGTTCGTGTCGGGAGCGGGGCAGCATAGCAGGCGGTAGGTGGCATCGGCCGGTGGGCACGGCTGTTGGCTACAATCCCCCTTGGGCTGGAGCAAGGGAGGCCCATGAACAAGGCGAAGCGTCAGGAAATCTACGAGCGGCTGCAACGGGAGAATCCGGCGCCCACCACGGAACTCGTCCACCACACTCCCTTCGAGTTGCTCGTCTCGGTGATCCTCTCCGCCCAGGCGACGGACGTGAGCGTCAACCTCGCCACCAAGACCCTCTTCGCCGAGGCCGCGACACCGGACGCCATGCTCTCCCTCGGCCTCGACCGCCTGAAGGATCACATCAAGTCCATCGGCCTGTTCAACACCAAGGCCGAGAACATCCTGAAGACCTGCACCATGCTGCTCGAACTCCACGGCGGCGAGGTGCCCCGCGACCGGGCGGCCCTGGAGGCCCTGCCGGGCGTTGGGCGCAAGACCGCCAACGTCGTGCTGAACACGGCCTTCGGCGAGCCGACGATCGCCGTCGACACCCACATCTTTCGGGTGGCCAACCGCACGCGGCTCGCGCCGGGCAAGACGCCCCGGCAGGTGGAGGACAAGCTGCTCCGGTTCACGCCCCGTGAGTTCCTGCGGGACGCCCACCACTGGCTGATCCTCCACGGCCGCTACGTGTGCATCGCGCGCAAGCCGCGGTGCGGTTCGTGCGTCATCGAGGATCTTTGCGAATACAAGGCCAAGACGGACCCGGAGTGAAGGCGGTTGACGGTCGCGGGGGCGGGCGTCTACGGTGCGCCGCCGACGTTGCCTTGGTCCATCTCATGTCCCGCATTTCACTGAGCCCACACGAGGCCCGCGTCATCGGCTGCCTCATGGAGAAGGCGGTGCTGACGCCGGACCAGTGCCCGCTGACGCTGAACGCGCTCACGACGGCCTGTAACCAGAAGTCGAGCCGCGACCCGGTGTTGACGCTGGACAGCGCCACGGTGGAGCGCGTCGCGCGCGATCTTCAGGAGAAGTCCCTCGTCACCCGGGACGAGAACTTCCGGAGCGGAGTCGTGAAGTACCGGCAGCGGTTGTGCAACACGATGTTCAGCGACCTCACCTTCACGGAGGACGAGTACGCCGTGGTCTGCGTGCTGCTCCTGCGCGGCCCGCAGACCCCCGGTGAACTGCGGGCGCGAAGTGGACGCCTGCATGACTTCGCGGACAACGCGGCGGTCGTCGACACGCTCCTGCGCTTGATGGATGCGGACCGGGACGGCGGGGCCGTGGTGGCGAGGCTCGCGCGGGTGCCCAGCCGCCGCGACCACCAGTACGCGCACCTGCTGTCCGGCGTGATCGAGTCCGTGGCGGAGGACCCGGTGGCGGCCCAGGCCGAGCCACGAACCGGGCGGCTCGCGGCCCTCGAACAACGCGTCGCGGAACTCGAGCGCGAGGTCGCGATGCTCAAGGGCCGGTTGGCACCGTCCGGCTAATCGCGCGCGGGGCGGCACGGGCGCGGTGTTATGATCGCCCCCGCGCGATACCCGGGCGGAAACCGCACGTTCGATGCGGTAGCAGTCGCGGGGCGTGAAGGGGGACGATGGACCGCGGATTCAATGATCGGAACGATCTCATGATCGTGTCCAATTGGTCGGATGCGTCCTTCGCCCTGGACACCGCCCACCACGTTGGACAAGAGCCGGGCGTGTCGGACGTCATCTCCCTGAAGACGTTTGCGAACACCGAGTTCTGTCCCCGCTTCATCAACGATGCCGCCGACCTCGACCGCATCGGCCGCCACCTCGCGGGCAAGCACGTCTACGTCATCTCCACGTCGTCCCCGCAGCACACGCGGGTCGAGTTGGCGATGCGCAACCTGCTGATCGCCTCGGCCGCCAAGGAGAACGGTGCCGAGCGCGTGGTACTCGTGGAACCGGATCTGTTCTTCTCCGCCCAGGACCGGGGGCCACACTCCACCGACCACCCGCAAATGACCGGCCCGGAGTCCTATAAGAAGTTCGACGGACAACCGGCGTCGGCGCACCTATACGCCCAGATGCTGCGCGGCGCGGGCGTCGATCAGGTCGTCGCGGTGCACAACCACAAGCCCGAGGTGCTGCGGAAGATCTACGACGACGTGTTCGGGACGAACGGGGGGCGGCCCGCCTTCTTCAACCTGGACATCGCCTACCTCGTTGCGCACTACATCCGGCAGGTCGCCAAGCCGATGGGACTCGGCGAGAACGTAGGACTGGTGGCGCCGGACCAGGGAGCGGAGGACTTCGTGCGGAGCGTGCAACGCTTCACGGGCCTGAAGGACGCCGAGGTCGTCGTGCTAGAGAAGCAACGGCACGGGCAGCGCAACGTGGAGATGC
This sequence comes from Pseudomonadales bacterium, assembly GCA_963665455.1. Lineage (GTDB taxonomy): Bacteria > Pseudomonadota > Gammaproteobacteria > Pseudomonadales > Azotimanducaceae > VXNE01. The sequence goes on along the minus strand of OY762279.1, from coordinate 5,240,432 downwards.
GGCTGCCGGAGAACGCGCCGCGCCTCCAGGACCGCGAGGTCTTCATCCTGGACGACATGGTGCGCACCGGCGGCACCATATCGAAGGCCGCGAGCCTGTTGCACGCCGACGAGCGCACGCGGCCGCGGCGCATCTACTTCTACTGCACGCACACCTACATCTCTCCGGAGGCGCGCGAAAACCTGCACGCCGGCGCGTTGACGGAGTTCGCCACCACCAACACCCTGCCCAACGTGCTGAATCGAGACGACCAGGGACGGCTCCGCCAGAAGATCGTGGTGCTCAAGATAGAGGCGTTCCTCGCCGACGCCATCCTGCACTGCTTGGAGGGCCGGGAGGATCCCGCCGAGCGCTACCACCCGAACCGGCTCCAGCATGCCGCCGGCTACTATCAGCTCGACTTCTCAAGCCGCAACGAGCTGCGGGGGGCGAACGGGGGACGCGGGGACGGGCAAATGCCGTTGGAGTGGTAGCCGGAGTGCTTCCGCGCCCCGTTGCCGTGACCTCGGGGGGCTTCGGCGAGCATTCCCACACCACCGCACCTCCGCCAAAGACCCCGCCAGAGGCGTTGACGAGGGGCGCCAGTCCCCATAGGCTACGTGCCTTGGTGGAAAAGCGGCCGTGCCGGGCGTCCCCTGATCCAAGCGATGATCACCTTGGTGGCCATCCACGCTCGGCACGAGCCACCTTCAGCGGATGGACACGTACGCGATTCTCATCGACGGGCCATTCGCGATCAAAGTTCTCGAAGCCCGTCTCAAGCGCTTCCCCACACTGGCGGATATGGCGAGTCTCGTTGGCCGCGTCGCGTCGAGTTCCGATCTCACGGGCTGGCGATGTCTCCGAACGTACTTCTACCATGCTTGGCCGGCCAAGCGCCGCATCAGAAACCCCATTGATGGCGTTGAGACTGACCTTGCGACGACCGAAGTGTTCCGCAAGCACACGGAATTGATTCGTGGTCTGGACATGATGTCAGGCGTTGCGGTCCGTTTGGGTGAGGTCAGCGTGGATGGCTGGAAACTTGGCAATGCCGCACTGCGGGCTTCGAGAGGCAACCAAGAGCGTGTGCTCGGAGCGAGGGACCTGATTCCGGATATCAAGCAGAAGGGAGTTGACCTCAGGATTGGGTTGGACATCGCCCGGCTCGCGTTGACTGGCCGCGTACAGGCCATCGTGGTGGTGACTGGGGACAGCGACTTCGTACCGGCGTTCAAGTTCGCCCGAAGAGAGGGCGTTCAGGTGATCTTGGATTCGTTGGGGCGCGGGACGAAGAGGGAACTCCGAGTGCACGCGGACGGCGTCCTCGACTTGCCTCTTGGAACTGAGCCGTAGGAGTCGACGCGGGCGTTGAGGGGCTGGTTGGGTGCCGAAGACGCCGAGTTACGCCGCGTCTTCGTGCAGTGGATCCGAGACATGGAGGCGAAGATGCGTCCACCGGGCACGGCCCCGGGACGGACCATCGAGACGTTGGAGGAAGCGAGCATGAGCTTGGTGGAGCGGATCGGCGAGTGGCACAAGCCTTGGCTCGAGCAAGGGCTCACCCAAGGCCGCGAACAGGGGTTGGTGAACGAACGCGCGCTGCTCGTGCGGCAGGCCTCCTCCCGTTTTGGCCACCCTGCGGGCGAGCAAACGGCGGTGGCCTTTGGCGGACATATCGGACCCGGAGCGCCTAGCGGACGTGGGCGAGTGGATCGTGACTTGCGCGACGCACGCGGAGCTTCGGGGACGACTGGCGGGATTGAAGGCGTCGTAGCGCGTCCGCACGCGGACAAGCGCCGGGCGCGAAACGAAGAGGGCAAGCGGGCGGCGTCATCCGATCAACGCCGAACGACCCGTCGGCGTTTCGCGACGCCGAGAACCCTCAATCCCCAAACCCCCGCCCCTGCTTCGCCGCCAACCGTAGCCGCAGCGCGTTCAACCGGATGAAGCCTTCCGCGTCACGCTGCTGGTAGGCACCGCCGTCGTCCTCGAAGGTGACCACGTCGGCGTCGTACAGGTTGTCGGTGGACGACCAGCGCCCGGCGACGGAGACGTTGCCCTTATAGAGCTTGAGCCGCACCCGTCCGTTGACCACGTGCTGCGACGCGTCGATGAGCGCCTGTAGCACGCGCCGCTCCGGCGACCACCAGTAGCCGTTGTAGATGAGCTTCGCGTAGCGCGGCATGAGTTCGTCGCGCAGGTGCATCACTTCCCGGTCCATGGTGAGGGATTCCATGGCCCGGTGGGCCTTGAGGAGGATGGTGCCGCCGGGGGTCTCGTAGCAGCCGCGGGACTTCATGCCGACGTAGCGGTTCTCGACGATGTCGCTACGGCCGATGCCGTGGCCGCCGCCGACGGCGTTGAGGTGTCGGAGCACGGCGGCCGGGGTCATGGAGACGCCGTCGATGGCGACGACGTCGCCCCCTTCGAAGTCGAGGTCGATGTTGACCGGGTCGTCCGGGGCTTCCTCGGGCGCCACGGTCCAGCGCCACATGGAGGCGTCGGGCTCGGCGCCGGGATCCTCCAGCACGCCGCCCTCATAGGAGATGTGGAGGAGGTTCGCGTCCATGGAGTACGGGGACTTCTCGCCCTGGTCGAAGTCGACGGGAATCTGTCGACGCTCGCAGTAGTCCATCAGCGCCTCGCGGGAGACGAGCTCCCACTCGCGCCAGGGGGCGATCACGCGGATGTCCGGGTTGAGGGCGTAGGCGCCGAGTTCGAAACGCACCTGATCGTTGCCCTTGCCGGTCGCCCCGTGGGCGACGGCCTCGGCACCGGCCTCGGCGGCGATTTCCACGAGCCGCTTGGCGATCAGCGGGCGGGCGATGCTCGTGCCGAGCAGGTATTCGCCCTCGTAGACGGTGTTCGCCCGGAACATGGGGTAGACGAAGTCCCCGACGAACTCTTCGGTCAGGTCTTCGATGTGGATTTCCTTGACGCCGAGGGCACGCGCCTTCTCGCGGGCCGGCTCCACCTCCTCCCCCTGGCCGATGTCGGCCGTGAAGGTGACCACCTCGGCGTCGTAGACGTCCTGCAGCCACCGGCAGATCACCGACGTGTCGAGGCCACCGGAATACGCCAGCACGATCTTCATGCTTCGCCCCGGAAAAAACGCGTAATGGTACAGCAGCGGCTTGTGGCCGATGCGGGCGTCGGCGCGCGGTGGCGAGCCGCTCGGGCCGGATGACCAACTCTCCGAGCGTGCGATACTCCCGCTTGGTGGGTAGGGAGCGCCTAGTGTGGTGTCCCGCAAGTTCCTAGTACTTCAGCGCGTTCCACGGAGTCTGTGGCAAGGCGCGTTTCCCCGCAGGGAATGGTGGGCCCATTGCCAAGGGGCGCATTAACACAGCCACAGGCTCCGTGGGGCGCGCCCTTCGGGAGTCCGCCCTGCGCGCCACTGCCGCGTTGTGGTCCTTGCCAATATGCCCGCTATTCCCTTCGGACCACGCCTTGCATTGACGCGCAGGGCGAACTCTGAAGTACCAGGAACTTGCGGGACACCACACTAGTGCGCAATGGCAATTGCGCAAGGTGTCTACGTGGGGACGCGGCGTAGGAGCCGCGTGCATGTAGACGCCGGCGTCGCTACAAGGGGCCGAGGCGCGAATCCATGTCGAAGAAGCCGAGCGAGGCAGCGGAGAACGCGAGGCCGCTCGTGGTCTCCGCGGAATCGAGTTCGCCCGCGGTCCCTTGGCCGAAGCCCCTCTATTACTTTGCCGACACGCGGGCCTTCGTGGATCAACTCAAGCGCACCATCGAGTGACCAGTCAGCGGGGATGGCCGACCGTCGGGTCATGCGCACCCGCCGTGTTACTGTAGTTTTTCGCCAATCCCGACGACGCATCCGCCGGGACGGAGGGGGCGCGATGAGTCAGATGAAGGCCCGCTTTCGAGGGTACGCGCCCGTCGTGGTCGATCTCGAGACGGGCGGTTTCGACAAGGAGGTCCACGCGGTGCTCCAGATCGCCGCGGTGAGCCTGTGCTGGGCGGAGGATCGGCTCGTCATCGACGCCCAGCGCATCTGGCAGGTCGAGCCGCATCCCGATACCCGGGTGGAGGCGGCCTCCCTGCAGTTGACGGGCATCGATCTCGATGATCCGGAGCGCGGTGCCATGCCGGAAGCGGAGGCCGTGCGGGAGATGTTCCGCTTCATACGGGGGGTGGTGCGCCGCAGCGGCTGCCAGCGGGCCGTGCTCACGGCGCACAACGCGCACTTCGACCATGGGTTCGTGATGGAGGCGGCCGCCCGCAACCGCATCGGGCGCAATCCCTTCCATCCGTTCACGGTGCTCGACACGGCTTCCCTAGCGGCGGTCGCCTATGGACACACCGTGCTGAGCGAGGCGTGTGCCCGGGCGGGGCTACCGTTCGAGGACAAGCGCGCCCACAGCGCGAGCTACGACGCGGAGACGGCCGCGCGGCTCTTCTGCGGCATCGTCAATGCATGGGATGCGACGCTCGCCCCGGGGGGTGTGCCGGGCGCTTCCGGGCTTCCCGCGGGACGTCCCTGAGCGCCCCTCGGGGCCTCGTTCAGGAGTCGGCCTGCGCCCTTGCCGCCGCCTCCTTGACGAGGGGTTCGAGTTCGCCGGACTGATACATCTCGGTCACGATGTCGCAGCCACCCACCAACTCGCCCTCCACATACAACTGCGGGAACGTGGGCCAATTCGCGTACTGGGGCAGCGTGGCGCGGATGGCGGGATTGCTCAGGATGTCCACGTAGGCGAAGCGTTCGCCACAGGCCATCAGGCACTGCACGGTCTGGGCGGAAAACCCGCACTGCGGTGCTTGGGGCGAACCCTTCATGTAGAGAAGTATGGGGTTGTCCTCGATCTGCCCCTTGATCGTGTCCAAGACTTCCTGGCTCATCTCGTGCCTCGAATGCGACGCCTGCGAAGGGGCATTCTATAGGCTCGCGCCGTAGAATGCGCCGCTGGTTCGGCCAACCCAGCGGCGCTCACGACGCCGCGCCGCTCGCCCACCCATGCTGCAACTCATCGACGTAACCCTGAAGCGCGGGGAGAAGATGGTCTTCGAGGGGGCCGATCTCACCGTGCATGCCGGACACGCCGCAGGGGTCGTCGGGCGCAACGGCGTGGGCAAGACCACGCTCTTCGAACTGGTCCGGCGCCGCCTGCTGCCGGAAGAGGGGGAGGTCCTCCGGCCCCGGGGATGGCGCTTGGCCTGGCTCGCTCAGGCGGTCGAGCCGAGTCCGCGGGCCGCCCTCGACTTCGCCTTGGACGGGGACGGTCCGCTACGCGCCGCGGAGGCGCGCATCGCGGCGGCCGAGAAGGCGGGGGACGACGAAGCCCTGGCCGGTGCCCATGTCGCGTTCGAGGACGCCGGCGGCTACGACGCGGAGGCGCGGGCCGGGGAAGTCCTGCATGGACTCGGCTTCGGTGGCGGGGACTTGGACAAGCCGCACCGGGAGTTCTCGGGCGGTTGGCGCATCCGGCTGAATCTCGCGCGGGCGCTGATGTCCCCTTCGGACCTCCTGCTGCTCGACGAGCCGACGAATCACCTCGATCTCGACGCCGCGCTCTGGCTCGAGACGTGGCTGCGGCGCTACGCCGGCACGCTGCTCGTCATCTCCCACGACCGGGATTTCCTCGACGCCGTGTGCGACGAGATCGTGCACGTCGCGGACGGCAAGACGACGCTCTACAGCGGCGGCTACTCCTCCTTCGAGCGGCAGCGCGCGGAGGCCCTGCGCCTACAGGCGTCGCGCCATGCGCGGCAGCAACGCGAGATCCGGCGGATTCAGGGATTCGTGGACCGTTTCCGCGCCAAGGCGTCGAAGGCGCGTCAGGCCCAGAGTCGGCTGAAGGCCCTTGAGCGCATGGAGCGGGTGGCGCCGGTGCATGCGGGCTCGCCCTACCGCTTCGCGTTCCCCAACCCAAGGCGGGTGTCGAATCCGACCCTGTCCCTGGACGAGGCGATGCTCGGCTACGGCGACACGGACGTGCTGCGCGACCTGACGCTACGCATCTATCCTGGCGACCGCATCGGCGTCCTCGGCGTCAACGGCGCCGGCAAGACGACGTTGCTGAAGTGCCTCGCGGGGGATCTCAACCCGACGGCGGGCACGGTCGCGCGGGGACGTGACAGCGGCGTCGGCTACTTCGCGCAGCACCAGATGGAGGCGTTGCGGTTGGACGACACGGCCTTGGAGACGCTCGATGCCGCACTCGGCGAACCCTTGAGCGAACAAGCGGCCCGCGACTACCTCGGCCGTTGGGGCTTCGGTGGCGCGATGGTCGAACGGCCGCTCAAGACGTTTTCCGGGGGCGAAAAGGCCCGTCTCGTGCTCGCCCTGATCGCGCGCACGCGGCCCGCTGTCCTGTTGCTGGACGAACCCACGAACCACCTCGACATCGAGATGCGGGAGGCGCTGTCGCTCGCGCTGCAGGAGTATGACGGGGCCCTGGTGCTCGTCTCCCACGACCGGCATCTCCTGCGCCAATGCGTGGACACCCTCTGGCTCGTCTCGAACGGAAGCGTCGCGCCGTTCCCCGAGGGCCTCGAGGCCTATGCGGAAATCCGCCAGGGTCCGAAGGCGCGCGCGACCCGTCACGACCGGAGGGACCGCCGCCGGGCGGCCGCCGAGCAGCGGGAGGCCCTGCGCCCGCTGACGCGCAAGCGCGCGCGACTCGAACGCGACATCGACGCGTTCACCGAAGAACTGGAGGAGCTGTCCGTGGTGCTCTCGAACGGCGCGACGTTCGAGCATGCCTCCACGGAGCAGATCGCCGAGATGCGCAAGCGCGAGGGCCGCCTCCGCAAGCGCCTCGCGCAAACGGAGACCGAGTGGTTGGAGCTGCAGGAGCGCATCGAGGTGCTGGAGGGTGATCGGCAAGCCCATCACGACACGGACCGTGTGACAATCTGACCACGGAGGACATCACATGATCGAGTTCACGCTGAACGGACAGGCCGTCCGGACGGAGGAGGATCCCGACACGCCACTGCTGTGGGTGGTGCGGGACACCTTCAAGTTGAAGGGGACCAAGTTCGGTTGCGGGGCGGCGCTGTGCGGGGCGTGCACCATGCATGTCGATGGGGCGGCCGTCCGCACCTGCACCCTGCCGGTCCGTGCCGTGGCGGGCAAGGACATCACGACCATCGAGGGCTTGGGCACCCCCGACGACCTGCACCCGTTGCAGGAGAAGTGGGTCGAACTCAGCGTGCCGCAGTGCGGCTACTGCCAGCCGGGGCAGATCATGTCCGGGGCCGCGCTCCTGGCCGCCAACCCCCGGCCCACGGAGGCCGAGGTCGAAGACGCGATGGCCGGCAACATCTGTCGTTGTGGCTGCTATCCGCGGATCAAGCGGGCCATCCTCGAGGTCGCGGAAACTCGGCGCAGGAGGTGGTGACATGAAGGCGTCGCGCCGCAACTTCCTCATCGGAGCCGGTGTCGTCGGGGGCGGTCTCGTCGTTGGCTTCTCCATGCGCGGCGGCCCTGGGGCACCACCGCTGAAGGCGATGGAGGGTGCCTACGCTCCGAACGCCTTCCTCCAAATCGGTCCCGACAACGTCATGCGTTTCTATTGCCCGCGCGACGAAATGGGTCAGGGTGTGACGACGGGGCTGGCCACGCTCGTGGGCGAGGAGCTCGACGTCGATCCCGCGAAGCTGCTGATCGAACTCGCGGGCGTGCACGAGGCGTACGGCAACCCGAGCATGGGCGGGATACAGGCGACGGGCGCCAGCAACGCCATGAGCGGACACTATATTCCTTTGCGGCAGGTGGGCGCGGACACGCGCAGGGCCATCGTGCTTGCGGCGGCGGAACAGTTGGGCGTGCCCGCGGGCGAGATTTCGACCGATGATGGCCACGTCCTCGTGCGGGGCGAACGGCATCCCTACGGGGCGTTCGTGGAGACGGCCCGCGCCATGCCATTGCCCGAGAACACCCGCCTCAAACCCGAATCGCAGTTCAAGTACATCGGCAAGGAGTTGCCGCGCATCGACAGCGTCGGCAAGGCGACGGGAACCGCCGTCTTCGGCATCGACATTGACGTCCCCGACATGCACCACGCCGTGGTCAAACGATGTCCGGTCGCCAGGGGCACGGTGGCGTCGTTCGATGGGACCACGGCGCGGGGCATGCCGGGGGTGGTCGCCGTCCTGCAGGTCGCGACGGGGGTTGCCGTCGTGGCGAAGCAGTACTGGCAAGCGAAGCAGGCGGCCGAGACGCTGCAAGTGGAGTGGAACCTGCCCGCGCTTGCTGCGGTGAGTTCCGAGCAGATCGAGGCGGACTACCACCGTGCACTGGCGGAGGACGAGGGCGAATCCGCGGACGCGGAGGGCGACGTGGAGGCGGCCCTCGCGGGGAGCCGGACCTTGGCGGCGCAGTACTGGGCGCCGTACCTCGCGCATGCGCCGATGGAGCCGATGAACGCGGTCGTGCGCATCGGGGACGGCGAAGCGGAGGTTTGGACGGGTTCCCAGGGTCTCGGTGCCGCGCGCGGGCTGGTGGCGCGGGTCGCCGGCCTCGACGCCGAACGGGTCCGGGCGCACAACACCTACCTCGGCGGCGGTTTTGGCCGCCGGGCCACGATGACCCACGTGGTCGAGGCCGCTCGGGCGGCCCTCGCCACGGGCAAGCCCGTGCAGGTGCTGTGGTCCCGTGAGGACGACATCCGCTCCGGGGTGTTTCGTCCGGCTTCGCTCATGGGCATCGAGGCGGGCATCGCCCCGGACGGGACCATCGCGGCTTGGCGGGCGAAGCGCGTCGGAGGGAACCTCTTGCCGGAGATCGTACGGTCGATGGCGCCCGGACTGCTGCCGGGGGTGGCCGAGGGCGCCTTTCATTGGGCCGCGGACCGGGCGGATGGCCTGTTCGCCAATTGGCTCGTGGAACCCACCAGCGTGGAGGGACTCGCCGGCGACTACGACTTCCCGAACCGGGAGGTCCGTCACGTCACGAAGGATCACGGTCTCCCGCTCACCTTCTGGCGTTCCGTCGGGCACTCGTTCACCGCCTTCGCGAAGGAGTCGATGGTCGACGAACTCGCACACGCGGCGGGCCTCGATCCCATCGACGTGCGGCTCACCAACACCGCCAACAATCCGCGGATGCGTCACGTCATCGGGCTCGCCCGCGAACGGATGTCCGCGATGCGGGTGCCGCCGGGCCACGCCCTGGGATTCGCGGCCCACGCTTCCTTCGGCTCTTTCGTCGCGGAGGTGGCGGAGGTGTCGGTGTCGGATGACGCCGTGCGCGTGCACAACGTCCTCTGCGTGGTCGACTGCGGACGGGTCGTGAACCCGGATGTCGTGCGCGCGCAGATGGAGGGCGGGATCATGTACGGGCTCACGGCGGCCCTACACGGTGATCTCGAAGTCGAGAACGGCGCGATCCGCCAGAGCAACTTCCACGACTACCCGATCCTGCGCATGAACGAGGCGCCGGCGGTCGAGGTAGTGATGGTGGACAGCGCGGAGCATCCGTCGGGGGTAGGCGAACCTGGCGTGCCGCCCATTGCGCCGGCGGTGGCGAACGCCGTCTTCGCGGCGACCGGCCAGCGGCTCCGCTCGCTACCGCTGCGGCTACAGACGGCCTGAGCCTGAGCCAAGGCCCCGGTGATGGTGACGGAAGTCCGTCACCTTGCCGGGCTCACCCGGCAGCCGGCCGCTCGTAGATCGACTGTTCGGACTCGGACACCTCGCTCACCTGCCGCCCGAGCGACTTGAACACCGGAATGTCCTCGTCGGCGAGTTCCGCCATGGGCACCTTCCGCGCCAGGGCCGCCTCGATGTACGGCGCGAGTTCCTCCGCCTTCTTCCGCTCGCGCTCGGCCTCCCGCTCCTTGAACTCGGGCATCACCTCCGCCGCGAAGATCTCCAGCGACTCGCAGATGTGCTCGTGCTTGTTGCGCCCGGCCTGCTGGATGAACGTCACTTGGTCGACGCCGCGCTCCTCGAACTTCAACAGGTGCTCGCGCAGGTCGTCGGGGGTGCCGATGCCGCCCCGGCTGCCCGAGAGCTGGCCGCCGATGTCCTGCTCCTCCGCGGACTTCGTGCGCACCCGGCGGAACTGCTCCCACAGGTTGGTGCGCCCCGGCTTGTGCTCGCCGAAGGCGTAGAGGCTGCCTAGGGCGAAGCCGAAGAACTCGAACCCCTCGAGGCCGCGCTGGATCGCGGTCTCGCGGTCGTGGTGGCAGGAGAAGCTCGACACCATGCAGATGTTGGCGTTGACGGCGTGGCCGATGGGCACGCATTGGTCGCTCTTGATGATGCCGTAGTACTCGTCCACCCACTCGGTGGCCTCGGCGGGATCGACGAAGGCGAAGGTCAGGGCGCCGATGCCGAGCCGCGCCGCCATGCGGATCGTCTCGCGCTGCGAGCAGGCCACCCACAGCGGCGGATGGGGCCGCTGCACGGGCTTCGGCACGATGTTTCGGCACGGCATCTCGAAGTATTGGCCCTTGTAGCCGGGATAGGGATCCATCGCGAGCATGTTGCAGATGTGCTCCACCGACTCGAGGAAGATGCGGCGCTTGCGGTCCACGGGAACCTGGAAGCCGCCGAGTTCGAGTTCGGCGGAGGACTCCCCCGTGCCGAACTCGACGCGGCCGTTGGAGACGAGGTCGAGGGTCGCGATGACCTCCGCCGTGCGGGCGGGGTGGTTGTAGCCGGGGATGACCTGCCGGATGCCGTGGCCGAGACGGATGTTCTTCGTGCGCTGCGAGCAGGCGGCGAGGAACACCTCGGGGGCCGACGAGTGCGAATACTCCTCCAGGAAGTGGTGCTCCACCTCCCAGGCGAAATCGATGCCGAGCCGGTCCGCCACCTCGACCTGCTCGAGGGCCTCGTTGAAGAGTTGCTGCTCGACGCCGTCGCTCCACGGCCGCGGCAGTTGATGTTCGTAGAAGATCCCGAACTTCATGTTCCGTGCTCCCCCTGATGTGCTTGGACCGGTCGCGCACGGACCCATGTCGACTTCGTCCGAGGGCATCCGGTGCGTGCGTGGCATGGTACCACCGGAACGACGGGGCGCCGTCGGCGGCGGACGGGGCTCGGGTTACTTACCCTGATCCGGTGCCGCGATGATGGGCCGTAGCGAACCCCGCAACTCGGCGACCTCCGTGGCGAGGCCGCCGTGATCGTCCCGGAGCTTGTCGATCTTGGAACCCAGACCGCGCAGATCGGCCCTCAGGTCACGCATCGCCCATAGAACCACCGCCGTCAGAATTGCGGGCGGCACCACCGCTTGAAGCCAGTCCATGGGTCTTGCGTCCCCGTCCGTGAGTTGTGGAGCGACTATCGCCGACCGGCGGAATTCTTGTCAAGGGGTCGGCCCTCGTTCCGCCTTGTTCGGTCCGGGTACCCGAGGTACGGGCACGGGCTGTGCCGGTGGGCGGTGGCGGACTTGCTACACTCGCCGGTTTCGACTCAGCAGGGATTCCCGTGCGCCGCAGCTATCCCGCGACCCGCATGCGCCGCAACCGCCGCGATGCGTTCTCCCGGCGCCTGACGCGCGAGACGGAGCTGACGGTCAACGACTTGATCTACCCCGTGTTCGTCATCGAGGGGACGAGTACGCGGACACCGGTCGAGTCGATGCCCGGCATAGACCGCCTGACGGTGGATCTCCTGGTCGAGGAGGCGGCTACGCTCGTCGAGCTTGACCTGCCCGCCATCGCGCTGTTCCCGATGATTCCGGTGGAGCAGAAGACCGCCGATGGCCGGGAGGCGTGCAACCCGGACGGCCTGATTCCCCGCGCGGTGGCGGCGGTCAAGGCGGCGGCGCCGGAGCTCGGGATCGTCACGGACGCGGCCCTCGATCCCTACACCAGCCACGGCCAGGATGGGGTCATCGACGAAGAGGGGTACGTCCTGAACGATCCCTCGGTGGAGATTCTTCGCGAGCAAGCGCGGGTCTGCGCCCAAGCAGGATCCGACGTCATCGCCCCGTCGGACATGATGGACGGCCGCGTCGGGGCCATCCGCGCCATGCTGGAGGACGAGGGTTTCGTCAACACGCGCATCATGGCGTACTCGGCGAAGTACGCATCCGGCTACTACGGGCCGTTTCGGGACGCCGTGGGCTCCGCGTCGTTTCTCGGCAAGGGCGACAAGGCGACCTACCAGATGGATCCCGCCAACAGCGACGAGGCGCTGCACGAAATCGCCCTCGACCTGGCCGAGGGCGCGGACATGGTGATGGTCAAGCCCGGGATGCCCTATCTCGACATCATCCGCCGCGTGAAGGACCGCTTCGGGGTGCCAACCTTCGCCTATCAGGTGAGCGGCGAATACGCGATGCACATGGCGGCGGTCGAGGCGGGCTGGCTGGACGAGCGGGTGATTCTCGAGTCGCTGGTGTGCCTCAAGCGCGCGGGCGCGGACGGCATTCTGACGTACTTTGGCAAGCGCATCGCTGAAGGTCTGAAGGCCACCTGATAAACTTGCGCGCACCGTCAACGGAGACAGCGATGAGCGAGAACATTGAGCACGTCACGGACGCGTCCTTCGAGACGGCCGTGCTGGGCGCGGACCGTCCCGTGCTGGTCGACTACTGGGCCGAGTGGTGCGGTCCCTGCAAGATGATCGCCCCGATCCTGGAGGAGATCGCCGACGAATACGCCGACCGCATCAAGGTGTGCAAGCTCGACATCGACGAGAACGCCCAGACGCCGCCCAAGTACGGCATCCGCGGCATTCCGACGCTCATGCTGTTCCGTGGCGGCGAGGTCGAGGCGACCAAGGTGGGCGCCCTGTCGAAGTCGCAGCTCGCGGCGTTTCTGGACAGCAACATCTAAGTCTCCCCTGAACAAGGCGCGGCATCGCGCCGGGCCTCGCACAGGCCGACGCTGGTCCCATCCTTGATCCACGGCGCGCGGGATTTGAAGCGCGGCACTGCCCGCCACCGCCCACCGTCATGAGAAAACCGGACTAGACCCGCCGAAAACCCGGTGATACAGTCGAAAAGACGTTCCGAACCCGGAACGTCTCCGACTGGACTTCTTACACAACTTCGCAACCGCCGCGCGGTTTCCGCGTTTACCGATCCGCAAGGCGCTCCCGCCCGACACATCGAAGAGGCTCATGAACCTTACAGACCTCAAAAGCAGACCGGTCCCCCAACTGGTCGACATGGCCCGCGAATTGGGCCTTGAGAACCTCGCGCGCTCGCGCAAGCAGGAAGTCATCGCGGCGATCCTCCGCAAGCACGCCAAGAACGGCGACGACATCTACGGCGAGGGCGTGCTGGAGATACTCCAGGACGGCTTCGGGTTCCTGCGCTCTCCGGGCAGTTCCTACCTCGCCGGACCGGACGACATCTACGTCTCCCCGAGCCAGATTCGTCGCTTCAACCTGCGCACGGGAGACAGCATCGCCGGGAAGATACGGCCGCCCAAGGAGGGCGAGCGCTACTTCGCGCTGCTCAAGGTCGACGAGATCAACTTCAGCGAGCCGAACACCCGCAAGCACAAGATCCTGTTCGAGAACCTGACGCCGCTGTTCCCGGACGAGCGGTTCACCCTGGAGCGCGGCAACGGCAGCACGGCGGACCTGACGGCGCGGATCATCGACCTCATCTCCCCCGTCGGAAAGGGGCAACGCGGCCTCATCGTCTCGCCGCCGAAGGCCGGCAAGACCATCATCCTGCAGAACGTGGCGCAGTCCATCTGCGCCAACAACCCCGAAGCGATCGTCCTCGTGCTGCTGATCGACGAGCGGCCGGAGGAGGTGACCGACATGGAGCGCACGGTCGTCGACGCGGAGGTGGTCGCGAGCACCTTCGACGAGCCCCCGTCGCGCCACGTGCAGGTCGCGGAGATGGTCATCGAGAAGGCGAAGCGCCTGGTGGAGCACCAGAAGGACGTCGTGATCCTGCTTGACTCGATCACCCGGCTGGCGCGGGCCTACAACACGATCGTGCCCTCCTCGGGCAAGGTCCTGACCGGCGGCGTGGACGCCCATGCACTCGAACGCCCGAAGCGTTTCTTCGGTGCCGCCCGCAACATCGAGGAGGGCGGCAGCCTGTCCATCATCGCGACGGCGCTGATCGACACGGGCTCCAAGATGGACGAGGTGATCTACGAGGAGTTCAAGGGCACCGGCAACATGGAGCTGCACCTCGAGCGCAAGATCGCCGAGAAGCGCGTGTACCCGGCCATCAACATCCGCCGCTCGGCCACCCGCCGCGAAGAGTTGCTGATGGGGGAGGCGGAACTACAGCGGGTGTGGATCCTGCGCAAGCTGCTGCACGACATGGACGACATCGCCGCCATCGAGTTCATGGTGGACAAGCTGAAGGACACGAAGACCAACAACGAGTTCTTCGGCCAGATGCGGGGTCGCTGACGGCGCGGCGTCTCAGTCGTCTCGCCCGCGAACGGCCCGGCCCGCTTCGAGCGACTGTTCGAGCAGGCGCCGACCTTGGGCGACATCGCCGGCGGCGAGATAGAGGCTTGCCAGCTCGGCACGCGCGGCTTGGCTGGCCGACACCCCAATGCACGATTCGAGATAGGTCCGTGCGCGGTCGGGCTCGTCGCTGGCCATCGCGAGGCGCCCTAGGGCGAGCAGCAGCGTAGGGTCTTCGGGGTGGGTCTCCAGCCAACCGGCCGCGGCGTCGAGCTGCCGATTGGGCCGGCCGGAACGTACCCGTCCGTAGAGTTCGACGAGGTCGGCGTCGAAATCGGTCGCGATGGCCGTACGCAGCGCCGTTTCGGCGCTGTCGGCATCGGCGCTCGCGAAAAGGGTTTCGGCGTAGGCGCGCACGAGGAGTGGGTCGCTCTTGAGGCCCTTCGGCACGGCCTTCCAGGTGCGGCGAGCGTGATCGGCGGCCGTTGCGCTGTCGCGACTGGCGACTAAGCGACCGTGCCATGCCGCGTGGGTGGCGTCCTCCAAGGCGTTGCCGTCGATGGCGCGTAGCTTCTTGAGCCTGCCGACGAGCTCCAGGACCGTTTCCCAATCCTCGAGCCGCCGGCTGCATTCGAGCGCGAGGCGCAGCACACCGGGATGGCGGGGGTGGTCCGTCAGGAGTTGCCCCAGGGTTTTCTGGGCCGCTCGCCATTCGCCGTCGTTGCCCTGCAGGCGGGCGCGCGCCAGGGCGACGGCGATGCCGGCGTTGGGCATCGCCGTCTCGGCGGACGCGAGCAACCGCTCACGTTCCGGGGCATCGCCGGCCGCGTGGGCGGCCACGGCGGCGCAGAGGAGGTTGACGACCGGGGTCTCCACGTCTCGGGCGGCTTCCTCCAGGGCGCTCCGGGCCGCCGCGAAGTTGCCCTCGGCCAGTTGCGTCACGCCGCGCACGGTCCGGGCGTGGGCGTTGCGCAAGCGCCGGTCCCGGGACCAGGCCGACAACCGGGAGCGGCCGCGCAGCGTGCGACGCAGGAGGGTGAGCAACACCGAGGCTGCGCCCGCGAGCAGGACCAGGGCCGCGACGGCGAACCAGACGCTGGTCTCGAGGGTCGCGTTGCCGTAGGAGATGAACACGTAGCCGGGGTCGCGCAATGCCAGGACGCCGAAGGCGGTCCCGGCGCCGACGGCCACGAGCAAGATCAGTAGGCCCCGGGTGGTCACGGGGGTTCCGCGCTCGGGGTCAGGGCGGCCGGGGCCAGTTCCCGCAGGCGGGCGAGGGACCGCGAGATGTCCGGCGGGGCGGCGTCCACGTCGAAGCGGAGCAGGGCGTCCACTTCCGCCCGCAGCCCCTGTACCGTGGGGCTCTCGGCGTCGAGGTGTTGCTCGATCCAGCCGTGGGCCGATTCGAGACTAGTCCGGTACAAGAGTTGATCGTTGCGCAAGGCACCGAGTTGCGCCCGCTCGAAGGCGAGCCGCAGATTGAACTCGAGGTACACCGCCTCGTCCGGCCGCAACAGTGGACGTGGAGCGATGCCCTCCCGGGTGCGGAACTCATACAGGCTGGAGAGTCGGTCGAGGAAGGCATCCCACGGGGACGCGGCCGCCGTCCCGTCTTCACCGGCGACCGGGGCAGGATCCGCGGCCGGCGCGCCGAAGTACTCCGGAACCCGCGCGGGTAATGCCCCCAGACCGTCCTTGACGGCTTCAAGGCGCAGGAACAGCGCTTGGGTGTCCGCCGTGCCGGCGTCGCGCAGTGCGAGGCGTTCCTCGGCGAGCAGGGCGCGGACCTCGAAGAGCGCGAAGTCGTCGAGTTCCTCCAGAATGGCGTCCGCGGCGCCCAGCAGACGTTCGGCCGTGGCTGCGTCCCGTTCCAGGAGCAGGCGGCTATTGGCAACGCGCAACAGGTATTCGACTTCGGCAACACGCCAGTCCCGCGCATCGGGCGGTGCCTGCCGGCGCTGCTCGGCCACGGCGTCCGCCAGGGATGTGCGGGTGACATCGATCGCGGCGCCTTGTTCGGCGAGCGTTTCCTCCAGTCCGGTGATCCGCGCCGTCACCTCCGCTTCGGAGGCGGCGCGGGTCTCGTTCACGGTGGTTCTTAGGCCCTCGATCCGGTCCTTGAGACGGCTCTCGACCGCCGCGGCCGGATTCGCCCACTCGACGCGCCAGAAGACGTAGCCGGCGAGGGCGACGGCGGCGACGGAAAGTAGGGCGAGCAGGGCGGTGCCGATGCCGCGTGACCGCCGCCGCGGCGCCGCGTCCTCGAGGGTCCCCGCGATGGATTCCGTATGTGGGTCTTCGCTCAAGGGCGGTGTCTCCCGCTTGCGATGTTGCGCACCGTGGTGACGGTCGCCTGCACGCCCGCTCCCGCGCTGACGTACACGTTCGTCAAACCCATCCCGCGCGCGGCGTCCGCGACCCGCGCGGAGGGCACGATCAGCGGTGCCGCGGCGCTTCGCCCGGAAGCAAACCACAGGTCTCGGGCGACCCGCAATCCACCGCCGCTGCCGGCGATGATCGCGTCGATGCGCACATCCGGCGGTAGCGGGTCGCGAACTGGAGTGCGCCGGTATAGGTGCCACGGGACGACTTCGATGCCCCGTGCGCCCAACAGTTCCGGCAACGCGTTGCGCCCGCCGGCGCCGGTGGCCACCAGAACAGTGGCGGGCGGATCGTTGACGAGGAACTCCGCGATGCCCTCGGAAGAAGCATGAGCGGGAATCGCGGCCTTCACGCCGTGCTCCGACAGTGCCGTTTGCGTGCCCGGGCCGATGGCGAGGGCCGGCGTCTCCGGCCACCCGCCCGTGAGGGCGCCGTGTACGGCGTGTTCGGATAGGAAGATGGTCAGGTCGAATACACCGGCCGGTACAGGGCTCCGCAGCCGCTCGATGCGCAGGACGGGCCGCACCCAGGCATCGTGCCCCGCCGCTTCGAGCGCCGCCGCCAAGCGACTGGCGCCGGGTTCGGTTCGGGTGACCCAGAGGCGCATTGAGGATTCCGAAGGCGTCGCGAACTCGGTCGAACGGCCGCTAGTCCGGCTGCGCGGCGGCGGCCAGACGCAAGAGGGCATCGGCGAGCCGTTGACCGAGCGCGATGGGGTCCGTGCCGGTGTCGGCCACCGACCAAGCGTGTTGGCCTTCCGCGTCGAGGAGCGTGGACCGCAGGATGATGGCATCGCCGTCGAGGGTCGCGTATGCCCCGAGCGGCGTCGTACAGTCCGCACCGAGGGCGCGGGTCAGGGCGCGTTCCGCGGCGACCGCCCGCTCGGTCGGGCCGTCCACCGCAGTGGCGAGCAGGACCGCGAGATCCTCGCGTTCGGAGGCGTACTCCACGGCGAGGGCGCCTTGTCCC
This sequence comes from Pseudomonadales bacterium, assembly GCA_963665455.1. Classification (GTDB taxonomy): domain Bacteria; phylum Pseudomonadota; class Gammaproteobacteria; order Pseudomonadales; family Azotimanducaceae; genus VXNE01. Next base: position 5,222,783 of record OY762279.1, on the reverse strand, counting down.
GGGGCCGGCAGGCAGAAATCGATGGAGAGGCGCTGGCTAACGCGGCCCCCGACTTCCAGCCGGTCCAGACCGGCGCACGCCAGCACGAGGGCGTCCGCTTCGCCGGCGTCCAATTTCGCGAGGCGGGTGCCGACGTTGCCGCGCATGGGCACGACAACGAGATCCGGCCGGGCGAACAGGAGTTGCGCCCGCCGGCGGGGACTCGACGATCCCACCCGCGCCCCGTCCGGCAAGGTGTCGAATGTCCCGGGGCCGGCAACCAGCGCGTCTCTTGCGTCGGCTCGGGGACCGATGGTCGTGACGGTGAAGCCCGCGGGCGGCACGGTGGGCACGTCCTTCATGCTGTGTACGGCGAGGTCCGCGCGGCCTTCGGTTAGCGCGGTTTCCAAAGCCTTCACGAAGAGGCCCTTGCCGCCACCGTCCGCGAGGGGTGCCGTGGCTTGGCGGTCTCCGTCGGTGGTGAGGGGGACGAGATCGACCCTTACCGCGCTGGTCCGCCCGATGAGTGTGCGAACCCGTTCCGCCTGCCATAGGGCGAGGGGACTCGCGCGGGTGGCGATCCGGACGCGGGCGGGGGAGGTACGTCGCTGCATGCGGGCGGCCCGAGGCGTTTGGAGCCTGAAAGCCGAAAATGCCAGTATATGACGGAGTGCGTCCCCCGACGCCCGGAAAGATGCTGCCGATGGGCAAGAACGAAAAGCTGTTGCGTGGCCGCCTCAAGGAACGCACCGATGCCGGCGTGGAGCGCTTCACGGCGTCGGTGGCGTTCGACCAGCGCCTCGCCCGCCACGACGTGCGGGGTTCGATCGCCCATGCCGAGATGCTTGCGGCGGCCGGCGTGCTCACGGAGGAGGAGTGCCGCGCCATCGTCGAGGGCCTCAAGGCCATCGAGGCCGACATCGAGGCCGGTGACTTCGATTGGTCGTCGGCCCTCGAGGACGTGCACATGAACATCGAGGCGCGTCTGACGGAGCGGATCGGCGACGCGGGCAAGAAACTCCACACCGGACGTTCGCGCAACGATCAGGTGGCGACCGACCTGCGCCTCTATCTGCGGGACGAAATCGACGCGGTCATGGCGCTCCTCGGCGAGATCATGTCCGCCTTGGTCGACCTCGCCGAGCGTCACGCGGCGGACCCGATGCCGGGCTTCACCCACCTACAGACCGCGCAGCCCGTGACGTTTGGCCACCACATGCTGGCGTGGTTCGAGATGGCGGATCGAGACCGGGGGCGTTTCGCCGACTGTCGCGCCCGGCTGAACGTATCCCCGCTGGGTGCGGCGGCGCTGGCGGGCACGACGTTCCCCATCGACCGGGCGAGGACCGCGGCGGCGCTCGGGTTCGAGGGCGTCGCGGCCAATTCCCTGGACGCGGTGAGCGACCGCGATTTCGCGCTCGAGTTCTGCGCGGCGGCATCCCTGACGGCGGTGCACCTGTCGCGCTGGTGCGAGGAAATCGTGCTCTGGACCTCGCAGCAATTCGGCTTCGTCGAACTGCCGGACGCCTTCTGCACCGGCTCAAGCATCATGCCGCAGAAGAAGAACCCCGACGTCCCGGAGTTGGTGCGCGGCAAGACGGGCCGCGTCATCGGCCACCTGATGGGGCTGCTCGTGCTGATGAAGGGCCAGCCCCTGGCCTACAACCGGGACAATCAGGAGGACAAGGAACCGGTCTTCGACACCGCCGCCACCCTGCGCGACTGTCTCGTGGTCATGCGCGACATCGTGGCGGCCATGCGGCCGAACACGGAGGCCATGCGCAGGGCCGCCGAGCTCGGCTACGCCACGGCGACGGACCTCGCCGACTACCTGGTGAAACGCGGGACGCCGTTTCGGGATGCGTACGACGCCGTGGGCGGGGTGGTGCGGCACGCCCAGGAGCGTGGCGTGGCGCTGGCCGACATCCCCCTTGAGGAACTGCGGCGCTTCCACGCGGACATCGGGCAGGATGTCTACGAGGTGCTTTCGCTCGATGGATCGCTGGGGGCCCGCGACCATGCCGGAGGGACCGCGCCCGCGCGCGTGCGCGCGGCGGTCGGGGAGGCGCGCCGACGCCTCTGACTCCGAGGGCGGGTCCGGCCGGTGGGTCGCCGCGTCGGGACGCTATACTTCGCCGCGTCCGAAATCTCGGAACAGCGCATGCGTTGGGTCGTCGTGGTGGTTTGGTGTGCGATGGCCGCCACATGCGGCCAAAAGGGGCCGCTGTACCTTCCACAGGATCCCGAGACGGAGCGCGGACCATGTTTGGTCGCATCGACAATGCCATCGGCATCGAGGGCGTCTCCCTGACGGCAATCGCCGACGCCGTTGGCACGCCGGCCTACGTCTACTCGCGAAGCAGCATCGAGGACCGCTACCACCGCCTCTCGAGGGCGCTCCAGGGAGGTTCCACGCACATCTGCTACGCCGTCAAGGCGAACGCCAATCTGGCCATCCTGCGCCTGATGCGGGAACTCGGTGCGGGATTCGACATCGTCTCCGGTGGCGAACTGGAGCGCGTATTGCGCGTGGGCGGGGCGCCGGAGGACATCGTGTTTTCCGGCGTCGGCAAGTCCGTCGCCGAGATCGACTTCGCGCTCAAGGCGGGCATCCGCTGTTTCAACGTGGAGAGCGAAGCGGAACTTCGGCGGATCGAGGCGCGGGCCGGGCTCCTCGGACGGGTCGCGCCGATTTCCGTGCGCGTCAATCCGGACGTCGATGCGGGGACGCATCGCCACATCACTACGGGCCGCCGCGAGGACAAGTTCGGCGTGCCGGAAGGCGTCGCCCTCAACATGTATCGCCACGCGGCGGCGTCCGACGCCCTGGAGGTGTGCGGCATCGACTGCCACATCGGCTCGCAAATCGCGGAACTCGGCCCCTACGCCGCCGCGCGGGACCGGCTGTTCCGCATCGTGGACACCCTTGCGGCGGAGGGCGTGTCCCTGGGCCACCTGGACTTGGGTGGCGGGTTCGGCGTGCGGTACGACGACGAGCCCGTGCTGGACGTGGATGCCTACGGGCGCGAGATTGCGGACGCCGTGTTTGCGCGGGGCCTCGAACTGATCGTGGAGCCCGGCCGCTACCTCGTGGCGGAGGCGGGCGTGCTCCTTACGCGGGTCGAGTACCTGAAGCCGGGGCTGGGAGAGGGCGACCGGAACTTCGCCGTCGTCGATGCGGCGATGAACGACTTCCTCCGGCCGGCCCTCTACGAGGCGCGCCATCCGGTGGCCGTGGTCGAGCCGGGGGATGCCGAGCCCCGCGTTTGGGACCTGGTCGGCCCGGTGTGCGAGACGGCGGACTTCCTCGCCGTGGACCGCGAGCTGCCCCTTGGTGAGGGAACGCTCCTCGCCGTGTTCGGCGCCGGCGCCTACGGCATGGTGCTGAGTTCCAACTACAACGGCCGCGGCCGGGTGCCCGAGGTGCTGGTGGACGGCGGCGAGTTTCGCGTGGTGCGGCGCCGCGAGACGCTGCGGGACCAGTTGGCGCTGGAGGGCGAGGAGTCGTGAAGCGACTGCGCTTCTCCAAGATGCATGGTCTCGGCAACGACTTCATGGTCGTCGATCTCGTGACCCAGAACGTGGCGTTGCGGGCCGAGGAGATCCGTCGCTGGAGCGACCGCCGCACGGGCATCGGGTTCGACCAGTTACTCGCCGTGCTGCCGCCGTCGGACCCGGACGCGGACTTCCGCTACCGCATCTTCAATCGGGACGGCAGCGAGGCCGAACAGTGCGGCAACGGCGCGCGCTGCTTCGCGAAGTTCGTGCGCGACCACGGGCTGACCGTGAAGCAGAACCTGACCCTCGAGACCGCGAATGGCGTCATTCGCACGCGCCTGCTGGATGCGGACCAGGTGGAGGTGGAGATGGGCACGCCGGGCCTCGCGCCGGGGCAGGTGCCGTTTCGCGTCGAACTCGCCGAGCCGGCGGGCGACGGCCTGCGCTACCGGCTGGACATGGATGAAGCCACGGTCGCATTGACCCCCGTGTCCATCGGCAACCCGCACGCCGTCATCGAAGTGGACGACATCGTCAATGCGCCGGTGAAAAGACTGGGCACCCAGGTGCAGTCTTCGCCGGCCTTCCCGGAGGGGGTAAACGTCGGTTTCCTGCAAATCGTGCAACCCGACTTCGCCCGGTTGCGGGTGTATGAACGCGGGGCGGGTGAAACCCGCGCCTGCGGCAGTGGCGCTTGCGCGGCGATGGTGGCGGGCCGGCTGTCGGAACAACTCCTGGACGAGGTCACCATCTCGTTGCGGGGCGGGGAGGTGCGGCTGCGCTGGCCTGGGGAGGGCGAAAGCGTCACCATGACGGGCCCGGCCACCCAGATCTACGATGGGCAGATGCGCGCGTGAGGCGCGTTTGCCGCCTTGAATGCACGGGTGTCGTGTCGCATAGTCCGGGTCCACGATCCCCTTCCCCAGTGAGGGTCGCCATCTGCCAACAGAGCTTGGAACACGCGCCGCAACCGCCTCGGGCCATCCGCCGGCGATGAAGCCGTGAAGCCGGTGGACCCTCCTGCGGCTGATCCGCTGCTCACGCGCTACCTCGACTACCTTGTCCATGAGAAGCGGTACTCGGTCAACACGATCAATGCATACCGGCGCGACCTGCTCGCCTTCCGCGACCGCGCCGCCTGCGAGGACTGGGCGGCCTGCAAACCACACCACGTGCGCGCCCATCTCGGTCATCTGCATGCCCGGGGCCGTGCGCCACGCACGCTCGGTCGGGTGCTGTCGAGCCTGCGGGCCTTCTTCGCCTTCGCCGTCCGACACGAAGTCATCGCGGCGAACCCGGCGGCGGGCATCCAGGCCCCGAAACGGGGCAAGCCGTTGCCGAAGGCGCTCGACATCGACCACGCGGCGCGGCTCTTCGACGCGAAACCAAAGTCCCGGACCGAACTTCGCGACCGCGCGATGCTGGAGGTGCTCTACGGGTGCGGCGTGCGCTTGGCCGAACTGGTCGGTATCGACCTCAGGGACCTCGACCTAGCCAACGGGTTCGCGAGGGTGACCGGCAAGGGCAACAAGACGCGGATCATCCCGCTGGGCGGCCCGGCCCTCGAAGCAATCGAGGCCTGGCTCGCAACGCGGCCCGGCATCCCGCCCACGGCGCCGCTCTTCACCGGACGCGGCGAGGCCCGCATCAGCCCGCGCACCGTGCAGAAGCGGCTGAAGAAGCTCTCCACGGCGGAACTCGGCACGGACGCCCTGCATCCCCACATGCTGCGGCACAGCTTCGCGAGCCACCTTCTGGAGTCCAGCGGCGACTTGCGGGCCGTACAGGAACTCCTCGGCCACGCCGACATCGCGACGACGCAGATCTACACACACCTCGACTTTCAGCACTTGGCGAAGGTCTACGACGCCGCCCATCCACGTGCCAAGGCCCGGGACGGATGATCGAACTCGTCACGTTCGATCTCGACAACACGTTGTGGGAGACGGACAACGTGATCCGCCGGGCGGAGCTCGGGAGCCGTGACTGGATGACGCGCCGCGTCCCCGAGTTCGGCGAGCGGTTCGACGCCGCGTCGCTCTGGGAGTTGCGGGCGGAGGTGATCGAGGAGCGGCCGGACATCGCCCATGATGTGTCCCGGATGCGGCTCGCGGTGCTCACGCGGGCGGCAACGCTGTGTGGGCGATCCGAAGGCGAAGCACGAGACTTGGCTGCCGGTGCCTTCGACGAGTTCCTGCGCCTGCGCCACGAAATCTCCTACTACGAGGGTGCCTTGGCCACCCTCGCCGTCCTGGCGCAACGCTATACGCTCGCCGCGCTGACGAACGGCAACGCGGACTTCACGCGCCTCGGCCTCGACCGCTACTTCTCCTTTGGCTTCACTGCCGGCGACGTCGGCGCGAGCAAACCGCATCCCGCGATGTTTCGCGCGGCCCTGGAGCGCGCCGGGGTGCCGGCTTCGGCGACGGTGCATGTGGGCGACCAGCCCGTGGACGACATCGAGGGCGCCCGCGCCGTGGGCATGCACACGATCTGGGTGAACTTCGACAACGCGGCCGACGGTGCCGAGGTCGGGGCGAGCGCGCAAGTGCATCGGCTCGATCACCTCCCGGGGGTGATCGAGAACCTCACCTGAAACGAGTGACGGGATTCTTCGTAGCCCATGGATTGGTTCATGGGGCTTGGACAACGCGCATCCGGCCGCCGGTGGCGCGGTCGAAGTAGTCGATGACGGCCGCGGAGATGCTGCCGGCGCGTTGCACGTTCTCCGCGGTGGGTGGTCGGTTGTTCGGGTGCAGCAAGTAGATGCCAAGGCGGAAGTCCTTGCGCTCCGTGGCCGCACTCGGAACCCTTGGTCCCATCGCCGCGACGATGTCGTCGATGCTGACGGGCACCTTCGTGCTGCGAACCGTGTCCCTTGTGGACGTGCCCTCGACGTCGCGCAGGATGAAGGTGTCGGGCACCTCGCTCGCGGGGATCATGCCCATCGCGTAGAGGTCGAGGGCCGACAGACCCGTGGGCAGCGCGGTGTGGGAGTCCATTCGGGTGAAGGTGCCGTCTCCGTTGTCCCGCCACACCCGGCCCCCCATCACGGACCCACCCACATAGGCGGCGTCGGCGAAACCCGGCCATACCGGATGCATCGCGGGCGCGTGAAGGTAGTTGTTCCAGTGGGTGGGGCCCAAAGACTCGATTTTTCCCGTGCTGGGGTCTCGGAAACTCAAGTGCGCGGACCACCGATGCACGGCCTCATGCGCGATCCAGCGAATCCCGGGCGCATGCGCTCGATACTGCAAGTCCCTCCAAGTGCCCGTCTCGCGGAAGTTCGGCCCGCCAATGAAGACGGTCTCCATGGAGGTCAGGAGATTGAATGATCCCCAGCGCTCACCTTCTTGGGGGCTATCCCTGCCGATTCCCCGGGCCGTGGTGTTGATGGGCCCCGTACCGGCCCCGGAATTGTAGAGATCGTCGGTGCGGAAGTCCGTGAACGGCACCCCGATCTCGGCGTTTGCGGGGGCGTGCCGATAGATGTGCGAGAAGATGACCTTGTCGCCGTTGTCGAACGCCGGATAGTGGAAAACCTCGAACACATTGCCGGCAACCCGCCCTGACGCTAGTGCCCTCAGGTCGCGGTCGAGGTTCGGAACTTGGATGGACTGCCAATCGGTGCCATCGTGGTCCTCGTCCCACCAGATGGCGGACACCCGCCACGACAAATCAGGGGCACCGTCGAGCAGGGTCTTCGAGACCGCGATCTCGACCACGTTGTCATGCGCCCATGCACCCACGGCGTTCGGTTCCCCGCACCAAAACCCCGCGTATGGCGCCCGGTCCGTCTGGTTCACCCCGAGGCCCATAGCACAATCCGAAGACCGGGACCGCTCGCGATCGCCAAAGGTCAACGAGAGTTCATAGGAAATCGAGCTCCGCGGAACGTCCTGCGGTATGTCCCCCGCGAACTCGATCCGAGCGATGAGCGTGCTGCCGTTGTCCACCAGCTCGGCTCGCGCGATGTCCAGCATGGCATGCGAGACATCCGTCGTTTCGTCGGTCAGCACATCGAGCGTGGCGCCTCGAGCCGCGCCGCCGTGGAAGAGTCCGACGATTCCATCCCGTTCCGGCACCTGGCGGAAGGCCAACTCGACGACGCCAGACGGACGCAGCCGGGCCTGGAACTCGTTCTCGCCAAGCGGTTCATAGTCGTCGTTGCGCGGGCCACGCCAGGTCACCGTGACGCCGGCGGACGAGCTGTCGACCAAAACCGTGATGTCCTCGTAAAGCGCCCACAGCGCCGCGATCATTAGCTCGAACCCGGCCACGGACCGTGAGTCGACGGCGGCGGCCACGTCGCGCACGGTCCCCGCTGACCACGGATCCCGGTCTGGCCAGTGCTCACGTTCCGGTCGATGGAAGGAGATGTTGCCGCTTGCGTTGGCGTAAACGCGGGTCCACGTCCGGCCGGCGAACGGGAACGGGAAGGGCAGGTTGATGGTCACGTAGTCCCCGTGATAGCGGAGTTCCTTGCCCGCGTCGGACGTCTCGCCGGGGGCGTCCCATTCCAGGACGCCAACCGTTACCGTGTAGTTGTCTTCGCCAACGGGCGTGAACGTCAGGGTCTTGCCTTCGAGATCGAAGCGGTTCGCGTCCTTGAGGATCAGGTCTCCCGCAGGGACGATGGCCACGGCCGCAGCGGCCCGTGCGTCGATGGTCAGCGGAACGTCGAGGGTGAGTTGCGCGGGATCGTCGGCCGATTGCCGCTCGATGTGCTCTGGAACCTCGTGGATGAAGCCGGAGGGAAGGGCGACCTCGATCTTGTAGCGCTCGCCGGTCAGGTGATCGATCTGGTAGAACCCCGCGCCGTCGGTGGTCGTCTCGGCGACCACGCGGCCCGTGGTCAGGTTCCTGGCGCGCACCACCGCGCCCTCGACCACGCCGCCATCCGCCCAACGGACGACCCCCGACACCGTCAAGGGCGGCAGCCGCGGCCTCACGTCCGTCGACAGGTTCGTCAGGTGCCCGGTCGGGCTCGACAGCAGGTTCAGCACCCGCACTGGCCGGTCGGAGGTGACCTCCAGGCGCCACTTGCCCGCGCCATGCCCCAGCGCGCCCTCCAGCCCTTCGCCGCCCGACTCCAGCTCTGCGGCCGTGTACTCGCGGGCCGTGCCGGCCGGCGCCGTCAGCCGCACGGGGCCGCCCGGCGACGCGCCCCGGTCGTCGATGCCCGCGATCGAGACCGATGCGGATTCCCCGCCGGCGTTCACGATCCGTAGCCGGCTCACCTGGCGGTCGTTGCTGCCGGGATTGAATGTCGCCACCCGGTGGACGTCGCCATCCACCGGGGCCCAGTCGTGCATCGCCGTCAGGAAGCCGTCCGTCGTGCGGATGTACGCCAGCACCTCGATGTCCGACTCGCTCGATAGCTCCAGACGCCAGTCGCCCCGTCCGGCGCCCGTGCTGCCCGCCAGGCCCTTGCCCGCGTTGCCCCGCTCGAGGTCGTCCGAGTTGAACGGCGCGGTGTGTCCCGCCGCTACCGTCAGCGTCAGCGGCTCGTACTCCCAGTCCGTGTCGTCGTAAGCCCGGATCGTCACCCGTGCTTCCGTATCCTCCAGGTTGCGCACCCGCGCGAACCCCTGCAGCGTCGCGTCCGACGCAGGCGGGAACATCGACACGCGGAGCACCCCATCCTCCTCCAGCGACGGCGCCGTCGACAGGTTCGTCAGGTGCCCCGTCGGGCTCGACAGCAGGCTCATCGCGTGGATCGATCCGGCCGAGGTCACGGTCAGCCGCCACTTGCCGGCGCCGTCGCCCAGCGCGCCCGTCATCCCCGCGCCACCGGACTCCAGCTCCGCCGCCGTCAGCGTCCGTGCGGCCCCCGCCGCCACCGTCACGCCGACCCGCCCGCCCGGCGACGTGCCGCGGTCGTCCACCCCCGTGATCGTCACTGTTGCTTCCTGGTCGCCCCGGTTGATCAGCCGCAGCCGGCTCACCTGCCGGTCGTTGCTGCCCGGATTGAAGATGGCGATCCGGTGCATGTCCCCATCGACGGGCGCCAAGTCGTGCATCGACGTCAGGAAGCCGTCCACGGTGCGGATGTAGGACAGCACCTCGATGTCGAGCTCGCTGGTCAGCTCAAGATGCCAATCCCCTTGGCCCGCCCCCGTGCTGCCCGTGAGTCCCTTCGCCGCGTTGCCGGCCTCTAGGTCGTCCGAGTTGAACGGTGCCGTCTCGCCGGCGTCGATCGACAGCGTAAGCGGGCCATATGAGGCCCCCGCATCGTCGATCGCCAAGACGCTCACCTCGCCGGATTCCGACGAGTGGTTCACCACCCGCACGAAGCCCTGCAGGGCCGGGTCGGATGCTGACGGGAACATCGGCACGAAGTGCTCCTGCTCCGCCACGGCCGGCAGGGCTGCGGCGACCAGAAGGGCAGTAACGCGTCTGCGCATGACGGCCCGCCGCACGCGTTCGTCCGCGTCGCTTGGCTCGCGGCGCCGGATCCGACGAATGTCCCCTGGAGCAAGGACACCCCCGGGTGGTCCGGCGCGCGCTCTACACCACAATGCCATCGCGAGCCTGCACGGCCCCGGCACGGAGTTGGTGATCGTGGTCGCCACGTTTCCTCTACTACCGACTACCGGCTGGGGTTGGTTGACAGATTGGTGAGGTGTCCCGTCGGGCTCGCCAGCACGTTGATCAGCAACAGTGCCTGCTCGCTGTCAACATGCAGCCGCCACTTGCCGCGGCCGTCGCCGAGCCCGGCGCGTTGGCGGTCGTGGAACACGTGGTCGCCGTCCTCCAGCTGCGTCGCCGTCACCGTCGTGGCCGCGCCGGCCGGCACCGTCAGCCGCACGACGTCGCCCGGGCTCGCCGCGCCGTCGTCGACGCCGCCGATGGTCACGTGGGCCGGCCGCGTGCCGGGATTGACGATGCGCAGCCGGCTCACCTGGCGGGGGTTGGAGCCGGGATTGAAGGTCGCCACGTCGTGGCGCCGTCCCGCGCCGTGGACGACGTCGTGCATCGACGTCAGGAAGCCGCCCGGCGTGCGGACGTACGCCAGCACGTCGAGGTCGAGTCCGCTCGACAACTCGAGGCGCCAGTCGCCCCGCCCGGCGCCGGTGCTGCCGGTGAGCCCCTTGGCCGGATTCCCGAGTTCCAGGTCGTCCGAGTTGAAGTGCGCCGTGTGTCCGGCGTCCAGCGCGAGCGACAGGGCGTCGTGGGCGAGTCCGGTGTCGTCGTACGCCACGATGCGCACCTCGCCCGCCCCGGTCGAGCGGTTGACGACGCGCACGAACCCCTGGCGTCCCAGCGCGTCGGATGCCGACGGCAGCAGCGGCACCGTGTGGACGCCGTCCGCCGCGAGCACCGCCGGTGCGCCGGTGGACAGGTTCGTGAGCTGCCCCTCGGGACTCGCGAGCAGGCTCATCACCGACAACTCGCCCGCCGAGCGCACCGCGAGCCGCCACTTGCCCTTCCCGTCGCCGAGCCGGCCCGTCAACCCGGCGCCGCCCGCCTCGAGGTCCGGCGCGCCCAGCAGCAGCGACGCGCCCGCCGGCACCCGGGCGCGCACCTCGCCGCCCGGCGACCGGCCGTCGTCGTCCACGCCGCGGATGGTTACCTCCGCCTCCTCGCCGCCCAGGTTGCTGATCCGCAGCAGGCTCCGCTGCGTCACGTTGCTGGCCGGGTTGAAGGTGGGCACCTGGTGTCCGTGCGCCGTGCGCGCCGCCACGTCGTGCATGGCCGTCAGGAAGCCGTCGGCGTGGCGTATGTAGGCGAGCACGTCGAGGTCGAGGTCGCTCGTGAGCTCCAGCCGCCAGTCGCCCGTGCCCCGCCCGCCGGCGCCGGTCAGGCCCTTCGCGGCGTTGCCCGTCTCGAGGTCGGCGGAGTTGAAGTGGACGGTCTCGCCGGCGTCGATTGAGAGCGTCAGCGCATCGCCCGCGCGTCCGGCGTCGTCCACGGGCAGGATGCGCACCTGGCCCGCGCGCGCGTCGAGGTTGGCGATCCGCACGAACCCCTGCCGGGAGCCGGAGGCCTTCGGGACCAGGGGCACCAGCCACGGCCCGCGCACCCGCACGAGGAACGTCAGGCGCGCGGTCTTCCCCGCGCTGTTCCTGGCCTCGACCGTCACGGTGGCGCTGCCGGCCCTCGCGCCGGGCGTGAACACGATCATGCCGTCGGCCACGGCCGCGGTGGCCAGCGACGTGTCGCCAGAACGGGCGGCCAGCGTCGGGTTCGCGCCCAGCAGCGCCCGAAAGTAGCCCGACACGTCGAAGCGCGCCGCCGCCTCGCCGGCCACCAGCGCCAGCGCCACGGAGCCCACGCCGACGCGGACGCCGCGGTTGAGCAGCGCCGGCACATGGGTGTTGAGGGATGCCTCGCTGAGCGGGTTGCCGTCCAGGGCCACCCAGTCGCCTTGGCCCAAATCGGCGTTCGCCACCAGCGGCGACAGGTCGGCGATGCGGTTGTGCCGCAGGTCCAGTTCGCGCAGCCCCGCAAGGTCCGCCAGCGGCGAGAGGTCCGCGATGCGGTTCGAGGCCGCGTACAGCTTCTCGAGCCCGCCGGCCGCCTCAAGTCCGGACAGGCTGGCGATGCCCCGACCGTACGCACGGAGCTCCCGAAGCGACCCGATCGGCCACCTTTCCGCCGGGTCGACAACAAAAACCGTATTGCGAGCAAGCGCGTCGGCGACCAGGGCGCGCAGCGTCGGGTCGACCAGCCGGACGCTGGCGGCCGTCCGAATCCAGAGGGCGGAGACCTGCACGCCCCACGACTCCAATGTGGGGATGTGCTCCTCGGTAGCGGCCGCGTTGAGCGGATTGGAGGAGAGATTCACGTACGCGCCCGCAGACCCGTCGCCGCCGAAGAAGGAACGCCTGACGATCGGCTCGATGTCAGCGATGAGGTTGTCCGAAAGCCGGAGGTAGCGCATGCCCGTCATCCCGGCCAGCGGCGACAGGTCCGAGACACGGTTTCCCTCCAGTCTCAGCCACCTCAGTCCGACGAGATTGGCGAGGGGCCCTAGGTCGGAGACCGCGTTGTCGTCGAGATACAACAACTCCAGTTCAACGAGGTTGGCGAGGGGCGCCAGGTCGGAGACCGCGTTGTCGTTGAGATGCAGCCGTTCCAGCTTGACCAGGTCGGCAAGGGGTCCGAGGTCGGAGACATCGTTGCCATCGAGATCCAACTGCTTCAATTCGACGAGGTTGGCGAGGGGCCGGAGGTCGGAGACGCGGTTGCCGTCAAGATGCAGGAGTTCCAGTTCGAGTAGGTTGGCGAGGGGCTCGAGGTCGGAAATCGCGTTGTCGCCGGCGAAGAGATGCACGAGGTCCAATCCCGACAAGGGGGACAGATCGGCCACCCCGAGCCCGCCGATACCCAGGCAAATGAAGCGAGCAAAACGTGGCAGCGCCGACACGTCAGCGATCGTCACGCGGGTATAGCTGAGGAACAGACACCCCAGGGACGGCAAATCCCTCAGCGGCGAGATGTCGTCAATCGGATTGTGGCCTAGGCGTAGCGACCACAGATCGTGCAGCCCGGCAAGCGGCGACAGGTCGGTCACCGCGTTGCCGGTTACGTTAAGGCTCGTCAGGTCGGTCAACCCGGCGAGCGGCGACAGGTCGGCCACCCCATTGTCGCCTAGGTCGAGGCGCTTCAGATCCGTCATCACGGACAACGGCTCGAGGTCCTCGATGCGGTTCCCGCGGAGGTCCAGTTTGACCAGCCCGGTTGCGTGCTCAAGCCCCGTCAAGTCCCGAATGTCGCGCCCCGGCGCCCTCAATTCGTCTAGGGCGGCCATTTCCTCGGCGGTGATCGTCGCCCCGGAGGTCTTGCCGAGCGCCTCCTCAACGGCCGCCCGCAGTGCGGGATCGCGAAACGGGCTCAGGTCCTGGACATCCGGATCCGCGTTGTCGCCGATGCCGTCGAGGTCGGCATCCGCCCACTCCTCGGCATCGAGCGGAAAGAGATCGTCGACGTCCGGCGTGCCGTCGTTGTCGTCGTCCGGGTCGGCATTGTCGCCGATGCCGTCGCCGTCGACGTCGAACCAGTCGCCGGGATCGTCGGGCGCGGCGTCCGCAGCATCCACGATGCCGTCGCCGTCCGAGTCGGGGGCCGGCGCACGCTGGGCGCCCACCTGAAATCGCATCCGATCCAGCGACAGCACCGAGTTGGCGCCGTCGAGTTCGTCGATGGCCACGCCGCAGGGACCCGACCCGCAGTCTCGCGACGGATCCGAGAAAATACCGTTCATCACGTACCTTCCGTAGGCCATGACCGTGCCCCAGCGATCAAACAGGTCGTGTACGCCGCGCGGAGTGACGTGATGGCCGCGCGACCAACGCCACGCGCCGTGGGTCTCGCCTTGGCCCGCGGAGTGCGTAAGGCCCATCACGTGGCCAAGCTCGTGGGTCACTCCCGTGGCGCTCGTGCCGCCGTCCCAGGCCAGGCCGTCGGAGTAAAGCGTAGTGCGGCGGAAGCCCCGGAGCGCGTGGCCACCGTTCTTGTATCCGAGATGCGTGGGGCTGAATAGCACCGACACGTCCGCTCCATGGCTCGCCATGGGCTCTTCCCGGACCTCCTTCGACGCTTCTTCATTTGCATCCAATTCCACCTCGCTCATGCCGACCAGCCTCAGCCTGATCGCTGTCGCGCTGTCCTCGAAGATCGCGGAGGCGACGCTGACCTTGTGCAGGATCCGGGTGTACGGGTATCCCGACTCGGCCGCCGCATGCTCGGCCGTGTACAGCGCGAGCACATCGACAACGGTCTCGCCGGGCGTGAACGCCGGATCGTCCGGCGACGTGCCGGCTAGGCGCTCGTTTACGTCTCCCACGCCGTCGCCGTCGCTGTCGGTGAGGAGGTCCACGAACCGGAGCGGTCCCGGCGTCCCGCCGGATGGCACCGGCCACAGGGCCAGCGCCTCGTGATCGTGCCAGCGCGCGGTGCCGTCGGCGTCCCGGCCGGTCTCCTCAAGCAGATGCACCTCGATTGCGGCGCCGGACTCGGGCTTCTCGAACGCGATGGACCACTCGTCATGCCGCCGGCCGTTTGCCGGAACGCGCCCGGCGGCCGCGCCGCCCGTGCCGTCCCGCGAGCGCGCCGACAGCTTTAGCGCACCGCTCTCCACCGCACGGAGGCTGCGCACGCCGCCGGACAGCAGCAAGGTTCCGTTCTCCCCACCCGTCCCGTCAATGAACTCGGCGCTACAGGGGCAGTCGAACACGATGTCGCGCCGGTCACCGGCGTTCGCCGTCGATGCGCAGGCCAGCAGCCCGAGCAGGAGCCAGGCGCGGCTTGACGGCCGGCTACCGCGCATCGGGCACCGTCCCATCAGGCTCGGGCATCACCACGTCCGTCTTGCTGAAGTCCCAGCCCGCCAGCAGGCTGGACGTCGGCAGCAACCACCCCAACCGGTTGCCGCCCACCAGCTCGTACGAGCCCCGGGCGGTGTCGACGTAGGCGAACACGTGCAGGGGCCCGACCGTCACGACGAACCGATGGCGTCCTCCGTCATCCTCCTCGATCCATCCGCGAACCGACCGGGAACCGTCCGCCCCCTCGGTTATCCGCTCGATCGTCGATTCGAAGCGCGCGCCGGCCTGGGGTAGATCCAGCGCCAGCCGGTCGCCGACGCGCCAGCCCGGCGCCGCGGATATCGCCGCCGACACGTCCACCAGCACCCTGCCTTCCCTGGACCAGCCGTCCTCGAACGGGGGGAGTTCGCCGGCCGAGCCCTCGTCGACGGGTCTCCACACCCGACCCGCAGCCAACGGTGGCCGAGCGGCGGACGGGCGTCCGGGTTCCTCCCGTTCCAACGGCGCGCGGTCGACCGCCGTGGCGGGTGGAAGGTGCCCAACCTCTCGCTGACCCGTAACGAACCAGACCAGGCTCCCTGCCGCGATCAACGCGACGGCACCAGTCGAGATGAGGGGAAACCAACGTCCCTGCATTCCCTCGGGTCCACCGACGAACATCCACCACGGGTGCCATTGTGACGAACAGTGTGTGAAATGTGCGCGAACGGAAGATTCTTCCACATGACTTCTTCGTGGACTATTGGGTCGTGAGCCCCGAATTGCTTGACATCGGCCTGAGGCGGCCGCAGTGTCGTTCAGGGTGAACGTTCCGTGGGAGTGCCGCGCAGCCGGGTCTTCCGCCGAACACGACAACCGCCGACGCCGGGAGTGGCTCCCCGGCGTCCGGCGAATGGGCGGGAACCCATCGCGCCCCGGGGGACGTTCGCCGGCCCCGGCACCCGAGCCGGGCAACGCGAACGAACACGCGGGGTGGCCCGTCATGCGGAAACTCTCCCTTGCCCTTCTGTCCGCCGTGCTGGCCGTCGTCGCCCTCCCGGTCGTGGCGGCGTACGAGGTGCCCTACATGACGTCGGGTTCCGACACGGTGCGCCAGGGCTTCGTGCGCGTGGTGAACCGCGACGCGGGGGCGGGGACGGTGTCGATCACGGCCATCGACGACGCCGGGCGGCGCCATGGCCCGGCGACGCTGTCGATCGGCGGCGGCGCGACGGTGCACTTCAACTCGCAGGACCTGGAGGGCGGCAACGCGGACAAGGGGCTGCCCGGCGGCGTGGGTCCGGGGTCGGGCGACTGGCGCCTGGAGCTGGACTCCGACCTGGACCTGGAGGTGCTCGCCTACCTGCGCACCAGGGACGGCTTCCTGACGGCGATGCACGACGTGGTGCCGGGGGAGAACGGCCGGCACCGGGTGCCGATCCTGAACCCGGCGAGCAACGAGCGGCAGGTGAGCCTGCTGCGGCTGACCAACCCGGGCACGGCGTCCGCGGCGGTGCGCATCACGGGCATCGACGACGCCGGCGCGGGCGGCGCGGGCGCGGCGGAGGCGACGGTGGCGGCCGGCGCGACGCGGACGCTGACGGCGGCGGACCTGGAGCGCATGGGGCTCGGGGACGGCGCCGGCAAGTGGCGGCTGCTGGTGGAGTCGGACCGGCCGCTGCGGTTGGTGAACCTGCTGCGCAGCCCCACGGGACACCTGACGAACCTGTCGACGGCGCCGGCGACGGCCGGGCCGGACGGCGCGGGCGGGGTGGTGCACCGGGTGCCGCTGATGCCGGCGGCGGGGGGCCACGTGCAGGGGTTCGTGCGCGTGACCAACCACGGCGACGAGCCGGGCGGGGTGACGATCCGCGCCGTCGACGACGCGGGGATGGAGCGCGGGACGCTGCGCCTGGAGGTGGGCGCGCGGGCGACGGCGCCGTTCAACTCGGACGACCTGGCGGAGGGCAACGCGGCGAAGGGGCTGGCCGGTTCGGTGACGGCCGGCGACGGCGACTGGCGGCTGGAGCTTGAGAGCGACCTGCCCATCGAGGTGCTGGCGTACGCGCGCACGCGGGACGGCTTCGTGACGAGCCTGCACGACGCGGCGCCGACGGTGGGCCGCGACTCCCACGTGGCGACGCTGAACCCGGGCAGCAACGACCGGCAGGTGAGCTCGCTGCGGCTGGTGAACGCGGGCGGCGCGGCGGCGGAGGTGGCGATCGTGGCGGTGGACGACGCCGGCGGGTCGCCGGGCGGCGCGGTGTCGCTGGTGGTGCCGGCCGGGGGCGCGGTCACGCACACCTCCCTCGAACTCGAGGAGGGCGCGGGCTCCGGCCTGGTCGGCGGCATCGGCGACGGCGCGGGCAAGTGGCGGCTGCGGGTGACGTCGCGGCAGCCCGTGCGGGCGCTGAGCCTGATCCGGAGTCCGACCGGGCACCTGACGAACCTGTCGACGGCCACGGCGCCGCCGGTGGCGCGGGTGGTGGCGCTGGCGCCCGCGGTCGAGGTTCCGCCGGAGATGCGGGACGTGGGCGACGTGGTGGTTCGGACGCTGGGCGGCGACGGCGCGGAGGTGGCGGCGGACGGCTCCTCGTCGGTGCTGGTGGCGTCGGACGAGGGCGGCACGGTGCTGCTGGCGCTGGCGGACGAGGACGGCGGGTTGCTGGACGGGGGCGCGGGCGCGGTGGACGTGGGCATCGAGAGCACGGCGCTGGCGCTGGCGGCGGCGGCGTCGGGGTGGCGGCTGCCCCGGGTGGATCGGGAGCTCGCCGCGGCGATCCGCGGCCGGGCCGAGTTCGCCGACCTCGTCGAATTGCTGACGGGGCTGATGGCGGCGGACAAGAACTACCTGGACCGGCTGTACGACTACCCGGGGGCGGTGGCGCTGGTCAGGAGCGTGGGTGCCGGGGCGGCGGCGGCGCGCGCCGGGTCCGCCGCGGGTCGGGCCGGCGGCGTCGCGACGCAACGGGCGCGGTCCGCGCCGGCGGCGCCGTCCGCACTGGACGCGCCTCCCGGCGGGAGGGTGGCGCGGTCCGGTCCGGTCGAGGCGCGGGAGAGGACGTTCTATTGCTGGTCGGAGAACCGGGTCGTCGGCGCCGTCCGGTGGATCCCGTGGGTTGGCGACGAACTCGTCTCGTGGGTTCCCTGCAGCCCCTGGCGCTGGGGGCAGCCCTGGATCTGGCACGGCGACGCGAGGGGGCTGGAGGCGTACGTCGACGGGGGCAACGTGCTCAACCTGGTCAGGGACGTGGCCCTGAATCCCCTGTCCACCGCCGTCGCGTGGGGCAGGGGCTACGTGGAGGTCGCCATCGCCGCGGCGTCGGAGGCGCCGTTCCTCGCCGTCACCAGGGCGGTCCCGGAGGGCCTGCGGGGCCGGCTGCACGCCGTCGCCAACCCGGGCTTCGTGAACTTCGCGATGCGCGGCCACGCGGGCGCGGACGCGGACTGGTTGTACGTGCCGCGCAACCTCGACGTGGTCAACAAGCTGTTCAACTCGGGCGCGGCGCCCGGCGCGGTCACCGGCGTGCTGGAGCCGGAGGTCGCGCGGTTGCGCTTCGAGCGCCACCGGTTCGACCTGCTGAGCGGGGACGACGCCGCGCGGACGGTGAGCTGGATGAACGCGCTGCACCTGGGGCTCGCGGCGGCGGAGCTCGTGACCAACGTGTCCGCCGCGCGCGGCGCGCTGCGCAACGCCGGGGACTGGGTTGCGTGCAGCAGGGCCGTCGCGGGGCAACTCGACGCGGCGGGCCTCGGCTCCGCCGCCGTGCCGCGCGCGGGCGACGGCGACGCGGCGCCGCTGCGCCGGTTGTGGGACTTCGCGCGGGGCCCCGGCAGGACGATGCTGGACGCGCTGCTGAAGTCGGCGGGGCACGAGGCCTGCCGCGGCGTGTTGCAGTCCGTCGTCAAGGCGGCGGTCGGGAGCGCCGCCGGGGCGGCGGCCAACATGACGCCCGCGGGCTGGGCCCTGCTGGCGTTCGACGCCGCCACCGAGACGGTGCCGACGGCGGCGGCCTACTTCCGGCCCGGCGCGGACCGGGTGGACTACCACCTCACCTGGAGCCTCGGGGACGACGAGGAGTTCCCGCACGTCTCCGAGGTGGAGAGGACGTCCGGGCCGGCGGCGCGGTTCACGCACGAGCAGGGCGACGGCTTCTCGGGCGTGCTGGACGCCTCGGGCACCGTGGCCGGCGACTCGGACGCGCTGGCGTTCGAGTGGACCGTCGAGGGCGCGCATGCCGGCGTCGGCGAGCGCCTGACGCACCACTTCGGCGCGGCGGGCGCGCATCGCGTGGACCTGCTCGTGACGGACGGCAACGGCGAGACCGGCAAGTCCTCCGCGCGGGTGGAGGTGACGGACGGCCGGCCGCCGGTGATCGCGGGCGTGTCGTGCGTGGCGACGGACGACGGCACGGTGCGGATGCGGGCGGACTTCGGGGACCCGGACGGCCAGGTCGACCTGGTGGAGTGGCGGGGGCGGGCCCGGAGCCCGCTGCCGGACGCGACCACCGACGGCGGCACGACGGAGGTGGAGCTGACCTCGTCGTGGGCGTGGACCGCGGTGACGGTGGTGGACGACCGTGGCAACCGTGCCTCGATGGCTTGCCAGGTGCGCAGGGAGCTGGGGTCCTTCCGGGACGCCATGGCCTCGGGCGGCATGGGGCCGGAGATGGTCGTGATCCCGGCGGGACGTTTCGTCATGGGCTGCATCAACGACGACGGCAACTGCAGGACTGAGGAGTTTCCGGTGCACGTGGTGCGGATCGAGCGGGCGTTCGCGGCATCGAGATACGAGGTAACGTTCGAGGAATACGACCGATTCACGCAGGCGAGCAGCGCGCATCAGAACGCGGACGACCGGGGCTGGGGCCGCGGTCGCCGACCGGTAGTCATGGTGTCGTGGCATGACGCGAAGGACTACGTGGCCTGGCTGTCGTCCGAGACGGGCGCGCACTACCGGCTGCTTTCGGAGGCGGAGTGGGAGTACGCGGCGCGGGCCGGAACGGAGACGAAGTACAGTTGGGGGAATGACATAGGGACGAACCGGGCCAACTGTCGCGGTTGCGGTAGCCAGTGGGACGGCAGGCGAACCGCCCCGGTGGGCTCGTTCGCGCCCAATCCCTTTGGTTTGCACGACATGCATGGGAACGTCTATGGGTGGGTCGAGGACTGCTGGAACGAGAGTTATGAGGGTGCGCCGTCTGATGGCAGCGCTTGGCTAAGTGGCGATTGCTCGTCCGGTGTTACCCGCGGCGGCTCCTATTACTTCGATCCGAGCGAGGCCCGTTCGGCGCACCGCCTCCCGGGTTGCCCCATAAGCTATCCCCACGACCCGGACCGACCCGTACCGCCGTGTTCCGCCGGCCGCGCCCAACAGTACATCGATACCGGATTCCGCGTGGCCCGGACCCTCGCGCGATGATCCCTCTGCTCACGTCAAGGCGGTTTGGCGGGGTACGGCTTCGGGCAACGTCGGCGCGAGTGTAGTCGGGGGCTTCAGGGGCGGCGCTCCCTCGGCCCGCGCTCCGACTTCTTGGGCTCCGTTGCATCGGTGTTCGCGTTGGATGTTCCAGTGCGGTGGCCGACGCCAAGGTTGCGCCGCGCCCGGCCCTGGGCATCCACGCTCGCCGTTCGAAGTTCACCATACCGGCAAGACGAGTCGGCGATGTAGCAAGCCGTACGCGGCAACGGCATCCGAAAGCCCCAAGCTGAACGCCGGCCCGGTGCCGCATCGGTGGCTTCGACTTCACCGTGGAGCCCGGTCACCTCCAGCCGGACGGCCGCCCGGCGGGCACGGACCTCGAGGAATACAACGTCGACGTCAAGAAGTCCGTCATCACCTTCTCCGGCAACGGCGGCTTCGCCTTCGCGCCGTTGAAGGACGGCTGGACCGTCGAGACGGTGGACCCCAACTCGGGCCTCTGCCGCGGCGACGCGAAGCTCGCCAAGGGCGACTCCGACGCCAACCCGCCGGTGGCCGCGCAGCCCTCGCGCACGATTCATCCGGTCTCCTTCGGCACGAACGGCCGCGACTATCCGGCCGGCCCGGCCACCACCCCCATGGTGCGCGGTTCGTGGCATCTCTGCGCGACCGTGCCGGCCGACAACATGGAGTTCCTCCCCGAGGCGGACTACCACGTCGGCGCGACGTTCGTCGCGAAGCACACCAACCGGCCGTTCCTCCCGCAAGCCGCCGAGGACGACGAGCTTTCTTCATGCGAGGGGCAAGCCCCTGCGAGGGCCGCCCTCGCGCTCCCCGGCTGAGGGCTCCCCCTCGGCACCATCCGGTACGACGGCCTCGCCATCAACGTGCCGCTGCCCGCCGCGGACCCGGCGTACCTACAGGACCTCATCGTCGTGAACCGCCACCGGCGCCTGGTGGACTACACCCTGGTGGTGAACCCCGGCCCCGGCGGCACCGCCAGGCCGCGTGCTCTCCGGCGAACTGCGCCGCAGCGGCCAGACGCGCCTGAGCCTCGCGGACCTCTCCATCGTCACCGGCACCACCGAGGCCACCGCGCTGCTCGCCATCGTCTCCCTGCCGAACATGATCGACGTGGCCCTGAACACCGTGAACCGCAGGGACGGCTCGACGGACGTGATCCTCCTCTTTCGCGGCCTCCACGACGCCCCGCTGCCGTCTTCGGCCATCGTCGACCCGAACGTGACCGTCGTGCACGTGCCGGAGGTGGTCACGGCGCCCGGCTACGCCCAGCGGCTGACGATCCAGAACCGGCTCTGGTGCCGTGCGGCGTACACTCTGACCCTGCACCCGGGGGAGGGTGCTACTGCCACGCCGGATCGGATTCGGGGTGGGGTGCCGGCGCGGAGTGCGGTGACGCTGCGCCTGCACAACGAGACGGAGCTCTCGGATGGGTGGGGGGCGGCGACGCTGCGGGTGTCGGCGCCGGCGCGGCGGGTGGAGGTGTCGACGACGATTGTGAATCGGGCGGATGGGTCGGTGGATACGGTGGTGTTGCATCGTGGGGGGTGGGATGGGTGAGGGGATGGCTGAGGGGATGGGTGAGGGGATGGCTGAGGGGATGGCTGAGGGGATGGCTGAGGGGATGGCTGAGGGGATGGCTGAGGGGATGGCTGAGGGGATGGCTGAGGGGATGGCTGAGGGGATGGCTGAGGGGATGGCTGAGGGGATGGCTGAGGGGATGGCTGAGGGGATGGCTGAGGGGATGGCTGAGGGGATGGCTGAGGGGAACGCAACCGCACTCGCTTGATCATGGGCGGAATCGGCGAAAGGGCACCCGGCTAGACCATCGTTCTGCGGTCCGAACGGGCCGACGTGACCTCGTTTGGCGCGACCATCCGGCGTCCCGGCGACGGGCCCTGGGGCGCTAGCGTAGGCCGGCTGGTCGTTGAACGTCCGGTTCGGGTGGGCTCGGCGCTTGTGGTAGCCTAAGAACTTGATTCGATGGACGGTCTTGCCGTCTGCCCGGACAGAATTTGATGTTCCAAAATGCGGTCGTGGTGGTCGGTGATCGCTTTGACGCCGGCATGTTCGAGGGGGAGGACTTGTTCGGCTTGCGGTCCGACCCCCAAGGTCGTGTCGTGCTTGGGCCTATCGCACAGTACACCTATGGCGGTGGACGTTACCGGCTCGGTGTCGCGCCCAACCGGGTTGATGTGGCGTTTGCGGCCCCGGACGTGATGCCTCAGGCCCTCCTCGAAGCTGCTCAGCGCGTTGCGGAAGTCATCGGAAGCGCAGGCAAGGCGGTCGGCGTAACGGGTGTGGGTCTGAACTGTGACTCGTCTCTCCCTGTGGTGTCGGGGGGAGCGCAGTTCTGCCAGAACCTCCTTGACTGGCAGTCGGCTAATGAGCTCCTGAATGATCCGGTGCCGTTATCCATTCAAATGCGGGAGATCGACGGCCCGGTGATGATCACCGTCCGGTTCGAGCCGGAGGTGGCGAGTAGCGGACAGAACCTGTATGTAGCCGTCAACGCGCATCGGGAGGTCGTTCAGGACCATGTGGTTGACGCGCTTGCGTACGCGACTGAGTTTCGATCTCGCGTGGAGAAAGTACATGCTCGCATCCGCGACTTCGCCTAACGAGTTGCCTGATCCGGTCCAGAACCTGATTGAGCAGGCGCGCTCACTCGGGGATGACCTCTCGGAGTGTTCTCGTCTGCGCAAGGACGAAACCGATCTTTTGGTGACCCCGTGGACGAAGTCCGTCTGTCACGCTGGCACGAAGAGCGTACCGACGGATCTTTCCGACCTAGAGCCAAGTGTCCTCTACACGATGGTCATGCAGCACTCCATCGACTCCTTTCGGGACTCCCTGCCCTTTGTGGTGGCGTTGAGTCAACAGGCCAGTCTCACCGTCCCATCAACTGCGCCACGTATGCATTTTGGGCCCTACGATGACAGACTCCAGGAACTCCGCGAGGCTGCAATCGACGAGGGAATCTCGATTCTGGAGGCATCCGAACACGCATTTGAGCGATTTGTTTCGGAACACCCCTATCTGCGGCGAGGCAGCCTCGGATTGGCCGACGAAGGCTATTTCTGTGTCGCCTGGCGCGATGACCAACGGCGAATCTCGGTCCAATTTATGGAGGACAATACCGTCGAGTACGTGCTGTTGGTCGAAGGGGAGCGGGCTACCGTCGACAGGACGGATCCGGCTACCTTCTTGGACGCCTGTCGTGATCGTGGCGTCTATGATCTGCTGTGCTGAAAGGTGATCCACTACCCGCCAGCGACCATGTCGTCCGTTACGTCGGTAAGACGAAGGTCGAGGACGGGGTCGTGTTGGCAGTTGCGTTCCAGCGCAAGCCCGACGACCCGAGGCCATCGGTAAACTGGCTGAACGCGTTTGGAGACGTTCTTACGACGGTGGAACAGGTGGAGCGCGTACGGCGGGTGATCCACCTTCAGTTGGGTGGCGAGGCCAAGTTTGCGGAGTTCTGTATCGGCACCGTACAGCGCAGGGCCCAGGAAGAGTCGGAGTCCGTGGAGGTGCGGTTCGACCCTCAGCCTGAGACGGACGACTATCCGGCAGACAACTCCCACGCCGAGATCGTCGGCTTGTCGGACAGCAATGAGAAGGTGATCAGCGAGATCATCGCCGATAGCGTCTTGGAGCTTCATCCAGCACGGTCCCCTGGCGAGCGGATACGCTGAGCAGGATCGGGAAGGCTGTCGAGGCCCGGTCTCGTACCGCATTCGCAACTCGGGACCTTCCGCTACGGCTGCTGCATGCCGAGATTTGTCTTTCCGATCTGCCAACGTCCTGCGGCTCGCACGGGGCGTGTTGTACCGCACCGGGGCAGGGATGGTCGCAGCGCAGGACGCACGCGGCGAGTCCGTTCCGGGGGTGCCGTGGTTGGACCAGCGGTAGCGAAGGCTCGCGAGGCAAGCGAGTGATCTTCGGA
The DNA here is from genome assembly GCA_963665455.1 of Pseudomonadales bacterium. GTDB lineage: Bacteria > Pseudomonadota > Gammaproteobacteria > Pseudomonadales > Azotimanducaceae > VXNE01. Next base: position 5,198,662 of record OY762279.1, on the reverse strand, counting down.
AGGACGGCGAGGGCAACGTCCGTGGTCGTCCCATGGACGGACCCTGCTCGGTGCCAAATTCGGCCATGGCCGTCACGTTGGGCGCCCCGCGGACGGCGACCTCCAATGCGCCGATCACGTTCGCGGCGGAGGCCCTGGAAGGCGGCGGTGGCGTCCACACGATCAACCACTCCACCCTCCCCACCGGAACGACGGCGTTGGGGGCGGTGGCCGGTGTAATCAACCGGTCGAACGACATCTACGTTCGGGCAGATGTCGGAGGCGTGTTGCGCCTGAAGGGGGCACCGGCTAACAGCCGCGTCACCATCGCCGGCGTCGGCATCGGCAACCAGAACCAAACGTCGGCCGGCGTGGGCGGCCGGACGCGGGACCAGCACTTGATCCATGTCGTGGCGAGTCGAGGCGCATCATTGGCCTCGACAGACGTCTTCTCGTTGAATCTCGCCTTCGTGGCCGCGGTTTCCGACATCGGCGAGGGCACCCCGCGGGTCCGGATCCACGATGACATCCGGGATGCGGTGGCCGCCACGGGCGACCCGCTGCTGGACAAGAGCGCCGTCTTGGTGAGCGTGGTTCGAAGCGTCTCGGTGAAGGCCCTGAAGGCATCACAAACCGCGACGGTGGAGAGCGGGTTCACGCAGTTCGCGCCGGGCGGCAGTCGGGTTTCGGCGGAGGACACGTTCTCCATCGCCCAATACAAAGTGGCGGTCGCGTGCCTTCTTGATCCCAACGGCAGTACTTTGAACAACTGTACCCCCGGTTCGACGACGCCGAGGTTGAGCGACGTCAACGTCAACGTCAGCAGCAGCCACGGGGACGGTGGTTCGACGGTGGTCATCTCCGGCGACGGGGGATTCGCGTTCGCGAAGACGATCGCGCAGTTCCCCGGCGCCGCCCTGGACACCGCGAATCCGAATCACTGCGGCGGCACGGGCCTGGCCGCGGACGGCGCGGTGACCTTCCGGCAGAAGGACGGCGAGGACGACAAGGCCGGTCCCGTGACGGGTCTCCTGGCGAGGGGCCTCGTGAACCTGTGCGTGACGGTGGATGAGAAGAGCACGGAAAGGATCGCGGCGGGGCAGTACCTGGCGGACTTCAACTTTGTCACGCTCGACTCCAACAAGCCGTTCCCGCCGATGAGCGTGGAGGACCTTGTGGTCGGCGAGATCGAGCGCGACGGCACGAGCGTCGACATCCCGTTCCTGACGAGCCACGACGGCTACACGTAGCGGCTCGTGATCGTGAACCGCAACCAGGACGACGTGGCCTACACGCTGATGTTCCAGACGGAAGGCGACGGCACGGCGGATCCGATGATCGTTGAGGGCATGGCGATGGGCGGCGGGACGACGACCCTGAAGGTCGCCGACGAGGTGACCTTCACGAGCCCGACCCGCGGAGCCGGGACGCTCGACATCGTGTCGCACCCGACCATGGTGGACGTGGCGACGACGATGGTGAACATGACGGACCAGTCCACGGACACGGTGGTCCTGCACCTCGGGAATCGGGACATGAACAACAGGTAGCGTTGTCGGGGTGGCGGGCGTCTAGGGCGCCGGTGCCATGGTTCGAGAAAAGGGGGGGCGTGAGCCCTCCTTTTTTGTGGCCGCGTTCCGCGCCCGCGCGAAACCCCGTGCCGGCCATTCGGCGGGATCACGCCTCCAGATCGAGTTCGATCATGGCCGTGTCGCCGTCGGGGTCGCGTTCCCCGCCGGGCGCCGCCGGTGCGGCCCGACCGGGCGGCAACGCGGCTCCCTTGCCCGGAGACCCGCGGCTGCCGGGCCGGGCGCGCGCGTTGCCCGCAACGCGTCGCCGTCAACCCGGCGTGGGGGAAACCGATGCGCTCTCGGCGGAGGTCGTCGCGTCGTCTTGTGCGGGTTCCGTACGACTTGGCGCGGGTTGGGGGGCGGCGGGCGCCGCCACCTGGGGAGGGGCGGCCATCACCGGCTGAACGATCACCGGCGACCTGGTGAGGGCGAATAGCTGCATTCCGGCGACGGCGGTGATGAACGCCACCATCAGCCCGAAGCCCAACTTCAACGTGCCGTTCACCCCGTCGATCTTGGCGTTTAGCTCGGTGCGCACGCGGCCGACCTCCGCCCGCACGCCGTCGATCTTGGCGTTGAGTTCGGTACGGGCGTTGGCGATCTCCGCCCGCACACCGTCAAATCCCGCGTCCAAGTCCTTGCGCACGGCGACGTGCTCGCCGAGCTGGTCGCCGAGCACCTGCGCCAGGCCCCTGGCCTGCTCCGGTGCCATGCCCCGTTGTTCCATTTCGTCCGCCACCTGCAGGGTGTCGAATACCGGTTGATGTGCCATGCTTGCGTATCGTCGCATGGAACGAGCATCGGCGGGAGCGCAAGCGACTGACGATGCTTGTTCCGTGGGTGATCGGTGTGGCTGGGCCGGAGGCGGAGTCGACAGGCTCCGGCTATGGGGCGTTCGTCAGGATAACCATTTCCGTGACGCCGGGCATCCATCTCCTCTGGGGAATGAGAGGAACGCGGAACCGGCGTTCGGGCCAGCGGGGGACTCTACGGGGTCCGGGCCCTGCAATCTGTAGGATTCCGCCTCGAGATTTGTAGGAAAACGCCCCGACGTGCGGTTCGCGTCGGGCGGGTCGGCGCCCGCTGCGCGACTGGTCCATGGGGGCAGGCGCTCCTAGCCTAGCCACCGACCGGCATCCGAACCTCGATGGGAGGACCGCCCGTTCGGGCTTGTCTGTGAGAAAGACCCCCAACTGGGCCTTGCAGGGGTCTACCGCGTGCCGGTTGCGTCGGGCGCGGGGGGCGGCGGCGGATCGTTGCAGGCTCGGCCTTCATTGCAGGATCCAGCGACACGTTAGTTGGTCAGGGCTGGTGCAGGAGCGCCGTCGCCGGCCGGCGGAGCGGCGCGGCCAGCTCGTGGCTCCCTTCCATGTACCAGTACTCCTTGCGCCACGGAGCGGTATCCGACTGAGGCGTGAGGGTGAGGCCGATGATTTCGCGCTCGCGTGCGCCCTGGCTCCAGAGGGAGATGCGCAGGGCGATGGACGGGCGCACGTTGACGAAATCGGGATCGATGTCGGGGCGCTGGCCAGTTAGGGCCGCGACTTGATCCAGACTGGTGATCGGGCGCTCCTCCCGCTCGGCCAGAAGTCGTGCCAGCGCGCCCTCCTCCACGTCCAGGAGAGATGCCATAACCTCCGGGCGCATCGTGTTGAAGTTGTATCGTCCGGCTACCCGGGCCGTGAGGAGCGGACGGATACGACGCCAGTGAGACTCGGAGATCGCACCATGGAGGCCGAGGACACGCTTGAGTTCGACGGGGCTTGCGAGGAGCCAGTTCGCGGGCGGGGGACGGTTGAGGCGGGCGTAGTCGATCCGTTCGGCGCCGTTCAGCGAGAGGCTATCGTCGAGATCCGCGTAGTCGCGGATGCGGGGCACGATCCACCGCAGGTCGTCGCGTGGGACGCCGGCATGTCGCAACACTGCGGCGAACTGGGGTTCGCCGGGGAGGTTCACGGAGGCGAGGCCATTCTCTTCCTGTAGCGCGAAGCGGGTGCGCCCCAAACCGGCGTAGGGCTCGCCCCCGAGCGTGAGCTCGCCGGCGCCGCGCGCACGCGGGGGATTCTCGCCCGGGGGCGTGAAACGTTGTGGACTCTCGAGGATCGCGCCGCGGTGGCTCATCCGGGTGGTCGCGAGGAGGTAGAGAAGCGTGGCCTCCGTGCTGCGGCGGTCCAGTTCGTCCTCCAAGGCTTGGCGGGCGGCGATGGCGCGCTCCACGTCCCCCTCCACCACGTTCGCGACATAGGCCGCGACGACGGCGAGGGCGGCCAAGATCCAAAGCGTCGCGACCAGGATGAAGCCCCCGGCGCGGCGCCCGGGACGCCCAGATGGCGCGAAGGGGCTCTGCAGGGCCGTTCTCACCGCAATGCCTCCTCCGTGAGCAATGGGTCGGGAGTGGCCTCGACTCTCGCGAGCCAGATGGGGCCGTGGACCTCGGAACGCAGCCGCACGAAGGTCGGGGTCCACTCGTCCTCGGCTGCTTCGACGGGCCAGCGGTCGTGCCAGCGGTGGGCCGCATCGGCATAGTCGAACGCGAGACGCGCACCGGCGGCGTTCAGCACGGTCAGCGGCGGGCCTCCGTTCTCGGCGTAGAACAGCGTCGAGGCGCCTGCGCCGCCGATCCCCCAACGCGCCGTAACGGGCATGCCCGGTTCCGCCCGGAGCGGAGCCAGCGTGATCCCCTCGAACGTGCGAGCGTCCCCGACGAAGCGGCGCGCCGCCAAGCCGTAGGGCGTGAGGCCGCGAACACTCGAGGCGAACCAGTGTTGTTGCAGCGTCGCGAGGGAAAGATCGGCGCGAGCGCGGTGTACCGCCTGATACTTGCCCGTGAAGAAGCCGACGCCCTGCAACAGCAACGTGCCGAGTAGCGTCACCAACACCATGACCACGAGCATCTCGAGTAGCGTCAGGCCTGCGGCCGCGGGCCGGATGGACGCGAACTGGGCATGCCGCCTAGCCGGTGGGAGGGGGTCGATATCGCACTTCGCTGTAGGACGCCCAGCGCGTGTGTCGCGAACTCGTCGTGGCCGTCGGGTTGTACGATGGAGGTTGCGTGCGGACTCGCGACGGTCGTAGAAGGACGACCGGACGCTGATCGCTCCGACTCCCAATCCCCGTGGTCGTGCCTTTGCCGTGCCTGACCTCTTTGCCGCCGCGCGCCGGCGGCCCGCCCTTTCGACACCCGAGCGTATAGCAATCGCCGGGTGGTGGGAACCGCTCCGTAGGAGGTTGCGTCCCGAGAATCCCGAACGGTAATCGGATCTGGTGGGCCGAAGCCGGGAATCTCGGCGCGCGGAACGGGGGGAGCGCATAGGCTCCTTGCACGCGGCGTGGCTTGAGAAGCTACCGGCTCGCCGTTCGCCTACAACGGGGAAGAGGGGCCATGCGATGCGTGTCGGCGATGTGCCATCGGAGCCCTATTCCGAGTCGATTCCTCCGAGGAAGTGCAGCACCTCGCCTTGGCTCCCCGCGAACGGCCCGAAACGCCCCAGCGCCAACGCCGCCGTCGCCGCGGCGAAGCGCCCGGCAGTCCGCGGATCGTCCCCCGCCAGCCGCCGGTGGAGATACGCGGCTAGGAACGTGTCGCCCAAGCCAGTGGCGTCGACCGGCGCCGCCACCGGGAAGGCCGCGATCCGGTGTAGACGACCGTTGGCGCAGATCAGGGCACCGCGCCGGGCGAGGGTCACCACCGCTTCGCGCGGCGCGTGTCCCAAACGGCTCGCCAACCGGCGCGCCGCCCGCTCCGGGTCCGCCTCGCCAGTGAGTACCGCCGCTTCGTCGGCGTCCGCCTTGAGAAACGCCACCGCCCCGAGGCCCGCGTCGCGCTCCGGCCACGGCTCGTGGACGATGCGGCCCTCGATTACCCGCCGCACCATGCCCTGGGCGTCGAGACACACGGCGCCCCGGTCGGCGGCGGCGCGCAGGAACGGGAGCGGCATGTCCCCGGCCGTGAGCGGCCCGAGCAGCAGGACCGGTGCCCGCACGCCGGCGAGGTCTTCGACCACGAACGGGTCCGCCACGGCGGGCACGGTCTGCTGGCGCCGTTCGAGATCGGCGTCCGGATAGACGTTCTCGAACGTCGTGGTCGCGGCGCTCGGCCGCCAGGCCACGTCGATGCCGGCCCGCTCGAAATCGCCGAGCAGCGCCGCGCGGTCCGCCGGCGCCGTCTTCGTCAACACGGCGGCGGTGCCGCCGAGGCGATGCAGCGCCAGGCCGGCGTACCAAGCGGCCCCGCCGGGCTGCCGCCGGACCGCGTCCCCGATGCGGATGCGGTCCCGGGTGACGTGCCCGACGACCTGGAAGTCTGGTGGGCTACTCAGCCGCAAGGCTCTCAAGAAGCGCATGGGTGCGCGCGAAGGAGCCGCGGCTGTCGTCGCCCGCCGGGTAGACGCTCGCGATCACCTCCGTCGCGCCGGCGTCGAAGTACCCCTGGAGCTGCTCCGTCACCTCGGCCTCGTTGCCCACCACCGCGATCTCCCCGGCCTCGCCGAGGCCCTCCGCGTCGAGCTGGCGGCGATAGTTGGGCAGCATCCCGTAGCCCTTGAAGATGCCGACGGCGCGGGCCGTCGCCTGGGCGTGGTCGTCGTGGACACACACCGGCAGGCCGACGACGACGCGGGGTGCCGGGCGCCCGGCCGCTGCGGCGGCGGCGCGGATGCGCGGCGCGGTGGAGCCGGCGATGGTGTCGCGCCCGACCATCCAGGTCACGGTGCCGTCGGCCACTTCCCCCGCGGCCTTCAACATGAGGGGCGCGAGGGCCGAGACGACGATGGGGAAGGGCGCGGCGTCCGGGCATCGGAAGCCGGTCTTGATGCGGTACATCTCGCCCTCGAAGTCCACCTGGCCCTCGTGCGCCAGGGCGCGCAGCACGGTCACGTATTCCCGCATGTGCAGGGCCGGGCGGTCGTAGGCGAGCCCGAGGGCCTCGATGCCCGGCGCGTGGGACGGTCCGACGCCGAGCACCAATCGGCCCCCGGCCAGGGCGTTCGTGGTTGCCGCTTGCTGGGCCAGGGCATTCGGGTGCCGCGGATAGCTCGGCACCACCGCCGTCCCGAGCTCGATCCGGTTCGTCTGCTGTCCCGCCAGGGCGAGGACCGTCAGGGCGTCGAAGGTCGGCACCTGCGGCGTCCAGTAGCTGGCGAACCCGGCGTCCTCGAAGCGGACGATCTCGTCGACGAGGCTCGTGAGCGGCGCGCCGCGCCGGACGTTGCCTCCGTAGATGCCGATTTTCATGGGTGCTCCATCCGTGTGAGGTCAAGTGTGGTCGGCGACCATACTACCGGCGTGGGACAATTCGCACATGTGCTGCATGACGAGGCTTGCGCCGCGAGGTGGTTGCATGACCCGAAGTCGGTCGGGGACTGACCGGATGGCCTCGGCGGGGTCGCCGTGATGGCCGCCGCCCGCGTCGCCGTCGACATCGGCGGGACGTTCACGGACGTCGTGCTCGACACCGGCGAGGCACGCTTCGCCACGAAGGTGCCCACGACCCACGGCGATCCGGCCGAAGCGGTGCTCGATGGCCTCGAGCGGGTCATGCGCGTCGGTGGCCGCGCGCCCGGTGACGTCTCCCTGGTCCTTCACGGCACCACCCTCGCCACGAACGCGCTCATCGAGCGGGGCGGGGCGGTGACGGCGCTCATCACCACCGGGGGGCATCGCGACGCCGTCGAGATGGCCCACGAGAACCGTTTCGAGCAATACGACATCAATATCGACCGTCCCCGGCCGCTCGTGCGGCGCAAGCTCCGCCTCACCGTGCCGGAGCGGATGAACGCGGCCGGCGACGTGTTGGTGCCGCTGGACGAGGACGCGGTAAGGGCGCTGGTCCCGGTGCTCGAGGCGGAGCGCGTCGGCAGCGTGGCGGTGGGATTCCTGCACGCCTACGCCAACCCGGCCCACGAGCGGCGGGTCGGAGCGCTGCTCGCGGAGCACCTGCCGGGCGTCTCGGTCACGCTCGCGTCAGACGTGTGTCCCGAAATCCGCGAGTTCGAGCGGCTCTCGACGGCGTGCGCCAACGCCTACGTCAAGCCGCTGATGGCGCGGTATCTCACCGACCTCTCGGCGGCCCTCGCCGAACGCGGCTTCGCCTGTCCGTTCCTGATGATGACGTCGGGGGGCGGTCTGACGGACGTGGCAACGGCGGCGCGGTTTCCCATCCGTCTGGTCGAGTCCGGGCCGGCCGGGGGCGCGATCCTCGCGAGCCGCCTGGCCGAAGCCCTCGATCTCGACCGGGTGCTGTCCTTCGACATGGGCGGCACGACCGCCAAGATCTGCCTGATCGACGACCACGCGCCGCTGCTGTCGCGGGCCTTCGAGGTGGACCGCGCCTATCGCTTCAAGAAAGGCAGCGGTTTGCCGGTGCGCATCCCGGTCATCGAGATGGTGGAGATCGGTGCCGGGGGCGGGTCCATCGCGGAGGTGGACAAGCTCGACCGCATCCAGGTCGGCCCGGCCAGCGCCGGCTCGGAACCGGGGCCCGCCTGCTACGGCCGGGGCGGCGCCCGCGCCACGGTCACGGACGCGGACGCGGTGCTGGGCCGCCTCGACGCGGACCGTTTCGCCGGCGGCACGATGCGCCTCGACGAAGCCGCCGCGGCCCGGGCGGTCGAGACGGACGTGGCGCGCCCCCTCGGCATGGACACCTTGACCGGGGCGTTCGGCATCGGCGAGGTGGTGGACGAGAACATGGCCGCCGCCGCCCGCGCCCACGCGGCGGAATGGGGCAAGTCCCTCGCGGACCGCACGCTCATCGCCTACGGCGGCGCCGCGCCCCTGCACGCCGTGCGCCTGGCGGACAAGCTCGGCCTCGACCGGATCGTCGTCCCCGCCGGCGCCGGCGTCGGCGCGGCCGTCGGCTTCCTCGCCGCCCCGGTGTCCTACGAGGTCGCCCGCAGCCGCTACATGCGCCTGTCGGACTTCGACGGTCGCTTGATCGATGCCGTGATGGCCGAGATGCGCCGCGAGGCAAGGGAGATCGTGGAGGCCGCCACGGCCACGCCCCTCGCCGAGACGCGCCGCGCCTACATGCGCTACGCCGGCCAGGGCTACGAAATCGCCGTGGAACTGCCCGCCGGCATCGGGGACACACGCAGCGCAGATCGGGACACACGCCCGAGCGCAGATCGCGCAGATCGGGACACACGCCGGGCGAACGACGCCGACGCCGCTGCCCGTGCGGACCTCCACGCCGCTTTCGAGCGCGCCTACCGCGGCCTCTATGGCCGCGTCATCCCGGAGCTCGACGTCGAGGTCCTGAGCTGGACGCTTACCCTGGGCGCCCCACCGGCGGCGTTGTCGACGGCGGCCGTGGCTGCGGACGAGCGTCCAGCACCGGCGAACGCGCCGCCACCGCAAGCCATCGAGATGTACGACTCCAGACTCCGCCGGCATCTCCGCGCCCGGCGCCACGCGCGCGAGTCGCTGGCCCCGGGCACGGTGATCGAGGGCCCCGCCGTGATCGTCGAAGCCCAAACCACCACCGTGCTCAGCCCGGCGTTCCGCGCCCGGGTCTCGCCTCGGGGCGACCTGGTGTTGGAACGAATCGCAGGAGAAGCCAACCCATGACCACCACCGAAGACCTGGCGACGATCCACACCCAACTCGTCTGGAACCGGCTGCTCGCGATCGTCGAGGAGCAGGCGCGCACGCTCATGCGCACGGCGTTCTCCACCGTCGTGCGCGAGGCCGGCGACCTCTCCGCGGGCGTCTTTGACCCCCGGGGCGCGATGCTCGCCCAAGCCGTCACCGGCACGCCGGGCCACGTCAACGCCATGGCCGAGTCCGTCGGCAAGTTCCTGGCGAAACATCCCCTGCACACCCTCGCCCCCGGCGACGTACTCCTCACCAACGACCCCTGGGACGCCACCGGTCATCTGAACGACTTCACCGTGGTGACGCCGGTGTTTCTAGGCGAGCGCCCGGTCGCGCTGTTCGCGAGCACCAGCCACATCGCGGACGTCGGCGGGCGCGGCTTCGGGCCAGAGGCGAACGAGGTGTACGAGGAGGGCATCGCCATTCCGATCAGCCATCTGTTCCGTGCCGGGGCACTCAACGAGACCCTGCTCGAGATCGTCCGCGCCAACGTGCGTGACCCGCTGGTGGCCGAGGGCGACCTCTATTCCCTGACCGCCTGCAACGCGACCGGCGCCGAACAACTGCTCGCGATGCTCTCGGATTTCGGCCTTGATGGGCTGGACGAAGTGGGCGCGGCCATCATCGCGAGCTCGCGGCGGGCCATGGCGGAAGAGATCGCCGCGCTTCCGAACGGCACTTGGCGGCAGACGATGGACGTGGACGGCTACGACACCCCCGTCCACCTAGCCTGCGCCGTGACCATCGACGGCGACCGCATCCTCGTGGACTTCGACGGCACCTCCGGCATCTCGCGGTTCGGCATCAACGTGCCGCTCAACTACACCCGCGCCTACGCCTCGTTCGGCGTGCGCTGCGTGGTCGGCGGGGACGTGCCGAACAACGCCGGATCGTTGGAGCGGGTGGAGGTGACGGCCCCCGAGGGCTGCATCCTGAACGCACCGCGCCCCGCCGCCGTGTCCGCGCGCCACGCGTTGGGCCAGATGCTGCCGGACGTGATCCTCGGTTGTCTCGCGCAGGTCATCCCGGACCGCGTCCCGGCGGAAGGCGCCTCGTGCATCTGGAACCCCGTGCTGCGCTCAAGCGCCCACGCCGACGCGGGAGTCAACGCCCCGGCCGTCCCCTTCGTCACCAACCCCATCTTCAACGGCGGCACCGGCGCCCGCCCCGGCAAGGACGGACTCTCGACCACCGCGTTCCCGTCCGGCGTGCGCACCACGCCCACAGAGATCAACGAGGTCACCGCGCCGCTCATCGTCTGGCGCAAGGAGTACCTCACGGATTCCGGCGGCGCCGGACGGTTGCGCGGCGGCCTCGGGCAGGTGATCGAGATCGCCCACGCCCACGGCGCGCCCTTCGAGGTGTCGCGCATGTTCGACCGCGTCCGCCATCCGGCGCGGGGGCGGGGCGGCGGCGAGGACGGGCGGCCGGGCGCCGTCTACCTACGCGATGGGGACACACGCGATGCATGTGGACGGGATCGGGACACACGGGACTCGGGAGCGCGAGATCGGGACACACGCGTGCCGCTGCCGCCGAAAGGCAAGGAAACCGTGCCGGCCGGCGCGACGCTCATCATGGAAACGCCCGGTGGAGGTGGCATTGGCGATCCCCGAGAGCGGCCAGCTCGCGCGGTGCGTACCGATGTCGAGGACGGGTTGGTGTCGCCCGCCGCGGGACGCGACCGGTATGGCACCCGGGGTTGAGGGCCTTTCCGAAAGTCGCCCATGCGACATCCGGCTGCCCCAAGCCCGGCCCCGCGAATCGCTGATAGAATTTCGATCAAGAGACCGTTACAGGTCCGCCGCTGCGTTTAGCCAATGATCAGGGAGCCGAGATGACCGCACGCCGAGACCCGCGCAAACGACCCTCCGACGTTACTCCCCGACGCGTCGGCCGCATCGTCCAGCTATGGGTCGGGGCGGCGGTCCTTTCCGTCGCGGCGCTCGGTGCGGCCGCGGATGGTCCGCCATACATCATCAAGCAGGTTGAGGATGCGACACTGCGCGTGGGATACGACGTCCTGCACCTTCACTTGGAGGATTACTTCGGCGGCAAGCACGTAGAGTGCTTCGCGGAATCATCCGACCCCAGCGTGGCCCAGGCGATCATCAACGGTCTCCGCGTCCGGGTCATCCCGAAGTCGGCGGGCACGGCGACCATCCGCGTTGGGTCGAAGAACGAAGACGGCGAGTCGGAGCAGAGCTTCCAGGTCACCGTCGTGCACGCACCGCCCGAGATCGGGGGGCCGCTGCCGGACGCGTCCGTGCGCGTCGGCGAGTCGATCACGGTCAACATCAAGGACGCGTTCACCGGGCCGGTGGATAGCTACGGCGTGGAGTCCTTGGCGAACGCGATGGCCACCGCCTCGATCGACGGTTCGATGGTGACGATCACCGGCGTGGCGGCGGGTTCCGCCATGGTGGAAGTGTCCGCCACGAACCTGGGCGGCACGACGACGCGGACGTTCGGCGTTGCCGTGATGGACGTTCCCCCGGCGGTGGCGGCGATGTTGGAGGCCGTCACCGTGCAGGTCGGAATGACCGTCACCGTGGATATCGACGGGTCGTTCTCCGGCACTGCGCTGCGGTACGGGGCGATGAGCCTGTCGGAGGGGCTTGCAACGGTTTCCCTGGACGGCACGATGCTGTCCGTCACCGGCGTGGCGGCGGGTTCCGCCACGGTGTCCGTCACCGCGACCAACAGCGCGGCCAGCGCATCGCAGGACCTGGCCGTGACCGTGGAGGACGTTCCGCCGATGGCGGCGGAGATGCTCCCGGACGTCACGCTCTTCGTGGGCGACTCCACGACGGTGGAAGTCGAGGGCGCGTTCTCCGGTACGGCGCTGAACTACTCCATGATGGCATCGTCCGACGCGTCGGCGATGGTGTCGCTGGAGGGTTCTTCGATCATGATCACCGGCCTGGCCGCTGGCTCGACCACCGTAACCGTGATGGCCACGAATAGCGCGGCCGGCGCGGAGCAATCGTTCATGGTCACGGTGCGGGACGTGCCGCCGTCGGTGGCGGGTGCGTTGCCGGACCTGACACTGGTGGTCGGTGGCGCCCCGGCGGTCGTCGATCTCGCGGCGGCATTCGGGGGTTCGGCCCTCGTCTTCGGGGCGCGGAGCGCGGATGTGGCCGTGACGGTCTCCGTGGCCGGTGCGCATCTCTCGGTGGCTCCGATGATCGAGGGCACGGCCACGGTCAACGTCACGGCGACCAACACGGAGGGCACCGCTGCGGCGGAGTTCCGCGTCACCGTTAACACGGACGCGGCGGAAGTCGAGGCCATCGAGCGCAGCTTGGCGGCCCTCGGTGCCGCGACGCTTTCGAGCGTGCAGTCGGCGTTCGCGGCGCGATTCCGGGGACCGGGCGCTGCGATTCCGGTGCGCGAGACGGCATGGACGCCGGGTGTGCAGGGCCTCGATGTTCGGACGGGCGGGGCCAGCGCACCGGCGGCGGGCTGGCATCGGCCGGTCTGGGGTACGCAGGGGCAGGGCGCTTGGAACGGTGCTTCGTCTTGGAATGGCATTTCGAATGCGGTACCGAGCGGAAACGCCTGGGATCAGGCCGTCTGGCAACAGGGCCTGCTCGCGGACGACTGGAACGACGTGCGCCGGCGGCACCCGGCCGGCGCGGGCTTGTCGCGTTCGCTGGGCGGCAATAGCTTCGTGCTACCGCTCTCGGCGGCGGGCGGCGGAGGCATCGGTGGCTTTTCCCTGTGGGGACACGCCGATCAACAGTCGTTCGAGGGCGACGGGGTGGACGGTGACCTCACGTCGATCTACGTCGGGACGGACGCGCGGATCGGAGAGGATTGGCTCGTCGGCGTGGCGGCCTCGCAGAGCGACGGCGACGTGGACTACCGATTCGCCGGCTCGGCGGCCAGTGGCACCGGGACGCTGTCGACCGAGATGATGACCATACTGCCTTACGTCAAGTGGGACGTGGACCTCTGCACGGACCTCTGGGCCGTGCTCGGGTTCGGTTCCGGCGACATCGAGAGCCGGCGGAGCGTCGTGTCGCGGACGAGCGAGGCCGATCTCACCATGTCCTTGGTGTCGGCCGGGGCGAGCCGCGTGGTCTCGTCCGGCGAAGGCTGGTCCATCACGCTGCTCGGCGACGTGGCGTCGGTGCGGATGGATACCGACGGCATCACGGGCGCGATCTCGAACGTCGAGGTCGACGTGAGCCGCGTGCGGGCCGCCGTCGAAGGCAAGCGTACGGTGGTCATGGACGACGGGGCGCGCATCGTCCTGTTCGGCCAATTGGGTGCCCGCAGCGACTCGGGCGACGGCGACACGGGACAGGGCGCCGAAGTGAGCGCCGGGGTGCGCTACAACACCGCCGGCCGGTTCAGCCTGGAGTTCATGGGCAGGTTCCTGGCGAACCACTCGGAGGACGACGTCGAGGAGAGCGCGTTCAGCGTCTCCGCCATGTTGCGGCCGCAGCCGGACGGCAGCGGACTGAGCGTGGCGCTGTCGTCCCGGCTCGGGAGTGACTTCGGCATGTATGGCATGTCCGGTGCGCCGGGGATGGTCCCGGGCATCGACTACGACTACGTGCGCCGCGCGCGCCGTGGTCAGTCCGATGATTGGGGCTTCGACACCCGGCTCGGCTACGGCGTGCCCCTGGAGGGGCTGTCGGGCGTGCTGACGCCGTTCGCCACGGTCGATCTGGCCTCCTCCGATCGCCGCGGGGCACGCGTGGGTGCCCGCTTCGACGCCGGCCGGCAGATGGTCGAGCTCCTCAGCGTCGAGCTAAGCGCCGGGCGCGCGTACCACTTCTACGACGATTCGATGGCGGGACTCGTTGAGTTGCGCGGCGAATTGCGCTTCTAGAATCCCGCAAGGCCACGGGTTACCAGGATCGCGACGATCCTGGTGCCCGGGGCCGGAATCGAACCGGCACGGAGATTCCTCTCCGAGGGATTTTAAGTCCCTTGTGTCTACCTGTTTCACCACCCGGGCAGCCCCTGAGCGTAACAGACTGGGACACACGCCCACCCCACCTACAATGTGGAAGGCCCCCAAAGGCGTGTGTCTCGACCTACAATGGCCGCTTAGCGCGCACCGCCCAGGTGTTGGAACTGGTAGACAAGCAGGATTTAGGTTCCTGTGTCCTCATGGACGTGTGGGTTCGAGTCCCACCCTGGGCACCACGCACCGCACTACACCCTCGTTCGTCCCCGCACTCGCCCCCCACCGAATGCCGCCCCACGCCCCCCACGGCGAGTGTGCGAAAATACCCCTGAACGCGGCGAAAGCGCCGCAGCGGTGAACGCAAGCACCATGGCCGAAGCCCACCAGGAGCAGGAGCTGCGGGAGCAGGACGGGCCGGCCGTGACTCGGGAATCGCCCCCACGCCGTTCGAGACGCCTCGGCGAACTGCTCATCGAACGCAACGCCGTACAGCCGGACGACATCGCCCGCGCCCTCCAGATCCAGCAGTCCGTCGGCGGCAAGCTCGGCGCGCTGCTCGTACGCACCGGCGCGCTGTCGGAAGACGTCCTCCTGCGGACCCTGGCCGAGCAGCAGGACGCCACGTATCTCCGCGAGGACACGGACCTCCCCGAGAACCTCATCGTCTACCGCTTCATCGCCGAGTCCCCGATCAAGCTCGACTGGTTCCTCGACCACGGCGTCCTGCTGTGGGAAGACGCGGGCGAGCTCCGCTGCCTCGCGCGCGACATCCGCGACGGCGGGCTCTTGGAGACCCTCGCCTACTTCTACGCGGGCCGCCCCGTCTCCTTCCACCTGGCGGCCAACCACCAAATCGACCGCCTGCTCGACTTCGTCCGCAAGGAACGCGCCATCGAGAACCTCTTCTCGGAAGACAACGCCAAGCAGTTGCGCGAGATGGCCGAAGAGGCGCCGGTCATCGAGCTGGTCAACAACCTCCTCTCCCAGGCCGTCGACCTGGAGGCCTCGGACATCCACGTGGAACCGGCCGCCGAGAATTTCGTCGTCCGCATGCGCGTGGACGGCGTGTTGCACACCCGCCTGACGCAACCGATGGAACGTTTCCCGGCCGTCGCCTCGCGCATCAAGCTCGTCTCCGGCATCGACATCGCCGAACGCCGTCTCCCCCAGGACGGCCGCATCACCGACCGCATCTCCGGCAAGGAGATGGACGTGCGCGTCTCCACGGTCCCATGCGCATTCGGCGAGTCCGTGGTACTGCGCATGCTCGAGAAGGAACGCGACGACCTCACCCTCGCGAACCTGGGCATGGAACCGGACCACCTCGAGATGTTCCGCGGCTGGCTGCGGGCGAGCAACGGCATCGTGCTGGTGACCGGCCCCACGGGTTCGGGCAAATCCACCACCCTGGCCGGTGCGCTTCAGGAGATCGACGACGGCATCAAGAAGATCATCACCGTCGAGGATCCGGTCGAGATCCAGATGCCGAGCATCATTCAGATCCAGACACACGCCGAAATCGGCTACACGTTCGCCCGCGCCCTGCGCGCGATCCTGCGCCAAGACCCGGACGTCATCATGATCGGCGAGATCCGCGACCTCGAAACCGCCGAGATCGCCATCCGCTCGGCGCTCACCGGCCACGTCGTGCTCTCCACGGTCCACACCAACGACGCGGTGTCGAGTTTCACGCGGCTGGTCGACATGGGCGTCGAACCGTTCCTCGTCGCCGCCCCCACCCGCGGCGTGCAGGCCCAGCGCCTGGTGCGGCGCGCCTGCGAACACTGCGCGGATCCCGTCCCGGCGCCGGCCCTCGCCCAGGAACACCTCGCCGGCTTCTCGAGCAGCCTCGTCGGCAACCATTGGATCCGCGTGACGGGCTGCGACGCCTGCCAGCACACGGGCTACCGCGGCCGCATGGGCATCTACGAGCTCGTGCCCATGTCCGACGCGCTGCAGAACATGATCGTCGAGGGCGCGAACCTGAATGACCTCAAACGCCTCGCCCACGAACGGCAGGGTCACCGCACGCTGCTCCAGGACGGTCTCATCAAGGCCTCCCAGGGCCGGACGACCGTGGAGGAAGTCTCCCGGCTGACGCTGACGGGCGGCGAGACGCGGTAGCGCCCGAGCGACCGGACGCCCCGATGCCGGCCTACGACTACGAAATCGTCGACGCGAACGGCCAGTCCTCCAAGGGGCAGCTCGAGGCGGAATCGCCCGCCGACGTCGTCCGCCGTCTCGCGGCGGCCGGCCACACCGTCCTCGACGTCACCGAGACCCGCGCCGCCGCGCGGAGCTTCGGACGCCGGCGGTTGCGGGGCGCCGACGTGGTCGTGGCGTTCCACGAACTCGCGACGCTGCTTGAGTCCGGCGTCTCCCTCGGCGACGCCGTGCTCGCGCAGAGCCACGGCAGCCACCACCCGGCCCTCGTCGCCGCGTTCGAGGCCATGGCGAAGCACCTCATGCGGGGCGACCGTTTCCTGGACGCGGTGGGGGCGAGCGGCCTGCCGCTACCGGCGTATGTCCACCAACTCGTCGAGGCCGGGGAGATGAGCGGTCGCCTCCCCCAGGCGTTGCGCCAGGCCGTGGACCAAATGGAGTACGACCAGCGCGTCGTCGCCGACATCCGGGGGGCGCTCACCTACCCGGCCATCCTCGTCGTCGCCGGCGTCACCGCGGTCCTGCTCGTGTTCGTCTTCGTCGTCCCGCAGTTCTCGAACCTGTTGGAGGATGCCGAAGAACTTCCGCTGCTCGCCGAACTCGTCCTGCGCACGGGCGTCTGGTTCAACGCCAACACGGGACTCTTCGTCGGCACGGTCGCCGCCGCCGCCGTGCTCGGCACGGTGCTGTTGCGCCGCCCCGCGGTCCGGCAACGCTTGATGGACTTCGCGGCCGCGCTGCCGCTGTTGCGGGAATGGCTCTCGGAGGTCGATACCGCGAAATGGGCGTCGGTGATGAGCGCGATGCTCGCGAGCCGCGTGGAACTGATGGACGCCCTGGCGCTCGCTTCCCGGGGCGTGCGGGTGTCGCGCCGCAAGGTGCTCTTGGAGCGGGCGGTCAACGAGGTGCGCGGGGGGGCGGCCCTCTCCGAGGCCCTGGAGAAGCAGGACGCCCTCACGCCGACCGGCTACAATCTCGTCCGTGTCGGCGAGCGCTCCGGCCAACTCGCCGAGATGATGCGGGCGCTGGCCGTCCTCTACGAGGAGAACGGCACGCGCCGCATGAAGCGGGTGCTGACGGTCATTGAGCCGCTCGCGGTCTTGGCGATCGGCGGGGTGCTCGGCACCATCATGATCGGCCTGATACTGGCGATTACGAGCGTTAATGAACTTGTGCTCTGAACACGCAACGCGGCCCGAGCGGTCCGGCGTGGCGCAACGTCGGCGGACTCCGTGGGGTCGATGGAGGCGGAGGAGTCGGTCGAATCGATGGACTCTGCCGAGCCGCGGCAGGCAACGCGGGTTCAACCTCATCGAGCTGATGGTGGTGTTGGTGATCCTCGGCCTGCTCGCCGGCTTGGTCGGCCCGCGCCTGCTGCGCTCCGTGGAGAGCTCCAAGGTGCGCACGGCGGACACCCAGGTGAAGATGCTGAAGGGTGCGCTCCTCACCTATCGGCTGGACGTGGGCAAGTTTCCGTCGACCGCGGAGGGCCTCGGGGCGCTGATGGCGCCGCCGACGGAAGCTGCGGACTACTGGAACGGCCCCTACCTCGACGACGAACTTCCCCTCGACCCCTGGCGCACGCCGTATCGCTACGAGGCGCCGGTCGACAACCTGCAGGGCTACGCCCTCTATTCCCTCGGGGCCGACGCCCAGCCGGGCGGGGAGGGCGACAACGCGGACATCGGCTACCTACCGGCCGAAACTGACGGGTAGACCGTGGCACGCATGCCTATTGATTGGCCCGAACGATACCACGCTACAGCGGCGCGTAGACGCATCGGACGGCACTTCGACCCCATTTCAGCGATGTCGCACACCGTTTCGGGCTGATCGCTTACGGCGGCCACGAGGTCTCCCGACTCATCGAGCACGGCCGCCAATGGCGGAGCCCGGTCGCGGTCCCGCCCGGGTTGGTGTACCGTCCGCGCCGGGATTCTCGACGAGGCCAACCGCATGCGTCGCCGGGCGAGACGCGGCCGGGTTGCATTACGCGCGGCGCGGGCCCTCGGGGCGCGCGTGGCCGGTTTCACCCTGCTGGAACTGATGATCGTCCTGGGCCTGCTCGGCCTCGTGACCGCCCTCGCGCTACCGAACCTGCAACGCCTCTTCGCGAGCGTCTCGACCGCCACCGAGCGCCGGCATATCCTCGACCAGTTCGAGGCGCTCGGCCGGGAGGCGCTCGCGCGGCGCCGCGCCTACGTCGTCTTTGCGGACGTGCCGGACGCCGACACCGCCGCAGCCTACGCGGGCTTCGAACCCTACGCCATCGAGCTGCCGGAGACGTGGCGCTTCCGGCTTGATCGGCCCCTCGTCGTGCGCGCCAACGGCTTCTGCCACGGCGGCGAACTCACGCTGATCCATCAAGACGCGACGGTGCTGCGCACGATGCTCGCGCCGCCATATTGCCGCGCCGAAGGGGATGGCCGTTCCTAGCCTCCGCCGCGCGGCAGGCGGCTTCGCCCTGCTGGAGGCGATCGTGGCCATCGTCCTGTTCGCCGCGGCGGGCATGGCGCTCTACGGCCTCTTCAACACCAGCCTCATCTCGCTGCTGCGCGTGCAGGACGTGGCGCGGGAAGCCCCGGTGGTGCGCTACGCGGTGGAGCACCTTGCGGCGGTCGATCCCCGGCGTAGCGGCGCCGGCCGCTTCGCCGTTGACGGCTTCGAGGTCACCTGGACAGCCCGCCTCGTCGAGCCGGTTCGCCAAGGCCAGAACGGCCTGGGCGTCCTCGCCGACTTCGAGCTGGGGCTCTATGAGATCGAGTTCCAAATCACCGAGGCCGGACGCCCCCTCGGCACGTGGCGCCTACGCCGCGTCGCCTTCGAGAAAGTCCGCGGCTTCGCCCCCGACGACCTCATGTTCTAAGGAACGTCTGAACAAGCCTGCCCGGCCAGGCCCGTCCATGGGCTTGTTCTCGCTGCCGAACATGATCGACGTGGCCCTGAACTCCGCGAACCGCAGGGACGGCGCCACGGACGTGACCGTGCTCTTGCGCGGCCTCCAGGACGCGCCGCTGCCCTTCTCGGCCATCGACGAGCGGCGCGAGGACTTCGCGCCGTCGCTGTGGCGGTCGAGGGAGGGGGTGGACCTGAGGCAGGTCTGGTTTGCTTGGTGCCACGCATCGACTGCCTCGCTAAGGTGGTACGATCATCGGCGTCGAAGCGGTCTCGTTTCACGGCACGTTGGAGGCAGGTAGGCCGGCAGGTGGGTTGGGAGACAGGTGAGCCCCTTTTTCGACCATGTTGACGTCGCCCTGAAGCGCACGATGTACAACGGGAGGGAATGAACGTGGGGAGTCATGGCGACTGCCAATCCGACGGGGCGGACGTTCTACTTTCTCTTGGCGGCCTCGGTGTTCATGGCATCGGTGATGATGTGTATCGAGGTCTACAAACTCGGCATGCAAGCCGCCGCACGGCCCGCAACCGCGGCGCCCGTGCCGGGCGTCCCCGTCCCCGAGACGCCCAGTCTGCTCGTACCCGGGGCTAGGCAAGGCTCCCGGGCCTCCGCCGAATAGGGGTCCGTTCGTCCACAACCTCGTTGTGCCGAGGTGGGCGCGGGCGTGTGGGCACGACCGTGACCATCCGTCCGCGTTGCCGTCGCGAACACATCCTTCCCCAAGTGTCTGAACGTCCGATAAACGGGATCAACTTCGTTCTTGACATCCACCTCCCGCGGACTCAGTGTCTTCGTCATGTGAACGTTCCGTGGGGCGCCGCACGGCCGCGTCCTCCCGCCGAACACGACAACCGCCGACGCCGGGAGTGGCTCCCCGGCGTCCGGCGAATGGGCGGGAACCCATCGCGCCCCGGGGGACGTTCGCCGGCCCCGGCACCCGAGCCGGGCAACGCGAACGAACACGCGGGGTGGCCCGTCATGCGGAAACTCTCCCTTGCCCTTCTGTCCGCCGTGCTGGCCGTCGTCGCCCTCCCGGTCGTGGCGGCGTACGAGGTGCCCTACATGACGTCGGGTTCCGACACGGTGCGCCAGGGCTTCGTGCGCGTGGTGAACCGCGACGCGGGGGCGGGGACGGTGTCGATCACGGCCATCGACGACGCCGGGCGGCGCCATGGCCCGGCGACGCTGTCGATCGGCGGCGGCGCGACGGTGCACTTCAACTCGCAGGACCTGGAGGGCGGCAACGCGGACAAGGGGCTGCCCGGCGGCGTGGGTCCGGGGTCGGGCGACTGGCGCCTGGAGCTGGACTCCGACCTGGACCTGGAGGTGCTCGCCTACCTGCGCACCAGGGACGGCTTCCTGACGGCGATGCACGACGTGGTGCCGGGGGAGAACGGCCGGCACCGGGTGCCGATCCTGAACCCGGCGAGCAACGAGCGGCAGGTGAGCCTGCTGCGGCTGACCAACCCGGGCACGGCGTCCGCGGCGGTGCGCATCACGGGCATCGACGACGCCGGCGCGGGCGGCGCGGGCGCGGCGGAGGCGACGGTGGCGGCCGGCGCGACGCGGACGCTGACGGCGGCGGACCTGGAGCGCATGGGGCTCGGGGACGGCGCCGGCAAGTGGCGGCTGCTGGTGGAGTCGGACCGGCCGCTGCGGTTGGTGAACCTGCTGCGCAGCCCCACGGGACACCTGACGAACCTGTCGACGGCGCCGGCGACGGCCGGGCCGGACGGCGCGGGCGGGGTGGTGCACCGGGTGCCGCTGATGCCGGCGGCGGGGGGCCACGTGCAGGGGTTCGTGCGCGTGACCAACCACGGCGACGAGCCGGGCGGGGTGACGATCCGCGCCGTCGACGACGCGGGGATGGAGCGCGGGACGCTGCGCCTGGAGGTGGGCGCGCGGGCGACGGCGCCGTTCAACTCGGACGACCTGGCGGAGGGCAACGCGGCGAAGGGGCTGGCCGGTTCGGTGACGGCCGGCGACGGCGACTGGCGGCTGGAGCTTGAGAGCGACCTGCCCATCGAGGTGCTGGCGTACGCGCGCACGCGGGACGGCTTCGTGACGAGCCTGCACGACGCGGCGCCGACGGTGGGCCGCGACTCCCACGTGGCGACGCTGAACCCGGGCAGCAACGACCGGCAGGTGAGCTCGCTGCGGCTGGTGAACGCGGGCGGCGCGGCGGCGGAGGTGGCGATCGTGGCGGTGGACGACGCCGGCGGGTCGCCGGGCGGCGCGGTGTCGCTGGTGGTGCCGGCCGGGGGCGCGGTCACGCACACCTCCCTCGAACTCGAGGAGGGCGCGGGCTCCGGCCTGGTCGGCGGCATCGGCGACGGCGCGGGCAAGTGGCGGCTGCGGGTGACGTCGCGGCAGCCCGTGCGGGCGCTGAGCCTGATCCGGAGTCCGACCGGGCACCTGACGAACCTGTCGACGGCCACGGCGCCGCCGGTGGCGCGGGTGGTGGCGCTGGCGCCCGCGGTCGAGGTTCCGCCGGAGATGCGGGACGTGGGCGACGTGGTGGTTCGGACGCTGGGCGGCGACGGCGCGGAGGTGGCGGCGGACGGCTCCTCGTCGGTGCTGGTGGCGTCGGACGAGGGCGGCACGGTGCTGCTGGCGCTGGCGGACGAGGACGGCGGGTTGCTGGACGGGGGCGCGGGCGCGGTGGACGTGGGCATCGAGAGCACGGCGCTGGCGCTGGCGGCGGCGGCGTCGGGGTGGCGGCTGCCCCGGGTGGATCGGGAGCTCGCCGCGGCGATCCGCGGCCGGGCCGAGTTCGCCGACCTCGTCGAATTGCTGACGGGGCTGATGGCGGCGGACAAGAACTACCTGGACCGGCTGTACGACTACCCGGGGGCGGTGGCGCTGGTCAGGAGCGTGGGTGCCGGGGCGGCGGCGGCGCGCGCCGGGTCCGCCGCGGGTCGGGCCGGCGGCGTCGCGACGCAACGGGCGCGGTCCGCGCCGGCGGCGCCGTCCGCACTGGACGCGCCTCCCGGCGGGAGGGTGGCGCGGTCCGGTCCGGTCGAGGCGCGGGAGAGGACGTTCTATTGCTGGTCGGAGAACCGGGTCGTCGGCGCCGTCCGGTGGATCCCGTGGGTTGGCGACGAACTCGTCTCGTGGGTTCCCTGCAGCCCCTGGCGCTGGGGGCAGCCCTGGATCTGGCACGGCGACGCGAGGGGGCTGGAGGCGTACGTCGACGGGGGCAACGTGCTCAACCTGGTCAGGGACGTGGCCCTGAATCCCCTGTCCACCGCCGTCGCGTGGGGCAGGGGCTACGTGGAGGTCGCCATCGCCGCGGCGTCGGAGGCGCCGTTCCTCGCCGTCACCAGGGCGGTCCCGGAGGGCCTGCGGGGCCGGCTGCACGCCGTCGCCAACCCGGGCTTCGTGAACTTCGCGATGCGCGGCCACGCGGGCGCGGACGCGGACTGGTTGTACGTGCCGCGCAACCTCGACGTGGTCAACAAGCTGTTCAACTCGGGCGCGGCGCCCGGCGCGGTCACCGGCGTGCTGGAGCCGGAGGTCGCGCGGTTGCGCTTCGAGCGCCACCGGTTCGACCTGCTGAGCGGGGACGACGCCGCGCGGACGGTGAGCTGGATGAACGCGCTGCACCTGGGGCTCGCGGCGGCGGAGCTCGTGACCAACGTGTCCGCCGCGCGCGGCGCGCTGCGCAACGCCGGGGACTGGGTTGCGTGCAGCAGGGCCGTCGCGGGGCAACTCGACGCGGCGGGCCTCGGCTCCGCCGCCGTGCCGCGCGCGGGCGACGGCGACGCGGCGCCGCTGCGCCGGTTGTGGGACTTCGCGCGGGGCCCCGGCAGGACGATGCTGGACGCGCTGCTGAAGTCGGCGGGGCACGAGGCCTGCCGCGGCGTGTTGCAGTCCGTCGTCAAGGCGGCGGTCGGGAGCGCCGCCGGGGCGGCGGCCAACATGACGCCCGCGGGCTGGGCCCTGCTGGCGTTCGACGCCGCCACCGAGACGGTGCCGACGGCGGCGGCCTACTTCCGGCCCGGCGCGGACCGGGTGGACTACCACCTCACCTGGAGCCTCGGGGACGACGAGGAGTTCCCGCACGTCTCCGAGGTGGAGAGGACGTCCGGGCCGGCGGCGCGGTTCACGCACGAGCAGGGCGACGGCTTCTCGGGCGTGCTGGACGCCTCGGGCACCGTGGCCGGCGACTCGGACGCGCTGGCGTTCGAGTGGACCGTCGAGGGCGCGCATGCCGGCGTCGGCGAGCGCCTGACGCACCACTTCGGCGCGGCGGGCGCGCATCGCGTGGACCTGCTCGTGACGGACGGCAACGGCGAGACCGGCAAGTCCTCCGCGCGGGTGGAGGTGACGGACGGGCGGCCGCCGGTGATCGCGGGCGTGTCGTGCGTGGCGACGGACGACGGCACGGTGCGGATGCGGGCGGACTTCGGGGACCCGGACGGCCAGGTCGACCTGGTGGAGTGGCGGGGGCGGGCCCGGAGCCCGCTGCCGGACGCGACCACCGACGGCGGCACGACGGAGGTGGAGCTGACCTCGTCGTGGGCGTGGACCGCGGTGGCGGTGGTGGACGACCGCGGCAACCGTGCCTCGATGGCTTGCCAGGTGCGCAGGGAGCTGGGGTCCTTCCGGGACGCCATGGCCTCGGGCGGCATGGGGCCGGAGATGGTCACCATCCCGGCGGGCTATCTCGCCATGGGCTGCCTCAGCGACGACGGTGATTGCAGAAGCGACGAGTTGCCAGTACATGTGGTGCGGTTCGACGAGGTGTTCGCGCTGTCCGCGTACGAGGTGACGTACGGGGAGTTCGCCCGCTTCGTGGAGGCGACGGGGCGTGCGATGGGCAACGCCTGCCATGTCTCGTACTCGGCTGGTGCGTGGAGGAATAGTCGTGGTCGTGGTTGGCGCGATCCGGCGTTTGAGCAGACCGACGAGCATCCCGTCGTGTGCGTCCAACGGGCGGATGCGCGTGCTTACGCCGCATGGCTGTCAGTCGAGACGGGAGCGGAGTATCGCTTGCCGAGTGAGTCGGAGTGGGAGTACGCGGCGCGGGCCAGAACGGAGACGAAGTTCAGTTGGGGGGACGAGGTTGGCGCGAACCGGGCGAATTGCGGCGACTGCGGGAGCCAATGGGACGGTCGTCGGGGGGCGGCGCCGGTGGGATCATTCGCGCCCAATCCGTGGGGCCTGTACGACATGCACGGGAACGCTTGGGAGTGGACGGCGGATTGTTGGAACGACTCGTACGAGGGTGCGCCAGGGGACGGCTCGCCGTGGGATCGGGGGCAGTGCGCGCGGGGCAACCAGCGGGGCGGCTCCTGGTACCACTATCACCAGTTGATGCGCGCCGCGCAGCGATGGGGGACTCATTCTGACGGTGTCCGCTACAGCGACCTCGGGTTCCGCGTGGCCCGGACGCTCAGCCCATGAAGCCTCGCCTCCTTGCGTCCGGTGGTTCAAAGGCCGGCGCCGGGACGTCGTAGAACGAGGCACGGCTACCGAGTCGGGCCGGTGGCGTTGGGCAGCCCGGCCCGTCGCGCTTTGCCCGCGCGGCCTCCTGCGTGGCGCCGGCCGACGCCGCCAGCTATGGAGTTACCGGTTGGGATTGGTCGACGGATTGGTCAGGTATCCGTCGGGCTCTCCGGCACGTTGACCAACAAGAGCGCTGGTCGCTGTCGACGTGCAGCCGCCACTTGCCACGGCCATCGCCGAGCCCGGTGCGTGCCATCGTGTGGCCAACGGCGCGTGACGTGTGCGCAAATAACGCCCTGATGTGTGTGAACATTTCGCCACCCTCGATGCCGGGACGGCGTTGCTGCCGGCGCAGTGCGATCCATCGAGTTCGCCCTGACCGGGCCGACCGGACGCGCGGGCGCCGACTGGCTCCGGCTGCGGGGCGCTGCTAGTCTTCTCTATCGGGGAGGCACGAAAGGTGCGCCAAAACAAGATGATATCGCCAGCGCGCGCCCAGGCCCGCGGCGCGGGTATCCGTCCCGGGCGACGGAGGCTTGCGTTGCCCGCCGTCCTCGCCGTACTGCCGGCGTTGCTCGCGCCAACGCCGGCGTTGGCCCAGGACGCGACGCTCGCGGCGAGCGCCGTCGAGGCGACCACGGCGACGCTGACCATCGCCAACCACACGGGTAGCTGGTATCACCAATACACCACGCCGACCCCCCCCGGAACCTGCTCGGCGGAGGTGACGGGCGATTCGGATGACGTCAGCGGTCTGGAGACGGGAACCAGCTACACCTTCCAGGCGTACAGCGACGCCTGCACGACCGCGATCACCACGGCCGCGGCGAGCTTCGTCACCAAGCCGGGCCAGGTGGCGAACGTTTCCGCCACGGCGGGCTACCAGTCCGTCAGGGTGCGTTGGGATCCCCAGACCGGTGCGTCGAGCTACCTGATCCAATGGAAGTCGGGTAACGAGGGCTGGGATGATTCCAGCCGGCAGGAGACCGCACAGGACTCCGCCACGACGATCAGCGGCTTGACCAACGCCACGCAATACACCCTGCGCGTCGCGGCGCAGAACACGAGCGGCGCCGGGGACTGGTCGAGCGAGGTCACGGCCACCACCACCGTTGGGCACATCACGCTGACGCCCGCCACCGGCGTCGCCGTGCCGGAGGGAGGGACGGCGAGCTACCAGGTGAAGCTGACGGCGCAACCCACCGCCGACGTGACGGTGACGGTGGCCCGCAAGAGCGGCGCGGATCAGGACGCGGACATCACCGTGACGTCCGGGGCGTCGTTGACGTTCTCCTCCACGACTTGGAACCAGGACCAGGCCGTGACGCTCGCGGCGGCCCAGGACGACGACGGGGAGCACGGCACGGCGATCATCACGCATACGGCTGCGGGGGGCGGCTACGGTGCGTTGGTCGCCGAGTTGACCGCGACGGAGGTGGACGACGACGAGAAGGGCCTTCTCCTGAGCGCGTCCACCGTGATCGTGCCCGAAGGGTCGGTGGCCAGCTATCGCGTGAGACTCGCGACGAAGCCGGCGGGCAGCGTGACCGTGACGGTCGCGCGCCGGGGCGGCGGTGGGCAAGACCCGGACCTGAGCGTGCTCAGCGGTGCGTCCCTCCAGTTCACGACCACGAATTGGAACAGCAACCAGACGGTGACCCTACGGGCCGCCGAAGACGACGACGGCGAGGACGGGGAGGCGACGTTCATCCACACGGCCAGCGGTGGGGGCTACAGCTCCGTGGCCGCCACGGTGCGCGCCGTGGAGTCGGACAACGACACCCACGAGCTGCTCTTCTCGGCGGCGAGGGTGACCGTGAAGGAGGGGAGCACGGCGAGCTACGAGGTGCGGCTGGCGACGCGGCCGAGGATTCCGGTGACGGTGGCGGTGACGCGCAAGCCGGGTGCCGACCCCACCCTCGACGTGGCGGAGGGTGCGTCGCTCACGTTCACCCCGTCGGACTGGAACCGGGGCCAGTCCGTCACCATCGAGGCCGCCGAGGACGACGACGGCGAGGATGGGGAGGCGACGTTCATCCACTCGGCCAGCGGGGGAGCCTACGACGGCGTGTCCGGCGAGGTGCGGGTGATCGTATCGGACAACGATCCGCACGGCCTGGTGTTCTCGCCAACGATGGTGACGGTGCCGGAGGGAAGCACGGCGAGCTATCAGGTTCGGCTCGCCACCAAACCCAGGGTGACCGTCACCGTGGCGGTGGCGCGCAAGGCGGGCGCCGGTCAGGACAAGGACCTCGCCGTGCGGACGGGGGCGTCGCTCACGTTCGCGCCGGCGGAGTGGAACGTCGAGCAGGCGGTGACGTTGGAGGCCGCGGAGGATGACGACGGCGAGAACGGCGAGGCCACGTTCACCCACACGGCCAAGGGCGGCGCCTACGACACCGTGCGCGGCGACTTGGTGGCGGCGGAGGCGGACAACGACACCAAGGGCCTGATCGTGTCGCCGTCGGCGGTCACGGTGGCGGAAGGCGGCACGGAGCGCTATCAGGTCCGGCTCGCGACGCGGCCCACGGGCACCGTTACCGTGACGCTGTCCCGGGACGCGGAGGCGGACGACGACATCCGGCTGGGGACGGAGGGCCCCCTGCGATTCACGCGCTCGACCTGGGACGTCGCGCAGACGATCACGGTGGAGGCGGCGGAGGACGACGATGGCATCCACGGCACGGCGTCGTTCACGCACGCGGCGGCGGGCGGCGGCTACGACGCGTTGACCGCGCAGCTGACCGTCACGGAACGGGACAACGACGAACTGGGCCTGGAGTTCAACCCGGCGCGGCTGAGCGTCAGGGAGGGGGACTCGGCGGCCTACACCGTCACCCTCATGACGCGGCCGGGGCCGGACGTGACGGTGTCCATCGGCAGCGACGACGCGGCGGTCTCGGTCGCCCCCGACAGGCTCACGTTCTCCTCGGACGACTGGCGCGAGGAGCAGGAGGTGACGCTCGACGTGGCGAGCGGCACGGGGGGCGCGGAACGCGGCACCGTACTCGTCCACCGGGCTTCCGGCGGCAGCTACAGCGGCCTGAGCCGGAGCTTGTCCCTGCGCATCCTGGCGAACGAGCGGCCGAACTTCGCCGTGGATGCGCACGTGCCGGACCAAAGTTATGAGCAGCATCAGGAGATCGCGCCGCTGTTGCTGCCGGAGGCGTCGGGGGGCGACGGCGTGCTGACCTACTCACTGACGCCGGCGCCGCCGGCGGGACTGCGCTTCGACGCCGAAACGCGCACCCTGAGCGGCACGCCGTCGGTGGTCGCGACCGCCACCGTCCACACGTATCGGGCCGCGGATGCGGATGCGGACGGCGTCGAGCTGTCCTTCGGCATCGAGGTGGCGGCCTCGCCCCAGGACGCCGGTCTCGAAGACGCGCTGGCCGCGCAGGGCCAAGCTCTCCTGACGAGCGCCACGAACGTGATCGGCTACCGCTTCCGCGGCGGTGCTCCGGAGCCGGAGCGCTGCCGGAAGGGAGACCGGCGTCGGCAATGCATGCGGCGCGGGTTCGAGGACTTCGCGCACTCCTTGAACCTCGGCGTGGCGCCCGGCGACCCCTACGGGGCGGCGTTGCCCGGCATGCTTCAGGGCGGCGCTCCCGGGGCGTTGCCGTTCCGTCGCACCCCGGGTCTCGCGCTGACCGGGCAGCCGACGGGTGGCACCGCGTGGGCCGCCCCGGCGTGGCACCGTTCCGGCATTGGCGGCGCGACATGGGCGGGTGCGACCTGGAGCGGCTCGGCGTGGACGGATTCCACGGCGCCGGCCCCGTGGGTGCCGGGGCGCCATGCCGCCATGCCCCTCGCGTGGGGCTGGGATCGCTTCCTAGGGAATCGCTCCTTCACCCGGGCGCTCGAGGGGCGCTGGACCGTCTGGGGCGCGGGCGACGTGCAGTCGTTCGACGGCGAGTCCGACGCCGGCGACTACGGCGGCGACCTGCGTGCGGTCTACCTGGGGGCGGACTGGCGTTTCGCGGATGCCTGGCTGGCGGGCGCGGCCGTGTCGCAGAACTGGGTGGAGAGTGATCTCCCCGCCCGGGATGGAGGCGCGGGTAGCCTCGAGACGTCGTTGACCACCGTATATCCGTACCTGCGTGGCGCGTTCGACATGGGTCTGGAGTTCTGGGTCATGGCCGGTTACGGCGCGGGGGATACGAGCGTCGCCGGTGGCGCTTCCGACGCGGCCACGGACCTCACGCTCGGCATGGCGGCGGCGGGCGCGAGGCAGGCGTTGTGGGAAGACTTGTTCGGCCTCGACTTCGCGGCGGTCGGCGGCGTTGGCTTCCTGTCGCTGTCGGGAGACGCGGAAGGTGGCCGGGACCTGTCCGTCGGCGTACAGCAAGCGCGGTTGGCCATGGAGGTGTCGTGGCCCCTCGACTTCCTGGTGCCCTATGCGCAGTTGGGCGGTCGTTACGATGGCGGCGACGGCCGCACCGGATTGGGGGTCGAGGTGGTCGGCGGCGTCCGCCGCCACGGGGAGCGGCTCGACTTCGAGGCGCGCGGTCGCTGGCTGACCGCGATGTCGGGCGAGGTCCACGACGAGTTCGGGGCGATGGCGCGCGTGGGCCTCAAGAGTCGCGGGGACGGCACGGGCTGGCGGTTCGCGCTGTCGCCGCGTTGGGGGGCGGCCGACCCAAGCGCCTTCGTCATGGGCGCGAGGTCCGGCTGGAGTGGCGGCATGTTCGGGGCCGGCCAGGGCGGGACGTGGCCGATGGTGGATCGGCCGGCGGGTTCGATGCCGCTGGCGTTCGAGAGCGAACTAGGCTACGGCTTCTCCTCGCCACGCCTGCGCGGCATGGTGACGCCGGTGTTGGTGTACACCCGACACGGTTCCGGGCACGAAGCGTTGCGCGCCGGCCTGACCTACCAGTCCCTGCGCGAACACTTGGACCGCGACCTGGCCGTGGCGTTCACCTTGGGCCGCGAAAGCGGCGCCGGCATGCCGAGCGACCATCAGCTACTGCTCAGCGTGACGATGTGGCCGTGGGCTTGGGATTCGAACGGCGCGGGGACGATCACGGGCGGAGACGACGCGGAACGTCTTGGCGGCATCGGTGCCGGGGCGCGGTCGGTGGAGAAAGCGCGCGCGAACGAACGGGTCTCCGTTGCCGCGCCTCCCGCGGCGGAGCTGGTCCACGGGGGCACGGCGCCACGCGACCCGGCCGCGGCACCGCGATCACCGACGACGCAATACGTGGTGCAACTCCTCGCGCTGTCGAGCGCGGGCGCCATGAACGACTACGTGGCGCGGCACCGGTTGCAGGACCTGCCGCGGACTCGCGTCGAGCACGGGGGGCGGACCTTGCACGTCCTGTTGCTGGGCGTCTATGCGGATCGGCTAGCCGCGACGCGCGCGGCTGACGATGCCCTGCCGCGCCTGCGGGGCCTGCAGCCCTGGGTGCGCAGCCTACCTTCGTTGCGCGAGGCGATGGTGCACGGGGGCTCCGATCCGGGCACTTGGAGATTGGGCGCGCCCGGGGAGCTCTCGTGGCTCGCGGGAGGCTGATGCCGCCGTGCGGCGGTCGGCCTTAGGGCGCTGCTACCACAACGCCGGCAGCGCTCCGAAGTATGCGGCGTCGGCGTCTCCCTTCGGAACGTCGAGCTCTAGCTCGTCGGCAAGGGCGTTGTAACGGCGCATCGCGGCCCGCCGGCCGATTCGGGGGTACTCTCGGTAGACGTCGAGACCGCGCAAGGGCTCGCCCACGCGCCCAATGTTCGCCCAGGCGTCGAAGATCGAACCGACGTCGATGGCGACGCCGCCGCGTTCCTTGATCCACTGACAATAGACCTTGCCGAACACCCCCGCGCCCACCAGGAACACGGCGCCCCGATAGGGCACTTCGAGCGTCTCCCGGAGTTCCTCGAAGCCATCGGGAAAATGCGGCGTGTCGATCTCGCCGGTGTCCTCGAGTTCGCCGCGCACGCCGTACCAGCGCACGTCGCGCACGCCGAACACGTCCTTGAGTTCGTCGATTAGGCGGCGGCAGGAGATGACGCCCACGAAGTCCCGGCTCTCCAACAGCGGCCGGTAGAGCAGGGCGTGCTGCAGGAGGCGGTGGAGCGCGGTATGGGTGAGCAAGGTGTTCGGGCCGACGAGTTCGAACGCCTCGAGTTCGTCGCGGACAGTGCGCCACAGCGGATGCACGAAGTCCATCTGCTTCTGCCTGGGGACGCCCAGGATGTCGGCTTTGCGGACGGCGTCCTTGAGTTCTTCGGAGAGCGCGATGACGAGGCCGTCGTCCACGGCGATCGTGCGCAACCAGATCCGCAGCGAGCGGTTCACGTCCTTGCGGGTCGTCATGGTCGGATAGCCCATGATGGCGCCTTCACCGTCGCCCAGGCGTATGACGGACATAGGTTGGCGAGCCAGCATCCGCTCGCGGATGGCGAGGAAGACGCGGAACGCGTCCAGCCGTTCGCCGGGCAGTTCGGACACGGGTGCTCCTTGGGCGGGAGGCGTCGCGAAGGTAGGCGGAGAGGCTAGCAGGGTGCCGGGCTTCGCGCGACAGCGCGAAGCCCGGCGTGTGACGCCCAACGCCGTGCTAGAACGGCTTGGGCTGGGGCCAGGAGCCTTCAGCTGGGAGCGCGAGGGTGGCCCTCGCAAGAAGACTCGGCGCCCGTCAGGGCGACGGCTTCGGTGGCGCTAGCAGGGTGCCGGACTTCGCGCGACAGCGCGAAGCCCGGCGTGTGACGCCCAACGCCGTGCTGGAACGGCTTGGGCTGGGGCCGGCGGCGCGGTTGCCTTTGGCGTCCGCGGCGCACCGGGAGTACGATGCCGTCCCGATGGCCTCCTCCACCTGGCTGCTCTGCGGCATTCCCCGGTCCGGCAGTTCGATGTGCTGTCGCATCGCGGGTGAAGCCCCGGACGTGGTCGCGCTGTCGGAACCGGTCGATCCCGCCACGTTCCGGGGCGTGACGGAGTCGCAGGAGGCTTGCCGCCGCATTCGGGACTTCGCCGAACGCGCCCGAGAGCGCATCCTCGCGGAGGGTCGGGCCCGCTCGATGCAGGTCGACGGCCGCCTGGATGACAACCGGGTGGCCATGTCGACGGAGTCCGGCGGTCTGCGCGCACCGCGGGGAGGGCTTGGTGAAGTCTCGTTCGACAAGCCCCTGGTCCGGGACTTCACGCTGGTCATGAAGCAGAACGCAGTCTTTGCCGCGCTCTTGCCGGAACTCGCGGAACTGTTCCCGTTCCTCGCGCTCGTGCGCAATCCTCTCGCCGTGCTGGCCTCGTGGCAGACGGTGGACCTCGCCGTTCAGGGCGGTCGCGCTCCGGCGGCGGAGCAGTTCGACCCGAGCCTGCACCTTGCCCTCGACGCGGAACCGGATACGCTGCGGCGCCAAATCCTGATACTCGACTGGTTCTTCACACGCTTTGGCGACCACCTAGCGTCGGAACGGGTGCTGCGCTACGAGGACGTGGTCGCGAGTGGTGGCCTCTCGCTGTTCCGCCGGCTTGGCACGGCCTCGCCCCGCCGGGAGCTGCTCGGCAGTCGCAAC
This sequence comes from Pseudomonadales bacterium, assembly GCA_963665455.1. GTDB lineage: Bacteria > Pseudomonadota > Gammaproteobacteria > Pseudomonadales > Azotimanducaceae > VXNE01. The sequence continues at coordinate 5,166,576 of OY762279.1, read as the reverse complement.
GCGAATCCGCTCTATGAAGCCGGGACCGTGGATGCCGTGCTCGGGGCGCTGCTGGCGACCGACGGGGCTTGGTCGGGCTGGTACAGCGGCTGGGAGCTGGAACGGGCGGCGGCGGACATTCGTGCCGGGCCATGACGGTGCGTGGCGTCGCGGTCGAGCATGGCGGGGGTGGTGCGCGGCGGGCCGCCGATCCACCGTCGTACCGGCCTCGGCTCGGCTTCATGATCGTGGGCGCCCAGAAGTGCGGCACCACCGCCCTCGCGCAGTTCCTGGCGGCCCACCCCCAAGTCGGCATGTCGTCGCTGAAGGAAGTGCATCTATTCGATGCGCCGGAGTACTCGTCCGAGTGGACGGCGAGGGAGATCGACGAACGGTACCGTCCGCACTTCGCCCACTGCTCCTATGCCGGTGCGGCGGGTGATCCCGTCCTTGGCGAGGCGACGCCCATCTATCTCTTCTTCCCGGACATTGCCGCCGAACTGAGGCGCTACAACCCGGAACTGCGGGTGATCGTCCTCTTGCGCGACCCCGTCGAGCGCGCGATTTCCCACTACTACATGGAGAAGCACCGCGCCGCCGAGCATCGGCCGCTGTGGCAGGCGCTCCTCCTCGAGCCGCTTCGGCTGCGCCGTGACGCGGACCCGCGCCATCCGGAGTCGGCGGCGCGAGTGCGCAGCTACCGTAGCCGAGGACTCTACAGTCGGCAGCTCAGCAACCTGCATCGGTACTTCTCCCGTGAGCGCGTGCTGGTGTTGCGTGCCGAGGATCTACGGAGCAACCACGATGCGATCCTGCGCCGGGTGTTCGCGTTCCTCGGCGTTTCCACCGACGTGCATGTGCCGCCCGCGTCGGTCTTCGAGGGCGAGCCGGGCCGCCGCCGGCACCGCCTCGCGTCGTGGCTACTGCGGGTGTCGTATCTGGCGGAGTACGTGCGGCTGCGGCGTTGGCGGTGACGGAATGGGCTCCGCTCGATGATGTCCTGATCCACGCCGCCCTTGCTGCGAGCCTCCATGCGCACACGTCCGGGAGCAGCGAGATGTATCCGAAGGCCCTTTTCGCACCAGCGGGGCGATGTCGCACAGCATCTCAGGCAGATAACTGACAGACAGATCCTATCGGCAGACCTTAGGGTTTGCCGCATGGCGATCCGGCACGACGAAGCGTTCAAGTACCTGTTCGACCTGCCCGAGATGTGCGCGGACGCGCTGCGAGTGGTGGCGCCGGCCCTGTGGCCGCACCTGGACGCGGCGACGGTGCGCGGCCTGCGCGTTGGGGACAGCGTGGCGGCGGACCTGAGCAAGCGCGTCGGCGACGCGCTGTTCGGCGTCGAGCTGCGCGCCGGCGCGGTGCCGGGCGGGCGCCGGCGCCAGGTGGTGGTGCCGGTGGAGTTCCAGTCGAGCGACGATACCGGCATGGCCGGGCGCATGCGGGAGTACGCAGCGCTGCAGTTGGAGACGCTGCGTCGGCAGGGGTTGGTGCGTGGGAACGACGTGCTCGTGCTGCCGCTGGTGGTGTACGACGGCGCGGGGCCGTGGACGGCGGCGGACGGGATGGAGCCGCTGCGCGGGCTGGCGCCGGACGTGGCGGGGCTGTTTGCCGCGTACCAGCCGCAGGGCTACGCGCTGCTTGACCTGGCGCGGTCGCGGACGGACGATTGGGGGGAGCAGAACCGCTTGGCGGCGGTGGCGCGATTGCTACAGGCGGGTTTGGCGGCGGCGCTGGCGGAGGAGTTCGCGCGCTTCGCGGGTCCGTTGCACCGGCCGCTCCGCGAGGCGCTGCACGCGTGGGCGGGTGAGTTGTGGAGCCGGTGGCCGGGCGCGGGTGCGTTGCCGCCATTGGGCGAACTGGAGGGCGGGGAGACCACGGACATGACGAGCATAGCGGAGGCGCGGGTTGCGGAGTGGATGGCCGAGCACGTCGAGCGGCCGCTCGCGGAGGCCCGCGCGCAGGCGGCGGCGGAGGCCGCGAAGGCGGCGGTGGAGGCGGCGGAGGGCCGTGCGAGGGGCATGGCGGAGGGCCGTGCGAGGGGCATGGCGGAGGGCCGTGCGAGGGGCATGGCGGAGGGCATGGCGGAGGGCCTCGGGCGCCAGCGCGCGTTGCTGTCACGGATGGCGGCGCGGCGTTTCGGCGGCGAGGCGGGCCGGGCGGTGGCGGAGGTCGTCGCCGACATGGAGGACGCTGCGGCCCTGGAGGAGGTGGGCGACCTGATCGTCGACTGCCCCACGGGCGAACGGCTGCTGGACGGATTGGCCAACGGACGCCTTGGCCGCCCGGAATAGAGGCAGCGTTGGCGGGCTCCGTGCCGTCAGAATCGTCTCTCGACCCGTAGGCCGAACTCGCTGGCGTCGTTGCTGAGTATGCGCAAGAGATAGTCGCCCGTGTTCAGGCGCGCATGGTCGTACCGTGTGTCGGTGACATTGCGCCCGTAGACGCCGGCGGTCCATGCATCGTTCGGCGCGGCATAGCGTAGGTGAAAGTTGACGAGGGCTCGGCTATCGATACGCGTGCCTCGTCCCCGGTCCGAACTCGGCTCCCCCCACATGGCGTCGCGCCACGAGTAGGCCAGTCGCGCGGAGAACTCGCCGCCGTTCGGTAGGGGCCAACGGAACTCCGGGGCGACCGATGCCGTCAGCTTCGGCGTGAGCGGTGCGACGGGCCGCACGCCGCCGCCGCGCTGTACCCGGACATCTAGGTAACCGAATGCGAACCGCAGCCGAAATCCGCTGGCCGCATGGAATACGCCCTCCAGTTCCAGCCCGGACGTGCGCTGTTCGACGATGAGGTTGACCGTGTTGAATCCCGCGCCGGTCGTGGTGCTGACCTGGTAGGGCAGGTCGTCGTAGCGCGTGCGGAACGCCGCGATGGCGACCTCGAGACGCGCGTTGGGTTGTCCCTTCAGGCCGATTTCGTGGTTCAGCGCGGTGATGTTGTCGCTGGCGGCGAAGCAGGTCGGGTTCGCGAATAGACAGTAGGGCCGGGCCGGGAACTGGCCGGACTGGTAGCCGCTCTGGACGGTGGCGTAGGCGGCGAGCCGGTCGCGTAGCGCGTAGCGGATGGAGAGATCCCAGTTCGTCTCCGTCCAGGACCGCTTGGCGGAGACGAGCCCGGTGCCGACATCGGTGGTTGCGCGCTTCCGGTCCCGGGTGGAGCGCAGCCCGGCGCCTAGCCGCCAACGGTCGCCGACGGCGCGACCGACGCTCGCGAACGCGGCGGTGCTGTCGAGCCGCTGCGTCAGCCGGAACGCGCCCGGCCAGCCGAGGAACACCGTCGGATTCTGGATGATGCCGCCGTCTTCCCGAAAGCGGTGGACGCCGGCGACGAAATCGAACGGCCCCGAGTCGCCGACCAACGTGGCTTCGAGCGACGCTTGGTCCGCCTCGCCCGCCTCGGGAAAGCTCAGGAAGTCGTCGAGGAGGCCGTCGTCGTCGAGCCCGGCTTCGTAGTCCGAGCGCCGTGCGCTGGCGATCACCCTGGCCGTGAGCGCATCGCTCGCCGCCCATTCCGCGGTGACGGCGATGCCCTCGGCGCTGTTGGCCGTGCGGGCCTGATCCGCCTGGCCGGTGTTGTTGTCGTAGGGGTCGGCGGCGACGTCGCGGTTGCGGTAACCGGCGGCGTAGACGGCCCCGCCCGGCACTTCGTCGATCAGCGTGGCATAGGGATTAAGCCCATTCTTGCCGTCGTTGGCGTCTGCGGCGAAGAGCACGGAGAAGGTCGGAGACGGACGCCATGCGAGGGCCGCGCGGGCGGAGAGCTCGCGGGTTTCCCCCACCTCCACGTCGGCCTTGGGCAAGTTGCGGAACGCGCCGAGCCCGCCGCGTCGCCGGACGCCGGCCGAGAGCGTCATCGCCAGCGCCTCGCTCAGAACCGCATCAATGTGCACCGAGGCGTCGACGCGGCCCCGGGAACCAACCCGGGCGGCGAGACGCCGGCCCGGCTCGGTACCGGGCGGTGCGGTGACGATGTTGATGGCGCCGCCGATCGAGTTCCGGCCATACAGCGTGCCCTGTGGTCCGCGCAGCACCTCGACCCGCGCGATGTTCGCCAGGTTCCAATGCTGGCCGATCTGGCGCCCTAGGTAGACGCCATCGACGTAGACGGCCACGGCCGGGTCGGCGGCAATGAGGTGATCTTGGGTGCCGATCCCGCGCACGAAGGGGTTCGCGGACGCCGTGTGGCCGGCGCCGAACGTTGTGACCGTCAAGTTGGGTACGGTCTTGCCGACATCCACGAGGTCGGCGATCCCGCGCTGCTCCAGCGTGCCGCCATCGAGCACGCTGAGGGATGCGGCCACGTCGTAGAGCCCCTGCTCCCGCTTCGCGGCGGTGACGAGGATCTCTTCGATGGCGGGGTCCGCTTCGGTGGCCCCCGGGTCGCCGACCGCGAGCGTTGCGCAGGCGAGTGCTGCCGCCCACGGGACGCGGCGTGCGCTGCGGCGGGGTGCCCCGGGTCCGGGTGCCGATGGGAACCGCAACACCGACGCTACGCGGGTTCGAGGAAAGACCGGCTGCGCGGGGAGGGCGTGAACGGAAACCTGGGTTGTGCGCCGAGGGCTGTCTGCATGTACGCCGCGCCGTGATCGAGGATGACGTGTACGCCGCGTGCCGGCGGCTGTCAAGCGAGCTCGGCGGCCCGTTACGGTGGCCCTCAATGACACCCCCAAATAGCGGCGTTGTCAGGGCAAGGCGGGCCACGTAGGCTCCGGCCCATGACCGTCTTCGACCTCGACCGCGGCCACCGCGTGCTGGACTTCGCCCGCATCGGGTGCCTTCGCGACGCGGTCTTGGCGCTGTCCGCCGTCCGGGACCTGCGGAGCGAACTCTTCCCGGCCGAAGCGGCCTATGCCGCCACCGTGGCCGACAAGCGTGGCCGCGAGTACTCGACGGGCCGCCACGTGGCCCGCGAGGCGCTCAAGCGCGTCGGCGTCGAACCCTGTGAGATTCCCGCCAAGGACCGCCGGCCGTTGTGGCCGCGGGGGGTGATCGGCAGCATCGGCCACTCCCGGACCCTCGCGGCGTCCATCGTTGGCCCGGCGGACGCCTTCCAGGGCCTCGGCATCGACGTGGAGACGGAGAACGCCGTATCGGGCGGCACGGCGCGGCGCCTGCTCACCGAGGCGGAGCACGCGTGGCTACCGGCGCCCGAGTGGCGCACGATGATCTTCGCGGCCAAGGAGGCGGTCTACAAGTCGGTCAACCCGATGGTGCGCGAGTTCTTGGGCTTCCAGGACGTGGAGATCGAGGTGGACGAGGAGGCGGGGGGGTTTCGCGCCCGCTGTATCGAGGAGCGTCCATCGGCGGCGCCCATCGCCGCGGGCCATGGCCATTGGGCGTTGTACCGAGCGCACTGGGTGGTGGTGTTCGAGATCCGGCGAGGGGCGGCCGCGTCCTCCGGCGACTGACCTGCGGAACGTCCCTTCCCCCGACGAACCCCGCCTACCGGTTCGGCCCCCGCGTCATCGGCACCGGCTGCCAACGCTCCAGCGGCGTTTTCGGCAGGACGGTCGGGTTCACGCAGCTCATCGGCCACTTGCCGCGCAGCACGAGGGCCACCTCCCGGCCCACGCGGCGGCGTGCGGTGGGACGCATGCGCGTGGTCGCCGAGGCCACGTGGGGCGTGACGATGACGTTGTCCATGGTGAGCAGGGGGTTGTCGGGTTCCGGTGGCTCCTGTTCCAGCACGTCGAGGCCGGCGGCGGCCACCTTCCCGCCTTCGAGCGCGGCGATCAGGTCCACCTCGTGGATGATGGGGCCGCGCGCGGTGTTGATGATGGTGACGCCGTCCTTCATGCGCGCGAACGCCTTGGCATTCAGGAGGTGCTCGGTCTCCTCGTTGTGCGGCGAGTGTACGGAGATGTAGTCCGCGCGCTTGAGCAGTTCGCCGAACGCCACCGGCTCCACGCCGTGATCGGCGATGGTGAGCTCCGAGACGTAGGGATCGTAGGCGACGACGTGCATGCCGAACGCCTTCGCGCGCTTCGCGGTGCAGCGCGCGACATTGCCGAAGGAGACGAGGCCGAGGGTCTGTCCCATGAGCCGGGGCACGTGGTTCAGCAGCGGACGGCCGTTGCGCCATTCGCCGTTCGCGGCGAACTGGTGCATCTGCTTGGCGCGGCGGGCGGTGGCGAGGATCAGCATCATCGCGTGGTCCGCCACTTCCTCGATGAAGACGTCCGGGGTGTTCGTCACCACGATGCCGGCGCGGGTCGCCGCCTCGACGTCCACCATGTCCACGCCCACGCTGCCGAGGCCGATAACGACGCATCGCTCGAGCTTCGAGATGATCGCCTCGTCCAGGCGGATGCCCCAGGAGGTGATCACCGCGTCGGCCTCCGCGGCACCGGCGGCGAACGCCTCCGCCGTCGGGCTCTCCACCTCGATGATGTCGGCGACGGCGGCGAGCGCCTCGAGTTCCAGGGCGTACTTCTCCTCCAACGTGGCAACCTCGGCGATGCGCGGTAGCTGCATGGCGACGGTCTTGCGGCTCATTCCGTATTGCTCCTCGGCTCTATCCGTGGGGTGTGGCCGCACCGTCCGTTCCCAGCAACGCCACGGCCTCGTCGCGCAACTGGCGCTTGAAGATCTTCTCGGAGGCGATGCGCGGCAGGCGCTCGGTGCGCAGCCAGATGTGTTCGGGCACCTTGAACTTCGCCAGGTGCTCCGCGGTGTGCGTCCGCAGCTCCTCGACCGTGGGCGGGGCCTCGGACCGCACGGACACCACGGCCGCCACGGTTTCGCCGAGGCGGGTGTCCGGCACGCCGAAGACCGCGCATTCGGCGACGCCGGGATGGCGATAGAGCACGGCCTCGACTTCCTGGCAGCCGATGTTCTCGCCGCCGCGCAGGATCATGTCCTTGGCGCGGTCGGTGATGTGGACGTAGTCGTCCGCGTCCATGTGGCCCAGGTCGCCGGTATGCACCCAGCCGTCCGTCAGGGCCTCCGCGGTGGCGTCGGGCCGGTTCCAGTAGCCCTTGAAGTTCATCGCGCCCCAGATCCAGAGTTCGCCGGTCTCGCCGGGCGGCAGCTCGTGGCCGGCGTCGTCCACGACCTTGACCCGCGCCAGCGGAGCGATGGGCCGGCCGCAGCTACGGGGGCGCTCGACGTAGGCCTCCCCGCCGATCATCGTCGCGAAACCCTGCGTCTCCGTCATCCCCCACCCGGTGCCGGCGGCGGCCCCGCCGAGCTGCTCGCGGATGCGGCGGGCCTGTTCGGGCGCCATCGGGGCACCGCCGCCGCCCGCGCTCGCGAGGCTCGACAGGTCGTACTTGCCGTAGTTGGGGGACTGGACGAGTTCCCACGCCATCGTCGGCACGCCGTTGAAGGACGTGATGCGTTCCGCCTCGATGATCCGCAGCGCCTCCTCCGAATCCCACCGGTACATCGCCACGATCTTGCGGCCGGAGCGGAAGGAGGAGAGGAGTTGCACCGTGAGGCCGGTGACGTGGAAGAGGGGGACGCTCAGGATGATGGCCGGGGGAAAGGGGGCCTCGACCTCGGCCAGTTCGGGCGTGATGTGCTGGGCGAGGGCCATCCCCGTCTCCCAGCCGAGCAGCGCCTGCACGATGGAGGTGTGGATGGAGAGCACGCCCTTGGGGTGCGCCGTCGAGCCGGACGTGTAGAGGATGGTCGCGTCGTCGTCGCCCTCGAGGGGCGTGTCCGGCATTTCCGTCGAGGCATCGGCGACGAATTCCGCCCAAGTGGAGGTGTTGGCATGTTCGCAGCGGACGGTGACGAGCTCGACGCCTAGCCGTTCCGCGTGGGGAGCGATGCGCTCAAGCCGTTCGCGGTCCACGAACAGCAGCCGCGGGCCGCTGTCCTCGATGCCGTAGACCATCTCCTCGGTGGACCACCATGCGTTCAGCGCCACGGCCACCGCGCCGATGGACGTGATGCCCATGAAGGCGAACACCCACTCGGGGTAGTTCCGCAGCGCGACCCCGACGCGGTCCCCGGGCCGCACGCCGCGCGCGAGCAGGGCGTTGGCGCACGCCGCGGCCTGGTCCCAGGCATCGCGAAACGTGTAGCGCTCGTCGGCGTAGACGTAGAAGTCCGCGTCGCCGTGCTCGAGGCCTTGGCGATACAACTCGCGGAGGTTCTCCGGAGCGTTGACGAAGACCGGGAAGGCCACGCCGTTTACGCGGCGTTGGGTGATTTCGTACGGCTGTCCGGGGGCCGTCACGGCGGCGATTGCCGCCTCGATGGTGGCCTTGTCCATGGTGGTTGACGCGCTCTCCGGGTTGGTGCACGGGGCGAATGGGGCCCGTGCAGGGAAGCCGCGCATTCTCGCATGGAACCGTTGCGGTTGGCAGCGCGGTGGCGTGCGGCGTCTCTGCTATGCTCGGGTGCCGTTGACGCCGGGGAGACGGTCTTGATCAGTGGACTGGCTACCGCGATTCGCGACAGCTACCGTACGGGTTTCGCTCTGTTCTGGACGGCGGTCGGGTTGTGGATTGGAGCTGCGGCGCTCGAAATGGTCCAGCATGCCGTGGAGTGGGAACTAGGCATGTTCGCCGCCGATGCCAGCCCGGAAATGGTGGTGGAGTCGCCCGTCTATCATGCCGCCGGGATCGCCAAGGTGGCTGCGGTAACGGTCTGTAGCTGGCTCGTTCCGCGATACCTGTACCAGGAGCGTGACTGGCGGCGGGCCCTTCGCCCCGACGGGACCATGGGCAAGGGCCTCGCGGTGATGGCCTGCATTAGCGGATTGCCCATCCTTGTGCCGCTGGCCTTGGCAGCGGGGGTCGGTGGTATGGAAACGGACGGTACCCTGCTCTGGGTGCAACTCACGGGCGTAGCGCTGATGGTTCCGCTGATGGCTTTCATGCCCTGGGGCGTCGGGCTGATCGCCGGAGACCACTCGATGTCCCTACGGCGTTCGGTTCGGGCAATGCGCGGGCGATGGTTCTGGGCGACGTTCCTGATGCTGGGCTGCTTCCTGCCGCTGGCAATCCCGCATTTCATGCTGAACCTCGTGGCCATCGGTGCATCTCCCTTCGTTGCCGCAATGCTGCTCGTGCTGGATTCCATCCTGGTGGGCTTCACAGCCTTGGTGCTTGGCTCGGTGGGATGGATGATCTACCGGATTCGCGTACTCGACACACACGTACTCGACACGCATTGACTTGATCGGCCGCTGGCGAACAGACTGTGGCCGAGGTGCGGCCGGCCGATGCCCGCGGTGCCCGCGCGACTCCGGAGGAGGGATTTCATGCGAGAGAACACGCCGCTGAGGACTTGGCGCGAGGGCGGCCAGACGGTGGGTGGGTGGCTGTCGGTGGGCAATGCCTACACGGCGGAGGTGATGTCGAACGTGGGCTTCGACTGGCTGTGCATCGATCTACAGCACGGCATGCTGAGCTACGACGACCTCACCTACATGCTGCCGGCGATCTCGACGTCCGACACCATCCCGTTCGTGCGGGTGCCGTGGAACGAGCCCTACGAGATCATGAAGGCCCTCGATGCGGGTGCGTACGGCGTCATCGTGCCGATGGTGAACAACCGCGAGGAGGCCGAGATGGCCGTGTCGGCGTGCCGCTACCCGCCGGACGGCAACCGTTCCTTCGGCCCCATCCGCGCTGCCATGTACGGCGGGCGCGGGTACGCGCGCGAGGCCAACGGCGAGGTCGCCTGCATCGCGATGGTGGAGACGGCGGAGGGCATCGACAAGCTGGACGAGATCGCGAGCACGCCGGGGCTCGACGCGATCTATATCGGCCCGTCGGACTTGGGCTACGCGCTCGGCCTCGGCCCGGCCGCCTTCGAGGAGCCGAAGCACGTGGAGACCGTGCAGCGCATCCAGGACGCCTGCCGGACCCACGGCATCGCCGCCGGCATCCACGGCGGCAGCCTGCCCTTCGCGACGAGGTGGCTCCAACAGGGCTTCAACCTCGTGACACTCGGCTCCGACAGCGGCTTCATGGGCGCCGCCGCCCGTGAGCAACTCGCCCAGGCGAAGGAGACCACCGCCGAGGAGCGGGAGAACACCGGGTACTGAGCGGCCGCGAACGCCCCGATGGGTCGGGGTGCCGCGCTGCGTGCGCTGCGCTCCTGCGGCCCTACGCGTCGCTGCCGATAAGCGATTGGTAGTGGTCGCGGCCCCGCACCGCGGTTTCGCGCAGCACCGTCTCCAGCTTGGCCATGGCGTCCCGTGCCGCGGGGGCGGGCGCGATGTCGTCCAGCGACTGTAGAAAGCGGAAGGCACAGATGTTCAAGCCGTGGTCGAACTCGTAGGTCACCTCCACGATGACATCGTCCAGCCCCTTGTCCGTCCTCGGCACGTCGCACTGGATCTCCACTTGGTGACGGCGGAACTCGGAGTACTCGGACTGTGGGTCCGTGACCCCGAACCGCTCCTGTAGGTAGTTCGGACGGTCCCGCATGCCGCGCTTGGTGAGCTGGCCGCTATAGCGGTAACCGACGCGGGTCCTGTCGGGGGAGTCGCGCAGGGTGGGCGTCTTCTCTCCCTCGAACAGCGCCTCGAACAGGGGATCGAGGATCGCTTCGTGGCGCTTGACGAATGCGTCCACCGCGCCCTTGATCTCGGCGGCCCCGGCGGCCCTTCCGCCCCGGACGTGGAACTTGCACGTCATGCTCGTGAGGCCATCGTCCTCCTGGCCCATCATGCGCAGGAAGTAGAAGAAGTCGGTCAACGTGATGTGCATGGGCTTCTCGGTTTTGTTGCGGGCGGAGGTCGGACCGGCATCTGGCGCCGTAGGGGTTTCGCGCCGGCGGAACCTCCACCATCCACTGGATGGCCATCCGCGGGATGGCCGCGATCGTGAACTCATGCAGCTTGCCTGGGTGCGGATTAGCTGCGCCGTGGCGCGGTGAGCGCTTCGGGCTCGAGGTTGCGCAGGATGGCGCCCTCGAGTCGTCCAAGGGACTGACGCGCGTCCGACAGTTGATCGGAGACGGCGTCGATGCGCTGCCCAACGGCATCCAGCCTGGTGGATAGCCGCCCATGTTCTTCGCGAAGCGCGTCGAACTGCCGTTGGACCCCGTCAAACTGTCGTTGAACGTCGGTGCGCTGCTCCTCGAATTGCCGCTGTACGCCATCGAATTGCCGCTGTACGCCGTCGAACTGCCGGTGGATGTCGGCCTTGTCCTCCCGGGCTTGTCGCTCGATCGCGTCGAACCGCCGATCGAGCCGGCGCAGGAACCAACTCGCGATGCCGCCGAAGACCAACGCGAAGCTGGCGGTCATGCTCACGACGGCGGCGACAAGCTGAACGAGCGAGTCCATGTCCGGGTTTTCCGAGTGGGTACTGCCAGGAGCGATTCTAGCGGCTCCCGAGGGGGGCGCTAGCGAAATTGGCCCGGTTTCTTGTGCGACATTGACCATTTGACGCGTGCGCCAATGCCGGTTCGTGGTGTGCGACTTCGCGTATTCTCGCTTGTTGGAACGGGGGAGTTGCGTGCCCGCCTCGGTATTGGAGTTGCGCGGCGGGTGCGGTGCGTCGTGCCGCGGCGGTATCAGGGCGGGTTCGAGGAGTCCGCCGCGGGCAGACCGACGAACGGCGGCGTCTCGGCGATGGCGTAGGGCCGCAGCAGCCGGCCGTCCAGGTACTGGCGATGTTGCGTGATGGGTTCGATCGCCTCGCGCCGGAGCTGTTCCTTGCCGGGGTAGAGCGCCACGCTGTCGAGGGGGCGGAAGATGTCGGCGACGGGCCGCAGGCCGCGGAAGGCGCAGCGCGTCTCCCAGGTGCCGCGGTGGAAGGCCTCGACGTCGATGTCCTCGATCTCGGCCCACCAGCCGAATTCCTCCGGCTGCCCCGACGCGAACAGGATGGCCAGGGTCTCCCCGGCCGTCCGGGCCGCGGCCAGCAGCTCTCGTGCGAGATACCACGGATGCGTGTCCTTGTACGCCCCGGCGCCGCCGTTCGCGCGGACATTGTCGATGGCCTTCTCGGTGACGGGGGCACACAGGCAGTAGGGGGCGGCACGCATGCGGGCATAGATACCCGATGCGGCACGGGCGCGCCAGCCTACCGAGAGATCGGATCGGGAGATCTCCCAAAGGTGGAGGAGCGGTTTGCTGTATACATATCCAGACACTGGATATAATGCCGGTACGAGGCGCGATACGTCCGAGCATTTCATGCGTGTGTCCGATGCCAGTCGCCAGCCGAGGCCGCCCCGGGCATCTCCGTCGGCGAGGGACGCGTCCGCAAGCGACGCCTTGGGGGAGGTGCCCGCGGCCGGGCATGACTTGACCGCGGTCGCGCGGACGACGCGCCTCCTTCCCACCGCCCCGCCGCCGGACCACTACTACGCCGGCAACCTGCTCTTGCTCATCGAGGGCGTGCACCGGCAGTACGACGACCTACTCGCCGCCAACGAACGCGCCTTCGGCGACGCCGTCGCCGCGGCGTCGGCCGGCGCGCAGCGGCTGTTCGCGCGGATCGTCGGGCGGCGGGGCCCCATCGTGCGGGTGGACACCCTCGCGTATCCCGAGGTTCCGGAGCGCGATGTGGCGCTGGCCGAGTTGGTGGACGCGGGCCTGCTCCTGGCGTGCCCCGACTTCGCGCCCGAGGTCCTCTTCCGGCGTGCGAGGCGAGCGGAACTGGAACGGTGGTTTCCGATTGCGGACACACGGGGACCGAAGGCCGTCCTGATCGAGGCGATTCTCGCCCGCTACCCGGCATCGGTCGTCCGTGCGCGGCTCGCCTGGCATTGCCCTTGGGTAGCGCCGGCCGACCCCGTGCGCCTCGAACTCTACCGGCTGCTCTTCTTCGGCGACCGCCACTCGGACCTCGCCGCCTTCGTCGTGCGCGATCTCGGCATCGCGCGCTACGAGGACTACGCGCTGTGCCGCGAACGCCGTCTCTTTCCCGACCGGGCCGCCCTCGACGCCTGGCTCGCGCTGACGCGCATCGGCGACTACGTGGAACACCTCGGCCCCGCCCCGGCCCCGGAACTCGCGGCGGTGGTCGTCGAGGCGCTCTGGCATCCGGCGCGGGGCCGGCTGCTGGAACGCCGGCGTAGCCGCATACTCAACCGGCTCGGCCGCCGGCTGGAACGCGGCGGGGCCCTCGACGACGCGCTCGCGTGTTACGGGCGTTCCTCCCATGCGCCCGCGCGCGAGCGGACCACCCGCATCCTGAACCGGCTCGGGGACGCCGAGGGGGTAACGCGGCTGCGGGCGGCCATCCGCCGGCAGCCGCGCTCGGCCTTGGAGCGCGATTTCGCCGAGCGCTTCCAAACGGTGCGCGGGACGGTTGAATGCCCCATCGTGGACTTGCCGTGGGCGCCCTCGTACGCGGCCCGGGTGGAGGATGCCGCCGCGGCGGTGCTGGCGGAGCACGGCGGCGTGGTTCGGCACCTGGAGAACGCATTGCCCCTGGGGCTCTTCGGCCTGGCCTACTGGGAGTGGGTGTTCGCGCCGGTGGACGGCATGTTCGTCAACGCCTTCCAGAGCGCCCCGCTCGACCTCTTCTGGCCGGACTTCTTCGCGACGCGCCGAGGGCGCTGCGACGATCCGCTCCGCCTCGACGACGGCGCGTTGCGGGCGGCCATGCTCGCCACGGCGGCGTCGCGCCGGGGCGTCGCCAATCGCCTCGTCGACTGGCGAGCGCTGGATGCCGCCACCCTCGAGCGCGTATTGGCCGGCATCCCCATGGCCGACGTGCGCACGCTCCTCGCGATCGTCGCCCAAGACCTCGACCGCGCCCGCACGGGCTTTCCCGATCTGACGGCGGTGTATGACGACGGCACGTACGAGTTCGTGGAGGTCAAGGGCCCCACCGATCAGCTCCGCCCCCACCAGCGGCTCTGGATGGACAAGCTCGAGGAGGCGGGTTTGCGCGTACGGTTGTTGCGTTTCCGGTGAGCACGAGCCTGATATCGCCAACGCCAACGCCCACGACCGTGGTGGGACCCGTCGTTCCGTCGCCGTTCGACGCCACCGTCGCCGTGCGCGAACTGGCCGCGTTCGTGCACCGCCGCGGGGACCTCCACTATCGCTACGACCGCGCGGCCACCGCCGTGGAGGGCATCGGCGCTCAGCGCCGCGCGCAACGCGGGCGCCCCGACGGCTATCGGCGCGAGGTGCCGGTGGAGGCCACGCTGCACCGCCACGGTGTGGCGCTGACCGTGCGCGGCCGCATCGATGGCTTCGACGCGGACGCCGGGCTCGTCGAGGAGTTCAAGACGACGCGCTCGGACATCGAACGCCTCCACGCGCATCTTGGCCATCTTCACATGGCGCAGCTCAAGCTGTATGCGGCGCTCGTTGGCGGGGACCGACCGGTGTGGCGGCTGCGCCTCGTGTACCTGCGTCCCGACGGGGAAACGGCGTTCGACGCGGAGGAAACACGGACGCGGGCAGCCCTCGCGGACTTCCTCGAGGCCACCGTTGATCGCTACGCGGCGTGGCTCGCCGGCCGGCGGATGCACGCCGGCCAGCGGAATGCCGTCCTCGGCTCGCTGGCCTTTCCCTTCGATGACTTCCGCGAGCATCAGCGCCGCATGGCGCGGGCCGCGTTCCGCGCGTTCCGCGACGGCGGACAGTTGCTCGTGGAGGCGGCGACGGGCAGCGGCAAGACGGTGGCCATGCTTTATTCGGCCCTGCGCGCGATGGGGGCCGGAGGCCTGGACCGCGCGGTCTTCCTGACTGCCCGGGGGACGGGGCAGCGCGCCGCGGAGGAGGCCCTCGCGCGTTGCGCGCCGGACGGCCGCGTGACCGCGGTGACGGTGACCGCGAAGGACCGCATCTGCTTCCATCCCGGCACCCCCTGCGACCCGGCGCATTGCGAGCACGCCCGGGGCTACTATGACCGCATGCCGGCGGCGCGGGATGCCCTGCTGCAAACCGGCCTCGTGGCGCGCGAGCAGGTCGAGGAGGTGGCGCGGGAACACGTCGTGTGTCCCTTCGAGCTATCCCTCGACGCCGCGGCCTGGGCGGACGTGGTGGTCTGCGACTACAACTACGTATTCGATCCCATCGTGCGCCTGCGGCGGCTGGTGACGAATGGCTTTGGGCGCGCGGGGCTGCTCGTGGACGAGGCGCACCAGCTGGCGGGGCGCGCGAGCGAGATGCTGAGCGTCGCCGTGGCGCGCGCCGGATGCCGCCGGGCGCTCGGCGACGCGCCGGGCCCCTTGGCGGCGCGGCTGCGGTCGGTGGACCGCGCGCTGCTCGCGTTGCGGCGGGCGGAGAACGATGGCGTGATCGGGGCGCCCGCGGCGCTGCTGCGCGCCATCGAGCGGCTGTTGTTGACGGCCGCGGACGTGGACCTCGCGGCGGCGCCGCACACGCGGACGTTCCTGGGCGACTGCCATCGCTTCGCGGTGGGCGCGGCGGGCTGGTTCGACGCGGCGGACTATCGCTATCTGCTGGCGACGGAGGGACGCGACGTCGACGTGCGCATGGCATGTCTCTCGCCGGCCGCGCACATCGCCGAGGTGCTCGACGGATTCCACGGTGCCGTGCGGTTCTCGGGAACGCTGTCGCCGCCCGGGTTGTTCCAGGCGTTGCACGGCCAGCCGGAGAGCAGCTGCAGTGGGCGGGTGGACGCCGGCTTTCCGGAGGATGCGCTCGGCGTGTTCGTCGTGCCGGACGTCTCCACCTACTACCGGGACCGGTCCCGTACGCTGGATGCCCTGGTCGGCGTGGTGCGCGCCGCGACGGAGGCGGCGCCCGGCAACTACCTGATCGCGCTGCCGTCGTTCGCCTACCTGGACGCCCTGACGGAAGCGCTCGGCGCGGCCTCCCCGGTGCCGGTGCGATCCCAGCGCCCGGACATGGACGACGCGGAACGTGTCCGGTTCGTCGCGGCACTTTCCGATCCGGACGCCCCGTGCATCGGCGTCGTCGTCATGGGTGGGCTGTTCGCCGAATCGGTGGACTTCGACGGCGGGGCGCTGCGCGGCGTCATCGTGGTGGGACCGGGGCTGCCGCCGCGCTCCACGGAGCGCGACCTCGTCGCGGAACGGCACGATCCCGACGGCTTCACGGTGGCATACCTGCAACCGGCCATGGCCAAGGTCGTGCAGGCCGCCGGGCGCGCCCTGCGGGGCCCCGCGGATCGCGGGGTGGTGGTGCTGGTGGATCCGCGTTTCGCCGGGTCGCGCTGCCGGGCGTTCTTCCCAGCGCATTGGCGCCCCCGGCGCGTGCGCGCCGCGGACGTTCGGAGCGCGGTGGCCGCGTTCTGGAACGCCCGCGACGAAAAGGCGTCCCCGGGCGATCCGTCCCCGTTCGGGGCATCGGCGCGTCACGACGCGGTGTTACGCTGACCGGATGGAGCGCCGCACCAAGATCGTCTGCACCGTCGGGCCGGCCACCGCGGACTTCGAGACGCTGTCGCGCCTCTACGACGCGGGCATGGACGTGGTGCGCGTGAACATGTCCCACTCGGATCACGAGACGGCGCTCAGGACCATCAACTGGATCAAGACCTTGAACCGCAAGGTCCGCTTCCCGGTGCCGGTGTTGCTCGACACCCAGGGTCCCGAGATCCGCACCGGGGACATCGATGCGCCCGTCGCCCTGGAGCAGGGCGCGGAGGTCGCCCTGCGCGTGTCCGGGCCCGTGGCCGACGGCGAGATACACGTCAACTATCCGGACCTGCCGGCGGCGGTTGAGGCCGGCAGCGCGGTGACCCTCGACAACGGCCTCATCAACCTCGAGGTGATCGAGCAGAGCGCGGACCGGGTGCGGTGCCGGGTGGTGGACGGCGGGCTCCTCGGTAGCCGCAAGCACGTCAACATGCCGGGGGTACACGTCAACCTCCCGTCGATCACCGCCAAGGACCGCGACGACATCCTGTTCGGCATGGCGCAGGACGTGGACTACGTGGCGCTCTCGTTCGTGCGCTCGGCGAGCGACGTCATGGAACTGCGTCATCTGCTCGGGCGAAAGAACGCATCGCTCAAGGTAATCGCCAAGATCGAGAACCGGGAGGGCCTCGAAGGCGTGGAGGAGATCGCGCGGGCGGCGGACGGCATCATGGTGGCGCGGGGCGACCTCGGCATCGAGACCGACATCGCGGCGCTGCCCAACGTGCAGCGGGAGCTCGTGCGCACCTGCGCGCGCCTCGGCAAGCGCTGCATCGTGGCGACGCATCTGTTGGAGTCCATGATCGAAAACCCGATCCCGACCCGGGCGGAGGTGACGGACGTGGCGAACGCGGTCTACGAGGGCGTGGACGCGGTGATGCTCTCGGGCGAGACGAGCGTCGGACGCTATCCAGTGCGGTCCGTCGAGCAGCTCTCGAAGATCGCCGTGGCCAGCGAGCGATTTCCGGGGCTCGGCTTCGCCCGGGAGCTCGAGACCGGCACCGACAAGCACCATCTCGCGGTCGCGGCGGCGGGACTGGCCGAGGCCATCGCGGCGGCGGGCATCGTCGTCATCACGCGCCGTGGGCTCATGGCGGACCTCGTCACGAGTTGCCACCCCCCCCACGTGCCCATCTACGTGTTCACGAACAACAGCCAGGTACGGCGTCGCCTGATGCTGAACCGCGGCGTCTACGCCTACCGGACCGCGTTCTCCACGCAGCCCGAGAAGACGATCCAGATCGCGCTCGGGGCGCTGCGCGACCGGGAGGGCATCGCCCCCGACGCGCGGGTCGTCGTCCTGTCGGACGTGCTCGCCGAGGCCCGCGTGGACGCAATCCAGATCCGCTCGGTGAGCGGCGTGTAGGCGTTGCGCCATGGCCGCGGGGTTCCCATGTCCGCTGCGGGGTTCCGGGGTCAACGGGCTTGTTAAAATCAACGCCCGGTTTTCGAGTGCATCGCATATGGCCAGTGCATCGAAGGCTTCACCGATAACACGGTGGCTGGCCGGACTCGCAGCGCTATTCCTCCTAGTCACCACCGACGCCGCCACCCGCCGCATCGAGCTGCCGAACGGGGACGTCTACGAAGGGGAGGTGGTCGACGGCGTGCTGACCGGGCAGGGCACCTACGTCAGCAACCGGCACCGCTACGTCGGTGAGTTCCTGAACGGCAAGATGCATGGCGAGGGCACCTTCTATTGGCCGGACGGTCGGGTGTTCGAGGGTCGTTTCGTGAACGACCGGCGGCAGGGAGAGGGGCGCCTGAGCTGGCCGGACGGCCGCGTGTTCGAGGGCGCGTTCGTCAACGACCGCCGGGAGGGCCGGGGGCGGCTCACCTGGAGCAACGGCAACGTCTACACCGGGGAGTTCCGCGCCAACCAGATCACCGGCGGCGGACGCTTGGTGTGGGACAACCAGGACGTGTACGAGGGCGAGTTCCGGGAAGGCGAGCGCTCCGGTTGGGGCACGCAGACTTGGCAGAACGGCAACCGCTACGTCGGCGAATGGGCGGCGAACCGCCGGGAGGGCATCGGGGCGTACTACTGGAAGGACGGTACGGTCTATCGGGGTGAGTTCACCGCGAATCGTATGCACGGCCATGGCGTGAAGAGCGTGCCGGACGGTGACCGGTACTTCCAGCGGTGGGTCGATGGCGAGTTGGTGCGGGAGACCCTCATCGCGGAGGATGCGCGTTGCAGGATGACCCTCGACGGCGCCCGGTGGATGTTCACGAGCGAGGAGTGCGTGAACGGCAAGGCCCATGGCTGGGGGACCGCGGTGCGCTTGGACGGGCAGGCATACGTCGTGGGCGGCCGCTTCGTGCTCGGCCACATGGTGCAGGGGGAGATCGGCTGGCTGAGCGTGGCCGAACTGCCCTGATGGACGTCCCGGGCTATCGCATCCACCGCGCCCTGGGGGGGACGGGCGGCACCCGGGTCTACCTGGCGACGGAGCGGCGCACGAACCGGTCGGTGGCCCTCAAGGTGGTCGAACTCGGTGCGGATGCGCCCCCCGCGTTCCTGGAACGCGCGTGCCAGCGGGCACGCAGCGTGGCGCGGCTCGACCATCCCCACGTCGTCGCCGTGTACGACGTGGGCCTGGCGGGGTCCGCGCTCTACGTGGCGATGGAACCCCTGCAGGACGGCGATCTGGTGGCCCGCCTACGGGAGGGGGTCTCCTTCGTGGACGTGCTCCGCATCACCGAGCAAGTGGCGGGTGCCTTGGACCATGCCCACGCGGCCGGCTACCTGCACGGCGACGTGACGCCGTCGAACATCCTGTTCCGCGATCCGACGACGGCCGTGCTGATCGACTTCGTCGGCGAGGTGGCCGCGGACCTCGATCCGGGTGCCGCGCCTGGCCGCGTACGCATGGTCGGAACGCCGGGCTACATGAGTCCGGAACAGGCGGCCGGGCGAACGGTCGATGGCCGTTCCGACCTATACGGCCTCGGCGTGGTCTTCTTCGAGATGCTCACCGGCGACACGCCCCACCCCCTCGACCACGAGGGCGGGACGGTGGTGCGGCATCCGGCCGCGGGTGCGCCGCGGCTGCCGGAACCATTCGCCGCATTGCAGGAGCTCGTTGACCGATTCCTGGCCCCGGAGCCGGAGCGACGCTTCAAGAGCGGCGCGGAGGTCGTGCGGGCCCTGGACGCGGTGCGTTTCGAGGCCATAACGCCGGCCCCGGCCGTCGTCCGCGCACTGGTGTCCACCGGCGAGATCGAGGTGCTCGCGGCGTCGGCCGATGCTTGGCGCGAGCCGGCGCGGAGCGGCCTCGACGACGGATCCCGTGCCCGCACCCGGGTTGCGCCAGTGGTGGCCGGCGCCGCATTGGCCGTGGCGCTCGTCACGGGCGGTTACGTCGCGATGACGCAGCCGGACGCCGCGGCGGCCTTGCTCGCGCGCACCGGGCTCACGGAGCACCCGGAGGTGGAGCGGGCCTGGAGCGCGGCGGAGGCCCTGCGCCGGGACCCGAACCAGAGCTTGGCGGCCATCGTGGCCGCGTACCGGCGGGTGCTCGACAAGGCGCCCGGACACGAAGAGGCGGGGCGGGCGCTGTCGACCGTCGCCACCACTTGGAAGAACGACATCGCGCAGGCGATCGAGTCCGAGGACTTCGCCCTCGCGGAGGCGAAACTCTCCGAGTCGCTCAGCATCTTCCCCCGGGACTCCGAACTCACCACCTTGTTCGAGCGCGTTTCCGAGCGGCGGCGGGCGGACTCGATCCTGCGCGGCGCGCGGGTGCTGCTGGCGACGCAGAGCATGTCCCACGAGCCTTCCGCCGCCGCCGCCATCCAGGCATTGCAGGAGGTGCTGCGGCGCTATCCCGGCAACGCGGAGGCACGCGACCGGCTCGACGAGCTGGCCGGCCACTACACGGAACTCGCGGAGCGGGCCGCGACGGAGGGCGACGTTGCCGACGCCATCAACAAGCTGGGCCGCGCGTCGAGCGCGAACCCCGACTATCCACAACTCGCCCGGGTGCGCGCGCTCATCAGCCAGGCGGACGCGCTGGCCCGGGAGATCGACGCGATGCTGCAACGGGCCGGGGACCTGCGGGTGGCGGCGGCGCTGGTCGATCCGCCGGAGGCGAACGCGGCGGAGATCTACTTCCGCGTGCTGGCCACCGATCCGGGCAACGCGATCGCGCAGCAGGGACTCGCCGAGGTGGCCGCCCAGGCCCTCGTCCAGTTTGGTGGCCTGCTCGGCATGGGGAACCTCGCGGCTGCGCAACATCTCCTGGATCGGGCGGCCGCCGTCGGACTCGGCGACACGACCGTCAACGAGATGCACCTGCGGCTCGACGCGGAGCAGCAACGATTGGCTACCGTGGCGAGTTTGCTCCAAGAGGCGGAAGCGCTGTTTCGGGATGGTTTTTTCACCGAGCCGGCGGAGGCCAACGTGGTGGCGAAACTGCGCGAGGTGGACCGCCTCGATCAAGGCAACGCCCGCGCCGCGGCGTTGTTGACGCGCACGGCGGAGCGTTTGGCGTTCGTGGCCCAGGAGGCTTTCGAGGTGGGCTTGGCCGGGGACGCGCGCTACTACCTGGACCTCGCGCTGACCGTCACGCCGGACGTCGACGCCTGGCGCGGACTGCGGGACGCCTGGAGCGTGGAGGCGGAACGGGCTGTCGGCGGTGATTGACGCGCGTTGGTGACCGCCGGCCCCGGCCTGCCGGCGGGGTGGCGAAGCCAAGTCTGATAGGCTTCGCCGTCCGAAGAAAGACGCGGCGGTCGAGATGGGCGTAGAGATTCCCTTCAGGCGCGAACTGGACTTCGAGTACGGCGTGTCCGCGGCGGTGTCGCCGAACATCCGCCGCGTCGTCGCGAACAACCCGAGCCCCTTCACGCTCTACGGCACCGGCACCTACATCTTGGGCCACGGCAACGTCGCCGTCGTCGACCCGGGGCCGGCCGATCCGGAGCACATCGACGCGCTGCTGGCGGCCACGCGGGGCGAGACCATCACGCATCTCCTCGTCACGCACACCCACGCCGACCACTCGCCGGGTTGCGCGCTGCTGCGCGAAGTCTGCGACGCCCCCTCCTACGGCTACGGTCCCCACGGCGCCGGCAAGCAGGAGGAGGGCATCGTCGTGGAGGAGGGTGGCGACATGGACTTCGACCCCGACGTCGCCGTCCGCCACGGCCAGGTGATCGAGGGCGATGGCTGGTCCGTCGAATGCGTCTATACACCGGGGCACACCTCGAACCACATCTGTTATCAGTTGCGCGAAGAGCGGGCGCTCTTTTCCGGCGACCACGTGATGGGTTGGTCGACGAGCATCGTCTCGCCCCCGGACGGCGACATGCGCAGCTACATGGCGAGCCTCGAACTGCTCCTAGAGCGCGACGACGCCCTCTATTGGCCCACCCACGGCCCCGCCATCACGGCGCCGAAGCCCCACGTCGAGGCGTTCATCGCCCACCGCGTCGAGCGCGAGGAGCAGATCAAGGCATGCCTGCGCGAAGGCGTGGGGCGCATCCGGGAGATGGTGCCGTCGATGTACGCGGAGCTACCGGAGTTCATGTATCCGGCGGCGGCGCGGAGCGTGTTCGCCGCCATGGTCTACCTCGTGGAGCGTGGTGAGGTGACCTGCGCGGGCGAGGTCGCGGTCGAGGCGGAATACGGGTTGGCGCGGTAGCCTCTCCCGCCTTTTCGTGGCCACGGTGGGAATGCTAGAGATAAAATCGGCGGCATGGATAGCACACGCTCGACTTCGCACGCTCTGGTGGATCCGCCGGAGCCCTCCGATGCCGCCCGGCGCCATGTCCGGCGGGACGCGGAGGATGTGTGGCACGCTCCCACCTTGCCGGGGCTGGAGTTCCCGGGCTGCGACGCCCGGCGCCTGCGGCGCGACGAGCTGACGGACTACGACGGACGCCTGGAGTTCTGGGACTCCGAGACCGAGACGATGTGGGTGTGCGAGCCCACCACGCCCTACCACGAGGAGCCGGGGGCGGCGCTGCCGGGGCTGTTGACCCGGGTCGCCAGCGTGCGCGGCTCGCCGGTCAAGTGCTATGGCACCATGGACCTGATGGTGCGTGATCGCCGGGGTGCGCCGCGGCGCATCATGCAGGCGGACCAGTCGGCGTACCTGCACCCGTCCTCGGCGCATCTCCCCGGCCCCGCCGCAATGGTGGTGGGCGAGCACGACTTCCCGGACGTGGTGCTGGAGGTGGACCACACGACGGACGCGCGCCGCGGCAAGCTGAAGCTGTACGAGGCATGGGGCTTTCCCGAGGTGTGGATTCACGTGCCGGACCGGCCGGCCGCGGGCCGCCGCCGGCGCAGGGCGGCGGGGCTGACGATCCATGTGTTGCGGGAGGGTGCGTACGAGGTGTCGAGCGAGAGCCGGGCGTTGCCGGGTTGGACCGCGGCGGAGATCCACCGCGCCTTCGATGAGGCCACGCCTTCGGCGGAGACCCTGCGGGTACTCGAGCGGGTGGGCTTGGCGCTCGGCGCCCGCGAGGGCACCGGGCCGGACGACGACCCGCTGCTCGGCGCGCAGCGTAGGGAAGCGGAGGCGCGAGGCCGTGCGAAGGGCCGGGCCGGCATGGTGCGCCAGATTCTGCTGTCTCGGGGCATCGCGGTGTCGGTGGGGTTTCCGATGACGCTGCCGGGATTCGCGGACGCGCCGGAGGAGGAGATCGCGTCTGCGGCGCTGGCGTGCGCGAGCGAGGCCGACTTCGAGGCGCGCATCCGAAGCATCGGCGACTGACGCGGGGAAGCCCTCCGCGGCGAGGGCTCAGGAGACGAGATCGCATGGACACGACGCGCTTCACTTCGCATGCGGTGCCGGACTCGGCGGGCGACGCCGAAGACGTGGCACGCCCGCTTCGGCAAGGAACCGAGGACTCCTGGAGGCCCCCGACCTTGCCCGGCTTGGAGTTCCCGGGCTGCGACGTCCGGCGGTTGGGGCGGGATGAGTTGTCGGACTACGACGGGCGCCTGGAGTTCTGGGACTCCGAGACCGAGACGATGTGGGTGTGCGAGCCCACCACGCCCTACCACGAGGAGCCGGGGGCGGCGCTGCCGGGGCTGTTGACGCGGATCGCCAGCGTGCGCGGCTCGCCGGTCAAATGCTACGGCACCATGGACCTGATGGTGCGTGATCGCCGGGGTGCGCCGCGGCGCATCATGCAGGCCGACCAGTCGGCGTACCTGCACCCGTCCTCGGCGCATCTCCCCGGCCCCGCTGCAATGGTGGTGGGCGAGCACGACTTCCCGGACGTGGTGTTGGAGGTGGACCACACGACGGACGCGCGCCGCGGCAAGCTGAAGCTGTACGAGGCATGGGGCTTCCCCGAGGTGTGGATTCACGTGCCGGACCGGCCGGCGGCGAGCCGCCGCC
This sequence comes from Pseudomonadales bacterium, assembly GCA_963665455.1. Classification (GTDB taxonomy): domain Bacteria; phylum Pseudomonadota; class Gammaproteobacteria; order Pseudomonadales; family Azotimanducaceae; genus VXNE01. Next base: position 5,142,947 of record OY762279.1, on the reverse strand, counting down.
GGCGCAGGGCGGCGGGACTGACGATCCACGTCTTGCGGGACGGCGCGTACGAGGTGTCGAGCGAGAGCCGGGCGTTGCCGGGTTGGACCGCGGCCGAGATCCACCGCGCCTTCGACGAGGCCACGCCGTCGGCGGAGACCCTGCGGGTGCTGGAGCGCGTGGGCTTGGCCCTGGGCGCCCGCGAGGGCACGGGGCCGGACGACGATCCGCTGACTGGGGCGCAACGTCGCGAAGCGGCTGAGAGAGGCCGGGCGGAGGGCCGGGCGGAGGGTCGGGCGGAAGGTCGCGTCGAGGACCGGGCCGACAGCGTGCGCCGAATTCTGCTGTCCCGGAACATCGCCGTGTCGGCGGGGTTCCCGATGACGCTGCCGGGATTTGCAAACCTGCCGAAGGATCGCGTGATCGTCGCGGCATTGGCATGCGAGAGCGAGGCCGACTTCGAGGCGCGCATCCAAGTCGCCGGCGACTGACGCGAGAACGCTCCCATCCAAGCCGGCGGAGACTGACGCCCCCGGGGCCGCTAATCGCCGCCGGTGCCTCCAGCTTCCTGCGCCACGGCGCGCCGCTCCGGCATGTCGCTCGCGAGCGGCAACTCCACCATGATCGCCACGCCGGAACCATCGACCAGGTTGAGCGCCCGCACGGCGCCGCCGTGGTGCTCGGCGATCGCGCGCACTATGTAGAGCCCGAGCCCGAAGTGCATGCGGCTATGGGATCCGCGGTGGCTGACCATGGATTCGAACAGGGACGCCTCGCCGGTGTCCGGCAAGGTGGGGCCGCGGTTCGCCACGGTGATGCGCAGGAAGTCCCGGTCCGTGTCGAGCTGCACCTTGATGGGACTGTTGGGGTGGTGGAAGTCGATCGCGTTGTCGACGATCTTGTCGAGCATTTGCTCGATCCGATAGTCGGCGACCCGGGCGTGGACCGGGTGGGGCATGCCGCGATAGACGATGGGGTGGCGCTGCTGCGACAGCCGAAAGTTGTTGACGTAGTCACCGAGCAGCTTGCCGATGTCCACGACCTCGAAGTCGTCGGCCACCAGCGATTCCTCGAGGTTCGCCGCGTCGGCGAGGTTCTGCACGATGGACCCGATCCGCAGCACCCCGCGCTTGGCGCTGTTGAGGTACTTCTCGTCCTGGGCATCGGCACGGTCCGCGAGGCTGTCCAGCGACGTGCTTAGCACGTTCAAGGGGTTGTTGATCTCGTGGCGCAGCGTGCGCGGCATCTTCTCCAGGAACGTGTTGTGCTGATGCAGGCGCGTGAGCATCGTGGAGATGCTGCGCGAGAGATCGCCGATCTCGTCGCCGGCGCGCCGCTCGGCCTTGAGCGACTGTTTGCGCAGCCGCCCGTAGCGGTCGATCGCGCGGGCCGCCTCGCGCCGCAGGTTGCGGATGCGCCACGCGAGCCGCCCGGAGAAGGCCGCCATGGCCAGGAATACGGCGAGCAGGCTCGCCACGGCGACCACCATCACCTGCTCCAGGGCTTCGCGTTGGAAGGTCAGGATGTGGTCGATGTCCTGCTCGACCACCACGGCGCCGAGCACCGTGTCCTTCGAGACGATGGGGTGCGCCGCCACGATGATCTCCACGTCGCCGTCCACGACCCGCCGGGTACTAATCGGTTCACCGGCGAGGGCGGCGGCGATGGCCTCCTCTCCCACGGCTTCGGAGCGCGCCGCGGTGACGGCCGCGTCCTCGTCCATGCCGCTCAAGCCCTCCATCCAGAGCCGAATCTCGTGGAACCAGGCATGGATGCGAAGCGTCCAGGCGCCCTCCGCGTCCGGTGCGGTGCCCGTGTCGTAGCCGCCGGTGTCCGCGCGCACGCGGCGTTGGGCGTCGATCACCCTGATGTGGGCACCGGAGTAGCCCAGGCCCTCGATGATCTCGAGCACTTCGGGCGAGCGATAGATGACTAGGTTGAAGCCCTCCTTGCCGGCGGTCGGCAGCGTCTGCGTGATCGCCCGGATGGCGCGGGTCTCCGGGTCGTCCACGTCGACGAAGGAGAGGCCGAGGTAGCGCCTCGAACCGAGTAGGGAAAGCGGCATGCGGAACTCGAGCTTATAGCCCTCGCCTGTTCCCTCCGAGGTCCTGACGTAACCCTGGATCTGCGTCTCGGGCGCGCCCGTCTCCGCGAAGGCCCAGTCCGGCTCCATCCAGTACGTGGTGGTGACACCCGGTTCCTCCAGCGTGATGGCGGCGCGCCCCTCCTCGCCGTCCGGGCGGATGAAGCTCAGGCGCACGTGGTCGGCGTTGTCGAGCCGCAGGTAGCGGGGATCGCGGAACACCGGCCGGTCGTCCCGGATGCGCATGTGTACGTACAGGTCCCCCGCCCGCTCCCCCAGCACGAGGTCGAAGCCGCCATCCGCAAGGGCGTCGTCGTCTCCGCCAAACCGCTGCCGCCGGCTCTCCACCTCGCCCCACTCCGCCAGCGCGCCATCGAGCCGCGCCGGACTCTCGATCGGGTGCGCCCGCAGCGACTCGTAGTCCATCGGGTTGACCGGCAGGTCGCGGAACAGGTCCTCGCGGCCGTTGAACAGCGTGGAGATGCCCTCCGCGGTGAGGAGCTGCGCGTGGGACTGCCCCTGGATCAACAGCCGCTCCATCTCCACGAGTTGCAGGTAGGAGAAGTACGGCAGGGCGAGGAGCGCGAGGCCGAGCAGCGTCAGCTTGGTGCCGAGCCGGGGTCCCCGGACCTTCGAGCCGATCTTCACTGCGCGGCCCAGCGATAGCCGAAGCCGTACTCGCTGCGGATGCAGACGAACTCCGGATCGACCTTCTCGAACTTCTTGCGGATATTGCGCATGTGGGTATTGATGGTGTTGTTCGTCACCAAGCTCTGCATCGTGGCGTTCATCAGCGTGTCGTAGCTGACCGCGTGGCCCGGCTGGCGCACGAGCTTGGCGAGCATGCGGAACTCCGTGCCGGACAGGTCGATGCGCGTGCCCTGCCACGACACCAGCAGGGCGTCCTGGTCGATGGTCAGGTCGCCGAGCCGGCGCGCGCTCGACCCCGCGCTGTCGGCACCGCTCGACCGCACCTCGTCGATGCGCAGCAGGGAGGACACGCGCTCCACCAGGTAATCCAGGGAGATGGGCTTCGGCAAGTAGTCCCAGGCCCCCAGCCGCAAGCCGGAAATCTTGTCGATCTCGTCGATGCGTTCCGTCAGGAAGATGACCGGCAAGGTGGGCGCCCGCGCCAGCAGGTCACGGCAGAGCTGGAAGCCGGCGTCGAACTCCTCGCCGAGCACGATGTCCAGGATGGCGAGATCGGGGAGGCTGCGCTCGAAGCCCCGCAACGCGCTACCGCGGCTCGCGTACTCCGCCACGTCGTAGCCCTTCCTGGTGATGGCGTCCGCGTAGTTCGCGCGCTGGTCCGCGTCGTCCTCGACGATCGCTATGGTCTTCACCATCGGGGCTCCGCCCGGTCGGGGCTCGTGACGGGGAGGGCGATTTTAGCGGAATGGGGGGTGGGGGGCATGTGTTCGACTCGCCTACACTGTCGTTCCCTCAACGGTTGCCCCCATGCCCCCAGTCATCGCCATCGTCGGCCCCGAATGCACCGGCAAGACGACGCTGGCGCGTGCCTTGGGCGAGCACTTCGGGGTGCGCGCCGTGCCGGAGTACGCGCGCGACTACTTGGTGGACCGCGTCGAGTACGAACGGGAGGACGTCGAGGCCATCGCGCGCGGGCAGATGGCGCTCGAGGCGCGTGCGCTGGCCACCGGCTGGTCCCCGGTCATACTCGATACCGACCTGTTGGTCATCCGCGTCTGGTGGCGCGAGAAGTATGGTGCGTTGCCGGCGTGGCTGGTGCGGGCCCTCGAAGCCCAGGCACCGCGCCACTACCTGCTCACCGCGGTGGACTTGCCTTGGGTGCCGGATCCGCTGCGTGAATCGCCCACGGACCGGGAGCGGTTGTTCGAGGTCTACCACGGCATCCTCGTCGGCGGCCGGCACCGCTTCGACGTCGTGCGGGGCGGGGGAGATGCGCGGCTAGGTAGCGCCTTGGCGGCGCTCGAGCAGGATCCTTAGCATCCGCTCGGACCGCGTCGCCTGGGTACGCACCTCCGCGCGCTCGTTCCCGAGCGTCCTCTGACGCACCGCCCACGCATACTCGCGCAGTTCGAACAGTAGGCGCGTGTCGAGGAGCCGGCGCGGTGGAATGCCGGGCGAACCGAAGTAGGCCTCCGCCAGACGCTCCAAGCCCGCGTCGTCGTACTCGAGTCCACGGGCGAGGCATACGAGGTCGAAGAGCGGATCGTTGTCGCCCGCGAACTCCCAGTCGAGGGTCCGCCAGCCGGCGTCGGTGCGCAGGATGTTCCACGGATTGAGGTCGTTGTGACAGCCACGCAGCTCGGTCGGTGCCCAGCCGATCTGATCGAGGGCCGTGGTGGCCACCGGCGAGACGGCATCCGCGCCGTCGAGGTCGCGACGAATCACCTCGCGAGGGTCGTACCGGCTGACCCCGGCTGGAATGTCCGCGTGTAGCGTGCGCAGGTAGGCGGCCGCCGCCGTCGGCGGGATGGGCGCTTCCGCGAGCAACGTCCCCGGGATCCAACACGTCAACAGATGGCCGCTCGCGAGATCGAAGGCGACCACGTCGGGCGCGCAGGGGAGTTCCAGAAAACGCGCCTCGGCGCCGCGGTCCACGCCCGGGTGCCGCACGACGCGTAGGGCGTACGCCGCGCCTTCGTACTCGAACCGGTAGTTGTCGTTGGCGTAGCCGCCGGGCAGGTACGCGACGTTCTCGATGTCGTCCGGCCGCCATTCCGGCAGCAGGCCGCGCAAGACGGCCACAACGGCTTGGTGGTCGGCGGTGGGCATGGGTCCGGACGATATACTACGCCGCCTCATGGAGGTCACTTTCTCCCGCTTCGTGCAGGCGCTGCGCAACGCCGACGTGCGCGTCTCCCCGGCGGAGACCCTCGACGCCTTCGACATCGTCTCGCGGGTGGGCATCGAGAACAAGCGCTTGCTGCGCGACGCCCTCGGCCTCGCCCTCGCCAAGACCCGGGAGGAGAAGGAGCGCTTCGAGGACGCTTTCGACCGGTTCTTCCTGCAACTCGCCTTCCGGGCGCCGGCGAAGCGCACCTTCGTCGGCGGCGTCGAGCGGGAGGCCTTCGTCGAGGAGTTGCGCGGGCATCTCTCCGGCGGCCTGGTGCGCACCATCGACAGCGTGCTCGCCGACGAGCGGGACTACCTCGCCTTCCTGGTGCAGCACGCGGCGGAGGAGGCGGACATCAGCGCCATGCGCACGTTGCGGGAGAAACGGCTCTACGCGGGGAAAATCGCCAAGGCGCTGTCCCTCGACGAGCTCGAGGCCTTCATCGCGAGTGGTGGGACCGGCAACGGCGCCGACCCGGTGCTCCGCTACCTGCGGCAGTACTTCCACGGCGAGATTCGCGACTACGTGGACGCCCAGTACAAGCTGCACGTCGATGCCACGGGGCGGCGCGCCCTGTTGGAGGCGGCGCTGCGCGCCAACCTCGACCGCATCCCCGTCGAATACCACGTCGAGGTGCGCCGCGTCGTCGAGAAGCTCGCCGGGAAACTGGCTCGGGAACACCGCCGGCGGCAACGGCGCTCAGCCCGGGGCGTGCTCGACCTGAAGCGGACCCTGCGACGCAACGTCGCCTACGACGGTGCCATCTTCGAGCCGCATTGGCGGCGCGTGAAGCGGGAGAAGGCGACGGTGTACGTGCTCTGCGACGTCAGCGGCTCCGTGGCCCAGGTCTCGCGGTTCCTGCTGCTGTTTCTTTATGAACTCACCGACGTGCTGCCCAACGTGCGGGCGTTTGCGTTCTCGAGCGCCCTCGGCGAAGTGACGGACACGTTCTCCCGCAAGGCACCGGAGGAGGCCGTGGAACAGGCGCTCTTCGACTGGGGAAAGGGGACGACGGACTACGCCCGCGCCTTTCGCGACTTCCGGGAGCTGTGCGGGAAGGAGCTCGATGGCCGCTCGACCGTCGTGGTGCTCGGCGATGGGCGCAACAACTACTTCGACCCGCAGGCGCACCTGCTCAAGGAGATCTCCCGGCGGGTCAAGCAGGTGTTCTGGCTGAACCCGGAGACCCGCGACCGCTGGTCCGATGGAGACTCGGAGATGCGCCGCTACGCGCCGCATTGTCTCGACGTGCGCACCTGCAACCGCATCCACCACATCGAGGCGTTCGCCGATCGGTTGCTGACGGCGGCTCGGTAGCGCGACCTAACGGTCGCGTCGTAACTTCCGAGGAAGGTCCGATTAGGACCTTCCTCGGCACGGCACAGGGATGCGCCGCCAAATTCTATGGCGCAAGCCATTGAATTGGGAGCAAAACAAAACCGCGTTTTTGTTTTGCGGGGGATGAACAAGTCCAGGACGGACTTGTTCAGGGGATGGATTGGCTCAGTTGATCCCGACGACGTAGGATAGCGACGGCCCGATCTCGCCGTGGACGACGAGGTCCGCGATGCCGTCCAGGGGCGTGGCCTCCCGGTTCAGGATGACGAGCTTCGCGCCGCGCCGCTTGGCGTATTCGGGGAAGCCAGCCGCGGGATAGACGATGAGCGTCGAGCCGGTGGTCAGCATCAGGTCGCACGATTCGGTGAACCCTTGCGCGCGCCGCATCGCGTCCTCCGGCATCGCCTGCCCGAAGGAGATCGTCGCGCTCTTGACGATGCCTCCGCAGCGGCTGCAGGGCGCCACCCGGCCGAGATCCCTGAACTGCGCCTCGAGGTCCGCCAACTCGTAGCGGGTCTCGCAGGAGAGGCACTTCGCGTAGCTCGCGTTGCCGTGGAGCTCCACCACCTGTTCGTCGGGGATGCCGGCGTCCTGGAAGAGGTTGTCGACGTTCTGCGTGATGACGCCCGTCACCTTGCCCTCGGCGACCAGCTTCGCCACCGCCTTGTGGCCGTTGTTGGGCTTCGCGCCCTCCATGCTGCGGTCGCCCTCGAAGCGGCGCCGCCAAGACTCCTGGCGCACCTCTTCCGAGGCCACGAAGTCCTGAAACTCGATGGGCTTCACCTTGTTCCAGAGGCCGGTGCCGGGACTGCGGAAATCGGGGATGCCGGACTCGGTGCTGATGCCGGCGCCGGTGAAGACGACGACGCGCTCCGCCGCGTCGAGCAGGGCGCGCATTTCGTCGAGGAGAGCCGTGTCGTCCATGGGCGGGGCGCGGTGTCGGGGAGGATCGGCATGATATAAGCTCCCGCCCCCATGCACACGCTAGAGTTCTTCTTCGACTGCTCGAGCCCCTGGACGTACCTGGCGTTCGAGGAGATCCAACGCGCCACGGCGCCCCGGCCCGTCGCCATCGAATGGCGCCCCTTCCTGGTCGGCGGCGTCTTCAACACCGTCAATCCGAGCGTCTACGAGGGGCGGGCGAAGCCGGTGCCGCTGAAGGCGAGGTACTACGCCAAGGACTTGGCGGACTGGGCGCGTTACGTGGGCATCGAGATCGGCCAGCCGCCGGTGTTCCCGGTGAACAGCGTCAAGGCGATGCGGGGGGCGTTCGTCGCTCTTGAGGAAGACTGCCTGGTGCCGTACGCGCGGCGGGTGTTCCAGCGCTACTGGGGCGACCTTGAGGACATCTCCCGGGACGAGGTGCTGCGTCCCATCGTCGAGGAGGTCGGTTTCGACGCCGCCGACTTCTTCGGGAAGATCGGCTCGCAGGACTACAAGGACCGCCTGCGCGCCAACACCGACGAACTCGTCGAGCGCGGCGGGTTCGGCTCGCCGACGATGTTCCTCGACGGCGGCGACATGTACTTCGGCAACGACCGCATACCGCTGGTCATGGCCCGGGTGGACGGCGCAATCTCCTAGAAGTACGTCGCCGCCAGCACCCCCGTCAACACCGCCCACATCAGGAGGGTGAGCGGCGTGCCCACGCGCACGAACTCGCTGAAGCGATAGCCGCCGGCGCCCATGACCAAGAGGTTGGTCTTGTAGGCCATGGGCGTGATGAAGCTCATGTTCGCCCCGAACAACACCGCGAGCACGAAGGGCTCGGGCGGCAGTCCGAGCCCGTGGGCGATGCCGATGCCGATCGGCGTGCCGATGACGGCGGCGGCGTTGTTGGAGACGACATTGGTGAGCACGGCGAGCAACATCATCAGCGCGCCGAGCACCACCGTGGGCGACGCGCCGGCCGTGAGGAATAGGAACACCTCGGTGACGTAGTCGGTGGCGCCCGTCGCCACCAGGGCCTGGCCGAGCGCGAGGCTGGCCGCCACGAGGAAGAAGACGGCGGGACTGATCGCGCGGATGGCCGTGCCGAGGCGCAGGCACCCCGTCGTGAGCATGAGGAGCGCACCGAGGGTCGCGCCCACGGCGATGTGCAGGACGCCCGTGGCGGCGAGCGCGACCACGGCGGCCATGATGCCGAGCGCCAGCGGCGCCTTGCGCGTGCGCGGCAACTCCAGGGTGGCGTCGAGTACCAGAAAGTCGGAATTGCGCTTCAAGCGCCGAATCCCCTGGGGCGGTCCCTTCACCAGCAAGACGTCCCCTTGGGCGAGCACGACGTCGTGGATTTCTTGGTGCGGCGGCCAGATGTCCCGTCCCCGGCGATGCAATGCGACCACGTCTAGCCCGTGATCGTTGAGGAACGAGGAGGAGCGCAGGTTGGCGCGGTCGAGCGCCGAGCCCCACACCACGGCCACTTCGGCCAGGGCTTGCTCATCCGGGGGGGCGCCCGCGTCGTTGTCGCGGCGCTGCAGGCTGGCCTTCATGGTTCGGGCGAAGGCCGTGAGGTTGGCGGAGGTGTCCCGCACGCGCAGGCGGTCGCCGGCGCGCAGCACCTCGTCCGCCGCGGCGGGGATGGCTTGGTCGCCGCGCCGGATGCGCACGATGTGGAGTTCTCCGCCGACCAAATCCACGGCCTGCGCCACCGTCATGCCCACCGCCGTGCTCGATGCGCGCAAGCCGAGGAGGGCATGGAACTGCCGAGGCGACGTGGCCGCGAGCTCTATGTCGCGCGGGGGCAGTAGACGCGGCGCCACGAGCCACAGGTAGAGGATGCCGACGCCGCCGGCGATGGCCGCCGGCAGCGCGAAGTCGAACATGCCGAAGCGCTTGAGCCCCTGATCGGCCGCCACGGCGACCACGAGTAGGTTGGTGGACGTGCCGATGGTGGTTGCCATGCCGCCCACCAAGGTCGCGAATCCCATGGGCATCAGTGCCCGCGTCGCGGGGGCTTCGGCGCGCAGGCAGGCCCCGATCATGATCGGCAGCAGGAGAACAACAATGGGCGTGTTGTTGACGAACGCGGACAACACCGCCCCGATCACCAACGTGGCGAGCAGGGACAGGAACGGTGCGCGCGCCCACCCGCGGCCGAGCAGACGCCCCACGGGCTCCAGGGCGCTCGTGACGACGAGACCCTGGCCGACCACCATCAGCGCGCAAACCGAAATCAGGGCTTCGTGCCCGAAACCGAAGAACAGATTCTCCGGCTCGATGCCTGGGTGGGGGAAGAGGGAGAGGCCGACCGCCAGCAACGCGATCAAGCCGATGCTCGTGACTTCCAGCCGGTACTTGTCCCGGCTGAACAGGTACAGCGCCACGACCGTCAGGAGCAGTACGGCGGCGGCGTGGGCGTTCGGCATGGTGGGGAAGTCCATCGAGGCCCATGCTATGCAGGGCGCGTGCCAGCTTCAAATGATCGACGGCCGCGCCATGCGCCCCCGCGCCGCGCCCGTGTCTGGCGGCACGCTCGGGCGCGCCCCCTGTGATACGTTGCGGCCTTTCGACGCGGGAGAGTGATGGTGCGGATTCACGGCAGTTGCGACGTGCGTTTCGCGCGGGTCCGGGAAGCCTTCGAGGAGAACTTCACCGAGCGCGGCGACGTCGGCGCGTCCTTCGCGATGACGGTCGAAGGCGAGTTCGTCGTCGACATCTGGGGCGGGCACCGGGACGCGGCGGCGACGGAGCCTTGGGTCGAGGACACCATCGTCAACGTCTACTCGAGCACCAAGACCATGACGGCGCTCAGCGCGCTCCTGCTCGCCGACCGCGGTGAACTCGACCTGCACGCGCCGGTCGCGAAGTACTGGCCGGAGTTCGCCCGGAACGGCAAGGAGGGGGTCGAGGTGCGGCACCTCCTGAGCCACAGCGCCGGGCTCGCCGGTCTCGACCAGCCGTACCCCGAACACGTCTGGTACGACTGGGACGACGTCGCGGATCGCTTGGCGGCACAGGCGCCCTGGTGGGAGCCGGGGACGGCGAGCGGCTACCACGCCATCACCCAGGGGAACCTGGTCGGCGAAGTGATACGGCGAGTCTCCGGCAGGTCGCCCGGCACGTTCCTGCGCGAGGAACTGGCCGAGCCGCTCGGCGCGGACTTTCACCTCGGCGTCGATCCGAAGCACTTCCCACGCATTGGCGAACTCATCCCACCGCCGGTCACCCCGGAGGAGATGATCGAGATGGAGCCGGGGTCGATCGCGGAACGCACCATCGGCGGCAAGGTCGTCGATCCCGCCGACACGAAGACCGCGGCGTGGCGCCGGGCGGAGATGCCCGCGGCCAACGGGCACGGCAACGCGCGCGGCATCGTGCGCATCCAGACGCTGCTGGCGAACCACGGCAGGGCATGGGGCAAGACGCTCATGTCACCGGAGGGCTGCCTCGCGGTCCTCGAGGAACAGACGAACGGCGTGGACCTCGTGCTCGGCCTGCCGATCCGGTTCGGGCTTGGCTACGGGCTGCCCGGCGAGCACCTGCCGGCCGCGCCGAACGACAAGATCTGCTATTGGGGCGGCTACGGCGGCTCCCTCGTCGTGTGCGACTTGGAGAACCGGGCCACCTTCTCCTACGTCATGAACCGCATGGAGGCGGGCGTCGTCGGCGACGAACGCGGGTTCAGCCTCTGGCGGGCCGTCTTCGAGTCATTGGAGGGCTAGGAGCGCCCCATAGCCGGTCCGGTGCCTCGCTGACGCTCGGTACCGGCTCCGCCTCCGGCCCAGCCACGCCGACCGCCCATGGAACAAGCGGCACCAGTCGCTGCGCTCCCGCCACCGCTTGTTCCATGCAAGCCCGCGCCGTAGAACGGCGCGGGCGCGTAGGCCGGTGGGGCTGGGCCGGGAGCGGAGCCAAAGGCGACGGTTCCGGGGCGCTAGATTGTGCCGGATGCAAAATCCGTCCCGAGAAATTCGCCCACGTCGTCATTCGGACCATCGAGTTCGATCCGGACGTGTTGGCCGCCCGCTACCGGGAGGGCCTGACCCGGGAGGACGTGCGTGACCGCGAGGTGCTCGCCGCCTGACCGGGAAGGCCGCGGTCGCGGTGGAAGTCGCCCGGTGTTGCGGCGAGAATAAGCGGTCGGCCGCGCGGGGTAGGCGGCGGACGCAGTACGTTTCCGACATTTCGCTTCAGGGGAGGCAAATCGTGAGCAATCGACAGAAGTTCTACATCAACGGCGAGTGGGTGGCGCCGTCCACCGACGACCGCCTTGAGGTCATCAACCCCGCCACCGAGGAGGCCATCGACGCCATCGCCCTTGGCGGCCAGGCCGACGTGGACGCCGCCGTCGCCGCGGCCAAGGCGGCGTTCGAGACGTTCTCGCAGACGACGCGCGAGGAACGCGTGGCGCTGCTCGAGCGCATCATCGGGGTCTTCCAGGGGCGCATGGGCGAGTTGGCCGCAACCATCAGTTCCGAGATGGGCGCGCCGATGCCGCTCGCCAACGCCGCGCAGGCGCCGGCGGGCCTCGGCCACTTCATGACCACCCTCAACATCCTGCGCACGTACGAGTTCGAAGAGGATCTCGGCACGTCCCACATCGTCAAGGAACCCGCCGGCGTGTGCGGCTTCATCACGCCGTGGAACTGGCCGATCAACCAGATCGCGTGCAAGGTCGCCCCGGCGCTGGCCGCGGGCTGCACGATGGTGCTGAAGCCGTCGGAGGTGGCCCCCTTCAACGCCATTCTCTTCGCGGAGATCATGGACGAGGCGGGCGTGCCGGCCGGGGGTCTTCAACCTGGTCAACGGCGACGGCCCGACGGTGGGCGCGGCGCTGGCCTCGCACCCGGACATCGACATGATGTCGTTCACGGGCTCGACGCGCGCCGGCATCGACGTGGCGCGCAACGCCGCGGCGACGGTGAAGCGGGTGGCCCAGGAACTCGGCGGCAAGTCCGCGAACATCATCCTGGACGACGCCGATTTCGGCGCGTCGATCTCCCGCGACGTGTTCGGCGTGTGCATGAACTCCGGGCAGTCCTGCAACGCGCCCACGCGCATGCTCGTGCCCCGGTCGCGCATGGACGAGGCGGCGGCGATCGCGAAGGCCGCGGCGGAGCAGGTGAAGGTGGGCGATCCGGGTGCGGAGGGCACCACCATTGGCCCGGTGGTCTCCGAACGCCAGTTCGACAAGATCCAGGGCCTCATCGAGAAGGGCATCGCGGAGGGCGCGAAGTTGGAGACGGGCGGCCCGGGCCGGCCGGACGGCCTGAACCAGGGCTACTACGTCCGGCCGACGGTGTTCTCCCACGTCACCAACGACATGACGATCGCCCAGGAGGAGATCTTCGGTCCGGTGCTTTCGCTTATCGGCTACGAGGACGACGAGGACGCGGTCCGGATCGCGAACGACACGGTCTACGGACTGTCCGGCTACATCTCCTCCGGGGATCCGGAGCGGGCCAGGGCCATCGCGCGCCGCATCCGCACGGGCAACGTGCACCTGAACGGCGCCCCGCCGGACCAGCAGGCGCCCTTCGGCGGCTACAAGCAGTCCGGCAACGGCCGCGAGTGGGGCGAGCACGGCCTCGACGAGTTCTTGGAGGTCAAGGCGATCCTGGGCTACAACGCCGCGGGGTAGCGGCCGCCGCCGGGGTGACCGGGGGCGGGCCTGCCCGTCCCCGGAACGGGCTCGTCTGCGGGCGGCTACCCCGTGGCGGGCACCGGCAGCGGTCCGCACGCCTTGTGGAACAGCCATCGTCAACGGGCATGGCAAACGCCCGTTCCGTGGCCCGGATACAGACGGTCGTCGCCAACGGCGGGACCGCCTTCGGGGTCGATCTCCTCGGCCCCGCCATGATCGAGCAGATTTTCCGCGAGCAGGGCGTGATGGAGGGGATGGGGGTGCGATGGCATCGGCTACGGCCTGACCGGGCTCGTGGCCAGGCACGCGCCGAAGGGGACGAAGACCAGCTTCTGGTGGGGTGCCGGAGGCTCGAGCGCGATACTCGACCACACCCGCCGCGCATGCCTGTGCTACGTGATGAACCGGATGGACATGAACGTCGCGGGCGACCGGCGCGGCCCGAGCCTGCCCCGCGCGTTCTACCAAACCCTCCGGCAGACGCGGCGTCGGCCCGCCCACTTAGTCCGGCTGGCCGCCGGTGCCTACCTACGGCCGGTAGGAAAACCGCGCCGGCTCCGGCCGCAACGCCTTGCGCGCGAGGCGGATCCACCGGCACAGGAGCGGGCGCGTGTCCCGGGGGTCGATGATCTCCTCGATCTCGAAGTGCTCGGCGCTGCGGAACGGGGAGCGCACGCGGTTGAGCCGTGCCTTGATCTTCGCGAGGTGGGCGTCGTGGTCGTCCGCTTCGGCGAGTTCCGCCTTGTAGGCGACCTCGATGCCGCCCTCGATCGGCAGCGAGCCCCAGTCCCCGGAGGGCCACGCGACGCGCACGTGGTGGGCACCGGGCTTGTGGTTGGCACCCCCGGCCACGCCGAAGGCCTTGCGCACGACGACGCTCATGAACGGCACTTCCGCCTGGCCGAGCGCGGCGAGTGCCTGGGCACCGAAGCGGATGGTGCCGTCCTCTTCGCTCTTCTTGCCGATCAGGAATCCGGGGCAGTCCACCAAGTGCACGATCGGCAGGTGGAAGAGGGCGGCTAGGTCGATGAGCCGCGTGACCTTGCGGCAGGAGTCCGCCGTCCAGGCTCCGCCGTAGACCGCGGGATTCTCTGCGAAGAGCGCGATGGGCACGCCGTCGAGGCGGGCGAGGCCGCACAGGATGGAGCGCCCCCACTTGCGCCCGATTTCGAAGAACGAACCCCGGTCCACGACCGCGTCGATCACGCGATGCATCTTGTAGACCTTGCGCGGATCCTTCGGCACGATGTCGATGAGGTCGGCCTCGCGCCGGTTGGGGTCGTCGTTCGATTCCTGGACGGGTGGCAGCTCGTCGACACTTGAAGGCAGGTAGGACAGGAACCGCTTCGCGAGGGCGAACGCCTCGGCTTCGGATGCCGCCTCGTCGTCGATGGCGCCGTTGCGGGTGTGGATCTTCGCGGCGCCGAGTTCCTCCTTGGACACGTCGCCGAGCTTGGCCCAGTCCACCAGTGCGGGGCCGGCGATCATCATCTGCGCCGTGTCCCGCACGATCACGGAATAGTGCGAGGTCGCGACGCGCGCGGCCCCGATGCCGGCGACGGAGCCGAGGGCCAGCGAGACGGAAGGTGCCGTGGCGAGGTGGGCAACCACCAGTTCCCAGCCGCGTAGCTCCGGAATGTACGTGCGCCCGGCGGTCTCGATGGTCTTGACCGAACCGCCGCCGCCCATGCCGTCCACCAGGCGCACGTGCGGCAGCCGCAGGTCGAGCGCGAGGCCCTCTGAGCGCAGGCGTTTGGCGGCGATGGAGAGCTCGGCGGAGCCGCCCCGCACGGTGAAGTCGTCGCCCGAGAGGACGACGGGGCGACCATCGATCTCGGCCGTGCCGAGCACGAGGTTGGAGGGGGTGAAGGCGCGGAGCTCGCCTGCGTCGTCGTAGGTGCCGGCCCCGGCCAGCCCGCCGATCTCGTGGAACGAACCGGCATCCGCCACGGCGGCGATGCGCTCGCGGATGGTGAGCTTGCCGAACTCGTGCTGACGGGCGACCTTCTCCGGGCCGCCCATCTCGGCCGCCAGCGCTTGCCGTCGGCGGAGTTCCTCGATTTCCTCTTCCCAGCCCAGCCCGCTATCTCCGATTCGGCGCCGCACCATGGGTGAGGCGCGGGATGCGCAACGTTTAGGCGCGGGTCCCGGAGAAGGTCGCGTTGCCGAACGCGCCGAGCTTCACGTTGCCGGAGATCTCGTCGCCGCTGACGGTGGCGCTGAACTCCAGGGTCATCGCCATCGGCTGGGTGATGTCGGCCTTCCAGGAGAGGGCATCGCCGTCCACGGCGCCGTCCTTGAGGTCGATGGAGCCTTGCGGTCCGGACAGGGTTCCGGTCAGGCTGCCGCCGTCGGTGGCGAGAGTCAGGGTCCCCTTCTGGGCACCCATCGGGGTATTCATCGTGGTGTTCCAAACGCCGTCGGCGCTGCTCATGGTGGTCTCTCCCGGAAAGTGTGTCGGATAAGATAGCCGCCGAATCGGCGGTCGAGGTGAGTATGGCAGACGGCGCGCGGGGCTGTACAGCCATTGTCCCGGCGGCGGGGGCCGGGTGTGCCGGCGGGCGGAGGGCCGCCCGCCCGTGAACCGATGGGGGTTGCTGGCCGCCGCCGTGCTCGTGCTCGCCGTGGCGGACTGGTTCGCCGGCGGCGTCGGCCCGCGGCTCGTCTTCGGCGCGGCCTCCGTCGAACTGGCGACGGTCCCATCTGGCGCGGTCGTGCTGTTGGATGGCGAACGGATCGGCGTGACGCCCTTGCGGGTGTCCGGCGTGCGCCCCGGCCGCGTCGTGTTGCGCCTCGAGCATCCGCATCATCCACCGGAGTTGCGGCGGCTGACCCTGGAGCGTGGCGAACACCGGCAGATCGAGGTCGCGTTCCCCGCGGCGACCGGTAGCCTCTCCATCGTCACGAATCCCCGGGGCGCGACGGTCTCCCTGGACGGCGAGGGCTTGGCCGAGGTCACCCCGGTGCGCATCGGCGAGATCGCCACCGGTCGGCACGAAGTGGTGGTGTCCCTCTACGGACGGCAGACGAAGACCGCGGCCGTGGAAGTGTTCCCGGACGCCGAGACCGAGCACGCCTTCGAACTCGAGCGGGTGCCGATGGGCAATCTCTCCGTGCAGACGATTCCCGGCAACGCGTCCGTCACGCTACTCGACGTTGAGCCGGAGTATCGGCCTGGCGTTGAGTTGCCGGCCGGTGACTACCGCATCCGGGTCGCCGCGCCCGGCTACGGACCCGTGGTGCGGACGGTGGGCGTGAAGCAGGGCCGGAACGTGATCGACTTAGCACTCGAGCGCGTCTACGGGCGGCTGCGCATTGCCATCCGGCCCGCCGCCGCACGGGTCCGCGTGCGTTACCGGGACATCGACGGCCCGCGGGACGTGGCCTACGAGGAGGGGATGGACCTCCCCGCCGTCGCGTTCTCCGTGCGCGCCACGGCCATGGGGTACCGGAACTTGGTCCGCAACTTGACGATGGACGCGGACGGCGTCGCGTTGAACCTCGCCATGCAACGCTTCGACGTCACCCCGGGACAGCGCTTCCGGGACGCGTTGCGGTCCGGCGGGGAAGGTCCCGAACTCGTCGTGGTGGCGGCCGGCACCTTCCGCATGGGCTCCGAAAGCGGGGCCGCGGCCGAGAGGCCGCCCCGGCAAGTGCGCGTGACCCAGCCGTTCGCGATGAGCGTGCGCGAGGCCACCGTCGGGGACTTCCGCGAGCACGATGACTGGCCTGGCGAGCCCGGCCTCCCGGTCCGCAACGTCAGCCTCCAGGACGTGGAGGCGTACCTGGCCTTCCTATCCCGCGAGACCGGCTACCGCTATCGGCTTCCGACGGAGGCGGAGTGGGAGTACGCGGCCCGGGCGGGGAGCGCCGGGGATTTCCATTTCGGCGACGGCGCTGGGGGTGCGGAGATCTGCCGCTACGGGAACGTCGCGGACGCGTCCATGAACGAGCGCTTCCGGCTGTACGACGCGGTGGAATGCACGGATGGCTTCGTGCGCGTGGCCCCGGCCGGGAGCTTCGCGCCGAACGCCTTCGGCCTGCACGACATGCTCGGCAACGTCGAGGAGTGGGTGGCGGATTGCTGGCATCCCTCGTATGCGAACGCCCCGGCCGACGCCCGTGAGTGGACCACCGAGTGCTACTCCTCCCGGGTCGCGCGCGGCGGTGCCTTCGATTCGCCTCCCGGCGACGTGCGCGTGAGCGCGCGCAACATGGGGAGTTCGCCGACGGACTCCCGGGGCTTTCGGGTGGTGCGGGACCTATGACGGCGCCGGCCGGGCGTTCATAGCAGCCCTTGTCGGCCCGCCTCGCCCCAGACGAACGGCGACACTCGCTTCAGGACCCTTCGGGCGCGTTCGTCTCCTCCGTTGTGAAGGTATCCGCTGTAGTCTGCGGCGCGCCGTCGACGGTTGGCGGGAAGACAAGCGAGACGGAAGTTGGTCCATTCATAGGCCCCTCCCGGTTCCTTGGACTTCGGGACGAAATGATCCGTCGTCAAACCGCCGGTTACTGTGTCAATACGGACTGCGAAGTAGGCGCAAACGTTGGAGTAGGCAGCCCCAAGTTGATCGAGGACGCGGGTCCAATAGGGATGTAGGGTGGCTTTTGCCGGCAGCGGTGCTGACGGGGAGATTCTGCGAGCCACGAGCCATGCCTGCCCCGGCTTGCGCACGCTTTCGTCAAAGTCCTCGGGTTCCGGCTGGAGGTCGACAGGGATCACTTAATCCAACCTTTGCGCCGACAGATGTGCTGCCAGCGAATCAAGAACTCGTCGGCCAGCGGGTCGAGGGACGCCACCAGCGCACCATTCATCTCCTTCACCGTTGTCGGATTGGGATCGTCGTCGTCCAGGAGACGTGCGGCCCGCTCGATGAGCTCCTCGTATTCTGGAGCCCTGCCGCTTTTGAGGTCGAACGCGTCGCTGGTAAGCCATGCCTCGGCGTTGCCATGCCGTTCGAACTCTCGACGGCGCAATTGCACCGCGGCATCGTCAAGGTCGAGGTCGAACCATGCATCGGTCTCGGGATCGAACAAGGGCTCGATGGAGGCCATAACCAGTGGGGAATGTGTGGTCGCCACCAGTTGCACCTTCGGCTCGCCGGCTAGGTTGTTCACCGCCGCCAACAGCGTCGTCATGATCGTGCGCTGCCAAGATGGGTGGAGATGAGCGTCGATCTCGTCGACGAGGAAGACGATCCGGTCCGTCTGCGGGCGGCGCAACAGCTTCGCGGCGTGCTTGTGCTCTTCCCAAGCCCAGATCAGTAGGTACGCGAAGGCCAACATGCGGCGTATCGCGGACGACACGTGTAAGACGGGAACTTCCTGCCCGTACGGCATGCGGATGGTTGGCATGTCTCGCTGGTCGTCGATATTGATGCGAGTCAGCCCCCCAGGTGCAAGCGGATCTGTGCCGGGAGGCGTGAGTGTTGCGAGCAGTTCCTTGAGAGACCGGAACGTTTCTGCGTTTTCGCGTTGCCACACCGCCCAATCTCTGATCAAGCCGTTGCAAAGCCAGATCCCCCGATCCTCCCGCCCGTGCCAAACCTCCGTCGGGTTGAAGACATGGGCGAGTGGTCTGTCGAGGGGCTTTCGCCAGTAATTGCGCGCGGGATCCCAGACCGCGAAGCTTCCGTCCACCATCGCATAGAGAACGAGTCCGGGTCTGCCCGGGCGTCCGCGTGGTACGGACCAGGATTGGACCTCGGGCCGGTAGCTGCTCGTGAAACTCTTCGTCTTCGTAACGCTTGCAAAGGAGAACTCTATCGTCGCCCTGCCACGCCCTGCGGGGAGTGCTCGCGTGCCGGTGGCGATCCCGGGATTCACCTCGGCCGGCCAGTTGCGGGTCATGGCCCACCATCCGACGTCGAGCAGAAAGCTCTTGCCGAGTCCGTTGTCGCCCGTGAGGAGGTTCAAGCGCTCGCCGAAGTTGAGCGCCAGTTCGGGGGCGGGCCCGACGTTCTTGAGTTTGAGACTTTCGAGCAAGGGGCGCCCTCCGGCTGGCCCAGCGACCATCCACGTCGAGGGAGTCTGTCGGAAGTGTCGTGCGGATCGCAAGTGGTCACCGCGCCGACCTGTCGTCGGTTGTTGGCCTGCGGCGCGCTCGCATAAGCTGCCTACGCGAGGTTGCGATTGGAGGAGTTTCCGTGAGTGCGAGCTTGGCCGAAGTGGACTTGGAAGGACTTCCCTGGGATTTGTCGGACGAATACCCGGCCGCCGACGCACCGGCGGTCGAGGAGGACCTCCAACGTCTCGAGGCGATACAGGACGCCCTCGAAGACGCGAACCGCGTACTCGTGCCGCTACTGGATCGGGCGGCGACACTGTCCCCCAACGATGCGGCGGGAGGTATCGCTGCGGCACGCCGCGCATTCGCGCTGGTGGAGGAGGGTAGCCGCCTGCTACGCGACCCCGGCGTCTACGCGAGCTGCTGCCTGAGCGTGGACAGCGCCGACGAGGCCGCGCTGGCCCTGCTCGGCCGTCTACAGGCCCGGGAGAAACGCTTCGCCGAGTTGACGGAGCCCCTGTCGCAGTTCCTCGACCGCGTTCCGGACGCCGTGGTCGAGGCGTATCTCGCGGATGACGCCACCGCGCACGCCCGCTTCGAGGTGGAGCACGCCCGCAAGCGGCGCCGCGAACTCCTGCCGCTCTCCGAGGAGAACTTGGCCACGGCCTTGGGCCAGGACGGCATCCACGCCTGGGGCCGGCTCTACGACCGGCTCGCCGGAACCCTCGCCTGCGGGGTCGAGGTGGACGGCCAGGTCGAGACCCTGGGCGTCGCGCAGGCGGCGGGCCTGATGCAGAAACCCGACGATGGGCTGCGCGAGCGGGCGTGGCGCGCCATCAACACGGCGTGGGAGGCCCACGGCGAATCCTGCGCGGCGGCGATCAACGCCATCGCCGGCTGGCGCCTGGAGATGTGCCGCAAGCGGTCGAACGGCCGCGCCGTGCACTTCCTCGACGCGCCGCTGCACGCGAACCGCATCGTCGGAGAGACGTTGGAGACGCTCTTGGCGGTGGCCGAGGAAGCGCGGCCCCTCGCCCGGCGGGCGGCGTTGCTCCAGGCGCGGGCGTATCGCAAGGAGCGTTACGGTCCGTGGGATCAACGGGCGCCCGCGCCGGCGCTGGGGGACGGCGGCGGCGCGCCGATCCCGTACGGCGAGGCCCTTGACCTCGTGGCCGACTCCTACGGGAGCGTGGACTCGAGCATGGGCGCGTTCGTGCGCATGATGGCGGAGCGGCGCTGGATCGAGGGCACCGTTGGTGCCCGCAAGCAGCCGGGCGCCTACTGCACGCGCTTCGCGAAATCCCGCAACCCGCGCGTCTACATGACCTACACCGGGGGGGCGAGCGATGTGATCACCCTGGCCCACGAGCTCGGCCACGCCTACCACGCCTGGGTCATGCGCGACCTGCCGGACAGCCAGCGGCGCTACGGGATGTCCATCGCGGAGACGGCCAGCACGTTCGGCGAGACCATCGTGCGCGACGCGCTGCTCGCCCGGGCGGATACGCCGGAGGCCGAGTTAGGCATCGTGTGGGAGGAGGTGAGCGCGGCCGTCGCGTTCCTGCTCAACATTCCGGCTCGGTTCTCCTTCGAGCGCAACTTCTACGCGGCGCGGGCGGCGCGGCCGCAGACCCCCGACGAACTCAAGGCGATGATGAGCGCCGCGTGGACCGAGTGGTATGGCGAGAGCCTGTCCGAGCCCGACCCGCTCTTCTGGGCGAACAAGCTCCACTTCTACATTTCGGGGCTCAGCTTCTACAACTTCCCGTACCTCTTCGGCTATCTGTTCAGCTTGGGCGTCTATGCGCGCCGGGAAGCGCTCGGAGACGCGTTCTTCCCGCGCTACGAGGCGCTGCTGCGGGACACGGGCCGGATGACCGCCGAGGACTTGGCGGCGAAGCACCTCGACGTAGACTTGACGCGGCCCGACTTCTGGCGCGAGACGGTGGCCGCCCTCGAGGCCCGCATCGACCGCTTCGAGACGCTCGTCGCGCAGTGCGTCGGGACCCCCTCCCACAAGAGATGAGGCTGCTCGTCCTACAGCACGTCGATGTCGAGCATCCGGGAACGCTCCGGGACTTCTTCCGGGAGGACGGGGTGCGCTGGGACACGGTGCACCTCGACCGGGGCGACCCCATCCCGGACCTCGCGCCTTACGACTGCATGCTGGTGATGGGTGGGCCCCAGGACGTATGGGAGGAGGAGGCCCATCCGTGGCTCGTGCCGGAGAAGGCCGCCATCCGCGAGTTCGTGGCGGAGCTACGGCGCCCCTTCCTCGGCGTGTGTCTCGGCCACCAACTGCTCGCGGACGCGCTTGGGGGACGGGTCGAGCCGGGCACGTCGGAAGTGGGCGTCATGACCGTGAGGCGGACGCCCGATGGCCGGATGGATCCCCTGCTGCAAGGGCTTCCGGATCCGACGACCGTGCTGCAGTGGCATGGGGCGGAAGTGACGCGGCTGCCACCGGACGCGACGCTCCTCGCCAGCTCCGCCGCCTGCCGCGTGCAGGCCTTTCGCGTGGGCGCGCGGGCCTACGGCGTGCAATACCATGTCGAGATCGGAACGGACACGGTGGACGAGTGGGGGGCGATTCCCGCGTACGCGGAGTCGCTGCGCAACGCCATGGGCGAGGAGGCCCTCGCGCGGCTACGGCACGAGGTCGAGGCCCGGGCCGGGGTGTTCCGCGAGGATGCGCGCAGGTTGTACGACAACCTGCGCGCCCTCGTGGTGAAGCCTGCTGCCGTCAGATCAGGCTGATCCGCAGCGTCACCCCCGCCGTGCGCGGCGGATTCACGAACGTGTGCCAGCTTCCGCCCTGGAAGACGGAGTCGAACACCAGGAAGTTCATCTGCTTGTTGGTGAGGTTCCGCCCCCAGATGGTGGCCTCGTAGCGGCCGTCCTCGCTGCGTACCCCGAATTGCGCGTTCAGCAGGTTGAACGCCGCCCGGACCTTCTCCGGGTCGAGGTCGGAGCCCGTGTTGGCCTCGCCGATGTGCGACCAGTTGCCGTTCAGGATGAAGCGCCAATCGGTGTTCGGAATCTCGCGGTCGACGAAGACCGACACGCTGCTCTGCCACAGGGGCGACTGCGTCACCCGATTGCCCTCGAGGTGCGCGTTGGCCGGGATAAGGTTGTCGCCGTAGCGCGCGTCCGCGTAGGTGAACCCGGCGGTGAGGAACACGCCGCCGCCGAGGGCCAGCATGGATTCCACCTCGACGCCCTGGGACGTGACCTCCTTCACGTTGCCGACGGTGAAGCCGAGGCCCGTGAAGGTGTTGAGCTGGAATTGGTCGAACTTCGTGTGGAAGAGGGCGGTATTCACCGTCAGCCGGTCGTCGAGCCCCCGCGCCTTCACCCCGAGTTCGTAGGAGTCCGAGGTCTCCGGATCGAAGCGGCTCTGGTCGACCGGGTCGCCGTTCTCGTCCCGGAAGCCCACCGCCTCTTGGTCCAGGTTGAAGCCCCCGGCCTTGTAGCCCCGACTGAAGCTGGCGTAGACGTTGATGTCGTCGGTCACCGCATAGGCGCCCTTCAGCGTGCCGGTCACCTCGCTCTCGTCCTCCTTGTTGTTGTAGCTCAGGTTGTCGCAGAGCGAGCCGATGGGGACGATGGCGCAGAACGGGTCGTCGACGGACTCGCCCAGGGGCGCGCCGTTGATGATGGCGCCGGCGTCCTTCTCCTCCGTGGAGTAGCGGAGCCCGAGCGTGATGTCGAATCGCTCGCTCGTGTGCCAGGTGTTGTGGGTGAACGCCGACCAACCCTCGGTTTCGGAGAAGAAGACGGCGTCGTAGCCCTGCCCCGGCACGCCGCGTCCGGCCGGGTCGCCCATGACGACCGCCGCGAGGGCGGGGGCGCCGAAGAGTGCGCCTAGGTAGTTGCCGCCGTCGTGGGAGAAGACGATGTACTCGGTGGACCGGAGATCCTCGGTGTACATGTAGGCGCCGAACAGCCACGACACGTTGTCCGTCTCGCCGTAGAGCTGGAACTCCTGGGAGACGTTCTCGAAGGATTCGTCCGTGTCCTGCGGATGCAGGATGTCGGCGCTCGTGAAGTCGATGTCCTGGCCCCTTGCGACCTCGTAGTCGCGCCGGGCGGTGATCGACCGGAACGACGTGCCGGTGTCCATCTCCCACAGCACGTCCACGGACAGGCCCTGGTCGCGGACCTCCTCGTAGGGTTCGTAGTCGACGCCCACCTGCGCGCTGTGGTCCACCTCGAAGGGGTCGATGTTGCCCCCGAGCGCGGCGACCACCGCGCTGGTCGGCCCGGGAATCCAGAAGGCGGCGGGGCAGCAGGTCTCGTCCCGCTCCGTGCGGTCCCCGATGATGCGGACTTCGACCTCGTCGTTCGGCGTCCACAGGAGCTGCATGCGGACGTTGTGCCGGTTCCGGTTGTCGTAGGCGTCGCCCGTCTCGAGGTTCTCATAGAAGCCGTCGCGCTTGCGGTAGCCGTAGGCGACCCGCGCGGCGAGCACGTCGTCCACGAGGATGCCGTTGCCGACGACGCCGATTTCGCCGGAGTCGAGGTCGCCGGCGCCGAGCGTCAGGTCGAGGGTGTTCTCGAAGGCCGGCTTGCGGGTGATGATGTTGACGGCCCCGGCGACCGTGTTCTTGCCGAACAGCGTCCCCTGGGGACCGCGCAGGATCTCCACCCGGTCGATGTCCATCAGGTCGTTGAAGGCGAGACCCGCCCGGGAGCGGTAGATGCCGTCGATGAACGTGCCGACGGCGGCTTCGAGCCCGGGGTTGTTGCCGGTGGTGCCGACGCCGCGAATGCGCAGCGTACCGCCGTTCGACGTGCTGTTCGAGCCGTAGACGGCGATGGACGGGGCCACCTCCGCGAGTCCGTAGAGATCTTCCACCCCACGGGCGGAGAGATCCTCCCCGGTGAACGCCGAGACGGCGACGGGCACGTCCTGGATGGACTCCTCCCGCTTCGTCGCCGTCACGATGACTTCCTCGATGACGTTGCCCGATTCGGTCGTGTCTTCGGCGTGCGTCGCTTGCGGCAGGGCTGCCATGAGCAGTCCCGCGAGTCCGATTGCCAAGTGCTTCATGATGTGCTCTCCAACATCGATGCGGGGCGTGCTCCCGCGACTATCGCGACGAGTGGCAGCGCCCCTTGCTACAGGGGCGAACGATAGGACGATTCGGGCCGGTATGCCACCCGAAAACGCGCCACCCGAAACGCGGGCTAGCGCCCCGCAACCGTCGCCCTTGGCTCCGCTCGCGGCCCAGCCCCACCATCCTTCGGTGATGCGTCGGCCTCCGCTCGCTTCGCTCCCGGAGGCGGATGCATCGTCAAAGGTCCGGAATCGCCACCCGCACGACATCCTCGAGCCGGTCGACGAGGGTGATCTCCATATCCTCGCGCACGGGCCCCGGGAGCTTGTCGAGCTCCGACTCGTTCTCACGCGGCAGGATGACGTGCCGGAACCCCGTGCGGTGCGCCGCGAGGATCTTCTCCCGCACGCCGCCCACCGGGAGCACGAGGCCGGTCAGCGTCAACTCGCCGGTCATGGCGATGTCGTCGCGCACGTGCTTCTTGCTATAGGCGGAGGCGAGCGCGGTCGCCATCGTGATGCCGGCGGAGGGGCCGTCCTTGGGCACGGCGCCGGCGGGCACGTGGACGTGGACGCCGCACTCCTCGATCGCCTTGCGGTCGATGCGGAGATCATCCGCCGCGGACCAGATGTAGGACCGGGCCGCCTTGACCGACTCCTGCATCACCTGTCCGAGATGCCCCGTCATGGTGACCTTCTCGTCCTTGTGGGTGAGGGTCGCCTCGACGTACAGCACGTCGCCCCCCGTCTCCGTCCAGGCGAGTCCGGGCGCCACGCCGGCGCTTAGGTTCTCGCGGCCCTTGTCGGACTTGAACTTCTCCGGGCCGAGCAGGTCGCGCAGCTCGTCGGGCACGATGCTCGGCCCGAGGGTCTCGTCCTGGAGCATCTGCCGGGCGCGCTTGCGGGCGATGCGCGACAGGCTGCGCTCCAGTTCGCGCACGCCGGCCTCGCGGGTGTAGCGCCGGATGATGCGCCGCAGGGCCGCGTCGTCGAAGTGGAAGGACTCGTCGGCGAGCCCCGCGTTCTCCCGCTGGCGGGGAATGAGGTAGCGCCGCGCGATCTCGGCCTTCTCGAGTTCGCTATAGCCCGTCAACTCCAGCACCTCCATGCGGTCGAGCAGCGGTCGCGGAATGCCCTCCAGGGTATTGGCCGTGGTGATGAACAGCACCTTCGAGAGATCGAAGGGGAGGTTCAGGTAGTTGTCCCGGAACTCCTTGTTCTGGGCGGGATCGAGGATCTCCATGAGCGCCGCCGCCGGGTCGCCCCGGAAGTCGCGGCCGAGCTTGTCGATCTCGTCGAGCATGAGCACGGGATTGCGCACGCCGGCGCGCCGCACGGCCTGCAGGATGCGCCCCGGCATGGCGCCGATGTAGGTGCGCCGGTGGCCGCGCAGTTCCGCCTCGTCGTGCAGGCCGCCCAGGCTCATGCGCTCGAACTTGCGGCTCATGGCGCGGGCGATGGACTGGCCGAGGGAGGTCTTGCCGACGCCGGGAGGGCCGACGAAGCAGAGGATGGAGGCCATCGCCTCGGGGTTGAGCTGCAGCACGGCCAGGGACTCGAGGATGCGCTCCTTGACGTCCTCGAGGCCGTAGTGGTCCTCGTCGAGCACCTTCTGCGCGTGGGCCAGGTCCAGGGTGTCCTCGGTGACGACGTTCCACGGCAACTCGGCCACGAGTTCCAGGTAGCTGCGCGCCACCTGGTAGTCCGCCGCGTTCGGCGACATGCGGCCGAGGCGCTTGAGCTCGCGATCCACCTCCTTCTGGGCGGCCTCGGGCAGGTTGGCCTGGCGCAGGTTCTCCTTGATCTCGGCGAGGTCCTCGTCGCCTTCCTCTTCGCCCAGCGCCTGCTCGATGGCGCGCTTCTGCTGGCGCAGCAACTGTTCGCGCTGCTGCTTGTCGATGTCTTCCCGGGTCTGGGAGGCGATCTCGTGGCGCAACTGCATCACGGAGGCTTGGTGCGAGAGCTTCGAGAGCATCATCTCGAGTAGTTCGGGCGTTGCCTCGATGGACAGGATCTGCTGCTGCGCCTCGAGTTCGATGCTCTGCTGCGCGAAGCTCGCGATCCGGTACATCTGGGTGATCGGGTTGTCGTTCGAGCCCATGAATTGGGCGAAGATCTGGTCGCCGTTGTCGCTGTCGATCAGGTTGGCGATGCGCCGCGCGATCTCCAGGGTCTCCGAGAGCAGGGCGTCGACCCGGGCCTGGTCGTCCCCGCCCACGTCGGTCGACAGCGCCTCGAGCTCCTGGTACTGGACGGCCAGGTAGTCCTCTTGCGGCACGACCCCTCCGAGGCGCACGCGGGTGACGCCCTGGACGACGACCACGGCCCCGCCTTCGCCTTGCTCGACCCGGGTGACCCGGCAAATGGTGCCGATCTCGTGGAGGTCCTCGATGCCCGGCTCGTCGGTTTCCGGCTCCCGTTGCAGGACGGTGATCAGGCGGCGGTCGGCCTCGACGGCGGTCTTCAGCGCCGCCAGCGAGGCGTGCCGGCCCACCTTGATCGACACGAACAGCTCGGGAAACACGAGCGTGTCGCGCAGGGGGAGGACGGGGAGCTCGTTCAAGGTCGTCACCGCATGGCCACTACGCTAGGTAATTTGGGTGCAGACGGACCAGATTTCAACGCCTATCGGTAAACTGGTTTGGCGCTTGGCGTCCCGTGTCCCGATGGTGTCGCCGTGCTCAGGCCAACCCCTGCGCCCGCGCGGCCTCCTCCCGCACGCGCTCCGGACCGCCAAGCATCTGGCGGTTGAAGCCGATGCGCTTGAACCAGTAGTGCAGGCCGAGCAGGTCCGTGAAGCCCATCCCGCCGTGCACGATCGTCGCCGTCTTGCCCACGAACTGCCCGACCTCCGCCAGGTGCGCCTTGGCGTGGCAGGCCATGAGCCGCGCCTCGTCGGGAACCTCGGCGAGGGCGTGCGCGGCATACCAGACCAGCGCGCGGCTCGGTTCGATCTCCGCGGCCATCTCGGCGCACAGGTGCTTGACGGCCTGGAACGACGCGATCACCCGGTTGAACTGCTCGCGCTGCTTCGCGTAGGCCACCGCTTGATCGAGCATCTCTTGGGACGCGCCGAGGGTGTCGGCGGCCAGCATGACGCGCCCAAGGTCGATCACCTCCAGGCAGACCTCGGGGTCGGCGCTGCCGCGCAACGCTTCCGCGGGTGCGCCGGTGAAGGTCAACTCGGCGATCGGCCGGGTGCGGTCGACCTGGGGTAGGTGCGTGATCTCAAGGCCCGGCGCGTCCGCCGCCACGAGATGGAAGCGTCGCGTCCGGTCGGCGACGAGGAAGGCGTCGGCGTCCGGGTCGAGCACGAATAGCGCCTTGCCGCGGAGCGTGCCGTTCGCATCGGCGTCGACGCCGGCGTCTCCCCGTGCGCCGGAGAGCTCCGAGACCGCCGCTCCGATCCGCAGGCGCCCGTCGGCGATCCGGGGCAGGTGTTCGCCTTGCTGGGCCTCGTCGCCGGCGAGTCGCAGGGCGGTGACGGCGAGCACGGCGGTCGAGAGATAGGGTCCGGGTGCCGCGTGCGCGCCGAGAGACTCCGCGACCACCGCGGCGTCGAGGGGACCGAGGCCGATGCCGCCGTGGGCCTCCGGCACCAACACGGCCGGCACGCCGAGTTCCGAGAGCCCGGACCAGAGGTCGTCCGCCCGGTCGTCCGCGTCGTCGGCGTACTTGCGGATGCGGTCGAGGTCCGCGTGGTCGTCGAGGAAGCGGTCCACGCTCTCGCGCAGCAGGGTCTGTTCTTCCGATAGGCCGAATTCCATGGCTTCAGCTCCCGGCGGGCACGACGGCCTTCGGTTCCCGGGGCATGCCGAGGCCGCGCTCGCTGATGATGTTCTTCTGGATCTGGGACGTGCCGCCGCCGATGATCAGCCCGAGGAAGTACATGTAGTGGTTCTGCCAGCTGCCCTGGTCGCGCAGGTGCGGCCCCTTGCCGAACATCAGGCCGAACTCGCCCATGACGTCGATGCCGAGCCCCTCGAGGTCGTGGCGCAGTTCCGTCGCCTGGAGCTTCGTGATCAGCCGCGCGAGCCCGGTGTCGCCGGCCCCGTTGATCCGGGAACTCAGGATGCGCATGTCGTTCATCCGCATCGCCGTCACCCGTGCCTGGACTTTCATCAGCCGGTCGCGGAAGGCGGGATTGTCGATGGCGCGCTGGCCGTCCACGGTCTCCGTTTTCATGAGCTCGACCAAGCGGTTGAGGCGAGCGAGGGCGGCGTTGGGATCGCCGAGGCTGTCGCGCTCGTGGCCGAGGATGGCGTTGGCCACGTACCAGCCCTCGCCGCGCTGGCCGACGATCTGGTCCTTGGGCACCCGCACGTCGGTGAAGAAGACCTCGTTGAAGTTGCTCACCATGGTCATGTCGACCAGGGGCCGGATCTCGATGCCGGGCGTGTCCATGCGGAAGAGCAGGAAGCTGATGCCCTGGTGCTTGGGCGCTTCCGGTTCCGTGCGCACGAGGCAGAAGATCCAATCGGCCAGATGCGCCGTCGAGGTCCAGATCTTCGAGCCGTTGATGACCCACTCGTCGCCGTCGAGGACCGCGGACGTGCGGAGGCTCGCGAGGTCCGAGCCGGCGCCGGGTTCCGAATATCCCTGGCACCAGACCATGTCCCCGGCGAGCGTCGGGGGAATGAACGTGCGCTTCTGTTCCTCGGTGCCGAGTTCGAGCAGCGTGGGGACGAGCATGGAGATGCCCTGGCCGCCGAGTCCGCCGGGCACCTGCGCGGCGGCGAACTCTTCGCCGATGATGCGGGCCTTCAGGATGTCCGGCTCGCCGCCGTGGCCGCCGTACTCCGTCGGGATGGTGCGCGCGGCGTAGCCGTGCTGGATGAGCAGCTTCTGCCACTTCTTGACGGGCTCCGAGCGGATGCCCTGGCCGCGCGGCGCCTGGTCGCGGTGCTTGGCGAGAAAGTCCTTCAGTTCCTGGCGGAACTCGTCGTATTCCGGCCCGTAGGACAGGTCCATGGTGCGCGGCTTCCCTCGGCTTGAAAGGCGTGAGAGTCTACCAGTGTCCTGTCCCGATCGGGTCCGAGGCGGTGCCCTTGAACGACTACGCCCAGCAGCTCCGCAACATGGCCGTTCTACAGGATCGGTACAACCGCGAGGTCCATCCAGAGTGGCGGACCCGGGGCTACGAGTACTACCGGGCCGTGTGGATCGAGTGCGCCGAGCTGCTCGACCACCATGGCTGGAAGTGGTGGAAGCACCAGCAGGCGAACCTGGACCAGGTGCGGCTCGAGGTCGTGGACATCTGGCACTTCGGGCTCTCGGACCTGCTGCGCGCCGGCTCCGTGGACGATGCGTTGGCGGTGCGTATGACGGCGCGCAGTGCCCCGTCGGGGGACGGCGACCTTCGGGGGGCCGTCGAAGCGCTGGCGCTGGCCACGTTGCGTGACCGAGCCTTCGACGTCGAGGCCTTCGTGGACGTGATGAACGCCCTGCCCATGTCCCTCGACGAGCTGCACGACGCCTACATCGGCAAGAACGTGCTCAACGCCTTCCGCCAGGCCCACGGCTATCGGGACGGCAGCTACGTGAAGCACTGGGGGGGACGCGAGGACAACGAGCACCTGTCCGAGATCGCGGCCGGCCTCGACGCGGCCCTGCCTTCCTTTGTCGATGACCTGAAGGCGGCGCTCGAGGCGCGCTACGCGGCCTTGACCTGACCGGCTCGTGGGGCACGGGTTGCGCATCGAACCGCCGTACCTGCTCTTCGCCGGGGACGCCAGGGACGCCCTCGCGGCGAAGACCGGTCAGGGCATCGTCGATTGGCGGCCGGAGCGCTGTCTCGGACAACTCCGGCTGCCCGGGTGCCGGGCGGATCATGGCCTGCCCGACATGACCGTGGCGGAGGCGGCGGCCCAAGGCGCGCGGACGTTCGTCCTCGGCACCGTCGGCCCCGGGGGCGTGCTGCCGGAGACGTGGGTGCCCGTGCTCGTCGAGGCGGTCGAACGCGGCATGGACGTCGCGAGTGGCCTGCACACCCCGCTCGCGAGCTTCGACGCACTGCGGACCGCAGCGGAATGCCACGGCCGGCGTCTGCTCGACGTGCGCGTGCCGCACCGCAATTTCCCGACCGGCTCGGGACGCAAGCGTTCGGGCAAGCGACTGCTGACGGTGGGCACGGATTGCGCCGTGGGCAAGAAGTACACGGCCTTGGCGTTGGAGCGCGCGCTGCGGGGCCGGGGCATCGACGCGGACTTCCGCGCGACGGGACAGACCGGCATCCTCATCGCGGGCGAGGGCGTGGCCGTGGACGCCGTGCCGGCGGACTTCATCTCCGGTGCCGTGGAGGTGCTGGCCCCGGCGGCGCCGGACGACCACTGGGACGTGGTGGAGGGGCAGGGCTCGCTCTTCCACCCCTCGTTCGCCGGGGTCTCCCTCGGTCTATTGCACGGTGCCCAGCCCGATGCCTTCGTCGTCTGCCACGAGCCGACGCGGACGACCATGCGCAACGTCCCGGCACCCATGCCCTCGGTGCGGGACGTGATCGAGGCGACGATCCGCTGGGGTCGGCTGACGAACCCGGACATACGTTGCGTCGGGGTGGCGGTGAACACGGCCGCCCTCGGGGATGGGCAGGGGGATGGGCAGGGGGAGGAGGCGGCGCGGCGGATGCTGGAGAACCAGGGTGCGGAACTTGGCCTCCCGGCCACCGATCCGATGCGGTTCGGCGTGGACGCGATCATCGAGCGCTTGTTGGGGGACGCCTGACCCGTGACGCCCTCCCTCCACGCCGAAGCGGAATCCTGGGAACTCGCGGCGCCGTTCGCCATTTCCCGGGGCACCAAGTCTCGAGCGGACGTGGTGGTGGCGACGGTGCGGGAGGGAGGTTTCGTGGGACGCGGTGAAGGCGTGCCCTATCCGCGCTACGGCGAGTCGGTGGCGGCGACATTGCAGGCGATCGGGGGCTTTGCTGGAGCGTGCGGGGAGGGTTCCCGGGAAGCCTTGCTCGAGGCGATGCCGCCGGGCGCGGCCCGCAACGCCGTCGACTGCGCGCTGTGGGATCTCGAAGCTCGGCGGCGCGGCGTGCCCGTGTGGGAGCTCGCCGGCCTGCCGCCGCCCCGGCCCGTCGTGACCGCATACACCATCGGTCTAGGGGAGGCCTCCGCCATGGCGACGGCCGCACGCCGGAACGCCGACCGGTCCTTGCTCAAGGTCAAGCTCGGCGACGCACCGAACCGGGACATCGAACGGTTGCGCGCCGTACGCCAGGCGGCCCCGGCGGCACGGCTCATCGTCGATGCGAACGAGGGCTGGGACTTGGCGGGGCTTGAGACGGTTGCCCCGGCGGCGGCGGAACTCGGCGTGGAACTGATCGAACAACCGCTGCCGGCCGGGACGGACGGTGCGCTCGCGGAGTTCGAATCTCCCGTTTCCCTCGGCGCGGACGAGAGCTTGCAGGGGGAGGTCGATCTGGCGAGCCTCGCGGCCAGGTACCGTGTGCTCAACATCAAGCTCGACAAGACGGGGGGACTCACGGCGGCGCTTGCGCTCGCGCAAGAGGCCCACGCCAAGGGTTTCGCTATCATGATCGGCTGCATGGTCGCCACTTCCCTGAGCATGGCCCCGGCGCTTCTCCTCGCCCACGACGCCGCCTTCGTCGATCTCGATGGCCCGCTGCTGCTCGCGGCGGACCGGCCCGACGGGCTGTGCTACGAACGCGACCGGGTGGCGTTTCCGCCGCGTGGTGGCTGGGGGCAAATGTGACTGCGGTGGACCGCTGGGTGTGGCGCGACGGGGAGTTCGTGCGCTGGGGTGACGCCACGGTGCACATTCTCTCCCAGAGCCTGCAGCGCGGGTCGCTCGCCTTCGACTATACGAGCGTGCACGAGGCGCGCGGGGGCGTGGCGGTGTTCCGCTTGGCCGACCATATCGACCGGCTCTTGGGCACGTGCGCGATCATGGGCCTCCCCATCGCCTACACCCGCGACGAACTCATCGATGCCTGTGCGGCGACCGTCCGGCGCAACTCCGGCTCGAAGTCGCTCAAGATCAGCGCCCTCATCCCCTCCATCGAGGCCGAACTCGTGCCCCAGGATCCCCGTGTGGGCGTGTTCATCTGTGCCTACGACGTGGTCGCGGACGTGATCGAGCAGCACGGCGGCACGCCGCGGTGGAGCACGGCCTTGTCGCTCAAGGTCGAGCGCGACATCACGAATCGCCGCCCGGACATCATCCCGCCCCAGGCGAAGATGGCGGCCAACTACACCTCCGCGATGTTCGCCAAGTGGCGGGCGCGCCACGGGGGGTTCGACGAGATCGTCCTGCTCGATGGCGACGGCTATGTGGCGGAAGCGCCCACCTCCAACATCTTCGTCGCCGGCCCCGACGGCCTCGCCACGCCGCCGGAACACAAGGTGCTGCACGGCATCACCCGTGCATCCGTGATGGAGCTCGCGGCGTTCCTCGGCCTGCCCTGCGCGGTGCGCGATCTCACGGTGGAGGATCTCCACGCGGCGCGGGAGGTCTTCCTGACCGCGAGTTCCGTCGGCATCTGGCCGGTGGTGCGGATCGACCACCGACCCGTCGGCAACGGCGAACCGGGGGCCGAAACCGTGCGATTGAAGGAAGCCTTCGTGCGGATTTGGCGCGGGGAGGACCGGGACTTCGAGCATTGGCTGCACTATGTGTAGGGCTTCAGGGGGCACGTGCCCTTGATGGAGCGAATGGGGCGGCGCTAGAATCCGGTAACGTTACCGGACAAGGTGGTTGATCGTGGCGGATCGGTCGAGCAAGGATTCGAAAACCCGTGTCGCCCGGCATCGGGTCCAGAGATCGACTCAGGGACTTCGACGCGTTGAGGTGACGGTGCCCGTGGGCGACGCGGTGCTCATCAGGGCGGCCGCTGCGGCGTTCCGAGAGGGTGGCGACGAGGCCCTGAGGTTGCGGGAAGCCCTCTCTCCGGCGGTGTCGACAGCGCGCACCGGAAGGGAACTGGTGGCCTTCTTGTGCGCTTCGCCCTTTGTCGGTGAGGGGATGGGTGAGGACTTCGAGCGTGATCGCTCGACTGGGCGCGTCGTCGACTTGGAGGTGGATTTGTCCTGATGGCTTTCCTGGTCGACACGAACGTCATCAGCGAGACGTTTAGGCCCGAGCCGGCGGCGGCGGTGCTTGATTGGATGCGGGAGCAGTCCGTCGCGGATCTCTTTCTCGCGTCGATCACCGTTGGCGAACTGGTGCGGGGTGCGCGACGGCGGAGGGACGAACTCGGCAGGCGACGCCTCGAGCGCTGGGTCCATCGCGACCTCGCCGCCCAGTTTCGGGGTCGCGTTCTGGCATTCGACGCCGAGGCGGCGGTGATTTGGGGCGAGATCATGGGCGACGGGGACCGGACGGGACGCGTGAAGCCCATGGCCGATGCCCAGATGGCGGCCGTCGCGCGGCGCCACGGTTTGACCTTGGCAACCCGCAACGTCCGGGATTTCGAGGGAATGTCGGTGTCGCTGGTGGATCCCTGGGTGGCGAGCTGAGTCCTGGAGGCCGTTCGCGCCGGGGTTGGCCCGGCGTCGTATGATCGGCGTCGAAAGACGGGGGAGACAACGATGAAGATGCTGCGGTGGATTGCGCCACTACTGATGCTGCCAATGCTGCTCGCCGGTTGCGCGCCCGGCGAAGCTCCGCCGGAAACGGAGGCTCCTAAGGGCGTGCCCGATCCCGGCGTGGTCCTTACGGTGTTGGGAGCTGTTCGTGGCGAGTCCGTCGAGGGCATGCGCGTGTTCCGTGGCATTCCATATGCGGCACCGCCCGTCGGCGACCTGCGGTGGCGGGCGCCGCAGCCGCCCGCGCCGTGGGGTGAGACACGCGACGCGCTGACCTTCGGCACGCCTTGTTGGCAGCCAGTCATCGACGGCTTCTATAGCCGCGGCCCCATCGACCGGCACGAGGATTGCCTATACCTGAACGTCTGGACGCGCTCGGTGGCCGGCGACGATGCCCCGGTGATGCTGTGGATCCACGGCGGGGGCTTGCGGATCGGCCACGGCCACCTGCCGATGTACGACGGCGCCGCGTTGACCGAACAAGGCGTCGTGCTCGTCAGCATCAACTACCGGCTGGGCCCGATGGGCTTCCTCGCCCACCCGGAGTTGTCCGCAGAGTCTCCGCACGGCGTCTCGGGGAACTACGGCATCCTTGATCAGATCGCCGCCCTCGAGTGGGTGCGCGACAACATCACCGCATTCGGCGGCGACCCCGGCAACGTCACGATCTTCGGCGAGTCGGCGGGTTCCTGGAGCGTCTGCTACCTCTATGCCTCGCCCCTCGCACAGGGACTCTTCCACCGCGCCATCGGCCAGTCCGGAGGCTGTTTCGAACCGCACCCACTCCTCGCCGAGGACTCGGCGGCAGGCCGTTCCGGTCATTTCGTGGGCGCGGGCACGGCGGATTTCGTGGGCGCCGCCGACCTCGCGGCGTTGCGTGCCATGCCGGCCGAGGCGCTCTATGAGAAGCTCTCGGAACAGCCGCCCACCGGCAGCCCGGGCGTCTACGTCGATGGACACCTGTTCCCGGCCACGATGGCGGACTTGGTGGCGGACGGGGTCCACAACCGCGTGCCGGTGATCCTGGGCTCCAACGCGGACGAGTGGACGACGATGGCGTTGGGCCGGGCGGAACCCGACGAAGAGACCTACCGCGCGGCCCAGGAAGCCGCCTGGGGCGACCTGGCACCCGACATCCTCGCCGCTTACGCCGAGGACGCCGCCGTCAGCCCCGCCCGCGCTGCGGGGGAAATCCGCTCGGACCGCTTCTTCGCCCGGCAGATGCGCACGTGGGGGAGGGCCCAGGTGGCCCACGGCGACCCCGCTTGGCTCTACTTCTTCACCCACGCCCCCGACGTGGGGGGCGACTACGGCACGTCCCACGGCGCCTTCCACGCGGCGGAGATCGCCTACGCGTTCGGCAATCCGCACCTCGGCTTCCACGAGACGGCCTCCCTCGAACCACGCCCGGAAGACTTGGAGGTCGCCCGGCTGATGAGCGGCTACTGGACGAACTTCGCCAAGCACGGTGACCCCAACGGCGAGGGCTTGCCCGCGTGGCCCGCCTACGAGGCGGATGGCGAGCAGGTGCTCGACATCTCCGCGAACCCGGCGGTGATCACGGGACTACGCGGCGAGAAGCTGGACGCGATGGACCGGTACTTCGCGGGGCGTTAACGCCGTGAAAGCCCTGAAAGGGCCAGCTTGGGGTGCAAGTGGCGCCGATAGGGCGGATGGCGCACAAAACGACGGGCGGATTTCCGGCATGAATTTCGGTCTGGCTGTGGCACAACGTGCGTTTTGCAGCCGCGTCGCCCCGACCCATGCCGGAAGCCGCCACCGCCGTTTGTTTGGTCCCGTATCCCTTACCGGGCTGGCCCGCCTGTGCTAGCGTTCCGCTCATCGCGTTGCCGCCCGAAGCGGGAGTTCGCCATGTCGGAAGCCGAAGCCATTCCCGTTCCGGACGAGGCGACGAAGACGCCGCGGCGCGCCAGACCACGTCCTGCGGCGAAGCCGTCGCTGTACGACTACCCGGCGTCGGACGGTAAGCCGATGGGCGAGACGCCGTTCCATTGGCGCGCCATGGTGGACGCGGCGGATCCGCTGCGCGAGTTCTTCGCCGGTCGGCCCGACGTGTACGTCGGCAGCAACATGATGATGTACTACATCGAGGACGACACGGACACGAGCGTGTCGCCGGACGTGTTCGTGACGTTCCGGGTGCCGAAGCTGCCGGAGCGGCGGGTGTGGCGCACGTGGGTGGAGGGTGGCCGGTTCGCGGACTTCGTGCTGGAGATGACGTCCGAGAGCTCGAAGGGCAGGGACGCGGGGCCGAAGCAGGATCTGTTCGCGCGGCTGGGGGTCCGGGAGTACTGGCAGTTCGACCCGGAAGGAAAGTACCTGAATCCGAGGCTGAAGGGCCGCCGGCTCGACGCGGCAGGCCACTACCAGCCGTTGGAACTGGAGGAGCGGGACGGCTTCCTATGCCACGGGAGCCTGCTCGGGTTGGAGTTGCGCCTGGAGGGCGGGCGGCTGCGCTTCTTCGACCCGGTGCAACGCGAGTACCTGCGCACGCACAAGGAGGAACGTGAGGCTCGCACCGCTGCGGAGGCGCGGATTGCCGACCTCGAACGACGCCTGCGACAGTCCGAGGAGTGATGCGCGGCGCGTCGCCGGCGCGGCGACGCCCCTGCCGGCGTTAAGCGCGCCCTAGGGGGCCGCGCCGTAGGACGGCGCGGGCGCGTAGGCCGGTGGGGTTGGGCCGCGAGCGGAGCCGTAGGCGACGGTTGCGGGGCGCTAGTCCCACTGCCCCCGAGGTACCTCCATGAACTTGTCCCAATCCGGGCCGGCCGCGTCGTAGTTGTACGGCTGGCGCTGCCCGACCAGGCGCATGAAGCGCTTGTCGTTGGCGTGCCGGTCGAGCATCTCCCGGGGCACCGTCCGCCCGAACTCCTCCTGGGTCACGATGTACTGGCGGGCGAAGTACGTCGCCAGGTTCATGCGGATGCCCGGGACCTCGCGCCGGAACGAGCCATGCCAGGTGTTGCCGTGCCAGACGACGCAGTCGCCGGGTTCGAGCGGCATCGCGACGGCATCGGGATTGCAGGCGTCGCCGGCGAGCTGGTTCTCGTCCGGGCGCGGATGGCGGCATAGCCGATGGCTGCCGGGGACCATCGCCAACGCGCCGGCCTCCCTGCTGTAGGGCGTGAGCGCGTAGTTCACGTTGGCCACCTGGGAGATCATGGAGAACGGCGGCGTGATGCCGTTGCCGTTGTCGGAGTGCAGCATCAACGGGTCGCTGCCCTGGCCCTTGAAGTGGCAGGTCATGCTGGACAGCACGCAACTGCGCCCGAGCAGGTACGAGATGAGGGTGAGGGGCTTCGGCGCCATGAGGATGGACTCGAACACCGCGTCCTCGTAGAGCAGATAGTGGGCCAGCGACACGCCGTTCCACGCCTCGGCGGTCTCGCTCTCGATATCCACCGGCATGCCGGACTTGCGCTCCATGACCCGCACGATGGCGGCCTTGGCCTGGGCGACCTGCTCGGCGTCGATGGCGTTCTTCACGGTGGTATAGCCGATGGCGTCGAGTTCGGCGACATGCGTCTCCAGCCCAAGGTCGCGGATCTCCGCCAGCGTCTTGTCGCGGGCTTCCTGGTCGGGATTGTGGATCGTCATCATCCTGCGGTGACGCTCCGCGCGGGCCGCCCTGGCGTCTTCCCAGTCGGTGGTTTGTGCTTCGGCCATGGTCCTTCCTCCTGTTGATGCGAACGGCGGCATGCGGGCCCACGATCCGCCAAGTGTAATGCAAGAGCACTACACGAGGAGGTTGGAGTACCCGGCGGTGCCGGTCTGCGGACGCGCGCGTGAGTCAGTCGAACTGCCCGCGTGGCCGCACCGCGTACTTCTCCCAGTCGGGGCCTTCGGCGTGGTAGTTGTAGGGCTGCGACTGGCCGAGCAGGCGCGCGAACCGCGGCTCGTTGGCGTGGCGGTCGAGCATCTCCCGGGGGACCCGCCTCCCGAACTCCTCCTGGGTCACGACGAATTGGCGCGCGAAGTAGGTGGCCAGGTTCATGCGTATGCCGGGGACCTCGCGCCGGAAGGAACCGTGCCAGGTGTTGCCGTGCCAGACGACGCAGTCGCCGGGTTCGAGGTCCATGGGGATCGCGTCTGGATTGGCGTGGTCCCCGGCGAGTTGCGACTCGGAAGCGCGTGGCTGCCGGCAGAGACGATGGCTGCCCGGCACCATGGCGAGCGCCCCGGCCTCCCGGCTGTACGGGGTCAGCGCATAGTTCACGTTCGCCACCTGGGACACCATGGAGAACGGCGCCGGGATGCCGCCATTGTCCGAGTGCAGCCCGCCCGGTTCGCCGCCCGGGCCCTTGAAGTGGCAGGTCATGCTCGATAGGACGCAACTGCGGCCGAGCAGGTAGGTGACGAGGGCCAGGGGTTCCGGCGTCATCAGGATGGACTCGAACACCTCGTCCTCGAACAGCAGGTAGTGCGCGAGGCTGATGCCGCTCCAAGCCTGCGCCGTCTCGCCGCCGAGGTCGAGCGGCAGGCCGGACTTGCGCTCCATCACCCGCGCGATGGCCGCTCGCGCGCGGCCTACCTGATCGGCGTCGATGGCGCCCTTGACCGTGGTGTAGCCGACGGCGTTGAGTTCGGCGACGTGCTTCATGAGCCCGAGCTCCCGCAGTTCCGCCAAGGTCTGCGTCCGGGCCTCCTTGTCGCGTAGCTCGCCGTCCATGAATTGCGCGCGCACCGCCTCGCGATGCGTCGACGCG
Organism: Pseudomonadales bacterium; assembly: GCA_963665455.1. Lineage (GTDB taxonomy): Bacteria > Pseudomonadota > Gammaproteobacteria > Pseudomonadales > Azotimanducaceae > VXNE01. The sequence goes on along the minus strand of OY762279.1, from coordinate 5,104,802 downwards.
TCCTCGTTCCAGTCGGTGCGTTCCGCTTCTGCCATCGTCTCCCCTCGCGTGCCGCGGTACGGGCTGTCGTCGGTGCCTAACATGCCCGTTTTGGCGAGCGTTGGCTACCTTCGGATGCTCAGGGGGAGTCGGCGCGCAACCGCTCCATGACGGCTCGGTAGACCTGTTCGGTCGCCGTGTCGAAGCACACGAACCGCACCAGCGTGATCGGGCCGTCCTCGCAATGGGCGCTGACGGCGCCGACCGCCACCCGTGCGGCGGTGTGCGGCGGATAGCCATAGACGCCGGTGCTGATCGCGGGGAAGGCCAGGGACCGGACGCCGTTCTCTTGCGCCACTTCGAGGCTCTTGCGATAGCACGACGCGAGTAGCTCCGCCTCGCCTTGGTTCCCGCCCCGCCAGACGGGGCCGACGGTGTGGATCACGTGACGCGCCGGCAGCCGGTAACCCGCGGTAATCTTGGCGTCGCCGGTGTCGCACCCGCCGAGCGTGCGGCACTCGGCCAGCAGTTCCGGCCCGGCGGCGCGGTGAATGGCGCCGTCCACCCCACCCCCGCCGAGCAGCGTGTTGTTGGCGGCGTTGACGATCGCGTCCACCCGCTGCCGAGTGATGTCGCCGGTCACGACTTCGAGGACCGGCGGAGTCCGCCGCGCTGTCACCTTAGTGTCACCCCCGCTTCCTGGAATTCGCGGAACCACCGGGTAGGGTCATGATGAGGGTATCAGGAGACACCATGTCGTGACCCTCGGCGCGGGGTGTAGAATCCGTCTCCCGACCCCCCGGGGCCGACTGTCGGGGTGGAACCCTCGATGGAGACCTTGGACCTCGCGGCGCCGCACCTCTATAGCAACCGCGAGCTCGCCTTCCTCGAGTTCAACCGGCGCGTGCTGGAGCAGGCGAAGAAGGACGATGTTCCGCTCCTCGAACGCCTGCGCTTCCTCTGCATCTCAAGCTCCAACCTGGACGAGTTCTTCGAGATTCGGGTGGCCGGCCTCAAGCAGCAGGAGGCCCTGGGCGCCACCCACCGCGGCCCGGACAACCTGACGCCCTCGGAGCAGTTGCGGCGCATCGCGGAGCGTACGCACGAACTCGTGGCGGAGCAGTATCGCGTGCTGAACGAGGTGTTGTTCCCGCTCCTCGACGCCGAGGGCATTCGTTTTCCGCGCCGCGACCTCTGGAACAAACCGCAGCGGCAGTGGCTAAAGCGCTACTTCAACCGCGAGCTCGAGCCGATCCTCACGCCGATTGGGCTCGATCCGGCGCATCCGTTTCCGCGCCCGCTCAACAAGAGCCTGACGTTCATCGTCACCCTCGACGGCAAGGACGCCTTCGGACGCAGCAGCGGCATGGCCATCGTGCAGGCGCCGCGGGCGCTCCCGCGGGTGGTCCGCCTGCCGGAGGCGCAGGCCGAGGCCCCCTACGAGTTCGTCTTCCTGTCCTCGATCATCCACGCGCACGTGGACGAGTTGTTCCCGGGGATGAAGGCGTCGGGCTGCTACCAGTTCCGCGTCACGCGCAACAGCGACCTGCTGCTCGACGAGGAGGTGGACGACCTGCTGCGTGCCATGGAGGGCGAACTGCCGTCGCGGCGGTTCGGCGATGCGGTCCGGATGGAACTCGCCGAGGAGTGCCCGGGGCCCGTCGAGCGCTTCCTGCAGGGGCAGTTTGGCCTGGACGATCAGGATGTCTATCCGTGCAACGGTCCCGTGAACCTCATGCGGCTGATGCAGATTCCCGATCTGGTCGACCGTCCCGACCTGAAGTACCCGGGCTTCACGCCGCGCCTCTCGCGGCGCATCCAACGCGCCGGCGACATCTTCAGCGCGATCCGCGAGGGCGACGTGCTGGTGCATCATCCCTTCGACTCGTTCGCGCCGGTGGTCGATTTCCTGCGTCAGGCGGCGAGCGACCCGAGCGTGCTCGCCATCAGGCAGACGCTATACCGAACCGGCGCCGATTCGACCGTGGTGAAGGCGCTGGTGGACGCGGCCTCGAACGGCAAGGAAGTGCTGGTCGTCATCGAACTGCGGGCGCGCTTCGACGAGGCGGAGAACATCGAGCTCGCCACGCACCTGCAGGAGGCCGGGGCGCAGGTCGTGTACGGCGTGGTGGGCTACAAGACCCACGCGAAGATGTCCATGGTGGTGCGGCGCGAGGGCCGCAAGCTCGTCCGCTACGTCCATCTCGGCACGGGGAACTACCATGCGCGGACGGCGCGCCTCTACACCGACTACGGGCTATTCACCTGCGACGAGGCCCTCGGGCAGGACGTGCAGAAGGTGTTCCAGCAGCTGACCACGATGGGCCGCGCCGGACGCCTGAAGAAGATGTTGCAGTCGCCCTTCACCCTGCACAGCACGATGCTCGCGCACATCGACACCGAGATCGCCAACGCGGAGGCCGGACGGCCGGCCCGGGTGATCGCCAAGATGAACTCGCTGGTGGAGCCCGGCGTGATCCAGGCGCTCTATCGGGCCTCCCGGGCGGGAGTGTCGATCGATCTGGTGGTGCGGGGCATGTGCGCCCTGCGGCCCGGCATCGAGGGGGTGTCGGACAACATCCGCGTGTTCTCGATCATCGGCAGGTTCCTGGAGCACACCCGGGTGTTCTACTTCGAGAACGCGTTCGCGGAAGACGGGCGGCCGCGCGTGTACCTGTCGAGCGCCGATTGGATGCGGCGCAACTTCTTCAACCGGGTGGAGACCTGCTTCCCCGTCGAGGACGAGGGCCTGCGGCGGTCGGTGATCCGCGACCTGGAGCTTTACTTGGCGGACACCACGAAGTGGGAGTTAAGGTCCGACGGGACGTACGAACAACGGCCGGAGGCGGACCAGCGCGTCGTCGCGCAGGAGCTACTGCTCGAGACGTTGCCCGACTGAGCCCCGTAGCGTCCGCTTTGGCCAGCGGTTGCGCAAGCAACCACCAACGCGACCGTTCGGTCGCGCCAGCGCTCGCGCACGGGCCGCGGTCCCCGAAAGGCTAGGACGATCTCGTTCGCCGAGGCCGAGCCCCGGGCGATGGCGGAGACCTAGTGCGCGCGGGGATGGCGTCGAAGGCCCAGCGCGACTGGCGCTCGACCATGGACGCCTACGCCCCTGCCGCAACCGGGCAAGATGCACTTCGAAGCGGCCGGCGAGCAGCGACGTCAAGCGCGTGCCGCGTCCCCTGGCGCTGGCGCACGTCGAAGGCTCGGAGACTCGAAGACGGAGGCCGTCTTCGTGCGTGATGATCTCCCTGAGACGCGGCGTCTGGTAAGGCAGGCGTGGTAGGACTTCATCCATTTGCCGCCCGGCGTGTGAATCTCAGACCAAGTCAGTTCTGGGGCTTTGGGATCAGTCGGCACCGAGTCACGCAGTTCGTTGCTCCCCGGCTAGGCGCGCCTGACGCTCGATCTCGACCAGGGACCTTTCGTGATCTAGCGCCTCGCGAATCGACGCAATTACATTCTCGCGCTTCATTCGCGAGAGACGGCCGCGCGGGATCCCCAATCGTTTCTCGCCGAGCTCCGTGAGCTGCTCCTTCAGGTATCGATCATTGTCCAGGATGGCGCGCACCTGTTCCCACTCCAACGAAACCAAGTCGGTAGGAAGCTCAATGGCACGTTTCCGCGCCTTTGGACTTCGTGGGCCCCGTTCCTCCAGTTGCAGTTCTGCGAGGGCAGCGACGGGCCGGGACGCGTGGCGCTTCAGACACGCCGCGAGAAGGGTCAACCCTTCGCTCAATGCGGGATTTCCCATTCGGTCGTCTCGCTGGACAGATGCCCATCGCACCAGATGTTTGGTGAGATCCGCGATGAGCAGATCCTGCGCCGTTTCCTTAGCTTCCTTGGTCACCTGCATAGCGGTTCTACGCTCTCCTCAGGTTGTCTATTCGCTCTTTGAGCTTGGTCGTCAATTCCTCGAACATTCGGTCGAATCCTCGCCCGCCAACGTTCTGGGCCCATCGCCGCTCGTAGACCGGAACGCCCGCCGTCAATACTTCGCCGACACCAACTCCGTGTTCGATGTACGGTTTAATCAGACGTTCTCCCCACTCCCTCTTCAACTGACGCAGGTGCTGCGTGTGGTCGTTTGTGTAGCCGGAGTAAGCGCGCCCGTGAGTCTGTATACGGGTAACCACCAAGGCAATGAGTTGTGTGTCGGGCACAAACATCGATCTGGTTTCACCCGTTTCAGCCCAGCTTTGCAGCTTTTTGTCTATGCCGGACTGGATCATTGCCCGGAGGTGAGGCGCCCCTCGTTCCATGACTGCCTCAGGCACAACGGGAAGGATGTAGCCGTGACTTGCTGCGATTGCGTTCTGCGACACGACCTTTGTTGCGGGGGCGCAGTCAAAGACGATATAGTCGTAGCTCCCGTCAAGCTTCGTCTCCTCAAGCCAGCGACATACCAGCGTCCGCTTGTTCCAAGCAGATTGCGTCGTTTCCCCTTGGTGTGAGGAGGTGAGTTCGATTTCAGTATTGTCCAAATCGAGACCCGCCGGCACGATATCGACCCTCTCCGCGTACGAACGCCCACTGAAACTCGTGTTGCGTACGATCTCGCGACCCGGCAATTCAGAACCAGGGAAGTTCCTGAATATCTTGGTAACGGTCTCGCCAGATGAAGTGACATCGGTCCATCCGTCCGTACCCAATGCTACGATGGAAAGGCTACTTTGGTGATCCATGTCGACTAGCAATACTCGCGACCTGTGGAACTTGGCCAATCCTGCAGCCAGATGGAACGCTAGGGTTGTCTTGCCGACGCCTCCTTTGAAGTTGATGATGCTGACCCGTTTCGCCACCTGCACTCCCACGGACTATGACAATTGCCCTTCGAGTCTAAGCGAGGTGTAGCCTAGTTTCAACGTCTCGTCTGCTGCCTGTCTCGTCTGCTGCCACGGGCCGGCGCATGTCGTGGTCGGGGGACGTCGCCATATTGCGGGTCCCGTGCGCCGCTAACGCCGCATGCATCTCGGCGGTGGCGACGGCGTCCTCCGGGTCGGCGAGCGTGCTCGGCAGCCGCGCCGTCAGATAGTCGGGCAGCAGGCTGAACGTGGTGTGGCTCTCGGGCAGTACCAGCGCACGATGCGCGTGGCGGGCGGCATCTAGCGGACGTAGGCGCCGGGCCGTGCGAAAGAACAGCCGCCGTGCGGATGGCTGGGACAGCGCACTAAGGCTGAATGGCACCAGCCTTGGACCGTAACGTACTTCTGGCGTCGGCAACGGGATGGTGAACGGGTTCGGGGTCGAATAGACTCTGCTATTTGGTACCAACCCAAGGATAGCCGAAACGCCGGTTGCTCGCCGCACGAAAGAACAAATTACGTAACTGAAATCAGCCCATTAGGGATTTACGCACAAGAACTATCTAGCAACTTTCGCACTGACCAAGCTCGTCATGCTTGCCATTTTGGCGTTCCGTTGTGCGTACTGGCGTACGGCGGCTTTTTTCGGCGGTCGAGCGACTAGGGGTTGTTGATCGTCTGAGGCGTGTCGCGTGGGTCATGCAGGCCTGTGGCCTTCGCCCATTCGCAGGTCCCTGAGCGGATTCGCGCTGGGCCCGCATGTGTGCGGGGCGGTCGTGCGCGTGTAGTTCCGGATCCGGCCCACGCGGAAACGTTCACCGACTTCCAGGAGCACCGTCACGCCGCCGATGAGGACCTCGGCAGAACCTTCCCGCGCTTCGAAGCGCGCAGCGCCGCCCTCGACGCCGCCTTGGCCTTTCACGATTAGCCGTGTGTCCGATCGACGCTACAGGCCGATGTGTTTCTCTTCGGACTCCTCGACGGTGACCGCCTACGCAACAGTTCCACGAGCCGCTGCCCCACGCACGCCATACTGTACCTGCGGTTCTCTGTTGATGAACCCTGATCGACCGTTGGCAAATGTTCGCGCACCACCAGGAGTTGTGAGGAACGACGACGCGCGGGCTGGCGGTGGTCCGCTAGAACGCTCAATAGGTTGCGTCGAAAAACGGCGCGTAGAAGTCCCATGCCCTACCTTGCCGAGAGGTGCAACTGGATCCCACCCCCGGCCAGGTACTCCGCCTCCTGGGCGAGGTCCAGTTCCGTCAGCGGGTGCGCCTGCAACCACTTCCTCGGCAACGAGAGCCGTACCGCGTGGCCCCGCACCGAGATGCCGAACGAGGGCAGCGGGACGTCCGTGCGGCTCCGATGCAGCACCACGGCGATACGCAGCAGGATGCAAAGGCGCAGGATGTCCTCGGCGTCGACGAAGTCCTCGGCGGGAAACTTGCGGCGGTGGGCGCACACCAGCAGGGACACCCGGTGCTGCTCGAAGCGGGAGAAGCCTGGCAGGTCCATGTGGTCGAGCAGGTAGCCGCCGTGCTTATGGTACTGGCTGTGGGCGATGTCGAGGCCGATTTCGTGCAGCGTCGCGCCCCAGCGGAGGATGGCCTCGAGGTCGGGGTCGAGAAGGTTCCACGCCGGCCCGACCTGTTCGAGGAGGTTCGCGGCGGTGCGCGACACCCGTGCCGCGTGATCGCGGTCGATGTGGTAGCGCTCCGCCAAGTTGCGGACCGTCTTGTCGCGGATGTCCTCGTCGTGCACGCGGCCGAGCAGGTCGTGCAGGAGCCCCTCGCGGAGCGCGCCGTCGGATACCGACATGCGCGTGATGCCAAGCGACGCGAAGATGGCGGACAAGATGGCCACGCCCCCGGGGAACACCGGGGCGCGGTCGGCGCTTACCGGCGGTAGGTCGAGGCGCTCCACGTGGCCGGCCCGGAGCAGCCGCTCGCGCAGGAGGTGCAGTCCCTCCGCGCTGATTTCCCTCGCCCCCGTCTCGCTCTCCACGGCGTCGCGCACGGCCAGGACCGTGCCGGAGGCGCCGATGGCCGTATCCCAGCCCCGGGCCAGAAAGATCTGCTCGACGGCCTCGAGCTCCTGCCGCGCGGCGCGTTCGGCATGGGCCATGGCGGCGGCGGTGATGCGGCCGTCCGCGAAGAAGCGGTCGGAAAGCCCGACGCAGCCGATGAACAGGCTCTCCATGAGGCCCGGCTGGAAGTGCCGACCGAGAATAATCTCGGTGCTCCCCCCGCCGATATCCACCACCAGCCGCGAGTCCCGGTCATCCTCCAGGGAATGCGACACGCCGAGGTAGATGAGCCGTGCCTCCTCGCGCCCGCTGATGATCTCGATGCGATGTCCGAGCGCCTTCTCCGCGCGGCGGATGAAGCTCCGGCTGTTGCGTGCCTTGCGCAGGGCGTTCGTGCCCACGACCCGGACGTTGCGGGCCGGCAATTCCCGTAGGCGTTGGCCGAGCCGTTCCAGGCAGGCGAGGGCGCGGTGGGCTGTCGCCGACGAGAGTTCTTGCCCGGCGTCGAGCCCCTCGGCGAGCCGCACCATCTCGCGATGCCGGTCGACCACCTGTAGCCGCTCGCCGTGGTCTTGGGCGACGATCAGGTGGAAGCTGTTCGATCCGAGGTCGAGTGCCGCGAAGGTCTCCTTGGCGGCGTGCGGCAGGGGGACGCTGACCTCGGCCATGGGCGTGGCATTCTATCAGCGGCGCTACCATGAACGCGCACGCGGGGCGGGAACGATGAGGGACGGCAGGACACGATGACGCAATTCCACGGCCGCGAGTTCCGCGACACCATGGGCCAGTTCTGCACGGGCGTGGTGATCGTCACCGGCGCGTCCGACGGTGGCATGGTGGGCTTCGCGGCGCAGTCCTTCGTGTCGCTCTCGCTGGAGCCGCCGCTGATCGCCGTCTGTCCGGGCAAGGGCAGCACGAGCTGGCCCCGGATCCGCGACACCGGACGCTTCTGCATCAACGTGCTCGGCGAAGACCAGCAGGAACTGTCCGACGTGTTCGCGCGGACCGGTCAGGTCGCCGACGTGGGGTGGCGGCCCGGCGTCTCCGGGGCGCCTATTCTCGACGGCGTGCTCGCCTACGTGGACTGCGCGTTGGAGGCCGAACACGACGCCGGCGACCACACCATCGCGGTCGGGCGGGTCCTGGACATTGACATCCTCGATGGCGAGCGCGGCCCGCTGCTGTTCTTCCGCGGCGCGTACGGGCACTTCGCCGGGTCGGCCGCCGCGCCCTGAACCCCGGCCGGCCCGTAAGGCGTGGAGGTTTGGATCCCCATCACCGTCGCGGCGGCGTTCTGCCAGAACCTGCGTTCCGCGCTGCAGCGACGGCTCACCGAGCGGCTCTCCGCCGAGGAGGCCGCGTACGTGCGCTTCTGCTATGCCCTGCCGTTCGCGGCGGTGTTCGTCCTCGTCCTCGCCTTCCCGGGCGGCTACGAAGTGCCGCTCCCGAACGGGCCCTGGTTCTGGAACATGCTGGCCGGCGGCTTCTTCCAGGTGCTCGGGACGGTGGCGCTGATCCGCAGTTTCGGGCACCGGAACTTCGCCGCCAGCACGGCGTACTCGAAGACCGAGACGGTGCAGACGGCGGCTTTCGGCTTCGTGATCCTGGGCGATGTCCTGACGGCGTTCGCCCTCGGCGGCATCCTCGTGAGCCTCGCCGGCGTCGTGCTCCTGTCCGTACGGCCCGCCTCGGGGACCCAATCGGGGCCCCGCACGTTGGTCGACGCGGGACTCGGACGAGGCGCCTGGCTCGGCATCGGGGCGGGCGCGGGCTTCGCCGTGTCCGCGGTGTGCTACCGGGCGGCTTCCCTCGCCTTGCCGGAGGGGGAGTTCTTCGTGCGGGCCGGGGTGACGCTGCTCGGGGCGACCGCGGTGCAGACGCTCGGCATGGGCGCGTATCTCGCGTGGCGCGATCCGGGCGCCCTCGCCCGGGTGGCGCGGTCATGGCGGGCCTCGACGTGGGTGGGTCTGGCCGGAATGCTGGCATCCGCGGGCTGGTTCTCCGCCATGACCCTGATGCCGGCGGCCTACGTGCGCGCGCTCGGGCAGGTGGAACTGCTGTTCGCCTTCGGGGCCGGCCTCGTGCTGTTCCGGGAGCGGGTGCGCCCGGCGGAGGTTGGGGGCGCCGCGCTGGTCGTGCTCGGGCTCGTGCTGTTGCTGTGGTAGGTTGCGCGGACGACCAAGAGGGTACGGAACATGGCTGCGGTGGAAGTCGTTGGGCACGACGGTTGGGCGGAGCTGGTCCTCAACCGGCCGGAGCGCCGTAACGCCATCGACGGCGAACTCGGCGTCGGCTTGGCCGAGCGGGTGGCGGATCTCTCCGTGGATCCCGGCGTACGCTGCATCCTGCTCCGGGGCGCCGGCGGGGCCTTCTGTTCCGGCCTCGATCTCAAGGCCTTCAACGCGGATCCGGCCCCCGAGTGGATGCCGCGCTTCGGGGCCATTTGGCGGGGTGCCCACAAGGCCCTGTTCGAATGCCCGAAGCCCATCGTCGCCGCCTTCGAACGCTATGGCATCAATGGCGGGGCGGCCCTCGCGCTGGCCGCCGACCTGCTGGTCGCGGGGGAGGGTGCGTTTCTCCAGGTCGGGGAGGTCCAACAAGGCATGGCCGCGCCCTACAACATGGCCTGGCTCCGGTTGCGGCATGGCGAGGCGCTGGCGGCTAGGCTGACGCTGACGGGCCGCCGTTTCTTCGGCCCGGAGCTCGCGCAACTGGGCGTCGCGTACTCCTGCGTTGCCGATGGCGACGTGGTTGCGGAGACCGAGCGGCTGGTGGAGCAACTGGCTTCCTATCCGGACGGGGCACTCGCGCGGATCAAGGGGACGATGCGCGCCTATAACGATGTGGATGCGGACGCTTGGTTCGACCGCGCCACGAACGCGGGCGGCGGGCGCGGGTCCGGGCCTCTGCGGTCCGTGGACTCCGGCGGGTCCGGCGGCTGAGCGGTCGTCCCGCGGCGGAGGGGGGACGCCGGGGGTGCACGCCATCGGGTAGGATTGCCCCGCTATTCGCCAACTGCACTGGAGTCCGAGATGGCATCCGAACGCGAACGACTGCACAACCTCTTTCCCGACCTGGACTTCGACCCGGGCGCCCTGCGCGAGAAGTACCGCGTCGAACGGGACAAGCGGCTTCGCGACGACGGCGAGAACCAGTACATCGAGGCCGCGTCCGAGTTCGAGCACTACGCGACCGACGACCCGTACGCGGAACCCGAGTTCGAACGCGGCCCGCTGGACCTCGACATCGACGTCGCGGTGATCGGCGCCGGCTTCAGCGGCCTGATGGCGGGGGCGCGGCTGAAGGACCGGGGCATCACCAACTTTCGCATCATCGAATCCGGCGGCGACTTCGGCGGGACGTGGTACTGGAATCGCTATCCGGGCGCCCAGTGCGACATCGAGTCCTACTGCTACCTGCCGCTCTTGGAGGAAACCGGCTTCATGCCGAAGGAGAAATACTCCTACGCGCCGGAGATCTTCGATCACAGCAAGCGGGTGGCGGAGTACTTCGGCCTCTACGACCGCGCCCTCTTCCAGACCCGCGTCACCGAGGTGCGTTGGCACGAGGACGACAAGCGCTGGCACGTCGCCACGCACCGGGGCGACGCCATTCGCGCGCGGTTCGTGGTGCAGGCGACCGGACCGGCGAACCGGCCGAAACTCCCCGGCATCCCCGGCATCGGCGACTACCAGGGCCATACCTTCCACACCGCGCGCTGGGACTACGATTACACCGGCGGCGATCACGAGGGGGGCTTGACGAAGCTGGCCGACAAGCGGGTGGCGGTGATCGGCACGGGGTGTACGGCCATCCAATCGGTGCCGTTCCTGGGCGAGCACGCGAAGCAGCTCTACGTCTTCCAGCGAACGCCGTCGTCCGTGGATCTGCGCGGGAACAAGCCGACGGACGAGGAGTGGTATCGCGGCCTCGAACCCGGCTGGCAGCGGGCGCGGCGCGAGAACTTCGCCGCCGTGCTGTTCGGCCAGAACTTCACGGAGGACCTCGTCGCCGACGGTTGGACGGACATCGCCCGGCGTATTGGGATTTCGTTGATGAACCGCAAATCGGACGAAAACCTCGACATGGAGGAGGTCGCGCTGCGCGCGGAGATCGCGGATTTCGAGAAGATGAACGAGATCCGCGGCCGGGTCGGCGAGACCGTGGCGGACGAGCGGACGGCGGAAGCCCTCATGCCGTGGTACCGCCAGTTCTGCAAGCGTCCCACCTTCAACGACGAGTATCTCGACACCTTCAACCGGGCCAACGTCGAGCTGATCGACGTGTCGGACAGCAAGGGCGTCGAGCGGATCACCGAGCGGGGCGTGGTCGCGAACGGCGTCGAGTACGAGGTGGACTGCATCATCTACGCGACGGGCTTCGAGATCACGACCTCCGCCCACCGCCGGGTGGATTTCGACACGATCGGCCGCGACGGGCAGTCGCTCTACGACCACTGGGCGGACGGCTTCCGCACGCTGCATGGCCTGAGCAGCCACGGCTTCCCGAACTGGTTCACCATCGGCATCAACCAGAACGGCCTCTCCCCCAACATGACCGCCATGTTCGACGACCAGGCGATGCACGTGGCCTACATCGTCGATGAGGTGTTGAGGCGCGGCAAGGATGTCGCGGAAGTGACCGCCGAGGCGGAGGAGAAGTGGGTGGCGGAGATCGTGACCCTCGCCGGCATGGGCGCGGCGGCGTTCCTCGAGCAATGCACGCCGGGCTACTACAACCGCGAAGGCAAGGGCGTGCAGGACAACATGCAGAACTCGGCCTACGCGCCGGGCATCAACGCCTTCAACGCGCTGCTGGCCGAGTGGCGTGAGCGTGGGGACATGGAGGGCATGGAACTGCGCTGAAACAGCCGGGGGTTCCTACCCGGGGATCGCGCCTTCCTTCCGCAAACGGCTCCACTCGATGTGGAGCCACGGCGTGAAGTCGTCCGGATGCTCGACAAGCTCACGGTCCAGGTCGGCGGGCGCGATCCAGCGCCAAGCGCCGATCTCCGCCGTGTTGATCACGGGGGCGTCCGTGGTTTCGCCCACGTAGACCCAGCACAACTCGTGCTCGACGCCCGCGTCCTCGAACTCGGCGCGGTACTCGAACTTGAAAGCGAAGCGCAACTGGGCGGCGAGTCCGACCTCTTCCTTGAGCCGACGCGTCACGGCGGCATCCATCTCCTCCCCGGCCCTGGGATGCGAACAGCAGGTGTTCGACCAATAGCCGGGCCAGAGCCGCTTCGAAGCGTGCCGGCGCTGAAGCAGCAGTTGCCCCGATGGGTTCTGCACGAACAGCGAGAAGGCGCGATGCAGCACCCCCGCCCCGTCGTGGCACGCGCTCTTCGAGAGCGCGCCCAGGGGCTCGTCTTGCCCGTTCACGAGAATCAGGGGTTCGGCGTCCGAGGAGACGACCTCGTGCTTGGTGGCGGCGGCTGGCATGTTCGGAGTTTATCAGCCCCGGTGTTTCCGCCGCCGTGCTTGCGGTCGCCGCAGATGCGGATAGGCTTTGCAGCCGCCGGGAATGGCAGGCCATGCAAGGAGCTTCGAGGATGACGGCGGAACCGCGCGAGCGGCGCAACACCGTGCGCGGCGTCGAGATTGCGAGCTTCGAGTGGGGGCCGGCGGATGGCCCGACGGTCGTGCTCGCCCATGCGACGGGCTTCCACGCCCGCTGCTGGGACGCCACCGTCGCCGCGCTCGGTGCAGGTTGGCGCGTCCTCGCGGTGGATCAGCGCGGGCATGGCCGTAGTGGCAAGAGCGGGCCGTTCCAGTGGGACGGGTTCGGTGCCGACTTGGCCGAGTTGCTCGACCAACTCGACGTGCGCGACGCCGTCGGCGTTGGCCACTCGATGGGGGGACACGCCATGGTGCAGGCCGCTGCCCGGCGTCCCGAGCGGTTCGCGCGCCTCGTGCTGGTGGACCCCGTGATCATGGAGCCGGAGGCCTACGCGGATTGGGGGGAAGACCGCCCGTTCTCGTCGCCGGAGGAACATCCCGTGGCGCGGCGCCGGGCGGACTTCGGCTCGTGGGGGGAGATGTTCGAGCGCTTCCGCGACCGGCATCCCTTCAAGCTCTGGCGCGAGGACGTGCTGCGGGACTATTGCCGCCATGGGGTCCTGCCGAAGGAGAACGGTGGCGGATGCACCCTCGCGTGTCCGCCGATCGTCGAGTCGTCGATCTACATGGGCAGCGGCGGCACGGACGTCCACGACGCGGTGCGCGCGCTGCGGCACCCCGTGCTCGTCGTGCGGGCGAAACGCCGCGACATCCGCCAGGGGGAGATGGATTTCTCCCAATCCCCGACGTGGGAGGGCTTGGCGGATGCGTTCCCGAATGGCCGGGACGTGTATCGGCCGGACCTGACGCACTTCATCCCCATGCAGCATCCGGAACTCGTCGCGGCGGCCATCGCGGCGCCGGATTCGTTGGCGTAGGCTGGCTCGCGAGCGGGACTTGATCGGACGTTGAGGAGGAAGCATGGGCCTCTTGAGTTGGATCATCTTGGGACTGCTGGTCGGCGCGGTCGCCAAGCTCATCGTTCCCGGCAAGGATCCCGGCGGCTGCCTCACGACCATCGTGATCGGCATCGCCGGCGCCGTCATCGGGGGCTTCGGCGGAGCGCAACTGGGCCTCGGCGGCGTGGACGGCTTCAACTTCAAGAGTCTATTCCTGGCCACGGGCGGGTCGATCGTGCTGCTGCTTGGCTATCGTGCCTTGCAGGGCAGGGGCGGCGGGCGAGACTGACTTTAGCCGGCCCTGGCCGGATGGGACGGCGACCGATACGACCATAGCCCCGTACCGAAGGCCGCGGCCAGGAAGATCGCCAGGGACACCGGAATGCCGGGCAGGAGCGCCGTGAGCGGGTCCGTGGCCGCGACGATCTGCCCGAGTAGGGCGGCGGACAGCGGCGCGCCGAGCATGAAGCTGAGCAGCAGGATCGCGAGCACCTGCGCCCGCACCGGTGCCGGCGCGAGTTCCTGGACCGTCGTGCGCACCAGTGTGGACGTGACGCCCATGTTCAGTCCCCACGCGAACACGAGCAGGAAGAACAGCCAGACCGGTGGCTGGAGCCAGAGCAGCGCGAGGATGGCGATGCGCGTGAGCTGCATGAGCGCGAAGAGCCGTCCGGGGCGCAGTAGCGGCATCACCGCGAACAGGAGCACGTTCGAGCCGATGCTTCCGATGGTGAAGGCGATCAACATGTTGGCGAGGAAGGCCGCGTCACCGCCGTAGGTGTGGGTGACGACCAGGGGCATGGCCACGGTGTAGGCCCCGGCGTTGAAGAGCGACGAGAGGAAGTTCAGGCCGATGATGTTGCGCACCAGGGGCAGGCGTCGCAGCGCGGCGAAGCCGGCCAGCACGCGCGGTGGCCCGGCGAGATAGGCCGGTTGCGCGGGCAGCCGTTGCAGCGCCGCGATGCCGAGGGCGAAGAACGCCGCCTCGATGATCAAGACCGTTTCGAGCCCCAGTGTCTTCACCTGGCCACCGACGGCGAAGCCGCCGATGCCTACCAAGGAGGTGACGACCGTGGCGACGACGATCGTCCGCTGGATGTCGATGCGGCTGATGCGGCTCAGCATCGCTTGGCGCGCGGGGTCCGATAGCGCCTGCAACGTCGACATCGCCATGCCGAAGGCGACCACCACCCAGAAACCGAGGCTCGCCTGGCCCATCAGCAACGGCGGCAGGCAGGCGGCGGCGCTCAAGCCCATCAGCAATCGCCGTGCGTCGCCGCGGTCCGCAAGCAACCCGCCGGCGAAGAGTGCTACCAGAGGCGGCAACTCCATCAACACGCGGCTCAGGCTGAACTGTGCCGGGGTCGTCTCGAGCATGCCGAGCAGCATCCACGGGACGAGGAGGCCCTGCAGGCTCATGCCGCCGAGCCACAGGCTGGAACTCGTCAGAAACCACGGGAACGCGGAGCGGCGTGGCGGATCGTTGGGCATCCGGCGCATCATACGGGTTGGCATCGACCGCCGGACTCCCGCTGCATGAATCCCGCCGCATGACTCGATCGACATCCGACGCCGGCGCGAGTCACGGTCCCTTGGAACGCGCCGATGCTCGCACCGGTCGGACCGGGGGTGGATGGGCCGAGGCCGGGGCCCTTGCCCGACTCGGCGCGCCGATGGCGGCCACGCAGTTCTTCATCATGGCCATGGGCTTCGTCGACACGGCGATGGCGGGGCACTACGCGTCGGCGCATCTCGCCGGCGTCGCCGTGGGCGGCAACGTCCTCTGGCCCGTGTACCTATTGATCACCGGCTGCACCATGTCGGTGACCCCCATCGCGGCGCAACTCGTGGGTGGGGGACGGCTGGGGCAGGTCGGCGCGGTGGTCCAACAGACGCTCGTGATCGCGGTGGTCGGCAGCGCGCTCGCGATGGTCGTCCTCCTGAATGCGCGACCGCTCTTCGCGCTGTTCGGCATCGACGCGGAGGCGGTGGACGTCGGTGATCGATACCTGCGCGCCGCGGCGACCGGCGTTCCCGCGGGCCTCTACTACGTCGTCCTGCGTCACGCGTCCGAGGGCGTCGGCCGCACGGTCGGCCCGATGGTCATCGCGGGTCTCGCCTTGTTGATGAACGCCGGGCTCAACTACGCGCTGATCTATGGGAAGTTCGGCGCCCCGGAACTCGGGGGAGAAGGGTGCGGCTGGGCGACGTCCGCCGTCCTGTGGTTCGAGCTGGGTGCGATCCTCGTGCTCTCGAGGTTCCGCTACTTCCGGGAGACCGGCTTGTGGCGTCGCCGGACGAGCGGGCACGGCGGCGCCCCTACGGGCCGCACGTACGCCGGCCTCGACTTCCGCGAGATCGGCCGCATCCTGCGCATCGGCCTACCCATCGGGCTCACCTCCTTCGTGGGCATGGCCCTGTTCGCCATCATCGGTTTCCTGATCGGCAGCCTCGGGGTCGTGCCGCTGGCGGCGCACAGCATCGCGGCGCACCTGAGCTGGGCCACCTTCGTCGTGCCGATGTCCCTCGGCGCGGCGGCGGGAATTCGCGTTGGGTTTCGGGTCGGGGCGGGGGACTACGCTGGAGCTGCGGCGGTGGCCCGGGTCGCCCTCGCGATCTCCCTCGGCTATGCCCTGACGGTGAGCGTCGCGCTCGTGGTGGTGCGACACGGCGTGGCGTCGGTCTACAGCGGAGACCCGGCGGTGACCTCCCTCGCCGCCGGACTCGTGCTAATCATCGCGGTCTATCAGGTGTTCGACGATGCGCAGGGCACCATGACCGGCGCGCTGCGCGGCTACAAGGACACCCGGGCGCCCATGGTGTATTCGCTGCTGGGCTATTGGGTGCTGGCGTTGCCCCTCGGGGCCGCCCTCGGCTTTGGCTGGTGGCCGTTCCCCGAATTCGGCGCGTACGGCTTCTGGACTGCGCTTTCGATCGGGATCGCGGCGGTGTGCATCGCGGTGGGCTTCAGGCTCTACCACACGAGCCGCAAGCCCGAGCGGATCGCGTTACTGGCACGCTGAATCCGCCGCCACGCAACCCTTGCGTCCACGCGAGCCTTGCCGTACCGTGCCATATTATGTCAGCCCTTCCACAAGCCGGCGTGGGGCCGGCGCCACTCGGTGCCGCCTTGCCCGCGGGGTTTGTGGAGACCCCGGGCCGCCACCTCCTGATCGAGTGCTCGGGGCCGCATGCCCATCTCGATGGGAACGCCCTGGAGGCCCTGCTGCGCCGGGCCGCCCGAGCAGGAGGCGCCCAAGTGCTCGCCGCGCACATGCACGGCTTCGGCATCGGCGGGGGGGTCACCGGCGTCGTGCTCCTCGCGGAGTCCCACATCACCGTACACACCTGGCCCGAAAGGGACTACGCCGCGTTCGACGTGTTCATGTGCGGCCGGTGTGACGCGGATGCGGCGGCGGCGGTCATCGCGGACGCGTTCGCGGACGCGGCGGTGGAGGTGCGTGGCCTGGATCGCCGGGCGCCGGCGACCGGTCTTGAAGCGCTGGAGGGCCATGGATCATGAGCACGGGTGGCGAGCGCGGCGCGTTGATGGCCTTGGTGGCCCCAGGAGCGGTACTGCTGCTGATCGCCTCCATCGTGCTCGTCGGATGCGATGGCGGCGCGGCGGTGCGGGCGCAGACCGAGACGGACCTCGCCGCCGTCGCCATGGCCATCGACCGGCTCGGCGACGACCTCGACGCCGAACGCGTGCCGAACGCCGCCCTCATCAAGGGCTATGCCGCGCGGGTGGCCCGGGACAAGCCGGAGCTGCGCGAACTCACCGAGGTCCTGCGGCGCGAGGGCACCCGCAGCGGGACGATGTATCGCGGATTGGCCACGCGCCTCGACGAGGCACGCGACATGCTCCCGCCGCCGGACTCGCCGGCGGATGCCTATGTCCCCCTGTCCCAGGAACTCGCGAGCCTCGGCGCCGCCGCGGATCCCGCGGAGTTCAGCCGTGCGCTGAGCGACCCGCTCAACGTTCTGGCCGATCTTTCGGACGGCGCGTTGCCCCGCGTCGACGCCATTAGCGCGTCGGCGTCGCGCCAGGCCAACGGCGCGGCCGATCTCGGTCCCGGCAGTCAACTGGTCGGCAATCCGCACTATGGCCAGTGGCGGACGGACGGGGGCGGCAACTCGTTCTGGGTGTGGTACGGGCAGTTCGCCCTGATGCAGAACCTGCTCGGTGGGCGGCGCGTCGGCTACGGCGACTGGGCGGGGCGCCGCGACTACAGCTACTACCACGACTATGGACGCGGCAACTACACCTCGCGGTCCATGCGTCAACAACAGGCGCGGGTGGACTCCACCGCGCGGCGCAAGTTCTCGTCGGAGGGACGCACGTTCCGCAGCCCCTATGCGCGGCAGCGCACCGGCGCCTCCACCACGGTGACGCGGCAGAAGTTCGCCGCGTCGAGCGGCGGCGCCCGGGTCGGCACGGCGTCCATGCGCGGGTTCGGGGGCGGCGGTTTCCGTGGCCCGAGCCGCGGCAAGTAGGGCAATGATCGCCCCCGCAATACGAAGAGGGAAGCCATGATCGACGCACTGAGCATTTGGATTTGGGGCATCGTCGCGCTGGATCTGGCCGTGGCCGTCGCCGCGATCTGCGCGTTGCGCTATGGGTCCGGGATGCTGTTCGGGGTCGACTCCCGGGATGAACTGGCGGAGAAGGACAATCTCGCCTTTGGCCTCGCCCTGGCCGGCGGTGCCCTCGCGGTGGCCCTCATCCTCGCCGCCGCCGCCGCCGGCGATCCGGCGATTACGCTCGGCGAGGAACTCGGCGTGGTCGTGGCCTACGCGGTCGTCGGCCTGGTGCTCCTGAAGCTCGGCGTGCTCGTCAACGACTGGATCGTCTTTCACCACTTCTCCGTGCGCGAGGCGATCGGTGGCCAGAACGTCGCCGCGGGGACCGTCCAGGCGGCGAATCTCGTCGCCATCGGCGTGCTGATCAACGGCGCCATCGGCTGGGCGGACGGCGGGCTCGTGCAGGGGCTTGCCGCGGTGGTGGTGGTCTTCGTGCTGTCCCAGTTGGTGGTCCTTGTGGTCACGCGGCTACGGGCGACGATCTACGCCCGCCGGCACGACGGGCAGCGTTGGCAGGAGGCGATCTCCGGCGGCAATGCGGCCCTCGGCGTTCGCTATGCCGGGCACCTGATCGGGGCATCCCTCGCCGCGTCCTCCGCCGGCGGCATGGTGTCGTTCGTCCCCGGCTGGGACGCGGTGGCGTTGGTCGGCTACGTGGCCTGGCTGATCTGGGCCATCGTGCTCTCCCTCGCCTTGTTGCTCCTTTCCATGCTCGCGCAGCGGGCCGTGCTTCGGGGCATCGACGTGGTCGAGGAGGTCGACCGCCAGCGCAATATCGGGGTCGCGGCCATCGAGGCGGCGATCTTCCTCGGCATCGGTCTGGTCATTCGCGCCGTCGCGGGCTGAAAGGGAGTCGTCCGGTACGGGATGCGGCGGTCACGGCTCCCGTGACTCCCGCTGCGCGCCCGTCATGACCCCCGGCCCGGACTCGTGAGCGCCGAAACCGCGCGTCTGCGGCTCCACGACGCCGCACTCATCGGCGCGATGGGGCTGGTCGCCGCGTGCGGCCTCGTCTACGAGTATCTCCTCGCGCACTACGCGGGACGCATCCTGGGCGCGGTCGAGCCGACCATCTACACCATGATCGGCCTCATGATCGTGGCGATGGGCCTAGGTGCCTTCGCCGCGAAGTGGATCTCCGCCATCTACCGCGGGTTTGCCTGGCTGGAGCTCGGCATCGCACTGCTCGGGGGGGCCTCCGTGCTCGCCCTGTCCGCGGCGGTGGCGGTCGCGTATTCGCTGCCCGAGTGGCTGCGCGCCGTCTACAACGTGGACGTATTCGTCTCCATGGAGGGCGGGGCGGCGGATTCTCTGGTCGCGTTCTCGCGCGTGCTGCCGTTCGCCATGGGCGCGCTCATCGGGTTCCTGATCGGCATGGAGATTCCGCTCATCGCCCGGGTGCGGGAGCACGTCCATGCGCAACGCCTCGAACACAACCTCGGCACGATGTATGGGGCGGACTACATCGGGGCCGGCATCGGCGCCGCCATCTGGGTGCTCGTGTGCCTGAAGCTGCCGATCATGTACGCGGCCGTGGGCGCGGCGGCGGTCAACACGGCGGTCGGCTTCGGTTTCCTGGTGCTCTACCGGAAGAGCCTCGCGCCGGCCCGCTGGCTGTGGGTCGGGCACGGGGCGCTCGCGGCGCTGCTGGTCGTTCTCGCCGTACTCGGTCCGCTCTGGATCGAGCGTCTCGGCGACACGCTCTTTCAGGACCGCGTCGTCCACCGCTTGCAGACGCCCTATCAGAACGCCGTCATCACCAAGCGGCACGTCACGGCGGGACGCCCGGACGTCCTGAGCCTCTACATCAACGGCCGCCTACAGTTCGCCTCGAACGACGAGCGCATCTACCACGCCTACCTGACGACGCCGCCCATGCTCGCCGCCTACCGGCGCGAGCACGTCCTCATCCTGGGCGGTGGCGACGGCCTCGCGTTGCGCGACGTACTGCGTTGGGACCCGCGCTCCGTCACCTTGGTGGACATCGATGCCGGGCTGCTGCGGCTGTTCCGCGGCGCGGAACCCGACGCGCCGGCATGGCTGGGGCGGGCGCTGACGGAACTCAATGAGGACGCCTTCCTCGACGAGCGCGTCACCGTCGTTGAAGCGGACGCGTTCGTGGAGGTCGAGCGGCTCGCGGCGGCGGGGAAGCGGTTCGACGTGGTCGTCGCGGACCTCCCGGACCCCAGCCACCCGGACCTCAACCGCCTCTACAGCGACTACTTCTTCGGGCGGGTGCGGCAAGTCCTCTCCGCGGATGGCGCGTTCGTCACGCAGTCGACCTCCCCATTCCACGCCCGGGAGGCGTTTCTCTCCATCGGCAGGACCGTGGCCGCCGCCGGCTTCCAGACCGAGCAGTACCACGCCAACGTGCCGAGTTTCGGCGAGTGGGGCTGGACGATCGGCACCGTGACCGGCAAGCCGGCGTCGGTGCGGATCGCCGAGGCGGGGGTGGATGCGACGCCGGATGGATGGCTCGACGGAGCGGTCATCGCCGCCGGGTTCGTCTTCCCCTCCGGGTTCTTCGATGGACTCGATACGATCCGCGTGAACCGGCTCGGCACCCACGCGGTGTACGACTACCACCAGGTGGCATGGCGGACGTACGAGGGCGTGTTCTTCGCGGAGCCGGTCATCCCCGCGGATCCCTGACTCGCATCCGGGCGTTCGTGGCATGCGGGGCTTCGAAGCAGCCCTTGTTCCGGGCCAGGGCCCCGAAGATACAATCCCGATCCGCAACGGACGGATCGTGACTACCGATGGCGGAAGACTATCTCGCCTGGGTGACGCAGGCCTGCCCCAACGAGATTCGCGGACGTGGGTTGGGATATGGCGGTGGCAGCAAGTCTCGCATGCCGAGCCGGGCCTTCGAGCAATGGTTCGGCGCTTGCGTCGAACGTGGCTTTACCGTGCCGGCGTGGCCACGCGCGTATGGCGGCGCGGGACTGGATCGGGCGAACGTCGCGGATTTGAGGAGCGCGATGCGGGAGGTGGACGCGCCGCCACCGCTCTCGGGCGCCGGTCCGACCATGTTGGGATCCACGCTGCTCGAACTCGGGACCGAGGATCAAAAACTGCGGCACCTGCCAGCCATCGCCCGGGGTGAGTTGGCTTGGTGCCAGGGTTACTCGGAGCCGGCGCCGCGTCCGATCTTGCGTCCCTGCGCACCCGCGCGGAAGACGACGGCGATTGCTACCGCGTGAACGGGTCGAAGATCTGGACGTCGGGTGCGCATCACGCCGATTGGATCTTCTGCCTGGTGCGGACCGACCCGGAGGCGCCGAAACAACAAGGCATCAGCTTCCTGCTCTTTGCGCTCGATACACCCGGCGTGACGGTCAGGAACTTCGACATGATCACCGGCGGCTCCGAGTTCTGCGAGGTGTTCTTCACGGACGTCTTGGTGCCCAAGGCCGATCTGGGTGGGACGCGAGAACGACGGCTGGAGCGTTGCCAAGCGGCTGTTGCAGTTTAACGGGTGTTGGGCCTTCCCGACTGAGGGGCGGTCTCGCGACGTTTGACGACGGGGGCGAGGAGCAAGGTCCATTACACTGCCGAGTTCGGCAACGGGAGGACGGCATGCAGCCAGCGCTGGAGACACGCGGAACCCGTACGGACAAGGGGTGGCGGGACCACGATGGTTTCGTTGGCCCGCGTCAACCCGGCACGGGCCCGAGGAGCGATCCTCGTGGCGACTTCCCCACCGGGCCCGAAGTCGGCGACGCGATGCCCGACGTGCGCTGCATCACCGCGGACGCGACGCCGTTCGATCTGCACGCCCACCGCGCCGGTAGGCGGGCGGTATTCATCTTCTTCCGCTCCGCGGTGTGGTGACCCCCCTGCCGCTCGCAGCTCGTGGAGTTGCAGAAAAGGATGCGGGACTTCGATGCGGCGGACATCCCCGTGTACGCCCTGAGCTACGACGAGGCGGATGCGCTCGGGGATTTCCGTGATGCCCACGGCATCACCTACACATTGCTCTCCGATCCGGACTCGGAGGTCATCCGCTCCTTCGGCATCCTGAACACCCTCATCGACCCGAACGATCATCCCTGGTACGGGATTCCGTACCCCGGCGCCATCGTCGTAAGCGCGGATGGGGCGATCACCCACAAGCTCTTCGACAACAACCTCGCCGTGCGTGCCGGACCCGAGCAGTTGCTTCGGGCGGCCTTGGGCGAACCTATGGAGGAACCGGAGGCCGGCGAAGCCGCGCGACGGGAGGTGCGGGTGACCGTCGCGCTCGACGGCGACTGCCTCGCGTACACGGTGCAGCGGGATTTGGTCGTGCGCTTCCGCGTTCCGGCCGGCCGCCACGTCTACGCGGCGCCCGCGCCACACGGATCCGTGGCCGTCGACGTGACGCTCGACGAAAGCGAGCGCCTCGTCCAACGCCCGATCGTTCGGCCGGCGAGCGCGCCCCATACGCTTGCCGGCACGGGAGAGTCCTTCCAGGTGCACGACGGCGTGTTCGAACTGCGGTTGCCGCTGACCGTCAACGGCGCTTCCCGTAGAGACGGCGCGGAGATCACGATCGGCGGCGAAGTGCGTTGGCAGTGCTGCGACGGGGAGGTCTGTGACCTGCCCACGAGTCAGCGCTTCGATCTCAGCTTGCCGGTATCGGAACCGCCGGCGGTTGCCCTGGCGAGCAAGAGGGGCGCGGCCATCGAGCCGAACGCGATGGCGCACTTCCGGCGGATGTCCGGACGGCGGAAGGGTTCCGGCTGAATGGCGCTACCCGCGTCCCGCGAGGGTTACGTGGTACGGGCGAACTCGATGACGACGCGTGCGAACTCCTCGCCGACGTCATCCTGGGGGTAGTGCCCGGCGTTCTCGAACAGGACGTGATTCCGGCCCCGCGCGCCGGGAATCTCCTGCTGGAATCGGGGTGCTTCGACCGAGTTCGGGTTGTTGAAGGCGGTGAGAAACGGCTTCTCGAACTTCTGCAGGACCTCCCAGGCCCGGCGATTGTCGGGAACCGCGGGATCGTCGGGGAAGATCGGCACCAGGCTCGGGAACTGTCTCGCGCCCTGGACGTACTCTTCGGACGGAAACGGTGCCGCGTACCCCCGAATGTCCTCGTCGGTCGGGTTCTTGAGCCAGAGGCGCATGATCTCTTCCGGACGGAAGCCGGCATAGGCGCCGCAGTGCCGGACCCAGTACATGAAGACGCGGAAGTGAATGGACCGTGGCGTCGTCCCTTCGGCGTCGCGGTTCGCCATCATCCTGCGCGCCGTCTCTTCGGCCGTGCGTATCATCTCTTCGGCAGGAAGAACGGGCGTCTCCTCGAGGAGCTTCCGCAACGCCGGGCCCTGTTCCATCGGCACGTCCCGCAGGTCGTGCAGTCCCATGTTGCAGGTCACGACGCGATCGAAGCGCGCGAGGTTCCGGACGAGGACGCGCAGGCCGATGAGTCCGCCCCAGTCGTGGAGCACGAACGTGATCCCGGCGAGGTCGAGACGGAGGATGAACTCCTGCATCCAGTGTACGTGTCGGGCGTAGGTGTAGTCGGACCGCTCCGCGGGCTTGTCCGAGCGGCCGAAGCCGACGAGATCCGGGGCGATCACCCGGTGTCCGGCCGCCACGAGCGGCGGGATCATCTTCCGGAATGAATAGCTCCAGACCGGTTGACCGTGCAGGCAGAGGACGAGGGGCCCATGGCGCGGGCCTTCGTCGACGTAGTGCATCCGCAAGCGCCCGCCCACCCCGTCGTCGATCTCGAGATAGTGAGGTTCGAAGGGGAATCCCGAGAGATTCTCGAAGCGCTCGTCGGGTGTTCGGACGACTTTCATGATGGAGGTGTATACCAGATGGGCGAAGACCATGCCCGTTCTTGGATGGTTGTGGGAATACCCTCCCTGGGCGGGACCCCGGCCCGAATCGCATCCCACGTGGACCATCGGCAGATCGGGTCTTCCAGCACCCGCACGTAGTAGAACGCCCGCTGATCGGGATCGAACCCGGGATCGCGCCAGTGGGCCTTGAGCTCCCGGGCACCGGTCCGCTCCATGACACTACAGTCGGCCACGTTGATCCGGGCGCCATTGTCGGGGCAACGGTGGGTGGCCGGATCGATCACCCCGTCATCCGAGCACGCCACGTCGAAAACCGCTTCCCGCGCCTCTCCTTCCGTGATCCAGCCCTTGACGATCTGCAACCGCTGCAACGGTGCACTCAGCGGATCACGGAGGGCCCAGGCAACGAACGCGGGCGTCTGATCGACCCGGGCCTCGAGGTCGCCGCCCATCGGTACGCCACCCGCGTAAGCCTCGCTGACGAGGTTCCTGCCATCGATGGCGGGTAGGTCGTAGCCCGCGAAAAACCGGACCTTGATCCTGGTTCCGCTGGTGCCGAACGTCTCCTTGCGGCGCATGGCGTCGTAGAGGGAGGCCCGCGTGTTCCGTTCCGCCCAGACGCCGGCCAGACCCGAGGCGCCGAAGGTGACGAAAGCCGGGTCGCCCTTGTAGGCGCCGCTACCGTCCGGCACGGATCCGCGCGACACGGCGTCGGCGTGCATCATGCCCGCCGGACCCCAGTAGTCACGCTCTTCGCCCCCGGTGCTGCCATTGTGGTCGTCACTGGAACCGATCACGCCGACCTTGAACGGGTCAATACCGTGCTTGTCCGCCAACACCAGACCGTTGAGCTGGGCTTCGCGGACATAACTGCCCTGGAGCACCAACGGGTCTCTCGAACCGACCCTGTACGACAGGGTCTCGAAGCCGGCCCACTCATCGCGTGGCGACAGCAACGGGTGCGTCTCGGATGTGCCCTTTGTCTGACTGATCTCGACCAGGGGCTCATTGCGGATCCGTACCGACGCATAGGCCGCGTCGAGGGGATTGCCCGCATAGTCCACCAGAGCGAACATCTGGCCATTCGATTGATTGGAATTGTGCGGTATCGCCAGGCTCTCCATGCCCTGCTCACGCAGTGCATCCATCCATGCCCAGAGGTCTTCTGGGTTGTGGGAGTCGAACTGCGAGAACGGCATCTCGGGACCTTCATCTCCCCTGAAGAGGACGTTCCGATGCAGGTTCCGAAAGCGCGGGCCCGACGTGTACTCATACGCGATGAAGGCGGTAAAGCGGCCGGGGTCATTGTGTCGATTGGCCGCGGCGATATTGTCCAACCAGGCGGCACGGCTGGTGGCCGGGTCATCGATTTCGCGAAAGCGGGGACTCTGCGGGTGTACGAACTGCGCCCCGACGCGTAATGCGCGCATGCGGACCAGGGATGTGCCCACGCTGGTCAAGGCCTCGGCGTCCGGGTGCCTGGACATCGGGCTCTCGGGATTCGCCATCGCGCGGGTTATTCCCAGGTAGTACGCGTGATCCGTCACCGCCAGGAAGTCGAGCGGTTCCCGCAACCGCATGTCGAAGCCGCCCGGGTGCCGAAGGGGTTCGCCCTTGGCGAAGCGATAGGCATCGTCGGGTGTTGCCGTGGTTCCCAGGACGAACGCGTCGAAGGAGTTGGCGGTGTGTACGTGCAGGTCGCCGAAGTAGGCGCTGCGTTCGGGGTTCGCTTCGGTGGCGCGGTCGGTCGGGGCGGGAGATTCGGGAACGGCAGGCGCCGGAACGTCCGAACAGCCGGCACAGAAGACTAGGATGCCGATAACGTACAGGTCACTTCGGCGCGCGTGTCTTGCCATGGCGGTTCCTCTCGGTCAGGCGGGTTTCAGGAGCGCCGCCGGGTCGGCAGCCCGAGCTTCCCGCTGCTGCGAACATGCCGCATGAAGAAGTACCACAGCGGCACGGTGACCGGGAAGCCGAGGATCGTGACGACGCTGCCCAGCCAGAAGCTAGCCTGCTCATGCAGGGGCGCGGACGCGGGTGCCGGCAGGGATGGTTCGAAGTAGATCCCCGAATACAGGTGCGAATAGTCCTCGAACAGACGCTGCATGGAGGCGATCCACGCACGCACGCGGGGTAGTGACGGATCGGTTTGTAGCACGGCGATGGTCGGGACCGGAATGCTGCAGTGGCACTGCACGCCGCCGAACAACTGCAGGTCCACGAGATTGGGCACCTCGCCACCCAGAAATGGGTGTTCGTGCTCCCGGAGACGTGCCTCCCAGCGTCGCCAGCTCCGGCGCATGTCGTCCTCGGACGCATGCCCGAACTTGCGGGCGACCCGCTCCAGGGTGAGGTAGAAGTACAACACGGTGAAGCCGCGCAGGGCGCTGCGCAGCATGCGCATCGGCGCGAAGCCCCGGCGTTCGCGCACGAGGCTCCAGCGGCGCCAAAACGCCCAGGCGCTGTCGGTGCGATTCGTCCCGCCGCGCAGCGCGCCGCCGAGCATGCGGTCGTCCCCCGTCTCCTTGCCGGAGAAACCGAGTGCTTCGAGGATGCGCGTGGAGTCATGCTGCCAGGGGCCGCCGTCGATGCTGACCACCGGCATCAGCACGCCGCTCCGCAGGAAGACCGGAAGCGGCGGAAACGTGACCACGTCGTGGGGGATCTGCCTCAGGTGCAGACCGAGGAGAACGGCCTGCACCCACGGGGAGTGATCGCCGCCGTACACGCGGATGAATCGGGGGGTCATCTTCCGCTGATCCGGCCTTGGACGGTCGGAGCAGCATAGGCCACGTTCGCCGTGAACGCGAGATGACCGCGTCATGGGGTTGACGGATGACATAATATGTCATAACGTCCCATCGCATGGCGGTCCGGCGCGTCCGGACCTTCCGGCCCAAAATAGAGTCCCGCCACCGGTCGGTAGCAGACCGTCGGCAACAGAGTCGGCAACAGAAAACAAGGGAGTGCCCGAATGATCCTGGACGACCTGGCCTTTCGCCTCAACGACTACTCGGGGGAGGAAGGCACGACGTTCGATGCCCTCGTGACCGAGCACGGCATCCTGGAAGTCGTCTGCTCGAACAACGAGGAGTTCCCCATCCACGTCACCACCACGGAGACCCAGCTCCTGTCGGTGACGCCCCTGTTCTCCGTGGCCGAGGTCCAGCGCGGCCAGATCGACGAACTGAACCGCACCTTCCTGCAGTTGAGCCCGGCCGTCCCACTGTCGTCGATCGGCCTGCAGGGCGACACCTACATCCTGTTCGGGGCGATGGCGCTGTCGACGCGTTTCGAGGTCGTGGCCCACGAGTTGGAGGTGCAGGCGGAAAACACCATCGACGTGCTCGAGGCGGTCGAGCATCTATTGGCCTAGAGCGGCCATACCGGAATCAAGAACGGAGGAAATCATGGGTGTACTCAGAGACATGCTGACCGCGTTGCGGGGCGGTGCCAGCGAGGTCGGCGAAGCCATCGTCGATGCCAACGCCATCCGCATCCTGGAGCAGGAGATTCGCGACGCCGAGTCGGCCATCGGGAGCGCGAAGCAGAGCCTGACGCGCATGAAGAGCTCGGAGATCAAGCTGAAGCGCGACATCGCGACGCTGGAGGCGGACATCGCGGACTATGAACAGAAGGCCGTCGCGGCGCTGAACGCCGGCGAGGAGGCCCTCGCCACGGAGGTGGCCGAACGCATCGCGGAGCTCGAGGGCGAGCGCGAGGAGAAGGGCACCGAGCAGGTGGCCCTCGATGCCGAGATCGACAAGATCCACGGCATGATCAAGGCCCGCGAGCGGACCATCCAGAAGAACAAGCGCGAACTCGACAAGGTGCGCACCGTGCAGGAACTGCAACGCGCCACCGAGTCCGTGTCGCGCAACTTCGCGGCCACCGGCTCGAGCTCGCATCGGGTGTCGAAGGCGCTGGAACGCGTCAAGGCCAAGCAGGAGAACTGGCAGGACCGCATGGAGGCGGGGGAATGGTTAGAGGGCCAGGATGCCGGGGACGACATCGACGCCAAGCTCCGCGCCAAGGGCATCGGTGCCTCGGGCAGCACGGGCGCGAACGACGTGCTGGCGCGGCTGAAGGCGCGTCAAGCGGGCTGATCGTGCTCCGCAAGCTCTTCCGCCGCGGCGGCTCGGGCGACGGCGGCACCCGCCGCTTGGAGCACCCGGCGGACTTGCGCGCCGGGGATCTCTTGACCTTCAAGCATCGCCTGGCGCTGCCCCCGAACGTGCAGGGACAGACGTTCGAGGTGTCCTCCGTGGCCACCTACGAGTTCGAGGACGGCATGTACCCCGAACTGACCCTGGACGGAGCCGAGGGGGGCCGCATGCATCTGGGCTTCCCGGTGCGGGATCCGTCCGAACTCACCTTGTCGCGGAACGTGCCCCGGGGCGATGTGCTGAAACTCTTCGACGAGGCGGCCTTCGCGGGGCTCTGGGAGGAGGATTTCGCGAATCTGGAGGTGGTCCACGCCCTGCCGGAATACGAAGGCTGGCTCGCCGAGCGCTACGCCCAGGTCAAGAAGTGGACCGAGGGCTACTACCATGCCAAGGACCGGCGCGGCGAGGAGCTCTCGCGTCATGTGGACGACGGCGCGGAGGAGTTCCGCTCCCACGAATGCGAGGACGCCTCCGGCCGCTACGGGCTGACGGTGGAGGTTTGGCCGGACGGGGACACGGACGTGGCCCTCGAGGTAAACGTACCGGCGGACGTCGTCGAATCGATGTGGCCGGGGGAAGGTTCCGACAGCTCCGGAGATAGCTCCGGAAGAAGCTCCGGCAGATGAAGCGCCGCCGGATCAAGACCATCGGCGCGGCGGATTCGTCCGGCCCCCGATTCCAGGCCGAGCGGCGGGCGCTCCGCAAGATCCAGGTCCACTTCGAGTTCCAGCAGTCGTTGATGCGCAAGGTCCGGCTGGCGGCGGCGGAAGAGAACCTGAGCTATTCGGACTTCGTGCGCAAGTTGGTGGGCCTGCCGTACGCGAAGATACAACGGCCACGGATCAGCCTCTCGTTCGGGGAGCAGGATCTCGAACGGCTCGCCGCGCGCTATGGCGAATTCGAGGCGGGGCCCGGCGCGTTGAAGCGCCGCGTGATGGACGAGGTGGAGGCCCACTTCGAGGACGCGCCGGCCGCCGCCGGTGAGGGATAGGAAGGTCGGCCCGGCGCCATCGAAGAGAAGGTGCAGGCCGAACAGGAGGCGCTGAAGGCGCGCAACGAGAAGTTGCGGCGCGTCACCCAGGCGGAGGCCGCGGCGGCGGAACGGACCTTGGCCGCGGATGCGGAGGCGTACCAGATCGAAGTCGCCTCGAAGGCCCGCGCGGAGGCCATCCGGCGCGAGGCCGAGGCCTTGCGGGACAATCCGGCGCTCATCCAGTTGCGCATCGCCGAGAAATGGGACGGACAACTGCCACAGGTCTCCGGTGGCGACGCCATCCCGCTGCTTAACATCGATGCTCTGAGGGGGGCTGGTTGACGCCGCGAGGCGACGCCTATTGGCGGCTCCGTGATGTCATCGTGCGCCCGCCTCGTCTACGCGTAGTTCGTCGCGCTCGCGCGCCAACACCATCGCCTCGATGCGGTCGAACATGACGATGTAGAACACGCCGCCGGCCCCCGCGAGACACCCCGCGATGGGGAAGAAGGCGACCCAGCCCACCCCCGCGACCACGAACCCCGCCGCCGACCCCGCCGCCCAGACCCCGAAGTTCCAGACGCTCGACTGCATGCTGTAGTCCGTCGCCGCCTGGGCCTTGGACGCCCAGCGGAAGCGCGAGTTGTTCACGACGAACGAGTAGATGGACGTGACGAAGCCGAGGAGCGCCACGATGGCGGTCAGCATCGGCAGCACCGGGAGTCCGGGGTAGAGCGCTAGCCCGCAGAAGAAGAACCCCTCGACCGGCAGGGCCGCGACGCCGATGATCGCCGTCCTGCGCATGCCGATGCGTTCGACGAGCCACGGGGTGGCCAGGGCGCCGAGTCCGGAGCCCGCAATGGCGGCGATGGGGGCGAGGATGCCGAACTGGGTGAGCGTGAGGCCCTTGTCCGCGAAGAAGGGCCCGAGCATCGACCCAAAGAACGTGCCGCCGAAGCCGAACGCGAAGAGGTACGGCAGGATGTAGCGCGACTCCCGTCGCCGCAGCGCCTTCCACAGGTTGGGGCGTTCGCCCCGGGCGCGGCGCTGTATGGTGGCTTCCGGGGGCGGCGGCTCGCGCCGGAGGATGGCCGGTGCCGCCGCCACGAGCATGAGGGCCGACGCCGCGAGCATGGTCGTCGGCCAGCCGAACGTCTCGACGACGGCCACGACGCCCGAGCCCATCACCCCGGCCAGGACGGCGAGGAAGACGATGATCGACGTGCCCGTGGCCCGCTCGGCGTCCGTCATGGACTCCGCCGCGTAGCCGTCCACCGCGATGTCCTGGGCGGCCATGATGAAGGACTTCGCGAGCAGGATGCCGACGATGACATAGACCGCCGCGACGGTCGGCGGAATCCACGCGAGCGCGGCGTAGGCGGCGGCGCCGATGAGCGTGCAGGGGATGATCCAGGTCTTCCGGTAGCCGATGCGCGCGTTGCCGTAGTTGTCCACCAGCAAGGCAATCAGCCACTTCAGCCACCGCGGGATGCCGGGCAACGCGAGGAGCCAGAACATCTCGATCGGCAGGCCCTCCTTGCGGAACAGGAAGGGCAGGGCGACCCCGGTGAACGCCGCCGGGAAGTACTGCGCCATGTGGAGCATGCCGAGCATGACCAGCTTGGCGTGGTCCTTCTTCGGCGGGGAGGTCATCGCGCGCTGACTTGGCGAACCGTCGCGGGGCGGAGCGTGTCTTCCGTCAGTCCCGCACCGCTTGGAAGTACCGCTCCGCGGACGCGAGGTGGGCGTCCACGTCCGTCCCGTTTCCGACATAGTGTGTGACGATCGCGAGATGCGTGCAGCCGAGTTCCCGCCAACTGTCGTGATGCGTCTTCCACCGCTCGGGGTTGCCGCCCCGGGTCTGCGCCTGGGCCTGGATGCCGAACCCCTCCCATGGCAGTCCCGCTTCCTCGCGGGCCGCGCGAATGGTCGCGAGGGCCTGACGGGATTTTTCGTTCGGCACGCCGACGGGCACCCAGCCGTCTCCGAGCCGGCCGCACCGGCGCAGCACCGCGGGCGCGCCGCCGCCGAACCAGATCGGGATGGGCCGGGTGGGCCGGGGCAGGATGCTCGCGCGGTCGACCGTGTGGAACTTCCCCTCGAAGGCGACGTTGTCTTCGGTCCACAGTCGCCGCAGCAGTTCCACCTGCTCCGCCTGGCGTGCGCCCCGGCGGGCGAAGGGAACGTCGAGGGCCTCGAATTCCACCGCGTTCCAGCCGACGCCGATGCCCATGCGGAACCGGTTGCCGGAGAGGATCGCGAGCTGTGCCGCCTGCTTGGCGACCAGGGCGGTCTGACGTTGCGGCAGCACGAGCACGCAGGTGCCGAAGGTGATCGTCGATGTCACTGCGGCCATGTACGAGAACAGGGTGAAGGGTTCGTGGAACGCCACGTCCTTGTCGTAGGGGCCGTCCCACCCCCCGGGACGGTCCGGATCCGCCCCCAGCACGTGGTCGTAGACCATCATGTGGTCGGCCCCGAGCGCCTCGGCGCCCTGCGCGTAGTCGCGAATGGCGATCGGGTCGGTACCGATCTCGTCGTGGGGAAAGACGATGCCGAGTTTCATCAGAGCGCTCCTGCGGGATGGCCTCCCGGATGCCGGCATGCTAACCCGGATATCGCCGTGCGCCGCCTGGGCATGGAGCGCAACGGACGGAGCAGCTTCGGGGCGAGAATCCCAGGCGATCATCACAGCACTGGGGCGACCTGCCACGCCTCGGTGGCGTCCGCGTGCCGACCTTCGGCCGGCATCGACGATGGCCGGAGTCGCGGACGTGTCGACGAACAGGCTCAGCTATCGAACGCGTCGTCGAGGTAGCGGTCGTGGTCCGCGGCGAGATCGGGAATCCCGGATCGGTACCGGCCGACTAGGCTGCGGGCGCGCAGGACCAACTCCGCCCGGTCCACCACGGATCGCCGCACGAGGTCTTGGGCAACACTCTGGCTGACGAGGTCGGCAGCGGAACGTTCCTCCTCGCGTGCGAGGGCCTTGAGGTGTCTGAATTGCTCCTCAGTGCGTTGCATCCGCGTCCGTTCCATGCCGTCAGATCCGTCAACGTGATGGCATTGTAGCGCCCCATGGCGGTGCTTCGGGTGAGGGGGGGCCGTTGCTAGGATAGACCCGATGGAGAAGCTCCAGTACGCCGCCGCCGCGCTCACCGTGTTCCTCGGCGGCGCGTCGCTCGCGCAGGAGTACCGGCACGGCATCTCCTACATCGAGCCCCTGAAGTACCCGGCCGACTTTCCGCACTTCGACTACGTCAACCCCCAAGCCCCCAAGGGGGGTACGCTGCGGCTCGCCGTCCTAGGCACCTTCGACAACTTCAACATCATCGTCGAGAAGGGGCGCGACGCGGAGCATGTGGACACGCTCACGTTCGATCGCCTGCTCGAGCAGTCGATGGACGAGCCGGCGACTTGGTATCCGCGACTGGCCACGGCCGTGGCGGTCGATCCCGACTACCGCTGGGTGCGGTTCCGCCTTGATCCGGACGCGCGCTGGCACGATGGAGCGCCGCTCACCGCCCGGGACGTCGCCTTCACCTTCGAGGCGATCCGGGAGCGGGGCGCGGTGGCCTTCCGTACGGCCCTGGGGGACCTCGACCGCGTGGAGCGGATCTCCGAGCACGAGGTGCGCTTCGTGACGCGTGCCGGTCGTCCCCGCAATCCGCTGCTGCCGTTCGTCTACGCCGGATTCCGCATCCTGCCGGCGCACTATTGGGCCGGGCGCGACATCTCGAAGACGACCGTCGAACCCGGCCTCGGCAGCGGCCCGTACCGCGTGGCGGAGGTGGACTTCGGCCGTTCCGTCGTCTACGAGCGGGTGGACGACTACTGGGGACGAGACCTCCCGAGCATGAAGGGGCGCTTCAACTGGGAGCGGGTCAAGTTCGATCACTTCCGCGACTCGAACGTCATGGTGGAGGCGCACAAGGGGGATGTCGTCGACGTGCGCCAGGAGACGGTGGCCAAGAACTGGGCAACGCAGTACGACTTCCCCGCCCTGCGGGCCGGCCTCTTCCGGCGCGAACTCGTCCACCTCACCCGGCCGTGGGGGCTCTGGTGGCCGGTGTTCTGGAACCTGGACCGGGAGCGCTTCCGCGATCCCAGGGTGCGCGAGGCCCTGTGGCTGATGTACGACTTCCCGTGGGCCAACCGCGTGCTGCTGTTCGGCGTCTACGACCACGGACACAGCCTCTTCCACAACTCGAAGATGGCGCAGTCGGGTCTGCCGTCCCGGGACGAACTCAGGCTGCTCGAACCGTTCCGCGACGAGCTCCCCCGGCGCCTGTTCACCGAGCCATTCCGCGCACCCCCGTCCTCGGGGGTGGGGCACAACCGCGGCAACGTGCGCCGGGCGATCGCCCTGTTCCGGGAGGCCGGCTGGATCATCGACGACGGCGTCTTGCGGCACCGGGACACGGGCGAGCCCTTCACCATCGACTTCGTCTTCCTGGGGATGACCCTGCGGTCGCGGCTTCCGTACCTGGATGCGCTCAACCGCATCGGCATCCGCACCACGGGGCGCGCCCCGGAGGCGTCGAACTGGCTGTACCGCATGCGCAGCGGCGACTTCGACGCCGGGGTGTACATCTACCGGCCGACCAATACGCCGGGCCTGGAACTGGAGGCGCACTTCGGCAGCGCCGGGGCGGACCAGGAATACAGCCGCAACTGGGCGAACATCCGCGACCCGGTCGTGGACGCCCTGATCGGGGAGGTCCAGACGGCCCGCGACGCCCGGGAGTTCTACGCCGCGACCCGTGCGCTCGACCGCGTGTTGCTGTGGCGCTTCTACTTCGTTCCGGGCTCCGCCCAGCCGGGCTACCGGCTGGTCTGGTGGGACCGGTTCGGGATTCCCGAAAGCGGCCCACTGCTGCGGGAGGCGTTCCTCGACACGTGGTGGTGGGACGAAGCTAGGGCGCGTCGGGTGGCCGAGGGGATCGAGCGGCTGGGGGAGGGGTGACGGGCCGCCTGAGACTTCTGATGAGGCCCACGCGAGACGTTGTATTCGAGCGGTTTCCGCACCGGTCTCAGGCTGGAGTCCGGTTGCATCGACAAGGTGTCAGGAAGACGTACCCGGGGCCGGCGTGGGCGTGACCATCAGGTCGCGCAAGTGCCCCGCCAAGGACGGGATGGGGATTCGGTAGTGGCCACTCCGGCCCGGGCACGGGGCCACCAGCCCTTGGTGCAACGATGTCGCCAGCCACTTGGCGTAGTCCGCACGCGCTTCAATGCCCGCCGCCCGCGCGAGCTCCCGCATCGCGTCTCCGGCCAGCGAGGGATGCCCCTCTGGGGATGGCATTTGCATCGCAAGGCGCTTGTACAGGCCAAGGTACTCGGGGGGCAGGCCGCGCAGCCGTGATTCGTAGTACTCCGTCTTGCTCGTCGAACCCGCGGCGAGGGCGTCGGCAAGCGGCGCATGGTCGACGTTCATGCCGTGGTGCTTCGCGACTCGGATCGCGCCGGTGGCGACACGGTTGAGGTGCTGCGGCCACCCTTGCGAGAGATCGGCAAGCTCTGCCAGCCATTGCTCTCGATCACCGCCATGTACGCCGTAGGCGTCAAACGCCATCTGGAGCGACGCCCGCGCGTCTCGCATGGCGAGCGGGTGCATGTCCAGGAGACGTTCGGCCGGGGGGCGGGAGAGCCCCCGCTTCGACAGCACGTCGGCCGTGTCGCCGAGCCCCAGGAAGACGGGCAGCAGTTCGATACCGGTCAGCCCCCGATGCATGCAGTCGAGCACATCCATGGCGCCACTAGGGGTGTTCTGTGCCTCGTCGACGAACACGACCATGTGAATCCCTCGGCAAGTGCGCTCGATGGACCGGAAGGCCTCCCGTGCGACCTGACCCCTGGCGGATTCCCCCCCGACGCTAACTCCCATGACGCCGCCACCGCGCCGCGCCGCGCTCGCGAGGGTTCCGCGGGCCCGTTGTGCCCCTTTCTCGATGACTCCCCGCAGACGAGAGGCGGACGCGGCGAGCCGGGAACGTTCCTGGTCGACCGCGTCCGTGATTGCCTCCACTGTCGCCGACGGGGAACGTAGCGTTCCGGGTTCGACCTCGACCGCGACCCAAGGCGCATCGGGCGTCGAGTGGATGCGCACCGCGGCGATGCACTCGTGCATCAAGGCGCTCTTTCCGGCCCCGGGGGCGCCTTGGAACACCAGCGTTTGGCCTCCAACGACGCCTCCGGCGAGGGCGCGTGCCCCCCTGCGGAACGCCTCGTATTCGGCCACGCGCCCGCAGAAGAACGGCTCCCGATACCGGTCGGCGCGATCACTACGCAGCAGCCACTCCTCAAGCGGCGGCGGGGCGGCCGGCGGCGGGCGCTTGAAGTCGTCGGCCATGCTGTTCCGGTACGGGGTTCCGTCTAGGAGAACATTATACGGGTCGGGCAGGCGGTCAACGGCATGATGGGCTCATGATGGGTGACCGCGAGTGGCCGCTTCGAGGGTTTGCTCGCGGCGCTCCCTCGTGGATCTTGATTCGCTCAGGCGGTCTCGCGGTCGGCGAAGATCACGGTAAGCCGCTTGCCGAGCACCGCAGCCGCCTTGTTCAACGTTAGCAACGTCACCGACGGATTCTCGGGATCGAGCAGGCGGGCCAGCGCGGAGCGGCTAGTCCCCATGCGCCGGGCCATCTCGCTCTTGCTGATGCGGAGGTCCGCCATCGTCTGGCCGACTTGCCACGCCAAGGCGCGCTTGACGGCGATTGACAGAGGCACTTGGGACGTGCCCATGCACGGCAGCACGCCCCCCGCTAAAATGCGCGCCCTCCCCGGTAGCGGTCCTAAGACACCCATGGCGGAACCGGCAGAAACGGCCCCGTCCTTCTCCTTCGTGGCGATGGAGCACGATGTCCTGGCGTTCTGGGACCGGCACGACGTGTTCCGGCAGTCCCTCGAGGCCACGAAGGACAAGCAGCCGTACATCTTCTACGACGGCCCGCCCTTCGCGACGGGGCTGCCCCACCACGGCAATCTCCTCGCCTCGATCATCAAGGACATCGTGCCGCGCTACTGGACCATGCGCGGCCGCCACGTGCTGCGCCGCTTCGGCTGGGACTGCCACGGGCTTCCGGTCGAGCACGAGATCGACAAGCAGCTCGGCATGTCGGCGCAGCAAGCCGTGGAGAAGCTCGGCGTCGCCGGCTACAACGGGGAGTGCCGCCAGATCGTCGAGCGCTACGTGGACGAGTGGCGCGCGATCGTGGGCCGCATCGGCCGCTGGGTCGACTTCGACGACGACTACAAGACCATGGACCCGTGGTACATGGAATCGGTCTGGTGGGTGCTGAAGCAGCTCTGGGACAAGGGGCTGGTCTACCGCGGCTTCAAGGTGATGCCCGTGTCGGTGGCGCTTGAGA
This sequence comes from Pseudomonadales bacterium, assembly GCA_963665455.1. Lineage (GTDB taxonomy): Bacteria > Pseudomonadota > Gammaproteobacteria > Pseudomonadales > Azotimanducaceae > VXNE01. The sequence goes on along the minus strand of OY762279.1, from coordinate 5,068,638 downwards.
CGCCGCTGTCGAACTTCGAAGCCAACATGAACTATCAGGAGGTGCGGGACCCGGCGATCACGGTCACATTCAAGCTCGCGGACGAGGACGCGTACCTGACCGCCTGGACGACGACTCCGTGGACGCTGCCGTCGAACCTAGCCGTCTGCGTCGGCGCGGACATCGACTACGCGCGGGTGCGGGACCGGGATACGGGCAACGTGCTCTATCTCGCCAGTGCGCGGGTCGCGGCCTATGCGAAGCGCCATGATCTCGAGCTGCTGGGCGAGGTAAAGGGCGCCGACCTCGTCGGGCGCGCCTACGAACCGCTCTTCCCCTACTTCCGCGACGCGGTGGAGCAGGGGGCCTTCGTCGTGGTGGCGGACGACTACGTCACCACGGACGACGGCACCGGCCTCGTCCACCAGGCCCCGGCGTTTGGCGAGGACGACTACCGCGTCCTGCGCGGGCATGGGATCGAGGCGTTCGTATGTCCCGTGGGCATGGACGGCGTCTTCACGCAGGAGGTCACCGACTTCGCCGGGCAGTTCGTCAAGGACGCCGACGCCGACATCATGGCGTATCTCAAGGACTCGGGCGCCCTCTACGACCGCGACGTCACCGAGCACGCCTATCCCTTCTGCTACCGCTCGGACACCCCCCTCATCTACCGTGCCGTGCCCTCGTGGTACGTGCGCGTGACGGACCTCATCGACGACCTCGTGGCCGCCAACGGCCAGATCCTCTGGGTGCCGGAACACATGAAGGAGGGCCGCTTCGGCAACTGGCTGAGGGGCGCCGTGGACTGGGCCATCTCGCGCAACCGGGTGTGGGGCACGCCGCTGCCGATCTGGGAGAACGGCGTCACCGGCAACCGCATCTGCATCGGCTCCATCGAGGAACTCGAGCGATACACGGGTCGCCGCGTCGAGGATCTCCACCGCGAGTTCGTGGACCCGCTCACCTTCGAGATCGAGGGGGAGGAGGGGACATACCACCGGGTGGAGGAAGTGCTCGACTGCTGGTTCGAGTCGGGCTCGATGCCGTACGCGCAGCTCCACTACCCGTTCGAGAACCGCAGGGTCTTCGAGCAGGGCTTCCCGGCGGAGTTCATCGCTGAGGGGCTCGACCAAACGCGGGGCTGGTTCTACACGCTGACGGTCCTGGCGGCGGCGCTCTACGGACGTCCCGCGTTCCGCAACGTCATCGTCAACGGCCTGGTGATGGCCGAGGACGGCAAGAAGATGTCCAAGAGCCTGCGCAACTACACGCCGCCGGACGAATTGATGGAGACCTTCGGCGCCGACGCGCTGCGGCTCTACCTGATCAACTCCGGCCTGGTGCGGGGCGAGGACCAGCGCTTCGCCGACCGGGGCGTGCGCGACATGGTGCGGCGCGCGCTCTTGCCCTGGTACAACGCCTTCGCGTTCCTGCGCACCTACGCGAGCATCGACGGGTGGGCGCCCGACCGGGGCTTCCACCAGGGCGCGAACGTCCTGGACCGCTGGGTGCTCTCGAAGCTGCAGACCATGAAGGCCGAGATCGCCCGGGAGATGGCGGGCTACCGGCTCTACAACGTCGTGCCGAAGCTCTTCGAGTTCATCGAGGACTTGACGAACTGGTACATCCGCCTCAATCGCCCGCGCTTCTGGGGGCCGGACATCACTGCGGACAAGATTGCCGCGTACAGCACCCTCTACACCGCCGTCCACGAACTGTCGGTGGCGATGGCGCCGTTCGCGCCGTTCCTGGCGGAGCACGTCTACCACGAACTGGCACGGCTCGGGAGCGACGCCGATCCGAAGCCCCTCAGCGTGCACCTCTGCGGCTACCCGGAGCCGGAGGAGGGACTGATGCAGCCCGGGTTGGAGGACGCCGTGCGGCGCATGCAGCAGGTGGTGCTCCTGGGGCGGCGCAAGCGCGAGGAGGCCAGGATCAACCTGCGCACGCCGCTGCGCTCGCTCACGATCATCCATCGGGACGCGGCGGTGCTTTCCGTGATCGGCGATCTCGAGGACTACGTGAAGGCCGAGCTCAACGTCAAGGAGGTGCGCTACGAGCAGGACGAGAGCCGTTACATCGAGCTCCATGCGAAGCCGAACTTTCCGGTGCTTGGCAAGCGGCTCGGCAAGCGGATGAAGGACTTCCAACGCCGCATCGGCGCGTTGACGCCGGCGGAGATCGCGGACTTCCAGGAGTCCGGGACCGTCGAACTCGACGGCGAGACCTTCACCACCGAGGAGATCCAGGTGTTCCGCGAGCCGAAGGCGGGGGCCAACGCGGTGTCGGACCGGCTGATCTCCATCGATCTGGTCTGTGACCTGGACGCGGCGCTGATCCGCGAAGGGTTCGCACGCGAAGCCGTGAACCGCATCCAGCGCTCCCGCAAGGAGCTGGGGCTGCAGGTGTCCGACCGTATCCGGGTGGTGTACGGGGGCGCTCCGGAGGTCGTGGAAGCGGTGGAGGCGCATCACGAATACGTGGCGGGCGAGGTGCTCGCGGTGGAGTTCGGCCCCGGCGCCGCGGGCGGATTCGCCGCGGAGATCGATGGCAAAGCGTTCACCTATGGCATCGAGAAGGCCTGAGCCTCCGCGAGCCAGGATGCGTCGCTGGATCGCCGGGCTCGTAGCCGTCTGGGGGCTTGGCGCCTTCGCGGGCGGCGAGCCCGCGGTCATCGTCCTGTCCTGGGACGGCGTGCGCCACGACTATCCGGACCGGGGCGAGTTCCCGGGCCTCGCGCGCCTCGAACGGGATGGGGTCCGCGCACGCCTCGTAGGTGTGTACCCCTCCAACACGTTCCCGTCGCACGTCTCGTTGGCCACGGGCACGTATCCGGACACCCACGGCATCGTGGACAACATCCTTTTCGCGGACGGCGAGCGCTACGACGTGACCGACGCTGACTGGATCGAGGCGGAGCCCGTGTGGATCTCGACTCAGCGCCAGGGCGTCGACGTCGCCACCTACTTCTGGGTGGGTTCCGAGAGCGACTGGCGCGGGCAGGGTACGCGCTACCGGATCGCACCGTTCGACGGGCGACGGCCGGAAGCGATGAAGGTGGACCGGATCCTCACGTGGTTTGACCTGCCCGTGGGCGAGCGACCGCGACTCATCATGAGTTACTGGGCCGGCGCGGACACGGTCGGCCACGAGCGCGGCCCGGACCATCCAGCGGTCGTCCGGCAGTTGGCGCGTCAGGATGCGCAACTGCGACGTCTGCTCGCGGGGCTCGACGAAAGGGATGCCTGGCTGTCGACGACGCTGATCCTCGTCAGCGACCACGGCATGGCGGCGGTGGGGGAACTCATCGACGTCGACGGCATCCTGGATGCCGCCGGCGTGGATGCCTTCGTGATTGGAGGGGCGGTGGCCCGCGTGTACCTGGACGAACGCGCCGACTTGGAGAAGGCCGAGGCGGTGCTGGCCGTCGTGGACAACATCCGCGTGTACCGTCCCGACGCCTTGCCGGCGGAGTTCCGCCTCACATGGCCGGGGCGCAACGGCGACCTGCTCGTCACGACCGTGCAGCCGTTCGTCCTGACGGAGCGCTATGCCCGCCTGTCTGGAACGCACGGCTATAATCCACGGACCCCGGACATGCAGGCGGCGTTCTTCGCGATGGGGCGCGGGGTGGACACCGGCGCCGAGGTCGGGGAAGTGCGCCACATCGACCTTGCGGCGACGATCGCGGCGCTCCTCGGGGTGGCGCCGCCGGCGCAGTCGGAGGGTGCGCCGATGGGGTGTGTGCGGCTGCCGGAGTGAACATTGCGGCGGGATCAGGCGGAAGATGAACATCGCTGAGCAAAAGACCATGCCGAGCCTCGATTCGATCATGTCCGACATCGAGCGCTACGGGTTGGCCCGGAACGCTGTGGAGCTCTTGACCTACGGCTTTACCGTGGTCTCACCGGGACCCCTCGGTGTAGACGATGCGTGGGTAGAGCGTTTTCGCGACGCGGCGCTGGCCGCCTACGAAAAGGGGAACAACGTATCGGTCGGCGACTATCGAACCGCGACGATCACCGCGGATCTCTCGTCGGCTCTGCTCTACGACGAGGACGACGTGTTCATCGAGGCAGCCATCAACCCGGCGAAGCTCGCGCTGGTTCGCCTGATGCTGGGCCAGCGCGCGGTACTAAGGACCAACACGATCATCCTGAAGGGCCCCGCAGACCACGCCCCTGCCGACGACTACTACTTCTACCAGAACCTGCCGCTGCACACCGACAACGAGGTGGAAGGGATCCCGATGGGGGCCGGGCAAATCTGTCACAGGTTGAACTGTACGTGGATCTGCACGGACCAGGTCGACGAGGCCGACGGTCCCACCCTTCTGGTCCCCGCCAGCCACCACATCGGTCACAGCGTCTGGCCGCACGACAGCGACGTCACCGATACGCCCTATCCGGTCGTGCGCCTGGAGGCGAAGGCCGGCTCGGTGGCGATGTGGCAAGGGGGCACGTTCCACTCCGTGTTGCCGCGCACCCGGACCGGGCTGCGCGTCTCGCTGAGCGAGAACTACACCCGCCACTACATCCACGGGCCCCACGCGGGGAGTCACTACATTCCGAATCTGGGACGGCTATCCCCCGAGCTGCTCGATCGCTATCCGGAACTCAAGCGCGTGCTCGGACTCTCGCAACAGCAAGTCGCGTTAAATCCCCCCTTTGACCCGTACGCGTAGAGGCCGGGTCGCGCGGTCAGTGCAGCCGCTTGTACAGCCGGCCCATCCCGGCCAGGTGCCCGGGTACCCCCGCCTCGGGATTGACCAGCGCGTAGGCCGCTGGCAGCTCGCCCACCTGGTCCCGGGGGACGAAGAGGTCCTGACCGATGAACCGGATGGGCTGCACCGGCATCCAGTCCGTGGTGATCCCGTCGTAGAACGCGGACTTCATCTTCAGGCGCATGCCGTAACCGCCCTCGTGCTCGAGGATCTCGAACACCTGCGCACAGTTTTCGAACTGACCGAGTACGGTTGAAGGGTTCTCCAGCGGGACCTCCGGGCGCTCGGCGAAGTCTGCGAGTTCGCTGCCGCGGACGGGCATCCCGAGTTCCGTGAGGTAAGTGTCGGGTCCATGTTCACTCTCCGCTCGTGCGCCGGCGCAGCCCCGGCGGGAACAGCGCCTGCGGCGTATCGACGTGCGTCGGTACGCCTTCCTCCTCGAACACCCGGTCGATGTCGGCGCGGATCGCGTCGGTGAGCCGCCAGTCCGCGGCCGCGACGTTCTCCTTGAGTTCGTGCTCGTTGCGCATGCCGACGAGGGCGACGCTGACGGCGGGGTGGCCGACCACCCAGGCGAGCGCGAGCTGGGCCACGGAACGCCCGTGGTCGGCAGCGAGTTCGGCCAGGCGGTTGCAGACGCGGATCTCGGCCAGGAACGGCTCCCGCTCGAAGAGGGGCAGCTCGAAGGCATTGCCGCGGCGGCGCCAATCGTGCTCGGCGAAGGTGGTCTCCGGGGTGAATGCGCCGGTCAGGAGCCCGAATCCCAGGGATCCGTAGGCCATGTAGCCCACGCCATTCGCTTGGCACCACGGCAACACCTCGGCCTCCATGCGCCGGTCGAAAAGGTGATAGCCGACTTGGTTGACCGCGAGCGACCCGTGGCGCTGGCACTCCTCCAGCATGGCCACGTCGAAGTTGGAGACGCCGTAGTGGCGGATCTTGCCGTCCGCCTTGAGCTGCTCGAGGGCGCCCATCGTCTCCTCGAGGGCGGTGTCGTGGTCCGGCCAGTGGATCATCATCAGGTCGATGACGTCGGTGTCGAGACGCTTGAGGCATCCCTCGGTGCGGGCGATGACGTTCTCACGCGTGGAGTCAAGGCCGTTCACGCGCTGCGTCTCCGGGTCGTAGCGGAAGCCGACCTTGGTGGCGAGCACGATGTCCTTGCGCCGGGCGCCGAGCGCCTTCGCGAGCAGTTCCTCTGAATGAAAGGGACCGTAGACCTCCGCCGTGTCGAACAGCGTGATGCCGTGGTCGATGGCGAGATTGACGGCCCGGCTCGCCTCGTTCACGTCGATGTCGCCATACATCGTCGTGCTCATCTCCCAGGTGCCGAAGCCGATGACGGAGGTTACGAGGTCGGTGTTGCCGATGCGTCTGTGTTCCATGGTGAGTTCCGTTGTGCCGTCGTCAGAGGCTAAGAAAGGCGTCAGGCTACCTTAGCCACGACCGTCAATTGAACGCCAACGGCGTCAAGCACCTTCATCAGCGTCCCGATTCGGGGGTCCCGATCTCCGGAGAGGGCCTTGTAGAGGCTCTGGCGCCCGAGTTGCGCCTGTTCGGCGATCGAGGTCATTCCCTTCGCTCGAGCGACATGGCCCAGGGCCTTGACGAAGAACTCGGGGTCGTTTTCCTCGAGGGCTGCCCGGAGATACTCGACAATGGTTTCGCGGTCTCGCAGAAACTCGGCGGTGTCCCAATCTTCGTACGACTCCTTGCTCGCCATCTGTTCCACTCCGTCGGAGATCATCGGCCATCTCGGCGAAACGTCTCGCTCCGGACGATCCGATAGTTCGAGGCGTCATTGTCTTTTTTTGGAGACACGCTGTCACCCTGGTTGAGGACCGTCTGCCGGGTGACTTGAAGTGGCCTTGGCCATCGGAAATGACGGGACCGCGCTTCCCGTGGAGGATCCCTACTTCGGATGCTCGAACTGCGGCGTCCGCTTCTCCATGAACGCCCGTACCGCCTCCCAGTGGTCCTCGTGCTGCGCGCTGCGGGACATCCGGTCGGCTTCCAGGGCGAGACAAGTTCGGAAGTCGGCGTGGAGGGCCCGGTTCAGGTTCTCCTTCATGTACCGGAGCGCCGTGCGCGGGCCGTTGGCGATCCCGGCGGCGAGGGCGTGCGCCTCGGTCTGCAGGCTTTCGAACGGGACCACGCGGTTGGCGATTCCCAGGGCGAGGCACTCCTCGGCGCCGACGCGGCGGGCGGTCAGGTACAGGTCTTTCGCCACGGCCGGGCCGACGAGCTGGGTCAGGAGCCAGCTCCCGCCGTAATCGCCGGATAGCCCGATGTTCGCGAACGCCGTGGTGATGAACGCCGAGTCGGCCATGATCCGTAGGTCGCAGGCGAGTGCGATGGACAGGCCGGCCCCGGCGGCTGGACCGGGAAGGGCGGCGATGGTCGGCTTCGCGAGTTCGTGCAGGCGCAGGGTCAGTGTCTCCTGCTTGCGGATCAGGTTGCGGACGCCGTCCTCGAAGGAAGGCCGCGGCGTATCCGCCGGCGGTGTCGAGCGGCCCCCCATCCCCGACACGTCGCCGCCCGCGCAGAATGCCTTGCCCGCACCCGTGATCACCACGGCCCCACAACGCGGATCCTCCTCCAGCGTGAGCAGGGTCGCGCGCAGGGCCGGGGTCAGGATATCGCCGAGCGCGTTGCGCTTGTGCGGCTTGTTGAGGGTAATCGTGGCCACGCCCTGGTCGAGGTCGCAGAGCAGCTCGTCGGTGCCGGTGTCGATGGCGGTCATCGGGGGTGCGTCTCCCGTGGTGGTGTCGTTCAGTTGCCCGTGAAGGTCGGCTGCGTCTTTTCGAGATAGGCCTGGATCGCCGCGCGCCGGTCCTCCGTCATCGCCGAGAGCAGGTTCTGGTCCACGTCCATGTGCATCACCGCGGTATCGAGCGAGGAGACGATGGCGTTGACGCTGCGCTTGATCATCTGGGCCGCGATGGGCGGCTTCGAGGCGTAGAAGGCGGCCACCTCCAACGCCCGGTCCACCAGTTCCGGCCGCGGCACCAGTTCGTCGAGGACGCCCCAGGCCAGCAGCGTCTCCGCGTGGACCCGCTCACCCCCGACGACCAGGCGCTTGGCGCGTGACGGCCCGGCGATGTGGGTGATCAGCGGCAGGCTCTTCCACATGAGGTTCACGCCGATGTCGATCTCGGGGTACTGCATGAAGCAGTCGTCGGCCCCGACGCGCAGGTCGAGGGCGGTGGCGATGCAGGCCCCGCCCCCCATCGCGGCGCCGTTCCAGGCGGCGATGGTGATTTGGTCGATGTCCTGCAACGCCTGGATGGCCCGTTCGCCCATGCGTGCGATCCGGCGGCGTTGGACGAGGCTGGCCTCGACGGGTCCGGGATCGGTGAGGTCGTGCCCGGAGGAGAAGTGCGTGCCCGCCCCGGTGAAGACGATGGCCCGGGTTTCGGGATCGTCGCGAAACGACAGCGCGACGGCCTCGATGTCCGCCAGGTGGGGACGATTCAACGCGTTCGCCTTCGTGGGCCGGTTGAAGGTGACGACGGCGACGTGTCCGTCCCGTTCCACGGTGAGGTTGTCGTAGTGTTCGGCCATGCCTGTCCCGGTCGGGTGGGGTGGCCCTATCGTCGCCTGAATGACGCGCACAAAAAAGCCCTTAGCCGGGGAGCGCGAGGGGGAACCCCTCGCAAAAAAAGTAGGCTGGAGGAGCCGGGGGACGACTCCTACGCAGCCTACGAGGGGAGGGGATCGTTGCGTTGGGACGTATGTTACCGCTGGTAACGCCGCGTGCAATATGGTAACAACGCAACGGAGCGTTGCGAATTTCGGAGCGTGGCTTATGCGGGAGTTGGATTGGGACGACCTGCGGATGTTCGCGGTGCTCGCGAGGGCCGGTTCCGTCCGGCGGGCGGCGGAGCTGCTGGACGTGCATGCGTCCACCGTCACCCGGCGCCTGGAGCACTTCGAGCGGCAGCTGGACGTACAGCTCTTCAATCGCGGCCCGCGCGGCCTGCTGATCACCCCCGCGGGCCAGGAGGTCCTGGAACGCGTCGAGGCCGTGGCCGAACGGGTGGCGGACATCGAACGCGCCGTGACCGGCAGCGATCGGCGCATGGCGGGTCGGCTGCGGTTGTCGGTGCCGGATGCCGTGGCCGGGGTCGCGATGCCCGCCGTCGCCGGGTTCGCGGAGCGCTTCCCCGACGTGGACATCGACTTCGTGCCCGTGGCACGGCCTCCCGACGTGGGACGCCGGGAGGCAGACTGCGGTTTGTTCATCACCGACCACCCGCCCGAACATCTGGTGGGCCGCTCCGTGGGTCGGCTCATGCTCGCCACCTATGGGACTGCGGAATGGAACACCGGGCACGCACTGGACGCACGCTGCCGCTGGATCGAGCTCGCGGGGCCGGCGGAACTGCGCAGCGAGCTCCGGCGGAGGGACTTTCCGAACGCGGCGGTGCGGGGCCGCTGCCACGACGTCCCGTCACAGCACGCAGCGCTACGTGCCGGTGTCGGCATCGGCCCCCTCCCATGCCTGGTCGGAGACGCCGACGCGTCCTTGGTGCGCATCGGCAAGGCGCCGCCGTTGCCGGGCCGTGAAATCTGGCTCCTGATGCACGCCGATCTGCGCGCCTGCGCGCGGGTGCGCGAGATGACCAAGGTGCTCAAGGAAGCGTTCGCGGCTTGCCCGGCGACCGCGTCGGACGAGGACGTGGTCCAGGCCGCCGCCGGCTGAGGCGAGGCTCGGACCGACCATGGCAACCCCGCGTCACCAAGGGGGCGTCGGAAGCGGCGTCTCGCGGCGGACGGTCGTAAAATCTGCGGCCTTTCCCGCGCTGGGGCTGCTCGCGGGACGGGCGCGATCAGAGGCACGGGAGGCCAACAACATGCCTGTAGCGGAAGACCAGCTTCCCTATCTCTCCACCACTGCCCAGGCCGCGCTCATCCGCGAAGGGGAACTGTCGAGCGAGGCACTGGTCGCACGCTATCTCGAGCGGATCGAGCGCTTCAATCCCGCGCTCAACGCGGTCGTCGCCTTGGCAGGGGACGCGCGGGAACGGGCTAGGGAGGCCGATACCGCGCTCGCCGAGGGCCGTTCACCGGGCCCGCTGCATGGCGTCCCCATGACCATCAAGGACTGCTTCGACACGGCGGGGGTGGTGTCCACGTGGGGCACCCTCGGCCGCAGGGACTTCGTTCCGGACACGGATGCCACGGTGGTGGCGCGCCTGAAGGCGGCGGGCGCGATCCTCCTGGGCAAGACGAACACGCCCGAGTTCACGCTCTCGTTCGAGACGTACAACCGGATCCACGGCTTCACGAACAATCCCCACGACCTCTCCCGCTCGCCCGGCGGCAGCAGCGGCGGCGCGGCGGCGGCCATCGCCGCCGGCCTGACGTCGTTCGACATCGGCACGGACTACGGCGGCAGCATTCGCGTGCCGTCCCACGCCTGCGGCACGGTCGGCCTCAAGCCAACGAGCGGCAGCGTGCCGCGCACGGGGCTCTGCCTCCCTCCGGGCATGCTCACGGACTCGGTCAGCCACGCGGGGCCCATGGCGCGGACCGTGGCGGACCTGGAACTGATCCTGTCCGTGATCTGGGGCCCGGACGGCCTGGACACGCGCATACAACCCATTCCACGCGCGGTTTCCGACGGCGTGGAGTTGGCGGGGCTCCGCTGCGCCGTGATGCTCGACAACGGGGTGGCGACGCCCGACGAGGAGACCGTGGCCGTGGTCGAGGGCGCGGAGGCGATCCTCGCCGAGGCCGGCCTGGAGATGCGGCGGGATCAGCTGGACGGCGTCGACGAGACCAGTGCGGTCGGCAGCGGGTTCTGGGCGGTGGGCGCGCACGCGGCCGTGCGGACGCTGCTGGAGGAAGCGGGCACGCCCGTCGAGGACTACGCGAACAACTGGTTCAGGCACTTCGCGGAGTTGTCCGCGGGGCAAGAGATTCCGGCGGCGGACCTGACCGCGCAGCTCCGGCGTTTCGAGGACTATCGCCGCCGCATGCAACGGCACATGGCGCATTACGACGTGCTTATCTCCCCCGTCAACGCGCACCCGGCACCCGTCCACCCGGCGCCCGGGGATTCCCCGTTCCCGGCAACGGATGCGAGCTACACGGAGGCGTATGACCTCACCGGCTGGCCGGCGGGCGTCGTGCGCGGCGGCACGTCGTCGGCCGGCGTGCCCATCGGCGTCCAAGTGGTCGCGAATCCCTGGCGGGAGGACATCGTGCTCGCCGTGATGCGGCATCTCGAAGCGGCGCTGCCGGCGTTCGAGGGACCGGACGAGACCCATTGGCTGACCTGAATCCCGGATCCGGCCGCGTGGAATAATCCCGCCGCCCGTTTCTGGTGGCAGCACTTCATGGACTACGGCAATCCGACCTCGCACAGCTATTTCTCGCAGCGGCTGCGCCTACACTACCTGGATTGGGGCAATGCGGAAGCCCCACACATGCTGCTCCTGCACGGCATCCACGACCAGTGCCACAGTTGGGACTGGGTGGCGCGGCACTTGCGGACGCGCTTTCACGTCGTCGCGCCGGACCTGCGCGGGCACGGCGACTCGCAGTGGACCCGCGGCAGCAGCTATGCCTGGCTCGAATACGTGCAGGACGTGGCGCAGCTTGTGCGGCAGGCGGAACTCGAGCCAGTGACGCTGGTCGCGCACTCCATGGGCGGCACGATCGCGGCGCTCTACGCGGGGATCTTCCCCGAGGCCGTCGCGCAGCTGGTGATTGTCGAGGGCGTCGGGCTATATCCGGACCGGGCCACCTTGCCTCCGCATGAACGCCTAAAGGACTGGATCGCCTCGAACTACGCCCTGGCCGGCCGCACCCCGCGCCGCTATCCGTCCCTCGACGACGCGGACCGGCGCATGCAGGAGACGAACCCCCACCTGAGTCCCGAGCAGGCCCGCCACCTCACCGTGCACGGCGCCGACCAGAACGAGGACGGCACGTTCACCTGGAAGTTCGACAACTACACCCGCACGCGGTATCCCTACGACGTGCCCCCCGAGGACACCATTCGCCTCTGGGAGCGCATCGCCTGTCCCGTGCTCATCGTGAACTCAACGAACGGCTACGGCCACCGCATTGGGCAGCACGGCACGTCGCGGCATTTCCGCGATGTCCGGCTCGTCGAGATCAGCGACGCGGGGCACTGGACGCATCACGACCAGCTTGAGGAGTTCATGGCGACGGTCGAGGCGTTCGTGTGATGTGTCCCGAGGTGGATCACGAGCGCCGACGCGGACGGCCAGCGCAGAATGCGGGCCGGTCCGTCAGGGCGGCACCGACGCTCCTTCGGCCACCTCGTCGAAATGCGTCATCACCGCGCCGTGCTCCCGGATCCAGGCGTGGTAGCGCGCGACCAGGCCCTCGAGACGCGTTGGCTCCTCGGCCGCGAGATCACGTAGCTCCGTCGGGTCCGTCGTCAGGTGGTAGAGCTGCCACGGTTCGCCGTTCGCCCGCACGATCTTCCAGTCTCCCGTCCGCACCATCCGAAAGCGCTCGGTGAACCCGGAGATCAGAATCTCCGGCGGCGGCCGGGAACCGCCGTCGAGGACCGGCACGAGGCTGGCGCCATCGAGGGTGGGGGTGGGCTTGCCGCCTGCGGTGGCGGGGTAGGCCGCCCCGGCCAGGTCGAGCAACGTCGGCATCACGTCGGCGACGTGGCCCAGGGCGTCCGTCGTCGTGCCGGGTTGGATTCTGGCGGGCCAGCGCGCGAGGAACGGCGTGCGCGTCCCACCCTCGTTGCCGTACTGCTTGAAGTAGCGGTAGGGCGTGCTGCCGACGTTGGCCCACGCCGCGCTCAGGGTGCGGAACGAATCGGGGCCGCCCGGCGGGACCGCGAAGTCCTCGTTGCTGTCGTAGGGGCAGGCGCCGTTGTCGGCGAGGAAGAGCACGAGCGTGTCGTCCGCCACGCCGAGGGTCTCGAGCTTGGCGAGCACGCGCCCGACGTTCTGGTCGAGCCGGCCCACCATCGCCGCGAACACGGCCATCTCGAGGGCCAGGGCGTCCTGCTCGGCGGCCCCGACCTCCGCCCAGGGTCGATAGTGGTAGATGTCACCGCGGTACGGGCCGCGAAACTGGTTGATGTTCCCCGCCGGAGGGCTCAGCCGCGTGTTGGCCGGCACGACGCCTTGCTCCCGTTGACGGCGGAAGCGCTCGGCGCGGATCGCGTCCCAGCCCGCTCGGTACGTGTCGCGATAGCGGGCGATGTCCTCCTCGCGGGCCTGGAGCGGGTAGTGCGGGGCGTGGTAGGGCAGATAGAGAAAGAACGGCTTGCCGGTGGCGTGGGCTTGGTCCAGGAAGCGAAGCGCGTAGTCGGTGAAGGCGTCCGTCTGGTAGAACGGCTCGCGCTCGAGGGCCATCTGCGACGGAAGCAGTTCCTCGCCGTTGAGCACGAAGCGGGTCTCCCACTTTCCGTCCCACGCGCCGTCCGGGGGTACGAAGTAGGGCACGAGGCCGTAGAAGGTTAGGGCAACGTCGAACGGCCGGCGTTCGAGCAGGAGGTCCGCCGCCCAGTCGCGGAAGTGTTTCTTGCCCACCATCACGGTGTGATACCCGGCGCCGCGCAGGAGTTGGGGCAGCGTCTGCGCGTTGGTGGCGTGACGTTTCTCGGTGACCAACCCCGTGTAGAGCGCTGCCCGCGTGGTCTCGCACTTGGCCATGTTGTAGAAGGTGGTGAAGCGCAGGCCCTCGGCGGCGAGGCTGTCGATGTGCGGCGTATGGATCTCCGAGCCGTGGGCACCGATGTCGGAGTAGCCGAGATCGTCAGCGAGAATCAGCACGATGTTGGGCTGCTTGGCGTGGCCCGGCGCGGCGACGAGCCATGTGCAGCAGACCGCCAGAAGCGGCAGGGAGCGGTGCAACCGCCGTGGATGGGTTCGTCGGACCATCGTCGCACCTCCTGTTCCCTTGTCCGGCGTCGGGCCGGACGCACGCTATCATCCCCCGCATGTTCGCGCTTGGGGGCATCCGGGTCGTCGACATCGGCACGCGGGCGGCAACGGCCTGGTGCTCGCGGCTGCTCGCGGACTTCGGTGCCGAGGTGCTGTCCGTGGAGCCGCCCGGCGGCCATCCCCTGCGCCGTCACCCGCCCTTCGACGGAGCGGGACTATCCATCGCCGCCCGTTACTTCCTGGCGAACAAGGCATCGATCCCCGGGCCCGGCGCCGATCTCCTCGAAGCGGCAGACGTGATCGTCACCAGCGGTCTCGATGCCTCCAGCGTCGCGGCGGCGCACCCGCGAGCCATCGTCTGCGCGATCACGCCCCACGGACTTACGGGCCGCTACTGGGATTTCGCCGGCAACGACCTGACGGCGGCGGCACGTTCCGGATGGGCATCGGTAAACGGTCTCGCAGGCCGGGAACCGCTCAAGGGCAGCGGCTACCAGGCTTCGTTTCAGGCCGGCACCGTGGCTTGGGGCACCGTGGTGTGTGCCCTGATCGAGCGCCTCGCCAACCAGGGTCCGGGGCAACTCATCGACATCTCGGAGTTCGAAACCCTCGTATCCACCTTCGCGCCGGCTCCGCTGCGCGTACAGACCGCCGGCTTCGTCTGGTCCCGTCGAGAAGAGGTCGACATGGAGGGTGGTCCGGTCCCCGTGCGCGACGGCTACTTTGCACTGCCAATCTCGCGTCCCCACTTCTGGAAGCGCGCAATGGAGGTGCTCGGCCTGCCCGACCTCGCCGACGACGAGGAACTACAGCAGCCGGGGTTGCGGCACAAGTTCAAGGACCGCTTCGTGGACCGGGTGCAGGAGCGCATGGCCGCCTGGGACCGCCAGGCGCTGTTCGACGCCCTTGCGCGGGAGCGCGTCATCGCCGGTCCCGCGTTCCGGCTGGACGAGATGGCGCGCAACCCCCAATTCGAGGGCCGGGGCTTCTTCGTGCGGTCGCCGGAAGGGACGCGGTTCCCGGGGCCGCCCGCGCGCATGGGCAAGAGCGCTTGGGCCCTTTCTAGCGAGATGGGCACGGCCGGCGGGGACCCAGGCGGCTTCGGGCGCCGCGACAAAATAGCGGCATCCCCCGTCCGTGCCGGCCGGGGCGCGCTCGCGGCATCCGGCAAGGGACCGCTCGCCGGTTTTCGCGGCCTCGTCCTCACCCAAGCCTGGGCGGGCACCTACGCCACCGAACTGCTCGCGCTCCTCGGCGCGGAGGTCATCCAGATCGAGGGCCGCTCGCGCATCGACGGGTGGCGCGGCAGCTTCCGCAATCCCATCCCGAAGCGGCTGACGGGCGTCCCGACGGCACGCCGCCCGTGGAACTGTAGCCCCATGTACAACTCCGTGAACCTGAACAAGCGGGGCATCACGCTCGATCTCTCCGAACCGGAGGGCGTGGCGTTGTTCAAGGGCTTGGTCCCGCACGTGGACTTCGTGGCGGAGAACTTCTCGCCCCGGGTCATGGGAAACCTCGGCATCGACTACGACGCGTTGACGGCCCTCCGGCCGGACCTCGTCATGGCGAGCCTCTCGGCGTATGGCGCCACGGGGCCCTGGACGAACGTGCCGGGCATCGGCGGCACCATCGAACCCTCCTCCGGGATGTCGTCCCTCCTCGGCTACGAGGGCGGCCCGCCGCAGAACTCCGGCCAAATGTACCCGGATCCGGTGGCGGGTATGTACGGCTTCGGTGCCATCGCGACGGCGCTGCTGCACCGGGACCGCACGGGCGAAGGTCAGTACATCGACCTCTCCATGCAGGAGGCCAACTTCACCTTCATCGGGGATGCGTGGCTCGAGTTCGAGGTGACGGGAAGCGTTCGGGGTCCGCAGGGCAACCGGCACCCGCTCCACGCACCCCACGGCATCTACCCTGCGGCGGGGGAGGATGCCTGGATCGCCGTCTCCGCGGAGACCGACGCCCACTGGCGGGCGTGCCGCCGGGTGCTTGGCATCCACGACGATCCGTGGCCGGACCAGGCGAGCCGGAAGGCGCACGAGGCGGCGGTGGACGCTGTGGTGAGGGCCGCGGTCGCGCACCGGAGCAAGGACGAACTTGAACGAGCGCTGTGCGCGGCGGGGATTCCGGCGGCGGCGGTGCGGCGCGCGGACGAGATCGTCGAGGACGCGGCGCTACGCGAACGCGGCCACATGGTGGAGGTCCTGCACCCGGAGACCGGCCCGTTGTGGCAGAGCGGCCTGCCGGCCCTCCTCGGCCGCACGCCGGGCGGGGTCACGGGTCCGGCCCCGTGTCTCGGCGAGCACTCCTTCGAGGTGTTCGAGCGTTTTCTCGGCATGAGGCGAGACGAGTACGACGCCTTGGTGGCGCGGGGCATCACGGGAGAGGGCGAGTACCGGAAGGCGACGGGTTGAGGTACCTCCGACACGTGGTGCCCAGAGACTTGCCCCCGGGGCCGTGCGTCCGACAAACTGCGGGGGCATGAGCGACGTTCTCTACGAAGTGTCCAACCACGTGGCGCGCATCACGGCGAACCGGCCGCGCTACCGCAACGCCCAGAGCCGTCGGCTGCTCGAGGACCTCGACGCGGCCTTCGCCGACGCCGCAGCGGATCGCGACGTACACGTCATCGCGTTGTTCGGGGCGGGGGAGCACTTTTCCGGTGGCCACGATCTCGGCACGCCGGACGAACGGGCCGACCGCGAGGAGCGGCCCCTGCAAGAGGGCGTGCGCGGGCTCTTCGACCACTCCCGCGAGCAGTTCGTCGAGAAGTCGATGCGCTGGCGCAACGTGCCGAAGCCCACCATCGCCGGCGTGCAGGGCTACTGCATCTTCGGTGGCTGGATCGTCGCGTCCGCCATGGACATCGTGTACGCGGCGGAGTCCGCGATGTTCCTCGCGTCGAACTTCCAGTTCTTCACCGTCCCCTGGGACGTGCATCCGCGCAAGGCCAAGGAGATGCTGTTCGAGTCGCGCTTCATCGACGCCGAGGAGGCGGCCGGGCTTGGGCTCGTCAACCGCGTCGTGGCGACGGACCGCCTGGAGGCGGAGGTGCTCGAGTACGCCGAGCGGGTGGCGCGCAACGATCCCTTCCAG
Source organism: Pseudomonadales bacterium (assembly GCA_963665455.1). Lineage (GTDB taxonomy): Bacteria > Pseudomonadota > Gammaproteobacteria > Pseudomonadales > Azotimanducaceae > VXNE01. The sequence goes on along the minus strand of OY762279.1, from coordinate 5,051,946 downwards.
TTGCGGATGATCAAGCTCGCCGTCAACCAGATGCAGGACGGCCAGGGCTTCCACGCCCACGTCACGAGCGCCCATGCCATGCACTTGCTCTCCGCCCAGGGGGAGCGCGACCCCGACTATGCCCTCAAGGTGCCGGAGGGCCGCCGCCGCCCGATGGTGCAGCGCGCCATGGAACACTATGAAGCCGCGAAGCGACGGGACGGATAGCACGACCCGGCCGGACGCCGGCCTGCGGGCGACGCTGCGGACCGCGCTTCCCGAAGCCGAGGTCCAGGCGTTGCTCGATCTGCCCACGTCCGCGGTTATCGCCTTCGTGGACGCCAAGGGCTTCCCCAGGTTGGTGCCCTGTTGGTTCGTCTGGTGGGAGGGTGCCTTCTATACGACGAGCGGCGCGGACAAGTTCCACGTCCGCGCGATCCGGAACAACCCGCGCGGGTCGTTCTGCGTCGAGCGCCAGGAGTTGACCGCGGAACGCATGTCCAACCGTCAGGTGAAGGGGGTTGGGACGTTCGAGGTCCTGGAGACCGGCGTGGCGGAGTGGGGCGCGCGCATTCGGCGCAAGTATCTTGGCTCGACGCCGTGGCCGTTGGCGGGCGAGGAGGAGGGCCGGGTGGTGCTGCGTCTCGCCCCCGACCGCATGACCGCCCACGGTGGGGATTTCAGGCTGTCGTCCGCGTGAGGTAGTCCGCGACCATCGCCCGTCCGCCGCGCAGGACGATGCGATCTTGCTTTCGTTCGAGCTGGTAGTCGTACATCGGGTCGTAGTACCAGTCGAGGAGCATGCCGATCCAGGCCCGATGGCGGTCGGCATCGGCGTGCTCGAAGGCCTCCTGCATGACCCGCCGGACCGCCGCGTGGCGCTCTCCCCCCAAGCGCCGCCGGATGTTGTCGAGGGCCTCTTCGAGGCGCGGCCGCGCGCCCTCGTCGTCGGCGACATAGCCGCGATAGATATGCTCGATGCGGTCCTCGCGCCGCGCTTCGACCACGACGACGGGGGCCTCCTGCATCCCGGCGAACACCCTTGCCGGGACGGCCAGCCGCCCGATCGTGCGGCTCTCGTCCTCGACGGCGATCGGGGGCCCGGCGTCGGCCGACGCGGCGGTCTCGGCCGTGAGTTGCAGCAGCCGAACGGCGAGGGCGTTCTCGAAGGCGATGGGCGGAGGCTGGGGCGTGTCCCGCTTGCCGAACGCGGAGCCGCGGTGGTTGGCCAGGCCCTCGAGGTCTACGTGGCGCGGAATGGCCTCGAGGATGCCGGTCTTGTCCGCGCCGGCACGGCCCGCGAGGACGATCCACGGATACTCCTGGCCCAAGGTCTTGAGGCAGAAGCTGCGCAGTGCCTTGAAGCCCCCGGCGACCCTCGGCACCGCGTCGCCCCCATCGGCCAGCCACTCCTGCACGATCTGGGAGCGCAGCCCCCCGCGCCAGCAATACAACACTCCGTCGGGATGCGCCCGAACCCAGTCGCGCCACCCCGCGAGCCGGGCGGCCCGCGTTTCGCCGGCGACCAGTTGATGGCCGAGCTCCACCGCCGCCGCACCCCCCGCCTGCTTGTAGCGGAGCCCCACCCGATGCCGCTCGTCGTCGGTGAGCACGGGCAGGTTCACGGCATTGGGGAACGCGCCCCGGGCGAACTCGGCGGGCGCGCGCACGTCGAGAAGCGGAACCCCCCGCGTCAGCAGCGTCCGATAGTTGGCCGTGCGCTCGGTCAACGTCCGGGTGCTACGGGACGGTGGGGTCGGTGATGGTCTCGCCGGCCTCGAAGGCGGCCAGGTGACTTTCGAGTTCCTCGATCACGTCCGTCATCTCCTGGGCGTTCGCCTCGCGCAGGGCCTGTTCCTGGAGCGCGACGGCGCGCCCGAAGTCGCCATTGGCCGCGTAGGCCGCCGCCCAGGTGTCGAGGTAGGCGGGGTTCCGGCGCGCCCGGTCGTCCTGATTCATCATGCGTTCCATGATGTTCAGGGCGTAGCGTTCGTCCCGCAGGGGATCGATCTGGGTGACGGTGAGCCACCAGGCGACCTCGTTGACGATGCGGGCATTGTCCGGCGAGGCCTTGACGGCGGACTTGAACCAGTTGCGCGCGCGCCGGTAGCTTGCTTTGACGTGGATGCCCCGCGCGTGGATGTCGCCGAGCAGCAGCCGCGCCTCGGCGGCTGGACAGGGCGTGCGCGGATTGGGCGGCTCCGTGGCGCACGTGTCGATGTCCCGGGAGAGCTCCTTGAGCCAATCGAAGGCCTGCCCGGTGAACTCCTTGCCCACGTCCTCGCGCATCAGGAAGCGGGCGTAGCGGATTTTCGCGGCCCCGCTCTTGAGTTCCGCCGCGCGCAGGAGGTACGCCTCGCTCTGGTCGTAGTCCGCCGTGACGCCGTGGCCCAGGACATGGAGCTGCGCGAGGAGCAGGATGGCGTCGATGTGGTCGAGGCCGGCCGCGCGTTCGAGCAAGGGGATCCCCGCGGGCACTGCTTCCTCCCCGTAAAACTCCGCCACGTACAGTTCCCCGAGGCGGTACATGGCTTGGTCGGATCCGGCCGCAATGGCGTGCAGGTAGTTCTGCATGACCAGTTCGAGGGCCGCCTCCCGGTCCGGTCCCTCGGAGACGCGTTGCGCCTTGGCGAGATGGACCTGCGCCAGCATCAGATTGGCGACGAGATTGCCCCGGCGGCTCGCCGCCGAGAGCCAATCGACCGCCTCGTCGAGGCGATCCTCCGTCGACAGAAACGCCCCGATGTAGACCTGCGCCGCCGGATCGTCGCGCTGCGCGAGCATGCCGATCAGGGAACCCGGCCGGAACTCGCGTGCGAGCGCGTCCGGGGGAATGGCGTCGCGCACCGCGATGAATGCGGCTTCGAGATCGAAGTAGACGTTCTGCATCGGCCCTGCGGACGGCTTGGCGGTCACCATCATGACGAAGGGCAGTTCTTCCGACGTCTGGTAGATCGACCCCACGGGTTGGCGCCCGGAGGCCACGACGTAGGCGTTCGCCTCCGATGCGGAAAGGGCCACGTAGGGACGCTCCGGGGTGCCTTCGCCGTCCATGCTCCCGACGATCCGGGCCACCCACTGCCGGTGCGTGCGCGCCGCCTCCTCGCGCTCCACGTACTCGTAGAAGCGGACCAGGGCGTAGTGCCCGGCGATGCTGCCGTGGTAGCGGTCCAGAATGGCCGATCCCAGCGGTCCAAGCCGGAGCGGCTCCTCGTCCACGATCTGGAGCGCTTGCCGCTCCAATGCGCCGAGCGCCTCGACGCGCTCGCCGAAGTCCGGCGCGGCCAGGAAGGCCCGGCGCAGGTCGCGGGCGTCGACGTCCTCCCCGGCGGCGACGGACGCGGCGAGTTCTTCGTAGGACGGCGGGGGCCCCGTGACGCAAGCGGCGCAGAGGAGCAGCAGTGCGATGGGGAGGGCGCGCATCGGCGGAGTTTAGCGCATCGGGGGAGTGCGAAAGCCGGATTCGGCGCGACCTTAAGGCTCGAGTGAGCTTCTCGGGCCGGGTCTGCCGTGTATTCGGACCGCCTGAGCATTCTTTGGCGTGTGGCCAAGGCGGCGGCCGTTAGTCCATCGGTCGTCGCGCGCTCGATACACGGTCGACCCTACGTGTCAAAAAGCTCGTCGAGCGTGTAGAGCCTTGCCGCTTTCGGCCTCATCTTGGACAGTCCCTCGCGAATCTCGTTCATCAGGTCGGCGTCCTGCTTGACGGCGATGGTCTCGTACCAACCTTCGAGTTCGCTTGGGCTGACCAACACCGCGACGGGAGTGCCGTTCTTGGTGATGGTAATTTGTTCCTCGGAAACGCTGAGCGCGTCCACCAGTGCGCTCAGCTTCGCTTTCGCCTCGGAGATCGGAACGCTTTTCAAGATCGTTGCTCTTGGGTCAGGGGTTCGATCCACCTCAATGCGGGTCATTCTGTGCAGGGGCGATCCCGGACGCAAGGAAGAGCGAAGGGGACGATGTATCGGCGGCGTTTCGTGCCGAATGCGTCTGCTAAGATGCCCCGCCGGAGGATATCCAACATGCGTCTGAGCTACCGTCCCCGACTCCCGCGCCCCGAGGAGGCGCTTCCAGGCCGAGACATGGAGATGCCGGTGCCGCCGGCGCACTTCGTCAACGGCCGGGGGATGCAGCCGCCGTTCCCCGAGGGGACGGCGCGCATCGTCGTTGGCATGGGTTGTTTCTGGGGGGCCGAACGCATGTTCTGGCAGACGCCGGGCGTGCACACGACCGCGGTGGGCTACGCGGGGGGAACGACACCGAACCCGCTTTACGAGGAGGTCTGTTCCGGCCTGACGGGGCATACCGAGGCGGTGCTCGCGGTGTTCGACCCGGAGGTGGTTTCGTACCGGGATCTGCTGAAGGTCTTCTGGGAGGGCCACGATCCGACCCAGGGCATGCGGCAGGGGAACGACGTCGGCACCCAATACCGTTCCGCGATCCACCTCTTCGGCGCGGACCAGCGGCGTGCCGCCGAGGAGACGCGGGAGGCGTACCAGCAAGCCCTCACGGCGGCGGGCTTCGGCCCGATCACGACGGAGATCGAGGACGCGCCGCCGTTCTACTATGCGGAGCACTACCACCAGCAATACCTCGCCAAGGTGCCCAACGGGTACTGCGGACTTGGGGGCACGGGCGTCGGCTGCAACGTCGAGCCGCTGGTCACGCTGGGGTAACCACCGAGCCGCATTCGTCCGGGACGACTTCGGCGCGGGTTGTGGCCGCGTTGTCCGGCCCACCCGCCTTTGCTGAGCCGAACCCGTGAACCGTTTGGGCATCGGCATCGACTTCGGCACCACGAATTCCGCGGCGGCGGTGTTCGATGGCGACGATGTCCACCTGATCGACCTCGAGCGAACGTCGCCGATCATGCCGTCGGCGACCTACATCGACCGCGATCTGCAGACGTTGACGGGCCAGGAGGCCGTGGAGCGCTACGTGGCGGACAACACCGGCCGTCAGGTGGAACTCATTCCGGAGGTGATCGGCGAGGCGGCGCTGGCCCTGGGCGGGGACCCGGGCGGGCGCGCGGCACCCCAATTGCTCGTGCAGAAGGTGTATGGGGCGCCGGCCCTCGACAGCGGGCTGCGCGGGCGGCTGTTCCACGGCACGAAGCGGCTGCTCGGCAATGCCGACATTCGGCGGCTCTCCGTGTTCGATCAGCGGTTTCGGCTGGTGGCGCTGATCACGCCCATCCTGCTGCGCATTGTTGGAGCGCTCGGCGCTCGACATGCAGATGCCCATCAGGCGTGCGTCGGTCACCCCGTGCATTTCGAGGGCCGGGGCGAGCACCGGGACGCCCTCGCACTGTCGCGTCTTGGCGAAGCGTGCCGCCATGCCGGCATCGTCCGTTGCCGCATGGTGCCGGAGCCGATCGCGGCGGCGGTCAGCTACCTGCACGGCCGGCGCGCCGCGGGAGACCGGGTGTTGACGGTCGACTTTGGCGGCGGAACGCTGGACTTCTCCGTCCTCGCCCGTGCCGGGGCCGGCGGGTTCGGAGTCGCGGCCACGCACGGCATCGCGCTCGGCGGCGACCACATCGACCGCTGCCTCTTTCGCGAGCTACTGTTCCCGCTGCTTGGCCAGGGGGAACGCTGGCGCCGCCCCGGCACGGCGCGGGAGATCGAGACGCCGTTCCCGTTCGAGGACTACGAGGAGTTCCTGCTCAATTGGCCGGTCACGTACCTGCTGAACCAGAATCGCTACACGACGGCCGTACAGTCGTGCATCGAGGCGGGCGGACGGGCGCGGCACAAGTTCCGGCGCCTGCGGGAGCTCATCCAGCAGAACTTGGGTTATCTCGTGTTCCAGGCCATCAAGGCGTTCAAGGCGGAGTTGTCGGTCGCCGAGGTGGCCGTCCTCGACATCCCGGAGATCGATGTCGAGGCGCGGTTGACGCGCACGGAGTTCGAGACGCTGATCGCGGCCCCGCTCCGGGACGTCGAGCGGGCGGTCGATGCGACTATCGAACGCGCCGGCATGGCGCCGGACGATTTCGACGTGGTGCTGCGCACGGGAGGTTCCTCGCAGATTCCCGCGGTGCGGCGCATTCTCGACGAACGCTTCCCGGGACGCGTGGTGGAGCATGACCCGTTCACCAGCGTCGCTGCGGGGCTCGCGATCGCTGACTTCTTTGACTTGCCCGAAGCCGATGCCGGCGGGCGGGGCATCTTCGGCTAGAGCGCCGGCTTCCAAGGAGCTTGGGGGCTCAATCGACCGCCGTGAACTCCGGATCGAGCACCTCGAACAGGCTCTGCACCATGCGGTACGTCAGGCCCCACACGAAGTGGCGCTCGCCGAGCCGGTAGCCGGGGAACGGGATCGAATTGCCGTCGATGGAACGATGCTCCCTGGCCCGGTTGTCTCCCGTGTGCATGGGCGCGAGGCGCGTCCAGACGACCTCCGCCACCTCGTGGCTGAGCTCGAACGATGGATCCCCGTCGATCGTGAAGACGTAGGGCGCGACCAGCAGGTCTATGCGCCCCGTGCGCCGGACGGGACGTTGCTGGGGCAACTCTCCGATCATGTCGCCGGGTCCGATGACGAGCCCGATCTCCTCCTCGGTCTCGCGGATCGCCGCCGCCGCGAGGTCCGCGTCCGCCGGCTCCCGGTGTCCCCCCGGAAACGCCATGTCGCCGGACCAGGGGTCGCCGTGTTTCACGGCGCGCTTGATGAAGAGCACCTCGGTGTGGCCACCGCGTTCGCGCAGCACCACGGCGACTGCCGCCTGGCGCGTCTCGGGCCGGACGGGGAAGTGCACGGGTTCGTGCGCGGCCAGGCGCGCCTCGATGTCGGCGATGGGAAGCACCGCGCTATGATAGCCGCGCATGTCCCTCGAATCTCCCGCCAACCGGTGCTTCGTCTGCGGGCCCGGCAATCCGGACGGACTGCACGTCTCCTTCCGCATGGAGGAGGACGTGTGCCGCGCCGAGTTCGTGCCAGCGCCCAACCACGCCGGCTACGACGGCGTGACCCACGGCGGCATCCTGTTCAGCCTGCTCGACGACGTGATGGCGAACTGGGTGTACCTGCAGGGCGAACAGTGCTTCACGGCCCGCGCCGAGGTGCGTTACCGGCGGGCATTGCCCGTCGGGACGCCGATTCGGCTAGAGGGGAGGTTGCAGAAGCGCAAGGGCCGCCTTGCGGTCTTGGAGGGCAAGATCCTGAGGCAGGACGATGGCACCCTCGTCGCGGAGGCGACGGGCAGCTTCATGATCTCGGATCGTCCACCCGTCGCCTGAACCGTTGCGTGGATGCGCGCTGGTTGAACTTTCGTCGAAATAGCTCGATATTTCTGTCGCGACAGAAACATCGGAACGTTCGTTGGGGGACAGGCATATGGAGCGGGACACGGATCGGGGGACGCCCGCGGGGGCATCGGCAGCGACGCCGGTGGACGGAACGACGAATACGGGCACGCCGCTGCCGGAGCCGGTGGAGAAATTCATCCTCCATTGGGGCGACATGGGCAGCCACTGGGGCGTGAACCGCTCCATCGCGCAGGTGTTCGCGCTCCTCTACCTCTCCGACCGGCCCCTCGCGGCCGAGGAGATCTCCGAACGGCTCGGCATTGCCCGTTCGGGCGTCAGCAACGCGGTCCGGGAACTCGTGGGATGGAAACTCATCTGGCGCGCGCCGGTCCGTGGCGACCGCCGCGATCACTTCGAGGCCGAGACGGACCTCTGGGAGGTGGTCAAGTGCATCGCGGAAGGGCGCAAGGCCCGGGAGATCGACCCCGCGCAGCGGGCATTGCGGGAATGCGTGGCGGCGGCGGAGGCGGACCCGAGCGTCAACGGGACGGCCATGACCCGGCTCGCGGACATGATGGCGTTCATCGAAACGATGAATAGCTGGTACGAGCAGATGCTGACCCTGCCGAAGTCGAGCCTCATCGCGTTGATCAGCATGGGCGCGCGGGTGGTGCGGGCGCTGCGGCCAGGGTCGGGCGGCGTGAGGAGATGAAGCGGGACCCGACGCTGTCGGTCCCATCGGGCGACCGATGGCTGATCACGGGCGGAACGGGCTTCATCGGCCGGCGTCTGGTGGAGGCGCTCGAATCCGCGTCCGTGACGGTCCTGACGCGGGATGCGGATCGTGCTGGCTTTGGATCGCCGATCCGCGTCATTACCGATCTGGCCATGATCGCCCCGGAGGAACGGATCGACGTCGTCGTGCACTTGGCCGGCGAACCGATTGCGGGTGGCATTTGGACCGCGTCCCGCCGCACGCGGATTCTGCGCTCCCGGCCGCAGGTGGCCGAACGGTTGCTGGCCTTGGTGGATCGTCTGGAGGTGAAGCCCCGGGTCTGGATCAACGCCTCGGCCGTTGGCTGGTACGGCCTCCGGGGCGACGAGCCGTTGGACGAGGCGGCGGACGCGCGGGACTGCTTCAGCCACCGCGTCTGCGTGGCGGCGGAGTCTGCGGGGGCCGCGGCGGAGACTCATGGGATACGTGTCGTGCAGCTTCGCATCGGCCTCGTACTCGCCCGGGACGGCGGGCTCCTGGGGCAACTACTGGTCCCGTTCCGGCTGGGGCTTGGGGCTCGGTTCGGCACCGGCGCGCATTGGATGTCGTGGATCGAGCGGGACGACCTCGTGCGGCTCATCGCCCACGTCGCCACGCGCGACACGCTAAGCGGTCCAATCAACGCCACCGCGCCCAACCCGGTCACGAACGCGGAATTCGTGCGGACGCTTGGGCTGACTCTCGCCCGGCCGGCGTTCCTCCGCATACCGCGCATGCCGGTGACCGCGTTACTGGGCGATCTGGCGCGGGAACTGCTTTTCGGCGGCCAGCGGGTGTTGCCCAGCAAGGCCCTCGACAGCGGCTTCGAGTTCCGCCACGCCGAACTGCGCGCGGCGCTTGGCTACGCGCTGGGCTGAAGGAGAACTGGGGTGCCGCCTTCCTGACGTCCCCGTCGCCTTGCGCCTTGAGTTCGCCCCGGCATGCCACGGCGCAACCGAAGCCAAGGCGCTACCATAGCGGCGGAGTCGCCGGACGATCTCCGACGGGCGTTCAACGAGCGCAGACGGGAGCAAACCATGGCGCGCCACAGGCACGGGCGTCGCGAGTAGGGCACATGGCACTCGAGGGCATCAAGATTCACGGCTTCAAGAGCATTCGCGAGCTGGATCTTGAGTTGCGGCCCATGAATGTGCTCATCGGCGCCAACGGGTCGGGCAAGTCGAACTTCCTCGACGTCTTCCCGCTGACCCACGCGGTACGGCTCGGCCAGGAAGAACGCTATTCCGCCATGCGGGGCGGTGCCGACCGAGCGCTTCATTTCGGCTCGAAACGCACTTCGGAGATCCGCATTGAGCTCCGGCTTTCCGACGCCATAGAGTATTCGGCCGTCCTCATTCCAACCGACGAGGACCGTCTGTTCACGGTGGAGGAGAGCTTGTCGAATGACGAGGGTGCCGAGATAGACCTCCTATTCCCCGCCGATGACGAAGGAGAAGCCGAGAAGGTTCTAGACCGCATCATGGCCAGATGGGGTGCCTACCAGTTCCACGACACCAGTGCGAGGTCGCCGTTGCGGCGCACTGCGCTCGTTCGCAACCGTCGCCGGCTGCGCACCGACGGCGCCAACCTGGCCTCGTTTCTATACCGCCTGAAGAACCACCGGCGAGAGTCCTACCGGCGGATACTCCAAACAGTGCGCATGGCGGCTCCCTTCGTATCGGATTTCGTGCTCGAACCTGACGAAGACGACGAAGACTCAATCCGGCTCGAATGGCTTCATGCCGAGTCGGACGAGTTTTTCGACGGGGCCTCGATGTCGGATGGGACGCTTCGGTTCATCGCTCTTGCGACGTTGTTTCGCCAGCCCGTGGCACTTCGCCCCGACGTCATCATCGTGGACGAGCCGGAGCTCGGCCTCCATCCTGCGGCAATCTGCCTGCTGGCGGAGATGATTGGGACGGCTGCACAGGACTCAACCGTGATCGTGGCCACGCAGTCGCCAACCCTTGTCGACTACTTCGAGCCAGAGGATGTGATCGTGGTCGACTTGGTGGATGGCGCGACCGAGTTTACGCGGCTAGAACGCCCCAAACTCGAAGAGTGGCTGGAAGACTTCAGTCTCGGTGAGCTTTGGGAGAAGAACCACTTTGGAGGTCGGCCGGCCTGACGCCGCGCCGCGCCGGGTGAAGATGCGCCTACTCGTTCACGTGAAGGGCCGGACGGAAGAGGCATTCGTCAACCGGCTACTTGCGCCGCATCTTGCCGAGCGAGGATTCGCCAAGGTTGGCGATGGCACTGTAGTTGCGGAGGCGGTGTCTTTAGCAAGTATGACCGAGCAGTGTCGGCACTTTGCGGGCTGGCTGCGTCGGCTAGAGTCGCTGGCGCGTGCTCAGGACGCCGAGGCGCCGACCGCATCGTAACGTGCGCTCTTCTCCGCGTAATCAAACCGGTCAATGCCCACCACGGCGCGCATCTCCTCGGTCGCAGCCTGCGCACGGTCGTCGAGGGGGATGCCCGTCGCGTCGGCGACCCGGGTGATGCCGTTGAAGCCCGCGGCGACGGTCAGGACATCCACCATGGCCTGCTCGCCCATGACGGCGCTCGCCGCGTCGCGCGCTGTCGCCAACTCGTCCCAGCGGTTCGCGACCGCGGCTTCAGTGAGTGCCCGGATCGTGTCGGAATGCGGCACGCCCGAGTCTCCGTGGCCGTCGGTGACCGCGGAGAGGTCATAGGTCTGCTCGTCTCGCTCGCCGCTCGCCCGGAGCAGCATGGTGTGCGCGGTGGTTCAGTAGAAGCACTCGTTGATGGCGGACACCCGGGACGCGATGAACTCGGCCTGCGCCTGGCTGATGCTGAGCGGAACGTCGCGGAGCGCGTAGTGGGCGCGGAAGGCCAGGAAGAAGAGCGCCACGGCGCTCGGTACGAGCCCCATCGCGCGGGCGATGTTCGGCTGCTGCGGCAGCCCGAAGATGCCGTCTTCGACCTCCACGTCCGTCAAGGGCACCCAAGCGCCGGCGTCGACCACCCGGGCGGCTTCCGGCCCGGTTGCCGGACCGGGTTCTGGATCGGGTGTTTGCGGTACGGGTAGGCCGAGCGCGTTGTGGAACGTATCCACGATCACGGACGTACACACCACGGATACGGCCTCGATGTACTGCTCGGCAGTGATTCCCGAGGCGACCACGCCCTCGAAGACGGACTTGGTCAGGCGCGCCGGATCCGTGCGGATGCGATGGATGGCATCGACTAGGACCGGCGGTAGATCGCTGGCCGCGTCGTGCGTCCCGGTCACCGCGTTTGGCGACAAGGCATCGCGGCGCCGGCGGCAGAGGTCGCATGAAAGCGCCGCGCGGGCTTCCTCCACGATCTGCACGCGCTCGGCGGCGGTGAAGTAGGGCCCGGGGGACGCGATCATGCGCCAAGCGGCGGCGTGCTTTTCCTTCAGGTCTGGACGGACGGGGTATGGGGTGTCGTACATGGGATCAGCATAGCAGAGGCCCGGCTCAACCGCTGCCGCCGCGATAGTCGAAAACGCAGGACGCGCCGACCATCTCGCGAAACCACAGGGTCACGTCAACGCCAAGGGAATCCGTCAGGCGGAGGGGCTCGTTGAGGCGGAAGTGGACGGGTTGTTGTTTGCCGTCGTCGATGGCGACGTTGTCCGCGTACAGATAGCTTAGCATCAGCCTCAGCTCGCGTTCGCCGAGCACCTCGAAGTCGGGCCTTCTGCCGGCCAGGGCGAACGTTTCGTCCTCTATGACGGCCACGCCTTCGCCCCGGCGTTCGATGAAGTACTCGCGCTCCCCGGCGCCGGGTATGTCGCCCACCGGGCATTGGCCGAGGCGGGATGCGAGCAACTCGTTGCGCGTAAATTGACTCGTCCGCAGGTCGTCCGTCGTCATCGAGTTGCACAGGGCCCCCGGCGAGTAGAGTTCGAGGCGGTCGTCGAACATGAACAAGCGTATCCGGGAGCCAGAGATCGCGTAGTCGCGGTGTACCACGGCGTTGACGATCGCTTCGAACACCGCCCGCTCGCTGTACTGTGGCAGGTCGACGCGGGCGGGATCCTTGCGGGCCGCGACGCGGCGGTTGCGCAGGACGAAGCGCATGGCCCCCGCGATCTGTTGATCGAGGGGGCCGCTGATGTCCTGGGCGTCCAACTGTCGGGCCGCGTCAGCGCGGGTTCCCGTATAGCAGACCGCTTGAACGTACGCATTCGCGAGCCATTGGGTCGGGTCGTCCGTACCCAACAACACGCCGCCCGCCGTGGCGCGGGGAATGCCCCGAGGGTCTTCCTTCAGGAACTTGAGCTTGCGAAGCAGGACGTCTTCGGGGTCGTTGCTTCGAGAACTCGCGTATCGGCGCCATAGACCGGGTTGCAGGCTGCGTGCGCTTGTTGCATCCACGACCTGTGTGTCCGTGGCGGCGGCGTCTGATTGGCCCCGGGCTTGGGTAAGACGGCGGATTTCCTCCGCGCCCATCTGTCTCCGGCTGTCGCCCCGGCGACGAAAGTAGCCGCCGGGCGATCTGTGGACCGTGACCCCGGGGGGGACGTCGACCACGAGTACGCCTTGTTTGTCGGCCTCCGGTACGGGCACCCGATGTAGCCGGAAGTCGAGTGCCGGCTGGATCTTGTCGGAGCAGATCTCCTTCACGAAGTCCGCCAGGGCATCCAACTGGCTCGCGTCGAGGGACTGCGGGCGGCGGTCGTCCGCGACCCCAAGGACCAGCCGTCCACCCTCGGCGTTGGCGAAGGCGGCGAGGGCGTTGGCGAGGTCGTCCTCGCCGGGCCAGGAAACCCGATGGTGGCGGAAGCGCGCCTCCTTCAGCTCTAGGCCGCTGTCTGCGCCGAGATTGATCTGTCGCCACAGGGGGATCGGGTCGATGGGCATGGCGCCCGACTTGGGTGATCGCTACGGTCGTCCAAGGGCCATTATGTGCGAGTGGCGGCGAAAAGGACCACCTGCCGCGAAGTGCCGGCTTCGCTGCGGACGCGCTTCATCGGCTGCGGGCGCGGCCAATGACGCGACCTGGGTCGGGTACCATCCACCCATCTAGCCGGCGGGACTCCCCGATGAGCGACAAGGCACACCAAGCGCCCCGGCGCACGGGTTTCGATACCCTCGCGCTTCATGCGGGCCAAGCGGCGGACCCCACGACGGGAGCGCGGGCGACGCCGATTTACCAGAGCGCGTCGTTCGTCTTCCCGGACACGGACCACGCCGTGGGGCTCTTCAACATCGAGCGGGCCGGCCACGTCTATTCGCGCCTCTCGAACCCGACCAATGCCGTCTTGGAGGAGCGCATCAGCGCGCTGGAGGGCGGGGTGGGCGCCATCGCGACGGCGAGCGGGCAGGCGGCGATGCACCTCGCCATCGCCACGGTCTGTTCCGCCGGCGATCACATCGTGGCGTCCCGGTCCCTCTACGGCGGTTCGCACAACCTGCTGGAGTACACCCTGCCGCGCTTCGGCATCGAGACGGCGTTCGTCGATCCGCGTTCGCCCGAGGCGTTCCGGGACGCGATCCGCCCCAACACGAAACTGCTATTCGGCGAGACGCTCGGCAACCCGGGGCTTGAGGTGCTGAACATCCGGGCGGTGGGAGAGGTGGCGCACGCGGCCGGCATCGCTCTGATGATCGACTCCACCTTCACGACGCCCTGGCTTTGCCGGCCCTTCGACCACGGCGCGGACATCGTCTTCCACTCCGCGACCAAGTTCCTCTCCGGTCACGGCATCGTCATCGGGGGGTTGGTGGTGGATGGGGGCACGTTCGACTGGGAGGCCTCGGACCGCTACCCGACGCTGACGGAGACCTACGAGGGCTTCCACGACCTGGTGTTCGCGGAGGAGTTCGGGCCGCAGGCGTTCATCACCCGGGCGCGCAAGGAGGGCATCCGGGACTTCGGGGCGTGCATGGCGCCGACGACGGCCTTCCACATCCTTCAGGGGCTGGAGACGCTCCCGCTCCGGATGGAGCGCCACGTCTCGAACGCGCGCAGCATCGCGGAGTTCCTCGACGGCCACGAGGCGGTGGAGTCCGTGGGCTATCCGGAACTCGCGAGCCACCCCGACCACGCCCTCGCGCGGGAGCTGCTGCCCCGGGGCGCCGGCGCGGTGTTCGGCTTCGACATCCGGGGCGGACGGCCGGCGGGACGGAAGTTCATCGAGAGCCTGACGCTGTTCTCGCACCTCGCCAACGTGGGCGACGCGAAATCCCTCGTCATCCATCCAGCCAGTACCACGCACCATCGGATGGACGCGGCGGCGCTGGCGGCGGCGGGCATCGGCGAGGGGTTGGTGCGGTTGTCGGTGGGCCTGGAGGATCCCGCGGACCTGATCGATGATCTCGGCCGCGCGCTGCGGAGGTCGCAACGATGAGGTTCGAGGTGGGCGGCAGGACGGCGTTCGCCGGCACGGGCACGGGCCACGCGGGCGCGGATGCGCCGACGGTGGTGTTCGTACACGGCGCCGGGATGGACCACACGGTGTGGGTGTTGGCGAGCCGGTACTTCGCGCGCCAGGGGTATCGCGTGCTCGCGGTGGACCTACCGGGTCACGGCCGTTCCGAGGGACCGGCCCTCACGAGCATCGAGGGGATGAGCGACTGGCTCGACGCGGCGTGCGCGGCCCTCGACGTGGAGACGGCGGCGGTGGTCGGGCACAGCATGGGCTCGCTGGTGGCCTTTCGCTTCGCCGTGGACCACGGCGAGCGCTGCCGCGCCATCGCCCTGCTCGGCACGTCGGTGCCGATGCCGGTGACGCCCGTCCTCCTCGACGCGGCGGCGGACGACGACCACGCCGCCATCGAGATGACCAATGCATGGAGCCACAGTCCGCGCGGCACGCTCGGCGGCAACCGCAATCCGGGCGTGTGGATGCTGGCGGCGGGGGAACGGTTGATCGAGCGCTCCGGCCCCGGGGTGCTCCACGCGGACCTTGCGGCCTGCAACGCCTTCGACCCGGCGGCGGTCTCGGGTTCGGCCGGCGTGCCGGCGCTCGTGATCGCCGCAGACGCGGACCGCATGACGCCGATGCGCGCCGGCCTGGACGTGGCGCGGGCGCTGCCCGATGCCCGTGTCGTGCGCCTCGAGGGTTGCGGCCACGCCATGCTGAGCGAGCGCCCCAACGAGGTGCTCGACGCGCTCATTGAAATCTGCTGATCTGACACCGGCGTCGGCGGTCGCCGCGTCACGGACCGAGCAGTGCGGCTGGAACCACGGCGAGGCCGTCCGTGCAGTGAACGTCGGGGTCCTTGGGTGGTACGATTTTGGCACCCGCGTAAAGGGAGATACACGATGGCAAGAGATGCCAAGGACCGGCCACCACCGGAAGAGTTCAAGTCCGATCGCGAGTCCTTCGAGAAATCGCTTCAGAGCGACGGACTCCGCAGCGCAAGAGAACTGGAAGACGTCCGGAACCAGTGGCCATCGGATCCGGGAGATGACACCGACGAGAGTGAGTAGGCCCAGGGAGGCTGTCATGGGAGACAAGGAGCAACGCAAGGCGTTCCGAGAGCTGCTGTTCGATGTCCAACGATCGGTCCGCTACCATGATCGTCGTCAGGGCTTCTATCAGTCCGTTCAAAACCTGACCTTGTTCTGGGCATTCATCGCGAGCACGGGTACCGTGGCTGCCGTCGGCGCGGAGTATCTGCAAGCGCTTCCGCTTTGGGTCCAGTTGATTCCCTCCGCACTGTCGTCGCTGTTCATAGGGCTGACCTTGGTTTTCCGGGTGGGCGCCAAGGCCACTCTGCACGAAACCCTCAAGCGACGCTTCATCGACCTCGAGATCACGTTGCAGAAGGGCAGATCGACCCCGACCGAGGACTTCCTGGCGTCTGCCACGGAGACTCGGTTGTTGATTGAGGCGGGGGAGCCCCAGACCCTTCGCGTCTTGGATACGCTGTGTCACAACGACATGCTGAGAGTGATGGGGCGCCCGGCCGAACGGCAGATCAAGGTCGGCCCAATGCAGCGTCTATTCGCTCCGTGGTTCGACTTCCGCTTCGAAAGTCTCAAGGCCCCACCGAGCGCCTAGCCTGGAAGTTCTCCGCCGCGGCTCCTATCCGACGTGACAAGTTGCCGCTGCCACTCGTCCGGGAGCGGGGGCAGCCCGTCGCCCATGAGGATCCGCAGGGATTCTCCTGCGCCAACGGGCCCCTGCGCGGGCGCGAACGCTACCGTTCGTCGGACGTGAAAGCTACCGTTGGTCGGATTTCGGGCTGCCGTCCTACTCGCCGGCGCCGCCTCGCGTGCCTGCGAGCGCTCTGCCTCGCGGCCACCGTGGTCGCGGCCCATGGCATCGCCGAACCGAGCTTCAGTCACGGCGTGTCCAACTTCGTCGCGCTGAAGTATCCGGAGGGATTCCCCCACTTCGACTACGTGAACCCCGATGCCCCGAAGGGGGGCACGCTGGTGCTGCCGACGGCGCAGAATTTCGACAGCTTCACGCCGATCATCGGCAAGGGCATCCGGCCGCCCGGGGCGCACGTGATCGAGCTGGCGATGCTCTACGACCCGCTGTTCTGGCCGTCGGACGACGAGCCGGGGAGCTTCTACGGCAACCTTGTCGAAAGCGTTGCGCTCGCCGACGACTTTTCGTGGGCCATCTTCCGCCTGCGTCCCGAAGCGCGTTGGCACGATGGGACGCCGGTTACGGCCCGGGACGTCAAGTTCACCTTCGACTGGATCGCCGAGGACGGCGCCGGGGGCGTCCGCCAGGCGTTCGGGTTCATCGAGGGCAGCGAGATCCTGGGCGAGCGGGAGATCCGGTTCCGCTTTCGCAACGTGAGCGGCCTGAGCGCGAACAACGTGATCGTGATGGCCAAATGGCCCATCGTGCCGGAGCATTACTGGCGGCAACGGGATAGGACCAAGACGACCCTCGAGCCACCGCTCGGTAGCGGCCCCTACCGCGTGGCCGAGTTCAGGCCGGGGCGCTACATCCGCTACGAGCGGGTGCCCGGCTACTGGGGCCGGCACCTGGGCATCCACCGGGGCCGGCACAACTTCGACAGCGTTCGCTACGAGGTGTACCGCGACGCGACCATCGCCCGGGAGGCGTTGCGCAAGGGCCTGCTCGACTTCCGCGTCGAGGCCGACCCCCGCTATTGGGCGAACGGCTACGACATCCCGGCCAGGGAGAAGGGCTGGCTCGTCCAGCGGCGTCACACCCGCATGTCGTATGTCGGCCTGGCGCGGGCGTTGGCCTTCAACACGCGTCAGGAGAAGCTCGCCGACCGGCGCGTCCGGCAAGCACTCACCATGGCGTTCGACTACGAGTGGGGCAACCGGGCGCTGAATCACGGCCTGTACGAGCGCCCGATGAGCTACTTTCCGGGTTCGTACCTCGCGGCGACGGGAGCGCCTACCAAGGCGGAACGGCGGTTGCTGGCGCCGTTTCGGGCATCGCTGCCGGCCCGCTTGTTCACCGACGCGTTCGACCTGCCCCGCTCCGACGGGTTCGGTCCCAACCGGGATGCCCTGCTGGCGGCGCTCGGGGCCTTCGCCGAGGCGGGCTGGCATGTGCGCGACGGCGCGCTTCGCGACACTCGGGGCCGTCGGTTCTCGTTGCGCTTCGTCATCCGCCGGCCGGACGAGCGGCGCACGCTCCTGCCCTACGTCCGTAGGCTGGAGCGTTTGGGCATCGGCTGGACGATTCGGTTGGTGGAGACCTCCCAATACGTGAACATCCTGAACGAAGGGGAGTTCGACGTGGTGTTCGGACTCTTCGGCGCCGCCATCACCCCGGAATTCGGCCTGCGCGGCCGCCTGCACTCCGCGTCCGCCTCGTCGCCGCTGACGAACGCGCCCGGCATCGCCCATCCCGCCGTGGACAAGCTCTTGGAGGAGGTGCTCGGGGCGCGGTCCCTGGACGATCTCACCACCGCCGCGCACGCGCTCGACCGCGTCCTGCTGTGGAACTACTACTACGTCCCGCTGGTGGGGATGTCGGGGCCCAGGGTGGTGTATTGGGACAGGTTCGGACGGCCGGCGGAGGATCCGCCGTTCCGGACGGGCTTCCCGGACGCCTGGTGGTGGGACGAAGGGAAGGCGCGGCGCATCGTCCGGGGGCTGGCCGCGGACTGAAACCCCGGGTTGGCCCTTCCAGGCCGCGCCGTAGAACGGCGCGGGCGCGTAGGCCGGTGGGGCTGGGCCGCGGGCGGAGCCAAAGGCGACGGTTGCGGGGCGCTAGATGCCTTGCTCCTCCCGGTACGCCCGCCAGCGGCCGAATGAAGCGGAGAGTTCCTCCTGCCGCTCGGTCACCTCCTTCACGTACTCGGGATGCGTGAAGATGTAGGCCTCGTTCTCCTGGATGCCGTGCAGCACCATGTCGCCGACCACGTCGGGTTCCAGGGCCGTGGCGCGGGCGGCTTCGATGCGGAGCTGGCGCTCCTCGTCGTCCGCGTCGTCCGCGAGCCCGATCGTGGCCGTGTCGGTGTCGGACTGGAGTTCCGTGGGACGGTTGCGGCCCGAGTCGAAGATGTTGGTGTTGACGAGGCCCGGACACAACACGGAGACGCCCACGTTCTGCTCGGCCAAGTCCTGGCGCAGGGCCTCCGACATGCCTACCACCGCGTACTTCGTCGCGTTGTAGACGCCGAGCCCCTCGAACGGCAGGAGCCCCGCCAGCGAGGCCGTGGTGACGATGTGCCCGCCCTCGCCGTGGGCGAGGATGCGCGGCAGGAAGGTCTGCACGCCGTTCACCACGCCGTCGAGGTTGACGCCGACCACCCAATCCCAGTCCGTGTACGCCATGTCCGCGATGGAGCCGCCGACGGCCACCCCCGCGTTGTTGACCAGCACGTGGACCTTCCCGAACGCCTCCTCGGTGCGGTCGGCGGCGGCGGCCATGGCGTCCCGGTCCGTTACGTCCACGCGGACGGCGATGACGTCGGCGTTGGTGGGGCCGAACGAGGCGCGGGCCTGCTCGAGGGCTTCCTCCTCCACGTCCGCCAGCACGACCTTCATGCCGGCCGCCGCGAAGGAACGCGCCATGGCGAGCCCCATGCCGCTGGCGGCACCCGTCACGAACGCGACCTTGCCTGCTACGTCTTCCATGCTCTCGTTCCTTCTCGTCAGATGCCGTGTTTTTCCCGATAGGCTTGCCAGCGCTCGAAGGACGCCGCCATCTCCGCGTGGCGCATGCCGACCATGGGCTCGAAGTCCGGGTGCGTGAAGATGAACGCCTCGTTCTCCCGAACGCCGTGCAGGACCATGTCGCCCACGACGGCCGGCTCGATCATGCCGGCGAGCATCGCCTCCCGCGCCTCGGGATCGAGCCCGGCGTCGTCGAGGCCGAGGTCGGTGGCGTCGCTGTCCGCCTGGAGGGCCGCGGGCCGATTCCGTCCCGACTCGAAGATGTTCGTGTTGACGAAGCCGGGGCAGAGCACGGAAACCCCGACATTCTGCTCGGCGAGGTCCGCCCGCATGGCCTCGGACATGCCGAGCACGGCGTACTTGGTGGTGTTGTAGATGCCGGCCTTGCCGAAGGCGAGCAGTCCCGCCATCGACGCGGTGTTGACGACGTGGCCGCCCTCGCCGTGCGCCAGGATGCGGGGCACGAAGGTCGTCACGCCGTTGATCACGCCCTGTAGGTTGACGCCGAGCACCCAGTCCCAGTCCTCGTAGGCGAGGTCCGCGAACGAACCGCCCGTGGCCACCCCGGCGTTGTTGCAGACGACGTGAACCTTGCCGAAGGCGGCCTCGGTGCGGTCCGCGGCCTCGGCCACGGCGTCGCGGTTGGTGACGTCGAGGGGCAGGGCGATGGTGCCGGCATTGCCCGGCTCGAAGGAGGCGTGCGCCCGTGCCAGGGCGTCCTCCTCGATGTCCGCCAAGGCGACCTTCATGCCGGCGCCGGCGAAGGACCGCGCCATGGCCAGGCCGAGCCCACTCGCGGCGCCCGTGACGAACGCGACCTTTCCTTCCAACTCTCTCATTGGGCGCTCCTGTCGGGGAGCGCGGATGGTATCACCGGTGTGGTGGCCGGGGCCGGCGAGGGGCGGGCGGCGCGGGCGCGCTCTTTCAGAACTCGCGCAGCACCTCGGCTAGGGCGTCCCACCGGCCTCCGAAGAAGTGGTCGGCACCATCCACCGTGCGGATATCGCAGCCGCCTCCCGACCACGCCCGCAGCGTGTTGAGGTCGACGAAGGCGTCCCGGTCTCCCGCGACTACCGTGACTCTTGCTGCCTCGGCGTCGTTCGGCGGGGAGAACTCCATCGCGCCCACCGGCGGGGCGATCAACACGATCCGCCGGGCCTCCGGAATGCGGGACCGCGCCCGCCAGACCACGTTCGCGCCGAAGGAGTAGCCGGTGAGCCACAGCTCTCCAGGCGCGTGCTCCGCCCCGAGCCAATCGCGGACGGCGACGAGGTCGTCGGCCTCGCCGCGCCCCTGGTCGTGCTCCCCGTCGCTCGCGCCGACGCCCCGGAAGTTGAAGCGCACCGTGCCGATGTTCCGCTCCGCCAGCACGTCGGCTGCGGTGTCGAGCACGGCGTCGTGCATGCTGCCGCCGTAGAGCGGGTGGGGATGGCAGAGAACCGCCCACCGGTTGTCCGTGCCGGCCTCGAGCCGAGCTTCCAGGTTTCCGGCCGGGCCGGGAATCGCGATCGCTTGGTGCATCGGCGCACGATGCCCGTTCACGGCCCGGGTGGCAACCAGCGGGCCGGCGTCGGTTTGAAATGTGGAACGGTCGATCGTCAGCCGAGCGTGCGCAGTCCGATATGTGCAAGAAGCGTCGCCAGGGCCAAGCCGCCGGTCACGCCGAACGCCTTCCAAACGAAGGACTCGGTCGCCATGCCGTCGAGACGCGTGTTGATCTAGGGAACCTCTGAACAAGTCCGTCCATGGACTTGTTCAGGTCGCAAGCCAAAAGCGCGGTTTCGGCTTGCTCGACAGATTCAATGGCTTACGCCATCGAATCTGGCGGCACATCCCTGTGCCGCACTAGGAAAGGTCTTAATCAGACCTTCCCTAGGTGCATAGCTTGGTGAGCTGCTTCAAGTCCTCCTCGATCACGCCCATGCGACGCTCGAGGTCACCCAGCCGATGGTTGACCACTGACCCGCCGTTGCCACCGCCGCCATTCGTCGGCTTCGTCTCGGGCCGGTCGGGTCTGATCTGCGTGACCTCACTCATGCCGGTTCCTTCCAAGCCTCGAGCTTCTGCCACAACGCCTCGTCGTAGCAGCCGTAGTACTCGCCGATTTTGAAGACCACGCCGCTTCGTTGGTCCGGCTCGAACCCGAGAGAGTCCGAAACGTCGGAACTCGTAGCCATGATCGTCGCCACGACCCATGCGCTGCCGTTGAGCCCGAAAAACGTTTGGGCCGAACGCTTGATCGAGTTCCTCGCGCGTCACGTCCTGCGACAGGATGGCGTAGCGATGCACCCGTAAGCCCTCCACACAGCCGGACGAGATCGAAAGGGATGCGGAAGCATCCTTCGGCCCCGCCTAGCCGTCAACCCTTCCGTGGCCGCACGTCAGATTTGTTGGGCGTGTGGGGGCGTGGCGGTGTCGGTGGGCAATCTGTAAGACCTATTGTTTACAGACGGACCGGAGGCCATCGCGAGGCTGTGGCTGTTGCTGGGGTCGCAGCCTGGACGGTCCACCCAACCGAGTCCAGCCCGGGGCGCGGAGCGGATGTTCTCAATAAAATCAAGGACAAACCATGCATATGCTGGTATTATAGACAGTTCCTAAGATGCTCCTTCAAGCGCATGGAAGCCATGTACCAATCCCCCGAAGAAACCACCCCGGGCACCGGGCTCGTCGCCGACGACGACCCCGGGCACGCGACCCTCCCGTGGCAGGTGAGCGAACTGCTCCGCGACGACCTCGACTTCGTCCCCGACGATCCCGCCGAGCTGCGCCGCGCCGTCACGCGCATGGCCGCGCACATCAACCACGCCGACTGGCGCTTCATCAAGCTGATCGCCGCCATGGACCGCACCCGCGGCTGGGCCGGGGGCGGAATCACCGGTCGCGGGGGCATGCGAACACGAACAGCTGGGTGCAACCGGTCTGCCGGCGGGACTGGAGTTCGATCTCTCCGGCACGGAGCAACGCCATGCCGACGCGCTCGTCGAGGTGGCGGAGCACTACCTGGCGAACGGCCCCGGCAGGCGCGGCCGGCGCTACGAGGTGGTGCTCACCATCGGCCGCAACGAACTCGCCGGGCAGACCAACGCCGGCGGCACCCGGTACCACGTCGACCCCGACTGGGGCATCGACGAGGAGGACGCCCGCCAGATCGCCTGCGACGCGGACATCACGGAGTTCATCCAGGATTGGCGAGGCAACCTGCTCAACTACGAGCGCCGCCAGCGCATCGTCCCGGCGCGGCTGCTGCGGGCCCTGAAGCTCCGTGACCACAACCGCTGCCGCTTTCCCGGCTGTGCGCACCAGCGGTATGTGGAGGCGCACCATGTCGAGCACTGGATCGACGGCGGCGAGACGCGGCTGGACAACCTCGTACTGCTGTGCAGCGCGCACCACCGGCTGCTACATCACGGTGCCTTCCGCATCGTCGTGCAGGACGATGGGCTGGTGTTCCCTCTCGGACCGCTTCTTCGCCCGCCAGATGCGCGCCTGGGGACGCGCCCAGGTGGCGCACGGGGACCCGGCCTGGCTCTACTTCTTTACGCACGCGCCGGACGTCGGCGGGGAGTACGGCACCTCCAGGGGTGCGTTCCATGCCGCGGAGATCGCCTACGCGTTCGGCAATCCACACCTCGGGTTCCACCAGACGGCGTCCCTCGAGCCGCGTCCCGAGGACGTCGAGGTCGCCCGCCTGATGAGCGGTTACTGGACGAACTTCGCGAAGTCGGGCGACCCGAACGGCGAAGGTCTGCCGGAGTGGCCGGCATACGGGACGCAGGCGGAGGAAGTGCTGGACATCTCTGCGACACCCACGGTCATCACCGGTCTGCGCAAGGAGAAGCTCGACGCGATGGACCGGTTCTTCGCGGCGTCCGACGCAGGCGCGGCGGAGGAGTAAAACCGTCGGTCAGTTGGCCGTGTGCCTGCTGATCTTCCAGCCGGCTTCTGTCTTGACGAACTCGTCCATGTAGACGGGCGCGTTCACGGGCACGAGCGCGCCCGTCTCCAGGATGCGATGCACGACGAGCACGGTGGATCGCGTGCGGGCGAAGTCCTCCGTCAGTTCCAGGAAGACCGTGCCGGTGACGTAGTGCTGTGTCTGCCTGCCGGCCAGCACGGTGGAGAAGCGGTCGGCGACGAAGTCCCGTAGCTGGGCCCGGCTCGCGTTCTCGAACTGCGGGCGCTCGGTGCCGCGCCGGTGGATCTTCCAGTGCGCGTCTTCGGTGAAGGGCGACGCGAACCCGTCGGCATCCTTCGCGTCGAACGTCTGGCCGTAGCGGTGGAGCACTTCCGTGATCTGCTGGCGGTCGAGGAGGCTCTGCAGGGCCTGGGCATCGTCGGCACTGGCCACCGCCGCGACCAGCGCCAACGCCAGCATCACGGGTCTCACCTTCGGTTTCCCTTCCCGGGTCGAACTCAATCGAACTGTCCGCGCGGCATCGCGACGACCTTGCCCTCGTCCGGCCCTTCGGCGCCCCATCCGTAAGGCTGGCTCTGGCCGAGCAGGGTAAGGAAACGCGGGTCGTTGGAGTGCCGGTCCAGCACTTCCCGCGACACGTGCTCGCCGTACCTCTCCTGCGTCACGATGTACTGCCGGCAGAAGTACATGGCCAGGTTGATGCGGATGCCGGGGACCTGCCGGATGAAGGAGCCGTGCCACGTGCTGCCGTGCCACACGGCGCAGTCGCCGGGTTGCAGGTCGATCGGGACGGCGTTCGGGTTGCCGTTCTCGCCGCCGAGCATGATCTCGTCCGGTCTCGGGTTGCGCGCGAGGCGGTTGCTGCCCGGGACCATCGCGAGCGCGCCGGCCTCTTCGCTGTAAGGGGTGAGCGCGTAGTTCACGTTGGCGACCTGTGCGACCGACGAAAACGGGGCGGTGATGCCGTTGCCGTTGTCCGAGTGCAACATGAGCGGGAAGGCCCCGGGGCCCTTGAAGTGGGAGGTCATGCTCGACAGCACGCAACTGCGTCCGAGGAGGTAACTGATGAGCGCCAGGGGCTTCGGCGCCATGAGGATGGACTCGAAGACCTCGTCCTCGAAGAGCAGGTAGGTCGCGAGGTTGATGCCGGCCCAGGCCTCGTCGGTCTCGTTCTCGATGTCCACCGGGCGGCCGAGCTTCCGCTCCATCACGCGCACGATGACATCGCGCGCGTGGATGGCCTGCTCGGGTTCGATCGCGCCTCGGACGACGGTGTAGCCGTTGGCGTCGAATTCGCCCAGGTGCGGCTCGAGCCCCAGTTCGCGAATCTCCGCGAGCGTCTGTTCGCGGGCGGCCTTGTCGGGATCATCGAGCGCATACACCTTCAGCATCTGCTGCATGCGCTCGTCGTTGGACAGCTCCGCGTCCGTGACGTTGTCTTCAGCCATGACTCTCCTCCTTTGGGGTCTCGACGCCTGTCTCTAGTCCCACTGCCCGCGTGGCACGTCGGCGAATTTGCTCCAGTCCGGGCCGTCGGCGTGGTAGTTGTACGGTTGGCGCTGGCCGAGCAGGCGCAGGTGGCACGGCCCGACCGAACTCCTCCTGGGTCACGACGAACTGTCGCGCGAAATAGGTGGCGAGGTTCATGCGGATGCCGGGAACCTCGCGCCGGAAGGAGCCGTGCCACGTGTTGCCGTGCCGGACGACGCAGTCGCCGGGCGCGGGGTCCATCGCGACGGCGTCGGGATGCGTCCGCTCGCCGGCCAGGTGCGACTCGGAGGCGCTCGGCTGTCGGCACAGCCGGTGGCTGCCGGGCACCATCGCGAGCGCGCCGGCCTCCCGGCTGTATGGCGTCAGCGCGTAGTTCACGTTGGCGACCTGGGACACCATCGAGAACGGCGACGGGATGCCGCCGTTGTCCGAGTGCAGGCGGCCGGGTTCGCCGCCGGGCCCTTTGAAGTGGCAGGTCATGCTCGACAGGACGCAGCTGCGCCCGAGCAGGTAGGTGACCAGCGCCAGCGGCTTCGGCGTCATCAGGATCGACTCGAACACCGCGTCCTCGAACAGCAGGTAGTGCGCGAGGCCGATGCCGCTCCAGGCATCGGCGGCGTGGGCCTCGCGCGCGCCCTTCCGCTGCCAAACGGTCGCGCAGGGCCTATTGGCCCGGCAGCGATTGCTACGGCACCGTAACCGGCGGCGGGCCGCGCGGGTTGGGATAGTTCTTCTTCACCCTCGCGCCGCTGCGCGTGAAGCGCGGCACGGGTTCGCCGGTGAATCCGCTGGCGCTGTTGTGACCCGCCCGGGGGTGTCTCGGAAGCCGAGCCCGGAGCGTCTGCGCGCGCTGTTCCATCGCTTCGCACGGGTCGAGGCGATGGAGCTTGCCTCGCCCCTCTACGCGGAATTGGCCTACGCGGTGTCGGAGACGCCGGAACTGCTGGCCCTCGCCGCCCATGCCCGGCCCCGGCAACCGCCGCCGAACATGCTGTTCGGGGCCGTGCAGTACCTGTTGCTGCAAGGCGTGGAGCATCCGTTGGCCGCGCACTATCCCGTCGTGTCTGGCCGGCAACGTCCGATGTTGCCGGCCGCCGAGGCGTTTCGGGACTTCTGCCTCGAACACGCCGACGCGCTGACGGAGCTGTTGCGCACGCGCCGCACCCAGACCAACGTCGTGCGCCGGTGTACGTGCCTCGTCCCCGCGCTGTCGGTGGTGGCGCGGGAGGCCGCCTGGCGTCCGCTGCATTTGATCGATCTGGGCGCGAGCGCCGGGCTCAACCTGAACTTCGACCGCTACGGGGTGCGCTACGCCCGGGGCGGGCGGGAGGTGCTTCGGTGGGGTGACGAGGACGCCGTCGTGCAACTCGATGCAGAACTGCGCGGAGACGGGGAGCCGCTGTTGGTGCCGCAGATCCCGGTTGCCGCCCGCATCGGCGTGGACCTGGCGCCGGTGGATGCGCTCGACCCCGACGCGCTCCTATGGCTGCGTGCGCTGATCTGGCCCGAACACGTCGAACGCCACCAGCGCTTGGTCGATGCGGCGGAGGAACTCCGCGTGCATCCGGTGCACTTGGTCGAGGGCGACGCGGCGGACGCGCTTCCGCCGTTGCTCGCCGCCGCGCCGGCCGACACGGCGCTGACGGTCTATACGACGGTCGCCCTGTACCAGTTCTCCCGCGCCGTCCGGGAGCGGGTGGAGGCGGCGCTGGTTGATGCAAGCCGGCGCCGCCCGATCTGGCGCGTGGCCTTGGAGGGAGTGGAAGCGGACACCATGGAACTCACGGTGACCCGTTATCGCGACGGTTCCGCGACCCCCACCGAACTGTTGGCCACGGCCTCGCCGCACGGTTGGTGGCTCGACTGGGCTGGTTCTTGATGCTGGACCGTCGCCTTGGCCGGGGCGGCGACTGTCATACCGCGCACGGCCACGACCAGCGGTAGCAGCAACGTCGCGCAGATGACGAGGCTGGCGCAAGCGAGGATCAGGAACGCCGTCCCCATTCCCCAAGCGTCGAGGACGACGCCGAGCGCCGGTGCGGTCAACGCGAACCCGCCCCGGAAGCCGAGGCTCGCGAAGGAGTTGGCCGTGGCGCGGAAGGTGCTGGGGACGCGCTTGTTGAGCGCCTGCCGCAGCACGACGCCGCCGAGTCCCCGGCATGCGAAGAACACCGCGCTGACCAGTACGCCGCCGACGGCGCCGAGCAGGCCGAGGCCGAGATAGCCCACCACCGGCGCGACGCCGACGACGAGGAGCATGGTGGTCGGGCCCAGGCGGTCCTCCAGTTGCAGCGCGTACCTGCCGGCCGCCGCGGAGACGAGGGTGAGCGCGCCCCACAGGCAGCCGAACCAGAGCACTTCGATCCCCTGGCCCTCCCAATGCTTCTGCAGGAGCCATACCGCGAACATCGTCGTCAGCGGCCAGATGCAGAGCGCGAGGAAGGTCAGCCGCAGGAGGTGATCATCCACGAGCAGGTGCCGCAGTACGGACGTCAGGTTGCTGGCGTGGCTCTCCCGCGCCATGCGTTCTCCGGGCGGCTCGACGAGGCCGAAGGTCAGGGCGAAGGCGAGCCAGGCGGACGCGACCTGGGCGTACATCGCCCATTCCATCGACCAGACGAGGAGCAGGCTGCACAGGAACGCCGCCAGCGCCTCCGATAGGTTCGTGGCGAAGAACAACCGACCCACGGCGGTCGGCCGGCCGGCCCCGTGGCCGGCTGCGGCGCGCAAGGCGAGCTCCGAGTCGTAGAGGAGCGCGAGGTTGGCCCCGGAGACCAGGCTGAAGGCGATGGCGAGGCATCCCTCGAAGATGGCGAGCTGCCAGAACCCCTCCGCGAACAGCAGCACCAGGTGGCCCACGCCGCCGAAGAAGCTGCCGACGATCAGGGTGCGCTTGCGCCCGAGGAGGTCCGCCAGATAGCCGGAGGGCACCTCCAGCACCAGCACGAGGCCCGCGAACCATGCCTGGAGCAACAGGACTTCGGACAGGCGCAAGCCGCGGCTCTCGAAGAAGAGCACGATCACCGGCATCAGCACCATGAACACCTGCAGGAACGAGAAGGCGAGCGTTCTGCGGATGTTGCGTTGCAGTTGTCGGGCGGTGGGCTGTGACATCGGCTTTGCTTGGTACATAAACGAAAAAACCCCGAAGGCTCGGGGCGCTTCGGGGTTCTTGCGAACGATGGTTGCTTCGCGGAACTACCCCGGATCGGCGCCTCCAATCAGACCGTGCATCCGGTCCACATGCGCCGGCGCCGTCATCGACGACGGGGCGACGCACGTCGCGACGCGGGTGGCGGAGCTGGTCGGCGCTGCGTGGAGCACGGCTCTGGGCTCGAAGTGGCGAAGGCGCGGCATTCTAGGGGTGAGAACAGCCCCGGACAAGGGGTTCGTTCGGTATACAGCAGTTCTCATTTTGACGATTGAGGCATTGGGTTTCGGGACTGTCCGAGGTTCGTGGATTTGGCGGCTGGCGGCGTGGTCTGTGCGTCAGGGAGGCTGGGCGGCGGGCCCGCCCGTGGCGAGCAGGCCGATCAGCGCGTTCCAGTCGGGGAACACCTGGTATTCGGTGACGGTGCGCAGGTGCTCGAACAGGCGGGCGCGGGTGCCGAGGCGCTCGCGGGCCCGTCGCCAAGTGGACTCGGCGACTTCGCACGCGGTGTGCAGGGCGAAGGCGAGCAGGTTGAGAACGACGAGCACGGCGGCGAGGGTGTCCTTGCCGTGCCCGAAGTTGTGTTCGAGGTGGTAGCCGTGCTGCTTGAGGACGTTGAAGGTCTCGTTCTCGATCTTCCAGCGGGCGCGGGCGCAGTCGGCGAGTTCGGCGACGTTGTCGCGGTCCACGGGCAGGCTGGTGACGAAGGTTCCGCGGTAGGTGACCTTGCCGCCGGGCCGCGCGCTGGTGACCTCCAGCCAGTTGACGCGCAGGGCGTCGTCGCCGTCGCGGATGGGCAGGTCCGTCATCCAGCGGTAGCGGTGGGTGCGCCGTTGCGCGCCGCGGCCCGTCGTGCGGCGGCGCACGGGGATGTCGATGCCGTCGAGGTACTCGTACAGGGTCTTGTGGCTGGCCGGCTTGGCGGTCAGCAGGAAGTCGCCGCCGGCGTCGAGCATGGCCCGGCAGACGGGCTGGCAGGCGTACAGGTCGTCGCCGAGATAGACCGGGCGCAGTGCGGCGCAGCGGTCGCCGTGGGACCGCAGCCAGCGCTTGACCGCCTGGCGCTCGCAGTCCTGCTTGGCCGCGCCGTCCTGCGGCGCGACGAACTCGGGGGGCAGCGGCAGCGACTGCGCCCGGCCGGGCGCCACGACGGTGGCGGCGACCATCTGGTGGAAGTACTCGGTGCCGCCGTCGCCGCGCCTGCGGGTCGAGCAGTTGTCGCAGTGGATGTTGCGCGAGCGGAAGAACTCGGTGCCGTCCAGGGCGACCAGCAGGTGGCCGTCGAGGCGGCGCATGGGCGTCAGCGCGCCGCGCGCGTCGAGGTCCTCGACGAGGTCGTGGAACCGGTCGTCGAAGTGCTCCGGCGGCACGCCGTCGAGCAGTTGCCGGACGTGGTTGTCGCAGGGGATGCGGTCGAGGCCGAACAGGGTGTGCGCGTTGGAGCGGCGACCGCCCGCGGCGAGCGCGCGCTGGTGCGCCAGGAACGACGGCGACTGCATCAGGAACACCGACAGCGCGGCCATGCCAACGTCCGCCATGGCGTAGCGGCGGTTGCGTCCGCGGCGCGGGTCCGGCAGCCCGGCGAAGCATGTCCGCAGCCGGTCGAGATGGCGCGCGAGGAACCTCACGGCGCGGCGCCGGCCTCCACCGCCATGATCGCCGCCAGCACCGCCAGGCGCTCCGCCGCTGGCATCGCCGCGTAGCGCCGGCCCCAGCCATGCGCCTTGCGCTTGACCGTCTGCCGGTGCGTGAAGTTCCGTCCCGCGCGCGACGCCCAGTGCACGCGGTCCGGCGCGAAGTTGAACCACACCTTCTCGGTGACCACCCCCGCGTGGTTCATCACCTGCAGCGCCGCGCTGCGCCAGCCGCCCAGCAGCTCGTCGTACAGCGCCGACGGGTATCCCGACACCATCACCGCGCACGGCAGGCCCTTCAGCAGTTCCAGCAGCGCCGCGTGGTCCGCGTCCTCGTAGTCGTGCCGGTAGCGGCGCCCGGACTTGCGCGCGCCGCGCAGGTACGGCGGGTCGCTGTACACCAGTTCCGAACCGTCGAACGGGAACCCGGCCAGCCACGCGTGGCAGTCCGCGTGCACCAGCTCCACCGGATGGCCGCATTCGAACGACTCCAGCGCCCGCGCGTCCAGGTCGATGCCGATGTTGCGCAGCGCCCCCGGCTTGCGCTTCATCACCGCGCCGCCGCCCAGGTGCGTTTCGATGTACACCGCGTGCGGCGGCATCAGCGCCACCAGCGCCTGCCACAGCCCCGACGTCGCCTTCGATCCGAACCATGGGTTGCCCATGGCCCGCACCATAGGGGCGCCGTCCTATGTTGTCAACCCGTTCGCGGACGGAATCCCCGACTCCGTTGCCAAGTCGGGCCAAAATGAGAACTGCTGTTCGGTATAGTCGGCACTTTTCCTCCGAGGGAGCCCCCATGCCCGTCACCCTGAGCGACCTCACCACGACGCACGATGTTCCGAACCGGACGATCCGGGAATCCCTCGGCATCGTGAGCGCCGAATGCGTGCTCGGCATCAACGTCTTCCGCGACATCATGGGGAGCATTCGCGATGTCGTGGGGGGCCGCAGCGGCACGCATCAGGACGCGCTGCGGGAGGCCAAGGAGTCTTGCCTGCGGGAACTCGCGGGCGAGGCGACGGCGCTCGGGGCCGACGCGGTGGTGGGTGTGGACCTCGACTACAGCGAGATCAGCGGTGGCGGGAAGGGCATGGTGTTCCTCGTCGCGAGTGGAACGGCGGTGCGTCTCGGCTGAACGGGCGTAAGGCGGCCGGCGCGCCGCGGGGCGGCCTGATACGATCACGGCCCGTGCGATGCCATTGGAATGGACGCAACCATGACCGAACCCCGCCTCGGCTACGTGAACGTCACCGTCTCCGACTTCGACCGGGCCGTCGCCTTCTTCCGCGACATCATCGGCCTGCCGTTCAACTTCGCCGACGCCGAATTCGGTTACGCCTCGTTCGCGACCCGGGGCGCGGCCTTCGCCGTGGTGCAGGCGCCGGAGGGCGAGGAAGTCGGACGCCACACGGGCGTCGGCTTCGTGGTGGAGGACCTCGATGCCGCGCACGCCGCGTTGGTGGAGAAGGGCGTGTCGTTCCCGCGCCCGCCCACGCGCGAGCCCTGGGGCGGCTACATGGCGATCTTCGCCGACCCGGACGGCAATACCTACTATCTGGACCAGGTGTCGGCGGCCCACGGATGACCACGCGGCACGGTCAACCCGCAAGGAATCGAGTTCCCATGAGCACCAATGAATGGCAACCGACCGCGTGCAATCTCTGCTATGCCAACTGCGGCATTCTCGCGCGCGTCGATGAAGCGACCGGGCGCCAGATCGAGAAGATCAAGGGCGACCGGGCCCATCCGGCCTCCAAGGGCTATCTCTGCAACAAGGCGTCGCGCATAAACTACTACCAGAACCACCAGGACCGCCTAGATTCGCCGCTCAGAAAACGCCCGGACGGAACCTTCGAGCCCGTGTCGTGGGACGTGGCCATCCGCGAAGTGGCCGCTCGATTCGCGGAAGTACGCGACACCCATGGCGGGGACAAGATCCTCTACTACGGAGGCGGGGGCCAGGGGAATCACCTCGGTGGCGCGCACTCGGGATCGCTGCTCCGCGCGCTCGGGGTCCGGTATCGGTCCAACGCCCTCGCGCAGGAAAAGACCGGCCTCGCCTGGATGAGCAGCCGCATGCTCGGGGGCGCTTGGCATGGCGACTTTCACGGTTGCGACGTGGCGATCATCATGGGCAAGAACCCGTGGCAATCCAATGGCCTGCAGCGCGCCCGCGTCCTGGTGCGGGACATCGGGAAGGATCCGGACCGCACGTTGATCGTGGTGGATCCGCGGCGCACCGAAACTGCGGAAATGGCGGACATCCACCTCCCGGTGCGGCCCGGCACGGACGTGTGGTGCCTCCTGTCGATCCTCGGCTATCTCGCCCAGCACGACCTCCTCGACCTGGAATGGATCACCGCGCACACGACCGGTTACGAGCGCATTCTCGATCAGCTGCGGTCCGTCCCGGTCGCCGAGTACGCCGAGTTCGCGGGCGTTCCGTTGGAGCGCGTCGAGCGGGCGGCGCGCGCCATGGCCGCCACCGAGAAGATCGCCGTGTACGAGGATCTCGGCATCGAGATGGCGCCGTATTCGACCCTCTGCAGCTATCTGAACATCCTGCTCTTCACCCTCACCGGTGCCTTCGACCGGGAGGGGGGCATGCATCTCGTGAATCGGCTTGCGGCGCTCCTCGAGGAAGGCACCCGCGCGCCCACGGTGGACGAGCACGGCTACGAGGTGGGTCGCCGGGTGACGCCGGTGACGGGTGCGCGGATCGTGGCCGGCCTGATCCCCTGCAACTCCATCGCGGAGGAGATACTCACCGATCATCCGGACCGGCTGCGGGCGATGCTCGTCGAGAGCGCCAACCCCATGCACTCGCTGGCGGACTCGAAGCGCCTGCGGGAGGCGTTCGAGGCCCTCGACTTCGTGGTGGTGATCGACGTGGCAATGACGGAGACCGCCGAGTGCGCCGACTACGTATTGCCCGCGTCGTCGCAGTACGAGAAGTTCGAGGCCACCTTCTTCCCATCGGAGTTTCCGGACAACTTCTTCCACCTGCGGCGGCCCTTGATGGACCCGTTGCCGGGCACGATGGAGGAGGCGGAGATGCACGCGCGCCTCGTCGAGGCCCTCGGCGTGTTCGAGGCGGACGAGCTCGACGGCCTCAAGGCCGCGGCCGGGCGGGGGCTCGACGCATACGCCGAAGCGATGCTGGGCGCCATGATGCAACCCAAGATCGGCCAGCACATCGCGTACGTTCTCTACCGCACCTTGGGACCCACCTTGCCGCACGGTGCCGCCGCGGCCGCGCCACTCTGGGGACTGTGCCAGCGCTACGTGATGTCGAACGCGGAGGCGGTCCAGGCTGCTGGCCACGAAGGCGATGGACCGGCGCTTGGCAACGCGCTATTCGAGTCGATTCTCGCGAACCCCTCCGGCGTCATCGTGTCCCGCAACCGCGTCGGCGATGCCACCCAATGGCGCCTGCCGGACGGCAAGATTCATCTTGGCATCGCGGAGATGAACGACGAGATCGACACCCTGTCGGACTACGCGCTTCCCGAGCGAACGGACGAGTTTCCGCTGTTGCTGTGCGCGGGCGAGCGCCGCTCGTACACGGCCAACACGATCATTCGCGATCCGCGCTGGATGAAGAGCAACAACCCCGCGTCGCTTTCCGCCCATCCCCTCGATGCCCGCATGGTGGGCTTGACGGACGGGGGCAAGGCGCGCCTCGTGACGAAACGCGGCGAGGCGGTCGTCCTCGTCGAGTTCGACGACCGGATGCGCGAGGGAACCATCTCGCTGCCGAACGGCTTGGGCATGGACTACCCCGAGGGAGAGGAGCGCGTGCGCACGGGCGTCCGATTGAACGAACTTACGGATCAGGAGGATCGCGGCCCCTGGGTGGGCACGCCGCATCACAAACACGTGCGGGCGCGCCTGGAGCCGATTGCTAACTAACGAGCTAGGAACTCCCGCAGCACTCGGTTGAAGACCGCCGGGTTCTCGAAGTAGGGCGAGTGCCCGGAGTCGATCTCGAAGCACTCCGCAGTCGGCAGCGCATCGGCCAGTTCCCGCAGGACGTGGGGCGGCCAGAGGACGTCGTGGGTGCCGGCGAACACGAGGATCGGCTGCGCCAGGCGCCGCGCCCGTTCCAGCGGCACGAGCGTCGCTGGATCGAAGAGTGAGCCGCCCACGGCCTCTTGCGGCAACTGGTTGAAATCCGAGATCTGCGCGTAGAGGAAGCCGAGCGCCGGGTGCTTCTCGTGGAAGCCGGGGGCGACGGCGGCGTTGGAGAGCCGGGTGTCGTCGACGCGTTCGCTCAGCGTGCGGATGCTGTCGATGCCCGATTGCAGCGCGATGCCGCCGATGGTGTCGGAGAGGATGAGCTTGCGGACCCGGTCCGGGTGCTCCAGGGCCGCCCGCACGCCGGTCCAGCCGCCCATCGATTGGCACACGAAGTGGGCGGCGTCAACGCCGAGATGGTCGAGCACGGCGATGGCGTCTCCGGCGAACTTCGTGCCGTCGAAATCCTCCGCCGCGCACCTGGAGCGACCGAACCCCCGGCAGTCGTAGGCGATGCAGCGGTGGTCCTGGGCGAACTCCCCGAACTGGTTGTACCAACTCGCCGTGTTCCCTCCAGCCCCGTGGCAGAACAGGATGGCGTCGCCGGTGCCGGCTTCGGTGTAGTAGAGGTCTACGTCGTGTTCGAGGGTGGGCATGGAGTTGCGTTCCTTGCGGCCGGCAGCGCGGTCTTGACGACGGCGGAGGGGATGTTCGGGCTTTCGGGATTGACGGTGATGGTCTGGAGGCGCGGGTTCAGCACTAAGTCCATGTCCTCGAGCGGAATCGAACCCAGGAGCACGCCGTTGCCCAGCACCAGTGCGCCCGTGTAGCACGAGCGGTTCGCGAAGCGGACCCGCACGGGACCGACGTAGGGGACGACGACGTGTTTGCCAGGAGCCTTCAGCCGGGGAGCGCGAGGGGCTTGCCCCTCGCACGAGTAGGCGGTCGTCACCTCACGCTTCTCTAACTCTTCGAGCTCGAGTTGCATCGCGACGTGCTCGGGCACGCACAGCGCGACCGCCCCGGTGTCCACCAGTGCCCGCGCGGGCAACGGCGAGAGGCTGTCGTTCCTCGGGTTCGCGAGTTCGATGTTGGCGTGGATCAGGCCCATCCGACGCGTTACCGAGCGGCTTCCCGCTGCTGATGCTGGAAGATCGACTTGTAGCCGCCACGAGACCAGTCCGGCGGCATCAGGCAGGGCCGCGGATCGAAGCGTGCCCAACGCGCCGGTTCGCCCCGCACCATCTCGTTGCCGTGGGGCGCGCGGGAGACCAGGTTCGTGATCGCGATGGCGTCCGCCGCCGCATAGGCGCAGAGCAGCAGCGGGCGCGGTCGGTCGCTCCAGTTCGGCGGCGAGCCGTGGATGGAGCGGCAGTTGTGGACGGTGACCGTCCCGGCCGGCCCCTCGATGTAGGCGGCGTGGGCCACGTCCACGCCGGGGAGGTCTTCCTCGCGAATGTTGCCGGTCCAGTTGCGGTCGTGGTCGTAGAGCTCGTAGAGCGGGCCGTCGTGACTCTTCGGGATGACGCCCATCGGCGCCATGCGCGCGTCCACGTCCTCGAGATAGACGCCGATCGTCAGCACGTCGTAGTTGGTGTGCGGCCAGAACTGGATGTCCTGGTGCCACTTCACCTCCTCGCCGCCGCCGCTCCACTTGAAGTTGAGCTTGGAGTGATGGAACTTGAGGTTCGGCCCCAAGAGGTCCTCGGCGATGTCGACGAACGGACCCGTGGAGGCGAACTCCCAATACACGTCGTCCGCGTCCACGGGCGAGTTGAGCCGCCGGATGCGGGGCGCGTCGGGCGCGTGGTCCGGCTCCAGGTCGAAGCGCTTGTCGCCGTTGGCATGGCGACTCTCTTCGACGTAGTGGGCCGTGCGCTCGTTCAGGCGTCGCAGCCATTCCGCGCCGATCAGGGCCGGCGCGCCGAGGTACCCGTACTCGAAGTAGTGTTCGCGTTGCGGCTGGGTGAGCGCCTTCGCGGGACGTGCCAGGATGTCTTCAGGGGTCATGCGGTCGCCTCCGTCACCGTGGGGAGTGTACTCCTCGGGACAGCCCCAGCACCTCCCGGTTCACGGCCTGATCCGTGCCGACCGCGGCGAAGTCGTCGAACGCCCTATCCGTCACGCGGATGATGTGGTCGCGGATGAATGCGGCGCCCTCCCGCGCGCCATCCTCCTGGTGCTTCAGGCAGCACTCCCACTCCAGCACCGCCCAGCCGTCAAAGTCGTGCGCGGCGAGTTTCGAGAAGATGCCCCGGAAGTCGACCGCGCCGTCGCCCAGGGAGCGGAAGCGCCCCGGCCGGTCGAGCCAGTCCTGATAGCCGCCGTAGACGCCGCTGCGGCCCGTCGGGCGGAACTCGGCATCCTTGACGTGGAACATCTTGATGCGCTCGCGGTAGATGTCGAGGAAGGCCAGATAGTCGAGTTGTTGCAGCACGAAGTGACTGGGGTCGTAGAGGATGTTGGCGCGGGCGTGCCCATCCACCTCGGCGAGGAAGCGCTCGAAGGTCACGCCGTCGTGCAGGTCCTCGCCGGGGTGGATCTCGAAGCAGCAGTCGACGCCCTGTTCCTCGAAGACGTCGAGAATCGGCCGCCAGCGCCGGGCGAGTTCCTGGAAGCCCGTGTCCACGAGCCCGGCGGGGCGTTGCGGCCAGGGATACAGCATCGGCCACAGCAACGCCCCGGAGAACGTGGCGTGGGCGTCGAGGCCCAGGTTCCGGCTGGCGATGGCCGCGAGCTTCACCTGTTCGATGGCCCAGTCCGTGCGGGCGGTGGGCCGGCCGCGCAGCGCCTCGGGGGCGAACCCGTCGAACAGGGCGTCGTAGGCGGGATGCACGGCGACGAGCTGGCCTTCGAGATGCGTCGACAGCTCCGTGATTTCGATGCCGAAGGCGCCGACGCGCCCGCGCAACTCGTCGCAGTAGTCCTTGCTCTCGGCGGCTTGGGCCACGTCGATGAAGGCGGGGTTGCCGATGGGCACCTGGATGCCCGCGAAGCCGAGCTCGGACGCCCAGCGGGCCATCGACTCGATGTTGTCGAACGGATCCTCGTCGGCCATGAACTGCGCGAGGAAGATGGCCGGTCCCTTGAGTGTCTTCATGCTCTGTCTCCCGTGCGTCGGGCCGCCTACGCGGTGTCCCCATCCATCTCGGACGTGCCGCCGAACGGCAGCCACGTGCCCCGCTCGGCACTCTCCACCACGGTCTCGACGAAGGCCATGCCGCGCACGCCGTCACCGATGGTGGGGAAGTCCAGGGCCTCGGCCGGGGGCATCCGGCCGTCCAGGCGGGCGCGGAGGGCGGCGGCGAAGTTGCGGTAGATCACCGCGAAGGCTTCGAGGAACCCTTCCGGATGGCCGGCCGGCAGGCGCGTCGCGGCACCGGCGGCGGTGCCGACGCCGGGGGCGCCCGTGCGTCGTATCTCGGCCGGCCGGTCGGCCCAGCGTACGATGAGCGAATTCGGTGCCATCTGGGACCATTCGAGGCCCCCGTGTTCGCCATACACGCGCAGCTTGAGGCCGTTCTCCTCGCCGACGGCCACTTGGCTGGCGAGGAGCACGCCGCGCGCGCCGTTGTCGAAGCGGAGCAGGACGTTGCCGTCGTCGTCGAGCCGCCGGCCCGCCACGAACGCCGTCAGGTCCGCGCAAAGCTCCGTGATGGCGAGCCCCGTGACGTAGGCCGCGAGGTTCTCGCCGTGGGTGCCGATGTCGCCGATGCAACCGGCGGGGCCGGAGCGCTCCGGGTCGGTGCGCCAGCCGGCCTGCTTGTTGTCTCCGCGTTCCAAGGGCTCCGCCAGCCACCCTTGGATGTACTCGACGATGACGCGCCGGATCTCGCCGAACGCGCCGGAACGAACGAGGTGCCGGGCTTCCTTCACCATCGGATAGCCCGTGTAGTTGTACGTGACGCCGAATAGCAGCCCGGTCTCCTCCACCAGCGCCCGCAGGGCCTTGGCCTCGGCCAGGTCGCGCGTCAGGGGTTTGTCGGACATGACGTGGAAGCCTGTCTCGAGGGCGCTGCGGGCGACGGGGAAATGCAGGTGGTTCGGTACCGCCACGGTGATGAAGTGCATGCGCTCGTCCAGGGGGAGAGCCGCCTCGGCGCCGAACATTTCGTCGAAGCTCCCGTAGCACCGGGCCGCGGGTAGTCCGTACAGCGCCGTGCCCGACCGGCGCGACCGTTCCGCGTCCGCCGAGAACGCTCCGCAGACGAGTTCGATCTGGCCGTCGAGTTCCGCGGCCATGCGGTGCACGGGCCCGATGAATGCGCCCTCGCCGCCGCCGACCAGCCCCATGCGGAGGCGGGCGCCGCGCTGCTGCATCGATGATCTCCCTTCGGGCATCGGTGCCACAGGTTAGCAGCCGTCCCATGCGATACGATACCCAAGACGGACGTGCGGGGAGGCCGCATGGGTGACTCGAAGGCGGTAACACGATTCGGCGTGATCGGTGCCGGCGCGATGGCCGGTTTCGTGGCCGGCGAGCTGGCGAAACTCGCCGAGGCACGCGTCGTGGCCGTCGCGGATCCACACCTTGGGCGCGCGGTGGCCTTCGCGGAGCGTCACGACGTGGAGCACGTCTTCGACGACGCGGCGGCGCTCCTCGCGTTGGATGCCGTCGATGCGGTCTACATCGGCGTGCCGAACCATCTGCACGCATCGCTCGCCCGAGCAGCGCTGGAGGCGGGCAAGCACACCTTGCTGGACAAGCCGTTTGCCCTGAGCGGGGCGGAGGCGCGCGAGGTGATCGCCGTGGCCGAGGCCAGCGGCCGCTCGTTCATGCTGGGCATGAATCAGCGTTTCTCGGGGGAGGTGCAGACGGCCAGGGCGCTCGTGGCCGGCGGCACCCTCGGCGACGTGTATCACGTCAAGGCCTATTGGCGGCGCCGGGCCGGCATTCCGCGCATCGGCAGCTGGTTCACCCACCGTTCGCAAGCGGGTGGGGGGAGCCTGCTCGACATCGGCGTGCACATGCTCGACGCGGCGCTCTACATCCTGGACGACTTCGACGCCGTGTCGGTGTCCGGCGCCACCTGTGGGAAGTTCGGCGTGCGGGGCTTGGGGGAACTCGACTGGGGCGAGTCGGAGGCGGAGGATGACGTGTGCGACGTGGAGGACTTCGCGACGGCCCTCATCCGGCTTGCCGGCGGGACGACGCTGACCCTCGACGCGGCGTGGGCCATGCATCAGGCCGTGCCCGCCGCCATGAACATCGAG
Source organism: Pseudomonadales bacterium (assembly GCA_963665455.1). Taxonomy (GTDB): domain Bacteria; phylum Pseudomonadota; class Gammaproteobacteria; order Pseudomonadales; family Azotimanducaceae; genus VXNE01. The sequence goes on along the minus strand of OY762279.1, from coordinate 5,013,470 downwards.
CTCTTCGGCACCGAGGCTGGGTACAGCGTCTACGACGCGAAGCTCTACCGGGAGGGCGAGGATGGCTACGTCACCGTCGACGCGCCCGGGGCGGGCGACCTCGCCTACCCGCACACAAACCGCATGCAGCACTTCGTGGACGTGGTCGCCGGCCGCGCGGTCCAGGCGGTATCGAACGCCGAGGCCTTGGCCGTGCAGGACATTCTGGACGCGATCTACGCATCCGCCGCCGGTGGTGGCGAGGTGAAACCGTGAGCACGCCCCTGTCCGTGCAGCTCTACTCGCTGCGGGAGGCGTCGGAATCCGACTTCGACGGGGTCCTCACGCGCTTGGCCGACATCGGCTACGCCGGGGTGGAGCCCTTCGCCTTGTTCGGCATGCCGCCGGCGGCATTCCGCCGGCGGGTCGAGGAGCTCGGCATGCGCGTGTCGTCGAGTCACTACCCGTGGGCCAACCGGACGGGACTGTCCGAAGTCTGCGACATCGTTGGCGAACTCGGCCTCACCCGCGCCGCCGGCGGGTTTGCGCCGGACGACTTCCGGGATCTGGAGGCGGTGCGGCGCACGGCGGACGTGGTCAATGGCCTGATCGACGGGTTGCGTCCGCGGGGCGTCGATCTCTTCCTCCACAACCACTGGTGGGAGTTCGAGGAGATCGATGGCGTCCCGGCGTATCACGTCCTCCAGGAACTCTGTCCCGGCGTGCAGTTCGAGATCGACACCTACTGGGCGGCCAACTTTGGGGCTTGTGACCCGGCCACGGAAGTCGCGCGGGTCCGGGATCGGACACCGCTGCTGCACATCAAGGACGGACCGCTGACGAGGGGCCACGCCCACGTGGCGGTGGGCGACGGGCGGATGGACATCCCGGCGACCATCGGGGCGGCGGATCCCGGCGTGCTGGAGTGGGTGATCGTCGAACTCGACAGTTGCGACACGGACATGATGACGGCGGTCGAACGCAGCCACGCGTACCTGACGGGGGCGGGGCTCGCGCGCGGAGGCCGCTGAGGGGCACTGCAAGCGCTGGGCGGATCTGGACGGAGCGGGAACGGTGGTGCGCTTCTACGCGGTGATGTGCGTGCTCGGCACCGTCCTCCCCTATGCGGCCCTCGTTGCCTGGGGCGTGGAACACGGTGGCTTCGACCCGGCGGCGATGCTCGGCGAGGTGGCCCGCTCGCGCCTGTCCACCTTCGCCTGGCTTGACGTGCTCGTGTCCGCGGTGGTGCTGATCGCCTTCATTGGCCGCGAGGGCCGGCGGCTGTCGCGGCGGATGCTGTGGGCGCCCATCGCCGCGACTTGCCTGGTGGGCGTGTCCCTCGGGCTGCCGCTGTTCCTGTTGCTGCGGGAACGGGCGTTGCGGCGTGGCGAGGCTTGAGGTCTACGGCAACGCTCGCCCGCAGATGCGCTTACGTTCCGAGTTAGCTCGACCAACTCGGAACGTACTCCGAGTTGGTTGATCGGGCGGAGGGTCTCCGGTCGGATTTGAGGGCGCTCACCTCGGCCGCTCCCCCGCCACCGTCAACCGATACATCTTTCGATGCTGGGGAAAGTAGTCGTTCACCGGCTTGTGTTGCGTCGTCCGGTTGTCCCAGATGGCGACGGTGCCCGGGCGCCAGGACAGGCGTACCGTGTATTCGTCCGTCGTGGTCTCCCGGCAGAGGAAGGCGAGCAGGGCGTCGCTCTCCCGTCGCGGTAGGGATTCCAAGTGGGTCGTGAACAGGGCGTTGACGTAGAGCGCCCGCTTGCCCGACGTTGGGTGCGTGCGCACGACGGGGTGTGTCACGGGCGGATTGGCGGCGACGGCTTCCCGCAGGCGTTCGTGGCCGCCCGGCGCGGCGAGGCTCTCCCGAAAGCCGTGGGCGAAATCGTGTACGGCGTGGAGGCCGTCGAGCATCTCGCGCAGTGCCGGTGACAGCCCCTCGTATGCCGCCCGGGCACTCGCCCAGAGCGTGTCTCCGCCCACGGGCGGGATCACCTGGCCGTAGAGCAAGGTGAGCGCCGGAGGCGTTTCGCGGAAGGTCATGTCGGAATGCCACACTTCGATGCGGGAGGGTGCCTCCGGCGTGCTCTCGAGGATTTGGACGCCCGGCGCCTCGGGCACCGTGGGGTAGGCGGGATGCGATTCGAGGGTGCCGAGGCACTCGCCGAACTGCTGGAACTCGCGGGCCGAGAGCCGTTGGTCGCGCAGAAACAGGACCTCGTGCTCGACCAGGGCCTGCCGTACGGCATCGCGCGGCTCCCTGGAGCCAATGGCGTCGCGCAGATCGGCCTCGACGTATGCGCCGAGGGCGGTGGCGGCTCGCGTGACCTGCATCCGATGGGAACCGCGTCAGCGGAACACCACGGTGCGCGCACCGTTCAGCAGGATGCGGTGTTCGGCCTGATAGCGCACCGCGCGCACGAGTACCTGCGTCTCGATGTTGCGGCCGGCGGCCTCGAGTTCGCCGGGCGTGTAGCGATGATCGACCCGCTCCGTGTCCTGCTCGATGATCGGCCCCTCGTCCAGATCGCTCGTCACGAAATGGGCGGTCGCGCCGATGATCTTCACCCCGCGCTCGTGGGCCTGCAGATAGGGCTTCGCGCCCTTGAAGCTCGGCAGGTAGGAATGGTGGATGTTGATGATCCGGCCCGCCAGGGTCGCGCAGGTCTCTTCGCTTAGGATCTGCATGTAGCGGGCGAGCACGAGGAAATCGATGCCCCGGGCACGCACCTCGGCCAGCATCCGCTGCTCCTGGAGGGGCTTGTTCTCCCTCGTGACCGGCAGGTGCAGGAAGTCTACGTCGAACGCGGCGGCGAGGTAGCCGGCGTCGGCGTGGTTCGAGATGACGAGGTCGATCTCGATGGGAAGATCGCCCACCCGGGCGCGATGCAACAGGTCCGCCAGGCAGTGCTCGTACTTCGACACCATGACCAGCACCCGGGGCTTCTCGTGGGCGGGCCACAGTCCCCACTGCATGGCATAGCCGTCGGCCACTTCGTCGAACGAGGCCATGAGTTCGCCGAGCTTGGCCGCGCCGGCGAAACACAGCCGCAGGAAGAACCGGCCGCTGCGGGCGTCTCCGAACTGGTCGCTGGCCACGATGTTGCAGTCGTGGCCGATCAACCACTTGCTCACGGCGAACACGAGGCCCGGCCGGTCCGGGCAGTGCAGCGTCAGGATGTACTCGTTCTGGGCCACGGCACTTGGCTCCCTATCCCCGCCGGCGGTCTAACGGTGGTCCGAGAGGGTCTCGGCGGGCGAGCCTATCGCGGGGCGGCCGGCGATGTCATCCGGGGCGGCGTCGTTTCGTCTCGCGGGAAGCGGAGCGGCTTGTGGGAGGGTTTTCTGGTAGCGTGCGGGACGGTCCCGAGCGATCCCGAGAGATGTTGCGAGCATCCTACGATACCGGAAAGGGCATCCCCGCGGCGGTGCGCTGGCGGGAGGGCCGGTTGTGGTTGTTGGACCAGCGCCAACTGCCGGCGGAAGTCGTCTACGTCGAACGGACGGGGGCGGCGGAGGTCGCGGAAGCCATCGCCCGGATGGAGGTGCGCGGTGCCCCGGCCATCGGCATCGCGGCGGCCTATGGCATGGCGCAGGCGGCGTTGTCGGGGGACGATCTCGACGCCGCGGCCGCCACGCTGATCGCGGCGCGTCCGACGGCGGTGAACCTCGCGTGGGCGGTGCACCGCGTGCGCGGCGCCGCGGATCCCGTGGCCGAGGCGGTCGCGATTCATCGGGAGGACGCCGCCATGTGCCGCGCGATCGGCGAGCACGGCGTCGGCCTGCTGCGGGCCGGCATGGGGGTTCTTACCCACTGCAACGCGGGGGCCCTGGCCGTGTCGACCCTCGGCACCGCCACGGCCCCGATGTACCTGGCCCACGAGGCGGGGATACCCCTGCGGGTATTCGTCGACGAGACGCGCCCGGTGCTACAGGGTGCCCGCTTGACGGCGTGGGAGCTCTCGGAGGCGGGCCTGGACGTGACGCTGATCTGCGACGGCATGGCGGCGCACCTGATGTCCGAGGGCGCGGTGCACATTGTGATTACCGGCGCGGACCGGGTGGCGGCCAACGGCGACGTGGTCAACAAGATCGGCACGCGGGGCCTCGCGATCGCGTGCCGCTACCACGGCGTTCCGTTCTACGTCGCGTGCCCCTCGTCCACGTTCGATCCCGGCACGGCGACGGGTGCCGGCGTGGAGATCGAGGAGCGCGCGGCGGGCGAGGTCACGGACCCCATCCCGACGGTGCCGGGCATTCGGGTGCGCAACCCGGCCTTCGACGTCACGCCGGCGGAGTTGGTGGCCGGATGGATCACCGACAAGGGACTGTTCTCGGACGCCGCCGGGCTGGCCGTCCTGGGCGCTTGAAGCGATCGGATGGGGCCCGACGGATTTGCGGGGCCGCTGCGTACACGGCAGCGAATCCACATCGCACGGAACTGGACATGAAACTTCAAGCTTTGGCGTTGGGCGTCGCGGTCGCTGCCTGCTCGGCCGCCGCCGCGACGGATGCTGCGGAGGCCGAGGCCGCGGAAGGCGGGAAGGCCGAGCGTGGCGTCGCCATCGAGGACCTGGAGGCCCGCGCCGCGCGACGCTTCGCCCGGGCGGATGCGGATGATGACGGACGCATCACGCCGGAGGAGTTCGCCGCGGTGGAGCCCAACCGCCGGGGCCGGCGGGGTGGGGATGGAGACCGGGACCGGCGGCGTGGCGACGGCCCGCGTCACGGCCCCGGCTTTGGCGGCCCCTTCGGCGATGCCGCCCTCGGTGACGCCGCCTTCGATGCCGCCGACGCGGACGGCGACGGCAAGCTCACCCGGGAGGAATTGCGGGAGATGCGCCGGGTGGCGCGGGACACCATGCGCGAACGGATGCGGGAGCGGATGTTCGCCCGCATCGACACGAACGGCGATGGCGCCCTCGATGCCGGCGAGTTTCCGCCGGACATCCAGCGCCTGCGGGCCCTGGATGCCGACGGCGACGGGCGACTGACCCGGGCCGAGATGCGCGAGGGAAGGAAGCACCGAGGCGAACGACGCCGCCATGGGAAGGGCGCCGAGGCCGAGGGGTAGTTGGCCGTTGGCGGACCCTTCGGACGAGGAACTCCTGCGTAGGCTCCGGTCCCGGGACCGTGCGGCGTTTGCCGTGTTGCTCGACCGCCACTTGGCCGGCGTCCAGGCCTACGCGTTCCGGATGACCGACAACCGGGCCGACGCCGAGGACATCGCGCAGGAAACCTTCCTGCGGGTGTGGAGCCGCGCCAAGACGTTCCGTCCGGGCCGGGTGCGGGTGTCCACATGGCTCTACCGGATCGCGCACAACCTGTGCGTGGACGCGTTCCGCCGCCGCCGCGACGTCGTCGAGGATGGTCTCGACACGCTAGCGGACGAAAGGTTCTCGGGCTTGTCCGGCAGCATTGCGGAAGAGCGCCGCGCCGCCGTCCGGGCGGCGGTGGCGGAACTGCCGGAACGGCAGCGGGCGGCGCTCGTGTTGTGTCAGCTCCAGGGCTGGTCGAACAAGGACGCGGCGGTCGTGCTGGAAGTTTCGGTGGATGCGCTGGAATCCCTCGTGGCGAGGGCACGGCGCACGCTCAGAAGGCGCTTGGAAACGTTTCGTGAGGAACCGGCGGAGGCCGGTGGGAGGGCGGGATGACCCTGGAGGAGTTCACGCGGCACCTCGATGTCCACGGCGCCGATTTGGACCGCTGGCCGGCGGAGTTGCGCGCGATGGCCCGGACGGTGGCGGGGACGCCGGAGGGCCGCTCGACGCTCGAGGCCGCGTGCGCCCTTGGGGCCCTGCTCGACGAAAGCCTCCCCGCGCCACCGATGCTCGGCCTGAAGGCGCGCATCCTGGCCCGCGTCCCGCCAACGGTGCCCGCATGGCCGGAGTGGCTCGCGGTCGGGCGTTGGCGCCGATTGGCGGGAGTGGCCGTCGCGCCCCTCGCCCTGGGCTTCGTTCTCGGGTTCGCCTGGCCCACCGAGGACGACGAATTGGAGGACGCGGTGTCGGTGTTGGCGTTCTCCTCCGTGTTGGACGAAGCGCTCGTGGAGGGAGAGAGCGATGTGGAATAGATGGCTGATCGGCGGGCTCGTCGTCTCGCTCGTCGTCAATCTCGCCTTGGCGGGGTTCATCGCGGGCCGCATGACGCGGGACTTCGCACCGATGCCGGGACTCGATCCCTTGGTGGGCATGGGCCGCTTGGTGCGGTTTCTCGACGAGGATCGGCGGCGCGAGGTGGCCGGGGACTTCTGGAGCAAACGCCGGGAGTTCCGCCAGGGCGCCCGCGCGATTCGCGAGGCGCAACGGGAGGTCGCTGCCGCCGTGACGGCCAATCCGTTCGACGAGGCCGCGTTGCGCAAGGCCCTCGCCGACTTTCGCGACCAACTCGGGAGCAGTCACGCGGAGAGCCACGAGATGTTCATCACCATCGCGGCCCGGCTCACCGAAGAAGAACGGCAACAGCTCGCGCGGGCGGTGACGCGCCCGCCGTGGCGCCGGGGCGAACGACCGCCGCGGGATGCCCGGTAGCGACGGTGGGAGTTGATAGCATGCGGGCGCCACCAGCCGCCGGAGGATCCCGTTGTCCGAGGTTAGCGACACGCTCCGCCGCTTCGTGGACCTCTACGTCCACGCCTACCCGGACCTGACCGAGGTCTTCGACCCGGATTGGCGTTCTCCCTGCGAGGTCGATGAACCGTACCCCGGGCCGGGCGGCGTCGAGGTAGTGCGTTGGCGTCCGGTCCGGCGACGCTACGCGGACGACTTCGCCGGGTTGGAGAACGCCCTCGAGCTGACGATCCATCCGGACATCAAGGCGTACTACGGCGCGTATTGGTCGGGGGGACTCGAGGCCGCGGCCCCGGACGGACACGTCAGCCTCATCTTCCTCTGGAACGACGCCGACGCCGAGCGTCTGGTCGAGAATCTGATCGGCCACGCCCTCGCCAAGCAGCGCGCCCGGGCGCCGTTCAGCGTCTTCTTCGCCTGTACGGAAGCGGACTCGGAGCTCTTTCTCTCCGTGGAGAACGAAACGGGCCGCGTGCTGCTAGAACGTCCGGGCTACAAGCCGATCCGGACGGTGGCGGAATCGCTACCGGAGTTTCTGGCCGTGCTCGCGCCCCGGTCGCCCAATCTGCACCCGGAGCGGGCCGCCCTCAACCGCTGACGGGGGACGGCTGCGCGCAGACCGGTGGGTGGCCTTGGGCGGCGCCGTGTTCCTCCACCGTGTGCCAAACGCGCATCAGGTTGCCGCCAAGGATCTTGGCGATGGCCTCCTCGTCATGGCCGCGCCGCAGCAGCCCCGCGACCAGGTTCGGGTAGTCGGACACGTCCTTGAGCCCGACCGGCAGGGTGTCGCCGACGCCGTCGAAGTCGGACCCAAGGCCTACGTGGTCGATTCCGGCCAGGGCGACCGTGCGGTCGATGTGATCGAGCACGGTCTCGACGGCGGCGTAGGGGTAGGGATGCGCCCGCCGATACTCGGCATCGAAGGCGCTCCAAGCCTCGCGGTCCGGTTCGTCCCCCCCGAACGCGGCGTCGAAGGCCGCACGACGCGCGTCGGCCCACGCGCGCGCGTCCGCGGACACGAAATCGCTGCCGAAGTTGATCAGCACGACGCCGCCCTGGGCGCCCACGGCCTCGACCATGGCGTCGCTCATGTTGCGGTGGAAGCCGGGGAGGAAGTGCCGTAGCGACGAGTGGGTGGCCACGACCGGGGCCTCGGTGTGTTCGAGCACTTGCCACGCCGCGTCGTCGGACAGGTGCGAGAGGTCGATCATGATCCCGCGTGCGTTTAGTTCGCGGACCGTGGCCACCCCCAACGGCGAGAGGCCCCGCCACGGCTCGTTCGTGTCGTAGCTCGAATCCGAGTACGCGTTGGACTCCGAATGCGTGAGGCCCACGTAGGAGATGCCCCGGGCGACGAAGTGGTCGAGATGCTCCGCCTCCGGGCCGAGGGGACTGCCGTTTTCCATGCCGAGGGGGAGCGCCAGACGCCCCGCGTCGCGCAAGGTGGCGACATCCGCCGTGCACGCCGCGATGCCGAACCGGTCGGGCATCTCTGCCACCATGGCCTCTGTCGCGTCGATCAGGCTGTCCGCCAGTTCCTTCGATGTCCCGTCGGCGGCGGCGCTGGCCGGGGTGAAGATGGACATGAAGGCGACGTCCAGCCCGCCCTCGACGGCGCGGGGATGGTCGAACTGGCCGACGGACTGCAGGGGACCGACGACGTCCGGCTGGAAGTGCCGCCGGATGGGGAAGTCGATGTGGGTGTCCGCGATCAGGTGGCGGTGGGCCAGGGCCGTTGCGCGTTCCTCGATGGTGGGCTCGGCGGGGGTGCAGGCCGCGATGCCGATGGCGCAGGCGGCGAGCGCGACCGCACGCCTGCACGTGGAACCGGGGTCGGTGGAGGAGATCATGGTGCCGCGACCGCCTGCAAGGACCACTCGCCGTCGTCCGAGTGCCGGACGCGGGCCTCGAGGTCGAGCAGGTAACGCTTGGTCGGGAGCCCGCCCCCGAACCCGGTGAGGCTGCGGTCGCTGCCGATCACGCGATGACAGGGGATCACGATGGGGAGCGGGTTGCGCCCGTTCGCGGCGCCCACGGCCCGGACGGCGGCCGGCCGGCCGATCTGGCGGGCGATGTCCGCGTAGGAACGCGTTTCACCATACGGAATGGTCATCAGCGCATCGAGGACTTGCCGCTGGAAGGCCGTGCCGCTCGGCGCAAGGGCGATATCGAATTCGCGGCGCGTGCCGTCGAAGTATTCCCGTAGTTGGCGCGCGGCTTCCGGAAAGGCTCCGTCGTCGCGGATCCATCCAGGTTCCGGTCCCCGGGCCTTGCGGCCGGTGGAGAAGCGGATCGCGCGGAGCCCTTCTTCGCCGCCCGCGAGCAGGAGCGGACCGATGGGCGTGGTCATCTCGGTGTAGCGCACGGTTGGGCCTCCTTGATGGGATTCGTGGGGGGCGCGGTTGGGCCGGCGGCCAACCCGCGCCAAAGATACATCACCGCGTAGGCGCGCCATGGCCGCCACGGTTCCGAGCGCCGCTCCGCTTCCCGGGCGGTCGCGCCGAGTGCCTTCATCACGGCGGCGTCCGAGGCCGGGAAGGCGTCGGGATCGTGGGCGACCCGCATGGCGATGTACTCCGCGGTCCAAGGGCCGACGCCGGGGATGGCGAGCAGCGCGGGGCGTACCCGCGCGGCGTCCTCCAAGAAGTCCGGGCCCTGCTCGAGCACGGCGCGGGCGAGGCCCCGGACGGCGCGCCCTCGCGCCCCCGGCATGCCCACCGACGCCACGTCGGCATCGACTAGGACGTTGGGGGTTGGGAAGCCGTCGTTCCCGTATGCCTCGACGAGACGGGTGGCCAGCACGGTGGCGCGGTCCACGCGCACCTGTTGTCCCAGGATGGCCTTCACGGCACCCTCAAACGGATCCCAGACGCCGGGCACGCGAATTCCGGGCGCCTTAAGGACGGCTTCCGCAAGGTCGGGCTGTGTGCGGAGATGTCCGTCTATCGCGGCGGGGTTGGCGTCCAGGTCGAAGACGCGGCGCACGCGTGAAACCAGCGCGGCGGCCTCCGGGAAGAGTACGGGTGGCACGGAAACGACCAGCGCGTCACCGTCCAGGCGCACGGACACGTTGCCGTCGCCGATGCGACGGCTGAATGTCCGGTCCGACCCTTCCTCGAGGCCCGGTAGGGCCCTATGTGCCAAGAAGGGGAACACCCAGTCGCCGCGCCAAGGCATCTGGACGGGAAGTCGCAGGTGCAGGGGGGAGGCGTGGGGCTTGGTCCGACTACGCCGCAGTTCCCGGGGCGCGCGCCCGAACACCCGGCGCAATTCGTCATCGCAGCGTCGCAGGCTGCCGTAGCCGGCGCACAGCGCCACGTCGGAGATGGGCAGATCCGTGTCGTCGAGCAGCCGTCTTGCCAGGGCCAGCCGCTGCATCCGGGCCAGGGCTTTCGGCGTGGCGCCCAGTTCCCGGCGGAAGAGCCGGCGCAGTTGGCGCTCGCCCACGCCGACCGACGCCGCTAGTGCGCCGACGGGGTGCGTGTTCAGGAAGCCCCGCTCGATGCGTTCCAGGGCGCGCACCACCGTTTGGCTGGCGACGGCCCACGGCGTGGACTCCGGTGTGGGCTGGACGCACTCCGGCCGGCAGCGCAGGCAGGGACGGTAGCCTGCTTCCAGCGCGGAGGCAGGCGTGGCGAAGTAGCGTACGTTGTCCTCGGCCGGTGTTCGCGCCGGGCATACGGGGCGGCAGAACACCCCGGTGGTGAGCACGCCGACGACGAAGCGGCCGTCGAAGCGCGGGTCGCGGGAGAGCCGCGCGCGGCGGCAGACATCCTCGGCGGGCAACATGGTCTATGGACGCTGGAGAAGGCCTACGCGGAAAGGCCCCTACTATAATCGCCGCCACCATGCGCGACTCGCCAGAACCGGACATGCTCCGAAGTTCCTCCGCGCGGCATCTGGACCTCGCCCGGCCGGTAGCACTGGTCCCCGTCACCATCGAGAAGCCGTGGGGCCGGGAGGTCTGGTACAGCGGCGTCGAGGCGCGTGGCGAAAGCCGCGTGCGCCAGGGGGCGGCGAGCGCGTGCCTGTCCGACTACCTGGGCGCGATGGGGTGGGCCGAGGTCCTTCTGCTGAAGGAGTTGCACGCGAGCAAGGGCGACCTCTACCTGGAGGTCCACGCGACCAAGCGCGAGGTCTACGTCGCGCTCCGACCGGGACGGCTGCAACATGGCATGGACCAGGCGCGGCGCCGCCGCCATGGCGACGACGATGCCTTCCGCCGCGCGTTCCTGCGGGCCGCTCAAGCCTACGAGCGCGGTGCCGTCGGGCGCGAAGCGGTGGACGCGTTCGTATCGGAGCGCACCCTCGCCGCCGGCGACGTGGTCGACGTGGCGCCCTGGACGCCCCACGCACTGCAACGCGGGGCGTCGGTGGTCGAGTTTCAGACGCCGGTGTTCGAGCGGCTCATCCTGGCCTCCACGGGAGCGGTCGTGACGCAGGACGGCTGGGATACGGAGCGGGCCCTCGGGCGCGTGTCCCTCGATGCGCCGGAAGCGACGCCGCCGCAACGCCTCGGCCCCGGCGTGGAGCGGCTCGCCGGCGGCGAGGGTTTCGGCGTTTGGCGCGTGACGGGGGAAGCGCGGGTGCCCGTCGGGGTGCCGTACGTGGTGGGCCTTGTGCTGAAGGGGAGCATCGTCCTCGGCGAGGAGCGGCTCGAAGGCGGTTTTCTCGCCCCCGCGCCGGAGCACGTCTCGGTCATGGGGGAGGCCGTGTTTGCCGGTCCGGGCCTGTGACGGCCAAAGCGCTGGGCCGGCGGGCCGCCATACTGGCTACCGCGCTCGTCTTCTACTACGGGTTCGTGATCTATCCGCTGCTGCGGCTGATCGGATGGCTCGTGCCGGACTGGCGGCCTGGAACGGCGACGCTGTTGGCCGTGCTCGTGCTGCCGCTCGCGTTGCGCATCATGGCCTCCCTGATCCCTAACCCGCTGACCCGCTGGCTCGGAACGATGGCGTTGACGTGGATGGGGCTCTGCTTCCAGCTCTTCGCGCTGGTCGTGGTGTTGGAGATCGTGGGCCTCGCCACGTCCATCGGGGATCGCGCCCTGGGATTGGCCGGTCTCGCCGGCATCGCCGTCCTCGGCGCCGGGGCCTTCGTCAATGCGCAGATCCTCAAGGTGCGCCGCGTACCGGTCGGCGGAGGCGGCCTGGATGGACGCCGGCTGGTGCAGATCTCGGACGTGCATATCGGGTCGCGGCGGCCCGGGTTCCTGCGCCGCGTGGTGCGCCGCATCAACGGGCTCGACGGCGACGCCGTGCTGATCACGGGCGATCTCGTGGATGCGAGCTACGTGGACCGGGAAGATCTCGGTGCCCTGCGCGACCTACGCGCCCCGGCCTACTTCACCCTCGGCAATCACGAACGCTACGAGGACACCGAACGCATCCTCGACGACCTTGAAGCCCACGGCGTGCGCGTGCTGCGCAACGAGGCGGTGGACGCGGACCCGTTCCAGTTCATCGGCATCGATGATGCGGAGGCTCGCGACACGGTGGCGCAGGGGCTGGCCGGGCTTGAACCCCTCGACGGCCGCTACCGCGTGCTGCTCTACCATCGGCCCGAAGGGGTCGAGGACGCCGCCGCCTGGGGCGCCCAACTGATGCTCTCCGGGCATACGCACCGGGGTCAGATCTTTCCCTTCGAGTACCTCGTGAAGCGCGTGCACAAGCGGCTATCCGGCTCGCATCACGTCGACGGATTGCATCTCTACGTGTCGCCGGGCACCGGCACCTGGGGCCCGGTGCTGCGCACCAACGGTCGCTGCGAGGTGACGTTGTTCGAGTTTGGCGCGTGATATCGTTGGGCGACCCAGCGGCCGGGAGGGCACCGTGAGCGACGAAAACCCGTTGATCGTCGAGCAGATCGAGATCGGCCCGATGGCCAACTTCACCTACATCGTGGGCTCCCGGACCACGCGGGAGGTCGCGATCGTCGATCCGGCCTGGGACATCGATGGGCTGCTCAAGCACTGCGCCGAGCACGACTACACGCTGACGGCGGCGCTGGCGACCCACTACCACCCGGACCACATCGGCGGCGGCATCCGCGGCCACAACATCGCCGGGGTCGCCGAACTGATGGAAAAGAACCCGGTCAAGGTGTATGCGCACCGGCACGAGGCCGACGGCGTGAAGAAAGTGACGGGATTGTCGGATTCGGATCTGGTCCGCGTCGATTCCGGCGACACGCTGAAGCTCGGCGAGATCGAGGTGGAGTTCCTGCACACGCCGGGCCATACCCCCGGCTCCCAGTGCTTCCGCATCCGGAACACGCTCGTATCGGGGGACACGCTCTTCGTCGACGGTTGCGGCCGGGTGGACCTGCCCGGCTCGGACTCGGAGCAGATGTACCATAGCCTACAGAAGCTGAAGGCCCTGCCCGACGACACGCTGCTGCTGCCGGGGCACAACTACAGCGCGGTGCCGAACGCGACGCTGGCCGACACGAAGAAGATGAATGCCTATCTCAACGTCCGCGACCTGCCGACGTGGCAGCAGATCATGGGGTGACGGCGGCCGGCGCGGTCCACGCGCCGGATCAAGTCAGGAAGGAAGTAGGTGGGCGACCGCGTCGCGCTCGGCCTTCAACTCCTCCTCGGTGGCCCGCATCTTCTCGCGGCTGAAGTCGTTGACGGGAAGGTCCGGCACGATCTCCCAGTTCCCGCCCCCGCAGGTCACGGGGTAGGAGTAGATGAGCCCCTCCTCAATGCCGTAGGCGCCGTCCGAAAACACGCCCATGCTCACGACCTCGTCCGTGCCAAGCATCCAGTCGCGGACGTGATCGATGGCCGCGTTGGCGGCAGAGGCGGCGCTCGAGGCACCGCGCGCGGCGATGATCTCCGCGCCGCGCTGCTGCACCCTCGGGATGAAGTCCCCCGTGTACCAATCCATGTCGACCAACTCCATCGCGGGCGTCCCGCCGACGGTGGCGGGATGGAGGTCGGGATACTGGGTGGCGGAGTGGTTGCCCCAGATGACGAGCCCCCGGATCGACGACACCGGGCCGCCCGACTTCGCCGCGAGCTGCGCCATGGCCCGGTTGTGGTCGAGGCGCGTCATCGCGGTGAAGTTGCGGGGGTCGAGGTCGGGCGCGTTGCGCTGGGCGATCAGGCAGTTCGTGTTGGCGGGGTTGCCGACCACGAGCACCTTGACGTCCCGCGCCGCGTGGTCGTTCAGGGCCTTGCCCTGCACGGAGAAGATGGCGGCGTTGGCCTCCAGCAGGTCGCCGCGCTCCATGCCCGCGGTCCGGGGCCGCGAGCCGACCAGGAGCGCGATGTCCGCGCCATCGAAGGCGGCGTCCGGATCGTCCGTGGCCTCCACCCCGGCGACCAGCGGGAAGGCGCAGTCGTCGATCTCCATAATGACGCCACGCGCCGCGTCCATCGCGGGGGGGATTTCCAGCAAACGCAGCGTCACGGGGGTGTCGTCGCCCAGCAACTGACCCGAGGCGATGCGAAAGACCAGGGCGTAGCCGATCTGGCCCGCCGCGCCGGTCACTGCGACCGTGAGGGGTTCCGTCATGCCGTCCAATCCGTCCCTGCCGGAAAGACGCGGGAGTTTACCGGAACTCGTGGTACCAAGTGCCCTCTGCACGGAGCTCTAGGGCCTTCGTCACGAAGGGCGCGGTCGGGTCTGGCAGGTGGTCCGGTGCGGCCCAGCAGAGGTCGTCGCAAGATTCGGGCTCCCCGATGCGGGCGGTACCGCTCCAGCGCCGGGCTTCGAACAGGAAGTCGACGCCGTGGCGGTAGGGCATGGCGATGACGGGGTCGATCTTGGTCACCTCGATGCACACCTCCTCGGACACCTCTCGGACTGCGGCACGCTCCACCGACTCATAACGATCCACGTGACCGCCCGGCAGGGTATAGAAGCCGTCCAGGAAGCCGGTGTTCGCACGGCGGATGAGCAGTAGCCGCCCCTCGTCGTCGAAGACGAAAGTGTGCACGATGAGGCGGAAGAGGGCGCGTTCCATGACCCCATGTTAAGCCCGCCGCCGAGCCCATCTGTTAGCCTCGCCTCACCATGGGTTTTCTGCGCGAGATGCGGCTGCTCGCGGACACCGGGGAGTTTCCCTTCTCCCTGCCGGTGTTTCGGGATTTCGATGCGCTGCACTTCGAGTCTCCGGTCACCTTCTTGGTGGGCGAGAATGGCTGCGGCAAGTCCACGCTGTTGGAGATCATCGCCGCGGCGTTGCGGCTGCCGTCGCTGACCCAGCGGAGCATCGACACGCATCCCCTGATGGAGGTGGCGCGGGAGGCCGTGCGAGGCTTCCGCTTCGTACGTCAAGGCAAGCGCTCGGGTTTCTACTTCCGGGCCGACGACGTCACGGGGTTCCTGCAATCGATGCGGCGCAACGCCGAAGAGCATGGGGAACTCGCCCGGCACCTTGAGAACACGCTCCCGGAGGGTTGGGGCCGGGACCGCGCGGTGGGCATGGCACGGGCCCAAGGCCAGGCGCTCGCCGAGCGCTACGGGGAGGATCCATTCGCTCAATCCCACGGCGAACTCTTCCTGGCGCTATTCAAGGCCCGGTTGACCGCGCCGGGGCTGTATCTGCTCGACGAGCCCGAGGTGCCGCTGTCGCCGACGAATCAGCTCGCCTTGCTGGCCATGATCCGCGATGCCGCAGAGGAGGGATCGCAGTTCGTCATCGCGACGCACTCGCCCATCCTGATGGCGCTACCGGGTGCGGTGATTCTCGACATGGATAGGTCGCCGCCCACGCCGGTGGCTTGGGACGACGTCGAACACGTCGCCCTGACCCGGGCGTTCTTGAGCCACCCGGAGTCATTTCTGCGACGCCTTTGAGGGACCGAGGGCCTCAGAGCCCGGCGGATCGCCTCCTTCGGCCGGGAACCGCCACCAGGAGGGAGCGGGTCGTGCGCAAGCTCCCCCCCGGCGTTGGTTGCGAAATGCCGCCGTCGGTTACTCGGAATCGGACTCCGTTAAGCGATTCCAAGTCGCCAGCACCACGACCGTGACGACCATGGCGTATGCGAAGACGGCGATTTGGTCCAGGATTGCGTCCAGATGGCCGCCGATCACATGGATGTGGCCGAGGACATCCGACATGGATGCCGCCCCCAGGGCTACGATGAACACCAAGGCGCCCGTCGCATCCTCCGGATCGATGTTCATGCCGGCGTAGATCAGTCCGAGGACGACCAACGCAAGCGGCAGGAGCTTCTGCGGAACCATGCCGGGCATGAGGCCCTCCACGATGGCCGCGATCAGTGCCAACACCAATAGGACTTTCGTCGCCATATTTCCCTCTCCTCGATCAAGTTTCCCCCGTACCGTTGATCGCCGGTTCCCGAAGGTCGCGACGAAACCTGCGGTACGCGCTTCCTATATCACCTTTGGTTGCCTAGGCATATCGTGATGATGTTGTGGATTGTTTCCATTTGTTTCAAAAGTGGATCGTGGGGAGCGACGGCTGGGCGGCAGGATCCAAGCCCGTCAGCGCTGAAGTGCGCCTGTGTAGCCCGTGCCGCGTTCGCTTGGTACGTGGCGGTCGACACCGCCCAGTCTGTCGTCGGCACCATTTGCCGTCCGGCGGACCGCGAAGTGCAGGTCCGTCCGTGCGCAGGGTCACAGGAGCCGGATTGGCGCCACGATCAATCCTGTTTGCGCGATCAGCGCGGTGACCATCCACTTCAAGATGTCGGCCTTGACCGCTTCGATCTTGACCTCGAGGTCCGCCCTGACTTTCTCGAGATCGGTCTTCGTGACGAGATTGGAGTTGAGCAGGTGCACCTGCTCCTCCGCCAAGGCCTCGGCCTGCGCCTCGGTGAAGCCGTTCGCCGTCAGGTTCTTCACGAACCGGTGCGTGTCGAATGTGATCGCTTCGGCCATGCCGCTATCTTAGGTCCGACCCGGCGCGGGGACAACGCCGAAACGTCGGGAGTGTCGAAACGTCGGGGGGCCGCACCGTTGCGCATAAGCTGCAAGGGCACGGACTGCTAGAATCGATGGCTATGCGCCCGAGCAGGTTCCGGGGCGAACTTGGCTTGGAGATGCCCATTTGAACGAGGAGACACCATGAGCCTGGACGCCTACAACGTCTATCCGGACGTCGACGACCTGATGGGCGAGATTCGACAGTACGACCTGTTCGAGCACGTCGTCGAATTGGAGGCCTATGGCCTCACCATCGTCCCGGCGGAGAAGATGCAGACGAGCGATGGCTTCGCCGAGCGCCTGCGGGAAGCCATCCTGCGCGCCTGCGAGCGGCGCAACGGCGTCGAGTTCGGCGACTACCGGACTTCGACCATCCAGGGCGCGCAGGTGAGCGCGAACAGTTGGGACCTGCTGGAGGAGGACGAAGTATTCGTCGAGGCCGCCATCAACCCGGTGAACCTGGCCCTCGTACGCTGGCTGCTCGGCCAGAGTGCCGTGTTCTCGGGACAGACTTGGATCATCAAGGGCTGCGGCGATGGTGCCCTTGGCCTGCATAGCGACTCCCACGGCATCCCGCCGGGGGCCGGTCAGATCGCGCACATGTGCAACGCATCCTGGGTTTGCACGGACTACGAGAGCTCCGCCGACGGACCGACGGTGTTCGTGCCGGGCAGCCACCACCAGGGCCGCGCCACCCTCCCGCACGAAGCGGAACTCGACAACACGCCGTTCCGGTTCGTCCCGCTGATCGCGAAGGCCGGGTCGTTGGCGATTTGGAACGGCGCGACCTGGCACGCTTCCGAAGCGCGCACCAAGCCGGGACTCCGGGTCACCCTGGTGCAGAACTACATGCGCGCCTACATGCGCCCGCAGCGGAACTACGAGGTCGGCACGTCCCCGCAACTCCTGCAGAAGTACCCCGAACTCGCCCGGGTGATCGGCAAGTCGCTCTATCCCTACGCGGACAGCCGCAACCCGGACTGGGAGCGCGTGCCGACGTTCATGCGGACCGGGACGGATCCGTTCGCGTGACCGCGGAAGTGGGGAGCGGACGATGAGCGCCGTCGTGGCCAAGGCGCCGGGCGTGCGCTGGGTGGACGCCCACCGGGAGGGGCCCGGCATATCCGAGCTGGTGCTGTCCGGTGAATGCGGCGGCGGCAATCTCTCCCTCGCCACCGCGCTGAAGGCGCGCCGGATCGCCCCTACCACCGATACTGCACCCGAGCGACGTAGTGCCTCGGCAACTCCGGCAGCACGATCACGCCGCCGAACAGGTTCGGGAAGTTGGAGCGGAAGTAGCGTTCGTCGGTGAGGTTCTTGGCGGTGACGTTGAAGGTCCAGGGGCCGCGCTCGTAGACGAGCCCCGCGTTGACGAGCGTGTAGGCGGGGAGCAAGACGGAGTTCGAGAACCCGGCGGGCGCCGCGTCCACGTCGATCAGGCTGGTGCTCGCCGCGAGCCCGTTGCCGAAATCGTACGTCCCGGTCAGCGACCAGATGTGTTCCGGAACACCCGCCCGGCGGGCGCCGCTGGCGCCGGGCCGGACCACGATGCCGGCCAGGGCGCCTCCGAAGAAACGGCCGGGGGCGATGCCGGGAACGTCGTCGGCGCCGATGAAGGTGAAGCGCCCGCCGGCGTTCTTCGTGTTGAGGTTGACCACTTCGACGTTGGAGTAGGCGAGGGTGAGCAGCAGCCGCTCGTTCACCACCCAGCGGAGCTCCACCTCGGTGCCGTTGGTTTCGGTCGCCTGGTTGGTCACGACGGCTTGGGCCGAGAAGTCCGTGCGCGTCTGTTCGAACCGCGCGACGGCGAAATAGAGCGCCCCTCCGAGCAGGCTGCCCTTCAGGCCGATTTCGCGTAGCTCCGAGGCGTCGAAGGCCGTGCCCCCCGCGATGTTGGCCGTCGTGATCTCGGAGCCCTGGCCGGCGATGATCGTCGACTGCTTGGACGCGGTGACATAGGGGATCAGACCGAGTTCCGAGACGTAGCTGAGCGATAGGGTCCAGGAGACGCCGTCGACGCGATCGTCCGCCGCCTCGACGACGCAGTCGGCGGCGACGGTGCAGAAGTTGTTCGAACTCGGGAGCAGCAGCTTGTCCACGGGCTGCCGACTCTCCATCTCGATGGTGTCGTGGCGGATCCCGGCGAGCACGGAGAGGCCGTTTGCCCACGTCACGTCGGCCAGCGCGGCGAGGCCGATGTCCAGCGTGTCGCCGACGTAGTACTCGGTGTAGTCGTCGTCGATCTGGGCCGCCAGCAGGCGGATGTCGAGGGCGCTGGCCGGGCGCGTCAGGTCGCGCCGGTCGAAGTACTCGTTCGTGTAGTCGTCGGCGTGGTCGAAATCGGTGTAGCGCACGGATGGGGACAGCTGCAGGGACACCGTCGCCGCGTCGGTGTCGAAGACCCGGGACAGGACCACCTTGTCCTCGACCACCCAGGTGTCGTGGAACTGCGAGAAGGTGTGGAGCGAGTGGTTGAGGTGTTCTGAGGACTCGTAGTAGAGCTGGTTGCGCCACTCCCATCCGCCGTCCGTGGTCAGAAACGCGTCGAGGTAGACGACCAGGGATTCGTTGGCGAGGATGTCGTCCGAAGTCACCAGGACCTGGCTGGTCTTGAGCTTCGTGGTGCCGACGTCGGCCAGCTCCATGAGCTCGGCGTGGCAGTCGAACACCGGTGTCTCGCCGATGGTGCAGACGTTGCCGTCTCCGGGCACCAGGTCGGCTCGGTTGCCGGGCACCAGTCCGGCGACGAAGGGGCTGAGGTCGCTGAACCCGTCGCCGTCGACATCGAACTCCTGATGCGAAATCCGGCCATCCCCGTCCGTGTCGAGGGGGAGGGGCCGGCCGGTGATGTAGATCCCGTCGTCGATCAGTTCCTGGGTCAGCCGGTTCCAGCCCGAGTTCTGGGCCCCATCGAAGTCGTGATGCATGAAGCCGAACTGCAATTGCAGGCCGGGGATGGGGTCGAGGTCGAAGGAGGCCTGGATCGTGGACTGCTCGGTGCCGCTATCCTCGTAGTAGCTGCCGGAGTCCTCCGCCTCGACGTAGAACCAGTAGCCGAAGTCCTGTTCGCCGAAGCGTCCCGGCCCGCCGACCTCCGCGGTCGCGACCCCCCGGCCCCAACTCCCGAGGTCGAGGCTGACGGCCGCTTCGGTGCGCTCGATGAACTGGCCCGTCTCCTCGATGCGCGCGGACTTCGGGGTAAAGTCGAGATAGCCGCCGATCTTGGCCGGGCCGTGAATGGGCGAGGGTGGCCCGCGCACGATGTCCACGCGCGCGGAGGCGCCGATGGGCGTCGGGTAGTTGCCCGGATTGTCTAGCCGGCGCACGCCCCGGAAATAGGTCTCGCCGGGCGCGCCCCGAATCTCCAGCGATCCGGCCACGCCGAAGAAGGACTGGGTGAACGTGCCCGGCGCCACGGCGATCAACTCGTCGATGTCGCGCATGTTGAAACGGCTCATCAGCTCGTCGCTGACGCTGGAGGCGGAGCGCGGGGTCTCGAGCAGCGACTTGTGGAGGCCGAACACCGAGTGGATGTGGTCGCCGGGCAGGCTGTTGAGGGATCCTTGGACTACGACCACTTCGATGGCGTGATCGTGTCCGTGGTGTGCGTGGCGGTGGTCGCCTTCATGCGCGCTCTCGTGCCCACCTTCCCGCATGTCTTCATGCCGGTCGGGATGCGCGCTTTCGCGGGCGCCTTGGTGAACGCCCTCGTGCCCGCCGTCATGCGCGTGGCCGTGCCCGTCGTCGTGCGCGTCTTGGGCTTTCCCGGCGAGGGCGAGTAGTGCGCAAAACGTGATGGCGGGCCTAACGGATAAACATAAGTGCATGTTTATGAAAGATTTATTGTTCGCGTATTCGTCGCTTCCGGCCGCGCTCTACTTGCCAAGGTGCGCCTTTTCTGCCATGTTTCGCCGTTCGTCCACGGCCAACCCACGCAGGACAGACGTTCACGATGCGGAGTCTCAAGGAACAGTTGACGTTGGGGTTGCCCGAGCCCTACGGACTGTACCGGCCGGCCGGCGAGAAGGATTCCTGCGGGGTCGGATTCATCTGCGACATCAAGGGACGCGCGAGCAACCGGATCATCCGGGACGCCGAGCACATGAATTGTTGCATGGTACACCGAGGGGGTCTGGGGTACGAGAAGAACACCGGCGACGGCGCGGGCATCCTGACGGGCCTCCCCCACGCGTTCCTGGCCAAGGTGGCCGGGGCGTCCTTGGGCGTTGTCCTTCCGTCCCCCGGGGCGTATGGCGCGGGCAACGTCTTCCTGCCCCGGGACGCCGCCGAGCGCGCCCATTGCAAGCAGGTCGTGGCCGAGGTGGCCGCCGCCGCCGGCCAGACGCTGCTCGGTTGGCGCGCGCTCCCCATCGACCCGGACGGCGCCGACATCGGCAATGCCGCCCGCGCCGCGATGCCGCAGATGGAGCAGCTCTTCGTCGGTGCGGCGCCCGGGCTGTCGGGCGACGCGCTCGAGCGGCGCCTTTACCTGATCCGCAAGCAGGCGACCCGGCGGTTGCGTAGCGACCCCGCGCTCACCGAACGGCAGCTCTTCTACATCTGCAGCCTCTCCACCAAGATCGTCGTCTACAAGGGCATGCTGACGCCCCACCAGATGTTTCCCTTCTACGGGGACCTGCGCGACCCGGACTACGCCTCGCACCTTGCCATGGTGCATTCGCGCTTCTCGACGAACACCTTCCCGTCGTGGGACCGCGCCCAGCCGAACCGGTTCATGAGCCACAACGGCGAGATCAACACGCTGCTCGGCAACGTCAACTGGATGAACGCCCGCGAGGGGCAAGTGGCGGCGGAGACGGACCTGTTCGGAGACGACCTGGCGGAGCTCTTCCCGGTGGTGGAACCGGATTGCTCGGACTCCGGGACGTTCGACAACGTCCTCGAGTTCCTGCTGATGACCGGCCGCACGCTCCAGGAAGCGGTGCTCATGATGATTCCGGAGGCCTGGCAGCAGCATCCGGACATGCCGGACGCGAAGCGCGCCTTCTACGAATACCACTCCTGCCTGATGGAGCCGTGGGACGGCCCTGCCTCGATCGCCTTCACCGACGGCAAGTACATCGGCGCCGTGCTCGACCGCAACGGCCTGCGGCCGTCCCGCTACTACGTGACCGACGACGACCGCTGCATCATGGCGTCCGAGGTCGGCGTGGTGCCGGTGGATCCGGCGCGGGTGGTGGCCAAGGGGCGCCTGCAGCCGGGCAAGATCTTCCTGATCGACTTCGACCAGGGGCGGCTCATCCCCGACGAGGAGATCAAGACGGAGTGGGCCGGGGCGCGGCCCTACCGCGCGTGGCTCGACCGGGAGCGGATCGACTTGGCGAACCTCCCGGCCGCGGACTTCCCGGCGGGAGGACTCGACGCGGACACCCTGATGGCGCGGATGCAGGCCTTCGGCTACACGGCGGAGACGATGCAGTTCATGCTCCTGCCCATCGTCCTCGAACTGCGCGACCCCCTCGGCTCGATGGGCAACGACGCGGCGCTGGCGGTCATGTCCGACAAGCCCCGCATGCTCTACGACTACTTCAAGCAGCTCTTCGCGCAGGTGACGAATCCCGCCATCGACTCGATCCGCGAAGAGGTCATCATGGCCCTCGAATGCTACATCGGGCCCGAGCGCAACCTGCTTGCCACGACCGAGGCCCATGCGCGGCGGCTGCGGGTGCCGCATCCGATTCTCTCCAACGAGGAACTCGCGGCGCTGAAGTCGATGGATCACCGGGGCTGGCGGGCCCGGGAGATCGACATCACGTTCCCGGCGGGGTCGGGGAGGACCGGGCTGCTGGCCGCGCTCGACCGCGTCTCGGAGGAGGCCGGGAGCGCGATCGATGCCGGCTATAGCTTGATCGTTCTGTCCGACCGGGCGACCGGGGCGGACCGCGTGCCGATCAGCGCCCTCGCCGCGGTCGGGACGGTGCATCACCACCTCGTGCGCACCCATGCCCGGACCCGCATCGGCATCGTGGTGGAGACGGGGGAGGCGCGGGAGGTCCACCATCACTGCCTGCTCGTGGGCTACGGGGCGGACGCCGTGAATCCGTACCTGGCGTTCGAGGCGCTGTGGGACGCCCGCCGCAATGGCTACCTCGACGATGCGGAGCACGTCGGGAACGACGCCGACGTGGTGGCCGCGTACAAGAAGGGCGTGGCCAAGGGGATGCTCAAGGTGATGGCGAAGATGGGCATCTCGACGCTGCAGTCCTACAAGGGCGCGCAGATCTTCGAGGCCGTCGGGCTCGCCGACGAGGTGGTCGAGCGCTGTTTCTCGGGCACGGCGAGCCGCGTGCAGGGCGTGGGCTTCGAGGTGCTGGCGGAAGAGATGCAACGCCGTCACGCGATCGGATATCCGCCGCGGGACACCGTCGCCTTACCCGTCTTGCCCAATCCGGGGGACTTTCATTGGCGGCGCGGCGGCGACACGCACATGTGGGATCCGCAAGCGATGGCGGACCTGCAAGTGGCCGCGCGGACGAATAGCGCCGATGCGTACTGGCGCTTCGCGAAGCACGTCAACGAAGAGAACACCCGGCAGAGCACGTTGCGGGGCCTGCTGCGCCTCCGCCCCGGTGCCGCGGGGGCTCCCATTGCACTCGACGCGGTCGAGCCGGCCGTCGAGATCGTCAAGCGGTTCGCGACCGGGGCGATGAGCTTCGGGTCCATCTCCGCGGAGGCCCACGAGTCCCTCGCGGTGGCGATGAACCGCATCGGCGGCAAGTCGAACACGGGTGAAGGGGGCGAGGACGAGGCCCGCTATACGCCGCTGGCGAACGGCGACTCCAAGCGCTCCGCGATCAAGCAGGTGGCGAGCGGCCGCTTCGGCGTCACCATCAACTACCTCTCGAACGCCGACGAGTTGCAGATCAAGATCGTGCAGGGCGCGAAGCCCGGCGAGGGTGGCGAGTTGCCGGGCCGCAAGGTGGACGAGACGATCGCCGCCATCCGGCACTCGACGCCGGGGGTCGGGCTCATCAGTCCCCCGCCGCACCACGACATCTACTCCATCGAGGACATCGCGCAGCTCATCCACGACCTGAAGAACGCGAACCCGTCGGCCCGAATCTCCGTCAAGCTCGGCGCGGCCATCGGCGTCGGCACGGTGGCGGCCGGCGTCACCAAGGCCCGCAGCGACCACCTCGTGATCGCGGGGGATACCGGGGGGACCGGCGCTTCCCCCCTCACGTCGATCAAGCATGCCGGCGTGCCGTGGGAACTCGGCATCGCGGAGACGCACCAGACCCTCGTGATGAACAACCTGCGCTCCCGGGTGGTGCTGCAGACCGACGGCCAGCTCAAGACCGGCCGCGACGTGGCGGTGGCCGCGCTGCTCGGGGCGGAGGAGTTCGGGTTCGCCACGGCGCCGCTCATCGCGCTCGGCTGCATCATGATGCGCAAGTGCCACCTGAACACGTGTCCGGTGGGGATCGCGACC
Organism: Pseudomonadales bacterium; assembly: GCA_963665455.1. Taxonomy (GTDB): domain Bacteria; phylum Pseudomonadota; class Gammaproteobacteria; order Pseudomonadales; family Azotimanducaceae; genus VXNE01. Next base: position 4,989,564 of record OY762279.1, on the reverse strand, counting down.
CAGGATCCGGAACTGCGGGCGAAGTTCGCGGGGGCGCCGGAGCACGTCGTGAACTACTTCTTCATGGTGGCGGAGGAGCTGCGCGCGATCATGGCGGAACTCGGTTTCCGCACGGTCAACGAGATGATCGGCCGCGTGGACGCCCTCGACGTGGACGCGGCCGTCGACCGCTGGAAGGCGTCGGGCCTCGACCTATCGCGCATCTTGGCGCCGGCGCAGGAGCCGGAGGACTGCCTCGGCGTCTACGCGCAGCATGCCCAGGATCATGGCCTCGACGCGGCGCTCGACAACGAGCTGATTCGCCTCGCGGAGCCGGCGCTGGCCCGCGGCGAACGCGTGCGGGCCAGCATGCCCTTGCAGAACGTGAACCGCGTCGTGGGCGGCATGCTCTCCCACGAGATCATCCGGCGGGTGGGCCCCGGCATGCTCCCGGACGACACCATCCACTTCAAGTTCGAGGGCAGCGCCGGGCAGAGCTTCGGCGCGTGGCTCGCGCGGGGCGTGACGCTGGAGGTGGAGGGAGACGCCAACGACTACGTGGGCAAGGGCCTTTCCGGTGGGCGGCTCGTGATCTACCCGCCGCGTTCGAGTCCCTTCCGTGCCGAAGAACAGATTCTCGTCGGCAACGTCGTCCTCTACGGTGCCACGGGGGGCGAATGCTACTTCCGGGGCATCGCGGCGGAACGGTTCTGCGTGCGCAACTCCGGCGCCCGCGCGGTGGTGGAGGGCGTCGGCGACCACGGGTGTGAATACATGACGGGTGGCCGCGCGGTCATCCTGGGCCCGACCGGCCGGAACTTCGCCGCTGGCATGAGCGGCGGCATCGCGTACGTGTGGGATCCGGACGCCCGCTTGCGCGCGCAATGCAATACAGACATGGTGGCCCTCGAAGCCGTCGCCGCCGCCGAGGATAGGGCCGAACTGAAGCACCTCGTTGAACGCCACGCGCGATACACCGGGTCCACCGTCGCGTCGGGGCTGCTCGCGGACTGGGGGGCGGCCCTGCCGCGTTTCGTCAAGGTCATGCCCCTCGACTACAAGCGGGTGCTCGAGGAGCGGCGCCTTCGGGTGGCGGCGCAAGTGGCGGCGGCGCAAGTGGCGGCCAGCGGATAGCCGCAGCACCTCCCGGCCAGCGAGAGACGGATGGGCAAGCCGACCGGCTTCAAGGAGTTCGAGCGCCATGCCGCCCCCTATCGGGATGCGGCGACGCGCATATTGGACTTCACCGAGATCTACACCGAGCACGATGTCCCGCGCTTGGCCGAACAGGGTGCCCGGTGCATGGATTGCGGCGTGCCGTTCTGCCAGTCCCACGACGGCTGCCCCATCCACAACCTGATTCCCGAATGGAACGACCTCGTCTACCGGGGCCACTGGCGGGACGCCCTGGACCGGTTGCACAAGACGAACAACTTCCCCGAGTTCACGGGCCGCGTGTGCCCGGCGCCGTGCGAGGGGGCGTGCGTGCTCGGCATCACCGACCCGGCGGTGACCATCAAGAACATCGAGATGGCGATCATCGACCGCGGCTTCGAGGAGGGATGGGTCGTCCCCATGCCGCCGCCGACGCGTACGGGGCAGACCGTCGCCATCGTCGGCTCCGGGCCCGCGGGACTCGCGGCGGCGGCGCAGCTCAACCAGGTGGGCCACCGCGTCACGGTCTACGAGCGCGCCGACCGAATCGGGGGCCTGCTCACCTACGGCATCCCCAACATGAAGCTCGACAAGATGGAGATCGTGGAGCGGCGCCTGGACCTGATGCGTGCCGAGGGCATCGAGTTCGTCACCGGGGCGGATGTGGGGGATGGATCGAACGGGGGCCTCGACGTGCGCGCCCTGTGCGACGAGCACGACGCGCTGTTGCTGGCGACCGGCGCCACCGTGCCCCGGGATTTGCCGATCCCCGGCCGCGAGCTCGCGGGCGTGCACTTCGCGATGGAGTACCTGACGGCCAACACGAAGAGCTTCCTCGACTCCAACCTCACGGATGGCGCATACATTTCCGCCAAGGACAAGCACGTCATCGTCATCGGCGGCGGCGACACCGGGGCCGACTGCATCGGCACGGCGCTGCGCCATGGCTGCAAGTCCCTCGTCAATTTCGAGATTTTCCCGGCGCCGCCCCTGGAACGCGCCCCGCACAATCCGTGGCCGACCTGGCCGGTGATTCTGCGGGTCGACTATGCGCATCAGGAATCCGCCGCGCGCTTTGGCGAGGATCCGCGCGTGTACGCGATCTCGTCCGTGGAGTTCACCGACGACGGGAACGGCGCGCTCGCCGGCGTTAGGACCGTGGACGTGGAACTTCGGGACGGTCGTTTCGAACCCCTCGAGGGTACCGAGCGCACGTGGGACGCGGACTTGGTGTTCCTGTCGATGGGATTCCTGGGCCCGGAACACGGCGTCTCGGACCGGCTGGATGTCGAATTGGACGCGCGGACCAACTACCGTGCGGAGAAGGGCTGCTACCGCACGAGCCGCGACAAGGTGTTCGCGGCCGGCGACTGCCGGGGCGGACAGTCCCTGGTGGTGCGGGCCATCAACGAGGGCCGGGAGGCGGCGCGGGAGATCGACCGGTATCTGACTGGCGCCACGGTGCTGCCGTAGCGCGGCTCGCCATCAAGAGTTGCCCCAGCTTGCATTTGTGGCCCGCCCCGCGAGGGCCGTAGAATCGGTCGGCTTGCCGGTGCGCGGCCCACGTTGGGCCTCGCCGTCCGTCCTCGAGGCGGCGGAAGCGGCCCGGCACCATGAACATCGCGGCGGGCCGACGCGCGTCGGTTCGGTTCGCTTGACAGGGAGGGACCTTCGGACGTGGCCTACACCACCGAGAACATCCGCAACATCGCGCTGGTCGGACACGGCGGCGCCGGGAAGACCGAACTGGCGGACGCGTTGCTGCACGCGGCCGGCAAGATCGCCCACAAGGGATCGGTGGATGCGGGGACGACCGTTTCCGACTCCGACCCGCACGAAAAGGAACTGAAGCACTCCCTGACGACGGGGTTCTGCCACCTCGACCACGGGACCGTGCACGTCAACCTCCTCGACACGCCGGGCCATCCGGACTTCCAGGGGCGCGTCCTGTCGGTGTTGCCGGCGGCGGAGACGGCGGCGGTGGTGGTCAATGCCGCGACCGGGATCGAGATGATGACCCAGCGCGCCATGGACGCGGCGGGGGAACGGCGCCTGTGCCGGATGATCGTCGTGAACAAGATCGACGCCGACGGTGCGGACACCGCCGGAGTCTTGGGACAGATTCAGGACGCCTTCGGGTCCGAGTGCCTGCCCGTCAACCTGCCCGCCGACGGGGGCACCCGGGTCGTGGACGTGTTCTTCCAGGCCGAGGGCGACGAGACGGACCTCGGTTCGGTCGAGTCGGCCCACGAACAGATCGTCGACCAGGTCGTCGAGGTCGACGACGACCTGATGGAGGCCTACCTCGAACAGGGCGAGGTCTCCCCGGAGCAGCTCCACGACGCCTTCGAGAAGGCCCTCCGGGAGGGGCACCTCATCCCGGTGTGCTTCGCGTCCGCCGCGACCGGTGCCGGCGTCCCGGAGTTGCTCGACGTGTTCGAGAAGCTGATGCCGTCGCCGGCGGAAGGCAATCCACCGGCATTCGTGGCCGGCAAGGAGGCAACGCCGGTGGCGCTCGCGCCCGATTCGGCCGCCGACGCGATCGCCCATGTCGTCAAGGTGGACATCGACCCCTTCCGGGGCCGCATGGCGATCTTCCGCGTCCATCAGGGGACCGTGCGCCGGGGCGGCCAGGTGTACGTGGGGGACGCGCGCAAGCCCCTCAAGATCGGGCACCTGCTGAAGCTGAATGGCGGGGAACACACCGAGGTGGAGGCGGCGGTGGCGGGGGACATCTGCGCCATCCCCCGGGCGGAGGAGGTCTTCTTCGGCGCCGTGCTGCACGACGATCACGACCAGGACGACGCGCGGCTCGACGCCTTGCCGCTGCCGGAGCCGATGTACGGCCGCGCGATCAGCGCCGAGACGGACGCCGAGGCGCAGAAGGCCAACGAGGCCCTCGGCGTCTTCTGCGCGGAGGATCCCACGCTGCGCGTGGACCAGGTGGCGTCCATGAACGAGACGGTGCTGCGGGGCCTCGGCGAACTGCACCTGCGCGTCGTGCTCGACGCACTCGAACAGAAGTATGGCGTCAAGGTGGTGACCACGCTGCCTTCGATCGCCTACCGGGAGACCGTGACGTCGAAGGCGGACGGGCACCACCGGCACAAGAAGCAGACTGGCGGCGCGGGCCAGTTCGGCGAGGTCTTTTTACGCATCGAACCCCTGCCGCGCGGCGGCGGCTTCGAGTTCGTCAACGAGGTGGTGGGGGGCGTCATCCCGACGCAATTCATCCCGGCCGTGGAGAAGGGCATTCGCGAGGTGCTCGACGAGGGGGCCATCGCGGGGCATCCGCTCCAGGACGTGCGGGCCATCGTGTACGACGGCAAGCACCACTCGGTGGACTCCAAGGAGATCGCCTTCGTGCAGGCCGGCAAGCGGGCGTTCGTCAACGCGGTGCGCGATGCGTCGCCCATCGTCATGGAGCCCGTGGTCGACGTGAGCGTGACGGTGCCCGAAACCTGCATGGGCGACGTGGCCGGGGACCTCTCGGGCATGCGCGGTGCGGTGAAGGGCACCAACGTGGTCGCGGGGGGCCGCGCCGAGGTGCTCGGCCAGGCGCCGCTCAAGGAGGTGCAGGGCTACCACTCGCGGCTGAACTCGCTGTCGGGGGGCGAGGGCAGCTTCACCATGGCCTTCAGCCACTACGCGGCGGTGCCGGCGATGGAGCAGGAGGCCCTCGTCCGCGCGCATCGGGACGACGGGGAGTAGGTTACTAGGGGTCGCTGTCTAGGCGCATCCTTAGGGAGCGCCCCGTGGGACGCGACGGCACACTGCCGTCAAAGTTATGATTTAAGGCCGTTTTTTTGCGGTTCGTCCAGAACCGACTATGGGTGCTGCTACTGGTTTGGCGGTGCGAACGGGAGCCCCTTGGCGGTGCGTGTTGCGACCGAATGGACCACGCACGGGAACCCCCAAAGGCATCGCCGCCTTCCTGGGCGAACGGCACAGTACCGCCGAATCGCTGCACGCGCTCAAACGCGGCCGGCGCAGGCGACGGGGCGGCGCGCTGCGGCCAGAGGCGGTGGCCGTGAGCTCTCCGAAAGCCACGCGATCCGCGTGTTCAGTCCTTGCCGGAGTCTGGTGGAGCGGCCGGCGAACGCGGTGAGTGACTGACCGGTACGACTCACGAAGGGCCTTCCTTGCCACGCTTGCTGCCGGCCGACCGGTCGGCGAGCATGGCGGCGATGATGCCACCCAACACGGCCCCGCTGAGAAACGCGACCGCGGTGGCGCCGCCCGTCTTGACCGAAGCCGACTTGGCCTGATCCCGACTCTGATGCACCTCGACATCGTGGTTGCGCAGTTCCCGCACGATGTCGTCGACCTCCAACATCAGGTCGCCTAAGGACACGCCGAGAGCACCGGCCGCCTTGGCCAGTTGGTCCATGCTCAGAGCCGAAGAACCAGCCTCGATGCGCGACCAGGTGGAGCGGTTCACTCCTACGCACCGCGCCAATTCCGACTGGTCCATTCGTCTCTCTTGTCGCTTGCGGGCAATCAACCGCCCAAGCACCGCCTGGTAGGTGGTCTCGTTCTTCATCGACGGTAGCGGGGACGACGAAATGTGCATGACAAGCACATGTAATACGTTGTATACATGTTCTGGACGCGAAAATGATGCGGTATCTGCCCGCATCATCATCCGAGCAACTGAGGAATGCAACATGTCGAACGAATGCGTGTCGAACGAATGCGACCGCGGCCTTTCGGTGAACTACCACCTAATCGAAGCATGCAACGCCAAATGCACCTACTGCTTTGCCACGTTCCCGGACCTGGGCAAGCGTGACCGGCTCTCTGGCGGCGAGCAGGAAGCGCTGGTCGACGTACTGGTTGACGCGGGCGTCGGAAAGATCAACTTCGCCGGAGGGGAGCCCACTCTGGTCCGCAACCTGGGGGCGCTTTGCAGGCGGATCAAGACACGAAGCGAGGGTCGTTGCGCGGTGTCGCTGGTGACGAACGGCAAAAGGCTGCGCCCGTTGATGGAGGAATGGGGGCGTTGGATCGACTGGGTGGCGCTCTCTGTGGACTCGGCCGACGACGGGACGAACTTGATCGTGGGTCGTACCAGGCAGGGGGAACCGTACGCACGGAAGATGCTGGAACTCGGAGATCAGGCAAGACGCCTAGAAATCAGGCTTAAGTGCAACACCGTGGTCAGCCGGTTCAACGCTCAAGAGGACATGTGCGGCTTCATGCGGCAACTGGCCCCAGAGCGCTGGAAGATTCTCCAGATGCTGCCGGTAGTGGGAGAAAACGATGCGATTGCGCCAGATTGCTCGGTCACGGACGGTGAGTTCCGGTCTTTCGTCGAACGTCACCTGCCGTTGCGCGAGGCCGGCGTGGATGTCGTGCCCGAGGACAACGATGCGATGACGAACTCCTACGTGATGATCGGGCCTGATGGTCGCTTCTTCTGGCATGCTGTCAGGGGGCGTGAAAGGGCCTTGGAAAAGGGCGATCCCATTCTCGAAGTAGGTTTTGCAGGGGCGTTTCGACAGGTTCGTTTCTCGGATGAGAAATTCCGTGCGAGAGGGGGGGAGTACGACTGGAACGGCGAACGGTGACGGCGCTGTAGTCGTAACGGCGCAGGCGACGGGGCGCCGCGGTCAGAGGCGGTCGCCGGAAAGGCCGTCGCCGGCACCGAGTCAACCCGCTGCGCGGCGGCCGCGCGGACGACGGCAATACCCAGCGGTTTCGTCGCCGGCTGCGTTGTCGCCGTCCAGATCGTGCGCCTCGGCCACTTCGATGACGGTCGGCGGCACACCCGCGAGGTGCTGAGGCTGCCCCGAGTCAAGGCGGGCCAAATCTACGAATGCGGCGATTGTGACGCGAGCATGTCCTGCCCTTTCGAACGCGAAGTGCTAGGGTGACGGGAATAGTTGCCAAGTGCTGCGGCTACCCGTTACCGGGAAGGACGGAAGATGACGCCGGACGCGCTGGTCAAGTCGCGTCGAGAGTTGAGTCTTCAAGGAGTTCTGCGCGGCGATGTCCTTTGCCCATCGATTCGAAATTCGATCATCAAGCGCGACCCACCCGAACCGGATACTCTCTGTCGTGTCGCGTGCGAAGGCCACATCGCCGAATTTGGGGTTGCACATTGTTTGGACGACTGACCCGCGCCATCGTCTGGAGCGCGGTTCTCGCGCCGTGGGGAACCCTCTACGCCGTCGATTGTTCGCTTGTTGAGCGTCTTGATCGTAGCCTTCGGGTGCAGTTGAACATGGCGAAGGCGTCGGCTTCTTGTCCGGAGTCGTCTGCGACAACGGCGGATTGCCGGGCGATCCTGACGCCGGTGAAAGCCGAATTGGAGTCGGTCGCAGTGCGGGCGCGGAGTTTCCCGGAATGGGATGCGCAATGCGGTACCTCGACGGCCTCGACGTTTGCTCAGTTGCGACGCACCGTTGATCGCCTTTGGCGAGCGTGGCGATAACCGGGGCACCTGCATCGGCAGCAGCACCGCCATGAACATCCTTGCCGGTGACGGCGTCGACGGGCACGTCGGCGAACCAGGGAACGCGTTGTCGCGCATCGTCGAGCGCCAGTTCTCCTCGTTCCTGCCGGCGGGCTTCCAGTTGCCGGCGGGGATGGCGATAACGGTCTCGCAGGTCCTTTGGCGAAGGTCGGCACGCGGCGCGCCCGCAGGCCGGTCGGGTTGGACCGCGAGCGGAGCCGTAGGCGACGGTTGCGGGGCGCTAGCCGGGGGCTTTGAGCACGTCCGCGATCACTGTCGTTGGCACTTGGTCGGTGATTTGAACCGCTCCGATCCGCTCCGGCAGGATCAGGCGAATCCGCCCGTCCGTGGCTTTCTTGTCCATGCCCATCGCGTCGAGGATTGCTTGGGGGTCGGCGGGCGGAGGTGTTGCCGGAAGGCCGGCGCGTACGATGACGTCGCGGATTCGGGCCGCGGCGTTCGGCGGTAGCGTCCCGCGGCGTGCCGCGAGGTCCGCGGCGAGCACCATCCCGATGGCCACGGCCTCGCCGTGGAGCAGCGTTCCGTAGCCGGTCACGGCTTCGAGGGCGTGTCCGAACGTATGGCCGTAGTTCAGGATCATCCGCATCCCCGATTCGCGCTCGTCGGCGCGGACAACCTCCGCCTTGATTTCGCAGGAGCGCGCGACCGCGTGGCGCAGTGCCTTCGTGTCCCGGCCAAGCAGCGCCGCTAGGTGCGTTTCGATCCAGGCGAAGAACTCCGCATCGGAGATGACGCCGTACTTGATGACCTCGGCGAGCCCCGCCCGCAGCTCGCGCTCGGGTAGCGTGTCGAGGGTGTCGAGGTCCGCGATGACGCAGCGCGGTTGGTGGAAGGCGCCGATCAGGTTCTTGCCGCCGGGGTGATTGACGGCGGTCTTTCCGCCGACCGAGGAGTCCACGAGGGCGAGTAGGGTGGTCGGCACCTGGATGTAGGCGACGCCGCGCTGGTAGGCGGCGGCGGCGAAACCGGCCACGTCCCCCACCACGCCCCCGCCGAGGGCGATGATCGTCGTGCCGCGGCCGTGCCGTCCGGCGATCAACCCGTCGATGATCTCGGAGAACGTCGCGAGGGTCTTGAACCCCTCCCCGTCGGGGAGGGTCAGGGTCTCCGCCCGCACGCGCCCGCCCAGGCTGGCGAGCGTTCGGTCTAGGTAGTGCCCGCCCACGACGCCGTTGGTGACCACCATGGCCTGGGCGCCGGCCAGGAACGGGTCGAACAGGCCGGGCGACCCGAGCAGACCGCGGCCTATCTCGATGGGATAGGACCGGTCGCCCAGATCGACGGTCACCGTTAGGGGCTGGTGCTTGCCCATCGTTCCGAAACCTTGAGTTGTGCGGCGATGCGCTCGGCAAGCGATCGCGGCGATCCGTCGTCGACGGGTGCGGTGACGTGCGCGGTGTCCGCGTATAGCCCGCCCCGTTCGGCCAGCAGCCGCGCGAGGGTCTGCTCGGCGTCGCCATCGCCGAGCAGGGGGCGTTTCCGGTCGCTGCGGGTACGGGCAACCAGGCGCTCCAGGGGCGCGTCCAGATACACGACCACGCCCCGCTCGCGCAGCCGGGACCGGTTGACCTCGCGGAGCACCGCGCCGCCACCGGTTGCGAGCACGATGCCCTCCCGGAGGGTGAGTTCGTCGAGCACGGCCTGCTCGCGCTCGCGAAAGCCGTCCTCGCCCTCGAGGTCGAAGATCCAGGCGATGTCGGCGCCGGCGCGTTGCTCGATCACCCGGTCCGCGTCGACGAAAGGCAGCTCGAGCACGGCGGCGAGGTGGCGGCCAATCGTGGTTTTCCCGGACGCCATCATCCCGATGAGAAACACGCTTTGCGTCATGGCGCGGGCTGGCCTCCAACAGCGTTGGCATCATAGACCATCGCGGCCGCCTTCGAGCCGACGATCCGCGGGGTGATGAAGATCAGTAGCTCCTGCTTGTCGTCCCGGGTGAGCGTGCGCCGGAACAGGCGGCCGACGAACGGCATGTCGCCTAGGAGCGGGGTCTTCGTCGCCTCGACGTTGCGGTTGGTGCGGAACATGCCGCCGAGGACCACCGTCTGGCCGTTGTGGACCAGGACCCGGGTGACGACGGAGGTGGTGTCGATGCTCGGCACGCCGTTGTAGACCTGCCCCACGGAATCCTGGTTGACGGCCAGGTCCATGAGGATGCGCTCGTCGGGCGTGATGCGCGGCGTGACGGCGAGCGACAGCACCGCTTCCTTGAACGAGGTCGAGGTCGCTCCGGAGCTGCTTGCCTCCTGGTAGGGGATCTCTACGCCGGATTGGATGGACGCGGGTTGCTTGTCCGCGGTAATGAGCGTCGGGCGCGCGATGACTTCGGCGTGCCCCTCGTTCTCCAGCGCCGATATCTCGACATCGAGGAGGTAGTCCGTTCCGTCGGTGATGCCGACACCGAGGCGGGTCGTGCCGGAGTCCGAGACCCCAAGGTCCGCGACCAGTTGGTCCGGGGACGAGATGGCCCCGCCGTCGTCCGCCGCCACGTTCTGTAGCTCCGTCAGCGTCTCCAGGCTGCCGCCGAGCTTGAGCGTGGCCGCCCCCGCGGCGCGCAGTACGGCCCCGCCCCACCGTATCCCGAGTTGCTGGGAGAAGTTCGCGTTCGCGTTGACGATTCGGGATTCGATGATGACCTGCCGCACCGGGACGTCGAGTTGCGCGATGACCGCGCGGATCTGGCCGATGCGGTCCGCGGTGTCGGTCAGGATCACCGCATTCGTGCGCTCGTCGACGATGACGCTACCGCGTTCCGACAGCGCCGCCGGATGGTCGCTGCCGCCGAGCAGTTCGAAGAGTTCCGCCGCGTTCGCATGGCGGATCTGGATGAACTCGGTCCGTAGGGGCGCGAGTTCGGAGAGCTGTCGGCGGTTTTCCAGCTCCAGCCGCTCCCGCGCCGCGAGCTCGGCCGCCGGTGCGACCAACAGGACATTGCCGATCTCCCGCTTGGCGAGGCCCTGGGTGCGCAGGATCAGGTCGAGGGCCTGGTCCGGGGGCACCTGCTTGAGGCGGAGGGTGACGCGGCCGGAAACCGCGTCGCTGGCCACCAGGTTGCGGTCGGTGAAGTCGGCGATGAGCTGTAGCGCGGCGCGGGTTTCGATGTCCTGGAAGTCGAGGGTGAGCCGCTCCTCGGGGCGGGCTGGGGGCGCCGCGCCGCTCGGAGACTCCGCGAGGCAGGGCCGGCCGAGGAGCACCAACACCGCGGCTATCGCTATGCCGGCCACCACCGGCCGCTTCGATTGCGCCCGGTCACGCATCGGCGGGCTCCGGGAGCGTCCCCGCGTCGGTACGGGACAGCGTGATCGTGCGGGTGCGCGTGACCCAGCCGGTGCCGCCATCCGCGATGGACTCCACGATCCTCAGGCCGTCAACCGCGACCTGCTCGATACGCCCGAAGTCCCGGCCGAGGTAGTCGCCCGCCTGGACGCGGTGCACGCGTCCACGGGGGTCGCGTACCAGCGCCGCGCGGCGTCCCGGGCGCGCGAGCACGCCGATCATCCGTAGCTCGGTGACCGAGAATTGCTCGAGCATCGTCCGGCGCCGGGCGAGGTCGGGTACGGCGGAAGGCTCGGGACCCACATCCCACCGGCCGGCCGGGGGGTCGAATGGGTCGCGCATCGTGCCGGGCTCGTACTCGAACGCCTTGGGCACCGGTGGAGGTGGAGCGACCATGCTCGGGAGAGGCCGCACGGCCTCGGCCACGAATGCCTCGAGGTCGTGGAGGGGCGCCTCGGAACAACCCGCGGCCAGCACCGCGACGCACGAGGCGATCCGGAACGCGAACGCACTGCGGCGGCGGATGGTGCAACTCATGGCGCGCGCCGCCGGTAGGTCTTCGCCACCACGGCGAAGCGGAGTTCGCCGGCGTCCTCCGCCAGCGCGATCTCGAAGTCGTGCAGGGTCACGAGCCGCGCGAGATTCGCGACCGCGTTGGTGAACCCGCCGATCCGGTGGTAGTCCCCGCTCAAGACAATCTCGATGGGCAGTTCGACGTATAGCTCCGCCGGACTTTCGGCTCCGAGGTCGATGCGTTGGACGGTCAGGTCGTTCACGAGGGCGGCCCGAGCGATGTCCTCCAGGAGCCCCGGCACTTCGGTGCCCGTAGGCAGGGTGTCGAGCACGGCCGCGAACTCGGTGTGGAGCGCGTCGCCGTCGGCCCGCAGCGTGGCGAGCGGTGCCGCTTCCACGGACTTGCGTCGGAAGGCGTCCTTGAGTTGTTGCTCCACGTCGTCGCGGGCGCCCAGAGCCGCCGCCTTGGGGGCCAGCGCCAACACCCATGCCGCCCCCAACACGAGCACGAACACGCAGGCCATGGCGACACCCCGAACCGGCGCCGGCCAACCGCCGGCGTTGCGCGGTTCTAGATCCTCGAGTTCGATTTCGCGCAGTCGTCCGAGCGCGCGGCGAACGCTTTCCGCCCCGATCGACGACTTGGCCAAACGCCACCCTAGGGGGCCGCGCCGTAGGACGGCGCGGGCGCGTAGGCCGGTGGGGTTGGGCCGCGAGCGGAGCCGTAGGCGACGGTTGCGGGGCGCTAGCCCGCATTTCTCACCACGGGCCGTGATGATCGCCGAGGATTTTCGCCCCGTGCGCACGACGCTTGCGTCGCGCTCGCCGACCGAAAGCCTAGTGGGGCCTAAGTTTGAGGGAGCATGTGCGCGCACGGGGCGAAAAGCGCCCCGGAGCCGTTCCAACGTTTCGCTGGCGCTCAACGCTGACCCGCCCCCGGCCCAACCCCACCGCGCCCGGCGAGGGCGCGGCCAGCGCTCTGCATCCGGCCACCGAGCTTGAGATCGACGATGAACCCAAATGGACCAAGGACTTGCGATCCATGCACAAGCGACTTGGTGAGAAATGCGGGCTAGGGTCGCCATGGTCATCCGTCCTCCCCGGGATCGGTGTTTGGCAGCCAGGGCAAGGTCAGGTCGAACTGCACGGTGCGCCCGCCGTACTCGGCATTCTCGCGGTCTTCCTGGATACCCCGCAGGGCCGGCGTGCCGAAACGTTCGGAGGCCGCGAGCCGCCGCATCAGGACGGAGATCCGCGTTGCGGACGCGGCGGTGCCGCTGATCGAGATGACCTCGCCCGTCCTCGCGAGGCGGGCGTAATGGATGCCCGGCGGGATCGTGCCCGCCAGCGCGTGGAGCATCCGGGGAAACGCGAAGCGCTCGTCCCGCAGGCCGCGCACTACCGCGAGCTGGGCCGCGAGTTCCTCCCGCCGATTCCGTAGCCGCCGCACCTCGACGATCCGTTCCTCGAGGACCGCCAAGTGGCCCCGCAGGAAGTCGGCCCGGCCGTCCTGCCGCGCCGTCAGGTGGTCGATGCCGGCAGCGACCGCCAGTGCGACGCCCACGGCGCCCGCCGCGCTCGCGACGAGGCCGGCGACGAACGCCCGGTTGCGCCGCCCGCGCTCCCACTCGCGCCACGGTAGTAGGTTGATGCCGCTCATGGGTCGAAGGCCCGCAGGGCCAACCCGCAGGCCGTCAGCATGGCCGGTGCGCAGGGGGCGATGGCGTCGCGGTCGACCCGAGGGCCGAACGACATCCCAGCGAACGGTCCCGCGAGGTGGACGGGGGCCGCGAGGGCATCGGTCAGCGCCGGGGCAAGTCCCTTCAGGGCCGCGGCGCCGCCGGCCAACAGCAGTCCGGCCACCGATTGGCCGCTGGAGGCCCGAAAGACACGGAGAGCCCGGCCGATCTCGGCCACGAGCGCGGTCCGAAACCCCGCTAGGATGTCGGGTTGGCCGTCCAGTCGTCCCCGCCGCACGGCGTCGAGCGCCGCCTCCGGGGAGAGACCGTGACGGCGCTGCACTTCGGCGCAGAGCTGGTGGCCGCCGAGACGCTGTTCCTGGAGGTAGACCGGTCCGGCCGGATCGGAGACCTGTAGCCGGGTTGTCCCGGCACCGATGTCCACCACGCCGAGCAACGCGCCGGGTACGGGCGCGATCATGGGCCGCGCGAGCGCCGCCGCGCGGTGCAGGGCGCGGCCTTCGATGTCGACCACGTGCGGCCGGAACCCGCCTAGCCGCATGGCCGCCTCGCGCTGTTCCACCGCCTCTCGCCGACAGGCCGCCAGGAGCACCTCGACCTGATCGGGGTTCCGTTCCGACAGCTTCTGCACCTCGAAATCCATCGCGACCTCCTCGATGGGAAAGGGCAGGTGCCGGTCGGCCTGGCCCGCAATGCGCGCGTGCAGGGCGTCGTCGGACAGCGACGCGTCCATCTCGATCATCTTGGTGATGGCCGCCCCGTCGGGCACGGCGGCGGCGGCGCGCCGGCCCCGGGGGCGGGCGCGTTCGACGAGGCGGCGGATCGCTTCACCAACGCGCTCCGGGTCATTAACATTCCTCTCGACGACGGCGTGGGGCGGTAGTGGCTCGACGCCGAAGGCCTCCACGCGGTGGCGGCCGTCGTGCTGTGAAAGCTCCACCAGCTTTACGGACGTAGAGCCGATGTCCAGACCAACGAGCGCGTCGGACTTCCTCAACGGGTTGCGCATGGCCATGTCTCCTTGCTCGATTGGCCGTTCGGCTCGCCCGTTGCACGCCGCGTTCGGGACCGGGACGGACCGATTCAAGCGTCCCCGAGTGGCGCGGCCATGAAGCGCCGGCGGCAACAGGTTCTGAGGTCGATTATCTGGCTCGGAGCCGGTGGAGTCTGTGCGACGGCTCTCACATTGGCTGGCAGCTATCTCTACTTAAACCCGCAGATTCCGCCCGCGGAGAGTTACCTCGATTTCCGCCCCGAGGCGCCGATGCGCGTCTTTACGGCGGACGGGGCCCTCATGGCCGAGTTTGGGGTGCGGCGGTTCATCCCGGTGCGCCTCGAGGATGTCCCCGAGGCCTTCGTCAACGCGCTCCTCGACACGGAGGACAAGCGCTTCTACGACCACGCGGGCATCGACTACATCTCGTTCGCCAACGACGTCCTCCAGATGCTCGCCAATCCCGAGGTGCGCACGGGGGCATCGACCATCACCATGCAGCTGGCGCGCAACGTGTCCTTCTCCCTGGAGCAGACCTTCATCCGCAAGTTCAAGGAGATGTTGCTCGCCCTCAAGATCGAGCAGGAGTTGGCGAAGGAGCAGATCCTTGAGCTTTACATCAACGTGATGTTCTTCGGGAAGCGGGCCTATGGCGCCCAGGCCGCGGCGCTGACCTACTACGACCGGCCCTTGGGCGAACTGAACCTGGCCCAACTCGCGATGCTCGCGGGGATCGTGAAGCGGCCGGACTCGGGCAATCCGATCAGCGGCCCCGAATGGGCCTTGGAGCGCCGCAACTTGGTGTTGAGCCGCATGCTGGGCCAGGGTTCCATCGACCGCGAGGCGTTCGAGCGGGCGCGCAACGCGCCGATCACGGCGCGCCAACACCGGCGCGAACCGGAACTGGCGGCGCCGTATGCGGCCGAGTGGGTGCGCAGCGAACTCGTGGCGCGGTTCGGGACGGACGTCTACAAGTCGGGGTACGAGGTCACCACGACCATCGATGCCGCACGGCAGCGGAGTGCCAACCGGGCGCTGCGCGACGGGTTGGCGGGCTATGACCGGCGGCACGGGTACCGGGGCGTGGAGGGGCGCATCGAGGACGCGGATGCCTTGGCCGCCCTCGGGGCGGTGGCGGCCCCGCCCACCGACCAGGGCGATCCGCTCGGCGAGCCGGCGACGGTCGAGGATGCGCTAGCCCCCCCGTTGGTGCCCGAGGCGGCTACGGAGACGTTGCGGCAGGCGCTCGCCAAAGTGCCGGTCGTCGCGGACATGGTGCCGGCCGCCGTGGCCCGGGTGGACGAGCAGGCCTTCGTGGCGGTGACCGGGACGGGCGAGACGGTGACCGTCGCGTGGGACGGCATGACTTGGGCGCGCCCCTACATCGACGTGGACCGGCGCGGCGTGCGGCCGCGCACGGCGGCGGATGTCGTGGCGCTTGGCGACATCGTTCGCGTTCAGCGCCTCGACGACGGCGGCTGGCGGCTCGGGCAGGTACCGGACATCCAGGGCGCGCTGGTGGCCGTGCACCCGGAGAACGGCGCGGTGGCGGCCTTGGCCGGCGGCTACGATTTCTGGAGCAATCAGTTCGACCATGCCCGGCGCGCGGCGCGCCAGCCCGGGTCCGGCTTCAAGCCCTTCGTCTATTCCGCGGCGCTCGCGAACGGCGTGACCCCGTCAAGCATCTTCCTGGACGCACCGCTGGTCTTCGAGGACACCCAGTTCGAGAAGGCGTACCGGCCGCGCAACGACAGCGGGCGCTACAACGGACCGACCCGGCTGCGCGAAGCCCTGTATCGCTCGATCAACCTTGTCACCATGCGGGTGCTGCTCGAGGTGGGGGTGGACCGCGTCATGGACCACGCCGGCCGCTTCGGTTTCGACACGGACGGGTTTCCCAAGGACACCCAGTTGGCGATCGGTGGCGGGACGATGGCGGTGACGCCCCTGGACATGGCCAACGCCTATGCTGTGATCGCAAACGGAGGTTACGGCATCGAGCCCCACATCGTGCGGCGCGTGACGACCCGGGACGGCACCGTGGTCTACGAACCGAGACATCCCGAGGCAGGTGCCGCCGAGCGGGGACCGGTCCTTGGGCTCGGCGACTTGGAGGCCGTGCCGGACGGTGCGGATGGGGTGCCGCAGGGGGACACCGGGGCCGTGTCGGGGGAGTCGCTGGAGCCGTCGCTTGCCGGTCCGGTGGTGGTGGCCGCGCCCCGGGTCGTGGACGAACGCAACGTCTTCATCCTGCACTCGATGCTGCGCGACGTGATCGAGCGTGGCACCGGCCGGCGTGCCCGGACGCTCGAGCGGGGGGACATCGCCGGCAAGACGGGCACCACCAACGAGGCCGCGGACACTTGGTTCAACGGCTACAACGATCATCTCGTGGCGTCCGTGTGGGTCGGCTTCGGCGACTATCGGCCGGTCGGTCGGCGTGAATACGGTTCGACGACGCCGCTCACGGTCTGGATAGATTTCATGGGCGACGCTCTCGATGGCCTCCCGGAGCGTGACCGCCCGCCGCCGGAGGGCGTGGTGAGCGTGAAGATCGACCCGGCGACGGGCTTGGGGGTGGCCCCGGACCGCCCGGACGCCATGTTCGAGTTTTTCCTGGAGGAGAGTGCTCCCGTCACCGTGGCGGCGGACCGACGTGGCCCGGGGCGGAACGTGACCCCCGAGGACATTTTCGTCGCCCCCGAGGACATCTTTTAGGCCTCCAACCGTTGGGGAAGGCCTACTCCACGATCTTGATGTAGTTCCCGGCCCGGGGCTCGCCGTGCGGATGTCCGCCGTTCATCAGGCGCAGGGTCTCCTCCGGGAACCTGCGGATGGGCGTCCGGCGCGCGAGGTCGGCGTAGGTGACGTCCGGTTCGGCGACGATCACCTTGATGCGGCGCTCGTTGGCGACCTTGGCGTCCTCCGGCGTCATGTTGCGCAGGGAGTGCATTGTCGCCAGGAAATCCTTGCGGAAGGCTTCGGGGTCGCCCTTGGGGCCGGCGGCGCCGGTGAATAGGAAGACATCCTTGGCCCGGTAGAGCACCCCGATGAGCTTCAACTTCGCGTCGCTGCCTTCGAGGTTCGTCTCCCCGACATAGCCCTCCATGCCGTTGATTTCGACGGACTCGCCGGAGACGATGTCGTCCCGCTGCAATCGGCGCGTGAGGAACTTCTCCGGCGACTGACGTTTCTGCCACGGATGGCGTCCGACTTCGATCTGGGCGGCCTCCTTGCCTGCCGGGGCGGTCGCGGCAATGGCGGATCGCGGATTGGAGACGCTCCACCCGGCCGGGAACTCGATCACGACGCGCAGCCCGCCGTGGTAGTAGGTAGTGCCGATCGCCCGGCCCATGACGGCTTCGTCGCCGTACATGAGGCCATCGACCTGCTCCCAGAAGTCCGCCAATGGAGGCGCCGTCGTTTCCGGGAGCAGCCCTTGGGCCTGGGCGACCGCGTCGTGCAGGCGCTTGTCGTTCTTCGGGTGCGTCGCGAACAGCCCGTGATAGGTGGCGGGCTTGCGTTCGACGCGCTTGGCGAACAGTTCCTGGTCCTTGAGGACCTGCACCACGTCGATCATGGCCAGGGGGTTGTAGCCGGCCCGCGCCAGATACTCTCCGCCGAGCCGATCCGCCTCGAGCTCCATCTCGCGGCCGTAGCCGGAGACATAGGCCTTGGTGGCGGCGTCGGACAGTTCGAAGAGTTCGCCCCTGCCGGTCAGGATAGCCGCCGCGATGCCGATGCCCTTGCCGAGCACGTTGGCCGTGCGTTGGCGGCGCGTGTGCCGCGCCACGACGTGCCCGATCTCGTGCCCGAGCACCGCCGCGAGTTCATCCTCGCTATTGAGGAAGGCGATCAGGCCGCGATTGATGAAGATGTAGCGGTCACCCGTCGCGAACGCATTGACCACGGAGTTGTCGAGAACGTGGAAATGGTAGTCCCTGCCGGCGTCCTTGGACTGCGCCAGCAGACGCTCGCCGAGCTGGCGGACGTAGCGCTGCCAGGATTCGTCCCCATAAATCTGCCCCGTCTCGACGAACTCGTTGTAGAGTTTTTCGCCGGGGCCGGCGGCATGGGCGAGCGTGGCGGCCAATGCCAGGACGATGATTGGAATACGCATGGCGCGCAGGTTCGCAAACCAGTCCAACGAAGCTTCCGCCGTCCTTCCTGAACAGGGCGTGAACGGGACGGATTCTACAATGACCCCGGGCGGACGCCGCTGGCGGCCCGGACGTCGATGGGTCAGCCCGTCGAGCGGTTGCCGAAACGGCGGCGGAAGCGCTCGACCCGCCCGCCCGAGTCGATGATCTTCTGCTTGCCCGTATAGAAGGGATGGCATTGGGAGCAGACATCCACGTGAATGTCCCGCCCCAGGGTGGACCGGGTCTCGATGACGTTGCCGCAGCTGCACGTCACCTGGATGTCCGAGTACGCGGGATGGATGTCCGGCTTCACCGGGGCGCGTCTCCGTGGGGTGGGAAGGGCGCGGAGTGTATTGCCGCGCGGCGGGCTTGGCAAGGCGGCGGGACACGGCCACCCGGTTCCGCCGCGATGGCCCGAACGGGGAGGTTCGGGTGTCCGTGATCGAATCGGGCGCGGAGCGCGTCGTCGAGGTCGCCGTGCCGCGGCCCGTCCGGCGGATGTTCGACTATGCGATGCCCGCCGGAGAGCCCGCGCCTCCGGTCGGCGCGCGGGTCCGCGTCCCCTTCGGCCGGGCGGAGATCGTCGGGGTGGTCTGCGGCGCCCGCGCGGGTTCCGACCGGTCGTTGAAGACGGTCTCCGCGGTATTGGATCCCGAAGGATTCTTGCCGCCGGACCTCGTGGAACTGGCCCGTTGGCTGGGCCGCTACTACCACCATCCCCTGGGCGAGGTGTTCGGCACGATGTTGCCGGTGGCCGCCCGTCGTGGGGCCGTTGCGGAGCTGCGTCCGGCTCGGTGTTGGCGCGCGGTGGGCGACGGCGTGCCGGCGCGTGCCCCCCGCCAGGCGGAGGTGTTGCGGATCCTGCGGGACCATGGCGCACCGGTTCCGGACGGGGAAGTCCGGCGCCTGGGTCTGGACCGGCGTGCCCTGGCCGCCTTGGTGCGGAAGGGGATGGTGGTGGAGGAAGAGGAGCAAGACCGGTACGACGTGGCACCGTCGCCCTTCGCGTTGAACGAGGAGCAGCGCGGTGCCGTCGAGGCCATCGAGGCGGCCGTGGCCGATGGCCGGCCGGTGGTGGTCGAGGGCGTGACCGGGAGCGGCAAGACCGAGGTCTACATGCGCGCCATCGCCAAGGTGCTCGACGCCGGCGGGCAGGCGTTGGTGTTGGTACCGGAGATTGGACTGACGCCCCAGACGCTCGACCGTTTCCGAAAGCGTTTCGGCGCCGCCGCCGCGTTGCATTCCGCCGCGTCCGACGCCGCGCGTTTCGACATCTGGAGCGGGTGCGCGCAAGGGCGCAACCGCGTCTTGGTCGGGACGCGCTCCGCGGTCTTCACCCCGTTCGCGGACCTGCGGCTGATCGTCGTGGACGAAGAGCACGACGCGTCCTTCAAGCAGCAGGAAGGGCTGCGTTACTCGGCTCGCGACGTGGCGGTGATGCGCGGCCGCGCCCTGGGCGTGCCGGTGGTGCTTGGCAGCGCCACCCCGTCCCTGGCGACCTTGGCGAACGTGGCGCGCCGGCGCTACCGCCGCGTGCGCTTGGCGCGCCGGGCCGGCGCGGCGCGGTTGCCCGAATACCACGTCATCGACGTGCGGGGCCGCCGGCTGCGCGACGGCCTCTCCGACCGCTTGGTCGCCGTGCTCGGACGGCACCTCGCGGCGGGCAACCAAGCCCTCGTGTTCGTCAACCGCCGGGGTTTCGCGCCGACCTGCCTGTGTACGGCGTGTGGCTGGCAGGCGCGTTGTGGAGCTTGCGATGCAAGGCTCACGCTGCACGAAACTCCGCGTGGGCTGCGCTGTCACCACTGCGGCCGCCGGCATCGGCACCCCGATGCTTGCCCTGCCTGTGGGGCTGGGGCCCTGATCGGCCTGGGGGCGGGGACGCAGCGCGTTGAGTCCGCGCTCGGAACGTGTTTCCCGGGAGTGCCGCTGTATCGCTTCGACCGCGACACCACCCGCGGACCGGCGCGCTTCGATGCGCAATTCGAACTCCTGCGGGCGGGGGGCGCTGCCATCTTGGTCGGCACGCAGATGCTGGCAAAGGGGCACCACCTGCCGGCGGTCACGGTCGTGGCGGTCATCGACGCGGACGGCGGCTTCTTGTCCGCGGATTTCCGCGCCCCCGAGCGCACGGCGCAACTCATCGTCCAGGTGGCGGGCCGCGCCGGCCGCGCCGAGCGGCCGGGGGAGGTATGGATACAGACCTACGATCCGGACGGTCCGAACCTGCGCGCCCTCGTGGAGCATGGGTATGCCGGCTTCGCGGAGACGGAGATGGCGCATCGCCAAGAGGCCGCCCTGCCGCCGTTCGGGGCCATGGCCGTGTTGCGCGCCGAGAGCGTCGACGGCGCGGCGTGCGAGGCGCTGCTCGGCCGGGCCGCGGTGGTGTTGCGAGAAGCGTCGGCGGGTGCCGAGGGAGGCTTCGAGGTGCTCGGGCCGGCCCCGGCGCCCATGGCCCGGCGTGGGGGCCGCCAACGTTTCCAGTGCCTGGTGCTCGCGCATCGTCGCCGGACCCTGCACGCCGCCCTGGGGCGGCTCGAGGAGGCGGAACTGCCGCGGGGCAGGGTGCGGTGGTCGATCGACGTGGACCCGTATGACACGTTCTGAGTGACCCCATGAGCGGGCCGTCCGCCTCGGTCAGGGTGTAGATCAGGCGTGTAGAATGGGAACGGATGCGAGTTGGCACGAGATTGGACGGAGGGCGGCGAGCCGAGGGGTTCAGCGTGGCGTCCTTCGCCGCGGGGTTGGCCGTGGGCGCGGTGGTGGCCGTGGTCGCCGTCTACATGGTCGGTCCGGGGAGCGGTGACGCCCCGTCCGAGGCATCCAACCAGTCCGACGCCGCGCTGGACACGCTGGACTTCGAGTTCTGGCAGCGCTTGCCGGAAGCCGAGGTGACGCCGGACACCGCGCCCTACGAGAACGGCGCCCCGGTGCGTGCGGCGCCCAGGACGCGCGTGGAGTATCTGGTGCAGGCGGGGGCTTTTCATCGGGCCGGGGCCGCGGAGAGGCGACGCGCCGAGTTGCTCCTCGCCGGCCTGCCGGCGAGCACGTCCACGGTCGGCGTCGACGACGGCGTGCTGTACCGTGTAATCGTTGGCCCATTCGAGTCGAGGTCAGAAACGCAAGCCGCGATGGGGCAATTGCGCGACCGGAACATCGCTCCGGTCCTACTCGAAAGGGCGGCATCTGCTGATTGATTCGGCCCCCCGCACCCCTCAGCATCGCCGGACGAGACGACCACGACGTCGTCGCGCCAAGGGGCATACAGGGAGGACTGTCGTTGGAGCAGTTTAGAGGAACCACGATCCTGTCGATTCGCCGGCACGAGATGGTGGCGTTGGGGGGCGATGGACAGGTGACCGTCGGCAACACGGTCATGAAGGGCAACGCCAGGAAGGTCCGCCGCTTGTACGAGGACCGGGTGCTGGCCGGGTTCGCCGGGGGCACCGCCGATGCGTTCACGCTCTTCGAGCGCTTCGAGGGGATGCTGGACAACTATCAGGGCAACTTGACCCGGGCGGCGGTCGAGCTGGCCAAGGAATGGCGTTCCAGCCGGGCGCTGCGGCCCCTCGACGCCTTGCTCGCCGTCGCCGACGCGAGTGCCTCCCTCGTCGTGAGCGGCACCGGGGACGTGATCGAGCCCGAGTCGGGCCTCATCGCCATCGGCTCCGGGGGCGGTTACGCCCAGGCGGCGGCCAAGGCGCTGCTGCAGAACTCGGATCTTGGTGCGGAGGAAATCGTCGAGAAGAGCTTGGCGATCGCTGCGGACATCTGCATCTACACCAACCACAACGCGACCATCGAGGCGCTGCCGATCGAATGAGCATCATGACCCCCAGGCAGATCGTCGATGAGCTGGACAAGCACATCGTCGGTCAGGAGGCGGCCAAGCGGGCCGTCGCGATCGCGCTCAGGAACCGGTGGCGCCGCATGCAGCTGCCGGCCACGTTGCGCGAAGAGGTGACCCCGAAGAACATCTTGATGATTGGCCCGACCGGCGTCGGCAAGACCGAGATCGCCCGCCGCCTCGCCCGGCTCGCGGACGCGCCGTTCATCAAGGTGGAGGCGACCAAGTTCACCGAGGTGGGCTACGTCGGCCGGGATGTCGAGTCGATCGTGCGGGACCTCGCGGACGTCGCGGTGAAGATGCTGCGGGATCGCCAGATCCAGAAGGTGCGCGAACGGGCCGACCTCGCCGCGGAGGAGCGGGTGCTCGACGCCCTGCTGCCGGCCGCGCGGCGCGCCCCGGCCGCGGATGGGGAACGGGACGGCGAGTCCGGCACGCGGCAGGTGTTCCGCAAGCGTCTGCGCGAGGGCACGCTCGACGAGAAGGAGATCGAGATGGAACTCGATCCGGCGCCGATGGGGGTCGAGATCATGGCGCCGCCGGGCATGGAGGAGATGACGAGCCAATTGCAGGAGATGTTCGCGAACCTCGGGGGCGGCCGGAAAAAGACCATGCGCCTGAAGGTCCGCGACGCCCTGCGCCGTCTCGGGGACGAGGAGGCCATGAAGCTCGTCAACGAGGAGGAGATCAAGACCCACGCGGTCGACGCCGTGGAGCAGACCGGCATCGTGTTCATCGACGAACTCGACAAGGTGGCGAGGCGCGCCGAGCACATCGGCGGGGACGTGTCCCGGGAAGGCGTCCAGCGCGACCTGCTCCCGCTGATCGAGGGATGCACGGTGTCCACCCGCTACGGCATGGTGCGCACGGACCACATCTTGTTCATCGCCTCGGGCGCCTTCCACGTGTCGAAACCCTCGGATCTCATCCCCGAGCTACAGGGCCGCTTGCCGATCCGCGTCGAGTTGTCCGCGCTCGGGCCGAAGGAGTTCAAGCGGATTCTCGAGGAACCGGACGCGTCGCTGACCGAGCAGTACCGGGCCCTCCTCGACACGGAGCGGATCGATCTCAGCTTCACCGACGAGGCCGTGACGCGCATCGCCGAGATTTCGTGGCAGGTGAACGAGAACACGGAGAACATCGGAGCGCGTCGCCTCTACACCGTGCTCGAGCGCCTGCTCGACGAAATCTCGTTCGACGCGAGCGGCGCCGAGTGCCGGGCGGTTACCATCGACGCCGACTACGTGGACGCGCACTTGGCGGACGTGGCCCGGAACCGGGACCTGTCGCGCTACATTCTGTGAACACGCAGCTATGAACACGGAGCCGTGAACGCCGCGGGCGACAAGCCGCCCCGGGCCGTCGTTTACCATCGGGAGTCCCGGACGCTGGAACTGGACTATGGCGATGCCGACGCGGCGATGCTGAGCGCCGAGTTGCTGCGGGTGTACTCGCCGTCCGCGGAGGTGCGGGGTCACTCCGACGCGGACCGCGTGCTGCAGACGGGCAAGAAACACGTCGCCATCGAGGAGGTGACCGCCGTGGGCAACTACGCCATCCGCATCGCGTTCGACGATGGCCACGACACGGGGATCTACTCCTGGGCGTTTCTGAAGGAGCTGTACGAGCGGCGCGAGGAGTACTGGCGGGACTATCTCGCGGAGCTGGAGCAGGCCAACGCGTCCCGCCTGCCGACCATCCCGATCGGCCAATGGACGCCGCCCGCCCGTTGAAGACGCCCTGGAGCTCGCGCCGCGGCAGTTCCGCGGCGGCGGAACCTCCAACGCGAGCGTCAGCTCGTGCGGGGACCGTCGATTTCGGACGCAGGCGCGTGACGCCCGAGGAGAAAACGGCCCGCGTCGCCGAAGTGTTCCGCAGCGTGGCGGGACGCTACGACGCCATGAACGACCTGATGTCGGGCGGGCTGCACCGCATCCTGAAACGCGTCGCGGTGGACAGCACCGGACTGCGCGCCGGACACGACGCGCTCGACTTGGCCGGGGGCACGGGCGACCTTGCCAAGCTGTTGTCGCCAGTCGTCGGGCGGGACGGCCGGGTGGTCCTGTGCGACATCAATGCGAGCATGCTGGCCGTGGGGCGCGAGCGTGTCCTCGACGCGGGACTCACGAACATCGAGACGGTGCGCGCGGACGCGGAAGCGCTGCCCTTCGGGGCGGGGAGTTTCCACGCCGTGGTCATCGCCTTCGGGTTGCGCAACCTGACCGACAAGGAGCGCGGCCTAAGGGAAATCCACCGGGTGTTGCGTCCGGGTGGCGCCGTCGTCGTGCTGGAGTTCTCGACGCCCGGCCAGCCTTGGCTCGCGCGGGCCGCGGGCCTGTGGCAGAGCACCTGGCCCTTGCTCGGGCGGCTGGTGGCGGGAGACGGCGCGCCGTATCGCTATCTCGTGGAGTCCATCGCCGTTCACCCCGGGCGCGACGTCCTCGCCAGGATGATGGAGGACGCCGGCTTCGCGGAAGTGCGGGCGGATGGCTTGCTCGGCGGCGTGGTGGCGCTGCATCGGGGCACGAAGTGACTGCCGCCGGCCGCAAGGGCGGGACGCGGACCCGGGCCGGCAGCCGGATCGGCCGGTTCGCGAGCATCGGTTGGACCGTGGTGCGCTTCCGCCTCGACGAGATTGCGTTGGCGGTGGCGCCGGAGAGCGCGCTGGTGCGGGCGCTCCGGTTCGTGTTGGTCGGAAGGCCCCGGGCGCCCGCCGCAGAGCGGCTGCGCAAGGCCCTCGAGCACCTCGGCCCGGTGTTCGTCAAGTTCGGGCAGATCCTCTCGACGCGGCGGGATCTTCTGCCGACGGAATACGCGGACGAACTCGCGAAGCTGCAGGACCGCGTGCCGCCGTTCGACACCCGGGAGGCCATCGCCCGGGTGGAGGCGCGCGGCGGCAAGCCCGTCGATGAGTTGTTCGCTTCGTTCGACGAGACGCCGCTGGCGTCGGCGTCGCTGGCCCAGGTGCACGCGGCGACCCTGCACTCCGGCGAGGAGGTGGTGGTCAAGATCATCCGGCCGGGCGTGCGGCGCGTGATCGCGAAGGACTTGGCGCTCCTCTATGCCATCGCGGCGTTGCTGGAGCGCGTCTCCCGGGACGCGCGGCGATTGCACCTCGAGGAACTGGTCTCGGACTACGAGCGGACCATCTTCGACGAGTTGAACCTGCTGCTCGAGGCGGCGAACACGACCACCCTGCGGCGCAACTTCACGGCGTCGAAGTTGCTTTACGTGCCCCGGGTGTACTGGCAGCAAAGCTCCGAGGACGTGCTCGTGCTGGAGCGCATCCGCGGCGTGCCCATCGCGGACGTCGACCACTTGCGGGCGTGCGGCACGGACATGCGCAAGCTCGCGGAGCGGGGTGTCGAGACCTTCTTCACCCAGGTGTTCGAGGACAACTTCTTCCACGCCGACATGCACCCGGGCAATATCTTCGTGGACGTGGGCGACCCGGCGGAGCCGAGCTACATCGCCGTCGACTGCGCCATCATCGGCCGGCTTACCGAGGCGGACCAGACGTACCTCGCGAAGAACCTCGCGGCGTTCTTCAATCAGGACTACGCCCAGGTGGCGCGGCTGCACGCGGAGTCCGGCTGGATTCCCCCGACGGCGGACGTGGGGGAGTTCGAGACCGTGATCCGGCAGCTCTGCGAGCCGATCTTCGAGCGTCCGCTCAAGGACATCTCCTTCGGGCACTTCCTGGTCGCGCTGTTCCGCACGGCCCGGCGTTTCGACATGGAGGTGCAGCCGCAACTCGTCCTGCTGCAAAAGACGCTCCTGAACATCGAGGGGCTCGGCCGGCAGCTCTATCCGGACCTCGACCTGTGGCACACGGCGAAGCCCTTCATGGAGCGCTGGATGGAGGACCGCTACGGCCCCCTGGCCTTCGCCCGGCGGCTCGCCGACCAGGCGCCGAGCTTGATCGACGCGCTGCCCGTCCTACCGGAGGTGCTCCTGACGGCGGTGTCGAAGCTCAACGAACTCGACCGGCTCGGCAAGGAGCAGCGGGCGGTGCTCGGCGAGGTGCGGCAGGTGTTGTCCGAACGGCGCCGGGGCACGCGTTGGCGGCAGGCGCTGGGCGCGACGCTGGCCGTCGCCGGTTGCGGCCTGCTTTGGCCGTTCGCCGCCGGCGCGGGCGGCGGGGACGCCGGCGTGACGGCCTTGCTCGGCGGCATGTTGGCGCTGTTCGGCGCGTTCCTCGTCGGCCGCGGCTGACGGTTTGCAGGGTCGCCCGGCGCTTGGCCGGCCGCAAAACCGGGCGGTATTTGGGTTGTCGGCGGGGCGTATAATCCGGGGACTTCCGCGCGCGGAGAAGGCCATGTTCGGGTTGAGCGTTTGGGAACTCCTGATCGTGCTCGCGATCGTGCTGCTGCTCTTCGGGCCGCGGCGCCTGAAGACGCTCGGCTCCGACCTCGGCGCCGCCATCAAGGGGTTCCGGTCCGCCGTCAGCGAGGACGAGAAGAAGAAGGCCGCGGAGGCGAAGATCATCGAGGACCAGGGCACGGTCATTGACGGTGAGGTGCACTCCAAGACCGAGGCGAAGCAGGACTAGGGAAGGTCTGATTAAGACCTTCCCTAGCGGGGCACTTACGATGTGCCGCCAAATTCGATGGCCCTGTACGCGCTTGCCGCGGGTTGGGCAGAGACTCTGAATGTTTGACATCGGCTTCCCCGAACTGCTGCTGGTGAGTGTCGTCATCCTCTTGGTGCTCGGCCCCGAGCGGCTGCCCGAGGCCCTTCGGAACCTCGGCCTCTGGATCGGGCGGGCGCGGCGCAGCTTCTCGCGGGTCAAGACCGAGATCGAACGCGAGATCGGCATGGACGAGGTGCGCCGGCAGTTGCACAACGAAGCCATCATGGAGCAGATGAAGCAGATCGAGCAGGACGTCGACGGCTTCGCCCAGGACATCCGGGGGGGTGCGCACCCGGCGGCGACGGAGGGGCCGGTGGGGGACGAGGCCGTCGAGCCGACGGCGCCATCCGAGCCCGCGCCGGAGCTTCCCCCCGAGGCGCCCGGGCCCGCCGCCGCGCAAGCCAAAGATGAGCGATGACCCCACGGGCAAGGCGGTCGCCGACCCTGGGCCGACACCCGGGAAGGATCTGACCGAGCCCGGCGCCCAAAACGAGGAAGCGCACCACGACGCGGAGGTGGACGGCAACGAGATGCCGTTCCTCGCGCACCTCGTCGAATTGCGCCAGCGCCTGCTGCGCGCCGTCCTCTCCGTCGTGGTGCTGTTCTTTCCCGTCTACTACTTCGCCAACGACATCTACGAGTTCGTGGCGGCGCCGCTGATGGCCTATCTGCCGGGCAGCGGCATGATCGCGACGGAGGTCGCCTCGCCGTTCCTCACGCCATTCAAGCTGGCGGCGTTCACGTCGTTCTTCGCCGCCATCCCCTACGTGCTCCATCAGGCGTGGGGCTTCGTCTCGCCGGGACTCTACCTGCGCGAGAAGAAGTTCGCCCTGCCGCTCCTGGTTTCGAGCGTCGCGCTCTTCTACCTCGGCATGTCCTTCGCGTACTACGCCGTGTTTCCGCTCGTCTTCCAGTTCTTCGCCGGGGTGGCGCCCGAGGGCGTCACGATGATGACGGACATCAACCGCTACCTCGACTTCGTCCTGAAGATGTTCTTCGCCTTCGGCGTAGCCTTCGAAGTGCCGGTGGCGACCTTCCTGCTCGTGTTGTCGGGACTGACCACGCCCGAGGCGATGGCCCGCAAGCGGCCCTACATCATCGTCGTCTGCTTCATCGCGGGCATGTTGCTGACGCCGCCGGACGTGGTATCGCAACTGCTGCTCGCGCTGCCGACCTGGGTGCTGTTCGAGGCGGGCATCATCCTCTCGCGGTTCGCGCAACGCGCCGAAGCCAAGGAGTAGTCGGGAGGGAACTGGTTCGCCGTCCGGCTGCTGGTCAACTCCCTGTCGGGGCGCTGGTGTCCGCTGTCGCGACGTTGGCGACCTCTCTGGGCCTCAACCCTTCAGGCAGGCCGTCGCGTTCGATATGTCGAGTAAACTCGACAATGAACCTTTCGTAGAGTAAGATCGACGCTTCATAATTTGTAGAGTTAACTCGACACTATGGACAGCGACGATCTCCTAGCCGTCGCCGCCACCTGGAGCTTCTGGGACCATCCACCACCGCCGTCGGTAGCCCGCCGCGTCGCCCTGCCGCGTTCGCTGTCCAGTCGCGTCGCGCTCGTGGTCCAGGGCGTGCGGCGTTGCGGGAAGTCCACGCTGCTCGCCCAACTGATCGAACGCTACGGGCTTGATCGACGGGACTGCCTGTTCGTGAACTTCGAGGATCCCCGCCTCGCGGGAGCGCTCGGCTTCGAAACGCTGGAGCAGTTGACGCAGGCGTTCGGTGCCATGCGGCCGGACGGGGGACCGCTCACGGTGTTCCTGGACGAGATCCAATGGGTGCGGGAGTGGGAGCGCTGGCTGCGGGCGAAGCTCGAACGACCGGGTCGTTTTCGATTCGTGGTAAGCGGTTCCAATGCGCACCTCCTGTCCGGTGAGTTGGCGTCCGTGCTGACGGGAAGGCACGTCACCGTGGAGCTGTTTCCGTTCGACCTCGACGAGTTCCGTCGCATACAACCGGACGCGACGGTGGCGGATCATCTGCATCACGGCGGCTTTCCGGAACCGCTCGCGAGCGAGGATGGGGATCTGCTCCTGCGGCAGTATTTCGTGGACATCCTGCAACGCGACGTCCGAGAAAGGGTGGGGGCGAGATCGTCCATCGCCCTGCGGCAGATCGTGCAGATGGTGTTCAAATCGGCGGGTTCCGAGTTCAGCCTGCGGCGCATCGCGGCGGCCAGCGGGGTCGCCGTGGAGACCGTGTCCGCGTATCTCGAAGCCTGCGAGCAGGCCTATCTCCTGTTCGCCTGCCCGTGGTTCGCGTACTCGCAACGCAAGCGGGCGCAGCGCAACCGCAAGTACTATCCCGTTGATACCGCCCTGCGGCGCGTCGCCGTGAGGCGGACCGGCCGCGACCTCGGCAAGGCGTTGGAGTGCGCCACGTTCGTTGAACTCCGGAAGCGCTTCGGCGATGTCTCCTATTGGCGCGGGGCGGGGGCCGGGGCCGGAGAGGTGGACTTCGTGATCCTGACGGATGGCGGACCCACCCCGATCCAGGTCACGTTGGAGGGGGCCACCGAGCGTCACCTAAGCGCTTTGGACGCCTTCCACGAGACTTTTCCCCACGCCAAGGAAGCGGTCATCGTGACGCTTGAGAACTTCCCGACCGTCTTCTCAGCGCTCGAGTAGGATGGTCACCGGGCCGTCGTTCGTGAGCGTGACCTGCATGTGCGTTCCGAACACCCCGGTCTCCACCCGTGGCCAACGCGCGCGCAATTCCGCCACGTAGCGCTCGTACAGCGCCCGGGCGCCGTCCGGTGGCGCGGCCCTTGCGAAGCCGGGCCGGTTCCCTCGGGACGTATCCGCCGCCAAGGTGAACTGCGAGACGACGAGCACGCTCCCGGAAACGTCGACCACGGAGCGGTTCATGGGCTTCGCGTCGTCGGCGAACACGCGCAGGGCGAGGGTCTTCTCGGCGAGCCGCACGGCGGTCGTCTCGTCGTCGTCGGTGAACACGCCGAGCAGCACGACGAGGCCCTGTCCGATGCGCGCCACCTCGCTTCCATCGACGACGACCCGGGCTTCGCTCACGCGTTGACAGAGGGCCCTCACCCGGACAAGCCCGCCCGGTCGCGGCAGTAACGTGCGACGTCTGCATGGGTCGCGAACCACACGCCGGGGCGCGACCGCATGTGGTGGACCAGTTCGTCGAGTATCTGGATGCGGGACCGATGACCGATAACGTGCGGGTGCATGGTGAGGAGGAAGAGCCCCTGCTCCGCGTATGCGCCGTCGAACTCGCGGCGGAACACTTCGAGCACGCCTCCCGGCGGGGCGTGGGGCCGGAGGAAGCCGGACCGGTCGGGCGCCCAGTACGGGACGTCGTCGCGAATCCACTCGACCGGGAGTTCCACGATCCCGGTCGGTTCGTTGTCCTCAAGAAGCTCGTACGGGTCGTCGTCCGCCATGAGGGAGGAGTCGTAGAGCAGGCCCATCTCCCGGATGATGGCGAGGGTGTGCTCGGAGAAGTCCCACGACGGCGTGCGGATGCCGACCGGCCGCGTGCCCGCGATGGCCTCGAGCTGGTCCGCCGCGCGCATCTGGAGTTCGCGCTCCGTTTCGGGGGGCAGCGTGGAGTTCGTCTCGTGGATCCACGAGTGGATGCCGATTTCGTGTCCGGCGGCGGTGACCTGCCGCTGCTCATTCGGGTACAGCATCGCGGTCACCGCGGGGACGAAGAACGTGGCCGGCACGTCGTGTCGCCGGAGTAGGCCGAGAATGCGGGGCACCCCGGCCCGAGCGCCGTATTCGCCCTGGCTGAGCCGGCCCGGTGAGCGCTCGCCGGTGCGCAGGGTGAGGGTCTCGTGGTCGGAGTCGAACGAGAGCGCCACGGCGCAGCGCGCGCCACCGGGCCAGACATCCGGCTTGAGCGACCGTCCAGCGCGGACCTTCTCGACGATCGCGCGCCACCGCGATTCGGGCCACGCCCACGGGTCCTTGCGGTCGATGTCGGGGTCCGGGGTTTTGCGCATGGAGCGTCCGGTGCTGGCGCGGCATGCCGCGGTCGGTTTCGGCAATGATGGCGTCGGGCGTTGCGAGCCGCAATCGCGGGGCCGGAGCGCGACGAACACACTGGGCAAAGGCACTAAAATAGACGCATGAAGAAGAAGGCGATCGCGCTCATCTCCGGCGGCCTCGACTCCATGTTGGCCGCTAAGGTCGTCATGGAGCAGGGCGTGCACGTGGAGGGCCTCAATTTCTACACGGGTTTCTGTGTGGAGGGGCACACCCATGCCATCCGCCGGAAGGACCGCGCCAAGGCGAAGCGCAACAACGCCCTGTGGGTGGCGGAGCAGTTGGGCATTCCCCTGCACATCATCGACGTGTCCTCGGAATACAAGGACGTCGTGCTCAACCCGAAGCACGGCTACGGGCAGCACTTGAACCCGTGTCTCGACTGCAAGATCTTCATGGTCAACAAGGCCCTCGCCTGGGGCTTCATGGACGAGCATGGTTTCGACTTCATCGTGACCGGCGAGGTAATCGGGCAACGGCCGAAGTCCCAGCGCAAGGAGACCATGCCCATCGTCGCCCGGGAGTCCGGGGCGGACGACCTCCTGCTGCGCCCGCTCTGCGCGAAAAACCTGCTGCCGACCCGGCCCGAACGGGAGGGATGGGTGGACCGCGCGGCGCTGTTCGACTTCCATGGCCGCAACCGCAAGCCGCAGATCGCCCTCGCGGAGTCGTTCGGACTCACCGACTACGCGCAGCCGGCGGGTGGCTGCTGCTTCCTCACCGACGAGCGGTATTCGGCCAAGCTCGCGGATCTGTGGGAGGCCCGGGGCGAGCGCGACTACGAACTCGACGACATCATGCTGCTCAAGGTGGGGCGCCACATCCGTCCGGCGCGTCACTTCAAGCTGATCGTCGGCCGGGAGGAGGGCGAGAACCGGTTCCTCGAGGGATACCGCAAGCGTTTCCTCCACATGCGCACCGCCCGGGTCGCCGGGCCGCTCGCGTTGGTGGACGGCACGCCGGAGCGGTCCGATGTGGCCCTGGCGGCCCGGGTGCTCGCGCGGTACGGCCAGGGGCGCGACGACGCGGAGGTGGAGGTGAGCGTGCACCACCCGGATGGCGTGGTGGAGCTCCTGAACGTCGCGCCGCTCAAGCCGGCGGAGATTCCCGGCACTTGGCATGTCTAGCGAGGGGCTGGCGGACGAACACGCCGTCTCGGGGGGCGAAGGGGATGCCGAACGCCTGGACGCGCGCGGCCTGCTCTGTCCGCTGCCGGTGATCCGCACCCAGGACCGCGTGCGCACCCTAGCGCCCGGGGCGCTGCTGGACGTGCTGGCCACCGACCCGGGCGTTCTGCACGACATCCCCGCTTGGTGCCGCGTGCATGGCCACCGGGTGGTCTTGAGCGCGCGCGAGGGCGAGGAGATACGCATCCGCGTGGAAGTGTGCGAGACTTGACCGCCATCGCGGGTCGAGCGGGCGCGCGGGGAATGCACAAGGATG
The DNA here is from genome assembly GCA_963665455.1 of Pseudomonadales bacterium. Taxonomy (GTDB): domain Bacteria; phylum Pseudomonadota; class Gammaproteobacteria; order Pseudomonadales; family Azotimanducaceae; genus VXNE01. Next base: position 4,957,388 of record OY762279.1, on the reverse strand, counting down.
GTGCTCCCGGCGGATGCCGTGCACCAAACGGCGGCATGTCATGGCAGTCGTTGCTCGACCACGAGGCGCTGGACGGCGCCGCATTGGGGGTTCGTGCCCCGTTTCGAGGCCCCTTTCGGGCCGCTTCGGGGCCGGCACGTGCGGTGGCATTGAATTTGCCTTATGCGAATGTGGGAGTCGCACCGACAGCCGGTCGGCGTGGCGCGGCGGATTCCAAGAGGAACGGTTCTCCAGGAGAGAAGTGCAAATGTCGGAAAACACCATCAAGCTGATTGCGGACAACGATGCCAAGTGGGTGGACCTGCGGTTCACGGACCCACGGGGCAAGGAGCAGCACACCACCCTCCCGGCGAGCCGGGTGGACGAGGACATGTTCGCGGACGGCATCATGTTCGACGGTTCGTCCATTGCGGGTTGGAAGTCGATCAACGAGTCGGACATGATGCTGCTGCCGGACGACAGCACCCCGGTGCTGGACCCGTTCCGCGACGAAACCACCGTCAACCTGCGCTGCGACATCATCGAGCCGAGCACGATGCAGCCCTATGGCCGCGACCCGCGCTCGACGGCGAAGCTCGCCGAGAAATACCTCGCGTCCACCGGCATCGGCGACACGGCGTACTTCGGTCCCGAGGCCGAGTTCTTCGTCTTCGACGACGTGCGCTGGAAGGTGGACATGTCGGGTGCCTCGTACGCGATTTCGGCCGAGGAGGCGGCGTGGGAATCTGACTCGGAGTTCGAGGGCGGCAACCTCGGGCACCGGCCGAAGGTGAAGGGCGGCTATTTCCCCGTGCCGCCGGTCGACTCGGCCCTCGACCTGCGCAACGCCATGTGCAGCACCATGCAGTCGATGGGCCTCGACGTCGAAGTGCACCATCACGAGGTGGGCACGGCCTGCCAGGCGGAGATCGGCGTGCGCTTCAACACGCTGGTGAAGAAGGCCGACGAACTACAGATCTACAAGTACTGCGTGCACAACGTTGCCCATGCCTGCGGCAAGACGGCGACCTTCATGCCGAAGCCCCTCGTGGGCGACAACGGCAACGGGATGCACGTGCACCAGTCGATTTCCTCGAACGGCGAGAACGTCTTCTTCGGCGATGGCTACGCGGGCCTCTCCGACACCGCGCTCTACTACATCGGCGGGATCATCAAGCACGCGCAGGCGATCAACGCGTTCACCAACGCGACCACGAACTCCTACAAGCGCCTCGTGCCGGGGTTCGAGGCGCCGGTGCTGCTCGCCTATTCCGCGCGCAACCGCTCGGCTTCCATTCGCATCCCGTACGTGCAGGGCGGCAACCCGAACGGCTACCGCACGGAGGTGCGGTTCCCGGACTCGGCGGGCAACCCGTACCTGATGTTCGCGGCCATGCTGATGGCGGGCCTCGACGGCATCCAGAACCAGATTCACCCCGGCGACCCGTTCGACAAGGATCTCTACGATCTGGCCCCGGAGGAACTCGAAGGGGTGCCGACGGTGTGCGCGTCCCTCGACGCGGCGCTTGAGGCGCTCGACGGCGACCGTGCCTTCCTCACCGCGGGCGGCGTCTTCAGCGACGATCAGATCGACGGCTACATCGAACTCAAGGAGGAGGAGGTCGAGGTGCTGCGCATGACGACGCATCCGGCCGAGTTCGAGATGTACTACTCCGTCTGACGCGGCGCGTAGAGGCGTTTTCCTACAGGCCCCGTTGCCGATCACGGTAACGGGGCCTGTGTGTTTGGGGCCACACTAAACGTCCTCGATGGCCTTGGAGCGTCCAGTGCGGCGAACCATCACAGTGTTGGCGATGTGCGCGGCGGCAGCGGCGGCGGAGGCCCCGGTGTACAAGACCGTGGACGACGCCGGCCACGTCGCGTTCTCGGACCGCGCCGCACCGGGCGCGGAGCCCCTGCCCATGGGGCGTGTCAACACCTACGTTGCGGGCGAAGCACCCGAACCGGGACACGGCGTTGCCTCCACGCCGTCCGCCGTCGGCGAACCGTGGCCGTACGAATCCGTTGAGATCGTCTTTCCCGCCCCGGGCGCGACGGTGCGGGCCAATGGCGGGGAGGTCCGCGTCAGGGGTCGGATCGTTCCGGGGCTGCGCAATGGTCACCGGCCGGTGCTCTCCTTCGACGGTAGGCCCGTGTCCTGTTCGGCCGATGGCGCCGGTCACTTGGGCTGTCCGCTCGTGGCGGTGGCGCGCGGGCTCCACGAGATCCGCATGGACGTGGTCGACGCGGAGGGCGCGGTCGCCAAGCAAAGCCCGGTGACGCGCTTTCACATGTTGCGTGCGTCCGTGTCGATTGCTCGGGGAACCCGAATGCACTAGATTGGTGCACGGACGTTCTCGGCATGCCCAGGCGGTCGCGGCCCCGGCTTGGACCGAAAATTGCATTCTCCCCCACCGTGATCCGCCCGCACCCGCGACGACAGACGCGACGAAGCGATGGCCAACGCCCAGGAGGTGCTCGACCAACTCGCCACGGCCGTGGTCGTGCTCGACAACATGCTGCGCGTGACGTATCTCAACCAGGCGGCGGAGTCGCTGTTCGGCAAGTCCGCCCATCGCGTGCTCGGCAAGGAGGTGCGCCAGCTCTACATCGACCCGGCGGAGCAGGCGACGGTGTTGCGTAACACCTTGGACTCGGGCCAGCCATTCACGAAACGCGAAGCCGTGCTGGTGAGCAATGGCCGGCACGAGCAGCGGGCTCACTACTCCGTCGAGCGCCTGGGCGCCGACGCGCTGCTGATCGAGATTGAGCCATTGGATCGCTTCCTCCGGATTAACCGGGACGACCGGCACGTCGCCCTGCAGGAGACCACGCGCAAGCTGATCCGGGGCCTCGCCCACGAGATCAAGAACCCCCTCGGGGGCATCCGGGGCGCCGCGCAGCTGCTTGATCGCGAACTTCGCTCCGATGCGGAGCGGGAGTACACCCGGGTCATCATCGACGAGGCGGACCGGCTCCGGAACCTGGTGGACCGGATGCTCGGGTCGAACGAGAAGCCCCGCTTCGAGCCGCTGAACATCCACCGTGTGCTGGAGCATGTCTTCCAGTTGATCGACGCGGAGGCGCCGGGGCGAATCGCCTTCGCCCGGGACTACGACCTCGGGCTGCCGGAGCTGGAGGGCGACTTCGGCAAGCTCGTGCAGGCGTGCCTCAACATCCTGCGCAACGCCCAGGAGGCCCTCGCGGAGACGGCCGATCCGCGCATCGAACTCACGACCCGGGCCGTGCGGCAATTCACCATCGGCCCCCACCGCCACCGCGTGGTGGTGCGCGTCGATGTCGTGGACAACGGTCCGGGCATCCCCGCGGACATCGCCGACCGCATCTACTATCCCATGATCAGTGGCCGGCCCGAGGGCACCGGGCTCGGGCTCTCGATCACCCAGAACATCGTCGGGCAACACCACGGCGTCCTAGAGTGCGACAGCACGCCGGGGCGCACCGTCTTCTCCCTGTACCTGCCGCTGGAGCAACCAAAGGCGTGACTGAATCCCGGGAACCCGCCGCGAGCGTCTGGGTGGTCGACGACGACCGCTCGATCCGCTGGGTGTTCGAGCGCGCCCTCGCGCAAGCCGGCTTCGCCGCGCGTTCCTTCGAGCGTGGCGACGCGGTACTGGAGCGCCTCGTCGTCGAACAACCGGACGCCATCGTCAGCGACATCCGCATGCCGGGGACGGACGGCCTCGAACTGCTCGCCGCGGTGCAGCGGGAATACCCTACCGTTCCCGTCATCGTGATGACGGCCCATTCGGACCTCGAAAGCGCCGTCAACTCCTATCAGGGCGGTGCATTCGAATACCTCCCGAAGCCCTTCGACATCGACGAGGCGATGGCGACGGTACGCCGCGCCGTGGCGCATCGCCGCGAACTCGTCGTGCCGAGCGGTGCGCCGGCGCGCCAGCCCGCCACGGAGATCATCGGCAAGGCCCCGGCGATGCAGGAGGTGTTCCGCGCGATCGGCCGGCTGGCGCACTCGAACATCACCGTGCTCATCAACGGCGAATCCGGCACCGGCAAGGAACTCGTCGCCAACGCCCTGCATCGCCACAGCCAACGCGCGGCGGCACCGATGGTGGCGCTCAACATGGCCGCCATCCCGAGGGAACTGATCGAGAGCGAGCTCTTCGGCCACGAGAAGGGCGCGTTCACCGGCGCGGACCGGCAACGCATCGGACGTTTCGAGCAGGCGGACGGCGGCACGCTCTTCCTCGACGAGATCGGCGACATGCCGCCGGACACGCAGACGCGGCTGTTGCGCGTGCTCGCGGATGGGGAGTTCTACCGGGTGGGTGGCCGCACGACGGTGCAGGTCGACGTGCGCATCATCGCCGCCACCCATCAGGACATGGAGGCGCTCGTCGCCGACGGGACGTTCCGGGAGGACCTCTACCACCGGCTCAACGTCATCCGCGTGCATCTGCCCACGCTCGCGGAGCGGCGCGCGGACATCCCGGTGTTGGCGGAGCACTTCCTGCACGCGGCGGCGGAGGAACTCGGGGGCGAGCCAAAGAAGCTCCTCCCCGAGACGACGGCCTACCTGACGACGCTGCCGTGGCCGGGCAACGTGCGCCAGCTCGAGAACACCTGCCGGTGGCTAACCGTGATGGCTGCGGGGCGCGAGATTCACGTCGAGGATCTGCCACCGGAACTCCACCACGCGACCCGTCCCGGCGCGAGCGACGGGGACTGGCAGGCGCTGTTGCGCGAGTGGGCCCGGGAGCGCCTTGCGGAGGGCGAGCGGGGCATCTTGGCCGACGCGCTGCCGGCGTTCGAGCGCACCCTCATCGAAGCGGCCCTGGAGAAGACGGGAGGCCGCAAGCGCGACGCCGCCGCGCTGCTCGGATGGGGACGCAATACGCTGACGCGGAAGTTGGCGGAGTTGTCGTGACGCGCCGGACCGGCCACCGAAGCCCGGGGCGAGCAACTGAATCCGAAGCGGCCTTGACGAGCTCCCGGTTGAACCCAAGAATGGCACTCGATGGCTCCGACAAATCGGGAGCCGCCATTCGGGAAGAGATCAAGGATGAGCCCTGAATTGATCGGCATTATCACCGTCGGAGTCATGCTCGCGGGTTTGAATCTGGCCACCGTGGCGCCGCTGCGGCGTGACATTGGGGATCTTCGCGAGCGCATGGCGCGCTTGGAGGGACTGTTCGAGGGATTCACTGGCCGGCAGCCCGACCGGCCAGCCTAACGGCGGTCCGCCATGGCGAACCCCCGCGGGGAAGTTGGCGCGGGAGGCCGGATTACCGCTACGCGGCGCGTTACGGCTGGCTCTCCTCGGTCCTGCTCCCGGGGCCTCGGCTCATGCCCACCGCCGCCATGAGCTCCGCATCGATGGATTCTCCCTGCGCTACCCTGCGCACCAGTGCGACGAGCCCGCCAATCCTCCGCAGCTCGGTCAAGGCTGCGGGGAGCGCGGATGCCCGCGCGCCCGGGAGCACCCGCGAGCGATCAACTCGCTGGGGAGCGTCGCCGGCCTGTAGATCCCAGATGGCGGGAGCGCGTCCGGAGGCGCCGGTCGCGAGCTCCCATAGCTCGCCTATGCCGGCATCCCGATAGACGAGGCGTTTGGCCGTGTTGCGGCGTGTGTGCTCCACCTCGATCACGAGGTCCCGGGGCGCGTTGCCCATCTCGGCGACCGCTGCGTCGAGTCCATCCGCCTGTTGGATCCGAAGGAAGCGCTCGGCACGTGGGCCGATGAAAAACGACTCGTCGGGGTCGGCCGCCGCTGAGTCGTCCGCCGTACGTGCGGTCGCCGCGCCCATGGGCACAACGGCGAGGCCAACACACTCGCAAAGCGCCTGCACCAACTCGAGGGCCCCCCGCGCGCTGCGCTCATGCATCGCGCTTGGTGCCATGAAGAGCGCAATGCCGCGCGCGATGTCGTAGAAGGACTTGCGGAACCGGTCGGCGAGGCACCCCACGATGGCCCCGAACACTCTGTCGGTGCCCCCGGACAGCTCCAACGTGCGTGACCCGAGCGATCCCATCCCTTCCCGCCACTCGGGGATCACGTCCATGCACTCGGTGGGCAAGCGAACAGCGGTCATGGGCGGGCTCCCTGATGCGACGCCGAAGGCAACCCTACCATGCCATCACCGAACCTGGATCACCGCACGCCTCTCGCGGCCGCAAGGTGGTTGATCATGTATGACGCCGACGGGTAGCGGGATGATGCGCCGGGTTGCGTCCCGCGGGAGTCGGACCGTGTTCGATAGGCCCACGTTGCGCCGCATCGAGGTCCGCGATGGGCTTGGCGCGAGGGTTGTTCTGCAGCCCGTACACGGACCCCGCGTCGCACTGCCGGCGCACGCCGACGGTGGGCGACAAGGTGGACAAGGCCAGCCCGATGCAGTTCGTGCGGGCGACGGTGGGCGCTACGTCGAGCGGCGGATCCGCGTGCACGAGCACGCGGACGGCACGTTGTCGGTGTTCCACGGGCCGCGGCGGCTGGCGCGGCACGACGCGACCGGCGGCGTGCTCGCGGACGCGCCGGGCCTGGCGGCGGGATGCGTGGTGCCAGGAACGCCGCGTGCCTCGCCGCGTCAACCCGCTTCGCGGGTCCTCCGCTGCGCTGCGGCCCTTCGGGTGACGCCCCGAGGCCAGCGGAGAGGAGTTGGGCGACGACCGGGCCGGACGTGCGGGAACCGGACAGATCAATTTGCTCGCGACATAGCCGGTTGCAGGGCCGGTTGCAGGGCCGGTTGCAGGGTGTTGACAATCGGAATGGAGTCCGATAACACTTGCTCCCGTTACCGCATGTAGGCAACCCGCGTCCTTTGCCGGGTTACCTGCTGAATGCAACAGCCTCAGACCCGGCGAGGGGTAGCTCCCTGAGCCTAGGCGAATAGGCAGGACTTCCACGTGTCTACGTGCGGTAACAAGTGGCCCGGCGCCTTGGCGCCGGTCTTACGGCACTTGGACGGATGGGAGCCGATGCCGCCCTCACGTTGGGCATTACGCGATCTACGCCCGATAACGGCGAACCCTCGCCCTTGGTCCTCGGACAACCATCGAAAGGTGTGGGGTCCGCCGTCGTCTCGGCGGGCGCGCGTTCCTTCCTTAGCAGAAGAGGGCGAACGGTCCGAGACGCGTTGTAAGTCCAAGCGCCACCCGTTTTCTCGATTGGCGTGGTCCCTATCGCTTCTGGGCGGCGCGTTTGCGTTGGTGGGGACCCGGCGACCTATGGCCGTGGGCGGGCTGTTTGTCGCATCGTTGTTCGCGGCGAGTGCATGGGCCGGCGTAGCAGACATCGAAGGCACGGTCCGCTACGACATCAGCGGCGACCTGATGACGCTCGAGATCGACCGGATCAGCAACAACACGGCCGATACGACATCGAAAAGGATTCATGTGACCGTCTGGATGACGATGGCGCCCGACATATTCACACCCGGCTATCGGGTCGCCCGTGGCTCCGTGACCCACATCGACGGCCAGCCCGACGACGGTGCCCTAGAGCCCGGTTACTACTTCTACAATCTGCGTTGGCAACTGGATTACAGCGCCCCGCCATCAGGCACCTACTACGTCCACGTCTTCACGTCCCAGCCCCCGGATCTGGACACCGTGCTGGACCACGTGACCATGTCTACTCAGTTGACCGTCGGTAGTGGCGGCGGCGACCGCGATGACGACTCACGGGCCGCCGCAACGCCTATCGGTTTGGGGAAGGACGTTCGGGACGCCATCGACTATGGCGGCGACGTGGATTGGTGGCGCTTCGACCTACCCTCCCGGGGCGAGACGGTGGTCGCCACCAGCGGCACGATGGACACGACGGGTCGACTGGTGGACTCATCCGGAAACGTCGTGGCCGAGGACGACGACGGTGGCGTGAACTTGAACTTCCGGATTAGGCGGACCCTTGAAGCCGGGCGTTGGTACGTGCGGGTGGCAGGATATGCCGGTCGGACCGGTGCCTACGTGCTGCGGGTGGACCACACGCCCGACCCGGCGGCGGCCCGCCATCCGGATTTGGTGGTTGAGTCCCCTAGCGTGAGCGGCGCAAGCCTCCGGCCAGGCAACTCCTTCACCCTCTCCGCGCGGGTGCGCAACCGGGGCGACGGCGAGTCCGCGTCCACCACGCTGCGCTATCTCCGCTCCACCGACGCGAGCATCTCGGGCAGTGACGTGTCGGCGGGCACGGACGCGGTGGGGCCTTTGGCCGCGGGTGCTTCAAGCAGCGAGTCCATCCAACTCAGCGCCCCAAGCGCAGCTGGCACCTACTATTTCGGCGCCTGTGTGGACGCGGTGACGGATGAGTCCGACCGCGGCAACAACTGCTCTGCCGCCGTGCGGGTGACCGTGAGCGACGACGGAGGTGGGGGCGGTGGAGGCGGAGGTGGCGGCGGCGGCACTACACCCGGCGGAGGAACGGGCGGCACGCGTACCGCGGACGTGGGCCTCGGCGGGCCGGTGACGAGCTTCCGTCTCGGAGACTTGAACCAGGATGGCCGCGACGATGTGCTGCTGCGCCACGCCGAAGCCGGTGGCTGGCTCTACTACGCCATGGACGGCCGGCGCGGCACGTTGATGCGGAACCTCGGATTGACCGAGAACCTGGACTACTCATTTGCCGCCGTCGGCGACCTGAACGGCGACGGGTACGACGACGTGCTGCTGCGCCAGGTGGACACCGGCGGCTGGCTCTACTACGGCATGGACGGCCGGCGCGGCACCCTGTACCGAGACAATGTCCTACCTGCCGACGTGCGGAACCGGCTGGCGGGGGTCGCGGACCTCAACCGCGACGGGCGCGACGAGGTATTGCTGCGCCACTCGGAGACCGGTGCATGGACGTACTACGCGGTCGACGGACTGCCGGTCGAGGACGATCTGCGCATGACCACCAATCTGGCGTGGCGCTTCGCCGGGCTCGGGGACTTCGATGGCGATGGCTACCCCGACGTACTCCTGCGTCATACCGATAACGGTCAATGGCTCTACTACGCCATGGATGGCCAACGCGGCCGGCTGGTGCGCAACCTCGGCCTGTCGGCGAACCCGAAGTGGGCCTTGGCGGGGATCGGAGATTTCGATGGCGACGGTCGGGACGACGTGCTGCTGCGCCACGCCGACAGCGGTCACTGGATTTACTACGCCATGGACGGGAGCCGCGGTCGGCTGGTGCGCAACTTCGGCGTGACCCGCAACCGCGATTGGATGCTCGCCGGCGTGGGCGACGTGAACGGCGATGGCTACGACGATCTCGTGTTGCGCCACACGTCCAACGGACAATGGCTCCACTATGCGATGAACGGTCGTCGGGGCACGCTGGTGCGCAATCCCGGCATGACCACCGACGAGGACTGGACGTCGCCGGCCACGGCGCGGGCGACGCCGGTGGACGATACGGGCGGAGACGGCTTCGTCGAGGACCAACTCGACGACTTCGCCGTCGGCCTCCCCGCTTCGTGCCCGCGCGAGGTGGACGTGTGCGTGCGCGACCACCAGTGTGAGGACGGCGACGCCGTGCGGGTGACCGTGAACGGCGACGAGGTGTTCTCCGGCGAGCTCTTCAACGCCGAGCACTGCGTGACGGTGCCGGTGCGCGAGGGTGCCAACTCGGTCGAACTCCATGCCATCAACGGCACGGCGTTCAAGGGTCTGTGCGATCACTCGGACGCGAACAGCGGGCAGATCGACGTCATCGGTGGCAACGAACAGTCCCAGACCTGGATGCATCGAGGCGGCGCGGGCTCCACGGCCAACATCAACGTCACCATCGGCGGCGACGGCCCGTGCCGACCGGCCAGTGGCGGAGGCGACGATGGCAACGACACCCGGGACGGCGCGAGCGCGCTGCCCATCGGGGTCGCCGCGGACGGCGACCTCGACGGCCCGAACGACGTGGACTACTGGCGCATCGAGGTGCCGTCCCGGGGCCGGGTGGTGATCGAGACGACGGGCGGCACGAACACCGAGGGCCGCTTGGAGGACGCTTCCGGTAGTCAACTTGCCGAGGACGACGATGGCGGTGCCGGTGGCAACTTCCGCATCGAAATGGACCTCGACGCTGGTACGTACTACGTGCGCGTCACAGGCGCGGGTGGCGGCACCGGTGCCTACGGCCTGCGCGTGAACCACACGCCGGAGGACGCCGGGGGCGGGGGCGCTGGAGAGATTAACCTGATTGCCTTTGATCAATACCCTCTGTTTAGGACTAGCCAAGACGGCGTCAATTGGGTTGAACGTCGTTGGAGTTTCGGGAGAAGACCGCACGCGGTCGCGTTTGGCGATGGCCGGTGGTTGACAGTCGGCCTATCGGGTGCAATGTACGAGAGTTTCGATGGTGTCAATTGGACAACAGTACAAGAATGCTGTGTGGGGCGCGAAGATGATCGGTACGGTCTGAGGGACGTAGAGTTTGCGAACGGTAGATGGGTAGCGGTCGGCCGAAACGCCATCTTAACTAGTACGGACGGACGACGGTGGTCGAGCGTGTCGAACGTCGATTTCAAAGATCTCCGCGACGTACAGTACGGAAACGGGCTGTGGGTGGCGGCTGGTTACCGCGTGTTCGAGAGCAGTGACGGTTTGAATTGGGCGGAGCTATCGGAGCGCCAAAAAACACCAGGGTGCCGGAATTTCTATAACGTAGGGTTTGCGAACGGGAATTGGCGGGCGCCCCATGGTGGCTCTAGCGGGCACTTATGCGCCAGATCCGAGGATGGGACGTGGCGGAGTGTCGCAAAGATACCATTGGGTGGTGTAAGCGGAATAGAGTACGGAAACGGGCATTGGGTGGCTTGGTCATTGAATACATGGGACTTGGTTACTTGGAAGGAAGGTACACTGGAGTCCATGCGGCGGGTGGACGATATAGGTACGAACGACGTGTTGTACTGGAATGATAGGTGGATATCGGGCGGTAATCTACTTTGGTATAACACGGGTGATCCTGGTGTGCGTGCGGATTGGTTTAACACAGGCGCTGCAGGATTTAGGACTATTGGTGCGAGGCGATGAGCGCTACTAGCAGACTAATGGATTCCTTACTCGCTCGCGTTTGGGGATCATGGGCCGGGGTGGTGCATTGCGTGGTCGAGGGGTTAAGCGTTCAGCGGCGGACGATCATGGCGGTGCCGAGCTTCCGCATCGAACTGGACCACTACGCCGGCACGAACCTACGTGCGCGTCGCCGTGGCCGGTGGCGGCGCGTGAGCCTACGGTCTGCGCGTGAAACACGCGCCGGAGGACGACGATGATAACGGTGGTGGAGGGGGACGCGGCCCAAAGGCGTGGGCAAGCCCTCTGGGACTGCGGGGATTACCAGAGGATGGTGGTGTGCCGAACGACCAAGATGTGCTAAGGGTACGGGCTTCCCGCGCAGTTCGTAATGATCGCCGCTCGCTGGGGCTGGGCAAGTACGAGGTTACGTTCGCGCGGTGGGACCGGTGCGTGGCGGCGGCCCGCTGCGGTGGCCGAAGGCGGTACGACCGCGATTGGAGCAGCAGCTTAGCTGATGGTTCCGCGCCGGCAGGTGTGCGTTGATCTCCTTGGAAAACGCCTCCCTAAGATCGTGCCTTTGGAGCAAGTGGCCGGAGGTTCAGGATCGTCGTCTCGTGCGGCAGCCGAACGCCGGCGAAGCGCCGCCCCGGACGCCGACTCGTGAAGCCGGTCCTCCGTCCCTGGATCGCTCAGGTTGTAGAACGACTGTACGCAGTGAACCGGCGGCATCCTGCGCAACGGGCACCGCACGCCGTGGATAGCACCCCTCGCTCCGCCGCTCCAACTCCGTCCACGGCATCAACCCGTCCATCTTCGACGGCACCATGTCCGCCCGTTCTTGGTTGAAGGACCTCGGTCGCCTGCTAACCGAGCGCGGTCAGGTCGTGGCGATACTCACCTACGCGGCGGCGGTGGTGTTGGGGTTTGTCCATCAAGTGCTCTATTTCCAGCCCCTTGGCTTTCCGATCCTGCAACTGGCCGCAATTGAGGACTTCCTGCTCGTCGGACTGCGTTTCCTTTTGCTCCTGCCCGTCCTCGGTGTGGTAGCGGCAATCATCGTCATGGCCTTGGCGCTCTTGCTTGTCGTTTTGGCGCTGATACTGGTCGTCGCAGCCCGGCTGCTAATCGTTTCATTGCGTGTACTGTTCGCCACATTGATTAGTATCATGGGCCTGCTGCAGATACTGGCTGTGGTGTTGACGCTAGGCACGGCTTTCTTGATGCAGTATGTTCTCTCGCGTCTATGGTCCACCCTTTACGTTGGAGTTCTCTACGCTACCTTTTGGATTGCGGCGGGGTGTTTAATCGTCGTCGGCTCGGGACAAGCGGCGAACGGTCAACTCGAAAAGGCGCATTCCATCGGCGACCGAAGCCGGGCACGCCGCGAAAGGGATGACAAAGCCCGGCAGCGTCGCGAGCACATGTTGAACGGTCTGATCCGCGAGATAGAGAGAAAAAGGTCCGGTCGCATGGAGTGGCTGCGAAATGCGTGGAAGTGGCGGAAGGTAGGTGCTGCGGCGAGGGAAGGCGCTAGCGAGGAAGGCGCTACGAAAAAAGTCACTAAGGAAGTGGGTCATACCGAGATGATCGGACTTCGAGTGGTTGTTCTGATGCTGTTCATGCTGGTGCCCGCTCTGGTGGTGACGATGGGGTTGTCGAACGTTGCCGTTGTCGCCCGGTCGTATGGTCAGGAGCGGCTCGACGACTATCTGTGGCCACTGGTAGCCGGCCCGACCTCGTTGGTGGGTGATTGGGTCTGGGAACGGGCGCCGACCTGGCTTCGGCCGTACGCCGAGGTGGACCTTAGGCTGAAGGGTTCTGAAGGCGAGGCACGAGAGGTCTTGCAGATTGGTGCAACGTCGGACTACCTGTTGTTCTGGAAGCGCTCCTGTACGGACTCGGATAGCGGACCCTTCGGGGATGGCGAGCCCATGATCGTGCCGAAGGGTGATGTCGCGAGGATCTTTCCGAGAGAACCAACGGGCGCAAGGGATCCTGACTGTGACGAAAACGGGCTTTCGGAAGAAGTGTGTTCGAGGGAGAAGATACATTGGCTTGACGAGACGATCTTATTCGCCTTTGACTCCGCTGATTTGGATGGTCATGAGCAGGAGACGGCGGTGAGGAGGATTGCCGCTCGAATCCGTAAACATGGATCACTGGACAAGGGTGAGGTAGCCGTCGTAGTAGAAGCGGGTGCGGACCCAAGGGGCCGTTACCTCTACAACCGGGACTTGGCTGAACGGCGTGCGGACGCGGTGCAGAACAAGCTGCAGCGGGCGGGCATTCCGGCCCGGGTGGTGGCGGTCCACGGTGAACTGGTGAGCTACGGTGAGGAGTTGCGGCGCGCGGAACAAGAGCTTCGTGTGGCGAGAGTCGGCCTCTGCACGTTGCCGGGTCGTGGTGAGCGTGATGGCTCATGAGTTGTGCCTGGCCGGGTGGCTCTTCGCGAACGTTGAGCGTGGGTGGTAATGAGGTCCTTTAGCGCGAAGGCAATGACCGGCGCCGGGGAGCCCGCAGTGCCTCGTCCCTCCGGGCAGAGTCCTTGAACGGAGGCGCGCCCGGAGCCCCGGCTCATGCCACCACCGCGATGAGCTCCGCATCGATGGATTCTCCCTGCGCACCAGTGCGACGAGCCCGCCAATCTTCCGCAGCTCGGTCAAGGCTGCGGGGAGCGCGGATGCCGGCGCGCCCGGGAGCACCCGCGAGCGATCAACTCGCTGGGGAGCGTCGCCGGCTTGTAGATCCCGGATGGCGGGAGCGCGTCCGGAGGCGCCGGTCGCGAGCTCCCATAGCTCGTCTACGCCGGCATCCTGATAAACGAGGCGTTTGGCCCTGTCGCGGCGTGTGTGCTGCACCTCGATCACGAGGTCTTGGGGGCGCGTTGCCCGTCTCGGCGACCGCTGCGTCGAGCCCATCCGCCTGCTGGATCCGAAGGAAGCGCTCGAACAGCGTGATCGAGCCGGCGACGCGGCGGGAGGTTCTGGATCTGGTGCGGGAGCGGTACCGGGACTTCGGTCGGACCTTCGCGTGCGAGAAGCTGGTCGAGTTGCACGGCCACCGGCTGTCGGCGGAGACGCTGCGCGGCTGGATGATCGAGGACGGGCCGTGGCGGCCGAAGTCGCGCCGGGCCGTGCGCGAGCATCGGAGTCGGCCGCGCGGCGGGAGTGTCTGGGCGATCTGGTGCAGATCGACGGCTCGCCGCACGCCTGGTTCGAGGGCCGCGGGCCGACATGCACGCTGATCGCGTACGTGGACGACGCGGCGTCGCGGCTGCTGGCGGCGGGCTTCGTCGCGGCGGAGACGACCGAGGCGTACATGCGCACGACGCGCGCGCACTTGGCGGCCCACGGCCGCCCGGTGTGTTTGACACTTGTCGCAGGCGGGAAGCGGACTGCTATACACTCCGGCATCCCTCCTGACATGCGTTGCGTATGCCGCCGGCCGAGCCGCTTCGGGAAACCGTGGTGCGCGTGGAAGCGCCCCGACACCGCTTCACGCTGCTCGTTACGCCGGCGGGCGATTTCCTGGGTGCGGACGCCGCGGGCCTGGTCGTGCTCGGCGAGGCCGACGATCGCGTGTTGTGGGGGCAGGTGTCCGGCGGTTATCGGCACGCGGCGACCGGACGGGACGCGATCCTGCAGGCGGTGACGCCGCCCTACATCATGCCGTTCGCGGACTCGGGCGCGGCGTTCAAGACGTTCGTGAAGAGTTCCCCGTGGCAGGAGATCACCGACCACGAGCGACGGGAACTCGAGTCGCTCATGGTGTACGAGATCGTCGGCCGCCGCGGGCGTCAGGCGATCACCGTCGACGACGAACTGACCGAGAGGCGCCGCGCCGGCGTCGGGGCGGACTCGCCATGACCGTCCGTTTCGGCACGCTTGGGGCCGCCAACATCGCGCCGCGGGCGCTTGTCGAACCGTGCCGGGACGAGCCCCGCGCCGCGTTGCACTGCGTCGCCGCGCGCGACCGGGAACACGCGGAGGGATTCGCGCGCTGGCATCGGATTCCGCTCGTTTACGACACGTACCGGCAAGTGGTGGAAGACCCGGACATCGATGCGGTCTACAACCCGTTGCCCATCGCCTGGCACCGGGAGTGGACCCTCGCGGCGCTCGCTGCGGGCAAGCACGTGCTCTGTGAGAAATCGTTCGCCTGCAACGCGCGCGAGGCCGAGGAGATGGCCCGGGCCGCGGCGGACACCGGCCTCGTCCTGATGGACGCGTTCCACTACCGGTACCACCCGGTGTTCCGGCGCGCGAAGGAGGTCGTGGATAGCGGACTGCTCGGACCGCTCCGCACCGTCGAGGCAGCGTTTCACGTCCCCGTGACCAATCCCGACGACATCCGGAGCCAGTATGCGACCGGCGGCGGGGTCACGATGGACATTGGCTGCTACCCGATCTCCTGGGCGCGCCACGTCACGGAGGAGGAGCCGGAACGCATCGAGGCCACGGCCGAGACGGGACCGCCGCACGTGGACACGCGGCTCGAGGCCACATTGCACTTCCCGAGCGGCATCGTGGCCACCGTGTCGGGCGACATGCGCGCCGGCGTGTCCCGGCGGATGGACCTCACCGTCACGGGCGAGCGCGGCACGCTGCACGTCGTCAATCCGCTGGCGCCGCAGATCGGACATTCGATACGCCTCGACATCGACGGCGAGACGCGCATGGAGACGCGGGACCGCCGGTCCAGCTACGCCTACCAGCTCGACGCCTTTCTCGACGCGGTCGAGGAGGGCAAGCCCATCCTCACCGGGCCCGAGGACGCGGTCAACCAGATGCGGACCATCGACCGCTGCTACGAGGCGGCGGGGCTACCGATCCGCGGTCTCGACCTGTCCTGAGGCACTGCGGCGCCCATGCAGGCCTACATCGCCCGCCGCTTGCTCGCGCTCGTGCCAACGCTCCTGTTCGCGAGCCTGATCGTGTTCATCTCGATGCGGCTCATCCCGGGCGACGTGATCGACCTGATGCTCGCCCAGAACGACATCGCGACGGGGCAGGACCGGGCCAAGATCGAGGCGGCGCTTGGGCTCGACCAGCCGATGTACGTGCAGTACTTCCACTGGATATGGGGCGTGCTGCAAGGAGACCTCGGCACTTCGCTGTGGCAGAACGTGCCCGTGGCGGACCAGTTGCTGGCCACGCTGCCGATCACCTTCGAACTCGGATTCCTGGCCCTGCTCGTGGCGCTCACGGTGGCGCTCCCCATCGGCATCTACTCCGCGATGCGCCAGGACACCGCCGGGGACTACATCGCGCGCTCGTTCTCCCTGGTCATGCTCGCGGTGCCGGGCTTCTGGCTCGGGACCCTGGTCATGGTGTTCCCCTCGGTCTGGTGGCGGTGGGCGCCAGACCTGGAGTACACGCCGTTCTTCGAGGATCCGGTCCGAAACCTCTCGCACATGATCGTGCCGGCGATCCTCCTCGGGCTCTCGATGTCCGCGGTCACCATGCGCATGACGCGCACGATGATGCTCGAGGTGCTGCGCCAGGACTACATCCGCACGGCGCGGGCCAAGGGGGTTTCGGAGCGGCTCGTGATCGTGCGCCATGCGCTGCGCAACGGCCTCATCCCGGTGGTGACGCTCATCGGGCTGCAGGCGCCGCTGCTGATCGGCGGCGCGGTGATCTTCGAGCAGATCTTCGTCGTGCCCGGCATGGGGCTGTTGCTGCTCGAAGCCGTGTTCCAGCGGGACTACCCGGTGGTGTCCGGGGTGTTCCTCGTGGTGGGCGTCGGCGTGCTGTTCATCAACCTGGTGGTGGACGTGAGCTACGGCTGGCTCGACCCGAAGGTCCGGCACCAATGAGCGAAGCGGCGCTCCCGGCCGTTGCCGGGGCCGTCCCCCGCCCGCCGGGGCGGGTGGGCGCGCTGTGGGACTTCCTCGGGCGTCTCGCACGCGAGAAACCGCTCGGTGCCGCCGGCGGCATCGTGTTCCTGGTGTTCTTGTTCTGCGGCATCTTCGCGGACGTGCTCGCGCCTTATGGCATCAACGAGACGAACCTCTCGGTGCGGCTACAACCGCCGTCCCTGGACTATCCCCTCGGCACCGATCATCTCGGCCGCGACGTGCTGTCGCGCATCCTGATGGGCGCGCAGCTCTCGATGATCGTGAGTTTCGTGGCGGCCGGGCTCGCGACCGTCGTGTCGCTCGTGATCGGCGTCGTCTCCGGCTACTTCGGCGGCAAGACGGACATGGTCGTGCAGCGGGGCGTCGATGCCTGGATGACGTTCCCGGACCTCGTGCTCCTCATCGTCATCGTCTCGGTGGTGGGTCCGGGCATCCCGCAGATCGTCCTGGTGCTCGGGCTCTTGTACGGCATCGCCGGCTCGCGGATTGTCCGGGGCGCGGTGGTGTCGGTGAAGGAGAACATGTACACCCACGCCGCGCAGTCGATCGGGGCGCGGACCTTCCACATCCTGCGGCGCCACATCGTGCCGAACGTCATGCCCGTGCTGATCGTGCTGTTCACCACGCGCATCGGCGCGGTCATCCTCACGGAGGCGGGGCTGTCCTTCCTGGGGCTCGGCGTGCCGCCCCCGGCCCCCACCTGGGGGGCCATGCTGAGCGGAACGGGACGGACGTACATGTACCTCGGTCCGTGGCTCGCCCTCGCGCCGGGGCTTTGCCTGACGATCGTGGTGTATGCGATCAACGTGTATGGGGACGCCCTGCGGGACCTGCTGGATCCACGCATGCGCGGGACGCAATAGGAGGAGGCCGATGCGCGGAACCGGGGTACTCACCATGCCGCCGATGCGCGGCCTCCTGTGCGGGCTGGCGACCGCCTGCGCGTGCGTCCTCCACGCGGAGAATGGCCCGACCGCGGAGGAGCGCCCCCGTTACGGCGGCGAACTCAACGTCGGCACCGTCTACGTGACGCTTTCGGCCCTGTCGTGGGACCCGGTCGACTGGGCGTGGAAGAGCAACCACGACTACGGCATGGTCCGCGAGCAGCTCTTCGCCGGGGACCTCGACAAGAGCATCAAGAAGGGCGGCCACTATCCGTTCGTCGCCGAGGCGTACCTGCCGAGCGACGTGTTGCGGGGCGAACTGGCCGAACATTGGGCGTGGGAGGACGACCGCACCCTCGTCGTTCGCCTGCGTTCGGGCGCCCGCTTCACCGGCAAGGCGGGCGTGATGGAGGCGCGGGAGCTGACCGCCGAGGACGTCGTCTACACCTTCAATCTCGTCAACAACAGCCCGAAGAAGGCGCAGTCGGACTATTGGGACTACCTCGACCGCGTGGAGGCGCGGGACGCGCGCACGGTGGTGTTCCACTTCAACGAGTTCAACGCGGAGTGGCCGTATCGGTTCGGGTACGGGTACCAGTCGTCGATCGTGCCGCGGGAGATGGCGGCCCTGGATGCCAAGAGCTGGCGCAACGTCGTCGGGACCGGGCCGTTCCTGCTCGACCGCTACATCCACGGCAACTCCCACACCTACGTCCGCAATCCCGACTACTGGGATCGCGAATGGCTCGCCGGCGAGTCCTGGCCGATTCCGTTCGTGGACGCCGTGAAGTACCGCGTCATCAAGGACGAGGCGACCTACCTCACGGCGATCCGCACCGGGAAGATCGACATCCTGGAGGCCATCCGCTGGATCGCGGTGGACCATCTGAAGGAGACGACCCCGGAACTGAAGTGGTCGAAGTGGCTCGCGACGGCCGGCAACTTCGTGGCGTTGCGCATGGACAAGCCCCCGTTCGACGACGTGCGGGTACGGCGGGCGCTCAACCTCGCGGTGGACCAGCGGGAGATCGCGGAGCTCTTCTACGGCGGGCACGCGGAGGTGATGGCGTATCCGCAGCATCCGGGGTTCGGGGACTATTGGCAGCCCCTCGAGGAGATGCCGGCCTCGGTGCGGGAGTTGTTCGACTACCGCCCCGAGAAGGCGCGGGCGCTCCTCGACGAGGCGGGCGTGCCGGAGGGTTTCACCTTCAACGTGCAGGTCTGCACCTGCACCGCGAGCAACATGGACCTGATCCCGCTGTTGGACGCGTATCTGGCCAAGGTCGGCGTGCGGATGGTGATCGAGCCGATGGAGTACGCGTCCTTCCTCTCCATGATGACCACGCTGAACCACGGGCCGGGGTACTTCATGAACAACGGCCACACCAATCCCACGACCTCAATCCGCAAGTTCATCACCGGGCACAAGTGGAACCCGGCGCTCTACTCGTCGGAGGAGTTCGACGCGGCGATCGATACCCTGATGCGCACCCGCGACGAGGCGGCGCGGGTCGCGATGACCCGCGAACTGACCATTCGGCTGCTCGACGAGGCGCCCTCCATCTGGCTGCCCACCGTCTACAACTACACCGCTTGGTGGCCGTGGGTGAAGAACTACGGCGGCGAGTTGCGCGCTGGCGCCGTGCGCCCCGGCCCGATCTACGCGCGCATCTGGATCGATGAGGAACTCAAGCGCGAGATGGGGTTCGACTAGACGTGGAGGGTACGCCGCTCCTTGACATCGAGGACCTGTCGGTCTCGTTCCGCACCGACCGGGGCACGGTGCGTGCCGTGCAGGGCGTGTCGCTCGAAGTGCGGGCCGGCGAAACCCTGGCCATCGTCGGCGAGAGCGGCTCGGGCAAGAGCGTGACGGCGCTCTCGATCCTCGGGCTGCTCGGCGACGCGGGCTCCGTCGACGGTGGCCGCATCGTGTTCGACGGGGCGGACCTGCTCGCCCTCGACGGCGACGCCATCCGGGACATCCGGGGAGATCGCATCGCGATGATCTTCCAGGAGCCCATGTCCTCCCTGAACCCGGTGCTGACCGTGGGCAAGCAGGTGGCGGAGCCCATCCGCCTGCACCGCCGCGTACCCTGGCGGGAAGCGTATGCCCGGGCCACCGAACTGCTTGAGCGGGTGCGGATTCCGGACGCGGCCCACCGCCTCGGCGACTATCCCCACCATTTCTCCGGCGGCATGCGCCAGCGGGTGATGATCGCCATGGCACTCGCCTGCCGGCCGCGGCTCATCATCGCCGACGAGCCGACCACGGCCCTCGACGTCACGGTGCAGGCACAGATCCTCGCCCTCCTCAAGGAACTGACGCGCGAGGCCGATTCCGCGCTGATCCTCATCACCCACGACCTGGGTGTGGTCGCACGCTACGCGGACCGCGTGGCGGTCATGTACGCGGGACGGATCGTCGAGACCGCCCCGGCGCGAACGCTCTATGCCACCCCCGCGCATCCCTACACCGAGGGCCTGATGGCGTCCATCCCGGGCGTCGACGGGGTGATCGGGGCGCGGCTCCCGACCATTGAAGGACAGCCGCCCGACCTCGCCGGGCTGCCGCCGGGCTGTCCGTTCGCACCCCGCTGCCGACACGCCTTCGACACGTGCCGGACCATGCCGCCGCCGCTCGAACAGGTCGGCGACCGGCACCTGCGCGCGTGTTACCGCGATGGCTGAGCCCTTGGCGTCGCCCGCGAGGACACACCGCACGCCGCGCTTTTGGCTTGCGACCTGAACGAGTCCATGGACGGGCTTGTTCAGAGGTTCCCTATGTCGCCGGGTGTCTTTCCTCCACCCGCACCCGCAACCCCGTCACCGCGTTCGACAACTGCGACACAAGCACCCACGCGCCATCGCGCAACGCCTCGGAACGCACGAGTAGCCGCGGCTCCCCGTCGTCTCCCGTGGCCGTCCCGGCGCGCTCGACGTCGATGCCGGAGAGCAGGCCGTCCGAGATCAGGAAGACGCGACCCTCGCCGTATACGGCCTCGACCGGCACCGACACGACCCCCTCGATGGGCGGCAAGGTGACCGTCACGCCGACGGCGCGACCGAGGTCCGGTGGCGCGGCATCGGCGGCGAGACGCACCAGTCCGTCGACGCCGGACTGGCCGGCGCCCACGGCGCCGACCAGGCGTTCCAACTCGCCCGCGACGCGGCGGTCACGGAAATCCGCGACGACGGGGAGGCCTCCGCCGGCAAGAGCCCGTCCCACCGCGGGGAGATGGATGTTCGGAATCTGCACGCGAATTTCCAGCGCGCTGTCGTCGTAGATCTCGGCCACGAGGGTGCCGGGCGAAACCAGCTCCCCCGGCGCGACGGCGATGTCGGTCACGCGACCGGGGAACGGGGCCCGAATCCGCGTGCGCTCCAGCGCGACCCGGGCTTCCTCCAGGGAGGCGAGCGTCCGTTCGACCCGAGCCTCCGCGCTGGCGAGCCGGTGCTGGAAGTCGAGCACGAGGCGGCGCTGCCGGGACAGCGCGATGGCCTGCGCGTGGTGTTCCTCGAGGACGGCCTTCAGCGTTTCCTCGGCGATGGAGCGTTGCTCCCGCAGCCGGCGGTAGCGCTCCACCTTCTCGGTGGCGAGGCGGTGCAACTCCTCGTGGTGTTCGAGTACCTCGCGGTCGTCCGCGCCGGCGAGCTTCAGGGCGTCGAGGTTCGCGCGGGCCTCGACGAGGTCGGATTCGCGGCGGCGCGCGACGAGTTCCGTGTCCGTGTCGTCGAGTTGCACCAATACGTCTCCGCGCTCGGCACGGTGGCCCTCCCGCACGCGCAGCGCCTCGACGGGCGCCGTGATCAACGCGGTCAGCCGCGCCCGGTGCGGGGTTTCGACCCGCCCGTATAGGTGGACCTCGGGCGAGAGCGCGCGCACCTGCACGACGAGACCCGTCACGGGGACCGCCTGGCTGTCGGGCGAGCGTCGGTCCGGCTTGGGTGCGAACGCGACGAGGACCGTGCCCGTCAGAACGGTCAGCGCGATGGCGAGCATCGGGAACAACCGCTTGCGGGGCATCCGGGCCACCCGGGCGAAGAGGCGTTGGAGCGGGGACGGCATGGGCATCTCCTCAGGCCGCCCTCGGCTGCGCCCGGCCCATCGCCTTCGCCAAGCGTTCCGAGCCGGAGATGATGAGGGAGAGCAGCACGGGGATCACCACGAGCACGAGCAGCGTGCCGTAGAGGAGGCCGAAGCAAATGGCGGCGGCCAGGGGCGTGAACATGGCCGCGATGGGGGCTTGCTCGAGCAGCAGCGGGAAGAGTCCGGCGACGGTGGTCACGGAGGTCAGGAGTACCGGCCGCAGCCGCAGGCAGGCCGCGTCCTCGATCGCCTGGCTCGGCGGCACGCCCTCGGCGACCAGACGCTTGTACGCGGAGAGGAGGATGATCGAGTCGTTCACGATGATGCCCGTCAGGGTGAAGAAGCCGAGCAGCGACATCGGGTTGACGTGCAGGCCCAGGACGACGTGCCCGAGCAGTGCGCCGGTGAGGCCGAGCGGGATGCCGGACATCACCGCGAGGGGCCAGATCCACGACGCGAACACCCACGCCAGCACCACGTAGATCAGCGCCAACGCGAGCAGGAACTGCAGCGTCAAGTCGTTCAGGGATTCCACTTCCGCCAGGCTGATCTCGTCGAGACCGGTGCTGACGCCGTACGCTTGGACGAGCCGGTCGCGCACGTTGGCCTCGAAGTACTCGACGACCTCCCGGCCGGTGATCCTGCCCAGGTCCACGTCGCCGCGCAGGTGCAGGGTGCGCTCGGTGTCGTGGTGGTGGATGGCGTCGATGCCGCGCCGCGCGGTCAGGTCCGCGACCGCGGCGAGGGGCAGCATCTCGCCGCCCGGAGCCTTGATGGGGAACCGTTCGATGCGCCGTAGGTCCGTGCGCTCCTCCTCGGGCAGCAGGAGGCGCACCTCGAGCTCGTTGTCGCCGTCCTGGAAAATCTGGATGCGCCGTCCGTCGTAGGCGGCCCGAAGCTGGCGGCCGAGCTCGCCGGTGGAGAGTCCGAGGGATCGTCCGGCGGTGTTCAGGCTCAGGATCCATTGGTCCTTGCCGTACGGCAGGTCGTCCCGCACGTTCGAGACGCCGTCGAGGACGGCCAGTTCCCGGATCGCGTCGTCGCTGGCCCGTTTCAGGGTCTCGACATCGGCGCCCTTGATGAGAATCGAGAAATCCGAGTACCAGCTTCGCTCGCGCGCGATGGTGATGGCGTCGACGGCCGGCGAACGCCGTACGCGGGACCGCCAGGCGGCGGCGAACGCATCCGCGGAGACATCGCGCTTCTCCGGGGAGGTCATCTCCACCTGCACGGCGGCGTACTGGGGGCCGACCTTCGACTCCCCGTCCAGGACCGCGTGGTTGGCGACGGCCACGTGGGCGATCAGGTTTCCCCCACCGTGTTCCTCGTCGACGGCCGCGAGCGTCTCCTCCAGATGCGCGAGGAAGACGGCCTTGTCGCCCGCGGGCACGCTGGAGACGAACCGGACATCCGCCCGAATCTGGTCGAAGTCGATACTTTGCCCCAGATTCGTCCTGATCCACCCGGTCGACCACGCCAGCAGCAGCACGGCGAAGAGACCGACCGCCACCGTCACGACGGTCCCCCGGTTGGCCATCGCCAGGCGCACGAGCGCGCGGAAGCGATGCTCCCGCAAGCGCGCGAACGCCGCGTCGAACCGTTGCCGCGCGGGGCTTGGGGGACGCCGCTGGACGCGTTCGAAGGCGTGGCGAAGGTGTCCGGGCAGGATCAGGAAGCACTCGATCAGCGACGCGACGATGACGACCAGCATGATGATCGCGATTTCCTTCAGCGGCGCGTCGTCGACGCCCAACAGCGGGCTGAAGGCGCAGAGCGTCGTGAGGGAGGATGCGATCACCGGAGCCAGCATGCGTTTCGCGCCGCCGGCCGCGGCGTCCGCCGGGGACTTGCCCGCATCGAACTGGCTGAGGGCCTCCTCCCCGACGACGATGGCGTCGTCCACGACGATCCCCAGCGCCATGACGAGCCCGATCAGGCTGACGAGGTTGATCGTGCCGCCGAGGTAGTAGAAGCCGAGGAGTGCGGCCATGAAGGTGACCGGGATCCCCATCGTCACCCAGAAGGCGGGCAACAGCCGCAGGAAGACCACGAGGGCCGCGATGACGAGCGCAAGACCGGTGACGCCGTTCCACACGATCAGGCTGAGTTCGTCGCGGATGAACTGCCACGCCTCGAGGAACAGCGTCAGGTGGACGCCCTCGGGAAGCGTGGGCCGGCGCGCGTCGAGGTAGCCGTTCAGCGTGCGGGCCGCCGTGAGCGAGTCGGTTTCGGAGTCTCGCCGCACGTACAGGGCGATGGCGGGTTCGCCGCCGACGGAGAGCCGGGGGTGATCGACCAGCGGGCGCCGCTCGACGCGGGCGATGTCGCCGAGGCGCACCAGGCTGCCATCGGGGATCACGATCGGAAGATCCTCGAACTCCGCGGACGCGCGCCGCTGATCGAGACTGCGCAACTGGCGGGCGCGCTGCCCGCGGCCGGCCGTACCCGCAGGGGCGTCCATCGAGAGCAGGGAGAGCCGCTGTCCGAGGTCCTCGAAGGTGAGGCCCAGCTCGAACAACGTGCGCGTTTCAACCTGGATGGCGATCTCCCGAACCGGCAGGCCCATGAACTCGATCGCGTCCATGCCGCCGGTCAGCAGGTCGTTCTCCATCTCGCGCGCCAGCGCGATGAGTTCGTCGATGCTCCCGGCGCCGCTAATCAATACCGCCGCGACGAGGTCGTGCTGACGCAACGAGTAGACGACGGGTGGCTCGATCTCCGTGGGCAGGCTCCGGAGCTGCGCGACGCGCTGCTTGACCCGGTCGACGGCCTCCTGCACGTCGGCGTCCGGCTCGAGTTCCACCTGCACCTGCGACGAGGTGTCCCGCGTCGTGCTGCGCACCGCCTTTACGTCGGGTACGGTCTTGAGCTGCTGCTCGAGGGGCGTCGTCACGAGCTTCTCGACGTCCTCCGCGCTCGCCCCGCGCCAGACGATGTCCGTGTAGACCCACGGCATCGGCCGCACGGGGTTGAGCCGCACCGTGAGCTGCGCGATCGCCCAGATCCCGGCGAGGATCATGAGCACCATGCCCAGGTTCGCGGCCAGGCGGTGGTCTACGAAGGTGCGGATCAGGTTCATGCGGTCTGTTGCGGGTAGTCTCGCCGTTCAGGGCCATGTGGCCCACGAGATTTCGACCCAATCACGGAAGCCCGGCGTGTGAACGCCCTCGGCGGTCAAGGGGCGGTCTGGGGTGCGGCGGCGCGCATGGCCGCGAAACGCTCGCGCGCGCCTTCGCCGAGCAGCAGCATGGCCGGCACGACGAACAGGATGCCGGCGCTTCCGGCAACGAGGCCGCCAACGATGCTGACCACCAGCGGTGCATAGTTGGCCATCGCTTCCGATCTCATATAGAGCACGGGGAGCAGGCCAACGACCGTCGTCAGCGTGGTCAGGAGGATCGGACGGAAGCGTTCTCGCACGGCGCCGGCGATCGCGGCGATCGCCGGCAGCGAAGACTTGGCGCGCAGACTGTTGCTGCGGTCCATCAAGAGCAGCGTGTCGTTGATGACGACCCCAAGCACGGCGATCAGGCCGAACACCGACGCCATGGTCACGTCGTAGCCCAATATGAAATGCGCCAGCACGGCGCCTGCGGTCGCGAGCGGCATCGCCGTCAGAATCACCAGCGGCTGCGCGTAGCTGCGGAACTGCACCGCCATCAGCATGTACATGACAAGCAGCGCGACCGGGAGCGTATAGGCGAGGGGGCCCGTGGTCTGTTCGTCGTCCTCCGCGCCAGCGACGCTCCAGGCGATGTCCAGGCCCGGATGGCGGGACTGCAGCTCGGGCAGCCATTCTTCGACGTGCGCCTGGAGCTCGCGTGCCGTGATCGCCCTCGTGTCGAGGGAACTGCCGATCTCCACCGACGGCAGGCCGTCGATGCGGCTCAGCGTCTCCCAGTCCTGAGTCTCCACCACGCGCAATGCCACCGCCACCGGGATGTCGCCGCCCATCGGCGTCTCGATGCGCTCGTTCGCCAGCTCGTCGAAGCTGCCCCGCCGGTCCTCGGGATAGCGCACCATGACCTTGACCTCGTCCCGGCCGCGCTGGATGCGCTGCACCTCCGCGCCGAAGAAGCGCCCCCGGAGCTGGGTGGCGATGTCCGCGGCGGTCAGGCCGACGGCCTGCGCGGCGGGCGTCAGTTCCAAGTCCAGGTTGCGCCGACCCGGGACCAGCGAATCGTAGGCATCGAGAACGCCCGGCGACGCCTCGATGGCCGCGATCAGTTCCTCGGCGACGAGCGCCAGCGCTTCCGCGTCAGGGTGGACAAGGGCGATGCGGAAGTCGGAGACGGCGGCGTTTGCGTTTCCAACGGAGTAGACCAATCGCTCGGCGCCGACGACCTCGCCGACGTTGTGTCGCCACGCACGGATCACCTCGGTGCTGCTGACGGAGCGCTTCGACTCGTCGCGCAACCGCAAGGACACCGAGGCGACGTGGGTGGCCCGACCGCCGCTGTCCGGGACGGAGCCTGGCTCCGCATGGTGCCCGACGACCGTCGCGATGCCGTCTATCGGGGCGCCGAGCTGCTCGTTGGTCAGCCTGGCCGCGGCTTCGATCTGCCTTGCCCCGACGCGGGTGGTGTCGAGCGGCGTGCCCACGGGGTAAGTCAACTGGGCCTCGACCCTCCCGGTGGGGAACTGTTCTATTGCGCCGAAGCGCACAACGCCGGTCGAGAACAAGGCCACGGCGGCAACCACCACGAGGATTGCCGTCACCAGCGTTGCGGCGGGACGGCGTGTCGCGGCAGCGACCGCGGGCACGGTCCATTGGTCGCGCATCCGGTCGATCGCACCCCGCACGCGGGCCTGTACGCCCGCCAGCGGCCAGCGGCTCCAATTGCCGCCGTGGGAGAGATGCGACGGCAGGATCAGGAACGCCTCGATCAGCGAAACCGCCAGCACCAGGCCCGCAACGATGGGAAGTGCCTTCAGGACCTGGCCGACCTGACCGTACGTGAACAGCAAGGGAGCAAAGGCCAGAAACGTCGTCGCGACGCCCACCGCGACCGGCCAGAACACCCGGCGCGCCCCGACCACCGCTGCTTCCGGCCCGGCTAGGCCGCGCTCGCGCTCGGTTGCGACGCTCTCTCCCACCACGACCGCGTCGTCCACCACGATGCCGATCATCATGATGAGTCCATAGATCGTCACGAAGTTGAACGTCAGGTCGAATGCGGGGAACAGCACGATGGCGCCGAGGAAGGAAACCGGAAGGCCGACGGCCACCCACATCGCCAGCCGGAAGTCGAACACCAGTGCCAGGAGCACGAAAACGAGCACGAGGCCCAACGCACCCGTGCTGAGGACCGCGTTGAGGCGCGAGGTCGCCTGCCGCGAACTGTCCTCCCAGACGGAAACCTCCGCTCCGGGTGGCGGCGTGTAATCGGCAAACATGGCGAGCACCGCCCGCGCGATCTGCACCTCCGACTCGCCGTCGACCGTAGCCAGGGCCTTCACGAAGACGGTCGGCACGCCGTCGAGCTCGCTGTCGCCGGCGGCGTCCCCGAAACCTTCGCGAACATCGGCCACGTCCGCCACCGTGACCAGCGCGCCCCCCGGCGTTCCCAGCAACACCAGATCCTCGAATTCCGCTGCCGTAAGGCGCCGGTCGTTGACCCGCATCACCAACCCGCCGGCGCTGGTCAGGAGCTGCCCCGACGTCGCCTCCACGGACGATCCGCCGAGCGTCTCCGCCACCTCGCCGATCGTCAGCCCGTGCTCGCGCAATGCCTCCTCGTCCACCTCGATGACGATTTCGCGAGCGGCCGCGTAGTCCAACGTCACGTTGGTCACCGACGGCAGTTTCAACATGTCTTCCCGGACACGCTCGGCGGCAAGCCGAAGTGCATCCGGGGACAGTTCCGGCGAGGCGACCGCCAGGGTGACCGCCGGCGTGTGGACGAACGTCGTGCCGACCTCCGGCTGCTCCGCGCCCGGCGGCGGAAAGCGCTCGATCCGGGCGACTGCCGTGCGCACTTCGTCGAGCACTTCCGCGGTGTTGGCGAAGGCTTTCAGGAACACGTGAACGGAGCCAAGCCCCGCCGCTGCCGTCGAAGTCACCTGGCCCACGCCGGGCAGACCGATCAGCCGTTCTTCGAGCCGCCGCGTGACGCTCTCCTCCACCTCGCCCGGACTCGCCCCTGGGAACGGTACCGTGACCCGGACAACCCGCGTGTCGATGGCCGGCAGCAATTCCACTTCGATTCCGGTTGCGACCAGCAGGCCGCCCGCCAGTGCGAGCAGCATGAGCAGGTTGCCGGCCACCCGGCTACGCACGAATGCGCGGACCACCGCACCCATGGCTGGCGAGCCTTCGCCCGCGCCGGAACCGCCGGCGGCGGTCATCGCTCGCCGCCCCCGGCGACCGCCGTCACCGCCAGGCCTTCACGCTCGCCCGGCACCGCGCCCAGAACCACGCCGTCGCGCACGTCGAATGCCGCTACTATCCAGCCATCGCTTGTGCGCCCGAGCGTCCGCGGCGTTTGCCGCCGCAAGCGCCCGTTTTCCACGAGCCACACGCTGTCCCCGGCACGATGCGCCTCGTCTGGCAGCAGGTAGGCGTCGTCGTACGCCAGCCCGCGCACGGACACCGCCGCAAAGGCGCCGGGCATCGGCAGCGGCCGGTCGGCCTCGGCGAAGTCCAGCACCAGCGTCGACAGCCGCGTCTGCGGCGCCAGCACGGCCGCAACGTGCGTCACCGATGCGGCGAAAACCCCTTCGGCGGTGACGACCGTTGCCTCGCGACCACGTGCATCGCCGAGGTAGGCGAGGTCCGCCACCGAGATGGGCGCCCGCACCTCCAGACGACCATCGAATACCGTGCCCAGGCTTCCCCCGGCATCCATGGCGCCGCCCGCGGCAAGCACTTGGCCGACTGACACCACAGCGTCGATCACCCTGCCGTCGAACGGCACCGACACGCGCGTTTGCTCCAGCTGCCGCTCCGCCATTCTCACGTCGGTTTCGGCCGCTCGCACTTGCGCCTCGAAGCGCTCGATCTGGCCAAGCCGCTGCACCGCCGCCGGCACCTCCACGCCCGGGTTCCGGTGCCGGTACTCCTGTGCGTCGCGCGCACCCCGGTCCCGCTGCCAGCGCAGCCGTCCCCGCTCGGCCGCGAGCATCGCCCGCGTCCGTTCCAGCCAAACCTCCGCGTCCTCGGGGTCGATCGTCACCAGCGTCTCGCCCGCGCTGAACGTCCCGCCAGGGCGCAGCGACGGCGACACCGCTATCACCTCGCCCGCCGCCCGCGGCATCAGCGTAACCGGGTTGCGTGCATTCACTTCGCCGGTCAGCGACACGGTCAGCGAATGGGTGCCCGGCGACGGCTTCGAGACCCGCACCGCCGGCGCGACATCGCTGCGCAACGTCCGCTCCTCCAGCGGCGGCAAGCTCGGCGCGCGGGCGAAGTAGACGCCCAGGATCACCGCCGCCGCCAATACGCCCATCTGCGCCCAGCCGGTCCAGCCTCGGGACTCTTCGGTCGACTCCGCCATGCCCTTCCACCGAGATCTGTCAGGCTCGCCTACTGTACCATCAGGCGTTGGGGGGTCAGGTCGTAGACCCCGTAGCAACGGACCCGGAACGGGCATACTTGCTTGCCGGGGCCTGCGTCGCCGTCGACATGACGCCGAGCGTGGCGGGGCAAGGTCATTCCGGACGATTTTTCCTTGGCGAGACTCCTTGCCGCGATGGCCGAGCCCATACCCGCCCCCGCGACGGCGAACGACAGCCTCCTGCGCGTCGAGGGACTCAAGGTGCACTTCCCGGTGACGGAAGGCGTGGTCGTTCAGAAGCGCGTGGGATCCGTGAAGGCCGTCGACGGCGTCTCCTTCGAGCTGCGGCGCGGCGAGACGTTCGGGCTGGTGGGGGAGAGCGGCTGCGGCAAGTCCACCACGGCGCTCGCGGTGCTGCGCATGCTGGAGCCTACGACGGGCCGAATAATGTTCGAGGGAGAGGACGTGACGCGCCTCGGTCCCACCCGGATGCGTCCGATTCGGCGCCGCATGCAGATGGTCTACCAAGACCCCTTCGGCTCCCTCAATCCGCGCATGAAGGTGCGGGACATCGTGGGCGAGCCCCTCGTGGTCCACGGACTGGCGGCGGATCGTGCCGCCTACCGCGGCCGGGTGGCGGAACTGATGGACCTCGTGGGACTCCTGCCCGACATGGCGGACCGCTATCCCCACGAGTTCTCGGGGGGCCAGCGGCAACGCATCGGCATCGCCCGCGCCCTCGCCCTGGAGCCGAGCCTGCTGATCTGCGATGAACCGGTGTCCGCCCTCGACGTGTCGATCCAGGCACAGGTGGTGAACCTCCTGATGGACCTGCAGGAGCGGCTCGGCCTCACCTACCTGTTCATCGCCCACGACCTCTCCGTGGTGCGCCACATCAGCGACCGCATCGGCGTGATGTACCTCGGCCGGATCGTCGAAATCGCGACCCGGGACGCACTGTTCGCGGAGCCGAGGCATCCCTACACCCAGGCGCTCCTCGCCGCCGTGCCGCTGCCGAACCCGGCCCTCGAGGCCGCCCGTCCGCACGAACTCATCGCCGGCGAGGTACCGAGCGTGCGCAATCCGCCCTCGGGCTGTGGCTTCCATCCCCGGTGCCCCAAGGCCATGGCGCGGTGCGCGGCGGAACGGCCGGAACTGCTGGCTCGAGACGGCGCTGCGGTAGCCTGCCACCTGTATGACGGTGCCGCGTAACAGGTTGCACGGCCTACGGGTCCGGGCTGCGGGGGTCGTGCTTTGGGGGCTGGCCGCGGCGGCGTGGGCGGCGCCCGCCCTGGGTTGGATGGGCATGTGGCCGGTCAATACCTTGGCCGATTTGCGCGTCGACCTCGATTCGGAAGAGGGTGCGCCGGCCCGTGCGACGCTTGTCTCCCCTCCGGCCGGAGAGTACGGGACGCGGAGCGCCCTTGGGCATGCGCATCTGAGCGACATTCATTGTACTGCCGGTATGGATGTCGTTCGGCGGGGCGCACTCGTGGTTGTCCCCGTGGGTTGTGGCACGCTGCGTTGGAGCTTTATGGTGCGCACGCATCACTCCGCGACCGAGTATGTGCCACCCGGCCTGACCGCGTGGCGCGGCGATGCGGGATCGTGGTGGTTGGTTCGGGAGGAGTCCTTCCTGCGCTGGTTGCGGCCCGGAGGCGCCGGGTTGGCGAACATTGCGTTCTTCTTGGATGGCGTCCCGATTGCTGTCCGTGCGGGGCCCTCGGCGTTACCCCTAGTCCGCGAAGCTCCCGGGATGTGGCTGTTGGGCGATGCAGTGTTTGTGGATAGGGGCGACGTCCGCCACTTCGTTGATGGCGATGTCCTCCCGGGCCACCTCGAGACAGTGCTTGACCGGCATGCCGATGCGGTTGCCTTCCTGCGCGGTTCTTTGCCTACGCGGCGACTGTCGCCGGTATTCTGGATAGGAATCGCCTCGGGCGCCGACGCTGTCAGTGGTGCGGCCGGAACGGGACTGACGCTTGCGAACTTCCCAGCCAGCCCGGAGGAGTTCGGTCTGGCCGCGCAGAGCATCACCCTCTACGTCGCGGTCCATGAGCATGCGCACCAGATGTTCGACGGGCGCGGCATCCTCTGGCTGAGTGAGAGCGTGGCCAGCTATCTGGCGCTGAGGGCCATTCGGGAGACTGCGCCGGCCATGATGCCAGTCCTCGCGGAGGCGTTCCTCGTTCGCGGCAGGCGGGCAGGACGCCTGCTTGCCGAACTCGGCGAGAAGGCGATGGAAGGGGATAGCGAGGCCTACGCGCTGATCTATGCCGTCGGTGGGGCGTTCTGGTCAGAGTTCGATGCACGGATGAAGGAGTCGCGCCGCGATCTTCTCCAGTTGCTGCCACAGTTGCTGGCGGAGGGGTTCGGACGCGCTGGCCATCCCGACCCGCAGGTGTTTGCTGCCATCACGGGAGTGCCGAGAGAGGTGTTGCGGTCCATGTTCGAACGCTTCGTGGCCTCGCCCGATGGCCGGTTCGGCGAGCTGTCCGGGTGAGCGGACGCGGCAAAGTAGAGGCGGTGATGCTCCGGCGCCGTGGAGAACTCTGTACGGTGCTGATTCTCGCGGTAGTCCATCGTGCGGATCCGTCTCCTCGGGCTACGACGGTTTCCAGGAGGTCGGCGGCAATGCGCTGTTGGTGTTTGGCCTGCCGGAGGAGGCGGGACCATGACCGAAGCCGGCACACCCGCCGTGTCGGGAGCGGACGGTTCGCCCAGCTTGGCCGGGCGCGGCCGGTGCCTCGCCGCGGTGCTGGTGGACCTCGTGGTCACGCTGGCGGTGGGGCTGTTGCTGCTGCTCGCGACGGGAGCCCTGGAACACGCGGAGGACTACGCGAGCGACACGATGATCGGCCCTTTCCTCCGAGTCATCCTCATCGGCGTGGCCGGACACCTGCTCGCGCACGGCGCGTGGATGCTCCGTCGCGGCCAGACCCTCGGCAAGGCGTTGCTCGGGTGCGCGTGGTCCATGCCGGGACGGGCGCTCCCGCCGGCGCGGTCCGCATGTTGGCCCGGGCGCCGTTCTTTCCTGCTCTGGTACGTGCCCTTCACTGTGGTTCCGGTGCTGGACGCGCTCTTCGTCTTCGGGCCGCGGCGGCGGTGCGTGCATGATCCGGTTGCGGGTACGATGGTTGTTCGGGCGTAGATGGCGACACCCGGGGGGCGGTACTGTGACAACGAACGTGGCGATAGACGACGAACTGCTGGCTAGGGCGCTGGAGATGGGAGGAGAGCGGACGGAGAAAGCCACCGTCGAGAAGGCGTTGCACGAGTTCGTGGGACGGCGTGAGCGACGGACGCTCCTGGATCTCTTCGGTACGCTCGATTGGGACGAGGACTTCGACTACAAGCGCCAGCGGACTCGCTCATGAGGCGGCTTCCTAGCGCCCCGGAACCGTCGCCTTTGGCTCCGCTCCCGGCCCAGCCCCACCGACCTACGGGCCCGCGCCTTCTACGGCGCGGCTTCCTAGACCGCGTCCGATACCCCGCGCACGAACAGCGGCTCGATGCCGAGCGCCTGCACGTCCTGGCGCATCGCATCTTCGGAGGGTGCTGGCGCCGCCTCGGCAGCCGCCTCCAACGTGGGCCGCAACAGTGTGGTGTCGCTGGACGTATTGAGGAACGTGCCCGGCCGGGACAGCACGAAGTGCACGGCCCGGCGCAGGGCTTCGCCGTCGCGGATGGGGTGATACCAGCTATGGCGTGGCCCGGCATCTTCTTCGGTCCAACGTCGGCGCGCCACGCTCTTGATGGTCTGGAACGCGACGCCTCGCTCCCGGCACGTCGCATACAGTTCCTCGAAAGCGTTCGCGTACTCCGGCTGCGCGAGCATGGCGAAGTTGCACGGCACGAGCACGGAGTCGAACGGAAACTGGCGTAGGCTTTCGAGGTGCCGGCGAGGCGCGAAGGTGCCGTGCCCGGTGACGCCGATGTGTCGCACGAGCCCGGCGTCCTGGGCGGCGACGAGGGCCTCGAGGGCGCCACCCGGTCCCAAGGCCTCCTGCTGCTCCTCGGGCTCGACGAGGTTGTGCAACTGGATCAGGTCGATCCGCTCGACTTCGAGGCGGCGCAGCGAGCGTTCCAGACTCGCCCTCGCACCTTTGCCGTCCCGGTCTCGGGTCTTGGTGGCGAGGAAGAAGTCGTCCCGGTGCGCCTGCATCCAGGGCGCGATCCTCAGCTCCGAGTCGCCATAGCCGGCCGCCGTGTCGATGTGGTTGACCCCGAACTCCAGCAGCAACTCGAGCACGCCATCGGCCTTCTCCTGACGCATGCGGCCGAGGGCGGCGGCGCCGAAGAGCGTGCGCGTGCTCTCGTGGCCGGTGGTCCCGAAGGGGATGCGTTCGATCATGGGTTGTCCTTCTGCCGCGGCGGCGTGATGGTACGTGACTCCGGCGCATCGTGGCACGAAACCAGCCGCATATACGCGTATATACTAGCGGATGTGACTGTCTTGGAGCGCGTCTGCCAAGCCTTGGGCGACGCCGGTGTGCGATACGCCGTCGTGGGGGGCTATGCGGTGGCGTTGTACGGTGCCGTCCGGGGAACGCTCGACGTCGATGTCGCGTTGCGCTGGTCTCGCGAGGACCTCCGTGCCGCAGTGGCGACCCTCGAGAGCATCGGCTTGGAGTCTCGTCTGCCGGTGACGGCGGATGAGGTCTACGACTTCCGTGACGAGTACATCGCCAATCGCGGGATGGTGGCTTGGAACTTCCACAATCCCGGCGATCCCCTGGAGCAAGTGGATATCGTCATCGCGTACGACCTGACCGGCAAGGGCGTACGCCGCCTCGACCTCCCGAACGGCCCGGTGCGCGTGCTCGCCATCGACGACCTGATTGAGATGAAGCGCACGAGCGGGCGTCCCCAAGATCTGGAGGACGCGGCGGCGCTGGAGCGGCTCCGTTGACCGAAAGCCCTCCCGAGCGCCCCGTACAGCGGTTCTCCGAGGCGTACCTCGACCGCTGCCGCGCCCTGTCGCCCGAAGAGATCGTGCGCTTCCTGGAGGACTTTCGGAAGCTGCACGGCGCGGCGAACGTCCCGTCTCGGGCCATCAGCATTCGCGTGCCCGAGCCCCTGCTCGCGGCGTTTCGCGCCCGGGCGCGGCTGCTGGGCGTGCCCTACCAGACCCAGATCAAGCGGTTGATGCGTGATTGGTTGGAGGGGCCGCCGCCGGGGCGGTAGGGCACGGAGACGACCACGTTTGCATCCCAGAGGCGGGCGGATTGGTCTACTCTAGGGCGCGACGCTCCATCCACACGGAGGACACCCCATGGCCGAGTACGTCCCCAGCCCCATCCAATGGGTCCGCGACCAAGTCGAACTCTACGAGGGCAGCGGCGGCACCGAGGGCACCGAGCTGCTCGACACCGGGTTGCCGGTGATCATCGTCACGCACCGGGGCAACCAGACGGGTTCGGTGCGCAAGACGCCGCTGATGCGCGTGAAGGACGGCGACGGCTACGTGCTGGTCGCGTCCATGGGCGGTGCGCCGAAGAACCCGGTGTGGGTCTACAACCTCCGCGAAGCCCCCGACGTGGAGATCCGGGACCGGACCGAGGTCACGCCGATGCGGGCTCGGGAGGTGGAGGATGCCAGGGAACGGGATCGCCTTTGGACCCTGGCCGTGGAGGCGTTCCCCCCGTACGAGGAGTACCAGGGCAAGACGGCGCGGAAGATTCCGGTCTTCCTGGCGGAGCCCGTCTGACCATGTGCCGCAACATCAAGACGCTCTACAACTTCGAGCCCCCGGCGACGGACGAGGAGATTCGCGCCTCCGCACTACAGTTCGTGCGCAAGCTGAGCGGCTTCAACAAGCCCTCGCGGGCCAACGCTGCCGTCTTCGAGCGGGCGGTGGACGAGGTGACGTTCGCGGCCGAACGCCTGTTGGCCGACCTGGTGACGACGGCACCGAAGCGCGATCGGGAAGAGGAGGCGGCTAAGGCCAGGGCTAGGGCGGCGAGAAGATTCGCGTAGCTCTACCGGGCCTCTCCTTCGCTCAGCGCACACTCCCGGATCGGAAGGCGCAATTCGGCGCAAGAAAGCAGCCCTCGCAGGCAGGCGCGGCGTGCGTGCAGGTCGCCTTGCCGTGCAGGTACAGCACGCCATCGAACTTCCAGCTATTGCCGGGCTCGAGTTCCTCGCCGATCTCGAATGCGCGGGCCTCGGACGCCTTCTTCGCATCGAATACCCGCCCGAGCACCCTTCTGACATGGGTGTCCGCCTTGAATTGCCCCGAACCCTTGATTCGGCCAGTGTCGACGAGGGCGCCGACGATCATTCTGGACAACTGTGGGCCAACCCCGTTCTTCCCCAACCGGTCCAATCGACACAGTACGTCGTGCGGGCTTTGGCCCCGCCATATCAGGCGGGCATCACCATCGTACTGGTCCAAGATGTCCGAACCGATTGAGCGAATCCGGTTGTGGCCGGACGGAAACCGGCGATGGAGACTGAGCGCCCTCCATGTGCGGCGCGAGTTCCACTCCACCTCCGTCCAGCGCTCCACGATTTCGCGCCAGAGGTCGGACGGATCGTTCAACGTTTCCTCGGCGAAACGCCTGGCACCCTCCCATGCTTGTTCCACCGGTACTTGGTAGTCGATGATCGCCCCAAGCATGAACTTGTTCGCTTGGCGTTTGCTCACGTTCGCGACGCCGGTCAGCCACGGCCAATACACGGCGTTGGGGCCACGTTCTTTGGCGTTGTTCGACAACGCTTCCCTGACCCGGATCAGCTTCTCGCGGTCCATATCGCTCTCCTACCAACGTCACGGTAGCTTATGGCACGTGTCATGTCGACCGTTTTCGTGTTGGGTTTTGACCAACTGGCATCGTCGCGTTGAACGAGCACGCTCAGTGCCGGAGCCACCGTTGGTGGGCACGACCTGCTAGGAGGGAGAAAGCCCTAAGTCCGCGCCCACGGCCTCGATCCGATTCCGCACCAGCTCATGCCGCCGCGTGCGCTCGTACTTGCGGGCCGGGGTGTTGATGATCTCAACCAACTCGCCGGCCCGCATCCCGCGTTCGATGACCTCCGGGTCCGCGTCGCCGTAGTCCGTCGTGCGCTGGCGGGGGGTGCGCTGGGCGGATTCGATCAGCGCGCGCATTCGCCGCGGGGAGGTTTCCTGCCCGTGCGCGGCGCCGGCGGCGCGGGTGATGCTCTCGTTCATCAGGGTGCCGCCGAGGTCGTTGCAGCCGGCGTTGAGCGCGGCGACGACGCCCTCGTGCCCCATCTTCACCCAGCTCGCCTGGATGTTGGTGAGGTGGGGGTGCAGGGCGAGCCGGGCGACGGCGTGGACGAGGATGGCCTCGCGGAAGGTCGGCCCCCGGCGCGCGTTGCCCTTCAGGTACATCGGCGCCTCCATGTGTACGAAGGGCAGGGGCACGAACTCGGTGAAACCGCCGGTGCGCTTCTGCAAGGCGCGGATACGCAGCAGGTGGCGCGCCCAGTGCTTCGGTTGGTCCACGTGGCCGTACATGATCGTCGCCGTCGTGCGGAAGCCCACCGAGTGCGCCGCCTCCATCACTTCGAGCCATTGGGCCGTGTTGATCTTGTCCGGGCAGATGACCGAGCGCACCTCGTCGTCGAGGATCTCCGCGGCCGTGCCGGGCAGGGTGCCGAGCCCGGCGTCCTTGAGGCCCCGCAGGTAGTCGGGCAGGCTCAGGTTCGACGTCGCCGCGCCTTGCCAGACCTCCAACGGCGAAAAGGCATGCACGTGCATCTCGGGCACCGCTTCCTTCACCGCCTCGACGATCTCGACGTAGGTCTGTCCCGTGTACTCCGGGTGGATGCCGCCCTGCATGCACACTTCGGTGCCGCCCCGTTCCCACGCCTCCTTGGTGCGCCGCTGGATTTCCTCGTGGGAGAGGTCATACGGCCGTCCACGCAGGTTCTCGGCGAGCTTGCCCTTGGAGAACGCGCAGAACTGGCACTTGAAGTAGCAGATGTTGGTGTAGTTGATGTTGCGGTTGACGACGTAGCTCACGACGTCGCCGTTGGCCGCAGTGCGCAGGGCGTCCGCGGCCTGCACCACGGCGTTGAAGTCGTCGCCCCGGGCGCGGATGAGGCGGACGATGGCGGCCTCGTCGAGATCCTCGCCGGCCCGGGCGCGCTCGATGATGTCGGTCACGTCCGGCGACACGGCGTTCGGGGGCCGATGGATACGCTCGAGGGTCTCTTCGGGCGGGTCCAGTTCCTCGCCGGGGAACCATCCATCGGTGCGCGGCAGCCCCTCGCCGTCGATCAGGTCGAGAACGCGGCTCTTGAGCCCGGCGTCGAGCCAGCGATCCGGATCGAGCGCATATTCCGGGTACACCGTGAGGCGCTCGTGCAGGTGCTTGCCGGCGTGCCCGGTCTCTCGTGCAAGTTCGGCGAGGTGTGGCCACGGGGCCTCGGGATTGACGAAGTCCGGCGTCAGGGGGGACACGCCGCCCCAGTCGTTGATACCGGCGTCGACGATGCGCGACAGCACGCCGGGGCTCAGGTTCGGCGGCGCTTGCACGCTCATCTCGGACCCGAACACGATCCGGGCGACCGCGATGGTCCAGAGGAGGTCCTCGAGGTCCGGTTCCGGGGCCGCATGCATCTTGGTGCCGGGCTTGGCGCGGAAGTTCTGGACGATGATCTCCTGGATGTTGCCGTGCGCCTCGTGTACGCCGCGGATGGCCAGCAGGGATTCGATGCGCTCGCGCCGGGTTTCGCCGATGCCGATGAGGATGCCGGTCGTCATGGGGACGCCGGCGGCCCCGGCGTCGTGGAGGGTTTGCAGACGGACGGCCGGAACCTTGTCCGGGGAGCCATAGTGCGGCATCCCCTTCTCGGTGAGCCGTTCCGACGCGGATTCCAGCATGATGCCCATGGACGGCGCGACGGGACGCAGTTCGGCCACCTCCGCCGGGGTCATGTTGCCGGGGTTCAGGTGGGGTAGGAGGCCGGTCTGCTCCAACACCGCCGATGCGGCATCGCGCAGGTACTCAAGCGTCGTCTCATAGCCGTTCTCGGCGAGCCACTCGCGCGCCGCGCGATACCGCAACTCGGGTTTCTCCCCGAGGGTGAACAACGCCTCCTTGCAGCCGAGCGCCGCGCCCTCCCGTGCCACTTCCAGCACTTGGTCGATGGAAAGGTACGGCGCGTCGAGCTTCTTCGGCGTCTGGGCGAACGTGCAGTAGTGGCAGACGTCGCGGCACAGGTGCGTCAGCGGGATGAAGACCTTGCGTGAGTACGTGACGACGTTCAGGAAGCCCCGGTCACGCAGCGTGGACGCCACCTCGGTCAGCGCCTTCGTGTCCGCGAAGTCGGCCAGGGCGAGGGCTTCGGCTTCGCTTGGCAGCACGCCCTCGATGGCGGCGTTCAGCACGTCGTCGGGTTGCATGGATGGCCCTAGGGAAGAATCGGTGGAAGTTGGGCATTATGCGGCTCGGGGGAGTGCGATTCCAGCGTGCGTGCGTGTCGGCGTGCAGTGGCGAGTTCGCGAAACCCTCGGCCAACCGTCGGAGGATGTGGCTCGGTATATCTTGACTCGGTCGTTCCGGACGGCCTCTACTGCGTTGCAACTGCCTTGCGCAACGTTCTGGACCACTCAGGGGAGGAGTGATATGGACCGCACCTCGGCATTCAGGTTCGCAACCCGGTGGCCGTGGAGCCTGGCCGCGACGTTTATGTGCATCAGCTCACTCGCCGGCGCGCCCCTCCACGACGTCGATGGCGACGGGCGGGACGAGCTTCTGCTGCGTAACGCGCAGTACGGAAGTTGGCTTTACTACGACATCGATAGTCGCCGGGCGCGGCTGCGGCGCATCGGCGGGGCCACGACGAACCTTGCATACGAGGTCGCCGGCACGGGCGACTTCGACGGCGACGGGGCGGCGGAGATGCTGCTGCGCCACCGGGACGGCGGTG
This sequence comes from Pseudomonadales bacterium, assembly GCA_963665455.1. Classification (GTDB taxonomy): domain Bacteria; phylum Pseudomonadota; class Gammaproteobacteria; order Pseudomonadales; family Azotimanducaceae; genus VXNE01. The sequence continues at coordinate 4,918,202 of OY762279.1, read as the reverse complement.
CGTGGCTGCACTACGCTGTGCAGGGTCGCCGGGCCAAGCTGACCCGCGTGGCGGACATGACCACGAACCAGGCGTACAGGCCGGTCGCGGTGGGGGACTTCGATGGTGGCGGGACGCAGGAATTGCTGCTGCGGGACATCGCGGACGGGCACTGGGCGGCCTACGACGGGATTCCGGCGGCGCCCGAACTGCGCCGGCTATCCGGGCTGACGGCGGACTTCGCGTTGCGCCTGGAGGGCGTGGGGGACTTCGACGGGGACGGTGGGGACGAGGTGTTGCTGCGGCACGCCACGGACGGGAGCTGGCTGGTGGCGAATCCCGACGGCGCGGAGGCCGACGCGAAAGTGATCGCGGGCCTCCCGGCGAGCGCGGACCACCGTCCGTCCGGCGTCGGCGACTTCGACGGCGACGGGATGGACGAGGTGATGCTCCGGCACGCGGAGGGCACGTGGCACCCCTACGACATCGCGGGAACGGAGGCCACCGCGGCATCGCTGACGCACGTCACGACGAACTTGGACTATGCACCCGCGGGCGTCGGGGACGTGGACGGCGACGGCGACGACGAGCTCCTGCTGCGGCACGCGAAGGGCGGCCAGTGGATCTACTACGCGCTCGCCGACGGCCGGGGCTCGCTGCTGCGCCCCGCGGGGGCCACTAGGAACCGGGACTGGCGCCTGGCCACGACCGCTTCGGACCCGCTCGTGCGCGCCGACCGTTCCATCGTGCAGTATCTGGCCGGCCATGTCAGCGAGGACAAGTCGCCTGGGCTGTTCGCGGCCATCTTCGACGAGAACGGCGTTCGGGCCGCAGCTGCGGCCGGGGTGCGCAAGTACGGATCGCCGGAGAAGATCACGGTGGACGACATCGCCCACATCGGCTCCAACACGAAGGCGATGACGACGGTGATGCTGGCGACCCTCGTCGCCGACGGCACCTTCGACCGAGGTTGGGAAACGACCCTGATTGACGTCTTTCCGGAGTGGGCCGACGAGATGCACGCGGACTACCAATCGGTGACGCTGTGGCAACTCGTCACGCACACCGGCGGCGTTGGGGACCCTCCCGGATATGGCCGCCGGGAGTGGGGGCGGGACCATCTACAGCTAACGTCTCTCGTGGAGCAACGCTACGCGATCGTCCGGGACAATCTCGCGTCCGCGCCGGCGGGTCCCGTCGGCGAGTTCATCTATTCCAACGTGGGCTACTTGGTGGCGGGCGCGATGGCGGAGAAGCTAACGGACAGGAGCTGGGAGGAGCTCATGGCGCAGCGGCTGTTCGCCCCTCTTGGCATGTCCAACGCGGGATTCGAGATAAGGGGGGAACCGGGCGAAGTCGAGCAACCTTGGGGCCACCGGCTGGACAGGGAGACGAACCAATGGCAACCGCTTCAGTATCACGGCTACTCCGCCTTCGCCGGCCCACCGGCAACGGTCAGCGTCTCCTTCTCGGATTGGGCCAAGTTCGTCGCCCTCTTCTTCCCTAACAATGCGCCCCGGATTCTCGACCGGGCTGCGTTGGACAAGCTGACGACGCCCGAGTCGCCGGGGTACGGAGGCGGATTCGGGGTGGCTCAGCGAGAATGGGCGAGAGGGCTGACTCTAGGGCACAGGGGCGGCAACGGAAGTTGGTCCACACAGCTTTTGATTGCGCCAAACCTGGGTCGGGCCTACGTTGTGGTGGCCAATGCGGACGACGACTATCCGGTCTATCCGCGCACGCTCGGAGTGATCTTCGACGTAGTGTCGGACATCATCTATCGAGACCTTGTCAATCACGCGCTGCCGCCGCCATAGGAAGGTCGTCCTTCGGCTCCTGTCGCCTCCCCGGTACGCTTGGCTACGGGGGAGACGGTCGGTGCCGGCCCTACTGGCCGGCACGTCGGTCCCGTTGATCCTGAGCCGCTGTCGTGCCCGGACGCCTGGATGGACGCCGCTGGGATGCCGATTTCCTAGAGCTCTGCTCGATCCACTGCGAAGACAAGGTCGATGTTCTCCTTCAGTATTATGCTCCTCCGGAAAGCGGGCCTTTCGGAGGTCTGAGTCTGGCCGCGAAGTTATCCGCACAGGGCCGGGTGTGTTGAATACTTGTTTGCTCTCGTGCCTGCCGACCCAGAAGCGTACGTGGCGCGGGGTGGCTAGCGCTATGACGAGCAGCGGTACAAGAGCCACACGCAACGTGGCAGCTTGGTGGCCTTTTGGCGCGAGCCGTTGCGTGCCTCCGGGTCGCCCTAAGTCAATGCCGCGATTCGATGGTTCTCAATTTGATGTGTGATGACCTTCGAACTCACGCTGAACTCCTCGGCCAATCCCTGGACCTCGGAACTGGTCACAACAGGCGAATCGATCCGTTTCGAAAGTGCGTTGGCGGGCGCCAGTAATTCGGCAGCGAACGCTCGAGATGCTCTCTGGTCCCAGGTGTGGGACTCGGTGACCAACCGCCGTTGACCCGTACTCGATCGGTTTCGCATGAAGAGCGACCTCGCAAGCAGGAACCGCATGCCGGATGGACCCTCCGGCGCGTGAGCAGCGACAACGGGCGCGCCATCGTGGCCGTAACCCACGACGGCGTCGAGAAGGGGACTAGCGGGTGCCGTGTTCATGGTCACGATAGGGGAATCCGCCCAACCCATGCGACCCATGAGCGCGGGCAAATCGTCAACTGGCGCGACGGGAATCCCGGCATGATCGCGAAGGCCCGCCGCATGTATGTAGCCAGTCTCATGCGCGGTATTGCTCCTTGTCACCGGCCATGGTCGCGACAGCATGGGGTCTGCTCGGCGAGACATCGCGTGTTGGGTAGCTGAGCGAGCCTCCATGAGCCACTCGATATCCCGCCTAATTCCGTCCGCACTCGCTGCCTCGAGGAGGTCCTTGGCGAGCTCGATCTCCATGTTAGGCACCTGAGATCGCAGTAGCGCGGAGAGCGTGTGGGACAGCTCGTCTTGATAGTGCGCGTTCAAACCCAGGCGCGCTGCCCAAGCGCATAAGTCCCGGTCTTCCGGGGTTAGGCTGCGCAACTCGCTCCAGTCCTCTCGCAAATGAAGCACGTCGGGATGGTCCATGTCCGCAACGCGATCCAAGATGCGCTCCACAAAGCACTGGATGCTCTCGCGAACCGCATCCGGCTCCAACCACGCAGCGCCTTCCTTTACGAATCGCAGAAACGGATGAGACGCATCCCCTCCATCCCGCAACCAGCGTGCCACCACCGAATCACCGTCGGCATACAACGATAGATCAGGTAACGCTCCTCCTTCCCGTGCGGCCAGAAAACTGTGACGCTGGACCCAAGGTCTAGCGTCGTTGTTTCGAGCTAGGTCGCGTGATCCATAGACGATGGGCCACCGATGCGGCTCGAAAAGAAGGAACCAGAGGTTTTCTACCATCCAGCAACAAAGGGGGAAGGCAGAACCGTATACGCCATCCCGCCAACCGTTCGTACGCTGATCCCTTACGCGGGTGACGAATTGGCCATCGACACGAATGGCCAAGCGACACCAAGTGCGAGCGAGCACGGCATCCTGCACACTAGGCGCTTCCTGCCAGTCAACGTCGAAGTCGATCATTGCTAATCCCAGTCGAGCCGACTTTCTCGGTCTAAGGGATACTCCGGGGGCTCGAGTTTGTATCCCTTGTATTGGCCTCCTGCACCATTCAGGTGGCGTGCCTCGTAAAGGTCATCTCCTATCCATCCCCACACGTACTTGGGGAACCCCTGTTCCATGGTCTGGCTAACGCAGCCCCGATGGGGCGAGCTCGGAAACTCGGCGCTTGGTAGCGTCCATTAGTCGAGCACGCTGTCGGGGATGGCGGGCCGGGGCTTGCCTTCGAGTACGTGAGCAGCCGTGCATGGGGGACTTGCTCGGAGGTTCATTAGGCGTTTCGATGTGTCGAGAGGCGTGACGCCAGACCGCTCTCGCGCAGGTACTGCCCTGTCCGGGTGTCCGTCGCCAACTTCGCGAAGTCGCGCAGGGCGTCCAGGGTGTCGATGTCCAGGCCGAGCCCCGGCAGGCGCACGATGCGGGGCTCGATGCCGGCGGATCGCGCCAGCGCCTGGTGGGGCGCGAAGCTCGTGCCGTCGAACTGATACGTCATGGCGTTCGGGGGGCTCGCGGCGATGCAGTTCGTGCCGACGTCGTGCCGGTCCGGGACGAGGGTCACATCTTGGTGTCCGTCCAGCACCGTCTGGACCTCCGCCGCCGTCAGCAGGGGCACGTCCCCATGCACGATGAGTGTTCCGGTTCCGCTGCGGCCGGCGACGTGGGCGCTGGCTTCGGTCACCGCGCCGGTCAACCCGCGAACCGTCTCCTCGAACACCTCGGTGGCGAACTCGCGGGCCAGTTCCCGGGCTACCGGGGCGCGGGAGACGATGAGGATGCCGTCGAGGGGGGCGGCGGCTAGCGCGGACAGGACGTCCCGCACCATCGCCAACGAGAGTTCCGCGCGTTCCCGTTCGGACAGCGTGGGCGCGAGCCGCCCCTTCGCGCCGTCGACGCCCTTGAAGGGTACGAGTGCCCACATGGAGTTCGTCTCCGCGCGCGGTCAGCCGCCGGCCCGCAGGCAGTCGGCGAAATCCAGCACTGCGCGCGCGAGTTCCACGCGGTCCTCCAAGGTCACCATGATGGTCTGGGCGACGACGGTGTCGAGCCCCAGCGCTTGGACGGCGGGCTCCGCATCGGCGTCGCGTTCGTCGAGCACGAACGCCGTGACCAGACCGGCGTAGTGTCGGGCGACCTGCTCCGTGGTGGCCGGGATCGCCAACTCCCGCATCATCTTCGCCGTCGGTCCCTTGATCGCCTGTCCGCCGACGATGGGCGAGACGGCGATGATCGGGACGTTGGCCCCGCGCAACAGATCCCGCATGCCGGGCACGTTCAAGATCGGATCCACCGAGACGAAGGGGTTGGAGGGGCAGATGACGATGGCACGGACCTCGCCACGCAGGGCCGCTGCCAATGCCGGACTCACCGCGGCCTCCTCGATGCCCGCGAACTCGAAGCCCGTCACCGCCGGCGCGCACCGGTCGCGGACGAAATAGTGCTGGAAGGCGAGGGGACCGTCCGCCGTGTGTACGTGCGTGCGCACCGGGTCGTCGGACATGGGCCACACGTCGTGGGCGACGCCGAGCTTCGTGCAGATTTCCCGGGTGACTTCCGTCAGGGTGGCGCCGGCATTCAGCCGCGTGCGGCGGAAGGCGTGCAGTGCGAGGTCGCGGTCTCCAAGCCGGAACCAAGTCTCACCGCCGAGCCCCTCGAGTGTCTCCATGAAGTGCCAGGTCTCGTCGCGCCGGCCCCAACCCGTCTCCGTATTGGCTTCGTCGGCCAGCGTATAGGTGAGTGTGTCCACGTCCGGCGAGATGTGCATCCCGAGATGCTCGAAGTCGTCCCCCGTGTTGACCACGAAGGAGACTTCCCCCGGCGCGAGGAGCTTCGCGAACCCGAGCGCGAGCTTGGCCCCGCCGATGCCGCCGGTGAGCGCGATGATGCTCATCGGAACAAGTCCTCTTCCAGCGGACGCAGGATCTCCGCCGCGTTGCCGCAATCGGTTTCCGGCGCGAGCCCCTTGATCACGGCGGCCGGAATACGCTCCGTTGTTTCGCCCATGACTAGGGTGGCCGCAGTCGCGAGGCTGTCGGCCCGGTTGATGAGGGTGACCTTGAGCTCGCGCCCGAACAGGTCCGTGCCCCCGCGCCGGTCGTGCAGCGCGGCGATGCCCGCGGCCCCGATCGCGATGCCCACCGTGCCGAGACGCCAAGGCCGGTTGGCGCTGTCGCTGATCACCACGCCTACGTGCCTGCCGGTGCGGTGTCGGAGTTCCTCGTGCAGGTGTGCCGCCGAGGCGTCCGGGTCTTTGGGAAGCAGCAGGGCGCTCTCGTCCTCCGGGTGTCGGCCGTGTTCGATGTTTGACTGGTCGATGCCGGCGTGGGCGCCGACGATGCCGAGGGCCTGACGCACGATCAGGACGCCCGGCTTCTTGCGCACGACCTCCGTGGATTCGTCCAGGATGAGCTGCACGAGACGTGGATCCTTGTCCGTCTCCACGGCGAGCGCGCGGGCCTCGTCGGAGGGCGTCACGTCCGCGAGGCGTACCTGCCGTCCCTCGGCCTTGGAGACGATCTTCTGCGCGACGACGAGCACGTCGCCATCGTCGAGGGTCAACCCCTGGGCGGTGAGCGCATCGAGGAGCAGGCCCGGGAGATCGTCTCCGGGCGCCACCATCGGCAGTCCCTCGACGCCGATGACCGTGAGGGCTGAAGCGGCGATGGTCAGTGGTCCGATTGCCCGACGATCTTGATGCCGGAGTGGGAGATGTCGTGCCGCCGGTTGATCTGGATGAGGATGCTCGTGAGCGCCTCCGCGGCTGCGGCGTTCTCGATGGGCCCGGCGTGCCAACCCGTGAGGCCGGCCTCGCCGATCAGTTCGATCACCTTGTCCCGCGCGGCGCGCTTGTTGCCGGCGACGAGCACGTCGCATTCGATCCGCACGTCTTCCTGCAATAGATGCGCGGCGATGTTCTGGAAGGCGGAAACGACCATGACGTCGTTCCCGAGAAAGTCCTGCGCACGCTTACCGGCGGAGCCCTCCGGGGGCAGTTGCACGGTGCCGACCCGGGGCGGCACGAGGGGGGCGGTCACGTCGATGAGAATCTTGCCGGTAAGCCCCTCCTTCACGGTGTCGAGCGTCGAAACCTGATGCTCTGCCGGCACGGTGAGCACCACGATGTCGCCCGCGCGTGCCGCGTCCGCGTTCTCCATCGGCACGGCCGGGGTGTCGGGAGAGATCTTGGCGAGGTGGTCCACCGCAGCCTGGGCCTTCTCCAGACGCCGAGAGCCGATGACGATCTGATGGCCGGCGCGGGACCAGCGGATGGCGAGACCGGTCCCGAGATCGCCGGTGCCGCCAAGTATCGCGATCTTCTCCTTGCCGGACATCCGTAGCCCCCGAAAAAAGCGGCGATTATCCGCAGCCCGCCGACTGCTTGGCAAGCTGTCGTGGGTGAATGCCGGCGGCGAATGCTCTACTCATCTGGCGCTCGGCTCGGTCTGCAACGCGTGCAGGATCTTCGGCGAAACACGGTATCCGTACGCGGCCATGCGCTCGATGACGACGGCCGCGCTATCGATGACCTTGCGGCGCTCGGCCAGCCACAATGTGCGAACGGTTCCGAGGTAGTTCACGTCCAACTGCATGGCCGCCCGCCGGGCGAGGCGATCATCCACGATCAGGAGTGCACGATCCGACGCGAGGGCCGTTTCTAGCGCCGCGACCTCGCCGCGGCCGAGATTGCGTGACCACCGTGGCGGCACGTGCGGCCTGCGCTCCGTGGAGGGTGTCGTGACGTGCAGCCATCCCGCCTCGACTGCTTGGTCGATGCGCATGGTGTCCGGTCCATGTCGTCCATGGCATTCGCTCCACACGGCTTCCGGAATCTGGACGCGCCCGAACAAAGTACGCAGGACGGACAGGAGATCGACCTTCGCCAAGGCGACGAGTGGCCCGGTATCGCTTATGACCTCAGCCATGGCGAGAGGTCGTCCGTTTCGCCTTGCGTCGTCTCGTCCCGCCGGACCATGTCGATGCCTAAACTGCCGAGGTGATCGATGAACTCGCCGACCGCGAGCCCGCTGATGCGCGCCGCCTTGCCTACAGAGACCGTTCCCGTTTGGTAGAGGTGCGCCGCCAGCGCCGGCCGGATGCCGGCGTTGGTTTCGGTAAGCGATGCGTCTAGATGCACCAGCAGCGCGTCTGGTTCGTCGCCCTTCAGGATCAGGACAGGAGCCTCCTTTGCCAGCCGCAGCGCCCGGGAGGGATTCTTCTTAAGGTCACGTACGTTCGTCGTGTACACCGCCGCATCTCCGTACGCCAATGGTTGCCTACGCATTGTAGTCCACATTACGTAGGAACGCGATGTGCTCGGCTTCCCCTGATTCGCAGACGGAACATGCCGTCCGGCGGCGCACCCCGCGTGTCGGACCCTGTTGTACGCTTGGCCTTTCCTCCTCGGAGAGCGAGCCATGCGCATCGGCATCAATTTCGGCGCGGACCCCACGGCGGTCGGCGCCACCCTCGACGACATCGTGGACCTCGCCCGCAAGGCGGAGGCGCGGGGCTTCGACACCTTCTGGCTGCCGAACATTTTCTCGTTCGACGCCATCGTGGCGTTGACGGTCATCGGGCGCGCAACGGAGCGGATCCGCCTCGGCACGGCGGTGACGCCAACGTACCCTCGGCATCCGACGGCGCTGGCGCAACAGGCGATGACGGCTGCCGCGGCGACGGGCAATCGATTGACCCTCGGCATTGGCCTCTCGCACAAGATCGTCATCGAGGACATGCTCGGCCTCTCCTACGACCGGCCCGCGCGGCACATGCGCGAGTATCTCTCGGTCCTGATGCCGGCGCTGCGCGGCGAAGCGCTGCACTTCGACGGCGAACACTATCGCGTACACGGCCTGCAGTTGACGATTCCAGGCGCGGAACCCGTGCCCACGGTCGTGGCGGCGCTCGGACCGACGATGCTCAAGGTGGCCGGGGAACTCGCGGACGGGACCAACACCTGGATGGTGGGGCCGAAGACGATGGAGGAGCACATCGTGCGGCGTCTTTCGGCTGCGGCGGATGCGGCGGGCCGTCCCGCGCCCAAGGTCGTGGCGGGCATCCCGGTGGCGCTGACGAACGCCCCGGATGCCGCGCGGGACAAGATCAACGGGGAACTGGCCATGTACGGGCAGCTTCCTTCCTACCGCGCCATGCTCGACCGGGAGGGGGCCGAGGGCCCGGCCGACGTTGCCATCCTGGGGGACGAGAACGCGTTTCGCGGACAGCTTGACCGCTACCGCAACGCGGGGGTCACGGACCTCAACGCCGTGATCATGCATGTGGACGACGGCGCGTACGAGCGGACGGTGGACTTCCTGGCGAGCATGACCTGAGGGAACGCCTGGTGCATTCGGGAGGCGACCGTCACGCGGCGTGCCACTGACTGAGGTCGACGCGGGCCAATCGGGGCGCGTCGTCCTTGAACCGGCCACAGCCGTCTGCCACGCTATCGCGATGGACCGGCCGCGACAACTGTTCATGCCGGGAACCGGCCAACTGCCGCCCTACTTCGCTGGGCGCGAGGACGAACAGCGAGCGCTGTTGGACTGTCTCGAAGTGCTGCGGGATGGCGAGACCGTGCCCGCCGACATCATCCTGATGGGACCGCGAGGCAACGGCAAGACGGCACTGTTGCGGTGGTTCGACCGAGAAATCGCCGCAACAGGGACAGCGGAGGCGGTCTCGCTCACGCCCGACGACATCATGCACCCGGACGACCTCGCTCGCGTGCTGTTCCCCTCGATTCTGGACCGCATCGGCAAGACCGAAATGAAAGTTCCGGACCTGGGGAGCATTTCGGTCGAAGGTGGCCGAGTCGGATCGTTGACCAAACGGTTGATCTCGCGCTGCAGGAGACGCCCGCGGGTCGTGCTGCTCGACGAGGCACACAATCTGGATCTCCATGTCGGGCGCACCCTGCTCAACGTCAGTCAGCGGGTGCGCGCGGAGGCACCGTTTCTGCTCATCTTGGCGGGCACGCCCAATCTCGTGGATCGACTCGGCCTCATGGGCGCGTCCTTCTGGGACCGGTCCAGGCGCCTCGACATCGGCCGACTGAATGCGCGGGCGAGCTTCGAAGCGTTGACCAAACCGCTGGAGGAACACGGCGGAGTGGTGATGCCGGGTGTTCTCGACACGGTGGTCGCGCAGAGCCAACGCTATCCGTATTTCATCCAAGTCTGGGGCGACGCCTTGTGGGCGGAGTTGCGGGAACGCGGATCGACGATGATCGATGCCGATGTCGTCGCGGCCGCCGAACCTCGGTTCAGCGAACGAAGGGACGAGTACTACGCTAGTCGCTATCGCGAACTCCATCGGGAAGGATGCTTGCCGGTCGCCTCTGCGGTGGCGCGAGCGTTTGCGAACCAGGCATCGACCGACGAGGGCCGAATCCTGACGGACGAGGAACTGGACCGCGCGGTCGGCACGGCCCTGCCGAGCGGGGATGGTGACGCCAAGGAGGCTGCGGCGACTCGGCTGCGGGAACTGGGGTACATCTGGCAACCTTCGGGCAAGATCGACTGGGAACCGGGGATTCCGAGTCTGATGGGGTACGTCCTGAACCCGTCGACAGGCGGCAGGTCCGACACCTAGGGAACCTCTGAACAAGTCCGTCCATGGACTTGTTCAGGTCGCAAGCCAAAGCGCGGTTTCGGCTTGCTCCACAGATTCAATGGCTTACGCCATCGAATCTGGCGGCACATCCCTATGCCGCACTAGGAAAGGTCTTAATCAGACCTTCCCTAGGGGGCCGCGCCGTAGGAGGGCGCGGGCGCGTAGGCCGGTGGGGCTGGGCCGCGAGCGGAGCCGTAGGCGACGGTTGCGGGGCGCTAGGCCGGTGTCAGCGGGACTGTGGGCGCAGCAACAGACCGCCCACGATCAGGACGAGTCCCGCGGGTGCGCTTGCGTGAATCGTCTCCCCGAGTACGTGGGCGATCATCACCAGCGACAGGAAGGGCGACAGAAAGATCAGTTGGGAGATGCGCCCGGCGTGCGTCGTGAGCGCGAGGGCACGCTGCCATAGCAGGAAGGTCACGCCCATCTCCACCAGCCCGACCCACAGTCCATAGCCGACGTTCGCCCACGTCAGGGGCGGCAAGCCGACGGTAAGGACGCACGCGAGCACGACGCACGGTGTTCCGGCGGCGAAGACCGCGAGCAGTAGTTGCACCGGATGTAGGCCCAGCCGCACGGTCGCAAGCCAGTAGCCGGCCCAGAGCACGGTGCTCCCGAGGGCGAGCAGGATGCCGAGGCCGTCGAACCGTGCGAAATCCGTGAACTCCCCCTGGGTGACCAAGACCACCACGCCCAGATAGCTGACGAGGATCCCCGCAAGGGTCCGGCGGTCGAGGCGCTGCCCTAGGATGGGAACCGCCAGGATGGCGAGGGTGATCGCCCACGTGTAGTTGAGCGGTTGCGCGATCTGGGCCGGCAGCCGGTCGTAGGCGCCGAAGAGCACGACGTAGTAGGCGAGGGGATTGACGAGGCCGAGCGCGGCGGCGCGTAGGAGGACGGTGCGGGAAGTCGGCGGGGGACGCACGACCAGATACGCCGCAACGAAGAAGGCCAGCGACACCATGCTGCCGAGCGCGAGCAGTTGCAGGGGCTCCATGGCGGCGAGCCCGAGCTTGAACCCCGTGGCGACCGTCGACCACAGGGCGACGGCGGCGAGCGCGTACAGCAGCGCCCGCCGTTCGATGCCCGGCATGCCCCGATTCGACACTGCGTTGCCCACCCAGTACCCTGCCACGATGCTCTGCGATCAGACGCTCAAGCGCCGCATCGAGGCGAACCTTGAGGGCTTCGAATCCGTGCGCGCCACCGGAGGCTTGGCGCGGAGCGCCGCCGTCGCCATCACGGTCGTGGATGGCTCTTTCGGCGCCGGCGTGCCCGGTCTGCCGCAACACGACACCTGGCAAGGCGACGCGGCGCTCATCCTGACGCGGCGCTCAACCGCGCTCAAGAACCACCCCGGCCAATGGGCGCTCCCCGGCGGTGTGCGCGACCCGGGGGAGGACGTGGAGACGACGGCGTTGCGGGAGCTGCACGAGGAGGTCGATCTGCTGCTCGGGCCGGGGGACGTCCTAGGCGTGCTCGACGACTTCCAGACGCGCTCGGGTTTCGTCATCACGCCGGTCGTGGTCTGGGCGGGCCCGCACCGCGACCTCACCTTCAACCCGCTGGAAGTGGCCTCGATACACCGCATTCCCATCGCGGAGTTCCTGCGTGACGATGCGCCGGCGTTCGATCCCATCCCCGAGAGCGAGCACCCGGTGCTGCGCATGCCGGTGGGGGACACGTGGATCGCGGCGCCCACGGCCGCCATGATCTACCAGTTCCGCGAGGTGTGCATCCTGGGTAGGGAGACGCGCGTCGCGCACTTCGAGCAGCCGTACTTCGCGTGGCGTTGAAGGGCGTCCGACGCGGTTCGCTGGTTCCGCGATTGAACGGGGCAGTTCGGTCCCGTTAGACTGCCCGAACTGATTTACGCCAAGAAGAGGACTTTGCGATGGCCATCCAGGAAGGCGACAAGCTCCCCGACGCCACATTTTTCGTCATGGACGGGGGGCGCCCGTCCCCGCAAACCACGCAGGACATGTTCGGCGGCAAGAAGGTGGTGCTGTTCGCCGTCCCCGGCGCGTTCACGCCCCTGTGTTCCGAACAGCATCTGCCGGGCTACGTGACCCACGCCGACGCCATCCGCGAGAAGGGCGTCGATAGCATCGTCTGCGTGTCCGTCAACGACGCGTTCGTCATGGACGCTTGGGGTCAGGACCGGGACGTGGGCGACGTGGTGATGGCCGCGGACGGCAACGGCGACTTCGCGCAGGCGCTTGGCCTGGAGATGGATGCCACGGGCTTTGGCCTCGGCATCCGGTCCCAGCGCTACGCCATGGTGGTCGACGACGGCACCGTGACGAAGCTCGCCGTGGAGGCACCGAACAAGTTCGAGGTCAGCAACGCCGAGTCGATTCTGGAAGCCTTGTGAGCGCAGCGCTCCTGGGGGCCTCGCCATGCGGGTGGTGAGGGTCTACGCCGGGGACGACGGACGTTCCCACTTCGAGGACGTGGATATTGCGCTTGCCGGCCACGGTGCCGTCGGCCGCATCTCGGAGTTGATCCGTGGCCCTGGCGTGGTGTTCCGCGAGGTCGATGGAGACTATGACCTCGACTTCCACAACGCGCCCCGGCGGCAGTTCGTCGTCAACCTGACGGGCGCGGTCGACATCGGGGTCGGGGACGGCACCGTGCGTCGGATCGGGCCCGGAGAGATCCTGCTGGCGGAAGACATGGCGGGTCAGGGGCACACCAGCAGAGCCGTGGACGGGGCACCGCGGCGATGCCTCTTCATCCCCATCGATGACGGGGTGGAGCTGTGAACGGACGTTGATCTCCTGGGGGCCGGCTCAGATCTCGCTGGTCCCGGCGAGCGCGTCGCCACGGCGAATGGCCTCCTGTAGCGATCCCACTCGCCGCACCCACGGATCGAAGTCTTCGAGTTCCGGCGGGAGATTGGCTGCGGCGGCGTCCGCATCCTGCCGGTCGCGGAAGATGCCCAGCAACAGGACGTAGAACAACTTGCCGTCGCGCTCCACCCGGGCCGCGGACATGCCGTGGAGCCCCTTGCGGGCGGCGTATTCTTCAAGCGCTTCCTTGCTGGCAAGCGCGACCAGCTGCACGACGTAGTAGTCCGGCGGAACGTCGACCAGGGGCACGGTCCCGCCGGGGCGTTCGCCGGGCTGGTCCCGTGGCGCGTCCGGCGGCGATTCCTTGGGCGCTGCCTTGGTGATGGTGGGTGCGTCGGTTGGTGGGAGGGGCTCGACCCCCAGGACCGAATCATCGGCAACGTCCGTGCGCGCGTCCGGCATCGGCTCCGGGACCGGGGGCTCCGTTGCTACCGGCGCCGTCTGCGGACGAGCGGGGGGCTCTGGCGGCGCCGCTCCGACGCGCAACTCCTGATCGCGCACGCACGCCCATTCGCCGTTTTCGGTTCCGGTTCCGCAGAACCAGTTGGGGTCGCCCTCGGCCACGGCGGAGGGGTTGGGGAGTGGAAGTGCCGTACCGGAGCGGCATCCGGCGGTTCCGGCGAGGACCGCCACCGCGATGAGCACCAGCGCAGAGCGGAGCGTCGTCGTTCCTGGCCGGTGCGCGGGCGTCCGAGCGGAAGGCGGGTTCCGGGCGCTCATGAAAGGTTACTTTGCCGAGCGGGTTATGATCTGTCAAAACGCCCAGGAGGCTTCCGCGTGCCGATGCATTCCGCCCAGGTCGGGCGCTCAGGCAAGCGTTTCCGATCCGTTGCCGAACCCCGCTGGCTGATGTCCTACGCGGCGGGCCTCGGCGACACGTCGGCGGCGTACTTCAACACCACCGGCGAGATCCAGGCGCACCCGGTCTTTCCCGTCTGTCCCGAGTGGCCGGTCATGCTCGACATGCGCAACATCGAGGGCGCGGACGGCCTGACGCCGGAGGAGGCACGACGGGGCGTACACGCCACCCACGACGTCGAGTTGCATCGGCCGGTGCGCGCGGGCGAGGAGCTCTTCACGACGGCCACCATTGCCGCCGTGCGGTCGCGGCGGCCGGGCGCCTATCAGTTGACGAAGCTGGAGACGAGGGCGGCGGACGGCGCGCCCATCGTCACGACCTGGAACGGCGGCATATTCCGGGGCGTCGCCGTCGCGGGGGAGGATCGCGAGAACGAGCAGCCGCCGCCTGTCCCCGAGGCGGATCCCGTGGATGCCCGCGACGACAGCATTGAGATCCCCGTCGCGGCGGGGATGGCCCATGTGTACACGGAGTGCGCGCGCATCTGGAACCCGATCCACACCGACAAGGCGGTGGCGTTGGCGGCCGGCCTGCCCGACATCATCCTGCACGGGACCGCGACATTGGCCCTGGCCATCTCGGCATTAGTGGAGGGCGAACTCGACGGCGACCCCGGACGGGTGCATCGCTACGGCTGCCGCTTCGCGGCCATGGTATTGATGCCGAGCATCATCACGCTGCGCATCCACGCGGCCTCGGACCGAACCCGCTGGTTCTCCGTGTTGAACGAGGAAGGCGACGCCGCCATTGACCAGGGCTACCTGATCGCGCGGGACTGAAGTTCCTGATTCGCTCGGGCGTTCATTCGAGGCTCACGGCTCCGTGTAGCGTCCGCTCGTCCGCCCGTGCGATTTGCGATGGTTCCGGCGTTTCGTCAGAATGCGCGCAATTTTGCGCTCGCCTCCCCAGGAAGCACGGACATGTTGGCCACCCTAGCCGACTTCGACAGGGCACCCCGCATCCTGCGGCTCAACGTCGCCGGGCAACCGGTCGAGTGGACGAGTTGGCAGGAGGCGACCTGCCTCTACGCCCGTGATCTCGTCGTCTGGACCCTCGGCGACGCGGTGCTGCGCATCCGCGGCGGGCATTCGCGGGTGGATGGAGCGCAGTCGCATCTGGACATCCACAGCATCATCGCTTGTCACGGGCGCATCGTGGAGCCCTCTCGGGGGGTTCCGCCGTTGACCAACGGAGCGCTCTTCGGCCGGGACCGCAACACCTGCCTCTACTGCGGCGGGGAGTTCCCGGACGCGGTGCTGACGCGGGATCACGTCGTGCCGCGTGCACGGGGCGGCCTCGACCGGTGGGACAACTGCGTCGCGGCCTGCCGCCGCTGCAACCACTACAAGGGCAGCCGCCTCACCCACGAGTGCGGCATGGAACTGCTCGCCCTGCCGTACGTGCCGAACTTCGCGGAGTACTTGGCGCTGACGAACAGCGGGCGGATCCTCGGCGATCAGATGGACTTCCTGAAGAGCCGCTTCGGGCAGGACAGCCGTCTGCTGCAGTAGGCTCTGTTGGGGCGCCGCGCAAGGGGCCTACACGGAAATCAGCCCTTTCTCATACGCGTTGTGAGAGATAGCTCCTTCGCCCAAGGCGGAGGGCGGTTCATGATCGCCCGCTCGAACGTCACGCATGCGCCGTGCTTTGGAGCGAGCCGTCCCCGTGTTACCGTCCCGACGACAGCGCCTGCCCGCGCCGCGCCCGCTAGGAGGCACCGCCCATGGCCGAGACCATTCCCGTCCACCCGGTCGAGTATCCGGAGACTGACGGGTTGCCGATGCCGGACGCCGACTACCAGGGCGAGACACTCTACTACGCCGTACCCGCGCTGAAGGCTTGGTTCGCCAGGCGCCGCGACGTGTACGCGAGCGGCGACTTGTTCATCTATCTTGAGGAGGGCAACCCCGACAACCACATGGCACCCGACGTGTTCGTGGTGTTCGGTGCCGCCAACCACAAGCGCATGACGTACAAGCTGTGGGAGGAGCCGGGGGGCGTGCCGGACTTCATCCTGGAGATCCTCTCGCCGAGCACGTGGCGCAGGGACCTGGGGGAGAAGCGGGCGCTGTACGCGTCGCTGGGCGTGGGCGAGTACTGGTTGTACGACCCCCACGGGGAGTTCCTGCAACCGACGCTCGCCGGACATCGCCTGGTCCGGGGTTCCTACGTGGCGCTGCCCGCCCGGGAACCGCCGGAGGGCCGGGCCATCCGCAGCCCGGTGCTGGGGCTCGACCTTTGCGTCCACGGCGAACGCCTACGCTTCTTCGATCCGGCAAACGCGTGGTATCTCCCCGACTTGGCGGAGTCCTGGGAGGAATCACGCGCCAGCGAGAGCAGGGCGAGGGCGTCGGAAGCCAGAGCAGGTGCCCTTGAGGCGAAGCTGGATACGGCGGAGAGCGACTTAGAGGCGGCCGAGGCGAGAATCGCGGAACTGGAGCGTGCGCTCGAGGACAAGACGGGCGACTGAATCGCGGCGATCCCCGGACGGGCGCCTCGGGGATGGGCGGCGCGAGGGCTCCGCGGCGTGCGATACCATCGCGTCCTCTGTGCAAGGCGCGACCGCATGGCCGAGGTGCAACCCGATCCCTACACGGTCCGGCATGGCGAGGCGCACGCCCCGCCCACCAGCCTGCGCGCGCGGGTCAAGTATCTGGGGCCGAGTCTCATAGTCACCGGGGCGGTCATCGGCTCCGGCGAATTGGTGCTGACGACGAGCCTCGGCGCCGTCGCCGGCTGGTCGCTCCTGTGGTGGCTGTTGCTGTCGTGCTGGGTGAAGTCCCTCGTGCAGGCGGAGATGGCGCGCTACACCATCATCTCGGGGGACACCTATCTGCGCGCCGTCAACCGCCTGCCGGGCAAGATGTGGCGCGTCTCGTGGCCCATCTGGCTCGGCCTCGCCGGCTACGTGCCCGGCACGATGGGGCTCGGCGGCATCATCGGCGGCGGTGGCCAGTCGCTGTCGTTCCTGGCGTCGCTGGGAGGCATCACCATCGACGGCACCGTCTGCACCGGGCTCATCGCGGTGGCCTGCTCGCTCATTCTGAGCACGGGATCCTACCGGTGGCTCGAGGGCGTGATGTTGCCGCTCGTCCTCGCCTTCACCGCTGCGACGTTGATCTGCTCCATCGCGATGCAGTTCACGGAGTACCGCACCACGATGGACGACATCGTCACCGGGCTGACCCCGGACCCCGCCGTCTTCGTGGCCTTCGCGGCGCTCGCGCTCGCCGCCTACGGATACACGGGGACCAACGCGGGGGACGTCACGGCGTATACCTATTGGTCCATCGAGAAGGGCTGGCCGAGCTACGTGGGCGCCGACCGCAGCGACCCCGACTGGGAGTCCCATGCCCGGGGATGGATGCGGGTGGTCCACACGGACATCTGGCTCGCGATCCTCATCGTGACCTGCGCGACCGTGCCCTTCTACGTGTTGGGGGCCGGGGTGCTGAACCAGATGGGCATCCAGCCGGAAGGCAACGCGGAGACCATCGGCGCACTGTCGAACATCTTCACCCAGACGCTCGGGCAGTGGGCGGTCTGGATCTTCAGCTTCGGGGCGTTCTTCATCCTCTTCTCGACGGTCCTGTCGGGCGTCGGCGCCGCCGGGCGGGTGATCCCCGACTACTTCATCGAGATGCGGTTCATGGACCGCAACAACCTCGCCCTGCG
Organism: Pseudomonadales bacterium; assembly: GCA_963665455.1. GTDB lineage: Bacteria > Pseudomonadota > Gammaproteobacteria > Pseudomonadales > Azotimanducaceae > VXNE01. The sequence continues at coordinate 4,900,600 of OY762279.1, read as the reverse complement.
CAAGGCGATCATCCGCTGGTATCTGGCGTGCCTGCCGATCGTGGCGTTCCTGATTTACCTGTTCATCCCGAACTTCGTCGTGCTGATCATGATCGGCGGCCTCACCTCGGCGCTCTTCCTGCCCATCCAGTGCGGCGCGACGATCTGGCTGCAGGCGCGGAACATGGACCCGCGCATCCGGCCCCGGGCGCTCACCCGCTACGGCCTATGGGCCGTGTTCGTGTTCGAGGTGGTGATGGCGGCGTTCGTGGTGTGGTTCGTGGTGCTCGGGCCGTTGTGGGGGTGACGGGAGGTCAACGAGCCCGCCCCGCGTGATCCGCCAGCAACGCCGCCATGCACGACGTTACCCGCTTCCCGGTCGGGATTTCGAGGAACTCGTTGGGGCCGTGCGCGTTGGAGTTCGGACCGAGCACTCCGGTCACGGCGAACTGCACGCCCGGGAAGCGGTCGCCGAGCATCTTCATGAAGGGGATGGTGCCGCCGCAGCCCATGGTCAGCATGGGCCGTCCAAAGAAGGCGCGGGACGCCCGATCCGCCGACGCGGTTAGCCAATCCGCAAAGGGTGGCGCGTGCCAACCCGCGTGCGGTTCATCGAGCTCGAACGTCACCTTGGCTCCCGTGGGTGGATCGCCCTCCAACAGCGCCTTGACGCCATCCGCTGCCTGCTCCGCCTCGAGGCTCGGCGGCAGGCGGAAGACCAGCTTGGCGGCCGTGTGGGGCCGCAGGGTGTTGCCGGCTTGCTCGACTTCCGGTGCGCCGGAGAGGCCGACGACGCCGAGGCTTGGCATCCAGGTGTTGGCAAGCAAGAGTTCGGGGTAGCTCGCGGGATCGGGCCGGGAGACGCCGGCCCACGGGAAACGCTCCACGACCGCCTCGCCCAGCGTGGCCGCGACGGCATGGGCTTGCTCTCGCGCGGCCGGGGGTACCTGCACCTGCAACACGTCGGCCAAGGCACCGGTCTCGCCATCCTCGACCCGCTCCAGGATGGTCCGCAGCAGGCGAAAACTCGAGGGGACGATGCCTCCCGCCACGCCGGAATGGACACCCTCGGTGAGGATCTCCACCGTCAACGTGCCGGAGAGCATGCCGCGCAGGGAGGTCGTCAGCCATAGCTGGTCGTAGTTGCCGCACTCCGCATCGAGGCAGATCACGAGGTCGGGGGTTCCGATGTCCGCGTCGAGCGCTTCCAGGTAGAACGGCAGGTCGAAGCTGCCGCTTTCCTCGCAGCCCTCGATGAGGATCAGGCAGCGGGCGTGGGGCAGGCCTTCGCGTTGCACGGCCGCGATGGCGGTCATGCTGGCGAAGAGCGCATAGCCGTCGTCGGCCCCACCCCTGCCATAGAGACGCTCGCCCCGCATGACCGGTTCCCAGGCGGACAGCCCCTCCGCCCAACCCGTGAACGGGGGCTGCTTGTCGTAGTGGCCGTAGAGGAGCACGTTGCCGGGCGCGGTGCCCGGTACGTCGATGACGATGACGGGGGTGCGTCCGGGCAGCCTGACGATGCGGGCATGCGCGCCCTTGAGCGCGAACCGTTCGGCCCAGGCCAGTAGCAGTTCGGCGGCGCGCTCCATGTGCCCGGCGGACGCCCAGTCGCGGTCGAAGTGGGGCGACTGGTTGGGGATGCGTATGTAGTCGTGCAGCGTCGGGACGATCTGGTCATCCCAGGTTTCGGACACGAAATCGGCAACGCGGTCTTCGTTCACGGGGACTTCCTCACGGCTCGAACACGACGCCGACCATGGCCCGCGCGCCGGGGCTACGATAGCCGAGGATGTCCTCGTAGTCCTCATCGAAAACGTTCTCCGCCTGGAGCCAAAGCCGCAGTCGCGGCGACGCGGACCACGTCAACCCGGCATGCACCAACGTGTAGCCGTTGAGGGTCCTGCGCACCGCCGGAAAGCTGGCGAAGTCGTCGTCCAGTTGCTCGCCCACCACCGCCGCGCCGAGGTTGAAGTCGAGGCGCGGGGTGAGCGTTCCCGCGACGTCCACCCGCCCCTGGTGTCGGGGTCGGCGAATCTCCCGCCGTCCGTCCTCCTTGGCGTCGAGCCAGGTGTAGGACGCCGCGACCCGCATCGGACCCAAGGTGTCCCGGTAGGCGAGTTCGACGCCTTGGCGCCTGCTCCTGCGCTCTAGGTTGCGGGCGGTGAAGCCGCCCTTGGCGGCATCGAAGACGAAGCCGGCGATCTCGTTTTCCAGCGTGCCCGTGAACGCCGCGACCGTGACGCGGCGGGTGGCGTAGCCGATCTCGTATTCCAGGGATTCCTCCGGTTCGAGATCCGGATTGCCGAGAAACGTGTTCGGCGTGTAGCCATAGCGTTCGGAGAAGGTTGGGTTCTTGACGCCCGTACCCACGTTGGCGAAGACGCGCCCGGGGCCCAGCGCCCGGGCGAGGGCCGCGTGCCAGGAGAACGCGTCGTCGAACGCGTCGTGGCGGTCGAAGCGCGCGGATAGCGACGCGAACGTGCGGGGCGCGCGGAAGTGGTACTCCATCGCGGCCCCTTGGGCCGTCAGCCGCTGGCGCTGGTTGGGATCGCCGAAAAAGCTGGGCGTACCGCGCTGATGGAAGCGGTGCGTTTCCCGCTCGATGGTGGCGTTGAGGAAGTGCGCGTCGGCCAGCGTGAAGTTGTTGCTGAAGGTGGCCGTCACGCGCTCGCCGAGGGTGGACGCGGTCCTTGCGCCGTCGGCGTATTGGGCATCCGCCGCACGTACCGCCGTGACCGTAAGCGTGGGCTGCCAGCGATCGGACCTCGTGTATCCCGCCTCGAGCTTTCCGTACCGGCGCTCGGAGTCCGCCGTGAGATCGCCGTCCGTCGGCCGGAACGTAGGCCAGCGCGAGGGATCGTATTCCAGCTCCGCGGAGACGGTGCGAAGCACGGCCCCCAAGGTCACCTGCCCCACCTCACGGGCTGCGTTGACGTGCAGCGTCGTGTTGCGGTGGGCGTCCTCCTCTTTGCCACTCCGGGCGATGTTCGTGCCGCCGGTCTCGAAGTGGCTGGCGGTGATGGCCACGTGCCCGTCCCCTCCGACCCGGGCGATCCGGGCGCTGGCGTCCCGAGTGGCGTGCATGCCGCCGGCAAGGTCGAAGCGCAGGATGTCCTCGGCCGGCGTCGTGTCGATGTACACCAAGCCGGCGAGGGCGTCCGCCCCCCACACGGCGCTGCGGGGACCGTTCGCGACCTCGACGCGGGTGGCGCCGGTCAGGTCGAGGAGCGCGAAGTCCAGTTCGGAGCCGTTGGCGGGGCTGTTGAGCTCGATACCGTCGAGCACGGTCAACACATGGTTCGCCTCGGCCCCGCGTACCCGCGCCTGGGTCACCCCGCCACGATTGCCCGCGCGGCTGATCGCCAACCCCGGCAATCCGCGTAGCGCGTCGGCGGCGTGGTGTGCATGGCGGGCGTCGATGTCCTCGTCGGAGAGAACGGTGGGACCGTGGTCCGCGGCGCCGAGGCGGCTGGCCTTGACGACGATGGTTTCGAGTTCGGCGGCGGCCGGCAAGTGGAGCAGGGCGACGAGCCCCAGGGAAAGCAGGGAAGTACGCACGAGTCGAGCCCTCAATTAACCGTCGTGCCCAGAGGCATCCCCGGACGGCGTGTTGAACCGGGATTGGGCCGGTCTCCGGACTGACGGGGCGCGTCGCCCGCTTCCGCCTTCCCATCGGTTTCGACAGTGGCCTATTGGAAGCGGGTGCCAGCGGCCTTTGAGCACGCGGGGCCTCGATCACCGTTGCGGGGTCAGTGCCGGAGTTTCACCGGCTTCCCTCGCCGGCCGTGCCCGTACGCACGGCCGGCGAACACCCAATCCGATGGCGGCGAATTGTAAACGCGAGTCGTTTGGGTATCCTGTCGCGCTTTCGACGGGCCGCCGTGCGCGAAGCGCGGGGCTCCGCTGACCGGCGTTTCGGGAGGTATGACCGATGAGTGTGGAAGGACGCGTGGCGATCGTGACGGGCGCGGGAGGGGGCCTCGGCCGCTGTCACGCGCTGTTGCTGGCCGAACATGGCGCGAACGTGGTGGTCAATGACCTCGGCGGCAACGTCGACGGCACCGGGCAGGGCGACATGGCCGACCAGGTGGTCGAGGAAATCCGCGCCAACGGCGGGGAAGCCATCGCCAACAAGGCCAGCGTCTCGGACCGGGCCGGTGCCAAGAGCATCGTGGAGGACGCCGTGCGCGCCTTCGGGACGGTGGACATCGTCGTCAACAACGCCGGCATCCTGCGCGACAAATCCTTCAAGAAGATGACCCTCGATGAGTGGGACATCGTCATCAACGTGCACCTGAATGGCAGCGCGTACGTGACTTGGCACGCCTGGCCCATCATGTACGACAAGAACTACGGGCGAGTCATCTTCACGTCGTCCGTGTCCGGCATCTTCGGCAGCTTCGGCCAGTCGAACTACGGCGCCGCCAAGATGGGCATGCTCGGCCTCATGAACAACCTCGCCCGGGAAGGCGCGTCGCACAACGTCCACACCAACTGCCTGTCGCCGGGCGCGGCGACCCGGATGACGGCGAGCGTCCCCGGCAGCAGCATCGACGCGGACAACCCGGAAGCGGACAACCACCCGGCACTGGTCAGCCCGGCGGTGCTCTACCTCGCCGGGGAGGACGCTCCGAACGGGCGGGTCATCCAGGCGATGCGGGGGCGCTTCTCGTCCAACATGATGTACTCGAACCCGGGCGTGGACTTCGGGGAGAACGCTTCGTTCGAGGGGCTCGAAGCCCGCATCGATGAGGTGCTCGACATGTCGGCGGCCACTCCGGGGAGTAGCTTCCTCAGCGCGCTCTCCTGAAGGGGCGCGTTGATCGCGGCTACGCTATTGGGCAAGCGCTATCGTACGTTCCAGGGAACGCGGTGAGAGAGGTTGCGTCGATCACAAACGATGGGATGTGCGTCCACCGCCTTGAACGCTCTGGTTCGCAGTTTCGACAGCAACGCTGCCTCATCTATGGCTTTTGGCCGAAGTCTCGTTGAGGTTCCCGGCTGTTCCAAGTGAAGTACTATGCGCCATCGCCGTTTTCCCAACGCTTGTTGAGCATGTTGGCGTTCCGAGGCCGGTCTCGACACCCGACGTGAACTGCTCGACGAAACGGTCCGACTGAGCCAGTTCCTCGTCCAGCAGGAGTAGGGGCTCGACGTCGCCGATCTCGTCACTTTGGGACACGTCCACGCCATCCTCGCCTCGCCGAAGCGCGAAGTATCGCCGTTCGACCTGGGCGAACTCGCACTCGAGGAGGAGCTCGAACTCCCGGAGCAGAAACAGGCTGTGGGTGGCGACGAGCACTTGCACGCCGGCGTTGCAGATGCCGACGATGGCCCTCGCGATTTCGCGAATCAATTGGGGATTGAGATTGGCTTCGGGCTCATCCCAGAACAGGCATCCCTTGTCGAGCAGGGAGCCGGTGGAGATCAGCCGCACGAGCATGGCGAGCTTGCGCCATCCCTCGGCGACCAGTGGCATCTCCATGTTGCTCGCATTGAAGGGTCTCAGATAGAAGCGGCCGTTGCTCTCCAGCACGACCCTTCCGCCGAGTTGGCTCTCCAGAGGCACCAGCAGGTTGCCTATGGTCTCGTCTCGCGGCCCCCTCAACGCTGGTGCGCCGAGCAGCAGGCAGGTGTCTCGCCACGTCTCGTCGAACTCCAGGTGACGCGTTTCGTAGAGCGGCACGAATCCCGGATAGACGGTCAGCAACTCTCGGGTGGGAATGAAGGCGGGGGGACTGTCATGCCATCTTGGCGGCGGCGTCTCGACGACTACCTCGGACTTCGCGAGTGAGGAAAACCCGAAGGTCAGCGACGTCTGGCCGGCGTGAATCCCAGCCGTACGTCACATCTGTTGCGTCCTTGCTGCCGATGCACGAGACGGCCTATGCGGTCTTCCGGGCGGAACACGTTGGAGAGCTTTTTGGCAATTCTGGTTTGCAGAAGCGCCTTGGTCGGCGGATCCGAGCGCTTCTTGCCCTCCTCGGCACTCATGGCCATGACCGCATAGGGGAGCTTCAGCAGGTGCGTCTTGCCGGTGCCGTTCGCGCCGACGATCACGTTCAGACCACGGGCGAACGTCAGTTCGGCTTGCCTGAAGACTGTGAAGTTCGTGATCCCTAGAGACTGGAGCACGGGCTCTTCCTCTGGTTCAGAACGCGGCCCCGCCATTGTATGGCAGGAAACGCTAGCTGCGGGCCGTGCGCCAGCGCGTTCCGTCCGGCGTGTCCTCGAGTTCAATGCCCCGGGCCGCAAGTTCGTCCCGGATTGCATCGGCGCGGGCGAAGTCGCGCGCGGCCCGCGCGGCGGCCCGTTCGGCGACCCGCGCCTCCACCCATGCATCGTCCACCGTCGCACCGCGCTGGAAGTGCTCCCGTGGTGGCACGGTCAGCAGGCCGAGGAGCCATCCTCCGGCGAGTAGGCGGTCCCGCGCCGCCGTCGCTGCCTGCGCGTCCTCGGCCGCGTGAATCTCGGCGGCGATGGCATGCATGGCGGCGAGGGCGCGGGGCGTGTTCAGGTCGTCGCAGAGGGGGGCGAGGACGGACTCCGGGAAGCGGTCGATGTTGGCATCTCGCCAGGCAGACGACGTGTCGCCGCCATCCGGCGCCGCCAGGACGGCTTGGTACAGCGTGTCGAGACTGGCGCCTGCCTGGCCCAGCAGCCGGTCGGACCAGTCGAGGCCCTGACGATATTGGCCCGAGAGGAGCGCGTAGCGTAGCGTCTCTCCGGAATGGTCGGCCAACAGCCCACGTATCGTCACGATGTTGCCGACGCTCTTCGACATCTTCTCGGCCCCGAAGCGCAACATGCCGTTGTGCATCCAGTAGCGCACGTACTGCTCGCCGTCCTCGACGCATGTGCCCTGGGCCAGCTCGTTCTCGTGGTGGGGGAAAGCGAGGTCGCTGCCGCCTCCGTGGATGTCGATGGTCGGCCCGAGATGCTTGCGGATCATCGCGGAGCACTCGATGTGCCAACCGGGCCGGCCGCGGCCCCAGGGGCTGTCCCACCCGGGCAGTTCGTCCGTGGACGGCTTCCACAACACGAAGTCCTTGGGGTCGCGCTTGTAGGGGGCCACTTCGACGCGGGCGCCCTCGAGGATGTCCTCCAGGGACTGCTTCGAGAGCGAACCGTAGTGCGGGTCGGACGGCACGTGAAAGAGCACGTGCCCCTCGGCTTGGTAGGCGTGTCCGCGGCCCATCAGCGCTTCGATCATGCCGATGATCTCGGCGATGTGCTCCGTCGCGCGGGGCTCGACGTCCGGTGGCAAGGTGCCGAGGGCCGCGACGTCTTGGAGGTACCGGGCGGTGAAGCGATCCGCGAGGGCCTGGATGGGTTCGCCATTCGCGAGCGCCGCCGCGTTGATCTTGTCGTCGACGTCCGTGACGTTGCGGACGTACGTGACCTTGTCGTAGAGCACGCGCAGCACGCGCACGAACACGTCGAAGGCGACGGCCGGGAGCCCGTTGCCGATGTGTACGAGGTCGTACACGGTCGGGCCGCAGACGTAGATGCCGACCTCGTTCGGCATGCGGGGTTCGAAGCGGCGCTTGGTGCCGCTGAGGGTATCGTGGATGTAGAGGTCCATGCTGTCCGTCCGAGTCGAGTTCAGGGGGCACGGCGTTGGCCGTGGGGTCAACGCGGGACGAGACAGGTGCAGGGGATTGGGAAGCGGAGCATCTTGGGATTATAGAACTCGTGGCCGTCTCTTGGTGCGGTGTCGCCGAATCGACGGGACGGAGTCCCTAGTCCGCCCCGTAACGCTCCTCCAGGTAACGGAACACCGCCCGCAGCCCCATCGCCTCACCGCCGACGGGATGCGCGGGCCGGGCGCGTTGGTTCCAGGCCATGATGTCGAAGTGTACCCAGGGCGTGTCGCCGACGAAGTGTTCCAGGAAGAGCGCTGCGGTGATGGCGCCGCCGAAGGGCAGGTCGGGGACGTTGACGAGGTCGGCGATCTTGCTCTCAAGGGACGCGCGGTAGGGGTCGTGCAGGGGCATGCGCCAGACCGGATCCTCCGCCCGCGCCCCTGCCGCCGCGATGCCGTTGGCAAGGAAGTCCTCCGTGGCGAACATCGCGGGGAGTTCGGTGCCGAGGGCCACGCGGGCGGCCCCGGTCAGGGTCGCGAAGTCGATGATCAGTTCCGGTTGCTCGTCCCGCGCGAGCCCGAAGGCGTCGCAGAGGATCAGACGCCCCTCGGCGTCCGTGTTGTCGATCTCGATGGTGGTGCCGTCGTACGCACGCAGCACGTCGCCGGGCCGATAGGCGTTGCCGGCGACGGCGTTCTCGACGGCCGGCACCAATACGCGCAGCGAGATGGGAAGCTCGCGGGCCGCCACGAGGCTTGCGAGGCCTAGTACGTGGGCCGCCCCGCCCATGTCCTTCTTCATCAAGCGCATGCCGGACGCCGTCTTGAGGTCGAGCCCGCCGCTGTCGAAGCACACGCCCTTGCCGACCAGGGTGACCTTGGGGTGGCCGGGGTCGCCCCAGCGCAGGTCGATCAGGCGCGGCGCGGAGACGCTGGCCCGTCCGACAGCGTGGATGACGCGCAGATTCCGGGCCAGCAGGTCCTCGCCCGTCGTCACCTCGAGGGTCGCCCCGCAAGCTTCGGCGAGCGCTTGGGCTTCCCGTTCGAGATCGTGCGGCAACATGTCGCCGGCGGGGGTGTTCACGAGGTCCCGGCAGAGGTTCACCGCCTCGAGTTCATCAAGCACCGCAGCATCTTCGGCCGGCAGCAGCAGATGCGCCGGCGCCCGGTCAGCCTTCTTGTACCGCTCGAAGCGGTAGGCCCCGAGCCCCCAGCCGAGCAGAACGCGACGCCGCATTTCCGGCTCAAGATCGGCAGCGAGACGGTACGCGCCCTCGGCGAGCTTGTGGGCGAGATCGCCCAGCGTGGCGAGCCCGGCCGCGTCCGCGGTTCCCACGACGACCGCCTCGGGTTGTCCATCCGCGCCCGGCAGCCAGGCGAACTGTCCGCCATCGCCCTTGAACCCGGTGCGGTCGAGCCAAGCCCGCGCGTTCTGGGGCAATGATTGACGCAGGGGCTCGAGGGCATCGGGCCCGACCAACTGGATGGGCGTCGCGGTCTGCCCCGCATCTTGAACGAGCATGACGGAGCTATCCCACGGTCTCTGCGGGAATGAGCCCGAGGTTGTTCCCCTCGAGGATGCGATCCGCCCGGTAGCTCGACCGCACTAGCGGCCCCGACGCCACCTCGACGAACCCCCTTGCCAGCCCCCACTCCCGATACCGGGCGAACGCGTCGGGATGCACCCAGCGCGCGACGGGAAGGTGATGCGGTGTCGGGCGCAGGTACTGACCCAACGTGAGGATGTCGACGTCCGCCGCCCGCAGGTCGTCCATCGCGGTGCGGAGCTCGTCCTCCGTCTCGCCGAGCCCAAGCATCAGGCTCGATTTGGTGAGGACTTCGCCCCGATGCCGTTTCGCGTGTTGCAGAACGCCGAGGGTTTGCCCGTAGCCGGCCCTGGGGTCGCGCACCGGATGCGTCAACCGCTCGACGGTCTCCAGGTTCTGCGCGAACACGTCGATACCCGCGTCCACGACGGCTGCGACGGCGGCCCGGTCCCCGGCGAAGTCGGGCGTCAGGGCTTCCACGGCGGTGTGCGGGTTCACGCGTTTGATCGCGGCGATGCAGGCCGCGTAGTGGGCGGCGCCGCCGTCGGGGAGATCGTCCCGGTCCACGGACGTCAGCACCACGTACTTGAGCCCCATCAAGCGCACGGACTGTGCGGTGTGCCGCGGCTCGTTGGCATCGAGCCAGCCGTTCGGATTGCCGGTGTCCACGGCGCAGAAGCGGCAGGCGCGGGTGCAGACGGAACCCATGAGCATCAGGGTCGCCGTCCCGTGGCTCCAGCACTCGCCGATGTTGGGGCAGTGCGACTCTTCGCACACCGTGCTCAACGCGTGCCCGCGCACCGTGCGGCGCACGGCCTCGAAGCCCGCGCCGCCGGGCAGCCGGACGCGCAGCCAGGGCGGCTTCCGGTCGCGGGTGGCCCGGGCCGACGGGGTGGCCTTGATGCCGTCCTTGATCGCGCGCACGCCGTGGGCGGTGCGGAACTTGGCGCCGCTTTGCACCATGAGGTTATTGTACGTTGGTGTCAGCTTCGCGAGACCCGCCGGCGTCGCGCTCCGGCAGGAACTGTTGGTACCAGCGGCGCAGGCGGAAGACGGGTCCATCGTCGGCGCAGAGCCGCGGGTGCGCTTGGTAGATCTTGTTCTCCCAGATCTCGATGTCCCGCGCCCACTGCGAGATCCAGTTGCCGACGATGTACCAGACCAACCAGCGCGGCAGTCGGCGATCCGCGAACCACCGGAAGTTCACTTGCTGCTCCAGGGGCCCGACGGGCAGATGCGTTTGGTACATCTCGATTTCGCCTCCGTTGGGAACGGTGAAACGGAACGTGACGACGCCGCCCGGCCCGAAGAAGGAAATGCGCGCACTGGCGCCGGCGCGCTCCACGCGCCGGCCGAAGATGCGCAGGGCCGCTGTGTCGAAGAAGTACATCTTCCAGGGCACGTCGGGATCTAGGGACCAGTCCGCCTCGTGTTCGATGTGAACACCGGGCACCGGGATTTGCGTCCAGGGAATGCGTAGCTGTCCATGCACCGGCTGGAAGTGCGCCCGATCGACGGAGTTCTCGGCGAACTCAAGGAGGTGCATGCCCACGCGGCCGGCGTCGTGGGCGCCCCGGAAGACGAAGCTGCCGTCGTCGACTTCGGCGATGCGCGGCAATGGAATGGGCGGCGCTTCGGTGGCGTTCGGCGTGCCGCGGCACGAGTGGTACGTGAACACTTGGCCATGCGCCTCCCGGACCGGGAGGGGCGGGGTCAGTACGCCCTCGGGGACATGGTCGCTGTACGGAACGTGCGCGGCGCGGCCCTCGCCCGTGAACCGCCAACGGTGGAACCCGCATTCGATGCAGTTGCCCCGGACGCGCCCGAAGGACAGGTTGGCGCCGAGGTGCGGACAGAAGGCATGCATGAGGTGCGGTGCGCCGTCCTGGCCCCGCCACAGCACGAGTTGGCGGCCGAGACACTCGAGATAGCGCAAGTCCCCGGGACGCAGGCTGTCGGAATCCGCGATGCGATACCAACCGTCGGGATAGGGATGCGGATAGCTGTCGAGCCGGGCGGCGTCGGAGGTCCGAGGCGCGGCGGGCCGTTTACGCCGGCTTGCGCGCATGCACCAGGAAACTCGGCGTGAAGATGCCGAGTTCGCCTCCCTCCACCAACGCATCGGCCGCCACGTTCAGGAGCTCGGCGGCTTCGGTGACGCCCGCCGGCAGGATCCGCAGCCGCTCCAGAAGACGGGTCGCGACGGCGGTGCAGGCGCGGCCGGCCGGGATGCGGGCGAGGGACGAGAAGGACAGATCGCGTCCCTGTAGCGACATGTACCAAGGGGTGCGTGGATGGCTGGACGCCGCTTGGTCCTCCTGGGCGAGCACCTCGAACCCCGCCGCCTCGGCCGCGGCCACCTGCTCGCTCGTGGTGAGCAGGTCCGGGGTGGCGTTGCCGAACTCGATGCGGGCGCGCACGTCGATGTGGTGGCTGTCGCTTGGGTCGAAACGGTCGGTCATGCACCAGTCGACGGCGGCGATCTGCCCGCCCGGGCGCAGCAGCCGGAAGATCTCGCGGAACAACGCCGCCGTGTCCGGCGAGTGGCACATGGCCTCGAAGGAGTACGCCGCGTCGAAGTGACCATCGTCCAGGGGCACGTGCATGAAGTCGGCGTTGAGGAAGCGGCACCGGTCGTCCAGGCCGGCCCTGCGCAACGTCTCCTCGCCCCGGGCGATCTGATGGGCGTTGTTGTTGAGCCCCGTGATGTGCGCGCCGGTGGCGCGGGCGATGGTCGCGAGCGGACCGCCGACGCCGCACCCCACGTCCGCCACCCGTGTTCCAGGCTGCAAATCCAGGAGTCGCCCTATGCCCTCCTCGTGACGCCGGTGCGCGGTGGCCAGGCGCTCGCCGGGCCGTCGGGGGGAGAAATGGAACGACGTGCCCCAACCATACTCGTAGAAGGGCGTGACGACATCGTAGTAGCGGCTCACGAGCTGCGCGTGGGTTGGGTTGCGGGCCGTGCTCTCAAGTGCCTCGCTTCCCCCCTGGGTCGGGTTCCGCAGCGCGCGGTAGTCATTGAGGGCGGCGGCGAGGTCGCTGCGACTGGCCATGTTCAACAGCTCCGGCGGGTGCGGCCCGAGTATACGTCCCCGATCCGGTGAACGTGCGGGGGCGTGCTACTCCCGCCGGGCGTTCGCCTCCTCGGCGAGCCGCGCGCGCACGTTCATGAGGACCTTGCCGTAGGTGTTGAGCCCCCGGGTGTCGCGCCCGCAGCCCCAGTAGTAGTCGTACTGGCTCGTCTCGATGATCTTCCGCACTCCCGTGGCCAACAGCGCGGCTGCGGCATCGGCGTGGGCGCGGCACTTCGTGTACACGCCCCGGGTCATGTAGACCTCCCGCACGTCGTTCCAGTCCTTGCGCGTGCGGCGGCGATGACGGCGGGCGACGCGCTGGGCCGTCCCGGGATGGTCGGCGGACCGGATGCGTTCGCGGGTCGCCTCGTCGTCGAATTGCATGCCGGCGACGTAGTGCGCGACGGACGGCCATTCCGCGTCGTCGAGGCGAAAACCGTGCCTCGAGAAGGTGGACAGGGGATCGGCGGGGTCTTCCATCGACACCAGCACGGCGTCGGGATCGACGGGCTGGAAGGCCATGGAGCGGGTGACTCTGGCCCTTGGGCGGAGGGCGTGTGGTCAGGCCGCGGCGTAGACCAGGAACGCTCCCACGATGAGGGCAATGACGCCGATGCCTCGCAACCTACCGGCCGGCCACATGGTCACCCGTTCGACCCATCCCTGCATCGTATCGCGGCGCATGATCAGGACGATCACGCCCGCCAGCACGGAGAACATCGCCAGGATCTGGATGGCCACCGAGAACTTCGTCTGGTAGGCCGCGAAGAACAGGATGACGCCGATGAGCATGCGGCCGTAGGCGGCGAGGTACCGCAGTCCCTCGGAAAATTGCATGCCGCCCGCGATGCCCGCCATCCGCGCCGGCGCGGCGAGGCCGAACACCCCGACGGCCGCGATCAACAAACCCAAGATCATGACGAAGGTAACCATGCGCCTATCTTACTCCCATCTGTGGAGTCGTTAGAACGCGCGCTCGAGAAGGGGCACAAACCGAGGGTCGCATCCGCCGCCACCGGGGAGCAGGGAGCGGCCAGCGCCGGGCAACCGTAGCCGGCAGAACGCTTCGGCTGTCAACGGGTCCGCCCAACGCAGCAGGGTGCTCGCTTGCAGGGCGATGGCGAGGCGTTCGACCCAGCCGCGTGCCGAACGCTCGATGGTGGCGTCGGGTTGCGTCAGGACGCCCTCGATGACCTCTGTCTCCCGCTTGAGGCCGATGTCGAGACCGGCGCCGGCCCGCAGCTCCGCGAGGACGGCCTCGACCGTCGCCGGCTCCCGTGCGAACGCGCGGAGCACGTCGAGGCATTGCACGTTGCCGCTGCCCTCCCATATGGCGTTCACCGGCGCTTCGCGGTAGAGCCGGGCGAGCACCCGGTCCTCCATGAAGCCGCTGCCGCCGATGCACTCCATCGCCTCGGCCGTCACGGTCGGCGTGCGCTTGCAGATCCAATATTTGCCGACGGGGGTGAGGATGCGCACCGCGGCCTCCTCCGCCGCATCCTCTCCCGCATCGAGTGCGCGCGCCGTGCGCATCGCGAGGGCTAGGGCGGCCTCGCTCTCGATGACCAGATCGAGCAGCACGCCCTGCATCACGGGCTGGTCGGCGAGCAGGCGGCCGAAGGCCATGCGGTGCCGGCAGTGGTGCAGTGCCTGGACCGTCGCTTGCCGCATGAGGGCGGCGGACCCGATCATGCAGTCGAAACGGGTCAGCGCGACCATGCGGATGATGTTGGCGACGCCCCGGCCCGGCTCGCCGATCAGCCACGCGGATGCGTCGAAGAGCTCCATCTCGGCCGAGGCGTTCGAGGCGTTGCCCATCTTGTTCTTCAGGCGTTGCAGCTCGAATGGGTTCCGCGTGCCGTCGGGTCGCCACCGGGGCAAGAGGAAACACGACAGGCCCGCGGACGTCTGGGCCAGCATGACGAAGCCGTCCGACATCGGCGCGGAGACGAAGAACTTGTGGCCCGTGACGCGGTACTCCTCGCCCGGCCCGCCGTTGCCGAGCGGTGCCGCCGTGGTGCTGTTCGCGCGCACGTCGGAGCCGCCCTGCTTCTCCGTCATCGCCATGCCGAGGGTCAGGCCCGCTTTCTCCGTCATCGGGACGTCGCGGGGATCGTAGACCCGGGCCGTGACGCCGGGTTCCCAATCCCGGGCGAGGTCGGGCTGCAGGCGCAGCGTCGGAATGGCGGCGAAGGTCATGGTCGTGGGGCAGCCGTGGCCGGACTCGACCTGATGCTGGAGGTATTCCAACGCCCCGCGTGCGACGTGTGCGCCGGGACGTTCCTCCGTCCACGGCAGCGCGTGGATGCCGCGCTCGATGGCCATCTCCATCAGGCGGTGGTACGCCGGGTGGTAGTCGATCCGGTCGATGCGGCGTCCCTGGGGATCGTGCGAGCGGAACACCGGACGAAACTCGTTCGCCTCGAAGCCGAGCCGGATGACCTCTTCGGAGCCCGTCAGCGCGCCATATTCGGTGAGCGCCTCGTGCGCCCAGTCGGCGCTGCCTTGGGTCACGGCTTTGCGGAGGGCCGCGTCGCGCAGGTAGGGGTTGTAGTCGACGAGCGGCGGCGGCTGATTGACGACTTCGTGGGACTTGGGCATGGCGGGACACTCGCGTACTCTCAGGAGATTGGACCGGCCCCCGCCCCGAATCAAGGGTGTGGGCGAAGTGGCCTTGCACGTCTCCGGGCGAATGGCGGCTTGACACCCTACGGGGCGTGTCGCCAACATGGCCCGACCTAGGGCAGCGGGCCGTTCCGCGTGCCCACCGCCGCCACGCTGGAGGATCCCCGGTCGGTCGCCACATGGAAGAAACGGTCGACATGGCGCAGCCGCAACTGCTCCCGGAAGTGCAACCGGCCACCTTGGACCCCGAGCAAGGCGACCATTGCGCCCGCGACGACGTGGCCATCCACTTCGGTCCCGCGGAAAGCCAATATGCGCGTTGGCCGAGCCCGGTGTGCATCATCTCCGATGGGCCGTACGGCATCGGTGGCTTTCCGGGCGACAGTCATACGGCGGAGTCCCTTGCCGCGTGGTACGAGCCCCACATTGAGGCGTGGAGCGCGCGTGCGACGGCCGAGACGACGCTCTGGTTCTGGAACACGGAGGTCGGTTGGGCGACCGTCCATCCCGTTCTGGTCGCGCATGGTTGGGAATACCGCTGCTGCAACATCTGGGACAAGGGGCTCGGGCACATCGCCGGCCACGCGAACACGCAGACCCTACGGAAGTTCCCCGTCGTCACGGAGGTCTGCGTACACTACGTCAAGGCACCGACGTTTCGGGCGGGAGATGCATCCCTGAGCATGCAGCAGTGGCTGCGCCACGAGTGGCGGCGTTCGGGATTGCCCCTGCGTGTCGCGAACGATGCATGCGGCGTGCTCAACGCGGCGACCCGAAAGTACCTGACCGCAGACCACCTTTGGTACTACCCCCCGTCGAGATGTTCGTGAAGCTCGCGGCGTACGCGAACGAGCACGGCCGTCCGGAAGGCCGGCCCTACTTCAGCATCGACGGGCGCCAGCCCCTGTCGGGCGCCGCCTGGGGTCGTCTGCGGGCGAAGTTTCGATGCACGACCGGCGTCACCAATGTCTGGCGCGCTCCCCAAGTGGCGGGCAGCGAGCGCATCCAGGGGTTGCGAACGGCGATGAAGTACAAGTTCAGGAGCCTGCACGGCAGCCAGAAACCCCTGCGCTTCATCGACCTGATCGTGCGGGCGTCGACGGAACCGGGCGACGCGGTGTGGGAGCCGTTCGGAGGCCTATGCCCCGGGGCCATCGTGTCGCGCCGTCTCGGGCGTCGCTACGATGCAGCCGAGACGAATCCCGAGTTTTACGCGGCTGCGGTGGACCGGCTGGCATCGATGTGACGCAAGACGCTCCTCAATCACCTCCGCAACGAGAACTCCCTCCGGAGGGCTGGGAGCACGCGGAGCTCGAAGC
Organism: Pseudomonadales bacterium; assembly: GCA_963665455.1. Taxonomy (GTDB): domain Bacteria; phylum Pseudomonadota; class Gammaproteobacteria; order Pseudomonadales; family Azotimanducaceae; genus VXNE01. The sequence continues at coordinate 4,884,468 of OY762279.1, read as the reverse complement.
CCTTCTTGCGGCGAGCGAAGGTTCGGGCTGAACGCCTCGGTTCCCCGGCAAGGCGGCCGGGACCTTGGTGTCGAGTAGTCGGAAGCGTAAGCATGACCGCCGCCAACCGCGCCGTTGCGTTCATCTTCGTCACCGTCCTCCTGAACTCCGTCGGGTTCGGCATTGTCATGCCGGTGCTGCCCGAGTTGATCGTGGATGTCACGGGCGATCCGCTGCACGAGGCGGCACGGCACGGCGGTTGGCTGGTCTTCGTCTACGCGCTGATGCAGTTCTTCTTCGCGCCGCTGGCCGGCAACTTGTCGGACCGTTTCGGGCGGCGGCCCGTGCTGCTGGTCTCGCTGTTCGTATTCGGTCTGGATTACCTGATCATGGGCTTCGCGCCGACCCTCGCCTGGCTCTACGTCGGGCGCCTCGTGGCGGGCATGTCCGCCACGAGCTTCGCCATCGCCAATGCGTGCGTCGCGGACCTCTTCCCGCCGGACAAGCGGGCGCAGAACTTCGGGCTGATGGGCGCCGCCTTCGGCGTCGGATTCATCCTGGGTCCGGTGATCGGAGGGTTCCTCGGCGAATTCGGTCCGCGCACGCCGTTCTTCGCCACCGCCGCCATCGCGTTCGCCAACGCCGCATTCGGCTGGGTGGCGGTGCCGGAGACCTTGGCGCCGGAGAATCGACGGCCGTTCCACTTGGGCCGCGCCAACCCCTTGGGCGCGTTCCGGCAGATGGCCCACCTGCCCCTCGTCGTGGGGATTCTCGCCGCGTACTTCCTCTACATGCTGGCGCAGAACTCGCTGCCGGTGACATGGGCGTTCTTCAGCATGGAGCGTTATGCGTGGGGTCCCCGAGAGGTCGGTTTCTCGCTGGGTGCCGTCGGCGTGTGCATGCTGATCGTGCAGGGTTTCGTCATCCGCCGCGCGATCCCGGCCTGGGGCGCCGAGCGCGTGGCGGCGGTGGGGCTCGCGTTGGCCGCGTTGAGCTTCGTTGGCTATGCGTTGCTGTCTCCGGTGGGGTGGATGCTCTATGTGTGGATCGTCGTCGGGTCGGGGTCCGGATTGGTGATGCCGGCCTTGACCGGGGTCATGTCCCGACACGTCGCGCCCGATGCGCAGGGGGAGCTACAAGGTGCCATCGGCAGCGTCGCGAGCGCCACTTCCGTGGTGAGCCCCATCGTGATGACGCAACTCTTCGCGTACTTCACGTCTCCGGCGGCCCCGGTCTACTTCCCCGGTGCCGCGTTCGCGCTCTCGGGGGTGCTCGTGGCCGCGAGTCTCGTCATCGTGCGCCGGACGTTGGCGCGGGTTTCGATGTCGGCGTAACGACGTGTCGCGGTCAAGGGGCCGTGACTCCGGTGTCCCCGGCGGAAGGCACGGACTTAGGTCCGGAGGATGTCCAAGGATAGTAGGCCGACGAGGAACGTGTCTGCCTGGACGGTGTTGCGCACCACGTCCCAATTCGAGAAGGCGCGTCTGGCGTCCTGGGCGAGGTTGAGTGCCTCGATGCGCGTGAACGCATGTGCCATGTCGTAGTCGGCCCTGTGACGATGGTCTTGTAGGGCGGCGAAGGTGTCGGCGACGTTGATCAGTTCAGTTTGGAGCCGCAGCTGGTTGAGTCCCGGTTCGAGCTTGGGCGAGACCCCACCGCCGGCGAACTGGCGGGCGACTCTCGTCATGGTGGCGTGGCTGAAGCCACGGCGCAGGCAGTTTCTTAGCGCGGTGCGGTCTTGGCCGGAGACGAGACGCCTCACGGCACTGTCCACGAGGAGATGGAAGACCGCGTAGTAGGAAGCGGAGACGCTGCGACGAAGGCTGGCCTGCTTTGGCTTCTTCGGTTCCCTCGTGGCGAGGTGCAGCGCCTGGGCGAGTAGGTCGTGATGTAGGCTCACGTTGTAGGGTCGGGCTCGCCCAGGCCGCGTACGAGGACATAGGGCCAGAGGCCGGGCACCGTGCTCCGCACCACAGCCCGGGCCATGTCCTTAACCTGGTGAAGGGCCTCTGCGTCGTAGTCTGCTTCGTCGATGATGGCCCAGACCCAGACTGCCGGGTCATCGGTCGCGTCGAGTCCTTCCTTGACGCGCCACGCGTGGACCGGCGTAGGCAGGCCAGTCAACTCCTCCAGGGCCGTGTGGATGGCGGCGGTGTTGTCACTCATGCGCAGGAGGTTACGCGGGGGAGCAGCGTTGATCAATCGAGTTCGCCGCTTCGCTTTCAAGGGGTAAGGAACCTTCGAGCACGGTCCGCGGTGCCGTGGTCGGAGGACGGTTGGCGGTGTGCGTCCGGCCGGTGCGGAAAGCCGTTCCGACGCGGCTATACTGCGCGGCCCGCGGTGGTGGGTGGCGCAAAATGGCGGCAGACCTGACCGTCACGTTCGAGGACATCCAGCGAGCCCGGGAGCGTATCGGCGGGGACATCGTGCGCACGCCCCTGCTGCGTTCCGAGACGCTGTCCGCAACGCTCGGCGCCGACCTCTACCTCAAGTTCGAGAATCTCCAGTTCACGGCGTCCTTCAAGGAGCGGGGCGCGTTGAACCGGCTGCTGCTGCTCGGCGCCGACGAGCGCCGGCAGGGCGTCATCGCCATGTCCGCGGGCAACCACGCGCAGGCGCTCGCGTACCACGGCTCGCGCTTGGGCATCCCCGTGACCATCGTGATGCCCCGGCACACTCCGAATGCCAAGGTGGCGCAGACGCGGGTGTTCGGCGCGGAGGTGTTCTTGCACGGGGACCGCTTCGCCGAGACCCTGGAGCACACGCATCGCCTGGTCGCGGAGCGCGGGCTCATCCTCGTGCATCCGTTCGACGACGCCGCCGTGATGGCGGGGCAGGGGACACTCGGCATCGAGGTGCTCGAACAGGTGCCGGACCTCGACACCTTGATCGTGCCGGTGGGTGGTGGAGGCCTGCTGGCCGGCACGTCCATCGCGACCAAGGCGTTGCGGCCCGACGTGGCCTTGGTGGGGGTGCAGGCCGAACGCTTCCGGGCCGCCACCGACGCGTTCCACGAGCGGGTGCCCACCCAGGGACCATCGGGCACGATTGCGGAGGGGATTGCCGTTGACGAACCAGGACCGGCGGCCATGGACCTGATCCGGCGGCACGTGGACCGCATGATCGCCGTCTCGGAGAGCGACATCGAACGGGCCATCTTCCTGCTGCTCGAGTTCGAAAAGACCGTCACCGAGGGGGCCGGCGCGGCGGCGCTGGCCGCCGTGATTGCGGCTCCGTCCGTGGCCGCCGGCAAGACCGTCCTCGTGCTCTCGGGCGGCAACATCGACATGATGATTCTCTCCTCGGTGCTACAGCGCGGGCTCGTCCGCAGCCGGCGGCTGGTGCGCATCTCGGTCGAGATTCCCGATCTCCCGGGGGCCCTCGGGGAACTGACCCAACGCCTCGGCGCCCTCGACAGCAACATCGTTGACATCGTGCACCAGCGCGCGTTCGGGACCTCCTCGGTGCGCGCCACCGTGGTCGAACTCGTGCTCCAGATGCGCGGCGAGGAGCAGGTGGAGGCGGTGGTGGGGGCGCTGCGGGAGGCCGGCTACGAGGTCCGGGTCGACGGCTGAGGAGGGCTCTGCGACGTAGTACGATGGGCGAAAACCGGGAGGAAAACGCATGATCACGGGCCTGGACCATATCGGCATCGTCGCCCACAGCATCGAGGAGGCGATGGAGACCCTCGAGGGCAAGCTCGGCTTTCCCCTGCACGACAGCACCCCGCTCCCGGATGGCGCCTACTTCCCGCCGGAGGGCACGCACAACTACATGTTCCAGGTCGGCGTGGGCGAAACCCGCGTGGAGGTGCTCGTGCCGGTGGTGCCGGAGGCCGGGACCTGGAAGTACCTACAGCGCTTCGGCCCCGGGCTGCATCACTGGGGCTACGGCTGCGACGACGTCGAGGAGGAGGCCGCACGATTGCGGGCCAAGGGCATGCGGCAGATCGACCTCGGCGGACGGCCGGAGGGCGGCAACGTCTCGGCCGCGTTCTTCCATCCCAAGACCGCTGGCGGGATCCTGACCGAGCTGGTGCCGACGCGCCGTCGCGGTTGAGGTGCTGCGGTGCGCCGGGGAGCGCGAGGGGCCTGCCCCTCGCAAGAGCCCTCAGCCGGGGAGCGCGAGGGCTTGCTCTCCGCAATCGTGCGTGATCGCCCCACTCATGTCGGGCGAATTTCCTACAGAAACGTCAGCGATAGCCGATTCCACATTCGCCGCAAGTGGCTAAAGCTATGCCCGAACCCACCACGGGACGCGACGCATGGCGAGGCCGATCAGCCACGACCAGAACTTCAAGAACCTGATCCTCGACTACCCGCGCCAGGCGCTGGCGTTCTTCGCCCCCGAGGAGGCGCCCGGGCCGGAGGACGACGTGGATGTCGTGCCGCTACGACAGGAGCAACTACAGGAGCGGCTCGGCCAACGCTACCACGAGCTGGACACGCCGCTGCGCGTCGATTGGGCCGACGGCCGCCGCGAAGCGGTGGTGTTCGCCCTCGAGGAGGAGACCGACGGCGGGCGCTTCTCGCCGCACCGGCTGGCGCGCTACAGCCTCCACCTGGCGGAGCTGCTGAGGACGGACCGCGTGGTGCCGGTGTCGATCTTCCTGCGCGCCGGCCCGGCGCCGGAGACGCTCGCGCTGGATACCAAACGTGGCCGCTACCTGACGTTCGACCACCTGTCCTGCCGGCTCGACGCGATGGACGTGGCCGCGTGGCGGGACAGCGACAACCCGGTCGCCCTGGTGAACCTGCCGAACATGCGCCGGCCGGCGGACATGGACCGGGTGGACGTGTTCGCGCATGCGGTGCGCGGCCTGCGGGCACTGGAGCCGGACGGCGTCAAGCTCGCGAAGTATCTTCAGTTCATCGACATCTACGCCGCCCTCACGGACAATGAGTACGAAACCTACCGGCGGCGATATCCGGAGGAGAGCAAGACCATGGCGGGAATGATCCAGAGGGCGCGCGACGAGGGCATGCGGCAAGGCATGCGGCAGGGCCGCGACGAGGGCATGCGGCAGGGCCGCGTCGAAGGGAAGCGCGAGGGCCGGGTCGAGGGCATGCGCGAGGGCCTTGTCGAGGTGTTGGAGCGGCAGTTGCGGCGGCGCTTCGGCCGGCTTCCCGCCGCGGTTTCGGACCGGCTCCACGGAGCCCCGGCGACCGACCTGGAGGCGTGGGTCGAGAACGTGCTTGACGCGTGCACGCTGGACGAGGTGTTCGAGGAACGTGGATCGGCTTGAACTCTTCGGGAGCAGGCCGTCCCCTGCGGCGACCGACGCCTGCCGACCGGGTCCGCTATGCCGCTCCTGTCTCCTGAAACTGTAGCTCGTGCAGCGTGAAATAGAGCCCCCGCACGGCGAGCAGTTCCTCGTGCGTGCCCACCTCCACCACTTGGCCGTCGTCCAGCACGAGGACGCGATCCGCCTCCTGGATGGTCTGTAGCCGGTGGGCGATGAGGATCGACGTGCGGCCGGCGGTGAGCTTGCGTAGCGCGTCCTGGATGAGGAGTTCCGTCTCCGTGTCGATGCTCGCGGTGGCCTCGTCGAGGATCAGGATCTCGGGGTCCGCGGCGAGCACCCGCGCGAAGGCGAGGAGCTGCCGCTGGCCCTGCGAGAGGTTCTGCCCGCGCTCGGCGAGCGGCGTGTCGTAGCCCTTCGGCAGCGCGGCGATGAAGTCGTGGGCGTTGACGGCCTTGGCGGCCTCGACGACGCGTTCCCGGTCGATGGCGGTGTCGCCCAGGGCGATGTTGTCGTGGATGGTCCCGCTGAAGATGTGGAAGTCCTGGGGCACGACGCCGACGCGGCGGCGCAGGTCCCGGGAGTGGATGCGGTTCAGGTCGATGTCGTCGAGGAACACCTGCCCGTCGTCGAAGTCGTAGAAGCGTCCGAGCAGCTTCACGAGGGTGCTCTTCCCCGAACCCGTCGGGCCCACGATGGCGAGCTTCTCGCCGGCGGCGATGGTGAGCGAGACGTCCTGTAGTACGGGAACGTCCGGGTCGTAGCGGAAGTCGAGCCGGCGGAACGTCACCTCTCCGCGCAAGCGCGGGGGCAGGGTGACGGGGGACTCCGGCTCGTGAATCTTCTCGTCCCAGTCGAGGGCCTGGAAGATGCGCTCGCCGCTGGCCATGGCGCGAAAGAGCACGTTGAGCTGTTCGCCGAGGACCACGATCGGGTGGAACAACATGGCGATGAACTGGGTGAAGAGCACGACGCCGCCGAGGGTCATCTCCTCCTGGACCACGTCCCCGCCCCCGAACCACAGCACCGCCCCGATGGCGATGGAGGCCATGCTGTCGGTCAAGGCACCGTACGCGGTCTCGAGGCGCATCGACTTCGTCTCGGCCGCCAAGTTGCGCTGGTTGATCTCCGTGTAGCGGGCGTAGTTGTAGCGTTCCCGCCGGGACAACTGCACCACCTGGAGCCCGGCCAGGTTCTCCTGGAGGTTCTGGTTCAGCGCGGATACGGAGAGCCGCACGATGCGGAAGAGAACCCGCGTCGCCCGCCGGAAGTAGAAGGTGACGACCGCGATGACGGGCAGCGCGAGCAGCAGGATGCACGTCAGCTTGACGCTCACCGAGAACATGATGACGAGCGCCACGAGGAAGGGCGCGAACTCGCCGATCAGGGTGCCGAGGCCGCGCAGCAACTCGTAGAGGGCCTCGATGTCGTTGGTCACCCGGGTCATGACGCGGCCCACGGCGACGCGGTCGTAGAAGGACGCCGGACGCGTTTCCAAGTGCCGGAAGAGGTCGAGCCGGAGGTCGCGCAAGCCCTTGATGACCGCCGTGATCAACGTCATCCGGTGCGCGTGGATGGTGACGGCCCAGGCGAGCTGCAGGACGGCGTAGAGGCAGCATGCGGCCAGCAGCGGCGGCAGGCCGAGACTCTCGGACAGAGCGACGGTGAGGTCGACCATCCCCATGTCCGGCGTCCCGGTGTCGGTCCGGCCGCCGATGACGTAGTCGATGCCGACCAGGGAGATCACTACGGGCAGCAGGATCTGCAGCGTCGAGGCGACGATCACCAACACGGTGCTTACGGCGAACGTGACGCGGTAGGGCCGCATCCAGCGCAGGAGCCGGCGTAGCAGCGAGAGGTTCATCACCGCACCGGTCAGTTCGGCGTCGAACATCGAGTAGTCCCGCCGCTGCGCGGGTGTTGGCGAGGAGGACGCTGCTTCTGCCATTAGCTCACCGCTCCGGCCCCGGCCCCAGCCCCGGCGGCCGCGGCGTAGTCCGCGGCTTCGGCACCCTCGCGCTGGATGCGTTCGAGTTCGGCGTAGAAGCCGCCGGCCGCGAGCAGCTCCTCGTGCGTGCCGATCTCGCGGACGGCACCGTCCTCCAGGATCACGATGCGGTCGGAGTGTCGGGCGGTCGACACCCGGTGGGAGACGAGGATCGTGGTCTGTCCGCGCCGCAGCCGCCGTAGCTCGGAGAGGATGTGCTCCTCGGTCTCGGTGTCCACGGACGAGAAGCAGTCGTCGAGGATCAGGACGGGCGCGTGCCGGATGAGGCCCCTGGCGAGGGTCGCCCGCTGCTTCTGTCCGCCGGAGAGGGTGACGCCACGTTCGCCGACGACGGTGTCCATCCCCTCCGGCATCTCCTCCACGGTGCCCCGGAAGTCCGCCGCGTCGGCGGCCCGCCACACGAGGTCGAGGGCGCGCGCGGGATGGTCGTAGCTGAGGTTGTCGCGCACGGGCTCGCCGAACAGGAACGGATCCTGCGGCACCATCGCCACTTGGGCGCGTAGTTGCGCGAGCGGGTAGTCGCGCACGTCGGTGTCGTCGATGAAGACCCTCCCGGGCGGCGTGTCGAGGATGCGCACGAGCTGCTTCAGGAGCGTCGTCTTGCCGGCCCCGACCCGGCCCATGATCGTGATGGACTCGCCCTGCCGGATGTCCAGGGACACGTCCCTGAGGGCGGGGGCGGCCGCGCCTTCGTAGGTGAAGTCCAGCTGCCGGAGGGAGACATTGCCCCGGATGCGCCGCCGCTGCGCCTCGGGCGCGGCGTCCTCGATCTCCGCGGCCCGGTCGAAGACGTCGAACAGGCGATCACTCGCCACCGCCGCCCGCTGGAACAGGTTGACGATGTAGCCCGCCACGCGGAACGGTTGCACGACCATGTTGACGTACAGGAAGAAGGCCGTGAACTCACCGACCGTGAGCTGCCCCGAAAGCACGAGATGGCCCCCGTAGCCGAGGATCGTGATCGAGCACGCCGCCGCCAGGGTGGGCATCACCGCGCTCATCACCGAGTTGATGCGGGCCTGGCGGCGGAAGGCGTTGGCGTAGGCCTGATTCGCCCCGGCGAAGCGGGAAATCTCGTGCTCCTCCTGCACCATGGCTTGGATGGTGCGGATCCCGGACAGGTTCTCCTGCACGCGGCTGCCGAGCTCCGAGAGGCGTTCCTGCACGGCCCGGGACGCGAGGCCGAGCCGTCGCGATGCCGTCCACGCATAGAGAAAGACGAACGGCAGCGGCGGGAAGATCAGCAGCGTCAACTGCCAGCTCAGGGACAGCATGAAGGCGAAGCCGACGATGCTCGCGAACAGGAGCACCACGGAGAGGATCGTGCCGTGGGAGATGAGCCGCTGGATCAGCCCGATGTCGGCCACGGCGCGGGTCATCATGTCGCCGATGGTGTAGCGCCCGAAGAACTTCGGGCCCATGAGCTGCAGGTGCGCGTACAGGCGCTGGCGCAGGTCGAAGGCCACCAGCAGCCCGGCGCGCCGCACCGCCATGCGGGCGAAGGAGACGGTGACGAAGCGGGCGGAAACCGCGGCGACGATACCGAGGACCGGCCACAGCAGGTCTGGGTTGCCTTCCTTCAGCCGGTCGATGCCGATCATGAGCATGATCGGCACCAGGGCCTCGAACACCCGCGCCAAGGCGAACGCCGCGATGCCGCCCGTAAGGCGGCCCCGGTAGCGCGCCACGAACACGCGCAGCCGCAGGAGAGCCATCAGCCGGGGAGCGCGAGGGGCCTGCCCCTCGCTGGGAGAACGGATCACTAGAACGCGGCGTTGTGTGGAACGCGCGGGAAGGGGATGGCGTCGCGGATGTTCTCCATGCCGGTGGCGTAGAGCACGAGGCGCTCGAGACCGAGTCCGAAGCCGGCGTGGGGCACGGTCCCGTAGCGGCGCAGGTCCCGGTACCACCACAACTCCTCGGAGACGCCGGGGGGCATGCGGGCCTCCAACGCGTCGAGTCTTTCTTCGCGCTGGCTGCCACCGATGATCTCGCCGACCCCCGGCACCAGCACGTCCATCGCGGCGACGGTGCGTCCGTCGTCGTTGCCGCGCATGTAGAAGGCCTTGATGTCCTTCGGGTAGTTCACGACGACCACCGGGCCGCCGATGTGCCGCTCGGTTAGGTACCGTTCGTGCTCGGACTGGAGGTCGAGCCCCCAGCGCACGGGGAACTCGAAGGTCTCGCCCGAGCGCTCAAGCAGCTTGATCGCCTCCCCGTACTCAAGGCGCTCGAAGGGCGTCTCGACGACGTGCTCCAGGCGCTCGACGACGCTCCTGTCGATGCGTTCTGCGAAGAAGGCCATGTCGTCGCCGCGCCGCGAGAGCGTCTCGGCGAGGATGACCTTGAGGAAGTCCTCCGCGAGGGCCGCGTTGTCGTCTAGGTCGGCGAACGCGATCTCCGGCTCCACCATCCAGAACTCCGCCAGGTGCCGGCTCGTGTTCGAGTTCTCGGCGCGGAACGTCGGTCCGAAGGTGTAGACCTTGCTGAGGGCGAGGCAGTAGGCCTCGAGATTCAGTTGACCCGAGACGGTAAGGTAGGTGTCGCGCCCGAAGAAGTCCTGGGTGGCGTCGGCGGAGGCCGGTGATCGGTTCACGGCATCCAGCGTGCTTACCCGGAACAACTGCCCGGCCCCCTCGCAGTCGTTCGCCGTGATGATGGGCGTGTTGACCCACAGGAAACCGCGCTCGTCGAAGTAGCGGTGAATCGCTTGGGTGAGCGTGTTGCGCACCCGGGCGATGGCGCCGAAGGTGTTGGTGCGGGGCCGCAGGTGGGCGACGGTGCGCAGGTACTCGAACGTGTGGCGCTTCTTGGCGATGGGATAGGACTCCGGGTCCGTCACCCAACCGGTGACCGTGACGTTCGTGGCCTGGATTTCCCGATCCTGCCCGCGGCCTTGGGACTCGGCGACGATACCGGTGACGCGGACCGCGCAGCCGGCGCCGAGGTGCGTGATATCTTCGTAGTTGTCGAGGTCTTCGTCGGCGACGACCTGCACGCCGTCGAAGCAGGAGCCGTCATGGACGTCGATGAAGGAGAAGCCGCCCCTCGAGGTGCGGCGCGAGCGTACCCAACCCGCCACCGCGACGGTGCCGCCGACGGCGACGTCGTGATTCAGAACGGCGTGGATCGGGAGATGCTTCAACCGCGGTGGGAGCGTGCCGGCGAGGCACGAAATGATAGCGGATTCGAAGATGGAAACGCCGCATGATCGGTTCGCCGCCTCCGTTCCGGGGCCGTTGGCGCTGGTGTTGATGGGCGAAGGGGGCGATGGGGGCGCGTCCGGCGGCGCCGGATACCGGTTGGGAGACGCGCTCGCCGGCTGGGGCTCCGACTGGGGCGACGAACTGCGCCGTTGGCTCCTCGGCCTCGCGTTGGCGGTGGTCTTGGTGGCCGTGCTCGTCGCGTTGATTCTGTTCGCGCGTGCCCGGGTGTCCCCGTCCGAGGGATCCCCTCCCGAGGCGTCCGCTGCCGAGGCCGCGGTGGAGGCGCCGCCGCCGGCTGCAATACCGGCGGCGCCCACGCCGGTCGCCGAAACGCCGGTTGCCGCGGTGGCCCCGGCCCCGGCCGAAGCGGCGGCACCCGCATCCTGCGAGATGGTTGCCCCCGGGCCGCTTCCACCCTTGGCCGAGAGCGATGCCGTCGTGGCGCTGGAACTCGGTGCGTGCGTGTCCGCGCTGGCGCCGGAGTGGCTACTCCAGGAAGACCTGCTGCGGCGCGCGGCGGTGGCCCTCGCGGAGGCGGCGGAAGGACGGGTGGCGCGCACGCAACTCGCCTTCCTCGGCGTCTCCGGCCCGTTCCGGACCGTGGAACGAGACGGCGTCACCCACCTCGATGCCGCGTCCTACCGGCGCTTCGTCCGGTTCGTGGACATCGTGACGTGCATCCCGCCGGCCCGCATGGCGGATCTCGTCCGGCGCTTCGAACCGTTGCTGGCCGAAGTGTTGGCGGAACTCGACGGGGCGGACGCCGATGTCCGCAAGCGGGTGGAGACTGTTTTGGAGAAGGTGTTGGCGGCGCCGACGCCGGTGGGGTTCGTTCCGCTCGCGAGATCGAAGGTGCTCTACGAGTACGCGGCGCCGGTACTCGAGGCACGGGATCCAGTGGATAAGCAGCTCATGCGCATGGGACCGGCCAACCTGGCCCGGCTACAGGACCATGCGGCGGCCGTATTGGCGGAACTGCGGAGGCCGGCCGAGGCGGAATGCCCGGAGGCGGACGGAGTCTTCTAGGGAACCTCTGAACAAGTCCGTCCATGGACTTGTTCAGGTCGCAAGCCGAAAGCGCGGTTTCGGCTTGCTCCACAGATTCAATGGCTTACGCCATCGAATCTGGCGGCACATCCCTGTGCCGCACTAGGAAAGGTCTTAATCAGACCTTCCCTAGGACTCGACGCGCACCGTCTCCCGGTAGCGGGACAGGTCGATGTCCTTGCGGAACGGCGCGTGCTCGCCGAGCCATTCGATGTCGCGTTCGACGTGGCGGCGTTCTTCGTTGACGAAGCGCCGCACCGCGTCCCGGAAGCCGGCGTCGCGTACCCAGTGGGCCGAGTAGGTTGGCCTCGGCACGTAGCCGCGCGCGATCTTGTGGGGACCCTGCGCCCCGGCCTCCACCCGGCCGAGCCCACGGGCGATCGCGAAGTCGATCGCCTGGTAGTAGCACAGCTCGAAGTGCAGGAAGCGATGGTCTTCGATGCAGCCCCAGTTGCGGCCGAAGAGGGCATCGGAACCGATGAAGTTGAGCGCGCCGGCGATGTAGCGTCCCCCGCGCCGGGCCAGGATGAGGAGCGTCTGCTCGGGCATGGCTTGGTTCAACAGGCTGAAGAAGCGCCGGTTGAGGTAGGGCGTGCCCCACTTGCGGTGTCCGGTATCGACGTAGAAGTCGTAGAACGCGTCCCAGTGCCGCTCGGCGAGGTCTCCACCCGTCACCCATTCGATCTCGATGCCGTGGGCACGGGCTTCGCGCCGCTCCCGGCGGATGTTCTTGCGCTTCTTGGAGGACAGCGCGGCGAGGAAGGCGTCGAACGAGCCGTAGTCCGCGTTCTCCCAGTGAAACTGGGTGTCCATGCGCTGCAGCATGCCGAGCTTGCCCGCGCGGTCCCACTGGTTCTTGGGCAGGAACGTGTAGTGCAACGAGCTGACGTTGATCTGGTGGGCCGCCTGCACCGTCGCCGCCAACAGTTGGTCTTCGACTTCCGCCCGGTCGGGCGTGTCCGGCGCCAGCAGGCGGCGGCCCGTGGCCGGGGTGAACGGCACGCTCGATTGCAGCTTCGGGTAGTACTCTCCGCCGGCGCGGTACCAAGCGTGCGCCCAGCCGGAGTCGAACACGTACTCGCCCCGGGAGTGGGACTTCAGGTACATCGGGACGATCCCGAGCGGCCGCTGCCCGTCCAGTGGTCCGGGGCGCTCGTCGCCGTCGGCGGTTTCGGCGGCCGGCTCGCAGAGCACGAGGTGGAACGGTTGCCATCCCGTTTGCGTGGAAACGCTGCCGCTCGCTTCGAGCGCCCACAGGAAGCGGTGGTCGAGGAACGGGTTGTACTGCGAGCCGGCGGTGCCGGGGTTCGCGCACCGGTTCCAGGCATCGGCGGGAACGTCGGCGATGTCGTGCACGATCCGGGCCGTTCGGTCGGACAACGGGCGCGCTCCGGGGGATGGACGCGGGCATTCTAACCGGAGCGCGAAGGCGCTCTAGGGGGCCGCGCCGTAGGACGGCGCGGGCTCGTAGGTCGGTGGGGCTGGGCCGCGAGCGGAGCCGAAGGCGACGATTGCGGGGCGCTTGGCAGGAGTGCGGGACTGGTAAACTCGCGGCATGGACAAGAAGGCCCTCCTGTCCGAACTCCGCATCGACCGCACCGAGGAGACCTCCGGCAGCGGCCGGCCCATCAAGTGGTTCCTCGCGATCGCCGTCCTGGCGAGTCTCGCGTTCGTCGGCCTCTATGTCGAGTTCCCGGGGGAGGAGACCGTACGGGAGCCGTTGCGCACCGTGGTCGCCCGCACCCTCGCCGCGGCCCCGGCCGGGGACAGCGTGCTCGACGCGACCGGTTACGTGGTGGCCCGCCGTCAGGCCACCGTCAGCGCGAAGGTGACGGGGAAGGTCATGGAAGTGCTCGTGGAGGAGGGGATGACGGTGGAGGCCGGCCAGCTCCTCGCCCAACTCGACGACAGTATTCCCCGAGCACAACTCTCCCTCTCCGCATCCCAGCACGCCGCGGCGCGGGCCTCCCTGGATGAGATGCGCGTCCAGCTCCGGCAGGCACAACTCGACCTGTCGCGCACCCGGGGCTTGGCGGAGCGGAACCTGGCGAGTCAGGCGGACCTGGACCGCGACACGCTCTCGGTCGAGGCATTGAACGCCCGTCTCGCCCGCGCGGGCCAGGAACTGAAGGTCGCGGAACGGAGCATGGCGGTGCAGCGCCAGATGGTGGCGGACATGCAGATCCGGGCACCGTTCGCGGGCGTCGTCATCGCCAAGGATGCCCAGCCCGGGGAGATGATCTCACCCATCTCCGCCGGAGGCGGCTTCACCCGCACCGGGATCTGCACGATCGTGGACATGGACTCCCTCGAAGTGGAGGTGGACGTCAACGAGGCGTACATCAACCGCGTCTACCGGGGCCAGCCGGCCACCATCGCCCTGAACGCCTACCCCGACGACCCCATGCCCGCCGAGGTCATCGCCACGATTCCGGCGGCGGACCGCAACAAGGCCACCGTGCGCGTGCGCATCGGCTTCGTCCGGCGCGACGAGCGGGTGCTCCCGGACATGGGGGTCAAGGTGGCGTTCCTCACCGAAGGCGACGACCCGAAACCCGCCGCCGCGCGCACCGGCGTGCTGGTGCCCGGTGCCGCGGTGGCCGACAGCGGCGGCGAGGCCCACGTCTGGGTGGTCGATAACGCGCGGGTCTTCCGGCGTCCCGTCGAGATCGGTTCCACGCGGGGTTCGCAGATGCTCGTCGTCGCCGGATTGGCGGGGGGCGAGCGCGTGCTCGCGTCGCTGCCGGACGTGCCCGCCGGGGCGCTGTCCGATGGCGGCCGCGTCAGCGTGTTGCGGTAAAACGCACCCCGGACGGCTTAGAATCCGGTCCGACCGCCGTTTCGCCGTTGCCGGGCGAACGGTTGTCCGCGACTCCATCGGCGCAGGAGGCCACCGCAGCATGGCGATCGTGGAACTCAACGACATCGAGAAGAGCTACACGAAGGGACGCGAGACCGTCGACGTACTCACGGGGATCAACCTCGACATCGACGAGGGGGACTACCTGGCGCTGATGGGACCGTCGGGCTCGGGCAAGACGACGCTCCTGAACCTCATCGGCGGCATCGACCATCCGAGTTCCGGCTCCGTCGTGGTCGGCGGGGAGTCCTTGAACGCGATGTCCGCCCGCGCCCTCGCGAAGTGGCGTTCGCAGAACGTGGGCTTCATCTTCCAGTTCTACAACCTGCTCCCGGTGTTGAACGCGCGGCGCAACGTGGAACTGCCGCTCCTGCTGACGAAGCTGTCGGGCAAGCAACGCACGAAGAACGCCAACACGGCGCTTGAGATCGTGGGCCTCGGCGACCGCGCGACCCATAAGCCGGGCGAGCTTTCCGGTGGGCAACAGCAACGCGTCGCCATTGCGCGCGCCATCGTGGCGGACCCGGCGCTGCTGGTATGCGACGAACCGACCGGCGACCTCGATAGAGACACGGCGGAGGAGATTCTCGAGTTGCTGGCGATCCTGAATCGGGAGCATGGCAAGACCATCGTGATGGTGACCCATGATCCCAAGGCGGCGGACCACGCGAGCCACGTCCTGCACCTCGACAAGGGCACGCTCACTGGAGCCCCCTCGTGAGCAGCGTCGGTCTCGTCTGGTCGAACCTGTTCCGCAAGAAGGTGCGGACGGTCTTGACCGTGCTGTCCGTGCTCGTCGCGTTCGTGCTCTTCACGATGCTGCGCGCCGTCGCCGTGGCGTTCGACTCGGGGGGCTTCGGACCCGCCGGGGTGGACCGGCTGCAGGTCGCGCCCAAGTTCTCGATCATCGATCCGCTGCTCGTCAGCCAGATGCGCGAAGTGGAGCGCGTGCCGGGCGTGGACGCGGTGACCCACGCGGACTGGTTCGGCGGCGTCTATCAGGACGGCAGGAACTTCTTCCCGAAGTTCCCCGTCAGCCCGAAGTCCTACTTCGACATCTATTCGGAGTTCACCATCGATCCCGAGCAGCTCGAAGCGTTCCAGAACACGCGCACCGGCGCGGTCGCCCCGGCGGGGCTGGCGGCACGGTTCGGCTGGCAGGTCGGAGACAAGATTCCCATCGAGGGAGACATCTACGCGAAGAAGGACGGCAGCCGCCTGTGGGAGTTCGATCTGGTCGGCACCTACCTGCACGGCGACCGCCGGGACGAGACCGGGGGCGGGGTGTTCCTGTTCCACTACGACTACTTCGACGAGGCGAGGGAGTTCGGCCAGGGCGCCGTGGGATGGCTTATCGTGCGCGTCGAGGAGCCGGAACGGGCGGCCGAGATCGCGAGCGAGATCGACGCGCTCTTCGAGAACTCGACGAATCCGACCCGGACCGCGACCGAGGACGAGGCGCAGCGCGAGTTCGCGCGGCAGCAGGGGGACATCGGCCTGATGACGACGGGCATCCTCGCCGCGGTGTTCTTCACGATCCTCCTCCTGACTGGAAACACGATGGCCCAGTCCCTCCGCGAACGCATCCCCGAACTCGCGGTGTTGAAGACGTTCGGCTTCACTGACGGCCGCGTCGCGTTGCTGGTGCTGGCGGAGGCCGTGCTGCTGTGTCTGGTCGGCGGTGCGCTCGGCGTCGGCCTGGGGACCGCGACCATGGTGGCCATCGAGCCCGGTCTACAGCAGTTCCTCGGCCTCATCGAGGTGACGTGGGACGTGGTGGCGTCGGCCATCGGCATCGCTCTGCTGCTGGGCTTGGTCGTCGGCTCCGTGCCGGCCCTGGCCGCGCGCCGCCTCGCCATCGTCGACGCGTTGCGGGCGCGCTGACGTGCTCCGGCAGATCCTCGAAATCACGGTCCTGAACATCCGCAACCTGCCGGCCCGGTTCGGCAGTTCGTCCGTGGTAGTGGTCGGGATCGGCGGTGTCGTCGGCGTCTTGGTGGCGATCCTGGCGATGGGCAAGGGCTTCGAGTCCGCCATGAGCCGCGCCGGGGCGCCGGATCGCGCGATCGTCCTGCGGGGCGGATCCAGCGGCGAGCTGTCGAGCTTCATGGACACAAATGCCATGAACATCGTTGCCTCCCTGCCGGAGGTCACCGGGGCGAGCGGCGAGTTGTTCCTGATCCAGGACGTGCCCAAGCGTTCGAACCTCTCGCCGGCGAACCTCGCGATCCGGGGCGTGTCCGAGGCGGCGTTCGAGATGCATCCGGAGGTGCGCGTCGTGGAGGGCCGCCCCTTCGAGCCCGGCAAGGCGGAGATGATCGCGGGGCGCAAGGCCGCCATCGAGTTCCAGGGCGTCGATCTCGGCGCGACCATGCAGTTCCGCCAGAGCGCGTGGACGGTGGTCGGGTTCTTCGAGGCGGATGGGTCGGCCTACGAGTCCGAAGTGTGGGTCGATTTGGCGACCGCCCAGTCGGCGTTCCGCCGGCCGGGGGTCAGTTCGATGCGTGTCCGCCTTGAGTCGGCGGATGTCGTGGACGCCGTCGCCCGGCGCGTGGAGGAGGATCCGCGCCTCGACCTCGAACTCCGTAGCGAGGAGGACTACTACTCCGAGCAGTCGGAGGCGCTGACCGCCCTCATCACGAACTTCGGCTACGCCGTCGCTGCGATCATGGCGATCGGCGCCGTATTCGCCGCGCTTAACACCATGTACACGGCGGTCTCCGCCCGTTCCGTCGAGATCGCGACGCTGCGGGCCCTCGGCTTCAGCGGATTGCCCGTCGTCGTTTCCGTGGTCATCGAGGCGGTCGCGTTGGCCATGTTCGGGGGCGTGATCGGGGCCGCCGTCGCCTACATCGGCTTCAACGGGTGGACGGTGTCGACCCTGGCCGGCGGCTCGTTCTCGCAGATCGCCTTCGACTTCGCCGTGACGACGGACCTGTTGGTGTTGGGATTCGTCTGGGCCGTCACCCTCGGCGTCGTCGGAGGGTTGTTCCCGGCCGTGCGGGCGGCCCGACTACCGATCGTGACGGCGTTGCGGGGGGAGTAGAATCGCCTTGCGCGTCAGTCCGCTAGCGTTCTAGGGCGCTAGCGGGGCGGAGGAGGGTATGCACGAGCGTGCGCCGAGAAACCGAACCATTTCGTGCTCTCAAGAGGACATCGCGCGCCTCTCTCGCAAAGTGCTGCGGGTTGACGCGCCGGTTAGCGGGACCGACGTGCAAGGGCGACTGGTTGCGGGAGACATCTTCGAGGTTGCCCCCTGCTTGCCCAGAGAGATCGCTGACCTCCTCATCTTGGATCCGCCATACAACCTAACCAAGAGTTACGGAGGCGACTCGTTCCGGAAGCGGAGTGCTGGACGGTACGCGGATTGGTTTCAATCGGTTCTCAGTGTTTTGCGCCCGATCCTCAAACCGAATGCGACCGTATATGTATGTTCGGAGTGGAGAACGTCGGCCATCATCCAGCCTATCCTGGAGTCGGAATTCGAAGTCAGAAACAGGATTACGTGGGAACGGGAAAAGGGTCGTGGGGCTAGAGCCAACTGGAAAAGTAACGCGGAGGACGTTTGGTTCTGTACGATGTCGTCGGACTACTGCTTCGATGTGGATGCCGTCAAGCTCAAACGACGCGTACTGGCGCCATACAAAGACTCTGGGATCCCCAAGGACTGGAGGCAGGAGCCTAGCGGAAAATACCGCTTGACGTATCCATCGAACATTTGGACGGACCTCACGGTCCCGTTCTGGTCTATGCCGGAGAACACGGACCATCCAACGCAGAAGCCGGAAAAGCTGATCGCAAAGCTGGTGCTCGCAAGCTCCCTGGAGGGAGGATTCGTGTTCGACCCGTTCGTTGGCAGTGGCACTACCGCCGTGGTGGCCCAAAAGCTCAATCGCAGGTGGTGCGGGATAGACCTCAACGTGCAGTATCTGTGTTGGGCATTACGAAGGCTGGAGCTTGCTGAACGGGACTCAACCATTCAAGGATACGCTGATGGTGTCTTCTGGGAGCGCAACACCGGCATGGAACAGCGAAAGGCGAGCCTAGGAACACCCTCGTTGTTCAAATGAAAGCTAGTTTCTACCACGAGGGCCACCATCATGGGGTCGCGGCGCGTGTTCGGGAGTATTTGAATTCCCTGCCGGAGTTTCTTTCAACCCCGACCGCGAAGAGCCCGAGGGCCGTCGGCGATGCGATAGAGTCCTTGATCGGAGACCGCTTCGGCCGGTTTCTTGGCGACTGGTGTCGAGACTACTCTAGCGACTTTGCGCGAAGGGCAATGGCGGATCTCGCTTTCACTGACAAAGATGGCGTCTACTCGGTGGTCGATGTGAAGACGCATCGGCAGGACACTCGCTTCAGTATGCCAAACCTCACTTCTGTGGAGCGTTTGGCTAGATTCTACGAATCCGACGAGAATGTCTTCGCCGTGCTCATGGTGAGATACTCGGTCGAGGATACGTCGATCACCGTCTCGGACGTGCTCTTCTCGCCGATCGAGTTTCTGGCTTGGGAGTCTCTGACTGTTGGAGCATTGGGATGGGGCCAGATTCAGATCGCGAACTCGAACGAGATACGCGTCAACCAAGGGTACTCGCGCAGGACGTGGATGTTGGAGCTCTGTGACGCGATGGCGGAGTTCTATCCGAGGGAGATCCGCAAGATCCGAGAACGAGCCGCGCGATTCGATAGGTTGCGAGATTACTGGGAGGCGAAGGAGGATGAATGGGCCTAGAGCGCGACGGTATCGACGAAGGATCGAGCAGTCTGGCGCCTTCATCCGCACCCCAAGGGTCACAACTCCAGCACGCGCTCCACGCACTCCCGCGCACCGATCTCGCCATCGAGTAGCGCGAGCACCGTCATGACGAACGGTGCCGACAGACCGCCCGCCGCCGTCCGCGCCGCGAACAAGCGCGTGGCGCTTACGGCCTCGGAGACCATGACGCTGCTGCCCAAGGCTTCGTCGAGGGGCTGACCGGCGCCGAGCAGTTGGCCGGTGCGCCGGTTGCGTCCGTGGGGCGAGGTCGCGGTCACGAACAGGTCACCGAGGCCGGCGGGGCCCGCTGCGGTGTCGGGGTGCGCGCCCATGTCGGCCAATAGCCGGCATGCTTCGCGAAAGCCGGCGGCGAACACCGCCGCCTTGAGGTTGTCGCCGCCGGAGCCGTCGGCCTGCCGAAGCCCGTCGCAGACGCCGCAGGCCAAGGCGATGATGTTCTTGAACGCGCCCCATAGCTGCACGCCAAGTAGATCGGGGGTAGGGCGCAGCTTCAGCGTGTTGGTGGATAGCGTGGCGGCGAGCGACCGCGCCACCGTGGGTTCCTCCGAGGCGACCAGGGCCATGGTCGTGACCCCGGCCGCCACTTCTGGGGCGATGGTTGGTCCCGACATGACGGCCACCGGGTTGGTGCGCCCAGCGGCACGGAGCGCGTCCGCGATGTCCTCCGACACCAGCCGGTCCCCCGGCGCGAGTCCCTTCGCCACGTCGAGCAGCGTTTGCCCTTCGGCCAGCAGGGGCGCGGCCTCCGCGACCACGTCGAGGATCACGTGGGAGGGCAGTGCGAACACCACCACTTCCGCTCGTTGCACGGCCTCGCCCAACGCCATGGTCACCTCGACGCCGGGCAACTGCAGGCCGGGCAGGTACTTGTCGTTGGTGCCGGTGTCGCGAATGCCGGCATGGACGTCTGCCTCCACCGTCCAGCCGCGCACGCGGTGGCCGTGCAACGACCACACGCGGGCCAGCGCCGTGCCGAAGTTGCCGAGCCCGAGGACGGCGATGGAGATCATGGCGACCGGCGCCGGCGCCATAGCGCCGGCGTTACGCCGTCAACGCTTCGATCACCTCCGCCACCACCTCTTCGGCGAGCGCCCGCATCTCGTCGTCCGTCCGATCCTGGATCGGGTGGCGGACGAAGCGGCACTCCGCGTCGTCCATGCCGAGGGCCTGGGCCTGGGCGGTGGCCGCGTCGCGAAACTCGCTGGAGGCGATGGAGACCGCCGGAACGCCCTGAATCTCGAACCATACCGTGTCATGCAAACTGCACGTGGTACAGGAGCCTCAGTCGGCCAGCGCTTCGACGACGAAGTCGTTGTGTTCCCGGATGTCCCGGCGCAGGTCCGCCGGGGCGGGCTTGGTGAACGTCGGCTTCGCGTAGCGGTTCACCTCGATGCCCGGCAGCGCCTCGGTCAAGAGCGTCTCGAGCCGGTCGAGCAACACGTTGCCGCGCGGCTTCGAGATGTCGAGCAGGGCCACCGAGCCCGTGATCGCCTCCGGACGGGGCGTGATCGCCCGCGCGATCGGCACCCGTTCGTCGGTGGGGTCGAGAATGGTCGTCATGCACATTCCTCCTGGGTTGCTTCGCGCCGGCGGCCGGCGCGGATTGGGTGATTCGTGGGTCGCTGGGACACGGCGTCAGTCGTCGATCTTGCGCGAGACGGGCATCGAACCCATCGGCCCGCTCGCCCAGCCGTGGAAGAAGCCCGAGAACTTGCCCGCCTCGGAGCCCGCCACGACGATGTGGATGTTGTCCTTGGACGCGAACTTCGGGGACATCCGGTCGAGTTGTTCCTCCGACATGCCCCGCGCCCGTTCGGGGGGCAGGCCCGTGCCGGACACCTCGTCGGCCACCAAGTCGCGCAGCCGTCGGGCGGAGGTCTCCTGGATGCGGCCGCGCACATCGTCCTTCGAATACCCATCCACCTTCAGGGTGTCGACGTGCTCCGGGCAGACGACGAGGATGCAGTCGCCCATGTGATGCGCCCGGGGATGGTGCGCGCCCTCCATGGCGAGCCCGAAGGACCCCGCGAGTTGAGGGGCGTTGCGCGAGTTCTGGTCCACGATCAGGCTCGGGCCGCTCGTCATGGCGAAGACCGTCACCACCGAGTCCTCCGCCTCGAAACCGCGTTCGACGTGTAGCGGATCCCACTCGCTGCGTTCCTCCCATTCCGGGAAGCACATGGTGTACTTCATGGCGTTGCCGAGGGTCGAGCGTTCCGTGCCCCCCGGTCGGGCACCGCCCACGTTGCGCACGGCCAGCCGCAGGGCGCGGCCGATGGCGGCGTTGGCCCGGTTCCCCTGCCCGAGCACGCCCAAGCGCATGTTCATGCCGAGCCGGTGGCGGATGGGGCCGTTGATGATCATGACGGGCGACGCGCCCATCGTCGTCGCCATCACGCCGTGGATGTTGAACTCGTCCGTACACACCGCCTCCAGGGCGGCGATGACGACGGGCAGATGCTCGGGCTTGCAGCCGGCGAGCACCGCGTTCACCGCCACCTTCTCGACGGTGGCCGGGGCTAGGTTCGGCGGCACGGTGGCCACGACGGACTGCGGGTCGCGCCGCGTCCCCTCCAGCATGCGCAACACCCGTTCCGGGGTCGGGGGCACGACGGGCAGGCCGTCCGTGAACCCCTGGTCGAAGAGGAACTCGTGTACGTCGTCCGCCGGGGCGATCTCGATGCGGCGTGCCCGCAGGGGGCTGTTCTCCGCCTCCGCGCGGAGGCGCTCGCCGATGATCGGGTCTTGCGTCAACGATCCGCAGCCGGGCCGCCAGTCCGGGAGGGCGTCCCAGTCCACGCCGAGCCCCGGTGCGTGGCGCTCGAAGAAGGCGCGCCACTCAGCCTTGTCGAACCCGACCAGCCGATCCGCTTCGGAACCGTCCTCGTCCGCGGCGATGACGAGGGGCACGGTCTCGACATCGTAGGCGAAGGACACCTTGAGCGCGGAGTCGTCGAGAACGGGGGCGGTAAGTGCGTGGCGTTCGACCAGGGTCGCGTTGCCCTCCTCGGTCTGGCCCGGTACCAGCACGTCCAACGCGGAATCCCGGTGCAGCGCCTCGATCAGGGGCATGACCAAGTTGCAGGTGGGACAGTCCTCCTTGGCGAAGCAGAGCACGGACTTGCCCGTCGGCGGAAAGGCCCGGTCTACCCCATCTTGGTCGCGCAGCGAGAAGGGCGGCAGGAGCTCCGGCATCAGTGCACCTCCGCGGCGTCGCCCCAAGCCTTTCGCAGGCGCTCCATGTTGAACCCCGGCTGCTGCGACGCCTGGATGATGACCGCCTCGCGCCGCGCGATGGCGGCGGCGGCGTCGGGGACGCCTTCGGCGACATCGTGCGGGATCACCACTGCGCCATGTTGGTCGGCGTGTACGAGGTCCCCGTCCTTGACGCGCATCCCCGCGACCGTGACGGGCGTGCCGTAGCCCACGGGATGCACGAACGCATGGGAGGGTCCCACCCGGTCCGCCAGCATCTGGAAGCCCTCGGCCACGTCTGGCAAGTCCCGCACGCTGCCGTCCGTAATCAGCCCGATGCATCCGAGGCCGTTGTGGATGTTGCTGTTGACCTCGCCCCAGAAGGATCCGTAGCCCCGGGAGTCCCCATCGAGATCCTGGATCACCATGACGCTCGGCTTGGGCCCGTCGTCCACGTAGGAGTAGTACGCGTCCTGCATCGCGCGCGCCTCCTTGCCGGCGAGGTCCGACGGGTGCATCGCCCGGATGGTGGCGGTGCGTGCATACCCGACCATGGACCCGAGTTCGGGACGGGTGCAGACCAGTGGATCGACGGTGTAGCCGTAGCCCCGGCGCTTGGGCGCCACGACTTCAAGTGCGTTGCAGACGGTGGGAGTGTCGAGGTCCCGCAGGGCTTCGAGCAGTGCCGGGTCGAGGGCGGTCATGGCGCGATCCAAGGCTGAAACGCCGTATGGTAGTCTGCCGCGCCACCCGATGGAACGACGCGGCGACGTGCATTCCTCCCTCAACTTCGGCCTGGGCGAGACCCTCGATCTGCTCCGGGACACCGTGCACGACTTCGCGACCGACGAAATCGCCCCCCGCGCCGCCGAAATAGACGCGGACAACGCGTTCCCCCGCGATCTCTGGCCGCGCCTCGGCGAGCTGGGCCTCCTCGGCATCACCGCCGGCACGCAGTGGGGCGGGGCGGACATGGGCTATCTCGCGCACTGCATCGCGATGGAGGAAATCTCCCGCGCGTCCGCGTCCGTGGGACTCTCCTACGGTGCCCACTCGAACTTGTGCGTGAACCAGATTGAGCGCCACGGCACGCCGGAGCAGAAGGCGCGCTACCTGCCGGGACTCATCAGCGGAGAACACGTGGGCGCCCTCGCCATGAGCGAAACCGGGGCCGGCTCGGACGTGGTCGCGATGCGGCTCGAGGCCCGGCGCGAGGGCGATGTCTACGTGCTGAACGGGGCGAAGATGTGGATCACGAACGGCCCCGACGCCGACACCTTCGTGATCTACGCGAAGACGCAGGCCGACGCCGGTCCACAGGGGATCACGGCGTTCATCGTCGAGCGCGACACGCCGGGCTTCTCCCGCTCCCCGAAGCTCGACAAACTCGGCATGCGCGGCTCGGGCACCTGCGAACTCGTCTTCGAGGATGCGCAAGTCCCGGTCGCGAACGTGCTGGGCACCGAGGACCGGGGCGTCGGCGTGCTGATGAGCGGGCTCGACTACGAACGGGTGGTGCTCGCCGGCGGGCCGCTCGGCATCATGCAGGCGTGCCTCGACACCGTGATCCCCTATGTCCACGACCGGTCACAGTTCGGTGCGCCCATCGGCACCTTCCAGCTCGTGCAGGGGAAGCTCGCCGACATGTACACCCGGGCGAACGCCTGCCGGGCATATCTCTACGCCGTGGCCGCCGCGTGCGACCGGGGCGAGACGACGCGCAAGGACGCGGCCGGAGCGATCCTGCACTGCGCGGAGACCGCCACCGCCCTCGCCCTGGACGCGATCCAGATTCTCGGCGGCAACGGCTACATCCACGACTACCCCACGGGCCGGTTGCTGCGCGACGCCAAGCTCTACGAGATTGGCGCGGGCACGTCGGAGATTCGCCGCTGGCTGATCGGCCGGGAGATCTTCGAGGAAACGCACTGAACCCATGGCCTCGGAGCCGCTTCAGCGTGACCGAGGCGGCTGGCGGGCAAGAAAAGAGGAAGAGCATTCGATGACGGCATATCGGGCGCCCACGCGCGACATCTGGTTCGTTCTGGAGGACCTCGCGCATTGGACGGAGATCAACGCCCTGCCGGGCTGGGAGGACGCGACGCCGGATTTCGCGCGTGCGGTGCTAAAGGAGGCGGGAACCCTCGCGGAGGAGGTCATCGCGCCGACGAACCCGGCCGGCGACCACGAAGGTGCCCGAATCGATGATGAGGGCGTACACGTCCCGGCCGGCTTTCGCGAAGCGTACGGCCAATTCCGCGACGGCGGCTGGTCGAGTCTCGACGCGGACCCCGAATACGGTGGGCAAGGCTTGCCGGCGCTCCTCTCCATCGCGGTCTCGGAGCTCTGGCAGTCGGCCAACCTCGCTTGGTCGAACTGCGCACTGCTCGCCGGGGGCGCCGTACACGCTATCGAGGAACACGCGGACCCCACACTCAAGGCCACCTGGCTGCCGAACCTGATCTCCGGCACCTGGACCGGCACGATGAACCTGACGGAGCCCCAGGCCGGATCGGACCTCGCGCTCATCCGCAGCACCGCGGTCCCCGACGGCGACGCCTATCGCGTGAGCGGCCAGAAGATCTTCATCACCTACGGCGACCACGACATGGCGGAGAACATCGTGCACCTCGTGCTCGCGCGGCTGCCCGACGCGCCGCCGGGGGTGCGCGGCATCTCGTTGTTCCTGGTGCCGAAGGTGCTGCTGAACGCCGACGGTTCCCTCGGTCAGCGCAACGGCGTGCGCGCCCTGTCCCTCGAGGGGAAGCTCGGCATCCACGGCAGCCCCACGTGCGTGATGGAGTACGACAATGCCGTGGGCTATCTCGTCGGCGAACCCAACCAGGGGCTCGCGTGCATGTTCACGATGATGAATCACGCGCGGATCAGCGTGGGCGTGCAGGGCCTCGCCGTCGCCGAGCGGGCCTACCAGCACGCGCTGGAATACGCCCGCGAACGCCGCCAGGGCAGCCTGCCCGGCAGCGACGGCCCCGTGACCATCATCCATCACGCGGACGTGCGCCGCATGCTGATGGAGATGAAGGCCCAGATCGAGGCGATGCGCGCCGTCGCCTATGCGGGCGCACGTCATCTCGACCTCGCCACCGGTGCCCACGGCGACGCCCGCACGCGGCATCAGGCCCGCGCCGACCTAATGACCCCCATCATCAAGGCGTGGATCACCGAGACCGGGCAACAGGTCGCGTCGCTCGCATTGCAGGTGTTCGGCGGCATGGGCTTCGTCGAGGAGACCGGGGCCGCGCAGCACTACCGGGACGTGCGCATCACCACCATCTACGAGGGCACGACCGGCATCCAGGCCGCCGACCTCGTGGGGCGGAAAGTGTTGCGCGACGGCGGGACGGCGCTGCGGGAGTTGATCGAGGAGATGCGGGAGACAGAGGCCGAACTCGAAGCCTCCTTGCCCGACCAGCTATCGGGTTTTCGATCCAGCGTGGGGCAGCTTGAGCGCGGGCTCGACTGGTTGTTGGAGAACGGCGGGAACGACTTTACCGTTCCGGGGGCGGTGTCGTTTCACTTCCTGATGCTGTGCGGCATCGTCTGTGGTGCGCACCAGTCCCTGCGCGGTGCGTTGGCGGCTCGGGCGCGGCTCGCGGCGGGGGATTCGGAACGGTCGTTCCTTGAGGCGAAGCTCGTGACGGCGCGGTTCTACAACGAATCCGTGCTGCCCCGCGCCGGAGCCTGTCTGGCGGCGATGGAGGCGGGGGCGGATGCGGTGATGGGGCTGGAGGAGGAGCAGTTTGAGCCGGTGCCGTTGATGTAGGAGGGGTGTGCGGCGAAGGTGCGGGGTGCCCCGTGCGGGGCCGGCCTTGGAGGTCACGCGAGCTTGTTCAGTTCGTGCCGAGACTGCTCGCCGCCCCGTTCGAGGGCGGCCACGGCGATTGACAACCTCCGCCCCGACCGTAAGATAGCGCCTCCGCTGGCGCGGGGTGTTTAGCTCAGTTGGGAGAGCGACGGCCCTACAAGCCGTAGGTCGCAGGTTCAAGCCCTGCAACACCCACCAGGTTCCCATACGGAGCGGTAGTTCAGTCGGTTTAGAATACTGGCCTGTCACGCCAGGGGTCGCGGGTTCGAGTCCCGTCCGCTCCGCCAAACACCCAGCTCAACGCACTGCTTTCGTCCACCTCAAGACGAGGCAGCGGGAGCGCGGCGCCTTTGCGTGCCTGTTCCCAACGGCGTCTCTGCCGAGACGATGAAGATGGATCGACCAGAGCCACCTCGGGTCGCCGCCGGGAACTAGGCGGGAGGGCTCGCGGCATGAGATTGCACAGCCCCGGACGCAAACTTCTATTTCCTAAAATAACGTCAAGTGATATTTTGAATGAGCAATGTGTGCGTCGAGTGCAGTCCGAGCGAGAGATTTGGTGGTGGAGTTCGCCGCGCACGGACGGTACCACTTC
This sequence comes from Pseudomonadales bacterium, assembly GCA_963665455.1. Classification (GTDB taxonomy): domain Bacteria; phylum Pseudomonadota; class Gammaproteobacteria; order Pseudomonadales; family Azotimanducaceae; genus VXNE01. The sequence goes on along the minus strand of OY762279.1, from coordinate 4,857,730 downwards.
ACGTCGTCGGAGTTCCGTTCGGCCCTCGGCGTATCGGCGGCGGCCGCGACCCAGTCGCTGTGGCGGCTAGCGAAGCGCGGCGAGATCGCAAGCCCGGGACGAGGCTTCTACGTGGTCGTACCGCCTGAGTATCGTGCGCTTGGGTGCCTGCCTCCGGACCAGTTCGTTCCCGCGCTCATGGAGCATCGCGGCATGCGCTACTACGTGGGCCTGCTGTCGGCGGCGCAGTATCACGGCGCCGCCCACCATCGGCCACAGGTGTTCCAGGTGATGGTAGACAGGGCCCGGAAGCCGATCCGGTGCGGTGCGGTGGGCGTGGATTTCGTCGGGCGGGCGAGGTTGGCCAAGGTGCCCCTGGCGACGTTCGAGAGTCCGCGCGGAACCGTCCTCGCGTCGACGGTCGAGGCGACGGCGGTGGATCTGGTGGGTTTCATGGGTCGCGCCGGCGGCGTCGACCGAGTCGCGGGGATGGTCTCCGAACTGTCGGAGCAAATGGCCCCGGGACTACTCGTCGATGCGGCGCGGGCCGCTTCGGTGCGGTGGGCCCAACGGCTCGGGTATCTGCTTGAGTTCGTCGGCGCGGGCGCGAGATGCGGCCCGCTCAAGGACTACGTGCGACAGCACGCCCGCAACTACACGAGGCTACTGCCGTCCGCGCCGGTCGAGGGGGCGGCGCGTTCGAGCGATTGGCGGCTGTTCGTCAACGCACGCGTCGAGGTGGAGGCGTGATTCCCCGCGACTATGTGACGGCCTGGCGCGCGAACGCGCCGTGGGTTGAGGATTCCCAGGTCGAGCAGGATCTCGTGATCAGCAGGGCGCTGGTCGAGATGTTCTCGCGTTCGCTGCTCGCCCGGTCCCTCGCGTTCCGTGGCGGGACGGCGCTGTAAAGCTCTATCTCACCCCGGCGGGGCGCTACTCCGAGGATATCGATCTGGTCCAGGTGGAAGCGGGAAGAGGCACCACTACCCCACTTGTCGGTGCCACGATACGTAGACGCGACGGTTGCTCAACCGGCCCGAGATTCGTCGGGGCTGGCAACGACCCGCCGCCCGGGGTAGGTGACGTAGTCGCGTCCGGACTCGTCCTGCATCTCCTGTATCTTGCGGAAGATCGCTCCTACGTCGTAGTCGAGGGCTGCGGCAAATCGGTCGCGAATCTCTCGAACTTCCGCGATGATCGGATCAGTCTGGCTCGTCTCCATGGCTGGCCTCCATCAGCTCGTTGGGCGTGCAGATGACTGGCGGGTTGTAGCCCGCCTGTCTGCACGCGCTTTCGATTGGGACTCTCATTGCCGCGTTCGCGATGTGGCGGAAGTTCCATGTCACCAGAAACCCGACGCGGAGCCCTTCGACCGCGTGATCATCAATATCGCGCTAATCCTGCGGACGGTTTCGCAGAAGTGCTGTATCTCTTCGGGGCGCAATGATCGGCCGAGGACGGTTTGCTCCCGGTACGACAGCCATTTCTTGAGGACTTGGTAGCCGCCGAGCCTGTAGCACCAAACGTCTGCTGGCACGTTTCGCCAGAAGGCGGCGTCGTTCAGGTAGATGTCGAAGGTGCTTTCGCCGAGTACGGCCACGGCGTCACCCAACGCGGAACGCTCTGGCCGCGAGTAATCCCGTTCCACGGCCTTGCCCTTACCCGGCATTACGGCATCACCTGATCCGAAGCGGCCCCATCCCGCTACCACCGCGAAGTCCTCTCCCATCATGTTGCGCTCGCCGACCGTGGCAGGGACTCCGATGGCTGCTAGTTCCGGTCTCCGCTTACCATGCGTGACGCCTAGGATTTTGGTATCTGCGTCAAGCAGCGCGGCCAGTTCGCGCCCTCGCGCTGCCGATCTCCGAAGCGCGGTTGCAGCGCCGTTCGCTCGTCCGTCCGGCCAGTCCGGGAGTGGAATACGCGGCCATCCCATGCGTAGCGCGTCGGCGTTGGTCTCCCTGTACACCGGATCATGCAGTACCGCCAACACATGGTGGAACAGGTCGTCCACACCGAGCCCGAGGCGTTCCAGATAGTGTTGGACCGTCTCCTCTCCAACGTATCTGGGCTGTCTCAGATTCTCCTTGACCTTTCCATCCTCACGGCGCCAAGCGGGGAACCAACTGGAGAGCCCGTTCCCAAAGTTGTCCGCTAAGTGGCGGGCGGCGGTACCGCGGGAGAAGGTTTCTCTAGCCTCGTGCTCCCGCGCTTCGATCCACAAGTTGCCCTCGAAGACGTGGGGTTGGTATTCCGCCCGCTTCTCATCGAGGAGCTTCGTCTCGTTCTCCCAGTAGAGCCAACGATTGTCGAAAGGGCGGTAGGCGAATCGGACGAAACTGTTGTCGTCGGGGCCGCCTCGCTTCAACAGTGTTTCGCGCACCGCTGAGGCGTCGAACCTAGCGCTCTCCTTCATGACGGAGGGATAGCGTCGCTCGATCTCCCTATCGCTCAGACCAGGATCAAAGTAGTCGACGAGCCGTTGCTTGAGGCTTTGCAGGTCTACGTCGACGAGAAACTTGTCACGGCTGGTCTTGACGCCAGGAAACGACAGTTCGAACAGGTCGGGTAGGCACGGCCAGTTGAACCAGTTGGAGCTGACGACGGTACGCCTGAACGGAAGGCCAAGCTGCAACACCGGTTCAACGGCTTCGTAAAGCGCGCTCGGCTCCGCGTCGGCCGTCGAAACTAGCTGGGAACGCTTCGTCTGACCCCAGAGGTGTCGAAAGCCCACCGTGTCGGCAGACGAATGGTCGGGCTTGCGCACCAGAGTGGCAATGGCCGTGCCTACCTGAATCCCAACGGGGTCGCCCGCTGTCGAGAAAATGCTGGGGTCCGGCGAGCCGTCCGGCGCGGTCTTGCCCGTCTCGTACCTATCGCCGTTCAAGCAGTCAATGCGAATCTCGTCGAACGTCTCAAGGTAACGCTCGCGCATCCCGGTGAACGAAAGTCGATCGAGCCACGAGTAATTCGAAATGAAGCAGACGACGCCTTGGCCGGTCTTTTCCGCGATCCGACGCTCGGCCATGCGGAAAAAGCGGACATAGGGATCGTTCAGCCCTTGGCCTTCCGGTCGTCTCACCCTCCGCGTCTCGCGGTAGGCTTCCGTCAGTTCCCTTTCCTCGTCCACGGCCATGCCCGCGTATCCGTCATAGGGTGGGTTGCCCAAGATCACGAGGATAGGCCTGTGCTGCTTCACGCGCTCCGCCCGGTCGCGTTCGTCCTCCAGTTCCGGAAAGACCAACTTCTCCGTCGCGGGCAATCCCCACCCGGTGAGCGCGTTGGTCAGAAACACCCCAGCGCGTTCGTCCTCGGCGTCCGACAACGGTGCGCCGAGCTCCTGTAGGGTCCGGCCGACCTGAAGGTGCGCCACGACGAACGGAGCGGGCATGATCTCAAACCCGAACACGCGCTCCATCGCGGCGCTTTTCACGCGAGCGCCCGTTAGGGCTCCGTACCCCTGACCTTCGAGATTAGCCGCAATGCGGCGCAACACCTCAGACACATAGGCCCCTGTCCCGCAGCACGGATCCAGCACGTAGACGTTCTCTCCGGCAAGCCCATCCGGGATGCCGAGATCGTCCTTCAACGCCTTGTCGACGCGAGCCACCATGTACTTGACGACCTCGGACGGCGTGTACCAGACCCCAAGCTGCTTGCGCAGTTCCGGGTCGAAGGCCGCAAGGAACGGCTCGTAGAAGTACGGGACCGCCTCGCCCTCGTCGAAGCGGGAGAAGAACGCCCCGCGGTCCACCCGGTCGAGCGCGGCGGCACTCCAGTCCAGTACCTCGACGAGGCCCAGCGGCTGCAAGCGTCCGGGGTCCGATAGCTGCTGAAACAGCGCCCGTAGTACCGGCGCCCGCAGGTACCAGACTGCTTCACGCCAAAGGAATCGGCCAGTGGGCGCAGGCGTTTGCCTCGCCCAGAGGACCCATGCCGAGAAGACGCCGTAGAACAGCGTTTGCACCAGCGTCGACCGGAAGAAAGCGGTGCCGCGGTCGCCTTCGAAGCGGACGCCTAGGGCGTCTTCCAGCGCCTTGTGCACTACTTCGAGAGAAGAGGACTCACCCGCCGCCTCGACGCGGCTAAGGCCGTCTCGGGCATAGGAGGCGAGGAGCCAGGCGAGATCCTTGGGCTCCGCAAGGGCGGCGCGATGCGAGAGTGCACGCGCAAGGTACTCGCCGAGGCCCGCACCGACTTCGCGGGCGAACGCCCGAGGCTTTTCGAGGCGCCGCTCAAACTCGTCCGCGTTGGCCGCCAGTTTGAAGCGCTCGAGCTTGGCGCGTTGCCCGGTCGCGTCTTCCCCGACCAGCACGAAGTCCCGGGTATTCGTCACCAACACCGTCCCGTAACGGAGTCGATATCGTTCGACCTGTTCGCCCTCCGCAGTGACCGATGCATCCTCGTCGGCGGACTTCACCTCCACCACGCCGTGTTCGGGCAACTGGCCTCCCCGTGGGCGCCCCTTCTGCACCTGCCGGCCCGTGTAGAGTCCGAAGTCGGGATGTCCGGCGCCTTGGTCCGCTGGTTCTTGGACGCAGAAGACCTTGGGCTTACACGTGGCGCCCACGGCGTCGAGCAGCCCGGCCAGCGGACCGTAACGTGATCGCTCGCTGGTCGCGCCGCCAGACGCGCTCACGCAGCGGAGATCGGCGAAGTAGGCCTCCACCGCGGCCACCAGCTTCTTGTTCGGTCCACTCATTGCGCCCGTTGTCCTCTACTGCCGCTCCGTTTGCAAGCCCGACGCCGTGCTGGAACGGCTTGGGCTGGGTGAGAGGCAGCGACCGTCAGGGCGACCTTCGGTGGCGCCAGCCGGACTGCTACGACAGACCGACCGCCTCCACAAACTCGTTTCGCTCAATGCGTTTCTTGTTGACGAGCACCGTCCAGATCGTCCGTTCGGAAACATGAAAGCGACGCGCCGCCGCAGCCACGTCGTCCTGTCCCGGTGCCGGCCCGCAATAGTCGAGCAACTCAGGATAGGGGCAAAGGAAACTCTGGGCGAACGCCCGCTGGAACTTCTGCCGGGTGCTCATCGCGTCCGACACCGGCCCAAGGCCATCATTCCCAGACCAGAGCATGTCGCCGATGCTGCGGCAGAACTCGAATCTTCGTGCCTGCGACCGCACGGTGTTAAGCGATATGCGGTTCGCGTCGCCTTTCTCCTCTCGCATCCGCAGGCCATAGGGGATCGGTGGGCCCGACTGCTGCCGAAAGACCCGCGGCGCCACGCCGAAAACATCGCCTAGCAGCGTGTTGAGTACGGGACCGCCGAGGGAGAGCTTGGCGCGCAGCGAGGCCGCCGCTTGCTCTGCGGCCTCCCACGGCGCCGTGTGCGGGCGACGGTCGAAGGCAACCGCGTCTAGCGGCACCGGCAGGCCGACACGAACATCGGACATTCGGGTTGCCTCCACCGCCGACCTCAGCGCGGTCGCGGCACCGTCGTCGGGCTTTGCGAGGACCGCTTCTTCAAGGCTCTCCTCCCCGTATTGCGCCATAAGGCCATCCAACTCCTCCATGAGCTGGGCCGGGGCTTCGTCCACATCCGAGCCCAGCATCGCCTCTACCGTCCGCCACCTACACGCGTCCTCGTCGGCTCGCTCGTCGCAAAGGACCCGGTACTCCGCACGGAGTGCTTCGTGGTCCTCGACCGACTCTGCGAGCATCTGGCGGATGAACGCGTCTGCGCTTGCCTCGACGGCGGATCCCGGAACATAGCGGATTCCATGTGCCAGAAACTGCACCGGCGCCGGAAGCGGCTCCGGATGGACGGCGACTCCGCGCCGTGCCCCCTCGCCCCAAAGGACGACCCTGGGCCAGACATGGCCACCGCCGATCGAGGAGATTTCGTGGGCGAGCCTCCAAGTAGCGTCGGGGCCGCTGGCCGGAACGGGCTCGAAATGAATTCGCCACCAGTTGTCGACGAGCCAGAACGCGAGCTGCGCGGGGGGCGCCTGCAACGCGTCATCGTGCTCCGATCCGTTTCTGACCAGACGAGTCAGCACTTCCTCACCGGCTGAGATCCGGATGCGCCGAAGCTCCGTCGGCGTCTCGGAACCCAGCGGCTCTGCCTCTATCGCGAAGCCGTTCATCAACGCACGCCATATCGCGCGCGACATGCTTCGGCCACACCGCGCTCCAACGGCGATCCCAATGCCTCGGCCCACGCCAGGAATCGCAGGCACACCGGCTCCGCTATGGCTTCGTTTGGGCGCACGGGGTAGCCGTGGAACTCGCGCCGCTCCCGGTTCGTTTCCCGGGCTTCGAAAATCCAGCCGTCGTCGGCTACCGTCCAGATGACCCGATGCGTGTCCCCGATCAAACCTGCTTGGATACCCCGTCTGACGAGCTGCGGGATGGTTGCCATCTGGTCTGGGCGGAAATCCGCGTGCACGTCGCAGAGCGTGGCGTCGCCTCGTTCGCCGCGGAACGGGTCTAGGCCGTAGAGATGCGGATGGCGCTTGTGCTTCGCGCTCGGGTCGTACTTCACATGGGCCAAGAGCCGTTCCACGAGCTGGCGGGACGGATTCTCCAGCAATCGACGCTTGTCGTTGTCGGACTTCCTCGACCCGAGCGCCGACCGAGGAACTGGACGCTTCATCGCCGCGTTCGCTGCTTCGACTGACAGGCGCCGCATTGTATACGGAGGGTTGGGGAGGACGACGACTACGCCGACGAGACCCTCACCCGGGGGCGCTCGTTCACCGTCCTCCCCACGGCTCGCGAAGGGTCCGGATGTCTAGGGGCACCTGGCCGATCTCGACTAGGGAACATCTGAACAAGCCCGTTCATGGGCTTGTTCAGGTCGCAAGCCAAAAGGGCGGTTGCGCTAGGGAAGGTCTTAATCAGACTTTCCCTAGGACGCTCTTGACCGCGGCGGTGGTCCGGTCGTCGTAGTCGTTCGCGGACTGAGGTTCTACGCGATCCAAGGCAGCACCATCCTGCGGACCGGGCGCAGTCGCGTGCCCTCGTCAGGACGAGCCGGCGCCTCGGAGCATGGGCGCGAGCGCGCGCAGGGCGTCGTCGACCGATTTGGGGGCGGGGAAGACGTCGAGCAGGTTCGGCGCGACGACGACGTTTGCGCCCTCGGCGTAGCGCCGTGCGGTCATGCCGCGGACCGCGCCGGAGAAGTCGTATTCGGGGCGCATGGTGTCCCGGTCCTCGGAGGGCGTGCTACGTGCCTTGCTCATATTGTCGCCTTTCGTCTCGCGTCGCCTGGCGTGCGCTGAGCAGTCGGGTGCGGGGCGGTCGCTCGGCGTGGCTGACGACGAGTAGCCGCCCCGCCCATGCTGAACCCGGTCGGGCGGCGCCTACAGCACGAACGCGTAGAAGCCGAAGATCACGACGGCCATGATGCCGAACACGATGGCGAACTTGGTGTACGCCCACCAAAACGCGTCCACTTTGAGATCGTCTACGACCACGATATGTCGTTTCATGCATCCTCCTTGGCCGGGTTACGCCCCGGGCCGGTACTCCGAGGCCCACCGCACGGAACCCGGCACGACCGGGCGACGGATCATGTTCGGATCACTACAGCCAACCGAGCGCCTTTGCCGCCGTACCGAGGCCCGCAAGCACGCCAGCGATGGCGATGATCGCCTTCAAGGCGTCCATCACCATGTCGTGCCGCATCTTGCGGATCTCCATCTTCAGCTTCGCGAGTTCCGTTTCCTTCCGCCTGTCATCGTAGTCCACGGGCCCGGCTCTCCTCAAGCGGTGGAGTGACGGCGAGTGGCCAGCTATGCTCGTTCGCCGAACGGGGCGCTCGCGCGCTGGCCAGTTCCGTACGGTGGTGCATTTCTCCTCCGGGGGCCTTGCCTCTGCGGAACGGAGATCTTCAGAGGTCCAACGACCGGCTGGAAGTAGAGAACGGCCACATCTCGTGTAGGAACTTGTCCATACGTGCGGTGTTTCGGCGTTGAAAGGAGGCCCGCCGTCCAGAATCTCCCCAATCAGCCTCTCGTAGCAGGGCACGTCTCTCCTACTGGGCTGCCGCTGGGTTCGGGCTGGATTGAGGCGAACGGCAGGGGATCGGGGGTTGCCGCAGACCGTCCCGAACAACGGGCGCTGGCCGAGGATGTCCTCGATGCCGAGGTAGCGCCAATGGTGCGAGAGCACGGTGGAGGCGACGCGGGCGTCGCGAGGCCGGCTCGTGACTTTGTTCTTCCTGAACTTGAGGTCACGCCGCGTGCCGGGGAGTTCCGGCGGGATCAGTTGGTCGGCGTACGGGGATGCACGAGGGGGAACTGGTAGCTACGGGCGGACTTGAACCGCCGACCCCGCGATTATGAATCGCGTGCTCTAACCAACTGAGCTACGTAGCCACGAGGCGCTATTTTCCGAGTCCGTGGCGGGCGGTGCAAGGCCGAAGGCCGAGCCGGGTTTGGGCTCAGCACGGTCGCGGGCCGACCATGGCTTGCGGACGCGACCCCGCCCTCAGCGGGAGCTCAATTCGCCAGAGCCCTCAGCGACTCGCCCCGTCGCCAGATGCGCTCACTCGGCGTAGATCGACGGAGTAGCCTCCGCCGCCACCAGCAACTCGACCTGCCGCCGGTACGAATCCTCAAGCGGCATCAATGTTCTCCGGCATGGTGATCTGGTACTTGGAATCGAGCTTGCCGCCGCGCACCAGCATGCGTTTGCCGCGGCCTAGGTCCACGGTGCGGAGGTCAAGCCGGTCGACCCACTGATGTCCGTGCCGATCCGCGAACCAGAGGAACAGGCGTTTGACCTTGACGCTCCGGCAGTCCGCCAGAAGCCGGGACATGCGTCCCGGACGCAGGTTGACCAGCCCGGAGATCAGCATGTCGGCTTCGTGGAAGGACTCGCGAGACGGAAGCTCGTCGAGGAGTTCGAGCACCGCCCTTTCCGGCGTTGAGATGACAACGCCCCACGCGAAGTCTAAACGCCGCCACACCAGATCATCGGATGGTGCCAGCCCGGCGTCGCCCGGGGCGGCCTCCCTGTAGGCGTCCATGACTTGCGCGAGGGGTCGCGATGGGAACAACCTTGGGGTGTTGTGGTGGACATAGCGCGGCCCGTCGAGGGTGTACAGCCAACCGGGCAACGGCCCGTCGTCGCCGTGCAGGTGGACCACCCTTGGGCCGCGCGGCGACGGGTAGTGGGCGTACCCTTGGAGTTCGAGCGCGGTGCGCCCGCCGACCGCCACGTTCCGGCGGAGTAGGGTCTGTAGCGAGGCCACGGCCTGCTGCCAATGGACGGGGCTTGCCGACGGACGCCTGAACAGGCCGCGGCCCAACCGCTCCAGCCAGCCCCCTTCGAGGTAGCGACCGCGTAGCTGTCGGGAATATCCTTGCGCCCGCAACCACTTGGCGTCGGCCAATAGACCGTCCGGCAGCGAGTGCTGCAAGCGGTTTAGCTTTCCATGTGAACGTCGCATAATAGTGGTCATTCTACACTGTGTTCAAACCCACTACGTAGACCGTGAGGGGTTCGGGCGCCCGGCAGTCCTGGATTCCGGCGCCTCCGGATCATCCGCCCAGCCCCCCGAAAGCCGCCACCCCGCACCGAGCCTCCGTGTCGCCAACCCCGATACTGCTAAAATCCCCATTCGCCTGGATTCACGGCGGTATCGCGTTCCTTGCCGGTCATCGACCACATCCGCAACTTCTCCATCATCGCCCACATCGACCACGGCAAGTCGACGCTTTCCGACCGGCTGATCGAGCGCTGTGGGGGGCTCGCGCAGCGCGAGATGGAGGCGCAGGTGCTGGACTCCATGGATCTGGAGCGGGAGCGCGGCATCACGATCAAGGCCCAGTGCGTCACCCTGCAGTACACCGCCCGCGCCGGTGGCCACTACCAGCTGAACTTCATCGACACGCCCGGCCACGTGGACTTCAGCTACGAGGTGTCGCGCTCCTTGGCGGCGTGCGAGGGCGCGTTGCTGGTGGTGGACGCCGCCCAGGGTGTCGAGGCGCAGTCCGTGGCGAACTGCATCACGGCGGTCGATCAGGGCCTGGAAGTGCTGCCCGTATTGAACAAGATCGACCTGCCCCAGGCCGATCCGGACCGGGTGCGGGACGAGATCGAGACCATCATCGGGATCGATGCGGAGGAGGCCACGCTGGTCTCGGCGAAGACCGGGGACGGCGTGGACGAACTGCTGGAAAGGCTGGTGGCGGAGATTCCAGCGCCCTCGGGGGACCGCGACGGACCATTGCGGGCGCTGATCGTCGATTCCTGGTTCGACAACTACCTCGGCGTGGTGTCACTCGTGCGGGTGGTCGAGGGCCGGGTGCGCAAGGGCGACCGGATCGTGGCGCACTCCGTGGGCCAGGTGCATGTCGTGGACGAAGTGGGCCACTTCACGCCGAAGCGCGAGGCGTGCGGTGCGCTGGCCGCGGGCGAGGTCGGGTACGTCGTGGCCGGCATCAAGGCCATACGGGGGGCGCCGGTCGGCGATACGCTGTTGCGGGCGAACCAGGCGGACGTCCCGGCGCTGCCGGGCTTCGCGCGGGTCAAGCCGCAGGTGTACGCGGGCATGTTCCCGGTCAGTTCGGACGACTTCGAGAACCTGCGCGAGGCGCTCGCGAAGCTCGCCCTCAACGACGCGGCCCTGTTCCACGAGCCGGAAACGTCGGATGCGCTGGGGTTCGGGTTCCGCTGCGGCTTTCTGGGGCTGCTGCACATGGAGGTGATCCAGGAGCGCCTTGAACGGGAGTACGACCTCGACCTCATCACCTCCGCGCCGACGGTGGTCTACGAAGTCGCCACCCGCGATGGCGCGGTACACGAGGTGGACAATCCCTCGAGCCTGCCGGACCCGGCGCAGATCGCCGAGTTTCGCGAACCCATGGCGGATGTCCAGATCCTCGTGCCGCGGGACCATCTCGGCGCGGTCATCAACCTCTGCATCGAGCGCCGGGGCGTGCAGAAGGACATGCAGTTCTCCGGCGGCCAGGTCTCCCTGAGCTACGAGCTGCCGCTGTCCGAGGTGGTGGTGGATTTCTTCGACCGGCTGAAGTCCGTCAGCCGGGGCTACGCGTCGCTGGATTACGGGTTCCGCCGGTTCGCCCCGGCCCCCCTGGTGAAGGTGGACATCCTGATCAACGGCGAGCGGATCGACGCGCTCGCGACCGTCCTGCACCGGGACCGGGCCGAGGCACGGGGCCGGGAGCTCATCCGCAAGATGAAGGAACTCGTCCCCCGGCAGATGTTCGACGTCGCCATCCAGGCGGCCATCGGGGGCCGCATCATCGGCCGCGTCAACGTCAAGGCCCTGCGCAAGAACGTCACCTCGAAGTGCTACGGCGGCGACGTCACCCGCAAGAAGAAGCTCCTGGAGAAGCAGAAGGCCGGCAAGAAGCGCATGAAGCAGCTCGGCAAGGTGGAGATCCCGCAGGATGCGTTCTTCGCCGTCCTCAAGGTGGAGCACTGATGGAGCTTGGCCGGCTGCAGGCCGCCATCGGCTACACGTTCCGGGATCGCGGGTTGCTGGAACGGGCGTTGACGCACCGGAGCGGCGGTGCCGCGCACAACGAGCGCCTGGAGTTCCTGGGCGACGCCATACTCGGCTACGTCGTGGCGCGACGCCTGTTCGAGGCGTTCCCCGAGGGCCGGGAGGAGGAGCTCACCCTGATGCGCGTGGGTCTCGTGCGACGGGAGTCCCTCGCCGAAGTGGCGCGGGACATCGGGCTCGGAGACCACCTCCTGCTGGGCTCCAGCGCGCGCCGTAGCGGCGTCCGGAACCTCGACTCGGTGCTGGGGGACGGCCTGGAGGCCGTGTTGGGCGCGGTAGTGCTCGACGGTGGCGTGGACGCGGCCGAGGCGGTCGTGGAGGCGTTGTTCGGCAAGCGCATCGAGGCCCTCGACGGAGTACCGGAGAAGGATCCGAAAACCCGCTTGCAGGAAGCCATGCAGGCACGCGGCATGGCCTTACCCGAATACCTGGTCGAAGGTGTCGCGGGCGAGGCCCATGCCCCGCGCTTCGTCGTGCGCTGCCGGGTGTCCGCCCTCGATATCGAGGCGACCGGGGCGGCGGCCGCCCGGCGCGAGGCGGAACAGGCGGCCGCCCGCGGCGTCCTCGAGCGGCTGGCGTGAGCGACACGCGTTGCGGCTTCGTCGCCCTCGCCGGCCGGCCGAACGTCGGCAAGTCCACCCTGATGAACCACCTGCTCGGCCGCAAGCTGAGCATCACGTCGCGCAAGCCGCAGACGACGCGGCACAACCTGCTCGGGGTGGATACCCGTGGCGACACCCAGTTCGTTTATCTGGACACCCCCGGCATCCACCGCCGGCCGGGCCAGGGTACCGGCGGCGCGCGGCCGGGCCGCGGCCGGGCCATTCACCGCTACATGGCGGGCCAGGCGGCGCGTGCGCTGTTCGACGCCGACGTCGCCGTGCTGTTGGTGGAGGCGCGGCCCTGGACGGAGGCGGATGACGGCGCCCTTGGGCAGGTGGCCCGGGCGGGCACGCCGTGCGTATGCGCGATCAACAAGGTGGATCGCCTGACGGACCGCAGCCGGTTGCTGCCGCTCATCGACGACGTGCGCGGGCGCCACGGTTTCGAGGCCATCGTGCCCATCTCCGCCCTCAAGGGGGAGGGTCTCGATGCCCTCGCCGACGAGGTGGCGGCGCGGCTCCCGGCGGGGCCGCATCTCTTCGATGCGGACGACGTAACCGACCGGCCCACCGAGTTCTTCCTGGCGGAGATCGTGCGCGAGAAGATCATGCGGCGCCTTGGGGACGAGGTGCCGCACCGGGTCGCCGTCGGCATCGAACGGTTCGCCGGCAAGCCCCATCTCGCGGAGGTGGACGCCGTCATCTACGTGGAGCGCGGCACGCAGAAGGGCATCGTGATCGGCAAGGGCGGCGCGCGGCTCAAGTCCATCGGCCAGGACGCGCGCGGGGATATCGAGCGTCTTCTCGGTCGCCGCACCATGCTCCGGCTCTGGGTGAAGGTGAAGGCGGGCTGGACCAACGACGAAGCCGTGCTACGGACCCTGGGCTACCGGTGACCGCCCCGGCACAGCAACAGCCGGCCTACGTGCTGCACCGCCGCGCCTACCGCGAGACCAGCGCCATCGTGGACTTCCTCACCCAGGACCACGGGCGCGTGGCCGCCGTGGCGCGGGGCACCCGGGGCCAAGGCTCCGGCCGGCGACTCGTCGAGCCCTTCTCGCGCCTGGAGGTCAGTTGGCGCGGCAAGGGGCGGCTCGTCACCGTCACCGGTTGCGAGACCGCCCACCGGTGGCGCCTCGACGGGCGCCGGTTGTTCGCCGGGATGTACCTGAACGAACTGATGGTGCGGGTGCTGCCGGTGGAGGAAGCCGTCACCGATCTATTCCGCGTTTACGAGGCCGCGTTGGCCGCGCTGGAAACGGAAGACGACATCGAACCCACGCTGCGCATGTTCGAGAAGTGCCTGTTGCGGGAAATCGGCTATGGCCTGACGTTCGACGTTGACGCCGCCCGAGGCGAGGAAGTGCGCGACGACGCGATGTACGAGTTCGTGGACGGCGCCGGCTTCCACGCGGTGGCGGGGGGAACGCCCGGGGCCTGGCCGGGAGCCGTCCTCAAGGACATTGCCCGGGACCAGTACGAGTCCGCTGCGGTGCGCAGGGGCGCGAAGGCCATCCTGCGCCAGGCGCTGAAGCCCCATCTTGGCGACCGGCCCCTGGCGTCGCGGGAACTGTTTCGCCGGGCTTGAAGGCGGCTCCCTGCGGTCGCCGGGCTGCGGACCGAGGGCCTGCCGGCGCGGCGGGATTCTGCTAAATTCGCCGTTCCACCGGCGTCGGAGGGCGCCCGCCCCGATGGTCAAGATCAGGCATGACCTGCCCCGGCGTGCCGATGGCCTGCCGGATACCGACGCGTGGTTGTCGAGCCTTCCCAACGGGGAGGGCGGCAGCATCGTCGGCATGGCGACGGGCCTGATTCACGACGACCGCTGTCTTGAGTACGGCCTCGAGGTGGCCCAGCTCCTCATGCAGATGGGTCTCGACTCGGACTCGGTCGTGACCGGCCTCCTGTGTGAAGGTGTGGGCTCGGGCCTGGTGGAACCGGCGATGGTGCGCGACCGTCTGGGCGAGGGCATCGCGGGCCAGCTCGAGGCGCTGCTGCGCGTGAACTCGACGCATGTCTACAAGCTGTCTAGCTCGCCGATGCTGCGCAGCCAGGCGGAGGATCAGGTGGACAACATCCGTCACCTGCTCGTGGCGTTGATCGACGATCCCCGCGTCGCCGTCGTCAAGCTCGCCGAACGCGTGATCGCGTTGCGCATGGCGAAGTCCGCCGCCCCCGACGTACAACGGCGCGTGGCGAACGAGGCCTTGCGGATCTTCGCGCCCCTCGCCGGCCGCCTTGGCATCTGGGAACTGAAGTGGGCGCTGGAGGATCTCGGCTTCCGCTATCTGAACCCCTTGGAGTACCGAAGGATCGCAGCGGCCCTCGATGGCCGGCGCGAGGAGCGCGAACGCGGCGTCGAGGCGGTCGTCGCCGAGCTGGAAAGTCGACTCGCCCGGGCCGGGATCACGGCGGACGTGGTGGGCCGCGCGAAACACATCTACAGCATCTGGCGCAAGATGGGCCGCAAGAGCATCGACTTCGGGGAGGTGTACGACGTCCAGGCCGTGCGCGTCGTGGTGGACACGGTCCCCCAGTGCTACGCCGTGCTCGGCGTGGTGCACACGGCGTGGCGCCACCTGCCGAGCGAGTTCGACGACTACATCGCCAACCCGAAGGACAACGGCTACCGCTCCATCCATACGGCCGTGGCGGGCCCGGGGGGCGGCTTGCTGGAGGTGCAGATTCGGACCACCCGGATGCACGAGGAGTCCGAGCTTGGGGTGTGCGCGCACTGGTCCTACAAGGGCGAGGAGGGCGAGGCGCTGCGCTCGCACAAGATCCAGTGGTTGCGGCAGGTTCTCCAGTGGCACGACGACATCGACGTGTACGGCACGGACGGGCGACTCGCCGATCCCGAGACGGTCGCCGAGGCGGATGCGCGGGTCTATGTCGCCACCCCCGAGGGGGACGTGCTCGACCTGTCCCGGGGTTCGACGCCCGTCGACTTCGCCTATCGCGTGCACACCGAGATCGGTCATCGCTGCACGGGCGCGCGGGTCGACGGGGTGGACGTGCCCTTGAACACCCGGCTCTTCACGGGCCAGCGGGTGGAGATCGTCACCGGAATGGACGAAGCGCCCCGCCGCGAGTGGCTGAACCCGGCGCTCGGCTTCGTGAAGACGAGCCGTGCCCGCGCCAAGATCCAGTCCTGGTTCCGCGAGCAGTTGGCCGAATCCAACGTCGCGGCCGGCCGCGCCCTGCTGTTCGAGACGTTCGAAAGGCTGGCCCTGCCGGCCGACCTCTCGGAACTGGCCGTGGAGGCGGGCTACGAGACCGAGAACGCGTTGCTGCAGGCCGTGGGCGTTGGCGAGTGCCAGGTCATCGACCTGGTGCGGCTGACGGGACAACGGCGGCGAGCAGCGGAAGCGGCCGAAACGCCGGTGCTCGGCCGCCCGCCCGGCCCCTCCATCCAGGGTATCCGCATCGTGGGCGACGACCGGCAAGGATTGCTGCGCGACGTGACGGCGGTGCTCGCGGCCCTCGACATCGACGTCGTGAGCACCCGCGCCCGCGCCCAGTCGGCGGGGGAGACGGCCACGATGATGCTCGAGGTGCAGGTGGACGACGTGCATCGGTTCGCCCGGGCCTTGGATCGGCTGCGCGGGGTGCCGAACATTCGCGAGGTGCGCCGGTTGTAGGACTCCCCCTTGCCGCCGGGACGCCAAGTTCGACACACTGCGTGTTTCCCGCCGGAACGGAGCGTTCGTGAGAGTCATCCTGTTGGGCCCGCCGGGTGCGGGCAAGGGCACCCAGGCCCGGTTCGTATGCGAGGCACACGGCATCCCGCAGATCTCCACCGGCGACATGTTGCGGGCGGCCATCGCCTCGGGCTCCGCGCTCGGCCGCCGGGCGAAGGCGGTGATGGATGCGGGAGAGTTGGTCTCGGACGAGATCGTCGTGGGGCTCGTCGAGGAGCGCATCGCCCGGCCCGACTGCGCGTCCGGGTTTCTGTTCGATGGATTTCCGCGCACGATTCCGCAGGCGCGGGCCGTCGTGGACGCCGGGATCGCCATCGACCGCGTCGTGGAGATCGCCCTCGGCGACGAGGAGGTCGTCCGCCGCATCGCGGGGCGGCGCATTCACGAGGCGAGTGGCCGCGTCTACCATGTTGAGTTCAATCCGCCGCGGGTCGATGGCAGGGACGACGAGACCGGCGAACCCCTCGTGCAGCGGGACGACGACCGGGAGGAGACGGTGCGCGAGCGGCTGGCGGTGTATCGGCGGCAGACCGCACCGCTGGTGGATTTCTATCGCGGCCTCGCGGAGCGTTCCGCGCTTGAGTACCGGGCCGTCGATGGTGCCGGCGACGTTGGGGAGATTCGCGACGCGGTAGCCGGGGCCTTGGATCGCTGAACCCATCCCTGCCTCCGGGATTCAGAAGAGCCGGCCCGTACCCTGCTCCAGCAAGAGAATCGACACGGCGTCGTCCCGCTGCATGTGGCTGCGCTCCGCCGGCACCTCGATCAGGCAGTTCGCCCCGTCGAACGTCGCGAGGCGATTGGAGCTCTGATCCCCGGTGGCGGCGACCACGAGTTCTCCGTCTCGGTCGGAAACCACGCCGCGTTGATACTCCCGACGCCCGGGGGTGTGGCGCACGTCGTGGGCAAGCCGCGCCGGGACGCGCAGCGGTGGTGTCGGCACCCCGCCCCCCCGCTTGACGATGGCCGGCACGACGAACAGCAGGAAGGTCACGATGGTCGAGACGGGGTTGCCCGGCAGCCCGAAGAAGTCCGCGCCCCCGATTCGTCCGACCGCCAGGGGCTTGCCGGGCTTGAGCGCGATCTTCCAGAAGTC
Source organism: Pseudomonadales bacterium (assembly GCA_963665455.1). Classification (GTDB taxonomy): domain Bacteria; phylum Pseudomonadota; class Gammaproteobacteria; order Pseudomonadales; family Azotimanducaceae; genus VXNE01. The sequence goes on along the minus strand of OY762279.1, from coordinate 4,840,867 downwards.
GAGGTGGCCGACCTCGAGCACGGCGTCGCGCACGTAGTCCGCGTCTCCCACGGAAACGCCGCCGCTCGTCACCACGACGTGCGTGTCGTCGGCGGCCCGCACGAGCGCGGCGCGGGTGGCCTCCGGGTCGTCCGGCAGCCGGCCGAGGTCCACCACGTCCACCGGCAGGTCATCCATCAGCCGGATTAGGGCGAACCGGTTGGACTCGTAGATTTGGCCGGGGCCCAGCGTCTCGCCCACGTCCACGAGTTCATCCCCGGTGGCGAACACGGCCACGCGCACGCGGGGTTTGACCGCGATCCGGCCGATGCCGCAGGCCGTCAGCCAACTCAGCCGGTACGCGTCGAGCCGCGTACCCGCCGCGACCACCGTGGCCCCCCGCGCGATGTCGTGACCTTGGGTGCGCACATGCTGACCGGGCCTGGGACGTTCGGTGACCGTGATCGTGTCGCCGCGCCGCTCGGTGTCTTCCTGGAGGACGATGGCGTCGGCGCCCGGCGGCAGCACGGCGCCGGTGAGGATGCGCACGGCGTCCCGGCCACCGACGCGGGCCGTGGCCGGCCGGCCGGCGTGGCTCGCCCCGATAACGCGCATGTCGAAGGGGGCTTCCGCCTCGAGATCCCGGGCCGCCACGGCATAGCCGTCCATGGCGGACGCATCGAACGGCGGCAGGTCCACCGGCGCGATGATGTCCGCGGCCGCGAAGCGCCCGAGGGCGCGCGCGGTGTCGACCGTCTCGCCGCCATCGATTGCCGTGATGGCCGCGATCAGTTTCCGATAAGCTGCTTCGGGGTTCAGCACAGTGACTATTCTAGCCATCGAAACCACCGGCGACGCCTGCTCCGTGGCGCTCGTCGACGGGGCGTGGGTGCGCGAGGACACCCGCATCGCGCCGCGCCGTCACAATGCCATCGTGCTCGGGATGATCGACCGGCTGCTTGCCGTGGCCGACCTGCGCCCGGCGGAACTGGAGGCAGTCGCATTCTCCGCCGGACCGGGTTCGTTCACGGGGGTGCGCATCGGGGCGGCGGTAGCCCAGGGCATCGCGTTCGGGGCGGGCCTTCCGGTGGTGCGCGTGCCAACCTCTGAACTGATGGCGGAGCAGATCCGGCGGCGGAGCGACGCGGCCGGCGTGGTGACGGTGCGGCCCTCCCGAGCCGGATGGGTCTACGTGGCCCGCTACCGGTTCGATGCGGCCGGGCCGGCGTGCGAGGCGTTCGATGCACTGGTGTCGAGCGACGGCGTGCCCCCCGCGCCTCGTGGATGGCTCGTGGCGCGCCGCGAGGAACGGCTACGGGCCTCGGTGCTCGGCCAACTCGCCGAGCGCCAACCGCGGTTGGACGCGGCGGAAGCGGTCCCGTTCTACGTTTCCGGCGACTCGCCGTGGAAGAAGATGTCGTGACGTCGGACCCGGTGTCGGCGCATGGCGCGCCGATATTCCTGACGTCTGATTCCGTGCCCACGGAACCTCTGGAGCACCTGCTGGCAAGCGGCTTCTCGGCGACTGCGGCACCGCCGCCCACCAGGGGATGGCATTTGGTCTTCGACGGTTGCCGCTTGCTGTTGTGCAACGCCGCCACCGGGACCGACTTCCGGCCGGACCGAGCCTTGCTGCCCCGGGGGAGCGGTACGCCGGCCATCGTGCGGGCTTGCGGAGCACGGCGGGACCTCACGGTACTCGACGCGATGGCGGGTTGGGGCGTCGACGGCGTCACCTTGGCTACGTCGGGCTGCGCGGTGACGATGACGGAGGCCCACCCCGCGGTGTTCGCGATGCTGGCGGACTTCGTCCAACGTTGCGCGCCGGGAACCCGGGTCGAGCTAGGGGACGCACGCAGCTACATCCCGGAAGGCTTCGATGTCGTCTATCTCGACCCGATGTTCGAGCCGCGCGCCAAAACCGCCCTGCCGAAGAAGCCCATGCAGGTGCTCCGGGACATTGTCGGCCGCTCCGCGCCGAACCTACGGGAGATCCTGGCCCTCGCGCGCCGCCACGCCCGAGAGCGCGTCGTGGTCAAGCGGCAAGTACACGCGCCCCCCGTCGGCGTCCCGGACTGGCGCGTCCCGGGACGGACGGTGCGCTTCGACGTCTATCGGCCGTTGGCGTAGGCCGGTCGCGGTACGGCGAGAACCTATAGCAACGGCGCGATCACGAGGCTGACGATCGCCATCACGTTGATGAGGATGTTCATGCTCGGGCCGGAGGTGTCCTTGAAGGGGTCGCCCACGGTGTCGCCGACCACCGTGGCCGAATGGACGTCCGAGCCCTTGCCCCCGAGGTTGCCCTTCTCGACGTATTTCTTCGCGTTGTCCCAGGCGCCGCCGGCGTTGGCCATCGTCAGCGCCATCAGCACGCAGCCGAGCAGCGCGCCGCCGAGCGCGCCGCCGAGGGCCTGGGCGCCGATACCGAAGCCGACGATGGGCGGCAGGGCCACCGCGATGGCGCCGGGCAGCAGCATGCGCTTGAGCGCCGCCGAGGTGGCGATGTCCACGCACTTCGCGTTGTCCGGTTCCGCGTTCCCTTCGAGCAGCCCCGGAATCTCGCGGAACTGACGGCGGATCTCCTGGATCATCTCCATCGCCGCGTCGCCGACGGACGTCATGGTGATTGAGGCGATGAGGAACGGCGTGATGCCGCCGATGAAGAGCCCGATCAGCACCTCCGGATTGCCGAGATGCAGGGAGAAGTCGCCGCCCCGGTTGTAGGCGACGGTTTCGACGAACGCCGCGATGATGGCGAGCGCGGCGAGCGCCGCGGCCCCGATGGCGAAGCCCTTGCCCATCGCCGCGGTGGTGTTGCCGAGTTCGTCGAGGGAGTCGGTGATGGCGCGGGTGTCCTCCCCGAGCCCGGCCATTTCGGCGATGCCCCCGGCGTTGTCCGCCACCGGGCCGTAGGCGTCCACGGCCATGGTCATGCCGACCGTGGCGAGCAAACCGACCGCGGCGATCCCGACGCCGTAGAGTCCCGCGAGTTCGGTCGAGACGAAGATGATGGCGCAGATTGCGAGCAGGGGGATGACCACGGACTGCATGCCGACCGCCAGACCGGTGATCATGACGGTGGCCGGTCCGGTCTCGCCGGATTCCGCGATGCGCACGATGGGCTTCGAGGACGTGTAGTACTCGGTCACGAGCCCGATCACGACCCCGCCGACGGCCCCGGCCAGCACGGACCACCAGATGGCGTGGGAGATGCCGGCGTTGCCGATGAGGAACCACGCCGCGACGATGAAGAGTATTGGCGTGACGATCATGCCGATGCGCAAGGCGAGGGCCGGGTTCGAGGAGGAGCGGCTGCGCACGATGCCGATGCCGATGATCGAGCAGACGAGGCCGGTCGAGGCCAGCAGCAGCGGCAGGGACATGAGGGCCGCGCGGCCGTCCTCCGTCTCCGCGCCGGGCACGAGGCCGCCGAGGGCCACGGCCCCGAGGGTGGCGGCGATGGCGATCGAGGCGATCATCGACCCGCAGTAGGACTCGAAGATGTCGGAGCCCATCCCGGCGATGTCCCCCACGTTGTCGCCCACGTTGTCGGCGATCACGCCGGGATTGCGCGGGTCGTCCTCCGGGATGCCCTGCTCGATCTTGCCGACCAGGTCCGCGCCGACGTCGGCGCTCTTCGTGTAGATGCCGCCGCCGACCCGGGAGAAGAGCGCCACGCTCGACGCCCCCATGCCGAAGCCGTGGATGTGGTGCGCGGTGTGGGGGTCGCCGCCGAAGTAGAAGTAGACGATGCCGAGCCCGAGCAGGCCGAGCGAGGCCACGGCGAGACCCATGATGGAGCCGCCGAAGAACGCCACCGACAACGCCGCCGGCGCGCCTTGCTCGTGGGCGGCCGTGGTGGTGCGCACGTTGGCCTTGGTGGCGGTGTACATGCCGATCCAGCCCGCGCCGGCCGAGGAGAGGGCGCCCGCGATGAACGCGAGGGCCGTGGAGCTACCGAGGCCGGGGGAGAAGAACAGGATGACGATCAACACCGCCGCAAAGAGCGCGAGCATCGTGTACTCGCGGCGCATGAACACCATGGCCCCCAGGTGGATCTGGTCGGCGATCCCGCGGACGTTGTCGTCGCCTTCGGCGTAGCGCTTGACGAGGGCGTACACCACGAACGCCGCGGCGAGTCCGACGAGGCCTAGGGCCGGCGGAATGATTGTGAGCTCCAACATCGATTACCCCGAACAGTGCTGTAGGGGCCTGCTTCGAGGCCCGTTGGGACGCTTTCCGTTGCCGCCCCGAAACCCGACTCATGGATGGCGATGCCGCGGTCGAGCGAGCGTGCGGGAAGCCTCGTTGGCGGGATTCCGACGCGCCGCCGGGCGCGGCGGGCGCCCCGGACACGGAGCCGCTGGCGCGAGGCGCAACGCGGTCCGCATTGGGGCAGTAATGATACCGGACGGTTACGCGCCGGGGGTAGGGAAGCGAGCAGGCGCGTCTCTGGGCCTCAAGCAGCGGGGCCGAGGCCGTAGGGCGCCCCCCAGCCGAGCCCCGCGAGCGTGGTCGTCTTCGGGCGGTACTCGCAGCCGATCCAGCCGTCGTAGCCGAGCTGGTCGCAAAGATCGAACAGGAACGGCAGGTTCACCTCGCCGTGTTGGGGCTCGTGACGGCCGGGGACGCTGGAGAACTGGATGTGCCCGATGATGCCGAGGTAGTCGGCGAGGCCGCGTCCGAGATTCCCCTCCATGATCTGGCTGTGGTAGAAGTCGAACTGGAGGCGCACGTTCGGACGGTCGACCTGGGCGATGTAGCGTGCGGCCTGGCCCGTGCCGGTAAGCAGATAGCCCGGCGTATCCTCGTCGTTGAGGGGTTCGAGCAGGATACGGATGCCGTGGGGCGCCGCCTGGTCGGCGGCGAAGCGGACGTTCTCGATGAACATGGCCTCGGCCCGGGACCGGTCTTGCGAGGTCACGACGCCGGCCATGACATGAATCATCGGCGCGCCGAGTTCCCGGGCGTACGAGAGCGCCTGGCCGAAGTCGCTTCGGAAGTCCTCGCGTCGGCCCGGCAGCGCGCCCCGTCCGCGCTCCCCGGCGGAGGCATCGCCCAGCGGCGTGTTCAGGAGGATCAGCGTGACCCCGGCGTCGTCCAGCCAGCGGCGTACCTCGGCTGCGGGCCATTCGTAGGGGAAGAGGAACTCCACCGCGGCGAAGCCCGCGTCCCGTGCGGCGCGGAACCGTTCCGCGACCGGGAGTTCCGGGAACATGGTGGAGACGTTGGCGGCGAAGCGGGGCAAGCGGTGCGTTTTCCTGGTCGGTCGTGGTCTTGCCAGTCGCTCCGCCCTTTGGCGAACAGGCGACGAGCAGCGGCGTTCGATCTCGTAGTGGCGGGGTAAGTGTTAGGATTGCGCAAGGTAACAGGTGCCGTGCGCCCAGGCGAGCGGTGCGCGTTGGAGCCGTCTGGCCGGGATGACGAACGATGACAATCAGCCGCCTTCGACTGCAACGATTCACGGCATTCGAGAGCCTGGACTTTCGTCCGTCTTCTGGAGTGAACGTGCTGATCGGGAAGAACGGCACGGGCAAGACGCATCTGATGAAGGTGTTGTATGCGGCCTGCGACATTACCCAGACGGAGATTTCCTTCGCCGACAAGTTGGTGCGAGTGTTCTTGCCCTCCGACCGCCGGCTCGGACGATTGGTCTACAGAAGGCGCGGAGTTTCCCGCTCCATCGTTTCCGTCACTCGACCCCATCGTCGTTACGTTAGACTGGAGTTTGAGACGAGAGCCAACGGCGAGGTGAAGGAAACGCTCAGGCGTTGGAGGGGCGATCCGCTGGAGAGCGCGTTTATTCCGGTGAAGGAGATGCTCTCGAACGGTCCGGGCTTCCGATCACTTTACTCGCGGCGAGAAGTGCATTTTGAGGAAGTCTATTCGGACCTATTGGATCGCGCCTATCAACCGATACTCCGAGGTCCGATGGATCAGGACAGAAAGAAGATTCTGGCTAAGCTGAGTAAAGCGCTGCCGGGTAGGGTCACGGTAAAAAACGAGGAGTTTTTCTTCCGCGACCAACGGGGAAACCTAGAGTTTACTTTGCTGGCGGAAGGCTTCCGAAAGCTGGGATTGATTTGGCTGCTTATTCAGAACGGAACGCTACTTGACGGATCGGTTTTGTTTTGGGACGAGCCGGAAGCGAACTTGAATCCATCCGTGCTCGGACACGTCGTCGAGACTGTGCTTGCCCTTCAGCGCCTCGGGGTCCAGGTCTTTCTCGCGACGCATGACTTCTCGGTCTTAAAGGAGTTCGATCTTCGGCGCCAAGCTGCGGACGAAGTGCAGTTTCATGCTTTTTCCCGGGCTCCCGAGACGGATCGGATCGAGTTTCGGACGAGCAATAACTACCTCACTCTGGGCCCAAATGCCATTGAACAGTCGATGAGCGACCTTTTCGACCGCGAGGTTCGGCGTAGCGTGGAGGGCCGGGGAAGTTGACGGTTCTGCGCGAACAGGACCTGCGGCTGGTCGTACCCAATGGGATGGTTGCGCGAAGGTTTGATGGGCCGAACCATCTTGCCTCCCATTGCATGACGGCTGTCGATTTCGTCATTGAAGATGCCGACAGGACGCTTTTTTTTGGAGGTCAAAGACCCTGAACATCCAAGAGCGCCACCGGTCTCGGTAGACGACTACATGGGCGCGCAACTCATTGAGCAGCTAAAGAGGAAGTTGCGAGATACGTTTCTATACGAGTACGCGTCGGAGAGAGTGACCAAGCCAGTGTACTTCTATGTGATCGTGGCCATTGGAGCCTTGACCGGTCATCAACTGAGCGCTACAACGAGTGTTCTCAAGCGCGGTTTACCCGTGCGGGCCGCCGCGCCGCAGAGCTGGACCAAACCGTTTGTCGAAGACTGTGCGGTGCTGAATATCGCGGCTTGGAACCGCAGTTTTCCCCGCTTGAAACTCTCTCGAATTTCGTTGGAACCGTGAATCAAGCTCGGAGCTTCGAAAAGCTGATTCGGCAGAAACCAAAGCTCATCCTTGGGCCAACAAAGCTCGCAGGTCGATGATGGCCGCATTGGCGCGCGAGATGTACGACGCCATCACCAGCGAGTGGTTGGCCACGAAGCCGAATCCGGTGCCGTTTAGGATCATGGGGCTCCAGATGGTCGCCTGGGTGCCCTCCAGCTCGCGCACGATCTGCTGGAGGCTGACGCGGGCGTTCTTGTCGTCGAGCACCGGGCCGAAGTCGTGCTCGACCGCCCGCAGCAGGTGCAGCAAGGCCCAGGCCTGGCCCCGGGCCTCGTAGAAGACGTCGTCGATCTCGAACCAGCTCGTCTTGAGCTGGCTGTCGCCGACGCCGGGCGTCGCCTGGCTGGCCGCGGGGTCGCCGGAGAGGGGGGTGTCGAGCTGCCGCTTGCCGACGCTCGCCGAAAGCCGCTGCGAGAGGCTGCCGAGGCGTGTCTCTACCGCGGTGAGCCAGGTACGGAGGTTGTCCGCCCGGGCGTAGAATTGCGCTTCCGGCTGCTGCGGGTCGGACAGCCGCGCGAGGTAGCTCTCCAAGTACTCCACCCCGTCGCCGTACTCATCCTCCGTGCGCGGGAAAATCCAGCTCCCGTTGTCGAAGAAGAACTTCGCTTCTGCGAGGGAGAGGTCCGGATCCTCGGTGGACTGGCTCTGGGAGCGGCTCAGGTCGGCGCGCAGGACGCGGCTCATGTCGCGCATCTGCACGACGACGCCGAATTCCCATCGTGGCACGTTGTCCATCCACACGCTGGGGGGGAAGAGGTCGTTCGAGAGGTAGCCGCCGCGCTTGTCGAGCAGCGTCTTGCCCATGCGGGCCATGGCGGCGGCGGTATGCGAACCGGTCACGATGACGCCCGACGGCGCGTTCTGCGATACGGACAGTGCCCGCACCTCCTCCGCCACGTCGAAGGCGTCGGGTTCGCTGTCCCACCACCACCAGAAGAACAGCACGCCGAGCAGGTAGGCGCCCAACGCGGCACCCCCCACCCGTGCGGCGAGCCCCACCGTGCCCGTGTCCTCGCCGGGTTGAAGGGTCCATTTCATGCGGAGACTCCTGGATCGGTCCGTCGGGGCGGGCATGTCTCGAATGTACCACCCGCGCGCTCGCCGACCGCGAATTCCAACACGAACGGCGCTTCCTGCAAACCCTGCGGGTCGGGTGGGCGTACCGGGCTACCCGTCCTGGTCCTGAAATAGCAGGACCACCACCCGGGGCGGCCAGCCAATCTCCATCTCGGCCCGGATGCGGCGGTCGCCGGGCGCGCGGTTGAGCTGCGCGTACATCCAACGGCCCTGGACGTCGCTGCCCGCGCGGATGAACACCCGGGCGTTCGGTTTCCGGGCATGGGCGCCGAACGCGGCGAGCGCGTCGGCCACCTCGGCCGTACGGTCGCGGACCGCGGCGGCGGAGAGGTCCAGCTTGAGACGCTCCGCGTCGCGCAGGCGTTGCAACTGCGTGAACAGGGAGGGCAGCGCGGGATGATCGGCATCCACCAGCCGGGCGCGGTCGAGCATCGAACGCGCCGTGGCCCAACGCTGCTGGCGGATCGCGCCCTGGGCACGCTCGATGAAGCGTTCGACGATCCGCTCGATGCCGTGCAGCGCATCGGCTTGGTCCGGCACGAGCTCGAGGACGGCGAGGTAGTGCGTCAACGCGCTGTCGGCGGCGGGATGGAGCAGGCGTTCGTCCTCAAGTGCGGCGTCGCCGAGGTCGAGGAGGGCGTGCACGCGCTCGATGGGCACCGGGTCGGGTTCGACCGGCGCGGTCTGCGGCGGCACCGTGCGTCGCTCGGGCTCGTCCACCTGGCATGCCGCGAGGGCGAGCACGCCGATGGCGATGCAGGTTGTCGATACTCGGATGCGGTCCAAGGGCAAGACCGATTTCGGATACTCGCGAGGTGCAGGAAGAGGCACGATGTTGCACGATATAGGGACACCGAACGCCCATCAACCGCCAACATCGTGTTACGCCGAAATCCGTCCACTTCGCACGCTCGACGCCGACCGCGGACCGTGCCGCCGCGGTGGCTCGTGGCCGCTTGTTGCCTAGTGCTGTGCTGGCCGGCCGCGGCCCAGACGGTCTTGACGCCGGGCGACAACCCCCTCGAAGAACCCGATTTCCTGCCCGTGGACGAGGCCTTCGTGCTCACCGCGCGGGTCACGGACGACGGCGTCCTGGCCGCCGATTGGCGGATGCCGGAGGGCTACTACCTGTACCGGCACCGGTTCGGCTTCGAGACGCGGGACGGCACGGTCCTGGGCGCGCCGGAACTTCCTCCCGGCCTTGAGAAGACCGACGAGTTCTTCGGCGAGGTCGAGGTGTTCTATGGCACCGCGACGGTGAAGGTGCCGGTCGTCACGGCCGGGGCCGACCCATTCGAGGTTGCCATCGACTATCAGGGTTGCGCGGACTACGGGCTGTGCTATCCCCCCGAGCGCAAGTGGCTGCGTTTCGCGGCGGCGGGCGTGGACATGGATGCGGGGGCCGGAGGTCTCGCGCTGGCCGAACTGTTGGCGATCCTGGCCTCGGCCGTCCTGGGCGGGCTCATCCTGAACCTCATGCCGTGCGTGTTCCCGGTGCTCTCCATCAAGGCGCTGTCCCTCCTCGGCGCGCCGGAGGGGCGCCTGCGGGACGCGGCGGGATTCTCGGCCGGCGTCGTCGCCACGTTCGTGTTGCTCGGGTTGGCCCTAGTGGTGCTCAAGGGCGCGGGCGAGGCGGTGGGGTGGGGGTTCCAGCTCCAGTCGCCCGGCTTCGTGGCCGCGGTCGCGCTGCTCTTTTTCGTGCTGGGGCTGAACCTGCTCGGCGTCCTCGAAACACCCGGGTTCGGCGTCGGGGGGCTGGAGCGCGCCGGTCCCTTCGCCGCGGGGATGCTGGCGGTCGTGGTGGCGACGCCGTGTACCGTGCCGTTCATGGGCGCTGCGGTCGGTTACGGATTGAGCCAACCCGCGCCGGTCTTGCTCGCGGTGATGGTCGCCCTCGGCGTGGGGATGGCGCTGCCATACGTCGTGGTGGTCGCCGTGCCCGCCGTCGCGGAAAGGCTGCCGCGTCCCGGCCCGTGGATGGCGACGCTGAAGCAGGTGATGGCATTCCCGATGTTTGCCACGGTGGTCTGGCTGGTCTGGGTGCTGGCGCTGCAGTCCGGGGCCGGCGGCGCGGCCTGGATGCTCTCGGCGTTCGTCGTGGCGGGCTTTCTCGCGTGGCTCGGGATGCGCCGGACAGGGTGGCTGCGGCCGGTCTGGCTGGCGGTCGCGGGGCTGGCGGCGTTCTCGGTGTGGGCCGTGTCCTCGGTGGAGCGGCCGGCGATGGTGGTGGAGGAGGGTTTCGACATGCAGGTCGTCGAGGCTCATCGCGCCGAGGGGCGGCCGGTCTTCCTGAACTTCACCGCGGCGTGGTGCATCACGTGCCTGACCAATGAACAATCGACCCTGGGCACCGACCGTGTTCGTAGCTACTTCGAGGAGCGCGGCATCGCCTACGTAAAGGGGGACTGGACGAACGCGGACCCGGCGATCACGGCGGTCCTGGAGCGATTCGGGCGTAGCGGCGTCCCGCTCTATGTCTACTTCCCGCCGGAAGGCGATCCGGTCGTGCTGCCGCAGATCCTGACGCCGGGCGTCGTGATCGGCGCCATCGACGGAGCGAGCTAAAGGCTGACAGTGAACTTCCTCGAATCTGCACGCAAAAGACGGGAAAGGAACAGATTTTGTCGTTAACGTGTTCCATGCGTGGCATACTGCACGGCATCGTCCGGCAGCCGCTGGACCGGCGGGGAGCGAGAGCGCCGTGGCACGCATCCTGGTCCTGAATGGACCGAACCTGAATCTCCTCGGCAGCCGCGAGCCCGAGCTCTACGGCGCGGACACCTTGGACGACATCCATGCGCGGCTTGCGTCGCTGGCGGAATCGCGGGGACACGAACTCGCGACCTTCCAGAGCAACGCGGAACATGAACTCGTCGAGGCCGTGCAACGCGCCGGCCGGGACGGCACGGCCTACGTCGTCGTCAACCCGGGGGCGTTCACGCATACGAGCGTCGCCTTGCGGGACGCCTTCCTCGCCGTGGGCGTGCCGTTCATCGAGGTGCATCTTTCCAACGTCCACGCCCGGGAGGAATTCCGGCGGCACTCGTACCTCTCGGACGTGGCGCGGGGGGTGATCGCCGGCTTGGGCGCCGCCGGGTACGAGTACGCGTTGCTCGCCGCGATGGCGGTGGTGGATGACTGAGCGGAGGGAGGAGCGTTGGACCTCAGGAAAATCAAGAAGCTGATCGAGCTGGTGCAGGAATCCGGTATCGCGGAGCTCGAAGTCCGGGATGGGGACGAGTCGATCCGGGTTGCCCGCGGCGTTCCGGCGGTGGCCATGCCCGTGCCCGCGCCTCCAGAGGTTGCCGCCCCGGCGGGCGAGGCGGAGACAGCCGCGGACGGCGCGGCGGCACCGACGGTCGTCGGTCAGGTCGTGCGGGCGCCGATCTCCGGCACGTTCTATCGGTCCCCGGCGCCGGGCGAGGCGCCGTTCGTGCATGAGGGGGACGCGGTCGCCCAGGGTGACGTGCTCTGCATCATCGAGAGCATGAAGATGATGAACCGGATCGAGGCCGAGGTGACGGGCACCGTGGCCGAGGTTCTCCTCGAGAACGGACGGGCCATGGAATCGGGAACGCCGCTCTTCCGCATCGTGTGAGTGAATGCCCTGGATTCGGGTCTCCGTGGGCGTGCGGGGCGCGGACGCCGAGGCGGCGGGCGAGGCGCTGGAAGCCTTGGGTGCCGTGGCCGTGACTTGGCTGGACGGTGGCGACTCGGCGATTTTCGAACCTCCGCCCGGTGCATTGCCGGACTTGGCCGCCTGGCGCGAGGCGTGCGCGGTCGGACTCTTTCCGCTGGATGCGGACCTCGCGCGGGTGCGTGTCCGCTTCAAGGGACGGCCGCTGCGCGTGGACTTCGTGTCCGACTCCGATTGGCCGGCGCGTTGGCGGCGGGATGTCGAGCCGAGACGATTCGGGTCGTTGACCGTCGCGCCATCCCACGCTTCGATGGCGGACCTTCATGGGACGGTGTTGCGCCTAGACCCGGGCGCGGCGTTCGGCGCAGGAAGCCACCCGACGACGCGGCTCTGTCTCGCCTGGCTCGCATCTCTGCCCTTGGCCCGACGGTCCGTCCTGGACTTCGGCTGCGGTTCCGGCATTCTGGCGCTTGCGGCGAAGCTGCTCGGTGCCGAACGGGTGGTTGCCTTGGACCATGACCCCCTCGCACTCGATGTGGCTCGAATGAACGCCACGCACAACGGCTTGGACATCGAAGTGCGGTCGAGCGATGCCTTCGAGGCGGGGCGGACCTTCGATGTAGTTGTGTCGAACATCCTCGCCGGCACGCTAGCCGCCGAGGCCCCACGGCTTTGGTCAAGCCTGTCGGGGCAGGGTCGAATCGCGCTCTCGGGTGTCTTGGAGCCGCAGGCGGGCGAGGTGATGGAGGCCTTTGCGGACATCGCCTTCGATGCGCCCCGGCGGATGGAGGGTTGGATGCTCTTGTCGGGGCGTCGGGCCGCGACAGCCGGTGCCCGTTGACGTGGCCCCGTCGAGGCCGATGTCGCGTCGGGCCGCGTGGGGCGCCGGGATCCTGCTCGCCACGCTGGGTTTGGCGATCCAGCTCTTCTGGCTGCAGTTCGACACGTGGTCACGAAACCCCCACCTGCGGGTCGCTTACACCGCGGCCTGTGTCGCCCTGTCCTGCACGGTGCCGGCGCAGCGCTCCCCGCAACACATCTCGGTGCGCGGCCTCGCGGTGCGCTCCCATCCGCAGGTGGCCGGCGGCCTTGTGGTGGAGGCCACGCTCGTGAACGAGGCGTCCTTCGCGCAGCCTTTCCCGGCGCTGGAGTTGCGCTTGTGGAACCTCGCCGGGGAGGCCGTGGCCATGCGGCGCTGCGAACCGGAGGAGTACCTCCCGGTGTCTCGCGGCGCCGGCGCGGTCATGCGCACGATGACTCCGGTGCGCGCCGCCCTGGCGTTCCGGAGCGCGCCGTTGGAGGCCGTGAACGTGACCTTGGAGGCGTTGTAGCCGGATAGCGCTGGAGTCCGGGCTGCTACTATCGCGACCGTGTGCTTTGGAGGCGACGTGGGCGCTGAAATCTCGAAAGATCCGATCCGACGCGCCACCGTCCGACGAGCGTTGCTGTCGGTGTCGGACAAAAGTGGCATCGTGGAGTTCGCCCGGGCCCTCGAGGCGCTCGGCGTCGAACTGCTATCGACGGGCGGCACCAAGGCCGCGCTCGCGGCCGCCGGCGTCGCCGTCCGGGAGGTCTCCGAGCACACCGGCTTCCCGGAGATCATGGACGGCCGCGTCAAGACCCTCCATCCAACGATCCACGGCGGCATCCTGGCCCGGCGGGACGTCGATGCGGGGACCTTGGCCCGCCACGGCATCGCGCTCATCGACTTGGTGGCCGTCAATCTGTACCCCTTCGAGGAGACGGTCGCACGCGGCGATCACACGGCTGAAGAGGCCGTCGAGAACATCGACATCGGGGGGCCGACGCTGCTCCGCGCGGCGGCCAAGAACCACGCCGACGTGCTTGCGGTCGTCGATCCCGCGGACTACGAACGCGTCGTCGAGCGCCTTGGAGACGGCGGCACGACCCTGGAGGAGCGTCGCGCCTTCGCGGCGAAGGCGTTCGCCCACACGGCCGGCTACGAAACGGCGATCGCCGGGTGGTTCGCCACGGACGCGTTCCCGGAACGCCTCGCCCTGGGATTCGACAAGCATCGCGCCCTCCGCTACGGGGAGAACCCGCATCAGTCCGCGGCCTTCTACGTGGAGGGCCGGGCGGCGCGGGGTACGGTGGGCGCCTTGACGCATCTACAGGGCAAGGAGTTGTCCTTCAACAACATCGCGGATGCGGACGCGGCGGTGCGCTGCGTGCAGGCCCACGACGACCCCGCCTGCGTGATCGTGAAGCACGCGAATCCCTGCGGCGTCGCCGTGGCAGAAGACCTCGGCGCAGCCTATGAGAGGGCGTTCGCGACCGATCCCACGTCCGCCTTCGGGGGCATCGTGGCGTTCAATCGCGCGCTCGACGGCGCCACCCTGGAAGCGGTGATCGCCCGGCAGTTCGCGGAGGTCGTCGTCGCGCCGGCGGTCGCTCCGGACGCCGCGGAGGCGGCGCGGGCGCGCAAGAACCTGCGGCTGCTTGCGGTGGGAGACCCGTCCCCGCGGCGGGCGCGGTGGGACTTCAAGCGGGTCGGCGGGGGGTTGCTCGTCCAGGACGAAGACGTGCTCTGTCTCGACGACGCTGCCTTGCGCACGGTCACCGCCCGCGCCCCGACCGATGCGGAGATGGCCGATCTACTGTTCGCCTGGCGGGTCGCTTGGTTCGTCAAGTCGAACGCGATCGTCTACGCGCGGGACGGGCGGACCATCGGCGTGGGCGCCGGGCAGATGAGCCGCGTCGTCAGCGCGCGGATCGCCGGCATGAAGGCCGGGGACGCCGGCCTCGAGGTCGAGGGCGCCGTCATGGCGTCGGATGCGTTCTTCCCGTTCCGCGACGGCGTGGACGCCGCCGCGCGGGCCGGTATCCGTGCCGTCATCCAACCGGGCGGATCGGTGCGGGACGCCGAATCCATCGCGGCGGCGGACGAGCACGGCATGGCAATGGTGTTTACGGGCGTCCGCCACTTTCGACACTGACTCGGCACCGATTCGGCACTGACTATGAACATCCTGATTATCGGCGGCGGCGGACGCGAGCACGCGCTGGCATGGGCCGTGGCCCGCTCGCCCGACGTGGAGCGCGTCCTGGTCGCTCCGGGCAATGCGGGCACAGCGCGCGAAGCAAAGGTGGTGAACGTGGACATCGCCGTCGATGCGTTCTATGCGCTGGTGGCGTGCGCGCGCGCGAACGACGTGGCCCTGACCATCGCGGGCCCGGAGGCCCCGTTGGTCGCGGGCCTGCGGGATCACTTCGACGCCGAGGGCCTGCCCTGTTTCGGCCCCACCCAGGCTGCGGCGCAGCTTGAGGGCTCGAAGGTCTTCGCCAAGGAGTTCCTCGCCCGCCATGGCATTCCGACGGCGCGCTATGCATCGTTCACGGACGCGGCCGCCGCGCGCGCCTACATCGAACGGACGGGCGCGCCGGTGGTCGTCAAGGCGGACGGGCTCGCGGCCGGCAAGGGGGTGACCGTCGCCCGCGACGTGGAAGAGGCGATCGGGGCGGCGGAGGAGATGCTGTCCGGCGACCGCTTCGGTGCCGCCGGCCGGGAGATCGTGGTCGAGGAGTTCCTGGAGGGCGAAGAGGCCAGCTTCATTTGCATGACGGACGGTGCCCAGGTCGTCCCGTTTGCATCCTCCCAGGACCACAAGGCCCGGGACGACGGCGACCTCGGCCCGAACACCGGCGGCATGGGCGCGTACTCGCCGGCGCCGGTGGTCACGCCGCGCGTACACGAGCGCATCATGGACGAGGTCATCGGTCCCACGGTGCGGGGCATGGCGGCGGACGGGGCGCCCTACCAAGGCTTCCTCTACGCGGGGCTGATGATCATGCCGGACGGGTCGCCCAAGGTCATCGAGTTCAACTGCCGCTTTGGCGACCCCGAGGCGCAGCCGGTGCTGATGCGGTTCCGGGGCGATCTTGCGGAGCTTTGCCGGCGCGCGTTGTCCGGCGGACTCGAGGGGGTGGAACTCGCTTGGGACCCGCGTCCGGCGGTTGGCGTCGTCATGGCCGCCGGGGGCTATCCCCTCGACTACGCGAAGGGACGCGCCATCCACGGGTTGGAGGAGCACCTGCCGGATACGAAGGTCTTTCACGCGGGGACGGCGCTCGCCGGTGGCGAGACCGTCACCAACGGCGGACGCGTGCTGTGCGTTACGGCACTCGGCAGCTCGGTCACGGACGCCCAGGCGCGCGCGTACAACCGGGTCGAACGCTTACAGTGGGAGGATGCGTACTACAGAACGGATATCGGATATCGCGCAATCGCCCGGGAGAAAAACTGACAGGAACCTTCGTTTCGGTGTGAGACGATCACACCATGCTTGCGAACGTGCTCAGACGGTTCCCGGCCTTCGCCGGCCTCGACGCCGCAACCCTGGATTTGGCGGCGCGGCATGCGCGCCTGATCGAACTCCCCGCAAACCGTTGGCTGCTCCGGCGCGGTAGTCGGCTAGAACGGCATCTCTACTTGGTGGAGGGGGCCGTGGAGGCCGTGGATGGGGATGGACGGCGCCGCTCCGTCGAAGAGGAAATCTATCGTCCCGGCGACGATGTGGCCCTGGAGACGCGCACCGCGACGAAGGTCTTGTCGGTGGATCTCGCCCCCCTTCGGTTCGCGTTGCAGCCGGCGCGGGTTCCCGAACCGGAGGTGGCGGCGGTGGAGGGATGGCTCGACCGGCTCTTGGCGTCGCCCCTCGTGCGGGCGTTGCCAGCCCTGACCTGGCAGCGGCTGCTGCGTGGTGCGGCACGGCGGCGGCTCGGGGCCGGGGAGGATTTCGCCGGCGACGATGCCGTGTATCTCGTGCAATCCGGTAGCGTCGCGGGGGACGATGCGGTGTTTCGGGCGGGGGACTACTTCGGTGAGGAACTGGTCTTCGCGGGCTCCGACTTCACGGCCGGGGCGCGGCGGTTCACGGTCATCGAGGACGCGGTGCTGCTCGTGCTGCCGGGCGCATCGGTGCGCGGCCTGATCGACGAGTACCTGTATCCGGAGTCGCCGCCGTCGAATGCCCAGGTCCTCGACCTCGACCGTGTGTCCGTGGAGGCGCTCGGCGACGCCGCGCGGCTCTTGGGCAAGGACCAGCCCGTGGCGATACGGGGTGGGCGTGCGGGACAACGCGCCTATGCGTTGGTCCTGCTCACGCGGCTGGGATTCTCCGCCACGCCCGTGGCGGCAGCCGCCCGCCCGTCGGGGGCCGTGGGCACGTACGGTGTATAGTCGCGGCCCGTCGCCCGAGGTTGCGCCCCGATGTCCGATTGCGTCTTCTGCCGGATCGCCGCGCGTGAGCTGCCCGCCGTCGTCCTCCACGAGGACGATGAATTGATGGCGTTCCAGGACTTGGCGGCGCAGGCCCCGGTACACTTTCGGATCATCCCCAAGGCCCATATCGCGACTACGAACGAGCTGACGGAGGCGAACATCGAGATCGTGGGCCGGATGGTCCTCTGCGCGAAGCGTCTGGCCCAGCAGCGCGGCATCTCCGGTTCCGGCTATCGCCTCATCATGAACTGCAACGGCGAGGGCGGGCAGACGGTGTATCACCTGAACCTGCACCTCATCGGCGGACGGCAGCTCGGAGCCCTGGGTTGAACGTCGACGACCTCATCGGCGTCTTCGACCGCGGCCTGCGAACGCTGACCGGCGTGGGCACGCCCTCGAGCGCGGCCCCGGATGTGCCGGAGGGCGAGTTGACCGAGGCGGAGCGGCGGCACGCGGCCGGCCTGATGCGCGTGAACCATACCGGCGAAGTGTGTGCGCAGGCGCTCTACGAGGGTCAGGCCCTGACGGCCCGCGGCGACTCGGTGCGGGATGCCTTGCAGCACGCGGCGGCGGAGGAGGTGGACCACTTGGCGTGGTGCCGGCAGCGGTTGGAGGAGCTCGAATCCCGGCCGAGCGTCCTCGATCCGCTGTTCTACGCGGCGTCGTTCCTGATGGGGGCGGCGGCCGGAGCGCTGGGGGACCGGGTGAGCCTGGGATTCGTGGAGGCGACGGAGGACCAGGTGGTGCGTCACCTGGATCGCCACCTCGACGACCTGCCGGCGGAGGACGCCCGCAGCCGCGCGATCGTGGCGGAGATGCGCTCCGACGAGGCGCGCCACGGCGTCAACGCGATGCGGGCCGGCGCCGCGGTCTTCCCCGACGGCGTCAAGCGGGCCATGACGCTGGTCTCGCGGGTCATGACGGAGACCACGTACCGGGTCTGATGGCACCGTGAGGGACTTCGCCGAGCGATACGGCCCGTGGGCGGTGGTCGCCGGTGCCTCCGAGGGCCTCGGCGCCTCCTTTGCGGCCTGCCTCGCGGAACGCGGCATCCATCTCGTGCTCCTCGCCCGGCGCAAGCCGTTGCTCGAGGCGCTCGCCGCCGAGCTGCGCGACGCCCATGGCGTTCGGGTCCGGTGCGTCGCGCTTGATTTGGGCGGCGATGATTGGGCCGACACGCTGCGAGCGGCCACCGCGGAGGTGGACGTCGGTCTGCTCATCTACAACGCCGCCGCCGTGCCCGTGGGCCGGTTCTTGGAGGTGGACGGCGACGCGCTGGAGGAGGCCGTGCGCGTCAACGCGTTGGGGCCCGTCCGCTTCGTCCACGCGTTGCTGCCGTCGTTGCACCGGCGCGGTCGGGGCGGCGTCGTGTTGATGTCCTCCCTATCGGGGCTACAGGGCGTGCCGCGCGTCGCCACCTACGCCGCCACCCGCGCCTTCAACTCCATCCTGGCCGAAGGACTCTGGCATGAGTTGCGCGATGCCGGCATCGACGTGATCGGCTGTTGCGCGGGCGCGATTCCGACGCCGGGCTATCGTCGGGCAACCGACCGGGACGCACCCGGCATGTTGGCCTCGGAGGTGGTTGCGAACCGTACCCTCGACGCGCTCGGGCATGGACCGGAAGTGGTGCCCGGCACGTTGAACCGTCTGGTGGCGCAAGTATTCCGGCGGCTGCTCCCGCGTCGGACGGCGGTGCGGCTGATGGCCGCGAACACGGCGGACCTCGGATGAACGCACGCCGGAGGCCTCCGGTGCCGTGAACAGCTTCTTGGCCGGGTTCTTGGCGCCGTGGTGGATCTGCGCGGCCTTGCTTGCGTTGCACGCGGTGCTTCCGGCACGCGACGTCGCCGGCTACGTGCGCGACCCCTCGAGCGGGACGCCACTGCGCTATCGGTTGAACGGGCCGCTGGTCTGGGCCGTGGCCGTGGCTGCGTGGTTCGTCGGAGGCTGGACCGGCCTCGTGCCCTGGGACTGGCTCTGGGAGCACCGTTGGTCCGGGGCGCTCGGGGCGGGCGTGTTGGGAATCGCGATGTCGGTCGCCGCCGTTCTCACCGCACCGGCCCGTGGAGACGCTCTGCTGGCCGATCTCTATCTCGGCCGTCGCGCGAACCCGCGGATGTTCGGCGGCCGCGTGGACGCGAAGATGTTCCTGTACGTGTTCGGGGCCACGATGCTGCAGCTCAATCTCCTCGCCTTCGCCGCGCATCACTTCCTGGTCTGCCCCGGCGACCCTTCGCCGGGCGTGGTCTTGCATGTCGTCCTGTTCACCTGGTTCATCCTGGACTATCTCTTCCTTGAGCGCGTCCATCTCTACACCTACGATCTCTTCGCGGAGCGGGTCGGCGCGAAGCTCGTGTGGGGCTGCCTGAACTGGTATCCGTATTTCTACGCGGTCGGCCTGTGGGCCGTGGCGGACCTCCCGAATCCGGACGCCCCGGCGTGGCTCCTCGTGCTCGCGTCGGGGATCTTCTTCGCCGGTTGGACGCTGGCGCGGGGCGCGAACATGCAGAAGTTCGCCTTCAAACGCGATCCGCACCGGCCCTTCCTGGGGTTCGCGCCACGGGTGCTCTCGGACGGGCGGCATCGGGTGCTATGCGGCGGGTTCTGGGGCGTTTCGCGGCACGTGAACTATCTCGGCGAGATCCTCATGGCGACGGGCCTCGCCCTCTCCCTTGGGCGGCCCGAGTTGCTCGCGCCGTGGCTCTATGTCGTCTACTACGTTTTGCTGCTCGGCTTCCGCGAGCGCGACGACGACCGGCGGTGCGCGGAGAAGTACGGGGCGCTGTGGGACGCGTACCGCAGCGCCGTGCCGTGGCGGATCGTGCCGCGCGTGTACTGAGCCTCCGCCCCTAGCCCGCATTTCTCACCACGGGCCGCGATGATCGCCGAGGATTTTCGCCCCGTGCGCACGACGCTTGCGTCGCGCTCGCCGACCGAAAGCCTAGTGGGGCCTAAGTTTGAGGGAGCACGTGCGCGCACGGGGCGAAAAGACCGGCGAGGGCGCGGCCAGCGGTCTGCATCCGGCCACCGACGTGTGAGACCGACGATAAACCCAAATGGACCAACGACTTGCGGTCCATGCACAAGCGACCTGGTGAGAAATGCGGGCTGATATGTTTTGACCTGTCAATCGGTACTCCGTTCCAGGGTGCTCCGATCGCACCGAGTTCGTCGAGGCGACGGTTCGGAACGGTCGTGACCCGCCTTTTCCGGCGCCCGTCGGGGTGTCGCGGCCAACCGGGGGCACGGAGCGATTTCCACGGGCCGTCCACGGCCGCGGTCCCCGCAAATGATGGAGCGGCGGTGGGCGGGCGGTGGAAATCGCGGGCGCCGGCCCGGCCGGCGATGTTCGCCAGCCGTGCCGGGTCCGGCGCGGGCGCGGTGGGTCGGGTCCGGCGCGGGCGCGGTGGGTCGGGACGGGGCCGGACAGATTGCGACGGTGGATCATGCTGATATGCGTGGATTGGTTACCGACCCTACCTCACTGCGTCGCGGAGCTGGCCTCTCTCTAGTGGCGGGGGTCGTCGCGCCGGAGGGTCCGCGTTGCGAACCATCCGCCGACGCCGTCGTAGCCCGGCCGAGGGTTCTCCACACCGGCCCGGCCCCGCCCCGATCCAACACTCGAAACGAACTCCCTTCCTTCAACCGCGCGTCAACGCGTCGCCGACGTCCCGGCGCCGGCCTCCGCCATCCGCGCCACCTCGACGCGGACGATGTCCCACACGAAGCCGGCCAGCTCGCGCGCCACGGCCACGGTCGTCTGCTTGGTGTTCTTGCCGGACGCGAGCAGGTGCCGGTAGCGACCGCACAGGCGCCGCTGGGCGCGCCACGCGATGGCCCTGGCCTCTTCGGACGCGCCGGCCGCCTTGCGTTCCAGGTGCGCCGTGCGCCGCGCCGGGAACCGGTAGCTCCAGGCCGACTCCACCAGCGCGCGCCGCGCCGCCCCGTTGCCGGTGCGCGTGATCGCGCCGCGGCGGCGCCGCCCGCCCGAGCTGTGCTCGCTCGGCACCAACCCCAGGAACGCCATCAACTGGCGCGGCGAGTCGAAGCGGCCGATGTCGCCCAGCTCCGCCAGCAGCGTCGCCGCCGTGATCCGGTCCACGCCGCGCAACGCCACCAACGCGCGCACCACCGGCGCCAGCGACCAATCGGACAACGCCCGCTCCAGCTGGCCCGTCAGCGCCGCGACCCGCTCGCCCGCGGTCCGCGCCGCCTCCAGGTACTCCCGGTACGCCCACTCCTGCCAGTCCCGCTCGAAGCGCTGGCCGTCCAGCCACGCCCAGTGCGCCCTGCTCCAGCGCCCGGCCGACCAGCGGCGGTCGTGGCGCAGCAGGAACGCGCCGAGGCGCTGGCGCGCCCTGCGCTCCGCGTCCTTCAGGTCCGACCGCGCCCGCACCAGGTCCCGCATCGCCTCGTGGTCCTCGTCCGGAACCCACACCGCCGTCAACTCGCCGCCGCGCGACAGCCGCGCCAGCTTGCGCGCGTCGCGACGGTCCGTCTTCACCCGCTCCGCCGGCGCCCTGGGGATGCGCGACGGCGCCACCACCTCGCAGTCGAAGCCCAGCTCCCGCAACTGGCGGTACAACCCATACCCACAGGGCCCCGCCTCGTAGCTGAACAACGGCATCCCGCCGCCGTGCGCCGCGCACAACTCCCGCGCCAGCCTGGCGACCGCCGCCGGTCGGTTCGCGATCTCACCGAGATCCTCCGGCGCCCCGCGCCCCGCCGGCGCCACCGCCACCGCGATCGTGTCCTTGTGCACGTCCAACCCGACGTACGCCCCGTACGACCCCCCGCAATCACTCATCCCGCCCTCCGACATCTTGTAGTCTTGCAACCTCCTGCCCTCCTCAATGTGGCCCTGCCTTGCCCGGCACTCCGCCGCCAAGGTAACCCACGCGCGTTGAGGACGGGCAGGTCAAAACATGATGTCTAGGAGTTCTCGCAGCCAGTTCGCTGCGCTGACGCGCAGGGAACTGGTGGGTTGCCTGTTGCGCGGGCGTTCGATGTAAGGTCGGTCGCGCTGGGCGCGAGGCCTCGCGGGCAATGGTGCATCCATGCCCGTCTAGGAGTTTGGCCCGGACCGTGATCGGCGTTTTGACGCTGGTGGCGCGCCCCATGGGTCGCGACCCCGTATGCAAGAGTGAACGTCCCGCCGCGGTCTCGCCCAGCGCGACCCGTTGACGATGGTGGAGGATTTGGCGATGGCTGGCAAGGCGGCGGCGCCGTTGGAGGTCGTACACCCCGATTGCGCGGGGATCGACGTGGGCAAGCGCCGGCACTACGTGGCGGTGGACGGGTCGCGGTTCGAGCGGCCGGTGCGTCCGTTCGGGACGTTCACCCGCGACTTGGAGGCGATGGCGGAGTGGCTGTCGTCGTGTGGCGTTCGCCACGTGGCGATGGAGTCGACGGGGGTGTACTGGATACCGTTGTTCGAGGTGCTCGACCGGGCCGGCTTCGAGGTGCACCTGGTGAACCCGCGCGCGACCAAGCAGGTGCACGGGCGCAAGAGCGACGTGCTGGACTGCCAGTGGATCCGCCAACTGATGAGCCACGGCCTGCTGCGCGGCGCGTTCCGCGCGGCCGACGAGTTGTGCCCGCTGCGCTCGTACGCGCGCCAGCGCGAACAGCTCGTGCGCGACCGCAGCCGGTCGGTGCAGCACGTGCAGAAGGCGCTGACGCAGATGAACGTGCAGTTGGACAACGTCCTGAGCGACGTCATGGGCCAGACCGGCCAGTTGATCGTGCGCGCCATCGTCGCCGGCGAGCGCGACGGGGCGGTGCTGGCGCGGTTCCGCCACCGGCTCTGCAAGGCCGACGAGGCGACCATCGCGGCGAGCCTGCGCGGCAACTGGCGCGACGAGCACCTGTTCGCGCTGGCGCAGGCGTTGGCGCGGCACGACATGCTGCAGGGCCAGATCGACGCGTGCGAGGCGCGCATCGACGCCGAGTTGGCGCGGCACGCGGCGGCCGCGGCGACGCCCTCGTCGCGCTCCCGCGAGGCCGCCCTGCGCGAGCGGCTGCGCGGCCTGCTCGGGGTCGACCTGACGGCCATCCCCACCGTCGGCGTGGAGACCGCGCTGACGTTCGCGGCCGAGGTCGGCCCGGACCTGTCGCGCTTCCCGACGGCCGCCCACTTCTGCTCGTGGCTCGGCCTGGCGCCCGGCACCCGCATCAGCGGCGACAAGCGCCTCGGCGGCCGGCCGCCCAGGTGCGCCAACCGGCTCGGCCAGGCGCTGCGCATGGCGGCGAGCACCGCGCGCAACAACAAGACCGCCATCGGCGCGGCGCATCGCCGCCGCCTCGCGCGCATGGACTCCGCCAAGGCCGTCAAGGCCACCGCGCACCAGTTGGCTCGGCTGATCTACGCCATGCTCAAGCGCGGCGAGGAATACGTCGAGCGCGACCTGGCCGAGATGGAGGCCGAACGCCGCGACCGGCAGATCAAGAACCTGCAGCGCCAGGCGAAACACCTAAACCTGATGCTCGTCCCCGTCGAGGAAGCCGCCTAACGGGGTTAGTTCCATGCAAGCCCCGGCTGAGCGGCGGGTGGTAGATGATCTGCACGGTGGTGCCCTCCGGGTCCGAACAGTAGCAACTGCGCGCGCCGTCGCGGTGGGTCTTCGGGGGCTTGAGGATCGGCACGCCGTGTGCGGCGAGGAATACGTGCCAGTCGTCGACGTCGTCCATAGCGTCAACGATGAAGCCGATGTGGTCCAAGCGTTGCCCGGCTTCGTCCGGTGCCGTGCCCGCGCGGTGCAGGGCCAGATTGTCGATCCCGGAGGTGAGGTAACAGTTGTCGTCGTCCGGCTGCCACTCGACCGCCATGCCGAGGAGGTCCGTGTAGAACGCCACGGTGGCCTCGAGGTTGCGGACGTGCAGGGCGACGTGGCGTAGTCCCGCCGTGGGCCGGGGCCGCTTCGCGCCGGTCGTTGCAGCCATGGGCGAGCACCGCTTGGAGGGGACGTGGGAGTGTAGCGCCCCAAGGCGGCTCCCGGCGGGTTCAGTGCGGCAGGCCGGCCATCCACGCCTCCGACTGCTCCCAGAGCCGCGCGGCGGCGACCGCGTCCCGCGCGTCCGCGGAGGGCTCGACGGGGGTACATCGCTCGTAGTAGGCACCGCCCACGATGCCGGAGCCGCTCGCGCAGTGGATCGCCGTTTGGGCGCCCTGTGCGGGGTTGAGCAGCACGAGCGCGGCCAGTTGGGTAGCGAATCCGCGGATCGGCTTCAGGCCCGGTGTCGCTGCGATGCCGCGCGCGATCATGTTCGTGTACACGGAGCCCGGGTGGACTGCAACGGCGCGTAGGGAACCATTCGCGCCGTGGCGGCGCTGTAGCTCCGTGGTCAGGTGGATGAGGCCCAGCTTGGATTGGCCGTAGGCGTTCCAGGAGTGATGGGGCGCTGCGGGGGTGCCCGGGCGAAAGAAGCCTTCATTGCGCCCCCGGGTGTGCTGGTGCGACACGATGTTGACGACGCGGGCGTCCCCGGTGGCGCGTCCGCTCTCGACCAATAGCGGCAAGAGCGCGGCGGTGAGCTGGAAGGTCCCCAGATAGTTGGTGCGCCAATGGATCTCGAAGCCGTCGGCAGACAGGACGGGCGCTCGCCGGCGCGCGAAGGTGTCGAGGAGGATGCCGGCGTTGTTTACGAGGACGTCGAGCCCCCCGTGTTCCTCCCGATACCACCGGGCGAAGGTGGCCACGCTGGCGCTGTCCCGAAGATCGAGACGGTGGGCGGCCACGCCGGTCGGATCGCAGCCGTCGGCGCGCAATCGGTCGCGCAGCGTGCGTTCGAGGGCGGCGGGATCCTCCCGCGCCGTGACGACCACCCTCGCGCCCCACCCCGCGAGGGCACGCGCCGTCTCGTAGCCGAGCGATCCGGCCGATGCGCCGGTGATGACGATGCGGCGCCCGGACAGGTCGACGGGCCGAGCCTTCGGTTTGGGGGCAAGCAATTGGACGGTGTGGACCACGCCGTTGCGGACCATGTCGGGGAGGTGGCTCACGGCACGCGCCCGGGCCGTCAGGGCGTCAAGATCGTGGATGTTCGCGCAGGAGGCGCTCGCTCGCCTCCCAGAGCCGGTCGCCATTCGCCGGGTCCGTGGCGAGTTCCGAGGCGTGCTTCTCGCGCATCATGTGCAGGTACATGCCGCTACGGCTCCCCGGCGGACCGGCGCAGCACAAATAGCTCACCGGCCCGGCGGCGCGGGCGGGGCTCGGAAAGAACCACTTCATGAGGGGTTTCAGCAGCGGCTTGAGGGCCGGGGGCGCCTCCCGCGCGATATCCGTCGCGACCGGTCCCGGACACAGCGCGTGTACGGCGACTTGCGTGGCGTCGCCAGGGTTCAGGCGGCGGGAGAGTTCGGTGGCGTACGTGCAGAGGTGTAGCTTCGACAGGCCGTAGTACTTCAGGCCGTCGCGGATGCCGTAGTCGGTGAAGGCGCCGAAGTGGTCGAAGTCTATGGGTTCCGACGTGCGGTGGGCCTCCGACGCGACGAAGACGATGCGGGGCGGCGCTCCGTTGGGCGGGGCCGGGCGCACCACGCCGTCCTGAAGCCATCGCGCGACGAGGAGGCGGTTGGCGAGGAAGTGCACCGCGAACATCAACTCGAAGCCCTGGGGCGAGCGGCGGGCCCGGGCCGGCATCAGTCCCGCGTTCAGCACGGCGATGTCGAGGGTCACGGCGTGGTCGCGCAACGTGTCGCAGAGCCGGCCGACCGAGTGCAGGTCCGACAAGTCGACCCGTAGCATCTCGACGTGATCGGACCCGGAGGCGCGCCGAACGTCGTCCCCCGCGTCGGGGTGTCCGCCCCGGCAGGCCATCAACACATGGCCGCCGCGCCGGGCAAGGTCGATGGCGACGGCCTTGCCGAGACCGGTGTTCGCGCCGGTGACGAGACAGCACCTGCCGTCGATTCGGACCTCCGGGGACAGGGGCGGGACGGTGGCCTCGACGGACCCCTTGTCCCGCAGCGCCTGCGTGATCGATGCGACGATGCGCTTCATGGTGGGGTCGCGTGCCACGGCGGCTCCCGAGGGATGGCGTGGCGTTCGCGATAGGCGCGGAAGCACCGGTCGATGGACTCGGTGGTCAGCCCGAAGCTGGCCGGGTCGTAGACGTGCCGGCCGTAGCGGTGCTGTACCTCGCGTGCGGCGGTGTCTTTCGCGGAGCGCAGGGCGTCCGGGCCGAAGGGGACTCCGGCCTAGTCGTAGATCCTGCGCAGTTGCGCGACCGGCTCTTCCAGCAAGCAGTAGTAGGAGATGTCCACGAAACGGCGCGTGTCCGACTGGGCTCGCACCAGGGCGGCGCGTTCGACCATGCACCGTGTCTTCCGGATCCAGTGGGCGGCGATCTCCCCGGTGTCGACGCGGTCGCTGAACACGCCCCGGCCGTGCGCGACCATGCTGAGGAACGAGGGGACGCATTGCCGTGGGTCGCGGTGCGTCTGCACGACCAGTGCCTCGGGGAAGACCGCCAGCAGGACGTCGAGGTATTCGAGATGGTGGGGGGTCTTGAGCACCCAGTGCCGTGCGGGACGCTGCCAGTGGAGGATCTTCAACACCGTGCGGAAGTACTCGTAGCAGCGGGTGTGGTCCTGCTCGGCGAGCCAACGCGCGTACGTGGGCACGTGCATGGTGGCTTCGGCGGACTGACTCATGAAGCAGAGGTCGAGCAGCAGCACGTCCTCCTCGGGCGCATCGTGCTCGGCCGGATGGACGGCGAAGAACGCCGGGGCGAGATAGGCGATGGCGCGCTCGGCCGCCCGGCCACGGCGCACCCGGGCGCGGGGCCGGCCGGGTGTCTCGCCGGGGAGGGGCACGGGATGCAGGCCCTCCCAGGCGGTCACGGCGCGCAGGTCCGGGTGGGAGGCCATCAGGCGGTGCAGGGTGGTCGTGCCGGTCCGCTGCAGACCGGCGATGACGAAGACCGTGCCGAGGTCGATGTCGTGAATCTCCGGGTGCCGCCGCAGGAGGTCCTCGATGCCCAGACGGGTGCCGAGCGCGGCCTCGAGGCGTTGGCGCTGGATCCAGCGTCCGACGGGGGTGAGGGCGGCTTCGGCGTTGATGGAGGCAACGAGGGTCCGCAGGGGCTCGAGGAACCAGTCGTCGCCGAAGTCGGACAGGCCCGTGCGCCGCTTGACGCGGGCGAGCATGGACTCCATGTCGAGACCAGGATTGGCGCGGCGCCGGTCCAGGTGCCGTCCCAGCGCGTTCAGCAGCCGGACGGGCAGGGGCCGATACGGTCGCCCGTAGTCCGTCGGCGTGTCCATCAGCCGCGCGGCGGGTCGAGTTCGTGGAGCCTGACGACCCGCGTCCGGGGCTCGGGATGGGATTCGGCCCGCACCCACCGGAAGCACATCGTGCCGGCAGCGTGTCCCGCGGTCTCGATCCAGTTCGGCAAGCCGGGCTCCTCGTGGGCCACGATCAGCCGCACGGACCCGTCGGCCTCGTGGTGGGCCAGGTGCTTGTTCGTGTGGATGCGGTGGTGGCGGTAGTCGAGGGACTCCATCCAGTAGTTGTTGAGCTGGAAGTTCCAGTACTCGCAGGGCGGCGGCGTGGCCTCGATGACGAGGGCCTCGTCGGGGCCGAGTGCCCAGTGGCTGTGGTAGTAGGCGATGTTCGGATCGCCCCCGGCGGCGTTCGAGGTGTCCTGGTCGAAGCGCGGCAGGGCGTTGCTGTGCTTCTGGAAGTCCCGCGCCCACTTCGCAAACAGCAGCGAAGCACCGGCGACCAGCGTGCTCGCGGACTTGAGGCCCGCGTCGATCTGCGCCGGCGTCAGCGGGGCGGGACGCCCGTCCCCGTCGCCCGAATGGATGCACTCGATGTGGAGTTTCGCGGGCGTCTCGGTGTCTCGGTCGAGGAACGTCTGGCGGACGATCAGGGTTCCGGTCTCGGGGGTCATCGGTAGCCAGTTCCCCGGGCGCGGCGTTGCGGAGAGAATGAGTTCGAAACGCCCCTCGGCGTCCATCTCCAGTGCGCTCGCCTCCACGTAGCCCGTGGGCGGCAGGCCGCCGCCCTGTCCGTAGTGGCCGGCCTGCGTGCCGAAGCCCAGGTAGGTGACGGTGTTGCGGCGGCCCGTGATCCGGTATTCGTACGCCCCGGAGACGGCGGCGGTCTGGTAGTAGTTGTCTGGGTTGTCCGCGCCGAGCTTCACCGTCTCGTGGGCGACGCGGTGCAGGACCGGCGCCTTCGGGTCCGCATGTTCCACGAAGGCCATGAGGCCGGCGCGGGTCAGCCTGGTCAGGTAGCGGTAGCCCTCTGCTTGGTTGAACGCATCCCGGGGTGCGCCGGGGAAGTTGAGCGCGGCGCCGGCCGCCTTCAGGGTGTCGCAGAACTCGTCCCAGGCCTGCCCGCTGACCACGCGTCGGGCGGCGAGATCCTCCTCGGTCGTCCCGCGCATGCGGCGCGCCGCTAGCGCGATGCGGCGGAACAGGGCAAGCAGACGGATGACGAGCCTTCTCATGGCAGGTGCCGAGCGGCCCCCTTCGGCCGGTTGGACGGGGCGGGGATCGAAGCCAACGGCAGACTGCGGCCTACCCGGCCTCGGCCTTCAGCGCGGCGATTTCGGCGGCGATGTCCACGTTGTCTGGAAGTTCCCGTCCGGCGCGTCGATACCAGTACCCCGCGTTCGACAGGTCCCCCTCCAGAACATGGACGATGCCGTGCGCCCAACTGCCGAGCGGCGATCCGTCCCGCTGAGCGATGCTGTGCGCGGATTCCCAGTCTCCGGCTTCGAGCAGCGCGATGGCGTCTTTGAGCGTGACCATGCCGCAACGCTAACATCGGGACCGTGGCGGTGCCAGTAGGCGCGCCGTAGCTCGAGGAGCGACCGTTGCCCAATTCAACCTCCGTACGCTGGTCCACCCGCTTCGGCTTCCTGATGGCCTCGGTGGGGTTCGCCGTAGGCCTCGGCAACATCTGGCGCTTCCCCTACGTGACGGGAGAGAACGGTGGTGGCGCGTTCGTGATCGTGTACCTCCTCTGCGTGGTGGCCATCGCGCTGCCGATCCTGGTGGCGGAGATCCTGGTCGGACGCCGTGGACGGGCCGACCCGGCGGGGGCGATGGCGGCCGTGGCCGTGGCGGAGGGCCGCTCGGCCGGTTGGGGGACGGTGGGCGGCCTCAACCTGATCGCCGCGTTCCTGATTGCGAGCCTCTACTGCGTCGTCGCGGGGTGGGTGCTGTACTACCTCGTGCAGGCCGGGCTCGGCGGCTTCGCGGGCACGGACGCGGAGGCGGCGGCGGCGCGGTTCGAAGCCCTCGTGGAGGATCCGTTGGCGTTGGCGTTGTGGGCGTGGGGAGTCGTCTTGGCCACCGCGGCCATCATCGCCGGGGGCGTGCGGGGCGGCATCGAGCGCGTGGTGAACCTGCTCATGCCGCTGCTATTCGGCTTGCTCGCCGTACTGGCCATCTACAACGTCTTCGCGGGCGGTTTCGGAGAGGCGCTCGGTTACCTGTTCACCCCGGACTTCGGCAAGGTGACGGGACCGACGGTGCTGGCCGCGGTGGGTCAGGCGTTCTTCTCGATCGGCGTCGCGATGGCGGGGATGATGACCTTCGCGGCCTACCTGCCGGCGCGCGTGTCGATCGGCAGGAGCGCCGCGACCATCGTCTTCATGGACACGCTCGTGGCGCTGGTGGCCGGGCTCGTCGTCTTCCCCATCGTGTTCCGGTTCGGACTCGACCCCGCGAGCGGGGAGGGGCTCATCTTCCGCACCCTGCCCGTGGCGTTCGGGCAGATGCCCGGCGGCCACCTCGTCAGCGTGCTCTTCTTCGCCCTGCTCGCGGTCGCGGCGACCACGTCGATGGTGGGCGTGATGGAACCGGTCACTGCTTGGCTGGAGCGCAGGACCGGGCGCGGGCGGGTGCCATGTACGGTGGCCGCGACGGCGGCCGTGGCCCTCGTCAGCCTGCCGGCGGTGCTCGCGCACAATCGGTGGGCGGATTGGCGGGTGTTCGACATCGAGGTGCTGACCCTCTACGACTACATTCCCACCGACGTGCTCCTGCCCCTCGGCGGTCTGCTGATCGCCGTGTTCGTCGGCTGGCGCGTCGCGCCGGAGGTGGCGCGTGGCGAACTCGGGGAACTGTCGCCGTGGTTGTTCCGAGCGTGGCGGGTGCTGCTGCGCTACGTGGCGGTCCCCGGGGTGTTGCTGATCTTGGTGTTCGGGCTGCTGGGGTAGAGCCAAAATGATCTTCAGCGACCGTAGTCCCGTCAGCTTTCGGGACGAATTGCCCGAGGGCGTCGACGTGGTCGTCGTCGGGGGCGGGGTGATCGGCATCTCCACCGCTTGGTTCCTCGCCCAGCGGAACGTGGGCGTACTCGTGCTGGAGAAGGGCCGGGTCGCCGGGGAGCAGTCGAGCCGCAACTGGGGCTGGATCCGCAAGCAGGGGCGGGATGCGGACGAGTTGCCGATCGCCATGGAGAGCCAGGAGATCTGGGCGGGGCTCGGCGCCGAGATCGGGGAGGACGTGGGCTTCGCGCGGCGGGGTATTGCCTATCTTGCGGACACGGAGGAGCAACTCGCCCGGCACGCCCAATGGCTGGACGTGGCGGAAAGGCACCAACTGGACACCCGGCTGCTCAACGGCAAGGAGGTGGATGCGCTGATCCAGGGGCCGCCCGGACGATACGCGGGCGCGCTCTACACGCCGAGTGATGCACGCGCGGAACCGTTCGTGGCCGTGCCGGCGCTGGCGCGGGCGGTGCAGCGCGCCGGCGGGCGGATCATCGAGCAATGCGCGGTGCGTGGCATCGAGTTCCGGGCCGGTACCGTCTCGGCGGTCATCACGGAATCGGGACCCGTGCGCACCAACGCCGTCGTATGCGCCGCGGGGGCGTGGAGTTCGCTATTGCTGCGTCACGTTGGTTTGGACCTGCCCCAACTGACGGTGCGGGCCACCGTGGCGCGGACGGGCCGTGCACCCGAAATATACGGCGGCGGGGCGTCCGCGCCCGGGCTCGGTTTTCGCCGGCGCGCGGACGGGGGCTACACTGTCGCATCCCCCGGCAGCAACGAGCACTTCGTCGGACTCGACTCGTTGCGCTATGGCTTCCGCTATCGGAAGAGCCTTTCCGGCGGCGTCCGGGGTATCGGACTGCGCTTCGACGATGACCTACTGGACCGCATGACGCCCCGGCGTTGGACGGACGACGAGGAGACCCCGTTCGAACGGCGGCGGGTTCTGAATCCGCGGCCGTCCACCAGCGCGCTGCTGCGCATCCGCGAGTCCCTCGCCCGGCGCCTGCCGATGCTTGACCGAATACCGCTCGTCGAAGCGTGGGCCGGGATGATCGACGTGACGCCGGACGTGGTCCCGGTCATGGACGAGGTGGACGGGCGCCCCGGCCTCTTCGTCGCCACCGGCTTCAGCGGCCACGGTTTTGGCATCGGGCCGGGCGCGGGCAAGGTAATGGCGAATCTGGTGCTCGGCGAGCCGCCCGGCCATGACCTTTCGCGGTTCCGGTTTTCGCGGTTCACCGACGGGACGCCGATGCGGCCGGGGCCGGGGCTGTAGCGCATGAGAGCAATTCGCGTTCGCGCGGCTCGACCATAGTAGACTGTTCCTTGGGGCAGTTTCCGGCACGATCAAGCCGCCATGCATTGCCTGACGGACTTCAAGAACTTCGCCCACGCGGAGCTCGATCTCTTCCAGCCGTTGACCGTTCTGCTGGGCAGAAACGGGTCGGGGAAGACCAACCTCATCGAGGGCGTCGAACTTCTGGCGACCCTTGTCCGGGGCGTGCCGTTCAACGAAATCACGGACATCGACCGTGGTGGATCGTTCGAGGTGCGGGGCGGGCTGCGATCATGCATGCGTTTCGGGACAGCAGAGCTCGGACTCCGATTCAATGGGGCCGAGGTTGGCGAGCAGCCGGTCGACTACGTCATCGAGCTTGCCACGCGGGGAAGGAACGACGTTCGGTTGGCCTCGGAAAAATTGAGGATCGGGAACCACCTCCTTTTCGATGCCAAGCGCTCCGCCGGGGACCTGATGCGCGTCAAGTACGCCAACTTCTCGCCCGGCCCGAATCCGACGGTTACACTTTCTGCGTCGCGCTCGGTCCTCTCGCGCTACGAAGAGGTCATCAGAAGCAGCCGGGCGAAGGCTCCCAAGTTCCGCGCATCGCTGCATAACGTGGAGGACGTTAGAGACTACCTGCGGAGCTCATACATCTTCGATCCGCAGCCCAAGGCGATGCGCGAGTACGCGCGCATCGAGTCCGACCCGCAGCTCCTGCGTAGCGGAGCCAACCTGTCTTCCGTCCTGTTCGCGCTGAGCGAGTTGGACGACGAGGCGAATGGGGAGCTACAACGCATCACGGACATAGTCCGACAGATTCCGGAGGAGCCGTTCGCCAGGATTGGGTTCGAGGAGACCTCACTCGGCGATGTCATGGCCGGCTTTGTGCCGGACGAAAAAGGACAGACCAACGGCAGGAGGCTGGTCGACGCGCGAATACTCTCCGACGGCACCTTGAGGATGCTCGCCATTGTCACGGCGCTGGAGACGGTGCCGGAACTGTCGCGCATCGTCATCGAGGAGTTCGACAACGGGCTCCACCCGAGCCGAGCCAAGATGCTCGTTCGGGCCCTGTCGGAAACGGCTGGCCGCCGCAACCTCAACGTGGTGGTGACGACGCACAACCCCGCGTTCATGGACGCACTCGACGAATCGCAAATGGATGGCGTCCTCATCTGTCACGGAGACGAGTCCGGGGGTGGGTCGCGGGTCACCAGACTTGGCGACATGGACATCGCCGGCACCTTGGGGCTACGCGGGGGTCTGGGCGATTTCGTCACCCGCGGTGCGCTGGAAGCGCATCTTGCGCCCGATTTCGCGGAGAAGCGCGCTAAGGAGACGCGGGAGTGGCTCGCGTCGCTGCCTTGAGCGGAGCGGCGATTCTCGATACCTCTTGGCTGCTCGAACTCTATCGAGTACCGCGCCATTTTGAGGATTCGCAAGCCGAAGCTGTTCGGACCCAGACGTTGGAGCTTGTCGCGGCTGGTCACGAGCTATTCGTGACCGTACCCGTGCTGTTCGAGCTCGCGAGTCACATCACGCACGTTCGGGACGGGGGTCGCCGCCGTGAGCTCAGCGAATAGCTCCTTGGCGATATCAGCAACTCCCTTGATCGCGACAGTCCTTGGACGATCGTCAGCTCTGGAGCGGACATCCTCCTGCGCTCGGGGGATGTGATCCGACTGGCGAAACGATTCCTGGAGTCGTCAGGTCCCGGCTACTCCTTCGCCGACATTTCGATCATCGATCTGGCTACGGAGCTTCGCCGACCGGGAAGAACGGTCAGGATTTTGGCGTTCGACGAACAACTCCTCGCCTATTCCGACTCGGAGCCCTGATCGCTCAGGTTTCGTGCGTTAGAGCAGGCCTCGCCGACTGGATTATTCTCCATCTCCACGGTCAACGGCGCTACGGGCGAAAGGGGTCTAGGTCGAGCGCGGGAGTTTCTCCGAGGAGCATGTCGGTGAGTAGGCGGGCGGAGCCGGCGGCCTGGGTCCAGCCCAGTCCGCCGTGTCCGGTGTTGACGTAGACGCCCGGAACGTCGGTGGCACCGATCAGTGGCAATCCGTCGGCGGACAGCGGTCGCAGGCCGGTGAAGGGCTCCACGGTGGCGGGATCGAGGAACTCCGCGAACTCGGGGAGGACGGCCTCCACGAGCCCCATCATGTAGGCGACGCGGTCGGGATGCAGGCGGGTGTCCGCGCCCGCGAAATCCACCGTGCCGGCGACGCGCAGCGAGTCGCCGAGCACGTTGACTGCGGCGTGCACGCCCATGTCGGCGATGACGTGCCGTGGCCGCATCGGCCAGTCCGCCAGCGGAATCGTGAGCGCGTAACCCTTGGCGGGGGCCAGGGGCAGGCGAATGCCGAGCGGCCGGGCGAGGTGCTTGGAGTGCGTTGCGGCGGCGATGACGACGGCGTCGGCCGGCAGGGATCCCTCCGGCGTCTTTACGGAGACCCCCGCGGTCGTGCGTGCGATGCCGAGGACGGGGGTGTCGTACCGAACGGCGACACCGAGCTCCGCCGCCCTTGAAGCCAGGGCGGAGGTGAACCGCCAGGAGTCGCCCGACTCCTCGCGGGGAAATCGGATCGCCGCCTCGAGCCGGTCGGCGATCGGCGCGAGACTGGGCTCGTGCTGGAGCAGCACGTCTCGCTCAAGACGCTCCCAGACGGCACCGGCCTCCCCGAGATGCGAGAGGAGCGGCAGGTATCCATCGATCGCCGCGCGGTCGCGGAAGACGAACAGCGAACCACACGAGCGCTGCGCATAGTCGATGTCCTCGTCCTCCTCGAGTCGCGCCATGCACTCGCGGCTGTACTGGGCGAGTTCGCGGTTGAGGATCGTGTTGCGGAGAAACGTTTCGGCGTTCGCGGCCCGCAGAAATCGCAAACCCCAAGGGACCAAGCGCAGCAGCTGCGACGTGCGCAGGAGCTTCGGCGCCGTCTTCCGGTTCGCTCCGAGACTCTCCCACCACCACCCGGGCAGGGCCCCGAGGACCCCAGGCCGGTTCCAGGGCTCCGGGCACTCGAACTGTAGGTAGCCGCCGTTGCCGAAGCTCGCCTCCAGGGCCGGGCCGGAGTTGCGCTCCAGTATCGTCACCTGGGCGCCGGCGCGGGCGAGGTAGTACGCGGTGCAGACGCCCTGTAGGCCCGCGCCGACGACGATTGCGTGCATGGACATGACGGCCCCCTCCTAGCGGAAGAACAATCTCTCGAGCGCGTCCCCGGGGTGCTCCTCCCGCATGAACGCCTCGCCTACGAGAAACGCCTCGACCCCGGCATCGCGCATCCGCGCCACGTCCTCCGGGTGATGGATGCCACTTTCCGTGACCACCTTGATTTCGCGCGGAATGGCGGGGAGCAAGCCGAGGGTCGTCTCCAGGGTCGTCTCGAACGTGCGCAGGTCGCGGTTGTTGATGCCGAGGAGGGTCGGCGCGAGCGATAGCGCGGTTTCGACTTCCGCCGCGTCGTGCACCTCGATCAGCACGTCCATGCCGAGGTCGCGCGCCAGGGCGTTGTAGTCCCCGAGCCGACGCGCATCCAGCGCCGCCACGATGAGCAGAACGCAGTCCGCCCCCAGCGCGCGCGATTCGAAGACCTGCCAGGCGTCGACGACGAAGTCCTTGCGCAGCGCGGGGAGCGACGTGGCGTGCCGAGCGGCCGTCAGGTAGCTATCGTGCCCTTGGAAGTACTTCTCGTCGGTCAGAACGGAGAGGCACGCCGCCCCGGCCGCTTCATACGACCGCGCGATCCCGGCCGGCTCGAAATCCTCCCGAATCAGGCCCTTGCTCGGGGACGCCTTCTTGATCTCGGCGATAACGCCCGGCTTGCGGTGAGCGAGTGCCCGTGCAAACCCGCGGGGCGCCGGCGCGGCCTCGGCGGCGGCCCGCACTTCCGCCAGCGGACGCGTACGGGAGCGCTCCGCCACCTCCCCGGCCTTGTGGGCCAGGATCTCGTCGAGGATCGTCATCCGTCGGTGATGAGTCGGGTCATCCTGACGAGTTCGTTGAGCCGTTCCCGGGCCTGCCCGGAGGCGATGACGTCCTGGGCCATCGTCACCCCGTCGGAGAGGCTCAGCGTCACGTCGGCGGCGTAGATGGCGGCACCGGCGTTCAACGCGACGACGTCGGTGGCCGCCTCGTGCGTGGAGTCGAGGGCGGCCTCGATCAGCGCGAGGCTGTCGGCCGCGGAGTCGGCGCGCAGATCGTCCATGTCGTGGGTCGCGAGGCCGAAGTCGCCGGGGGAAATGTCGTACTCGTTGATGCTACCGCCATCGAGCTCCACCACCCGCGAGGGGCCGGCGACCGACAGTTCGTCGAGGCCGTCGGAGTGCACGACCAGCACGCGCTCCGCGCCGAGCAGGGCGGCGACGTTGGCGAGCGGCCGTTGCCAGCCGGGGGAGAACACGCCGATGACCTGGCGCTTCGCGTTGGCCGGGTTGGTCAGCGGGCCGAGGACGTTGAACACGGTGCGCACGCCGAGTTCCCGGCGCACGGGACCCGCGTGCCGCATCGCGCCGTGGTGCACCTGCGCGAACAGGAAGCCGACGCCGACCTCGGTGATGCAGCGGGCGATCTCTTCGGGCTTGAGGTCGAGGGAGACGCCCGCGGCCTCGAGCACGTCGGCGCTGCCGCTCTTGCTCGTCATGCCGCGGTTGCCGTGCTTGGCGACGTGGGCCCCGGCCGCCGCCGCCACGAACGCCGCCGCCGTCGAGATGTTGAAGCGCTTAGCCGCGCCGCTGCCGCCCGTGCCGCAGGTGTCCACGAGATGGGGCACGTCCACTTCGACCTTCGTCGACACGGCCCGCATCGCCTCTGCGGCCCCGGCGATCTCCTCGGTGGATTCGCCGCGCATGCGCAACGCCACCAAAAGTCCGGCGATCTGGGCCGGCGTCGCCGCGCCGTCCATGACGATGCCGAACACGTCCCGCGCTTCCTCCCGGGTGAGGCGTTCGCCGGCGGTCACCCGCTCAAGCGCGTCCTGCATGTTCATGATGTCCGCCCCGACGTCGTGGGCCGTCAATTATCGCCCGGGGCCGCCCCCCGGGCGAGGAAGTTGCGCAGCACGTCGTGGCCGACGGGGGTCATGATGGACTCCGGGTGGAACTGGACGCCTTCGACGGCGTGCTCGCGGTGGCGCACCCCCATGATCTCTTCCGGCGTCCCGTC
Organism: Pseudomonadales bacterium; assembly: GCA_963665455.1. Classification (GTDB taxonomy): domain Bacteria; phylum Pseudomonadota; class Gammaproteobacteria; order Pseudomonadales; family Azotimanducaceae; genus VXNE01. The sequence goes on along the minus strand of OY762279.1, from coordinate 4,804,251 downwards.
TTCGCGCGTCGTCCAGGCGGTGACCTCAAGGCAGTCGGGCAGGGTGTCCCGCGCGACCACGAGGGAGTGGTAGCGCGTGGCCTCGAAGCGTTCCGGCAGCCCCCGGAAGACGCCCTGGCCGTCGTGGGAGATGGTGGAGAGCTTGCCGTGCATCACCTCGCGCGCCCGGACCACGTCGCCGCCGTAGGCTTGGCCGATGCTCTGGTGGCCGAGACAGATGCCAAGGATGGGGATCTCGCCTCCAAAGCGACGCACCACGTTGAGGGAGACGCCCGCCTCGTTCGGCGTGCACGGGCCCGGCGAGATGACGATCTGCTCGGGGGCGAGGCGCTCGATGTCGGCGACGCCAATCTCGTCGTTGCGATGCACCGTCACGTCGGCGCCGAGTTCGCCGAGATACTGCACGACGTTGTAGGTGAAGGAGTCGTAGTTGTCGATCATCAACAGCATGGATGCAACCTTGGCTTTCAGGCGCGGGCGACGAGCAGGGTGACTTCCTGGGTCAGCACCACCGCGCCGCCGTCGTCGGTCACGGTGTCGGCGAGGGTGAGGATACCGGCGTCGGGGCGGCTATTCGACAGCCGCTTGCCGATGCAACGCGTCTCGTAGGTGAGGGTGGTCCCGGCGCGCGCGGGATTCGGTAGGCGCAGCTTGTCCTTGCCGAGCATGGCGACCACCTGGATCCGGTCCTCGTGGTCGAAGAAGAGCCGGGTGCAGATCGCGAAGAGGTGGGCGGAGGAGGCCACCAACCCGCCGAAGACGGACTCTGCGGCCTGGGCCGGATCCGTGTGGAAGGGCTGCGGGTCCCACGCTTGGGCGAAGTCGATGATGCTGTCGTCCGTCAGCGGCCAAGTGCCCACGACCGAGCGGTAGTCGTCGGGAATGTCGTCGAAGAAGCGCACGGCATGCGGTCCGCGCGCTAGAGCGGCTGGGCGGCGAGCCCGAGGTCCTCGAACATCTCCATGTCGTCGTTGAACTCGGGATTCGGCGTCGTGAGCAGCCGGTCTCCGCAGAAGATGGATCCGGCGCCGGCCAGGAAACAGAGCGCCTGGGCCTCCTCGCTCAGGTCCGTGCGTCCTGCGGAGAGACGCACCACGGAGCCCGGCATGAGGATGCGGGCGACCGCGACGCAGCGGACCAGTTCCAGCGGCGAGAGGATGTCCGTCCCGTAGAGCGGCGTCCCCTCCACCTGCACGAGGTTGTTGATCGGCACGGACTCGGGATGCTCCGGCAGGTTCGCGAGCTGCGCCAATAGCCCGGCGCGGTCGGCGCGGGTCTCGCCCATGCCGACGATCCCGCCGCAGCACACCTTCATCCCGGCGTCGCGCACGTGGGCGAGGGTGTCCAGGCGATCCTGGTAGCTGCGCGTGGTGATGATCTCGCCGTAGTACTCGGGCGAGGTATCGAGGTTGTGGTTGTAGTAGTCGAGGCCGGCGTCGGCGAGTTCCCCGGCTTGTTCGGCCGTGAGCATGCCGAGGGTCACGCACGTCTCCATCCCCGTCGCCCGCACGGCGCGCACGAGTTCCGCCACCTTGCGCGTCTGCGCGTTCGTCGGGGCGCGCCACGCGGCACCCATGCAGAAGCGCGTGGCGCCGGCGGCCCGCGCCTTGCCGGCGGCGGCCACCACGTCCTCGACGGGCAGCACGTTGTGCGTGTCCACGCCGGTGTCGTAGTGCACGCTCTGGGGGCAGTACTTGCAGTCCTCCGGGCAGCCGCCGGTCTTGATGCTGAGCAAGGTGCTGATCTGCACCTCGTTCGCCGGGTGGTGCCGGCGATGCACGTCCTGGGCCTCGAACAGGAGGTCGTTGAGGGGCCGGTCGAATAGGGCAAGCACCTCTTGCACGGTCCAGTCGTGGCGGATTTCCTGCGTGGACAAGCTATAGTCCCCCGAAGTGGAAGGCGGAGCCTATCGGAAAGCGGGTGGGCAGCGCCAATCAGGGCCATCGCCGGCGGACGAGGGACGGCTTTCCATGCGGGGATTGATGCAGGCGGCCCTACTCGGGCTCGCCATCTACGTCGGACTGTGCGCCGTGCTATTTCTGATGCAGCATCGGCTCATCTTCCACCCGCGTTCGGTGGGCCATCCGCCCATGGGGCCGAATGTCGTCCCGGTGACCGTGCCGACCATGGACGCCGCGCTCCGGGGCTGGGTCGTCAACCCGGAGGCGGCGGGCCCGTTGCTCGTGTATTTCGGCGGCAATGCGGAGGACGTTTCCGGGCGGATCGTGGACTTCGGGGCGCTCGACGCCACTACGGCGCTGATCAGCTACCGCGGTTATGGCGAGAGCGAGGGCAGGCCGACGGCGACTGCCTTGGTCGAGGACGCCGGCGTGGTCGTGGAGACGATGCGGCAACGCTTCGGGGAAGGCCGGGAGGTCATCCTCTTTGGGCGCAGCTTGGGCGCGGGCGTCGCGTCGGTGGCGGCCGGCGCGGTGTCCGTGGACGGGCTGATCCTCCTGAGCCCCTACGTAAGCCTTGGGCGCATCGCCCAGCAACGCTTTCCCGTGTTCCCGGTGCGCTGGCTGCTGCAACATGACATCGACGCCTCGGCGGTGGCGGGGGCGTTGCCGGACCGGCTCCTCGTGCTGTACGCGCGCCACGACAACATCGTCCCGACCGCCGAATCACGCGCCTTCGTGGGCCTGCTCTCCTCCCGGCCGCAAGTCGTGGAGTTCGCCGGCGCCCACAACACCCCGATGACCGCGCCCCCGATCTGGGAGGCGATCAAGGCGTTTCTGCGGGACGGCGATCGGGCCGCGTAGGCGCCGCAACGCGCCGTTCCCCCGCTCGCCGGTGGTGGCGGTCGCCGTTCCCCACTATGCTGACCGCGAACACATGGCGGCGGGGAGGCAGCATGACCACGATGACGGCGAACGAACTGCGCGACGCCCGCAAGCGCGAGGTGGCGCTCGGCTATCGCATCTTCGGCGCCCTCGGCTGGGGTGACCTCGGCGATGGCCACATCAGCGCCCGGGACCCCGAACGGACGGACTGCTTTTGGTTGCTGCGGGGCGATGTCGGGTTCAAGGACGCGCGCGTGGCGGACCTCGTCCTCGTCGGGCCGGACGGCACCGTGGTGGAGGGTGGCGCCGGCACGAACCGGCCGGCGTTCTTCATCCACTGGCCGGTCTTGGCGGCGCGGTCGGAACTCGTGAGCGTCGCCCACACCCACACCCAGTTCGGCACGCCGTTCTCGGCGCAGGCGAGGATGCTTGAGCCCATCACCCAGGAGGCATGCGTCTTCTTCGAGGACCATGTGCTCTTCGACGACGAGGAGGTCCAGGTGCAGGGCCTCGACTGTGGGGCGCGCATCGCGGCGGCGCTTGGCGCGAACCGGGCCGCGGTGCTGCGCAACCACGGGCTCTTGACGGTCGGCGCCTCCGTGCGCGAGGCCGTGGCGTGGTTCGTGATGATGGAGCGGGTCGCGGAGGCCCACGTGAAGGCGCGCTCGCCCCGGCCCATCTCCGCCGCCGCGGCGCGCTACGCGAAGTCCGACCTGGCGACCGACGCCCAGGCGGACCGCGTGTTCGACTTCCTGGTGCGGCATCATTTGGGGATGGAACCCGAGGTCGACGGCGTGCGCGGGGAGGACGCCATTCGGGCGGTGGGAGGTTGACCCGCGAGCGGCGGTCGGCGCTTGTATGGCCGGGGTGTTGCCCGCCTGATAGCCTTCGACGCATGAATGCCATGACGTACAAGACGGTCCGGGGTGCCGTGCTCGGGCTGCTGGCCGGCGTCGCGATGGGCATGCCCGCCGTCGCCGACGCTCTGGTCGAAGGCCCCGAACTGGAGTGGGATGTTTCGCTCTGGGGCAAGCAACGCGCCGGCACCGCGGTGGCCGATGAACTCGCCGCCCGGGTCGAGGCCCGCACCGGCGGGCGCTGGCGGATGTCGCTCGCGTATGGCGAAGCCCTCTCCAAGGCGCGCGAGAACCTCGACGGCCTCGCGATCGACGCCTTCCAGGCGGCCATGTTCTGCAACTTCTACCATCCGCGGAAGAACCCGGCGCTGATGGTGCTCACCATGCCGTTCCTGCCCATGAACGACGCGGAGCAGGACCGGCGCGTGCGCGAGGCCGTCTACGCGCACCCGGCGGTCGAGAAGGAACTCGCGCGCTGGAACGCCATGGTCTACACGTCCTCGTTCCTGCCGCAGTACGAACTCCTGGGCCGGGGCGCCCCGCCGCGCGAGCTGTCCGGCTGGGAGGGCCTGACGGTGCGTGCGGGAGGCGGACTGGGGCAGGCGATGAAGCTCTTGGGCGCGACGCCGGCGAGCTCCACGGCGACGGAGGTCTACACCGGGGTGCAGCAGGGCACCATGGACGCCGCCTCGTTCCCGTTCACGTACGGGCACGTGTCGTACCGCATCCACGAGGTGGCCGATTGGTTCACGGGCAACCTGGCGCCCGGCACCTCGGACTGCCCGCTGGCGTTCTCCATCACCGCCTACCGCGCCCTGCCGCCGCAGTACCGCGCCTTGCTCGACGAGCTCAGGGAGGAGGTCATCGCCGCCCAGTTCCAGGCCTACCGCGACGTCGACGCCGAGAACCTGCCGATGCTGCGCGGGCGGCTCGAGGAAATCCGCTACTCCGACGCTCAGTTGGCGGAGTTCCGGGCGCGGGCGGGCCGGCCGGTCATCGAAACGTGGATCGCCGACAACGCCGGCCGCTTCGACGCTCGGGGCCTCGTACGGGCGCTGTTCGCGGCGGTCGGGCAGTCTTACGAGTGAGCCCTCAGCCGGGGAGCGCGAGGGGCCTGCCCCTCGCCAGAAAGAGCCCTCAGCCGGGGAGCGCGTGCGACCTTCGGTCGCATTGGAGTTTCCGCTGCGCGAAAACTCCCGTGTGGAGGATTGGGATGGGCTTGCCCCTCGCAAGAAAGAGCCTTCAGCCGGGGAGCGCGAGGGGCCTGCCCCTCGCAAGAAAGAGCCTTCAGCCGGGGAGCGCGAGGGGCCTGCCCCTCGCAAGAAAGAGCCCTCAGCCGGGGAGCGCGAGGGGCTTGCCCCTCGCAAGAAAGAGCCCATGACCGACGCGTTCGGGCGCCTGCTCGACGGCGGCGACCGCCTGCTCGGGCGTCTCGAGAACGGCCTCAACCTGTGCGCGGGCGTGCTCGTCTTCGCCCTGATGCTCCTCGGCGTCGTGCAGATCGTCATGCGCACGGTCTTCAACGCCCCCATCTTCGGCTACATCGATATCGTCGAGGTGTCGATGGTCGGCTTCGGCGTGCTGTCGATCGCGTTCGTGCAGCGGGTCGGCGGCCACGTGCGCATGGAGATGCTGGTCGGGAAGCTGGCCGGCCGGGTGAAGTGGCTGGTGGAGGCGCTCGCGACCGGGCTCGCCGCGTTCATCGTCGCCGTCCTCATCCCGTACTCGTGGCGCCACTTCGAGCGGGCGTTCGAGTTCGGCGACAGCACCATCGACATCGAGCTGGTCACCTGGCCAGCCAAGGTGGTCGTGCCCGTGGCGCTATCGGTGCTCCTGCTGCGGCTGGCCCTCCAGTTCGGCGGCTATCTGCGGCTCGTGGCGGTGCCGCATCTGCCGCCCGTCGCGGTGCCCACGATCAAGGACGCGGCGGAACGCGCGCAGGAGGAGATCCTGCTGTCGGAAGAAGACCACGCCGAGCCGGGCAACGGTGGCCGGCCGGGATGATGGGCCTCGACGACTTCTGGATCGGCATCCTCGGGGTCGGGTTGCTCGTCCTGCTGGTGGCGCTCGGCGTGCGGGTCTATGTGGCGGCGGCACTGACGGGATTCCTGGGGCTGCTGGCGCTCAAGGGCTGGAGCGTGGCGGGGGCGATCGCGGGGACGATTCCGCACTCGAAGACCGTGACGTATCCGCTCTCCGTCCTGCCGCTCTTCATCCTGATCGGCTTCCTCGCGTTCCACGCCGGCCTCACGACGCGGCTCTTCGAAGCGGCGCGACGCTGGGTCGGGTGGGTGCCCGGGGGCTTGGCGGTGGCGACGGTCTTCGCGAGCGCGGGCTTCGCCGCGGTGTCCGGCGCCTCGACGGCGACGGCGGCGGTGTTCTCCAGGGTGGCCGTTCCCGACATGCTGAAGAGCGGCTACGGCAAGCGGCTGACCGCGGGCGTGATCGCCGCCGGCGGCACGTTGGCGTCGCTCATCCCACCGTCCGCGATCCTCGTGATCTACGCCATCATCGTGGAGGAGTCCGTCGGCAAGCTGCTGCTGGCGGGGCTGATTCCGGGAGTGGTGTCCGTCGTCATCTACACGGGCCTGATTGTCGGCCTGTGCGCGCTGCGGCCGGAACTCGGGCGGCCCGTGACGGGGTTCACCTGGCGGCAGCGCTTCGCGAGCGTGCCGGGCGCGCTGCCGATCTTCCTGGTCGTCGGCATCGTCTTCGGCGCGCTCTACACCGGAGCGGCGACGCCGACGGAGGCGGGGGCCCTCGGCGCGATGGTGGTGTTCTGCCTCTACATCGGGCGGGCGTATCGGCAGCGGTCGCTGCGGCAGGCGGGCGGGCGGCTCAAGGAAGCCCTGATGGAGACCGCGAAGCTGACGGTGATGATCTTCACCCTCGTTTGGGGCGTGTTCCTCTTCGTGCGCTTCCTCGGCTTCGCGGGGTTGCCGGAGGTGTTCGCGGACTGGGTGGTGACGTTGGACATGCCGCCGGTGGTGATCGTGATCTGCATCCTCTTGGCGTACGCCGTGCTCGGCATGTTCATGGACGCCATCGGCATGCTCGTGCTAACGCTCCCGGTGGTCTTTCCGGCCGTGGTGGCCCTGGGCTACGACCCCATCTGGTTCGGCATCGTGGTCGTGAAGATGGCGGAAATCTGCCTGATCACGCCGCCCATCGGGCTCAACTGCTTTGTCGTGGCCGGCGTCGCCCGGGAACTGCGGGACGACTCGGGGCGCTCCCTCGAGATTCCGTTGCAGGAGGTCTTTCGCGGCATCGGGCCGTTCTTCGTTGCGGACGTGCTGACGGTCGCCGTGCTGCTCGCCGCGCCCGGCATCGTGTTGTGGCTGCCGAACTCGATGGGGGCATAGCGATTGCCTGTAGAATACGGCGCTTTTGACACGCGAAACACCGGACGGGAGGAACACCATGGCCGAAGCGGCGGTCTCGGACGTCGATGCCGATCTCAACAACCTGACCATGGGCGAGGAAGCCCAACCCCTGCTCGACGCGGTGACGAAGTTCATCGCGGAGGACGTCGAACCGCGCACGGAGGAGTACTTCGAGGCGGCCGGCGAGCACGGGGATCGCTGGAGCCTCTCCCCGCGCCAGGAGGGCATCCTCGGGGGACTCAAGGACAAGGCGAAGTCCAACGGCCTGTGGAACTTCTTCCTGCCCGACGCGGATACCGGAGAGGGCTTGAAGAACCTCGACTACGCCTACATCGCTGCGGAACTCGGCAAGAACCCGATCGCCTCGGAGTGCCTGAACTGCAGCGCGCCGGATACCGGCAACATGGAGGTGCTCGAGCGCTACGGGACGCAGGAGCAGAAGGACAAGTGGCTGAAGCCGCTCCTGAACGGCGAGATTCGTTCGGCGTACGCGATGACGGAACCGAACCTCGCCTCCTCCGACGCCAAGCAAATCGCCACCCAGGCCCGTCTCGACGGGGACGAGTGGGTGATCAACGGCGAGAAGTTCTACATCTCCGGCGCCGGCGACAGCCGCTGCAAGGTGATGATCACGATGGTCCAGACGGACCCGACCGCGGCACCACACCGGCAGCAGTCGCAGATCCTCGTGCCGATCGACAACCCCGGCGTCGAGATCATCGAGCCGATGGAGGTGTTCGGCCACGACGACGCACCCCACGGCCACATGCACCTCAAGTTCCACGACGCGCGGGTGCCGAAGGAGAACATCCTGCTCGGCGAGGGACGCGGCTTCGAGATCTCCCAGGGCCGGCTCGGTCCGGGACGCATCCACCACTGCATGCGCTCCATCGGCCAGGCCGAACGGGCCCTCGACCTGATGGTGCGCCGGGGCCTGTCGCGGGAGGCGTTCGGCCGTCCGATCGCCCAACTCGGCAAGAACGTCGAGGTCATCTCGCGGGCTCGCATCGAGATCGAGGCCATGCGCATGATGGTGCTGAAGGCCGCGAAGGCCATGGACGTGCTCGGCAACCGCGAGGCGCGGGTGTGGGTCCACATGGTCAAGGCGATGGTGCCGGAGCGCGTCTGCCAGATCATCGACCAGGCGATCCAGATACACGGCGCCTCGGGCGTGTCCCAGTGGACGCCGCTGGCGCGGATGTACACCGGGCAGCGGACGCTGCGGATCGCGGACGGCCCGGACGAGGTGCACCACTTCGTCGTGGGTCGGGCGGAGATCCGCAAGTACCAAGGCGCTGCCTGACGGCGGCGTCGGGAATCGTACGGCAAGACGGCCCCTCGCGGGCCGTCTTTGCATTTGGCCCGCGAGAACGGAGGAGGAGACCGTGGAAACCAGGCCCAGCGACTACGACTTCGGACCCATGCACGAGGCGATCCAGAAGTATCTGGACGACGACTTCCTTGCGATGGCGTCGTCCGTCGTCCTCGAGGGCGGCGAGCCCGTGGACTTCCACCTCTGGGGGCATCAGGACCGGGAGGCCGGGATCCCGCTCGCCGCGGACTCGATCTTCCGCATCTACTCGAACACCAAGATCATCACCTCCGTGGCGGCGATGACCCTCTGGGAGGCGGGCCGCTTCGATCTGGACGATCCGGTCGAGAAACACCTGCCGCAACTCGCGGGCCTGAGCGTGCTCCGGGAGGGCGCGACCGACGCCGCGGACGCGGAGCCGCTCGACACGCCGCCGACCATCCGCCAACTCATGAGCCACAGCGCCGGGTTCTCCTACGGCTTCCTGCTCGAGTCGCCCGTCGACGCCGTCTACACCGAGCGGAACCTGTCGAGGCCGGACTCGACCCTCGAGGAACTCGTCGAGGCGCTGGCGGACATCCCGCTCGCCAATCGCCCCGGGACGCGCTTCCAGTACAGCGTCGCGACGGATGTCCTAGCGCGGCTCGTCGAAGTGCTGTCCGGGGAGCGCTTCGACCGCTACCTCGCCCGGCGCATCTTCGAGCCGCTCGGCATGGTGGACACGGACTTCCACGTGCCCGCGTCCAAGCACGACCGGTTCTGCGTCAACTACGCCGCGCGAGACCAGATGGACCCGATGGTGCCCGGCCTCGACGCCGCGCCGGACGTGTTGATCGGCAGCTATCTCGCGCCGAAGTCCTTCCTCTCGGGCGGGGGCGGGCTTGTCTCGACCATCCTCGACTACACGCGGTTCATCCGCATGATCGTGGGCGGCGGCGCGTTGGACGGAACGCGGATACTCGACGCCGCGACCCTCGAACTCATGCGCACGAACCAGCTCCCCGAAGGGGCGGGCGTGCAGTTCCCGTTCTGGCACATGCCGGACACCGTCTTCAGCCTGGGCTTCGCGCTCAAGACTGCTCCGGCCGCGGGCGAACCCGACGCGGCCATCGGCGAGTACCACTGGGGCGGCATGGCGGGTACCCATAGCTGGATGTCGCCGGCCGCCGACATCGCGGCGCTCGTCTTCACCCAGCGCCTGCCGGGCTTCTGGCACCCGTTCAGCCACGAGTACAAGCGGCAGGTGTACGCGGCGGTCACCTGATCCGGGGCTGCACGCGAGCCGGACTGCTGGTAGGGTACGAGTTGCCGTCGGGGTCGGGCGAGGAACGATGACCCACGATCTGTTCTTGGCGATGCTCTGCGCACTGGTGCCCACCATGGCGCTCGGTGGCCTGGCCCTCTGGGCGGTGTACTCGGACCGATTCAAGCAGTACCGCGTGCGGACGCCGGTCCGGGACCCGCTCCCGAGCGCATCCAGATACCGCAACATCGCGATGAACCTGACGCTGTCCCTCGCGATCTACTTCTCGGTCGTCTACGGGCTGGCCGAGTATCTCGTGTATGACGCCGCGCCCGGCTGGATGCGGTTCTTCGGGGAAGTCCTGGCGGCGCTGTTGCTGTACGACGTCCTCTACTACTTCTTGCATCGCGGCCTCCATCACCGCCGGATGATGCAACTGGTCCACGGCGTGCACCACCGGGTGCGCTACCCGACCGCGTTCGACGGCCTCTACATCCACCCCGTCGAACTCGTCGCGGCGCTGGTACCCCTGTTTCTCGGCATCGCCTTGGTCGGGCCGATCAGCATGGCGTCCTTTGTCACAGTGCTCGTGCTACACGCATTCGCAAATATTGTGGTACACATCGGCCTGGTGCTGCCGCACCCCGCGTTTAAGCTGATGAACTACTGGGTGCTCCGGCACGACCGCCACCACTACAAGCACGTCGACACGAACTTCGGGACCATGTTCCCGTTTTGGGACCGGATGTTCGGCACGAACAAGTGAGTATCCATGTTGTCAAGCGTGGGGTTTTCCGGCGTTGGAGCCGGCCCGCGCCGGAGGGGTGTTTGTCGGGCTGTTTGTGGGCTCCCTGGTCTGGCGTGGCCGACCCGCTACCCAGATCGGCTTCGGGCGGTGGCGGAACCGCGGCGGCGGTCTGCCTTCGGCCTCGGCTGCGGTCGCTTGACGCTCCCTCCGTCGAGGCCGAAGGCGACCGTTCCCGCAGGATCCGCTACCGCCCTCACCCGAGGTCCGGCTCGGCATGGGGCGTCCACAGCCGGTCCTGCCTGAGCAGCGCGTTGGCCAGCACCACCATCTTGCGCATGATCGCCGTCAGGGCGACCTTCGCCGGCTTGCCGCGGGCGCGCAGTTCGGCGTACTTGTGGGCCATGTCCGGGTTGCAGCGCAACGCGGCGACGGCCGCCATGTAGAGGAGACGCCGCGGTCTGGCGCGACCGCCGCGGATGAAGCTGCGTCCCCGCCACTGGCCGGACTCGCGTGTCCAGGGCGCGACCCCGACCAGGCTGGCGACCGCCTTGCCGTCGATCTGCCCGAGTTCCAGCATGCCGGCGACCAGGCCGGTCGCGACCACCGGGCCGACGCCGGGGATCGACGTCAGCACCTCGATCCGGCGCGACAGCTCCGCGTCGGCGCCCGCGACCGCGGCGATCTCGCCGTCCAACGCCTTGATCTGCCTGTTGATCTGCGCCAGCCGGTTCTTCAACTGCCGCCTGAGCAGCCGGTGCCGCGCGTGCTTCTGCCGGTTCAGCGCCGCCGTGCGGTCCTTGACCAGCGCGTCGCGCGCCGTGACCAGTTCGTCGAGATCGCGCTGCGCCGGCGAGCGTGGCTCCACGCGCCGCACCGCGACCGCGGTGCCCATCGCGGCGAGCGTGCGCGCGTCCGTTGCGTCCGTCTTCGCCTCCACGCCCATCGCCTGCGCGAAGCGGCGCGCGCGCAACGCGTTGACACGCGCCAGCGACAGCCGGCCGGCCGGACGCTCCTCGAACGCCCGGTGCCACGGCCCGGTGGACTCGTACACCACCAGCGTCGCGGCGTCGCCGACCCACGCCGCCAGCTCGTCGAACCCGCCCGCCGCGTTCGCAAAACGCGCCGACTCCCCGGTCGAGTGCCGGTGGGCGTCGAGATGCGCCTTCGAGATGTCCACGCCGACCGTGTCGGCGGTATGATCGTTCATGCCTTCCGTGCTCCTGTGCTTGTCATGCGGGTCTGGTGCCCCTGTATCCATCCAGGACGTGTGGAGGGACGGCGGCGACCAAACTCACTTGCGGCCCCGGGGGCCGAGCCTGAAACGGTCCGCCGCCACCCCCCTGCGCCGGCCGCAACCGGCGCAGGGGTGGACCGTTCCAAAGGTCCACTGAGACGGCTTTCTAACAGACAAGCCGCCGGCGAACTCTGTTCCGGTCCGTCAGTTGCGCTCAGTCCACCGATAGGCCCGTGGCAGGAGCCGAGCGGATCGATGCGGCCCTAGGGAAACATAGCCGCACTGTGCAACCCGCCGCGCCCCAAGCCCAGTAGTCCCAGAAAGAACGATCACGAGGGAACGCCCTACGTAGAGAGCGCTCCGGTGGGGCCCCTTCCGCATAGCGGGGAGGAGATCCACTGAACCCCACTCCGCTACGGCCAAATGCACCCCCTTGGGATTACCGTTGCCGCCGCGGGGACGCGGGCCAGGTTGCATCGTGATCCGGGGCTGCCCGCCAGCGTTCACGCGAGCTGGCCTTTGGGCCGAAATCCCCGAAAAAACAGTTGGGCGAAGCTCCGTGGCACGCCAGATAAACTAATCGTCTACCAATCATTGATAACGGTTTCCGCCAGCCGAGCCACTTGGACGCCGACTCGTGTCTATCCGACACCGCTCGCTCACCTTGGCTGCATCATTACGGTGTAATCTGCCCGCGTACGAGAAGCTCTCGGAGCTCCGCTGTAGCCTCTTCGACGTGCTCGATATATCCGGTGAGGTTCTCCCCGATGATCCCTTGCCGTGCCGGACCGGACAAATGCTCTTGTGCGGCCTTAAGTACGTCTCGCGCCGCAGAGACCATCGACGCGCCAAACCAGATCGCATCCTCTAGGTCTTCGTCGAAGACTAACATCGCCTCTTCGGTTGAGTCGACCAACATAAAACGTATAACGAGTTGGCCCGAACCGAGCGAGAAAACGGGTGCAAACCTCATTCCAGAAACACTTGGTGCCCGGGGGAACGGTTCGGCGTCACTCGCCTTCTCGTCGACGGATCCCTCCGTCTGCGTAGATTCCGCAACAGGCTTGTGATCTTCCGAAGGCGGCATAGTTAAACCATCTAGTGTGTTAGGGCTTGCCAGCCGATATGGTGGTCCTTTGTTTGAGGCCGGTTCTTGTCTGCCCGCGATAGCTCCGCACTGCGGTAGAGTAAACCGGACCGACGAGGACCGAGTTGTGTATCAAGTATCCAACCGGACAAACCACCGGATCGAACCGTCATGGCCGCCCCCTTGTCGTCGAACCACCCTCCCAAGCCAAGCATGCTACTAAGATAGCGCGCGTCGCCCGGACGTGGGCTCCGTTGCGCAACGGCGCGCGGATTATACGCCGCAAACAGTTCATCTGTTCGTCTATCTCCGGGGTTAGCTGGGTCAATGAAGCGCGCCAAGTCACTGCGGCGTTGCATGACTTCCCGTGGTTCCTTGGCTTTCCGCATCGTTCGGCGTCCAACCAATGCTAGATGGCGATGCACACGCTGGTCGAGCTCTTCCTCAAGCTCATCTAGATCGATGGCGAATCGGATCAAGAGCCGGCGATAGAGGTCTGGTTTGCGGTTGACAAAAGCCTCTGCCAACTGGCGAATAGCAACATCAGTGTTCCGGGCCGAGCGGGATCTCCGTAATATATGAAGTGCTAGCTCTCCCACTTCGGAGACCTGCCTCGGATAGCCGGCTGCTAGCTCTCGATCCATCACGTCTTTTGCTTGCTCGACGATCGCCAGTTCGTGTCGGTAGAACTCTTCGGCGGTGGCTACACCGATGTAACAGCCTAGTTCCGGTACGAACTGGAGTTCGGCTGGAGCAGGTATGAGAGATCCAGCAAGGGCCCCGGCAAACGCAGGGCCCATCACCAACACGCCATACCCAACGGCTATCGAACGGTCGTAGTCTCGAAGGAGCGTGCAAAATTCCTGTGCGTCTTCTGCATCTATTGGAACTAATAGCTGCACGTCGCTCGATGCCTGCCAGTCCAACTGGCGAGCACGAAAGATCTCTGCCGTGTCGCGTTGTTCGAAGGACAGAAGGGGATTACACAGGCGGAGACGGTCCTTTAGATCCTCAATAGGGGTATCAAATCCTCGCAAGATTGCTGTTGTCATCGAGATGCTTCCCTTCGGAGTTGCTCTTCTGCGGATACCGATGGCGACTCGCATAGCACCACGTTGGCACTTATCCAGCTTTGAGCGCTTCGCGCCAAGCCGTCATCGAGTTGGCTGGCGGTCCATAGCCAATCTAGGTAGACGTCTCGTTCGTCCTCGCGCATGAAGGCAGTAGCCACTTTGAGATGCTGAGCAGCAAGTGTTGGTGAATATCGAACTTCCCAAGTCCACGCACGACTTTCATTAGAAGGACGGCCTAATATTGGGTCGATTGGGTGGAGCGGCGGTGTTCCGGAAATATAGTCAACCACCCTCGAATAGTTGTCGCGCAGATAACGAGAAAAGGCAGCTGGCCAAAGATGCAGGGGAGTGTCTGCCTCACGGAATAGTGCTCCTCGTCCAGCGGAGTCAAGTTCCGGGCTTGTTTTTACGGTGCCGTGCCAAAGGCCCCCCGTGTCAAAAGGTGTGGCACCTCTTCGTGGTGGAGTCTCGTGTATATCGTCAACTTGCTTGAGGACGAACACGACGAGTCCATAGTCGCGATGTGTACGCATTGCGTAGAAGTAATACGGCGTATCTACGATGCCGAGCCCTGCTTCGGCACGGACTGTTGCGGGTGTCCGCTGGGGCGTTGGCCACTTGGAGAGTATGATATCGGTCACTAGGGTCTCCCACCGAGGAGAGTCGGAGCGCGATCGGTTGCGCAATCCGCGTACGAGTAGATTGTCCATGTCGGTCGGCCTGTCACCGCGGTCGCTGCGGGCGTCCCGTGTCGGGAGAATCGGGCGGAGCATAGCAGATCGCTGGAAGGGCGCCTTAGGAAGGCGGTCGGTACTGTCGCTCGATAACGGCGTCTATACCGGCGTCCCGATCGGCGATCAGCCCCGACTTCGACCACGCGAGCAATGCCTTCAGCGGAAAACCGCGGCCGGGGCAGGTCGTCTCCTCGCCCCGCACCTGGCGGTGCCCGCCGATGGCGATGCGGGGGTGGCGGGTCTTGAGGCCGAGCAGGAGGTTGTGTAGTGCCTCCGCTTGGCGGCTACGGGGCGCGGCGGCGTCGAAGTCTCCTTCGACGACGATCTCGATGCAGTGGGCGCGGCCGGCGCGGTCAGTTTCCGGCACTGCGGACACGGCCTCGCCCGACGCGGTCACCCGGTAATGGAACGCTGCATCCGCGCACGCGCCGTGGTGGATCAGCGCGAACTTCGCCTCACCGAGACGCATCGGGCGTGGTCGCCTTGTCGTCGCTCCCGAACGCCCGTGCGGTGGCGAGGCCCGAGTAGCGCGGCTGGTCGATCGCGACCTGCACGGCGACGGTCTGGCGCAGGTGCTCCGGGAGACCGGGCAGGCGGAGCCCGATGGAACCGTCGCGCAGCCCGTGTACGAGACGCCAGCGCAGGTCCTCTAGGTCCCCTTCGGGGGCTTCCAGAAGGTTCCGCAGGCCCGCTAGTTCGGCGGCCCGGTGACCCGGCCCCAGCGCCGTCTCGCGCAGCACGATGTCGAGGGAGTTGGCGGCCACCCGGGCGAGGAAACGCGAGCGCCCCTCCGTCTCCGCCATCACGTCGCCACGCAGGAAGTCGCGCACGCTGACGAGCAGCTCGTCGACGCGCGGCATGTCCAGGGTCGAGTTGAACGCCGCCGGCTCCGGCACGTCCACGGCCCCGGGAATCAGCAGGTTGACGCAGTCGATCTGGCACTCCGACGTGCGCCGCCCGATGCCGGGCCGTTCCACCGTCGGGTCCGGACCGCTGCGGTAGTGCTCCGCCATCGAGAGACAGCCCACCGCCCACCAGAACGAGCCGAACACCTCCCAGAACTTGACGCGTTCGGGATCGACGGGCTGCCCGGACACCCGCTCGTAGCCCCGGAAGAGATCCTCGTAGCTGCCGAAGCCGCCGACCGGGCCGGCGCCGCCGAAGCGCCATGAGTTCGTGCAGATCCAGCCGAGGTCGCGCATGGGGTCCCCGACGTGGGCGACTTCCCAGTCGAGCACCGCGACGACGCCGGTCGCGTCCACCATCAGGTTGCCGTTGCGGAAGTCGTTGTGGACGAGCTTGAGTTCGACATCCTGGGGCAGGTGCTCGAGCAACCACCGCCCGGCGAAGTCGATCATGGGCTGGGGCGTGCCGTACTCTTGGTAGCGTTCCCACATCTGGTGCACGAACGCTTCCGGCGTGATGGTGTCGAGCACGGCGTCGAGACCGGTCTCGGCGAGGTCGATCGCGTGGATGCGCCCGAGCACCTCGCCGCACTCTTCGGCGAGGCGTGGACGCACGTCGGCGAGCGCCTCGGAACGCACGATCCGCGCCCCGAGCGTCTCCCCGTCGAGCCACTCCATGACGAAACCCTCGCCGAGTCCGTCGGCCTCTGTGAGTACGTAGTGCACCTCGGGTTCGGGCACGCCGGCGGCGCGTGCGGCGATCATGAGGCGGGCCTCGGCGGCGAGTCCCGGGTGTCCGGCTACCCGTTCGGGCGTTGCGGCACCGCCGGCGGCGCGGCGCAGGCAGAGTTGCCCGGGACCTGCGGCGGTCTCGACCGTCAGCCGGTAGGTTTCCTGGCTCGCGCCACCGGAGAGGCGTTCCGCCTGGGCGAGGCCCCGGCAACCGGGGATTTCGCGCGTCAGGACGGTTTCGAGGACGGCGTGGATGTTGGGTTCTGAGGACACGGCGCAAGGGTAGGCGGAGGTTTCGGCGTAGAATACGCAATTCCGCCTTGATCCTTCAGCCGAGCGTGTTTGGCGCCCGTACGAGAGTCGCATGAGAACACTGATGGCGGCGGCCTTCGTCGTGGTGGGTTTCGCCGCAGAGGGCGATTCACGCGTCGTCTTCGGCAGCTTTCAGAACGCGTTGTTGGCCGAGCGCCTCGCGGGGGCGCTCGCGGGCGAGCTCGACATCGCCACCGACGTGATCGAATTCGCGGCTCGGGGCATCCCGGGACATCGCGTGGTCGGTCCCGCGCTACCGGAAGCCGAGGCCCGCGCCATGCGTGACCGGGCGGCGCGCCGGGGTTGGGTGGACGCTTGGCTGTTGCACGGCGTGTCCGCGCCGGCGCGCCCCGACGCATCGGAGGCCGCGGAGCCATCACCCGAAGCTCGGTCGGCCGGTATCGCGGCGTCCGGCGAAGACGCGGAGACCACGCGTGAATCGTCGGTCCCCGAGGTCGCGCCCGCCGCGTCGGCGGTGGCCCCAACCGCCGGGGAAATGGCGGAACGCGGCCTGACGTTGCGCTCGGCCGGCGCCACGGCGGATGCCATCGCCGTGCCCAGATACGCCGAACCGGACCTCGACATCGTGCTCGACGGCGTGCTCGACGAAGCGGTGTGGACCGAGGTCCCCGGCTACGACGACATGCGCGTGATCGATCCGGACACCTTGGTCGAGCCGCGCTATCGGACCGTGGTCCGGTACCTCTACACCGAACGCGGCCTGTACGTGGGCGCCTGGATGGAGCAACCGCGCGAGACCCTGGTGGCGCGCCTCTCCTCCCGTGATGACTTCATCAACCGGGACTCCTTCGGCCTGACCCTCGACACGTCCGGCGAGGGACTCTACGGGTATTGGTTCACGGTGAACCTCGGTGGTTCGGTGATGGATGGCAAGGTGGAGCCCGAGCGCGAGTTCACGGCGGAGTGGGACGGGCCGTGGGAGCGCGGCACGGCGGTGCTCGACGATGGCTGGAGCGCCGAGTTCTTCCTCCCGTGGGCCATGATGACCATGCCGGGCGGCGCGGACGAGCGCAGCATGGGCCTGTGGGTGAACCGCAAGGTTGCGTACATCGACGAACGCTGGAGCTGGCCGGCGCTGCCGTTCACGGGGGCCCGCTTCATGTCGGCGCTCGGCCGGATGGAGGTGCCGGGGGTCGCCCCGAAGGGTGAGTTGACCGTGTTTCCATATGCCGCCTCCTCGTTCGACCAGGCCGGTGACGAGAACGAGTTGGAGGCCGGGGTCGATGTCTTCTGGCGGCCGAACGAGGGCCTGCAGCTCACCGCGGCCGTCAACCCCGATTTCGGTGCCGTGGAATCCGACGACGTGGTGATCAACCTCACTGCGCGGGAGACCTTCTTCCCCGAGAAGCGCCTCTTCTTCCTCGAGGGCAGCGAGATATTCACCACCACCGCCCGGGGCCAGATCACGGCCCTCCGGACCAGCGGCGGTGCCAGCCAGTCGGCCGGCGCGCGGCAGACCAAGGAATCCTTCGTACGGCCGCCGACGATCGTCCTCAACACCCGGCGCATCGGTGGCAAGGGGCTCGTGAACATCCCGGACGACGTGACGGTGCCGGGGTACGAACAGTCGAAGCCGACCGACCTCCTCGGTGCCGTCAAGCTGACGGGACAAACCGGGCCGCTGCGCTTCGGGGCCCTTTCGGCGTTCGAGGACGACCCGGAACTACGCGGCGAGCGGGACGGCCGGGACGTGATCGTCGAAGGCGATGGACGGACCTTCGGCGTGGTGCGGGGACTGCTCGAATCGACCAACGAGGGGCGCCGCTCGATCGGCTACATCGGCACGATCCTCGATCATCCGGAACGCCAGGCCATCGTGCACGGCATCGACGGCCACTACCTCTCGGGCAACGGCAGGGTCAAGATCGATGCGCAGCTCCTGAACAGCGACATCGACGATGCGATCGGCGGGCGGGAACGGGGTTATGCGGGGTTTGCGGACGCGCTGTACATCCCGCGCCGGGGCATCCAGCACCAGTTCGGCCTCGACTACTTCGACGACACGATCGACATCAACGACGTCGGCTTCCGGGGCCGCAACGACATCCGGGGCGCACGCTACGCCCTGGCCCTGTCCCGCGCGGGGATGAAGCGCGTGCGCATGTGGCGCAGCAACGTGAGCTACGGGCGCTGGGTGAACGCCGAGGGACAGATCATCCGCGACGGGATGTTCGGCCGCAGCAGCTTCATGTTCCACAACCGTTCCGAGATCCGCACCGAGTTCAACTTCTTCCCGGCGCGCTGGGACGACATCGAGAGCCGCGGCAACGGCGCCTACCGGACCGGCAACCGGCTGCAGCTTTCCCTTGCGTACGGCACGGATTCGAGCAAGCCGTTTAGCTGGAGCGTCCAGGGCGGCAGGTTCCAGGAGGAACTCGACGGCTACGAGTATCGGGGCGGCTTCGGCTTCACCCTCAAGCCCTCCGACCGTTTCTCCCTCGATTTCGACGTGATCTACAGCCGCCGCGAGCACTGGCTCATCCACCAGGGGGGCCGGAACTTCACGACGTTCCGCGCACGGGACTGGCAGCCCAAGCTCGCCGTGGACTTCTTCCTGAGCGCACGCCAACAGTTCCGCCTCACCATGCAGTGGGCGGGCATCCGGGGAGAGGAGAACGAGTTCTTCGAGGTGCCGCTGGGCGGGGGCGACCTCCTGCGCAGGGTCAAGGGACCGGGAGCGCCGAGCGACGACTTCACGATCAGCCGCCTGACGGCGCAGTTGCGCTACCGATGGGAGATCGCGCCGCTCTCCGATCTGTTCGTCGTGTACACCCGGGGCAGCAACCTTCCGGACCGGGGCCATGATGCGTTTGGCGACCTGTTCGAGGACGCATTGAACGAGCCGATCATCGACGTGCTCGTCGTCAAGCTGCGCTACCGCTTTGGGGGGTAAGCAGGCGGGTAGGCGCGCCGGTTCGGGGCTGTACTACGGCTACTGGCTGATCGTCGCCGCCTTCGTCGCCCAGTTCGTGGCCGTGGGCGTCACGAACTACGCGGCGGGTCCGTTCCTCACGCCGATGACGGAGGAACTTGGCTGGACACGCGCCGAATTCACGCTCCCGCGTTCCCTGGGCGGCATCGTCATGGCGGTGACGGGACTGCTCATCGGCGCTTGGGTGGATCGTTTCGGCGCGCGCCCCTTCATGACCACGGGCATCGTCGCGACGGCGGCTGCGTTGTGGCTGCTCGGTTCCGTCGACTCGCTCTGGGGCTGGATCGCGCTGAACGGGGTCATCCTGAGCGTGGGTGCCGCCATGCTCGGCAACCTCGTCGTCAACGTGACGATGGCCAAGTGGTTCGTCGAACTGCGTGGGCGGGCCGTCGCGCTCGCGGCGATGGGCGTCTCGTTCGCCGGCATCGGGGTGACGCCGGTGCTGGTCTGGGCCATCGACGCCTGGGGTTGGCGCACGGCTTGGGAGGCGTTGGCGCTCGCGTCCCTCGCGCTCGGTTTGCCCTTCACCCTCCTCATGCGCCGCGCGCCGGAGGATCATGGATGGCACCCGGATGGGCGCTCGGACGCGGACGTGGCAGCGGGGCGGGCGGCACGCGCGGCTGCGGACTACAGTGGCTCGATGACAAGGCGCGAGGCGCTCCGCTCCCCCGCCTTCTACCTGCTGATCGTTGCGTTCGGCCTCTTCGTCATCAACATCGGCGTGATGCTCCTGCAGACCGTGCCGTACATGACCGACGCGGGCTACGGCCGCGGCACCGGCGCGATGATGATCGTCGTCGCGTCGATCCCGGCCATGTTGGCGAAACCCGTGTGGGGACACTTCATCGACCGGCTGGAACCGAAGCCCCTGGCCGCCGCGGGCGCCGCCATGACGGGCGTCGCGATGTGCGTGATCGTGTGGAGCGTGTCCGCCGGATCGCTGGCCGGGGCCTACGTCGGCTTCTTCCTGCTTGGGGTCGGCTGGGGCGGCATGATCCCCCTCCAGGAAGTGATCTGGGCCTCCTTCTTCGGGCGGCGCCATCTCGGGGCGGTGCGCGGTGCGGCCCTGCCGTTCTCCCTGGCGTTCGGGGCCGGCGCGCCACTCGCCGTCTCTTGGTACCACGACGTGGTGGGCAACTACGATGGAGCGCTGATCGCCGTGGCCATCGCGAGTTTCGTCGCCGCGGGCCTCATCCTCGTGATTCGGCCACCCCGCCGACGGGCGGCGGCATGTTCCGCGTAAGATACGTAACTCGTTTCGAAGTCGTGGTGGTGGGAGTGGCGCTAAAGCGCGCCCGCGCGGAGATGGCATGAGAGCCCTGTTGGCGTTGGTGGCCCTCGTCCTGGCGGTGGCCGCGCACGGCGCGTCGCGCGTCGTCTTCGGCAGCTTCGAGAACGCGTGGTATGCCGAACGGCACGCCACGGCCGTCGCCGACGCGTTGGCCATCGCCACCGACGTCGTCGCCTCCGATGCCGGGGGCTTGTCGCGCCATCGCGTGGTGGGGCCGGTGCTCCCGGAAGCGGAGGCCCGCGCGCTGCGGGACCTGGCCGTTCGCCGTGGTTGGCCGGGCGCGTGGCTCCTGCACGGTCTTCCCGCTCCCACGGCGGCGACTCCCGCGCCAAGCGTTGCGGTGCCGTCGGTAGACGGGCCTTCGCAAGCCGAAGCCCCCATCGCCGCGCCGGTCGAACCGGACGATGATGCAAGCCCAGCGGATCTCGCGGAACGCGGACTCACCCTGCGGTCCGCAGCCGATCTGGACGAGGCCATCGTCGTCCCCCGCTACGCGGACCGCGAGCTCGGTATCGTCCTCGACGGCGTTCTCGACGAGGCGGTATGGGCCGAGACCCCCGGCTACGACGGCATGCGCGTCATCCAGCCGGACACCTTGGTGGAACCCCGCTACCGCACGGTCGTCCGATATCTCTACACGGAGCGTGGGCTGTACGTCGGCGCCTGGATGGAACAACCCCCGGAAACCCTCCTCGCGCGCCTCTCTTCGCGGGACGAGCACATCAACCGCGACAACTTCGGCATCACGCTCGACACGTCGGGGGAGGGGCTGTATGGCTTCTGGTTCACCATCAACCTGGGCGGGACCGTGATGGACGGCAAGGTGGAGCCCGAGCGCGAGTTCACGGTGGAGTGGGACGGGCCGTGGGAGAGCGCGACGGCGGAGCTGTCCGATGGCTGGAGTGCGGAGGTGTTCCTGCCGTGGTCCATGTTGAGCATGCCGGCCGGCACCGAGGACCGCGAGATGGGCATCTGGGTGGACCGGCAGGTCGCCCATATCGACGAGCGCTGGAGTTGGCCGGCCCTGCCGTTCACGGCCGCGCGCTTCCTGTCGGCCTTCGGCCGGCTGAAGGTCCCGGGGGTCGCGCCCAGGCAGGAACTTTCGCTGTTTCCCTACGCATCGACCACGTTCGACCAGGCGCGTAAGGACGAGGAGGCCAACGTGGGCCTCGACGTCTTCTGGCGCCCGTCGACGGCCTTCCAGGTGACGGGCGCGGTCAACCCGGACTTCGGCGCCGTCGAGTCCGACGACGTCGTGATCAACCTCACCGCGCGCGAGACCTTCTTCCCGGAGAAGCGCCTGTTCTTCCTGGAGGGCAGCGAGATCTTCACGACGACCGCGCGCGGCCAGATCACGTCGTTCAGCAACAACCAGGGGAACGCGCAGTCGACCGGGGCGCGGCGCACGGCCGTGTCCTTCGTGCGTCCTCCGACGATGGTCCTGAACACCCGCCGCATCGGCGGGAAGGCCCTCGTGGATATCCCGGACGGCGTGCGCGTGCCGGGCTACGAGCAGTCGAAACCCTCGGACCTGCTCGGCGCCATCAAGGCCACCGGGCAGGCCGGGCCGCTACGCTACGGAGCCCTGACCGCCATCGAGGATGACCCCGAACTCTTGGGTCAGAAGGACGGACGGGACTTCGTCGTGGAGGGCGACGGCCGCAACTTCGGGGTCCTCCGGGGGCTGCTCGAGTCCACCGGCAACGGTCGGCGGTCCATAGGCTACATCGGGACGATTCTCGACCACCCCCTGCGCCAGGCGATGGTGCACGGGATAGACGGCCACTTGCTGTCGGGAGGGGGCAAGCTCAAGGCGGACATTCAGCTCCTCAACAGCGACGTCGACGATGCCGTGGACGGAGAGGAACAGGGGTACGGGTTCCTGTCGGATTTCCGGTACGTCCCCCGCCGCGGCGTCGCGCACCAGTTGGGCTTCGATTACTTCGACGACGTGTTCGAGATGAACGACGTGGGGTTCCGGGGCCGCAACGACATGCGCGGCGTGCGGTACAACTTCACGCTCACGCGGTCCGGCATGAAGCGGTTCCGTTTCTGGCGCGGTGGCATCCGCACCGGTTACTTCCAGAATCGGAAGGGGCAGGTCATGCGCTCGGGGATCTTCCTCAGCAACAACCTGATGTTCCACAACCGCTCGGAGATACGCACCCAGCTCAACTACTTCCCGCCACGCTGGAACGACATCGAAAGCCGGGGCAACGGCGCCTATCGGGAGGAGGGGCGCCTGCAGGTCTCGGCCGCCTACGGGACCGACACGAGCAAGGTCTTGAGCTGGAGCGTCCAGACGGAGGTCCAGCAGGAGGAACTCGGTGGGTTGGACTACCTGGGCGGATTCGGCGTGACGTTCAAGCCGAGCGACCGCTTTTCCTTCGACTTCGACTTGCTCTACAGGTATCGCGAGAACTGGCTGATCCACCAGGGCGGCCGCGAGTTCGCGACCTTCCAGGCCAAGGACTGGCAGCCCAAGATCGCGATGGACGTGTTCTTCAGCGCCCGGCAGCAGTTGCGCTTCACGATGCAGTGGGCGGGCATCCGCGGCGAGGAGCAGGATTTCTACCGGGTACCCCTGGGCGACGGACACCTCATCCCCTACGTCCCGGGGCCGGACGACCCCGGCGCCGACTTCACCATCAGCCGGCTGACGGCACAGCTTCGCTACCGCTGGCAGATCGCGCCGCTGTCGGATCTGTTCGTGGTGTACACCCGGGGCAGCAACCTCCCGAACCGGGGCTACGCCACGTTCGCCGACCTGTTCGAGGACGCCCTGAACGAGCCGGTCATCGACGTGCTCGTCGTCAAGCTGCGCTACCGCTTTGGTGGGTGAGCCCACCGCGGGGAGGATCGGCCCCGGCGAATCCTCAGCAGGGCACTAACCGGCATGGCGGGAAAATCCGTTGCCGTCATCGGCGCGGGGGCCGCCGGCCTCGTCGCTGCTTGGGAGTCGATGCGCGCGGGGCATCGCGTGACGGTGTTCGAGCAATCGGAGCGCGTGGGCGGCCTTTGGGTCTACGAGGAGCGCACCGAGAGCGACCCCCTTGGACAGCGGCCGGCCGAGCGCGTCCACGGTTCGCTCTACGCGTCCCTGCGCACCAACCTGCCGCGCGATCTCATGGCCTTCGACGGGTACACCTTCGATAGCGCCGGCGGCGGCGACGATGCGTGGCCGCGCTATCCGGGACACGCCCAGGTGCTCGAGTACCTTGAGCGCTTCGCCGTGGACAAGGACCTGCTCCCGGTCATCCGATTCGGGCAGTGTGTCGGGAAGGTGCGTCCGGACGAGGCGGGCTGGAACGTCGACGGCAAGCCGTTCGATGCCGTCGCCGTCTGCAATGGACACTTCTCCGAACCGCTCCTGCCCGACCTGCCGGGGCTAGGAACGTTCCGGGGCCTCGCGCTCCACAGCCACAACTACCGGCGGCCCCAGCCGTTCGAGGGCCTGCGGGTGGTCGTGCTCGGCTCGTCGGTGTCCGGAGCGGAGCTTGCGGGCGCGTTGGCCGAGGTGGCCGCGACGGTGTACTTCAGCGGACGCGCCTTCCCCGGCACGCAGCCGGCGGCGAGGACCCGCCGCATACGGCGTTGTCCGCCAGTCGTGCAGGTGCTTCCCGACGCCGTGGTCCTGGCGAACGGGGAACGCATCGACGGCGTGGACGCGATCCTCTTCTGCACGGGCTACCACTACCGCTTTCCGTTCCTGCCGCCGCCCCTGGCTCGCGTGCGCAACAACAGCGTGCGGGGGCTCTACCGGCAGCTTGTCTCCATCGAACACCCGACGCTGGCGTTTGTGGGGTTGCCGTTCCGCATCGTGCCGTTCCCGTTCTTCCAGCGTCAGGCGCGCTGGTTCGCGTGCCTGCTCGCCGGGCGCTTTCCCCTCCCGGACAGGGGGCAGCGCCGGCGCGACCATGCGCGGGAGCTACGGGCGCTGCGGCGGGCCGGCGTGCACGAGCGGCATTTCCACCGGATGGAGGAGACGCAGTTCGACTATCTCGCCGGACTCGCCCGCCAGTGCGGCGACGACCCGGTGCCCGGGTGGTTTCGGGATCTCTGGCGCGAACACAAGGCGAACACGCTCGCCCACCGGGGTGTCTTCCACGAGATTCCCTTGCGGGGACGGGGGCCGACGGTGGTGCCGAGTCCGTAGGTGGTGTCCCAAGCCCTGGGTGGCGGAGCCATCCGGCATCGGCGGTGGCAGGGCTGGCAGCGGTCCGTCAGGCGCGCTTGGCTTCCGGCGCCTCGAACACGTCCACGACGTTGACCCGGAAGTCAGGGAACGTCGCCACTTGCCCGGGCGAGAACACGCCGTGTTCCACGTAGGATCCTGCCTGGAGCGCGAGCACGCTCACCGTCTTGAACCGGGGGATCGACGATCCAATACTCGCCGATCTGGGCCTCCGCATAGTCGTCGCGTTTCTCCACCAAGTCCCGTTCCGGATGATCGGGGCTCACCACTTCCAGAACGAGGTCCGCGCCGAGCCAAAACCGATCTTGGTACCGGTCGTCGCCCCGGTCCCGCAGCAACAACAGATCCGGTTCGCGGAACTTGCCCTCCCGGATGCGCAGGCGCAGGGCCGAGAACAGGACAACGCCGCCGAGGGGCGCGACGCAGGCCTTGAACAGGTCGTTGAGGAACGAGAGGATCGCCTGATGCGTCGAGGTGGACATCGGCAACTCCTCCAACCGTCCGTCCGTGAACTCGATGAGTCGCCGCGTCCGATCCGTGAGCCAAAGGTACTCGTCGTCGGTCCAGCAACCTTGGCGTGGGAGCGCGTCGCACAGTAGCGCCTTGAACGCCTCTTGCGACGGGCTGGTCGGCATGGCTACCGCATCGTCTGGAAACAGGCGCGGAGCTCCTCGACGAAGAGCTCCGGCTGCTCGAACGCCGCAAAGTGCCCGCCCCGGTCGAGCACGTTGAAGTACCGCAGGTCCTTGAACCGCGTCTCCACCCACCGGCGGGACGCCTTGAAGATCTCCTTCGGGAAGATGCTGCACCCCGAAGGGACGGTCACGTCGTCCAGGTGACGGTTGCCGCGGCCGAAGCTCTCCCAGTAGATGCGCCCCGACGAGGCTCCGGCTGCCGGCAGCCAGTAGAACATCACGTTGTCGAGGAGTTCGTCGCGCGTGAGCACGTTCTCGGGATGTCCCTGGCAGTCCGTCCACTGGTAGAACTTCTCGACGATCCAGGCGGCCTGTCCGGCCGGCGAGTCGACGAGCCCGTAACCGAGGGTCTGCGGCCGGGTGCTCTGCTGCTTCGAGTAGCCGGAATCCCAGTCCTGGTAGAACTGGGCGGCGCGCACGGCCTCCTTCTCGAGGTCCGTCATTTCCTCGGGCTTCGTCTCGGTGCCGAAGGCGATCGGCATGTTGGTGTGGATGCCGGCGCAGTGCTCGGTCTCCTTCGCGCCGATAACGGTGGTGATTCCCGCTCCCCAATCGCCCCCCTGCGCGAAGTACCGGTCGTAGCCGAGCCGCGCCATGAGCGCCGCCCATGCCTGCGCGATGCGGTCCACGCCCCAGCCGGTGGCCGTCGGCTTGTCGGAGAAGCCGAAGCCGGGCAGGGCGGGGATGACGAGGTGGAAGGCGTCGGCGGAGTCCCCGCCGTGGGCCGCGGGGTCGGAGAGCGGCCCGATGACCTTCAGGAACTCGACGATGGAGCCCGGCCAACCGTGGGTCAGCAGGAGCGGCTGGGCGTTCGCCTCGGGGGAGCGGATGTGCAGGAAGTGGATGCCGACGCCGTCGATCTCGGTCTTGAACTGGGGATGGGCGTTGATGCGTGCCTCGGTCGCCCGCCAGTCGTACTTGCTCTGCCAGTAGTTGCAGAGCTCCTCGACGTAGGAGAGCGGAATGCCCTGGGTCCAGTCGTCGACCAACTCGGCCTCGGGAAAGCGCGTGCCGGCAAGTCGCCCGCGAAGATCGTCCAGTGCCATGTCGTCGACTTCGATGCGGAAGGGGTGGATGTCGGTGGTCATCGGAGCATCTCCGGGAGCGCAAAGGCGGCGAGTATACGCGGCGTTTTAGGCAGGTCCTCTATTGCACCCAGCCCCCGGAGAACGGAATGGCCTGGCCGACGAAGAAGTTGCTCTCCTCGCTCGCGAGGAACACGGCCAGCAGCGCGTCCTCGCGCGGCGTCGCCAGCCTTCCAGCCGGGACTTGGCGCTTGAGGGACCGGATGAAGGACTCCCGCTCCGTCAACTCCGGCGGGTAGTAGTCCGGGTTCTCGACGTAGTTCTGGGCGATCAGGTTCACCTGGACGTTGTGCGGGGCGGCTTCGACGCCCACCGCCTGCACGTACCCGACCTGTGCCGCGCGGGCTGCACTGTACGCGGCGAGCGTGCGCATGCCCTTGAGCGCCGACGCACTGCCGTAGACGACGATCTTGCCGGCCCGCCGTTCGATCATCTGCGGCAGGACGGCCCGCGTGAGCCGGTGCAGCGGGTGGACCATCATGTCGAAGGGGGTCGACCAGTCGGCGTCGTCCAGATCCGCGGTCGCCGTCCCGCCGTAGTTGGGGGAGGCGAGGTTCGCGACGAGGACATCCACGCGGCCCGCTTCGGAGACCGCCGCCTCGCACGCGCCGGCCTCGCGCAGGTCGCGCGTGTCCACCAGCACCTCGGCGCCTTCCTCCCGGAAGACCTCGACGGTCGCCGGGCCCATGAAGTCGTTCGCCTGGGTCACCAAGGCTCGCTTGCCGGCCAACCGGTCTGCCATCGCTGCGTCTCCCCGAACGTGTCGAGCTGCATCATAGTCGGGACGTGGGGCGCCTGTCGGGGATGACGGTCCGTGGCGTTTGCGCGTACTCGAACAGTCGCGGGTCGAACTCGAACCGCTCGATTCGCGCGATCGAAATGCGCCCGGCGTCCGCATGGCGATGGTTCACAAGGAGGTTTCGGTCGTTGGAGTCCGTGACGGGAACCACCACTGATGGAACCACGAGCAGGGGCGCGGACACCCCGTCCAGCCATGCGTCGCCGATCGATCGCGTCGTGTCGGCATCGTTTCGCCACGATGGCGGCAGCTGGCCAAGAGGCCAGGTGTCCAGCGCGAGGTCCTCCGGGACATCGTACTGCACGAGCATGGTGTCGTCCGGCAGCGCGGCGGCGTCCTCGATGTGTACGAGCCGCTCGAGCACGCAGACGGCAGGCCCGCTGGCGCAGTAGGTGATGGGGCGCCCGCGGGTGTTCCAGCGGCCGTCGTGCCTCAGACCGTAGCCGCCGTCGAATCGCTGGACGTCGGTGGCCATGGACAATCGCCAAAGGAACACTCCTCAGCCGCCCGCTGATGGATCGCTCAAGGGGGCACGCCCCAGGCGATGCGCGCCAGCGCCTCCTCGACGAGCTGAGCACCGGCATGGGTCCGGATCAGGTCGATAGGACGGCGGCTCCCGAAGATCCCCAGTTCTAGGTGCAGCCACTTGCTAGCCTTCTCGCGGTTCGCGAACGTGCGCTCGGTCAGTGCGAGCAACCGGGCGACGCGCGCTGCCCGGTCGGACTCCTCCAACGTCAGCCGCTGTGCTTTGAGCCGCCGATGCGAGAGCGTCCGCGGGTTGATGATGAGTACCTGGATCTCCTGGTCCGACACGCCATGCTCGCCGAGTGCCTTCAGGCACTCGGTCGGCAGCCCGTTTTCAATCACCCTGACCAGATCGGCGTCCGAACGGACCTCGCAACCAAGGGTTTCCGGCCCGCCGAGGCGTTCGGCGGCGGCATTGGCCAAGGAACGGTCGCGTTCGTCCATGATGACACGCCCGGCAAATGCCGCGAGTATCGCAGCATTTTGCCGGGGGAGCGAGCAATTCTGGTATCCGCCGGTATCCGCCTCGCGAACTTGTTGGCCGAGCAACAGGCGTTGTAGGGTGCGCGTTTGCCACCCGCGGGAGAAAATCCTTCAATGAGCAGTTTCGACAGCATCCTGTACGAGGTCGAGGAGGGTCGGGCGCGGATCACCCTGAACCGGCCCGAAAAGCTGAACGCCCTCACCTTGAAACTGATGACCGAATTGAACGAGGCCCTTTGGGAGGCGGACAACGACACCGGCGTGCACTGCGTGATCCTGCGCGGGGCGGGCCGCGCCTTCTCGGCGGGCTACGACCTCACGGGCGCGGACCGCGACGTGCCGGTCTCCCGCGTCCAGTCGCTGGAGAAGCGCTATCGCGGCCGTCAGAGCGTGGACGACGACGCCTGGCAACTCGAACGGGCACAACGGCTGCGGATGGCGCTGTTCGACATGCACAAGCCGTCCATCGCGCAGCTCCACGGCTACTGCCTGGCGGGCGGCACGGACGTGGCGCTGCTCTGCGACATGGTCATCGCCGCGGACGACACCCTGATCGGCTTCCCGCCGGCGCGCGACCTCGGCGCCCTGCCGAACAACATGTGGGTCTACAACGTGGGTCCGCAGTGGGCCAAGCGGCTGACGATGACCGGGGACATGATCACCGGGGCCGAGGCACAGGACATCGGGCTCGTGATGAAGGCCGTCCCGAAGCAGCACCTCGAGGCGGAGGTTGAGCAACTGGCCGACCGTCTCGCGATGATCGACCCGGATCTCCTGTCGGCCAACAAGCGCATCGTCAACCTGGGGCTCGAACTGATGGGCGCGCGCACCTTGCAGCGTCTGGCGGCGGAAAACGACGTGCGCGGTCACAACTCCGCGGCGGCGCTGGGGTTCGGGGAGCGGGTGCGGGAAATGGGCCTGCATGGCGCGCTGCGTGAACGCGACGGGAAGTTCGGCGACGGCCGTGCCCGGGTCCATGGCCCCGAGTTGCGCGACGCCAATGGACGCCTGATCGATTCGTAGTTGGCCGGGACCAACAGCCGCTCCGGCGAAGTTCCTGGCACACGCGCTAATCATGCTCACGGCATGCGGGCTAGGCCCGCGGCGGCCGCACAGCGTTTGCGATCCTCGCCCCGAATCCTCAAGGTCCTAGCCGCAAGGGTGACGCTGAGACTCCCGCATGCCAGGAATCGCAACAACGAAGGTGGCTGGCGATGACGCCGTTGTCCTGAAGCCGATTGCCGAACTGGATTTGTCGCGATTCGACAAGCTGTTGAAGGAGGTGCGCAAGCATGCCCGTCGCGCCGGCCTGCGGAAAGCCGACATCGCCCAAGCCATCCGCACCGCCCGCGCTCGGGAATGAGGGTCGTTCTCGACACGAACGCCGTCATGTCGGGGATTTTGCTCGGGGGGCCACCGGGCAGGATCGTGGCCGCCTGGAGATCCGGCGAGATCATGCTGCCCACGTCGCCGGAAATCTGATGTCGCTTGACACTAAGCCGAGCTCGTGGCGGTGCTTCCCGGGTCGCGACACCCGCCCATCGACGCGCAGCACGCGGTAGCATTGCCGCCCTTGGGAGCAGTGCGTCGGATGTCCCTGTGCCGAGAGCGTCGGGGAACGGGGTGAGGAACTTCGCTGGAGCATCGTGAAATGCGGGCTACGTCAATGGGTTGTGGTACCGAATCGCTGCGCGGCCGGCGTGCGTCGTAGCCCTCGGCACGCCATTGACCACCTGAGCCCACCGCCATGGAAGTCCTCCAACTCCTAGTCAGCGGCCTGTCCCAGGGCTGCGTCTACGGGCTGATCGCGCTCGGGCTCGTCCTCATCTACAAGGCGACCGAGATGGTCAACTTCGCCCAGGGCGAAATCATGATGCTCGGCGCCTACATCGCGTTCACGTTCATCAACGTGCTCGAGTGGGGTTTCCTGCCGGGGTTCCTGGCGACGCTTCTGGTGATGGCCACCGTCGGCATCCTGCTCGAACGGGTGTTGCTGCGGCCGATGATCGGGGAGCCCCCGTTCGCGGTCCTGATGCTGACCATCGGCCTCGGGTTCGTCCTGCGCGGCGTCGCGGGGGCGGCCTGGGGGAGCCAGCCGAAGGACCTCGACGTGCCGTTCGCGGGGGACGTGGTGCGCGCCGGGGAGCTGATGGTGGGGACGGAGAACCTCGCGATCATCATCGGCACCGCCCTGCTCTGCCTCGGGCTCTACCTCTTCTTCCGCTTCGCGCGCGTCGGCATCGCCATGCAGGCGGCGTCGCAGAACCAGCTCGCCGCGTTCTACTCGGGCATCCCCGTAAAGCGCATCTTCGCGCTGGTGTGGGCGCTGTCCGCGGTCATCGCGACCATCGCCGGCGTCCTGGTCGCGCCCGTGTCGCTGATCGATCCACTCATGGGGTTCGTCGCCATCAAGGCGTTCGCGGCGGCCATCGTCGGCGGCTTCGGCAGCCTGCCCGGCGCCATCGTCGGGGGATTGCTGGTCGGGGTGGTGGAGCAGTTCGCCGGCCGCTACTTGCCGCCGGGGTCGGGGGACCTAAGCGCGTACGTGATACTGCTCGTCATGCTCATGATCCGGCCGGAGGGCATCTTCGCGACGATGCAGAGGAAGAAGGTATGAGATTCGTCCTCAAGACGCGCTATAACCAGGACATCGACCTGTTCCAGCACAACGGTCAGCGTTTCTGGTACGGGCTGCTGGCGGTCGCGCTCCTGCTGGTGCCCCTCGGCTTCGACAGCTTCTACGTCGGCGAGATGTCCCTGGTGTTCATCTATGCCATCGCCGGCGTGGGGCTCATGCTGCTGGTGGGCTACACCGGCCAGGTGAGCCTCGGCCACGCGGCGTTCCTCGCCATCGGCGCGTACGCCCACGCCTGGTTCCTGACCCAGGGCCTGCCGTGGCCGGTGTCGCTGGCCCTGGCAAGCCTCCTGACCGCCATCGTGGGCGCGGTCGTCGCCATTCCGGCGTTGCGCATGACGGGCATCTATCTGGCCGTGGCCACGCTTGCCTTCTCGAGGATCGTCGAGCACGTGCTCACCCACTGGGGGTCGGTGACGGGGGGCTACCGGGGCATGCCCGTGCCGCGCGCGGAGATGTTCTCCGTCTCGCTGATGGACGCCGCCACCTTCTACTACCTGTGCCTGGCCTTCCTCGCGGCCTCGTTCGTCGCCGCGCTCAACCTGCTGCGGAGCCCCTCGGGCCGCGCGATGATCGCCGTGCGGGATTCGGAGGTTTCGGCCCAGGCGATGGGCATCGACCTCGCGCGGACGAAGACCCTGGCGTTCTTCCTGTCCGCCGGGTTCACGGGGCTCGCCGGCGGGCTCTTCGCGCACAAGATCGGCTACCTTGCCCCGGATGCCTTCACGATCGTGACCTCGATCCAGCTCCTGCTGATGGTCGTGGTCGGCGGCCTTGGCTCGATGCACGGGGTGGTGTTCGGCGCGATCTTCATTGGGCTGCTGCCCCAGGCGGTAGCGTTCCTGCGCGACGCTTCGCCGCCGGCGATCGCGGAGATCCCGGGGCTGGAACCCGCGATCTTCGGGCTGATCCTGATCCTCTTCCTGGTCTACGAACCGCTCGGCATCTATGGGCGGTGGGTGAAGATCCGCCTCTACTTCCAGGAGTTTCCGCTCTACCGCAAGGCGACGTATAAGCGCCAGAAGAGCTACCTGCGCACGGAGCGCGTCCGGTGAGCCTGTTCGAGGCGCGCGACCTGACCGTCAGCTTCGGCGGCATCCATGCGGTGCGGGACCTCTCGTTCGACGTGGAGCAGGGCGAGGTGTTCAGCATCATCGGCCCGAATGGCGCCGGCAAGACCACCGTATTCAACCTCATTAGCCGCTTCTACGACGTGGACGCGGGCACCATGGCGTTTGCTGGCGAGGACATCACGCGGTTGCCCGTACACCGCGTTGCCCAGCGCGGGATCGCCCGGACGTTCCAGAACACTGAACTCTTCGAGCACGAGACGGTCCTGAAGAATCTCCTCATCGGCCGCCACGTGCACCGCCGCACCTGGCTTGCGGAGGATCTCTTTTTCTTGCCGCGCGTACGCCGCCAGGACCTCGCGTTCCGGGAGAAGGTGGAGGACGTGATCGACCTGCTCGACCTGCAAAGCTATCGCGAGCAGACGATCAACGGCTTGCCGTATGGGGTGCGCAAGATGGTCGAGGTCGCCCGGGCGCTCTGCATCGAGCCCCGGCTGCTGTTGCTCGACGAACCGTCGTCCGGCCTCAACCCGGAGGAGACCGAGGACCTGTCGTTCTGGATCGAGGACATCAACCAAGATCTCGGCGTCACGATCATCATGGTGGAGCACGACATGAACCTGGTGACGCGGATGTCCGACCGGGTGCTCGCGATGGCGGACGGCCTGGAGCTTGCGGTGGGCGAGCCGCGCGAGATCCAGGAACATCCCGCGGTGCTCCGCGCCTATCTCGGAGATTGAAGATGGCCGCGCCGGACACGGATCCCATCCTCGAACTGCGCAACATCGAGACCTACTACGGTCCGGTGATGGCGATCCGTGGGGTGAGCCTCAAGGTGTTCGACCGCCAGATCGTGGCCGTGCTCGGCGCGAACGGGGCCGGCAAGACCACCGTGCTGAAGACCATCTGCGGCGCCATGGACCCCCGCAAGGGCACCGTGGCGTTCCGTGGCGAGGACATCACCAACCGGGATCCGGATCGAGTGGCGCGGCTCGGCATCGGGCACGTGCCCGAGGGCCGCGAGGTGTTCCCGTTCCTGAACGTGGAGGAGAACCTCCGCATGGGCGCGTTCAGCCGGCGCGACGGGGGCATCGCCGAAGACCTGGAAATGGTCTACGGCTACTTCCCGCTGCTTGCGGAGCGGAGGAAGCTCGAAGCGGGATTCCTCTCCGGCGGACAACAGCAGATGCTGGCGATCGGGCGCGCCTTGATGCTGCGTCCGGCCCTGATGTTGCTCGACGAGCCGTCGCTCGGATTGTCCCCACGCCTCGTGCACGACATCGCGGAGATCATCCGGCGCCTCAACGAGGAGCAGGACGTGACGCTCCTCCTCGTCGAGCAGAATGCGAAGATGGCGCTCGACGTGGCGGACTACGGCTACGTGATGGAGGTGGGACGCGTCGTGATGGAGGATACGGCGGAGCGGCTCAGCAACGCGACGGACATCCAGGAGTTCTACCTGGGCATGAAGGACGAGGGCGTGCGCGGACGGCGCCGTTGGAAGGTGCGCAAGACATGGCGGTGACGACATTGGCGGGGGACGACGCGGCGCGGGTGGACGGCTGCGACACGATCCCGGGGCTCTTCTGGAAGCGGGCGACCGAGCGCGCGGAGAAGGTGGCGATCCGTGAGAAGGATTTCGGCATCTGGAATGAATACACCTGGGCGGACTACGGGGAGCGGGCGCGGCTCGCGGGACTCGGCTTGAAAGCCCTGGGGCTCGAGCGCGGCGATGTCGTCTCCATCGCCTCGGAGGTCAACAAGGAGTGGATGTTCGCGGACCTAGGGGTCATCTGCATCGGCGGCGTGACCAATGGCGTCTACCCTACCGATGCCCCGAACCAGGTGGAGTACCTCATCAACGACAGCGGCACGCGGTACTACTTCGCCGAAGACGAGGAGCAGCTCGACAAGGTGCTGGAGGTGCGCGAACGGACGCCCAGCCTCGAGAAGGTTGTGATCTTCGACATGGAGGGGCTGCGGGACCTCGACGACGACCTATGCATGAGCTTCGACGCGCTCCTCGAACTCGGGCGCGAGTACGGCGAGCGCCACCCCGACGTCTGGCTCGGGGAGATCGCCCAAGCCCGCCCGGACGACCTGATGGTGCTGACCTATACCTCGGGCACCACGGGACCGCCCAAGGGCGCGATGATCAGCCAGCGCAACATGCTCTACATGATGAACACGCTGCAGCGCTGCTACGGCGTGTTCGAGACCGACGAGCAACTCGGCTTCCTGCCCCTCGCCCACGTGGCCGGACGCATGTTCTATACCTTCGTGGTGCTGGAGTCCTGCTCGGTCGTGAATCTGGTGGAGGAACTGGAAACCGTCGTCTCGGACCAGCAGGAGGTGGCGCCGACGATCCACTTCGCGGTGCCGCGGGTGTGGGAGAAGCAGTTCTCCACCGTCGCCATCAAGCTCAAGGAGGCCACCGCGCTGGGACGGCTGGCGTACCGGCTGGCGCTCGCGGTCGGGGAACGGCGGGCCGCGTGCCTCAAGGCGGGGAAGCGGGTGCCGACGCCCGTCGCGGGAGCTTTCTTCTTCGCCGACCTGCTCGTCTTCAAGAACATCCGCCGCATGCTCGGCATTGACGACTGCCGCTGGTTGTCCACGGCGGCTGCCCCCATCGCCCCGGACCTCATCGACTGGTACTGGGCCATCGGCAAGCCGATGTACGAGGTGTACGGGCAGACCGAGTGCGCGGGCCTGGCCACGGCGAACGTCGAGGACGATTTCCGCATCGGCAGCGTCGGCAAGGCCGTCGAGGGCGCGGAGGTGGCGCTCTCCGAGGAAAACGAGATCCTCATCCGCTCGCCGGGCGTCATCGCGGGTTACTGGAACAAGCCCGAGAAGACCGCCGACACCATCCGCCAGGGATGGCTGCACACCGGCGACGTGGGCCGCATCGACGACGACGGCTTCGTCTACATCGTCGACCGCATGAAGGACATCATCATCACCGCCGGGGGCAAGAACATCACGCCGAGCGAGATCGAGAACCAGCTCAAGTTCTCGCCCTACATCACCGACGCCGTGGTGGTCGGCGACCGGCGGCCGTACCTGACCTGCCTCGTGATGATCGACCACGAGAACGTCACCAAGTACGCCCAGGACCACGACGTGCCGTTCACCAACTACACGAGCCTCTGCCACACGCAGGAGGTGCAGGATCTGGTTTGGGGCGAGATCGAGAGCGTCAACGCCCGCTTCGCGCGCGTCGAGACGATCAAGAAGTTCCGCCTCATCGACCAGCTCCTCGACGCCGAGGACGAGGAACTGACGCCGACGCAGAAGCTCAAGCGCAAGGTCGTGCACGAGAAGTACGAGGGGCTGATCACGGAGATGTACCGGTCCTGAGGCGGCCCGGTGGGGCGCGCTTAGCCGCTGCGAACCCAAGCAGCGGCCGGGCTTGGAGGAGGCCCAATGAACTTTGAAGACTATGCGATCAACGTCAGCCCCCTTCCCGCCGAGGAGGGTGGCGGCTTCATGGTGAGCATTCCGGACCTGCCCGGCTGCATCGCCGACGGCGCGACGATCGACGAGGCGATCTCCGAAGCCCGCGATGCGTTCGAAGCGTGGGCGATGGCGGAGCGCGAAGAAAAGGGGGGCTTGCTTCTTCGCGCGATGTAACGCCTCCTGGTCAGCTAGAGGACGGTTCCGCAAGGGCGGGCCAAATTGCGCGGACACGACGGTCGATGGCCGCGAAGAGACCGTTGTCTGCCGTGATCGTTTCGAGGGCGGCGCGGGGCGCGGCGTCCAGTGCCCAATGGCTTACGGCGTTCGCGCTCGTGGTAATCGTCTGGTGGACCCTCAACGGGCTCGGAGTGGTCTGGGATGACGGGTCGGTGTCGAAGACCAGTATCCATGCCGGAGCGCCATCGTTCGCGTGAGAATCGGGTGCGGCGAGGACGCTCGTCCCTTCGCCCGTGGGGGCCAACCGGGGGCCTCCAAGGTGCTTCTGCCAGCTATCCCAGACGGCTTTCGGAAGCGCGAGGACGCAGCCGACGCATCGCTCGTGCCGACCGAGCTGAAACTTGAACATCATCTGATAGAACGTGCGCTTGAAGACGTTGGCGATGTTGGGTCCTTCGACGCCCTCGCTGAGCCAACGCTGGTTGTCGGCAATGGCTTCGCCGAAACCGCCACGATGCAGGCGCAAGCTCTCCCTCAGGTTCTGGACGGCCATCCGGTACGATCCATGGAAATCCATGGTTTGGATCTCGAGTATCCCCACGCGGCCGATACGTGGAAGGCCGTCTCGTCGGACGAGTTCGATGATGGTCACGTCGAATGAGAGTTCGGGCGATTTGTCCGTCTGCGGAATGGACAGTTCGCCGCCGAGCTTGGCGTCGAAGTAGACGAACACCGGGTCGTCGAAAGAGGTTCGGCTGGCGACCTCCCTGCGGATGCTGGGTTCTGCCAACGTGATTGCCGGCACGACCCACGGTGCCGTGGTCGACTCCAGCGCGAACAAGCGACGGACCGCGTGCGCAATCAGGTCTCGGTTGAGGGCTCGGTAGGGGCAGACGAGCCAATCCTGTCGGACTCCGTTGCTGGCGCTGTTGATCGTGCAAACGCCTTTGGACGCATCGCGTTTGACGCACTCCCGTGGGGCGCCGGTCGCTTCGGTCAGGAACGGGCAGCGCCGTTCGGCTTGGTCGGACATCGAGCGTTCGTTGGCGACCACGGCGGGATAGAGGCGGTGGCCAAACCACTCGCTGACGTAATTGCCGGCCCCGTCCCGGCGCCTGGTCTTGGGACTGGCCAAGGTCAGTCTGCTGCGAGGGCGAGGGGTATCGACGGGGGCATGGAGTAGCGGCACTTCACCGCGGGCCGCCATTCTGGGCGACCCGCACCGACCATTGCGTGCAGCTCCTGACCGATGGCCTTTGCCAGTAGTGGCGGAACGGCGTTCCCGACTTGGTCGTACTGCTGCGAGTGCGTGCCCATGAAGACGAACCAGTCGGGGAATGACTGAATTCGCGCCGCCTCGCGGATGGAGATGGTGCGGTGTTGCTCCGGGTGGATGTACTCGCCGGACTTTGGATCCCGAAATCGGGTGATGATGGACCGAGCGACGCCGTCCCATTGCATGCGGCGAAAACGCCGCGTGTGGTCCTTGCGAAGGGCGCGCCGCATGCCGGGGGGCAGAAGGTCCACCGGTAGGGAACGCCAATCCTCTCCCGGGGCCAGTCGCTTGATGCGGTCGATGTTCTGGGTTGCCAGTTTTGCGGCGTAGTGGTTGTGGACTTCGTGGGGTGCGTCGAGTCGCATGGCTTGCTGATACGGACCATCGGGTGGAGTGCCGTATCGCCGCGCCGTACAACCAGCGTTTACGGGAGGCATGTCACCGATGGCGTCGCGGATCGTGACGAAGCCTGCGGTCGCTTCCGGCGTCACGGTTCGGTTGGGTACCAGATCGCCGATTCCCCACCGGCCGTGCGTCGGTGCTGGGAAGCCGCCCCTAGTGGCGAGATCTTGCCGCCATCCGATGAAGAACATGCGCCAACGCATTTGGGGCACGCCATATTGCGCGGCGAGGAGCTCGGCGACATCGACGTTGTAGCCGGCACCGTCGAAGGCTGTGGCGAGTTCCCTCAGTACGGCGCCGCGGCCGAGCGTGGCGAGCCCGGGGACGTTTTCGATGAGGAGGACCTTGGGCCGAAGTTCCTCGGCCATGCGGATGACGTGGTGGAACAGACTGTTGCGAGGATCCAGCAACTTCCGTTGTCCGATGATGCTGAATCCCTGGCACGGAGGGCCGCCCGCGAGAAGATCGAGGTCCCTGTCGCGCAGGGAGGCAGCAAGGCGGATGTCGTGCGCCGAGAGTTGCCCGACGTCCGCGCGAAGAAAGGGCGTCGCGGCGAAGTTGCGGCGGTGCGTCGCCTCACAGGCCGCGTCGATGTCCACCGCCAACCGAACGTCGAAGCCGGCGTTGCGCAGCCCGAGCGTCAGGCCACCCACGCCGGAGAACAGGTCGATCGCGGTGCGTTGGGAACTCTCCGGTTCCGGTGTCCGGCGTAACGCGTAGGGGTTCGACGGGAGGTGCGCTCGGATTTCCGTCGCCGTGGGGATGGGGTGCGTTCGCGTCACGGGCCGATTGTCGACCGGATGTAGGGAGAACTCAAGCTGCGGTGTCTGTCTGCGGTGTCGTGGTGGCGTGTCGGGGGTTCCGGAGAGGTGATCGGGTGTTGGCGCTTCCAATGTTGGTCGTGTTGAAATCTCGGGAAAGGGGTGTGTAAGTTGCACGCACTCGGTTGCGGGGAGGTCGCATGGCGCGCGTCCAGCTAGTGGTTCCCGACGCGGACCACGTGCGGTTCGTCCGCCAAGCGCGCAGGGAAGGTATGACGCTGAGCGCATGGCTGCGGTCTGCGGTCGATGATCGGCTGGAACGGGCGGCGGGCTCCGTGAGGATTCGCACACCCGCGGACCTGGCCGGCTTTTCGCCCGATGTGATGCCTTGGAGGGACCGGACGTGGAACCGGATTGGGAAGAGCATCTCGCGGTGATCGAACGGTCCCGGCGGCGGGGCAGGGCGCCCACCTGATGCCCTTTGATACGGGCGTCTTCACAAGCGCGGTCGGTGCCGAAGGCACGGGCCATTGACGGAGGAAGGCAATGAAGAAACTGGCCATCCTGACGCCGCTCGCGTTCCTTTGGGCATGCGGCGCGCCGGAGGACGCTGCGTCCGGCGGCGGGGAATCGGCCATGACCGTGGACGGCGTCACCGACACCGAGGTGGTCTTCGGCACGCACACCGATCTCTCGGGCCCCATCGCGATCTGGGGTGTGGGCGTGGTGAACGGGATGCGCACGCGGTTCGAGGACGTCAACGCCGCCGGCGGCGTGCACGGCCGCGAGTTGCGCCTCATCGTCGAGGACACGCAGTATCAGGTGCCCCGCGCGATCCAGGCCGCCAACAAGCTGATCAATCGGGACAAGATCTTCGCGATGCTGGTCGCCGTCGGCACGCCCACGAACAACGCCGTCATGGCGCAGCAGTTCGAGCAGGGCGTGCCGAACCTGTTCCCGGGCACGGGCGCCCGGTCCATGGTCGAGCCGTTCGAGAAGCTCATGTTCGCCCAGCACGGGATCTACTACGACGAGATTCGCGCGGGGGTGAAGTACTTCGTGGAGCAGGAGGGCAAGGAGAACGTCTGCGTCATGTATCAGGACACGGACTACGGCATCGAGATCCTGGAGGGGGCGCAGGACCAGACCGCGGCGATGGGTATCGAGATTGTCGAGACCTCGGCGCACAAGCCCGACGCCACCGAGTTCACGGCCGCCATCCTGCGGCTGCGCAATGCGAACTGCGACCTTGTGATGATGGGCACCGTACACCGCGACACGATCCTGGTGCTCGATTCCGCGCGCAAGATGGGTTGGGGGGACGTCGCCTGGGTAGGCAACAACGCCGCGTACGGGCAGGTGATCGCGGAGCACGAGGCCGGCGAGGGCTATTACGCTTTCGTGCACATGGCGAGGCTCTATCCCGACGACGAGATGTCGCCCGAGGTGCGGGCGTGGTTCGAGGGCTACGTCGAGCGTTTCGGCGAAGAGCCCGGATTGCCCGCCATGGAAGGCTGGCGGGGCGCGGACCTCGTGGTGCGGGCGCTCGAGATCGCGGGGCGCGACCTGACTCGCGAGAAACTCATCGCCGCGTTCGAGAGCATGCACGATGTCACCGACATGTTCGGCTACCACCTGTCGTTCGGTCCCGACGATCACA
The DNA here is from genome assembly GCA_963665455.1 of Pseudomonadales bacterium. GTDB lineage: Bacteria > Pseudomonadota > Gammaproteobacteria > Pseudomonadales > Azotimanducaceae > VXNE01. The sequence continues at coordinate 4,764,382 of OY762279.1, read as the reverse complement.
AGGGGGCGAGCGAGTCCGTGCTGAGCGTGGTCCGGGACGGGCGCTGGGTGACCCTGGCGCAGCGCATCAGCTACTGACCGCTCCGCGGCAGCCGTGGTGAATCGCCGTCGGGCGCTCGCCGGCCTCTCCGGTGCCGCGGGGCTCATCGCCGCCGTGCCGGCGCTGGGCCAGAAGCCGCGCCGCATGAAGCCCCAGGTGGGCGACGTGCTGGTGCATGCGTTCGGCGAGCGGGCCGGCGGGGCGTTGGCGGCCGGCGACGTCGGCGAACGCCCCGTGGCGGCATTTGCCATGGATGGGACCAGCGGCGTCGTGCGGGACGGCTCCCTCAACAACCAACTCCTGGTCGTCCGCGTCCCGTTGGACAACCTATCGTCGAAGGCGGCGCGCTATGCCGTTCCGGATGCGTCGGGCGCCGACGCGCTGCTCGTCTACTCGGCCTCGTGTACGCACACTGGCTGCGAGATCAACGGCTGGGACGGCGAGACGCGGCGGCTCAAGTGCCCATGCCACGACTCGCAGTTCGACGTGGCGGACGCGGCGCGGGTCGTGAACGGCCCGGCGCCACGGCCCCTCGCCATGCTCCGGGTGGCGCTGGAGGAGGGGACGTTGCGCGTGACGGGCGGTTTCTCGCGGCGCGTCGGACCGGAGCCGCCCTGATCCCGGGCGATCCGTGGCAACATGCCGACTCATGGCGTGGCCGCAGCGCGCATGACGAGATGACGGGGAGGACCGCAATGCGTTGGACGATTGCCGCCGGAGTGGCGGGTTTGTTTTGGGTGGGTATGGCGGGGGCCGTGGAGTATTCCCCGGTCACGGGCGCCCGGTTGGTCGATCCGGAACCGGGCAACTGGCTCATGTACCGGCGCACCTACGATTCGCACGGCTACAGCCCCCTGGACCAGATCGACACGGACAACGTCCAGGGGCTCAAGCCCCTGTGGACCTTCTCCACGGGACTGCGTGAAGGGCACCAGGCACCGCCGGTGGTCAACGACGGGGTGATGTTCGTCACCACGCCCTACAATCACGTGCTCGCGCTGGACGCGGCGTCCGGGGAACTTCTCTGGCGCTACCAGCGGGACCTGCCCGAAGACCTTTCCCAGATGCATCCCACGAACCGGGGCGTCGGGCTGCACGGCAACCTCGTGTACATGGCGACCGCGGACTGCTTCCTCGTCGCCCTCGACGCCACCACCGGGGAGGAGGTGTGGGAGGCCGAGGTCGAGGACTACGGCACGGGCTACTACATGACGCTCGCGCCCCTGGTCGCCGAGGGCAAGGTGATGGTCGGGGTCTCCGGCGGCGAATTCGGCATCCGCGGCTTCGTCGCGGCCTTCGACGCCGCGACTGGAGAGCCGGCCTGGAAGACGTACACCATCCCGGCTCCGGGAGAACCCGGCAGCGAGTCCTGGGGCGGGGACTCCTGGAAGACCGGCGGCGTGCCCGTCTGGCTCACGGGCAGCTACGATCCCGCCGCCGGCATCTCTTATTGGGGTACCGGGAACGGAGGCCCCTGGACCGGGGACGTCCGTCCGGGGGACAACCTGTACGCAACGTCGGTCCTCGCCCTCGACGTGGGGACGGGCGCCCTCACCGGCCACCACCAGTACCACTGGAACGACTCCTGGGACTGGGACGAGGTGTCCGCGCCGCTCCTGATCGACTTCATGCGGGGCGACCGCACGATACCGGGACTCGTGCACCCTGGCCGCAACGGCTACCTGTGGTTCCTTGAGCGCGAACCCGATGGCATCGGCTTCGTGGACGCGAAGCCGTACGTGCGCCAGGACGTCTTCACCAGCCTGGACCCGGAGACGGGCCGGCCGTCCTACGAGGAGTCGAAGAAGCCCGCCGTCGGGCGGGGCGCGACCTTCTGTCCCTCCCTCTGGGGCGGCAAGGACTGGCCCCCGGCCGCGTTCTCGCCCCGCACGCGGCTCCTCTACATCCCCGCCAACGACAACATGTGCGGCCACATGGAGGGCGAGGCGCAGGAGTACCGGCCCGGGCGCACCTTCATGGGCAACGATGCGGACGAGGCCCGGATCATCATCGACGAGGACGTCACCTCGCTCGGGGAGCTGCAGGCCTGGAACGTCGACACGTTCGAGGAGGTCTGGAGCGTGCCCTTCCAGAGCCACAACTGGGGCCCCGTGCTCGCGACGGCGGGGGACCTGGTGTTCCTGGGCGGCACCAACGACCGTTATTTCCGGGCCTTCGACGCCCGTAGCGGCGAACTGCTTTGGCAACAGCGCACCAACTCCGGGGTCACGGGCGTGCCGGTGTCGTACCTCGTGGACGGCCGCCAGTACATCGCCGTCGTGTCGGGGTGGGGCGTCGATGCGGAGCGGTTGCAGGACTGGCTGCGCCGGCTGGGCCGTTCCGACACGGTGGTGCCCCAGGGCGGCGTGCTGTGGGTGTTCGGCCTGTAGTTCGGGGAAGATGCAGGAGCGGGGCTGGTCGTCGCCGATCTGGATGAAACTGGGATAGGGCAAGCCACACCACACGGGGGGAGATGAACCGGAGAACTTCATTGCCGGCGGCGGTGCTGACGGCCGCCGTCTTCCTGTCCGCCTCGTGCGGCCAGGACACGAAGGAGGACGCTCCGGAAACACCCGCGGATGCCGCCGCCGAGTCGGCGGCGCCGCGGCAAATCGAACGCCATCCGCTGCGGCGTGCCTTCTTCGGCGACCTCCACGTGCACACGAGCCTCTCCACCGACGCCTACAGCTTCGGCAACCGCGTCGGGCCGCGGGACGCCTATCGGTTCGCCCGCGGTGAGCCGGTGGAGTTGCCGAACGGGATCGAGGCGCGCCTGGCGACGCCGCTCGACTTCGTGGCGCTGACGGACCACGCGGAGGGTTTCGACGCGATCCATGCCTGCTCGGAAGGCGGTCCGCTCGACGGCTCGGACCTGTGCGCACGAGTGGCCGGGGCCGTTGACGCGGACGAGCGCTTCCGAACGGGTTTCGCGCGTGGCGTGCTGCGGCCGGCGGCGCGGCTGCCGGGCGTGTGTCCCGACGGCGAGGCCACCTGCCTCCAATACGCCCGCTCGACCTGGGAGCGCGTGCAGCAGGCGGCCAACGAAGCGGACGATCCCGGCGCGTTCACGGCGCTCATCGGATACGAGTTCACGCCGCTGCTGCCACAGTTCGGGATGCTGCACCGGAACGTCGTCTTCCGGGGGGAGGAGGTGATCCCGCACGCCGTCTCCTCGATGGACGTGCGCGACCAGTCGGAGTTCTTCGCGCGGCTCGACGCCGGCTGCACGCCCCCGTGCCGCGTGCTGACGATTCCGCACAACACGAACTTCTCTTGGGGCCTCGCCTTCTCCCGCAATGACGAGGACGGCACGCCCTACACGGAGGCGGACCTCGAACGGATCGTGCGCATGGACCGCCTGGCGGAAGTGACCCAGTTCAAGGGGACCTCCGAATGCCAGGTCGGGGTCGGCGCGGCGGACGAGGACTGCGACTTCGGCAACCTCTTTCCGATCTGCGCGGAGGGTGAGACGGAGCGATGCGCGTCGGAGACCTCGTTCATCCGGGATGCCCTGCTGGACGGCATCCAGCTTGCCGCCGAAGGCCGCCCGAACCAGTTCCGCTACGGCATGATCGGCTCGACGGACACCCACACCTCGGATCCGGGCAACATCGCCGTCGTACCGCCCAACTTCGTGCCGGCACTCGGCAATGCCCCCGCCGTACGCCAGGCGCTCCAGGCGGAGCACATCGTGATCGGCGCCTTCCGGCGCGTGAATACCGGCGGCCTGGCGGGTGTCTGGGCGGAGGCGAACACCCGGGCGGACCTCTTCGATGCGCTGGAGCGGCGCGAGGCGTTCGGCACCAGCGGGTCGCGGCTGCGCATCCGGTTCTTCGGCGGCGACCTGCCGACGGAGATGGACAACGACGAGGAACAGCTCGCCGCCGCCTACGCCGGCGGCGTGCCGATGGGCGGCGAGTTGGTGGGTGTCGCGGAACCGTCCTTCTGGGTCTGGGCGATGTCCGATCCGGACGGGCCGTTGCTCGACCGCATCCAGGTGATCAAGGGCTGGATCGAGGATCCTGCGGTCGGGGAGCCCTTACAGCGCGTCAGGGACGTCGCCTGTTCCGGGGGGCGGGCGCCTGGCGAGGACGGGAAGTGCGCGCCCACCGCAGCGACGGTCGACCTCGATACCTGCGAACGCAACGACGCCACCGGCGCCGCGGAACTACAGGCACGTTTCGTGGACCCCGACTACTCCCCGGACGGGCACGCGTTCTACTACGCGCGGGTGTTGGAGAACCCGACCTGCCGCTGGCCGACGCGCCTCGCGTTGAGCGCGGACGTGGAGCTGCCCGACGACGTGTCCCCCACCGAGCAGCAGCGGGGCTGGTCGTCGCCGATCTGGGTGCGGCCGCCACGGTAACCCCGGGCAACCGCGCCCGTCCGTCCGCTCGCCTCCCCGAGGGCGTGCTACGCTCCCGAGCGCGTTTCGGGGTAAGCGGAGGAGCGCCATGTCCGACGAAGTTCTCGCACTGCAACGCGAAGTCGAACAACTCCGGGCCAAGCTCGATCATTTGCAGGCCGGGGGCGTCGGCTACTACACGTCCACCCTCGCCCAGCGCGACTGGTTCAGTCTGCGGCGCATGCCGGAGCAGGGGCTGGACCGGGGCGCGGTGCGGCTGATGATCGAGAACGCCCACACCCTCGACTTCGACCATCGCCTGAACACGTCCTCCTACGTCAACGTGGCCCTCGAGCCGGAGGAGGAGCAGATCGCCGCCATGGGCCTGCGGGTGAATCTGGCGGACCAGACCGTCTATCCGCAGTCCTACAAGCTGCACGACACCGCCGTGAACATGATCGCCGACCTGTGGCACTGCCCCCAGGGACAGGAGTTCGAGGAGTATGGCGTCGCCCCCGGTGCCGGCACCGTCGGCTCCACGGAGGCCTGCCTGCTGGCGGGCTTGGCGCTCAAGTTCCGTTGGCGGGCTTGGTACGCGAAGCGCCACGGGCTGGCGCCGGAGGAGGTGCTGAGCGTGCGGCCGAACCTGATCATATCGAGTTGCTTCCAGGCGGCGTGGGAGAAGCTCTTCAAGTACATGGACGTCGAGCCGAAGATCCTCACGCCCTCGGTGGAGTCGTTCAAGCTCGACCCGGAGGCCGTCGGAGAAGCGGTCGATGAGCGGACCATGGGCGTGGTGTGCATCATGGGCAACCACTACGGGGGCCAGTACGACCCCGTGCAGGCGGTCAGCGATGTCCTCGACCGCGTGAACGCGGAGCGCGGCTACCAGGTCGGCATCCACGTGGACGCGGCCTCCGGCGGCTTCATCGCGCCGTTCCAGGACGGCCTGCCGCCGTGGGACTTCCGCTTGCCCAACGTGCTCTCGATTTCCTCAAGTGGCCACAAGTATGGGGAGTCCATCTGCGGCACGGGCTGGATCGTCTGGCGCGGGCGCGAGGACCTGAGCGAGCACGTCGCCATCTCGGTGACCTATCTGGGCGGCAAGGCGGAGTCCTACACGCTCAACTTCTCGCGGCCGGCGGCGGGCGTGTACGCGCAGTACTACAAGCTGCTGCACTATGGCGTATCGGGCTACCGGCAGCTCTGCGACAACATGATGGCCAACGCCGGCTACCTGCGGGAGGGGTTGCGCGCGATGCGCCAGAACGGGCAGCCGCGATTCGTGATCCTGGACGACGGCGATGCGGCCTGCCTACCGGTGGTCACGGCGAGGCTGAACCCCGAATGCGGCTTCGGCTACGACGACTTCGACCTGCAGCACGTCCTGTCGCAGCACCATTGGTACGTGGGCAGCTACCGGATGCAGTTCGACCATCCGCTGACGCACGAAGATCTGCCGCTTTTCCACGACGTGGAGGCCGATGCGTCGATGTTCCGCATCGTCGTGAAGAGCAACCTGACCCGGAACATGGCCCGGCACCTGATCGAGTCGATCGGGGTTGCCCTCGAGTTCCTGGACTCCGTGGCGGCCACGGATCCGCTGGAGTTCGAGCTACACCATCTACGGCACAAGGACCAGCGACGCTTCACCGACCACTGCTGAGGCCAGCGGAGGCACGTTATGTTCTCGGATCCCCTCCACATCCTCTTGTACACCGCCGCCGCCCTGCTGCCCGTGGCGAACCCGATGGGCCTGTCCGCGCCGTTCTACACCATGACGAGCCACATGGAGGTGGCAGCGCGGCGCCGGGTGGCGTGGCGCGTGGCGGCGTACTTCTTCGCGCTGGTCACCGGCACCCTGGTGCTCGGGGTGCTGGTGCTGGAGATCTTCGACATCAGCATCGGCGTGGTGGACATCGCCGGCGGCCTGGTGCTCTTCCACGCCGCCTGGAAGATGCTCGAGGACGATGGCTCCGGCCACGGCGACCACGAGGGCCGCGACGACCCGGCGTTCTTTCCGTTGACCATGCCGCTGACCGCGGACGCCGCCGTGCTGGCCATCGCCATCTCGATCAGCGGCTCGCTGAAGCACCATTGGGACTACCACACCGTCATCGAGTATGGCGCGGCCGTGGGGGGCATTGGCATCGTCGCGTTGGTGGTCGGCATCTGCTACAGCACCAGTCATCACACGGTGGGGCGACTCGGCCAGACCGGCATCAAGGTGGTGACCGCGATCACCGCTTTCCTGCTGCTCGCCGTGGCGGTGGAGATCATCGTCACCGGCGTCAAGGATGTCGCCGCCCACTTCGACGAGGAGCCGGCGCTGTTCGGTGGCTTCGGGGAGGAGACCGCGGAAGCAGGAGAAGCCGCCGGCGATGAGGCAGCCGACGCGGACGGGGGGCCCGGTTCGGCCGGTGCCGGGGCGGGCCTCGGCGGCGCGCCGGGGGAGGCCGGGGCCGAACACTCGGACTCGGCGCGGGAGGACATGGCGCGGGGCGACCCGCCGGGGTAGGGTGTCCGCGTTGGCAGCACGGGAGGCGACGCTTCATGGAACTCAACCACACCATCGTGCCCGTTCGCGACAAGGAAGCCTCGGCACGCTTCTTCGCCGAGATCATGGGTCTGGAGCATCACGGGCCGGCGGGCCACTTCGCCCCGGTTCGGGTGAACGATGCGCTCACCATGGACTTCGACAACGCGGCGGACTTCCGCGCCCACCACTACGCCTTCAAAGTGAGCGACGCCGAGTTCGACGGCATCTTCGCGCGCATTGAGGAGGCGGGCGTCGTGTACGGCTCCGGGCCATTCTCCTGGGAGGACGGCAAGATCAACCGGCGCCACGGCGGCCGGGGCTTCTATTGGCGCGACATCGACGGGCACTTGCTGGAGGTGCTGACCCGGGACGAGTAAGGCCTAGTCGCCCTCCGCTTCCTCCCCTGGCCGAATCAGCAACGTCCTGCGCCAACCCCGCAGGAAGGATCGCCCGGCGGTCTCGATCTGTAGGAGAAAGCGTCTGGCGTGGGTGCGCCCGTCCGCGTTGGTCGCGGTGACCGTCAATTGCACGTCGCCGTCGAAGCCGTCCTCGTTGGTGGTGACGGTGAGCATGCCATCGGCCACGGTCACGGTCGCGAGCCCCGGGTCGTCCAGGACCGCCGCGTACGTCCATTTTGCGCCCCCTGAAGTCTCGAACATCCGCGTGAGGTCGAAGCGCGCCGGCGCTCCACTCTCGATGCGTTGGTGATGTTTGAACCACTCGAGCGATGGCCCGGCCGGCGTCGACACACCGGTCGGGCAGGACGCCAGGCGGCTCCCGGGATTGCAGTCGTACCAGGGCGCGACGTGGGCGGAGACGGTGACCGCCCGCCCGCGTCCGGGCATCACGGCGACGGCGGGTTCGCTCGCGAGGAGGCTGCGGCCCAGATAGGTGACCTCCGGGGAAAGCACGGCATTCGACGCCGTGAGTTGCACTTCCATGAAGAACGGGGCCGGACGGGCGAGCCGCGCGATGACCGTCTTCTCGTCGGACGGAAACGGGGCGGCGTCGGACACCTCCAGCCGGGCGGGAAAGGCGAAGGGCGCACCGGGATTGCGATGCAGCGTCAGGAACCCGAGATGCAGGTCGGCGAAGAGCGTGTCGGGCAGTTCGGTGAGGTTGTTGAATGCCAGGTAGAGCTCCCACAACTGCGGCATGCCGTGGAACAGGGCGGCCGGCAGCGTCTCGATGCCGTTCAGTTCGAGGTCCAGGTGGTCGAGCACGGGGCTATCGGCGAATGCGTCGGCCGGCAACTCGTGCAAGAGGTTGCCCGAGAGATCCAGGAACTCGAGCTCCGACAGGCCACGGAAGTCCTCGCCGGACACGCGCTCGATGCGATTGCCGCCGAGGCCGAGCGCGCGCAGCTTGGGTAGCGAACGCAGACTGCGGGGCATCTGGCGCAGGCCATTGCCCGCGAGGTGCAGCCACTCGAGGGAGGGCAGGTCCGCGAAGAGGTTCTGCGGGACCGTCCCCAAGGCGTTGTCGCGGAGGTCCAACGTCGTCAAGCCGAGGAGCCCGTCGAAAACGCCGAGGGTCAGGTGCCGCAGCCGGTTGCCGGAGAGATCGACCGTTTCCAGCGCGGACAGGTTGGCGAGGGCGTCCGCGTGCAACCCGGCGAGCCGGCCCCGCCGCAACTCCAGGGTCGTCAACGCGGTGAGGCCGTGGAGGGTGCCGGCGGGGAGGGCCTCGAGCCGCATATGGCCCAAGCTCAGCCGGCGCAAGGCCGGCAAACCCCGGAACGCGTCGCTCGGGAGTTGGCTCAGCGGGCCGGCGACATCGAGTGCGGTGAGCCGGGGCATGCCCGTCGGGGAGACGCGGGGCAGTGCTTGGAAGTCGCCCCACAGCGCCAGCATCTCGAGGTCGGCGAGGTCGGCGAACGGTGCCGCGGGCAGAGGCCCCGCCGCCACGCCGAGCCGCAGGCCGTGCAGCCCGGTGAACCCCGCCAGATCTTCGTCCGCGAGATCGCGCACCACCACGGTCAGTCTATCCACGGCGGCGACTTGTGCGGCGGTGACCTCGGCGCAGCTCGTCGTCCCCGCCACTTCAACGAGGGCCTCCCGGATGCCCGGTGCACGGTCGCAAACGCCCGGCCCCGGCGCGGCGGCTTGTTGCACGGCGATGATTTGGCCGGCCACCTGTAGGTCGCCGGAGCGGAGCGGTCCCGCATTTGCCGCCACCTCGTACTCCACCGTTCCCGGCCCCCGGCGCTCGCCGCCGCCGGTCGAGAGAAACGGAGCGTTCGCGACGGCGGACCACCGGCATTCCGGGGGCGTCGTGACGCGCAACGTGAAGCGGCCGCCCCGGGCGCGCGTGAAGGGGTTGGACGGCGTCACCGTGACCGGGCACGTTTCTGTCGGTGTGCGCAGGGCCGCGGCCGCCCCGCGTGTCTGTTCGAGAACGCGCCGTGCGTTCGCCGGCCCCACGGGCGCATCGGTGTGGGCCTCGCCGGGCCATCCCCGGCGGTGACCACGCAGCATGCGCTCGGGGTCCGAGAACACCGGTGCCAGCGCGCAGCCGAAGCGCCCTTGGACCCGGCACTGGGTGTCGTAGGCCATGATCGTGCGCCAGCGGGCCGAGGGCGGTGCGTCCGGCGCGAATGCGGCCTGATTGACGTAGCCATGTCCGCCGGGGAACGCCGGGTTGCCCGCGTCGACGTAGCGGTCGTGCAATAGGCCTAGGTTGTGGCCGAGTTCGTGCACGAAAACATGCGCCCCGAGGGCGGTGTATTCCGTAAATGCCCAAACGCCTAGAAACTCCGCGAGCCCGGCGCATCCCGCGCAGTTGCCGTGCCCGACGATGTGGAGCACGTCCGCGCCGAAGGCGTCGCGCATGGCGTTGATCCGGTCCGCGACGGCGGCGGTCTCGTAGTACGTCCCATCGGCGGACCGGGCGCTCACTTGGGTCACGCTCCAGCCCCCCGTGAACAGCTCGACCATCTCCGACGCGGTGCGGCCTTGCGTAATGGCCGGGTCGGGCAGCATGGCATCGAGCTCGCCCGCGAATGCGATCCGGACGCGCAGGTTCACGCCGCTGTCGGCAAAGGCCGCGTTTGCCTGCACGACCGCGAGGTCCACTTCCGCCGCGATCAGGTCATGCCCGCCGGCGGCGTTCAGGGCGCCCCGCGTGTAGAGCACGGCCACGTCGAGGATCGATTGGCCGTTCGGCGTGGCGCCGACGCTGCCAAGTGGGTGAACATGCTCCTTCGAGGACGTGGTCGAGGGCCGCAGCAGGGGCAGGCCCGGACGGCTCGCGCCGGGGCCTTGCGGGTCCATCGCCCGGCCGGCGGATCGCTCCCGGCGCTGCCCGTTCGCCGCGTGGAACGCATCGAAGCCACAGCCCGGCAACAGGGAGAAGTCCACCTCGGCGATGGAAGCCGGTTCGCCCGGGCGTTGGCGAATCACGAACGACCGGGTGGGCGTGTGCACCGCGCCGGCCAGCGTCCCCGCGTTGGCCACCAAGGTCGCGCGGCCGAACTCCATGTCGGCCAGCGTCCCCGACAGGGCATATCCCCCGCCGGCCGTCGGATACGCGGCGTCGATCCGCGCACCGAAGACGGCATCGTCGAAGAGGTTCAGGGACAGCCGCGCCGCCCCGTCGGCGAGGACGCCGGCGCGGGCGGTGTCGAGCATGGATCGAGACGTGTGGACGCGCCGAGCGCGGGACACGAGCCGGGGATCCGGGAAGGCGTCCTCGATGGTGCCGGCGATGCGTTCGGACGGAGCGTCGGAGAAGAGCTCCTCGGGCTGCCCCAGGGCGGCGACGCAACCGAGCGCGAGCACGCCGGCGGATGCCCAACGCCAGTACCAATCTGGCCCGGCCATCCGTCGCTGGACGTTCAGGAACCCCGCCATCGGGGCGGTCGTTTCTCCATGAACGCCCGCACGCCCTCCGCGAAGTCGGGCTCGCGCATCATGTCCTCCACCATCGCTTCGGAATCCCGCACTGCTGTGGCGGCGTCGCGGTGCAGGTCCGCGTAGATCTGCCGGCGCGTGGTGCGCAGGGATCCGGGAGAGACGGTCCGGATCAGGTTCGAGACGTAGTCATACGTATGCGGCAGAAGCGCCTCGGCGGGCAACACCGTGTTCACGAGACCGAGTTCCAACGCCTCCTCCGCCGTGAACTTGCGGCTCGACAGCAACAGTTCGTTCGCCCGCGTCAGGCCGATCAGGCGCGGCAGCAGCCAGGAGAGGCCGTACTCCGCCGGCAGGTTGAGCTTGCCGTGGGCCGTGCTCAGGTTCGCGCCGGCTGCGGCGAAGCGCAGGTCCGCGTAGCAGGCGAGTACGAGGCCGACGCCGGCCGCCGCTCCGTTGATGGCGGCGATGACGGGCTTGTCGAGGCCGAAGTGGTACGCGAAGGTGGCGTCGAACTCGGGGCGGACACCGTAGCCGGGGCGTGCGATGGCGTCGTCGGTGCCGGAATCGTAGCCGCCGCGCGCGACGTGCCCGGTGAGCGCCTCGGCGTCGGCACCGACGCAGAACGCCCGGCCCTCACCGGTGACTATGATCGCGCGCACGCCCTCGTCGGCGTTCGCCCGGGCGAGGCTGTGCCGGTACTCCGTATGCATGCGCCCCGTCCAGGCGTTCATGCGATGCGGTCGCGCGAGGGTGATCGTCGCGATGCCGTCCTCGACCCGGTAGCGGGTCGCCTTGAGGTCCATCCGTGAACGCCTGCCGACGCGACGGGGCTCAGCCGGGCAGGAAGCCGGCGAGGCGGTCCATCCGCCGGCGGGTCGCGTCCGGTTCGTCGGGCGGTACGGCGAAGATGATGCGTTCCACGCCGGCTTCCGTGAACCGCGCCACGAGGTCCGGGTCGGGGGGCATCCCGAACACGGAGACGCCGATGCCGTCCGGGTCCCGGCCCGCCTCCTCGGCGAGGCGCCGCAGGGTCGGGATGCCCGCGAGTACCTGTTCGGGGTCCCGCATGCGGGGTAGCCAGCCGTCGCCGTGGGCGACGATGCGGCGCAGGGTGTGGATGGTCTCGCCGCCGAGCAGGATGGGCGGATGCGGCTGCTGCACGGGCTTCGGCCAGGAGAAGATGGGGTCGAAGTCCACGTGCTCACCGTGGAACTCGGCCTTCACCTCGGTCCAGATCACCTTCATGGCCTGCATCTGCTCCGCGAGGCGCTTGAAGCGCGTATCCCACTCGGTGCCGTGGTGTTCCGCCTCCTCGCGGTTCCAGCCCCCGCCCAGGCCGAACAGGAAGCGCCCCCCGGAGAGGTGGTCGACGCTCGCCGCCGCCTTGGCCGCCGTGATGGTGTCGCGCTCGATGATGAGGACGATGCCCGTGCCGAGCTTGATGGTGGACGTCACCGCCGCCGCCGCGCCGAGGGCCGTGAACGGATCGAAGGTGTGGGCATATTCCCTCGGCAGGTCTCCGCCGCCGGGCCAGGGCGAGCGTCGCGAGGCGGGAATGTGCGTGTGTTCCGGGAGCCAGAACGACTCGAACCCGCGTTCCTCGGCTTCGCGGGCGAGGTCCGGGACCGGCATGGAGTAGTCGGTGGCGAAGTTGAAGAGTCCGATGTTCATGGCGAGCTAGAGTAACATCGCGGCGCGGGGCGCAACCGCGAAGGCGTCCGATGCCGTTGCGGCACACCCGCGTACAAGGGGGAGGAACCATGGCGCAGATCAACTCGGTGCTCGGGCCGATTTCGTCGGACGACCTGGGCTTCACGCTGATGCACGAACACGTCATGGTCGCCGGCCCGGCGCTCTATCGCTGGCACCCGCACCTGCTCGGGCCGGCCCCCGAGGAGGAGGCCATCGCTGCGCTCAAGCGGGCGAAGGCCCAGGGCATCGACACCATGGTCGACGCGACCACCTTCGACCTCGGCCGGGAGCCCGAGTTGCTTGCCCGGGTATCCCGCGCGTCCGGCGTGAACATCATCAACGTGACCGGGTGGTGGCTCGACGTGCCGCGGTGGCTGCTCGGGGTCTCGCCGAATCAGATGGCGCGGGAGTTCGTCCGCGAGATCGAGGAGGGCTTCCAAGGGACGGACGTGAAGGCGGGCCTGCTGAAGTGCGCGGCGGATTTCGAGGGCGTCACGAAGCGCCTTGAGGTGATGGCCCGGGCCGTGGCCCGGGCGCACAACGAGACGGGCGTGCCCATCATGGTGCACTCCTATCCGACCGGGCAGGTCGCGCGTCGCCAGATCGATATCTTCCGGGAGGAGGGCGTCGATCTCACCAAGGTGAAGATCGACCACTCGAACGACACCACGGACACCGAGTATCTGAAGTGGATTCTCGACCAGGGCTGCTACCTGGGGCTCGACCGCTACCCCGGCTTCCTCGTCAGCCCGCACATGCGCACCGTGACGCTGAAGACGCTGATCGACATGGGCTACAAGGACCAGCTCTGCCCCTCCCACGACTGCGTCTGCCTGCACATCTTCAAGGAGAACCCGGACGGCTCGATGCCGGACGAGCACCAGTTCAAGCGCCAGAACGTGGATCAGTTCCAGTACATCCATCGCCACGTCATCCCGGATCTCCTTGAGATGGGCGTGGACGAGGCGACGGTGGAGACGCTCTTCGTCGACAATCCGCGGCGGTTCTTCGGAGGAAGGTGAGGCCGAGACGCGAGGGACGACGGCCTCCGAGGCGTCGAGGGGAGTTTGGACCATGCTCATTCGCGAGGCGATGGACCGGTTTCTGGCGCAGCACGCCGAGGGTCGGCAGCGCGAGGTGTTGCGCGAGGCCGCTGGACTCTGGGCGGACCGGGCCGACGCGCCTTCCCTGCGGAGACTACGCGAAAGCTAGGATCGAGACCGATGGCGTCCGGACCCGTTCTCGTCGACACGGACGTACTGATCGACTTTCTGCGAGGACATCCGACCGCCGTGCGTTTTGTCGCCAGCGCTAGCGCCCCGGAACCGTCGCCTTTGGCTCCGTTCCCGGCCCAGCCCTACCGGCCTACGCGCCCGCGCCGTTCTACGGCGCGGGCTCCTAGATCGGGCCGGGCCCAACCCGGCCCTCGAGGATCCACCGGATCATGGGCAGGTGCGCGCGGCCGTTGAAGATATCGTTCTCAACGAGGTACGCCGGGGCGTCGAAGAGCCCGGCTTCGCGGAGACTGGCCTGCAGCGCGTCGAACCCCGGCGCGTCCTCGGCGAACTCGGCCACGCCGACTTCGTTGAGCAGTGCCCGTAGTGCGCCGCGATCTTCCAGGTCGAGTTCGGCGGCCCAGTAGCGTTCGAAGGCGCGGTCGAGAAACTCCGCGAGGGCCTGGTCGGAGTGTGCCTTCGCGGCGAGCATGGCCATGCCGGCCAGGGTGGAGTCCGGCGACCGGCCCGGACCACGCAACGTGATGCCGGCCACGCGGGCGTAGCGGGCGAGGTCCAGGGCGCGGTAGGTGGCGCGATGTTGCTTGTGACGGGCACCGCGATCGTCGCCTTCGGGCACGGGGCGCCGCGGTGCGGTGACGACCGGCAACCAGTCCACTTCGATCGCGAGGTCGCGGGCCAGCGCCCGGGTAGGCCCGAGCGCGAGGTAGCACTCGGGGCTCTTGAGGTCGATGCCGACGGTCAGGGGCTTGGCCGGCACGAACGGCTCCGTCATGGAGCGTTCTCCGGCGGGGCCTCGAAGCGTCGATAGGAGATGTCGGGGGCCGGCCCCTCCCGCCCGGTGAGCATCCAACGCACCATCGGCAGGTGCTCGCGTCCGAAGAAGTACTCTCCGTCCACGACGTAGCCGGGTACGCCGAAGATGCCGGCGTCGAAGATCGCGGCCTGCATGGCGTCGTGTTCGGCGCGTCCCGGTCCCGTGTGGAAGTCCTCGAATCCGGCGGTGTCGGCACCGGCCTCGGCGAGCACGGCGGTCACCACGTTCGGATCCTCGGCGTCCAGTTCCCGCCGCCAGAAGCGCTCGTAGGTGATGTCGGTGTAGCGCCGCAGCACCGCGTTGTCCTGCCGCTTGGCCCACAGCATCGCGATGTGGACGAGGGAGGTGTCCCAGATCTTGACGGTGCCGCGGAGCAGGTAGCCGGCCAGCCGCGCGTAGCGCCGCGCATCCCGGTAGGCGTAGCGGACGCCCCGCCACTGCTCGGGGGTGCGGTTCTGCTCGACCACCTTGTCCTTTGCATCGAGGCGCGCGGAGCCGAGGAAGCTCGGGATGTCCAGCGTCAACGGGCGCCAGTCGATCTCGATGCCGAGCTGATCCTGAAGCGCGTAGGTGGGGTCCTTGGCGATGAAGGCGTAGGGGCTCTTGTAGTCGATGTAGACGATGAGTGGCGCGTCGGACGCGCGCGGGTCGAAATCGGACAGTGGCGTGGTCATGTTCGGTTTAGCGCAGGGCGGCCTCGAAGCCGAGATCCAGGCCCGCGAGCATGGCACGTTTCGTCTCGGCGTAGGCATCGGGATCGAGATCCGCGAGGGTGGCCAGGAACGGGCGGGCCACCTCGCGCAGGTCGCTTCCCGCCGGGTAGACCCGGTGCACGAGGCCGTAGTCATGCGCCTTCGCGCCGTTCATTCGCTCGCCTAGGTAGGCAACGGGCGTGACCGCGGACTGGTCGAGTTGCCGGACGAGCTTGTACGACCAACCCTCGGCGGCCCACATGGCGCGATGCATGCGCGGATCGCCGTAGTTGACGTCCTCCGTTGCCAGGCGGAAGTCGCACGAGAGGCTGTAGTCGTAGCCGGAGCCGAGTGCCGCTCCGTGCATGAGGACCACGGTGGGCTTGGCGACGTGACGCACCCACCCGGCGGATTCGAGCAGCAGCGCCGGGCCGAGGCCGAGGTCGAGGTCCACCAGCCGGTTCTGCATGCGCGCCGGCCACGACTTGGCGTCCGCGCCGAGGTCGTCTCCGGCACAGAAGGCGCGACCGGCTCCGGAGAGGACGATCACCCGCACGCCGGGGTCGGCGTCCGCCTCGAGGAAGGCCCGCCCGATGCGCTCGTGCTGCATGGGATCGATGGCGTTGAGCTTCTCCGGCCGGTTCAGCCGGATGTGCCGGACCGCTCCGTCGTCTTCGACCAAGAGCGGAACGGGGGCGCTCATCGACCCGTGAAGCGGGGTTCGCGCCGCTCGCGCCAAGCCTGGACGCCCTCGATCCGGTCCTCGATGACGTGGGTCTGGCGGATGCCGAGGCTGTGGACCATGGCCGACTCGAAGTCCAGATCGAGCTGGCCGAGCACCTGCATCTTGTGCACCTCCCACGCCCGGGTCGGCATCGTGGCGATGTTGGCGACGACGGCGTCCGCCGCTTCGCGCGTCGCGACGATTTGCTGAATCAGCCGGATGCGCAACGCCTCCCGGGCGTCCAGCGTCTCGCCGAGCAACAGGATGCGCATGGCCTGGGACTGGCCGATCAGGCGGGGGAGGACGTATGCGATGCCGGTGGAGGCGGCGGTACCGGTGGCCACGCGACGGTCGCACATACGGGCATCCGGCAGCGCCAGCCGCAGGTCGCAGACGCACGCGAGGTCGAGGGCGAGACCTTGGGCGGTCCCCTCGAGGATCGCCACGGTGGGCTTCATCAAGGCGCGGAGGGCGCGCAGGGCGTCCTGCTCGGGAAGGGGTGCGGGGCCGTGCCCGCCTGCGGGCTTGCGGTGGGCGAAACGGTCGGGCCAGGAGCCCATGTCCGCCGCGGCGCCGGCGGAGAACAGGCCGTTGCTCCCGGTCAGCGCCAGCACGCGGACTGCGGGGTTGTTCCCGGCCGCCCGGCACAGCGAGCCCAGGGCTTCGAGCATGGCGTAGTCGATGCGGTTGTCCGCGCCGTCGTCGAACGCGACCGTCAGGCAGCCATCGCGCAACTCGGTGCGCAACCCCTCGGTCGCTGACTCGTTCATCGTCCGTTGGTTCCGTATGCGTGAAACCGCCGATCCGGTACTGTCGCTTTGTTGTCTTTGCCGCCAGGCTTGGGGCGGCTGCGCTAGGGGCTGTCGTGGGCTTTGGCGTGGCTTGTCGCGTTCGCTGCTGCTTGGTCCGCCCCTGCGCTCTGAGGTCCCTAGGCCCGACGCGGCTTCAGGACCAACTGCTTGCGTCCGCTGCTCGACGGGCCCTGTCCGCTGACCCCCATGGGGATTTGCTTGATCTTCTTGCCCGACTTCAAGAATGCGTCCACATCTGCCGCAAGTTGCTCCCTGGTGCGGGCGATGGCCGCATCCGTACGTGGTTTATTTGCCATAGGTTCCTCCCCTGCGACCGACTACTTTACCGCCGCCCCCCGGAGTTTGGAACGTTGACATCCGCAGCCAGATTGGGTAGGCCAAGCTCGTCGGCTGCGGCGACCGTGCCGGCTTTGGCCGCAGACTTCGTTGGGGGCGGCAGCGTGAGGTCCGCGTGTAGACTTCGTGCACCGATGGTGCCATGCTGGCAACCATGCCGGGTGGCCATCGTTTGTGGCCGTTCGGTTACGGGGAACCTTCGGAGCCGCAACGCGCGCGCTCCGGCAAGCACGATGACGGGGCCTTGGCGTCCCGATGATTCTGGATGGCTGACCAGAAACGCTTTGGCGTGAGCTACGACCTGCGCACCCTGCGCGGAGACGTGTTTGGCGGCGTGACGACGGCGATAGTGGCGCTGCCCGTTGCGTTGGGCTTTGGGCT
This sequence comes from Pseudomonadales bacterium, assembly GCA_963665455.1. GTDB lineage: Bacteria > Pseudomonadota > Gammaproteobacteria > Pseudomonadales > Azotimanducaceae > VXNE01. The sequence continues at coordinate 4,746,916 of OY762279.1, read as the reverse complement.
CGCTTCGGGCATGGGTGCGGCGTCCGGGCTGTACGGGGCCATCGCGGCCGGGTTCTTCGCGGGTGTGTTCTCGGGTACCCGCGGCCAGATTTCCGGGCCGACCGCGCCGATGACCGTGGCGATGGCCGTGATCGTTGCCACGCACGCCAACACGCTCCCCGAGGCCTTGGCCATCGTCGTGCTCGGCGGCCTGTTCCAGATCCTGCTCGGCCTGTCGCATATCGGCCGCTACGTGGCGTACACGCCGCACGTGGTCGTTTCCGGATTCATGTCCGGCATCGGCGTCATCATCATGGTGATGCAGGTGCTGCCCCTGCTCGGATTGCCCACGGCCCCGGGCGGGGCGTTGGGCGCGATCCGTGCGTTCCCGGAAGCGATCGGGCAGGCGAACGGGAGCGCGCTCGCGATTGGCGTGTTGACGCTCGGCGTCGGCGCCTTGTGGCCACGGCACCTCGACCGGCTGCTGCCGGGCGCGCTCGTGGCGCTTGTCGCGGGCACGGCACTGGGCGTCCTGTGGCTGACCGGCGCGCCGACAATCGGCGAGATTCCGACCGGCTTGCCGGCGCCGCAGTGGACCGTCCCCTCGACGGAGTTCCTGGCGCGGGCGGTGCAGCCGGCCCTCATCCTCGCGTTGCTGGGTTCCGTGGACAGCCTGCTGACGGCCTTGGTGGCGGATTCGCTCACCGGCTCCTCCCACAAGCCCGACCGGGAGCTCGTGGGACAGGGCATCGGCAACGTCATGGCGGGGCTCTTCGGCGGTCTGCCGGGCGCGGGATCCCCGGTGCTCACGGTCACCAATGTCCGCTCCGGTGGCCGCACCCGGATCTCCGCGATCATCTACGCGCTGCTACTCCTCGGGGTGCTGCTCGGTTTGAGCCGGTTCGCCGAGCCCATTCCGCAAGCGGTGTTGGCGGCGATCCTGTTCCGTATCGGTTGGGGCATCGTGGACTGGCGGCTGCTGCTGCGGGTGCACCGCATCCAGCGGGAGCACCTGATCGTGCTGCTGGCGACCCTGGCGCTCACCGTGTTCCTGGACCTGATCACGGCCGTTGCGGTGGGGTTGATCGCGGCCGGCATGGCGCACGCGCGACAGCTGGAGGGCCTGGAACTCGAGAGCGCGATGTCCGTGCCGTTGCTTGATCAGGCTTTCTTCCCGGACCGGAAGGGGATCTTCGACCGGTATTCGGCGCGGGTGGGCCTCGTGAACCTGCGCGGGCGTTTCACGGTCGCCTCGTCGCGCAAGCTGATGGAGGTGATTGCCGCGGACATCAAGGATCACGAGGTGGTCATCTTCGACTTCTCGGGCACCACCTATATCGACTACAGTGCCGCCATGGTGATCGAGGGCTTGCTCCGGGAGGCGGCCAAGTCGGACACCGAGGTGGTTGTCATGGGACTCGCCGGCATGGTGGCCGACACGCTCGATACCCTCAGCGTCCTGCGGCGCGTCCCCGCGGATCGCATCGTTGAGAATCTGAACGATGCGCGCGACGTGGCGGAGCGGCTACTGTTCGGTTGACCTAGGAGTTCTGGCATGGCTACCGATCTGGTTCTCTATACGAACCCCATGTCCCGCGGCCGCATCGCGCGTTGGATGCTGGAGGAGACGGGCGCGGACTACCGCGTCGAGGTGCTGGAGTACGACTCGATGAAGTCGCCGGAGTACCTGCTGGTCAACCCGATGGGCAAGGTCCCGGCGATCCGGCATGGCGACGTCGTGGTCACGGAGGCGGCGGCGATATGCGCGTACCTCGCGGATGCGTTCCCGGAGGCCGGCCTCGCGCCGCCGACGGACGCCCGCGGGGCGTACTACCGCTGGCTGTTCTTTGCCGCCGGACCGCTGGAGGCGGCCACGCTGAACCGCATGCTTGGCTTCGAGGTGCCGGGCGAGTTGGAACGGTCGGCTGGCTACGGCACCTTCGCGGCCGTCGTCGACGCGCTGGAGGGCGCGCTCGCCGGAGCGCCGTACGTGGCCGGCGCGTCCTTCACGGCGGCGGACGTGTACGTCGGAGCGCAAGTCGGGTGGGGCATGCACATGCTCGAGACCCTCGAGCCCCGGCCGGTGTTCGAGGAATACTGGAAGCGCGTCAGCGAACGTCCGGCGCACGTCCGCGCCGAAGCCAAGGACGACGCCCTGGTGCCGGCCGCGCGGGATGCCTGAGGACAGCGACCCACAAGGAGACGCCGCCCAGCCCTTCGCCGGCATCCGCGTCGTCGAGTTCGGTCAATTCGTCTCTGTGCCGTTCTGCGCGCAGTTGCTTGCGGAGGGCGGCGCGAGCGTCATCAAGGTGGAGCCTCTCGGCGGGGATCCCACGCGCCAGTTGCGCCAGTTCGCCCCGCTGGAGACCCGCATCTTCCTGTCGCGCAATCGGGGCAAGCGCTCCCTACCCCTGGCGTTGCGCGATCCCTCGGCCCAGCCCGTATTGGAGCGCCTGTTGGCATGGGCCGACGTCGCGTTGATGAACTTCCGGCCGGGCCTCGACCGCGAACTCGGCCTCGACCCGGACACCCTGCGGCGGCGCTTCCCCCGGCTCGTCTCCGGCGCGGTGACGGCCTTCGGCAAGGCCGGCCCGGAAGCGCGGCTCGCCGGCATGGACACGGTCGTGCAGGCGCGCACGGGGTTCATGGCGGCGAACGGACGCTTGGTCAATGGCCGTCCGGCACCGGGCGATCCGGTGAGCGCCGACTACATGTGCGCCATGAGCCTCGCGTTCGGCATTGCCTCGGCATTGTTGCGCCGGGAGCGCACGGGGGTGGGGGGCGTCGTGGACGTGTCGCTCATGCACGCCGCCATGACCCTGGAGAACAACCAACTCATCCGCGCGGAGCGGGAAGATGCCCCGGTGCACGCGGAGCTGCTCGCCGGGCTCGAACGTCAACGGCGGGACGGGGTCGGCTTCGCCGAGCAGGCGCGGGCCATGACCTCCGCCCGGACGATGCCCATGATCAAGGTCTATCTGCGCACCTACGACACCGCCGACGCGCCCATCGCCGTCGCGTGTGGCAGCCGCCCGCTACGGGAGCGCTTCCTCGCCGTGGTGGGCGCGGTGGATGCCGAACTGGACGCGCCGCATAGCGAGCATAGCGACGCCCACTACGACGCGCTCATGCGCGACATCGAGGAGACGCTGCGCGGGGCGCCGAGTGCCCACTGGATCGGCCGGCTGCGCGGGGTCGGCGTGCCGGTGTCCGCCGTCAAGTTCCCGGTGGAGCTGTTCGACGACGAACAGGTCCGCGCCAACGGCATGTTGCACACATTCCGGCACCCGGCGGCGGGGGACGTCACCGCCTTGGCGCCGCCGGTCCGCATGGATGGAGAGGGTTTTCGTTCCCGCGAACCCACCGGCCCGTTCGCCTCGGAGACGCGCGCGATTCTCGGGGAACTGGGTTTCGACGGAGCGGCGACGGACGCCCTGCTGAATGCGGGGGTGACGCGAGAGCGTCCAGCGCCGGATTGATAGCATGTGGGTGGAGCTTCCCATGCCTCGGAATGAGGTCCCATGAGTACCAAGACGTTTGCCGACCTCTGTCTCGAGAACAACGCCCGCTACGCCGAGACCTTCGACAAGGGCGAGGCACCTGGTGCGCCGGCGCGCAAGGCGGCGGTCGTCGCCTGCATGGACGCGCGCCTGGAAACCGGCCGCCTGCTCGGCCTCGCCGAAGGGGATGCCCACGTCATCCGCAACGCCGGCGGCGTCGTCACCGACGACGTCTTGCGCTCGCTCGTCATCTCCCAACGGCTCCTCGGGACCGAGGAGATCATCCTGGTCCAGCACACGGAGTGCGGCATGCTGACGTTCCGGGACGACGACTTGAAGGACCAGATCGAGGCCGAGACCGGCCTGCGTCCGTCCTTCGCCCTGGAGGCGTTCGCCGAGCTTGAAGAGAACGTGCGCCAGTCCATCCGCCGCATCGCGGCGTGCCCGTTCATTCCGGTGAAGGACAAGATTCGCGGCTTCGTCTACGACGTCAAGACCGGCCTTCTCTCGGAGGTGCGCTAACGCCCTTCCCCCCGGGCCATCTCGTCCAGCACGGCTTGCAAGCGCTGCCGCGCCTCGTCCGCGGCCGCATCGAGGGCGTCCGCGGGTAGTGGACGCGCCTCGAGCACATCGTCCTCCAAATCGTAGAAGCGCCCGTCGTCGTAGAGCTTGTAGCGACGGTCGCGCGCGAACCGCGCATCGGGGAGATTCAGCCAGCGTGGCGTGTAGGCGCAGAAGATCCAGTCGCGGATCGCGTCCACCTCGCCGCGCAGTAGCGGGAGGAAGCTCCGTCCGTCGATGATGCGGTCGGTTGGCAAGGTCGCGCCCGCGGCCTCCACGAGCGATGGAAGGAAGTCGCTGAAGTCGATCAGCGCGTCGGACACCCGCCCGCCCGGCACGCTCGCGGGCCATGAAGCGATGAACGGTACGTGGGTTCCGGCGTTCGTCGGCTGGCCCTTGCCGCCCCGCACGACCGTTCCGTCGGTCATGGTGCTCGTGATCGCCCGCGAGGTCCCGTTGTCGCCGGTGAAGAGGACCAGGGTGTTGTCGCGCAGGCCGAGTTCCTCGAGCTTCGCCACGGTCCGGCCGACGATCTTGTCCATGTACTCCACCATGTCCTTGAAGTAGGCGGGATCCTCGGCGTAGCGATCACCGTCCCAGCCGGCGCTGTCGGGCGTGGGGACGAAGGGGTCGTGGGTCAGCGCCATCGGGAAGTAGGCCAGGAAGGGCCGTTCCGGCTCGGTGGCGACGTGGCCCTCGATGAAGTCCAGCATGAAGTCGGTGGACACGTCCGGCCCATAGGCCCCGGGCACGGTGGCCGCCGGGGCGCCGTCCGCCTCGACGAAGGGGTCCGCGAAGCGTTCGCCGGCGGTGAACGTTTGGCGCACCTGCCACAGCAGGTGGCGATCGAAACCGGCCTGCTCGGGCATCTGCCCCTTGCCTTGGGCTTCGGGCCATGTCCGCTCGTGGCCCCAGAGCTGCCACTTGCCGACCACCACGGTGGCGTACCCCGCGTCCTTGAGGAGTTCCGCGAAGGTGACTTCTCCCTCGGGCAGGATGTTGAAGTTGGTGTAGTTCCGGTGGTTGTAGCGGCCGGTCATGATCTGCACGCGCGATGGCGTGCAGAGGGGCTGCGAATGGGTGTTCGTGAACCGCACGCCGGAGGCGGCCAGGGCGTCGAGGGACGGGGTGCGGTAGGAGGCGCTGCCATTGACGCCGAGCGTCTCGTAGCCGAGGTCGTCGGCCAGGAAGAGGATGATGTTGGGCCGGGGGTCTGCCGTGGCGGTTGGCTCGACGGGATGGGTCTCCTCGGGCGTGCATCCGGCGGCGAACAGCATCGCCGCGCCGGCGATCACGATGCGCCTGTGTCGGTCGAGCATGAGATCAGTCCTCTTCCGCCCGCAGGGTAGCAAGGTCGGCGGGCGTATTGACGTTGAAGAACGAGTGCGCGAGGTCCGGCAGCGGTGTGGACACGATGTCGTTGTCATCGAACCAGCGGTGGATGGCGCGGCCGCCGGCCCGATAGAAGTCGGCCAGGGCACGGGCCCGGTCGCGGCGTATCAGCAGGAAGAGATTCTGCCGCCGGTGGCCGTCGTGGGGGATGGCCACGCCGTGGTGCTCGGCGTCGGGCGTCAGTCGCTCGACGAGGTCCTTTGCGATGTGGGGCGAGTCCCCGGGACAGGTGAAGACCCACGGCGTGGTCACGGCGTCCAAGCAGCATGCGAGCCCGCCCAGCGGCCCTTCCCCGGGCGTTTCGTCGGGGATCGCCCGGCAGGGGACCGGCGGTGCCATCGACGGCCCCGTTGGGGAGCTTCCTTCGGACCGTGCCGATTCCTCGCGGCGGCGGAACCGCGCATAGAGTTCGGGGTCGGCGCCGGTGCTGAGGAGGATCGCGCCGACCTGTCCGGCGATGCGCTCGATGACGTGTCCGACGAGCGGCCGTCCCCGCCATTCGATGAGCGGCTTCATCACGCCGCCGAGACGCCGTCCCGCACCGCCGCAGAAGACGATGGCCGTGATGTCCTCGCGCCGCATGCGTCGGCCTGCGCCCGCCGTCACGCACCGATGCGTTCGGGGCGGGTGTAGATGTTGAACCGGTCCGCCTTCAGGAAGCCCGCCAGGGTGATCCCCTGGTCCTCCGCCAACTCGATGGCCAAGCTCGAAGGGGGGCCGATGGACGCGACGAGGGGCGTGCCCGCGACCGCGGCCTTCTGCAGCAGCTCGAAGCTCGCCCGTCCGCTCAGGAGAATCCCGTGGCCGCCGAGGCCCCCTTCTGCTAGGTAGGAGCCGGCGAGCTTGTCGAAGGCGTTGTGCCGCCCGATGTCCTCGCGCACGCGCAGGATGTTGCCCTCGGCGTCGAAGCTCGCGGTCGCGTGCAGGCCGCCGGTGCGGGCGAACTCGGTCTGCCTGCCGCGCAGAGCCTCGGGTAGCCGCCGCAGCGCGGACGGGGTGATAGAGAACGGCTTGGCGTCCCGCGGCGGAACCTGCACCCGCACCGCGTCCAGCGACGCCTTGCCGCACACGCCGCAGCTCGACGTCGTGTAGAAATGCCGCAGGAGTCCGCCGGGGTCGACCGCGACGGTGTCGGCCAGCTCCACGCGCACGACGTTGTGGATGCCCTTGTCCGGGCTCGGGGGACCGCAGGGCTCGACCGAGCGCACGTCGTCGGCCGCCGCCACGATCCCCTCCCCGGCGAGGAAGCCCACGGCGAGTTCGGCGTCGTTGCCGGGCGTGCGCATGGTGATGGAGATGCTCTGCTCCACGCGCTGGTCGCCATCGTGGTGGGAGAGCCGGATCTCCAGGGGTTCCTCGATGGTCACCACGTCGGAACCCGCGCGCCGGCCGGCGTTATCCGCGACGGCCTCCACGTCGATCCGCAGGCTCGCCGGAGGCGCCTCGGAGGCGGCGATGTCGGGCCGGGTCATCCCGCCGGCAGGAGATCGATCTGCTCGGTGGTCCGGCTGTGGAACTCCTCCTGCCACGGCGAGCGGTGGTTCGCCGGCCGTATCTCGACGGCGGTCACCTTGTACTCGGGGCAGTTCGTCGCCCAGTCGGAGAGGTTCGTCGTCACGACGTTGGTGCCCGTGGAGGGATGGTGGAACGTCGTGTACACGACGCCCGGCGCGACGCGTTCCGTCACCTCGGCGCGCAGGGTGATCTCGCCCATGCGGCTCGTCACGGACACCCAGTCATCGGTACGTATGCCGCGCAACTCGGCATCCGCCGGATGGACCTCGAGACGATCCTCGTCGAGCCATTCCACGTTGTCGGTACGCCGCGTTTGGGCACCGACGTTGTACTGGGTGAGGATGCGGCCGGTGGTGAGCAGGAGCGGGTACTTCCGGTTCGCCTTCTCCTCGGTGGGCTGATACTCCGTCAGCACGAAGAGCCCCTTGCCGCGCACGAACTCCTCGCGGTGCATGATCGGCGTCCCCTCCGGGGCCGTGGCGTTGCAGGGCCATTGGACGCTGCCCACGCGGTCGAGCAGGTCGAAGGAGACGCCGGCGAAGGTGGGCGTCAGGGACGCGATCTCGTCCATGATCTCGTGGGCGGAACCGTACTCCATGGGGTAGCCGAGGGCGCGCGTCAGGGCCTGCGTCGTCTCCCACTCGGCCATCCCGGTCTTCGGGGGCATGACCGGGCGCACGCGGTTGATGCGCCGTTCGGCGTTGGTGAACGTGCCGTCCTTTTCGAGGAAGGAGGTGCCCGGGAAGAAGACGTGGGCGAACTTGGCCGTTTCGTTCAGGAACAGGTCCTGGACGATCACGCACTCCATGGCGCCGAGGGCCGCTTCGACGTGCTGGGTATTGGGATCGGACTGCGCGATGTCCTCCCCCTGGATGTAGATGCCCTTGAAGCGGCCCGCGCAGGCGGCGTCGAGCATGTTCGGGATGCGGAATCCGGGCTCGGGATCGATCGGCGCGTCCCACGCCTGCTCGAACGTGGCGCGCGTGGCTTCGTCCGTGATCCAGCGGTACCCCGGCAGTTCGTGGGGGAACGACCCCATGTCGCAGGCACCCTGCACGTTGTTTTGTCCACGCAGGGGGTTCACGCCGACACCCAGGCGCCCGATGTTGCCGGTCGCCATCGCCAGGTTCGCCATGGCCATCACCATGGTGGAGCCCTGGCTGTGCTCGGTGACGCCGAGGCCGTAGTAGATCGCCGCGTTCGGTGCCGTGGCGTAGGCGCGGGCGGCGGCGCGGATGTCCTCGGCCGGCACGCCGGTCACCTCGGCGACCGCTGCGGGGGAGTGTTCCTCGCCGGCGGCGAATTCGAGCCACTCCTGGAAGGACTCGATGTCGCAGCGCTCCCGCGCGAATGCCTCGTCGATCAGGCCCTCGGTCACCGCGACGTGGGCGAACGCGTTCATCAGCGGCACGTTGGTGCCGGGCTGCAATGGCAGGTGCCAGTCGGCTTCCACGTGGGGCGAGCGCACGAGGTCGATGCGGCGCGGGTCCACCACGATGAGTTGCGCCGGCGGCCGGCCGGGGCTGTCTTCCCGCAGGCGTTGCTTCATGCGGGACGCGAACACCGGATGTCCCTCCGTGGGATTGGCGCCGATGACGAGGATGGTGTCGGCGTGGTCCACCGAATCGAAGTGCTGCGTGCCGGCGGAGGTTCCGAACGTCGTCTTGAGGCCGTAGCCGGTCGGCGAGTGGCAGACCCGGGCGCAGGTATCGACGTTGTTGTTGTGGAACGCGGCGCGCACCATCTTCTGCACCACCCACACTTCCTCGTTGGTGCAGCGCGAGGAGGTGATGCCGCCGATGGAACCGACCCCGTGTTCCGCCTGAATCGCCGCCAGCCGGTCCGCGGCGTGGGTGATCGCCTCCTCCCAGGACACCGTCCGCCACGGATCCGTGATGCGGTCGCGGATCATCGGTTCGAGGATGCGCTCGCGGTGCTGGGCATACCCCCAGGCGAAGCGGCCCTTCACGCAGGAGTGGCCGTGGTTCGCCTTGCCGTCCTTGTCCGGCGTCATGCGCACGACCTGGTCGCCCTTGATCTCCGCCTTGAAGGAGCAGCCGACGCCGCAGTACGCGCAGGTGGTCTTGACGACGCGGTCGGGGACGCCGTGGTCGATGACGGACTTCTCCATCAACGTGGCGGTTGGGCAGGCTTGCACGCACGCCCCGCAGGAGACGCATTCGGAGGAGAAAAAGTCCTCGGCGCCCGTCTTCACGGAGGCGTCGAAGCCGCGGCCGTCGATGGTCAGGGCGAACGTGCCCTGCACCTCGTCGCAGGCGCGCACGCAGCGCGAACAGACGATGCACTTGGACGGATCGAACGTGAAGTAGGGGTTCGAGGCGTCGGCGGGCACGTCGAGGTGGTCCGCGCCGCCGGTGTAGCGCACGTCGCGCAGGCCGACGGCCCCGGCCATGTCCTGCAGTTCGCAGTCGCCGTTCGCGGAGCAGGTCAGGCAGTCGAGGGGATGGTCGGAGATGTAGAGCTCCATGACGCCCCGGCGCACCTTCGCGATCGTCTCGTTCTGGGTGCGTACCGCCATGCCGGCGGCGACCGGCTCGGTGCAGGACGCGTGCAGGCCCCGGCGTCCCTCCACCTCGACCAGGCACAGCCGGCAGGAGCCGAAGGCCGCGAGGTTGTCCGTCGCGCAGAGCTTCGGCACGGGGATGCCCGCCTCGATGGCGGCCCGCATGATGGAGGTGCCGGCCGGAACGCGCACCGGGGCGCCGTCCACCGTCAGGGTGACATGCTCGGTGGCCCCGGAGGGCGGCGTTCCGTAGTCCTTGTCCGCGATTCTCATGTCACTGCTCCCGCGCCCGGCCGACTTCAAGAGCCGCCGGGCGGCAGGCCGAGTGCGCTACGCACGGGGATGGGCGTCATGCCGCCCATCTGGCACAGGCTCGCCTGTTCCATGACGTCGCACAGATCGGCAATCATAGCCAATTCCACTTCTGGACGTTCGCTCGCGATCAGCGCCTCGACAGTCTCCTTGCCGCGCACCGCCCCGATCCGGCAAGGCGTGCACTTGCCGCACGACTCGTGCGCGCAGAAGGCGAAGGCGTAGTGTGCCTGGCGCACGAGATCCACCGTATCGTCGAACACCACGACCCCGCCGTGGCCGACCCCGGCGCCGATGGCGGCCAACGCCTCGTAGGTCATGGGCGTGTCGAGCTGTTCGCCCGCGAGGTAGGCCCCGAGGGGACCCCCCACCTGCACGGCGCCGACGGACCGTCCCGTGCGCGTGCCGCCGCCCCAATCCTCGATCAACTCCCTGAGCGGAACGCCGAACGGCAGCTCGATCAGGCCGCCCCGTTCCACGTTGCCGGCAAGCTGGAAGGTCATCGTGCCCGTGGAGCGGCCGACGCCGAGTTCCGCGTAGGCGGCGCCGCCGTGCTCGAGGATGGCCGGGACCGCGGCCAGGGTGATGACGTTGTGTACGAGGGTGGGCCGGCCGAACAGCCCCGCGATGGCGGGCACCGGGGGCTTGACGCGGATCTCGCCGCGCTTGCCCTCGAGGCTCTCCAGGAGCGAGGTCTCTTCCCCGCAGATGTAGGCGCCGGCCCCCACGAAGAGCTCGATGTCGAAGGTGTCGAGGAGGCCGAGGCCGCGGGCGGCGACGATGGCTTCGGAGAAGATCTCGGCGGCAAGGGGGTACTCGGAGCGCAGGTAGACCACGCCCGTATCCGCGCCGATCGCGCGGCCCGCGATGAGCATGCCCTCGATGAGGCGGAACGGGTCGCCCTCCATGATGAGCCGGTCGGCGAAGGTACCCGAGTCGCCCTCGTCCGCGTTCACCACGACATACTTGCGGTCCGAGGGCGTGTCGTGGACCGTGCGCCACTTGATGTGCGCCGGAAAGCCGGCGCCGCCGCGACCGCGCAGGCCGCTTGCCTCGATCTCCGCGAGGATGTCCGCGGGTTCGCGTGCGAGATGGGCGCGAATCGGCGCGGCATCGTAGTCGAACGGGTTGGCCCGGCCGCAGCGGTCGAACACCAGCCGATGCTGGCGCGCCAGGGCCGGGATCTCGTCGGTCGGGCCGATGCGCGCGGCGTCGAGGTGCGCCAGGTTCTTGACCGGGCCGTAGGCGATGCCGTCGATCTCGATCAGGGGTTCGGCCCAGCAGAGACCCAATGACCCCGTGCGGATGACGTCGTGGCCCGCCGCGGCGAGTTCGGCGGCGACGCGGTCCGCGCCTAGGGCGTTCGCCAAGGTCTCGCGTGGGACTTTCGCGAGGCTCATGGGCCGAGGGCCTCGGGCGTCGCCCGCACCACGATGCGGTCGTTCACCATGGCGGTGGGCCCGGTCGTGCAGAGCCCCAGGCAATACACCGCTTCGAGGCTCACGCTCCCGTCGGGGCTCGTCTCGCCGAGGCCGGCGCCGAATTGGGCGGTCGCCGCCGCCGTGAGTTCCCGGGCGCCCACGGACTGGCACGCCTCGGCTTGGCAGATGCGAATGTGCGTGCGGCCCCGGGGTTCGGTGTTGAGATCGCTGTAGAAGCCGACGATGCCGCGCACCTCCGCGACACTCAGGTTGAACGTCTCCGCCACGGCCTCCACGTGGCCGCGTTGGACGTACCCGAACGCGGCGGCGATCTCGCGCAATGCGGTGATCGGTCCGCCGATCCGGTCCACGTGGCGTTCCGCGATCTCGCGGGCCGACGCTGCCTGGTCCATCCGAAAGCACGCGCCCCAAAAAATGGGCCGCCGACTATAGCATCGGTGCCGGCCCGCTCGCCCGAGTGGGAGGGGCCGCGTCGGATTGCGGCTACTGTGCGGCGTTTCGCGTTGGTTCCTGGGAGCCCTTTAGCCGAGGTGGTGTGCGACCCCGAGCTCCGCGCAGGTCGCCGTGAACCACTCGATCACCTCGGGGTGGTAGGGAATGCCGTTCGCGGAGCGGTCCGCCTCGTCCTCCGCCTCCAGCATGCCCGGGTAGACGACGCGCTCCGCGCCCGGTGCCGCGCGGCACTCGCGCAACCGCTTGAGGTACGCGTCCATGTCGGCCTTGAACGTTTCGAGGTCGGTAAACGCGCCCACGTCGCAAGCGATGAAGCTGTGCGCAAACGCCGTCCGCCGGTCGGGCCCCGCGCCGGTACCCCCGAGGACGGTGGTCAACACCTCGACCATCATCATGAGGCCGAAGCCCTTGTGGGAACCGATATCGCGGGTGCCCCCGAGGGGCAGCAGGAGGAAGTTGGGCGGGACGGGAGCTTCCTCCATCACGGGCGTACCGTCCTCCTCGGCCACCCAACCTGGCAGCACGTGGCCGCCCACCCGGCGCAGCAGGCCGATCTTGTTGCCGGCGACCGAGCTCATCGAAGCGTCGAACAGGAACGGGACCTCCGTCCCCGCCGGGGCGGCGATTCCGATGGGATTCAGACCGAGCAGTGGTTCCGCCCCGAACGTGGGCGCGACGTGGACGCCCCCCGAGGTCATGGAGATGCCGATCATGTCGTGGGGCAGGGCGCGGTGCGCGTGGTAGGCCGCTGCGCCGTAGTGGCCCCCGTTGCTGGTGACCGCGAACGCGATGCCGTACTGCTTGGCCCGCTCGATGGCGAGGTCCATCACCGCCGGCCCCACCGCGAGGCCGAGTCCGTTGTCGGAGTCCACGTATAGGGCCGGCCCGGTGTCGCGCACGATCTTCCAATCCGGCGTCGGGTTGACGTGTCCGTTGCGGAAGCCGTGCACGTAGGCGCGCATCATGTTGCTGACGCCGTGGCTCTCGATGCCGCGCACGTCGGCGTAGATCAGCACGTCGGCGGCCTGTACGGCATCGGCCTCGGGCATGCCTAGGGCGCCGAACATGGCCTCGACGGTGTGGCGCATGGCGTCGGGCGCGACCCGAACGGCGATGTCGTCCGGGACCTTGAATCGATCGAGCACGGGGTTCTCCTCTTGCCGGTGGCGGATGGGTGGCAACCTGTCGAAGGCTCCGACGCGGTGCTACCATCCCCATTGTGAGCGAAGGAGGGAGCGATGTCAGGATCAACGGCGGTTAGGGCCGAGGTTCGGTACCTCAACGCGGAGTGGAAGGACCGTCCCGACGCGCCGCGCATCGGCGACCGGACCTCGCGCCGGGCGAACACCGCGAAGCGCACGGTGGCCATCGAGGATGCCCGGGGGCTGGAACTCGCGCTCGACACGGCGGGTTTCGTCCTCACCCGGCACGCATCCGCGCTCGACGACTTCCACGACGCGGCCCGGGTGCGCGACGCCTACTACGGCGAAGTGGGCGACGTCGTGCGGGACATGACCGGCGCCGACGCCGTGTTCGTCTACTCCCACACCATCCGCACCGAGGACACCAGCGACTTCAACGTCGCCTATGCCCGGTTCGTGCACTGCGACTACTCGCTCGGCGGCGCCGCCGAACGGCGCCGGAACGCGCTGGAGAAACACCGCGCGGACCTGGACCCCGCCCGACACTGGGAGTTCGCGTGGTTCAACACCTGGCAGCCCATCGAGCGCGAGGTGCGCAAGAACCCGCTGGCCGTGATCGACGCCCGCACCCTCGACCTGGGCGACGTCCTCGACTACTACTACACCGGCTACCAAGGCAAGCCGGGCCCCGAAACCGGATCGATGGAGGGCGGTGCGCCGTCGTCCATGCCGATCTACAACCCGGCCCAGCGCTTCTACTACTTCTCGCGCATGCAGACCGACGAGATGATGGTGATCAAGCAGCTCGACACGCGCCCGGACCGCGCCAAGGGCTGCCCCCACACGTCCTTCGACATCGACGCGCCGCCGGAGGCGCCGGGACGGCGCAGCATCGAAGTGCGGATGGTGTGCGCGTTCGGGAGTTGACCGGTAGTGGCATCGCGGGGGGATCTACGTGACGGCGGCGACGCGGCGGGTGGTCGTGCTGCACGTCTTCGAGAAGAAATCGCGCAAGACGCCCCGCCAAGCACTCGTGCTCGCCCGGAAGCGGATGCGGCAGGTGACGACATGACGAAGCTGAAGGACCTGAAGTCGCGCTTCATGGAAGACCCGGAGTTCCGTGACGAGTATGCCCGGGTCGACGAAGAGTATGCGCTCATCGAGGCGTTCGTCCGCGCTCGCGATGGCTGAGGGGCTTGCAGGCTAGGGTAGCGCTTCGGCTTGCCCGTGGTCGTCGGAACTCGGTGGCGTCACGGCGAACGGCGACGAGCCTCTCAGCCCCCGTCCACCCAAGCGCGAATCAGATGGTGTGCAATGGCCATCGGCCACGGGACCCGCAACCCCGAGTGATCCCCCGCCAGCGCCCCGCGCGCCTCGTCCCGGGTGAACCATCGGACGTCCGCCATCTCCACCGGATCGATGCGGATGTCCGTGGTCAGCGCCTCGCCGTGGCAGCCGATCATGAGCGACGAGGGGAAGGGCCACGGCTGGGACGAGTGATAGCGCACCGCGCCCACTTCCACGCCCGCCTCTTCGCGCACCTCGCGCCGCACCGCTTCCTCGATGGACTCGCCTTGGTCGATGAATCCCGCCAGCGCGGAATACATGCCGGTGCGCGCTAGGCGTCCCGCGGACTGGCCGAGCAGGCAGCGGTCGCCGTCGGAGATCACCATGATCGCGACCGGGTCCGTGCGCGGGAAGTGCTGGGCGTCGCATTCGGGGCACACGCGCAGGTGGCCGCCGCGCGCCTGCATGGAACGTGCGCCGCAGACGCTGCAGAACTGGTGCCGCTCATGCCAGGCGAGCTGCGAGCGGCACTGGGCCACGATCCCCGCATCGGCCCCCGGCAGCACCATCCCGGCGGCGCGGCAGTCCTCGAAACGGTAGCGGGAGGACAACTTGAGGCCGTCCAATGGCTCGTCCAACCCGGATACGTCTTGGGCGAACCGGGCCGCGGTGCCGGCCAGCCCGAGGAACACCGGGGGCGTGTCCAGTTCCAGCTCGGTGATCGGGCCCGGCGGCAGCCAGCCGAGGCGGTCTCCTTCTCCGCCCTCTATCAGCACGTTCATGCGCCACATGGGCACGTAGCGGCTGTCGGGGTCGCGCGCGGCGTCGGCCAGCCAGTCGGCGTCCCGGCGTAGCGCGTCGCCGCGGTCCAGGGGGTTGCCGGCGAAGGTGTGGACGATTTCGTTCATGGGTCAGGGTCGATCATGTTATTGGGTGTGACCATGGCGGGCGGGTCGCGAGAAGGGGGTCAAAGCTCTCCGATCAACTGCTCGGCCACCGCCTCCAACACCTCGTAGCGCGTGTCGAAGTTGGGCAGGATCATCACTTGGTCGAGGCCCGCGTCCGCGAGGGCATGGAGGCGCGCCAGCAGTTGGTCCCGCGTGCCGATCATGCAAACCGCGCCAAGGACTTCGGGCGTGAGGAAGCGCTCCTCCTCCGGCAGCACCCAGCAGTTGTGGCCGCCGTGGATGCGCTGGTGGCGGCGCTCGGCGGGGAAGGTCTCCAACAGCGTCGTGTAGTCGTCCCAGATGCCGGCCATCGAATTCGGTGGTTGGTGGCCGAAGTTGCGGAACTGGTCGTAGGCGTAGTGCACGCCCGCCATGGCCATCGCGCCGCACTGGCTCTTCACGCGCTCGGAATCGATGGCTTCGCCTTCCTCCAGGAGGACGATGGTGGTCAAGGCGGTCGTGTAGTAGGCGTCCCGGTCGAAATCGCGTCCGGCTTCGCGTGCGCCCGCCTCGATCATGTGCCAGGAGCCCCCGAGCGCGCTGGCGGACGCCGCCCCGAGGACCGCGCCGTCGCCGTGCTTGCCGGCGAGCCCGAGTGACCGGGGCCCGAATCCCGATACGTACAGCGGAATCGGATCCTCGAAGTTGACGAAGCCCTTGTCCGGCATGATGTGCATGATCGGCTGCCCGTCGTCGTTCAGGGCTTCTTCGCCGCGCAGCAGGGGCCGCAATGTCGCTAGGTATTCGTCGAACTCGCGGATGCGATGGGGCTTCTTGCCCATCACCCGCATCGCCGTGTTGCCGGCGCCGACGCCGAAGAACGTGCGGCCGGGGGCCAGGGCGTTGATGGTGGCGATGCCGGCGGCGTTCACCGGCGCGGGGCGGGTGCCGGTGACGGCCACGCCCGTGCCGAGATGGATGCGCGAGGTTCGCGTCGCGGCGAGGGCGAGGGTCGCATAGCAATCCGACCACAGCATCTGGCTGTCCGCGAGCCAGGCGTGGCTGTAGCCGAGTTCCTCGGCGCGCACGACGTAGTCGATGTCGCCGACGTGCGAGGCGACGCAAATGCCCATGTCCATGAAGAGTTCCTCTCTGGTGTGGCTCTGGTGTGGCTCCGGTATGGAGTGTCCCGACCCCCTACGTTGCATTGCCGGACGCGAGTGCGCAACATTCGTCGCCTTCGGACGGAGGCAGCAGAGGCGCCACATGGACCTGTTGAAGGCGGTCAACAAGCCGATCGACGCGGACGACGACACCATTCGAGCGGCGTTGCAGGACGCGCACATTCCATCCCTGATGAACGCGCTGGTCCACCTGACGGGGGACGCCGCCATCATCCGGGGCGACATCCGCCCGGAGTCGGGCTTCCTCGTCGATCCGCAGGGCGGCATATCGGAGGAGGACCAAGAACGCGTGCGGCAGCGGGCGTTCGAGGCGCTCAAGGCGTACCGGGACAATGGCCAACGATTGCCGCGGGCCCCGGACGCCGGCCTCGTCCACGAGATGGTCAACTTCACGACGGGGCAGGAGCTCTCGCCCGAGTACGGCACCTTTCTGGAGGCCGAACTCGCCCTGCAGGATCAGGATAGCTATGGCGTGCCGGAGTTGGCGGAGCTACCGGCCGAGGCGCGGGCCAACTTCCGCGTCCTGATCGTGGGGGCGGGCATGTCGGGCCTGCTCGCCGGCATCCGCCTGAAGGCCGCCGGCATCGGCTTCGAGATCATCGAACGGCATGGGGACGTGGGCGGCACCTGGTATCAGAACACCTACCCCGGCTGCCGCGTCGATAGTCCGAACCACACGTATTCCTACAGCTTCCACCCGACGGACTGGCCCCAGTTCTACTCCTCCCAGGAGGTGCTGCGCAGCTACTTCGACGACTGCGCGACCCAGTATCGGCTGCGCGAGAACATCCGCTTCCACACGGATGTCGAGTCGGCCACCTACGATGAGCGCGCTGGCGTCTGGCGCGTTGACGTCCGGCATCGGGACGGCACGGCGGAGACCCTCGTCGCCAACGCCCTCATCAGCGCCGTCGGCCAGCTCAACCGGCCCAAGTGGCCGGACCTGCCGGGCCAGGACCGCTACCGGGGCATCGCGTTCCACTCCACGGAGTGGGAACACGAGCATGATCTCGCGGGCAAGAAGGTGTTGGTGATCGGGACCGGCGCGTCGGCGTTCCAGTTCGCGCCGGAAGTGGCGAAGGAGGCCGCGAGCGTCACGATCTTCCAACGCACCGCGCCGTGGATCTTCAACGCGCCGGACTACCACGAGTACGTCCCCGAAGGGAAACACTGGCTGCTGAACCACGTGCCGTTCTACGCGAAGTGGTACCGCTTCGGCATGTTCTGGCGCATGGCCGAGGGCATCCTCTCGGCGGCCAGGAAGGATCCGGCCTGGAACGAGACGGACCGCGCCATTAGCGCCGAGAACGATCAGTTGCGCGAACTGCTGACGGAGGGCATCGGGGCGCTCTGCGAGGAGGACACGGAGCTGCGCGACAAGATCATTCCGGACTACCCGGTGGCCGGCAAGCGCATCCTCATCGACAACGGCAACTGGATACGCGCCCTGCGGCGCGACAACGTGGACCTCGTCACGGACCCGATCGCCGAGATCGACGAGACGGGCGTGCGCACCGAGAGCGGCGCCCACTACGACTGCGACGTGCTGATCTACGGCACGGGGTTCACGGCCAGCAAGTTCCTGTGGCCGATGAAGATCACCGGGCGCAACGGCGCCACCCTCGAGGGGCAGTGGGACGGCGACGCCCGGGCCTACATGGGCATCACGGTCCCGAACTTCCCGAACCTCTTCTGCATGTACGGCCCGAACACCAACATCGTCGTGAACGGCAGCATCGTGTTCTTCTCGGAATGCGAGATGCGCTACATCCTGGGGTGTCTGAAGCTCCTCATCGGGGGCGCGAGCAACGCCATGGACTGCCGCCAGGACGTACACGATGCGTACAACGTGCGCATCGACGAGGGCAACCGGAACATGGCCTGGGGCGTTTCCAAGGCACCTACTTGGTACCGCAACGACAGGGGCCGCATCGCGCAGAACTGGCCGTTCACACTGCGCGAGTTCTGGAGCCAGACGCGGGAACCGGACCCGGCGGACTACGTGTTCAGCTAGGGAAGGTCTGAACAAGGCCTTCCCTAGTGCGGCACAGGGATGTGCCGCCAGATTCGATGGCGTAAGCCATTGAATCTGTGGAGCAAGCCGAAACCGCGCTTTTGGCTTGCGACCTGAACAAGTCCATGGACGGACTTGTTCAGAGGTTCCCTAGCCGCGGATTGGGACACGCGGGGCGGGGCTCCGCCCTGCGTCGCAGAAAACGAGGAGAAGCGGTGACCACGGTGGCGAAGGTCGCGCTTGTCACTGGGGCGACGGATGGCATCGGCAGGGCAACCGCACTGCGGTTGGCGAGGTATGGCTTTGCGCTGCACGTCCTCGGTCGGGATGCCGCCCGGGGAGAGCGCGTGCTGGCGGACCTGAACCATATCGCCCCCGGCAGGCCGCACGCGTTGTACCTCGTCGATATGTCCGATTTGGACGCGGTCGAGCAGTTCCTGAGGCAGTACACGGACGGCAACGATACCCTCGACCTGCTCGTGTTGAACGCGAATGCCTGGGTGCGAGACATCTCGGTTGCGCCGGCCGAGGTGGACGTGGTCTTCGCCTTGCGTCTGCTGGCGAAGTGCACGGGCCTGATCGAGCCGGAGGAGTCCGGCCGGCGCATCGTGCGCCACGTTCTGGAAACGCGGGCCGAGGACGTTGGGGGCAAGTATTACGCCCTGGAGAAGGAGAAACGGCTGCCGGCCAAGTTGACCGGCAGCCGTGACGCCTTCGACCGGCTGGCGGCCTACAGCGAGCGGGTGACCGGAGTGGCGCTCGGGGAACTCAAGGTGCTTTGAGGCGGCCCCGGATCGCTTCACGCGACCTTCGACGCCACCTCGTCCCAGTACCGGGAGATGGCGTCCACATGGCCGGCCGGATCCAGTCCTTGGTTCATGGTAATGACGGCGGTGTGCGTGACCCCGAGGTCCCGTAGGGAACGGATGCGGTCGAGTTCCTTCGGCCCCGCCTCGCCCATGGGCTGCATGCATTCCACGCCGATGTCGGCCGGATCGCGGCCCGCGCCGCGCGCCGCCTCCCGCATGGTGCCGAGCTGGGCCGCGAGGTCCGGGTTGAAGAACGGGAACCAGCCGTCCGCGATGCGCCCGACGCGCTCGATCACCTGCGGCGCCATGCCGCCCAGCCAGAGCGGAATGGACCGGCGCACGGGCAGGGGATTGAGGCCGGCGTCCGTCACCTTGTGCCAGCGGCCGTCGTAGTCGATCGTCTCGTCCGCCCACAGCTTCCGCATCACGTCGATCTGCTCCTCGCTCCGCACGCCCCGGTCGTGGAAGTTCTCGCCCAGGGCCTCGTACTCGACGTCGTTCCAGCCCGTGCCGATGCCGAGCCGCAGCCGGCCGCCGGAGAGCACGTCGACGGACGCGGCCTGCTTCGCGACCAGCGCGGTCTGCCGCTGCGGGAGGATGATGACGGCCGTGACGAGTTCCAGGGACTTGGTCAGCCCGGCGAGGTAGCCGTACAGGACGAAGGGCTCGTGGAAGAGGCTCTCGGAAGTGTACGGTCCCTGCCAGTCGGGTCGGCTGGCCGTGTTCGCCCCGAGGACATGGTCGAAGGCGATGATGTGATCGTAGCCGGCGGCCTCGGCGGTGGTGCCGAATCTCGCGACCACTTCGGGATCGGTGCCGATCTCGGTCTGTGGGAACACGACGCCTAGTTTCATGGGCAGGGTCTCCAAGCGTGGGTGAGTGGCTGGCGGCAGCGTATATCATCGCCCGCGCTTTAGGACAGCACGCCAGCGGAGATCGCCCATGAAAGTCGCCCTGATGTCGAACCCCTACAACCGCGTGGACCTCTTCGAGGAGGCCGGCCTAGAGGTGCTCGAGGGACCGACGCGGACCACGGAAGAGATGATCGATCTGCTGCGCGACGCCGATGGAGCGTTGGTCAACATCATCCCGGCGACCTCCCGCGAGGTGCTGGAGGCGTGCCCGAAGCTCAAGGTGGTGAGCCGCATGGGCGTGGGCGTCGACTCCATCGACCACGACGCGGCCACGGAACTCGGCGTCCTCGTCTGCAATACGCCGGGCGTGAACACCACCGAGGTGGCGGATCACGCCGTCGCGCTGCTGCTGTCCCTGACCCGCTGCGTGCACGACGCAGTGCAAGCGACCCGGGAGGGCAAATGGAGCACGGACCGGCGCACGATCCGCGGCTACCAGACGGGCGTCCGCCGCATCGCGGGGCACACCGTCGGCATCATCGGCTTCGGCAACATCGGCCGCGCCTTCGCGACGCGCATTCGGGGTTTCGGGCCGGCGGAGATCGTGGCGCACGATCCGTACGTCCCGCAGGGCACGGGGGATCTCTACGGCGTGCGGATGGTGTCCTTCGAGGAACTGCTGTCCCGCGCCGACTACATCACCATCCACTGCTCGGCGACGGCCGAAACGCGGCACATGATCGACTCCAACGCCCTCGGGCTCATGAAGGAGACGGCGATGATCGTTAACACGGCGCGCGGCCCGATCATCGACGGCACGGCGCTCGCCGATGCGGCGCGGGAGGGGCGGATCGGGGCTGCGGCGCTCGACGTTACGGAACTCGAACCGATAGACGCGGACGACCCGCTGCTACAACTCCCGAACGTGATCGTGACGCCGCACATCGCGGGCTTCTCGCCGACGTTCCTTGAGGACTGTCCGCAGCGGCAGGCGGAGAACGTGATCCGGGTGCTGAGAGGGGAGGCACCGCACGGGCTCACCAACCCCGAGGTCATCAAGACGATTGCCGTGATGCGTTCGACGGATGTGGGGAGATGGGAGGGCGTGCCGGACTTTTCTACGGCGCTGGCGGTTTAGGGGAGGGGCTGCGGCACGTCTAGGAACGCTTGAGGTCCCCAGAAGGACGCCGGGCCGACGGAAGGCCGGCGGCCACTTATCGTCGGGCTTGCCTAGGTGGCCTCACGTCCTGCCTAGTCGCCGTGCAGGCTCTAGGGCGTGGGACCGAGGCGCTGACGCGGTGCCGGTGTCGTTGCGGTCGGTTGTCCGATTAGCCCCTTCCGCATCTGCGCTCGGATTTCCAACGCTTCGGCGACCCTGTCCGCAAGTGGTTGCGCTCCCACAGTCCGTAGTTGCTGGGGCAACTCCGGCCGGGACGCTGCGTGCACGCCTGCCTGTGCCAGCACACCTCGGGCGAGATGGCTCAGGTACGTCACCTTCAACTCAACTGCGGCGTCTTCGTCCCCCATTTTGTGCATTTCGCTCATGCGCTTCCGCGCTTCTGCGGCTCGATCCTGCGCGACGGCGGGATCGGGCAAGGGCACGCGCCCCTCCCAGCGCTTCGCGATCTGGCGCCAGGTGGTGTGCCTGTCGAACATTGCGCGTCCGAAGACTATTGCCCAGCCTAGGAGATCGTGCCCTGCAGCAACCTTCGCATCAATGTCCGATGCGCGGAAGGCACGAAGGTCGACCTCTAGAGGGGGGCGTTCACGCAACGGCTGCGGACCCCTGTGGATGACAATGAGGTCTAGGTCCTCGGAGGCGACACCGGGCCGGACAGCGGAGCCGATCGCGACCACTGCCAGAACGTTGGCGTCTTGTTGCACTCGGTCGAGGAAGCCGCTGGCCCACCGTCGCGCGCGCCGCGTAGGCCAACGGAGAATGCAGTTGTCGACCGTGGCGAGTTGAGCCATCCCTTTAGGTTCCGAGGAGGACTTGCACCCGCTCCACAAAAGCCTCGATATCCGCCACGGTCCCCTCCGCGTCGAGCTCGGGGGCTTCGACATCTCCGTACGACTCGCTCTTGCGGGTTTCGTTCAGGTCACGCAGCAACTCCGACACGTCGTCAAAGTCATGCGTCTGGTATAGCAGGTGGGCTGCCTCCTGCCTCGCGGGGTGATTTCTCTGGACTGGTATGCCCAGATGCAGGCATGCGGCGTCCACCGCATTCTCTAGGGCGTGGAACCCGTAGTGCGATAGGTCGGCCCAGTCGGGTGGGTCCCATGCCATCCGTACGCGTTCCAGTTGCGACTTCGCCAAACGCAGTTTTCCCATCGCGTCGCTCACACGGATCTCCTTGTTCCGCTCGTTCGAGTCTCCCTCCGAGGGTGACTTTGGCACCGGAAGCTCTGCCGACGCGAAGTCTACCTCAACGGCGTGCCGCTGTTGGGTGGCATGGTCCGCTGGTCATTCCTGGTGCGTCGTGCATGACCAAGCCCTGATTCGGTCTGATCGGGCGCAACGTCACCGGTGGTCGCGTACTTGGAACCCGCGTGCTCCTGTGCCGCTCGCGGGGCCGCCGGCACGAAGACCTGTCCAGGGACTCCGTGGTCCAACTCCGCCTACCTCAGAACCGGTTGTCCCGCGCCGTATACACCTCTTCGACCCGCTCCTTCTCTTCGTCCGTCAGTTCAACCTCGACCGCCGCCACCGCCTCTTCGAGATGACTCATTTTCGTGACGCCGACGATTGGTGCCGCGACCACGGGATTGGCCAGCACCCAGGCCAACGCGACCTTCGAGCGCGAGACGCCCTTCTCGCGCGCAACCTCTCCGACGCGCTCCACGATGGGTCGGTCCCTGGGCTCGTCGAAGCGCACTTCGATCAGGGGGTCGCTCTGCGACCGGCGCGTGGTCTCGTCCCAGCTTCGGGTCAGGAGTCCCCGGGCCAGCGGGCTCCACGGGATGGTTCCGACACCTTGATCGGCACAGAGCGGATGCATCTCGCGCTCATCCTCGCGCTGGAGCAGGCTGTACTGGTTCTGCATGCTGATGAACCGGGAGAGCCCGCGCATCTCGCTGGTGTAGAGCGCCTTGCTGAGTTGCCACGCCCACATGGACGAGGCGCCGATGTAGCGGACCTTGCCGGAGGCGACGGTGTCGTGCAGGGCGCCGAGGGTCTCCTCGATGGGGGTTCGGTCGTCCCAGCGGTGAATCTGGTAGAGATCGATGTAGTCGGTACCGAGCCGCCGCAGGGAGGCCTCGACGGCGGTCATGATCGCCTTGCGGGAGAGCCCACGCGCGTTGCGTCCGCGGTGCATCGGGAAGTAGACCTTGGTGGCGATCACCACCTCGTCGCGGTTGGCCATGTCGCGCAGCGCCCGGCCGACGATCTCCTCGCTCGACCCCAGCGAATAGGCATTGGCCGTGTCGAAGAAGTTGATGCCGAGATCGAGCGCGCGTTCGATGATCGGGCGGCTGGCCGCTTCGTCGAGGCTCCAGTCGTGCGCCCCCGGGGAGGATTCCCCGAAGCTCATGCATCCTAGACAGATTCTGGAGACTTCCAGGCCGGAGTTGCCCAGTTTCGTGTATTGCATGGTGACTCCTTTGCAATGACGCACCGCTTAAGACCCGCGTCTGGTAGGTGATACGACCTGTTGCCGTGCGGCCGGCGTGACGGCCTCAACTCGGGAAGATCTGCGCGCCCCCGTCAATCCGCAGCACCTGTCCGGTGATGTACGACCCGCCCTCCGTCACGAGAAACTCGACCGCCTTCGCGACCTCTTCCGGCCACCCGTAGCGCGTCAGCGGTCCCTTGCGGACCATGCGCTCCTCGCGGGTCGGCCGGCTCGCCACGAAGCGTGCCGTGATGATCTCGCCCGGGGCGAGGACGTTGGCGTTGACGCCATGCGGGCGGAGTTGCGCGGCGAGGCAGCGCGTGTACTCGTGGACGGCGGCCTTGGCGGTCGAATACATCGCGGCGCCCCGGTGCCCGGCGAGCCCCGCGATGCTGCCGATCGTCACGATCCAGCCGCGCTCGCGCTCGATCATCGCCGGGACCACGGCCCGGGTGACGAGGATGCACGTCATCAGGTTGCGGTCCAGGATGCTGCGGGCATCCTCCATCGGAATGTGGAGCGCGTCGTTGACGAGGGGCTTGCCGGCGTTCTCGGCGGTGACGCCGCCCGCTCCGATGTCGCCCCCGGCGTTGTTGACGAGGATGTCGATGGCGCCGAAGCGCTCGCGAATGCGGGCGTGGAGATCGTCCACGACGGCTTCCGACGTCAGGTCGCCGTGGACGGCCAACACCTGGGTGCCGTGCGCGTGCGCGATCGCGGCGGCCACCGCGTCGAGGGACTCGGCCTCGTCCAGTTGCCGCGTGGACTTGGGCGTCGTGCCGTGCACGACGACGCTTGCGCCCAGGCTCGCCAAGTGGTCCGCGACGACGCGTCCGATGCCACGGGAGGAGCCTGTGACCCAGGCGACCTTGCCCGCCAGTCGTTCTGCGCGCACGGGTGGCTTCAACTCGGGAAGATCTGCGCGCCGCCGTCGATCCGCAGCACCTGCCCGCTGATATACGAGCCGTCCTCCGTGACCAGGAACTCCACCGCCTTCGCCACCTCTTCCGGCCAGCCGTAGCGCGTCAGCGGGCCCTCGCGGACCATGCGCTCCTCCTTGGTCGGCCGGCTCGCCTTGAAGCGCGCCGTGATGATCTCGCCGGGCGCGAGCACGTTGGCGTTGACGCCGTGGGGCCGGAGCTGCGCGGCCAGGCAACGGGTGTACTCGTGGGCCGCGGCCTTGGCCGTCGCGTAGATCACTTCCCGGGGGTGTCCGGAGAGCCCCGCGATGCTGCCGACAGTCACGATCCAACCCCGTTTCCGCTCGATCATCGACGGGACGACGGCGCGGCTCACGAGGATGCAGGTCATCAGGTTGCGTTCGAGGATGATGCGCACGTCCTCCATCGGGATTTCGACCGCGTCGTTGACGAGGGGCTTGCCGGCGTTCTCCGCGGTGACGCCACGCACGCCGATGTCGCCGCCGGCGTTGTTGATGAGGATGTCGACGGGTCCGAAGCGCTCGACAATCTGGGCGTGGAGATCCGCGACGACCGCCTCCGAGGTCAGATCGCCATGGACGGCCAGCACTTCCGCGCCGTGGGCTTCGGCGATCTCGGCGGCGACGGCGGCGAGGGAATCCGCCTCGTCCAGTTGTCGCGTGGACGTGGGAGTCGTGCCGTGGACGACGACGCGTGCGCCGAGCCTCCCCAGATGGTCCGCCACCACCCGGCCGATGCCGCGGGACGAACCCGTCACCCAGGCCACTTTCCCGGCCAGTCTTTTGTCGCTCATGGCGTCGTTCCTCTCCCGTTCCTCACAGCGCCTCGTAGAAGGCCCGACCCAGACTACCGCCGCGCTGGTCGCCCAGGAGCGCGTTCTTCATCTGGTTCATCACGTAGGACAGGCAGACATGGGCGTCCTGGTCCACCACGATGGTCGAACCTCCAGCGCCGCCCCAGAACATGGCCCGTTCGTTGGGCGACATCGGCATCATCTCGTTGGGGAAGGCGTAGCCCATGCCGAACTTCACCGGCATCATGAGCACGGCATCCTGCCCGTCGGTCTGTTCCTCCTGGATGACCCGGCAGCCTTCCGGGGAGAGCAGGTCCACGCCGAACGCCGACCCGCCGTTGGCCACGGGAGTTTGTGCGCGCACCACCGCGCGCGCGTTGCCGTGGCCTCCGGCGGCCGGCAGCTCGGCCTGGCGCCAGTCGTCCGTGTTGACGGCGTTCGTATCGGCTGGAGCACTCGCGAATACCCGTCCGGTGATCGAGTCGGGATCCGGCTCCCCGAAGGCCGGGTCGAGCGGTGCGGAGTCCGGGATCATCTCGGCGACGCGCCCGAAGTGCTCCGGCGCCATGTCGATGTGGAAGTCGGCGCCTAAAGGCTCGGCAATCTCCTCCCGGAAGTACGTGCCGAGCGTGCGGCCGTCTATGCGGCGGACCAGTTCGCCGATCAGGAAGCCCTGGGTGATGGCGTGGTAGCCGCTCTGGCTGCCCGGCTCCCACCAGGGCGCCTGGGCGGCAAGGTTGTCGATGCAGCCCTGCCAGTCGTAAAGCTCATCCGGGCTCGTCAGGTATGGATCGAATCCGGGCACGCCCGCGGCGTGGCTGAAGAAGTGCCGGACCTCCGTGCTCTCCTTGCCGTTCTGGCCGTACTCGGGCCAGTAGTCGTTCACCTTCGCATGGAAGTCGAGCCGACCCCGGTCCGCGAGCAGCAGTCCGCAGAGGAACGACATCGTTTTGGTCGTCGAGTAGACGTTGACGATGGTGTCCTGCTCCCAGGCTCGCGTGCGCGCCGCGTCCGCGTGTCCGGCCCAGAGATCGACGACGAACTCGCCCTCGACCGTCGCAGCGAAGGTGGCGCCGACGTCGCCGTGCTCCTCGAAGTTGCGTTCGAAGGCGTCGCGTACCGGTGCGAAACGCTCGTCGCAGAAACCGTGGACTTCCATGGGGACTCCTTCGGAAGCGGGGGGATGGCGCCGCATTCTATGGCATGCCATCCGGGTGCTCAGTGTGTTGTGATCGCCGGCCCCATCAGGTCCTCGAAGTTGCCCCGGAAGAACCGCTCGCGATCCGCCTCGGTCATGGACGCCGTGGACCGCTCGAAACGGCCCATCGGATTGCGGCCGCCCTCCACGTGCGGATAGTCCGACGAGAACATGCAGATCTCGGGCCCCGACTGCTCGATGATCCAGCCGGCCGGTTCGGTGGGGTAGGGCGTCACGCGCACTTGGCGGCGGACGTACTCGCTGGGTTTGAGGGCGAGTTCCTGGAGCCGGTCCTCGTGCCGGCCGAAAGCCTCGAAGGCGGCGTCGAGTTGGCGCATGAAACCCGGCACCCACACGGCACCGAGTTCGATCACCCCGATCTTCAGGGTCTCGAAGCGGTCGAGCACGCCGTCGAGGATCAGGAGCGACAGGGCCTGCATCGGACCGTGGGGGATCGCCATGTAGGAGACGGAGCGGAAGTTCTCCTCCCCGCCGTGAAAGTCGGGCACGCGGGGCAGGCCGTTGTGCGCGTGGGCCGGCGGGAGCACGCGGTCCGCGTTGCCGACGTGCAATAGGATCGGCGCGCCGGCCTCGGTGGCCCGGGCCCACACCGCATCCAGCGCGACGTGGCTCGTGGCGTGTGCTCTCGGACAGGCCCAGGGGATGAGGAGGGCCTTGCAGCCGAGCTCGAGGGCTTCGGCGGCGGCTTGTGGAGCGCGCTCGAGATCCGCCAGGGGCACGTAGCCCACCGGCAGCAGGCGCGGGTCGACCGAACAGAACGCCACCTGGGCGCGGTTCGTTGCGCTCGCGGCCCCGTACAGGAGGTCCAGGTCGTCGCCGTGTTCGAGGCCTTCGAGCCAGACGTTGGGGGAGGTGGGGAAGACGAGTTGGCTGGCAACGCCGATCAGGTCCAAGGCGAGGGGGCGGTCCGCCCGTCGCGTGGCGCCCGTCGCGTGGTAGTTCTTGCGCGCCATGATCTCTTCGGCGTCCCGGGCGCGGTAGGCGGGGTCGTCGTGTTGTGCCACGATGGCTTCGAGTTCGCCGCGCCGCATGCGGGCGTTGAAGGCGTCGCGCACCCGCACGGTCGCGAAGTCGTCGAGCCAGCCGGCCGTCTCCATGACATGCGAATCGGCATCGTGAACGATGCGGCCTTCGATGTACGGCATCTGCGCGGACCTCCGTCGGGCGCCGTCAGCCGCCGGCGGCGACTCTCTGGAGTTCCGGGTCCACGGTGGCCGACGACTCCGCCGGCCCTTCGAACACCAACGCCCCGTCGTCGAGCCGCGCCCGCCCGATCAGCTTGCGCTCGTAGGCGTAGTTCTGGGTGTTGCGCCAGGGGTCGCGGTCGCCCTGCTTGGGCAACAGGTGCAGGGCGCGGGCGAAGTAGCCGGAGGAGAAGTCGTCCACGAAGGGCTTGAGCGTCATGTCGCGATCTTCGTCCCGCAGGCGCGGCGTGCAGCGCCGCGTGCCCGTGGCGTCCATGTGGTTCAGCACCTTGCACACGAAGCGTGCGATCAAGTCGGCGCGCAGCGTCCACGACGCGTTGATGTAGCCGAAGGTCGACGCGAGGTTGGGGACGCCGGAGTACATCGTGCCCTTGTAGGCGACGGTGTCCGGGAAGCGCACCGGTTCGCCGTCGACGTCGAAGGCGACGTTGCCGACCGCCACCAAGCGCAAGCCGGTGGCGGTGACGACGATGTCGGCGGGGAGTGCTCGCCCGGAATCGAGCCGCAAGCCGTCCTCCGTGAAGGTGTCGATGGTGTCGGTGACGACTTCGACCGCGCCCGAGTTGATCGTCCGGAAGAGGTCCGCGTTGGGGATCAGGCAGAGGCGCTGATCCCAGGGGTTGTAGCGGGGCGTGAAGTGGGTCTCCACGTCGTAGTCCGGGCCGAGGGCCGCCCGCACGCCCTTCAGCAGCATGGCCTTCACGCGTGCCGGGCGGACCCGGGTGTTGTGGTAGAAGAATCGCCCCATCGTCACGTTCTTCCAACGCGTGATGGCGTAGGCGAGCCGCTCCGGCAGCCAGCGGCGCAGGGCATTCGCGATGGCGTCCTCGTCGGGGCGCGAGACGACGTAGGTGGGGGAACGCTGCACCATCGCCACCTGGGCGCCGCTCTCCGCCATCGCCGGCACCAGGGTCATGGCCGTGGCGCCACTGCCGATGACGACGACGCGCTTGCCGGCGTAGTTGAGGTCCTCGGGCCACTCCTGCGGATGCACGACGGTGCCCCGGTAGCGCTCGATGCCGGGGAACTCGGGGCAATGGCCACCCTCGTAGCTGTAGTAGCCGGCGCACATGTAGAGGAAGTTGCAGGTGAAGGAGGCCGTGTCTCCCTGCTCCGTGCGCCGTGCCCGGACGGTCCAGAGGCACGTCGCGCTGTCCCAGGAAGCGCTCTCGACGAGGTGGTGGAAGCGGATGTGGCGGTCGATGTCGTTTTCGGTGGCGGTTTCGCGCACGTAACTGCGAATGGCGGGTCCATCCGCGATGGCCTTCGCGGCCTTCCACGGCTTGAAGTCGTAGCCGAGGGTGTGCATGTCGCTGTCGGAGCGGATGCCGGGGTAGCGAAAGATGTCCCAGGTGCCGCCGATGGCGTCGCGGCGGTCCAACAGCACGAAGGTCTTGGACGGACACTTGCGCCTAAGGTGGCAGGCGGCGCCGATGCCGGACAGGCCGGCGCCCACGATGACGACGTCGAAATGCTCCACTGCGATGCGGCTCCAGGCGGCTGCGTTGCGAACGCACGATGTTACCATCGGCGCGCCCGGGCCCCGGGCATGGCAATCGAGGAGAGATGGGCGTCATGGCCGATTTTGCGGCACTCAACTGGTGGGCGATCCTCGTCGCGACGGTGGCGGCGTTCGTCCTCGGTGGCCTGTGGTACGGGCCGCTCTTCGGCAAGGTCTGGATGGCCCTGATCGGGAAGACGGAGGAGGAGCTGCCGAAGCCGCCGATGCCCTTCGTGGTCAGTTTCTTCGCGGCGCTCCTGACGTGCGTGGTGATGGCGGCGCTGATGCAGGCCCTCGGAATCCAGACCTTGGGCGGCGGCTTGCTCATGGGGCTCGCCGTGGGGGTCGGGTTCATCGCGGCTTCGTCGGCGTCCGACGCGGCGCATAGCGGGACGGGCGTCCGGCTATGGACGATCACGGCGGGCTACCGGGTGGTGCTGAGCCTCATTATGGGCGTGATCCTCGGGGCTTGGAGCTGAGGCCGGCGGCCTCCGGGTCGCTCAACGCCCCGGCGGCCGATACACCTTGATCGGATGCGGCTGCCGCATCCAGGCCGGTTGCCGGCGCCAAGTGCGGCCGGCGGAGAAGCCGCCGTCGACCACGAAGTCCTAACCGGTCACGAACGTGGATTCGTCGCTTGCGAGCCAGAGTGCGCAGTGGGCGATGTCGTCCGGCTCGCCGACCCGGTTCAGGGGCTGCGGGTCGGTCATCTCGTCCCGGAAACGCTCGATCGCCTCGGGCGTGAATCCCCGGCCGACGGCTAGGGGCGTTTCGATGACGCCGGGCGAGATGCAGTTGACGCGCACGTTCCACTCGGCCATCTCCAGCGCGACGGAACGCGTGAGCGCGATCACCGAGGCCTTCGCGGCACTGTAGAGGTGGGGCGACCAACCGGCGACCTGGGCCGCCATGGACGCCGTGTTGATGATGGTGCCGGCGCGCTGGCGCTTCATGAGGGGCGCGGCGTGCTTCATGCCGAAGAAGACGCCCTTCACGAGAACGTCCATCGTGATGTCGAAGTCCTCGACGGACGTTTCGTCGATGGGGCCGATGGCGCCGCCGAAGCCGGCGTTGTTGAAGATGCAGTCGAGACGGCCCCAGCGTTCCTCGGCCAGCGCCACGGCACCGGCCACGTCGGCCTCGATGCTGACGTCGCAGCGCGCGAACATTCCCGCGTCGCCCAGTTCCTCGGCGAGGGCCTTGCCGGACTCCTCCTGCAGGTCCGCAATCAGCACGTGCGCGCCCTCGGCGGCGAACATCCGTGCGGTGGCGGCCCCCATGCCGCTGGCGGCGCCCGTGATCAGCGCGGCCTTTCCGCTCAGTCGGGTCATCTGTCTTCCTCCTGTGATATGGCCGCGGAGTCTAGAACGTCCCCGCGGCCTCGGCGGCTTCCGCGCACCGCCGGGCGAGCAGTTCCTCGAGCGCGTCCGGGAGGAGCGCGCTGGTCCGTTCGATCCGGATCGCGCGGATGTCCTCGAAGCCAATGAACCGCGCAACGTGCTCGAGGTAGGGGCGCTGGAAGTCGGTGGCGGGGCCGTGCGTTTCCAGGGGGAAGCCCGCCGGATAGGAGCCCCCGCTCGCGAGTACGAGCTGTAGCGGCTTGCCGGTGACTAGGCCGACGTAGCCGCCTTGCGCGTCGACGCGGAAGGTGAGCCCGGGCTGGCAGATCAGGTCGATATAGTGCTTGAGCGGGTAGGGGATCGAGAAGTTCCACATCGGCGAGGACAGCAGCACCTTGTCGGCGCTCGCGAGGCGCTCCACCTCGCGCACGACGCCCGCCCACTCGCCGCTCGCCTCGATACCGCCGCCGCCGCGCACGAGGTCGAGGATCTGCTCGGTCTTCTGTTCCGCCCCTACGGCTCCGAACGCCGGCAACGGCTGCTCGAAAAGCGCCAGGCGCTCGATGACATGATCGGGGTGGAGGCGACGGTATGCGGTCACGAACGCACCGGCCACGCGGCTCGAAGCCGAGGCCTCTTTCCTGGGGCTCGCTTCGATGTGCAGGAGCTTCATGATCAGACCCAGCCCGTGGACGTGCACGCCTCGCCGACCGCGATGCCGATGTCGATGAACGATCCGTTGTCGATCACATAGCCGCCGAAAGGACGCGGCACGAGCGACTTGCACACGCCGCTCCGCTCGAGGGCCTCGATCACCGTGTCCACCGGCTTGCGGTCTGCCTCCGCTTGCGGGGCGTGCTCGGCGATGAGCGGCATATCGGTGCGCGGACGCGGCCGATAAGTCCCTCCGGGCCGGGTGGCTCGGGGGCGTCGGCTCCCTCCGCGGGGGAGTGCATGGCTTCTCCGGTGCGCATCGCGCCCAAGCTCACCATGACCGGCGTTGCCGTGGCAAGGTGGGTCTCTCTCATGTCAGGGGCAAGTCCGTCCCGTCATAGTGCTCCCGTTGTATAAACACCGCATCTTGAAACGGGGGTGCTTGGGATCATGGCGGAACGGATCGTGCGGGCGAACGGTATCGACATCTGGACGGAGGACTTCGGCGACCCGGCCGACCCGCCACTACTCCTCATCATGGGCGCGAGCGCCCAGGGCATCTACTGGCACGAGACCCTGGTGCAGGCGATCGTGGACCGCGGGCGTTACGTGATCCGCTACGACAACCGCGACACGGGTCAATCGACCTGTTTCGAGGTCGGCGCGCCGCCCTATACGCTGGACGATATGGCGGCGGACGCCGTGGGCGTGCTCGACGCGTACGGCATCGAGGCCGCGGACGTAGCCGGGGCCTCCATGGGCGGCATGATCGTGCAGGCGCTCGCGATCGGGCACCGCGGCCGCATCAAGAGCGCGACCATCATCATGTCCTCGCCCCTGTCCGGAGGCGGTGACCAACCGGAACTCGGGAGCGACGACTTGCCGGGCCCGGACCCGGAGTGGATGGCCGCGACCTTCGCCATGATGGCGGCGCCCTACGAGACCCGGGCAGAGAAGATCGCCATGCGCATCGAGATGTTCCGCCGCCTCGCGGGCAGCGCGGAGCCCTTCAACGAGGAGCGCCAGCGCGACATCGCGACCCGGGAAGTGGATCGGGCGAAGAGCTTCGCGGCCATGAACAACCACGGCATCGCGATTGGCCGGAGTTCGCCGCCGGACCGCCGGCCGCAGCTCGCGGAACTCGATGTCCCGGCGCTGGTCGTGCATGGCACCGAGGATCCGATCCTGCCCTACCCACACGGGGAGGCCCTCGCGGAGACGATTCCCGGCGCGGCGTTGCTGACCTTGGAGGGGGCGGGCCACGAGATGCCGGATAGGTATCTCGAGGAGATGATCGACGCCATGATGGAGGTCAGCGCGCGGGCGGCCTGACCGGCAGCGAAGGTTCGGCCGCCGCGGCGGCGACTGCCGCGCCCCACGCGCATGTTCTCCGGCCTCCGACGCTTCCTGCGGCGCTCCATCGAGGGCGTGCGGGTCGAGTCCGAACGGCTCCGGGAGATCGAGCCGGACCAGATCCACTTCCGGGACGTCATCGGCCTGTTCGTGCGCATCTGGCCGTACTTCCGGCCGGTGCTTGCCCATGCGGTCACGTACGTGGTGCTGGCCGTCGTCGCCTATGGCGTCGGCGTCTTCTCGGGATTCGTCAACTTCGGGTTGATGTACAACAATATCATCCTGAACCAACCGGTGGCGCCCATCGCGGCGGCGCTGCTGTTCCTGGACCCCGCCGCGTGGGTCGACGTAGCCGAACTCACCAAGCAGCAGCAATACGACCTCCGGGTCGGCGTCGTCGTCCTGGCCCTCGTCGGCGTCGGTCTCGGGGCCACCATCGACCATGCCAACCGCTACTACCGCGTCTGGATCCTGCAGCGCATCAACCAGAACCTCCGCCTGCACCTGATGCGGCAATTCCAGTCGCTGTCGCTGAAGTTCCACGCGGACGCGCGCTCGGGGGATTCGATCTATCGGTTGTTCCAGGACAGCGCCATGGTCACGCAGATCCTGCAGGCACTGATCCTCGACCCGTTGCTCGCGAGCATCCGTTTCCTGCTCGGCGTGGCCGTCGTGGCGGCGTTCAGCCCGTTCCTTGCCGGCGTGTTGGTGCTCGTGTGGGTGCCGCTGCTGGTGCTCGGGCGGCGCATGTCGGCACCGCTGCGCGGCGGCTTCAAGCAGGCGCGGGAGGCGAACGCCGCGCTCACGTCGACCATCCAGGAGTCCATCGAGGGCATCCGTACCATCAAGGTGAACGGGCTCGAGGGCGAACGGCAGGATCGGTTCGAACGCGACTCTGGAGCAGCCTTCGTTGCGGCCCACGACGCCCGGGTGCGGCTCCTCCTGTTCAGCTTCCTGGCGTTCGTCTGCGCGGCCCTGCCGCTGGCGTTCATCGAGTTACGGGCGGCGCTCTTCGCCTACGAGGGGACGGACACCTTCCTGCGCGACCTGCTCCTCAGCTTCGGCTTCGCCGTGTGGAACTTCGCGGGGCAGGACCAGGCGCGCAGCCAGGCCAAGCAGGGCGCGGCCAACGCGGAACAATTGCTGAACTATTGGGGCAAGGTGCAGGACGTCGCCATCGGCCTGAACCGCGTGTACCAGATCCTGGACCTGACGCCGGAGGTCCGGGACCGCCCCGACGCCGTGGCGCTCGACGGCGTGGCGCACCGCATCCGCTTCGACGACGTGCACTTCGCCTTCGGCGAACGGGTGGTGTTCCGGGGGGTGTCCTGCGAGGCGCGGGTGGGCGACGTGACGGCCATCCTGGGGCCGACGGGATCCGGCAAGACGACGCTGATGCTGCTGCTCCTGCGGCTGTTCGAGGTACCGCGCGGCCGGATCCTCCTCGATGGACGCGACCTGGGGGAGTTCACGTTCCAATCCGTGCGGGACAACATCGCCCTGGCGACCCAGGAGAACCTCCTGTTCTCGCTTTCGGTCATGGAGAACATCCGCTACGCCCGGCCGGATGCCTCGGACGATGAGGTGCGCGAAGCGGCCCGCATCGCGTGCGCGGACGAGTTCATCGAGCGGCTGCCCGACGCGTACGACACCTTCCTGGGCGAACGCGCCACGAAGCTCTCGACGGGCCAGCGCCAGCGCCTCGTGATCGCCCGGGCGATCCTGAAGGACGCGCCGATTCTCGTCCTCGACGAGCCGACCGCCTCCCTCGACGCCATGACGGAGTTGCGCATCATGGGCAACATCAAGGCATGGGCGCGGGAGGGGGCGGGCTCCGGCGGCCGAGCACGCACGGTCTTCCTGATCACCCACCGGCTGTCCACCGTGCGCCAGGCGGACCGGATCGTGTTCCTCGAGGACGGCCGGGTGGCTGCGAGCGGCAGCCACGAGACCCTCATCGCGGCCCCCACGGCGTACCGTTCCTTCGTCGAGGCGGAGACCGCGGCGGCGGATGTCGCGGCGGGGGGCTGATCGCGATGGCGACCGAGCAGGACCGCCGCATCACGAACCGCCGCGCGCTGCGCGTGATCGGCCGGGCGATGCGCTACTCCCTCGCCTACAAGTACGAACTCGCCGTCAAGATGACCACGCAGATGACGAGCACGTTCTGGCTGGCCGTGCTGCCGTTCCCCGCGAAGATCGTCATCGACTACGTGGTGCTGCCGGACGGGGCGAAGGGCGAAACGGAAAACGCCCCGTTCTTCCTCGATCCGCTCCTGCGGATCGTCGAACCGCTCACCCCGTACGAAACGGCCTGGCTGATGGGCGCCCTCTTCATCGTCATGATCCTCCTGGTGGGTGCCTTCGGCACGGAAGGGCCACAACGGGATGGCGCGGTCACGGAACTCGCGGAGGGGGAGGACAGCGCCACCCGCTCGGAGAACCAGGCGAACAACATGCACTCCCTCGTGAGCGGCCTGTTCGGACTGTTCGAGGCGCTCTGGCACATCCGCATCACCCACCGGCTGAACCATCGTCTGCGCAGCGAGCTGTTCCGGCACTTCGGCGCGCACCGGATCACGGACTTCGACGACCGCGCCATCGGGGACGTGGTGTACCGGGGGATGTACGACACGCCCTCCATCTCCAACATCGTCTTCAACCTGTGGGTGGGTCCGGCCACGGCCAGCCTGAACATCGTCATCCCGATTCTGCTGATGTTGGTGATGTTCCGCTCGGAGCCGGTCGTGATCTGGTGCGCGCTGGCCATCGCGCCCCTGTGCTTCTTCGCCATCCTCTACTTCGCGAACCTGATTCGCCGCCAGGGGTTGCGGGCGCGGGAGGCGGGCGCGGCGACGACGGCGGTGATCGAGGAGGGCCTGTCGAACGTGCTCGCCGTGCAGGGCCTCGGCAACGACCGCACCGATCACGCGCGCTTCGCGGCGGCGAGCGCCCTGTCGTTCCGGCGCTTCCGGGGCGTGGTGCTCGCGGGCGTGCTCTCCGGGTACACCACCACGGTGATCGGCGTGGGCGCCATCTTCGTGGTCTTCTACTTCATGTCCCCCGCCTTCATCGAGGGCCGCTATGCACCGGGGGACTGGTTCGTCATCTGGACCTACTTCGGGACCATCGGGGCCACGGCCGGCTATCTCGGGCGGCTCTGGTTCAGCCTGCAGGAGAACGTGACGGGGCTCGAGCGCGTCTTCGACATCCTCGACGCGCCAGTGGAGGCCGTGGCGGACGTGGGCGGGCGCGGCGTGTTGGCCCCGGACTACCGCATCCGCGAGGGTATTCGCCTCGATGCCGTCGATTACGACTACCCCGATGGGACGCCGGCACTTCGGGGCGTCGACTTCGAGGGACGCCTTGGGGAGATGGTGGCGCTCGCCGGACCCACCGGGGCCGGCAAGACGACGCTCGCGTACCTCGTGCCGGGATTGCTCACGCCGACCGCGGGCCGCTACTACGTGGATGGCCGCGTCCTCACCGAATTCGACCTCGCGCCACTACGCCGGCAAGTCGCATTCGTCTTCCAGGAGACGAGCGTGTTCAACGACACCATCGAGACCAACATCCGCATGGGGCGAGCGGGCGCCGCCATGGCCGACGTGCGCCGCGCCGCCGCGCTCGCCGGCGCGGCAGAGTTCATCGAGGCGCTACCGGAAGGCTACGCCATCGACCTCGGGCGGGCCGGCGCGAAGCTCTCGGTCGGCCAGAAGCAGCGCATCGCCATCGCGCGGGCATTGCTCTCGAACAAGCCCATCCTCGTCCTCGACGAGCCCACGGCCTCCCTCGACCCGCAGACGGAGAATCGCCTGGTGGCGAATCTGCGGGAGGCACGGGAGGGCCGCCTCGTCATCGTCATCGCGCACCGCCTGTCGACCATCCGGTCGGCGGACCGCATCTACTTCCTGGAGGAGGGGCGGGTGGTCGAGTCGGGCACGCACGATGTACTCGTGGCATCCGGCGGCACCTATGCGCGATTCGTGCAACTCCAGGATGTTTCGGACAGGGAGGACAGCCCATGAGCGAGTATCAGCCGCGCCGGGAACCGCCGCGCGAACCGCTGGGGATGAAGATCGTCGGGACCGGGGTGATCGTTGCCTGCGTGGTGCTGGCGACGCTGTTCGGGTGGGGCGTGTACCTGAACCTGACGCGGGCGCCGTGTCCGTGCGAGTGTGAAGTGAGCACGGACGCGGGGGCTGAGTTGGCGTCACCGGCGGGTGTCGGGGTGTCGCGAGAGTCCATGGGGCCGTCCTAACGCGTTGACGATTCCGTCGAGCTCCACCTCTCTCGCCGGCTTCGGCTTGACATCCGCCCCTCGTGGGCGCAGTGTGAGCGATAGTGAACGTTCCGTGGGGAATCCGCGAAGTCGGGTCTCCCGCCGAATACAACAGCCGTCGTGCAACGTTGGGGGTAGCTACCCGGCGTTCGGTGAATAAGCGGGAACCTACCGTTACCCTACGGGACGTTCACAGGACCCGGCACCCAGGGTGGGGACGGGAGCGAGGTGTGCGGTGTGCGCGTCACGCGAAACCACGTCCTTCCCTTGCTCAGGAAGCGCCATCCGCCCGAGCGGCGAAGGCCCGGCCGCAGCGGGCCGTTTCCTCGTCCGCCGCGTTGAACACGCGCACGCCCGCGTCGATCTTGCCCTCCACGGTCTCCGGGGTCGCTCCCTCGAGGAAGGCGATCCCGGCCGCACGGCAGGCCGCGAACACCCGTTCCCGCGCCGCGACCAGTTCCGGCCGGGAGAAGTCCGCCGGCACCCCGCGATAGCCGAACGACATCGACATGTCTGCGGGTCCCCATTCCGCGAAGGCGACGCCCGGGACGCGCGTCGTCTCCTCGGCGCGTTCGAGGGCCCGGCGGTTCTCGATCTTGAGGCCGAGCAGCAACTCACCGTCTGGGTTCAGCGGCCAAGGGTCCGCCAGCTCCAGGTACTCTTGGGGGGACACGCCCCAGATGTCCGCCGCGGAGACGTGGCCTCCGGCACCCCGGCGCCCGTCCCGGAAGCTGAAGCGCATGGCCTCGACCAGCGCGGCCACCGCCTCCGGCGATTCGGCGTGGCACAGCATCAGGCCATGCACGCCCCGGGCGAGCAGTTGCCGTGCCTGCCAGGCGTTGGCCCGCACGATCTCCGCGGACGCGCCCTCCACCGGGAGTTCGACGATCACGGCGGGCATCGGCTCGGTGGTCTGCCTTGCCCGATGCGCGTCCGCCAGCCCGTGCATGAACTGGTCTAGGCCGGGCAGGTCGAAGGTGCCGTGTTCCATGCCGACGTTGATGTAGTCGGCCCAGGTGCCGGCCGCTGCCTGGCCTGCCTCGAAGGTGAGTTCGGCGCCCGTGTGGCCACCCGTGTAGAAGATGGGACCGCCGCGCGCCAAGCCGTCGACGGCGCGGTTGAGGTGGGTCACTGGACGGCGTCTCCGGAGTGGCCAAGGGTATCTTGCAGGGCGTCGAAGTCGCCCTGCGCGGCAGGCCATTGGCCGGCATCCATCGTCGCCAGGGCGCGCTCGGCCTTGCCGGCGGCGTCGAGGGCGGCGCCGCGCTGTTCCCGCGCGTGCAGGGCGAGGGCCTCGGCGACCCAGGGATAGAAGCGGTGCTCGTCGGGGGCATCTTCCTCGTCGCAGAGCGCGAGGGCGGCCCGGGCATGGGAGAGGGCGACGTCGGCGTCCCCGGCGGCGAGATGCGTATGGGCTAGGCGCACTTCGGCAATCTTCACATTGTCTTCGGTGAGCGTGCCGAGTAAGGCCGCGCCTTCCTCCCATTGGCCCAGATGCTCGCCCGAGACATGGGCGGCCAGGCTGCCGAGGGCCATCAGCTGTCCGGGCTCCTCGACGAGGCCGCCGCCTCCCGGCAGCGGGCGAAGACGGCCTCCGGCGCCGTGGCGTGGTCGTTCCAACCCGCATTCAGGAAGGTGTTGAAGTCCATTGCCGCGCAGTTCCCGTGGCGTCGCCGCGGAAAGCTAACCCATCGCGGCGGTCATTGCTTGATGTTGCTCGCGGCCCTGCCCGCGTAACCCCGCCCAAGGAACCTCTGAACAAGTCCGTCCATGGACTTGTTCAGGTCGCAAGGCAAAAGCGCGGTTTCGCCTTGCTCCGCAAATTCAATGGCTTTACGCCATCGAATTTGGCGGCACATCCCTGTGCCGCGTTAGGGAAGGTCTTAATCAGGCCTTCCCTAAGAGCGATACCATGGGGGCACGGTCCGCAAGGTAGGGAGACATGACACAAGACCCCGTGGGTGCCCGCCGACGGCGTGGTGGAGGGGATGCGCGTGGACTCGTTCTCGCCTTGGTCCTGCTCGTGGCCCCTGGGTGCGGCGGCGGAGGGGGCGGGGGCGGGGGGAGCCCGCCGCCGGCCGCGGCGCCGCCCCCGCAATCCAGTGTGCCGCCCCCGAGCTGGACCCTCCAACGGACGCCGCCGGGCGATCTTGAGGTTCCTGAGACCGCGGTCGATGCCGTGCTGGACCACGTCTTCACCGACGCAGCGGTCCAATCCGCCGTCCTGGTGGACCGGGGCCACGTCATCGGGGAACGCTACGCGGACGGCCACGATGCCGAGAGCTACGGCACGAGTTGGTCCGTGGCGAAGAGCTTCTACAGCGCGGCCGTCGGCGTTGCGGTGGACGCCGGCGACATCACCTCCGTCGAGCAACGCGCCAGCGACTTCCTGACGGAGTGGCAGGGGACGGACAAGGAGGAAATCACGGTACGGAACATTCTGGAGATGCGCTCGGGGTATCCGGGCGACGACGAGATATTCGTCCAGGCCGACCAGAGCGCGTATGCCTTGGAAGTGCCGCTGGCGAACACGCCGGGAACCGGGTTCGCGTACTCCAACGCCAACTCCCAGCTCATGGAACTTCTGTTGCTTCGGGCCACGGGCACGGACGCCCACACCTACCTCTCGCGGCAGATCTTGGAGCCCATCGGCATCGACCCGACCACGGTGGGCCTATGGCTCGACCCGACCGGCGTCAACCCGCTGACCTACTGCTGCATCGACATGCGGCCGGACGACTTCGCCCGCTTCGGTGTGCTCTATGCGAGCGGCGGGGAGTGGGACGGTGCGCGGGTGCTCTCGGAGGACCACGTCCGGGAGAGCCTCACGGCCCACAGCGCGTTCTACGGGTTTCAGTGGTGGATCATGAACAGCACGTTCCTGGACGGCTGGACCCCACCGATCGAACTCGTCGCGGCCCTTGGGCTGGACGGACAGAAGATCTATGTGTGGCGCGACGAGGACGTGGTGCTGGTGGTGCTGACGAAGTACGAGCACTTCCGCAACCAGGGCTACGTGCTGAGTAGGGACAACTGGCCGAACACCTGCTCCGGCCGCAACACCTGCCCCGGGTCGGACGGCCCCTCGGTGCGTGCCTACAGCGAACGGACGCTCATCGAGCGTCTGGCGGATCTGCGCTGACGTCGCTGTC
The DNA here is from genome assembly GCA_963665455.1 of Pseudomonadales bacterium. Classification (GTDB taxonomy): domain Bacteria; phylum Pseudomonadota; class Gammaproteobacteria; order Pseudomonadales; family Azotimanducaceae; genus VXNE01. The sequence goes on along the minus strand of OY762279.1, from coordinate 4,707,007 downwards.
TTTCCGGCCTACCACCTCCCCACCTCTACCGCCGGTGCCGCCGGCATCGCCTCGGCCAACAGCCACCGCGCGAAGACGATGCCCTCCCGGTAGCCCGCCGTGCTGATCCAGTTGCCCGGGGCCGGGCGATGGCTCACGTGGATGACGTGGCCGCCGTCCGGCTCGGCGATGGCCGTTTCCCGGTTGATGCATACCGGGTACTCGGCGTAGTTCGTGGATTGCATCAGGTAGTTCCAGGTCTGCAATCCCCAATAGCAGGCGTCCGGGGAGTCGAAACGGATCTTGAGGTACTGGTCCTCCTCCAGGCGAAAGCGGCAGAAACTGTAGATGTTGTCCACCGTGCCCCAGCCCCCCTGTTCGGCGTCGAACTCGAAGGGCTCGGTGAACGCGTTGAAGGGGAGGTCCACCGGCAGCGGCGCGATCCAGGTGGTGCATTGGAAGAACATCGCCATGGTGCGGATGCGCTGGGCGAGTTCGGCGTCGGTGAGCGGCGCCGTGGGCGGCTGCGGCGACGCGTTGCGTATGGAAAGCTCGCTCTCCCGCCCATTCGGCCGGTCGAAGAAGTACTCCCGGGTGAAGAGCGTCACGGAGTCCGGGTCGATGGGGAACTCGTTCGGCCCCCGGGGCTCCGGCGTGAGCTTGAGGGTGAAGGCGCCGTCGTCGTCGAAGACGATGTCGCGCTGGTTGACGTTCAGGGTCACGCGATCCGCCAGCTCGCCGTGCGGGTCGCCGCCGTATAGGCAGAAGCTCAGGTAGCAGCTATCGAAGCGCCGTCCCTCGATGACGTACTCCTGGTCCCCGCGGACCTGGGTGAAGTAGTAGACGGCATCGACGTTGTCGCCAAGGAGCTTGCGGTAGCGGTCGGCGAGGGGCATGAGGTGCGGGCGCAGCGGGTCGTTGTGGAGGTAGAAGTCCACCGCCGCCTGGAGCAGGTGGAAGAGGTGTTGGTAGCCGTCCACCTTGCCTTGTTCGTCGAGGCCCTTCTCGGGATCGAGAAACGTGCCATCGGCGTTGCGGATGACGTCGAGAAACTCGTCCAGGGCCTTTCTGCTCTCCATGGTGCCTCCCGTTCAGTGCGGTGCGTGTCCGTCCCCGATCCTCCCGCCTGGGGTGTCGGCGAGATGGTCAAGGAACTCCAGATAGTTGGCGTAGCGATGGTCCAACTCGGCCGGGTCGAGGCCGAAGACCTCCAGCGAATATTCGTGCTCGCCGTGTTTGCCGCGCCGTTCGTCCTGCAGGAACGCCGCCATGCGGGTGCGGTCGGCGGCGGCAAGCTCCCAGCCGAAACGGGCGTAGATCCGCTCGACGAACGCCATGGGGGCCGCCGCGAAGTCCTCGAACGGCAGGTCGAGGATCTGGTCCTCCCGGCCGATGGCCTCCCGGTCCCGCAGGCAGCGGTCGAAGTATTCGGCCCAAACGTTCAGTTGCTCGCGCGCCGTGCGCCGGGGCTCCTCGTGGTCGGAGTACATCGAACGGGTCGACGCCAAGAGGCTTGCCACGGACGGGACGAGGGCGGCGGGATGGCGGTGCGTCATGATGACCCGCGCATCCGGATAGACCTCGAAGAGGGCGCGTAGCCGCATGAGGTGTACCGGGGATTTCAGCAGCCAGCGGGGCGTGCGCACGCCGCCGGACTGAAGGTATTGGAGGAACCGGCGGTGCCAGCGCAGGTTCGCGAGCTGGTCCGCCTCGTTGGAGAACCAGTCGAGGTAGCCGGGCAGGTGGCACTGGGCGACGAACTGGAAGCTCGTGCAGTGCAGCGCCGTGACGCCGATGCACTCCTGGGGCGAGTCGGCCTCCATGTAGTGCTTGCGGCGGAAATCCGGCACGAGTTGGAACAGTTGATCGAACTCCCGCCGGATGGTGTCGATGCGGTCGTTCTCCGCGTACGTGTCCGGCGAAGGTGGCGGATACGGCAAGAGGCATTCCCAGCAGAGCGGCGATCGATGGGAGGCGTCGCGGTGCAGCAGCGCCTGCAGGATCGTCGTGCCCGAGCGCGGCATGCCGATGATGAACACCGGATCGCGGATCGGCTCGTCGAGGATGGCGGGGGTTTCGGCCAGGGCGCGCTCGACGCGAATCCGCGATTCCACGAGGCGCTCCAGCAGGCGTCGGACCGCCAGGCGGCCGAACAGGCTGAGTTCGGCCTCTTCCCGGGCCGACGCGACCAGCCGCCGCAGGCCCGCCACCATGTGCGGATCCTCGAACTCGAAGCCGGCCTGCGCACTCCCGTGCTGGAGCAGCGACTCGGCGTCCAGCCCGAAGAGTTCCCACCCGGCCCGCTCGAGGAGCCCGCCGGCCCGGTTCGCCCAGCGCAGGAGCCGGGGACGCTCGACCAGGATCGGGTCGTACATGGCCGAGGTTCCTCGGAGGATGGCGGGGGCGTGGACGGCGACGCGGGATCAGGTCAGTTTCTTGAGCTTCGCCGCGATGGACATGTCGCCATTGACCTTGATCTTGCCCGAGGCCACGGCCATGAAGGGCTTGATCTCCCGGCGCTGCAGCTTGCCGTAGGTGTCGAGGGACATGCGCACGGTACACGCCGCGCCGGTGTCGGCGGAGACGATGGACACCGTGTTCGCGTCGCCGGTGCCGTCCACGAGCATGGCCTCCTCGTCGAGGTGGAACACCAGCGTCTTGCCGAGCGGATCGATGGTGGCGGCCTTCTCGGCCATGTCCGCGCGGATGTCTTCGATGTTCATGGCGTTGTCCTTTCGGTCGGGGGTCTACAGGGCTTCCAGGCGCTCCAACTGCGCGCGCAGCGCCGCCAGCTTGCCCGCCAGGTCGGCCTCCTTGCCGCGTTCGGCGGCGACGATCTGCTCCGGCGCCCGGGTGACGAACTTCTCGTTCGCGAGCTTGCCGCGCACCCGGTTGAGGTCCCGGCCGCTCTTGTCGACCTCCTTCGACAGGCGGGCGCGTTCTTGTTCGACATCGATCAGGCCCTTGAGCGGAACGAGCACCGTCAGGTCTCCGACCACATGCACGGAGGCGGGAGGCGCGTCCGTTCCCGCCTCCAGCCAATCTATCGTCTCGACGCCGGCCAGCCGGCGCAGGAGCGTCTCGGTCGCGTCGAGGCGTAGCCGGTCCACTTCGCCGCCGCCCTGCAGGAGCAGGGGAACGGTGGTCCGCGGGGGGACGCCCAGTTCGCTCCGCATCGTGCGCACGCCGACCACCACCGCCTTCAGCCACTCGATGGCGGCATCGGCCTCGGGGTCGTCGTCGAGGTCCCCGGGTTGCGGGAACGGCGCCAGCATGACGCTCTCCCCGGCACCGCCCGCGGCGGCGGCCTGCTCGCGCCACAGGGTTTCGGTGATGTACGGCATGATGGGGTGGGCGGCGCGGAGGAGGATGTCGAGCACCTCCAGCAGCGTCCGCCGCGCGCCTCGTGCGCCCGCCGGATTCGTGCCCTCGTCCCAGAGCACGGGCTTGGTCAGTTCCAGGTACCAATCGCAGTATTCGTGCCAGGCGAACTCGTACACGGCGTTGGCGTAGAGGTCGAAGCGGTAGGTGTCCACGGCGCGGGTCACCGCCTCGAGCATTTGGCGCGCCCGGGAGCGAATCCACCGGTCCGGGAGGCCGAGGCGGGCGGGTGCGTCGGATGGACCCGTCTCGCCGAGATTCATCAGCACGAACTTGGTCGCGTTCCACAGCTTGTTGCAGAAGTTGCGGTAGCCCTCGACGCGGGACAGGTCGAAGTTGACGTCCCGTCCGGGCGACGCCAGCGCGCAGTAGGTGAAGCGCAGGGCGTCCGCGCCGTAGGCGGAAATGCCGTCGGGATAGTCGCGCCGGGTCGTGGCCTCGATGTGCTCGGCCATCTGCCGCTGCGGCAGGTCCGCGACGCGTTTCGCCACGAGTTCCGGGAGGCCGATGCCGTCGACGATGTCGAGGGGATCGAGGCCGTTGCCCCGGGTCTTCGACATCTTGACCCCGTCCGCGTCGCGCACCAGGCCGTGGATGTAGACGGTGCGGAACGGCACCTCGTCCATGAAGCGCAGGGTCATCATGATCATCCGGGCGACCCAGAAGAAGATGATGTCGTAGCCGGTGACGAGGACGTCCGTCGGGTGGAAGCGCGCGAGGTCCGGCGTGCGTTCGGGCCAGCCAAGGGTGGCGAAGGTCCACAAGGCCGAACTGAACCAGGTGTCCAGCACGTCCGGATCTTGGGTAAGCGGCACCTCGGGATCGAGACCGGCGCGGCGGCGCGCCTCGGCCTCGTCCCGGCCGACGTGCGCGCGGCCCTCGGGGTCGTACCACGCCGGAATCCGGTGTCCGGACCACTGCTGGCGGCTGATGCACCAGTCGCGCACGTCGCGCATCCAGGCGAAGTAGACGTTCTCGAACTGCTTCGGCACGAAGCGGATGCGCCCGTCCTCCACCGCCGCGATGGCCGGTGCCGCCAGGGGCGCGATGTCGACCCACCACTGGTCCGTCAGCCACGGCTCCAGGACCGCGTTGGAACGGTCGCCGCGCGGGATCGCGTGCCGGTGCGGCTCGACGGATTCGAGTAGGCCGAGCTCCTCGAGGTCCGCCACCACCGCCTTCCGGGCGGCGAAGCGATCGAGGCCGCGGTATGCCTCGGGCGCGTCGTCGTTGATGGTCGCGTCGGCGTGGAACACGTTCAGGACCGCCAGACCGTGGCGCTGGCCCACTTCGTAGTCGTTGAAGTCGTGGGCGGGGGTGATCTTGAGGCAGCCGGTGCCGAATTCCGGATCGACATGGGCGTCCGCGACGATGGGCAGCGTTCGCCCGACCAGGGGCAGCCGCGCCTGGGCCCCGATCAGGTGTTGGTAGCGCTCGTCGTCCGGATGCACCGCCACGCCGGTGTCGCCGAGCAGGGTTTCCGGACGGGTGGTGGCGACCACGACGAAGTCCGCCCCGGCGGCGGTCCGCGCACCGTCAAGCAGCGGATAGCGGATGTGCCAGAGGTGTCCGTCCTCCTCCTCGCTCTCGACCTCGAGGTCGGAGACCGCGGTGCCGAGCACGGGGTCCCAGTTCACGAGCCGCTTCTTCTTGTAGATGAGCCCGTCGTCGAAGAGGCGCACGAACACCTCGCGCACGGCGGCCTGGAAGCCCTCGTCCATGGTGAACCGGTCGCGGCCCCAGTCCACGGACGACCCCATGCGGCGGAGTTGTTCGGAGATCTCCCCGCCGTGGCGTTCGTACCATTCCCAAACCCGCGCGACGAAGGCGTCGCGGCCGATGTCCTCGGGGCGCTTGCCCTCCGTCGCGAGTTGCCGCTCGACCAGCATCTGGGTGGCGATGGCGGCATGGTCCGTGCCCATCTGCCACAACGCGCCGCGGCCGGACATGCGGTGGTAGCGGATGAGGGCGTCCATCAGCGTCTGCTGGAAGCCATGGCCGCTGTGGAGCCGTCCGGTGACGTTCGGCGGGGGGATGGCGATGCAGTACGGCGCCGCGGCGTCCGCCGGCGCGAACCACCCCCGCGCCTCCCACTCCGCGTAGAGGGGGCGCTCGATGGCTTGGGGGTCGAAGTGGCTATCCATGTGCGGGGCGGTGTTCAGGGAGACTCCATCACGTGGGGGTCGGGGGACCGGTGGGGCCAAGGGCCGTCAGCGGGCCTCCCAATCGTCGAGGTCGTGATGGAACAGAGGATAACCGCGCTCCCGGTAATGCCGGTAACGCACGCGGCCGGCCGCCCGCTCCGGTCCCGCCACCACCTCCGCGACGCGCTCGTAGCGGGCGAAGAATTCCGGCACGTCCTCCGCGAGGTTCACGAGCACCTGGTCCGGGCCGGGGGCGGGCTCGAGGTGCCCGATGCGGATGGGCGCGTCATGGGCCTCGGGCGCGTCCGCCAGCGTATGCGGGACGAAGCGGTCCTCCGGATAGGACCACATCAGCTCATCCAGCATGGCCGCCGCGTCCGGCGTGGCCGTGCGCACCTGCACCTCCCGCCCGCCGTGAATCGCGCGCAGCGCCAGCCGGCAGGCGAAGCGGTACTTCGCTTCGATGTCCCTGTCCGGGAGCAGATAGAAATCCACCCGGGTCACGGCGTGGCGGTCTTTTGGACGCGGTCGTCGGCGCGGTCGACAAGGTACTGGAACAACAGCGGCACGGGCCGGCCCGTGGCGCCCTTCTTGGCGCCGGACCGATACGCCGTGCCCGCGATGTCGAGATGCGCCCAGGAAAGTCCGTCCGCGAAGCGCGAGAGAAAGCAGGCGGCGGTGATGGACCCGGCGGGACGGCCGCCGATGTTGGCCATGTCCGCGAAGTTGCTCTTCAGTTGCTGCTGGTAGTCGTCCCAGAGGGGCATGGGCCAGGCGCGGTCGGAGGTCAGGCGCCCGGCGGCGGCGAGCTCCGCGCCGAGCGCGTCGTCGTTCGCGTAGAGGGCGCTCGCGTGGGTGCCGAGGGCGATCACGCAGGCCCCCGTCAAGGTGGCGACGTCCACCACCGCGCGGGGTTGGTAGCGCTTCGCGAAGGTGAGCGCGTCGCAGAGCAGCAGGCGGCCCTCCGCGTCGGTGTTGAGAATCTCGACCGTCTGCCCGGACATCGTGGTCACGATGTCGCCGGGGCGGGAGGCCTTGCCGCTCGGCATGTTCTCGGCGGCGGCGAGGATGGCCACGACGTTGATCGGCAACTCCGCGGCCGCGGCGGCGCATAGCGCGCCGGCGACGCTCGCGGCCCCGCACATGTCGAACTTCATCTCGTCCATCGCGGCGCCCGGCTTCAGGCTGATGCCGCCGGTGTCGAAGGTGACTCCCTTGCCGACCAGGGCGAACGGTGCCGCGTCCTCGCCGGTCCCTTGGTAGCGGGCGACGATGAGCTTGGCCGGGGCGTCGCTGCCGCGCGTGACGGACAGGAACGCGCCCATGCCGAGTTGCGCCATCTGCGTTTCCTCGAAGACCTCCACGGTCACCCTCTCGTGCCGGGCCAACTGTTCCACGGCGCTCGCGAGGTAGGCCGGGGTGCATACGTTGGCGGGGGTGTTGGCGAGGTTCCGGGCCAGGGTCATGCCCTCGTCCAGGGCGTTGGCTTCGCGGACGGCGCGGCGAACGGCGTTGCGGTCGCCCGGCGCCGCGACCACGGCCACGCGGCGGATGTGCTTGGCCTTGCTCGGCTTGCTCTTGTGTTCGTCGTAGCGATAAAGCGCGCTCGACAGCGCCCCCGTCGCATGGCGCGTCTTCCAGTAGCCATCGGGCTCGACGCCGGGGGCGGGTGGCGGGGCGGGCATCTCGTTCAGGCACCACACGGCGTCCGCGACGGCAAGCCCCCGCACCGCCGCCACGGCCTCGTCGATGCGCTTGCGGTACTTCGCGAGGTCGCCGGCGGCCTCCACCTTGGGCACCACGACGAGGTTTCGCACCGGGGTCGGGACCGGCACCACGACCGTCTTCGACGGTGCCTGCTCGAGGGCGTGGGACACGAATGCCTCCACGTCCAGCTCCTTGGCGACGGCCTCTGCCCGCTCCCGCGTCACCACCAAGCAGCCCGTGCGCATCCCGGCCGGATTCCCGGTTCTCGTCGTGTACTTCATAATCGGCAGGTTTTCCTTACGCGGGCGTTCCTCGGCGGAGGCTTCGTGAGCGGGTCGTCGAGCTTCGACAAACGCGGCGGGCGCGTCCCGCGCGAGTGTATCCGATAGCCGAAACATGATCGTAGCGTTCCGATACGTGGGCCGGGAACTCGTCCTGGTGTTCGCCGTCGCGTTGGTGACGGTGCTGTTGGTGGCGCTCGGCGGGCGCTTCATCGGCTATCTCCAGGACGCCGCCCTCGGCCGCTACTCGGCGGACGCGCTGTTCACGCTGATCGCGCTCCGGCTGCCGGAGTTCACCCAGATGACCATCCCGTTCGCGTTCTTCGTGGCGGTGCTGTTGACCTGGGGACGGCTGCACGCCGAGCGCGAATTCGCGGTGCTGCTCGGGGGCGGCGCCAGCCCACGGCGCATGTTGGGGTGGGTCTGTGCGTTGGCGCTGCCGGCCGGTGCCGCCGTCGGCTACCTGTCGCTGGCGGTCACGCCGATGGCGGCGCACGCGTTCGCGGAGCTCGCGAGCGCGCAGCGCGTGTCGAGCGAGTTCGAGGCGATCACGCCCGGCACGTTCCACGACTTCGACCGCGCCCGGCGCGTGACGTACGCCGGCGAGATCAGTGATGACCGGCAACGGCTCGTGGACGTGTTCACCGACGAGCGCCGTGCCGGGGGCGTGCACGTGGCGGTGTGGGCGGAGGCCGGCAGCCAGTACGTGACGGCGGACACCGGCAGCCGCTTCCTGGTGCTAGAGAACGGCGTCCGTTACGAAGGGGCCCCGGGGCACGCCGACTTCCGGGTGGTCGCCTTCGACCGTCTGGGCCAGCGTGTCGAACGGAGTCCGTTCAGCCCCTCGCGCATCGACCCGCGCACGTTGCCGACGGCAACGCTGTGGGGCGGCGACCGGGAGCGCGTCGCCGAACTCCACTGGCGCATGGCGCTGCCCCTGGTGACCATCGTTGGTGCCTTCTGCGCCTTCGGGCTCGCCCGGGCACGCCCACGCGCCGGTCGCTTCGCCAGGATCGTTCCCGCCGTAGTGCTGTTCGCGGCCTACTACCTGGGATGCGTTGCCCTGCAAAGCGCCATCGCCGATGGCCTGATCGCGGCGGCGGTGGGCCTCTGGCCGATGCACGGGCTCATGATCCTGGCGGCGGCGGTGCTCGTGCGCCGCGCGTATCGGCCGCTATGAACGTTCGGACGATGGACCGCTACGTGGCCTGGACGGTGCTGGTCACCGTGCTCGTCGTGTTGGTGTGCTTCGTGCTGCTCACCGCGTCGTTCGCCCTCGCGGAGGAAGTGCGCGAGGAGGAGGCGGCCTACGGGTTCGGCGACGCCTTCGCCTACGTCCTCCACACCTTGCCGAGGCGCGTGCACGAACTGATTCCCTTCGTGGTCTTTCTGGGTGTGCTGATTGGGTTGGGCGTGCTGTCGGGCAGCTCGGAGGTGACCGTGCTGCGGGCGGCCGGAGTCTCGCTGTGGCGGCTGTACGCGCCGGTGGCGGTGGTGGTCGCGTTGGCGTCCGGGGCCGCGTTCCTCGTGGGCGAGCAGGTCGCGCCCCGGCTAGAGGCACGGGGAGAGCTGTTGCGCGCCCAGGCGCTGCATGACTCCGAGACGGTCTATCTGGCGGGATATTGGCATCGGGAGGGATCGCTCTACTCTCATGTCGAGGGCCTCGGCGGCGCGGACCGTGCGCTCGGCGTCACCCAGTTCGAACTCGACGAACGGGGGCGCCTCCGGGAGCTGCGCCGGGCCGAGTACGCGACCCACGACGGCGGGGACGATGCCTGGCGGCTACACAACGTCCACGCGACCCGGCTGCTGGACGGGCATACGACCACGGAGCACTTCGACGAACTCCCGTGGACCGCCGTCGCCGACATGCGGCTCCTCTCGGCACGCGCCCTGGTCGATCCCCGCAAGCTGTCGATCACGGACCTCCTGTTCCAGGTCGACCACATGGAACGGGAGGGCCAGAACGCGGGACGCTATCGGCTGGCGTTCTGGAGCAAGCTGCTGCAACCGCTCGCGACCCTCGGCCTCGCGCTGGTCGCCGTGGGCTGCGTGGTGGGCCCCCTGCGGGAAACCGGCATGGGCACCCGCATCGCGGTCGGCATCGTCGTGGGCCTCTTCTTCAAGTACTTGCAGGACTTGCTCGCCCCCGCGAGCCTGGTGTTCGCCATCCCCCCATGGCTCGCCGTGGCGATCCCGATTGTGGTCTGTTGGGGGGTGGGCGCGGGGCTGGTGCGGCGGGTCGGGTGATGGTCGGTCATGGGGTTGGCTCCCGCTCTCGCGTGCTCGGCGTGGTATCCGGTTGGTTTCCGGTGCCTTGGAAGGACGTAGCGCGCGCTGTACAGAGGCGGTTTTCTCCAAGAAGGGTCGGTCGAGAGCGGTCAGATTCGACGGCAGTCGATCAGGCCGGGAGACGTTCGGTGGGCTCTGAGATTGTTCCCGGACCTCTACATCCGCCGCATCGCCGATGACATCGAGTTGTCGTGGTCAGGCGAGCCGCCCGAGTTCGCCCCGGCCGGCTTCCTGTTCGAGAGCGGCGTGGGTCGTGTGCGGTTGCCGGTTGCGGAATTCGCACTTCCGCTCTGGGAACTCCTGCACTGGGCTGGGGAGCATCCCCCCGAGGCGGATGACAGTTTCTAGGAGGACTTGCGGGTATTCCAGAACAAAGTGCGGGAACTGCGCAATGTCGAAACGCCGAGCCTCTGCCGGCAATTCGTCGGGGATAGTCTGTTTGGCCGGGCCAGATTAGCGTTCGAGGAGATCGAAAGACTCGACCTGTTCGATCATGGAGAGTGGGTTGCGCCGGAAGTGCCTTGTATCGGCGCGTTGTCTCCAGCCGTGGCCATGTTCGGCGGTGTCTCGCCGGAGCTCAGCGAGAACTGATTGAGTCACTTTCCCGCTCGCCCCACCAACCAAACCGAATTGCCCCCCACTTCGACAAGCTCTTAGAATCCGCGCCGCTGCCCGGGCAACGAACCCGGGGCGGCGCGACAGCAGCGATGGAGGTGTCATGGCCGAAGCCACCGTGGGCGAAGCCACGGGTGTCCGTGAACGGTTGGACGTCGTTCGGGCCGAGGTGGGCAAGGTGCTGGTGGGGCAGGACGCGTTGCTCCAGCGGCTGCTGCTCGCGCTCCTCGCCGATGGCCACGTGCTCTTGGAGGGGGTGCCGGGGCTCGCCAAGACGCTGGTGGTCAGCACGCTTGCCGACGCCATCGACTGCACCTTCTCGCGCATCCAGTTCACGCCGGACATGCTGCCGGGCGACGTCACCGGCACCCAGATATTCAACCCCCGCGAGGGGTCGTACTCGGTGAAGCAAGGCCCCGTGTTCGGCAACCTCGTGCTGGCCGACGAGATCAACCGGGCACCGGCGAAGGTGCAGTCGGCGCTGCTGGAGGCGATGCAGGAGCGTCAGGTCACCCTGGGCGAGGAGACGTTTCGGCTCGCGGAGCCGTTCCTGGTGATGGCCACGCAGAACCCCATCGAGCAGGAGGGCACGTATCCCCTGCCGGAAGCACAGCTCGACCGCTTCATGATGAAGCTCAAGGTGGGCTATCCGAGCAAGGACGACGAGGTGCGGGTCATCGACCGCATGGCCGGCTCGGGCCGCGCGCCGACGGCGGCGCGGGTGCTGGACGGCGCGGACATCCTCGCGGCGCGGGAGGTGGCGCGGCAGGTGTTCGTGGACGAGAAGGTCAAGCGCTACGCCGTGGACCTCGTCGCGGCCACCCGGGACCCGGCGGCGGCCGGGATGCCGGAGCTCGTCAACCTCATCGAGTTCGGCGCCTCCGTGCGCGGGTCGCTCAACCTGGTCAAGCTCGCGAAGGCGCATGCGCTGCTGGCCGGCCGCGACTACACGAGTCCCCACGACGTGAAGAGCGTCGCGGTGGACGTGTTGCGCCACCGGGTGGTCGTGACCTACGAGGCGGAGGCCGAGGGCCGCGACGCGGACGACATCGCGGGGACCATTCTCGCCAACGTCGAGGTGCCGTGACCGACCGCGCCGGCGCGTTGCGTGCCGAGGAGCCGAGTAGGCCATGCTTCCCGCGGAGATCGTAAAGCAGGTCCGCCGCATCCAGTTGCAGACGGGCCGGCAGGTGGCCGACGTGCTGGCCGGTGCCTACGTGTCCGTGTTCAAGGGGCGCGGCGTCGAGTTCGACGAGGTGCGGCCGTACATCCCCGGCGACGACGTGCGCAGCATCGATTGGAACGTCACGGCCAGGGTGGGCGCGCCGTACGTGAAGCGCTACGTGGAGGAGCGGCAACTGACCGTGCTCCTCCTCGTCGACCTGAGCGCTTCCCTCGACTTCGGCTCGGCGGCGCGGTCGAAGCGCGAGGCGGCGGTCGAACTCTCGGCGCTGCTCGCCTTCTCGGCGATCCACAACGACGACAAGGTTGGCCTGCTCCTCTTCCATGGCGACGTGGAGGAGTACATCCCGCCGCGCAAGGGCAACAAGCACGCGCTGCGCGTGGTGCGGGAGGTGTTGGCGCGGGGGCGCGAGGAGCTGCCGGACGCGGTGCATCGGCTCCGGCGCCGGCGCACGCTCGCAGACCTCCCGGGGACAGTCCGCGCGCGCTTCGCGAGGCTGGTTGCCGCGACCAGGGGACGCGCCTCGCGGGGCGGCGCGGGCGCGACCGACATCGCCCATGCCCTGGAGTTCTGCCGCCGCGTGCTGCCGCGCCGCGCCGTCCTGTTCCTGATCTCCGACTATCTGGACGACGACTATCTCGACGCGTTGCGCCTGGCGAACCGCAGGCACGACGTGGTGGCCGTGCGGGTGACCGATCCGCGCGAGGGGGGCTTCGAGGCCGTGGGCCTGGTCACCCTCGAGGACGCGGAGACCGGCGAACGGCAGCTGGTGGACACCGGGGCGCGGGAGTTCCGAGACGCCGTGGAGGAAGCTTCCCGGGAGCGGGGCGAGGCGTTGCGGCGCGACCTGCGCAAGGCCGGCATCGACATGATCGAGATCGACACGGCGCGCTCGGTGGTCGAGCCGTTGCTCGCGTTCTTCCGGATGCGGGAACGGAGGATCCGGCGCTGATGGCCCGGTGTTGGTCGGGCTGGGTCGCCGCGGCGACCCTGACCCTCGTGGCATGCGTTCCGGCCGACGACGCGGCCGAGCCCGGCGCCGCGGAGGGCCGGCCCCCGAGCGGGGATGTGGCGCCGCCCCACACGAGCGTCACCGAAGAGGGTCCGGTACGAGCGACCGTGACACTTGCCCCCGCCGCGCCCCGGCTCGGGGATCCCCTGACCCTGGAACTGACCGTGGCCGCGGAGCCCGGCGTGATCGTGGAGATGCCCGAGTTCGGCGAGGCCCTGGGCCGCTTCTCGATACTCGATTTCGCCCCGCGCCGGAGCACGGCCGCGGACGGGGCGACGATCGAGCGCCAGCGCTACACGCTGCAGGCGGCGATGAGCGGTCGGCAACGCATTCCGGCATTGCGCATCGAGTACGTCGATGAACGAGACGGCGGGGCGGGCACCCCAAGGGAACTGCTCACCGACGACGTGGCATTCGAGGTCGCGTCCGTGCTGCCGGAGGGCGCGGCGATGGACGCACTGCTGCCGCCCCGTCCACCGCTCCCGGAAACACGCCAAGGTGCCCGGCGCTGGTGGCCGCTGGTGCTCGCCGTGGTCTTGCTCGCGAGCGGGGGCGCGTGGGCGTTCGCCGTCTGGCAAAGGCGCACCGTGGAGCGCGTCCGGCTCACGGCGCGCGAACGGGCGCTCGAGCGGCTTCGGGTCCTTGAGGCGCGGGGCTTTCCGCGTGGCGAGGAGGCGGACGCGTGGTACGTGGAACTGTCGGATATCGTGCGCCGCTATGTCGAGGACCGCTACGCCGTGCGCGCCCCGGAGCTCACCACCGAGGAGTTTCTGGCGGAGGCGCGCCGGTCCTTCTCCGGCCCGCACAGGGACCTCCTCGGCGCTTTTCTCGAACGCTGCGACCGGGTGAAGTTCGCCCGCTACAGCCCGGAACAGCAAGAGTCGCGGGACGCTTGGGCCGCCGCCCGGCAATTCCTGGACGAGACCCGGACGGACGCCGAGCCGGAGGCGACCTCCGGCGGGGGTTCGCCGCAGCCGGAGCCCGCCTGAGTGGACGCCCTCGCCACCATGGAGTTTCGCGAGCCCCTCCTCTTGGTGCTGGCCTTGCTCGCCGCGCCGGTCTATTGGCTCTCCCGCCGCGCCCCCGGGCGCGTGGTCTTCTCCTCCCTTGCCCTGTTGCCGGGTCGCGGGAGGAGCCTGCGTTCCCGGTTGGCGTGGCTGCCGGACGCCGCCGTGGCGCTCGCCGTGGTGGCGATGGTCGTCGCGGCGGCGGGGCCCCGGGTCGGAGAGCGGTTCAGCCGGGTGCACCGCGAGGGGATCGCGATCATGATGGTGGTGGACGTGTCCGGTTCGATGCAGGCGCTCGACCTCTCCACGGAAGACCGGGAGCGTACCCGCCTCGAAGCGGTGCAGGACGTGTTCGAGGCCTTCGTGCTCGGGGGCGGTGGTCTGCCCGGCCGCCGCGACGACGCGATCGGCCTGGTGCGGTTCGCCGGGTACGCGGACACGGCGGCACCGCTGACCCTCGATCACGAGAACCTCGCCGCCGCCGCGCGCAACTTGGCGATTGTGCGGGAGCGGTCGGAAGATGGCACCGCCATCGGCGACGCCCTGGGCCTGGCCGTGGAGCGGCTCCGGGGATCGACCGCCAGTTCGCGGGTCGTGTTGCTGCTCACGGACGGCGTGCACAATGCCGGGGTCGAGAGCCCCGCGACGGCGGCGGAACTGGCGCGCTCCCTCGGGATCAAGGTCTATACCATCGGTGCCGGCACCACGGGACTGGCCCCGGTGCGCGTGGAGGACCCGCGCACGGGCCGCACCGCGCTACGGGCGGTTTCGGTGGAGGTGGACGAGGCGGTGCTCGCGGACATCGCGGAGCGCACCGGCGGACAGTTCTTCCGTGCCGGCGACGCGGAGGCCCTGACGGAGGTATACGGCGAGATCGACCGCCTGGAGCGGACGCGCATCTCGGAGGAGCGCTTCCGGCAGTACGAGGAACTCTTCGCCATCCCCCTCGCGCTGGGCTTGGCGCTGGCGGCCCTCGGTTGGCTCACCCGGGTCGCCGTGTTCGCGAGGCTGCCGTGATGGACGCGGTCGTCTTCGCCGAGCCGTTGCGGGTGCACCTCGTTTGGCTGGCCGTCGCCCTGACGCTGGCCTGCGCCTTCTTCGAGTTCCGCGGCGCGGACCGCTTGCGGCGGTTCGTCTCGGTGGCGATGCAGGCGCGTCTCGCCCGGCGTCGGACGCCGTTGCGCCGGGGGGTGCAGGTGGCCCTCGTGCTCGCCACGCTCCTCGCCGGGGTGGTGGGATTGATGCGCCCCCAGACTCCGGGGGGCACCGAAACCATCGACCGGGGCGTCCGCGCGGACATCATGGTGGTGCTCGACGTCTCGAGGAGCATGCTCGCGGAGGACGTGGCGCCGCACCGGCTCGGCCGCGCGAAGGCCGAGATCACGGAGTTCATCGAGCGCGTCCGGGACCAGCGGGTGGGGCTCGTCGCCTTCGCGGGCCGGGCGAGCGTGGTCAGTCCGCTCACCTCGGACTACGGGTTCTTCCGCTTGGTGCTGCGGGACGTGGGGCCGGGCTCGGTCACCCGCGGCGGCACCCGTATCGGCGACGCGGTACGCAAGGCGGTCGCCGCCTTTGGCGTGAATCGGGGCACGCCGCGCATCATGCTGCTCATCACCGACGGCGAGGACCACGACTCCTATCCCCTCGACGCGGTGGCGGACGCGGTGCGGGCCGGGGTGCGGATCGTGGCCATCGGATTCGGCAGCGAGACGGGCAGCGAGATCGTGGTAACGGACCCCGAGACCGGGGCGCGGCGGCCGTTGGTGGACGGCGACGGCCAACTCGTGCGTTCGCGGCTGGACGGCGACGTGCTCCGCCGCATCGCCCTCGAGAGCGAGGGCGTCTACGTCCCGGCGGGCACCTCCGCGGTGGATCTCGACGCGATCATCGACGCCTGGGTCGCGCCCCTGGTCACGGACGCCTCGGCCCGCATCGTGCGCCGCAACCCGACCGAGCACTATCGCTGGTTCGTGCTCGGGGCGCTGTTCGCCCTCGTCGGCGCCGTCTGGGCCGGTAGCACGGGCGCGGCGGCACCCGCGCGCCGGGAGGGCGCGTAGGCCATGTGGCGGATGCGTGGGAGTCGCTGGTTGCTGGCCTGCCTTGGTCTGGTCGCGCTGGCCTGCGCGGCCGCAGACCCCGAGGTGGAACCGACGGCACCGCCCCCGGAGGCCGTGTTGCCGGCGGACGATGGGGATGGCGGGTCGCCGCCGGCCGCGGCGGGCGATGTCGCCGAGCCTCCGTCGGGAAGTCCCAGGCAGCAGTACAACCTGGCGTTGGAGGCATTGCAGGCCGGTGCGCTGTCCGGGGCGGCCGAGGGCTTTCTCGCGGCGCGGGACGCGGCCGGGCCCGACCCGGAGCTGCGCTATCGGGCGGCGTTCAATCTGGGCGTGGCGCTCGCGGGGCAAGCCGACGCGGCCGCGGACGCGCCCGAAGACGCGATCGAAACGCTACGCGGCAGCGCGGCCTGGTTCCACGATGCGGTGCGGCTCGCGCCGGCGGGGGACGAGGACGCCCGGGTCAACCTGGAAGTCGTCCTGCGGCGCATTCAGCAGCTCGCGGACCAGTTGAACGACGGCAAGGGCCTTGAGAACCGCCTGGACCGCATCATCGATGACCAGCGCTCCATCCGCGATGACTTGCGGCGGCTGCTTGCCGAGGTCGAGGCGGACGGGGCGGGCGCGGAGCCGACGGGATTCCGCAACGCCTTCGAGTCCCTGGCGGTGCGGGAACGGACGCTGCTCGCCGAGTCCTCCGACGTCGCGGACCTCGCCGCGGCGGAGCGTGCCCACATCGAGGCGCAAGGGCAGGAGGGCGTGACGCCGCAGCAGCGCGCCAGGGCGTTCCAGCTAGAGGGGTTGGACGAGTATCTCCAGCGTGCGCGTCAGTCCTTGAGCGACACGCGCCGCCGGCTCCGCCGGTTGGAGGGGGAACGGGCCCATCGCCGGGGGGATACCGCCCTCGGGGAACTCAAGCGCGCCCGGGAGCAGTTGCTCGATCCGCTGTCCGTGCTGAAGGCCGTGGTGCGGGACCAGTTGTCGCTGCTGGGGCACACTCAGGTGCTGGCCGCGTTCGACCATGGGGAGATCGCCCTCGAAGCCGGCCCCGAGCGACCACCGCCGTGGCTAACCGCCCGCCACCTCGGCAATCGCCAAGAAGACGCCGCGGCCCGGACCGGGGGCATCTTGCGGCAGATGGAGACGGTGGCCGATGTGCCCGCTGAGGAGACCGGGGCGCCGGAGGCCGCGCGCACGCGGACCGCGGCGCTGGAGGCCGTGCCCCTGCTGGAAGCGGCGCTGGAGTCGATGCGCGCCGTGCTCGTTGCCTTGGACAACGGGGCGTTCGCCCACGCGCTGCGCGAGGAGGCCCGGGCCGTGCGGGCACTCAACCGGGCCATCGAGCGATTCGCGGGCCTGCGGGACCTGATCGAGTTGGCCCATGCCGACCAAGGGCGCGTCGTGGCGCTGTTGACGCCACCCGAGGATGCTGCGGAGGTGTCGGCGTTGTCCGTCGAGGAACGGGCCGACAGGGTCGGGTCGGCGGTGGGCGACAATCGGGAGCGCCTGTCGCGCATGGCGCCCTTGTTGGCGGAGGCTGCGGGTGCAGCGGCCCACGAAGACGCCGCGGCGAACGAGGATGCGGACGCCGCCAAGGCGGCCCGGGAGCGCTACGAGCGAGCGGAGGCGTTGCGCGTTGCCGCGCTCGCGGCGCTCGAGCGGTTGCAGGGACGGCTCGATGCCCCGGGAACGCCCGGCGCGGGTGCCCTCACTCCGGCCACGGAGGCCCTCGGCCATCTGGAGGCGTTGCGCCGCCTCTTTTTCAGCGTCGTGGAACATTTGCAGGCCCTGCTCGCCGAGCAGTCGGAAACCCATGACCGCACGGCGACGCTGCAGTTCGAGTCCCAGGTCGACGCGCTCGCACCGGAATTGGGTCTCGTCGGGGAACGCCAGGGCGGACACGCGGCCATCGCGGACGCCCTCGGCGAGGCGCTGGGGCGCCAGGCCGATGCGGCGACCGCTGGCGGAGCGGAGCAGGCAGCCGGGGACGGCGACGCCACCGGTGCGCAAGCCGCCGCGGAGGCGGCGCGGGAGGTGCGCGGGGCGGCCGGCCGCATGCACGGTGCGCGGACCGTCATCGCGGATGCCGTGGAGCGCGCCGCCTCGATGTCGCCGGATCTGGAACCGGCCATCGAGGATCAACGCGCCGCCATGGAGCACGTGGAGAACGCCATACGCGTGCTCCGGCCCCCGTCCGACGGCGACGGCGAAGCGCAGCAGGCCCAGGCCCGGGCCGCCGGGGCGGAGCAGCAGCCGGAGGACTCGGAGCGGATGTCGCAGCGGCAGGCCCTGCGGCGCCTGCAGGGCATCCGGGACCGGGATGCGCAGCGGCAGCGGGAGCGGCGCGGCGAGGTGGGTCGGCCCGAGCCCGTGGAGAAGGACTGGTGAGGGCGCGAGCTGGTGCTCGCGTTGGGAGTTTCGCTTGCGCGAAACTCCCGCGGGGCAAGCCCCTGGCGCGAGCGCTCATCGCCATCCTGCTCTTCGGCTCCGCGGCCGCATCGGCCCAGTCGGTGCGCCTCGAGGTCGATACCGAGGAGATCTACGCGGGACTGCCCTTCGTGCTGTCGCTGGCGGCGGAGGGCTTCGAGGAGACCCCGGAACCGGAGGCGCCGGACCTGGTGATCGAAGGTGCGAGGATTACCTACCTGGGAGTGAGTCCGAGCGTCTCCCAGCAGATTCAGATCGTGAACGGCCGGCGCTCGGAGTGGCGGGAGGTGACCTTCGTCTATCGTTGGCGCGTGCAACCGGATCGTGCGGGCCGCTACGTCGTGCCGGCCCTCACCGTCGTGCAGGGCGACCGGTCCGCGGTGAGTCGGGCGGCCTCGTTCGACGCGGGGGAGGTCGCGGAGGCCGCCGATATGTTCGTGCGGATGCTGCTGCCCGACCGCCCGGTCTGGGTGGGCGAAACGTTCGACGCGGTATTGGAATGGCTGATCGCCCGGGACGTCGAGAGCTACGAGTTCGTGGTGCCGTTGTTTCATCTGGAGCATCTGCGCTTCGAGTCTCGGTCCGGCGATGGCCAGTCCGTCACCTTCGCCGCCGGGACGGGCGAGGTGGCCCTGCCCATGGAGCGCGACAGTGTCGTGGAGGACGGGGTGGGATACACGCGTCTGCGCTTTCCGGCGCGGGTGAGCGTGGGCCGCCCCGGCACGTTGGACTTGGCGCCGGTGCGCGTGGCCGCGCGCCTGCAAGCCGGCACCTACCGGGACGCGTTCGGGTTTCGCCGTGCGCGCACGGCGCTCTTTCAGGCGACCGGCGAGCGCCGCCAACTGGTCGTGCGCCCCTTGCCGGAGTCGGGCCGCCCACCCAACTTCGTCAATGCCATCGGTACGGGCTTCTCGTTGGACGTGGCGGCGAGCCGTAGCGTCGTACAGGTCGGCGACCCCATCGAGTTGACCGTGGTGGTGCGCGGCGACGGCGACCTCGAGGGCCTGAGCCTGCCCCCGCTCGGCGGCGAGGGGGGGCTCCCGCCGGCGCTGTTCTCCGTGCCGGACACACCGCCGTTCGGGGTGGTCGATGCCGAAGCAAATGCCAAGACCTTCGAGCTGACGGCGCGGGTGCGCAGCGCGGAGGCGCGGGAGATTCCGCCGGTGGCCCTGAGCTATTTCGATCCCGTCGCCGGGACCTACGCCACCACGCACAGCCGTCCCGTCGCCCTCTCGGTCCGCGCGGGGGACGTGATCGGCGCCGCCGACGTCACCGTGGCGGCGGGCGCGCCGGCCGAGTCCGGCGTTCCGGCCGCGGCGTCGGGGGCGCCGGGGTCCCGCGCGGGCACACCGTCGTTGCAAGCGGCCGGGTCGCTGGTCGGGGCGGACATGTCCCTGAGCGCGCCCGCCCGGACACTGGCCCCGGCGTGGGGGGCGGGCGTGTCACCGCTGCCGATGGCGCTGCTCTACGTCTTGCCGCTGTTGGCGGCGGCGCTGCATTTCGCTTGGATGCGGTCCGCGGGCCGGCGCCGGCAAGGCCGGGAGATCGCCCGGGCGCGCCGCGCCGTCGAGGCGGCCCTCGCCGCGGGCGGACCGGCGCGGGAGACGGCGCCCGAGGTGCTGAGTGCGTTGCGCGCCCTGGCTGGGGCGACCGGACGCGAGGGCGGGTTGGAGGCGGCGCTGGCGGAGCGGTTGGAAACCACCGCCTTCGACCCGGCGGCGGGGCGGGAACCCCTGGACGCGCGAACCGTCGCAGGGGTGCGAACCACGATCCGCGAGTGGGTGGCGAGCAAGGGCCGCAACGGCGCGTCGGTGGCGCTCATGCTTCCCTGGTTACCCCTCTTGGCAATAGCCGCGTGGGGACTGTCGAGCCTGCCCGCCGAGGCGGGGGGAGCAAGCCTCGCGTCCGACCTGGAGCATGCGCGGGAGGCTCATGCATCCGCCCTGGCCGAGCCGGATCGCGTGCGGCGCACCCGGTTGTTCGCGCAAGCCGAGCGGAGCTTCCGCGGGGCCGCGGCCGGGCGTCGCGATGCGCCGGATCTGCTGGTGGACTGGGGCAACGCGGCGCTGGGCGCCGGGGATACGGGGCGCGCGGTGCTCGCCTGGCGGCG
Organism: Pseudomonadales bacterium; assembly: GCA_963665455.1. Taxonomy (GTDB): domain Bacteria; phylum Pseudomonadota; class Gammaproteobacteria; order Pseudomonadales; family Azotimanducaceae; genus VXNE01. The sequence continues at coordinate 4,686,815 of OY762279.1, read as the reverse complement.
CGCCCTCGTCCTGGATCCCGGCCACGGCCGGGCCTTGCGCAACTTGGGCTGGGTGCGGGATCGCGCCCCGGCCTGGCTACCGCGTCCGGCGTCCGGCGGAGCGCTCGACTCCCTCCTCTTCTGGCGCGGCCATCTCTCGATCGGACAACGGCACTGGGTGGGCGCGGGCGCCTTCGCGCTGGCCGTGGCGCTTTCCATCCCCTGGTCGCGGCGCCGCGCGAAGGCGTTGCGGCGCGTCGCGTTCGTGCCCTGGATGGTGTGGGTGACCGCCACGGGATCGGCCCTGCTCGCCACGGACGGCTCGGACGCGGCCGTGCTGCTCGTCGACGGGACGGCCCTGCGCTCCGCGGACAGCCTGGGCGCGCCGCCGAGCTTCGGAAATCCGCTGCCGTCGGGGACGGAACTCACGTTGGTGGAGGAACGCGAGAGGTGGGTGCGCGCCGCCCTCGCGGACGGCACGCAGGGGTGGCTGCCGGCGAGCACGGTGGTCAGGGTAGGAAGCTGACCGCGGTGCAACGCCCGATCCAGAAGCCCCTGGGCACGCCGATGGACGAGCTCGACACGCCGGCGTTGCTGGTCGATCTGGACCGGCTCGAGGCGAACCTCGCGGCGTGGCGGGGGGAAGCGCGGGCGGCGGTTTGGGTACACAAGACCCCGGCCATCGCGCGGCGTCAGTGCGAGCGTGCGGGGGTTCGGGGCATCGCGGTGCGGAGCATCGGGGAAGCCGAGACCTTCGCGGCGGCGGGGTTCGAGGACATTCGGATTCTGCGCCCCCTGGTCACGGAGCGGGCACGCCGCCGGGCCGCCGCGCTGGAGCGAACGATCAAGATCGTCCTCGAGGAAGATGGGCCGCTGTGGGAGGCCGAGGTGCTCGCGGGTGCGGTGAGCATCTCGACGTGCGTTACCAGCGTGCCCGAGGTGGGGCGTGCCATCACGGACTGCGGCCAGAAGGCGGTGGGGCGGGACCGCGGCGATCCGGCAGTCGCCGGCCAGCCGGACTGGACCGTCCACGCCGGCAGCGCGGAGCATGGCGTGGTGCTCTTCGATCCCGGCGAGCGGGCGCTCGCGGTCGGCGATTGGCTGCGGTTCGTGCCTGCGGACCTAGCGACGGTGTTCACGCTCCACGACCATGCCTGCGCCGTTCGTGACGGCGTGCTGGAGGAAGTCTGGCCGGTGTCGGCCCGGGGGGCGTTTTGATTGGGAAGTCCCTGGAGGAGCTGGAGACGCCGGTCCTCGTCGTCGAGCTCGACGCGCTGGAGCACAACATCGGTGTCATCGCGCGCCATTACGCGGACGGGACCGTGCGTCTGCGCCCCCACGGGAAGAATCACAAGGCGCCCGAGATCCTCGCCATGCAGGTCGCCGCCGGGGGCACGGTCGGGGGCGTCTGCGCGGCGAAGGTGTCGGAGGCGGAAGTGTTCGTGTCCGCGGGCGCCGGCAATGTCCTGATCGCCAACCAGGTAGTGACCCCGGCCAAGATCGCCCGCTTGGCCGACCTCGCGCGGCGGGTGGAGACGACGGTGGCGGTGGACTCCGAGGAGCAGGTGGCGTTGCTTGGCGAGGGTGCCCGGGCGGCGGCGGTTACCTTGGGCGTCGTCATCGAAGTGGACACGATGATGGGCCGTGCGGGGGTCCGCTCGGTCGAGCACGCCGTGGCACTCGCCCGGCGCGTGGCCGACGCCCGGGGCCTGCGGTTCCGGGGCGTCATGAGCCATCAGGTGGTGCGCGCCCCGGCGGATCGGGCGCGGCGGTTCGCGGAGGGCGGGCGCTTCATCGAACGCGCCTTGGCGGCGAAGCGGGCCATCGAGGCCGCCGGGTTGGCCGTGGACCTTGTCTCCACCGGCGAGTCATGGACCTACGACGTGGCCGCCGGGTATCCCGAAGTGACCGAGATCGAGGGCGGCACCTACGTCCTGATGGAGGTGCCCTATGCCTACATGGAGGAGTTCCGCTTCGCGCTGCGCGTCATGGGCCGCGTCGTCGCGCGCCCGGACGCCGGGACCGCCATCGGCGACGTTCCCATCGACGCGATCGGCGCCCCGAACGGGTTGCCTACCCTGGAGGGCGGCGACGGCGTGACGGTAACGGACATCGACCACCACGGCGTCGTCCTCTCCGGGCCGCCGGACCTGCCCCTCCACGTCGGCGACCCGTTCTTTCTCCTGACGCATCAGCAGGACGTGACGGTGAACCGTTGGGAGCGGTTCGTGGGCGTGCGCGACGGGCGCGTCGAGCGGATCATCGAGGCCCCGGCCAGGGGCTGCGTGCACTGATCGAGCCCGTCGAGGTTCGGGCCGTGACTGGACAACGCGCCCGCCCTCCGTCAGTCTCCGGTCACTTCTTTGGGTTCTTTTCTCGCGGGAGGGGGTTTGCCGGTGTCGTCGCTGAAAAGGGTGCTCATCGCCAACCGCGGCGAGATCGCCATCCGCATCGCCCGGGCCGCCGCCGGTCTCGGCATGGACTCGGTGGCCGTGTACGCGCCGGCGGACGCGCTATCCCTGCACACCCGCCTCGCGACGGATGCCCGCGAGGTCGGAACCGACGCCGACGATCCGGTGGCCGCGTACCTCGACATCGAAGCACTGATCGAAGCTGCCCTCGAGACCGGGTGCGACTGCGTGCATCCCGGCTACGGCTTCCTCGCCGAGAACCCGGCCTTCGCCGAGCGTTGCGCCGAGGCGGGCCTGACGTTCGTCGGGCCGACGCCGGCGGCCCTGGCGCTATTCGGCGACAAGGTCCTGGCGCGGTCCCTGGCCCGCTCGTTGGACATTCCCGTCGTGCCCGGCAGTTCCAGGCCGATGGCGAGCGCGGAGCAAGCGGAGGAACTCGCCGCTAGCGTGGGCTATCCGGTGATGTTGAAGGCGGCGGCCGGCGGTGGGGGGCGCGGGATGCGCGTCGTCGACTCGGCCGAGGGCATGGCGGACGCCTTCGCCCGCTGCCGCAGCGAGGCCGAGGCGGCGTTCGGCAACGGGGCCGTTTTTCTGGAACGCCTGGTGGAGCGTCCGCGCCACGTCGAGGTGCAGATCTTGGGCGACGCGGCGGGCCACGTCGTGCACCTCGGCGAGCGCGACTGCTCGGTCCAGCTGCGGAACCAGAAGGTGCTGGAGACGGCCCCCGCTGCCGGCCTTCCGGACGCCATGCGGGAGCGGATTCTCGAGGATGCCGTCACCCTCGCCCGGGCAGGCGAGTATGTAAACGCCGGCACGGTCGAGTTCCTGGTGGTCCCGGAGCGCGACGAGCACTTCTTCATCGAGGCGAACGCCCGCATCCAGGTCGAGCACACCGTGACGGAGGAGGTGTACGGGGTCGATCTCGTCGAGACCCAGTTCGCGCTGGCCGGGGGTGCGTCCCTGGGATCCCTCGGCCTCGACGAGCCACCGTCCGTCGGCCGGAGATTCGCGGTCCAGGCGCGGGTCGTGGCGCAGGCTGCCGGTACCCTCGAGGCCTACAAGGAACCGACGGGCCCCGGGATTCGCGTCGATGCCTGCGGCTACGTGGGCTACGCCCCGCCGCCGCAATTCGATCCCCTGCTGGCCAAGGTGGTCTGCACGTCGACGTCGGAAGGATCTCTGGTCTCGGCCCTGGAGCGCGCGCGCCGCGCCCTCGACGAGTTTCACGTCGCGGGGGTGCCGACCAACATCGGGCAACTCCAGGCCATCCTCGCGGACGCCGACGTGCGTTCCGGGGACGCCCGAACGGCGCTGCTGGCCGAGAAGCCGGCGCTGCTGGCCGAGGCCGAGCCGGTGAACGGCGGTGCCCGCGCGCTGTTGGAGGAACAGACGCCGGTGCGCTCGGGTCCGGGCGGGCCGGTGTCCGAAACGCCGACGCTGCCGCGGCTGGAAGCCGGTGCCGGCGAGGTGGCCGTGGCGACCCCGATGGCGGGCACGGTGTTGAACGTCGGGGCCGTGGTGGGAGATACGGTTGCGGCCGGGGTGCCGTTGCTGGTCTTGACGGCGATGAAGATGGAAACCGTGGTGGACGCGCCCTGTGCCGGTGTCGTCGCCGAGATGCAGGCGCTCAAGGTGGGGGACGCCGTGACTGCCGGTCAGGTGGTCGCCGTACTGACTCCCGCGGGCGGGGTGGAGGCTTCCGCGGCGGCGCCCGAGGCGACCTGGGCGCCGACGCTGCGGGACGTGGCCGCCATGCAACGCCTCGCCCTCGAGCGGCTGGCGCCCGGTTCCGAGGACCCCGGCGTCGTGCGCCAGCGCGGCCGGGGCAAGTTGACCTGCCGCGAGCGCATCGACCTGCTCCTCGACGCGGGCTCCTTCCGCGAAGTCGGCAGCATCGCGGGCTTCGCGTCCTACGACGAGGACGGGGCCGTCGCCGCCTTCACCCCCGCCAACCATGTCGGCGGCTGGGGCAAGATCGAGGGTCGTTCCACCATCGTCTGCGCGGACGACTTCACCTCCCGGGGTGGGCACGCGGACGGTGCCATCGGTGCCAAGAGCGGGTATCTGGACCGCCTGGCGCTGGAGATGCGCGTCCCCTCCATCCGCCTGCTCGACGGATCTTCCGGCGGCGGCAGCGTGGCCGCGATGGTGCCGGCGCAGAAGCAGCAGGGCGACAGCACCGCGAAGGAGAGCAGCGGCGCCATCAAGGCCGGGAGGCCCCGGGTGGCCGGGGGCGGCGGCTCGTTCCTGCCGGGTCACCTCGGCAGTTCGATGTACACCGAGCAGCTCGCCACCGTGCCGGTGGTGAACGTGCTCCTCGGCAGCGTCGTCGGCATCGGCGCGGCCAAGGCGGTGCTCGGGCACTTCGCGGTCATGGTGCGCGACATCGCGCAACTGTTCGTGGCCGGCCCGCCGGTGGTCCAGCACGCCATGGGCTACGACATCACGAAGGAAGACCTCGGCGGTTGGCACATCCACTGCCGGAACGGTTCCGTGGACAACCTCGCGGAGACCGAGGAGGAGGCGGCGGCCATGACGCGGCGCTTCCTCTCCTACCTGCCGTCGAGCGTCTACGAGACCCCGCCGGTGCTGCCGCCGAACCCGGACGATCCGGCCGAGCGCCGCGACGAGGAGCTCTTCACCCTCATCCCGCGCAAGCGCACCACCACCTTCGACATGCGCCGCGCCATCGCCCTCATGGCGGACCACGACTCGTTCTTTGAGGTGGGGCCGCATTGGGGCACGGACCAGATCACGGGCTTCGCCCGCTTCAACGGCCACTCCCTCGGCATCCTCGCCTCGGACAGCCAGCACGCCAACGGCGGTGCCCTGACCGCGGACGGCTGCCGCAAGCTCACCCGGCACCAGGACCTCTGCGACCTGTTCCACGTGCCGATCCTGAACCTCGTGGACAACCCGGGCTTCGCCGTGGGGCTCGAGCACGAGGTGGCCGGCACGATTCGCCGGGGCGGCGAGTGGATGATCGCCTTCGCCCAGGTGTCCGTCCCGATCTTCACGGTCCTCATGCGCCGCAGCTTCGGCGTCGCGGGCAACAACTACGCCACGCCGCGCTCGCGGCCCTCCGTGCGGGTGACGTGGCCCGCGGCGGACGTGGGGGGCATCCCGCCCGAGGGCGGGATCGAGGCCGCCTACAAGCGCCAACTCGCCGAAGCGGAGGATCCGGAGGCGTTCCGGGCGGAGTTGATGGCGCGCATCGAGAGCGCGCGGGGTCCCGTCGGGCCCCTGTCGCGCTTCCAGATCGAGGAAATGATCGACCCGCGCGATACGCGGCGGATGATCTGCGAGTGGGTCGAGACGGCGTACCGGATCGTCTCGCAGCCGGCGCGGTTGGCGCCGCGCGCGCTGCAGTTCCGTCCATAGGCCGCGAACCCGTGGCCGGCCCGGCGTGATAATCCTTCCAAGTATCAATAAAATGGCGCGTTCGCGGCGCTGTGGCCGCGGAGGTACGCCCCCGGCGAGGGGCATGTTCGTCTGAAGGGAGAACTGGTGTGGCCAACATCTCGGCGAAGACGTTTGTGAGGGGGCTGGCGGCGGTCCTGTTGGCCGCGTGCACGCTTGGGGCCATCGATGCTTCGGCCCAGTTGAAGATCGCCGTGCTGAACGTGCAGCGCGCCTTGGGGGAGAGCGAGGAGGCGAAGGCCCTCGCCGACGAGATCCAGCAGGACATCCAGAACGATCAGGATGAACTGCAACAGTTGCAGGACGACATCGAGGCGTTGCAGGGGCAACTCGAGAAGGACGCCGAGATCCTGGGCGACGACGAGAAGCGCCGCATCGCGAAGGACATCGAGGACAAGCGCCTCGATCTCGAGTTCGGTGCCAACAAGCTGCAGAAGGAGGTGCAGGATCGGCAGGAAGAGATTCTCCGGCAAATGGCTCCCAAGCTCGACGCCGTGCTGAAGGACCTGATCGAGATCGAGGGCTACGACGTTGTCCTGCAGCGTTCGGGCCTCCTGTACGTCAACACCAAGCACGACATCACCCGCAAGGTGACCGAGAAGCTCAACGAGAAGCAGTAGCCGGTCCGGCGCATCGCGGCGGGACGACGCCGTGACCTTCACGCTCAGCGAAGTCGCCGATCACATCGGTGCCACGGTGGTGGGCGACTCGGACGCCATCGTGCGCGGCCTCGGTTCGCTTGAACATGCGTGCCTTGGCGATCTGACGCATCTGTCGGGCCCGGCCTATCGACGCTTCCTCGCCGGCACGGCCGCCACCGCCGTCATCCTCCGCCCCGGCGATGTGGGGGAGTGTCCGACGAACGCCCTGGTCGTCGACAATCCCTACCACGCCTACGCGGTGGCCTCGACCCTCTTCGAGACGCGCCCGGCACCGTCGCCGGGGGTGCATCCGCGGGCCGTCGTCGACCCTTCCGCCCGCCTTGGGGAGGGCGTTTCGATTGGTCCCAACGCGGTCGTCATGGAGGACGCGGAACTCGGGGACCGCGTTGCGGTCGGCGCGGGGGCACATGTGGGCGCGGGGGTCGTCCTCGGCGCGGACACGGCGATCCTGGCGAATGCGGTGCTGTACCACGGCGTCCGGCTCGGCGCGCGTTGCATCGTCCACTCGGGGGCGGTGATCGGGGCCGACGGCTTCGGCTTCGCGCCGGACGCCCGGGGCCGCCTCCAGGCCATCGCGCAGGTCGGCGGCGTGCGGATCGGCGACGACGTCAGCATCGGGGCGTTGAGCGCGGTGGACCGGGGGGCGATCGGGGACACCGTGATCGCCGACGGCGTGAAGATCGACAACCTCGTGCAGGTCGGCCACAACTGCGACATCGGGGCGCATAGCGTGATCTGCGGATGTACGGGCATCGTCGGGAGCACGCGCATCGGGCGGCACTGCGTCCTGGGCGGCGGCGTCGGGGTGGGGGGCGACGGCCCAGTGGAGATCTGCGACGGCGTGACGGTGAGCGCGATGACGCACGTCACGAGTTCGATCAACGAGCCGGGCATCTATTCCGGCGGGACGCTGCACGCCAAGACCCGGCGCTGGAAGCGCAGCGCCTTGCGTTTCGCGGAGCTCGACGGCTTGGCGAAGCGGGTGGCACGATTGGAGAAGGAGGTCGATGCGCGATGATGGAGATACGCGACATCTTCGAGTACCTGCCGCACCGGTACCCGTTCCTGCTGTTGGATCGCGTCACCCGCCTGAACGTGGGCAAGGACATCGCCGGGTACAAGAACGTCTCCATCAACGAACCGTTCTTCGAGGGCCACTTTCCCGGACACCCGGTGATGCCGGGGGTCCTGGTGGTGGAGGCCATGGCGCAGCTTGCGGGGGTGTTGGCCTTCAAGACCCGGGGCCACAAGCCGGCGGACGGCTACCTGTACTATCTCGTCGGCATGGACAAGACGCGGTTCAAGCGTCCGGTGGTCCCCGGTGACCGGTTGGACATGGAGGCCGGGATCGCGAGTCAGCGGCGAACCTTCGTGAAGTTCGAGTGCCGGGCGTTCGTCGATGGCGAACTGGCCTGCACTTCGGACATCCTCTGTACCGAGAGGCAGACCACGGAATGATCGACGAGCGGGCCATCGTCGACTCGGGCGCCGAACTCGGCGCCGACGTCGAGATCGGGCCGTGGAGCATCATCGGGCCGGGCGTGGTGGTCGGGGACGGGTGCCGAATCGGTCCCCATGCCATCGTGAAGGGGCCGACGGTGCTCGGGCGGCGCAATCGGATATTCCAGTTCGCGACGGTCGGCGAAGATACGCCCGCCCTCGCCTATGGCGGCGAACCGACGACCTTGACGATTGGTGACGACAACGTCATCCGCGAGGGGGTGACCATCCATCGCGGCATGCTCCAGGACCGGAGCGCCACCACGATTGGCGACCACAACCTATTCATGGCGTACGTCCACGTCGGCCACGACTGCGAGGTCGGCAACCACGTCATCATGGCGAACAACGCCTCCCTCGCCGGCCACGTCTCGGTGGGGGACCACGTGAACATCGGCGGCTATGCCGGGATACTCCAATTCCGCACGGTCGGCGCGTATAGCCATGTCGCCGCGTTCGCGTATGTCATCAAGGACATTCCCGCGTACGTGACGGTCGCCGGCCACCCCGCGCTGGCGGTCGGCCTGAACGTCGAGGGGATGCGGCGGCGGGGCGTGGAGGAGGCCACGCGCAGCGCGCTGCGGCGGGCGTACCGGATCGTGTACCGGGAGGGCCTTACCGTTCCCGAGGCGTGCGCGGCGCTCGCGGACGCGGCGGACGAATGGGAGGCCGTAAGGCTGTTCGTGGAGACGGTTCGGGCGTCCGAACACGGCATCGTGCGCCCACGCAGCGGCACCGTCTCGGAGGACTAGGGATGGGCGCCCGCGTTGCCCCTCAGCCGGCGCCGTTGGTGGTTTGGTCCGTCCATCGTGCTTCGACCGACGGAGTTTCGGGGTTCCGCCCCTCGGTGGCCTGATCGGCCGTCTTCCCCGCGCCGGCTTCCGGCTCGTCGCCGGCGGGTTCATTGCCGGAGGGGCCAAGCAGCGCCCTCCGCAGGGCGAAGCGGGTGTCGCCCGAAGCCACCAAGGCGCTCAGCAGGCGATGGCTGTCAGAACCGCTCCGGGTGTGCCGCCGCGCCCCGCGTGGCCCGGCGAAACGACGCACGACGTCGTAGTAGACATCGCGCGACACGCGCAAGGCCTCGCAGAGGGCGGCGGGGGAGGCGATCCGTCCATCTTCCCGGAGGACCGAGCCGGCCCTGAGCATGGCCGCCTCGGCATCGCGAAGGGCCATCGAATCGCCGGCGGCGACCGCGGCAACCACCCGTTCCCGCGCGACGCGGACCGCCGCCACCGGATCCGTCGGCCCGGGGCCCATGGCGACCGGCGCGCCGGGTGCGGGATGGGGCCGTGGCAACTCGTCGGGCCAGTCCAACTCGGCCGGCCAGTGGTCCGAGAACCACTGAATGGACCGGTCGACGCGCCGAAAGGTGACGCGCCCGTCGGCGACGCGGTCGAAGAAGTGGCCGTGCCCGCCCGCCAAGCGCCCAACCGTGGAGAGCGCGAGCCGGTGGTGGCGTGCGTAGCTCTCCGCCAGGCGTATGAGGCGATCCGTGGACATGGGGTGACTTTGTGGCACATGGACCACACATGTCAACAACGTGGTGGCTAATTGTCCACACATGCGCGGTAGCGCAACTCGTGGCATATTTGCCACGCATGGAATCCTTCCGCGCCATCGTGGAAAAACAGTTGGCTCGCCGGGGCACGTCGGCCATCCGCGAGGCGCTCGACGCCGGGCTGACCCGGGACGCAATCCGGTCCGTGCTGCGCGGACGCGCGCCGTCGGTGGATCGCGCCGCCGAGATCTGCGAGGCACTGGACCTCGAGTTCTACATCGGTCCCCGCCGGGACGGGCCCGATGGGCCGCCTCCGCCGGCGAGTCGGCGGGCCGGGCTGGGTCACGTGCGGGATCGTAGGTTGCGCGAGATCCTTGTCCTGATCGTGGAACACTGGCAGGCGTTGGCGAGCGAGTACGCGCGGGCGGATTTCGTGGAGCGTTTGTATGAGCGGGAACCGCTGCTGCGCGACGCGGCGCGAAGGCGGCGGGGCCGGCGGCATCGCTTTCCGCGGCGCGCGCTTGTTGCGGTCTCGGCGGAGCTCGACGCCCTTGGCTCGAAGGCGCGGGAAGACGGGATCGAGGTGGCCGGGGTGCTGGAGTCGTTGCGGGGCTTGGGGGTGCGGGCGGGCCACCCCGTGTACGCGGAGCTCGAGCGGTTGGAAGGGCCGCAGCCGCACGCGGTGATCTGTCAGGCGTTTCTGCGGGCCGCGGTTTGGCTGGATGTCCACATCCGCACCCCGCCGGACGGAGGCCCGCGGCCGCGGTCCGTCGCGGTGATGGAGTGGCGGCGTCCCAACTACCGCGTGGTGTACAGCGCGGACTTGGCGCACATCGGTGCCAGGCTCGACAACGATTGGGTGCTGATGCTGATGGGAGACATCGACCGCCTGATCGGCGAAGGCTTGGTCGCCCATCAGTCGCGAGACCGCTACGTGCCGTGTCCAAGCGGTGCTCCGGCGACGCTCGTGAGCCGGCTCCTGTTGGAGCCGCTCGCGGCGCAGGCGCCGTAGTGTGAGACTTTCGAGGGGTATCGTTTGAGAGGGAAGAGACCCTCAATTCACCGTTTGTACACAAATCTATGCTCGGAATTGCCGCTCGGACGTGTGTGCGGACGGAGCTTCGCGGTGCGTGGTGGGTGACCGCGTTCGGGAAGCCGCCCGCGCTGTTGCCCGCGAAAAAGACCGCCCCAAGACCGACCGCGCGCTTCCGGTTTCGCACGCCCTCCGCTATGATCTTTCGCCGTCCATGAAGTCGAACCGACACCGGGAATCCTGACGGCGCCGATGCGGCTAGCCGGAGTCAGTTGCGTAGCGCCGCCTCGGGCTCGGGGCGCCCATCCAACGGACGCCGGCGCCCGTCGGCGCCCACGGTTCGGGTAGCCGCGGCGATGCCACTGCGCATCGGCATCGTGGCGGGCGAAGCGTCGGGAGACGCCCTTGGCAGTGGACTCATGCGCGCGCTCCGGCGCCACGTTCCCGACGTTGAGTTCAGCGGAGTGGGTGGCGAACGCATGGTGGCGGCGGGCCTCACGCCCCGGGCGGACATGGCCCGCCTCAACATCAACGGGTTCGTCGATCCACTGAAGCGGCTACCGGACCTGCTGCGGCTGCTCTCGGACCTCGTCCGGCACTTCACCGCCCCGCCGGTGGACGTCGTGGTGGGGGTGGACTTCAATGTCTTCAACCTCCTGCTGGAACGCCGCATCAAGCGCCGCGGGGTTCCGACGGCCCACTATGTCAGCCCGTCCGTGTACGCTTGGCGGCGCGGCCGGGTGAAGCGCATTGGCCGCGCGACGGACGTGGTGATGGCGCTCTTCCCCTTCGAGCCGGCCCTCTACGAACACCATGGCGTGCGGGCGGTGTTCGTGGGCCATCCCTTCGCCGACGAGATCGATCCCGAGGACGGCGGGGCGGCGGGCCGCGCGGCGTCGCGTGCCGAACTCGGACTACCCGCGGGCGGCACGGTCATCGCCTTGCTCCCCGGCAGCCGCATGTCGGAGATCGCACACTTGGCGGATACCTTCCTTGCCGCCGCCGCACGGCTGACGGAACGCCTGGGTCCCTGCACCTTCGCGATCCCCTGCGCGAGCATGCGCATTCGCGACGCTTTGGAGGCCCGCTGCCGTGGCGTTCCGGCGTTGCATGTCCACTTGGTGGAGGGCCGGGCCCGCTTGGTGCTGGCGGCGGCCGACGGGGCACTCGTGAAATCCGGTACGGGCACCCTCGAGGCGATGCTGCTGCGCCGGCCGATGGTGGTCAGTTATCGCCTGGGCGCGCTGACCTACCGCATCGTCAAGGCCCTCAAGCGTTCGCGATTCGTCGCGCTGCCGAATATCCTGAGCGGCCGTGCCCTCGTGCCCGAGTTGCTGCAAGATGAGGCGCGGCCGGAGCGGCTGGCGGAGGCGCTGGTGGACGAAATGCAGCGGGCCGAGAGCGAGGCCGACTACTTCGCGGAGTTCGACCGGCAGCACGCGGACCTGCGCCGGGGCGCGTCCGAGAATGCGGCGCGCACGGTGCTCTCCCTGGTGCACCGATGCTGAAGGCCATCCCGCTGCTCCCGACCTGCGGCGCTGAACCCGGCGACGCCACGGTGGCCGATGCCGTGGCGGCGGGAGTCGATGAAGTGGGGCGGGGGCCGTTGGCCGGCCCGGTGGTGGCGGCGGCGGTCGTGCTCGATCCCGCGCGGCCGGTGGCGGGGGTGGCGGACTCGAAGGTCCTGTCCGGGAAACGCCGGGAGGAACTGGCGGCCGAGATTCGCGCCGCCGCCCGGGCCTGGGCGCTCGGCCGCGCGGAGGTCGCCGAGATCGACCGGATGAACATCCTGCGCGCCACGCTCCTCGCGATGCACCGGGCGGTGGTGGGGCTCGCCCTGCGACCGGACGTGGCCTACGTGGACGGCAACATCGCGCCGGCGCTGCCGTGCGCGACGGTGACCGTGGTCGGGGGCGACGGCCGGCTCGCCGCCATCGGCGCGGCCTCCATTCTCGCCAAGGTCGCGCGGGACGCGGAAATGCGCGCCCTGGCCGAGCGTTTCGGCGACTACGGGTTCGAGCGGCACAAGGGCTATGCGACGCCGGCCCACCTAGAGGCCCTCGCCCGATGGGGCCCAACGCCGGTCCATCGCAGGAGCTTCGCGCCGGTGCGGGCGTGCCTTGGGGCGGACGGCACGGCTACGGATGGCCCGGGCTGTGACGACCAACTTGCGCTGGGCTGGCAAGCGCCTGCCGCCGCCCATTCGGTCCCGGGGGCACCGGCATGACGGCCTTCGTTCATCTCGCGGTGCACACCGAATACTCGGTCAGCGACGGGTTGATCCGCATCCCGGACCTCGTGCGCCGCGCCCGTGACCTCGGGATGCCCGCGGTCGCCTTGACGGACCGCGGCAACCTGTTCGGCCTGGTCAAGTTCTACGAGGCCTGTCAGACCGCCGGAATCAAGCCCCTCGTCGGCGTGGACATGGCCTATCGGGGCGCGGACGGGGGCCGCGAGCGCTGCCAGCTCCTCGCGGCGTCCGCGGCCGGCTACGCCGGGCTCCTCGGGCTCATCAGCCGGATGCACGCGGGCGACGCGGAGGGCGGGTTGGCCGAGCGGCAGTGGATTCTCGACGCGGCGGACGGGCTGATCGCGTTGTCCGGGGCCGGGGACGGCGACGTGGGCCGCGCGCTCCTGGCCGGCGACGCCGACCGCGCCGAACGTCTGGCGCGGGAGTGGCGGCACGCATTCGACGACCGGTTTTATCTGGAGGTGCGCCGGACGGGGCGGGCCGACGAGGATCGTTACCTCGAAGGGGTGGTGGACTTGGCCACCCGCGGCGGCTGGCCCGTGGTGGCCACCAACGATGTCTGCTTTCTGGACGCGGACGACTTCGAGGCCCACGAGACTCGGGTCTGCATCCAGGACGGCCGGACCCTGGAGGATCCCCGGCGTCCCCGCCGCTACAGCGCGCAGCAGTATCTGCGCGGCGAGGACGCCATGCGGGAGCTATTCGCCGACCTCCCCGAGGCGTTGGAGAACTCCGTCGAGATCGCCATGCGGTGCAACTTCGACCTCGAGCTCGGCACCTACCACCTCCCCGACTTCCCGGTGCCCCAGGGCGTGTCCCTCGAGCAACACCTCGACCGCTCGGCCGCGGCGGGGCTCGACGCCAAGTTGCGCGGGCTCGAGGCGGCGGACACGGCGACCTATCGCGAGCGCCTGGACTACGAACTCGGCGTGATTCGCCAGATGGGGTTCGCGGGCTACTACCTGATCGTCGCGGAGTTCGTGACCTGGGCGAAGGAGCACGGCATTCCGGTGGGGCCGGGACGCGGTTCCGGCTCGGGCTCGCTGGTCGCGTGGTGCCTCGGCATCACCAACGTGGACCCCATCTCCTACGATCTCATCTTCGAGCGGTTCCTGAACCCCGAGCGCGTATCGATGCCGGACTTCGACATCGACTTCTGCATGGCGGGCCGGGATGCCGTCATCAACCACGTCGCCGAGCGTTACGGCCGCGACGCGGTAAGCCAGATCGCGACGTTCGGCACGATGGCGGCCCGGGCGGTGGTGCGCGACGTCACCCGGGTGCAGGGCAAGCCCTACGGCCTCGGCGACAAGCTCGCGAAGCTCATCCCGTTCGAGGTGGGCATGACGCTGACGGCGGCCGTCGCCCGGGAACCGGAACTCGCCACGTTCATCGAGGAAAACGAGGACGCCTCCGAGATCATCGACATGGCGTATCGCCTCGAGGGCGTCGTGCGCAACGTGGGGCGCCACGCCGGCGGCGTCGTGATCGCGCCCTCGACGCTGACCGACTTCGTGCCGCTCTATGCGGACGACTCGAGCGGCGGCGCCGTCTCGCAGTTCGACAAGGACGACGTGGAGCGGGTGGGGCTCGTCAAGTTCGACTTCCTCGGGCTCAAGACCCTGACGATCATCGACTGGGCCGTGAAGGCGGTAAACGAGGAACGGGCCCAGGCCGGCGCGGCGCCGGTGGACATCGACGCCATTCCCTACGACGACCCGGCCACCTTCGAGCTGCTGCGCAGCGCCGAGACCACGGCGGTATTCCAGTTGGAGAGTTCCGGGATGAAGGACCTGATCCGGAACCTCCGGCCCGACAGCATCAATGACGTGATCGCCTTGGTGGCGCTCTACCGCCCGGGGCCGATGCAGTCCGGCGCGATGCGGGACTACATCGACCGCAAGCATGGCCGGGCGCCGGTGGAGTATCCGCACCCGCTGCTGGAGCCGTCCCTCAAGGGGACGTATGGCGTGTTGCTCTATCAGGAACAGGTGATGAGCGCGGCCCAGTCCCTGGCCGGGTTCAGCCTCGGCCAGGCGGACCTGTTGCGGCGGGCGATGGGCAAGAAGAAACCCGACGAGATGGCGCGGGTGCGCTCCCAGTTCCTGGACGGCGCCGAGGCGCGGGGCGTCGATGGGGACTTGGCGAGCGGCCTCTTCGACCAGATGGAGAAGTTCGCCGGGTACGCCTTCGTCAAGGGGCACGCCACCACCTACGGCATCGTGAGCTTCCAGACCGCCTGGCTGAAGACGCACTATCCCGCGGAGTTCATGGCCGCCGTCCTGTCCGTGGACATGAGCAACATCGACAAGGTGGTCACCCTCGTGGACGAGGTGCGCCGCATGGGACTGGCGCTGCTGCCGCCGGACGTGAACCGGAGCGCCTGGCGCTTCTCCGCCGCGACTCATTCAAGCGAGGGGCAAGCCCCTCGCGCTCCCCGGGCACCGGCCGGCACCGGGGCGGACGATGAAGCATCGGCGAAGGGCATCCTCTACGGACTCGGCGCCGTGCGCGATGTGGGGGAGGGCGCGGTGGAGGCGCTGGTCGAGGAACGGGAAGCCCATGGTTTGTTCCGCGACCTACGCGATTTCTGCGCCCGCATCGATGGGCGGCGGGCCGGGAGGCGCGTCGTGGAGGCCCTCATCCGGGCCGGGGCGATGGACGGCTTTGCCGATCCCGGCGAGGACGTCGACGCGGTGCGCGCACGCCTCATGGCCGAAGCACCGGCCGCGCTGCAGGGGGCCGAGCAGGCGGCGCGCGACGCGGAGTTGGGCGTGCACGACATGTTCGGGGGCGTGGCCAGCCAGACCGGCCGGCGGGCGGACGTGGCCGTGCCGCCCTGGACGCGCCGGGAACGTCTCGGGGCCGAGAAGGAGGCGCTCGGACTGTACCTGACGGGCCATCCCATCGACGACTATCTCGACGAACTACGCGCGTTTTGTCCGCGGCGGATCGCGGACCTGGAGACCAAGCGGGGCCGACAGGTGGTGGCCGGCCTGGTGGTCTCGCAGCGCTCCCGGGCGAGCGCCAACGGCGGGGCGATGGCGTTCGCGCTGCTCGACGACAAGAGCGCGCGCATCGAAACCGCGGTGTTCGGGGAGACGTTTCAGGCCAACCGGGCCAAGCTGCAGAAGGATGCCGTGGTGGTCGTCGAAGGCGTTGTCCAGGAGGACGAATACACGGGCCATCGCCTGCGTGCCGAGGTCATTCACACCATCGCGGAAGCCCGCGCCCGCTTCGGCGAGTGGCTCGAGATCGCCTTGGACGAGACGGGTGCCGAAGGCGAGCTTGGCGACCGTCTGCAAAGTGTCCTTGAGCTCCATCGGGATCCCGCCGCGAACGGGGCGGGATGCCCCGTGGCGGTGGCGTGCCGTTGCCCCGGCGCGAGCGGCCGCGTGCGCCTCGGCGAGGCGTGGCGCGTCGTGCCGAGCGACGATCTGCTCCACGGCCTGCGGAACGTGTTCGGGGAGGAGTGCGTCCGCGTCGTCTACCCGGCGGGTTAGTCGGCGTCGGGGAAGCGCCGTGTCGCCGGATCACGTAGCGGAGGAGGTGGCGCGGACCATCTCCGTGGCCGCGTCGGAGGGCGCGGTCGCGGTGGCGTTCAGCGGCGGCCTCGATTCCACCGTGCTGTTGCACGCGGTGGCGACCCTTGCCCGGCCCCGCCGACTGCGGGCCGTCCACGTCAATCATGGGCTCCACGAGGACGCGGACGCTTGGCAGCGGCACTGCGCCGCGTTCGCGGCGGCCGTCGCGGTCCCCTTCGACGCGCTGTGCGTGGAGGTGCCGGCGGGCAACGTCGAGGCCGGGGCCCGGCGCGTGCGGTACCAGGCGTGGGGGGCCGCGCTCGACCGGGACGAGTTGCTCTTGCTCGCACACCACGCCGACGACCAGGCCGAGACCGTGCTGTGGCAGTTGGCGACGGGCCGGGCGCCCGTGGGGATGCCCCGGGGGCGGCCGCTGGGGCCGGGGCGCCTGCTCCGGCCGCTCCTCGCCCTACGGCGGGAGACCCTCGCAGCGTATGCCGAAGCACGGGGGCTTCGATGGGTCGAGGACGAGACCAACGCGGATACGAGCCGCGACCGCAACCACCTGCGTCACGAGGTCCTGCCCCGTCTCGAGGCCCGCTTTCCGGGGGCCACGGCGGCACTTGCGGCGTCGGCCGGCGATTGGTCCGTTGGCGGTGCCGAGGGGAAGCTTCCGGTGGCGGGACTCGATCGCGGGATCTTGAGGGAATGGCTCGGCGCGGCGGTATCGGAACGGCGCATCGACGAGATCGTGCGGCAGGCCGCCGCGCGCCCCGGCGCGACGCCGGCGGTGCGTCTTCCGGACGGGCGGACGGTGCGGCGGCACGGCGGCATGCTGCATCTGGTGCGGCCGGACGGGCCGCGTCCCCCGACCACCGCGACCGTACGCGTGCGGGCGGGGGAGAACGCAGCATTGCCCCATGGCTCGATCGTCTGGCGGCGCGCCGCGCAAGGCCTGCCCGGCGGCGTCGATTGGAGGGTGGGCTACCGTAGTCCCGGGGAGCGCCTCCGGCCGGCGGGCAGGGGCGTCACCAAGGAGCTCAAGGCGCTCTTCCGAGAGGCGCGGATTCCGCCGTGGCAACGGCCCGCCTGGCCCGTGCTGCGCGGCCCGGATGGCATCGTCGCGGTGCCCGGCGTGGCCATCGTCGAGGGGCACGCGGTGGCGGGGGGTTGGTGGCCGGACTGGAAACCGCGCTGACCGTCGCGCGCGGAGTTTTCGCCGCGCAAAACGCCTGCCGGACGGGCTGCATCGTTTGAGCTTCAAGGTGCGTTTTGCTAAGGTGCAATTCCATCTTGGAGTACGCGCGGTGGCCGGCGTCCGGTAGGGCGGCACCGCTCAAGGTGACTCGTCCGGAGTGGGCGGCAAGGTGGGCATTTGACACATTACATTTTCGTCACCGGCGGGGTCGCCTCCTCGCTCGGCAAGGGCATCCTCACCGCGTCCCTCGCGGCCATCCTCGAAGCCCGCGACCTCAAGGTCAACATCCTCAAGATGGATCCCTACATCAACGTGGATCCGGGCACCATGAATCCCTCCCAGCACGGCGAGGTGTTCGTGACCGCCGACGGGGCGGAGACCGACCTCGACCTCGGCCACTACGAGCGCTTCATCCGTGCCCGGATGTACAAGCGCAACAACTTCACCACCGGCAGCGTGTATGCCGAGGTGATCAAGAAGGAGCGCCGGGGCGATTATCTCGGGGGCACGGTGCAGGTCATCCCCCACATCACGGACGAGATCAAGGGCCGCATCCTCGCCGTCGGCGAGGGCTTCGACGTCGTGCTCGTGGAAATCGGCGGAACCGTGGGGGACATCGAGTCGCTGCCCTTCCTCGAAGCCACCCGGCAGCTCCGCCTGGAGATCGGCGCCTCGCGCACGCTCTTCATTCACCTGACCCTCGTGCCGTACCTGAGCGCCGCCGGCGAGCTCAAGACCAAGCCGACGCAGCACTCCGTCAAGGAACTCCGCTCCATCGGTCTGCAGCCGGATATCCTGGTGTGCCGCTCCGAAGGCACGATTCCCACGTCCGCGCGCCGCAAGATCGCGCTCTTCACCAACGTCGAGGAGCGGGCGGTCATCTCGTTCGAGGACCTGGACGTCATCTACGAGGGGCCACTCAAGCTCCACGCCGAGCAGCTCGACCAGATCGTCGCGCGCAAGCTCGGCCTCGACTGTGCGCCGGCGGACCTCTCGGAGTGGGAACGCGTCGTCGACGACTTGGTGCATCCGGAGCGCACGACCACCATCGCGATCGTGGGCAAGTACCTGGAGGTGATCGACGCGTACAAGTCCCTGGCGGAGGCCCTGACCCACGCCGGCATCCGCACCCGCACCGAGGTGGACATCCGCTACGTGGACGCCGAGGACATCGAGCGGGAGGGCACCCGCGTCCTGGACGATGTCCACGCCATCCTCGTGCCGGGGGGATTTGGGGAGCGGGGCTTCGAGGGCAAGATCGAGGCGGCGCGCTACGCCCGGGAAAACGACGTGCCGTACCTTGGCATCTGCTACGGCCTGCACGCGGCGGTCATCGATTTCGCGCGCAACGTGCTGGGGATCGACGGCGCCCACTCCACGGAAATCGCGCCCGACGCCACGCATCCCGTCATCGGCCTCGTGTCCGAGTGGAAGGACCGCAGCGGGGCGACGGAACGCCGCAGCGGGGCCGAGGACATGGGCGGCACCATGCGCCTCGGCGAGCAAGCCTGCGAACTCACCCTGGGCACGTTGGCGCGCGACCTCTACGGGGAGGCCGTGATCCACGAGCGCCACCGCCACCGCTACGAGGTGAACGACGCCTACGTGCCGCGCTTCGAGCAGATGGGCCTGCGGGTCGCGGGCCGCAGCCAAGAGGACCGGCTCGTCGAAATCGTGGAGTTGCCGGACAACGACTGGTTCTTCGCGTGTCAGTTCCACCCCGAGTTCACCTCGTCGCCCCGGGACGGGCATCCGGTCTTCACCGGCTTCATCGACGCGGCCAACCGGCATGCCGGCATCGCCGCCGAGCCGGAGGCCGTGCTGGCCGCATCGCAGGCCTAATGAAGCTCGCCACCTTTGAAGTCGGCAACCGCGAACCCCTCTTCCTGATCGCGGGGCCGTGCGTGATCGAGAACGAGGCGCTCGCCCTCGACACGTCGTCGCGCCTGAAGGAGATCGCGGATGCGGCCGACGTGCCGTTCATCTACAAGAGCTCCTTCGACAAGGCGAATCGTTCGTCCCACACGAGCTATCGGGGTCCCGGCGTCGAAGAAGGGCTGCGCATCCTGGAACGCGTGCGCGACGAGGTGGGCGTGCCCGTGCTCACGGACGTGCACGAGGACACCCCCCTGGACGAGGTGGCCGAGGTCGTCGCGGTGCTCCAGACCCCCGCGTTCCTGTGCCGCCAGACCAACTTCATCACCAACGTCTGCGCCCAACGGAAGCCCGTGAACATCAAGAAGGGACAGTTCCTGGCGCCGGGCGACATGCGCCACGTGGTCAACAAGGCGCGCGCCACGGGCAACGACGACATCCTCGTATGCGAGCGCGGCGCGAGCTTCGGCTACAACAACCTCGTCTCCGACATGCGCTCCCTCGCCATCATGCGCGAGACCGGCTGCCCGGTCGTCTACGACGCCACGCATTCGGTGCAGATGCCGGGGGGACGGGGGGAGACGTCGGGCGGGCAGCGCGAAATGGTGCCGGTGCTGGCCCGGGCCGCGGTGGCGGCGG
Source organism: Pseudomonadales bacterium (assembly GCA_963665455.1). GTDB lineage: Bacteria > Pseudomonadota > Gammaproteobacteria > Pseudomonadales > Azotimanducaceae > VXNE01. The sequence goes on along the minus strand of OY762279.1, from coordinate 4,666,825 downwards.
GGGTCGCGGGCGTGTTCATGGAGACGCACCCGCGCCCGGCGGAGGCCCTCTCCGACGGCCCCAACTCCTGGCCCCTCGACCGCATGGCGGAGCTGCTCGATGGCCTCGTGGCGATCGATGGGGTGGTCAAGGCCCGAGGCTACCTGGAGGATGGTCCCGGGGCCGCAGCGGTGCCGCGGGAGGGCCAACCGTGAGCGTCATCGAGACGGTGCTCGCCCGGGAGGCGCTCGACTCCCGAGGCAATCCGACGGTGCAGGCGGACGTGGTGCTGCGCGACGGCGCGTTCGGCACGGCGTTGGCCCCGTCGGGCGCGTCCACCGGTGCCCGGGAGGCCCTGGAGCTGCGCGATGGAGACCCGTCCCGCTACGGAGGCCGGGGCGTGACCGGGGCCGTGGCCGGGGTGCTGCGGGACATCGCGCCGGCGCTGCGGGGCATGGACGCCGCGGACCAACAAGCCATCGACCGGACCATGATCGAACTCGATGGCTCGCCCAACAAGGCCCGCCTCGGGGCCAACGCAATACTCGCCGTGTCGCTGGCCGTGGCCAAGGCCGCCGCCGCGGCCGGTGGCGTGCCGTTGTTCCGCCACGTCGAGGCGCTGCACGGTGGCGGTGCCGGGGGCGGGGTGCGATTGCCGGTCCCGATGATGAACATCCTGAACGGCGGCGCGCACGCGGACAACAACGTGGACATCCAGGAGTTCATGGTGCAACCGGTGGGCGCGCCGAGCTTTCGGGAGGCCGTGCGTTGTGGGGTCGAGGTGTTCCACGCGCTGCAGGCCGTGCTGCGCGAGGAGGGGCTGTCCACGGCGGTGGGCGACGAGGGGGGCTTCGCCCCGGACCTGCCCTCGAATGCGGCGGCGCTGGAGCGCGTGTCCCGCGCGGTGCAGCGCGCGGGTTACGACCTGGGCCGGGACGTCGTGCTGGCCCTCGACTGCGCCGCATCGGAGTTCCACGAGGACGGGCGCTACGTGCTCGCGGGCGAGGACGCCCGCCTCGACGCCGCCGGCTTTCGCGCCTGGCTCGGCGACTTGGTGGCGCGGCACCCCATCGCCTCCATCGAGGACGGCATGGACGAGGACGACTGGGACGGCTGGGCCGCCCTGACCCGGGAGCTCGGCGAGCGGGTGCAGTTGGTGGGGGACGACCTCTTCGTCACCAACACGGAGTACTTGGAGCGCGGCCTTGGAACGGGGGCCGCGAACGCGATCCTCGTCAAGCCGAACCAGATCGGCACGCTCTCCGAGACCCTCGAAACGCTGCGCATGGCGCAGGAGCAGGGCTTCGCCACGGTGGTGTCCCACCGCTCGGGGGAGACCGAGGACACGACGATCGCGGACCTCGCGGTCGGGACCGGCGCCGGGCAGATCAAGACCGGGAGCCTGTCCCGCTCGGACCGGGTGGCCAAGTACAACCGGCTGCTGTACATCGAGGAACAACTCGGCGAGGCGGCCGTGTATCGCGGCGGTGCCGAGCTGCGGGCCTGGGCGGAGGCACGATGAGCCGCTTCGTGTTCTTCCTGCTCGGGTTGCTGGTCGTCGGGGCGCTGCAGTACGGCTATTGGTATGGAGACTCCGGCTACCTGGCGTCCCGGGCGCTGGACGACGCCATTGAGCGGGAGCAGCGCCTGAACGCGCGGCTCGAACAGCGCAACCGCGTGCTGGCGGCGGAGGTGCAGGCGCTCAAGTCCGGGCTCGAGGCCGTCGAGGCGCGGGCGCGCACGGACCTCGGCATGGTGGTGGAGGGGGAGACGTTCTACCTCGTCGTGGACGAGGACGACGCCCCGGCCGTTTCCCGGTGACCGGGTGGTGGCCCCCGGGCTGGCCGCCGGCCAATGCCGGCGCCGCCGCCGCGTCGGGGATCCTGCGCGCCACGCCGGAGGATTTCGACGTCACCGAGTCCCTGGACCACGAGCCGTCCGGCGCCGGGGAGCATCTCTATCTGTTCCTGGAGAAGCGCGGCGTCACCACCGCCGAGGTGCAACGGCGGCTCGCCGGGGCGTGCGGCGTGCGGCGGATGGATGTGTCCTATGCGGGCATGAAGGACCGCCATGCCTTGGCGCGGCAGTGGTTCAGCGTGCGCGGCCCCGTGAATGAAATCGTGGAGCTGGGCCCGGATGTCCGAGTGCTGCGCCGGGAGCGGCATGCCCGCAAGCTGCGTCGCGGCGCCTTGCGCTCGAACCGCTTCCGGATTCGGGTGCGGGGCGTCCGTGGCGACGTGGAGACGCACCTCGGGCGAATGCGCGGCACCGGCGCGCCCAACTACTTCGGCAACCAGCGTTTCGGCTTCGCCGGGGGCAACGTGGCCGCCGCCCGCGAGTGGATTCGGGACGGACGGCCCCGGGTGCCGCGCTTCACGCGGGGGCTGCACCTGTCGAGCCTGCGCGGCTTTCTCTTCAACGAAGTCCTCGGCCGGCGCGTGGCGGACGGCTCCTGGCGGAGTGCGCTCCCCGGCGAGGCGTTGCTCGAGGGGGCCCCGTCGGGACCCCTCTGGGGACGGGGCTCGCCGCCGAGCACGGGTGCCGCCGGGTGCCTCGAGGGCGAGGTGGCCGCGGGGTACGCCGACCTATCGGACGCCTTGGAACACGTCGGTCTGCGGCACGAGCGGCGCGTCCTCCGCGTCGTCCCGGCGGACCTTTCCTGGGCCCTCGACGACGAGCTCCTCACCGTCGAGTTCGTCCTACCGAAGGGTACCTATGCCACGAGCGTCCTGCGTGAAGTGGGCGCGTTCCGGGACGCCGGGCGGGGCGACCAAGCACCGGCGTCCGCGGCCACCGGGCGCGTCGCGGCATGAATCCCGAGCCGCGCCCTGCCGGCGTGTTCGCGCGCGGGGTCGCCATGGGCGTCGTGGAGGTGATCCCGGGCGTTTCCGGAGGCACGGTCGCCTTCATCACCGGCATCTACGAACGGCTGCTCGCCGCGCTCGCGAGTTGGTCGCCGGGCGCGGTGTGGGCGTTTGTGCGAGGGGGGGATCGGCGCGTCCACGACCTGGGCTTCCTCGGCGTGCTCGCGGCCGGCATGTTGGTCGGCTACCTCGCCACGGCGCGGGTGATCGGCTATCTGCTGGAGGTTCACGGGCTCCTCGTCTGGAGCTTCTTCTTCGGTCTGATCGGCGGCTCGGCCTGGCATCTCGGGCGCCGCCTCGGCCTGCGCCACGCGGCGTCGTTCGGGGTCGCCGGGTTCGTGGCCGGCGCCGTATTCGCGACCCTCGGTGCCACGACCGCCGAGCCGGGCCACCTGCGATTCTTCCTGGGCGGTGGCCTGGCGACCGCGGCGTGGATGCTGCCCGGGGTCTCCGGGGCATTCGTGCTGCTGCTGCTCGGCCTGTATCAACCCTTCGTGGACGCGGTGAACAACCTGCGGCTCGACATCCTCGCGGCGGCGGGGGCCGGCATGGTGGCGGGACTATTGCTCTTCGCCAAGGTCGTCACGCTGCTGCTGCGCCGTTTCCGGCGCGCCGTGCTCGCGACCCTGACGGGCCTGATGGCCGGCTCCCTGCTGCGCCTGTGGCCGTGGCGCGCGGACGACGCGCTGCTCTCGCCGGACGCGTATCGGCTCGCGACCGGGAACGATCCCATGTTGTTCGGCGTGGCGCTCGCCGCGCTCGCGGGACTAGGTTGTACCGCGCTAGTCCTGTGGCTCGGCAGGACGGGAGGAGAGTAAGCCCATGCGTGTCCCCCGAACATCCGTAACGTCGTGGGTGCTCGCCGTTCTGGCCGTCCTGGCCCTCGGCGGCTGCACGACGCCGATCGCCGAGACCCCGGCACCGGTGGTGGAGCGTTCCAGGCCCGTGGGCGACCCGGCACCGGCCAGCTATGTCGTGCGGCCGAGAGACTCGCTCTACGCCATCGCCTGGCGTTTCGGTCTCGACTACGTGGCGGTCGCGCGGTGGAACGGCATCGGGCCGCCCTACACCATTTATCCGGGGCAGACGCTGGTGCTGCGGCCGGGCGGTTCCCCGGCGGTGGACGCTGGTGGCCCGGCTCGCGAGGCGCCCGTGCCGGCGCGGCCGGTACCGGCATCCCCGGACAGCGTGCGCACGACCGCGCCGCGTCGCACCGTAACGCCCACGACGCCCGTCGTGCGCGCGCCCAACGTGCCCGAAACGGCCCCGCGGCCGACCGCGCCGGCGCCCTCTCGGCAGGGCGACGTGCCGCAGGCGCGGCCGGCGCCGAAACCGACTCAGGCGGCTCCCGCGCAAACGGCCGCCCGGGGCCCGGGTGCGCGGTGGCGGTGGCCCGTGGAGGTGCGGCCGGAACGGGGGTTCGGCGGGGACAACAAGGGCGTGGACTACAGTGTGCCGTCGGGCCGTCCGGTGGTGGTCGCGGCACCCGGGCAGGTGGTCTACGCGGGGCCGGGCCTCGCCGGCTTTCGCCATCTCGTCATCGTGGAGCACGGCGGCGGATACTTGTCCGCGTACAGCCTGAACGCGGATCCGAGCGTCGCAGAGGGCGCCAACCTCGTCGGGGGCGCCCAGCTCGCCGCGATCGGCGGGACCAGCCCGGTGGACCGCAAACTCCATTTCGAGGTGCGCAGGAATGGCTCGCCGATCGATCCGGGGCGGGTGATCGGCCGCTGAGGCGCGGGCCGCGCTGCGCGGAAGCCCCGCTGGGTCGTCAGCGTTCGAGTAGCTCCCGCTTGTTGGACACCTCCCGCCAGTCCGCCTCGTCGTCGGGCGGATCCTTCGCTTCGGTGATGTTCGGCCAGACTTCCGCGAGTTCGGCGTTCAGTTCTAGGAAGTCCTGCTGATCGTCGGGTAGTTCGTCCTCGGCGTAGATGGCCTCCACCGGGCACTCGGGTTCGCAGAGCGCGCAGTCAATGCACTCGTCGGGGTGGATGACGAGCATGTTCGGGCCTTCGTAGAAGCAGTCGACGGGACACACCTCCACGCAGTCCGTGAGTTTGCACTTGATGCAGGCTTCGCCGATTACGAAAGTCATGGTTCGGTCGCGGTCAATCTAGGCCGTGGCTGCCTCGCGGCGGCGCGTATTCTACAGGCGCGCGGTCAGTTTTTCCGCCCGGCGATCTCCTTCAGCTCGAAGATCAGATCCAGGGCGGTGCGCGGGGTCAGCTCCTCGGGTTCCACGTCGGCTAGCCGTTCGCGCACCGCGTCCGGCGGCGGCGCGGGAGGTGCCGGGGCGACCGTGGCGAACAGGCTGCCTTGGCGGGGATTCTCGGGTCCGTGGCCCGATTCGAGTTCGGCCAGCCGGGCGCGGGCGCTCGCCAGAACGCCCGCGGGCACCCCGGCGAGCTTGGCCACCTGGACGCCGTAGCTCTGGCTGGCCGGCCCCTCGCGCACGAGGTGCAGGAACACCACGTCGCCGGCGTGTTCCGTCGCGTCGAGATGCACGTTCGCGACCCCGTCGAGTTCCTCGGGGAGGGTGGTCAGTTCGAAGTAGTGGGTCGCGAACATCGTGAACGCCCGCAGGGTCGCAGCCAGATGGGTCGCCGTCGCCCAGGCCAGGGCGAGTCCGTCGTAGGTGCTTGTGCCGCGGCCGATCTCGTCGAGGAGCACGAGGCTCTCGGCGGTGGCGTTGTGCAGGATGTTGGCGGTTTCGGTCATCTCCACCATGAACGTCGAGCGCCCGCCCGTCAGGTCGTCGGAGGCGCCGATGCGGGTGAAGATGCGGTCGATGGGGCCGACCCTGGCCGCGCGCGCCGGCACGAAGCAGCCGGTGTGGGCGAGGAGCGCGATCAACGCTGTCTGGCGCATGTAGGTGGACTTGCCGCCCATGTTGGGGCCGGTGACGATCAGCATTCGTCGGCGGTCGTCGAGCCGGACGTCGTTGGGCACGAACGGGCCGGCGGCTTCGGCCTCCACGACCAAGTGCCGGCCGGCCTCGATCTCGATGCCGGGGGCTTGCGAGAGTTCCGGCAGCGTCAGGTCGAGGCTCTCGGAGCGTTCCGCGAAGGCGGCGAGCACGTCCAGGGCGGCGAGGGCGTCCGCGGCTGCGCGCAGGGGCTTGCCGGAGGCGTCGAGCCGGGCGACGAGTTGCTCATAGAGGAGCTTCTCCCGCTTCAACGCGCGCGCCTGGCTGGTCAACGCTGCGTCCTCGAAGCGCTTGAGTTCCGGGGTGATGTAGCGCTCCGCGTTCTTCAGGGTCTGGCGGCGCACGTACTCGGCCGGTACCGAGTCCGCGGCCGCGCGGCCGACCTCGATGTAGTAGCCGTGCACGCGGTTGTAGCCGACCTTGAGCGTCGCGATGCCCGTCTGCTCGCGCTCGCGGGTTTCGAGCTCGGCCAGGAAGCTGCTTGCGTTCTCCGTCAGGTCGCGCAAGCCGTCCAGGTCTTCGTCGTAGCCCCGGGCGATGACCCCGCCGTCGCGGATCACGGCGGGGGGTGCCTCCACGACCGCGCGCTGGAGGAGGGCGTGCTCGTCGGCGAAATCCGGCAGGTCTGCGAATTGGGCGCACAACGCGGGAGCGTCCAGGGGTTCCACCTCCGCGCGGATGTCGGGGAGGACGGCGAGGGCCGTGCGTAGCCGGGCGAGGTCGCGTGGGCCCGCGTTGCCGAGGGCGATGCGCGTGACGATGCGCTCGAGGTCGCCGACCTCGGTGAGCACGGGTGTCAGCCGTTCGAAGGCGTGGGTGTCGACCAGGGCCGTGACGGCGCGGTGGCGTTGCCGGACCCGTGCCGGGGAGCGCAGCGGCGCCAGGAGCCAGCCGCGCAGGCGGCGGGCGCCCATGGGCGTGCGGGTCGTGTTCAACACGCCGTACAACGTGCCTCCTGAACTTCCCGCCGATGCGCCGTCCGTCAGGCGCGTGTCGATCTCCAAGTTGCGGCGCGTGACGGGATCGAGCAGGACGTGCTCCGCGTCCTCGGAGACGGCGAGGGAGTCGATGTAGTCCAAGGGCTGCCGCTGCGCGTCCCGGGCGTAGCGCAGCACGGCGGCGGCGGCACCGACGGCGCCGGTGCCGGGCTCGATGCCGAAGCCGCCGAGGTCGCGCACGCCGAAGTGTTCCGCGAGCAGCCGTTCCCCGAGTTCCAGGTCGAAATCCAGGGGTGGACGATGCGTGAGTGGCCGCTCGTGGCCGATCTCCACGTCCTCCGGGGCGAGGATCTCCGTGGCGCCGATGCGGTCGAGTTCGGCGAGCAGGCCGGCGGTCCCGCCGCAGTCCCGTAGGCGGAACTCGCCCGAGGAGAGGTTCAGCCAACTCAGGCCCCAACCCGAGCCCTCGGGGCGGATGCCCGCCAACACGCTGTCCCGGTTCGCCTCGAGCAACCCCTCCTCGGTGAGCGTGCCGGGCGTGACGATCCGCGTCACCCGGCGTTCGACCGGGCCGCGGCTCGCCGCCGGATCGCCGATCTGCTCGCAGATCGCAACGGTGCGCCCCATCCGCACGAGCTTCACGAGGTAGGCGTCCACGCTGTGGAACGGCACGCCGCACATGGGAATGGGCCGGCCGGACGATTGCCCCCGGGACGTCAGCGTGATGTCGAGCAGCCGCGACGCCTCCTCGGCGTCGCCGTGGAACAGCTCGTAGAAATCGCCCATCCGGTAGAAGAGCAGGGCGTCCGCATGCTCGGCCTTGATGCGCAGGTATTGGCGCATCATCGGGGTGTTGGGAGCGGTGTTCATCGGCGGCCGAATGATTGTAAGCGATGGCTGCATTGGCCGTGTGAAATCGGCCCAAACCGGCAATGCGGCCGTATTTTGGTGTTGGGTTGGGGTATCGTGTGCGGAGCGTTTTCGGTCCGCCTTCGGTCTTTGGCCGAAGGTCCGCTAGACGCGCCGGGGACACGAAAGACACTTGCGCTTCTATCTGAACGGATATACAGTACGCGGGAGTCGATTTCCGCGAGACGCGCAAATGCCGAGAACGCAGTGGGACGGGGGCCGGATTGGCCGGCAGAGTAGCAGCAGGCGCCAGCCCGGCGAGCAACCGGGCGGGAAGAGAGCGGGAGACACACAAGACATGGCAAAGAGCGCGGGCAGGGTCGCCGGCAAGGAGACCGCCCTCAAGGCGGCGCTGCGGCAGATCGAGCAGCAGTTCGGCAAGGGATCGATGATGCGGCTCGGGGACCGCGAGCAGGAAGCGATCCCCTCCATTTCCACCGGGTCCCTCGGCCTCGACATCGCCCTCGGCATCGGCGGGCTGCCCCGGGGGCGCATCGTCGAGATCTACGGCCCGGAGTCGTCCGGCAAGACGACGCTCACCTTGCAGGTGATCGCGGAGGCCCAGCGCGAGGGCGGCACCTGCGCCTTCATCGACGCCGAGCACGCCCTCGACCCGGTCTACGCCGAGACCCTCGGCGTCGATACCGACAACCTGCTGGTATCGCAGCCGGACACGGGCGAACAGGCCCTCGAAATCTGCGACATGGTCGTGCGCTCGGGTGCGGTGGACGTCGTCGTCATCGACTCGGTGGCGGCGCTCACGCCGAAGGCCGAGATCGAGGGCGAGATGGGCGAGACCCACGTCGGCCTGCAGGCGCGGCTGATGAGCCAGGCCCTGCGCAAGATGACGGCCAACATCAAGAACTCGAACACGTTGGTCATCTTCATCAACCAGATCCGCATGAAGATCGGCGTGATGTTCGGCTCTCCCGAAACCACCACCGGCGGCAACGCCCTCAAGTTCTACTCGTCCGTGCGCCTCGACATCCGCCGCATCGGCGCGGTCAAGGACGGTGACGAGGTGGTGGGCAACGAAACCCGCGTCAAGGTGCTCAAGAACAAGGTCGCGCCGCCCTTCAAGCAGGCCGAGTTCCAGATCCTCTATGGCAAGGGCATCCACCGCGCCGGCGAGATCATCGATCTGGGCGTGAAGCAGGGCATCGTCGAGAAGTCCGGCGCCTGGTACAGCTACAACGGCCAACGCATCGGCCAGGGGCGCCGCAACGCCGCCGCGTTCCTGGACGAAGAGGAAACCGCGCGGCGCGAGATCGAAACCCGCGTGCGTGCGGACCTGCTGCCGCACCTAGAAAAGCCTTCGGTGCCGGCAGGCGAGGACGCCGGTCCGCGCATCGCCGCGGTGGGCGACGGCGCGGACCGCCGCTGACCGCATGCCGCCAAGGCACGCGATGGCGGCGGCAGACACCGCCACGGAAGACCACGCCGTGGCGGACCTCACCGGACGGGCGATGCGGCTTCTCGCCGCTCGCGAACACTCCGTCGAAGAACTCCGGCGCAAGCTCCGGCACTGCCGATCGCGCGACCGTGCCGGCCGCCGGGTGCGCAACACGGTGGACGGCGACACGCTGGAGGCCGTCCTCGGGGCGCTACAGCGCGGCGGCCTGCTCTCGGATGTCCGTTTCGCCGAGGCGTTCGTGCACAGCCGCATCGAACGGGGACAGGGGCCGGCGAAGATCCGTGCCGGACTGAGGGAACGGGGCATCGCCAAGGAGCTTGTGGACGAGGCCCTCGACTTCGCGCCAGCGTTCTGGCGGGAGCGTGCGGAGCGAGTCCATGTGAAACGCTTTGGCGACGCACCGCCGGCGGACCGGTCCGATTGGGCGAAGCGGGCGCGATTCCTTGCCGCACGCGGCTTTGCCGCCGAGGTCGTGTATCGAACGCTGGGCGAGCAGCCCGTATAATCCGCGCCCCCTTGCCTACTTGAGCCGGCGGTCATGCAGACGGCGGAAATCCGGTCCGCGTACCTGGAGTTCTTCGGCGCGCGCGACCACAAGCTCGTGCCCTCGAGCAGCCTCGTGCCGGGCAACGACCCCACGCTGCTCTTCACCAACTCGGGCATGGTGCAGTTCAAGGATGCCCTGACGGGGCGCGAACGGCTCGACTATCGCCGCGCCGTCTCCTGCCAGCGCTGCGTGCGCGCCGGGGGCAAGCACAACGACCTCGAGAACGTCGGCCACACCGCCCGCCATCACACCCTCTTCGAGATGCTCGGCAACTTCAGCTTTGGCGACTACTTCAAGGAGGAGGCCATCGCCTGGGCATGGGAGTTCGTCCGGGAGGTGCTCGGCTGGCCGCGCGAGCGGATTTGGGTGACGGTCCACCCGACCGACGACGAGGCGCGCAAGCTCTGGATCGACAAGATCGGCATGCCGGCGGAGCGCGTGGTCGATCACGAGGAGAACTTCTGGGCCATGGGGGATACGGGACCCTGCGGCCCCAACACCGAGCTCTTCTACGATCAGGGACCCCGGGTCGCGGGCGGCCCGCCGGGTACGCCGGAGGAGGATGGAGACCGGTTCCTCGAGTTCTGGAACCTGGTCTTCCCGCAGTTCGACCGTTCCCCGGACGGCGCCCTAGAACCCTTGGCGTCGCCGGGCATCGACACGGGCATGGGCCTCGAACGGACCGCGGCGATCGCCCAGGGCGTCCTGACCAACTTCGAGGCCGACGTCTTTCGCACCGTCATGACCCGGGCGGCGAAGCTGGCCGGCATCCGCGACGACGCGGACATGGCGGGCAACGTCTCGCTGCGCGTGATCGCGGACCACATCCGGGCGGCATCGTTCCTCGTCGCCGACGGCGTGCTCCCGAGCAATGAGGACCGGGGCTACGTGCTGCGCCGGATCGTGCGCCGCGCCCTGCGCCACGGCCACCAACTGAACCTGCGCGAGCCCTTCTTCCACGCGTTGGTGGAACCGCTCGCGGAGGAGATGGGCGCCGCTTACCCGCTGCTCGAGGAGCGGCGGGCGAGCATCGAGGCCGTTCTCTTGGGCGAAGAGGAACGCTTCGCCCGCACCCTCGACCGCGGGATGGTGCTGCTGGAGCGGACGATCTCCGACCTTTCCGGCGACACTATTCCGGGTGCCGTCGCCTTCGAGCTCTACGACACCTACGGTTTTCCGGTGGACCTCACGGCGGACGTCGCCCGGGAGCGCGGCTTGGGCCTGGACATGGCGGGATTCGAGGCCGTGATGGAGACCCAGCGCGCCCGCTCCCGGGAGGCGAGCCGCTTCGATGCAAGCGAAGAGCAGCGCGTCCGCGTGGAGTCCAACGTCCGTTTCGAGGGCTACGAATCCCTCGCCAACCCGGCGAACGTGGTCGCGCTCTTCCGCACCGGCGACGGTGCGCCCGAAGAGACCGACCGGCTCGAAGCGCCGGCCGCCGGGCTCGTCGTCCTGGACCGGACGCCCTTCTATGCGGAAGCCGGCGGCCAGGTGGGCGACACGGGCGAGATTTCGACGGACGGTGCACGGTTTTCCGTGGTCGACACCACCCGGGGCGGCGGTCAACACCTGCACCGGGGCGACCTCGTGGAGGGTTCCTTGCGCGTGGGCCAGGAAGTGCGTGCGGCGGTGGACGGGGAACGGCGCGGCGACGTGGTCCTCAATCATTCCGCGACCCACCTGTTGCACCAAGCCCTGCGCGACGCGCTGGGTCCGCATGTCCAGCAGAAGGGGTCGCTGGTGGCGTCGGACCGCCTGCGGTTCGACTTCTCGCATCCCGCGCCGGTGTCCGACGACGAGTTGCGCCGGATCGAAAGCGAGGTCAACGCCCGCATTCGCGAGAACAGCCCGGCCACCACCGAGATCATGCCGTTCGCCGAAGCGATGGAGCGCGGCGCGGTCGCCCTCTTCGGCGAGAAGTACGGCGACGAAGTGCGCGTGCTGACCTTGGGCGGTGGCTACTCGGTGGAGCTCTGCGGCGGCACCCACGTGCGCCGGACCGGCGACATCGGCCTCATGCACATCGTTTCCGAATCCGGCATCGCCGCCGGCGTGCGCCGCATCGAGGCGGTGACGGGACGGGGCGCGCTCGCCTGGCTCGACGAGAGCGAGCGGCTCCTCGGGGACATCGCGGACGTCGTTCGTGCCGGGCGCGGCGAGCTGTCGGGCAAGATCCAAGCGCTCTCGGAGCAAGCCCGCGCGCTCGCGAAGGAGCTGGAGACGGCCAGAACGAAGCTCGCCCGGTCCGAGGGATCGAGCCTCGCGAGCCGCGCCGTGGAGGTCGACGGCGTACGCGTGCTGGGCGCGGAGGTGCCCGGGGACGCGAAGACCCTCCTCACCACCCTCGACAGCCTGAAGGACAAGCTCGGCCGGGCCGTGATCGTCCTGGGTCAGGTGAACGAGGGGCGCGTCAGCCTCATCGCCGGGGTGACGAAGAACCTCACGGACCGCTTCCAGGCCGGCGAGGTCATCGGGTTCGTCGGCGCGCAGGTGGGTGCCCGCGGCGGCGGTCGTCCGGATATGGCCCGCGCCGGCGGTGGCGACCGTCCGGACGCGCTGCCGGACGCCCTCGCATCCGTCGCAGGCTGGGTCGAACAACGCTCCGCCTGAGCCGCCCGATGCGCTACGTACACAAGTACGGCGGCACCTCCGTCGCCAGCTCCGAGCGGATATTGGCCGTGGCTGATCGGGTGGCGCGCGCGCGTTCGGAGGGTCATCGCATCGTGGTCGTACTCTCCGCGATGGCCGGCGAGACGAACCGTCTCGAGCAACTCGCCCGCGACGTGGCACGGCGCCCCGAGCCCCGCGAACGCGACGTACTGCTCGCGTCGGGAGAACAGGTGAGCATCGCCCTGTTGGCCATGGCCCTGATCGAACGCGGCCATCCGGCGCGCTCGTACCTCGCGCCGCAGGTGATCATCCGCACGGACGCGGCGCACACCCGGGCGCGCATCGAGCACATAGACGTGGACGCGCTGAACGCGGACCTCGACGGGGGCGTCACCCCGATCATCGCGGGCTTCCAAGGGATCGACGCCGACGGCAACCTGACCACCCTCGGCCGGGGCGGCTCCGACACCACGGCCGTGGCGGTGGCGGCGGCGCTCGAGGCCGACGAGTGCCGCATCTACACCGACGTGGACGGCGTCTATACGGCGGACCCGCGCATCGTCGATGGAGCGGCCCGGCTCGACGTGGTCACCTTCGAGGAAATGCTGGAGCTTGCGAGCCTCGGCTCGAAGGTGCTGCATCCGCGCTCGGTGGAGTTCGCGGGCAAGTACGGCGTGCCGCTGCGCGTGCTGTCGAGCTTCAACGACGGCCCGGGCACGCTCATCACGACGGAGGAACAAGACATGGAACAGCCCATCGTCTCGGGCATCGCCTACTCGCGCGACGAGGCGAAGCTGACGCTCCTCGGCGTCCCGGACGTGCCGGGCGTCGCCTCGCGCATTCTGGGCCCCATCGGCCGCGCCGGCATCGAGGTGGACATGATCGTGCAGAACGTCGGCGCCGACGATTCCGCCGACCTTACGTTCACCGTCAAGCGCGGCGACTACGAACGCGTCCGCGACATGCTCGCCGACATCCAGGACGACCTCGGTGCCCGGGGCGTCGAGGGCGACAACCGGATCGTCAAGGTTTCCGTCGTCGGCGTCGGCATGCGCTCCCACGCCGGCGTCGCGACCCGGATGTTCGACGCGCTCGCGGCGGAGAACATCAACATCCGCATGATCTCAACCTCCGAGATCAAGATCTCGGTGGTGGTGGACGAACGCTATCTCGAGCTGGCCGTGCGTGCGGTCCACTCCGCGTTCGACCTCTCGGAACCGCCGGTCGACGGCGATTGACGCGCCGCTATGGGCCGCCGGAAGCTTGCGGAGCGTTGTGCGACGCCATGTGCGACATGGCTGGCAACGATCCGGGCAAATTTCGGGATGCGCTTGGCGCGATACTGCGTCACAATAGGCCGGCTAGGATGATCGAATGGAGAGAGGCAGCGCCTCGCGGTCGCGTTTCGGCGGGACCGCCCTTCGAGCGGGTCGGCCGCGACAGGCGAGCCGCGAGTAGGCGCACGACATTCGGGAGGCAGCGGACGAGACCGAGGAGGTCGTCATGCTTATCTTGACGCGGCGAGTGGGGGAAGCGCTCATAATCGGCGATGACGTGTCGGTCACCGTCTTGGGCGTCAAGGGCAATCAGGTGCACATCGGCATCAAGGCCCCGCGTGAGGTCGCGGTGCACCGCGAGGAAATCCACAAGCGCATCCAGGAGGAACAGGCGGGACAGTCGCGCTCCGGGACCACCTCGCCCTAGGTTCCCGAAGCGGACAGAGCGAGAAGGGGGCTCGGCCCCTGACGGCACCGTCGAACCCCGAGCACACCCACGGAGAGGTGGCCGAGCGGCTGAAGGCGCTCCCCTGCTAAGGGAGTATGGGTTGACCCCCATCGAGGGTTCGAATCCCTCCCTCTCCGCCACTAGACCTTCCGTATCCGTCCGTTTACGTTCGACAATCCTCCATTAAGTATTGATTTATATTCAAATTCCCTACGGGGCGGGTTGTTGCCGTTCGCATCGTTTCGGAGTACCGTGTCGCATCGAATGTTACATCCGGAGAGGTTCGGACGTGGGCAAGCTCACCGACGCGCGGGCCAGGACGCTGCGCCACTCGGGGTGCACCAAGGGGGACGAGCGCCACGGCGACGGCAACGGGCTGATGCTGTCGGTCAAGCCGAGCGGGGCGAAGTCCTGGGTGCAGTCCCTCGTCATCCAGGGCCGCCGGCGCAACTTCGGCCTGGGCGCCTACCCGCTGGTGTCGCTGAAGGAGGCGCGGGAGCTCGCCGCCGAGCACCGCAAGGTCGCGCGCGCCGGCGGCAATCCGCTCGCCGAGCGCGCCCGCCGGCGCGAGGTGCCCACCTTCCGCGACATCGTGCCGACCGTCATCGAGGTGCGCGCGGCGGGCTGGACCGGCGCGGGCAAGAGCCGGGCGCAGTGGGAGGCGTCGCTCGAGCGCTACGCGTACCCCCGTCTCGGCGACCTGCGCGTCGACGCCATCACGGCCGCCGACGTCCTCGCCGTCCTCAAGCCGATCTGGGGCACGCGGCGCGAGACGGCGCGGCGGGTGCGCCAGCGCGTGAGCACCGTGCTGCGCTGGTGCGTGGCGAGCGGGCTGCGGCAGGACGACCCGGCCGGTCCGGCGCTGCTCGAGGTGCTGCCGAGGGGCGGCCAGCCCGTGCGGCATCACCGGCACCTGCACTACGCGCACATGGCGGGCGCGATCGCGGCCGTGCGCGCGTCGAACGCGGCGCTCACCACGAAGTGGTGCTTCGAGTTCCTCGTGCTGACGGCCGCCCGCTCGGGCGAGGCGCGCGGCGCGCTGTGGTCGGAGATGGACCTCGACGGCGCCGAGTGGCGCATCCCGGCGGCGCGGATGAAGGCCCGGGCCGAGCATCGCGTGCCGCTGAGCGGGCGGGCCCTCGAGATCCTGCGCGAGGTCGCCGGGGTCCGGCGGGGAGACCTGGTGTTCCCCAGCCCGCGGGGGAAGATGCTGTCGGACATGACGCTGTCGAAGCTCCTGCGCGACCTGGGGATCGACGCCGTGCCGCACGGCTGCCGGACGACCTTCCGGGTGTGGGGGAGCGAGGTTTGGGCGGTTGGGCGCCGGGACGGCGCGCGCGAGGAACTGGAGGCGGCGTTGGCCCACGCCATCCGCGGCGTGGAGGGGGACTACGCGCAGACCGACGTGTTCGCCCGGCGGCGACCGCTGATGCAGGCATGGGCGGACTACCTGGGCGGCGCGACCATCGAGGACGCGGCGTGACCCGAGCGCGGCGCCCACTCGCAGACGGGGCTCCGGCTGGATGAATCTGGCGGGTGGCCACGACCCCGCGGGCGCGGCCCTTGCGTGCCGGCGGCAGCTCGCGGAAGATCGCTCGGCGCCAGTCGGCTACGTCCGGCGGAACGGACCCCGGTAGGGGGCATTGCGGACGGCAGCGAAAGGTTTAGGCTTGCTGTAGGGAGGATTTCCCCGTGCTCGTGCACGCGTCCGAACGGGGTCCGGCGCAGTGCGGCGACGGCGTGGCTGAGACGGCCAACGCTCCGAGACGGGCTCACACCAGCTCAGGTGGAGCGACTGCTCGGCATCGGCAAAACAAAGCTGTGGGAGCTGTCCCAGACCCCAGACTTTCCACGGAAGATCCAGATCTCGCCCGGCTGCGTTGGCTACCGCCGCGACGAGATCGAGGAGTGGGCCGCCCGGCGGCCTCCGGCCGAACAGCGGCGCTCAATGCCCGCCTCGCTCGCTGCGCGGCGACGGTCGTGAGGGGCACGCGATCAGCGGCGGGCGCACACTCCATGACCTTTACGGCCCAGAGGGGCCTACCACCGACCATGTCGCCCGAGACCAGCAGGCCGCCCACCACTAGGGCCTCCATCGGGACACGCCGGCTGCGGCCGGGGCCGGGCTGGTGCCCCCACCGGAGGGCCCCTCCAGCCCGACGTGCAGGGCATCGTGCAGGCGGTGGCCGCAGCCTGCGCCAAGGGTGCCGCCCGCAGCGACGACGCGGTCGACGCGATCATGGCGGTTCGAGCGGCGTACACGCCGCCCGACATGTCCACGGCCTCCAGCGCGCCGGGCAGCTTGAGATCTGCCAGCATCGCCCGCAGCCGGTCGCGCCGGTCTCCGGCGCTGCTCAGCGCACCAGCTCGGCGTAGGTGCTTAGCGAGCAACCGCTCCGCGTCGATCCTCGGCAGGTCCGGCGATGCCTTTGCGGCGATGCCTTGTCGGATGGCGTGCCGGGCTCCACGCGCCGATGGGGCT
Organism: Pseudomonadales bacterium; assembly: GCA_963665455.1. Classification (GTDB taxonomy): domain Bacteria; phylum Pseudomonadota; class Gammaproteobacteria; order Pseudomonadales; family Azotimanducaceae; genus VXNE01. The sequence goes on along the minus strand of OY762279.1, from coordinate 4,650,431 downwards.
GCCCCGCCAGCGGCTCCGGGGCGGTGCGCTCGTCGCGCTCGAAGCGGTCCACCGACCGTTCGCCCGTCGTGCCGTGTTGGCACACGTTGGCCACGTCCGTGAGCCGGCGCTCGGCCTCGTTGTTGACGTCCGCGTCGTTCACGAATACGCGACCATGGTGGAAGCTCTCGGCGATGTGGCGGATCGGCCGCTCCACTGCGGCAGGAGGTGGACTCTGGGTGTAGCGGTAGCGGCGCACCAAGGCCATTGCGGTCCGCCGGCGGCACGCGCGCCAGCCACGACGCGACGTCTTTGCCCTTGATCTGCACCCGATACGGCCGGCACGGGCGCGGGAGGAAGCCCCAGTGCGCCGCGAAGCGCAGGGACTCCGCGTTCAGCGGTCACGCGCGCCGGGGCGAGCGGCGTCCGTGGGCAAAGGCGAAGATCCGCGCCCAACGCTGCGTGACGACGATGCCGCAGCCGAATTGAAGCGCCGGACGCTAACCGGACTACCACGCCCGTCCCCGACGGCTTGCCGACGCTCATGCGGAACTTGACCCCGCCGTGGCAGCCGCCTACGGATGGGATGCCGACATTTCCAAGGACGAAACTCTGCGGCGGGTGCACTGCGCTAAACGGAGCCAGTTGCGGAAGCAACACCCAAAAGGTCTACGCGCTTCTCTGGCTGACACGTCGCTCCGAGCCGCCGTCCGCAACCACGAACACCGACTCGACGATGCAGGGCTCATCCTCGATGTCCGCTTCGAGTTACTCTCCGCAGGGCCGACAACTGGTCGGGAGCAAATGCTATTTTTTGACGAGATTAGCGATTTCCTGCCTTAGCGCTGTGCCAATCTGCACCCCCCGTTTGTAGCTCGCGTCATGACCGTTGGGCACCTCGCCCTTAGGCTTCCGCTCTTCGAGTAACCCGTCAGCAATCCCAAGTTTCGTGGACATGCCATGGCCGTGCGGAATCTCTTCGACATCTAGCGTAACGGTCGGCATTGACTTCGACTCCGTTGTTGATTGACTGCATTATGCTACCGCAAAGTGGCTTCGCCAAACTCCCCCGCAACCCTCTAACCGGCGTCCGACTTCTCCCGCCCGGTCCACACTCCAGCGGAGGTCGCCGGTAGCACGCTTTCAACTCTCCGACGCCAACACTTGGATGCTCCACAGGCCAGCCATGTCCGCTGTTCAGCGAATGCAGCCAGTAACCCGGCTGTTCGGACAGATCGCCGGGATGCTGTGCCTCGTCGAGCAGGGGCAGAATGCCTCAGCTTCGGCACCAGTTCCTGCGGCCACTGCCCCGTCCTTTTCCGTTCGGCCTAGGCGCGCAACCCCCGGTGCCTGATCCGCATAGCCGGCCTGCCCGCGAGCGACGTGCTGGTGCGCCCGGGCTCCCCGTCCGAGATGCCCACCCATCCCTGCGACCAGATCCGCCGCTCGGGTCTTCCCAACGCTCGCGCAACGCCATCTCGGCCACGCCCGGGTAGGGGACCAGACGCTCAAGATCGATCGCGTCGGCGTCGGCCAGTGCGGCCCTTCAAGCCGGGTGACCGCCGCAGGCGTGCGGCTGCGCATCCGCGCGGTCATGAACCGGAACGCGCCGCATTGACCCGCGCGCCGACAACCCTCGGGGGCGCACACCAGCCCCGCGCAAGCCGCAGGCGTCGCCATCACGAGTCCGGGGCTCTTACCCCCGATGGCAGCGGGCGTGCCCCAAAGGGCGCTCGCCGTGTCAATGTCAGACGAAAATTGCGCACTTTGGACAAACGAAAATTGCGCACTTTTGGACCTACCCCGCCCTGGTGGACGGTTCCTCGCGGCGCGCCCCGTGAATGGAGCGAGATCACCCGGTTCGGGACGGCCGACGACGCCCGGTGCGCGCCGCCCGCTTTTGAAGCGGGCGGGCGGCGCGCTGTCCGCCAACCTCGACTCGGGCATGGGATCATGCGGGAGAGCGTCATGCCGCGGCCCGCGCCGGCCCGCTCGAACGCGACGGGGCCCGGATGGGCCAGCGCCGATGGCGGCGCGAGCCGCCTCATGCGGTGCTGCTCCGGACCTCGTCGTCCGACCGGGGTCGGAGCAGGTCCTGGTGCGCCCGCATCCGGTAGCTGTTGCCGCGGATGTTGACGATGTGGCAGTGGTGGAGCAGGCGGTCGATGAGCGCGGCGGCCATGACCTCGTCGCCGAGCACGGTGCCCCACTCCTCGAAGCCCTTGTTCGACGTCAACACGGTGGACGCATGTTCGTGACGGGCGTTGATGAGCTGGAAGAACAGCACCGCCCCTTCCTGCGTCACGGGGAGATAGCCGATCTCGTCGACCACCAGCAGCGCGGGGTGCGTCAGCACGCGCAGGCGCCGACTCAGGTTGCCGGCGGCCTTCGCCTCCGCTGGCGACTCGATCAGCCCCGCCAACGTGCCGTAGTAGACGCGCCGACCGTGCTCCGCGGCGGCGATCGCCAGGCTGATCGCGAGGTGCGTCTTGCCGACCCCCGGCGGACCGAGGAACACCACGTTCTCCCGGCGCTTGAGGAAGCCGAGCTCGTGCAGGCTCTCGATCTGTTCGCGCTTGATGCTCGGCTGGAAGGCGAAGTCGAACTGCGCCAGCGTCTTCACCACCGGCAACCGCGAGGCGCGCATGGCGGCCTGTAGCCGGTGGTTGTTGCGCAGCACGATCTGCGCGTTGAGCAGTTCCTCCATCGCTTCGCTGGCCGTCACCGCGCCGCCGTCCGCCCGCGCCAGGATGCCGTCCACGGCCTCCAGCGCCCCCGGCATCTTCAGGTCCGCCAGCATCGCCCGCAGCCGGTCGCGCCGATCTCCGGCACTGCTCATCGCACCAGCTCCGCGTAGGTGCGCAGCGAGCGCCGCTCCACATCGACCTTCGGCAACGACTGCGGTGCCGCGCCGGATGCCGTGGCAGCGCCGGCGCGCCGGTATGGCCGCGGCGCCAGCGACCGCAGGATGGGCCGCTCGTCGCGCTCGAAGCGGTCCACCGGCCGTTCGCCCGTCGTGCCGTGTTGGCGCACGTTGGCCACGTCCGCGAGCCAGCGCTCGGCCTGGTCGTTCACGTCCGCGTCGTTCACGAACGCGCGGCCATGGTGGAAGCTCTCGCGGATGTAGCGGATCGGCCGCTCCACCTTGCCCTTGGTCTGCGCCCGATAGGGCCGGCACGAGCGCGGCTGGAAGCCCCAGTGCGCCGCGAAGCGCAGGAACTCCGGGTTCAGCACCACGCCGCCGCCGCTCAGGCGGTCGTCGGAGACCACCACGGCGCGCATCTGATCGAACAGCAGCTCCCGAGGCACGCCGCCGAAGCTGGCGAAGGCGCTCTCCAGACCCTCGACCAGCACCGCCATCGTCTGGCGCGGGTAGAACCGCAACCACAGCAGGCGCGAGTAACCCAGCACCACGACCAGGGCGTGACGCCGGCCCCACGGAAAGCGGAACGTGCCGAAGTCCACCTGCCCCTGGCGTCCCGGCGGCGTCTCGAAGCGCACCGGCTCCTCCACCGGCTCGCGGGGCCGGGCCTCGCGCACGTAGTCCCGCACCCCGCCGTAGGAACCCTCGTATCCCGCCGCGCGCACCTCCTCGAACAGCCGCCGCGCGGACAGCTTCGGAAACTCCTCGAGCCGTGCGTCAATGATCCCCGCGTAGGGGTCCAGCTTGTGCGCCACCGGCGCCCGCGCCGCATAGCGCGTCCCGCCGGCAGCCAGATCCCGATCGAGTTGTCCCGACTCGATCCAGTAGTGGATCGTGCGCCGACTCACCCCGAAGCGCCGCGACAACTCCGCCTTGCTCACCCCAAGATCGAGATAGTGCTTCAACTGCATGCGTGTCTCCCAGCCGTGCATCCCGCGCCGCTCCCTCCCCGTTGGCCTCGCCAACGGGGACGATACCGGCAACATGGAGTGCGCAACTTTCGCTTGTCACGAATGCGCAATTTACGGTTGTCACCAACACGCCGCCGCTCGTCCGCCCAAGCCTGCGCCCACAGGTCCACCAGGGGCGCGCCCCCGCCGTGCGCTCCGTCGACCGAGCCACACCGCTCCGCGACCAGCGGCAACAAGGGTCGATAGTCCCGTGGAAACAAGCAGTCCGGATAACAAGTGGCGCGATGTTCGGTCACGACCTCGGAGGCGCAACCCTGCCAGCGAAGCCGCTCGCTCCACGCGCATGCCGACGCATCGCCGGCCGCGCACGCTCGCCTCACCAGGGAACGAGCAAGTCCCGGGCTACCCGTCGCGGCGAAAACGAGGACCGAGCAAACCGCATCCTTCGGCCAATCCCGCATCGCACGCGATGGCCGTCAGATACTCCGCCCGTGCGAGGTTGCCGGACTCGTACTCGACCCGGCCTAGCCCAAGGCAAGCCGATGGCGCGCCGGCGTTGCAGTCGGCGGCGTACGCGTCCCGCGGATCTCGCTTTTTCCCCGTCACCAAGAGCAAACAGCCGAAGAGGTCCCCCCCGTCGCAAGACTGCCCGAGCCTGTCTTCGGCCTCTTCGACGTTTCCGGCAAGGTTGTGTACGTATCCGAGCAACGCGCAGGATCTCATGGACCCTTCAAGGCATCCCCTTCGGCACAGTTCAAGGGACTCGTCACCGACCCCGTACTCGATGTCCTTCAACGCGAGACACTGCCCTGGCGTCTGATCGAGCTCCTGCGCGGTGGCCAGCGTGGCGAGCAGCAAGCCAACCATCACTCCTACGGTCGTTCGGGCTGTGCCTCGGGCGAACCGATCTCCAAGCTGGCAAGACATCACGATACTCTCCTCAGTTCCACAGTCAGTCGTCCATGCGGCAACCGCAATCCCGCCGCCGTCCCGGATTCTCGCAGTCCCCCACGGGATCCCCGCCCCGGATCGCCCTCAACGCGAATCCGCTTTTGCCATTTGTCTCAGCAGGTCGTCCGTGATCTCGACGATCTCCATTACGTCGTTTGTCACTTCGCCGACGAGCGCCTCCCTGTCGTCGGCGACCCGCGACAGAAAATCGGGCTTGCTCCAATTCCACCGCTCGGGCCAGACGTTCCAGATCCATTGCGGATACCGCTTTCGATGCCAAGGCGAGCGTTTCGTCGCCAGGCAGTCCTTGATCTGCGCCGATGCGGCACCGCTTGGGACATCGCCGAAACTGTACACGCTGACCGCCACCTCGCTGGCGTCGAACTTCCAGTTCCCCAAGGTGACACCCAACTCACCCCAAGCGTCTCCGCGGACGTCCACGCTGAACCAAGTCTCCGTGTCGTCGATCTCGACCGTGACCTCGTGCTCCGGCAATCGCCCTTCGAGCGCTCGCCGCACGTCGTCGCAGAGTTCGCAGATCAGTTTCCAGCGCAGATGGGGTCCCGCCGCAAGAACCTGGAGGGCATACGTCAACCATCCGTTGTCTCGGTTTTTGAGGACGTAGTTCGCCGTCACCTCGCCCAGCAGCCCCTCACTCATCGTCGGACTCCTCTTCGGCCCGGAACGCGTCCTGGATGTAGCTCAGCATGTCCCTGAGAAACCAACGCACCTGATCCGCCTCGCAACGCTCCACGCACCGCCTGATCCACGCCTCCACCGATGGGCCACGGCCCGAGTGCCGATACGGCATCGTCAGGTAGTGCGCTCGTTTCTCCTCCGCAATCGTCTCGGACTCGCTCCCATCCCCGCTCAGATAGACGATGCGGGCGTCGCGGTCACGGCCGTGCACGTAGTCGGCGTAGTCGGCCAGCTGGTCCTCCTGCTCGTCCGCCCATGGCTTGTTCTCGATCACCAGCCATTGCTCGTCGCCGCGTTCTCCCCAGCGCACCACGATGTCGATCCGTCGCAGTCCCGGGATCACATGCTCCGTCTCGACCACGTATCCGTCGCTTACTCTGTAGTCCCGAGCGAGCCTGTGGTGCGCACCCTCGCCGGCATCACCATCCAACTGGTCGAGAAACAACTCAAGGAAAGTCGCGCCTTGCCCGTGACTTCCGTCCGCACGAAGCAGGTCCGCGAATATCCCGGAGATGATGTTCTCGTTTCGCTTGAAGTACCGGAACACCGAAAACCGAGTGGCGGCGACACGGTCCATCCGGACCTGGGTCTCCTTGACGCCTTCGATCACAGCTCCGAGACCCGTCAGAAAGGATCCCAGCCCCGTCTCGAACTCCACCGGCCCTGGCTCGAATCCCGTCGACACTTCCACCTGATCAAGTTCGCCCACCGGCACCCCCGGCATTCGTCCACACCCGATTGTGGTTGCCATGTTGACCACTCCCCGGGGCACCGTAGCTCGTCGTCTCCGTGCAACGGGTTGCTGCTAAAAGCCGGACTCGCCCGAAGCCCGCGTCAGCGCAGTGTAACATCCCGCGCGTTGCACCACACGGATCGAACGCCGGCCGCTACGGGCGTACGCGTGCAGCTTGTCCGGCACCAGCGGCCACGCCGAGCACGCCACCCATCCCGGCCGCTAGATCCCCGTCCAGCTGCCCCGACTCGATCCAGTAACGGATCGTGCGCCGACTCACCCCAAAGCGCCGCGACAACTCCACCTTGCTCACCCCGAGTTCCAGATGGGTGCACCGCCCCATGGCCGCGCCCACTAGGGCACGCGCCGGACGCCCGCAGGCGCTGTCGACGACAACGTTCGACGGATGCCTCAACGCTCAAGCAGGCGCTCTCAACTCCGCGCCTCAACCAACTCCCGCAGCCTCGCCGGCCCATACCCCGTCCGCTCCACCCGATGCAGCGCGCAGGCCGCTTAGTCTCCGAACAGCCACTCGAAGAATCCGACTTCCTCTTCAAAGTCTGCCGAAAGCTCGAGGAACTTGGCAGCCTCCACTTTGGTGTAGGCATCCTTGCCGGCGCAAGCCACTGGCCAGTCCCGAGTCTGAATCTCTCGGCGGAGTTCCCGAACCTTGGCCACGCACTGCGGCTGATTGGCGCAGAACTGAACTCCGTCCGCGAAGGAGAATATCGGCAAGGCTCTGGTCAGTTCCAACTGCAATTCTTGCAGATCTTCCTCACATGCGAGAGCTGTAGACCCTAGCAACAGTAGACCCACCGCGAACGCTCGCGGCAGGCCGGTCACGCTGTGTCCTCCGCCTCAAGCGATGAGACCAACCAGGCGGCTACCAGCCCGATCAGAGAGGTTCCAAGCCCTATCCCGAACCAGATCCACATATTCCGGTTCTTGCGCTGGGCGATACCCGCGCACACGAACGCACACGCCAGCCACTGTGAACGCCCACGTCCAGTCCATCGTTTCCATGTCTGTGCCTCCCGGCGTCAACGGCCTCGGCTCGCCGGAAGTGGCGCCGGGCCATGCGTCAACGCACAGGCAAGTGCGAGGTCCCGTCTATTCGCCGAAGGCTCAGGGAGCTACCCGTCGCCCGCGGTAACGGCTCTTGTATTCGACAGGTAACCCGGCAACGGGTCGCCTGTACGTTGACGCGGGGCTGACTATAGGAGCCTCGTCAGACCAGTGCAAGCCGTGACTTCGAGGAGTCTTCTTAGAAGGAAATAGTCTAAAAACGCAGCCTAAGAGGTGTGGGGAACCGTAACTCGTGCGGCGACCCCGTAGCTCAATGGGATAGAGCGCCGCCCTTACGAAGTGGAAGATGCCGGTTCGAGTCCGGTCGGGGCCCCGGCCGATCCGGCCATGCCATCGTGCCTTGCCGCGCATTAGCATCCAACCCGCCAACGTGCCCGACGGTGCGCCGGCCGCGGGTGCCCCGGCGAGCGATGGCGACGCTCGCAGTGGTCGTCGGGGGATTCGACGTCGTTTAGTCCAAGTTTCGCAACTCTCCACCACGCTCCAGTAGCGGTGCCGCTTGCCGTCCTTGTAACGCGTCTTGGCACGCACGAACATGCCCGACAAGCCTGACGCTTGGCGCCAACTTCTCAACGACCAAGGTCGGCACTACAGCCGTCCCCGGCCACCCCAAACCCGAGAAAACAACAGCTTGCGTGCCAGCAGACTGCTGAAACCCACCGAAAAAAGCGTCTTCGGCCTCTCAGTTGCGAAACTCGGGTTAGGAGTGGCTGGCCGAGACCTAGCCCGGATCCGTCACCGATTTGCTACTTCGCGGCGTATTGTTGACGTTCGCGACATGGTTCAGGGTATATGTTTACCCTGTGGCATGTATCGGCGGGTTGTACTCGCCGAAGGGGCGCCTTCGGGGCGACTCGGGGTCCCGATCGGGGCCCGGTTGAGCGTGACGACGGGCGTCGGGGCGAGCGGCGCCCCCGGCTCGGCGCCGGTGGTCAGCGGATCGCGACGCGGGAGGTGGCCGCGCTCGTCACGACGGATGCCACAGCGGCTCCCGGCGCAGGTTCGCAAGCACCCGGCCGAGCACGGCCGCGTGCGGGTGGGCGTCCGGGAACGACAGCCACACGCGCCGCGCCGTGATGCGGACGCGCACCGCCACCTTCAGCAGCTTGAGCCGCAGCGTGCCGCACTGCGCGCGCGCCAGATCGGTGCCCGCCGCGCCGAGCCGCCGCAGCGCGTCCAGCAACGCGTAGGCGAACGACGAGAAGTACAGGCGCAGTTGGTTGGCGCGCATCTCGTGCGCGCTGGTGCGGTCGGCGAACAGGTCGAGCTGCTGCTCCTTGATCCTGTTCTCCATGTCCCCGCGCGCGCAGTACAGCTTCTCGTACAGCCGCCTGGCGGACGCCTTGCGGCGCGGCAGGCTGGTCACCACGAAGCGCGGGTTCGCCCCCCTGGCCAGGTGCTCCGCCTTGCCCACCACGCGCCGCGCGCGGCTCCACGACTTGCGCGTGCGGTACTCGAAGTCCCGGAAGCGCCGCGCCGGCTTGCCGGTGTGCGCGTGCGCCCGGCGCGCCTCCCGTAGTTGGGCGCCCAGGGCCCGCGCCAGCCGCGCGTTGCGCGCCAGTCCGAAGAGATAATCCACGCCCCGGTCCTCGCACCAGCGCATGAGTTTCTCGCGGCAGAAGCCCGAGTCGCCGCGCAGCACGATGCGCGTGTTCGGCCACGCGCGGCGCAGTTGCCCGACGATGCGCGCCACCTCCGCGATGGCGCCCGCCGCCGGATCCTCGTCCGCCGGCCGCAACCGCGCGCACAACAACTGGTCGCCGCAGAAGACATACAGCGGCAGGTAGCAGTAGCAGCGGTAGTAACCGTGGAAGAAGCGGCCCTCCTGCGTGCCGTGCAGCGGATCGTCCGTCGCGTCCAGGTCCAGCCAGACCTCGCGCGGCGGCTTCTCGCGGGACTCCACGAACAACCCGACCAGCAGGTCGTCGAGCGCCTCCGGCCGCGCGGCGACGCGCTTGTAGCGATGCGCCGCCGCGCGCTCCGGAGTGCCCAGCTCCAGGCGGTCCGGCGTGCTCGAGCTCGCCAACGCGGCGCCCCGGTCCCGCGCCCGCACGCGGTCCGCGCCGGTCGGGTCCGCCTTGTCGGCCAGCAACGCCAGCAGCGCGTCGCGGCGCAACTCGTCGTGATCGTTCAGGTCCTCGTAGCCCAGCGCCAGCGCGTGGACGCGCTGCGCCAACAACGCGCGCACGTCGTGCTCCACGCTCGCCGGGTTGCGGTGATCCTCGAAGCACGCGGCCAACCGCTCGGTCAGGCCGATGCGCTTGTCCACCTCGCGAAGCAACAAACCGCCGCCGTCGGAACTCATGCGGCCACCGTCGAAACGGCCCGTCACCAGGCGTCTTCCGAAGGGGTGAAACTCAAGTTGTTCGCCGCTACACTGCGTGTCCAAGGCTGTTTCCTTGTTCGTCGGCATAAGCCGTTGATCGCACAGCGTTTATGCCATAGGAAGCAGCCTTTTTCCATACATTCCGTGAGCGATCCGGGCTAGACGAGTGCGCCACATCGCGTTGTCGTTGGAGCGCCGCGCGCGCGACTTGGTGAAGGCCAGCACGTGCAGCTTGTCGGGCATGGCCGCGACGGTGCGGTTGACGTACTCGGAACCGTTGTCGGCGTGGAAGCCGAGCACGACGAACGGCAGCGTAACCCGCATCTCCTCCAGAATCGGCACCAGGAACGCCTCGGCGACCATGGCCACGGCGCCGAGGTGCTCGAACTGGGTGACCTCGTCGATCAGGTTGATGTGATGGACGCCCTTGACGCGGTCGCCGTCACCAACGTGGACGTAGTCCACGCGTACACCGTGTCCACGCTCACGTGGCCGGGCTTGTCGCCGGACTCCGGCGTTTGGCGCTCCCCGATGCGCACCGTCGTCGGCCGCGTGTGCCGGAAGGTCGTGCGCCGCGCGCGGTAGGTCCTGGACTGCGGCAGGTTGTGCAGGTGTGACGGGGATAGTCGCGGCAGGCGCTCGAAGCGCTCGTCGCCGAACACCTCGTACTGTCGGCGCGGCACCTCGCACGCCGCGGGACCGCAGAGCTGACCGCCGATCTCCTCGGCCTCGGCAGCAGGCGGATGTCGGCCGCCGTGTAGCGCCGCTCGAACGGCCGCGCCGGACCGCGGCGCCGGTCCTCGATCCTCCCCGCGCGCGTGCTGGCCGACCGGCCGCGTCAACTGCGCCCGCGACAGGCCCGTCACCTTCCCCAGGAACTACCTTCACCAGGCCCTTCCGGGCCTTGTGCAGCTCCGCATAGCGGAACCGCGCCAGCACGCCCCGCACGAACGCGTACGGCTCGCGCCGGTCCACCGGGCGGAAGGCCACCGGATCGCTCCCCTCCAGGAAGGCCCGAAGATCGTCGAGCGTCTGCAATCGTTCGGCATCGAGTCTCAAGATCATCCTCCGATGATCCCGCAATCCGGTTCGGGCTTGCCTGTTAGAAAGCTGTCTCAGCGGACCTTGGAACGGGTCCGCCCCTGCGCCGGTTGCGGCCGGCGCAGGAGGCGGCGGCGGACCGTTTCAGGCTCGTCCGCCCGGGCCGCAAGTGAGTTTGGTCGCCGCCGTTCCGGGTGTGGGGCAGCGAGGTTGGGCGGTTGGGCGCGGGGACGGGGCGCGCGAGGAACTGGAGGCAGCGTTGGCCCAGGCCATTCGCGGCGTGGAGGGGGGACTACGCGCAGACCGACGTCTTCGCCCGGCGGCGACCGCTCATGCAGGCATGGGCGGACTATCTGGGCGGCGCGACCATCGAGGACGCGGCGTGACCCCAGCGCGGTGCCCACTCGCAGACGGGCTCCGGCTGGATCAATCTGGAGCTGGCCACGACCCCACGGGCGGCGGCCCTTGCGTGCCGGCAGCAGCTCGTGGAGGAGCACTCGGTACCAGTCGGTTACGTCCGGCGGAAACGGACCCTGGTAGGGGCATTGCGGACGGCAGCGAAAGGTTTAGGCTTTGCTGTAGGGAGGATTTTCCCCGTGCTCGTGCACGCGTCCGAACGGGGTCCGGCGCAGTGCGGAGACGGCGTGGGCTGATACGGCCAACGCCCCGAGACGGGCTCACACCAGCTCAGGTGGAGGAGCCCTATGGCCCACGACGCCCACAATGCGCCGATTTTCCTGCGTCCCCGTGATGTGCAGCGACTGCTCGGAATCGGCAAGACGAAACTCTGGGAGCTGTCCCAGACCCCAGACTTTCCACGGAAGATCCGGATCTCGCGCGGCTGTGTCGGCTATCGCCGCGATGAGATTGAGGAGTGGGCCGCCCAGCGGCCTCCGGCCGAACCGCGGCGCTCAATGCCCGCCTCCCTCGCTGCGCGGCGGCGGTCGTGAGGGGCACGCGATCGCGGGCGCACCCTCCACGACCTCTACGGCCCAGAGGGGGCCTACCACCGACCATGTCGCCCGAGACCAGCAGGCCGCCCACCACTAGGGCCTCCTTGACATTGCAAACGGCCGCCGCCCCCAAGGGCGGAGGAACGCGCTTGCGCGTTAGTGCGGAATGTCACCCAGTTGCCGCTGCGGGGCCATCGTCGTGGACCCCGCCGGGGGGGGTGCGTCCCCACAGCGGGCGGTGGCTCCCGACATTTCGCCGTTTTCGAGTAACGGCCGATGGCGGCGCTGACGAACGCTGAACGGCAGGCGCGTTACCGCGCGAAGAATCGCTCCGAGATCAATGCGGCGCGACGGGAGGCGTACGCGAGGCGCAAGCGCGAGGCGGCTGCGGAGGCCAAGCGGGTGCGCCACCTGCCCACCGACTTCCAGCACTGGGCGCGGACGTGCCTCGTCAACCCCGAGACCGGCAAGCCGCTCGAACTCATGGACTGGCAGGCGCAGTTCGCCACGGAGGCGCTGGCAGCCGAGATCGACGAAGCGGGGCTGACCGTCGCACGGCGCAACGGCAAGACCTGGACACAGGCGGCCATCGCTGCGGCCCTGCACGACCCGCGCTCGCCGCACTACCACGAGGGCTGCAAGACCGGCTACGTCTTGCTCACCAGGGCGCACGCCCGCGAGGCCCTCGACCACCTGGACGCGATCCTGACGGACAGCGACATCGAGCACACGACGCGGCTCACCGGCGCGGGCTGGATCGACTTCCCCGGCAAGGGCAAGTGCAAGTTCTTCAACGCCAGCCGCCGCAGCGGTCACGGCACCGGCCTCGACGTGGCGATCTGCGACGAACTGGGGCTGTACGAGGTGCAGGCGCGCGCGCTGGTCGGCGCCATGTGCACGTCGCTCACCGGCCGTGGCGACCGCTTCATCGCCAACAGCGTGATGGGGCACAGCGAGATGTTCCGCGAGCAGAAGCGGCGGCACGTCGCGGGCATCGGCAACACGGTCTGGCACGAATACGCGGCGGACCCCATGGATGAGGTCGAGCTTCGCAAGGCGAACCCCGGCTGGGGCGTGACCATCAACGTCCGCACCATCCCCGCACAGGCCCGGGCCGCGGCGGCCACGCCGGCGGACCTGCCGACGTTCCGCCTGCTGACGATGAACGCGCCCGGCGCGACGGAGGCGGAGGCGTTGGTGCCCCTGAACGTGTACCGGCGGGCGTGCGTCGAGGAACTGCCCCCGCGCCGCGGCGTGTGCTGCTTGGGCATCGACTTCGGCAGCGTCGGCAGCCTGACAGCGGCGGCGGCCTTCTGGCCGATGACGGGACGCTTCGAGGCGCGTGCGGCGGTGCCGATGCAGCCGAGCTTGGCGGAGCGTGGGCGCGTGGACGGCGTGGCGACGGCGTAGGAGGCGGCGTTTGACAACGGGGAACTGACCATCCACGGCGGCGGCCGCAGCACGGACAATCCCGCGTTCCCGCGCTGGTGCTTCCGTGACTGGCTGAAGGGCTGCACGCTCCATGCACTGGGAGCCGACCGCTACCGCAAGGAGGAAATCAACGACATCCTGGAGGAACTGAACCTGACCGGCCCGGTGCCGGTGATCTGGCGCGGCGTGGGTCGCGGCGCCAGCGCGGACGGCAGCGCGGATGTGCGGCTGTTCCAGAAGGTCGTGTACGAGCGGCGCATCGCGTTCCACGAAGATGCGCTGTTGCTGCCGCAGAGCATCGCGGGCAGTGAACTGCACTACGATGCCGGCGGCAATCCCGCGCTGCAACGGGCGACGAAGGGCGCTCGGCATCGCAATGCGCGAATCGACACCGCGTCGGCCGCGGTCATCGCGGTGGGGGCGGCGCGTGAATTGCTGGCGATCGCGGGGGTGGGTGATGCCGCGTAGCGGGGCGGCGCGCCCGGACCTGAATACCGTGCAGTGGCGGGACGCACGCACGGCGGCCCTGCATCGCGCCCGGCACCGCTGTGAGCGGTGCGGCTCCGAGCGACACCTGAACGTACACCACATCGACGAAGGCCGCTCGCGGTACGGCCAGTGGAACCTCGAGGTGCTGTGCCGCTCGTGCCACCTGCGGCGCCACCGGCAGACTCCGCCGCCGCCGCACTTGGGCGAGTGGCAGGCGCACGTCGAGGGGTTGGAGCGGCGAGCGTTACGCGATTGACGGTGCACAAACGCGCCGACAATGCCGGGTAGGTACACGGCATCGGAGGCGCGGGCATGCCCCCCCTACAGAAGATTCAACTCCGGCAGTCGGAGAAGCGCCAAAAGCTCAATGCGCTATTGGAGCTCGACGAACTGACCGAGGAACAGCGCGGGCAGCGCGACACGCTGACGACGGAGCTTCAGGACCTAGAGCCCGAGTTGCGGGCGGCCATCGTGGGGCCGGCGAGGCTGCCGAGCAGCGCGTTGCCGGACACCCGGCGAGCGTGGACGCGGAGGCGCGGGAGCGGGAGGAACTGCGCTCGCAGTACTCCGTGACGGCCGTGATGGCCGGCTTGCTCGCGGGACAGGCACCCACCGGGCGCGAGGCGGAGTACAACGCCGCGGTAGGCGTGGGCTCGACGGGCATCCCGCTCGCCGTGTTCGAGGAACGGGCGGACGCGGTGACGCCGCCGCCGACCACGCCGACGGAGGGCACGGTCGCGCCGGTCGCGCCGGCGGTGTTCGCGGCGAGCCTTGCACCCCAACTCCGCATCGACATGCCGATGGCCGCGCCGGGCAGCTTCCTACAGCCCCGCATGACGACCAACCTGACGGCGGCGGCGAAGGGCAAGGGCGAGGCCATCGAGTCCACGGCGGCGGAGATCACCACGGACGCGATCAACCGCAAGCGGGTGTCGGCACGCCTCTCGCTGGACTTCATGGACCGGGCCGCGTCCGCGCTGCCGGACTACGAGAGCTCGCTGCGGCAGAACCTGCGGGCGGTGCTGTCGAACAGCCTGGATGACTTTCTTGGTGACGGGCGACGGGCAGGGCGTGAACCCCGGCGGCTTGCTCCGCACGGGGGTGCTCACGGCTCCGGCCGCGCCGCCGAACACAGCGGTGACGTTCGATGAGTATGCCGCCTACCTGGCAATGGGGGTGGATGGCATCTGGGCCACCACGCTCGGCGGCGTGCGCATGCTCGTGGGGGTCGAGACGTACCGCCTGGCCGCGGCCACGTTCCGCGCCGGCGCGGACGGCGACGTGACGGCCGCCAGCTATCTCGGCCGCGAGGGTGGCGGCTTCATGGGCTCCGCCCGGATGCCCGCGACCACGAACAGCGGGAAGCAACAGGAAGCCCTGCTGGTCCGGCTCGGCATGGCCGGCATGCGCGTCGCGGTGTGCCCGGTGTGGGGTGAGTTGTCCATCACGGACATCTACACGGACAGCGCGAGCGGGCAGCAGCACTTGTCGCTGCACTACCTGGTCGGCGACGTGGCGGCGGTGCACGCCGACGCCTACCAGCGCATCAAGATCCGCTTGGCGGCGTGATGGAGCAGGTCGAGTACCGCTTTGCCGCCGGCGTTGCCGTCGAGGGCCGCACGCTCTCCGGCATCGCCATGCCGTACGGGGGGATTGCCCGGCTCGGCAGCATGCGGGAGCGGTTCGTCGCGGGGGCCTTCGCGGGCTCCCTGGACGACGTCGTGCTGGACCTTCAGGACGATGGCCGCCGCCCGTTGGCGCGCTCGGGCGCGGGGCTCACGATCATGGACGATGAGCGGTCCCTCCGCCTAGAGGCGGTGCTTCCGAACACCCGCGACGCGGACGATGCGCTGGAACTCGTGAACGCCAAGATCGCACGCGGCTTCTCGGTGGGCTTCCTAGCCCGCGAGCAGCGCAGTATCTCGGGCGTGCGCGTCGTCGAGCGGGCCGTGCTGACCGGCATCGGCTTGGTGACGAAGCCCGCATACACGGG
Organism: Pseudomonadales bacterium; assembly: GCA_963665455.1. GTDB lineage: Bacteria > Pseudomonadota > Gammaproteobacteria > Pseudomonadales > Azotimanducaceae > VXNE01. Next base: position 4,634,916 of record OY762279.1, on the reverse strand, counting down.
CGCCAGCTGTCTGTGCGGGCCGCAGAGGGCCTGCCGCGCCGGCGGCGCTATTGGAGCTAGCCGTGCGGTGGCCGTGGCAGAAGGCCCCTGAGACGCGCTCTGCGGGCGGCTACGAGAGCCTAGTGCTGAACGCTTGGCCGGCGTACACCGGCCTCGTGGCGGCCGGGCATGGAGCCGTGGCGACGGCTGCCGCGCTGATTGGTCGGGCAATGGCGCTTGCCGAAGTGGAAACCGACTCCATGATGGTGCGTGCGGCCCTGCGGCCGGGCGTGCTGCAACGGTGGGCGACGGAGGCCGTCGAGCACGGCGAGACGCTCGCGGTGCTGCGGATCGACGATATGGGTGCGCACTTCGCCACCCCCTCCCATTGGGACGTGCTGCGTGCCTCCGCCCTCGTGCGCGAGGATGACTGGACTTACCGCGCCACGTTCTTCGAGGCGCAGAACTCGATGGTGCTGAACGTCACCGGCGCGGAGGCGATCCACCTGCGTTGGCGCGTGGACGCACAGCGGCCGTGGGCGGGGCAGTCGCCGATCAAGGTGCTTGGCGCATCCGGCACGCTCGGTGCCGGGCTCGAACGCCAGCTTGCCGAGGAAGCGACGAACGCGATCAACGGCACGATCATCTCGGGCCGCAGTACCGGCGTGAGCGTCAGCGAGCTTGCCGACGATACCGAGGCTGCGAAGGACAACCTAGTCGCCCGCCTGCGCGACATGCATGGCGAGATTTGGTGGATGCCGACGGCGTTGGCCGGGCAGCACCTGCCGCTCGAGAAACTCCGCTTGGGGGTGGAACCGCCCATAGCGACAGTCGATCTCCGCGCCCAGCTCGTGCGGATGATCTACGCCTTGTGCGGCATCCCACCGGCTTTGTGGAGCGAGACAGCCGCCGGCACGGCCGGGCAGGCGGCGATGCGGCAGTTCGTCTCCCTAGGCGTCGAGCCGCTAGCGAAGCGCCTGGAGGAACAGTTTGCGCGGGTGTTCGGTGAACGGGTGGGCCTGAACTTCGCCACACTCCATGCGAGCGATCTCGGGGCGCGTGCGTCGAGCTTTGCCAAGATGGTGCAGTCGGGCATGGGGCTACAGGAGGCCGCGGCCCTCACGGGGCTCGTGGCGGCGGAGGCCCCATGAAACCATCGCAGATCGAACACAGCGGCCTGAGCGACGCGCCCGCGTCCCTCGGCGAGGTGCGTGCGCACCTGCGGATCAGCGCGGGCGAGGATGAGGGCGACTTGTACATGATGGACGTGCTCGACGTCGCCATCGAGGCGGTGGAGGGGGCGACGGGCCAACTCTTGCGCACGGCGCGATGCGATGCGACGTGGCGGCCGGCACCTACTGGACCGACGGGCTGACCGTCGAGCGGCGGCGGACGCTCACGGACGCATGGGAGGCTACGACGGAGTGGACGGAGGGCGTGCAGACCGCGACGCTCCTGCCGCGTGCGCCCGAGTACCAGCACAGGGTCAGCTATCAGCGCGGCTGGTCGGCGACGGCCCTGCCGCACCCGCTGCGGCGGGCGATGATGCTCGCGACCGGCACGTTCTACGCCTACCGCGAACTGGACCACCCGGAGGAAACCGGCAAGCCGTTGCTCCTGCGCCCCGTGCTAGCGATGCTGGCGAAGTACATGGACCGGCGGGCCTAGTGGCGCGGCCACCGTCGAACAAGCCGCTGCCGTGGATGAGCGAGCAGCCGCACACGCGGGAGAGCCTAGCCGCCGACGTACGCGCCTGGCAGGCGGCGGGCAACACCATCGAGGTGGTGCCGTTCGGCGAACACGCACGCGACTACGGCGCCGACACGGCCGAGAAGCGCAAGGCGCGCGAGGCCGGCAAACGCGGCGGCGAGGCACGCGCCGCACGCTGGAACGGCAGCATCTAGAGGCTGCCGCCGCGCCGCCCACGGCGCTCCCATCCCGCGCCCGTTCAGGGTGCGTCCGGCGTGCTTTTCCGCACGCTCCCGCGCCTTTTCCGGCGCGTCCCCGGCCCGTTCAGGGCCGTCCCGTTGGTGCCAATTTGGCACCAATTTGGTGCCAAATTGGCACCATCCCGGAGGGTGGCGAAGCCGCCCGCATCCGCCCTACGCAGCAATTATAAAGTAATTGCTAGTAGGTTAAATTTCCTCTTGCGATGAAATCGGGGGAGGGGTGTAATCCAGTGTCGTGCGTGCGTGGGGTCGTGCGTGCGGAGAAAGGGAGGAATCATGCTGCTTAGAAGTTGTGAATCATGCGTGCGTGGAAGTGCGTGCGGTGGTGTTGTGCGTGCGTGGAAGTGCGTGCGATGAGTGAAGGCGTGAAGGCGTTTGTGCGGGTGCAGAAGCTCGATAGACGTGGCGTGGGAAGAGCGAGTAAGCATGGTGCAGGAGTAGATCGTACGAGTCGTGGGAGGCGTGTGCGGGATGGGGAGAGGTCGATAGGGTGGGTGCGAGGTGAGAAGCGTTTTCGTCCCTGGCAGCCTGGGGAGGATCCGGGGTACATGGCGGCGCTGGATCAGATGCTTGCGGAGCGCGGCGCGGTCCTGACCAAGAGCGGCAAGGTCGGGCACTTGATTCTCGGGGTCAGCGAGGCATGGCTTGACGCGGGCGACCAAGATGCTCGCCAGCGCGCGCTGCTGACCGCGGCGGCGCGGTGGGCCGAAGCCGAACTGGGCGGCGTGTTCGCGGCGCGGATCGACCGCGACGAGGAAGGCCGCTGCATCGTCGATGTCTTCGTGGCGCCGGTACACGAAGACGGCCGCCGCAAGGACGGCAAGCGCGTCGTGTCCCTCAACAAGTCCCTGAACGTGTCGCGCAAGCGGCACGGCCGCATGCACAGCTTCGCGGCCCTACAGGACAGTTGGCACGACTACTGCCGCGACAACCTGCCGGACGGCGCGATGATCGAGCGCGGCGTGCCGAAGGTGCAGAGCGGCAACGAGCACGTCCACATCGACCACTTGAAGCGGAAGGCCGCCGAGCTCGACGCGAAGGCCGCGGTACTCGACAAGCGCGAGGCGAAGGTAGAGGCTCGTGAGCGCACGGTGGCGGCCGCCACGAAGCAGCTACAAGAGGGGCTCCTGGAGGTGCTCCGGTTGGGAAAGTCGCGATCAGACTCGGGGGAACCCGGCTGGGACGTGCCCTACTCCAAGCCGGACGTGGCGTCGCTGTCGCGGTTGGTTGGACGCGTCTAGGTCGGGCACTCTCCGCCGCGTCCACCGCCCCCGTGCCGGCACCCGCGCCCGCGCCAGCCCCGCCGGCGCGGCCGAGGCGGCCGGAGCCGGGCTAGAGCGGTGCCACCGTCATCGTCGCGGACGAACAGCTAGAGTTCGTCGCGTTCACCACGGCCGACCTCGACGAACAGGGCCGCGACGTGGTCGACGTGATGCGCGTGCCGTTGCGCCCAGACGGGCGGCGCAAGGGACGCCTCGCGGCGGCACCCCGCAAGGCGCTCTCCGAACTCCGCCAACGCTGGGATCCCAAGGTGCACGCGGTGCCGTTCGCGGCGCTACAGACGGCGTGGCACGCCCATGCCCGCGAACACCTTGACCCCACGGTCGAGCGCGGAGAGTTGAAGGAAGTAACCGGCGCGGAGCACGAGGTGGCGGAACGCTACGGCGTACACCGCGACGCCGCGAATCGCGCAACGCCATGCCGCGCTCGACGAGGCCATGGCGGGCGTCGAGGCCGTCGCGGCGGACGCCACCCAGCGCGAGGCGAACGCTGCCGAACGCGAGGCCCAAGTGCCGGCCGGCCAATGCGCGGGCCGTGGCGGACGCGGCGACCGACGTGGCGGCGGAAGGCGATCACGTCGCGCCGGAGCGCAAGTGGCTCGAGGCGTCGCCGCGCACAGTGGCACAGCGACCTTGCATGGAACTAACCCCGTTAGGCAGCTTCCTCGACGGGGACGAGCGCCAGGTTGAGGTGTTTCGCTTGGCGCTGCAGGTTCTTGATCTGCCGGTCGCGGCGTTCCGCCTCCATCTCGGCCAGGTCGCGCTCGACGTATTCCTCGCCGCGCTTGAGCATCGCGTACATGAGCCGGGCCAACTGATGCGCGGTGGCCTTGACGGCCTTGGCGGAGTCCATGCGCGCGAGGCGGCGGCGATGCGCCGCGCCGATGGCGGTCTTGTTGTTGCGCGCGGTGCTCGCCGCCATGCGCAGCGCCTGGCCGAGCCGGTTGGCGCACCTGGGCGGCCGGCCGCCGAGGCGCTTGTCGCCGCTGATGCGGGTGCCGGGCGCCAGGCCGAGCCACGAGCAGAAGTGGGCGGCCGTCGGGAAGCGCGACAGGTCCGGGCCGACCTCGGCCGCGAACGTCAGCGCGGTCTCCACGCCGACGGTGGGGATGGCCGTCAGGTCGACCCCGAGCAGGCCGCGCAGCCGCTCGCGCAGGGCGGCCTCGCGGGAGCGCGACGAGGGCGTCGCCGCGGCCGCCGCGTGCCGCGCCAACTCGGCGTCGATGCGCGCCTCGCACGCGTCGATCTGGCCCTGCAGCATGTCGTGCCGCGCCAACGCCTGCGCCAGCGCGAACAGGTGCTCGTCGCGCCAGTTGCCGCGCAGGCTCGCCGCGATGGTCGCCTCGTCGGCCTTGCAGAGCCGGTGGCGGAACCGCGCCAGCACCGCCCCGTCGCGCTCGCCGGCGACGATGGCGCGCACGATCAACTGGCCGGTCTGGCCCATGACGTCGCTTAGGACGTTGTCCAACTGCACGTTCATCTGCGTCAACGCCTTCTGCACGTGCTGCACCGACCGGCTGCGGTCGCGCACGAGCTGTTCGCGCTGGCGCGCGTACGAGCGCAGCGGGCACAACTCGTCGGCCGCGCGGAACGCGCCGCGCAGCAGGCCGGGGCTTGCATGGAACTAACCCCGTTAGGCGGCTTCCTCGACGGGGACGAGCATCAGGTTTAGGTGTTTCGCCTGGCGCTGCAGGTTCTTGATCTGCCGGTCGCGGCGTTCGGCCTCCATCTCGGCCAGGTCGCGCTCGACGTATTCCTCGCCGCGCTTGAGCATGGCGTAGATCAGCCGAGCCAACTGGTGCGCGGTGGCCTTGACGGCCTTGGCGGAGTCCATGCGCGCGAGGCGGCGGCGATGCGCCGCGCCGATGGCGGTCTTGTTGTTGCGCGCGGTGCTCGCCGCCATGCGCAGCGCCTGGCCGAGCCGGTTGGCGCACCTGGGCGGCCGGCCGCCGAGGCGCTTGTCGCCGCTGATGCGGGTGCCGGGCGCCAGGCCGAGCCACGAGCAGAAGTGGGCGGCCGTCGGGAAGCGCGACAGGTCCGGGCCGACCTCGGCCGCGAACGTCAGCGCGGTCTCCACGCCGACGGTGGGGATGGCCGTCAGGTCGACCCCGAGCAGGCCGCGCAGCCGCTCGCGCAGGGCGGCCTCGCGGGAGCGCGACGAGGGCGTCGCCGCGGCCGCCGCGTGCCGCGCCAACTCGGCGTCGATGCGCGCCTCGCACGCGTCGATCTGGCCCTGCAGCATGTCGTGCCGCGCCAACGCCTGCGCCAGCGCGAACAGGTGCTCGTCGCGCCAGTTGCCGCGCAGGCTCGCCGCGATGGTCGCCTCGTCGGCCTTGCAGAGCCGGTGGCGGAACCGCGCCAGCACCGCCCCGTCGCGCTCGCCGGCGACGATGGCGCGCACGATCAACTGGCCGGTCTGGCCCATGACGTCGCTCAGGACGTTGTCCAACTGCACGTTCATCTGCGTCAGCGCCTTCTGCACGTGCTGCACCGACCGGCTGCGGTCGCGCACGAGCTGTTCGCGCTGGCGCGCGTACGAGCGCAGCGGGCACAACTCGTCGGCCGCGCGGAACGCGCCGCGCAGCAGGCCGTGGCTCATCAGTTGGCGGATCCACTGGCAGTCCAGCACGTCGCTCTTGCGCCCGTGCACCTGCTTGGTCGCGCGCGGGTTCACCAGGTGCACCTCGAAGCCGGCCCGGTCGAGCACCTCGAACAACGGTATCCAGTACACCCCCGTCGACTCCATCGCCACGTGGCGAACGCCACACGACGACAGCCACTCCGCCATCGCCTCCAAGTCGCGGGTGAACGTCCCGAACGGACGCACCGGCCGCTCGAACCGCGACCCGTCCACCGCCACGTAGTGCCGGCGCTTGCCCACGTCGATCCCCGCGCAATCGGGGTGTACGACCTCCAACGGCGCCGCCGCCTTGCCAGCCATCGCCAAATCCTCCACCATCGTCAACGGGTCGCGCTGGGCGAGACCGCGGCGGGACGTTCACTCTTGCATACGGGGTCGCGACCCATGGGGCGCGCCACCAGCGTCAAAACGCCGATCACGGTCCGGGCCAAACTCCTAGACGGGCATGGATGCACCATTGCCCGCGAGGCCTCGCGCCCAGCGCGACCGACCTTACATCGAACGCCCGCGCAACAGGCAACCCACCAGTTCCCTGCGCGTCAGCGCAGCGAACTGGCTGCGAGAACTCCTAGAGGTGGTCGCCAACGCGGGAAAGCGCTCCGCGCTGAGGCGGTCGCCGGCGGCAGTCCGCCGGGGCGACCCCCGGCCAGCCCGAGCTCCTCCAGGAACTCCCCGACTCGGGGGTTGCGCGGCGGCGACGCGCCGGCGGCGTTCGGATGGGCGGGGTCGACTCCCGGGACCGGCCCAGGGTGGCTGACGACCTCCACGCGGTCCGGGTGGATGAACACCTTGGTGGGCTCCACGACGTCGGGTCGATACGACCTGTGCCGGACCGCGTTGACCACGGCCTCCCGGACGGCGTCGCGGGGATGGCTAACCCATGCCCGCACCCGGCCCTCGCGGGGTCGTTTCTCCACGTGGGACTCGGACAGGCCCTCGAGGTGGAGCAGGCAGTTCCGCAACTGCCGGGGCAACGGGCCCCGGAAGACGCGCTCGTCCTGCACCCGTCCGGCGGCCCCGGTGAACCTGACGACCTCGATCCGCGCCCCGCGGAACCAACGCTCCGGGTCGTCGGAGAAGAACAGCAGGCCGACGTTGCGCGGCGCCTCGCGGCCATCGACCCGCGTCGTGATTCGCATTGCCGCGCCGGTCTCCGCGTCGTCCGCGGGGGCGCCGACGTCGGTCGGCGGGGTCGCGCGCACGCCTCAGGCCCCGCCGGACCGGTCGGCGGACGGGTCCGGGGCCCGCGGCGACGCGTCCGCGCCCGGCCCGGCCGGCGGCGGCGAGAACGGCTCCAGTTGCCGCCGCTCGAAGCGGCCGTCGGCGGTGACCGCGTAGCACTCGCCCACCTCCAGCGTCGAGGGCGGCCGCGCCTCGGTCACGCGGCGGCCAGCCGCGTCCAGCGGGCAGAGCTGGTCGAGGTATCCCCGCACCTCCGGGTCCGTGGACCGGAACACCAGCTTGGTGGCGGTGTTGGTCACCAGCATGTCGACCGCCGGCTGTGCGGCGTGCGCGCCGACGCCGGTCCCCCCCAGCGCGTGCCGGATGCTCGCCATCGACTGGCTGGCCAGCACGCACGGCGCCCGGAACGACCGCGACGTGTCGAGGTAGCTCTGCTCGCCGTGCGCGCGGTCGTTGGTGACGAAGCGGTGGAACTCGTCGCAGACGTATGCCACCAGCGGCATCCCGTGTCCGGGCTCCCGGCGCCCCGCGCAGTCCAGGACCGCCTCGAAGAAGCACGCCTTGAGCGCCCGGACGAGCAGCGCGTCCGGCGTGTCGCCCAGGTCCGGGTGCAGCACGTACACGCTCCTCCCGTCCTCGTCGCCGACGGCCGCGTCGAAGTCGACCACGTCGGCCGCCCAGCTCCGGTGGCCCGCGACGTCGCGGTAGAACGGCTCGCAGCCGAAGAACAGCCGCTCGCGCGGCAGGCCCTCCGCGAAGTCCGACAGGCAGGGCGTCGCGTGGCCGAGGACGCCGTTGTAGTGCGACCGGTACTCGCCGGTGGCGATCCCCTGCCAGAGACGCACGTTCCGGCGCAGCTCCGCGACCTCCTCCCCGTCGAACAGGCCGGCCAGCAGCTCCGCGACGGGGGTCGCCGGCAACCTCTGGTCGGCGCTCCCCCCGGCCGGCCACTCGAACAGCAAGTCCAGCGCGGTCGCCGCCAGCCCGATTGCGTTCACGGGCGCGGAGCGACCCGCCGGGACGTGCGCGCCGTCCCCGTCCGGGCGACAGGACGCGGACACCACCCCGTCCAGCAACTCGCGCGTCGCGTCGTTGAACTCGTCCGGGTCGACGGGTTCCGGGCAGGCCGCCTTGAGCGCCTCGAAGTCGGTCTTGAACCCGGGGTCCAGGTACAGATAGCCGCCGCGCACCTCCCGCGCGAAGTTCGTGCGGAGGACCTCGGCGGGCGTTTCCCCGGGGTCCGCCAGCCGCTCCCGCGCCCGCGCGGCGAGCCGCTCGGCCTCGGGGGACGGCGCCACCAGTCCCGCCCCGCGGGCGAACGCGCGGAGCGCCCGCCGCGCCGCGCCCTCGTCCCGTCCCAGGCGGACCGCCTGCCTCTCGCCGAACAAGTCGCGCCGGTGGCGCAGCACGAGCAGGGCCAGCGCCAGGGCGTCCCGCGCCATGCGCGCCCCCGACTTCCCCCAATAGGGCTCCGACGACCTCAGGGTGCCCCCGGCGAGCGTTCGCGCGGGATGGTCGGGAACCAGCGAGCCCGCGCGCACCAGGATCTTGGTCGCCGCGCTCAGCACGCGGTCGTGCTCGAGGTCGTCCTCGACGGACCTCGACCCCGCCATGAGGTTCAGGATCCACGGCGCCCCGCCCCCGGACAGCGCGATCTCCCGGACCGGGGCGCCGGAGAGCCCCCTTAGCGCCGGCTCGATGTCGCGCTTCGGGTCGACGACCAGCGCGCAGCCGACGTCGTTGTCCTCGCGCAGCAGCGCCCGGACCACCGGCAGGACCCCCGAGACCGTCTTGCCCGAGCCGCTGTCGCCGAGGATCAGCGCGTGGCGGCACAGCGCCTCGGTCTCCACGCCCCCGGCCGGGAACAGCGCCCGCCACTCGGGCACGCGGAACAACGGCCCGGACGGCGGTTCCGCCCCGGGCGCCGCCGCGCCGCCCGGCGCGAGCTCGTCGATCAGCCGCAGCTCCAGCGCCAGCGCGGCCGAGATCGGCTGGTCGGCGGAGATCAACTCCCCGTACAACCGCGCCAGGGCCTTCGGCGTGCGCTTGGCGAGGCCCTTGGCGACGCGCTTGCGCAGCCGCCCGAGCAACTCCCCGGGGGAGCCGCCGGCCCTCCCGCTCCCGGGCGCGTTGGTCAGCCGCGCCACCAACGGCCAGTCGGACTCGCGGAACTGGTCGGGGGCGGCGGCCGGCCCGCCGGCGTCCCCCGCCCGCCGCGCCCGCTTCGCGAGCGCCGAGATCATCCACACGTCCGTGTCGTCGAGCGCGGCCCGCATCCCGGCCGCGACGCTCGCGGTGACCGCCGCGTTGTCCAGGTGGATCCGCCCCGCGTGGTACCGCAGCAGCGAGCTGGGCGACGCGATGCGCCGGTCGCCCATGGACACCATCACCGCCGCCGCGCTCTCCGCGGAGAGCAGCGCACGGGTGACGATCGTCCAGCCCCGGCGCCGGAACTCCGCCGCAGCCTCCATGTAGTATTCGAGGGCGTGCACCCTGCCGCCGGGCGACGCGATCCTGATCTCCACCGTCCGGTAGAAGTGCTCCTCGCACAACCCCCGCACCGCGTCGACCAGGTCGATCACCAGTTCCTCGTTGATCTCCCCCGTGATCGAGACCGAGGCCGTCTTGCCCGCGCGCTCCACCTTCAGCATGTCGCCTCCGCAATGTTGCCGGCGGCGGCGCCGAGGCCGGTCGGTGCCCGGGGGCACGCGGGAAGTGGACCAGGAAGCCGGCGCAACGGAGACCTTGATGCGGCGGCGGTCGCCGCCCACAATCAAGCTCGGGTGCGCATTGGTCCGTCCAATGCGTTGCCCGGGCGCCGGTCGCTGTTACAGCAGCTTCCGGCGCCGCCTTTTCAACGTCCGCGGAGTCCCGGTCGGGGGTCGCTTCTAGCCCCCTCAATGCGGGGAAAACGCCCGCGTCGGGGACGCCACGAACAACCCGACCACCATAACCAAGATTCACTAAAAGTCAAGTTTCTTCTACAATCGATCCAGTGGACCAGTCCCTCCAGTCCGACCTCCCCCTGGCGGAGCGCCTGCGCGGGGTGCGTCGCGCCCGCAGCATGACCCAAACGCAGCTCGCCCGCGCATGCCGCATGTCGGACGCGACCGTCTCCCAGATCGAAACCGGCGGCCGCGCGCCGAGCCTCGCGAACCTGGTCAGGCTCGCCGCGGCGCTCGACGTCAGCATCGACTACCTCGTCGGGCGAACGGACAACCGCGTCGCGCATCTCTTCTCCGGCGGGGACCTCGACGGCATCGAGCTCGAACCCCGGGACCAGGAACTTCTCCGCGTCATCGCCCGCCGGCTAGCCCGACGCGGCCGGGACGCCTAGCGGCGGGGGCCATGCAGCACCGGAAGGCGACCTTCCGGATGGGGAGTTTCCAAATGCCCGCTTCCAAGGGTGCGGCGCGACACGCGTCGGCGCCGGCGGACCAAGCGCGCGACAGCCTCCCTTCGCGTTCTGGCGCGAAGGGCAATGGGTCAATGATCCATTGCCAATCCGACGCATTCCACAGCGTCCCATTCCCATCGGTGGATCGTCGCGACCTTCCCGCGCCGTTCACGCGTGCGTCGGGCGGCGTTCAGCCCCTTCCTGTCCGAACGGCGACCAACTGGCGGCGGTCGATACGCCGTTCTTCCAGACGGCTAGAACTAGGACTGGGCGCCGAGCGGAAGCCACCGGGTTCAACGCCCGCGCCAAAACAACTTGTGCGCTGAGCGGGGGCGTCCGGCCGCGAGGTGCGCCGAGACGCGCCGCTCCGCCTCCCCGACCGTCGCGCACTTGGCGCACGCGTCGAGCAAGTCGCTCCGCACGCGACCTTCGAGCCCGCAGTCGTCGACCAATCGCCGGACTATCCACAGTCCCCGGCAGAACAGGCCCTGCAACTCATCGAGGGCCTGCTCCAGCTGGGCGAGCGTGAACACGCCGTTGGTCCAAATGTCCTCGATACCGTAGGACGTGTCGGCCCCCGCCGCGAAGGTCCTGCGGCCAAGGTCGATGCGCGCCTTCTCGCACATCGCGGCCATGAGCTTCGGATGCTGAATCAAGCCGAGGGGCGAGGCCGAAGTCGACCCGTCGCGCGGAACGCCGTCGACGCGGCCGCTGAGCAAGTGCTTGGTCCACCCCAGGACCGCCCACATGAGGAACAGCGCGGCCTCGACGAGCGCCCCGGTCTTGACGGACAAGGTGGGTGCCAGAAAGCTGGCCTGCGAGATGGGGAAGGCGTGGCGCTCGTCGACGAACGGATTGCACGACGGCTTGAAGAGGAGGTGGTTGGTCTCCTCGAGGAAGTCGTCCACGGCGACGCCCCACGTCTCCAGCACCTGCGGGATTGCCCGCATGGACACCGGATCCTGCACGTCCGCAGCGGCGAGGGGGCGGCCGACGCGCTCGGCGATGTGCCGCACGGCGTGCGCGGCCCAGGCCCGCTCCGCAGTCGAGACGAAGTACAGGTTGGAGGAGTTGGCGAGCGTGATGGAGTGGAACAGCGCCGCCACCTCGACCGCCAGCACGGACGCCCGCTCGATCTTCCCGACCATCGCGACCGCGTGGCCCACGTGCACGAAGTTGCCGTTGATGAGCGCCATGATTTCGCCCGGCCGCACCGCGTGGCCGCCGCGCCGCGAGAGTTCGTCGAGCACGGCCTTGGCCCAATGCGACGCGGGGATCACGTCGCCGCAGGAGTAGCTCGCACCGCGCGGCACGCGCGGGCGGAAGTCGTCGTCGCGGACGAGTTCGGACACCCCCTCGAACAGTTGCGGCGACACTCCCGACAGTCCCGCCGCCCAGGAATAGAGCTTGGCGTAGCCGATGCAGCGGGCGGCGTGCGCGTCGTGCCAGGGCGGCGTCGCGATGGCGTGCGTGCGCAGTATCTCCGCCGCGATCGCGCCGGGCTCCGCGATGGCCTCGTCGTCGCGATGGCCAACCAGCGTGTTCGCCCCGTAGACCCGCACCGCCGGGTCGCGCACCAATGCCCGGAGGTGCTCGTGCTCGGTTGCGAGTCGCGCCGCGACGACCGACCAGACGGGCGGCGCGGTCCGCAGCGCCAGGTGGCCGAGGCATTCGGACAGGGTGCGGATGGAGCGCACTACCGGCCCCGCATCACGAGCAGCGGGAGCAGCAGGAGCACGACCAGCGCACCGTACAGCGTCAGGTCCGGCGACATAACCCTGGCGGCGTCGATCAGCCCGGTCCACGAGTCGTCCGGTATCCCCGCGTTGCCGGCGGCGGCGAACAGCGACAGGACGAGTTCCATGACCGCCGCTCCCGCGATGACCGAAAGCACGGCCTGCACGATGGCGTTGTAGCGCTGCCTCCGGCCGTCCTGGTACAACGACCACGCGCCGCCGAGCGACGCGCTCTTGCGCTTGACGGCGGAACTGAGGGCATCGTACTCCCACACGCCGAGCAAGCGCTGCATCACGGCGCCGGCGTGCCCCTGCAAGCCGAGCCGACAGTCGTCGCACTCACCCTCCATGACGTCGACGTGGGTGCGCAGGTCACCGAGCGCCTCCTCGGTGAAGGACGCGCGGGACACGCCCCTGGCCGCCCGGCCGACGTCCAGGAGCATCAGCTTGAGGTGCTGCCGGAACAGGTCCCGCGTGACGTAGAAGAACGTGCAGAGGGCCACTACGTCCCTAGTGACGGCAACGTCGCGCGCGGAGAACGGGCCGGCGAGAACGCTGTTGCCCACGCGGGCCAACAGCGACATGGAGTGCAGCGGCAGCCAGTCCGCGTCCGACGCGGGGGCCTGGGTCCAGCCCTCGATCAAATCCGGCGCGGGGCGGTCGCCCGCCAGCCAGACGCGGTTCACCCAAAGCATCGTTTGGCCGTCCTCGCGGGCCCCGCGGTTGCGGTCCGAAAACCGGCGAAGGCGCCCCGCCCGCGAGAACAGCGGCTCGCGTGCCTTGGCACCCCCCTTCGTCGCGAGTGCCTTCTCGAGCTTCCGCCGATGGGTGCCGAGTGCGTCTATGAGGGACTTGCAGAAGCGCGTCGACCACGTGTCGAGGCCCGCCAGAACGTCCGCCGGCGATCCGTCGACGCTGACCTCGCAGACCAACATGGCGATGGTGTCGTCGTAGTAGCCGACCCGACAGTCCGCGATCCTCATGTTCGAGGCCCCGGAGGGCAACGGGGCACCCTCCGCCAGTCGGCCGACGACCTCCCCCGAGACCCACAGGGAGAGGATCGGCGTCGCCGTTCGGGGCAGGGCGTGTTCGTCCAGGTTGGCGAACCGCAACTCATCGTCGTGCTCGCCGCCGCCGGCGGTCCAACGCCCTTCGGTCCCTTCGGCCTCGTTCAACCGCGTTGCGATGTCTTCGACGTGGGCATCGACCTCCGCCGGGGAGAGGACGGAGAAGGTGTCCATCTCAACGTTCGTTCGGAACGGCGCCGAGAACAGGAAGCGAAGAGCATTGGGCTCGTTCATCGCGGGAACGGAGGTCGCCGCCGCATGTCGCCAAGGTGTCCGGGCCGCGCCGCTTTGTTCCGGCAGCCCACGCGCGGCACCCGCGGTGGTCGGGCCCCGCGGGCGGCCGGACCAGGTCCGGGAACGCCGGCGGGAACGCGCCGACCGCGCAGTTCGCCGTCCATCCGCCCGGCTCGGCCGAGCGTTCGCTCCGCGTACGTCGCTCCACGCGCGGCCACGCGGCGAAGTCCAAGGATCGCTCGGAACGGTCGTGAGTCGGTCATCGGCGAAGGCCCCGGTCCGTTGCCCTGTCCGACGCGTGGGCGTCGGGCCATTGCAACGACACGCGGAAGAGCGTGAGGCTCCCGCCTATTCGCCGGGGCGCGGGGAGCTACCCCTTGCCCGTAGCCGACTGTTGTATTCGACGGATAACCCGACTCGGGTGTTCCGCATGTCGTTGCAGGGCCGGAGCTTACTACAGACGAGCCAGCCGGCGGCAAGGGGGGCGACGGGCGGCAATCCCCTCCCGTGTGATCGCGGCGAACACGTCTCACGCAAGTCCGGTCAGCGCCAGCGTGCGGCGCCAGAGGTGGAACACCTGTATCTCGGGACTGGCGTCGATCACGTTGGCCGCGGTCGATGCCGGATCGCCGTGCTCAGGTACAGATGCCGCCCATCGGGGCTCGCCGCGAAGCCCGTGGCGCGGCGAAAGTCCCGCACCGCGCCGTTGAAGCGATGCGCCTGCCCGCCGCGCGGCACGGTGGCGAACCCGCACGCCAGGTAGGCGTGATCGACGCCTGCGGGTACGGCGAGAAGAAGGCCAGCCGCGCGGGTTGCAGCGGATCGTCCGGCGAGAACAGGCCCACCACCTCTCCGCTCCGCTCCAAGACGAACAGATGCGCGTCGTCGTCCGTGACGACCATGGCGCGCACCTGCGCAGCTCCCGGGGTTCGGGTTCAACCTGTTCCTACCATTCCGCGCCGGCGGCGACACGGGCTGGCGCGGCTGAGGAACCGCCACTACTGGAGACTCCCCTCGCACGCCACGGCAGCCGCGCGCCTACCAGCCGAACCGCAACCTCGCCACCGCGCAGGCGAGGGCCGCAGGACGGGGCTGTCAGCGGTCGAGCGGTCGTGATTCGTCCTCCGCGCGCACAAAGGCAATCCCGAGATACTCGAGCAGTGGGTAGCCTGGCGCGCACTGCTCCCCCACCCGGACCAGCGCCGCTGCTGCGGCGTCCGACGTCGTCCTATCCGGCGAAGCCGACGGCCACGACGAGCGGGTCGTGTCGCCTTGGATGCGCAAAACGCTACGGGCCCGGCGGCGCACCCGACGCGACGGACGAGACCGAGCGACCCCTAGCCGCACGCCCGTCCGCCCCGTCGCGGAGGCGCCATTGGCGTCAGCGCATACGAAGGCAGGCAGCCGCGTTAGGACGCGAAGGATCCGCGCGGTAGATGCGGCACCCACTCCCGTCCATTCGCCCGCCCGCCCGCCCAGAACACCGGCAGGGTATTGTTGGGTATCGTATTGTGGAACGACACCAAGGCCCCCATGTTGCCGAATCCCAATGGGTTCTGGCGGACAAGCTGCCGCCCGATCTGCAGCATCACGTCCTCCGCGAAGGCGCGGTCGCCGTCATCCTCGAATATGCCAGCCTCTGGCGCGAATGCCTTGAGATCGTCGTCGAACGTCGTCATCGCCAAGACCTGCACATGCGGGAACTTCCGCCCGACCCGTGCGATCCCCTCGGGGAACGCCGTTTGCAGGCAGCAGACCACGCGCCCTTGCTCCGCCAACTGCGAGAACAAGTCGGCATCCAGCGACCAAAGCCGGTCCAACCCCTTCGCGAGCGTCCCGCCGGTCCCGACGAAATCGTCCACGACCACGACCATCGGATCGTCGTTCAGGTGGGCATGCGCCCAAGTCTTCATCTCCTCGATGGACGCGCACTTGCCGGGTCTCATGCGCCTGCCGAGTTCCCGCGCCGTCGCCGCGCCGCTCTTCGTGTCCGAGTCGACATGGCCGAGATACAAGTTGTCCAACCGGCGCCGCACCACGCGCCACGCGCCGTCGCCGACCTCCCGCCGCCTCGCGTTCAGCGCGTCCACCATGTTGGTCAGTCCGTTGACGTTGGCACCCTCGTTTATGAAGCCCCGCTCTACGAGCCGCCTAAGCAGCAGGAACGCCACCTCGATGCGGCTCTCGTCATCGAACTGGCGCAGCCACCGGCGCACCTCCGCGACGTCCTTCTGACGGCCCAGATACACCAACCGCTCCGTAACGGCGAGGAGATCGTCCTCGTCGATCGGGAAGCCCGACAACTCCACGATGCCGAACACCGGTTCCTCACCGGGTTCCTCTGCCGCCTCCTCCTCTTGGTAGGCGCGCCAGACCGGCAGCAGTTCGCGCTCGCCGTTGTCGAGCAACCAATCTCGGAACACCGGCAGCTCCACTTCCACGCTCCGCCCGCCTTGTCGGCGTGATAGCACGCGGCGTCGCAGCAGGTCCGCCTCCACATCGCGTAGCTCTTGCAGCGGCAGCCGCTCCCGCGGTTCCAGGCCAAGCTGTTCCTGTGCCGCGACCACGTCCCCGAGCGACTCGTACCTACCGAGCCCCAACGTCGCGACACACGCGAGAAACAGGCAGTTCGCCGCCACCGACCGTTCCTTCTCGGCCGGGTCAAGCACGGGCACGTCGGCCCAGAAATGGGCGAAGTTGGTTGGCCCAAGTTCACGAACGATGCTGCGTCGCACGTACTCGAAGTCGCTGGTTCCCACGAACGTCCGCCGCTCCTGCGCACAGCGCTGGAAGACCTTGCCGGCCACTAGGTGCATGTAGAACGGGTTGCCCCTGCAATAGTCCACGATCCGCTCGACCGCCTCGCCCTCGTACTCTATCTTGCCGGCCACCGGCTCGCGGATCAGCGCCGCACAATCTGCCTCCGCCTCGATCCGGTCGAGCGACCTGTTGATCCACTTGTTGAGGTCCGCCTCGTGACGGTGGTAGATGCTGTTCATCCGCTCGCTGCCCACGAACATGAACGTCAGCCCCACTTCCGACAGGGAGCGCAGCGCCTTCACGAACTGCTTGCCACGCTCGCCCAGGTAGAAGGCCGGATCCAAGTCGTCGAACTCGTCAATGATGACCAGCATCTTCCGGCCACTGTCCCGCGCCAGCGCCTCCACGAAGGGCACGAGCCGCCCGAGCCCGGCCCGGAACTCCTCCTCGACGGGCGTTTCTTGGCCAACGTCCAGCGCCTCCACCAGCCGCGTCGCCACCCGGTGGCCCAGTTGACCTTCGTGGAGGGCCGCCAACTCGCCCATGCGCAACACGATGCAAACGATGTCCCCACGCTCCCGCAGCTCCGACGCCAGCACCTGAAGCACCGACGTTTTGCCGACCCGTTTCTGCCCCCACAGAAACGTCGAGGTCTCGTTCGACACGTCCAGCTTGAGAAGCCCCAGAAACGAGTCGCGACCGTAAAGACCTTCCTTGTCGCGGATCGGGTTGATCCCGTACGGCGGGTTCCTAAGCAGCTCGTCCCAGTCGGGCTGTGTCGCCTGCTGCTCGAAATCCAAGCGCTGGCGAAACTCCAGAGTCCGCCCGTTGACCGTCTCGCAAGTAAGCACCGCGTCGAGTTGGAGCACACGGCCCGGCGACATCCCGCCGAGCACCATGCGAATCAACCGTTCCGCACCCGGTCCCAGTTCGAACGGCTCACGCGGTTCCCACATCGACAGCGTCGCCGCGCTCCCCGAGTTCGCGGCCCGCAGGCTGACGGCGTGCGCCATTCCATCGCCTTCGTTCACCACGCGCACGGGGAACACCACCTGCTCCACGCCGGCGGCCAAGTCCAACTTGAACGCCCCGCCGACGACTGCCAGTTTCGGCCGCATCATCTCGTCGCTCGCCTGCGTCCCCTCCTCGATCAAGCGCCACATGTGCCGCGCCACGGGTTCGAAGACCATTCGCCGCAGCCGATGGTCCAACTCCACTCCCGAGGAATCGAGCGCGCGCTGCACCTGCTGCCTGAGATCCCGGGCGCGCCTGGGAATGCGTTCGGCTTCGTACTCCTCGCAGATCTCGCAGAATTTGCGGAATACCGCCCCGAGCAGCACCTCGACCTCACGCAGCGTTTCCCGTTCCCCGACCAGCGCGTACGGCTCGTAGGCGTGCGCCCGTTTGATAACGTCCGTGGACGGCAGCTTGGCTGTGACGGCGGTGGACTGGCAAAACCTGTCGACCGCCGCTCCCAGCGCCGACTGCGCTTCCCGCGTCTTCGCCGTGGCCGTGCCCATCAGCTCGCCCCGCCGCGCATTGACCGGTATCTCGAAGAGCGACTTCAACGAGTCCGACACCCGGTAGTAGAGGTCGCCCACCCTCCGAGGCAGCTCCCGCCCCGCGTCCTCCATCCTCAAGGTCGCGTGTACCACCGCGAGAGCAAGCTGCTCGTTCACGAACTTGTCCGTGTTGCGCAGCAGATCACCGACTGTATCCGTCTCCACGTCCACCGGGTTGGACGACGCCCAGCGGGACACCATGTTGACGAACGTCCTCTCCACGTCGGCCTCGGCTATCCGGTCCAACTGGGACGCATACGCTTCGCCGACGCCCAGGTTGTCGCCGCTGCCCCGGTACCTGTCGAGCAACTCCTCGAACCCGGCCCCTTCGTCCTCTTCTGCGACTGTCGCCTGCGTGTCCTCCTCGACCCGCTCTACGTCGCCGTTAACCGATCCGTCCAAGTCTCCGAGCAGAGACACCGCCGGGGTACGACCTGTCGTCAATGCGAACTCCCTCGGAAACCTGGCAACCAGTTCCGCAAGCGAGTCCGCACCATAGTCGGCCTCGCGGAAGCGCCGGTCCGTGCGTTGCAGCAACCGGTTCTTCAGCACGCTCAGCTGCATTGTCCGCCAGTCCCGCTTCCGCTTCGCCCGTGCGTCCGCGAAGGCTTGCAGGACCAGCACGCGAAACGCTTCCCGCTTACGCGCTGTGTCAGCTTTCAAATGTCGTGTCCTCCCCTTTTCCGCTGATGGCCGCACCCTGTACCACCACCTTCGCCAGCCCCTTCCTGGGTGCTCAACACAACCGACACATTCTACCCGCCCGCTCTCGTCGGGATGTCTCAAGGGCGACCCGGACATCCGGTGCGCCGAGGGCACCGGCCGGAGCTGGACCATCCCTTCGGGCCGGGCTGTCCTGCTCCGCACGGACCCTCCTACGGAGTCTCGCCCCTGGCGGGCTTCCATCTGTCGCCGGGCAGCGCGCCGGCGGGCTCGGTCGGCTTCGTTCGCGCCCAACCGCCTCGCCGCCCGCCATGCCTCTCTGGTAGCGTCCCATTCCGCGACCCGCGCCCGGAGACTAAGCCGCCATGCCAATCGACCAACGCCTGAAGAACGACGTCCGGCGGCACCTGAACCGCAATGCGACGGTGCGGGCGATGATCCAAGCCTCCGAGGACGAGCAACCTGCCGTCTCCGCGATCGGTCGCGAAGCTACTCGCACGATTCGGTGCTGACGTCACTCCCGATCCCGTCATGCAATGGATCGGCAAGGCGGTGAAGGACGTCATGCAGACCCACGGCTATGAAGTCGTCAACAGAGGACGACCGGCCAATTCCCGGCTCTTCACCAAAAGGCGCGGTTTACCAACGCGTCGACGCCGCCGCATAACCCAACACGATTGAGGCGTACATGACCGCGTCCGACCGCATAGAACTGCAAATCGCCCACCACCCATCGGGCCGCTACACGCTCGAACATCGCCTCGCAGGCGAGGCGACGTTCCACGACTACGTTGAGGACGGACTCTGGGCGGAGGACAACGCCGAGGTCTTCCTCGAAGCCTTCTACCGCAAGTTGCAGACCCTCATGAGCGAGAAGGTCTCCTTTGACCTCCGCCCGTTCCCCGATACCACGACGGTCGAGTCCGGTTCGTGACCGGGCGTTCACCGGCTCGACCCTAGCCGCAGCAACAGCAGCGAACCTGCTGCCGTATAGCACCCATCCGCGCGACGAACTTATCCGGAGACGACTTCATGGCCAACGCGAGCCCCGAGCAGGACCTCATAGACGGCTTCGTCGCCGTCTTGGAGCAAGCGGACGACGATACCGTCGTCAACACCCCACTGCTCGAGGCGCGGGATGTGTTCGCGCAGTGATGCCCGGTCCAGGGGGTTGTCGTGTAGCCACAATCTTGGCGCCGGAGAGACGTGTCGGAAACTTCCCGGACCATCGGCGGAAGGTAGGGCGCGATGAGAGTGTGCATTCTCGGGATACGCAGGAGATCGGCGGCACCTGCATCGAACTGGAGGCGGGGGGCAGACGCATCGCACTCGACGTCGGACTGCCGCTGGACGCCGGCGAGGACCATGCGGGACTGCTCCCCGAAGTCGCCGGATTCCGGGACCACGACGACAGCCTGCTCGGCGTCGTGATCTCGCATCCCCATCAGGACCACTACGGGCTGGCCCGGCACGTTCGCTCCGGCGTGCCGGTCTACCTCGGCGAGGCGGCGAACAGCGTTCTCAAGGCGGCGAGCCGGTATGTTCCGAATGGACACTGGTTCGAGAATCCGCGCTTCTATCGGGACCGGCGACCGCTTGCACTGGGACCGTTCAGGATCACGCCCTATCTTGTCGATCACAGTGCCTTCGACGCATACGCGCTACTCGGGGGACTTCCGCGCACACGGGTGTAAGTCGCGGTTGGTGGAGCGCATAATCGAGGCGCCGCCCCGGAACATCGACGTGCTGATGATGGAGGGAACCACCATCGGCCGACCGGGCGCCGGGGAGGGCGCCGAGACGGAGGCAGGGCTGGAGGTGAGGTTCGCCGAAGTTTTCGAAACGACGCGGGGCATGCCTTCGTCTGGGCTTCGGCGCAGAACATCGACCGGATCGTGACCGTGTTCCGCGCGGCAAGGCGCAGCGGGCGCCTGCTCTTTGTCGACCTCTACACGGCGGTCGTTCTGGAGGCGACCGGAAGGGACACGATCCCGCAGTCCTGGTGGGACGACGTCCGCGTCTACGTGCCCTTCGGTCAGCGCGTGCACGTCAAGGAGCATCGGCTGTTCGACCACTTGCGAAGGCACTCCGCGAATCGGGTGTACGGCGAGGGTCTGGCCGCGTACCGGGACCGCGCCGTCATGCTGTTCCGCCCCTTGCTGATGCGGGATCCGGCCATCGGTGCGGAACTCGACGGAGCGGCGCTGACCTATTCGATGTGGCCGGGCTATCTCGAGCAGGACGGCTGTCGGCGGGTGCTCGCCTGGCTGGAGGCCAACGGGATTCCCTTCGGGACCATCCACACCTCTGGACACGCATCGGCACGGGATCTCCAGCGGCTAGCGAGCGCCCTCGCTCCCACCCGGCTGGTGCCGATCCATTCGTTTGAGACGGCGAGGTTCGGGGAGTACTTCGCCAACGTGGAGCAACGGGAGGACGGCGTCTGGTGGTCCGTGTAGGAGATTCGGAGCCACGCGGCAAACCGGCTTGCGAAGCGACGCGGCCGTAGCCAGCGCGTGGATTGACGCGAGGACGGAAGGGAGGAGAGAAAGTGGAGAAATGGACCTTCAACCGGGGGCTGCGCGAGGATTTCCTCGATGCCCTCAACGAGCTGTACGGCAAGCCCGGGAGCTGGTGGAAACCGCTCGTCGAGGACCGGGAGACCTTCATTGGGGTTCGCGAGAACTCCTTGAACGTCTATTACCGCGGCGCGAGCCTGCTCAGGCTCAAGCCGTTGGGCACCGGCGATGTCGCCGGCGAAGTGCACTACAAGTATCTGGTCAAGCCGCGTCCGCAGGACCACGGAGACGAGTACGTGAGCATTGGGGACGATGGGAGGATCGACAGGCGGCAACTGATCCCGATGATGTCGGACCGCGTGCAGGTTGACGCATTGAAGGCGGCGGCGAGGAACTTCGCGGACGCGGAGAAGACCGGCGTCCACCGAATCGCGATGCAGGAGCAGAACGCGGTCGTGGATCTTGAGGTGGCAATCTCGGACGGTCGGGTTGCGCGGCGCATCGACATTGCGGCGCTGGCGGACCATGGCGACAAGGTTGCCGTCAGGTTCTTCGAGGCCAAGGCGTTCGCCAACAAGGAATTGCGGGCTCGTAAGCCTGGGACGCCCGCCGTCGTAGACCAAATCAGACGCTACGAGGGCCTGATCGAGACGCACGCGGACGAGATCAAGCGGAGCTACCGGTGCGTCTGCGAGAACCTGTGCCGTCTAGAGGGTGTGGACCTCGGCGGCGGGCGCGGAGAGCTGATCAAGCAGGTGGTCGACGGCATGCCGATGGAAATCGACACGCGTCCCGGGCTGGTCGTGTTCGGGTTCGACATGGACCAGCGCGACGGCAAGGTTTGGGGCGGGCACCGGGAGCGCTTGGAGGAGGAGGACATGTTGAAGGGGAGGCTCATCGACCGTGGGAAGCCGGAGGACGTGCGCCTCGATTAGCGCTCCGCCGGGGCCTCGTCGCTTGTGTTTGGAGCCGTCGTGAACGCCCTCGCCGCGTGTGGAGGGCGACAGTTTTCGTCCTTGGGTGGCGGATGGGGCGTGGCCGGCGATGCCACACTAGCTGCACACGTACGCCCTCGGCGGCGTTCGATCCGTGTGGTGCAACGCGCGGAGCGTTACACTGGCGGCGGCCGGGGTCGCGGACCGGGCGATGGACGGGCAGGATCGGGCACGGCGCGAGGCCGGGCTGGTGGGACAAGAGGCTCCACCCCGAACGCGGGCGTGAGCGCGGGAAGAATCACATGACCCTCGAAGTGAAGCTCTGGAAAGTGGACGACGAGCGTCTCACGGCAGTCGAGTCCGAGCGGCTTGATTTCGAAGACCGGCTGGAAGACTGGCTGTGCGAGGACATTGGTGTGCTCAGCCACGATCTGTTGGTGATCGGCCGGCAGATCCATCAATACGGCGGGGTGCTGGATCTGCTCGCTGTGGATCGGGAAGGCAACTTGGTCGTGATCGAACTGAAACGGGACAGGACGCCGCGCGATGTCGTAGCGCAGGCACTGGACTACGCCTCGTGGGTGAAGCGGCTCGGCCGGGAGGACGTGGAGGGATACACCCAAGAACACTTGGGCAAGCCGTTCGCAGAAGCGTTTCAGAGCGCTTTCGGCCCTGAACCCCCGGAGGTCGTGAACGAAACGCAACGCATGTACATCGTTGCGTCGTCGCTCGACGCCTCGACGCAGCGGATCATCGAGTATCTGGCCGACGCCCAGGTGGACATCAACGCCGCGACGTTCTCCTACTTCAACGTTGCAGGGAGCGAGTTCGTCGCGCGCTCCATGCTCCTGGATGACGAGGACGTTTCCCGAAGACGGGGCCGGGAAAATCCGCGCCGCTCCACGAAAAGGCTGTCGGCAAGAGTCGAGGAAGGGCGGCTCGTGGTCGAGTTCCCGGAAGACCAAGAGAGTTGGGAACTCCCTGAGCCGTCGGATAGGGAGGCCATCAGGCGAATCCGCGAAGCGGCATCCGCCTTCGCACGCGATCATGGCGCGACCAAGGGACAGGTGAACGCCGCTATGAAGGCCCTGACGGACAACGGCTACCACGTACGCGGATAGCTGTGTCGAAGCGCTGCTTGCCAGCCCGCCGACGCCGGACAACCCAACGCGAATCGGTCGTCTGGCACCGGAACGGCACCCGGTCAGGCGGGCCGCCTCGTGGGCGTGGGCGGCGGGTGTATGCTTGATCGAACCGTTCCGGGGTCGCCGAGATGCCGACCGAGAGACTGATGCACATCACGGAAACCTACCAGGACGATAAGGACAGCCGTCTGATTCGTGTCGAGGCGTACTACCGAAACGACACTCCGAACGGTGTTGGCGTGATCATCGAGGGAGGTGATCTCGAGTGGTTCGACGAGATGATGCGCGACTACGAGGAGGCGTGGGAGGGGGCCGATGCCGCCGGGCGCGACCGAATCGTCGGAGCGTACATCAGACAGCTGCGGGCATGGGGAACGAAACCCGCAAGAGAACGGTCGGTGAGCGAGAAACGCTTTAGCGCGTTGAATATCGCGTTCCTCGAGCGTCACAACTTCGTTGAAGGTGATCGGTACAACGGGTGTCAGTTCACCTACGACGTCGACCCCGATCGCCTCGGCGACCTTCTGTGAGGGGCTGTGGCGGTTGCAGGAAAGAAGCGTGGCGTGTTCTGCATTGAGACGGTGTGGTACGAGTCCGAGGACGGCCGTGTCTGGCACGGCGGGGAGGAAGAGGGAGCGGAGGCGGCGGACGGGAACAGTGCTGTGAAATCGGGCTGGCGCGACCCGGGGCGGTTTTGGGCGACCGCCATGAGCCATGGCACCGGGGTACGGGGATGGCGTCCCTGGCGGCGCGCGGAGCGGCCTCGTTCGATGTTTGGCGGCGTTCAAGCAAACCAGGCCACTGTGGGGCGCGATTTGAGGCCCCGGTCGACGTCTGGCTCCTGGGAGTCGTTTCGAGCGAGAGGCGCGATTGGCCGTAGGGGCGGATGGCGCGACTCCCTCCGGCGCTCGGACAGTGGCGATAGCGGGCCAGCTTGGGTAGGGTCGAGCGTTCGGGAGCGGCAATCGGGAGTAGCCTGCAGGTGACAACGAGAGTTGCACGAGTCGTCGTGGACGGCTGGACATGGGTTCGCGGGGAGCACGCGCCCCCACGGTGGCGAGCCGACCCCTCGCCGGGACGTTACAGCCAGTGCCACATCGCGTGCGCTATCCCCGATGTGGCGTTCGAAAAAAGTCTATGTTAAACAAGGAGGTAGAGGCTACGATCTAGCAGGATCGGCCCCCTCCCTCTCCGCCCCAAAATCGTTCGAGAATCTTGAGAGCCGTTCAGGAAATGTGTGGCGTGCGGACCCCCTAGTCCTAGCGTGGTGTCGGACTTTCCAGCACCGGCGTGCCGTTTTTCGAAGGAAGCGGGCCCGACTATTGCCCCGGATGCCGGACGTGCCTGAGAATCCCCCACTGCCCGTCCGCGCACCAAAACCCCGCGCATCGGGCACCCGGGGAGGCGGATCAGCCTTAGGCTTGAGCTTGCTCGCCGTCAGCCCGTCGCCCCGGGCTCTCCTTGGCGCGTTGCGCACGGCGCGCAGAGGAACATCACCGGAAGCTCGGCCAGCTCGACAGGCCACGCCGGCTGGTGCCTCCGCCCGCCCCCCTGGATGCCTCCCCGGCGGCTACAGGTATCCCGCGATCAACTCCGCAAATGGCGTGACGTCGCCCCCCACACTGGCGGTTTCGAGCGCGCTCATGTAGGCATGGCGATCCTCCACCCGGACGGTGGTCCACGGATAACCGCCGGAGGCCAACATGGCGTTCATCAGGAAGCGCGCCAAGCGGCCGTTGCCGTCGGGATAAGGATGCACGTAGCCGAACAACCAATGTCCCGCCACGGCACGCACGGTGGGGCTCCTCTCTTGCTCCAACAGACCCGCCAGCGCCGCCATGCCCTCCACCACCCTGTCTGCTCGCGGGGGCACGTACCGGGAACCGCGCAGATAGACCGGGTGATTCCGGTAGTCCGCCAGCACGGTGGCTTCATAGACCCCGGCCGCCACAAACGGCTCGAACAACTGGAAGTACCAATCCCGGTGTGCCTTTCGAAACAGCGGCCCGGGGTCCACTCCAAGTAGGATCTCTTCGACGGTGTCGCGCACGGCCTGATACGCCTGCCAGTAGCCCCGCGCCGCAAGCGCATCGCGCTGTTGCCGGGCCTCGTCGTCGCCCTCCGGGTTCCACCCGCCTCCCTGTACACGTGCTATCAGTTCGGGCGTGACGCGGTAGCCCTCGATCGACAACGAGTGGTAGGCGTCCTCTGCATGGGCGCTGTCGGTGTCCTCCAGATAGCGGATCCGCCCGCGGTCATCCGTTGGCAGACCCGGCGCGGGTGGCAGGGCCTTGAGGATGGGCTCACGGGCAGACTCCCACAGTGTTTGCATGCGAAGTGCCAACGGCGACGTGGCCCCCTGCCGATGGTCGGCGCTCCGCCTCTCCGTGGTCTCGGGCAGAAATGGATTCGCCTCCCGGTATCTGTGCCCCGTGCGCAACATCGCATCCCGGACGCCGTCGGCGATGTCCTGACGTCCGACATGGCGAAAAGCCCCCGCCAACCTGCCGGCCACCTTGGAGTGGCTTCCGGCGAGGAGCCTTCGAGCCACGCCGCCCCAGTCCGCGGTGCTGCCGAGGACGGTGCGGGCGTCGAGGGGGTGGTCTCGGTAGAAGGACTCCGGCACGCGCAAGAGCGCGGCTTCGGCCGTGTAAAGGCGCACCCCTTCTCGCTCGCAGAGGTCTTCCCGGGGTGGCATGCGCTCAACCTTGAGGTCGAACAGCGATGTCCCGAACGGCAACGCGATCAGATTGTTGCCCGCAGCGGTAGCATGCACGAGGACTTGCCGCGGCACGTTTGTGTTCTCCGCGTGCCGCAACAGCGAGAGTTCTGGCGACAGGTGCCATCGCTCACCGAAGCGGTGCGTGGCATACCGGGCGCAAAACTCCCAGAACGATGCGTACCACGAAGTCGTGTCGTGCCCCGTGGCGGCGGGATTGGAGAGCATCAGCCACCCGCGCATGATCGGCATCAAGTAGCCGCTACGGAGGAGGCGCTCGCGGTCCTCGCGTGGAAACTGGGCGCTACGAAAGACGCGCCGCCCTGCGCCTTGGCGTTCAAGGAGGACACTTAGTGAGCGGGCCAGCTTTTCGTGCTGCTTGACCATCTGCTTCGCCTCCTCGCGCAACCTAGCACGCCCCTATCTCAAGTACAAGATGCGCTCCGTTCACTAGTAAAAGATGCGCCCCGTTTGCAAGTATCTGGAGTGCTCCTAGTACACGTGCCAAGTGTTCCGCCACCAGTTGCCCTGCGAGGAGGCTGGATTGCGGTACCCGTCGACTTCGGCGCGTCCGGGACACTGCGCGGCGGAAGGACATGGGTTGGCGCGGGGTGTGCCGCGTGGGTCGCCCTCGTCGCGGGCATCCTGCGGTCACCGTGTCCGTCCGACCAGCACCCCTTCACGGAAACTCCCGAGCGTCCACTAGGTTGGCCCGCCGCGAAGTGGCGTCAGGAGCGCGTGCGCGGTCTCGCTTCGACACGAACGAACGCGCCTCCCCGAAACAACCCCTACGCCGGGCCGCCCCCTCCAGGAAGGGCCATCCGGTAGCCCACGCCGCGCACGTTGAAGATCCAGGCGGGGTTGGAGGCGTCGTCGCCGAGCTTGCGGCGTAGCTGCTTGACGAAGGCGCGCACGGCGTTCGGATCGGCGCCCTCCCGATTGCGCCACACTTGGCGCAGCAACGTTTCGAACGTGAGGACCTTGCCGGCGTTGAGGGCGAGCATGCGCAGCAACCCGAACTCCGTGGCGGTCAATGTCACCGGTTCGCCCGCCACGGTCACCACGTGGCGCTCGAAGTCGATGGTCAGTTCCCCGAGAGCGAAGGGTCCCGGGCGCGTGCGGCGGCGCAGCACGGCACGGATGCGCGCGGTCAGTTCGGTGGGAGAAAAGGGCTTGACGAGGTAGTCCGCGGCGCCAACGTCGAGCGCCTTGGCGATCGTCTCGGCGCGGCCGTACGCGGAGATGAATATCACCGGAAGTTCGGCCAGTTCGGGCACCTCCTCCATGAGCTCGATGCCGTCGATGCCGGGGAGGACGAGGTCGAGCAGGACGAGATCGGGCTCCTCGACACGGATGACCTGTCCGAGCTCGCGATAGTTCGCGGTCACCACCGGCGCGTAGCCGGCATCCGTGAGCGTGTCGCGAATGTAGCGCAGCGTCCGGGGATCGTCGTCGACCACCAGAATGCGCTCGGCGCCGCCCTGCGGCTCGGTGTGGAACTCGGGCGCCCCGGCGGTGGTTTCGGCCAGGATGGGGAGGGTGAAGGTGAAACGTGCACCGAGACCCGTCCCGGCGCTCTCGGCCCAGATGCGGCCGCCATGTGCCTCCACCAGTCCCTTGCAGATGACGAGCCCCAGGCCGGTTGCGCGGAACCTCGCCGCGTCGGGGGCCTCCGCGCCGGCGGGGAACTTGCGGAATAGGCGCGCGAGCTGTTCTGGCGGGATGCCGCTACCCTGGTCGGCCACCGAGAATTCCGCATGCACGCCCTGAGTTTCGACCGCAACGCGGATCGGCGTCGTCTCGGGCGCGTGGCGGGCGGCGTTGGCCAGCAGGTTGTTCAGCACCTGGACGATGCGCTGCCGGTCCGCCATCACGCGCGGGAGGCTCGGCGGCAGGTTGATCTGCACGGCATGCCGTCCGCCGCCCGACAGGAAGCCGCTGCGCGCATGCTCGATGAGCGCGCCTGGATCGCTCGGCTCGGGCGCGACGGAGAGCGTGCCGGTGCGGATGCGTCCGGCGTCGAGTAGGTCCGTGATCAGGGCGAGCATGCGGTCTGCCTGCTCGTCGATGACGCGGAAGAACTCGTGGGTCTCCGCCGGCGCGAACGGGCTGGCGGCGCCGAGTACCGCGGCCGTGGAGCCCTTGATCGACGTCAGCGGCGTGCGCAGCTCGTGGCTCACCATGCCGATGAACTCGGAGCGCGTGCGCTCAAGTTCCTCGATGGGCGCGAGATCCTGCATGGTCACCACGAACAACCCCGAGGCCCCTTCGGCTACGGCAATCGGGGTCGCGTTGACGAGCGTGGTCACGTTGCCCCCTTCCGGGGTGGACAGGACGACCTCCTCGTCGCGGACGGCCCGGGCGTCGCTCAGCACGCCGGCGAGCGGCAGTTCGGCCAAGGCGACCTCGCGGCCGTCCGTCATGCGGAAGGTCAGCACGTCGAGCAGGTCCTCGACGGGGCGGCCCGCCGGACGCAGCGACTCGACGATGCGCCGGGCCTCGCGGTTTAAGGAAACGGGCGCGCCGGTTGCCATGTCGAACACGACGACGCCGACCGGGGAGGTCTCGATCAAGGCTTCGAGGCCAGAGCGGGCCCGGCGTTCGCCCAGATGGACCCGCGCGTTGGCGATGGCGGTGGCGGCCTGCGCCGCGAACAACGTGAGGATCTCCTCGTCCTCGTCGGTGAACGCGGTGCCGTTCTCCTTCTCGACGAGATAGAAGTTGCCGACATGCTCGCCCCCGCGGCGCATCGGCATGCCTTGGAAGGTCTTCGACGGGAGCCATTCAGGCGAGAACCCCAGGTCGCGCACGTAGGCCGGAACGTCGGCGATGCGTAGTGGGCCGTCCAGGTCGCGGAAGTGTTCAAAGAGCCGCGGCCCATCCGCCCAGTCGGCCAGCGCATGGTGCTCCGCATCCGTCATGCCGGAGGTGACGAAGTCCTGCGCGGCGCCGTCGACGTCGATGGTCGCGATGGCCGCGTAGCGCGCGCCGGTGAGCGCCCGCGCGCCCTCGGCGACCTCGCGCAGGACGGTCTCGAGGTCGAGGCTGTGGCTGATGCGCAGCAACGCCGCGCAGAGGGCGGAGAGCCGACCATCGGCGCCACGCGCCGTGTCGGGACTATCGGGCCGGGAACTCAAAGATGCCCGCTCCCCAAGCGGGAGCGCCTCCGTGGGCCGGAAAATCGCGATATACGCACAATAAACTCCGATTCATTCGCACACATTTCACACACTGGTAGTCAAAATTGCAAGACGTGAAGCGGTTGATTATCGGTCCTGTGCCATGGACATCGCGGTGTACGCAATTCTCATCGTGGCAATGCTAGGCCCATTGGTGTTGCTACATGAGTTCGGTCACTTTGCTGCGGCGCGCCTGAGCGGTCTACACGTCGAGCGGTTCGATGTCGGCGCGGGCCCGCGGCTTTTCGTGCGGGAAGGCGCGACGGGTACCAGCTATGGCGTTTGCGCGATGCCCGTTGGCGCATACTGCCGTGTGGGCCGGACGAGCTACGCGGAGGCGCCGCCATCGATCCAATTGTTCTACTCGCTGGCCGGATCAAGCACGAATTTCCTGTTGGCCGGGGTGCTGCTGGTCGTTGCGGCGCTCCTGGATGATCCGAAGGCGATCGTCGTCGACGTCGCGCAGGGGCCTGCGTGGGAGGCCGGCCTGCGCGGCGGGGACCAAGTCGTCGCGGTGGACGGGGAGGAAATCGAGCGCTGGCCGGAGGTCGGCACCGCGCTCGTCGGGCGCGTCGGCGACACTGGAGTCATCGAGTTCACAGCCTTGCGCGATGGTCGCTCCGTTTCGGTTGCCGTTCCGATTGTTGAGTGGCAGTCGGGCGTGCGGCAGATAGACCCGTTCGCCGCCCTCGGCATCCGATGGGGCGACGGAGAAGCACCAGCCCGGTCCTTCGTGACTCGGACCGTCGATGGCGTCGTCGATACGTTCGTGGCGGGTTTCGCCACCGCCGCCGCCGGAATCAAGATGATCCTCGGCGAACTCAGCATCCTGAACTTCGGTGGCGCGCTCTGGCTAGGGATGCTCGGTGAGGACGACGCGAACCTGCTGACGTCGGAGGATCGACAGGCGTTGTCCTGGGTGACTTGGGTTCGCCTCGTGGCGTTGCTGTCGATTGGCCTGGGCGTCATCAACCTGCTGCCCGGGCCCGTCGTGGACGGGGCGGCGGTCATGTGCGCGACCCTCGCGCTCGCCCGGCGTCGCGCGATTTCCGAGGGTCTGAGGAAAGGAATCTACTACGTCGGTGCCGTGTTCGGGTTCGGGCCGCTGGTGCTCTGCATCGTGTACGAGACGATGGCCGTCCTTTGACGCCTCGCTCGTCGGACCCACGAAACTCCCGCGGGGCGCGCTAGGTGGCGGTCGGCGACGACTCCGCGATCCAAGGCGGGCCCATCGCGTACATGGCGCGCAATGGGGTTGCCGCAAATCTCCTGATGGTCGCGATCCTCGTGGGCGGACTGGTGTCGCTCACGGGCATCGAACAGGAAGCGTGGCCCGAAATCCCATTCAACACGGTGGAGGTCGCCGTCGCATATCCGGGCGCGTCGCCCGAGGAGGTCGAGGAATCGATCATCGTCAAGATCGAAGACCGCGTGGAGACCCTCGACGACGTACGTTCGGTACGGTCCGTCGCCGGGCCGGGCGCCGCGTCCGTGCAGGTCGAGATGAAGTCGGGCACGGACATCGCCAGGGCGCTCGACGAAGTGGAGTCCGCAGTGGGGGCCATCCAGTCGTTTCCGGCCGATGCCGAGCGGCCGCGGTTCACGGAGATGACGAATCGGCAGAGCGTCATCCGGCTGATCGTCTACGGCGACGTCTCCGAGAGCTACCTGAAGGAACTGGCGTATCGCATCAGTGAGGACCTCGTTTCGCTGCCGGACGTGTCCCTCGTCGAGGCCAGCGGCGTGCGCGACTACGAGATCTCGATGGAGGTGCCGGCGCACCGTCTTCGGGCCCTGGGGCTGACGCTCTCGGACGTCGGCGCGGCGGTTCGGCGCGGCGCGCTCGACCTCTCCGGCGGCAGCATCGACACCGGGGACAACGAGGTGCGGATCCGGTCGGTGGGCCAACGGTACGACCAGCAGGACTTCGAGGATATCCCCCTGATCACTACCGCCGACGGGACGGTGGTTCGGTTGGGCGACGTGGCGATGGTGCGCGACGACTTTGCGGCCTCGAATCTGATCGTCCGGCACAACGGCCTGCCCGCGGCGTTCGTGGAGATCAGCCGGGCGGACAACGAACCCGTCGACGAGGTGGCGGCGGCCGTCGGGGCCTATGTGGAGGGGACGCTGCGGCCGTCCCTTCCGCCGGGGGTCGCGGTCACCACTTGGAACGACGAGTCGGAGGTCTATACCGAGCGGCGCGACCTGCTGCTCAAGAACGGGGGCCTCGGCCTGCTGCTGGTGTTGGTGGCCCTGGCGTTGTTCCTCGAGACGCGGCTGGCCATTTGGGTCTCGGTGGGTATCGGTGTTGCGGGCATCGGTGCGCTGGCCGCGATGCTGATGTTCGACCTGTCCATGAACTCCGTGTCGCTGTTTGCGTTCGTCCTCGCGATCGGCATCGTGGTGGACGATGCCATCGTGGTTGCGGAACAAGTGCACTCCGAGCGGCGGCGAGGCGCGGCCGGGGTGGTGGCCGCCATTCGAGGCACGCGTCGGGTCAACAGGCCCCTGACGTTCGCCGTGCTCACCACCATGGCGGCCTTTTCGCCGTTGTTGTTCCTGCCCGGCGGCATCGGCGAGATCATGAAGCCCGTCCCGGTCGTCCTGATCGCGATGCTCCTGTTGTCGCTGGTCGAGTCGCTGTTCATCCTGCCGAATCATCTCTCCCACCTACCTGGCCCGGAGTGGAAACCCACGAATCCCGTGGACCGCTTGCTCGCGCGCGTTCAGGGAAGGGTCGATGGAGCGCTCTCGCGTTTCGTCGAGGGTCCGTTGAGCCGGGGCTTGCACTTCGCGGTTGCGCAACCCGTCGTGGTGATCGCCGGTGCCGTCGGCATGTTGGTGGTGTCCGTGTCGCTATTGCCCGCCGGCATCGTCGCGACGGCCTTCGCCGAAACGGTGGAGGGCGATTTCGTGACCGCGAATCTCGAAATGCCGGACGGCACGTCCGCCCAGCGCACATATGAGGTCGCCGGGGAGTTGGAGGCGGCGGGATGGCGTGCGATTGAGCGCGTTTCCCGGAACCGGGCGGGGGACGCGCCGCCGCTGTCGTCCGGCTCCGTCGTGACGGTGGGACAGCGGGCGCGGATCGAGGGCGGGGGGTTGTTCGTCGTGCCGAGCCTCAACCCGGAAGCCAACATCGCGACGGTGGAGTTCAAGCTGCTGGGGGCCGGCGAAAGGGATGTTTCCACGGGCGCGGTAATGCATGCATGGCGGGAAGAGGTGGGAGACCTTCCGTCCGCGCGGAGTCTCACCTTCACCGGCGAGATCATTGCGCTCGGAAATCCGGTGGAGGCCATCCTCGCCCACCCGGACCAGGAGCGGCTGCGGGAGATTGCGGACGCCACCATGGCCGGGCTGCGCCAGATTCAGGGCGTGTTCGACGTCCGCTCCGATCACACGCCCGGCGTCCAGGAGGTCCGGCTGGTCTTGCGTGAAGCGGGACGCGCGCTGGGGCTGACGATGGAGGAGATGGCGACCGAGGTACGCGCGGCGTTCCACGGCGAGGAGGCGGTTCGGGTGCAGCGGGGCCGGGAGGAGGTCCGGGCGTACGTGCGCCTACCCACGGACGAGAGGGACTCCCTCACCGACATCGAGCGACTGATGATTCCACTGTCCGGGGGCCGGACAGTCCCGCTCAGTCACGTGGCGAGGCTGGAGTGGGGGACTGCGGCGCCATCCATTCGGCGCCGGGATGGCGACCGCGTGGTCACCGTGACGGCGGACGTGGACGCGGGTGTGATTTCCGGCGGCGAGGCGATCGACTTCCTGATGGACACGACGCTTGCCGGGCTGATGGCGGGGGACGCCGGTCTGTCGGTCCGCTTCGGGGGGGAAGCCGAGCAGCAGCTAGAGTCCTTCGATGCATTGAACCGAGGGTTCATTCTCGCCCTCTTGGTCGTATACGCGATGTTGGCGATCCCGCTGCGCTCCTATGCGCGACCGCTGATCGTGATGGCGGTGATTCCCTTCGGGTTGATCGGCGCCATCCTGGGCCACTTGGTCCTGGGAATCCCGTTCAGCAGCACGTCGGCCTTCGGCTTCGTCGGGTTGAGCGGAGTGGTGGTGAACGACTCGCTGGTGATGATCGATTACATCGAGCGACGCTTGCGGGAGGGCGCGCCGCTCGAGACGGCCATCATCGACGGCGCGAAGGCGCGTTTCCGGCCGATCATGCTCACTTCCGTGACGACGTTCGTCGCGTTCATGCCGCTGATTCTGGAGCGGGCGATTCACGCCAAGTTCCTGATTCCGTTCGCTGCGTCGCTCGGATTCGGCTTGCTGGTGACCACGGGGATTCTGATCCTTCTCGTGCCCGCGCTGACGGCGCTTGGGGTGGGTGGGCGCTTGCGGGCCGAAGAGCGAGCGGAGAGCTTCGCCTGAGGATCTCACGGCGAAGCGAGCCGGTGGCTGCGACCCTGCCCCGTCCGCCTTTCCCAAAACACCACACCGGCTGGCTCGGGGCGGTCGTCGGAGACGATTCGCGCGTTGGCGACCCCTTCTTCGACGCGCCGGCGGGTCGCCCTTGAAACCGCCTCGGCGGGTGAACGACAATCACATGCACTAGGTTCTTGGCGACCAAGCCGATGGCAAACCAGCTTGTGCAAGCGCGCGTCGACAAAGAGATCAAGGATGAAGCTGCAGTCGTTCTCGCGGCGATGGGGCTCACCGTCTCGGACGCGGTACGCCTTCTACTCA
This sequence comes from Pseudomonadales bacterium, assembly GCA_963665455.1. Lineage (GTDB taxonomy): Bacteria > Pseudomonadota > Gammaproteobacteria > Pseudomonadales > Azotimanducaceae > VXNE01. Next base: position 4,601,268 of record OY762279.1, on the reverse strand, counting down.
CGCGGGTCGCGCACGAGAAGGAGTTACCGTTCGCCCCGCTCGTGCCGAACGCTGAGACGATCGCGGCTATGAGGGAAGCGCGAGCCGGCGATCTACCGAGGTTCAGGGACGTTCAGAGCCTGCTCGACGAACTGCATGCGGACGATTGAGCGCACGAGCAGGTTCAGGCGCGACTACAGACGCGAGCTCCGTGGGCGGCACCGCGCCGACCTCGCCGAACGCTTGGCTGCCGTCGTGAACGCCCTTGCCAACGATAATGCCCTAGACCCGCACTACCACGACCATGCGCTAAGCGGTCCGTGGAGCGACTTCCGCGACTGTCACGTCCGGCCAGACCTGGTGCTCATCTATGCGAAGCCGGACTCTGAGACCCTTCGGCTCGTTCGCCTCGGGTCGCACGCGGAGCTGGGACTGTGACCCGCCACGTCGGTTGCATGGCGTCGCGGTGGTTGGTCGCCCTACTGGCCGCAGCCCCGTGCGCCGCGCAAGAATCCATCCTCTCCCACCACACCCTGGCCACCGCCTTGGTGCCCAGCGAGGCGCGTTTCGACTTGCTGCTGCCGCCGTCCTACGACCCAGAGCGCCAAGAGCCCTACCCGCTACTGCTCTGGCTTCACGGGGGCGGCAACGGCGAGGGCCAGTTGGAGGCGCGCCTGCGCGCTCCCCTGGAGCGCGCTTGGAACGAGGGCATGATCGAGCCCATCGTGGTCTTGGCACCCATCACGGGCAACTCGTACTACATCGATTGGAAGGGCGGGGGCCGGGACTGGGAGACCTTCCTGCTTGGCGAGTTGCTCGCGCATGTGCGGGCTAGCTATCGGGTGGCGCAGGGCAGGGCGGGCACGCTGATCGGCGGCGGCTCCGCGGGGGGCCAGGGGACGCTGAGGATCGCGCTGCGGAACCCCGAGACCTTCGCCGCCGCCGCGGCCCTCGAGCCGGGATTTCCTCCAGTCGTCTCCTTCGCGGATTTGGACCTGACGCCCTACGGCCCACGCGCCCGGCACTTCTTGACGCAGCGCTTCGGCGACCCGGTCGATATCGCCTACTGGCGGGCGCGCCATCCGCCGACGATCGTCATCGACAACGCGGAGCGCCTGCGTGATTCCGGGCTGCAATTACTGATCGAGGCCGGGGACGAGGATGCCAACCTGACGTTCCTCGGTGCCGAACTGCTCCACCGCCTGCTCTTCGACGCCGCGGTCGAGCATGAGTATCACCTGATCCGGGGCGCCGCCCACACGGGTCGCTCGGTTCCCCGGCGGCTCAAGAACGTGCTCGGCTTCTTCCAGCGGGCGCTCCGCCCCGAGGGGCCGGATCCGGCGGCAGAGCCCCATCTCGCGCAGGCGAAGCGCTCCGGCCGGTATGCGCCCCGGGTGCCGAATCAGCTCGATTTCGAGACGGTCGATTTCCGGGCCGAAGATGCCGAGGGCGACGAGTGATCGGCGACCCGGCGGGAACGCTCTCCCGAGGGAACGCCGGATCCGCTCACCCCATCCGCATCCCCCCCGAGATCGGAATCGACTGTCCCGTCATGCCGTCGGATTCGCTGCTCGCGAGATAGACCGCGAGGTGGGCGACTTCCTCCCCGGTCACGAGGCGGCCCATGGGGACGCGGGACACGACCTGTTGCTGGAGCTCTCCAACCGGCACGCCGAGGGCCTCCGCGGCCTCGTGCAGGCCGTCGAACATGCCCGTCGAGACGAAGCCGGGGCAGATGGCGTTGATGTTGATGCCCTGGGCCGCCGTCTCGAGGGCGGCGCAGCGCGTCATTCCGATCACGGCATGCTTCGACGTGTTGTAGACCGCTTGGTTGAGGCTCTCCCACTTGCCGGCGGTCGAGGCCATGTTGATGATCTTGCCGCCGCCGCGCCCAAGCATGTGCCGCACCGCGAATTGCGTGAGCTGGAACACGGCATGGACGTTGACCTTCATCACCTGCTCGAGATCGGCGAGGTCGTAGTCGACGAACGGCTTGCCGATGTAGATGCCGGCGTTGTTGACCACGATGTCGAGGCCGTCGCGCCAGGCGGCGGCGGCGTCGAAGAGGGCCTCGACGGCCGCCGGATCGCTCAAGTCGGCGCCATGACAGTGGAGCTCGACGCCCGAGTCGGCGCAGAGTGACCGCGTCTCCTCGAGTTTCGCCAGATTCGTCGCGGTGAGGAACAGATGGGCGCCCTCGGCCGCGAATATCCGTGCGATGTCGCGCCCGATGCCGCGGCTTGCGCCGGTAATCAGCGCGGTGCGGCCGGCAAGGCGGCCGGGTCGAGTCCGGTCGGTCATGGTGGAGGTCTCCCGTCGTTGGACCCGGCCGCCAGAGCCGGGTGCGTTCGCGGCACAGTGTAGCGCCCGGCGCGGGCCGCGGCAGGTGGCGGGACGCACGAGGCGCGGCCGAAGCCTATTCGGACGGCGTTCGTGGCCCGTGTGCGGCCTTCGCGATGGAAGCTGCGTTAGTGAGAGAGCCCGGCCGCCCGCATGCGCGCGTCGCGCCGCTCGATGTGCGCCCGCATCCGATGCTGCCGCTGTCGGGTGAGCGGATACCGCCACAGTAGCGGCAAGGCGATGCACGCGATGGCGGCCGGGATGACGGAGTACAGGCACGCCACCGCCATCTTCGCCGTGGCGGTGTTGGCGTCGCTTGCGGGGTCGAACCCCATGTAGGCCGCGCCCGCGGTGGCGATGAAGATTCCGAGGGCGGCGCCGCCCTTGTTCACCATGCCCCACAGCGAGAAGTAGAGCCCGGTGCGTTGCTGGCGCGTGCGCAGCGTGTCGAGATCCACGATGTCCGCGACCATGGAGGTCGGCAGGAACACCAGGGCACCGATGGCTGATCCCTTCAGCAGCATGACCACGAAGAAAATCGCGAAGTCGTCGGGGCCGAGCAGCGGGATGAACGAACTCCAGAGCGACAGCCAGGCGATGCCGAGCACCACCGTGCGGTGCTTGCCGAGCTTCTTGGAGATCGCGAACCACGCGGGGATCGCGACCGTGCTAGAGATGTAGTAGGCGAGGACGAAGATCGCGTAGGTGTCGAAGGGTTCCTCCATCACGCGCCGCACGAAGAAGAACGACATCGCCGCGGTCATGCTGATGCCGGTGGCGAAGAACGTGAGGCAGATCACTAGGCGGCGGAACGGCCCGTTGCGCCACACGATGCGCAGGCCCCGCAACCAGGTAACGTGCGGTGTCCTGCTGCCGCGAATCGGCGGCTCACGGACGAACAGGATCGCGGGGAAGGTAAGGAGCGGCATTAGTACCAGGACGGCCACGGCGACGCCGTAGAGCGCGTTCTCCGCGCCGGGCTGGGCCAGTCCGAACGCGATGGCGAGGGGGATGATGAGCGACATCATCGTGCCGCCGTAGCCGAAGGCTTCGCGCCAGCCGGTGACGCGGGAGCGCTCGTCGTAGTCCGGGGAGATTTCGGCCCCCCACGCGCGGTAGGGCAGGTCGACCAGCGTGAAAGAGAGATAGAGCGCGCTGATCCAGACGAAGAGATACAGGTTGCTCACGTCCGTACCGCCGAGTGCGGACCACACGGCGGTCGCGGCGGGGCTGTCCGGAACGAAGAGCATCCAGAGCGACAGGATCATGAGCGGCGTGCCGCCCACCATCCAGGGTTTGCGGCGTCCGAAGCGCGTGCGCCAGCGGTCCGAGGCGATGCCGATCGCGGGGTCGGTCACCACGTCGGTGAGGCGCGACAACGCGAGCAGCGTGCCCACGGCGGCGAGCGAGAGCCCGAGGTTCTCCGAGTAAAAGGCCGGGACATAGAGCGCGATGGGCAGCCCGACCACGGAGGTGGGCAGGTTTACGGCGCCGTAAAGGGCGATCCGGGCGCGGCCGACGCGTCCCGCCGGGGCTGTCTCTGCCATGTAGCCTCCGCCGCAAGCTGCGTGGATGTTAACGCAGACGACGGCGCGACGATTGGCTCGGTTGCTTACTGACCCCCCCTTCCCGATAATACGCCGCCACTCGACGCACCCGTGGCCAAACTGGATAAGGCACTGGTCTACGAAACCAGGGATTACAGGTTCGAATCCTGTCGGGTGCGCCACATCCGAGCATGCCGGCCCGTCGCGCGGTGGCCGCGAACGGTCGGACGCTCCTTCCCGGAACGGGCCGAATTCCCTTCTACACGGACACCTGCGCAGCGGAAACGACAGTGGGCGGCGACCTCATCACACAGGGACTGGAACTCCTCGTCGCGGGCATGGGCGCGGTCTTCGTGTTTCTTGGCCTGCTCGTCGGGGCATGCGCCGCGCTGGCCCGCGCCGTGCGCGGCGGGCGCTCCGACCCGGTTTTGGCCGTGGCCACGTCCGCAGACGATGACGAACTGGTGGCGGCGGTGACGGCGGCCATCCGGCACCATCGGCGCCTGCATCCGGCGGGAGGAGGCTGAAAGGCATGCCCCAGCAGCCCCTCGGCATCACCGAACTGGTCCTCCGGGACGCCCACCAGAGCCTGCTCGCGACGCGCCTGCGCATCGAGGACATGCTGCCCGTCGCCGAGAAGCTCGACCGCGTGGGCTACTGGTCAATGGAGTCCTGGGGTGGGGCCACGTTCGACGCCTGCATCCGCTATCTGGGCGAAGACCCGTGGGAGCGGATGCGGCAACTCAAGGCGGCGATGCCGAACACGCCTCAGCAGATGCTGCTGCGTGGCCAGAACCTCCTCGGCTATCGGCACTACGCGGACGACGTGGTGCAGAAGTTCGTCGAGCGGGCGGCGACGGTGGGCGTGGACGTGTTCCGCGTCTTCGACGCCATGAACGACCCGCGCAACCTGGAATGCGCGATCGGGGCGGTCGTCAGCCGGGAGCGCCATGCCCAGGGCACGATCTCCTACACCACGAGTCCCGTGCACACGGTGGACATGTGGGTGGACCTAGGGCGGCGCATCGAGGACATGGGTGCGCACTCGGTCTGCATCAAGGACATGGCGGGGCTGCTCACGCCCTACGTCGCCTCCGAGCTCGTGTCGCGGCTGAAGGAGGCGGTGGACGTTCCCATTCATCTGCATTCGCACGCGACCACCGGGCTCTCCACCGCCACGTATCTCAAGGCCATCGAGGCGGGGGTCGACAATGTCGACACCGCCGTGTCCTCGATGAGCTTGACGTATGGCCACTCGGCGACCGAGTCCTTCGTGGCGATGTTGTCGGGCACAGAGCGCGACACGGGCCTGGACCTCGCGCTGCTAGAAGAAATCTCCGCCTACTTCCGCGTCGTCCGCCGCAAGTACGCGCAATTCGAGGGCAGCCTGCGGGGCGTGGACTCCCGCATCCTGGTGGCGCAGGTGCCGGGCGGCATGCTGACGAACTTGGAGAGTCAACTCCGCGAGCAGGGCGCGGCGGACCGGCTCGACGAGGTGCTGGAGGAGATTCCCCGGGTGCGCAAGGAACTCGGCTACCTGCCCCTCGTCACGCCGACCTCCCAGATCGTCGGCACCCAGGCGCTCATCAACGTCGTCTCGGGGGCCCGGTACTCCAACATCACGCGGGAGACCGCAGCCGTGCTGAAGGGCGAATACGGCGCCACCCCGGCGCCCGTCGATGCCCATCTACAGCGGCGCGTGCTTGGGGATCAGAAGCCCGTCGTCGGCCGTCCGGCGGATCTCCTGGACCCGGAATTCGACAAGCTCGCAGCGGAACTGCACCGGCTCGCCGGGAAGGCGTCGATCGGGCTCGCCACCGATCCCGTCGAGGATGTCCTCACCTACGTCCTCTTCCCGAAGATCGGCTTCCACTTTCTTGAGCACCGTGGCGATGCGAGCGCGTTCGAGCCGCCCCCGGATCCGGACGCGGCGGCGGCCGTGAACGGTGCGCCCCTGCGGCAGCCGGAGGAGTCCGCGCAGTACCGGGTGACGGTCAACGGCAAGTCCTTCCAGGTGGAGGTGTCGGCGGGCGGGGATCCCGTCTCGGTTGCGCCGGGGCCGGACGCCGGCGCGGCGGCCGTCCCCGCGCTGCTTGCGGGCAACGTGTTCAAGTTGGTGGCCGAGCCCGGCAGTCACGTCGAGCAAGGCCAGCCCGTGCTGGTGCTCGAGGCGATGAAGATGGAGACCGACGTCGTCGCGCCCCGGTCCGGCACGGTGACCAGGTTCCACGTCGCGGAAGGGCAGGCCGTGGCGGCCGGCGATCCGCTTTTCGATCTAACCTGACCCCGTCCGCTCCGCGACGTGTCGACCCTGCTCGACCTCGTACAGTCGTCGGGACTGTACCTGCTGACCTTCGGCCAGGCGGCGATGATCGCCGTCGGTCTGATCCTCCTGTATCTCGCCGTGGCCCGCCGGTTCGAGCCGCTGCTGCTGGTGCCGATCGGCTTCGGCTGCATCCTGTCGAATGTGCCGGGCGTGGAGATTGCGAGCGGCGAGGGCATCCTGCATCTCTTCTATCTGGTCGGCGTCGAGACGGGGGTGTTTCCACTCCTGGTGTTCCTCGGCATCGGCGCGCTGACGGATTTCGGGCCCCTGCTGGCCAATCCGCGTACGCTGCTCCTCGGGGCCGCGGCCCAGTTCGGCATTTTCGGGACCCTGTTCGGTGCCGTGCTTCTGACGGAAGTGGGCATCCTCGACTTCACCCTGCGCGAGGCGGCGGCGGTGGCCATCATCGGGGGCGCGGACGGCCCGACGGCCATCTATCTGGCCGGTCACTTGGCCCCGGACCTGCTCGGGGCCATCGCTGTTGCGGCGTATTCGTACATGGCCCTGGTGCCGCTGATTCAGCCGCCCATCGCGCGGTTGCTGACCACCCATCGCGAGCGCTGCATCGTGATGACGCAGCAGCGGGAGGTGTCGCGGACCGAGCGGATCCTGTTCCCCCTCGTGCTGTTGCTGCTGGTGGCGCTGGTGCTGCCCCCGGCGACGCCCCTCATCGGCATGCTCTGCTTCGGCAACCTGTTGCGCGAGTGCGGCGTGGTCGATCGCCTCGCCCAGACCACGCGCACGGCGCTCATCGACATCGTGACCATCCTGCTGGGCCTGGCCATTGGCTCGCGCCTCGGCGCGGAACGCTTCCTGACCTTCGACACGCTGGGCATCCTGGTGCTCGGCGCGGTGGCCTTCGCGGTCGGCACGGCGGCGGGCGTGCTGATGGCGAAGGGCATGAACCTCGTCTCCAAGCGGCCGGTCAACCCGCTGATCGGTGCGGCGGGCGTGTCGGCCGTGCCGATGGCGGCGCGGGTGGTGAGCCGGGTCGGCCAGGAGGCGAATCCCGGCAATGTCCTGCTCATGCACGCGATGGGGCCCAACGTGGCGGGGGTGATCGGCTCGGCCGCGGCGGCGGGAATCCTGCTGCTGTTCTTGGGGGAAGGCTGAGCCTCTCGGCGAGCGCGGCGTGCCGGAGAATCGGCCCAAGTGGTGCGTGTACAATTTTGAAACGGCCTTCTGGAGTCTCCATGCGTTTCCTGTACGCGTTGTTCGCCCTCTTGCTGGCGCCGGCCGTGGTCGCCCAGGATGGGGGGACGTGGGTGTCGTTGGGCAGCTACGGGTCGCCGGAGGCGGCCGAGCGCGCCCGTAACGCCGCCTCCGAGCAGTTGTCGGACCCCGTGGGGGTGGCGTCGGTGGAGACGGGGGCGGGCGTGCGCTACCGGGTGGTCGCCGGGCCCTTTCCCAACCGCGGCGCGGCGGTCGAACGGATGCCCGACCTGCAGGCGAGCGGCTACGTCGATGCGTGGATCATTCAGTCTGCCGAAGTGGCGGTACCCGTGGCGCTCGAAGCCACTGCGGTGGCGTCGGCCATGGAAGCGGCCCCGCCGGCCGCCGACGCGGACCTATTGGCCCTGGACGACTACGACTTGGCCGACTTCGACCTCGATGGGGAGCTACCCATCACCGACCTGCTTGGCCTTGAGGAATTGGACCTCCCGGAACTCGATTTGGGCGACGTTCCGGGCCTGACGGCCCCGGTGGAGCGGGATCCCACCATTAGGCCCACCGAAGAGCCCGCCTTCGAGGCCCCTCCCCAGTACCAGTTGCACAAGCTGAAGCGCGGCACATGATCCTCGGCCCGGGCAGGTGGCTGGGGCGCGGATCCTATCGGGCCATCGACACGACCCAGGGCACGCCGTTTCAGGTGGACCTTTCCCTCACCGAGGAGGAGAACGGGCACTTGGTCAAGGCCGAGTTGGAGGTGGAGGGCCGGCCGCCGATGGACGTCACCGTGTGGATTGTTCCCGACGAATATGGTGGCTATACCGTGACGGTGCGCGGACCCTTCGCAGTGGATGGCACGGCGAAGCTCGAGAGCGCGCCGCATCTGGGGCTCCTCTGGTCCGACGACGGCGCGACGCACGCCGCGTTCGCGCTTTTCGAGTTACGGGACACGTTCGGACTGCGGGGCTTCGCGCGCAGCAACGGCAATGCCGCGACCTGGGAACTCGCCCTGCGGCCGCAGTCGGAGGCGTTGGCCGGGGGTAACGTGGTGGCGTTTCGGGGTGGGCGACGGGGGCGTTGAGCGTTTTGCCGCCCTTCCGTGATGGCGGCTTCGAGGTCGAGGCCGCCGGACCGCATCCGAGCCGACTACCAGCACTCCCGCAGGCGCGTGGGATGCCCACGCGCCCTCGGCTAGCTGGCCCAAACGAACACCCTTCGGCGAGGTCCTGCGCCTCGCGTATGCCCGACTGTCCTGTACCCGCGAAGCCGCTTGACGTTCCATTTGCTCGTGCGTAGCCTTGGACCGTGCTGAATGGCTAGAACGCCGGTCGGGTAGCTGATTGTCTTCTCCTCTGCTGGTTAGTAGGTATTGGCGGTATGCAGGTGTTTGTTGCGTTCAATATCGGTGATTTCAATGCTGTCTCTGGGATGGCTGTGCGCTACTATCCCAAGGGTAGCCGTGTGGAGGGAGATAGCATCTTCATTGCGACCGACGGCGAGACGACACGGCAGGTCGCCACGAGGATTGGTCTCGGGGACGATCCCTCGTCGAACGGGATAGTTGTTCCTGTAACTTCCTATTGGGGACGATACGACAGGGACCTCTGGGAATGGCTGAGTGCAAAGCAGCGGGCTGACTCCAATGGCTAATGAGCGCCATACACCGGACGGCGTAGATCCGTCGCCAACAGAAACTGAAGGCGATCCAAGCGATTTTCTTTCGCAGCAGGTCTACAGTCAACAGTTCGAGTTGTCGGAGTCGATGGGACGCGTGTTAGAGAAACTCGACACGCACAGCAAGACGCTCGAGAACCTACAGTCCGACATGAAAGAAGTAAAGGACGACGCAGCGACGCTCATCCGAGAGTTCGGCTACATAAAGAAGTTCTGGTGGTTAGGTTTGGTGGTGCTCGGCGTTGTCCTGAAGGTCGTCTACGATGACTTTGTTAAACCAGCTATACAGCCGTCCGTAGTCTCGGCGCCGCAGGCTACCCCGGAGTAGGACCAGCGTCGAGGGACGGTCTTGATCCTCCAGCGCGAGGGTCAGTCGTTGATCACCACGACCTTGCCGATCACCTGACGATTCTCGATCAGCTTCAGCGCGTCCGCCGTCCGCGACAGCGGCACGCGGTGGGAAATGTGCGGGTGGATGCGCCCGTGGGCCAGCCAGTCCAGGAGCACGCGCCGGTTCCGCTCCGCCCACGCCGGATCGTGCCGCTCCAAGGCGCCGATCGTGAAGCCGATGGCCTCCGCGTCCTTGATGAGCAGGTGGTTGGTCTTGGCGAGGGCCGGGCGGCCTCCGGTGAAGCCGACGATGAGGATGCGGCCGAAGGGCGCGATGCAGCGCATGGACTCGTCGAAGACGTCGCCGCCGACCGGATCGTAGATGACGTCGGCGCCGCGGCCGTCGGTCACGGCCTTGACCTCGTCGCGGAAGCCGTCGGTGTAGTTGATGAGATGGTCGGCGCCCATGTCGCCCACCACGGCGAGCTTCTCGTCGGTGCCGGCCGTGGCGATGATGCGGGCGCCCATCAGCTTGCCCACGTCCACGGCCGCCAGTCCCACGCCGCCGGCGGCACCGTGTACGAGGAGCGTCTCGCCCCCTTGGAGCCGGCCGCGTTGTAGGGCGTAGAGGGCGGTCGCGTAGTTCGCGCCGAAGGAGGCCGCCGCCGCGAGATCGACGTGGTCCGGCAGGCGCGTCACCCGTTCGACGGGGGTGACCACGCGCTCGATGCAGCCACCGCCGGCAAGGACCGGATCTCCGGGGGCGAAGTCCTCGACGCCCGCTCCGACCTCCGCGACGCGCCCCGCCGCCTGGCCGCCCACGACGAACGGCAGCTCGGGCTTCACTTGGTACCGTCCCGCGACCATGAGCAGATCGGTGTAGCTGATGCCGCGCACTTCGAGGTCGATGGCGACTTCGCCGTGGCCGGGCCGCCCCGGTTCTTCGAGCTCGCGCACCACCAGGTCGTCCGGTGTACCGAGCTGCTCGCAGAATACGCCCTTCATCTTGTCCCGCCGTGCTTCCTCCGAGTGTTCAGTCGTTGACCACCACCACCTTGCCGATCACCTTGCGGTCGCGCACCAGCCTGAGCGCGTCCGCTGTCTTGGAGAGCGGGACGCGGTGCGATACATGGGGGCGTATGCGCCCGGACGCAAGCCACCCCAGGAGCGTGCGGTCGTTTCGCTCGGCCCAGGCGGGCTCGTGTTCGAGCATGTGGTCGATGCGCAGGCCAATGGCCTCGGCGTCCTTGATGAGCAGGTGGTTCGTCTTCGCGAGGGCGGGCCGTCCGCTGGTGAAGCCGATGATCAGCAGGCGACCGAACGGGGCGACGCAGCGCATGGACTCGTCGAACACGTCCCCGCCGACCGGGTCGTAGATCACGTCGGCGCCCCGGCCATCCGTCAGGGCCTTGACCTGCTCCCGGAAGCCGTCGCTATAGTTGATGACGTGGTCCGCACCGAGGTTCCGCACGACGGCGAGCTTCTCGTCCGCCCCCGCGGTCCCGATGACGCGCGCACCCATGAGCTTGCCGATATCCACGGCCGCGAGACCGACGCCGCCGGCCGCGCCGTGGACCAGCAGGGTCTCACCGGCTCGCAGTCGTCCGCGCTGCAGGGCATAGAGGGCGGTGGCGTAGTTGCTCCGGAACGACGCGGCCGTGACGAGGTCCACGCCGGCGGGCAGCGGAGTGACGTTGTCTGCGCGGGCGACCACGCGTTCGACGCAACCGCCGTTGGCCAGGACCGGCGCCCCGACCGTGAGTCCGGTAACGTCGGGGCCGATGTCCGCGATGCGCCCCGACGCCTCGCCGCCCACCGGGAAGGGTAGGGGCCGCTGCACTTGGTAGCCGCCCGCGATCACGAGCAGGTCCGCGAAGCCGAGGCCGCGCGCTTCCAGGGCGACGGTGACCTCGCCGGGGCCCGGCGGTGGGGGATCCGCAACGTCGCGCACGACGAGATCGTCGGGTGTGCCGAGGCGCTCGCAGAATACGCCCTTCACTGATTGACGCCGTTGGCCTGCTCGCGCTCCATCCCCGCGCGCTGCAGCGCTTCGGCCATTTGCAGCGTATCGATCACTGGTTGTCTCATTTCCAGGTTCTTCTGTCAGCATAACGAGTTTCCGCCGCATCCGCCCGCGTGGGCCGTAGGCGTGTCGCCGGGCGGCGGCTGGTTGGGAATTCTCGGACTGCTGAGGGCTACAGTCTGTCAGTTTTCCCCCTTGAATGTGTGGCAGATTGGCGCTGCCGGATGTAGGCGACACGCCGGTGGAAGCGGCAGCGAGAGTCGCCGGCAACCACCGCCAAGGGGTATGATCGGTGGACGCGGGGCCCCGTAGTTCAATGGATAGAATGATCGCCTCCTAAGCGATGGATGCAGGTTCGATTCCTGCCGGGGCTGCGGTTTCTCCGCGGCTTCGCGGCTCGTGCGCCGGGGTAGCTCCGGCGTTCTTTCCATGGCCGGCTTGAAGGCGGCAACCTCCATGCCGCCAGCGCTGCACGGCATCACCGCCGTCATCCCCGTGCTCGACGACGCGGAGCGTTTGGCGAGGCTGCTCAAGGCGCTCGAACACTGGGAGGGATTGGAGATCGTGGTCGTCGATGGGGGCAGCTACGACGACCCACAAGCCGTCTGCCGCCGCTTCGGAGCGCGTTGCCTTGCGAGCGCCCGGGGCCGGGGAGGGCAGTTGCGCCTCGGTGCCGCGGCGGCCCGGGGGGACTGGCTCTGGTTCCTGCACGCGGACGCGGAGGTCACCCCCGAACTCGCAACGCCGCTCGTCGAAGCCGTGGGCAACGCGGGGTGGGGCAGGTTCGACGTGCGCCTTTCCGGCACGTCGCCGATGTTGCGCGTGGTCGCCTTCCTCATGAATTGGCGCTCCCGGCTGACGGGCATCTGCACCGGGGACCAAGGCATCTTCGTCTCGCGGGAGCTGCTGGAGGCGGTCGGAGGCGTGCCTGATCAACCCCTGATGGAGGACATCGAGCTATCGAGGCGGCTGCGCCGGCACGCCCGTCCCCGCCGGGTGGCGGCACGCCTCGGCTCGTCTGGCCGGCGTTGGGAGGAAGCCGGGGTGTGGCGCACCGTGTTCTCCATGTGGTGGCTGCGGCTGCGCTACTTCTTCGGGGCGCGTCCGGAGGATTTGTATCGGCGCTACTACGGAGATCGTCTCTCGACTGCTCCCGATCCGGTAGCGCCGCCCCGGATGGCGGTGTTCGCGCGGTCCCCGGAGCGTGGCCTCGTCAAGACGCGGCTGGCGTCCACGCTCGGGGCCGACGGCGCGCTCGAGGTCCATGTCGCACTGGCCGAGACGACGTTGGCGGCGGTCGCGGAAGGGTCGTTCGACGCCGAACTCTGGTTCGCGGGGACACGCAACGACCTGCTTGCCGCGTGGTCGGAGCGCTACGGCCTGCCGCTCGTCGAGCAGCCGGAGGGAGATCTCGGCGAACGCATGTTGGCGGCGCTCCTGGCCGGGGCTCGGGCGGTGGTGGGGACCGACATCCCGGCGATGACCGCAGGGTACATTGAGGACGCCCTGCGCCGCCTACGGGACGTGGACGTGGTGCTCGGCCCGGTGGCGGACGGTGGCTACTGCCTGATCGGCATGAACGCACCGCACCCGGCCCTGTTCCATGGCATCGAGTGGGGCGGCTCGGACGTCCTCCGGCGCACGTTGGCCCGGGCGGCGGACGCCGGCCTGCGCGTCGCCGTGCTCGATACGCTCTGGGACGTCGACGACGAAGAAGACCACGCCCGCTGGCGGGCATGGGTTGCAGGGCGGGTCTGAGTGCGCCATCGGAGCCTGCAAGCTCGAAGGCCAGGATCTTGATCTGTTCGGTAAACCCCGGGAACGCTAGGCTCGCTTCGCGGGCAAGGCTGTTGTAGGAGCCTGCCGAGTCCCCACGTATACTCAGGCGCGGATGCCAGGGACGCTCAGAGATGCCAATCGAGCAGATCGAGATCAAGAATTACCGCGTCTTGCGGGACGTCAAGCTGGCCGCCCTGCCCCCGATGGCGGTAGTCGTTGGCGCCAATGGAACCGGCAAATCCACGCTGTTCGACGCTTTCTCCTTTCTGAAGGAGTCGTTGGGCGGCGACGTTGCTTCGGCAGTCGGGCGGCGGGGCGGATTTGGCGAGCTGGTCAGCCGAGGCGAGCGCGGCCCCGTCTGCCTCACTGTCAAGTTCCGCGAGAGTACGGGGCGCTTGGCTACGTACATGTTACGCATTGCCTCCGACAACGGGCGACCGGTAGTGGATCGGGAGGTCTTGCGCTATCGCAGGGGACGCGGTGCCGGCCGACCCTGGCACTTCGTCGACTTCTCTCGTGGGCGCGGCGCCGCCATCACGAATGAGTCGGCATACGGAGAGGAAGGCACCGTAGAGGAACGAGAGGAGTTCGAGCTCGACGATCCGAGCATACTCGCCATCAAAGGGCTGGGACAGTTTAGGGAGTTCCGGGTGGTCTCCGAGTTTCGCAGCCTCATCGAGAGCTGGCACATCTCGAATCTCCAGGTAGCCGATGTTCGGCCAAGCGCCGATCAGGGCTACGCCGAGCACGTCTCGACACGAGGTGAGAATGTCGCCCAAGTGGCTCAGTTTCTGTTTGAGCGCCATCCGCAGCAGTTTGATCGCGTACTGGCTGCAATGCGCAGGCGTGTACCGGGCATCGCGAACGTGGAGGCGAAACCAACCGAAGACGGACGCCTGGTGTTGCGCTTCAGAGACGGTAGCTTCAAGGATCCGTTCATCGCACGCTATGTCTCCGACGGCACGATCAAGATGTTTGCGTACCTTGTGTTGCTCCATGACCCCAGACCACATCCTCTTTTGGCTATCGAGGAGCCGGAGAACCAACTCTATCCATCGCTTCTGGGTGAACTGACCGAGGAGTTCCGGGACTACGGACGCCGGGGCGGACAGGTGTTCGTGTCGACACACTCACCGGACTTCGTCGGTGATGCGGACCTTCGCGAAATATACTGGCTGGCTAAGGAAAACGGATTCGCCAGGGTTCGCCGCGGTAGCGACAGTGAGTTGCTGCGAGGCTTGGTGGCGGAGGGAGACAATCCAAGCGACCTGTGGCGCCAGCGGTTGTTCGAAGGGGCAGACCCTGAAGGTGGCTAAACTGGTCTTCCTTCTCGAAGAGCCATCTATGGCGGCCCTTCTCGACGGCTTGCTGCCGCGGTTGTTCCCTTGGCTTCGGTTCCAGTGCGTCCCACACAATGGTAAACGTGACCTTGCCAAGAGCGTCCCCAGAAAGCTCCGACGCTGGCGGGAGCCTGGCGTACGGTTCGTCGTGGTGCAGGATCAAGATCGAGCCGACTGCCGGCTGGTGAAAGATCGCCTGAGCAGAGCCTGTAGTGATGCTGGGCGTGACGACGTGCTTGTGCGGGTGGTATGCCGCGAGCTTGAGGCGTGGTACCTCGGTGAGCCTTGCGCTTTAGTGCGGGCGTTCCCGGGCCGAGCGAAGACACTGGTGCGTGAACTGGCCAAAGCGCGTTACAGAAATCCTGATGCGGTCGTCGCTCCCTCCTCGGCTCTCAGCAAGCTGGTCCCGGAGTTCCAGAAACGGTCCGGAGCTAGGCGGATGGCGGAGACCTTGTCGCGGGAGAATGGGTCGCGCAGCTTCCAGGTCCTTCTCGAGGGAATAGAAAGGCTGCGGCCGATCATGTCCACTGACGACGAGCGTTGGTCCACGGAGTAACCGTAGAAGGCCACCTGGACATCGGTCCCTGAAGCTGCACGACGGGCCGCGTCGGTCAGGACGTGCGGACCGCCTTTCGATTGCCGCGACCGGACTCAGGCGGCCAGCCGATCCTCCGCCTCCCGCCGTATCCGCGCCACCATGGCGCGCAACCCGTTGCCTCGGGTGGGGCTCAGGTGGGCCATCAGGTCCAGTTCGGCGAAGAGCGCCTCCACGTCGAAGGCGAGGATCTCGTCCGGGGTGCGGTCGTTGTAGGCCGCGAGGACGATGGCGATGAGGCCCCGCACGATGTGGGCATCGCTGTCGATGTCGAGGTGCAGGGTGCGCGTGTCGGGCTCGAACGCGGGGACGAGCCATACGAGGCTCTGGCAGCCGCGCACCAGGCGGTCTTCGGTCTTGTCTTCTTCGGGTAGCGACGGCAAGGACTTGCCCAGGTCGATAATGAAGCGGTAGCGCGCCTCCCAGTCGTCGAAGAAGCCGAAGGTGTCGCGGATGTCGTCGAGGGCGGCGTTCATGGTGGCCGAAGCGCCGGCGCGGCCGGGAACGATTCAGAAGAGCCCGAGGGAGAGCTGCGCTTCCTCGGTCATCCTATCCCGCGACCAGGGCGGGTCGAACACCAGATCGACCTCCACGTCGGCAACGAACGGCACGCGCCCGACGCGCCGCTTCACGTCGTCCACCAGTACCGGACCCATGCCGCAGCCGGGAGCGGTGAGGGTCATTTCGATGCGCACGGTGTCGCCGTCGAGCTCGCATCCGTACACGAGGCCCAGGTCCACGATATTCACCGGGATCTCCGGGTCGTGTACCGACGCCAGTGCCGTTCGGACCTGCTCGAAGTCCGGCGCGCCGTCGGCCGGGGGATCGAACACCAGGGTTTCGGGTTCGAAGCCGAGGGCGTCCGCGTCCTCGCTCTCGATGCGCGCCATGTTGCCGTCGACGACGACGGTGTAGGTGCCGCCGAGGGCTTGGGTGAGGGTGACGAACTTGCCCGCTTCGATGTCGATGGGCTCGCCGGTGGGCACCAGGCGAGCGCTGACGGGACGGCTGACGGGAACTAGGCGACGTTCCATGCTGGCGGACGTTTCAGTCCCGGATGGAGAAGCTCTCGCCGCAGCCGCACATGGCGTCCGCGTTGGGGTTGTTGAACTTCAGGGCGGAGTTCAGCCCCTCGACGACGTAGTCGATCTCCGTGCCCCGGACGAGGGGCCAGTCGTCTTCGGCCACGTCCACGCGCACGTCCTCGCCGAAGCGGAAGGAACGGACGTCGGACGGGTCACCGGCCGCCGCTTGGCCGGCCTGCGCGCCCGCGAACCCGAGTTCGTACATGTAGCCGTTGCAGCCGCTCTCGGTCACGCCGAGCACAAGGGCCGCGGCGCCTTCGCTATGCAGTTGCCGGCGCACGTGCGCCAGGGCCGCCGGCGTGATCGTGATGCCTTGGGGGTCGTATTCGCGGGCTTCCATGATCGTCTCCGGGGCGCGGCTCACAAGAAGGACCGCGCCTTGTGGACGCCGGCGACGAGCCGCTCGACGTCCGCCAGCGAATTATACAGGGCGAACGACGCCCGCACGGTGCCGGGGATGCCGAGCCGCTCCATGAGGGGCATGGCGCAGTGGTGGCCGGTGCGCACCGCGATGCCTTGTTGGTCGAGGAGCGTCCCCACGTCGTGCGGATGCGCGCCGTCCATGAGGAAGGACACCAGCGGTGCCTTGTCCGGGGCGGTGCCGACAATGCGCATGCCCTCCACCTGCTGGAGTCCGGCGGTGGCGGCTTGGAGGAGCCGTGCTTCGTGACCGGCGACAACCCCGGCGTCCAGGCCTTCGAGATAGTCGATGGCCGCGCCGAGTCCGACCGCGCCGGCGATGTTGGGCGTGCCGGCCTCGAACTTGAACGGGAGCTTGGCGTAGGTGGTCCCCTCGATGCGGACCTCCTCGATCATCTCCCCGCCGCCTTGCCAGGGCGGCATGGCGTCGAGCAACGCCTCTTTGCCGTAGAGCACGCCGATGCCGGTGGGGGCGTATGCCTTGTGCCCCGAGAAGGCGTAGAAATCGCAGTCGAGGGCGCGTACGTCCACCGAATAGTGCGCCATGGCCTGGGCGCCGTCGATCACCGTGACCGCACCCGCCGCCCGGGCCATCGCCACGAGGTCCGCCACGGGGTGGACGGTGCCGAGGGCGTTCGAGACGTGGCCGAAAGCGGCGATCCGCACGTTGCCGGCGGTTAGCTTGGCCTCGAAGTCGTCTAGATCCAGGATGCCCTCGGGGGTCACCGCCGCCGCCACGAGCGTGGCCCCGGTCCGCTCGCAGGCCATCTGCCAGGGGACGAGGTTCGAGTGGTGCTCCAGCTCCGTGACGAGGACTAGGTCGCCGGGACGCAGCGCGGTGGTGCCATGGGATTGGGCGACTAGGTTGATGGCTTCGGTGGTGCCCCGCGTCCAGACGATCTCGTGGGAGGAGGCCGCGTGGACGTGCCGGGCGACCCGGGCGCGGGCGGCCTCGAAGGCGTCCGTGGCGGCGTCCGAGAGTTGGTGTACGCCGCGATGGACGTTGGCGTTCGTGGTCTCGTAGTAGCTCCGGACCGCATCGAGCACGGCGCGCGGCTTCTGGGTGGTCGCGGCGTTGTCGAGGTAGACGACGTCGTCCCGTCCGCCGATGAGGGGGAAGTCGGCTCGGAGGGCGTCGAAGTCCTGCTCCAGGCGGGGGGGTGCGGCCTGCGTCGAAGGGCCGTTCATGGTGCGATCCCCAACAGTGCCCGGGCATCGTCCGTCGCGAGATGGCCGACCGCTTCGGCGAGGAAACCACCGATCAGGAGTTCACGGGCCGTCGCCTCGGTGACGCCCCGCGAGCGCAGGTAGAAGAGGGCGTCCGCATCGAGTTCCCCGACCGTGGCTCCATGCGCACACCGCACGTCGTCGGCATAGATCGTGAGCTCCGGCTTGGCGTTGAGTTCCGCGGTCGGCGCGAGCAGGAGGCTCTTGGTGGTCAGCGCCGCGTCCGTGCGCTGCGCGTCGGGCGCGACGTGGATGCGGCCGTTGAGCACGGCCTTCGCGTGATCGCCGACGACGCCCCGGGCGATCTGCCGGCTGGCGGCGTCCGGGGCCTCGTGCTCGATGCCGACCTGGGTGTCGAGATGGGTCCGGGCGGCGAGGCGGTAGCCACAGCGCACCTCGACCTCCGCGCCGCGTCCGGCGACGCGGACGTGCAGGTCGTTGCGGCGCAGGGCCGCGCCTTGGCTGTACTGCGCTAGGCGGTAGCGGCTTGCGGGACCGAGACGGGCCGCCACCAAGTGGTGTTCCGCCGTCGTTGCGCGTGGTTGCAGACGCACGTGGTCGAGGCGGGCGCCCTCCCCCAGGATGCACTCGATGACGCGTTGCGTGGGCGTGGCGGGGCGCTCGACGAGGGTCGCGGAGGCATTCGGTTCGACGACGACGAGCACGCGCTCGATGCCGCCGCCGAGTGCGCCGAGTTCAACTTCGGCGGCTTCGTCGCCGGCGGGCACATGGACGAGCAGGCCCCGGTCCATGGCGAGGTCGTTGATGGCGGCGAGGGGGTGCTTCGTCGTGTCCACCGCGGCGTTCATGGACTGCTCGATGCGTTGCCGGTCCGGGCCACGGGCCGACTCGAAGTCGACGACACGGGCACCGGCGCTCCGTGGGCTCTCCGCGGGCGCGGTCGGCATCGTGGTCGGACCGTCGTACCAGCGGTTCGGGTTCGAGTAGCGCCACGCCTCGGAGCGCGGTTCGGGCAGGCCTTGGTCCGCGAGCACGCGCCGGCTCTGCTCGCGGTCGAGCCAGGGGGCGTACGCCACCGGCTGGGCGCGCATGCGGTCGGCGAAGGCTTCGGCTGCGGTCATTACGGATCGGCTAGCCATCCGTAGCCGTTGGATTCAAGTTCGAGGGCGAGGTTCTTGTCGCCGGTGCGGACGATGCTGCCCTCGACCAGGACGTGTACGTAGTCCGGGACGATGTGGTCGAGGAGGCGTTGGTAGTGGGTGACGAGGACGACCGCGTTGTCCGGCGACGCGAAGGCGTTGACCCCGGCCGCGACCACCCGCAGCGCGTCGATGTCGAGGCCGGAGTCGGTCTCGTCGAGGACCGCGAGCGCGGGCTCGAGCAGCAGCATCTGGAGGATTTCGTTGCGCTTCTTCTCGCCGCCGGAGAACCCCTCGTTGACGCCGCGCTTCAGGAACTCCGGGTTGAGGTCGAGGCGGCCGGCGGCGTCGCGGGCCCGGCGCATGAAGTCGACTGCGGACAGCTCCTCCTGGCCGTTGGCCGCCCGGCGGCTGTCGAGGGCCGCCTTCAGGAACTCCATGTTGCTCACGCCCGGGATTTCGACGGGGTACTGGAACGCTAGGAACACGCCTTGGTGCGCTCGGTCCTCGGGTTCGAGTGCGAGCAGGTCCGTCCCGTCGAGCCGCACCGACCCCTCGGTGACTTCGTAGCCCGGCCGGCCGGCGATCACGTTCGCGAGGGTGCTCTTGCCGGACCCGTTCGGGCCCATGACGGCGTGCACCTCGCCGCGCCGGACGGTGAGGGTTACGCCCTGTAGGATGTCCTGGCCACCCGTGCGGGCGTGCAGGTTCTCGATTTCGAGCATGGCGCGCGCTTCGGGCTAGCCGACCGCGCCTTCGAGGCTCACCTCGAGGAGCTTGCCGGCCTCCACGGCGAACTCCATCGGCAGTTCCCGGAAAACCTCGCGGCAAAAGCCGTTGACGATCATCGACACGGCCTTCTCCGGGTCGATGCCGCGCTGGGCGCAAAGAAAGAGCTGATCGTCGCTCACCTTGGAGGTGGTCGCCTCGTGCTCGACGACGGCGCTCGGGTTCCGGCTCTCGATGTACGGAAAGGTGTGCGCGCCGCAGCGGTCGCCGATCAGCAGGGAGTCGCAGCGCGTGTGGTTGCGTGCGCCCCGGGCCCCGGGGTTCATCCGCACGCGGCCCCGGTAGGCGTTCTGGCTGCGTCCCGCGCTGATGCCCTTCGAGACGATGGTGCTCTTCGTGTTGCGGCCGATGTGGAGCATCTTGGTGCCGGTGTCGGCCTGCTGGGCGTTGTTGGTGAGCGCGACGGAGTAGAACTCGCCGACGGAATCGTCCCCCCGCAGCACGACGCTCGGGTACTTCCAGGTAATCGCGGAGCCGGTCTCCACCTGAGTCCAGCTAATCTTCGAGCGGGCACCGAGGCACGCGCCGCGCTTGGTCACGAAGTTGTAGATGCCGCCCCGGCCCTGCTCGTCCCCCGGATACCAGTTCTGCACGGTGGAGTACTTGATCTCGGCGTCCTCGAGGGCCACCAACTCGACGACGGCGGCGTGGAGCTGGTTCTCGTCGCGCATGGGTGCCGTGCAGCCTTCGAGGTAGCTCACGTAGGCCCCCTCGTCGGCGATGATGAGGGTGCGCTCGAACTGGCCCGTGTTCTCCGCGTTGATGCGGAAGTACGTGGAGAGCTCCATCGGGCAACGGGTGTGCTTCGGGACGTACACGAACGAGCCGTCGCTGAAGACGGCGGAGTTGAGCGCGGCGTAGAAGTTGTCCGTGACGGGCACGACGCTGCCGAGATGCTTGCGCACGAGTTCGGGGTGGTCCCGCATCGCCTCGGCGATGGAGCAGAAGATCACGCCGGCGTCGCGCAGGCGCTCCTTGAA
Source organism: Pseudomonadales bacterium (assembly GCA_963665455.1). Taxonomy (GTDB): domain Bacteria; phylum Pseudomonadota; class Gammaproteobacteria; order Pseudomonadales; family Azotimanducaceae; genus VXNE01. The sequence continues at coordinate 4,580,564 of OY762279.1, read as the reverse complement.
GGTGGTGGCGATGGAGACGCTGTCGAACACCGCGTCCACGGCGATCTGGGGGCGTTCGACGCCGGCGAGGGCCTCCCGTTCGTGGAGCGGAATGCCGAGCTTGTCGTAGGTGCGCAGGAGTTCCGGGTCCACTTCGTCGAGGGACTTGGGCTTGTTGCGCGGCGCGGAGAAGTAGGAAATCGACTCGAAGTCGATGGGGTCGAAGCGGACGTGGGCCCAGTTCGGCGCCCGCATCGTGCGCCAGCGGCGAAACGCGTCGAGGCGCCACTCCGTCATCCAGGAAGGTTCGTCCTTCTTGGCGGAGATGGCACGCACGACATCCTCGTCGAGCCCGGGGGGGAGGGTCTCGGACTCGATCTCGGTGACGAAACCGGCGCTGTAGTCCCGGGCGAGGCGGTCGTGGACGGCCTGGTTCTGGTCGCTCATGAGTGGATTATACGCAATACCCAAGTAATTCAGTCGGGTATTCCGCCCGTGTCCAGGGCTTGTTCCAGCCGGTCCAGCGTGCGCATGGCGGGCAGTCCCTGGGCGAGGCTCGAATTGGGCTCTCGGCCTTCCCGAATGGCGGCGAAGAACTCCCGGTCCGCCAGTTCGATGCCGTCGTTCGAAACCGCGACGCCGGAAAGATCCACCGGGTCGCCGTGCCCGGTGAACAAGTCGTCGTAGTTCGCCACGTACGTGCCGCGGTCGCAGATGTAGCGGAAGAACGTGCCGAAGGGGCCGTCGTTGTTGAAGGAGAGCGACAGCGTGCAGACGGCCCCGCCGGCCGCCTTGAGGCCGATGGCCATGTCCATCGCGATGCCCAACTCGGGATGTGCCGGCCCCTGCAACGCGGTGACCGCGGTCGCCGGGCCTCCGGTCTGGTACTCGAAGAGGTCCACCGTGTGGCAGGCGTGGTGCCACAGGAGGTGGTCCGTCCAACTCCGGGGTTCGCCCTTGGCGTTGGTGTTCGTGCGGCGGAAGAAGAAGGTCTGCACGTCCATCTGCTGGATCGCGAGTTCCCCGGCGGCGACCCGGTGGTGGACCCATTGGTGCGATGGGTTGAAGCGCCGGACGTGATCCACCATGGCGACCACGCCGGTCTCTTCGGCCACGCGCGCGAGGGCTTCGGCATCGGCCAGGTTGTCCGCCATCGGAATCTCGACGAGGACATGCTTGCCGGCCCGCATCACGGCGGTGGCTTGGGCCGCGTGGATGGGGGTGGGCGTCGCGAGGATGACTGCCTCCACGCCGGGCACCGCCAGGGCCTCTTCCAGGTCTAGCGTCCAATGGGGAATGCCGCGCTGCTCCGCGACGGCGCGGGTCGCCTCCGTGACGCCCCCGCACAGCACTGCAACCTCGATGCCCTCGATGCGGGCGAGGGCGTCCAGGTGCTTGTTGCCGAAGGCGCCCTCGCCGGCCACGCAGATTTTCATTCGTCGATGTACCGCAGTCCCGCCGCTTCGAGCTTCTCGCGCATGCCATAGACGTCGAGGCCCATTTCCCCGGCCGCGAGGCGCTCCCGGACCCCGGCCTCCCGGCGCACCCGCGCGCGGCTTGCTTCGAGTACCTCCGCGGCGTTGGTACGGGGCACGATGCAGACGCCGTCGTCGTCCGCCACCACGATGTCGCCCGGTTCGACGGCGCCCCCCGCGCAGACCACGGGCACGTTGACCGCGCCCGGCGTGGCCTTCACGGTGCCGCGGGCGGAAACGGCCTTCGACCAGACCGGGAACTTCATCGCGGTGAGGTCCGCCACGTCGCGCACGCCCGCATCGATGACGAGCCCGCGCACGCCCTGGGCCATGGCCGAGGTCGCCAGGAGGTCGCCGAACATGCCGTCCGTGTTCTCGGCGGACAGCGCCACCACCAGGATGTCTCCCGGCGCGCAGAGTTCCACGGCGACGTGGAGCATCCAGTTGTCCCCCGGGTGGGCCAGCACGGTCACGGCGCTGCCGGCGATGCGGGTGCCGGCGTAGATGGGACGCAGGTACGGTTGCAGCAGGCCGGTGCGCCCCTGGGTTTCGTGGACGGTGGCCACGCCGAAGCCGGCCAAGCCGTCGATGGCGGCGGCGTCCGCGCGCTCGATGTGGCGCACCGCGACCTGGTTCATGGCGTTTTCTCCTCGTGTGCGGCCTTCATGCCATGGCCTCCCCGGAGAAGAGTAGGCGGGCCGTGCGCACGACGCCGGCTTCGACGACGCTACCGTCCGGGCCGAACCGTAGCTGGACTTGGAGGCTGCCACTCGGATGTTCCACGTCGAGTGCCTTGGGATTGCCTTCGGGCACCCGCGCCAGACGAGCGGCGGGAGCCCCCGGCAACAGGCAGGCCGTGGCGACGGATACGGCGCCGAGCACCCCGATGGAACGATGGCAGGCGTGGGGGATGAACGTGCGCGTGGCGATCGTGCCCCCGTCGCGTGGGGGCGCTACGAGACACATCTTGGGCACGGACTGCGCGCCGACTTGGCCGAGCCCCATCCGGGGGCCGGCTTGCAGGCGGATGGCTTCGAGGCGTTCCCGGAGGTTCGCGTTCGCTTCCAGCGCGTCCGGGGTCTCGGTGCCTTCGACCCCGAGGTCCGCCGCCCGCAGCACCACCACCGGCATGCCGTTGTCCACGCAGGTCAGCGCCACGCCGTCGATCTCGTCCACCGCATGGCCCGTGGGCAGTAGGCTGCCGCAACTCGACCCCGCGATGTCCAGATAGTTGCAGACGATGGGTGCGCCGGTGCCAGGTACGCCGTCGATGGCGGTGTCTCCGGCGACCCGCACGCAGCCGCCCGGCGTCTGGAGGACGAGGCGGCAGACCGCGCCGGTATTCACCATGTGTACGGCCACCGTCGTCTCGCCGTCCCTTGGGGGGACGAGTCCCTTGTCGAGGGCGAACACGCCGACTCCCGCCAGCAGGTTGCCGCAGTTCTGCGCGTCGCTGACGGTCTGGCGCGCCGGGTCCACCTGCAGGAACAGGTAGTCGACGTCCGCGCGCTCGTCGGTGGCGGGCGCGACCACGGCCACCTTGCTCGTGAGCGGATGCCCGCCGCCGATGCCGTCCACCTGGAGCGCATCCGGACCGCCCATGATGCGCCTGAGGAGCGCGTCGCGCTCGGCCGGGTCCGCCGGCAGGTCGTCCGCCAGGAAGTAGGCGCCGCGGGACGTGCCCCCCCGGATCAGGGAGCAGGGGATGGACGTTATCACGCGGTCGCCGGCAGGCGTTCGGCGAGTTTCGGGAACACGCGCCGAGCGTTCTCCGAGAGGATGAGCGTCTTGTCGGCGTGCGGCACGTCGGATGCGTCGATGTAGCGCTTCGTGTCGTCGTAGTGATGCCCGCTGCGGGGATCGATGCCGCGCACCGCGCCGAGCAGCTCCGAGGCGAACAGGACGTTCTCGGCGGGCATGACGTCGAGCAGCAGGTCGATGCCCGGTTGGTGGTAGACGCAGGTATCGAAGAACACGTTGCCGAGGACCAGTTCCTCCAGCGGGGGCTTGTCCATCGCCTGCACCAGGCCCCGGAAACGCCCCCAGTGGTAGGGTACGGCGCCGCCCCCGTGGGGGATGATGAAGCGGATCGTGGGGAAGTCGGCCAGCAGATCGGAGGTCAGCATTTGCATGAAGGCGGTGGTGTCCGCGCCGAGGTAGTGCGAACCCGTCGTGTGGAAGGCGGGATTGCAGGCCGCGCTCACGTGGATCATGGCCGGCACTTCGAGTTCGCACATCCTCTCGTAGAAGGGATACCAATACCGGTCGCCCAGCGGCGGTCCGGTCCAGTAGCCGCCCGAGGGGTCCGGGTTCAGGTTGCAGCCGACGAAGCCGTACTCCTCGACGCAGCGCGTGAGTTCGGCGATGGGGGCCGCCATGTCCGTGCCCGGGGATTGGGGCAACTGCGCGACGCCGGCGAAGTTGTCCGGGTAGAGCTGCGTGATGCGATGGATCAGCTCGTTGCAGTGCTCCGTCCAGTGACGCGACGTGTGGGCGTTCCCGATGTGATGCCCCATCCAGCTCGCCCGGGGCGAGAACAGGGTCAGGTCCGTGCCGCGTTCGACCTGCATCGCGAGCTGGGCCCCCTCGACGCTGTCGCGGATCTGCTGGTCCGAGATGCCAAGCGCGCCCTTGGTGCCCCGCGCGAGGGGGTCGCGCTCGAGTTCGGCGCGTTGGGCGTCGCGGTAGCGGCCGAGTGCGTCGGGGGCGGTTGTATAGTGGCCGTGGCAGTCGATGATCATGGGCGGCCTCTCGGACGGCGCGTAGTGTACGAGATTGGATGCATCGGTTTCGGCGAGGCGGGGTAGCTCATGGACCCGGACTGGCTGCCGTTCCACCCGAACCCATCGAAGCCGACCTATCGTGTACCGGCGGGCGCGGTGGACGCCCACTGCCACGTCTTCGGCCCCGAGGCGCGGTTTCCGTTTGCGCCGGAGCGCAAGTACACGCCCTGCGACGCCGGCAAGGAGGAGCTCTGGTCGCTGCGCGACCATCTGGGGTTCACGCGCAACGTGATCGTGCAGGCGACGTGCCACGGCGCGGACAACCGGGCCTTGGTCGATGCGCTCGGGGACGCCGGCGGCCGGGCCCGGGGCGTCGCCACCGTGCGCCGGGACGTGTCCGCGGACGAGCTTGAGGGTCTCCATGCGGCCGGCGTGCGCGGCGTGCGCTTCAACTTCGTCAAGCGCCTCGTGGACAAGCTGCCGCATGAAGATCTGATGGCGATTGCCGAGAAGATCGCGCCGCTCGGCTGGCACGTCGTCATCTACTTCGAGGCGGAGGAGTTACCGGAGATCCACGATCTCGTGACGGCGCTACCGACGGTCGTGGTCGTCGACCACATGGGGCGTCCGGACGTGACGAAGCCGGTCGAGGGCGCGGCCTTCCAACGGTTCGCCCGACTCCTGGAGGAACACCAGAACTTCTGGACCAAGGTGAGTTGCCCGGAGCGGCTGTCGCATGGCGGCCCGCCGGACTATGCGGACGTCGTGCCCTTCGCCCGCCATCTTGTCGAACGCTTCCCCGACCGGGTGCTCTGGGGCACCGATTGGCCGCATCCCAACATGAAGTCCCACATGCCCGACGACGGCAAGCTCGTCGACTTCCTCCCCCGCATTGCGCCGACGGCGGCGCTACGGCAAGCGCTGCTGGTGGATAATCCGATGCGCCTGTACTGGCCGGAGGTGCCTCGTGATCACGGCGCGCTGGTACGAGGCGAATAGCTCGAGCGTAGTCCGTGGGCGTGCGCGTGCCTTGCATTTATTGCCCGAGCCGTCGTTCCGTGAGGTCCACGAACGAGGGATTGAGTTCAATGCCGACCCACCGGCGCCCGAGTTCCTGGGCGGCAAGCAGCGTCGTGCCGGAGCCAGCATAGGGGTCGAGCACGACGTCGTTCGATCTGCTTGTGATCGTGATACATCGCCGTGCGAGTGACATGGGCATCATGGCCGGATGGTCGTCGTCTTGACCGCTCGCGCGTTTCTTCGGCTCGGTGGGTATATCCCAGACATCCCGTAGTCGTCGGCCATTGGGCCCGGAAACAGCGGCGACGTCGTAGTAGTAGTCCGGTTCCTTGGAAAGTAGGAACACGGTCTCGTGGGCTTTCGTGGGCCGGTCGCGAACGGACTCGGGGTGGGCATTGGGCTTATGCCAAATGATCTCGCCACGAACCCACCAGCCGGCGTCCTGCAATGCGAACGCCAAGCGCCAAGGCACGCCGATCAAGTCCTTGGGTTTGAGTCCCCGGGGCGTTCGGGGCCGCACATGCATGGCGCGCGCCCGGTTCTTGCGGTCTGGCGCGCGGTAGCGCCTGTTGCCCGACGTGTAGGAGTCCCCGACATTCAGCCAGACGGTGCCGTTGGATCGAAGTACGCGCCGCAGTTCATCGAAGGTGCCGACAATGCTGTAGACGTAGGAGTCCAATTCATCGTCGCGACCGATCTGGTCGGGCACCTGATAGTCCCTCAGGGACCAATATGGCGGCGAGGTGACAACGGTCTGGATGGATTCCGACGGAAGCAGGCCAAGTGCTCGTCGCGCGTCTCCGCAGATCAGCAAGGGCTCGACGATTTGGGGAATGGGAGAGGTCGTGTCCGAGATCCGCCGATAAGGGACCGGTGGAATGAGTTGCGCAGGGCGAGCTAACTCCGCGCGAGGCTCGGTGGTGGACAAACTTGCGAGCTCTTGGGTGCGAGAAGGGGCTTGTCCGCGAAAGCGGTGGCGTTCGGATTGCTCATTCGGCCCCGCAGTGTGCTCCACTAGTGGCGTCCGGGCAAGCTTCGTGCGGACTCGTGTCAAAGCAACTCAGAAATCGTTGAGGAAGCCATGCCGAAGATTCACATCGACACCGACCCACGTAGCGTCGTCACGCTGACCATCGACCGCCCGCAGCGGCGCAACGCCCTCGACAGCGCCGCGATGTCGGCGCTCTCCGAGGCTTTGGCGGACCTTGAAGGACAACGCACCGCGCGCGCCCTCGTCATCCAGGGCGCGGGCGGCAGCTTCAGCGCGGGCCGGGATCTGAAGGAGGCCGCCGACCTCTCCGCCGAGCGTGCCCTGGATCAGCACGCTGCGTGGACGGACGTGTTCCGCCGGTTGCGGCGGCTGCCGTTTCCGTCCGTTGCCGCCGTCGAGGGGTATGCCGTCGCCGGCGGCTTCACGCTCGCGATGGGCTGCGACTTCGTCATAGCGGAGCGCACGGCCCGATTCGGCGCGTTGGAGATGCAGAACGGCTTCCCCGCTGCGGTGTGCACGCCGATCTTGGCGCGGCTCGCCGCGCCGCGAATCGGGCTCGAACTCGCGCTGTTCGGAGAACTCGTCCCCGCGGAACGGCTCTACGAGGCAGGTCTGGTGAACCGGCTTGCAGATGGTGCCGCGGGCGTGGCGGAGTCGGTCGCCGACTTCACGAACCGCATCGTCGCCCTCTCACCGACGGCCGTGCGGCAGACCTTGGAGACGTACCGCGCCGCCGAGACCATGCCCCTGGATCAGTCCCTCACCCTGGGCCTGCACCTGAACCAACTCCTCGACGCGGCGGGATCCTTCCGGAAGGCGGGGCGGAGGTTCGTCGGCGACGAAGGCGAGGCGTAGTCTCGTTGCGGGAGGATCCGATGTCGACTTCGTGGCACCCAAGCTGCGCATTGGGGCATCCCCCGCCGATCTGTCCTGATGTTCGTCCTCGACACGAACGTCGTTTCCGAGTTGCGCAAGCTCGGAGACGGCAAGGCCCATGCGGGCGTGGTCGCGTGGGTGTCGAGTCAGGATGCCGCGGCCCTGTACATCTCCGCGCTGACGCTCATGGAACTCGAGATCGGCATCCTGCGTGTTGAACGGCGTGACGGGCCGCAAGGGAAGCTGCTGCGGCGTTGGATGGAAGAGTTCGTGCGGCCGGAGTTCCTGGAACGCGCGTTGCCGGTGGACTCGACCGTGGCCCTGACTTGCGCGCGCCTGCATGTACCGAATCCGCGCTCGGAGCGGGACGCCCTGATCGCGGCCACCGCGATCACCCACCGAATGACCGTGGTCACCGGAAACGTCTCGGACTTCGAACCAACGGGCGTGCCGCTCATCGACCCATGGGATGGCGCCTGATCGGCGTTGGCTCCGGGGCTTCGGCCCGGCGCCAACGGTGGGACGCTACAGACCGAGCGTCCGCGCCGTCTCCTCGATGAACCGGACTGCGGCGTCTCCGGCGCCGTCGTCCGCGGGGAGCCGCCCGGGCAACAGGACGAGGCGGGTGACGCCGAGGTCCGCGTAGCGCCTGACGACGTCGCGGTCGACCCGGCCCGCGGGCGTTACCGTGATCTCGAGCTCGCCGAGGGCCGTGGGGCGCTCCACCGCCTGGGCGGCGCGCTCTAGGCCGGCCATGGAAGCCGCGGTCGCTTCGAGCGTCTGCGCGAACCCGTACCAACCGTTGCCTTGGCGCACCGCGCGGCGATAGGCGGCGTCGGACATCCCGCCGATGACGATGGGCGGGTGGGGTTCCTGGACCGGCATCGGCTTCTGCCGCACCCCGGCGATGCGCGTGAAGCGTCCGTCGAATGTGGGCCGATCCTCGGTCCAGAGTGTCCGTATCGCTTCGATGTGTTCGGTCACCCGGGCTCCGCGTTCCGCGTAGGGCACGCCGACCGTCTCGAACTCCCGCTCGACGTATCCGACGCCGACCCCGAAGATGAGCCGGCCCCCGGACAGGCGGTCGATGCCGGCGAGCTCCTTGGCGAGCACCACCGGGTTGCGCTGGGCGAGCAGGATGATGCCGGAAGCGAGCCGCAGGCGTTCGGTGATGCCGGCGGCGAAGGCGAGCGCCGCCACCGTGTCCAGCATCGGGAAGTCGGGCGGCACCGGCGACGGCGCTTCCTGCGGGTCGATCAGCACGACGTGTTCGCCCGTCCATACGGACTCGAAGCCCGCATCCTCGAGGGTGCGCAGGGCTGCGGCCATCGCGGCCGGCTCCGCCAGCGGCCCATTGTTGATGCCGAAAAATCCGATTTTCACGATGGCGTTCTCCCGGCCGTGCGCGCGGGCGAGGCGGCGTGCTCGACCGTTGCACCTTCCGCGTCGCGTCTCCTTTGCACTATTCTGCCGGAAACGCCATGCCCCTAGACAAGCCCTACAGCGACATCCCCGGCACGATCGTGTTCGACTCGGACAGGGCGCGCCGGGGCCTGCACGCGAACCACTTCTGCATGTCGCTGATGCGTCCCGAGAACCGCAAGCGCTTCCTCGCGGACGAGGCCGCGTACCTCGACGAGTGGCCCATGAGCGATGCCCAGAAGGACGCGTTCCTGAGGCGGGACTACAACGCGTTGCTCGAACTCGGCGTCAACGTCTACTACTTCGGCAAGCTCTTCTTCACCGATGGCTGGAGCTTCGAGCAAGGCGCCGCCGCGATGGCCGGCATGCCTCGGGAGGCCTACCGGGCGATGATGCTGGCCGGCGGCCGGCCGCTCGCCGGCAACCGCTACCGGGAGGAGGGCGGCGATGGCTAGGGTGACGGCCGGGGTGGCGATGTCCCACGTGCCGGCCGTGGGGGCGGCGTCCGATCTCGGCAACACCGGGGAGGACTACTGGAAGCCGCTCTTCGCGGGCTTCGAGTTATCCCGGCGATGGATCGCCGAGCGGTGCCCGGACGTCGTCGTGCTCGTGTACAACGACCACGCCACGGCCTTCGACCTGAACCTGGTGCCGACCTTCGCCATCGCCTGCGGCGAGGAGTTCGAGATCGCCGACGAGGGCTGGGGCCGCCGGCCGATCCCGAACGTCCTGGGTGCGCCGGATCTCGCCTGGCATGTCCGCCAGGCCGTCATCGAGGACGGTTTCGATCTCACGTCGGTGGGCAGCATGCCGGTCGACCACGGGCTTACCGTGCCCTTGACCGTCATGTTCGACCGCCCCGACGCGTGGCCCGTGCGGGTCGTGCCGCTGGCCGTCAACGTGATCGTGTACCCGCCGCCGTCGGGCCAACGCTGCTATGCCCTGGGCAAGGCCATCCGCCGCGCCGTCGAGTCCTTTGAGGAGGATCTCGACGTGCAGGTGTGGGGCACGGGGGGGATGAGCCACCAGCTACAAGGGCCGCGCGCGGGCCTCATCAACCGCGGGTTCGACGCCCGCTTTCTGGACGGAATGGTGCATGACCCGGAGGCCCTCGCCCGCATTCCGCACATCGAATACCTGCGCGACGCCGGCTCCGAGGGCATCGAACTGGTGATGTGGCTCGTCATGCGCGGGGCGCTCGACGAGCGGGTACGGGAGGTACATCGGCACTACCACGTTCCCGCGTCGAACACGGCGTTCGGTCACCTCATTCTGGAGAACGCCCCTTGAGCGTCAGGCCGCCATGACGGCGAACAGCTCGCGGTCGATGGCACCCTGCGCCGACCGGTCGAGGCCCGACACCACGAACATCGTCGCGAACGCTGCGAGAATCGCATACAGACCCGGATAGGCTTCCGGAAAGATCGCGCGCTCGTTGCCGAGCACCCCGACCCACACCGCCGGCCCGAGCACCATCAGGACGATGGCCGTGACGAGCCCCACGATCCCGCCGGCGACGGCGCCCCGGGTGGTGAAGCCGCGCCAGTACATGGAGAGCATCAGCAGCGGGAAGTTCGTCGACGCCCCGATCGCCAACGTCAGGGAGACGAGGTAGGCGATGTTCTGCTTCTCGAACAGGATGCCGAGGACGGCGACGCCGATCCCGAGGCCCACCGCCGCGATGCGGGACACGCGCAGTTGCTCGCGCTCGGTGACCGCGCCCCGGCGGATGGCCTGGCCGTAGAGGTCGTGGGAGACTGCGGAGACCGACGCGATGGTGAGCCCCGCGACCACGGCCAGGATCGTGGCGAACGCGACCGCCGCGATAACGCCGAAGAAGATGTCTCCGCCCACCGCCTGGGCGAGATGCACGCTGACCATGTTCGTGCCGCCGATCACCTGCCCGGACGGGTCGAGGTAGGCCGGGTTGTCCGTGACCAGGGCGACGGCGGCGACACCGACCACGAAGAAGATCGCGAGGTTGACGATCGCGATCGCGCCCAGGGCCACCCCCGCGGACAGCCGGGCGGCGGCGGCGTCCGGCACCGTGAAGAAGCGCATCAGGATGTGCGGTGACCCGCCCAAGCCGAAACACAGGGTCATCCCGAGAGACAGGGCGGACAGCGTGGAGAGTTCCAGCCCGCCGGGCCGCGTCAGGTATCCCCCGGGCCCGTGCAGGGCGTCGGCCTCCGCGTACAGGCGCACGAAGTCGAAATCGAAGCGGGCCAGTGCCAGCAACGCAAGGACCACGATGCCCACGACCAGCAGCGCGGCCTTGGCGATCTGTACCCAGGCGGTGGCGAGCATGCCGCCCACGGCCACGTAGAGCACCATCAGCGTGGTCACGATGATGACCGCCCACGCGTAGCGGATGCCGAACAGGATCTCGATCAGCGCACCGGCGCCCACCACCTGGACCATCAGGTACATCACGGAGAAGGCCAACGTCGTGACCGCGGCCAGAATGCGGAGTGGCCGTTCCTTGAGCCGGGCGCAAACGATGTCCGTGAAGGTGTAGCGTCCGAGTTCCTTCAGCTTGTCCGTCACCAGCAGGATGAGGATCAGGAAGGCGACCATCGGCGCGGCCAGATAGATGACCACGTCGAAGCCGGCGGTGAAGATGATGGCCGACATGCCCAGCACCGTGGCGGCGGACATGAAGTCCCCGGCGATCGCGAGGCCATTCTGAAAGCCGCCGACCCGGCCGCCGGCGACGTAGAACTCCGCCGCGCTCCGGGTGCGCCGCGCGGCGACGGCGGTGAAGCCGAGGGTCACGAGGACCACGGCCAGGAAGCAGACGATCGCCGTCATCTCAGCGCTCGCGCCGTTGCCGCAGATAGACGAACGCGAGGACGGGCGCGCCGATCAGGAGCACGGCGTACACGGCCATGCCGACGTTCACGGGACCCGCGATCGGCAGCGCCAGGAACTCCGGCCAGAGGGGTATTCCGATCGTTAGGAGCAGAAACAGGGCGAGGGCGACCAGCGTGTAGAGCCAGCGGAGCTTCACCGTGGTGCCCCCGGCGACCGCCCTTGCGCCCGCATGCGCAACTGCATCGCCACGGTCAGGTAGTAGTTCCTGCCCGTGGTGGTAAGGAGCGGGCGCGCGAGGGCTTCAAGGGCGTCCGCCTTGAGTTCCATGGCGCGGGTGTCTTGCGGATCGAGGGCCAGCAGCCGGTCGCAAAGTTCGGCGGTCCACTGCGGGTCGTCGGCGAGCGCGGCCGTGGCGCGTTCGCGTAGGACTTCAGCCCCGCCCGCAAGCTCCGCCACCCGCATGGCCTCCTCTGCCGGAGACAGGGGAAAGAGCGTGGTCGGGTTGCCGTCGAACCAGCCGAGGTAGCCGTCGAAGATGGAGCGGACGGCCCATGCGACGTTGCCGTAGTAGGGGCGCAGGTAGTCGAGTTCCGCCAGTTCCGGTGGCAGCCGCACCGTCTCCACGAGTTGGTCCGGCGTGAGGCCCCGGTTCATGCCGGCGATGGTCTGGTCGAAAATGGAGCGGATGCCGTCGCGGTAGTGGGTCAGGGCTTGGCGTACGCGCTCCCGTCCGAGCACGGGACGCGTGTGTCCGCCGACGAGATGGGCGGGCTCCTCCGCCAGCATGGCGTCGAGGCTCGCGGCCCACGCCCGGACGTCCCGATAGCCGGTGCCGCGGATCGCGTAGAGGTTCGGCCAGGACTTGTAGAAGTTGTCGCCGGCGAAGAGCACTTCGCGGTCCGGGTACCAGACGTAGAGCTGGTCCGAGGTCTCCCCCGGGGCCATCACGAGGTCCAGGCGAATGCCGGCGGCGTCGATGGTGTGGCGCGGTTCCGTCACGAAGTGGGTGGGCGTTACGTCCGGCGCGGACGCGGGTCCGCGGGGACCGGGTCCGGAACGGGGGAACTCCGGCCGATAGGCCCGGGCGACGCCGTTGTTGATGCGTTGCTCGGGGCGCAGCAACCACCCGGCCTGGCGCGTCCCGCGCTGGCGCTGCACCGTAAGACCGGCTTCGGTTCCCCAGCGCTGCTCGTGTCCGAAGTCCGGGCCCGCCCAGATCTCCACGGCGTTGCCGGGGGCGGCCTCCGCCGCGAAGACCGACAGCCCCCCGGTGTGGTCCCGGTGCCCATGGGTGAGCACGATGGCCGCCACCGGGGCGTCGGTGATCTCGCGGAAGGCCGCCAGCGCGCCCCGTGCCGCCCGTGCGTCGATCTGGGTATCGATAATCGCGATGCCGGTCTCGCCGACGATCATCGAGTTCGGCGAGACGCCGAAGCCGACGGCGGTGTAGACGCCGTCGGCCACCTCGATGAGCGCCTGTTCGAACTCGGCTTGCCGGGCCTTCAGGAGCCGTTCCGCATCCGTCTCGACCGGCGCCTCGACGCCATGCAGGCCGATGGCCGCGAAGGCTGCCGTGGCGATGGCGGGCCAGCGGGCCTGGCGGAAGGGTGACTTGAACATGGATGTATCCTCTCGTGTGCGCTCAGTCTTCGAAAGGCAGGCCCGCGTATTGCTCGCAGACCGCCGTCATGTAGGCCTCGGAAGTGGCCATGTGCTGGAGTTCCTGCTCCTGGGCGCGCAGGTCGAAGGCGCCTTGGTCCGGGAACCGGTGCAAGAGTCCCGTCAGCCACTAGGAGAACCGGGCGGCGCCCCATACGCGGCGCAGCGACATCTCCGAGTAGCACTTGAGGTAGCCATCGTCGCCTTCGTGGTAGTGCGCGGAAAGGGCGCGCGACAGGTAGAACACGTCGGAGATGGCGAGGTTCAGCCCCTTCGCCCCGGTGGGGGGCACGATGTGGGCGGCGTCTCCCGCGAGGAACAGCCGCCCCCAGGACATCGGCTCCGAGACGAAACTCCGCAGGGGCGCGATGGATTTCTCGATGGACGGGCCGGTGACGATGGCATCCGCCAGCGCGGCGGGGTAACGGGCCTTGAGCTCGGCCCAGAAGCGCTCGTCGGGCCACGCGTCGAGGTCCGTATCGAGGGGGCACTGCACGTAGTAGCGCGCCATGGCCGGTCCGCGCTGGGAACTCAGGGCGAAGCCGCGCGCGCTGTTGGCATAGATGAGTTCGGGGAGCGGCGGCGTTTCGGACAGGATGCCGAGCCAGCCGAAGGGGTAGGTCTTTTCGAACTCGCGGCGCGTGGAGGCCGGGATGGCGTGCCGGGAGGCGCCGTGAAAGCCGTCGCAACCGGCCACGAAGTCGCAGGCGATGCGGTGGGACGCCCCGTCGCGCAGCAACGTCACCGACGGAGCGCTGCCGGCGACATCGTGCACGGCGACCTCCTCCGCCCGATCAAGAACGGCCCCGCCGGCCGCGTCGCGGGCTTCGTATAGGTCTTCGGTGATCCGCGTCTGGCCATAGGCCATCATCGGCCGGCCGGCGAACTTGCGCGTGTTCATGGTCAGGCGGTGCGCCCCGCCCCAGACGATGTCGGTGCCGTCGTGGACGTGGCCTTCGCGGTCCATCCGCGCCCCGACGCCGGATTCGCGTAGCACCTCCACCGAGCCCCATTCGAGCAGGCCCGCCCGGATGCGGCCGAGTACGTGGGCCCGCGACTGGCGTTCGAGGACGATGGACTCGATGCCCTCGAGATGCAGCCGCTGGGCGAGCAGGAGACCCGCCGGTCCGCCGCCGATGATGGCGACCTGCGTATGGGCTTCAGGCATGGTGGCGCGGCCGTCCGCGTATCGGCCAACGCGGCCCCGTACCTTCAATCGTCGCTGTCAACTCGTTGTCTCCGGTCCCGGCGCGAGCGGGTTCGCTCGGCAGCGCGTAGTGTTCCAGAAGGGGCCTGCCGGACGCGAGCGGCGGAGGTCTCCCGAGCGCGCTGACTCGTTCGATTCCTCCCCCGGCACGGTATCGGTGCGGGGCTGGGCTTGGGCAGTGTGAAGAACATAATTGCCCCAGTACACTTGAAGAATGGGTCAAGTCACCGTTTATCTCCCCGCAGATGTCCTCGATGCCGCGCGCAAGTGTGCCGGCACGGCAAATACCAGCCTCTCGGCCTGGGTCGGCGGGCTCATCCGTGATGCGACGGCAACGGACTGGCCCGGCAGTCTGGTGGACCTGCTGAACCACGGCCATGGCGACATCGTCGAACCCCCCGATCCTCCACCGGAGGCCATCGCATTCGTGATCTAGGCTGTCATGCGTGGCCCGGTCGTGCCCGCGTCTTCCGGCAACGAGCGGCAACGAGCGGTAACGAACGCTGGCCGCCGACTAGGCGTTGCGGCACACTGCGCGGTGCGCCCCGAGAGCGGGTCGACATGCGGAAGTCCCATTGTGAAACTGCCGACTCTCGCGATGGGTGCGGGCCGAGTTCCCCTTGAAACGACACCCTCCCAATGGGATGGGCCTCCATCGCCTTGAGCAGGCGGATCGGAAGATCCGGGTCCCTCATAAGGTGTGCACCACCATTTAAGTACTTCAACGCATGCGCGCCGTTGCGGGAGGCCCAGGGCCCTTGACCAGCGTTGACGCCTTCGATCCGCCCCCGGCACACTACCGCGACGCCTCGCCCGCCGCCCGAACACCGCCATGCCCAAGCTCGAACAGATGCCCGAGGAGCATGTCTACCAAGCGTACGGCATCTATTTGCTCGGGCGGCGGCATCGGCTGATCCAGCGGCTGAAGGAACACTACGAGCCCTCGTCCCACGGGGACCGGACGTGGCAGTCGAGCTTCGTGCTCATGGACTACCTGCAGCACCGGCCGCCGCGCGAGCGCTCGCGGATCATGGAGATCGGCTGTGGCTGGGGCAGCGCCGCAGTGTATTGCGCCAAGAGGTTCCGTGCGCGGGTCACGGGCGTCGACTTCGACGGCGACGTGTTTCCGTTTCTGGAGTTGCTCGCCGAGCTCAATGCCGTCAAGGTAAGCACGCTCCACACGAGGATCGAGCGGCTGACCACCCGGCGTCTCGGGGAGGAAGACCTGCTCATCGGTTCGGATGTCTGTTTCTGGGACCGAATGGTCAAGCCGATGACCAATCTGGTGGCGCGGGCGATGCGGGGCGGCGTCTCCCGCGTCGTGATCGCGGATCCGGGCCGGACGACGTTCTACGAATTCGCGGAGCGCTGCTCGCGACGGTGGCAGGTCGAGCTCACCGAGTGGTACGCGTCGGACCCGCGGCGCGTTTGCGGCGAGATCCTGGAGGTGCGCAACGCGCCGGCGTGACGGCGCTCGGCCCACCTCCTCAACGCCCCGCCGTCAGCCAGGCAACCAGTAGCCGAATTTGCGCATCGTCCAGCCGTCCGCCGAACGCCGGCATCTCGCCACTGCGCCCGGCCGCGATGGAAACGCGGATGGCCTCCCGGTGCGTGCCGTAGAGCGCCGCGTCGTCCGTCAGGTCCGGCGCACCGAGCAGCGCGTTGCCGGTGCCGTCCACGCCGTGGCAGGCGGCACAGAACTGCCCGTATGCGACCGTGCCCGGGTGGCCGTCGGCGTCGCCGCGTTGCAGGGCCAGGGTGAAGTCGGTGAGTTCGTCCACGCCCGATTCGCCGAGCACCTGAAGCCAACCCACCATGACCGCCGTCCGTCCGTCGCGAATGCCCCGTTCGATGTCGCCGGGCGTGCCGCCCCATTGCCAGTCCGCGTCCGCGAGGTTCGGGAAGTGTCCGGGGACGCCGGTGGCTTCCGCGCCGTGGCAGGCGGCACAGTGCCGGCCGTAGATACCCGCGGCGGAGCGCATCAGGCCCGCGTCGTCCTGGAGCGTCGCCAAGTCGGCCTCCGCGATGCCGTCGCGCACGGTGCCGAAGCGCGCCTCGAATGCACGTTCGCTGGCGGCAAGTTCGCCGTCCTGGGTCCAGCGCAACGCGCCGGCGAAGCTGCCGAGCCCCGGATAGAGCACCAGGTAGATCACTGAGAAGACCAACGAGACGAAGATCAGCCAGAACCACCACATCGGCGCCGGCTGGTCTCCTTCGCGCAGGTCCTCGTCCCAGCAGGGCCCGCCGCCGGCTTCCTCCGGCGTTTGCGGGCCGAAGTAGACGCTGTAGACGAGCCAGCCGAGCCCGGCGACGCTGACGATGGTGAGCACCGCGACCCAGCCGGCCCAGAAGTCCCCCGGCATTAGGAGGACTCCTCGTCCAGTGTTTCGCGCTCGTCGTCGAGGGGGATGCCCGCCGTATCCTCGATGACCCGATCCGAGGACCCCCACAGCGCCCACACCGCAAGCCCGGCCATGAAGGCCATGACCAGCATGTCGCCCAGGAAGAGGAACCACGTCATGGGGCTTCCTCCGTGGGTGCCCGTAGTCCCTGTAGATAGGCGACGAGGGCGTCGAGCTCCGTGAGGCCCTCGAGGGACGCGGGCGCCGCGGCGATCTCGGCATCGTCGTAGGGATGTCCCAGCATCCGCAGCACCCGCATCTTGCGTTGAACGTCGCCGGCGGCGGTGGCCGGCCGCTCGGCGAGCCACGGATACGCGGGCATGATGGATTCGGGCACGAAGCTGCGGGGATCGATCAGGTGCAGCCGGTGCCAGAGGTCCGTGTAGCGGCCTCCGACCCGATGCAGGTCTGGCCCGGTGCGCTTGGACCCCCACAGGAACGGACGGTCATAGGCGGACTCCCCGGCCCGGGAGAACGGCCCGTAGCGCTTCACCTCGGCGAGCAGCGGGCGCACCTGCTGGGAGTGGCAGGTGGCGCATCCCTCCCGGATGTAGATGTCGCGCCCGGTCAGCGCGACGGGATCGTACGGCTGGGTCGCCTCGTCTGCGGCCAGCACCGCGTCGTCGAGGACGGCCGGAAGCACCTGCACCAGCCCCCCGATGGCGGACACGACCAGGATGCCGAAGATCAGCCAGCCCGCGTTCGCCTCGAGCCGCTTGTGCAGTCCAACGCCGTCCACGATCACGCCTCCCGTGGGATCGGCGGTAGGACCACGGCGGTCCGGCGGTGCCGAACGGTCAGATAGAGGTTGACGGCCATCAACACGGCTCCGGCGAGGAACACCGCGCCCGCGAGCAGCCGCAGGGCGTTGTAGGGCCCCATGCTCGCCATGATGTCCGTGAAGGAGAACGCGGGTTCGCCGAACTCGTCCAGGCTGAGCCACAGCAGCCCCTGGGAGACGCCCGCGCCCCACATCGCGAGGATGTAGAGCATGGTGCCGGCGAGGGCGAGCCAGAAGTGGATGTTGGCTAGCCGGGTGCTATGGAGGGTGGTGCCCATCAGCCGCGGCACGAGGAAGTAGAACGTGCCGAAGGTGATCATCGCGTTCCAGCCGAGCGCGCCGGAATGCACGTGCCCGACGGTCCAATCCGTGAAGTGGCTGACCACGTTCACGCTCTTGATGGACATCATCGGGCCCTCGAAGGTGGCGAGGCCGTAGAACGCCAACGATAGGACGATGAACTTGAGCGCCGGGTCCGTGCGCAGCGTGCGCCAGGCGCCGGACACGGTCATGATGCCGTTGATCATCGTCGCCCAGGAGGGCGCGAGCAGGATCAGGCTCATCACCATCCCGAGGGATTGCACCCACTCCGGAATGGCGCTGTAGTGCAGGTGGTGCGGGCCGGCCCAGATGTAGCTGTAGGTGAACGCCCAGAAGGCGACGATGGAGAGCCGGTAGCTCCAGATGGGCCGGCCGGCGTGCTTCGGCAGGAAGTAGTACAGCATGCCGAGAAACCCGCCGGTTAGCAGGAAGCCGACGGCGTTGTGGCCGTACCACCACTGCACGATGGCGTCCTGGGCCCCGGCGAAGAGCGAGTAGGACTTCGACAGCGACACCGGCAACGCCAGGCTGTTCACGACGTGCAGCATGGCGATCACGATGATGAGCGCGCCGTAGAACCAGTTCGACACGTAGATGGGCCGGATGCGGCGGCGGGCGATCGTGCCGAAGAAGACCACGGCGAAGGCGATCCAGACGACGGCGATGGCGATGTCGAAGGGCCACTCCAGTTCCGCGTATTCCTTGCCCCCGTTCCACCCCGCCAGCAGCGAGACGCCGCCGGCGAGGACGCCGACCTGCCACGCCGCGCAGCAGAACCAGGCGAGCCCGGGGGCGAATAGGGGCACGTGGCACGTGCGCTGGACGCTGTAGAAGGCGGTGCCCATGAGCGCGGAGACGCCGAAGCCGAAGATCACGGCGTTCGTGTGCAGGGAGCGCAGGCGGCCGAACGAGAGCCATGGTTGGCCGAAGTCGAGTTCCGGCCAGACCAACTCCGCGGCGATGTGGACGCCGGCGGCCATGCCGAGGATGGCCCACACCATGGAGCAGGCCACCAGGACGCCGACCACGCGGTCCTCGTAGGGGCGGTCCGTGGCTGCGCCCACCGGGGTCGTGCCCCCGGTTGTTGAGGCCGTGGCGGTTGCGGCGGTCATCGCCGCGCGCCCGTCATGGCTTGGTGGACTACCTGGGTCGCGCTCATACCGCGATCGCGGGCCCGATGCTCATCGTCCAGAGGGCGACGGTGAGCCCCAACGTGGAGACCGCGCCGACCAGCAGCAGCCCGATCAGCGACGAGGCCATCAGCATGCCCCGTTCCGGCGTCGTCGCCAGGACGACCGGGAGCCCCGTATAGAGCAAGTACATGCTCCAGATCAGGGCCGGAATGAGCACGAGCACGTTCAGGAACACGTGGGGAAAGAGATGCGCCGCGCTGCCGACGACCAGGGGCATGGCGACGATGCCGATCAGCGCGAGACCGTGGCCGAAGTTATCCCGGGCGCCGTACGTCGCGGCCATCCAGCGCGCCGCGCCCGCCGTCCCCACGAAGCCGGCCAGCAGCACGAAGAAGTACCCAATGACGACCAACGCCAGTTCGTCCGGGGCGACGAAGAGGGGCTCCCGCGCCCCGAGCCGCCAACCGAAGTTCGCCGTCCCGATGGCGGCGAAGAGGGGCGGGACGAGGGCCATCCAGAGGATGTAACGCAGGAATACGGCCACGGCGTCGAGCTTTGCTTCCGCCAGCCGGCGGAAGGCATCGGCCGGCGCATGCAATGCCCGGAGCAAGGGTACCGGCGAGCTAGTCACGTCCTGAGGCCTTGCAGGGGACTGGCGTCAGACCTCGGCCCCGTCCGACAGGAAGGACCGCAACTGGTCGGAGAGGCTGTTGCAGGCGCTCTGGCGCACGCGCGCCACGATGGGGATCGGTACCACGAGTGCGGGAATGAAACTCGTGCCGACGGCCTCCGAGCGCACACGGCCGACGTTCACGCCCTGGTGCACGTCCCACACCGACGCCTCGTAGCTGGAGTCGTTCTCCCAGGAGAGAAAGCCGAAGCAGGCGGGGATGCCGCCGCTCACCATCGTGCAGTTCACGGTGCCGGTTTCGCTCGTGCGCTGGGTGGTGCCCTCGATCCAGACGAGGTAGCGCACGCCGATCTCCCGGATGCGTTCGGACAACAGGGGATGCCCGATCACCTCGGAGAAGTCCTCGACGTCCAGGGGCGCGGTACGGGGCTCGAACCAGGGGAAGGTGGCGTCGACGAAGTCGCTCTCGGACATCACCCCGAAGTCCCGCCGGCCGCCGGCGACGGCGCGGCTCACGCAATCGACGAAGCCCGTCTCGGTCTCGTTGCGGGTCTTGTGCTTGCGGCCGAGGACCACGATGGACTCGTCCGCGCGGATGCCGGTGCTGCCCTCGCGGACCTCCTGCACCGTGGCCGTGACGCATCCGGGCACGAGCGTCAGGAGTGCCAGGGCGACGAGGAGACGCGCCGGCGCAGTCCTCAACGGGGAATGCGCTCGCCTGCTCATCCGCTGCGCTCGCTCGCCTTGGCGGTCAGCGCGCGAATCTCCGGCACCTGGGGAAAGTAGAACGCGAAGTGCGCCGCGGCGTCGCGCAGCGCCCAGACGGTCGCCTCGTTCAGGCCCATGTCGCCGGAGGATTCCATGAAGCCGAAGTTGCGGGAGTTGCTCTTGCCGTAGGCGGGCAGGGGCCAACTCGCGAGCAGCTCGCCGTCGGGGGCGTGGATGTCGATCTTGTACTTGATCCAGATCTCGAAGAAGTCGCTGCGCGTCTGGGCCGGGATGGAGAACTGGAGCTCCTCGACCACCGGGACGATGATCGCGTCCACCCCCGCTCCGGCCGCCTCGATGGATGTCACCGGCTCCGTCCGCGCGAACACGGCGTCGAACACGCGCTCGAACACCGGCACTTGGGTGGAGCCGAGTTCGATGCGGAACTTGCCGTGCCGCTCCAGCTCCTCTTCGTGCACGTAGTCCGTGAGCGAGGCGTCGAAATGCACCCCCATGGTCAGGGGCAGCGGCTGGACCAACGGCGTCGGAACGGTGGTCTCCACCAAGACGTTCGCGCCGCCGCAACCGCCGAGCACCAAGCAGGCGGTCAGGATGCCGGCGGCAAGCGGATTTCGCATCGTCCTCTCCTGTTGCCGCCTCACTGTGCAGACAATCCGCGCGACGGTCAAGACGGTTGGTGCAACGAGGGTTGGACCGGAGCAGGGGGGGAAGGAGGAACGGCGGCGACGGACGGATTGGCGTGATGCAAACCGTCCGTCGCCGCTTGGCAGGACGAAGTGCGAGTAGTCTAACTCCAAGTTGCAACGAAAAGCAACGGAAATGTGTCATGTTGAAACGGCGGTCCGCGTCGGCTGCCGGTTCAGTGCACCGCGACTTTCGCGGACTGTGGCGCACTGGGTGAGCTCTTGCCGGGAACGTCCACGATCCGCGCCTGCCCGGTGAACGAGGACCCCAGCGCGTCGTGCGTGGAGCGCACTCTCGAATCACGCTCCGAGGCTCAATTCCGTTGCGGGAGAGGCCCCGGCTTGGCGATGATTCGTCTGAAGCGGTCGTTCTTCAGGAACATCGAGGGTGTACTCGAAGATGTCCCGAAGAAACTCTTCCCACCCGTCGCGCTGCAAATGTTCGATTAGGGCCATGGCCTCCTCCCACGCCGAGCTCTTCTCGTGCTCGACTGCGGCATGTTCTCGCTCGCGGGCTTGCGCCGCATCATCGTAGCGCATTCGCGCTGGAGCGCAGCTTCAATGCAGCGCGTCCACCCCCAGCCCCACGAAGGTGCCGTTGTTGCGGTGGGTCAACTCCCGCATGAGCGCCGCGAAGCGGTAGGCGGACTGCTGCTGCCGCGGGGCGGCCTGGAAGATGACGGGGAAGCCGACGGCGTGGATGCGCACCCGGCGCTCGCCGCTCTCGTCCGCGCGGTTGATGCGGTCCACGGTGTCCACCACCACCTCGACGGACTCGCCGCTGAAGTCGTCCCCGAAGACGTAGATGCTGATCTTCTTGTCCGGCGACCAGAACGTGGTGATGGCCTTCTCGATGCCCTCCACCGGGCTCGAGTTGCTGAACGGTGCCCAGGTCTCCAGGCGGCGCATGATCTGGTCGCGGCGGACGGGCGAGTCCGGTATCCAGCGGTCCCGGTAGCTGTCGAACATGTAGTCGCCCATGTCGTTCATCACCTGAATGCCCTTGACCTCGGGATAGATGGCCAGGGTCTCGCCCAGCTTCTGCACCACGGAGCCCCAGGCGAAACGTTGCATGCTGCCCGACGTGTCGATCACGAAGACGATGTACTCGGAGTCCACGGTGATGCCGCCGACGACGTTGTCGCGCCGCTCGAAGCCGGCGCCGAGCAGGCGCGTCATCTCCTCGGTGAGGGTTTGGCGGGCGGCGGCGAGGCGGCTGCGCTCGACGGCCTGGATGTCGGCTTGCTCGGTGGTCGTCGCGAACTCGCCGAGGATCTCCGACAGCTCGCGCCGGGCGCGGGCGAGCTCCCGCAGGTCCTCCTCCAGTTGGCGTTGCTCCTCGGACATCTGCCGTTCGAGGACCTCGGTCTCGCCCCGGATCTGATGGACGGCGTCGCGCTTGTCGGCGACCTGTCCGTCGTAGTCGACGCTCACGAGTTCCAGGGCCAGCGGCTCCACGGTCTTGGTGATGATGAGGAGCAGCACGATGGCGCCGAAGCCGCAACAGATGACGTCGAGGAAGGACAGGCTGAACTCCTCGACCTCGCGTCGCTTGCGCGTCTTCATGGCCAGTCCTCGGAGGGCGACATGTACACGCCACCGGTGTTCTGCGCCAGGGACCAGTAGGCCGCCGGCCCGAGGGGGTCCCCCTCCATCGGGAACATGATGACGTTGAAGGGCACGTTGGCCGGCAAGACCTTCAGGGCGTCGCCGTAGTGCGACATGCGCTGGCGTCCGGTCACGGTGGCCCGGCGCGGCGCGCCCGCGCCCTGGGTGGGGAGGCTGTCGATGATCAGGAAGACGTTGTCGGGCGGCGGATTCATGCGCCCGATGGCGACGAACAGGTTCTCGATGCTGGTACCGTCGCCGGGTGGCTTGTCCGCGAGGGCCTCGATGGCCTCGGCCATGGCGTCGGCGTCCGTCGTGGCGTACCACGCGTCCGAGGGGAGGGCGGACTCCACGGCCGTGTTGAAGCGGAAGATCTGGAACTGGCTGTCGATGGGCACCTGGGCGGCGAGCCATTCGACCGTCCGCACGGCGCGGCGCCACTTCGGCGACTGCAACTGGCGCTCGACCGGCATGTTGCGGCGGCGGATGACGTTGACGATGGTGTTGTCGAGCATGCTGGCGGAGGCATCGACGGCGATCAGGACGTGGGAACCGCCCACGAACAGGCCCGTCAGGTACTGCCGGTCCCCCTCGCCCTCGACGAAGATCGCCGAGCGCCCGGCGTTCTCCTCCTCGACGGCGCGTAGCCGCTCCACTTCCTCCTCGCGGGTTTCGACGTCGGCCTTGAGCTCCTCGACGCTCTCGCGCTGGGCAATGGTGGCCGCCTCCAGGGCGTCGAGTTCGTCCCGTTTGCGCTCGGCGTCCTCGATCGTGGAGGCCCGGGCGCGGCGCGCGTCGGCGATTTGCCGCTTGAGTTCCTCGATGCGTTGCTGCAGTTCGGTCAGGTTCGGCCGGCCGGTCTCGATCTCGTAGTCGAGGAGGCGGATTTCGGCGAGCAGGTCGCGGCTGACGGCGCGCACGTCGTCGTCCGTGGAGTGCTCGATGATGAGGAAGATCAGCACCACGGCGCCGAAGCCGCAGGACATGACGTCCAGGAAGGAGAGCGAGAACGCTTCGAGGCGGCGTTTCCTGGCCATCCCGGCTACCCGTCCATCACCCGGACGACGTGAAACGAGCGCCCACCGCACTCGATTGCCGCGCCGGCCGCCGCGGCGGCCTCGTTGGGCACGGTCTTGCCGTTCAGGGTCACCAAGGCGTCGCCCGCGGGAAGGACGTAGTGCACGCCTTCGCGGCGAACGATGCGAAAGGCCGCGCCGAGATCGCCGGCCTCCGGATGGTCGGCGGCCTCGAGGGTCGCGCCGAGCGGTACCGCGACCGCGTTGCACAAGAGGTGGGTGCCGGCGGCGGCCGCCGGCGTGCCGGAGGTGCCGCGGTGCCGCGCCGGTACCGCGGAGACGAAGCTAATCCCCTCGTCCTCGGTCAAGACGTCGCCGCACGCCTCGACGCCGGCCCGGAAGGCGTCGGCGTCGAGGCGCAGCACGGTATGTCCGAGGCCGCGAAGCAGCCCTTCAAGCCCCGGCAGCCGTTGCGCGCGGTGGGTCAGGGCGAGGGTGGTGGGGGCACCGACATGTTGGGCGAGGACTTCATAGCGCCGGGCGGACTTCGTGGCCAGGGCGGAGAACGCCAGGTCCACGGTGCGCGTGTCGCCGCGATGCGCCACCTCCACCGTCAATTCGCCGCCCGCTCCGGCGTGCGGCGTTCCCGCCACGGCGGCATGGACTTGGTCGAACACCTGTTGTTCCGCCGCCGCGATGGTCAGGGGGTCGAAGCGCGTCTCGGTGACAAACCGGTCGGCGACCGCGTCCACCCACCCTTCGAGCAGACGTAGCAGGCCGGACTCCGAGACCTCCTCCGCCCCCACCCTGCGCACCGTGGACGCACAGGCGAGCGTCGCGACGGAGGCGCGATGCAGGGAGACGTCGAGCACCTTGGCATCGGCCGGCAGCTTGGCCGTGCATGCCGCCGCGACCGCGGCGTCCAACAGGGAGGCGACCTCGAGCCCCGCCTCCCGCGCGATGCCGACGAACAGGCCAAGCTGCTCGGCGGTACTCGCGCTCGGCACGACGACGTGGACCGCCGCGCCGTCGAGACTCGCGGCCGAGGCGATCTCGCGCAGGTGGCGATAGACGAGATCGGCCTGGTTGGCGACGCCCGGCCCGGTGGCGTTGACCGGCTCCGCGTTCATGCGCGCGAAGTACTGGTTTTCCGAGCGGCGGGGATCGAGGCGCGCGTGGGCGAGGGCGGCGTTGCCGAAGGCCGGCGTGCGTCCGGCGAGGGACGCGATGCCGGGCTCCTGGTAGAGCACCGTGCCGTCCCGGGACAACGTGATCTCGGCGTCGTTGAGTTCGAGCACCCACACCGTCAGCGCACCTGCATGTGGCGGATGAGGCGCCGGTCGCAGTAGGTCTGGATGTCGAGCACCAGGCGTTCCTGCACGAGCTGCACCTGATCGACCAGGAAGCGGATCATGATGCTGATGACCAGGGCGACGAACGTCGAGTTGAAGGCCACGCCCAGGCTCTCGGTGACGCCCGCGATGTTGCCGCCGACCGCTTCGTACGCTTGGCTCAAGGCGTCTCCGATGCCCCGGACGGTGCCGATGAAGCCGATGGAGGGAATGGCCCAGGTGATGTAGCGCACCATGGCCAGTTCGCTGTCCAGACGCTCGGACTCCGCATCGCAGACCTGGCGCACGGCCTCGGAAACATCCTGGACGTTGCGCGTGGACGCGAACCGCTGCAGGGCCGCCAGCAGGGCCCGGGGCAGGAGTTGGTTCTGTGTTTCCACGGGCAGCGCCTGGATCGGGCGGGCGTACTCCCGGGTATCCTCCGGGAGGATGCTCATGCCCTCGCCGACGTGGGTGATTTCGGCATCGAGGAGCCGCCGCTCCCGGAACGAGTTCCGGCCCTTGAAGCCGATGATCGAGATGGCCCACAGGCCCAGGATGAAGCAGGCCTCCTGTTCGTAGTCGCGCATCACCACGTAGAGCGAGCGTTCCTGGTCCACGGCCTCGCCGGCCGCCGCCTGCTCCGCGCGGACGGCCAGAATGGCGTCGGCGTGTGGCCGCACGACGGTCACGTAGACCATGTGCACCACGATGACCGCGACGATCAGGGCGACCACTTGGTAGATGGCCTCGAAGGGTAGGGTTCTTCTCATCGGGCGGCTGTACGTCCTTCAGATGTCGACGGGAAAACGCACGGAGAGGTCCTCCGAAATGTCCTCGCTCGGCACGAAGACCTCGGGGCTCGGCCTGGGCCGGGCCGGCGGCGTGGGTGCCTCGGGTGCCGGAGCGGGGCGCTGGTTCCGATCTTCGCCCTCGGCTTGGGTCGGCGTCTCCGACGCGGGTGCCTCGTCCGCGGAGTAGATGGGCATCGTGCCCGCCAGCAGCACGAGCGCGGCCGCAGCCTGGAGCAGGGTCCGCCGCACGGCGTTCATTCCGCGAACCGCGCGATGCGGAAGCCGACATCCGGGCGGCCCTTGGCGCCGTAGTCGCGGAACGTCAGCCGCAACTCCGAGATGGCCCCGTGCATCCAGCTCGAACCCTTGATCACGTGGTAGTCGCCGTCCTTCGGTCCGAGTGGGTTCAGGCGCTGGTCCGGCTCCGGTATCTCGTAGAAGTCGTGTACCCACTCCGCGACGTTGCCGCCGAGATCGCGCAGCCCCTTGGCGTTCGCGGGAAAGGTTCCGGGCGGCGCGCTGACGATGTGGTTGTCGTTGTAACCGAAGATGATGCGCCCGACAACATGGGTGGCCGCGCGGTCCGCGTAGTTGCCGTGCCGGTCCGGCGGCGGCAGGCTCGTGCCCCAGGGGAAGCGCAGTAGCGGCTCTTCGTCCTCGACGTGGCGGGCCGTCCACGCCCATTCGGCCTCGGTCGGCAGGCGATAGCCGAGGGCGTTGGGGTCGGCGCCAACCACCTTGCCGAACTCAACGACATAGAAGGGCGCGAGGCGCTCCTGCCCGGACAGCCAGTTGCAGAACAGCGCGGCTTCCTCCCACGTTACGTTCGCGACCGGCTGCTCGTCCTTGTCGAGCTCCGCGGTCTCGAACGCGCCGGAACTGTGGCCGGGGGCGAAGCGCCGGAAGTCGGCGTTGCTCACCTCCTTCTCGCCGATGTAGAAGAAGCGGGTCAGGTCCACGTCGCGCAGCACCTCGTTGGCGCGGCGCCCGGGTTCCCGCCGCGACGCCCCAAGCCGGATCGGCGAGGGTTGCATGAGCAGCAGTTCCTGACCGAGGGCCGTCGCGATGCGTGGCTTCAGGCGCGCGAAGCGGGCTTCCTCGAGGGTCAGCAGCCGCACCTTGATTTCCTGGAGGAAGCCGGGCTGCGGCGTTACGGTCTTGCGGTAGCCCGCGTAGCCGGCCTTCCTGACCTCTATCTCGTGGGGGATGGCGGCGAGGGTGAGGGTGCGGTTCACGCCGCCGCTGCGTTCGCCATCGATCCAGAGTTCGGCGTCTGCGGGGTCCGCCGTCACGGCAAGCTCACCCATCTGGGCGGGCAGGTCGAACGCGACCGCGGTCTCTTGGCCGGAAGCCACGCGCACGTTGCGGGTCACCGGTCCGTAACCGATCTTGAAGACCCGGATGCGATGCTCGCGTCCCGGCGCGAGTGTCAGCTCCGTGGGCGTCGTGCCCCGATAGGTGCCGTTCACGGTGATGCCGGCGCCGCGCGGAGAGGAACGCACCGTGACGAGCCCTTCGGCGCGTTCAAGATCGATGGGGGGCAGGGTGCGGGTCTCCTCGGCGCGCACCGCGATGATGTCGCGCCACACCTTGTAGCCGGCCAGCTTGACGTCGATGCGGTGCTCCCCGCTCGGGATGGGCACGGGCCCGGGCGTGGCCCCGACCTCGGCGTCGTCGATTCGCACCGTGGCCCCGGCGGGACGGGTCGGGATGGTGACGTCGGCCCAGTCCGGCCGTAGCTCGACGTTCACCGTCTGCTCAACCTGGCGGCCCTCGACCTCGACCTCCGTCTGGGCATCCTGATAGCGGGCCAAGGACAGCGTCACCGTGTGTGGGCCGGCCGGGACGTCGGCCACGAAGGGCGTCTCGCCGAGTTGCGCGTCGTCCAGGTACACCGCCGCCGCGGGGGGCTCCGAGCGGAACGTGATGCGGCCGGGCAGGGGGGTCAGGACGTGGGCGAAGGTTTGGCTGCGGGGGGCCGCCACGGCCACGTCGGTGAGGAGGGGATGGTAGCCCTCGGCCGTGGCGCGCAGGTGGTAGGTGCCCTCCCGCAGGAGGCGTACCCCCGCGAGCTCGATCTCGAAACCGCCGCTCACCTCGATGACGGCGGTACGGGGCTCGACGTCGAAGCTGACCGACTTGGCGGTGAACAGGAACCAGAGGAACCAGGCGACCGCCAGCGCCGCCGCGATGGCCGCGACCTGCCCCTTGGAGAGGGGGAGGCGGCGTGTGGTCTCGTCGACGGGCGTCGGCGCGAAGCGGACGGGCTCGATCGTCGTGGGTTGGGGGTCGCTCATGGCCCCACCGACGCCTAGAGCCTTTCCTCGCATCGAATCGTGACCGGCGCCATCCCGGCGTCGAGCACGATCTCCTTGCGTACGTCGCGGCATCCCGCACGGCTACCCACGATGGTGTAGCGGCCGGGACGAAGCCGTAGGGCGCGCTGGTCGAAGCTGCCGAGGCGGCCCACCTTGTAGACGGTCACCTCCGTAGCGTTGTCGGAGACCAGCACCAGCTCGACCGGCACGCCGGCGCGGGAGAGGAGTGCATCGAACTCGGCGACGGTGGCCCCGTAGGCCCCACCCGCGTCGGCGTCGGTACGGGCGCGTTCGAGCAGGGTTTTGGCTCGGGAGAAGACCGCATCCTCCGACAGCGCCGCCGGGTCCGCGAGGTAGGCGCGCATGTCGTCGATGGCCTGCACCCTGCGCCGCAGGCGGGTACGGCCCTCGCGGGCGAACCGTAGGTTCGGGTCGATCTCCAGGGCTGCGGTGAAGGCGGCCAGGGCGCCGTCCCAGTCGCCGCCGTCCTCCAGGTTCCGCGCCTCCCCCTGCAAGTGGTCGATGCGGGCGAGGGTCCGCTCGCGTTCGGTCTGGGCGAGCCCGGCTTGCGCAACCGGGTCGTTGGGACGGGCGCCCAGCACGTCCCGGAAGACGGCCTCGGCGGCATCGAATTCCCCCTGCTCCAACGCCGTGAAGGCGCGGGATAGCCGTTGCTCGTAGGCGTTGCGGGCGATGTCCGCGCGCGCCTGCGCCAGCGCCTTGTCGATGCCGGCGGTGCGGCGGTCGAGGGCGTGGGCCTCCTCGAGGAACCCGAGCGCTTCCCCGGACGCGCCCCGCAACCGTGCGCGCTCGGCCTCGCGCAGCAGTTCAAGCACCCGGGGCTGACGCGCGGCGCGCTCCCGGCCGGTGCGCCCGTCCACGGAGTCGGCATGGATCGCGAGCGCCGCTTCGAAGGCGGCGGCGGCGTCCTCCGGGCGGCGTTGGTCGAGGGCCTCGCCCCCCCGGGCGATGGCTTCCCTGTATAGCGCCTCGCCCTGCTCGCGCACGGCCTCGAGGTCGGCGAGCGCCCCGGCGTACTCCGCGAGGGCGAGCTCGTATTGCCCTTCGAGGAACGCGCGGTCGGCCTCGGCGGCGCGGTCCAACACGGCGGCGAACGCCGCGCTGCCCCACGCCTCCACGTTCATGTCCTCCTCCAGCACGCGCTGCAACTCCACGAAGTGGCCGAGGGCCTCGCGCGCGTCGGCTTCCGCCCGTTCGAGGGCGAGTTGCCGGAAGGGCGGTACCGAGGGTTCCGCGCGACGACCGGGAGCCGTGGCTTCCGCAGGGGTGTCGCCGCTGGTCTCCGGCATCGCCGCGGTCGGTGCGTCAACACGGCCTGGCAGGGCGATGATCACCCACGCGAGCACGCCGGCCAGCACGGCGACGACGACCCCGAACGACAGCGTGCGGGCGGATGGGAAGGCCACGCGCACGCGCCGTTGCGCACCCTGCGTCAGGGGCGCGTCTGCCGGAACGATGGTTACGCGGTCGGCGTTGTCAGGCTGGGTCATCGGCGGTGCGAGCGGGCGTTTCGGCCTGCAGGTCCGCGCCTTGCCCGGCTTCGTCCACGGAGGGAGCTGCCACGGGGTCCGAGCCGAGCGCCAGGCCCAGCTCCTCCAGGTACACCTTCTTCAGGATGCGCCGCAGTTCCTCGTACTGCTCGTCGACGGTGCCCTGCAGGCGCAGGGTTTGGTTCTCGAGCTCGATGGTGTGGGGCACGATCTCCGCCTCGGCGGACATGCCGAGCTCCTGCAGGACCTCGGCGTGTACCTTGGCCTGGGCGAGCTTGTCGATGGCGGTCTTGAGGATCCCGGCGCCGCCGATGATGCTGACGATGCCGCCATAGCGGCTGGCGATGTCGTCCTGGGTCTGTGCCGCGATGCCGCCGATGACCGCGGCCGAGCCGGCCACGATCCTGGAGCGGGCTTGCTGCTTCGCCCGCTTGTAGGCGATGGCCTCGTCGTAGGTCGCGTGGCGCCAGTTCTGGTACGGGGCGAACATGTTGGCGCTGAACGTCGCGTAGTGTTCGTCCAGGGTGTCGATGAACAGGTATTCGCGTTCCCGGACTTGTCTGACGCGGCCGAGCATGGGGTCGTCTTCGGCCGGCAGCCGCTCCACGGTCACGCCGCCCTGGCGCGTTTGGCCGAGGTAGTCCGCGAAGGCGTCAGGGGCGAAGTCCCGGGCGAACTGCATCTCGGCGATGGTGCGTATCGCGCGGATGTCCTCGGGGGAGAGTGTCTTCAGGTGGGCCAGCATGTCGTCCGCCAGGGAACGATAGGCGGTCTGGAACGGATCGATCTCCCTCGGGATGCCGCTCTCGTACGCGTACTTGCTGGCCAGGGCTTCGTAGTCGCGCTCGAACCATGCGTCGCCGCGTGCGTCCACGGCCCGCGCCCGCAGTTCGAGGCTCTCGCCGTCGGAATGGGCGATGGTGGCGGTGACGGTGACGTCGACGGCGTGGGTGGGACGGGGCACCACCCGCACGGCACCCCAGTTCCCGGTGGATTGGAGCAGGTTCTTGAAAAAGAACGCCATGTAGTTGCCCTCGGCGCGGCGCACCTCGGGCTGGATGTTGAGCGCGATCCGCTCGTCGTACTCGTCGGGAACATTCGCATCGAATACGGCGATGCCGACGTCGAGCAGGAGTTCCTCCGGCACTTCCCAGGCGAGCCGTTCCGGCGGCGTCATGTCCACGACGCGCACCGTTTCGCTCACGCAGCCGATCAGTCCAAGGGCCAGCAGCATCGGCAAGTGTCGGGCCTGTCGGGTTCCGGTTCGCATGCCCGGAGTCTGTCGGATTTGCGGCCTCCGCGCCAGTGTCGCGCGGCGGACGCTGGTCTCGGCGGCGCGACCCCGCGCGCGACGGGTTTCTAACCCTCGCGGCAGCGGCGGTACTCGTCCCACAGGGCCTCCCGCAGCGCGTCGTCCGTCTCCGCCATGGCCGCTTCCCGAAGTTGTCGGCAGACCACGTCGTCGTCCCGCGCGTCCGCGATGTCCGCCGGCACGGGTGCCGCCGGCGCGGGTACCCCGCGGGGCGCGGGCCGGGGCATCCGTCGTCCGTTCCCTTCGGGCATGACGCCCGGGGACGGGTCGCCCGGCATGCCCCGCGAGCGTTCGGCGTCGGTTTCGGAACCACCCTCGTGGCCGCTCGGCAGGGCCGCGGGGCCGCCTTGCCCGGCGGTTTCGTTGCGCCGCGCCACCACGTCGGCCCGCTCGGCCAAAATCTGGCCATCCAATACACCGATGGCCTCCTCGAACTCGCCCTGCGCGCCGGGTCGGCCGCCCGCTGCATGACGCTCGTCCTCGCCACCGGTGCCTTGGTCTTCCGTGCCGCCGGCCGGCCGGCCATCCCCCGGGTCTTCGTTGCTCGACTCCCACCCGTCTTCGCCGGGCCCTGGGAGCCCTCCGCGCACCGCGTCTTCGGGCGTTCCCCCGGTGCCGGAATCCGGGCGTCCGCCGTCCCCGGCCGAGGGGTCGCCGCCGGAACGGTCGCCATCGCGGCCGCCGGCCATCGTGCCGCCGTCGGGTTGCCCGGGCCTTGGCACCGCACCGCCCTGTTGCGGGTCTCCGGTGCTTGCCGTGTCGGAGCCCTCTTCACCGGGTCGTGACGCGTCCGACGCGTCCGAGCCGGGCAATTGCTCCGCGCCGGGGCGCGACGGATCCGCCCCGTCGGGGCCGCCGGACTGCGGTGGCGTCGGGATGGTGGGCATGCCGGTGTCCCCGGCGTCCCCGGCATCGGAGGATGGGGAGCTTTCGGCGCTTGGCCGCGAGGGATCCGCTCCATCGGGGTTCGAGGACTGCGGTGGCGCAGGGATGGTCGTGGAGTCCGACGACGAGGGCGACGAGTCGGGCCGCGAAGGGCTCGAGGGGCTCGGCAAGGACGGTTGCGACGGCCTCGGGATGGAGGGGCTCGATGGGCTTGGCATCGACGGTGGCGACGGCCTCGACGGTGATGGCGTGGACGGCGACGGCATCGAGGGCGACGGACTGGAGGGTGACGGCGTCGACGGCGACGGGGTCGACGGCGAAGGCCGCGAGGGCGACGGCATGGACGGCGATGGCATCGAAGGCGACGACGGGCTTGGTGGTCGGGGCGGCGGTGGCATGCTCACCGGCGACGAACAGGCCGCGATGGCGAGGAGGGACGACCAGCCGACGCACCTCCACCACGTGGCCGCCAAGGCCGTTGGCCGGCGGGGGCGGACCGGGAAACGGTTCTCCATGACTAACACCACGGCCTACCTGCGGCTGTCGGGGCCATCATACGGAAACCCTTCCCGTGGACAACATGCACCGCCGCTGCCTATGCACGAACCGGCGACACGACACTAGGCTCCGATGGCTGAACGCTGCCTGAACGCGCGAAGCGAATGCAGTCCGGGAGTCCGCTAACCCTCGTCGGCCTCTTCCGGGACGTACACGAACCGATACTCGACCGGGACCTCCGCCGACGCCACCGGCGCCGCCTCGACGAACGCCGGCCGGTAACGCGCCCTGCGCACGAGCTTGCGCACCTTGAAGTCCATCATGCCGGCTGGTTCCGAGCGCACCGTGTCGAGTTGCTCCACCGTGCCGCGGTCGCTCACGGCAAGTGCCAGTTCGACGATCCCACTCTGGGGTTCGCCCTGGGCCCCGGAGGGCGGCTTCGGGTTGGGCGGGAACGGCAGGTAGAGGGGCGTTGGCACCCCGAACGTGGCGTCCCGCCGCGCCGGATCCTCCTCGAGAAGCTGCCAGACCCGCTCGTAGAGCGCGAAGGCCCGGTCGTACTTCTGGAACAGCAGATACCAGTCGCCGAGTTCGAGCATGGCCTCGGCGATGTCGATTTCCGTCGCATCGGGATTCGACTGCTTGAGGTTGATCACGGTGATGAGCGCGCGCTCGCCGGGCGCGAAGTTGTTGACGTCGATGGCCCGGTTGCGCCGGTTGTCGCGATACGAGGACATCGCCGGCTGGTTGCGGGTGGCGCTCAAATTCGGCGGGAAGCGCTCGTCGCGGAACGTGGCCGCCACCCCGCGCAGGGCGCGGATCATGCGCGGGTCGCCCGGCGGGAACTGGCTGGCGGCGATCGCCACCACCCGGTCGAACAGGTAGCGGGCGGAGAATACGCGATGGTTGTCCTGATGCCACTCGGCGAGGGTGAACAGGCCCGGAACGATGCGTGGATCGTCCCGGCCATACGCCCGCAACAGGACGTTGAAGGCGTAGTCGTGACGCGCGTCGGCCGCGGCCCGGTCGCCCATCGTGGCGTGCACGACCGCCTCCCGGTAGACGACATCCACTTGGTTGGGGTCGAACAGGCCGAGGTTGACGCGGGCGACGTGCAGGGCCCGGTCGTAGGCCTCCAACGCGCCCGGACCGTCGCCCATCCCGAGCAGTGCGTCGCCGAGGAGGGTGAGTGGGCGTTTCAGCGCCAGGGCATAGCGGTTCGACCCGTCCTCGACCTCCTCCACCAGCCGCTCTGCCGCCACGACCGCATCGGCGAACTCGCCGGCGGTGAGTTGCACCTCGATGCGCGCCTCGGCATCGTCCGCCAGCGTTTCCCGGATCGTCTCCTCGCCGGCGGACGCCGTCGCGGCGAGGCATGTTGCTAGGAAAGCGGCGCGACGATTCATCGAGGGCCTTCGACCTTCTCCAACGCAAGGTCCCCTGCTCGGGGGTTCGGGCAGTGTCATGCCCGCCGGAGGGAGAGTCAACAGGACCGACGGCGGGGGCGCCGGCCGCGGGGCCCGGCGTTTGGCTATCATCGCCACCGGGTACCGCCACCGCCGGAAACGCGGAAGATGCCGGACATCAAGCATGAAATCGACGCGACCGGACTCCTCTGTCCGGAACCGCTCATGATCGTGCGCAACCGCGTGCGCGAGATGCGCCCCGGGGAGCGTGTCCATGTGGTGGCCACGGATCCCTCGACGACGCGGGACTTCCGGAACTTCTGCCGGTTCCTCGGGCACACGCTCGAGGAACTCGGCGCGACGGGGGAGCGCCTGGAGTTCATCATCGAGAAGGGCCGGTAGCCCTTGCCCGAGCGCTGTGACGCGGTGGTGATCGGGGCCGGAGTGGTCGGCCTCGCGGTCGCTCGCGAACTCGCCCTGGCCGGCAGGGAGGTGATCGTCCTCGAGCGGCACGAGCTGATCGGTTCCGAGACGAGCAGCCGCCACTCCGAAGTCATTCACGCGGGCATCTACTACCCCACGGGTTCGGTGAAGGCCGAGACCTGCGTGCGCGGCAAGGCGTTGCTGTACGGCTACTGCGCCACCCACGGGATCCCTCACGCGCGGATCGGCAAGATCATCGTCGCCACCGCCGAGAGCCACTTCGACACCCTGCGGGGCTACCGCGAGCAGGCCCGCGCGAACGGCGTGGGGGACCTGCAGTGGCTGGACGCCGACGAGGTCGCGCGGCTCGAGCCGGCGGTGCGTTGTCTTGGCGGCATCTACTCCGAGAGCACCGGCATCGTCGACAGCCACGCCCTGATGCTGAGCCTGCAGGGTGACATCGAGGCGCACGGTGGCGTGGTTTCGCTGTGCACGGAGGTGACGCGGCTGCGCCGCCTTGGCGACCGCGTGGGCGTGGCGTGCGGGGACTACGAACTGTCGGGGGCCACGGTCGTGAACGCGGCCGGTCTCTCAGCGCCGGTCCTCGCTGGAGCGTTCCGTCCGGGGTACCGGAGCTTCTTCGCGAAGGGGCACTACTACGCGCTGTCGGGCAAGAGCCCGTTCTCGCACTTGGTCTATCCGGTGGCGGAGTCCGGCGGGCTCGGCGTGCATGTCACGCTGGACCTCGCCGGCCAGGCCCGCTTCGGCCCCGACGTGGTGTGGATCGATGGCGTGGACTACGACTTCGACGCCACGGGCCGCGCGCGGTTCGTCGAGGCCATCCGCCGCTACTACCCCGAGCTCGACGAGTCGCGTCTGCATCCGGGGTACACGGGCATCCGACCGAAGATCGTCCCGGCCGGGGCACCGGCGGGGGATTTCGTCATCGAGGGGCCCGCCGTCCACGGCGTTCCCGGCTTGGTCAACCTGCTCGGCATCGAGTCCCCGGGGATGACCGCGGCCCTCGCCATCGCCGAGCGGGTGGGGAAGCTGGCGGTGGCCTGAACCGACGGCGGGGGGCGGCCGCTACTGCCGATACGTCCCGAGAAAACGCTCCAGCCGCTCCATCGCGTCGGTCAGTTCGTCGGCGTGGGGCAGGAAGACGAGCCGGAAGTGGTCGGGCTCCGGCCAGTGGAAGCCCGTGCCCTGTACGACCAGCAGCTTCTCCTTGCGCAGCAGGTCCAGCGCGAAGCGCTCGTCGTCGGTGAGGCCGAAGCGCCGGGTGTCGAGCTTCGGGAACAGGTACAGCGCGCCGTCGGGCTTGACGCAGCTCACGCCCTCGATGGCGTCGAGCAGGCCATGGGCCAGGTTGCGTTGCTCGTGCAGCCGGCCGCCCGGCCCCACCAAGGCCTCGATGCTCTGGGTCCCGCCCAGGGCCGTCTGCACGGCGTGCTGGGTCGGCACGTTGGCGCACAGGCGCATGGAGGCGAGGATGTCGAGCCCCTCGATGTAGTCGAGGGCGCGGTGCCGGGCGCCGCTCAACACCATCCAGCCGGTGCGGAAGCCGGCGGCCCGGTAGGCCTTCGAGAGCCCGTTGAAGGTCACCGTCAGGACATCCGCCGGAATCGAACCGGCGGGGACGTACTCGGCGTCGTCGTAGAGGACCTTGGCGTAGATCTCGTCCGCGAAGACGATCAGGTCCCGCGACTCCGCCCAGCGCACGAGGTTCGTCACGCAGTCGCGGCTATAGACGGCGCCCGTGGGGTTGTTCGGGTTGATGATGACGAGGCCCTTCGTGCGGCGCGTGGTCAGCCGCCGCACGTCGTCGAGGTCGGGCATCCAGGCGGAGCCCTCGTCGCAGCGATAGTGTACGGGCACGCCCCCCGCCAGCCGCACGGCGGCGGTCCACAGGGGATAGTCGGGGCTCGGCAGGAGCACCTCGTCGCCATCGTCGAGCAGCCCCTGCATGGCCATGACGATGAGTTCGCTCGCCCCGTTGCCGATGTAGATGTCGTCGACGTCCACGTCGGGGATGTCGATCTGCTGGCAGTACTGCATGACCGCCTTGCGGGCGGAGTAAAGGCCCCGCGAATCGCAGTACCCCTGGCTCGCGGGGAGGTTCCGCATGACGTCGCGCAGAATCTCCTCGGGGGCCTCGAAGCCGAAGGGCGCGGGGTTGCCGATGTGAAGCTTCACGACGTGATGCCCCTCGTCCTCGAGGCGCTGGGCCTCGGCCGGCACGGGGCCCCGGATGTCGTAATAGACATCCGCGAGCTTGGTGGATTTGGCGAAGTGCCGGCCGCGCTTGAGTTCCGCGATACCGCCGGTGTCGGCTGCCATGTCCTCGCTGCCTTGCACGGTCACTGCCCCTGCGCAAAAATCGCCGTCCGGCGACGGCGGCGCATCTTACCAGCCGCGTCAACCACTCGGGAGGAAGCGCGGGGCATGGCCAAGATCGAGAAGACGGACGCCGAGTGGCGCGAGGCGCTGACGCCCCGGGACTACGAGATCACGCGCCGGGCCGGGACGGAGCCGCCGTTCACCGGCATCTATTGGAACACCAAGACGCCCGGCATCTACCACTGCAAGTGCTGCGACGCGGCGCTGTTCGACGCGCGCACGAAGTACGATTCCGGGTGCGGCTGGCCGAGCTTCTACCAGCCGATCTCCCCCGACGTGGTGGCCACCCGCGAGGACAACTCCCTCTTCATGCGCCGCATCGAGGTGCTCTGCGCCGCCTGCGACGCCCACCTGGGGCACGTCTTTCCCGACGGTCCCGCGCCGACGGGCCTGCGCTTCTGCATGAACTCCGCGTCCCTCGATCTTGCGGCAGAGGTGGCGGACACGCGGGACGACTGACGCCGCCCAACGGCGTTTGGGGGACATTACCACCCGGCCTCGTCGGGCTCCCTATCTCCGGCGCGCTCTGCCGACCTGTTGCAGACTGCGAACGGTGCCTGCGGATCAAGCTAGCCCGGCCGCTCAGGAGCTACGGCCGACCGTTCTTCGATCACCGGGCAAACGCCATATCGCCACAGGCTCACGACACTGCCGAGAGATTGGACCGCTCGTGTCCGCCCGCAAGCTACGAGGCCGGCACCACTGGATTGCGACTCATAGTCTGTAGACGCATCGTCATCAAACATCGAATGTTGAAAGATGGTTGATCGCGCCCTTGCCCGATTCGGTACCCATCTCCGCCATCTACGTCGGCAGCGTGGGCTCTCTCAAGAGGGGCTGGCGGAACTGGCCGGATTGCACCGGACTTACCTAGGAGGTATCGAGCGTGGCGAGCGCAATGTCAGCCTGATCAATTTGGTTGCGATAGCCGGCGCCCTAGATCTCTCGTTGAGTGCGTTGTTTGAAGGCGTCAGTGGGGAGGAGCCGTGTCACCGGCCAGACGTCGCCAGCCAAACTCATGACTGATTTCCAAACGAATGGCCTATTGCTCGACGCTGTACCTTCTCCGCGACTTCGGCTTGACCGTCGACATGATCAGGGATGCCATCGAGTACACGCACAGTGTGTTAGATCAAATCGATCACACGCTCATCTCGCGGCGAAGCGAGCGGCTTGCAGGTCTGGTCGAACTTGCCAATCTCTCAGCCATTGTCGGAAATCTGTTCAGAGCAGGCGTCTCCATCGCTTCCGACGGTGCCTTTAGGGCAAATC
This sequence comes from Pseudomonadales bacterium, assembly GCA_963665455.1. Taxonomy (GTDB): domain Bacteria; phylum Pseudomonadota; class Gammaproteobacteria; order Pseudomonadales; family Azotimanducaceae; genus VXNE01. The sequence continues at coordinate 4,542,944 of OY762279.1, read as the reverse complement.
GGCCGCATAGATTTCCCGATTTGGTTGGGAACGCTCCAGGTACACGCGATATAGAGATCAAAGTTGCGCTGGAAACTAGAAAGCCCAAAGGGCACCTCATCAAGCCAGGCCCACACTTGACTATCAGATACGTCCTTGCCGATGACCAAGGGGACTTTGTGCGACGTAGGGAATCGCGGGGCGACGTGGTGTGGATTTGGGAAGTTCGTCTTGGCGAACTAGAGGAAGCGCACTTCAATTCCAGCAACACCGCAGGAGACTCGGGGAAGACCGCCGTGATTAACGCACAAGGAATGGACAGCCTCGTTCCAGTATTCCTTGATATGCCGAGGTGTCCGTACGCGCCCAATGGCCGAATAGTGCCAAAGCTCAGACGGCTACTTCAGCATGCACAGCATCACGCGGGTCACTCTCGTGTTCGTCCTTAGTGCCCGCATCTGCGGTTAGTATCGCCTGCCCTACCGAGCGTGCGAGCAGCGGTGGAACCGCGTTTCCGATCTGTTTCACTACCTGCGCTCTTGTCCCCGCGAACCGAAACGTGTCGGGAAACGACTGAAGGCGGGCTCCTTCCCTTGGCGTCAGGGCTCTGTCTTGAACTGGGTGTATGCAGCGGTTGGACGCCGGGTGTACGAAATTGACCGTTAGCGTGGTGCTTGGACTGTCGGCGTCCAACCTACTATACGACGAGCTGAAGCCGCTTCGTATCAGTTCCTTGGGTATCGATGTGATGTTTGGACCAGCGTGTCTAATGATCTCCAGCATATGCTCGCTGTGGCGAGTAGCATCGTGCAACGTCAGCCGGCTTGCGGAACGTCTTGCCCAAACTTGGAATGGGTTAGTGGGCGATGACTCGTAGGAGTCTTTGGCTTCACCAGATTGGACCGCTGGAAGGTCGCCGATGGCTTCCATAACCGTGACCGATTGAGGCAGATGTTGCGAGAACAGGGCATCGGTACGGATGACCTCACGACGCCCTCCCGCCATGCTCTTGTAGTCATTCCTATGGGACGGCGCCGGCCATTCGAAGTCCACGCCAAGCCGATTGCCGACAATCAACAGCCTTTCCCTGTTCTGCGGTACTCCGTAGAGCGATGCGTTCAACACACGCCACGACACGGCGTAGCCACACGACTCGAAGCCCTCCAGGAGACTTGCGAGCACGTTGCCCCCACCGTGTGTCAGGACGCCCACGACGTTCTCGAAGATAACCCAGCGCGGCCGCAGGCTGGATACCGCTAGTAGGAAGTCCTCAAGCAGGGAATTCCTCTTGTCGCCCTCCGTGAGCGTACGGAAAGGGCGGATCGAGGAGAACCCTTGGCATGGTGGGCCTCCAATCACGACGTCGACGCCACCCGAGACGGCATGGAGGGTCTCGATGGGGAACTCCCTAATGTCAGCCACTAGTCCGGTTGCATGGGGATGATTCAACCTGAACGTGCTCACTCTGTCGGGCAAGAGGTCTAGCCCCGCGACTGTTGTAAAACCACCAGTCAATTCCAACCCAAACGTTAGCCCCCCGGCACCGCAATACAGGTCAAGAACTGTGAGTCTGCCTTCGGGAGGCCCATCGACGGTCGGACTTCGAATCTCGGGCTGCTGGATGACTCGAGCGGTTGTGTACCCTTCGCCGGCCTCGATCACCGTCGAATGTGCTCGTTGCGCTTCCCCCAACTCGTCAAGAGGGACGCGAAAAAACTCCGCCAGTGCCTCCAGCACGTCGGGAGGCGGGAGCGCTAGCCCTCGTTCCCATTTGCGAATCTGGTGCTCGGTGATCCCCACCGCCGCAGCAACGTCGCGTTGGCGCAGGCGGCGTTCCATCCGAATCGCGCGAAGGTGTCCTACCATGGCGATCTCATTGGCCGTCCCATCGCCCAGACGCAAGACTGCATACTATCCGTATCAACGCGATTCGTCCACGGCTCGCGCGCATTTTGGCGGTCGATGCCGTCAGAACCCCGCCGCCATGCCCTCCTTGCGGTGGTCCGAGGCCGCGCAGTAACCGTCGTCCATGCGCAGGATGAGTTGCGCGCCGCCGAATAGGGCCGGATCCGCCGTCGCGACCCGGTGTCCCCGGGCGTGCAGGCCATTCGCCACGTCCTCGGGGAAGCCCGTCTCCAACGCCACCGTGTAGTCGGGCAGCACCTGCCAGCGGGGGGCGTCGGACGCGGCCTGGGGATTCTCGCCGAGGTCGAAGAGGCGATGGACTGTCTGCACATGCCCCTGGTGCTGCATGTGTCCGCCCATGAACCCAAAGCTCAGGCGGGGCGCTCCCGCCTCGGTCACGAAGCCGGGGATGATCGTGTGATACGGCCGCTTGCCGCCGCCGACGCGATTCGGGTGGCCGGGCGCGAGGCTGAACCCGGTGCCGCGATTCTGCATGGCGATCCCGGTGCCGGGAATGACGACGCCGGAGCCGAAGCCCATGTAGTTCGACTGGATGAAGCTCACCATGCGGCCGTCCGCGTCGGCGGCGGTGAGGGTCACGGTGTCGTGCCCGACGGGGAGCGCGACGGGGGGCAGCGTCGCCGCGGAAGACCCAATGCTGGCGGCGGCCCGGGCGAGGGAACCGGGTTCGAGCAGCGCCTCCGGTGGGGTGGTCATGGCGCGGGGGTCCGCGAAGTGGTCGAACGCGGCGCGGATGGCGATCTTCATCGCCTCGATCTGGCGATGCACGGATTCCACGCCATTGGGAGGCAAGTCGGCCAGGCCCAGGTGGCCGAGAATCGCCAGCGCGATCTGTGCGGCCAGCCCCTGGCCGTTCGGGGGAATCTCGTGGACGGTGATGGATCCATAGTCTTGGGCGATTGGGGCGACCCAGTCGGCGGTGTGGGCCGCGAGATCGTCCCGCGTCATGGCGCCGCCCTCGGCTGCGGCCGTGTCTGCGATGCGGTCGGCCAGCGATCCGCGATAGAACGCTTCCCCGCGCGTTTGTGCGATGAGTTCCAGGGTGGCCGCGAGGTCGGGCTTGGCGAAGCGCTCCCCCGGGGTTGGCGCCCGCCCGCCCGGGCCGAAGTGAGCCTGGAAGTGCTCGAACTCCGCATAGGCGTCGAGGGCGAAACGCCAGTGTCCGGCGGTGATGTGGCCGACCTGAAAGCCGTCCCGCGCGTGGCGTATTGGTTCTGCGAACAGCGCCTCGAAGGGGAGGGCACCGAACTGCTCCGACAGCTTCACCCATGCGCTCACGGCACCGGGCACCGTCACGGTGTCCCAGCCCTGGGTGGGCATCTGGGCGTGTCCGGCGAAGCGCTCGGGATGCCAAGCCGCGGGCGCGCGGCCGGAGGCGTTGAGCCCGTGTAGCCGGTCCCCGTCCCACACCATGGCGAATGCGTCGCTGCCGACGCCGTTCATGTTCGGTTCGACGACCGTGAGCGTGATCGCCGCCGCGAGGGCGGCATCCACCGCGTTGCCGCCCCGGCGCAGGGCCTCGATGCCCGCCGCCGTCGCCAGCGGTTGGGACGTGGCGACGGCGTTGGCGGCGAAGACGGGCGCGCGGCGCGAGGGGTAGGGGAAGTTCCAGTCGGGCATCGGTTGGACTCGTCGGGCGGTCGGCGAACGTTAGGCGCGGCAGGCCGCAGAGACAAGCGGGGCTCGCGTGTGCCGTGGGCGTTTGGGTGGCTACTCCCCGGCGCGCAGCAGGTTGGCCGGGGCGTATTGATCCGTGAGGGCCTCCTTGGTCCGGTCCCAGCGCGGCGCTCGGTTGAAGGCGCCGGGAAAGTCGGTGATGGAGACGCCGAAGCGTTCGAGTTTCCGGTGCCAGGTGCGCGCGCGCTCGTCGACCGTGGACGCTTCGGGTAGAGGTGCGGCGGAGGCCATGAGGATCCGGTTCAGGCTGTAGTCCGTGGTGAACTCGATGAAGGGACCGAATGCCTGGTGCCAGGTCTCGGATTCGTGGTCGTGCAGCCCGCTATCCCGGAAGGTGTTGGCGGCGACGACTCCGCGCGGGGTGAGGAGGGCACGGGTTTCGCGAAAGTACTCGACGGTCATCAGGTGCTCGGGGATGTACTCGCTGCCGAAGGCATCGAGGACGATCAGGTCGTAGCGGCGGTCCCGGCCGGCGGCTCGGCGGGTGAACACCCGGGCGTCCGAGACGAAGACGCGGACCCGCGCGGTTTCCCGAAACCCAAAGAACCGCTCCGCCACCCCGACCACGACGGGGTCGATCTCGACGGCGTCGACATGGGCGTCGGGAAGCAGTTCGGCGAACGCGGTGGGCAGGATTCCGCCGCCGAGCCCGATCACGAGGATGGTCTCGGGATTCGGCACGAGGAGGAGCGCGCCAAGCAACATGCGTGTGTAGGGCAGTACGAGGTGGCGGGGCCGGCGCCGGTCGAGGCAGGACTGGTTGCGCAGGTCCTTGCGGGTCTCGAACTGGAGGCAGACCACCGCGCCCCGTTCGGTGACGAGGACGGTCTGATAGAGCGACGCCTCGCGGTGGATCACCTTGGCTTGCCCGGTCGCTGCGGCGAGGCAGCAGAAAATCGTGGCCGCCCGAACGGCCCGGATCGCCCGGAGCCACCGATTCGGCCGGAGCGCTGGTCCGCGCCGTGCCCTCACGAGGCCCGCTCCCCGGCGAAGGCGACGGCGGCCAGCACGGCGAGGGCGACCACGAGTCCGGTCAGAATGGTGTTCACCTCGAACCAGAGCACGAAGTAGAACGACGTCCCCAGGGTCCCCACCGCGCTGCCGAGGGTGGAGACGAAGTAGAGCGTTCCCGCGACGTGGCCGGATTCCGGCGCCGTGCGCACGAGCAGGCGAACCGCGTAGGGGGAGATCATCCCGAGCAGCACCGTGGGCAGGGAGAAGAGCACGAGGGAGGCGGCGAGGGATCCGTAGCGCGGGTCTTCGATCAAGTCGAAGAGCCAGGCCATCGCGGGTTCGGCCGCATGCACGAGTGGCACGAGGGCGACGCCCCCGCAGAGGAAGGCGGCGGCCAGCTTGTCGAGGCTCGGATTGCGCAGCGAGAGACGCCCGCCGAGGAGATAACCCAGCGACAGCGACACCATGAATACCGTGATGATGCTGCCCCAGACGTGAATGCTGCCGCCGAACCAGGGCGCGAGGATGCGCCCGCCGAGCAGTTCCAGCGACATGATGACGAAGCCCCCGCCGAAGGCGGCGACGTGGACGGCGATGGTTCTGGCGTGGAACATGGGAGCCCCGCCAGCGTAAGCGAGCGCGGGCGTTCGTGCCATCGGGACTCGGAAACAGCTCGGAAGCAGGAGGAAAGCGATGCATCTCGGAACCACGATTCGCAACATGGGCGGCCAGGCCACCGCCGAGGTCATGGCCGGTTGCGCGGCATTGGCCGAAGAGGCGGGCCTCGAGTCCGTGTGGGTGGTCGATCACCTGGCGATCCCACCGGACGATGCGGAGGGTTCCGGCGGGCGCTACATCGACCCCCTCATCGCCCTCGCGTGGCTCGCCGGCGGCACCGAGCGCATCCGGCTGGGCGTCGGCGTTCTGATCCTGCCGTATCGGTCCGCGCTGCCGACGGTGAAGCAGATCGCGTCGTTGCAGGAACTCTCGGGCGAGCGCCTGATTCTCGGTGCCGGGGTGGGCTGGATGGTGCCGGAGTTCCGTGCGCTCGGCGTGGACCGGAGCCGGCGCGGACGCATCGCGGACTCGGTCCTCGACTTGCTCAACCGCTGCTTCGCGGGGGACGAGGTAACCGAAAACGGCCAGCCGTTCCTGTTCAAGCCGCGGCCGCGCAAGCCCCCGGTGTTGATCGGCGGAGGGCCGCCGCACGCGCTGGAGCGCGCGGCGCGTTACGGCGACGGCTGGTTGCCGATGGCGTTGGCGCCGGACAAGCTGGCGCGGCACATGGCGACCTACCGGGCGCTCTGCGAAGAAGCCGGCCGCGCCCCAGGCGCGGCGACGGTCATGGGAGGACTGCCGGCCGACCCGATCGCCGCAAGGGAGCGCCTTGCCGCGTACGAGGAGGCGGGCGCGGACCGCTTCGTACACGGCATCCGTTACTCGGGACTCGACGACTATCGGGCGGAAGTGGAGCGCGTGGCCGCGCTGGGATCGTAGCCCCATCCGCGGCCACTCCCGTCTGAGAAGGCGTTAATTTCTAGCAATATACAGCGTGAATCTCAGGGAGATTCTGGGCCGTGAAACAGCCCTTACCGGCCCTGCCAGTTCGGCGGACGCTTCTCCGCGAACGCCCGGGGCCCCTCGATGAAGTCCTCGCTGCGCGACAGCGTGCGCACGGAGTCGTACGACACCTCCATGGACTCCTGTAGGGACGCCATGTCCAGGCTCCGCTGCACCACATCCTTGCTGGCGCGGATCGACAGCGGCGCGCACTCCAGAATCCACCCGGCCCACTTGCGGGTCTCGTCCATGAGGTCCTCGGCGGGGACGACCGCGTTGACGAAGCCGAGTTCGTAGCCTTCCTGGGCGGAGACGTGGCGGCCCGTGAGGATCATGCCGAGGGCGCGCTTGGAACCGATCTGCCGCGGCAGCCGTTGCAGCCCGCCGGCGAGGGCGGCCAGGCCGACCTTGGGCTCGGGCAACGCGAACACGGCGTTCTCGGAGGCGATGATGATGTCGCACGCCAGGGCGATCTCGAACCCGCCCCCCATGGAGACGCCGTTGACGGCGGCGATGACGGGCTTGGCCATGTCGAAACGGGACGTGAGCCCGCCGAAGCCGCGCGGGGTCGGCACGCGCTCGCCGCCCTCGGCTTGGTAGCGCAGGTCGTTGCCGGCGCTGAAACCGCGTCCGGCGCCGGTGATGATCGCCACCCACATGTCGGCGTCGTTCGCGTAGTCGTCGAATACCTCGCCGAGTTCCGCGTTGGCGGGCGGGTGCAGGGCGTTGAGACGCTCGGGGCGGTTGAGCGTCACCGTCATGATGTGGTCGGCTTTGTCGACTGTGCAGAACTCCATGGGGCTCTCTCTGGTGTGGAAGGAACGAGGAGCGGAGCCTAAGCGACCGGAGCCGTTTGGTCCACGGCGGCGGATCCATGCCTCGCCTTCGGCGTGGAAGCGGGCCGCGGGCATCGGCGCGCTCGGACTGCTCGCAGCCTGCGCCCCCGAGTACCGGGAGCTGACCGGACCGACGATGGGCACGTCCTACCGCGTCGTGGCCCGGTGCGCTCCCGCGCTGGACGGAGAGTCCGTTGTGGCCGTGCTCGCCGACGTCAACGCGGCGCTCTCGAATTGGGACGAGGATTCGGAGGTCTCCCGCTTCCACGCCGCGCCCGTCGGCACCTGGGTCACGCTCTCCCCAACCTTGGCGGCCGTGATGGATGCCGCGCTCGAACTGTCGGCGGCTTCGGAGGGGGCGTTCGACGTCACGGTCGGTGCGCTGGTGGACGCCTGGGGCTTTGGTCCGCGGCCATCGGAAGGACCGACCGTGGAACAGGTTCCGGCCCCGGGGGCGATCGACGCGGCCCGGCAACGCGTCGGCCATCGGTTCTTGGAGATGGACGGCCAGCGGCTGCGTAGGACTGCGCCGGTGCGGATCGATCTCGCCGCCATCGGGAAGGGCTTCGGCGTCGACGCGTTGGCACGGGCCCTCGAGGCGGCGGCTTGCCGGGACTACGTCGTGGAGATCGGCGGAGAGGTGCGGGCGCGTGGCGTTGGCCCCGCCGGTCGGCCTTGGCGGGTCGCCATCGAGTCCCCGGCGTCCTTGGACACGCAACCCCCGCGGGTGATCGAACTGCGCAACGAAGCCATCGCGACCTCCGGGGACTATCGCAACTTCGCGATGGACGGCGACGTGCGCCGGCCGCACGTCATCGATCCGGCAACGGGCGCTCCGATCCGGCACGGGCTCGCCTCGGTGTCCGTCCTACACCCTTCGGCCATGTGGGCCGACGGGTACGCGACGCTGCTTCTGGTGCTCGGCCCGAAGCGAGGTCCGGCGTGGGCGGATGCGCATCGGCTCGCCGCGTACTTCGTGGTCCGGAGCGGCGGTGGCTTCGAGTCGTGGGCGAGCGGGGCGATGGTGGAACGACTCTCGCGGTGACCGGACCCCGGGGAGTGGCGGGCGTCTCTGCTACCATTGCCAAGCACCCGTTTCCGGAGCGGCTGGCCCGACCTTCCTTGTTTCGCCCGCTCGCCGTCAACATCGGGTTCCGCTACGCCCGTTCCCGGCACAATTTCCTTTCCTTCGTCAGCGTGATGGCGCTGGCGGGGCTGGCCCTGTCGGTGGGCGTGCTGCTCTACGTGCAGGCGGTCGTCCACGGCTTCGAACGCGAGTTGGAAGAGCGCATTCTGGGGGTCGTGCCCCACTTCACGCTGTTCGGCCGCACGCCGATCGACGATGCGGACGAGGTCCGGTCGCGGATGCTTCGGGTGCCCGGCGTGCGCTCCGCGACCCCGGTGATCGTGGGTGCGGGCCTCATGGCCGCCCAGGGCCGGCTCGTTGGCGTGGAGTTGAAGGGCGTGCGGCCCTCGGAGTACGAGGCCGTCATCGGGCGCTTCGTCGAGGTGGGCAGTCTGTCCGGCCTGCGCCCGGGCGGCTTTGGCGTGCTGCTTGGGCGCGGCGTGCTGGAGGAACTCGGCATCGCGCCGGGCGAGGACGTGACGGTGGTGCTTCCCGGCGGGGGCGTGACGCCCTTCGGCGTCTTTCCCCGGCGCAAGACGCTCACCGTCGTGGGCCGCGTGCGCACCGGTTCGCAGTTGGACGACCGCGCGGCCTATCTGCACGCGGACGATGCGCGGCGCCTGTTTCGCCTCGAGGGGGCCTTCCACGGAGTCGAGGCGCGTACGGACGCCGCGCTACGCGCGCGGGAAATCGGCGAACTGGCGCGTCGCGTGGCGGATCCCGAAGGGCTGATGCTCGCGACCTGGCTACGCACCCACGGGCCGCTCTACCGCACGATTCGCGTCACGAAGGGCATGATGTTCCTCATCTTCTCGCTGTTGGTTGCGGTGGCGGCCTTCAACTTGGTTTCGAGTCTCGTGATGATCGTGAACGAGCGGCGCTCGGACGTGGCGATCCTGCGCACCATCGGCGGCCGTTCTAGTCTCGTCGTGCTGGCGTTCGTGGTGCTGGGCACCGTCATCAGCGGCGTGGGCGTGGGGCTTGGACTGTTGCTCGGATGGGCGCTCGGGGCGTTGACGGAGGGTGGCTACGCGTGGCTCGAAGCCACCCTCGGCATCGAGCTGATGGGCGAGTACTTCGTCCACTCGTTGCCGGTGGAGTTCGCGGCGGCGGATGCGATCCGCGTGACGGTGACGGCGCTTGGCCTCGGCGTGCTCGGAACCCTGTTCCCGGCTTGGCGGGCGAGCCGCGTGCAGCCGGCGGAGGTGCTGCGCCATGAGTGACCCGCTGCCGCTCGAATGCCGTCGTCTGGTGAAGTCCTATGTGCAGGGCGTGGTCCGCATTCCCGTCCTGACGGAGGTGGACCTCGACGTGGCGGCGGGGGAACGGCTGGCCATCGTCGGCCGCTCGGGTTCGGGCAAGAGCACCCTGCTGCATCTGCTCGCGGGGCTGCTCGATCCGGACGAGGGGTGGGTGCGGGTCGTCGGAGAGCCACTGACGGGTGTGAATCCGTCCCGCCGGGCCGCGCTGCGCAACGCCCACATGGGCTTCGTCTATCAGCTACACCACCTGTTGCCGGAGTTCACGGCGCTGGAAAACGTCGCCATGCCGCGGCTCGTCACCGGTGAGGCGATGCGCCGCGTGGCGCCCGACGCACGGCAACTCCTCGGGGCGGTGGGTCTTGCGGAGCGCGTCGCCCATCGCCCCCACGAGCTCTCCGGGGGAGAGCGTCAACGGGTCGCCATCGCCCGCGCCCTGGCCGGCTCGCCGACGGTCGTGCTCGCCGACGAACCCACCGGCAATCTCGACCGCGAGAGCGCGTTGCAGGTGCTCGAGGCCATGGACGACTTGTCGCGCTCCACGGGCACGGCGTTCGTCGTCGTCACCCACGACGAGGGGCTGGCCGGACGCATGGACCGCCGGCTAGTCCTGGACGACGGGCGGTTGCACGCGATGCGGGAGGGAACCTCGTGAGGTTCGCCAACGTGTTCTGGATGGCGGGGCGCTACCTGGCCGCGCGCCGCAATCCCCATGCGTCGTTCATCAACTGGGCGTCGTTCGCGGGGCTCACGGCGGGGGTCATGCTGCTCACGATCGTGGCCAGCGTGATGAACGGATTCGACCGGGAACTGCGCACGCGACTGTTGGGCACGGTGCCGCACGTGCTCGTGGTGCCGCCCGCGGGCACGTCCACACCCGCGCCATCGCCGCCTCCGGAAGTGGTCTCGAGCGAACGCTTCTTCGCGGGCACGGCGATGGTCGCCGTGCGCGGAAGCGTCCAGCCCCTGGCACTCTACGGAGTCGACGCGGCGGCGCCGGCGAGCTTGGCCTTGGTGGGACGGCGCATGGTCACCGGGGCCGTCGAGGATCTAGGGCGGGATGCCGGGGGCGTGTTGCTTGGAGCGCCGCTAGCGGCACTCATGGGCGTGGACGTGGGCGACCCGGTGGTGCTCGTGGTGGCCCAGCCGAGTGGTGCCGGGATACAACCACGGGTCCAGCGATTCACGTTGCGGGGCACCTTCGAGGTCGGTGCCCAGCCGGACTACTCCCTTGCGGTGATCGGCCTCGCGGACGTGCGCGCGCGGGGCATGGGTGCGGCGGGGGTCTCGGGGTACAGGATGCAGCTTGCCGACCCGATGCGTGTCGAGACCGCCGCGGCGGCGCTGCGCGATGGGCTGCCCCCGGAGTGGCGGCTCCGCCTCTGGACGGACACCTATGGCGACCTCTTTCGTGCCGTGCGGCTGGAGAAGACGTTGATGTTCGTCTTTCTCGCCCTCGTGGTCGCCATCGCGGCATTCAACATGGTTTCCGGGCAGACCATGCTCGTGAACGACAAGCGCGCCGACATCGCGATGCTCGATACCATGGGCGCGCCGACGCGGTTCCTGGTGCAGGTGTTCCTGGTGCAGGGCTTTGCGGTGGCCGTGGTGGGGGTGGTCGCGGGTCTCGCGGCGGGCGCGTTGATCGCGTGGAACGCCGGGCCGGTCGCCGGGGCGTTGTCGGGGGTGCTCGGCGGGAGCATCCTGGACGGCACGCCCTACGACGAACTGCCGGCCCAGGTGCTGCTCTCCGACCTCGCCATCATCGCGGGCCTGTCCCTCGGGCTCTGTTTGCTTGCGGTGTTGCGCCCCGCGCTGAAGGCGGTGGCCGAGGATCCCGCGCCCGCGCTCCACGCCGCCTGACCGCGGCACCGCCACACGCATGGCCGCGCCCTCGGATGGCGGAAGCCTTCTTGAAGATGACGAGTGTCCGTTGCACGCTGTTGGGGGGAACCCTCAGGAGTCTTGAAGCAGGACATGTGAGCCACCTTCGGATTCGGCGGTTTGGGGGAAACGGCCGGGCAACGTCTCGGTCGGAGATGCGTTTGACGAGAGATGTCGCCCGGAGAGTCGGACTTGCGGGTCCACCACAGCTCACGAACTCGGCCACAACTTTGGCCTAGTTCATGCGCCTGGCGGCTGCAACGAAACCGAGCCGATTGATCGGGAGTTCCCCTACGCCGGAGCCGGGGTCGGGCCTCGCCGCGGATGGATCGCGACCCGAGGGACAGTTTGTGAATCCGTCTGGTGTGGATTGCGTCGAGGCGCTGGACGCCGCGCTGCGCCTCGGCGTCCCCGAGATCTTCAACACGGACCAGGGCGCCCCGTTCACCAGCATCGCGTTCACCGACCGGGTGCGCGCCCGCGGCGCGCGCTGTTCCATGGACGGTCGCGGGCGCTATCTGGACAACATCTTCATCGAGCGCGTGTGGCGCTCGCTGAAGTACGAGGCCGTGTACCTGCACGAGCTCGCCGACGGCCGCGACGCCGAGCGTATCGTGGCATCCTGGTTCGCCTTCTACAACGAACTCCGTCCACATTCGTCGCTGCACGGGCGCACGCCCGGTGACGTCTACCGGGGCACCCTGGGAGAGGCCGCGTGACCGGACCCGGGACCATGTGCGCCGGGAACGCCACGGCACTCGCCGCGTCAAGCCGCTGCGCGGCTCCTCCACTTCGTTCCGGCCCTTCGGGTGACACGGCGAATGCCGCGGCGCATTGGTTGGCGACGACCGGAAGTGTACTTCCGGCCGTCACCGACCGGCTCCTTCACACCACCACCGCCGGCGCCTCGACGATGCCGTAGACATCCTCGGCTTGCGCCGGCAGGGTCCCTTCATCGAGGGCATCAACGCAGTCGGAGTACACCTTACTTTCGCCCTCGGACTGTCCAACGAACCAAGACCACCTCAGACCTGATGAGCTATTGAAACCCCAAGTTCGTGTCCGACTACCATTACAACAAGGCGGTTAGCCATAGGGAAAGCGAGATAGCGGCGCAAGGTTCTGCGCGACACAATGCGCTCCCGACGTTAGAGTTCCGCCCCACGCGGCCCTGCGGTGGAACGTCCGTCGGCCGCGGCGTCCGATCAGGCCGTCTGACCAAGTCTTTGGAGGTGGCTACTCCCAGCTCTGAGGTGGCGCACGGGAACCCGGTCACTGAGATCCGTACTTGATCATGTTCGGGACGAGTCAAGTCCTTTGATCGAAGCTCGACTATTGTGGCGGGCGAGGTAGCGGTGGCGACGTAGGGCGTCCGCAGGTGGTCGTAGGGTGCAGTGCGGAAGGCGTTCCGAACGGGGTCATCTAATGGCAAGTCCAACGATCTGGAACGCCGAGTTTTCGAGGCGTTGCTTCACGCAATGTGATCAGTCGCGTGCGTTCACCGTTGGTTCAACGGGGGAAGATAGGTCATTATCAGCGTGCTTTCCAGTGTTGCACGTTCATGGTCGTCGGGAACCACCCGGGCGTGTACTTGCGTTGCTCCGTTCCGTTTCGCCTCGTCCCACCTTTCGTGGCCGGGCATCCGGGATCGAAAGGAGGTAGTCTGACCGATGTACTTGGCGTACCACCACCGCGTGTCCGGGCTAGGCCCGGCGAAAACATATACACCCGCAACGTCGTTCCAATCACCTGCTGGATCGCAGACCGTGAACTCCAGTCCGCCCCAAAGGACGACGTCGGACGTAGTCACGGTGCCGAGTCGGTCGGTGCAGCGGGCCGAGTGGCCGACGCTTCGTTGTATCGGCTCACCGCCCAGTACCAGACCGCCAAAACGAGCATAATCGCGGTCAGCACCGCCGCATGCACGATGCAGTCCACGACGACCCACGTGTCCGTGTAGCCCGTGAGGACCAACATCTTCAGGAGTATGTGGCCCACGTTTATCGTCACGGCGACGAACAAGGACAGCGCGACAGCGTTCACTCCTACTTTGGACAGAGGGATCAAGCTCCGGCTCCCAGGATGTGTGCTCGGAGTGACTATCGCCGCCACTGCCACCAAGATGGCCAAGGCAATGTAGAGTTGGGGATCCGCTAGAACCATGCTGGTCAGACGATCCTAGTCGCTTCGAGGACGCCGGAGCCGAAGTGCTCACGATGCGTTTTGCTGATCCGTCGCCGTGTGGGAATAGCCCAAATCGGTGGCTTGCGGATCAGGTACTTTCTTTCGTCCACCCGGTGGGCGTGGAATGACAGATGGACCATCTTCCCCCGATCCACGACCTTGTAGTGCATGTCGTCCAATGGTCTGGGGCCCCGTACGTGCCAGACTTCGATTCGATCTCGGCAGTCCTCCGATTGCGCCAGTTCGAGCAGCTTCAGGGGCTCGTTATCGTTGAATAGGCATCGGATCCTCAGGCGTGGGCGTTGTCGAAGACGGCTCCGTATCGCCTCCAAGACCTGCTCGTTGTTGTACACGGACCCAACTGAGTTGTTCCCGTCGTCGTGAATGAGGAGTTCCCGGCAGGTCTGCTCGACCATGTCGATCATGGCATTCGCAGCTTTCTCGTCGCTGTTGTCAGCCGACAGTTCGGTTATCCCTCTGTCGCCTTGGGCGGTGACGACCAGATACACGCCGGTGACCAGTCCCACGACGTAGATCGCGACGGCGATCCACTCCAGACCCTCGATCACACCCATATCCATCGCCCAGTCATGCTCGCAACGGAGAGCGAGTCTAAACAGTTTTCGGTGGGTGGGACAACCTCCTTCTGTGGCGTGGTGGCCTACGCGCTTCGTAGACGCCGGGCGCGCCGCTCGCGCCAACGGCGGATGACGTGGAGCCGCCACAACAGGCGCGCGCTCAACATCAGCGTGACGCCGCTCACCCAGCCGCAAATCAGGCTGCCGAGGAGCACGGGCCGCCAGAGCTGGCGGAAGTGCCCCGCGAGCCAATCCCAGGATAGTTCGAACTCGGTCACCGCCACCTCGGTGCCGAGCAGCCACGCACCGAGCTGGTAGGCGAAGAAGAACATCGGCGCGACGGTGAGGGGGTTCGTGACCTGCACGAGGACGAGAGCGATGGGCAGGTTGCAGCGCAGCGCCAGGGCCATCGCCACGGCGAGGACGGTCTGCCCCGGAATCGGAACGAAGGCGCAGAACATCCCGACGAAGCAGGCATTGCCCGTCGAACCACGATGGAGATGCCACAGGGCGGGCTCTTGTAGGAGATGTCGCACGGGGCGTAACAGCGGTTGCGCACGGATCGCGTCGGCGTTTGGCAGATACCGCTTCAGGAAACCCCGTGGCATAACCCCATTATGCCCGCTCCACCCCGTCAGACGCTTTGCCGACGCCTCCCGAGGCGGCGTCCGAACCCGGCCGGGGCGCTTCTGCGGAGCAGCCCATGGGGCCGTTGATCGCCTTCTCGGCCGGTGTGGTCGCGGCCCACCTGCAGCCGCTCCCGCTGTTGGCGGCCGTCGTGCTCGGTGCCTCGTCCTGCCTCGCGTGCGTGTTCGCCGCAACTTGGCGGATTCCGGGAGCGTTCGGTGTGGGCGTCGCGTGGGCTGCGTTGGCGATCGGCTTGGCGCCGGTGTCCGAGCAGGGCCGGCCGCCTTGCGAGGCGGGAGTCTCCGTGCTCCTGGCCGTCGAAGGACTACCCGTGCGTGAAGGCGAATCCCTGCGCTTCGAGGGACGCTTGCTGGAGGCGGCGAGCTGCGGCTTGGCGCGGGGGGATCGCGTGCGGCTCGGGTGGACGGCACCGGAAGTGCCTTTACTACGTCCCGGGCAGCACTGGCGGGTGGCGGCGCGGATCGACCAACCACGCGCCCACGCGAATGCCTTCGTATTCGACTACGAACGCTGGCTCGCCCGGCATCGCATCGCCGCCACGGGCTATGTGACGGGAGGTTTCCTTGAGGTGGACGAACGCGATGCCGTGGACGCCTGGCGGTGGGGCCTGCGCGAGCAGGTTCGCGAACTGGGCCTCGTTCGGAGCGGCGCGATCCTCGCCTTGTCCACTGGAGATACCGCCCTCGTCTCCACGGAGGCTTGGCGGTTGCTGCGCGAGACGGCAACGGTCCACCTGCTGGTGATCTCCGGTTTGCACGTCGGGATGTTCGCGGTCCTGGGCATGGCGCTCGGCAATGGGCTGGCCCGGCTCCTGCCCATGACGCGCCGCTGCCGCGCCCGGGCGGTGGGGGGCGTGGTCGCCCTTGCCGCGGTCGTCGGGTACGCGACGGTCGCGGGATGGACGTTGCCCGTCACCCGGGCGGCGTTGATGGCGGGAACGGGGGTACTCGCAGCGACGGTCGGGCGTCGCGTGCGTGCGTCGGGCGCGTTCGCGTTGGCGCTTGCCGTGCTGTTGGCCTTCGATCCGCTGGTCGTGCTCGAGACCGGCTTCTGGCTTTCGTTCGGTGCGGTGGGGGTACTGATCGCCTACTTCGCGCCGCGCGTCCCGCGTCGGCAGGCCGCCTCCTCGCCAGCACCATGGGCGGCGCTGAGGCTCCGCGCGACGGATCTCATCGTGGCCCAACTGGTGGTAGCCGTCGCCTTCGCTCCCATGTTGGGGGTGTTCGTGGGCCACGTGCATCCGCTCGCCCCGGTGGTGAATCTCGTGTTGATTCCCATGGTCGCGATGGTGGCGGCACCGCTCTCGGTGCTCGGCGTGCTGATGCTCGGGATCGAGCCGAACGTGGCGGGGCCGATCCTCGGGGCGGCGGACGGGACGTTGGAGGCCGTGATGTGGATCGTGAACGCGGCGGCGGCCCTGGACGGGCTGGCGGCGGCCACACGGGTCGTAGCCCCGTATGGTGCCATCGTGCTGGCGTTGGCTTTCCTGCTCCCGTGGTCGCGCGTGGCGCGTGCGGCGCTGGCGCTGGGCGCGTTGGCGGCGCTGACGCGGCAGGAGGCACCGGCTACGGGGGCGTTCGACGTGACCGTGCTCGACGTGGGCCAGGGTGCCGCCACGGTCGTGCGTACCCGGCATCACGTATTGCTCCACGACACCGGCCCCCGGTATCCCACCGGCTTCGATGTCGGGGAGGCGGTCGTGGTGCCGCACGTGTTGCGCGCCCATGGGGGCCGGGTGACCGAACTCGTGTTGAGCCACGCCGACATCGATCATGTCGGGGGCACCGGGGCCGTGATGCGGCTTCTCGACGTGCGCGGGGTGGCGTTGGGCGAACCGGTTCCCGGCGTCGTCGGGCACCGTTGCCGGGCGGGCGACGCATGGCTCTGGGATGGCGTGCGTTTTCGGGTGCTCTGGCCGGCGTCCGGGCTCGCCGGCAACGATGCGTCCTGCGTGGTCGAGGTGGATGATGGCACGAGCCGCGTCGTCCTCGCCGGGGACATCGAACGCGCGGCGGAGCGGCGCGTGGCCGTGGACCGGGCGACCCTGCTCGTGGTGCCCCACCACGGTAGCCGGACATCCTCCACCGCGTCCTTCGTCCGGCGGACTTGTCCCCGCTTCGCCGTGGTGAGCGCGGGTTTCCGCAACCACTTCGGGCATCCCCATCGGGAGGTGGTGGAGCGTTATCGATCCGTCGGTGCCCACGTGCTGACGACGGGGGACGTCGGCGCGATTCGGTGGCGCAGCGCCGCGCCGGGCTTCGTCGTGGTGGGCAGGGACGACTGGCGCTATTGGCGGGCGGATGCCCGGCCCGGGTTCTCGGAACGCATCGTCCGGGGTGGGGACCGCCGCGGGTCGTGCGCCGGTCGCTGAGTCCAAACTACGCCCGGCTCGGCAGCGCCACCGTCACCCGTGCCAACGCCGTGGCGAGCCCGGCCTGGTTCTCGTTGCGGATGTCGAGTTCCACCAGATGCCGGCCGTCGTCGACGCGCTTGCCGGCGACCTGTCCGAAGATGGTGTTGGTGTCGCCGACGATGTTGGGGTGCCGGACCTTGGTGTCCATGCTGAGCAGGGTGCCTTCGTCGCCCATCCAGTCGGTCGCCATCTGGCCGAGCCAGCAGACGCGCTGCGGGCCCCAATCGAACTGGCCCGGCATGTTGCGTCGCTTCTGGGCGTGCTCCTTGTCGAACCGGCCACCGCCGCCGAGGTCCTTCGAGCCCTCCGCCTCGAGGGCGGCCCGGGGACTGCGGCCCGTACCAACGACGCCGTGGGTGAAGAGGAAGAGCTCCGTGACGGTGTAGGTGCCCTTCTCCAGCACGGGCAGTTCCTCGCCCTCCGCGACGTCCTCGAAGTAGCGGGTCGCCCCGCCGCGCCGGGTGCGCTCCCACACCAGGGCGTCCGGGGACTGCTCGACGGCCTGGGTCTTCTTCTCGCGGTCGTACTTGATGACGCCGCGTTCGCGCAGGTTCTCGTAGCGGGCCATGTTGGTGCGCTTGGTGGCGACGAGCTCCTTGCGCTGGTTGTAGTAGGAGACGAGAGCCGTGCAGATGCAGAAATCGCCGATCCGGTCGCTGTGCTTGCGCTCGACGCCGACGATCTCCTCCTCTGCGGAGATTCGGTCCCCGAGCCAGATCGTGCGATGGAAATCGATTCTTCCACCAGCATAGTTCATGGGGAAGTTGGCCGAGGAAAGGCGGGCACCGTCGATGTTGCCGTTGATGGAGGCCATGATCCCGAGGCTCGCGCCGTAGACGAACATCGGGTGGGCAGTGAGCATGCCGAAACGGCTGTCGGCGGCATAGGACTCGCTGCGGTAGAGCGGGTTGTAGTCGCCGATGCCGTCGCCGAAGCGGCGGATGTTGTCGACGCTCGCCTCGCGGGGTGCGCCCCTGGGCGGCAGCGTGACGCCGATGCCCTTGGCGTATTCCTCTTCGAACTCGTTGAGCGTCGTGATCGGCGTGTTGGTGGCCACCGTGTGTCTCCGTCTTGAACTGCTGCGAAACCCGGCAAGCTAGCGCCGGGCTGCACGGGTGTCAAAAGCGGGACGCTGTCGGGCCTATCCGGGTCGTCCGGCCCATCGGGTTGACGACGCGGCGCGCCCCTTGTCAAGCTAGTGGCATATCACCACGGGAGGAGCCGAGCCATGGCGGAAGCCACCGAGATCGCCAAGGACACCCTGGACGTGCATGACGAGGACGACCTCCTCCTGCTCATGCGGAAAGGACAGGCGGACTATGACGCCGAGATCCGCGAGTTGGGCCTTGAGGAATATTGCCGCACCTGCGACGAGCAGGGGTTCGTGGTGATCCCGCCGGAGAAGGTGGCGCCCCGGGCGTTCATCGAGCGGTTGCGGGATCGGATCCTCGAGGTGGCGGAACGCCGCACCGGGAACCGGTTTTCCCTCGACGCGAACGGGAACTCCGGCAAGTACGCATCGGAGCCGCAGAGCGAGGGGCAGTTCCTCCTCTACTACATGCTTTTCGAGGGCCGGGTGTTCGAGGAGTGGCTCAGCAACCGCACCATGAAGGCCATGGTCAACCACTACATGCGCGGCGAGGGCCAGCTCTCGTCGCTCACGTCGTTCGTCAAGTGGAAGGGCGGCGACTACGGCGACACGCTCGGCCTGCACACCGACACGCCCCGACCCCTCTCCGGCAAGCTGCCGGACGGTTGCAACGACGTCTGCAACTCGGCGCTCTGCCTCACCGACTATACGAAGGAAGACGGGGCGATCGCGTTCGTGCCGGGCAGCAACAAGCTTTGCCGGATGCCGGAGCCGGGCGAGGGCGTGGACGAGGCGGTGGCCGTCGAGGCCCCCATCGGCTCCCTGATCTTCTTCAACGGCAACGTCTGGCACGGCGCCTTCCCGAAGCACACCGACGGCCTGCGGCTGAACCTGACGACCTACGTCTGCCACCAGCGTCTCAAGACCCAGGAACAGTACCAGCGGCACGTCCCGCGCGAGATGCTCGAGCGCAACCCGCCGGAGTTCGCGCGCTTCGTGGGCGCCGCCGACCCGATGGGTTGGCGCGAGATCGGTCCGCAGTTCAGCCGCTACGCGAAGTGGGCCGACGAGACGCAACCCGTCCCGGAGGAAGTGCTGGAAATGCACTCGTAAGGCCGGGGGATCGGGCGGCCATGCTGGTGTTCGCCCGATATCCGGCCTCGAAAGTCGTTCACGCGCCGGGCGTCGCCTGTCGGCTTCGTTTGGCCGAGACCAGTGCGGCGATCCAGACCGGGGCACTGAGCACGAGCGCGCAGAGGATGATCGCCACGGGTCCGAACAGGCCCGCCAGCAATGCTACGAACACCGTGACGATCCCGAGGCCGATGCCCCATCCCCACGCGGCGCGCCGATGGCCGAGCCGCCATAGCCATCGGCAGGCGAGCGCGAGGGGCAGGCCGCAGGGGGCGACGGGGACCAACGACCCCGCCGCCATCAGTAGGCTGGACCAAGTGAGCGGCTCGGCGACGCCGCCGAAGCGGACCGCGGCCTGCAGAATGAGTCCCGCGGGCAGCCAGAGAAGCGCCAGTAGCCAGAAACGCCAGGGACGGTCTGCGGTGTTCGTCATCGGCTCTCCCCCGATCAGCGAATCGCGATCGGGTTGATGATCATCTGCACCGCCCCGCGCACCTTCGCCTGCCCCAGCACGAACAGGAACTCGAAGGCGCCGTCGCGCACCAGCTGCCCCGTGTTCATCGTCTCCAGGATGTAGATCCCGTTCTCCTTGAGCAGGATCACGTGTCCCTGGAACGGCCGGTTCGGATCCGGCGGCGGCACCACGTCGAGGCCCCAGGTGTCCGCGCCGACCGCGACCACCTCCTTCGAGGCCATGTACTGGGCGACCTCCTCGCTCTGCCCCGGCTGGCTCGCGACCCAGACGTCCGGTTCCGCCTTGAGCTTGGCGTCCGTCCAGCCCGTGTGGAACAGCACGACGTCACCCTTGCGGACGGGCGTCCCCTGCTTCTCCTCGACGGCCTGCACATCCTCGACGGTGAAGAACTGGCCGGACTCCATGTGCTCCACGCCGAAGTGGCCGGCCATGTCGAGCACGATGCCGCGCGCGACGAGGGGCGGCACCTTCTCGATGCCGAGCTTCGTGAGTCCGGTGAGGAAGGCGAAGTCCTTGGCGTCGTTGCAGTTGTAGTACATGCCCCCCGACGCGCCGAGGTGTCCGAGTCCGTCAAGTTGCGGGCCGATGCCGAACCAACCTTGGAAGATGTCGTCGTTGTAGGTCATGTTCGGGAACGCCGCGCGTCCTTCCTGCTGGCTCGGCTGCACGACCTGGAGCATGAGCCCGCGCGGCGCGAAGGCCGGGGTGGTGTGGTCGATGACGATGCCGAGACTGTAGGTCTGGCCGGTCTTGACGAGGCTTGCGGCCGCCAGGACGGATTCCGGCGTGATCAGGTTGGCGTTGCCGATCTCGTCGTCGGCGCCCCAGCGGGAGGGCTCGCAGGCCTCCTCGGCATGGGGTGCGACGGCGGCGGCGGTGAGCAGACAGGCTGCCAAGGCTCTGCAAGCGCGTTTCATGTGCGGTGTCCTCCGGTGTCCAGGCGGACGCGGCGCGGGTACGGCCGGTCCAGCGCGGGGCATCGTCGCGGATTTCCCGGCTTCGGTCCAGCTTCGGCGCCGATGGCGTGGCGCTTAGGTGCAGGCCCCCGGCAGCTCTGCTATCCAGCGCGCCACGACATCCACGGCGCGCCGGTCGACCAGCGTGCGTCCGAGTTCGGGCATGCGCTCGGAGGGATGCGTCGCCGCCATGCGGAAGGTCAGGATCGACGCTTCGGGCTGCCCGGGCACGATGGAGTAGCGCCGTCCGCCGGTGCCCCGGCCCGCGGCGATGGGCGGCTTGCACGCGCCCATGCGGCGCAACGGATGGGGAGCGTAGTCGAGCCAGAGTCCGGTCGTGTCGATCACGCTCTCGGGATTGTGGCAGTGGCCGCAGTTGGCATCGAGGTAGGAGCGCGCCAGATGCTCCGTCGCGACACGGCCGGCGTGCCAATCGGCGTTGCGCGGCCAGGTGGCCCGGTCGGGGAGGGCGTTCAGCAACCCCCGGTTACGCCAAGCCTCGAGTTGATTCACGGCCGCGCCGTGGTAGCCCCGGTTCAGTTGGCGCGTGCGGATGCCGAGGGGCCGGAGGTCGCGTGACGCCGTGGTTGCGTGGCAGGAGGCGCACTCGTTGCGGGTTGGCACGACGTAGTCCAAAGGTGCCGCCGCGCCGTCGACCGCGAGGTCGAAACGTTGGATGGTGCCGCCGACGGAGAGGTGGGCGTCGTCGCCGCGCCAGACATAGGGTAGGGCCTCCCAGCCGGAGGCCTGCCGCACGAGCAGCCGCGTTTCGACGAGCCGCGTGCCGCCCAGGTCCAGGCCCTCCACACTCCCGTCCCATCCCGGCATGGCATGCGCGGCTCCGCCCTCCGTCGGGTAGAAGAAGGTCTTCGAGAGCACGGTTCCCACGGGCATCTCGTAGCGCGCGTGGGTGACGAACTCCGCGGTGGTGCCCGGCGGCATCCAGACGGTGCGGAGCTTCAGCGCGTGGTCCAGGAACAGGGGCGTGTTGACGTCGTAGGGCATGACGTCGCGGCCCGGCATCAAACGGCCGTCGCGCACCTGCAGCACGCCCCAGCTTGAGAGGCGCTCGGGATACTGGCCCGACGCATGGAAGCGAACTTCCGGCGGCGTGCAGCCACCCAGGCCGACCACGACCGCCGCCACGACGAGTCGGGCCAAGACGGTTCGCCGGGTCATGGGCGAGGGGGGGGTTACAGGCCGGCCAGACGGACCGGCGGCAGCTTCTCGTGTTCGCAGTCGTGGGCCTTTCCGTCCACGCCGGGGCTCGCATACTCGCCGTCGGCATCGAGATCGAGCACCTGCGCGTGGCCGTCGCCGACACAGATGGCGAACTCGGCGCTGGTCTTCTCCGGGTTGCGAAAGCCGTCCCAGACGATGTCCGGTAGGCGCCCGTCTTCGCCGTAGAGCGCCGTTCGGACCGCGTCGAGTTCCGGGCGGTCGGGGGCTTGGCCGCCCTGGCCGAAGGTGTTGGCGTAGAGGAAGAGCGTTTCGGGGTACGGGTCGAAGGTCGGCTGGAGCTCCCGCTCGCCGGAGTAGCCCGCGCTGAAGTAGCTGCTGATCAGGACGTTGCCCGTACGGTGACCGGCGATCCGGTTGTCGAACACCTCGACCCGGTCGTTCGCGCTCACGATGATGCCGGACCCCGCGGGGACGGAGGCCACGGCCGAACCGGGTGCGCCGAAGTTGGGCGTGCTGTTGTCGAGCACGTCGTTGTCGAATACCCGCGTGCTATGCCCCGCCTGCGGCAGGTCCGGCATGTTGAAGACCAGGATGCCGCCCGTGTTCCGGGTCGCCACGTTACCGTGCACGTCCGCGCCCACCGTGTTCTCGATCTCGATCCCCGCGACGTTCCACTCGGCGCGGCTGTTGCGCACGATGACGTTGCGCGACTGCCCTACGTAGATGCCCGCGTCGGACGCCCCGATGGCCACGGACTCCTCGACCAGCGTGTTCTCCGTCTGCACGGGGTAGATGCCGTAGGCGCCGTTTTCCGTGTCGGGGCCGTTCGTCCATTCGGTGCGCACGCGTCGCACGACGATGTTGCGCCCACCGTTGATCTTGAGGGCGTCCCCGGCGGTGTCTTCGATGGCGATGTCTTCAATGGTGAAATCGCTCCCCGTCACCAGTAGCCCCTCGGCCCCGGCCACCTGCTCCGCGAAGCGCAGTGTCGTGGCGTCCATGCCGGCGCCCCGGATCGTCACGCCGTCGGCGGTGAGGGTCAGCCCGCGGCGGAAGTCGAACCGGCCCGCGGGTACGGTGATCACGTCACCGGGCTGCGCAGTCTCTATCGCGAGGCTGAGCGTGTCGGCGGTGAAGGCCGTCTCCGGTGGGCGAACCGTCGTTGCGGGCGGTTGGCCGCAGCCCGTTGCGAGGGTTGCGGCCGCCAGCAGCAATAGGGATGTCATGCGGACCATGGTGCTCCTCCTGCCCCGTCAAGCCGACGCATCCAGGCGGCGTCGAGGTGTGGCGTCCTGCGCGCGAGACGCGCCTGCAAAGCCTCGGTGGCCTGCCCGTGCGCGCCGGAACGCAGCCGGGCGGCGATCAGCGTGTCCAGGAACAGGTCCCGCTGGGCGTGGCTGCCGCCGAGACGCGCGGTTTCCTGGACGACCGCGGACAGCGCGTCTCCCGCCGCCCGGTGGTCCCCCAGTGCATAGGCTCGGACGGCGCGACACAGCCGTGCACCGACGTCTCCGCAAGGTTGCCGGCCGTCGGCCACCGCGTTGTCGACCTCCTCGATGAGATCCTCGAGGGCTGCGGTTTCGCCGGCCGCGGCGAGGACGATGGCGGCGTGGACGTTGGTGAAGGGCACTCCGGCCTTGCGGAACCTGTCGTCGGTGAAGGTGGCCAGTTCGCCCAGTTCCTCAGGAGAGAGCGCGTGCCCCTGCAGCGCCGCGCGCCACGCGAAGGCGGCGCCGTCGATCATCGTGAACATCGGCAGGGTCCGGGACACCGAGGGCCGGATGCCGTCGCGGTAGATCTCCAGCGCCCGCTCGGTTTCGCCCATCTGTAGGGCGAACAGTGCCCGATGCCAGCAGAGGTGACAGTGCAGCACGGCCGAGCGGTCGTAACACGGCAGCCAGCCCGCTATGAAGGCGTCGCCCTCCGCGGGTGCACCGGCTTCGTAGTAGCCGTGGGCCCGGGCGTGGGCCGCGTTGGCGTTCGTCGGCCGGGCGGCGAGGGCGCGGTCGAGCAGCGGGACGCCGC
This sequence comes from Pseudomonadales bacterium, assembly GCA_963665455.1. Classification (GTDB taxonomy): domain Bacteria; phylum Pseudomonadota; class Gammaproteobacteria; order Pseudomonadales; family Azotimanducaceae; genus VXNE01. Next base: position 4,519,058 of record OY762279.1, on the reverse strand, counting down.
GCACCAGATCGCCGACCTCGACATGGGCCCAGCCGAGAAACGTATCGAACCACCAGTCCTCGCCCCAATGTGGCGCCACCCGCTCGAGCAGCGCGACTTGGCGTTCCGGGAAGTCCACGAAGCCGCCGAAGCCGAGCAGGCCATAGACACCGAGGGCCAGGGACAGGGGCAGGGCATCCCGGGGATGGGTGTCCGCGTGGGCTTCGAGCAATGCGAGCGCACGGGGACCGTCGCCCTCCGTGGTGCGGGCGACGATCTCGATGTGGGTCTGCTCGCGCGGCGTGGTGGCGCCGGCCAGGCTCCGGGCGCGTTCCACGGCTGTCCGTGCCTCGCTGGCGCGTCCTTCGAGCAAGAGCGTGCGAGACTGCACGCAATACGCGAGCGCGAAGTCGGGGTCGGCGGCGAGCGCCGCGTCGATGCGTTCCCCCGCTCCCGGTTCGGATGCGAACGAAAGGTCCAGCGCCTGCACGTAGGCCTCGGCCGCGGCTTCGGACGCCACGGTGAGCGGCTGGTCGAAACGGTCGGTGATCACGGAGAAGGCTTGCGCGGAACGGTGGCTCAGGAGATCCGCCGCGCGAGGCCGGCGTCGGCCAGGTCGTCCCAGAGGGCCTCGGGCAGTTCCGCCGCCATCAGCGCGAGGTTCGCCCGAACCTCCTCGACCGACCACACGCCGGGAATCACGGACGCGACCGCGGGGTGCCGCAGCGGGTACTGCAACGCCGCCGCCCGCATGTCCGCGCCGTGGGCGGCACAGACCCCGCGAATCTGCTGGGCGCGCTGCCACCGGACATCGTCCACGGGCTTGTAGTCGTAGGTCGCCCTGCGCCGCTCGTCTACCGCAAGCAACCCGGAGTTGTAGGGGCCGCCGATGATGACGGAGACCTGGCGCGCCAGGCACTCGGGCAGGAACGTGTCGAGCGGTTCCTGCTCGAGGAGCGTGAAGCGCCCGGCGAGCAGGAAGCAGTCCGGGTCGAAATCGGCGAGGACCCGGGCACAGACCTCCCAGTTGTTGACGCCGAGGCCGAACGCCCGGATCGTGCCCTCGGCGCGCAGGTCCGCGAGGGCCGGCAGCGCGCCCCGAGCCGCGGTTTCGTAAACGCCCGGCTGGTCGTCGCCGTGGGTCCAGAGGTCGATGTCGTGGCACAGCAGGATGTCCACGCGGTCGAGCCCAAGCCGTTCCAGACTCGCCTCGAGGGACGCGCGCGCGGCGTCGTAGGCGTAGTCGTAGCGGAAGTCGACCGGTTCCGCGTCGCGCATGCCCGGATTCCGCTCCCCTTGCCCGGACGGCACGAGCAAGCGGCCGACTTTCGTGGACAACACGAAGTTCGCGCGGGGCAGCTCGGCAAGGTTGTGGCCGAGCCGCTTCTCACTGAGGCCATGTCCGTACAACGGCGCGGTGTCGAAGTAGCGGATGCCGCCATCGAGGGCGGCCTGGATGATCGCGGCGACGGTATCGTCGTCGATCCGTGCGCCGACGGCGCCGAGCGGTGCACCGCCGAAGCCGAGGGTGCTGACGGCGATGTCCGTGCGGCCGAGGGTGCGCGTCTCCAAGGGTTCGATCCCAGCGTCGATGCGGTGCGCGGCATCTTCCGGCTTTTGTCGCCTTGGCACAATCTAGCCGGTTGGCGGGGGAGCGGCGCACCCGCGATGCGAGGCCGTTCAGTGGGGAACGGCGTATCGGGTCGCGCGTCCGTTGCCGATCGAGTGCAGCAAACCGGCCTCTTGCAGGGCTTTCAGCGTGCGTTGCGCCTTGCGCTCGTCAAATCCCGTGCTGGCCATCAGCTCCCGCGTGCTGATCGAATCCCGCGACGCTGCGGCACGCCATGATTCTGCGGCCGCCCCGTTCAGTTCGTCCATGACCTGGGGCCCGGCCAGTTCGCGTGCCAGGGCTTCGGGACTCCGGTAGATCGTGAGCACGAGATAGGGTGGCCGCCACCGGTATCTCGGCGGCGGGAGTTTCGCCTTCGCCGCCTGGAGGCGCAGCGACTTGAGTCCCAGCCCACGCTCCTCGGCCAGCCTCATCTGCGAAAACACATAATGCAGCACCGGATTGCGGCTGAGCATGGGCGCGTCGAGCGACTGCATCTGCTCGAGCGTGATCGGTTCGACCGGCAGGCCGGGACTCATGACGGTGACGCATTCCGGCGTGACTGCGACTTGGCACTTGGCCCCGACGATCCCGTAGTCTCGATGGATGATGGCGTTGACGACGGCCTCCCGCACCATCTCGTAGAACGGGTCGAGCGGGTGTCCGTGCTCCGCGTGCGAGCGGTCGATCGGATCCGGAAGCCTCGCGCGCAGCCACGTCATCACGTCTTCCGGCGCGAAGACTTGCGGACCGTCGAAGTCGCGTACCTCCTCCCGGTCGTCCGGGAAGTGAATCGTGCCGAGCACCCCGGCATGGGAAAGCGCCGTTCGCGGCTCTCTACCGAAGAGCAGGAATCCGAATCCCGTGGGTACGACCCGCCCGTTCGCCGCTTCGCACGAGAGGCCGAGGCGCAGTAGGCGGCGCGTGAACGCATCGTCGTCCTCGTCGATGCGGGCGGCCTCGCGGTAGCGGTCCAGCGCCGGCCGAGATAGATCGTCGAGTTCGACCGCACTCAGTTCGGCTTCTAGATCGGACAACCGTGCGAGGGGCGCGGTGGCGTCCTCCTCCCACGTTGCCGCACGCGCCGTGGCCTGCTTCAGGAACAGGTTGTTCTCGTCGCGTATCTGCCGTTGCAGGTCCGCGTCGAAGAGACGGACCTGGACACCGTTGTCCTGAAGGTGGCGGATGCCTCTGCGATCAACGGTCGGGTCTGGATCTTCGATGCCGACCCAGACCTCCTTGATCCGCGCGCGCACGATCCGCTCCGCGCAACTCAGCTTCGGCGGCTGACGGGCGCCCGGGGCGCATGGCTCCAAGGTGCAGAACAACACGGCACCGTCCAACGCAGCATCCCGCAGTTTCCGCTCGATGAGGGTGTACTCTGCATGGTCGCCTTCCCGGAGTTCCCCGCGGCAAGCACATACGGGATCCTCGCCCGCCCGCCAGATCACCGCGCCGACACGGGGCGTCGCCTTGCCGTCTACGCGACGCTCCGGCTGGGATTGCCGCATGACGTCCACCGCCAGTTCCATCAGTGGGCGGGCGTCGATATGCGTCGAGTCGGACATGGACTAAGCTCCCATTGGCGAGCCGGTTCGCGCGTTCGGCTACGCACGTTGCGCTTGCCGACGCGACCAACTCCGAAAGTACGAGCGGAGAGTAATCGTGCCTATCCGTGGTCGGACCTGTCGGGAAAACTCACTATCGGTCGTATTGTAGCGCTAATGCCGACATATCGGGGTCTATTTTGTCGGGATTTAGGAAAAATTTCTGGGAGTTGTTGATAATCCCGACAAATTGAGGCGTATTTTGTCGGGATTTCCCCAGCGAGATGCCCAAACCGCAGGCGCGTATCGGCGACCTCAGTTGGTGACCGCGGTCGCCGGCCTTTGTCGGCGAGCCTTCTCAGGCATCCCGCGACTACACTCTCCGCCAAACCGCCCGCGCAGCGCATCACGAAGCGTGCGGGCGACGCGCAACCAGTGAGGAGGCATGCCCATGTCAGCTACCGCGACGCCCGTAATCGATTCACAGGTGCACTGCTACGAACGCAACCGCCCGGAGCGCCCGTGGGCGAGCACGCTGGTGGGGCCGGACGAGGTGACGGGCGACGACATGGTGGCCACGATGGACCGGCTGGGCGTGGACGGCGCCCTGTTGGTGTCGCCTTGGGCGATGTACCGCTACGACGCGAGCTATGCCCTGGAGGTGGGGGCGCGGCATCCGAACCGGTTCGGGCTCATCAAGCCATTCGATCCCGAGTCTCCCGGCGTCGAGGAGGAGGTGGGCGAGTGGGCGCGGCAACCGGGCGTGGTGGGGGCGCGTCTGATGATGGGCGCGCCCGCGCCCCGGATCGCCGACCGGGACGGCATCGACCGCGTCTTTGCCGCGGGGGCGCGGCATGGCCTACCGGTGAACGTGCTCTGCTGGGGCAACCTGGCGGCCTTCGCCGAGACCGCCGACCGGAACCCGAACACGCAGCTCGTCATCGACCACGTCGGCCTCAGGCAACCGTTCGCGCCGCCGCCCCCGGACGAGCCGTTCGGCGACTTGGAGCAAGTGCTCGACCTCGCGCGCTTCGACCATGTGGCGATCAAGATCTCCGGCGCTTGCACGCTCTCGCACGAGCCGTTCCCCTTCCCGGACATCTGGGACTCGCTGGCGCGCATCTTCGACGCGTTCGGCCTGGCCCGCTGCCTGTGGGGAACGGATTGGACGCGGGCGGTCGAAGTCGTCTCGCCGGAGGACGCGGTGGAGGCCTTTCGCGTCACGGATCGTCTGTCGGATTCCGATCGGGCCGAGTTGATGGGAGGGAGCCTGACCCGCGTCTATCGGTGGGGTCCGAGATGAGAACCTATCCAAGGACCTTGCGGCGCACTTGCTCTAAGGACTCGCGCGGCTCGTTCCTCCGATCCTTCGCTAGGGCCGCGTCGAGGAAGTCCTCCCACAATTCGCCATGGACGCTAAGGTCGATAACCACTGCCGTGCGTTCCCCCTGATCGTCGACCACGAACTGCACACCCTTCACGGTCTTGTCCTCCTATGGTGGTGCTTGGCCGAGGATTCGGCGCGGCACCTCGGTGACGTCGCCAAGACGGTTGATCGTGCCACTTGGCCCAACCCGCTTCAACCGGTTCTCACAGGCTTATGGAGGTTCCGACCAGAGCCCGGCGTGCGCGACCGTGCCCGCCAAGCCGGACGGTCACTCCACTCCAGCCAACACCGCAACGACGCGTGCGCCCCCCATGGCGGGCTGGGAGAGTTCCGTCTTGACCGTGCGGTGGGGCGCCTCCCGCGTCGCCCAAACGCGCATGGACGATCCGTCGTCCCCCGTCAGGTCCACGCGATAGGTTTCGAAGGCCCCAGCCCCCGTCTCGACCGACTCCGTCGCGGCCACCGCGAGTTGTACCAGTTGCACGCTGCCCGTGGCCGGTTGGAAGGCTCGTAGCTGCGTCTCGAAGCCGACCGTCAGCGGCATGGTCGCCAACGCCGTCTCCACATGGCCGACGAGCGGCCCTTCCACCGCGACGGAGATGGGCGTCTTGCGCTGGCCGGGCACGGAAATCTTGCCGCCGATGCGCGTCTCCCCGTAGTCGAGCGTGATCCGCGCCGGCCCCTGCTGCATGTTCCGGTGGACGGGCCGTAGGTCGTCGGCTCGAAGCAGGATGGTGTCCGTGCTCTCGCCCATGGGCGTGTCGACGGTTGTCGCGATTTGCCAAACGTCCTCGCCTTCGTGGGTCGCGCGGCTCCGTGCGACGGTGGTGGTCATCGTCATGGTCTGGCCGCCGGCCTCCATCGTCACGTCGTAGGTCAACGTGGCCGGTTCGAGCATCGAGCCGTCGAGCACGGCGGCGGGTAGGTCCGTGCGCGCGACGATGGCCTCGGGCATCTCCACGTCGGCAATGTCCATGCGCAGCGCCGCGAGCCGCTCCTCCACGTCGGGCGCCATGTCCTCTTGGAAGCGGCCGTCGAGGTGTTGCGCCAGAAAGCGCTCGATGTCCGCGAACATGGCGAGCCGGTTTTCGCGGCCGGCGAAGCCGTGCCCCTCGTCCGGCGCGAGCAGGTACTCCACGGGACGCTTGAGGTCGCGCAGCGCGACGACGATCTGTTCGGACTCCGCCTTCTTCACGCGGGGATCGTTCGCGCCCTGGATGATGAGTAGGGGCGCCTCGATCTTCTCCGCGTGGAAGAACGGCGACTGCGACTCCAGGCGCGCCCGGTCTGTCGGATCGTCGGGGTCGCCGACCCTGCGCGTGAAGATCTGCTTGATCGGTCCCCAGTACGGGGGGATCGACTTCAGCAGGGTGATGATGTTGGAAGGCCCGACGATCGACACCCCGGCGGCGTAGAGCTCCGGCGTGAACGTCACGCCCGCGAGGGTCGCGTAGCCCCCGTAGGAGCCGCCCATGATCGCCACCTGTTCGGGGTCGGCGATGCCTGCGTCGACGAGGTACCGCACGCCGTCGGTGATGTCGTGCTGCATGATGCCGGTGCCCCACTCGCCGTTGCCCTCGTTGAGGAACCGCTTGCCGTAGCCGGTGGAGCCCCGGAAGTTCGGCATCATCACGGCGTAACCCCGGTTGGCGAGGAACTGCGCCATCGAGTTGTAGCCCCAGGTGTCCCGCGCCTAGGGCCCGCCGTGGGGGACGATCACGGTGGGAAGCTGCTCGGCCGGGACGCCCTTGGGCGTCACCAGATACGCGGGGATCTCGCGCCCATCCCGGGCTTGGTAGCGGATGGGCTGCATGTTCGCGAGCTGATCGCTCGGCAGCTCGGGCCGGGCGTCGTAGAGCTTCGTGAGCGTCTGCCCGGCCCGTTCGTAGAGGTACACGGCGCCCGGATTGACGTCGCTGGCGACGGCGACGATGACGCGCGTCTCGTCCTCGGTGGACGATGCGAGCCCGAACTCGCCGTCCGGCAGCCGCTCGCGGAGCCATTCGAGTTCCTCCGCAAGCGCGTCGGTGCGCGGGTAGATGCGGACGCGGTCGCCCACGTACAGGGTCGCGACCAGTTCCTCGGTCGTATCGGAGAACCAGGCGCCGCCGAGATCGACGCGGTCCTCCGGATCGGAGTCCACGACTTCTTCCGCGCCCGTGGCGACTTCGACCAGCAGCAGGCGGATGAGGTCCACGTCCTTGTTGCTGGCCACGTAGACGCGCTCGCCGTCCTTGTGGAAGCGGTTGGCCGCGCAGCTTTCCTCCCAGCCGCATTCGTAGAGCACGCGGCCGAGCGCGCCGTCCTCGACGACAAGGATCTCCGTGCCGCCGTCGGGACGCTGCCGCATGGCGAGCCGCACGGTGCCCGCGAGGTCGGTCACCCACTGGCTGACGTTGGTGTCGTTCTCGATCAGGAGGGTGCGCTCGCCGGTGTCGATGTCGAGGCGGTACACGTCGTGGAGCGCGGGGTTCCGGTCGTTGATGCCGACGATGATCTGCCCGGGCGTACCCTCCGGCACCGCGTAGATGGCGGCGCGGATGCTCTCCATGGGCGTTAGATCCCGGGCCGGTGGGACGCCCGTCTCCTCGTCTGGGTCGGACGCCGGATCGACCGCGTAGACGTGGAAGTCCTCGGTGCCGCCCTCGTCCTGGACGAACAGCACGTAGCGGCTGTCCTCGGTCCAGAAGTGGCTGCCCAGGGGCCGCTTCGTGTCGGCCGTGAGCGGTCGCGCCGCGTCGAAGGGCTCCTCGACGCCCTTCACCCACACGTTCATCACGCCGCGATAGGGTTTGCGGAACGAAATCCACTGGCCGTCGGGGGAAAGCTGCGCACCCGAAATCTCCGGGTCTCCGAAGAAGACGTTGCGGTCGATCAAGGGCGGCAGATGGGCCAGGCGCTCGGCGGCGCGGTCTTCGGCAGCCATCGTGGGCGGTGCGCCGAGCAGCACGCCGAGCCACAGGGCCAACCTGGTGACGCGGCGGACAAGGTGGTGTCTGTGGTGGGGCGCTGAATCGTCGGGCATCGTCACTCTCCTTTGGCGTGCGCGGCGGAAGGAAGCGCATCGGCGGAAGATGACGAGGCCGTACGAACTGGGCGCGTGGCGATGCGAGCGCCTGCCCTTCGACCGTTCGGCCTACGTTCCGCCACGCGGTTCGTGCAAAGGGAATGTTACCGGGAGCGCGGCGAGTCGTGTGGTTTTTTCCCGTGTGTTCCGGACGGAACCGGCGGGGTGGAGGCGGCGACCGCCCATGGGACGGTCGCTATACTCCGTGGCTTCCCTGCGGTTGGAGCCGCCTCATGCCCGCCGACACCGGTGCAGCCGGGCCCGACGCACGGCAACGCGTGCAGTATCAGCCGGACGAGAGTCCGCCGCATCTCCTCTCCCTGGGGTTCGGCGCGCAGGCGACCCTAATGATCGTGGGCGGAGTCGTGCTCACCCCGGCCATCGTGGTGCGGGCCGCGGGCGGCACCGAGGCGTTCCTTTCCTGGGCCGTGTTTGGAACGCTGCTGGTGAGCGGCCTCGCCACCGTCCTGCAGGCCCTCAAGGTGGGACGGGTCGGTGCCGGCTACATCCTCTTCATGGGCACGTCCGGCGCGTTCATTGCGGTCAGCATCACGGCGCTCGCGGAGGGCGGACCGGGGATGCTCGCGACCCTGGTCGTCCTCTCCTCGCTGTTCCAGTTCCTGTTCGCGGCGCGGCTTTCGTTCGTGCGGCGGATCGTGACGCCGATGGTCGCCGGTGTCGTCATCATGCTGATCTCGGTGACGGTCACGCCCATCGCCTTCGACATGCTCGACGACGTGCCCGAGGCCGCGCCGGCGGCGGCGGCACCGATCAGCGCGGGGGTCACGCTGGTGGCCATCCTGATCGTCGGCGCGGTCGGAACCGGGCTCGTGCGCCTCTGGGCGCCGCTCATCGGCATCGGGGTGGGCGGGCTCGCGGCGGGTTTCTACGGCCTCTATGACCTCGGGGCAGTCATTGAGGCCCCTTGGTTCGGCATGCCTGGACAGGAATGGCCGGGGCTCGATCTGAGTTTCAGCCCGACCTTCTGGGCGCTGCTGCCGGCGTTCGCCTTCGTGACGCTCGTCGGTGCCGTCGAGACGATCGGGGATTCCATCGCCGTGCAGCGGGTGTCTTGGCGCCGGCCACGGGCCGCGAACTTCCGGGAGGTGCAGGGCGCGGTGAACGCCGACGGCGTCGGCAACCTCCTCTCCGGGCTGATCGGCACGGTGCCCAACACGACCTATTCCTCCAGCGTAGCCGTGGTGGAAATCACGGGGGTCGCGGCGCGGCGGGCCGGGGTGTACGCGGGCGTGCTGCTCGCGTTGCTGGCCTTCCTGCCGAAGGGGACGGCGCTCCTGCTTGCGGTGCCGAACCCGGTCTTCGGGGCCTTCACGCTGGCGATGATGGGCATGTTGTTCGTGCAGGGCATGCGTCTGGTGATCGCTTCGGAGATCGACTCGAAGCAGGCCATGGTCGTCGGTTTGGCCTTTTGGCTCGGCGTGGGCTTCCAGGGGGAGGATGTCTTCCGCGATCTGATGAATGCCCGCTGGGCCTCCCTGCTCGGCAACGGCATGACGGTGGGCGGGTTCTTCGCCATCGCCGCCACGTTGCTGCTGGAACTGCTGGAGCCCCGCCGCCGCCAGCTGCGGATACCACTCGCCCAGGCGGCGCTGTCAGACCTGCACGCGTTCCTCGACGGGACGGCCGAACGGCTCGGGTGGAGCGACCCGGCGGCGGGGCGGCTGCGCTTGGCCGGGGAGGAGGTGCTGGCGCGTCTGGTCGAACTACGTCCGCGGTCCGACGGTGCGTTGCTCGTGCTCGCGCGGCGGGATGGGACGGGCGTGGAACTCGAATTCGTTGCGGCACCGAGCGGCGCGAACATGGAGGACCAGATGCTCGTCCTGGACGGCAAGAAGGAATTCGCACTGGACGAAGTGTCCTTGCGGCTCCTCGACCACGTGGCCGAGTCCGTCCGCCACCAGCAGTACTACGACACGGACTTCATCACGGTACGAGTGCCGGGCCCGTAGCGGGTTCGAGGGCGCCAGCCGCGCTGCTGCTGCCGCGAGCGACGGTCAGGCTTGAGAAGACGGGCGACAGTCACAGGCTTTCGACGTCGAAGGCGGTGATGTTGCGGGTGTCACTGCTGAACTCGACGCCGACCAAGTGGATGCGGGTACCGTTAGCCCGGTGCTTGTCGGCGTAGCGCTTCTCCTTGATCTGCGCCAGCGCCGACCCCGGCCCCGCCTGCTCCGCCACCTTGAACTCGAACAGAAACACGTCGCCCTCGAACCGGAGGGCCATGTCCAAGCGTCCGCGGTTCGTGCTGTCCTCGACCGTGAGGTCGAGCCCTAGGGATGCGAAATAGGCGTAGAACACCGCAGCGTAGTAGCCCTCGTAGTTGGCGATCATGTTGTTCGTGTACCACTCGTACGGGATGCCGGCGTAGAAGGCGTGGAATAGCTGCCTCAGGCCCTCGAAGTCCCGGTTCCGCAGCAGCCCCGGCAGCCGGATCCGCTTCTCCGTCTGCCCTTCGTCCCGCGTCAGGTTGTTCAGGAGGTTTCGGTTCAGGCTCTGTCGGACCTCCCGGTTCGGGTAGCCGAGACGGTAGACCGGCTCGCCTTCCAAGTCCGCATCCTCGCCGACGACGGTCAGGTAGCCCGTCTGGAACAGCAGCGCCTCGGTGGCGATGTCCCCCACGTCGAACCGCGACACCAGCTCCTCCGTCGCCACCATGCGCTCCAGCTCCACCGGCCCCACCCGGCGCCGCAACAGCGTGTCGAGGAGGAAGGTGGGCGTGCCCGTCTCGAACCAGTGCGCCCGGAACCGCCGCGTGCGGAACAGCAGCAGGATGTCGAACGGGTTGTAGACCTTCTCCGCGCCGAGCCACGAGTAGCCGTTGTACCACTCGCGGATGCGCCCGCGGTCGAGGTCCGGCAGCTCCGGGGCGAACACCGCGTCGAGGTCCGCCTCCGTATAGCCGCAGATGCCCGAGAACTCCGGGTCCAGCGTGATGTCCGTGAGGTTGTTGAGCCCCGAGAAAAGGCTCACCTTGGAGAACTTGCTCACTCCCGTGATGAGCGAGAAGCGGAGGTGCGCGTCGCCGTCCTTGACCACCGAGTACAGGCCGCGCAGGTAGTCCCGGTTGGCCCGGGCGAGGTCCGGGTCGTCCAGCGCGTCCAGGATCGGCTTGTCGTACTCGTCGATCAGCAAGACCGCGCGCCGGCCGGTCCGGCGGTGCAGTTCCTCGACGATGTGCCCCAGGCGCCCGCCCGCGGTCGCGTAGCCGCCGCCGGTACCGTGCTCCCTTTCCAACGCGCCGAGCATCTCGTCCGTTCGCGCCTCGAGCTCCCCGGCCGCCCGAAAGTTGCCGCTGCCGAAGCTGATCCGGAGCACCGGATGCGGGGCGTCCCAGTCCCAGCGGCGCTCGGCGTGCAGCCCGGCGAAGAGCTCCCCGCTGCACTCGAAGAGCTCCTTCACGGTGTCGAGCAGCAGGCTCTTGCCGAAGCGCCGAGGCCGCGACAGGAAGTAGTGCGTACCGCCCTTGACGAGGCCCAGGATGTGCGGCGTCTTGTCGACGTAGTAGTGGCCGTCCTCCCGCACCTTGCGGAACGTCTGGATGCCGATCGGCAGCTTGAGGCGTTGCACGACGCCACTTTACCACCGCCCCAGCGAGCCCGGCCGTGGTGCGGAGCCCTTTCGGGGAACGCATGCGCGAGGGGCGCTCTTAGGTAGAGCCGAGTTCGAAGCACGCGGTTGTGGCATTCTTGCGGTTGTGGAAAAGCCATGCGCAGGGGGGCAGCAGGTGGAGATCCGACCCACGAACGGGGGCTGTGGCGCCGAGGTCGCCGGAGTCGACTTGAACACGCTTTCCGATGCCGAGGTCGAGGCGATCCTCGACGCCCACGCGGAACACGGCGTGGTCTTCTTCCGGGACCAGGACTTGACGCCCGACACGCAGCTCGCGGTGGCGGAGCGGTTCGGGCCGGTCAACGTGAACCGCTTCTTCTCTGCGGTCGCCGAGCAACCCCGCGTGGCCGAGGTGCTGAAGGAGCCCCGCCATGCGACGAACATCGGCGGCGGCTGGCATACCGACCACTCCTACGACCAAGTCCCGGCGATGGGCTCGATGCTCTATGCGCTGGACGTGCCCGAGCACGGCGGCGACACGATGTTCGCCAACATGTATGCGGCCTACGACGCGCTTTCCGACGGGCTGAAGCGCACCTTGGAGGGCATGTCGGCGGTACACGGGAGCCGGCACATCTTCGGGCCCGGCGGCTACAACGATCAGGACGACCGCTACTTCAACCAGGAGGGGGCGACCCAGTTGGCGGTCCATCCCGTGGTCATCCGGCATCCCCGTTCGGGCCGTCCGGCGCTGTACGTCAACCGGGCGTTCACGCTGCGCTTCGACGGGTGGACGGAACTCGAGTCGCAGCCCCTGCTCGACTATCTCTACCGGATGTCCCCGCGTCCCGAGCACACCTACCGCTTCCGTTGGGAACCGGGCAGCGTCGCGTTCTGGGACAACCGCGCTACCTGGCACTACGCGTTGGACGACTATCCGGGCGAGACCCGGCGCATGCACCGGGTGACGATCGACGGCGGCGAGTTGGAGGCATATGCGGGGTAGTCGGGCGATTTTCCGCCCGCCCCCCAACTGTGGCAATCTCCCGCCACGCATCACGCAGGGGAGAACCGCATGACTCGGCTCAAGTTCGGGGCGTTCCTGGCGCCGCACCATCCCATCGGCGAGCACCCGACGTTGCAGCTGCAGAGCGATCTGGAGCTGGTCGCGCACCTGGAGCGCCTCGGCTACGACGAGTTCTGGTGCGGCGAACACCACTCGACGGGGTGGGAGGTCATCGCGTCGCCCGAACTGTTCCTGGCGGCGGCCGCGGAGCGCACGTCCACCATCAAGCTCGGCACGGGCGTGGTGTCGCTGCCCTACCACCATCCCTTCATGGTGGCGCAACGCCTGGTGCAGCTGGACCACCAGAGCCGCGGGCGCGTCATCTTCGGTTCCGGCCCGGGCGCGCTACCGTCGGACGCCCACACGCTCGGCGTCGATCCGATGCTGCTGCGGGACCGGCAGGACGAGGCGATGGGGGTCATCAAGCGGCTGCTCTCCGGCGAGGAGCGCTTCGACCACGAGAGCGATTGGTTCACGCTGCGCGACGCCAAGTTGCAGTTGCTGCCGCTGCAGGAAGAGATGGAGTTCGCGGTGGCGTCCCTGATCTCGCCCTCGGGCATGACGCTCGCCGGCAAGCACAGCACGGGTGTGCTGTCGATCGGCTCGACCACCACGGCCGGCATCCAGGCCCTCCCGCTGCAGTGGAGCTTCGCGGAGGAGTCCGCCGCCGAGAACGGCGGCACGGTGGACCGGGCGAACTGGCGCTTGGTGCTCTCCTGGCACATCGCGGAGTCCCGCGAAGAGGCGTTGCGGCAAGCCGGCCCGGGCCTGCTGCACCACAGCAACGACTATCTGGTCGGCACGCTGGCGGCCGGGGCGGGCGCGATCTACAAGACCCCCGAAGAGGCGGTGGAGGCCACGGCCTGGGGCGAGAACCCCATCAACATCGTCGGCACGCCGGACGATCTCGTGGCGCGCATCCGGGAGCTCCAGGAGTTGACCGGCGGCTTCGGTGCCGTCATCGCCTTCGCCCACGACTGGGCGAACCGGGAGGACACGCTGCGCAGCTACGATCTCGTGGCCCGCTACGTGATCCCGGAGACGAACGGGATGCTGGAGGGCTACCAAGAGTCGAACCGCTTCGTCATCGATCATCGCGACGTCTGGAATCGCGCCGGCGCGGCGATCATGAGCAAGATCGCGGAGAACAAGCGGGCGGCCGAGGCGATGCAGCAGGCGGACGAGCGGCGGCCGGCCTTTATCGCCGACGTGACGGCGACCATGGACAAGGAGGCAGCCGAAGCCGCCGCCGACGGGGATTGAGCGGGCGCACGTTGACCGCCACCCGGCGAGCGCCGGACAATGACCGACCGACAACGATTGGTGATCGACGAAATGCCGCTTCGAGTGGATCTCGGCCTGTACGACGGGAAGGGTCAACTGGTGGCCGTCGTCGAAGTCAAGAATCTGAGGGATACCTCCGGCGAGTGGGCAGCGCGTACCCGGCGGAACATGTTGGCGCATGGGTTGGTGGGCCGATGGGACTTCTTCTTGATGGTCACTCCGGATCGCCTCTACGTTTGGAAGGACGTGGGCAATGAGCCCGTGGAGCTGCCGCCGACGTACGAGGCCGACTGTGCGCCGACGTTCGCGCCCTATTTCGAGAGGGCGGGAATCGACCCTGCCAACGTGACGGGGCCGGCCTTCGAGATGCTGGTCTCCGGTTGGTTTAGCGACCTGACATGGCGTCGTCCCGAGCAGGCTGCCGCAGGCCAGGAATGGTTAGATGAATCGGGCTTTCGTGCTGCCGTGGTCGATGGACACGTCGAGCATGAAGTGGCACTGTGAAGGTCTACGTCGAGTCGAACTTCGTTCTGGAACTCGCCTTGTTGCAGCGATGGGCGGATAGCTGCGACGAGATATTGAAGCTTGCCGAGCGGGGTGATATCGAGCTACGGGTTCCGGCGTACGCGTTGGCCGAGCCCTACGACACGCTTGTTCGGCGTGGCAGAGAGCGGAAGAGGCTCAAACAGGAGCTCGACCGGGAACTTGGGCAACTGGCGCGCACGGCCGTCTATTCGGAGCGTGTCCGAGGCTTCGACGCCGTGACGACGCTTCTTGTGGTCAGCGCCGCGGGCGCGTAGGCCGGAGGGACTGGGCCGCGAGCGGAGCCGTAGGCGACGGTTGCGGGGCGCTAGCTTTGGCCTGCGAGGTGCCCGGTGTTTCCCGGAAGCATGGTGCGAAAGGAGTTTCTGATGCCCGACGTGCTCACTGAGTCCCCCGAACTCGACGACGGTCTCGTCGATACCGCCAACTGGGGCGACGAAGCCTGGGTGCACGCCCAGTTCGAGTGGTTGCGCGCGAACGATCCCGTCCGCCGGATGGCGCCGAATGGCTACGACCCGTTCTGGTCGCTGTCTCGGCACGCCGACGTCAAGGCGGTCGAGGCCGACAGCAAGCTCTTCATCAACGATCCGCGCCCGATCTTGGGACCGAAGATGCTGGAAGGTTTGGTGGAGCAATTGGTCGGCCGCCGGCACCTCGTCCGCTCGCTGGTGCAAATGGACGATCCCGACCACGCCCGATACCGCGCGCTCACGCAGCAGTGGTTCCGGGGCGAGAACCTCCGGCGGCTGGCGGGGCGCATCGACGAGCTCGCGGTCGAGTACGTGGATCGGCTCGGGGAACTCGGCGGCGAGTGCGACTTCCTGAAGGACATCGCCATGTGGTATCCGCTGCGGGTGATCATGTCGATCCTCGGCGTCCCGGAGAGCGACGAGCCGCTGATGCTGAAGCTGACCCAGGAGTTGTTCGGCTCGTCGGACCCGGACACCCAGCGTTCCTTCGAACCGATGTCGCTGGTCGATGTCGTGCGCGATTTCGAGGACTACTTCTCCGAACTCAGCCGGCAGCGGCGCGCGTACCCCACGGACGACGTGGCGAGCGTGATCGCCAACGCCCGCATCGACGGCGAGGCGCTGCCCGAGCACGAGAGCAACAGCTACTACATGATCGTGGCGACGGCCGGCCACGACACCACGAGTTCGGCGACGGCGGGGGGCCTGCTCGCATTCGTCGAACACCCGGACGAGATGGACCGTTTCCGTGCGGACCCGGACGCGCACCTGCAGACGGCGTTGAACGAGATCATTCGTTGGGTGTCGCCGGTGCGGCAGTTCACGCGTACCGCCACGGCGGACTGCACGGTCGGGGGGGTGGACATCGCGGCAGGGGAGTCTTGCGTCCTCTGGTATCCGTCGGCGAACCGGGACGAGGCCGCCTTCGACGCGCCCTTCGAGTTCCGCATCGACCGGCCCATGAACCATCTCGCGTTCGGCTTCGGCGCGCACGTGTGCCTCGGACAGCATCTGGCGCGGATGGAGATGGGGGCGTTCTACAAGGAGCTATTCCGGCGCGTGGACGACTTCGAACTGAACGGCGAGCCGCTCTATTCCCAGTCTACCTTCGTGGGTGGCCTGAAGAGCCTGCCGGTCCGTTATCGCATGAAGTAGTCGGCAACCGCCTCTGGAAGGTGCTCCATGAGGCTGCCCCGGCGCGACATGCCCCCCGGCGCGATATTGACACGCCTCGGATGTCCCGTTACTTTAGTGGATATGTTACGAAGTTACGTGCTTTCCGATGCCCGTTATCCGTGTCTCCGACGAAACAATCGAACGCCTGAAGGCTTGGGCCGAACCCTTGCGGGACACGGCTGACTCGGCGCTCTCGAAGGCTCTGGACGCCGCAGAGGCGAAACGGGAGGCCGATCAGTCACGGTCAGCTTCCGAGGGAAGTGGGAAGTCCCGTCCGGATGCGTTCGTCGAGCACCTGCTCGCCATGCCGGACATCGGTGACGATGCGGACTTTGCTCGCGACCCATCGCCGCCGCGCGATGTCGGACTGTGAGCTATCTCCTCGACACGAACGTCGTGTCGGAACTGCGCAAACGGCGAGCGAACCCCAACGTGGTTGCTTGGTTGCGACGACGGAGACCTGGCGAGTTGTTCCTGAGCGTTCTCACCATTGGTGAACTGCGACGGGGTGTGGAACGGGTGCGGCGAAGGGATCCGGCCACGGCGCGCGTGTTGGCTAGCTGGCTCGCACGGACATCCATCGAGTTTCGTGATCGGATCGTCGGTGTCGACAAGGCCATCGCGGAGCGGTGGGGGACGCTGGGAACGCCCGACCCCGTTCCTGCCGTCGATGGTTTGATCGCGGCGACAGCGCTTGAGCGAGATTTGGTCGTCGTCACGCGAGACCGGAAGCACTTCGAGAGGATGGGGGTTCCGCACTTGAGCCCGTTCGAGAGCCATAGCTGACCGCGCGCTTACCGTTCCGCCCGCCGCATACGCGCGGGCCGCGCAAAAGCTGTACATCCCAACAGCATCCCGCCGCCCACGTGGCGAACCCGAGCCCTGCCGCCGCGTTCCGCCACGGATTCGTCTCCGAATTTCGCCGCAGACGGCGGTGTCGGAGTCCTTAACCGGCGATCAGGAACCATACTTGATCTTCCCCCCGCTTCTCCTAAGAATATGTGCCGCCCCGGACCCGGGGCACCCGCAAATGAGCGATGACAAGGACTTCGGAAGGTGATCGAAGCCCAAGACCTGACACGTCGCTTCGGCGACAACGTGGCGGTGGACGCGGTGAGCTTCCAAATCGGCCACGGGGAGATCGTGGGACTGCTCGGCCACAACGGCGCCGGCAAGACGACGGTCATGAAGATTCTGACCGGCTACCTCGAGCCGAGCGCGGGCGCGGCCGCCATCGACGGCCAGGACGTGACGGAGCATGCGTCGGAGGTGCAGCGCAAGATCGGCTATCTGCCGGAAAGCGTGCCCCTGTACCTGGACATGGAGGTCCTCGACTATCTCGATTTAGCGGCCACCGTGCGCGGCGTCCCGCAGGGCGAGCGACCGGCGGCGATCCGTCGGACGGTGGAGGCAACCGGCCTCGGGGACCGCGCCCTCGACGTCATCGGAACGCTGTCCCGGGGCTACCGGCAGCGGGTCGGCGTCGCCCAGGCCATCGTGCACGAACCGCGCTTTCTCATCCTCGACGAGCCCACCAGCGGGCTCGATCCCGCGCAGACCGAGGGCATGCGCAACCTGATCCGGCAACTCGCCCGGGACGCCACGGTGATCCTCTCGACCCACATCATGCAGGAGGTGGACGCGGTCTGTGACCGGGTGATGATCCTGCGGGCCGGCCGGCTGGCCCTCGACAGCAAGCTGGCCGATCTGCAACGCGGTCAGCGTCTGCACTTGGGAACGCACGCGTCCTTGGAAGCCGTGCAGGCGGCCGTGGGAGACCTCGCCCGAGTCGCGGGAGACGACGGGGGCCAGGGAGCGTTCCTATCCTTCGAGGCATCCGTGGACGAGACGGTCTCTGCGGACGTTGCGAAGCGGCTGGTGGAGGGCGGTATCGCGTTTCACGCCCTGCACCCGGAGCAACGCGATCTCGAATCCGTGTTCCGGGAAGTGAGTGCCGGAGGTGAGATCCATGCTTGACACCGCCGGCGCCATCGCGCGCAAGGAGTTCGCGCTCTTCTTCGGGTCGCCCATCGGCTACCTGTTCCTCGCGGCCTATCTCGGCGTCACCCTGTTCGTGTTCTTCTGGGGCGAGGCGTTCTTCGCCCGGAACATCGCCGACGTGCGGCCCATGTTCGAGTGGTTGCCGATCCTGCTCATCTTCCTGTCGGCGGCCCTGACCATGCGCATGTGGAGCGACGAGCGCCGGGTGGGAACCCTCGAGTTCGTCATTACCGTGCCGGCGAGCGCCTGGCGTTTCGTGCTCGGCAAGTTCGCGGCGTGCTGGGCGCTGCTCGTGATCGCCCTCGCGATGACGCTGCCCCTCGCGGTCACCGTGGCGTTGATCGGTGATCTGGACTGGGGCCCGGTGTTGGCCGGCTACGTCGCGGCGGCATTGCTGGGCGCGGCCTACGTCTCGGTGGGCCTCTACGTCAGCGCCCGCACGGACAACCAGATCGTCGCGCTCATTCTGGCGACGTTCGGCTGCGGGGTGCTCTATCTGGTGGGTAGCCCGTTCGTTGCCGAGCTGTTCACGAGCGAGATCGGCGACGTGCTGCGCAGCCTCGGCACCGGCGCCCGATTCGAGTCCATCGTCCGCGGCGTGCTCGATCTCGGCGACCTCTACTACTACGTCTCCATCGTCGGCGTGTTCCTCGTGCTGAACGTCCACGCGCTGGAGAGCCACGGCTGGGCGGCGGACGGCTCCCCGGCGCGGCATCGTGCGCGCCAGCGCGTCACGGCGCTCGTGGCGCTCAACTTCGTCGTCGCCAACGTGTGGCTCGGGGGCCTCAACCTGCCGCGCCTCGACATGACGGAGGGCCGGCAATACACGATCTCGGAAGCGACGCGGTCGTATCTGGCGCAGCTGCGGGAGCCGCTGTTGCTGCGGGGCTACTTCAGCGCCAAGACGCACCCGCTCCTCCAGCCCTTGGTGCCGCAGATCAAGGACTTGCTGCGGGAGTACGAGGTGGCGTCGGACGGTCGCCTGCGCCTTGAGTTCATCGACCCGGCGGACGAGCCGGAGCTCGAGGACGAGGCGAACAGCAAGTACGGCATCCGCGCTGTCCCGTTTCAGATCGCGGACCGCTATCAGGCCAGCTTGGTCAACTCCTATTTCGACGTGCTCGTGCAATACGGCGACGAGTACGAGGTGCTCGGTTTCCGGGATCTCATCGAGGTGAAGGTGCAGGGCGAGTCGGACCTCGACGTGCAGTTGCGCAACCCGGAATACGACCTCACCCGCAGCATCAAGAAGGTGTTGTACGGCTTCCAGGGCGGGGGCAGCATCTTCGACAGCATCAGCGACGCGATCACGTTCACGGGGTACATCTCGGCGGACGATCGCCTGCCGGCGGCGCTGGTGGAACTCAAGGGCGAGCTCGACGGCGTGCTGGCGGAACTCGCGGAAACGTCGGGGGGCAAGCTCACGACCCAGATTCTCGACCCGGACGCCGGGGACGGGGCGCTCGCCGCCGAGATTGCGGAGAACTACGGCTTCTCGCCCATGGCGGCGAGCTTGTTCGACCTCAACACGTTCTACTTCTACCTGACCCTCTCCGATGGCGAGACGGTCGTGCAGACCGCGCTGCCGGAGTCGATGGACGCGGACGGGCTCACGCGCAGCCTGGAGGAGGGGCTCAAGCGGTTCGCGGAGGGGCTCCTGCAGACCGTGGCGCTGAACGCGCCGGCCGCGCCGAACCCCTACATGCAGCAGCAGATGCCGACGCCCCCCGGCAACCAATACGAGGACCTGCGCCAGTTCCTCGCGGTGGACTTCGACATCGAGTCGGCAACCCTCGACGTCGGCGGTATCCCTGGAGACGCCGGCGTTCTCCTCGTCGTCGATCCCGAGAATCTGGACGACGAAGCGTTGTTCGCCGCCGACCAGTACCTCATGCGGGGCGGCACCCTCGTTGTCGCCGCCGGGGGTTTCGACGTGACGGCGACGGGCCAGTCCCTGATGGCCTCCCCCAAGAACACGGGACTGGACGACTGGCTCGCCCACCACGGCGTCACCATCGAGCGCTCCTTCGTGATGGACCCGAACAACGCGGCGTTCCCCGTACCGGTGCGGCGGCAGGTGGGCGGATTCAGCTTCCAGGACTTGGTGATGCTCGACTACCCGTACTTCGTCGACGTGCGCGGGGAGGGTCTCGATGCGGATTTCCCCGCCACTGCGGAGCTGCCCCAGGTGACCGTCGCCTGGGCCTCTCCCGTGGACGTGGACGATGAAGCCAATGCGGGGCGGACCGTGCGCACGTTGCTGCGAAGCTCCGCGGACTCGTGGCGTTCGTCCTCCACCGAGGTGATGCCCCGCATAAGCGAGACGGGCTTGAGTTCGTTCGCCGCCGAGGGCGAGGTCGGGGAGAACACGTTGGCAGTGGCCATCGAGGGGCGCTTCGACTCGTTCTTCGAGGAGTCGCCGTTGCTTGAGGTGCCGGCAGAAGCCGTCGGCGATGAAGGGGCGGACGACGCAGCAGCGGAGGGCGACGACGCAGACGGTGAGGGGCCGGAAGGCGACGATGCCGAAGAGGAAGCAGACGAAGAAGAGAACATCGGGACCATCACGAGCGTCATCGAACGCTCGCCCGAGTCCGCCCGCCTCATCGTGATCGGGTCGAGCGCCTTTGTCGCGGACCGTACGATCCGCATGGTGGGCTCGGCGGACGGCACGCTGTATTCGAACTCGATCCAGCTCATCGCCAACTTGGTCGACTGGGCGGTCGAGGACCAAGCCCTCATGACCATCCGCAGCCGGGGCCATTTCAACCGCACCCTGCCGGCGATGCCGGAGAACGAACAGCGCGTTTGGGAGTACGTCAACTACGGTCTCGCGGTCATCGCCGTGCTGGCCGTGTTCGGGATCAACCTGCGGCAGCGGCTCCGGCGGCGCCGGGTGCAGGCCGCCTGGCTGGAGGACGCCGCATGAAACAGTCGACGCTCGTGATCGCGCTCGGAGTGCAACTGCTGCTGGTCGCCCTCGTGTGGGGTTTGCAGACCGGGGAGGGCGAGGAGCCGGAACCCTTCCTTGAGTTTGACGCCGAGACCGTGGACACGCTCTCCGTGGCGGACGAGGAACAGTCGGTGACCGTCACCAAGGCGGACGACGCATGGACCATCGCCGACGGCCTTCCGGCGGACGCGGGCAAGATCGACCGGGTGCTCGGCAAGCTCGCGGACGCTGCGGGGGGCTGGCCCGTCGCGACGAGCGACTCGGCCATGTCGCGCTTCGAGGTCACCGAGGACGCGCACCAACGCCATGTCGTGGTCGCTGCTGGGGAGGAAACGCTGGCGGATGTTTATCTCGGCACCTCGCCCAGCTACCAGCGGGTGCATGCGCGCCATGCCTCGGGCGGGCCGGTCTACGCAATCGACTTCTCGAACTACGAGGCCGGCGCCAAGGTGTCCGACTGGTTGAAGAAGTCCCTGCTGCAGCCCGACGGCACGCTGCAATCCGTTGCGCGCGTGGGCGAATCGAGATGGACGCTGGAATCCGGCGACGACGGCTGGAACGCGGAGGGGGTCACCGTCGATCAGGAGGAAGCGGCAGAGTACACGGCCCGCTTCACCGGCCTGAACGTACTCAACCTCGTCGATGTCGAACTGCCGGCGGAACCGGCCGCGCGATTCGTGCTTACGGACGACGCCGGGGCGCACGAACTGGACCTCTTCCATCTAGAAGAAGAGGACGATTTCGTGGCCACCTCGAACCGGTACGCGGGCCAGTTCGAGATCGCCAAGTACGTGGCGGAGCGCCTCGACGCGTCTCTCGATGACTTCGTCGCGGAGGCCGACGAGGTGGATGAGGACGCGGACGACACCGGAACGTCGGACGGAAGCGAGGACGGCGAGAGCGCCTGAACGGCTGCTGCGTGCGGTCAGAGGTAGGCGTCCACGATCCGCTTCAGAACCCCCTCCTGCGGTCCCGTGTAGTGGCTCACGCCTGGGCGGACGTAGAAGTCCAGCAGTTTCCCGTGCCGTGCCAGCGCGCTCGCGAACAGCTCGGCGTCGGTGCGCAGGAAATCGAACTCCCGGGTCATGATCACATGGTCCGGCACGTGCCGGAGCAGGTCGTCGCCCATGGTCGCGGGGAATAGGTAGGGATCCCGGTCCCGCACCTGGCGCTCCCAGTCCTCCGCCAGCATGGCGAGCGTTTCAATGTGTCCGTGCGTCCCGTGCCAGCGCTCAACCTCGGACTGCGACCAGTGCCACGTCGCGGCATCCGGTGACGCGGGCGGCGGGCGCACCCAGTGGTCGCTGACGGCGGGCACGTCCGCGATGACCAGCCCAACGAGGTCTGCGGCGCGGCGCTTCGCAAGTTCCATCGCGACACCGGCGGCGAGGTATCCACCGCTGCTGATGCCGTAGACCCCCAAGCGTGCGGGGTCCACGCCGTAGCGGTGGCAAAGGTCGGCGGCGACGTGGCGGAGGGCGGCGAAACAGTCGAGGATGCCGCCCGGTGCCCGGGTCTCGGGTGCGTTGCGATAGTCGACGTTGAAGACGACCAGATCGCATTCGGCCGCAGTGCGGCACGCCCACGGATCCTCCTCGGTCGCCGAGCCGAGGACGAATGCGCCCCCGTGATAGAAGACCAATCCCTTTCTGAAGGCGGCCTCCGGCGACCCCTCGCGGGGTACGTGTACGCGAATCTCGATGCGCGGATTGTCGGGGGAGCCGAACCGGGTACCGTCGCATTCCACGACCTCGGTCTCGCATCGGGCCAGGGCCTCGAGGTCGCTGGAACTCCGGTTGGCGGGATCCTGACGGCTGATCTCCCGGAGCTGCGGAACGTTGGCTTCGGTGATCGCGGGAAAAGCCTCGCTGGACATGAACGCGGTCGCCGCCTCCCAAGCGGCTCGGGCCTCGGGATCCCACGCTCCCCGGAGCCGAAACGCCTCCCCGGCGAACAGCGGCGAAGGGAATCCGAGCATTTCTTCTCGTCGGTACAAACGGCCTCCGCCAGGCTTAGACCAAGGGCCGTTGGCCGGCGCGGGGCAGGGCCCGGCCCCCGTCGGCGACCGCGACGGCCAGCACGATCTCGTCGGGCCGCGGGGCGTCGGGCACCATCACGGTCATCGTGTCGAAGTGGTCGAACGACCAACTCTCGTCCTTGTGGCCGAGGGGGATGTCGATGGCGGTGCCAACGGGGCCGAGCTTGACGTTCGAGGGAATCAGGGACTCGCCGCCGTCCACGGCCGCGCGCATGGGCTTGCCGAGCTTCGGGTGGATTGCGGCGGCGCCGTGTTCCAGTTCTCCCGCGACGCCCACGATGGCGGCCTTGCCGTAGCTCACCGCCGGCCCGCCGAGCAGTGCGGCGGCGTCTCGTGCTAGGCGCTCCCCGGTGCGCCCGCCAAGGTCGAACAGCGGGGATAGGTCGCTTTCGAACCGCCCGGCGCATGGGTTCGCCAGCACCGCGATGTGCGCGACGCGGACGATGGCGGGGCATTCCCGACCGAACTCGTTCGCGAGGATGGTTTCGCGCACGGCGAGGATCTTGCGGGTATCCAAAGAGCCTCCTCCCGCGCTCGAACCGACCTGCCGGCATGCTGCCGCGCCCATTGGATGCCGTCAATGCTGGCGTACCACGAGCTCGACACGCCCCTGCGCGTCGATTGGGCCGACGGCCGCCGCGAAACGGTGCTCTCTCATGCGAGGGGCAGGCCCCTCGCGCTCCCCGGCTGAGGGCTCTTCGCCCTGGAGGAGGAAACCGACGGCGGGCGCTTCTCGCGGCACCGGCTGGCGCACTATTGCCTCGACCTCGCCGAGCTGTTCAAGACGAACCGCGTGGCGCCCGTGTCCATCTTCCTGCGCGACGGTCCGGACCCCGAGACGCTCGCGCTCGGCACCGAACGCGGCGACTACCTGACGTTCCACCACCTCTCTTGCCGGCTCGACGCGATGGACGCCGGGGAATGGCGGGACAGCGACAACCCGGTGGCGCTGGTCAACCTGCCGAACATGCGCCGGCCGCCCGGCATGGACCGGGTCGACGTGTTCGCGCACGCGGCGCACGGCCTGCGGGCGCTGGAGCCGGACGCCGCCAAGCTCGCGAAGTACGTGCAGTTCACCGACATCTACGCCGCGCTCACGGAGAATGAGCAGGAAACCTACCGGCGGCGGTATCCGGAGGAGAGCAAGACCATGGCGGGAATGATCCAGAGGGCTCGGGACGAGGGCATTCGGCAAGGGCGCGACGAGGGCATGCGGGTGGGACGCGACGAGGGTATCCGCGAGGGCCGCGTCGACGGTGAACGGACCGTGCTGGAGCGCCTCTTGCGGCGGCGATTCGGTCGCCTTTCCGCGGCGGTCGCGGACCGGCTCCATCAGGCGTCGGCAACCGACTTGGAGGCATGGGCCGAGAACGTGCTCGACGCGCGCACGCTGGACGACGTGTTCGATACGAGCGCCCCATAGCGCCCCGCAACCGTCGCCTACGGCTCCGCTCGCGGCCCAGCCCCTCCGACCTACGCGCTCGCGCCGTCCTACGGCGCGGCCCCATAGGCGACGGTTTGCGGGCACTAGGGGAACCTCTGAACAAGTCCGTCCATGGACTTGTTCAGGTCGCAAGCCAAAAGCGCGGTTTCGGCTTGCTCCACAGATTCAATGGCTTACGCCATCGAATCTGGCGGCACATCCCTGTGCCGCACTAGGAAAGGTCTTGTTCAGACCTTCCCTAGCGGCGTAGCGGCTTGACATCGCCCCGCGTTGTGCAAGGGTTGCGGCTCGACTTGGGGACAAGACGGAGGAACCTATGAGCCGGAACGTGGTCTGGAGCGTGGTGCTCGGCATGGTGTTGGCAGGTTCGGCTGCTTCCGCCGACCTCGCGGCCGCCCTGGCATCGGGGGACCGGACGGAGGAAGACCGGGCGCGGGACGCGGGCCGCAAGCCGGCGGAGGTGATCGAATACCTCGGCATCGGTGCCGGCATGACCGTCATGGACTTGATGGCGTCCGGTGGCTACTACACCGAGGTGCTGTCGCTCGCCGTGGGGCCGGCAGGCAAGGTCTACGCCCAGAACTTCCCGATCTTCCTGCAGTTCGCCGACGGCATGTACGACAAGGCGATGACGGCGCGGCTCGCGGACGGGCGGCTGGGCAACGTCGAGCGCGTGGACACCGAATTGGCCGACTTGGGCATCGAGGCCGGGTCGCTCGACGCCGCGTTCACCGCGCTCAATTTCCACGACGTACACAACGGTCTGGGAGAGGGCACGGGGGGTGACGACGCGGCGGCGGGTTTCCTGCAGGTTGTCAAG
Source organism: Pseudomonadales bacterium (assembly GCA_963665455.1). Classification (GTDB taxonomy): domain Bacteria; phylum Pseudomonadota; class Gammaproteobacteria; order Pseudomonadales; family Azotimanducaceae; genus VXNE01. The sequence continues at coordinate 4,494,107 of OY762279.1, read as the reverse complement.
GCACTGCTCAAGCCGGGCGGTGTGCTCGGCGTTGTCGACCACTACGGCGACGCCGACCAGGACAACAACGGTTTGCATCGTCTCGACGTCGTGCGGGCCGTGCCGATCCTCGAGGCATCGGGCTTCATCGTCGAGTCGTCGGCCCTGCTGCGCAATCCCTTGGACGACCGCACGACGATGGTGTTCGACCCGGCGATCCGCGGGCAAACCGACCGCGTGCTCTACCGGCTCACGAAGCCACCCGAGCTCCCGCCGGCACCCGCGGAGTCCGAAGCCGACGCTCCCGCCGAGGACTCGTAGTGACCATCGACCTCTACACGTTCCCCACCCCCAATGGACGCAAGATCTCGATCGCCCTGGAGGAGTTCGGGCTCGACTACGAGGTGCATCCCGTACACATCGGCAAGGACGAGCAGTTCGAGCCGTCCTTCCTCGCCATCAGCCCGAACAACAAGATTCCCGCCATCGTTGATCGCGAGACGGGACGGTCGATGATGGAGTCGGGCGCCATCCTCCTCTACTTGGTCGACAAGACGGGACGCTTCGGCGGACCGGACCGCTGGACCACCCTGGAATGGCTCATGCTCCAGATGGGTGGCGTCGGCCCGATGCTCGGCCAGGCGCACCACTTCCTGCGCTTCAACGTTGGCAAGGCACCCTACGCGGAGGAGCGCTACGCGGCCGAGGCGAACCGCCTCTACGGCGTGCTGGACAGGCGCCTGGCGGGTCGGCCGTATCTCGCGGACGAATACTCCATCGCCGACATGGCGACCTGGCCCTGGATCTCACGCTACGAGTGGCAGGGCATCGACTGGGCGGACTTCCCGAACCTCAAGCGCTGGTACATCGAGATCGCCGGGCGGCCCGCCGTGCAGCGCGGCTACGACGTGCCGATGAAGGTGAACGACATCCCCATCCCGGACTGATCGGGGCGCGACATGGGCAAACCGCCGCTCTGGGTCCTGCCCCTCGCACTGGGTTTGCCTGGGCAGGCGCTGGACTTGGAATACCGCGGCGTGATCGCCGGGGCGGACGCCGGTTCCGCCTACGTCCGCATCGAATCCGGCGCTGAACGCTACGAAGTTCGCGGCATGATGCGGACCCACGGCGTGTGGAACGTCCTCGCGCCGTGGAACGCGCGTTTCTTCGTGACGGGCCGCATCGAGGACGGGCGGGCCGTGCCGGAGACGCTCGTGCTGCACGAGAAGGACCGGCGCAAGGACCGCACGATTCGCGTCGCCGATGGGGTTCTGCGGCAGCTACGCAATGGCAACCTCCGCCCCGAACGGCCCGCGCCGCCTGGCGTGGACTTGATGTCCGCGCTGTGGGTGACCGTTCGGTGCGACGCCGAACAGGTGCTCAACAACGGTCGCCACCACTACGCCATGACGCGTACGGAACACGCCGTCGCGCCAGATGGGGTCGAACGGTGCGACTACGGCATCGTCGATGACGACGGGGAGCGGTCGCGGGGGCGTCTCGAACTCGGTGAACGCTACGGGCGGCGGGTGCCCCTTCGGATCGTGGTCGACGAGGGCGTTTCCCGTGGCTTGGAACTGGTCGGCCGAGCGCGGGAAACGGCGTTCGACGATTGGGAGGAGTTGTCGGTCCCGGACGCGCTCCGAGCGGGTGGGGAGGACGTGGCTGCTGCGGGGGCTGTGGAGGAAGGGCCCGCCCCGCCTACGAATCCACGCTGAGGCCCGCCAACTCCGCCGAAGATTCCACCGCCATCCCGCCGAAATCAACGTCCCGGAACACGAGGCCCGACCCCTCGAGGTTCCGGAACGCCGTGTCGTCGAAACGGCAATCGATGAACTCGCATCCCTCGAGGGTCGCGTTCTCGATCCGCAGGTTGCGCAGCGTGGCGAGTTCGCGGGGATCGATGCCCCGGATCCAGTCGCCGTGCCGTAGGACGCAGCGGATCAGCCGAGCGCCGACGCACGCGAGGCCGTTGATGCGCAGCCCGTTGATGCGCACGGCAGATAGCGTGGTGTCGTCGAAGGACCAATCCCGGCCGGCGACCCCGTTCAGCCCCACGCCGTCCCAGGCCGTGCCGTTGGCGAGTGCCAGCGTGCGCAACTGCACGGCGTTCCAGCGCCCGTCCCGGATGGCGCTGTCGGTCAGGGAGACCTCGGTGGCTTGGGTCGCGTTCAACCGGTTGCGCTCGAAGCGGGCGCAGGACAGGTGCCAGTCGGCGAGCCGCGCGGCGTTGCATTGGTTGTCCGCGACTTCGCCGTCCTCGACGCGGAAGCGGTCGACGTGGGAGGCCCGCAGGGCGTTGCCGGTGAACGCGGCGCGCGTGCAGGCGAGGCCCTCGATGCCGGCGGCATGCAGTTCGTTGTCCACGAAGCGGGAGTCGGAGAGGGTCATGTGCACGACGCGGGCGAGGTTCAGGCCGTTGCCCTCGCACTCGAAGCGTTCGCCCTCCGGAAGCTCGGTGCGGGAGAAGGTTGCGGTGTTGCTGTCGTTCACCCACGTCTCGGGCCGCAACGCGTCCCCGAGTCCCTTGGAGGCGCGCGCGAACGCGTTGCCGAACTCGCGGCCGAGATTGCCGAGGGAGCGCTCGAGGTCGTCGAACGCGCCCCGCGGCCGCTCGCGGCGACCCCCAGCCTCCCGGGCCAGCGCCTCGATCCGGGCGGCGGCTTCCTCCCGGGTCAACTCCCCGCGTTCCTGCATCTCCAGGATGCGCTCGATCTCCTCGCGCATGAGTGGTGCTCCGCTAGCCGATCTCGACCATTTCGAAATCGCTCTTGGGCGTGCCGCACTCGGGGCATAGCCAGTCCTCGGGAACGTCGTCCCAGGCGGTCCCGGCGGCGATGCCGTCCTCCTCGTAGCCCTTGGCCTCGTCGTAGATGAAGCCACAGGTCATGCATTGCCACTTCTTCATGCAGAGATTTCCTCCTTGATGCGTGTTGCGCGCGCGGCCAACTCGGCACCCGCGAGGGGCGCGTCGGCCGCGGGGGCGCTCCAGACCGGGTCCGGCCAGGCCGGATCGTCCGTGCGGCGCGCGATGACGTGAATGTGCAACTGGGGGACTTGGTTGCCGAGCGCGGCCACGTTGATCTTGTCGGCCTCCACGATGCGCTTGAGGGCTGCGGAGACCTGCTCGATTTCGTCGAACAGGGCTGCCCGGTGCGCGGCGGGAACGTCGTGCAGGTCGCGTAGGCCGGCGATGCGCGGCACCAGGATGACCCAGTGAAACCTCCGGTCGCGGGCGAGCAGGGCCGTCGAGAGGCCCAGCTCACACAGCCGTTCGCAGTCGGTGGTCAGGCGGGGGTGCAACTCGAAGCTCATCGCCTATTTGAGAATCCCGAACCGGCGGGTATAGTACCTGCCTTGGCTGGTGGGCCTCGACCGTCGGTGCCCGGTGGGGCGACCGCCTGGGGCAAATGTCACGTTGAACACCCTTGGGGAGCGATTCATGAGCGAAGCGGTTCAGCTCGAAACCGATCAAGAACTGGACTTGGGCTGGATGGACCAGCAAGGCCAGTGGGATACGCGTGCCGAACAGAGCAAGTACGGTCTGACGCTGGCCGACATCCAGGTCGGGGACTACGGTGATCCGCCGGAGCAGAGCGACAACCAGACGGGCCGCCCGCGGGGCGCGGCGGAGCGGCCTGGGTCCTATCGCATCGGCAACTACGCCGTGCGCACGAAGAGCGAGATCTGGCTCGACAACGCCTCGTTCCTCTACGAGGAGGCCCTGCAGCGCCAGTGGAGTTCGGCGACGGACATCCCCTGGGACACCATCGAACCGCTGCCGGACGACATCGAGCAGGCGCAGTGCACGATGGACACCTTCCTCACGGAGGTCGAGTTCGTGGCCGGGGACGTGCCGGCGCGCTGGATCGCCCAGACGACGCCGGACTTCTTCGAGGCCCGCAACGTGCTCCTCTGCCAGGTGATGGACGAGTCGCGCCACATGGACGTCTTCCGCAAGCGCGCGCTCGCCAACGGCGGTGGCCTCATGAAGGCGACCGGTGGCACCTCGGGCGTCGTGGGCAGCATCGACCTCTCGCGGGACTTCACCGAGATGTCGTCCCGGCTGCACATCTCCGGCGAGGGCGCCGTGCTCACCATCTTCCGCATGGGCGAACTGATGGCATACAACGACGCGGAGAAGGCCATCTACCGCCTGTGCGCCCAGGACGAGGCGCGCCACGTCGCGTTCGGCGTCATGCACATGCGCTACATGGCCGAGACGGCGCCGGAACGCCACGAAGAGATCCACTGCTACCTCGACGAGGCGGAGCGTGGGATTCTCGCGGGTTCGCAGAACCCGGCGGGACAGTTCCCGCAGACTTCGGAGTCCATGGCCATCCTGCTCGGTGGCGGCAAGCAGCACTTCGACGAGGGGCGCAACAAGCTCATCGCCATCCGCCGCCGGCAGCTTTCCGAGTACATCAAGCGCGTCAGGAGCGCGGGCTTCGGCGACCGTTTCGACAACGGCCGCTCGCAGGTGCCGGAAATCCTGGCCGACATAGCCGCCTAGGCGAACACACACCACGCGCCCGTCTTCCCGGCGGGCGTTTTCCGTAACCTGACCGGACGGGTATCACAACGTGGCCAAGAGCCGTCAGCCGGGGAGCGCGAGGGGGAACCCCTCGCATACGAAGAAACGCGCACAGGCGAAGTCATCGCCGAGACGGATCGAGACGGTTTCCGCGGACGGCGCGAACCTCATGACCCCCGTGCCGGACCCCAAGTTCGACTGGATGAACCAGTCCCGCCAGTGGGGCGTGCGGGTGAAGCCCGGCAAGAAGGGCCTGACCCTCGGTAGCTTGAACGTTGGCATCTACGGCGAGATTCCCACGGAGTGGAACGACCAGACCCGCAATCCGCGGGGTGCGATCCCTCGCCGGGGCATGCCGCCCGTCGGATATGCGATTCGGGAGAAGGCGGCGGTTTGGGCGGACTCGGCGGCGGACCTCTACGAGGAGGCAATCCAGCGGCGCTGGGCGCCGGCGACGGACGTTCCCTGGGACACCATCGAGCCTCTTCCCGACGACGTGGAACGCGCGGTGTGCCAGGTGTGCACCGAACTCTCGCAGTACGCGAACGTGGACATCGAGACGATCTCCTCCTGGCAGCATCAGATGGCCTACGGCTATCACGAGGTGAAGCAGTTCCTCGCGACCGCCACGTTCGATGCCGGACGCCACTACGAGGTGTTCCGCAAGCGCGCGCTCTACAACGGCGGAGGATTGGGCCTCGAGGCACCCGGAGAGGTGAACCGCATGATCCTCGAGAGCCGGGGCGGCTGGACGGAGGCGGTCACGTACTTGTTCCTGCTGCGCGGTACGTACGCGATGACCATCCTGCGCTACCTCGAACGCTTCGCGCACAACGACGCGGAGCGCTTCATCTACGCACACGTCATTCAGGACCGCGCGCGGCACATGGCGTACGCCCTGGACCACCTGAAGTACTCCATCGCGCATGTCGACGCCCAAGCGCAGGTGTTGGCCACGCTCCTCTTCATCGGCGACCGGATCTTTGCGCGGGAACTCCGCGACCCGGTCCTCCGCGAGGCGTTGGCCGTCATCTTCGGGGGCGGCGTGGCGAAGGCGGCGACCACCGGAATGGCCACGTGGGAGGCCATGATGCGGGACTTCATGGCGCGCTACGAGGCCGTTTGGGATTGGCTGCGCGTGCCCCGCGCGGCGGACCGCATACCGGAGGAGATGCGGCGCTTCCTGCCGGAAGCCGCGTGATGGCGAGGTTTCCCTCGGAAGCATGGTTCGGCGCGGTCGCGGCCGTCTACAACAGCGATGACCGCTACCAGGGCGCCGGTGGCGGACACTGCAACTGCACGGCCGGCCTGGTCGTCACGGGCGAGGACGAGAGCGTGCTCGAGGACGTGTTCGTGCTGACCTTCGAGGGTGCCGAGTGCAAGGGGGGCGTGGCGGCGGACGAGGCCGCGCTCGACGAGGTCGACTTCTACATGCACATGCCGAGGGCGGACTGGCGGGAGATGCTTGAGGACATCCAGCACCATGGCCACGCCACGGAGAATCACACCCTGAACAGCCTCGACCTCGACCGGGACGACGGCCTCTCGACGTCGAGGCACGGGGACCAATACCGGGAAGACCTCTTCTTTCGCTACAACCAGACGCTGCAGTTCTACTTCGACGCGTCCGCGCGCGTGAAGACGGCGTTCGCCTAGAGGACTTGAGACACATGCCCCAGCTCGATTGGCTCGAAGGCGCGAGAGACGCGCTCAACGTCGATCCCGCCTACCGGAAACTCGGCAGCGCGGACGTGGTGATCGGCTTCAAGGCCGGCAAGACGATTCGCAGGGTCATCCTGGAGGCATTCGAGGTTGGCATGATCGAGGCGATCGGCGAGGACGACCTGCGCGACGTCGAACTGGTCATCGACATGCCCGCGCGCGACTGGACGAACTACCTCAAGCGCCGCAAGAAGGGGACCGGACCGTCGCTGCTCTCCCTGGACACCGACCGCGAGATCGTGAGCTCCCGCAACGTCCTCGACAAGATGAAGTTCGAGCGCTATCACCTCTCGATTCAGGCCCTGATCGACAAGGGAGCGGAACTCGCCGCCTGACGGCGCCGGGCGGGCGGCGGATGCCCATCTACGAGTACCGCTGCAGTAACTGCCGGGCGGTGACGTCCGTGCTCGCCCCGGTGTCGCGCGCCAACGCGCCGCATCCGTGCGAACGCTGCGGTAGCGAAAGCACCCGGCGCATCGTCTCCCGCCCCTCGGTGCACCTGTCGAACCTCTCGAAGCTCGAACGCCTCGATCCCAAGTACGACAAGATGGTGGACCGGGCGATGCACAACACCCGGGACGCGGATCCGGACCGGCTGATCAATCGCCGGGGGGATATCTCGAAGGGGCTGCCGGACAAGACGTGATTCCGTCCCACGCCCCCGCACGCAGATGCCATCGGGCGCGGGATTCACTTGGCGGGAGCGGTCGTTTGCGTTTTGGGCCATACTCGGCGACGGTCACGGGAGCGATTCGTGTGGACAAGGACAAGGCAAGCCGGATGCTGGCTGTGGCTCGCAGGCATGTGGGCGACGACATCTTCAAGCCTCGCAAGTTCGAGGATGTGGATCTGAGGACTTTCCTTGAGGACTACCTTTGCGTGGTCTTTGAGTCGGGTTTCCGTACTGCGGTCGTGGCCAAGCACTTGCCTGCCCTCGTAGCGGCATTCCACGAGCTGGATCTGGACAAGATCGTGGCGATGGACGGGGTGGACGCCCAGACGCTACCGATCCGCAATCAGGCCAAGGCCGACGCTTTCCTCAAGGGATGCCGAATGATCAACGCGGAAGGGTGGCCCGCCTTCAGGGAGCGTGTGGTGGAGCGAGGCCGCTCGGCCCTGGTGGAGTTGCCTTGGATAGGGCCCGCGACGGGCCAACACTTGGCCCTGATTCTCGGTATCGAGGACACCGAAAAGGCGGACACGTGGATCATCCAATGCGCCAATGCGTGTTCGGCGACCCCGGACCAAATGGTGACCTTTCTTGCGCGGGAACACGGACTCACCCGGCAGCAGGTGGACGCCTATCTTTGGCAGTTCTGTCGCGATCATCAACAGGTACCCGATGGAGACGCGTGACCCGATCAGCCTTACTGTCCAAAGGGCTCGTCGTCAGGACTGGACTCGGTGGGACTGTGCATCAATGAGAGCCGCGTCAAGGACGTCCACTAGCACTAGGCAGCAAGGAACGGACCGCGCCTAAGAGTCTAGCCGGTGACGCTCCGATCTGGTTCCGATCTTCACTAGGATGACCTCGCCTTCCGCGAATCCGGGTGGCTTGCTTCTCTGGGTACTTTGAAAGTCGATGGGCCCTGCGTCGCCCTCTCCGTAGGTTACGTCCATGGCCTCGCAAGCCATCTTTAGTATGCCGGGACGCGATTTACCCTGAAAAAAGAGGTGCTCCTCCAAGCGTTGCGCCATCCGCCATTGCCCATGTGGCTTTGGTAGCCCACCCTTTGGCGGTTGTGTGCCCAGCTCCCCGCGTCTTTTGCTCAGGTAACGCCTCGTGGCGCTCGGGAGAGCCGTGCGCGCCTCGTCATCCTTCGTCGCGAACCTTGTCAGGAAATCTGGATCAGCGTCCCCGAAGGCGACGAGCACGTTGCGTGCAATCTCGGCGAGCGATTTCGCCCAGCGGTCTTCTCCGAAGTACTTGAATTTGTAGCACTTGCCGTTGTCCGGCTTTTCCCGCAAGTCGACCAAGCTGCGCCTGTCTGGCCCGGTTCGGGGGCGGGGCCCGACTGGTGCTGGCTCGCCGCCCCAGTCGCCGTTGAATTCGTTGGGCGGCGTCCACCGCTGCCGATACGCTGCGGCCACCGCCTCCGTATCGGGGCAGCAATCCTCCCACTCTTTGTCGAACCACTTCTGCATAGCCGTCACGGCGCTGCTGTGGCTGGTCTCAAGCATCAGTTCTCTGTTCACCTCCATTCCGTGGCCCGTGAAGTTGGCGCTGCCAATCCACGCGACGGTCGGACGTCGGGGGTAGTGGAACAGGAAGAGCTTGGCGTGGAACAGACGGTCCGGTGGATCGGCGATCCTGACCCTCTCCCACCCGAACTCCTGCGCGAGCCTGTACAGGCTGTCGGGCGATGTTGCGTTCCCGCGAATGCCGACGATGACCCGCACGGCACATTCTCGCTTCCGGCTGACCAAGGCGTTCAGAGCCTGGCTTTCGGTCATCCATGCCGAACAAATCCAAACTTCCCGGGCCGACGCCACACGCTTCTTGAACTTCGAGGTGAAGTCGCTCCCGAGCAGTTCGGCCATGCGTTTCTCTCCTCGTCGTGCGACGACTCGTTCGCTCTTGGTGACGACTCGTGTTCGCGCCGCGAGTCGATGATACCGGATAGCACCACCGCGTTCGGGCGTGATCGGCCCGCCCTTGAGTCGTTGTGGACACATGCCGGTAAGGCTGGGAGACTCTCGGCGAGCTAGATTTGCTGCGGCCAAGGGGACGGGGATGGTGTGGGAAGAGTGCCTCGCACGGTTGCGGGCCGAGCTTGCGCCGGAGCAATTCAGCACGTGGATCAGTCCGCTTGAGGCTCGGCAGGGCGGGTCGACCATCAGACTCGTCGCGCCGAACGAGTACGTCGGCCAGACGGTTCAGGAGCAGTACATCGGGCGCATCGAGGAGCTGGTTGGCCTCTGCGGGGACCCTGCTAGTCCGATGTCGGTGGAGCTTTGGGAACAGACGCTCGTGCGGTGTAGGCCCGCTACGCCCACCGGGGTCACGGACGATCCCGCTCGATCCCATTCTCTCCCCGCATGGGCCCATCTCGACCCCGACGTCTACGAACGCGAAAAGCACGAACTCTTCTACAAGAGCTGGACGTACGCCGGCTGGGTGGGCGATCTGCGTACGCCGGGCGGCTACATCACGGCGGAGTTGCTCGACCAGAGCGTCATCATCATGCGCGGCCGGGGCGGCACGCTGCAGCAGAGGTACGATGAGTACTTCCCCATCCGGGCGAATTGGAAGATCGTCATGGACAACTTCCTCGAGTGCTATCACTGCCCTCCGGCGCACCCCGGCTCCCTGCGGGACCTGACCTTCGAGGACCTGACCTACACGGGGCATGACCTCTGGGCCAAGCAGATGAGCGGAACGCGCCGCGCCGATGGGGACCAGCAGATGTTCTGGACGCTCTTTCCGAGCTTCGTGTTCTGGAACTCGGGCACCCGCGAGAAGCAGTCGATCCACGCCATGAACTTCGGCGCTCCGGAGGGCCCGGCCCGCACGGGCGCGGGCCGGATGGACGTGTACCGGCTGCCCGAGGAACTCGACACGGAGGAGTGGCGGCCGGACTGGGGCGACATCGGTGGGGAAGACAAGTCGCTCTGCGAGTCGGTGCAGAAGGGCCTCGCGTCCCTCGGCTACGACCGGGGCCGGGTCATCTACAATCCTGACGGCAACAGCGAAGGGGCGATGCACGCGTTCCAGCGCTTCGTCGTCCGCACGCTGGGCATCTGAGCGTTCCGCCGACCGTCGGCGGGCGACGCACCGCGCCGGCGCGGCGAGGGACGATGGCACGCTTCACCGAGGTTCTCCTCCATCATCCGCGTCAGATCTACCCCCTGACGCACGTGGCCTTATGGCACATCGCGGCGTACGCGGGCCTGATCGGCCATCTCGTGCTCATCATGACGGCCGCGCCCGCGGAGTACGGCTACGGTTGGACGAATGCCGAGGCGGTGCGCCTTTACGGCCTGTTCACGGGCTTGGTGCACGGCTCCCCGGTCATCGGAGGATGGATCGCGGACGCGTTCCTCGGCCAGCGCCGGGCGGCCGTCCTCGGCATGTGGCTGCAAGCCGCAGCGTTCTTCCTGCTCATCGCGGTGGGACTGGTGCCGGCCATGTTCGGCCACGTGCACGATGCGCCGGTGCGGGCGGTGATCCTCGCTGCGGACGTTCCCATTGCGCGCTTGGGGCTCGACGACGCGTCGGCCGTCCGGCTCCTGGCGGAAGCGCGCGGATACTCCGTGGACGCGGCGGGCGCGGAGGTACTCCATGACGCCGCGGTGGGGGCCTACGCAACGATGTCGGTGCTCTTCTACGGAGCCTTGGCCACTTTCATCGCGGGCTTTGGTCTGCAGTCCCCGGCCCTGGCCGTCATGGTGGGGTCGCTCTACGAGGGCAGCAGGGCCAAACGCGAGGCGGGCTACACGCTCCTGTTCATGGCGGCGATGCTCGGCTTCATCGTCGGTGCCTTGGTCTCCGGGACCATCGCGAGCCGCATGGGCTGGATCGAGGGGCTTGCGGCGGCCGCCGTGATGGTGGCCTTGGCGGCGGCGCTCCTGTCGCGGGTCCGGCCTTCCGCGCAATCGTCCGCCGATGCATTGAGGCCGGCCGCGGCGAGCCCCATCGCCCTGGACGCCAGCCTGCTCACCCTCTCGCGGGTGGAGCGGCGGCGCGTCGTCGCGATCTGCGGCATGTGCCTCGCTTACTTCGTCTTCATCGCGGCCTTTGAACAATGGGGTGGCTCGTTCAGCCTATTCGTCGAGAACGACACCGACCGGGTGGTGTTCGGATTCGAGATTCCCACGCTCTGGATCCATTCGGCGCAGGCGCTGTTCGTGATCATCGTCGGTCCTATCATGCTGGCGGTGTGGAATGCCCTGGACGAGCGCGGGGTCTTGCGGGAACCCCCGGCCAAGATGGCTGCCGGCCTGTTGCTGACGGCCGGCGCGTTCGGAATCCTGGCCGCCATCCTGCCGGCCATGGGCGACGACACGGACGGGCAGATCCCCTTGTTCTGGCCCCTGGTCTACTACTGGGTCATCACCTTCGGCCAGATGACCGTGGTGCCGGTGGGTCAGGCGTTCGTGAGTCGGGAGGCCCCGCGGCGCTTGGCGAACACCCTCATGGGCGTGTGGCTCCTCTTCGGGGGCGTCGGCATCTGGGTGTCGGGGCAGATCGGCGCGTTGGCGGAACCCGTCGGTATCCGGGCCGTCTACCTCGGCATCGCGGCCGGCTGCACGGTCGCCGCCATCGCGGCGTTCGCGTGCCGGCACCGCATCATGGATCTGCTTGAACCCCCGTCCAGGCGCCCATCGCAAACAGCAACGCCACCGCCAGCGCCGCGCCGATCACCAGAATGAGCAGAAAGGCGGGGGTGGAAAGGAGTTCGTTACCGTCACCGGAGGCGGATCGCGTGTTGGTGCGTCGGCTGCGCGAGATGGCCCAGATCACCCCCAGGAGGATCAGGGCGGGGATGAGCAGTTGCACGAGATAGCGCATCGAGGGTCCGCGTCGCCTGTCGTGGAGCGAGCATACCCGCGCCGCCACGAAGGGAGCAAATCGTGAGTGGACCGGCCGCGTGGCTGGCGCAGCACTGGTTCGCCGTGGCGCTCTTCGCGGCGTACACAGGCTTCCTCGTCGCCCACGCGCGGGCGGGGATGCGGCGTGGGCGCGCGGTCCGCGACTTCTACGTCGGTGGCCGTTCCATGGGCGGCGTCGTCATCGGCGTCTCGTTCTACGCGACGTTCGCGAGCACGAACAGCTACATCGGCCACGCCGGGAAGGGGTACGAGTACGGCGTGCCGTGGCTGACGATGGCCGTCATGCTCGTGGTCATGGCCTTCGTGTCGTGGCGGCTCGTCGCGCCGAGGCTGCGCCGCTTCACGGCGCAATGGGATTCGGTGACCGTGCCGGACTTCCTCGCCGTGCGCTTCGCAAGCCGGCGGGTCCGGATCGCCTCCGCGCTGGTGATCGCCTTCTCCAGCCTTCTCTACCTGATCGCCATCTTCAAGGGCGCGGGCAACTTGTTCGAGGCGTTCCTCGGGGTGCCGTATCCGGCCGCGGTCGGCATCACCCTCGTCATCGTGATGTCCTATACGTCCCTCGGAGGGTTCGTGTCGGTGGTCCGTACCGACGTACTCCAGGGCGTGCTCATGGTCGTCGGCGCGCTCCTGCTCTTCGGCTTCGTGACGCACGCCGCGGGGGGCGTGGGCATCATCCGGGAACTGGGCACCCGCCCGGACACGTCCCATCTCACGGAACTGAATGCCGCCATTCCCTTCGTCGTCCTCGTCGGCATCGCCCTGGCCGGCTCGCTCAAGCTGCTGGTGGATCCGCGCCAGGTCACGCGCTTCTACGGGCTCCGGGACGCGCGCAGCATCCACACGGGGATGTGGATCGCGGGCATCGGCATCCTCGTCGTGCAGTTCTCGCTGCTGCCGGTCGGGCTCTATGCGCGCTTCCTGCTCGATGGCGTGACGGATACCGATCTCGTCGTGCCGCTCTTGGTTACGGACCCGCGGGTGTTCCCGGCCCTCGTGGGAGACTTCCTCGTCGTGGCCATCCTGGCGGCGGCGATGTCGTCGCTGGACAGCGTGCTCCTCGTCGCCGCCTCCGTGGTGGTGCGGGACATTCGCATGGAACTCGGCCCGCTGCCGGACCGCTCGGCCATCGCCTGGACACGTTCGGGCGTGATCGCCTTCGCCGTGGTGGCGGCCGTGGTCGCCCTCGACCCGCCCGGTGGCATTGTCGAGATCACCATCTTCTCCGGTAGCCTCTATGCCGTGTGCTTCATCCCGACGGTCGTGATCGGCCTGCACTGGCGGCGTGGCAGCGAGACTGCGGCGCTCGCGGCGTTCGGAACGGGGATCGCGGTGTTGGTCGGCTGGCTGCTGCTCGGCTGGCAAGCGCACCTGCACGAGGTGTTTCCGGCGCTCTTGGCGTCGATCCTCGTCTATGTCGTGGTGGCGGCCACGACCCGGCCGGTGGAGGACGCGCGCGTAGCGGCCTTCTTTCGCCGCTAATCAACGGTTTAGATGCGAAGCCGCTTCGGGTAGAATGCTACATCTTCCGCGCCCCATAGTTCGGCACGTTGATCGACGGCGACCGTAGCGAAGGGCAGGAACGGGGACTTTCGTAACGTGTCGTTGGTGCTGCCGCTGGTTCTGGCCGCCGCCGTGGGTGGCGACAGCGTGCCGCCCCTGCACCTGACCGAAGCGCCCCACGACACCTCCGTGTCCATCGACGGACGGCTCGACGAGGAAATCTGGCAGTCCGTGCCGGCCTCCACGACGTTCCGGGTCGTCCAGCCCGACACCATGCAACCCCCGCCGCACCGCACCTCCGTGCGTTTCTTCTACACGCCCCAGGGCCTCTACATCGGCGCGGAGATGGAGCAGCCGCCCGACACCTTGGTCGAGCGTCTGAGCCCGCGGGACCAGGGTTACCTCACGCGGGACGCGTTCACGTTCAACCTGGACACCTCCGGGGAGGGACGCTACGGCTTCTGGTTCCAGGTCGCCCTCGGCGGCAGCCTGTCGGACGGCACGCTGCTGCCGGAGCGGGAATACAGCTTTACCTGGGACGGTGCCTGGCGGGCGGCGACCGCGCGCACGGACACGGGCTGGTCCGCCGAGCTGTTCGTGCCCTGGTCCGTCGTCAACATGCCCCGGACGGAGGGCAAGCGCCGGCTGGGCTTCTTCGGCCAGCGCTCCGTGGCGTATCTGGACGAGCGCTGGGGCTGGCCGGCGTTGCCGTGGTCGCGCCCGAAGTTCATCTCGGACTTCCAGCCGCTGGTGCTCGAGGGCGTGAATCCGCGCCACGAGTATGCCGTGGTGCCGTATGCCTCCAGCACCTATGACCGCTTGGCGGAGAGCGTCTCCGGCAAGGTGGGGGTGGACCTGCGTTGGCGTCCGTCGTCGGACCTGCGGGTGACCGCCACGCTGAATCCCGATTTCGGCAACGTTGAGGCGGACGACGTGATCGTCAACCTGTCGGCATTCGAGACGTTCTACCCGGAGAAGCGGCTGTTCTTCCAGGAGGACCAGGAGATTTTCGTCACCTCGCCCCGGGCGAGCACGTTTCGGCGCAGTTCCTCGCCGCCGTTCCTCCTCCTGCACACGCGGCGCATCGGGGCGCCGGCGGAACGGCCGCGGCTCGCGGATGGCCGCACGGTGGAGGACGCGGCGTTCGCCCGCCCGACCGAACTGCTTGGCGCCGCGAAGATGACGGGGCAGCGGGGTGGCCTGCGCTGGGGGTTCCTCGCGGCGATGGAGGACGAGACTGCGTTCACGGCCACGGACGCCGCCGGGCGCACCGAGCGCCTCCGGCAGGACGGCCGGGATTTCGAGGCGGTGCGGGTGCTCTACGAGCGCACCGAGGGCCCCTACCGGGCCGTCGGCTGGATGTCGACCCACGCGGACCGGCTGCACGGCGAAGCCCACGTGCAGGCGTTGGACGGGCACTTCCAGAACGCCGACGGCAGCTGGCGGGCGGACGCGCAGTTGGTCTCTTCGGACGTGGAGGACACGCGCGGCCATGGCGGTTTCGTGGACCTCGTCTGGGCGCCCCGGCAAGGGTTGTCCCACCAGGTCTCGGTCGACCACTTCGACCCGGATCTCGAACTCAACGACATGGGGTACCTGTACCGCAACGACCTGACCCGCTACCAGTACCGCGTGCGGACGCAGCGCTCCGACCTCGGCTGGGTCCGCGACAGGTGGTCGAGCGTCGGCCTGGACTGGGGACACAACGCAGAGGGCGAACGCGTGGCTTCCAGAATCGGTGTCTATCAGAGCTACCGTCTGCACAACCAGGCGCAAGTCCGGCTGCGGGGCGGTTTCGACGCCGCCGGCCTCGACGACCGGGGGGCCTTTGGCGCGGGGAGCTTTCGCGTCCGGGACCGGTGGGACGTGAACACGTCGTACGAATCGGATAGCGCTAGGCGCTTCTCGTACGAGGTGGGCTTTGGCTGGGAGGACGAGCCTTTGGACGGTGGCAAGGCCACCTATCAAGGGTCGCTCACATGGCGGCCGACGGACCGCGTGACCCTGGAGGCGGGCCTCGACTACGTCACGCGGGACGGCTGGCTCCTGTATCGGGGCGATCGCCGCATGACGTCCTTCGAGGCGGAGCAGTGGATTCCACGATGGAACCTGGACTACTTCCCAAGCGCGCGCCAGCAGTTTCGGGTGGCCCTGCAATGGGTGGGCGTGCACGCGAGCGACACCGCCTATTTCCGGCTGCCCGAACGCGCGGGGGACCTGATTCCGGTCGCCGGCGGGGCCGACACCGACGACGCCTTTACGATCTCGGAACTCGCCCTACAGGTCCGGTACCGTTGGGAACTCGCCCCGATGTCCGACCTGTTCGTCGTCTACACCCGGCATGCAAGCCTGCCGAGCGCCGTGGGCGAGGGTTTCACCGGGCTCTTCGCGAACGCGCTCGACGAGCCCGTTGCGGAGCAGGTCGTCGTTAAGCTGCGGTATCGCCTGGGCACCTAGCCCCCGGTCGCCGGTCGCTTTGCGCAGGCTCGACAAACCGCCGAGAAAGCGGACAATTCCGCCACACGCCCAAGGGGATTCAATCCGATGGCCGCCCTCGACGGACTCCGCATTCTCGACATGACCCAGTGGGAGGCGGGCACTTGCTGCACGCAGTCCCTCGCCTTCCTGGGTGCGACCGTGGTGAAGGTAGAGCAGCCGGACGTGGGCGACCCGGGACGGAAGCTGTGGGGCCGCGAGAAGGATTCCGAGTACTTCGTCAACTGGAACAGCAACAAGCGCAGCGTCACGATTGATCTCGGCAACGCCGCCGGCCGCGAGCTGCTCCTGGAGATGGTCCCGCACTACGACGTGTTCGTGGAGAACTACGGGCCGGGCGTCGTGGAGAAGCTCGACATCGGCTACGACGTCATGCGCGAGATCAAGCCGGACATCATCTACGCGCGCATCAAGGGGTTCGGCACGAGCGGGCCGTACGCGCACTACAAGTGCATGGACATGGTCGCCCAGGCCGCGGCGGGGGCCTTCTCCGTCACCGGCTACCAGAACGGGCCGCCCCTGCGGCCTGGCGTGACGATGGGGGACGCGGGCACCGGGATGCAGGCGGCCCTCGCCATCTCGGCGGCGTGGGCGCAGAAGCTCCGTACCGGGGAGGGGCAGCTTATCGAGCTCTCCATGCAGGAGGCCATGACGTACTACATGCGCACGGCCATCTCCTACTCGAACTTCGGCAACGAGCCCACGCCACGCATGGGCGACAGCGACAACGCGTTCGTCGCGCTTTACCCCTGTGCGCCGGGTGGATTGAACGACTACGTCTTCCTGATGGCGGTGAACCCGCGCATGTGGGCGGCGGTGTGCCGGGTGATCGGCAAGCCCGGCCTGCTGGAGGATCCTCGGTTCGGTTCGGCCGATGCGCGGCGCGAGCATCGGGAGGCACTGACGGACGAAATCACGGCGTGGACCCTCGGGCGCACGAAGGGGGAGGCGATGCACGCGTTCGCGGAGGCGGGTGTTTGCGCGAGCCAGGTGTTCGAGACCCACGAGTTGTTCTCCGATCCGCACTTGGTCGAGCGCGGCTTCGTACACGAACTCGACCACGCCGAACACGGCCGCGTCCGGGTGCTGGGCTGGCCGGCGCGCATGTCGGGGAGCAGCGTGGGGATTTCGCCGGCGCCGTTGCTTGGCGAGCATACCGACGAGGTGCTGGCCGAGGATCTCGGGCTCGATGCCGCCACGCTAGAACGGCTGCGCGAAGGGGGTGCCATTGGCCAAGAACAGGCGCGCCGCGCCGAACATCACGAAGCCGCGGCGGGCTGAGCGGGGATGGCGGGCACGGGAGGGTACGCGGGACCGCTCGACGGCATCCGCGTCATCGACTTCACCAACGTCGTGGCGGGTCCCTACGCCGCGATGATCCTGGCCGACCAGGGCGCGGACGTCATCAAGGTGGAGGGTCCACGCCGCCGCGACTTCGCGCGGGGAGGGGGCGAGGGCGCCGCCCAGCTCAATTCCGTCTTCCTGAACAACAACCGCAACAAGCGCTCGCTGTCGGTGGACGCCACCACCGATGCGGGGCGCGAAATTCTGTTGCGTCTCGCCGCGACGGCCGATGTCTTCGTACAGAACTACCGCCCGGGCGTGATGACCCGCCTCGGCATCGACGAACCCGCCCTGCGGGCCGTGAATGGGCAGATCGTCTACGTCTCCATGAGCGGCTTCGGCGAGTCGGGACCGTTTGCGCATAAGCCGGTCTACGATCCGCTCATCCAGGCGCTGTCGGGATTGACGACGGTGCAGGCGGGCTCGGACGACGTTCGGCCGAAGCTCATCCGCACCATCCTGCCGGACAAGCTGACGGGGATGACCGCCGCGCAGGCGATATCGAGTGCCCTGGTGGCGCGGGAGCGAACCGGGGAGGGGCAGCACATCCGCCTCTCCATGCTCGACTCCGTGGTCGCCTTCATGTGGTCCTCGGACATGGGCGAGCAGACGTTCCTGGACCGCGAGGTCTCGGCCCAGGCGGCCGCCACGATCATCGACCTCATCTACGAGACGAAGACCGGTTACGTCACCATCTCGACCATGACCAACGACCAGTGGGCGGGGTTCTGCCGCGCCGCCGGGCAACCGGAACTGATCGCCGACCCGCGCTTCCGGTCGGCCGGCGCGCGCCACCGGAACGCGGACGAGCGGCTGGCGTTGATCCAGGAGGTGCTGCTCACCCGCACCGCCAACGAATGGCTGGAGGCCCTCGATGCGGAGGGCGTGCCGTGCGCGCCGGTCTTGACGCGCAGCCAGGCCGTGGAGCACCCGCAGCTACAGGCGAGCGGGATCCTCGTCGAGAGCGAGCACGCCCACGCGGGACGCCTCCGCCAAGCCCGCAACGCGGCCGTATTCGAAGGTGCCCCCATGCAGATCCGCCACGGCGCGCCGTTGCTCGGAGAGCATACGGCGGAGATCCTCTCGGAACTCGGATACTCCGAGACGGAGTTGGGAAACTTGGTCGATGGGGGGATCGTGAGCGTGCCGGCGTCGCTGGGAGGCACGAACGGTTAGCCTCCGTTGGGGCCGCTACGGCCGATACGCCTCCAACTCCCGTTTCACCACCGGCGCCAGCACATAGAGCCCGATCAGGTTCGGGATGGCGACGACGAACACCAAGGCGTCCGAGAGATCGATCAGGGAGCTCAGGGTGATGCTTGAGCCCACGATCACGGTGAGGCAGTAGAACGTCTTGAAGCCGAGGTCGCGCATGCGTCCCTCGCCGACGAGGTAGGTGAACGCCTTCAGGCCGTAGTAGGCCCAGGCGATCATCGTCGAGAAGGCGAAGAGGACGGTCGCGATGGCGAGGGGGATGGGCGACCAGGAGAGCGTCGAGGCGAACGCTTGGGTCGTTAGTTCGACGCCGCTGACCTCACCGTTCGCCAGCGCCGGATCGTAGATCGTGGTGATGATGACGAGTGCCGTCATCGTACAGATCACCACCGTGTCGATGAACGGTTCGAGGAGCGCGACGAATCCCTCGCTCACGGGTTTCGGGGTGCGTGCCGTGGCGTGCGCGATCGCGGCGCTGCCGAGCCCCGCCTCGTTGGAGAAGACGGCGCGGCGAAAGCCGATGATGATGACGCCGATGATGCCCCCGGCGACGCCCTCGGGTGCGAACGCGCCGTTCCATATCGCGACGAAGGCGGCCGGCACGCGCTCGGCGTTCAGGCCGATGATGACGAGGGCGGAGATCACGTAGAGGAGCGCCATCGTCGGTACGAGCCTTACCGTGGTGTTCGCGATCGAGCGGATGCCGCCGACGATGACGAGCCCCACCAGCACGGCGAGGGCCGTGCCCATCAGCCAGGCGTTGTCCGCCAGCACCGTGCTGCCGGTGACGTTCACCACGATGGCCGTCGCCTGGTTGGACTGGAACATGCTGCCGATGCCGACGCAGCCGATGACCATGCTCGCGGCATAGAACATGCCCAACGCCTTGCCGAGCCGGGGCCAGCGGCGCTCCGACAGCCCGCGCTCCAGGTAGTACATGGGTCCGCCCGACACCGACCCATCCGGGTTGTCGCGGCGGTAGAGGACGCCGAGGGTGCACTCCGCGAACTTGGTGGACATGCCGAGCAGCCCGGAGACGATCAGCCAGAACGTGGCGCCCGGCCCGCCGATGGAGATCGCCACGGCCACGCCGGCGATGTTGCCGATGCCTACCGTCCCGGAGACCGCGGTGCTGAGGGCCTGGAACTGGGACACCTCGCCGGGGTCGCCCGGTGCCTTGTAGCGGCCGGAGACGACGCGGATCGCGTGCAGGAAGCCCCGAATGTTGACGAAGCGCAGGTAGACCGTGAAGAAGACGCCCCCGGCGACGAGCCAGACGACGATCAGCGGCACGTCCGCGCCGAACAGGGGCACGCTGTAGAAGATGAACGCGGATACGAGGTCGGCGACGGGCCGCATCGCCGCGTCGATGAAACGGTCCATGTTCGCTCCCGGGCCGACCGGCGACGGTCGCCGGATGGCCCGCCATGATAAACGGGTGGCTCGCCGCCGGCATGGTCGGGCGCGTGGCGGCATGGGTGGCGTCGCGCGTTGTGGCCCCCGCGCGGCCCGGTTTACCATCACGCGGATGAGCGACCGGGACTACTGCTCCGACCTGTGCGCCGCGTCGGGGGAGCCGATGGCCGGCACCGCGCCGCGGGTGGACGTTTGGCTGCTGCTCGAGTACGCGCCGGTGTGGCGGCGGAAGGCGGTCGAGGACAACGCCCTCTCGGCGGGGGCGCGCGACTGGCTGGCGGAACAAGTGGCGGGCCTGGAGGCACTTGGTCTCGCCGTCCGTCCGCAGTTCGTGCGCCGTCCCGAGATCGACACGGACCGCACGACGCTGTTCGTGGCGCGCGCCGGGGCGCTGTTCCGCTTCGAATCCCTCGGCTATGACGCCATGCAAGGCCTGGACCTCACCCGGGACGAGACGCTGGCGGAGCGATTCACGCGAGTCGAGGCAGCGCACTACTTCGTCTGCACCAACGGCCAGCGCGACCTCTGCTGCGCGCGCTACGGCCTGCCCGCGTACCGGGCGCTTCGCGAGCGGGTCGGCGGGCGGGCCTGGCAAACGACCCACGTCGGGGGCCATCGCTTCGCGCCCAACGTCGTCGTCCTGCCCCAGGGCGTGCTCTATGGGCGCGTGCGGCCGGAAGACGTGCCGGCGTTCGTCGACGAGGTGGAGGCGGGCCGCATTTCGAAGCCCCACGTTCGGGGCCGCTCCGCATTCCCGCCCAAGGCGCAGGCCGCGGAGGCGTTGCTGGACGAACCGGTGCTCGAACTCTTGGAGGCGACAACCGCCGATGTCGTGTTGCGCACGGCGAGCGGGGAGCGCCGCGTCGGCGTTACCGAGGACCGTGCGTACCACATCCTCGCAAGCTGCGGCGACGCCGAGACCAAACAAGTGAGGCCACTCAGCGCGCGGCCTTCGCCTCCGCCCGCATCCGCTCCGTAACAATCCGGCACAGCGCCGCAGTCGCGGCCTGGGCGTCGTCCGTCGCGCTAAACGCCGGGCCGATGGAAACGTCGTAGACCCGCGCTTCCTTGTTTAGCAGTTCTCGGAACAGCGTGATGTCGCGCAGTTCCTCGTGAATCAGCCAGAAGCAGTAGAAGAGTAGCGAGTTGCGCGCCAGGATGTGCATCGGAATCACCGGCGCGTAGAACTTGCGTGCCAAGTTCACCGCCGTCGTCTGCCAAGGCCGTTCCCGCAGCCCTTGCAGCGTTGGCCGGGCCAGGCGGCCGGACGGAAAGATCACCACCAGTCGTTCGCGCCGGAACGCCTCGATGGTTGCGCGGAGCGTTTCCCGGTTGCGTGCGGGCGTGCGCTTCGCCTCGATCCATTCCACTGGAATGATGGTGTCCGCGAGGCCCGGGCAGACGCGGATCGCGTCCCGATTGGCGAAAAAGGTGATGTCCGTCCGCCGTGTCTTCAGTGCGTCGAACACGGCCACACCGTCGGCGATGCCGGTTGGATGGTTCGGCGCTACGATGGCGCGCCCTGTGGTGGGCACGTGGTGGGCGCCACGCACGCGCACGTCGAGCGTGAGGGACGCGCTCACGTAGCGCAGTACCTCGTCGCCGGTCATCGCCGTGATCGCGTCGGCCATCTCGATGGCGCTGCGATAGCCGAGCAGGGGACGCAACCCGGCAAGTAGCACGCGCCACATGGCGGGATGGCGCATGAGGCGGGTGGCGCGCTCCTCGATCAGGGTGTCGACGATGTGGGTCACGTGCGCGCCGCGTTGCCCTCGACGGCGTGGGTGGCGATGAAGTCCGCGACCGCGGCGTTGAACCGGGTGGCATCCTGCATGTTCACCCCGTGCCCGGCATCCATTTCCACGACGCGAAGGTCGGGCATGTGCGTTTCCGCGAACCTCCTGTGGGGGTCGAAACGTTTCTCGAAGCGGCCGCAGGCGAGCAGCGCCGGCACGCTGTTCGCCGCGACATCCGCGCGCACGCTGGCCCCCGGCGTGGTGTGGCGGATGGTGTTGGCGACCCCGCGGGGATCCAGCAACGCGGCGTCACGCAGCAGGGCCTCCCGCATGTCGGACGGCAGGCGGCGGGCGTGCCTCGGATGCACGGAAATGCGCTCGATGGCGGGCAGGCCGGCGTGCTCGATGGCGTCGCCGGACCGTTGGCCGGTCTCGGACCATTGCTTCACCAGGGCCGCGTCGGCGAACGCGGACATCGAGTTGGTGAAGACGTGACCGGTCACGCGCTCCGGGTGCGTGAGCGCGTAGCGGATGGTGAGTGCGCCGCCCAGGGAGTAGCCGCAGACGAACCAGGACTCCGCGCCGAGTTCGCCGCGGATCGTCTCCATGGCCGCGATGTATCCGGCCGGGGTGTAGGCCGCATCGTCCTCGGGCGTGGGCGAGCGTCCGTGCCCCCACAGTTCCAGCGTGACCGGCCGGCACACCGCGCCGAGGGGTTCCAGGTTCGGCGTCCACTGGGCTCGGCTTGAGAGAAATCCATGCACGAGGAGCAGGAACGGGCCGGTGCCGGGATGGGCTTCCCAGGAGGGGATGGTCACAGGGCGCCGGCCACCGCCTTGCAGAAGTCCGTGGTGCTGGCGTTGCCGCCTTGGTCGGGGGTCAGGGTACGCCCGTCGGCGTACACCCGGGCAAGGGCGTCGCGCAGGCGCGCGCCCTCGCGTTCGTGGTCCAGGTATTCCAGCATCATGGCCGCCGAGAGCAGCGTGGCCGTGGGGTTGATGATGTTCTGGCCGGCGATGTCCGGTGCCGTGCCGTGGGCGGGCTCGAAGTACGCGTAGTCGTCGCCGTAGCAGCCGCTGGCGGCGAGTCCGAGGCTGCCGACAAGCCCCCCGGCGGCGTCGGAGAGGATGTCGCCGTAGAGGTTGGGCATCACCACCACGTCGTAGCGCTGCGGCTCCCGGATCATCCGGCAGGCGAAGTCGTCCACGATGAACCAGTCGAAATCGATGTCCGGATAGTCCGCCGACGTCTCGCGCGCGACTTCGAGAAAGAAGCCGTCGCTGCCGGCCAGCATGTTGTGCTTCGTTGCACAGGTCAGGTGACCACGACGCTTGCGGGCGAGTTCGCAGGCGAAGCGCACCACGCGCTCGGTCCCCTCCCGCGTGATCGCCTTGACCGCGTACTTGCCGGTGCCGATCTCGTGTACGGGTCGCCGGATGGTGCGGCCGACCAGATTGAGCGGCGCGAGGTCCTCAAGCGGACCCTCGCAGCCGACGTATAGATCTTCCAGGTTCTCGCGAACGATGGCGAAATCGATCCCCTCGGGATCCCGGAGCGGCGTCGCACAGCCGGGCAGGTGCAGGCACGGGCGCACGTTCGCGTAGGTCTGTTTGCCCCAGCGCAGGTAGAGGAGCGCAGCGCCGGAGGCGCCGCTGGTGGAACCGAATAACGTGGTATCGGCTTGGTCGATGGTCTCGCGCGCCGCGTCCGGGAAGATGTTCCCCGTCTTCGCCCGGGCCGCCTCGCCGACCTCGGGATAGACGAACTCCAGCCCGATGTTGAGGGACTTAAGCATCCGCACGACCGGGCGCATGGCTTCGGGGGCGGCGTCGTCGCCCTCGATCACGGCAATCGTCTTGATCATCCGCGCAATTTTGGCAAAGCCCACCCGCATCGGCAATTTCATGGCCGGGCGGGGTTGGTTCCGGTTGCGCTCGAGCCTGACATCTTCTTGACGCGGACGGCACTAGCGGAGCATTGTTTGTGGTCGCCCGTCCTGTTCCAGTTGCGTCGCCCCCGGTGAGGGTGCCTACACGGACCTGTACGCGCACGGCGATTCGCTGCGTCCCCATGCGGGGATGGATCCCCGCAGCCTCGACTACTCGGATGGCAGTTGGGTATCGGGTTCGTCTATGAGCACGACGCCGAGGTGCTTTGATACGAGAAGGGCGCGCTCGAACCTGCGCAGGAAATCCATGCCAACGAGTACTGACTCGGACGTCATGGACAGCAGGACGACGCCAACTTCTGACCTACCGACTAGGGTGGCCTCTGCCATAGCAGTGAGCATCACCAAGGTGGAACCATCCGCCAGAGTCACCGCGTTCGTGCCCTCGAGAGGAAGGGACAACGACATAGCATGGGATAGAGGGAGTTGGATGAACCCCGTGAACCCGG
This sequence comes from Pseudomonadales bacterium, assembly GCA_963665455.1. GTDB lineage: Bacteria > Pseudomonadota > Gammaproteobacteria > Pseudomonadales > Azotimanducaceae > VXNE01. The sequence continues at coordinate 4,470,212 of OY762279.1, read as the reverse complement.
TGTCTATGATCGCCTCGAACTCCACTCCGGGCGGCTGATGTCGCACGCCACGGAGGTGGAACTTCAAGCATGCGTTACCCTGCTGGTCGAAGTACCCAATTCCAGCTGGTTTCTCGCTCGCCAACGTAGCTCACCTTAAACGCTCCCGGAGCGCCAATTCTGATCAGATGGAAGACGCCATGAGGAGCACTCTCTCTGGCCTTCTGTAGCGCCTCCTCCGCAAACTCTCCTTGGTAGGCCGATCCACCGTGCACATCGATGACCACAAACTGTCCGAGGAACTTGCCCTCGTACTTTTGCCGATACCGCTCGTCGTATATCTTTTCGGCCGCTGCGGCTATTTTACCGGGGTCAGTCAAGGCCAACTCGTCGCTCATTTCGCACCCCAAAAGCCTATCTTCCGTGCCGATACCGGCACCGAAATGAAAATGATAATTTTTCTCACTTACGGCGCATCGAAAAAGGCTATGCGCCGTCGCCGACTGCGCTCCATCGAGCGTTGGCCGCCTTCTGCATGATCGCTTGGCGGCAATCGCGGGCCGCAGGCGCGGCTGAACCCGCAGCGACCGTTCTCACTGCGGGCGACCTTGCCCCGATTGACGTGGGCTTCTGGTGAGTCGCGGGTCCCAATCCGACTGATCGGGACGAGCCCACCGGGTCACCGACGGTTCGGCTGGCCTTGCCACCTGTCGGCATCGTCACCTCCCAAACGCTGCCGTGTCGGCAAAGCGTGGGCCAAAACCGCCCACGTGTCAAACTGCCAAACGACCGTCAGACGCCGCGCGCAGGCTGTGGGCGCACACCAAGTGTAAACTGCGGTGTTCGAGAGAGGGAGGGCACCCATGCACGATCTGCTCATCAGGAACGGCTGGATCATCGACGGCGCGGGCACGCCGCGGTTTCGGGGGGACGTCGCCGTCAAGGACGGCCGCATCGCTCGGATTGGACGCATCCGCGAGCGCGCGGCCCGGGAAATCGACGCAGAGGGCCATGCCGTCGCGCCGGGGTTCGTCGACGGTCACACGCACATGGACGCGCAGATCTTCTGGGACCAGCTAGGATCCTGCTCCTCGTACCACGGCGTGACGACCGTCGTGATGGGCAACTGCGGCTTCACCCTGGCGCCTTGCGCCGAGCAGGACGCGGGCTTCGTGTTCCGGAATCTCGAACGCGCCGAGGACATCGCGCCGGAAGCGATGCAGGCCGGGATCGGTTGGTCGTGGGAGACCTTCCCCGAGTTCCTGGACACGATCGACGCCCTGCCGAAAGGCATCCACTACGCGGGCTACATCGGCCACTCGGCGCTCCGTACGTACGTGATGGGCGAACGTGCCTTCACGGATCAGGCGACCCCCGACGAGTTGGCGCACATGTGCGCCCTGGCGAGGGAGGCCGTCGAGGCCGGGGCCATGGGCTTCTCCACCTCCCGCACCACGAACCACGTCACGGCGGACGACCGCCCGGTGGCGAGCCGGGCGGCGGACTGGAACGAGGTGCGGGCCATCGTCTGCGCCGTGGGCGAGACGGGGCGCGGTGTCTTCGAGATCGCCGGTGAGACCCCCGGGCGCAGTCCGGAGCGCCTGCGCGACTACCACGAACGCCTGCGCGACCTGGCCGTCGACTCGGGTGTCACGCAGACGTGGGGGATGTTCAGCACGCGGCGCGCGCCGGACTTCTGGCGCCCCTACTTCGACTTGGCCGACGAAACCGCCGCGGCCGGCGGCCGCATCTTCGTGCAGGTCCACTCGCGGGCGCTCAACACCATGATGTCCTTCGAGACCCAGATGCCCTTCGACCACTGGGACGTCTGGCGGGACATCCGGCACCTGCCGCTGGCCGAGCAGCAGGCGAAGCTGCGCGACCCGGCGTTGCGCGCGAAGCTCGTCGAAATCGCCAACGGCCCACGCCCGGAACGGAAGATCGTTGGCGTCGAGGCCCGACCGCCGGACTGGAACTGGTTCTTCGTCCTGGATTCGATGCTGGGGGAGCCGCGCCGTCTCGTGGATGTCGCGCGCGAGCGGGACATGGACCCAGTCGACCTCATGATCGAACTGGCGTTGCAGAAGGACCTCAAACAGTTCTTCTTCCAGCCCGCCGCGAACGAGGACCAGGGTCACGTGCTCGAGATGATGCGGCATCCCCGTTCCGTGGTGACGTTCTCGGACTCGGGCGCCCACGTCTCGCAGATCATGGACAGCTCCCTGCAGACGCACCTGCTCGGACACTGGGTCCGCGAACGGGAGGCGATGACGCTGGAGGAAGCAGTCCGGCAACTCACCTCGATCCCCGCGTCTTCCTGGGGCATGCACGACCGCGGGCTGCTGCGCGAGGGCCTGAACGCGGACCTCGTGATCTTCGACCCGGAGACCGTGGGGCCGCGCATGCCCGAAGTCGTGCACGACCTGCCCGGCGGCGCCACGCGGCTCAAGCAGGTCGCGGACGGGATCAGCCACACGATCGTGGCGGGTGAGGTCTTCCTCGAGGACAACGAACACACCGGAGCGTTGGCCGGAAGGCTGTTCCGGGGGATGTAAGCGATGCTGGCGCTCGCGTTCGTTGCACTGGTCCTGCTCGGCACCGTCGCTGGGGCGGTCGCGTGTTTCCTGTTCCTGCCGCTGCTTCCTGCCATCGCGGCGGTCATCGTCGGAGTCCCGCTCGTACCGTGGGTTGCCGTGACCCTCTACGGCCTCGTGAGGCGAGCGCAGCCATTGCGTCCCTTCGACGCGGCCGAGCAGCAGCGGGATGCGGCGCGTCTTGGAGGTGAGGGGCGCCACGTCAGGACCGCGGACGGCCGGATCGTGGAGTACCTCGTGTACGGCAGCAGCCATCCGGACGCCCGGGTCATCGTGCAGATCCACGGCGCGGGCACGACCGGAGGCTGGCAGTGCGGAATGAACGCGGCGCTGTGCGAGGAACTCAACCTGAAGGGCATCGCGCCCTCCATGCCCGGCTACGGCTATAGCGACCCGCTCCCCGGCCGCAGAATCGCGGACTTCCCGCGCGACCTCGAGGCGATCCTGGAAGAGGAGCGCGTAGGGGAGTTCATGGTGGAGGGCACGTCCCTTGGCACGGCCCACGCGATGGCGGTCGCCTGGCACTTCGGGCCCGACCGCTGCGTCGCGCTGGGACTCAACGTGCCCTACCTGCCCGAACACATCTGCAGGGAGTTCGACTTTCAGCACGACGGGGACAAGTTGCCGAAGACGGACGCCCGTGCGTGGTACCAGGCATGGAACTTCGTCGCGGCGGACCTGATGTACCGGGCGCCCCTGATCTCCCCTCCGGCCCGCCACATGGGCGGGCTCGGCGGCGGCGGGAAGGTGGAGGCGGAGCGGCCGTGGGTCTTCGAGGCCCTCGGCGCGGACCAGCGGCGACTGGTGGCGCGGGGCACCCAGGGACAAGGCTGGGACCAGTTCTCGTATGACGTGAACACCCGCTGGGGCTTCGATCCGCGCGAGATCGAGACGCGCAACGTGGCCGTGTGGTATGCCGGGGACGACACGCAGTGCCCGCCGTCACATGGGGAGTGGCTTGCCGGGCTCTTCGAGTCGCGGGAGGGCGTCAGGACCAGCGTTCGGTCCGAGGACGCCGGATTCGGGCACTTCACCTACCTGCCCTCGCTGGGACCGGCGTATCGGACGGAGGAGGAGACGCTGCCGGCGACGCTGCTGGAGCTTGCCTCCTTCTCGACGGCGGATGCGACGAGGGCGCCGACAACGTAGCGCTACGCTGGAGCGCGCAGTTGCCGGGCTCCAGCAGTCTTCGCAAGGGTCAGGTCGTGGCTCTCTGTCAGTCCCGTAGCGCACCCGCCAGGAGTCCCGGGCTGAAGTCGCCGATGGCTCACCGTTGGCGACTTCCCGAAAGGACGTCGTGGGTGGGCCGGCGGGCGGGGCCTTTGCGGAGAGAAACGGTGGCTCTCCGGGCCACGGGGACTTACGCCCAGTTGCGCACGCGCAATCCCTCGAAGTCCGAGAAGTCGAGGGCGTTCGCCGTGACGAGGGTCAGGTCCTGGACTCTCGAGATTGCGGCGATCTGTCCGTCAACGAACGGCGGTGTGCGGCCGACCGCGGCAAGTCGCGCCCGCTCGACCGCATGCCAGTCCGCCGCCTGCTGGTCGTATTCCATGACCGGGAAGTTGGCCAGGACCACATCCTCCAGGTAGCGCTCGATGGCCGACCGTCGTGTTGACCGCGGCAGCCTGGCGCTGCCGAAACGCAGTTCGTGCCAAACGGGCGCGGGTATCGCGATCTCCGTCTCGTGTACCCGCAGGCGGCGCATGACACGGACGTTGGGCTCGGGCCGAAGCGGTTCCGAGATCACGTTGGTGTCGAGAAGGTAGCGCAGGTTCACAGGGCCGGGTCACGGCCGGGCGTGCCGGGCCGCGCGCCGCCGAAGATTGCGTCTGGATCGAGCGCCAGTTCCTTGAGGCCCACCTCGCTTGCGAAGTTCGCGAAGGACTTCGCGAAACCGGGACGGCCCGCGACCAGGCGCTCGTACGATCGCCGGCCGATCAGCATTGCCACGGGAGCGCCTCGGCGCGTCAGCTCCACGGCCCTGCCGGCTTCCGCGTCCCGCACCAGGGTGGGGAGGTGACGCCGTGCGTCGGCGATGGAGTACTGAACCGTCATTTGCCTCCTCGGATGTTCATCTGAGTGTACATCATACTCCATCGAGCGCTTTACGCTCGCTCTCCGGCTCGGTGAGCAGATACCGCGCCACCGCGTCGATCAGTTCGTCGGCGAGATGTTCTCCGTCCAGCGCCGCCGGGGCGTGCATCGCGAAGCCGCGAATCGTGGAGCTGACCCACCGCGCCGGGAACTCGGCGACGAAGGACACGGGCGCCCTGGGCCGGGGGGTCGCAACCGGCGAGACCCGGGTTGGCGGCCCGAGCGCCGGTGCGCCGTCTTGATGCAGTCACCGGCAGCAATGTAGTCTGCTGGATGAATGCTCCATCCTCCTGGCCGGTGCCGGGTCGGTCCCGGTCTTCGGCAAGCGCGAGGTAGGACGGGCAACGAAGGAGGGGAACACGATGAGTCAGAAAGCACGACCAGGCAACCGCTTCGGTGTCGTTGTCGTCGCGACGATATTGGCCGGTCTCGGCGCCGCGGGCGAAGCGGCCGAAGCAGGTGACGCGAGTGCGGAAGAGACACGCGTTATCGAGGAGGTCATTGTCACCGCGCGAAAACGCTCGGAGAACGCGATGGATGTCCCCATCGCGCTCACCGTCCTTGACGAGACCACCATGCGCGACAACAGCGCGAGGAGCATCTACGACGTCCTCGAGCTCGCTCCGGGAGTGAATCTCTCCGACGATACGGCCGGCGGCGCGCAGCGGATCACGATCCGCGGGACCTCCACGACCTCGGGCTCACAGACGGTGGGCTACTACGTGGACGATGTCCCGTTTGTCGGTCTGGTGTTGCCGATCAACCCGGATGTGCGCGCTTTCGACATCGAGCGCATCGAGGTGTTGCGGGGTCCGCAGGGCACCATATTCGGCGATGGTTCCATGGGGGGAACGGTGCACATCGTGACGCGCGATCCCGATCCCTCGGCCTTCGGAATGCACGTAGACGCCTTCTACGGGAGTTTTGACGGCGGCGACACCCGGGGTGCCCGCGGGATGATCAACATTCCCCTGGTCGAAGACCAACTGGCGCTGCGCGTGGTCGGCTTCGACGAGGACCGCGGCGGCTGGCTCGACAACGAGAACGAGGACGACGCCAACAGCCGCGACGCCAGCGGCGTTCGCGCCAAGCTGGCGTACACGCCCACCGACGACATCGAGATCGTTGCTTCGGCCTGGCTGAACGAGCAACGCGGTTGGGATGCGGAAGACCGGGCGACCGACGACGGCGTGATCCCCCCAGGCGGGGCATACGGCGAAACGGAGTACGACCGATACACGCTGACGGCCACTGCGAGTCTGGGGCCGGGCGAACTGCTGTATGCCTACGGGAGGACCGAATACGATCACCTGCTCACGATTCCGGCCTTTGCCGGCTTCGTCATTTTCGCGAACATCGGCGTAGAGATGGACACCCATGAGCTGCGTTATTCCGGGTCGGCTGATCGCTTTACCTACACGGCCGGCGTCTATTCGAGAGACGCTGGGGTTCCCTTCGGCCTGAAGTTCGTTGCGGGCGGCGTCCCGATCGTCGATACCGTGACCCTCCAGAACAACGAAGTCCGAGCGGTTTTCGGAGAAGTCGAGTACAGCCTGTCGGATGCCTGGGCCGCTGCCCTTGGGTTGCGCTTCTCCCAGGAGGACCTCCACAACTTCGATACCCAGACGTTGATCGAGGCGGAAATCGATGCTGATTATCTCCTGCCGCGTTTCAGCCTCAGCTACCAACCCGATGACTCCGCGATGTTCTATGCCAGTGTGGCGAAGGGCGCCCGCAGCGCGGTGCCGAATTTCACGGACGCCATTTTTCTCATCGAAACCCTTGGACTCCCGGTTCCCTACGATCTGGTCCTGGATGCCGATTCGATCCTGACGTATGAACTGGGTGTCAAGGCGGTCCTTGGGGAAGGCAACTGGACCATCGAAGCCGCGGTCTACTACAGCGATTGGGAGGACTTGTCGACGACCGTGCCGGTGGTTGGACTGGGAGGGCTGGTCCTGCAGGTCAACACGGAGGGCGCGGATATCTCGGGGCTCGATCTCTCCACGACCTACATCGCGGGCAACCTGACGCTGCACGCGGGGATGAGCCTGGTGGACAGCGAGCAGAAAGCGGACGTGCCGAACACCGACCTGATGAAGGGCGATCCCCTGCCCGAGGTCGCCGAATTCATGGCCAACGCGTACGCGCGCTATGACTGGCCGCTTGGGGGCTCGCTGGACGGCTTCAACGGCATGGCGCGGCTGGCGGTTCGACATGCCGGCGAGCGCGAGGACACCACCAGCCTCGCGAACCTGTCGAGCGATGCGATGACGATGGTTGATGCGCGGCTCGGCATCGAAAACGACCGGCTGGGCGTCTACCTCTTCAGCACGAACCTCACGGATGAAGACGGCGCCCTGAAGGCCCGGGGAGTGGCCTCGAGCTTCGCGGCGACGCGCCCTGTCCCACGGACCTTTGGCGTCGAGGTGAGTGTCAGGTACTAGGTAGGAGATAGGGTCGGGCGCGGGTCGATATCAGTGACTACGAAGATTGATCGTTCAAGACTAGAGACGCTGAAACAGCGCGAAGAGACGCGCTACCTGGCTGAACGCCCGAAGTCCGTGGCGTTGTACGAGAGGGCGAAGGGGTCCCTGTTCGGCGGTGTGCCCCATAGCTGGATGAACGACTTCATGGGGCGTCTCCCCCTGTTCATCGAGGAGGGCGCGGGCGCCTACGTGACCGACGCCGACGGTCACCGCTACCTCGACCTGTTGGGAGCGGACCACGGAGCGATCTTCGGACACGCGCCGAAAGCCGTGGCCGACGCGGTAGCGGACCGGGTACGGCGGGGCGTCATGTTCACGCTTCCCGGGGAAGACTCCATCTGGGTCGGGGAGGAACTGGCACGCCGCTTCGGCCTGCCGTACTGGCAGATCCACATGACGGCCAGCGACTCGAACAGGACGGCGATCAAGATAGCCCGCGAGATCACGGGACGGAAGCTCGTCCTCTGCTTCAATGGCTCCTACCACGGTACCGTGGACGAAACGCTGGTCACCGTCGTGGACGGCAGGATGATCACCGATCCCTACGGCGGCTCCTCGTATGGCATAGGGGCGCTGCCCGACCCCGAGTCGAGGACGCGCGTAGTCGAGTTCAATGATCTCGAGGCATTGGAGAAGGCGTTGTCCCCCCGGGACGTTGCCTGTGTGATAACGGAGCCAGTGGTCGCGCAAATGTCCGTTTATCCCCCCGATCCAGGCTTCCACGAGGGATTGCGGGAGCTGACCCGACGTTTCGGCACGCTGCTCATCATCGACGAAACGCACAACATCGTTGCGGGCACGGGCGGCTTTACGCGCCTCTGGAACCTCGAGCCGGACATCTTTGTCCTTGGGAAGGGGATCGCCAGCGGGATCCCCGCTTCGGTCATGGGCCTCAGCCAGGACGTTGCGGACCAGGCCCTGCCCCTGTTCGAGAAGAACTTCGTACAAGGCATTGGAACCACGCTGTCCGGCAATGCGCTGGCGGTCGCCGCGCTCAGGGCGACCCTGGAGCACGTCATGACGGAGTCTGCGTACGACCGGATGATATCCGGGGCGGAGCGGATCGCCGATGGCATGGACAAAGTGATCAGGGCGGCCGACCTGCCTTGGCGCGTTGACTGTCTCGGCTGCAGGGTGGTGCTCCGGTTCTCCGCGGCCGTACCGAGGAACTTCGCCGAGCAGCGGGCCGAGAGGCGCGGACTACAGGGGCTGGCGGAGACGGGCATGTACTTCCATACGTTCTACGCGAATCGGGGCATCCTCATCCCACCCGGCTTCTTCGCATTGATTTCGCCCGAGGTCACCGCTCGGGACATCGAATTCCACAACAAGGTGTTTGGCGAGTGCGTGGGTGAACTGGTCGGATAGCATGCGTCCTTGCCAAGCCTGCGCCACGCCTGACCCCAGGCCGGGGGCCTTCTTGCCGTCGCTCGCCCTTCTCGCGGCGTAGGCAACGACCGGCGCGGGTCGGCCCCGGCAGCGCTTCCCATCCCGGACGGCCTAGGAGTTCCCTTCGTGTTTCGAGACTTTCTGGCAAGGAAATCCCGCGAGAACCTGGACACCCTGACCGGCGAGATCGGGGGCGGGCTCTCCGCGCTCACGCTGGGGCTGGTCTCCGCCAAGACAGAGAAGAAGATGTATTGGTGGGGCGTTCCGAGCCTTGGCCTCATGGGCGTGAGCGATTTCCTCACCCTGTTCCTCCTCTACTACTACAATCAGATCCTTAGGCTCCCAGTGCTGGCCGGACTCGCCCTGTTCATTTGCGTGGTCTTCGATGCGGTTTCGGATCCGGTCATCGCCCACTGGTCCGACAGGCACAAGGGAGAGTTCGGCAGGCGAATACCGTTCATGCTCGTCGGTATCGCCCCGATGGTCCTGTCCTGCCTTGCCCTGTTTGTCATACACCCCGGGGAGGAGCAGTGGATCCTGTTCGTGCAGCTCACCGTCCTGATGTCGGTCTTCCAGGTGGCCAATACCGTCTTCGCGGTACCGAGACTCGCCTTGGGCGTGGAGCTTTACAAGGACTACTCGAAGAGAAATCAGCTACTTGGCACCGACCGAATCTTCGAGATCGCGGGCGGTGCACTCTGCCTGGGACCGATCCTGCTTCTCATGCCGGACTGGGATCAGGCGCACCTTTATCCGTGGGCGGCCCTCTGGACCTGCTTTCTCCTGGGGTGGTCCCTGTACCTGGGGACGGTAAGACTGAGCGCGGTCGAGAGGAACCTGCTGGAGCTGGACCGAACCGGCAAGACCACGGACTTTTCTCTTTCGACGTTGCTCGGGGAGGTCAGGTCCCTGCTCGCCAATCGGAACTGGATGACGTTGCTCATCGCGTTTCTTTTCTTTGGCGTCAACAGCGGCATTCAGACCAGCGACCAGGTCTACCTGAACAATCACCTGTTCCGGTTCGCCCCCCGCGATCTGTTCTGGGCGATCCCGCTACAGCTCGGTGGAGGCGCCATCGCGGCTTTCGTGACCTGGCGTATCGCCAAAGGGAGGAACAAGCGCAACCTCGTCCTGATAGGAAGCGCCCTGAGCTTTGTGGTCTCCCAGCTGCTGATAGGGCTGATGGCCATGGACTACTACTTTGGCTACGGCCTGATGCCGGACGCCGGAGGCGGCGTGCTGAGCCCCCTGTGGTGGATCTGGGCGTTCCACGGTGGGCTCAATGGCGCTATCTGGACGTTCTTCATGATACTGGTCGTCTCGATGTTCGCCGACGTGGTCGAGGAGCATCAGGCGTCGACGGGGCCGAGATCGGACGGCCTGGTCTTGGTCGGCCGGAACTTCGTTACGAAGTTGATCGCAAGCGTTGGCGTTCTGCTGGCCGGGTTCATGATCAGTTGGGCGGGGTTCGACGATGCGGACACGGCCGAACTGAAGGAAGTGGCGGTCTACAGATTCGTGGTAATCAAGGTCTGTGTGACTGCCGTATTGATCCCGATGGCGATACTGTTCCTGGCGCGATACTCGCTGACGGAAGATCAGCATCGCGCCAATCTGAGGAAGCTCGGTTACGAGAGGTAGCGCGGCGCCTCAACGCATCAGCCACCGCAGCGAGTCGGCGAAGATGGCGCCGCCGTGGTAGAGGCTGTGACCGCCCTCGCCGAAGACGTAGCGGTAGTCGTATCCGGCGTATTCGAGCGCCGAGGCCATCAGCCGGTTGGCGAGCGGCCAGTTGCCGAAGATGATGTCGAGGTCGCGCTTGCCGCTCTGCAGGAACACCCGGAGGGCTTCCGGGGCGTCGACCGGATGAGGTACGGATAGTGGTGCCCGCCCCGGATGTTCACGAAGGACCCCACGTGGGAGAGCACCCGGCCGAACGCCGAAGGATCGTGCCAGGCGGCGTTGAACGCGCACATGCCACCGCTCGATATGCCGCAGATCAGGCGCATCGCCGGATCCTGCGCGAACTTGAGGCCCACCTCGGACTCCACGAACGGCAGGAGTTCGTCGACGAGGAAACGGACGTGCGCAGGCGTGACGGGGTCGTACTCGAGGCTGCGATTGATGCTGGCTTCGTCCTCGGTCATGCCCGGGCGCCGGCCGGGCATGACGAACACCGCGACCGTTGGCGGCAGTTCCCCCGCATGGATGAGCGAGTCGAGCACTGCCGTGGTCCGCACCGCACCCTTCGGATCGAGGTACAGGTCGCCATCCAGGAACACCATGAGGGCAGGCGGTGTCGAGGGCTCGACCTGCTCCGGCACGTAGATCCAGACGTCCCGGACGGTCCCCTCGTAGATCCGGGTCCTGTCCCAGCCGAGGAACTCGCGCACCACGCCGCGCGGAACGTCGGGCTCCGGATGCGCCTCGGGACACGGGTGGTACTGCCGGTCCCCGGGTACGTCCAGGGCTTCGAGCGCCTCCATGTTGGAGCGGCCGTTCACCTCGGCGTCCAGGCCGCGGTCGAGGAAGGACTTCTCGAGTCCCAGGCGCAGGTAGTCCTCGACGTCCATCGCCAACGCCGGCACGCCCGCCGCCGCCAGCGCACCCATCAGGCTCCGCCTCGTGATTCCGCTTGCCACTCCGGTCACCGACAACGATGTAGTGTGCGATAGTATCGCCAAGGGCCATGGAGCTGTCGCCACCGCCGGTATCGATACCGTGTTCGCCGGAGCGCAGCCGGGGAAGAGGGGGAAAGAGGGGAAGGACCATGTCACAGCGGAGAACGGACAACGTGCGGGGCTCGGGCCTCGCAAGCCTTGGTGCCGCACTGGCGGCGGTCGTCCTGACCGGTGGCTTGGCGCTGGCGGAAGACGACACGTCCGGCGGAGCGGACACCGACGCGCCGATAGAAGAAATCCTGGTGACCGCCGAGCGGCGCGCTCAGAGTGCCCAGGACGTGCCGATCTCGATGACCGTGTTCGGCGGCGACGACCTGTGGGACTACGGTCTCGAGGGGTCGAAGCAGCTCGGCGACGTCGCGCCGAACCTCAACATCGTATCGGGTTACGGCGAGCAGGGCGCCCAGGTCATCACGATTCGCGGGATCACGAGCGCGAACTACTCCTTCATGGATGGCCAGACCGCGGCGGTCTACGCGGACGAAGCGATCCTGGACAGCTACTGGTTCAACTCCTTCGCCATGTTCGACCTCGAGCGCGTGGAGGTGCTCCGCGGGCCCCAGGGGACGCTGTTCGGCCGGAACTCGACCGCGGGCGCGCTGCAGTTCATCAGCGCTGGGCCGGGTGACGAGCTAGATGGCTATGCACGGGTCACCCTGGGCAAGTTCAACCGCCGCAGGGCCGAAGTGGCCGTTGGAGGGCCCCTCTCCGACGGCTTCGGCGTGCGCGTCGCGGGCGTCATGGAGGAGGACGACGGATTTCAGAAGAACATCCACACGGGCGAAGAGGGCCCCTGGGTAGACACGCGCGCCATCCGGGCGGTCTTCGATCTGGATCCAAGCGACGAGGTCAGCGTCCGCTTCAAGGCCCAACTTGGAAGAGACGAATCGTCGCCGGCCCAGCTGGTCAACAGAGCGCCCGATCCGCACTACTACGGAGCCTTTGCGCCATGGGCAGGAATAGACTCCTCGCTCTTGCATAATCCAGGTCCAGGGAGCGATCACCGCAAGGTCAATCTGAGTTTCACGAACGACGAGCAGCAGGCGGAGATCGATACGAACGTATACACGTTGTCGATAACATGGGATCTGGGTAGCGTGGCGCTCACATCCGTGACTGGATACACGGATCTCGAAGTCGCGGACATCTCCGACTGGGACGGGACGGCGGCGGCAATGTGGCACGGGTACGAGTACGGAGATCACCGAACGTTCACCCAGGAGTTTCGGTTGACCTCCACCGACGAGTCACCGTTCCAATGGATTGCCGGCGCCTATTTCCTCGATCAGTCGGCGGATTGGGGCGCAGCGTTTGAATATACCGATTTCTACCGGATGTTCGATCCGATCAGCTTCCCGCCGGGAGACTTCGGTTGGGGCGAGCGGTACTTGGCGGAGCAGGAACTCTCGAGCTGGGCCGTCTTTGCGCATACGACCTACGCCTGGACCGACAGGCTGAGCACCACTCATGCGCTAAGGTACACCAGCGATGAAGTCGAAGCCCAGAGAGACTACGCCGCCTTTACCTTTTTCCCGAAGACGTCGGAGTTGTCGGGAGGTGATTTGTCGCTCCACGACGACTTCGGGTTCGGGGAACTGACGGACCGCGATCTCTCTTCGAGCGAAGTGACCTGGCGCCTTGCCGCGGAGTATGTGCTTCGGGAGGGTGTCCTGCTGTATGGGAGTGTGAGTCAGGGCTATAGAGGCGCCGTGTTCGCGATGTTCGGGCCGTACAAGGAACTGGATCCGGAGTTGGTCCTTGCCTGGGAGACCGGCATCAAGAGTTCGTTGTTCGACGGACGCTTGCGGCTGAACGCATCCATCTACTACTTTGACTACACGGACTTCCAGTTTTTCGATTTTTTGCCGAGCGAGGGCGGGCAAGTCCTTGGCGCCCTCGAGTATACGTTCCAGGGATCGAACATTCCCGAAATGGTCTTCCAGGGTATAGAGATCGAGGCGGTTGCACGCCCGACGGAGAACCTCGAGTTGAGGTTGAGCTACGGCTACTCCGATAACGAGATCAAGGAGTACATCCGAGGGGCGCTGGAGGACAACAGCGGGAATCGACTGGCGCACTCGGACGAAGGGGACTTCAGCGGATCGATCCGGTACGAGTTTGCCCTGGGCGCTTCGGCTGTCCTCGTGCCGCAACTCGAGGCGTTCTATCATGGCCCACGTCCGGTCGACAGCACAGGACGATCCGGTGACTTTGGAGGGGACTTCTGGAGTTACTCGGCGCGGCTCCGTTACGAGAATCAGGCCAGCGGGTTCAGCGTGAGCGCCTTTGTCGAGAACATCTCGGACGATATCAACTTCGTGCGCGCTGTCTTCCCCGGCCCCGAGGCATTTGGAACGGACGCGATGTACATAACGCACCCACGGAGCGCCGGGGTGACGATAGGGTACGTGTTCTAGGATTGATCGGGGGCTCGCACGGGCGGAAGCGCATGGACGGACCGGTCGAGGTGCAAGGCCACTGCGACGCGCGTTTTGCCGCCGTCAGGGATGCGTTCGCCGACAACTTCCGGGAGGGCAGGGAGGTCGGCGCGTCCTTCGCGGCGACCGTGGACGGGGAATTCGTCGTGGACCTTTGGGGGGGACACGCCGATGCGGCGCGGACGCGGCCCTGGGAGCGGGACACGATCGCCAACGTCTACTCGACGACCAAGGTGATGACGGGCATCGCGGCCCTGGTCCTGGTCGACAGGGGCGCGATCGACCTGGATGCACCCGTGGCGACGTACTGGCCGGAGTTCGCCCAGGCGGGCAAGGAGAAGCTGCCCGTGCGCTACCTGTTCAGCCACATGTCGGGCCTCGCGGGTTTCGAGGAGCCGATCTCCGTGGAAACGCTCTATGACTGGGACGCGTGTACGCGGCTGCTCGCCGCCCAGGCGCCCTGGTGGGAACCGGGCGCCCACTGCGGATACCAGGCCATCACCCATGGCTACCTGCTCGGCGAACTCGTGCGGCGGGTGAGCGGCAGGAGCCTCGGTACATTTTTCAGGCAGGAGGTGGCGGAACCGCTCGGCGCGGACTTTCACATCGGCATGGACGCAAGCCTGGACGCCAGGGTGGGCGAACTGATACCACCGCCCGAAACCGGTTGGGGGGAGGAGCCCGAACCCGGATCGGTCGCGGCGAAGGTCGGCGGCAATCTCCCGTACGACGCATTGACTACGGCCGTCGGCACGAGGGCCTGGCGGGGGGCGGAGATTCCGGCCGTGAACGGCCACGGCAATGCCCGCTCCGTGGCCCGGATTGCATCCGCGATGGCCTGCGGCGGCACGGTGGACGGGGTGCGAATAATGTCCCCCGGCACCGTGGAGCTTGCGATCGAAGAGCAGATCGAGGACTTCGATCTCGCGACGCCGGAGATGCGCGTTCGCTACAGTCTCGGTTTTGCGCTCCGCTGCGACAGCATCTGGATGCCGAACATGGGTCCCAGCCCGCGGGCCTTCTTCTGGGGCGGCTACGGGGGCTCCTTCTGTGTCATGGATCCGGATGCCCGGGTAAGTTACGGGTACGTGATGAACAGGATGCTGAACGAGTGGACCGGTGAGTTTCGTTCCGACCCCCTTGCCGCCGCCCTGTACGACGCGCTGTAGGGGCGACCGGACATGACGACAGAAGAAAGCGGCGTCAACGAGTTGCGGCCAATCGTCACCCTAGTCGCCTTGAGCGTGGCGGGAGTCGCATACTGGAACGCCATGCCGTTTCTAGTCGGCGGTTTCGTCGACGATTTCGGGTGGTCGCCGGAGCTGGCGGGACAGATCTCATCGCTGCAACTGTTCGCAACGATGGGGATGCTATGGGTCGCGGCCATCACCGTACATCGCTGGAATCTGCGAACGACAGTGCTCTCGGCCGCCCTGGTGGCCGTGCTCTCCGACTTTCTCGCCGCGTGGCTCGAGAGCACGACGCTGATGATCGTCACTCGCGTCGTCACCGGACTCGCAGCGGGAGTAATCCTGGGTGCGGTGTATGCGGCCATCTCGAGGGTGGCACGGCCCACCCGTGTCTACGGGATCGTCATGGCCAGCATGTCCGTGTCGGGCCTCATCTGGTTCCTGGGAATGCCCCCCTTGCTGGAGTACTCCGGTATGACAGGGCCCTTCCTCGGCATTGCGGCGGTCTCGCTGGTCGCGCTGGTTATCGCCCTCGCGTGGTTTCCCCGATACGGCCGACAGGCGGACGGCCCGTCCGCGCAACTGGGCCTACTGGGCATGCTGACGGTGCCCGTGCTGCTCCTGGCATTGGGCCTGTTCGTTCAGTCCACGGTGGCCGGCGCGTACTGGGCCTACTGGGAGCGTATCGGGGTCGATTCCGGGCTGGGCCCCTGGGGTATCGGTCTGGTCCTGTCCGTGGGGGCTGTCAGCGGCATGCTCGGGGGTGCGCTGGCCGCCTGGATGGACGGCAAGGTGGACGATGCCACCGCCCTGATAGGCGGCTTTTCGATCATGGGGCTCGGCTACGCCGTGGCGTTGCTCTACACCCCGGCCGCCTACGTGGCGGCGACCGCGGTTTCGTACGTCGCCGCCAATGTCGCGCTGACGTTCTTTTTCGGCCTGTTCGCCAAGGTGGATGCCTCGGGCAGGCTGGTCAACGCAGCCAACCTCCTCTTTTACGCGGGTGGAGCCGTGGGACCGGCCGCGGCGAGTTTCATGCTCGTGCAGGGCAGTTATAGCCCGATGATCTACGGCGGCTCCCTGGCGTTGCTGGCGAGCCTGTTCGTGATTATTCCCGTCCTGAAGACGTGGGCGCCGGGCGAGCCGGCGGTGGGAGTTGGCGACCACGCTTGAACACGATGTAAGAAACCGGAGGCGAACATGCAACGGAAGAAGCTGCAGGGCGCGCCCCTGCGCATAGACCCGGTCAAACTCGCCGGCGGAGACCTCGTGGAGGTTCCGGTCGCGGTGGCGAACCCGGCCGGGAATCCACGGCGCATCGTCGTGCCGACCGAGCGCAAGCCCAGGGTGGGCCTGGTGTTCCAGGGGGACATCGTCATGATCGTGTACGAGTCCTCGCCGGGCAAGTTCGAGCTCGAGGACTATGGTTACGATGAGTACATACACGTGCTCGAGGGCAAGCTGATCCTGACGCCCGCGGGTGGAACGTCCATGGAAACGGAGGCGGGAGGCCACGTAGTCTTGCCCAAGGGCTTCAGCGGTACCTGGGAGATGGCGGGGGACCCGTATCGGGAACTCGTGGCCATGGAGTACGAGACCTGGCGCGCGGCGGAAATGGCGGGTTCCTGACCCGTGCGCCCGGGGAAGGTCAGGCGGAGAACACCATGAGATCGGGGCTTGAGCAGATCCGCGAGTCGCTCGAAGCCTATCTCGCGACTCCGGACGATCAACCGCGCACGCCGGACCTCTTCCACTACTACTCGCCCGAGGTGTACGAGCTGGAACTCGAGCACGTCTGGAGGAAGGAGTGGATCGCGGTCGGGCACACGGCGTGGCTGAAGCAACCCGGCGACTACTTCGCGTGGGAAATCCTCGGCGAGCCGATCGTGTTCGTGCGGGGCGAGGACCGGAAGGTCCGGGCCCTCTCATCGGTCTGCCGGCACCGCGCCGTTCCGGTCACGCAGGACGGGGAGCGCGGCAACGTGAAGCGCTTCCAGTGCCCGTACCACTTGTGGACCTACGGGCTCGACGGCAAGCTCGCCGGCGCGCCCTTCATGACGGACAACGCCGGCTTCGACAAGACGCGGATCGCGCTCCCCGAGTTCCGGGTGGAGGTCTGGAACGGAGTCGTCTTCGTGAACTTCGACGACGATGCCGCGGCACTTGCGCCACGACTCGAAGGCCTGGCGCCTTACTTCCGGTTCTGCGACCGGGAAGACCTCGTGTGCAACAACGTCTTTGTCGACGTGTGGAACACGAACTGGAAGCAGGCGATGGAGAATGGAGACGTCTACCACGGCCCGGGAGTACACCCGGAGGCGATGCGGGTGTACGAGCCACTCTCCATGACCGAGCCAACGACGTGCGGCGAGTACTGGTCCCGGCAGGTGCTCGGACTCGACCTCGAGTACTACACCAGGTGGTACGGCTTCGAGCCCGACAAGGACGAGATCGGCATGGTCGGCCGGAGACGTCCGGCGTTCGATATGACCATTACGCCCCCCGCCAATTTCCTGATGCCGACACCTGCCATGCTCAGCATCCAGGCGAACTGGCCCATCTCGGTCGACCGGACCCGGGTCGCCATGTTCAGCGTGGCGCCTCCCGAGTTCGCTGCCGAGCAGTACACGCCGGAGCAATACGCGGACCCCGAGGGGCCGAACAGGATCAACTTCCAGGACTCGACGGTATTCGACCGGGGCATCTCGCGTGCGGTCCGGTCGAGCCGGGCCGAGCCCGGGCTGATGAGCCCGCTCCAGGAAGGACCCGCCATCGCGACGCACCGTTGGCTGGCGCGTCGGCTGCTCACCGCAATAGGAGGAAAGAGCGCATGAAGGACGAAGGCAACTCCCCAAGCATGGGCGCCAAACTGCTGACGCCCGACCTGATGGAGCAGATCCTCGAGACCCAACGGGAATGCACGATGATCTGGAACACCCGGGACGGCAACAGCGCTGGGACGATGGTCTCGTTCGTCTGGCACGAGGGCAGCGTCTGGATAGGCAGTCCGAGCGACTTGCCGCGCATGGCCGCGATTCGGCGCAACCCGAACATGTGCATCGTCGTGTCCGTCCTCGGGACCGGGCTCGGACGGGACCGCTGCATCAGCCTGCGCGGGGTGTGTACCGTGCATGATGACCCGGCCGTACACGAAGAGATGGCCGCACGGCTCATGCGCAAGCTCGGCACGTACAACCTGGAACGGCGCACCGCGCAGATGGTGGCGGCGCCGGGTATGGTTTGGCTCGAGATCAAGCCGGAACGCCTGTTCACGTCCGACTGGAACGACCTGATGATGCGGAGCCTCGGGTTGGAGTCGCCGGAACCCGCCGTGATGTAGCCAACTTCCTTGACGACGTTTCGGAGGACGTACGCCAATGACCCCATCCTCTCCCAACCTGCCCGGCAGACTGGGCGATCCGACCCTGACCCTGGCCACGGACCTGCGGCTCGACCCCCGCCTGCGCGCAGTACTCGAGGAGTACGGGCTCTCCGACTGGGGCGAGATGGCCGCCGATGAGGGCGATCCGTCGCTCGAGGAGATCCTCGACGGCATTGCCGAAGCGGAGGCCATGAGCGATGCGCTCTATGCGGGGATATTCGCAAACCTCCCGCCCGTCCCTGGCGTGGTCCGTCGCAGCGAGGCCACGGAGGGCGTCGACGGCAACGAAATCCGCATGTACATCCATGAACCCGAGCGGAGGACGGGACCACTGCCCGGCATCCTGCACACGCACGGCGGCGGCATGGTGCTGATGAGCGCGCGCGATCCGCAGTACGTGCGGTGGCGGGACGAGCTCGCGGCCAGCGGGCTGTGCGTCATCGGCGTCGAGTTCCGCAACGCCGCGGGCAAGCTAGGCAACCACCCGTTCCCCGCCGGCCTGAACGATTGCGCGAGCGCCGCCCAGTGGGCGTACCGGAACCGGGACGCCCTCGGCATCGGAAACCTCGTGATCTCGGGCGAATCGGGCGGGGGCAACCTGTGCCTGGCCACGGCGCTCAAGGCCAAGCAGGAAGGCTGGATCGAGGAGATCGCCGGCGTCTACTCGTGCTGCCCCTACATCTCGGGAACCTACGATCCCCCGCCCCCGGAGCTCGTGTCGGCGGTGGAGAACGACCTGATGGGCGTCGCGAGGCTGACGCAGCAATGGGCCACGGCCTACGACCCGGGCGGCGCCAACGCGCGGAACCCGCTGGCCTGGCCCTACCACGCAACGCCGGACGACCTGGTCGGCCTGCCCCCGCACACCGTGTCCGTGAACGAACTCGACAACTTGCGCGACGAAGGCCTTATCTACGCGCGCAAGCTCATGGCGGCGGGCGTCCCGACGATCAGCCGCACCGTCAACGGCACGCACCACGGCGGCGACACGGAGTACTGGGGGGCCGTGCCCCACGTCTGTCGGGCGACGGTGCGGGACATTCAGGGCTTCGCGGCGTCCTTGGTGTAGCGGCGGCGGTAAGCGATTGAGCGGTCCTTAAAGCTTGGTCAACGAGGAGCCAGTTGGTCCGCCGTGGTCTCGACTGGCTCCAGGTACGTGTCCGATACGTCGTGCAACGTCACCGGATGTTCCAAGATCGGGCTTCTGACCAATCATCGGGATCGAGGCCCAAGTCGAAACGCGAGGTGGGGTTGAGCGAAGCCCTGAGCGTCGGTAACACTTCTTCCTTGCAACGTGTAAGCAGCATTCCCAGTAGGGCTCTCGTGCCGGACCTGTAGTAGTCGAGCGCAAGCCGCTGCATTCTTTTGCGTTGGGCGGGCGTGAGTTCCGTCAAACGCTTCGTCATCGCCTGGATAACGCGTTCGACGTTCGCGTCCTGCACCTTTCGGGCGTCGCGCAGGATGTCCAGGACTTCGAGCAGTGGCACCGTGGAATCTGAAATGGGCGCTCGCCTCGACACCAACTTCATGCGTATCGTACCGAAGTCCTTGATCTGGGCGGCGCCGTTCACCGCGATCACGACGGTCTTGGGCATCTGGGTCGTGAGGCCGAGCCGGTTGTAGAGCGCCTGCCCGGTGACGTACCCCACCCGCCGCCCGTTGCGATACAACACGTCGCGCAGGCGCTCCTCGTCGCCAACGGGAACGTCGCCGAGTGCGCCCTTGCGGGGCTCGTAGAAACGTCCCTTCGCGACCCGCTTCAAACGCCGGTCCTCGACCCCTCGGTTCACGGCCTGGACGACCGCTCCGGGAGCTTCTCGGTACTGCGGGAAGACTTCGTAGCCGAATATCCGGCCGGTCGGCGCCCGGTCGATGGTCTGGTTGACGGCGGCCGCGATGCTCATGGGCTCTCCTCCGACGTTCCGAACGTGCCTGCGGAGGTACGCGTATGTCAAGTTTTACGATAGATAAACATGAACACTTTCGCCTCGTAGCGGAGCCGCCAGGGCCTCGGTTACCGCTCCTGCGCGCAGGGGGGCTTGGGCTTGCGGTGCACGGACATCAACGGCTAAGGTTACGCCATATCGTTGATATGGCAGACCCGTATGAAGACCACCATAGAGCTTCCCGACGAGCTGCTCGAGCAGGTCCGGGGCGTGGCCCGGAGGGAGGGCGCCACGCTCCGCGGGCTGGTTGAGGAAGGTCTGCAGCGCACCCTGGAAGCCCGGCGGAGGGTGATGCGGCGGCGTCTGGACTTTCCGACCTACGGGGGCAGCGGACTCACCGCCGAGTTCCAGGGCGTGCCTTGGAATCGAATCCGCGACGAGGTCTACCGCGAGCATGGCGCGTGATTGCCATCGACACGAACCTGCTCGTCTATGCACATCGGCCTGAGATGCCGTTCCACGAGCGCACCCGCGAGGTGCTGACCGGTGCGGTGAGCGGACCGGAACCCGTGTCGGTTCCTTGGCCATGCGTGCACGAGTTCCTCGCCGTCGTCTCGAACCCTCGGATCTTCAGGGATCCCACGCCGATGGATGCGGCGCTCGATGCCGTAGGACGGCTCCTCGACAGCGTCGGCGGCGGCTTCCTGGCCGAGGGAGAAGGGTACCTGCGCGTGCTTGAGCGGCTTGCCCGACCGGCGCTCCTGCAAGGAGCGGTCGTACACGACGCCCGGATTGCCGCCATTTGCGTCTACCACGGCGTGCGGTTGCTCTGGTCTGCGGACCGGGACTTCTCGCGATTCCCGGAGTTGGCGGTGGCCAATCCGCTCCCGGTGGCCTGACAGCGGAAGTCCGCCCCGAGCCTTTGCCTCGACGGTGGTCAGCCGTACGAATAGCTCGGGCTGCAGGCGTCCGGACGGCCGATATTGGGGAGTGGGTGGACGACCGACATGGGGGCGACCCAACCTAGGAATTGGCCGGATGGCGAGTCGAAGCGGCGGGACATCGGACGTGCGAAGGTAGAGGCCGAGAACGCGGGTGGGCCTTGCTGAGTCGCGTTTTCGCTTGCGCTTCTCCCCGCGTCTGACATGATGGCCAAGTAGGCTATACCGAGAGCTTGCGGTGAAAAACGACGACGACATCCCCCGAGGGTCAGGACTTTCTTGAACTGACGTGGCGCCAAGACGACGAATGTCAAACCAAGACCGACGCGCTTCTGTCCAAGCTTGGCAAGAAGGCTCCGGCGGCCATGGTCCACGTCGGTACGGTCATGTCGCTCCTCGACCGGATGGCCTCTTGCTGGTGGGTGTGCCAGGGCGGCGACCATCGTGTCGAATACCTCTGTGGACGAGCCGTCACTAACGCCCGCTCCGCCGTCAGACTGCTGCGGTTTGCCCTCTACGACGAGTCCCTGGCTCTCTCCCGGGCCATCGGAGAAATCGCAAACCTCATGCAGCTCTTCACCATGGACGAGGCAGCCTTGGATGAGTGGCGCCATGCCTCAGCCAACACGGCACGCGCCGACTTCTCCCCGTACAAGGTCCGGACGCGGCTTGAGGGGCTCTCCCAATCTCCAGTGGTCTCTCAAGAGCGCTACGGCCTGCTCAGTGGCCGAGCGACACATGTCGGACCGTACACGGTCCCGCAATCTCACAACATCCTCGGCGTTCCGTTCGCCGGCAGCCATGTACAGGAAGAAGGAATTCTCGTCTGTCTCAACGAACTCGCGTTGCCTCTTTCCCTGGTTGCGTGCTTCGGTGCCATTCTTCTCCGACTCGACAAAGACACTCGGTGGAGGATCGTTCACTGCGCCCGCGCTCTTGGGGAGCAAATCGGCGGCGCGACGATCACGGAGATCGACAGGTACCATCGCCAAGCGCTTTCCCATCCTGGGACCGCCAGGAGAGCAGCGAGAGCGGCAGACATCCTTCGAGAAAACCAAGACCGCAACAGGACTAACCACGCTTGATCGAGAGCTGCCTTGCGGAGTCCGGCCCGGCTGATCCCCCGCGCCGGTCGCTACGAACGCAGCAACGTCATCGGCGACTGCATCCCGTTCACGAACCCGAGCGCCGAGTGCCCGAGTTCGTACCCGACGAGCTTCTGCAGGGTCTCCGGGAGTTCCCGTGCGACCTCCGGGGGCACGACCAGGTACTGGTTCTCCTCCTGGCGGAGGGCCGTGGCGGCGTACGCGAGCGCCATGCCAACGCGGGGCAGCTTCGTGTGGTTCGCTCCGGCGCCGTGGTAGGTTGCCCCGCTGTAGATCACCACGGCTCCGGGCGACATCTCGGCCGGGACCGCGCCGTGACTGGACACCGTGGTGCCGTCGGGCAGCACGACTTCGCCGTCCTCGTCGCCTCTGAGGTCCTCTGGGTCGGGAAGATCGCGGCTACGCGGGACGACGCGCGTGGCGCCCGCCGACGCGGTGAAGTTGTCGATGGCCCAGATGCAATTGACGACGCACTCGTAGTCGGGCGCGAGCGGCAGGGCCCGCCAGACCCAGCGGTCGCGGTGCAGCATCTGGTCGGGCTCGCCGGGATGCACGGCGATGGCCTGCGTTGCGTTCACCTGGACGCGCGACAGGCGACCGAAGATGCCGGTCAGGAGATCGAGCATTACGGGGTGGATCACGAGCGGCCGGCAGGCCGGGACCTCGGCGATGAGTGCGCCTGCGCGCACCGTTCTGTTGCCGTAAAACCCGTCAAGGGTGCCGGCGCGCTCCAGGGGTCCGCGCAGCTCGGCCCGGAGCGTCGCGACGGTGTCTTCGTCGGCGAGTCCGTCCACGATCAGCACGCCATCGCGCCGATAGATCGCGAGCATCTCTTCGACGGGCGTGTCGGGACCGACATGGACGATGTCCGCTGCGGTTTGCTCCATGAGCGTCGCGTTCATTTCGTGTCCTCCTGCTCGGGCGTGGCGTGGGTCACCGGGGGCTGATTCTGCCCCGCAGAGCCGATGGACGCCAGCGCGCGCGTTGCGTGGGCGCATCGAAATGCTTGGCGTTCACGTTGCGTTATCGGCGAAAATGGCCTGAGTCGAAACTCGCCGTGGAAGGGAGACCAACTCGATGGGCGCTACCTACGTCGATGTCACGATCCGCAACCCGGCGGAGCCGCAGCGCGCGTGGACCGGGTCGTTTCTGGTGGACACCGGGGCCTACGACTCGGTCGTACCCGCGGAACACCTGGAGGCGATCGGCCTCAAGCCCTGGGGCAATCGGGAATACACCCTCGCCGATGGCAGCCGAACCGCGTTGGACATGACCGTCGCGGCCCTCGAGTTCGAAGGGGAGCAGGTCGGAGGAACCGTGGTGTTCGGCACCGAGGGTACGGAGCCGCTGCTCGGTGTTACCGCCCTGGAGTCTGGGGGATTCGAGGTCGATCCTCGGCAGGAGAGGTTGAAGAGGCTTCCCGCGGTGTTGCTGAAGACCTGTGGGCGCGACGGCGAGTGGCGATGAGGCGTGGCGTCACGCCTCCGCGTACCGCTCGATCCGGCGTTGACTCCGGGAAATGATAGCGAGTCTCGTGTTCAGGCAGAGTGTCGAGACCCCGAACCCGATGACCAGGCCCCACCAGAATCCCGACACGCCCATGGGCGCTACCCCCAACCCTTCGTTGCCGTAGCCCAGCAGGGCGCCCAGGGGAATCCCGACTCCCCAGTGAGCGCACAGGACGATCGCCATCGGGATGCGCACGTCCTTGTAGCCGCGCAGGCAGCCGATCGCCGTGGTCTGCGTGTCGTCGACGAACTGATAGAGCGCGAGAATGAGGAGGAGCGCCGAGGCGCTCGCGAGGAGGCCGGCGTCGGTGGTGTAGATACCGGCAATCGTGTCGCGCATCAGCACGAGGACGCTCGCGGCAAGAAACGCGAAGCCGAGGGCGGCGCCGAGCGCGGTATAGACCGAGCGGCGCGCGCCGGGATAGTCCTTCGCACCCACGTTGTAGCCGGCGCGGATGGTGGCCGCCACGCCCAGGGCGACCGGAATCATCGAGGTGACGCTGCCGACGTTGAAGACGATCGCGTGGGCCGCCGTCGCCTCGACGCCGATGCGTCCGATGAGCAGGACCACGATCGAGAACACCGTTCCCTCGAAGAACATGGTCACGCCGATCGGGATGCCGAGCTTGATGAGCCGCCAGATGACGGTGAAGTCCGGCAGCGAGAACCGCGAGAACGCGCCGGCGCGCTGCACGCGCGAGTAGGCGACGATGAAGATCATCGCGAGAAGCTGGACCCACATGACGATGGCCGTGGAGAGGCCGCAGCCGGGGCCGCCCATCGCGGGGATGCCCAATCCGCCGTACACGAAGAGGTAGTTGAGCGGCAGCTTGAGTACCAGCCCCCCGAACGCCACGATCATGGACGGCGTCGTCCATGACAGCCCTTCGCAGAGGTAACGCAACACGAAGAACCCGAGCGTCGGCACGACGCCGATGCTGATGTACTTGAGATAGGCCGTGGCGACGGGGATGGCGGCTGGGTCGACGCCGATCAGACGGTAGCCGAGCTCGCCGAACAACAGCAGGACCGCCACCGTCAGGAGACCCCCGCCCACCGCGATCCAGAGGGCCTGGCGCACGACCGCGCCGCCTCCGGCTTCCTTGCCGGCGCCGTGCATCTGCGAAACGATGGGCGTGACGGCCATCGCGACGCCCGACAGGAGCACCACTGGCGGAAAGTAGAACGTGCCGCCGAGGGAGACGCCCGCGAGATCCGTCGCACTGACCCGGCCCGCCATGATCGTGTCGATCACGGCGATCCCCATCTGCGAGAGCTGCGTGAGGATGATCGGCACGCCGAGGGTGCTGAACAGCTTGAGTTCGATGACGACGCCCGACTTGGCGTTCATGAGGGGCCCGTGGCGGGTGGACGCGGTAGCAGTCTACACCGGAAGCCCGTGGGGGACCGGGCGGAGCGTCCGGACTCCACGGCGGGCCGGCCGCCGTCCAGAGCGGCCGGACGCGGAATCACTGCCCCGGCCACACCCCTTGGCGCTTCTCCCGAAATGCCCGCGCGCCCTCGCGGCGATCCTCGGAGTTCATCACCCGGGTCTGCACGTGTTCGGTGATTTGGTCGAGCGCCCGGTAGTCGAGGGAAGACGCCTTGACCATCGATTCCTTCATGCCCTGCACCGCGGCGGGGCTCAACTCGCAGAACCGTTCCGCAATCTGCTCCGCCTCTTCCATCAGCCGGTCCGCCGGCACGATCCGGTTGATCATGCCGACCTCGTGGGCGCGGCGGGCATCCACGCGCCCGGCCATGAGCAGGAGTTCGGAGGCGATCGCCCACGGCATGATCTTCGGGAACCAGGCGGCGGGGATCGTGGCGATGCCCCATTGGGGTTCCGGTAGCCAGAAGGACGCGTCTTCCGTCGCGATGCGTATGTCGGCGTCGAGCGCGATCCACAGCCCGTAGCCCACGACGTGGCTGTGCAGGGCGGCGATGATGGGCTTGTAGACCTTCTGGGTCTGGGTGATGTCCGGGAACTCGCCCGTGTACTGGTAGGGTCCGCTCCCGCGTTCCGTCAGGTCGGCCCCCGCGCTGAAGCAGCGGCCGTTGCCCGAGAGGATCCCCACCAGCAGGGACTCGTCGTCGCGAAAGTCCGCCCACGCCTCGGCCAGTTCCCGGTGCAGGGTGGCGTTCATCGCGTTCAGTTTCTCGGGGCGATTGAGGGTCACATAGGCGACGGGGCCTTTCTTCTCGTAGAGGATGGCTTCGAAATTCATGATGGGTCGCTTGGGGAAGTCGGAACGCAGTGTAGCCGGGGCCGGGGCCGTGTTGCGACGCCACGGCGACCCCCCGGCGGGTGATACTCTGGATCGGACTTTGCTTCTGGTCGAGAGGATCCCCCTGAAAGAGCAACTCGTACGCCAGATCGCGCGGGGAAGGCGGCGCGGGCGCGACGATGCCCGGCCGGGCGCCGTCGCCGGCGTACACCGACGGGGACGACTCACCGCCCGGGAGCGTGTGACGGCCCTGTTCGACGAAGTGAGCTTCATCGAGTACGGAGCCCTCGCCGGCGCCACGACCGAGCCGGAGGACGAAGCGTACGCGGACGGTCTGGTTGCGGGGGCGGGTCTGGTGTTCGGGCAACCCGCCGTGGGCGCGAGCTACGACGAGACCGTGCTGGGCGGTACCCAGAGCGACCGCAACCAGCGCAAGATG
The DNA here is from genome assembly GCA_963665455.1 of Pseudomonadales bacterium. Taxonomy (GTDB): domain Bacteria; phylum Pseudomonadota; class Gammaproteobacteria; order Pseudomonadales; family Azotimanducaceae; genus VXNE01. The sequence goes on along the minus strand of OY762279.1, from coordinate 4,443,868 downwards.
GCCAAGCTGCTGTATCTCGCGGTGGAGCACCGCTGGCCCTTCGTCTGTTTCGTGGATGGTGGCGGTGCCCGCCCGGACGATCCCCTGCCGCCGCCCCCGATTGCCGTGACGCCGAGGGGGCGTTTCGAACTGTACGACGGCCTGGCCGAACTCAATGGTTGGGCACCGACCGTCGCGATCGCGAGCGGACGCGTGGTCGGCGGCCATGCCGGCATCGCCATGCTGTCGGACTTGGTGATCGCGACGGAACACGCCGAGTTCGGAACGCAGGCGGGACATTTCCGAAGCGCGGACGACTACGCGAAGTCGGGGGACGTGGACGTGCTGGCCGCCGACGAGGCGGAAGCCATCGTGGCCGCGCGCCGCTACCTGGGCTTTTACTTGGTGGAGGATGTCGCGGGCACTGCAGCCCCCGATGCGGACCGGATCGCCGAAGTGGTCCCGGAGAACCGCCGCCGCCCCTACGACATGCGCAGGATCGTCGCGGCCTTCGCGGACGCGGACAGCGTTCTGGAACTTGGCGCGCGCTGGGGCCGCTCGATGCTCACGGCGCTGGCGCGGCTCGAAGGGCGCACGGTCGGCATCTATGCCAATCAGCCGAAGTCACGCCTCGCCGGCGCCATCGACGCCGAGGCCGCGGACAAGGCCGCGCGCTTCGTCGAGCTCTGCGACGCGTACGACTACCCCATCGTCAGCTTCGTCGACAATCCGGGCTACATGGTCGGCCCGCAAGCGGAGCGCGAGGGGATCGCCCGCCACCACGCGCGGCCCCTCGCGGCGCTGCACCACCGCACGGTTCCGCTCTGCTCCGTGCAGATTCGCAAGGCGTACGGGCTCGGTCCGTTCGCCATGTCCGGTTGGGGTTCGGCGCGTCGGGTACCGGAGTTGCGACTAGCATGGCCGTCCGTCGAGTCCGGCGGCATGTCCCTGGAGGGGGCCGCCTATCTCGTGAAGCGCAAGGAGATTCTCGCCGCCGAGACGAAGGAGGAGGCGATGGCCATCCGCAACGGGTACGCCGAACGCATGCGGGATGCGGCGTCGGGACTCCGCGCGGGGCGGAGCTACCAGTTCGACGACATCGTGGAGCCGTCGGAGACCCGGGCGCGCATCGCCGCGATGCTCCGGCGCGTCCCCCGGGAACGCTCCGCAGCCAAGAAACACGCCATCGACCCGCGCTGATGAAACGCGAAGACATCCAGGCCTTGGAGGCGGCCCGCGTCGGCCTGCAGGAAGCCGCGCGCCCGGACATCGTCACCCGCGTACACGGCACCGGGAAGCTCACGGCCCGCGAGCGCATCCGCCTGCTGCTCGATGCCGGATCCGAGGTCGAGTACGGTGGCATCGCGGCGCGGAGCGGGGAGGCGGAGGGCGAGAAGGGGGAGTGGATCCCGGAGGCTGGCGGCGTCGACTTCGTAGGGACCATCGATGGCCGCCCCGTCGTCGCATCGTCCACCGACTACACGGACCACGGAGGCGGCTACGGAGCGGGCCGGCTGGGAAGGTTGTTCGCGTTGGCGCATGAACAGCGCTGGCCGCTGGTGTTGTTCGTCGATGGCGGGGGCAGCCGGGCGCGCCACCCGCGCGCGGGCATGGGGCACGTCGAGACGAGCGGCCCCATCGGGCGGTTTTCCTTCCTCGACGGCATCCCGGAACTCTCGGGATGGGCGCCCGTCGTCACCATCGTTTCCGGACCGTCCTTCGCCGGCCATGCGAGCCTCGCGGGCTTCTCGGATTTCCTGATCAGCACCCCCGGTTCCTCCATCGGCATGGGCGGCCCGCCCATGGTGGAGGCCGCGCTCGGACACCGGCTGAAGCCGAACGAGCTGGCCGGCTCGGAGATGCACGAGGTGACTGGCGGCATCGACCTGCTGGTGCCGGACGAACCCGCCGCGGTGGCGGCGGCGAAGCGGTATCTCTCGTTCTACCGGAACGACCGCAAGGAGGGGGCCGCCCCGGAGGTCGATCTCGATGCTCTCGCGCCGGATGACGATGGGCCGTGCGACATGCGTGAGATTGTTCGGGGGCTCTGCGACACGGACAGCGTCTTCGAGCTCCGACCCCGGTTCGCCCCCGCGCTGCTGACGTGCCTGGCGCGCATCGGCGGCCGCAGCGTGGGCGTTGTGGCCAACCAGCCGCTCGTGGACGACGGCGTGATCGACCATGGCGCGGCCACCAAAATCGCGCGCTTCGTCGAGCTCTGCAACACGTACGAGTACCCGATGCTCGCGCTCATCGACACGCCTGGCTGCGTGGCCAACTGGAGCCTGAAGGGACGGGAGCCGGCGACGGTGCCGGGCCTGACGCGGTGGCACGCACGGCCGCTCATCGCCCATCAGCAGCGCACCGTTCCGCTGATTGCCGTGCAGGTCCGGCGGGGGAGGGGGCTCGGGGCGGCATTGATGACGGGGGTGTCGACAACCCGTGGCGTGCCGGCGCTGCGCCTGGCGTGGCCCGGTGTCGAGATCGGCCGGCGCGACGGCTATTCGGCGGCGGTCGACCACAACGCGTTCGACGACGTGATCGCTCCCCGGGAGACGCGGCAGCGGGTGGAACGGCTGTTGCAGCTCCTTGGCGAACCCGCGTTCCGAACGGAGAAGAAGCACCCCATCGACAGTTGGTAGACGCCGCTTCCTTGCTGATGTAGCTCGGTGGGGCAGGAACTTGCCGGCTACACTGCGCACGGTCCGCGAGGGTTTTGCGATGCGATTGGCGATGGGACTTGGCGTGGCGTGGGTGGCGGCGTGCGCGGTGGCCGATGGCCGGTTCCACATCGACGTGGGTCTCGGCGCATTGGCGGCGGAGTCCACACGCTTCCACGACGTGAAGTCGCCGGACGAGACGGACCTCGCGGTGCTCTACGGCAGCGCCTCGCGCAACACGGAAGGGGAGTTCGACGTCGGGGCGGGCTTGCGCCTCGGGATCGGCTACGAGTGGACGCCGCGCCTGCACGCGCTGCTCGAGGTGGGATTCGACAGGGAACTCGGCTTCGGCGGCAACGCGAACTATGCCCGGGCCGGAGATCGTCAGCCTTCCGAAGCGGAACTATCGACCCGCCGGCTGCTGCTCGCCGGCCGCTACGAGGTCTGGTCGCGCCCGGTCGCGGGGTGGGCGCGTCCACTGCGGTTCTACGTCGCGGCCGGGGCCGGCCTGGCGGAGTACCGGCTCACCTCTTTCGTGCAGCGGTTCCCCGCCCTGCGCCGGGGGCCGGCTGGGGAGGTGCCTCTCACGCGGCTACCCTCGGGACGCGACCGGGAGCGGACGCTGATGGTTGGCTTCGGGGTGACGGTGCCGTGGGGTGCCCGCAACACCTTGGATTTCGGCTATCGCTTTCTCAATGGCGGCGAGGTGCGCACGGACGTGGGGGACATCGGCGTCGTCCGCTATCGGGCGGACGGCAGCCGCCGCGACCTCGCCATCGCCATCGAGCGCACGGCGGCGGATTTCGACGCGCACCTGCTCACCGTGACCTGGCGGCGGCAGTTTCCGAGAAATCCCACACGTTGACGGGGCTCAGGCGCACTAGTAACTGGGTTCCAGACGCACAAGTGGCCCCCTTGCGCGCGCCCTGACGGCGGTAGAATCAGCGGGAAAAACCCGTTGCCGAAGGAGTGTGCGACATGACGAACAAACCCGCGCCGTTTGCGGGCATGAGTTCCGAATTCTGGGCGATCATCGGCTCCGCGATCGCCATCGGTGCCTTGATGCTCACCGTCTCTGGGTGGCACCGCGGCGACATCCAGAGTCTCCGTGTCGAGATGGGCGGTGTCGAGGCCAGCCTGCGCGGTGAGATTCGGACGGTGGACGCCAAGCTGAGTCGGGAGATTCGGGCGGTGGACGCCAAGCTGAGCGGCAAGATCGACAAGCTGGAGGAAGGGCAGGCCCGCATCGACGCACGTCTGGCCGTGGTCGAAAGCCATGTGCTGGGCGTGTCTGGGCTCGACAAGGGCGCCGAAGCCGCTCCGTGACGAGGGATCGTGCGACATGCTGAACAAACTACTGCCTTCGGAGGGCATGAGTTCCGAATTCTGGGCGATCATCGGCTCCGCGATCGCCATCGGTGCCTTGATGCTCACCGTCTCTGGGTGGCACCGCGGCGACATCCAGAGCCTCCGTGCCGAGATGATAGGCCGCGAGGCCGCCCTGCGGGGCGAGATGGGGAGCGTCCAGACGAGTCTACGGGGCGAGATGGGGAGCTTCCAGACGAACCTACGGGGCGAATTGGCAAATCTAGAGGCGAACCTGCGCAGCGACATGGGCAGGCTCGAACGCAACCTGCGGGGCGACATGGAGAGGCTGGAAGTCAACTTGCGCGGCGAGATTCGGGCGGTGGACGCCAAGCTGAGCAGCAAGATCGACGAGCTGGAGCAGGGGCAGGCCCGCATCGACGCGCGTCTGGCCGTGGTTGAGAGCCACGTCCTTGGCGCGTCGGCGGTTGCCGGACCTGAAGGAGACGACGAGGTGCCCTGATCGTTGGGGGGAGCGCTGCGCCCGGTCCGGGTGGAGAGGTTCCCCTTGCGCACCGGGCCGGGTTGGGCACTAGGGAAGGTCTGAACAAGACCTTCCCTAGTGCGGCACAGGGATGTGCCGCCAGATTCGATGGCGTAAGCCATTGAATCTGTGGAGCAAGCCGAAACCGCGCTTTTGGCTTGCGACCTGAACAAGTCCATGGAAGGACTTGTTCAGAGGTTCCCTAAGGCAGAATGGCCACCGGCCATGGCCGTGGCGGCACCGCCGGCCGCAACACCTGCATCCACCCTCCGAGCGCGCCAAGGGTTTCGCGGCGGTTCTCCGGGCTTGGATGAGTGCTCAGGAACTGCGGTAGCCGGGCACCGCCCTCGCGCTCCATCTTGCGCCACAGGGTGACGGCGGCCGCCGGGTCGTAGCCCCCGCGCGCCGCGAGCTCGATGCCCATGCGATCCGCCTCGGCCTCCGCGACCCGGCTGTTCGGCATGCCGATGGCGACCACCGCCGCGAGTTGGACGCCGAGTCGCGTTGCGGGGTCGTCCACCGCCGACTGTACGGCCAGCACCCCGAGGTTCTGCGCGATGGCCACCGACATGCGTTCGGCGGTGTGGTTCGCCACGGCATGAGCGATCTCGTGTCCCATGACTTGGGCGATTTCGTCGTCGGTGAGCCGGAGTTTGTCCACCAGTCCGCTGTAGATGGCCATGCGCCCCCCGGCCATGCACCAGGCGTTGATGGTCTCGGGCTCGTCGATCAACGCGACGCTCCACTTCCAGCGTGCGGTATGTGGATACCGGGCGACGGTCGCGGCGACCAGGCGTCCCGTGATGATGGCCATCCGGTCGGCGAGCACGGGATCGTCGAGGAGCTTGTCCTCGCGGCGCAACTGGCGGACGGTATCGAGGTAGGCCGCCTGGGACTGGGCGATCGCGGCTTCCGGGGAGATCAGGAGAAATTGCGTTCTCCCGGTCGGGCTCGTCACGCAACCCGCGAGCCCGGCAAGCAGAATCAGCATGGCGGGCAATCGCCGTTTCAACGCGCAATCTCCATCAAGCCCGATGGCGGAGATTTCAACGGACGGGGCGCCTTATGCAACGGGCGTACCGCAAGGCTGTACCGCAAGGCCCGTGGCTGGTGGGCGGTGCCGGCGGCTCGACGGCGACGGTTGCCGGACGCTGGCGATTCGTCGCATGCTTCCGGTCAGGGTTCGGGGAGCACATCATGTCGGAAGCAGCGGTACTGCGTGCCGGGCTCGATCATCCCGTGATCGACGCCGACGGCCATTGGCTGGAATTCGGGCCGGTCCTGGAAGAGGCCATGAAGAAGATCGGTGGCGAACCGGCCGTGCGGGGCTTGCGCGCCGGCGGGGAGCGCGTTCGCCGGGCCTTGTCGATGAGCGTCGCGGAGCGCCGCGCCGCGCACATCGCGCAGGAGGCGTTCTGGGGTGCGCCGACGAAGAACACCCGCGACCGCGCCACGGCGATGATGCCGAAGCTGCTCCACGAGCGGCTGCCCGAGTTCGGGATCGACTTCTCGATCCTGTTCCCGACGGCCGGCCTCGGCATGCCGCGCAACCCGGACGGCGAGGCCCGCATCGCCGCCTGCCGGGCATTCAACCGCTATCAGGCCGAGCTGTTCGCGCCCTACGCGGACCGCATGACGCCGGCCGCCGTGATCCCCATGCACACGCCGGAGGAAGCCCTCGCCGAACTCGACCACGCGGTGGTGGAGCTCGGGATGAAGGTCGTCATGCTCAACAGCATGGTCGAGCGGCCGGTGGAGCAGGGGCCGGAGGCGTCCGAGTGGTACGACATGATCGGCCTCGACAGCGCCCACGACTACGACCCGGTGTGGCAGCGCTGTGCCGAACTGGGGGTTTCGCCGACGTTCCACCGCGGCTCCCGCGGACGGGCCTTCCGCATGTCGCCGTCGAACTTCTGCTACAACCACATCGGCCACTTCGCGGCGGCCTCGGAGGCGGTTTGCAAGGCCCTCTTCCTGGGCGGTGTGACGGCCCGCTTTCCGAACCTGAACTTCGCCTTCCTGGAGGGCGGGGTCGGGTTCGCATGCCTGCTCTACGCGGACCTCATCGGCCATTGGGCCATCCGCAACCGGGAGGCGCTGTCGTTCACGGATCCCGCCAACCTCGACGTGGAACTGCTCGGCGAACTGGCTGCGGAGTACGCGGACGAGCGCTTCCAAAGCGCCATCGCCGAGGGACGTGGCATCGGCACGCGTAACGGTGCCGCGACGACGGGCCAGCTAGACGACCTGGACGACTACGCTGCGTGCGGCATCGAGGCTGGTGCCGACTTCCTCGAGCGTTTCGTCGAGCCCTTCTACTTCGGCTGCGAGGCGGACGATCCGACGAATGCCTGGGCCTTCAACCGGTCGTTCAACCCCCACGGCGCGGAGATCAAGACCCTGTTCGGGTCCGACATCGGGCACTTCGACGTGCAGGAGATGGCGGGGGTGCTGCCGGAGGCCCATGAACTGGTCGAGGACGGCAAGATCGACGGAGCCCAGTTCCGCCGGTTCACCTTCGAGAATCCCGTCCGATTCTGGGGCGAGGCGAATCCCGGGTTCTTCGATGGCACCACCGTGGCCGACGCGGCGCGAACGGTATTGGCGGGCTGAGGGGGACGCTGCGATGTCTGGTACAGGAATCCTCGCCATCATCGTCGCCTACCAGGTGGCGTTGATCGCCATCGGCCTGTGGGCGCGGCGGCGCACCCGGGACCACACCGACTACTTCATCGGGGGCCGCAACCTCGGCGGCATGGTCGCAAGCCTGTCCTACGCGGCGGGCGCGTCGTCGGCCTGGTCCATCCTCGGCGTCTCCGGCATCGCCTACGTGCAGGGCATGTCCGCGGTCTGGCTGCTGCCCGGCACCATGACCGGGCACGTTGTCGGCTGGTTCCTGATCGCGGGCCGGCTGCGCGAGGCGAGCCGCGCGAATGGGTGGGTGACGCTCACCGACGTGGTGTGCCGCGACTTGGACGGCGGCTTGCGGCGCTTCGCGAGCCGCTTCGCGGGGGCCGCCATCGTCATCTCCTTCGTCTTCTACGTGGCGGCGCAGTTCCAGGGCGCGGGCAACACCTTCGCCGAAACCTTCGACCTACCGCTGCCGGCCAGCATCGGAATCGGTGCGGCGGTGATCCTCGTCTATACCCTGCTCGGCGGGTTCTGGGCGGTCAGCGTGACGGACGCCCTGCAGGCGGTGGTCATGCTGTTCGGGTCGGTGATCGTGTGCGTCGCCTCGGTCGTCGCCTGCGGCGGGTTCGATGGATTGTTGGCGGCGGTGCCGGCCGAGAACATGACGGCCCTCGGGCCGCATGCCGGCTGGTTCGCGGCGGGCTTCCTCATCGGCATGCTGTCCATCGGGTTCGGCTCCCTCGGCCAGCCGCATCTGATGAATCGCATCATGGCCCTGCGGGACGATGCCGCGTTGCGCCGCGGACGCGTCGTGGCGCTTAGCTGGTTCCTGGTCGTGCTGTCGAGCATGTTCATCACGGGTCTCGCCGGACACGCCCTCGCGAGCGACGTGGTGGACGGCGAGCGCCTCTTCTTCCAGTTGACCGCGGCGCTCCTGCCGGCCGTCGTGGCCGGGATCACCATCGCCGCGGTGCTGTCGGCGGTCATGTCCACCGCGGACAGCCAGTTGCTGGTGGCGGCGAGCGTCGTCTCGCACGACATGGGCATTGGCCGCGAGCGCATCTCCGTGTCGCGCTGGATCATCACGGGCATGGTGGTCGTGGCGGTCGCCGTCAGCATCTGGTTGCCCGAAGCGATCTTTTCGCGGGTGCTGTTCGCGTGGAACGCGCTCGGGGCCACGTTCGGACCACTCGTGCTGTTCACGGTGTTTCGTTGGCGGTATGCACCGTGGGCGGTGCCGGCGGCTATGGTCGTCGGCTTCGTCGGCACGGTCGTGTTCTATGCGTTGCCGGACACGCCGGGGGACTTTGCGGAGCGCTTCCTGCCGTTCGTGGCGGCGACCCTCCTGCTCGCGATCTCCCGGCGCTGGAGGGCTGCGGACGCTTAGCTCCCTCATGCGGTGCCGCGGCACGAGGCTACAATGTGCGTTTCGACGCTCGGGAGGACAGCAATGAAGGTCGACGGTGGAGTGGGTTGGGATCTAGAGAAGGTCGGGGCGCAGGCTCGCGAACTGGAGGAGATGGGCTACAGCGGCATTCTCTCGGCGGAGACGGCGCACGATCCGTTCCTGCCCCTGGCGTTCGCCGCGCAAACCACCTCCCGCATCGATCTCGGCACGGGCATCGCCGTGGCCTTCGGGCGCTCGCCGATGACGTTGGCCCACATCGGCCACGACCTGAACGCCACCTCGAAGGGCCGCTTCGTGCTGGGCCTCGGCTCGCAGATCCGTCCCCACATCACCAAGCGCTTCAGCATGCCGTGGTCGCACCCCGCGGCCCGGATGCGGGAGTTCATCCTCGCCATGCGCGCCATCTGGGCGAACTGGCACGAGGGCGAACCGCTCCAGTTCACCGGCAAGTTCTACACGCATACGCTGATGACGCCGTTCTTCACCCCGACCAATACCGAGTACGGCCCACCCCGGGTCACCCTCGCCGCGGTGGGGCCGCTCATGACGGAGGTGGCGGGCGAGGTGGCCGATGGCGTCATCGTGCACGCGTTCACGACCGAGAAATACCTGCGCGAGACGACGCTTCCCGCCCTGGAGCGGGGCTTCGCGAAGGCCGGCAAGAAACGCGAGGACTTCGAAATCAGCTATCCCTGCTTCATGGTGACCGGGCGGGACGAGCAGGAACTCGCCGAGGCCAAGACCGCGACCCGCCAACAGATCGCCTTCTACGGATCGACCCCGGCCTACAAGCCCGTACTCGACAGCATTGGCGCCGGCGAACTGCAGGGCGAACTCAACGCGATGTCGAAGCAGGGCCGCTGGCAAGAGATGGGCACCCTCGTCACCGACGACATGCTCGACGCCTTCGCCGTGGTGGAGGAGCCGGCCAACATCGCCCGGGTTTTCAAGGCACGTTACGGGGACCTCGTGGATCGCACGTCGGCCGCGTATGCGAACCTGCGCAAGGAAGAGCGGGCCGGCATTGTGCAGGAGCTGACGGCCGCCTGAGGGCTCCCGGCCGCCGCGACGGGTCGAGGCAAGCACGGTGAAGCTCCGCAGCCTGCACCAAGTCGCGCTGCGCGCCCCCGACCTGGACGCGTCGGTCGCGTTCTACCGGGACGTGTTGGGCGCCGCGTTCATTGCGCGTTTCGACCCGCCGGGACTCGCGTTCTTCGACTGCGGCGGCGTGCGGCTGATGCTCGAGGGGAACGCCGCCGCCGGGACCGTGTACTTCCGCGTGGAGGACATCGACGCGGGGGTCGCGGAACTCACGGCGAAGGGCGTCTCGTTCGACCACGGGCCGGCCATGATTCATCGAGACGAGGACGGGACCTTCGGCGCACCGGGCGGCGAGGAGTGGATGGCGTTCTTCAAGGATCCCGGTGGCAATACCCTTGCGCTGGCCACCCGAAAATCCGGGGCGGGCTGAAACCCAACACGGCAAAACCACCTCGTCTTTTTCTCCATTTTTTCTGCGATTTCGATCAAGAGATCGTGGGGAAGTGGTATTATTTGGCGCCCTCGTCAGGACGTGCCGCAGGAGGCGGCGTGCGCATGGAAGCCATCCGGGAATTGTTGGAGCGCGCCACGTTCAGGGCCAAGGTGGCCGTTGGCGCGTTTTCGATCACGGCCGCGGCCGTGATGGTCGCTTCGACGTTTGCGGATTCCGAGCGTTACGAGCGCGAGCCCTTCGCCGTGCCGGCCCCGGCGAGCCCCTCGGTGTCCTGGGACGAGCAGCGCGCGGCGTTCGCCGACCGGATGACCCGGGCGTTCGACCTCCCTCCGGCGGTGGCCGGGGAGTTCGCGGAGTGGATTCTCGAAGCGAGCCAGCGCCAGCAACTGGCGCCGGAGTTACTGGCGAGCCTGGTGCTCGCGGAGAGCGCATTCCGCAAGAACGCCCGTTCCAGCGTGGGCGCCATCGGTCCCGCTCAGATCCGGGACGAGTATTGGGGTGCCTTCTGCGGAGGAGACCTCCACCAACCCGCGGACAACATCTACTGCGGCGCCCAGATACTCGCGTCCTTCCGCGATGCCTGTGGAGCGCTCCGCTGCGCCCTGCACTCCTACAACCTCGGCCCCACCGGGGCCCGCCACGCATACTGGGAACCGGCCAAGGCGCGCTACGTCGCGAAGATCGAAAGCGGCCTCGCCCGCTTCGACGCGATCGCGATGTAGGCCCGGCGGCCGCCCTCGGACGCGCTACATCGTCGCGTCGAGCGGCAGCAGGAAGCGCCAGAGCGCATCGTTCTTGACGCCGGATTCCCGGATCGCCCGCTGGGCCGCCTTGATGACGGTGCCGGTCTTTGTCTCGTCGCGGAACCAGCGGTAGCCCGTCCATGCCGCCGGGGTGTGGCCGACGATCTCCATCGCGGCCATCTCGTAGTAGCCCCGGATGTCGTGGGAGACGCGGGCGGGCACGCCGGGTATCCCGGCTTCCTTCCAGGGGACGCCCTCGGCCACGCGCACGAAGGACTCGATGGCTGCGGGCACCGCATCGGCGTCCAACAAGCGCGCGGCGCCGGCCCGGTTCCCATGCTTCGCCACCGCCCGGTCGTAGGCGGCGCGCAGGCCCCGGGCTTCGTCCACGGCCGGATGCGCATCGGCATCGTGCCGCGCCGGCAGCGGGCAGACGAGCACTTCGGAGGCCGTGTCCTCGATGGACTCCTCGAAGTCCTGCACGGTCGGCGCCTCGGACGCCAGCAGCCCGAGCGCCCTGGCGAGGACGCGATGTTGGAAAGCGGCATCGTTCGGCACACCGAGCGGCCGTCCCAGGGGGAAGTCACAGAACAGGCCGCGCGGCGGCGCCATGCCATAGAGTTGCTCACGGATGGAGCCAATCGCGACGGTGGCGATCCCGGCGGCCTCGAACACGTGCGCGAGCGTACTGACCGTACGCGTGCAGAGGGGTCAGACCGGGGTCAGGACGACGACGTCGACGCCATGCTCCTTCAGGAACGCGGCGCCGGCGGGGCCGCCGTCCATGCGAATGCCGGATAGCTCGAATTGGTTACCGGCGAAGGCGAGATGCACGTCGGATACGCGGCCGATCGTGCCTTGTTCCGCGAGTTCCTCCAGGCGGTCGATGGGGAACACCACGTTGAGGTCCGCGGCCACGCCGGCGGTGTCGAAGTTCGGGCTCCAGTGCCCGACCACCACGTCGCGGCGACCGGCCTCCAGCACGCGATAACCGACATCCTGCACGGCGAACCCCTCATCCTCGGGATGGGAAAGCGACGCCGAGGTCACGATGGCCACGGTCGCCTCGGTAAGCGGAGGAGGTTGGACAAAGGCCGGGTTCTCGAACGGCGGGCATTCGGCGCTTGCCGCGCCGGCCTTGATCTTCGCGTCTGTCATGGAATGCGATTCCCACGGGAGTCGCCGCGATTCTATGCCAAGGCCGGACGCCGTGGCGCCGCGGTCCCGGCGCGGATGCGCCGGCGCATGTCCCAAGCCCCGGCGGGAACGCTCCTCTATACTCCCGCGCACACTCAACCGCAGGTCCGGCTCATGTCGCTCATCATGGAAGTCATCCACACCGTCCGCCCCGCCTCCCCGGCGAACTTCGAGAAGTACGTCGTCCGTTACGGCGAAGTCGCGGTTCCCCTGATGGAGCGTTGCGGGTTCGACCTGCTCGGGGGCTTCCAGTGGTCGACGGGGGAGCGGGGCCGGGATCTCCTGCTGGTGCGCTTCGACTCCCTGGAGCACTACGACAAGGCGACGACCCAGCTGATGCGGGAGTTGGCCGATCCGGAAGCCATCAAGGGGCTGATGGACCTGGGGCTCGAAATCGAGGAATACGTGCGCCTCGGGGACACGCTGCCCTACGCCACGGTGGAGCGGCTACAGGCGGCGCTGGACAACCCGCCCGAGTCGCCGCGGCAGTACATGCTCGCCCGCCTGAAGGCACCGCTTGCGTCCCTGGCGGAGGCACTCGACGCGGTGGCGAAGCTCGTGGACCGGGTGGAGGGGCAGGGCACGGAGCTCGTGACCGCCTACAGCGCGCGATCCGGCGCGCGGGGCGAGTTCACCGATCTCTGGGTGCTCCCGGAGGGTCCCCTCGACCTCTCGTTCCGCACCGGCGCTCCCTCGCTGCCGGAGATCGACAGGGCCTTCGCGGCCGTCGAGACGGAGTTCCTGGACTACGTGAATCCCTTGCCGTACTCGAGGCTCCGCTAGGGCTTCGCGCGGCGCACCGGAGGAGTTGCAGCATGAAGCAGGCGACGTCTGCCCCGGGCGGTTCGGGCCGCTGGTACCCGCACTACGTCCTCGGCGTCCTAATGTTGGTCTACGTGTTCAACTTCGTGGACCGGCACATTCTTTCCATCCTGGCCGAGTCCATCAAGGCGGATCTCGGCGTGACGGACGCCCAGATGGGCTTCCTGTACGGCACGGTGTTCGCGGTGTTCTACGCCGTGTTCGGTATCCCGCTGGCGCGTTTCGCCGACGTCTGGGTGCGCCGCAGCGTGATCTCGCTGGGGCTGATGTTCTGGAGCGCCATGACGGCGGTGTCGGGACTGGCGCGCTCGTTCGGGGAGCTTGCCGTCTACCGTACCGGCGTCGGGGTCGGCGAAGCGAGTGCATCGCCGGCCGCTTACTCGCTCCTGTATGACTACTACCCGCCGCGGCTCCGGGCGACCGTCGTGGCGACGTACTCGGCCGGGGGATACATCGGCGTCGGCATGGGACTGTTCCTGGGCGGCGCGATCCTCGACTTCTGGGCGGACCTGTATCCGGAGGACCCGCCGTTCGGGCTGAAAGGGTGGCAGGTCGCCTTCATGATGGTGGGGCTCCCGGGCCTGCTGATGGCGGTGTGGGTGCGCAGTCTGCGGGAGCCGGTCAGGGGTATCAGCGAAGGCCTGGTCACCGAAAAGCACCCCGCGCCCTTCCGGGTGCTGGGCCAGGAGTTGGCGTCGATCGTGCCGCCCCTGAACGTAATCGGCCTGGTGCGGCAGCAGGCGTCGCTCCGTCTGAACGTGCTGATAGCCGTCGGGATCGCCGGTGGGGCGGCCCTCCTCATCGCGGTCACGGGCGACTGGGCGCAATGGATAGCCCTGGGTATAGGTTTCTACGCCACGGCTTCGTGGGTGCAGTCCCTGGCGCGGCGCGATCCGGCCGCCTTCGCGATGATCTTCCGCTCGAAGGCCATGCTCTACATGCTGTTCGCGTTCACGTCCGTGACGTTCGTCACTTACGCGATCGGCTTCTGGACCGCGCCTTACCTGATTCGGGCGCACGGGGCGAACGCGCTGGACGTGGGCCTGTACATCGGTATCGGCATCGCGGCGGGGGGGCTGCTGTCCGTCACCGCCGGGGGGTTCGTCGCCGACCGGCTGCGCCTGCGCTTCACCACGGGGCGGCTGATGATCGGTTACTTCATCGTGTTGGGCACCATCCCGACGGTCCTGCTCCTCCTCTACACCGACAGTCTGGTTGTCGCGTTCTGGGCCAACTTCCTCTACCACGTTCCGAGCGCGTGCTTTGCGGGCATCCCTCCGAGTACGGCAGCCGACCTCGTGGTGCCGCGCATGCGCGCTGTGGTGGGTGCGTTCTACATCCTGCTCGCCACTTTCATCGGGCTGGCGCTCGGCCCATACGTGGTGGGCAAGTTCTCCGACCTGCTTGTGACAGGGGGGATGGGCGACGGCGACGCGTTGCGCCTGGCCATGGCGAGCTGCATGGTCATGTTCGCCGTGACGATCGTCTGCCTGGTGCAGGCGCAGCGGCACCTGCCGAAGGACGAGGCGTCCCGGGTCGAGCGGGCGCGGGCCCTGGGGGAGGACGTCGGCGAGTTGCCCGGGCGGGCGTGACGCGCGGCCGGGCTGCAGGAGTTCGTGATGGAGCAGACGTCGGAGGCCGCACCGAAGCAGCCGAGCCGGTGGTACGCGCACTACGTCCTCGGCGTGCTGACGCTGGTCTACTTCTTCAACTTCGTCGACCGGAACATCCTGTCGATCCTGGCGGAATCCATCAAGGCGGACCTCGGCATCACCGACGCCCAGATGGGCTTCCTCTACGGCACGGTGTTCGCCGTGTTCTATGCGGTATTCGGCATCCCGCTGGCGCGCTTCGCCGACGTCTGGGTACGGCGCAGCATCATCTCCGTCGGGCTCCTGTTCTGGAGCGCGATGACGGCCGCCTCGGGGCTCGCGCGATCATTCCTCGAACTCGCGGCGTATCGGACCGGCGTCGGGATCGGGGAGGCCAGCGCCTCGCCGGCGGCCTACTCGCTGCTCTACGACTACTACGCGCCGCGCTACCGCGCCACCGTGGTGGCGATCTACACGAGCGGCGTCGCCATCGGCATCGGGGCCGGGCTATTCCTGGGCGGCGCGATCCTCGACTGGTGGGCGGAACTGTATCCGGTCGATCCGCCGTTCGGCCTGCGCGGCTGGCAGGTGGCGTTCATGGCCGTCGGCCTGCCGGGGATCGCCATGGCCGCGTGGGTGCGCACCCTGCGCGAGCCCGTGCGCGGCATCAGCGAGGGCTTGGTGACGAAGCCGCACCCGCGGCCGTTCCGCGTGCTCGGCACCGAGCTCGTGTCGGTCATCCCGCCGCTCAACGTGATCGGCCTCGTGCGGGATGGCGCTTCGCTCCGGCTCAACGCGCTGATGGCGCTCACCATCGTGGCCGCCGCGGCGGGCTTGATCTGGCTGACGGGGGACTGGGCGCAGTGGATCGCGATGGGCATCGGCGTCTACGCGACCGTGTCGTGGGTGCAGTCGCTTGCGCGGCGGGACCCCGCCACGTTCGCGATGATCTTCAAGTCCAAGGCCATGATCTACGCCATGCTGTCCGCCCCGATCGGCGGATTCGTGGGCTACGGCGTCGCGTTCTGGACGGCGCCGCTCCTGATGCGGGCGCACGGCGCGAGTGCCGCGGAGGTCGGCCTCTGGATCGGCATCGGGGCGGCGGCCAGCGGCATCATCGGCGTCGCCGGAGGCGGCTTCCTGGCGGATCGCCTGCGCATGCGATTCACGACCGGGCGGCTGATGCTGGGGTACGCGGCCGTGGCCGGCACCGCGCCCTTCGTCCTCCTGCTCATCTACACGGAGAGCCTGGTCGTCGCGTTCGTGGCGAACTTCCTGGCGAGCGTGCCGAACGGCTTCTGGGCAGGCATCGCCCCGAGCACGTCGAGCGACCTCGTGATGCCGCGCATGCGCGCGATCGCGGGCGCCTTCTACATCCTGCTGATGACCTTCATCGGCCTGGCGCTCGGTCCGTATACGATCGGGAAGCTGTCGGACATCTTCATCGCGGGCGGCATGAGCGATGCGGAGGGGCTGCGCTTGGCGATGGCGACCTCGCTCTTGGTCTTCATCGGCTCCGTCTTCTGTCTGGTAATGGCCCAGCGCCACCTGCCTCGGGACGAGGCGACGCGCCTCGACCGGGCGCGGGCGCTGGGGGAGGAGGTGGTGGAAACCGCAGCCGGGTGAGCCGACGAGACGCGGCCCCTACGGCTCCAAGTCGATCACCACCAACTGCGCGTCCAACCACGCCGGCAGCCACTTCGGCACATTGGGGCGGAGCCGTGCAAAGACGTCGCGCTTGTACTCGGGGTCGTCGACGACCACGCGGGCGTGGCCGTCGAGCGTCTCGCCCCGGATCGTGACGGTCACCGGCACGTTGCCGTCCCGCAGGGCGCGCCACCAGCGGCCGTCGGCGCCGGCGAATACCTGGTCGCCTTCGCGTCGGTAGTTCACCGGCAGGACGCGGCCGTCGGGCAGCGTCAGGAGCATGACGATGCCGGCGCGCTCGCCCTGGGGGTCGGTCTGGAGCTCCTCGATGACCCTCGGATTGGCGATCAACCCGAACAGGAGCCGGAGCGCGAGGAAGGCGACGACCAGCACCGCGAGGACGATCAACAACCACTTGAGAAATGTCATGGGTGGGTTTCCCCTGTTGTTTGTATTCGCCGTGGGAGAGACGCCGACTACGCCCGGCGCATGCGCCGCCAGGCGCGGCGCGCGGCCCCCGATCGCCGGAACAGCACCGTGTAGATCACCGCGTTGACGAGGAGGACGAACAGGGCCAGCACCCACTGTACGGGTTGCGTCAGCGTCGCTGGGTAGACGAGGGGCACGATGTAGTTGTCCACGAAGCTCCCCGTGTACGCGGCTTCTCCTGCGGCCGTGCGCAACGCGACCTCGAGGGGGGTGAGCGAGCAGATCCAGCCGAACGACTCGACCAGCACGCCCCAGACGGCCGCGGGGAGGTGGACGGCCGCGATCCAGGGACGGCGGAGCGCGAGCAGGCCGCCGAACACGACGAAGCCGATGAACGCAACGTGCAGTAGCACCAAGGCGTCCGCGGCGAGTCGGTATCCCATCGCTGTTCGGACCAGGCGCCTACGCCGTGGAAGTCTCGTGCGGCGCAACGTCCAACGCGACCACCCTACGGGCGCGGATCCATGCGGAAGAGCCACCGGCCGGGCGGCATCGGCTGGTCGGTGAGGGCGGCGAACGCGCGCCGGCGTTCCTCCTCGTCCTCGATCCGCACGGCCCGGCGCGCATAGATCTCGCCGTCGATCTTGAGCCGCACGTCGGGGTTGCGCGCCACGTTCCTGGGCCAACGCTTCGTGGCGCACGCGTTGCACGGCACGTACAAGTTGCCGTCGACGATCCAGGAGGTCGTCGTCACCGAGTGGCGAATGCCGTACCTCGTGGCGGTCTCGACGAAGATCTGCATGCGGCCGGGCGTGCGGAAGGACCAATCCGTGTCCTGTTCGGCGGCGAGCGGCCCACCGAGCCGGGTGCCCGGACGCCGTTCGTCCGGCTCGTACGGTACGAGGAGCGCCGCGACGTAGGCGGCCACGATCACGGCGGCGACGATCAGGGCAAGTCTTTTCATGTGCGATCCGCTTGGGCTCCCGAGGGCTGGCGAGGATTCTGGCACACATGCCGTGGGTGGACGGGGCGCTACAATCGGCCATTTCGCGAACGGAGAAACCGACCGATGGCCGAGAACCGCAAGATCGTCGTGGCTTCGCTGCCCCAGGGCAAGCTCGCCGAGTCGGACTACGACTTGGTCACCGAACCGGTGCCGACGCCCGCCGAAGGCGAAGTGCTCTGCCGCACGCTGGCCGTTTCGGTGGACGCGGGCGCCCGGGCGGGCCTGCAGGGCAGCGCGACCTATGCCGGGGCTCCGCAGACCGGGGTGGTGATGCGCGGCAGCGCGGTGGCACGGGTCGAGGCATCGAACGACGCGTCGGTCGGGGAGGGCGACATCGTCTCCTGTGGCGCCGGGTGGCAGGACTACTCGGTACACGCGGCGGGGGCCGTCGAGCGCATCGATCACGACGGCGACCCCGCGGACTATCTCGGCGTGCTCGGCGGAACCGGCCTGACGGCCTATTTCGGGCTGCTGACCATCACGGACCCGAAGGAAGGCGAGACCGTGATGGTCTCCGCGGCCGCCGGGGCCGTGGGGCACATCGTGGGACAGCTCGCCAAGATCCGGGGCTGCCGAGTGGTGGGCGTAGCCGGGTCGGATGCGAAGAACGCACGTCTCGTCGACGAACTCGGCTTCGACGCCGTCGCCAACTACCGGGACGGCGGATTCCGCCAGGCGCTGAAGGACGCGACGCCGGACGGCGTGGACGTGTACTTCGACAACACCGGCGGCACGGTGCTCGGCGCCGCGCTCTTCCGCATGAACCAAGGCGGGCGGATTTCTTGCTGCGGCGTCGTGTCGCAGTACGACACGTCGAGTCCCGAACCGGGGCCACGCGGCATCCCGGGCCTGCTCGTGAACAAGCGCCTGCGCATGGAGGGGTTCCTCGTCTTCGACTACCTCGACCGCTATGCGGAGGCGCGTGCGAACCTCAAGGGCTGGATGGCGGCGGGCCGCCTGACGCCGTGGGTCGACGAGTTCCAGGGCCTCGAATCGGCGCCCCGGGCCTTCGTGGACCTGCTGGCCGGCGGGAACGTCGGCAAACGGATCGTGCGGGTGGCGGACTGAAGCGGGAACGCGCCGTCGTGCACGCGCCGTCGTTGACGCTCCGTGACCGTGATGCGAGCATTCGCGGCTTTCGTGGGCGGCCATTGACGCGCGTCGTCAACGTATGGCTGCCACAGGACTTGCTCGGGGGAAGCGCATGCGACGAGGATTCATTGCCGCGACGATGGTCGCGATGCTCGCCTGGCCGATGGGCCCGGTGCTCGCGGAGGACGACGCCGGCTACGTCGCTCCCCGCGGTCCCGGAGGCGTGCATCCGGACCTGAACGGCATCTGGCAGGCCCTGAACGAGGCGAACTACGACATCGAGCTGCACCTCGCGCGGGCTTCCGTGCAGTTGCGCGACGGTCCGCACGGGCCGGTGCCGTCCCTGGAGACCTACAAGCTCGGTGCGGTGGTTTCCGTGCCGCCGAGCATGGGGGTCGTGGAGGGCGGCAAGATTCCATACAAACCCGAGGCGCTGGCGAAGAAGCTCGAGAACCAGGCGGACTGGATCAATCGCGACCCGGAGGTGAAGTGCTACCTGCCCGGCGTGCCCCGCGCCAACTACATGCCGCACCCGTTCCAGATCTTCCAGGGCGACGACACGCTCTTCTTCGCCTATCAGTATGCCGGCGCTGTGCGGGACATCTTCACCGAAGATCCCGGTCCCGCCCCCATCGACACCTGGATGGGGCAGTCCGTCGCAAGCTGGGACGGCGACACCCTCGTGATCGAGGTCACGGGCCTGAACGAGCAGACCTGGTTCGACCGGGCGGGCAACCACCACAGCAACCAGATGAAGGTCACCGAGCGATACACCCCGACCGGCCCGCATCACCTGCACTACGAGGCGACCATCGAGGATCCGGAGACGTTCACCGGTCCCTGGAAGATCTCCATGCCGCTCTACCGCCGCCAGGAGGCGAACATGGCGCTGATGGACTTCCGTTGCGTCGAGTTCGTGGAGGAACTCATGTACGGCGAGTGGCGGCGGAACCCGCTACCCCGGTAGGGCAACGCGGGCAATGGACATCCCGGAAACAGGTCTACGGACCCTTGCCGGCGTCGCTTGGGCGTTGGCCGGAGCGGGACTGTTCGCCGCCGGCGCGGCCGGCGCGGACGTCCCCCGCACGGCCGACGGTCGCCCGGACCTATCCGGCAACTACGATGTCGCTACCCTCACCCCGCTGCAACGCCGGAGGATGTTCGGCGACAAGCTCCTCCTGACGCGGGAAGAGGCGGACCGCATCGCGGAGGAGGAGCGTGCCCGCATGGCGGAGGCGCAGCGGGACACGGACCCGAACCGCGAAGCGCCGCCGGTCGGTGGAGACGGGTCGCCGGGTGCCGCGGGCAACGTGGGCGGCTACAACGCCTTCTGGATCGACCGGGGCGAGGATGCAATCGCCATCGAGGGCACCTTCCGCACCTCGATCATCGTGGATCCACCGAACGGTAGGCTGCCGGAGATGACCCCGGCGGCGCGGGAGCGGTCGATGGCGCGCCGTGCGATGTACCGGGAGAACACGGGGACGGCGTGGTGGGTGACGGAGGGTCTCGCGGCCGGTCCGTACGACGATCCGGAACTCCGGCCCCTCGGCGAGCGCTGCCTGCTCGGGTTCGGCTCGACGTCCGGCCCGCCCATGCTCCCGGTGCTCTACAACAACGTGAAGCGCATCGTGCAGACCCCGGACCACGTGGTGATCCTGAGCGAGGTGGTGCACGACGCGCGCATCATTCGCATCGGCGGGGAACACGCGCCGCCCACGGTGCGCAAGTGGATGGGCGACTCCATCGGCCACTGGGAAGGAGACACCTTGGTCGTCGAGACCACCAACTTCCGCAACCAGACCGGTCTTTCCGGCGGCACCGAGAGCCTGCGGGTGGTGGAGCGCTTTCGGCGCCTCGACGACGACAGCCTGCACTATCGCTTCACCGTCCACGACCCGGCCGTCTGGAAGGAGCCTTGGAGCGGCGAGTATCCATGGCCGGCGACGGACGGCAACGTCTATGAGTACGCCTGCCACGAAGCCAACTACGCGCTCGGCAACATCATGCGCGGAGCGCGCATTCTGGAAGCGGACGCCATGGCAACCGGCGCGGAGTGAGTGCCTAACCTACGGAGACCAACGACATGCGCACCAAGTGTTTAGTTTTCTTTGCCGCGCTGCTGACGACTACCCCCGCGGCGGCGCACCACGCGTTCGGCGCCGAGTTCGATCCCAACCGGCCGCTGGTGCTGCGTGGTCCGGTCGTCAAGGTGGAATGGGTGAATCCGCACGCGTGGATTCACCTTGAGCACACCACCGATGCCGGCGAGAAGGAAGTCTGGATGGTGGAGGGCGGCACGCCGAACACGTTGCTGCGCCGTGGCCTGACGCGCAACTCCCTGGTGCCGGGTACGCTGATCGTCGTGGACGGCTACCAGAGCAAGGACCGCTCGAACCGCGCCAACGGCCGCGACATCACCTTCGAGGACGGCAGCAAGATCTTCGTGGGCTCCTCCGGGACCGGCGCCCCGAGGGACGGCCGGGATCCGACGGAGCCGCCGATCTAGCGCCGCCAAACCCTCGCTGCGCTTCGGGCGTGGCAACGCTACTCGACCTCCTTGGCCGCGGTGCGCCGGACGCCGCGGCCATTCGCGCACCACAACGCGCGCCCTTGGGGTATGGCGAGCTACGGACCCAGGCGGAACGCACCGGACGCGCCCTGCGCGGGGCCGGCGTGGCGGCGGAGGACTGCGTGGCGATCGTGTTGCCGAATGGTCCCGCGATGGCGAGCGCGTTTGCGTGCATCGCCCCCTGGTGCGTCGCCGCGCCCCTGAATCCGGCCTACAAGGCCGACGAATTCGACTTCTACCTCTCCGACCTGAACGCCGTCGCCTTGATCCTGGCGGCGGGTTCCGATTCCGTGGCGCGGGAGGTCGCCATGGACCGGGGCGTGCGGATCATCGAGTTGGTGGAGGCCGAGGCGGCGGGAGCGTTCGCGCTCGATACCGGCGGCGAGGCTGCGGCCACGCCGCGAGGCGAGGACGCCGTCGCCCTGATCCTGCATACCTCCGGCACCACCTCCCGGCCGAAGATGGTGCCGCTGACCCAGGCAAACCTCTGCGCATCGGCGGCCAACATCGTGGACACCCTCGCCCTCGGCTCGTCCGACACGTGCCTGAACGTGATGCCGCTGTTCCACATCCACGGACTCATGGCACCCGTGCTGGCGAGCCTCGCAGGGGGTGCTTCGGTCTACTGCACGCTGGGCTTCGACGCGCTGCGCTTCTTCGGCTGGCTGGAGGATGCCGACCCGACTTGGTATAGCGCCGTGCCGACGATGCACCAGGCGATCCTGGCCCGCGTGCCGCGCAACCGGGAACGGGTCGGGCGGGCGCGGCTGCGCTTCATCCGATCCGCCTCGGCCGCGCTACCGGCGCAAGTCATGACGGCCTTGGAGGAAGCCTTCGACGCCCCCGTCCTCGAGGCGTATGCGATGACCGAGGCGGCGCACCAGATGTGCTCGAATCCGTTGCCGCCGGCGCCGCGCAAACCCGGTATGGTCGGACCCGCCGCCGGGCCGGAAGTCGCGATCATGAATCTCGACGGGGAAGGGCTGCCGACGGGCACCGAGGGCGAGATCGTCATCCGCGGGCCGAACGTGATGCACGGCTACCTGGCCAATCCCGCCGCGGACGCCACGGCCTTCCACGGCTCCTGGTTTCGTACGGGGGACCTGGGCTTTCTGGATGCGGATGGCTACCTCAAGGTGACTGGTCGGCTCAAGGAGATCATCAACCGCGGCGGCGAGAAGATCGCGCCCCTGGAGGTGGACGAGGTGCTCCTCGATCACCCGGACGTGGCGCAGGCCTGTACGTTCGCGTTGCCGCACGAACGGCTCGGGGAGGATGTCGCCGCCGCCGTGGTGCGCACGCCGGAAGGCGCGGTGGACGAGCGGACGTTGCGCGGGTTCGCCGCCAACCGCTTGGCCGACTTCAAGGTGCCGCGGACGGTGGTGTTCGTCGAGGAAATTCCGAAAGGCCCAACGGGCAAGATCCAGCGTATCGGCCTGGCCCGGGCGCTGGGACTCGCGCCGTGAAGGTCTGCGTATTCGGCGCCGGCGCGATCGGCGGGTTCCTGGCCGTGCATCTCGCCCGCGCTGGCGCCGACGTGTCGGTGGTGGCGCGCGGCCCGCATCTGGCGGCCATGCAGGAGCGGGGTCTCGTGCTGGAAATGGGCGGGGAGCGCCTGACCGCGCGGCCCGCGGCCACGTCCGACCCCGCCGAGCTCGGACCCCAGGACTACGTGGTGCTCACCCTGAAGGCGCATTCGATCCCGGGCGTGGTGGCTTCGATGGGGCCGCTGCTGGGACCCGCTACCGCGGTGGTCAACGCCGTCAACGGCATTCCCTGGTGGTACTTCCACGGTCTGGACTCGCCCCACGGCGCTCGCCACGTCGAAAGCGTCGATCCGGGGGGCGCGATCTGGCGCGGCATCGGCCCCGAGCGCGCCATCGGCTGCGTCGTCTATCCCTCGTGCGAGGTCGTGGCGCCGGGGGTCGTGCGGCACCTGTCGGACGACAAGTTCAGCCTGGGCGAGCCGGCGGGAGGACGCAGCGACCGCGTCCGCGCGTTCGCGGCGTTATGCGTCGCGGGTGGTGTCAAGGCCCCGGTTCGGCCCCGCCTGCGTGACGAGATCTGGGTCAAGTTGTGGGGCAATGTCGCCTTCAACCCCTTGAGCGCCCTGACCGGCGCGACCCTCGATGTGTTGGCGACCGCGCCGGACACGCGCCGCATCGCCCGCGCGATGATGCTCGAGGCGCGCGCGGTGGGCGAGGCACTAGGAGCGCGTTTCGTCGTGGACGTCGCCCACCGCATCGACGCCGCCGCGGCCGTGGGGGCGCACCGCACGTCGATGCTCCAGGATCTGGAAAAGGGACGGCCGCTGGAGAACGACGCCTTGGTGGGTGCCGTGCAGGAACTCGGTCGCCTCACCGGCGTTGCGACGCCCATGATCGATCTCATACACGCGCTGCTGCGGCATCGTATCGCGTTTCGCGGGTGAAGCGGACTCGGCGGCGTCCGGGTGCGGCGAAAGGCGCTATCATCGAGCCATCTTCCCATCCGGAGGTCGCCCGATGTCCTACGAGCGTGCAATCGTGGCCGTGGACGTGGTTTCCGATGCGGCGGAAACGGTGATGCAACGAGCGCGCCAGGTCTGCGCGGGGGCGCATGCGACCGCGGTACACGTCGTCGACGAGAGCTACCTCTACTTCGGTGACGAGGTGGCGATTCCCGGGATCGCCGACCTGCACGACAAGGTGGTGCGGGAATCCGAGCAGCGTCTTGAGGCGCTCTGCGCGCCGGCGGGGTTCGACGAACGCGTGCTGCTCGAAGGCCACGCCGCGAACGAGATCCACCGCTATGCCGAGGACCAGGGCGCGGACTTGGTGGTGATCGGCGCCCATGGCCGGCATGGCTGGCGCCTACTACTCGGCTCCACGGCCAACGCGGTGCTGCACGGGACGACGTGCGATGTCCTCTGCGTGCACATCCCGGAGGAAGCCGTCCCGTTCCGCGAAGTCCTGGTCGCCGTCGACTCGACCGAGGAGGCCCGGGCGGTCCTCGGCAGGGCCGTCGAGGTAGCCGCCATCAGCGGTGCGCGGGTATCCGTCCTCTCCGTCATCCGTCCACTGGACCATGCCTACGCCGGCGTGGACACCGCGTCGTACGGTGATTCGGCGGTGCGCTTCGCCCACGAGGCCGAGCAACAGGTGCTGGGTCAGTTGGACGCGCTGGCGGACGAATTCGGCGTGACGGGCGAGCGCTTGGTCCGGCGCGGTCATCCGGCGGAGGAAATCCACGCGGCGGCGGACGAACTGTCCGCGGACCTCGTCGTGGTGGGCACCCACGGCCGGCACGGGTTCGCACTGCTGCTCGGCTCCACCGCGAACGCCGTGCTGCACGGGGCGAAGACGGACATCTTGGCGGTGCGCGTCGGACGGTGATTGGGGCTCGTTGAGCGGGCTCATCCCCGTGCGAAGTAATCCCCGACTTCGCGCATCTTGTGGGCGACGACATCGATGCGGCGCTCATGGATGCCCGCGTCCTCGGCGATGAAGCGCCAGCCCAAGACGGCCTCGCCCACCTCGTCGAGGATCTTCAAGGCGCGAGCCTTGGCGATGCCCGTGCTTGCGGCGCACGCGAGGAAGTCGGCGCGCCTGAACCCATCCACCTTGCCGTTGATCGTCATCTGGTGCTTGTGCATCTCTCCGAGCTCTCCCTCGAACACGTACGTCAGGTCATAGGCGGGCGCCAGCGACCACTGGCCCGCCTCGTCCATCCGGAAGCTCAAATTCTTTACGTGGTCGTCGCGATTGGAGGCGAAGACGTTGAATGCCATGCGGCGGAACAGCGCCTCCAGGTCCGCCATCGGGAGCCCGAGCCGGCGTGCGACGCCGAGTGCGCCTTCGTAGCTAAACGTACCTCCGAGGCGGAAGTCCCAGTGCGCCAGCGCTCCAAGCGTCTGCACGTGGAGCTTGCCGCCGTCTTCTCGACGGTCGAACCGGCGGGTCATGAAGTGACGCCGGCCATCCGCTGCCCACAGCCGGCACTCGGTCATATCGATGCCCGCGTTCGCGGCGAGTTGGCTGTATGCGAACTCGATCGCGCCTTCGTCACGACCGTGGTCGAACTTCAGCAGCCAATGTCCGAACTTCGGCTGGTCGGCGACCTCCCCGGAGCGAACTTCGCCGGTCCCTTCGTTCCAGGCGATGATGGCCTTGGGCTTGGCACCCCCGGCGGATGTACCCGAGTGAAACAGCTCCCGCCACGGATCTTGGCTCGGCGGATTGCTGGTGACGCGGCCTTGGATGGCACGGCGGTGGGTAAGTGCCGCTTCGGCGAGCCGTGCGAGGTCCTCAACCTGGACCGGTCGGCCGCTCGACGCGTCTCCGAGTGCCGGCGCGTACTCGAGCGCTCCCATGGCACGGCTGCCGATGTAGCAGAGCATCTCGACGGCGTCCAAGTCGTCCGCCGAACAATTGCGCTCTTGAAGCCAAGCGTCGATCAACAGGCGTCCGAAGTGGTCGGGAAGGGAGTCTGCGAGCAGCCCCGGCAATCCGCGAAAGGTCTCGCCGGTCAGCGCCGGGAAGTCGAACACGCGCTGCTCGCGCGGCATGCGCAATGGGGACACGTCCCATCCGGAGCGCACGAACGCGGGCGCGTACTCGAATGTCGCCGCCGCGCCGCGGCCGGTCACGCTGACCGCGCCGACCGTGCGTCCCCAGAGCTTGACCTCGGCGGTGGTCATCGGGGGCCGCCCCTGCGACCTCGCTTGCGACGGTCCTGCTCAAGCCGCAGTAGCTCCATCGGCGTCGGGCCGCTTGCGGGGACGACATGGTTCAAGCCACCGAGCAATCCCAGCGCGCGCAGGACGCGCAAGAACAACACCGTCTGCACGGAGACGCCCGCTTCGATCCTCTCCACGGTGCGTTTAGAGACGCCCGCTTCGTACGCCAAGTCGGCCTGTCGCCATTGCCGGCCCAGGCGCCGGGCGGCGATGCGCGCACCTAGTTCAGCCAAGACGGCCGCGTCGCTCCAGAACTCGTCCATATGCGGCTCAAGAGATCGCCCAATTAGGCGGTTTAAGTGCCTATCCTGGTATAATTCGCGTTGTTAGGCAAATAGCATCGAACAACGTGTTCAGACTTTCCCTTGCCGGCGGGGGCGTCGGCGGGTCACGTAGCGTTGGGCGTATGTCTCCTCCGGCAACAGGTCGACCATCTCGAGGAGGAACTTCTCAAGTGCCGCCACGATGGGCCCCCGGCCCCAGTAGTAGAACCGGGTATGCCCCTCCATCCGACTGACCAGCAGCCCAACGTTCTCGAACTTGCGTAGCTGGCGCTGCACCGGTGCCAGTGCGTGTTCGTGGACGCGGGCGATCTCGGTGGCGTAGCCCCGCCGGCACGCCGCGAGGTACATGAGCGTGTGGTAGGCCGTGACGCTCCCGAACAGGTGGCGCAACGGTTCCTCGGAGATTTCGATGCGCGGCATGGAATCACCTATATTTGAGGTTTTAATACCTCAGTTTAGCGTAATTCTCAGTGACGTCGGATCAGGGATGGCTTGCGACCCCGCGAGACGTGCCCAGCGAGGGAACGGGAATTTGGTGGAGCCGGGGGGGATCGAACCCCCGACCTCGACATTGCGAACGTCGCGCTCTCCCGGCTGAGCTACGGCCCCACGCGGGGCGTATTATCGTTCACCGGGGCCGCTGCCCTCAACGTCCGCGTGCCGGCCGCTAACATCGGTGCCCATGGACCTACGTCACGTCGCCGTCGTCGTTTGGCTGCTGAGTTGGCTTGGCGTCGTGGTGGCCTACATGGCGTCGGCCTTGGGAGACCATGTCCCAACCTGCATCCCGCACCTCGCCGGGTGCACGAGCGTCAGCGCGGCCGGGCGTCATGGCGGGGGCTTCTTCCTCTTCAAGGCCACCATGTTGCCGGTGGCCGCGTTCTGGATCGTCTATTGGGTGCTGTGCGGGCATTGGCTGCGCAGTTGCGGGGAGGCGTCCGAGCGCTGGCGGCGGGCCACGGTCGCGACGGGCCTGATCGGCGCGATCTTCCTCGTTCTCTACACGACGTTCCTCGGGTCCGAAGGGGAGTTCTATCGCGCCATGCGCCGCTACGGCACGGTGGTCTTCTTCGGCTGCACGTACCTCGCCCAACTACTGCTCGCCTACCGGTTGCAGGGAACGCTTGGCGAGACGCGGCTCGTCCGCGTGAAGGTCTACTTGTGCCTCGCCGTGCTGGTGGAGGGCCTGACCTTGGGCACGCTCACGAACTTCGTCGAGGACGACGACTGGATCGAGAACCTGACGGAGTGGCACGTGGCGTCGGCGATCACGTTCTATCCGTTCCTGACGTGGCTGATGTGGCGCCGCGCCGGGTGGACCATTCGGTTCTCCACGAACGGGCCGGAGGCGCCGTGATGTTGAATGGCGCCGGAACCTTCATGAACGGTGCGTTTGCCCCGGAGCGGGCGTTCCACTAGAGTGCCGACCGTCGCGGCGGCGAGGAATTCGACCATTCCATGGCAGCGCTGAAGAAGGGCATCACGTTCGGGGCCTTCGACCTGTTCCACGCGGGCCACGTGCTGATGATGCAGGAGGCCAAGTCGGTCTGCGATCACCTCATCGTCTGCATCCAGAGCGACCCGAGCATCGACCGGCCGGACAAGAACCGGCCCGTACAGAGCATCGTGGAGCGCCAGATCCAGGTGGCTGCCTGCCGCTACGTCGACGAGACCATCGTCTACGACACGGAGGCCCACGTGCTGGAAATCCTGCGCTGCCTGGACTGGGACGTGCGCATCCTCGGCGAGGAGTATCGCGAGAAGGACTTCACCGGACGCGAGGAAACCCTGGAACGCTGCCACTTCAACAAGCGTCCCCACGCGTTCTCGAGCTCGGAATTGCGGGACCGCGTCGTGGACCGATCGGAGCTCAAGGCCGTCGGCTGACTGGGGTGCCGGCGCGGCCTCCCTACGTCCCCGTAAACCTCGGCGTCCGCTTCTCCCGGAACGCGGCCAGCGACTCCTTCCGATCATTCACCGCGCGCCCGGCGTGGGAAATGGCCGCCAGTTCGTAACGCAGCGCCTCTTCGAGTTCGCACTCCTGGTTGTGCTGCAACGCGTGCTTCGACATGCGCACGGCCAGCGGTGGCCAGGTCGCCGTCTGCTGCCCGATCTCGACCGCGGTGTCGAGCAACTCGTCATGGTCGACCAAGCGGTCGAGCAGCCCGATCCGATGCGCTTCCTCCGCCTCCACCATGCGGCTGGTGTAGATGAGGTCCGCCGCGCGCGAATACCCGACGATGCGCGGGAGGAAGAAGCTCATGCCGGTGTCCGGGGAGAGGTTGCGCTCGACGAAGACCGTCTTGAAGCGCGTGCGCTCGGAACCGACGCGGATGTCGCAGCCGAGGGCGAGGCTCATGCCCGCGCCGACGGCGATGCCGTTCACGGCGCCGATCACCGGCTTGTCGAGCCCGTACACCGCGAGCGCCAGCCGGCCGACCCAGCCGAGTTCGTCCATGTGGTCGTTCTGCGTGGGCGGGGGCGCCTCGCCGGGTCCCGCCGTCAGGTCGGCGCCGGAGCAGAACCCGCGGCCCTCTCCGGTCAGTACCACGGCGCGGACCGCGTCGTCCTCCTTCGCCTCGGCGAAGGCGTCGAAGATCGCGTCCCGGAGGCCGTCGTTCAGCGCGTTCAGCTTTTCGGGCCGCGACAGCGTGATCACCGCCACGTCCCCGGTCTTCGTCATGTGGAGCACGGCGTTCTCCTTCGCCCGCTGGGCCATGTGTTCGGTCGCCATCACGCCACCGTGTCCCGGATCGTCCGGCGCCCGAGCTGCGACATGTGTACCTCGCTCGGCCCGTCCGCGATCTGGCAGTAGCGGCTGGTCATGTAGATGTGGTTGATCGGCGTGTCCTGCGTCACGCCCATGCCGCCGTGGGCCTGTAGCGCCCGGTTCGCGACGCGGTTGCACATCTCCGGGGCCGCCACCTTCACCATCGAAATGTAGTCCCGGGCCGCCTTCGGGCCATGCTGGTCCATGGCGTCCGCCGCCCTCAGCACGAGCAGCCGGCACTGCTCGATCTCCATGCGCGAACGCGCCACGTCGTGCTGGATGCTGGTCTTGGCGGAGAGCTTCTCCCCGAAGGCCTCCCGGGCGTCGACGCGGCGGCACATCAGGTCCAGGCAGCGTTGCGCCATGCCGACGAACATCATGGCGTACTGAAAGCGTCCCGGCCCGAGCCGCCCCTGGGCGATCTCGAAGCCGCGCCCCTCGCCGAGGATCAGGTTCTCGGCGGGCACCCGCACGTTGTCGTAGAGCACCTGTGCGTGGCCACCCGGCGAACCGAGCGTCCCGAACGTCCGCACGGGCCGCTCGAGGACCACGCCGGGGGTGTCCTTCGGCACGAGGATCATCGAGAACTGCTGGTGCCGGGGTGCGTCGGGGTCGCTCTTCCCCATCACGACGAACACCTTGCAGAGGGGGTTGAAGGCGTTGGACGTGAACCACTTGCGCCCGTTGATCACGTATTCGTCGCCGTCGCGGACGATGGACGTCTCCAGGTTCGTCGCGTCGGAGGAGGCCACCGCGGGTTCGGTCATCGAGAACGCGGAGCGGATCTCGCCGTTGAGGAGCGGCGCGAGCCAGCGTTGCTGTTGCTCGGCGTTGCCGAAACGGGCGAGCACCTCCATGTTGCCCCGATCCGGCGCGCTACAGTTGAACACCTCCTGCGCCCACGGCACGCGGCAGATGCGCTCCATGACGGGCGCGAACTCCAGGTTCGAGAGGCCGGGGCTGAACTCCTCGTAGTCCTTGTGCAGGAACCAGTTCCAAATGCCCGCGTCCCGCGCCTTCTGCTTGAGGCCCTCGAACCACGGCGGGTACTGCCAGCGGTTGGCGTCGTCGTCCACGAAGTGCCAGAAGTCCAACTCGCGCGGGTAGACGTGCTCCTGCATGAAGCTGTCCACGCGGGCCTGCAGTTCGAGGATCTTGTCGGTGGGTTCGAAGTCCATGGGCCGGTTCTCCCCGGTGTCGGAGTGTCTTGCGTGGTGAAGGATTATCCCGGCGCGGTGGGCGCTCGGGCAAGCGAGGCCCGCGGCTTGCCCCGGGGTTCCGACGGTTCAACCGAGGGTCGCGACCAGCGACGCCTCCGCGATCCGACGGTCTTGCGTGAGCAACGTCGCTCCCAGCACGCGAGCGGTCGCGACGAGAATCCGGTCCGCCGGGTCACGATGAAACCAATCCGGCAGGGCGGCGACCTCGGCGGCTATCGCCGGGGAGATGCCCTGTCGGCGCACCAAGGGTGGAGCGGTCGCCTTGTCCAACCAATCGCGTAACGGAAGGGCGAGCCGAATCCGGCCTAGGCTGTGCAGCATCGTCACTTCCCAGAGCGAGATGTCCGACACATGCAGTGGCGTGTCGCCGCCGGCCTTGTCCAGCACGGCTCGCTGCTCTGGCGAGAGTCGGCCGGGCTCGTTCACCCACAGCACGTGGGTGTCGAGCAGGGCCAAGGTCACCGGTTGCTTTCCCAGTCGTCCGCGGGAACCACCGGCGCCGTGATGTCGCCCAGTATGGTTACGGTGCCCTTCAACTCCGTTTGCGGATGGCCCGCGCCGGTACCCGTGACCGGCCCGAGCTCGGCGACGGGCTTGCCCCGCTTGAGGATGACGATGTGCTCGCCGGTCTCGGACACGTGATCGACTATCGCGAGACAGTGCGCCTTGAAGTCCGAAGCGTTGATCTGGTCCATAGATGACTCGAATTGAAGACCAGTCATGGCACGTCAACGCTCGCGCCGCGCTTGCACCATTCCGGCCCGGACCACCATACTCGCCCCTCTCTCCGGAATCGGTCGAGCGTCCCATGGCGGAACAGGCAGCGG
This sequence comes from Pseudomonadales bacterium, assembly GCA_963665455.1. Lineage (GTDB taxonomy): Bacteria > Pseudomonadota > Gammaproteobacteria > Pseudomonadales > Azotimanducaceae > VXNE01. Next base: position 4,412,928 of record OY762279.1, on the reverse strand, counting down.
ATCCCTACGTCGGCAAGCACCTGAGCGTGCGCGAGTTCGTCGTCGATGACGTCGTCCTCGATGACTTCCACAACGGCTTGGAGTTGCCCCGGGCCGGTGCGGGCCGCGTGCCCTCGACGGTCGCCAGCGGCATGGAGAACGGCTACTTCGAGGAGATCGCCTACCCGAACCACTTCGGGCATCTGTGGATGCGCCAGGAGTGGGAGTTCCTGGGGGAACTGGCGGCGGGGGGCGCGTACACCGCAAGCGGCCGGATCCGGGACATCTACCAACGGCGGGACCGCTCCGTCGTGCAATACGAAGTGGACCTCCACGACGCGTCGGGCACGCTGCTGGCCCGCAGCCAACACCACCAGAGCTTCCTGCCGGATGCGGACCCCGAGGGCACGGTGGCGTTTCGGGACCCCGGCAAGAAGCCCGGCGCCCGGCGCTTCGTCGTACCGGAAGGGGAGCGATTCGGCGGGCTCGAGCGCAGCATCACGCTTGAGATGTGCGGCGAGTTCTTCCACGGCGACGCGAACTACCACACCGACAAGGACGCCTCCCTAGAACTGGGCTTCGAGGACGTGGTCGTCGGCGGCCGGATGACGATGGCCTACGCCGCGCACATCCTGGAGGAGGCGTTCGGCGAGCGTTGGTGGACGAGCGGGCGCCTCGATCTCAAGTTCACCAACCCCGTCTGGACGGGGGACACCGTGGCCGCGCACGGCGTCATGACGGGGCCCGTCGCCGAGGATGCCTCCCGTTCCGGCGCGTTCGTCTGGCTCGCGAAACAGGACGAAACGGTCGCGCTCGTCGCCGCCGCCAGCGTCGCCGCGAACTAGGAACCCACGGTTCCGCCGGCCAGCGCGGCCCCGCCATGGACGACGCCAAACCGCCCTATCTCCTGTCCGGGCTGAAGGTCGTCGATGCCGCGACGGTGATCGCCGCCCCGGCCGCGGCCATGATCCTGGCGGACTTCGGCGCGGATGTCGTCAAGGTGGAACAACCCGGGTCGGGCGACATGCTCCGCATGATCTCCAGCGTTCGGACGATGCCGGGCGCGGGCATCAACTACCTATGGCACATGGACGCTCGCAACAAGCGCAGCATCACGCTGAACTTGCGCACGGAGGCCGGGCTGGCGGTGCTGCACCGGCTAGCAGCGGAGTGCGATGTCTTCATCACCAACCATCCGTACCCGGTGCGCGAGCGGTTGCGCCTCACCTACGACGACCTGCGCTCCACCAACCCGACGATGATCTATGCGTCGCTGACCGCCTACGGCGAGCGCGGGCCGGAACGCAACCGCAAGGCGTTCGACCAACTCGCGTACTGGGCGCGCAGTGGGTTGATGGACCTGATGCGCGAGGAGGGCACCGTGCCGGCGCAGGGGTTGCCCGGCATGGGCGACCACCCGACGGCCCTGGCGATCTACGGCGGCATCGTCACGGCGCTCCTGCACCGCGAGCGCACCGGCGAGGGGAGCATGGTGGAGACGTCGCTGCTCGCGAACGGGCTTTGGTCGGCGAGTGCCGTCGCACAGGGGGTGTTGGCCGGTGGGGACATGTCCGGTTTCCGCGAATGGCGGCGGAACCCCCAGTTCCTCTTTCTGCCCTACCGTTGCAGCGATGGCCGCTGGCTGCAGTTCAACATGGTGCGTACGGAGGAACTCCTGTACCTGCTGCTGACCGGCATGGACGCGATGCACCTGCTCTCCGACGAGCGTTTCGCCTCGTGGCAGGCGGCGAACGAGAACCGGACCGAACTGAAGGAGTTGATTCAGGACATCATCGGCCAGCGGCCCTCGGAGGCATGGCTTGAGACCTTTGAGGCGCTGGACGTGCCTGTGAATCGGGTTGCCGTGGTCGAGGAGTTGGTGACCGATCCCCAGGTGCTCGAGAACCGCATGGCGATACCCGTGACGGACCCGGCCTTCGAGATGCCGCTAGTGGTGACGCACCCGATCCGGGTCTCCGGCGTTCCGCACGTCGAACCCGAGCCGGGGCCCGAGCTCGGCGAACACTCCGAGGAGATCCTGCGGGAACTTGGCTACGACGAGGACGCGATCGCGGCGATGCGGGATGAGGGAGCGCTGTAACGGCGTCCGCTACTCGGTCAACGAGGCGTACACGAGGTTCTGCAACGTCCCCTGGATCCATGGCGGCGTACCGATGCGCTGCGGCAGGAAGAGCCCGATCAACTCCTCCGTGGGATCGATCCAGAAGAAGGTTCCCGCCGCGCCGCCCCAGTAGTAGGAGCCGGGCGTCAGCGTCCGTTGGTGGATGCCGGACGGTGCCACGCCGAAGCCGAGCCCGAATCCGGCGCCCTGGCCCGAGTCCATGCCCTCCGGCAGCAGGTTGCTCGTCATGAGCGCGACGGTGGCCGGGCTCAGGATGCGCACGTCACCGAGCGCGCCCCCGTTCAGCAACATGAAGCAGAAGCGCATGTAGTTGTCGGCGGTCATGACGAGGCCGCCGCCCCCGGACAAGAACGTGACGCCGATGAACTCCGGATCCTCGCCGGGGCTGTCCTGCACGATCAGTTCGCCGTCCGCGCCGATGATGTGGTTGGTGCCGAAGCGCTCGACCACTTCGGGGGGCACGTCGAAGTAGCTGTCGGTCATCCCGAGAGGGCCGAACACGCGCGTCTGCAAGTAGCGGTCCAGCGGCTCGCCACTGACGCGCTCGACGAGGTGCCCGAGCACGTCCGTCGAAAACCCATAGTGGTAGCGCGTCCCCGGCTGGAAGAGGAGGGGGAGGCCGGCAAGCTTCTCCACGAGTTCGCGGGTGTCCCGCGTCAGGTAGTTCCAGTCGTCGATGAGCCGTGCTTCCTGGTACATCCGGTCAAGCAGCGATTCGCCGTAGTACCCGTACGTGAGGCCGGACATGTGCATGAGCAGGTGCCGGGGCGTCACCGGTGCGGCCGCCGGCACGACGTTGCCGGTCTCGTCCAGGACCGTGAGGCCCTCCCACTCCGGGAAGAACTTCGTCACCGGCTCGTCGAGCAGCAGCTTCCCTTCCTCCACCAGCATCATGGCGGCGACGCTGGTGATTGGCTTCGTCATGGAGTAGATGCGCAGCAGCGAGTCGGACCGCAGCTCGGCGCCGGTCTCGACGTCGAGCAAGCCGGTGGTGTGCTCGAACACGATGTTCCCGCGGCGTGCGATCATCGCGCTCATGCCCGGGAACTCGCCGCTCTCGACGAGGCGGTCCATCTCCGCCCGCACGCGCTCGAGCCGCTCGGGCGACATGCCGGCGTCCTCCGCCTTGCCGCGCGGCAGGTCGATGGCGAAGGCCGCTGGCACTGCCAACGTGATGCACAAGGCGGCGGCGATGGCGCGATTGGTCATGGCCATGTACGGTTCCCCCGGTCCGGCAGAGTTGTTCCAAGCCTAAGCCATGCGTTTGCCCGATCTCAAAGGCCCCGTGCGCCATGCGTTCCAGAACCTGGCGGGCTAGGTGCTCGGCATTCTGAGACCACGATCACGAGCGCGAGGGTGCCGCCCATGATGAAGTTCATCCATCAGCCCGCGCATCCGCACCGGTTGGGCGACTTCCTGCGGGAGAACCTGACCCGTGATTGGACGGACTTTCGGGCGGCCGTGGCCTTCGTCAAGTCTTCGGGCGTCAAGCACCTTGCCAAACCGCTGGCCGCCTTTGCCCGAAAGAGCCGGGTGGACGTCGTTGTCGGTATCGATCACGGCGGAACGTCGTACGAGGGGTTGCGTGATCTGCTGTCGGCTGTCGGGCCCAACGGCCGCGTGGCCGTTTTCCACAACCTCCTGCGCTACACCTTCCACCCCAAGGTCTACGTGTTCAAGTCCTCCGGCGCCGCCGAGTTTTTCGTTGGCTCCGGGAATCTCACGGAGGGCGGGTTGTTCACGAACTACGAGGCGGGTGTTCAAGCCCGGCTCGATTTGGCGGCGTCCGATCAGGCGGCGGTGCTGAAAGACATGGAGGATCTGCTCGACCAGTGGGGCGATCCCGGTTCCGGCACCGTCTTGGTGTTGAACGAGATGGTTCTCGAAGCACTCCGTGACTCGGGCTTGGCACCCCCTGAAGCCACTGCCGCGTCTCGGCGCACTTCCTTGCCGGGGCCTTCCACCACTTCGGCCGCCGCCGCCGACCTCTTCGCGGCACGTGCCGAACAACGGGCTCCGTCCGCGACCGCCCCTGGACAGCAGAGCGACGCGGGGCCGGCCGTAGCCGTGGCTGGCCCCGTCACCGGCAACGAGGACCATCGCCCGGGAAGCCGATTCGTCATGACGCTCCAGCGGACCGACGTTGGCGTCGGACAAACGAGCGCCGGGACGTCCAAGCGCTCTCCCGAGATATTCGTGCCACTCTCCGCCCGCGACGCCAACCCGAAGTTCTGGGATTGGCCGTCGGGGTTTCAAGAGGATCCTGCAAGGCAAGGCAAGTTCGACCGTAGGGACGTGCGCGTTCGTCTGGCCGGGCGAACGGAGCGGGTCAACATGATGACGTGGCCGGACAAACACGACTTTCGGTTGCGCAGTGCCGCACTTCGAGATGCGGGGGAAGTAGGCGACGTGCTGAAGATGGAGCAAGTGGCGCCAGAAATGGGTTACGAGTACTACGTCGACATTATTCCTCAGGGATCACAGGAGTACATCAAGCACTTGCTGTACTGCGCGCATGTTGTTCGCGGACGGTCGCGGAAGCGCTTCGGCTATTTCTAGCCATCAGTCCTTCCGCAACGCCACGATTCGTTCGGACGGCATGGCGTTCTTTCGGTAGATCTCGCGGGACGAGAGCATCTCCATGGCTAGGTCACCTTGTCGGCGAAATCCGAGGGACTCCGCAATGTCGGCTAGGTGGTTCGCGGTTTCTATCTCCACCAGCTCCCCACCGGCCGTCGTGCGGTTGTTTCCCACCACCATGAAGGCGGTACCTCCCGAGGAGAGCATAAGGAACATCTGCCCGAGGACTTCGCGCATGTCGAAGAAGTACTTCGCCAACAGCGCCGGTGTGTTCCTTCGGCGAAATCCGACGTCGTGGCCTTCGTTGAGGTCATGTATTCGGTCTACTAGGGCAGCTGTTGCTCCGGGAAGCAGTTCTCGGTTCTCGAGAAAGTAGGTCCAATAGTCCCTGCGTCGGCGCTCGGTCACCTCGCGATTGCCGATCATCAGCAGGTCTCGTCTGCGATGGCAGTCTCGCGGCAGCAGACCGAGATACGCTAGGCTAAGCCGGTCGGTGTCGATGTAGGGCAGGGCGGTGGCGTACGGAGGCGAAGTGACGATGGTGTGGACGTTGCCGATGGACTCGGGGAACGCGCTCGAGGCTTGTCTCGCATCCGCCTCCAGCATCACATGCCGACCGAGGGGGTGTTCACGGCGTTGCGCGTTGAACGCGACGGTCGCCTTGGTGGAGCGCAACGACTCCTTGAGGAAGCGCCGAATGCTCTCGGCGGGGGGCAAATCGAGCACCTTTCGACGTACCCGTAGGTCGTCCTCGTTCTGCCACGACACGCCTCTGAGAACGTTGCTGAGGCATACGCGGTAGTAGTCGCGTACGGCATTGGTGCGCAGGTTGGATATTGTCTCTTGAACCAGGTCGAGATCGTCTAGGACAGAGGGTGCGAACCAGCGGTCGAGGTAGGCTTGATCGGTGTCGGGGAGGGACCGGAAGTGTCGTCGCTGGCCGTTGCTCGTGGCACCGGAGAGCGTGCGTTGCATGTGCTCGTAGGCCTTGACAAGGGATCGAGGCGACAACGTAAGCGCTCGGCACTTGACGTCTGCGACGAATACCGACAGGGGGTTGATATCCAAGCCGTACCCCGTGCGGCCGGCAAGGCGTGCCTCGACCAAGGTGGTGCCGCTACCTCCCATTGGATCGAGTACTATTCCGTCCGGTGGCACGCGGGCGATATTGACCAGAGCGCGTACGAGTTGCGGAAAGAACTTACCCCGGTATTCGTGCATGCCATGTGTGGCGTACCGCAGGCAGCGTTTGCGAGATAGCTTGACTGGATCTGTCGGTAGCTGTCGATGATCAAGATCGGCAAGAAACGTACCGTTGTTCGCGGCGGCCAGTGTCGCTTCACCACGCACCTGGGCCGTCAACCCTTCAGGTTCGGGGCCGATCGAACGCCAATACGCCAGCGCGTCGCGCAAGATCGTTGGCTTGACGGGCCCGCGGAGAAGGAATGCGGAAGCCGTGGTCTCGTCCCCATCCCGTGGACTAAGCAGGTCGCCCCCCAATGCACGAAGCTCCTCGATGGCAAGATGGCGCTCGAAGGGCTGAATTCCGTCCTTGATTCGGCAGACTAGGGTGGGCATATTGGCGTCGTCCTCTATCGCTTCCTCAGGATCAAGATGTTTTCCTCCTTGATCTTGCCGATGCGGGGATTGAACGCCTTTCGGGTCGGTGCAATGGTGCGGCTCATCCGCGCCATTTCGCGAAATCCAGTCGTCGCGCCCACGTCCGCGAGTAGGGACGCATTGTCGAGACGTTCACCCCGAATGGTCGAGTCGCCGATCACCAAGCAGACGTGGCCGTTCTCTCGTAGGTGGTCGTGTAGCCACCTGAAGATGCTCTTGAACTCCTGTTGAAACGTCTCTTCAGTTGCCCGATTCCGTCCCTTGGCGCTGTACTTGCGATGGCTTCCGATCTCAATCCGCTTGAATTGCTCCGGATCGTGGCCGAGCCAGGCAAGTCGACTGCGGTGGTATAGATGGTAGCTATATGCGTTCGGATAAGGAGGTGAGGTCACGACGAGGTCTATCTCGCCCGGCTCGGGGGCCTCGAGGATGTCGGCGTCGAGCACCCGACAAGAAAACTGCTCGTCTATCAAGGCCCCGAGTTCCCGCACGGCGGTGGTGGCCAAATCCAATTGCGCGACGTATCGGCGGATCGTGTCGCCTGGGGCGAGCCCCTTGTCTCGCCGGACGTAGCGGGTGTCGGAGTCCTGCTTGGACACGGCCACGATGATCGAGGAGAACACGACGGCACAGAGGTTTCGCTCGGCGTCGCCGGCTAGGGTGTCGATCAAGCTGCGCAACTCGGCAAGCTCCTCGACCACGAATGGCTCGAACCAAAATTCGCAAAGTTCCGGCTCCGGGCGCCACCCTTGGGACCGGAAAGGACGGCCATCGTGGAACAAATCGCCGGTGAGGGGCTCGATTGTGGCCACGAGCCGTCGGCATGCCTCTCGGTGCGTCTGAAGCGCTTCGAGTCCCGCTTCGCCAATCGGGGTGGTCTTTGCACGGCTGATCAGCGTGGCGAGGGGGTTGGCGTCGATCCCCACGGCATGGCGCTTCAGTTGGAGCGCTTCGAGCAACGTCGTGCCGCTGCCGCAGAAGATATCCGCCACGGTGTCGCCCACGGCCGACAACTCTTGGATCAAGGCGTTGGGGATTTGCGGGATGAACTTTGCCGGATATGGATGCAGGCCGTGGGTCAGGTAGCCGGTCTTCGCGGTTGGGAAGCCCCAGGAGACGCCCTTCAGCCGGGCGATCGCGGGGTCGTCGACCGCGTCGGGGACGCCTTGCGCGAATGACACCACCGCGGCAGCGTCCTGTCGCGAGAAGACCCGCCAGCCTCGACTGTCTCGCTGCGGTTCTGCCACCGTCCCGCGTCGTAGCCACCGCAGAAGCGTGTCGCGGTGAACCCCGGCCAATCGAGCCACCTCTGCGGTCGAGAACGTCTGGACCATGCCTATAGGTGCATATAGTTCGAGCCGCAAGGAAACCAAGGAACGCTTGGCGGGTCAAGTGGGTCGGATGGGACTGTCGGATGGGACGAGCCATCGGAGGGGAGCTTGAGCATGATCGGGCGGTCAAGGTGGAGGCCGCTCGCGTGCACTACCTCGAAGGTGCCGGAGTCCGTGACACAATAGTTTGGTCCCATTTGGATGCTAGGGGCCAACAATCCGACAGGCCATGAGTTCGCCCGATCCCCAAGCCACGCCGCGCCAGGCGTTCGAGAACGCGATGCGGCTGCTGCGCGGCGGCGATGCCGGACTGGCCCGGGAGCAGTTGCTCGCGATTCTCGAAACGGAGCCCGACGAGGTCAACGCGTTGCGGCTCCTAGGTGTTCTTGAGGCGCGCGGCGGCGACTTGGAGGCGGGCGCGCGCTGGCTGGAACGCGCCGTGCGCAAGGCACCGGGTTTCCTGGACGCCACGCTGGACCTTGCGGACGTGTATCAGCGGACGGGGCGGGGCGGGGAGTCGGAGTCCGTGCTTGCGGCGTTCTGCCGTCGCGAACCGCGGGCGTCCACCGCCTGGCAGCGCTACGCGGACGTGCTGTTCGACCACGGCAAGCCGGAGGAGGCACGGGACGCCCAGCGCCGTTCCGTGGAGACCGACCCCTTCCATGCGGACATGCGCCGCGCCATCACGGCCGTCGGCGCGGGTCGGCCTCAAGAAGCAGAGACGATCTACCGGGACGTCCTGAAGAAGCACCCCAGTCACGTACACGCCTTGGTGGGCCTCGCGAACGCGGCGATCGACCGCAACGTGCCGGAGGACGCGGCGCGGCTGCTCGAACGCGCGATGGCCATCACGCCCAACATGACCCACGTGCACCGGGCGCTCGCCCGCCTGCACATGAACCGGAGCCGCTACGCGGAGGCCGAAGCTTCGGCCCTGCGCGCGGTGGAACTCAACCCCGAACTCGCGGACGGGTGGACCACCCTTGGCACGGTTTACGCGTGGGGCCTCAAGCAGCGTGATGCCGCGGAAGCGTTCGGGAAGTCGCTCAAGATCGCGCCGCGCCAGCCGCGCGTGTTGCTTTCTCTCGGGCACGTCCGCAAGACGCTCGGGGAGACGGAAGCGAGCGTCCGTGCCTATCGGGCTGGTCTGGCGCTTGAACCCCGGCTCGGCGAGGCGTGGTGGAGCTTGGCCGACCTCAAGACGGTGGCCTTCTCGGATGCGGACGTGGAGGAGATGCAGGCCGCGTTGGGCGCCAAGGGAATTCCCGAGCGCGAGCTGGCCGCAGTCCAATTCGCGCTGGGCAAGGCGTTCGAGGATCGGGGCGAGGTGGAGGCGGCGTTCGAGCACTACCGGGCCGGCAACGCCATCCGCCACCGCCACGAACGCTTCAACGTCGAGCGTTTCGAGCGCCAGTGCGCGGCGCTGAAGGACACGTTCACCGCTGAGGCGCTCGCGGAACGGACGGCGGGCGCGAACGACGGCCCCGTCCCGATCTTCGTGATCGGCCTGCCGCGCTCCGGCTCGACCCTCGTCGACCAGATTCTGTCCTCGCACAGTGCCGTGCAGGGCACCATGGAACTGCCGCACATCCTGGGCTACGTCCGCGAACTCGACCCGCGCCGGGGCGGTGCCCCGCCGGGCTATCCGGCGTGCGTGCGGAACATGTCGCCGGAGCAGTTCGCCGCCCTGGGACGGCGCTACCTAGCGGAAACCGAGCCCTACCATGGCAACGCGCCCCACTTCGTCGACAAGATGCCGAACAACTTCATGCACGTGGGGCTCATCGCCTGCATGTTGCCGAACGCCGTCTTCGTCGACACGCGCCGCCATCCCCTCGGCTGCTGCTTCAGCATCTACAAGCAGAACTTCGCCCGGGGGCAGACGTTCGGCTACGACCTGGAGACGGTGGCGACGTACTATCGGAACTACGTGGACGTGATGGCCCACTGGGACCGCGTGCTGCCGGGGCGGGTGCATCGCGTCGTCTACGAGCGGGTGGTCGACGACACGGAGGGCGAGACGCGGCGGCTCCTAGACCACTGCGGCCTGCCGTTCGAGGAAGCGTGTCTGCGCTTCCACGAGACCGAGCGCGTGGTGCGCACGGCGAGCGCCGAGCAGGTCCGGCGGCCGATCTATCGGGAGGCCAAGACGCACTGGCGGGCGTACGAGGCGCACTTGGCTCCGCTAAAGGCAGAGTTGGGGGAGGTGCTGGAGCGTTGGGCGGACTAGGGAGCTCGAAGTGACCATCAAGTTGGTGAGCTGGAACATCGCCAAGCGCCGGAAGGCTTGGGAGTGGCTTCTGGACATGGACGCCGATGTTGCCATTCTGCAGGAAGTGGGCGTTGTACCCGGTTGGGTGGCGAGCAGGGAGGGCGTCGCTATCGGACCGCGGGAACACTGGGACTCGCACGTCTGGCTCGCCTACTTCGTCGCCGTAAGCGTGAACACCAACGGGATCAGATCCTCGGCAAACGGCAACCGCCAGAGCCCGTCGTCGCCGCGCACCATCCCCGGGAACTGACGATACATCGTCGCTGGGTGTTCATCGAAGGACGTGAGGCACAACCCCGCGTCGAGCAGCGCGCCCAGAATCTCCGCGAGGCTGTGCTGCCACTCCCAAGCCGGGCTTTCGATGATGTCCTCGCCGGCGTAGGAGGGTGCATCGCCCGGATACATCGTGCCGGCCGCGTCCGGGAAGTAGCCATACGCGACACGCAGGTCCCCCGGAGCCTCCACCTGCGGAGCCTCGTCGAAGACCTGGGAGACGGGGTGAACATCCAACAGGTAAAAAAGCCCATCAGGTTTCAGGTGATGCGCGACGACCTCCGCCCACCGGGTGAGATCAGGCAGCCAGACCAGAACGCCCATCGCGGTATAGACGACGTCGAACTGCTCGTCGAGGACCTCGGGCAGGTCATACACGTTGGCTCGGATGAACCGCGCGTCGAGGCCGAGTTCGTCCGTCAGGCGGCGCGCGGTGGCGATGGCGTCGTCCGAGATATCGACGCCCGTGGCTCGGGCGCCGAGCCGCACCCACGATAGGGTGTCGAGCCCGAAGTGACACTGTAGGTGCAGGAGGGATTTGCCACGGACCTCCCCGACGCCGGTGCGCTCGAGTTCGCTGAGCGTGATCCGCCCGGCCTTGAAGCTCTCGACGTCGTAGAAGTCGGAGGCCGCGTGCACGGGCGTGCACTCGTTCCAGTGGCGGCGGTTCATCTCGATGCGGTGGTCGGTAGGCATGCGGCTTCCCTGCAATGGAGAAGGGGCGGCGAGAGTCCCGCCGGCGTCGGGCGCGGTATCCTTGCCGTGCGAACCGATTCCGTCAACCGCTCCGCTCCTGCGTGCATGGGTGCGGTCCGGTCGGTAACCTCTCCGGGCCGTAGAGGAGGAGGGTCTCATGGCGGCTATGGTCAGAACGGTCTGGCGGGCTGGAGCCCGGTGCGAGGAGATTCTCGAAGCGCCACGCCGGGAGGGAGTCGTGACCATCGTTTCGAGACGGGGCGTGCCTCGTGCGGCCGTCGTCGCGGTTCCTGAAGCGCTTCGCGAGCCACCGGCTCTGGCCGAGTTGCGAGGCTCTGCGGACGGCTGTTTCGGCGACGGCGTGGACTTCGTCGCCGCGATGCGGGACGAGTGGTCTTGAGGCGCACTGCGAGGCACCGGTCGATTACGTTACCAATGGCCGGCCGGAAAATGCACCAAGGGTGGCTTGCCGTTGGGGATACATTGCGAATGGTTCGGGTGAACGCGCCAAGGAATCGGTTGACGGAGAACCTCGGTACGGCGGCCGTCTACCTCGTCGTCGCATGGCTCCTCTCCCTTGCAGCCGCACCGGCGTTTGCCGGTGAGCCGACGGTCGCCTCCTATCGGCATGACGGGTTTCCGGCGTTCAGCATCGCGTTTCCCGCCAGTACGCGCGAGCGTGCGCCCGGAGCACCTGGTGAGGTCTTCGCGGGATCGACCCAGGACGGGGTGGACTTCGACGTGTCGATCACGGACTTTCCGTTCGCGGGCATCCTCATGCCCATCGAGAAGGCGGCGGAGTACTTCGCTGAGCTGACCGCGGCATCGGGAACGGGTTCCGACTTTGAAGTGACGCGCAACGAACCGATCACCCTCGCCGGCGGGTCGTCCGCCTACCGGTCCGAGGTCCGCTGGCGGAGCCTCGATGACGGCGCGAGGGTGGCCACCCAGCTCGTCAGTGCATACCGCGGCGGGCGCCTGATAACGGTCGCGGCGCACGGGGCGGAGGCTGTCGAGGAAGCTTCGAGGATCGTCGAGAGCCTGCGCTTCGAGTAGGTGGTCGTCCGTCCGCGCCGGCCCTTCGCCGGTATGATGTCGGCGACGCCCGAAGCGCGCCTGGCTGACAGAGAGGATCCCGTGACCACGAAACACCTGCTTGATCCGGAGTTGCACCCGCTGCTTGAACTCCTCCCCCATTTCGAACTCGATGATGAACAGCTTCCCCTGTTGCGGGACAACCCCAACATGGCGGTGGAGCTTGGCGACCCCGCCGAAGCCGGCGTTACGCGGGAAGAGATTCATGCTCGGGGCGGGGCCGGGCCAGCCGTACGCGCCCTGCTGTACAGGCCCTCCGACAAGGCTGCGTCAGGCGCCGGCTACCTGCACATACATGGCGGTGGCTACGTGCTGGGGACACCTGAGGCTTCCGATCCCGTAAACCTCGAAATCTGCGCCCGGCTGGGTGTCGTCGTGCTCTCCGTGGACTATCGGCTGGCGCCGGAACACCCGATTCCGGCACCTCTGGACGACTGCTACACGGGCCTTGCCTGGCTGCACGCGCAAGCACCGGCGCTCGGGGTCGACCGCGACCGGATAGGCATCGGCGGGGAGAGCGCCGGCGGCGGGCTGGCGGCCGCCCTGGCGATCAAGGCAAGGGATGCGGGCGCGTATGCGATCTGCCATCAACACCTGACCTATCCCATGCTGGACGACCGCACCGGCACGCCGGAGCAGCCGGGCGACCCGTTGGTGGGCGAGTTCCTCTGGACGCGCGCGAGCAACCAGTACGGCTGGCGCAGCTACCTCGGCGACGCCCCGGCCCGGGCGCCCCAGGTCCCCTCCCGCCTGGAGGACTTCGCGGGCCTGCCGGCCACCTGGATGGCGACCGCGGCACTCGATCTCTTCCGGGACGAGAACATCGAATACGCGTTCAGGCTGATGCAGGCTGGAGTAAGGACGGAACTGATTTCGTATCCCGCCGCATGCCACGGATTCCAGATGGTGCCGGGCACCCAGCTCGGCGCCCGATATGCCCGCGACCATCTCCACGCCCTGGCTAGGGGGTTGGGGGTGCCCGTTCCTTCGCAGAGCTAGCGGTGGCCCGGATGACCTCAAACCCCGGCGCCGGCACGCCTTTGACATGACGAAAGGCGACCAGTAGCGTCATCGGTGACCGCAGGGTGCGAGGGGGCTGCATGAACCGCGTGACTGTTCTGATGCCGACGCTGGTGCTGTGCGCCTGGGGACTGGCGTCTGCGGCGGCGGAGTCCCGCCCCGTCGATGATGCTGCGATCGCGGACGTCGGCAACACCGCCGAGTGGCTCACCTACGGCCGCAACCACAACGAGCAACGCTTCGCCCCGCTCGACCAGATCAACAGTGACAACGTCGGTGGACTGAAGCTCGACTGGTACCTGGACGTGCCCGACGCGGTGGGACTCGTGTCGACGCCGCTGGTGGCCGACGGCGTCATGTACTTCGTCGGCTCGCGGAACATCGCGCGGGCCGTCGATGCGGTAACGGGCGAGCTTCTGTGGACCTACGATCCCGAGGTGACCAAGCACGCAGCGCACCGCATGCGGCTCGCCTTCGTACACGGCAGCCGGGGCCTCGCGATGTGGGGCGACAAGGTCTACATCCCGACAATCGACGGGCGGCTCATCGCCCTCGAGGCTGCGACGGGCGAGCATGTGTGGACGGCCACCACGATCGATCCCTCGAAGGCGATGTACATCACGGGCGCCCCGAAGGCGTTCCGCGGCAAGGTTCTGATCGGCAACGGCGGCACGGAGATCGGCCCGGCCCGTGGCTACGTCACGGCCTACGATGCCGAGACGGGCGCATTGGCGTGGCGTTTCTACATCGTGCCGGGCAATCCGGCGGACGGCTTCGAGAACGCCGCGATGGAGATGGCGGCGAAGACCTGGACCGGCGAGTGGTGGAACATGGGCGGGGGCGGTAACTCCTGGCATGGCCTGACCTACGACCCCGAGTTCAATGCGGTCTACATCGGCACGGGCAACGGCTCTCCCTGGAACCAGAAGATCCGGAGTCCGGGGGGCGGGGACAACCTCTTCCTTTGCTCGGTGCTCGCTCTGGATGCGGACACCGGCGAGTACCGTTGGCATTACCAGACGACGCCCGGCGAGACATGGGACTACAACTCCAACATGGATATCGTGCTGGCGGATCTCCGGATCGACGGCCGCGATGTCAAGGCGCTGATGCACGCGCCGAAAAACGGTTTCTTCTACGTGATCGACCGCAGCAATGGGAAGCTGATCTCGGCGGAGCCGATTGCGGAGGTGAACTGGGCGAGCCACGTGGACCTGAAGACGGGACGCCCGGTGGAGATGCCGGGTGTCCGCTACCCGGACGGCGGCCCGGTGCACATCACGCCCGGACCGCTCGGTGCGCACAACTGGCCCCCGATGTCCTACAACCCGGAGCACGGACTCGTGTACATTCCGACGATCCACGAGACCTACACGTTCTCGGACGAGGGGATCGACATCGCGCTCTGGAAGTCCCCCAACTGGCAGGCGCCGGTGCCGAAGGAGGGCTTCGGGGTGGCGGCCATGCTCGCGCCGCGGGCCCCGGGGAAACCCAAGGGGACGCTGCAGGCCTGGGATCCGGTGCGGCAGGAACGGGTCTGGGAAGTCTCGTTCGAGATCGCCTGGAACCCTGGCACGCTGACGACGGCCGGCGACCTGGTGTTCCAGGGCACGCTCGAGGGGAACCTCGTCGCGTATCACGCCGCCACCGGTGAGGTCCTGTGGCGCCGGCATGTCGGCCTCGGAGTCTCGGCGCCGCCCATCACGTACGCCCTTGGGGGCCGGCAGTACATCGCCCTGCTGGTCGGCTGGGGTTCGGGGCCCGCGGTCGGCGGCACGGACGAGCAGCACGCGCTCGGCTGGGCGTATGGAGTGCACCCCCGGCGGTTGCTGGCGTTCTCGCTGGAAGGCGATGCCGCGATGCCCGCCTCCCCGCCCGCCGCGCCGCCGGTGCCGCTGGCCGATCCCGGCTTCGAGATCGACGACGATCTGGCGAACTACGGCCTTCAGGTATACATGAACTGCACGTTCTGCCACGGACCGGACGCCGTGTCGGGCGGGGCGTCCCCCGATCTGCGCGCGTCTCCGATCGTGCTCTCGGACGGTGCGTTCGCCGACGTCGTGCGCGAGGGAACGTTGCTCGAGAACGGGATGCCGGCGTTCCCGACCCTCTCGGACGCGCACCTCGATGCGCTGCGGCACTACCTCCGCCAGCGGGCACGGGCGAGCCTCGGCCTCATCGACGTTCCGGCGGCGGGGATTACGGGGCAGCGGTAACGGGGTGGCCCCTCCTCCTTCCCATGCCCGAGCCGCTCGGCTAAGCTCCCGCGCCTGAGCAAGCAGAGACTCGGGGGAGAGCCGATGTCCAAGTGCGCGATTGGAGCGCCCGGGCCCGTGCCCGCATTCCGCAAGACGAAGATCGCCGCCGCCATCGCGGCCGTGTCGGGGTTGTACGCCGTCCCGGTCGCCGGCGAAGACGCCGGGGCGCAGCCCACCGTCGAGGAGATCATCGTCACCGCGCGCAAGCGCGAGCAGAACATCCAGGACACGCCGGTCAGCGTCCAGGCGTTCACGTCCGACGACATTGACAAGCTCGACATCAGCCGCTTCGAGGACTTCGCGGACCAGAGCGCGTCGATCTCCTACATCAGCGTGGGCCCCGGGACGCAGGTCATGCACATCCGCGGCGTGTCGGACGGCGGCATTCCGCACGTGTTCCGCACGAACGCGGCGACCACGGCCTACTACCTCGACGAGCAGCCGGTGACCGGCCGCAACGGCGGGGCGCCCGACCTGCACCTCTACGACATCGAGCGCATCGAGGTGCTGCGCGGACCGGAAGGGACTTACTACGGCGCGTCCGCCGTGTCCGGAACCGTGCGCATCATCAGCAAGCAGCCGAACCCCGAACAGTTCGAGTATGGCGCGGACCTGACGGGCGGCAGCATCAGCGACGGCGACACCACCTACACCGCCGAGGGCTTCGTCAACGTGCCGCTGTCCGACCGCGCGGCGCTGCGGGGCGTCTTCTGGTACGACAAGAGCAACGGTTTCATCGACAACCGGCGTTCGGAGTTCACGTTCCGCAACGGCGTCACCGTCAACAACGACCGCTACGCCGGCGAGGACTACAACGAGGAAGAGACCCAGGGCGGGCGGGTATCGCTGCTCGTCGACCTCACCGACAATTGGACCGCGACGGCGTCGGCATTCACGCAGTCCCTGGACGCGGTGGGCTCGTGGAACCACGACCCGAAGCGGCGCGGAGACCTCGAGGTCACGCGTTTCGGGCCGGAATGGCGGGAGGTCGACAGTGACCAGCTGGGCTTCACGCTGTCCGGCGAGACGGGGATCGGCGACCTGATCTACGCGGTGTCCTACTACGACCGCCAGGACTTCGCGGTGAACGACTACTCCGACTACGTGGAGTACGCCTCGTTCGGCGCGTGGATCCAGCAGCACGCCTGCGAGGACTACTACTGGTACGGCTTCACGGGTTGCGCGGACCCCACCGTGCACTTCGACAGCGAGGACAACAACAGCCGCATCAGCCACGAGATCCGCCTGACCTCGAAGGGTGACGCGGGGAGCCGGCTGAACTGGCTCATCGGCGTGTTCCAGGAGAAGAGCTGGGGGAACGGACACATATTCTGGCGCATGCAGAACATCAACTTCGAGACGGGTCCGGCGGCGGACTACACGCGGGGTGCCGGGGTGGAGCCCCTGCCGAACGAATGGTGGAGCTGTCCGGGCTGGAAGTACGAGGACTACAGCACCGCCTTTTTCGGGGACGTGTCGTGGGACTTCACGGACCGCCTGACCATGTCGGCCGGCATGCGCCACTTCCGCTGGGAGGACGGCGACGACTGGGGCTGGAACTGCGGTTACCCGTGGGAGTCCAAGGGCACCTTCTCCCGTAACGAAGAGGCGCCGGAGGTCAAGGAGCAGACCTACAAGTTCAACGTTCGCTACGATGTGTCCGAGGATCTGCTCGTCTACTTCGCGTACGGCGAGGGCGTGCGCCCGGGCCGCCGCAACCCCAACGTGACCCATCCGGAAGTGCCCGTCTTCGTGGAGCCCGACTACACGAAGTCCTACGAGGTCGGCTGGAAGTCGACCCTGGCGGACGGACGCGTCGTGCTGAACGGCGCCGCCTACATGATCGACTGGGACAACTTTTACACCGTCCTCTACGACCTGCTGACGGTGCCGTTCAATTTCCGCCGCAACGTCGGCGGTTCGACGATCCAGGGCGTCGAGCTCGACATGGTGGCCCGGATCAACACCAACTGGACGCTGACCGGCGGGCTGGCCTACAACATCGCCGAACTCGAGGGCGACTTCGCGACCATCGCCAGGGATCCGCCGCTGGTGTACGCCGAAGACGGGCGGCGGCTGGCGCACACGCCGGAGTGGGCGTGGACGCTCGGCCTCCGCTACGACAAGGCGATCACGGGGAACCGCGACATCTACGGGCAGGCGACCTGGTCGTACACCGACGAGCGCTGGAACCTGCTCGCCCGACAGAGCGAACAGGAACCCGTGCTGCTGGACTCCTATGCGCTGGTCAACCTGCGCGCGGGCATCAACTTCCGCGACGGGGCGTGGGGAGCGGAGCTGTTCGTCAACAACGCGACGGACGAACGGGCGGAGATCTTCCAGAACTCCGGCTACTACGACCCGCGCATCACCACGAACCAGCCGCGGACGATCGGCGTCCGGGTGCGTTTCCGCGGGTAGCGCGCAACCGCCGCCGGTCACGGCTTCCCCGCGCCCCTTGCGGACGCGGGGGAAGGTCGGTTGAATGCAGGGCTTCACGCTTGCCGAGGCCTTGCCGATGAAACTGCGCCCAACCTTCACGGCCGCGCTGCTCGCCTGCGCGGCTTTCCCCGCCACCGCCCAGAACATCGTCCTGATCCTCTCGGACGATCAAGGCTGGACGGGCACGTCCGTCCAGATGGACGCGCGGGTCGCGAGTTCCGTGAGCGACCTCTACCAAACGCCGAGCCTCGAACGCCTGGCGGCGGAGGGCATGACGTTCTCGAACGCCTATTCCCCCGCCCCCAACTGCTCGCCGACGCGCATGAGCATCCAGACGGGCAAGACCGCCGCGCGACTCGGCGCGACGGACATCATCGACGTCGTGCCGGACGAGGAGGGACGTGCGGGCATCCAGTTCTTCTACGACGCCATGTACGTCAACAAGCCCATGCACGTGCCGCTGCCGATCAGCGACCTCGCCGAGGAGGAGGTGACGATCGCGGAGTTCCTGAAGGCGCACGATCCGAACTACGCGACCGGCCACTTCGGCAAGTGGCACATGGGCGGCGAGAACCCGGAACTCCACGGCTACGACGCGCACAACGGCCTCACGACCAACGCACCGGGGGACCAGGGCCTGCCCGATCCGAAACGCACCGACGAGGTGACGGACGAGACCGTGCGCTTCATCGCCGAGCAGGCGGCGGCGGGCAAGCCATTCTTCGTGCAGGCGTCCTACTACGCCGTGCACACGCCGGTCCTGGCCAAGGCGGAGACCGTCCAGGACTTCAACAGCCTCATCGTGCCGGAGCCGCCGCGCGGCGGCCCGTTCGGTCGCTTCGTCAACCTAGTCCACACGAGTACCGTGTACGCGGGCATGACGGCGGACCTCGATGCGGGGGTCGGCCGCATCCTCGACGCGCTCGACGAGCACGGCCTCGCGGACTCGACGTATGTCATCTACACGTCGGACAACGGCGGCGAGTCGGACCTGCCGGTGACCAGCAACGTACCGCTCGCGTGGGGCAAGACGCATGTCTGGGAGGGCGGCATCCGCGTGCCGCTGTTCATCCGCGGACCGGGCATCGACGGCGGAACGCGCAGCGACGTCCCGGCCATCGGCTACGACCTCTTCGCCACCATCGCGGATTGGGTGGGCGCCTCGGGGCCGCTCCCGGAGAACCAGGATGGCGGCAGCCTGCACGGCGTGCTGACGAACGGCGGGGAAGGCGAAGTGGAGCGTGGCACGGAGGCCCTCGTGTGGTACTACGGCGCGTACCGCAACATGAAGCACGTCGCCCCGCAGACGGCCATCCGCCGCGGCAACCACAAGTTGATCTGGGAACTCGACTCCGGGCGCACGTATCTCTACGACCTGGACCTCGACCTCTCCGAAACCACGGACCTGTCGCCCTTCCGGCCGCAGGTCGCCGCGTCGCTGCACGAGGAACTGAAGGCGTACCTCGCGGCCGTCGGCACGACCCTGCCGACCCACAACCCGGACTACGACCCGGCCGCGGACCGGGCAATGATCTCGGTGATGCGGCCGACTTCGCCGCCGGGGACGATTCCCGGGCAGATCGCGCCGAGCGAGTGACGTCTTCGCGAAAGGTGGCGAATACGATGCAGCGGCCCATGATCGGTTTCATCGGACTCGGCGCCATGGGCGAACCCATGGCGGCACGCCTGCTCGACTCCGGCTTTCGGGTGGTCAGTTCGGTCAACCGCAGCCGCGACGCGGTGGAGCGCCTTGCCGAGAAGGGCATCGAAGAGCTTGGTACCCCGCGCGAAGTCGCCGAGCACGCCGACATCCTAATGACCATCGTCTGGGATGAAGCGCAGACCGATCATGTGCTACGCGGAGCGGACGGAGCGTTGAGCACACTGCGCGAGGGCGCCATCGTCGTCGTCATGAGCACGGTGTCGCCGGTCTACTGTCAGGCACTCGCACGAGAAGCGGCATTGAAGGGCGTGGAGGTGATCGACTGCCCGGTCAGCGGGCTCGTGGCGGGTGCCAGGGACGGCACGCTCACCTTGATGGCGGGAGGCGACGCGACCACGATCGACCGGTGCCGGGAGGCCTTCGACGTGCTCGGCACGACGATGCACTGCGGCGACGTCGGCGCCGGCCAGGCGATGAAGATAGGCAACAACGCGATCGCGCTTGGCACCTGGGCGCTCGTCCAGGAGGTGCGCGAAGTCGTCGGCGCCTACGGGATGGACCTGGACCGGTTCATGGAGATCCTGAACGTGTCGACGGGCCGGAGCTTCGTATCGAGGAACTTCCCCATGCCCCGGCACCGCATGAAGTGGCCGACCATGCCGGTCAAGGATCTCTGCCTGTGCCTGGACATCGCCGGGGACTTCGATGTCGAGGCGCCGCTCGTGAAGGCGAGTCTGGACTCCGGTCGGCCGGTGGACTGAAGGCACAACGCGGCCGTGTTCAGATGAACGTGGCGAGTTCGTCCAGCGTGTAACGCTCCAACACCGGCACCTTCGCGTCTGCGGCAGGATAGCCGGTGACCAAGAGCAGATAGGGTCGCTCGTGGCGCGGCCGGTCGAGCAGGGTGTTCAGGAAACGCATGGGGCTCGGCGTGTGCGTGAGGGTCGCAAGCCCGGCGTTGTGCAGCGCCGCGATCAGGAAGCCCGTGGCGATGCCCACGGATTCCGTCGTGTAGTAGTTCTTGAGCCGTGTCGGTGCTCCGCCATCGGGGGCGTCGACGACCGTGAAGCGCTTGAGGAACACCGCGATCAGTACCGGTGCGGTGGTCAGGAACGGCTTGTTCGCGTCCGTCCCCAGCGGCGCGAGGGCTTCGAGCCATTCCTTCGAGGCCCGCCGGCCGTAGAACTCCCGCTCCTCCCGCTCGGCGGCCTCCCGAATCTCGGCCTTCTTCGCGGCGTCCGTCACCACCACGAAGTGCCACGGCTGGCGATGTGCGCCGCTCGGGGCGCTGCCGGCGGTGAGCAAGGCGTGTTCGACGACCTCCGCCGGAACTGGCCGGTCCGAGAAGTCACGCACGGTGCGGCGGCGGCGCATGAGGTCGTGGAAACGGATTGCGCGATCCCGCATTTGCGCTGTGGGGCGCTCTTCGAAGGCGAGGGGCGTGAATCCCATGGGGCGCCTCGGACAGCTCAGGTTCGCGTCGGTGGCTGGTCGAATAGCCCACGCCGTGCGTCGGACCAATCGAGGATCTCGGGAATGTCGCTGGTGTCGATCTGATCCTCGGGCAGCGCGGCGAGGGCCTCGATCTCGGGCGCCTGTTGATCGGCGAGGGTCTTGGACGGTGCCTTCTTCATGTGCTCTCCTCTCGTGCCGCACGAGTGCCGATGACCAGCCCCATGCCGGCTACACCCCCTCATGCATGCGCCGCCTCACCCACGGCGCGACGACCAGCACGGCGACCCCCACCCCAAGCGCCACCAGCGCCAGATACTCGAACGTGTCGGCGTAGATCGCGAGGGACGCCGCGCGGTCGAGGCCATTGCTCGTGTCCACGCTCGCCCCGGCGGCGATGATTCCGGCGACGTAGTGCGAGAACGCGGCCGAGAGGAACCAGACCCCCATCATCATCCCCGCGATTCGCGCAACGGAGAGCCGCGTCACCATCGAGAGCCCCACCGGCGACAAGCACAGTTCGCCGGTGGTGTGCAGCAGGTAGGCGAGGGCGAGCCATCCGGCGGCGACCAGCCGGTCCTCCCCGGCGATCGCGCAGCCATAGACGAGGACCGCGAAGCCGAGGCCGATCTGCACGATGCCGAGGCCGAACTTGGCCGGGGTGCCGGGCTCCCAACCGCGTCGCGCCAGCAGCGGCCACAGGCCGGCGAAGAGCGGTGCCAGGAAGATGATGAAGAGCGGGTTCAGGGACTGGAATTGGGAGGCTTGCGCCGTCATGCCGGCGATCTCGCGGTCCACGTTCCGATCGGCGAACAGGCTCATCGAACTCCCGGCCTGCTCGAACAGGGCCCAGAAGACGACGGACACCGCCGTCAGCCCGAGCACGACCAAGGTGCGGTCGCGTTCCACCGGCGTGCAGCGCGCAAGCGAGAACCAGATCAACCCGACCACGACGGCACCGCCCCCCACGAGCAGCATGCCCCCCACCAGGCGTTGATATTGGATGATCTGCCAAACCACGAGCACGGCGACGAGCGCCGCGCCCCAAATCACGTGCTCGCGGGTGATGCCTGCGAACATCGAACGGCCGAGGTCCGCCCCTTCCGGGGGTTCCCCCGCGCCGAGCAGCAACCTGCGGCCGCGCACGAAGGTCACGAGCCCCGCGAGCATGCCGATGCCGGCGAGCCCGAATCCGTAGCGCCAGCCGTACGTCTGCCCCAGATAGCCGCACACCAGCCCCGCCACGAACGCCCCGAGATTGATGCCCATGTAGAAGAGCGTGAAGCCGCCGTCGCGGCGGTTGTCGTCGGGGCCGTACAGCTCGCCGACCATGTTCGAGATGCTCGACTTCAGGAACCCGACGCCGATGACGATGAAGGCGAGCGAAAGGTAGAGCACCTGTAGCGAGACCGTATCGCGCACGACCACCCCATCCACCGTGCGCGCCGGATCGCCCTCGAACGCCATGCCGAGGTGGCCGAAGCAGAGCAGCACCGCCCCGACGATCACGGCCTTGCGGAAGCCTAGGTACCGGTCGGCCATCATGCCGCCGATGACGGGCATCAGGTACACCATCGCGCCATAGGTGGCGTAGATGCCCGCGGACATGGCGTCGTCGAAGAGGAAGTGCTGGGTGAGGTAGAAGATGAGCAGCGCCCGCATCCCGTAGAAGCTGAAGCGCTCCCACATCTCGGCGAAGAAGAGGACGGCGAGGCCGCGGGGGTGGCCGAGCAGGTCCCGGGGCTGGGCGGTGGCGGCGACGTTCAAGGTGAGCACTCCGTCATGGCGAGCGGGATGTTAGCAATGGCCGGGGGGTGGGTCAGGCCGCCGCGCCCGCGGACGCGAGCATGGACCGCCGCCAACTCCGATACCCCCACACCGCCATGCCGAGATAGACGAAGTAGAGCAGGGCGTAGAGCGGCAGCCCCTGGGCGAAGTAGACGCCGACGGACAGCACATCCACGATGAACCAAACGATCCAGTTCTCGATGTGCTTGCGCGCGCTGAGCAGGAATGCCGCGAGGCTCATCACGAGGATCGCGCTGTCCCAGTACGGCAGGGCCGCGTTCGTGCCCCCCGCGAGCCACGCGCCGAACGCGGCGGTGCCGGCGGCGCACGCGAGGCCGAGCGCGACGAGCAGGCGGGCGCTCGCGCGGGTGACGGGGACTTCGCCGTCGCTTGCGCCACCGATGCGCCAGTAGTACCAGCCGTACAGGTTCATCGAGAGGAAGCCCACGAGATGCAGCACGAGGTTCGCGTAGAGGCGCGCCTCGACCAGCACGGTGATCGACACGAACACGTAGGCGACGCCCACGGGCCAGGTCCGCCAGTCCTCTCGCACGAGCAGCCACACGGCGAGGAGCCCGAGGACCACCCCGATCCACTCGTCGGCGGCGAGCCACGCCTGCCAGATGCCGGAAAGCAGCTCCATCGCGGCTTGGACGGCTAGCGGCTCAGGTGCTCGACGAGGAGCTTGAACTCGCCCTCGTGCCGGACGAGGACGGCCGTGCCGCGGCCGATGATGTGGAATGGTCCCTGGTCACCGACGCCCGACCAGTGGAAGTGGAACGTGGCCGTCGCGGAGTGCATGTCCACGTGGAGTACGTCGATGTCGGTGAGGTAGTAGCGTTCGTCCCGAACCTCGAGCGCCCAAGTGCGCTCGAACGCGCCGCGGGCGGCTTCGATGCCCCGGTAGTCGCCGTCGTTAAAGCGGAAGAGTACGTCGGGGTGGAGCATCGGGACGATGGCGTCGAAGTCCTCGGTCCCCTGCGCTTGTTCGAAGCGGGCGAGGAAGTCGCGCACGTCTTGTTCTATCAACGCATCCGCCATGGTCGCCACGTTCGCCCCGATGATCACGGCAGCGCATGTTACGGCAAGGAGGCGGTGCGAACGGCGCGTCCGCCGCCGCTTCCCACGCGTGGCTTCAGGCATCGTTCTGCCTCGGGAGCCGGAACGTGCCCGTCATCACGGGTTGTACCTTGCCGCCGAGACGGATCGCCTCGCCGATCTCGAGATACAGCCGCGACGGCCGGCCCATCTGTGTCCCTTGGTCCACGACCACCCGGCCCTCGGTACCGGCCGCCCGGAGCAGTGCGGCGAAGGCGACGTTGGCGGAGCCGGTCGCGGGGTCTTCGCGCCAGCCGAACGCATTGAAGAACATGCGGGCGGCGAAGTCCGCTTCGGGGTCGGCCGCCGCAGGGGCGAACGCGAAGACGCCTAGGAACGGGCCGCCTTTCTGGAGCCGGGCATGGACGGCGGGGTCGACGTGGACGCCATCAAGCACCTCGAGCGTGCGCACGCCCACGAAGGCGAAGGCGAGCCCTCCGGTCTGGGCGCGGCGGTGGGGCAGCGCGTCGTCCAACGCGCTCGCCGACACACCCACCAGCGCCGCCGCCTCATCGGGGTCCAGCACGGCATCGAGGGTCGGTTCGGGGGGATCCATCCAGCCGATGCCGTCGGACGCGAAACGCACGGACACGGGGCCAGCCCGAAGGCGCAACGTGTAGCCGCCCCGTCCCTGGGCAAGCACCCACGCCGTTCCCAACGTCGGGTGCCCCGCGAAGGGCAACTCCTCCGCCGGCGTGAAGATGCGCACGTCGGCCGCGTCCTCGGACTCCGCGACCACGAACGTCGTCTCGGAGAAGTTCATCTCCCGCGCGATGGCCTGCATCTCCTTGGTGGAGAGATGCGCGCAGTCGCGCACCACGGCGAGGGGATTGCCGGCGAGCGGGCGCTCGGCGAAGACATCCACAATGGTGCATTCCATCTGGGCCGGACCGTCCGGGAAGTGTTGGGCGCGACGCCGGTTGCAGGCCGTCGCGCGGGGCTTGTACGGTAGCACGGGTGTCCCGTGGAGGAGGGTTGGCCCGTGACCATCGAGATTCCCAGCGACGATGGCTTGGACGGCAAGGTGGCCATCGTCACCGGCGCGGGCGCACGCGGCGACGGCATCGGCAACGGCCGCGCGGCGGCCATCCTGTTGGCCGCCGCCGGGGCGCGGGTGCTCTGCGTCGACCGCGACGTGGCGTTGGCGGAAGGCTCCGTCGCCATGATCGCGGAAGCCGGCGGCACCGCCGAGCCGTTCGAGGCCGACGTGACCCGCGCCGCGGATTGCGAGGCGATGGTGCAGGCTGCCGTCTCCCGGTGGAACCGGCTCGATATCCTCGACAACAACGTCGGCATCGGCAGCCGCGGCAACGTCGTCGAAGAAGACCCGGCGCGCTGGCGGCGCGTGATGGAGATGAACGTCGACAGCATGTTCCACGCAAGCCGCGCCGCGATCCCCGCCATGCGGGACGCGGGCGGCGGCGCCATCGTGAACGTCTCCTCGATCTCGGCGCTTCGTCCGCGCGGGCTGACGACGTACAGCGTCTCGAAGAGCGCGGTGATTGGCCTCACCAAGGCGATGGCCGTGGACCACGGCCCGGAGGGCATCCGCGTGAATTGCGTCGCGCCCGGGCCGGTGTACACGCCGATGGTCTATGGCCGCGGGATGGCGGCGGAAGTAAGAGCGCGACGCGTACATGCCTCCGTGCTCGGCGTGGAGGGGACGGGTTGGGACATCGGCCACGCGGTGCGATTCCTAGCCTCCGACCATGCGCGGTACATTACCGGGCACGTGCTTGTTGTGGACGGCGGCACGACGTTGCGGGGACCGGAGCGAAGCACATGAAGAGCTGGTGCGGACGGCTCGTGGCGGGCGCGTCGCTGGCATGGTGCCTCGCCGGCTCGGCCCAAGAAGGAGGCTTCCCGTATCCTCCCGTCCTGCCGGATGCAACCGCGCACACCTACAAAACCGTGGACGATGTCGCCCTCCGGCTATGGGTCTTCGAGCCCGCGGGTCATGCGGCCTCGGACGCCCGTCCGGCGGCGCTGTTCTTCTTCGGCGGCGGCTGGAGGACTGGCTCCCCCGCCCAGTTCGAGCGCCAGGCGAAGGCCCTGCGGGACCGGGGCATGGTCGGCATCGTCGCGGACTACCGAGTCTCGTCGCGACACGGCACGCGTCCCTGGCACGCCGTCGCGGATGCCCACGATGCACTAGCCTGGGTGCGGTCCCATGCGTCCGAGCTAGGCATCGACCCGAATCGCATCGCGGCGGGAGGCGGCTCGGCAGGCGGACATCTCGCCGCGGCCACCGCGACCTTGGCGCACCCGGAAGGCCCGGACCACGCGGTCGAACGGCCGAACGCCCTGCTGCTGTTCAACCCGGCGGTGATCATCGCGGACCTCATGGGCACGCAGCGGAGCGAGGCGCTCGCGGGACGCTTCGACCGATCGCTCGAGGAGATGTCGCCGTACCATCACGTCGGAAAGGGACATTCGCCTACGTTTATCGTGCATGGGAAGGCGGATACCGTCGTTCCGGTTGATGATGCGATCGTCTACTGCGAACGTGTCTTGTCAGTTGGTGCCGATTGCAGCTTGGCGCTGTACGACGGCACCGGGCACGGGTTCTTCAATCGTGACCCGCACTTCGAGCCGACGCTGGATCAGATGCTGGGCTTTCTCGAAGGGCTTGGTTGGCTGTCCCCGAATGGGGACTGAGGATCGCCGATGTCTGGCCAGCGGACGGCGGGCTATCCCGGTCCCTCAAGGTCAGCTCCGCTTGCGAGAGACGTTCACATCGATCAGCAGCCTACCGTCACGCGCCGGCGAGCGGTACCTCGCGCTCTTCAAGCCGCCACGCCGCATAAGCCAACGCCGCGTGGATGTCCTCGCGTTCAAGGCAGGGATAAGCGTCGATAATCTCACCGGGCTCACGGCCCGCTGCCAGCAGGCCCAACACCGTGCCGGCGGTCACCCGGAGTCCCCGGATGCATGCCTTCCCGCCCATCACGTTGGGGTCGAACGTGATCCGCGCCATTGTTGCCGCCGTGCTCATGACGTACTCCCGAACCCCCGAGTTCGTAACGGGGGAGCGATGAGTCCAAGTTGGGCCAGTCCTGAGGCGATGTCAACGGCACTGCACGGCGGTTGATTCATCGCGCCGTCGCGTCCAGCCCGACACCCTGCTAGCGCCCCGGAACCGTCGCCTTTGGCTCCGCTCCCGGCCCAGCCCCACCGACCTACGCGCCCGCGCCGTTCTACGGCGCGGGCTTGCATGGAACTAACCCCGTTAGGCGGCTTCCTCGACGGGGACGAGCATCAGGTTTAGGTGTTTCGCCTGGCGCTGCAGGTTCTTGATCTGCCGGTCGCGGCGTTCGGCCTCCATCTCGGCCAGGTCGCGCTCGACGTATTCCTCGCCGCGCTTGAGCATGGCGTAGATCAGCCGAGCCAACTGGTGCGCGGTGGCCTTGACGGCCTTGGCGGAGTCCATGCGCGCGAGGCGGCGGCGATGCGCCGCGCCGATGGCGGTCTTGTTGTTGCGCGCGGTGCTCGCCGCCATGCGCAGCGCCTGGCCGAGCCGGTTGGCGCACCTGGGCGGCCGGCCGCCGAGGCGCTTG
The DNA here is from genome assembly GCA_963665455.1 of Pseudomonadales bacterium. Lineage (GTDB taxonomy): Bacteria > Pseudomonadota > Gammaproteobacteria > Pseudomonadales > Azotimanducaceae > VXNE01. Next base: position 4,385,661 of record OY762279.1, on the reverse strand, counting down.
TCGCCGCTGATGCGGGTGCCGGGCGCCAGGCCGAGCCACGAGCAGAAGTGGGCGGCCGTCGGGAAGCGCGACAGGTCCGGGCCGACCTCGGCCGCGAACGTCAGCGCGGTCTCCACGCCGACGGTGGGGATGGCCGTCAGGTCGACCCCGAGCAGGCCGCGCAGCCGCTCGCGCAGGGCGGCCTCGCGGGAGCGCGACGAGGGCGTCGCCGCGGCCGCCGCGTGCCGCGCCAACTCGGCGTCGATGCGCGCCTCGCACGCGTCGATCTGGCCCTGCAGCATGTCGTGCCGCGCCAACGCCTGCGCCAGCGCGAACAGGTGCTCGTCGCGCCAGTTGCCGCGCAGGCTCGCCGCGATGGTCGCCTCGTCGGCCTTGCAGAGCCGGTGGCGGAACCGCGCCAGCACCGCCCCGTCGCGCTCGCCGGCGACGATGGCGCGCACGATCAACTGGCCGGTCTGGCCCATGACGTCGCTCAGGACGTTGTCCAACTGCACGTTCATCTGCGTCAGCGCCTTCTGCACGTGCTGCACCGACCGGCTGCGGTCGCGCACGAGCTGTTCGCGCTGGCGCGCGTACGAGCGCAGCGGGCACAACTCGTCGGCCGCGCGGAACGCGCCGCGCAGCAGGCCGTGGCTCATCAGTTGGCGGATCCACTGGCAGTCCAGCACGTCGCTCTTGCGCCCGTGCACCTGCTTGGTCGCGCGCGGGTTCACCAGGTGCACCTCGAAGCCGGCCCGGTCGAGCACCTCGAACAACGGTATCCAGTACACCCCCGTCGACTCGACGTGGCGAACGCCACACGACGACAGCCACTCCGCCATCGCCTCCAAGTCGCGGGTGACGGTATCCAGTACAACGTCCCGAACGGACGCACCGGCCGCTCGAACCGCGACCCGTCCACCGCCACGTAGTGCCGGCGCTTGCCCACGTCGATCCCCGCGCAATCGGGGTGTACGACCTCCAACGGCGCCGCCGCCTTGCCAGCCATCGCCAAATCCTCCACCATCGTCAACGGGTCGCGCTGGGCGAGACCGCGGCGGGACGTTCACTCTTGCATACGGGGTCGCGACCCATGGGGCGCGCCACCAGCGTCAAAACGCCGATCACGGTCCGGGCCAAACTCCTAGACGGGCATGGATGCACCATTGCCCGCGAGGCCTCGCGCCCAGCGCGACCGACCTTACATCGAACGCCCGCGCAACAGGCAACCCACCAGTTCCCTGCGCGTCAGCGCAGCGAACTGGCTGCGAGAACTCCTAGACGAGCCTCCTAGACGAGCCTCAGCTTGCATCCCGCTGCGCCCTGTTGCAGTTTGGCCCTCCTAGACGAGCCTCCTAGACGAGCCTCAGCTTGCATCCCGCTGCGCCCTGTTGCAGTTTGGCCCTGCTCCGTCGACATGCTTCATGCGTCACGAATCGCCCCTATGCCCGCAACGGCCCCCGACCTCCTCCCCGAGCGCACCCCACAGCCGGGCGAACTCGTCCAAGTCCGCTCCCGCCGCTGGCTGGTCGAGGAAACCGACGACGCACCGAACCCCGGCGAATCCGCCCGCGTCACGCTCGCCTGCGCGGATGACGACAACCAAGGCCAGACCCTCACCGTCTTCTGGGACTACGAGCTCGACCGGCGCATCCTCGACGACGAGGGCTTCGGCACCCTCGCCACGAAGGGTTTCGACCCCACCCGCCAATTCGCCGCCTTCTACAACACCCTGCGCTGGCACTGCACCACGGCAACGGACCCGAATCTGTTCCAGGCCCCGTTCCGCGCCGGCATCCGCATCGACGCGTACCAGATGGAACCGCTGCGCAAGGCGTTGCTGCTCCCCCGCGTCAACCTCTTCATCGCCGACGACACGGGGCTCGGCAAGACCATCGAAGCCGGCATGATCGCTCGTGAACTGATGCAGCGCCGCAAGGCCAAGGCCATCGTCGTCGCCGCGCCGCCGTCCGTCATCGAGCAATGGAAGGCCGAGATGGAGGAACGCTTCGGCTTGGTGTTCGAGATTCTGGATCGCGCCTACGTATCCCGAATGCGCCGCGAGCGCGGCTTCGGCGTCAATCCTTGGCGCACCCACAGCCGCTTCCTCGTCTCCCACAACCTCCTCATCGACCCGACCTACACGGAGCCCCTGCGCGAATGGCTGGGCGGCTTGCTGCCCGGCAGCCTTCTCATCCTGGACGAGGCTCATCACGCCGCGCCGTCGAGTGGGGGCCGCTACGGGATCGAAACCCGCTTCACGCGGGCCATACGCGATCTGAGCCAACGCTTCGAACACCGCCTGTTCCTTTCCGCCACGCCCCACAACGGACACTCCAACAGCTTCTCCACCCTGCTCGAACTGCTCGATCCCTACCGCTTCACGCGGGGCGTCAAGGTACGCAAGGACGCCCTGAACGACGTCATGGTGCGCCGCCTGAAGGAGGACATCCGCGAGACCCGAGGCGGCTTCCCGAAGCGCAACGTGTGTCGCGTGGAGGTCAAGAACCTGCCGGAGGACGCGCCGGAACTCGTGCTGTCCAACCTGCTCGACGAGTACCGCTCGACCCGCGAACAGCGGCACGCCACCGCGTCCGACCGGGCGCGGGCCGCCGCCGGCCTCCTCGTGGTCGGGCTACAGCAGCGCTTGCTCTCCTCCATCGAAGCCTTCGCCCGCAGCCTGAGGGTGCATCGAGAAACCGTCGAACGGCACTGGCGCGAGGGGCGGGGCCGCACTGAAGCCGAGCGGGGCCACGGTACGGAGACAGCGAACGGGTTCGCCCGGCAGCCTGACCCGGACGACGAGCGTGCGGCCCTGAGCGACGAGGAACTCGAAGCCGAGGAGTCCGCCCAGATCGAGACGCTTACGGTCGCCGCGGAATCCTCGACGGCCACCGATGAGGCCCTCTGGGAGCACGAGCAGGCGCTGCTGGCTCGCATGCAGCAGATCGCCGAGGACACGCGACACCTCCCCGATGCCAAGACCCACCGCTTGATCGATTGGATTCGCGAGCACCTGTGCCCCGAGCTACCGCCGTTCGGCGAGTCGCCGAGCGGGTCGCCGCGGTGGAACAATCGTCGCGTATTGATCTTCACGGAGAATCGCCAAGGCACGAAGCGTTACCTCAGGTCCATCCTCGAACAGGCCATCGAGGGCACGGACCGCGCCGACGAACGCATCGCCGTCATCGACGGTCTCACGAGCGGCCCTAGGCGCAAGGCCATCCAGCGGCGCTTCAACAAGCATCCGGCCGAGGATCCCTTGCGCATCCTGCTCGCCACCGATGCGGCGCGGGAGGGACTGAACTTCCAAGCCCACTGCACGGACCTCTTCCACTTCGACCTGCCGTGGAACCCCGGCCGCATCGAGCAGCGCAACGGGCGCATCGACCGCAAACTGCAACCGGCTTCGGAGGTGACGTGCCGTTACTTCGTGCTCCCGCAGCGGAAGGAGGACCGCGTGCTGGAAGTGCTGGTCAAGAAGACCGAAACGATCAAGCGCGAACTCGGCAGCCTCTCCAAGGTGATCGACGACGACGTGGAGCGCCGTCTGCGCCACGGTATCCGCCACAGCGAGGCCGACACGCTACGAGACGCCATCGCGGCAGCGGACCTCGATGCTGCGAGGAAACGCGCCACCGCAGAGGAACTGGAAGCCGCCCGCGACCGGCAGGACGCCTTGGAGGACCAGATCGAGCGTTGCCAGACGCTGCTGGAGCGCTCGCGCGATTGGACGGGCTTCCGGGCGGAACCGTTTCGGGACGCCCTGTCGTGCTCGTTGGAGTTGCTCGGTGCCGCACCCCTCACCGAGAGCAAGGATGATCGCGGCGACCCCGTTTGGACGTTCCCGCCCCTAGGCCAGAAGGGCGCCACGGACCCGAGTTGGATCTCGACGCTGGACTCGCTCCGTGCCCCTAGGGAAATCGACCAGAAGGTCGCGGACTGGCGCCGCGAGGCCCCGATACGGCCGGTGGTCTTCCGGGACGCCGGCGTGGTCACGGAGAGCACGGTCCACTTGCACCTCGAGCAACGCGTCGCGCAACGCCTGCTCGCCCGCTTCCGCGCCCAGGGCTTCGTCTATCACGACCTCTCCCGGGCATGTCTCGTGCAAACGGAGGATTCCGTACCCCGCGTCGTGCTCTTGGGCCGTCTCTCCCTCTACGGCCAGCGTGCCGAGCGTCTGCACGAAGAGATCGTGCCGGTGGCGGCGCGCTGGACCGAACCGTCTCGGCGACAGGCCGCGCTGGCACCCTACGGCCGGGAAGCCCAAGCGCGAACGATGGCCCTGCTCGATGCGTCGGTGGGCGGCAACTCCGGGCGTCCGGACGAAGTGGTCCAGCGGCGTTTGCTCGACGCCGCGCCAAGAGACATCGCCGAGCTGCGTCCCCAGTTGGAGGCGATGGGCACCCGCTTCGCAGCGGACGCCAAGGAGCGGCTGTCACGCCGGGGTGACGACGAAGCCGTGAAGCTCCGCGAGACGCTAGAGGCGCAACGCGCCCACGTCGCCGCCGAACTGGCCCGCCACGAGGCGGACTACCGACAGCTAACGCTGAGTTTCCTGCAAGAAGAAGCGCGACAACTCGACGCCGACATGCAGCATTGGCGACGCCGCCTCGACCTGTTCGACCGTAACTTGGAGGATGAGCCCGCCCGCATCCGCGCCTTCTACGACGTGCGCGCGGAGCGCATCGAGCCCGTGGGCATCGTCTATCTGTGGCCGGAGACGAATTGACCGTGCCCAAGCGCGACCCCGACATCGCCGCGCACCTGGAGTGGATCGGCTTCGTCCGACCCACGGGCCTCGTCGTTTCTGCCCCGGCCTTGGTGCAGGCGGGCGTCATCTTGGATCGGCGGGATAGGGAGGGTCAGGAGCGGCTCAGGGAATGCTTGAGCCCGACGGAACCCGAGCCGTGCCTGACGGACTTCCGCGCCTTCGCCGAGTCCGTGCTCGGCTGGCGTTTCTCGGCGAACGGATACGCCGGCACAGATGAAGCCCCACTGCCTCCCGAATTGGAGATGCCCGTTGCGGAAACCGGCGAGGTCCTCCGCCCCACGTTCGCGGTGTGGCGAGGCATCCAGCGCCGCCCGTCGGACCCGCCGCCCACATCCGATACCTCGGACGCCGACGACAAGGACGACAACACCGACAAGAATCAACCACCCCCTTGGCAGCTTCTCGTATCCGTCTGCGAGCCCAAGGCGGACTTCGACCGCGTGACCCGTGGCCGGCGAGGCGGTTTGGAGGCGTCGCCCCACGGCTGCCTCGAACGTCTTCTCCGGCACTCCGGCGTCCCGGCCGGACTCCTGTTCAACGGAGAGGCATTGCGCCTCATCTCGGCACCCCGCGGCGAGAGCTCCGGCTGGCTGGACTTCCGCGTGCGCGACATGTTGGAAACGGCGGGCCGCCCCATCTGCGCCGCCATGCGCAACCTGCTGGGCGAACAACGCCTATTGGCCGTCCCGCCGGACAAGCGCCTCGCCGCTCTGTTGGAACGCAGTCGCAAGTTCCAGAACGAAGTCAGCGAGCGCCTTGCCGAACAAGTGCTGCATGCCCTCTACGAACTGCTGCGCGGATTTCAGGCGGCGCACCACGCGTCCCGGGGCGAGTTGCTTGAGACGGCGTTGGCCGACAATCCGAACGACGTCTACCGTGGCCTCCTCACGGTGGTGTTGCGCCTCGTCTTCCTCCTTTACGCGGAGGAGCGCGACATGCTGCCCCAGGACGAGACGTTCCTCGGGTCGTACTCCCTCGCCGGGCTCTACGAGCGCCTGCGCGAAGACGCGGCCATGCATCCCGACACCATGGAGCAACGCTACGGCGCCTGGGCGCAATTGCTCGCGCTCTCCCGCATGGTGCACGACGGTGCCAAGTCCGGCGCGATGCACCTGCCCGAGCGGCACGGCGAGTTGTTCGACCCGGACCGCTACCGCTTCCTAGAGGGACGCAAGCCGGACGCCGGTGGCGCACGCGGCGTGCATGAACGCATCGAGCCGCCCTTGGTCCCCGACGGCACGCTTTATCGCGTCCTCGAGAAGCTCATCGTCCTAGACGGCGAACGCATCTCGTACCGCGCCTTGGACGTGGAGCATGTCGGTGCCGTCTACGAGACCATGATGGGCTTCCGCCTAGAGACCGCCACCGGCAGAACGGCCGCGATCAAGGCGGCGAAGAGGTACGGGGCGCCGGCCGCCGTGGACTTGGAAGCGCTGCTCGAGGAGCCCTCCGCCAAGCGCGCCAAATGGTTGCAGGAGCGGACGGACCGCAAACTGACCGACAAAGTGCGTAAGGCGGTACAAGCGGCGGACGCCATCGAGACCCTCCACGCCGCCCTCGATTCCGTCATCGACAAGAACGCGACGCCCGATCTCGTCGAAGCCGGCGCGATGGTCCTGCAACCGAGCGAGGAGCGACGGCGCTCCGGCTCCCACTACACGCCGCGCGAACTCACGGAACCCATCGTGCGGGTGGCGTTGGAGCCGGTGCTTCGCCGCTTGCGCGGGAGCGGGGATGTTCCGCCGAGCGCCGAACAGATTCTGGAGCTCAAGGTCTGCGACCCTGCGATGGGTTCCGGTGCCTTCTTGGTCGAGGCTTGCCGGCAACTCGGCGATGCCCTGGTCGAATCCTGGCACGCTCATGACGATGTGCCGAACCTCCCGCCGGACGAAGACGAAGTCATCTTTGCGCGGCGGCTGGTCGCGCAGCGGTGCCTATACGGCGTGGACCGCAATCCTGCGGCGGTCGATCTCGCGAAGTTATCCTTGTGGTTGGCAACACTCGCGAAGGAACATCCGCTCACGTTCCTGAACCATGCCTTGCGGCACGGTGACTCGTTGGTAGGGCTGTCGCTTGCGCAGATCGAGGCGTTCCACTGGCAGGGTGGATCGCCACAGATGGGCATGGAGGAGGAGCAGATTCGACGGCATCTACAGCGGGTGCGGGAGTTACGGGAGTGGATCCGTAACGCCGGCGAAGACACGCCGGATTGGGAACTGCGGCGAACGTGGGACGAGGCGAGCTACGAGGCGGGGCAGGTGGCGCTGCTTGGGGATCTGGCGTTGGCGGCGTTTTTCGAGGGCAAGACGAACAAGGAACGGGAGGAGCTTCGGAAGGGTTTCACGGGAGCGGTGCTGCAGGGGAAGGCCGACGAGTATCGAGGCTGGCTCGATGGGCTGGCGCGTGGGGATGCGCCCCTCGTGCCGTTTCATTGGGAAGTCGAGTTTCCTGAGGTGTTCGAGCGGGAGAATGCGGGATTCGATGTCATCGTGGGGAACCCGCCGTTTGCGGGTAAGAACACTGTTCGATCCGCCAACGTGACGGGCTATCCGGAATGGCTCAAGGAGATGCACGCCGAGAGCCATGGCAATGCCGACTTGGTCGCGCATTTCTTTCGGCGGGCGTTCGGCCTGATACGAGAGCGCGGCACGTTCGGGCTGATCGCCACCAACACGATCGCGCAGGGGGATACGCGGAGCACCGGGCTGCGTTGGATCTGCGAGCACGACGGTCAAATCTATCGTGCGCAACGCCGTTTCAAGTGGCCGGGACAGGCTGCGGTGGTCGTGAGCGTGGTCCATGTGCACAGCGGCCGTTGGGACGGCGCACGTTCACTGGACGATCAGCAGGTCCCTGAGATCACGGCGTTTCTGTTTCATCGTGGCGGGCACGGGGATCCGGTACGCCTCCGAGCGAATGCTCGGAGGAGTTTTCAAGGGAGCATCGTGCTTGGAATGGGGTTCACGTTCGACGACACGGACAAGGCCGGTATCGCCACGTCGCTCTCGGAGATGCGGCGGCTCATTTCGGAGAGGCCGAGGAATCAGGACGTGATCTTTCCGTACATCGGTGGCGAGGAAGTCAATGCCAGCCCGATCCACGCGCATCACAGGCACGTAATCAACTTTTGGAACTTCCCCTTGCGGCGTGAGGTGGTCGGGAGATCATGGCGAGACGCGGACAAGGCTCGACGGGATAGCTGGTTGCGGCGCGGCATCGTACCCGACGACTATCCGGGTCCCGTCGCGTCAGACTGGCCGGAACTGTTGACCATCGTTGAGCAGAAGGTCAAGCCGGAGCGAGATGTTCAAAATCGAAAAGCACTTCGGGAACGCTGGTGGCAGTACGCGGAGAAGCGCCCTGGACTTAATGAAACAATCGCCCCACTGAGCCGGGTCGTCGTCGTGTCCCGAGTGGGTCAACATGCGGGATTTGCCTTCGTTAAATCAAAGATGGTTCACGGCGAGTCTCTGGTGATCTTTCCACTACAGACGCATGCTGCCTTCTGCGCCCTCCAATGCCGTCTTCACGAGATCTGGGCGCGCTTCTTCGGCTCGTCGTTGGAGGAAAGGCTCCGTTATACGCCGTCCGACTGCTTCGAGACCTTTCCGTTTCCGCTCACTTGGCAGGACCGCGCCGGGTTGGAAACCGTCGGCAAGGACTACTACGACTTCCGGGCCGCACTTATGGTTAAGAACAACGAGGGCCTCACCAAGACCTACAATCGCTTCCACGACCCATACGACACGGATGCCGAGATAGTTCAACTCCGCGACTTGCACGCCGCAATGGATCGCGCCGTCCTCGATGCCTACGGGTGGCGGGACATTCCCACGGATTGCGAGTTCCTGCTCGATTACCCCATCGACGAAGCCGAGTGGGGCAACAAGAAGAAGCCGTACCGCTATCGCTGGCCCGACGACGTTCGCGACGAGGTTCTCGCCCGGCTGCTCGAGCTCAACGCCCGGCGCGCTGCTGAGGAAGAGGCCGAGTTGGCTCGATGAAACGTGCGGAACTCGAGATTGCGGGCAACCCGGGCGTCGTGCTAGCGAGAGTCGCGTCCACGCTCTTAACTTGGCTCGGCCCAGAAGGTTGCGTCCTGGGTGGTGGGACAGTGCTTGCCGCGCGTTGGCAACACCGCGTGAGTATGGACATCGAGCTATTCACGGACCATGAGCGGTTCGCCGAGCGCGTCGCAAGCCGACGGCAAGAAGTCGCCGACGCAATGGAAGTTTTGGTCGTGGACGCGGGGGAGGGTGCCGTGGAGGTGGAGCGCGGCTGGTTGCGCGTCCACTTCCGGGAAGGTCCAGTGGCCCTGATGACCATTCCGCGTCCAACCGTTCGGGACACCTACGTCGAATACGTCCAGGGCACGGACATTCCCACGGAGAGCACCGCCGAGATTCTTGCCCGAAGCTCCAAAGCCGTATCTTGGACCTCGGTGTGTTCACGGACCGAGACCTGTACGACCTTCTGGTCGCCCAAGAGCATGACGCCGACGCCCTACGTCGAGTGTTGGCATCCATTACCGACGCCGAACGAGCCGCCATCGCGAGCGAACTCCGCGCTGCCGGCCCGCTGGTCGAGCGGAGAACCCGTCCGCGAGCCAGCCTACCCAGACCTACTCGACGACCTCGTGCCCCGAGCCCGACGTCTGTTCGAGCCCGACCGGTCTCGATGAGCAGAGATCAAAGGCGCGAACCATGATCGACTTCGACGCCGTACGCCGCGCCTACCACGCACCCCCACCGCTGGACGATCACGCACCCACCATCGAAGAGCGCATCGCCGCCTTCGAGCGCCAACGCGTCCAGCAAGCCCGCGAACGCGGCATCGACCCGGCGACCGAGGCCCTGGGAGAACACGGCTCCCTAATCGGCGGCCCCAGCAAGCGCGCCACCCGCTTCGAGGGTGGACGTCGCGCCGAGGACATGGTGCGCATGCCCCCGATGCCCCTCGCCTGGTTCTCGCACCCCAACGCAAACCGCCGCACTCCGTGCTCGAACCCGTACGGATACCTCGACACCCTGTCCGCCGACCACCTCGCCGGCCACCATCCCCGCCCGGACGGTCGCACCCTCCATCGACTCCTGCGCACAGACCAGCTCACCGACCAGGAAGCCCACCTCGTGGAGCAGTTCCTCGCACGCCTCCGCATGATCGAGATGGCCGGACTCCTGAGCCGAGCCGGACTCACCGTCTACGAGATCGCACGGGCGATGCACCTATCGGGAAGCAGGACGCCAGCCAAGACGCATTGGGTGAATCAGTTTGCGAAGCAGCCAGATTGGGCACAATCCGCAAACGCCCGCTAGACAATCAAGGAAACGTCTCGTGATTCAAAGACCTTCCTTTTCCCTTCGCCCGCGAGTCGCTGATAGCAGTACAGTCTCCAGTAGCTGCGCCATGTCTCGTCCCGACTTTCGACAAACTCGACGTCCAATCCGATTTCTCCGCTCGCCGTTTCCCACCCGATCATCTGTCCATGCGACGGAAACATTGTCGTATTCATCAGCTTGGCCGGTGCCAACGTGAAGTTCCCGCCATGTCGTTTCAGGAGGTTTTCGGCACATTGACGCACGTAGTTCTTCAGCTGCTTGAACTGCATCAGGCGAACTGGGTCAAAGCGCTCAAACATGCTCTTCGCTGCTGGGTCATCAGGATTCTCCTGGTAGGCTCGCTGCGCAGCTTCGAAGGCATCCAGATAGTCGAAAACTGAATGCTGCACGCGGCTGCTGTTTGTATCATTAAGCTCCACCTGTGGATCTATCGGGCCGAGTTCGGACGCGCTGCTCATTATGATCACGTTGGCTCCGAGCGCGAGCAGCATGGCCGCGCTCTTTGCCCTATCTGGAACAATAACGCGGAACTCCCCCGATGGCCAAGTAACGTCCCAAATCATGTGCACAAGCTTCTCAGCCGTCGCTACGTCGCCGCCGTTCGAATGGAGCAGTAGGTCTACACGCGCGTTTGGTTCGAGGGGATAGAGTAGTTCTTGAAAGAACAGCACGTCCTCGGCGTTGATCGGTGCCTCGTTAGCGATATAGCAGAGGAGTTGTCGCCCGGTCCGTCCCTCAATCTGTTCGACTATCGCTTTACGCTTGTCTCGGCCCCATCCAGAAAGCGAGTCTGTCAACGGAGGGATTGTTGTCGTCATGTGTGCTCCTTGAGCGTTTCGCACTGGGCGTCGGGGGAAGTTACGCTCGTCAGCGCCTCGAAAGCACGGAATCGGCTGCCCAGGAAACTCGGCCGCTGCGAATGTGGTAGTGGCATCCATGTGTCGTTCGGCAATCGATACTTGGAGCTATTGTGATACCATTGAAAAAGGAACTCGATACGTTCCAAACAGGCCAGCGCGCGGAATCTAGATTAAGCATAATTTGATGTCCCCGTTCACAAGGGCAATCAAACACGAGCCACTTCGGGTGACGTGGGGTGGCGACGACCGTTGCCCGATGGTGCTCGGAAAAGCGCGGTATCTCGTCGACCTCGGGCACCGTACAGTCTATTCGCCAGCGTGGCCCCGCCACAAGGTCGAGAAGGGCGTGGCATCGTCGTCGGAGGCCGAGGCGGATCGCCTTCCGATACGCTAAAGCTATTGCACGGAGCGGAGGCACTTCTAAGCACCCCAAATTTGTTCCATGAAAGGTTCAGTATCGCCGGTGCCCTGTTTGCGTTGGCCAGGGTGGCAATAATGGCCTAGTTTTGGCTTGGCAACGTTGGTGGAGATTTCCCGGTCATGGACGCGGAGGAGAACTTCGCTTGGTCTAGCGCCATAGCCGTAGCCGATCAGGCGTTCCAAAAGCTCGCTGACGGCAGCAGCGGCAACCATGGTCGTAAAGGGGACTACCGCAGGCTCAACTTGGCCGAGGGCAGGGGCATAGCCCTCATCGACTAGCCTTTCGCGCTCGGTGGGGTCCTGCTGCTCCGCCGCGGCTCGACGCAGGTCCAGCCGTCCGCGGCAGACGAGGCAAGCTGTACCGGGAGATAGCACGGTGACGCGGGCATCGATTCCTATGAGATTACCGTGGGGGTCGCTGCTCAGAAGGACGCCTGTATCGATTACCGGGACCATGTAGTAGGTGGAGAGACGGGACAGGACGAGGCGCCCGGCGTTGTCGTCAGTGCAGCCGAAGGCCAAATCGACGTTGGCGAGGGTGCGGGCGACTCCCTGCGTGCTACAGAGCCCGCGTACGGTCTCACAATGCGTCGCTGGGAATATACGCTGTAGGTGGTCGCGTAGCACCTCAACTTTTGGTTGTCCGACTTGTGCCTGCGTGGAGCCGTATACGCGAGTTACGTTGCTAGTTCTCAAGGTCTTTCCGTCGACCAAAAGGAGGTCACGAGCTCCCAAGCGGACGAGTTGTTCTGCGACGGCGGACCCGGTGCCGCCCGCACCGACTATGGCAATCCTTAGGCTACTGATCGTTTCCTGGATTGCGGGACCGAATGCTCGGATGTTGCGATCAAAGAGGGTTTTGGGGGTGGTGTGACTCTGGCCATGGGGCGAGAGAAACCGCCAACGGTCTCCTGGGAACCAGACCCTATCGATTGACTTGGTGGCACGCCCTTCTTCTTGTAGGGTACCAGTGAAAGCTAGATCGTTGCTGCGGGGGGATATGATCACCGTGCCATAGAAGCGTGATCCGCTACGGATGCGAAACAGGTCGGCGATCTGCGCGTCGACGAGTCGGTCGTGCTCGCTTGGTGATGGATTTCCGTTTGGATGCGTGTGGATCCAAAGTGGGATAGCGTGGTCCTCGGCCGCGTGATGAAGTGGCTGGACGTAGCTTGGGGCAGTAATTGACATCGTGGTTGCGGTACGCACAGCGTAAGAGCTGGAAGGCAGCCAGTGTAGGGCCCGTGCGAAAAGGCGCATGTCACCGTTCTGGGCACAGTGATACCGAGCGATCAAGATGCCGGCACTCTCGTACGGTAGCGCAGCTTGTTCGACAAGACTCGTGCGCACATGGTCGGGGACGACGAGCGTGACGGTCATGCGACAGCGCTCAACTCCCCAGTGACCAGTGCCAAATAGGTCTGTAGACCATCCACACCCGGACGCCATTGGGAGGGGTCTAGGTGGCGGGACCACCGTTGCCAGGTCTTCCCGAGATAGCTCTCTTGCGCTTGCGTTTGCGGAATCTCGGCGCCGTCAAGCCGGATGATCGCAGGGGCGAACCACCACATGTCGGGCGCGATGTCTGGGTAGCCCGGAGCCAAACGCAGCAATAGATCGGAACGTTCGGGTCGCAGTCCGGCGGCTACAGGGAAATCCGTGATGACCACGCAGAGCATTTGCCCTTCGGTCGTTTCCCTGAAGTTCGGGAATCTGGTCGCCAGGTAGGCGAAGTCATCAGGCGGTAGCATCGAAATCCCTCGTGATCTCATGGCGTGGGCGCAAGGTGCGCCTCGCGGGGGCTAAGTCCCGCAAACGCAGGCAGTCACCAGGGTTGATTCTTGCGGGCGCGGAAAAGAAACGCATCCCGTCTCGAATCTTAACCCCTTCGTCGTCTTCAATCTTGCGGTCTGACCCCCCCGGGACGATCTCGAAGAGGTCGCGATCCGGGCCGATGTCCGGGTCAGCTAGTCGCCGAATTTGGGCGCCCGTGAGCTCGCCGTTCGTCAGCAGAGTTCGCGGCACGGGATATTCCTCCCGGTCGATTTGGATCGTGATTCGCCGCGGCTCGGTTGGCGGTGTGGTCGGGTCCCGCTTATCGGGAGTGTCGGTTGGTGGCCCTCCCCGATCAGGTGGGTCGGTCGGTCCCGTGATCGTCCGGTCGTCCGGCGTGTCGTGGTCGTTCGAAATGGTCATTCATGCCTCCTTGTAGGGACAGGGCCTAGCCGCTCACAGGTTGACTGGCCCCGCGCTACCTGACAAAGTGTCTCACGAGTGAGACGGACCATAACAGGGCGTGTCTCACGAGTCAAACACTTCGTCGTCGGGGGTGGCATGGCAGATTCATCGTCGTTGGAGGTGCTTGGTCGGATGGTCGCCGACAAGCGCGGCAAGGTGGGCATTCGCGCCACAGCCCGAGCGATCGGCCTTTCTCCGGCGACCCTTTCGCGCGTCGAGAATGGCCAACTGCCGGACTTGGCGAACTTCAAGAAGCTATGCCAATGGCTTGAGCTTGATCCGGCTAGTGTGCTTGGCTTTAACCCGGAGGACTTGGACCGCCCCACCGTGGCCGTGCACTTCCGAAGTCGGGAGACGATGACAGCGCAGACGGCCAACGCCTTGCAGGACCTGATACTGGCCGCCCAACGGATGTTGGACGAGGAAGAGTCGAACTGATGCGCCGGGGCTTCAAGGCTTGGTGCGAGCAGGTGTCAGCCGAGTATCACCAGGAACTTGGGGTATCGTTGACCCAAGCGTTCGACCCGCGACTTCTTGCGGAGAAGATGGGGGTCCGGGTGCTCCTACCGAGTGACATCCGCGGGCTCTCACCGGCGAGCCTGAAGCAGTTGACGGTGGTCGACGCAGAGAGCTGGTCGGCCATCACGTTGGTCAGGCGAGGCGTGAAACTCGTGGTCCTGAACTCCGGTCAATCGCCTGCGCGACGAGCCAATAGCCTCGCGCACGAACTGGCGCATATCGTTTTGAACCATACGTCGGATGACGCGCAGTTGTCTGCGGAAGGATTCCTGTTCCGAGCGAGATTCGACAAGGACCAAGAAGACGAGGCCAACTGGCTCGCGGGTTGCATCCTTGTGCCACGTGAAGGGCTGCGTCGGGCCTATTGGCGGACGCAGAGCCCTCAGGCGCTGGCTGCGCATTTCGGGGTGAGTCGGGATTTGATCAACTGGCGTCTGCGGATGACCGGCATCGCACGGCAGATGGGCAACGCGATAGCCAAGCGGTACGCGCGGGGCGCTTAGCTGGCAAAGCTGTGTCAGGCACTCAGCGATGGGCTGATTCCTTATTGGGAAGGGCGGGGCGCCGTCTGATACCGGTGACCACGTGGGCGCGGACGGCGGCGAATTTGACGCGGGCGGAGCTAGCCGAGCGGCCCGGCACCACTCAGTCCGCCGTGGCATGGCTGGAGGGCGGTCGCGTGTCGCCGTCCTCGGCAACTCTGCGCCGCTACGCGGAAGCGACGAGTACGCGCTTCACGGTCGGCTCAGTGCGGGCCGACGGCTGAAGCCGGTAGAAACTGCCGGGGCCGCGTCGGCGTCTTCAGCCGATATCGGACGGGTTCTCCGTCGGGACGGCGACCGGGCGCGGCGGTAATCGGACGAACTCCCAACCGGAAGCTGCCTGCCACCGCCGAATTTCGTCAAAGATCGCGGCGACGTCAAATCCGAACTGGGCCGCGTGACGCTGCCGGACCGCTCGAAGCTCCGCCATAATCGGGTCTGTGTCCCTGCTCGTCACACTTCTGCTACGGCGGCGTCCTCAGAGCACGGATTATCGTTCACGCGGGGCCCGTTCAGCGACGCTCGCCGAACCTCCGCTGGTCACCGAGCTCTCCCCGTGCCCAGCAGTTCTCATTTTGACGATTGAGGCATTGGGTTTCGGGACTGTCCGAGGTTCGTGGATTTGGCGGCTGGCGGCGTGGTCTGTGCGTCAGGGAGGCTGGGCGGCGGGCCCGCCCGTGGCGAGCAGGCCGATCAGCGCGTTCCAGTCGGGGAACACCTGGTATTCGGTGACGGTGCGCAGGTGCTCGAACAGGCGGGCGCGGGTGCCGAGGCGCTCGCGGGCCCGTCGCCAAGTGGACTCGGCGACTTCGCACGCGGTGTGCAGGGCGAAGGCGAGCAGGTTGAGAACGACGAGCACGGCGGCGAGGGTGTCCTTGCCGTGCCCGAAGTTGTGTTCGAGGTGGTAGCCGTGCTGCTTGAGGACGTTGAAGGTCTCGTTCTCGATCTTCCAGCGGGCGCGGGCGCAGTCGGCGAGTTCGGCGACGTTGTCGCGGTCCACGGGCAGGCTGGTGACGAAGGTTCCGCGGTAGGTGACCTTGCCGCCGGGCCGCGCGCTGGTGACCTCCAGCCAGTTGACGCGCAGGGCGTCGTCGCCGTCGCGGATGGGCAGGTCCGTCATCCAGCGGTAGCGGTGGGTGCGCCGTTGCGCGCCGCGGCCCGTCGTGCGGCGGCGCACGGGGATGTCGATGCCGTCGAGGTACTCGTACAGGGTCTTGTGGCTGGCCGGCTTGGCGGTCAGCAGGAAGTCGCCGCCGGCGTCGAGCATGGCCCGGCAGACGGGCTGGCAGGCGTACAGGTCGTCGCCGAGATAGACCGGGCGCAGTGCGGCGCAGCGGTCGCCGTGGGACCGCAGCCAGCGCTTGACCGCCTGGCGCTCGCAGTCCTGCTTGGCCGCGCCGTCCTGCGGCGCGACGAACTCGGGGGGCAGCGGCAGCGCGCGCGACTGGCCCGGCGCCACGACGGTGGCGGCGACCATCTGGTGGAAGTACTCGGTGCCGCCGTCGCCGCGCCTGCGGGTCGAGCAGTTGTCGCAGTGGATGTTGCGCGAGCGGAAGAACTCCGTGCCGTCGATGGCGACGAGCGCGCGGCCGTCGAGGCGGCGCATCGGTTCGAGCGCGTCGTGCGCGTCGAGGTCCTCGACGAGGCCGTGGAACCGGTCGTCGAAGTGCTCCGGCGGCACGCCGTCGAGCAGTTGCCGGACGTGGTTGTCGCAGGGGATGCGGTCCAGGCCGAACAGGGTGTGCGCGTTGGAGCGGCGACCGCCTTCGGCGAGTGCGCGCTGGTGCGCCAGGAACGACGGCGACTGCATGAGGAACACCGACAGCGCGGCCATGCCAACGTCCGCCATGGCGTAGCGGCGGTTGCGTCCGCGGCGCGGGTCCGGCAGCCCGGCGAAGCATGTCCGCAGCCGGTCGAGATGGCGCGCGAGGAACCTCACGGCGCGGCGCCGGCCTCCACCGCCATGATCGCCGCCAGCACCGCCAGGCGCTCCGCCGCTGGCATCGCCGCGTAGCGCCGGCCCCAGCCATGCGCCTTGCGCTTGACCGTCTGCCGGTGCGTGAAGTTCCGTCCCGCGCGCGACGCCCAGTGCACGCGGTCCGGCGCGAAGTTGAACCACACCTTCTCGGTGACCACCCCCGCGTGGTTCATCACCTGCAGCGCCGCGCTGCGCCAGCCGCCCAGCAGCTCGTCGTACAGCGCCGACGGGTATCCCGACACCATCACCGCGCACGGCAGGCCCTTCAGCAGTTCCAGCAGCGCCGCGTGGTCCGCGTCCTCGTAGTCGTGCCGGTAGCGGCGCCCGGACTTGCGCGCGCCGCGCAGGTACGGCGGGTCGCTGTACACCAGTTCCGAACCGTCGAACGGGAACCCGGCCAGCCACGCGTGGCAGTCCGCGTGCACCAGCTCCACCGGATGGCCGCATTCGAACGACTCCAGCGCCCGCGCGTCCAGGTCGATGCCGATGTTGCGCAGCGCCCCCGGCTTGCGCTTCATCACCGCGCCGCCGCCCAGGTGCGTTTCGATGTACACCGCGTGCGGCGGCATCAGCGCCACCAGCGCCTGCCACAGCCCCGACGTCGCCTTCGATCCGAACCATGGGTTGCCCATGGCCCGCACCATAGGGGCGCCGTCCTATGTTGTCAACCCGTTCGCGGACGGAATCCCCGACTCCGTTGCCAAGTCGGGCCAAAATGAGAACTGCTGCCCCGTGCCGCGATTCCGAGTCCGCGATGTCCCGGTCTGTCATACTCCCGGCTCCGCCTCGATCAAGGCAAATGCGGTCGCTCCCACGGGCGATAGCGAAGGCTTGCCGGCGTCGGCGCAATCGGTCAAGCCGCGACGGAAGGGCGGCGAAGCACCCCAATGACCACCGCCCGCCAGACCTCTAGGGAAGGTCTGATTAGGGCCTTCCCTAGCGCGGCCCTTACGATGTGCCGCCAAATTCGATGGCGTAAGCCATTGAATTTGCGGAGCAAGCCGAAACCGCGCTCTTGGCTTGCGACCTGAACAAGCCCATGGACGGGCTTGTTCAGACGTTCCCTAGATCTGTCCGCCACCGCCTCGTCGAAAACCTCAACCTCGTCCTCGTCGGCTCCTGGGCCGGCCACGCCCTCTGCGACGAGAAACTCCCGGGCTGGATCCACCCGTCGAAGCGGTACCTGACCGGATTCCTCGTGCCAACGAACGCACCCCTCGAACAGCGCTCCGACGCCGACGAAGACGACGATCTGGACGCAGTGCCGGACCCCGGCGGTCTGCCGGAGCCGTCCGCGGGGGAGCGTAAGGCGGCGAAGCGCAGTCTTTTCCCGTCCATGGGGCTCGATCTTCCTCGTTCCGGTGAAACACGGACACCGTTGTCGCGACGGTTCGAGGGGGCGACTACGAGCACGAAGAGCGCAAGGCGGGTGGAGAGGAAGCGGACGAGCCCTCCGTTTGGCGGCGGCTGCCTCGCGACCGAACGCTCCAAATCGCCCTCTCGAAGACCAGTGAGTACGAGCCATGTCGTGGAACGGCCCATCAAGACGGAGCGTCTGACGGACATCCAGGCGGGCACGCGTTCGGTTTCCATGTTCCTCGTGACCGGCGCCAGTCCGACTTCGACGAGCCGAACCTCGCCTATGCCTTCCAAGCCGAAATCGAAGTGCTTAGCCGCCCAAGGGTTCGTGCCGCGTCCGGATCCCTGCAGCGCGCGGGCGGCGGATTGGGATGCGGACGTGGCGGACCTGCACTACGCGGACACACCGGAATACGCCGCCGGGCACGGCGTGTCTGCGGCCTGGGAGGTCGTGTTGGTCGACGACGCCCATCACAACCGCCGCATGGTAGACCTGCTCTTCTTCCCCAGATGACGGCGTTTGAAAGGAACCTTGAACAGAAGTTGACCAGCTTGGCCACTCCGTCTAACTTGGGCGAGGCATGGAAGTCCGCTATCGAGCCCACGCTGTCGAGCGAATGATCCAGCGCGGGATTTCGCCGCGCGATGTCGAGGACATACTCGCGAAGCCGGATAGGACGATCAGGCAGTCCATGGACAAGGTCATCGCGAGCAAGCGGATCGAGGGCCGAAACGACAACTCGGTCGCCGTGGTGGCCGTTGAGGAGAACCAGGTATGGGAAGTGATCACGGTCATGGTCAACTTCGAGGCTCGGGAGTGAAGATCCACCACGACGCCGCACGCGACTATCTGACGATCGACTTTGCCGAGGAAGTGGAGGCGCGGTCCGTCTACAGCGAAGGTATCGTCGTCCGTTACGGCAAGGCGGGTCACGTGATCGGGATCGACATCACCGACTCCATGAAGCTGTTTGGTGGATCCGATCTCATGACGTTGCGGGAGGTCTGCGACTTCCTCGGCGTATCGGAGTCGACGGTCCGGCGAAGAATCCGGGCGAACGAGCTCAAGCACACCATGGAGGGCAACCGCTACCGGTTCAGGAAATCGGATGTCCTCGAACTGGCGGTGGGGCGACGCTGAGCGTTGGCTGGCCGGAGGCGGGCTTGGGGCTTCGTGGCGAGCGTGGATGCTCGGAACGTGTCTACGCGCCGTTGGTGCCGGCAGTTTCGCGCTCCCGGATGCCGACATTGCTTTTGCGACGGCGTCGCCGTGGGCGAAGTGAGAGGGCGGAGGATGTTTGTGTCGGGGTGGCCGATCGGGATCACCGGCAGGCTTTGCAGCGAAAACGGCGTGTCGCCGCACGAGTCGGCGTCACCGACCAGTGAAGTCCACGCTGGCAACTGATCGACGGATTCCATGACCAAACCCGATACTTCCAAATCCGTCCGCGACCACCTCGTCGACGCCCTCAACCTCGACTTCGTCGGCCCTTGGGCCGGCCACGCCCTCTCCGACGAGAAGCTCCCAGGCTGGATCCGCCCCTCAACGTGGTACCTCACTGGATTCCTCGTGCCAACGAACGCGCCGCTGGAGCAACGGTCCGACCTCGACGAAGAAGACGACCTCGACGCGGTACCGGAGCAGGGCGGTTTGCCAGAGGAGTCCGCCGAGGAACGCAAGACGGCGAAGCGGAGCCTATTCCCGTCGTCGATGGGGCTCAGCTTCCTCGTTCCCGAGGACACCAACGCGTTGGCCGTCACGGTGCGCTGGGGCGATTATGAGCACGAAGCGCGGAAGGCCGGGGATCAGGCGGGAGACGAGCCGTCCGAGCCCTCGGTCTGGCGTCGGCTGGCGCGGGAACGCACGTTGCAGGTCGATCTTACGAACCCCGGGGACTACGACGTACCGGACTCCGGCCCCGGCTTGGTGCTCCATGTCGTGGAACGGCGCATCAGGACGGAGAGCCTGACGGACATCCCCGCGGGCACGCGGTCGGTGTCCTTATTCCTCGTCAACCGCCGCACGCCCAACCTCGAGGAGCCGAACCTGACGTACGCCTTCCAGGCCGAGATCGAAGTGCGCAACGCGCAAGGCTTCGTGGCGCGGCCGGATCCTCGCCGGGCGCAAGCGGGAGATTGGGACGCCGACGTGGCTGACCTCCACTACGCCGATACACCGGAATATGCAGCGGGACACGGTGTCTCGGCGGACTGGGAGGTGGTGGAGGGTGCCTGTCGGGTGCTCCGCACCACCTGGATTCCCCATGCCCACGTGGCCAAGACCGACACGGTGGACATGCCGAACGTCGTGCTGTCGATGGACGCGCTGGGCACCCTGCAAGATGGTCCGGCGGCCACCCGTGCGTTGATGCCGCTGGTCCGCGACTATCGCACTTGGATCGATGCCCGGCGCGATGACGTCGCCGGGCTTGTGGGCGCGCGGCGGGAGACGGGCGAGGAGATGCTGCGCCGCGCGGGCCTTGCGGCGGACCGAATCGAAGGCGGCATTGCGGTGCTCGCGTCGAATGCACAGGCGCTCGATGCCTTTCGCCTGGCGAATCGCGCCGTGGCGACCGCGATGCGGAAGCGGCTGGAACTCGACGCGCCGGCCTGGCGCGCCTTCCAGCTCGCTTTCCTGCTGTTGAATCTGGCCGGGCTCGTGGACGGCCGCCATCCGGACCGCCGGATGGTGGACCTGCTGTTCTTCCCCACCGGCGGGGGCAAGACGGAGGCGTATCTCGCGCTCGCGGCCTTCGCGATGGTGTTGCGGCGGTTGCGGCGGCCGGGAGCAGGCGGCCGGCAAGGCGCCGGTGTGAGCGTCATCATGCGGTACACGTTGCGTCTGCTGACGCTGGATCAACTCTCGCGCGCCGCCGGCCTGATCTGCGCGTTGGAACTGGAGCGCGAGGCGGACCCCGGACGCTACGGCGAGTGGCCGTTCGAGATTGGCCTCTGGGTGGGGAAGGCGGCGACCCCGAACGTGATGGGCCGGAAGGGCGAGCGGGGCTCCGAGTCCGCGCGCAGCAAGACCAATCGCTTTCAGCGCAATCCGGACAGCAACCCGTCACCCATTCCGCTCGAGAACTGTCCTTGGTGCAACAAGCGGTTCACGCCGAACTCGTTCACCCTCGAACCGAATGCGGACGCGCCGGAGCACCTGCGTGTGGTGTGCGCGGACTACGAGTGCGACTTCAGCGGCGACCGCCCGCTGCCCATCGTCGCGGTGGACGAGCCGCTCTACCGGCGTCTGCCGGCGTTCCTGATCGCCACCGTGGACAAGTTCGCCTCCCTGCCGTGGGTGGGGCAGACGGGCATGCTGCTCGGGGGCGCCGAGCGCTTCGATGAACGGGTTTCTACGGGCCGACGGCACCGCGCACGGGGCGACCCCTGGCCGAGCCGCTGCCGCCGCCCGATCTGGTGATCCAGGATGAACTGCACCTGATCGCCGGGCCGCTGGGTACGATGGTGGGTCTCTACGAGTCGGCCATCGAAGCGCTCTGCAAACGGCATCTTCCCGCGGAGGCGGTTGGTCCGAAGATCATCGCCTCCACCGCGACCGTGCGTCAGGCCGACGATCAGATCCAAGCGCTCTTCGCCCGGCCGCTTACGCAAGTGTTCCCGCCGCCCGGGCCCGACCGCCGCGATTCGTTCTTTGCCCGCGCGCGGTCCGTGGACGAGGTGCCCGGCCGGCTCTATCTCGGCATCGTCTCGCCCGGACGCAATCCCAAGGTGTTGATGCGCAGAACCTGGCTCGCGCTCATGGGTGCCGCTCAGCGGGCATACATGGAAGCGGGCGGGGACAAGAACCCGGACAACCCGGCTGATCCCTACATGACGGTGCTCGGCTACTTCAACTCCCTGCGCGAGCTGGGGGGTGCCCGGCGCATTCTGGAAGAGGAAGTCCAAGGCACGATCCGCCGATATCGGGACCGCAAACGCATCGGGGAACAGGCCGGGCTGTTCGAGAGCCGACAAGTCTCCTGGGATGTGCTGGAACTCACGTCGCGGGTGCCGACGGACAAGGTGGCGGATGCGCGCCGTCGCTTGGACGCGCGCTTTCACGACAAGCGGCAACGGGTCGACAGCGCCATCGCGACCAACATGATCTCGGTGGGCCTCGACATCGCCCGGCTCGGGCTGATGGTCGTGCTGGGACAGCCCAAGACCCACGCCGAGTACATCCAGGCGACGAGCCGCGTCGGACGTGACGACGATCGGCCGGGCTTGGTCGTCACCTTGCTCAACATGCACAAACCCCGGGACCGGTCACACTACGAACGCTTTCGGCACTACCACGAGACGTTCTATCGATCCGTCGAAGTGTCCAGCGTCACGCCGTTTTCGGCCCGCGCCTTGGATCGGGGGTTGGCGGGGGCACTCGTGGGACTTGCCCGGCACGGCGAAGCCGCGCTGACGCCGCCCATGGGCGCGGAGAAGCTCGACGACGTGCGCCCCGCGCTGGAACGGATGCTGCTCGATGCGTTCCAGGCGCGGGTGGACGAGCAACCCTTGCAGGACGAGGACGAACGCGACGAGCGACGCACGAGCGTGCATCTCCGCGTTGTGGATCTCTTGGACTCATGGAGCACCGTGCTGCACGACTATTGGACCAACAACGTGGCCGTGGGGTATCAGCGGGGCGAGCGGTCGAGGGCGGACAAGCCCCTCTTGCGGGACATGCTCGACAAGGACTTCGAATCCGACCACCACCGGAAGTTTCGGGCCAACCGTTCCTTGCGCGACGTCGAGCCGGAGGTCGGCCTACGGTTGCGGAACCTCAGCGGTGGCGATGTGGAGGACGCATGAGCCAAGGCACGCTGCGGCAGAGCCAGGTGATCACCACCTATGGGCCCGGTGCGCTGATCGACCTCCCTAAGCACTCCGCCATCGTCGGGGGACTGGAGACGTGGCCCAAGGGGCTGGAGGAGATTCTGGAACCTCGTCTCTCCAGTTGGCTCCAGAGAATGACCAACGTGCCCACTCCGAGGCTGTACGCCCCGCCGCCGGAGCCGCAGGAACCCTGGGCGACTGCCCGGGATATCGGTGCTTGGCGCTTCCCCGAGTGGTTCGTCGTGCAGGAGGCCATCGGTGAAGGACGTGGCCAGCGACGTCGTCTCGTGCATCGCAAGGCGTTGGAACAAGGCCGCTACGATGGCAAACCCGTGGTGCCGACGCGCTTCGTGCGGGCTTGCCCGAGGGGGCACGTGGATGATCTGGACTGGTACGGCTTCGTCCACGGCGACGAGCGTTGCCGACGCGACCTTTGGCTGGTCGAGCGGGGCACCACGGGGGACCTGTCGGACCTCGCCGTGGTTTGCGACTGCGGCCGCCAACGGTCCCTCTACGAAGCAACTGAACTCGCCGAGAATCCGCTTGGCGTCTGCACCGGTGCCCGGCCGTGGCTTGGCGATCACACCGGCGAAGACTGCAATCAGCCGAGCCGCCTCCTCATCCGCACGGCGTCCAACGCGTACTTCCCACAGGTGGTCAGCGTGTTGTCCCTGCCGGATCGGGGCGGCGCCGTGGAGCGCGCTGTTCGGGATACGTGGGACGTGCTGTACGCCGTCGACTCGCTCGCGACCCTGCAGGCCTTCAAGCTACTGGATCGCGTTTCGGAGAACCTCGCTGGATACGATGACGACGAGGTATTGGCCGCTATCGCTCAGGTTCGTGGCGGCGGCGACAGCAGCCGCAACCTGAAGGCGGTCGAACTCGATGCACTACTCGGCGAGCCCGAGGGGTTCGGAGACGACATGCCGATCGATCCGGACTTCCACGCCCGCCGGCTTCCCGAGCATGTCTGGCGGCGCGGCGGCTCGACAGCCAGCGAAGGTGCTGAGTGCGTGATCCAACTCCACCGCATGCGCGAGGTAATGGCGCTCATCGGCTTCACCCGGCTCGAAGCGGTGATGCGGGACGCGCACGGGGAATACGACACGGACGTCGAGCGGGCGGACATCGCCATCGAGCCGGAGTGGTTTCCGGCCGTGGAGAATCGAGGCGAGGGCGTCTTGGTGCAGCTTCGGACGGAGGCGGTCCGCGACTGGCAGGCCCGGGCTCCGGTGCGGAATCGCATCGCGGCCCTGCTCGAAGGTCATCGGACCTGGACGAGGGAGCGGAAGTCCGCACACGAGTTCCCGGGCGGTGCGTACATCCTGTTGCACACGTTGGCGCACTTGCTGATTCAGTCGCTCGCCATGCGCTGCGGCTATCCTGCGAGTTCCATCCGCGAACGCATCTACGCGGAGGACGACCGCTACGCCATCCTGTTGTACACCGGTAGCCCGGACGCGGAAGGCACGCTGGGCGGCCTCGTCCAGCAGGCGCGGTACATCGAGGACCATCTCGCCGATGCGTTGCGCATGGGCGCACTGTGTTCCAATGATCCGGTCTGTGCACAGCACGAGCCGGGTGCCAGCATGGAGCGGCGGTGGCTGCACGGCGCCGCCTGTCACGCCTGTGCCCTCATCGCGGAGACCTCCTGCGAGATGCGCAACGACTATCTCGACCGTGCCTTGGTGGTGCCGACCCTGGGGCTGGAGGACGCCGCCTTCTTCCCGGTGCCGGATTGATGGTGGGGGAGCCGCCGGGGGATTCGCTCCGGTCTCAAGTGGGTGCAGGGCGGTGGCGATAGGCGATGGCATCTTGGCGTTGCCGCCCCACCTGCGCAGTCGGCTTGCGGCTGCCCTGGACACGGGCTTGATCACGCCGGCATCTTCCGCCGCGACGTTGCGCGCGACGCTGGGGTTGCGGGAGGGCGGCGAGGACGTGCTCGCGGACTTGGACGGGCTGGATCGTGTGGGGGTCTCGGGGCCAGCTGCGGCGGCGTGGGTGCGTACCGTGGAACGTGCGAGCACGCGCTCTCCCCGGGCGGACCTCGTCTGGTCCGGCCCCGAGGTGCCCGGCGTGCCGGCGCGGGACACCGCGCGGGTGTTCGAGGAAATCGTGGGCGGTGCGGAACGGTCGCTGTGGGTCAGTACTTATATCTACTTCGACGGACCCCGTGTTTTCGAGGGCTTGTCCGGGCGTCTCGACGTGGTGGCGGGGCTCGAAGCGACTCTGCTCCTCAACATTCAGCGCGGGCGCGGCGACACGACGGCACGGGATCAACTCGTACGGCGCTTCGCAGAGCAGTTCTGGGGGCGGGATTGGCCCGGAGCGCGGCGGCCTGCCGTGTACTACGATCCGCGAGCGCTGGATCGGGATGGCCCCGGCGGCGTGCTGCACGCCAAGGCAGTCGTGGCCGATGGCGAACGCTTGTTCATCACGTCCGCCAACCTCACGGAGGCCGCCCAGACGAGCAACATTGAACTCGGCGTGCTGATGGCGGATCGAACCCTGGCCGCAAGCGTGACCAGCCACTTCCGCGGGCTGATCGACACGGGCTTGTTGAAGGCGCTGCCGCCGGGTTGAGCCTCGGACTAGTCCGGCAACCCCAACACCCGCTTCGCAATGATGTTGAGCTGCACCTCGTTGCTGCCCCCGGCGATGGAACTCGCCTTGCCGGCCAGCCAAGCGCGCTTGATCTCCCCCTCCACCTCGTCCGAGTAGACGCCCGCGTCGCCGGCGCTCGTGCCGAGCATCGACACCTGCAGCTCGCTGTTCCGCTTGCCGAGGTTCGCGCCGCAGTACTTGAAGATCGAGGTCGCGGCGCCGGGGGTGTTGCCGGATTGGGCCTCCTGCACGGCCCGCCGCTGGGTTAGGGCGAAGGCTTCGGAGTCCATCCGGTGCTTGGCAATGTCGTGGCGCAGCGTCGGGTCCGCGATTTGGCCGTCGCGCTCGCCGACGTAGGCCCGCGCCATGCCCGGCAGGTCGGGACCGCTCTCCCGCGTGCGCCCCGAGGCCAAGGATTGGATGCCGGCGCGTTCGTGCTGGAGTAGCCGTTTGGCGATTGTCCAGCCCCGGTTCAGTTCGCCGACCAAGTCGTCCTTCTGCGCGACCGCGTTGTCGAAAAACGTCTCGCAGAAGGGCGACGCGCCCGAGATCAGCCGGATGGGCTTCACCGTGACGCCTGGTTGGTTCATCGAGAAGAGCAGGAAGCTGATCCCTTGATGTTTCGGCACGTCGGGGTCCGTGCGCACGAGGCAGAAAATCCAATCCGCGAACTGTGCGCCGGAGGTCCAGATCTTCTGGCCGTTGACGAGGAAGTGGTCGCCCTTGTCCTCGGCGCGGGTGCGCAGGCTCGCGAGGTCCGACCCGGAACTCGGTTCGGAGTAGCCCTGGCACCACCACACCTCGCCCCGGGCGATGCGCGGGATGTGGCGCATCTTCTGCTCCTCCGTGCCGTGTTCGAGCAGGGTCGGCCCAAGCATGAAGGTGCCCATGCCCGCCACTGGGGCGCGGGCGCCGATACGGCGCATCTCCTCAAGGAGGATCAGGTTCTCGTCTTGGGACAATCCACCACCGCCGTATTCCGCCGGCCACGTCGGGACCGTGTAGCCGCGCTCGGCGGCACGCTCGAGCCACGTGCGTTCGTCGTCGGTCATCGGTGCCTTGGTGCCGCCGCCGGGCGCATCACCGGGGCCTCGGCAACTGGCCGGGCAGTTCTCCTCCAGCCACGCCCGTGTCTCTGCGCGAAAGCTCATGCGTCCTCCCAAGGCGTCAATCGAGCCGCGAGAATACTACTTCGAGTTGCACTCGCTACCGTCGTGTCGTCTGTAGACCATTGAACCTATCGCGGTGGTTCGCTGCTGGCTCCCTCGGCCCGCTACGCCGCCAACTCCGTCGCCGGATCCCCCTCCACCCGCGTATGGAACATCATCCGGGGCTCCGAGAAGTCCCAAGGCCGCGCCCGGTGCAACACGCAGCGGTTGTCCCAAATCGCGAGGTCCCCCACCTCCCAGCGGTGCTCGAGCACGCGGGGCGGACGGCAGGCGAAGTCGATCAACTCGTCGAGTAGTTGCTCGGAGGCCGCCTCGCTCAGCCCCGGTATGCCGTAGGCGTGCCGGCCGATGAAGAGCGCCGGCCGGCCAGTGACCGGATGCACCTTCACGAGCGGGCGCAGCGGCGGGTTCTTGTCTTCGAGTGCGTGGGGCACATAGCCGGACGCCTTCTCGCCGGCGGTTGCGGCGTCGTCGGTATCCGGCGCGTCGCCCAGCAGCGCGGCCAGGCCATTAACCATGCTCTCCCCGGCTTGCCCCACGCGCGCTTGGGAGTGGAACAGTGAGTGGTACGCGGAAAGCCCCGCGATGCGTTCACGCATGTCGGTGTCGAGGGCATCGTAGGCCGCGCGCATGTCGGCCCAGCCCGTCTCGCCGCCACCCGAAACGACCTTGCGTGCCGACAGCATCGAGACCTTCGCGGAGAGGTGCTGAAAGGAACTGTCGGTGTGCCATCCCTCGTTCCCACGCAGGAGCAGCATGACGGGATCGTCCGCCGGGCGGAGGCTGCCGTCCGCGTTCTCGTTGGTGAGGGTCTGCCCTTCGATGGAGAGCGTGCCGAAACGCCGGGCGAACGCGGCCTGCTCCTCCGGCGAGAGATGCTGGCCGGGGAAGATCAGAACGGCGTGCGCGTGGAAGGCGTCCTCGATACATCCCCACTCCGTGTCGGTCAGCGCCGCGAGCCGGACGCCGGTGACGGTCGCGCCCAGCGTGCTGTCGGCGGGTTCGATGTGCAGGCTTTGCGGCATGGTCCGAAGCCCTCGTGGTCGAGGGCGCTACGATACCAGACGGAGGCCGGGCCCCCGGAGAACTGCGGTAGCATTAGGCGCTGCACCATCGCACGGGGGAAACTGCAAGATGACCGTCGTTCAGACCAACAGCGGGCCAGTACGCGGTGCCCGCGAGAACGGCCTCGCCGTGTTCAAGGGCATCCCTTACGCCGCGCCTCCGGTGGGCGATCTTCGGTGGATGCCGCCGCAGCCGCCGGAGCCGTGGACGGAAACGCGCGATGCGCTGGAGTTCGGCAACATCGCCCCGCAGGAGAAGAGCCCTCTGCTTCCGCCGGCCCTGCTGATCGATCAGCCGGAATCGGAGGATTGCCTCTACCTCAACGTCTACACGCCGGGGACGGACGACGGGGGCCGCCCCGTGATGCTCTGGATCCATGGTGGTGGCTTCTACATCGGATCGGGGTCGCAGGATCTCTACGACGGCAGCGGCCTCGCGTCGCGCGGGGTGGTCGTGGTCACGATCAACTACCGCATGGGCGCGTTCGGCTTCGTGCGGCTGAAGGAACTGACCAACGGCGAAATCCCGTCCACCGGGAATGAGGGCATCCTCGATCAGGTCGCGGCCCTCGAATGGGTGCGCGACAACATCGCGGCCTTCGGCGGCGACCCGGGCAACGTCACGATCTTCGGCGAGTCCGCGGGCAGCATGAGCGTCGTGTCCGTGCTCTCGATGCCGGCCGCGCGCGGGCTCTTCCACAAGGCCATCGCGCAGAGCGGCCCGGGCCACTCGCATTTCAGCGTGGACGAAGCGGTGGACTACATCGCGAAGCCGATGCTCGAAGCCTTCGGGACCAGCGATCCGGATGCGCTGTGCGCCGCCAGCACCGAGGACATGATGGCTGCGGTCCCATCATTCATGGAAGCCGCCGCGAGCCCGGACCCCGCCATCCGCAACCGCTGGGCCAAGCCCGTGATAGACGGGGAGACGATCACGGACTGGCCGGAGCCGCTCTTGGGCTCGGGCACGCACGCCGGCATGCCCCTGATGGTGGGGACGACGCGGGACGAGATGTCCACGGCGGCCATCGCGGGGCTTGGCGACGGCGACCTGGTGACGCGCGTGCACGAGCTGGTTCCCGGTCACGATGCGAACGCACTCATCGACGCCTACCGAACGGCGCGGGGGCAACGCTTGGCGCCGGTGGACTCTGCCTCCCTCTACGCGGCGATCGACACGAGCCGCATGATGGGCGTGCCCTCCACGCGGCTGCTGGACGCCCACCGGTCGCACGGACCCGTCTATCACTACGTGTTCGACTGGATCAGTCCGGCGATGGACGGGGCGAGCGGGGCGCAGCATGGCGTGGACATCGGTTTCGTGTTCGGTACCCACGACGTGACGCCGGATACCGCGGGGATGTTCGGTGCCGGGCCTGCCGCGGATGCGCTCGCGGACGCCACGATGGACGCTTGGACGGCGTTCGCGCGCACCGGCGACCCGAGCACGGAGTCGCTCGGGGAGTGGCCGCCGTATGGAGAGAATCGGGCCACGATGATGATCGGTCCGCTCGCCGGCGTGCGGGAAGCGCCGTTCGAGGGGGAACGGGTCGCATGGGACGGTATTGCCACGTCGGACATGCGTTGACGACGCCACCGACGCAAGAGATTTCCAACGGGAGTAAGCGCTTTGAAGGCCGACATTGATGAGTTGCGGGCCGGTTTCCTGAACCGGGAGTTCGACGCGGTGCAGTTCGAGATCGACGGGAACACATTCGCCGAGTATGCCCGGACGTGCGGCGAAACCGATCCACGGTTCACGGACCCGGACGATCCGGACTTCCAGGCGCCGCCGACCTACGTCTCCACCCTCGTGGGCGGACGCGCACTGCCGTCCGACTTTCCCACCCTCGGCGGCGTCGGGATGGACGCCGGCAAGGGTGTCGAGTGGATGGCGCCGATCCGCGCCGGGGCGACGTTGACGGGCAAGTCCCACATGCACGACATCTACACGAAGACGGGCCGCTCCGGCCGCATGGTGTTCCTAGTGCGGCGCATGGAGCTCTATGACCAGGACGGCACGCATGTCGCGAACGCCGATACGCGCACCGTGATACGGGAGAGGTCCAGTGAGTGAGTCGGCACAAGAGACCGTTGCGACGATCACCGACGTCGAGTTCGGTGCGGAACTTCCGGCCTTCGCGCCGGATACCGGGCTTGAGAACGTCAAGCGCTTTGGCCGCGAGGTCGGCTGGGGCGGCGGTCGCTTCACGGACCACGAGGTGGCGCGCAAGGAGGGCTTCCCCGGAGCGATCGTGCCCGGCGTCATGAGCCAGGGCTATCTCGGGGCGATGATCCACCGCTGGGCGCCGAAATCCGAGATCGTGGCCATCGACACGGTGTTCCGGGCGCCGGTGCTGGTCGATCACCCGCACCGCATCGTGGGCGTGGTGACGGACATCGACGAGGACGCCGGGACCGTCGAGATCGACATCTCCATCGTCAACGAGCGCGAGGAGACGCGGGTCTTCGGGACGGCGACGGTGCGAGTGCCGGCGGGGTAGGGACGGAACTGCCACAGAACGGCACACGGGGTGCCGCTTTTCGACACCCATGTCGTCGTCGATTGGTCGGCCCGTTCGAAGCCGAGCCCGAAACGGCCCACGAAGGACGCCATCTGGTGGGCAGTCGCCCGGGATGGGGTGGTGGAGCGTCTGGAGTACGTCCGTACGCGTGGCGAGGCTGTCACGCGGCTCGAGGCCCTACTGACGGCCGAAATCGCTACCGGTCGGCGCGTCCTCGTCGGCTTCGACTTCCCCTTTGGCTATCCGAAGGGCGTGGCGGCGCATCTCACGGGTTGTGCCTCGGCCTTCGCACTTTGGGATTGGATGGCGGAGCGCATCGAGGACGGACCGGACAACGGCAACAATCGCTACGCGGTGGCCGAGGAGATCAACCGCTGCTATCCGGGGGGCGGGCCGTGTTGGGGGCGGCCGGCGATGTGGGACCACCCGGGTGTGCCGACCCACGCACGGGACCGGACGTGCCGCGAGTCTCATCCTCCCGAACGCCGCATTTCGGACGAGCACGCCAAGGGTGCGAAGACGCTCTGGCAGCTCGCCTACGCGGGCTCCGTGGGTTCCCAAGCGTTGCTGGGGTTGCCGGCGCTGGCGCGACTGAGCAGAGGTTCAGCCCTCGCGGGCCGGGTCGCGGTGTGGCCGCTCGACGGGGGATTGCGGCTTCCGAACGAGCCGGTGGTGCTGGCCGAACTCTACCCGTCCCTGCTGCGGGCGGCGGTGGCCCGTTTGCGCGAATCGGGCGAGATTCTTGACCGGGCCCAGGTGCGCATCAACGCGCTCGCGTACTCCCGACTCGATGCGTGCGGCGGACTGGCGCCGTTGTTCGATGGTGCCCCTTCGCTGACTCGCAAGGAGCGGCGTGTGATCGAGAACGAGGAGGCGTGGGTGCTCGGACTCGGCCACGAGGACGCGCTCGACGCGGTGCTTGCCGAATGATCCGCTTCCGCCTCAACGACCGCCCGGTCGGCCTGCCTGCCGAAGCCGCTGAGACGCCGCTCGTCTACACCTTGCGCAGTCCGCCAGTCGCGGACATGACGCCGAAGGTCGGTTGCGGACGCGAACAGTGCGGCGCCTGCCGGGTGCTGGTGGACGGCGTTCCTGCCCACGCCTGCACGCTTCCCACTAGCGCGGTCGAGGATCGTCACGTCAAGACGGCCGCAGGGCTCGACACGCCCGTCCGCCGCGCCCTCATCGAGGCCAACGCCACGCAGTGCGGCTTCTGCCTCCCCGGGATCGTCGTCGCCGCGGAGGCCCTGTTCCGGCAGCGACCGCATCCCGAACCCGAAGCCATCGCCCGCGCGCTCGAACCGCAACTGTGCCGCTGCGGCAGTCATCCGCGCGTGGTGCGGGCGTTGATGGCGTTGGCCCGGGGGGAATCTTCTGACAGCGGGGCCATGGTCCGAAGCCAGACACCGACCGGGGACGACGCCGCGCATCCACAGACGGAAGCGCTACCCCCTGCGCTGGTGGCCACGCCCTCCCTAGTAAGCTGGATCCGCTTCCCGGAGGACGGCCGTGTGTTGGCGTTCACGGGCAAAGTGGAGATCGGCCAGGGCTTGCTGACGGCCCTCGCGGTTATCGTCGCCGAAGAACTGGACGTGGCGCTGGAACGCGTCTCCGTCGTGTCCGCCCACACGGGACACACGCCGGACGAGGGCGTCACCGCTGGCTCGATGTCCATCGAGACGAGCGGCGCCGCGTTGCGGCAGGCGAGTGCCTGGGCGCGAAAGCTGTTGCTGGAGCGCACCTCGGAGCGGCTCGGCGTGCCGCATCGGGACTTGGCCGTCCGGAACGGCGAGATCACCGGTCCCGGCGTGAACGAGCCACTCGATTACTGGACGTTGGCGCGTGAAGGGCTCGACGTCGAGATCGACCACCGCGTTCCGGAGAAGCCCCCGCATGCGTATGCACTGATCGGACAAGAGGGTCATCGGCGTTCGGACGTCCTGGGGAAGGCGACGGTGGCGGCGTTCGTTC
This sequence comes from Pseudomonadales bacterium, assembly GCA_963665455.1. Lineage (GTDB taxonomy): Bacteria > Pseudomonadota > Gammaproteobacteria > Pseudomonadales > Azotimanducaceae > VXNE01. The sequence continues at coordinate 4,353,490 of OY762279.1, read as the reverse complement.
ACGACGCAACCGCCGAACTCCACGCCCGGCCCGTGCGTCCACCGTCGCTACACCACCGGCTGCAGGGCCTCGACACGACAGTGGCCATACCGGGAGTCCTGATCGTCGATGGGAGTTTCGTCGCCGTCGCGGACCCGGACGAGTACGAGACGGTACGGCTGGCGGAGCGGGTGGCGGGCGCGGCGCGATGGCGGCGCGTCGGTGACGTTCCGGGGACGCCGCGTATTGACGTCGCCCGCCGCCAAGCGGCCGAGGCGCTGCCGCTGCGGGACGGCGTGCCTACCAAGTCGGAGTGGAGTCCCCCGGTCACGCAGCACCGTTCGCACTACACGCGGCCGTATCTGATGCACGGATCGCTCGGTCCTTCGGCCGCGATGGCTTGCTGGACCGGCGAACGGCTCTACATCGAGTGCGCGAGCCAGGGCGTGGCGCCGCTGCGGCACGTCTTGGCCAGGGTGCTTGGCATGGATGCGGCGAGCGTCGACGTGCGTCACGTACCAGGCGCGGGTTGCTACGGCCACAACGGTGCGGATGACGTGGCCCTCGACGCCGCTTTGGTGGCGCGGGCGGTCCCAGGACGCAAGGTCTTGATGAAGTGGTCCCGGGAAGACGAACACCGGTTCGAGCCCCTCGGTCCCCCCATGCACGTCGAACTCGGGGCGGACCTCGATGCCGACGGCCGGGTCGTCACCTGGACACACGACGTGTATGGCTTCACCCACGTCGCCCGCCCGCATCCCCGGGCACCGGGCGTGGACGTGCTCGCGGCCCGTTGGCTCGAGGAACCGTTAGCACCGAGCCCTCCCCGGCCCGCACTGGCGCCCGAGGTCGGCATCCACCGCAACGCGATGCCGATCTACGGATTCCCGGACACACGCGTGACCAAGCACTTCATCCGGGACGCCCCCGTGCGCACCTCCGCGCTGCGCGGGCTCGGCGCACAGGGCAACGTGTTCGCCATCGAATCGTTCATGGACGAGTTGGCGCTTGCGGCAGGCGTGCCGCCCGACGACTTTCGTCGCCAACACCTTGGTCACGATCCGAGGGCACTCGCCGTGCTCGACGCGGCGCTGGAACTCTCCGGCGGCCTGAATGGCCCCTGCGGCATCGGCATCGCCCGCTACAAGAACCGGCAATGCTGCGCCGCGGTGGTCGTGGAGGTGTCCGTGGACGAGGACACGGCGGAGGTACGCGTTCCTCGACTCTGGATCGCTGCCGACGCAGGGCGCGTGATCGATCCCGATGGTCTGCGCAACCAGTTGGAGGGCGGCGCGGTCCAGGCGGTTTCCTGGTGCCTCCTCGAGGCCGTCGGATTCGACGCGGAAGGCGTCGTGGCGGATCGCGATTGGGACGACTACCCGATCCTCCGGTTCGGTGCGGCACCCGAAGTCCGCACGATCCTGTTGGATCATCCGCAGGACGAAGCCCTCGGCGCCGGCGAGGCGACGGTTGGCCCGACCTCGGGTGCCCTCGCCAACGCCGTGTTCGCCGCTACGGGACTGCGCGTGCGGGACCTGCCGATGACACCGGAGCGGCTGCGGCGGGTGGCCGCCGAAATGTAGTATTCGCGCGAACGAGCGCCGAGAGGAACCATGAGTCACGACAACATCCACTACGACGTCGAGGACCGCGTCGCCACCATCACGATCGACCGCCCCGAGCGGCGCAACGCGATGACCCACGCCATGAACGCCGAGTACGGCCGCCTCATCCGGGAGGCCAGCAAGGACGATGCGGTCCACGTATTGGTGGTCACGGGCGCCGGCGGGAGCTTCTGCGCCGGAACGGACCTGTCGGACCTTAACGAGCAGTCACCGGAAGAACGGGAGAGCACCGCCACCGACCGCAAACCCGGCATCGGCTGGTGGGCGCTCGCCTCCTGCCCGAAACCCACCGTCTGTGCGGTGGACGGCTTCGCCGTGGGCATGGGCGCGGAGTTCACCAGTCACGCGGACATCCGCATCCTGAGCACACGGGCCCGAATCTCGTGGATCTTCGCGCAACGCGGCCTAGTCCCGGACACCGGTGCCGGGAGCTGGCTCCTGCCGCGGCTGATCGGCGTTCCGCGCGCGTTGGAACTCCTCTATACCGGTCGCTTCCTCCTCGCCGACGAGGCGAAGGAAATCGGCTACGCCCACGACGTGGTGGCGCCGGAGGACCTCGCCAGCCGCACCCGCGAACTCGCGGACGCCATTCTGCGCGGCTCGCCGTTCTCGCACCGCCTGACCAAGGAACTGGTCTACGAGGGGTTCTCGCGCAGCGTGGAGGAGCACATCCCGGAGAGCTTCAAGGCACTGCAGGCGTGCTTCCGCAGCGAGGACCACCACGAGGGCGTGCGGGCATTCCTGGAGAAGCGCGAGGCGCGGTTCACTGGGCGGTAGGGGAGGGCTTGTCCGAGGCCAGGTGAGGAGTCGGATCGCGTGGCGGCCGCGTTGAAGTCGGGCGTGCGGCTCGAAGCCGAGGGCCCTGTTGCGTACCGGCTCCCCTTCGGCCGCTTGATGTCACACGCTTCTGACATTCTTGCGTCCAGGGTGTGTTCATCTAGGCGTGTCAGCATTGAGATCAAGTACAGGTCCGCCGTAACGGATCAGTTCAAGGCAGAACGTACGAACGGATGCGCCGCCAACGCGCCGTCGATTGGGATATCGATCGGCCGGCTGACCAACTGGACGAGCGCTGCCGAGGCGGTGCCAACGCCGTCAAGAGTCATCCGATCCAGGTTCGAACACATCGACCAATAGCCCCACCTCGTTGCCCAGCCACGCGGCGAGCGAGGTGTGCTCCTCCAGCGCGTCGTCCGTCAGCGGATGCACGAGGATGTCGAGGCCACCGCGGTGCGCATCGAGCCACGGAATCAGCCGGTCGAACTCGTCCGCGTCGAAGGTGAGCTGACAGCTCCATTGCGGGTGTGGGCCGACGGGGCACCGATGGAAGCGGCCGAGGCCGACATGGCACTGCTGCCAGGCGTCCATGCACAGGGCGCGGGCCTGTTCCTCCGTGGATTCGTCGAAGTAGATGTGTGCGTGGTAGCGGTCGTACAGGTTTTCGGGTCGCTTCGGCATGGGCGGAGGTGCGCGTGGGTGCGTTTGGGGTTTGCCTCAGTGTCGCAGTTCATGGCCAGCCATGCGAACCGCAGCGGAGCTTCGAAGCGCGCGGGTAGCGATGTCGCCCCCGCTGGCGCTACATTCCATCCTTTCCCAAGGGGCACTTCGATGGGAGCGCGTACCGGCCCGCAATATCTGAACGGCCTGAAGGACGACCGCGCCGTCTGGGTCAACGGCGAGTCGATCCGGGACGTCACGGCTTGCGAGGCCTTCCGGGGATCACTCGCGGGGATGGCCGGTTACTTCGACTGGCAACACCTGCATGCCGACGACTGCCTGATGGATGGCGGGGACGGGGCCAAGACCAACATCAGCCACCTCATCCCCACCAGCCGCGAGGATCTGGATCGACGCCACCGGGGGCTGAGGAAGCTCGCCCGATACAGCGTGGGGATGCTTGGCCGGACGCCGGACTACGTCAACGTCACGTTTGCGGGGTTCGCCGGGCAGCCGAGTCTCTGGCGCGCAGCGGGCAACGAGGAGGGCCACGACAACCTCCTCGCCTTCCAACGGGAGATCGCGGCGCGGGACCTGGCGCTCACCCACACCATCGTCCATCCCATCGTCGACAAGCGCGTGCCGGACTACGAGGGCGTCAATCGCGAGCTCGCCCTGCGTAAGGTGGACGAGACGGCGGACTCGATCATCGTCCACGGCGCCCGGATTCTCGCGACCCTCGGCCCGTTTGCGGACGAACTTGCCGTGTATCCGGCCCACCCGGTTCCGCCGGACGAGCCGGAGATCGCCCTCGCGTTCTCCGTCCCCATGAACGCCCCCGGCCTCAAGGTCCTCTGCCGGGACCACTACGGCACGGACCGCGACGCCTTCGACGCGCCCTTCTCGAGCCGCTTCGACGAGCAGGACGCGTTCATGATTTTCGACCACGTCGAGGTCCCGAAGTCGCGGGTCTTCTGCAACGCCAACCCGGAGGTATTCAACACCGTGATGCAGCGGGGATGGACGGGGAACATCATGCAGCAGACCGTCATCCGTGCATTGACGAAGCTGGAGTTCGCCTACGAGCTGGCGTCGCGCATCGCGGACGTCACCGGTCAGCAGAGACGCGGCGAGACGAACCAGATGCTGGGCGAGCTCTGGTCCTATGCGGAACTGACCCGGAGCGCGCTCAAGGCCGCCGAGGACGGCGCCTTCGACTACGGCGACGGCACGTGGATCTGCGACGAGCGCCCGTTCATCGCGTTGCGGCCGACCATGCCGGGCTGGATGGTGCGGGTGAACGACATCCTGAAGAACATCGGCGCCCACAACCTGCTGGCCACTCCGGCCCGCGCCGACTTCGACGACCCGGAGCTGGAAGGGCTGCTGGCGCACTACCTGCGGGGTGCCGACGAGGCGTCCGCGGACGAGCGCGCCCGCCTGTTCCGCACGGCGTGGGACATGGTGGGCTCGGCCCTCGGCGGCCGGGTCGAACTGTACGAACGCTTCTATCTCGCGTCGGCGCCGCGGAACTATGCGTTCGCCCACGTCATGGCGCAGCGCCTCGCGTCCTGGTCCGCGGTGCCCGAGTTCTGGGAGGCGACGGACGCTATCATGGCCCGCTACCGGGGTGGCTTGCGCGGAGAAGAGGAGGGGACTGCATGACTGCAATCACGGAACTCGGCTACGTGCGGTTCGGCGTTTCCAGCCTGGAGGAGTGGAGCGCGTTCGCCACGGACCTCGTCGGTCTTGAGATCGGCGACGACAGCGAACCCGAGCGGCTCTATCTCCGCAACGATCAGTGGCACCATCGGGTCGTCCTCGAGAAGGACGGCAGCGACGACCTGATCGCCATGGGCATGCGCGTCGCGGGACCGGCGGAGTTCGCGGCCATGCAGGCGCACCTGTCGGAACTGGGCGTTCCGTACGAAGTCGCCGGGGAGGAGCTCGCCCGGGAGCGCCACCTTCTTGAATTCATGACGCTCGAGGATCCGGCGGGCATCCCGATCGAGATCTTCCACGGCCCGCGGGTGGAGGCGCATCGCCCGTTCCACCCCGGCCGGCCGATGTTCACCCGCTTCGTCACCGGGGACGGCGGCGTCGGCCACGTGCTGCTGAATCACGCGGGACTGGATGCGACCTACGACTTCTACCGCAACCTGGGGATGCGCGGGAGCCGGGAGTACAGGATGCCGATGCCGGACGGCAACACCCTCGAACTCCTGTTCATGCACGCCAACTCGCGGGACCACACCTGCGCCTTCGGCGTGCCCACGGGCGGCAAGCATATCCATCACATCATGTTCGAGGTGGACCATCTGGACGACGTGCTCCTTACGCACGACCTGGTGACCAAGAGCCAGTACCCCGTCACCGTGCCGCTCGGCAGGCACGCCAACGACCAGACGTTCTCCTTCTACTTCCGGGGCCCGTCGGGATTTCAGGTGGAGGTCGGCTGGGGTGGGCGGCCCGCGACCCATCAGTCGGAGTTCTACACGCGCGACACCTACCGCGGTGAAGCGTAGGCAGGAGCCTGCGAGACGTGAACGTATTGGAAGGTGAACGCTTCGAGCAGCGCCGCATCCTGCACGAGGGATGGCTGGAGTGGACCACGGTCGAGGGCGCCCACCTGCGCTTGGGGGACGGGCGCTCGATCCCCGAGGCCGAGGCCACCTACCTCCCGCCGTGCGAGCCCACCAAGATCCTCTGCATTCACCTCAACTACGAGTCGCGCCGGGTCGAGTTCCGCGCGCCGGAACTGGTCACGCCCACGTTCTTCCAGAAGCCCGTGAGTGCGCTCAACAGCCATCGCGGCATGTTGAACCGGCCGGCCAACTGCCAGTACCTGAACTACGAGGGCGAGATCGCGGCGATCGTCGGGCGCACGATGAAGAACGTGGCCATCGAGGACGTGTGGGACCACATCGCGGGCTTTGCTCCCGCGAACGACGTGGGCCTGCACGACTTCCGCGACACGGACGCGGGCGGCATGACTCGCGTGAAGGGCATGGATGGGTTCTGCCCCGTCGGCCCGGGCATCGTACGGGGCGTGGACGTGCGCGAATCCACCGTGCGCACGTACATCAACGGGGAGGTGGTCCAGGAAGGCGCGGTCGCCGAGATGGTCTTCGGCATCGACTACCAGCTCGCGGACCTCTGCCGGCACATTACCCTCTCGCCGGGGGACGTCATTCTGACCGGCACCCCGGCGAACTCGCGGCCGATGCGGCCGGGGGATGTCGTGGAAGTCGAGGTCACCGGCCTTGGCCGGCTGACGAATCAGGTGCAGGCCGTCCCGGCCCCGGCACACGCCTTGGGCCACCAGCCGACGGACACGGTCGCGGTGCGGCGGGTCGCGTTGGGGGGCGACTTCGAAAAGCGTCCGGGGGACTAACCAATCGGGGCCAGGACGTTTTCTGGTACTCACCCGGCCAGCGCGGCGCCCCAGAACCCCATCATGTCCTCGTGGAATAGCCGCGCCTGATCGCCGGCGGCGCCGATGTGTGCGCCCCGCCGCCCATGTCCCGACTTGACGGCGTAGCGCATCACCTCGAGTTCGCTCAAGGCGGGATCCGCTTCCCCGGTGCGGGGATGCACCAATGCGCCGTCCTCCCGAATGTACGTGGTCGGCGCGCCTGGGGCGACGGAGGCGTCCGGGATGTACTCCACCGGCGTGTCCCGGTCGAAGCTGTGCTGCGCCTCGGGGAAGAGCCCGAAGCTCGCGTCGCAGCCGAGCAGCGTCATCGCGTGCATGTGGCCCTGCACTTGTTGCGGCAGGCACCATTCGTCACGCTCGCCGATGACGGAGCGCACGATGGTGTCGCCCACGTCGGGCTTCGAGAACTGCATGCCGGACCAGGGATACGCGGCATAGACGGCGCGCAGGGAGGCCGAACGCTCCGGGCCGACGAGCCGTGCCATGCACGCCGCGGAGAGGACGGCGGAACCACCGCGGCTATGCCCCTGGGCGCCGATGCGCTTGGCGTCGATGTCCTCCCGTGCGGCGAGCGCCGTCGCGGTGGCGAGCACGTCCCAGGTGCTCGCCGCGAACGTGTATTGCGCTTGGTTGGCGACGGTCGAGGTCACGCCTCGGGTGCCGAAGGGGTCGATGACGCAGCACGCGATCCCGGCGCCCGTGAGGTAATCGGCCTTCGCGACGTGCGACGGCGCCACGCCGAGACTGCCGGGCACCACGATCACGACGGGCCGGGGTGCGTCGTCGGGCGGTAGGAACAGCATGCCGAGGATGTCCGTCGGCGGCATGTCGTCGGGTTCGGAAATCGCTTGGTGGAAGCCCGTGGGGTTTGCCGTTGGCACCCGCATGGGCTCGCCCTCGATGCCGTTGCCGAGGATGATCGGGTCGCCCGAGATGTCTACCGACCCGCCAGGGATGTCGTCGGCCATGATGAATCCTCCCCGTGCCGCCGTCAGTCGATGATCGCCGAGTAGATGATGTTCTTGAGTTGCCCGCGGAAGTTGAACGTCGCCGACGGCATGAGCTGAGTCATGAAGACGGCGGAGAGATCCTCCACCGGATCGACCCAGAAGATGGTCGAGGCGGCACCGCCCCAGTAGAAGTCGCCCGGTCCGAGGGTGCCGGCGGCGACTTCGGAGAGGGTCATCGCGAAGCCGAGGCCGAAACCGACGCCTTCGTAGGCCGTCTCCGAGAACGCGCCCTCCGCCATCTGCGTGAGATCCTGCCCGCCCGCGAGGTGGTTGCGCGTCATCAGTTGGAGCGTGCGTGGGCCGAGAATGCGTTCGCCGTCCAGTTCCCCGCCCCGGCGCAGCATCTCGCAGAAACGCAGGTAGTCCGCCGTCGTTCCCGTCAGGCCTCCGCCGCCGGAGAAGAACGTTGGATGCACGCGGTAGGGACTGGCCCGGGGGTCGTCGAGCAGTCTGAGGGCCTTGTCGGGGCCGCGTTCGTAGTTCGCGGCGAAGCGGTCGACGTTGCCGGGCGCGACGCTGAACGCGGTGTCCGTCATGCCGAGCGGGGCGAAGATGTGCTCCTCGAAGTATCGGTCGAGGGGCATGCCCGAGAGCGCCTCGACCAGATGACCGCACACGTCCGTCGCGTAGGAGTACATCCAGCGCCGGCCCGGATCGTAGTGGAGCGGCACTTGGGCGAGCTTGTCGACGAACGTCCGTAGCGTCTCGCCCTGTTCCCGGTGCACGTTGGCGGCGCGGTAGAGCTGGTCCACGGGGTGGTTCGTGGCGCCGTAGGAGAGGCCGGCAGTGTGGCCGAGGACGTGGCGGAACGTCATCGGGCTCTCGGGCGGACGCGTCTCCACCCGTTCGCCCGTCCCTCCAACGTAGACCTCTTGGTCGCGCCAGGCCGGGATGACCCGGTGGACGGGATCGTTGAGCTGGAACATCCCTCGCTCGTAGAGCTGCATGAGCGCGACGGAGGTGATCGGCTTCGTCATGGAATAGATGCGGAAGATCGTGTCGTCCGTCATCGAGAGGCCGCGCTCAAGATCCCGTAGACCAAGGGACGCGTGGTAGGCGACGTGCCCGTGGCGGGCCACCACGACTTGGCATCCGGCGATTTTGCCGGGGTCGATGTAGTGCCGCTCCAGGTGCTCGGTGATGCGACCGAGCCGCGCCTCGTCGAATCCTGCCTGCCGCGCGCTCGTCTCCATGTTCGCCTCCGTCCGCCCGGATGAAACGGACGATGTTACCCGGCGGCGATCAGGACTCGAAGCGGAAGCGCGTGGCGTCCTTGTAGAGCAGGGTCCAGGCATGGCCGGCGCCCGGCCGGAAGCGGCACACGCCGGCCCGGTACAGTTCGGCCGCGTTCGCCCTTCCCGCCGGTGGGCGATTCGGGCATGCTTCGCGCCCCACTCGAAACCATCGGAACGGACCCATGATTGGATACGTCACCATCGGCACGAACGACATCGACCGCGCCACCGCGTTCTACGACGCCCTGTTCGCGGAGATGGGGGTCGGCCGGCTCATGGAGGAGGACGGCGCCGTGGGGTATGGGACAGGCATGGATCAGCCCATGGTCCTCATCATGAAGCCGCATGATGGCAATGCGGCCAGCGTGGGCAACGGGATGATGGTGGCGCTGCAGGCCGGATCCCCGGCAGCGGTCGCGCGGCTGCATGCGAAAGCCCTCGAACTCGGCGCGGCGGACGAGGGGGCGCCGGGGCCACGCGGGGAGGGTTTCCACGCCGGCTACTTCCGCGACCTCGATGGGAACAAGCTGAACTTCGTGGCCTACGGCTGACGTAGGTGCGCGCGCCTTCCTTCCGTCGAAGGTACTGCTAACAGAACCTCGGCGTCACGCCTTGGCCGGTCGTCGGTCCGAGCCTGTCTGGAACACTCCGAAGCGATGCAAATCCGCAACGTCGCCATCGTGGCCCACGTGGACCACGGCAAGACCACCCTCGTGGACCGCCTGCTGCAGCAGACGGCTGCCGATGCGCGCACGGAGATCGCGGAGCGGGCCCTCGACAGCAACGAGCTCGAGCGGGAGCGGGGCATCACGATCCTCTCGAAGACGACGGCGGTGGAATACAACGGCTGCCGGATCAACATCGTCGACACCCCCGGCCATGCGGACTTCGGCGGGGAGGTGGAACGTATCCTCTCGATGGTGGACGCGGTCCTGCTGGTCGTCGACGCCGTGGAAGGCCCGATGCCGCAAACCCGGTTCGTAACGCAGAAGGCCTTCGCCGCCGGGCTCGCACCGATCCTGGTCGTGAACAAGATTGACCGCGACGGGGCCGCGCCGCACCGCGTGGTGGATGAGGTGTTCGACCTATTCGACCGGCTCGGGGCGAGCGAGGCGCAACTCGACTTCCCCGCGGTCTTCACGTCGGCGACGCTCGGCGTGGCGGGACTCGATCCCGACGCGCTGGCGGAGGACATGACGCCGCTCCTCGACCTCGTCGTTTCTCACGTTCCACCTCCGGATGCGGACCTCGATGGACCGTTCCAGATGCAGGTGAGCACCCTCGACTATTCGAGCTACGTGGGGGTCATCGGCATCGGCCGCGTCCGGCGCGGTGCGTTGCCGCCGAGGTCGCCGGTGTCGGTCGTGAACGGGACCGGCGAGGTGCGCAAGGGGCGGGTGCTGTCGGTGCTCGCGAGCCGGGGTCTCGAACGGGTCGAACTGCCCGCCGCCCGGGCGGGCGACATCGTCTGCGTCACGGGGGTCGATGACGTGGGCGTGTCCGACACCATCTGCGACGTCAACGTGCCGGAGGCGCGGCCGCCCCTCACCGTGGACGAGCCCACCCTCACGATGACCTTCCGCGTCAACACGAGCCCCTTTGCGGGGCGCGAGGGCAAGTACCTGACCGGGCGGCAGATCGAGGAGCGGTTGTTTCGCGAGGCATCGCACAACGTGGCGTTGCGGGTGCGGCACACCCCGGAGCCGGACTGTTTCGAGGTGTCGGGCCGCGGTGAACTGCACCTGTCCGTCCTGATCGAAACGATGCGGCGAGAGGGATACGAACTGGCCGTCTCGCAGCCGACGGTGATCGTGCGGGAGCAGGACGGCGTGCGTCTGGAACCCTTCGAGTCCGTCGTGTTCGAGATCGACGCCGAGCACCAAGGACGCCTGATGGAGGCGCTCGGCGAGCGCAAGGGCGAGCTCGTCGACGTCGACCACGACGGGCGAGGGCGCGTGCGGCTGACGTGCAAGGTGTCCACGCGGGCGTTGATGGGCTTCCGTACGGAGTTCGCCTCCTTCACGTCGGGGTCCGGCGTGATGACGTTCTCGTCCGCGGGCTACGACCGCGTGCCGGGCGGCCTCGATACGGGCCGCAAGTCCGGCGTGCTGATCTCGAACGCCACGGGCCGCGCCGTCGGCTACGCGCTCTTCAACCTACAGAACCGGGGCCGGTTGATGGTGGGCCCCGGGACGGAGGTGTACGAGGGCATGGTGGTCGGCATCCACAGCCGCTCGAACGACCTGACGGTGAATCCGTTGAAGGAGAAGAAGCTCACGAACATCCGGGCGGCGGCGAGCGACGAGAACATTCTCCTGACGCCGCCCGTGGTGCTCTCGCTGGAGCAAGCGCTGGAGTTCATCGACGTGGACGAGTTGGTGGAGGTGACGCCGCGGTCCATCCGCATTCGCAAGAAGGCGTTGCGCGAGAACCAGCGGCGGCGTGCGTGATTGCCGTCAACGGGCCCGCGCGTCGTTCATGGCGCACAGTCTGAATGGCCGCGGGCGCGCGCCGTGAATGGTCGGTGGCGCACACGCCGAGTAGAGATTTCGCATTCGTGGTGGTGGCTGCGGGGAGTAAGATGGGCACCAACGTTTTGGCTGCCATGAGAGGGACTCAACGATGGCCGAAGAAAAACGACCAGCGGCACGTCCGCGCATCAGCAATGAACTGATCGGCATGTTGGCCATCGGCGTGGCGCTCGCCGGCCTCATTCTGGCCACCTCGAACGACCTGCGTGCCGACGTCAGGTATCAGATTGCGGAGTTGCGTACGGAGATGCATAGTGCGATTGAGCGCCTCGATGATCGTCTGCGGGCCGTGGAGAATCGTCTGCGGACAGTGGAGATTCGCTTGGGCAAGGTGGAGATTCGCCTGGACGGGGTGGAGATTCGTTTGAACAAGGTGGAGACGCGCCTGGGCAAAGTGGAGACTCGCCTGGACAAGGTCGAGACTCGCTTGGGCAAGGTGGAGACTCGCCTGGACAAGGTCGAGACTCGCTTGGGCAAGGTGGAGACTCACTTGGGCAAAGTGGACACTCGCTTGGGTAAGGTCGAGACCCGCTTAGGCATGGCGGATGCACAGGGCGCGAGTGCAGGACAACCCGCGGATGCCCGCGGGCGAACGGCGGCATTGGGCATGGAGCAGCCGGGTGGCCCCGGGGCCGATATGCGCACCGACGGCATCCGTGCCCTCCCCTGAGGCGGGCTGGACCGGATCGGCTGTAGGGAGGCCTACGGCGCCTTCAGATACCAGCGCACGCCGCACACGTCGACGCGGTCGTCCGACACGTAGCAGCCGCGCTCCCTGGCCGCCGCCAGGACGTGCGCCCGGTCGTTCACGGCCAGGTCGATGCCGCCAAGGCCGGGCCCACGTCCGTCCGTCGCCTCGACGAAGCGGATCGTTGCGTTGTTGAGTTGGATCGAGAGCACCGCGCCATCGCGCTCGACCGGCAGGTCCATTACCTTGCCCCACAACTCGGCGATCTCGACCGGGTCCACGCCCTGTAGCTCCACGCCGGCGAAATCGTGGGTGACGTCTTGGGTGACCTGCTCCTCCCAACCGGTCCCGCCGGCCGGGTTCCAGTTGCCGTCGAAGTCGTTGGTGCTGTCCCAGTCGATCTCCAGGAACGACGCGATCATGTCCCGGGGGTGTAGCTGACAAATATTGTGCCGGTCGCGCTCGGACTCCATGGCGATGCGCACGCCCGCGTCGAGGGCGCGTTGGCGCACGGCCTGCTGGGTTTCCAGATCTCCGCCCTGGCAGATCACCATATAGCCGCCATCGCCGCTGCGCCGGTCCAGATAGCGGCCCCCGGCGGTATGCTCCTCGACCGGGGCGACGACTTCGAGGAAGTTGCGGCCGACCGGCATGAGCGTGTTCTCCAGCCCGAACGCGCCGACGCCGGGGTCGATAAAGCACGGCTTGATGCCGAAGACCGTGCAGAGATCGTCGATGACGGGTTTGAGTTCGCGCGCGACCAGGGCGATCTGCCGCAGTTGGATGGCCATGAAGTCCTCCTCCGTTTGGAACGCCGGGGCAAAGCGCCGCCGGCGTCGTTATCATGGGGCACATGCTGATCGAAATCTATTCCGACGTCGTCTGTCCGTGGTGCTACATCGGCAAGCGGCGTCTCGATGGGGCGCTCGCGACGCAGGCGGGAGAAGGCGTGGAAGTGGTCTGGCGACCCTACCAGCTCTACCCGAACCTGCCACCGACGGGCGTGGACCGCGACGAGTACCTCGCGCGGCGCTACGGCGAGCGGGCGGGCCGGGCGCGGGTACCGACGCGCATTGTGGAGGAAGGTGAAGACGCGGGGATCACGTTCGACTACGGCAAGATCGGCCGCATGCCGAACACGCTGACGGCGCATCGGCTCCTCGACCACGCCGAACGCGTGGCCGGGACGGTCGTCCAGCATGAACTCGCGGAAGTGCTGTTCCGGTTCTACTTCTGCGAAGGGCGGGACGTCGGCGATATCGACACGCTCTGCGAGGGTGCCGAGGAAGCGGGACTTGATCTGGAAGAGGCACGCTCGTACCTCGCAGACGGCGACGGCGAGGAAGAGATGCGCGTCCGCATCAAGGGGGCCATCGAGATCGGAGTCGTCAGCGTGCCCTGCTACATGCTCGCCGGGAGCTTCATGCTCCCCGGCGCCCAGACCTCCGAAGTCATGGCCCAGTTCATCGAGCGCGCGAAGCAGAAGCTCGCCGGCACCGCATAACCTGAATCCTCAACCTTCCAGCACTTCGAGGCATCCGGTCTCGGCCAGCACCTCGCGCAGCCCAGGCGTTTCCTTCGCCGCCTCGTACTTGGCCTTGAGCGCCGTCAGCGACCGCGCGTGGTACTTCTGCGGCTTCTGCGTCCAGTCGTTGCCCTTGAGCGACACGGTGAACTCCTCCTCGCCGTCCGCGATGGCCGCGGCGTTGGCCGCGCTCCAGGGCAGGAACATTGCCCCGACCTGATCCGCGAGCAGGGGCTTGAGCGTCGGGGCGAGGGCCGCCCAGGATTCGAACTCGCCCTCGACGGTGGGCAGCAGCATGCGGTCGATCCACTGGTTGACGCGCGGAGCGGTCGCGACGATGGCGGCGGGGGTGGGATCGCGGCGGGCGTTGTAGATCTGCCCCCAGAGCCCGAAGTCCGCGAAGGCGGGACGCCCGCCGAAGAGGTACGGCCGGCCGATGAGATGCCGCTCGAGGAGACCGATGGCGTCCTGGAACGACTGCTCGATCTGCGGTGCCGTCACGGCGTTGGACCCCACGAACCAGACGCGGTTGACCATCCGCTCCACCACCGACCGGGCCGCCTGCTCGAGTTCCTCGACCCCGAGACCGCCGCCCATCGACGCCGCGAGACGGCGCGCGCAGGCGATTTGGTCCACTTCCCGTGCCCAGCGGAAATGGAACATCCACTTGTTGCCCCACTCGTCGCCGAACTCCTCGAGCAGGGCGGAGAGGAAGGCGGCCATCGGCTCGTCCGGATGGATGCCCGGTTCCGGAAACTCCGGTTCCAGGGCCTCGATGATGGGCGTGGAGTCCTGTATCCCGCGATCGTCCGGCGTGACGACAAGCGGCACGAGCGGCAGCCGGGCGTGTCGCTGGTACAGGTCTCCCGCCGCCGCGCGGCCCATCCACTGGTGTGGAATGCCCTTGTAGCGGAAGTACGTGCGCACCTTGACGGAGTAGGGGGACTCCTCGGCGCCGATGACACGGTATACCTCGGCCATGATCGCGTTCTCGTGCTGCGGGCGGAACGGCGGAGCCTACGCGACGCGGGCGGGCGCGGTCCATCCCGCACGGAGGTTCGCCTACACGAGCAGTCGATACGGTGCCTCAAGGTACTCGCGCACCGTCCCCAGGAACTGCGCGGCGGGCGCGCCGTCGATCACCCGGTGGTCCAACGTCAGCGAGAGGCGCATGCGTCGGCGCTTGACCGGCGTTTCCCCCTCCCAGGCGACCCCCTCGAAGATCCGCCCGACGCCCAGGATCCCGGTCTGGGGCGCGTTCAAGATCGGCGTGAAGCCGTCCACGCCGTACATGCCGAGGGAGGTGACGGTGAACGTGCCGCCCTGCACGTCGTCCAGGGTGAGCGCCCCGGCGCGGGCGCGTTCGGCGAGCACGCTCGACTCTTGGGCGATGGCCTTGAGGCCCTTGTTGGCGGCGTCGTGGATGACCGGCACGACGAGCCCCTCGTCGAGGGCCACCGCCATGCCCATGTGTACGGCTTCGGAGCCGACGATGGCGTCGTCGATCAACGCCGAGTTCATGCGGGGATGCCGGGACAGGGCCTTGGCGGCCGCCAGCATGACGAGATCGGTGAAGCTCGGTCGCACGCCCTCCGCCTCCCACTCGGCGACGAGTTGGCCCCGGAGCTTCACGGCGTCGTCCATCTCGACCTCCATGTCCAGGGTGAGCTGTGCCGAGTTGGCGAGGCTCGCGTGCATGCGTTCGGCGATGGTTTTGCGCATGCCGCGTAGCGGAGTTCGGGCCGCGGTGTCAGGCGTTGCGGGGACATCGCGCGCCGCCGCGGCCTGTTCCACGTCCTCCCGTGTGATGCGCCCGCGCGGCCCCGTGCCCTCGACGTTGGCGAGGTCTATGCCGAGTTCGGTGGCGCGTTTGCGTGCGGCGGGTGATGCCGGCCGGCGCGCGGCGGCGGAAGGTGCGGGGCGTGCCTCCCGCGCGGTCGCGGCTTGCTCGACGTCTTCCCGCGTAATGCGTCCACGGGGCCCCGTGCCTTCGATGGTCGCGAGGTCGATACCAAGTTCCCCGGCCCGTTTCCGTGCGGCGGGCGAGGCGGGACGGCGTTTGTTCCCGGTCGGAGCGGGTGCGGTGGATGCCGGGGCGCTCGGCCCGACGCTCGGCACCTCGCCGGGCGTGGCCTGCTTTGGTGTTGGCAGGCTCTCCGGGATGTCCTCGCCCGGTGCGTAGATGAAGCCGACAACGTCTCCCGGTTCCAGGGTCTCCCCGGCCTCGACCAGATGCCGCACGGTCCCTTCGGTCTCGGCCTCGACGTCGAGGTTGACCTTCTCCGTCTCCAGCCGATAGAGCAGCGCGCCGGCGGCCACCGTCGCGCCATCCTCGACGTACCACTCCTCGACGATGCCCTCGGTCATCGTCATTCCGACCTTCACGAGATAGATTTCAGACGGCATCGCGTAGCTCCTCGCCTTGGACGGCGCGCACGACGCCGAGTGCCGCGCCGGAGCGCAGGACCTGGTCCACGTCGATGACGCGCGGACCGTCTCTCTTGACCTCCATCGTGGCGCGCCGTCCACGCGCCAGAACCCGCTCGCGCTCCCCGTCGAACGCGAGCACGCCCGGCCCCTCGAGGGTAACGGCGGCACCGAAGCTGATCCGGTGGACGGATGCAACGCCGAACTCCTGGAACATGCCGGGAGCGATTGGTGCCCGGACCCGATGCAGCGCGGGGCGCCCCGGAATCGCGAAGCGCACCACGGCGGCGAAATCCTCGGCGTTGCCCACCGGGGCCATCAGACCGCCCACCGAGGTCAGTCCCACGGCCGTGGGGGTGGCGGTCGCGAGCACGGCCAGCACGAGCCGGTCGCAGTCGAGCAGGGCGCGGGCACCGACGAAGCGGTCGTTCGTCGCCGCGGCGTCGATGAGGGCGATGTCGTCGTGCTCCCCGTCGATGGCGATGTGGATGACCTTCGCGGGGCGGGAGACCTCGGCGAGCGCGACCCGGCCGGAAGCAACGGCCCCGGCGGCGGCGCCGGCCAGCGTGCCCTCCACGATGCGGGGAAAGACGTTGTTCGTGCCCGTGGAGAGCGGTATCAACGGGGCGTCGAGCCAGCCCTTGGCGAACGCGCGGTTGGTGCCGTCGCCCCCGAGGGTGATGACCGCGCCGCAGCCGGCGGCGCGCATCTCGGCGGCGGCACGGGTCGTGTCGTCCGCCCGGCCGCTGTGCGTCCGCGCGACGGCGGTGCCCTGGACGCCGGCGTCCTCCAACCCGCCGCGGGCGATGCCGTGGGCGTCGTCGAAATAGACCACCTCCGGTTGCCCGAGCGCCTGGATCCCGGCCAGGCACCGGGTAACGATGGCGCGCTTCTCCTGGTTGTCGAACACCGAGGCCCGGGCGACGAGGCGGCGGATGTCCTTGCCGGACGCCGGATTCGCCAGAATTCCGACTGGGCGCGGGCTCATGCCGACGGTGCCCCGACGATCAATGCGGCTTCGCTGGCGTGACGCCGCGTCACCCGTCGAGCAACGCGCGCACCTCGGCGACGATCTTGGCCGCGTTCGGCACGTAGCTCTGCTCCAGGGCCGGGCTGAACGGCACCGGGGAGAACGGTGCGCCGACCCGGGCCACGGGCGCGTCGAGGTAGTCAAACGCGTGTTCCTGGATCTGCGCCGCGATCTCGCCGCCCATCCCGGCGAAGCGCACGGCCTCGTGTACCACCGCGGCCCGTTGCGTCTTCTGCACGGACGCGATGATGGTCTCGGAGTCCATGGGCTGCAGGGAGCGCAGGTCGATCACCTCCACGTCGATGCCGTCCGCCGCGAGTTCCTCCGCCGCCTTCAGGCTCTCGTGCACCATGCGGCTATAGGTGACGATGGTGAAGTTCGTCCCCTCCCTGACGACGTTGGCCTCGCCGATGGGAATCTCGTAGGACTCCTCCGGGACCGGCCCCTTGAGCCGCAGCGACATCTTGTTGAGCGCGACAAACACGGGGTTGTCGTCCCGCGCCGCACTGATGATGAGGCCCTTTGCGTCGTACGGCGTGGACGGCATCACCACCTTCAGCCCTGGCAGGTGGCAGAGCCACGCTTCAAGGCTCTGGGAGTGCTGCGCCGCCATGTTCATGCCGGCGCCGGACATGGTGAGCACCGTGATCGGCAGCTTCGCCGAGCCCCCGAACATGTAGCGCATCTTCGCCATCTGGTTGGCGATCTCGTCCATGCACTCGCCCATGAAGTCCATGAACATGATGTCGATCACCGGCCGGAGGCCCGTGGCGGCGGCGCCGACGCCGAGGCCCACGATGCCCTCCTCGCTGATGGGCGTGTCCACGACGCGCTCCGCGCCGAACTCCTCGAGCAGGCCCCGGTAGTAACCGAACACGCTGCCGGCCCCGGCGACGTCCTCCCCGGCCACGAAGGCGGTCGGCTGCTCGGTGAGGACGGTGCGCACGGCCTCGTTGATGGCGGCGACGTAGGGAAGCTCCCGGGTGGTCGGTGTTGCTTGTGCTTCGGCCATGGCTGCTACTCCTGCTTAGGCGTACACGTCGTCGAGGAGGACGGAGGGGTCGGGCAGGGGACTCGCCTCCGCGAAGGCGATGCCGGCCTTGACGTCCGCGAGCACCTCGTCGTGGACGGCTTGGGCGGCGTCGGCGTCGAGTATCTCGAGTTCGGCCAAACGTGCCTCGAAAAGCGTGATCGGGTCACGCTTCTGCCACTCCGCGAGTTCTTCGTCGGTGCGGTAGGAGAGTCCCATGCCGCGCACCCCGACGTGGTCGAAGAAGCGGTAGGTCTTGCACTCGAGCAGCGTCGGGCCTTCTCCGGCGCGGGCGCGTTGGAGGGCTTCGCCGGCCGCTTCGTAGACCGCCACGGCGTCCATCCCGTCCACCACCACCCCCGGCATGCCGTAGCCGGGTGCGCGGTCGGCCACGTCCACTATGGCCTGGTGATTCGCTTGCGGGGTGAACTCGCCGTAGCCGTTGTTCTCGCACACGAAGAGCATCGGCAGCTTGTAGAGGGCGGCCATGTTGGCCGCTTCGTGGAATGAGCCCTCGTTGCTCGCGCCGTCCCCGAAGAACGTCGCGGCGGCATGGCCCTCGCCCTGGGTCTTGCAGGAGAACGCGGCGCCGACGGCGATCGGCGGCCCCGCGCCCACGATGCCGTTCGCGCCGAGCATGCCGAGTTCCATGTTGGAGATGTGCATGCTGCCGCCCTTGCCCTTGCAGTAGCCGGTGGCGCGGCCGAAGAGCTCCGCGAACATCGGGCCGAACTCGCCGCCCTTGGCGATGAGGTGGCCGTGCCCCCGGTGCGTGCTGGTGATCCAGTCCTGGTTCGACAGGTGGGTCATGATCCCGGCCGCGACGGCCTCCTGCCCCACGTAGAGGTGCAGGGCGCCGGGAATCTTGCCGTCCTCGGCGAGCTTGCCGGCCTCCTGCTCGAACGTGCGGATGCGGACCATGCGGCGGTGCATGTCGAGCAGGACGTCGTCGCTGGGTTGTACGGTCACAATGGGTTCTCCTTCATGCAGCGGTCGCTTGCGGGACGCGTTGGCGATGAATGCGTGCGCTAGGCGGGGCGCACGGTCACTTCCTGGGTCGCGGTGCGGCCGCCCTCGACGAGGAGCGCGATGCCGCCCTCGGCGAGGCCGTCGTCCGTCGCGGCCACGATGGTCTCGTCGTTCACGCGTCCCTCGATCACGTCCCCGCGGACCGTCAACTCGAATTGGTAGGTCGCGTAGAGTTCGAGGGACGCGTCCGCCTCGGCCAGCACGGTCGTGCCGTCGAGTTCGCGTACGAGCCGCACTTTGTTGTCGTCGGAGAGGGTGAGGGCGTAGTAGCGCCGCATGCCCTGGACCCGCGCGGCGATGCCGGCGCGGCGCACCATGTGGGGCGTGACGTCCGCCGACACCACGTAGTCCGTCCACTCCCGGTTGCCGTAGAGCAGCAGCCCGGTGCCCCGGTCCTGCACGACCCGAAAACTCTCGGGAAAGCGGCGCTCCGCGTGATCGACGCCGTTCACCCAGGCGCGATGCCACATCTCGCCGCCGGTGCGCTTGAGGGTGACGTCGGGCGCGCCGCTCCAGGTGAGGCGATCGAGAAACAGGGCCCCGCCGGTCTTCGCGCGCACGATCTGCAGACCCACGGTGGCGATGGGATGCCCGCCGGTGTCGGGGACGCGCCAGACAAGGTCTGCGGACCTGCCGGGCTCGATCTCCGTCACGGGCGCACGCAGCGTCACCAGCTCGTCGGTGTCGTCGTAGACGCGAATGCAGAGGGCGGTCCCGACCGCCTCTTCCGCGTCGGCGCGCAGGGCCACGGAGGCTTCGAGCGTCTGGCCCGGATTCAGCGTGGGACTGGCCATGAGGCCATAGCCGCGCCGCTCGAAGTAGCGGGCCGTCTCCCGGGATTCCACGAACGTGCCCGTGGTGGCGCGGGCCGTCTCGCCGTCGGCGAGGGGGTCGAAGTGAATGGTCAGGCAGGGCGTGCCGTCCGCCGCCGGGCCTTGCCGGACCAGGCAGCCGTGTCCCTGGAAGCCCTGGACGGAGCCCGGATAGCTGAAGTGGAAGCGCGCGCCGTCCTTCGGTGGCGCATACGGGGTGTCGGCGAGGCGGTGACCCACCGCGGTGATGCGGCTGGCCTCCGCCGCCGCGTCGCTGATGCCGCGTCCGCTGTCGGCACTCGGCAGGTAGCAGATGTCGGCCACGGGTCCGCGCCAGTCGACGTCGCCCTCCAGTCCTTCGATACCGCCGCGAATGCCGAGCAGGCAGCCGAGGTTGCCGGAGTTGCAGTCGGTGTCCCAACCGGCGGTGTTGACGATCTTCATCGATTCGCGGAAATCACCGCCGCCATGCAGAAGCGCGTGAATGATGAGCCCGTGGTTGGGCACCATGTGGCAGTTGCCGCCGTATCGGTCGTAGCCATACTCGCCCTTGATCGCGGCGAACGTGGCGCGCCAGTCGTCGCCATGCTTCGCGTGCCATTCGCGGATGTCGCCGATCATGCGGTAGAGGATGCTGTTGCCGGGGACGTGGGCGACGCCGGTGTCGATCAGGGTGTCGATGTCGTCCTCGGTGAATGCTTGCGCCTCCATGGCCGCCAGGATCTGGGCGCCGTACACCGCCTCCCCGTCGTGGGAGACGCTCGCGGCGCGGCGTGCTAAGTCGGCGGCCCGTTCGGGGTCGCCCGGGCACACCATCGCCCAGCCATCAATGAAGATCTGCGCCCCGATCTGTTCCGCCACGACCTTGCCGTTCAACGCCATCGAGCCGCTGCGTGGTGCCTCGACGCCGTCGCGCAACCTGAGGTATGCGGTGTGCTCAGTGGAGTTGCCGAGGCCGCCCCACCAGAGCACCGTGCGGTTCTCGATGAGGTAGTTGAGCCAGGTCTGGCCGATCTGCGCCGGGGTCAGGCCGGGATCGCAGCCGTAGTCCTCCAGCGCGCGCACGAACGTGAACGTGCCGCTGATGTCGTCGTCCGTGACGATGAGGGGCACGCCCACCTTGTCGTGGACGTAGTAGTCGATCTCGCCGAGTTGCTCCTCGATGCGCGCGTTCGTCCAGCCTTCGAAGGGACGCCCGAGGTAGACGCCGACGATCTTGCCGAGCACGCCGGCGTAGACGCGCTCTTCGTAGTCTTGGGTGAGCATCCGTGGGAGCGTAACCGAAGCGGCACGCGAAGGGGAACGACTACCCGTTCCTCGACTACCCGTTCCACCAGGGGCTGTCGGAGAACGACCTCAGATCCAGCTCGTGCGTCCACACCGAACGGTGCTGCTGGGCGACATGCCAATAGGTGTCGGCGATCTTCTCGGGCAGCATCAGCCCATCATGCTCCATGCCGCGCGTCTCGCGTAGCTGCTGATAACGCTCCGGCCCCAGCATCTTGCCGAGCGTATCCGGCGCGTCCACGGCCCCGTCCACCAGGATGTGGGCCACGTGTACGCCCTTCGGGCCGTACTCGGCGTTCAGCGTCTGGCACAACATGCGCCGGCCACCCATGGCGGCGGCGTGGGAGTGCTGGCCGGCGTTGCCGCGCACGGCGGCGGTGGCGGAAGTGACGAGCAGCGTACCCCGGCCGCGTTCCTCCATCAGCGGGCAGATCGAGTTCGCCAGCCGGAACAGCCCGAACGTGCCCATCCGCCAGCCCAACTCGAACGCCTTGTAGCTCGTGTTGCGCAACGGCCGGTCGCCGATCTGCGCGCCGAGGTTGTAGACGGCCACCTCGATGGGGCCGACCTCCGCCTCGACGGCCTCGACGCGCTGCTCGATGGCCCCGTCCTCGACGGCGTTCAGCAGATGGCCGGACGCCGAGCCGCCGTCGGCCTCGATCAGGCCGACCAGGCGGTCGAGCCCTTCTTGGTCGCTGCGGCGGCACAGCACCGCGTGGTAGCCCTCCCGGGCGAAGCGGCGGCCGACGGTGCCGCCGATGCCGGCGCCGGCGCCGATGACGAGGCAGACTGGTTTCATGTGGAGCGTCCGATCAGCATGACGAGTTCAAGAGGCGCCGCATCGGGCTGCGGGGACCACTCCGCCCGGATGCGCCTTTGGTAGTCGAGCCCATCGCCGCCGCGCCAGATGCCGGACGTACGCTTGAGGACTCGTTGGCGCGTCGTTTCGGCGAGTTCGCGAGCCCGGTCCGGATCGAGATTGTCTACGGTGCGTGGCATTGGTCACTGCCGATAAGCGGCGGGGAAGGACACTACCATGCCTCCGCCTCAGCGTCCGGCGGCTTCCAATATGTCCGGGATGTACCGCTCCCAGCCGATGGTCATGATGTGTACGCCTCGGCACATGGGCGCCACTTCTCGCACGAGCCGTCCCGCGGCTTGCACGCTCGTCCCGACCGGATCCGATGTCCGCTCGAGCTCGTCGATCAGCCGGTCCGGAACCGCGACCCCGGGGATTCGCTCCGTCATGTACCGGGCTTGCCTGGCGGACTTCAACACGATGATGCCGGCGAGGATCGGTATCTCGAATGCCTCGCACCGCTTCATGAAGGTCTCGAAGCCGGCGGGTTCGTAGACGGCGTTCGTCTGGAAGAACTGCGCGCCGGAGGCGATCTTGGCCTCCATGCGCGCGACTTCCTTGCCGAGGTCCGGGACGGCCACGTTGGCGACGGCGCCCTTGAAGAAGCGCGGCGGACTCTTCACCGCATTGCCGGCGAGGTCCGTGCCCGCCTCCAGGCGGTTCGCGGCCCGGAGGATGTCCTCGGCCCCGAGATCGAACACGGCCTTCGCTTCGGGGTGGTCGCCGCCCGAGGGAGGATCGCCCGTCATGCAGACCAGGTTTTCGACCCCCAGCGCGCATGCGGCGAGCATGTCCGCCTGGATCGCCAGCCGATTGCGGTCCCGGCCGGCGATCTGGAGCGTTGACTCGATGCCTAGGTCACGCAGCAGGTGTGCGGCGGCGATGGGCGCCATGGTCATGCGGGACGCGGCGGAATCCGTCAAGTTGAACGCCGTGACCTGTTCGCGAAGTGTCTCCGCCATGCCGAGGATGCCGGTCAGGTCCGTGCCCTTGGGCGGGTTCAACTCTGCGGTGAGGGTGAAGTCCTGGTCGGCGAGAGAGTCGGAGAGTTTGCTCACGGTCGGGTGATTTGGTGCTGTCGAGGTGGCGGTGGCCCGGTCGCGAGCACTTAGTCCGCGAGTCCCATCACGAAGGCAAGAGCGCTGTTTAACTGGCCGACTTGCCGGCGGTTCAGCGACCCGATCCGTGTGCCGATTCTCTTGCGCCTGACCGTCACTGGTTTGTCGGCCATGATCTGGGATGTTCTGCGGAGACCATTCTCGGGCGCCGGCTCCACCGTGACGCGGAACTCGGGGGCATCGCGCAGCACGGACGTCATCTGACAGAGGACTACTGAGTCGTGGGCGGATGGGAAGGCGTCGGTCTGTACGACCACGGCCGGGCGTGGTTTCCCGAAATCGCCGGACACGGCCACGGTCACCACGTCACCCCGTTTCATTCTCGTCGAATTCCGAGACTGCCTCGATCCAATGCAGCGCATCCTCCTCGTCGGCGGGGTCGAGTTCCGCGACGGCGCGTGCGACCCGAGCCCGAATCTCGGGCGAGCGAGCATCCGGGGCGGTCACGCGGATTTCGCGCCGTCCATTGGCGCGCCGGCGAAGCCGCATGGCGCGCATCCTCTCCGCGGGCGAGTAGGTCATCTTTTACACCACGAGCTTCCTCTGGCTTCGTCTAGTGTAACGCGTTACGGTGGATGGCGAACGCTCGGGATTTGTAGTGGCCGTCGGCGTCCCCGGGTGCCCACTACAATGGCCCCCGAAAGAAGGTTGACCACGGCGAGGACCTTGCGATGACCCGAGACGATGGCCACAGCGGCGGCGTACCGGAGGAACGCCGCCGGGCGTGGGGAGAAAAGTACGAGCCCCGCTACTCCGGCGTCGCCACGTTCATGCGCCGGCCGTTCCTTCCGGAGCCGAAGCAATGGGACGGCATCGACATCGGCATCGTCGGCGTCCCCTTCGACGGCGGCGTGACGAACCGTCCGGGTGCGAGGCACGGCCCCCGGCACCTGCGCGAGCAATCGACGTTGATGGGCATGGTGTGCCACCAGACCGGGGTGCGTCCCCATGAACTCGCGACCGCCGCCGATTTGGGCGACGTGCCCATCGAGGGCGTCTACCGGCTCGACGACGCCATCGCGGACATCGAGCGCCACTACGACCAGATCGCGGCGGCCGGACTTCTACCACTCACTGCTGGTGGCGACCATTCCATCACGCTGCCTATCTTGCGTGCATTGGCCCGCGCCCGGGGCGGGCCGCTCGGACTGATCCACTTCGACGCGCACTGCGATACCGGGCCGGAACTGTTCGGACACAAGCACCACCACGGGGGGCCCTTCAAGGTGGCGGTGGAGGACGGGGCACTCGATCCGAAACGCACGATTCAGATCGGCATCCGGGGGCCGGCCGAGCCGCTGTGGGGATTCAGCTACGAATCGGGCATGACCGTGATCCACATCGAGGATCTGTACGCGATGGGCGTCCCGGCAGTGGTGGAGAAGGCGCGCGAGGTCGTGGGGGATGGGCCCGTGTACGCCAGCTTCGACGTCGACGGTCTCGACCCGGTGTTCGCGCCGGGCACGGGCACCCCGGAGGTGGGCGGCTTCACGACCTACGAGGCGCAGCAGATGTTGCGGGGCCTGCGTGGACTGGATGTCGTGGCCGGCGACGTCGTCGAGGTGTCGCCGCCCTTCGATCCGTCCGGCACGACCGGCCTCACCGGGGCGCAGATGCTGTTCGAGATACTATGCCTGCTCGCGGAGACCGTGGGACGCAAGAAGGTTGGGTGACCGCGTGCCGAATGGTCAAGGGCCACCCCACCAATCCAATTCCGCCAGCGCGAGACGGTTCTCGAAACACACAACCAGCGTCCCGGGACCGTTCCGGCGCCCGCAACACCCGGCCCGTGTAGGAAATCGCCGCGGCGTGCCGGCAGACATCGGCCCGGCTCGCCCAAAAGCGTCCCATGGTCGGCTACGTTGCGGGCTTGGTGCCCGGCACGGCACGCCGCTCGATCAACCCATGCGACGCAAACTAGACGAGGCCGCCAAGCTGCTGTTCATCGGCGACGTGGTGGCGGACGCACTGCGGGCGGCGGTGCCGGAAATCGCCGCGCTGCTGCGGCTCGACGCGGTCGAGCCCTTGCCGACTGCCTACGTCGGCCCCGACCGCCTCAAGCGCTTCGGCGACGCGGCGTTCCGCGTGCGCTTCTCGAAGGGGAGGTTCGCGGCGGGCGAACCCGCCGCCGGACGCCGCCGGGGACGGCGGTTGTATCTGCTCCTGGCGGTGGAGTTCCAGCACCGCAACGACGCCGGCATGGCGCGACGGGTGCGCGACTACGCGGCCTGGATGGAGGAGCACTACCGGCACCAGGGCGTGATCCGCCCGGAGGAGTATCCGCCGGTGCTCGCACTGGTGATCCACACGGGTCCGGGACGGTGGACCGCGGCGGACGGCACGGAGGTGCTCCGGGCGTTGCCGGGGCGCGCGGCGCGGCGGCTGGCCCCCTACCAGCCCCAAGCGTATATTGCGCTCGACGTGATCCGGCACTCGACGCCCGGGCCGCCGGACGGCAACCGCCTGGCGGCGGTCGCGCGGCTGGCGGGCAGCGCGACGGCGCGGGAGCTCGTCCTGCGGCTTGCGGCGGAATGGCGGCGTTTCCGCGGTCCGTCGGATACCCGGTTCCGGCGCGGGATGCTCGCCTGGGCCGAGGAGGCGGTGCTCGGGTTCCCGGACTCGGGCTTCGAGCTACCGAGCTTCGAGGAGCTCGACGGATTGGAGGAGAACGACATGGCCTACCCGCTTGATGACCGCGCCCAACAGTGGCAGGCGGAGTGGCTGGAGGAAGGTCGGGAGGAGGGTCGCCTGGCGGGTCGGGAGGAGGGCCAGCGGGCGATGCTCGAGCGCTTGGCCGAGCGCCGCTTCGGCGCGGACGCCGCGCGCCGACTATCGGCGGCTCTGAACGGCGCGCTGGACGGGGCGAAACTGAACGAGTTGAGCGACCTCGTCATTGGCTGTGCAACCGCCGATGAGTTCATCGAACGGTTGGAGGATTGAACGCTGCAAGGGTGGGTGGGCCTCCCTTCATCGCCGCGAGATCACTTCCTCCGGCTGCCACCCTGCCGGAGCGCCGTCAGGCCTTCGAGCGCCTCGGAATCGTGTGCGTGTGGTACGGCGTGAGGGTATCGATCGCCTTCTCCGGTTCCCCCCGCCGCCACTGGAAGAGCCGCACCGTCACCGCGTCCGGTTCGATGTCGAACAGCGCGAAGCCGTTCTTCTCGCGCACGCTGGCGAGATCCTCGATCTCGATGCCGTGCGGCGTCAGCGGAGGCGTGCCGCGTCCCCGCGAGGGCCAGCCGCGGCCCGTGCCGAGGGGGCCGGTGAGGATGGCGTCGACGGGGCTCGCGCCGAGGTCGAGGTCGGCGCTGCGCACGATGCGCACGTGGCCGGTGGCATGCATGTCCCCCGACAGCACGATGCCGGCGCGCTCGCGCTGTCCGGATAGGGCGGCCAGCAGGCGTTGGTGTTGCAGGAACCACCCCCGCTGCCAGAAGAACTTTCGGCGTTCGGTGGTGAGCCGGAAACGCTGTTGTCCGCTTGCCCCGGTCTGCGAGATGGCCGTATCCCCCTCGCCGACGTCGGCCACGTCCGGATACCACTCCCGCCACTTGCCGGCCGTCCAGCCGAAGGGATGTGAAGGAACGTGCAACACGTGCCGCACCCGCTGGTCCGCGGTGCGCGCCGCGAGCCAGGCTTCGGCCTCCGGCGGCACGAGGCCGCCGACCTCGCCCTTCAGCGACAGGAATCGTGCGCAGTCGTAGATCAGGGCTTCGGCGAGGTTGCCGTAACGAAACGTGCCGAAGCTCTCCGAGATGCCGGGTTCCCGGTCGCCCGCGCCCGAACCCGACATCAGCGCCGGCCGGGCCGGGTCAGGCAGGAACTCGGGCATGAAGATATCCCGGGTGAAGCGCCCGAAGGAGAGCTGGTAGGCGTGCGGGGGCAGCGTCACGAAGCGGTCCGTCGCCTCGTCGTTCTCGTAGTAGTCGTGGTCGTCGTTGACGAAGTAGCTCGGCGTCGAGCGGAGCATGACGCCGTAGAGTTCGGCGAATTGCGGCTCTATGGCCGTCTTGATGGCCGCCTCGTTGGAGGTGCCCTTCGCGGGCCGGCGGCGGTCGAGGGCGCCCATGCTGGCGTACCACCTGCTCGCGGCTTCCCGAACGTTGGGCCGCCGGGAGTCGAGTTGCGTGCGCTGGTCCCAATAGAAGTGGTCGCCGATGGCGATCAGGGCGTCGGGTGCGTAGGACAACGCACGCGCCAAGAGTCGCCGCCGCAGGGTCAGGGATAGGAACGGCTCTTCGTCGCCGGCGTAGGTTGGGTAATCGGGATAGCCGCCGGCGCAGGTATAGGCGAGCAGCCGCACGGACTCCGGCGTCGCGTCGGGGGCGGGATAGGTCCTGAGCGGCCACGGATCGGTCAGCGCCGCATCGGCTTCGTCGACCAGTTGCAGGCGGTATTCGTGGTCCGGCTGGAGGCCCGGCGCGTCGAAGGCGAAGTAGCGGCCCTCCGAGTCCGTCGTCCGGGCCGGGATACGCAGGTCGCCCACGCGCAGGACGGGAGCCTTCCGGGGCGCGCGAAACGAACACTTGACGACGAAGCGCTCGTGGTTCGCCCCGGGCACCAGATGGAGCAAGTCGCCTTGCCGCCAGCCGTCCTCGCCGAACGCGCGGCCCGGCCGCGCGCCCAGTCCTACCAAGCCGGCCGCGCCGCCGGTGCGCAGGAATCCTCGGCGTGTCCATCGGACCATCGTCATGCCCCCTCGGCCTCTCGGGCCGCCGCCCGTTGCCGCCGAATGTCCTCCTGCACCTCGAGCAGCTTCTCCTCCGTCAGCGGGTACTTCCACAGGAGCGGCATCGCCACGAACTTGAACACCGCGGGAATCACGGAGTAGAGGCAGGCCAGCCAGATCAACGCGGCCCAGGTATTGCTCGTGTTCAGGGGATCGGCGTTCGCGTCGAAGCCGAAGTAGACCGCGGACGTGGTGCCGATGAAAATGCCGACGGCGTAGGCGGCCTTCTTCACCATCGACCAGATGGCGAAGTAGGCCCCGGCGCGTTGCTCGCCGGTCTGGGCGGTATCCACGTCCACCACGTCCGCCGCCATCGCGTTCGGCAGCGCCGCGAGGGCGCCGATGGAGGAGCCCTTGAAGCACATCACCAGGATGAAGAAGAAGAACTTGCCCGTGTCGATGCCCTCGAAGTAGGACACGACGCCGGCGTGCGCGTCGCTGGGCAGGAAGGCCAGCAGCACGGGAATCTCGAAGGCGTTGAACCAGTCGTCGGGCGCGATGGCGATCAGCGGGATGAAGGACGACCAGAGCGCGTACCAGCCGATCGCCCACATCGTCGCCCGGTGCTTGCCCACCTTGCGCGAGAGCCAGAACCAGAACGGCACCGCCGCGATCTGGCTGATGAAGTAGGGCGCGAGATAGAGTCCGTATAGTTCTCCGGCCAGCAGGACGTGCTTGACGAAATAGAACGACAAGCTGTTCGTCATCGCCGCGCCGAGCGTCGAGAACAGGAAGATCACGATCAGCATCATGTACGGGCGGTTGCCGCGCACGTACTTCAGGCCCTCGCGGATCGGGACGCGGCGCTTGGCGGTCTCCTGCACCGGGTATTCCGGCACCGCGATCATGGCGTTCGTGACGAACACGAACATCATCGCCGCCATGCCGAGGGACAGGAAGTAGACGGCGTCCGCCGGCTTCGTGTAGCCGAAGAACAGGATGACCGCGGGCGTGAAGGCCGAGATCAGGGAACCCCCGACCCCGAAGCCCTCGCGCCAACTGAAGATCAACGTGCGCTCATGGTAGGTCCGCCCGAGTTCGGCACCCCAGGCGTAGTAGGGAAGCTCCTTGATGGTCGAGCCGAGGTACGCAAGCGCCACCATCGCGAGCAGATACGGATACCCCCAGTTGAAGGTGAACCCGAGCATCGTGACTTCGGAGAACTCCCAGGGCGGCACGAACAGCAGGTAGATGCCGGCGATGTAGACCGGCGTGCCGATCAACACGAACGGCTTGCGGCGTCCCCAGCGCGTGCGCAGGCGGTCGGACAGGTAGCCGATGATCGGGTCCGTCACCACGTCGGTGAGGCGCGAGAGCATGATGACCGTGCCGACCAGGGCGAGCTCCAGCCCGAAGCCGTCGGAATCCGCGTAGAGCGGGGGCAGGTACACGGCCATCGGCAGCCCCGCCAATGCGAGGGGTGCCGACGGCGCGGCATAGGACGCCAGCCGGTACAGGGACAGGTTCGAAGTGCGCTCCGGCGCGCCGACGGCGCCGGCCGCCGCGGTTGCCTCCGCCACCGGTCAGCTCGTGCCGAACACGCGGGCGAAGTTGCCGTTGTAGAACCGGTCGAGCACGCTCGCGTCCATGCCCTCCAGCGTCGTTTCGAAGCGGCCGATGGGATCGCGGCCGCCCTCGACGTGGGGGTAGTCGCTGGAGAACAGGTACAGGTCCGGATTGGACTGCCGGATGAGCGTGCCGACGTCCTCGTAGACGAACGGCGTGAAGGCGAACTGTTCGCGCAGTTGTTCGCTCGGCTTGCGCGTGAACTCGGCCAGTTCCGGTTCGCTCCGTTGCCAGATCCCGTGGATCCAGTCGAGCCGCTGCAGCATGGCGGGAACGTACCCGGCCCCCAACTCGACCGCCGCGCCCGTGAGGCGGGGGAAGCGCTCGAAGACGCCGTCGAGCACCAGGATGCCGACGAACCGCTCCGGCCCGTGGTGCAGGGCCGTCATGTCCTTCCCGCGCACGTTCTCGCCGCCGCCGAGCCAGTCCGTGGGCGCCGTACGCCCGTTGTTCGTCCAGACGGGATCGATCTGTAGCGCGTCGCCGCCGACATGCAGCACGAAGGGCACCCGCGCCTCCTGCAACCGCGCCCAGAACGGGTCGAAGTCGTCGTGGCCGGGCGAGCGGCCCCCACAGTCGCGGTGGGGAATCCACACGGCGCCCAGGCCCAGCCGCAGTAGATGATCGAGTTCCGCGACGGCGCGCTCCGGGTCGTCGAGCGCCACCGCGCCCACCCCCATGAGGCGCTCGTCGCCCCGGGTGAACGCGTGCATGGCGCGGTTGTGCAGCATGGCGTTGCGGTAGCGGGTCGCCGCGTCGAGGGTCCGGTCGAATACCGGTTGCGTGGAGAAGCTCGCGAAGACGAGCTGGCGCTCGAACCCAAGCAGGTCTAGAGCCGTGGACCGCTCGGCGGGGTCGAACGCGCCGAGGGCGTCGAACATCTTCGGCCCGCGCAGGAGGTCGTCGCCCTGGGCGATGAGGTCCGCGCGGTGTTCCTCGGTGTGGCGACGGGTCTCGATCAGCCGCGCCACGGTGTCCTCCCAGGCGGAACCCACGTCGAAGGAGAGGTCCGGTACCGCGTCGCGCGCGTCCGGGTCCGCGTGGCGCTTCAGGTGGTCCGGCAGTTCAACGATGTGGCTGTCCGCGTCGTAGCAGATGCGGCCGCTGGCGTAGGTCATGGAACCTCCTTCTGGGGGCGGCGGGGAGGGCGCGGGTGATCGAACCTCCCCGTGGTCGATCGAGCATGCCGGGCGATGGTGCCGCCGAAACGGACGGCGTGCAAGCGAGGGCGCCTAATTCCCGTTCAGTTGTCGACATCCACCAACTCGAACCGGGTCACCGGCGTCCAGACCGACCGTTCGCGCTCGATGAGTTGCCAAGTCGCGCCGTCCGGCCCGCGCACCACGAAGCTCTCCTCGTCGAACTCGTTGCGCTGCACCGGGCCGGGCCGGAGTCCCGCCGCGAGCGCGAGGTCGTGCACTTGGCGCAGGCGGGGCGTCCACAACGAGTGCAGCGTGATGCCGAGTTCTCCGGGCCGTTGCCGGGCGGAACGGTCATCCGCCACGTGCAGCCCCTCCAGGGAGAAGAACTTGAGCTTGCCGCTGACGTCGTTCGGGGAGACGAAGCCCCGATACCAATGCGAGCGCCCCGGCCCCATGCGGAAGACCACGCGGGGGCCGGGCTGCCAGGCGCCGTCGATGACCGGGTCGTTTTCCGGGAGGAAGCCGAACACGTCTGCGTAGTAGGCGGTGACCTCGGCGAGGTCTCCGGCGACGATGAAGTCGTGGTGGGTGAACTCGCTGGTGCCGAGGGGCGCGTGGTCGCCGATCACGCCGTAGCCGGGGATGGTGTAGCCGTAGCGCTGGAAGAAGACGTGGTTGAACCAGCTTCCGTAGACCGCCATCTCCCGGACGCCGACGCGGCGGTTGACGATGCTCGGCGTGCCCTCGGTGGCGTTGTAGAGATCGTCGTAGACGGGTCCCGCGAGGAGCCAGGGTTCGCCCGCGCCCTCGCGCAGGTCGGCGAACACGTCGGCCAGCCGAACGATGTCCCGGGTGCGCATCACGGCCATCCGGGTACCGATGGTCTCGGGGGGCGCGAAGCCCACGCCCGGCCCGAGCGGATCGGTCCACGCCAGAAGCCGCAACAGGCCGTGGGCGTCGACATCGCCGTTCTGTAGGCGCCAGCTCCGTAGGGCCGAGTCGACCCCGTAGACCTCCGCCGCGCGTTCCGCCGATAGCTCCGCCGAGACCACCGCGGAGAAGCCGAACTGTTCGAAGTAGCGCAGCGCCGGCTCGGCCTCGGCCACGCCGACCATGACTTCATAGACCCCGCTGATGCCAGTGTCCGGGGGCTCGGCGGCGACGCCTTGGGTGGTGGCAAGCACGCACGCGACGAGCGCGGCGCATCGAGTGCGCAACGCATGAACCCGGCGGCGCGGCATGTGGGTGGGGCTTTTCTCCAACGCGTTCATGATCTCTTCTCCATGGACGGACTTGTTCAGAGGTTCCCAAGGGGAGGCCGATGACGCCCCCGGTGTGATGTGGCTTAATCGGTGTCCCGCAAGCTTGGTTGCCGACACCTGCATGCCCTGGCTCGTGCTCTGCCGCGACGTCCCCGATTCGCAAGCGCTGCGCAAACGGTACCTCAAGCGCCATCTCGCGTACGTCGAGACCGTCATGGACGAGATCGCCGTCGCCGGTCCCCTGGCGCCCGACCCGGAGGGCGCGTTCGGCGGCAGTTGTTTCGTCTATGGCACGGACGACCGCGAGAGGGCCGAGTCGTTGCTCCACGACGATCCCTACTACCAGGCGGGCCTCTACCGGGAAGTCGAGTTTCATCTCCTGCGTCCCTTCGCGGGCGGCTGGGTCGGCGGCGCGGCCTGGCCTCACACGAACTGCTGAACCTGGATGGCCTTGACGAGCACGGCGTCGCCGCCCTCGGCGCGTACATGGGCGTCGAACACGGCCTGGCGCTTCCCCACCCGCGCGAGTTCGCAGGTGACGAGCAGGTCCACCCCGGTCGGAACCGGGCGCAGGTAGTAGCACGTCAGGCTACCGGTCACGAACGTGCGCTCGCCGCCCGCGAACCAGGTGGCGAGGCTCACCACGTCGTCGATCATCGCGGCGACGAACCCGCCCTGCACCGTGCCGTGGGGGTTGGTCATGCCGTCCGGCGGCACGAAGCGCACCGTGGCTTGGGCGCCGTCGTCGGCCACGGCCTCGACGGTGCCGCCCATGAAGGCGCGGGAGGGGATGTGGGGGAGTTCGTCGATGTTCATGGCGCTCCTCGTGCGTGGGACGATCGGACGGTGTCGGGGTCCGGCTCGGCGATGGCGGCGGTGCCGGGGAAGAGGCGTGCCGCCGCCCCGAGCACGTCCCCGCTCCGCAGGCCGACGATCTGTAGGCCGACGGGCATCGGTCCACCGGGGTTGGGGACCGGCACCGAGATCGCCGGCACGCCGGCGATCGCCGGGGGCGCGGTGAAGTCGGCGAGCGTGGTCGGCATGGGCGCGCCGCGTCGAGGCGCGATATGTGGGGTCGTTGGACCCGCCAGCAGCCTTCCGTCCAAGTCACGGCGCAGTGCCCGCGCCGCCCCGCGGAGGCGCTCGCTGGCCGCGCCGACCTTGGCGTGATCTTGCGCCGCGCCCCAGGACACCAGCCGCCGGAAGTCGGCGCTGAAGCCCTCGGGATGTTTCTTGAGCGCCGCCACGAAGTGGCGGGCGGCATCCCGCTCGCAGTGCAGGAGCCCGGCCCGGCGTACGGCGGATGTGTCGAAGTCGGACCAATCCACGACCGGCGCGAGCGGACCCGCGGCTTGTAGGGCTGCGTCGCAAGCAGCGCGTAAGTTGGGTTCGATGATGTCGGGGTCGCCGAGTAGCCAGGGTGCTAGGGGCGGGGGACCATCGCGCTCGGCTTCGGAGCCGGCCGACGCAGCGGCATCCGGCGGCCCACGCAGGATGGGCAGGACGAGGGCCGCATCCCCGACGCTGCGGGCATGGATGCCCACATGGTCGAGGCCGGGCGACAGGGGCACCACGCCATCCACCGGAACCTCCCCGTGCGCGGGCTTGAACCCCACGATGCCGCACAGGGCCGAGGGCAGGCGCACGGAGCCGAGATCGTCGGTCCCGAGCGCGAGGGGCAACATTCCGCTCGCGACGGCGGCGGCGGAGCCCCCGGACGAACCTCCGGGGATGCGGTCCAGGGCCCAGGGATTGCGGGTGGTCGCGAAGGCCGGGTTGTGCGAGGTCTCGCCGAGGGCCGCCTCGTGCATGTTGAGTACGGCGACGGGAATCAGCCCGGCGGCGCGCAAACGCACCACGCACGCCGCATCCACCCTGGCGACGCGCTCCTTGAACGCGGCGATGCCGGCATGCCAGGGCAGCCCGCGCACGGCGATGTTGGCCTTGACGCCGAACGGGACGCCGTCGAGGGCCGAGAGGGCCGTGCCGCGCTCCCAGCGTGTGGCCGCGGCGTCGGCGGCGGCGAGGAGCGATGCTCGGTCGGCGACGTGGTTGCAGGCCTCGACAAGGGGGTCGAGTCGCTCGATGCGCCCGAGTGCGGCCTCAATGGCGGCGCACGGATGGACCCGCCCGGAGGCGAAGTCGGCGGCGAGGGCGGTGGCGTCTGCGGGCACGCGGGTTGCCTGGGTCATGGCTTAATGGACCTTGCCCAGCCGCACCGGACTCACCGAGGCGCTCCGGCCGGTGGCCGTTCGTCGATGAGGCGGATGGGCTTCTGACGGCGCTCCACTTGGGTGAGCGCCGCCGTCTCGCCGGCGGTGGCCAATTCGATGTCCACCTCGATGCCGAGCCCGTTCTTGAGCAGCGTCCCCATGCGTTCCACGAGCGAGCCGTCCCCGCCTCGGGCTTCCGCCACCACCGTCATGGTCCCCGCCGAAGTCACGCGGCACACGAACTCGCCGAGGAACTCGGGCAGGCCGGCAAGAATCGGTCCTACTGCATGAGGAAACACGTTGATGCCCTTGATCTTCACCATGTTGTCGCTGCGGCCGAGAAATCCCTCGATGCGCCGCAGCCCATACCCCGCCGCGGAGGCATCGGTGCGTTCGCGGCTCACGTCGTGGGTGTTGAAGCGCAGGATCGGGTAGACATCGTGCTTGTAGAGGCACGTACACACCATGTCGCCGGGTTGGCCCGGCGCGACGGATGCGCCGGTGTCCACGTCGAGCAGTTCGAGGTAGTGGGCGTCCTCCATCACGTAGAGGCCGTCCCGGTCCGGCCCCTCGGCCGCCACGATGCCGGTGTCGCCGACCCCGTACCAGTCGTAGCAGTCGGGGCCGCCCCACAGTCGCCGGAGCGCGGCCTTGTCCTCCTGTCCCATGTGTCCGCTGATCATGCGCACGCGGAGGTCCGTGCCGATGGCGAGGCCCTCGGCGGCCGCCACCTCGGCGAGCCGCCGCAGGTAGTCCGCGAAGCCCACGAGGACGGTCGCCCCGAAGTCCCGCATGAGGCCGGCTTGGCGTGCGGATGGCGTCTCGAGGCCGGTTCCCGCGGACACGAACAGCGCGTTCGTCCAATGCGTGACCGCCTCGCGCACGTAGTGGCCGCCGTTGACGGTGCCGTGGCCGTAGCAGGAGTGGACCACGTCGTCCGCGCGCAGCCCCTGCCAGCGGTAGGCGCGGGCTAGGAGCAGGCTCTGCGCCTCCCGGGAGCGGGGGCCGAACAACAGCGTCTGCGGGCGTCCGGTGGTGCCGCTCGTCGTGTGGAAGACGACGGGCGGCCGCGCCGGGTCGCCCCGCTCGAAGCCGCCAAAGTCGCCGAACGGCGGATGGGACTCGATGCTCGCCATCAAGTCGGACTTGTCGAAGACGGGGAGCTTGGTTATGTCCTCCAAGCTCGCTATCTCGCCCCGTTCGATCCCGGCCGCGCCCCAGAGCCGCCGATAGAAGCCCGTCTCCCAGGCCCGCGCCACGCAGCGGCGGAACAGCCGATCCTGCCGCGCGAACAACTCGTCCCTGCTGATGGTGCGGGCGAACGTGTCGAACTCGGGCCCGATGGGGTGCTCCCGGAGTAGTCCCTCGAAGTCGGCCGCGCGATGGTAGGGCGCGGGAACCGTCACGGTCGCGTCCTCGGGAGATCGGTGACGGGATCGAGCAACGCTGCGGCGTCAGGCAGGTCGGGCAACTCCGCCACCATGGCGATAAGGAGTTCCGCGCGCTCGGCGTCCGGGTAGACGGCGGTAAGGCAGGCCCGCACCTTGGCCGCCTGCCGCGCCATCGACAGCGGCCGCGCCGGCGAGCCGAGCAGCGCGTCGATGCGGACGGTGCTGGTCGTCCCGTCCCGCAGTTCGGCCGACAAAATTTGGGGCACGAAGGCCGCGGCGTCCGGTGTCTCGCTGACAACCGCGGTGAAGCGCGCGGCGAGGGCCAGACGTTCTTCGCAGCGCAACTCCGGCCCGGCGAAGTGCTCGAGGCCGACGCCGCCGGTTTCGAGTGCCACCGCGCCGACGTAGGGGAAGCACAGGCGGGCATAGTTGGCGTCCATGTCGGCCTTGGGCGGGCGGATCACCAGTTGGTGGATCAAGGGCGGCGCGGTCAACGTCGCGCGTTCGAGGTGATCGGCGCGGACGCCCCGGGCCCGCAGTCGCAGCACGGCCTCGATGCCGCCGTGGGTGGCGCGGCCGGCGGGGTAGGGCTTGTGGCTGAGTTCGGTCACGCGCCAGGGGCATCCGACCGTCCGCGCCGCACGCGCGGCGTCGAAGCGGGTCTCGAACAGGGGGAGGTAGCCATGGCGTCCTTCGAGCGCGTCGTCCGGGGCGGGCACTCCGGCGCCGGCAAGGTCCGCCGCGACCAGGCCGGCGCGGGCCGCGCCGCCGAGCTGGAGCGGCAGGGTGGGCTTGCCCTCCTCGTGGGCCTGCATCGTGCCGGCCGCCTGCCCCAGCGCGTGCCCGAAGCAGCGGCGGAGCCGGGTTTGGTCGAAGCCACGCAGCACGCCCACCGCGACCGCCGCGCCGAAGGCGCCGACGGTGGCGGGGCGGAAGAAGCGCAGCGGCGCGTCCGCGGCGACGCCGAGTACCGCGGCGACCTCGACGCCGAGCGCGAGGGCGAGCACGAGCCGCCGGCCTTCGACGGGCGCCCGCTCCGCCTCCGCCAACGCGGCGGCGGCGACCGCGGTCATGGCGTGGGCCACGGCGGCTTCATGGACGCAGTCGAACTCCTGGCAGTGCATCTGGTAGGCGTTGACGAAGGCGGCGGTGGCGGGGGGCACGGCGAGGCCGTCGCCGAGCACCCGGGCGCCGCCCCCCGCGCCCCAGGCGAGGGCGGTCCGCACCATCTCGTCCCGGTACGGCCCGGTGCTTCCGGCGACGCCGACGGCCAGGCTGTCGAGCAGGAACGTCGCCGTGGCGCGAACGGCCTCGGCGGGCAGGTCCTCGAACCCGGTCTCGGCGGCGAACTGCGTCAACCGGTCGAGGAGGCCGCCGTTCACGCGCGCGCCGCCGCCGGGCATCAGATCGTGCCGCGCTCGCGCAGCGCCGCGAGGGCGGCGGGCTCGAGTCCCAACGACTCGCCGAGTTCGACGGAGTGTTCGCCGTACTCCGGGATGTCGAGCCTCGGACGCGCCGGTTCGTGGGCGAACTTGATGGGCGGTCCGATGTGGCGGTGACCGCCCCCATCCCGCAGCAGCATGCCGCGGTGCAGGGTGTGGGGATCCTCGAACGCGTCCTTCAATGAGCGCACGAACGCCCAACAGCAGTCGACCGGCTTGAGGAACTGCTCCCAATGGGTGCGGGGCCGTGAAGCGAACTGCTCCCGGAAGAAGGCGCGGAGCGGTTCCTGCTCGGGACCGGGTTCGATTTCCGCGAAGGGCAGGAGGTCGAGGCGGTCGAAGGCCGCCAGCAGGTTGCGGGCGAACTTCACCTCCGAACCACCGAGCACGAGGAACTCCCCGTCCGCGGTCTCGTAGATGTGGTACATGGCCGCGCCGCCGAAGGAGCGCATGTGGGCCGGCTCCGGGTGCGCGTCCTCCGCGAACACCGGGCCGGTGACGTTGGGCGTCCAGGCGAGGAGGGCGTCGTACATGGCGAGGTCGATGTAGTCGCCCCGGCCGCTGCGCTCCCGGCGCAGGAGCGCCATCAGGATCGCGGAAAGGGCGGTGAGCGAGGCGATGGCGTCGGCGGCGGGAATGTTCGGCGCGGCCGGCTTGCCGTCCTCGAGCCCCCGGTTGAGCGCGGCGACCCCGGCGAGCGCCTGGACGGTCAGGTCGTGGGCCGGCTTGTCGCGTAGCGGTCCATCCTGGCCGAAGGCGGAGATCGAGCAGTAGACGAGCCGCGGGTTGTGCTCGGCCAGGGTCGCGTAGTCGACGCCGAGCCGGGCGGCCACCCCCGGCCGGAAGGACTCGACCAGCACGTCGGCACCCTCCGCCAAGTGGTGGAAGAACCGTCGTCCTTCGGGATCCTTGAGGTCGATCCGCAGGCTGCGCTTGCCACGGGCGATGTTGCGGAACCACACCGAGACGTCGTCGCCGTCCCGGTAGCCCACGACGCGGGTGGGCTCGCCGACGCCGTTGGCGGGCTCCACCATGACGACGTCCGCGCCGTGGTCCGCGAGGGTCATGGTCAGGTGCGGCCCCGGCAGGAAGGCCGAGAGGTCGAGGACGCGAATGCCCTCGAGCTTCACGTCCGCCGCTCCGGGCGTGTTCGCCGGGCCGTGCCCTCAGGGCAGTTCCGCATCGTGTTCTCCGAGCAGCGGGGCACGGCGGTCGGGGCCCCGGTGGCCGTTCACGCGGATGGGGCTCGACAGCATCGCGAGCCCCCCATCCACGTCGGGATGATCGACGACGTTCAACATCCCCACCTCCCGCGCGAAAGGATTGTCGAGCGCCTGCGCGATGTCGTGCACCGGGGCGACGGGGACCGTGCCGGCGAGCAGGTCGAGCCAGTGGTCCGTCGTGGCGCCCCGGAGGGTCTCCTCGATCTCGTCCTGCAACGCCTCGCGGTGGGCCAGGCGGCCGGGGGCGTCCCCGAAACGCGCGTCCTTCAGGAGGTCGTTGCGCCCGACCTCGGCGCAGAACGCCTCCCAGAAGCGCGGCGTCTGGCACATGACGAACAACCAGCCATCGGCGGTGCGGAACAACTGGCTCGGCACGATGCTGGGATGGGAGGAGCGCGGCAGGCGGCGGGTCCGATGCCCCTCGTTCAGGAACCATACCGCGGGGTAGGAGAGTTGATGCAGGGCCGTGTCGTAGAGGGAGGTGTCCACGTCGCAGCCCTCGCCCGTCTCCCGTGCCCGCAGGACGGCGGAGACCAGCGCGCACGCGAGCAGCGCCCCGGTCATGTAGTCCACCATGGACAGGCCGAAACGGGCCGGCGGCGCGTCGGGTTCCCCCGTCAGGTCCAGGAAGCCGCACTCCGCCTGCATGAGGTAGTCGTAGCCCGGCCAGCGCTCCCGCGAGTTGCCGCGTCCATAGGCGGACAGGTGGGCGCACACGATGGCGGGCTTCACGGCCGCTAGGTCGGCATGACGTATGCGGAGTCTCTCCGGCTGGTCCCCGCGAAGGTTGTTGGCCACCGCGTCCGCGTCCGCGACCAGGCGCTCGAAGCGCGCCCGTCCGTCCGAAGACGCCAGGTCCAGCACCACGCTGCGCTTGCCCCGATTGAAGGACTGGTGGAAGAGGCTGTCGCCGTCGCCGAGGTGGTACGGCCCGACCGAGCGCGAGATGTCGCCGCCGCTGCCGGGGTTCTCGACCTTGATGACGTCCGCGCCGAGGTCCGCCAACAGTTGCGTGCCGTAGGGCCCGGCGCCGTAGTGCTCCACGGAGAGGACCCGCACCCCCCGCAGCAGTTCCATCGGACCGGCCATGGGCGCTCAGACGGGATTGCGCTCGACGAGTTGCCGCGCGATGACGATGCGCTGCATCTCGTTCGTGCCCTCGCCGATGCACATCAGCGGCGCCTCGCGATACAGGCGCTCGACGGGGTACTCCCTGGAATAGCCGTAGCCGCCGTGGATGCGCATCGCCTCCGTGGCGTTCGTCAGCGCGCTCTCGGAGGCGAAGTATTTCGCCATGCCGGCCTCCATGTCGCAGCGTTCGCCGGCGTCGTAGGCCCGGGCCGCGTCCTCGGTGAGCAACTCGGCCGCGCGGGTCCGGGTCGCCATCTCGCCGAGCTTGAGCTGGATGGCCTGGTGTTCGGCGATGGGCTTGCCGAAGGTGTGGCGCGTCTGGGCGTACGCGGTGGCCTCGTCCAGGGCCCGGCGGGCGATGCCGACGGAGCGGGCCGCGACATTGATGCGGCCGAGCTCTAGGCCGCCCACCGCCATGTAGAAGCCCTTGCCCGGCTCGCCGCCGACGAGGTGGCGGCGGGCGTCGAGGGTGTAGTTCTCGAAGACGAGTTCGGCGGAGTCGATGCCGTGGTAGCCGAGCTTCTCCAGCCGGCGTCCGGTGCGGAATCCCTCGTGCCGCCGGCCGTTGTCGGGGTCCGCCTTAGGGGCGATGAACATGGACATGCCCCGGCGGGGCGGGTCGGCGTCCGGGTCGGTCTTCACGAGCAGGGCCACGGCCCCGCCCTCGATGCCGTTGCTGATCCACGTCTTGGTGCCGTCGATGCGGTAACCGTCCCCGGTGGCGACGGCGCGGGTGCGGATGCCCTGCAGGTCCGTGCCGGCGTCGGGTTCGGTGAGGGCGAGCGCGCCCCGGATCTCGCCGGTGACGAACTTCGGTAGCCAATACTCGCGCTGCTCCTCGGTGCCGTACTTCTCGACGATCCGCGCCATCATCAGGTGGGAGTTGAAGATGCCGGTGAGCGACATCCACTGTTCCGAGATCAAGGCGACGATGCGCGCGTAGGTGCCGGCGCGCAGGCCCAATCCGCCGTAGCGCTCGGACACGGTCGCGCCGAACAGCCCGAACTCCTTCATCTGCTCCACGAAGGCGTGGGGATAGACGTCGTCGTGCTCCATCTCCATGACGTGGGGCTTGACCTCGCGCTCGACCCAGCGGGCGAGGGTGTCGAGGATGGCCTGTTCGTCGGTGGCGGTGTAGCCGCGTCCCGGCTGGCCGGTGGAGGGGGTGGAGGGGGTCGGGGCGGTGGAGTCTTCCGCGGTCATGGCGTTCGCTCCTCAGTAGTGATCGATGCGGTCCTCGGCGGCATGGCCGCGGGCCGGGACCAGGACATTGCGCAGGAACGTGCACACCTCCACGCCGTCCTGATTCGCGCCGACGGTGCGCACGGTGACGATCCCCTGGCCGGGCCGGGACTTCGACTCGCGCTTGCCGAGCACCTCGGAGTGCGCGTAGAGGGTGTCGCCGGCGAACACCGGGGCGGTGAACTTCACCTCGTCCATGCCGAGGTTGGCGATGGCCTTCTGGCTCACGTCGGTGACGCTCATGCCGATCAGCAGCGCGAGGGTGTAGGGGCTCACCACGAGGTTGCGCCCGAACTCCGTGGCCTTGCCGTACTCGCGGTCGAAGTGCAACGGATGAGTGTTGAGGGTGAGCAGGGTGAACATGTGGTTGTCCTGCTCTGTCACCGTCTTGCCGGGGCGGTGCTCGTAGACGTCGCCCACCACGAAATCGTCGTAGTAGCGGCCGAAGGACTCCCGGTACCGATGGGGTCCGACCTGTTTGAATTGCTGGCTCATGGGTGCTGCTCTCCCGTCTCCCGTCTCCGCTCAGTGGCCCGTCGCAGCCGCTACGGCGGTGGGACCGCATCGGCGTAGGCGGCGGCGATGGCCTTGCGCGTCGCCACCCACACGTCGCTCCGGCCGCTCACGTGATCCAGCACCCGGCGCAGGGCGCCGGCGCGTCCCGGCCGCCCCACGATACGCAGGTGCAGGCCCAATGACATCATGCGCGCGCCCTCGCCGCCGGCCTCCTCCAACAGCCACTCGAAGGTGTCGATGGCGTAGCGCGCCCAGTCGGCGGGGGTGAGCGACGGGGCCTGCCACATCTTCATGTCGTTGGAGTCGAGGGCGTACGGCAGAACCAGTATCGGGCGTTCGCTGCCGTCCGCGCACTCGACGCGCTCCCAGAAGGGCAGGTCGCCGGAGTAGTCGTCCATGTGGTAGACGAATCCTTCCTCCGCCAGCAGGCGCCGGGTGTGGTCGGTGTGCAGCAGCCGCGAGAGCCAGCCGACGGGCGCTACGCCGACGCTCCGGGCGATGCTGTCCCGGGCGCGGCGAATGAAGTCCCGCTCCTCCGCCTCCTCCATCCGGTGCTGGAAGACCCAGCGGTAGCCGTGGCAGGCCGCCTCGTGCCCTCCCGCCGCGAGCCGCGCCGCCATCTCCGGGGCGCGCTCCAGAGCCAGGGCGGCGGCCGTCGCCGTCACGGGCAAGCCGCGTTCCTCGAGGAGACGAAACACCCGGGGGGCCCCCACGTCGATGCCGTAGCGGTAGTTGGACTCGTTGCCGTGCACGCGCATCTTGCGCCGGGGCACGGCACCGAGTTCGTCGACCGGCTCCGGGCGCTCATCACCGTCGAGTACGCTCATTTCAGCCCCCTCCTCGACGTTCACGACGATGGAGAGCGCGAGGCGCGCGCCGTTCGGCCACGCGAAATCGGCCGGCAGGCGGCGCTCGTCCGGAGGTTCCGTGGTTCCATTAGACATATTGATATGATAATACGTCTTTTCCGAGGGTCGGCAACCGCTCAGGCGGCGGTGGTACCCTGCGGGAGGCCCGCCGACGGGGCCGTCCGCGCGGCGTGTGGAGCTTGGTGAGCAAGGGCTGGTGGGGAACGTGACGGCGACGATTGCAGTGTACGACGGCCCCCCCGACTACCGGACGGTAGGCCGGCACGCCTTGTTGCCGGAGACCACGCACGACCAGACCGAGCGCTACAATTTCCTCGCGCACCTCAACCGGCACCTCGCGGCCGCCGTCCTGCCGGGCATCGAGCGCGCGTATCAGGGGGAGGTCGCCCCGGAGTTCCGCCACCGGCATGGCCGCGACCCGGCCGACCGGCACGAGGTACGCCGCAGCCTCGAACGCCATCCGCTCTACCGCACCTGGAGCGCCCTGCGGCGCAACACGATGGAGATGCGCCAGCAGGCCGGGCTGTCCGTGGTTTTGCCGCAGCTTTCGGAGTTGATCGAGCGGACGGCGGATGCCGCGGACCCGCGGCGCCTGCGGCTCGACGCGGCGGTCGCACCGCCGCGCTACCTGACGGCGGTGGACCACCACTGCATGCCGGGCAGCTACCACACGGAGCGGGTGGCCCGGGACGTGAGCGGGGCCGCGAACTACGACTCCGGGCTGTTCGTGACCACCGGCGGCATGCTCGGACGCTTCGCCGACGGCGGTGGGCACGGCATGGTGGCCTTCGTGCGGCGGTTGCGCCCGGGCTTCGCGCCGCGCCGCATCCTGGACCTCGGCTGCGGCCTCGGCCACAACGTGCTGCCCATCGCGAAGGCGTTTCCGGATGCGCGGGTCACGGGGGTCGATGTCGCGGCGCCGATGCTGCGCTACGGCGCCGCCCGCGCGGCGAGCTTGGGCGTCGGCAACGTGGAGTTCGTGCAGGCGGACGCGGCGGACCTCGCGGCGTTCGACGACGGCAGCTTCGACTGGATCCAGAGCATCATGTTCCTGCACGAGACGTCGCTGACGGCGTTGCGGCGCATCATGGCCGAGAGTCGGCGCCTCGCCGCGCCGGGGGGCCTCGTCACCCACGTCGAACAGCCCCGCTACGACCCCTCGATGCCGCTCTTCGAACAAGCCATGCGCGACTGGGACGCGTTCCACAACAACGAGCCGTTCTGGACGAAGCTGCACGAGATCGATCTCGACGGCGTCATGGTGGACGCGGGCTTCGACCGCGAGCGGCTGATTCACGGCGGCGTCCACGCCATCGTGGACGCGGATGCGTTTCCGGATGCCGCGAGCGAGGACGTCGAGGACTACGGGCGCAAGCCGGCCTGGCGCGTCACCGGCGCCGAAGTGCCGGCGTGACCCGGACACCCGGACGGGGCCGCGCCATGGAGGACCGGAGCGAGGCGGGCGCGCCGCTCGATGTCCTGCGCCTCGCCGGAACGAAGGCGCGGGGCAAGCGGCCCTACTTCTTCGAGGATCCGGATGTCGAGCGCGTGCTGTCGATCACGATGGCGGTGGCGGGCGAGCTCGCGGTGTTGCGCCAACGCCTCGACACCATCGAGGAATTGCTCGAGGCGCGCGGCAGCGTGACGCGGGCGGACATCGAGGCGTTCGAGCCGGATGCGGCCCACGCCGAACGGCGCGGCCGGTGGTATCAGGAGTATCTCGCCCGCATCCTGCGCATCGTGCAGCAGGAGTCCGAGGCCCGCGGCCGGGGCGACGAGCCCTCGTCGGAGGAAGCCGGCGAGGAGATGGGCCGGGAATGACGAACGCGCCGCTCGGTTCGCCCCGGCGGACCAAAGGGAGCGCGTCAGATGTCGTGGAGGAGTGATGAGCGAGCCGCGTGAGAATCGATGCGTGGTCGTCGCGCGGCGGCCCACGGGAGCGCCGGCGGTAGAGGACTTCGCGTTGCGCGCGGTACCGCTGGGGCCGCCCGGCGTCGCGTGCGACGTCCTCTACGTGTCGATCGATCCCTACCTGCGGGGCCGTCTCAGCGGACGGCACCTCAGCGGGCCCATCGCGCCGGGGGACGTCATGACCAGCGAAGTGGTCGCGCGCACCGTCGAGGATTCCGACGCCGGCCCGGCGGGCACGGTTGCGCGCGCGTTCGGCCCGTGGCAGCACCGGGCGTATCTGGCCGAGGATGCGCTCATCCCGGTGTCCGGCGACGTGGACCCGCCCTCCCTCGCCTTGGGAGTGCTCGGCATGCCGGGACTCACCGCCTACGCGGGCGTGGAGCGCATCCTGCAACCGGCGTCCGGAGAAACCGCCGTCGTGTCGTCGGCGGGCGGTCCGGTCGGAGCCACGGTGGGACAGCTATGCAAGGCCGCCGGGGCCCGGGTGATCGGCATCGCCGGCAGCGCCGAGAAGCGCGCCTGGCTAAGCGAGGAGGCCGGCTTCGACGGCTGCATCGACCGCCACGCGCCGCTCGGCGAAGGGCTGGACGCACTATGCCCCGACGGAGTCGACATGTACTTCGACAACGTCGGGGGCGCGGTCCTGCAGGCCGTCATGGAGCGCCTGGCACCGCAAGCACGGGTTGCGCTGTGCGGGCTGATGGACCAGTACAACCAGGACGACGCGCCGCCGGGA
This sequence comes from Pseudomonadales bacterium, assembly GCA_963665455.1. Classification (GTDB taxonomy): domain Bacteria; phylum Pseudomonadota; class Gammaproteobacteria; order Pseudomonadales; family Azotimanducaceae; genus VXNE01. The sequence continues at coordinate 4,309,059 of OY762279.1, read as the reverse complement.
CCGAATCCCGCCCTCATCATCCGCGCCCGCGCCACGGTGAAGGGCCTGGTGGTGTACGACCACGAGGATCTGCGCCCGCGCATGGAGCAGGACCTGGGCAGCCGCATCCGGGAGGGAAGCTTGGCGTTCCGGGAAGAGGTCTTCGAGGGGCTCGAACGGGCGCCCGAGGCGTTCTGTAGCCTGATGGCCGGCCGGACGTTCGGCAAGACGATCGTTCGGGTGGGGTAGCGAACCTCGGTCCCGGTTTACCGGGTCGTTGCCGCCGAGTCTTCCACCTCCCGAAACGCGTCGAGCGGCGCGGCGGGACCGGTCTGCACCAGGAGCGCTTGGCGGCGCAGGAGGCGCAGTAGCCCGCTCGGGCCCATGCGTGAGCGGCCGACCCCCGAGACGCCGAACGAATCCTTCTCCACGTCGCCGACCTGCGCCGTGAGGCCGGCGTCGTTGATGCTGACCGCGCCGGCCCGCAGCCGCCGCGCCACCGACAGGGCGTGGTCCTCGGCCCCGAGCACTGCCGCCGAGAGGCCGAACTCGGAGTCGTTGGCGAGGCGCACGGCCTCGTCGTCGTCGGTGAACGGCATGACCGGGATGATCGGGCCGAAGGTCTCCTCGCGATAGAGCAGCATGCCGTGGTGGACCTCCGTGACGACCGCGGGCGCGCACCACGCGCCGCCGTCCCGGCGCACCAGCCCGCCGCAGCGGATGATCGCGCCGGCCGCCTCGGCGTCGGCGAGCTGGGCCGCGACGCGCTCGGCCTGTGCGGGGTCGATGAAGGGGCCGAGGTGTCCCCGGTCGACGCGCTCGACGTTCAGCGTCACGGCATTCGCCGCGCGGACGAGATGGTCGACGAAGTCCTCGTACAGGCGCTCGTGTACGTAGACGCGCTCGATGGACTGGCACGCTTGGCCGGTCGCGATCACCGACGCCCGCAGCGCGACCCGGGCGGCCGTCTCGACATCCGCGTCGGAGAGGACCACCAGGGGATCCTTGCCGCCGAGTTCCAGGAACGCCGGGACGAGCCGCCCCCCGGCGCGCGCGCCCACCTTGCGGCCCGTGGCGACGCTCCCCGTGAAGCACACGGCGTCGGCCGCATCGACCACGGCCGCGCCGGTGTCCGGGCCGCCGCGGACGCAGTGAAACACCGCCGCGATCTCCGGCACGGCCCGCGCGGCGTCCATGAGCGGCTCCACGAAACGCGGGGTGTGCTCGCTCGGCTTGGCGAGCACGGCGCACCCGGCGGCGAGGGCGGGTACCGCGTCGATGAGCATGAGGAGCAGCGGGAAGTTCCAGGGCGAGACGACGGCGACGAGGCCGAGCGGATCGCGGCGGTGCTCGAAGCGCACGCTCGGCACGGCCTCCGAGACGCCGGCGGAGTGCTCCGACAAGAGTTCCGGCGCCTTGCGCTCCCAATAGCCGATGCGGCCCAGCACCCCGTCGATCTCGGCTCCGGAGAGGAGCGCCCGCCCGGTGTCCTCGGTCAGCGCGGCGGCGATGTCCCCCCGGCGAGCCTGTAGCGCCTCGCGCCATTGCCCCAGCACGGCCATCCGATCGACCACCGAAACGGCCGCCCAATCCGGCTGCGCCGCCCGCAGCCGCCCCGCGGCGGCCGCGACCTCGCCCGCGTCGGCGGCGGCGAAGCGGTGGGGGGTTCCGCCCCGGGGGTTCGCCGCCGCGAGGAAATTAGTCATAATGATGGGTCATTATATCAATGCATCCCTACGCCCGCGCCGTGCCCGCGACCCTGTTCGACAAGCTGTGGGACAGCCATTGCATCGAAACCGATGACGACGGCGACGGCCTGATCTACGTCGACCGCCTCGTCCTGCACGAGCGCACCGGGGGCGTCGCCCTCGACGCACTGGCGCGCCGGGGCGAGGGGGTGCGCCGTCCGGAACACGCCTTCTGCGTGGTCGACCACGTGGTGGATACGGTGCCGGGGCGCGGGGACGAAACACGGGTGCCCGGCGGGACCGATTTCATCGTCGCGTTGCGGCAGGGAGCGGCGGACTTCGGCCTGCGGTTGTTCGACGTCGGCGACGAAGACCAGGGCATCGGCCACCTGGTGAGCGCGGAGCAGGGCATCGCGCTCCCGGGCCTCTCCATCGCCTGTCCGGACTCCCACACCTGCACGCTCGGCGCCTTGGGTGCGTTGGCGTTCGGCATCGGCACCAGCGAGCTGGAGCACGCCCTCGCCACGTCCACCCTGCGCATGGCGCGGCCCGAGACCATGCGCGTTACCATCGGCGGCCGGCTCGGAGGCGATGCCACCGCCAAGGATCTCGCCCTACACCTGATCGGCACGCACGGAGCCTCGGGCGGCAGCGGGGCGGCCGTCGAGTTCTGCGGCGAGGCGGTCACCGCGATGGACGTGGAGGGCCGGATGACGCTCTGCAACATGGCGGCGGAGTTCGGCGCCGCGACCGCGGTCATCGCTCCGGACGATGCGGTGTTCGGCGCGGCGGGGGCGACGCCGTTGGCGCCGGCGGAGCCACCGCTCGGGTACTGGAGCACGCTGCGCACCGCCCCCGGCGCCCGGTTCGACCGCGACGTTGCGCTTGATGCCGCCGGCGTGACGCCCCACGTGACGTGGGGCACGTCTCCCGAGCATAGTGCGCCCGTGCGCGCCCGCATCCCTCCCGCGTCGGGCGCCGCCGCGCGGGGTGCGCTCGAATACATGGGGCTCGAGCCGGGCGTCGCCCTGGACTCCGTCCCCATCGACGCGGCGTTCATCGGCTCTTGTACCAACGCCCGGCTCGGCGATCTGCGCGCCGCCGCCCGGGTGCTCAAGGGGCGCCGCGTCGCCCCGGGGGTCGCCGCGGTGTGCGTCCCCGGCTCGACCCGCGTCAAGCGCGCTGCGGAGGCCGAGGGGCTCGACCGGGTATTCGAGGCGGCGGGTTTCGAGTGGCGGGAATCCGGGTGTTCGATGTGCTTCTACGCCGGAGGCGAGACCTTCGGCGCCGGCAAGCGCGTCGTCACCACCACCAACCGGAACTTCGAGGGCCGCCAGGGCCCCGGCGTGCGCTCCCATCTCGCGAGCCCGGCGGTCGTGGCCGCATCCGCCGTGCGCGGCCGGATCGCGGCACCGGATGCGCTGCCCCGCCCCTGACGGGCAAGGGCGCTGGCGTGGAGCCACTTACGGTGCATCGGGGGGTTGCCGCGCCGCTACTGCGCGCCAACATCGATACGGACGCGATCATCCCGTCCCGGGAGATGCGCCGCGTGTCGCGGACCGGACTCGCGGACGGCCTGTTCGCGAACTGGCGGTATCTCGATCCTGCCCGCCGGGATCCGAACCCGGAGTTCGTGCTGAATCGCCCGGAGCGCGCGGGCGCGAGCATTCTGTTGGGCGGTCCGAACTTCGGCTGCGGCTCGTCCCGGGAACACGCGGTGTGGGCGCTCCACGAGTTCGGTGTCCGGGTCGTCGTCGCCCCGGACTTCAGCCCCATCTTCCGCAAGAACTGCGCGGCGAACGGCCTCTTGGCGGCTTGCGTGCCGCTGGACGCCGTCGAAGCGCTGGCGGCCTGGACGGACGATGACCCCCAGGCGCGGCACCTGACCGTCGACCTGCGCGCCCGGAAGATCGTGGGGGGCGGTTCGCCCATCCCCTTCGAGGTGCCCCGCGGGCACCGCATGCGCTTGCTGCGCGGCCTCGACGCCATCGCCCTGACCCAGGGCCGGGCGGCCGAGATCGACGCCTTCGAACAACGCCGCTTCGACGCGCATCCGTGGGCGCGCCTGCCGGCCGCGCGCGGCCGCTGAGGATCGTCGCCGAGTCCTACACGCTCTGCTCGCGCGACTCCCCGATGTCGTCGTCAAGCGCGCGGCGGTACAACCGTAGCGTGATCGGCGCCAGGGCGAGCACGGGGCCGCCGAACAAGAGCGGCAGGAGCGCGACGCTGTAGCGCACCCCGTCGACGCCGAACACGAGGTCGTTCAGCGCGCCCACGAGGGTCGGCCCGAGCATGAGTCCGGCGAGGCTGATGGCCATGTAGTAGAACGCGACGACCTGCGCGCGGATGCGCGGCGGCGCAATGGGTAGGAGCGCCGTGACCGACGTGGCGGTGACGCACGCGAGGCCCACGTTGCAGAGGGTGAGCAGGCCGAACGCGGCCCAGGCGTTGTCGAGCAGCGGGCCGATCACCGCGGGCGGCACGCCGAGGGCCAGCCCGAAGAGGGCGATGCGCATCGGCGCGTCGCGATGGCCGCGCGTGGTGTAGCGGTCGGACAGCGCGCCGGCCGCGTTCACCGCGAGCGGACCGACCACGAGGAGCGCAACGCCGTTCGCGAAGGCGAAGTCCTCCACGGGCCAGCCATAGGTGCGGGCGAAGGTCACCGCCAGCCAGCCGTGGCTGTAGGCGATGATGGTCATGACGCAGAATATCGAGAGGAACGTCGCGAAGACCGCGATGTGCCGGCCGATGTGGGCGAACATGTGCCCGAGGTGCCCGCCGGCGGTGGCGACGATGCGCTTGGGCTCGCGCACGAGCAGGAACAGCACGCCGAGCACGATGCCGGGCAACCCGACGATGAGGAAGGCCGTCTGCCACGCCGCCAACGGGCCGAGCAGGGGCCACTCGGTCAGGTTCCCGGTGCCGACCCAGGCGAGCACCGCCGCTCCGAGGAGCGCGGCCAGGCCGCTGCCGAGGGAGATGGCGCTGGAATAGAGCGCGATCGGCTTGCCGCGCCGTTCCTCCGGATAGGAATCCGAGATCAGCGACATCGCGCATGGGCTGAGCGTCGCCTCGCCCACGCCCACCGACATCCGCGCCACGAACAGCTGCCCGAAGTTGCGCGCGAGCCCGGACAGCGCCGTGGCGGCCGACCAGAGCGTGATGCCGGCGGCCACGATCCAGGTGCGGCGCCGGCGGTCGGCGAGATAGCCGAGGGGCAGTCCCATGGTGGCGTAGAAGATGGCGAACGCCGGTCCGAGCAGCAGGCCGATCTGGAAGTCGGACAGGCCGAGGTCGGCCTTGATCGGATCGATCAGCAGCCCGAGGATGCTGCGGTCCACGAACGAGACGACATACGCGATCGTCAGCAGGGACACCATGTACCAGGCGCGCCCCGCGCTCGGGTACGCGGCGGCTGGGGTCGTGCCGGGGGTGCCCCCGGCCGTTGCGGTTTCGCTCATGCGCCGGCCTGCTGGTCGATGTGGTAGAGGACGGTCAGGTTGCCGTCGCCGTCGAGTAGGCCGACTTCCCGCCCCACGCGCCCGTCGTGGGTCACGAGGCGATCCTCCGGGAACACCCGGAAGCCCCCGGCCTCGGCGCGGGCGACGACGCCGTCGATGTCCTCCACGTCGAGGACGATGGCGCTGCGCCGGGGTTCCCCCTGGGCGGCGAGGCCGGGCACCTCCGTGAGCGCCATCACCCGCTGTTGGCTCGGCGTGCTCAGGGTCGCGAAGCCGACGGGCCGGCCCGCTTCGACCCCGAACACCTCGTGCGAGTAGCCGTGCTCTCGGGGTTCCTGCGTGAACGCCACCGTGAAGCCGAGCACGTCGCGATAGAAGGGCAGGGCACCCTCGATGCTTCCGACGAGAAAGTTGGCGCGTTGCAAACGCAGCGTCATGGGGAATCCTCCGGCTCCTCGATGGCCGTGACCTGATTGCATTCGAAGAAGTGGCCGTCCGGGTCGAACACCGACGTGCCGATGAAGTGGCGTAGTTCGCCCCGCGCGCCCCGGGTGGACCAGACGTACGGCGGGCTGTGTACCCGCGTGCCGAGTTCCTCGGCGCGGCGCGCCACTTCGGCGGCGTCCGCGCTCTCGACGACGAACACCGGCATGCCGTAGCCGACGGCGTTGGGCGGCGGCGGGGCGGGCCAGGGGGGATCGAGCCACTGCAGCAGGCCGATCATCCCGATCTTGTCGTGCTCCCCGCGCATGATGACGAGATGCGTGCGGTCGCCGGCGGACCCCGCGGCGAGGCCCTCGCCGCTCAGCACGAACTCCGTATCCATCCACACCCGCATCCCGAGCACATGCTCGTACCAGCGCTTGCTCGCCGCCATGTCCCGCACGAAGAGGGTGGTGCGCTTGACCAGGTTCGGCACCTCCGGGGTCACGCCGGCGGTTCCTCCACCACGACCACCTGGCAGTCCGCGACGCCGTCCCGGAGTGGACGGATCTCGGCATATTCCGGCGAGTTCCAGAAGGCCAGCGCGGCCGCCTTGTCCGGCCACCGCGACACGACGACGGAGCCGCCGGGATGCGTCCCCTCCAGCACTTCGGCCCCGCCGGCGCGCAACACGTATTCGCCGCCGAAGCGCGCGGTGAGGGCCGCCGCCTTGGGGGCGTAGCCGGCGAGGAAAAGCTCCCGGTCGTGGAGTTGGGCCGTGATGATGAGATATGCGGCCATGCTGCCTCTCTACTCAGCCTCTTGAGCGCGATGCCTCAGGTCTCGAGCACCACGCCGTCCGCGATCAGCGCCTCGATGTCACTGGCGCTGCTTCCAGCGCCCTCGGCGGCCTCGCGGGAGTGTTCGCCGATGCGTGGCAGGTGGTGCCTAAGTTCGAAACGCCGGCCATCCATCTCCACCGGGAGTTTCGGCAGCCTGGCGGTGTTGCCGCCGCGTTCGCCGTCCGCGAGGCGTACGTCGAGCAGTCCGGCATGGGTGAGGTGCGGATCGTCGAATAGGTCCGAGGGCCGGTTGATTTCGGCGAACGGCATGCCGGCGCGGGCGAGCCGCTCGGCCGCCTCGGCGCGGCCGAGGCTGGCGAAGAGTTCCGTCAGCACCGGCATGAAGCGGTCGCGGTGCGCCACGCGCCCGGAGTTCTCGGCGAGTTCGGGGTCCGCCGCCAATGCCTCCAGGCCGAAATCGGCGCAGAACTGCCGCCACTGGGTGTCGCTGACGACGGCGACGAAGAGCTGCCCGTCCGCGCAGTCAAAGAGGTCATACACGCCCCACGCCGCGCGCCGCACCGACATCGGCGCGGGTTCTTCGCCGAGCACCGCCTGTTGCGCCATGTGCTGGCCGACCAGGAAGGCGGTGGTTTCGAAGAGCGCGCTCGTGACGTGTTGGCCGTGGCCGGTGGCGTTTCGCTCCTGGAGCGCGGCGAGGATCGCGATGGCGCCGAACATGCCGCCGGTGATGTCGACGATGGACGAACCGGCGCGCATCGGGCGGCCCGGCAGGCCGGTCATGTAGGCGAGCCCGCCCATCATCTGCGTGACCTCGTCGAGGGCCACGCGCTCGGCGTAGGGCCCGCCCAGGAAACCCTTGAGGCTGCAATAGATGAGCCGGGGGTTGCGTGCCGAGAGCTCCGCGTAGCCGAAGCCGAGCTTGTCCATGGCGCCGGGGCGGAAGTTCTCCAGCACCACGTCGGCACCCTCGATGATGCCGTGGACGAGTTTCCGCCCCCGCGGATCCCTGAGGTCCGCGCAGAGGCTCCGCTTGTTGCGGTTGTACATGGCGAAGTAGCCGCCGCCGGACCCTTGGAGGCGCCGCGTGTTGTCGCCGCCCGGCGGCTCCACCTTCAACACGTCCGCCCCGAGGTCCGCGAGGATCACCCCCGTCGCCGGCCCCATCACCATGTGGGAGAACTCGACGACGCCCAGGCCGTGCAGGGGCAGTGCACCGTCGGGGCCGGTGTCTCGGGAAGCGCCGGCCGTCGTGGGGGCCGAGCGGTTCGGGCCGGGCGGTGTCATGGAGCGGCCTCGTTCGCCGCGTGAATTGTCACTATGATATATCATTAGGACTTTTGCGGAACGGAGCCTCGGATGGGGGCGGGCACCGGGACCATCGACGTGACCGTGAGCGAGGTGGGCACCCGCGACGGGCTACAAAACGTCGATTCGATCATGCCCACGGCGGCGAAGAAGGCATGGATCGCCGCCGAAGCTGCGGCCGGGGTGCCGGAGATCGAGGTCGGTTCGTTCGTGCCGGCGCGGGTGCTGCCGCAGCTGGCGGATACCGCAGAACTGGTCCGCTTCGCCAAGGGCGTGCCAGGGCTCAGCGTTGCGGTCCTGGTGCCGAACCTGCGCGGCGCGCAAGCGGCCCTCGACAGTGGCGCGGATCGGGTTTCGTTGCCGCTGTCCGTGAGCGAGACCCACAGCCTCGCGAACGTGAAGCGCACCCACGCGCAGATGTTCGACGAGATCGCCGCCATCATCGCCGCCATCGCGGAATGCCCACCCTGCGCCCGTCCGGCCTTCGAGGTGTCGCTCTCCACGGCGTTCGGATGCACCCTGGAGGGCGCCGTCTCCGAGGATCTGGTCGTGCGGATGGCCGAACGCGCGGTCGCGCTCGGCGCGGACGAGGTCGGACTGTCGGATACGACGGGCTACGGGAACCCGGCCCAGGTGCGGCGGCTGACGGCGCGCATTCACGCGGCGGTGGGCGCGGACCGGCTCACCGGCATCCACCTGCACAACACCCGCGGCCAGGGACTCGCCAACGTGATGGCGGCGCTCGATGCGGGACTCACCACCATCGACAGCTCCTTGGGCGGCCTAGGCGGCTGCCCATTCGCGCCGGGGGCGAGCGGCAACATCGTCACCGAGGATCTCGTGTTCCTGTTGGAGTCGATGGGGTTGCGCACCGGCGTGGACATCGAAGCGCTGCTGGCGGTGCGCGCGGACGTACAGGGCGCGCTCCCGGACGAGACGCTCTACGGTTTCGTCGCCGACGCCGGCCTGCCGAAGGGCTTCGCATACGCCGGGGAGGCCCGGCCCGGCGCGGTGGCATAAACTGACGCCGGTCGGTGGCCGGAAGCAGCTGGGAGAGCGCCGCGATGACAAGGTACACCGCCCTCGCCCTGCAGACGCGGGTGCAAGCGGTCACCGGATTGGGGGATGTCGACTCGTGCCGGGAGAGCATCGACGCCTCGTTGGAGCGCGTCGCGGCGCAGGTGGCCGCCAGCAAGGCCTTCATCGGTCCCCATCTGGCGCTCGTCGTCCTACCTGAGTACTTCCTCACCGGTTATCCGATCGGCGAGACGACGGCGTCGTGGCTGGCGCGGGGGTGCGTGGAGGTCGGCGGGCGCGAATACGAGCGCATCGGGGCGATCGCGGCGTCGAACGGCGTCCACCTTTCCGGCAACGTCTACGAGGCGGACGGCCACTTCCCGGAACTCTATTTCCAGACGAGCTTCATCGCGGACGATAGCGGCGACATCGTGCTCCGCTATCGCCGCCTGATCTCGCAGTTCGGGCCGACCCCCCACGACGTGCTCGACCGCTACCTCGACGTACATGGCGCGGACAGCCTCTTCCCCGTGGCGGACACCGGCCTCGGGCGCCTCGCCGCGGTCGCGTCCGAGGAGATCGTGTTTCCGGAGATCGCCCGCGCGCTCGCGTTGCGCGGCGCGGAGGTGCTATGTCACTCGTCGTCGGAGGTCGCGAGTCCCGCCCTGACGCCGAAGAACGCCGCCAAGCGGGCGCGCGCCTACGAGAACCACGCCTATGTCGTGTCCGCCAACTCCGCGGGCATCGGCGGTATCGACCTACCGAACGACTCGGTGGACGGTGCCTCGCAGATCGTCGACTACGAGGGCCGCGTACTGGTCGAGGCCGCCGTCGGCGAGTCCCTCGCCGCCCACACCGACGTCGATGTGGACGCCCTGCGCGCCCATCGCCGCCGCCCCGGCATGTTCAACGTCTTCTCCCGCCAGCGGCTGGCGCTGTTCCGCGATGTCTACGGCGAGGAGGAGGTATGTGCCGCGAACGGTCTGTTGGACGACGCGGGCCGCGTGGTGACCCCTGGGCCGGGACATTTCCTGTCGGCGCAGCGCGAGGCGATCACGCGGCTGGTCGAGCGAGGAATCTTGCGCTAGCGGGGTGTTGGCTGTTCAACCCCGCTCCACGACCTCGAACAACGTTCCATCCCCATCCACCACCGTCGCACTGCGCTGCCCGCGATACACCGCGCTCTCATGCCGCTGCGGCGCCTCGATGAACGGCGCGGTTACGGCGTCCAGGCTCGCCACATGGAAGGTCGTCATCGCAACCCCCGGCGGCAGCAGCCCCGGGTGCCGAGGCCGCGCCCCGGCTTGTTCCGGCATCTGGTCCACCTCCAGGAACACGTCCTTGTCGTGGACCATGGTGGAGATGGTGTAGAGCTGGTCCATCGGCGTGCCGAAGGCCTTGGCGAGCATGGTGTAGACGATCTCCATCGCCTCCCGGCCGATGCCGAAGCCGAGGTGCTCCACCATCCATTGTTGGGCGGCGCGCATGTCGCTGGACGCCAGCACGTTGATGAAGAGATGGTCGATGAAGCTTTGCGCCCTCGGGAGCACGAAGCCGGGCAGGTCGCTGTTGATCTGTGTGAAGTAGCAGATCTCGCCGTCCGGGCCCCGCACCTGCATGGGGAAGATGGCGTCGAGGCCCTCGATGCGGCGCGGCGGGCCGATGATCTCGAACGGGGATTCCAATAGCCGTTCGTTGACGGCCAGGACGTCGCGCACGCAGAACTCGAGGGCGGCCCACCCGTAGGTGACGAGCGGGACGAATTCCGGCACGGCCGGTGCCTCGACGAGCCGGAGGTAGATGTGGGCCCTCGATGCGGGTTGCAGGACGGCGTAGGCGGCGCCGGCGGTGCCGGGGGTGTCCCAGCTCGCGGCCAGGGCGTCGCTCACCGCGCCCTGCTCGATGGTTTCGTAGTCCAGCCACCGTTCATAGAGTGCCCGGCTCCGCGCCAGGTCGCTGACGGAGACCGTGCCGGCCCGAAGTAGATGCAAGGCGATTCCCCTCAATTCCCCCCGACTCCCGCGACGCCCGGCTCGACCGACCCCGCCGCTCGGACAACAGGCGCTTTCTGCGGGGACTATACCCCGTTACCGAGAGATTGCATACAATGCGCTCCCGAGCGGGAGGTCCACGTAGTGTCACGCGCCGTCGATCGCGCCTACGAACGCATCCGCAGCGGCATCCTGAAGGGCGAGTTCGCGCCCGCGAGCCGTCTCAAGGAGGAGGAACTGGTGCGCCTGTGCGGGGTGAGCCGCACGCCGGTGCGCGAGGCCCTCGGCCGCCTGGCCGCGGAGGACTACGTGATCGTCGCCCGCAATCAGGGCGCCCAGGTCAAGACCTGGAGCGATGCGGACATGGCCGATCTGTTCGACCTGCGGGCGCTCCTGGAGGGTCATGCGGCCGCGCGGGCCGCGGCGGTCATCGACCCCGAGGAGGTGCGGCGCCTGCGGGAAAACGTCGACGCGATGGAGGCCGTGCTCGCGAGTTTCGCGAGTGACGAGGAGAAGACGGACACGTTCCTGCGCCTGAACGGCGAATTCCACGAAGCGATCTGGAAAGCTGCGGGGAGCGAACGGCTGGAGAGCCTGCTGGGGCGCCTCGTCGAGCAGGCGTTGGTGGTGCGCACGGCGCATCAATACACGATGGACCGCATCGTGCAGTCGCAGCGGCATCATCGGGACCTCGTCACCGCGCTCGGGAACGGCGACGCGCTGTGGGCCGAGGCGGTGATGCGCGGCCACATCCGGGCGGCGCTGGTCTTCGTGCGGCAGCACGGCGGCCGCCCCGCGCCCGCGGGCGGGCGGACTTCCTCGCACGATCCTGCCTCCCCGCGCGAGCACTCGCCTTTGGACGAGAAATGTATACAATCCGACCCCTGATCGGCGTCGACGCTCGAACATGTCCACGCTCGCGGCCAACAAGCCTCTAACCGGCGTCCGGCTCATCGACCTGACGCACATGCTGTCGGGTCCATACGCGGCCATGATCCTGGCGGATCTCGGCTGCGACACGGTGAAGGTGGAGCCGCCGGGGCGCGGCGAGGGGACGCGACGCCTGCTCGAGGACGACCCGCGCTACTCCATCCACGGCATGGGCGCGTACTTCTTCACCCTGAACCGCAACAAGCGCTCCGTCGCCATCGACCTCAAGTCCCCGGCCGGGCTCGCGTTCTTCTACGAGTTGGTGCGCCACGCGGACGTGGTGCTGGACAACTTCTCCGCCGGCGTCACGCGGCGGCTCAAGATCGATCACGCAACCCTCGCGGCCCACAATCCCGGCATCGTGACGTGTACCGTCACCGGCTTCGGCGAGGACGGCCCGGACTTCCAGCGTCCCGCGTTCGACCAGATCGTGCAGGGCCTCGGCGGCGGCATGTCGATCACGGGCCGGAACGCGGGGGAACCCGTGCGGGCGGGCATCCCCATCGGCGATCTCGGCGGCGGCATGTTCGCGGTCATGGGCATCCAGGCCGCCCTTCTGGCGCGGCAGCGCACGGGCGTCGGCCAGCACGTCGACGTCTCCATGCTCGACGTGCAGATCAGCCTGCTGAACTACATGGCCACGATGTACGCGATGTCCGGGGACATCCCGGAACCGATCGGCAACGGCCACTTCGTGCATACGCCCTACAACACCTTCGCCACCCGGGACGACATCATCGTCATCGCGGTGATCGGCGATACGTTCTGGCCGCCGCTCCTCGACGTCGTGGACATCGGCGCGCTGCGCGACCCGCGCTTCGATACCGCCCCGGAGCGGCTCAAGGAGAAGCCGTTCATCGAGGGGCTGATGGCGGAACGGCTGAAGACGCGTCCGGCCGCCGAATGGTTGGAGGCCCTGCAAGCCGCCCGCATCCCGTGCGCCCGGGTGAACAACTTCGCCCAGGCGCTGAACGACCCCCAGGTGCGTCACCGCAACATGTTCGTCGAGCTGGAGCATCCGCTCGGCGGCTCCGCGCGCGTGCCGGGGAACCCGATCAAGCTGTCCGTGGACGACGCGGAGACCATGACGCCGCCGCCGCTCCTCGGCGCGCAGACTACCGCCGTCTTGGCCGAATGGGCCGGGGTGACGCCGGACCGCCTCGCGGCGGGCATCGCGGAGGGCGTTTTGCAGCAAGCGGAAGAACCCGGAGAGCGCGGTCGGTGTGGCTGGGCCGGAGGCGACGCCGGTGCGTAGCGGGAGCGAAGCACCGGACCGGCTTTGGGGCGGTGAATTGGGGCGGTGAAATGGACCAAGTGATCGTCAACGACGTGGCGCCCCGGGACGGCCTCCAGAACGATCCCGTGGCCCTCGCGCCCGCGGAGCGCGCGCGCTTGATCGACGCCTTGGTGGACGCCGGGGTGCCGTCCGTGGAGGTGGCGAGCTTCGTGAGCCCGAAGGCGGTGCCGAAGATGGCGGGCGCCGGGGAGGTCGTGGACGCGCTGGATCTGGACCGCGCCGACTTCCACGCCCTGGTGCCGAACCGCAAGGGCTACGAGTTGGCCCGCGCCGCCGGCATCCGCTCAGTGGCCGTGGTGCTCTCCGCCACGGAGACGATGAACCGCGAGAACATCAACATGGGCCTCGACGCGGCCACCGCGGTGTGCGCCGAAGTGCTTCAGCAAGCGCGGGCCGATGGGCTCGCCGCCCGTGCCTATGTCGCGGTGGCGTTCGAATGTCCCTTCGAGGGCAGCGTGCCGGACGAGACCGTGGAGGGGCACGCGGCGGGGCTCTTCGACGCGGGGGCGGACGAGGTCATCGTGGCCGACACCATCGGCGCGGGCAACCCCTTGCGCGCCAAGGCCCTGTTCGGGCGAATGGTTGCCGCGTTCGGCGCATCCCGGCTCGCCGCGCACCTCCACGACACCCGCGCCCTCGCGCTCGCCAATGCGTGGCAGGCCTTGGAATGCGGCATCCGGAAGTTCGATGCCTCCGCCGGCGGGTTGGGTGGTTGTCCGTTCGCACCGGGCGCGGCCGGCAATCTGGCGACCGAGGACCTCGTGAGCCTGCTGCACCAGGCCGGCATGGACACGGGCATCGACCTGCCGGCGCTGCTGGAGGTGGTGCGCGGCCTCGAAGCGCGGTTGGGCCGCCCCATCGGGGGACGCGCCCTGCCGTGGCTGCGGCGCAACGCGGCGGCATGAGGGCGCGCGCATGAATGCCTCGCGGTGGAACACGGAGCTCTTTCCCACCCAACTGGTGGGAAGCTGGGTGAAGCCGCAATGGCTGGCGGATCACGACAAGGTGTACGGCAAGGAGGGCACTTGGTGGCGCGTGCCGGACGCGCACCTGGCGAGCGCCCTCGACGACGCCGCACGGCTCGCCATCGAGGACCAGAACCGCGCCGGGCTGACCTACGCCACCGACGGCGAGGCGCGGCGGCAGACGTTCAGCGGCCACTTCAACGGCCTGGGCGGCATCGACTCCGACCACCCCGCGGAGTTCACGAACTTCCACAACGACATCACGGCCTACCTGACGATGCGCCGCCAAGCCACCAACGTCGGGGCGGATCCGGACAAGGTGAAGGCGGAGGCGGAGGATCGGGAGAAGCGGGCCGATCCAGACAAGGCCGCGCCCCCGCCGCCACCCCCGAAGATCCTCTTCCCGGCGGTGCGGCAACCCGTACATTGGCCCGGACCCATGGTCGCGAACGAACTCCACTTCCTGAAGCGCTTCGCCCGCGACCGCTGCAAGGTGACTGTGGTCGGTCCCGTGACCCTCTCCTATCGCGTCGTCGACACCGGCGTGTACGCGGACCACGCGGCGCTCTGCTTCGCCATCGCCGACGCGCTCAACCGCGAGTTGCACTTCCTTTCCGACGCGGGCGCGGACCTGATCCAGATCGACGAGCCCGAGGTGCATTTCCGCTATAGCCAATGCAAGGAGTTCGCCGTGGAGGCGATCAACCGCACCGTACGCGGGGTCGGGGCGCTGACACAGGTACACGTCTGCTACGGCTATTCGCGCAACATCGCCTTCAAGGCGGCGAGCCCGGTATACCCGGAGGCCGTCGGCCTGATCGCGCGGTCGGACGCCGACGCCATGCACGCCGAGTACGCCCAGCCGGGCCATACGCCGGAGTTCTTGGCTTCGGTGGGCGACAAACCCACGGCCATCGGCGTGTTGAACCTGGATCCCGAGAGCGAGGTGGAAACCGCCGACGGGATCGTGCGGCGCGTCGAGGACGCCATGCAGGTGGTGCCCAAGGAGCGCATCGGCCTGGCGCCGGACTGCGGCATGTGGTTTCTCGAACGGGACTTCGCATGCCGCAAGCTGGACGCCATGCGCGTGGCCGCGGAGCGGTTGCGGGACCGTTTTCAATGATGGGAGGGAGCGCCGTTGGGAGCTTGCCGAAACAACGCGCCGAGGGGGTGGGGAATCGCCGCCCTCCGGCCATGGAGAGGAACATGGAGACGAACAAGGAAAGAGGGGACACAGGAGAGCGCAGCATGAAAGCAACACGATCCGTAATCTGCATGGTCGCCATGCTCGGCGCGGTCGGCGCCCTCGGGCCGGTGGCGGCCGCCGAGGGCACGGTCGCCGACATCATCGAGGAGATCATCGTCACCGCCCGCAAACGGGAGGACACGCTACAAGACGTGCCCCTCTCGGTGACGGCGCTCCGGGCCGATCAGATGCAGCGGCGCAACTTCCGGGATCTGCAGGACATCTCCCAGGAGACCTCCGGGCTGATCTACGAGAACTACGCCACGGCCGGCCTGTCCACCGCCGCCGTCATCCGGGGCATGGGGCAGACGTTCACCACCGCGCGCATCCAGAACACGGCGGTGTTCCTCGACGGCGTGTACCTACAGCGGCAGTCCATGGTCAACCCGGGCCTGATGAACCTCGCGCGGGTCGAGGTCGTCAAGGGGCCGCAGAACGCACAGTTCGGCCGCAACGCCTTTTCGGGCGTGGTGAACTACGTCACCCAGCGGCCGGAGGAGACCTTCTCCGCCGACGTGCGCGCCACCCTCGGCAACGGGGACCGCGCCGACATACAGGCCAACGCCTCCCTGCCGCTGATCGCCGATACCTTGTATGCGCGTCTATCGGCGGGGGGCTCGGATTTCGACGGCCACACGGACAACGACCACCCCTTCGCCGACCATGGGCCGGGCGGGGACCGGGAAACGGACGACTTGTTGGGCGGTTGGCAGGATCGGTTCTATTCGGCATCCCTGCGGTGGACGCCGGCCCCGGATTGGGACATGGAGCTCAGTTACTACCAGACGGATTCCCTGCGCGAACCCCAGGCCTTCTATAACCTGAACGGTGCCCGGTACGCCTACGACACCGCAGAGTTCGGCGGACCGCCATTCTTCGCATTCCTCGCGCCGCTCGCGGCCAACTGCAACAACACGATGACGTTCAGCAGCCGCGCGCCGTTCCCCGCCCGTGGACCGCACTCCTACTGTGGCGAGTTCCCGAGTTCCCCGCCGGCGTTGACGGACCCCAAGCTGCAGGCGGCCGGCTTTGGCGACACGTCGGGCAGGGTCGTGATCGATCCGCGTTCGCTGGCGCTCGATTCCGAATCGAAGATCACCCGGCTCAACCTGACCTACGACGTGAGCGATACCTGGTCGCTGACCTACCAATTCGGCTACGTCGAGCATGAAGCCCGCAGTCATGGCACCGCGGAGGGCCGCGCGAGCCTGGTGGGATCGTCGGTGGCCTACGCGCCGGTGAAGCAAACGCCGTTTCCGCCGTTTCTCGAGCAGTTGGGCCCGCCGGGTTCCTTCGGCGCCATCGCGCACGCGGCCACCTTCAACGCCAACCCCGCGGAAATGTTGGAGGCGACCAGCCACGAGTTCCGCGTGACGCGCACCACCGAGGGGCTGACGATGCGCGCCGGCCTGTACGTTTCGGACAACGAGGACGAGGACGGCGGCACGTTCTACTTCCTGGCGCCCTGCGACGGACCGGAGAGCTGCAGCACGCGGGTGCCGAGCGGGTCGAATCCGCTGGCGGGCAAGTACGTTGCGGTGGTGCCCGTGGTGCCGGGCGCGGTACACATCGGCATTCCGCATGTCTACGACACCGGACACGGCGTGCTCGGCAACCACGTCCTCTACGAGGACAAGGTCACGGCCATCTTCGGCGACATCGAATGGAGCATCTCGGACCGCGCGACGCTCGCCCTCGAGGCGCGCTATACCCGGGAGAAGAAGAACTTCGAGCAGGTCTCCACCACGTTCGGTGCCCCGGTCCCACCCACGGTGGCGGGGAGCGACGACGAGACGTTCACCTTCTTCACCCCGCGTGCGACCCTCCAGTGGATGCCGGACGAGGATCACATGCTCTACGGCCTGGTCGCGGCGGGGGTCAAGACCGGTGGCTTCAACGCGGTCGATCCCTCCGCGAACGCGGGCCAGGCGGTGTACGACGAGGAGCAGAACACCACCTTCGAGCTCGGCTCGAAGAACCGCTTCCTGAACGACAGGCTGACGTTCAACGCCGCGGTGTATGTCATCGATTGGCAGGACGTGCAGGGGACCGAAGCGGCCACCAGCGCCGATGCCTGGACCACGGACGTCGTGGGCAACATCGGGGATGCCGAAGTCGTCGGCTTCGAGATAGACGGTTTGTACGTTGCCCACGAGAACTTCTTCATCGACTACCACGTCGCCTATAGCGATGCCGAATACCAAGACGCCGTCTATCTGAGCGCGGTGGCCGGGCCCACCTCCTCGTGGGGCTGCAACAACACCGAGTGCCCCGCCAACGGCAGGGTCGATGGCAACCAGGTGGAGCGCACGTCGAAGTGGCAATACGGCGTGGGCGCGAATCTCACCCAGAACCTCGGCGGCGGGTGGCAACTGGGCGTGCGCGTCGATGTCAACTACCGAGGCAAGATGTACGCCACGCCGCTGAACCTGGCCCACAACGGCGACCGTACCTTGACGAACGCGAACCTCAACCTCAGCAACGATCAATGGGACATCACGCTGTGGGGGCGGAACGTGTTCGACACGGAATATGTGGCGAACAGCTTCGTGCTGCCCTCGTTCACGCGCTACATCGTGGGGCTCGGTGCCCGGCGCACGTTCGGGCTGACCGTGAGCTACGGGATGTAAGCACGCGCCCGGTGGCGGGATGAGGCGGATGCGCGGACCCGGCCGGCGCTGGCCGGCGTCGGTCACCCTCGCCTTGCTCACCGGGTCTTGCGCGCCGGACCAGACGCCGCCGGTGAACGGCAACGCCGACCGCGTCGGCGTCCTCGTCACCGGCTGGGGCGAGCCGAAGGGGTGGGATTTCGACTACCGCCTGGCCATCGCCTCCGACGCCCGGGTGGGGGAAGCGACCCGCTATCCGGGCCAGCCCTGCACCGAGGACCATGTGGGCAGTTGGCCCTTCGCTTCGCAGATCGGCCTGGTGCCCCACGCCCTCGCCTTCAAGCTGCCCTTCTTCGGCGCGGCTTGGGATGCCATGGGCGTGTACCGGCTGGTGGACGGCGAGTACGTCTCCATCGTGGATCCGAACGTGCGGCTGCCGGCGGCGGAGGTGTCCGCCGCGCCGGGGATGCTCACGCCGATGCGCCGGAGCCGCCTGTTCGCCGCCCGCTCGCTCGGCGGTCCCGACCCGAGGGACGGGACGGATTATCTCGAGGGGATGTTTCAGATCGGGGCGCCGTCCCGGGAGCGCGGCCCCAATCCGCTGGCCATGCCCAACGGCCTGAGCGACCTCGTGGAATTGAGCATGGCGGGCGCCATGGCGGACATGGGCTTCATGTACGAGGACCTCACCCCGCGCGCCAACGCTGCGGACGAGGCGATGACCGAGACCGCCATGGGCGTGCTGCGGGACCTGTTCGGCGACCGCATCGTTACCCGCTTCGGGGCCTATGCGGCGACGCCGGGCGTGTTTCGGGACCAGCGGGACGTCGTCTTGGAGATGGTCGAAGAAGGCTTCACAGATCTTGTGCTCGCCCGTGAAACTGTGGATCACAACCACTACGCCAATCGCTTCATGACCCGGGGGTGGGTCGAGAAGGCGCTGTGCAAGGCCGGATACCTCGACGACGTCGAGATCAAGCAGACCCTCCAGGTCGGCCGGACGCCGGAATACAACACGATGCTGTTGGAGATCCTGCGGCCCCACTTGGAGCGCCGGGCGCCGGGCAGCGAGATCGCGATCATCTATGCGACCTACGGCATGCCCTTCCCCGGAAACTCCGACTCCGGGCCGTTCGCCACGCCCCAGCCCCTGGCGGCGGAGAACTTCCACGAGAACGCGTATCTGAACTATCAATCGTTCCGGCACTACGCCCAGGCCGAGTTCGGGAACGGCTACCGGTTGATCTTCGGCGACGGGAGCTCCGCCGGGCGCCTGCGCACGCACAGCTATTTCGCCTACGCGATGTTTCCGCCCCGCTTCTACGGCGCGCCGGACGATCCGTTGCGTTTCCCGACGATTCGGGAGGCCATCGACCGGGCGAAGGCGGCGGGACACCGCGACCTCGTCGTGCTGCTCTCGCATTGGAACTACAACAACACGGACAACATGCTGGCGCTGCGGAAACTCAACCGCCTGCCCTACAACTCGCGGGAAGACGTGCGGGTCGGGAAGTTCTGGATCGATTGGTGCGAGGGGGAGGGCGACCCGACGGAGGTGGATTGCGCGTCGGACGGCGTGGCGCGGCTGACCCTCTCGGAAGTGTTCGACGAGCAGGCGGAAGCATTCGGGATCGGCTACGGGCATCGGATGCGCGGCACGGTGGAACGTCACGGCGTGCTGCCGGAGCACGTCCGGCCCGTGGCGAGGGCGCCGGTCTCGATGGCGGCAGGGGGCGTGCTCGAGGTCGCCGAGGGTCCCCTGGCCGGGGCTCGCCTCGCCGTGCCGCCCGATCCCAAGCCCGACTTGCCCGAAGGCAACCGCTGGGACGACTACGAAGTGTTCGTGGACCCGGCCGAGCCCTTCATCGGCGCCTGGTTCGACTTCGAGGCCTACGCCGCTCCGGGCGGACGGGCACCGGAGCACGCTGCCGGGCCGGCGGTGTTGTTCGGCCCCTACCGGACGATCGTCAACAAGCCGGCCCGGGTCACCCTGCCGCTGCATGCCGCCTCCGATGCGGCGGGCACCGTCCGCCCGGTGATCCATAACGAAGTGACGGGGGGCTGGGATCCGGTGTATCCCGTGACCGGCGGCCGGCCCGCCACTTGGGACCGGGAAGCGCGGACCATCAGCTTCGACACCCAGGTGCTGGGCGTGTTCTCGGCGGTCGGCGACTGAGCGGTTGGTGACGCGCCGCCGGGGGAGGTTATGGACTCCGGCGGATCAGCGAGCGCTCGGTGGACAACACACAGAACATGAACAGCACTTCCGCGCCGTTGCCGGCCAGATAACCCAAGGGTTGGCCACCCACGGCCCCGTTACAGAGCAGGATGCGGCAAGGGCCATGTTCCCGCCCCGGCCCGTGCGTTAGAACTCTTCGAGCAACCGGCCCTTGCCGGTGATGCGGTCCTCGATGCCGCAGGCCCTCAAGGCGTGCCAGATGGTCGCCACGTTGATCGGGATCATGGGCTTGTCCAGCCAGAGTTCCAGGGTGGGGAAGAGGTCGAGGGTCGATAAGTTGGTGCCGCACTGCACGATGGCGTCCACATCGTCGCCATCGACCTCCCGCACGGCATCCATCACTTCCCGTATCGACGTCTCGGCGATGGCGGTGGCGGACGGCCGCGACAGGCCCGCCACCTTCTTCACCGTGAAGCCGATCTCGCCGAAGTAGCGGCGCACGTTGACGTCGCCGATGGGGGGATAGGGCGTGATCACCGACAGCGTGCGTACGCCGAAGGCCCGTAGGGACTCGCGGGTGGCCGTCGCGCCGGTGGTCAGGCCCAGCTCGCCGATCTGGTCGCGGATGCCCTGTTCGAACTCGGCGTTGCCGGCCACGCCGCCCCAGAACGTCTCCGCGGACATGCCGAGCATCAGGTGGGTGACTTCCGCGCTCAGCACGCTGTCGATGGCGCCCGGCAGCTCTTCGCGCATCATTTCCAGGAAGCGCTCAAAGACGCTATCCATGCCCTCGCCGGTCTTCGCGTGCTCGTCCGCCCAGTTGCGCAGCTCGATCCAGAAGCGGGACGGGTGCCAGGTCACGCCGTCCAGGGCGAACTTCTGTAGGTCGTATTCGACGCCGGTGTTGGTGGACGGGATCAGCACGCCGATGCGGGCGCGGTGGGCGATTTGATAGTTGTCCATGGGGCTCGCTCGAGGGCGTTATCGGCCAGCAAGATGTTTTGCTACACGCCGAGGGGGGCGAACAGATCGCGCTTCTTGAACCGGGCGGTCAGGAACCGCCAAGCGGCCTTGCCATTGGTCATCCACATCACCTTGGCACCGTCCTTGTTGGCCGCGCTCGCCTTGAGCACGCCGTCGGCCAGGTAGGGCGTCACGGTCTCCACGGTATCGCCCAAGATGTTGAAGAAGCGCCTGGCCCGCCGCCATTCGTCCGAGTCGGTGTCGTAGTCGCCGATCAACAGATCCGTCACCACGATGCCGGGGCTCAGGGTACACACCTGCACGCCGGTCCCCGCGGCATCCTTGCGCAACGCGGCGTTGAGATAATGGATGGCCCGCTTCGTCGCGCCATAGGCGGCGAGGCCGGTCTGGGTCATCCCGTTGCTGCCGAAGCCCTCCATGTTCCAGATCTGTCCGCCGCCCTGTTCCTGCATGCCGGCCATGACGATCCGGTTCGCGAACAACACGCCCGTGAGGTTGGTTTGCACGATGGCGGCGAGGTCCGCCTCGGACTGCTCCCACAGCGGTGCCCGGTGGATGCTGATCCCGGCGTTGTTGATCCAGATATCGACGCGGCCGAACCGCTCCCGCGCCAGATCCCACAGCCCTTGCAGGGCGGCGCCGTCGGTGATGTCGCAGGCCCGCCCGGCGACACGCTTCGCCTCGAACGCCGCGCCGAGTTGGGCGGCGACGTCCTCGACGGTCTCCGGGTTCCGGCCACTGATGACGACATTGCAGCCCCGGCGCAGGAAGTTCTCCGCCAGGCCGAGCCCGATCCCCCGGGTGCTCCCCGTGACGACGACGGTTTTCATCCTAGCCGGCGGCCGCGGCGGTGGCCCGCATCGCCGGCACCAACGGCACCGTGTCCATCACCCATTGGATGTCCGGGTGCGCGCGGCGCTGAGGCGAGGGGATGGCCATCACCTTCTGGCCCCGGCTCTCCCGCATCCGTGCCGTGTCGATGCGCCAACCCTTCTGTTCGATCAGCTTGCGGCGCGCGGCCCGGAAGCTACTCATGAAGCGGTCGTCCTTCACCGAGAGTTCGTTGCTCAGGTCCGCCGGGAGGTAGTCCGGTGCGACGCGCTCCACGATGGCGGTGTCCTCGGCGAAGATCTTCAGCAACCGCTTGCGCGAACCGCGGTCGAAGAAGTCCTGCTTGAAGAAGTTGCGCAGTTGGGTGGCGAAGGTACGGGTATGGTGCTCGTCGACCGGCGTATTGCAGTCGAACATGATGATCGACATTCGGTCGTTGATGTCGATGCGTATGCGGGCGACCAGGCCGTTCAGATACCACTCGGGCGTCGTGACCGTGGGCTGGCGTTCCCTGCGCATGCGCTTGCGCAGCCAGTTGCCCTTGAATTGCGGGGGATACTGAATGTTCTCGGACTTGCCCCAGTAGTCGTTCTTCTCCATCGAAACGATGTGGTTCTCCTGGGCGGTCGCCTCCATGCCGAACGAAGGATGCACGAACGAGGCGTGGGCGATGTCGATGCCATTCTCCACGATCCGGGCGGCATCCGCCTGCCATTCCCAGTTGTCCACCAGCCGCTTCCACCCGGGATCGTCGTATTCGGGAAAGTCGGGCAGCGGGAAGCGCTCCGCCTCCGGCGCATCCCCGAGGAACACCCAGATCATGCCGTAGCGTTCCTCCGTGGGGTAGGCATCGGTGCGGGCGCGCCGGTGGGGCTCGAAGTCGGGGCCCTCGGATGGGACCAGCGTCACCCGGCCTTCGGCGTTATATCGCCAGCCGTGGTAGGGACAGGCGATGCAGTCGCCTCGAATCCAGCCCCCGGCCAGGGAGCCGCCCCGGTGCAGGCAGACATCGTGGAGGCAGTGCACCTTGCCCGCCGTGTCCCGGAACAACACGAAGTCCTGCCCGAGCATGCGTACGCGAAACGGCTTGTCCTTGACCTTGTCCGACCATTCGGCAACGTACCAAAGGTTGATCAACACGCTTGCATCCTCCGGCTTTCCAGTGAGACTATCACCGGCCCCTATCAGGATCAATCTCGATGGCCAAGTCGACGCGCTCCCTGATCGACGAGATCGCCGCCCGCCCCACGATGGACAACCGGGCGACCTTCGACACCCTCTGGGGCATTCTTGGAGGCCTCTTCGAGAAGGTCGCCGGCCGCTTCGAACTGCAACCGGACCCGTCCACGGCGGACCTCCAACCTTATGAATCCATCGATGGCAGCGGTGCCGGAGGGAACCTGAGCACCTTCGTCGGGCCCGAGATCGACTGGTTGGTATATTCGTGGGTGGGGAACCCGAAGGCGAGCTTCAGCAACATGCATCTCACGGTGCATCTCTCCGCCAAGTACGATGCCCCCAATCTCGGCCTCGCCTTCGGCACGGCACCCGACATCTTCATGTACATGGATTTCATCCCACGCAAGAACTTGGTTACCCATCCCGAGTACATGGACAAGTACTACCAGGAATTGAACGAGGAACACCTGCGCCTGCAGGACGACCCGGGGCTGACGAGCTTCATCAGCCGCAGCCTCTACATGCGCGTCACGCAAACCCCGGCGAGCCTCTGCTTCACGGCCCCGGACAATCCCGAGAACATGCGCACCGTGCGGGAGACCTCCACGAAGCTCGTGGATCAGTGGCTTGCCAACGTGGAGAAGTCGGACATCCTCCCCGCGGCGGAGCGGCCGGACCAGGCGGCGCGGGACGAGGCGGTCCGTCGCCAGATCGCCCAGCGCGATCCGATGAACGCGATGGTGGAACGCATGTACGGCGCGGAGCTGACCGCGAAGCTGGTCGATGCCCTGTGGGGCGGCCGGCGTGTGTTGCCGAGGCCGGAGTAGATCAAGGCACAAACGTGAAACCCCTCCGCGTGCGAGCGGTATACCGCGCCGCCCAGGTCGCGGACCGGCCGGCGCCCTACGACAACGTCACGCTGAAGCTCCACTACCCCTGCCGCTACGGGGACTCCTTCGAGGAACGGGACACCGGTTTCATCCCGCCGGACACGGAGCGCGCGCCGTTTCCGGTCGTGATCATCATGCCGGGGGTGAACATCTCCCTCGAGGCGTATGGCTGGCTCGCCCACGAACTGGCCGAGGCCGGCTTCGCCGTCGTGACCTACAGTTGGGTGACGGTGGAGATGGCCGACCGCGTAAGCATCAGTCCCGGCGTCGCCCTCGACGCGCTGCATCGGGACCGCTATGGCACGGCGCCCTCTTGTCCGGCGTTGCCGGCGATCCTCGCGGAACTTGAACGCGTGCAGGAGGAAGGCTTGCTCGCCGGACAACTCGACCTCGGGCAGATCATGCTCGGGGGCCACTCGGCCGGGGGGACGATGGCGCTCCTGAACGCCCATCGCGAATGGCTGCCCAGCGTCCGAGGGGCCTTCGCGTACGCGGCCCACACGGCGGGCAACGTGCGGCTCGGCTGGCCCGACGATAGCATCATGCCCCTCGCGCGGAACCTGCCGTTCCTCATCTTGGGCGGTACCCGGGACGGCGTCATCGCGGCGAGCAGCCATCGCTATCGGGGCGAGGGGGGCGGCGCCGATCCCAACGACCGCATCGAGCGCACCTTCCGGGAGGGCGTCACGGGCGACGGCGGGGACCGCCACCTCCTCATCGTGAAGGGTGCCAGCCACTTCTCCTTCGTCTGGCCCCGCGATACGAGCACCGGACGCCCCTATCTGGACCGCAAGGCCCGGGGCGGCGGCAAGCGCTTGCGTGCCTACCTGGCGGCGCTGATCGTCCACTTCTGCCGCCGCACCTGCATGGGGGACGAGGCCGCGGCGGCCACCTTCGGAACCCTGTGCAGCCCCGGCCATCCGCTGGCGGCGGTGGCCGAGACGAAGTAGGTGCCATACCAATCCCAACCCAACCCCAAACCCGGACGCAACCAAGAAAGGTGAAACGCACATGCCCGGCAAGCAACCCAGCAATTGGCAGAAACTGATTACCGGCGCCTGGCATGGCGCGCCTTCCGTCTACGAGGCGGACGGCACCTATGTCGGCTACAACAACGTCTCCCGGGCGAGCGAACACGTCGATGGCAAGACGCGCTACTGGATGGAGACGGATTTCGACGCCGTCGGCCCGCTGCGCAACCGCTTCGAGATCGGACGTTTCGACTTCGGCGTGATCGACTCCGACAACGACCGCATCTATACCGGTCCCGACCTGATGGGCTCCGGCAGTCCCTATGGGACGTTGGTGGATTCCGAGTATTACTCGCCCGCCTGGAATAGCCATCTACACACGGTGAACCATGTGCTGCCCGAGTTGGGCATGCAGGTCTACTCCTCCTTGCTCTTCGAGGGCGCGACCTTGATCGCCGCGTTCAACGGACTCTATATCGTCACGCAGGACTATCCCGAGAACCCGGAGACCTGCAAGCGCGTGGAGGATTGGCTCGCCCAGGAGCGGCTGGAGGGCAAGCGGCCCTTCGTGCTGCCGCCCAAGCACGAGGGGCGCTGGACGGGAGAGCTCGAGGTGTACGAGGCGGACCAGACCCTCGTCGGCACCAACCAGGTCACCATGGACTATCGCCCGATCAACCTGACCCGCGCGGAAGTGCGGCTGCGCAGTAGCGGCGTCATCGACGACGATTATACCTTCGAGCGCACCCGGGACCACAACCATCATCAGTACCACGGCCCGGACATATTCGGCAACGGCATCGCCTATGGCCGCTACCTCTACGGCGTCATGCACGCCTACGGCAAGGCCGTGCGCATCGAGACGCGGGATACGCTCATCGATCACGACTATACCTTGGCCGTCAACTGGAACTACCTCTATTCGCAGCAACGCAAGTACACCACCCACGGGGTGCTGCGCTGGGAACAGGGCGACGAAATCCTGGGGCCGCGTTTCCTATAGGATCCCGGATTCACCGAGGCGGCGGAGCTTGAACGAAAGGCGCAGCCGGGGCACATACGCCTACCGCGTGGACGGGCGGGAGGCGGAGGTCGAGGAGCACTGGGAGCGCATCGAACGGGACGGCGAACACCATGTCCGGTCCGTGCGCACCGTGCCCGCGGCCGACACGCTGCTGACCGTCGAGAGCCTCTGCCGGGACGGCGCCTGGGTGTCGTGCGACCTCGATTGGCGGCGCGCGTCCGGCCCGGACGGTGATCGCGTGACGGCCACCTATCGTTTCGACGACGACGGCATCACCATGCGGTGGCGCGGCCCGGCCGGCGGGACGGAAGTGCTCCAAGCCGACGCGGAGAGCATCTTCTCCCCCCTGATGCGCGTCCATGCGGGCCACGTCATCCACCGCCTGGCGGAGCGTGCCCGGGGCCGCGTGCTCGTCCCGTGGATTGGCGACGCCGCCGAGGCGGCGCGGCTGTTCCGGCCGGACTACAGCGAACGGTGGGCGCGCGTCCTGGGGGAAGACGAGATGGAGGTGGACGGGACCCCCCGGCCGTGCCTGCGCTATGAATACGGCGGCGGTCCCTACGTCCCCGCCGCCGAGTGCTGGGTCGATGGGAGCGGTATGCTGTTGCGCTACCGGTGGCGCCCGGCCGGGGGCAGGGCATGGGACGTGCGGCTCCGCGACTGGCACGCGTAGCGGAAGGGAGGCTGATGCAGGAGATGGCCCGAGACGATCAGGCGGCCGACTACTACGGCTACCGCAAGAAGTTCGCCGTGTTGGTGCCCTCCACCAACACCGCGGTGGAGGTCGAATACTCGGCCATGAAGCCGGCCGGGGTCGTGCTCGCCACCCGGGCCTGCGTGATCCCGCCGTTCCGGGTGCGCGACGAGGCGGACTTCGTCAACATGGTGAAGGCCATCGGCAACGCCACGGAACAGGGCCTGCGCGACGCGCTCACCTGCAAGCCGGACCACGTCATCTTCGGCTACTCGGCCGAGACGTTCTGGGACGGCAAGGAGCGTTCCGACCGGGAGTTCCGGAAGTACAACGACATCGCCCGGGAGGTCGGCGGCTGCAATGTCACCTTCGGCGCCCAGGCCATCCTCGACGCCCTCGCGTGCTACCCCGGCGTGCGGCGGATCGCCGCGGTCACCCCCTACATGCCGGTCGGCGATCGCATGGTGGTGAAGTTCATGGGCGACATCGGCTACGAGGTGGTCCGCATCCAGGGGCACTGCTCCCCCGGCCCGGTGGAGATCGCCTGGGAGTCCTTCGCCAAGACCCGGCAACTCGTGCGCGAGGTGGACGGCGACGACGTGGACCTCATCCTGCAGGCCGGCACGAACCTCTACTTCGCGGAGCTGGCCGCGCAACTCGAACGCGAATTCGGCAAGCCCGTGCTCGCGATCAACGCCGTCACCTTCTGGCACGCCCTACGCAACAACGGCATTCCCGACCGCATCCCCGGCTTCGGGTCGCTATTGGCCGAGCACTGAGGGACCGCCCTCCGCCGCCCCCGTTACGCGGCCTCGGCGTCCTCTTCTTCCTCCGGCGGCATCTTCGCCCGCACCACGGCGGCCCAGAGCAACACCAGCACGGCCAACCCGGCGAAGACGATGAACGGTGCCGCCTCGCGCCAATGGTCGAACAGGTAGCCGCCGAGCTTGGCGGCGACCATGATCCCGAGCGCCCCGCACAGGTTGTAGAAGCCGATCACGGCCCCCCGGATGTGCTTCGGCGACTCCTGGGCGATGACCACGCCGCTGGTGACGATGCAGGCCACCTCGCCGATGCCGATGACCGCGGCGCACAGGAACATCGCGCCGCCGAGGGGATTCTCGATGAACCAGGTGCTGCCGTAGCCGACGGCCGCGAAGGCGAGGGCGATCATCAGGGCCGTGACGTAGTTGATGCGGTCGGCCAGGATGCCGAACAGGGGCGCCGCGATCAGGACGGCCAGGTTGGTCACGCCGAGCACGATGCCGGCGCGGGCCATGGCGTCCGCCCGGGACATCTCCATCTCGAACGTGCCGTAGTTCGCGAGCCATAGGGCCATGAAGGTGCCGACGATGGCCAGATTGCCCCGCGCGACGAAGGCGGCCCCGTAGGACAGCGCGATGGCCGGCCGCCTGGCCGCCGCCGCGCCCTCCCGCAGCAGGGTGCCGAAGCCGAGGGTGGCTTCCTGGGGCCTGGCTTCCCGGGACTTCAGCCCCCACCACATGCAGAGCGCCGTCACCACGACCACGGCACAGACGATGTGGTACGTGCCGATGCCCGCCGCGAGGGAGTCCATGCCGGCGCCCTGCAGGATGGCCGGCAGCCGGAGCAACAGGAACACCGTGACCAGTGCGCCGAACGCGTTCGCCAGACTGTGCAGGCCCGTCGCCTTGCCCCGGGAATCCTCCTGGGCATAGTCCGCGATGAGGGTGATCGCCATGCAGCTATAGGCGGCGATGCCCACCGCGAACACGAGGCGCGCGACCATCAGCCCCGCGAAGGTGTCGGCCTGGGCATAGAGGATGAGGCTCACCGCCGACAACGCGAACGCCGCCACCATCACGGGCCGGCGTCCGACCCGGTCCGACAGCGGCCCCCAGACGAGGACCGCGATGACGATGGCGATCTCGCCCCAGAAGCTGAGGTCGCCGCTGATGGCTCCGTGCTCGGCCTGCGGGATGTCGAGGGCCTCCGTCAGCAGATAGGGCTGCATCTGGGGCACGAAGGTCGTCAGCATGATGCCTATGAAACAGGCGAGGTAGAACGTGCTCATGTGCAGGCCGCGCACGCCCTCGGCGAGGTTGACCCACAGGTAGCGTGCTCCGGCGGGGTTGGGTTGCGTCATGGCGATGTCCTCCTAGTGGCGTCTACGTGTGCGCGAAACAAACCCATCCTCGCCGCCTCAACGCCGATAGTCCCCCAGCCACTCCCCCCACTTCGCGTCGGTACGCTCGAAGAGGTCCGGCAGCGCCTCCTGCAGCAGTTCGCGGTTGAGCGGCGGCCACTGGGCCGGGCCGCCCTCCTGGGGCAACTGCCGCGTGGCGTCGATGATGATCTTCGAGGTCACGAACTTGCCGCCCCCGGAAGGGTCGAGGGGCTGGGACTGGGTCTGCGGGATGATTAGGCTGGCCGGGGAGGGCTGCCAGCGGGCGCCGAGCGCCGCGATCACCTGCCGCTGGTTGCGGATGGGCACGTCCTTGTCGACGAAGATCAGCACCTTGGCGATGTTCAACATGCCGCTGATCACCTGCCCCGCGGCCATCGCCTGACCCGGCCGGGTCTTGTCGATGGAGACGATCACCACCCCGAGGGCGTCGTTCGGGATGTGGACGTCGAGGATTCCCGGCACCGTCATGCGGAAGCGCGCGATGGCCGAGGCCTCCAGGGGCGCGGTGTAGAAGCCCCGGGTGATGCCGCAGTAGCAATTCGGCACCCACGGATCGGCGCGCTGGGTGATCGTGCGGACATTCATGTAGAAGTTCTCTTCCTTGCGCGCGCCCATGAAGCCGTAGAGCTCGCCGTACGGCCCCTCCGGCTCCATGTCGTCGAGGGGAATCTCGCCCTCGATGATCATCTCGGCGTGGGCCGGCACCAAGATGGGCGTGTCCTCGGCCCGGACGACCTCGACCGGCTTGCCGCGCAGGCAGCCGGCGTAGCCGAGTTCGTCCTGGCCCTGCATCGGTGCGAACTTCGAGGAACTCATGGCGAAGGTGATGGGATCGGTGCCGACCGCGATCGCCGCCAGCGCGCGCTTCTCGCCGCGGCGCTTCAAGGCCATGAGGTAGTTCCAGCCGTGTTGTCCCATCTCGGGGTTGACCCCCAGGCGCCGGGCGGACTTCACCTGAAAGCGGTACGTGCCGACGTTGCGCCCGAGTTCCGCGTCCTCGGTGATCAGCGAGCCCATGCTGATGTACTGGCCGGCGTCCGCGGGATTGTTCTGCACCCACGGGTAGTCGAAGAGGTCGATCTCGTCGCCGCGCTTGACCACCTCCTTCACCGGCGCGTCGGCCCGGTCGACTTCCGTGGGCGGCACCGGTTGCCAGCCCCGCGGCCCCCCCTTCGCCATGACGGCGGCGATGGCGGCTTCGTACATCGCGTCGTGATCGTCGCTCAGGGCCTCCACGCCGAGGCCCATGGCCTCGGAGATCAGCGGGCCGTAGACATTCCCGATGACCGGGGTGCCGTGGCGGCGGCCGCGCACGGTCATGTGCTCGACCAAGAAGGCCGGGGCGTAGTTGAAGCCGATGCGGTCCATCAGCCGGTAGGCGAGGCCCGTGGACTCGTAGGCGTCCTGGTCCATCTCGTCGATGCGCAGCAGGTGGCCGTTGTGTTCCAGCGCGGCGGCATAGTCGCGCATGGACTCGAACGGTCCGGTGATCTTGGTGGCGCCCGGTTCATGCGTTCCCATGGTTTGCTCCGTGTCGGTCGGCGGGCCAGAGCCCCAGCGCGCCGGGATTGATGCGGCAGTGCGGATCGAGCACGCGCTTGATGCCGGCCACGGCGTCGGCCGCGGCGGCGCCGAGCTTGTCGAAGTAGTGGTATTCCTTGCCGAGTTGCAGGTGCGAGACCCCAAGGTCCGAGTACAGGTCGGCGATGCGCGCCCGCAGCTCCCCCACCAGCGCCCGGGCGGCGGGGTTCTCCGCGCAGCCACGCTGCCGGGCCAGGACATCCTTGCCGAGGGTGGCGCGGTGCAGCTCGTTTAGGCCGTCGGGCCAGAAGAAGAGCGGCTCGACGAAGAAGCAGTTGGTGGAGACGGTGGTGGTGAGGAATCCCGTCACGATGCCGTGGCCCGAGATCTCCGTCCCGCGCTCCTCGAAGAGGGCCTCGACGGCCGCCACGCACTCGACGGCCTTGGAATGCGGCGCCAGCGCGTGGATCGGCACCCAGCGCTCCCCGTCCGGACCGACCATGTTGGTCAGGGGATTGAAGGGGCTCGCGTGCAGCAACTGCGGCACGCTGTTGGGGATCTGCGTGCCGCCGTACCCGAGACAGATGCGCTCGACCTCCCCGGCACACCAGTCGGCCGCGCCCGGACTCCGTTCCTCCACGTTGGCGTGCACGGGATAGCGCACGTCGCCCACCACCCGCCGTCCGGCCAGGGCGACCCGGGCGCCCTCCGTCACCGCTTCGCGCAGGGACCGTTTCGAGCGGACCAGGCGGCCGAGCGCCTTGGCGTCCCGGAACACGCTTTCGCGCCGGGCGCGGACCTGGGCGAGGTTCGGGTCCGTGCCGAACATCTGCGCCGCGAGGCCGGCCCGGGCGATGTCGCTCATGGCGGCCATCTGGCGCGGATAGTCGGGAAAGTCGAAGGAGAGGTGGCGGACCTCGGGCCGTTGGGGTACGAGGCGCAGGGTGACGGCGGACTTGATGCCGAGCGCGCCGCTGTCGCAGGTGAAGAGCCCGGTCAGGTCGGGGCCGAAATGCCGGAAGAAGGGCGTGGCATGCAGCTGCGACGCGGTGCCCGTGTGCAGCACCCGGCCGTCCGCGAGCACCACTTCCATGGACACGACCGAATCGGCGGACGCGCCGAACAATCCCGCGCCCCAGTAGACGCTGTTCTGCGAGACGCTCCCGCCCACCGTGGCGTGGAGGCCCGACAGCGGCCCCCAGAAGGGGGTGCGCAAGCCCGTGTCCCGCAGCGCTTCGCGCAGGTCCGCCCACGTGCATCCGGCCTGGACGGTGACGAACATGTCCTCGCGGTCGATCATGAGGACCCGGTCCATGGCCGAGGTGTCCACGATCACGCTGTCGGCCTCCGCCGGGACGTAGCCCGACGTATACGACATGCCCCCGCCCCGGCCGATGACCGCCCGCCCGGCCCCGGTGATCGCCGCCACGGCGCGGCGCAGTTGCTCCACGTCCCGGGGCCGGACCACCGCCCCGGCCGGCAGCGCGCGGGTGAAGACGTCCTGGGCGTAGAACACCCTGGAGGCTTCGTCCAAGAGCAGGTCCGCCGGGTCGAGCACCCGTTCCAGGGTTTCGAGCAGGGCGGCGGGCAGGCTCACAGCAGGCGCATGCCGAGGGCGGCGTTCAGGAGCAGCCCCAGCCAGATCGTCGTGACATAGGGGCGGCAGCGTCCGAGGGACCGTTCGAGGGTGTCGTTGACGGCGTCGTCCGGACCGTGGGCGACGAGGGTCGCGAAGGCCGGGCCGAACGGGCGCAGATGCCAGCGGATCATCACGCCGCAGCCCATGAGCCCGGCGAACACGAGCATCTTCCAGCCGACGCGGTCGTCGGTGAGATAGTCGGCCCCGGCGAGGCCGTACCCGGTCGCCGCAATCAGGAGGACCATCACGACGAGCCGGAAGCGGAAGTCCACCGCGGCCAGGCGCGCGGCGAAGGGTTTGCCTTCGTGGCGATACAGGATCAACACGTCCACGAACCAGGCGACGCCCAGGACCCACACGGCGGCGGTCAACCAGCCGGGCGCCGCCAGGAAACCGAGGGTCACCGCCATTTGGTAGCCGACGACGAAGATGGCCGGCATGCCGAGCCGCGGGCCCTGGTCGCAGGCCAGCATGATCCTCGCCGCCACGCGCCGCGCCTCGACGCCGAGGTCGCGCCGCACCACCTGGCGGCTCGCGAAGAACGTCCCCAGATCGCCCCCGAGCCAGTAGACGAAGGCGATGACGTGGGCGTACTTCAGCAGGAGGTAGGCATCCATCCGTAGGTCCCGCTCATGTGCCGTCGCCGCGATGCTTGGGGTCGCCCCAGCGCCGATAGAGCTGGTGGGAGACGCCGAGCAGGTCGAAGACCTTGCCGACCGTGTGGTCCACCAAGTCCTCGATGCGTTGTGGCCGGTGATAGAAGGCCGGCACCGGCGGTAGGAGGATCGCGCCGCTGTCCGCCGCCCGCAGCATGAGGTCCAGGTGCCCCTTGTGCAGCGGCGTCTCGCGCACCACGAGCACCAGCGGACGCCGTTCCTTCAGCATCACGTCGGCCGCCCGGGTCAGCAGGTTGTCGGCGTAGGCGTTGGCGATGCCCGAGAGCGACTTGATGCTGCACGGAATCACCATCATGCCGTCCATCAGGTGCGAGCCGCTCGCGATGCTGGCCGCCAGATTGTCGTTGCGGTGGTTGACATCGGCCAGTTCGGGGACCGCCGCCACGTCCCAATCCGTCTCCACGGCGATGCTCGTCCGGGCACCGTCGGTGAGGATGAGGTGGGTCTCGATGTCCTCCATGGCCCGCAGGCATTGGAGGGCGCGGATGCCGTAGATCACCCCGGACGCCCCCGTGATGCCGACGACGATGCGCCTGGTCATGGCCGCCTACGCCTCCCGGCTCCCGGCCCGTTGCAGGAACGCCTCCAGGGCGGTCTTGATCTCCTCGATCACCCTGGCGGCGGGCGCCTCGGACCGGACCCAGCGCCACCATTCGGCCACCCGGGGCGCGTTCGCCAACACGTCGGCGCCATCGAGCAACGCCGGCACCCGAAC
Organism: Pseudomonadales bacterium; assembly: GCA_963665455.1. Classification (GTDB taxonomy): domain Bacteria; phylum Pseudomonadota; class Gammaproteobacteria; order Pseudomonadales; family Azotimanducaceae; genus VXNE01. The sequence goes on along the minus strand of OY762279.1, from coordinate 4,275,871 downwards.
CGCGTAGTACAGGATGGGCACCAGCGCACAGTCCGCGAGGTCGAGGCGGTCATGCGCCTCCCGGCCGAAGCGCTCGATCAACTGGTCGAGGGCCGTCAACTGCGCGACGAGGCCGGCGGTGTGGTCCCGTACCGCGTCCTCGTCCCGGGGGCGGGCGGTCAGTTGCTGGAACAGCGGGAACAACACCGGCTGGAGATAGACGTCGGGGAAGCGGTAGAAGACGTTCATCACCGCCCGCTCAGAGGGGTCGGTGGGGCGCAGCGCCGGGGTCGGGTGCGTGTCCTCCAGATAGTCCATGATGACGATGGATTCCGGGAGCAGCCGGTCCCCGGTGTCGAGCACCGGCACCTTGCCGAGCACGTTGAACCGCCGGTACTTCTCGGTGCCGAAGCCCTCCGGCAACGCGTGCTCCAGATCGATGCCCTTGGCGTAGACCTGCATGCGCACCCGCGCCGAGTAGGGCGAGTGGGGCAGCCCGATCAGCTTCACGGGGTGCCCCCACCCGGCGCCGTGGCCGGTCGGGGCTCGGGCTCGACGTCCCGGGCACCGGCGTGCAACCCCTCCACCGTCACCGGCCGCACGCAGAGGTAGCAGAGGCCCACGACCACGGCCTGCAACACGAAGATCACCGCGAAGCCGACGTTGCCGGCGAGCAGGCCGGACTCGACCAACGCCGTGTAGATGGCACCGCTGACGACGAACGACAGGAACAGGCCGATCACCTGGGCGAGGCTCCACACCCCGAGGTAGCGGCTCTCCTGGCGCGGCACCGTCATGTCGGCCATGAAGCTGATCGCCGGGAAGACGAAGAGCCCGAGGGCGAACGCCGAAGCGACGTAGAAGGCATAGAAGGACGCGAGATTCTGGTAGTAGGCGGCGTGGGCCAGGAGCAGGAAGCCGAGGGCCGAAAGGATGCCGCCGAAGAGTAGCAGCGGCTTGCCCCGGTCCATGGGCAGGGTCGGCCCGGCGTCCTCGCCCTCTCCCAGGGCGGCCAGGCGCTTCTTCGCCTGCACGGCGACGAAGATGCCCATCGCCGCCATGCCGACGGTTTGCATGCCGTTGTAGATGCGCTGGAACACCGTCGAGTCCCCGGCCGACATGCCGAACAGGTCGTGGGCCCAGACCTCCTGGAGCATGTCCTGCAGGAACACGCTCAGGAGCGACAGGATGATGAAGACGAAGAAGAGCCGGGCATGGCGGTTGTAGCCGACCACGGCCATGGACTCCCGCATCGGTTCCAACAACGAAACCGGCGGCGGGGGATTGCGCCCGATCTCGGCCACCTGCTCCTTGTCCAGCGGCGTTTCGAGCTTCACCACCCCGAGGAGCGTGATGCCCACCATCACGACGGGCGACATCCAGTAGAGGAAGCGCATCTCCTCCAACGAATAGTCCTGCATGAAGAGCGAGAACACCCAGGCCCAGAACGCCATCGCCAGGGCTTGGGCCGTCCAGGTCATGGTGGTGATGCGGCTGCGCGCCTCCTCGGTGGTGGTGTCCTTGACGAGATCGAGGAAGGTGTTCGCCTGGATGGCGATGGAGAGGCCGAATGCGCAGAAGAGCAGGGCGCACTTGACCATGGCGAGGGTCGAGCCGCCCTGCATCTCCACCAACACGTCGGGTACGAACGGCAGGCTCAGGCCGCCGAGCAGGGCGCCGAAGAGCAGGTAGGGCGTGCGGCGGAAGCCCAGGATCGGATAGCGCTCCGTGATGCGCCCGATCACCGGCTGCAACGGTCCGAACAACGTATAGATGCCAATGAGGAACGACACCAAGAGCGCCGGGATGCCGAGGTCCACGATCGCCACCCGGTTGACGCTCGTCACCACCAGGCAGAAGCCCCACGCGATGGCGACCTTCTGCAGGGTGAATTGCAGCTTCGCCTGATTCTCGCCCACGATCATCGTTCTTTATGCTCCTAGGTCCGCCTCCAGGGACCGCGTCATCCCGCCCCGGTCCACCTGCTTCAGATGCCGGGTATCCACCTTCAGGATGAAGTACAGGGCACCCAGCATCAGCAGCGCCTCGAACAGGAAGATGCCGCCGTAGCCCGCCGAGGCGCGCACCAGCCCGCTCTCGATGAAGCCCGTCACGAACGCCCCGCCGAGGATGCTGGCGAAGCCGTTGGCCAAGGCGAGCGACAGGCCCCACAAGCCCATGTACGCCCCCCGGTCCCGTTCCGTCGTCATGTCCATCATGGTCGTGAGGGAGCCGACGAGGAAGAAGCCGTTGAAGAACCCGAACGCGACGAGGGCGGCGAGCACGATGCCGTCCGAGGCGGCGAAGGCGCCCCAGGCCACGGCGGCGAGGCCCGCCGCGATGCCGAGGAGCCCCGTCGCGATGGCGACCCGGGCGGGGATCGACCAGCGCAGGGTCGCAAGGCCCATGACGAACATGCCGACCAGCGAACCACTGCCCCAGAGCTGCTGGAAGCGTCCGGTCTCGCCGACGGTCATGCCGAGCACCTCGGCACCGAACACCTCGAGGATGTTGTCCTGGATGCCGATGCCGAGGAGCGCCACGAAGATGAAGAGAAAGAAGTTCCGCGTATTGCGCTCGGCCGCGGCGTCGCGCACGAAGCGCAGCAACAGCGCCGCCTCGTTCCGGCCGGGTTCCGGGGCGGCCGGGGCAACGGACGCCGCCGCCTCGTCCCGCCCCACGCGCCGCTCCACGCCGACGAGGCCGAGCAGGGTGACGACGCCGACCACGGGAATGGTCAGCACGTAGAGAAGCTGCATGCGCTCGTAGTCGAAGTCGGGCATGAAGGCGCGGATGAACGCGAGGGACGCGATCATGCCGACGAGCAACATCGCCCAGATGAGCGCGACCTGAAGCCCCCGCCGACGCTCGGGGACGACATCGGCCACCAGCGAGAGATGCGTCACCCCCGCCATGGCGAACCCAATGCCGAACAGGATCAGGAGCCCGAACACCTGCACGTAGCCCCAGGCGGACCCCTCGCTCATCGTCAGGGTCGCCGACGGCAGGCCGGCCACCGCCAGCGACGACAGCAGGAGGCCGATCAGGACGTAGGGCGAGCGGCGGAAACCGAAGAGGGGGAAGCGGTCCGCCAGCCGTCCGAAGACCACCTGGAACGGCGACAGGAAGTGATAGAGGCCGAGCATGGCCGTGATCGTGACCGCGGCGATGCCGAGCTCGTGAATGGAAATGCGGTTGTAGTTGCTCGTCAGGATGGCGAACAGCCACCCCGTGGCCGCGCGCGGCAAGGTGAGCTGCACGGCAACGAGCACCTCATGGGCTCGCGACCCCGCCCACCCGGTGCGCTCGTGGCCCTGTTCCGCGACGACCGTCATGCCGCGCTCCGCCGTTGCCAACGCATGGTCAGGCGAGCCCGTGTACCGCGGCCAGTCCGAACGACCACCGGACGTCCTCCTGGGCGTCCAGGTCCTCGAAGTGCGCTTCGGCCCACGGCACGATGCGCCGCATCAGGCCGTCGAGCTGCGCGTCGTCGAGGCTCCAGGTCTCGTTGTGGGAGCGCTCGCCCATGCGTTGGAGGATGTCCCGGGGCGACAGCCGCTCCGTCCACGCGCAGGCCGTGACGGGCGGTCCGGCCCGGCCGCCCATGGCCGCAAGCTGTTGGAAGAGTGCCGGTCCCGCCGCGTCCGTCGGGCGCATTTCCGGGGCCACCTCGGCGGTGATCGCCCGGGACTGTTGGCGCAACCGCCCGGCGCAGGAGGCCTCGTCCAGGATGTCGCGGCCCATGATCAACACGCCCCCCGGCTTCAGCACCCGTGCCGCCTCCGCCAAGGCGTCGCGCCACCGCTCCACCTGGTGCAGGACGTTGTTGATCAGCACGGCGTCGAACACGTCGTGCGCGAACGGCAGCTGCAGCACGGTGCCGACCGCCAAGCCCACCGACACGCCCCGCGCGGCGGCGAGCGCGCGGCAGGCCGCGAGCATCTGTGGTTCGATGTCCACCGCCACCGTGTCGGCGCGGGCGGCCACCGGCACGGTGATGCGTCCCGCGCCGCCGCCGAGATCGACGATGCGGCCGCCATCTCCGGCCAGTTCCGCCACCGCGCGGCCGAGTTCGTTCGCCGCCGCGGCGGGGATGTGATTGATGTCGTTGTAACGCCGCGCCACCTCCACGTAGGACATGGCGTTGTAGGCCTGGCTCATCGACCCGTTTCCTTGCGGCCCTGCGGTTCGCGGCTCCAAGGCGCGCCGGACGTCACTGCCCCTCCTCCACGGGCTCGACCTTGGCCCGCACCAGGAGCCCCCAGATCAGCACGCAGAACGCCAGCGCGCCGAACAGGATGAAGGGCGCCGCCTCGCGCCAGCCATCGAACAGGATGCCGCCCACCTTGCTCGCCACCATGATGCCGACCGCGCCGCTCAGGTTGAACACGCCGATCACCGCGCCCCGGATGCGCTCGGGGGTCTGCTGCGCGATAAGCACCGAGCTCGTGATGATGCAGCCGACCTCGGACATGCCGATGAGGACCGCGCAGAAGAGCATCCCGGTGGCGAACGGGTCGGCGATGAACCAGGTGCCGCCGTAGCCGAGGAAGGCGAGCAGCAGGGTGACGTTCAGCGCGCTGACGCGGTTGATGCGGTCGGTGAGGAGGCCGAACAGCGGCGCGGTCAGGAGCGCCGTGCCCTGGGCGACGGCGATGACGATGCCGGCCCGCGCCATCGCGTCCGCGCGGCTGATGCCCAACTCCAGGGTGCCGTAGTTGGCGAGCCACAGGGTGAAGAACGTCCCGACGATCGCGAGATTCCCCCGTGCGACGAAGGAGGCCCCGTACGCGAGCGCGATGCCCCGGTCCCGGGCGGCCTCGAGGCCCTCTCGTGCCCGTTGCAGCAGCGGCGTTTGCCGTTCCGGCCGGACCACCTTGCCGCTGAGTCCGAGCCACATGAGGATGGCGGTGAAGAAGGTGAGGCCGGCGATGATCCAATAGGTCGCGAAGCCGGCCTCGGTGGGCGTCTGGCCGGCGTCCTGGAACATCTTCGGCAGGCGCAGGACCAGCATGACCGTGATCAGCGCGCCGAATCCGTTGAAGAACCCCATCAGCCCCGTCGCCTTGCCGCGGCTGTCGTCGCTCACGTAGTCCGCGATCAGGGTGATGAGCATCACGCTGTAGGCCGCCGCGCCGGCGGCGAAGGCGAGGCGGGCCAGCAGCAACCCCTCGAAGGTCGTTGCCTGCGGATAGGCCACGACCCCGGCGGACATGATCAGGTAGCCGAGCGCCATGACCGGGCGTCGCCCGATGCGGTCCGAGAGGGTGCCCCAGACGCCGACCATCACGATGATGACCAACTCGCCCCAGAACGACAGGTCGCCGCTCACCACGCCCTGCTCGCCCTCGGGGATGTGCAGGAACTCCGTCAGCAGGTAGGGCTGCATCTGGGGCACGAAGGTTTGCAGCAGGATGCCGGTCAGGGACGCCCAATAGAACGTGACCATGTTGAATGGCCGGGCGGTGCCCGCCAACTTCATGCCCAGGAAGGTTCGGCTTTCGGCGGACATCGGATCAGGCCCCGGCCTTCGCCGCCCGGCCGTGCGCGGCGGCGGCCGGGGCGGGTGGCGCGATTGCTCCGTCGGCGAGGAAGTGCGCGCGCAGGCGCCACACCCCCAGCGCGAAGGTGCCGGTGGCGAACAGGTTGATGTTCTCCGCCAGCCACTGCAGCGGCAGGGAGTCGGCCGCAATGCGCGCAAGACCGCTCAGGGAGAGCGTGAGCAGGATGCTGACGAGGAACACCGCCGCCGTCAGCCGCTGGCCCCATCCCCAGCTCAAGCGGGCCAGCAAGGCGGTCATGACGATGTTGGCGAGGGCCGAGGCGGCGAGAAGCACGAAGAACCACGCCCGCGTCTCGGGCCGCAGCACGGCGAGCACGGCCGCCGCCGCCAACACCGGCACGATCACGAACAGGCTGTTGCGCCCCGGCCGCATGGCGCCCCCGCCGCCGCGCCAGTACCGGCTCGCCGCCGCCGTATGCATCGCGAGCAGCACCATGCCGGGCGCCATGCAGACGAACAGGGCCGCATCGAGCACGACGAGGTTCGTCTGGGTGAGCACCCAGATGAGCTTCCAGATGGCCTTGCTCAGGCCCCCGGCGATGACCAGGGCGAAACCCAGCAACAGCACGGGCCGCGCCGCGGGCCATGCCCGTGTCAGGAGGTTCGCGAGGAGGTAGAGCCCAATGCCCGAGAGCAGGACGGGGAGGAAGTCGAAGAGGGCCAGCGAGAGACTATAGTCCTCCACCGAAAACCCCATTGATCTATAGATAGGCCAATAGTACTGTAAAACGTCTCGTGCTCGTCTAGCAGGGTGACCGGTGGCTGGCAGCCTCGCACAGCTCCTCTCCAAACCGTGTTCCCTGCTGCACGACGCCCGCGCGGGCGCGGGCCGCTGATGCGCGTCGCGGTCGCCCAGTTCGGCGTCGGACCGGACGTGGACGCCAACCTCGACACCTGCCTGCGCATGCTCGACGCCGCGGCGGCGGTATCGCCGGACCTCGTGGTGTTGCCCGAGTTCTGCAACCACCCCTCCTGGTACGACGACGCGGAACATTGCCACGCGGTGGCGATGGACCTCGACGGCGCCTTCCTGGGACGGATCGCCGCCCAGGCCCGGTCCATGCGCTCCTGGGTGGTGATCAACTGCACGGTCCGGCGCGAACCGCCCCGCTGCACCGGCACCAGCATCCTCTTCGACGACGCGGGCACCCTGCGCGGCACCACCGACAAGCAGGTGCTGATGGGCCACGAGAACGAGCATCTGACCAAGGCCCGGGAAGCCGGACCCATCGTCGCTGCGCCCTTCGGCCGGGTCGGCCTCTACGCCTGCATGGACGGCGTGATCAACGAGACGCCCCGCTGCCTGGCGCTACGTGGCGCGCAACTGCTATGCAACAGCCTGAACTCCTTCGCCCTCGACGAAGGCTCGCTGCACGTCCCCGTGCGCGCCGCCGAGAACAAGGCGTTCGTCGCCGCGGCCAACAAGGTCGGCCCCCTGATCCCGGAGGCGATCCTGGGCCCCGTCGCGCAACAGACCGGCATCCCGGAGCGTTTCCTGATGGGGGCCGGAGAGAGCCAGATCGTGGCACCGGACGGCACCGTGCTCGCCATCGCCTCCCGGGACGCGGAGGAGTTCGTCCACGCGGACATCGATCTCGCCCAAGCCGACGCCAAGCTGCGTCCCGACGGCAGCGACCTTTTCGCCCTGCGGCGGCCGGGCCTCTACGCGGCATTGGGGCGCGATCCAGTGGAACAGCACCTCGGCCCGGCCGGCGACGAGGCCGTTCCGTGCGCACTCGTCCAACTGCCGGACGTTGGGCCGCACATGGTCGACGCTGCGGCGGAGCGCGTGAGGGAGGCCTTCGCCGGCGGGGCGCGGATGGTGGCGCTACCACCGCTGTTCTCAATGCCGAACCAAGAGGTGGCGGATCCCCACGCCGCCGCCTCGGAGGCCCCCGAGTTGATCGCTGGGCTTGCCGGTGCCTGCGCCCCCGGCCAATACGTCGCCACCACCTTGGTGGACGGCACCGCGCCCCAACTCTGCGGCGTGCTCGTCGGCGCCGGCGGCGTGGTGCTGCGGCAGGGCCAGCTGCACGCGAGCGCGCGCCATGCCTGGTCGCGGCTGTCCGACACCGTGGAAGTCGCGGACCTCGGATTCGCGCACGTCGCCGTGCTGACCTCGGACGACGCCTGCATCCCGGAATCGTTCCGGCTGGCGGTGCTGGCGGGGGCGGATACCGTCGTCGTGCCCGCCCAGCCCCAAGAACGGTGGGAGATGGAGACCGGCCTCCTCGAACGCTCCGCCGAGAACCGCGTCAACCTGCTCGTGGCCACGCAGCCCGGGGCGTTCGGCGCGAGTTTCGCCACCGCGCTGCCGAAGGACTTCACCCTGTTGACCGCCTGGGAGGCGCGGCCCTTCGACGGCTGGCTGTCCTGCCCGCCCAAGGTCGAGGCCGAACCCGGGCCCGGCATCACGCATGTGGAGATTCATCCGCGTTGGGCGGAGAACAAGGTGGTGTCGCGGGGCACCGATCTCGTGCGCGGGCGGCCCTGGCGACTGCTCGATCCCATCTGTGGCGCGGAGGGCCCGGCCCCATGAGCGAAACGGACGAACGAGACGTCTCCCCGTCCCAAGCACTCTGGGAGAAGACGCTGCACCGCATCGTCGAGCGCTTCGGGCTCACCGAGGTGCATGGCGCGGACGGTGGCCCCTGGCTGCCGCTGCACTCGGAGGCCCCGATGTACGACGGACCGGTCGGCCAGACGCGCCTGTTCCGGGGCGAGCCCCTCTTCCAGGTGGTCACCTCGAACATCGTCGTGCCCCCGATTCAACTCGATTCGCACATGCTGTTCGCCTTCACGCCCTCGGCGAGCGCGGTGCCGCACTTCACCCTCGACTCCGTGCGCGCCGGCGACCACCACGCCTTCCACCTCGACCTGATCCCGCGGGTGGACCTCGGCGCGGCCCTGGCCTACATGGACCACTGCTTCACGCCCTTGGGCGATGCCTACGAGCGCTGCGAGGCGATGGAGGGTCTGTCGCGCGCGCAGCTGAGCCCTAGGCAGCACGCCATCATGTCGCCGTGGATGCTGGCCAAGCGGGCGACGCGGGAGGCGTTCGAGGGGATCGGCGGGCTCGTCGACGAGTACCTTGAGCACTGGTTCGGACTCGTGGAGGACGGCGTGCCCGACGACGCGCTCGACGACGCGGACCGCGCGCGGTTGACCGAGCGGGACCGCCGCAACAAGGCCATCATCTTCAACCGCGACGTCGACAAGGTCTGGGACCAGATCACGCCGCTGGTGGGGCGCGACGCGGCGGAGCGGCAGATTGCCCTGCTTCGCGCGGTCGACGGGCGGGCGGTGGACGGCCGCGCCGTCGATGGATAAGCCGCGCGGCGCGAACGCGCGGGAGGAGGCCATCCCGTGGACCGGTTGACGGCGGAACATCTGATCGAGGATTGCAGCCCCCGCGAGCGGGCCATTCTTGAGCGCGTCGAGGCCGTGTTGCCGGCCTTGGCGGAGCGCTCCGGGGACATGGACCGCGACGGCTTCCTCGCCACCGAGAACGTGCAAACATTGAGCGAGGCCGGCCTGCTCGGGCTCGTCGTGCCGGAAGCCTACGGCGGATTGGGCGGCGGCCTGCGCGAATGGGCCGGCGCGAGCTTCGCCATCGGTACCGTCTGCCCGTCCACCGCGCTCGCCTACTTCTTCCACCTCACCTCGGCGTCCCGCGGCACCCTGTCGCTGAAGGCCCTTGACGCCGGGCTCTACGACGACGACGAGGCCCCGCTGGTGCGTGCGTTCGCCGAGAAGGTCCTCCACACCATGGGCCGCGAGGGCCAATGGCTCGCCAACTTCGCGAGCGAATCCGTGAAGTCCGAGGCCGCCGCCATCACCATCACGACCAAGGCTTCCCGCGCCGCCGGTGGTTGGGAGCTGAACGGGGTCAAGTCCTTCGGCTGCGCGACCGGCATCGCCAACAAGTACCTCGTTGCCGCGAGTCTGGACGGCATCGACGACGCCAGCGGCCTGTGCACGTTCATGGTGGACCGGGGCGCGCCCGGCACCCGGGGCCGCATCGAGTGGAATGCCCTCGGCATGCGCGGCACGGCCACCGAGGGACTCGTGCTCGAGAACGTCTTCGTCGCGGACGCCGACGCGCTGGCGCTGCCCGGTTCCTTCGTCAAAATGTGCTCCCAGAGCCGCACGGGCTTCGTCGGCAACCAGGTCGCCGCCTCGTGCATCTACCTGGGCGGCGCCTTCGCCGTCTACCACACGGCGTTGCGCAACATGCGCGAACGCAAGTTCCAGGACACCGGCCGCCCCCTCGGCACCGGCCCCTACCAGCGCCAGTTGATCGGCGACATGTACGCGGACCTGCACACCGCCATCCTGTGGGCGCGGCGCATGATCGACATCGAGACCGCCGAGTCGCCCATCGTCCCCCAGGAAGAAGTCATGCCGTTCTGGCGGACCTGCAAGGGCCAGGTGGCCGAATACAGCTTCAAGGTCACCCAGCATGCGCTGAAGCTCGCGGGCACGGCGGGAACGTTGTTCACCACGCCGTTCTCCCGGGCGCTGCGCGACGTGGCCATGGGTCTCGTGCAGGCGTTCCCCGCCGAGCGCGGCCGGCTGGAGACCGCCGAACTCTTGGTGGAGGGCACGGCCCAGACCGCCTTTGACGCCCTGCGCCGATAGGAACGCCATGGACTTGCCACGCAACCGCTTGGGACTCGGCGACCGGCCGGCCCTGGTGCTCGTCGACCTGATCAATGGCTTCACCGACGCGGCCTGCGCGCTCGGCACCGACTGCCCCGCCGTGATCGCGGCGAACGCGGCCTTACTTGAGCGGTTCCGCGAGCGTGCGTGGCCGATCTTCTTCACCACGGTCGTCTACCGCCACGCCGGAGAAGCGCGGGTGTTCCGGCGCCGCATCGAGGCCCTGAACCTCCTGCAGCCGCGCTCGCGTTGGGTGGACGTCGATCCCGGCCTCGCGCTCCGCGCCAAGGAGACCGTCATCGAGAAACAGTGGGCGAGCGCGTTCTTCGGCACGGACCTGGCCGAGCGCCTGGCGGCGGCCGAGGTCGATTCGTTGGTGGTGACCGGGCTCACGACGAGCGGCTGCGTCCGCGCCACGGTCGTGGACGGCCTGCAACACGAGTATCCGGTGGTCGTGCCCAGGGAGGCGGTGGGGGACCGCAACCCGGCCGCGCACGAGGCGAACCTGTTCGACATGGACGCGAAGTACGGCGACGTCCTGTCCCTCGAGGAGGTGCTGGCCCTGCTCGACCGGATTCCCGTGCCGGAACCCGCATAGCACGCGGTCGGGTTCACCCATGCCTGATCGGGATCCCGTGATCGTCGCGGGCTGCGGCCCCGCCGGCGCGGTGCTCGCGCTGTACCTCGCCAAGCGCGGTATCCCCGTGCTGGTATTGGAGCGCGAGCCGTCGCTGCCGGTGGACCTGCGCGCCTCGACGTTTCACCCGCCGACGCTCGAGATGCTGAACGAGCTCGGCGTCGCCGCGCCCATGATCGCCCGGGGACTGATCGTCGACCGCTATCAGTACCGCGACCGGCGCACCGACGAGATCGCCGAGTTCGACATGGCGGCGATCCGCGACGAGACCCTCTTTCCCTACCGGCTGCAACTCGAACAGTACGAGCTGACGCGGATCGTCGCCCGGGTGCTGGGGGGCTTTCGCCACGCCGACCTGCGCTACGGACACGAGGTCCGCGGCTTCCGCCAGGACGCCGACGCCGTGGTGGCGGCGGTGCGCACCCCGCGCGGCGGCGAGGAGTTCCGGGGCAGCTACCTGATCGGGGCCGATGGTGCTTCCAGCCAGGTCCGCAAGGCGGCCGGCATCGAATTCGCCGGCTTCACCTACAACGAGAAGTTCCTGGTCGCCTCCACCGACTTCCCGCTCCAGGACGTCTTCGACCGCCTCTCCTACGTCAACTACATCGCCGACCCCGAGGAGTGGTGCGTCGTGCTGCGCACGGACAAGACTTGGCGCGTCCTCTGGCCCACCGATCCGGAATGCCCGGACCCATCGGTCTACCTGACCGACGCCCATCTACAGGAACGGCTGCACCGGCTACACGACAAACCGGGTGACTACGCCATCCGCCACCGCTGCCTCTACGACGTGCATCAACGCGTCGCGGAAACCTACCATCGGGGCCGCGTCGTGTTGGTGGGCGATGCCTGCCACATCAACAACCCCCTGGGCGGCATGGGCATGAACGGCGGCATCCACGACGCGTACAACCTCGGCGCGAAGCTCACCGCCATCCTCGACGAAGGCGCGGACCCGGAGCAGCTTCTCGCACTCTACGACCGCCAGCGCCGGGGCCTCGCGGTCCGCTTCATCCAGGAACACACCATCGCCAACAAGGCCCTCATGGAATCCACGGATCCGGACGTTCAGCGCCGCCGTCAACGCGACTTCATGGACAAGGCGGCGGACCCCGTCAAGGCCAAGGCGTTCATCATGGAGCGGGCGATGATCGACTGCGTGCGGGAGAGTTACCGGGTGGTGTAGGGAAATCCTTCAGTAACGGACGACTTCCCCCTCCACGACCTGCACGAGCCGCTTCCCTCCGCCCGTCGATTCGAACATGTCCATCAGGGCGCGGGGCATGGCATCGAAGCCCTTGACGATGTCGAGCGGCGCCGTGAGTTGGCCGTCGGCGACCCAGGCCGCCATTGCCGCCTCCGCCGCGTCGAACTCGGCGGCGTGGTGGTAGACGAAGAAGCCCAGCATGTCGGCGTTGCTCCCGCGCAGGTTCGTGTAGTTCCTCGGGCCGAAGGGTTCCGCACGCTGATATTCGGCAATCGAGCCGCAGAGCACCACCCGGGCGCCCGGCGCCAAATGGTCGAGGGCGGCCTCCAGGATCTCCCCGCCCACGTTGTCGAAATAGAGGTCGATGCCGCCGGGAAAGGCCGCTCCGATGGCGGCGGGCACGTCGTCCGCCTTGTAGTCGATCGCCACATGGCAGCCGAGCGCCCGCACCAGGGCGCACTTCTCCGTCCCGCCGGCGATGCCCACCACGGGCGCGCATCCATGCAGGCGCGCCATCTGCACGACGAGGGAGCCCACGCCGCCGGCCGCGCCGGAGACGAGCACGGCATCGCCCGGCCGGGGCCGACCGCGACCGAAGAACCCGCAATAGGCGGAGAAGCCGGTGACGCCGAACACCGTGAGCGCATGGTGGATGGGCAGGCCATGGGGCTTCAAGCGGCGGAACTTCTCGGCGTCGGTCATGCGGCTGACCTTCCAGGTCTGCCAGCCGAGTTGCCCCTGCACGAACTCGCCCGGCGCGAAGTCCGGGTGCCGGGAGGCGACCACCTCGGCCACGCCCCGCCCGTGGATCACGTCCCCGATGGAGAGGGGCGGCTCCCCCGCGGCACCGCCCTCCATCATGTACATGCGCATGACCGGCGCGATGTTGAGGAGATGGGTCTTGAGGAGCACCTCGCTTGGTCCCGGGGCCGGCACCGGCGTCTCCCGGTAGCCGAAGTGCCGCGCCGCCAAGGTCGTGACCGGATGCTCGGCTATGACCCATTGTCTGTTCGGTTCGCTCCGCTCGGTCATGGTCCCCATGCAACTCGCGTTAGGATCGAGTAGCTTGGCCCAGGCGGGCGATCCCACCTTGAGCCCGGTCCACCGTCACGGAGAAACCCCTTGCACATCGACATGAAACCCCGCATCCCTTCGAATCCGGCGCGCCGTTCCGCCGCGTGGCTGATTCCCCTCGTCCTCGCCGCCCTCGGCGGCACCGTAGCGTCCCTGGCCGCGGACGAACCCGAGACATCTACCGCCGCGCCGGCGGATGCATCGGAACCGGTGCCCATCCGCGTCCGCGCCGGCATGGACGCCGCGCCCGAGCCGCTCACCCTGCGGCGCCAGACGCTGATTGTAAGGGACATCGAAAAATCCCTGCGGCTCTACCGGGACGCCATCGGCATGGAGGTCATCTACGACAACATCATTCGCCGGCCGCACCGCACGGAGGACCGCCAGCAGGAGATCCGGCTCGTGTTCCTGAAGGCGAGCAACGACTTTATCGGCGTCCTCGGGCTCGTGGACTACGAATACAACAACCCGGAGCACCCCGCCCACGCCAAGCCCGTGCGCAGGGAGGGCTTCACGCCCGGCAACTCCGTATTGTTGTTCAACACCACCGAACTCGACGCCCGCTGGCCCATGATCGAGGCGGCCGACGGCGTGGAGGTGATCGGCGGCCCCACCTACACCGAGTATCCGTCCTACGACGGCAGCAGCATCATCCGCGTCAACGTGACGCGGTTCTACGACGCCGACGGCTTCCTGGTGGAGTTCAATCAGCCCCTCGATCCGATCCACTGAGCCGTTCCCCTGGCCCCCTGCCGCTAACGCCGCCGGGCACGGGCCGGGGCGCCGCAAACTGATTGAGCATCCGCACCAAGCGCGGGTTGTCGATGCGCAACTCCCGCACGTACGCCGCGAGCGCCGGAACCGGCACTTGGGCGCGGGCGATGAGGCGCAGGGCGTCCGGGGGCGAGCACGACCGCAGCAGCCAGGCGATGGTTGGGTTGGTTTCGGGGGTTCGGGCCGGGGCACCGCCGAGCAGCGCCGCGTGCACCGCGGCGCCGCTGGAGCGGCCGGCCATGCCGGCGCAGTAGCGCCCGACCAGCGTCTGCACCAGGGCGGGGGGATGTTGCGCCGCGGCGTAGGCCGGTGGCGACGGCGTGCCCGCGAAGTCCTTGGGCGGGCGAATCCTGATCGGACCCCACCGCGCCGGTGGGAGGTGGAGCGTGTTCACGGCGCGGCGCCGCCCTTCGGGCGGAGCAAGGCGAGCAATGGCGCGAGGTCCGGCCGCTCGACGACCACATCGAGCAGAGGACGCTCCGGGGACAAGCCGGTCCAGTCTCGTGGCAGCATCTCGATCATTGCACCGACTTCGGCCCGCTGTGCGGTGGTGAGGATCTCCATCGCCCGTTGCAGCGCCGCGGGATCGCGAGCGACCGCGAGGGCAAGGTCGTACAGGTCCCGGGGTTCCGCGATCCCGGCGCCACACATGCGGTGCACGAGCTTACCGGCGAGGATCTCGGCGTTGGTGAGCGTTTCGACGCGCGTGCCGGGGACGTACCTGCCGGAGCCCCCGTCGGTCAACGCGACGGTTGGCAGGACCGTGACCTCCACGCCGTCGATCCTCGTGTAGGTGGCGATCTGGTCGACGAAGGTATCCTCGCCGGATTGCGTGCGGGCAATCTCGGCGAGGGAGCGCTCGATCATCTCGCCGTGGTGCCGGACCGCGGCGACATAGGCCCCCGCGTCGCAGAACAGATCGGCGTCCGTGGACCGCCGGTGTTGCCACCGGGCCGCCAGGACGGTGCCGCCTCCCAAGCGCAGGCTGCCGGCGTCGAGATGCGGACTCGCCGCGGCCGCGAACTTCCGCACGGCGCCGCTAATCGGGTCGGGCAAATGGCGTTCGTACAGGGACACCGGACACGCCTCCCGTTAGGAGCTTGCGACGTAGGAGTTTCGCGCAGCGAAACTCCCAACGCGAGCGCAGGCTCGCGCTAACGCGTGTAGTCCTCCATGCTGAGGTTCATGCGGTAGTGGAAGTGGCCGGTGTGGTACTGGCAGTGCAGCAGGTCCACGAGGTCGCCCTGGGTGTCGAAGGAGTAGCGCACGAGGGTGAGCACCGGGTCCCCGGGGACGAGCCGTAGCTGCTCGGCGACGGGGGGCGAGGCCGCGGCGGCGCTCAGGTGCTGCTCGATGCGGGCGATGCGGTGGCCGTTCTCGGCCATGATGTCGAAGCGCAGGCGGCGCTCGATGGCGGCGGCGTCGTAGCCGTGCTCGATGCCGCGGGTCCAGCTCTCGTAGTAGGCGAAGGGGGTCTGGTCCTCGCGGAAGCGGACGCGGACGACGTAGTGTACGGGCTCGTCCGCGGGGATGCCGAGCTCCTCGACCAGGTTGGCCGGCGGCGGACGCCGATCCACGTGCAGCACCCGCACACGCGTGCTGCGCGACATCTGCGCGAGCTTCTCGAGCATGCCCACCAGCGGCGCCTCGACGTCCGAGGCCGGTGCCTGGAAGACGACGTGGCTGCCGCGCCCCCGCTTGCGCTGGATCAGCTCGTTGGCGACCAGGAGGTCCATGGCGCGCTTGGCGGTCACCCGCGATACGCCGAAACCGTCGGCGAGTTGCGCCTCCGTCGGCAACTTGGCGCCGAAGCCCAGTTCGCCGGCGAGAATGCGTTGCTTGAGAAGCTGGAAGAGCTGGTGGTACAGGGGGACCGGACTGTCCGCGCGCAGCGAGGTCAGTTCCATCGGGGTGAACAGACGTTCCAACTCGTCCACCGGGCCCTCCCCGAACACGTTACTCCGGAACCGTCTCCCCCGGATTATGACTGAAAACGCGGCGTGCGCCGTCTCGGAAGCTACGCGTGCGGGTCGAACAACCGCGACAGGGCACCGTGTACGGCGCGGGCGTCGATCAGGTCGAGCAGCATGTGCGTCAGCCGGACGGGCTCGGGGGGCGGTGCGTCGCGTAGTAGGAACTGCTCGCGCAGCCAGTGCCAGCCCCGGAAAAGGTGTGCGCCCGAAGGCTGGAGGCGGAGGCTTGGGGGCTCGGCCGCGTAGCCGGGAAGGTCGAGACTCGCGTGGACGAGTCCCGGATGCGTGGCGGCGGCGGAACTGGCGAGTGCGTCCGAGGCGCCGACGCCGGACACCGCGAGGGCTCTGCGGTCGAGCGCATCCGCCACGCGCCACACGGCCTGGGCACAGTGCGACGGGGATAGTGGTTCGGGATGCACCGATCCCCCGTGGCCGGGCAGGTCGATCACCACGGTGCCGTCCTCGATCCATGCGGGATCGAGGGAGGTGGCGGACATTCCGGGGGCCGGGAGGAGCAGGCGGTTCGGCGTTGCGTCCGGCTGGCGCAGATAGCGGATCTGCCCGGCGCCCGCATCGAGGTAGCGCAAGCGTCCGGAGTCCAGGCGGAGATCGGTGGCGTCTGCGTTGTGCTCCGGGAGGATGCGGTCAAGGTGTTGTTCGAGGCACGTCCAGCGCTCCTCGAGGGTGGGTCCGCAGTGGGCCATGGTCACGTTGGGTTCCCAGGCCTCTTCGTCGAGGCGGCCCGCCCATCGCGCGAGGATGCTGCCCCGCCAGCGCAGGATCACGAGCGGAATCGCGACCGGCAGGAGGTTCTCCACCCTTTCGTTGCGGAACGCCGCGCGGTAGATGGCCTGGTAGCCCGGTCCCGCGCGCAGATACCCGGACGCCGTGACGTGCATCGCCTCCGCCGTGCCCAGGGTGGGCGCGATGCGGTTGGCGGCACACGGCGTTTGCCAGGGGAAGAAGAGGGTGGCGTCGTGGGCCGCCTGCCAGGCGCGTGCCATGTGGCCGCCGTCGGCGCTCGGCGTCACGTCCGGGAGGTAGCCCGTCATGATGCGTTCGCGCTCGGCATCGTCGAATGCGGCGGCGTTGTCGAGCATGACCCCGCTGAGTGCCTCGGGCTCGGCCTTGGCCCATTCGACCGCGATCTGCGCGCCCGTGGCGGAGCCGTACACGCCCACGCGGTCGAGGCCGAGTGCCTCGCGCAGCGCCGCCATCGCCCGCACGCAGGGGCCGAGATCGTTAATGGGGCCCGGCAGGGGATCCGAGGCGCCGAAGCCGGGGGTGTCCGGCGCGATGATCGTCGCCCGGGCCGCGAGCCGCTGCATGAGCGGGGCGAGAAAGGAGGAATCGAGGGGCGACGGGTGTAGCGCGAAGAGCGGCGGTCCACTGCCGGCGACGCGGTAGTGCAGGTCGAGTTCGGTGCCGTCCACGGACACGCGCGCGCTGGCCGCCCGGACGGCCGTCGCGTCGGGAGATGCCGTGTTCACAACCCCAGGGTGCCCGGGTTCATCCGGTCTTCGGGATCGAGTTCGCGCTTCAGCGCCCGTAGCACGTCGCGTGGCGTGTCGGCGAGATCCCGTGCGAAGGGATAGAGCCGGCCGATCTGAAGGTGTACGGCGCCGAAGTCGTGCAGTGTTTCCACGACCTCGCCGCGCAGGCGCATCACTTCCGCGTACCCCGCCGGATTCGCCGGGAAGTCGTTGGTGCGCTTGAGGACGGCCGCCTCCACGCTGTGCCGATGCAGGGCGTTCAGTGCGTCGGGCCAGTAGAACACGGGTTCGATCACGAAACAGTCCGTGTCGGCGTAGGTGAAGAGCGTGCCGTGGACGATGCCGTGCGCGTCGAGGGCGTCGGCGTTGCGCGCGAAGAGGGCCTCCACGGCCTCGTAGGCGGGCACGGCCTGGGAGTGGGGCACCAGTCCGTGTACCGGCAGCCAGCGTTCCCCACCCGGGCCGATCATCGAGTTAGGTGGCGCGAAGGGATGCGCCCGGCTGATGGTGGGAATGGTGTTCTCCACCTCCTTGCCGCCCGCGTCCCGGCCGATGCGCCGGATGCGCGCGGCGCTGTCCTTGGCGGCGGCGCGGGTGCGCTCCTCGATCATGAAGTGCACGGAGAAGTGCGCATCGGGCAGGAACCGGCGGCCGGCGGCGGCCACCTTCGCTCCGGTCTTGAGGGCGTCGAGGACATTGTCCTGGGCCGCCACGGTCTGGCCGAGGGTCTTGATGTCCTGCGCCAGCGACTCGCGCTTCATGCGTTGTGCTTGAAGACTGGGATCGAAGCCGAAGCAGGCGTCCGCGAGCCGCTCCCGCGACACGCCGGACATGGCTCGGAACAATCCCTCGTGGTCGGCGAAGGTCATGCTGACGCCATCGCGGGCGCTGCCGGCGGGCAGGAGCTTCAGGGTCGCCGTCGCCTTGATGCCGAGGGCGCCGTTGTCGCAGGTGAACAGCCCCGTGAGGTCCGGCCCATAGTGGCGGAAGAAGGGCGTCGCGCCGACCCGGGCGGCGGCGCCCGTCCGCAGGACCCGGCCGTCGGCCAACACGATCTCGAAGCCGACCACCGAGTCCGCGGCGGCGCCGTGCCGTCCGCTGCCCCAGAAGAGGGCGTTCTGCGACAGCGAGCCGCCCACCGTCGCGCCGATGCCCGATAGCGTGCCCCAGAACGGCGTGCGCACGCCGTGCGGTTCGAGGGCCTCGTGCAAGGCCTTCCAGGTGCAGCCGGCCTGCACGGTGACGTACATGTCCTCGGTGTTGATCTCGACGACCTCGCCCATCGCGGCCATGTCGAGACAGAGCGTCCGTTCCCGATGACATACGTAGCCGCCGCTATAGGAGAGTCCCCCGCCGCGCGGCACGAGGACGAAATCGTGGTCCCGCGCGAAGCGTGCGGTTTCGACGAGATCCGCGACGCTCGCCGGCCGGACGACGGCGGTGGCCGGGTGGGCGTCGCCGGACACGTCCTGCCCGTACAATGCTCGCGACGCCTCGTCGGCGAGCACGCGCTCCGGACCGATGCGTTCCACGAGGGAGGCCAGCGCGTCGGTGGGGGCGGGTTGGGGATGGTTCATCGCAACCTCCTCGGCGCGGCATGCGGCCTCGAGGCACGGCAGGGCGCCCGGTTCGGCGGCGGTGGGCGCGTGGGCCTTGGCCGTGCGGCATTTGACTCGAATCGGACCTAATGATATGTCAATAGGTGTTTCCGTGTCGCGACGGGGAGGTGCCGGATGCCCGACATGCAGACCTCGGACCTGACCCCCCGGCAGTACTGGGCCGAGGTCAAGTCCCGGCCGGGCCGCGCCCGTTTCGGCTTCGGCGAGAAGGCCGCGCTCATCAACATCGACCTGCAGCGCGCCTATACGGACATCGACCACTTCGCCACCGCCTACCGCACCGACCCGAACCAGATTCCCTACATCAACCGGCTCGCGGCGCTCGCGCGGGCCAAGAACATGCCCGTGGTGTGGACCTACGTGGCCTACATGGACAACGCCGACGACGCCGGCGTGTGGGGCACCCGGACGGACACCGAGGACTCCCTCCAGAACATCAAGGAGGACGGCGAGCGCGCCGAGCTCGATCCGCGCCTCGACATCGACCGCGACCGCGACGCCGTAATCAACAAACGCATGGCGAGCGTGTTCCACGACAGCCACATCCCCTCTTTGCTGGTCTGGCACAAGGTGGATACCGTGATCCTCACCGGCGGCAGCACCTCGGGCTGCGTGCGCGCCTCCGCGGTGGGGGCGCTGTCCCACGGCTACCGCACCATCGTTCCCGAGGAGTGCGTCGCCGACAAGCACGAGATCCCGCACTTCGCCAACCTGTGCGACATCATGCTGAAGTATGGCGACGTGGAACCCTTCGCCAAGGTGGAGGCGTGGTTGGCGGCCCACCCCGGCTGCGCGCCGATCCGCGCGGCCCGGGGCGTGGCCTTCTGACGGAAGCCCCGTGCGCCACGACCTCGATCTGTACCGCTACCGCGCCTGGGACGCGCGGCCGCGCATTCGCTGGCCCGGGGGTGCCCGGCTGGCATTCTGGGTGGCGCCCAACATCGAGTTCTACGAACTGGACCCGCCCGCGAACCCCATGCGCAAGGCGTGGCCGCGTCCGGTCCCCGACGTGCAGGCGTACGCGACCCGCGACTACGGCAACCGCGTCGGCCACGTGCGCATGATGGAGCTGCTCGACAAGTATGGCGTGCGCGGTTCGGTGAGCCTATCCGCCGCGCTCTGCGACCATCACCCGGAGATCATCGAGCTGTGCGCGGCCCGGGATTGGGAGTTCTTCAGCCACGGCATCTACAACACCCGCTACACCTACGGCATGGACGAGGCGCAGGAGCGGGCCATGATCCAGGACTCCGTGGACGCCATCGCGCGCCACACGGGGCAGCAATGCGCGGGCTATCTCGCTCCGGCCCTGACGCATACCGAACGGACGCTCGACCTCTTCGCCGAGGCGGGGGGCATCTACACCTGCGACCTGTTCCACGACGACCAGCCGACGCCGGTGCGGGTGCGCTCCGGGCGCCGCTTCGTCTCGGTCCCGTACTCCCTGGAGCTCAACGACACGATCGCCTACGTGGTGAACCGCATCGAACCCCGGCGCTACGGCGCGATGATCAAGCAAGCCTTCGACCGCCTATACCGGGAAGGGGAGGAGGGCGGCACGGTGATGTGCGTGCCGCTGCATGCCTACCAGGTGGCCCACCCGCACCGGATCCGGGCCTTCGAGGAGGCCCTGGCCCATGTCGTCGGCCACGATGACGTGTGGATCACGACCGGCCGGGAGATCGCGGAGCACTACCTCGAGCACTACTACGACGAGGAGGTGGCGGGGGCGCGCGGAGAGGGAGGGACGGCGTGACCCTCGATGCGGAGCATTTGCGCTACCCGAAGCGCCGCCACGGCATGGACCACGACCGCTACGACTGGTCCATGCTCGCCTCCCGGCCTGCGGTCACGTGGCCCGACGGGGCGCGGCTCGCGGTGTGGGTGAACGTGGCGGTGCAGTGCTTCCCCCTCGATCAGGGCGGCAAGCCGTTCGCGGCGCCGGGCGGGATGAGCACCCCCTATCCGGACCTGCGCCACTTCACCCTGCGGGACTACGGCAACCGGGTCGGCATCGTGCGCGTCCTCGAAGCCCTCGACGCGTTCGGCATCCGGCCCACCTTCGCGGTGAACGCGGCCTTGGCGGAGCGGCGTCCGGCGCTGCTCGACCGGCTCGCGGCGCGCGGCGACGAAATCCTCGCGAGTTCCTGGCACATGGACACGCTGCACCACGGTGGCCTGCCCATGGGCGAGGAACGCGCGTTGGTCGAGCGGGCGCTGACGACCCTGCGGGAGTGCACGGGCCAGCCCGTGGAGGGCTGGGTGAGTCCGGCGGGTTCCCAGAGCCACAACACCCCCGACCTGCTCGCCGAACACGGCGTGCGCTATATGGCCGACTGGATCAACGACGACCTGCCGTATCCGTTCCGCACGAACGCGGGGGAGCTCGTGGCGTTGCCGCTGTCCCTGGAACTCGACGACCAGTTCCTCGTCGGCAACAACCTGCACTCCGAGTGGGAGTACGCGGCGCAGATCCAGGATGCCTGCGACTACCTGGCCGCCGAAGCGACGGCGTCCGGCCACGGGCGGCTCTTGGCGCTCTCCGTGCATCCGTGGCTGATGGGCCAGCCGCACCGCATCGCCGCGTTCGAATCGGTGCTCGAGCACGTGGCCGGGACTTCCGGCGTCTGGTCGGCATCGGCCGCGGACATCGTGGACGCCTGGCGTGACCAGCGGGACTGACGCCGTGCGTCCCCTCGTGGCGGTGCTCGTGGTTGGTTTGGGTGCCGGATCTTGCCTCGCCGACGCCAGGGCCATGACCGCGCTGCTCGCCGGGGAGTACAACAACAACGAACAGGTGTGGCAGCAGGGCATCGACGGGGTCGCACCGGTCCCGAGGCGCCATTGGCGCTTCCGGGACGCCGGAGACGATGGCCTGGAGCTCGCCGTGGGCATCGGTCAGGCGGCGTCCGCAACGGGAGCCCGGACGTTCGCATTTGAGGAGAACGCGCGCGGCGTGGTGTCGAAGGTTGGCGGCGGTCCTTCCTGCGCGTATCTGTGGCGGGCCACCGAAGCCGGCTACGCGGGACGCGCCCTCGACGGCGGCTGCCAAGGGCTGCCGGCAACTCTGGACGTGGATGCCGAATGGCTCACGGCCACGTGGTCCACGCCCGAGGGGGAAACGGTGGAGCGCGCCCGGCGCGTGCGGCACTACACGGGTTGGGTGGCCCTGCGGCGCAGCCGCCTCGACCCGGACGCCGCCCCGGACGACTACGTCTTCACGGAGCGGGCGCGCTGGCACGACGAGGGCTTCGTGCTCCCGGTGCTCGACGGCGACCGGCCGACGGGCTACGCGGTCGAACTCGCGCGGCTGACCTACCAGAACACCGGCACCGCCGTGCTCAAGCTCGGCATCGTGGACACGGAGACCGGCGCGACGCTGAGCTACGCGTGGGCGGCGCCCGGCGCGGACCGGATCGGCATCAACCTGCGCTGGATCCAGGCCGGGTTGACGAAACAGGCGGATCGGGCCGAACCCTAGCCCAGCCCGCGCCTCCCAGCGTCAGGGCACGCTGCGGTCCGGCGGCGTCTCGGTCCCTTCGCGCACGCGCTGGTAGTACATCCAGCTGGTGACGTTCCGCCTGTCGTCGTCGAGGGGGGGCGGTTCCGCGTAGCTCGGATAGTGGGTGGCGATCTCCTCCTTCATGCTTTCGGGGAGGGCGTCCCAGGAGGGGAGGCGCAGGCCCGACGTGTGCATGTAGATCACACCCTCGCGGCCCCCCATCTTCATCCAGGGGAGCCAGTCGGACATGCGCGCCCAACCGACGTGGCGGTCCGCGTGGGCGATCTCCGAGTCGAGCAGTTGGGCGGCGTTGCCGAAGAAGTTGAACATCTCGGTGGCGTGGTAGATGGCGCCCACCTCGGGTTGGAACGCTCCCCCGAGCGGGTTCGGATAGAAGAGGGGCACGGTGGTCGTTTGGCGCCATAGGTCCCCCTCTATGTTGCCGCTCCAGCGCAACGGCACGCCCCGCGCGTCCTTCTCGTATCGGGTGAAGTTGACCGGATCATTGGCGACGTGCAACACCTCCACGGTTTCGCCGGTCCAGGGGTTGTCCCAGGTGGCCAGCGCCTCTCCCGTCGCCGGGTCGCGGTAGATGAGGAGCTCCCGGGACACGGATCGAAACCCGTTGCCGCGCTCGGGATCCGTCAGGGACACGCAGGCCCGGGTATTCATGCCCTCGACGTCGAATAGGTGGCGGTCGCGCTCGCCCTGCCGGCGCGAAAACGCGCGTCCCTCCCACCAGAAGGTCGTCGCTTCGCCGTCGATGGTCGAACACATGATCTTGCGCGAGATGGCGAGGGCGTCGGCCGGATCGTCCGGGTCGAGTTGGCGGGCGGCCGCCGGCGCGAGCAGCGCACACGCGAGCACGATGGCGGATGATCGGAAGAGAAGCTGTTTCATGGTCCCGTTTCCTTCACTTGGGTCAACTTGAATTGGGGCGCGACGCCCGCGGTCACGACCACGCCTTCAGTATGGCCGCCGCGGCTGCCTCGCCCGAGCGAACCGCCCCCTCCATGCCCGGTGCGAGGCCCACGTGCTCGCCGGCGAAGCGCACGCGCCCCGTCGGCCGGACCGCGGCGGTGCGATACGCGGCGACCTTGCCCGGTGGCCAGGCGGCGTACGCGCCGCCGGCGAAGGGATCGGTGCCCCACGCGTGGCGTAGGAGATAGCGTACCCGTCCCGCCGCGGCCGGGCGGATCCGGGCGAAGGTGGCGAGGGCGAGTTGCTCGAACGCCGCCTCGTCCAGGCGGTCGAGGGCCGCGGCGCCGGTGCCGTTGACGAACGCCTTGAAGCCGATGCACGCGCCCGTCTCCGGGTGCCGCCGCGGGAAAAGCCGCTCGAGGGGCGTGTCCGTCCACATGGCGGGGGGCAGGCCGTCGTCCTCCCAGAAGGGTTCCGCGTCGAACAGGGCCACTGTGACGCGGGTGTAGGCCACCTCGTCCACGGCGCGGCGGAGCGCCGGATCCATGGGCAGGCGTAGCGCGACGTTGCGCAGCGCCGGCAGGGGCAGGGTGCAGATGCCGTGGGGGGCGCGATGCTCCGAACCGTCGGCCAGGCGCACGCGCACGGCCTCGCCTTCTTGAACGATCTCCGTCACCGCGCTCGCGTAGCGGATATGGTCGCCAAGCTCCTCCGCCAGGCACGCCGCGAGCGCGCCGGCACCCTCGGTGAACTGTCCCGCGCCGGTGTCCGCGCGCCGGGCCAGGGCCCCGCGCCACCAGCCGAGCACGCTCACTTGGTCGCTATGGTTGTGGTTGCCCGCCACGTTGACGAGGCGCAGGCCCTCCGCCGAGACGCCGCGTTCGCGCAACACGGCGGTGATCGAGCGATCATGGGCGGCTGCGGCGGGGGCGTCCCAGTCGGCGGCGTGGGCGAGGGGTATCTCCTTGGCGAGGTAGTGGGACTCGATGCGGCCGGGTGGCATCGCGCGCTCGGATTCCGGCAGCACGTTGGCGGGAGAGCCCGGCCAATCGTCGGCATGCAGGGTGTGGCCGTTCACGTGGAGGGTCAGTCCGGGCGCACCGGCGGGGGAGGAGGGCCGGATATCGAGGCCGTGGGCTGCGGCGAGGACGCGCACCCGGGTGTAGGAGTTGCCGACCTCGACGGCCCCGATTTCCGCCCGGTCGGGCAGGTCGAAGCGGGTATACGCACGGCCCCCCGGCCGGTTGCGCGCCTCGAGCACCAGGGGACGCATCCCCGCCTCGGCGAGGTGGCGGGCCGCAGCAAGGCCGGCGAAGCCCCCGCCGAGCACCAGGACGTCGGGTTCGGGGACGCCGAGGGCGAACGCCCGATGGCGGCTGGCGAGCGCGAAAGCCCCCAAGCCCAACGTCTTGAGGGCACCGCGCCGACCGACCCGGGCCCCGGTCGCGGGCGGTTCGGGACGCGCGGGCCGCTCCGCGCTCGGCTGGCGCACTCGCGAAGCCGTCCGGGGGGCTATGTTCCCGGACTACCAGTGCACCGCCAGGGTGATGCCGACGTGCGTGTCGCGGCGCGGGGACACGGCGAAGTTGCGCCGGAACGCTTCCGGTTCCGCGTAGCGGAGCACGTTGTAGGCCGTGTCCTCGCCGGTCAGGTTGCGGCCCCAGACCCGGACGCTGTAGCGGTCGCTGACGAAGCCGAGGCGGGCATTGACCAGGGAGGTGTCCCCGGTTTCCGCGTGGTTGTGGACCTGGGCGAACTTGCTCGACTCGTAGATGTAGCTCACCCCAGCGTACCACTCCCAGCCGCCGTTCAGGGGCCGGCGGTACTCGACGTCGGCGAACACCTGGTGCTCGGCGGTACGCGGAACCTGTCTGCCGGCGATGGAGCCGAAGCGCGAGTTGCCGGTGCAGCTTTCGTCGTCCGGGAACTGCCGGCCGGTCGAGCAGTTGACCAGGCGGTCGTCGAAGACATCGAGGAGCAGGCCCTCGTTCTGGTCGTAGCCGCTGGAGTACTCGGCGTCGGTCCACGCGTAGTTGAGGCGCAGGGTGAGGCCCTCGAAGTCCGCCGGTGCGAACGCGAGTTCCGCCTCGATGCCGTTGATGTCCGCGTCTCCGGCGTTGACCGTCGCCGAGGTCGTGTTCTGCCCGGAGCGGGCGTTCTGCGTGAGTTGGTAGCCGGTCAGATCGTTGGAGTAGACCGCCACGTTGGCGAGGAGGCGCCCGTCGGCGAGGACGCTCTTCATCCCGATCTCGAAACCCTTGGCCTCCTCCTCCTCGTAGGTGGGCAGGCCGGCCTCGATGGCCACGGTGCTGTTGAAGCCGCCGGGCTTCGTGCCCTCGGCGTAGGTCACGTAGAACAGATGGTTGTCCGTCGGCCGCCAGTCCAGCGTCACCCGAGGCAGGAACCCGTCGAAACTCGCGTCCGCGATGACCGGCGGGGCCGCCTCCGCCCCGAGGTCCTGCACGACGGCCCGTTGGTCGATGTTCTCGTCCTGATAGCGCGCCTCGAGGGTCAGCGAGACGTTGTCCGTCATGTCGAAGGACACCATGCCGAACACTGCGGCGTTGTCGATCTCGATCTCGTTGACGTCCCGGGGCACGACAATGGTGGACCCGAAAAACGGTGCCATGGATTCACACAGGAAGCTGGACGCGCACACGCCCTGCATGCGCAGGAACTCGCCGAACCAGTTGGCGGCGGCGAGCCCCTGCTGGGCGGCCGACACCTCGCGGATGTCCCGGGTCGTGCCGTCCTGGCGGTAGTAGTACGCGCCGACCAGCCCGCGCACGCGCCCGGAATCGAAGGCGAGCTGCAGTTCCTGGGACCAATCGTCGATGGCCGCCTCGTTGGCGAAGGTGAAGTCGGTCATGGAACCGACGTATGCGTACAGGAAGGGCGGTCCGTCGGCAAACCCGCCGTAGGGAAAGCCGCGCGGCGTGAAGTTGCTCACCTGGAACGAGGTCGGCAGGTAGTCGCCGTCGAACACGTTCACTTCGTCGCGTTCGCCGTAGCCGGCGATGTACGTGAGTTGCCAGTTGTCGTTCATCTGATAGTCGGCCTTGAGGCTTAGCTGCATTACGTCGTCGGTGATCCGGGCGTCCGGTGCCTGCACCGGCCAGTCGGTGTTGACCGGGCCGGGCTCGACGACGCCGCAGTAGTAGCGTCCCGCGCCGCCGTAGAGGCTGCCGTTGTCCGGGAAGCAGTTGTTGTTGAAGTAACGGCTGACCGTGATGGCCGGTTGCCCGTCCTCGCGCTCCGCCCAGTAGGCGCGGGCGCGCACCGAAAGCCGCTCGTTGGGGTTGAACGCGAGTACGCCGGAGACCGAACGGGACTCCTGCTCGCCGATGTCCTCGCCGTCGAATTTGTTGGTCACGTGGCCGCCCATCTCATAGTGGCGCACCGTGAGGCCGCCGGACAGCGTCTCGCCGATGGGCCCCGAGATCGAGGCGCGCAATAGGAACTGGTCGTCCCCGGCGGCTTCGCCCCTCACGCTGGCCCGGAACTCGTCGCCCGGCGTGCGCGTCACGATGTTAATGGCCCCGGAGTACGTGTTCCGTCCGTACAAGGCGCTCTGCGGTCCCTTGACGATCTCGATGCGCTCGACATCGTCCAGGTCGTAGTCGTCGATGGACCCGGAGACGTAGACCCCGTCGATGAAGTAGGACACGCCCGAGTCGCCGAGGATGTTCGCCTGCCCCCGGATCACCGGGCGGTTGGAGCCCCGGCCGAATTCCGAGTCGAACAGCAGGCCCGCGGTCATCTTGGAGATGTCGGCCAGGGACTGCACGCCGAACTCGGCCATCTGGTCCGCCGTGAGGGCGGTCACCGCAACCGGGGTCTCCTGGAGGGTCTCCGTGCGTTTGCGGGCCGTGACGACGATCTCCTCGATCGGACCGCGGGCCGACTCCGCGCCGGAGGCGGACTCGGCGGCGGTCGAGAGCGGGACGGACACGGCCAGCGCGGCGAGCAGCATGGCCGGTGAACGCAGTTTACGGCTGGACATGGCGGGTCTCCTGATTGGACTCCTTGGGGGCGCATGTGCCCGGTCGGGGCCCCCGCCGCCACGGGGTTGCGCAACAGGAGGAGTCGCTACGGCAGGTATCCCGCTGGCGGCGGCGTGCCCCAATTGATATATTGATACATCATTGGGACAAATTGCAAGGCACGCGCCCCGAGGAACCGCCTATGCCGAATGGCGACGGGCGGGGCGGGTCGTCAACGCGAGGCTTCGAGGAGGCAACCATGAGCGGCGACATCCGCGCGGGCATGCCGGTGCTGGTCCGGCACGAGGGCGAGTGGCGGGGCGAATACATCCACGTGGACCTGGACGGTGCCGTCACCGACCGGCACGCATCGCACCTGATCTGCGCGTTTCCCGAGTCGGGCGCGTTCGACTACTTCCAGACCAACATCTACACCTGGGATGATGGCAAGCGCGAGGAAATCCAGTTCCCCGCGACCTACCGGGACGGCCGCATCTGGTGGGACAACGAGCGCATCGTCGGCTCCGCCTGGGAGATCGACGAGCGCACCATCGTCCTCAATTGGCGGCGCAAGGATCTGCCGGGCAGCTACCTCTACGAGATGATCCAGATCAACGGCGACAACGACCGGCGCGCCCGCACCTGGCATTGGTTCGTGGACGACGCGCTGATCCGCCGGACCTGCATCCGGGAGTCCCGCAGCGCCTGAGCCCCGGCCTCCGCGTCAGGCCGCCGCCGGCACCTCCCCCGCCAGCACGGCGCGAAAGACGTTGGAGTCGACGTTCCCACCGGACAGGATCACCGCGACCCTCCGTCCGGCCTGCCGGGCGGCTTCCCGGTGCAATGCGGCGAACGCGGCGGCCCCGGCCCCCTCCGCGATGTTGTGGGTGCTGCGGTAGAGGATGCGCATGGCGTTCGCGATCTCGTCGTCGCCGACCTCGACGACCCGGGCCGCGCCCCGCCGCAGGACGTCGAGCGCTTCCTGCGCCGGCACCCGGCAGGCGACGCCGTCGGCGAACGTGTCCGCGGACGTGGTGGCGACCACCCGTCCCGCGGCGAAGCTCCGGGCCATGGCCGGAGCGCCGGCCGCGACGACGCCCACGATCTCGGTCTTGAGGCGCAGCAGGTCCCGGGTCCGGATCATCCCGCAGATGCCCGATCCCATCCCGATGGGCACGTAGACCGTGTCCAGGTCGGGGACCGCCCGGAATAGCTCCAGGGCGTAGGTCGCGACGCCGCGCACGAGGGCGGGGTGGAAGGAGGGTACGGAGAACGCGCCCTCGGCGGCGGCGCGGCGTTGCGCCTCCTCCCGCGCGTCGTCGAAGTCCCTGCCGAACTCGACGAGTTCCGCACCCCAGCCCACCATGGCCTCGTTCTTCTCGATGCTGTTGCCCCGGGGCACGAGCACCGTCACCGGGATCCCGAAGCGCCGCGCGGCAAACGGGATGCTCTGCCCGTGGTTGCCCCGCGTGGCCGTGACCATGCGCGCCGGCAAGCGGCCGTTGCGGTGCATGTCGTCGAGCAGGGCCAGTCCGCCGCGCACCTTGAAGGCGCCGGTGGGCGTGTGGTTCTCGTGCTTCACCCAGACCTCGCAGCCGACGTGCCGGCACAGGCAGGGCCAGCGGTACTGGGGCGTGGGGGGCATGACGCGGGTGACCGTATGGTGGGCGCGGGTAAGTTCGGCCAAATCAAACATTGCGGATGGTGGATCCCCAAAGACGAAGTTGCGCCCGGACGGGTTCCGCCCCCGGCATTAGCCCTATTGATACAACAATAGAGGTTAACAAGGAAGGCCGTGCGCCGGGAGAGGTTACAATGCGCCGCGTGGGGCGGACGGTCTATCGAAACGTACGGGTTTGGGACGGGGTGGCCGACGGTTATGTCGATGCCGACGTCCTGGCCATTGAGGACGGGCGGATCACCGCCGTGGGCGAAGCGGCGGCGACCCCCGGCGGGGACATGCGCGACCTGTCCGGCCTCACCGTGTTGCCTGGCTTGATCGACGCCCACGTCCACATGACCCTGGACCCCTCCCTGCCGACCCCGGATGCCCAGCTCGCCGTGCCGGACGAAACGGTCGTACGGGACATGGACGCCCGGGCCGAGGCGATGGTGCGCGCCGGCATCACCACCGCCCGTGACCTGGGCGGCGGCAAGTGGCTCGAACTCGCGCTGCGCGACCGCATCGCCGCGGGACGGCCCGGTCCCCGGCTGCTGTGCGCGGGGCAACCGGTGACGTCCATCGAGGGCCATTGCCACTTCTGGGGCGGGGAGGCGTGTGACGCCCAGGCGGCGGAAACCGTCATCGAGCGGCAGGTGGCGCATGGCGTCGATCTCATCAAGATCATGGCGACGGGGGGGAACCTCACCAAGGGCTCGTCCCCGCGCAAGGCGCAGTACGACGCCGAGACCACGGCGGAGATCGTCGAGCATGCGCGCCGCCGGGGCTTCGACGTCGCGGCGCACTGCCACGGCACCGAGGGGATCGATCACGCGGCCCGGGCCGGGGTCGCGACGATCGAGCACTGCTCGTGGCTCGGTGACGACGGCAAGCGCTCCGGCTACGATCCCGACGTGGCCGCGGTGATCGTGGCGAACGGGGCCTGGGTGTCGCCGACGATCAACGCGGGTTGGCGGCGCTTGGCCAAGAACGCCCAATTCGACGAGGCCGTGCGGGGCACGTTCCGCCGGATGCGCGAGGCGGGTATCCGCCTGATCGCGTCCACGGATGCCGGCATTCCCAACGTGCGCCACGAGGATCTCGCCCGGGCGCTGCCGGTGTTCGCGCACTTCGCGGGACTCACCCCGGCGGAGGTGCTGCGGAGCGCCACCTCGGACTGCGCCGAAGCCATCGGCTTGGGCCACGTTACGGGCCGGATCGCGCCGGGCCTCGCCGCGGACCTGGTGTTCGTCGACGGGGATCCGCTCGCGGACCTGGCGGTTCTGGAGGCGCCGGCGTTCGTGGTGGCCGGGGGACGGGAATATCATTGAGCGTCTCGGGGCACCGGGTCGCGGCCAACAACGACGAAGACTGGAAGACGAGGCGTATGAGCTTTAGAGAAGAGACGCGGGCGTGGCTCGCGGACAACTGTCCGCCGAGCATCCGCACCCCGATGGTGGACGGGGAGTATCCCGGCGGCGGCCGGCGCGCGAAGTATCGCAACCCGGAAACCAAGCTGTGGCTCGACCGCATGGCCGAGCGGGGCTGGACCGCGCCGATGTGGCCGGCCGAGTACGGCGGCGGCGGGCTGACGAAGGACGAGGCGCAGATCCTCGCCGAGGAGATGCGGCGCATCAAGGCGCGCGCGCCCCTGACCGGCATGGGCCTGTCGATGATCGGCCCGGCGCTCCTGGAGTTCGGCTCCCCGGAGCAGTGCGAGGAGCACATCCCGAAGATCGTCCGGGGCGACATCTGGTGGTGCCAGGGCTACAGCGAGCCGGGTTCCGGCTCGGACCTCGCCGGCCTGCGCACCCGCGCCGAGGAGGACGGCGACGACTACATCATCAACGGCTCGAAGATCTGGACATCCGGCGCGGACAACGCGGACTGGATCTTCTGCCTAGTGCGCACCGACCCGAACGTCTCCAAGCACGACGGCATCACGTTCATCCTCTTCGACATGGCCTCGCCCGGCGTCACGGTGAAGCCCATCCAGCTCATCAGCGGCGCGTCGCCCTTCTGCGAGACCTTCTTCGACAACGTCCGCGTACCGAAGAAGAACGTCGTCAGCCAGCCGGGCAAGGGCTGGACGGTGGCGAAGCGCCTGCTGCAATACGAGCGCACGTCCATCGGCGGCGGCATGGGTTTCGGCGGACGCGAGGCCACGATGGGGGAGGTGGCCAAGCAGTACGCCGGGGAGGACGACGGCCGCATCGCGGACCCGGCCCTGCGCGCCCGGGTGCTGCGCCACGCGATGAACGAGCGCGTGTTCGGCCTGACCGTGCGCCGCAACGGGGAGGAGATGCGGAGCGGCCGGGCGCCGACGTTCGCCTCGTCGTTCTTCAAGTACTATGGCACCGAGCACAACAAGAACCGCTACGACCTGCTCATGTCCATGATGGGCACGCGCGGCGTCGGCTGGTCCGGCGACGGCTTCGACGCCGGGGAACTCGGCACCACGCGCCAGTGGCTGCGGTCCAAGGCGAACTCCATCGAGGGAGGCACGTCGGAGGTGCAGTTGAACATCGTCGCGAAGCGGATTCTCGGCCTGCCGGATTAGAGCGCGAGACCAACACCGATCATCGAGGGCGGAACGCCCACAGTTCTCCAGGGGGACACTTCATGAAGCACATCAGACGCACGCTCGTTGGCCTGCTCGCGGGCCTGGGCCTTTCCGTCGCCGCGGCGGACGACGTGATGACGCTCGACGAACTGCTGGCCGGGTTCGGCTGGGATTTCGAGACCGCCGAGATCAGGACGGAGCAAGTCGCCGACGGCCTCTACGTGCTGTTCGGCATCGGCGGCAACATCGGCGTTTCCATCGGGGACGATGGCGTCCTGATCGTGGACGACCAGTTTCCCGAGATGATCCCGAAGGTGAACGCCGCCATCGAGGCCCTCGGCGGCGGCGCGGTGGACTACGCCGTCAACACCCATTGGCACTTCGACCACGCCGAAGGCAATCTCGCGCTCGGTCCCGCCGGCACGAAGATCGTCGCCCACCAGAACGCGCGGGAGGACATGGCCAGGGGCGGCATCATCAACATGGTGGCCGCCAAGTACGGGCAGCAGCCCTACCCGGAAGACGCGCTGCCCGTCATCACCTTCGAGGACCGCATGCGCCTGCACTTCAACGGCGAGCAGATCGATCTCGTCCACGCCGGACCGGCGCATACCACCGGCGACACCGCGGTGATCTTCCGCAACGTCAAGGCGGTCCACTTCGGCGACGTCTTCAACATGCTCGGCTATCCGTTCATCGACGTGGACAGCGGCGGGGACATCAACGGGATGATCGCGTTCTGCCAGGCGATCCTGGACGAGCTGCCTCAGGACGCCATCGTGATCCCGGGCCACGGCGAAGTCACGGACTACGCGACCCTCGAGGCCTACATCGCCATGTTGACCACGGTGCGGGACCGCGTGGCGGCGGCCATCGCGGAGGGCAAGACGTTGGAGGAGGTGGAGGCGAGCAACCCGACGGCGGGTTTCGAGGAGCGCTACGGGGACGTGGCGGCTTCCCTGGGGTTCATCAATCGGGTCTATACCAGCCTCGCCAAGAACTGACGCCGGCGGCGCGGCGGTCTTCTCAGGGCTTCGCGTCGCGACGTTGTACGTCGGCCATCCAGCGGCGGTGCCCGTCGGGGTCAAGGATCATCGACGAGAAATAGAGTAGAAGTTCTCGATGCGTCTTGCTCACCCGCGCCTGGTCCATGGCGGCCTCCCCCGGCCGGCTCGTGACGAAGCGGAAGCAGTCCTTGATGGCTTCCTTGCCGCCGAGAATCCGCTGGGCGCGGGCGTTGATGACGTCATGCACGCGCTCGAGGTCGCCGACGTCGATGCCGGCCTCGTCGGGGTTCATCACCACGTTCGCCCACACCGTCGCGAGGAGGATGCGGTAGACCTCCTTGTCGACGAAGGCGTCGGCCACGCGGGCACGCTTCTCGACCTCGTCCAGGATGGGAGCGAACCGAGCCGCCAGTTCGGCTTCGGTCATGGCCGCGCTGCGGCCGGCGGGGGGAGGCGCGGGGTGGGGTGGGGCATGTGCGTGCGGCTCACGCATGGCAGTGTACGCCATCGGCCGCCGCGTAGCGGATGCATGGAGGCTTGAACGAATGTTCCAGGGACTCTCCTTCGATCCGGTACGCCTCCCCGATGCGGCGGAAGGGCTTCGGGAGGAGGTGCGCGCCTTCGTCGCCGAGCACATGCCGCCGGACTACCTGCCGAACTCGGACTTCAACGAGGGCCACAGCCCGGAGTTCACGCGGGCGCTCGGCCAGCGTGGCTGGATCGGCATGACCTGGCCGGCCGAGTACGGCGGCGGCGAGCGGACTTTCTTTGAGCGCTACGTCGTCACGGAGGAACTGCTGGCCGCGGGCGCCCCGGTGAGCGCGCACTGGATCGCGGACCGGCAGAGCGGACCGCTGCTCCTGCGCTACGGGACGGAGGAGCAGTGCGCGCGCTACCTGCCCGGCATCGCGCGGGGCGAGACGTACTTCTCGATCGGCATGAGCGAACCGGACACGGGCTCCGACCTCGCCTCGGTGTCGACCCGCGCGGAGGCCGTGCAGGGGGGCTGGCTCGTCAACGGCACGAAGGTGTGGACGACGGAGGCCCACCGCAACCACTACCTGGTGGCGTTGGTGCGCACGGACCCGCCGAGCGACAACCGCCACGCCGGCCTCTCGCAACTGATCGTGGACCTGCATGGCGCCGGCGTCACCGTGCGGCCCATTCGCAACATCGCCGGCGGCGAGGACTTCAACGAGGTGGTGTTGGAGGACTGCTTCGTCGCCGATGCGGACATCGTGGGCACGCCCGGCAACGGCTGGGAGCAGGTGACGAGCGAACTCTCCTACGAACGGAGCGGGCCGGAGCGCTTCCTGTCGGCGTTCCGGCTCTTCGTCGAGTTCGTCCGCGCCGCGGGCACGGATCCAGACCCGGCCA
This sequence comes from Pseudomonadales bacterium, assembly GCA_963665455.1. Lineage (GTDB taxonomy): Bacteria > Pseudomonadota > Gammaproteobacteria > Pseudomonadales > Azotimanducaceae > VXNE01. The sequence goes on along the minus strand of OY762279.1, from coordinate 4,241,877 downwards.
CGGCGGCGCTCATCGGGCGGATCGCGAGCCACATCATGACGTTGCGCAAGATGTCGATGTCGGTCGCCGGGATGCTCCAGGACGGCAAGAGCCCGACGGTGGAGGCGGCCCTCGTGAAGCAACTCGGCAATGACTTCGAGAAGCTCGTGCCGGAACTCTTGCGGCTCGCGCCACCGGCGACCGCCGCGGGGACGGCGGGTTCCGCCCTGCGGCGTTCCTTCGAGCAGACGCTCCTGCACGCGCCCTCGTTCACCCTCCGGGGCGGCACGCGGGAAATCCTCCGGGGCGTCGTGGCCCGGGGGCTGGGACTCCGCTGATGGATCCGCTGCTGGCGGACACCGCGGAGCGCATCTTCGGCGACCGTTGCGACAAGGCGCTGCTCGATGCCGCCGAGGCGGGGGCGTTCCCGGAGGCGCTCTGGGAGGTGTTCTCGGACGCGGGGTTGCATCTCGTCGGCAGCGCGTCTTCCGGCACGCACGCCGCCGACCTGTTCGGCCTGTTGCAGGTGGCCGGACGCCATGCCGTGCCGCTGCCGCTCGCCGAGACGCTGCTCGCGAACCGGCTCCTCGGCGACGCGCCGGCTGGGTTGGCGACCATCGCCACGGATGGCGTGGCGCCATGGGGCCGCCGGGCGACGTCCGTGGTGCATGCGGAAACCGGGCGCGTGGTTACGGACTTCGACCACGTGCCGGCTTCGAACCTGGCCGGGGAGCCCCGCGACGCGATCACGGGGGGCGCGGAGACCGGCACGGTGGCGGACATCGGCGACCTGCCCGAACTCCTCGCCCTGTCGCGCGTCGCGTTGATGTCGGGCGCGCTGTCCCGGGTGCTCGAGCTCGCCATCGGCTACGCCATGGAGCGTCGCCAGTTTGGCCGGCCGCTCTCCAAGTTCCAGGTGATTCAACACCAGTTGGCGGTGCTCGCGGGGGAGACGGCGGCGGCGCAACGGGCCGCGGACGGTGCCATCGAGGCCCTCGGCTCGGCCCGCTTCGGCGATCAGGTGGCCGCCGCGAAGTCCCGGGTGGGGGAGGCCGCGGGGGTCGCCGCCGAGATCGCGCACCAGGTCCATGGCGCGATGGGGTTCACCCACGAACACACGCTGCACCACTTCACCCGCCGACTGTGGGCGTGGCGGGATGAACACGGTGCCGAAAGCGTCTGGCAGGCGCGGCTGGGAGTACGGATCGCGGCGGGCGGGGCGGACGCGGCTTGGGAGTTCCTGACCTCCGCCGACCGCTAGGATAACGGCAATAAGCCTTTTCCCTACCTTCGGAAATCCATCACGCCCCTCTCGTCGGGACGTTTTCCCACACGAGCGGCAGAGATTTCCGCTTCTAACCACCGCTCCGCCTACCCGAGACTCTCCCGCCTACACAGGGCACGGAGAGAGGGACATTGGAAGCGCAAGCATTCCTCGAGCGGCACACGCCGCGCATGATCAGGATCGCCAAGGATGCGTCGCCGGAACTGCTCGGGAACCGCCGCATCGTGCGGTTCCTCGACCGGCTGCACCGCGACTTCGAGACCGTGGAGGACAAGCCCGGCAAGCGGGACCCGCTGCCGGGCGAGGATGTCTTCTGGTGGTGCGTCACCATCCTCGAGGAACTCACGGAGATCCACAACGCCGCCAGCATCAAGGATCCGTACGTCGTGATGATGCTCGACCAGCTGCGCTCCATGGGCCCGCGGCTCGAGAACAAGGAGCCACTGCCGCCGGAGTTCCAGATCCACTGGTTCGACGATCTGGAGGAACCGCCGGCCGACGACTGGGACCCGCTCCAGGATGACCCGGAGTAGCAAAGGGGGCGACGGGCGTTTGGCCGCTTCGTGCGGCGCGTGCTACGGTCGGTGCATGACCGCGCGCGCGCCCACCTCGCAACAAGCCGCCGACGCCCTCCTGCTCGACGTCCGCCCCCCGCAGGGGTGCTGGACCGAGAAGGACTACCTGTGGCTCACCGACCGCTGCAACCGGCTGGTGGAGTTCGCGGACGGACACATCGAGGAACTCCCGGTGGCGACGGACACGCACCAAACGGTCCTCAAGCGGCTTTTTCGTCTGTTCGACCGACACGTGGATGACGAACGTGGCGTTGCGCTATTCGCGCCACTACGCCTCCGCATCCGGCCGGGCCGATTCCGCGAGCCCGACCTGTTGGTGCTGCGGGACGTGGATGATCCCCGTCGGCAGGACCGCTATTGGCTCGGTGCCGACCTCGTGCTCGAAGTGGTCAGCCCGGACGATCCGGACCGCGACTACGTCGCCAAGCGCGCCGACTACGCGGACTTGGGCGTCCCCGAGTACTGGATCGTCGATCCGCAGGCCGGGACGATCACGGTGCTGGCGCTGGGGGGCGGCGCGTACGTTGATCGAGGCGTCTTCGGCCCCGGCGATGTCGCTACGTCCACGGTGCTTCGCGGATTCAGGGTCTTCGTGTCGGACGTGTTCGACGGCCTTTCGGCAACCTGACCCGTTCGACGCTCAAGGCACCGCGCACAAGAAGCTGGCCTCGTCGTCCGGGTCGCCCTCGCCATCGTACCGCGCGAGCTCCGGGTACGCGCAGAGCGGTCGCGTGAACGTGCGCTCCTGACCCGTTTCGGCCTCGGCGTCCAGATGGTCCATGGCCATCGGACCCGGATGCACCGCCACGATGCGCTCCGGCGCTTCTCCCGCCTCGCGCCACTTGACGATGGGGTCCGTGTAGTCCGTCTGCCACGCGCCCGGGCCTCCGGCGCAATGCACCATGCCCGGCACCATGAACATGCGGAAGAAGTCCGCGGTGGCCTCCGCGCCGCCCATCTTCTCCTCGACCTCCTCGAGGTACGCGATGGCGCGCTGGGGCCGTAGCGGGAAGTCGTTCCAGCCTTGGTAGATCAGGAGCTTGCCACCCCGGTCGCGGAACTCGGAGAGGTCCGCCGTGCGCAGGTCGAGCGGTGTGAGCGGATCGGTGAGGCGGTCGTGGTCGGCGACCGGGTCGAACGTGTCCAACTCGAACGTCGGGTCGTGGCGCATCAGGAAGGTGAGCATCTCTGGAATGAGGTCGCCGACGATCGTCTCGCCGCCGGCGAGCACGTCGTTCGGCAGGATCCAACCGCCCCAATCTCCCGCGGCTTCGGCACCGGGAGGAACGCCGGGGGAGAGCAGGTTGCCGTCGGCGTCGTTCATGTCGCCGTAGATGAAGCGCGCCGTGTCCGCTTGGCCGGCGGAGAGGCAGCCTTCGCCTTCGCCCTCCGCGCACACCAGCGCATCGACGTCCACCGCGCACAGCCGTGGATCGTTGATCACGCCGTCCTCGACCCCGTCCATGGCGTCGCAGGCTTCGCGCGAGGCATCGTCGAGAACCTGCAACGCGGCACGGTCCAGCGGATTCGCGGCCTGCTTGCGGCCCACGGCGACCATCCACGGGATGAACTCCTGGAACCAGAACGCGGGCGCTCCGGCGATGATCCCGTCGTAGTCCCCGGGGAAACGCGCCGCCTCGAGCATGGCGGCCCGCCCGCCGTTCGAGCACCCCTTGAGGTAGGCGTGCTCCACGTCGCGGCCGTAGTACTCGGCGATGACGCGCTTGGACGCCAGGGTCGCGAGGTGTACGCCCCGGTAGGCGTAGTCGATCAGCGCCTCCGGCTGCTTCATGAACGTGTTGCCATCGGCCAGTTCGTGCCCGGTGTCGGTGGAGGCCTGGGCGAAGCCACGGGCGAGGAGACTCGTGGTGTCGCCGATGACCCCGGCGGCCCCGCCGACCGCCTCGAACATAAGGCGTCCGTTCCACTCCTCGGGCAGCGTCACCTCGAAGCGGATGGCGCGGTTGATCACGCCGCGCACGCGGCAGTGCGCGGGTAGCGCGTCCGTCGCCGCGACGGAAATGCCGGGCTCGATCGCGTGGTGGACGTCGGTCATCCGGTAGAGGTCCCGGCAGCGGTCCGGGTCCGCGGCGGCCACCATGGCCAAGGCGGCCGACAAGCTCATCCCCATCCATCCCACGCGTCGCGTGCTCATGCCATCCGTCCTCTTGATTGTTCCCTCAAAGCATACTTCGGTGGTGCCCCGAAGGTCATTCGGCCGAGGACGACACCGCGTCGCGGAAGATTCCGTTCAACCGCGCCCGAAGCGTCTCGGATTGCAGCATGTCCGGCCGTGCCAAGCCGGAGAAGGACTCGCCATGCCGTGCGAGCTCCGTCTCAATGAAGCGTCCGAGTTGGGGAATCGGGGCGCCGTACCCCATCTCGGAGGTCACGCGCTTTTGTTCGAGCAGTGTCGCGATGCCGGGTCGGATGGCGACCGGCGCCACCGCGTCCACGAGTGCGGCGAAGCGCACCGGCGGGAGGCCCCGCCCGCTCTCGACGTGGCGTATCGCGAGCAAGGGCCGCAGGACGTAGAAGTACTTCTTGAGACGCACTTGATCCTCGAATAGGTACTCGCGGGCGTTTCGCTTCGCCATGTGGCTATAGTGGTAGCACAACGCCGTGGGATTGAAGGTGTTCGGAGCAAGTTGCCTCAAGGACTCAGCGGCGTCGCCCCGCTCCAAGTAGCGGATGGGACTGTTAAGCCACTCCAACAATGCTCCGTTCGTGCGGCTGAACAGGTGTAGCGCCTTGCGCAGATTCCAGCCGTTGCAGTCGAGGTCCGCCTCGATGGGAAGCTCGATGACGTCGCGTTGGCGCTCCACGTCGAAGGACAGGTACCAGTCCCGGTCGTTAATGTAGAGGAACCGGACGTCGTAGTCGGAATCGGGCGAGGCGAACCCCCAGGCGCGGCTGCCCGACTCACAGGCGTAGAGGATCCTGACCTCGTGTGTCGACTCGATCTCGGACAGGACTTCGAGAATCTCTTTCCTGATCCCGGAATCGATGTCGCCGTCGTTCACGCCGAGCGGGTCCCGCACGGCTGGTTCCGTTGTCATCCGCCCGCCTCCATCCCGTCGCATGCGTTCGGGCCGCGCTTGCGGTCCCCGGGCGCGCCGTCAGGGCACGGCGCAGCGGAAGCTGCTCTCGTGGTCCGGGTCCCCTTCGCCCCGGTAGAGCCCGAGCTTCGGATACACGCAGAGCGGCCGGGTGAACTCCCGCGAGGCCTCCGGTGCCTTGCTGGGGTTGAGGTGGAACATGGGTACCGGCTCCGCCGGGTGCGTCGCGACCAGGCGTTCGGGCGCCTCGCCCTCTTCGGTCCACTTCACGATGGGATCCACGTAGTCCACCTGCCAGGGCCCCGGTCCGCCGGCGCAGTGCACCATGCCGGGAACCATGAACATCCGGAAGAAGTCCCCGGTCGCGTCCGCGCCGCCCGTCGCCTCGTCGAGGGAGGCGAGGTAGTCGAAGGCGCGGCCCGGGCGGAGGGGGAAGTCATTCCACCCTTGATACATCAGTATCTTGCCGCCGCGGGCGCGAAAGTCCTCGAGATCCCCGGTCACGTCGAAGGGCGCCAGGGCATCTGCGAGGAGGGCGTGGTCGGCCACGGGGTCGAACTCGGCCGCATCGAAGGTCGGATCGTGGCGCATGATGATGCTCAGCATCTCCCGGAGGTTGTCCCCCATCCCGCCGAACTGCTCGTTGCCGAGCAGCCACAGTCCCCAGTCGCCCGCGGACTCGGCGCCGGGCGGCACGCCGGGGGAGAGCACGTTGCCATCGGCATCGACCATGTCGCCGTAGATGAAGAGGGCGGTCTCGGCCTGCCCGGCGGTCAGGCAGCCCTCGTTTTCACCGTCGGCGCAAATCAATGCGTCGACATCGACCTCGCAGGTCCGCGGGTCGTTGATCACTCCGTCCTCGACGCCGTCCGCGGCATCGCAGGCCGTGCGCGACGCATCGTCGAGCACCGTGAAGGCCGCCTTGTCGAGCGGGTGCGCGTCCTGGAGGTTGTGTACCGCCACCATCCACGGCAGGAATTCGTGGAAGCGGAACGCCGGTGCCCCTGCGATGATGCCGTCGTAGTCGTCCGGGAAACGCTCCGCTTCAAGGAGCGCGGCACGCCCACCGTTGGAACACCCCTGCAGGTAGGAACGGTCGACCTCGCGGCCGTAGTAGTGGGCGATGATGCGCTTGGTGGCCTGCGTCGCTAGGTGGACGCCGCGGTAGGCGTAGTCGAGCAGGGCCTCGGGCTGCCGGAGATAGGCGTTGCCTTCCTCGATCTCGTGGCCGGTGTCGGTGGAGGCCATGGCGAAGCCGCGCGGCAGCAGGCTCGTGGTGTCCCCGATCGTCCCGGCGCCGCCGCCGACGGCGGTGAACATCATGCGGCCGTTCCACGCTTCGGGGAGCGTGACCTCGAAGCGGATGGCGCGGTTGACGACGCCGCGCACGCGGCAGTAGGCCGGCATCGCGTCCGTCGCGGCGACGGAGATCCCCGGCTCGATGGCGTGGGAGACGTCCGTCATGCGGTAGAGCTTGTGGCAGCGGTCCTGATCCCCTGCGGCGGGCATGGCGGCCACCAGCGCGATCAGGGCGGTTCCCGTCCAGCGAGCGTACGGCATTCCCATGGTTCCTCCTTCCGGTTGGCGGCGTCGAGCATACACAAGGCGTTCATTTGGCGTGGGACGGGCCGTTACGGTACGGCGCAGCGGAAGCTGCTCTCGTCGTCCGGATCGCCCTCGCCCCGGTACAGCCCGAGCTTCGGGTACACGCACAGCGGCCGCGTGAACGCCCGCGACGGTTCCGGCGGCCGGCTCGGGTTCAGGTGGGGCAACGCGATGGCTTCGCCGGGCTGCGACGCCACGATCCGTTCGGGCGCGATGCCCTGTTCCGTCCACTGCACGATCGGGTCCACGTAGTCCGCCTGCCACGGACCCGGGCCGCCGGAACAGTGCAGCATCCCGGGCACCATGAAGAGCCGGAAGAACTCCGCCGCCTGTTCGGGGCCGCCGGCCACGGCTTCCACGGCCGCGAGGTAATCGAATGCGCGCCCGGCCCGCAGGGGGAAGTCGTTCCAGCCCTGGTACATGAGGATCTTGCCGCCACGGGCGCGGAACTCCTTAAGGTCCGCCGTCGAGTCGTAGGACGCCAAGGCGTCGCCGATCCGCGCATGGTCGCGCGCGGGGTCGAATTGCGCCGCGTCGAAGGTGGGATCGTGGCGCATGTGCCTGGCCAGGTTGTCCCGCAACATCTTGCCCAACCCGCCGGGCACGACCTCTCCGCCGAGCAGCCAGGATCCCCAGTCACCCTGGGACTCCGCACCGGGTGGCACCCCGGGCGACAGCACGTTGCCGTCCGCGTCGACCATGTCGCCGTAGATGAAGCGGGCGGTCTCGGCCTGTCCCGCCGTGAGGCAGCCCGCTGTCTGCCCCTCGCCACAGACGAGGGCGTCGACGTCGGTCTCGCAGATGCGGGGGTCGTTGATGACGCCGTCCTCGACGCCGTCCATGGCGTCGCACGCGGTGCGCGACGCCTCGTCCAGCACGAGGAAGGCTTCCTTGGTGAGCGGGTGCGCTTCCTGGCGCTCATGTACGGCGAGCATCCATGGCTGGAACTCCTGCAGCCGGAACACCGGGGCCCCGGCGATGATTCCGTCGTAGTCCTCGGGGAACCGCTCGGCCTCCATCAGTGCGGCCCGGCCGCCGTTCGAGCACCCCTTGAGATAGGAGCGGTCTATGTCGCGACCGTAGTAGCTCCCGACGACGCGCTTCGAAGCCAGCGTCGCTAGGTGAACGCCCCGGTAGGCGTGGTCGAGCCGCGCCTCGGGTTGTGCGAGAAAGTCGTTGCCGTCCTCGCGTTCGTGGCCGGTGTCGGTGGAGGCCATGGCGAAGCCGCGCGCGAGCAGGCTCGTGGTGTCGCCTATGTACCCGGCGTTGCCGCCCACGGCGGTAAACATCAGGCGGCCGTTCCAGTCGACGGGGAGCGTGACCTCGAAGCGGATGGCGCGGTTGACGACGCCCCGCACCCGGCAGTGCGCGGGGAGCGCGCCCGTCGCGGGAACGGGAATGCCGGGTTCGATGGCGTGCGAGACATCCGTCAGGCGATAGAGCTTGTGGCAATGGTCCGCGTCGGAGGCGGACGCCGGCGTTGCCCAAGTACCGGCAAAGGTACCGGCAAGCGCGGCGAGCGCCCCCAACGCCATCCAGTGATGCGGCCGTGCTCGTGTCGTCATGCGTTCCCCCGATCGGCCCCCCAGCATACCGGATGGACGTGCCGCCGGTTCAGGACGCTTTCGGATTCCCAGCGACGACGGGATCGGACCCGGGCTCCCAAAGGCTCTTCGTCTCCCGCAGCCCCTGCTGCCGGTAGAGCCGCGCGTAGTGCCCGTCGGCGGCCATCAGGGTGGCGTGGTCGCCGGTCTCGACGATGCGCCCGCCTTCGATCACCAGGATGCGCGTGGCGTTGCGGATGGTCGAGAGCCGATGCGCGATGACGAAGCTGATGCGTCCCATGAGCACGCGCCGCAGGCCGTCCTGGATGTGCATCTCGGTCTCCGTGTCCACGGAGGAGGTGGCTTCGTCCATCACGAGGATCTGCGGGTCGGCGAGGATCGCCCGCGCGAACGAGACGAGTTGCTTCTGGCCTGCCGAGAGCCGGCTACCGCCCTCGCCGACCTCTGTCTGATAACCCTCCGGCATGGCGGTGATGAAGTCGTGTGCGCCGGCGATGCGGGCGGCGATCACCACTTCATCGTCCGGCGCGTCGGGGCGTCCGTAACGAATGTTCTCGAGGATCGGCCCACTGAACACATGCGCGTTCTGCAACACCATGCCGAGGCTCGATTGCAGCCAGTGCAGGCTCCGCTTGCGGTAGTCGATGCCGTCGATCAGCACCTGGCCCGAGGTGGGCTCGTAGAAGCGGCAGATGAGGTTCACCAGGGTGCTCTTGCCGCCGCCGGTGGGCCCCACGATGGCGATGGTCTCGTCCGCCTCCACCGCGAGGTCGATGCCGCTCAGCACCGGGGGCCCGGCGTCGTAGGCGAAGCCGACGTTGCGTAGTTCGATCTGGGAGATGCGCGCCGGCCCACCGTCGAAGGCCACGTGATCCCGGGGCGGAGCGTCGCGCTGCGAGGAGATCGCCTCGAGCACGTCGTCGGAGTCGCGGATGGTGGCCTCGGCGTCGATGAGGCTCAGCACCCGCTCCGCGGACGCCTGCGCCATCTGCATCTCGGCGAACCAGTAGCCCATGGTCTCCACCGGCTCGAAGAAGTGGCGGGCGTAGGCGAGGAACGCGACGAGGGTGCCCACCATCAGCGGCGCGGCGTAGACGGCCATGCCGCCCATGAGCAGCACGAGGCCCATCGAAAGGCTCGCGAGGGTCGTGACGACGGGCAGGTAGATGGCCGACAGCGTGAGGTTCGTCACGGAGGCCCGGTACATGGTCCCGGTGAGGCCCTGGAATTCGCCGAGGTTCTCCCGCTCGCGGACGAACGCCTTGCTCGTCAGCACGCCCATGATGGCCTCGTTGTAGGAACCCGTGATGCGCGAGTTCGCGCGGCGTACGGCCCGCGCGCTCGTCAGGATGTTGCGCCGGAACTTGACCGACACCCAGTAGAGCACCGGCAGGATGGCGAGCACCAGCAGGCCGAGCTGCCACTGCATCACGAGCATGGCCCCGGCGATGCCGACCATCGTCGTCGCGCCCCAGATGAAGTCCATGAAGCCCCAGGCGAGGATGTTCGACAGCCGCTCGCAGTCGGACGTCATGCGCGCCATGAGCCAGCCGACCGGGCGGTGGTCGTAGAAGGAGAAGGACAGCCGCTGTAGGTTCGCGAAGGCCTCCTCGCGGATGTCGTGGCTCAGGTACGCCCGGATCTTCCCGGCGGCCGAAACGAATCCCGCGACGGCGATGGCGAGCACCGCCATGCAGCCGAGGTACACGAGTCCCCACTGGAGCAGGTCCGCGTCCCGCCCGTTCGCCTGCACGTCGTCGAGCACCCACTTGGTGATGAGCGGGAAGGTCACCTCGGCGATGGCGGTCGCGAAGCTGAACGACGCGAGGGCCGCGAGGTCGCGCCGGTAGGGGAGGGCGTAGGAGAAGAGCCGCCGCCAGAGCCCCACCTGCATGCGGGACGCGGCCGCTTGCTCGTCGAAGCCGTCCTGGAAGTTGTCGTCGTCGTAGTGGTCCATCGGTGGTTCCTTCAGGCGGCCGGTCCGGTCCCGCCGCGCACCGGCGATGCGGCCTCCCGGAGGTCCGCTTCGATGGAGGCTTCCAGCGCACCCTGTATCTCGCACAGCCGGCGATAGGGGCCGAGTTCGCGGGCCAGGGCCTCGTGGGTGCCCTCCTGCACGAGGCGCCCGCGGTCCAACACGAGGATGCGGTCCGTGTGCGCGACCGTGGAGAGCCGGTGCGCCACGACGAGGGTCGTATGCCGCCCGCGCCGCCGGTCGAGGGCGTCCAGGATGCGGCGCTCGGTGTCCGTGTCCACGGCGGAAAGCGAATCGTCGAGGACGAGCACCGGCGGGTTCTTGACGAGGGCGCGGGCGAGGGCGACGCGCTGCCGCTGGCCTCCGGACAGGGTGACGCCCCGTTCCCCCACCATCGCGGCATAGCCGTCCGGGAACGCGGAGATGGCGTTGTGTACGGCCGCGTCCCGGGACGCCTCCACGAGTTCCTCGAAGCGCGCATCCGGCCGGGCCACCCGGAGGTTCTCCTCGATGCTGCGGGAGAACAGGAAGGGATCCTGCAGCACCACGCCGAACTGGTTGCGCAGCCACTTCCGGTCCACGTCGCCCAGTTCGAGGTCGTCGAGGAACACCCGGCCGCCGTGGTAGGGATAGAGCCGGAGGAGGACGCGAATCAGGCTCGACTTGCCGGAGCCGGGCGCCCCGACCAACCCGACCGTTTCGCCCGCTTCGATGCGGAAGGAAAGGTCGCGGAGCACGGGGCGCTCTTCCGTGTACCAGAACTGGAGACGTTCGACGCGGATCGCGCCCCGTGCCCGGGGCAGCGTGGGCGTCCCTTCCGTGGATTCTTCCGGGGTCGTCAGGATGTGGTCGATGCGCCCGAGCGCCACGACGGCCTTGCCGGTGTCGGTGAGCACGCGCCCAAGCGTCCGAATCGGCCAGGTCACCATGCCGACGACGGTCAGGAACGCGAACAGGTCGCCCACCGTGATCCGGCCGTCGAGGATGAAGTGCGCACCCGCGACCAGGACGATGCCGAGCTGGCCGAGGGCGAGAAGATCCATGACGCCGTAGTAGCGGCCCATCAACCGGGCGAGGCGCGCGTGGTTGTCCCGAAACGCGCGGATCCGCCGGCCGAAGCGCTGCGTCTCCCGTTCCTGCTGCGCGAAGGCGCGCACGACGCGGATGCCGGTCAGGTTCTCCTGCAGGACGGCGGTCATTTCGCCCTCCGAGCGGTCGGTTTGCTCGAACAGGAACTTGACCTTGGAGAAGAAGACGTAGGCCCCGACGGGCAGCAGGGGCAGGAGGCAGATGGAGTACCAGGCGAGGTCCGCGTTTAGCCAGAAGAGGATGGGCAGCACGGTGAGGATGAGCAGGCTCGCCCGGCCTATCTCCACCACGTCCGCAGACAAGAACACGCGCACGGTTTCGACGTCGGAACTGCAACGCTGCACGAGATCGCCCGTGTCCGCGCCGTCGAAGAACTCCGCCTTGAGATGATGTAGCCGCCGGAAGAGCTCCTCCCGCAGGCGCTTGCAGATGGCCTCGGACGCCATCGCCGTCCAGAGGCCGCGCAGGAACAGGAAGAATCCGCCCACGGCGGTGACGAGCACGCCGGCGAGGGCCGACACGGCAAGGTAGGCGAGGTAGGGATTATCGGTGTCGAAAGCCTCCGTGATGGTCACGAGTGCGGGTGCGCCCATGCCAAGGTCGCGTTCGTACACGACATCGATGGCGTACTTGCCGATGAGCGGCGCACCGAACATCAGCACGTTCGTCACCGCCATCGCGATGATCGCGCCCGAATAGCGGATGCGTTGTCCTCGGGCGATGGCCCAGAGGTTCGTTCCTTCCTTCATGTGTTCCCGTCCCACGCGGAGTCATGCCCGGAGCGGGTTCCGACGAAGTCAGGGTGTTGGGGGGAAACCCGCTCGCTTGTGGAGAGCGGGTCCGAAGTCGCCTGGACTCAGTGACCGCTCACCGGAGAGTTGGTGGTATCGGCTTTCATGCGCATCGGTCGTCCCCGGAGGTCGGTGGCGAAGGTGCGGCATGTTACGCCGCGGTTGGGAAAAGGCAAGGCTCCGTTTCGACGGGCCCCGTTTCGACATGGGATAAGGCTATGCCTGTACGTTGCGGTCGAATGGGACTATGGTGTAGGCAGCGCCGAAAGACACGAGTATCGCAACAGTGACCACGACCATCACCACGCATCACGCCACCGATTCCGCGGACGACATCGCCGCCACCTTCCACCGCGATGGAGCGGCGATCATCGCCAATCTGGTCTCCGCCGAGACCATGGACGCGCTCACCGCGGACCTGCCCTTCGACGACAAGACGAAGGTGGGCAACGAGTTCATCGGCGGCTCGGACAACCGCTCGATCGGTGCCGTCTTGCATGCGAAACCGGAGATCTGCGAGACGCTCCTGCTGAACGAGCGGGTGTTGGAGGTGGCGGACCGGATCCTGCGGCCCGAGGCGCCGATGGCCGCGTCGTCGACGCCCCTTGCCCGCGGCGAGTCGAAGTTCGTCACCTCCGACGATGGCTGCAAGCAGGTCCTGAGCGTCGACGCGCCACCGGACGAGGGACCGTACTGCCACCACTACCGGGTCGGTGCCTCCGTGTCGCTACAGGCGCGGGGCGGAGGCGCCGTCCAGATCCTGCACCGCGAGATGGGCATCTACGAGCCGTTCGTCGAGCACACTCCGGCCAGCCGCGACCTCATCTTCAACGTGATGTGGGCCGGCACGGACTTCACCGCCGAGAATGGCGCGACGCGAGTGGTGCCGGGTAGCCACCGCTGGCCCGGGGAACGCATCGCGAACGAGCGCGAGGTCGCGCAGGCGGTGATGCCGAAGGGTTCGGTGCTCTTCTGGCACTGCCGGGCGCTGCACGGTCTCGCGGCCAGTACCAGCGCCGCCAGGCGCACGGGGATCTTCCACTCCTTCGTCGTCAACTGGCTCGCCCAGGAGGAGAACCAGTACCTGGCTTTCCCGCCCGAGGACGCCGCCCGGCTGTCGATGCGGGCCCGGCAACTCCTCGGCTACCGGTCGAGCAGCTTCTGCGGATGGGTCAAGGGCAGGGACTCGGAGGACCTGCTGGCGGACGGCTTGAGCGGTCCGCTGGAACTCAAGAAGAAGCCGAGGACGGTCGACGCCGCCGCGTAGCGGCCCCGGCGGGCGTCCCTCCCCGGCGGAACGGAGCGACCCGCGTTCCGAGTTCGGGACTGCGCCATGCGCTTGTATGGCGTGATGGACATGGCTAACATGGCGTTTTTTGGGTTGCCGGGGCCGCAAGCATGATCCGTGCAAACATCTCCGAGCTCAGGAACGGCCTGAGCGCATACCTGAGGAGCGTCCGCAGGGGAGAGTCCGTTCTCATCCTGGATCGCAACGTGCCGATCGCACGTCTGAGTCCGATCGAACGGGAGGTCGTGCGGGAGGAGCGTACGGCGTACGTGCCGGACGAGGAGGAACAGCGGGAGCTTGAGGACGAGGCGAGGGTGGCCCGTCTCGTGGCGGCGGGCGTCCTGTCCCGTCCGAAACGCTCGGGAGATATCCGGGAGTTGGTGCGCGGATGGGACCCGCTGCCTGGTGTGGGACTGGTGGAGACCCTGCTCGCAATGCGCCGCGAGGAGGAAGAAACAGGTTACCGATGAACTTCTGGGACAGTTCGGCGATTGTCGCCCTGGTCGCCGATGAGCCGCTGGCGCTGATCGCGCAGCAGGTTCTCGATTCGGATAGGCAGATGGCGGTCTGGTGGGGTACTTCGGTCGAATGCGTGGCTGCGCTGGCACGCAAGGAGCGTGAAGAGACGACTCGAAGCGACTCTGCGGCGGGTACGGTGGCAGCTGGGCAGAGAATGCGCCGCCTCGACGGGCTCGCAGCTCAGTGGCACGAGGTGCACCCGAGCCAGCGGATCAGGGCACTCGCACTACGCTTGGTGCGCGTGCATCCGCTCAGGGCGGCGGATGGCATGCAGCTAGCGGCAGCGATTGCGTTGGCCGAGGACCAGCCCGAGGGCGTTGGGTTCGTGTCCTTCGATGCGCAGTTGAACCGGGCGGCCTCCCGCGAGGGTTTCACGCTCCCGACGCCCGGGACAGAGACAGCCGAACCGCCGGGCCTGACTGTCCCGCCGCGCGGCTAGGAGGTCAACATGGTGACGGAAGAACAAGGGAAGTACTTCATCGTCCCTCGAGGATCAACTCTGCCACCCGCGCCCCGTGGCTGTTCTGCAGGAAGTGCCCCGCGTCCGGAATCCCGTCGAACCGGGCGCGCATCCTCCCCGCCCAGGTACGCCCCCACCCCTCGGTGAACACGTCGTCCGTGCATCCCCAGATGAAGTGCACGCCTTTCTCCCAACCGAGCAGGGTGCGGTAGTGCAGCGCCTGCGCCGCCGCGTTGCCGTTGTCCGGGCTGCTGACCGGGCTCGATAGCGGGAAGCGCCGCATGCCGTTGTAGCCGGCGTCGGGCAGGCCGCGATAGGGCGCGGAGAAGCCGCGGTAGACGTCGGCCGCCTTGCCCGTCAGCTCGGGCCGTCTGTCATGGACGATGGCCCCGACCACCGTCTCGCGGTCGGCCAGGCCTGCGGCTTGCAGGAGCAGCACCGCGAGGTCCGGTTCGGGGCGGTGGAACAGGCCGCCCTCGTGCCAATTCCGGTTCCAGTTGCGGATGGCGTCGGAGTATTCGTAGCCCTCGTGGTGCAGCCAGGTGTTCATGATGACGAGGTGCTCGAATCGCTCGGGCATCATCGCGGCTTGGGCGAGACCGATGGGGCCGCCCCAGTCCTGACACACGACCGTGACGCGGTGCAGGTTGAGCGCGGCGATCAGCGAGGTGAGGATCTCCGTATGGCGGGCGATGGTGTACCAGTGGATGTCCGTCGGCTTGTCGGAGCGGCCGAAGCCCATGTGGTCGGGCGCGATGCAGCGATAACCCGCGTCGATCAAGGTCGGGATCATGTCGCGGTACAGGTACGCCCAGGTCGGCATCCCGTGTAGCAGCAGCATCACCGGGCCGTCCTGCGGGCCTTCGTCGACATAGTGGATGCGGAGATCCTGCCAGGCGTGGTAGTGCGGGGCGTAGCCGAAGTCCGCGAGGTCGGCAAAGTTCTCGTCGGGGGTGCGTACGAAATCGGTCATAGGGCTAGCCCTCTAGGTTCACGATCATCTTGCCCGTGTTCACCCCGCTGAAAAGCCCGATGAACGCCTCCGGCGCGTGCTCGATCCCCTCGAACGTCGTCTCGCGGTAACGCACCCGACCGCTCGTGACCCACCCCGTCATGTCCCGCAGGAAGTCCTCGCGCAGGTGGTTGAAGTTCGAGACGATGAAGCCCCGGATGGTCAACCCGAGGCCGATGGCCATGGCCAGGTTGTTGGGCCCCGGAACCGCGCTCGTCGCATTGTACTGGGAGATCATGCCGCACAGTGGAATGCGCCCGTTGGGCCGCATGCAGGCGATGGCCGCCTGGAGGTGCTCGCCGCCGACGTTCTCGAAGTAGACGTCGATGCCCTCGGGCGCGGCCCCTTGGAGTTGGCGGAGCAGGTTGCCCTCCCGGTAGTCGATGGCGTGGTCGAAGCCGAGGTCCTCGACCAAGTGCGCGGTTTTCTCCGGGCCGCCGGCGCTGCCGATCACCGTGCAGCCCCGGATCTTCGCGATCTGTCCCACGGCGCTTCCGACGGCACCCGCCGCGCCGGAGACGAACACGGTCTCGCCGTCCTTGAGCGCGCCCACGTCGAGGAGCCCGACGTAGGCCGTCATGCCGGGCATGCCGAGCACGCCGAGGTACGCGGAGGCGGGCGCCTCGAGGTTGCCAAGCGTGCGGACCTGCGCACCGGGGGCGACGAACGCCTCGCGCCAGCCGAAGTGGGACTCGACGTGTTCGCCCTCCGCGACGTTCGGGTCGTTCGACCGCACCACCTGACCGATGGCGCCGCCGGTCAGCGTCTCGCCGATCTGGAAGGGCGGCACGTAGGACTTGCGGTCCCACATCCGTCCGCGCATGTAGGGATCGACGCTCATGCAGACGTTGCGCACGAGCACCTCGCCGTCGCCGGGATCGGGCAGGTCAACCTCCGTGACCTGGAAATCGTCGGTCGTGGGCGTGCCGACGGGGCGGTGCTTCAGGCTGACGGCGCGGCTCAACATGGGCGTTTCTCCTGTGGGCGTTGGAAATGCAGGCCGGGAATGTTAACCAGAGTTTCCCTAATACTCCGTCGCGACCAACTCGAAGGCCACCTGCGGCAGCAGGCCCATGACTTCCAGGGAACGCTCGTCGGGGATGGGGATGTGGGTGGCGTCGATGCGCGTCTGTGCCCAGGTTGGGTCCACGCCGCGCCAGTGGCCCTCCACCGCGATCTCGTTCCAGCTATGCAGGGCGAAGGTCCCGGCCTCGGCGTCGTAGGCGAGGCCGGTGACCGTGCGCGCCGGGAAGCCCCGGGCGCGGGCGAGGGTGGTGAGGAGAGCCGCGTACTCCGTACAGTCGCCGCGCCGGTCGCGTAGCGTGTCGGCCACGCTCTGTGCGCCGTCGCGCTCGGCGTATTCGAGGTGCGCGTAGACGAAATCGACCAGCGCATCCACCTCCTCTTGCCGCGACCGGGAACCGCGAACCGCGCTCTCCGCGAGGCGGACCACGTCCGGGTCGTCCGCCGGCAGCGACGGCGTGGGTCGGGACAGCTCGACCATCTCGTGATGCTCGGCGCGGGCGCGTACGTCGCCCCGGCCCGTGAGCAGCCAGCCGCCGTTGCCGTCCGGCGAGAGGGCGGGCCACGCGGAGGCGTCGAGTGTTCGGTCCGTGCGCACGCGGAGGGTCAGGCCCGTCAGCGCGTGGGGGGCATCGAGGGGGATGTCGAGGGACACCGCGTGCCGGGCCCGCATGTCGGCCGCGGGGGCGCTCCGCCATGCGAGGGCCTCATCGGGGCCGGCGACGCGTTCCATGGAGAAGACGCCCGCAAGGTCGAACCGCACCGGCACGAGTTCCGCGTCGAGCAGCACCTCGTTGTCGCCCGCGACGGAGGATTGGCGCAGCCGGTAGCCGGCCCGGTTGCGCTCGACGACCTGCCAGATTTCCCGTTCGATCCGCAGTTCGCCGAGATCGAGGGAGCGCGTCAGCACGCGCGCCGGTGGCTCGCGTCCGCGGCCGAGCCACGCTTCGAGCAACACGTAGTCGGCCAGCCGGTAGTCCCAGGAGAGTGCGCGGCGTTCGCCATCCGCCACCACCGCTTCAAGCATGTCGCCGCGCCGCTCGACCGTGGTGCGCAGCGTGGTGTCGCCACTCTCGTAGGCATGGGTCGCCCGGCGCAGGCGGTAGTCCGGTCCGGGGTCGAACGCGAGCGCGTCGGCGATGTGTACTTCGGCACCGCCCCCGAGTCGGAAGCGCAGGTCCGTTTCGAAACGGTACCCCTCGTCTCCCCGGAGGCCCCGCGACATGTACGCCCCCACCGAGTCGCCGTGTACCGTGACGCGATACCAGCGTTCCCCGAGCAGGCGGTCCGCCGCCCGCTCGACCGGCGAGGCGCCGCCGCCCCATAGGACGCCGATTACGGCGAGGATCGTGATCGCCACGAAGGCGAACGAGGCGACGGACAAGCGCATCCGTGCGATTGTACTCGGCGCCGGAACCGAGACGGGTCGGGCCAGCCGTCCCTACACCAGGAGCTTCTCGCTCCGGAATCTGCGCACCGCGCCCCACGTACACAGCACGCCGACGGTGACCGTGGCGGCGGCGGAGAGCAGGAAGTGCTCGGGCGCGGTCTCCTGTCCCTTGATGATGGCGGTCACCAACAAGTGCTGGGAGAGCGAGGGCACGAGCATGAGCGGTGCCGAGGGCTGCAATGGGTTCAGGAAGGTCAACAGCACGGGTAGCGGCGGCACGATCATCGCGAAGCTCGTGTAGGTCTGGGCCTCGCGAAAGCTCCGGGTGAACGAGGCCACGAGGGTCAGCAAGCCGGCCCCCAGGATCGCGAACGGCACCAGCGCGGCGAAGATCGCGAGGCACGCCGCGGGCGTGAGGTTCGTCGTCATGCCGATCTTGGCCAGGGGCAGGAACTGCACGGTGGTCGCGAAGGCGGCGATGCCGAGGGCGAGGGAGACCGCCATGAAGGCGACGGCCGTGGCAACCTTGCCGACGACCAGGTCGCGGCGCCGAACCGGCAGCGTCAGCAATGGTTCCAGGGAACCGCGCTCGCGCTCTCCCGCGGTGGTGTCGATGGCGACCTGTAACCCGCCGAGCATCATGGCGAAGAGCAGGAAGTAGGTCATCATCCCGAGCAACACCACGGACCTTCCCGAAGGGGTCGAGACGTCGTCGGTCAGCACGGCGAACGGCCGTGCGATGCGGGGATCGATGCCCCGTAGCTGTAGCCGCTGCATGCCGATCGTCGAGCCGTACTCCGCGACTGCGGCACGCACGCGTTCCAACGCCGTGAGCGCGGTGGCGTTGGAGCGGTCCACGACGATCCACACCCGAGCCGGCGCGCCGTCCCGCAGGGCGTCTGCGAATCCGGCGTCCACCACGAGGCCGACCTTCTCGTCGCCACGGCGCACCGCCTCGCGCAAGGCCGCGAGATCCTCGAACCGCTCCGGGTCCACGTCGATCAGCCGCTGGCCGAGGTGGCCTTTCAGGTTGATGGCGTCCGCACCGCCAATGATCGGGACGTCGAGCGGCTCGGTGGCTTCGTCGATCTGGATGTTCAGCATCATGGCGAACATGCCCCCGAACAGGGCGGGGCCGAAGAGTGGCCCCAAGAGCACGGCGGAGGCGATGGCGCGGCGCTCGCGGACGCTGTCGACGAACTCCTTGCGGAAGGTGCGGAACGCGTACTTCACCGAGCTGCGTCCATCACCAGTCGGTGGCTTCGGCATCTTGGCCGATCGCCTGGACGAACGCATCCTCCAGATCGTCGCGCCCGGTGGCCGCCCGGATCTGGTCCGGCGTGCCGGCCGCCACCACCCGCCCCCGGGAGAGGATCACGATGCGGTCGCATAGCGCCCCAACCTCCTGCATGACGTGGCTCGAGAGCAGGACGCAGCAACCCGCGTCCCGCCGCGCGCGGATGACGTCGCGCAGGGCGCGGGTCGCCATCACGTCGAGGCCGTTGGTGGGTTCGTCGAGGATCAGGGTGCGGGGGTCGTGGACGAGTGCCCGGGCGAGCCCCACCCGGATGCGCTGGCCCTGGGAGAAGCCCTTCGCGCGGCGGTCGCCGATGTCCTCCATCCCGAGCGTCTTGACGACGCGCTCGACGGCGGTGTCGCACGCTTCGGCGTCCATGCCCTGCAGCGCCGCGTAGTAGCCGATGTTCTCCCGCGCCGTGAGGTTCGCGTAGAGATTGGCGTTGTGCGGCAGGACGCCGATGCGCGCGCGGACCCCCAATGGGTCGTCCACCGTGTCGATGCCGTCCACGGAGGCCGTGCCGGCATCGGCCCGCAGGATGGTGCAGAGGATGCGCAGCGCGGTCGACTTGCCGGCGCCGTTCGGGCCGAGGAGGCCGGTGATCTCCCCGTCGGCGGCGGTGAAGGAGGCCTCGGCGAGGGCCTGTACCTTCCCGAACCGCTTCGCGAGCCCGCGAATCTCGATCACGGCGCGGGTCCGAGCGGCGAGACGAGCAGCGGAAAGCCCCGGATGCGCTCGGCGCAGTCGAGGTCCAGTGCGTCGGGATCCGCGGACTCGACGAACTCCGCCATGATGCGCGGGGCGCATCCGGTGGCCAGCATGCCGTGGCCCTGGCCGGGACCCAGGAGTTCCGCGTATCGGGTAAGCCCCTGGGCTGCGAGGGGCACGTAGCGCGGCGGCGTGATGGGATCGTGCTCCCCACTCAGGAAGAGTACGGGGACGTCGCTCTCGACCGGTGCCTTGAAGTCCGCATCCACCGGCCCGGCCGGCCAGCGCTCGCACACGCGGCGCAGGGCTTCGACGAAGGTGTCGCCCATGTACGTCGCGCGCTGCGCTTCGAGGTCTACTTGCTCAAGGAAGGGGGCGTCCTCGGCGCAGATGATGGCGTAGTTCAGCCCGATGGCGAGGTCCGCGACGTCGAGCGACGCGAAATGCGCTTGGCTGACCAGCGGCAGATAGTCCCCGGCGTGGGCCGCGTCGATCAGGACGGGCAGCATGCTCGCGGTGACCGGCGCGTAGAGGAGGAGGCGCACGACGCCCGCTAGCGTAAGGTGGTTCAAACCCACGTCCATGGATTCCCCGGTGCGCGGGTGGGGAAACGAGACTTGCGCCGGCGCCTCGGTGAGCCGGGCGAGCACCGCGTCGAACCGTCCTTCGAGGTCCGGAAACGCGGCGTGGCAGGCTTCGTCCTCCCGGCAACGCGCGAACAGCCCCCGCAGCGCGCGGTCGCTTTCCAGAGCGGTATCCGGGCCGAGTGCGATGCTGGGCGGCACCACACCGTCGAGGATCGCCGCGCGCACGCGCTGGGGATGGCGGCGCAGGTAGTGCTGGGCCACTCGCGTCCCATAAGAGATGCCGTATACGTTGAGGCGTTCGTAGCCGAGGGCCTCCCGCACCCGCTCGAGATCGCGCACCGCGAGGCTCGTGGTGAAGAAACGCGGGTCCTGTTCCAGGGCGGCGAGGCAGTCGAGCGTCATGCCGACCACGTCGTCCACATCGACCGAGATGTCCGCCAGCGGCGGCAGGTCACGGAAGTTCTCGCAGTGCAGCGGCGCGGACTTGCCCGTGCCGCGCTGGTCCACCAGCACCACGTCGCGGGTGCGGCGAATCTGCTCGAACGCACCCTGCGCTTGGGCGAAGAAGCGCGTCGAGGCATCGCCCGGGCCGCCCGAGATGACCGTCAGCGGATCGGGGAGGGCACTCTCCGTCATGGCGGGCACTACCGCCACGAAGAGCTCGATCTGCTCCGCTTGATCCGGGGCTGCGTCGGGGTTGAGCGGCACGGCCAGCTTGCCGCAACGCGCCGCCACCTCCTGGCGCCCCTCGCTCGCGGTGAGCGTGCAGGGCTCCAGGTCGAGGGCTACCGCGTCCGGCGCGTTCTCGAAAAGGACTAGCGCACCGATGGCGATGAGGAAACGGGAGGGCACGCGCCGGCTCCTTGGCTTGGCGCGGCAAGCCTAACGCAAGTCCGTGGGGCAGGTCATTGCGGCGCGTGGATGCCGGATTCTTGATCCGCGATGCGTGTGAGTATCTCGGAGACCAGTTGCCGGAAGTCGTTGTAGGCATCGCGTGCGGCGACGGCATGGGCACCAAGGGCACCCTCGGCGGGCGTCAGCCCGAACACGGGTTTTCGGGCCTCCTGGCTGAGTGGGATCAGGCTCCTGTAGTGCTTGATCGTCGCGATGCAGTGCGGGTCCCGCCGTGTGTCGTCCGGTGCCGCGGTGGGGTGTTCGTCGAGCACGCTCCGGGCGTACTCCCGGGGCATCTGTATCGCCCAGCGGTCGTACGCGCGTACGGGGCGGCTCAGCCGCACGCCGTGTTGTTGAATGACGTAGCCAATGGGCGTCATCCGGCCCGCGGGCAACGGGAAGGCCGGTTCCGTCCAGTGATCGTGCCGAGTGGCCCAGTCCGCGCGCCATCGCCTGAGCGTCGGGCCGAGGTTCCGCAGACCCTGCCTGGAGTAGAGGTCGGCCGCGAGGGGCACGACGATGTAGTCGGTGGCGATCAGCGCCGCTCGGTTGATGGCCCCGAGGCTGGGGCCCACGTCCACCAGTACAACCTCCGCTTCGCATTGCGCCGCGCCCATTTGGAGCACCTGCCAAAACGCCGTGGTGACCCGAAACGGCCGGTACAGGTTGTCGGTGCCGAGACAATTCGGCCACTCCGTGGACAGTAGGTCCTCGAAACCGGACAGTGCCAGGTCGCCGGGTAGCACGTAGAGTCCCTCCGCCACCGACCGCAACCTGGGCTCGACGAGATCGCCCACCTCCGTGAGTGGTTTGACGCACTCGTAAGCGGTTGTTGCCGGGTCGGGATCCTCCCAGAGGTCTTCCAGCGTGTCCTCGTCGAAGAACGACGCGGTGAGGTTAGCCTGTGGATCGAGATCGGCCACCAACGTTGAGCGTCCGGCCTCGCTGAGCATCCACGCGACGTGGTACACAAGCGAGGTCTTGCCGACGCCGCCCTCCTCGGTGGAAGAGCTGTTGAAGAACGTGAGTACGGGAACCGTCAACTGCGCGCCCTCACCGTGCAGTGGAGCCAATTCGCATCTGCCTCGAACGCCGGCTCACGGTGTCCGTTTGCGGAGAGCTCTCGCCGGGCGATGGAGATGCCGGTGCCCCAACGTTGCACGAGCCCCAAGACCCGCATGGCTTCCGCGAGCGTTGGGTTACGGTAGTCGGCGACCCCCGGGCGCCCGAAGTTCTCGGCGTTGACGGCACCAAAGGGTCCGCCGGGACTCGCGATCTCGAACCTGTCATCGAACCAGTACGCGTGTACGGGAGCGTTCGTGCCTTCATAGGTTCGGTGCATGAGTGCGTTGCGCGTGAGTTGTTGGAGCGCCGGGAGGGGGTAGGTTGATGTACGCGTCTCGACGGGGCCAGACGTGACGTCTACCGCGGTCCGGTTATGGGCCTCTAGCTTCTCGTCCAGGCGCCGCACGATGCTGAGTATCGGACCATCGCAACGCGCCTCGTCGACGACCTCCTCGCCGAGCTGAGTTCCGGCCACCCTCAAGAACTGCACATAGGCGCCCGGGAGGAAGTCCTGTGGGTGCTTGCCCATCACAAGAATGCCCGCCACCGTTGGTCGCGGGTCATCGACGGATGCCACCATCTTCATGGCGGCGAGGCGTTCTTCCGGACTACGCTCGTTGTTCGCCAACGCTTCCGCATCCACGGCCATTGGCAGATAGTCCTCCTCGAAACGCCGGAGGTCGAGGTCGTCTAGGGTCGCGGTGGGGAGTGGGGTGGAGTCGAAGTGTGGGTCGAAGGCCCGCCGCTTTTCGTTGAGGATACGCTCATCCTGAGGGCTCGCGATGGCGCGGCGTGGACCCACGCGGATCCAGGTCGTGCCCCGCAACCGCACGGGTGGCGCATCGGCGGGCTCCACGATGACGGCGGCCACGTCGCGCCCGGCTAGCTTGCGCTTGCCGACGGCGAGGGTTGGCGGAGGGACGATGTTGCCATCCGTCTTGATGTCCGAAAGCGATCTCAGCAACTCGTCGGTGATCGGCAGGCCGGTAGGGCGACCGCCGTCATCCACGCCGACGAAAAGCACCCCGGCCTTGCGGTGATTGGGCAGGTCGTTGGCGAAGGCGCAGACTGCTTGGCGCGCGGATTGCGCGTCGTCCCGAAACGACTCCTTGCGTTCGACGAGGTCGGACTCGATGTCCGCCATCATCGATTCCAGTTCGGCGTCGGAATACGTTGTCGTCATGCAGTTGGCCCAACGCGCGAAGCGCTGCCGCTGTACGGACAGCATAGCCCCGACGAAGGTCGCGTCCAAAACGCACGCGCCACCATCCACCGCTCTGTCGCTAGAATGCACCGCTTTCGTTTGCGGCCACCCTCGCCATGCCCGAAGCGCCCACCGACTTCATCCGCCAGCGCATCCGCCGGGACTTGGCGGAGGGCGTGACGGACGCCGTGGTGACGCGCTTTCCGCCGGAGCCGAACGGCTACCTCACCATCGGGCACGCGAAGTCTATCTGCCTGAACTTCGGGGTTGCGGAGGAGTTCGGCGGGCGCACCTACCTGCGCTTCGACGACACGAACCCGCTGAAGGAGAGCGAGGAGTTCGTGCGGGCGATCCAGCGCGATGTCGCGTGGCTGGGCTTCTCCTGGGGCGAGGCCGCGACCTTCGCCTCGGACTACTTCGAGGCGCTCTACGGCTTCGCCGAGCAGCTCGTCGAGCGTGGCAAGGCGTACGTGGATAGCCAGACGGCGGAGGAGATCGCTGCGGCGCGTGGCAGCTTCAGCGAAGCCGGCCGGCCGAGCCCCTTCCGGAACCGGCCCGTGGCGGAGAACCTGGACCTGTTCCGCCGCATGCGCGCCGGGGAGTTCCCGGACGGCGCCCACGTGCTGCGCGCGAAGATCGACATGGCCGCGTCGAACATCGTCATGCGGGATCCGGTGCTCTACCGTATCCGGCACGCGACCCACCACCGCACCGGCGACAACTGGTGCATCTACCCGATGTACGACTTCACCCACTGCCTCTCCGACGCGTTGGAGGGCATCACGCACTCCCTATGCACGCTGGAGTTCGAGAACAACCGCGAACTCTACGACTGGGTGCTCGACAACGTGGACGTGAACTTCCACCCGCCGCAGATCGAGTTCTCGCGGCTGAACCTAGAGTTCACCGTGATGTCCACCCGGTTCTTCCGCACCTTGGTCGAGGGCGGTCACGTCGCCGGATGGGACGATCCCCGCCTGCCCACGATCTCCGGCCTCCGGCGCCGGGGCTACACGCCGGAGATGATTCGCGATTTCTGCCGGCGCGTCGGCGTCACCAAGCAGGAGAATCGCGTCGCGATGGAACTCCTCGACTTCTGTGCGCGCCAGGCCCTGGAGGACACCGCCCCGCGCGCGATGGCGGTGCTCGATCTGCTCCCCGTCACCATCGTCAACTATCCGTCCGAGGTGGACGAGACCCTCGAAGCCCCCTGGCACGGGAAGCACGCGGAGATGGGCACGCGCCCCCTGACCTTCGGGCGCGCGCTCGCCATCGAGCGGGAGGACTTCATGGCGGAGCCGCCGCGCAAGTACCGCCGGCTGTCCCCGGGTGCGCTTGTGCGGCTGCGGTATGGCTACGTCATCCGCTGCGACGAAGCGGTTCGGGACGAGACGGGCCGGGTGGCCGAGTTGCGCTGCACCTACTTCCCCGAATCGAAGAGCGGCAGCGACACCAGCGGCCTCAAGCCGAAGGGCGTCATCCACTGGGTGAGCCGGCGGTCCGCGCTTCCGGCGGTCGTTCGGGTATACGACCGGCTGTTCTCCGTCCCCGCCCCGAGCCCGGACAACATGGCGACGGAACTGAATCCCGACTCCCTCGCCGTCGCCGAGGCGCTCGTGGAGCCCGCGCTCGTGGACGCGGAGGCGGAGCGCTTCCAGTTCGAGCGCGTCGGCTACTTCTTCAAGGATCCCGTCGAACACTCCCCCGAGAGCCCGGTGTTCAACCGCATCGTCACGCTGCGGGATTCCTACAAGCCTGGAGATGCCCCATCGGCCCGCTAACGGACATCCGCGTGGTCGAACTCGGCACCCTGATTGCCGGCCCCTTCTGCGGTCAATTGTTCGGGGACATGGGCGCCGAGGTCATCAAGATCGAGCCGCCCGGCACCGGCGACCCGATGCGCGCCTGGGGCCGGGGGCTGCCGGTGTGGTGGCCGGTGATCGCGCGCAACAAGAAGTCCGTGACGCTCAACCTACGCGAGCCGCGTGGCCAGGACCTCCTGAAGCAACTCGTGGCCCAGGCCGACGTGCTGATCGAGAACTTCCGGCCGGGGACGCTGGAGAAGTGGGGGCTCGACTTCGAGGGGCTCTCGGCGGTGAACGAACGGCTCGTGATGGTGCGGGTATCCGGATTCGGACAAACGGGGCCGTATGCCCGCCGCGCGGGCTACGGCTCCGTCGGCGAGGCGATGGGGGGCATCCGCTACCTCGCCGGGGACCCGGACCGGCCGCCGAGCCGCGTCGGGCTCTCCATCGGGGACTCCCTCGCCGCGATGTTCGCCTGCGTCGGGGCCCTGGCCGCGCTGCACGACCGCGAGCGTACCGGCAAGGGGCAGGTGGTGGATTCGGCCATCTACGAGGCGGTGCTCGCCGTGATGGAGTCCACCGTGCCGGAGTACACCCAGGGCGGCACGATCCGGGAGCGCAGCGGGGCCATCCTGCCGAAGACCGCGCCGTCGAACGTCTATCCGACGGCCGACGGCGAGATGATCCTGATGGGCGCGAACCAGGACTCGGTGTTCGCCCGCCTCGCCGAGGCCATGGGGCAGCCGGAACTCGCGAGCGATCCGCGTTATGCCGACCACGTGGCGCGGGGCGAACATCAGGACGAACTGGACGACGCCATCGCCCACTGGACGGCGACGCTCGACGCCGACGCGCTCCTCGACACCCTCGAACGGCATGGCGTGCCCTCCGGGCGCATCTTCCGCACGCCGGAGATGCTCGCCGACCCGCACTTCCAGGCCCGCGACGCGATCATCGACGTGGCGCATCCGGTGTTCGAGCGGCTCAAGATGCAGAACGTGTTCCCGAAGATGTCGCGCACCCAGGGGACGGTGCGCTGGCCGGGGCCAGAACTCGGGGCGCACAACGACGAGGTCTACAAGGGCCTGCTCGGAGTTTCCGAGGAGGACCTCGCCGCGCTCGGGACGGCGGGGATTGTTTGAGGAAGTCGGTTGGTCGCGTTTACGCGCCTACGCCATCCAATCATTCGCCCGCGAGCGCACGCGCCAGACCCCGTCTCCCGCGTAGGTAGCCACCTCGGAGAGCGGCACCGCCGCCATCCCGCCGCCGCCCGAGGGCTGGGTCGCGGAGGGCAACGCCGGGAGACCATACTTCCGCCACCAGGGCGGTTCGTCCACCACGTGCCCGCGCACCGGCTCGCGGCCCAAGTTCCAGTCATGGAACATGTCGTCGAAGGGCGCGTCCCGCGACAGCACGAACTCGTTCGAGTCCATGATCCACTGATTGGTGACCTCGCGCAGGCCGTCGGCCGGATCGTCGTCGCTATCCGTCGGAATGCGGAAACAGCCGTCCATGCCGCAGTGGACGCGCGGGCCGCCGTGCTTGCCGGCCGCGGTCCAGCGCATGTGGCTGCGCCGGCGGATCTTGTTGAAATCCTGGATGATGGCGAGCCGCAGGCGGTCCGTGTCGTGGAGACCCGCGGTATGCACGACCAGCCCGTGCGCGAAGATCGTGTCGCCGGCGCGCCCCGTGAATTCGACCGGCTGCACCTCGGCCTTGAGGCGGTCGATGGCCTCCACCGACGCTTCCGTGGCCACCCAGTTGAGGGCCTGCTCCGAGGTCGGGTAGAGCCTTTGCGGCGAGGTCGGAAAGATCGTGAACCCGCCGGAGTGCGGCGGCACGTCGTCCAGCAAGGTCACGCCGGAGAGCTCCATCATGTTCTGGTCCATGTGCGGCCCGAGCCGCGACTCCCGCTCGTCGGAGGCGCGCGGAAAGATCGCGTAGACGCCGCGGTTGCGCCAGGGCCGCTTCACCGGGCCGCCCATCAGCGCCTCGAGCATATGGAGCATGCGCGGATGCGCGGAGGTCGCGGCGACGAAGGCCGGGTCGTGGCCGATGCCGTGCCAGCGCCAGACGTCGTTCACCGAGTCCCGGTTGAGGCGGTGCGCCAGGCGCCCGACGCGTTCGCCCACGCTGGCGCCGGGCCGCTCGTCCTCGGGTTCCGGCCACGGATCGCTTCCCATCCAGTCGTGATCGAGGCCCCAGCGGTTCTCCTCGATCCAGCGGTCCCCCGGATCGAGCCAGGTGGCGGGATCGTCCCGGCGCACGCCGGCATGGACCACGGGCGGCTGCCGCCAGAAGAGTTCGCGAAACGGCGCGAGGTCCTCGGTGGGAATGAGTCCCCGCTTGATGACGTACCCCTGCGTGCGGAACTGCTCGATCTCCTCGGGAGACAGCCCGAGTTGGTCGGCACCGGGCGGGTCGAGGTCGGGGGTGAGGGGCAGGGGGCGGTGCGCCGGCGGCGTCTCGCTGAAGAAGGCGGACTCCGGGTCGTGCGGTGCGGGTGTGGCGACCTCGGCGTGGGGGTCGGTGCTCGTCGCGGGCATGGGGCAAGTCTCGAACAGCAGTGAGCGTGGAAGGTTAGCGGCGGGCTACCCTATGCGTCCAGCCGTGCCGTCGCACGCGTTCCCCGACCGCCTCGGCGCGGACGGCCTCTCGCTCATTCACTTGGCCGACCCGAAGCGTGCTCTGATGTCCGCGAATACCTCACATTGCGGCTTGGTCCTGCCGGCCGCGGCATCCGCTTCGCCCTGGGACACGAGCTTGAGCATCTGCACTGCGTCTTGAAGACGTTGGTGGGCCTCGTACCGCTGCACCACGGCCGTGGCCCGTCCGTTCTGCGTGAGCACGACCGTGTGTTCGTGGGCGTTGATCTCGGCGAGTACGCGCGCAGCGTTGGCCTGGAATTCCATCAGGCTCATGGTTTGGGATGGCATCTGACACCTACACCTCTCGTGTTTCGCGATTCCCGTAAGAGCGCGTTATCGAGTAGGAGCGGTGGAGCCCGGCATCTGCTCACCGCCCCGATACAACCTCGTCCCCAGAAACTCCCGGAACGCCCGCCCGCTGCCCATCACGGTGACGATGCACCCGGCCGCGATGCCGCCCCCGATGAACAGTACGGGCACGTTCTGGTCCACCGCGTCGGCCAGCACCCCGGCGAGGCCCATGGCGATGGGCATGGTGCCCATGATCAGGGTCATCATCACGCTCATGACGCGGCCCCGCAACCGGTCCGGCGTCGTCGCCTGCATGAGCGTGGTGAACGCGACCATCATCACCCCCATGAACACGCCGTCGATGGCGTGCGCCACGAGCAGGACGTAGGGGGATTCCGCCACGCCGATGGTGAACGTACACGCGGCCATCGAATAGAGCGCGGCCATCATGGCCACCGTGCGCGCCCGCCCGTCGATGCGCACGATCCCCGAGACGACCATTCCGGTCACGTTGCCCGTCGCCATCGCCCCCATCAGGTAGCCGTACCAGTCCGGCGGCAGTCCCCGGTGCTGGTCGAGCAGGATGGGGAGCAGCACCGCCATCGGCGCCGTTACGAAGTTCAGCACCGCGAAGGCGAGCACCATGTTGCGCAGCCCCGTCCGTCCCCAGACGTAGCGCAGCCCGACGCCGACGTCCGTCATGAAGGCGCCCATGAGGGAGCGCATCGAGGGTGGTGCCAGGGGCAGGGTCTGCGGCATCCGCAGGAAGGCCACGGAGAGCGCGGCCAGGACATACGTGCCCGCCGTCGAAAGAAACAGCATCGGTGCGCCGATCACGCGGAAGAGCACGCCCCCGATGGCGTTGCCGATGCCGTTGCTGGCCATGGTGGCGAAGCTGTTCATGGCGTTGGCCGTGTTGAGGCGCAGGAGCGGTACCAGATTCGGCACCGCGGCCATCACCGCGGGACGGAGCACGGCGTTGGCGGCCCCGGTCAGCACGCCGAAGACGACCAAGGCCCCGATCTTGAGTTCGACCTGGCCCGTAATCGCCACGAAGGCGATGGCGAGGCACAGGGCCGCGATGCCGAGCAGGCCGTACCCCGCGACGATCAGCGTCTTGCGCGAGTAACGGTCGGCGAGCGCGCCGCCGAATGGCCCGAGCAGAACGCCGGGTATGGCAGCCGTCATCGAGACCAGCCCCATGGTGGTGGCCGAACCCGTTTCCTCGAGCAGCCAGTAGACGGTCGCCACCTGCGCCATGGCCACGCCCACGCCGCCGATGCCCTGCCCCTGCCAGAGGAGCAGGAAGTCTCGGTTCAGCAGACGCGCGTGATGGGCGTGCGCCTCGGCGACCGCCGGCGACTGCTCGGGGGAGCCGTCCGCGCTCTGCTCGCGGGGTTCGGCCACGCGTGGCTCAGCCATGCGGCCCGGGGTGGATGTGTACCTTGATGGATCGGGTCGATTTGTCGACGGCGGTGTCGAAGGCCCGTTCCGCGTCGTCGAGGGCGAAGCGGTGGGTGACGAGGGACCGGGCGGCATCGGCGTGGTCGGCGACGACATCGAGGGCCACCGCGTAGTCCGCGTGGCCATCGCCGGCGGCGTAGGTCACCGCGCCGACGATTTCCACCTCGTTGAGGGCGAGGTGCAGGGGGTCGATGC
Source organism: Pseudomonadales bacterium (assembly GCA_963665455.1). GTDB lineage: Bacteria > Pseudomonadota > Gammaproteobacteria > Pseudomonadales > Azotimanducaceae > VXNE01. The sequence continues at coordinate 4,212,104 of OY762279.1, read as the reverse complement.
TGGTGCGCGTTTCGGTGAAGATGCCGAGCAGCACGACGCGCCCCTTCGGCCGCACCACCCGCTGCGCGGTGATGAGCGTGTCCGCGGTGCCGCCAACGGTCTCGACGGCGACGTCCACGGCCTGAATCCTTGCCAGCTCCCGCATGCGCTCCTTGCCGGCGTCGTCATCGCCGATCACCTCCACCGCGCCGAGCCGCCGCGCGGCCTCTTGCTGGTGGGGATGCCGTGCGAGGACGATGGCCTGGGCGCCGCAGGCCCGCGCCGCGAGGATCGCCGTCAGGCCGATGCTGCCCGCGCCGACGATGAAGACCGTCTCGTGCCCGCGCAGCTTCACCTTCTCGAACCCATGCACCGAGCAGGCGAGGGGCTCCGCCAGGGCGACGCCCTCGGCATCGAGTCCGCTCGGCGCCGGGAAGACCGTGTTGCCGGGCAGGGTCGCGGACTCGGACATGCCCCCGTCCACCCCCTGGCCCACCAGCCCGCGGTCGTTGCAGACGTGGTAGTCCCCGGAGAGGCAGAACGGGCACAGTCCGCAACGTAAGAGCGGTTCGACGCCCACGAGGTCGCCCTCGCGCACATGGCGCACGTCCGCGCCCACCGCCTCCACCGTGCCACCGAACTCGTGGCCGGGCGTGATGCCGGGCGGCGCGGGGAACTCGCCCCGGTAGAAGTGCAGGTCCGACCCGCAGATGCCGACGCTGCCGACGGCGATGCGTACCTCGTCGGGGGCGGGGTCGCGCATGGGCTTGTCGGCAACCTCGATGGTGCATTCGGGCGTCCAGCAGGCCGCACGGGTCGTCGATGGCATGGCGGCTCCCCCGCGTGTTGCTCAGCCTGCATTATGGACGACTGTGGCCGATTCGTTCTCGCGGCGAAGCGGCGGGAGTCGATGTGCGGCGGAGAGCCCCTGGCCGCGGCGCCCTTGCCGTCTCCGGGGTCGTCCGACACACTGCCCCGAGTTGGACCGTGGCGGAGACGTGCAATGCAAGCGAGTCGATGGACGGCGACGGCGTGCTTGGTCCTGTGGGGACTTGCGGCTGCGGCGCAAGAGTCCGCGCCGTCTCCCAATGCGCCCCCGGTATCCGACAGCCTGCCCGGAGTGCCCGTGCTGGCGGTCCCGGAGGTAGCACCCGCGGTCACCGTGACCTGGTACGGCGTCACGACGCTCCTCTTCGACGACGGCGAGACGAAGCTCCTGATCGACGGATTCTTCAGCCGCCCCCTCTTCAAGGGCCTCGACAGCATCGCCGAGCCGGACGTGGAGCAGATCACCCGCATGGTGGAGACGGCGGACCTGCACGATCTCGCGATGATTACCGCGGTCCATTCGCATTTCGACCACGCGATGGACGTGGGCGAGGTCGCCCGCGCGACCGGCGCGGTGGTGTTCGGTTCGGAATCCACCGCCAACGTGGCGCGGGGCGCGGGTGTGGACGAGTCGATGATCGTCGTGGTCGACGACCGGCGTACCCAGCACTACGGGGACTTCGCGGTCACGCTGATCCGCTCCGCCCACCTGCCCCTCGAGAACGGCGGGCCACCGATTCCAGGGATGATCGATACCCCCCTGGTGCCCCCCGCGCCGATCGGGGCGTGGAAGGAGGGGGGCAGCTACAGCATCGTGATCGCGCATCCGGCCGGCACGGCGGTGGTCCAGGGCAGCGCGGGTTACGTCGAGGGACGCCTCGACGAGGTGACGGCGGATTTCGTCTACCTCGGAGTTGGTGGCGTCGGCATCCCGGGCAAGGACCACGCCCGCACGTACTTCGAGGAGATCGTCCGGGCCACGGGCGCCGGCTGCGCCCGGCCGATCCACTGGGACGACTTCAACCGGCCGTTCGGCGAGATCGTCTTCATGACGGATCGCGACGGGGCCGAGGAGGGAATCGGGTGGGTGCAAGAGTTCGCGGCGGCGACCAACCCGCCGGTCGCGCTCGCGACGCTGCCGTTCGGGGTGGCGGTGGATGCGTTTGGGGGGTGCGGCGAGTAGCTACGGCTGGGAAACCCTGGCCGCGGTAGCGGTGCTGACCCCGACGACGTATGGGGTGCTCGCAGCCGGCCACGGCGCGAGCTGCACCACGATCGGCTGTGGCGGTGGTCGATTGGCGATTAGGACGCCGAGCATGCCGATGAGCACGGCGAGCATGGCGGCCACCAAGCAGATCCCGCCACAGAGGAGCTTGAGGCATCGGTTCATCGCATCGAGGCGGGTGTCCAGGGCGTCGAAGGCACGGTCGAAACGGTCAAACCGCGCGTCGATGTCGGCGAAGGGCTTGTCCATCTGGGCTTCAAGCTGTGCGAACCGCACATCGGCGGTGGCGAACTGCTTGTCGATCTGCGTGTGCGCGCCCTCGAATCCCAGATCGAGTTCTCCTTGTACGGCGACGCGCTCGCCGAGTCTCGTGTCAAGTGCTGCCGCGAGGCTGTCTGTCTGCTCCCGCTCCATCGCCATCCGCCATTAGGTCATCCTTGTGCGCCAGCACTTCGTGAGCCACGTCGGACGCTTCCCTCGCGCATTGCCGCAGCAAGTCGATCTCGTATGGTGTCAGCATCCGGGGAGCGGGCGAGGTACCGAGCCTCCGATTGAGTAAGGCAATCGAAGGTGTGGCCGAACTGCCCGCGCCACCACGCTTCGAGGTCCGGTCCGTGCCTTTCTCTGAGTTCATGGAGTTGCTCCGGGCTAGGACTCAGCTTGGCGGAATAGGGCTTTCCCGTGAGCCCCGCCGCGTAGATTACTGTGCCACCGCTTTTCTCAACCCAACCGCGCAGATTCGCCAACGTGCCTCCCTGCCCGATGAAGTCGTCCACCATAACGTAGGCGCGTCCTGACGTCACTTCGCCGGCGAAACTAGCTTGCCGGGCTAACCGGCCATAGCCATCGGCGCCGGTATGGTCAACGATGTTGGTTTGCGAGACTGCAATGCTTGAAGCGTCAGGAGCCAGCGCGATGGTACTCCCGCTTCGGATCGCGCGGTCCCGTGCCGACCTCGACGACTAGGCCCCGTTCCACCAGTCGACCGAGACGGTTTCGGGTGGCGCGGGTGGACAGCCCGATCACGTCGGCGACGGCGCGGGTACCGAGCCCGTCTGCGGTGTCCAGCGCGTCGAGAATCGCGGTGTCGATTTCGTCCGTGACGATCTCTCCGACGCGCTCCGTCCACATCGTGACCCGTAGCCGGTGCCCGACCTCTTCCCAGACCGGTGGCCGCAAGCCTGCGTCCCGGCACGCGGCGAGCATGCGCTGGACGCCGCTGCCCCATTGCTCGACGAGCCTTAGCTCCTGGAAGACGCGGCCGATCACGCGGTTGCGTAGCTTGGAGATTCCGAGGGGCAGGTCTTCCAGCGTGACGTGTGTGGTGCGGACGCTGAGGATGTCGAGGGATCCGGCCCGGTCGTCTCTCGCTACTCGGAAAAGGACTCGGAAGCAGCTCGGAAGTCGAGGGCTTCCGAGTTCAGTTCCTTCCATGCGTTCGTCGAGTGGCTGGCCCTTCGCGAAGTCTGCATCCCGGCGCGTCGAGACGGTCCAGGAGTTGATGCGGCGATGGCAGCCGACGCCTGTAGCCGACGGAGGCGTCCCGAGCCCGCGTCCTCGATAGACTGCGCGAGTCAAGCAGCGTTGGACGATTCGATGGAAGCGCGGGAAGCGGTGGAACTGGCCAAGAGGCATGTCGCCGAGATGTTCGAAGCCGAACCGATCAAGGAGGTCGGCTTGGAGGAGCTTGAACTCAAGGGCGACTATTGGTCCGTGACCATCGGGTTTGCCCGAGACTGGCCGAGCTCAAGTGGCGTGCTGCGTTCGTTGGGCGGCTCCAAGCGGACCTACAAGATCGTGCGCATCGACGACAGAACGGGATCGGTCCAATCCTTGAGGCATCGCGAGGTGGCGGACGCGGGATCGAGTGGCGTATGAAGGGATGTACGTTGACGCGAACCTGCTCGTGTTGCTGGTGGCAGCCGACGCGGACGTATGTTCCTGTCTCCGGGGACCGCCCTAGGTGATTTGGACGGTCCGGACTTGGGTGGACACGCACCGCGACTACGTGGGTATCGCGGTAGAGGAGGAGGGCGATGTCTGGGACCAGCGGGGAGAGGCCGCGTTGGAACGCGAGAGTCCTCCCCGCCTGGTGCCGGAGTAGTTCGGTGAGGTCCATGGCGAAGTTCAAAGTGGAGACACTCACCCTCCGAGTGAGTCTACGCCGCTCGAAACAGTCCTCCGCCAGCATGGCTGTCACGTCCTAGGAGGATGGGTCCGCGCACAGCCGTGGCGAACCGAAGTGTCAGCGTCGCCGCTGGCCGTCCCCCTCTAGGTCCCGACCTGACCTCCGCCACCTCAACCGCCAGCGGCCGCGGGAGGCCACGGCGGCGGCATTCCATGATTACGTCTGACTCAACGAAGTGGGTTGGGTCGTCGCGTTTCTTCAAGTTTCGCGTGGTGATGTACGGTGTTCGGCTAATCCAAAGCCGTGCTGGACCAAGCAAGGGATCGCCGTCACGAATAGGCTGGGCCACGAGGCCATCGAAGCGACCGAGAGGACCAGCTTTCAGCATGGTGAGCCGGCGTACTATTTCGTTGAAAAGGCGCGCCTGGCCAGCCGGTGCTGTACCTGCCCCGCGATCTACCGCCCAAGGAGCCACCACGATCAGCCGGGTGATCGACGCGTCGTCTCTCCCATCCCCGTCCGCAGCCAAGAACACATGAGCATGATGGCCTGCGCTGTCTGATCGGCTATCCGGCTCGTGACCGGAAAACAACAGAGGTACACCGCCTGAGTCGTCACGGGCGAGCGACATCAGAGCGCGCCGTAGGGACCGCACGAGGCCCGCCCGATCTCGATATGCGATTGGCTGTCGTCCGTGGAGCCCAAAGACGAATACGTCGCTAGGGCCTGCCGCGTCGGGGATGGGCTCCATCAAGCCTAAGCCGCAGAATCTGCCGTCGCCAATGATCATCGGTCCGCTAACCGTCTCGCGGAACTGTAGCTGCACATGCCAGAGCGCGTGTTTCGAGAATCTTGATCCGGCGGCAAACAGATCGGCTCTAACCCCGCTTCGATGGAACGGTTCGCGCTGTACTCGAATGTCCGTCGGTCTGGCCCGGATGCCGGCGTGACGAAGAGCTTGAACGAGATTCCCAGCGGCAACCCTTTCCTCTCGGCTACGCTCCTCGGCCGACTTGCTCTCCTGGGGGTCTAGGCGGCGCCGACGTGCAGCGAGAGCGACCGGAGTAATGCTCCTGAACTCCCTTGCCGACCCTGCATAACGCATCGCCATCCGGTCGTCTTTGGTCGAGACGAGATGTCCGTTCCAAAGTTCACCTCCATTTGGGTCGTTGGCTTGTAGCCCGCCGAAGGCCCACGCCAGATCATCCAAGCGGATTGGACACTCCGCCGGCACCTCCACCATGATGCGCCGGATGGAAGGGTCCGTGTGTTCGGTTCCGATGGACGGAACAGGCACTAGGCGAATCCGCTGAGTGAGATCCTGCGGACCGGCGTCCCGACCGACTATCAGTTTTTCGAACAACTGAGCCCGTTCAGGAATCGCCCCCGACAGGCGTTGAGCCGCTGCATCCCGCAACGCCGTTAGCAGGGGTGCGGTCGAGGCCAGAGTTTGGGGAGCAAAGTCCTGATCTGATTTGCGCAACTCGAAGTGGAGACGCCGCGTGGGCGCATCGTATCCGGTGAGAGCGAAGGATGCCCTCGGGGGTTGCGTGAACAGCTGACGGGATTTCCGGCCTAGGTCCACCGTAGCCAGCTTCTGGCGATTGCGATGGAATCTCTGCGTTAGACTGACGAAAGTGCCGGGATGCGGTGTGGGCGTCTTGCCCGCACCAACCGGAGACCGCAACACTCCGGGATGGGAGGCGAGGACCGCCTCCGCCTCACGTTGGTCGAGCACCCGGCCAGATGCCCACGCCATGTCGACGCCGCGTCCAAGTTGATACAGTCGGGTGGCGATGGAACAGACACGCGCCGCTTCTGCTGCGCCGGATTCAAAGCGCCATAGGAACAGGACCGGGATTTCGTGATCGAAGAGGCATGGCCGCCACTCTTTCCCAACGCGAATCTCGGCAGTCCGCATCGGGTCGCCGCCGACGGCGTCTAGGTCGTTGTTCGGCACGAACCGCTTCACGGCTCGGCCCCGTCTAGTCGCGGGTGCCGCAACTCGCGGCGGGTCGAGCCCTTCGAGCCACTCTAGGGCGCGCTGATCTGCCGTGAGGAACGTCGCGCCCCGAGCGGCGCCGGCGACGAGCGCCTGAAACACGCGCCCGGGAGACGGCGGCCATCCATCGTCTCCGAACCCGTCCCCGTCGCCGTGATAGCGACCATCATGGAAGCGGACGGCAATGAGTAGCGATTTCGGCATCACTGTTCCTTCGTCTTTGCCCTCGTGTCGGCCTTGGCGAGGCTTTTTTCGAATGTCACGCGGCGGTCTGGTCCTACGCCGAAAGCGTCCGCTGCAGCACTTGCGTAGTCCAAGGCGGTTGCCTCATCGAGAGCGATGTTCTGACGTACGCCGTCGCGTGTCACCGCCTGCCAGACACCCGGATTGTCTGGGTCGAGCGTGAGGAGACACCCAGCTCGCAGAAACCCGTCGAGCGGGGCCGTCGCGGCTACGAGAGCCAGCCCCAGAACATAGCGCCGCAGCGCCCGGCCGTTCTCGCCGCTCAGGCGTCGAAGGGCGATCAGATTGAGGGTGACGTCGCGTCGAATCGGGCCTCGAGCGATGATACCGCCGTGCGTCTCGACGGCGGGGACGTGAACGAATCCGCGTTTCGCCAACGGGCTTTTTGGGTCACCTTGCTGTTTCTCCTTTTCTGCATCCGTAAACACCTCCAACTCGGCATAGTCGAGAGGAGGGACGTACTGGGCCGAGCGAGTTAGGACCTCCACATCCTCCGCGCGGATGGTGGATTGGATGATGCGTGGAAGCTTGGCCTGCGTGTCGCGGGAGTCCCAAACGCCGAAGACGAGCGACGTAGGTCCGAGCTTCGCCAACGGCGCGACGTCGTCGCGATCAAGAAACGCGTTGAAGGCGTCGTGTGCCTCCTCCTTTAGTTCCGTTGAGCGAACAAGTGCGTCGCCTAGACGGTGCCCGGCTTCCAGGATCGACACCAACTTCTGATTGCCGTACACAATCTCGATCTGTGGAACGAGGCGCGAACGGGGGTTCTCCGGCTCTCCCATCTTCGCGGCGAGAAACACGGGCTCCATGCGATTGGCCTGCGAGCCCACGCTGTCTATGGTCGCAAGCTTCGTGCCGTCGGCAAGCTCGTCGATGTTGTAACCGACGTCCGCATAGGTGGGCGGAAAGATCACGGAGCCAGAACCTTCGACGGGGAGGAGAGACTGCCTGAGATGTAGGGCGGCGGGGCCGTCCAGATTATCGGCGAGGGCGTTGATTTGATCGTTAGAGATTTCCATGTTCTTCCGCTATTCCTCTTCTGAGATCTGTACAACTTGTGTGATGCATCGGGCTTGATCCTCTTGACCAGGCCAGTCTAGATGCATGGCGAAACGACGAAACGGACACCCCCGAACCGGCGATATCTCCGCCCCAAGTGCCGCACGGTGGAACATGGGGTCTAACAGTGGACCAGGGCCGAGTCCTAGCACGCCGTAACGGTACTCGAGCTTGGCCACCCGATGAGGACGGGCATTCGATACACCGATGGCTGCGAGAGCCTCGACCAGCGGGTACCCGACCATCTGCACGTTCTTCCCGTGCTTGTTCGGCGAGAAGCCATCTTGGATCGGTATGTAGTCGCGACGCCAATCGAACCGGAAACTGTTACTCTGAGGGCTTGACAGCGCGAAGGGATCGCCGACGTGTTGCCGCGTCCTGCCCCTCACGAGGTCAAGTGCGTCGCGGACGATTGCGGCCCCCGGGTAGCCGGCTGCGCCGGCCCAGAATTTCACGTTGTCGCGCCTCGTGGCGTCTCCCCAATAGTCGAGTGGGATCTCGCGGCGGTCGTCGCGAAGAACGACTGGAAGGGTTGCGGGGGATTTCGGATCGGGATACGGAAACGAGTGTTCCGGCTGATCGGCTTGGGGCTCTTCACCCCAGCTCGGCTTCCAACGCTTTGCGTTTGGTGACTGCGCCGGCACACGGACCACGACCTCGGCCTCCTCCAGGAACCGCATGACGCGCTCGACCGGCGGCTCGTCGTCGGCCGTCTCTACGCGGAACCGCGCCCTGCGGTCGTTGGTCCAGTCGAATGCTGCGGTGGCGCCGCCCTGCAGGATGTCCGTCGCCTCAAGAAGGCCGAGGCAGGCGAACACCTGGCCCGGGTTGAGCAGATCCACGGGAACGCTGGACTCAGCCATCAGGACTCTCCTGGTTCCGCTCCGACCACTCTCTGGAAGCGCTCTGATCGGCCGCTCGTAGGATCGCTTCGCGCCAAGCCAGCCCCCAGGGACCATACCGCTTCTGCAAGCGCGCGAAACGTCGTGCTGCATCTCCAGCCTTGGCTTCGAGCATCGAGGGCGGCCCATCCTCGCAGCCTGCGGGGCTGATGATCGGTCGGGCGTAGCCGTGGTGCGCCGCGATCAGGTGCAGGATCAGGTCGCGCATATCGTCCGGAAACTTCGCTCCCTCGGCCTTCAGCAGCGAACCGAACTCGTGACGGTAGCCTTCTAGAAGCCGAGGGTTGCCGCCGCCCTTCGTCTTCGCATACGGGCGACCATCGTCGCGTGGCGCGTTCATCGCGTTCTGCCAACGCTCCGCCGCCTTTCCGTCGTCATGCATGCGAGCTGCGGTGACGAGCGCGTCGGTTTCTTCCTTTGGCAGCCCAAGGCGTTGCGCCAAAGCACGGGTGTGGCGGGCGACCTGCTCGGCATGATCGCGCAAGGTCTGTGGTGAGGAGAGTACCGACCTAGCGTCTTCGTCATTCGGGTCATCAGGCCACTTGAACACGTACAGGCGGCTGGTTGGCGCTCCACGGGCGTCGAAGCGAGTCTCGAAGGTGCGGATGTGACGCCACTCGTCGTGGGCAGATGGCTCGGTCTGCTCGCCGTCGACGCCTTCGACACGGAACCCTATGAGAGGACGCGAACCGTGGGCCATCGGAGCCGGTATGCGTCTCCAGTCTTCGTCTGCGTCCGCCGTGGCAGCGGCGCTCTCGGAGTTCTCGTCCAGCATCCCGTCGCGCACGCCGCAGAATCGGAAATCCACGATCATGACCGCTCCAGGGAGATTGCGGTCCCTCCACTCTCTCTTGCGTCGGTCACGCCGTCTCAGATCTTCTCTCAGCGAGAAGCTCTTGGCCGGTGCTGCTAGTCGCTGGAGCTCGCGAAGTGACAGGTGAGCGCGATGCTCGCCGGCACGGTCGATCAGGATGACCACGATTTCGTCATCTCTGATCGCTAGGTCATGGGCTTCGGGACGCTTGGCGAGTTTCGCCGACCGCTTGAGCATCCAGTCGAACACGCGGGTTGATGCTGCTTCGAGTCTCTCGGTGGTGTGGACCGGCGCCACCCGGAAGTACTCCCCGACCATTGAGGACGGGACGCTTGTTTCCCCATCTGTGCGAACACAAGGTAGGTGCTTGCGCCAAACGACGGTGGTCTGCGGTTCGTCGTCCTCCCACCCCCGAAGCCAAGGTGCGATCTCCGGTCGCCCTTCGTGCTGCTTCAGCGAGGTCATTGCCCACGCGTCGAGCAGGGGGCGGGTCAGCTCGGGGTGCAGCGGCGCCGGAGTGCTGGCGGCGCGGACGATATCCGGGTGGTCCGTTTTCACGGCTACGACGTTGGCTGGGCTTGCGTCTCGGCGGCCGTCCTCGGCCGGTGGGAGGAGATCCAACGGTGCCAGCCAAGCCTCGAAGTCTCGGTGTGCCTTCTCTTTGGCCTCCTTCGGTGCCTTGGCCTTAAGTGCCGGGGGTAAGGCGAGCACGTCGATGACGGCTCGCCGGTGCGCTCCGCCGCGACGGTTGACCCGCCCGAGCCGTTGAACCATACGCTCGTAGGCGACGAGGTCGCACACCATGTGATCTGCGTTTAGGTCTACCCCGACCTCACCGGCAGAAGTGGCGACCAAGAAGGTGGGGGCGGACGCTGGTTGACGTGCCGCGCCGAGGAAGCCTTGCTCGTCGAGCCAAGCTTCGAGGCCAACTCGTTCCCGTACACGGCGCTCCCCAACCAGCAACTCGGAGCGATGCTCCTCCGCGTGGTCTCCGGACCGTTTTCGTCTCCCGCAGGCTCTGTCGATCATCGTCTTCACTTCGACGGCGTCGCTGCGGTGGTGGCAGTACACCAGCACGCGGGAGAAGGGGCGGGTGCATCCGACGGCGACGGCTCGTTCGGCCAAGTCTCTCGCCAGATTCGCGCCGGCAGGCAGCTTCTCCACCTTCAGCAGCTTGCGCGCCGATAGCCGTTGTTCTATCTCGGTCTCCCCACGGTCCTTGGCTTCCAACGAGAACAGGGCTTCCGGCTGTGTCGGCGCTTCGTTCCGGCCGGTGGCGGACAGGGACATGAGGCGAAACGGTGGGGTGGTCGAGTCGGGTCCGCCCATCGGACCGAGCCTGCCTTCGCCTCGTGACTCCACCTGCCGCAGAAGCGCTTCAAAAGGGGGGCACAAGTGCGCTTCATCGAGCAGAACCAGCGCATCGACGCTGAGAAGACCGGCGTGGTAGGGACGCATCCTCCTCGATACACCATAGCCCTCGAACAGAAGACGCGAGCCCACCATGTCGATGGTCCCGACCACGATGGCTGGCTTCGAGGGATCCTCCAGCCAGTCCCGGTTGTCGGTGAAGCTACCCCGGAGAGTTGAGACGGGTAGACCCACGCTTGGATCGAGGTCCAGGCGCTCTGCCAACTCACTCAGCATGTTTCCGCGCAGGCGCTCGGCGAACCGAGTGGCTTGGTCAACGACGGCGCGGCGGTCCACGATGTAGACGAGCCGTCGCGGCAACTCGGCGCCTTCGGCAATCGCGATCAACCACAGAGCCATCGCGGACGTCTTCCCGAGGCCCGTCGGGATGTCTAAGAACGGAGGCGGGTCGGCATCGAGCAGACGATGTAGCAGCCGCATCTGCCACCGAAACGGCGGGTGACCCTCTCCGTCCTCTGCGGTCAGTGCCGAGAACGTCGCGCGTAGGCGGGCTTCATCCATCGTCTTGGCCATCCCGCGAGATTCCGGCCGTACGCAAGAACGCGGCGACGTCCCGAATGGTCGCGCGCCCCGTCGCTGGCCCATGGTGAGGCCGGTGAATGACGATTCGCTCCTTGCCCTTCTTCAAGCGAAGCCGCGAACCGCTACGCTCCTCGATCTCCACGCCATAGTGCTTGAGCGCGCCTATCAGATCCTGCCATCTGATGTTGGATGGCGTCGGTTTTCGCTGGATGTCGGCTAGGGTGGCGCGATGCTTGTTCGTCATGATCCATCAACGCCCTCGGTCTTCGGCCTCAGGAATCCTTGGTCTGTCCGCTTCTCTTTGCACGAGCCCACCGTTCCCCAACGCTTCAATGAGGCCGCAGCTCAAGGCTGCGGAACTGGGGAAGGCTGTCGCGCCGCCGCCGCGAAAGACACACCTTCAATGAGGCGGGGGGCCTTTCTTCGACTTCTGTGTATTTCGCGGCGTAGGTTAACACGTTGCCGTGCGCCGCCGCAACGATCAAATCTCCGTGGTGCCGGACGACGCCAAAGTCGCCCGGAGTCGGAGCCACGAGGTTAGCCGGCGTCGCCCACCGGCGCCGCGACTGCCGCGCGAAGCGTCCTGACGATCCACGAGTTGATGCTGACCTGCTCTGCCGTGGCCGCCGATACCACGGCGCCGTGGAGTTCGGAGCCGAGACGGACGTTCAACTTGCCGGAGAACGGCTTCCGGGGTTCCACACCGTCTTCGGCACACCACTGCAGGTACTCGTCGACTGACCGCTCGAACTCCCGGCGGAGCTCCTGCGTCTCGGTCGCCTCGAATGTGGCGATCGGATACGGCCCGCTGTTCACGACCCTTCCGTGCAGAACGTCCACGGAGTCGTCAAACTCCACGGAGGCGACGTATCCCTTGTACTCCATCATTGCGATGCCCCCCGACGGATGTCCCACTGCGCAAGCCCGTGTATGGTACCACTCGGAGTACCGGAGGATGCTGGCCGTAGCCGTCGAGAGAGCGGGCAGCGAGTCGGCCGGTTCGACCTAGGAGGGCCACCCCATGGACAACGCTAGGACATCTCGTGTCGGGACGCCGCCGACCGGCGAGCCCCTTCCTGCCACCCCGGCGAGGGCGCGGCACCGCGAGCGCGAGTCCCCGCTCATCCCCGCGCGGATCCTCAACGAGTTCGTCTACTGCCCTAGGCTCGCCTACCTCGAATGGGTCCAGAAGGAATGGGAGCACTCGTCGGACACGGTGGAGGGCCGTCATGTGCATCGGCGCGTCGATCAGGCGGGTGGAACCCTGCCGGAGCCCGAGGAGGGGGCGGAGGAGCCGGTCGTCGCACGCTCGGTGGAGTTGTCCTCGGCCCGATTGGATCTCGTTGCCAAGATCGACTTGGTGGAAGCGGAGGGCGACGAGGTCATGCCCGTCGACTACAAGCGCGGCAAACGCCCGCACGTTCCTCGGCAGGCGTACGACCCGGAGCGCGTGCAGCTGTGTGCCCAGGGGCTGCTGCTCGAAGAGCACGGCTATCGCTGTTCCGAAGGCATCCTGTACTTCGCGGGTTCCCGGGAGCGGGTCCGGGTTGCGTTCGACGACGAGCTACGCGCGCTCACGCTGGAGTCCATCAAGCGTTTGCGCGCTACGGTCGAGGAGGGTGCCATCCCGCCACCGCTTGAGGACAGCCCGAAGTGTCCGCGCTGCTCCCTCGTCGGCATCTGCCTCCCCGACGAGGTCAACTTGCTACGATCAGGTTCGGCGGACGTGCGACCACTCAGTGTAGGGCAGACGCGCGGGCTGCCCGTCTACGTCCAGTCCCATCGCGGAAAGGTCTCCAAGAAGGGTCATCGGCTCGCGATCACGAAGGACGATGACGAGACCGCCTTCGTCCGGCTGGCGGACACGTCCCAACTCGTGCTCATGGGCAACGTCTACGTCAGCACTCCAACGCTCCACGAACTCATGCGCCGGGACATCCCGGTGACTTGGCAGTCCTACGGCGGGTGGTTCCTCGGGCATACCGTGGGGGCTGGCCATGCCAATGTGGAACTCCGCACGGCGCAATACCGCGGCTCGTTTTCGGACGACGTCTGCCTGGATCTCGCCCGTGGCTGGGTGCGGGCGAAGATACGCAATTCGAGAACGCTCCTGCGGCGGAATTGGCGTAGAGGCGAAGGCGGCGAACAGGTGCTGACGGACCTCAAGCGGTTAGCAGAGCGTGCTCGTCGCGTCCGCGACATCGCCTCCCTGCTGGGAGTGGAGGGTGCCGCGGCGGCCAGGTACTTCCAGCATTTCGATGGCATGTTCAGACAGGAGACGGACGCGAGCATGTCCTTCGAGATGGAGCATCGGAATCGGCGACCGCCGGTTGATCCGGTAAACGCCATGCTTTCATTCGGCTATGCGCTGTTGACGCGAGCGTTCGTCACCGTGCTCTCGGCTACGGGCCTTGACCCGTACAGGGGCTTCTTCCACCAACCACGATACGGACGCCCGGCCCTTGCACTGGACATGATGGAACCCTTCAGACCACTGATCGTGGACTCCACGGTCGTGACGGCGATCAACAATGGCGAGGTCCGCCCGACAGACTTTGTGCGCACGCCCATTGGCGCGAACCTATCTGATAGTGGCCGAAAACGATTCATCCGCGTATTCGAGCGTCGGCTGAGCCAGGAGGTAACGCATCCCCTGTTCGGCTATCGCGTCGAGTACCGCAGGCTGCTGGAGATGCAGGCTCGGTTACTGGGCAGGTTTCTCATGGCCGAGATTCCCGCCTATCCCAACTTCGTGACGCGCTGACGCCTATCGGAGGATGTGCAATGGCTGCTGACGAGAGACTCTACTTGGTGGTCTACGACATTGCGGAGCCCAAGCGTTGGCGATCGGTGTTCAAGATCATGCATGGCTACGGCGACTGGGTGCAGCTTTCGGTGTTCCAGTGCCGCTTGACACGGGTGCGGCACGCGGAACTGGTCGCAGACTTAGATACCGTCATCCACCACCGAGAGGACCACGTCGTCATCGTAGACGTGGGCTTGGCGGACAAGGTGGAGCCCAAGGTCGTCTCGCTCGGCAAACGGCGCTACACTCCGGTGAGCCGGGAGCCCACGATCATCTGATCCGCCGCTGGTTCGCGAGCGGTCGAGTGCCGGTGCGTGGCTTGGGGACCGCTCGCGCGGCCGACTGCTCTTTGTCAATCAAGTGCTTGCGTTACCCGGCGTTCGCTGGGAACATGCGCGGCGTGACGCGACAACGGCCCACCATCCGACCGCTCGCGGTGGGCACTGGAGAGCCGTTGGCTGTGCGGGATTCCGCGAGCGGCGTCATCCCTCGCTTTGCGCGAGGGCCTCATTGAAGTCAGGTGGTCGAGCTGCCGGACGATCCCGGGCCGGCCGTCATCCCTCGCTTTGCGCGAGGGCCTCATTGAAGTGGGTAGGTCGTGACGTTGTTGAGGACCACGCCGCTCAGTCATCCCTCGCTTTGCGCGAGGGCCTCATTGAAGTTCGAGTGACACGACCTTGCCATGCAACAATGCCTTGTCATCCCTCGCTTTGCGCGAGGGCCTCATTGAAGTCAACATCGACCGTGCCCACGAGAGGGCGCTTGCGGAGTCATCCCTCGCTTTGCGCGAGGGCCTCATTGAAGTCTGATCCAGTGAGTCGCGATCGTGTCGCCGTCCCGGGTGTCATCCCTCGCTTTGCGCGAGGGCCTCATTGAAGTTACCCGAGTCAGGAGAGCTCGGCTGTGGTTGGTACGTCATCCCTCGCTTTGCGCGAGGGCCTCATTGAAGTCCCCTAGCCATGGCTGATTCCGCAGAGGATCGCCTGGTCATCCCTCGCTTTGCGCGAGGGCCTCATTGAAGTCTCGGCGGTCGCGTCGTCTGATGGTCTGGACAGGGGGTCATCCCTCGCTTTGCGCGAGGGCCTCATTGAAGTCTCCATCTCCCATGGAGGTCCGCTGACGTCGGGATGTCATCCCTCGCTTTGCGCGAGGGCCTCATTGAAGTAAGAGCTTGATCGCTGCGCGGCGACCGTGCGCCAGGTCATCCCTCGCTTTGCGCGAGGGCCTCATTGAAGTGTGCGGAGCCGTGGCTAATGGTCTGGAAGATGCACGTCATCCCTCGCTTTGCGCGAGGGCCTCATTGAAGTTTCCCCAACGCGGACCACGACGACGGACCGGACGCGTCATCCCTCGCTTTGCGCGAGGGCCTCATTGAAGTAACTTGTCCCGTACTTGCCGCCGCGTTAGCTTGGAGTCATCCCTCGCTTTGCGCGAGGGCCTCATTGAAGTTTCTTCCTCTTCCTCTTCTTCCTCGATGCCGAAAGGTCATCCCTCGCTTTGCGCGAGGGCCTCATTGAAGTTCGTATGCTAGGGTACAGTGGTACTCCGCCTTCTGGTGTCATCCCTCGCTTTGCGCGAGGGCCTCATTGAAGTATGTACTTGTCCCGCGCGTCCTCGATGTTCTGCACGTCATCCCTCGCTTTGCGCGAGGGCCTCATTGAAGTGGCGTACTGCACGTCATGTATCGGGCCGCGTACTTGTCATCCCTCGCTTTGCGCGAGGGCCTCATTGAAGTTCGGCGAGGGACGCGAGCTTGCCGCTCTTGAGGTATGTCATCCCTCGCTTTGCGCGAGGGCCTCATTGAAGTAACAACGTCGCCGTCGTCGTGACGGTGCCGGTGGCGGTCATCCCTCGCTTTGCGCGAGGGCCTCATTGAAGTAGCAGGCCGGCCCACTTGTTCGTGGTCGCGTTCGCGTCATCCCTCGCTTTGCGCGAGGGCCTCATTGAAGTGGCTCCGACGCGGCGCTCGGGTGGGCGCCGGCGGCGTCATCCCTCGCTTTGCGCGAGGGCCTCATTGAAGTAGGAGCTTGAGCGCGGCCCGGCGACCGTGCGCCAGGTCATCCCTCGCTTTGCGCGAGGGCCTCATTGAAGTCAGGAAGTCTATGTCTTCTTGGTATGCCGACTCATGTCATCCCTCGCTTTGCGCGAGGGCCTCATTGAAGTGACCCGCACGAGCACCTCACCGAACTCGCTCGCCAGGTCATCCCTCGCTTTGCGCGAGGGCCTCATTGAAGTCCGGAGACGACCTCCTTGCACGAGTCCCGCACGATGTCATCCCTCGCTTTGCGCGAGGGCCTCATTGAAGTGGCGAGGTGTCCTGGACGTTCTACAGGTCTCGGGGCAGTCATCCCTCGCTTTGCGCGAGGGCCTCATTGAAGTTTCGCGATGCCGTTCACCGCGCCGATGATGCCGCTAGTCATCCCTCGCTTTGCGCGAGGGCCTCATTGAAGTGGGTACAAGGCGCCCCTCGATCCCGAGCTCGCCGGCACGTCATCCCTCGCTTTGCGCGAGGGCCTCATTGAAGTACGGCGCCGGAGGCGCTGCCGGTGGACATGTATGCCGTCATCCCTCGCTTTGCGCGAGGGCCTCATTGAAGTGTTGGCTCTCCTGAAGGTAGCGTTGCTGCTCGCGGGTCATCCCTCGCTTTGCGCGAGGGCCTCATTGAAGGCCGAGCAACGCCCACCGCGTCTGCTCGTGCGCCTTGTCATCCCTCGCTTTGCGCGAGGGCCTCATTGAAGGGGCGCGAAGCCGGGCGGCAGCCACTTGCCGGCCATGTCGTCATCCCTCGCTTTGCGCGAGGGCCTCATTGAAGGCTGCGGCGCGTGGTGGCGCGCCTGGCGCACTACGAGTCATCCCTCGCTTTGCGCGAGGGCCTCATTGAAGGGCGCTCATCATCTCGGACACCGCCCCGCAGGCGGAGCGTCATCCCTCGCTTTGCGCGAGGGCCTCATTGAAGGGAGATCGGTGCCCCGCTCGGTCCACCGATTGCCACGTCATCCCTCGCTTTGCGCGAGGGCCTCATTGAAGGGCGAAGGGCCAAAAGGCAACGTGCAGGTTGTCGCTTGTCATCCCTCGCTTTGCGCGAGGGCCTCATTGAAGGCGAGATGTAGCCCTTCGTCATGTCCTTGTTGTAGGACGTCATCCCTCGCTTTGCGCGAGGGCCTCATTGAAGGCTGCTGTGGGTCATGTCCGACCGCGGGGACGGCTCCGCGTCATCCCTCGCTTTGCGCGAGGGCCTCATTGAAGGTTGCCCTTGGTAGGACGTCCACGCGGTCGGGCGGTGTCATCCCTCGCTTTGCGCGAGGGCCTCATTGAAGGGAGGCGACAACCGTGAGAGCAGTGGCGTTGGCGGTGGTCATCCCTCGCTTTGCGCGAGGGCCTCATTGAAGGTTCGCGTGGGTGCCGGTGCCGGTCACGGTGGCCCGGTCGTCATCCCTCGCTTTGCGCGAGGGCCTCATTGAAGGACCGAATTTGCGTCAACCTCGATGGCGCCGTGGGGGGTCATCCCTCGCTTTGCGCGAGGGCCTCATTGAAGCAAGTTCATCCTCGGCGGGTTCGGCTTGCTGGCCGCGTCGTCCCTCGCTTTTGCGAGGGCCTCATTGAAGCAAGCCCTGCATCCCGCAGGGAAGCACTCATGGATAGCACGAATGCGCTCGGCGACGGCCGGAAGTGGGAGGTTTCAGTTGGCCGGTGGCGGAGAGGCCACGACCATGCGATGTGGCGAGAGCTCGCCCCGCGCCGCAGCTTACCCCCCTACCGATTCGGATACCCCCCCACCCAAACCGGGCTCGACCACGCTATCGCCTCGTCCACCTGCTTCACGCGCACGTAGTAGTAGTCGCCGTGGATCGTCCCGGTTTCCTCGAAGTCGAACTCGATGTCGTCGGGGCCGTTGGTGCGGATGCGGCGTAGGGTCACCGTGTCCTCGTAGATGTCGAAGGGCAGCTTGTGTTCGACGGCGCCGCTCCATAGCTGGGAGAGCGGCAGTTCCACCGTCGCGGCCGGTAGCGTGGCATGGGCGCGGAAGATCGGGGGCCCCGCGCCAACTTCGGTGCCCTCCTCTAGGACGACGCGCACCTGGGCGTCCTTTTCGATCTCGGTGAGGGTGAGGCGGACGGAGCTGGTGTCGCCGCGGGTGATGGTCGAGAAGTGGACGATGCCCGACTCATCGAGTTCGAAACGCTGCATGTCGGGATTGACGAGGTCGGTCAGGACGGCATCGACGAGGGTCGCGCCCTCCACTTCGAGCGTCCCGCTCCACGGCCGCCAGCCGCGGGGGTTGTCGCCCTTGTGCATGGGTACGGCGGGGGACTCGAAGGTCACGTCGAGGAGTTCGGTCTGTCCGAAGCCGTAGTCGGTCGGCGTGCCGTAGTCGCGCCACCAGATGTCGTCGCCGTTCTTCACGATGGTTACGGTGTCGATGGGGGCGGTCGTCACGATCCGGGCATGGATGTTGCGTTCCTCCGTGAACGGTATGCGCTGGCCCATGGTGGCGCCGTTCAGGGTCACGTCCATGATGATCCGGTCGCCGGTGGTGGCGTAGGCGCGGGCGGCCTTGAGTCCATCGAAGATGGCGTCGCGGGAGTGTTCCGCCGCGAGCACGGCGCCGAGCCCGCCGCGCTGGGCGAGGCCACTGCCTCGGGGCGCGGTGTAGCCCGGTTGGCTGAGGTGGTTGTCGCTGGCCGCCGTGAAGCCGATCTGCTGGCCGTGGCGCAGGTACGCCTTGGCGAACCACTCGAAGGTGCCGTGCTGCGACATGATCTCGATGATGGGCTCGAGCTTCGGGTCGCTCAGCCGGTAGTTGCCGGCCTGGTGGGCGTGGGGGATCACGACGACGTCCGCGGGGTCGTTGTGTTCCCGCAGGCCGAAGTAGAGATCCGAAAGGGTGGGATAGAACTGCACCGGGATGCGGACGCGGCCCTCGGGCGTGCGGAAGAGCACGTTGTGGTGGCCGCCGAAGCGATTCCGGGAACTCCATTCGTAGCCGAGATAGGCGGCGAAGCGTCCCTCCTCGGAGAAGTCGGCGACGTTGCGCTTGAGCACCTCCCACTCGTGGTCGTCCAACCAGATGTCGTGCTCGGAGTGGGTCACGAAGTCGAGGCGTGCGTCCTCCTTCGCCCAGGTCATGAAGCGCTCCGGCGTGCCGATGCCTTCGGCGAAGCCGGAGTGGCCGTGGGTGTCGCCCCAGTAGACGCGGGGCGCGTCGGCGGAAACGAGTACCGGGTTGCCCTTGCCGACGATCTCGGAGCCATCCAGGGCGGCGAGGGAGATGCGATAGACGCCCGGCTCGGCGAAACGCACGTCGCGCAGCACGGCGATGGCGTCCTCGCCCGCCGGCACGTCGGCGAAGCCGCCCCCGTTCGCGTACACGCGCCAGCCGGGGTAGGGGGGCTGGGCGCGGTTGCGGAAGCGGTCCTCGGCGCGGATGGCGATGTCGAAGGGTTCGTCGGGCCGGACGACGGAGGGGGCGAAGGCGTGGACGCCCGCGATTTCCGTGCCGGTCACGCGGATGGGTTGGATGGGCAGGGAGAAGAGGGGCGGTGCGGCTGGCTCGGCGCCGGGGAATCGGATGTTGAAGAATGCGACGTACAAGGGGAATGGCATGCGGTCGCTGGAGAAGGTCGGCATCAGCAAGCCGCGGCCGCCGCCGGAGCGGTCGCCGTAGGTCACCGTCACCGTGTCGCCGGAACGGAGTCTGCCCTCGTCGAGCCGGAAAAACAGGACGGGTCGGGCGCCCCGGAAACCACCGTGCATGCCGGCCAGGGGCACGGCGTCCACCACGAACTTCGCATCGGCGTTGGAACTGGCGATGGAGATGTAGTTGTCGCCGGCCGGGTCGTCGGCCTGGAAGGTGCCGTGGTTCGCCATGAAGTGCGGGGGGACGGCGATGCCGCCGGCTGGGGTGACGTCTTGCGAGCCCACTTGCCAAGTCTGCGTGAACGTCGCCCAGGAACGGGCTTCGAAGGGGCCGGTGTCGGCGGTGAGGGTGCCAATCGCGTCCGGTTGTTCGTCGAGTAGGGCCAGTTCCCCCACATAGGCTTCGATCGCCCGCATGCCCGCGTCTGTGGAAATCGCGTACCGGTGGGCGGCGGTCGTCAGGTTGACCGGCAGGTAGCGGCCGCTCAGCGCCCAGGCGTTGGCCCAGTCCCACAGCGTGTCGGCCCGCTCGCGTGCGTTGGTTGCGTTGGTCGATGCTTCGGCCAGGTCCGCCTTGAGCTGCTCGACGCGGGCGCGTAGCTCGGCGTCCAGGTAGTCCTCGGGTTGCGCCGCGGCGCCGAGGGCAAGGACGAGGGCCAGCGTATGGCAGACAAGACGGCATCGCCGGGGGGTTGGCATCGCGGAAGCTCCATGTGGCCGGGAACGGAATGGCGCGGGATTATATTCAAGCCGCCCGGCCCGTCCGGGGACGCGGAGCGCTAGCCGTAGACGCGCTCGAAGTCCCGCCAGTAGTCCGCGTACGTCTTTGCGACGCAGCCCGGATCGGCGATTTCGCATCTCCCCACCTTGCTCGCGAACACGGCGAACGCCATGGCCATGCGATGGTCCTCGAAGGTCTCGAAGCGTGCGGGACGGGGTTCGGACGCCGGGGCGATGGCGATCCAGTCCGGCCCCTCCTCGACGGATACGCCCGCCTTGCGCAACTCCCCGGCGGGACAGGCGATGCGGTCGCACTCCTTGTGACGGAGGGTCGAAAGCCCGGTGATGCGCAAGGGGCCTGGCAGAAAGGGGGCCATGGTCATCAACGTGGGTGCGGCATCCGGCATGGACTCCATGTCCACGGTGTCGAGCGCGCGAAGCGTCCGCGGCCCCGTGATCGTGACGCGGTCCTCGTGCGCCCGCACCGACGCGCCGAGCCGTTCGCACAGCGCGAAGAACGCGAAGTCGCCCTGGGTGGTCGAGGTGCCCAGGTTGTCGATCTGGACCGTGGAGGCGTGCAACGTCGCGAGCGCCGCGTGATAGGTCGCGGCGGACGCATCGCCCTCAATGGCCGCTGTCCCGCCGGCATAGTGCTGCGGCGGAACGCGGAGGGTACGTTCGCCGATGGGTTCCACGGCCACCCCCCGGCGCGCCATCTCGTTGCGGGTAATCGCGACGTACGACGCGGACACGAGGTCGTCCTTGAGGTGGATCGTCAGCCCATGCGGCAACCTTGGCGCGACGAGGAGCAGGCCGGAGAGCGGCTGGCTCGACACACTGGTGCCGATGGACACATCTACTGCCGGTGCTCCAGGCCCGCGCACCGTGATGGGAAGATGCCCACCGTCCACGGCAGTGGTCGCGCAACCGAGTTCCTCTAGGGCGTCGATCAAGTCGTGGTTCGGACGCTCCCTTAGCGGAGGCCTCCCGTCCAGGTGCGTCAGGTCGGAGCGCAGCGCGGCCAGCGCGAGCAGTAGCCGGAGGGAGACGCCGCTCAAGCCGAGGCGGACGTGGACTTCGCCGGTGCGGAACGCTGCGGGTGGCTCGACCGTGATCCGGGACGGCCCCGTCTCGGCCACTGCGACCCCGAACTGCCTTAGCGCCCCCGTCATCTCGTCCACGTCGTCGCACCGGGGCACGCCGCGCAACGTGGACGAACCCTCCGCGAGCGCGGAGATCAGCAGTTGGCGTAGCGCGATGGACTTGCTGCCCGGCAGGGTGACCGTGACGTCGAAGGGCTTCGACAACCGGGCGATGGGCCGTGCGCCACTCATGCCGGCGTGCTCGGTGGGCGGCCGGAAGCCGCCTCAGCCGAGTTCGGCGAAGGCCTTGTCCGTACCCTCCAGTGCTTGGGCGATGTCGGACTCGGTGTGCGCCACGGACAGGAACATGTTGTGCCACGGATGCAGATACACGCCATGGCGCAGCGCGTTGCTACAGAAGGCGGAGGCCCGCGAGCGGTCCTTGTCCTCCTCGAACTGGATCAGCGGCATCTGCGGCGGGCCACTCTGGTGGATGCCATGGCCGTGCCGCTGCGCCTGTTCGTAGAGGCCGTCGCGCAGTTGCTGGCCGACCCGTTCCATGTGGCGCGGGCCGTCCATCTCGTTGAGCACGTCCAGGGTCTCGATGGACGCCGCGAAGGGGGCGCCCTGATACCAGAACGAGCCCGTGTAGAAGACCTTCTCCGCGGCCTCGCGGTAGGGGCCGCTGCCGAGCACCGCGGCGAGCGGCTCGCCGTTGGCGATGGCCTTGCCCCAGGCGGAAAGGTCCGGCTGGATGCCGAACTCGGACCAGCTTGCGTCGAGGGACAGCCGCAGGCCGCTGCGCACGTCGTCGAGGATGAGCGCCGCGCCCTCGGCGTCGCAGATCTCGCGCGCGGCGCGGGCGAACGCGGGATCGACGAGTTCCTGCGTATGCGGCACGTCGTGCTTGTAGCCCGAGACGATGATGCCCGCGACGTCCCCCGACGCCGCTTCGGCGGCCGCCGTCAGGCTCTCGACATCGTTGAAGACATAGGTGGGGTAGTGCACGTGCTCCTCTTCGGGCGTGCCCGGCGACATGCGGTTCGCCCAGGGCTGGGAGCCGTGGTACGCGGTGGAGCCGACGAGGATCTTGCGCTTCCCGGCGTGCCCACGGGCGATCATGTTGCACACGGTGGTCGCGTCGTTGCCGTTCTTCGCGAACACGGCCCACTCGGCGTGGCTGATCTGCCGCGTGAACTTCTCCGCGAGGTCCACCAAGGCCGCGGGCGGTCCGTCGGCCACGTCGAGCTTGTCGCGCTGGGCGTCGGCCGCGGCGCGGATGCGCGGGTTGCCATAGCCCGCGATCATCGGCCCGTAGGAGCACATGAAGTCGATGTACTCGTTGCCGTCCACGTCCCACATGCGGCAGCCGGAGGCGCGCTCGAAGAACTGCGGATAGTCCTCTGGCAACCGCGGATGCACCGCCATGTGGCCGTACATGCCGTTCGGAAGCACGCGGCGGGCGCGCTCCTTGAGCGCTAGGTCGTTGGTCCTCGTCACGGGTTCGCGTCTCCGGTGTTCTTTACTCGCGTCATGTTACGCGCTAGGTTTCCGGCGCAACAGTCAGGAGGAGGAAAGCGATGCATCTCGGCATGGCGGCGATTTTTCAGAATCCCGAGAACCACATCACGGACGGCGAGGTCTACGCGAACGAGCTCAAGCTTGCCGCCCTCGCGGAGCCGCTCGGCTTCGACTCGATTTGGGGCGTCGAGCACCACTTCACGGACTACACGATGTGTCCGGACGTGCTGCAGTTTCTCACCTACATGGCGGGCCGTACGGAGCGCATCCAGCTCGGGTCGATGGTCGTCGTGCTGCCGTGGCACGACCCGATCCGCGTCGCCGAACAGGTGTCGATGCTCGATCACATCTCGAACGGACGCCTGATCCTCGGGCTCGGCCGCGGCGCGGGCCGCATCGAGTTCGAGGGCTTCGGCATCGACATGGGCGAATCCCGCGAACGTTTCGTCGAAGCGGCGGAAATCGTCCTGACGGGCCTCGAGCAGGGCTGGTGCGAGTACGACGGTAAGTTCTACCAGCAGGCGGCGCGGGACGTGCGTCCGCGGCCGTCCCGCACGTTCAAGGGGCGCACCTATGCGGCGGCGGTCTCGCCGGAGTCCGTGGAGATCATGGCGCGGCTCGGCATCGGCATTCTTGTCATCCCGCAGAAGCCCTGGGACATGATCGACCACGAACTCACGACCTACCGCAACGTCTTCCAGGAAGTGAACGGCGCGCCGGCCCCGGCACCGATCATCGCGGGTTGGGTGTTCTGCGACGAGGACGAGCAGCGCGCGCGGGAAATGGCCGTGCGCTGGATTGGCGGGTATTGGGAAACCGCCGCCAAGCACTACGAGATCGGCGGCGCGCACTTCGCCAATACGAAGGGCTACGAGTTCTACGCGGCGATGTCCGCCGTACAGCAGTCCAGTGCGGCGGCGACCACCGAGGCCTACCTCGACCTACAGGTCTGGGGTACCCCCCAGATGTGCATCGACCGCATCCGGCAGACGACGGAACGCATGCGCTCGGAGACGTTCACGTCCGTGTTCAGCTACGCGGGCATGCCCTACGACGAGGCGGAGCGCAACCTGCGCCTGTTCGCGCAGACGGTGCTGCCGGCGCTCCGGGAGGAGCAGGCGGTGGCGGCCGGCTGAAGGCCGGCAGTCGCTACGCACGACGCGGCGCGGGAACCACGTATCGCATAGGCATCCGACGGGGGACAGAGGCTGATGAACGCTCCACTCAAGAAGGAATACTCGAACCTCGGGTTCGACCCGGACGCGTTGCGCGACAAGTACCGCGCCGAGCGGGACAAGCGGATGCGCGACGACGGGGACGAGCAGTTCCTGCGCACCAAGGACGACTACGCGCACTACGCCGACCAAGACCCCTTCGTCGATGCACCCGAGGAGCGCGACCCGATCGAGCGCGAGGTGGAGGTCGCCATCATCGGTGGCGGCTTCAGCGGCATGATGGCCGCGGCGCGGCTCAAGGAGCGGGGCGTGGAGGACGTCATGCTGATCGAGTCCGGCGCGGACTTCGGTGGCACGTGGTATTGGAACCGCTATCCCGGCTCGCAGTGCGACATCGAGTCCTACTGCTACCTGCCGCTCCTTGAGGAACTCGACTACATGCCGAAGGAGAAGTACTCCTACGCGCCCGAGATTTTCGAGCACTGCCGGCGTATCGGCGAGTACTACGATCTGTACGGCCTATCGCTCTTTCAGACGCGGGTGACGGAGCTGCGTTGGGACGAGGAGGAGGGCCGGTGGGCGGTGTCCACGCACTTGGGCGACGATATTCGCGCCCGCTTCGTCATCCAGGCCGCGGGCACGGCCCACGTGCCCAAGCTTCCCGGCATCGAGGGCATCCACGACTACCAGGGCCACTCCTTCCACACCAGCCGCTGGGACTACGACTACACCGGCGGCGACCACTCCGGCGGCCTGACGAAGCTCGCCGACAAGCGGGTGGGGGTGATCGGCACGGGCTGCACGGCCATCCAGGCGGTCCCGTTCCTCGGGGAGCACGCCAAGGAACTCTACGTGTTCCAGCGCACCCCGTCGTCGGTGGACCTACGGGGCAACCGGCCGACGGACGAGGAGTGGTACCGCGCATTGCAGCCCGGCTGGCAGCGGGAGCGGCGCGAGAACTTCGCGGACATCGTGGTCGGGCGCCCCTTCGAGGAAGACTTGGTGTCGGACGCCTGGACGGACATCTTCCGGCGCCTGCAGTCGGTGCTGCCGCCCGAGGAGGTGGTGGAGGGCGATCCGGAGGAACTGGCGTTCGCGGCGGAGATCGAGGACTTCCGCAAGATGAACGAGATCCGCGCGCGGGTGGACGAGACGGTTGCGGATGCGGAGACGGCGGAGGCGCTGAAGCCTTGGTACCGCCAGTTCTGCAAGCGGCCGACCTTCAACGACGAGTATCTCGAGACGTTCAACCGGCCGAACGTACACCTGATCGACGTGGGCGAGCGCAAGGGCGTGGACCGCATCACGGAGAAGGGGATCGTCGCCAACGGGACGGAGTACGAGGTCGACTGCATCATCTACGCCACGGGGTTCGAGATGACGTCCGCGCCGCACCGGCGGGTCAGCTTCGACGTCATCGGGCGCGACGAAGAGTCCCTCTTCGACCACTGGCGGCAAGGGCTCCGGACGATGCACGGCATGTCGAGCCACGGCTTCCCGAACTGGTTCTTTATCGGCGTGAACCAGAACGGGCTGTCCGTCAACATGACGGCGATGTTCGACGACCAGGCGCGCCATGTGGCCTACATCATTGACGAGGTCGCCAAGCGTGGCGGCCGGGTCGCGGAGGTGACCCCGGAGGCCGAGGCCGAGTGGGTCGCCGAGATCCAGCGGCTGGCGTTCGCCAACCGCGAGTTCTACGAAGCGTGTACGCCCGGGTACTACAACAACGAGGGCCACCTCGACGACCCGAGCAAGGGCATCATCAACCAGGCCTACGCGC
This sequence comes from Pseudomonadales bacterium, assembly GCA_963665455.1. Classification (GTDB taxonomy): domain Bacteria; phylum Pseudomonadota; class Gammaproteobacteria; order Pseudomonadales; family Azotimanducaceae; genus VXNE01. The sequence continues at coordinate 4,186,247 of OY762279.1, read as the reverse complement.
CGGGGATCAATGCGTTCAACGCCCTGCTTGCGGAATGGCGTGAGCAGGGGGAGCTTGAGGGGTTCGAACTGCGTTGATGAAGGGGGTTCCCGGCAGACGCTGTGCCGGGAACCCTTGATCGCCGACCGTCAGGTCGCGCTACGTCTTCATCTCAAAGAAGCACAGCTTGTTGCCGTCGAGGTCGCGCACGTACGCCCCATAGAACGTCGGCAACCGGTCCCCCGGCGCGCCTTCGTCGGTGGCGCCGAGCGCGAGCGCCTTCTCGTAGAGCTTGTCGACGCCTTCGCGGCTGCCGCCGGGCAACGCCACCATGTTGCCGTTGCCCGGGTGCTGCGTCTCCTCGTTGTAGGGGATGCAGATCGCCAGCATCGCGCCGCCCGCGCCCGTGCCGTAGAACTGGATCCGGTCCATGCCGAAGAGGCGGGACGCACCGAGTTCGCCGAGCAGGTCGTCGTAGAAGCCCTGCGCGCGCTCCATGTCGTTCACGCCGATGGTCGTGTATCCCAGCATCGTCTTTCTCCTTGTGTTGATTCGGTGTTGCCGGTAGGTAGGTTGCGTGCCGGCGCTTAGCCGCACAACTGCCGCGCGAGGTCCCGGTAGTCCTCCGCGATCACCTCGAAGCCGTCGGTTTCCCCCCGGCTCCCCATCTCTTCGAGCTTCGGCTTCACGTACGCCGCCTTGAGCCCGGCCCGTTGCGCCGCGGCGAGGTCCGGGGGGTGCACGGCGACCATCATGGTCTCTTCCGGCGCCGCGCCGAGGAGTCGTGCGCCGGTTCGGTACGCTTCGGCCTCCGGCTTGTAGACCCCGAGGAACTCGCAGGACAGATACGCGTCCCAGTCGATGCCGGCATGCTTCGAACTGTCGACGACGATGGAGAGGGAAAGCACGGTCAGGATGGCGACCACGTAGTGTTCCCGTAGCGCCGCGAGGGATTCCGGCGCGTCCTCCCAGACATCCATCCGGTGCCAGGCGCGGTTGAGGCCGTCGCGGTCCTCTGGGGTCAGTTCCAGCGCGGGGTACTCGGCCGCGAGTTCGTCGAGCACGGCCCGGTGGATGGCATCCGCGTTCTGCCAGGACCGCTGCCCGTGGCGGACCTCCGCGAGCTGTTCGAACATCCGCCGTCGCCAGGTGAAGCAGAACGCCCGGTCGTCCACTTCCACGCCGCGCTCGACCGCCAAGGCGCGCACGGCGGTGCGGGTGGCCGTCTGCCAGTCGAAGACGCTGCCACCGACGTCGAACGTCAGAACCTTGATGCCTTCGATCATCGTCTTTCCTCCGGGACGCGGGACGGCGCGCTCAATCGGGCGTGGCGCTCCACACCAGGAAGTTGCCGCCGAGGGGCATCGGCCCGCCGGAAACCGCGACCTCAGGCTTCACCCCGGTCACTTGGCGCTCCCCCGCGCGTTGTTGAATCTGCTGCATGCAGTCCGTGTGCATCCAGATGCGGCTGCGGCCACAACCGATGTTGCCGCCGCTCGGCAGTACCGGGTTCGGTCCGTGGATGCTGATGTCCGTCTGGTAGAAGTCGAGGGCCTCCCCGAAGCCGATGCCGCGATAGCCGAGCCCCTCGATGTGGAACTGGTGGAAGAGCGCGAAGCCGTCGTACATGTTCTCGAAGGAGAGATCGTCCGCGGTGATCCCGGCACCTTCGTAGATCTTGCGGGCGCTGCGGGCGGTATCTTCCTCCACCTCGTCGAGCGTCGGCGTCAGGCTCCTCTGGCGCGTGCGGCTCGACGCGTGGTTCAGCACGTAGACCGGCTTCTGGCGTAGGTCGCGGGCGCGCTCGGCGGTCGTGAAGAGGTAGGCGGCGGACATCATGATCGGCAGGTCGTTGTCGAACAGGTTCGCGGGCTTCGCGATCCACCGCGCGGCGTTGTAGTCCTCGGGCGTGATCTCTTCCGGGCGGTGCGTTGCCCAATAGCCTTCCGGGAAGAGCAGGCCGTTCCGGCGCGAGTTCTCGATGAAGGGCGCCATCATGTCGTGGCTCTTGCCGTACTTGCGGCAATACTCGGCGAACTGTAGCGCCGTGCCGTAGCAGACCGGGGCGCCCCAGAGCGAATGCAGGGCGTTCCTGCCGGGGAGCGCGGCGCCCGAATTGGAACCGCCCTGGTAGTAGCGGCCCTCGAAGTTGTGCCAGCCCTTGAGCACGAGACAGGTGTGCGCGAGTCCGTCGCCGATCGCCTGTGCCGCGATGCAGAGGGCGCGGGCCATGCAGCCGTTGCCGTACATGGTGAAGCCGATGCCGGTGAGTTCCGGCATGTTGCCCAAGATCCACTCCGCGCTGAGTTGGGCGATGCCATCGAGGGGATCGTCCGTGGCGTTGAATGCCTGGACGACGTCTTGGGGCACGTCGCGCCCGGCGGGCCACCAGGCGCCGGTGGTGGTCACGGGGTCCATGACGAGGCCGTCGATGTCGGCCGGATCCACGCCGGCGTCCTCGATGGCGCGCCGCAGAGCGGTCAGGCTCAGACCGCCGACGCTGTTCTCCGGGGTGCCGTCCCAACGCCGCGCCGTGGGAGAGTGCCCGATGCCGACGGCGGCGACCTTGCCGCGATGTTCCCAAAGGCCGAGACCCTCCTCGGTGCGGAACAGGATTTCCGGATTGTCCGGCGCGTTCATGGCGCGGCCTCCACGACCCGCCACTCGGGCACGAGCTGGCCGTTGGCGGTGGCCTCGAAGACGACCTCGACCGGGGCCCCGACGGGCACCTCGTCCGCGGGCGTGCCGGGCAGGTGGGAGTACATTTGGATGCCCTGGTCCTCGTCGAGCATGACCACAGCCACGTTGAAGGGTTGCTCCTCCTGGAGCACCCGTACGGGCGTGTCGTGGACGACGCAGTAGTTGTAGATGGTGGCGCGGCCGCTCATCTCGCGCCACCCGAGCTGCTCGTCCGCGCCGCACTGGTGGCAGCGGCGACCGGGCGGGTGCTGCAGGCGGTCACAGGCCGCGCAGTGTTGGATGACGAGACGGTGCTCGTTGGCGGCCTCCCAGAAGGGCCGGGTGAGGTCGTCCGGGACCACGCCTTGCTTCATGTCAGCTCAGTTCGTCGGGCACAAGGGCGGAATTGAATGCGAGGGGTAGGGTGTGGGTCAACCGGGGCGATGGTTGGGCGCACGTCAGATTTGTTGGGGGTGTGGGGGGCGTAGCCGTTGCCCAGAGTGTCCGGACTGCGTTTCCGTCGCGAGGCGGTGGCTGTTGCCGGCCTCGCAGCCTGGACGGTCCACCCAGCCGAGTCCGGCCCGGGGCGCGAAGCGGGATGTTCTCAACAAAATCAACGACAAACCATGCCAATACTGGTAATATGGACAGTTACCAAGATCCTCCTCCAAGTGCATGGAAGCGATGTACCAATCCCCCGAAGAGACCATCCCAAGCGCCGGTTCCGTTGCCTTTGACGCCGCCCGGCACGCGACTCTCCCGTGGCAGGTGCGCGAACTGCTCCGCGACGATCTCGACTTCATCCCCGACGATCCCGCCGAGCTGCGCCGCGCCGTCAGGCGCATGGCCGCCCACATCAACCACGCCGACTGGCGCTTCATCAAGCTCATCGCCGCCATGGACCGCACCCGCGGCTGGGCCGGGGGCGGCCATGCGAGCCTCGGCAACTGGCTCGACCACCGCTGCGGGCTCGGGCCCTGCGCCGCCCGCGAGCGCATCCGCTTCTTGCGAGGGGCAAGCCCCTCGCGCTCCCCGGCTGAGGGCTCTATCGGCCGCGCGCTGGCGCGCCTGCCGCAGATCGACGCGGCGTTCCGCGACGGCGTGCTGAGCTACTCCAAGGTGCGCGCCATCACGCGGGTGGCCACGCGCGACAGCGAGGCGGTGCTCCTGGAGATCGCCGGCAGCAGCAGCGCGGCGCAGCTGGAGAGCCTGGTCCGGACGCACGAGCGGATCGGCGGGGAGGACCGCGAACGGGTATGCAGCGAGGAGCGGCGGGGCCTGACCTGGCACTACGAGGACGGCATGGTGGTGATCACCGCGGCGGTGCCGGCGGAGCGCGGCGCGCTGGTGATCCGGGCGCTGGAGAAGGTGGTCGATGCGCGGAAGGACGAGCGGGAGGCGTACTACGAGGCTCTGTTGGAGGGGGAGGGCGGCACCGGCACCACAGCGCCGGAGACCGTAGCGCCGGAAGCAGCACCGGAAGAGGAAGCCTGCCGTGCCCGCGACGTTTCCGCTGAAACGGAACGCCCGGTCGCGGACGAACCCGCAAGCGCGGCGAGCCTGCCGGCCGGGCTGGAGTTCGAGCTCTCCAGCACGGAGCAACGGTATGCCGACGCGCTCGTCGAGGTGGCCGAGCACTATCTGGCGAACGGCTCCGGCAGGCGCGGCCGGCGCTACGAGGTGGTGCTCACCATCGGCCGCAACGAACTCGCTGCGCAGTCCGCGGGCGGCGGCGCCCGGTACCACGTCGACCCCGACTGGGGCGTCGACGAGGAGGACGCCCGCAAGATTGCCTGCGACGCGGACGTCACGGAGTTCATTCAGGATGCGCGGGGCAACCTGCTCAACTACGAACGCCGCCGGCGCATCGTCCCGGCGCGGCTCTTGCGGGCCCTGAAGCTCCGTGACCACAACCGCTGTCGCTTTCCGGGCTGCGCGCACCAGCGGTACGTCGAGGCGCACCATGTCGAGCACTGGATCGACGGCGGCGAGACGCGGCTGGACAACCTCGTGCTGCTGTGCGGCGCCCACCACCGTCTGCTGCATCACGGCGCCTTCCGCATCGTCCCGGAGGACGACCGGCTCGTGTTCGTCAGCCGCGACGGGGAGGTGATCGAGCCGGCGCTGCGGCCGCAGTTTCCCGCAACGTTTCCGAGGGTGTTTCCGGGGAAACGCGACCGGCTGGGATCGGGACTTCCGCCGCACGGGCTCCCGTCAGAGCATGCTCGCGAGGAAGTCGCCGGTCCGTTCTTGGGCCCGTCATCGACATGCAATGCGACGATGACACCACAAATCTGACGTGCGCCCGGGACAGTTGGCGCAGTTCACCACCTGGTGCGCGGGTTTCAGGCAATGGACGACCAACCCATGTTGGACTTCGGCCTTGCCGAGGACGTGCAGTCCCGGCGGGGCGAAGCGTCCGGGATTCCGGGCCTTGCGTACGTCCCCGACTTCCTCGGCCTCGCCGAGCAGAAGCGAACGCTGGAGATGATTGACCGGTCGGACTGGATGTCCACCCTGGAGCGTCGGGTCCAACACTATGGCTGGCGTTACGACTATCGGTCGAGAGTGGTCACGGCGGACATGCGCATCGGCCCGTTGCCGACTTGGCTCGACGACCTCGCCCAGTGGCTCTACACGGAGACGGGTTCCTTCGACCGTGTTCCCGACCAGGCTATCGTGAACGAGTATCGGCCTGGCCAAGGAATCGCGATGCACGTTGACCGGCATTGCTTCGGGGACACGGTGGCGACGATCAGCCTGGGCGACACGTGGCAGATGGACTTTCGTCCGCTGGGCGCGGACCGCTCCGCGACCGTCCACATGGCTCTGGCACCGGGATCGGCGCTGATTCTGAGCGATGACGCCCGGCACCGCTGGTTGCACGGCATCGCCAAGCGTAGGCGCGAGCGCCTTCCGCGCGGTGGCTGGAGGCCCCGCGAGCGCCGTGTCTCCGTGACCTTCGAACCGTCCTGCTTTAGAGCGTCGGTCCCTTACCCCGGTGGCGCGGACCGGGCTACCATCCGCGGCTCTTCACGTCGCGAGGTCCGCATCCCATGCCAGCCATTTCCCCCGCGGACGGTCCCGTCGCCGTCACCGGATGCTCCGGCTTCACGGGCGCGCACATGGTGCGTGAACTCGCGATCCACGGCTATCGCGTCCGTGCCTGCATCCGGGATGCGCGTTCGTGGCGGGGCGAGGACGCCGTGGGGTACCTGGAGCGGCTGCCCAACGTCGAGATCGTCGACGGCTGCGACCTATTCGTCCCGCGCTCCTACGACACGGCCTTCGCGGAATGTGTCGGCGTGTTCCACACGGCGGCCGTGCTCGGCAACTCGGCGGACGGGAAGTCCCAACCGCTTGGCAGCGGCGACGTGGCACGGGACGTCTACGACGGCGGCCTCGTGGGCACGCGCAACGTGATCGACGCGATCAACGCCAGTGGTAGCGTGCGGCGGCTCGTCTACACCAGTTCGATGGCCGCCGTGCGCCCGCGCGCGGCCCCGGCACCGGACGGCTACGAATGGACGGAAACCGACTGGGCCTCGGACGGCATGGACGACGCGGCCTGGAACCACCCGCGCAACTCGTATGCCCGCAGCAAGGTGGACACGGAACGGTTCATCAACGCCGCCGGCGACGCGAGCGACGGCCGCTGGGACGCCATCACCATGAACCCGGCCATGATCTGCGGCCCCATCCTCTTCAAGGCGCAAGTAGGCCAGTGGATCGAACAACTCGGGCGGCTAGCCGGAGGGATGGTGCCGAGTTGGCCGTCGAAGTACGACATGTATTACGACATCATCGACGTGCGCGATTTGGTGAAGGCGCACCGGCTCGCTGCCGAGTCGAGCGTCGATCACCGCGCCGGACACGGTGGTCCCCGCTACATCCTGCATGGTAGCGGCGGTCGCTCGGCGGTGCGCCTCGGCACGGAGGTGGTTGAGATCATCCGATCATGTTTCCCGCGCTTCGAACTCGGCGCGCCGGCGACCGTCACGGACGATGGCGAACGCGTCCAGGTAGAGTCGAGCGGGCTCAACGACTGCAAGAAGGCGAAGCAGGTCCTCGGCGCGACGATTCGGCCCGTCGAGGAGACGATCCGGGACGTGGTGGAGACGTCGGTGGAACTCGGGATCATCGAGCCGCGCCTCCGCGCCGGTGGCTGACGGTTCGACTGGCGTACACTTGTCACTTTCTCGCTTGGGGACGCACTCATGAAACTGGGATTGGGGATTGGTCCGTTCGGGCCACCGGGTGGCGCGCGCATCGTCGAACTCGCCAAGGAAGCGGAATCGCTCGGCTACGACACCATCTGGGCACCGGAGATCTACGGCGCGGACTGCTTCACGCCGATGACCTGGATCGCGGCGCACACCGAGCGCATCAACGTCGGCTCCTCGATCATGCAGATTTCGGCCCGCACCCCGGCGAGCGCCGCGATGCACGCGGTGGCGCTCGACTACCTCTCGAACGGCCGGCTGATCCTCGGGATCGGCGTGTCGGGCCCACAGGTCGTTGAGGGCTGGTACGGGCAACCCTATCCGAAGCCGCTGGCGCGGACGCGGGAATGGGTCTCCATCTTCCGGAAGATCATTTCGCGGGACGGCCCCGTGGCGTTCGACGGCGACCACTACCAACTGCCCCTACAAGGCGGCACGGGTCTCGGCAAGCCGCTGAAGCTCATCCTCCACCCCGTGCGCGAGCACATCCCGGTGTATCTCGGTGCCGAAGGCCCGAAGAACGTCGCCATGGGCGCCGAGATCTGCGATGGCTGGATCCCGATGTTCCTCTCGCCTTACCGGATGATGGACCAGTACAAGGACGCCATGGCGATCAAGAACAACGCGTTCGAGATCGCGGCGACCACCACCGTGATCGTCAGCGACGACGTGCAGGCCGCCATCAACCAGATCAAGCAGAACGTCGGCTTCTACGTGGGCGGCATGGGCGCCAAGACCTTTAACGTGCACAAGGACCACGTCACGCGCATGGGCTTCGGCGAGGCGGCGGACCGCATCCAGGAACTCTTCCTCTCGGGCCGCCGGGACGAGGCCATCGCGGCGGTGCCGGACGAGCTCTGCGACGAAATCTCGTTGCTCGGGCCCCGAGAGCGGATTCGCGAGCGCCTACAGGCGTGGCGGGAGAGCCCGGTGACGATGTTGGTGGTGGGCTCGGGGGACCGGGACACCCTGCGCCTCATGGCGGAAGAAGTGTTGTAGGAGTTCGGCGCGATGTTACAGATGCAATCGACCGTCCGGCCCGACGGCCACCTGGAACTGGCCATCGCCGACGTGCCGCAGCCGGAACCCGGCGCGGACGAAGTCATCATCCGCGTCGAGGCGGCGCCCATCAATCCCTCGGACCTAGGCCTCCTGCTTGCTGGCGCGGACCCGACGGCGGCGGAGGCGCTCCCGGACGGCTCCGGGGTCCGGCTCACGCCGCCCCCGGAAGCGTCGGCGATGCTGGCGACCCGCATGAACCGCCCGATGCCCTGCGGCAACGAGGGCGCCGGCGTCGTGGTGGCGGCAGGGGAGGGCGAGACCGCGCAAGCGCTGCTCGGCAAGACCGTGGCGACGTGGCGCGGCTCCATGTATTCCCAGTTCAAGCGCAGCCGGGCGGACCAGTGCCTGGTGCTGCACGACGACACCACGCCGGCGGAGGCCGCGTCCTGCTTCGTGAACCCGCTGACGGTGCTCGGCATGGTCGGGACGATGCGGCTGGAGGGGCATACGGCCTTGGTGCACACCGCTGCGGCGTCGAACCTCGGCCAGATGCTCCAGAAGGTGTGCACGAACGAAGGCATCGGCCTCGTCAACATCGTGCGCCGCCCGGAGCACGTGGAACTCCTGCGCGGCATCGGCGCGCAACACGTCGTGAACTCGAGCCTCGATTCGTTCGAGTCCGATCTCGTGGAGGCCCTGGCCGAGACCGGCGCCACCCTCGGGTTCGACGCCACCGGTGGGGGCAGGCTCGGCGGTCGCATCCTGGCCGCGATGGAGCAGGCCCAGGCCCGCCTCGGCGGCACGGCGACGGCCTACGGCACGGCCGTCCACAAGCAGGTCTACATCTACGGCGGACTACAGCGCGGCCCGACGACGTTCGACCGCGCCTTCGGCATGGCGTGGGGCATGGGCGGCTGGCTGCTGCCGATCTACCTGGAGCGGGTTGGGCCGGAGGAATCCGAGCGCCTGCGTCAACGCGTGGCCGACGAGATCAAGACGACCTTCGCGAGCGGCTACGGCAAGACGGTGTCGCTTGCGGAAGCGGTCACGCCCGAAGCCGTTGCGGCCTACGGGCGGATGTCCACGGGCGAGAAGTATCTGATCGAGCCGCAGCGGTAGGGCAGCTTCCTCACGCCACCCGCGTCGCGGTCGTTCCTCCGTAACGACGGTCCCCCGTCTCGCGGCGCAGCAAGCCAAGCTCCCGCTGCAAGGCTTGACGTCCCGCCTTTGCGGGGGGGTCGGTGGGATAGTAGGCGAGTTCGCTCTCGGGCTCGCCCGCCACCCGGGTGCCGATGAGCACGCGCGGTTCCGCGTAATCGTACGGTCGGGCGCGGTGCGCGATGGCGCGATTGTCCCAGAGGAGGGTGTCGCCCGGTCGCCATCGGTGCGTGTAGACGCGGGATGGGTCGGAGACGACGAAGTCCACCAGGGAGCGGATCAGCCGCTTGCTTTCGGCCCGTTCGAGCCCCGGGATGCCGAAGGCATGCCGCCCGACGAAGAGGTTCTTGACGCCCGTCTCGGGATGTACCTTGACCAGGGGCCTCAGGTAGGCCTCGCCGTGATAGACGCTGTTCGCGTCCACCGGCGGGAAGTCCCCCACGTCGTTGGCCTGCGAATACTGCGTCGAGTGGTAGGCACTCAACCCCTCGATGCGGTCCTTCGTCGCTTGGTCGAGCGCCGCGTAGCCGGCCCGCAGGTCGGCCAGTTCGGTCTCGCCGCCGGAGTCGGGGACCACGACTGCGGATAGCATGGCGCACTTGCTGCTCATGGGCTTGTAGGTCGAGTCGGTGTGCCACGCCTCGTTGCCGACATTGGTGCGCATGCGTTGGGTGTCGATGTCGAAGATCTTCCCGAGGCTGCCTTCCTTGCTCCGTTCTTGGTTGGACATCGGCGCGGCCGCGAACTCCAGCTCGCCGAAACGCTTGCCGAAGGCCACGTTCTCGTCGTCGGAGAGGAACTGGCCGGGGAAGAGCAGGAATCCGTAGTTCAGGAACGCCGCGTGGACGGTGGCGAAGTCGGCATCGTCAAGTTGGCCGAGTGCTACGTCCGTGATCGTCGCGCCGAACACCTTGTCTGCGATGGGCGTGATCTTCATGGGGGCGCCAGGATCCTCCTACAGGTTCGAGAAATCGGGCTTGCGCTTCTCGCGGAATGCGGCGAGCGCCTCCCGGTTCGCCGGTCCGCCGACCACCCGCGCCAACGTCGCATTCTCGTCGGCGGCGGCCGCGCGGCGGTGTTCCCGGTCCGGCCCGGCGATCAGACGCTTCATTTCGGCCAGGGACTCCTTGGGCAGCGCCGCGAGGTGCGCGGCCCGGGCGTGCACCGTGTCCATGAACGCGTCGTCGGGGAAGACGTCGAGCACGAGGCCCGCGGCCTTGCACTCGGCGGAGGTCATCCACTCCGCCGCCATCAGGAACCACATCGCCCGTTGCCGGCCCATCAGCGCGGGGAACGTGTGCGTGCTGGCCGCTTCGGCGACCAGTCCCAGCTCGGAGAACGGGCACCTAAGGCGCGCGCTTTCCGCCATGAAGGCGAAATCCGCGATGCCGACGATGGTGGCGCCGACGCCCACGCCGAGCCCGTTGATCGCCACGATGAAGGGCTTGGGGAAGTCGAAGACCACGTCGAGGAGTCCGGGAAAGCCGTGGCGCGGCGGCGGGGCGTTCGCCGCCATCTCGGTGAGGTCCGCGCCGGCGCTGAAGGCGCGCCCCGTGCCCGTGAGCACCGCCACGCGGCAGTCGGGGTCGGCGCCGGCGTCGAGCATCGCCTCGGTGAGGTCGTCGAATTGCTGCCCGTTGAAGGCGTTCAGGGCTTCGGGCCGGTTCAGGGCGATGGTGCGCACGCCGGCGGCGTCGGTGACCTTGACCATGGTGTGTTGCTCCGTTTGCGGCGGATGGCGCCTCGGATGGCTTCCCCTAATAGTAGACCGAACGGTTGCCGCCGCCGTCCGCCGCGATCGTTTCGCCGTTGACGGCCCACGAGAGGTCCGAGCAGAGGAACGCCGCGAGATGCGCGATCTCCCGTGCGTCCACCATGCGGCCGATCGAGTTGCCGCGGCCCTCGGCATAGTCGGCTGCCTCGAGTTCCGCGGGCGAGATGCCGCGTTTTGCCGCCCGCGCCGCCAGCATCTCCATGACGCCTTCGGTGCGCGTGAGTCCGGGGTGGATGCAGTTGACGGTCACGCCGTCGCGCCCGAGTTGCATCGCGAGGGTGCGGGTGAAGTGCACGAGCGAGGCGTTGCGGGCGCCGCCGCTGAGGTTCCCCGCGATGCGCGCGTTCAGGCCGCTGATGTTGACGATGCGGCCCCAGCCGGACGCCTGGAGGTGGGGAATGGCGGCCCGCGCACAGCGGAGCGCGCCGAGGTACTTCACGTTGAAGTCCTCCAGGAAGTCCTCGTCGACGATGGTCTCGATGCGGCCCGTCGCGGTCGGCGAGCCACCGGGATAGGAGCCGCTGTTGATGAGGATGTGGAGCCCGCCGAGCTCCTCGGCCGCCTGATCCACCGTCGCCTCGACGCGTGCGCGGTCGAGCACGTCGCAGGCCAGCGGCACCACGCGGCGCCCGGTTTCCTCCGTGATCTCGCGGGCGGACTGCTCGAGCGGGCCGGGGGTGCGGGCGACCAGAGCGAGGTCCGCCCCCTCGCGGGCCAGTTCGAACGCGATGGCCTTGCCGATGCCGCGGCTGCCGCCGACCACGATGCCGCGGCGGCCGGTGAGTCCCGTGTCCATCGGCGCGCCTCAGTAGTCCATGACCGTGTTCTCGAAGTCGAATCCTCCCTCCGCCATCACCAAGCGGTGGCGTGCTCCCTCCGCGTCGGCGTCGCCCGTGTCGTAGCCGGCGTCCCCCTCCCACATGGCGACCCGCACGCCATCGGTGCGCTTGCCGATGTGCGTCTCGTACACGGTCGCGTCGGCGGAACGGAAGCGCTCGAGGATGGCCTCCACGGTCGGATAGCGGGACAGGTGATAAAGCGTCACCCAGGTCGGCGGGACGAGGTCGATCTCGCCCGCGGCGTGCCGCTCAAGGGCGGCGGCGGGAGAGATCCACTGGTGTTCCTTGATCTCGCCGCCGTCGATGCTGACGGCGTGGTCGGCCGCGCGGGCCGCGAAGAACCACGTCGCGAAGCGCTTCGCCGTGCTAGGTGGGGGCGTCCAGTGGGCGAACCACACGAAGTCCTCCGGCGCCGCCGCGATGCCGGCTTCTTCCCGGGTCTCGCGGGCGGCGGCGTTGCGCGCCGTGCCTTCGGGATCCCCATCCGCCGCGCCGTCTTCCGCGTCGATGCGTCCCCCCGGGAACACCCACATGCCGCCGAAGGCGATTCGCGAGTTCTTGCGCAGCATCAGCACTTCGACTTCCGGCGCGTCGCGCAGCAGCACGACCGTGGCGGCCGGAACCGGCGGCGGGGTCTTGGCGGGGTCGGCATCGAGTTCGCCGTACATGTCGTTGCGGTGGCGGGTCGCGGGGTCGGTGGGCATGAACGCTCCTGGTCTGGTGTCTGGGTGGCGGTTTCGCGGAAGGTCCATTCAGCATACCGCGCCGTCGCGGGCGGTGCGCGGCACAGGGTGCGCGGGGAACGACGGATGGTGCCGGGACTGGCTCGACACTGTCGTACTCGTGTTGCGCGAAAGATGCTTGACAGCGCGGTGGGCTACATCACGGTGGGCTACGGTTTGCCGCCCCCCGGTGCCCCGCCTAGAATGCCCTTGGCCCACGGAAGGCCACGCCATGAGCGCCGCGAGCCCCCCGAACATCGCCGGCATGCGCAAGTTCATCGCAGCCCGCGACCGCAACCCGCCGCTGGCATTCGCCGGGCGAGAAGACGTTATCGCGGAGCTGCGGGCCACCGCCGAGGCGGTAGCGCTCCGCCACGCGGAGGGCGATGCGAACGCTGGTATGACGCAGGTGGTCCAAGGACCCCCTGGAGTCGGCAAGTCGGCGTTGCTTCACGAGGTGCACAAGTGCTCGGCGGGCTGGCATCCGGCGCCAGCCGTAGTGCGGTTGACGGTACGCTGCCTGCACGATCAGCGCTATCTGGCGGAGCGGCTCATCGAGCAAATGGAACTCGGCGAGGCGGTGGAGGCCTTGGCGGCGCGGGTTCGTGCCCGCACGCCGACGGCCGGCGTCAACACGGTCTTACGCGGCGGCGTCGATCTGCGCGACGAGCGCCACCTGCCCCCGCCGTCGGACGTGCTAACGGCCTTGGGCAAGACCCTGTGCGCGGGCGGACGTCCGCTGCTATTGCTCGTCGACGAGGCACAACGCCTCGCGCTCATTACCGACCCCGGTGCCGTCGCCCGCGCGATGGACGCGGTGCAGGATCTGCACGATGGCACACATAGACTTCCGGTGGTCACCGTGTATGCCGGGCTGTCGCCCACGGCGGGGGCGCTCGGCGACATGGGAGTCTCCCGCGGTTCCATCAGGCGCTGCGTTGAACTCGACCGGCTGGTGCCGGAGGAATCGCTCGCGGTGGCGCTCGGCACTTTGCGGGCACTGCACGTAGCGGGTTCCACGCCGGAACTGGAGCGCTGGGCGCGCAGTGCCGTCGCCGCCTCCGACGATTGGCCGCAGCATCTGACGAACACGCTCGCCGCCTGTTGTAGGGAACTCTTGGAGCACGACGGCGACGCGGCGCGCGGCGATCTGGGCCGCGCGATCCGCGATGCGGTCGCTACGCGCGAGGAGAGTTATGTGGCGCGCCGCAGAGCGCTCGATAGAACGCACCATGCGCTCGGCGCGCGCGCCATCGGCGCGTGTATGGCACGCGGCACGCTGGACCGCGATGGCTTGGTGGGGGCCCTGCTTCATGCGTTGCGCAACGGCGCCCCCGACGTCTCCGAGGAGGATGCGCCGGCCGCCGCTGGTGCACTGTTCAACAACGCGCTGCATTGCGGCATGCTGCGCGAAACAGCGGCGGCGGACGGGACGTATGAGTGCCCCATCCCGTCGTTCCGGACGCATTTGGAGCGCTACGCCGCGCGGCCCGCCGTGCACGGGGCGTCAGGCGGCCCCAGGTCCTAGCGGCACCCACCGCCGGGATCCCCGGGATCGCCCGGTTGAGTTTTGGTGGCCGTCCGGCGAGTATTCGGCGCTTCCTCGACCACGGATCCGACGATGCCCCGAGTGCTCATCGTGGGCGGCACCGGCCCCACCGGCGTGCCCCTCGCGAACCGCTTTCTGCGCGCGGGCCACGACGTTGCGATCCTGCACTCCGGCCGTCATCCGGCGGAGTTCGACGGTCCGGTGGAGCGCATCATCGGCAACGCACGGGACGCCGAGGATCTGCAAGCAAAGCTCGGCGGGCGCGATTGGGACATCGCCGTGTGCATGTACGGCCGCTTGCGCGCCCAGGCGGAGATCCTCGCCGGGCGGACCGGCCGCTTGGTGGGCATCACCGGTCAACCCGTCTACCGCGGCGCGCAGCCGCCGACGCCGGAGGGGCGGATCCCGCTCCCCATCCCGGAGTTCGCCCCCCGCCAGTACGATGCCGCGGGCTATACCGGCAAGGTGGCCGTGGGGGAGGACCAGCTCCTCGCACAGCATGGCAAGGGCGACTTCGAGGCCGTCATCGTCCGCTATCCCGGCGTGTTCGGCCCGCGTGCGCCGATGAACCACGAGTGGGCCGTCGTGAAGCGCATCCTCGACCGCCGCCCCTTCATGATCCTGCCCCACGACGGCGTAACGTACTTTCAGCGCGGCTACGCGGACAATCTCGCCTACCTCGTTTACTTGGCCGCCACGCGGCCCGAAGCGGCCGGCGAGGCCTTCAACGCCGGGGACGAGCGGGTGCTGAGTTCCCGCTACGTGGCGGAGGTCATCCGCGACGAACTGGGCTCGGACATCGAGTTCATCGGCATTCCCGCCGAGTTCTGCCGGGGCGTATTTCCGCTGGCGGAGAAATCCAACCAGATGCTCGACATGTCGAAGGCGCGCAACCTGCTCGGCTACCGGGATCTCGTGGACGTGGAGACCGCCACCCGGCGCACCGCCATGCACCTGCGCGAACAACCGCCCGACCCGAAGGATCTCTATCCCGCCGGCATCGGCACCTTCGACTACGAGCGCGAGGACCGCATTGTCCGGCAGTGGCGCCGGGCGACCGAATTGATGAACCAGGCCCGAGCGTAGGGCCACGAGACAGGAGACCCATCATGTCGTTGAAAATCTACGGACCCCCCCAGACGCGGGTGACGCGCACGCTTTGGATGGCGGGCGAATTGGGCCTCGAGTTCGACCAGGACCCCGGCTTCGACGAGAACCAAACGCCAAGCGCCGAACTGCTGGCCGCCAACGCCATGGGCCAGTCCCCGACGATCGACGACGACGGGTTCACCCTGGCGGAGTCGATGGCGATCAACCTCTACCTCGCCCGCAAGCACGGCAAGCTCGCCCCAGCCACCTTCGAGGACGAGGCCCAGACGTGGCGCTGGAGCTTCTGGGTGATGACCGCGGTGGAGCCGGGCCTCCTCGACGTGCTCAAGCACAAGTTCGGCGTCATGGGCTACGAACAGGACGACGAGGCCGCGAAGTTGGCGGCCGAGCCGCTCGAACGGCCCTTCAACGTGCTTGAGCAAGCCCTGGAGGGACGCGACTACCTGCTCGGGAACGAGTTCACGGTGGCGGATCTCAACGTCGCGAGCGTGATGGCCTGGGCGACGATGGGCGGCCTCGACTTCGCCGCGCAACCCAACGTCGCGGCCTGGATGGGCCGGTGCCTGGGCCGGGATGCCGCGCGGCGCGCGCATGGCCAGTGACCGTTATGATCGCGAGAGCTTGGAAGTAGGGGAGAAGCGGATGCAAGCGACGTGGAATGGCACCGTGCTCGCGGAGAGCGGTGACACGGTGGTGGTCGAGGGGAACCACTACTTCCCCGCGGACGCCCTGAATCGGATGCACTTCGAGGACAGCGACACGACCTCGTACTGCCCGTGGAAGGGCACCGCCAACTACTACCACGTCGTGGTGGACGGCGAGACGAACCGCGACGCCGCGTGGATCTACCACACGCCGAAGGACGCGGCGAAGGAGATCACCGGACGGGTCGCCTTCTGGCACGGCGTGCGGGTGGCGTGAGTCCGCCCGTCGTCAGGGCCCGGTACACCACCATGCCCGGGGTCTTCCGGAAATAGTCCAGCAGCGGTACCTCGACCACCCGGCGTTGCCCGCGCAGGGTCGAGGCGTGGCGAAAGTACGGCCCGTCCGGGCGGTGGACGGCGATGCCGGCGTGGGAGACGTCGAGCCCCATGGCCTCCGCGTAGACGCCTAGGTAGTCGCCGGTCGCGAGCCGCCGCATGAAGGTTTCGTCGAGCCGTTCCGCGGGGATGTAGGCGATCGTGCGTTCCACCACCGGGATGCCCGCGAGTAGGACGCCGCCGTCCTCGCCGCGATTCAGTTCCTTGCGGGCAAAGACAGTCGCGTCGCCGCCAACGTGCGCGGTGGCGTCGCGCACCGGCCCGGCGTCGCCGCTGACCCAGTCCGAGAAGAAATGACGACGGCTGCGCCAGGAGACTTCCCCATGGAGGTAGCGCACGGCGGTGACCTGCCCGGGGAAGTCGTCGAACGCGGCGGAGCGACGCAGTGCTTCGACGTAGTCGAGATAGGTGTAGCAGTCGAGGGCCGCCAGGTTGATGGTGAGCGCCTCGGGCGTGTCCGCCGTTCCGACTAGGCGTTCCGCCCCGTACGGCACGCCGAGGAACTGGCGCGACAGGAACTCGATGCGCGGCCCCGCCCCTTGGAACTCGTGCGCACGTGCGATGAGCTCCCGTAGCGACTGTGGCGTGAACCGCCCGAGGTCGAGGGTGGGTTTCGCGGGGACCGATGCACAGGCCGATAGCATGCAGAGCATGCCGAGGCACGCTTGCCGCAGCCGTCGCGCCGGCGGCGCTGCGTCGGAGTTCGGCAAGGTCGGCCCGGCGCGCCTCAGATCTTCGCCGCCACGCCCCCGTCGATGTTCACGATCTCGCCCGAAATGAACCGCGCGTCGTCGGAGGCGAGGAACGTCACGAGGTTCGCCACGTCCTGCGGGTAGCCCGGCCCCTGCACGATCTGGTGGAAGTCGAACATCTTCTCGAAGACGTGGTGGCCACCGTCGGGATCGTTGATGGTGCCCCCCGCGGCCATCGGGGTGAGGATTTGGCCGGGGCGCACGCAGTTCACGCGGATGTTGTGGCGCCCGCCGACGCCGGCCATGTAGCGGGTCAGGGCGTCCACGCCCGCCTTGGCCGCGTAGTAGGAAGACGACGCGGTGCCGTACTCGTCCTGCATGCGCGAACTGAACCCGCGCTGCGCGGCGAGGGACGACATTTGTACGACGGCACCGCCCCCAGCGGCCACAAGGTGCGGCCAGGCGGCGCGGCTGACGTAGAACGTGCCGGTTAGGTTGATTCCGATCACCCGGTCCCAGTCGTCGTTGGACTCGTTCGGGAAGTTGCCCGCGGCACCGGCGCCGGCGTTGTTGAACAGCACGTCGATGCCGCCGTAGGTATCCACGGCCTGGGCGACCGCCGCCTCGACGGAATCGCAGTCGGACACGTCGCAACGAATGAACGTCGCCTCGCCGCCGGCGTCGCGAATCGACTCCGCCACCGCCTGTCCCTGCTCCTCGCGGCGGGCCATGAGCACCGTCTTCGCGCCCTCGGCGGCGAACTGGCGCCCGGTCGCCTCGCCGATGCCGCTGTTGCCGCCGGTCACCACCGCGACCTTGCCTTCGAACCTGTTGGCCATGTGTCCTCTCCTGTGAATGTTGTTGTGCGTGGGTCAGCCGATCGCCGTCGAGCCGCCGTCGCAGGCGACCACCTGGCCGCTGAGATACGACCCCGCGCGGGAGGCGAAGAAGATCGTCAGCCCGGCCACGTCCTCCATCGCGCCCCAGCGCTTCATGGGAAAGCTCTCGATCACCTGCCGATCCATCTCCTCGGTGGCGTAGAGCGGCGCGGTCATCTTGGATTTGAACGGACCCGGACAGATCACGTTGACGTTGATGTGGTCGTCCATCAGGTCCCGTGCGAGCTGTGCGCTCAACTGGTTGAGCCCCGCCTTCGCGGCGGCGTAGGAGTAGTTCGCGAGGCCACTCGGCTTGAGCGCGTTGACGGAGGAGACGTTGACGATGGCCGCCCGCCGGTCGTGGCTCGCCGCCGCCCGCAGCTGCGGCAGCAGACGCTGGATCAGGAAGAAGGGGCCCTTCACGTCCAAGTCCATGACGCGGTCCCAGCCCTTCTCGGGAAACTCGTCGATCGGCTGGTTCCAGGTCAGGCCCGCGTTGTTCACGAGGAGGTCGAGGCGTTCCTCGCGCGACGCGATCTCGTCGGCGAGAGCGTGGCAGCCCTCGATGGTGGCGAGGTCGGCGGGAATCGCGACGCACTCGCCGAGGGGGGCGAGGGTCGCCTGCGCCGCTTCGCAGGCATCCACCTTGCGCGAGGCGACGTAGACCCGGGCACCGGCGCGCACGAGGCCCTCGGCGATCATCAGGCCGATGCCGCGGGTGCCGCCCGTGACCAGCGCCACCTTCCCCCGCACGCCGAACAGGTGTTCGTAGAAGTTCTCTGTCATGTCGCCGACTCGGGCCCGCAAAGGGCGGATGTTATCTCGAATGCCTCCGGCGTCTGATAGGCTCGCGGCTTCACGCACGGGAGCGAGAGGCCATGGGCACACTGGACGGGAAGGTCGCGCTGGTGACGGGCGCCGGGAGCGGCATCGGGCGCGCCAGCGCGATTCGGATGGCCCGGGAAGGGGCGGCCGTGATGTGCGCGGACATCGACGCCGCGGCCGCACGGGCGACGGTGGCGGCCATCGCCACGACCGGTGCCAACGCGGCGGCGGAATTGGCCCTCGACGTCACGGACGGCGAGCATGTGCGTGCGGCCCTCGACCGGACGGTCGACGAACTCGGTGGGCTCGACATCGTGTTCAACAATGCCGGCGTGGGAGGTGCCGAACACGGTTGGGATCGGACCATCGCCGTGAACCTGACCGGCGTCTACCACGGCCTCGTCCACGGCGCGCCCTTCCTCGCCGCGCGGGGTGGCGGGGCCATCGTCAATACAGCATCCATCGCGGGACTGGTCGGGCTCACCGGGCCGGTGCCCGTCGATCCGGGGGAGGTGAGCGGGACCACCGGGGCCTACGTCGCCTCCAAGCACGGCGTCAACGGACTGACCAAGCAGTACGCCATCGCCTATGCGCGTCAGGGCGTGCGCGTCAACGCCATCGCCCCCGGCTACATCGAGACCCCGATGACGGCCCCGGTCCGGGAGTTCGAGGAGGTGCAGGAGGGCATCGCGGGCATGCATCCCATGGGCCGTTTCGGGCAGCCCGAGGAGATCGCGGCGGCGGCGGTGTTCCTCGCGAGCGACGACGCGAGCTTCATCACCGGCATCGTGCTGCCGGTGGACGGCGGCTACACGGCACGCTGAGGCGCGACCTCCGGTCGCGTTGGAAGTTTCGCTGCGCGAAACTTCTTCTACAGGAGCATACGCATGTTTGGATCGCAACTGCACAACCAGAACACGAGTTGGGAGGACATCAAGGCGACCCTCGCGGTGATGGAACGCGGCCGTTGGCATGGCGCCTGGTTCTACGATCACTTCCTGCCGCCGGCCAGCCGCACGGACGAGGTGCTCCCCCACGACTCCTTCCCGACGTTCGAGGGCTGGTCGCTCCTGACCGGCGCCGCGGCCGTCACGGAACGGCTGCGCCTCGGCGTGCTGGTCACCGGCAACACGTATCGCAATCCCGCGCTCCTCGCCAAGATGGCGGCGACGGTGGACCACATCTCGAACGGTCGCCTTGAGATCGGCATCGGCGCGGGCTGGAACGTCCGCGAGCACCAGGCCTTCAGCTGGGAGTTCCCGTCGATGCGGGAGCGGCAGGACCGGCTGGAGGAGGCCTGCGAGATCCTCAAGCTGCTGTTTACCTCCGAGGAGCTCTTCGACTACCAGGGCCGCTACTACCGGCTGAAGCAGGCGCCGTTTTGGCCGAAGGGCATCCAGCAGCCGCATCCGCCCATCATGGTCGGCGGCAAGGGGCGCACGCGCACGTTGAAGACGTTGGCGAAGTACGGCGACATCATGAACGTGATCGCGGGCCCGGACGAACTCCGGGAGCTGATCGGTGTCCTGGAGGAGCATTGCGAGGCCATCGGCCGGGACCCTTCCGAGATCACGAAGTCCGTCCACGTCCCGATGCGGATCGAGCGGGACGAGGACGCGGCGCGCAAGCTGCGCCAGGGGATGGACTGGCAGATGATCGGGCCGCCCGAGTACGTGATCGACCGGGCGCGGGACTTCATCGCGGCGGGGGTGCAGGAGTTCATGCTGCAGAGGATCCCGAACAAGCCCGACGTGTACGACGAACTCGACCGCGAGGTGTTGAGCGCCTTCGACGCCGCCGATCCATCCACGTAATCGCCGCCGAGACCCCGAAGACCGTGGGCGGGAGCTGAACGGCGTGGCGGATGGGGCCGTGCTCGATCGGGTGTTGTTCGTGGAGACGTAACGCGCGACCTGTTAGGGTGCGCGTCTTTCGACAGTCGCGAATGGGGGAGCAGACCGGCGATGAAGTTATACGACAGCAAGATGGCCCCGAACCCGCGCCGCGTGCGCATGTTCATGGCGGAGAAGGGCGTGACCTGCGAGAACCAGCAGGTGGACATCGTGGGTGGCGAGAACCTAACCGAGGATTTCCTCGCCGTGAGCCCCCGTGGATTGCTGCCCGCGTTGGTGCTGGACGACGGCACGGTGCTCGACGAATCGGTCGCCATCTGCCGCTACCTCGAGGAGACGCACCCGGAGCCGCCGCTGCTCGGCACGGACGCGGTGAGCAAGGCCCACGTCGAGGCGCGCCAACGGCACATGGAGTTCGACGGCATGCTCGCGGCGATGGAGGCGTTCCGCAACGCGTTCCCGGGCTTCCGCGAGCGCGGACTCGGCGGCAACGTCGGCACCGTCGACGCCATCCCGGCCCTGGCCGACCGCGGCAAGGCGAGCTTGGTGCGCTGGTACGCCACCCTCGACAACGACCTCGCCGACTCGCGGTACATCGCCGGGGACGATTTCTCGATCGCCGACATCACGGCGCTCTGCACGGTGGATTTCGCCGCCGGGGCGGCCCGCGTGCCGATCCCGGACGAGTGCGCGAACCTGAAGCGCTGGCATGCGGAGGTATCCGGGCGGCCTAGCGCGAGCGCTTGATCCGGCTCGGCCCAGCCGGGCCGCTTGGCGGCATCGGACCTCCTTCGATGGTGCGCAACGGAGGCCGGCGGAGCCGGTAGCCGCTCGCGACCATTCAATGTACGGTTAGGGCCATGGATACTGCCGCGACCACGCAACAGGCCGTGGACGCCATGGTGCGCGACGCCACCCCGCGGCAGGGCGCTTGGAGCGACGGCGACTACATGTGGCTCGCGGGCCACACGGCGCGGCACGTCGAGATGACCGACGGTCGCATTGAGGAGCCGCCGAGGCCGACCGAGACCCATCAGCTTGTCCTACAGTTCCTCTACCGCGCGTTCGCGGCATGCGTGGAGCCTCTCGGCGGCATCGTCCTGTTGGCCGCGTTTCCGTTGCGCATCCGCGAGGGCAAGTACCGCGAGCCGGACCTGCTGCTGCTCGTGGATGCGGCGGATCCGCGCCGGGGGGGCACCCAATGGATGGGCGCGGACTTGGTGTTGGAGGTGGTTAGTCCCGACGATCCGGCCCGCGACTACGTCGTCAAGCGGAGCGACTACGCCGAGGCCGGAATCCCGGAGTACTGGATCGTCGACCCGCGCACTGACATGGTGACCGTGCTCGTGCTGGAGGGCGACGCGTACGTCGAGCAGGGCGTGCATGGCCTGGGGGAACGGGCCGACTCACGAATCTTGGGAGGCTTCGGCGTCGAGGTGGACGCGGTCTTCGAGTCCGCGCGTGCGGTCGGTCGCCGTTGATCGGGGCGCGGGTGCCGCGCCTCCGAGTTAGGGAAGTCGCGTTAAAGACGTGTCTCCACGGAGACGCCGAGCAGCCCGTTCGAATAGTCAGGCGTGCCGCGTCCGAACGAAATCAAGTTTCGCGCAGCCGCCTGTCCGACTCCCTGGCGCCCAATCGGCCGCACCGTAGTCCTCAAGATAGTAGCGGGTGGTTCTTCGGGTAGGCTCCTTGGGGGGCCAGGGCACGCCCGAGTCCCCGGGATAAGACTCCGCTCGCCACCCATCGTCACTTCGTCGCGACGCCGGGTGCGTGCACTCTCTCGAATCTGCTAGCATGGCGCTGCCCCGCCAAGCAACGAGGATTGCCGTGTGGCTAGTCTGAGCATTCGTAGACTCGAGGATGACGTGGTCGAGCGGTTGAAGGCGCGAGCGAGCCGCGATGCCGTGTCGTTGGAGGAGTCCGTTCGGCGCATCCTGCGAGCGGCGGTCGCGGACGATGAGCCCGTGGGTGTCGCGATTCGCCGCATCGTTGGCGACGCCGGCCACGATCTCGTGCTACCGGATCGCGAGGTCGTGAGGCCGATCGACTTTACGTCCGAAGACTATGGTGACAGTCGATGATCCTGCTGGACACCAACGTTATTTCCGAGAGCATGCGCGTGGGGCCCGATCCAGAGGTCATGCGGTGGTTGGACCGGCATCCGGTATCGACGTTGGCCATCTCGGCGATTACCGTCGACGAGATTTCCTTTGGCGTGAACATCTTGCCTGCTGGTAGGCAGCGCGACCGTTTGGCGCGCGTGTTCGCGGAAATCGTGGACCTGTTTGGAGAGCCGATTCCCTTCGATGCCGGTGCGGCTACGGCCAGCGCGGGATGCCGAAGCCGTCGCCAGATGGATGGCCTCCCGATGAGCCTGCCGGACTCGCAGATCGCGGGCGTGGCCAAGAGCAAGGGCTTCACCCTAGCGACGCTGAACGTACGGGACTTCCAAGGGATCGAACTCGACCTGGTGTTTCCGCGCCAGCCAACCGGACCGTGAGGGATCGCTATCCTTGGGTCTTGGCGGCAAGCCTCCTTTGCCTGCCTGCCCACGCGACTGAAACTGGCCAGCAGATCGCCGAGCGGGAGTGCGCGGAGTGTCACGGTGCCGGTGGCCGGTCCACTGTCGGCTTCAGTCGCTCCACGCGGATGCTAGAGCTCGCTCCATGGCGGCAACCTCCACGTCCGAGAGCATCGCGAACTGGCTCTCGCGCTTCGCCTTCGAGAGCCGGCCTCCGTTTTCCCGGCAGAGGCGAACGAAGAGTTCGATCTTCCGGTCGGGCATGTCCACGATGTCCTGAATGGCCGCCTTCGCGCGATCGAAGCTGGCGAGGAACGCCAGTTCCGGCGCGAGTTCCGCGTCGATCGTGTGGGACAGGAAGCGAAACAGCGCTTCTGCTTGCGCCGTGAAGTCGATGAATCGATACCACGGTGTGGTTTCGTTCCGCACGGTCAGCCGGCCCTCGGCGTCCAGGAGATAGTCCACCAGCGGCATGAGCTGACGCGAGAACGCCTCCAGCGAATCGTCGTAGTCCTGCGGCCGGTTCAATATGGCCGCGGACACGGGGAAGATCAGGCCCGGCGGCGTGAAGCCCCGGCGGGCCAGGATGTTGTGGATCAGGAACCGGTGGATGCGTCCATTGCCGTCCTCGAACGGATGCAGAAAGACGAATCCGTAGGCGATGACGGCGGCGTGAATCGCGGCGTGCACGGCCCCCGATTCCATGCGCCGATGAGCGGCGATCAAGCCGGACATCAGGCCCTCCAGGGACGCCGGCTTCGCCCCAACGAAGTGGATGATCTCCCGATGCAAGTCCATGGACTGGCCAACGTAGTTCTGGTGTTGGCGATAGTTCGTATCGCGGAAACGCGGGTCCACGATGCGGTTCTGCAGGTCAATCAGGGCGTCGCGTCGACAGTAGTCTTCCGCCTCCGCCGACTGCAATAGGGCAACGAAACGCTCGGTCCGCGTGGAGTCGATCTCGGCGTGCTCGATTGCGAAGGAGGACTTCGTCTCCTTCTCGTAGAGATAGCCAAGTGCCCGTCTCAAAAGCGCCTTTGGGTAGCTGGACACCACGTCGAGACATCTTTGGGACAGGTCGGCGTCCTCCTGCCGC
Source organism: Pseudomonadales bacterium (assembly GCA_963665455.1). Lineage (GTDB taxonomy): Bacteria > Pseudomonadota > Gammaproteobacteria > Pseudomonadales > Azotimanducaceae > VXNE01. The sequence goes on along the minus strand of OY762279.1, from coordinate 4,162,307 downwards.
CGTAGCGTGTCCGTTCGGCGCACGGTCGGGCAAAAGGCGCTGTCCCCAAGGAGGTTGTCGTTGATGCGCTGACGTCGCACACGCCGGCTCGGTGTGATGGTGTAGTAGGCGTCTGGTTCGAGCAGATCAACATAGCTGCCGCGAGCAGGCAGATCATCCAGCGGCAGCCGACTGCCGGTGAGGAACTCGTAGAGAAACCACGCCCGGCGCACGTACTTCCCCGTCGGCTTCGCGTGCACGTAGGCGAGCATTTGGGATTCCGCCGTCTCCTCGAACAGCTTGGCGAGGATGGCCAGATTGGTGCCGTCGTACTTGAGCGCGAATTCGAGCTGCGCGCCGAATCCGTCTCCGGGCCAGTAGCTGGCGGGATACTCTTCGACGACGGAATCGCCGTCGGCCTCGCGCCGGTGGACGCCGCGGGTCAGCACGTAGGACGTATGCCAGTTTGGGATGACCTCGAGCCCGTGGCGTTCCACCAGGGCTGCGTATCCGGCGGGCCGGCGAGCCCCGTTCCCATGCGCGGCAAGCCGTGTAAGCACGTGCCTCCTCCTGCGAAATCCCATAAGGGGCGAGAAATTGCCTTAATCTACGGGATTTGGCGAGCAAAATCCTTAAGCTAGGGCGTTTGGGATGTCGTGAGGGCGCGAGACCCTCGTGGTTGCAATGAACGCCGCCGGCGACGTGCGCCTTGCCGCGAGTGCGTGGCGTGACGTACTCTGCCCGCAAGACTATACGGCACGGAACGATGCAGACGAAACTTACGCTGCGCATGGACGACGAACTGATCGCGGCTGCCAAGGTCTACGCGAAAGGCGCCGGCAAGTCGCTGTCGCAGATGGTCGCGGAGTACTTCCAGGCCCTGACGAAGGTGGAGCGCGAGCCGGTGGAGATGACGCCGACGGTGGCTCGGCTACGGGGATCCTGGAAGGGTGCGAATGTCGATGAGGGCGACTATTACGCCTATCTTGAGGAGAAGTATCTTGGAGGGGGTGACTCAACCGAGCGATGAGGGCGGTAGTCGACACCAACGTCTTGATTGACTTCTTCCTTGATCGGCAGCCCTTCGCCGCCGACGCCACGGACCTCATTCAGAGGGCGCAACGCCTTGAGTTCCGGGGCTTGGCGTGCGCGACCTCGTTCACGACGGTCGACTATCTGGCCCGCAAGGCAGTGGGTCGTGTGGAGGCCAACGCCCAAGTCGCCTTCCTGCTGTCGATCCTGGAAGTCGCGCCCGTGGATGGCTCGATTCTGCAAGCTGCGCTCCGAGGCGGAATGCGGGATTTCGAGGACGCGGTCATCGTCGAGTCCGCCGGCAGGAGCCAAGCGGACTACATCGTCACGCGGAATCTGAAGGACTTCGCCAAGTCGCCCATTCCCGTCCACACGCCCGAGTCCTTTCGGGCGCTATTAGATCGCATCCACTGACCGGCGCCCCCGGCGCGCGTCACGCCACGCACCGAAACCCCGCGTTCCCCGTCGTCGAATCCGGCGTGTTCGCGTAGCGTGCCGCGACGCGGTAGCGGTTGCAGTAGCTGTCGTGGCAGAGGTACGAGCCGCCCTTGAGCACCTTGCGGTCGCCGGATGCCGGCCCCGTCGGATTGGCACCCGAACGCGCCGCCAGAGCCTCCGCAGAGTACCAGTCCGCGCACCACTCCCAGACGTTGCCCGACATGTTGTGGAGACCGAAACCGTTTGCCGGGAACGACGCGGCCGGCGCCGTGCCGAAGTGGCCGTCCGCCAGGGTATTCGTCTGCGGAAACCGTCCCTGCCAGATGTTGCACTGATGGCGCCCGTCCACCAACAGCCGGTCGCCCCAGGGCAGGCGCTTGCCAACGAGTCCCCCACGCGCCGCGCACTCCCACTCCGCCTCGGTCGGTAGCCGCTTTCCGGCCCACTGGCAGTACGCCACGGCGTCGTTCCAGGAGACGTGGACGACAGGATGATCGCGCCGCCGGCGGATGTGGGAGCCGGGGCCTTCCGGCTTGCGCCAGCAGGCGCCCTCGACGGCGATCCACCACGGTACCGGCTTCACGTCGAGGGTCCGTGCGCGCCGCCGCGCCGCCTTGCGGAGCAACCCGTCGAACACGTACGACCAGCCGACCACCTCGGCTTCCGTCCGATACCCCGTGGCGGTCACGAACTCGGCGAAACGTGCGTTCGTGACGGTCGTCGGGTCGATGCGAAAGGCATGGACCGCGACTTCCCGCACCGGTCCCTCGCCGTCCTCGGCGCGGGCGTCGGGGTCTTCGGAACCCATGAGGAAGGTCCCGCCCGGCAGCGCCAACATGCCTTCCCAGTGGTGCCGGAAGGCGGCGCTGGAGGCGGCCAGATCGAGTTGCCGAGTCCGGTCCGCCGGGCCGGAGGCCGAGGGGCGCGTCGGCCCACAGCAGGCGCCGGTCGCCATGGGTCCTTGCGTCACCGCGGCAGGGACTCCGTGCTCGGTGCGCCCCGGGAGGAATCGCCCGCCGCCATCATGGCGTCCGCGAGGGCCTCGAGCATCCGTTCCCGCGCGTCCCGGCGGTCCCGGACGTCGTGCATCTCATCGGGATCCTCGCCGAGGTCGAAGAGCTGCTCCTCGCCCTTGGCGTTGCGCGTGTAGCGGTAGCCCTCGGCGAGGATTGTCCGAATGCGTGACGGGATGGGCGTGAGCTCCGAGAGGATGACCGGCACGTCGTCCTCGATGAGCACCCGTTCCCGCACCGACGACGCGCCGTCATCGAGGACCGGTGCCAGGCTCAGGCCCTGGATGCCGTCGTAACCGGCGATGCCGCAGAGGTCGAGCAAGGTCGGGCCGAGGTCGATGGAGGACGCCAGGGCCCCGGTGCGTCCCGCCGGGCGGCCGGGCACGTCGATCACCAGCGGCACCTGCAGCGTGCCCCGGTAGTGCATGAAGCCCTTCAGGAAGAGCCCGTGGTCGCCCATCATGTCGCCGTGGTCCGACGTGAACACGATGATCGTGTCGTCCCGCGCGCCGGTCGCTTCAAGCTTGTCGAGCACTTGACCGACGCCGTGGTCGATCAGGCCGATCATGCCGTAGGTGGCCGCGATCGCCTCCCGGAGCAGGTCGTCGTCCCCGTAGCCGCAGGGCGACACCCAGTTGCGCTGGTCCCGTGGATGGATGCGGGCGAAACGCCGTAGGTGGTCCGGTGCCCCGGCAAGCGGATCGTGGCGGCTCTCCGGCAACGGCATGTCCGCCGGGCGGTAGCGGTCGAACCACTTACCGGGCGGCGTCATCGGATGATGCGGATCGGGGAAGGAGCACCAAGCAAGCCAGGGTTGGCCCGCACCCTCCGCCTCCTCGATGAACGCCATCGTCCGCTCGGCCGCGAAGGTGCTCGAATGGAGTTCCTCGGGATAGGGCGGCCGATAGATCTGGTGCCAATGGCGCGAGCGGTCGGTGCCCGGACCGGGAACGTCCAGATCGACGAGCAGGTCCTCCAGGCGACCGCCGCGCGTGAGCGCCCATTGCAGGTGGTGGCCGGAGACCCGCGCACCATGATCGATGCTGAACTCGACATGCTCGAACCCGTAGAAGTCCTCCGGATCCTCCGGTGGGCCGTCGAGGTAGCGTTCGAAATCCTCGATCTGGTCCCACCCGTCCGGGAAGGGCAGCGTGCCCGAGGGCTCGCCCCGAAACGGCACGATGGCGTTCTTGCTCATCCCGTGCTGAAGGTGGGACTTGCCGATGAGGCCGGTGCGGTAGCCGGACTTCTTGAAGCGCCGGACGAAGGTGTTGGCGTCCCGCTCCAGGGAGCGGTCGTTGAAGATCACGCCGTGGGCGCTCGGCATGCGCCCGGTCATCATCGTGCAGCGGTTGGGCATGCAGAGCGGGTTCGAGACCCAGGCGTTGTCGAACACCATGCCGGAGGCCGCCAGGCGGTCGAGATTCGGCGTTTCGAGGGTTTGGTTGCCCATGAACCCGGTGTGGTCCGCGCGCTGCTGGTCGGTGATGACGAACAGCACGTTGGGCCGCTCACGCATGGGCGGCGGCCTCCACCAGCGGCGCCGCCGGCACGTCGTACCGTTCCCAGAACGTCTGGCCGCGGTCCGGGCTGTCCTCCCATGTGCTCCGGTAGCGCAGCAACTCCGCGCGCAGTTCGGCCACCATGTCTTCGTGGCCGGGCTTGCCGGCGAGATTGTTCGTCTCCCAGGGATCGTTCACAAGGTCGAAGAGCTGCGTCTGGCGCGTCCGGTTGCGCACGGCGTACTCGATGAGCTTGTGCGTGCGGTTCTTCACGGCGCGTTGATGGGAGACGTACGCGAAGTAGAGCGTCTCGCGCACAGCCGTGCCGGGCTCGCGCATGGCGGCCACGAGGCTCCGGCCCTCCACCGTCGCGGGGGGAGGGACGTCGATCAGTTCGCAGAGCGTCGGAAAGATGTCGAGCAGGTACACGTAGGTGTCGGTGCGCACGCCCTCGGGAATCCCGGGTCCCGCGAAGATGAGCGGCACGCGCACGCTGTGTTCGTAGCAGTTCTGCTTGCCCATGAGCCCGTGCTGGCCCACGGCGAGGCCATTGTCGCCGGCGAAGACGATCAGGGTGTTTTCGGCGAGGCCCGTCTCGTCGAGCGCATCCAATACGCGCCCGAACTCGTGGTCGAGGTGGGTGATCATCGCCCGGTACTCGGCGATGTGCCGGCGGACCTCCTCGGGCGTGCGCGGGAAGTCGGCGAGCACCTCGTCGCGGATCTTGAGGCTGCCGTTGTCGAAGGGGTGGCCGCCGAGGTAGTTCGGCGGCAGCTCGACATCCTCCGGCGCGTACATCGTGCGGAACCGCTCCGGCATGGTGCGCGGATCGTGCGGGGCGAGCAGCGAGACGTAGCAGAAGAAGGGCTGCGCGCCGTCCTGTCGCCGCAGGAAGTCGAGCGCCGTGTCACAGAGCAGCTCGCTGGAGTGCCGGCCCGGGTGTACGTGGTCGGCTTCCCGCCAGAGCACCTCGTTCGTCTCCCGGGGCACCACCACCTGCGGCAACCGCGCGTCGTAGCGCCCGCTCGGATCATAGTGGTAGACGGGCACGTTCCAGTGGTCCGCCATGCCGCCGAACATGATCTCGTCGCCGTCGTCGAAGGAGCGATTGAAGGCCTCCCGCCCGTTGTGCCACTTGCCCGCGCCCCAGGTGCGGTACCCAGCGTCCCTGAGCGTCTCGCCGAGCATCGTGTGCTCCCGGGGAATGCTCGTGCCGCCGTCGTGGAGGTGGAAGAGCGTCCGCCCGGTGTGCAGCATGGCCCGGCTCGGCATGCAGATGGCCCCGTCCGTGCCGCAGGGGATGTGGGCGTGGGTGAAGGTCGTGCCGCGGGCGACGAGGCGGTCGATGTTCGGGGTGTGGATCTCCGGGTGCCCGAGGGCGCGGATGGTGTCGAAGCGTTGGTCGTCGGTGAAGAAGACGAGGATGTTCGGTCGGGTCATGACGGCTCCATGCTTGGCCTCGGATGGAGGCGGCGGGGTGGGGCGACCGACTTATAACACGGCGCCGCTAGAGCGATGGCTTCGGTGGCGCCGGCCCTCGCGGGGCGAGCGCGCCTAGGGAAGGTCTGATTAAGACCTTCCCTAGCGCGGCACAGGGATGTGCCGCCAAATTCGATGGCGTAAGCCATTGAATTTGCGGAGCAAGCCGAAACCGCGCTTTTGGCTTGCGACCTGAACAAGCCCACGGACGGGCTTGTTCAGACGTTCCCTAGTCGAATGGGATCAGATAGTCGGCCGGCACCGAAACATCGACCGTCCCGGTCGCCGTGACGAGGCCCCGCAGGTGCCCGGATCCTGGCTCAAGGCCCGTCACGCTGAACTCGCCGAGACCGACGCGGATTCCGGCGGAACGCAGCGTGCTGTTCAACATCGCTTCCGCACGGTTCCCCAGGACGGACGGCTCGAGGACGACCTGCTCCTCAAGCCACGCCCCGAGCCACGGTTCGACCGCTTCGAGTAGCGTGTTGGAGAGGAAGTCGCCGGCTTCCGTGTCGACCCGCACGTTGGCGAGCGAAATCTGGTGTGTGTCCGGGTCCTGCCGGATCTCCGCCAGCACGTGGGCGGTGTTGAGCATCCCCGGGAAGCCGCTGTCCATCCCCGGCAAGTCCTTCAACTCCGCCGTGAAGTCGTCCAGGAAGGTCACGGTGACCAAAACGTCCGAGCCCCGTTTCTCCAGCCGCTGCACTTCATGGAACCAGACCGGGCCGACCCGGGGGCCGCCCTCCAGTGCCTGGTTGATGACGAACCGCAACGTCTCGTAGTCGAAGAAGATGGGCATGGAGAAATCGGCCAACGCGGGCACCTCCTCCACTAGCACCAGTCGTTCGGGGAACGGGCAGGAGGGTTGCGTTGGGTGCGGCGCGACTCGTGCGGCCACATCGAAGCGCACCTGTAGCCGGATGGCGTCCGAATCGATTCTGAGCGGCGTCGCCCGCGGCCGGCTGGGTGTAAGTTCGACCCACGAGTTCGCCTCGGGAAAGAGCGGGTAGGTGGTGCAAAGGGCTGCCCATGCCGCACGGGCGCCCACCTCGATCGCGCCTCCCGGCCCCAGGCCATGCTCGAGCACGTCGACGACCTCGTGTATCGCCGCATCTGCATAGGGTGCGATCTCGTCCCTGATGTCCACCTCGAAGATGGACAGCAGCGAAGGTTTGAGCGCCTTGTGGACGGTGGTCTGCACCGACGGCACGGCCTCCAGCGCCCAATCCTCCCGCAGCCAAAGCCCCGTGCGCACGGAGTACCCAATGTCCAATTGGAAAGTGGTGCCAAGGAGTTCGAGCAGGAACGGCAGTTCCTCATCGATGTGGAGCTCGGCACCGATGCGGCCTTCGATCAGCAGGTCCGTTCCCTCACGGCGCACCGTGGCTCGGGTGTCGGTGACGCCCCAGGAGACCTCATAGCCCTCGATCAGGCCGCCCGCCTCGCCCCGTATCTTCCCGCTCAGGATCGCGCGTTCCAGGTTGCGGAACGGGATCTCCACCGAAACGGTGAAGTGGGAGGTGGGTGCGGGGAGTGGAAGAAACTCGACATCGCCTTCCACGACCGGCGGAAGGACGAACTCGGGTTGCCGAGATTTCTGCAGGAGCGTCCAAGAAACGGCGATGGCCACTGCCGCCAGCAAGAGACCCACCAAGGCTACGAAAACGCAGAGCAGCACGAACCTGCTATTCGTCTGTCTTGATCCCCGGAGTTCCATCAGTGAACCGTAGCCTATCTAATCCATTGATATAACGCAAGAATTTAGCGCGGATCGCACGTTGAGGGCGTGGTGTGGCACGAGCACGCAGCGGAATCTTCGGAGGATTGGTCCGTTTCGGGCATGCCCCTTGACGGTGCGCGGGCTGCATTAATCGGGTGCAGTCGCGGGTCGCGGGAACCGTCCAACGCCCGCACGAGGGCCGGTCCCCCATCAATGCGTGGTTGGCACGGGGTTTGCTTTCTTCCAAGGCGAAAGGGAGAGCCTGCCTCCCGTGTACCCCAACCGCTAGGAGTTCTCGCAGCCAGTTCGCTGCGCTGACGCGCAGGGAACTGGTGGGTTGCCTGTTGCGCGGGCGTTCGATGTAAGGTCGGTCGCGCTGGGCGCGAGGCCTCGCGGGCAATGGTGCATCCATGCCCGTCTAGGAGTTTGGCCCGGACCGTGATCGGCGTTTTGACGCTGGTGGCGCGCCCCATGGGTCGCGACCCCGTATGCAAGAGTGAACGTCCCGCCGCGGTCTCGCCCAGCGCGACCCGTTGACGATGGTGGAGGATTTGGCGATGGCTGGCAAGGCGGCGGCGCCGTTGGAGGTCGTACACCCCGATTGCGCGGGGATCGACGTGGGCAAGCGCCGGCACTACGTGGCGGTGGACGGGTCGCGGTTCGAGCGGCCGGTGCGTCCGTTCGGGACGTTCACCCGCGACTTGGAGGCGATGGCGGAGTGGCTGTCGTCGTGTGGCGTTCGCCACGTGGCGATGGAGTCGACGGGGGTGTACTGGATACCGTTGTTCGAGGTGCTCGACCGGGCCGGCTTCGAGGTGCACCTGGTGAACCCGCGCGCGACCAAGCAGGTGCACGGGCGCAAGAGCGACGTGCTGGACTGCCAGTGGATCCGCCAACTGATGAGCCACGGCCTGCTGCGCGGCGCGTTCCGCGCGGCCGACGAGTTGTGCCCGCTGCGCTCGTACGCGCGCCAGCGCGAACAGCTCGTGCGCGACCGCAGCCGGTCGGTGCAGCACGTGCAGAAGGCGCTGACGCAGATGAACGTGCAGTTGGACAACGTCCTGAGCGACGTCATGGGCCAGACCGGCCAGTTGATCGTGCGCGCCATCGTCGCCGGCGAGCGCGACGGGGCGGTGCTGGCGCGGTTCCGCCACCGGCTCTGCAAGGCCGACGAGGCGACCATCGCGGCGAGCCTGCGCGGCAACTGGCGCGACGAGCACCTGTTCGCGCTGGCGCAGGCGTTGGCGCGGCACGACATGCTGCAGGGCCAGATCGACGCGTGCGAGGCGCGCATCGACGCCGAGTTGGCGCGGCACGCGGCGGCCGCGGCGACGCCCTCGTCGCGCTCCCGCGAGGCCGCCCTGCGCGAGCGGCTGCGCGGCCTGCTCGGGGTCGACCTGACGGCCATCCCCACCGTCGGCGTGGAGACCGCGCTGACGTTCGCGGCCGAGGTCGGCCCGGACCTGTCGCGCTTCCCGACGGCCGCCCACTTCTGCTCGTGGCTCGGCCTGGCGCCCGGCACCCGCATCAGCGGCGACAAGCGCCTCGGCGGCCGGCCGCCCAGGTGCGCCAACCGGCTCGGCCAGGCGCTGCGCATGGCGGCGAGCACCGCGCGCAACAACAAGACCGCCATCGGCGCGGCGCATCGCCGCCGCCTCGCGCGCATGGACTCCGCCAAGGCCGTCAAGGCCACCGCGCACCAGTTGGCTCGGCTGATCTACGCCATGCTCAAGCGCGGCGAGGAATACGTCGAGCGCGACCTGGCCGAGATGGAGGCCGAACGCCGCGACCGGCAGATCAAGAACCTGCAGCGCCAGGCGAAACACCTAAACCTGATGCTCGTCCCCGTCGAGGAAGCCGCCTAACGGGGTTAGTTCCATGCAAGGCCAATCATGGCAACTCTCCTCCGCCGCCCCCTCGGACGTGCCCTGCTCGCCGCGGCGCTCTGCGTCTTTTCGTTCTCGTCGTTCGCGAAGGACGACTACCGCATCGCCTGGAGCATCTATGTCGGCTGGATGCCGTGGGACTACGCCGCCCGCGCCGGCATCGTGGACAAGTGGGCCGAGAAGTACGGCATCACCATCGAGGTGGTGCAGTTCAACGACTACATCGAGTCCATCAACCAATATACGGTCGGTGCCTTCGACGGCTGCACCATGACGAACATGGACGCCCTGACCATCCCCGCCGCCGGGGGCGTGGATTCCACGGCGCTCATCGTGGGCGACTTCTCGAACGGCAACGACGGCATCGTCCTGAAGGGCGCGGGCAAGTCCGTCGCGGACCTGCGCGGGCAGAACGTCAACCTCGTGGAGCTCTCCGTGTCGCACTACCTGCTCGCCCGGGCGCTCGCGACCGCCGACATGACCGAGCGCGACCTGACGGTGGTGAACACGTCCGATGCGGACATCGTCGCCGCCTTCACGACCGAAGACGTGACCTCGGCCGTGACGTGGAACCCGCTCCTGGCCGAAATCCAGGCGATGCCGGACGTGAGCCCGGTATTCGACTCGTCGCAGATTCCCGGCGAGATCATCGACATGCTGGTGGTGAACACCGAAGCCTTGGCGGACCCGCGGCTCGGCAAGGCACTCGCGGGCACCTGGTACGAGACCATGGCCGTCATGTCCACCGCCGGCGAGGCCGGGGACGCGGCGAAGACGCTCATGGCGGAGGCCTCCGGCACCGACCTCGCCGGCTACAACGCCCAGCTCGCGGCGACGCAGATGTTCTACGCGCCCGCGCCGGCCGTGGAGTTCGTCCGTTCGAGCGCGCTCAAGGACACGATGACGAACGTCGCGGCATTCTCGTACCTCCACGGACTGTTGGGCGAAGGCGCGCCCGGACCCGAGTTCATCGGCATCGAGCTGCCCGGCGGCGAGGTGCTTGGCTCGGAGGCGAACGTGAAGCTCCGGTTTGACGACACCTACATGCAGATGGCGGCGGACGGCGAAATCTAGCCGCCAGAGTGCGCCGGAGGAGCGGCCGGACTCATGCGCCTGATCAACCGCCGCCCCGGCGGCCTGGGCGTCCTTGCAAGCGCGGCCGTGCCGTTCGCGCTTGCGGTGGTTCTCTACGTGGTGGCCTCGGGGATCCGTTTGGCGGAAAACCCCGACGACAAGCTGCTGCCGGGGCTCGCGAGCATCGGTGCCGCGATCGAGCGGGTCGCGTTCGAGCCGGACCGGCGCACCGGCGACTACATCTTCTGGACGGACACCGGAGCAAGCCTGGTGCGGCTCCTCACCGGCGTGTTCGTGGGCGCCGCCGTGGGCCTGGTGGTGGGCGTGCCGAACGGCCTGCTGCCGTGGTTCGGCGCGTTCTGGTCGCCGGCCGTGCGCGCGCTCTCGATGATTCCGCCGCTCGCGATCCTGCCGATCCTCTTCATCGTCTTTGGCGTCGGCGAACTCGCCAAGGTGATGCTTATCGTACTCGGCACGGCGCCGTTTCTCATGCGCGACATTGAGCAGCGGGTGCGCGAGCTGCCTCGGGAACAACTCGTCAAGGCGCAGACCCTCGACGCCACGAGTTGGCAGATCGCGATGCGGGTCGTGCTGCCCCAGGTCTTCCCGCGCCTCGTGGATGGCGTGCGCCTGTCCCTCGGCAGCGCGTGGCTCTTCCTGATCGCCGCCGAGGCCATCGCGTCGACGGACGGGCTCGGCTACCGCATCTTCCTCGTGCGGCGCTACCTCGCGATGGATGTCATCCTGCCGTACGTGGCGTGGATCACCTTCCTTGCGTTCCTGCTCGACTACGGGCTCCGCCAGCTCAACCGGCGCTGCTTCCCTTGGTACGGGGATAGCTATGGAGCATGACGTGATCGAGGTACGCAACGTCTGGAAGCGCTATCCCGGCAAGACGGTGCTGGAGAACGTCCGCCTGCGCGTGGAGAAGAACGAGTTCGTCACCATCGTCGGCGCGTCCGGCTGCGGCAAGACGACGTTCCTGCGCATGCTGCTCGGCGAGGTGGCGCCCTGCGAGGGGTCGATCCGCCTGGACGGCGTGCCCCTGGTGCCGGAACCACGGGCGGACCGGGGCGTCGTGTTCCAGCGCTACTCGGTGTTCCCGCACCTGACGGTCCTCGGCAACGTCCTGCTCGGCCTCGACCTGGTGGATGCGCCCTGGCTCGGGCGCACGTTCGGCCGCCGCCGGGTGCGCAACGTCGCTCGCGCCACCGAGATGCTGGCGCGCGTGGGCCTCGAGCGGTCGGCGGACAACTATCCCTCGGAACTGTCTGGCGGCATGCAGCAGCGTCTGGCCCTCGCGCAGACGCTGATCACCGAGCCGCGCATCCTCCTGCTCGACGAGCCCTTCGGCGCGCTGGACCCGGGCATCCGCGCGGATATGCACGAGCTCGTGCGCGAGCTGCACCGGGAACTCGATCTCACCGTCTTCATGATCACCCACGACATCGCGGAGGGCTTCAGCCTGGGCTCGCGCCTGCTGGTCTTCGACAAGCCCCGGGTCGATCCCCACGAGCCCGACCTCTACGGGGCCACGATCACGTTCGACCTGCCGGTCGGCCGTCGCGGGGGCGTGGACTCGCTCATGGACAACATCAACGTCAAGCCCGGAGAAGAAGATGCAGCCTGACGTGCTCTACGAAGACGTGCTGCCCGGCGGCAGCCACTGGTCCTTCCTCGCCAATCCCGGCGTGCGGTTGCAGCTGGTGGACGTGGAAGGGGGCGGCAACGCGGCGATGCTCGCCTACAACCCCGGCAACCCCCTCGAACGGCTGAACCTGCCGGACACGCTGAAGTGCCAGCACACGTTTCGGCTGACCCGGGGCCATTGCCTCTACTCGGACATGGGTCGGATCTTCTGCTCCGTGGTCGGCGACGACGTGGGCTGGCACGACGCGTCGAGCGGGACCTGCAATGCCGCGTTGGTGCGCCGCAAGTGGGGTGCGCTGAGCTATCAGGAGGCCCGCAACGACTACCACCGCAATGGCCGCGACTCGTTCCTCGTCGAACTCGGCAAGTACGGCCTCGGCCGCCGGGACTTCGCCGCGAACGTGAACTGGTTCTCGCGGGTGGACGCGGCGGAGGACGGCACGATGCTTTTCGTCCCCGGACACTCGAAGCCCGGCTACACCGTCACCCTGCGCTTCGAGATGCCGACGCTCGTCGTGCTGCACACCTGCCCGCATCCCCTGAACGCGGCCACCGAGTATCCGCGGTGCCCCATCGGCTACCGGCTGAGCCTGGCCGAGCCGGTCGCGGACGACGACCCGTGCCGTATCTCCCGGGAGGAGAACGGCCGCGGCTTCACGAACAACTACCTGTATGCCCTGGGCGCGTAGCGGGAAGGAGTGCACGATGCTGAAGGAAAGCAACCTGTCCGTGGACGTGGCCGACTGGACGGAGACCGTCCCGGCCGGGGAGTACTGGATCGGCACGGTGGGCGCCGGGGACACGTTCCGCATCACGGACCTCAGGGGCAATCAGGCCGTGGACACCCTGTTCTTCAACGCCAACAACCCCCACGAGCGCTACAGCGCCTTCGACACGATGCGGGAGCAGGGCAATCTCTATCTCTCGGCCGGCACGACCCTCCTGTCGGACGAGGGCAACCCGATGCTGACCATCGTCGCGGACACCTGCGGCCGCCACGACACCTTGGGCGGCGCCTGCGCCGGGGAGAGCAACACCGTCCGGTACGCGTTGGAGAAGAAGAGCATGCACTCGTGCCGGGACAGTTGGCTGCTCGCCGTCAACACCCACGAGGAGTGGGGGCTCACGAAGCGTGACCTCACCCACAACATCAACTTTTTCATGAACGTACCGGTGACACCTGAAGGCGGCCTCACGTTCGAGGACGGCATCAGCGCGCCGGGCAAGTACGTGGAACTCATCGCCGAGATGGACATCCTCGTGCTGATCTCGAACTGTCCGCAGCTCAACAACCCCTGCAACGGCTACAACCCGACCCCGATCGAACTGGCGGTCTGGCGGCAGGTCGGCTGAGGGCCGCGGAGAACCGAGGGAGCGCGGGATGTTCCGCAAGGTGCTGGTCGCGAACCGCGGCGAGATCGCGGTGCGCATCTGTCGCACGCTGGACGCGATGGGCGTCGCTGGCGTCGCGGTTTACGCCCATGCGGACCGCGGTGCGCTCCACGTCGAGGCCGCCAAAGAAGCGTATCCGCTCGGCGACGGCGGGGTGGCCGAAACCTATCTGGACATCGACAAGCTGCTCGACGTGGTCGCGCGCAGCGGCGCGGACGCCGTGCATCCCGGCTACGGGTTCCTCAGCGAGAACGCCGGCTTCGCGCGGGCGTTGGAGCAGCGTGGCGTCGCCTTCGTTGGTCCGCGTCCAGAGCATCTGGCCCAGTTCGGGCTCAAGCACGAAGCGCGGCGTCTCGCAGAAGCCGCCGGGGTCGCCCTGTTGCCGGGGAGCGGCGTACTCGCGGATGCGGACGACGCGCTGCGCGAAGCGGAGAAGATGGGCTATCCGGTCATGCTGAAGAGCTCCGCCGGCGGGGGCGGCATCGGCATGCAGCGCTGCGACGACGCCGACGAGCTCCAGACGCGCTACGCCGCCGTGGAACGCCTCGCGGGCAGCGCGTTCGGGGACACACGCTTGTTCGTCGAGCGCTGCGTCGCGGCTCCGCGGCACGTCGAGGTGCAGGCGTTCGGCGACGGGGCGGGCGGCGTCGCGACCCTGGGCGACCGGGATTGTTCCCTGCAGCGGCGGCATCAGAAGGTGGTCGAGGAATGCCCGGCACCGAACCTGCCGGATGCCGTGCGGCACCGCATGCACGAGGACGGGCGCGCGTTGCTGTCGAGCGTGTCCTACCGGAGCGCCGGCACCGTCGAGTTCCTGTACGACCCGGAGCGCGAGGCGGCGACCTTCCTGGAGGTCAACACCCGGTTGCAGGTCGAACACGGCGTCACCGAACTCGTGTACGGCGTGGACCTCGTGCGCTGGATGCTCGAACTGGCCGCCGGGGAGCTGCCGCCCCTCGATGCGCTAACTGCCAAGCTGGCACCCTCCGGCTGCGCGATCCAGGCGCGACTCTGCGCGGAAGATCCGAACCACGACTTCCGTCCAACGCCCGGCGTGTTGTCCGTCGTGCGGTTTCCCGAAGGGCCGGGGCTGCGGGTGGACACCTGGCTGCGCTCGGGGACGGAAGTTTCGCCGCTCTACGATTCCCTCGTCGCGAAGGTGATGGCCCACGCGCCGACCCGGGAGGAGGCCCGCACGCGACTCCGGGCGGCCTTGGAAGACAGCGTCGTGCATGGGGCGGAAACGAACCGCGAATACCTCCATCAAGCGTTGGGCTCCCAAGCCTTCGCCGCGGAACGCCACGACACCGGCACCCTGGGCACCCTCGACTACCGGCCGCGAACCGTCGAGGTGCTCGCGCCGGGGGCGCAGACCACCGTGCAGGCGTGGCCGGGACGGCTCGGCTATTGGCACGTCGGCGTGCCCCCTTCGGGACCCATGGACGACCTCTCCTTCCGCCTCGGCAACCGGTTGCTCGGCAACGGGGAGGGCGCTCCCGGCCTGGAAATCACGGTGGCGGGGCCGACCCTTGCCTTCCAGGAAGCGGCCACGGTGCTCGTGGCGGGTGCCGTCGAACTCAGCCTGGAGCGGGAGCAGGGCGGCGATGCGGTCCCGCCGGGCGTACGACCAGAGGCGTGGCGGCCGTTTCGCGCCGGCCCCGGCGACATCCTCACGCTGGGCAAGGTGACCACGGGGATGCGCGCCTACCTCCTCGTGGCGGGTGGCCTCGACGTACCGGACGTCATGGGCTCCGCCGCCACCTTCACCCTCGGCGGCATCGGCGGCATGAATGGCCGCACGCTACGGGCCGGTGACATCCTGCGGTTGGGACACACACCGGGCGTGCACTCACTCATCGCACGAGGTATCGACCGTAAAGCATTGATGGGAGATCCGAAAGCGCGCCACGAACTACGCATCACGATGGGCCCGCACTGCACGGACGACTTCCTCACGGCGGACGATGTTGCCGCATTCCTCGAAGCGGAGTGGACCGTCCACTACCACTCGAGCCGCACGGGCGTGCGCCTGATCGGCCCGCGTCCGCAATGGGCGCGTCCGGACGGGGGCGATGCGGGACTCCACCCCTCCAACGTACACGACAACGCCTATGCGTTCGGGGCCATCGACTTCACCGGGGACATGCCGGTCATCCTCGGGCCGGACGGGCCGAGCCTGGGGGGGTTCGTGTGTCCGGGCGCGGTCATCGAGGCGGACCGCTGGAAGCTCGGGCAGCTCGGCGCGGGGGACCGGGTGCGCTTGGTGGCCGTCACCGAGGAAGCGGCGCGGCGCTTGTCCCGGGAGCGCGACACGTTGATCGCGAACGGTGCCTCGGCGTTTTCGGGTCGGTATGCCGCGCGCGGGCCGGTCGAGGATCCCATCGTATCCGAAGTCGGCGACATCCGCGTGCGGCGGGCCGCCCAGGACACCCTGCTCGTGGAGTTCGGCTCCAACGTGCTCGACATCGCCCTACGCCTGCGCGTCCATCGGCTGGAGGCCGGCATCGCCGTGGAGGGGATTCCGGGCGTGTTGGAGATGACGGCGGGCATCCGGTCGCTCCTCATCCGTTTCGACTGGAAGCGGTGGTCCGCGCCGGATTTGGCCCGGGCCTTAGCGCCCCACTTCGAGCGCGCGCGGAAGGCGGAGCCACGCGTTCCGTCCCGCATCGTCCACTTGCCCCTCTCTTGGGACGATCCGGCGTGCAGCGCCGCGATCGAGCGGTACGTCCAGAGCGTGCGCCCGGACGCGCCCTGGTGCCCCGACAACATCGAGTTCATCCGCCGCATCAACGGGCTGCCGGACCGCCAGGCCGTCAAGGACATCGTGTTCGGCGCGGAATACCTGGTTATGGGGCTCGGCGACGTCTACCTCGGCGCACCGGTCGCCACGCCCGTCGACCCGCGGCACCGCCTGGTGACCACCAAGTACAACCCCGCCCGCACGTGGACGGCGGAGAACTCCGTCGGCATCGGCGGCGCGTACCTCTGCATCTATGGCATGGAGGGCCCGGGCGGCTACCAGTTCGTGGGCCGTACCTTGCAGGTGTGGAATCGCCATCTGCGGGGGCGCGCCTTCGACGAGCACTGGTTGCTGCGGGCGTTCGACCGGATTCGTTTCCACGAGGTGGACGCGGCGGAACTGGCGGACATGCGCGAGGCGTTCCCCCGAGGCGCCCTGGATCTCGACATCGAGCC
Source organism: Pseudomonadales bacterium (assembly GCA_963665455.1). Classification (GTDB taxonomy): domain Bacteria; phylum Pseudomonadota; class Gammaproteobacteria; order Pseudomonadales; family Azotimanducaceae; genus VXNE01. The sequence continues at coordinate 4,145,947 of OY762279.1, read as the reverse complement.
CGGCACCTTCGACCACGACCGCCATCGCGCCTTCCTGGTGGAACGGGCCGACGACATCGCGTCGTTCGAAGCGCATCGGCGCGGGGCCTTCGCCGCGGAGCTCGAGGATTGGAAGGCGCGAGGTGTGCTGACCTTCGAGGCGGAGGAGGCGGACGGTGCGGGGCCACCGGTGGAGGAGGGGGATGGCGCGGCGTTCGTCGCGAGTCCCCTCGCGGGCTCCATCTGGTCCGTTGAAGTGCGTCCGGGCCAGCGGGTCGACGCGGGGGACGTGCTCTTCGTCGTGGAATCGATGAAGGCGGAGTTCGAGGTGACCGCGCCCACGGCCGGGGTGGTGGGAGAGGTGCTCGTCGCCAAGGGGCAGACGGTCCACGCGGGACAAGCGCTCGCTGCGGCCGCGGCATGACGGAAGCGGGGACGATCTCGGCCCTGCGCGAGGCCTATGCCGGACGCGCGGTGCATCCCGGAGACGTTGCCGCCGAGGCGATGCGCCGGGCGGCGGCGGTGGACGAAACGGTTTGGATACATCGGCTCGACGAAGCTGCCGTTCTAGCGCACGTGGACCGACTCGACGCCCTTGATTTCGAGGAAGCACCGCTCTGGGGCGTTCCCTTCGCCATCAAGGACAACATCGATTTGGCCGGCGTGCCGACCACGGCCGCCTGCCCCGACTATGCCTATGTTCCCGATCGTTCCGCGACGGTGGTCGAACGCCTCCTCGCCGCCGGGGCCATTCCCATCGGCAAGACGAACCTCGACCAGTTCGCCACCGGTTTGGTCGGCACGCGCTCGCCCTACGGCGCGGTACCGAACGCCGTCGATCCCGCGTACATCGCGGGTGGGAGTAGCAGTGGTTCCGCAGTGGCAGTGAAGCGAGGCGTGGTTCCGTTCGCGCTCGGGACCGACACGGCGGGTTCCGGGCGCATCCCCGCGGCGTTCAACGGCTTCGTCGGGTTCAAGCCGACCTGCGGCTGGTGGTCGACGCGGGGGGTCGTGCCGGCATGCCGCTCCCTCGATTGCGTATCCGTCTTCGCGCACACGGCGGAGGATGCCCGGATCGTCGCGGAGGTGGCCAGCGCGTTCGACGCCGAGGATCCGTTCTCGCGGGACGTGGAGTTTCGGGGATTTTCCGCGCATCGCGCGCGATACGGCTACCTGCCCCCAGAGCCAGCAGTTCTCATTTTGACGATTGAGGCATTGGGTTTCGGGACTGTCCGAGGTTCGTGGATTTGGCGGCTGGCGGCGTGGTCTGTGCGTCAGGGAGGCTGGGCGGCGGGCCCGCCCGTGGCGAGCAGGCCGATCAGCGCGTTCCAGTCGGGGAACACCTGGTATTCGGTGACGGTGCGCAGGTGCTCGAACAGGCGGGCGCGGGTGCCGAGGCGCTCGCGGGCCCGTCGCCAAGTGGACTCGGCGACTTCGCACGCGGTGTGCAGGGCGAAGGCGAGCAGGTTGAGAACGACGAGCACGGCGGCGAGGGTGTCCTTGCCGTGCCCGAAGTTGTGTTCGAGGTGGTAGCCGTGCTGCTTGAGGACGTTGAAGGTCTCGTTCTCGATCTTCCAGCGGGCGCGGGCGCAGTCGGCGAGTTCGGCGACGTTGTCGCGGTCCACGGGCAGGCTGGTGACGAAGGTTCCGCGGTAGGTGACCTTGCCGCCGGGCCGCGCGCTGGTGACCTCCAGCCAGTTGACGCGCAGGGCGTCGTCGCCGTCGCGGATGGGCAGGTCCGTCATCCAGCGGTAGCGGTGGGTGCGCCGTTGCGCGCCGCGGCCCGTCGTGCGGCGGCGCACGGGGATGTCGATGCCGTCGAGGTACTCGTACAGGGTCTTGTGGCTGGCCGGCTTGGCGGTCAGCAGGAAGTCGCCGCCGGCGTCGAGCATGGCCCGGCAGACGGGCTGGCAGGCGTACAGGTCGTCGCCGAGATAGACCGGGCGCAGTGCGGCGCAGCGGTCGCCGTGGGACCGCAGCCAGCGCTTGACCGCCTGGCGCTCGCAGTCCTGCTTGGCCGCGCCGTCCTGCGGCGCGACGAACTCGGGGGGCAGCGGCAGCGACTGCGCCCGGCCGGGCGCCACGACGGTGGCGGCGACCATCTGGTGGAAGTACTCGGTGCCGCCGTCGCCGCGCCTGCGGGTCGAGCAGTTGTCGCAGTGGATGTTGCGCGAGCGGAAGAACTCCGTGCCGTCGATGGCGACGAGCGCGCGGCCGTCGAGGCGGCGCATCGGTTCGAGCGCGCCGCGCGCGTCGAGGTCCTCGACGAGGTCGTGGAACCGGTCGTCGAAGTGCTCCGGCGGCACGCCGTCGAGCAGTTGCCGGACGTGGTTGTCGCAGGGGATGCGGTCGAGGCCGAACAGGGTGTGCGCGTTGGAGCGGCGACCGCCCGCGGCGAGCGCGCGCTGGTGCGCCAGGAACGACGGCGACTGCATCAGGAACACCGACAGCGCGGCCATGCCAACGTCCGCCATGGCGTAGCGGCGGTTGCGTCCGCGGCGCGGGTCCGGCAGCCCGGCGAAGCATGTCCGCAGCCGGTCGAGATGGCGCGCGAGGAACCTCACGGCGCGGCGCCGGCCTCCACCGCCATGATCGCCGCCAGCACCGCCAGGCGCTCCGCCGCTGGCATCGCCGCGTAGCGCCGGCCCCAGCCATGCGCCTTGCGCTTGACCGTCTGCCGGTGCGTGAAGTTCCGTCCCGCGCGCGACGCCCAGTGCACGCGGTCCGGCGCGAAGTTGAACCACACCTTCTCGGTGACCACCCCCGCGTGGTTCATCACCTGCAGCGCCGCGCTGCGCCAGCCGCCCAGCAGCTCGTCGTACAGCGCCGACGGGTATCCCGACACCATCACCGCGCACGGCAGGCCCTTCAGCAGTTCCAGCAGCGCCGCGTGGTCCGCGTCCTCGTAGTCGTGCCGGTAGCGGCGCCCGGACTTGCGCGCGCCGCGCAGGTACGGCGGGTCGCTGTACACCAGTTCCGAACCGTCGAACGGGAACCCGGCCAGCCACGCGTGGCAGTCCGCGTGCACCAGCTCCACCGGATGGCCGCATTCGAACGACTCCAGCGCCCGCGCGTCCAGGTCGATGCCGATGTTGCGCAGCGCCCCCGGCTTGCGCTTCATCACCGCGCCGCCGCCCAGGTGCGTTTCGATGTACACCGCGTGCGGCGGCATCAGCGCCACCAGCGCCTGCCACAGCCCCGACGTCGCCTTCGATCCGAACCATGGGTTGCCCATGGCCCGCACCATAGGGGCGCCGTCCTATGTTGTCAACCCGTTCGCGGACGGAATCCCCGACTCCGTTGCCAAGTCGGGCCAAAATGAGAACTGCTGCCCCAGAGCGTCTGCCGTGGTTTGGCGACACGGACTACGCCGATCTGTACCAGCGCTTCGTCTCGGAATTGCCCCGGGCGCCCCGCCCGACGGACCCTGAGCCCTTCCTGACCGCCGGGCGCCTGCTCTACGAGGGTCCTTGGCTCGCGGAACGCGTCGCGGCGGTGGGGGATTTCCTGGCGGCGCACCCCAATGCCGCCCACCCCATCACGCGCATGGTGATCGAAGAAGGCCGAACGGCGTCGGCGGTGGAGGGTTTCCACGCCCAGTATCGCCTGGCAGAGCTACGGCGGGAGGCGGAAGTGGCGTTCGCCGAAATCGACGTGCTGGTCGCTCCAACCGCGCCGACCCACTACCGGCTGGCCGAGGTGGAGGCGAACCCCCTCGAGACGAACGCCCGTCTCGGCACGTTCACCAACTGCGTCAACCTGCTCGATCTCTGCGCCGTCGCCATCCCGGCCGGCACCACCGCCGCAGGCCTGCCGTTCGGGGTCACGCTACTCGCTCCCGCAGGATGCGATTACGCGTTGCTCCGCGTCGCTTCGGGGTTACTGGGCGAAGCAGCCGCCGATACCCGGGAACCGCTCCCTGGCCACCTGCACCTCGCGGTTTGCGGCGCGCACATGACCGGGCAGCCGCTGAACGGGGAGCTCACGGGTCTCGGCGCCCATCGCGTTGCGGTCACGCGCACCGCCCCACGCTATCGTCTCTATGCGTTGCCGGACGGTAAGCGGCCGGCGCTACTGCGCACGGAGTCCGGGGGTGCCGCCATCGAACTGGAGATCTGGTCGCTCCCGAGCGCGGCGGTCGGCGACTTCCTCGCGACCGTGGCCCCGCCGCTTGCCCTCGGATCCGTCGAGCTCGAGGACGGCTGCTGGGTGCATGGTTTCGTGGGCGATGGCGGCGCGGCGTCCGGTGCCACGGACATCACGCGTTTTGGGGGGTGGCGGAGGTATCGAGAGCTGTCCTAACCGGTACGACGGGCGCTCAGCTCGGCGTGGCGAGCGTTCCGCTCGGCTCCGATGAAGTCCACGATGTCCAACGCGATCCGCGTAGCGCCATGATGTACGAGGATGCCTTCCTTACGCGCGAGCGTAGGCTTGCCACGCGACCGGCGGAGCGTGATGCCGTCGGCGCTAGCCTCGATCTCCAGCTCGGTTCCCGGCGCTAGGCCAAGTCGCTCGCGCAGGATTTTCGGCACCGCGACGCGGCCCGCGTTGTCGATGGTGACCATCATGCCGCGATGGTATTGGGAGTGGAACGGTGCATCAACGGTTCGACGCACGACTGTCGTTAGCAAATTGATCTGTCCGGTTTTGTTAGCACATGATCTGTCCGGTTGCCGTACGCCCGCTTCGGGCCGGCGACGGCCTTGGAACGCGGGCGTGAAGAAGCCGGTCGGTGACGACCGGAAGTACCCTTCCGGTCGTCGCCAAACTCCTCGCCGCTGGCCTCGCCGGGTCACCCGAAGGGCCGCAGCGCAGCGGAGGACCCGCGAAGCGGGTTGACGCGGCGAGGCCAGCGGCGTTCCCGGCACCGTGCCATCCCGCCGCCAGGGCCAGCGCGTCCGCGAGCACGGTGCCGGCCGCGTCGTAGCGGGCCAGCCGCCGCGGCCCGTGGAACACCGACAGCGTGCCGTCGGCGTGCTCGTGCACGCGGACCCGGCGCTTGACGTAGTGGCGGCCGTGCGCCACCGGCAACTGCAGCGACAGGCCCAGATAGGCCACGCAGTTGTCGCCCGCCACCGTGCGCTCCGCCTTCAGGCACAGGATGTCGTCCAGATCGACGTCCCGCAGCGGCACGAACGCGCTGCCCGGCTCGCGCGCCGCGACCCCGAAGCGGCGGTGCAGGTCCGGCCAGAACGACTCGTGCAGGTAGCGGTTCGCCTCCGCCATGCTCGTGATCCCCTCCTGCGCCAACTCCTGCGGCAGGCGCCCCTGCACCGTCCCGAACCAGCGCTCGGAGCGCCCCCGCGCCTCCGGCGAGTACGACGGGATCATCTCGATCCCCAGCTCCGCCATCGCCCGCCCGAACTGCGTCGGGTTGGCCTTGTCCACCTTGCCGCCGGCCTCCGGCGTGTGCCAGTAGTGCGACCCCCGGTCCGTGTACAGGCTGCCGGACAGCCCCCGCGCCAGCAGCGTCTCGCGCACCCCGCGCAGGCTCGACCAGGTGCCCTCCTCCTCGACGAAGAAGCCCGAGTACACCTCCGAGGTCGCGTCGTCCATCGTCACGATCAGGTCCCACTCCGCCCCGGGCACCCAGCGGTGCGTCGAGCCGTCCTGGTGCAGCAGCAGCCCCGGGATCGCGGCCCGCTCGCGCCGCCGCCGCGGCGTGCCCCGCGCCTTGCCCCGGGCCACCAGCCCCGCCTCCCGCAGCCGGTTCCGGACCCACGTGTACGAGCGCTCCCCCGCATGCCGCTCCCGATAGCGATCATGGAAGTGCGCCACCGACCAGCCCTGCTGGCTCTCCCGGTACAGCGCCTCCAGCCGCACCACCTCGTCGACCGGCGCGCGCCGCGACGACACCTGCGACATGCGCTTGTCCACCAGGCCGTCCAGGCCGGCCTCCTCGTAGCGGTCCACATGGCGCCGGAACGTCCGCGCGCACACCCCCAGCAGTTGCGCCGCCTCCTCCTGCGTCAACCGCTTCTCCGTCCACGCGTCGAGCGCCTCCTCGAACCTCATCATCCTCGTCTCCCGTAGCCACTCCGTCCGCCTCACCGAGCCTCCCTTCGGGCCCCACGAAAGCGGACAACTTACGTGCTACGAAACCGGACAGATGATGTGCTACCGACACGGTTCGACGCACGACACGGTTCGACGCATGACGGCACTGCTGGAGGCGGCGCGTTCGATCTGCGACGCGACACTAGCGCCCCGCAACCGTCGCCTACGGCTCCGCTCGCGGGGCGCTAGGCAGCGCCATCCGCATCACGCACGCCCCCCGGTTGGTCGCCCCCCGCGAAGCCAAAACCTTCGGCAGCGCGTCGTTCACCGCAGTTGGTTCGCAAGCTCGCGCACCACCGGCGAGGAAGACACGCGCAAGCGCTCGGCAAGGTCGTGTAGCTCGCGGGAGGAACGCGTGGCGCGAAACGCGGCGAGTCCCGCCGGATCCGCGAGGGCCGCCGCGGCGTGGCGTTCCGCAGCTTCGCGCCACGGCAGCCCGGGATCCAATGCCGTGATCCCGTGAAGCTGCTGCGTGGTGCATGCCTGGTCGCCGCAGCGTAGATCGCGCAGGGCGCGGTCGAACATCTCGAACGCGCAGAGGGCGTGCACGACGCCCGCTTCGTCGATCAGGTCGCCCAATCGCTCGTATCTGCCCGAGTCGCAGATGTCGAATCGGGTGGCGACGTCGAAGCCGGGAAACAACGCATCCGCGAGGTCGCGGCTGTTCTGCTGGGGAAGCAGGCGGTCGAGGCGCGAGTGGTAGAGGTGGATGCGCGTGCTTGCGGAGGGGATCGTGCCCGCGAGATCGAGCGCGTTGGTGAACGTGTTGAGCTGGAGCATCGCCTTCAGCGGATCGAAACGCTCCTCGCCGTCCAGCATGCCGGTCACGAATGCTTCGGCGAGGTCCTTGCCATCCAGGAGGTCGTCCAGGGTGAGCCCGACGTCCAGGTAGCGTACGTAGGCGGGCAAGATGCGGTCCGTTGCATAGGGCACCATGGCGTCTGGATCGACGGCGCGGCACCAGGGGCCGCCCTCGCAGCGGTCGGCAACGCGCTCCAGCACGCCGACGAACGTATCGTACAGATTGTGGGGACCGCCGCCGGCGTAGACATCGCGGACGACGAATGGCTCTTCCAACGCCGCGGCGGCGAGCCACATCCCGATGGCGCTGTGGGCGCCTTGCGAATAGCCGATGATGGCCAGCTCCGCAGTCTCGGCACCGTCGTGGAACTGTGCGTAGCGGGCATCGGCCAACACCTGACGCACCATATCCAAAGCGTTGCGCCCGACGCGGTTCGCCAACAGGTACGTTTCCGGCTGATCGGGTGCCCCGGTGCTGCCGCGCCCCCAGTTGTCGGGGACGACGACGAGATGTCCGCGTCCCGCCAAGACGTTCGCCAACACGTACCAGCCATCGCGGCGGTCCAGGTGGCTAGGCGTAGCGCCGGTGGCGTGCGTCAGGACCACGATGCGATTGGGGCGTTGGTAGTCCGGATCCTCCGCGAGATCCGGCATCGCCACCAAGCCGCTCAGTGTGGCCGATGCGCCCGACGGACTGCGCGAGGGGTATGAGACGCTCTTGGATACCACGCCGTAGGTCGCGCCGCGTGCCCCGAGTTCGGTCCACGACTGCTCCGCGATCTCGGCCACGATCAATGCGATCAGCGTTCCGATCACGGGGATGGAGATTTCGTCGAGCACCGCGTCGCGTACGTAGCGGCGGAAGAGGCCATCGACGGCACCCCGCGACAGCGTCGCCGCGCCGACCACGGTGACGCCCCGTGCGGCGGGCTCGCCCGCGGTCGCGAACTCCATCGTGGCCCGATGGCGAGTCCCATCGCCGTCCGTCGCGTCCACCCGCACCGCGTACGAGACGCCGGGTTCGAGCCGGCAGGCAAGTTTGTGGTCCACGATTTCGCGATCGTCCCCGGAGCCGCTGAGATCGGTGAGCGCGTGGCGTACGGTCACGCCCGTCGTGCCGCAATCGCCGGCGTATTCGAATTGCCAGTCGGCATTCGCGAGGTGGATGAGATTGAGTCCGGATGTGGCCGGATCGATGGTCGCGCCGGAGGCCGGGATGGCGTCCGCGAGGGTCACCGGCTGGGGGGGCGGCGGGGCCGGGGCGGGGGTATTCGACGCGCCGCCGCCCCCACCACCGCCTCCACATGCGGTCGTGCCCGCCATGACCGCGGATAGGGCAAGCCGCCGCAGGAAGCGCATGCCAAGGTGCGCCGCGAAGGCCACGGGCTCAGCGCGTGCCGTTTCCCCGATGGTCATGTGGGGCTTCGATGGGGCCGCGCTGGATGGTGGTCGACGAGCAACCGGTCGATGAGCACCGCGACGCCGTGCTCGCCGTTGCCGCAGGTCGTCCAGTCCGCGGTCGCCTTCACCTTCGGATCCGCGTTGCCCATCGCGACGCCGAACGCTGCCCCCCGGATCATCGGCAGGTCGTTGAGGGCGTCGCCAACGGCGCAGACGGCGTCGAGTGGAACGCCGGCGCCAGTGGCGAAACGGGCAAGCGCCGTCCACTTGCTGACGTGCCCCATGATCGTCTCCAGGTACCAGCCCGGAGTGCGTTGCGAGCGCACGAGGACGCTCGCGAACTCGTCGCCGGTCTCCCGGGCGACCTCCCGCTGGAAACCCGCGAGGGGAGCGTGCTCGCCGAAACAGCCGACGACCAGCACGTCGCCGGCGACCTTCTCGGGCACGGGTTCAGCCGCTGCCGACGCGCCGCCCGCCTCGACGTAGTAGTGCGTCTCCGAATTCCAGGGCGGTACGGAGTCCACGAGATAGTCGGCACCGCCGAGTTCCTCCGCGTCCCGCTGCAGGATGAGTGGCAGCCCGCGCTGCCTCGCCAACTCCAGGAGCAGGCCGACCTGTGCGGCGTCGAAGGGCTCGGCATGGAGCGTGCGTCCCTCCGCGTCCTTGGTTAGCGCCCCGCCGAGACAGACCGCCGGCAGGGGCAACCCGATCTCGTCAATGACGCGGCGCGTGGTGCGATAGCGGCGCCCCGTGGCGAGCACCAAACCGAGGCCGGCCTCGTGGGCACGGCGCATGGCGCCCTTGGTTGGCTCCGAGACGCGGTTCTCGTCCGTGACGAGGGTGCCGTCCACGTCGATGGCCAATAGGGAGATGTCCACCACCGTCTAGCGCCAGATGCCGCGCCGCACGAACACGTTCTTCAGGGCGGTGACGCGGTCCGTCATGATGGCGTCTACGCCGAGGTCGAGGAAGTGGTGCATCTCGGGTTCGGAGTCGACCGTCCAGACCTGCACCGGCATCCCGCGTTCGTGGGCGGCGCGCACGAACGCGGCGTCCACCACGGGCATCGACAGCGAACCGAGGAAGGGCTGGCGGGGCGGAACCTGGGCGCACTGCGCTTGGAACGTGCCCACCGGCAACCCGTAGGATGCGGCGCGCAGGCGCACGACCTCGGCCGGCGTGCACGACGTGCAGCCCGGCGCGTCCGCGCGGAGCCAGCGAATGCGGCGAGCCGAGAAGGAGCCGAGGCACACGCGGTCGCGCGCACCGGTGCGCTTCATCGCCTCGATCAGTGGCGCCACGACGTCGTCGGATTTCGGATCGATGACGAGGCGTAGGTCGTCCCACGCCCCGAGCAGGTCTTCGAGCTTCGGAATCGGCGCCTCGCCGTGCACGCGCAGCCCGGCGAGTTCCCGCCATGTGCGCGTCCCGACGGGACGGTCGAGCCCGGTCAGCCGTTCGAGCGATTCATCGTGGAAGATGACGGGGATCCGGTCGCGGGTCGCCTGGACATCGGTTTCGATGCAGCGATAGCCCAGGTTCACGGCATGCTCGAACGCCGCCATGGTGTTCTCCGGATTCTCTGCCGCCCCGCCTCGGTGGGCGATGGCGAGCGGGCCTTCGAGGCCGAGGAAGGAGCGGGGCGGGCGGGAGGAGGCTGCCATCGGTGGGATGATAGCGCCGGGGCGGTCACGGAGTCGTCGGCCCAGACTCTCCTGTGGCATCGGGGCTCCAAGGCCAAGAAGATGGCTTCGATGCCGTTCCCGCTACTGCGGACGGCGATGGTCGGTTAGTCCTGCCGACTCGCACCTATAGAGAAACACGTACTCGGTGGCGTAGATGTTCGTCGAACTAACGCCTCCGCCGTAGCTGCTGCCGTCGGTGACGATTGCGCCCGCGTACTCGCTTTCCCCCCGCCCGGACACGTAAACCGCGTCCTTCCCCATGCTGCCGCAGTGTTCTCCGGCGACTGGATTTGCCGATTGGCGGGCATCGTCGAACGAGGGGCCGACCATCGCGTCATACGGCACTCGAACCTCGGCCTTGATCTCGGAGAAGTCCGTCAAAACGGGCATCGGCGTCGCGCAACCGGCAAGCACGGACACGCCCGCTACGCCCAAGGCGGTTCTCCATCTCATGGCGACGGGAGTATGCCGCCGGATAAGGAAACAGGGCCGCAAGGCTGCGCCGCGCCGTGCGTGCGCTCCGTGCCCAGCGAGCGACAGGTATCCGTTACAGGGCCACATCGGCTAGTCCATCGGCAATGCAGCGGACGCTCGTTCGACGAACAACTCCGCTTGACGGGACGACGCAAGGGCGTCCTCTGCCGAGATCGTTACCGACAACCCCGGATAGCGTACACCCGGCGACCAAGTCGGGATACGAGCTAGGTCCAATGGGCTCCGCAGTCGGCCTCCCCAGTGCTCCACCATAGCGTCGATGCACTCTCCGGCGGTCACGTCGCTCTCCTTCGCGCCCCCTTGGTCGCACTCCTAAGCAGCTTTTGGCGGAGAGCTAGCCGTTCAGGAATTTTGTGGCATTTTCCACCCCTCGCCGCAGTCGAGAGGGAGCGGAGACCCTCCGATTAACGCCCACATTACCAGATACTTACGGGCGTTTCATCAAGTTTTACCTTCGTTGTCTGGCGCATGATCGGTTCGAGATAGTACGTCCAACGGATATGTCGATCCTCGTTCGACGTACCCATCTTTCGCCTGATAGTCGAGTCTAGGCGCGCCGTGATCGCCACGGAGCGACCGCGGACGGCCCGCGCTGGGACGGGGGTCTGCCGTTGCACGCGCCAAGCGGCAACGCCCGCGTACGCTTTGGCGGCAACGGTGGCTTGTGTCGAGGTCTAGGGCAAGCTCGACGCGGCACGACCATGGCGACTGCCGGCCAAAGGCCGGGGTTCTGTGGGCGGGTGGGCCGTCGCACGCGGCCCCCGCCTACGGCGAGAACTCGGCCATCGGACATCCGCATGAGCGGCTGTCGACCGATGATCGTGGGGTTCCCGGCCGGGCGGGGAGAGACGCCCGAGGTGGCTTACGTTGCGGGGGAGCAACGCATTTCGTATGTTGCCCGGCATTCGAGATCGCCGCTCCGGTGCTGCCATGCACGCCTCCACGGGAACGCCGACGAGGATCGAGCCCCTGACGCTCCCCGAGTTCGGGGTGGACTTGAACTGGGCCATGTGCCGCAACCCGATGTGTCCGAACTTCGGGCGGGATCTTGCGGTCGAGATTCCGCCGGGGGGCAGGCAGGCTTCTGACCGTTGGCACAGGTTCAGGATGACGGCCCTGAAGACGGGCCAGCGCGTCGGCAAAATCAAGTGCCTTGCGTGCGGACAGGAGGCGAGTCTGCCGTCGAACCGCGCCCTCCGCCCCGTCGCCCGCTACTTCCTGTCGCTCAGCCTGCCGTTCGCGGATTGCCCCGACCCCGATTGTCCGCATCACGGCGTCAATCTCTTCGAGAACTGGGCGAACACCGGGAGTGGGTCGTCGCGTTTCTACCGGCGACACCGAGGGAGCACCACCGTTCGTTGCCGCCACTGTGGGGGCGCGTTCAGCCTCGGGACGGCCTTGTCCGTGCCTGCGGAACGCCGGGTGAAGAGACATTGGCGGGAGATCCTCGATGGTTTGGCGGAGAGCCGCACCGTCACGGACACGTTCGAGCGCTTGGGGCTGCCGATGGACGCGTACTATCGCTATCTCCAGCGGATCGGTCGGCGGTTGCGCGACTACCACAGTTGGCGGAACGCCCATCTGCTTCATCCGGCGCGGGGCACGCACGGTGCGCCGGTCCGCGTCTACTCGGACGTCTTGGACGTCTCGTTGAGGGCGGAGCGGGAGGACCGTCGCCATGTTCTCCTCAAGTTCATCGTGTCCGCGCTGGTCGCGGACAGGAAGATCTTTGTGCTTGCCGCCCATCCGTTCTTCCTGCCCGAGCGCCTCTGCCCGAGCGACAGGGATCGTCGCGGAGACGTTGAACGCTGGGAGTTCGACCAGGAGTGGGCAAGCGTGCTGCATCCCGGCGCCACTAGGCATCCGGGGATGACGGGAGCCGAGCGCATGAAGCAACTCCCCCAGCTGGGGCGCGGCGGGTACTTCATACGCTCCCCCTACGCGGAGACGGCGCACTTCCTCGTCGTGCAGAAGATGCTCAGCCGCTTTCAGCTCCTGCACTGCTACATGGATGGGGCGAAGGAGATGGCGGCGTCCGCGCTGGTGGCGATGCGCGACAGGGTTCTTGCCGGAGTGCCGGACCAAGGCACCGGCACGGATGGACGCGCCAGACCGCTCAAACGCGTGGAGATCGCGCTGTACCAACACGACAAGGACCAGCGGCGCAAGGTGCAGAACCCCAACCAGCCTGTCGGCGAACGCAAGTCCCTGCGAGACGCGTGGGACGAGGTGGAGCAGCGGTTCGAAGCCGAGGCGATTCCAAAAGACCTGCTGAAGGCCGCCGTGCGGCGCGATGATCCTCTCGTGCGGGCCACCCTCTTCAGGCGTGCGTTCAAGGGGGCGAAGCCGAAAGAAGGCGGATCGCTGTGGCTGGACTATCCACAGGATACGCAAGCGTATCGGGGCTGCCGGACGCTTTGGCTAACGCGGATGCCGGGCAAGCGCGTCGAGCAGCACGGGTTCCCCACTCTCAAGGGCGCGAGTCTCCAGCCGGTCGATTCGATCATGAACTCCATGCGCGCCCGGGTGCGCTCCGTAGCTCGCCCGTTGCTGAGGGCGGATGGGCGCAGCTATCTGGCGAGCTACGTGCTGCCGGAGGTGGTGGCGGCCGAACTTTGGGTGTACCTCTTGCGCCAGAACTACACGCTGCGCAGGAAGACTCCGTCGAGGACGATTCCCGCGCGGGCGGTCGGGCTAGTCACGGACGCGGCGGCCAGACTGGATCTGGTGGAGATTGCCTGGCGTTTCCGGCTTGGCATAGAGCATGCGCACAGGATTAGTCGATGGCAACGCCGATGACCGAACGCTGCACGCTCGTGACCGCCTTCGTCGAGTTCGAGCTTCTGCCGGACCTGCTCGCGCGCACGCCCGAGCCGGAGGTGGGGGCCACGCCCGAGCCGGAGCCCGGCGGCAGGCCGGGCGCCCTCGAGTTTGCGCTGTCGAGCGGCGAGATCGACGAGCAGTCGGCCATCCGGCAGTGGGCCGACGTGCTCGCGGACGCCGGTCCCAACCTGGATCACGTCGAGGAAGGCGACCTGCCGGACGACGAAACGCTGGACGACGCCTTGGCCGCGGACGCTTGGCGCCTCGCGAAGCGCTTGGGCTGGGTTGCGCCGGGGGGCATGACCCCCGCCAGCGTCCGGCTGGCCCACATCGCCGAGCGCCCCTGGCCGCGCAGAACGCCGCAGGATCATCGGACCATCGTGGACACGGTCGCGGAGAGTGTTCGGCAGAGGTACGTCGGGGGCGATGGCCTGGAAGTGGTCGAGCTCCTACAGGACGGCGCACGCTCGCTTGGGCAGACCGAACACGTCTGGGCCAAGACCTGTCCCGGGCTACTGCTCGTGGAGTTCGAGGCGCTGATCCATTGGGCATTCGAGAGCCCGAGCCGCGCGTTGGAGTTGAGCAAGGAACTCGTGCAGTACCGCGACATCGCCATGCACCGTTACGGCCCCCCGCCGGCCGACGCAGACCCCGGAGACCTACGCTTGGTTCATGCGGATGCGACGGCATTGCTGTACCTGGAGACGGAAGAGCTTGCAGCGCGAACGGAACTGACCCTCACGGAGGTACGGAGCACGGCGATGCTGCTGACCTTCGCGGAGTTGCTCGAGGCTCCATCGCCGATGGACCACGTGAACTTCCTGACGCCGCCATAGCAGGTTGCCATCGAATGTTCTCGCCGATCAGCGTTACGGTCGGGTCCAAGGACGAATCGGCCAGCTCGTGGGATGCCGGGCGTCCGCTGTCCGAGATCCTTGAGATCCTAGATGCGCTGGAACTGACCGAAGCCCGAGAGGTGCAACATGGGGCAATCAAGAAGATGGGTCTCGACTCGGCGACCCGGAGGAAGCAAGACAACAGGCTACGCTTCCGGGAGCAAAAACCGACGGGCGACCTCGAACGGAAGCTCGCGAAGAAGGAAAATCGGATACAGGCCGCCCGGCGGATCAACAAGGGCTTGGCGATGGAATTGGCCGTGTCCTCGATACTGACCTTCCTGGGTCATCCGGGGGTTGTCCGCAGCTACTGCACCACCAACGCCAAGGGGCTCCCCAACAACTTCGCGCCCTGCAACGTGTGTGACATCGAGCCTCGCCCGGCGATCACGGCGCCCAAGTTTCAGATCGTGTGCGAGGTGAGCGCGAACCGGAACATGAACACGGAAGCGTTCCTGCGGCAGCTGGCGGGCGCCCACAAGCACTGCGAGGCGGTCCACCAGCCGGGCAAGAGGGGGTTCGTCACGTACGGCTTCCTGGTCAACCACGGCGACATCGGCAAGAGCAAGGAGTTGCGGCGGCTCTACCAGGGGTTTCTGTCGCGGAGGAAGTTGCGCCGCAGAAGCCGCATCCGGCTGGTCCCGATGCGCTCGCGAGACTTCGGCACGGCAATGATGCGACTAGAAGCGAAGGGATACCTCGCCTTCGACGGCAGCCTCCTCGCGCGGGCGCTTGATGCGCTCCACCAAGGTTTACGCGAGGACGTGCCCGATGATAAGGAGTGGATGGCCGACGTCTTCGTCCAAACCATAGTGGACGGGGCCGGCCCGACTCCAAGCCTGCTGAGTTATTCCGAAAGCTAGCGCCGCCGTCCCGGTGCCATGCTGGCACGAGCTGCGGCCCTGCGGTAGCTTGCGGACGCATTGTCTTGTGCCGGGAGGCGGCATGGTGGACCAGAGCGACGCGTGGGGGGCGCCCGAGCGCCACTACTCGGGGGAGAAGCTCCCCGGCTTCCACAACGCGGTGAGCATGGGCTGGGAGGAGAGCCTGAAGCGCGTCGCTCCGAGGTGTGAGCAGGAGGTCCGGCGGCACGTGGGGCTATGGAACCAGCGGGTCCGCAACCGTCTGGCTGCGGAGACGGGCTTCCAACTGCGGGGCAGGGAGGTTCCCATCGAGATTGCCAGCGGCCTGCCGCCTCCGCTTGCGGAGAAGCTCGCCGACCGCGTTGGAGTCGAGGCGATCATGCTGAATCGCCCCCTTCTCCAAGCGGTCGCCGACGGCACGAAGTTCATGGCGGAGACGCGGGAAGTCGTGGAAAACGCCGCCGCCACAAGGCTCGGCGACGCGGGGCCGGACGATCTTGACAGAGTGCGGGACACCGCCACGGCGTGGCTTCAGTGGGCCGACGACAACGACGTGAGCAAGCTCTTCGCCGAGATCCGCGAGGACCTGTTTGGTGCGTACTGGTATCCGCAGCAAAGGGTGCTGATCTACTGGCTGCCCATCGGCATTTACGCCGTCAGGCACAACATCTCGATCGACGCCATGACCGTCGTCGTGCTCGCGCACGAGCTCGCGCACGCATACACGCACATGGGGTACGACATCGATGGTCTCGACTGGCCCACGGCCGCGTTCGGTGGAACGGACATCGCGGTCATCGAGGGGCTGGCCCAGTTCTACGCGTACTCGACCTGTCTAGAGTTGGTTCGGCACCTACCCGAGGCCGTGGAGGTGTTCCAAGCCCTGCTAGACTGCCAGCACTCGATCTATCGGACCCATGAGACGTGGATGGAAGAAGCCGGCACGCACAGCCGGGAAGTTGTGCGCACCGGCATGGTCGAGTGTCGACGGGCGCAAGAGCCGCTGGACAGGGATCAGTTCGCCAAGAAGATCAAGGCCGCGGCGACCCGCTTTACCGCGCCGCCCGCCGGCTAGCGCCGCCCCGGCGGGCGCGTGTAGACCGGCGGTCGGGCATGGCCAGCCGCTTCCCCTTGCGTGGCCCGCGCCGGGGCCTCGGAACCCGCTGCCCCGGCCACACGATGTCCTCGAAGTGCAGCGGCTCGTTCGCGAACCCGAGCCGCATGGCCGGCGTCGCGCCATCGTCGCCGACGAACACGAAGTTGTTGACGGTGCGAAAGATGGTGACGTACTTCTCCAGCATGGCCGGGTTGTACGGCGCGTAGCCGTGCCACACGGTGTTGTGCCCGCTTGACGTTCCAACGGGGCGCTCGAGCGCGTTGAACAGACGCCGCGTCTTCAGAAACACGTTGTCGATCTTGCCGAGCCCCGACCGCAGGAACATGTCCGCCTTGCGCACCTCGTCGATGGTGGTGTCGGGAGTCAGCCACGACATGGCCTTGTGCGGCTCGTTCAGGGTCGGCAGCGGATGCTCGACCCACTCGTCGTCCCACTTGCCGTGCTTCTCGCGCGCCTCGATGCGCTCCATCATCATGCGTCGGGCGACCTCGCGCCGGTCCTTTCGCATGTCCCTCGGCAGCGTGCTTGCGAACTCGTCGCGCTCGCGCCTGCTCTCGGCAAGGATCTCGCGTCGTTCGTCGATGGTCTGGTACTTCGTGTACTTGACGAAGAACGCGTGCGCGGCGCCACGCTTCACCTCGTCCGCGAACGCGGTCAAGAAGGCTGCCCGCCCCATTGAGTCGATGTCCATGTTGGCCTGCACCCGTCGGACGCCGGCGCCGGCCAGAACCCGATGCAACAGAAACCAATGCGCGTAAGCCGTGTACGGCATGTGGACCTGCATGCCCGTGCTCAGGAACGGGGTGCTATAGCCGGTGTTGAGGCCATGCAACTCGATGTTCTCGACGTCCTCCCGCGAGGCGGCGTCCGCGTAGAGCCGTTCGATCTGCCGCAGCAGCCCGATGCGGGCCTTTTCGTCCATGCGCCGCGCGATCGCGCGCCCGGCGCGGAGTTCGTCGCCCGCGAGCCAATACTGGGCGTACCTCCTGAAGGCTTCGGGGAGGGCGAGATCTCCGGTGCGGGCAGCCTCCGCGTTGATCGTGAACGGGTCAACCCGCCCGTCGAAGTTGCAGTGCATCGCCAGCACGAAGTGAGACTCGCCGTGCACGGTGCAGTACGACGAGAGTTCGACATTGCGACGGTCCAGGCGGCTTATCCAATTCAGCCGGTAGACCTGCGCGTCGGACTGGAGATCCATGTCCTCCGGGAGCTTGAGGCGACCATCGATCAGCGCCCGGTCGATCGCCCCCGAGTACGCGCGACAGCGCCCGTGCAGGAAGTCCACGATCTGGTAGTAGTCCCGCAGGAACTTGAGCCCCGCGCCGCGGCAGGAGCCTCGCACGGGGGACTTGTTCGCGATTCGGCCGAGCAGGTCGGCGGCATGACGCCGGTTGCGGTCGTGCAGGCGCGTGGGGTCGGACGCCAGCGTGCGCCGTCCACACCGCCGGCACTGGTAGTAGCGTCCCCGCCCGGACTTCGGCCTGCCGCGCTTGCGGTATTCGTCGGGATGGAATCCGACCGGCCGCTCATGGTTCGGGCACTCGCGGTTGCCGCAGGTGGTGCGCTCCTCCAACAGCCAGATGCCGCTCTCCATGGCGAGGCGCTCGACTTCCCGGGCGATGGCGTCGTTGGACTTGATCGGCGGCATGTCGAGGCACGCCTTGCAGCGGATCGCCGGGATCTTTCCCTTCGCGGTGCTGTGCACCTTGTAGGCCATGTCGCGATCCGCCGATGGCCCCGGCTTGCTTGGCTGCCAGCGCGCGGGCACGCCGAAGTTCTCGCAGCCCGGCATCTTGCAGTGGTTGACCTGGATCGTCCGCTCGACGCCCGGTAGCTGGAGGACGGCAGGGAGAGGGACTCGTGGCCTCGGGTTCTCCACGTTGGCTAGGTCCCTCCTGGGCCGGCGCGGCCGATCCGCCGGCCCGCGCGGGATCGGCAAAACGTTCGGCGCGTGATCGTCGCTGGCCGAGAGCCCGCCTTGTTGCGGCGGACAGTCAAGGCCGTCCCCGGAGGCGCCCCCACCGGGCGACGGCGTTCACGTCCGCGCCGGCCTCGATGAGGGGCACGCGCCGCGCCGCCGTTGGCCGCGGCGCACGCTTCGTGCAGGGGCGGCATGAGGCAGGCGTTGACGGAGAAGTCGGCGCCGGCCTCGATGAGGCGCCGCGTCGTCTCCGCGCCGGCGTGCCGGGCGGCGAACGTCAGGGGGACTTCACCCCTCCCGGTGTGTATCTCCAGACGCGCGCCATTGTCGATCAGCGCGCTCACGACGTCCGGCATGTCGAACGCCGCCGCCATGTGCAGCGGCGTGAGTTCGTCCACGTAGTGGGCGTTGGCGCGGATGCGCCCCTCCGCGACCATCGCGAGCACCTCGGCTTCGCCGGCGTGGCGCCAGTCGACGTCGCGCATGCCGCCGGCCAGCCCGGCCACGAAGTCGCGCAGGTCCACCGCGCCGGACGCGCGCCGCCGGCCGAACTCGCTCTCCGCGTCGCGGCGCGCCCGCGCGCGCCGGCGTGCGGCCGCGAACGACGACACCGCGCGCCAGCCCTCGGGCACGTCGTAGTCGAGCAGTTTCGCGCCGGCGTCGAGCAGCAGTTCCAGCACGTCGATGGCCGCCGCGTCCACGGCGTGGTGCAGCGGCCGAAAGCCATCCCCGTCCGGGGCGCCGGCGGGCAGCCGCCGCGAGTCCACGCCCTCGCTGGCGAGCAGCCGCGCCAGGGCGGCCGTGTCGGCCAGCGGGCGTCGCCGAGGGCGCGGATTCCCGTCCAGCATGGCGCGGCGCAGGCGGTCGCGCACGTCCGCGTTGGCGGCGACGTCACGCGCGGTCTCATCCCGCATGGTCCTCGCGCGCGGGTCGGCGCCCGCCCTGAGCAACAGGTCGACAACCTCGGCGTGGCCGCCTTCGGCGGCGCGCGTGAGCGCCGGCCTGCCCCAATGGATTTGGACGGCGTATGGGTCGGCGCGCAGCAGCAGGCGCACGCTCGCCAGGTCGCCGCGCCCGGCCGCGTCGTGCAGCGGCAAGCCCCATTCCGTGCTGGGGGAGGGCCTGGCGCCGTGTTCGAGCAGCCACGCGACGTGCTCGGCCGTGCCGCGGCGCGCGGCGATGTGCAACGCGGTGCCGTCCCGAAAATGGCACAGGTCGATGGACTCCGGGTCGGCGCGGACGCAACGCTCGGCGGCGGCCAGGTCGCCGGCCTCGATGGCGTGCATGAGCGGGGTCGTGCACAGGCAGTTGCCGTCCAGCATGGGATCGGCCCCCGCCTCGAGCAGCAACGCCTCCATGGCGTCCGCGACGGCGGCGTTGGCGGCGATTTCGGCGGGGTCGTCGACGCCCGGCCTGTTGCGGATCTTGTCGTGGACCTTGCCCAGCGCCGTCCGCTCCAGGAAGTCGCGGGCGTCGACGTCGACGCCGTGGCCGACGAGCAGCCGCGCGGTGTCGAGGCTCAACCCCTGCACCGCCTCCTGCACGGGCGTGCGCCGGCGCCCGTCGCGCAGGTTGGGATCGACGCCGTATTCGTCGACCAGGGCGGCGACGCACGCCGCGTGTCCGGCCAGGGCCGCGCGGTGGATCGCCGCGGAGCCGAACTCGTCCTCGCGCAGCGCGTCGGCGCCGGCGTCGAGCAGCACGCGCATGGCGTCGAGGTGGCCCTCCTTGGCGGCCGCGTGCAGCGCCGTTTCGGGCGCCTCCGCCGGCGGGTCGGCGGGCACGCCGGCGCGCAGCAGCGCCGCGAGGCGGGCGGCGTCGCCGGCGCGCGCGGCAGCCAGGACGCGTTCATGGTCGAAGGGGATTTGTGTCATCACGGGGACACCCCCGCGTTGCGTCCCCCGCACGCCCTTGGCGCGGGGTCGGAGGCGAGTTGTACCTTCATCGGTGGCTCCGATTGGTTGACGATGCTAGCCCTCGGGGGGCGTTGTGTACACGGCATGGCGCGGTCAAGCGCGTCCCACCGATCCTCAAGGATGCGCGCCCGATGGCGCGCCAGATGCCGCTCCAGGGCATCGCGCCGGTCCCTGCGCTCCGCGGCGCGCCGCCAGCGCGTTGGCCGGCCGTGGCGCCCGGGATGGTTCTTGCGGGGGCTCCATCCCAACTTCTTGTGCAGTTTGATTTCGCGGCCCACGCGGCGCATCCAGCGGCGAAAATGCGGGTTTGGAGCACGCCCGCCGAGGATGGTCGGGGGCCGGGTGGCGGCGCGGCGCTTGCGGACGGCGTGCCCGGCGGCACGCCCGACCTTGCGTGAGATTGGCATGCCGGTCCTCCAGGGCACCGTTGTTGTTCGGTTGGGGGATGGCCCGCGCCCCGTCACGCTCCCGCCCCCTCGAGCAGGTCGGCGACGAGCGCCGCGTGGTCGCGGCCATGCGGCAGGTCCAGCGCGACCCAGACCGGGCCCCGCAGGGCCATCCGGCGTTCGCCCGTCACGGGGTTGACGCCCTCCTTCTCGTATTGCTCGCGGTACAGGCCGATCCCGCGGCGCTGCCACGTCGGCAGCGCGTCGTGGTCGATGGCGGACAGCTCGCGCAGCAGCTCCGCGATGGCCTCCCCGGACAGCCCGCGGGCTTCGCGATGCGCGGCGCGCGGGCTCCGCCCCGTCCGGCGCAGCGCCCAATACAGGTGCGACTGCCGGCAGTTGCGC
This sequence comes from Pseudomonadales bacterium, assembly GCA_963665455.1. Taxonomy (GTDB): domain Bacteria; phylum Pseudomonadota; class Gammaproteobacteria; order Pseudomonadales; family Azotimanducaceae; genus VXNE01. Next base: position 4,125,202 of record OY762279.1, on the reverse strand, counting down.
GCGGCGTCGGCCTGCCGCCAGACGAAGTAGTCGCCGACGTCCTCCACCGTCTCGAGTTCGAGCAGGCGGCAGTCCATGCTGGCGACGCGCCCGAGGGCCAGCGTCAGGCTGGCGCTGGCCTCGCCGGCCAGCACGCTCAACAGCTTCCGATGGCGGTGGTTGAAGGCCCGGTCGCGCGGATCGAACAGGATCGAGATCTCGTCGCTCTGCGTGTACGCATAGAGCACGTTCATGCCGCACCGCATCAGGTGGCGGGCGGCGCCCACCATCGCGTCCCGGAAGCCCTGGTCGTAGGGCTTGTCGAGGCCCAGCGCGCGGGTGAGGCCGTGGAAGCCGCGCCCGTCGAGCCGCGCCACGAGATGGTGGTCCGGCGGCGCGAGCCGGTCGTGGCGCGCCGCGATCTCCCGCATGCGCGCGTCGATGTCCGTGATCGCCGGAACGGGGCGCGGCTCGACGGGGCGGGTCATGGCCCCGCCTCCGGCGCGGTCGCCCCCTTGCGGCGGCGGCGCAGCGGCACGACGCGCCCGGACGACTCGGCCGGCGCCGGCGCGGCGGCGGGGCCGGCGGCGATCTGGCGCCGCTCGAAGCGACCGTCCGGCAGGGACACGTAGCACTCGCCGGCCCGGAGCGTCGACGGCGGGCGGGCGTCGACCACGCTGACCTCGCCGGGCCGCGCCGGATCCATGCTGCGCACGCGCGACAGCGTGTCGGGGTCCGTCGTGCGGAAGAACATCTTGGAGCCGGTGTTGGCCAACAGGATGTCCACCGCGTGGCCGTTGGCGCGGCCGTCGTCCGCCGCGCCCGAGGCGCCCGCCAGGGCATGGCGCACGCTCGCCATCGACTGGCACGCGAGCACGCAGCAGGCGTTGAACGACCGGCAGGTGTCCAGGAAGGACTGCTCGCCGTGCACCTGGTCGGCGGTGACGAAGCGGTGGAACTCGTCGGCCACGTAGGCGACGAGCGGCAGCTTCTCGCCGGCGGCGCGGCGCGCGTTGCCGAGCACGGCCTCGAAGAACAACGCCTTGACCGCCTTCGCGACGATGCCCTGGGCCGCGGCCCGCGGCTGCACCACGAACACCTCGCGGCCGGCGTCGCGGTCCACGGCGGCGCTGAAGTCGACGGCCTCGGTGCCGCCTTCGACCAGGCGCCGCCAGTATGGCTCGCAGCCGCAGTACAGCATCCATGCCGCCGCCGGCTCGGCGAACGCGAAGAACGCCTGCGCGGCGTAGGCGCGGACGCCGATGTAGTGGCTGTTCCGGCCGTTGTCGTAGCCGAGGTCCACCCACTGCATGACGCTTTCGAGCAGTGGGCCGAGCCCCCGCCCGCCCGTCGCGGCGAGCGCCTTGACCACGTCGTGCGCCGGGATCTTCTCGACCCGTCCCGCCAACGTCGCGCGCCCCGCCGGCGGCACCGCGGCAAGCCGGTACTCCGCGTCGCGCAGCTCGGCCCGCACGCTGCGCAACCGCCCCCGCAGCACGTCGGCGGAGGCGTCCCAATCCGGCGGCTCATCCGCCTTGTCCCCTTCCTCCGGTTCGTCGTCGTCCGGCTCCTCGGCGAGTGCCTCCATCGAGCTCGGCGCGCGGTAGGGCTCCGCCGTCACCGTGCCGGTGCCCGGCGGCGCGAACAAGAGCTTCAACACGTCGTCGGCGAGCGCCAGCAGGCCGGGCGCCGGGCATAGCTGGTCGTCCGGCAGCCGCGTCAGGGCGGAGCTCGCGACCGTGCGCGCGCAGCGGCGCAACGCCGGTGGATTCGGGGCCCCGCGCAGCGCCTCGCCGGCGTCGCGCAGCGCGTCGCGCAACGCCGGCAGCGCCGCGTGGATCGCGCTCGCCTCCACGACCGCGCGGAACGTCTCCCAGACGCGCAGGATCGCCTCCGGCGGCGGCGGCTCGCCCGCGTCCGCGTGGGCCGCGGCGACGGCCCACGAGTCCGTGATCGCCCGCTGCGCCGCGGCGCACAGTTCGGGGTGCGGCATCAGCAGGCCGGCGCGCTCGCCGAACTTGCGCAGCGCGGTCAGCGCGCCGTCCCGAGACGTCCTTCAGGGGCGCGGCCTCGCCGCCCGCGAACAGCGCCTTGCCCTCCTCCAGCAAGGCCATCGTCAACGCCGTCGCCGTCAACGCCATGCGCGCGCCGTCGGTCTGCCAGTATTGGGAGTACCCGCCGCTCGGTCGTCCGGCGAGCGCGTTCGCCGGACTCAGCGGCGCGAGCGACGCCGAGCGCACCAGGACGCGCTCGGCCGCGGCGAGGTAGCGGCCGGCGGCGACGTCCGCGGTCACGTCCCACGCGTCGCCCGACATCAGGTTGACGGCGGGGCCGCCGGCGCCGCCGATGTCGATGCGGCGCGCGCCGCGGTCCCTAACGACATCCCACAGCTCCCGCTTGGGATCGACGACGAGCACGCATCCGACCGTGCCGTCGGGCAGGCCCGGCGCGAGCAACGCGTCGAGCAGCGGCCGGACGCCGGACATGGTCTTGCCGGAGCCGGTCTCCCCGAGGATCAGCGTGTGGCGGCACAGCAGGCGCGTCGGCACCCGTCCGGCCGGCCACAGCGGGCGCCACTCGGGCACGTGCAGGCATGGTTCCCCGGCGCTCTCCGGGGGCGCTTCCGGCTCGTCCCCGACGCCGTCGAGCAGCAGCAGTTCGCGCGCGAGCTCCGCGCCGATCTGCTCGTCGCGCTCGAATAGCCCGGCGTACAGCCTCGCCAGGCCCTCGCGGTCCCCCGTGGAGACGAACCCGCGCATGGTCCGGCGCAGGCTCGCGTGCAGTTTCCGGCGCTGGGTCGCCGTCGGCCCGGTCGTGCGCGGCGGCTCCGCGGACACCACCCGCGCGACGGCGCGCCAGTCGAGGCCATCAATGCCGTCCGCGTCGCCGCCGGTCGGCGGCGTCGTGCGCAGCGCCCGCTCCGCGAGCGCCTCGATGACGTTCCCGTCCCACACGGCGAGGTACTGGCCCGCGACCACCGACTGGAGCGCCGTCAGGTTCGCCTGGTCGCCCAAGCGGGCGCCGTGGAGGTAGAGCGTGCTGCCCGCGTCGGCACGGCGGTGGTCGCCGAGGAACGCCACGCAGGCGGAGCCGCAGCCGGCCATGCCCCGCACGACCGTGTCGACCGTCACGCCGCGCTCGCGCAGGCGATGCGTCTCGCGCAGCACCTCCATCAGCGCGTCGATCTCGCCGCCGGTCGACCGCACCGAAATCTCGATGCGGTCGTAGAAGTAGTCCTCGTGCGCGCTGCGCAGCGCGCGGACGAGCCGGTCGACGGCCTCGCCGTCGACCGAGCCGCGCAACGTCACGACCGCCTTGTCCCGATGAAAACGGATGTCGCCCATGTGGTTCGTCTCCCGATGCCGCTTCCGGCATGTCGCGTTGCGGACGGCGGACGGGAGGCGGGGCGTCCCCGCTGGTTGGCTCCGTCGCGCCGGCCGGCGCACGGAAGGGGTCGGGCGAACCCCCGGCCCCGGGCGTCGCCCCACGACGTGTGGGACAATGGGACCGGGTGCTCATCGGCCACTCCGATGCGCTACCCTGGGGTCGTACTGTTCCCGCAGTACGGCCCCTCCTATCCATGATGCCCGCGAAGCCCGCTGCCGTCCCTCCGCGTCCGTCGCCGACCGTCGCGGATGCCCTCGTGGGCGTGCGCCGGTTCGACGAATGGGAGGAGGTTTTGCGGCCAGGCTCTCGCGAACAACCGGCGCATAGGTTAACGGACTCGGGGTTGCGCTTCAAGTTTCTTTGTCTATAATAATTCGACCCAATCGCGACCCCCTCCGATGCGCTACTTCGTGCGCCTGACGGGCGACAGTCCCATCCTGCACCACAACGCCGCGGCGGGGCTCGACACGTCCTCCGCGGCGTCCCGGGAAATCACCCGACTGGCGCGCAAGCGCTCGCGAACCGACTCCGAGCTGGAGCGGCTGCGCGTGCTCGAGTGCCGGCGCTCGCTCTGGCTGGCGGACGACGGCCGGCCGACGGTCCCGGGGACCGCGCTGCGCGCCTGCATCGAGGCGGCGGCGCGCAGGTCCAGGCAGGGGCCGGCCGTGCGCGGCGGGCTGGTCGTGGAGGACACGCACCTCGAGTTCGACGTCGGGCGCCATGGCGACAGCCTCGAGGAGTGGGGCGTGCGCTGCCAGTACACCGTGCCGGTGGTCGTGCTGCGCAACCGCATCCTGCGCACCCGCGCGCGCTTCATCCCGCCGTGGTCGCTCGAGGCGCGCGTGTTCGCGGCCCCGGACCTGATCGCTCCCGAGCGGCTGCGCGAGTGGCTCGAGTTCGCCGGCCAGCACGTCGGGCTCGGCGACTGGCGCCCCGAGCGGTCGGGTAGCCACGGGCGCTTCCACCTCGACCGGCTCGAGCCCATCCGCGAGGGGCGCGGCCAACCCGGCCCGGAGTCGGCGGCGACGGGATCCGAGAGAGAGGTGGACGAATGAGGGAACGGCGGGCCGCCCGGATGGCGGTGGCGTTCATCGAGAGGGCCGGCGGGCTGATCGACCGGACCAAGCTCGTCCGACTGATGTACCTGGCCGAGCGGGAGGCCATGCGGCGCCTGCTCCTGCCGATCATCGAGGACGAGGTCTGCGCCACGCAAGACGACATGTCGCTGTCGCGGACGTCCCGCCTTGCGGCGACCGACGGCTCCGCGAAGTCCGCCGACTGGGACGCCGGCGTCGTGCAAACCCCCCATGGGCTGGCCGTCCGCGAGGGCGCGCCGGGCGCGGCGCAGGACGGCCTTGCCAACGACGAACTGGAGGCGGTCCAGCGCGTCTGGGACGACCACGGCGCCATGACCGCGGACGAACTCGCCCGCGACGTCCACCGCAGGCTGCCGGAGTGGATCGAGCACCGGCCTCCAACGGACGCCAAGGCCACCTCGGTGCCGGTGCCCCGGTTGCATCTCCACCAGTCGGTCTGCGGCGTGGACGCGGCGGAGGCCCGCTATTTGGCCAACGAGTATCGAGCCGCCCGCGACCGCTGGATCACGTCCGACCCGGACATCCTCGGCGGCACGCCGGCCATCGTCGGCACTCGCGTTTCCGTGTACGCGATTCGGGGTCGGCTCGACGGCGGCGACCCGCTCGAGGATTTGCTCCGGGACTACCCCCGCGTCTCCCGCGAGGCGGCCCTTGCTGCTAGGATGTACGCGAAGGCGCATCCGCTCGAGCCGCATCCGCTAGGTCGCCCCTGGGAGCTGCCGACTGGACCAGCCCGCGCGTCCGAAAGAAGCCCACAAGGGCGCGGGCGGGCGGGCAAGGCGACGAGCTAGCCCCTTCCCTTCACGGCCCGCCGTGGACATTCATGGCGAGGCAAGGCGAGGCTTGGCAGGGGAGCCCGGCGGCCCCGCGGGGTCGCCGGGCTCATTACCGCGGGCGGCGGAACATCATCGCATCGGTGCGCACCGGGTAGGTCGCCAATCGGGCGGGCGGCGACGCCGCCTCCGAGTCAACCCGTCAGACATGCGAGAATCCTCCCCCCGTTTGTGATTGATTCGGTGAGCGGGGGCGCTCCGCGGGTGCCCGGCGGCCACAACGGTGGATCAAGGCGATCAAGCAGCGCAACCGCTCACCCGACCAGCATCATCATGTCGCGCGGCAAGCGAAACACGAAGCTATTTCGCCCCGAAACGATGGGTATCGCCGCGGGGCTGCTCGAGGCTGCTGGCGTGGTCGAGGTTGTTTCCGGCGTGGCTCTTAGGGCTGCGGGGAGCGAGTTGCCTCCCGAAGCTCGTGCCGGAGACGTCGTCGGCTTGTCTTCCGCTCGTCCCTTCGGGATGACGCTCGGGGCCGCCCTGCTGGAGGCACACGCCGCGGAACTGGCCATGAAGGTGGTGTTGGAGCGTAGCGGGCGCGCGGAGCAGGCGGGGAACGCGATGAAGGAACATCACCTCGGCAAGCTCTACGAAGCGCTTGGCGAGGACGTAAAGGCGCATCTGCAAGCCGGTTTCACCCAGTTGGACAACTCCAGATTCGACGCGAACATGGGCCGCATTGGCCGGTGGATTCCGTCGAATCGCCGAGACGACCTCGCGTTCCGAATGAGAGCGACGGGGGACGTTAGCGTGCAGGTGCGGTACGCGCCCCAAGGGAAACTGACGCGGGGCGTGGACAGGGTCGCGATCAGGCACGTCGCGGCAAGCATCATGTCGCTCATGACGCCCGATGGTCGAGTGGAGGTTCCTGGTGGGCCTTGATGGCACCGGCCGCAGTGCCAGGGGACGCCGAGTCGCCGCACATCGTCCGCTCCCGCTGGGCATGGGTGCGCCCGCGCTACAGTGCGCGGCCCTCGCGCCCCCATGAAAGCCCGAGTTGCTTGCGCCTGCTCGCCGCGTCCGGCATCTTTCTCCGAAAGACACTCTCGAGGGCTTGGGCATGATGTGTTCGGCAAAGGCAAGGAGCTGGGCCTGGCCGGCCATCTTGGCCTTGGTAGCCACCATGGCCGCCGCCGCCTCCGAACTGCCCCCCGAGATCGCGGCGGACCGTCTTATGGTGCGGGCCGAATGGCAGGCGGAGCAGGGCCAACACGCGGCAGCGCTGGCGACGCTGGACGAAGTGCTGTCGCTGCGGGAGGAGCACGGACTCGAGACGCCTAGCGCGTTCTGGTTTCGGCATGCGCGGGTCGCGAGCGCGGCGGGGGAGCATGCCCGGGCCGTGGAGTCGGCGACGCGGTACGTGACGTCGGCGGGCCGGGATGGCGAGCACTACGTGGCGGCGCTCGGTTTGCTTGAGGCGTCCGACCGCGAGCTTGAGGCCGAACGTGCGGAGCGGGAGCGGCGGGCAGCGGCGGAGGCGCGCGATGCCGCGGCACATCAAGCGTTGCGGGAGCGTCTCTCCGCCGTGGAGGGGGTGTTTTCCGACGCGCTGCGATCCGGCGGGAGCGGCCCGCTGATGGTCACGATCCCCGTCGGCCGCTTCCGCATGGGTTGCCTCTCGAAGGACGATAGCTGCTACTACGACGAGATCCCGGCACATGATGTGACAATCGCGGCGCCGTTCGCGTTGTCGGCGTTCGAGGTGACGTTCCGGGAGTGGGACGCGTGCGTGGCGGCGGGCGGCTGCGGCCGCTACCGGCCGAGCGACCGGGGCTGGGGCCGCGGAACCCGGCCGGTGATTCACGTATCGTGGGACCACGCCAAGGAGTATGTCGCGTGGTTGTCGGCCGAGACGGACGCCGAGTACCGGCTGCCGAGCGAGTCGGAGTGGGAGTACGCCGCGCGGGCCGGGACGGCGACGAAGTACCACTGGGGCAACGAGATCGGTCGGAACCGTGCGAACTGCGGCGGCTGCGGGAGCCGTTGGGACGCTGATCGGACGGCGCCGGTGGGGTCGTTCGCGGCGAACGCGTGGGGCCTGCACGACATGCACGGCAACGTGAGGGAGTGGGTGGAGGATTGCTGGAACGAAAACTACCGGGGTGCGCCGTCGGACGGCCGCGCGTGGCTGGGTGGAGACTGCACGTGGCGCGTCTTGCGCGGCGGCTCTTGGAGCAGCAATCCGGGGAGCCTCCGCGCGGCGAACCGCTTCGGGTTTACCACCGGCCTCCGCGACTACGGCGTCGGGTTCCGCGTGGCCCGGACGCTCACTCCTTGAGTCGTGACGTCGTTACCTCTTGCCGGGGGGTTCCAAGGGGGGCTTGCCCCCCTTGGTTGGCGAGTCTTGACGCCCGGATTATTCGCAGCGGTGGTGCCGGCGGGACCAAATCGAAGTGACGCAACGACCCGAAAACGCGGCGCGAGGCGTGCGGAACCCCCTGATCGCAACGGTTGCCATCACTCTGGGGGGCTGCACGGGAATCCCCCTGCTGGATGCGCGGTGCGAGAACTGGCCGACCGAAAAGTTCTTCCGGGCGGCTTCGCCGGAGAGGGTCGCCTCGTGCATCGAGGAGGGCTGCGACCCGGTTGCCCCCTACGACGGCCAAGGGGGGCGCACGCCGCTGCACATGGCAGCGCGGGCCAGTAGTAGCCCGGAGGTGATTGGGCTTCTGTTGGACGCCGGCGCGGACGTGGACGCCAAGAACAATCTCGGCCACACGCCGCTGCAAGATGCGCTCGACTCCCCCCATCGCGGCGCTGCCGCGGTGGTCGAGGCGTTGCTCGACGCCGGGGCCGACCCCGATCCGTCTGACGAGGAATACTATCGTACGCCGCTCCACGCCGCGGCGGACAAGGCCGAGGATGCAAGGGCGATCCGGGCCTTGGTAGCGGCCGGCGCGAGGGTGGATGCACGAGCGTCCGGGCCGGCCGAGGATCTCGCTGGAATGACACCGCTTGGCTGGGCCGTGTTATCGGGTGCCGTGCCGGCCGCCGTCGAGGCACTTCTTGCGGCCGGCGCGGACCCGAACGCGCCGGACGAGGACGGCTCGTCGCCCATGCACGCGTTGTCCGGCACGACCGCTTCGGTCGCGGCGCTCCTGCTCGACGCCGGCGGCGAAGTCAACGCTAAGGGCGCCTTCGACTACACGCCCCTGCACGTCGTCGGCGGGCGGGGAACCGCGATGATTCGCCTGCTGCTCGATGCCGGTGCGGAGATAGAGGCACGGGACGGCGCGGACCGGACACCCATGCATCTACTTTCCGAGAGAGGCCGGGCTGCGGAGGTGGAGCTCTTGATCGCGGCCGGAGCGGACGTGATGGCGCGGGATCGGTCGGGGGCGACCCCGCTGCACCATGCTGCGCAAGGCGATGGCGGCCGCGCTCTGATCCGCGTGTTGGTGGAGGCGGGTGCCGATGTCCATGCGCTGGACGATTTCGGCCGGAACGCCTTGTTTTGGGCTGCCGAGGGCGACGGCGCTCGTGCCGCCTTCCGCACGCTCTTGGCGCTTGGTGCGCGCACGGACGCGCGGGGGCACGAGGGGGATACGCTCCTGCATGCCGCCGCGCAGGGAGACAATCTCACGGTCGTCAGGGCGCTGCTCGCCGCCGGCGCGGACGTGAACGCAAGGAACGCGAACGAGGCGACGCCGCTCCACTTGGCCGCCATGTTCGGCGGTTGGGTGTACGATGACCACTTCGCGGAAATGCGGAGCACGGCGGTGCTGACGACCCTCCTCGATGCAGGTGCGCACGTGAATGCCCGCGACGCCAGTGGAAGAACGCCACTGCACTACACGGCGGCAATGGGCCACAACCTCTCCGTGGTCAAGTTGCTCGTCCGGGCCGGAGCGGACGTCCACGCCCGAGACCACGATGGTGAGACGCCCATGGACCGGGCATTTCGTCGTCCCGTGATGAGGGAGGCTCTAGCCACCTTCGTGGATCGATAGCGGCGGTCGGCGTCGGCGGCATGATGTTCGAAGGGGGCTGCGGGCGGTGCTGTTCACGGCGTTGCCAAACCGGAAGCGAAGGTTCGACCGTCGCCGGGAAGGGTAACTTGCGAGCCAGCAGGATGTCCGCATCATCAGTTTCGGCCCCCGAGGCGTACCAGTCCGGGACGCCCTACACTAAACGGATCTCGGCACCACACCCCGGGTGTTTGGAGTGGGGCCGATTCACATTGACAGCAACAGCAAGGTGGCGGGAACTAATCACCTTCCGCCTTCTGGCTCGTCGCGAATGATCGATGCCGGATCCCGCGACGCGTCGCGGGAGATACCGCCGTGCGCCCATGGCGCGATGCGTGCGGCGCGACCGACGTTGCACTACGACGCTGGCGGCAGGCTGTTTGAATGCCTCGCCCGACGGGCGGAACGACCACGCGCCGGCCCGCCTAGTGCAGCGGCATGCCGGTCAGATGCTCGACCAGCCATGCGGCGAGTTCGGCGGCGTCGGCCTCGCCGCTGTTCCGCAACACGACCTCGGCCCCTCGTAGATTGAAGACCAGAACCTCCGCATCGAGCGCGTCCTCGTAGATCAGCGCGCGGACCAAAGCGAGGTAGGCGACCAACAGGAACAGCCATTCGGGGTCTTTCCCGGATGGCCATTCGGCGTCTCTCCTAGACACGAAAAATTCACTATTCGACACGACTCGGCGCAGTGTAGCGCACCGTCCATTGCCGGCGAAACGGGGTCGCCATCGCGCCGCGGGTGCGGCATGCGCGACGGCGGTGCGCCCACGAGCGCCAGGTGCCCCCATCAACGCGTTCGTCCGGCGTCGGGATCTTGGGCCAGAGCCTCGGGCTCTGGCCCCAACCCGTACGGATCGAACACGGCGAGCATCGGATACCCAACCACCGCGAAGATGGGCTGCACGCGCATGACGTATTCCGACATCACTGCGGTCGCGGGGGACCGGGACGCCGCCTGTTCGGACAACAAACTCCAAGCCTTGGACTGGGCATAGCTGTTCGTCACGAGAAACGGCAGGGCCACCATGGCCGCGATCGGCGCTACCCAAAGCAGGAAGCCGACGACGTTCCTAGGCCAGCCATCGCGCCTCGTCACCAAGGGCGTCAGCAGCGACGACGAGACCTTGGCTAGAGAGACGAAGGCGAACAGCAACGACAACGCGACCGCGATTGGGGGCACGAGCACGAACCGCAACTGGTCCTTGCCAACATCCTCCAACTTGCCGCCGTCCTCGTATTGGGCGGCGCCCTCCCGGAACGCCTCCAACTCGGCCTCGACCGCTGCCTCGATCCGGGGGCGGATGATCCGCTCCGCGAACTGTCGCTCCGAGAACATCAGGGTGAAGCCGGGGAAGTAGTCGTCGCCGACCATGTCGCGCAACCGCGCCTGCACGAACGGCAGGCGCTCGAACTCCCGGACGCCCAGGCCGACCTTGACCGGCCCGTCGCCCAGGGCGCTTAGCGCGCGCCGCAGCCGCGCCTCGGCCTCGGCCTCGCCGGCGACGCGGAACGCCTCGTAGAAGCCCGCTTGGTCCATGACCGTCCAGCTTGGGGGCAAGGCGACCCCATGGCGCGACTGCAGTTCACCGCGGGTGAACTCCGCCAGCCCGGGGTGCCCGAAGTATCCGGCGCGGTCGAGCGCCATCGGCAACCGGGCGCGATTCGCCGGCAAGGCGACGAACTTGCCCCGATCGTGATACGCGAGCCGCGTGGCGAACGTCTCGTCGCTGGGGGCACAGACCAGCAACACGCGATCCTCCTCCGTGTTGATCCGGCGCACGTCGCGAAAGACGTCAAGGACATCCCCACCCCGGAGTACCCGCCCGATTGACTCCAAGCCCCGATTTCTCTTCGGCGGCTCCTGTTCATCGCAGAAGATGCGCCAGTCGGGCGGCGGGTCGCTGATCCGCCGCATCTCTTCGTAGTAGCCGCGCTCGTAGCGGCGGCACTGATCTGCGGAGCGGCATTGGCGCATGTTCTCGACGAACCGCAGGTAGCGATCCACGACCCGCTGGCGACGAACGAGGTCCACATACGCCGCGATGAACTCCGACTGCGCGGTCTGGTACTCCGTCCAGCCCTCGTCCAGCTCGATCTGCATTTCGAGCCACGCCGCCCGGGCGCGCTCCTCCAGTTCCGCACCCCGCTCGATGTATCGCTTGGACGCCGCCTCGTAGGGCGCGTAGAGCTGGTCGAGAAACCGCCCTCGAAGCCGCTCGTACTCGGCGTACTCGCGCTCGACGTCCACGACCCGCCTGCTCGACGCAAGGGACCGGGCCAGCCCCTCGACGTTGTCCGGCCTACCGGCCCACGACAGCAGGCTTTCGGCGCTCAACGCCAACGGGCCGAGCATGACCAGAAAAGCCTTCGCCTCGGGGCTCCCGGCGCCGCCGAAGCCCTCCAACGTAAGATCCTCGAGCTGCACGACGTCGGCGATCAGGGCGCGCCGCAGCAATGTAATGTAGCCGGCCGCCAGCCGCTCCTCGCCGGACGATGGATCGACGACGTAATGGTTCACGACCGCCGGCTTGCCGTGGTAGAAGGCGGGCCAGGCCATGAGGACGACGCCGCCAAGGGAAAGCGCGCGGCGGGCCGAGGCCCGCTTGTCCGCGCCGAAGGCCGCGACGGCCGTGATCGTGGCGCCTAGGCCCAAGGGCAGCAGCACCCATTGGTGGTAGGGCGTGGCGACGAACGGGTACGCGCAGACCAATACCACCACGACGAACAACGTCCACTTCGCCGCGCCGCGCACCATGAATCCGGTGGACAGGAACAGGCCGAGAACCGCGAGGGTGAACCCGGACGCCGACGCCATGCGGCCGAACTCCTCGACGTCGTGCAGCGCCTCGATCCTAGTGGCGGACACGGCCTCGAGGAGCGACATATTGAAGACGACCTCGACCACCAGATAGACGACGGAGGCCACCACAAGGAGAACCCTCGATAGCCCTTGCGCATCCCCGGCGCCGACGGCTTCCTTGGGGCCGTCGCGCGGCTCCTCCGACGCGTCTTGGTGCGTCATTCGGTCGGGCGCTCCTCAAGGCGGACGTGGATCCGTTCGTCCGTCTGCGGATCGGCCCGTTCTGTCGGCGGTGCCTTCGGCCCCGCGGACCACGACGCCCGCGCGTATTTGGCCGGCAAGGCGCGCACCTCGCCCGCCTTGGTGAGGTAGAGGCCCCGCCGCAACAAGGCCATTTGCCGGACCACGTTGGAACGGTCCGCGTCGGCCGGCAGGTCGGCGGGCAGGCTGGGTGCCGGCTGGGGCGGCGGTGTGCGCGCGGGGATTTGTGTCGGCCCTGGGGCCGGCGACGCGGGGCCGGCGCAGCCGGCAATCAGCAGCGCGGCAAGGGCCACGAGAGCCCACACGCCCCGCCTCATCGCATTCCCGGTCGGGTCGAGCCTCCCGCTCCGCCCCCGACGTCGAGTCCGTCCGGCATAGACATCTTTCGCGTTCATCCCCACTGGCAATCACGCTGTCGTTGCAGGCCCGCCCCCTTGCTGAAGGATCAGCTTCGCGAGCTTCGCCAAATGCCTGTCCAATGCCCTGAACTGCCGTTTGTGCCTGATATAGTCGACAGCAACATAGACAACAACCGAAGCTACAGGCGCCGAAACGAGCGCCCAGGCGAGCGGCCCGGGCTCCGAGAGAAGACCGAAAATGGCACCGCCGCCCCCAGCCATAAGTAGCAGCAGACCCTTCACCACACCGTGCGGGTCGATTAGTTGGTTGTACAGTAACACGGCATCGTCGCGGCGTCGTTTTCGCCAGCTTCCTTCGTCATGGTTGACGTACAGGACGTTGTTCTGTACCCGTCTCCCGTAGCTGGCGGAGACGAACGTGACGCGATGTCCAGCCCTAACGGGCACGTCAAAGCCAACCATCCGCACGGCCCGTTCCCTGCCGCTTCCGTGTTCCTTGATCCATACGTCGTGGTGCGTAGTTGTCCGGGAGGAGACCGGCGAAACACGCGCTCTACCCTGCGCGTCGGTGTAGCCTCCACCCCCGCTCACATGGGTTTCGGACCACTTTTCGCCCTCGAGTACTTGGCCGCTCACATGGCTGAACTCGACAGTCCGCCTGCCCAAACTCAGATTCGGTAGTTGCATGCTTGCCCGCCTCCGTCGTGGTCAATCAAGGGGGAACCTCAAGAGCGCGCAGCGGATGGCACCTGTCCGGCCTCACCCAGTCGCGCGCCCCAAGCCGAGCTCGATTGGGCCTCTCCTCCCTTGAATCGCCGGCATTTGGGGGCACCGCGTGGGGATTCGTGTCGGCCCCGAGGGGCGGTGCCGGGCCGGGACTGTTGGCGACAACAACGCCCGCGCCGCAGATCATCGCGATCCCTCGTAACTTGGGGCTTCCAGCCCCGGCTCCGCACCCGCGGCGCCCCCGGATGGAACATCACTTGCGGCCCTCACGCTCACTCAGGGGCCGCCAATCCGGCCGCCGCGCTGAAGGATCAACTCGGCGAGCCTCCTCGTGTGCTCATCCAAGGCCCTGATCCGGCGACTCCGCCGCCGCACCATCTTGACCCACAACCAGAAGGCGCCGATGGGCAGCAGCAGCGCGAGGGCCGGGGGCAGAAGCCCGTGCTGCTGCTGCACCGAAATCGAAGCCACTAACCCGAAGAGCGCGAGCCCCATCAGACCCACAACGAAAAGCCAATTTAGCCAAAAGGGGGGGGCTCCCCATACTTGGTCGTCCGTGTACGTTAGCCAATAGCGACCTGCGCTATGGTTGACGAAGATCATGTTGCCGGACTGTATAGACCTCGCCCCGGCCCGCCATACGCTGGAAACGGCCGTTGCGCGTTGTCCAGCTAGGACCGGCACGTTGTGCCTCACCAGATGATCTTTCCCGGTGCCGTCCTCCCTGATCCAAATTTCGCCCCGCGTCGTTACCGTCGACGTAACGGGGGCGACGTACGTTCTGCCCTGCGAATCGGTACTGCCGCCACCCCCGCCGACGTGGGTCTCGGACCACTTCTTGGCGCCGAGCACCTCGCCACTCACGTGACTGAACTCCACTGTCACCTTGTCGATACGCAGATCCGGCAAATTCATCACTACTCCCCTCCGCCGCGTGCAATCAAAGGAAACGCCAACGGCCCCTGTGGCTGGCAGCTTGCCAGCCACACTCGATGGTGCCCGTCAAGCCGGTCTCAATCGGGCTTCTCCTTCTTGGATCGCCCCCTTCGTCGACCGCGCCTTCGCTACCGTCGAAAACGAACTGGGGTCGTGGCGGCGAGGCCCCACCCCGCCAGCCCCCGGATGGCGGACGACAAACGAACGGCCCGCACCAGCAAATGGCCTCAGCGCTCGACCAACTACTGAATCTGGCATCGAGGATCACTTTGCGTATGCATCATGTCCGCTACCGTCGCGCCTCGTCGATTCGTTGCTCCGAGATTGGCCCCGGCCTCGATGAGCAGCGCCGCCATCCTCGGTTGACACTTCTCCACGGCCACGATGAGTGCAGTTTCCCCCGCAGAAGACGTAGCCTCCAGATCGGCGCCTGCGTCAATGAGCATACCGACCGTGCCCGGATCTCCCTGCAATACTGCTGTCACCAACAACGGATTGCCCCTTGCCGCCGCGTCTACGCGGCCCGCATTTGCTCCGCGGGCTATTAGTTCTGCAACCATATCCCCGCCAAGACCACGGTAGACTGCCGCCATCAGGAGCGCGTCCGCGCATTTGGGCCGATCGCCGAGGCGCGCCCCTCGGTCGAGCAACGCGGCAAGGAATCTAGGCCGGCTGGTAGGACGAAAAGTCATGGACAACGGCCTCGAGGGACAAGAGAACCCCGGGGCGGTGTACCCGTACAACACATGCTCGAGTAGCGTTACACCGTCGCGATCAACCCCGTTGACGTCCGCCCCCGCCGCGATTAGTAAATCTAGGATTTGCGTTTCGTTTTCGTGCAGCTTTCGCCGATAGTGGTCAGTGCGTCTCTGTGGCGCGAAGAGCCCGGAGCGCTCGGGTATGTCCATGCCGGCTACGCTGGGAGCCTGTAGCAGGAAGAATATGGAGCGCCAATGGTCCTCCGCGTCCTCATCTTCATATTGGCTACCCAGGGGGCCACCCAAGTCCGGGACGTCCGCCTCGACGTCCGCGCCCGCCTCGATCAACCTACGCACTGCCTCTGGGTGCATCGCCGAGACCGCGCGACGAAGGCTAAGGTCAAGCTGCCTCTGCGGGGCATCTAGTTCGCCGCCGATAGCTAACCATGCATCCAAATAGCGGTGGCTATTGGCCGAGCCCGAGGCAAGCGCGAGCGCCAACGGGGTCGAGCCACCATTGTCTCGAGCGTTCAGATCGGCACCCGCCGCGATCAACGCCTCCGCGACATCAGGTGACTGCAACATTATTGGCGTCCGTCCGCTCGCCGTCCTAGCGTTGACGTCCGCGCCTGCGTCCACGAGTGCCTTAACCGTGGCCAGTCTGACAAACTCGCTAAGGCCCTTCTCACTCTCCGTCAGATACAAGTCAGGATACAGGCGTTCGAACATGCGGTTTTGATCGAAGCGTTCTTCGGCGGACACATAGGTGCAGCTTCCGATCCCTCCCGTGACCAGATGCAGCGCAGTGCCTCCAGCTAGGTCCGTAAGGCCCACGTCGGCCCCACGGCGCAGAAGCGCGATGACGGCCGCAGATTGGGCCCGAGCGCTCGCGATCATTAGCGCCGTGCGCCCCGAGTCGTCGGTCGCATTGATGTCCGCGCCCGCGGTGAGTAGGGCATCAAGGCACTGAAGGTGCCCGTTACAGCTAGCGAACATCAAGGCCGTTGTGCCTTCGGAGTCCGTAACGTCGACGTCGGCACCGTTTGCGATGAGCTGCGCACACTGCTCCGGCTTATCGGTTCGCATGGCGGCCTCAATCAAGCTCGGCATAGCCTCTTCAACATCGTCGATCTCGTCGGCAACGTCACTGGAGCAGCCCCCAATGGACACCGGCAAAATTGCGAGCAGCAGCGCCTGGATCGATAGGCTTCGGTTACTCATGAGCGACTCCTTGTCGATGGTTGTCACTTGTGTCAGTTCCTCTGCTTGACCTCTGTTTGACACCATGTTCCACCGCCCCTTCCGCGACCGGAGGGGCCTTCCGAGAGGCTGATTCGCGACTGGCGAGGGCGTGGAACTGTTCGCCTTTGCCGGACCCGGAGATGTCTCACTGGGCGGCGATTGGCGCCCGTCCGAACTATGGGGCGACGGGCGCCGCACTGCGTTTGGCGCTGGCGGGTATCCGCTGTGTTCGCAGGGGGGCGCAAGCTGTTTGGCCGCGTTCGCGGCCTAGGGTCCCGAGGGGGCGGCAGCCGCGTCGAGCGCGGAGGCGCTGCAAGGCACGCGTTGCCGGCGAAATGCATGGGCCCGCCCCTCATCCCGCACGTAGGATCCATGAAGCTAGGGCGTCTGCTCAGCCTGTCGGCAATCGCCCTAGCCCAAGGTCATAGTCCTTGCGTGCCGCCAGTGTTCCGGCACCTCGCGCGGAACGTCGCACTGTGGTGCCGGGCCATACGGCAACCGCACGCAAAGCGTGGAGAGTCTCGCCCACTCGCCGAATCGGGTAGCTACTCCCGCGCCGACTCAAGGGGCTGCCTATCGAACAAGCAGATTCCGGCATCGGGGCCGGGCTGCTCTGTACGTGTTGCCGAGTGACGGAAGCTAACCCGCTGTCAAACGGCCTGTCAACAGCTTGCGCGAGTGGCGTATTCGTGCGGAATCATCGGGGCGATGTCTAGGGTGTGCCCCCTCACTCCGTGGTTGGCAGCATGACGCCGTGATGCACCGGGCGGTCGAGGATCGTGTTCGCCGCCACCGCGTCGTCGAAGGCGCGGACATCGAGGGCATGCCGCTCTAGCCGACGTCTTGGCGCTGGCTTGGCCGAGGGTGGAGACCCACGCGAAGAACCACGCGTGGTGCCGGGCCGTTCGGCAACACGCGCAGAGCGCGAGAAGTCCTGCCTATTCGCCGGGCCACGGTAGCTACTCCGTCGCCGGTCTTGGGCTGTGGTATTTGGCAGGTAGCCCGGCGCTGTGCGCCGGTGCTCTACCGTGTTGCCGAGACTTCAAGCTAGTCCGTGCCCATGGCCGTGTCAACCGAGCCTTGCCCGCACGGCTGGGCCGCGCGTCGTCGATGCGCCGGAGGATGAAAGCCGTCGCGGGAGTAGCTCAGCGCAAGACCCAACGCCGCCGCGCGGCGGCGAATCCGCACGACAGGTAGGGGGTGATCGTCGCCTCCGGGAACCGCGAGAAGGAGGCCAGCCGCGCGGGTTGCAGCGGATCGTCGAGCGAGAACAGGCCCACCACCTCGCCGCTGCGCTCCAGCACGAACAGGTGGGCGTCGTCGTCCGTCACCGCCATGGCGCGCCGCCCGCAACACGTCACGGCCGCGGGCGCCGCGAACCCCGTGGCCGCGAGTTCGCCCGTGTCGACGTCGCGCGCGAACACCAGCAACTGCGCGGCGGTGAGGGCATAGAGGTGCTCGCCGCCGTTGGCCAGCACGCCCGCCCGGGCCTCCACGGACCCCACGAAGCGCAGCCCGCCGCCATCGTCCATGGCGAAGTGCGAGATTTCGTTGCGCGCGGCGGCGACCCGGTACAGGTGCTCTCCAGCGGGGCCCGCCAGCAGCGCGCGGTCGCCGTGGCACGACGGGTTGCCGCCGGCGACGGCCAGGACGTCCGGACGCTCCAGTCGACCGCTTCGGCCGGACGCCGCGTCGACCGCAAGCCAGTTTGCGCAGTCGTCCGCGAGGAGACGCCTGCGGGGGCGTCCCACAGGAGGGCGGCGTCCGCCAGGTCGGCGTCGGTCTCGATCAGCTGCAGCTGGTCGAGCAGCCCGGTGTCCGGGTCGCGCTCGCACGCCGAGGCGGGAGGCCAGATGGAGCGCGCCGCCGTCGTCGCGCATGGCGAGCGCGCCCGGGCCGCGTAGCGCCACCGGCTCGCCGCGCGAGTTCCGGGGGGCACCGGAGGGCAGGCGGACAATCGCGGCATGGCGGGGCGCTTGTAGAAACGAAGGGAGCCCCCGTCTACGCGATAGCGCTGGACGGCGGCAGCATCGGCGCCGATCGAGTGCCCTGCGCCACCCTTGCCGAGTTGCCGACGCCCACGACTTGAACGAGGGTGCCTTGGGTGCGCACCCCACGCATACGTCTCGGGGCGTCCACGAAAACGGGCTGACTTCAGGGGCGCCGTTCTGACTCTGTGCCTGCGTCCCTCTCCCGATCCGCGGTGATGGCGGAACGCACGATGGCTGGCAGGGAAGGGACCAAGAGTGCCAAGAATGGGGCCTTGGCTTCGCCCTCAAGGTCCGAAAACAAGATCAATCCGACTACCGCGACAAAACTGGCGCAGGCGACGCCAAAATAGGTGCGGCTGCGGGTAATCGCGCCCACCAGTTTTTCGAGTCCCGTGAACATCAAGGCCCGCCTGCTGCGGGGTGTGGGATAGCCTGCTGATCGCGTGTCATGGCGGCACCATCTCGTTCTGTACCGCCGCTCCGGTGGATTGCCGTCTCCATGGAGTCAACCGACCCTCGCCCTGCGGCTCCGGTGAGCTGCCAGCAAAGGCGATTCGGAGTCTGCCGCCAGTTCCAACGAAATCCACTATCGGAATCCGACGCATCAGCCGACGCGTCGAACGGCCGTGATCTCCGCGCCCGCTTTTGTGATGATCCGAACGGCGACCTCGCCGCTTGCGGGAGCGTCGAAGGGGCGCGTCTTCGCCGTTAGGCAGGTGGCCCAAAGCTCGGGATCGACGCGTTTTCCGAGCTGGTTCTTGAGCCGCTTCAAGCGGCGGTCGTTGGCGTTGGCTCGCCCCGGGAAGTGAATCTCCCGCGCGAAGAACGCCGCGCCGTCGTAGTCGGTGTCCACCATCATCAGCTCGATTTCGTCGATGTTGTCATGTGCGGCCACCTGCCCGGTCGCCGGGTCATAGCTGTCGAATCCCCGCACCTCCACAGTCCACTGCCCGTTGGTTCTCCTGATGTCAATGTCCGGCTCCGCGACGACCACGAGCGTGTCGGCCTGGCGGTTGGGCGCGAGTTCCCCGATGCGAAGGTCTTGATGTGCCTGCACGCGGTGAACGACAACACGGCCTTGCTCCTCGGCTTTCGGATTGGCCTCGAAGCCGAAGCCGACCAGCAGCAGTGACTTGGTGGCTTCGTACTCTGCCGCCTCGTTGAGCGCCCTGCGCTCCGCAAAGCGGTTCACGGTCTCATCCGGCCCGAACACCGCGATGCAGGTGTTCGGGCGTCGGGCCTTGGGGCTGCGCGCGCGGTGCGTGACGACCGTGTGGCCGTCCACTGGGGTAACGTGCGTGAGCACGAGACGCTTGCCGTCGCCGAGCCGGACGCCCTCGCGCTCGATGGCGTCGATGATCCGGTGCTCCACGTCCGAGCGCACGCCGTCATTGGCCGCACGATCCTCTCTTGTCGCGTCTTCCAGCGTGAGATACCGATGAGGAGAGTGGGTTTCCACCGTGAAGGGACTCGATACGCGCCTAAGCCCTTGTTCCCGACTCTTGACAGGCTGGTCAACCAAGTGGATGGGGTCGGCCTTCTGGTCGTAGGCGAGGATCGCGGCCGACACCTTCGGCACGCGGGGGTAGACGAATCCGGCGGAGGGATCGTCTGCGCGGTTCGTTTTGGCGGCGGGCTCGGGGTCGCCCCCCATCTCGCGTTCGATCTTCTGGCCTTCGGGTGAGCCCTGGGTGACGTACCACTCGAACACCGCCGTGATGAGTCGGTGTCGCGCGAGGGCGAGCGAGATGCCGGACACGTCACAGGTGATCCACCGGCGACCGAACTTCTCCGCAACGTAGGCCGTCGTGCCAGAACCGCAGGTCAGATCGAGCATCAAGTCACCCGGGTCGGTTGTCATGCAGATGCAGCGGGCAATGACCGACTCGGCCGTCTCGACGACGTACCGAATGTCCGAAGGGGACATCTGGTCCCCCCAGAGGTTGTTTATCAGCTTGCCGGGCACCTCGTCCTCGTACCACTTCCACGCCAGCAGCGAGCTACCGCCCGCACTCGTCAACCTGTCCAATCCAGCCAACTCCGAAAGGCCCTCTGGCGACACTCGCCATTGCTCCCCAGCCGGGCAAGGATAGGGTCGCCCTTCCCATACGAACGGTTCGGACCTGGTGGTGGAGTGGTGTGAAGATGTCAGCCGCATCCGCCGAAACACGCGTCCGGCAGCAGGGATCTCGTCATCTGGCCTCTCCCTTTCAGCAGGCGATAGCGCGCGCTCCGTCCCGTCCCCCAATTCCAGCATCGCGTAGGAACTGAAGTGCTGGATCACGGCACCACGGTCCAGCTTCTCGTAGAGTTGCCGGTACTTGATCGCGTCTTTGTCCCGGCAGTACCAGAGCAAATAGTCATTGACTTGGGGTAGCGTTCTTGCGGAAGTGGAGCCCGCCTTGGCAAACATGATCGTCGCCACGCGATTCTCCGGCGCGAACACCTCGTCAAGGACAAGAGCCACCCGATGGACGTTCTCCTGCGAGATCTGCATGAAGAAGCTCCCACTCTCGGTCAGGAGTTCCCGGGCGTGGCTCGCGATGCGATGGATCGTGTCCAGATACGAGTGGACGCCGTTGGTGTAGGTGTCGCGGAACGCAGCCCGCTGTTCCGCGTTCGCGCTTCCGGCGTCCTTGGACTCGTTGCGCGAGCGGGTACTTTTCTGATACAGCGACTTGAAGCTGATTCCATACGGCGGATCGAAGAAGATGCACTGGACCTTCCCCGCGAGGTCGTCCTTAACCAGAAGCGACGCCATCACCTCAAGGCTCGGCCCGCGGATCAGGCGGTTGCTCCAGTTGCCATGGTGCTGATACCAGCGAAACTTGGCCTCGTCGGGCAGCTCGTTGAAGTCGTCGAATAGAGACGACGTTCGCCCCTCGTCGGAGCCGTTCTTGGTCAACCCTTGGACGAAGGCGCTCGGATGGATGCGCTCCTGGATGTAGAGCGGCGCTGCGGAGGTTGGCTCGCCGAGGGCGTCGCCGCGCTGCCAAGATAGCTTCGGGGCACCGGATGTGGCCCGCAATGGCGGCGTATAGGGCACGCTTTGCAGATCCTCGTCCGGCATGATCTGCCGGTCCTCCTCGCTCGGCGCACGCGCTCGGCGTGCGCTGCCGTGTCGATAACCCCGCGTCTTGCCGGTACTCCGCGCCATGACGTTCTCTCTCCTGTCCTTCAGCCGCGCTTGCGGCGCAGTTTCGCTATCCCCACGCGAAGGTCGCGTTCGGCCGTGCCCGCATCGTCGAGCATCGCGTATGCCCACGGGCCGTCGAACTCCGGCGCAGCGCCATCGGAGAGGCGCCGGCACCACTCGCGTGCCGCCCCCGCCTTCTCGTCGGACCGCAAATCGGGGCGCCCCTTCACCTCGATGACGAGATGCCCCGGCGACCCCGCCTTTCTCGGCACTCGGGCCACGAAGTCTGGTTCGTACTCGTGCCAACGCCCGTGTAGCGGGTCATGCCATGGGATGCTCCAACCAAGCCGGTAGTTGCGCACCCACGCATCCACCCCGTCCACCTGATCGAGGAGCCGCGCCACCCGGCGCTCGAAGTCGCTGTGGCAGGCGGCCGCGTTGAGTTCGGAACGCCGGGTTGTCGCATTCGCGTTCTTCGGGTAGCGGAGGAGCGTCGTCTGGAAGTCCCGGTCCCATGTGGACGATTCGGCCGGATCGTCCATGACCGCCACGACGCGCTCCCTTGCATCGGTCCATTGCAGGTGCCTCGCAATGTCCGCGCTAACGGCCTCCATGGTCTCGTCCGTGGTGCGCCGGCGCACGTCAATCCCCCGTCGCGCAAGATAGTCGGCCGTGGCCCGGACGACGGATGCAAAGGTCTCGATCCGGGAGGCCGGCACGTCCCCGTCCCACTCGCCCACGCACCGTTCCAGCACGCGTCGCGCCAGCCGCCAAACTGCGGTTTGCTCGCGTTCACTTTCCGTGCCGAGGCCGGCCTCGTCCCCACCCTCGCCGGCAAGCTCAACATGCCCCGTGTCGGCGAGGCGGCGCGCCTCCACCCGCTCCAACGGCGTCCTGAGCGACGCTGTACGCCCCGGCTGGTCTCTGCGCCAACCCCGAACGCGCGGCAACTCCATGCGCAGTCGCTCCCGTCCGGGGAGCGTGAAAACGGGCCAACGCTCCTTGGACTCGCCGGGCTCGCCTTCCTGATTGGAGTTCATGCTCAAGAACGGGATGCCCACGATGTTCGCGTATTCCGCCGTCTGATCCGACCCCGGCTCGGGGACAACGCTCCTGCGCAGGGCGCGCCCTGCCACTTGCTCACAAAGCAGGTCCGATCCGAAGTGCCTGTACCCCACGACATGGGTGACTGCGGTAGCGTCCCATCCTTCGGTCAGCATTCCGACCGACACGATGCAGCGCAGATGTTCACCGCGTTCGCCGGGCTTGCCCGCCGTGTTGAACAGCTTGCGAATTTCCTGCATGCGCTCGACCGCGGTTAGCTTCTCGTCGGGTGCGTGAACGGCCGAGTTGTCAGAGTCGGAAGCCTTCCCCGCCAGCTTGCTGTCCTTGTCGTTCTCGTCCATGCGGGAATGGACCAGCAAGGTCGGCGCGGGACTCTTGATCTCGCTCCGTTCATCGACGTTCGAGAAGATGTCGAACCGCCCCTGGACCCACTTGCCGTCCTTCCGCCAGCCCCCCAATTCGGCGAACAGGCGTTCCGCGTTGGCGATGGTGTCGGCCACCACGATGAGGATGGGAGTGATCCCTCTAGGCTCGTATGCCTCGCGCACGCGGTTGTAGTCCGCGACCATCCGCGCAAGCGCATCCTCGAGCGTTCGCGGCAAGCCCGAACCCTTGGAGGGCAGCGGGGTCTTGCCACGCGCGTCCTTGACGGCCGTGTGCAGGTTTCGGAACGCTGGCACGTCGTTGCCCGAATCGTCCCGGATCGGCACTCGGGGAATCTTGACGAGCCCCGCCTCGATGGCGTCGACGAGCGGGAAGTCGCTCACCGTCCACGGGAACAGCACGGACGGCTCTTTCGCGGTGGGATTCCGCAGCCACATCGGGGTGGCCGACAGGTCGTACACCTGATCCACTTTGCCGCGCTGGTACAACGCCTTGATCGCCCCGAACCACATCATGGCTCGGTTTTCTTCCGTCGCACTCTCGCCGATGCTGACGCCCTGCGCGTGGTTGCGGTTGTAGCAGTGGTGCGCTTCGTCGTTGATTACGCAGAGGGACTGCCGCCCCCTATGCGCCGCCAGGAGGCGGTCGATCATCTCGTCCTCGCTCTCCGTGGTTGCATCCCGATACCGTTCGTCCAAGCCGACCAGTCGCTTCTGCGCTTCCGTGATGGACCCCTCGACGCCGATTCCGGTTCTTTGCTGCCACGCCTGGAAGTTGAGCACCGTGACGTTGAATCGCGTCTTGTCCGCGGGAGGCCGGAGTTCGTCGTAGAGCGCGCTGCCGCTCCGCAATTCCCCGAGCCGGTCGCGGATGGTCAGATTGGGGACGAGCAGCACGAAGTCCCGGCAGTAGCCGTTCTTGGCCTGCCAGAGAATCAACATCGCCATGACCAAGGTCTTGCCCGTGCCGGTGGCCAGCTTGAGCGCGACGCGGGGGATGCCGCCGTTGTGTTCGGCGTTGATGTCGCGCAAGGTTTCGTTGATGGGCTCCCTCTGGTCGTCGTCCGCTTCGCGCAGGTAGATGGCCGTTTCGACGGCATCAAGTTGGCAGAAATACGGCTTGAGGCCCTCCCGATCAGGGTGGTTCCAATACTCGATCAGACTCATGGTTTCGACGGTCGCGCCGGGATAGCCGGCTTCGCGCCAAGCCTGCACCGCATCCCGGATACGGTTGATCTGGACGTGAGGTTCAATCTGGCTACAGGACTGTTGCTGGTCTCCGAGATTCAGCTGGGCCACGCGCCGCGGCTTGGGCACGGGCAGGTACGCCCCGCTCGGTCGACGACCGGGCAGGACCGGCGCGCACGCACGGAAATCCGCGTCTAGGCTCCAATGCCACTGCGGCGGGTCGTAGGGGGTGTTGAGAATTGGCGTGGTTGTGGGGTCGGACGGAGATTGCGGCGGAGTCATGCGGTGAGCGTCCCCCTTGCGGCTGCGGTGCCGCGATGTGTCAGATCTCAGGCGGGACAATTATAAATCGCCGCGCCGAACCCGCAGATAGCCCTTGCACGCACACAGGCGGCAGCGTCGCCCTCGTCACCCCCAGTCTAGGGTTTCGACAATCGGCGACGCGGGGCGCGTGTGCCATCGCATGCGCAGGTCGACCCGAAACCTGTCTATGAGTACAGTATAGGGGATGCCCCAACTGGTCCTCAATCGCCGCCTCAACTACCGGAACATCCTCCTGACCGACCGCCCCGGCGGGGAAGTCGGCTACCTCCTGCGCGATGGCGAGCGACGCTTCGTGCCGTGGCTCGGGTTCATCGAGCGTGCGGAGGCGCGGGCGCTCGAGGACGCCAAGCCCGTGCGCCTCACCGACATCACGCGGGTCGGCGTCGCGGGCTGGCCGGCGCCGCAGTGGCGCGAGGTGGCGCCCGGCGAGTGCGTGCACGGCTGTCTCACGAGCCGGGGGCCTTCGCGATCTACGACGCGGTGGTCGCGCTGGTGGATGCCCCTGCGGCCAATCAGCCGCGCAGAGACCGCAGTCGCAAACGAGGCTGGCCCCGAACTTGAGCGGTCCCGCCACCGTGGCTTGCCGGACAACCTGCCATATGACGCGCCAGCACAGAGCAGTGCTTGCCGTTTACGTGCTTTCTCAGCATCATAGCGTCCAAGAGGGCGGTGGCTGTCGGGACTTGGCCGGGCAAGCCGAGGTCGAAATCGCGGACCACCGACCGCCGCCGAGAAGGACAGGAGGATGCCGAAGTGGCCCAAGATTCGCGAATGGTGACTGTCCACTATCGCAGGTTCGCAAGAACGGGCAACCTGCTGCCGGGCCAGTCGCTCGCGGACGCCGTGGGGCAAGCTCTCACAAGCGATCACTATGCACCCGATTGGCGGTCTCGCGTGATGCCAACAGCCGACAATCCCGACGTCAGGCACTTCACCAACAACTCCCACGTGGACTTAGGGTCCACGTTCGGCGATCTGTGTTCCTTTACCGGCGACGAGATGCAGGCCGTCATCAGCACTGGGCAAGTCGACACTCCGGCCGTAAACATCGCTGATATTAGGGCACCTGACGGGCGAGACTACCTCCATGGTATGGCGTATTGGCTATTGGTTGGCGACCACTGTTACGTTATACAACACAGCAGTGTGCGCACTAAGGCGCTGGAGTCGTATTTGGCGTGGTTGCTGCGTCAATCAGGACATATTGAGCAGGCTCAAGAGATTACGCTCCAGGCCGCGTTCGAGGTCGAAGGTGATGCAGCAGACGTCGGTGATGTCACCGCTATAGAGATCGGCGGCATTGTGCCTGAACCGAGCGAGGTGATGGACCCCGACAGTGGCGGCGTCGCCAGTCGCTCGATGGAGATACGGCGCACATTGGAAGAGCGCATAGCCCCCTTCCATGCGGGGCGCAATTGGCTCGATACGCTAGTGGGCTCTGTGGAAGCTGATCGCATCATGGCGCAGATCCCGGAAGGGGCGGCCCTGAAGTTCACGCTTCAGGTCGGGTACATTGAGTTACGGCGGCAGATGTCACGAGCTGCATTGGACCATTTGGCCGTTGCTTTGCGCAATCTCGACGATGGTGAGGTCCGAATACGCGGTCGGCAGGGACGCATATCCGGTAACGAGGCGCGCCTCCACATGCCCGTCCGCGTGCGGCTCGTTCGGGCGAATGGCAACCTCCTAGATTTCGTCGACGCGCACGAGAAGCTAGAGAGTGTTCATGCTGCATTTGTGGAAGACGGGCGGATCACGCCCGACTGAGTCGAGGGTGTCTGCGAAATGCCAGGGTGGGCTCAGATCGGTGTTGCGCTTCTCATTGCATCGATAGGCGCGTGGCTGTTAGAGCCGGAGTTATGGCTGAAGGCGGCGTTCGCGATCGTTCCGGTTCTTGGAATCATGGCAGCGTCGGTCCTGTTTCGGCTTGGTCGCGGTTTGCCGCACTTCGACGTGGAGACGCTTTCGGGAGACGAGGTTCGGCGACTAACGGCGGCCTATAAGGCAGCTGCTCGGAACACAGCGGCGATCCTCATAGTGCTTTTTTTGGCAATGTGCTTGGGTGTTTTGGCGGTTGTTTGGGGCGACAGTCCCCCCCAATGCCCACCACTGCTACTCCCTTCTATCACCTTCGTGGGCATGCTTATTACCGCCCTCGCTGTTATACGAACTATAGAGCTTGTGCGAGGAGACCTTTCGCTCATTCGACTGCAAGCCAATCTGCTAGAACAGAACGCGAGGAGGCGGCATACGGCGACCAACACTAGGCGCAGGGAACAAGCGCGGGAGGCTGTTGCGGCGTCTAAGCCAAGCGGCTATGGAGGACTCGTCAACCCTGACTAGTGGTTACAGTTCCCATACACCCCACCGATCAGGCACCCGTCGATGCTGGCCTGCCACCTAACGCTGATGCGGCGCTCGCCGCCCTGTGTGCGACCGCTGCGCCAGCAGTGAGGGGCTAACGGCAAGGGGCCGCTTTGGCCGCAACGGTGAGGGTCAGTGGCTCGTAGAGCCACCCGCCGTCGTCGAAGGCGGGCGATACTCGCTTGGGTCGCCGCGCCATCGTTGTTGATGACGCGCAGAGGGTCGCGGCACCCGACGCATCCGCTGCGGAGGGGAGCTACGCCATGCGCAGACCGACGGGGATTGGCATGTTGCGCCGCGGTCGCCGGGGGGCAAGTCGGTACGTTGTGGCTAGCCAGATGCGGTACATCGCACCATGTCCGGCGCGACATCAACAGCATGTCGCGCCAGACCGCGGGCACCGGCGCTCGGTACAATCGTTGGTGCTTGAGGGCTACGGGGCGGCCCCTATGGACTCCGGCGGTTCCGGCTCATGCTCGGCGCGCTGTTCGGCGAGCCACTCGGCCGGGTCGTGGTACGCAATCGCGTCGCGGGTGACGTAGCACGCGCCGCCGTAGCTGCCGCCGCCATACTCGAAGCCGGCTGGGCCATCGGCCACGCCGGCGCGCAACAAACCGTGGATGATGTGCGCGGTGACGTCCAATGCCTGGCCATACTCGCCGCCTACACAGTCAATTTTGATGCCTCGGGGGCCGTTGCCGCCGGTGGTGGGGGCAGCGAGCACCTGTAGTGCGAATAGCGGCAGGGCGTGCAGATCCAGTTCGGCGCGGCGCTCCGCCAGTTGGGCGTGCGCGGCGTCAAAGGCGGTGGCGGCGGGGGAGCCGCCGATGCCTAGGCGCCGACGGGCGTCTGCGGCGGGAGCCGTCCAGTCTATCTGGTCGGCGCGATGAATGAGCTTGCGCAAGGCCGCGGCGACCGGCTCGGGCTCCGGGATGCCACGGGCCACTGCCGTGAACGTCATGTAGGTATCCTGCATGTCGCCGCGCCGCGCCCCGTCAGTGTGCATGAGCATGGCGGCACGGGCAGCACAGGTCAAGGGTCACGCGCCGTCTGCGGCTCAGGATGATCCCGGCGCCGGCACCGGCGCTGACGCCGCGGCGCACGTTGCCCCGGTGGCGGGTGTGGCTCCGTCTCGTGGTCGCGCTCCGCGATGGGGAGGCGGGCCTCCGGCGGTCGTGGCCATTGTCGGGCGGTTGCCGCGTCATGGGCTACTACGTCGCTCAAGTTCGAGGGAGGTAGTAGAGGTCCACCTCACCCGGCTTCTGTGACTTGTCTCCGTACAACGCGGTCTGGGTTGCCGCGCCGTACGGTGCAGGGGATTCGTGGCGGCGGTGGTGCGGTAACAGCCGGCAGAGTACACGGCTGACCACATCCCGCGTCCGCTGCCGCGCATCGACGCGCACGCACCAGACGGCGTCGGACCGGGCGCGTTTCAAGGTCGCCTCGAAGCAGGCCGACAGAGTCTTCTCGTAGCGCTCCGCGTTGGGGAACTTCTGCTCAACGCGCCAGTCCACTCGGCAGGGACCGGCGTCCATGGCCCACAGCCGCAGCCAGCTATCGGCGCGGTAGTTCGTCACTCCGCTGTATGGCGGAGAGGTAAGGACCAGTCCCGCCTTGTTCTCGGGGATCGGCAACTGCCGCGCCGCGTCGCCGAGCACCACCCTAGGGCGTTGTGCGCCCAGCGGCTCGGGGACGCCCTTGGCGTAGCGCCACCGCGCCCGGCGCAACAGGTAGTCGTGCGCCACCACCTCCGGCGGACGCTCCAGCCCGTTGTCCCGCCACCACCGCACGCAGTAGCGCGGGCACATGGCTCGCGAAGGTCGGAGCTGGTTGGACAGGGCGCCGCCGCGCTTGCCGTGCAGGTGCTGGATGAGGAATGCGGCCACGGTGCGGTCCAGGCGCCGGCGGCGCCACGCCAACTCGCGGCGCGCGGCGTTCACGAAGCCTAGGGCGTCGCGGCAGAAGGCCATCTCCAGAAACTCGTTGGCGGGGCTGCGATCAGCCTCAGTGACGCTGTCGCGGACCTCCCCGATGCGCCGCTCGACATCCGCGAGCCGCGGGTGCGGATCAATCTTAGTCCGCGCATAAAGCCACGCGACCGGGTTGATGTCGGACGCGATTGCCGGCATGCCCATGGCCATCGCCACGAAGGGGACTGTGCCGCGACCGCAGAACGGGTCGATCACGGCCCGCCCCGATTTGCAGTGGCTGCGCATGACGTCGATGACGTACTCCACCGGGAACATTGCGTAGTAGGGGCCTAGGCGCACCCAGCGCCCCATGGCGGAGGCCCACGATAGATCAGGGCTCTGCATCTCCATATGTCGTCCGCCGCCTCACTCCTCGAACAAGCTGGCGAGCATGCCGCGCCCCCGGCGAAGGGGGATGGCTGCGTGTGCATTCGCCCGGATGAGGGGGATGAAGCCATCGGTGTAGAGGTGGCTGTACAGCTCATCGACGACGTCGAGAGCGTCTCCCAGCCGCGGGAAGGCGTCAAGACTGGTGCCGTTCGGTTCCCCGCCTGCGGGGTTGACGATGGGTGTCATCAGTACCGCGTGCTGGCCGTGGCGGCTCTTGTACATGACCTTGCGCCCATAGTGCACAGCTTGGCCGTAGGGTTTGGTGAGAGATGGGTTCGGGGCGATGTGCTGGTAAACGTACTCACTCGTGGGCACCAATACCGTCCCGTTGGCCAGATGTTGGCGCGGCCCATCGGCGTCCGCCCAATCTAGCTCTTCGAAGTGCTCGACGAATTGGCCGGTCTTCTCGACGCCCATCAAAAGGAGCCCCGGCCGGCCGGCCCGCGTAAGTTCACCGTGAATGCGCGTAATCTCTGCCTGTAGGTGGTCCTTGAGCCAAGAGGGCATTCCAAAGACCGCCAAGGGGCCGTCTATCACGAACGCCGTCCGGTCGAAGCAGCTCGGCGGGAGCTTCTGCCAGAAATAGCGGATGATGTTCGCCATCAACAGGTGCTCGGCCACCATGCGGAAGGCTGTGAACGCCTGTTCGCACGTCCCGTAGTCGTGAAAGCGCTCATGCATGCGCAGACTGTCCGTCGAGTACAGCAATGCTTGGCGATGGCATCCGCATGGCCCGTCAGCTCTACTGCGAGTAACCTTGCCCACCTCCCCTAGGCCACAGTCGTCCAACGGGCACTGGTAGGTCGCCTCGCCTGTGATCGCATCGGACGCGATAGCGTGGAACGTTTCTAGAAGCGACTCGTGGCCATCGTCCAGCTTGAAGTCCATCTCCCGGCGGACTGTCTCTCGAAAAAACTTCTTCGGCGCATCCTGTTCCGACCCGATCCCCGCCACGTTCTGACCGGGAAGAACCGCGCTCATCGTCTCCACACGCTCGATGTCTCGAAGCTCGCTCGGGCTCGGCACGTGGTTCCGGTCGAACTCCCGCAACTCGTCGACCTTTATCACGATAACGGCAGCATTGAACAAGGACGCCTCCGCCATCGGAAAGCCGTTCTGTACGGCCATTGTCACCGTCGATGAATCGATTGCAACGATGCGCCGAATGCTGTTCACTGATCGGGGCGGGTTGATCGTCCGAGGCCGCGCTGCCTGAACTTCCTGACTTCGTATACGGATGGCGCCCTTGAACTCTTTGACGCTCAGATTCTCTTCCAAGCGCCACAGCGAGTCCCCGGTCGCGCGTTCTCCTTCGTATGGCACGCTTGCCTGCCTTAGCGTGGGGCCCGGTCGTCCGACGCGCCTACTGGACTTCGCGGTGCCGTGAACTCGTCGATCTGCACGGGTATCGTGAAGTAGCTGGACTGAGTTCTCATCCTGACCAGCCCCTTTTCGGCCACGTCCATCACGCTGCCAGAGAAGTCCTTAAAGTCGTTGAATTTACTGACGTGGTTAGCTTCATCCGTGTTGTTCAGATGGGCGATAAACCAGTTTTCGGTGTTCTTCAGAATGTTCGCCTGGATGGAGGACGGCTCTTGCGTAGAGTAGATCAACCCGATGTTGAACTTCGCCCCCTCCTTGGCGATTCTAGCCCAGATGTTCGTGTTGTCGTCCTCGCTTGATCTAGGAAGAAGGGTGTGGGCTTCTTCCGCGTAGATAATCACATGCGGAGGCCGGACGATCTCGCCCGTGCTTGGGTCCACCGTAGCATTGACAAACGCCTGTTGCTGCTCCCTAAAGAGGGCACGGGCTATCCGCGCCGCGGCCCGGCGGTTTAGGTCGGGTTCCCCCAATAGTTGGTCGACGATGACGAGCTTGCCTTCTCTTACGTGCCGGACGACGGCTTCCGCGTAGTCCTCGTTGGAACTCAGGTCATGCCAGACCCTCGCGTTCTTGGCTACCGCCAAGCCGCGCGTGTTGTCGTAGATGCGAAGCAGGCCCATGAGGTGCGAATCCGACCAATTTCGTCCGCGGTGTTGCTGAGCGTAGGCTTGATCGAAGCGCCGGAACTCCTGGCCCTTGGTCCACCGAGCGAACCGCTCGACAAAGTCGCCAGCTACGTCCCACGACATGCCGTCCGCATCGAGCAGTGGCGCGTACTGAGCCAAATCGTGATCGTGGGCCATCAGGTCTCTGATTTCCTGGCTAAAGATCCCCTTGGTGATCGGAGGGAGTGCTTCAGGAGGAGTGAAACCAGCGTTCACCAATGTGCAACGGTAGACGAAGAGTCGCCGCCGGAACCGCACGTACTCGCCTCGCCCGCTCTGTCCCGCCGCCCCCTTGAGGTCGTCGATGCGCGCGTTGCGGAAGTCAGTCACATACCCCGAATCCTCCTCGCCAAGCGTGTCATCAATGATCTGCTTTCCTCTAAAGAGGCCATGCAGAGGCGCGTCGAGATCGCTTTCTTTGTCGGGTGGATGCGGTGGCTCTTGCGTCCCGTAGAAGTTGAACTTCGTGATACTCCGCTCAGGGTCGTGGGGGTGCGGGTGCGACCCATAGGTCCGCACCTGGCCCTCGTACTCCGGCTTCTCGTATTGCAGGTTCCGTAAACAGCCCTGATCTTGGGGGTTGTCGTTAGCGTACTCTCCGTTCGGGTCGAAGATGAGCTGCCCGACTGTGTCCCCTCCGTCTTCGGATCGAAGCTCGAACAGGGCCTTCGCGATCATCTTGGTCGTGTTGGACTTGCCGGTTCTGGTCATGCCGAACATGGCCGTGCGCTGGGCGATGAAGTCAGTTGCGTGGATCGAGACTTCGACGGCCTCGGGGGCGTCGGACTCAGTGATCGCCGCCGAGTAGCGAAGTCGACCGACTCTTCGCTTCGGGGACGTCCCCTCTTCGACCTTTCGGCGGTTGACTATTCGTTGCAGGGCACGGCCGCTCGGCTTGTAAATCTTCATACCTTGGCCAGCGTTGAAGTTTGCGATGTCGCTTCCGAAATGTACGATCCAATCGCCACCGCAGCTCGGCTGGCATGCCCGAAACGTCCCCAACACTCGGCATCTGATGCCGGAGTAACGGAGCAGATTCAGAGTGAACTGGTCCGTGTGCCCGGGCTCGTCGTAAGTTCGATCAGTGTCATTTGCTCGTTTCACTGCTTCGAGCCGAACCGCCTCCAGATCGGCATCAGTCCGCAATCTCACGCTCTCCGAGGCCCTGATGAGCAAGAGGGACGGGTCATCTGGCCACGCGTTACCGTCCAGATCTGCTGGTGTGATTCGCGTCGCGATCAACAGGCAGCCGTGTGGTAGACCGTTTGCGCGGTTTCGGTGCGTGTCGTGCACCAAGATGTCAGCGTGTCCATAGTCGAGGGTGATGAGATCGCCGATGCAATGCTCGGAGGAGAGCATGCTTGCGAGTTCCCCCACCGCGTCCTCTCTCGTACTCGTGCTGAGATCATGGGCGATATCCGAGAGAAAGTGCTTGGGGGTAGCAGTGTTCATCGCGGGTGTCCGAGTCCCTAAGAGTTGGGGCGTGCCGTGCCTCTGTCGCGGTGCCTAGCGTTGAGCACCATCGCTGGGCGTCTTGCGGGCGATTATACGATAGTCTTGTGGGTCGCCGTCGCGTCCGGCGAGAGGCTGCCGTGAGGCTGGCTGTTCTCGATTCACGGCATCGGGGGGTTCGATCGCGTTTACCTGTTGGACACGGCACCCGGGAATGATACAGGGACGGGGCGGGGTTTCACTGCCGGTGGCGTCGGATCTGATGGCGCGCTGCCCAGGTCCGCCGGACGCTCTCGCACTGTGCCCACGCGCCCTCGCTCTTGGACTGCGCGGAAACGGCGGCAAGGCGGGCCCCAAAGGGGGATGGCCGGAACCCCCGTCGTCATCGCTTGCTGCGGAGGCACGGCAAGAACGACAGATCCGCCCGCGTGTTGCGGCGAGGTGCGCACGACCGGGGACGGCCGCATGCCTCGCGTTCGCCCCGCCGACCCTCCGCGAGGTATCCTCGCCGCCATGACCCGTGGCGACAATCCCACCGCCCCCACCGCCGAATGGCGGGCCACCGTGGCCACCTACGCCTGCCTCGTGGTCGCGCTCCACGATGCGGGGGCGTTGGACCTCGGACGCCTAGCCGTGTACTTGGCCGTGGCCGAGGCGTCCCTACGGGACGCGGGGCACCACGACGCCGGGGAGCGGGTCGCGGACATCGGCGGGCGGCTGCCGTCCCATGGGCGCCCGCACTAGGGCACTCGGACGGCCACCTAACGGACACGCTGGCCACCAAGAAGGTGGCCGCGCCCTTCGTCGAGATGTTCCGTGACACCTCTGCGGAGTCCGTCGCCATGGCCGCGGAACGCGGCGCACCCGAAACGCACGCCTACTCGCACAAGAACAAGGGCGGCGGCACATGGACGCTACGCGGCGAACTGCATCCGTGGCCTGCCGGCTGGCGTCCCTCCCATCTTGTGTCGGGCGTCGAGCGCTCCTGGACGGGCGAGGGGCCAGAGCGGTCCGCGAAGGCGCTCGACAAGAAGGCGAAGGAATGGCGATCCGGGCGAGGTGGCCACCCTGGCCCGTTCCTCATCGCCCTGGGGAGGGCGACTGGACGATAATCGGAGACGATCTGGGACGCCGTCGTGCCATCGAACGTGATGACGGCGGATGGCGTAGCGAACTGCGCGACGTCGCCG
This sequence comes from Pseudomonadales bacterium, assembly GCA_963665455.1. Classification (GTDB taxonomy): domain Bacteria; phylum Pseudomonadota; class Gammaproteobacteria; order Pseudomonadales; family Azotimanducaceae; genus VXNE01. The sequence goes on along the minus strand of OY762279.1, from coordinate 4,091,412 downwards.
GGGTGCTGTTCGTGGATCTGCCGTGGCTCGGCAACGAGGCGCGGGCGACCGTGCATCTCTACGCGAACCCGGCGCACCGTACCCCGCCGGCACTCGATCCACTGCTGCGACGGCGCGAGCTCGCCCCCCCTGATCGGCTTCCCGCCGTAAGGACGCGGCCGCAGCGCCGTGATCGTTCCATCGCCGGGCCTAGGGTTTGATAGTCGGTAGCGTGCGCCAGCCCCTTTTTGAGGCCGCAGTCCGGCTGGAGCGCCCGACTGCGCAAACAGATTCCGTGGCGGTCTGACAAGACGAGGCAGCCTTCGAGCAACGATGCGGCGATACGCCCCGACAGCGTAATCCGTTGTGTAACATCCCCCAACTGGCCCCATTCGGGCTGTAGGCGCAAAGGGCATTTGGACAATGGCAACGGACTGGAGCGACTGCGCGGCGGTCGAGCGCGACCCGAAACGGCTGGGCGGCGCCTTGGTGTTTCGCGGCACGCGCATGCCTGTTTCGACGCTCTTCGTGAACCTCCAGGCGGGGGCGACCATTGATGGGATTCTGGAGTGGTTTCCTGGAATGACGCGTGAGCAGGTGGACGCCGTGATCGATCACGAGACGGCTGCAATGGAGGCACCATCGGTGCGCCGCGCCATGGGGTTGGAGCCCTGACAATCCTTTTCGACCGGGGCACTCCGGCCCCTCTGCGACGGTGATTGCCCGAACGCGTCCACCTCGCAAAGGCGTGGCTGGGATGCGCATGACAAGTGCTGCGCCGCCGTGCGAGGCAGGAGGAGGCCGTTTTGGGGTGCCGACGAGTGGGGGCGCTCGCCTAGGAGCGGTGATCTTGCCGCTTCACCTCGGCGTGCACGTCCGCCGTCCGCCGCTCGCGCCGCTCGCGCCGCTCCCGCTGCGGTCATGGGGAGACGCTGCTCAAGCTCGCGGGCAAGCGGCTGGAGAACCGGGCCGACGGGCTGACGGCGAGCGCGGCTCGAGCCTAAGACTGATCCGCCGCCCCGGGTGCCCGATGCGCGGGGTCTGGTGCGCGGACGGGCAGCGGGGGATTCTCAGCCGCGTCCGGCATTGTGGCAACACTTGATGTCGCTGCCAGAGGGGGCGCGCTAGGGAGGGCCAACCGACGGTCGTCGCTGTGCGAAGGGTCTCCCGTCTCCCCGGCCTGCCACAGAATGAGGTCGCGTGGCCGGTGTTCCGGCCGCGAGGGCGCGCCTCGAAAGGGCTGTGGAACGCGCCGCCGGCGGCCCGCCGGCGCGGCCGATTTCTTCAAGACGGAGGGGGAATCGGGTGGGCCGTGGCGCCGCGCCCGAGAGTTAGGTACCGAAAATCTCCGGAAAAGTGCGCGTTTTTCGACACCATTTTGGAGGGGTAAAAGACCTTGAAAAACAATATGTTGAAGACGCCTCGGGCGGGGGCGTGCCACAAATTTCCTGAACGGCTATGGCGGAGAGGCAGGGATTCGAACCCTGGGTGCCCAAAGGACACACCTGATTTCGAGTCAGGCCCGTTCGACCAAACTCCGGCACCTCTCCGGAAGCGGCATTGTGTGCGAGAACGGGGAGCGCGTCCACCGCCGTTACAATAGGCGCTTGGCTCCGCGTGCGCCCCAGGCGTCGACCGGGGCCGGTACGGTGCCGGAAGGCGAACGGCCCTCGGCGCAATCTCCACTTGGCCAACGCTCGTGGATGCCATGGCAAGCCCCACCCAACCCGGCAAGATCGGCTTCGTCAGCCTCGGCTGTCCCAAGGCCCTCACGGACACCGAACGGATCGTCACCCAGCTCAAGACGGACGGCTACGAGACCGTCGCGAGCTACGAGCACGCCGACGTGGTGGTCGTCAACACCTGCGGCTTCATCGACAGCGCGATCGACGAGTCCCTCGACGCCATCGGCGAGGCGATGCAGGCGAACGGCCGGGTGATCGTCACCGGATGCCTGGGGGCCAAGGGCGACATCGTGCGCCGGACCCATCCGGACGTGTTGGCGGTCACCGGTCCGCACGCGTACGAGGAAGTCGTGGGGGCGGTACACGAGGTGGTGCCGCCGCCACGGTTCGATCCGTATCTCTCCCTCGTGCCGGACCACGGCATCAAGCTGACGCCACGTCATTACGCCTATCTCAAGATCGCCGAGGGCTGCAACCACCGGTGCACGTTCTGCATCATTCCGAGCTTGCGCGGCAAGCTGGCTTCGCGCCCGATCGGTTCTGTGCTGACGGAGGCGGAATCCCTGGCCGCGGCCGGCGTGCAGGAACTGCTCGTGATCTCCCAGGACACGTCCGCCTACGGCGTGGACATCAAGTACCGGACGGACTTCTGGAACGGCCGTCCCCTGCGCTCGAACCTGCTGACGCTGTGCGAACGCCTCGGGGAACTCGTGCCCTGGGTCCGCTTGCACTATGTCTACCCGTATCCGCACGTGGACGATCTGATCCCGCTGATGGCGGAAGGACGCCTGCTGCCCTATCTGGACGTGCCGCTGCAGCACGCCGCGCCTGGGGTGTTGCGGGCCATGCGCCGGCCCGCCGCGGCGGAGCGGACCCTGGAGCGCATCCGTACTTGGCGCGAAGCCGTGCCCGAACTCACCCTGCGCAGCACGTTCATCGTCGGGTTCCCCGGCGAGACGGAGGCGGATTTCGAGACGCTGCTTGCCTTTCTGCGCGAAGCGCGGTTGGAGCGCGTGGGCTGCTTCGCCTATTCGAACGTGGACGGCGCGGCGGCCAACGCGTTGCCGGGCCATGTCCCCGAAGACGTGAAGCTCGAACGGCTCGACACCCTGATGACGTTGCAGGCCGAGATCAGCCTGGAACGTCAGCGAGGCCGGATCGGGGAGACGGTGGCAGTGCTGGTGGACGAGGGGAGCCCGGCGGGGGGTGTCGGCCGCACGGCCGGGGATGCCCCGGAGGTCGATGGGGTCGTGCATATCGAGGGCGCGGTGGAGGCCGGGGCCTGGGCACGCGTGCGGGTGACGGACGCCGACACCCACGATCTGTTCGGCGTACTCGCGGGGTAGCGCATTGCCGGCGTCGAGTCCGGGCGCCCGTTACCAGAATCCGGCAACCCGCTCGATCACCCAGAAGCTCGCGATGCCGCCGAGTCCATAGGCGGCGGCGCGGTCGAGGTGCCCGGAACGCTCCCGAAGCCATCGGTAGGCGAGCCAAAGCAGCGCGCCGGCGATGCTCGCGAAGGCGATCTGGCCCGCCTCGATACCGAGGTTGAACAGGAACAGCGTCATCGGCACGTCGCCGGGCGGCAGGCCCGTCTCCGCGAGGGCACCCGCGAACCCGAAGCCGTGGATCAGGCCGAAGGCGAAGGCGACGGCCCAGGGCGGGATGAGCCGTGCGTTTTGGACGTGTTCGCGCCGTGCGACCTCCAGGGCGAGGTACGCGATCGACAGCGCGATGAATGCTTCGACCGGTGGCCCCGGTACTTGAACGATGTCCAGCACCGTGAGGGCCAGCGTCAGCGAGTGGGCGAGGGTGAACGCGGTGATGGTCGCCACCACCACGCGCACCCCCCGGACGAGTAGCAGGATGCCGAACACGAAGAGCAGGTGGTCGGCGCCGGAGAGGATGTGCCCCACGCCGAGCAGGAAGCGTTCCCGGACGCCGGCCCCCGGCTCGCCGAGGACGATCTCCGCGAAGGGCTCCGAGACGATGCGCGTCGTGATCTGCCCGGCGCGGTCCTCGACGCGCACGAGGGCGTCCACGAGGCCGGCGTTCGACAGCCCCAAGGCGGGAGGTGGCCCGTCGGCTGAACAGGCGGTGCGCCGCTCGAACGCCACATGGTCGAAGCGTTCGGTGCGCCGCATCGGTCCCACGTCTCGGCAGCCCTCGCTCCATGACAGCGCGATGCCCGGCAACCCCGTTGCGCCGAGGGCCGCGCGCATCGTGAGCGCATAGGAGCGCTCGGCGACCTCGCGCACTTCGACGATGGCCATCTGCATGTCGTGCCCGTCGGCCACTCCGCTCGCCAAGAGCGCGGCGAGGAGCAGGGGCGCGCTCCGGGGCATCAAGAGGGGTCGACTACCGCGGTGGCGGGGTTGCCCGGACCGTCCGGGAGCGGTGCTACCCGCACGTCGTAGGCGTCGCGTAGGGCGGCGAGCCGCCGTTCCCGGTCGCGTTCGATTTGCCGCCGCTGCCAGTCGAGGTGGACTTGGTCGCGGACTTCCTCGAGGAGTCTCTGGCGCGGGGTGGTGTACCTGTGGATGCGGACGAGATGCCAGCCATACGCCGAGCGCACCGGGCCGAACCAGGCCTTGACGCCCGCTTCGGCGGCGGCCAGCACCGCATCCCGGAAGGTGGTGCCGAAGTCGCCGACGAGCCGTTGCGGGTTGGGTAGCGTCAGGGTCTTGGCACCATGGAAGGGATCATCGTCGATGGCTTGGCCGGCGAGCAGCCCCTGGAGTGCCTCCGCCGCCGCCGTCTCGGCCCCTTCACCCCGTGTGTCCCGGCTGAAGAACCGGTGGGAGAGGGTCAGTTCGGCGGGTTGCCGATAGCGGTCGGGGTTGGCTGCGTAGTGCGCCGCGAGTTCGGCGTCTTCCGGGACGGCGAGTGCCGCGAGATCGGCCCAGGCGATGGTGAGCTTCTCCCCGAGGCGACGGCGCACGACGGCGTCCCCCCGGTCCAGCCCCATCGCGAGCGCCTCGCGGTAGAGCAGCTCCTCCTGTATGCGTGCGTCCACGAGGCGTTCGAGTTCTTCGGCGGTGGGCGGCCGTCGCCACTGAGCCTCCCACTGGGCAGCGAGGCGCTTCTGTTCGTGGTGGTCGATGGCGACGACGGGGTGGGCTTCCGGCACCGCCGGCCGGGCGATCTCGTATGCGGCGAAAAGCACTGCCCCGATGACGCCGAAGTGCAGCAAGGGCTCTCGTGCGAGCCGCCGAAGAAGGCCCACGCTCGTGGATCAGCGCTTGCCGTAGCCGCCCACCCAGATCGGACTCGACCATGCGATGGCGTCGTTCGTCTGGGTCACGCGGACGTAGTAGTAGTCGCCTTGCAGGGTGCCGGTGTCCTCCAGGGAGAAGGTCAGGTCCCGGGGGCCGTCCGTGACGACGCGGCGCAGCACGACGCGATCCACCCATGGCCCGATGGGCAGCTCGGCGGCCGTGCGTCCGGCCTCCATGTCGGACACGCGCAGCGCGACCTTGGCGGCGGGCACGAGGTTGTGCTGGCTGAAGATTAGGGGCGCGCCCCCGGTCTCCATCGCTTCCGCCAAATCGAGTTCCACCGTGGCGGCGTCGCTCACGTCGCGCAGCTCCAACGCGATGGAGCTGGTCTCGCCCCGGGTGTGGGTGCGGAACGTGAAGGTGCCTGCGCCGGTTGCCTGGAACTCGGTCGAGGCGAGGTCCTGGAAATCCTGCGGCGTGGCGGAGGCGACCGTCGCGCCGGACACCTCGAGCGTGCCCGCCCAATGCCGCCACCCCCGGGGGTTGTCGCGGGGATGGAGGGGCAGGGAGGAGGTCTCGAAGGTGAGTTGATAGGTGCCGTCGGCCGGCGCGTCGTCCTGGGTCGCCACGTCCCGTTCCCACACCACGGCATCGTTCTTGATGACGGTCACGGTGTCGATCGGGGCGGTGCCCACGACGCGCCCCTCGATGCGGCGCGTTTCGGAGAACGGCACCCGGGTCCCCATCCGCGCGCCGTTCAGGTGGAAGTCGAGCACGATCCGGTCGCCGTTGGTGGCGTAGGCGCTCAGGTTCTTCATCGCGTCGAAGAGCGCGTCGGTCGTACGCTCCTGTGCGATCAAGGCACCGAGCCCGCCGGTCTGGGCGAGGCCCCCGGGCAGCGGCGCGGAGTAGCCCGGCTGGCTCAGGTGGTTGTCGCTCGCCGCCGTGAAGCCGACCTGGTGGCCGTGACTCAGGTACATGCGGCCGAACCATTCGAAGGTGCCGTGGTTCGACATGATCTCGATCAGCGGTTCGAGCAAGGGATCGTTCAGCCGGTAGTCGCCGTTCTGGTGCGCGTGGGGAATGACGACGACATCGTTCGGATCGTGGTGCGTGCGGAGCCCCTGGTACAACGCCGAGAGGGTCGGGAAGAACTGGGCGCGGATGAGCTCCCGGTCGTCCGGCGTGCGGAACATCACGTTGTGGTGGCCACCCTGGGTGTTGCTCACCGTCCATTCGTAGCCGAGGTAGGCGATGAACTCGCCCTCCTTCGTGAAGCGCCGCACGTTGTCCGCGAGCACGTTCCATTCGAAGGCGTCGAGCCAGATGTCGTGTTCGGAGTGCATGACGTAGTCGAGGCGGGCGTCGTCCCGCGCCCAGGTCATGAAGCGGTCCGGCGTGCCGATGCCCTCGGCAAAGCCGGAGTGGCCATGCGTGTCGCCCCAGTAGACGCGGCGCTCCGGATCGTCCTCGACCAGGATCGGATTGCTTTCGCCGACGAGGGACCCGTCCGGAGAGCGAATGTCGAAGCGGTATACGCCCGGCACGTCGATCGCGAAGCGCTCGATGAGTTGGATGGCCGGGCCGTCCGCCGGAAGTTCGCCGAGGAGCTTCCCGTCGAGGGAGACGCGCCACGCGGGAATCGCCCCCGTGGCGCGGTTGTAGTAGCGGTCCTGGGCGCGGATGGACACGTCGAACTCCTCCCCGGTCCCCACCACGGAAGGCGCGAACCCGTGGACGCCGGCGATCTCGGCACCGGTGACGACTATGGGCTGGATCGGTAGCGTGAAGAAGAGCTTGGAGCCGTCGAAGTCGAGGTAGAGCGGCAGCGGCATCCGATCCGACGAGATCGTGGACATGCGAAAGCCCCGGCTGCCGCCGGCGGTGTCGCCGTAGGTGATCGTGACGGTGTCGCCCTCGGCCAGCGCGCCGGCCTCCACGCGAAACAGTAGCGTCGCCAGGGCGCCCCGGAAGCCGCCGTGCATGCCCCCCAACGGGTGGGTGTCCGCGACGAAACGCACGTCCGGATTCGACGAGGAGATCGAGATGTAGTGATCGCCGGCCGGGTCCTCGGTCTGCCAGCGGCCGTGTCCGGCCATGAAGTGCCGCGTCACCAGGAAGCCGCCGGCGGTCTCGACGGGTTTCGAGCCAACGGTATAGGTCTGGCGCACCGTGACGAAGCTGCCGGCGACGTATGGTCCGAGCTCCGCCGTCAACTCGCCGATGGCTTCCGGTGCTTCATCGAGGAGCGTGAACTCCTGCACGAAGGCATCGATGGTGGCGCCCGTGCCGTCGGCGGACTGCGGATAGGTCAGGACGGACATCCCGGAGAAGACGGCGTTCACGGGCAGCGTGCCCCCGGTGAGGGAGTAGGCGTTCATCCAGTCCCACAGTACGAGCATGCGCTCCTCGCGGGTCGCGGGTCCGGTGGGTTCCGCGGCGACCGCGGCCTTCAGGGCCTCGACGCGTGTCCGGAGTTCGGGATTCAGGTAGTCGTCCTGCCCGTCGGCGCCGCTCGCGAGGGCCACGGCGACCGACATCGTGAGCCAGAATCGTCCACTCGCCATGGAACCGCCTTCGTTGTGGCAACCGCAATCAGGTCAGTATAGCGGCGCGGCATCGTGGCATCGCGGTGGACGCGGGGCCGGCGCCACGGGAGCGGCGTTCAACCCCTGATCGCGTCCTCCGTGCGGAGTAACGCGACGCCGCGGGCTTCCCAATCGCCCAGCAGCGTCTCGCGCCCCGCCTCGTCGAGTGCGCGGACGGCATCGACTACGACGGACACCGCGATTTTCGGGAAGCGGTTCAATAATCCCTCCACCGCGTAGCGGTTGCAGACGTCGAGGGCGACGCCGTAGAGGACGACCTCCGCGATCTCGAGCGCGCGGACCGTGGGTGCGACGTGCGGGTTCGTGAAGACGTCGAAATGGTGCTTGTGGAACAGGACGTCCCCGGTGTGGCCGGTCAGCCCCGCGATGACCACCGCGCCGTCCTGCTCGGGCTCGATGATCAGCGGATCGACGAGGGTCGTCTCGGGGATGCGGGCCTGCCCCGGCGTGCCGCGCAAGCAGTGGGGCGGGAACGTGTCCTGGAGGTCGGGCGCGTCGGATAGCTCGGCGTCGTCCGGGTCGTGGTTGTCGGAGCTTGCCATGATGCGGATGCCGTTGGCGTGGGCGTGGTCGGTCAGGCGGGCCAGATTGGGCGCGATCGCCTCCGCGCCCGGCACGTATAGCTTGCCCTCCGGCAGCATGAAGTCCACCTGGGTGTCCACGTCCCAGAACACGCGTTCGCTCATGGCACGATCTCCAGGCGTGAGTTGGGCCGGAGTACTCGACCGACTTTCGCGCTCGGCAGTCCGTTCGTCCGCACGATGTCTGCGGTAAAGTCGAATGCCCCGTCGTTGGCGACCAGCGACGAGCCGACCCCATAGGCGTCGACGGGCACGCCCTCCGCTTCGAAAAGTCGGATGCGCTCAGCGTTGAATCCTCCGGACGCCACGATCCGTACGTGCTCGAAGCCGGCGTCGTCGAGGGCGCTGCGGACGTTGCGCACGAGTTGGGCGTTGACCCCGCGGGGATCGAACTGGCCCATCTGCGGGACGACGCTCCGGTCCACAAGGGTGCCGGAGGTGTCGAGGCGGACGCCCCACAGGCGCTCGCCGAGGGCCTTGGCCACCGCCAGCGACGTACCCACGCTGTCGTTCTCGAAGTCCACCAGCGCGACCAGATTTACCGACTCCGGCAGGTGTTCCGCGAACTTCCGCGCGGCGAGGACCGTGTCGCCGCCATAGGCCGCGATGGCGGCGTGTGGCAGGGTGCCGAAGCCCATCCCGCCCCAGTACGCGGCCTGCGCGTCCGTGGCGGCCCCGGCCGCGCCGCCGACGTGGGCGGCGTAACCGTCGCGGGTCTGCACGGACCAGTGGTCGTGCCGCCCCGCGAAGAACAGCACGTCCTTGGGATCCGCGGCCCGCACCGCCGCGCGGGTCTGGGTGGCGATGCGCGTCTGGCGGGCAAGGGTGCCCAGATAGAGGGTCTCGAGATGGGCGAAGGCATCGTAGGGCCCCTCGATGGTCATCACCGTCTCGAAGGGTTCGACGTCGTCGCCATCGTGCAGCGCCCGCACGGACACGTCGGTCCAGTCGTCGCTCGCCACCTTCAGGAGCGCCACGGCCTCGTCCATGCCGCAGAGCATGCCGGCATGCTTGCAGAAGACCTGCATGAGGACGTTCGGCCGATGGCCGTCGGCCCGCAGGACGTCCCGGGTGCGCACGAAGTACTTGTCGGAGTAACGACCGGCCCGAATCGCCTCGACCGGAAGGTCGAAGACCGCGGGGTCGAGGCGTTCGCGATGCCGGGTGGACATGCCGGGATAGTGGCAGGGGGCCGAAGCGACCGCAACGCCCGCCGGGCGTGCCTCACGATGCGGGACGCATCTGGTCGAGGGTTGCGCCGGCGAGCTGCGGCCCGCTCGACTGCAGGTGGCAGGCCACCCAGCCGCCGCCGTCGATGGGCGAGGGTTTGGGCAGCTCGCGGCGGCAGAGGTCCATGGCATGGGTGCAGCGCGTGTGGAACGGACAACCCTGCGGCGGATTGACCGGGCTCGGCAACTCCGTGGCCGGGAGCTTGCGCCGTACCGCCTTGCGTTGGCGCTGGGTGGCCACGTTCGCGACCGGGGCCGCCGCGAGCAGCATCTCGGTGTAGGGGTGGGCAGGTTGCTCGTGTACCCGGTCCGCGGGGCCGAGCTCGACGAGCCGGCCGAGATACATCACGCCGACGCGGTGGCTGATGTGCCGCACGACGGCGAGGTCGTGGGCGATGAAGAGATACGCGATGCCGAACGACGCCTGCAGCTCCTCCAGCAGATTGATGGCCTGGCTTTGGGTGGAGACATCCAAGGCGCTCACCGGCTCGTCGCAGACGATCAGGCGGGGCTCGAGGGCCAGGGCGCGTGCCACGGCGATGCGCTGCCGCTGTCCGCCGGAGAACTCGGACGGATAGCGTTCGAGGTGGTAGGCGGCGAGGCCGACGCGTTCGAGCAGTTGGGCCACCCGGGCGTCGCGTTCCCGCCCGCGCAGCCCGAAGTGGATCGTCAAGGGCTCGCCGACGATGTCCGCGACGACCATGGACGGGTTCAGGGAGGCCTGTGGGTCCTGAAACACCACTTGGAGGTCCCGCCGGAAGTCCAGCATGCGGCCCTTGAGCTCCCCCACTGCCTGCCCGTCGAGGTGGATGGTCCCCTGGGTCGCGTCCACCAGCCGCAGCAGCGCTCGTCCAAGGGTGGATTTGCCGGACCCGGACTCGCCCACGATGCCGAGCGTTTCGCCCCGCTCGATGCGGAAGGTGACGCCGGCCACGGCATGGACGGTGTAGGAGGCCGTGCCGAACAGTCCGCGCCGGACGCGGAAGTCGACGCGTAGATCGTCGACTTCGAGCAGGGGTTGGTCCGCCACTACCAACCCTCCGCCGGATCGATCTCTTCAAGCCGAATACACCGGGCGGAGCGTTCCGGTTCGACCGGGCTGAGGGGGATGTCCTCGGTCGAGCACGCCGGCGCGGCATGGGGGCAGCGCGGATGGAACCGGCAGCCCTCCGGCCACGCCCAGGCCGGCGGGACGCGCCCGGGAATCTGGGGCAGAGCTTCCCGGCGCGGCCCACCTTGTGGCATCGACGCGAGCAGCCCGTTGGTGTACGGATGCACGGGTTCCGCCAGCAGCGGTTCGGCAGGACCGCGTTCGACGATCATCCCGGCATACATCACCAGCGCCTCGTCGCACATGTCCGCGATGACGCCGAGGTCGTGGGTGATGAGCAGGATCGCCATGCCGTGCTCTTCCTGCAACGCGGTCAGGAGATCGAGCACCTGCGCCTGGATGGTGACGTCGAGGGCCGTGGTGGGCTCGTCGGCGATGAGGAGCTTCGGGTTGCAGGCGAGCGCCATCGCGATCATCGCCCGCTGCGCCATGCCGCCGGAGAACTGGTGCGGGTAGTCGTCGGCCCGCTGGGCGGCGCCCGGAATACCTACGTGGTCGAGCAATTCCACCGCCCGCGCCCCGGCCTGCCGGCGCGTCATCCCCTCGTGTACGCGCAGCGCCTCGGCGATCTGATGCTTGACGGTGAACGCCGGATTCAGGCTCGCCCCCGGCTCCTGGAAGATCATGCCGATCTCGTCGCCCCGGATGCGGTTGAGTTCCGCTGCCGGCATCCCCACGAGTTCGCGGCCGTCGAAACGGATCGAGCCCGAGACAATGCGCCCCGTCTCGCCGAGGAGGCCCATGACGGCCATCGCCGTCACGGACTTGCCACACCCCGACTCGCCGACGAGGCCGACGGTACGGCCGGCATGCATCTCGAAGCTGACGCCGCTCACCACCGTGAGGTCGCCCCCGCGCGGGGCCGGGAACTGAACGGCGAGGTCGGAAACCCCAAGCAGCGGGGCGGGCGCGGCGGCGTCCTTGGCCTCTCGGGACTCTGCCGCGACGTTGGGTGCAACGGATCGGCGCCCTCCCGCCGGGCGTGCCTCAACCCGGGAGAGCGCATCCCGCAGGCCATCGCCGACCAGATTGAAGGCGAGCACGCTGAACACGATCATGAGGCCCGGCGGCGCCACCATGAACGGATGCTGGTGCAGGTAGTTCTGGGCCGTCGAGAGCATCACGCCCCAACTCGCTTCCGGTGGCTGCACGCCGAGCCCGATGTACGAGAGCCCGGCCTCGGCGAGCAGGACGTAGGCGAACGTCAGCGTCGTCTGCACGGTGAGGGGGCCGGTGACGTTCGGCAACACGTGGCGGAACAGGATGCGCGAGGTGGCCGCGCCGCTCACCCGCGCGGCATCCACGTACACGGCCTCCCGCACCTCGAGGGCCGTGCCCCGCATCAGGCGGAAGAAGGCCGTGGCGTTCGCGATGCCGAGGGCGATCATGGCGTTGGTGAGGCTAGGGCCGAGGATCGCCAGGATGGCGATGGCGACCAGTAGCGCCGGCAAGGCGATGATCGCTTCGACGATGCGCATGGAGATGCGGTCCCACCAGCCCCCAAAGTAGCCCGACAGCAGCCCGAGCGGTGCCCCGAGCCCCAGCGCGATGCCGACGCCCAGCGCCGCCGCCTTCAACGCCACGGCGGTCGCCGCCACGAGACGCGCCAGCGTGCTGCGCCCGAGGTGGTCCGTGCCGAGCCAGTACTCCAGCGAAGGCCCTTCGAACGTCCGCGTGAGGTCGATGACGAGCGGGTCGTGCGGCACGAGATGGAGCCCGAAGAGCGCTGTGAGCACCAGCACTCCGAGATACCCGGCGGAGATGACCGCGGGACGATGTTGCAGGAAGGCGCGCACGAAACGTTCGCTCCCCGTGAGCGGCGCCGCGCTGCCGAGCCCCTCGTCCTCGAGGGCCGCGGCCGTCAGGTCCGTCTCCCCGGCGAGGGCGTGCTGCTCGCTCATGCCGGCCGCATCCGGGGATTGACGTAGCCGTAGGCGATGTCCACGGCGATGTTGACCGCGACGATCACGAGGGTGCCCATCATCACGACGCCCTGCATGATCGGGATGTTCTGCGTGCGCACCGCGTCGATGGCGAGGGACCCGAAGCCGTTGAGCCCGAACACCTGCTCGACGATCAGCGCGCCGCCGAGCAGCCCGTTCACCTGGAAGCCGATGGTGGTGACGATCGGGACCGCGGCGTTCTTGAGCGCATGGCGGAACGTCACCGTGCGTTCGGACAAGCCCTTGGCCCGGGCCGTGCGGATGTAGTCGGTGCCCAGCACGTCGATGACGGCCCCCCGCGTCTGGCGGGCGAGGGCCGCGCTCGCGGACGTGCCGAGGGCCACTGCGGCGAGGGCGATGCTGCGCAGCCATTCGGTCACGCTCTCCGTCGGGGGCGTGAAGCCGGTCGCGGGCAGGAGCTGCCACCACAAGGCGAAGGGGATGACGAGGATGATCGCCACCCAGAAGTTGGGGAGCGCCTGGCCGATGGTGGCGCCGAGCACCGCGGCCCGGTCCACGCGGCCCCCGCGGTGCAGGCCCGCGTAGACCCCGGCCGGCACGCCGATCACGATGCCGACCAGCATGCCCCCGAAGGTCAGCGACAGCGTCACCGGCAACGTGTCGAGCACGGCATCGACAACGGTCTGGCTGTTGTACGCGGACGTGCCCAGATCGCCCTGCACCGCCTTGAAGAGCCAACGTCCGTACTGCACGACGAATGGATCGTCCAGGCCGAGCTTCTCCCCGAGTTCCTCGTACTGCTCCGGTGTGGCGTCGACGCCGAGGATGATGTCCCGGATGTCGCCGGGCACCAGATGCAGCATCAGGAACGTCAGGAACGAGACGATCAGCAGCAGGGGCGCGAGGCCCACGATGCGCGCGGCAAGGAGCTTCAGCACGCGCGCTACCCGCCGGTGACGCCGGCGAACGTCGGTGCCTTGGGCCTGATCCGGATCTCCCGCAGCATCGGATCGATGTAGCGTCCCACGCGCACCCCCGTGAGCTTGTCCGCATCGTAGATGACGAGGTCGTCGATCTGGAGATAGACCAGCGTCAGCACGTCCTTCACGACCACGTTGAAGTACTCGCGGTAGTTCCGCGCCCGCAGGTTCTCGTCCAGGCTCCTGATGGCTTCTCCCGCCAGCCGTTCGAGGCGCGGGTCTTCGTAGCCGAAGGGGTTGAAACCGGCGGTGACCGACCAGATCGCGGGGTGGCGGCTGTCCGGATCGAAGTTCGGGTAGCCGATGGTGTTCACCGGGTAGTCGCGGCTCCGGGCGAGCGCCGCGATGCTCCCGGGCTCGATCACCTTGATGCGCATGTCGATGCCGACGCGCCGGAGGTAGGCCTGCACCGCCTCGTACTGGGGAACGCTCTCGGCCGTCACCGGCACCGTGAACGAGAAGGTATCGATCCCGGCCGCGTCGAGCAGGGCGCGGGCGCGGTCGGGATCGTATGAGAAGAACGACTCGAGCGCCGGGTCGTGTCCGAGATTCTGGTGGTGCATGGGCTGGGACGTGGGCCGCGCATACCCGAAGTAGACCGCGTCGGCGATCGCTTGGCGGTCCACTGCGAAGCCGAGGGCTTGCCGCACGCGCGGGTCGCCCATCTCCGGCACGAGGTCGCCGGCCCGGTCCAGGATCGTCAGTCCGAACCAGCGGTTGGCGCGGGAGGTCACGCCGAACCCCTGCTCGCGCGCCGGTTCGGCCTCGGTCGGTCCGACGATGGCGAGGTCGATCTGGCCCGAGATCAGCGCGTTCAGGCGGGCGCGCCGGTCGGGGAGTTCGTGGACGTCGATGCCCGGCACGTCGTGGTAGGCCGGGTCGAAGTGGTCCGGATTCGGCACGAAGTGGAGGACTTCGCCGAGGGTCGAGCGCGTTTGATCGTAAAGCCAGGGACCGGTGCCCACGGGGTTCAAGTCGAGGTCGGGGTTGTCGAAGGCGGCGGGACTCACCATCAAGCCGGGCGACAGGCCGAGGTTGTAGAGCAGCGTCGGATCGGGGAAGTGCAGGTGCAGCCGGAGCGTGTAGTCGTCCAGCACCTCCGCCGCGTACATGGACGCGACGGTGTTGATGCGCGGGCCCTTGAGTTCCATGAGCCGGTCGATGTTGGCCTTCGCCGCGTGGGCGTCGAACCGTTCGCCGTCGATGAAGCGCACGCCGCGGCGCAGCGCCAGGTCGATGGTGTTGTTGTCCGGCCAGCTCCAGGACGTGGCGAGGCTCGGATGGGGCTCGAACGGGCTCGCGAGGTTCAAGGCCGTCAGCCCGTCGTAGACGAGCGTCAGGTAGGAGGAGAACTGCGGCCCGGTATCGGCGAGATGCGGGTCGAACGTCACCATCGGGTTCGATGTCCCGAAGCGCACGGTTTCCGCGGTGGTGACGACGGGCAGCCCGGGGCTAGCCAACTCGTCGTGACCACCCGAGCAGGCCGGTACCGAAAGGCAGGCGACGAGCCCGACCCAGGCGGCGCGGGAGATGGCGTTCGGCACCGCCTGGTACCCGCCTAGAATATCAACTGCACCGTCTCGCCCTCGGCCTCGACGAGCGTCGACCGCACGGCGGGCAGGATCGCGGGATCCGTGGGCAGCGTTCCGACCCATTCGGCGTGGCGCGCGGAGAGCCGCTCGACCACCTCCGGATGTCCGCCGGCAAGGTTGACGGTCTCGCCGGGATCCGCGTCGAGGTCATACAGCATCGTCACGTGCCCGAGCGGCGCGTCGGTCGGCCAGCCTTCCTCCGGGGGCGTCAGGCGGCCCGTCTCGTCCAGGTCGTCGGCCGTGAAGCCGGTCCGGCGGTAACGGATAAGCTTCCAGCGCTCGTCCCGGATCGCCATGTTGGGGCCGGAGCGCCAGTAGAGATGCTCGTGGGGTCGGCCTTCGGCCTCGCCGCGCAGGTAAGGCAGCAGGTCGACGCTGTCCTCCGTGGTGACGGCGCTCCCGGCGGCGCCCGTAAAGGTCGCGAGCAGGTCCAGCGAGATCACCGGTTCGCCGTAGACCTGCCCGGCCGGCAACCCGTTCGGCCAGCTCAGGATGAAGGGAGTCCGGATGCCGCCTTCCTGGTGGTAGCGCTTGAAGCCCGCGTGCGGTGCGTTCGAGCACGCGTGGCCGATGTAACCCGCGCAGCCGTTGTCCGAAAGGAACGCGATCAAGGTGTTCTCGTACTGGCCGGTCTCGCGGAGTTTCGCGACGACGCGCGCCACGCTCTCGTCGAGGGAGCCGACCATCGCGGCATAGACGCGGGTCCGGGCATCCTCGATATGCCGATAGGGCTCGAGGTAACGCGCCGTGGCCTGCAGGGGCGTATGCGGCGTGGTGTGGCTGAGATACAGGAAAAACGGCGCGTCCCGGTGGCGGTCGATGAACGCCACCGCCTCGTCGGTGAACACGTCCGTCAGGTACTCCTCCACCTCCACCGTCTCGAAGCCGCGGTAGACGGCGATGCGTTCGGGCCGTTCCGTCAGGGGCGGCCCGATGCTCTCCACGCCGGGCGTGCGCGAATCAATGAAGATGCTGCCTCCGGCCAGCACGCCGAAATACTCGTCAAAGCCCCGGCTCATGGGGTGGTGCTCGGTCTCGTAGCCGAGGTGCCATTTGCCCACCATGCCGGTGGCGTAGCCGAGCGCCTTCAGGGCATCGGCGAACGTCGTCTCCGCCGTGCTCATGCCGTTGTCCACATCGCGGCCCGCCGGGTTGAACTCCCAACCATGGCGCGCTTGATAGCGCCCGGTGAGCATGCCCGCGCGGGAGGGGCTGCATACCGGATGCGAGACATACCCCTCCGCCGCGCGTACCCCGGCGGTCGCCAGCGCGTCGATGTTCGGTGTCGCGATGACCTCCCCGCCGTAGGCACCAATGTCGCCGATGCCGAGGTCGTCGGCGAAGATCAGGACGATGTTCGGGGCGCGCTCCGCCGGCGCGGCGGCTTCGGGAGGCGGCGTCGGTTCAGGCGCGGTGGATGGCTGCTCGCAGCCCGCCAGGAGAAGCCCGGCCACGGCCATCGCGGCCAGCAAAGGATGAGGGACACGCGAGCGGCGACGGAGCGCGATCATGCCTGGATATCCCACGGGCTGGATGGCGGCCAAGCGTATCATGCGGCCCCCGGACAACGGCGGAGGCGGTGCCATGGCGGAGATCCACGACCACGCGGACGAACACAGCGACGACATCGTGGCCGCGGCCGGCCCGGAGCAGGAAGCACTCGCCGCCCTGAACGGCTACATGGACGCCTGGAACCGGCGCGACATCGCCGGCATGGACGCGGCCTTCCACTTCCCCCACGTGCGCATCGCGAGCGGCCGGATCATCCATCTGGAGTCCCCGGCCTCTCGCGTGCCCGACTTCTTCGAGAAGTTCATCGCCGCCACCGGCTGGCACTACAGCCTCTGGGACTACCGCCGGGCGGTGCAGAGCACGGACGACAAGGTCCACTTCGCAGTGCAGTTCAGCCGCTACCGCGCGGACGGCAGCGTGATCGGCGTCTACCCGTCGCTGTGGATCGTCGCCAAGATCGATGGCCGGTGGGGTGTGCAGGCGCGGTCGAGCTTCGCGCCGTAGCGTCTCGCCCCGTCAGGGACCTGCCGGGAGCGACTTCGTCGCTGGATGCCGCAACCGCACCTCCCACAGCATGTAGCGGTCCACCCGCACGTCCCTGAGCTTGTCCGAGTCGTACGCCACGAGGGAGTCCACGTGCAGGAGGACGAGCGAGAGCACTTCCCGGACGACGATGTTGAAGTACTCCCGGTAGTGCCGCGTGCGCAGGCCCTCGTCCAGGCTGCCGCGGGCCTCGCGGCCTAGTTCCTCCAGCCGGGGATGTGCGTACCGGAACGGATTGAAGCCCGCCGTGGCGGACCAGATGGCTTGATGCCGGCTGTCTGGGTCGAAGTTCGGGTAGCCGATCGTGTTCACCGGGTAGCGGCGCGTGCGGCCGAGCGCCTCGATCGTGCCGGGCTCGATGACCTCGATTCGCATGTCGATGCCCACCCGCCGCAGGTAGGCCTGGACGGCCTCGTAGAGCGCGGTGGTGTCCGGCAGCACGGGTACGGTGAAGGAGAATCCCGTAACCTCCGCTTCCGCGAGCAAGGCCCGGGCACGTTCGGGATCGTAGGCGTAGAACCCTTCGAGGGCCGGGTCGTGGCCGAGGCCCGTCAGCATCGGTTGCGAGGTGGACCTGGCGTAGCCGAAGAACACGGTGTCGGCGATGGTCGCCCGGTCGATCGCGAATCCCAGTGCCTGCCGAACCCGGGGGTTGCCGAGTTCGGGGACCAGTTCCCCGGCGCGGTCCAGTATCGTGATGCCGCGCCACCCGGTGGGGAAGGCCGCGACCCCGAGTCCCGCGGCCTTCGCTGGTGCCGCTTCGGCCGGCCCGATGTCGGCGAGGTCGATCTCGCCCGAGATCAGGGCGTTCAGCCGGGCGCGGTGGTTGCCCAGTTCGTGGATGTCGAGGTGCGGGGCGTCGCGGAAGGCGGGGTCGTGGTAGTCCGGGTTCGGCACGAAACGGTGGACCTCCCCGATCACGGAGTTCGCGCGGTCGTAGCGCCAGGGACCGGTGCCCACGGGGTCCAGGTCGAGGTCGGGGTTGTCGAAGGCCTCCGGGCTCACCATCAATCCGGGGGACATGCCGAGGTTGTAGAGCAACGTCGGGTCGGGGGCGTGGAGGCGCAGGCGGAGCGTGAAGTCGTCCACGGCCTGCGCCGTGTTGATCGAAGCGACGGTGTTGATCCTGGGTCCCCTTAGACGCAGGAGCCGCTCGATGTTGGCCTTGGCGGCGTGGGCATCGAACCGTACGCCGTCGATGAACCGCACGTCGTCGCGCAGTTGGAACTCCACGGTGGTTGGGTCCGGCCACGTCCAGGATTTGGCGAGCCCCGGATATGGCTTCGAGTAATCCGCGGTGTTCATGCGCGTCAGCCCGTCGTAGACGGGGACCAGGTAGGTGGTGAAGGGCGCGCCGGTATCGGCGAGGTGCGGATCGAAGGTGACGAGCGGGGTGGCGGTGCCGTAGCGGACGGTGCGGTCGGTGGCGGTGTCGGGCGTGGCGCCTGTTTCACCGGCCGGCGAGCATGCCGGCGCGGTGATCGAGAGGGCTGCCGCGGACAGCAAGGTCCACAACAGTCGGCCGACCATCGGGCCCGCGCCGAAAATCATGTGCGCGGGTTCCGCGGTGTTCAGGCGTCGAAGAACGCCAGCGAGCGCGCCTCGATGCTCTCGCGGGGCGGGGCGTCGTCGGGGCTCGTCGGATCGTCGAAGGCCGAATGCGCGGTGAACCGGGCGCGGCCGTCCTGGGCGGAGTCGTAGCACTTCAACAGCATCGCCTCGTCCGCGCGCATTTCGGGCACATAGAACCAGCGGTGGCGGGGGTTGTGTAGGAACGTGTAGATCTCGCCGGTACGGTCACGATAGATCAGGTCGAACGGGACCAGGTCCTCCACCGCGATGCTGTCGGCGCTGCAGACCGCGAGCGGTGCCCCCCGGACCGGCCCCGAGATCGGTTTCCAGACGTTGACGACGGCGAACCGCCGCATCAGCAGATCCTCCGCCTCCTCGGGCACGAGGTCGCGCACGCGCTGGGGGCCGGAGGCGTGGGTGTAGTCGTTGTGGACGAACCGGACCGGGGGATGCACGTCGGGGGAGTGCCGTTGTGCGTTGTCGGAGCGCACGTTGTGGTCGAACACCAGCACGCGGACCGCACCCGTGGCGGCCTTCACCAGGCGCTCCACCTCCGGGTAGTAGACGGTGCGCACCGCTTCGGCGTCGTCGAAGTCCCGCATCCGCGATTCGTGGTGGACGAGACAGACCCCTTCGCGGTCGAGGGACAGGGTGTCGGCAACGGCCCGTGCGTCGAGAACCGGCATCGTGTGTACCGCGTCGGCCGGGGCGCGCTCCGCGTGCTCCTTTGGCTTTCCTTCGTGCAGGTAGGTTCCAGGCTTGTGGGACGGCTCCTCGATGTAGTGGAACTGGGCTTCGACGAGGCGTGCGGCGTTCATCGGCTTCCTCCCACGACGAGCCGTGTCGCGTAGGCGATGGTGCCGGTGGTCAGGGCGTGCCGCTTGCCGAAGTTCTCCCGCGCCGGCGGCGGGGATTGCCGCGACGCCTGCCACGAGTTCAGGCCGTCGTACCAGGTCAGGAGCAGCATGCGGCCGCGCTCCGCGGACCGGTCGCGCTGGCAGAAGAGCCCTTGCGGCTCCGCGCGGTAGGCATCGACGTTCTCGAACGTCTTCCACGCCTCGGCGGAGAGGGCCGCGATCTCCTCGACGTCGCGGTGGGCCACCTCGAAGAAGCGAAACACGTAGAGGCCTTCGCGGGTCAGGGGCCGCGCGTCCTTCGGCCGCACGGTGGGTACCAGGGTGAGGGAAGCAACGCTGTCGACGGCGTCGAGCTCGGACAGCGTGTCGATGGAGGCCGCAACCGCTTCATCGCCGCCGACCGTCACGGCGACCAGCTCGTTCGATGCGATGCCGAACAGGCCATGGAACGTGCCCCAGATGCGTTCCTCGGGAAGCGCCGCCACCACGGCTTCCCGCAGGGGTTGCCAGTCGCGTCCGTGGCCGCGGATGCGCGCGAAGGCGAACGTGTTGGTGGAGGCGTTCATCACTCTTCCTGTAGACGTGCAGGTTGCGGACGTTACCAGAGCCCGGCTGGGTCAGACAGACCGTACCGGCGCGGCGGAGCCTACTTTGGCGGAACCGTCAGGCACTTTCGACGTCGAAGGCGTCGATGTTGCGGGTCGCGCTGCTGAACTCGACGCCCACGAGGTGAACGCGGGCGCCGCTGCCAAGGTACTTCTCCGCGTAGCCCCTCTCGCGCAATTGCGCCAGCGCGGACCCCGGCCCCGCCTGCTCCACCACCTTGAACTCGAACAGGTACACGTCGCCGTCGAAGCGTAGCGCCATGTCCAAGCGCCCGCGGTTCGTGCTGTCCTCGACCGAGACGTCGAGCCCCAGGGACGCGAAATAGGCGTAGAAAACCGCCGCGTAGTAGCCCTCGTAGTTAGTGATCGAGTTGTTCGTGTACCACTCGTACGGGATGCCGGCATAGAAGGCATGGAACAGATCCTTCAGGCCGTCGAAGTTCCCGTCCTCCAACAGGTCGACGAGCCGCTCGCCGTTCTGCACCTGCCGGCCGTCCCGGACGAAACGCCGCAGCAGGCTGTCGTTCAGGCTTTCCCGCACTTCCCGGTTCGGGTAGCCCAACTCGTACCGGACGCGGCCCCGCTGCTCCCGTTCGCGCACGATGGTGAGGTAGCCCGTCTGGAACAGCAGCGCCTCGGTGGCGATGTCCCCCACGTCGAACCGCGACACCAGCTCCTCCGTCGCCACCATGCGCTCCAGCTCCACCGGCCCCACCCGGCGCCGCAGCAGCGTGTCCAGCAGGAAGGTGGGCGTGCCCGTCTCGAACCAGTGCGCCCGGAACCGCCGCGTGTCGAACAGCAGCAGGATGTCGAACGGGTTGTAGACCTTCTCCGCGCCCAGCCACGCGTAGCCGTTGTACCACTCGCGGATGCGCCCGCGGTCGAGGCCCGGCAGCTCCGCCGCGAACACCGCGTCCAGGTCCGCCTCGGTGTAGCCGCAGATTGCCGAGTACTCAGGATGGAGCGTGATGTCCTTGAGGTTGTTCAGCCCCGAGAACAAACTCACCTTCGAGAATTTGCTCACTCCCGTGATCAGACTGAAGCGGATGTGCGCGTCGCCGTCCTTGACCACCGAGTACAGGCCCCGCAGGTAGTCCCGGTTGGCGCGGGCGAGGTCCGGGTCGTCCAAGGCGTCCAGGATCGGCTTGTCGTACTCGTCGATCAGCAAGACCGCGCGCCGGCCGGTCCGGCGGTGCAGTTCCTCGACGATGTGCCCCAGGCGCCCGCCAGCGGTCGCGTAGTCGCCGCCGGTGTCGTGTTCCCTCTCCAGCGCCCCGAGCATCTCGTTGGTTCGCGCCTCGAGCTCCCCGGCCGCCCGAAAGTTGCCGCTGCCGAAGCTGATCCGGAGCACCGGATGCGGGGCGTCCCAGTCCCAGCGGCGCTCGGCGTGCAGCCCGGCGAAGAGCTCCCGGCTGCACTCGAAGAGTTCCTTCACGGTGTCCAGCAGCAGGCTCTTGCCGAAGCGCCGCGGACGCGACAGGAAGTAGTGCGTGCCGCCCTTGACCAGGTCCAGGATGTGCGGCGTCTTGTCGACGTAGTAGTGGCCGTCCTCCCGGACCTTGCGGAAGGTCTGGATGCCGATGGGGAGCTTCAACCGTTGCACGAAGCCACTTTAACACCGCGCCGGGGCGAGCCCGGCGAGCCGAGAAGCGAGGAAAGCCCATACGCGTAAGGGATGCCGTGGAGCCCCGTGATAAGCTGCCCGGTCTGGTTTTGGAGGGATCATGAACGGCGCTGAGAGCCTACTGCGGACGCTTGCGGCCCACGGAGTGGACGTCTGTTTCGCCAATCCCGGCACCTCGGAGATGCACCTCGTGCAAGCCATCGACACGGTGGACGAGACCCGCGGCGTGCTCTGTCTCTTCGAGGGCGTGTGCACCGGGGCTGCGGACGGCTACGCCCGCATGAACGGCGGCCCGGCGACGACCCTCCTGCACCTCGGGGCCGGGCTCGCGAACGGCGTCGCCAACCTCCACAACTGCCGCCGCGCCGACTCGCCGCTCGTCAACATCGTCGGCGACCACGCCATCCACCACGTCGCCTACGACGCCCCGCTGACCTCGGACATCGAGAGCGTCGCGAAGCCCGTCTCGGCGTGGATCCGCACGGCGCGGACCTCGGAGGGGCTCGCCCTGGACGGCATCGATGCGGTGCGGGCCGCATGCGCGCCGAACCCGATGCCCCGGGGCGGCATCGCGACGCTCATCGTGCCGGTGGACGCGGCTTGGGGCGAAGGCCGCGCGCGGGCGAAGGATGCCGGGTTCGACGCCTCCATCGCGAAGCCGGCGGTGGGGGCGGACGTCATCGAGTCCATCGCGCCGCGCATCGACTCGGACACGCTCCTCATGATCGACGGCAACGGCGTCACCGAAGCAGGCGTCCGATCAGCGGGCCGGATCGCGGCGGCGACGGGCTGCCGGCTCTACACGCCAACGTTCCCGGCTCGGGTCGAGGCCGGGCCGGACCTGCCGCTGGTCGAACGGCTGCCGTACTTCCCCGAGCATGTGCTCCAGGTGCTCGCTTCGGTGAAGAAGCTGGTTCTCGCGGGCGCCCAGGCGCCGGTCAGCTTCTTCGCGTACCAGAACCTACCCAGCGACCTCGTTCCCGACCATTGCGAGACCATACGGCTGGCGCACCGGCACGAGGACGTGGCGGCGGCATTGGCGGGAATGGCGGACGCGCTCGATGCGCCGGTGGCACGGGGCGTCGGCGGCGAGCGGCCGGAGCAGCCCAAGGGTGCGCTGTCGGCCGGCAACGTGGCGCAGCTGCTCGCGGCGCGGGCGCCGGAGCACAGCATCATGGCCACGGACTCGGGCGGGGGCGGGGCGGCGCACCCTGTGCTACAGCGTTCCGTGCGGCATAGCTGGCTGAACCTCACCGGCGGCTCGATCGGCGACGGGGGGCCCATCGCCGTGGGCGCGGCCATCGCCTGCCCGGACCGTCAGGTGTTCGCCCTGCTCGGCGACGGCGGTGCGATGTACACGAATCAATACCTGTGGACGGCGGCGCGGGAAGGGCTAAACATCGTCTCGATCATCTTCTCCAACCGCCAATACAACATCCTCGAAGTCGAGTACCGGCGCCTCGGCATCAACGAGATCGGGCGCGATGCCGCGAGCCTCTTCGACCTGTCCAACCCGGACCTCGATTGGGTGCGGCTCGCCGAGGCGCAGGGGGTGCCCGGCTCCCGGGCGGCCACCTGCGAGGAGTTCGACACGGCGCTCGGCCGCGCGCTCGCGAGCGATGGGCCGTACCTGATCGAGGCGGTTCTCTAGGGAAGGTCGGGAGATCCGTTGTTCCAACGCCGCGTGATCCTGGCCGCCCTTGAGCTGCTCGACACGCCTTCGGGTCCGGTTCTCGAAGACTATCCGGAGGACGTGCCGGAGTCGCCGGGGGAGGGCGCGTTCGCCTGTCCCGTCCAGTTCCCGGCACGCGCACCGGCAACGGGGCGATGGCAGTCCGCGCTCCGGGACGAGCTCGCCCCGTTGCAGCCGTGGTACGCGCTGTCCCTGGAACGCCGCGGACGGACCACCGTCGGGGTCGGCGGGGCTCCTGTGGAAGCGCTCGCGGAGCGGGTCGGCGCAGTGCTCGACGCACCGGACGAACTGCCGCACACGCTGGCCGACCTTACCGAGCTCAAACGCGCGCTCGCGGACCTCCGGGCCTTCCACGAGGAAGCGATCACGGCGCAGCCGGGGAACCCGCCGTGGCGGGAAGTACGCCGGTTGCTGTGGCGGGAGAGCGTCCTCGGCGAGGCCATGCTCACCCTGCGCGACCGCTTCGAGGCATCCGGAAACCCGATGCTGCGCGCGTTCAATCGAGCGCTGGTCCCGCGTGGGGCGCTCGACGACTGACGGACACCGCGATGGAAGCGGCGGATACGTTCGCTTAGGCTGAAAGGGACCACACACAAGGAGACACCATGCTGAAACTCCACTTCGCGCCCAATTCGCGGGCCGGCCGAATCGTCTGGCTGCTGGAGGAACTCGGACTGCCGTACGAGATGAACAAGATGGCCTTCCATCCGAAGGACCTGAAGTCGGACGAGCACCGCGCCCGCCATCCCCTGGGCCGCGTGCCGGTGCTCGACGACGGCGATGTCCAGATCTACGAGTCCGGCGCGATCGTCGAGTACATCCTCGAACGCCACAAGAACGGCGGCCTGAAACCGGCGGCGGATGCGCCCGAGTTCCCGATGTACCTACAGTGGTTCCACTACTGCGAAGGCATGGTGATGCCGCCGGTGAACACGATCGTCGTACACACGCTGCTGCTGCCGCCGGACCGGCGCGACGAGACGGTGCTAGGTCAGGCGCAGCGCCTGTTGGCCCGGGCGTTGGCGCCCGTGGACGAGACGCTCGCCGGCAAGGACTACCTGATCGGCGACTTCTCGGCGGCGGACGTGATGCTCGGCCACGCCTGCTTCATGAGCAATCGCCTCGGCTGCGTGGCCGACGAGATGGCGAACCTGAAGGGGTACGTCGAGCGGATCACCGCGCGCCCGGC
Source organism: Pseudomonadales bacterium (assembly GCA_963665455.1). GTDB lineage: Bacteria > Pseudomonadota > Gammaproteobacteria > Pseudomonadales > Azotimanducaceae > VXNE01. The sequence continues at coordinate 4,066,929 of OY762279.1, read as the reverse complement.
CTTCCAGACCGCCATCAACATGCAGTGATGGCCATGGGGTGATGGGCCGGCCCGCCGCGGCTGTTCACGGCTCCGCGGGGCCGTCCTCAAAGAAGCAGGGTAGGCCCACTTCGCCGAGCCAATCGACGACGCGCTCCCGGTCCGCGCCGGAAAGCACGTGGGCGATCTTGTCGATGATCATCCGTCGGGATTGCTCCGGATACGGCCGCGACAGGTAGCTCACCTCCTCGCCGTAGACGTGTGCGCGGCACGCCTTGGCACCCGCTTGTTGGGCGTCGCGGTTGGCGAGGACATAGGGCTGATAGGTGGTCGTCATTTCGTCCAGCACGAACCGGGCGAAGTCCGTGGACGCCGGGAAGGGGGCGAGGTCGCCGCCGCCGTCCCAGGCATCCCCCGCGCCTTCGGAATACGCCACCACGCGAGGATATCCCTCGGTGACCCGCTTCGGGTCCGGGTCCATGTAGGTATGGGCGCGCAGGCCGCCGAGGACGATGCAGTCCACCGCGCAGGGCCGGTCCCCGAGCAGGTAGGGCGTCCTCCCGAGTTGCGCCTCGGCGGCTTCGAGAATGCGCACGTACTCCTCTTCCGCGGCCTGGCGCTGCCGCTCGGACTCGGTTCCCGTGGCGCGGCACGCCCGCGGCCCCCACCCCCGCACGCGCTCCGCCACCTCGGTGCGCCCCTCGGCCATGCGCGTGGACGCGAAGAGCGCGCTGTCGGGATAGTGCCAGCGATAGTGGACCATCGTTCGGGCGATCCACTCGTCGAAGTACTCCTCGACCACGTGTACGAGCACCCCGATGGGACCATCCGGGAACATCCGCCGATGCGGAAAGCGGGCGTCCAGAAGATGCATGAGCGGCGTGGTGTCCCCGATCATCCAGTTCTCGGGCGTCTGCATGACCGGTACCTGGTGCGTTCCCGAACGCCGCTCGATGTTCGCCGGATCGTGCCCGTTCTTGCTGCGCATCTCGAAGTCGAGGCCGTAGAAGATGCAGGCGGCCTCCAGCTTGCGCGTGAAGTAGCTCAGTTCGCCGCCGTAGATGATGTAGGGGTTGGTCATGCAAGGCGTCCTCTTGGTCGCGGGTCCAGTAGACCGGGTGAGAGATGTCGTGACGGAGCGCGTGAAAGCGCCATTCTGCCTCAAGGGCAACCCGTACGTATGTTGGACATCAACACATCATGACCGCTATGCTGCGATGCATGCGAACGACATTGACATTGGATGCGGATGTCGCGGCCACGGTGCAGCGCATGCAGCGTACGCGCGAATGCACCCTGAAGGCGATCATCAACGAGGGACTCCGACGTGGCTTGCAGGAGATGGAAGGACCCAGAGAGCGTGCGGCTGTTTATCGCACCCCTTCCGTGGATCTGGGCCGATGCCTGGTCGGTAGTCTGGACGATGTCGCGGAAGCGCTGGCGCTCGTCGAGGATGAAGCGTTTCGATGATCCTGGTGGACGCGAACCTCCTGGTGTACGCGTACGTCCGGTCCATGCCGCAGCACCCGAGGTCGCAAGAGTGGCTGGATGCGCGCATCAACGGGACCGCTCGCGTGGCCTTGCCGTGGCCCAGTCTGCTGGCGTTCGTCAGGCTCGTGACGAATCCGCGCATCTTCGACCGTCCGGCGGCGATGTCCGCGGCCTGGGGGCAGGTGGAGTCTTGGCTGGCCCGGGACACGGCTTGGATTCCCGTACCCACGGATCGGCACAGGGAAATCCTCGCGGCGCTGATCCCCGCCGCCGAAGGGCGGGCGAATCTGGTGCCGGATGCACACTTGGCGGCCCTGGCCATCGAACATGGGTTGACCCTGTGCTCCGCCGATGGGGACTTCGCGCGCTTTGAGGGCCTCGTCTGGGAGAATCCGCTGGGATAGCCTCCGAGACCGCCACACCCCAAACCCGTGCGACGCCGTATAGAACGGCTGTTTCGCATGTTGGTGGGGGATCGCCTCGAATCCGCGGCGCAAGGGGCAAGGGTTGCCTCGTATCAATGACCGTCGGGCGCGGCGCGCTGGGTGACGGGTGTGCAGGACGGTGGTCATCGCCGCTATTGGGCGAGCAGGCTGGTGATGCCCGCTATTGTGCCGCAGACGCGCCCACCGGTGCCCCGCCCGCACTGCGTCGCCGTGCCAAGTCCTCCAGAATCTCGGCATGGCGTTCCCGGGTCAGCCGGTAGTCGGTGTAGCACCAGATGGAGACGAGCCCGAACGCCGCGACAACGGGGCCGTACACCATGCCGAGATGGACCAGCGTTTCCGGCGGCACGTCGGCGGCGGTCTTGACGTGCGCCCCCCGGGGCCACGAGATCAGGTCGAGGGCGATGCCGGCGATGACGTTGCCGATGCCCGTGGTCGCTTTCGCGGAAAAGGAACTGGCGGCGAAGAAGATGCCTTCCTGGCGCTTCCCGGTCTCGTGTTCGTGCTCGTCGATGATGTCGGCGACCATCGAGCCGAACGCCACGTTGGCCTGCACGGTGGACGCGCCCTGGATGACCTTGATCACGATCAGGAGCGCGATCAGCAGCGTCTCGCCGTTCGCGGGAAACCAGTCCATGAGGCGGGCGACGATGGGCAACGTTTGCCAGACCGCCCAGGAGATGGCGCCGAAGATGAGGCCCGCCTTCTTGCCGAAACGTCGGAAGAACGCCGGGCACCCTACGCCAACAGCGCAACCCGAGAAATCAACCAATACGAGGCCACCGTCCCCATGCCCCAGAGCGGTACCCTGATCACCCAGGGCGGCAACTCAACCCGCGTGCGCCGCACGACCGCGATCAAGGCGAGGGCCACCGCGACGACGATGAGCTGGCCGATTTCGACCCCCACGTTGAACAGGAAGAGCGCCCAGAGGGCACCGGATTTCGGTAGCCCGATGTCCATCAGCGCGCCGGCGAAACCGAAGCCGTGCAGGAGGCCGAACACGAGCGCCACGATCCAGGTGTGCTGCGCGGTGATCGTGTCTGTCGTACCGCGTAGGCGCTCCACCGCGAGGAACATGATCGACAGGGCGATGACGGCCTCCACGGGCGCCTGGGAGATCCGCACGATCTCGAGGGCGGAGAGGCCGAGGGTGATGCTGTGCGCCACCGTGAAGCCGGTGATCGTCTTGATGAGGGTGGATGGCTTCGAGATGAAGAACATCAGCCCGATCACGAACAGGATGTGGTCGACGCCGAGCAGCAGGTGTTCGATGCCGAGGGTGAGGTAGCTGAGCATCGCCAGCCCCTCGCCGGCCTCGAGGGTGAAGTACGGATCCTCGGGCCGAAGAACCCGGGAGATGGTCGTGCCGTCCAGGAGAGCGATGTTCACGAGTACGTCGGTCAGCGTGCGCGACAAGCCCTCGATGCCGAGCCGCTGTCCCACGAGGCCCTGCTCGCCGCAGTCCGCCTGCCATTGGTGAATGAGGGCGGCGCGCTCGACGTCCGCCACCTCCTGCAGCACTAGGGTGCAGTGCTCGGGGAAGTCGGGCTCCAGCGGCAGACGCATGTAGCCGACCATGGGTTGCTTCCACAGCACGTCGAAGACGTTGGCCTCGGTTTCCACCATGCCAAGGTACGCCGGCCGTACCTCGTGGCCTTGGGCGGCCGCGGCGAGGAGCAGGCAGACTGCGGCGGCGCGAAGCTTCATGGCGCGTCCGCGGAGGCGGCGTTCGGGCTCTGGGGTTCGGGGTTCGCGATCTCGACGCGATACTGTGCCGCGAGGGTTTCGTAGTAGGTGTCGTTGGCGTCGGAGCGGCGCTTCGAGTCGTAGTCCGTCGCCACGCGCTCACGCACCTCGGCGAAGTCGGGCAGGCGGCTGGCCGTGCGGCGATCGATGCGCACCAAATGGAAGCCATAGCCGGATTCGACCGGACCGAGCCACGCGCCGCCGTCGAGTTCTGGCAGCGCCTGCGAGAACGCGGTGCCGAAATCCTTGCGAATGTCGGCGACGGTGACGTGGGCGTAGGTGCGCCGCAGCATGAACGGGTCGCCGATGGTGCGCCAGTTGTCTTCCGTAACGTCGGGCAAGGCGGCCTCCGCGTCGGCGCGGGCGGTCTCGCGGCGGTCCGGACTGAAGTAGATGTGGGAGAACGTGAAGCGGGCCGGCACGCGATAGCGCTCTGCGTCGGCCTCGAAGAACGCCCGGAGCTCTCCGTCCGTGGCGCGCTCGAGGAGCGCGAGGTCCTCGGTGAGGAAGGTGAGCTTCTGGGCAAGGCGCCGTCGGATGATGACGTCGTTGACGTCGAGGCCCATCTTGAGGGCCTCGCGCACGAGCATCTCCTCGCGCACGTGGGCGTCGACCAGGCCCGCGAGCTCGGTCTCCGTGGGGTCGCGTCCCATCTGCGCCCGCCACTGGTCGGAGAGGCGCGCGATGTCGAGCACGCCGACCTCGATGCGCTCGTCGTCGGGGTCGGGCACCAGGGCGTCCACGGCGAAGATCACGACGCCGAGCAACAGAAAGAGGGCAAGCGGGTCCTTGAGGTACTTCATCGACTGTTGGTCCGAATCGGGGTGGCGGATGGCCTCAGCGCATCTCGAAGCCGCCCGCCACATTGAGGGCGATGCCGCTAACGTTGGGGGCCGTTGCGAGAAAGACGGCGGCCTGGCCCATGTCTTCGACCGTCTGGGGCCGCCCGAGCGGGATGAGGCTTTCCATGCGTTGCTCGAAGGCCTCGTTGGTCTCGTTCGCCATCAGGTGGTCGGACCACATGGCCGTGCCCACCATGCCCGGACACAGGGCGTTCACGCGAATGCCGTCCCCGGCGAGTTCCAGCGCGAAGGACTGGGTGATGCCGACGACCGCCCACTTCGATCCGCAGTACGCGGCGAGGGCCGGGGCACCGCGCTTGCCGGCGATGGACGCGGTGTTCACGATGGCCGCGTCCTTGGATGCCCTCAGGCTCGGCGCGGCAGCGCGGGTCATGAGGAAGACGCCCTTGACGTTGACGTCGAAGATCTTGTCCCAGCGCTCCTCGGAGAAGGTCTCCAGGGCGCCGCTATCGACGACGCCGGCGTTGTTCACCAACACGTCGAGCCGGCCGAACGCGTCGACGGTGGCGGCGACCGCGGCTTCGCAGGAGGCGGCGTCGGTCACGTCGAGGGGCGTGGAGCGGATGTCGCCCAGTGGCGAGAGTTCCTCCACGGCGAGGGCCATCTCCGAGCGCGAGGCGAGTTCGTACGTCCAGTCCGAGCCCGCATCCCCGTCCGGCGTCAGGGCGAGGTCCGCGATCATCACCGCGTGCCCGGCCGTGAGGAAGCTCTGCGCGATCCCGCGGCCGATGCCGCGCGCGCCACCGGTGACGAGTACCGTCCTTGCGTTGCCCATGCGTAGTCCTCCCGGGCCGCGATTATAGAGTGCCGCAGCGTCGTCGTAGGTCAGTGATTCAGCGCGTCGACCTCGGGCAAGACCTGCTCGATCAACTGGCGCGTCTGGGCGAGCATGTCGTCGGTCCCGGACGCGATCGGCCGCAACACGAACTTGTGCACCCCGGCCTCCCGGAACTGGTGGAGCAGCGCCATGACCTCGCTCGCGCCGCCGATGGCGGCATAGCCCTCGGGCTTGCGGCCGAGCCGCTCGGTCAGAAAGCGCTGGTAGCGCTCCACGATGGGCTCTTGCGGGGTACCAAAACGGAACCCGAACCCGGCCCCGAAGTGGTCCTCGTCGATACTGCGCCCGAGTTCGGCGGTGCGCGTCTTGATCGCCGTGATGACCGGTGCCGCTTCGTGGGCCGAGTCGATGCCGGCCTGCCAGCCGGTGCCCCAGCGCGCCGTGCGTTCGATCGCCTGCCGCGCCGAGCCGCCCACCCACAGCGGTAGCGGATCCTGTATCGGCTTGGGGAAGATCCGGGCCTCGTCCAGCCGGTAGCAGCTCCCCTTGAAGCTGACCGGCTCCCCGGTCCACAGGCCGGTCAGGATCTCGAGCCCCTCGTCCATCCGCCGCCCGCGGCCCTTCGTGGGCGTCCCCGTGGCCACGTAGTCCCGGGAGAAGGAACTGCCGATGCCGAAGGCGGGCAGGAGCCGCCCATCGGAGAGCACGTCGATGGTCGCGCACTGCTTGGCGGTGAGCACTGGATCGCGCAGGCCGAGGCTCGCGACGTTCATGCCGAACTTGATGCGGCGCGTGCCCCCGGCGAGGGCGGCCATGACGCTCATGCACTCGAGCCCCCCGTCCGCGCCGATGATGCGGTCGGACTGCCAGATGGAGTCCACGCCGCCGGCGTCGCACAGGTCCACCCAGCGCCAGAAGCCGCGCGCGTCGTCGAAGTTGAAGTTGCCGATGCCGACGCCGGCGCTGATGGTCACCGTGCGCTCCTCGTTCGTGTGGCCGATGCCTCATGATCCCGAAGTTGCGCCGTTCGCCGCAACTGCCGGCGTGCTTCGGACGCTGTCCCGACGGTCGAGCGCGTCGCGCAGGCGGTCGCCGAGCACGTTGCAGGCGAGCAGCGTCACGGCCAGCAGCGTGGCGGGGAAGACGAGTTGCCACCACGAGGTCTGCATCGAGCGGGCACCGTCGGCGATCAGCACGCCCCAACTCGTGTCCGGCTCCTGGATGCCGAGCCCGAGGAAGCTGATGAAGCTCTCCGCGAGGATGACGCCGGGGACGGTGAGGGTTGCGTAGACCACTGCGGGCCCTAGGACGTTCGGCAGCACGTGGCGGAGCACGATCCGCATGCGGCCGGCCCCGAGCGCCCGGGCGGCGTCCACATACGCCTCCTGCCGTACGGCCAGCGTTTGGCCGCGCACGATGCGCGCGAGGTCGAGCCAGGAGACGGCGCCGAGGGCGATGAAGAGCAGGTAGGGATTCCGTCCGAAGACCACGATGAGGAGGATGACGAGCAGGATGAAGGGTAGGGCGTACAAGGCGTCCACGATCCGCATCATCACTTGGTCGACGCGCCCGCCGAGGAAGCCCGCGACCGCGCCGTACGGCACGCCGATGAGCACGCTGACGACGGTGGCGAGCAGCGCGATGGCCATGGAGACACGGGCGCCGGAGAAGCTGCGCGTGAGTAGGTCCCGACCGACGCCGTCCGTGCCGAACCAATGTGCCGCGCCGGGGGCTTGGTCGATCGCGTCCCAGTCCACGTCGTCGAGGGCCCATGGGGAAGCGGCGGGCACCAGGACCGCCAGCACGACCACCGCGCATAGTGCGACGAAGCAGGTGCGGGACCACCCATTTCCGAGCACCGCATGGCGGAACAGGTCCTTCACTTTCCCAACCGGATGCGCGGATCGAGACGCGTGTAGACGATATCCGCGGCCAGGTTGAAGGCCAGGATCAGCGTCGCGTACACCACCACCGTACCCATCACCAGCGTGTAGTCGCGGTTCAGCGCCCCCTGCACGAAGAACCGTCCGAGGCCGGGTAGCGAGAACACCTCCTCGATCACCATCGACCCGGCGAGCAGCGCCGCGGCGGCGGGTCCGAGAAACGACACGACGGGAATGAGCGCGGGCGGCAACAAGTGCCGCGCCACGATGCGGCGCGTGGGCAGGCCCTTGGCGAGCGCCGTGCGGACGTGGGGTGCGGCCAGCGTTTCTGCCACGCTCCCGCGGGTCAGCCGCGTGAAGGCCGCCAGATAGGGCAGGGCCAGGGCCACCGCGGGCAGCACGACGTGGGCCGGCGACGTGAAGCCGCCGGCGGGAAGCCATCCTAGGGTGACTGCGAACACCAAGACGAGCAGCGGGGCCACGACGATGGGAGGCAGGGCCAGTCCGGCGGTGGCCGCGAAGGTCAGCCAGCGATCCCGGGGCCCGTCGCGTGCGAGCGCCGCGCCCGTGCCGGCGGCGATGCCGAGGCCCGCGGCGAGGGCGAGCGCCAGGCCGCCGACGGTGAGGCTCACGGGGAGGCCGCCGGCGATCAGTTCGTTGACGGTGAAATCCTTGCTGCGGAACGATGGCCCGAGGTCCCCGCGCAGCAGCATGCCCAGATAGCGGGCGTATTGCGCGAGCAGGGGTTCGTCGAGGTGGTAGGCGGCGCGCAGGTTGGCTTCGACCTCCGGCGTGAGCCGCCGTTCGCCATCGAAGGGGCCTCCGGGCGCGGCCCGGAGCAGGAAGAACACCACGGTCACCACCGCCCACAACGTGACGATGGAGGCGACGAGGCGTCTGGCGAGGAAGCGGGTCACGGCGGCTACCGCCAATACAGGTACCGCGCTCCGTGCACGTTGCGGGGGTTGGGGTGCCAGCCGCCGACACGCGGATGCACGAGTGCGCGTATCGTCACTGCATAGAGCGGCGTCACGGGATGCTCGGCCAGGCCGACGACCTCCGCCTCGCGCAATAGGTCGAGGCGCCGTTCAAGCTCGGGCTCGGCGTGCGCCCGGGCCATCAACGCGTCGAAAGCCTTCGAGGCGAAGCGCCCGTAGTTGACGTCGCCGGTATCCGACACCAACAAGTTCAGGTAGTGCTCGGGATTGTTCTCGCCGAACCAGCCCGCCTGGGCCACCTCGAAGTTCCCCTGGCGGAGGTCGGCGAAGTGGCTCTTGAGTTCGGTGTGGTGGAGCGTGGTCGCCACGCCGATGTCCTTCCACATGGCCGCGATGGCCACCTGCACGCGCTTCGATTCGTCGCCGCTGATGTAGCGCAGGGTGACGGCGAGGGGATCCTCCGATCCATGGCCGGCATCCTCGAGCAGCGCGCGGGCGCGTTCCAGCCGGGCGGTCCGCTCTTCCATCACCGGAACCGCGCTCTGGTAGCCCGGCACCAGCGGCGGCACCAGGGACACGCTCGGCACTTCGTCGCTCCGCAGCACGCGCCCGGTAAGGAGTTCCCGGTCGATCGCGATGCCGAGCGCTTCGCGGACGCGCATGTCGTCGAATGGCGGCCTGGTGACGTTGAAGACGAGGTACATGATCGAGACCAGCGGCGTCAGCCGCAGGTGGTCGACGAGGTTCCGGCGCACCCAGTCCATCTCGCCGGACGGGAAATCCCCGATGGCGTCGATTTCGCCGGCGCGGTAGCGGCTGAACGCGGCGTGGGAGTCGCCGGTGGGCAGGTACCGCACGCCTTCGAGGGTTACCGAGTCCGCATCATGGAAGTGCGAATTGCGCCGCAACGTGACGTGCGCGTGGGGTTGCCAGTCTTCGAGGACGAACGCGCCATTGGAGACCATGTTGCCCGGCTTCACCCAGTCGTCTCCCAACCGTTCCACCGCGTGGACCGGCACCGGATATCCGGTCGGATAGATGAGCCGCTCGGCGAAGAACGGGAACGGTTGCTCAAGTTCGACGACCAGCGTGCGCGGGGCCTCGGCCCGGACTCCGAGCGCGGTGGGAGGCGCCGCGCCGGCGTTGACCGCGGCGGCGTTGCGGACGGGATACATGAAGTGCGCCAGGCTCGCCGCCGTCTCCGGGTCGAGCAGGCGCTGGAATGCATGGACGAAGTCCCCCGCCGTGACCGGCTGCCCGTCGGACCACTTCCCGTCCTCCCGCAGTTGGAAGGTCCAGGTGAGGCCGTCTTCGGAGACCGACCACCGCTCGGCGGCGCCGGGCACGATGTTGCCCCGGGCGTCGAACGTGGTCAGTCCGACAAAGAGGTCGTTGAGGATCGTCTCCTCGAGGCGCAGGTTGTAGCGGTGCGGGTCGAGGGTCTCGGGCTCGCCGCCGTTGCCGATGCGCAGGACCTTGGCGTCCACGGCGCCGGCCAACAGGACCGGCACCGAGAAGAGGAGCGGAAGGAGGCGCAAGGCGTTGCGTGAGGTTATGAACCGGGATCCGGCTCGATGATCCCGCACGCCGCGCGGGCCCCGCCGGCGCATCCCGCCGCGACGCCTTCCGGACAGTAGGTATCCGCGCCGACGTGGACGATCAGCGCGCTGCCGTCGTCGTCGAGAATCGAGAGCGGTCCGGCGGAGACCGTGACGCGGGAGGTCGTGGTCGCCATCGTGCCACTCCCGGAGGCGTCGATGTCGAGGTTCACCAGATCGCCCGAGTGGAAGGGATGGTTGCCGTCCGGATTGGTGTTGCTGTTCGGTCCGGGGTCGAAGTGTCCCCGGGCCGCGCCGCAGGGCTCGCACGCGGCGGTCTCGTGGATATGGACGGCATGGGGGCCCTCCGCCATTGCCGAGCCCTCGACGCGCACCTCGACATCGACGAGCTTGACGCCCTGGTCCGACGGACGCTCCCGAAACGAGGCCGTGCCGATGGCCTGGCCGCCCTCGCAGGCGTGGAGCGTAGCCTGGGCGTGCTCCTGGGCGGCTGCTTGGACGCCCCCCAGCGCGGCGGCCCATAGCCACGGGACGGCGAGGGCCGGGGTAAGTCGAAGGAAGGATGCATGGTGCCTGATCGTCACGTTGTGTCCCCCTTGCTGATCGCGATCGTGCCTGATCGTATCACCACGCCTCTCGCCGCCGGTCAGCGCGAGAGGGTTTGTTGACATTGTTTGTCTTGCATGAGACAAAATAGTCTCATTCCGGGAGAGCTCTGGATGCGCTTCCCTTCCAAAGGCATGGCCTTCGGTGCATCGGGCACGGCCGGCGGCCTCATCAGCAACGGGATCTCCTACTTCCTGCTGATTTACTACAGTCAGGTCGTGGGGCTGGACCCCGCCCTCGCCGGCTTCGCCCTCCTGTTGGCGTTGGTCTTCGACGCGGTTTCCGATCCCCTCGTCGGGCGTTGGTCGGACCGCATCCGCACGCGCCTCGGCCGGCGCCACCCGTTCCTCTACACCTCCATCCTCCCGGTGGCGGTCTGCTACTACTGCCTATGGGTGCCGCCGGAACTGTCCGAGGCCGGCCTGTTCGCCTGGCTGCTGGCGTTCACGATCGGCCTGCGGCTGTCGCTGACGATGCACTCCGTCCCGTTCAACGCCCTGCTGCCGGAACTGGCGCCGGACTACGACGAGCGCACCCGGCTGATGAACTACTCGGTATCCGCCGCCTGGTTCTTCGGGACGCTCATCTCGGTGGCGATGTATGCGTGGTGGCTCGCGGACACCCCGGAGTATCCCGACGGCACGGGGGTGCTGCGGCGCTCGGGCTACGTGGACGCGGGCGCGGTCGCCGCCGTGGCCGTCTGCATCTGCCTCGCCGGCGCTGCGGTCTTGACCCATCGGCACATTCCGGCCCTCGCCGCGCCTCCACGGCGACCGCCGTCACGGGGGCGCGCCCTCCGGGAGATCGTGGGCACGATGCACGACCGCAACCTCATCGTGCTGTTGGCCAGCACCGTGTTGGGGGCCGTCGCGGGCGGGACGTCGAGCGCGCTATGGGCGTACATGCAGCCTTGGTTCTGGGGGCTCGGCAGCGAGGAAATCCGCACGATCCTGGCGGCGCAGCTCGTGGCCCCGCCGGTGGCCCTCGCGCTCCTCCCCCGGCTCAGCCGGGACAGGGATAAGAAGACGCGCCTCATCCAGCTGTCGGTGCTCGCGATCGCCGTCGTCTGCGGTCCGGTTTTCCTGGAGCTGATCGGCGCGTTCCCGCCGACGGATCACCCGCTGCGCTTTCCATTGCTGGTCGTGTTCGGGGTCCTACAGGTCGTCCTGGCCGTGATGACGGGCGCGCTCAGCGCCTCGATGGTGGCCGACGTCGTGGACGCCCGCGCCGCGGCGGTGGGCCGGCGGGAGGAAGGCCTCGTCATGGCGACGCTCTCCTTCGTGGGGAAGGTCGCCGGCGGCATGGGCGTCTGGACGGGGGGACTGGTGTTGAGCGTGATCGATTTCCCGACGGGGGGAGAGGTCGCCACCCTCGAAGGAGGCGTCGTCGAGCGCTTGGGATGGTGGTACGCACCGCTACTTGCGGGTCTGTACGCGGCCTCCATCGTGGCGCTCCGGTTCTATCGCCTGAGCCGGGGAGACCACTTGGACCACCTCGCGGCCCTTGGCGACCCGAAGCGGAGGCAGGTGGCGGATGGGGCCTGAGCGCCAGCCGGGACTGCGCCCCACGGCGCGGCGCGCGATCGTCGATGCGGCGATCCGGCTGTGGGCGGTTAATCCCGGCGCTTCGTTGAGCGAAGTCGCGCTCCGGGCGGGGGTCGGGCGCGCCACGCTGCATCGTCACTTCCACGGGCGCGAAGCCCTGGTGACGGCGGTGGCGCGCATTTGCCTCGAGGAGATGCACGAGGCCGTTGGGCAGGCGCTTGCACCGGACGCAAGCGCCCGGGCGCGGCTGCGGGCCATGTTCGACGCTGTGGTTCCGCTTGGCGACCGCTACAGCTTCCTACAGCGGGAGCCCGTGGCGGACGAGGACGTGGCCGCCGGCTACCGTGCGCAGCTCGACTGGGCCGTGGCGTTGGTTTCGGACCTCAAGGCCGAGGGGGACATCGCCCCGGACGTGCCGTCGGCCTGGGTCGTGGGACAGATCGATCAATTGGTGTGGACCGCCTGGAACCAGGTGGCACGGGGGCGCGTCGCCGCCGCCGACGCGGCCTCGCTGTGTGTTCGCACGTTGCTGGAAGGATTGGGAGGAAAGAGATGACACGGGAGTTTGATGCGCCCCGGCAACTCCTGCCGCGGGATTCCTACTTGGATGCTGCCTGGCTGGAACACGAGCGCCGGACGTTGTTCGACCACTGCTGGGTGTGGGCGGGGCTGGAGGCGGACCTCGCCGAGCCGGGGGACTTCCTCACCGCACGGGTCCTGGACCACCAGTTGTTCGTCCTGCGGGACGCGGCCGGGGCGCTCCGGGCGTTCCACAACGTTTGCCGTCACCGGGGCTGCGAGGTCGTCGAGGGGAAGGGCAACGTGGGCAAGGTGATCCGCTGCCCCTATCACCGATGGACGTATGGTCTCTCCGGAGCTTTGCGCGCGGTCCCGAACGAGGAGCCGTGCTTCGGTTCCGTCCCCAGGGAGGACCTTTCGCTGCACGCCGCGTCGGTCGGCGTACACCTCGGGATGGTCTACGTGAATCCCCACCCGGTGCCGCCCGAGTCCTTCGAGGAGTGGATCGCGAACCTCGACGACCACGCCTGGCCCCACGACCTGGGCAACGGCACGCTGTCGTTCACGGGCGAGACGACCTACGAGATGCGCTGCAACTGGAAGGTCTTCTACGAGAATGCCGTGGACGGCTACCACCTGGGGTATCTGCACGACCGCACCCTCGGCCCCCTCTACCCGGACCGGAACGTGTGGCGCCGCGTCGGCCGCCACGCCGTGTGGTACTCGACGGAGCGGGACGGCCCGCCGCAGGCGAGCAGCGTGCTGACCGAACAACTCGTGGACGGGATGGGTGCCAAGCGCCTTCCCGGACACGAATCGCCGACCTATCCGGGTGTGGTCATGCTGTTTCCGCTCACGATCCTCGCACCGAATGCCTGGGGCCTCTCCGTCTCGATACTGGAGCCTGTCGATGTGGAGACCACGTTGATGCGAACCCTGAATTGGGCGGCCAAGAGTACGTGGCGGGGCATGCTCGACTTCTCCAGGGAGGCTTCCATCGTCCGCCTCGACGATCTCGACAAGCATCCCCTCGAATCCGGCAACTTCCAGCTCGAGGACATGTGGATCTGCGAGAAGATCCAGCGCAACCTGCACTCGCCCAAGTTCGCGGTGGGGCCGCTCGCCGACGGACCCGGCGCGGAGTCACCCATTACCCACTTCCAGCAGAGTGTCCTGGACTTCGTTGGAGGTGGGGCGGAAGCCCCGGCGCCACCGAAGCCATCGCCCTGACGGGCGCCGAAGGCCTGATCGCGCCGCTGACGCGGGCCTCCGGGGACGTGGCCGGCGGACCTTGACCTCGCCCGGCCGATACGCCACGGTTCCCCCATGCTCGCGCGCCTGACCTCCCGTCAGGAATGGAAGTTCCTGACAGTGCTGCCCCGCGCCCATCCGGTGCTCGCGGCGCTATGGTGGACGCTGCTGGTGGTGCGGGGCACGTTGCCGGCGCTCTTCGCCATCGCCATGGGGGTGCTGGTGGGCGCCGTCGAGGCCGGCGAGAGCCTGATTGGCCCCCTCGGGTTGATGGGGACGGTGTTCGTACTGTTGCAGGTGCTGTCGCCGCTGCATCAAGCCGTCAGCGCCAACCTGGGCAGCGCCACCGCGGCGTGGCTCTACGACCGGCTCACCGTGGCCTGCGTGGCACCGCCCGGCATGGGGCACCTGGAGGACCCTGAACTCGCGAAGGACCTCACGATGGCGCGGGATTTCGACCTCGGCATCAGCGGGCCGCCCCTGTCGATCTCCATGGACTTCATCGCTGCGGGGCTGGTGGAACTCCTGGCGGGGCTCACGTCGGCGGCGGTGCTCGCGGCCTACGCCTGGTGGGCGCCGCTCCTGCTCGGCGGCGCGTGGCTCCTGACGCATTGGCTGTTGCGCGAGAGCGGGGTCTGGCGCGACCGCAACACGGATGTCGTGCGGGAGGCCCAACGCCATGCGGACTATGCGTTTCGGCTTGCCGTCGATGCACCCTCGGCCAAGGAACTGCGCCTCTTCGGCCTGGCGGGCTGGATCGTCGATCGATTCCGGCGGCACCGCAAGCAACTCCACGACCTGCGCTGGGAGGCGACGAAGCTGCGGGAACGGCCCGTGGCGACCAGCCTCGTGGTGGTGCTGGGGGCGAACGTGATCGTGTTCTGGTCCATGGCGGCGGACGCGAACGCGGGTGCGCTCGCGCTCGACGCGATGGTGACCTTCGCCGCCGCGGCGTTCGCCACGAGCATGATCGCCTTCGGCGGGCTCTCTTGGGCTCTCGACGGGGCGTCGGCCCCGGCAGCGGCGGTCCTGCGGCTCGGTGCCGCGATGGCAAGGGCGGGCGCGTTGACGCCGGGCGCGGCGGTGGCCGACGGCATGCCCGCGCGGGATATCCGCTTCCGCAACATCAAGTTCGCCTATCCCTCCACGGGCCAGGTCGTCCTCGACGGCTTCGACCTCACCATCCCGGCGGGATCGTCCCTCGCCATCGTGGGCCAGAACGGGGCGGGCAAGACCACCTTCGCTAAGCTGCTGTGCCGCCTGTACGAGCAACAGGAGGGCGTGATCGAGGTGGACGGCGTCGATCTGCGGGAGCTCAAGGTCGAATCATGGCGGGAGCGCGTGACCGCCGTGTTCCAGGACTTCGTGCGCTTCGAGCTACCGCTGCGGGACAACGTGGCACCGGGGGGCGGATCCGACGAGACGGTGCGGGCGGCGCTGCACGAAGCGGGCGCGGCGGGGCTCGCGGACCCCGACACCGTCCTGGCACGGGGTTACGACGGCGGGACGGACCTCTCCGGCGGGCAGTGGCAACGCGTGGCCCTCGCCCGGCCGTTGGCCGCGGTGCGCGAAGGCGCCGGCGTGGTCCTGCTCGATGAGCCCACGGCGCAGCTCGACGTGCGGGGCGAAGCGGAGATCTTCGATCGCATCCTCGAGGCGACCCGGGACGTCACCACCATCCTGATCTCGCACCGCTTCTCCACGGTGCGGCATGCCGACCGCATCTGCGTGCTCGAACACGGGCGGGTGGTCGAACTCGGGACACACGACGAGTTGATGGCGGTCGAGGGGCGGTACCGCACGATGTTCGATTTGCAGGCGCAGCGGTTCGGCGAGGACGACGCGGAGGGGCTCGATGTCCTCGAGTGAGCCGAACGCCGCGCTGGACGCCCTGCCGGCGGCGCTCCCGTCGATGTGGCGGGCGCTCAAGCGCGGTTATGCGGCGGAGCCGACGCTACTCGCCGTGGCCTTCCTCCTCTCGCTTCTCGCGGCGCTGCCGGACGCGCTGATGGCGCTGTGGCTGAAGTTCCTCGCGGACGGACTGCTGGGCGACGCGCCGACGCTGGTGGCCGTGGCGGCGGGAGGACTCGCGGTCTCCGCGGCCTTGACCTGGGTGTTGCGCGTCGTCAGCGACCGCACCCAGCGCCGCTTTCGGGATCGGGTGACCATCGCGCTGGAATCCCATGT
This sequence comes from Pseudomonadales bacterium, assembly GCA_963665455.1. Classification (GTDB taxonomy): domain Bacteria; phylum Pseudomonadota; class Gammaproteobacteria; order Pseudomonadales; family Azotimanducaceae; genus VXNE01. Next base: position 4,051,136 of record OY762279.1, on the reverse strand, counting down.
GGCCGAGTTGCAGGCAAGCGTGGCCACCGTCGAACACCACGAGCGCCCGGACTACCTGGACCGCCTCTCCGTCCTGCGCGACCAGGTGTTCGTGCTCGACCACATGTACATGTCGCTCTTCACGACCTGCGGCTGGGTGCTGCGGCTGGGCGTGACCATCATCCTGCTCGTGTCGATTCACCCCGCGTTGGCGCTGCTCGCGGTGTTCGCGCTGCCCACCGTGCTGACATCGACCTGGCGTCCGGCGGTGGAGCGGGCGGCCGAAGAGGCCGGGGCGCAGTCCCTGCGGCTGGCGCGGCATCTCTTCGACACCGCCACCACGGCGCCGCCGGGCAAGGAGGTGCGCGTCTCGGGCATTGGCGCGCGGTTGATCGCGGAGCGGCGGAGGGCCTGGGAGGGTTGGTACGGCCGCGTCGCCTCGGCACGCTGGACGAGTGCGGCGTGGCATACGGCCGGATGGGCGGTGTTCGGCGCGGGCTTCGTCGGCGCGGTCGTGTTCGTCGCCTTCGGCATCGAGTCGACCCCCGGCGAAGTCCTCCTCGTGCTCGCCGCCGGCTCGCGCCTCTCCGCCTACATCGGTGCCACCGTCGGCGAGATCGGCTTCCTGCGCGGCATCTGGATGGACGGTTCGAGGCGCATGGCGTGGCTTGAGGACTACGCGGCGGCGAAGACGGAACACGCGACGCGGCCGGCGCCCACTCGCATCGAGGAGGGCATCGTCCTCGAGGATGTCTCGTTCGCCTATCCGGGCACTTCGAACCTGGTGCTGAAGGACATCGACCTAGGCTTGCCCGCCGGCGGCGTGGTCGCCCTGGTCGGCGAGAACGGCGCCGGCAAGACCACCCTCGTCAAGTTGCTCTGCAAGATGTATGAGCCAACGGCCGGCCGCGTCCTGGTGGACGGGTTGGACCTCGCCCAAGTGCCCGCCCCGGCGTGGCGGGACCGGCTCGCGGGGGCCTTTCAGGACTTCTTCCGCTTCGAGTTCCGAGCCCGCCGGACGGTCGGCGTCGGCGACGCCTGGCGCATGGACGAGGAACGGGCCGTCGAGGCCGCCGTGGAGCGGGCCGGCGCGGAGGATGTCGTCGCGGGCCTGATGGAGGGGTTCGAGACGCAGTCGGGACCGACGTGGCCCGAGGGCGTCGAGGTGAGCTTCGGGCAGTGGCAGAAGCTGTCCCTGGCGCGGGGCTTCATGCGCGACGAACCGCTGTTGCTGGTCCTCGACGAACCGACGGCGGCCCTCGACGCCGAAACCGAGCACGCTCTGTTCGAACGCTACGCGAGCGCGGCCCGGGGCGGCACCGGGGAGGACGCGTCGAATGGCCGCATCACGCTGCTCGTCTCGCACCGCTTCAGCACCGTGCGCATGGCGGACCTGATCGTCGTCATGGACGGGGCGCGCATCGTGGAGGTCGGCACCCACGAAGACCTGATGGCGGCCGGCGGCCAGTATGCCGAGCTCTACGAGATCCAGGCGGCGGCATACCGGTGAAGTGTGCGGATCGACGCGGTGGTGGTGCGGGATTCGGGTCTCCCGAGCACCGGCGGCGGGCGTGCCCCGGGCACCCTTGAAGGCGGCGCCGGTGGTCGGCCCCACGCGCAAAGATGCGCAGTTCCACCACTTCCGCTGACAACGTTCGATACGAACAAGTACCGTTCGATACGGTTTTTCGCGCTTGCGCTCGCAGTGTCGCGCGGCCAATCTGATGGCGATGAGAAGCAACAACCAAAGCGTTGCAGCGGGCGGGAGAAGGTTCCGGCACGGCGGTCGGGGAACGACGCGGCCGCTGGTTTGGCGCGGGCGGCGGCGCCTTCACGCCGCTCCGCCGCGACGGCGTGCGGTAGGTGTTCTAGCGGGAGCCAGCTACAATAGTGCCCCGTGCAGGGTTGCCGCGACATCGTTGCCGGACGCTGGATTGGCCGTCAAGGGTCGTCTGGCGGGGCAGCGTTTCGGTGGGCCGAACGCATCGCCGATGCCGCGCCAATCATGACGGTGGTCCGGTGCCGATTGCGCCCCGTCCCCGGCCGCACCGCCCCGGTGAGGTCGCCATGAAGATCAGCGTGGTGGTCCCGACCAAGAACCGCCAGCACTTCTTTCGGCCGCTCTACGAGTGCTTCTGCGAGCAGACCTATCCCGACAAGGAGTTGATCGTGCTCGACGACAGCATGCAGCCGTCGACGTATTTTCGGTCCGTCGGGGACGCGCGGGTGCGGTACTTCCACGCCGCCGGCGGCATGAGCCTCGGCCGCAAGCGCAACCTGCTCGTGGAGGCCGCGAAGGGGGACGTGATCGCCCAGTTCGACGACGACGATTACTACGCTCCCAACTACCTGCAAAACATGCTCGCCACCATGGGCGACGCGCACATGGCGAAGCTCGCCGGGTGGTACGTCTACATGGGCGGCACGCAAGCGCCGCAGGCGGATTTCTTCGGCTATTGGGACACCGCGGTCGCCGAGCCGCAGTGCTACGCGCTCACCCCCGGCGGTGGCGCCGAGCTTCGCGTGGGTCTGGAGGTGGCGGACTGCAACCTCTACGGCTATGGCTTTAGCTACGTGTTCCTGAAGAAGGTCTTCGAGCACGTGCGCTTCCCGGACCTGAACTTCGCCGAGGACTACGAGCTGACCGTGCGCATGCGCAACGCGGGGCTGCGGATCGTGCATCGGCAGGATGACGACGGCTTGGTGCTGCACATGATCCATGCCAGCAACTGCTCGCGGGTCTTTCCGCAGTACCGGATGCCCCCCCGCTGGGCGAAGGAGGTCTTCGGACCCGCGGTGGAGCGTTATCTGCCCATCCGCTCGGGGCTTTAGCCGCCGTCGCGGGACCGCCGGAGGATTCTGCGCCGCGCCCGGGGTCCATAGAATGGCGACCGTTCTTCCGCACGTTCCGCAACCACGCACAGCACGCTCTCACAAGAGGAAGCCACAACGATGGAAGCCGTGATCGCCATGCCCTCGGTCCGGGGGGATGTTCGCATCGAGACCATGACGTCGGTCATCACCACCATGGACGTGCTGCGGGCGTCCGGCATTCGCAGCAGTCTCGCTTGGCAGACGTTCGCGGAGGCGCCGGTGGCGCGCAACATCCTGACCTACAACTTCATGAACTCCTCCGCCGACATCCTCATCATGCAGGACGACGACATCGGCATCGCGCCCATGGTCGTCGAGCGGATGCTCGGTGCTGGCTACCCGATGATGGGGGTGTATGCGCCCCCGCGCGGTCTGGATCTGGATCGGTTCGCCGACTACGTGCGACAGGGCATGTCCGTGCGCGAGGCCTGCCACGCGACGGCGCCGTTGATCGGGCCCGCCACCGACATCGATCACGCGTTCGTCGAGGTGGACTACATCGGGGGCGGGTTCCTCTTCATGCACCGCAGCGTCTTCGAGACCATCGAGGCCGCCGGCCTCGCGCGTCCGTTCGACTACAACGTGCCCGGGGGCAAGATGACGTTCCGGAGCTTCTTCAACAACATCGCCACCGACACCCAGATGCTCAGCGAGGACTACGCGTTCTGTCAGCGCTACCGGGAGGCCGGCGGCACGATCCACGCATACCGTGGCGAGGGCGTGAGCCACTACGGCGTCCGGGAGTATCGAAGCTGACGGCACGCCGGCGGGCGAACCGACGCCGACCGGCCCGCGTGGCTGGGCCGAGGCGAGGCCGGCGCGTCGCCACGCGGGAACCCCTGATCGGGCGATGTCCAGCCAACGTCGGCTGCGTGAATCGTCCGCGCCTTCGCCTTCGTCCACGCCCCTTGTGTTCGTTGCGCCTCCTTAATCGCGCGTTCGGTGACAACGTTCGATACCAACTAGCACGGTTCGATACGGTTTCTGGCGCTTGCGCTTGCGGCGCGGGCGGGTCAATCTCGCAGGCATGGCGAACGGGAATGACAGCTCCCTGGGAGCGGGTTCGGGTACCGGCGCGGCCTTGGGTGCGCCGGCGGGTTCGGGGCTGGGTTCCGGTTCGGGCATGGGCTCGGCGGTCGGTGCTGGGAGTGGTTCGGGGCGCCGGCCGGCAGGGTGGTGGTGGCGTTCGTCGTCATCGGAGAGCGCTGGTTCCGGGGCGAGCCGAGGGTCGGGGGCGAGCCGAGGGTCCGGCAGGCGGGTCACCCGCCGCCGCGCCGCTCGCTACCTGCTCTATCTCGATTTTCAGTCGGGCTCGACGCCTTGGTCGGATCCCGCGTCGTTGGCGCAGGATCGGGAGGCGGGTGGCACGGATACGGCAGTCGATACCATGACGCCTCCGGAACCCACACCACACGAACACATCGCCCCGGATCCAGACACCGGCAGCGGCAGCGGCAGCGTAGGCGAGCACACCCACACCCACCTCGACTATCAGGGCCACACCGGCGGCACCAGTGCCGGCTCGGCGGCGGGTAGCGGCTCCGGAACGGGCGCGGCCGAACGCCCCATGGTGCTGCCCGTCTCGTCCATGGTCATGCACGAGGGCTACAGCTACGGCTGGATTGGTCAGGCGACCATCTACACCCAATCCGTGCGTTACATCGAACTCAGCACGATGTTCATTTCGACCATCTCGCTGCGGGCGGTTCCGGGTGCGCGCGTCATGCTGCGCATGGTGGTCAACGATGCCGCTAATCGCGGGCCGAACAAGGGCCGGGTGGTGCGGACGTGGCCATGCGTCATCACGAGCGTGCATCCCTTCCAGGCGCCGGAGGATCCGCGGGTGGCCGGCTCCGTCATCGAGTTGGCCGATCCCCTCTCCTTCCTCGCCACGAGACCGATCTGGGGTGCCTACCGCGGTGCCTCGGTGGCGGAGATGCTTGGTGGGGCGATGTCGCTGGCTGCCGGGGGCGACGGCAAGCCGACCTTGACGCCGGCGCTTGGCGGCATGCCCACGGTGAAGATCGTCGGCGCGTACCGGGAGGAGCTTGATTGGCTCCCGTACAGCATCGCCGCCGGCGACACGCTCGCGCAATGGCTCCACGAGCTGTTCGGGATCACGGGGGTGCGCGCGGAGTTGGCTGCGGGCCACGACGGAGTGGTGACGGTTACGCTCACGGACCGCCCGTCGGCAGGCCGGCCGATCCCGACGGTGTTGCTCGGCTCGGCGGATGACCTCGCGAGTATCGATGACGACGGCCCCCGACCGTCGCGGATCTACGTCACGGCGGTGACGGGCGACGCCGGGCGCCCTTGGCGTGCGGCCGTCATTGACGACATCGCGCACGGTGCCTTCCAACGCTTCGGTGCCGGCGGCGGCATAGGCGCACTCGAGACCGGCGACGGCATTGGCGTTGACGAAGCCGTCAAGCGTTCCACATTCGAGCCCCTCGCCGCGGATAGCGAGGGCCTGACCTTGCGGACGATTTCCCGCCAACCAGGCTTCCGTCCGGGGCGACGGTTGGTGTTCAACACGGAGTACCTCTGGACGCGCGTCTGGGACATCACCGCCGTGCGGCACTTCTGCACGAGTGGCGTCTACGACAACAACGCTGTGCTGGCCGAGTGGACCAGCAAGAAGTCCTGGCATCCCCAGCGGCCCATCGCACGGGCACCGCGCTACGTGACGGGCGTCGTCGATGGCGGGGACGAGCAGGTCTACTTGGAGCCGGTGGAGCGGGACAATCTGGGACGCGTTCCGGTCACGCTGTCCTTCCTGCCCACGCCCGTCGGCGAGGAAGCCGTGCTGCTCGCGCTGGCCGACACGGACGAGGACTCGCGGCTGACGTTCGGTGACTTTACGGACGAGGAGGTCGCGGCGTACCAGCGCGATGCCACGGCGTGGCAGAACAAGCTGGCGAACTACGAGAACGGTGACTACGACGATCCGTACCCGGATGAGGAAGACGACGATCTCACGGCCGAGCAGTTGGCCGACCGTAAGGCGAAACGTCAGACGCGGCTCGATGTCCTGCGCTACATGGCGTATCGGCGGGCCGCCGCCCATGACGCGGCCGACCGCGACCGGGACGGCTACGTCACGGATCGGGACGAACTGGTTTCCGATAGTCTGCGGGACATTCTTCGGGACAGCTCCAAACGCGCCGAGCTCGCGGCGCAGTGGGAATCCTACAAGGCCGGCACGTTGGCCAGCGACTATCCGGACCTAGTCGAAGAGGGATCGACGCTGATTGAGCCCACTCGGCTGGCCCTCATCCGGCAGTACGGTGCCCTGTTCGACTCCAGTTGGGCCGGCGAGCAGGCGGGCAGCGGAACGGGGTCCGGCTTGGGTTCCGGTGCGGGCAGCGGCACGGGCGCCGCCGCCGGCTCGGGGACGGGTGCGGGCAGCGGCACGGGCGCCGCCGCCGGCTCGGGGACGGGTGCGGGCAGCGGCACGGGCGCCGCCGCCGGCTCGGGGACGGGTGCGGGCAGCGGCACGGGCGCCGCCGCCGGCTCGGGCACGGGTGCGGGCAGCGGCACGGGCGCCGCCGCCGGCTCGGGGACGGGTGCGGGCAGCGGCACGGGCGCCGCCGGCTCGGGCTCGGCCTCCAGCTTCGTCACGGAGGCGCAGAAGGCCCAACGGGATGTGCTCGCGGCGGACGAGAAGTGGCCCGTGCGAATCCCGCTCACCATCGTCGAACCGATGGCCAGCGGCGGGCATGGGTTCGTCCCCGGGCACCGTCACGGCGATGTTTGCCGCGTCGCGATCCACCACCCGCTATGGGCCGAGATCGTGGGCTTCCAATACCGCGCCGACCGGCGGATCAGCAGCCTTGCGTCGGAAGTCACGACGGGCCTGATGGTGGAGCATGACCAACGGACGACGTACTCGGGCATCGTGTTCATGCCGATTACGGAGGCCGGCTCCGGCAGCGGTTCCGCGGGCGGCAGTTAGGCCCGGGCCCGGCGGCGGACTGTCCGCCGGCGCTTGCACCCCCACGGCTTCCCCGCCCCCCGACGCGCGCGTCGGCGAGTTGATCAACGCCGCCCCGCGCGGTGAGCCGCTGGACGCCGCGGACATGAACCGTGCGCCCGATCCCAACACTCGAAAGGAACTCCCTTCCCTCAACCGTGCGTCAACGCGTCGCCGACGTCTCCGCGCCGGCACCGCCAACCGCGCTATCACCGCGTCGAGGTAGACGATCGCATGGACCTCCTCCAGCGGCCGCGACTGCCACTCGGCAACCTCGTCCAGCACCGCGTCGGTGACCTTCGAGATCAACTCCGCCGACACCGTCACGCCGTACAGTTCCGCGACGTGATCGCGGATCTCGCGCGTCGTCATGCCGCGCGCGTACATCGAGATCACCTTGCCGTCGAAGCCCGGCAGCCGCGTGCGTACTTCTCCACCAACTGCGGTTCGAAGCGCCCCGCCCGGTCCCGCGGCACCTCGAGATCGAGTGCGCCGTCGTCCGTCAGCACGCGCTTGCGGTTGTGGCCCAGAAGTGGCCCGTGCGAATCCCGCTCACCCTCGTCGAACCGATGGCCAGCAGCCGGCCGCCGCGGACATGAAGCGTGCGCCCCGCGCCGGGCACGGCAGTGTCTCCCGGCAGCACCGTGCAACGCTGGTTCGAGCCGCCGAGTGGGCAACCCCGGCCCCAGCGCCACCGCGGGCTCTCCCACGACCCCCTCGCCACCGACGGTCACGGCTGCGAGCCCGGTCGAGGTGCCGTGCATCAATTGATACGGTTCGTCGAAATTGCCCGGGCCGTCGCTCGGGGCTCCGTGATAGCGATTGATACGGCACGAACGATTAGATACGGTTCATGGCGGTTGCACGGGATCGCCCGCGAACGCATGGTGGGGGTGCGTCGGCGAGAGTGCGACGCACCGGAGAAACAACAGAGGAAATGCAATATGGCAACCATCGTTTTGGACATAGCGGGCATCGAGGGAGAATGCAGGCTGACGGGCCTCGAGAACAAGATCGAAGCCGTCGCCATCCGCGACGGCATCGCCATGTCCCTCGCGACCGCAACCGGCTCGACGCCGACCAGCATCTCGGGCGGCAAGGGTGCCCACTCGGACATTTGCGTCACGCGCTACAAGGACAAGGCGAGCCCGAAGTTCGCGCAGGCGTGCGCTGCGGGTGAATGCCTCACGGGCGTCGGCGGCACCATCACGATCACCGTGCTCAAGGACTTGGACGACAGTGACGTCGTGAGCATGAAGCCGTACCTAACGTTCACCCTCACCGAGCCCTTCGTGTCCCGCTACGAGATGGACACCCAGGACTCACAGGGTCGGCAGTTCGAGCCGCACATGACGCTGGAGGACACGCAACCCCCCTCGAACTGGGGTGCCGTGGGCCTGCTGCCCGCCACGCTGCGCAGGCAGGGCGCGGAGTACCGGCCGGTCTCCCGCTCGGTGGTCGGCGGCGGTATCCTGTCTTCGACGGACAAGGAATTGGAACGGGTGTGGTTCAACTCCAACGCCGTCAAGTGGACGTACACACCGTGGGTAAGCGGCGTCAAGCAGGGCGTGGTCGAGAAGGGCTACAACGTGCTGGGCGGTAGCGAACTCGTCTGATTTGCAAATCAACTTGGAGGAACTAAACAATGGCAGACTACATGGTTAACATCGCCAGCATCGCAGGCGAAGGAACCCGCGCCGGGTACGAGGACACCATCGTGTGCGAGGGCTTGCATCACGCCATCGAATTGAGTGTGGAGGCCGCCGAGAACCGCACCGGCGGGGCGGCGTCCAGGCACGGCATGATCGAGCTCACCCACTCGGTCGACAAGGCGACGCCCGGCCTGCGGCTCGCTGCGGCCAAGGGCAGCAACCTCGGATTGGTGAAGGTCCATCGGATGGCCGGCCAAAGCCAGACGGTCTTGGAGACGATCGAATTGGAGAACGCTTTCGTCGGCCGGATCGATCTCGACACGCCGCTCGACGAGACGAGCCTGGAGCCCGGCGACACCCTCAAGGAGACGTTCGCGCTGCTCTACACGCAGATCAAGTGGACGGCGGTAACGAGCGGCGGCAACGTGATGGGCGGATGGGACACGATCACCCAAGCCAAGGTGTAGCCGGCGGCTAGGAACGGAGGCCTAGAGTGGCGCGCGGCAGCGAAAGCGAAGGCTCCGGCCGGGGCAGCGGCTCCGGCTGGGGTCTTGGCTCGTCGTTGCGCTTGGATGATCCCAAGCGCCACGCTTGGGCGGCAGACCCAGAACTGCCCCATCGGGATCTAGACCGCCTTGCGTCCTTCGAGGCGTCTCGGGAGGCGTCCCTTAATCCGCAACCGCGTGTCGTCACCGCCTCCTACCGCCTCTTCCTCGACTTCCAGACCGGTGCGTCGATGTGGGCACGGGGTGCCGATGGAGGCATCGGCTCGGGCGACGGCACGGGTACGCCGGTCGGCACCATGACGCCGCCGGAATCCACACCACACGAACACATCGCCCCGGATCCAGACACCGGCACCGGCAGCAGCGGCAGCAGCGTAGGCGAGCACACCCACCTCGACTATCAGGGCCACACCGACGGCACGAGTGCCGGCTCGGCCGCGGGGTTCTTGAATGTTGGCGCGGGCAGCGGTGGCGGCAGCGGTTCGACGACGCCGGACCACGATGTTGTTCCGGTGGCTTCGATGTCGCTGGAGGAGGGCTACAACTACGGCTGGTCCTGCAACTGCACGTTGATGGCGCGCGGCACGTTTGGCATCAACATAGGCGCGATGTTCGGGGCGGTCGTCACGCGCAACGTCGTGCCCGGCAACAAGACCCTCCTGCGGCAAGTGCTCGCGACGGAGGGCAAGAATCCGTATGACGGCGTCGTGGTGCGCACTTGGCCATGCATCATCGTCTCCATCCTGCCGTTTGAAGACGACCAAGACCCCCTCGTCGCCGGCTGTCACGTCAAGCTGGTCGATCCGCTGACCTACTTGGCGTCGCGTCCCCTCTGGGCCGCTTATCGCGGCATGTCGCTGGCCGAGACCATCGGCGGCGCCCTGTCCTTGGTGCTCGGTGGCGAGGGCCGTCCGACGCTGACCCCGGTCCTCCCCGGCCTGCCGGACACCGAACTGGTCGTGTCCTACCGCAGGGAGTTGGACTTTCTGGAGTATGTCCTGGCGGTCGGGCAGTCGTTCGGGGACTGGCTTACGGAACTGCTCGGCATCCTCGGCGTGCGCATCGAGATGCTGTCGGACTTCACGGGCAGGCTACAGATCGAGTTGACGGATCAGGCGCCGGCGGCATCCACGCTGCCCATGATTCGGCTCGATACAGACCTGCTCTATGGCGGCGAGATTGCACCGAGCCCGACGAACCTAGCGGTGACCGCGGTTGCCTCCTATCCTGCCGTGCCTTGGCGCGGCGGCGTCATCGACGACATCGATCTCGGGATCTATCGGCGTTTCGGCAAGAACGGATCGATCGGCTACCTGGACTCCGGCGTGGGCATCGGCATCGACGAAGCGGCGTTGCGCTCCACTTTTCCGAGCATCACGGCGGCCACCGAGTCCCTGAGCCTGGTAACCGTTTCGCGCCAGCCCGGCTTCCGGCCCGGCCGCCGGGTGCTGATGCACGAGAAGTTCATCACCAACCGGGCGTGGCACATCGCTCGGGTGCTGCACACCTGCGTGGACGGCGCGTACTCCAACACCGCCATCCTCATGGCGTGGACCAGCACGCTGCCCTGGCATCCGCCGCGTGCGAGACCGCTGCCGCCGCGCCACGTTTCGGCCATCGTGGATGGCGGCAGTGACTTCACCTATCTCGAACCCGTCGGCCGTGATCGGTTGGGCCGCATCCCGGTGACGTTCTCGTTCGTGCCGGACACCGACGAGGAGTTGCTCGCGCGGGCGTACGAGGCGGCGGACACCGACGGGGACAACCTCTTGGAGTTGTCCGACTTCACCGACGCGGAGAAGACCAGTTACACGAACGACGAGTCCGCGTGGGAGGCGAAGGAACGCGCGTACCGCAACGGTTCCTACGACGAGCCTTATCCCGGCCGGCTCGATGCCGATCTGACGGCAACCGAGCTTGCCGCACGGCGCGCCAACGAGAACGAGCGCGAAGCCGCGTTGCGCTACATCGCCTACAAGCGCGCCAAGGAACTCGATAACGTGGACCGTGACCACGACGGTTACGTGACGGCCCGGGACTATGTGCTCGGCAGCTATCTCACCAAGGTGCTGAAGGACGACACGCTACGCGCCGAGATCGCCGCGCAGTGGGCGTCGCGCAAGGCCGGCACGCTCGCCACGGACTACCCGAGCCTGCCGGCGTGGAAGATCGCCCAGATCGACCACTACGGCGCACTGTTCGACCCGGAGTGGTCCGGCAGGGAGACCAAGAACGACGATGGGCCGCCGGTGAGCACCGATCCCGTGCCGATGGGCAGCGGCGCCGGATCCGCGATCAACCTGGGCAGCGGTTTCGGATCGGGCTTGGTCATGGGTACGGCGCTGGGGTCGGGTTCGGCATTGACCTACGGCTCCGGGTTGGGGTCCGGCGCGGGCTCCGGACTGGCGACAGGCATGGGCTCGGGCAGCGGCGTGGCCTCGGGCGCGGCCGGCTCCGCCATGCCCGCACCGGTACCGCTCGGCGGCACCGGCGCGGGCTCCGGCTCCGCGGCGCGGCTGTTCCCCCCGCACCTGACCGACTATGAGTACAAGGTCGTCAGGCGCGATGCGGAGGTCGAACCCCAGAAGTGGCCACCCCGCATTCCGCTGACCTTGGTTGAACCCATGGCCAGCGCGCTGCACGGATTCACGCCGGCGCACCGCCACGGAGATATCTGCCGCGTCGTTGTCCACAACCCGCTATGGGCGGAAATACTCGGTTTCCAGTACCGCGAGGATCGTCGGCTCACGCCCGGTACCTACATCCAGACCGCGGGGCTGCTCGCCGAACACGACCAAGCCTACGGTTGGTCGGGCATCATGTTCACGAAGTCCACGCAAGTCGAGGGAACGGGGACCTTCCCGGTCGCCAGCGCCGGATCGGGTTCTTAACGGTGGGCTATTCGATGCGCTACGATTCGTCGAGATGGTGGCAAGTGGCGGTGGGCGCCGTCGCCGCCAACGCACGACGTGGTGCACGACTGGAACGGTTGGCCGATGCCCTCCCCAACGGGCTAGTGCACTGGCGCCCGTGCGTGCCACGGGATGTCTGCCACAGCCACGGGTCAATCATCCAATGAGCGCACATCTAGCCTACATCCACGCGCTGACGCGGACGCGGGTCGACCAACTGATTCCGGTTCGCGAACTCACGCTCACGGAGTACCGCAACGGCGGTTGGCTGGGTGAGGTGAACGTGGACCTGCCGCCGGGCGTGGCGCCCTCGGTGGAGGACGTATTCAAATTCACGATCAGCCGCGATCTACGTGCCGGCGCCTCGATGGGCGTGCGGTTGGTGCCCGTGACCGGGAACGCCGTGCGCACGTGGCCCTCCGTGATCTTGGCCTTGGACACCATCGAGGGGTTGGATCCTAGGTATCCCGGATTCCGCGTGCGCTTCTGTGACCCGCTGACGATGATGGCGCATCTGTCGATCTGGGCGGTGTTCAAGGACACCGAACTCGGTCGCATCGTCGGAGGGGCGATGGCGCTCGCCGGCAACGGCAGCGGCCTGCCGACGTACACGCCGGTGTTGCCCGGGCTACCGAAGATCACCGTCACCGAACAGGTGCATTCTGCCGTGTCGCCGTTGCCCTTGGCCATCGCCGCCGGCGCTCCGCTCGGCGACTGGCTGCAGGATCTCATGGCGCGCCTCGGCGCCCGTTTGGAGGTGACGGGATTTCTGAACGGGACGGTGCATGTCCATGTCACCGACTCGAGACCGACGGGGACGCCGCTGGAAATGACTTTGGGGGCTCCGGGCGGGGCGGGCTCTGGCAGCGGTTCGGGTGCCGGCGACAATGGGGATTCGAGCAGCGGTTCGGGTTCGGCCACGGGTGCCACCACGCGCTCGACCGTCACCGACACGAATGCGGAACTGGTGTCGATCGGCAGCTTCCCCGTCTCCTCCGGCGCCGCCGTGCTCGACAACCCGACCGGCGACGCGAAGCGCTACGGTGGCACCGGCGGGGTTGCCCGCGTCATCGAGGCGATGGGGTTGACCTCTGCCGACGAGCTCCGGCGGCGCTCCCTTTTCTCCGGTGAGACCGCTCTGCTGGAGTCCACGTCCACGCTCATCGCGACGGGGAACACGGGCATGCGGCCCGGGGTGCGCATCAAATTCACCAACGTAACCATGGCCGGCAATCGACACTGGCAGGCCATGGAGACGCTGCACGCCGTGCGCAGCGAGGGCTATCGCAACATCTGCAAGATGTACAAGGATGGCATCGCGTGGCGCGGCACGGTGCGGGAGCAGGCGGGAGACGGCGTGTTCGTCAGCGCCGTCGTGGACGACGGGGAGTCCGAGGACGGGGCGCAGGTCGACCGTGACCGGCAGGGGCGCATCCCCGTACGCTTCTCGTTTCTCGTGAGCGCAGACGACAACGCCGGCTCATCGAGCGGCTCGTCGAGCGGGTCGTCCACAGGCGGTTCCTCCCTGGGCTCGGGCACCACGACCGTCGTCCCGCACGCGGGAGATGTCATCCATCTGCCGATCATTGAGCCGATGGGTGGTGGCGGCCACGGCTTCATTTCCGCCCATCGCCAGGGCGACCCGTGCCGGGTATCGGTGCGCAGTCCGCTCTACGCGGAGATCGTCGGTTTCGGGTATCGCGACCACAAGCGCGTGCCGACCGCACTGTTGAGCGCGACCGCTGGGCTGCTGGTGGGGCACGGCACCTCAGGCTGGGCCGGCGTGGTGTTCCGTCCCATGGACGAGGTGGAGAACGAGGGCTGAGCCATGAGCGAAGGGCGCGCGCACGTGTTCCCGCAGGCCATCGCGCTCGGTGCCCGTCCGGTAGAGGTGCCCGGGCGGGGTTCCGTGCTCTGCGTGTCGGCGTTCTTCCCGTTCCGCGTGGCCGACGGCGCCCCGGTGGCGACTAGGGAGTGGTATCAGCAGGTCGCGCAGCACGGTGGCGAAACGGCCGTCCCGGACGCGATGGTGCCCCTGCCGGGCGCGGAGGTACTCGTGGTCGGCGCGGTCGCCCCGGTCGTCGGCGAGCGCCGGGAGGCCTTGCTGCGCTGTGGTTCCATGCTCACGCGGTTCGTCCTGAATGCCGACGAGGAGGCCCCGGATGCGCCCATGGCGGTGGGTCCGGACGCGGCTGCTTGGCACGAGGAAGACAATCCGGGCGGTCGCGGCGGACCGGAGGACGACCGCAAGCCGCTCATCGTCGACATTGACGACCCCGCCCGGCCATTGTGGCTCGGCGAGACACCCTACGACCACCCGGTGCGGTTGCGCAACATGGGCAATCCGGATCTGGAATCCGGCATCGGCTGGCCACGGGACGCGGATCCGTCGGTGTTCCACGACGCCCACCCGGCGTTTCGTGCGGAGTCGTTCCATCCGGGGGATCCCTTGGTCTGCGAGGGCATCTTCGACGAGGCCGTGGACATGGCGCTGCCGCTCTATCGGATGACGTTCACGACGATCCGCAACCGGGCGGACATGGAGCTACTGCCTCCGCGCATCCATAGCATCATGCTGATTCCCGCGGCGGGACTAGCCGCCATGGTGTGGCGGGCATCCCTTCCCCTGGGGGACGACGCGCTCGGCGAATCCGTGGACGCCGTGATTGCGGCCCTGGAGGACGTGGACGCACCGCCGAAGGACGAGCTCCACTGGTCCGACATCGCCGTGACTCGCTGGATGGAGCCGGAGAAGGCCTTGGATGATCGGCCGCTCCTGCCCGCGGCGTTGGCCGCCACGGTCACGCCGCCGTTCGCCCGCCCCGAGGACGATCCGGTGGCCGCCCGCGTGCAGGCCGCGCAGGATTGGATGCGGGACGAGGCCGACATGCCCGAAAACCCATTCGAGGGGGATAACCCAAAATCCGCGGAGGTGGACGGTGTGCTTGAGGCGATGGAGGAGGCGACCTCGAGCGAGGAATCGCCGCCGGACGGCGCGGCCATCGCGGACTTGGCCGCCGCCACCATGGCGAAGGCCAAGGCGCGCCACGAGAAAGCCGGCTTTCCCGAACCGGAGGAGGATCTCGACGCGCCGCGTACGCCGCTGCTGCGGGCGGACGGCTTGGATCAAGAGATCATGGCCCGCTTGCGGGCACCGTATCAGGCGAAGCAGGAACGCGACCTGCGGGCGCACGCGGCCGCGCAGCCCGACGGCGATGACCTGGACCCGGAGGCGATGCTCCGCCGGGTGACGGATGCGCGCATGATCAGCCCCAAGCCGCCGCTGCCGTGGCCCGCCATGTTCGAGGAGGAAGCCGCACTGTTCGGCGCGGCCGTGGCGCGCAGCATCAACGCGGGAGAACTGGAGCGGCACATTGATGTCTCCGGCGCCGCGCTAGGCGGGGAGGCGCCCGGCGCGGAGGCTACGGGCGCCACCTCGATCGGCCCGGCGCTGGCCTTCGCCGGCCGGCGCCTCGCGGGTCTCCTGGCGGAAGAAACTACCTGGCGCGATGTCGAGTTCAACGACTGCCACTTCGAGGGCATGACCTTCGCCGGCGCCCGGTTCGAGAACTGCACGTTCCGCGACTGCACGTTCGAGAAGGTCAACCTGTCGCGCGTCACCTTTGATGGAGGCGCCTTCCACGATTGCGCGTTTACGGACCTCAACAACGTGTCGGAAATCGCTTGTATCAACCTGACCTTCGGCAACTGCCGATTCGAGCGGGTGAGCATGGTGGACCCAGCGCTGCGCGACACCGAGCTGCGCGGTGGAGAGTGGCGTGAGGTACAATGCATCGAGGGCTTGCTGATCCGACTCACGTTCACGGACATGAGCTTGCGCGAGGTGACGTTCAACAACGTGCATGCGCCGCACACTAGGTTCGAACGCGTGTCCATGTTCAAGTTCTGGGCCATGGCCAAGGGCTTTCCCGGCAGCGTCTTTGATCAGGTCGAGGCCGAAACCTGCGGCTTCGTCGGTGCCGTGCATCTCGACGAGTGCCGCTTCTTGGGCGCGCGCTTCGTCGAAACCGGGTTCGCGAACGCCTCGTTGGCCAAGGCCGAACTCGTCGAGGGCTGCCGTTTCGAGCATTGCGACTTCAGCGGTTCGGTGTTTGCCGAGACGAAGCTCGCCGGCACCCGCTTCCTGCAATGCACGATGGCGACCAGCGTGTGGCAGGGGTCCGACGCGAGCGACGCCTGGTTCCTCGGCGCTGGCTTGCGCGGGGTCGACTTCAACGACACGGAGTTGGCGCGGGCCGTGTTCATGGATGCCGACATCGTGGGTGCCAAGTTCGCGCCCGAACGCACGATTGGCACCGATTTCCGGGGGACGGCCCGGGAGGTGGCCTGATCCGCCGGGGCGGCAGGCCGATATGCAGGCTGATACAAGGGAGTGACGAGCCATGTCAGGTAGCGGTAGCGGAACCGGAGGGGGCAGTTCGAGTGCTGCCTTCGACATGACCCGGCTCTACCGGCGGGAAGTCGTCATCACGGACGCCGATCTGCGGCTGGACGTGGCCGGCTACGTCCAGCGCATCGTGACGGACGACCTGACGGTCTCCCTCGGCACCGAGCAACGGGATTACCGCAACCAGCTAACCATATCTCGCGGCGCCCGCGACGTCACCATCGGCGGTGGCACGGATAGATGGGGCTTCACGACCACGGGCACGTACAAGTCGACCGTCTACCACTCGGACATGCGCCTGATTGGCGACGAGCTCGTCGACAACGTCACCGGCGACATGATCCTGAAGGCCAAGATCGAGTCGGAGACGCTGATGGCTGGCGCGTACGTGAATACCCTGTCGGGGGTCTACCTGCGCGTCTGCGCCTGGGCGGACTTCCTCTGCTGGGGCGGTTGGGTGGAGGTGGACTTGGCCCGCATCGAAATCGCCGGAGCGATGATCCGCGCCTATTGGGCCTACGCGCATGCGATGTTGGCGAGGGTCACCCGCGGCAGCATTTACGTGGATGACTTCGAGAACCGGGTGGAGAGTTTCCTCATCCTCAGCGACTCCGAAATGACCGATTTTGACATCGGTGCCCCCGGCTCCGGCCAGACCTTGGAGACGTAGGACCATGCCTAGCGATACCACTAGTTCCAACTCCACCAATTTCGTCGAGAGGAACTACCCGTGGCGGCCGATAGAAGCTTCGCTGCTGGAGTCGCTGCTCGAGGTGCCGGATACCCAGGCGCTCGACATCTACCGCACTGCCGTGCCGTGGCAAAACGGCTACGAGCTCAGCATCGTCGGTTCCGGCGGCATTCAGGAACTAGAGGACCGGCGCGTGGTCATCGCGGCCCTACAGCACACGTCCTACGTTGGCGGGAACCTGAACAAGACCGTCACCGGCCAATCGACATTGCATGTGCATGGCGACGTGAACTTGTCCGTGGGTGAAGCCGCCAAGGCCTCGGCGGGGAGTTCGGCGGGGAGTTCCTCGGAGGACTCCGGTACGAGCGCATCGACGGCGCTCACGGGCGTGCCGTTTGGCGAGGACAAGCTCACCGTCATCGGCGACGCAACCTGGGACGTGGGCGACCGGATGACGTTGATGACCGGTGCCATCCGACGCAATTGGAATGGTCGCGTCATGCGCATGGCCGGCATGGAGGGCGTGATTTGCGCGGGCCTGCACCTGCGGACGATCGCCGGCGTCTCCATGTCGGTCAGCGCCTTGATGTCCGGCGATGTCTATGGTGGGGCGGCGCGCGCCGCGCTGCTGCGGATGCACGTCGGCGGCTTCATGTATCGGTCGGTGGAGTTGTGTGCGTGGGCCGGCTTGGCCTACGTGCGCAGCACGAACGTCACCATTGAGCCCGTCTTGGGCACTCCGACCCAGCACACGCCGGAAACCCGGCTGTGGATGAAGCTTGGCCGGCTAGCGCTTGCCCTGTGCCCGTTCGCGGACATGGCCATCGGCATCGCCACCATACAGTTGAACCTCGCCATCGCCATCGGTGGCGCGATCGCGTCGAAGGTCAAAAAGGATCCGCCGCAGCCGCCGGCGGGCCGGCCGAGGTCGCGAACCCGAGTGGTCGGTGTGATCAGCGAAATGAAGAACATCGATTTGATGATGTGACGCTTGAGAGCTTGAGAGGAAGTACCAGCAAATGATGCCAATGACCTTTGGAATGGGCATGTCCATGGCGGTGCCGGACGTCTGCAAGACGCCGCCGTTCGCGGTTCCCGTGCCGTATCCGAACATGGGCAACAACGCAATGGCGATACCGACATACTTCACGATCATGATCAACGCCATGCCGGAGTTGAACATCGGCAGCATGTATGCGGTCACCAACGGGGACGAGGCGGGTGCCATGGGCGGTGTGGCAAGCCAGATGATCGTGGGCATGGGGCGTCCGACGCTCGGCTCGCAAATCTACTTCGTCGGCGGCATGCCCTCGTGGCGACTGACCGCGCCGACGATCCATAACATGGCCAACGCGCCCGGCATCACCGCCGTCCCGGGGCAATTCATCAAGGTGGTCATGCGCTGACGGCGCCTCCCGGGAACGGGAGTGTAGTGGGAGACCGAGGGAATTGGAGTACGGGAGAGTAAGCCATGTCTGACGTCACGACGGAGAAGCACGCGATCCAGACGCGGTCGGAGCGTTTGCGGGTGTTGTCGGGGGACGGCGCGCTGCGCCGGGGGGACGGCGACCGTCTGGAGGTGGGTTTCGGGTCGGTTCCGGCCGGCTTGTCGTCGAGCGACGCGGTGGCGGGCTTGGAGCGCGCGGTGTTGGGCGGCTGCGCGGAGACGGCGGAGAACCTGGTGACGCAGGCGCGGCGGGTGGAGACGCACGTCACGGGGACGCGGACGCTGCAGGCGAAGAGCGACACGACGCTGCTGGCGGGGACGGTGGTGGACCACCAGGCGGGTGCGATCCTGGTGTTGGCCGGGATGAGCGACGACATGATGTTGGGCGGCGGGGTTCGGGCGACGGCGGGTCTGGACCTGTGGTTGTCGGGCGTGATCGGGATGGAGGAGAAGGTCGGCACGGCGATGGCGGACCTGGCGCTGGTGGAGGTGGGCAGCACGACGTTCGAGCGGGAGTACGGGGTTGGGCTGCACGCGTACCTGGCGGCGCGGTTTTCTGGGGCGCTGCACACGACGATGGCGACGGGCTTCCGGGCGCTGTGCAGCGTGACGACGGCGGTGCGCAACAAGATGAACGGCGCCGGCGAGGGGGGCGGCGCGGCGACGCCGTCGCAGGCGCTGGCGTACCTGTCGGGGGACGCGACGGCGCTGACGACGGTGGCGTCGGGGGCGGGTCGGCCGGCGAAGACGTTGTCGAAGGGCGGGCGGCGCAAGTCGATCGGCCGGATGTACAAGGCGGCGGACGTTTCGAAGCAGGTGGCGCAGGCGGCGGACGCGGTTCGCGACCTGCGGGTGCAGGTTGGCAACCTGGAGGCGGTGGAGGACGCGTCGAGGGCGTTGTCGGACCTGACGGCGGTTGCGGACGGGGAGGACGCGGCGGCGCTGCGGCGGCTGCGGTCGGCGACGGGGCTGGAGTCCGCGGAGGACAACTTCACGGCGCGGGTGCTGGCGAGCGGCGACCTGTCGGAGGCGCAGAAGTTCGACGTTGCGGCGGACGGCGGCCAGAACGCGTGGCAGGCGCGCTACATGGACGACGATCCGTTGTCGATGTTCGGCGGGCAGATGCTGACGGCGGACGACCTGGCGCGGTTGGACGGCGGCGGCGGGCGCGGGTTGGGTGACGCGGAGTTGCCGGCGCCGCCGGCGGCGCTGGACCTGCCGCCGGCGACGCTGGGTCCGCCGCTGGACCACGAGGCGCGGCGCCTGGCGATGGGGCTGCCGGGGGACTTCGACTACGGGCGCGAGGTGGACGGCTTCCGGCAGCGCACGTTGGGGAGGGAGTTCCGCGGGGACATGAACCCCGGCTACAGCCTGCGGCGGGACACGCTCAGATACGTGGACCAGTTGTCGAAGTCGCAGCTGGACAACCTGCTGGAGGATCCGTGGATGGCGGCGCGGGTCCGGGAGCTCGGCATCGACGCGGCGAACGTGGTGGCGCAGGACGCGTACGCGAAGCTGGCGGAGATCGAGACGGCGCTGCGGGCGGCGGGGGACGCGACGCAGGCGGACTTCGTGCGCGGCACGATGACGAACGTCGACGCGCAGGCCTACCGGGCGCTGCAGCAGGCGACGAACGTGTCGGAGGACATGCGCAACGCCTACCTCAACAGCACGACGCCGGCGAACGTCCGCTCCTACCACCTGAGGATGAAGCTGCAGCAGGACATGGAGGACTCGAGGGCCGCGATGCTGGAGCTCACGGACCTGATGTCCACGAGCCCGGAGAACGCGGCGCTGCAGGACGAGTTCACCTACTACGTGCAGTTGGCGGGCTTCCACCGGGCCGCCCTCGAGGCGCTGGAGGCGGGCCGCGACCCGTCGATCGCGCTGCGCGAGATGTTCCTGATGGCGGACGCGGACAACGTGGGCAAGTCGGCCGGGACGCTCGCCAGCCTGGAGCGGGCGAAGGACCAGGCCCTCGACGCGCTGTTCGCGTTGGAGTCCGCGGAGGGGATACGGCTGCGGTTCGACGTGGACGCGCCGCCGGGCTACCGCTACGGGCGCGACGCGATCCGGGCGCCGGCGGACGCGGAGGACCTGCGCCGGGCGCCGGAGGGCTGGGGGATGGCGTCGGAGCTCGTCTGGCTGGACGAGACCTTCGCGGACGAGGCGATCGACGACGACGTGTTCGAGTTGTACGCGGACGCGAGCGAGCGCAGCCGGCAGTTGGCGATGCGCAGCCTGTCGAGCGTTCCGCAGGAGTGGATCGACGCGGCGGGGCTGGGCGACGAGTTCGCGGCGGCGTCCGGCGACGGCGAGCGGAGCTACTACTTCCTGCAGCACCTGCGGGAGACGTGGGGTCCGCGGTGGGCGTTCGACGACCCGGACGCGGCGGCGAAGGCGCGGTACGTGCAGGGCCTGCTGGACCAGATCGACGCGACGTCGTACATGGACTTCACGTACGTGCTGCGGCGCCTGGAGGAGTCGCGGGACGGGGCGGAGCAGGGCGGCGTGGCGAGGCGGGTGCTGGACCTGCCGAGCGACCAGCTCGACGACGTGATCCGGCTGGAGCCGCCGGAGGTGGAGGCGCGGGACCTCGACCCGGTGCCGCCGGGGACGGAGGACGGCTTCCACTACGCCGGCGCGGACGAGTACCAGTCGGTGCGCGGGCAGCTGGAGGTGGACGCGGACGAGATCGACGACGACTTCGTGCAGGTGCGCTTCGGCGGGCTGGAGCCGGGCGACGGGGAGGACGTGTTCGTGATCCGGCCGCCGCCGACGGAGCCGGAGGACGCGGACGTCGCGGGGCGGACGGCGTGGGTGCCGGAGTTGCCGCAGGGCGGGCGCGGCCGGGACGACGACCCGGACGACTTCCTGGACAGTCTCGACGAGTGGCTGGAGGGGGGGCGGATGGACCCGTTCGCGGGGGACGGCATGGGCACGTTCCGCACCGGGGGCGGCAACTCCGGGGGCGGCGGCCGGCGGCTGGTGTCGGACGCGGACGGCAACGCGATGGACTTCCGGTCGTGGGCGGCGCTGCGCGGCGTGGACGCGACGCCGCCGCCGGTTCCGCCGCGGGCGGGGGTGCCGAGCGTGACGGGCGCGGGCGACCTGTCGGCGGTGAACCGGCTGGCGGAGGTGACGGGCACGGTGGAGGACCTGGTCGACCCGGCGGAGGACGTGGAGGACGTCCGGTACATCGACTTCGAGGTGATGAAGCGGCTCTACCAGCCGGTGGGGGAGTCGGAGACGCCGCCGCCGGTTCCGCCGCGTGGGCAGCAGTTGACGAGCTACGACGACGGCCGCCAGGCGGTGGCGCAGATCACGGGAAGCACGGCGGACGTGGCGGCGCCGCCGCCGGAGCCGCCGGTTGGCCTGGAGGTGCGCGGCGGGCTCGCGGAGCCGCCGCCGGGGCAGCTCGACGAGGTTGACCCGGTGGTCGGCCTGGAGACGGAGGACGCGTGGGTGGCGGCGGGCATCGAGGAGCCGACGCCGCCGCCGCGGGGCTTCACGACGGACCCGGAGACCACGAAGTACTGGGCGAACCTGCCGACCAGGGACGAGGCGGACCTGCCGACCACGGACGGGGGGAGGCGGGTGGTGTTCGCGGACGACGTCGAGGTGCGCGAGGTGGGGGTGGAATACTACCGTGAGAGGGGTCGCCAAAAGCGCTTTTTCGGCGACGACTGGAAGGAGTACTCGGACACGTTCTTCGCCAAGGATCCGATGCCCGACCGGACGACCCGCAGCGAGGACCACCCGGACGAGGTCATGCGCAACGCCTACAACCAGAAGGGGAACTCGTCGAAGAAGGTCATACTCATGGGGAAAACGGAGGAGTGGGCGGACGGCACCGTACACTTCCAGCAGTCGTGGTTTAACGGGAATCATCTCAGCCCGGCCGTGGAGTTCAAGGAAAATCCCGAGAAGATGTGGATCGCCTACTACGACTACGACGACGTGGACAAGGGCGGCGGCGTGCGCTGGTGGTTCGGCTCGCAGACGGAGGGGATCGCGAAGCGCACGGAGGGCGCGGACCCGAGCGGCTACAAGATCGTCGACAGCCAGGCGTTCGGCGAGCACTATACGCCGTACATCGGCGGCAACATGGACAACAAATACGAGTACGACGAGTTCGGCAAGCTGGTCATCACCAAGGACAACTCCTCGGCCAAGCGGCTGCTGCGCCAGGAGCAGTTGATGGACCAGCGCGTGTGGGACGAGCTGAGCGGCATCGACAGCCCCTGGCCCTCGACGGTGCGGAAGTTGAAGAAGGGCGACGGCAGGAAGCTGAAGCTGGACAAGTTCGGGAACGAGGTGGGGTTCTTCGCGAAGGGCACGACGTACCACCACCTGCCGCACAAGAAGATCCTGTCGCGGCTGGCGGACGGCAAGGCGCTGGGGGAGTTCGACCACAGCGAGATCAAGACCGTGGAGAAGGTGATTGGCGCCACGACGGGCTACGACCCCGGCACGGTCCGCGCGGCGCGCAACGTGGTCAACGGGCAGAGCTTCAAGGGGGCGTTCCACCTGGACCTGGACCAGGTCGTGATCGCCGACGAGTTGGTCGACCACGCGTTGGGCGTGGCGAGCAGGAACGCGAGCCGGCTCAAGATGCAGGACGCGGGGTTCGAGGACCAGCTGGCGCAGATGGTGTACCTGAACCCGGGCGTCGACGCGGACCTCTTTTCGCAGTTGGCATGAGCGCGCGCGCCGTCCATCCGCCGGGAACGCGGTCGCCCCGCGCGCGCGGGGCTCGTGCGGGTTCCGCCGCCGGGCCTGGGGGCCGCGCCGATGTCTGACGTCACGACGGAGAAGCACGCGATCCAGACGCGGTCGGAGCGTTTGCGGGTGTTGTCGGGGGACGGCGCGCTGCGCCGGGGGGACGGCGACCGTCTGGAGGTGGGTTTCGGGTCGGTTCCGGCCGGCTTGTCGTCGAGCGACGCGGTGGCGGGCTTGGAGCGCGCGGTGTTGGGCGGCTGCGCGGAGACGGCGGAGAACCTGGTGACGCAGGCGCGGCGGGTGGAGACGCACGTCACGGGGACGCGGACGCTGCAGGCGAAGAGCGACACGACGCTGCTGGCGGGGACGGTGGTGGACCACCAGGCGGGTGCGATCCTGGTGTTGGCCGGGATGAGCGACGACATGATGCTGGGCGGCGGGGTTCGGGCGACGGCGGGTCTGGACCTGTGGTTGTCGGGCGTGATCGGGATGGAGGAGAAGGTCGGCACGGCGATGGCGGACCTGGCGCTGGTGGAGGTGGGCAGCACGACGTTCGAGCGGGAGTACGGGGTTGGGCTGCACGCGTACCTGGCGGCGCGGTTTTCTGGGGCGCTGCACACGACGATGGCGACGGGCTTCCGGGCGCTGTGCAGCGTGACGACGGCGGTGCGCAACAAGATGAACGGCGCCGGCGAGGGGGGCGGCGCGGCGACGCCGTCGCAGGCGCTGGCGTACCTGTCGGGGGACGCGACGGCGCTGACGACGGTGGCGTCGGGGGCGGGTCGGCCGGCGAAGACGTTGTCGAAGGGCGGGCGGCGCAAGTCGATCGGCCGGATGTACAAGGCGGCGGACGTTTCGAAGCAGGTGGCGCAGGCGGCGGACGCGGTTCGCGACCTGCGGGTGCAGGTTGGCAACCTGGAGGCGGTGGAGGACGCGTCGAGGGCGTTGTCGGACCTGACGGCGGTTGCGGACGGGGAGGACGCGGCGGCGCTGCGGCGGCTGCGGTCGGCGACGGGGCTGGAGTCCGCGGAGGACAACTTCACGGCGCGGGTGCTGGCGAGCGGCGACCTGTCGGAGGCGCAGAAGTTCGACGTTGCGGCGGACGGCGGCCAGAACGCGTGGCAGGTGCGCTACATGGACGACGATCCGTTGTCGATGTTCGGCGGGCAGATGCTGACGGCGGACGACCTGGCGCGGGTGAACGGCGACGCCGGGCGCGGGTTGGGGGAGGCGGACGTGGAGTTGCCGGCGCCGCCGCCGGAGCTGGACCTGCCGCCGGCGACGCTGGGTCCGCCGCTGGACCACGAGGCGCGGCGCCTGGCGATGGGGCTGCCGGGGGACTTCGACTACGGGCGCGAGGTGGACGCCTTCAGGCAGCGCACGTTGGGGCGGGAGTTCCGCGGGGACATGAGCCCCGGCTACAACGTGCGGCGGCAGACGTTGTTCTACGTGGACGAGTTGTCGAAGTCGCAGCTGGACAACCTGCTGGAGGATCCGTGGATGGCGGCGCGGGTCCGGGAGCTCGGCATCGACGCGGCGAACGTGATGGCGCGGGACGCGTACGCGAAGCTGGCGGAGATCGAGACGGCGCTGCGGGCGGCGGGGGACGCGACGCAGGCGGACTTCGTGCGGGGCACGATGACGAACGTCGACGCGCAGGCCTACCGGGCGCTGCAGCAGGCGACGAACGTGTCGGAGGACATGCGCAACGCCTACCTCAACAGCACGACGCCGGCGAACATCGACTCCGCCAGGCTGCGGAGGACCCTGCAGGAGCAGTTGGAGAAGGCGCAGGAGCAGATGGCGTGGGTCACGAGCAACCCGGACGCGGCGACCTTCACCGAGGACTACGCCTACTACCGGAATCTCACGGGCTACTACCAAGCCTCCATCGACGCGCTGGACGCGGGCCGCGACCCGTCGATCGCGTTGCGCGAGATGTTCCTGATGTCGGACGCGGACAACGCGGCCACGGCGCCGGAGACGCTGAGGAACCTCTTCTCGCTCGACATCGACGACTTCCTGCCGCCGTCCGGCCTCGAGCTGGCGAAGCAGAAGATCCTCGACGTGCTGTATGGTCCGGGCGCGCGCGTCGACTTCATGCAACCCGCCGGCTACCACTACGCGCGCGACGCGGTGTCCGCGCCGGCCGGCGCGGACGACCTGCGCAAGATACCCGCCGGTTGGGACACCGGGACGCAACTCACCCGGCTCGACGGCGTCTTCGACGTCGACGACATCGACGACGACGTCTACGAGCTGTACGCGGACGCGAGCGAGCGCAGCCGGCAGTTGGCGATGCGCAGCCTCGGCAGCATGCCGGAGGAATGGATCGACGCGGCCAGCCTGCGCAGTGAGTTCGATGGGGCCATCGGCGACGGCGAGCGCAGCTACAACTTCCTCAAGTACCTGCAGGACTTCTGGTCGCGGTCGGCGGACGCCGGCGACGCGGACGCGGCGGCGAAGGCGCGGTACGCGCAGGGCCTGCTGGACCAGATCGACGCGACGTCGTACATGGACTTCACGTACGTGCTGCGGCGCCTGGAGGAGTCGCGGGACGGGGCGGAGCAGGGCGACGTGGCGAGGCGGGTGCTGGACCTGCCGAGCGACGATCTCGACGACGTGATCCGGCTGGAGCCGCCGGAGGTGGAGGCGCGGGACCTCGACCCGGTGCCGCCGGGGACGGAGGACGGCTTCCACTACGCCGGCGCGGACGAGTACCAGTCGGTGCGCGGGCAGCTGGAGGTGGACGCGGACGAGATCGACGACGACTTCGTGCAGGTGCGCTTCGGCGGGCTGGAGCCGGGCGACGGGGAGGACGTGTTCGTGATCCGGCCGCCGCCGACGGAGCCGGAGGACGCGGACGTCGCGGGGCGGACGGCGTGGGTGCCGGAGTTGCCGCAGGGCGGGCGGGGCCGGGACGACGACCCGGACGACTTCCTGGACAGTCTCGACGAGTGGCTGGAGGGGGGGCGGATGGACCCGTTCGCGGGGGACGGCATGGGCACGTTCCGCACCGGGGGCGGCAACTCGGGGGGCGGCGGCCGGCGGCTGGTGTCGGACGCGGACGGCAACGCGATGGACTTCCGGTCGTGGGCGGCGCTGCGCGGCGTGGACGCGACGCCGCCGCCGGTTCCGCCGCGGGCGGGGGTGCCGAGCGTGACGGGCGCGGGCGACCTGTCGGCGGTGAACCGGCTGGCGGAGGTGACGGGCACGGTGGAGGACCTGGTCAACCCGGCGGAGGACGTGGAGGACGTCCGGTACATCGACTTCGAGGTGATGAAGCGGCTCTACCAGCCGGTGGGGGAGTCGGAGACGCCGCCGCCGGTTCCGCCGCGTGGGCAGCAGTTGACGAGCTACGACGACGGCCGCCAGGCGGTGGCGCAGATCACGGGAAGCACGGCGGACGTGGCGGCGCCGCCGCCGGAGCCGCCGGTTGGCCTGGAGGTGCGCGGCGGGCTCGCGGAGCCGCCGCCGGGGCAGCTCGACGAGGTTGACCCGGTGGTCGGCCTGGAGACGGAGGACGCGTGGGTGGCGGCGGGCATCGAGGAGCCGACGCCGCCGCCGCGGGGCTTCACGACGGACCCGGAGACCACGAAGTACTGGGCGAACCTGCCGACCAGGGACGAGGCGGACCTGCCGACCACGGACGGGGGGAGGCGGGTGGTGTTCGCGGACGACGTCGAGGTGCGCGAGCTGGGGGTGATGGAGAACACCAAGGAGGCGTTCCCGGACGACGAGAACGTCTTTCGCGGCAAGTACGGCAAGCGCGAGCGCCGCTATTTCGGCGACAACTGGGAGTACTCGGACACCTTCTTCGCCAAGGATCCGATGCCCGACCGGACGACCCGCAGCGAGGACCACCCGGACGAGGTCATGCGCAACGCCTACAACCAGAGAGCGAAGCCCCTGCGCGCCCGGGTACGCGATGCGAAGATGGAGGAATGGGAGGACGGCACCAAGCACTTCCAGAAGTCGTGGTTCCGAAGCGCGCATCAAAACCCGTCCGTGGAGTTCAAGGCCGACAAGGAGTGGCGCATCGCCTACTACGACTACGACGACGTGGACAAGGGCGGCGGCGTGCGCTGGTGGTTCGGCGCGCAGATGGAGGAGATCGCCAAGCGCACGGAGGGCGCGGACCCGAGCGGCTACATCTTCACCGAGCACCAGCTGTTTGGCGAGAATTACGCGCCGCGCTTTGGCGGCAACATATACAACTCGTACGGGTACGACGACGCCGGCAATCTGGTCATCAAGAGGGACAACTCCTCGGCCAAGCGGCTGCTGCGCCAGGAGCAGTTGATGGACCAGCGCGTGTGGGACGAGCTGAGCGGCATCGACAGCCCCTGGCCCTCGACGGTGCGGAAGTTGAAGAAGGGCGACGGCAGGAAGCTGAAGCTGGACAAGTTCGGGAACGAGGTGGGGTTCTTCGCGAAGGGCACGACGTACCACCACCTGCCGCACAAGAAGATCCTGTCGCGGCTGGCGGACGGCAAGGCGCTGGGGGAGTTCGACCACAGCGAGATCAAGACCGTGGAGAAGGTGATTGGCGCCACGACGGGCTACGACCCCGGCACGGTCCGCGCGGCGCGCAACGTGGTCAACGGGCAGAGCTTCAAGGGGGCGTTCCACCTGGACCTGGACCAGGTCGTGATCGCCGACGAGTTGGTCGACCACGCGTTGGGCGTGGCGAGCAGGAACGCGAGCCGGCTCAAGATGCAGGACGCGGGGTTCGAGGACCAGCTGGCGCAGATGGTGTACCTGAACCCGGGCGTCGACGCGGACCTCTTTTCGCAGTTGGCATGAGCGCGCGCGCCGTCCATCCGCCGGGAACGCGGTCGCCCCGCGCGCGCGGGGCTCGTGCGGGTTCCGCCGCCGGGCCTGGGGGCCGCGCCGATGTCTGACGTCACGACGGAGAAGCACGCGATCCAGACGCGGTCGGAGCGTTTGCGGGTGTTGTCGGGGGACGGCGCGCTGCGCCGGGGGGACGGCGACCGTCTGGAGGTGGGTTTCGGGTCGGTTCCGGCCGGCTTGTCGTCGAGCGACGCGGTGGCGGGCTTGGAGCGCGCGGTGTTGGGCGGCTGCGCGGAGACGGCGGAGAACCTGGTGACGCAGGCGCGGCGGGTGGAGACGCACGTCACGGGGACGCGGACGCTGCAGGCGAAGAGCGACACGACGCTGCTGGCGGGGACGGTGGTGGACCACCAGGCGGGTGCGATCCTGGTGTTGGCCGGGATGAGCGACGACATGATGTTGGGCGGCGGGGTTCGGGCGACGGCGGGTCTGGACCTGTGGTTGTCGGGCGTGATCGGGATGGAGGAGAAGGTCGGCACGGCGATGGCGGACCTGGCGCTGGTGGAGGTGGGCAGCACGACGTTCGAGCGGGAGTACGGGGTTGGGCTGCACGCGTACCTGGCGGCGCGGTTTTCTGGGGCGCTGCACACGACGATGGCGACGGGCTTCCGGGCGCTGTGCAGCGTGACGACGGCGGTGCGCAACAAGATGAACGGCGCCGGCGAGGGGGGCGGCGCGGCGACGCCGTCGCAGGCGCTGGCGTACCTGTCGGGGGACGCGACGGCGCTGACGACGGTGGCGTCGGGGGCGGGTCGGCCGGCGAAGACGTTGTCGAAGGGCGGGCGGCGCAAGTCGATCGGCCGGATGTACAAGGCGGCGGACGTTTCGAAGCAGGTGGCGCAGGCGGCGGACGCGGTTCGCGACCTGCGGGTGCAGGTTGGCAACCTGGAGGCGGTGGAGGACGCGTCGAGGGCGTTGTCGGACCTGACGGCGGTTGCGGACGGGGAGGACGCGGCGGCGCTGCGGCGGCTGCGGTCGGCGACGGGGCTGGAGTCCGCGGAGGACAACTTCACGGCGCGGGTGCTGGCGAGCGGCGACCTGTCGGAGGCGCAGAAGTTCGACGTTGCGGCGGACGGCGGCCAGAACGCGTGGCAGGCGCGCTACATGGACGACGATCCGTTGTCGATGTTCGGCGGGCAGATGCTGACGGCGGACGACCTGGCGCGGGTGAACGGCGACGCCGGGCGCGGGTTGGGGGAGGCGGACGTGGAGTTGCCGGCGCCGCCGCCGGAGCTGGACCTGCCGCCGGCGACGCTGGGTCCGCCGCTGGACCACGAGGCGCGGCGCCTGGCGATGGGGCTGCCGGGGGACTTCGACTACGGGCGCGAGGTGGACGCCTTCAGGCAGCGCACGTTGGGGCGGGAGTTCCGCGGGGACATGAGCCCCGGCTACAGCCTGCGGCGGGACACGCTCAGATACGTGGACCAGTTGTCGAAGTCGCAGCTGGACAACCTGCTGGAGGATCCGTGGATGGCGGCGCGGGTCCGGGAGCTCGGCATCGACGCGGCGAACGTGGTGGCGCGGGACGCGTACGCGAAGCTGGCGGAGATCGAGACGGCGCTGCGGGCGGCGGGGGACGCGACGCAGGCGGACTTCGTGCGCGGCACGATGACGAACGTCGACGCGCAGGCCTACCGGGCGCTGCAGCAGGCGACGAACGTGTCGGAGGACATGCGCAACGCCTACCTCAACAGCACGACGCCGGCGAACGTCCGCTCCTACCACCTGAGGATGAAGCTGCAGCAGGACATGGAGGACTCGAGGGCCGCGATGCTGGAGCTCACGGACCTGATGTCCACGAGCCCGGAGAACGCGGCGCTGCAGGACGAGTTCACCTACTACGTGCAGTTGGCGGGCTTCCACCGGGCCGCCCTCGAGGCGCTGGAGGCGGGCCGCGACCCGTCGATCGCGCTGCGCGAGATGTTCCTGATGGCGGACGCGGACAACGTGGGCAAGTCGGCCGGGACGCTCGCCAGCCTGGAGCGGGCGAAGGACCAGGCCCTCGACGCGCTGTTCGCGTTGGAGTCCGCGGAGGGGATACGGCTGCGGTTCGACGTGGACGCGCCGCCGGGCTACCGCTACGGGCGCGACGCGATCCGGGCGCCGGCGGACGCGGAGGACCTGCGCCGGGCGCCGGAGGGCTGGGGGATGGCGTCGGAGCTCGTCTGGCTGGACGAGACCTTCGCGGACGAGGCGATCGACGACGACGTGTTCGAGTTGTACGCGGACGCGAGCGAGCGCAGCCGGCAGTTGGCGATGCGCAGCCTGTCGAGCGTTCCGCAGGAGTGGATCGACGCGGCGGGGCTGGGCGACGAGTTCGCGGCGGCGTCCGGCGACGGCGAGCGGAGCTACTACTTCCTGCAGCACCTGCGGGAGACGTGGGGTCCGCGGTGGGCGTTCGACGACCCGGACGCGGCGGCGAAGGCGCGGTACGTGCAGGGCCTGCTGGACCAGATCGACGCGACGTCGTACATGGACTTCACGTACGTGCTGCGGCGCCTGGAGGAGTCGCGGGACGGGGCGGAGCAGGGCGGCGTGGCGAGGCGGGTGCTGGACCTGCCGAGCGACCAGCTCGACGACGTGATCCGGCTGGAGCCGCCGGAGGTGGAGGCGCGGGACCTCGACCCGGTGCCGCCGGGGACGGAGGACGGCTTCCACTACGCCGGCGCGGACGAGTACCAGTCGGTGCGCGGGCAGCTGGAGGTGGACGCGGACGAGATCGACGACGACTTCGTGCAGGTGCGCTTCGGCGGGCTGGAGCCGGGCGACGGGGAGGACGTGTTCGTGATCCGGCCGCCGCCGACGGAGCCGGAGGACGCGGACGTCGCGGGGCGGACGGCGTGGGTGCCGGAGTTGCCGCAGGGCGGGCGCGGCCGGGACGACGACCCGGACGACTTCCTGGACAGTCTCGACGAGTGGCTGGAGGGGGGGCGGATGGACCCGTTCGCGGGGGACGGCATGGGCACGTTCCGCACCGGGGGCGGCAACTCGGGGGGCGGCGGCCGGCGGCTGGTGTCGGACGCGGACGGCAACGCGATGGACTTCCGGTCGTGGGCGGCGCTGCGCGGCGTGGACGCGACGCCGCCGCCGGTTCCGCCGCGGGCGGGGGTGTCGAGCGTGACGGGCGCGGACGACCTGTCGACGGTGAACCGGCTGGCGGAGGTGACGGGCACGGTGGAGGACCTGGTCAACCCGGCGGAGGACGTGGAGGACGTCCGGTACATCGACTTCGAGGTGATGAAGCGGCTCTACCAGCCGGTGGGGGAGTCGGAGACGCCGCCGCCGGTTCCGCCGCGCGGGCAGCAGTTGACGAGCTACGACGACGGCCGCCAGGCGGTGGCGCAGATCACGGGCGGCACGACGGACGTGGCGGCGCCGCCGCCGGAGCCGCCGGTTGGCCTGGAGGTGCGCGGCGGGCTCGCGGAGCCGCCGCCGGGGCAGCTCGACGAGGTTGACCCGGTGGTCGGCCTGGAGACGGAGGACGCGTGGGTGGCGGCCGGCATCGAGGAGCCGGCGCCGCCGCGGCGGGGCTTCACGACGGACCCGGAGACCACGAAGTACTGGGCGAACCTGCCGACCAGGGACGAGGCGAACCGCAAGGTGATGTTCAGGGACGACGTCGAGGTGCGCGAGATGGGGGTGATGGAGAACACGAAGGAGGCGTTCCCGGACGACGAAACCATTTTCAAGGGACAGGGCGGTGCCCGCGAGCGCCGCTTTTTCGGCGACAACTGGGAGTACTCGGACACGTTCTTCGCCAGGGATCCGATGCCCGACCTCACGACCCGCAGCCAGGACCACCCGGACGAGGTCATGCGCAACTCCTACAACCAGAAAAAAAAACCGTCGAAGGTCCAGATACGCCAGGCGAAGATGGAGGAGTGGGAGGACGGCACCAGGCACTTCCGGAAGTCGTGGTATGGAGAGAACTCACACAGGTCCAACGTGCAGTTCAAGACCGACAAGCCGTTCACAATCGCCTACTACGACTACGACGACGTGGACAAGGGTGGCGACGTGCGCTGGTGGTTCGGCACGGAGTCGGAGGAGATCGCGTCGCGCACGGAGGGTGCGGACCCGAGCGGCTACATCCTCATCGACCACAAGGCATGGGGCGAGCACTATACGTCGTACGTCGGCGGCAACATGAACAACAAGTACGAGTACGACGCAAAAGGCAAGCTGGTCATCACCAAGGACGACTCCTCCGCCAAGCGGCTGCTGCGCCAGGAGCAGCTAATGGACCAGCGCGTGTGGGACGAGCTGCGCGACATCGACGGCCTGCGGAGGTTGAAGAAGAGCGACGGCAGGAAGCTGAAGCTGGACAAGTTCGGGAACGAGGTGGGGTTCTTCGCGAAGGGCACGACGTACCACTACCTGCCCCACAAGAAGATCCTGTCGCGGCTGGCCGGAGGCAAGGCCTTCGGGGACTTTGATCCAACCGAGATCAAGGCCGTCGACAAAATCGGCGACGCCATTAACAAATATGACGTCGCCTCGGTAAGCGCGGGGCACCGGATCCTCGCCGGGAGGGACTTGACCGGGGCGCACCGCCTGCCCATCAACGACACGTCCATCGAGGACGAACTGATTGACGTCGCGCTGGTCTCGGCGAGCAAGAGGGCCAAGTGGGAACGGGCCGCGGATGCCGAGACGAGTGCTTGGCTGGCGATGTTGATGCATCTGAACCCGGGCATTCCATCGGACATGTGGGCCAGCGGAAGGGCGACGGCGGTGAAGGCGTGGTGATCGTGACCGCGCGCATCACATGCCCGCTGGATCGCCGAAGCGATCCCACGTTGATGCGCTCGGGCGTTTCTCCATGGGCCAGGAGGAGGGTTGCGCCACGGGTGCCGACACCACCCCGGGCTCGCCCGCGCCCCGCCCCCGCCCGCCGCCTGAGCGATGCCGCCCGTCCGACGTCGCCCCCGTGCGGCGGGCCGCACAAAAGCTGTGCATCCCGACAGCACCCCGCCGCCTGCGTGGCGAACCGGAGCCCCGTCGGCACGTTCCGCCCCGAAACGTCTCCGAACTTCGCCGCAGACGGCGGTGTCGGAGTCCTTAATCGGGGGTCAGGATCGGATCAGAGAAGCGTTGCCCTCGAGGGAGATTCGCGATACTGTAGCCTGCACTCGTAAGGAGGATGCGTCATGCGTACGTGGTTTGGTTCGGGCATTGCACTGTTGGTCACCGTCGTAATGGCATTGGGCACCAGCGACAAAGCCCATGCCAGCGGCGCACGCACCCTGTCGGCCACCGGCACCGACGGCGTAATCGACATCACCCTCTCCGGCGCCGCGGGGAATTGGTGGTTCCGGATCGCCTCTGGCACCTGCACGGCGGTCACCAATTCCGCGACCGTCAGCAACATCCGGGGCTACGCGCCCGGCGACTACGAGATCCGGGCCTTCTCCGACAACCTGTGCGCCACCGAAATCGCGCAGACGACCGTAACGGTGAGCGAGCCGTATTCTTCGGCGGTGCTGACGGCGACCGTGGCGAATGACAAGATCTCGCTGACGCTCGCCAATGGCCCGAACGACTGGTGGTTCAGGATCAATTCGGGCACGTGTACGGCGGTCAACGGGGACACCGTCAGCAACATCAGCGGTTATGCGCCGGATGTCTATAGCGTCAGAGCGTTTACGGACGCGGAATGCTACACTCGGTTCGCCGCAACGACGGTCAGCCTGCCGCCGCCCACCTATCCGTTGGCGACGCTGACGGCGACCGTGTCGCCCGCTAACTGGTCCGTCGATCTGACGCTTGCTGATGGGCCCAATGAGTGGTGGTTTAGAGTCGGAGGCGGCACCTGCACGGCGGTCACGGGCACGAGCGTCAACAACATCCAAGGCTATCGGTCGAACGGCTATCACGTCGTTGCGTACTCGGACAGCACGTGCGGCGATTTCCTCGCCCAGACAACGTTCATCATTGGCACGGCGACCCTGTCGGCAACCGTCCAATCGGACGACTCGGTGAATCTCGCCCTGTCGGGGGGCCCGGATAAGTGGTGGTTCATCATCGGCGGCGACTTCGGGGCGGGCACATGCACAACCGCCGGCGGAACGGGCGTAAACGGCATCTCGGGCTACGGACCGGGTGCCTATGACGTGGAGGCATACTTGAAGGAGGATTGCAGTCATCGGATTGCGCGCGCCACGTTCACCATCGATCTGCCTCCGGGCCAGACGTACGAACTCATGGCCACACTTCGTGGAGGCAAGGTTATGTTGCGGACGAGTCCTGGCCAGAACGCCTGGTACTACAAGGTCGACGCTGGTGCCGGGGTAAATGCCGCCAACGTGAGTTGTACGTTCTCGGGGGCGTTGGTTGCCGATGTCTGGGGCCTGTCGTCTGGAACGTATACCGCATACTCCTACACCGACGGGCAGTGCTCGACCACACAGGCAAGCACGACTTTCGACGTGCCGTAAGGCCGGCAGCATGGCGCCGCGGTGGAGAGGTTCCATCGCGGGTGCCCCCAAGCGTGCTTCGGAACGAATTCCAGGACGCACCGGTCGCTCGACGGTCGTATTGATGGCGCGTCGCGATCTGTCTGCGGGCATCGTGCGTCGGGCATCCGGTGAGGATCGATGACGATGGGAACAAAGGGCAGGTTCCTTGTCGCTGCCTTGGGGATGTGCCTACTCGTCGGCACGCAGGTGGCCCGAGGCCAAGCACCGGACGATTCGGCACCGAGTTTCGGCAACGCGGTCATCGCGAACCAGAACTACGCGAAGAACCGCTCCATCGGCACGGTGACGCTGCCACCGGCAACAGGCGGCGATGGCCCTTTGACCTACGCGCTCACCCCGGCGTTGCCGGTCGGGCTTGCGTTCGACCCCGTGCGGCGGACGCTGAGCGGCACGCCCGTCGAGGCGCGCGCGGCGGCAACCTATACGTACACGGCGACCGACTCCGACGTGGACGACCCCGACAGCGCCAGCCTGACCTTCACCATCACGGTCACCGGTGATGACTTGGTGCCTAGCTTCGGCGACGCCGCGATACGAAATCAGGAGTACGTGCAGAACACGCCGATCGAGACGCTGAGGTTGCCGGCGGCGACGGGGGGCGACGGTGCGCTGACCTACGCGCTTGAGCCGGCGTTGCCGGCGGGACTCGCGTTCGACCCGGCGACGCGGACGCTGAGCGGCACGCCGCGGGAGGCCGGCGCGGCGGTGACCTACCGGTACACGGTGACGGATGCTGATATCGGGAGTCCCGACAGCGCCACGCTGACCTTCACCATCACCGTGCGGCAGGACTTGGTGCCGAGCTTTGGCGACGCGGTGGTCGCGGACCAGAACTACGCGCAGAACACGCCGATCGACGCGCTGGCGCTGCCGGCGGCGACGGGGGGCGACGGCACGCTGACCTACGCGCTCGAGCCCGCGCCGCCGGCGGGGCTCGCGTTCGACGCGGCGACGCGGACGCTGAGCGGCACGCCGCGGGAGGCCGGCGCGGCGGTGACCTACACGTACACGGCGACCGACGCCGACGCGGCGGACCCGGACAGCGCGAGCCTGACGTTCGCCATCGCGGTGACGGGAGAGGATCTGGTGCCGAGCTTTGGGGCCGCGGTGATCGCGGATCAGAGCTACACGGAGAACACGCCGATCGACGCGCTGACGCTGCCGGCGGCGACGGGGGGCGACGGCCCGCTGACCTACGCGCTCGAGCCCGCGCTTCCGGCGGGGCTCGCGTTCGACGCGGCGACGCGGACGCTGAGCGGCACGCCGCGGGAGGCCGGCGCGGCGGTGACCTACACGTACACGGCGACCGACGCCGACGCGGTCGACCCGGACAGCGCGAGCCTGACGTTCGCCATCGCGGTGGGAGAGGACTTGGTGCCGAGCTTCGGGGATGCGGCGATAGCGGACCAGAGCTACACGGAGAACACGCCGATCGACGCGCTGACGCTGCCGGCGGCGACGGGGGGCGACGGCCCGCTGACCTACGCGCTCGAGCCCGCGCCGCCGGCGGGGCTTGCGTTCGACGCCGCGACGCGGACGCTGAGCGGCACGCCGCGGGAGGCCGGCGCGGCGGTGACCTACACGTACACGGCGACCGACGCCGACGCGGTCGACCCGGACAGCGCGAGCCTGACGTTCGCCATCGCGGTGGGAGAGGACTTGGTGCCGAGCTTCGGGGCCGCGGCGATCGCGGATCAGAGCTACACGGAGAACACGCCGATCGACGCGCTGACGCTGCCGGCGGCGACGGGGGGCGACGGCGCGCTGACCTACGCGCTCGAGCCCGCGCCGCCGGCGGGGCTCGCGTTCGACGCGGCGACGCGGACGCTGAGCGGCACGCCGCGGGAGGCGCGGGCCGCGCGGACCTATACCTATACGGCCACGGCCACCGGCGCGACCGGCTCTCACAGCACGAGCCTGACTTTCGTCATCGTGGTGGCGGCGGATTCGGCACCGAGCTTCGGCGCTGCACGGATCGCGGATCTGCGCCTGCGGCGCGACGGAGCCATGGAACCACTGGTGCTGCCCGAGGCGACGGGGGGCGACGGGCCGCTGACTTACGCGTTGCGTCCGGATCTACCGGTGGGGCTGCGTTTCGATCCTGCGACGCGGGTGCTCTCCGGAATGCCCTCCGAGGTCGCGGCGGCCCGGTCCTACCGCTACTCCGCCACCGACTCCGATGCGACGGCACCCGACGCGGCCGAGCTGAGCTTCACCATTGAGGTGGTGGCTTCCGTGGCCGAGGCGGAGGCGCTGAACGACGCGCTGGCGGCGCACGCACGCGCCTTGCTATGGGGCGCGGCCCGGGTCATCGGCGACCGGTTCCGGGCACCGGTTGAAGCCGTGCGGAATACCCGGGAGCGGCCCCGTAGGCGCGGTCGCGTCGCGCGGCGGGCCGCGCTCGGTGGCATGCCGGAGGAGGCGATTTCCGGAGCGGGGATGCCGGGCGGGGTGGCCACCGCCGCCTCCGCTGGCTTGGCTTGGGGGCAAGTTGCCGCGCCGGTGGTCGGATTTCCCCGGGCGGGCTTCAACGCCGCGTCCGGAGTGTATCCGGCCCCAAGCGCGGACGGACTCCTGTGGGGCCACTCGTTCGCGTGGCCGTTCAACGTGGCGTGGGAGGACTGGGTGCCGGGCCAATGGACGCTATGGGGCACGGCCGACGCCCAGTACTTTGAGGGGACTTCCGGTGTCGACGGGCGCTACGACGGTCGCATGATGTCCCTGTACGTCGGGGTCGACGCGCGCTTTGGCGAGTTCGATAACTGGTTGGCCGGGGCGGCGTTGTCGCGTAGCCAGGGCGACGCGGACTATTTCGCCGGAGGCCGCTCGGGGCGGCTGCGGACGACGCTCACGGCCGCGTATCCGTACGTAAGCGGACGGACTGCGTCGGGCATCGATTTGTGGGGGCTCGGTGGGGTGGGCACGGGCGAGGCGGAGAATGGTTCCGACCGTGCCGCGGGGCGGCCGGAGACGGCGGATCTTGATATGTGGCTGGCGATGGTGGGGCTGCGGTGGCCGTTGCGCGAGGGCACCCTGGGACTCGCGCTACTCGGCGACATGGGTTTCGCCTCGCTGACTACGGACGATGGCGACCAAGCAATCGATGGGCTGGAAGCGATGGTCTCGCAGTTGCAGGTGGCGTTGGAGGCATCGTACACCCTGGGAGCTCTATCGCCCTATTTGCAGCTAGGCGGTCGTGTCGATGGGGGCGACGGGCTGTCGGGCGCGGGGCTTGAAATGGTGGCCGGCTTGCGCTACGCCGGCGCGCGGTTGAGTTTCGACGCACGGGGACGCTGGATGGCGGCGCACGCGGCGTCCGGGCACGAGGAGGCCGGGGCGATGGTGACCGCGTCGTTGCGAGCGCGACCGGACGGTTCCGGGCTGTGGTTCCGGCTAGCGCCGAGCTGGGGCATAGCGGACCGCGACCGCAGCGCGTTCTTGGGCGACGATGGTGGCTTGGGCGGCGGCGCGATGCCGGCCTTCATGCCGCGGTCCTCCTGGGGCGCGCGCGATGTCGGCCTGAACATACGCAGCGCGCTCGGCTACGGCGTCAGGACGCCGCGCCTACACGGTGTCCTGACGCCCACGGTGTCCCACGACCGGGGCTTCGGCTATCCCCTGACCCGCATTGGCGTGGAGTACCGCCTCTCGGACCCACGGCGCGAAGCCCTCGACCTTGGGCTGGCGCTTGGCTACGATCTCGCCGAGGACGAAGAGCGCTCGGGTTACCAGTTCCTGTTGAACGTGAATAGCCACTTCTGAGATGCGCGTTGCGGGGCTGCACGGTGGCCTTGCCGGAGCCGACGCCGCGGTGACGAAGCGTCGCATCCGGGCACCCGCAAGGGGGAGCTCTGAACAAGGCGATCCGTGGGCTTGTTCAGACGTTTCCTAGTCGAACATCCTAGTCGAACAGGAACGTGCGCGCCTTCAAGCGGGCGTCCCGCGCCGTGCTGGAAATCCAAGTGCCGACCTTCTGGATCATCGTGCCGCTCACCTCCTCGCTGCTCGTCGTGGCGCGGCGGATGTCCACGCCGATCTGTGCCACGCGGATCCGGGCAGAGTCCGTGCGCGTGTCCTCCACCGAATGGTGGTTCCGGCTATGCGTCAGGAGGTCGTCGCAGCGGATTTGCACGGTTTGGGACGCGACGGCGACCTGGGGTGCCTCGATGGCCAGCGGCCCGCTCGTGGTGAGGACGGCGGTGGCTTGTCCATCCGGCCGTTCGAGCACGGCGAGCACTCGCCCAGGCCGTCCCAGGGGGCACCAGACCAGCACCCGGTCTCCGGCCTGGGGACGCAGCAGGCAGGAGGCCCCCAGCCCGACGGAACTGCCGTCCGCTAGAGTGCCACTCTCGCCGTTCCAGGAGGCCACGTCCGCTTCGCGCAGGTCGCCTTGCGTGGCCCCCCCCCGTGCGTCCTCGACCGCAGGAACCTCCCGCACCGACTGTGGCTCGCCGCGGGCGAGCACCCGCTCAAGCACGGTCGGCGTCGCCTTGGAGGGAGATTGCCGCGCCGCTGCATCGTGCTTCGCCGCGTCGGACCGAGCGGTCTCGGGTTGATCGGTAGCGGGCCGCGGGGGCTCCGGCATGACCTTATCGTGCATCGAGTTGCTGCTTGATTGAACTAAGCAGCTGCTCCAGCGAGATGCCCGAAGGCCGCATTGACTCCGCGATGGCGATCAGATCCTTGTCGCGCCAAGAGAGGGCCATGTGCAACAACGGCAGCACGGGCGAATGGTGCGTCACGCGCTCCATCTGCGCGGCGGCCCGTTCCATCAGCGTCCAGTAGTCGGGCTCCGCACCGCCGGACGCCGCGGCCGGCTGTGAACCATCGTCGGCGGGTGCCAGATTGGGGTCGTCGACGTCGCCCGCCACGGCGAACTTGGAGAGCGCGCGCCACGCCGGCAGCTCGCTTGGCAACTCCGGCCCGAAGGCCGGCGTAAAGCGGTCGTCCCATTGCGCGAATGTCGCACCCAGGGTGGCCGCCACGACGTTGCGCGTTTCTTGGTCCGGCTCCCCGGCCCGCCCCCAGCCGACCGTGCTCGCCAGCACGGGAATGCGCAGCAGGAGCCCGGCCAGGGGTGCCGCCCGCAGGCCCAGGTCGCCGTCCTCTTCATCGGCCCGTGGATGGATGCCCGTGTCCGGGTCAAACCAGTTTTCCACAGCCCCCAGCATGTCCGCGAACACGTCGGCGAACGCGGCCACGCCCGCATCGCGCCAAGTCGCTTCGGCGAGGGTGCAAAGCACGCGCAGGTCCTTCGTCCGTTCGCACAGCGCCTCGGCCATCCGAATGATGTCCTCGAACTTGGTGTCGTCGTCCTCGATGCGCGAGCCCTCGACGACATCGAAATCCTCGGAGACGGCGCCCGCCATCGTTTGATCGAGCGACATCATCGCCGGATCCCACTGTAGGTCGGGGCCGCAAGGATCGTCGCCGGGTATCGGTTGCGTCAGATCAATCACGTCAACTTCCTTCAATCGGTGCCGGGCGGGGGCCCGGCTGGAGTCCCCAAGCCGAGGTGTAGCCGCGCCTCGTCGCCGAACGCTGGTAGCGTCAGCGGCGTTCCGTCGGCCTTGGTGAAGCGCGCGGACACCCGCAAGGGCAATGGGGGATTGTCCTCGCCGTCTTCAAGGGCGAACGGTGCCTTCTGCACCCAGGCTTCCACCAGCAACGCCCCGGCGTTGAGGCCGTCAAGGACACGCAGGAAGGCACCCGCGCTACCGCTCGCGCCCACCACCTTGCGCAAGCCATCGAGATCGTCCGACTCCACGAAGCGATAGTTCGAGTCCAGTGCGAGGCGCATGGAGATGGAGAACGGCGCGCCGAAGCGCCATGTGTAGACGCCGTCTTCGTCCGCCGCCGCG
Source organism: Pseudomonadales bacterium (assembly GCA_963665455.1). Lineage (GTDB taxonomy): Bacteria > Pseudomonadota > Gammaproteobacteria > Pseudomonadales > Azotimanducaceae > VXNE01. The sequence continues at coordinate 4,010,778 of OY762279.1, read as the reverse complement.
CCCTCGATGCCGAGCTCGATCAGGTTCTCCGCCCGCAGCTCCTCGCTTGGCCGATCCCGCCAGCGAACACGGAACAGCAAGCCCGTGCCGCCGTCCTCCAGCCGTTCCCAGAACTGACTCTCCTCGAGGAATGCGCGGGCGACCGCGACGTCGAGGGTGGCCAAGGTCTCTTGCGCGTCCTGCAGGGTCTCGACGTAGTCGTCGAGGGTGCCGGGCGTGACCTCCGGGGCACCCGGATCGCGGGCCCACGGCCACAGCCACGCGAGTTTCAACTCGAAGAATCTAGCGACCCGGTCGAGCACGGACTGGGACCGCGCCGCCCGATCCGCCGCGCAGGCCGCGTCTAGATCGTGGCGGAACCGCGCGGTGGCGCGCGCCACGTAGTCGTCGCGGCCGATGGAAATGGCGGGCCTTGGAGCTTCGCAGCTCGCCTCGCGGTCGTCCGCGTACGCTCGCACCATGCCCTCGTAGCTGGAGAGGAGCGTATCGGTGTTGCCGCGCCCATGGGAGGCCAGATCGTCGGCGATGTCCTCCCACGCGACGGCCGCCAACTTGCCCCGTTGCGCCGCGGTTTCGACGAATGGCTCCACTAGCTGGGTCTGCAAGCGCGTCAAGTGCGCGATGCCGCGTTCGAAACGCCGCACCAGGGCGTCGGCGTCCGCCGCCGGGTCGATATAGATCGCCAGGGGTTCCTCGTCGAACAGGGCATCGGTGGCCATCAGCAACACGCCGTCGGCCACCCGCGCCTGGGCCTCGAGCACGCGCTCGGCCTCCCGGTCGAAGCCACGATCGCGCAACCAGGATTCAATGGCCGTCATGTCCGCCATCGCCGGAGCCGCGCGCGCCAAATGTTCGACTTGGGTGCTGGGATTGCCGAGTCGCTGCACTGGACGGAGGGCGGCCTCAACGGTGGCCGTCAAGCCGACCACCAGTTCGCTGGTCAACTCCAAGATGAGGTTTTCGGCGACGGAGGCCGGCAACTCGGCGGGTAGGTTGGTGGCGAATTGCCGAAACACCTCTATGCGCCGCGCCGCGTCGGTGACGGCGCCTAGGTCGATCGTGACCAGTCCGCTCGGCAGCGGCGGCCCTTGGGTCGGCAGTTCCGCGAAGCCGGCGTTGGCGACGCGGTCCAGGAAGGCGAGCCAAGCCTCGACCTCGCGCGACAGTGCCAGCGCTTGGCCACCGCCGGAGTTGGCGTTGGCGCGCACCAGCATCGGACCGATGTCCGGGAGGACGAAGTAGTCGGTGGCTTCGCGTGCGTCGATCCGGATGCGGCTCACTTCCGCCTTGGCCGACACCGCGGTCGTCTCGCCGATGAGCGAAAGCGCGACCGCGCGGCCGAGGATCGGCAGCTCGAGGGCGTGGTCCGGCCGGTCCTTGGGCGCGGTGAGCCAAGCTTGGCTGGGATCCTGGAGTCCGTTGCGCAAGGCGATGAGGGCCGCATGCTGGTCGCGCCAAGTGGCGCTACGGTCGGCGGCGCGACGCGCCGCTCGCGCCACCGGACCGTTGATGTACTGTTCGGTCGCCCAACGCTGCATCGTGAGGATGAAGTTCTCCCGCGCCAGTTCGGTAAGGCCGTCGACATCCAAGCCCCCCGCAGCCGGTGCCGGCGGCCTGGCCCCGGTGCGTTCGAGGGCGCGATCCGTCCCCTCGGACCACGCCCAATCGTCGCCGCCGAAGGCCGCCACCAGCAAGCGCCGGATATCCACCTTGGTCGGATCCTCGTCGAGGCCTTGCCACGCGATCATCCACTCGCCGGCCTGGCGGGCGGCCTCGATCCACGCTCCCGGATCGTCGCTCGGCATGATCGTCCGCCGGATGCGCCGATCGAGTGCGATGGCCAGTGGCGCGAGCATGTAGTGTTCCAGGAAGGCCGCGCCGAGCTCGCGGGGCGCGGCCTGTCCCGGTGCGACGCTGGCGAGGGGCATGAGCCAGGAGAAGCTCGTGGTATCCGCCAGATCGACGCCCAAGCCGGCCATCCTGCGGACCCGTGCGGCGCTGGGGATCGAGTCGATGCCGGCCGCCCTCCAGGACACCGACGCTTCCCGCTGCGCCGTATCGATGGCGTCGTCCAGGACCGCCGTCCGGCGCACGCTCTCCATGGCGGCCAGTCCGACCAGCAGCGCACCGGCCACCAGGGCCAGGGCACCGACCCACATGGACACGCTCTGTGCCGACATCGGCTGCGTACGCACGACGGTCTGCGCCGCCGCGCGGTACAGGCCCGTGCCGCCGAGCGCCAGGGAGGCGACGTCGATGAGGCCCGAGGGCGCGGCCACCAAGGCCCGTCCCAGACTCGCCGCGAGTCCCCGCGTCTGGGCTAGCGCTACCTCCTTGAGTCCTTCTCGCTCGCCGCCCGCCAGCCAGTGGGACGCGCTATCGACGGCCAACCTTTCGCAGATGGGGCCGGCGTCGTTGTTGTGGGCGTCGATGAGGGCCCAAGCGGACACGTCGCCGCCGCTCGGGAGTGCGAAGTGCAGCGTCATGCGCATGCCGCAGAAACGCGCGAAGTGCGCGGCTCGGGCTACGGCGTCCGCGGGAATATCCTCCGGCGACACGAGTACTACCGCAGCGTCCGCCGGCCGCCGCCACGGCAATGCATTGGCGAGCCGCGCCAAGCCCCGGCGGCTCGTCCGCGTCGCGTCGATGAGGACCACGTCGGCACCGGCGGCTATGCCGATGTTGCCGGCGCCCGGTGGAGACAGGCGCAGGCTGCGGCACATTTCGGCCACGCCGTCTCCCGCCACCACGACGATCCGTAATGCGTCGGGGCCGGTCATGCGCGCGGCCTCCTTCAAGGCGCGGCGCAGTCCGATGCGCCGCGACGACCCCCATCCGGTGGCGACCGCCGGCAGCGCCGTCAAGCGGGCCTCGCCCTTCGCCTGCTTGCGGTTGGCGAAGTACTCTCGACCGTTGGTGAACAGCCAGACGATCCCCTTGCCGAGCAACACGAGGAGCTTCCACGCCAGCCACAGCGCCACCAACAACAGGATCAACGCCACGACAATGATGACGATGAGCAGCACGATCTCCAGTGCGCCGCCGGCCATCAGGCGCGTGAGGAACTCGACGATGCCGGACATCATCGCGTTCAGCGCCGTTGCGGGTCGGGGGTAGAACCGGCTTGGTCGGGGGCTTGCTCGCCATCGGTAGGCGCCATCGAGGGCAGTCCCGAGGGGCCGATGCTGCGTTCAAGCGGATCCACGTCCGTCGGCGTCACCGGCAGTCCGAGTACAACGCGGTCGCGGACGCGCTCGGCGTCGCGGAACAGGTCGTGGGGGAGGGTCGCCCACATGGCGAAACCGGCGACCAGCCAAGCCGCGAATCCCAGCACCACGAGCACGGGCGGTGCCACCGGTAGCCGTTTCGGGCGCACGTAGGTGGGAACGGGCTGATTGCCGGGCGCTTCCGCGCCGACGGACTCCTCCAGCGACGTGATCAGCGTCGTCAACGCGACCGGATCCCCGCGCAGGGAGCCTTCGAAGCCAGCCCGAAAGACCCCGAGATACAGGGGTGCCAGCACGCCGGACGGCGCACCCTGCCCACCAGCCTCGGCAAAGGAACTGCCGTAGGCCGCCTCGCGCGCGCGCGCGACGACCTCCTGACCCGCCAGCGCCGAGCCGTACAGCTCGAACTCAAGGAGCCGGTCGCGCCAGCGGTCTAATCCGCCGGCGGGGTGGTGCAACATGCGTTCGTCCACCAACCCTACCAACGCGTAGGCCGCTGCCCGCGCCGAGTTGGCGTCGTTGCGGATCAACGACGGCAGCGAGCGGACGAAGGCGTCCACGCCCTGTGCGAGTCGGCGGCGCGTCTGGTCCATCGCGGCGATCGCCGCAGCGTCGGTGTTGGCTTCGCGCACCTGTTGCGACAGCGCGTCCTCCTCCACGTCGAGCATGTCCAGAAACGGGACGGCGGCGATGGCGATGGTGAATCCAAGACTCATGCGTTGCCTCCCCGCGCCGGCGCCTGCGGGACGCGGATGATACCGCGCTGCTGGAAGGCGTGCGTCGACTCCCGGAACTTGCCCACCGTGGCGTTACCGAACGCGGTTAGAAGGACCGGCGGGGGGGGAGCCCGGGCCCGGGATTCTGCAACTGGGGCTGTTCCCCGGGACCTTCGGCGATGAGCAGCGAAAACGACGTATTCGGTGGGGCGGGCGTCCTGGCCGCTAGCACCAACTCGTTGCCCATGCCGCGCCAAGCCGGATCCGCCTCGACCCGGTACAGCGCCAGCAGCGGGCCGCTCGACACACCGAGCACCGGGTCGCGTTCTATGGGACGGCGGACACAGCCCGCCACGCGGCGATCCAAGGCTTCCTGAATACGGTCCCGGGCGGCGAGCGCCGCGCCATCGAACCAGGCACGCGCAGCGATGAGATCCGCGGGACGGGCCGACTCGATCGCCAGCAGGAGGTTGCCTTCGGGGATGCCCTCGGCAAGCAACATGCCGGAGTCGGGGTCGGGGCGGAAGGCGTTGGCCCGGAACGGCAAGCCGATGCCGGAGGCCGTGGACTCGACGACATACAGCAGCCGCCGTAGCGAACCGCGCTGGTCGGCGGGCTCCCATCGTTCCTCCAACCGGTCGAACGTCCCGGCCGCCGCGCGGACGCGCAACGCTAGGCGCACGGCCTCGATGCCTAGCCGCCCCGGGGAAACCGCCGGCGAAGCGAGTAGCGCCTCCAGCACGCCGACCCCTTCGGCGAGGGCGCCGGCGACCGTTCTCACGGTGTGTGCACCGGGCCGCTCCTCGACCCCCGGAACGCGCAGCGTCGCGCTGAACCCGGCGCTCAGCGCGGCAAGGGCGCCGAGCTGGTGGTTCATGTCGTGGCGGATGGGGTGGGCTTCGTCCACCAAAAGTGCCGGCGGCGACCAACCCGGGAGTTCGGACCAGACGCCGCCATGCCGCACCAGCCGCACGGCGGGCAAGGCGTCGGCGGCCGGGGTTTCGCCCGGCTTGAGGGCGAGCGCGTCGCCGTCCGGCTCCCGCGCAACGCAGAAATTGGCCTGCTCGCCATCGTCGTAGCCCTCGAGGCCGTGGGCCAGCGCGGCCACCCGGAAGGGGGCGCCGTCGGGGAACAAGCCCTCGCAGCTGACGTGTAGACGCCCCGCGGCGAGCGCCGGTCCGTCGATGACGAGATTGGTGAAGCCCCAAGGCCACGGATCGGCAAGCAGCCCGGCCATGTGGGCGATCGTTGCTTGACGGCGATCCGTGCGCACGAAGTGCGACGGTTCGAGGATGAGCCCGCTACGCCACGCGACGGGTTCGGGTATTGCCGGTAGTGCCATCTCTTTCCTGGATCATCTTTCCGGGATCATCGGAAGTTGCAGCGCGCCGGTTGGTCGGCGCTGCTTGTCTTGAGCGCGTTGCGGCCATTAGTCCGCCGGATCGTCGCCCCGTAGTGTACAGCCATCATCATCGATGCCGAGGGTGACGTGGCCGTGGTAGCCCAGACGGACGGGCGGCGTCCCGGGAATGTTGCAGAAGACGACGCCGGTGACTTTCGCCCGAACACGCACGTTCAAGGGCCCGACCGAAGTGCCCGGAACGATCTCCCACTGTTCGATCAAGGCGTCGGGGTTCGCCTTGGCGAACTTTTCTCCCGCGTCCCGGAACCAAGCGGCGGACTCGATGCGCAATAGCTCCGTAAGCAGGTTCGCGTCGCGTACACGCACTAGATCGACGGCCACCGGCCAGTCGCCGTTCGCGCCGTCGGTCATGACCAGCAGGAGACTCCGCATGCGGATGGCCGGATCCGGCGAGGCATCGTTGCTGCTGCGGCAGGCGCCGAGCAACACCGTTGCCACGAGCAGCGCCGCGGCGACGCGGTTGGGAGTCATGGAGTGCCGCATGGGGTCTATGGTAGACGATACGGTCCGTGGATTTGAAGGCGCTGGCGTTCGCCGCGTGACGATTTGCAGCGATTCGCACGGGCGCGGGATTCGGATGGACCGGGACGGGGCATGGCGGTGTGGGTACCGTTGGCCGCCCACACCGTGGGTGGGTGGGCGTGGCGTGGCGATCTAAGAAACATCTGAACAAGCCCGTCCATGGCCTTGTTCAGGTCGCAAGACAAAAGCGCGGTTTCGTCTTGCTCCGCAAATTCAATGGCTTACGCCATAGAATTTGGCGGCACGTCCCTGTGCCGCGCTAGGGAAGGTCTTAATCAGACCTTCCCTAAGGTGCGTGCCGTAGGCCAGCCTGGCGCTCCTACGCCGCGCGGAGCGCGACGATGGGGTCCAGCCGAGCCGCTTGCCCCGCCGGATAGAGACCGAAGAAGACTCCGACGGCGGTGGAGACCCCGACGCCCAACACAACGGCAACCGGCGGCACGAAGAACGACCAGCCGGAGTACAGGCTGATGCCCCACGCGGCGAGCAGGCCGACCAGGATGCCGGCGGAGCCGCCCACGAGGCAAAGCAGCGCCGATTCCATCAGGAACTGGCCGATGACGTCGGCCCGCCGGGCACCGACCGCCCGCCGCAGCCCGATTTCGGCGCGCCGCTCGGCGACCGACATCAGCATCACGTTCATCACGCCCACGCCGCCGACGATCAGGGAGATGCTGCCCACCGCCGCGAACAGCAGCGTGAACGTCGTGGCCTGACGTTGCATCTGGGCGATGAGCTCGCGTGCGCTGACGACCTCGAGGCGGGCATCCGGCAAGCCGCGGGCCAGATAGGCCGCCACCTGCTCGGCGCCTACGTTGGCGTCGGCTTCTGTCCGTACGCGGGCGATGGCGTTTTCCACCTCGCGCCCCATGCGCTGCGAGACGGCGATGGGGATGAACATCACTTGGTCCGTGCCGGGGCTTTGCAGGCTGCCGGGATGCGGTCCGAGCACGCCGACCACGGTGAACAATCGGTCGCCGAAGCGCACTTCCTCGCCCACCACGTCGGTGGCGCCGGCGTCCCGCATTCGCGCCGCCAAGCGATTGCCAAGTACGCAAAACGGGCGGCCTCGGTCGAACTCGGAGATGAACCGGCCCTCGGCGATGGTGGATTTATGCAACTCCGCGTAGGCTTCCGAGACGCCGCGCACCTGGATGCGTTGCAGGAGCTTGCCGCGGTACATGAGCGGACCGAATTGGTTCGTCCAACCCGTGGCCCGCGCGACCTGGGGCACGTTCGTCGGCAGCGATGCGATGTGCAGGCGCGTGAGACCTTCATTGGGCGGCGCGTGGCGCTGCGTCACCGTCAGCACGTCGATGCCCAGGGCGCGGAACTGCTTGAGCGACTCTTCCTTGACGATCTCCCCGGTGGTCACCATGGCGATGACCGCGGCGATGCCGACCGCGATGCCGACCAGCGCCAGCACGCTGCGGGCGAGGGTGGCGGTCAAGCTCGACACCGCCTGCACCACATTGACCTGCTGCTGGGCGATGGTCGACCACCAGGTCGAGAACGCCTGGCGGCCCGCAGCGTGGTCGCCCACGGTGCCGGCACCCGCGCCCGACCCTTGTTCGCGATGCTCAGCCGGCACGGGGCGACGTCTCCGCCAATGCGCCCGCGTCGAGGGCGGCGCGGCGCGGGCAGCGCTCGGCGAGCTCGGTGTCGTGGGTGACTATCACGACGGCGATGCCCTTCGCCGCCAGCCCTTCGAAGAGCTCCATGACGGCCTGGCCGGTCGCCGGATCGAGTGCTCCGGTCGGCTCGTCGGCAAGGATCAGCGCCGGATCCCCGACTAGGGCGCGCGCGACGGCGACGCGCTGCTGCTGTCCGCCGGAGAGCTCCGACGGCTTGTGGTCGGCGCGGTGGTCCATCTCCACCCGCTCGAGGGCGCCCTTGGCCCGCTCCGCGGCCTCGGCGTGGGGCAGGCGCCGATAGACGAGCGGCAGCGCGACGTTGGCCAGCGCGGTCAGCCGCGGCATGAGGTGGAACGACTGGAACACGAAGCCGATGCGGGCGTTGCGCAGGGCGGAGAGCGCGTCGTCGCCGAGCGCCACCACGTCGCGGCCGTCGAGGGAATAGGATCCCCCGCTCGGCTGGTCGAGCAGCCCCATGATGTTGAGCAGCGTCGACTTGCCGCACCCCGATGGTCCCGTGATCGCGAACAAATCGCCGGCGTGGATATCCAGCGAAATGCCCTTCAGCACCTCCACCTCCACTGGCCCCAGGCGGTACGACTTGCGAATGTCGTCGAGGGCGATCACCAGCTGTCCTTCAGCGGCCTGCCGCGACACTCGGCACGAGCACCTGGTCGCCGGGCTTGAGGCCCCTAACGATCTGGACCCGGTCCAACGTGGTCGCGCCCGTCTCCACCTCCGCCACCCGCACCGCGCCGGTGGCCGGATCGTGAATGCGCAGCGTCGGGCGGTCGCCGCCGCGCACCGCGGAAATCGGGACCAACAACGCGTCCGTGGCGTCCCGGGTGAAGATGCGAGCGGCCACGGACATGCCGAGGCGGAGCCTGGCGCTTTGTTCCTTGACCAGCGGATGCAAGGCCACGGTCACCCGGAAAAAGGACTGGCCGGCGCTCCGCCCCGCCAACGCCTGCGAGGAGACGTTGGACACGCGGCCGGGCAGCTCGAGCCCGGGCGCCGCGTTGCTGGTGATGACGACCTCCTGGCCGACGCGGACATCGACGACGTCAACCTCGTCGACCAGGACGCTGACCGACAGCGTCGAGACGTCGGCGATCCTTGCCACGGGGTCGCCCAGGGCGAGCGTGGTGCCCTGCGTGACCAAACCTTCCGAACTCGATGTCGGAATCAGGATGACGCCCGCCGCCGGTGCCCGGACGATTTCGGTTGCGAGGGCGGTCTCGAGCGCGGCGACCTGCTCGCTGACGTTCTCGAACTGCAGCCTGGCGGCCTCCTTGGCGTCGGCGCCGCCGGAGGCGCGCACGGCGGCGAGTTCCTGCAGGGCGATCTCGTGGTCCGACTGGAGCGTCTCGTACGCCTCCTCGGCGGCGGCGTGCTCGGCGGCGGGAATCACGCCCCGCTCCAGCAGGAACGCCGTTTCCTCAAGGCGGTGACGCTGTTTCTCCAGACTGCTGGAGATTCTCGCGAGGGACCGCCGTGCGGCGGTCACTTCGCGGCCGTTCTCCCAGTCGTCGAGGAGCCGCACCTGCTTCGCGGCTTCCAGGTATCCGGTGCGGAGGTCGCGGTATTCCTGCATCACCTTGCCGAGGTCGAGCGCCACCAGCGGATCGCCCTCGACCACTCGATCCCCATACTGGAAGTACACCTCGCTCACGGTGGCGTCGACGTGACTCAACACCGTGATGCGCTCGCGTGGTTCGAGCTTGCCCGTCAGGGCGATGGCGGTTTGCAGGCGCTCCGGGACGATGGCGACCGGAGTCTCGTTCGGCGTCCCGTCGGCGTCGGCCATGGGGGCGGAACCGGCGGCGTCGGCATCGACCGCGGCGGCGTTCCAGACCAGCACCGTGGCCAGCACCAGCACGGCGGCGCCGGCGGCGATGGCGACGCGCTGGAGGAACCGGAGACGGCGCAACGCGTCGCCGAGCTGTTCGTTGTTCGCCTCGGTTTCGCGATAGGCATCCTGGAGCTGGCCGTACTGGGCGCGCACCTGCCGCCCGAGGGCGAGTTCGGACTCCCGGAGGGCCTCCGTGGCCGTAATGTCCGTGAACACCGCGATGATGCCGACCCGTTGCTCGTCGTCGCTGCGCAGGAAGGAGGTGTCGAGCGTCAGAACACGCTGCTCTCCCCCCACCTCGATGCACACCATCTGGCGATCCGCCGTCCGCCGCTCGGAAACCGCGTCGAGCATCATCTGCGTGAAGGCGTCGAGGCCCTCGATCACCAGGAAAACCTCGGCGAACCACTGCCCCTCGATGTTCTCGGGCGGCATATCGAGAATCCGGGCCGCCGCCGGATTGAGCGTGACGACCTTGCCGGCGAAGTCGACGACCACCACGCCGTCGTCCATCTGCGCCAAGACGCTTTGGTGGATGAGCGCGTGCGAATCGCCGCGCCCACCCTCGCTGCCGATATCGAGCGGGGAAGGTGTGCTACTCACTGGTGAAACGACGTTGCTGCACATCTAAACGGTCTAAGCCGCCTCGGCGGATGAGTGCGGCAACGCACGGTGGGGCCACCGGAGTCCGGCCCATGAACGTGGCTAACCGTGGGCGACCGGGCCCCCAACGTGCGTACAGCTAGTGTGCATCCCCCGTCCTACCGTGCCGCGAGCGGATCCTCGGGGGTTCGGGTGAACGATTCCACGGGGTTCGAGCAACCGCTCCGGCGGTCAAGGCACGCCTAGCTATCCTTGACCGCCGCGAGGGGATTGTTCACCCAAAGGGCTTCGATCACGTTTCGCCAAGCAGAACGCAACCCGATCATAAGTTCAACGCTGGTCAACAACTCTCTCTAGCTGCCGTCCGCACATGCCGCTAGGTGATTGTTCACGGACGGGTTATCGAAATGGTCTGCCAAGTTAATCGTCGAAGCTGGGCACGCGGCGCTGTCGTAGTTGCCATTGGCGTCAGTGTCGCACGATGGGGAGAGCGTATCTGCCTTGGAGCAACGAGCCCCAAAGGTCACTGCCGTGGTGGTTGAGGAAAGGCTAAACGCCGTACACAGCTGCGCAGGGTCTGGATCATCACCGTCATAACAAGTGCCATTGGTACATCCGTCGAGTTGCCCGGAACTGTTGATCCCGATTCGTACATTGATGTACGGTGCGGTCGACACCGTCCCCATAGTGCCTTCCGAGTTGCAGGTATTGCAGGTGTGCTGTAGCTGAGGACCGTACGTCCCGCCCGTCTTCAAACTGAAATCCTTGCAACTGTCCAGGATGCTCGAACTGGTGCTGCCCGCGTCGTAGGCGGCACTCGCCAGCGGTGAGAGTACCACTGCGACTGCCGCCGCAAGTGCATAGGTGAATGTGAATCGTGCTGACATGATTCCGTCTCGTTAATGTGGCGGACCCTAGTGTGGTGTCCCTAATAAAACGATGATTATGATGCACTGGGTAGTGCGTCCCTTGCGCGGCCTACCTTGCGGATGATCTCCCCGACCGACTTCGTCCAGACGAACGGACGCGGATCCTCGTTGTAGCCGGCCAGGTACTCGCGGAGGCATTTCTCCAGGTGCGGCACCGACGTGAACACTCCGCGCCGGATTTGCTTGTCCGTCAGCACCGCGAAGAACCGCTCCACGAGGTTGGCCCATGAGGCGCTGGTTGGCGTGAAGTGCAGGAAGACGCGCTTCCTGCGCTCGATCCAGCCGAGCACCTTCTCGTGCTTGTGCGTCGCGTAGTTGTCCAGGACCAGATGGATCTCCTGGTCCCTGGGCACCGTCTTCTCGACCTCCCGCAGGAACCGCAACACCTCCTGGTGGCGGTGCCTGCGGTACGTCCTGCCGATCACCTCGCCGGTGGCGACGTTCAGCGCCGCGAACAGCGTCGTGGTGCCGTGCCGCTTGTAGTCGTGCGTCATCGTCGCGCCGCGGCCCTTCTTGATCGGCAGCCCCGGCTGCGTGCGGTCCAGCGCCTGGATCTGGCTCTTCTCGTCGAAGCTGAACACCACCGCGTTGCGCGGCGGGTCGAGGTACAACCCGACCACGTCGCGCAGCTTCTCCTCGAAGCGCGGATCGTTGCTGACCTTGAAGGTGCGGATCAAGTGCGGCTTCAGTCCGTGCGCGCGCCACACCCGGTTCACGAAGCTGCGGGTCGTGCCCAGATGCCGCGCCAGCGAGCGGCACGACCAGTGCGTGGCGTCGGCCGGCGTCGTCTGCGTGGTCGCCTCGATGACCCTGGCGCGCAGCACCGCCTGCGCCGCGCCGTCCCTGCCGCCGTGGTTCGCCCCGCGCGGGCGTTCCTTCTCGATGCTCGACAGCCCCTCCCGGGCCACGCGGCTTCGCCATCGACCGACCTTGTTCGCGTCGGTGCCCAGCTCCGCCGCGATGTCCTTGTTGGTCATCCCCTCGGCGGCCATCAACACGATGCGCGCGCGCTCCCGCAGGCGCACCGGGGTGCTGCGCGACGACGCCCACGTCGCAAGCCTGCCCCGCTCCGCCCTGGACAGGTCGATCCTGGCCGCCACCCGCATCGCGTCGCCCTCGAATCCACGACGCGGCAAGGATACCCCGACCCAAGGAAATAAACCACGTTTTATTCAAGACACTACACTAGCATACGGCATGCGCCGGATGGACATCAAGAGGCGGCCTTGGAGGCGGCCTTGGAGAGCTTGGAGAGGGAGTTGCGCTGTAGCGCTTTTCGCACGCGGCGGGCTCTTGCCAGCGGGTGCGACGGGTGACGGCGGCGGTGGTACGGCCGCGACGGTTGCGGGGAGGCGCGGTCGAGGCCGGTTTTGGGGCGCGCAAGTGAGAACGGTTCGCATTTGGGTGCGCTGCGGGGGCGGGCGGGCCCTCGACCGTAGCCGAAGCCCTGGCGCGGGGCGTGTCGGCGGCGCTACGCCGCCAGCGGCAGTCCGGGATCCACCAGCGAGCGCATGCGCCCGGGCCGGCCCGCCGCCACCGAGCCCAGCGCCATCATCACCGCCAGCGCCAGCCCCAGCCGCGCCCGCATCCTCGCCCGCCCGCGCACGAAGTGGCGCTCGAACCCGAAGCTGTTGTCGAGCCGCGCGTTGATCCGCTCCAGCGCGCCGCGGCGGTTGTAGCCGCGCCGCCACGACGGGCCGCCCCACGGCGTCGGCGTGAACATGCGCCGGTCGGCGCGCGCCAGCTCGACGCGCACCACCCGCCCATAGTCACCGGCCGTCGAGCCCGCGTCGCGCCGGCACCGTTCCCGACCCGCGCACTCCAGCCCGTACGCCGCCGCCGGACAGCGGTACTTCAGCGTGCCGCGGTCCGCCTCGAAGCCCTGGAACGCCAGCGGCCGCAACTCCCCCGTCGCCGGACAGCGGCACAACACCTCGCCCTTCTCGCTGTGCAGCACGTTGCCGCCGCCGTCCGCCGACAGCGAACGCAGGATCGGCTGCGTCGGGTCGTACCCCGGCTCCCGCTTCTCGTCCCGCCACAGCTCCCGCACGTCGATCAGCGGGCGCACCCCGTGCGCGTCCCACAGCTTCCGCTTCAGCGGCCCCGCGTCCAGGCCGCGGTCCGCGCAGAAGTCCTCGCACCGCGCCGCCAGAACCGGCTCCGCCCCGAACAGTTCGTCGAGCCCCGCGTCCAGCACCCTCACCTCCGAACGCGACGCCGGCGTCACCTCGAACCACACCGGCAACTCGTGCTCCACGTCCGCGATCAGGTGCAGCCCGTAGCCGAACCAGCGCTTCACCCTCGTCCACGCCTTGCCGTTGCGGTCCGTCCCCCGCGTCTCGTGGCTGCCCCAGTCCGCGTCCGGGTCCGACGTCCGCCCGGTCGTCGCGTCCCGCCGCCCGGTCGAGTTGCTCGCCACCGCCTTGCCGTCGTAGCCCAGGTGTCGGCCGTAGCCCGGCAACTCCGCCAGCAGCCGCCCGCGCAGCACGTCCACCATGCCCGACACCGCCCCGCTCCGCTCCTCCAGTTCCACCACGTTCGCCAGGAACCGCGAGAACGCCCACGCCGTCGGCACCCCGTCCCGCCACGGGCGCGCCGCCACCACCGTCGTCGTCGTGCCGTCCGCGCCGCGCGCCAGCGTCCGCCGCGGCGCCGACTGCCGGCCCAGCGCGTCGAACCCGCACACCGCCAGCAACGCCGGGTTGCGACGCAACTCGCGCAGCAGCGACGCCGACGACTCGTGACCGAACACCATCCCCGCCACCAGCGCGCGCCACAGCGCCCGCACCGGGTACTCGTCCCGACCGCGACCGCGACGCGCCTCCAGCGCCGCCAACAGCTCCGCGTCCGGCAACTCGTCCAGCACGAACTCCAGCCCCGGCAATGCGGGGTTTTTCGGGGGTTTCCGGGCGGTTCGGGCCGGTGCGGTCGGATTTTCACCCCAGGCGGGGCCGGCGTGCGGCGCGGCCCTGGGAAGGAGGGTCGCCATGGGGCAGGATGGCTGCGCCAAACAAGACCACCGCCGCTCCCCGGAGGGAGAACGACCATGGCGACGCGACAGAGTGTGCTGTTTTCCTGGGACGATGTCGAACGGCTGCCGGAGTTTGCCGGAGTTGCGGCGGCGAAGAAAAACACCGCCCCCCGCAATCCCTTGCCGTCAGCGGCTCTCAGAACAGCGCAAGTCCCTCTTGGAGCAGCCTTGGCCAGCACGCGCGCACGGGGAGGATCGAGGATCGCCGCTGCGGTCCGGCGCGACCGTTCGAGCGGCGCTACACGGCGGCCGACATCCGCCTGCTGGCAGAGGTGGACGAGGCCCTCGGGGATCGCTCCGGACCGGCCACGCGACGCACCATGCAGCGCGAGTTCGAGGAGTACGGGCGGCAGCCGTTCGAGCGCCTCGCGGGGCTGTCGAACAGCCACCTGTATCGGCTGCGCGGGAGCAAGACGTACCGCGGTCGCCGCACGCGCATCCGGGGCACGCGCGCGACGCACGTCGCGATCGGCGAGCGCCGCAAGCCGCGCCCCGAGGGCCGGCCCGGCTTCCTGCGCGTGGACACGGTGCACCAGGGCGACCGCGACGGCGACAAGGGCCCGTACCCGGTCAACGCCGTCGACGAGGTCACGCAGTTCGAGTTCGTGGGCGCCGTCGAGTACATCTCCGAGATCCTTCCCGGTCCCCGTCCTGACCGCGCCGGTCAAGAACTTTCCCTTCGTGGTCAACCGCTTCCACGCGGACAACGGCTCCGAGTACGCTAACCACCAGGTGACGCACCTGCTGCACAAGCTGCACGTCGGGGAGTTCACCAAGTCGCGTCCGCGGCGCTCCAACGACAACGCCCTCGTGGAGGGCAAGAACGGCTCCGTGGTGCGTCGCCACCTCGGCCACGGCCACATCCCGCGGCACTTCGCCGGCGCCGTCAACGCCTTCACCCAGAACGTGCTGTCGCCGTTCCCCGACTACCACCGCCCCTGCCACTTTCCGGTCGAGACGGTCGGCGACGACGGGCGCGTGACCAGGCGCTATCCGTACGCGAACGTCGCCACCCCCCACGAGAAGTTCAAGTCCCTCGACGCCGCCGCCCAGTACCTCCGGCCCGGCGTCACCATCGAGCAACTGATGCCTTCGCCCGCGCCGCCTCGGACCTCGACGCCGCGCGCGCCCCCGACGCGGCGCGCGACGGACTGTTCCGCGCCATCGCGGCCGAGGCCGCGGCGTGACGGCGCACGTATCGCAACGGAGCAGCGCCGTGGCCCCGATCCGACACCGCGTTTCCCACCGCCCGCACACCGGCGCTTTACTGTTTGCGGGGGTCGCGCCCGTGCATGGCCCGTGGAAAACGCTCCCCGAACGCGTCCGGCGGCATCGGGCAACCGCCGCCGGCTCCGTGTCCCGCCCGACAACCGACACAGCCTGGACCAACGTCCCGCACCCGAACGGCCTCGCGCCTCGGAAGCGCCTCCGTTCAGGCTTGTCTGTTAGAAGGACGTCAGTGGACCTTTGGAAGGGTCCACCCCCGCGCCGGTTGCGGCCGGCGGGGGGGCGGCGGCGGACCGTTTCAGGCTCGGCCCCCGGGGCCGCAAGTGAGTTTGGTCGCCGCCGTCCTTCCGCACGTCCTGGATGGATACCTGGGCATCGAGGCCCGCATGACAAGCACAGGAGCATGGGAAGGTATGAACGATCATACCGCCGACGTGGTCGGCGTGGGCATCTCGAAGGCGCATCCCGACGCCCACCGGCACTCGACCGGGGAGTCGGCGCGGTTCGCGAACGCGGCGACCGGGTTCGACGAGCTGGCGGCGTGGGTCGGCGACGCCGCGACGCTGGTGGTGTACGAGTCCACCGGGCCGTGGCACCGGGCGTTCGAGGAGCGTCTGGCCGGCCGGCTGTCGCTGGCGCGTGTCAACGCGTTGCTCGCGCGCCGCTTCGCGCAGGCGATGGGCGTGGAGGCGAAGACGGACGCGGCGGAGGGGTGTTGGCGGGGCGGTTGGGGCTCCCCGGTCTGGCGTGGCCGACCCGCTACCCAGGGATCGGCTTCGGGTGGTGGCGGAACCGCGGCGGCGGTCTGCCTTCGGCCTCGGCGGAGGGAGCGTCAAGCGACCGCGGCCGAGGCCGAAGGCGACCGTTCCCGCAGGATTCGCCATTGCGGTCACCCGAGGTCCGGCGCGGCCTCGGGTGCCCACAGGCGGTCCGGCCCGGGCAGCGCGTTGGCCAGCACCACCATCTTGCGCATGACCGCCGCCGGGGCGACCTTCGCCGGCTTGCCGCGGGCGCGCAGTTCGGCGTACTTGTGGGCCATGTCCGGGTTGCAGCGCAACGCGCCAACGGCCGCCATGTGAGAGGAGACGCCGCGGCCGGGCGCGACCGCCACGGATGAAGCCGCGTCCCCGCCACTGGCCGGATTCGCGCGTCCAGGGCGCGACCCCGACCAGGCTCGCGGCCGCCTTGCCGTCTACCTGCCCGAGTTCCGGCACGTCGGCGACTAGGCCGGTCGCGACCACCGGGCCGACGCCGGGGATCGACGCCGGCACCTCGATCCGGGCGCGACAGCTCCGCGTCGGCGCCCGCGACCTCCGCGACCGCCCCGTCCAACGCCTTGATCTGCCTGTCGATCTGCGCCAGCCGGTTCTTCAACTGCCGCCTGCTGCGGACCGTTCCGCCCGCCGACGCCGACCAGAGCGTCGATCTGCGCCAGCCGGTTCTTCAACTGCCGCCTGAGCAGCCGGTGCCGCACGTGCTTCTGCCGGTTCAGCGCCGCCGTGCGGTCCTTGACCAGCGCGTCGCGCGCCGTGACCAGTTCGTCGAGTTCGCGCTGCGCCGGCGAGCGTGGCTCCACACGCCGCACCGCGACCGCGGCGCCCCCCGCGCCGGCCGCAACCGGCGCGGGGGGTGGACCCTTCCAAAGGCCCACTGAGGCGTCCTTCTAACAGACAAGCCCGAAGCGGGTTGCGGGATCATCGGAGGATGATCTTGAGACTCGATGCCGAACGATTGCGGACGCTCGACGACCTTCGGGCGTTTCTGGAGGGGAACGATCCGGTGGCCTTCCGGCCGGTGGACCGGGGCGAGACGTACGCGTTCGCACGGCGCGTGCTGGTGCGGTTCCGCCATGCGGAGTTGCCCAGGGCCGGGAAGGGGCTGGTAAGGGAGTTCCTGGGGAAGGTGACGGGCCTGTCGCGGGCGCAGACTGACGCGGCTGGTCGGCCAGCACGCGGGCACGGGGAGGATCGAGGACCGGCGCCGCGGCCCGGCGCGGCCCTTCGAGCGGCGCTACGGCGGCCGACATCCGCCTGCTGGCGGAGGTGGACGAGATCCGGGCCATTCATAAGGTCGGCCCGGATGCCCTAGCCCCATCAATCCAGTCGGGGTAGTACATCAACCCGATATGCGAACTCCCGGTCAACGTACCGATCTTTCGCCTGACCATCCGGTCTAGGCGAGGTGTCGCCCTCCCGCTGGCGGCGCTGCTGCGCCTCGGAGAGTCATCGCACGGAGATCGCCATGCTGTCGCGGCCAGACACTTGTGCGCGCCGTGCTGCCGCTGCTCGGATGGTGCTGCACCCGTACACGCACACGCACAGCGCACTCTCCGGTTCGCGCCTGATGATGTAAAATGCCGGGCCATCGCCATGCGGTGAACGATCACGCTCTCCTCACCCAGGAGGCCACCATGACAGCCGAAGAGTGCATCAAGGAGATGGTGCGCCTGATTGCCCGCGAGCATGATCCGTTGCGTATCTTGCTGTTCGGCTCGCGTGCCAGAGGCACCGCGAAGCCGCAGAGCGACATCGACTTGATCGTCGTGTTCGCGGAGGTTGCAAACGCCATGGAAAGGGCCATTAGCATCCGCCGAACGTTGCGGGATATGGAGTTCGCGAAGGACGTGATAGTGACGACGCCGAAGGAAATCCAGCGTTGCGAGCCGCTGTGCGGCCATGTCCTGCACTACGCGATCCCCGAGTCACGCGTGCTGTATGAACGAGCCGCCTGACCGCAACGCTTGGGCGCGGCAGTGGCTGGCCTTCGCCCGCAGCGACCTAGAGGTTGCGGCTGCCCTCGTGGAGATGCCCGCCATCAGCCCGCGCCATGTCTGCTGGCATGTTCAGCAGGCCATTGAAAAAGCCATCAAGGCGGTCTTGGTGCTGGAGGGGGTGAGCTTCCCCCGCACCCACGACCTTGATGCGTTGCGGCGGCGGCTGCCGCCCGACTGGGGTGGGGCGTTGGAGACGACGCTGGACCTGACCCGCGCCACGGCTTGGGCGACGGACGCTCGCTACCCCAGCCTGATGGACGCGGTCTCAGCAGAGGATGCCCGCACGGGATACCATCAAGCGGCGCCCATCATTGAGGAGGTGGGCGGCGTCATAGATAGCAGGCTCGGGGATACGGGGCCTCCCTCAACTCCACCAACAAGCGCCCCGCCACCCCCTAGCCCGAGTTAGGCTGGGCCGGCAATATCCCCCGAACGCAAACAGGGCAGGGGCGCCGCTCCTGCCGCGCATACATGGCGGCGCTTGATCCGGTGCGGGTACGGCCGACGCCCCCTTGCCCCACGTCTCGAAGTTGCCGGATAGCGCCTGCCGAACCCGACTGCGCGGTTGATGCCTTGAAGGCCGGAGGGAACGGGGTCATGGTGTCCGCCCCAACAGTTAGGAGCCAAAAGTCCCCCTGAAAAGAGTTCGTTTTCTGCACTATTGGGTGAGGCTAAAGGCGTGTCAAAACAATATGTTGACGATGCGTCGGACGTCGGCGTGCCACAAATTTCCTGAACGGCTATGAACACACCTCCAACACCGCTTGGACAACATCCCGGACCCGAACGGCCTCGCGCCCCGGAGCCGCCTCCGTTCAGGCTTTCAGTAAGGGATTGGACTCAGGCCGCACGGGCGCGGCCGGGCGCGGCGCTGGCGAGCTCGAGCACCCTGAACCGTCTGGAGCTGGGCACTCCGAAGCGGGCGGCGGCGCATCGCCAAAAGCGCATCGCGGCGCGGCCGGAGGCGCTCGACGACCTGCTGGTGGGGCTTGTTTGTGGAGTCGCGCGAGAAGGCGCCGCGCGAGGTCTGGCTGGATCTCGACGCGACGGACGATCCGCCGCACGGCACGCAGGAGGGCCGCTTCTTCCACGGTTACCACCGCTGCTACTGCGAGCTGCCGCTGTACGTCTGCTGCGGTGACCATCTGTTGTGCGCACGGTGCGGCCGGCGGACGAGGATCCGGCGGCGGGCGCCATCGCGGAGGTGGAGCGGATCGTCGGGCAACTGCCGTGCGTGGCCGCACGCGTGCGTCGTGCGGCGCGGCGACTCGAGCTTCTGCCGTGAGGCGCTCATGAACTGGTGCGAGGAGCGCGGCGTGCACTATCTGCGCCTGTACCTGTCGTCATTCGCCTACGTGCTGCTGGAGGCGCTGCTGCGGCTCGGCGCGACGGGCACGGAACTGGCGCCCACCCTCGCGGCCGATATCGAGCGGGGAAAGTGTGCTACTCACTGGTGAAACGACCTTGCTGCGCGTCGAAACGCGCCGATTCTGGCCTAGGCTGCCTCAGGGGATGCGTACGGCAGCGCACGGCGGCGCCACCGGAGCAAGCGACCCGGCAGTCAAGGCACGCCTGACTGTCCTTGACTGCCGCGAGGCGAGTGTTGACCTAGGGCCTTCAATCCCGTTCGCCGGGCAGAATGCAACCTTGGTCGGCGACGTTCAACGCTGGTCACGATCTCGCTGTCGTCCGCGTCCGCACATGCCGGACAACCCGCGGGCGAACGCTCCCGCGTGCTTGGCAAGTGGCCCGGCAGGTCAACCTGTGCCTACTAGTCGTCCTTGCATGCCGCGAGGTGGTTGTTGACGTGGGGGCTTTCAACCTCGTCCGCCAGGTTGAGCGTCGAACTTGGGCAGGTGCTGTTGTTGTAGCTGCCGTTCGCATCGGTGTCGCACTGCGGCGAGAAGTCCGAACCCGTCGAGCATCGCCCGGCCAGCGTCACGGCGTTGGTCGACGAGGAGATGCTGAACGCCGTGCACAACTCCGACATGTCCGGGCAGTTGGGGCTGCACGTAGCACCCGAATCAAGCTTCCGCTGCTGTCCTTCGAGATACCTAGGTGAAGAAACATCGCGATCTCGGTCGTGCTCATGTTGCCGTTTTCGTCGCATGTGTTTGCAGGTCATCTCCAAGGCAGGCTTCTGCACGCCCGCGTAGGACTCGGTCGTGTAGCCGAAATCCTTGCAGCTCTCCAGGATGTCTGAACTGGTGCTGCCGGCGTCATAGGCGGCCCAAGCCGCCGGCGCGAGGACCAACGTTGTGCCGACCGCAAAGCGTCGGATGCTCGACCGTGTCGGACGTATTGAACTTGCCATCTTGCCCTCCTTGGGCTTTAGTCGTGTCACTTGGTACTTGGTCAGTGAGGCCATGAAATTGAGTTGGACCGTTAACTCCCGCCTAAAGATAGCGCAGCCTAGCCGTATCAGGGGCAAGTTCCGGTCCCGGGCGGCGGCCTGCCTGTGGCTCGGTCTCGGCATGGCCCGGGTGGCCGCGGGTGCGTCCGAGGCCGATGGGGAACTCCCGATGACGCTGGCGGAAGCCGTGGCACTCGCGTTGCGGGAGAATCCCACGCTGGTCAACGCGCGGCTCGGGCGCGTGCTGGACGCCTACGACCTTGAGGAGGCCGAGGAGTGGTTCCGGCCGCAGTTCAGCTTCGGCACGTTGCACGCCGCGCGCCACCGGAACGCGGCCACTGGCGCGGGCGGCGTCGACCTCGCGGCCGGTCCGAGCGTCGGTCTGCGGCTCCCGACCGGCGGCAACGTCGCGGTCGTGCCGGGCTGGTCGGCTACGGTGGCCGACGACGGCGGCGTTTGGCGCGAGGGCGCGGGGGTGAGCATCACGCTGTACCAGCCGCTGCTGCGCGGCGGCGGCCTCGGCGTGGGACGGGCGCCGGTGCAGCTGGCCCACCTTGCTGAGGAGGGCAACGTGCTGCGGTTCCGAGCCGGGGTGATGGATGTCGTCGCGACCGTCATTCGCGCCTATCGTGCGCTCATCGAGGCGGAACTTGAGATCGGTATCAGCGAACGCTCCCTGGAGCGAGCACGCGACACGTTGGCGGTCAACGAACTGCTGGTGCAAACAGCAGTTCTCATTTTGACGATTGAGGCATTGGGTTTCGGGACTGTCCGAGGTTCGTGGATTTGGCGGCTGGCGGCGTGGTCTGTGCGTCAGGGAGGCTGGGCGGCGGGCCCGCCCGTGGCGAGCAGGCCGATCAGCGCGTTCCAGTCGGGGAACACCTGGTATTCGGTGACGGTGCGCAGGTGCTCGAACAGGCGGGCGCGGGTGCCGAGGCGCTCGCGGGCCCGTCGCCAAGTGGACTCGGCGACTTCGCACGCGGTGTGCAGGGCGAAGGCGAGCAGGTTGAGAACGACGAGCACGGCGGCGAGGGTGTCCTTGCCGTGCCCGAAGTTGTGTTCGAGGTGGTAGCCGTGCTGCTTGAGGACGTTGAAGGTCTCGTTCTCGATCTTCCAGCGGGCGCGGGCGCAGTCGGCGAGTTCGGCGACGTTGTCGCGGTCCACGGGCAGGCTGGTGACGAAGGTTCCGCGGTAGGTGACCTTGCCGCCGGGCCGCGCGCTGGTGACCTCCAGCCAGTTGACGCGCAGGGCGTCGTCGCCGTCGCGGATGGGCAGGTCCGTCATCCAGCGGTAGCGGTGGGTGCGCCGTTGCGCGCCGCGGCCCGTCGTGCGGCGGCGCACGGGGATGTCGATGCCGTCGAGGTACTCGTACAGGGTCTTGTGGCTGGCCGGCTTGGCGGTCAGCAGGAAGTCGCCGCCGGCGTCGAGCATGGCCCGGCAGACGGGCTGGCAGGCGTACAGGTCGTCGCCGAGATAGACCGGGCGCAGTGCGGCGCAGCGGTCGCCGTGGGACCGCAGCCAGCGCTTGACCGCCTGGCGCTCGCAGTCCTGCTTGGCCGCGCCGTCCTGCGGCGCGACGAACTCGGGGGGCAGCGGCAGCGACTGCGCCCGGCCGGGCGCCACGACGGTGGCGGCGACCATCTGGTGGAAGTACTCGGTGCCGCCGTCGCCGCGCCTGCGGGTCGAGCAGTTGTCGCAGTGGATGTTGCGCGAGCGGAAGAACTCGGTGCCGTCCAGGGCGACCAGCAGGTGGCCGTCGAGGCGGCGCATGGGCGTCAGCGCGCCGCGCGCGTCGAGGTCCTCGACGAGGTCGTGGAACCGGTCGTCGAAGTGCTCCGGCGGCACGCCGTCGAGCAGTTGCCGGACGTGGTTGTCGCAGGGGATGCGGTCGAGGCCGAACAGGGTGTGCGCGTTGGAGCGGCGACCGCCCGCGGCGAGCGCGCGCTGGTGCGCCAGGAACGACGGCGACTGCATCAGGAACACCGACAGCGCGGCCATGCCAACGTCCGCCATGGCGTAGCGGCGGTTGCGTCCGCGGCGCGGGTCCGGCAGCCCGGCGAAGCATGTCCGCAGCCGGTCGAGATGGCGCGCGAGGAACCTCACGGCGCGGCGCCGGCCTCCACCGCCATGATCGCCGCCAGCACCGCCAGGCGCTCCGCCGCTGGCATCGCCGCGTAGCGCCGGCCCCAGCCATGCGCCTTGCGCTTGACCGTCTGCCGGTGCGTGAAGTTCCGTCCCGCGCGCGACGCCCAGTGCACGCGGTCCGGCGCGAAGTTGAACCACACCTTCTCGGTGACCACCCCCGCGTGGTTCATCACCTGCAGCGCCGCGCTGCGCCAGCCGCCCAGCAGCTCGTCGTACAGCGCCGACGGGTATCCCGACACCATCACCGCGCACGGCAGGCCCTTCAGCAGTTCCAGCAGCGCCGCGTGGTCCGCGTCCTCGTAGTCGTGCCGGTAGCGGCGCCCGGACTTGCGCGCGCCGCGCAGGTACGGCGGGTCGCTGTACACCAGTTCCGAACCGTCGAACGGGAACCCGGCCAGCCACGCGTGGCAGTCCGCGTGCACCAGCTCCACCGGATGGCCGCATTCGAACGACTCCAGCGCCCGCGCGTCCAGGTCGATGCCGATGTTGCGCAGCGCCCCCGGCTTGCGCTTCATCACCGCGCCGCCGCCCAGGTGCGTTTCGATGTACACCGCGTGCGGCGGCATCAGCGCCACCAGCGCCTGCCACAGCCCCGACGTCGCCTTCGATCCGAACCATGGGTTGCCCATGGCCCGCACCATAGGGGCGCCGTCCTATGTTGTCAACCCGTTCGCGGACGGAATCCCCGACTCCGTTGCCAAGTCGGGCCAAAATGAGAACTGCTGCCCCGCGCCTCCCAGGGATGACAGTCCGCCAGAGCGGGCGTAAGCTGTCCCGGATTCCAGCCACGGCCCCACGGCGAAGCTTCCCTGGCTTCCATCGTCGATCAGGCGGGGCCAACGAGACGGAGGTTCCATGACCAAGCTGGGGCGTCGCGAC
Organism: Pseudomonadales bacterium; assembly: GCA_963665455.1. GTDB lineage: Bacteria > Pseudomonadota > Gammaproteobacteria > Pseudomonadales > Azotimanducaceae > VXNE01. Next base: position 3,987,464 of record OY762279.1, on the reverse strand, counting down.
ATGTTGCGTATGGGTGCGCTCGCCGGAGTCGCACCCTGGGTGGCGGCGGAGACCGCGCGTGCCGCGCAAACCGCCGAGCGCCCGGTGGGCGAGGTGCGCCGCTACACGCGCTTCGGCCGCACCGGCCTCGAAATCTCGGACATCTCCTTCGGCGCCACCCGCCTGCGGCGGGGCGGCGAGCGGCTCGTCCACCACGCCCTCGATCTCGGCGTCAACTACTTCGACACCGCGGAGGGCTATAGCGGCGGCGCTTCGGAGAACGCCATGGGCCGGGCCCTCGCCGGCCGCCGGCAGGATGTCGTGCTCGTATCGAAGACCCACGCGCGGGCGGACCGGGACCGGGACTCCCTCATGGGTTCGCTGGAAACATCGTTGCGCCGCCTGCGCACGGACTACCTCGACGTCTATTTCAGCCACGCGGTCAACGACGTGGCACGGCTCAAGAACCCCGAGTGGCACGAGTTCGTCGCCCGCGCGAAGGAGCAGGGCAAGATCCGCTTCGCCGGCATGTCCGGCCACGGTGGCCGCTTGATCGAGTGCCTCGACTACGCCTTCGACCAGGATATGGTCGACGCCGTCCTGGTCGCCTACAACTTCGGGCAAGACCCGGCGTTCTTCTCCAGGTTCACCCGGGGGCTCGACTACGTCGCGCGGCAGCCGGGGCTCCCCCGCGTCCTCGAGAAGGCGCGGTCGAAGGACGTGGGCGTGGTCGTCATGAAGACGCTCATGGGGGCGCGGCTGAACGACATGCGCCCCTACGAGACCGGGGAGACGACATTCGCCCAGGCGGCGTTTCGCTGGGTCCTGTCGGACGAGAACGTGCACGGGCTCGTGATCACGATGAATTCCCAGGAACGAATCGACGAGTTTCTCGTCGCGTCCGGAACCCGGGGAACGACCCACGAGGACCTCGCGTTGCTTGAGCGCTACGCGATGCTGAACGGCGCCACCTACTGCCGCCACGCTTGCGCGGAGTGCGAGGGCGCGTGTCCCTACGGCGTGCCGATTCCGGACATCATGCGCACCCGCATGTACGCGACGGACTACGAGGACGTGCGTTTCGCCCGGGAGGAATACGCCCAGCTAGAGGTGAACGCGAGCGCCTGTCTCGGTTGCTCGGGGGAGCCCTGCGCGGGTGCCTGCCCGCACGGCGTTCCGGTGGATGCGTTCTGCGCGCCGACGCATCGCATGCTTGCGTGAGGGAGTCTAGGCGCAACCCCACGCAATCGCGTTGCGGATGAGCGTGTTGAACGCTGCCGTGTCCCAGCTCCCCCGGAACGTCTTGGGCGTCACGCCGCCCTCGGCGACGGATTCGTCCACGAACGGCTGCGAGTTGGAGCGGGGCGAGTGCGTGTGGCCGAGGGCGACGTAGGCCACCTCGCCGTCGCCCACCTCCTTCACATGGCCGAGCATCCGGGTCTTGCCGTCGGGCAACAACGACGTGTCGGCGTCGTATCGGAAGCCGAAGCCCGGCGGCGAGGGGTCTTCCGGCAATTCGGTGGTGAGCAGCATGCGGCTCTCGCCGATGGGTTCCAGGAGATAGAGTTCGTCCACCGTCTCGAAACGCGGCGGTAGGCCCTCCGTCAGCGGGTGTCCGTTCGTCACCTGGACCTCGAATCTGCTCAGCGGTGGATGATTCAGGAAGAAGCAGCCGAGCGTCGCGTGGTGCCCCTCCTTGACCATCCGCCGCTGCCGGGTGCCCTCGATGCGGGCGGCGCGGCCACCGCTCGTGCCGTGTAGGGCGAACCAGCGTCCGCCTCTTTCCAGCCAGCCGTTCAGCGCGTCGAGCTGCGGGCCGCTCGGGATGGGGCCGGCAACATAGGTGAGCAACAGGTTCGTCCCGTCGAGCCAGCGTTCGAGGTCGGTGAAGTCGTTGGCGACGGTCGTGGTCATGTCCTCCCGTTCGCCCAAGAGGCCGAGCAGCGACAGGCGCGCGTAGTCCATGTCGTGGCCTGCGGGCGCGCCCGGCGGGAAGCCGCCGACGACGAGATGCGTGCGTGAACTCATGGTCTCTCCCTCGAGGGTGGGCGGTTCAACTAGCGGACTCGGCCCGGGGCGCGAGCCTGAACAACAGGAGTGCGTCGGTGGACAGCGCGGCCGCGGGCGGCGTCGCGGGGAACCCGTACTTGCGGGCGAGTTCGGCGAGCACCGGCCCGGCCTCCGGGTCTGCCGCCGTCACCGGCACCAACGTGCGCTCGTAGCGCTTGCCCTCGATGCGCACGACCGCGCGTGGGTCCTCCCGGGCTTCGGCGGGCCACTGCTTCCACAGCCGTCCCCACCAGGAATCCATGTAGCCGCAGGGCACGTACAACGCGCCCTCGTGCTCCGCCATCCAGACGGTGCGCGAGCGGGGCGGGGTCATGAGCTGCAGCTCGATCTCCATGACGTCCCGGGCGAAACCCCAGTCCGGCTCGTCGGCAACGAGTTCTCCGGTGACCAGCGGGCCGCCGGCGGCCAGTGCATTGGGCCCATCGGCGAAGCGCATCCCGATGAGGTACACCCCCACCACGAGGATCAGCACCCCGATCAGGATGGAGAGTATGCGAACCACGATCATGCCCGAACCTCCCTAATGCCGACCGCGCGTCGCGTCATGGCGCGACGGTCGTCGTAGTGTCGCATGGAAGCTCCGCCGATGGGAGCACCGAGGGGAGTAGGGAGCCGTCATGCCCTCCGACGCAGCCCGTTCAAACGCATGGTGCGTTTTCCGGCATCATGGCGACTTTCCCCCGCACGCCCGAATCGCCGTGGAATCAAACGCGCTCGTCCTGCTGTCCGGCTACGCGGCGGCCATCTTCGCGGTCTCGCTGCTCGGCGGGCGACTGTCGGCGCTCGGCCGCATGACGCATACGCGCACCCAGGTGGTGATGAGCCTGGTGTCCGGCTTCATCCTGGGCATCGCCCTGTACCACCTGCTGCCGCACAGCCTGCTGCATCTCACGGGGCCGAACGCCGTGCAGGAAGCGGTGGTCTGGATGATGTTCGGCATCATCCTGTTGGTATTCCTGCTCCACGTCTTCCACTTCCACCAGCACGACTTCAGCGGCGAGGCCGCGGCGCTCCACGAGGCGGACGATCACGCGGCCGGAACCCGAACCGGGGGGCTCGCCGGCATCGCCCTCGGCCTGGCGCTGCACGCGGTCGTCGAGGGCGTGGCCTTGGGCGCCAGCGTGCGTTCCGGCGCGGCGCATCATGGCGAAGCGGTCTTGGCGGGGCTCGGCGTCTTCCTCGCCATCCTGCTGCACAAGCCCCTCGACGCCTACTCCGTCATCGGCATGATGCGGGCGGCGGGGCACGGGGCCAGAAAGCGGATGTTGGCCAACCTTGGGTTCGCCTTGGTCGTTCCGTGCACCGCACTGGCGGCATTCTCCGGCGTCCAGTTGCTCGGACCGTCCGAGGAGGCGGTGGTGGGGCGCGCGCTCGCCTTCGCGGCCGGCGCCTTCCTGTGCATCTCCCTTTCCGACCTACTCCCGGAGATCCACTTCCACAGCCACGACCGCGGCAAGCTCATCGGGGCGTTCCTGGTCGGCATCGGCCTGGCGTACGGCCTCTACCACTTGGAGTGGAGCGTCGGGGCCTGAGCGTCGGCGAGGCGTTACGAGGCCCGCCGCAGAGCGAGCTCCGCCAGAATCTCCTCGTGACGGTCCCGCGTCAGCCGGTAATGCGTGAAACACCATAGCGACACCACCGCGAACCCGGCCACGTAGGGGCCGTACACGAGTCCGAGGTTCACGAGGGTCTCGGGCGGCACGTCGGCCGCGGTGCGGACGTGGGTCCCCCGGGGCCAGTCGATGAGGTCGAGGGCGAACCCGGCCACGATGTTCCCCATGCCCGAAGCGGCCTTCTGGGAGAACGAACTGGCGGCGAAGAACACGCCTTCCTGCCGGCGGCCCGTATTGAGTTCGTGTTCGTCGGCGGTGTCCGCGACCATCGAGCCGAGCGCGACGTTCGCCTGCACCGTGCTGGCCCCCTGGACGACCCGGATCGCAACGAGGAGTGGCAGGAGCAGGGGTTCCGCGTTCTCGGGGAACCAGCCGAGCAGGCGCAGCGCCACCGGGAGGATCTGCCAGAACGCCCACGAGCCGGCGCCGAACATGATCCCGGCGCGCTTGCCGAAGCGCGCGAAGAGGCGGGCGGAGAACACCGCGCCGAACATCACGCCGATGGGGTATCCCGCGACCACGAGGATGATCTCGCCCCGCGTCAGCTCCCAGAAGTACGTGTAGATGTAGATGTTGAGGGCACCATCGACGCCCACCATCACGAACACGATCAGGATGCCGGAGAAGAGCCACCGGAAGGAGCCGCAGCGCATGGCCGTGGCGATGTCCGAGAGCACCCGGCGCACGACGGCCAGGACGCGGAAGCTCACCCGCTCCGTGACCGCCGGGAGGTGGGGAATGACGCTCCGCGTCCCCCACGCGGACCAGAAGATCACCACCCCCATGAGCACCGCGAGGGTGGCGGCGTAGGGCGGATAGGCCCGGGCGTTGAGTTGTCCGTTCGCGAACTCCGCCGTGGCCGAGAAGAAGACGCCCATGCCGACGACGACGGCCAGGAGATGCCCCAGGTGCCCGAAGAAGGTTCGGTAGCCGACCAACTGCGTGCGCTCGTCGAAATCCTCGGTCATCTCGGCGCCGAGCGCGTTGTGGGGCACGTAGTAGAGGGATATCGACGTTCGCGTGAGGTTGGCGAACACGACCAGCCACCCGAACAGCGCCCAGTCGCCGGTCACCAACGGGTTGAACAGGAAGAAGAACGAGACGGCGAGCGGCAGGATGGAGGCGTACATGAAGGGATGCCGCCGCCCGAGGCGGGATCGCCAGTGGTCCGAGAGGGATCCGGCGAGGGGGTCGGTGAAGGCGTCCACGACCACCGCGGTTCCCACGGCGAGGCCCGCCAGCGTGCCGGGCATGCCGAGCACCTGGTTATAGTAGAACAGCAGAAAGATGCCGAAGGCGCCGTTCTTCAGGCCTTCGCCGAGTTGGCCAACGCCGAAGGCCAGCTTGACGTCGAAGCGGAGCTTGCCGGGTACCGCCATGTATGGGTGTCCTCCCGGGGCACAAGCTTACCGTGCCGAGGGGTTGCCGATGGGACGCGCCCAAGCCAATCTCGCTGGTGGTATGTTTCCGTTGACGAACCGGGAGGGAGCGGAATGCGAATACGGACCAAACAGATGGGCGTGTCGAGAGGTGGGATGGTCGCCATCGTGGCGGTTGTGGCCGTTGCGGTGTTGCTCGTGTTGTTCAGCCGGGAGGACGCGCCGCCGCAGGAACCGGCGCCCGCCCCGTCCGTCGCTCCCGCCCCGACGGCGGCGATGGTCGACGAGGCCCGCATCGCGGCGGTGGAGACCGAGGAGCCGGGCGCCTGGCTCACGTACGGGCGCACCTACGAAGAGCAGCGTTTCTCGCCGCTCACGCAAGTGAACCGGGACAATGCCGGAGAGCTCGGCCTCGTCTGGTACAAGGACTTCGGCACGCTGCATCCGGTGGAATCGACGCCGCTCGTGGTGGACGGCGTGATGTACGCGATCCTGCCGTGGAACATCACCTACGCCCTCGATGCCACGACGGGCGAGGAGTTGTGGTCCTACGACCCCGAGGTCCCGGGAGAAACGGCGCGCCGCGCCTGCTGCGGCGTGATCAGCCGGGGGCTCGCCGTCTACCGGGGCCGCGTCTACGTAGCGACCCTCGACGGGCGGCTGGTGGCCCTGGACGCCGCGACGGGAACGCCAGTATGGGAGGTCGATACGGTCATCGACCGCACGCGGAATTACACCATCACCGGTGCCCCCCGGGCCGCCGCCGGCAAGGTCTACATCGGCAATGGCGGGGCGGAGTTCGGCGTGCGCGGCTACGTGACCGCGTACGACGCCGAGACGGGCGAGCAGGTCTGGCGGTTCTTCACCGTGCCGGGCGACCCCTCGCTGCCCTTCGAGCACCCCGAGATGGAGATGGCCGCCGACACCTGGAAGGGGGGCGAGTGGTGGGACATCGGCGGCGGTGGGACCGTTTGGAACTCCATCGTCTACGACCCGGATTTCCACACCGTCTATCTCGGCGTCGGCAACGGCTCGCCGTGGACGCGGGTGATCCGCTCCCCCGGCGGCGGCGACAACCTGTTCCTCGCCGCCATCGTCGCGGTGGACGCGGATACCGGGGCAATGAAGTGGTACTACCAGACCACCCCCGGCGACAACTGGGACTACACCGCCGTCCAGGACATGACCCTGGCGGACCTCGAGGTGGACGGCGTCATGCGCAAGGTTCTCCTGCAGGCGCCGAAGAACGGGTTCTTCTACGTGATCGACCGGAGCGACGGGACGCTGCTGCGGGCGCATCCCTACGGCACGGTGACCTGGGCGACGCACGTGGACCTCGAGACGGGCCGCCCGGTGGAGAACACCGACGTCGAATACGATGAGAACCCGCAGTGGATCCATCCGGGCGCACTCGGGGCGCACAACTGGCAGGCGATGTCCTGGGACGGCGAGCGGGGCGTCATGTACCTGACGACCCACGATACGCCGTTCCTGTTCGCGATGCCCGAAGAGTACGAGAAGACGGGCGTGTACAAGCGCCGCGAAGGCATGATCAACGTCGGCATCGAATACGGTCGGATCAATCAACTCATCGAGGCCTGGGATGACCCGCCGGAGCCCGAGGGCTATACGGTCGCCTTCGATCCCTTGAGCGGAGAGACCGTCTGGGCCGTGCGTCAGGAACACCCCTGGAACGGGGGCGTGGTGGCGACGGCCGCCGGGGTGCTCTTCCAGGGCGACGCCATGGGCAAGGTCTCGGCGCGCAGCACCGACGACGGCAGCCTGCTCTGGCAGACGGACACCTGGACGTCCATCGTCGGGCCGACCATCACCTACGAAGTGGACGGCACGCAGTACGTGGCGACGATGACGGGCGCGGGCTCCATCAACACGACGGGGGCGGCGAGCTACATCTACGGCAGCCATGCCCGTGTCGTGGTGTACGCCCTCGGCGGCGATGCCGAACTGCCCAAGCCGCCCGAGCGCGACACGACGATCAAGGAACAGCCCCCGCTTACGGCCTCCGCCGAGGACCTCGACCGCGGCGACATCCTGTACCACGAAATCTGCTCGCCGTGTCACGGCATCGGGGTGCTCTCGTCGGGGGGAATCCCGGACCTACGCTTCATGACACCGGAGATCCACGCAACCTTCGAGGCCATCGTGCTCGGCGGCACGTTGAACGACAACGGCATGGCGTCGTTCGCCGACGTGCTCGATGTCGAGGACACCGGGCGCATTCAGCAGTACATCATCTCGCGGGCCAACAAGGATCGGGAGGCCGCACTCGCCGAGGAGGCTGAGGCGGAGGGTGCCGGGGAGGCGTGACGGCACGCGGATGGCGGGAGATACCGGGGCGGACGGGGGTGCGTTGACCCCCTGTCCGAACTGCGGACACGGACGTCCGGGCCCGTTCTGCGCCCACTGCGGCCAGAACGACCGCAACTACGCCCGTTCGCTGCCGCTCATGCTCGGCGAGTTCATCAAGGAGACGTTCGAACTCGACTCCCGCTTCCTGCGCACCGTCAAGACGATGGTGCTGCGCCCCGGGGAGTTGTCCGCGGAGTTCTCGCGCAACCGTCGCGCGAGCTATTCGTCGCCGGTGCGGTTCTACCTGTTCGTCAGCCTCGCCTTCTTCTTCGTGCTCTCGGTGACGACGGACCTGAGCCCCCCTCGGCAAGACTGGGCGGAGGCGGAGGTCGAACTGGGCCGGGCCAGCGAGGGGGCCGACGTGGGGCGCCTAAAGGTGCTGCTGACGGAGGACCAGAATCGCAAGATCGACGACATTCTCGCCTATCCGGGCCGGCCGTACCTGAAGATCATCGTGTACGAAGCGGCCAAGGCGCTCGACGGCGTGGATCAAGACTTCGCGCTCGACGAATTCGACCTCTTCCTGGCGGACCAAATCCTCGACGTGCTGCACCAACCCCAGGTCGCCGCCGACCGGATGATGGACAACCTGCCCATCGCAATGTTCGTGACGCTACCCGCCTATGCCGGCCTGCTGGCCCTCTTCTATCTCGGCAAGCGGCGCTTCTACGTGGAACACCTCGTGTTCGCGGTGCACGTCCACACCGTGGCCTTCGCCGTGTTCACCGTGCGCATGCTCGTCCCGGGAGGCGACTTCCTCACGCCGGTGTTGCTCGTCTACTACTTCCTGGCGCTGAAGCGCTATTACGGCGATGGGCTCCTGCGGACCACGCTCAAGTGGTTCCTGTCGTTGCTGGCCTACGCGCTGCTGCTGGTGCCGGGCTTTCTGCTGGTGATGTTCGTCACGCTCTACTCGCTTTGACTGGTCCGCGTTCAGGGTCCGACGGCACTCCGGATCGCTTCGTGCAGGATCCCCAACACGTCGAGCATCGCGTCGACGCTACGCGCCCCGGCCTGGAAGATCGCGGTGGCGTTGAGGGCGCCCCACTCGAAGCCCATCTCGGCCACCTCGGCGGCACGGCGCACGACCTGGTCCGGTTCGCTGTAGAACGCCTTGCCGGCCGCGTCCCGGGGTGGCGGGGCGAGCATCATCTGATAGCCGATCGCGCCCGGGTCGCGCCCCGCGCCCTCCGCGTAGCGGCTGATCTTGTCGCGGCACTTGCGCGCGATGGCGGGGTCCGTGATGGAGTTGGCGAGCCAGCCGTCGCCGAGTTCGCCGACGCGGCGCAGGGCGCGCTCCACGGACCCGCCGACCCAGACGGGCAGGGCCCCGCCCTGGGGCGGCTTCGGCTCCATGGCCATGGCCGTGGAGGTGTAGTGTGCGCCCGCGTAGTCCACCCGCTCGTCGCCCCAATAGGCTCGCAGGACGGCGATGGCCTCGTCCATCCGCCGGCCGCGATTGTGGAAGGGTTCCTCCAGGGCGTCGTACTCGGACTCCTGCCAGCCGACGCCCACGCCGAGCCGTACCCGGCCGCCCGAGAGGGTGTCGAGGGTCGCAACCTGCTTGGCGACCAGCACCGGCTGCCGCTGGGGCAGCACCAACACTTCGGTGCCCAAGCCGATGCGGGAGGTGGCCGACGCGACAAAGCTCAACGTCATCAGGGCCTCCATGATCGGCATCTTCGGCGGATAGATGGGCGCCTCCCGGGTGTCCGTCGGAAACCCCATAATGACGTGGTCGAACATGTCGAGTTGGTCGTAGCCAATCTCCTCGATGCCCCGGGCGAGGCGGACCACGCCGGCGCCGCCTTCGCGGTACGCGACGCTCGGAAATTCAACGGCGAGCTTCATGGGCTTCCTCTCGTTGGGATGCGATAAGGGCAGGGCGGGCGCGACAAGGCGCGACGCGCGGAGATGGGTTTGTTCGGTGGGGGCGCCGGTCGGCGCCCCCACCCCGGATTATGGAGCTGGCGCGAGCTTACGCTCGCGTTGGCAGTTGCTGCCGCAACTGCTGGCCTAGTCCGAATCCGCTAGTAGACGGCTTACGGATTCAGCCGCTCCTCAACCGCAGATACCACAGATCACCTCCTTTGTTGTTGCTGAACACGCGGCGCATTATGCAGCGCATGGCCGCCGACGCAAGCGTGGCCCTCACAGGGTGGCCCTCACAGGGTGGCCCTCACAGGGTGACCGAATCGATCAACGAGGCTCGCGTAGCCAAGCGCCGGGCAACCCGGGGCGCGTCGCCCCATTGGCATGCGCCCGGCCCACCGCATCGTCCGCCGACGGCGGCGCGTGGCGAAGCGACCGCCTGGCGAAAAGCACCGCGGTGGGCGCCGGACACGCGGCGGTGGCTCGATGATCGAGCGCGGTGGACAGCAAGCGCTCGGCGGGGTCGCCGAGCCGGTGGTCGAAGTCGTCGGCCACGGCGCAGCCCGGCACCGGCACGCCCTCGACGCGCGGGAGGTTGGCCGGCGAGAAGCCGTCGGGATACTCCCCGAAGCCCTTGGCGTTGACGCTCTGGAATTGCACGGAGAAGTAGGTCGTGCCGCAGTTGTCCGCGGGGTAGAAGCCATAGGGCTTTCCGCACGTCGTGCCGCCGACCAGGAGCACCTCGACGTCGATGCCCCGCAGTCCGTTGATGATCGCCTCGCTCGCCGAACACGTATCGTCCGTGGTGAGGACGTACACCCGGGGCAGGTTCACGCTCGGGAGCGCGTCGCCGGCGGGCAGGCCATCCGTGAATCCGAGCGTGCTCTCGTGGAACGCGGTGGGCCTGAGCCCACGGCCGGTCACGGGATTGAAGACCGTGTGCTTGTCGTTGAAGCGCAACTCGTCGAAGGTGCGTCCGGACGCCGCGGCCGGGCCCGCGATCATGAAGGCGAGTTGATTGGCGATGTCGAGGTAGCCCCCACCGTTGTACCGAAGATCCACGATCAGGTCCGCGATGCCGGCTTCCTCGAAACCGCGCATCGCCTCCACGAGTTGGCCCTCGGCCGGAGCGATGTGGCTCGTGAAGAGTAGGTAGCCCACCGGGCCGGTGTCGGTGTCCAGGGTACGCACGTGCTGCACCGGGCGGGTCACGATCTCCCCGGCCGTCAGGGTCACCGTGCGCGTCTCCGTGGCGCCGAGGTCGCGCACGACGAACTCGTGGGACTCCCCGACTTCGGCCGGGAACAGTCCCGCGTTGAGCGTGTCCACGTCGCTCCCCGTTTCCATGTCCACGCCGTCGATGGCTATCACCCGGGCGCCCCGGCCGAGCCCCGCCTCGGTGGCGGGCGAATCGGGCTCCGTGAACGCGACCGCGACCTCCCGGGGGGGACGCGAGGCGATGATCACCCATTCGGCCCCATAGCCGGCGGAGACGCCGGATTGCGAAAGCTGTCGCCAGTAGGCGGTGTCGTAGGTGAAGTGGAACTGGTCCTTGTACGCGCCGGAAGGCGTCCGCGCGAAGGTGCGCAGGCGGCGGAAGTAGTCGGCCACCGAATAGCCGACGGGATCGACATGCTCGATCTCGTCGTACCAGAGGTAAAGATCATCGCTCCAGGAGCGCAGCCAGAGCTTTTCGTCGTGGGCGGAACCCTGGCGGTCCTCGAAGGGGCGTCCCGACGTGGCGTCCATGCCGGTCCGGGGCGTCTCGCAGGACGCGGCAAACCTACGCGCCGGGGGAAACACCGCCGGATCGACCGTCTTGCTGGCATCCAGGGGGAACGCGTCGTCGAGGTCGTCCACGCCATCCCCGTCGTCGTCGGTGTCCTGGCTGTCGCCCACGCCGTCCCCGTCCGTGTCCACGTCCAGTGGCAGCGGATCGTCGCCGTCCAGGATGCCATCGCCGTCCGTGTCGGGGTCGGCGGGATCGGTCCCGCCCGCGATTTCGTCCAGATCCGGGAGGCCGTCGTCGTCGGAGTCGACCTGTTCGACCGCGATGTCCACCGTTACGGCGTCGAAGGCCACGGCGAGGCGGTCGAGGCGTAGCGCGACCTCGGTGCGGGCATCGCCGTCGGCCAGGCCGAGCAACTCCAGCGCGGCGGACGCGGCGGACGGAGCGTCGCCGAGCTCCGCCACGATGTCCGCGGTCGCCGTGAGCAGGTCGGCGATATCGAACGCGTGGCCGGCAGAGGCCAACGCATCGTTCTCGACGAGCCGGCCGGCTTCGGCGAACCCGTCCGCCAAATCGTCGAGCACGGCCCCCAAGTCCTCTCCGCCGTCCGCGACCCGGAGCACCGCGATGGCCAGCAACGTGACCATGGCCTCCGCTTGGGAGATGTCGGCCGCCGCCAGATCGGTCCCATCCGACCCGGTCAGATCGATGATCGGCACCGCGGGGAAGTCGTCGTCGAGGTCCACCGGTTCCTGGAGCATCAGGGCGATGACGTCCTCGAGCGCCTCCGCCATCTCCTCGTTCGCTTGGCGGACGTTCGCTTCGGTGCGCTCGCCCAACACGTCCGCCCTACGGGCCGCAGCGGTCGTGAACGGCGTCACCTGGATCGCGTATTCGATCTCCTCGGTTGGCACGACGGCGGCGAGGGTGACCTCGTAGGGAACGGCGTCGCCGAAGGCATGGGCCGCGCCGTCGCCTGCCGCGCAGCCGGAGATCAGATCGCAAAGGTATGCGCTCGACCCGTCCGTGGCGGGTTCGACCAAGATGCGCAGCGTGCCGGCATGGTTTCCGAGATCGGCGTCCTCGAAGCGGCCGGCGCTGTCCGTGGTGGCGCTCCCCAGTTCCTGCCCGCCAGCGTCCTGCACCCCCACGGCGGCGTTCTGGACCAGGCCCAACGCGGCACGGCCGGAGATCGTCGTGGGCGGTGGCGCGGGGGGCGGCGGAGGTGTTGGCGCGGCCTGGCGGCCTCCGCCGCCGCCGCCTCCGCAGGCGGCCACGAGCAACGTCAGCGCCGTGATGGAGCAAGCCGCGCACGACGCCGTGCGAAGCCGGCGCACCTCCCGAAGGGCAGATACCGGCACTGCGGCAAACCGCGGCGGCGTGGCGGCGAATCGCGGCATGTCGATGGCGGGCTCCTTCTTCGGGCGGCGGACGGAACGATAGCGCGGCGCGTGCGGCGCAAACAACCGCTCCCCCGCAAGTGGGCCGCGGCTGCTCGCGTTTGGAGTTTCGCTGCGCGACACTCATGGAGTACCTCGCGTCCGCCACGGAGCGGCTTGGGATGGCCGTCGCGGAGTGAGCGACCCCGTTCACGACGGTAGTTCCATCCGCAGGCGCTCGAATGCCGTACCGCCGGCCGCCGCCACCTCGATGACCCGCTGCGCGCACGCCCGCGGGGTCGCGGCGCTAGTGTCGACCTCGACATCGTAGACGCAGTGCGCGTGGACCTCGTGAAAGTGGGACTCGGCAGTCCCCGGGAAGCGCCCGGGCCGTGCGGCTTCTCGGGCTTGAACGACCTTGAGGGGACAGCGCACGCCCACCAAGGTCACCCGCAAGCCCCGCAGCGCCTCGAGGTAGTCGAGGAGAAACGCCTCCTCAAGCACGAGGTCGTCCACGATCACGTTGCCGCCCTCGCGGGCGAAAGCGGCGATGGCGCGCCGCATGCCGCGCAGCATCCGCCGGCCGGCATCGCCGAACGCAATGGCCGTGACACGTTGTCCCGCCCGCTCCACGGGGACCACGTTGAGCCCTTGGGCCCCGGTGGTGCCGTCCGGCGCGTTGAGGCCACGGAACCTCGCCGGCAGCCCATCCCGGTATTGGTCCAGCGAGATCAACTGATAGGGCTCGGCCAGCAAGCGCTGCAACATCTCGGCGAGGGTCGTCTTGCCCGCGCTCGACGAGCCGTTGAGGAGGATGACGTGGCCGGTCATGACGCGATCTGGCCGGGTTCGCGGAGCCAGTCCGGGGTTTCGCCCCACGCCGCGGCATAGCGGGCCGGGAAGTCGTCGAGGCTATGGCGTTGCGTGCCCCGGGTTTCGATCTTGATCGCCGCCACGCACGCTCCCGCGCGCATTGCGTCCGGTAGCCCGGCCCCGCACAGGCGGGCATGCACGAAGCCGCTCCGGTACGCATCGCCGCAACCCGTCGGGTCCACCACGTGCCGGGTGGGTGCAGCGGGGATGGAGACGGCACCGCAGAACGACCCGTCCGCACCGTCGGTGACCACCAGATAGTCGAGTTCGGTGGCGGGGTCGGCACCGCAGTAGCGCTTTAGGGTCTCGAATTCGTAGCGGTTGACGATAAGTTCGCGGGATAGTGCCACGAGTTCCCGAGCGTCCTCGGCGGCGAAGTCGGTGAGGCCCTGGCCCGGGTCGCAGAGGAACGGCACGGCGCGGGCATTCAGGACACGGGCGGCGGCGATCATGTTGGGCGCGACGTCCGGCGCGAGCACGGCATAGTCGAAGTCTCGCGCCCGCACGAAGTCGGCCAGCCGCTCCGCGAAGTCCCCGCGCCGCGCGGGACCGGGATAGAAGCCGGTGAACTGATTGCCGTCCCGGTCGGTGAAGACGAACCCGTGCGACGAATAGGCCGCGCCGGACACCCGCTCGACACCGCTGTCGTCGATGCCGTGGGTGCGCAGATGCGACGCGTAGTCCGCTCCGTAGTCGGCACCGACGAACACCCAGGGCACGGGCGCGTGGCCGAGGAGCGCCAACCCGTATGCGATGTTCATGGCGCAGCCGCCGAAGCTCCGGTCGATGCGCTCGAGGTGGATCGACAGGTTGATGCCGGCGTGTCGCGGCAGCCCCTCGAACCTGCCGCCATACCGGCCCGCGTAGTCGATCGCCAAGGTTCCGGTGACGAGGATGCGTGACATACTTGCGGCGTACTTAGCAGCGGATGCGGGCCGGTGCAAGGCATCCTGGGCATTCTGGTCTTCCTGGGCATCGCGTGGCTGTTCAGCGAGGGGCGGCGAGACGTGCGTTTCCGACCCGTGGCCGCGGGGCTCGCGATCCAGTTCGCCATCGCATTCGCCCTCTTGCGCGTCCCGGTGGCCCGGGACGGGCTGCTCGTGCTCAACCACGTCGTCGACGCCATAGAGACCGCCACCACGGCGGGCGCGTCACTGGTGTTCGGCTTCCTGGGCGGCGGCGAGTCCCCGTTCGTGCTCACGGCGGAGACGGCACCCTACATCTTCGCCTTCCGCATCCTTCCGCAGATCCTCGTGTTCAGCGTGCTGGTCGCCTTGCTCTGGTATTGGCGCGTGCTACCCGTGGTCATCCGGGGCTTCTCCTGGGCACTCCGGCGGTCCATGGGCGTGGGCGGGGCGGTGGGCTTGGCCGCCTCGGCGAGCGTGTTCCTCGGCATGGTGGAGGCGCCGCTGGCCATCCGCGCGCACTTGGCGCGGTTGTCGCGCTCCGAACTCTTCGTCGTGATGACCTGCGGCATGTCCACGGTCGCGGGATCCATCATGGTGCTCTACGCGAACCTGCTCACCGACGTGATCGACGGCGCCCTCGGGCACGTGCTGATCGCCTCGGTGGTGAACGTCGTCGGTGCCGTCGTGGTGGCCCGCGTGATGATCCCGGAGGGCGATGCGACCGACGTGGTCGGCACCTCGGACGAATTGCGCTACGCCAGTGTGATGGACGCCATCTCCCGAGGCACCGCGGACGGTCTGCGCCTCGTCGTCAACGTCGGCGCGATGGTCATCGTGCTGGTCAGCCTCGTGGCGCTCGTGAACTACGTCCTATCTGGGCTCGCGGTCGGCGGCGCGGACCTGACCCTGGAACGCATGGCCGGATGGGCCTTCGCCCCCGTGGCGTGGCTGATGGGGATCGACTGGGCCGAGGCATCCTTCGCCGGGACGCTGCTCGGCGTGAAGGTCGTGCTGAACGAATTGATCGCCTACATACAGCTCGGCGCGGCGGAGCCCGGCGAGATCGGTGCCCGCACGCGCTTGATCCTGACCTATGGCCTGTGTGGCTTCACGAACTTCGGCAGCGTGGGCATCCTGATCGGCGGGCTCTCGGCACTGGTGCCGGAAAGGCGCGCCGAGGTGCTCCGGCTCGCGCCCAGAACGCTCGTCTCCGGAACCCTCGTCGCCTGCGTGACCGGCTCTATCGCAGGATTGGTAGGGAGTTGACGGCGTCGAGCGTACGTTCCAGCGCCGCGTCGTCGATGTCGAGGTGCACGACCCAACGTGCGCCCTCGATGCAGATGCCCCGTTCGAGCAGGGCGCGCTCCTGGCTCGCCAGTTCGGGGCCGACGAACACCATGTTCGTGTGGCAGCTGATGCCGGAGGCATGGCTGCCGCCGTGGATCGTCCCCAGACCCTCCGCCAGACGCAGAGCGCGGCGATGATCCTCGCGCAGGCGTTCCACATGATGTTCGAGGGCATGCAGCCCGGCGGCGGCCAGGATGCCCGCCTGGCGCATCCCGCCGCCCAACACCTTGCGCCAACGGCGGGTGCGCCGCACGAAGTCCCGGCCTCCAACGAGCAGCGATCCCGCCGGCGCGCCCAACCCCTTCGACAGGCAGAAGGAGACCGAGTCCGCATGGCCGGCGATGTCCGCCGCCGCCACTTCGCAAGCGACGGCGGCGTTGAAGAGCCGGGCACCGTCGAGATGCAGGGACAGCCCGCGGGCGTCGCAGAAGGCGCGGGCGCGGGCGAGGTAGTCCACGGGGAGCGGCTTGCCGGCCTGGGTGTTCTCCAGGCACAGCAGCCGCGTGCGGGCGAAATGGTCGTCGTCTGGCTTGACGGCCGCAGCGACCGCGCCAAGATCGAGGGTACCGTCCGGCTCGAACGGGATCGGTTGAGGTTGTATGCCCCCCAACGCTGCTGCGCCGCCGCCCTCGAACCGGTAGGTGTGCGCGGAGTGTCCGGCGATGTACTCGTCGCCCCGCTCGCAGTGGGCGAGCAGGGCGCAGAGGTTCGCCTGGGTGCCGCTCGCGACGAAGAGCGCCGCCTCGAAGCCGAGGAGCGCGGCGGCACGGGCCTCTAGTGCATTGACGGTGGGGTCTTCGCCATACACGTCGTCTCCCACCTCGGCTCGGGCCATCGCCTCGCGCATGGCCGGGGTGGGGCGGGTGACGGTATCGGAGCGGAGATCGATCAACGGGGCCTCCGCATCCCCGGGCGCGGGTGCCGCGTCAAGTGCCCGCGAGCGAGACGTTGAAGACTCCCGCCTGGCGCGCCGAGTCCATGACGTGAATCATGCTCTCCGTCCGGGAGTCCGGGTGCGGCTGGATGATCACGGGAGCTTCGGGGTTCTCCGCGTGCAGGCGTTCGATATTCGCGCGCACCGAACGCCAGTCCACGTCCCGCTGGGCGATGATGATGCGGTCGCGGCTCGTGATCCGCACGACGATGCTGCGCTTGTCCGGATCCACGGTCTTCGGCTTGTCGTCCTCGGGCTGGTTGACGTCGAGCCCCACCTCCTTGACGAACGTGGCCGTCACGATGAAGAAGATGAGCATGATGAACACCACGTCCAACATGGGCGTGAGGTTGATCTGTTCGTCGCCGTCGTCGGTGCTGTGTGAGTATCGGCGCACGTCCGGTGCCTCCCCGATGGCGCGGTTGCCCGCGTGACAGGCTGGCGATGTTAACCGAATCGCGCGGGGTGCGGAACGTCGTGGCGACCACGTCGTGGCGACCATGTTGTCGGACGCGCATCAATCGCCGCCTGGTGCCACGCGGCGCAATTGCCGCCAGAGTGGAGCGGCCCACACTAGGACGCAGGCGGCGGCGAGCACCAACGTCAGGGGGCGTTCGGCCAGGATCGCCCAGGACCCGTCCGCCAGGTAGAGGGTGCGCCGCAGGTTCTCCTCGAGCATGCCGCTCAGGATGAAGCCGAGCAGCAAGGGCGCGAGGGGGAAGCCGGCCCAGCGCAGCACGAGGGCACCGGCCGCCAGGCCCACCATCGGGAAGAGGTCGAAGTCGTTCAGCGTCGTCAGGTAGACCCCCACCAGGGAGAATGCGACAACGAACGGGATCAGCACCGGCCGCGATATCCGGATCAGGCGCGAGAGGTAGGGGATCAGCGGCAGGTTGAGCGCCAGCAGCACCAGGTTGCCGGCGAACATCGACACGATGACGCCCCAGAACGCCCCGGGATCGGTGGCTAGCAGCCGAGGGCCGGGCTGGATGCCGAGGCTCAGCATGACGCCGAGGAGCACGGCGGTGGTGCCGGAGCCCGGAATCCCCAACGTGAGCAGGGGCACGAACGATCCCATGCAGGCCGCGTTGTTGGCCGACTCCGGCGCGGCCACGCCGCACGCCGGGTTGGCCGTGAAGCGCTTCTCGAACGTGTGGGCGAAGAAGCTCGCGAGGGTTGCCCCGGCGCCGGGCAAGACTCCCACGAGGAAGCCGAGCACGGAGTTCCGCCCCAGCGTCGGCGCGATGGCCCTGGCGTCGCCGGGAGCGAGGCGGGCGTAGCGTCCCGCGCTGGCGCCGGGGCCATCGTCGTCGCCCCGGGTCAGCAGGTGGAACGCGTCCGCGAGCGCGAAAGTGGCCATCGCGACGAGGATGAAGGCAATCCCGTCCATCAGGTCGAGACGCCCGAACGTGAATCGAGGCACGCCGCTTTCCGGATCGGCCCCGGCCGTGCCGAGCATCAGGCCAAGCAGGGCGGCCACGCAGGACTTCGCGATCTGGCCGCGCTCGGCGAACGCCGCGATGCTCGAGAGGGCCAGGATGAGGATCAGCGTGTAGTCCGGCGACTGGAACGCGGTGGCCCAGGACGCGAGCGCGCCGGCGAAGAGGAGTAGGGCACAAGCGCCGAAGACGCCGCCGGCGAAGGAGGCATAGGCGGCGAGGGCGAGGGCCCGTCCCGCCTGCCCGGCGCGCGCCATGGGATAGCCGTCGAAGGAGGTGGCCACGGTGGAGGCGACGCCGGGTGCGTTGATCAGGATGGAGGAGGTGGAGCCCCCGAACACGGCGCCGTAGTAGACGCCGGCCATCATGATCAGGCCCGCCGCGGGCTCCATGGAGTAGCTGACGGGGATCATCAGGGCGATGGCCGTGATCGGCCCGAGTCCCGGCAGCATGCCGATCAGGGTGCCGGCGACGCAGCCGCCGCCACCCAGGCGAGATTGGCCGGATCGAGCGCCGTCGCGAGTCCCGCGGCGATGCCCTCCCACATGCTCAGGCCCACCAACTGCCGGGATGGAGGTACACGCCCAACAGAATTTCGACCAGCGCCCAGCCGAGGAGCGCGGTGCCGAGGGACGCCCCGAGTAGCACCGCCGGACGCCGCTCGCCCAAGGCGGCGAGGGCGGCGATCAGGAAGAGCGCCAGGGACGGCCAGAGGCCGGCGAATGGCAGCACGACGATGAAGGCGAGGACGCAGGCCAGCATGCCCCCGAGGGGCAGGAGCCGCCCGCCGCCGGCCTCGACGGGCACGCCGCGGATGGCCATGCCCAATGCGAGCAGCGTCAGCAGCGTGCCGCATGCGAAGGGCAGGGTGCGTGCGTCGGCGATCCCGTCCTCGGACCACGGGTCTAGGGGTACTTGGGTGGCGGCCCACAGATAGACGCACGCCACCGCCAGCAAGGCCAGCGGCACCAGCCGGCGCGTCACCGGGCGAATCCGAGATCGGTCAGGGTCGTGCGCAGGACGGATTCTTGTTCCTGCAGATACGCCTCGAAGTCCGCCCCGAACAGTTCCAGGCGCTGCCAGCCATGCCGGTCGAGGGCCGCTTGCCAAGCGTCGGTAGCGACCAGGGCGCGTAGGCGCCGGAGATGCGCGGCGCGCGTTTCCGCTGGTGCGCCAAGAGCGGCGAACGCACCGCGCCAGTTGGCGAAGGTGACGGGATGGCCGAGTTCGGTCAGCGTGGGCACGGCGGGGAGGGCGGCGACCCGGGCCGGCGCGGTGACGGCCAGCGCGCGCACTTGGTTGGAGCGCAGGAAGGACAGGGTCTCGCCGAGCCCAGTGGACAGGAAATCCACCTCCCCGCCGAGCAGGGCGAGCATGGCCTTGCCCCCGCCGTCGTACGGGAGGTAGCGGACGCGACGCGCGTCGGCCCCGGCCGCACCGAGCGCAAGGGCCAACACGAGGTGGTCCAGGCTCCCCCGGGCCGAACCGCCCCCGGCGATCATGGCGGTGGGCTCCTCGGCTAGTTTCCCGGTGATCGTGCCCCAGTCCGGGATCGGGGCGTCGGTTCGAACCACGAACACGCCGTAGTCCGCGACCAGGCCCGCAACCGGTGTCAGGTCGCGGAAGCCGAGGGGAAAGAGCCCTTGCACGTTGCGGATCACCAGCGGCGTGGAGTGCACGAGGAGGGCGTCGCGAAAGCGTGCCGCGTTCTCTACGAACAAGCCGAGGGCCCGGTCGGCGCCGCCGCCCATGTTCTCGAACGACACCGCGCCGGCGAGTCCGAGGGCCTCCAGGGACCGACCGACCTCCCGTGCCGTTCCGTCCACGCCGCCGCCCGGCGCGACGGGGATGACGAGGTGCACGCGCTCCTCCGCCGCGCCACCGAGCCCGGCGGAGAGCAGGATGACGGTGAGGGTACGAGCGGCCCAGGTTCGGGCGGCGCGCGCCGACGCCCCGCGGGGTGGACTTTCCATCGTTCGCATTGCTGGTCCTTCGGGCCGGATGTTAAGGTCGCGCCGGGTCTGGCCGCTACCCGGAGTCGCCGTGCACACGCTCATGCCCGCTCAAGCGTCGGGCTCCACCCACCCATGCGCCCGACGCCTCGCCCGCCGGGCGCCAGCCGTGCTGGTCGCCGTCGCCGCGTGGTTCCTCGCAGGATGCACGAACTACAGCGCGACCGGGGAGGGGCGCACGGCGGGGGAGGTGATCGACGACTCCGCCATCCACACCCGGGTCAAGGCCAGCCTGATCGGCGCCCGGGACCTGCCGGGCTGGCGGATCGACGTGGATGTCCGGGAGGGGGTGGTCGTCCTCACCGGCCAAGTGGATCGCGAGGAGCAGCGCACCCGCGCCATCGGCATCGCCCGGGGCACCCCCGGCGTCAAGGATGTCGAGGACCGGTTGACCGTCCCGCCCGACGCGGAGCCCAACGACTCCGGCCCATAGCAGGGCGTCGCACCCGTCCGTGCGGGCGCGGTGGCCGGACGATTCGGGCTGGCCGAGCGCGATGTCGGCACTTGGATCACCATCGATTTCTGCACAACGTCCCGATCGGCTTCCATCGGCGCATCATCGCCCCCAATCCTGCATGCTTTTCTAGAAAACAGACCTATGCGATTGTTTTCAAGACAGAAACTTATGCACCGGGGATGTCATGGGCCAAATGCCCGGGGTTGTCATCGTCTTGATAAGAATTAGTCCCCAGATTTATCCACAGGTTGCAGCCAGTCCCGCGCCCGCAGAAACCGCTCGGTTAGGGCGGCCTCCGGAGAGCCCGGCAAAGGGTGATGGTCGTACGCCCAGCGCACCCGGGGCGGCAACGACGCCAGCACGGATTCCACGCGCCGGCCGGACTGCAGCCCATAGCGCGTACCTCGGTCCACGGCGAGGTTGAACTCCGCGTAGCGCCCCCGGCGGATGAGCATGAAACGCTCTTCGCGATCACCCCAGGGCAGCGGCGCCCGGCGTTCGAAGATCGGCACGTACCCGGCCAGGAATTGCCGGCCGACGCTCTCCACGAACGCGAGGCTCGGCCCGAACCCGCCCCGGGTCCAGTCGTCGAAGAAGATGCCTCCCACGCCGCGGGACTCGCCGCGATGAGGCAGGAAGAAGTACGCGTCGCAGTTCGCCTTCAACTCGGCGTACCAGTCCCCGTGGCGGTCGCAGGCCGCGCGTGCGCCGCGGTGCCATTCGATGACGTCCTCTTCGAAGGGATAGAAGGGGGTAAGGTCGAAGCCCCCGCCGAAGTGCCAGGCGGGCGGATCGGCGTCCACGGACGAGGCGTCCACCGAAAAGAAGCGCAGGTTCATGTGGGCGGCGGGGACGTACGGGTTCCGCGCATGGACGATGCAGGACACCGCGACGGCCTCGAACCGACGGCCGCCGAGCTCCGGCCGACGTTCCGAGGCCGCCGGGGGCAGGGCGCTCCCGACGCTATGCGTGAAGTGCGCGGCGGCCTTCTCAATGCGCTCGCCGTCCTCGAGGACGCGGGGCCTCGACAGCCCGCCCCCGTCGGTGGCGAGGTCCTCGCCGGCGAAACGGCCGGCGCCATCTAGGCGTTCCAATTCGCCGACGATGCGCCTCTGGAGCGTGAGAAAACACGTCTTCACGGACGCGATGGACGGGGTTTGTTGGCGCATGGAAATCCTGCCGCCGATGGGGCCAGAATCCCCGGGACAGCGCGGATTATGCAGTAGAATCGCACGCCGGGCAGGGCGGACAGGCGATGGACGACCGCACGCGCAGCATCCTCGGCGGCGCCCGCCAACTCCTGGCGAGGGCGGCCTCGGGCCTCGACGAGGAGGCCCAGATGCAACTTTACGATCTCGCATTCTCAAGCGCCGAATTGCAATGCGCCGAGGTCATGCTGGACTATGCGGATCACGGATCAGGTCCGGAACCTGCCCCGGCGGAGCGTGCGTTCAAGGAGCAGATCGCGCTGGCGTTCTGCGCGGAGGCGGTTTCGAACCTCCACCAGCGGCTGCGCGGCAGGCCGTCGGCGTACGGGCTGACGCCGGCGGAGCTCCCCGACGATCACATCGGCTTCGCGGAGCAGTACCAGTCACCGGAGCATCTGGCGGCCCTCGGAGAGGCCTTTCGGGCCCGTGACGGCGTCCCGCCACTCGATCATCTAGACAACGAGAAGGCGATGATCCGCGACACGTTCCGCCAGTTCGCCGAGGAACGGGTGGCACCCCTGGCCGAGAGCGTGCATCGCGAGGACCGCATCGTCCCCGATGCCATCGTCGATGGGTTGCGCGAGCTGGGGTGCTTCGGCCTGTGCGTGCCGGCGCGCTACGGTGGGCTGCAGCCGGACGATCACGAGGACAGCCTCGGCATGGTGATCGTCACCGAGGAGCTGTCCCGGGCGTCCCTGGGCGCGGCCGGGAGCCTGATCACCCGGCCGGAGATCATGGTGCGGGCGCTGCTGGAGGGCGGCACGGAGGCGCAGAAACACCGCTGGCTGTCCGGACTCGCCGCCGGGGATCCCCTGTGCGCGATCTCGGTCACCGAACCCGGCACGGGCTCCGACGTCGCGTCCGTCGCCCTGCGGGCCACCCCCGTCGAGGGAGGCTGGAAGCTGAACGGCGGCAAGACCTGGTGCACCTTCGCCGGCAAGGCCGGAGCGATCCTGGTGCTGGCGCGGACGGACCCCGAGGCGGCACCGCCACACCGGGGGCTGTCCTTGTTCGTCGTCGAGAAACCGGCTTTCGACGGCCATGCGTTCGAGTACGCCAACCCGCGCGGCGGCACGGTGTCCGGCCGGGCGATCCCCACGATCGGCTACCGCGGCATGCACTCCTTCGAGATGTTCTACGACGACTTCTTCGTCCCGTCGGACGCGCTGGTGGGCGAAGAAGGGGGCCGGGGACGCGGCTTCTACTACACGATGCGCGGCTTCGCCGGGGGCCGCCTGCAGACCGCCGCCCGCGCCAGCGGCCTCATGCGGGCCGCGTTCGAAGCCGCGTTGCGCTACGCCGAGGAACGGCGGGTCTTCGAACAACCCGTGGCGAACTACCCGCTGACGCTCCAGAAGCTTGCCCGCATGGGCACGTACGTGACCGTCTGCCGGCAGTCGTCGTATTGGGCCGCACGGCGTATGGACGCCGGTGGCGGACAGACCGAGGCCAGCCTCGTGAAGTTGTTCGCCTGCAAGGTGGCCGAGTACGTGACGCGCGAGGCCATGCAGATCCACGGGGGACTCGGCTACGCGGAGGAGACCGCGGTGAGCCGCTACTTCTTGGACGCCCGGGTGCTGTCCATCTTCGAGGGCGCGGAGGAGACGCTGGCCCTCAAGGTGGTGGGGAGGTCGCTGCTCGGGGACGTCCGCCGGGGCTAAGGAACGTCTGAACAAGCCCGTCCATGGGCTTGTTCAGGTCGCAAGCCAAAAGCGCGGTTTCGGCTTGCTCCGCAAATTCAATGGCTTACGCCATTGAATTTGGCGGCACATCCCTGTGCCGCGGTAGGGAAGGTCTTAATCAGACCTTCCCTAAAGGCCGGCGGCAGTCGCCGTTTTCGAAGAACGGGACACGTTTCCGGCGAGCCCGCCTGGAACGGCTACCCGACCCTCTTTCGTGGTTTGTGCTTGACGGCGATCACATGGGAGCATAGTATCAAGTCAGTCAGAACTATTACTGTAGCCGGGGGCGCCAATGTCCACGAAGAGAAGCAGGCTTGTGCGAGAAGCTGTGCAACGTGGCAAATACGCTCCGTTGTACCGCCACTTGGCGGGGATAAGCACGACGGAATGGCCGGTGTCCTTCGCAGAGCTCGAGGAAATCCTTGGCTTCGATCTGCCGGCCTCGGCACGGCTGTACCGGCCCTGGTGGTCGAACCAGAGACGCGGTACGGGCCACAGCCACGCTCTCGCATGGTATGTGGCGGGATGGAAGACCCGGAGCGTGGACCTCCAGTCGGAAACGCTCGTGTTCGAGCGTGTCGGGAACGTGGTGGAGGAACCGCACGCGGTCTACGGCAGCGAATTCGACCTCGATGAGATTTGGCCTGCCGTACCTGGCGGCTCGTGGCCGCCGGGTTTCACCGTCAGCCGCGAGCAGATCTACGACGACTGTGGCCGCTTGACGGGCGGACCCCAGGACGCGAAAGAAGCCGAAACTGAACAAGGTAGCTAGGTGGCCGGATGTTCCTAGATACGAACGTTCTGGTGATGGCACGATTCCAGGCAGCACCGGGCCACGCCGTCGCACGGGAGCGCCTGCAGCGAGCGGGCAAGAGCGGGGACGTCCTTCACATCAGCAGGCAGGTGCTCAGGGAGTACCTAGCCACGGTGACTCGCCCGCAGTCCTGGTCCGCGCCGGTCCCGATGGACGCCGCCCTGGCGGATATCGCCGCACTCCGGGCCAGTTTCGAGATTCTTGAGGACGGTCCACGGGCGACGGAGATGCTGATCAGGCTGTGCCGGGACGTTGTGGTTGCCGGCAGGCAGATCCACGACGCCAACATCGTGGCGACCATGCTGGCGCACGGTGAGCGGCGATTGCTGACATTCAACGGACAGGACTTTCGTCGTTACGGCGCTCGCATCGAGTTGATCTCCATAGAGACGCCACGCTGAGGAGACGGCCGGACCAGCGCGGGCGGCATAGGATTACCGCGATGGCGACGGCACGGCATGTCGCCTCGGTCACCGCTGAACCTTTCCAGAAGTTCGCATAATATATATTATGTTAAATAAGGGCGGTGGGTTGATCCCATCCTGGCCACGAGAATCCGCCACTAAAGCGCGTTGAATCAGAGGTTTGCCGCGTCTTCCGAAGTCCGCCCGCGAGGTTTCGTCCTTTCGAGCGGCGTTTGCGGGCGCGCCACCCTCTTCGGTGCCCGCTACAATGTACGCATCCTCGCAGGGGAAGCTCCATGAAGGCCGTGCGTGCGCTGCCGGCCGTCGCCGTGGCGTTGTGCATCGCGCAGGGCGCGGCGGCGCGGTCGTCCGAACTGACCTATGAGGTCGCGGGGCTGGAACGCTCCGCCGAGATCTTGGTGGACGCCTGGGGCGTTCCCCACATCTACGCGCGGACGTACTACGACGCGTTCTTTGTCCAGGGCTTCAACGCCGCCCGGGACCGGCTCTGGCAGATTGACGTGTGGCGCCGCCGGGGGTTGGGCCGACTCGCCGAGGTTTTCGGCGCGCGGTTCGTCGAGCAAGACCGCGCGAACCGGCTGTTCCTGTTCCGGGGGGACATGTACCGGGAGTGGCTCGCCTACGGCTCCGACGGCAAGCGCATCGCGGAGGCGTTCACTGCGGGCGTCAACGCGTACGTGGGCCTCGTCCGGGACGACCCGGCGCTGCTGCCCGTCGAGTTCAAGCTGCTCGACTACCTGCCGGATTACTGGGACGCTGCGGACGTGGTGCGGATCCGCAGTCACGGACTGTGGCGCAACGTGGTCTCCGAGGTGACGCGGGCGCGGCTGACGTGCCAGGCGGGTCTCGAGAAGACGCATCTCTGGCGGCGGCTCGATCCCCCTTGGGAGGTCCGGGTGCCCCAGGGTTTGGACCCCTGCGTCGTGCCGGCGGACGTTCTCAAGACGTATCTGCTCGCCAAGGCACCGGTGAATTTCGACGACGAGACTCCGCTGGCCGCCCTGCCGCCCGAGGTGGAGTCCGCGTATGGCAGCAACAACTGGGTCATCGCGCCGGCGCGCACCGCCGGAAGGGGCGCCATCCTGGCCAACGATCCGCATCGGCGGCACGCGGTTCCCTCCCTGCGATACGTCGCGCACCTGGTGGCGCCCGGATTGAACGTGATCGGGGCCGGCGAGCCGTCGCTACCGGGCATCTCGATCGGACACAACGAACGCATCGCCTTCGGCCTGACGATCTTCGCGATCGACCAGGAGGATCTCTACTTCTACCCCGCGGACGAGCCGGTGGAGCGGCTGGTGGAGTTGATCGCGATTCGGGACGGCCCGGAGGTTCCGGTCACCCTGGAGTTCACGCGGCACGGGCCGGTCGTCCATCGGGACGCCGAACGCGTGTATGCGGTGCGGGCGGGATGGCTGGACGCCGGCATGGCGCCCTACTTCGGCAGCATCGACTACATGCGCGCGGGCAACTGGCGGGAGTTCCGGGCCGCGCTGAACCGTTGGGGCGCGCCTGCGGAGAACCAGGTGTACGCGGACGTGGACGGCAACATCGGCTACAAGCCGGCCGGCCTGTTTCCCCGGCGGACGCGCCACGATGGGTTGCTGCCGGTACCCGGCGACGGGCGCTATGAATGGGAGGGCTTCTTCGACATGGACGCCCTGCCGGAGGAGTACAACCCGGAGCGCGGCTACATCGCGACGGCGAACGCGAACACGTTGCCGCCCGACTTCCCGGTGACGGCACGGCGGGTGGGGTTCGAGTGGGCCGCCCCCTGGCGGCAGCGGCGGCTGGTCGAGGTGCTTGGCGCGGCGGACGGGCACGGCATCGCCGACTCCCTCGCCGTGCAGCGGGACTACCGTTCCCTGCTCGCCCGGGAGGTCGTCCGCGCCTTGCCGGAAACCACGCCGCTAGCAGGCTGGAACGGAGCGTTGGATCCCGCCTCGTCCGAGGCCGCCCTCTTCTCCGTCTGGTACCACCGGCATCTCGTTCCCGCGCTCACCGAACGCCTGCTCGGCATGCAGGACGCGGTGTCGTCCATCGACTCCCTGGCCGTTCCCGAGCTCGTGCGGCGCCCCGAGTTGCGGGAGATGGTCGGGGCCACGCTCGTTGCGGCCCGCGAGGAGACCACCGCCCTCCTCGGCCCGGACCCACGAGGATGGCGCTGGGACGCGCTGCACCGGACGAACTTTGAGCATCCGCTGCTGCACCTCGCCGAAGGCGCACTCCACAAGCAGATGCGGATGCCGTCCTTCGGCCGCGGTGGCAGCGGCCAGACGGTGAACAACACGGCGTTCGACGCCCGGGATTTCGCCGTGCTCTCCGGCGGCTCCTGGCGGATGGTGGTGGACACGGCGGACTGGGACGCGGCGCGGATGACGAATGCCCCCGGGCAGTCCGGGGACCCACGTAGCCCCTTCTACGACAACCTGCTCGCGGGATGGGCCGCCGACGAGAGCTTTCCCCTGCTCTTCTCCCGCGAAGCAATCGAGGCCGAGACGCGGCTACGGATCGCCCTCGTGCCCCGCCCGGCGGCGGCTAACGAATCACGAAACGCGCGTTGACCCGCCCCTCGCCCTGCCCGTCGATGGAGGCCTGGATCACGCGGATGCCGTGCCGTTCCGAGAGTGCCTGGGTCCAGCGCAGGATGCCGTCGAAGGCCTGCCGCTGCACGACGACGCTGACGCCGCCGCCGCTTTCCGAGCGGTAGCTGGCGAGCCGTAGGCCGAACTCGCGCGCGGTACCGTCTACCAACGTCAGGAGCGACTGATTGCGCACCGGGGGTTGCGCCGCGCCCTGCCGGCGCGCCTCGCCCCGATGGCGCCGCATCCACTCTAGTTGGGCCTTCTGTTGCTGGAACTTGGCCAGGGCTTGTTCGTGGAAGGCTTGGACCGGGGCCACGACGCCGCCATAGACGATGGCCGCGGCGAGGACAACGGCGGCCACCGCCACCAAACGCCTCTCGCGGGTGCTGAGGGCCGTCCAGCGGCGCGCGAGGGGCCCGTCGCGGAGCCGATCCATCCACATCATGC
Source organism: Pseudomonadales bacterium (assembly GCA_963665455.1). Classification (GTDB taxonomy): domain Bacteria; phylum Pseudomonadota; class Gammaproteobacteria; order Pseudomonadales; family Azotimanducaceae; genus VXNE01. The sequence continues at coordinate 3,959,942 of OY762279.1, read as the reverse complement.
CATGCCCATCCGCAGCCGCGCCCGGACGACCCCATCGCGCTCTTCGGCGGAACCGATATGCACGACCAGCCCCCTCCCCTCCAAGTCCGAGCGTAGGCGATCCAGATCCGCATACTCCCGGAGCACCAACTCGGTGGTCAGTTCGCCGCGGTCGTCGCTGAACGACAGGGACTGCAACTCGGCGCCGTCGAGAACCCCGTCGATCGCAAGGGCGAGCGTCCCGAGAAGCCGCTCGAAATCCGCGGTGGGGGCTTCCCTCCCGCCAACGCGCCGCCGCATGTCCATGTATGCGTCCCGGGGCGCGCGCGCGTCGGGGTAAAGCTCCTTGTACAGCGCCGCCGCATCGGCGCGCAGGCCGTTGGCCTGGCGCTCGGCCCAAAGCCCTTCGCCGAAGCGGACGCCCACGAAGACCAGGAGCCACAGCGCGCCCAGGGCCGCGACGCCGCGCCAACGGGCAACCCTGCCGTTCCGGCGCCTCGGCGGGGCGAACGGTCCCTGTAGAATGTTGATGGTTCCGTGCTCGGCACCCTCGAACGACGTCGCCAGAAAGTGGAGCACGGAACCTTCCAAGGGGCGCTGGACGATGTCGCCGGCGAAGTCGCGGCGCACCGCCTCGACCTGCGCGGCCGTGCCGCCGTCGACCGCGAGCCGTGGCGCCTCCTCGCCACCCGTTTCGTCTTCGGGGCTTCGGGGGGTGGCGAGGGCGGCGGGGAGCAGGGCCGGTTCGATGCGCGTCATGTGGTCCGCCGTCCGCACCAGGGCATCGTCGCCATCGAACAGCACCGCGACATCGGCCTCGTCGGACAGCAAGCCCGCGTCCGCCCCCAGATAGGAAAGCGCCAGGCCCATCGACCCAACGGCGGCCAGCCAACCCGTCAGGAGTTCGCGGTCCACCAGCACGCAGGCCACCGGGCTACCCCGGCGGATCGGCCCGTGCGCCAGATGCAGGGTCTCGATGTCCTGGGTGACGAATTCCTCGACGGCGAACGGCAGGGCCTTGGCGATCTGCGAGGTGGTGCGGCTGGGAACGGTCCGGGTCAGACAGAGCAGGCGTTCCACCGGCGCAAAGGCGATGACTTCGGGAGGGTTGTCGCCCCACGGGGCGGCGCGGCCGAGTTCGGCGAGGCTGCACGAGCCCTCGAAGGCGTCGGCGTCGCCGTTCTCGCGCAGCAGCCAGTCGACGGCGACGTCGAAGCCGTCCTCCGTCTCCCACGCGGGGCCCTTCAGCCGCAGGAATAGCCGCGCCATCTTCCCTTGTCGCCGCCTTCGTCCCGCCTTCGGCGTCCGCGCGGGGTGCGTGGCCGCCCGACGGTCGCCAAGCCGTCCCCGCCGTCGGCGGCCTCCTCACCGGGGGCCGTGCCGGCATCGAACGGCTGTGCGAAATCCCGTGCGAGCAGGCGCACCCTGCCGGTGGTCGGGTCGCGATGCAGCATGGACGTGAGCTCCACGCGGGCGTCGGCCACCTCGGCGCGCACCCGCACTTCGAAATACTCGCTCACGACGGCGAGGGCCGCGACGCTCTGGCCGAACGCCGCGTATTGGGCCGTCACTTCGGCCACCTCCCGGAACTCGCGCTCGGATTCTACCAGCGTTTCCGCCGCGTCCTCGGAGAGTCCCGGCGCGAGACAGCGCAGCACTTGGTAGCCGGCGGTGTTCACATTGACGCGCAGGGTGGTGTCCGGCAGCCAAGCCACGTGGGGCCGGAGGGCCGCGTAGTGGTCCGGCTCGACGGTGGCCACGGCGAACAGTTCGCTGGTGCTCGCCGCGGGTTGATTCGCCGCCCGATACGCCGGCTCCAGCAGGAGATAGGTCTCGTCCTCCGCCCCCGTTCCCCGGATGTCCTCGTCCCGGTCCACCCAGTCCAGCCAGCCATCGGCGACGGCCGGGTCGAGGCCCAGATTGGTGACCAGTTGCTGGAGGCGTTGGACGTTGTCCGGCCCCCCCTTCCCCACCACCCCATTGAGATTGAAGCGGGCGTTGAGATCGAGGATCGCCAGGGCGACCGTGCCGCCCTCCACCTCGAACGGCGGCGTGGGCTCGGCCCAGGTCTCCAGGAGGGTGTCCGCGGCACGGGTGTCCTCCTCCGACCAGTCCTCCACCAGCAACTGACGCGCAAACGCCTCGGCGGCGAGGGCGTACTCCCGCGCCTGTCCGCCACGCAGCAGCTGGTCGGAGTACGCGATCGTCAGGCCGTGCCGCGACAGCATCTGGTAGGCCAGCGCGCTCGCCAAGGCGACGACCAGGAGCACGCTGACGAGTGCAACGCCGGCGGCCGCTCGCCGCGGCGGGCGCGTCCAAGCTCTGGACCGACCGATGGTGCGACTACGACAACGCATCGATGCGCGTCTCTTCGAAGTTCCGTTCCCGGACGTCGTCCTCCGACGCGTCCTCGTCCTCGAACGCGTCCCCGTCCTCTTCGGGATCTCCCGAGGCACCTTCTTCCTCGGACACGCCGCTGAACGGCACCGTCCATAGCCGCTCGATCTCGCCCCAGGGCGGCACGACCAGACGCACCTCGAGGGCCGCGAGTTCGCGCTCCGGATCGCCGGCGGACTCCCCGGCGATCGGCCAATGGCCGTGCCGGTCCCCGGACACGTCGATGGCGGACACCTCCACCGTCTCCACCCCACCCAACAGCAATTGCTCCACGGGCACCGTATCCCCGGCGCGATCAAGCACGGGCCAGAACAGGCGGTAGAGCCTATCGCCTTCGAGGCGATAGGCGACGCGCTGCAACTCCGAGCGCGGCAGCCCGCGGCCGTTCGCCCAGCCGCGGCGAGTGAAGTGCAACAGGTCCACCTGATTGAGATCGATCACCGGGGCGGGGTCGCCCAACTCGTCTCGGACGTAACGATGTGCCAGTTGCTGCACGTCCCGGCGGACGATCTCGACGGCGCGCTGCAGATCCACCAAGCGGTCCGCCCGGGCACGGGTGCGCTCGTTGATGTTGGCCATCTGCCCGAGGATCTGGGCGGAGAGGACGCCGATCACCGCGAACACGCCCAGCGCGACGAGCATTTCGAGGAGGGTGACTCCGGCGGCGGCGCGTGCGCGGCCCGTTGCCTGCATCCGCATCAGTACTGCCCAATGAACGCCGTGACTTCGTCCACGGGGCCGAACTCCTCCCCCTCCTCGACGGCGAAGACGCTGTATTCGACCCGCCGCAGCCAGGGATGAGACGTCCCGCTGACGGTCGCGACGACGGACCAGTCCCGTCCGCCCAGGGTCACCCGTCGGCGCGTGGTCCCCGAGGCCAGGGGAACGGCTTCCTCCCCCGCGGCGTGGCGCGCGAGCCGCGCCCGCTCGATCTCGTTCTCCGCCACCCAACGCGCCAGCGTGCGCCGTTCGAGGATCGCGATCTGGCCGATCGTGTCGCTGCCGCTGACATACACGGTGGTGGCCACGGTCGCGATGACGACGAGGGCGACCATCAGCTCGATCAGGGTGAAGCCGCGGGATGGTTCGCGTCCGGGCCAAGCGCACCGGACCGGTTTGGGGGCGCTCATGGGACGTCCTCCTCCCGCTCGGCCACCGCCCGCTGAATCCCGTCGGACCGCACCAGCCACGGGGTGGAGTCCCACTCGGGCACCACCTCGATGGTGAAGGGCGTCTGCTCGCCGCTCGCGAAGATGAGGATGTCGGGCGGCGGCTCCGCCGGCCTGGCACCCGAGCGCCGCTCCGCCCGCGCGTCCGACTCCCCCGCCTCCGTTGTCGCTACGAAGGACACGCCCGCTGGTGCGTCACGCCGGCGAAACGGCCCCTCTTCCGGCCGCGTCCAGCCGCGCGTGTCGGGATCGAACTCCGCGAAGGCGTACGCCGTGGCCTCCACGAACAGGCCCCAGCGGGCATTGCGCGTCAACGCCTCGGCGCGGGCGAGTTCCACCAGAGCCGCCAACCGCACGGCCTGGGTCTGAAGCTCCCGCTCGCGGTCCGCCCCCAGGAAGTTGAAGGCGACGACCCCGGCAAGGACGCCGATGATGGCCAGCACGATCAGGAGTTCCAGGAGCGTGAAGCCCCGATGCGGCCGGGCCTCCCCGCCCAGGGCACCAAACATGGGGCGCCTACAAGTCCCGGTAGCGAATGTCCGCCCCGGTCCCCTCCCCGCCCTCCGTGCCGTCGGCACCGAGCGAATACAACTCGAAGCGCCGGTCGATGTTGAGATAGACGTAGGGGTTGCCCCACGGATCCGTGGGGAGCTTGCGGGCATAGCCCTCGGGGTTGTAGTTGCGCGGCTCCGGGAATCCGCCGGGCTTCGACACGAGCGCCTCCAGGCCCTGCTCCGTGGAGGGGTAGTGGGCGTTGTCGAGCCGGTACAGGTCCAGCGTCGCACCGATGCTGCGAAGGTCGTTCTCGACGGCGGTGCGCCGGGCCTGATCGCCCCGGCCGATGATGTTCGGCACGAACAGTGCGCCGATGATGCCGATGATCACGATCACGACCATGATCTCGATGAGGGTGAAGCCCCGGCGGCGCGGGCCGGCGGGGACGCTTCTTGCAGTGGTCATGGGTTCACGCCACAAGCTGGTTCATGCTCAGGATGGGCAACAGTATCGCCAATACCACGACGATGACCAGCACCCCCATGAACAGCATCATCGCCGGTTCGAAGAGACGCACGAGGGTCGTCACCAGCCGCTCGAGTTCCTGCTGCTGATACTGTGCGACCTTGCGCAGCATCGTGTCGAGTTCGCCGCTCGCCTCCCCGCTCGCGATCATGTGCAGGAACATCGGGGGAAAGTGGCCCGCGGACTCGAGCGCCGCCCGCAGGCTCGCGCCCTCGCTGACCCGCGCCGTCGCCTCGTCCAGCCGCCCCTTCAGCCAGCGGTTCGTCACCACCTCCCCGGCGATGCGCATGGCGTCCACCAGGGGCACGCCGCTCGACGTGAGGATCGATAGCGTGCTCGCATAGCGGCTGGCGTTGCCGCCCCGGACGATGCGTCCCATGAGGGGTAGCCCGAGCTTGTGCCGGTCCCAAACCGACCGCACCCGGGGCCGCGCGAGAAGCCGCCGCAGGCCGAGGACCAGAACGGCAACCGCCATGGCGACGAGCCAGAGCCAGGCCCGAAGGAACTCCGAGACCGCGATCATCGCCTGGGTCAGCCAGGGCAGTTCCCCGCCGGTGTCGTCGAAGACGCGGACGATGTCGGGCACGACGTAGACCAACAGCGCACCCACGATGAGCAGCGCGAAGGCGAGGAGCACGGCCGGGTAGAAAAGCGCCATCTCCACGTTGCGGCGGGACTCGAAACGGGATTCGATGTAGTCGGCCAGGTTTTCGAGTACGACATCGAGGAAGCCCGACTGTTCCCCGGCCGCCACGGTGGAGCGGTACATGCCCGGAAACGTCGCAGGAAATTCTCCGAGCGCCCCCGCTAGCGGGTAGCCCTCCCGCACGCGGCCCCGCACCGCCATGATCATCGCCCGCACGCGCCGTTTCTCCGACTGCCGGGCGACGGCGTTGAGCGCCTCCTCGATGGGCAGGCCGGCCGCCACCAGGGTCGCCATCTGCCGCGTAAAGAGCGCCAGTTCCAGAAGCGACATCCCGCGTCCGAACGAGAACTGCAGGACGCCCGGCGCGCGCTCGAACGTTTGGTCCACGGAGAGCGGCGTCAGGCCCTCCTCGCGCAGGGCCTGGCGGACCTGCCGCCGGCTATCGCCCTCGCGCACGCCCCGCTTGCGGCGCCCACGCTCGTCGAGGGCGACGAACTCGAAGGCCGCCAACGCTAGCTTCCCGCCTCCGGCTGGGCGGACTGATCCTCGAGGGTCACGCGCAGCACCTCCTGCACCGTCGTCAGCCCTTGCCGCACCTTCGCGCGGCCGTCTTCGCGCATGCTGGGGAAGCGGGCGCGGGCGTATCGGGTCAGGGCCTGTTCGGAGGCGCGGTCGTGGATCAATTCGCGCAGGCCGTCATCGACGACGACCAGCTCGTAGATGCCCGAGCGGCCCCGGAAGCCGGACCGCCCGCACGCATCGCAGCCCGTGGCGCGGTATACGGTGGACGGGCCGTCGTCGCCCAAGAAGCGCCGCTCGAATGCGTCCGCCTCCACCTCCACCTTGCACTCGCGGCAGAGCACCCGCACCAGGCGCTGCGCGAGCACGCCGATCAGGCTCGACGCGACCAGGAACGGCTCCACGCCCTGGTCCACCAAGCGCACCACGGCGCCCGTCGCCGTGTTCGTGTGCAGCGTGGACATGACCAGATGCCCGGTGAGGCTTGCCTGGATCGCAATCTCCGCGGTCTCCAAATCGCGAATCTCCCCCACCATGACGACATCCGGATCCTGGCGCAGGATCGCGCGCAGTCCCCGGGCGAAGGTCATGTCAGCCTTCTCGTTGACCTGGGTCTGGCCGATGCCCGTCAGGTTGTACTCGATCGGGTTCTCGATCGTGAGGATGTTCATCGTGCGCGTGCTGAGCTCCGTCAGCGACGCGTACAGGGTGGTCGTCTTGCCGGAGCCCGTGGGCCCGGTGACGAGAAGGATGCCGTGGGGGCGGTGTACGACTTCGCGCAACCGCTCGAGCACGTCCGGACGCATGCCGAGATTCGGCAGCGTGAGGCGGCCGGCCTGCTTGTCGAGGAGGCGCAGCACGACCCGCTCGCCGTGGGCCGAGGGCAGCGTGGACACCCGCACGTCCACCTCGCGCCCGCCAATCCTGAGCGCGATGCGCCCGTCCTGGGGAATGCGCTTCTCCGCGATGTCGAGCTTCGCCATCACCTTGATGCGGGACACCAGGAGCGAGGCGACCGCGCGTTTCGGCCGCACGGCCTCGCGCAGGACGCCGTCGACCCGGAACCGGACGACCAAGTCCCGCTCGAAGGTCTCGATATGGATGTCGGAAGCGTCCTCGCGGATGGCCTCGGCCAGCAAGGCGTTGATGAGGCGGATGATCGGCGCGTCGTCCTCCTGTTCGAGGAGGTCCTCGGTCTCGGGCACCGAGTCGGCGAGCCGCGCGAGATCCAAGTCGTCGCCCAGCCCCTCGACCATCTCCTTGGCCTCGATCGCATCTCCGGCGTAGATCTGCGCGAGCCGCTCCTCGAAGCGCTCCTCGCCGAGCACCTCGAGGGTCATCCGCCGCCCGGCGAAACGCCGGACCTCGGAGAGCGTGGTGAGCGACGGCGCCTCCCGGCACACCAACGCGACGCTGCCGTCGCTGCCGGGCGGCGAACCATCGAAGGCGACGCCGAACCGCCGCGCGAAGGCGAACGGCAGGCGCGCGAACTCCTCGTCGGTGGCGAAGTCGGCCATCCCTAGCGGCGTCCGTCCCAAGGGACGCGGAATCATACCAGCGCGAGCGTTGCGGCGACCGCGCCCGCGCCCTACTCCGCTCCGTCCGCCTACTACTTCCCCACCGCCGGCCGCATGTACGCGTTCGAGGTGTTGAAGGGCCCGGCCGCGATCACCCAGGGGCCGTACACTGCGCATCGGTTTCCGACCGCCTCGGGGTGAACAAACCCCTCCGCGCGAGGAATTGGGCCGGCGAGGTCAGGTCCAAGCCGACACGCTGTTAGAATCGCGCCTGATGCACACGACTCCCGGGCGCGGGTGAACTTCGTCGGACAGGACATCCTCTCGGTCGACCAGTTCGAGCGGCGGGATGTGGAGCGGCTCTTCGACGTGGCGGACGCCATGGAGCCGTACGCCGACCGAACATGCATCACCCGCGTCCTGCGGGGTGCCATCCTCTCCAACATGTTCTTCGAGCCGAGCACGCGCACGCGCATCTCGTTCGGCAGCGCCTTCAACCTGCTCGGCGGGGAAGTGCGCGAGACCACCGAGATCCGGGAAACGTCCTTCGCCAAGGGCGAATCGCTGCACGACACCGCCCGCGTGTTGTCCGGGTATAGCGACATCATCGTGATGCGGCATCCGGAACCCGGTTCCGTCGCCGCCTTCGCCCAAGCGTCCCGGGTGCCCGTCATCAACGGCGGCGATGGCCCGAACGAACATCCGAGCCAAGCGCTGCTCGACCTCTATACCGTGCGCAAGGAGATGCGTGGCCGGGGTGGCGGCATCGACGGCCTGCGCATCGCCCTCGTCGGCGACCTGAAGTATGGCCGGGCCGTACACTCGCTGTGCAAGTTGCTGGGGCTCTTCGATGGAGTGACGTTCAATCTCGTGTCGCCGCCGGGTCTCGAAATCTCGGCGGAGATCGGCGCGGCGCTCCGGGCGCGGGATCACGCCGTGAATGAAGGCCACGAACTCGAAGCCGGCATCCACCACGTCGATATCGTCTACGTCACGCGCACGCAAGAGGAGCGTTTCCCGTCCCAGGCGGAGGCGGATCGCTATCGCGGGCTGTTCCGGCTGAACCAGGCCATCTACACGGAACACTGCGAGCCGAACACGGTGATCATGCATCCCCTGCCCCGGGACTCCCGCTCCCAAGCCCAGGAGCTCGACGAGGATCTGAACGCCAACCCGAACCTGGCGATCTTCCGCCAGACCGACAACGGCGTTCTGGTGCGCATGGCGCTGTTCGCCATGGTGCTCGACGTGGTGGATCGGGTCGATGCGGACGCCCGCCCGGTGACCTGGTACACCGGGAAACGCACGCCTCGGTGACGGCGCGGCTACAGGGCGGCGTCTAGCTCCGGTACGGCGTTGAAGAGGTCCGCCACCAGCCCGTAGTCCGCGACTTGGAAGATCGGCGCGTCGGCATCCTTGTTGATGGCGACGATCACCTTCGAATCCTTCATGCCGGCCAAGTGCTGGATCGCCCCGGAGATGCCGACGGCGATATAGAGCTCCGGCGCCACGATCTTGCCGGTCTGCCCCACCTGCATGTCGTTCGGGACGAAGCCTGCGTCCACGGCCGCGCGCGAGGCCCCGACGGCCGCGCCGAGCTTGTCGGCCACGCCCTCGAGCAGTTGGAAGTTGTCGCCGTTCTGCATTCCGCGCCCGCCAGAAATGACGACGCGGGCGGCGGTCAACTCGGGCCGTTCGGACTTCGCGAGCTCCTCGCCCACGAACTCCGAGAGGCCGGCGTCGTGGACGCCCTCGGCGGCTTCCACCGCAGCGGACCCGCCCTCCCCCGGTGCCGGGTCGAAGCCCGTGCCACGCACGGAGACGACCTTCTTGGCGTCGTTGGACTTCACCGTTGCGATGCCGTTGCCCGCGTAAATCGGACGCTTGAAGGTGTCCGGTGCATCCACGCCGACGATGTCCGAGATCATCGCCACGTCCAGCATCGCTGCGACCCTGGGCAGGAAGTTCTTCCCCGTCGTGGTGTGGGCGGCGAGGATGTGGTCGTAGCCGGCCCCGAGTTCGGCGACGAGCAGCGCCATGTTCTCGGCGAGGTGATTTGCGTAGGCGGGATGGTCCGCGCACAACACGCGCGCGATGCCGGGAATGGAGGCCGCGGCTTCCGCCACCGCGCCGCAGTCGCTCCCCGCCACGAGGAGGTCGATGTCGCTGCCGATCTCCAGCGCGGCGGCGAGTACGTTCAGCGTGACCGGGCGTAGTGCCTGATTGTCGTGTTCTGCGACGACGAGAATGCCCATTATTCAATCACCTTCGCTTCATTCTTGAGTTTCTCCACGAGCTCATCCACGGACTCGACCAAGACCCCCGCGGAGCGTCCTGGGGGTGGCTCGACGTTGAGCACCTCGAACCGCGGCGCGACATCGACCCCGAGCGCGTCGGGCGTGGTGACGTCGAGGGGCTTCTTGCGCGCCTTCATGATGTTTGGCAGGGAGGCGTAACGGGGCTCGTTGAGCCGGAGGTCCGTCGTCACGACGATGGGCAGACTGAGCGACACGGTCTGCAGGCCGCCATCGACCTCCCGCACCACCCGTGCCTTGCCGTCGGCGATGGTGAGTTCCGAGGCGAACGTGCCCTGGGCGAGGCCGGTGAGGGCCGCGAACATCTGCCCTGTTTGGCCATTGTCGCCGTCGATGCTCTGCTTGCCAAAAATGACGATCTCCGGGGCTTCCTGCTCGTAGAGGGCCTGTAGGATCTTCGCGATAGCCAGGGGCTGTAGCTCGTCGTCCGTCTCGACCAGGATGGCGCGGTCGGCACCGAGGGCGAGACAGGTGCGGAGCTGTTCCTGGCAGGGCTTCCCGCCGACAGACACCGCGATCACCTCCTCCGCGACCCCAGCCTCCACCAGCCGCACCGCCTCCTCGATGGCGATCTCGCAGAACGGGTTGACCGCCATCTTGACGTTCGTCAGGTCGATGCCGGTGCCGTCCGGCTTGACGCGCACCTTGACGTTGGCGTCGACGACGCGCTTCACGGGAACCAATACCTTCATGGAGTCCTAGACCTTCGGGGGTGCCGAGCGAGCGCGGTATTCTCTCTGTTTGCATGCGGTGCGACAAGCTAACCGCCGGACGCTTCGCGTACCATTGCCGAGCAGCGACCAACCGGTTTTCGGCCCTCGCACCCGCTCCAGCCCGGCCCCGGAGGTCGCGAACCGCGCTGCTATACTGCCGCGCCGTCCTTCTCCTGGTGAGCCTCCGTGTCCGAAGTACAGCGCGAGTCAATGGATTTCGATGCCGTGATCGTCGGCGGCGGCCCGGCCGGGCTCGCGGCGGCCATCCGGCTGGCGCAGCTTGGCGAGGCGTCGGGCCGGGAGGTATCCGTCTGCCTCGTGGAGAAGGGCTCGGAAATCGGCGCCCACATCCTGTCGGGGGCGGTATTCGAACCGCGCGCCCTCGACGAACTGTTCCCGGACTGGGCGGATCGGGGGGCACCGCTGACGAACCCCGTCACCGAGGATCTCTTCTACTACCTCCCCAACGGCGCGAACCGCCTCCTGGCACCCCGCTTCGCGCTGCCCCCGGACATGCGCAACGAGGGCAAGTATGCGCTCTCCCTCGGCAACCTCTGCCGCTGGCTGGGCGAGCAGGCGGAAGCCCTGGGCGTCAACGTCTTTCCGGGGTTCGCGGCGTCGGAAGTGCTCTACGAGGGCGACCGCGTGGTCGGCGTCGCCACCGGGGACATGGGCATCTCCGCCGGCGGCGAGCGCAAGGACACCTGGCAGCCGGGATTCGAGCTGCGCGCCCCGTACACCTTGTTCGCGGAGGGCTGCCGGGGGCATCTCGGGAAGCAACTCATCGCGCGCTACGGCCTCGCGACGGGTACCCAGCACTACGGGATCGGCCTCAAGGAACTGTGGGACGTCGAGCCCGAGCGGCACGTCCCCGGCCGCGTCGTACATACCCTCGGCTGGCCGCTGGGCCACACCGCGATCCGCGGGACCGGTGGCGGCGCGTTCCTCTATCACTTGGACAACCAGCAGGTCTCCGTGGGGCTGATCGTCGATCTCTCCTACCGAAATCCCCATCTGAGCCCGTTCGACGAGTTCCAGCGCTACAAGCACCATCCCGTGGTCGCGGACGTACTCGAAGGCGGCACCCGGGTCGCCTATGGCGCCCGCGCCGTCATCAAGGGCGGACTACAGGCCCTGCCGAAGACGACGTTTCCCGGCGGCATCCTGATCGGCGACGACGCGGGCTTCCTGAACCAGCTCAAGGTGAAGGGCTCCCACACGGCCATGAAGTCCGGCATGCTGGCCGCCGAGACCGTCTTCGACGCGCTCGGCCGCGGCGAGGCCGGTGCGGAACCCGGGGACTTCGACGAGCGCTTCCGAGGTTCCTGGCTCTTCGAGGAACTCCACCGCTCCCGCAACGTGGCCCCGATGGTGCACCGGCTCGGCACCCTGCCGGGTGCCGCCTACGCCTGGTTCGACCAACGCATCGCGCGGGGCCGCATGGGCTACACCTTCGAGGAATCCCACCCCGACCACGCCCAGCTCAGGCCCGCGAACGAGGCCAGGCGCATCGAGTATCCGAAGCCCGACGGCGTGCTCTCCTTCGACAAGCTCTCCTCCGTGTTCCTCTCGAACACCAACCACGAGGAGGACCAGCCCTGCCACCTCACGCTCAAGGATCCCGACGTCCCCATCCGGGACAACCTACCCCTGTTCGACGAGCCCGCGCAGCGCTACTGCCCGGCTGGCGTCTACGAGGTGGTGGAGCAGAACGGTACCCCCCACTTCCAGATCAACGCGCAGAACTGCGTGCACTGCAAGACCTGCGACATCAAGGACCCGGCGCAAAACATCCACTGGGTCGTGCCGGAGGGGACGGGCGGTCCGAACTATCCGAATATGTAGGGCGACGAGAACCTCCAAATGATCGCACGCATGCATCGCTCCTAACGGAACCCGTGAGTGTCACCTAAGAGAGCCACACGTCACCTCGTGAAGACGTTCAAGAAGCTGGAACGCAAGCTTCAGCAAAAGGACTTGAGCGATTGGAACACCGAGCGGTGGACGAAAGCCGTACTAACGGCCATGTGCGCGACTGGCCGCAAGCTCGAATGCACGGTGGGCGCCTCGCCCCGCTTCGTCTCGGCTAAACACCGAGACGGTGGGGAATGGCTCTACGACGCCACTTGGTGCTCGCACGACGACGATGGGTGGTTCAAGGCGGTTGAGTTAGTTGCGGAGAGCGAATGGAGCAGCCTTGAGCGCATCGAGGAGGACTTCCAGAAGCTACTCCAAGCACGCGCTACGATACGCGTCATGGTGTTCGACGCAGGGCAATGCGATGGCGGTGCCGACGCCATCGCAGAAAGGCTCTGCAAGCACGTCCGCGCGTTTCACGGCACTAAGGGGGACTCGTACGTCCTGATCGCCTACGCGGAAGATGAGGAATCGTGGTGGTTCGACTATTCGTTGATCCAGGCCGGCGCTCCGGGCGCACTACCTGCGTTCCAACGGCTTTAATGAGAACTGCTCGTCGGGTCGGGGCCGCTTGTCGCGTCCCGTTCGTGGATCATTCCAGACGACCAAGCACGAAACCGCTGCCCGCGCTCCAGACCTCAAGCCGATCCTCCACCGGCGTGCCCAACTCCACCAGCCGGTAGAACACACTGCGCGTCATCCGAGCGCGCAACCCACCCCGGACGGTCACGTACGGACGCGGCTCGCCCGCCCGCTGGGCGACCTCGATGGGGTGCGCGGCATCGGCGAGGACGTGGTCCCCCACGTTGGTGGTAAAGATCAGCCGCCGCGTGCGCCCTTCCCCGTCGGCGTCCACGTCCGTGGCGAGAAACGGTGCGTCCTCGACGACGATGCGCAGCTTCTCGACCGGCGTGACCAGGTAGTAGCCATCGTCATCGCGCCGCAGGACCGTCGCGAACAGGGCGACCAGGCGCGCTCGCTTGATCTCGGTGCCTTCGTGAAACCAGCGTCCGTCCGCGGCGATGCGGATGTCGATGTCGCCGGTGCGGTTCGGGTGCCACTGCTCCACCGGGGGGTGCCGGCGACTGGCGGCGGCGTCGAGCAGAGCCCGGAAGGCGGCTTTCATGCCGTTCTGCGCCGCCCGACCCGGTGGGCCGCCGGCGTGCCGTTCACCCGCCGATGAACTTCATCACGGTCACCTCGCCGGAGAACACGGACTGCTTGTCCCCGAGGGCCCGGGTCAGCACGCTCTGGAGCCGCATCAGGGCGAGGTGTTCGGGTGCTTCGAGGAGGTCGCGGATGTCGTGGTGCCGCGCGTTCGACAGGCAGCCGTAAAGGAGGCCGTTCGACGAGAGCCGTAGACGCGTGCAGGAGCTACAGAACGGCTCGCTCTCGTTCGCGATGATGCCGAAGTGGCCCCGGCCCGGCACGCGGTAGCGGATCGATGTCGAGTCGTAGGGCGCGTCGGTGCGGGTGAATTCGTAGGATTCGCCGATCGCGCCCAGGATGTCGTCCATGCCGATGAAGTCGCGCTCGTAGCGGGCGTTGTACTTCAGGTGGCCCATGTTCATGAGCTCGATGTAGCGCAGCTCGATGCCCCGGTCGAGGCAGTACTCGAGCATGGGCACGATCTGGTCCGCATTGGCGGTGCGCATGGGCACCATGTTGACCTTCACCTTGAGGCCCGCCTCCAGCATGGCGTCGATGCCCCCGAGCACCGTGGCGAGGTCGCCGGAGCGCGCAATGTCGCGGAAACGCCCGGCGTCCAGGGTGTCGAGGCTCACGTTGATGCGCTTGAGGCCGGAACCCACGATCAGCGGCGCCTTGCGCAACAGGAACTGGCCGTTCGTCGTGACCGCGACGTCGGACAGCGGCAGTGCCATCACGGCCGGCAGGAAGGCATCGAACTTCGGCGAGAGCAACGGCTCGCCGCCGGTGATGCGGAGCTTTTCGACGCCCGCCGCGGCGATGAGCAGGCGCACGGCCTTGATGAGGCTCTCGTCGGAGAGTTCGCGCTCCGCCGGCTGTAGCCGCTTGCCGTCGGGCACGCAGTAGGTGCATGCGTAGTTGCAGGCGGCGGTGAGGCTCACCCGAAGGTTGCGGAATCGGCGCCCCTGCGCATCAACGATCATGGCGGCTCCGGAAGACCGTCGCGGCCGGAACTCCGGGCCGCGACGCGCGTTCATCATACCGCATGCCCACCCGAACCACCCTCACGCTTCAGCGGCCCGAGCGGTCAGGGCGTTGCGCAACCCCGTGGCGAAGTCCCGTGCCCAGAACACGCCGTTGGAGCCCTTGAGCAGCACGATATCGCCCGGCGCGAGCGCATCGACCACCGCGTCCACGTCCAGCGCGTCCGGGGACGCAACGAAGCCTAGCCGGCGTTCGGGCGCCAATCCCTGGTGGACCGCACGCATCCCTTCGCCCACGCAGAGGACGTGATCGATGTCCGCGCACAGCGGGACCAAGGCCGCGTGCAAGCGCTCCGAGTCCGCTCCGAGTTCGAGCATCTCCCCGAGGAGTGCGACCGTGCGCCGGCCGCCGCGTTGGTCCACCAGACCGCGCAACGCGGCGGCCATGCTGGCCGGATTCGCGTTGTAGCTGTCGTCGATGAGGATCACGCCCCCGGCCTCGACGCGATTGCCGCGCCCCGCCGGAACGGCGTCGCCGGCAATGTTCGCGATGGCGTCCGGGGACTCGTCGAAGGCCACCAGCACCGCCGCGACGGCGGCGAGGGAGAGTGCGCGATGGATGCCGCCGCCCGGCACCTCCGCCCGCACCGGTCCCGAGGGCGTGGCGAGGGTCGCGTGCGTTCCGTCGAAGCCGGTGAGCCGCACGTCGGCCTCGGCGGTCTCCCCGAAGGTCAACACCGATGCCCCGGGAGGGACTCCGCTTCGGTCCAAGGCATCGAGGCACACCAGGATTCCCCCCGGCCGGAGCCCCTCCGCGATGGAGAGCTTTTCGCGCCGCAGGGCATCGATATCGTCGAAGAATGCGATGTGCGCGGGATGCACGTTGAGGACGACGGCCACGTCGGGCCGGACCAGCCGGGCCAAGGGCGCGATTTCGCCGGGGTGGTTCGTGCCGATCTCGTACACCGCGAAGTCGGCGTCCGCCGGAGTGCGCGCGAGCGAGAGCGGCACGCCGAGATGGTTGTTGAGGCTGCCGGGGGTCGCAAAGGCGTCGAGGGCCTGGGCGAGGAACGTCTTGGCGGTGGTCTTGCCACTGCTGCCGGTCACCGCGGCGACCCGCCCCGTCATGCGGCCCCGCGCCGCCCGCCCCAGATCCCACAACCCGTCCAGCGTGTCGCGCACGAGCAAGCAAGGGCCTCCGGCCGGTTCGTCGCGATGCACCAGCGCCCCGGCCGCGCCGGCCGAGAAGGCGGCGTCCAGATAGTCGTGACCGTCCCGGTCCGTGCGCCGCGCCCCCGGAAACTTGGGTCCCGGGTCCCCGCTCAGCGCCACGAAGAGGTCGCCCGGAACGAGCCTGCGGGAGTCGATGTCGATCCCTCGAACCGCCGGTCCGTCCACGGGAGCGGCCCCAACCGCCGCGCACAGTTCCGGCCAAGTCCAAAGAACGCGCTCGCCCATCGGGCCATGTTATCGGAAGCGCATTGGCCTGCGGTTGCGAGCCCGGCGGCCACAGCCGAGAATGGCGGGTTCCTCCGGAAAGCCACGGTGATCCATGTCCATACGAAAGACGATGCAGGGGTTCTTCGCGGGCGTCGCCCGGGCGTTCGCGTTCCTGCGTGTGGCGCTGGCGAACCTGATCGTGGGCCTCCTGCTCCTCGCCTTCGTCGCGGCGGTCGTGTTGGGCGGAACGCGGGACGCGGACGTGCCGGACGGCACCACGCTGGTCGTCGCGCCGAAGGGTGCCATCGTCGAGCAGACCCGGCCGCCGAACCCGTTTCCGGGATTGCTCGGTAGCGGCGGGGGCCCCCAGGTCGCTGCCGCCGACCTGTTGCGGGCGATCGAACACGCCTCCTCCGACGACCGGGTCGCGTTGCTGGCCCTCGACCTCACCAACCTGTCGTACGTGAGCGGGGCGCACATCGAGGCCCTGGGCGCGGCGATCCGCGGGTTCCGGGAGACGGGCAAGAAGGTGGTCGCGTCGAGCAACTACTTCACCCAGGGCCAGTACTACCTAGCGAGCTTCGCCGACGTCGTGTACCTCCATCCCCTGGGGCAGATCCTGCTGCCGGGGTACGGGCTGTACCGCGACTACTATTCCGGCCTGCTGGACAAGCTCAAGGTCAACGTCCACGTGTTCCGCGTGGGCACCTACAAGGCGGCGGTCGAACCCTTCACGCGTCCGGACATGTCGCCGGCGGCACGCGAGGCGAATCTGGCGCTGGTCAACGACCTGTGGGAAAGCACCGTCAACGGCATCTCGGAGAACCGGAACATGACGCCCGAGGCCGTTCGCCGCTACGCGGACGAGTACGACGTATTGCTCGCCGCGGCCGGTGGCGACGCGGCGCGCGCGGCGCTGGAACATGGCCTCGTGGACGAGTTGCTGACCCCGGAAGCGTTGCGGGAGCGCCTGGCGAGTGAACTTGAGGTGGACGACGTGGAGGACCTGGAACGCACTGGGTTCGCAAGGTACTTGGTCGCCACCGGCCCCGAGCCGCGGCCATCGGGGGACCGCGTCGCCGTCATCTTGGCGGAGGGTCCCATTCAGATGGGGGACCAGCCTCGGGGCACGGTCGGAGGGGTTTCCACGGCAAGGCTGATCAAGCGCGCCCGGGAGGACGACGCCGTCAAGGCCGTCGTGCTGCGCGTGGACTCCCCCGGCGGCAGCGCCTTCGCCTCCGAGCTCATTCGCCAGGAACTCGAACTCGCGCAGACGGCCGGCAAACCGGTGGTCGCCTCGATGGGCGGCGTGGCCGCGTCGGGCGGGTACTGGATCTCGTCCACCGCCGACGAAATCTGGGCGTCGCCCACCACGATCACGG
This sequence comes from Pseudomonadales bacterium, assembly GCA_963665455.1. Taxonomy (GTDB): domain Bacteria; phylum Pseudomonadota; class Gammaproteobacteria; order Pseudomonadales; family Azotimanducaceae; genus VXNE01. The sequence continues at coordinate 3,942,796 of OY762279.1, read as the reverse complement.
GATCGATCGGCGTCTTCTCCATGGTCCCCTCGCTTGAGGAGAGTTTCTCCGCGGTGGGCGTCACCCGCGACGGCGTGGGCAGCACCGCCCTCAGCGATTCCTACGACTTTTTCTCCGGCGTTACCGACCGCATGGGCAACATCCTCCAAGCCACGGTGGACCACACCTACGAGCGCTTCCTGAACCTCGTCGCGCGCGGGCGCGACATGTCCGTGGAGGACATCGACGCCATCGGCCAGGGACGGGTCTGGAGCGGTCGACGCGCCCTCGAACTGGGATTGGTGGACGGCCTCGGCAATCTGGACCGTGCGGTGGAGGCGGCGGCGGCTCTCGCCGAACTGGATGACTACAGCGTGCAGGTGCTTGAGAAGGAATTGTCTGCGGGAGAACGCCTGCTACAACGGTTCGCCGACGACATCGATTTCGCGAACTCGGCGGCCGGCACCGCGCTGACGCTCTGGCTCCAGCGCACCCTCTCCGGAGTGGAGGAGTTACGGATCCTGAACGATCCCGGCCACGTCTACGCCATCTGCGCGACTTGTCCGGGGCGCTGATCGCTGGAACGGCACGCCTAAACCAACCTCAGCGAGGAGCGTCATGGCCGACCACAAGCGAAAAGAGATCCGTCTCCCGGACCTGCCCGAGCCGATCAGCCATTACACCGACGCCGTCCGCTTCGGGGACCTCCTGTTCATTTCCGGAATGGTGGGCGTGGACGCGCAAGGGCGCGTGGTCGGCAAGGGGGACGTCGTGGCTCAGGCCAGGGCGACGTTCGGCAACATTGGGCGCGTCCTCGAGGCCGAGGGGGCGAGCTTCGCCGACGTGCTCAAGGTGACCGTGTACCTGCGCAACGTCGAGGACCGCGCCAGGATCAACCCCGTGCGCGCCGAGTTCTTCGGGGACGCGCGGCCCGCGAGCACGCTGGTCGAGGTGTCGAAGCTCGTCCACCCCGAGCTGCTGATCGAGGTCGAGGCGTTCGCCGGTTTGCCGGGAACGGAGTAGCGTTGAGATCAGACCTTGCTAGAACAGCCGGAGCCTGGTGCGGGTGGGCGCCCTTGAAGTGCGAGCCTGCCGCCGCCGGCGCATGCGCTGGTGCAGCTCGCGCCGCTTCACGGCGAGCCACTGGTCGCGGGTGACATTGGGGTCGCGGTTGCGGGAGGCCTCCTCCCGCTGGTAGCGGCGGAAATCCTCGAAGGCGTCGATCTCGGGCTTCAGTTCCCGGACGATGAGTTCGATCATGATCGCGTCGTCGAGATAGCCGAGCACCGGCACGCTGTCGTGGATGATGTCCTCGGGGTTGGCGAAGTAGGAGAGCGCGGAGAGCACGTTTCGGCGCTCCTGGGCGGGCAGGTTCCACTCGCTGTCCCGCAGCATGTCCACGAGGCTGGCGACCCGCCCGACCCGTTGGGCGACGAAGTTGGGCACGTTGCCCCCCTGCACCACTTCGATCATCGCCTCCGCACGGCCGATCACCTCTTCCGGGGCGGCGCGCTTCATGGTTTCCTGGGCGCGCTTCATGGCGGTGCGGAAGTACGCGAGGTCCTTGTCCTCGAGATCGAAGGTGATGCGAAGCGACATTGCGCCCTCCTCGGCCGATTGCGCGGCGACTATACCATCATCAATTCGCCACGAGCGGCAACGCCCGGCGCAGCACGCCGTGTAGGGCATCCTGGTCCATCACGCCGCGTAGACGGTCCGCCCCGGGGCCCGTCGCATAGGCCGCAACGTCCTCTCCGGCGTGGGTTTCGGACGCCAACGGCCACGTCGCGACCTGGCGATAGTCGGGCGCCAAGGGATCCTCGTCCTCGATCTCCACTGAGCGGAAACCGGGACCATTGGCGTAGCTCAGGGTGGTGTAGGGCCGTTGCCGGGCATCGGTCAGGGTCTGGCCCGGCACGGCGGCGTGCCCGAGGATGGGATTGCCCCGGCCCGAGTAGCCGCTGATCGTGAGCGTGTGGCTGTGGTCGGCGGTCACGAGAATCAAGGTGGAGGATGCGTCCACTAGCTCCACCGCGACCCGGACGGCCGCCGCGAAGGCGATGGTGTCCTCCAACGCGCGGTAGGCGTTGTTGGCGTGGTGTGCATGGTCGATGCGCCCACCCTCCACCATCAGGAAGTAGCCCTTCGGGCCCCGGGACAGCCGTTCGATGGCCACCCGCGTCATCGCGGCGAGGGACGGTTCGCCGCCTGCGTCCCCTTCGCGGTCGGTCTCCCAAGCCATGTGGGAGCGCGAGAACAGGCCGAGCAATTGGCCATCCGGCCCCGTGGCGCGCAACTGAGCATTGTTCCAGACGTACTGCCGGTCCTCGCGTGCCGCGAGCCATTCATCGACGAGGTGGCGTCCGTCCCGCCGGCTGCCGGTGCGCGACGGATACTCCCGGTCGGCGACGTTCTCGGGCAGGAAAGCGCCGCGCCCGCCGCCCAGGGTCACGTCGATGCCATCACCGAACGGGAACTCGACGAACTGCCGGGCGATGTCCGTGCAGGTCCCGCCGTGCCCCGCCGGCAAGTTCGCGTCGGACTCCCAGTTGCGGTCGGAGACGTGGGCGTAGAGGGCGGCCGGCGTCGCGTGCGTCACCGTCGTGGTCGTGACGATGCCCGTCCGCATGCCGGCGGCTTCCGCTTCCTCGGCCAACGTGGGCAGCGCGGCGGCCGCCGTGCCGGCACAGTCGCCGCGTTCCAGCTCGGGCCCCACGCTCAACACGCCGGCGCGCGTCTTCACGCCCGTGACGATGGCGGACATCGTGCCGGCCGAGTCCGGCACCTGTGCGTCGGTGTTGTAGGTCTTCACCAGCGCCACGTGCTCGAAGTGCTCGAACGAGAGGTAGTGTTCCTCGCCGGGACCACCGAGGCGCTGGCCCTCCAGGATGCGGGCGGCGGTGACCGTGGAGACGCCCATGCCGTCGCCCACGAACAGGATCGCGCTACGCGGGCTTTCGGCGAACGCGCCCCACGCAAGCGCCAAGGTGATAACCCCCGCCGCCGCCCGACACATCCACCTCATCGGACCGCTTCCCGCATGGTGACGAACTCCTCCGCCGCGGTCGGGTGAATGCCGATGGTTCGGTCGAAATCCGCCTTGGTGGCCCCGGCGTTGATGGCGACGGACAGTCCCTGCACGATCTCCCCCGCCTCCGGACCCACCATGTGCGCGGCGACCACCCGGTCGCTATCGCCGTCCACCAGCAGCTTCATCAGCGTGCGCTCCGCGCGGCCCGTCAGCGTGTGTTTCATGGGCCGGAATGCGGACTCGAACACCTTGAGGGCCGGGAAACGCTCCCGGGCGCGTTCCTCCGTGGGGCCCACCGTGCCGATGTTCGGCTGGCAGAAGACGGCGGTCGCGACGCTCTCATAATCCACCGTGCGGCTTTCGCCGGCGAACAGGTTGTGGGCGACGCACATGCCCTCGGCGATGGCGACCGGCGTGAGCTGCACGCCCCCGACCACGTCGCCGATGGCGAAGATGTGCGGGACCTTGGTGCGATAGCCACCATCGACGGGCACCGCCCCCGACTCCGTGCGCGTGACCCCGGCATGCTCGAGGCCGAGGTCCGCGGTGTTGGGCGCCCGGCCCGTGGCATATAGAACGAGGTCCGCCTCGATCGCCTCGCCGGCCGCGGTCCGCACGATGAACGTCTCGCCGTGCGATTCGATGGCCGCGACATCCGTATCGAAGCGCAGGTCGATGTCCTTGTGCCGCAGTTCGTCCGCCACGAACCGGCGGATGCCGCCGTCGAAGCCGCGCAGGAAGAGCGGCCCGCGGTAGAGGAGCGCGACCTCCGCCCCGAGTCCCCGGAAGATGCCGGCGAACTCGACGGCGATGTAGCCGCCGCCGACGATGACCACCCGCTCGGGAAAGCGCTCCAGGTAGAAGGCTTCGTTGGAGGTGATGGCGTGCTCCGCGCCGGGCACCGAGGGCACGCTCGGCCAGCTCCCCGTCGCCACCAAGACGTGCTCTGCGGTCACCGTCTCGCCGTCCACCTCGATGCTGTGCGGACCGGTCAGCACGGCGCGGGCATCGATGACCTCCGCACCCGCGCCTTCGAGCAGGTTTCGGTACACGCCGTTCAGGCGCTCGATCTCGCGGGTCTTGTTGTCGCGCAGCGCCGGCCAGTCGAAGGTCGGGGGCGCGCTACTCCAGCCGTAGGCGGCCCCGTCCTCAAAATCCTCCGCGTAGTGGGAGCCGTAGACGAAGAGCTTCTTCGGCACGCAGCCGACGTTGACACAGGTGCCGCCGAGATAGCGTTCCTCCGCCACGGCCACCCGGGCCCCATGGCCCGCCGACATGCGCGCCGCGCGGGTTCCCCCCGACCCGGCGCCGATGACGAAAAGGTCGTAGTCGAATTGCATTGCGCTCGTGGTGTGGTGCGGTGCCCGCGGGTGGGCCGCCGGCACGAATACGGCCACTGTCGCGGCCACCCTCGGCCCGGAGTATTGCAAACCGGGCGGCAAACCGCGAACCTTTGGCCCGTCGGAGTCCGCTGATCGTCGCAAGCGGTGCCGACGTTCCCTGGGGGCACGCATGAATCTCACCGTGTTCGGAGCCGGCTACGTCGGGCTCGTCACCGGCGCCTGCTTCGCGGAACGCGGCAACAGCGTCGTCTGCGTGGACGTCGACACCGGCCGCATCGCCGACCTCGAGCGCGGCATCGTGCCAATCCACGAGCCGGGATTGGCGGAACTGCTCGCGAATGGCCGGCGGTCGGGGCGCCTAACCTTCACGACGGACGCGGCGGCGGGCATCGCCCATGGCGACATTCTCTTCATCGCCGTGGGCACGCCGCCGGACGAGGACGGTTCCGCCGACCTCGGCCATGTGCTCCGCGTCGCCGCGAGCATCGGAGCACACATGGACGCCCCGAAGATCGTCGTCGACAAATCCACCGTCCCGGTCGGTGCCGCCGAGCGCGTCCGGCAGCGCATCGCCGCCGGTCTCGCCGAGCGTGGGGTGTCGATGCACTTCGACGTCGTCTCGAACCCCGAGTTCCTCAAGGAGGGGGCCGCCGTCGCGGACTTCATGAAGCCGGACCGCGTGGTCGTCGGCAGCGACAGCCCGCGTGCGGCGCGCACCTTGGAGCGCCTCTACGCCCCGTTCAACCGTAATCGCGACCGCGTCGTGCACATGGACGTCCGTTCGGCGGAACTCACCAAGTACGCCGCCAACGCGATGCTGGCGACGCGCATCAGCCTCATGAACGAACTCGCCAACCTGGCCGAGCGGCTCGGCGCCGACATCGACGCGGTGCGGCGCGGCATCGGCTCCGATCCGCGCATCGGTCCGAGCTTCATCTACCCCGGCATCGGCTATGGTGGATCCTGCTTTCCGAAGGACCTCCGGGCGCTCATCCGGACCGCGGAGGACGCCGGCAGCGACGTTGCGATGCTGCGCAGCGTGGAGACGGTAAACGCGCGTCAGAAGGCCGTCCTGTTCGACAAGATTCAGGCGTATTTCGGGGACGAGCTTAGCGGGCGCACCCTCGCCTTCTGGGGGCTCGCCTTCAAGCCCAACACCGACGACATGCGCGAGGCCCCGAGCCGCGTACTGATGGAGCGGCTCTGGGAGGCGGGGGCCCGGGTGCGCGCCTACGACCCGGCCGCCCGCGACACGGCGCGCGGCCTCTACGGCGCGCGCAACGACCTGGTCCTGTGCGACAGCCGCGACGCCGCCCTCGACGGCGCGGACGCCTTGGTCGTGGTCACCGAGTGGGCGGAGTTCTGGAGCCCGGACTTCGCGGCGATCAAGCGGTCCCTGCGCCGGCCGGCGATCTTCGACGGCCGCAACCTCTACGATCCGGCCCTGCTCGGGGAGCTGGGCTTCGATCACTTCCCCATCGGCAGGGCGGTCAACTGAAGCACGCGGCATGAAGGTTCTGGTCACCGGAGGCGCCGGGTACATCGGCAGCCACACCGTGCTCGAACTCCTGGCGGCGCGACACGCCCCGGTCGTGCTCGACAACTTCTCCAATGCATCGCCCAGGGCGATGCCTGGGCTGGCTACCCTAGCTAATCACGACATTCCCTGGATCGAAGCGGACATTCGCGACGCGGACCACCTCGACGCGGTGTTCGAGGACGGCGATTTCGACGCCGTGATGCACTTCGCCGCGCTCAAGGCCGTCGGGGAGTCGGTGGCGGACCCGTTGCGCTACTACGCGAACAATGTCTCCGGCACGGCCTGCCTGCTCGAGCGGATGGCGGCCCACGGCGTCAAGACGCTGGTCTTCAGTTCCTCCGCAACGGTCTACCGGGTGGATCGCGAAGCCGATCATGCACCCCGCACCGAAGATTCCCCGGTCGGCCCGGAGAGCCCCTATGCACGCTCGAAGCGCATCGTGGAGGAGCTCTTGCGGGACGTCTGTGCGGCGGACCCGGACTGGCGCGTCTCCGTCCTGCGCTACTTCAACGCCGTGGGCGCGCACCCAAGCGGCGAGATCGGCGAAGACCCGACGGGCGTGCCCCGGAACCTGCTGCCCTGCATCGCCCAGGTGGCGGTGGGACGGCGCGAACTGCTCGAGGTGTTCGGCGACGACTACCCGACCCGGGACGGCACGTGCGTGCGCGACTACCTCCACGTCGTCGACCTGGCGCGGGCGCATATCCGCGCCGTCGACTATCTCGGGCGGACGCCGGGCTATGCCGTACACAACGTCGGCACGGGACGCGGGCATACGGTGTTCGAGGCGCTGCGCGCCTTCGAGCGGGCCAGCGGACGGTCGATCCCCTACCGCGTCGTGGCGCGCCGCCCCGGGGATGTCCCGGTCTACGTGGCCGATCCGGAGCGCGCGCGGAAGGACCTCGGTTGGACCGCCGAGTGGGACCTCGACCGCATGTGCGCCGACCTGTGGCGCTGGCAGTCGACGCATCCGGAAGGCTTCGGCTAAGGAATCTCCGAGCAGCCCTTGATGCTGTAATTTCATACAGGTAATCTGAACGGCCCTGTATGGAAAAGCCAGAACTCCGATGGACCGCTCCGGGGCCGTGCTCGATCATCCGCACCTGTGGCGCGCGCGTCAGCTCGTTCGCGACCGGGACCCCTCGGGCCGCGAGCACTCCGGGCACCCGACCGGATTCCATGCGCTTGACGCGATCCTGCACGATGGCGGCTGGCCGTCCGCCGGGCTGACCGAGTTCCTGCACGACACCCCGGGCGTCGGCGAACTGCGTCTGCTGCTGCCGGCACTCGCCCGGCTGAGCCGGTGCGACGCACGCTGGATCGCCTGGATCGCGCCCCCATACCTGCCCTACGCCCCGGCGCTGGCGAGTGCCGGCATCGACCTCGACCGGGTGCTCCTCATCCGTCCCCGGGACCGCCGCGAAGCGCTATGGGCCACCGAGCAGGCGCTCAGGAGCGGTGCCTCGAGCGCGGTCCTCGCCTGGCTCGACGAATCCGGACTCGGTCCGACCGGCAGCCGTCGCCTGCAACTCGCCGCGAAGCAGGGCCGCGTCTGGGCGAACCTGTTCCGTCCGGGCGCGGCGTCCGCCAAGCCCTCCATGGCGGAACTACGCATCGCGCTCGACGACGAACCGAGTGCCTGCTGCGACCGGATCGGACTCACCGTGCTGAAGCGCCGGGGGGGCTGGGCGACCTCGCGCCTGGTGCTCGAAGTCGGCCGCGGCCCCGTCCAGCAGGCATCCCTCGGAGATCAGATCGCTGCTTGGCGGCAGGGCCGGAAGCTGCAAGCTGAACCGCTCGGCCTTCCGAACGTGCCCGGCGGGGAGTGATCGCGCCATGCTGTGGTTCGCCGTGCATTTCCCGCGCCTCGGGCTCGAAATCGTCGAACGCCGTCATCCCGACGAGACCGCGCCGCCGACCGTGCTCGTGGAGGACGGGCGCATACGGTTGGCGAATGCGTTGGCGCGCAAGGCCGGCATCGTGCCGGGCGCGACGCTCGCCACCGCGCATGGCATCGCCGCGCGGCTCAGGCATTTCGAGCGCGACCCGCACGCGGAGGCCGAGCAACTGCACCGTCTGGCCGAGGCGGCCTACCGCTACACCTCCCACGTCAGCGTCTGCGCGCCGGATGGTTTGGTGCTCGACATGCAGGCCAGCCAAGCGCTCTTCGGCAGCGTGGACGCCCTCGCCGGGGAGCTCGAACGGCTCTGCACGGACATGGGACACGCCACACGCGTCGCGTTCGCGCACACCCCCGCCGGAGCGCTGACGCTGGCGCGCGCGGGACGGCGGCCATCGGCCGAGGGCACCGTTCCGGCCGCGGCGCTCGATGCCCTGCAAGGCGTGCCGCTCGACTGTGCCGAGATTCCGGCGCGGGACGTGGAGCGGCTGGCCAACATGGGGGTGTTTCGGATCGGGCAGTTGCTGGCGCTGCCCCGCGACGAACTCGGGGCGCGTTTCGGCCCGGGCCTGCAGGATTACCTGGCGCGTCTCGTCGGCGAGACCTCCGACCCGCGCACGCCCATCGTTCCCCGCGAGACCTTCGCTTCCGCCCTGCATCTCATCGAGGCCGTCTCGAACAAGCAGACGCTCCTGTTCCCCATGCGCCGCCTGACCACGGAGCTGGCGGCCTGGCTCGCCGCCCGGCAGCTCGGCGTCCTGCGGCTCACTTGGGCGTTCCACCCCCTGCACGGCACGCCATGCCGGATCGAGACGCGATTCGCGCGCCCCCGGGAGGACGCCAGGGGCATTCTCGATATCGCCAAGTTGCGCCTCGACCAAGCCGATCTGCCCGAAGAGACGATGAGCATCGAGCTGATCGCGACGGAGACCGCGGCGCGTGCGCACGCCGACGACGAACTGTTTGGAACGACGGACTCCGCCGCTGTAGCCGCCGTACAAGGAGGAACACAAGGGCAGGCCCCCATGAACCTCGTGGACGCCATCGCGGCCCGCCTGGGGGACGTGGCGCTGCAATGCCTTGCATTGGCGGACGACCATCGTCCGGAACGCGCCTGGACAGGGCGGCGTCCAGGCGCAAGACGCGGCGCGGCCGCCAAGGCATCGATGCAGGCCCCGGCCGCCGGGGAATCGCGCCCGCTCTGGCTCCTCGACCCACCGCGACCGGTGCGCGTGCGGCGGTTTCGTTTCCTAACGGGTCCTGAGCGGATCGAAGCCGGATGGTGGGACGCCGCCGTCGCGCGGGACTACTACGTCGCCCTCGACGCGGACGGCACCCAATGCTGGCTGTTCCAGGCACGCGGGGCCCCGGCGGCCGACCACCCATCCGACTATCCACCCAACAAAGGCTGGTTCCTGCATGGCTACTTTGCGTGAACCGCCCACACCGGGAACGTTCGCAGAACTGCACGCGGTCTCGAATTTCACCTTCCTGCGCGGCGCTTCGCATCCCGAGGAACTCGTCCGCCAAGCCTGGACGCTCGGCTATGCCGCGATCGCCATCACCGATGAATGCTCGCTGGCGGGGGTGGTGCGGGCGCACGTGGCGGCGCGGGAATGCGCCGAACAAGCGCACCCTGAGCGGTCCCCCATCAAGCTCATCATCGGATCCGAATTCCGGCTTGCCTCCGCAGCGGGCGCCGAGGTGCATCTGGTGTTGCTCGCCCCCACGAGGGAGGCATACGGACAGCTTTCGGAATTCATCACGCGGGGCCGGCGCCGCAGCCCCAAGGGCGAATACGCCCTGGGGCTCGACGACCTGCTGCCCGACGGAGGCGCCTATCCCGGCGTGGGCGAGTGCCTAGCCTTGTGGATTCCCGGGGCGGCGCCCATCGGCGACCTGATCGAGGAGGGCCAATGCCTGAAGGCCCTCCTCCCGCATCTGTGGATCGCCCTCGAGGTCTTTCTCGAACCCACGGACCTCGACCGGACCGCCCATGCCCTGACGCTCTCGACCCGCCTCGGTCTCCCCATCGTCGCCAGCAACGACGTACACATGCACGTCGCGGGCCGCAAGCCCCTGCAGGACATCGTCACCGCCGTCCGCCACCGCACCACGGTCGCGGAACTCGGCACCCGTGCACACGGCAACCGCGAACGGTATCTGCGCTCCCTCGAGTGCCTGGCGGAACGCTATCCCAAGGAGATGCTCGCCGAATCCCTCGCCATCGCCGACCGTTGCAGCTTCTCCCTCGACGAACTGCGCTACGAATACCCGGAGGAACTCGTCCCGGCGGGACTCACCCCCGGGGAACATCTACGCCAACTGACCTTCGCCGGCGCCCGGGAGCGCTGGCCGGATGGGGTTCCCGGGGACGTGATCGACCTCGTCGAGAAGGAACTCGAACTCATCGCGAAGCTCTCCTACGAGTACTACTTCCTGACCGTGCACGACATCGTCCGCCACGCGCGTTCGCTCGGCATCCTCTGCCAGGGCCGGGGTTCCGCCGCCAACTCGGCCGTGTGCTATTGCCTCCGCGTCACGGAGGTGGACCCGTCGCGCATGCACCTCCTCTTCGAGCGCTTCGTGTCCGCCGAGCGCGACGAGCCGCCGGACATCGACGTGGACTTCGAGCACGAGCGGCGCGAGGAGGTCATCCAGTACATCTACGAACGCTACGGCCGCGACCGCGCGGCCCTCGCCGCCACCCTCATCACCTACCGCCCGCGCAGCGCCATCCGGGACGTGGGTGGCGCCCTCGGCCTCGACGCCGGCCTCCTCGATGCGTTGGCGAAGTCGATGGCCTGGTGGGACGGCCGCGACGCGGTCGATGCGCGCCTGCGGGCCTGCGGGCTCGACCCCGATAGCCGCGTCGCACGGCAGTTCCTGTTCCTCGTCAACGAGATCCTCGGTTTCCCGCGTCATCTATCGCAGCACGTTGGGGGCTTCGTGATCTCGAAGGGCCCCCTACCCCGCCTCGTACCGATCGAGAACGCGGCCATGGAGGATCGCACCGTCATCCAGTGGGACAAGGACGACCTCGAATCCCTCGGGCTCCTGAAGGTGGACGTGCTCGGGCTCGGCATGCTGACGGCCATCCGCAAGACGCTGGACCTCGTCAACGATCTCCGGGGGCGCCGCGCGCCCGGCGAAGCACTCACCGTTGCGGCGATTCCGCCGGAGGACCCGCACACCTACGCGATGCTCCAGAACGCCGACAGCGTGGGCGTCTTCCAGGTGGAATCCCGCGCGCAGATGAGCATGCTGCCCCGGCTCAAGCCGAAGAGCTTCTACGATCTCGTCATCGAGGTGGCCATCGTCCGCCCCGGTCCCATCCAGGGCAACATGGTGCATCCCTACCTGCGCCGACGACAGGGCCTCGAACCGGTCAGCTATTCGAGCGAGGGCGTGCGCGCCGTGCTGGAGCGCACCCTGGGGGTGCCGATCTTCCAGGAACAGGTGATCGAACTCGCGATGGTGGCGGCCGGCTTCTCCGGCGGCGAGGCCGACCGCCTGCGGCGGGCGATGGCGGCGTGGCGCCGCCGCGGCGGGCTCGAGCACTTCGAGCAGAAGCTCATCGACGGCATGCTCGAACGCGGCCACGACCGGGAGTTCGCCGAGCGCATCTTCAAGCAGATCCAGGGCTTCGGCGAATACGGCTTCCCGGAATCCCACGCCGCGAGCTTCGCGCTCCTGGTCTACGTCTCCGCCTGGCTCAAGCGCCACGAGCCGAGCGCCTTCTTCTGCGGCCTCCTGAACAGCCTGCCGATGGGCTTCTACACGCCCTCGCAGCTATTGCAGGACGCCGCCGCCCACGGCCTCGAGGTGCGCGAAGTCGACGTACAGACGAGCGGCTGGGACTATCGCCTGGAACCCGCCGATCCCGATCATGCGTCGAAGGGCCGCCTGCGGTTTCCGGTGCCGGTGACCGTGCAGCCCGCCCTCCGCGTCGGCATGCGCCAGATCAAGGGCCTCTCGGAGGAAGCCGCCGACCGAATTGCCGCCGCCCAGCCGTTCAGGGACATCGGCGACCTCGGACGCCGCGCCGCGCTGGACCGGCAGGACCTCGACTTCCTCGCGCGCGCCGGCGCCCTCAAGCGCTTGGCGGGACATCGCCACCAAGCCCACTGGGACGCCGCCGGCCTGGACGATCCAAGCGCGATCTGGCGCGCCGCCGAAGCGCACGCGCCCTACCACACCGAAGCGCGCCTGCAACGCCCCGCCACCGGCGACGACCTGATCGCCGACTACCGCTACCTCGGACTCACCCTCGGCCCGCACCCGATGTCGCTGCTGCGCGCTGACCCGGCACTACGCGACTGCAAGACCGCCGCCGACCTGCTCGAGTGCCGTCCGAACCAGTTCGTGCGCGTGGCCGGCATCGTCACCTGCCGCCAACGTCCCGGCTCCGCCACGGGCGTCGTCTTCATGACCCTGGAGGACGAGACCGGCAACAGCAACATCATCGTTTGGAACACGGTGCTCACCCGCTACCGCGCGGAACTGCTGCAGGGCCGGCTACTCGCGATCAAGGGCGTGGTCGAACGGGAGGAGTCGGTCATCCACGTCGTCGCCGGCGAGGTGCGCGACCTGACCGGGCGGCTGGCGGGGTTGTCAGATAGGCTCCTGACGCAGGAAGACGCCATGGAATCGTTTGTGAGTCGGAATTTTCATTGAGCGTGACTTGCCGGGCGAATACGCGGACCATTGGCTCCGCCGAAAGCGCCAAGGGCCAAACTCGGTGGAACGGTTCGAAACTAGGGTCGACTCTCGAGGACGGGTCTCGATCCCGGCGCCTGTTCGGCGGAAGCTGGGCTTGACGCCTGGTTCCCGGATGGAGTGGACTATTCAGGGCGAGAAGGTCATCGTCCGAAGAGGTACGTTCACTTCACTCGACATCCACGAAGCGCTGTTCGCCACGCCCCAGGCCCCGCACACCGTGGAGGACATGAAGGAGGGAATTCGCACTCACCTTCGACGCAAGCATGCGCGGGGCTCATGCTACGATGCCGAACCCCCCGCGGAGGGGTGGCTGAGCGGTCGAAAGCGCTGGTCTTGAAAACCGGTGAGGGTAACGCCTCCCAGGGTTCGAATCCCTGCCCCTCCGCCAGTTTGTTCTAGCTCCGTCTACCCCTCGCAATCTCCGTCGCCAAGGCATCGAGTTTCGGTTCCCAGAACCGGCGGAACGGCTGGAGCCACGCGTCGACTTCCCGCAAGGGGTCCGCGTCCAACGCGTAGATCCGGCGAGCGCCGTGGACACGCACGCTTGCGAACCCATGATCCCGCAGCACCTTGAGGTGCTGGGAAACCGCCGCTTGAGTGATCGCGAACTCTTCGCGCATGACTTCGACGATCTCGCCGGCCGCACGCTCGCCGCCGCCGAGCATCTCGAGGGCGCGCCGCCGCACCGGGTCACCGAGTACCTCGAAGGCGTGCATGCCTACGCCGCCGGCTCGCCCGTGTAGAAGGCCGTCGTACGCCGTGCCGCGGCGCGGGCAGCCTCGGGATCCTCTCCGGCCGCGATGGCTGCCTCGCCCCACGCCTCGCTGCTGCCGGTGTGGAGCGCCTTGCCCTCGGGCGTCAGGTGGAAGGTCTGCGCGTCGATCTTTGGCTCGTTCGGCCGCGTCAGGTGCAGTTCCATCCCGAGCAGGCCCATCTCCCACCCTACTCCGACGGCGCCGGGACCGAACTCGGTCCAGTGATCCGACAGCAGCGCCGTGTGTGTGAGTTCAAGGCGTGCGCGGCCGGCGCCGGCCTCCGCGAGCCGCGCCTCCACCCAACTGACGTTGTCGCCGAACTCCCAAGTCACGCCAAGAAACGAGGGAGGCTCGCAGTGCGTGATCGTACCGCCGGCGTTCCCCTGCAACTGAAATCGACCGCCGAGTTCGAGGTTCCCGCTGACCGGCAGAAACCAACGGGCGATGCGGTCCGCGTTCGTCACCGCGTCCCACAGGTCCTCGATGGTGGTGGCATAGCTCCGCGCCAGCGTGACCGCCCGCGCCGGCTGTCCGTCGCGTTCGAGCGACGACACCGTGCGTTCCACGGCGGCGAGGTGGCTTTCGACATGCAGGTCCATGACGCCCTCCGTTTATTCAAGAAACACTTATATAAGCAATAGCTAATATGATGTCAACCCACGGAGTGACTCGTGCAGAATGTTGAAGGAGCATCACGGAGCGATGCCAATCGGTCGGCTCACGCGGTATCGCGGTACCGCAACAAGTCGTCGGGCGTGACTTCGGCAGCGGGGACGAGACGATAGTGCTTCTCCTGCACCACCTTGATCTCGTCGTCGTCCATGGTGACCTCGAACATGGCGATGAGATCGTCTTCCGCGAACTGAGTCAGGATAGGGCGGCAGCTGAGGTGCGGAAGACGCTCACGGCACCAGAGGAGTCACCTGAGCGGTACCGGTCGAGGAAGACCTTCTCGATGATCAGGTTGTAGCTCATGTGCCGGCCCGCGCGCGTTCGCGCTCGATGTCTTGCTGCTTGCGCTTCCTAGCGCCGCTCTTGCGGTCGCGCTTGCCGATCGGGACGTTCACGCCCCAATGGGCCGACGCCTCCGTCATGTCCATGTGGAGTAACGCCGGCGAGCCCAGGGGTATCGAGCCCGTCGGCCGGGCCGGCGCGAAGCCGAGAGCCTGCCGCACAGACTCGGCGACGGCCCGAGCCAGCGGAGGTGGCACGGCGTTGCCGATCTGCCGGGCTCCGTGCCACTTGGTGACGTGAAACCTAAACCAATCCGGGAAGCCGTGCAGGCGCGCCATTTCCCGGACGGTGACACATCGATCATGGCGGTAATGGATCGGCCGCGGGCTCGTGAAGGCACCGCGGGCCGAGTCCGTGCCTGCCCGCAGCGTGTTGGACACCCCGTTCGCCGCTAGCTTATAGAAACGAGAGATCGGCTCGACGGTGGCCGGGGGCGTACTTCGAAAGCGACGCCGCGAGATCTCGGTGTGCGCTGTCCGCAGGCTCGCGGTGAGCGTGTTCCGATCCCACTCCCTGACGTAGCCGTAGTGCCAAGCATCGTTGCTGAGGCAGCGCATCTCCTTGGCGTAGGCACTCAACCCGCCCGACACGGCAGGGACGCGCACGGAGTCGGAGCCCGTCAACGACTCGAATCGCTCGGCGTCTGGAAGGTCGTCCAGCGCATCCCGACACGTGGGCGGCATGGAGATGGCCTCCGGCACTGGGTAGCGCGGGGCCGGAAGGCCCTTGGCACCCATGAGGAACAGCCGTTGCCTGTGCTGCGGCACGCCGTAGTCACACGCGTTCAGCACCTGCCACGGGAGCGCAACCGCATAGCCCGCAGCTTCGAACTCCTCGGTTGCCTCGTCGAGAAGCTGCCGGTGCTTGCCGACCGTGAGCCCGCGGACGTTTTCGAGCACGAACACGGTGGGTTGTAGTTCGACGACGAGGCGGAGAAAGTGCTTGACCAGTTGGTTGCGCGGATCGTCGAGCGCCCGCTTGCCGATCATGGAGAATCCTTGGCAGGGAGCTCCGCCGACGACAACGTCGATGGGAACCGGCAGTTGCCTGCTGATGTCCGCGCCTTTGGCAACGGTGACATCCGCGCACAGCGTTCGGCACCGCGGAAAGTTGAACGAGTGGGTGGCGGCATGGATGGGGTCGATTTCGAGAGCTCCGGCGATGTTGAAGCCGGCTTGTTCGAACCCGAGCGCGAGGCCGCCCGCGCCGGCGAAAAGGTCCAACACGGCCGGCCGCGTCACGTAGCGTTCCCGCCGAGTCAGGGCCGCTGCACCAACTCAATGCTCACGAAGTCCGGCCCCTTGACGAACGCAATCCTGCCCTTCCCGGGTGGAGGCTTCCTCAGGAACTCGGCGCCCTTGGCCTCGAGATCGGCAATCGCCGCGTGCAGGTCGGTCACGGCCAAGCCGATGTGATCCAAGCCCAGGCACCCGTGCGGCCCGGAGGCCGTCTGCGTGACCTCCTCCGTGACCGTGGAGATCAGGATGATCTGATCTCCCAAGGTCAGGTTGGCCCGCGGTAGGCCGTTGGCACCCTGCGAGGGCTCGAGCTCGGCGCCGAACATCCGCTCGTAGTAGGCCCCTGCCGCCATGGCGTCATGGCTCATCAGGTGCACGTGGTGTGGACGGTATTCCGTCATCGGGTCTCCCTCCTTGCCGTTGTGCCGGCGAATTCCGGCATGACTTTCTCTGCGAACAACCGCATCGACTCCATGATCTCGTCGTGCGTCAGGTCGCCCCAGCCGAAGGCGAACGTCATGTAGTCGATTCCCGTATTGGCGAGCACGCTCTCGATGTGCTTCACCGCCGTTTCGGGCGAACCCGCCAACAGCGCCCCGAACTGCATCGCGACCTCGAAGTGGCCACTGAACGTCGGGTCGATGCCCTCGATGGAGAAGTTGCATTGACGCCACAGCTTCGTGAGGTTGCGGTGATAGGCCGTCCAGGCTTGGCGGACCCTTGTCACCGCCGCCGCGGGGTCCGCCGCTAGGTAGATGTGTGCCTGCGCGCCGATGATCGGCTCCGCGACGCCGGGATTCCAGTCGCTTTCCGGTTGCTCGAGGCCCTTCCGGAAGACCTCCTCGGCCCGCACCAGCGCCTGCGGGGGGCCGGCCGTGATCGTGTGCAGACGATGACGGCCGGCGTACTCCACGTTCCCGGGATACCAGAACCCGGGGCGTGGCTTCTGTAGGGTCGCAAGCGGCCTGGGCACGCCGTCCGCACTGCCCGTTCTGAGGTAGCGCTCGGTGGCCGGCTCGATTCCGGCGGCACCATCTGCGGTAGCGGTGCTCGCCTCCCCTTTCTCGCTGCGCTCGGAAAGGCCGATGCGTACGACCTCGAACGCCTCCTCGAAGCGTTCGCGCGCGGTGCCGGGGTCATGGCCCCACAGGGCGTGCTCGGCCGGGGAAATGCCCTTCCCCACCCCCAGTTCGAGACGGCCGCCGCAGAGATGGTCGAGCATGCAGATCTCCTCGATGAACCGCAGCGGCTCGTAGAACGGTAGCAGCATCACCAGCGAGCCCAGTCGGATCCGTTCCGTCCGTTGGGAGGCCGCAGCCCGGAAGACCGTCGAGGAGGGCGCGGCATCGAGCGGCGTGAAGTGGTGCTCGGCCTTGTGGTAGCACCAGAAGCCCGCCGCGTCGGCGTACTCGAGCATGCGCAACCGTTCCTCGTACAACCGTGCGAGGCCGTGGGTGCCGAGCTCCATATGGTCGAAGATGCCGAAGCGCATGGGCGGTCCCTTACGCCCGGTGGAAGGACAAGCATACCGATCCGAGGGCGGAAATCCCCGGGGGTCGCGGTGTCGGTGGCTGGCAGGCCAGTCATCAACAGCGCCGGTCGCTGTACCATCGCGCCGACATACAAGCTAGGCCGGAGTCTGCAACATGGTGGATGAGGCAGGACGACGGAAGTTGGCCGAGGATCGTGGAGTTGGAAGCAGTGTCACTCGCGACCCTGGGCTAGGAACCTCGGGGGCAACCGTGGCTCCGGTAGGCGCTGTACGCCGGGCGCGGGCCACGGAACGCCATCGAGAGGAGCTCCTCTTGGAGGCGGTCTCGATCGTGGTCGGGCATGAGGAAGCCGTGCGTTTGACATCCCTAGCCCAAGAGGAGCCTTATCCCGGGGAGCGTCCCGAGGAATCGGAAACCCCTCGGCGGCGCGAGTTGAGAAGGATCGAAGAACGCCTCGATCTCGTACGGCCCGAAGGCGGCGGCTAGGGCCGTGCGCTTAGCCGAGGTCGCGCTCGACACCAGCCTTCTGGCGCCGCCAACCGCCAGGCGCTTCTTCATGGCGGCTTGGGAACTCCACGGTCTCCGGGTACCGGTACTGCCCCGGGTCGTCCGGGAGTTGCACGGCGTTTTGTCCGACAGTGAGCAGGGGCACTGGGCGCGTGTGCTGGCCGGACAGGCCCGCTGCGGCTCACGCCATAGTCCCTCCACGACGAACCAGATACTGGATGTCGTCCAGGAGGCGGCGAGTCAGTGGGTAAGGAGCAGCCTCGACGCGCAGTTAGAGCAACCGGACGCTTCCGGGAGCCCGTGCGTCCTACAAGTTGTGCGGCTCACCGACTCGGAACTGGTTCGTGCCCGGGAGATCGGTGATGCCATCCCGGCCGGATGTTTCAGGGAGCCGTCACGAAGCGGGCACTACGGCGACCGGCAGATCATCGGTCAGGCGGCGGTCAAGGGCTACCGCATCCTCGCGTTGAACAACCGTAGCTCGATACGCCGTGCAGCGGCCAATCACTGGCTGCGCGAACACGTTGGCGTGAACGAAAACCTGCTCTGGGAGTCGGACGACGCCGTGTACGAACTCCACGCGGAAGGGACGCCGTCGCCCGAATTGGAGTTGCTGAAGGCCGTGCTGTACGCTTGCTTGCCGGACCACCCCCGCCCAGCCGAACGTGAGGACGAAATCGTCCTCCAGTTCCTCCGGAGACTCGAACCCGCAGGCCTGACCGACTGCGTCGCAGGCATGTCAGAAGCATGGGGGACCGACGCGGGCAAGAAGCTCGCGGCGGAAACGCGTGCGGCTCTCCAACACTCTGCCGCCCGACAGACAGAGGCGTCACGCGTCGAGGCCATACGCGCCGCCGCCGAGGGGGCCGGCTGGCAAAGGGAATAGCGGGCCGACGTGATCCGCATTGGGCGATGATGCGAAAGCGTGCTCACGTTGCCTGCTTGGCATCCAGCGCGGGCACCTCGGCCGCTTCCGGCGGCTGCTTGCCCGCGCGGCCAAACATCGCGAGGTGGGGCGGAACCGCTGATGTGCTCAACGCCAAGGCTTGAGCCAACAACGCCAGCGGTACCCTCCCCTCAAGGCACGGGGAGCTTCGCACCTCGCCTTGGACGTGCGTGTTTCCCGCGAGGTGGATGATCGTGCATAGGGCGGTTTCGGCGGTCAAGCTGCCGCCAGCCCGCCCGACACGCCGATTCCTTCCGCCGCCCCAAGTTGCGACAATCCGGAAGTGCGAGAACCAAGGGGGAGAGGGACATGCACGAGGGCGGAATACCAGAGGATGTCGTCAATCGCTGCCTTGCCCGACGCGGCCGGCTGCACACCTTTGAATCCATCGATCCGGCGCGGACGGCCATGCTCGTCGTCGACATGCAGAACGCGTTCGTCGCCGAGGGTGCCGCCGCCGAGATTCCGATGGCGCGGGAGGTCGTGCCGAACATCAACCGGATCAACGCGGCGCTGCGCCAAGCCGGGGGCTTGGTGGTGTGGATCGTCTCCACCTACGGGCCGGACGAGGACGACCGCTGGCCGATCATGTACGACCACGTCTTCGGCGAGGAACAGGGGAAGGCCTTCCGGGCGGCGCTGACGGCCGGCGCGGCTGGCCACACCGTCTACGGCCCCTTGGAGCAGGATCCCGGCGACCTTACGGTCAGCAAGAACCGGTTCAGCGCCTTCGTCGGCAGCGACGGCGGGTTGGAGCGGACGCTGCGCGACCGGGGCATCGATACCGTGCTCGTCACGGGCACGGTGACGAGCGTGTGCTGCGAGTCCACGGCGCGGGAAGCCGCGATGCGCAATTTCAAGACGGTCATGATCACGGACGCCAACGCCGGCCGCGACGACGAGGAACACTGGGCCAGCCTGTCGAACATTCTGCTCGGCTTCGGCGACGTGTACTCCGCCGACGAGGTCATCGCGCTGATCGGAGGTTGATTGGGGCGATGGTGCCTCGTCGGGAATGCGCGGCACCCGCATGACAGCCACGTTGGAGATTCGGCCCTACGAAGAACGGCACCGCGACGCGGTCGTGACCCTCTGGCACGCATGCGGCCTCGTGGTGCCTTGGAACGACCCGCTCAAGGATATTCAGCGGAAGCTCCGCGTACAGCGCGACCTGTTCCTTGTCGGCACCGTGCACGGAAGGACAGTGGCCACGGTGATGGCGGGCTACGAGGGGCACCGTGGTTGGGTCAACTACTTGGCAGTGGCAGAGGAATGCCGCCGGCAAGGGTTCGGCCGCCGGATGATGAATGCGGCCGAGGGGCGGCTGCGCGCCATGGGGTGTCCCAAAATCAACCTACAAGTCAGGAAGTCGAACCTCGCTGCAGTCGACTTCTACCGGTCCTTGGGATTCGTCGAGGACGAGTCCGTGAGCATGGGCAAGCGGTTGGTGGCGGACTGACAATGTAAGCGCTTGGGGGCTCCCCCCGCCTGATTCGACGTCACGAAGCGGGATGGGTTGTGCCAACGGGTCATGGGGATCTGGAAAGGCGACCGGATCAACACGTGTTCTCACCCTCGATCTGAGCGATCAGTTCCTGGATGTTGTCGAGATCGTAGCCTTGGCGAAGCCCCATGGCGCGCGGTTGGGTGATGTACCGTCGTTGCTCGGCGCGCAGCTTCGCCGCGATCAGGCGGGCGCGGTCGAGCACATCGTCGTAAAGAGGGCGCGTAGTTCGCATGAGCGCATGATAAGCCTCAGGCATGTTGACCTCACGCATCAGTATCACTCGACAGGGGTGCCCGTCGATGCGCCCCGACACGCGCCACGGTAAGCTCCGCCGCGTATCGTGTCCAACGACCACACGAGGGGATACGCCACGCCCTTCGCCCACCGACGCCTGCAAGACTCAAGGAGCACGGCCCGCATGAAATCCACGATCAACGTCTACGAGGGTTACTCCCACCAGGTCGCGAACGGATACGCGCGGTCTTCCGTCCATGTCCCGGTGGAGGACGGCTGCCGGATCGCGGTGGACATCCTGCGGCCCGCCCGCGACGGCGTGTTGCTGGAGGGTCCGCTGCCCACGGTGGTGCAGGCGACCGGCTACCGGCGGGCATACTACAAGAAGGAAAACGAGTTCAACGCGCCGAAGTACGCGAAGCTCACCGCGCATCTTCCCGTCGGCACGCTGATCACGGCCTACGAGCAGCGGCCCGCCTGCAAGCTCGTCATCGACCACGGCTACAACGTCGTCAGCGTCGATTTCCGGGGCACCGGCGCGTCCTTCGGCACCCATGCCAACCAGACTTGGCGCAATGGGGCCGACATCGCCCAGGTGATCGACTGGATCGCGGAGCAGGAGTGGGCCACGAACAAGGTGGGCATGATCGGCGGATCGTGGGAGGGCGCGATCCAGCTCGCGACCGCCGCCTACCAGCCCCGGCACCTCACCTGCATCGTGCCGCAGATTCCGCCGTCGGTGCTGAACGCGTTGTTCGACGGCGGCTTGGCGATGTCCGGATTCGCCCGGGACTGGTCCGAGATGCGCAAGGGCCAGGACGGAGCCGATCTCGCCGCCCCGGTGGACGGCCCGGACGGCGAACGGCTGTTCGCCGAGGCCCTCGCGGAGCGGGCACCGGAATACGCCGGTTCGGACGATCCGAGCGTGCTGGAGCATCTGACGAAGGACCAGTACGTGGGGAGCGTGACGCGGGGCGCCCCGCCCCCGCCGTTCCCCGAACTCGGGCCCCTCGGCGACGTGTTCGACGAGTTCGAGCGCATCAGCCGCTCCGGCACGGCGGTCTACCTGCAAACCGGCTGGTGGGACATGGCGTTCGCCGGCGAATGCCTGGATCTGTACGAGGCGCTCAGCGGTCCCAAGCGCATCATCGTCGGGCCGTGGAACCACGGTGTCCTACCCGCGATGGAGCCGTTGCGCTGGTTTGACTACTGGCTGCGCGGCATCGACAACGGCATCGCCGACGAGCCCCGCGTGATCTTCGCGACGACGGACCTTGCGGGCCGGGCCGTCTGGAAGGGGGCCGACCGCTGGCCGCTCCCGGAGGTCGTGACGCGGTCGTGGTTCCTCACCGACGCGCCGAGCGGTACCATCGCGTCCGCCCTCGACGGCAGCCTGGCGCTCGCGAGCGATGCCGGGCCGGAAGGCACCGCGGACTACGCGGTGGACTACGCCGTCGGGCTCGGCGACTGCGGCCGCATGCGCTTCATGCTCCGGGACGACCATATCCGACACCCCGACCTCGTGGCCCGGGCGCGCCGCTGTGCGACCTTCACCGGCCCCGAGCTGGCGACGGACACGGAGATCACCGGCTCGCCCACGCTCTTCCTGGAACTCGCCACGACCGCGAGCGATGGAGCGCTCCACGCGACCCTCGAGGAGGTCTATGTGGACGGCGCCGCCGAGTACATCACCGAGGGGTGGCTCAACCTGCGCCATAGGAAGGTGAGCGAGAGCCCCCGGCCCCACCCGGGCCCGGCCTGGCACTCCCAAGCGGCGGGGGATCTGCTGGAAGTGAAGCCTGGCGAGCGCATGAAGGCGGCGCTTGAGTTGTATCCCGTGTCCGTGTCCTTGCACGCCGGAAGCCGGCTGCGCCTGACCATCGCCGGAACCGATCGGGACAACCTGCACGTGCCGGAGCGGGAGCCGGTGCCCGTGCTCACCTTCTTCCTCGGTGGGAGCACGGGTTCCCGGCTGGAGTTGCCGGTCGAGCACGCGGCGCGAAGGCCCGACGGCCGGCTCCTCCCGGACGCGTTCGCCGGCCAGGATCCCGGATTCGCGTTTCGGTAGCGTTCCAGCCGTGCCCGGGGCGACCCGTTCCGGCACACGACGTCAGTGTCCCAGGACGGCGTAGCTCCCATCGATGATGAGCCGTACGGACACGTACATTCCGAGGAGCGCGGCGAGGAGCCACGGCAGGTTCGGCGCGAGGACGTAGACCCATAGATCCTTGCGTTCGAGGTGCTCGTGCCAGCCGCCCACGAAGATGCTCGCAACATACACCGACGTGGCATAGAGCCACTGCCAGAAGAGCGCGACCCCGATGACCCCGGCCACCATGGCCGGAAGAAACGGGCTGCTGTATGTCGCGAGCAGCAGCACGGAGGGGATCGTGGTGACGACCGTGTTGGCCCTGTCCACGTGGAAGCCCCAGCTCCTGCGGTCCAGGTACGACCCGTCGTAGACCGAGTACATCGCCCAGATGTCCGCCCACAGCGTCGTCGACAGCGCCTCCCGCAGCGGCACGCGGGCGGTCAGGAACTCGAACGCGACGGAAGATCCCGCGGCGCGGCGCTCACGCCAATACGGCGCGCGCCGTTCGACGACGTCATAGCGCCGGAACAGGCAGGCCTCCCAGTAACAGATCAGTAGGTTGATGCTGAAGAACAGCGCCAAGCCGCAGTATGCGAAATCGAGGGTGCCGCCGTTCGCGACGCGCGTCAGAACCCCGGCCGCGAAGATCAGCGCGATCAGGCCGGCCGCGACCGTCCAGACAGGCACGGGCAAAAGGTACTACGTCAGGCGCCGCCGGGCCCCGGCATGCCGGAACTCTTGGCGGGCACCTCAGTTGCCTCCTCGCCGATGAAGTCCGCGAGGGCCAGACGCGCTTCGTCGTCCCGCATCTGCCGGGGCGGGCTCTTCATGTAGTAGGCGCTCGGCGCCTCCAGGGGACCGGCCAAGCCGCGCTCAAGCCCCACCTTGGCGCACCGCAGGGCGTCGATGACCACCCCGGCGCTGTTCGGGGAATCGTGCACGGAGAGGCGCAACTCGATCTCCATCGGCGCGTCGCCGAAGCCCCGCCCCTCCATGCGGATGAACGCGACCTTGTTGTCGTTCTGCCACGGCACGTAGTCGGAGGGGCCGATGTGGATGTCCTGGCTGTCGAGGCGTTCGTCGAGTTGGCTCTGCACGGATTCCGTCTTCGAGCGCTTCTTCGATTGCAGGCGGGAACGTTCGAGCATGTTGAGGAAGTCGGTGTTGCCGCCGGTGTTGAGCTGGTAGGTGCGGTCGAGTTCCACCCCCCGGTCGGCGAAGAGGCGTGCCAGAGCGCGATGGATGATGGTCGCCCCCATCTGACTCTTGATGTCGTCGCCGACGATCGGCAGTCCGGCCGCGCGAAACCGATTCGCCCAGTCGCCGTTGGACGCCAGGAACACCGGCACGCAGTTCACCATGGCCAAGCCGGCGTCGAGGCAGGCCTGGGCGTAGTGGCGCACGGCCTGCTCCGAGCCCACCGGCAGATAGCATAGGAGCACCTCGGCGCCCGTCTCCCGCAGCACGGCGGCCACGTCCACGGGCCGGTCGTCCGCGGGGCGGAACGCCTCGTCGTCGCCATAGTTCGCCATGTGGCTCGCGACCCCGTCGAGCACCGGACCCATCTGCACGGTGACACCACTCGCGGCCAAGGTGGGCTGGAAGACTCGGGTGCAGTTCGGCCCCGCGAAGATGGCCTCCTCCAGCACGCGGCCCACCTTGCGCCGGTCGACGTCGAACGCGGCGACGACATCGACATCGGACGGGCGCCAGCCGCCGATGGTTTCCTGCATCAGGCCGACCGGCTCCTTTTCGTTGCGGCTCCGGTAAAATTCGATGCCCTGCACCAGGGAACTGGCACAGTTTCCGACTCCGGCGATGGCGACTCTGATTTTCCTCATGGCGTGCGTAGACCGCCGACTCTCCAATTGGGGAACAACCTTCCGGTCGGAACTCGGCTGCATTATGAGCGATAGATGGTCGCAATGTGAAATTTCGATAACACCGGGCCGGGCGCCGTGCGCATCGCGCTCCTGATCCAGGGGGCTCCGCAGGGTTCCGATGCCCCGGCCGCGGCACTGCGTTTCGCCCGCGCCGCCCTCGCCGCCGGGCATCGCATTCACCGGGCGTTCTTCCACAAGGACGGGGTGTGCATCGCCAACCGCTTCGTGTCGCTGCCGGCGGACGAACCGGACGTGGCGGCCGAATGGCTGGCGTTCGCGGATCGCCACGGCGTGGAGTTGACGGTCTGCGTGGCCGCCGCGGCGCGGCGGGGCGTCGTCGATGCCGGGGAGGCGGCCCGGGCCGGGTTGGAGGGCGCCACCCTGCGTGCGGGATTCGAGGTGGCCGGCCTCGGCCAGATGATCGAGGCGATGCTGGAGGCGGACAGGACGGTGACTTTCGGTGCGTAGCGTGCTCTATCTCGTGCGGCGTCCGCCCAGCCGCGCCGCCAACGAATCGGTCGAGATGATGCTCGTCTCCGGGGTGTTCGAGCAGCCGGCGAGCGTGCTCTTCATGGATGATGGGGTGCGGCAACTCCCGCAGCGTCAGGATGCCGCCCGGCTCGGACGCAAGGACACCACGAAGGCCCTTGGCGCCCTCGCCACGTACGGGATCGAGACGCTCCAGGTCCACGCGCCCAGCGCCGCGGCACGCGGCATCGCGGTGGCGGACGTGGGGCTCGACGTCCAATGGCTCGACGATGCCGAAGCCCGCACGGTGCTCCATGCCGCCGACGTGGTGATCACGGACTGAAGATGTCCCTCGTACACCTCGTGCAGCACTCGGCTGGGCTGAACTCGTGCCTGGCCCACGTCGCGGACGGGGACGCGGTGCTGCTCTTCGGCGACGGTGTCCATGCCGCTTCGGATCCCCGGCTGGCGGCCTTGGGCATACCCGTGGCCGCGATCAACGAGGACGCCGCCGGGCGGGGCGTGGCGATCGTGCCGCCTGTCGCCGCGGTCGGTTACGACGGATTCGTCGCCCTCGTCGTGGAGCACGACGCCAGCGTGACGTGGAGTTGAGTGCGGTGGACGGGATCGCGACCGACGCGGAGGGCTACCTGAAGGATCTCTCGCGGTGGTCCCGGCCGGTGGCCGAGGCCCTCGCCCGGGAGGCCGGCCTCACGCTCGGTGCCGATCATTGGCGTTTGATCGAGGTCGTCCGGGAGTTCTACGGGGAGACCGGCGTTTCCCCGGCCATGCGACCGCTGGTGAAGCTCGCAAGGGAGCGCTTGGGCGACGAGTTCGGATCGAGCATCGCGTTGATGCAGCTTTTTCCCGGCAACCCGGCGAAACTCGTTGCCAAGGTGGGTGGGTTGCCGCGCCCGACGAACTGCCTCTGACGAGCGCTTTGCATCAACGGCTACCCGTTCCGGCGCGCGGCCCGAAACGATCCCGCAGGCCGACGACGCGGCCGATGATGGTGGTGGTCGGTCCCGGTAGCCGTGCCCGCTCTACCGCGCGGGCCAGCGTCGCGACGTCCGCCGCCACCACCTGCTGATCGGGTAGCGTTCCCCGGGCGATGGTCGCGGCCGGGGTCCGACCATCCATGCCGTGCTCGACCAGGCGCGCGGTCAATTCGGAGAGCCCGGCGAGGCCCATGTAGACGACGAGGGTCTGGCCGGCCTTCGAGAGTTCCGGCCAGTCGAGGTTGACCTCGCCCCCGCTCACGTGGCCCGTCACGAAGCGCACGGACTGCGCCCAATCCCGGTGGGTGAGCGGGATGCCGGCGTAGGCCGCGCAGCCGAGGGCGGCCGTGATGCCCGGCACGACCTCGAAGGGAATGCCCTGCTCGCGCAGGGTCTCGATCTCCTCGCCGCCCCGACCGAACACGAACGGGTCGCCGCCCTTCAACCGCACCACCCGGTGCCCGTCCCGCGCGGCCGTCACGAGCAGTTCGTTGATCTCGGCCTGGCGGCGGCCCCGGTAGGCGCGGCGCTTGCCGACGTAGATGCGTTCCGCGTCCCGCCGGCAGCGGTCGAGCACGCCGTCGGAGACCAGATTGTCGTAGTAGACGAGGTCGGCGCGTTGCAGGACGCGCAGGGCCTTGATCGTGAGGAGATCGGGGTCTCCGGGTCCGGCCCCGACCAGGGAGACGAACCCCGTGGCCGCGCCGGGGTCGTGGACCAACCGGTCGAGTACCTTCTCGGCTGCGTCCTCGGCGCCCGTCTGGACGAGGCCGGGGATCGGGCCGTCCAAGATGCGGTCCCACAACCTCCGGCGCGCATGGCCGTCCGCAACGGCTTCGTTGATGTCTGCCCGCCGCCCGCCGAGAAACGTCGCCAAGCGTCCCAAACCCGAGGGAAGGAAGGCCTCGAGCCGCTCCCGCAGGTGGCGCGCGAACGCCGGGGCCGCGCCTCCGGTCGATACGGCGACGGTGACGGGACTCCGATCCACGATGCTGGGGAAACTGGCCGTACACAGGGCCGGGTCGTCCACCGTGTTGATCAGTACGCCCCGCGTCCGACATGCCGCGTGGACCGCCCGGTTGACTTCCCGATGTCCCGTCGCGGCGACGACCAGCAGGGCATCGCGCACGTCGTCGTCCGCGAAACGACGGCGCTCCACGCCGATGGCGCCGGCTTCGGCCAGCGCGGCGATGGCGGGATCGATGTCCGGCGCCACCACCGTGAGCCGTGCACCGGCGCGCACGAGCGTTTCGACCTTTCGGGCGGCCACCGCACCGCCGCCCACGACGACGCAGCGTTGGTCGTCGAGGTGCAGGAACAGGGGCAGCGTGTCCATGGGGGGACGGCTAGGTCCGCGGTGGCGTTAAGTGCCGCCGAACGTCAAATGGGTCAGTCCCGGCAGATATGGTCGCAACGCCTCCGGGACGGCCACGCGTCCGGCGCCGTCCTGATAGTTTTCCAACACGGCGATGAGCGTGCGGCCAACGGCGAGCCCCGACCCGTTCAGGGTGTGCGCGAACCGGGGCCGCCCGCCGTCCGCGTCCCGCACCCGGGCCATCATGCGCCGCGCCTGGAAGTCCAGGAAGTTGCTGCAGGACGAGATTTCCCGATAGCGCCCCTGCCCCGGCAGCCAGACCTCGAGGTCGATGGTCTTGGCGGCGGAGAAGCCGAGGTCCCCCCCGCAGAGGGCCACCGCGCGATACGGCAGTTCGAGGCGCCGGAGGATTTCCTCGGCGTGGCCGGTGAGTTCCTCAAGGGCCTCCCACGACGTGCCCGGCGGAACGATCTGCACCAATTCGACCTTCTCGAACTGATGCTGCCGGAACATGCCCCGCGTGTCCTTGCCGTAGCTACCGGCCTCCCGCCGAAAGCAGGGGGTGTGCGCGACGTACTTCAGCGGCAACGCGTCCGGGTCGAGAATCTCCTCGCGCACGAGATTCGTCACCGGCGTCTCGGCGGTCGGGATGAGGTAGCGCCGCTCCTCTGCCGTCCCCTCCTCTCCCGCCAGAGCGAACTGGTCGTCCTCGAACTTGGGGAGCTGCCCGGTGCCCTTGAGGGATGCCGCGTTGACGATGTAGGGGACGTACACCTCCTCGTAGCCATGGGCTTGGGTGTGGGTGTCGAGCATGAACTGCGTGAGGGCGCGATGCATGCGCGCGACGCTTCCGGAGAGCACCACGAACCGGGCACCGGAGATTTTGGCCGCCGCTTCGAGGTTCACGGCGGCACCCGCGAGATCCACATGGTCGAGGGGCTCGAAGTTGAACGAAGGAACGGTACCGCAGGTCCGGAGCGTCACGTTGTCGTCCTCGTCGCGGCCCGCCGGGACCGATGCGTCCGGCACGTTGGGGACCGCCTCGAGGAAGGCCTCCAGTTCCTCCTGAACCGCCTGGAACTCCGCGCGCGCGGCGTCGAGACGCTGGCCGAGATTCCCGACCTCGGCGACGAGCGGGGCGATGTCCTCACCGTTGGCCTTGGCGCGGCCAATCGCCTTGGAGCGGGTGTTGCGCTCCGCCTGGAGCGCCTCGCTCTCCTCCTGTAGGCGCTTGCGGCGCGACTCCAGCCCCTGGTAGCGGTCGAGATCGAACTCGAAGCCCCGGGCACGCAACGCATCGCGCACCTCCGGCGCGTGACGGCGCAGGTGATTCCGGTCGAGCATCAGATAGGGCCTCTCAGGCGGGCACCGCGACGCGGTACCCCGCCCATGCCGCGAGCACGCACAAGACGACGCTGGCGACCACGTAGCCGATGGCCGGCAGCCAGCGCGCGTCGGCGAGGAGGAGCAGGGTCTCCATCGAGAACGCGGAGAACGTGGTGAAGGCACCGAGCACGCCGACCACCAAGAACGGCCGCACGACGTCGTCGAAGCGCGCGTGCTGTGCGAGCGCTCCGAGGAGGATGCCGATGAGCAGGGAACCGGCCACGTTGACGAGGAGCGTGCCCCACGGGAACGCGAGTCCCAACCGATCCGCCCCGCTCACCACGCCGAACCGGGCCACGGCGCCCAACGCACCGCCGGCGGCAATCCAGCACAAGGTGGAGAACACGGTCGCTTCTCTAGGCTCGGTTACGGATTCGGTTGCCGGTGGATCGGGGTGTTCCCCCCTTGCGTGAGCAATGCGGCTCACTCGGACGCCGGCGGCTTCGCACCGCGGTCCCGGGCGCGAAGTATAGCCAATCTCTCCCGGATCCTTCGTTCGAGACCGCGATCCGACGGCTCGTAGAAACGCACGTCCACCACTTCGTCCGGCAAGTAGCGCTCTCCGGCAGCGTAGGCGTCGGGCTCGGAGTGGGCGTAGCGATAACCCTTGCCGTGGCCGAGTTCCTCGGCGAGCCGCGTGGGCGCATTGCGCAGGCGCGCCGGCACGGGATGGCTCGGGTGGGCGCGCACGAACTCCCGCGCCGCGTTGAACGCCGTGTGGACCGCGTTGCTCTTCGGCACGCTGGCGAGATAGACGACCGCCTGGGCTAGCGCCAATTCGCCCTCCGGGGAGCCCAGACGCCGGTAGGCGTCCCAAGCGTCCATGGCCAGTTGCAGGCCGCGCGGGTCCGCGTTGCCGATGTCCTCGCTCGCCATCCGCGCCACCCGGCGGGCCACGTAGAGCGGGTCGCAACCGCCGTCGAGCATGCGCGCGAGCCAGTAGAGCGCGGCATCCGGCGCGCTGCCCCGGACTGCCTTGTGCAGGGCCGAGATCTGATCGTAGAAGGCATCGCCGCCCTTGTCGAAGCGCCGGTAGTCCTGCCCGCTCGCGTGCGCGACGTGGTCCTCCGAGATGGTGTCCCCGGCGAGCTGGGCCGCGATCTCCAGGGTGTTCAGGACGCGGCGGGCGTCCCCATCCGACGCCGCGATGAGTTGACCGAGCGCCGCCTCCTCGATCCCGATGTCCCCGAGTTCCCGGACCAGCGCCCGCCGGGCCAAGGTCTCGAGTTCCGCCTCCGCCAAGGACTGCAGCACGTAGACGCGGGTGCGCGACAGGAGCGCCGCGTTCACCTCGAAGGACGGGTTCTCGGTGGTCGCGCCGATGAACACGACGGTGCCGCGCTCGACATGGGGCAGGAATGCGTCCTGCTGGGCCTTGTTGAAGCGGTGTACCTCGTCGATGAAGAGCACGGTAACGGCATCGGGATGCCGTTCGGCGTCCTCGATCGCCGCCCGCACGTCCCGGACGCCGGCGAGCACCGCGGAGAGACTCATCCAGCGCGCACCGGCGGCGTGCGCGAGGATGCGCGCCAAGGTCGTCTTGCCCGTCCCCGGCGGTCCCCAGAGAATCATCGAGGCGACCCGGCCGGCCTCCGCCAGCCGCGCCAGCGGGCGGCCGGGTCCGAGCAGGTGCCGTTGGCCAACGAACTCGTCGAGCGTCGTTGGGCGCATGCGGGCGGCCAACGGTTCGTCGGCGTTGCCGTAGTCCAGGCTATCGGTCGTCGGTTGTGACATCGCCGATCACGTCCACGCCTTCCGGCATGGTGAACTCGAATACGCCGGGCGGCAGGACGGGACGCAGGGTCTGGTCGCGAAAGCGCAGTTCCGTGACCTGGTCGAGGTGGTCCACGATGTCGATGCCGGCCAGCAGCCGCCCCGCGAACTCCAAGCGAATGTGGTCGAACAACGAGTCCTCCGCGCGGGGCCGCAGGACGAAGGCGCGCCGGCCCGCCGCCTCGGAGTCCCGAGCGACATCGAACAGGGCTTCGAGCTCGTCCAGCGCGCCCGTCAGCAACCGTCCCGGCGTGTCGTCGGGCGCTTCCGCCAGGGGTTGCACGGTCACCTGCGCCAGGTCTGGATCGAACACGTAGAGGTCGACGCCGTCGGATACGATGATCTGCGGATACGGTGCCGTCACCTCCCAACGCAGGCGCCCGGGCCGTTCCATGCGCACGGTGCCCTCCGCCGACTGCAGCGTTCTGCCGCGCGCGCCGATCACCACCTGGTCGAACCGCGCGCCGAACTGCGTCATGGGCGCAAGCAGTTCGCGCAGCTCCCCGGCGGCCGTCGCGGTGGCCGACGCGGCGCAGGCGAGGAGCGCCGCCGCCGCCATCGCCAGTCCAAGGGGTTTCAACGTTCCGACCGTTCCGCGGGCACCAGCACTTCTCGGGAACCGTTGCTGTTCATGGCGCTGACGACCCCCGCTTCCTCCATCGCCTCGATGAGCCGGGCGGCCCGGTTGTAGCCGATCCGCAGTTTGCGCTGCACCGCCGAGATCGACGCCCGCCGGGAGTCGATCACGAACGCCACCGCCTCGTCGTAGAGTGCATCGGAGCGCTCCACGTCCTCGTCCGCCTCCGCGAACGGCGCGGCGCCCGACGCCTCCAACGGACCGGACAGCACGTCGTCCCGGTAGTTCGGGGCGCCGCGCGCCTTCCAGTCCGCGACGACCCCGAGCACTTCGCTGTCCGACACGAAGGCACCGTGTACGCGGATCGGGATGCCGGTCCCCGGCGGCAGGAAGAGCATGTCGCCGTAGCCGAGAAGCTGCTCGGCGCCGCCCTGGTCCAGAATGGTGCGCGAATCGATCCTGCTGGAGACCTGATAGCTCATCCGGGCGGGCACGTTCGCCTTGATCAAGCCCGTGATCACGTCGACGGACGGCCGCTGGGTGGCGAGGACGAGATGAATGCCCGCCGCCCTCGCCTTCTGCGCGATGCGGGCGATGAGCTGGTCCACCTTCTTGCCGAAGGTCATCATGAGATCGGCGAGCTCGTCGATGACCACCACGATGAAGGGCAGGCGCTTCAGCTCGGGCGGCGCCTCGTCCGCCTCCTCCGGCCACATCGGATCAGTGAGCGGCGCGCCCGCCCGCGCGGCCTCGGCCACCAGGTCGTTCAGGCCCTCGACGTTGCGCACCCGCAGGTCGGCCATCAGTTGGTAGCGGCGCTCCATCTCCGCGACGCACCAGTGCAGCGCCTGGGCCGCGTCCTTCATGTCGGTGACCACGGGCGCCAGGAGGTGCGGGATGCCCTCGTAGACCGAGAGTTCCAGCACCTTCGGGTCGATCAGGATCAACCGAAGCTCTTCCGGCGTCGCCTTGTAGAGCATCGACAACAGCATGGCGTTGACCCCCACGGACTTGCCCGAGCCCGTGGTGCCCGCGATGAGCAGGTGCGGCATGCGCCCGATGTCGGCCACGACGGGCGCCCCCGCGATGTCCCTGCCAAGAGCGATGGTCAGGGGCGAATCGGACTCGCGATACACCTTCGACGCCAGGGTGTCCTTGAGCCGCACGGTCTCGCGGCGCTCGTTCGGAATCTCGATGCCGACGACGGACTTGCCGGGGATCACCTCCACGATGCGCACGCTCACGACGGCGAGGGACCGGGCGAGATCCTTCGCGAGCGCGGTGATGCGGCTCACCTTGATGCCGGCGGCCGGCTGAATCTCGAATCGCGTCACCACCGGGCCCGGCAGGACGGACGTGACCTCGGCGTCGATGCCGAAGTCCGCGAGCTTGTGTTCTAGGGTGCCCGACATCTCGTCGAGGGCGCCCTCCGCAAAGCCGGCGTGCTCGACGGCGCCATCCTCCAGCAGCCCGAGGTCCGGCATGGGGCCGGCCGTAATCGGGGAACTAGACTCGGCCGCGGCGGGCGCCACCGCATCCGCCTGGCCGCGCGGCGCGGCGGGGGTCGATGCCGGGCTCCCCACCACCGGCGATGGCCGGCGCGCGCGGATTGATCGACCGGCCCCATCCCCGCGGGCGCGACGCTCCCGGCGGGACCGCGTTGGCTGCCGCCGCGAGCCGATGCTCCCCAGCGCCGCGCGGACCGCCCGCGCGGAAGGCATCACGATCTTCGCCACGAGTTGATGCAGGCTTCTGCCGGTCCCCTCCGCGACGCGGATCCACGAGTAGCCGAGCGCGGCCTGAACGCCAATCAACAAGATCGCCACGGCCACCAGCGTCGCGCCCGCCCAGTTGAAGACGGGCATGCCCACCTCCGCCAGCCAGCGGCCAACGATGCCGCCCGGGCCCACGTCGGCGGGTAGCTGCTCGGCGGTCGCCACGTGCAACTCCACCAACACGCACGCGGCCGTCGCGGCGGCCAGCCACCCCAGGAGGCGCGTGCCGAACACGGGCCACGACCAGGGCGTGGCCGAGCGGTTCAGCAGGCGCAGACCGCCCACGAACAGCGCCAGCGGCAGCATGTAGGCGATCCATCCGAACACGAAGAGCACGACGTCGGCCACCAGCGCGCCGCTCCTGCCCACCACGTTGGCCGTGGCCGTGTTCGCCCCGGAGAAGGTCCACGCCCGGTCGAGGGGGGAGTATGAAACGATGGCGAGAAAGAGGTAGACGGAGGCGGCCAACAACAGCGTCAGGACGATCTCGCGGACGGGCAAGAGGGAACTGCGTGGCTCGGACACTGTCACTCCGCAGGCGCATGTCGCGCTGCCCGGATATTGTACGCGCCCTGGCCGTTTCGGCAAATTATCCTCTTATTCAAGGGCTTACGATGTGCGTGGCGATCAAGTCCTTGGGCGGCAGGGGGCATTGACGTATCATCGAACTCCCGTGGGAGAGCACATCCGAAGCGTTTGGCCGTGAAGCGGGACAAGCAGAAGGTGGTCGAGGAGGTCTGGGACGACGCGCGGGTGCGTGGGTTCCTGGACAAGCGCCCGCCCGCGCTGCCCGGAGACCCGGACTTCCATGTCCTGCTCTTCGCGTATCGGAGCATGCGCGCCGGGGACTTCGAGCGCTTCCTGGGCCACTTCACCGCCCAAGGGCGGGATGTCCGCGCCCGCAATGGCGACGGCGTCGAACTGGCCGCCTTCATCGCTCCCCATGCCGGTGCGGGACCGTACATCGCGGCCCTCGAGGCCGCGGCGGACCGCGTGGCCACATGAGCGACCATCGTCTGATCGTGCTCGGCTCCGGTCCCGCCGGCTATACGGCGGCCCTCTACGCGTCCCGCGCGAACCTCTCCCCGGCCCTCATCGCCGGCGTCGAGGTCGGCGGCCAGTTGACCACCACGACCGACGTCGACAACTGGCCGGGCGACGCGAATGGCCTACAGGGCCCCGAGCTGATGGAACGCATGAAGGACCACGTCGAGAAGTTCGGCACGGACGTCATCGCGGACCACGTCCATCGGGTGCATCTCGAGGACCGCCCCTTCGTCCTCGAGGGCGACCACGACGCTTACCGCTGCGACGCCCTCATCGTCGCGACCGGGGCGTCGGCCAAGTACCTCGGACTCCCGAGCGAGGAGGCCTTTCTGGGGCGTGGCGTCAGTGCATGCGCCACCTGCGACGGATTCTTCTACCGGGGCCGCGACGTCGCGGTGGTCGGCGGGGGCAACACCGCGGCGGAGGAGGCCCTGTACCTCTCGAACATTGCTGACGCCGTCACGCTCGTGCATCGCCGCGACACCATGCGGGCCGAGAAGATCCTTCAGGATCGGCTGTTCGCGCGGCCCAACGTCACGTTCCTGTGGGATCACGTGCTGGCCGAGGTGCTCGGCGACGAGAGCGGCGTGACGGGCATGGCGGTGGCGCCGGCCGGCGGCGGTCCCACGCGGGAGGTCCCCCTCGCCGGCGTGTTCATCGCGATCGGCCACACCCCGAACACCGAACTCTTCACCGGCCAACTCGACATGCGCGACGGCTACATCACCGTCGCGAGCGGGCTCGACGGCAATGCCACCGCCACCAGCGTACCCGGCGTGTTCGCCGCCGGCGACGTGGCGGATCACGTCTACCGGCAGGCGATCACCTCCGCCGGTTTCGGGTGCATGGCCGCCCTGGACGCAGAGAAGTTCCTGGACGCGGCGTGAAGCTGGGCCGGGTGCGGCACGCCGTCGACGCCGGGTTCCCCGACCCCCGCGACGGTCCGGCGGACGCCCCCTTGGCGATGGGTGGCGACCTCTCTGCGGAGCGCCTGCTCGCGGCGTACGACCACGGCATCTTTCCCTGGTTCGAGGATGACCGCGGGCCGGTACTGTGGTGGTCACCCGATCCGCGCGCCGTCCTCCCTCCCGATCGGGTCAAGGTTTCGCGCAGCCTCGCGCGGCGGCTACGGCGCCGCGACTATGCCGTCACCATGGACACGGCCTTCGCGGCGGTGGTCGCCGGATGCGCCGCGCCGCGCGAGCCCGGCGGCGGCACCTGGATCACGCCCGGGATGCGCGACGCGTACGCCCGCCTCCACGCCCTCGGGTTCGCGCACTCGGTCGAGGCCTGGGATGCGGACGGTCTGGCCGGCGGACTGTACGGCGTCTCCCTCGGGACGATGTTCTTCGGCGAGTCGATGTTCTCCCGACGTCCGGACGCCTCCAAGGTCGCCCTTGTCGTCCTCGCCCGGCAACTCGTTCGGTGGGGATTCGAGCTGATCGACTGCCAACTCCCGAACGCGCATCTCGCGAGCCTCGGCGCCAAGCCCCTGGCGCGGGATGCGTTCCTCGACCGGCTCACCCGCAACCGCCATCGCCCGACCCGCCGGGGAACATGGTCCACCGAGGCGCCGCCGGACGCCGTCGAACATGGGGATTGAACAGGTGGCATCGGCGCGTTTCTTCCTGACGCCGGGTCACGCGTGTGGCTACTTCGACGACCGGGAGGCGGCAACCCTGCTCCTCGACCCCGCCGAAACCCCCTCCGGAGACGTCTACGGCGTGCTGTCGGAGGCGGGCTTCCGGCGCGGCGGTCCGCACCTGTACCGGCCGCACTGCGGACACTGCCGCGCCTGCGTGCCGACGCGGGTACCGGTGGACCGCTTTCGTTGGAGCCGCCGCTTTCGCCGCATCTGGGAGCGCAACGCCGATGCGGAGATCCGGGTCGAACCCGCGCGGTTCGACGAGGAGCACTACGGCTTGTATGAACGCTACATCGCCGGGCGCCACGCGGACGGCAGCATGTACCCACCCTCGCGCTCGCAGTTCCAGAGCTTCCTGTTCGCGCCGTGGTGCGAAACCCGCTTCGTCAGCACGTACCTTGAGGGCGCCCTCGCGGCCGTCGCCGTGACGGACGTGCTGCCGAACGCCCTCTCCGCCATCTACACCTATTTCGACCCCGCCCTCTCCCGGCGCAGCCTGGGGGTGTACTCCATCCTGCGCCAGATCGACGAGTGCCGCCGGCAGGGCCTCGCACACCTCTACCTCGGCTTCTGGATCGCGGATGCGCCCAAGATGCGCTACAAGGCGGAGTATCGGCCCGTCGAGCGGCTCGAGAAGGGCCGATGGACGGAGATGACTTGAGGACGCGCATCGGGCAGAATCCCGCGCTGCATGACCGGGGGCCGTGTCCCGAGGGGCTGGGGACGACCGCGACCCGGTACACGAATCAGGGAAGAGATGGCGAAAGAAGAACAGATCGAGATGCAGGGCATGGTGATCGACACCTTGCCCAACACCACGTTCCGCGTCGAGTTGGAGAACGGGCACGTCGTGACGGCCCACATCTCCGGCAAGATGCGCAAGAACTACATCCGCATCCTGACGGGGGACAAGGTGAACGTGGAACTGACCCCCTACGACCTCACCAAGGGACGCATCACGTTCCGCGAACGGTAGGGGCCGTTCCGCTGGGCTTAGGCGGTTTCGTCCTCCAGCACGCGGATGGCGAGGTCGTCGTCCTCGACGGTGATGAAGACATTGCCGCCGCCGTTCGAGAGGTCGCCGAACAGGATGTCCTCCGCGAGCTGACGCTTGATCTTCTCCTGGATCAGCCGCTGCATGGGTCTGGCACCCATCTTTTCGTCGTAGCCCTCGCGCGCGAGCCAATCCCTGGCCGCCTCGTCCACGTCGAGCTGGACCTTCTTCGCATCGAGCTGCGCCTGTAGCTCGACCAGGAACTTGTCCACGATGGTCTTGATGACGGACATCGGCAGCGCGTTGAACTGCATGATCGCGTCGAGCCGGTTGCGGAACTCCGGCGTGAACATCTTCTTGAGCGTCTCCATCGCGTCCGTGCTGTGGTCCTGCTGCGCGAAGCCGATGCTCGCCCGGGCGGCCTCCTGGGCCCCCGCGTTGGTCGTCATGATCAGGACGGTGTTGCGGAAATCGGCATGGCGGCCGTTGTTGTCCGTCAGCGTGCCATGGTCCATCACCTGGAGCAGCAGGTTGAATACCTCCGGATGCGCCTTCTCCACCTCGTCGAGCAGGATGACGCTGTGCGGGTGCTTGGTCACCGCCTCCGTCAGCAGCCCGCCCTGGTCGAAGCCGACATAGCCGGGCGGCGCCCCGATCAATCGCGACACGGTGTGGCGCTCCATGTACTCCGACATGTCGAAGCGCAGCAGCTCCACGCCCATGATGTTGGCGAGTTGGCGGCATACCTCGGTCTTGCCGACGCCGGTCGGTCCGGCGAAGAGGAAGCTGCCGATGGGCTTCTCCTCCACCTTGAGCCCGGCACGGGAGAGCTTGATGGCCGACGCCAGCATCTCGATGGCCTCGTCCTGGCCGAAGACCACCATCTTGAGCTTCGCCTCCAGGTCCTTGAGCGCCTCCTTGTCGGACACGGTGACCTGGTTGGACGGGATGCGGGCGATCTTGGCCACCACCCGCTCCACGTCCCCGGCGCCGATGGATTTCTTGCGCCGCGCCGGGGTCAGCAATTGCTGGGCCGCTCCGGCCTCGTCGATGACGTCGATGGCCTTGTCGGGCATGAAGCGGTCCGTGATGTAGCGGTCCGCCAGTTCCGCCGCCGCGCGCAGGGCGCGGTCCGTGTAGCGCAGGCTGTAGTGGTCCTCGAAGCGGGACTTCAGCCCGCGCAGGATCTTGTAGGTGTCGTCGACGCTCGGTTCGGTGATGTCGATCTTCTGGAACCGCCGGGACAGGGCCCGGTCCTTGTCGAAGATGCCGCGGTACTCCTGATAGGTCGTCGATCCCATGCACCGGATCTCGCCGGAGGCGAGCAGGGGCTTCAGGAGGTTGGAGGCGTCCATGACTCCGCCCGAGGCGGCGCCGGCGCCGATGATCGTGTGGATCTCGTCGATGAACAGGATGGTGTGGGGGGACTTCTTCAACTCCTTCAGGAGCATCTTGAAGCGCTTCTCGAAGTCGCCGCGGTACTTGGTTCCGGCCAGGAGCGAACCCAAGTCCAGCGCGAACACGTTGCTCTCGCCCACGACCTCCGGCACCTCGCCGTCCACGATGCGCTTGGCCAGGCCCTCCGCGATGGCCGTCTTGCCGACGCCGGATTCGCCGACCAGCAACGGGTTGTTCTTGCGGCGCCGGCAGAGGATCTGGATGACCCGCTCCACCTCGTCCTCCCGGCCGACCAGGGGATCGATGGCCCCCGCCCGCGCGAGACCATTCAGGTCGGTCGCGAACGCCTCGAGCGCGCTCTGCGGGCGGTTGTCGCCGGACGCCTCCTCCTCGGCGTCCTCGCGCATCTCGGCGGCTTCGGTCTCGCCGCCGACCTTGGAGATGCCGTGGGCGATGTAGTTGACGACGTCGATGCGCTTCACGTCCTGCTGCTTCAGCAGGAACACGGAGTGCGTCTCCTGCTCGTTGAAGATGGCGACGAGCAGGTTGGCCCCGGTCACCTCCTTGCGGTTGCTCGACTGCACGTGGAACACCGCCCGCCGCAGGACGCGCTCGAAGCCGAGGGTCGGCTGCGTTTCCCGCTTGCTCTCCCCCGCCGGAATGAGGGGCGTGGTGGACTCGATGTGTTCGTCGAGTTCCTTGCGCAGCCGGTCGACGTCCGTGCCCACCTTCTTCAAGACATCGAGGGCCACCGCGTCGTCGAGCAAGGCGAGCAGCAAGTGCTCCACGGTCATGAACTCATGGCGTTTGGCCTTGGCTTCCTTGAAGGCGTGGTTGATGGTTCCCTGCAGTTCCTTGCTCAGCATGTCAGTCGGTCATCTCCACGGTGGACAGGAGGGGGTGCTGGTTGGCGCGCGCGTACTCGTTGACGCGTTCGGATTTGGTTTCGGCGATGTCTCGGGGATAGATGCCGACGACCGCGCTGCCCGTGGTATGGACGGCGAGCATGATCTGAACGGCCTTTTCGCGGTCCATGGCGAAGAAGGTCTCGAGCACGTGTACGACGAACTCCATCGGCGTGTAGTCGTCATTCAACAGCAGCACCTTGAACATTGGCGGCCGCTTGAGGGCGGGTTTGGTCTCCTCGGGCGCGATGATCGCGCCGCCGCCCGGCATGTCGTCCCTTTCGTCGCGCTGGGCACGCGGGGGCGCTGTGGAATTGGTCTGGACGTGCTCCAAGGTCCCGTGTCCCGGTGCGGACGGTCGCTTCAATCATACTTGAAACTCGCCGGGCGCGAAGCACGGAGCGCCCGGCCGGACAGGCGTGGCCGGTGTGCATGCGGCGCACCCGCCGGCGGCCAAGCTGGGCGGCCGCGAGGGCAGCAAGTCGGCAGGCCGGCACCAACGCCACGCCTGCCCGTCCAGGTCAGGCAGCCATTTTCCGGATGACGGCGGCCCCGAACTCGGAACAACTCAGCAGGGAGGCCCCCTGCA
The DNA here is from genome assembly GCA_963665455.1 of Pseudomonadales bacterium. GTDB lineage: Bacteria > Pseudomonadota > Gammaproteobacteria > Pseudomonadales > Azotimanducaceae > VXNE01. The sequence continues at coordinate 3,903,742 of OY762279.1, read as the reverse complement.
TCAGCCGCTCGAAGTCGTAGGTGACGGTCTTCTCCGAGATGGCACCCTCCATGCCGGAGACGATCAGGTCCGCGGCTTCCCGCCAACCGAGGTGACGCAGCATCATCTCGGCGGAGAGGATCAGCGAGCCCGGATTGACCTTGTCCTGGCCGGCGTATTTCGGCGCCGTGCCGTGGGTCGCCTCGAACACGGCCACCGTGTCGCCGATGTTCGCGCCGGGGGCGATGCCGATGCCGCCCACCTGCGCCGCCAATGCGTCGGAAATGTAGTCGCCGTTCAGGTTCATGGTCGCGATGACGTCGTACTCGTCGGGCCGCGTCAGAATCTGTTGCAACATGGCGTCGGCGATCATGTCCTTGATCACGATCTCCCTGCCGGTCCTGGGGTTCGTCAGGGTGTGCCAGGGACCACCGTCGAGGGGCGTCGCGCCGAACTCGGACGCCGCCAGTGCGTATCCCCAATCCTTGAAGGCCCCCTCCGTGAACTTCATGATGTTGCCCTTGTGCACGAAGGTCACGGACGCGCGATCCTCGGCGATGGCGTACTGTAGGGCCTTGCGCACCAGACGTTCCGTCCCTTGGACGGAGACGGGCTTGATTCCGATGCCACAGTGCTCGGGGAAGCGGATCTTCCGCACGCCCATCTCCTCGCGGAGGAAGCTGAGCACGCGGTCCGCTTCGGCTGAATCGGCTTCCCACTCCACGCCGGCGTAGATGTCCTCCGTGTTCTCCCGGAAGATCACCATGTCCGTCTTTTCGGGGGCGACCACGGGGCTTGGGACGCCTTTCAGCCAACGCACCGGACGTTGGCAGACATAGAGGTCGAGCATTTGCCGGATGGCGACGTTCAGCGAGCGGATGCCGCCGCCGACGGGGGTCGTCATGGGACCCTTGATGGCGACCCGAAACGACTGTAGGGCGTCGAGCGTCTCCTCGGGGAGCCACTGGTCGTCGCCGTACACCGTGAGGGACTTCTCCCCCGCGTAGACCTCCATCCAGACGATGGACCGCTTGCCCCCGTAGCTCCGCTCCACGGCCGCGTCGACCACGTCGATCATGACCGGAGAGATGTCGACCCCAATGCCGTCGCCTTCGATGAACGGGATGATGGGACGATCGGGGACGTTCAGGCTGCCATCCTCGGCGACCGCGATCTTGTCTCCGTCGTCGGGCACGACGATGTGTTCGTACGCCATCAGCACTCCAGCAGCAAAAGGGGGAAGGCGGGGCGTGCGATTATAGCATCGCGCACCCGGGAGATTGCTCCGAAGGCCCTACCCCAAGTCCCGTCAGTCCTCCGCAGAAGCCCCCACGCGCGCCCACGATTCGGCACGGGCGGCATCGTCGTCGGTGGACCGAATCCACTCGGATTCGGCACCCCTCGTCTCCTGTTTCCAGAACACGGCGCGGGTCTTCAGGTAGTCCATCAGGAACTCGCAGGCGGCGAAGGCGGCGGCCCGGTGTCCCGCGGCGACCAACACCAGGACGATCTGATCGCCGGGGGCCAAGTCGCCCACCCGATGCACGATCACCACGTCGTCGAGGGGCCAACGCCCCTCGGCCTCGGCCACGATGTCGGCGATGCTGGACTCCGTCATTCCGGGATAGTGCTCGAGGCGGAGCGCCCGCGTCGTGCCCCGGGCGCGGACGTCCTCGCGCACGAGGCCCGCGAACGCCGCGATGGCCCCCGCACCAGCGCCCGTGCGCGCGCGCAAGGCCTCCCACTCCTCGGCCAGGGAGAAGTCCTCGCGCTGGACGCGGATCGATACCGCCACGTCAGCCTCCGGTGACCGGCGGCAGGAACGCCACCTCGTCCCCGGCGTCCAGGCACGCGTCGGTCCCGTGTACGAAACGCTGGTTGACCGCGACCCGCACGTCGGCGTCCGCGATGGCGCGCGCGCCTTCTTCGGAGAGCCGCTCGGCGAGGCGGTCGCGCAGGTCGCCCACCGTCGCGCCCGCCGGCAGGGATATCTCGAGTGCGTCCTCGCGTACGGCCTCCCGGAGCGACGCGAAGAACAGCACCCGGACGGTCAACGTTGCCACGCGCCGCTCCGGCCCCCGGTCTTCTCCAACAGTTCGATGCACTCGATGCGCATGCCCCGGTCGATGGCCTTGCACATGTCGTACACGGTGAGCGCCGCGACCGAGGCCGCGGTCAGCGCCTCCATCTCGACGCCGGTCCGGCCGCTCACCTTGCAGGTCGCCAGGATGCGCAGCCCGTCCGCCTCGACGGGTTCGAACTCCACCGCCACCCGCGCGAGGGGCAGCGGATGGCACAGCGGGATGAGGTCGCTCGTGCGCTTGGCTGCCTGGATGCCGGCCACCCGCGCCACCGCGAAGACGTCGCCCTTCGGCAGCTCGCCGGAGCGGATCTCGTCGAGGGTCGCCGGCGCCATCACGAGCACCGCCGCCGCCCGCGCGGTGCGCTCGGTGACGGCCTTGCCGGACACGTCCACCATGTGGGCCGCACCGCGTTCGTCGATGTGGGTGAGGCGCGTCATGGCGGCGGATTACACCCCCGCGCCCGCCGCCGCGCAACCGGCCAGGACTCCGAGCCGGCACGCGCCCTCCGCGCGGTGGCCGTAGCGTGAGGCGGTACAATGTCGCTTGGGCTTTCCGCGGGGCCGAATGGTGGCGCCAACCGTGATCGTGGGCATGTCCGGCGGGGTCGATTCCGCCGTGGCGGCGCTCCTCCTGAAGGAGCGCGGCCTCACGGTGGAAGGCATGTTCATGAAGAACTGGGAGGAGGACGACGGCGCCGAGTACTGCACCGCCCAGGCCGACTTCGACGATGCACGGCGCGTCTGTGACCACCTCGGCATTCCGCTGCGGGAAGCCAACTTTGCAGCGGAGTACTGGGACAACGTCTTCGAGCACTTCCTCGCGGAGTATGCGGCCGGGCGCACCCCAAACCCGGACGTGCTGTGCAACAGCGAGATCAAGTTCAAGGTATTCCTCGACTACGCACGGCTGCTCGGCGCGGATCACATCGCCACCGGCCACTACGTGCGGTCCCGGTGCGTGGACGGAGAGTTCGCGCTCCTGAAGGGCGTCGACGACAACAAGGACCAAAGCTACTTCCTGCAGGCCGTCCCGCGCGACCGGTTGCAGGGCTGTCTGTTCCCCCTCGGCGGCCTTAGGAAACCTGCGGTGCGCAAGGTCGCGAAGGCGGCGGGCCTGCCCGTGTACGACAAGAAGGACAGCACCGGCATCTGTTTCATTGGAGAGCGCCGTTTCGCGGACTTCCTGGCCCGCTACCTGCCTCGCCGCCCCGGGCCGATGGTCGACACCGACGGCAACGTCGTCGGCGAGCATTCGGGGCTCCCCTACTTCACGCTAGGCCAGCGCCAGGGGCTCGGCATCGGCGGGCGCGCCGGGCACCCCGAGGCACCTTGGTACGTGGAGGACAAGCGTCTGGCGGAGAACACCCTCGTCGTCACCCAGGACGAGTCCCGCTTGCTGAGCCACAGCTTGGTCGCCCAGGGCATGAACTGGCTGGCCTCCGTCGATCTGCCGCTGCGTTGCACGGCCAAGACGCGCTACCGTCAACCTGACCGGCCCTGCCGCGTCGAGGCCCGCGCCGACGGGATTTCCGTCGTGTTCGACGTCCCGCAGCGCGCCGTGACCCCCGGCCAATACGTCTGCCTCTACGCGGGCGAACGGTGTCTGGGGGGCGGTAGGATCACTGGGACCGACGCAGTAGAGGTGGCGGCGTAGGGATCTTCGATGACGCAAGCAACGCAATCCCCCGAACCGGCGGCGCTCCCCCTGTCGTCCCTCACCGCCGTCTCCCCCCTGGACGGGCGCTACCGCCGGCGGGTGGAGGCCTTGGCGCCGCTGGTCAGCGAGTTCGGGCTGATGCGGGCGCGGGTCCTGGTCGAGATCGAGTGGTTCCTGCACCTGGCCAACACCCCGGAGATCGCCGAGCTGCCGCCCATCGAGCCGCCGCTGCGCGACGCCTGCCGGGCGATCCATGCGAACTTCTCCGTGGCGGACGGCGAGCGCATCCGCGCCATCGAGGCACGCACCAACCACGACGTGAAGGCCGTCGAGTATTTCGTCAAGGAGCGATTGGCGAAGCTCGACGGCCTCGCGCCCCACGTGGAGTACGTCCACTTCGCCTGTACCTCCGAGGACATCAACAATCTCGCCTACGCCGTGATGCTCAAGCGCGCGCGCAGCGAGGTCATGGCGCCGGCCATGCACGCCCTGATCGCGGACATCCGCCACCTCGCCCTCGCAAACGCCGGCGTGCCGATGCTCGCGAGGACGCACGGCCAAGCGGCCTCCCCGACCACCGTCGGCAAGGAACTCGCGGTCTTCGCCGCCCGCTTGGCGCGTCAACTGGGGGCCTTCGAGGCCGTCTCCGTGCTGGGCAAGGCGAACGGCGCCGTGGGCAACTACAACGCCCACCTCGCCGCCTTTCCGGACGTCGACTGGCCGGGCCTCGCCGCCGGCTTCGTGCGGGGGCTCGGGCTCGAACACAACCCCCACACGACCCAGATCGAGCCCCACGACTACATGGCCGAGTACTTCGACGCCCTGGCGCGGTTCAACCAGGTGCTCCTCGATTTCGACCGCGACGTGTGGGGATACATCGCGCTCGGCTACTTCCGCAGCCGCAAGGTGGCCGGGGAGACGGGCAGTTCGACGATGCCGCACAAGGTGAATCCGATCGACTTCGAGAACTCCGAGGGCAACATCGGCATCGCCAACGCGCTCCTCTCGCATCTCGGCCAGAAGCTCGCCGTATCGCGGTGGCAGCGTGACCTTTCCGACTCCACCGCGCTGCGTTGCGTGGGCACGGGCCTCGGCCACTCGCTGGTCGCGTTCGTCGCGGCATCCCGGGGCATCGACCGGCTGGAGGTCGATGCGGAACGGCTCGACGCGGACCTCTCCGACAGTTGGGAGGTCCTCGCCGAAGCGGTGCAGACGGTCATGCGCCGGGCTGGCATGGACGAGCCCTATGAGCGGCTCAAGGAACTGACCCGGGGCGAGCGCCTCGACGAAGCGGGTTATCAGGCCCTGATCGAGGCCCTCGACCTGCCGGCCAACCTGCGCCGCACGCTGCGCCACCTCACGCCGGCCCGCTATACGGGCATGGCGCGGGAGATCGCGGAGGAGATCGGCCGTGAACGCGGTGACGTGAAGGTGGAGACCGCGCCCTGGAATACGCACCAGGACGTCCTCATGGCCGTGCGCAAGACGGTCTTCGTCGCGGAGCAGGGCGTGCCGGAGGACCTGGAGCGCGATGGCAAGGATGCCGCGGCCGAGCACTTCCTGGCGACGGCGGGTGGCCGCGGCGTGGTCGGCACGGCGCGCCTACTCCCGGACGGGCAGATCGGCCGCGTGGCGGTGCTCCCGGACGAGCGCCGCACCGGCATTGGCCGGCGCCTGCTCGATGCGGCGCTGGCGAGCGCACGGGCGCGGGGTGACCAAGCCGTCTGGTTGAACGCCCAAGCGGACGCCGTGGGCCTCTACGAAGCGGCCGGGTTCACGGCGGTCGGCGAGCGTTTCCTGGAGGCGGGCATCGTGCACGTCCGGATGGAGCTGGAGTTCGACTGATCCCTGCCGAACGGCCCCCGGAGCCGCTCCCCGGCCCCGGCGATTCCCGGCAGCGTGCAATCGATTCCTCCCAGGAAAACGTTAGTTGTCGATGTTTCTCTTTTCTTTACGAACGCGCCGCTTAGAATCGCGGCCTTTCCCATACGCACGAGGCGGTCATGGCATTGCACTACACCCCCCGCAAACCCCGCGCCGAGCAGATTCGCGAGCTGGAGCAAGAGTGGCGGACCAACGCGCGCTGGAAGAACGTCAAGCGTGGCTACAGCGCCGAGGACGTGGTCAACCTGCGCGGCACCATCCCCCACCGCAGCATGTTGGCCGCCCACGGGGCCGACAAGCTGTGGGAGTACCTCCACACCGAGGACTTCATCAACTGCCTGGGCGCCGTCACCGGCGGGCAGGCCGTGCAGCAGGTCAAGGCCGGCGTCAAGGCGATCTACGTCTCGGGGTGGCAGGTCGCCGCGGACAACAACACCTCCGAGACGATGTACCCGGACCAGTCGCTCTACGCCGTGAACTCCGTCCCCTCGCTCGTGAACCGCATCAACAACGCGTTCCGGCGTGCCGACGAGATCCAGTGGGCCAAGGGGATCGATGAGGGGATCGACTTCTACGCGCCCATCGTCGCCGATGCCGAGGCCGGCTTCGGCGGCGTCTTGAACGCCTTCGAACTCATGAAGAGCATGATCGGGGCGGGCGCGGCCGGCGTGCACTTCGAGGACCAGCTCGCGTCCGTCAAGAAGTGCGGCCACATGGGCGGCAAGGTGCTGGTGCCCACCCAGGAAGCCGTGCAGAAGCTCATTGCCGCCCGGCTCGCCGCGGACGTCTGCGACGTGCCGGCGGTCCTCATGGCCCGCACCGACGCCAATGCCGCAGACATGGTGACGAGCGACGTCGACGAGTGGGACAAGCCGTTCCTGACCGGCGAACGCACCCCCGAGGGCTTCCACCGCACCCATGCCGGACTCGACCAGGCCATCGCGCGCGGGCTCGCGTACGCCCCCTACGCGGACCTCATCTGGTGCGAAACGGCGGTGCCCGACCTCGACGAGGCGCGGCGCTTCGCCGAAGCCATCCACCGGGAGTATCCGGAGCAGATGCTCTCCTACAACTGCTCCCCGTCCTTCAACTGGAAGGCGCACATCGACGACGCGACCATCGCGAAGTTCCAGCGGGAGTTGGGGGCGATGGGCTACCGGTTCCAGTTCATCACCTTGGCCGGTATTCACAGCATGTGGTACAACATGTTCGAGTTGTCCCGCGACTACGTGGAGCGCCAGATGTCGGCCTACGTGGAGCTGCAGGAGAAGGAGTTCGCGGCCACCGAGAACGGCTACTCGTTCGTCAGCCACCAGCAGGAAGTCGGGACCGGCTACTTCGACGAGGTCGCCAACGTCATCCAGGGCGGGCAGTCCTCGGTGACGGCGCTCACGGGCTCCACCGAGGAAGCGCAGTTCGCGTAAGCCTTCCTCCGGGCGGGCGGCACCCGCAGGTCCCGGGTGCCGCCGCCATCACTGGCCGAGGATCGCCTGCAACGCTGCGTAGTCGTCGGCGCGGGGGATCTCCGGGTGGTCCTCCGCGATCCGCTCCGGCGCGCGGAAGAAGCAGGCGTGGTCCGCCGCCCGCAACATCCCGAGGTCGTTATACGAGTCGCCGACGGCGGCGACTTGGTAGCCTAGGGATTGGAAGGCCCGCACCGCCGCGACCTTCGGCTGTTCCTGGCGCAGGCGGTAGTCCACGATGCGGCCCTCCACCACGACGAGGCGGTGGCAGAGGAGCAGCGGATGTCCGAGCTTGGCCATGAGCGGCATGGCGAACTCGTAGAACGTGTCCGACAGGATGGCCACCTGATAGTGGCGGCGCGCCCAGGCCAGGAAGGCGTCCGCCCCCGGTAGCGGCGCCAGCGGCTCGATGGCCGCCAGGATGTCGCTCATTGAGACCTCGTGCGCCGCGACGGCATCGAGGCGCAAGCGCATCAGGTCCGCATAGACGGGGATGTCCCGCGTCGTCTTGGCGAGCGCCTCGATGCCCGTGGCGTCCGCCACCGCGTGCCAGACTTCCGGCACCAGCACGCCTTCGAGATCCAGACACAGGACTTTCAAGCCGCGCTCCCATCCGCCGCGTCACCTAAGCATATGCGAAGACGGTATTTTTTCCGCAATCGCGGCGCTGCTAGTCTCGGCCCTCCCCGTAGGCTGGAACCACCTGCATGCATAGCAAGCCCGCCATCGTCGCGTCCCCCGCGGCCGATCCCCGGGACGTGCTCGAGGACGCCTTCTCGCGCTTCGGCCTGGGGCGCATCGCCCTCTCCTTCAGCGGCGCGGAGGATGTCGTGCTGGTGGACATGGCGAGCCGCATCGTCGGTAGCCAAGCGCCGGTGTTCTCCCTGGACACGGGACGGCTGCACCCGGAGACATACCGCTTTCTCGAAGCCGTGCGCGACCGCTACGGCGTCGAGATCGAACTCCTGATGCCCGACGCGGCGGCCGTTGAGCGGCTGGTGCGGGCCAAGGGATTGTTCAGTTTCTATCGCGATGGCCACGGCGAATGCTGCGCGGTCCGCAAGATCCAGCCCTTGCGGCGGAAGCTCGCCACCCTCGACGCCTGGATCACCGGGCAACGCCAAGACCAGAGCGTCACCCGGGCCGAGCTGCCCGTCGAGCAGGTGGACGCCGCCTTCTCCACGCCGGGCCGGACGGTGACCAAGTTCAACCCCCTGGCGCAGTGGACCTCCGCCGATGTGTGGCGCTACATCCGCGACCACGACGTGCCGTACAACCCCCTGCACGACCGCGGCATGCGCAGCATCGGCTGCGAACCCTGCACCCGCGCCATCGGCGAGCATCAGCACGAGCGCGAGGGGCGCTGGTGGTGGGAGCACGAGGACGACAAGGAGTGCGGGCTACACGCGCAGAACCGAATTCCGGTGCAGGCCGTCGCCTAGTCGGGGACTCGGTGCGGGTCACCTTCGTCAAGAAGATCCTCGCCAACGGCGCGCCCTGCGCCAAGTGCGGCGATGTCGAGCGGCGGCTAGAGCGCAGCGGCCTGTTGGCGCGCATCGACCGCGTGGTCGTGGCGGACGAACGGGACGAAGATTCCGAGGGCATGCGGCTGGCGCGCCGCCACCAAGTCCAACTGGCGCCCTTCTTTCTCGTCGATAATGGCGGCGCAACAACCGTTTACACGGTGTATCTAAAGTTCGTTAGAGAGATCTTCGGCGGCGAACCGATGTCGCCGTCCACGGTCGGGAGAGCGGACGTGGAGAGCGCCGAGGTCGAGGAAGCCCGCGACCTGCTCCGCGCGAACCCGGACCTCGATCTGGTCTGAACGCAGCCGTGTCACCGCACCGGCAGCACAACGTTCGCGAACAGTTCCTCCCGGGTCACGCGGTCGCTCGTCCCGAACGCCGCCCGGACCAAGTCCGGTTTCAGATGCCCGGCGAACAACTCCACGAAATCCAGCATGAAACGCCGGATGAAGGTGTCCTTGCGCGCGCAGATGTAGGTGCGGCTCGGCCGAAAGAGGTGGCTCGCGTCGAGGGCCACCAAGTCCGTGTCGCGTTCCGCGTCGAACGCCATGGCCGCGATGATGCCGATGCCGAGGCCCAAGCGGACGTAGGTCTTGATGACGTCCGTGTCCGTGGCGGTGAACACGACGTTGGGCGTCAGGCCGGCCGCCGCGAAGGCTTCGTCGAGGCGGGACTTCCCGGTGAAGCCGAACACGTAGGTCACGAGGGGCTGCCCCGCCACGTCTTCCAGGGAAAGGCCTGCCCGGGTCGCGAGCGCGTGGTCGCGCGGGACGACGATGGCGCGGTTCCACTCGTAGCACGGCAACGTCACCAGGTTCTTGAAGTGCTCCATCCCCTCGGTCGCGATGGCGAAGTCGGCCTCTCCGGTGGACGCGAGTTCCGCGATCTGGGTGGGCGTCCCCTGGTTCATGTGCAGCGCGACTTCGGGGTAGCGCGCGCGGAACGTCTCGATAATGGGCGGCAGCGCGTAGCGCGCTTGGGTATGCGTCGTCGCGATCGATAGGCTGCCACACCGCTCGTCGCGATGCTCCTGGGCCACCTGCCGGATGTTCTCCACCTCGTGCAGGATGCTCTCCGCCCGCGCCAGAATGGCCTCCCCCGCGGGCGTGACCCGCGTGAGGTGCTTGCCGCTGCGGGTGAAGATCTCGACGCCGAGTTCATCCTCCAGCAACCGGATCTGCTTGCTGATGCCGGGTTGGGACGTGTAGAGGCTCTGCGCCGTCGCGGAGACGTTCAGGCCGTGCCGGGAAACCTCCCAGATGTAGCGCAGTTGCTGGAGCTTCATAGCCCGCTTATAACTCAAATGACTTAAAGAATTCAAGTTAGGCCATTTCGGGACAGCAGTTCTCATTTTGACGATTGAGGCATTGGGTTTCGGGACTGTCCGAGGTTCGTGGATTTGGCGGCTGGCGGCGTGGTCTGTGCGTCAGGGAGGCTGGGCGGCGGGCCCGCCCGTGGCGAGCAGGCCGATCAGCGCGTTCCAGTCGGGGAACACCTGGTATTCGGTGACGGTGCGCAGGTGCTCGAACAGGCGGGCGCGGGTGCCGAGGCGCTCGCGGGCCCGTCGCCAAGTGGACTCGGCGACTTCGCACGCGGTGTGCAGGGCGAAGGCGAGCAGGTTGAGAACGACGAGCACGGCGGCGAGGGTGTCCTTGCCGTGCCCGAAGTTGTGTTCGAGGTGGTAGCCGTGCTGCTTGAGGACGTTGAAGGTCTCGTTCTCGATCTTCCAGCGGGCGCGGGCGCAGTCGGCGAGTTCGGCGACGTTGTCGCGGTCCACGGGCAGGCTGGTGACGAAGGTTCCGCGGTAGGTGACCTTGCCGCCGGGCCGCGCGCTGGTGACCTCCAGCCAGTTGACGCGCAGGGCGTCGTCGCCGTCGCGGATGGGCAGGTCCGTCATCCAGCGGTAGCGGTGGGTGCGCCGTTGCGCGCCGCGGCCCGTCGTGCGGCGGCGCACGGGGATGTCGATGCCGTCGAGGTACTCGTACAGGGTCTTGTGGCTGGCCGGCTTGGCGGTCAGCAGGAAGTCGCCGCCGGCGTCGAGCATGGCCCGGCAGACGGGCTGGCAGGCGTACAGGTCGTCGCCGAGATAGACCGGGCGCAGTGCGGCGCAGCGGTCGCCGTGGGACCGCAGCCAGCGCTTGACCGCCTGGCGCTCGCAGTCCTGCTTGGCCGCGCCGTCCTGCGGCGCGACGAACTCGGGGGGCAGCGGCAGCGCGCGCGACTGGCCCGGCGCCACGACGGTGGCGGCGACCATCTGGTGGAAGTACTCGGTGCCGCCGTCGCCGCGCCTGCGGGTCGAGCAGTTGTCGCAGTGGATGTTGCGCGAGCGGAAGAACTCCGTGCCGTCGATGGCGACGAGCGCGCGGCCGTCGAGGCGGCGCATCGGTTCGAGCGCGTCGTGCGCGTCGAGGTCCTCGACGAGGCCGTGGAACCGGTCGTCGAAGTGCTCCGGCGGCACGCCGTCGAGCAGTTGCCGGACGTGGTTGTCGCAGGGGATGCGGTCCAGGCCGAACAGGGTGTGCGCGTTGGAGCGGCGACCGCCTTCGGCGAGTGCGCGCTGGTGCGCCAGGAACGACGGCGACTGCATGAGGAACACCGACAGCGCGGCCATGCCAACGTCCGCCATGGCGTAGCGGCGGTTGCGTCCGCGGCGCGGGTCCGGCAGCCCGGCGAAGCATGTCCGCAGCCGGTCGAGATGGCGCGCGAGGAACCTCACGGCGCGGCGCCGGCCTCCACCGCCATGATCGCCGCCAGCACCGCCAGGCGCTCCGCCGCTGGCATCGCCGCGTAGCGCCGGCCCCAGCCATGCGCCTTGCGCTTGACCGTCTGCCGGTGCGTGAAGTTCCGTCCCGCGCGCGACGCCCAGTGCACGCGGTCCGGCGCGAAGTTGAACCACACCTTCTCGGTGACCACCCCCGCGTGGTTCATCACCTGCAGCGCCGCGCTGCGCCAGCCGCCCAGCAGCTCGTCGTACAGCGCCGACGGGTATCCCGACACCATCACCGCGCACGGCAGGCCCTTCAGCAGTTCCAGCAGCGCCGCGTGGTCCGCGTCCTCGTAGTCGTGCCGGTAGCGGCGCCCGGACTTGCGCGCGCCGCGCAGGTACGGCGGGTCGCTGTACACCAGTTCCGAACCGTCGAACGGGAACCCGGCCAGCCACGCGTGGCAGTCCGCGTGCACCAGCTCCACCGGATGGCCGCATTCGAACGACTCCAGCGCCCGCGCGTCCAGGTCGATGCCGATGTTGCGCAGCGCCCCCGGCTTGCGCTTCATCACCGCGCCGCCGCCCAGGTGCGTTTCGATGTACACCGCGTGCGGCGGCATCAGCGCCACCAGCGCCTGCCACAGCCCCGACGTCGCCTTCGATCCGAACCATGGGTTGCCCATGGCCCGCACCATAGGGGCGCCGTCCTATGTTGTCAACCCGTTCGCGGACGGAATCCCCGACTCCGTTGCCAAGTCGGGCCAAAATGAGAACTGCTGATTTCGGGACATAGGTCAGCCCAAGCCGTGGGTCCGAAAACGCCATGCAATCCCTCTCGCAGTGGCGCACTATAGGCATCGGCTCGATTCGGGGAGGGAAGCGATGGAGAGGAAGGCGATGGCGGCCGGGATGCTTGCCGCGGTGCTGGCGTTGGCCGCGTCCGCGCACGCCGACACCGCACCCCAACGGTCGGCGTTCTTCGGCGACCTGCACATACACACCATGTATTCCTTCGACGCGTTCATGGGCACCGTGCGCACGACGCCGGACCATGCCTACCGGTACGCCAAGGGTGAGCCCATCCCGCATCCGGATGGCGGCATGATTCGTCTGTCCGGCGCGCCGCTGGACTTCCTCGCCGTCACCGACCATGCGGAGTACCTCGGCGTCCACGCCGCGCTGCTCGACCCGGACAGCGTCTCCTACGGCCATCCGGACAGCGGCCGGGTCGTCCTCGAGGAGACGCTCACCCTCAACGAGTACTACGCCTACCAAGCCGACATGCGCAAGTTCCTTGAGAGCGGCACGGACATCGCGGGCAAGGCCGTGATCTCCTGGGGCTGGCGGAAGATCGTCGAGGCGGCGGAGCGGCACGACGACCCGGGCACGTTCACCGCGCTCATCGGCTACGAGTACTCGCTTTCCCCCGGCGTCCGGCATCTGCACCGCAACGTCATCTTCCGGGGTTCCGAGGTGCCCGAATGGCCGTTCAGCGCACGGGATTCGACCAACCCCGCCGACCTGTGGGCCTGGCTCGACGGGCTGCGCGCCCGGGGCATCGAGGCGATGGGCATCCCGCACAACATGAACCAGAGCGACGGGTTGGCCTTTCCGGAGACCACCTGGCTCGGTGAACCCATCGACGCGGCCTTCGCCGCCGCCCGGATGCGCAACGAGCCCGTGGTCGAACTCACCCAGAAGAAGGGCACGTCGGAGACCCATCCCTCCCTCTCCCCGAACGACGAGTGGGCGGGTTTCGAGATCGTGCGGTACTACCGCAACAAGGCCGAGAACAAGGACCCGATCACCATCTTCAAGGGCGGCTATCTGCGCGACGCGCTGCTGACCGGCCTGGAGATGGAGGAGCGCGACGGGTTCAACCCCTATCGTCTCGGCGTCGTGGCCGCGAGCGACGGCCATGTCTCGGCCGGCTCGCACGAGGAGGATCGGTTCTTCACGAATCGGGCCAACACCCCCGAGTCGCGCGGTTCCGCCTACGGTCCGGACCAGGACTCCTGGGACGGCTTCTGGACACCGCGCCAAGCGACCCATGGCGCCGCCGGACTGGCGGGCGTTTGGGCCGAGGAGAACTCCCGGGCGGCGATCTACGACGCCATGCGGCGGCGGGAGTCGTTCGCGACCTCCGGCCCCCGCATCCGCGTCCGCCTGTTTGGTGGCTTCGGGCTCGACACGGACGTGGCACAGGCCCCGGACCCCATCGCCGCCGCGTATCGGCACGGGGTTCCCATGGGTGGGGAACTGGCCAATTCCGCCGGCCGAGCACCAAGCTTTCTGGTCATCGCGCTGCGCGACCCCGCGTCGGGCTGGCTGCAGCGCGCCCAGATGATCAAGGGTTGGATCGAAGACGGAGAGACGCGGGAACGGGTATTCGACGTGGCCTGTTCGGATGGCCTGACCCCGGACCCGGACACCCATCGCTGCGGCGACAACGGCGCCCGGGTGAACCTCGCGGACTGTTCCGTGAGCCGCGCCAAGGGCGCGACGCAGTTGCGCACGGTTTGGACCGATCCAGACTTCGACGCCGGGCAGCGCGCCTTCTACTACGTGCGCGTGCTGGAGAATCCTAGCTGCCGCTGGTCCACGTGGGATGCCCTGCGGCTCGGCATCCCGCCGAATCCGGACCTGGCCGCCACGATTCAGGAACGGGCTTGGAGTTCGTCCATCTGGTACGCCCCCGAGGAGAGTCAACCGTGAAACCCCACGCCGTCCCCGTGCTCGCCGTGTTTCTGGCCTGGTCGCCCGCCGCCCTCGGCGACGGCCCGAACACGCCGGATCGCCAAGCGCTCTTCGGCGACCTGCACATCCACACCATGTACTCCCACGATGCGTTCATGGGCAGCGTCCGCACGACGCCGGACCAGGCCTATCTGTTCGCCAAGGGCGAGCCGATCCCGCATCCGTCCGGCGAGACCATGCGGATCTCCGGCGCGCCCCTCGACTTCCTCGCCGTGACCGACCACGCCTACTTCCTGGGCGTGCACGCGTTCCTGATCGAGCCCGGCAGCCCCACGCATGGCCATCCCGACACGGACCGCATCCTGCCGCCCGAGGGGCTCTCGACATCCGAGTACTTTGCCTTCCTGCGCACGCTGCGGGCGTTCCTGCCCGACAGCACTGCGTCCCGGCCGGAGGTGATCGCCGCCGCGTGGACGCGCATCGTCGATGCCGCCAACCGCCACGACGATCCGGGCACCTTCACGGCGCTGATCGGCTATGAGTACACGCCCTCCCCCGGCACGCGCCACCTGCATCGAAACGTGATCTTCCGGGATCAAGCGCCGGAGCGGCCCTTCAGCATGCGGGACTCGCCCGACCCCGCGGACCTCTGGGCCTGGCTCGACGAGCAGCGCGCGGCCGGCTTCGAGGCCATGGGCATACCGCACAACATGAACCAGAGCGACGGGCTCGCCTTCATGGAGACGACCTGGCAGGGCGTGCCAATCGACGCGGAGTTCGCGAAGATGCGCATGCGCAACGAGCCGGTGGCGGAGATCACCCAGCTCAAGGGCACCTCCGAGACGCATCCTTCGCTGTCGCCGAACGACGAGTGGGCGGACTTCGAGATCGTCAGGTACTATCTAGACCGGGTGAACAACACCAACCCCGTCTCGATCTTCAAGGGCAGCTACCTCCGGGACGCGCTCAAGACCGGCCTTGAGTTCGAGGAACGCATCGGCGTCAACCCGTACCAGCTGGGCGTCGTCGCCGCGAGCGACACCCACGTATCGGCCGGTTCGTTCGAGGAGGACAGGCACTTCAGCGGCCGGCGGAACACCCCCCAAGCGCGCGGTTCCGCGTACGGCCCGGACCGGGACTCCTGGGAAGGGTTCTGGACGCCGCGCGAGGCCACGCACGCGACCGGCGGGTTGGCCGCCGTGTGGGCCGACGAGAACACCCGGGCCGCGGTCTACGACGCCATGCGCCGCCGCGAGTCCTTCGGGACCTCCGGCCCACGCATCCGCGTGCGGTTCTTCGGCGGGTTCGGGCTGGCCGAGGCACTTGAGAGCGCGACCGACCCCGTGGCCACGGCGTACGGCGCGGGAGCACCCATGGGCGGCGTGCTTCCGGCCGAGGCGGACGGGGCGCCGAGCTTCCTCGTCCAGGCCATGCGGGACCCGGCATCCGGCTGGCTACAGCGGGCGCAGGTCGTCAAGGGATGGCTCGAGGACGGCGCCGCTCGGGAGTCCGTGTACGACGTGGTGTGCTCCGATGGACTGGTGCCCGATCCCGACACCCACCGGTGCGGCGACAACGGCGCCCGCGTGAACCTCGCCGACTGCTCCATCAGCCGCGACAAGGGCGCGACGCAGTTGCAGACGGTGTGGACCGACCCGGATTTCGACGCCGCCGAGCGCGCCTTCTACTACGTCCGCGTGCTGGAGAACCCGAGTTGCCGCTGGTCTACCTGGGATGCCCTGCGTCTCGGCATCGCTCCGAACCCCGATCTCCCCGCCACCATCCAGGAACGGGCGTGGAGTTCGTCGATCTGGTACACGCCCGGAGAACGATCATGAACACGCGCACCGTAGCGCTGCTCGCGGTAGTCCTCGGCGGCGCGCTCTGCACCTTCGGCCAGGACTCGGCCACTCCCGAGCGGCGTGCCCTCTTCGGCGGCCTGCACATCCACACGATGTTCTCCTTCGACGCCTTCCTGGGTTCCGTGCGCACCACGCCGGATCACGCCTACCGGTACGCCAGGGGCGAACCGATCCCGCACCCCTCGGGAGAGACGCTACGCCTGTCCGGCGCGCCCCTCGACTTTCTCGCGGTGACGGACCACGGCGAGTACCTGGGCGTGCACGCGGCGCTCATCGATCCGGAGAGCGCGACCTACGGACATCCCGATACGGATCTCTTCGTGCCCTCGCTCTCGCGGCAGGAGTCCAACGAGCGCATACCGAATCTCCTGCAGGCCATGAACAACAGCTCGGCGGCCGCGGACCCGGTGATCGCCACCGCCTGGAAGAACAGCGTCGCGGCCGCCGAGCGCCACAACGCCCCCGGCGCCTTCACCGCGCTCATCGGCTACGAGTACACGCCGACGCCGGGGGGCCGCCACCTCCACCGCAACGTCATCTTCCGGGGCAGCGAGGTGCCCGAACGGCCCTTCACTTCGCGGGACTCCGGCGATCCCTCGGATCTGTGGGCGTGGCTCGACGCCCAGCGGGCCGCGGGCATCGAGGCCATGGGCATCCCGCACAACACGAACCAGAGCGACGGGTTGGCGTTCATGGAGACCACCTGGGAAGGCGAGCCCATCGATGGGGAGTTCGCGGCGGCACGCATCCGCAACGAACCCGTCGTCGAGATCACGCAGAAGAAGGGCACGTCCGAGACCCACCCCTCCCTCTCCCCGAACGACGAATGGGCGGACTTCCAGATCGTCCAGTACTACCTCGACCGGGCGAACAACAAGGACCCCATCTCGGTCTTCAAGGGCGGCTATCTGCGCGACGCGCTCAAGACCGGGCTCAAGTTCGAGGAGCGCATCGGCGTCAACCCGTACCGGCTCGGGGTGGTGGCGGCGAGCGACAGCCATGTCTCGGGCGGGTCGTACGAGGAAGACCGCTATTTCTCCAACCGCAGCAACACCCCGCAGGCCCGGGGCGCCGCCTACACCGCGGAGCAGGGCTCCTGGGAGGGCTATTGGACCCCGCGCGTGGCAACCCACGGCACCGGCGGGCTGGCCGGGGTCTGGGCCGAGTCGAACACGCGCGCGTCCATCTACGACGCCATGCGTCGGCGCGAGTCGTTCGGCACGTCCGGTCCCCGGATTCGAGTACGCATGTTCGCCGGATTCGGACTGGCCGGCGCGCTCGAAGACGCCGACGACCGGATCGCGGCGGCGTACCGCCATGGCGTGCCGATGGGGGGCATGCTCCCGGCCGAGGCGCGGGGCGCACCGGAGCTCCTCGTCCAGGCCATGCGCGATCCGCTTTCGGGCTGGCTTCAGCGGCTCCAGGTGGTCAAGGGATGGCTGGAGGACGGCGAGGCCCGCGAGCGGGTGTTCGACGTGGCCTGCTCGGACGGGCTGACGCCGGACCCCGACACGCACCGCTGCCCGGACAACGGGGCCCGGGTGAACCTCACCGACTGTTCGGTCACCAGGGACCGGGGCGCCACGGCGCTGGAGGCGGTCTGGACCGATCCCTCCTTCGACCCGGAACAGCGCGCGTTCTACTACGGGCGGGTACTCGAGAACCCCAGTTGCCGCTGGTCGACTTGGGATGCGCTGCGGCTCGGGATAGAGCCGAATCCCGACCTGCCCGCGACGATCCAGGAACGGGCCTGGGGTTCTTCCGTCTGGTATTCGCCGGCGGGCTGATCGGTCCGGCGCCCCGGCCTTCAGCCGTCCTTTCCGACCGCGTTCACCACTCCGTGAGGCACGTGGCCGGCCGCCGTGTGGGCGCGCGCGCCTTCGCAGTTCTGCATCTGGTCGTCGAAGAACACGTCCGCGCCAAACGCCCGCAGGAACGCCGACTTCTCGCGGCCGCCGAGAAACAGGCTCTCGTCGAGGCGGATGTCCCAGGCACGCAGGGTCTTGATGACGCGTTCGTGCGCGGGGGCACCCCGGGCGGTGATCAGCGCCGTGCGGATTGGGCAGGTGTCCGGCTCGAACTCGCGTTGCAGGGCGTGCAGCCCCGCCAGGAAGGCCTTGAACGGACCGCCAGCGAGGGGCTCGTCGGCGGCGGCCGCCTCGCTCGCCCCGAACGCCTCCGCGCCCGCCTGCTGAAAGACCCGCTCCGCTTGGTCGGAGAACAACACGGCATCGCCATCGAAGGCGATCCGCAACTCGTCCGTGGCGTTCACGCCCTTCGGCGCACCGAGCAGCGTCGCCGCGGCCGCCCCGTCCTCCAGGGCCCGGGCCACGTCGTCCGGCTCGGTGGAGAGGAACAGGTCGCATTCGAACGCGCCGACGTAGCGGTACGGACTCGCCCCGCCGCAGAACGCCGCCCGGGTGATGTCGAGGCCGTGCTCGCGGATCGAGTTGAAGATGCGCAGCCCCGTGTCGGCCGTATTGCGCGACAACAGGATCACCTCCACCGCCGGTCTCTTAAGCAGCTTGTTGATGTGCAGGAGCTTGCGGACGAAGGGGAAGGCGTCCCCGGGTTCGAGCGGCACGTTCTCCCGCTCGATCTGGTACTGGCGGTAGGCTTCGAGGCCCTGTTCCTCGTAGACGCGATTGCTCTCGTCAAGGTCGAGCAGGGCGCGTGACGAGATGGCAACCGTGAGGGGCCGTGGGGTCACGCATCCAGGTCCGGAATGAGTTCGCTCTCCAGCCGGCTGATCATGTCCTTCAAACGCAGCTTGCGCTTCTTCAGCCGCTGGATCTTCATGAGGTCGTGATGACGGCTCTCAATCAGATACTGAATGACCTCGTCGAGATCCCGATGCTCGACCCTGAGCTCCTCCAGCCACTTCACCGTGTCGGCTTCTTCCAAATCGACAGTTTCCAAGAACGATCCGTCATTGGCATGATAGGACCGTTCTGGCGCGCTGTCCTCCCCTCGTGAGCTTCCTGACGAAAAAAACGTCGAAAAAAGTGCCCGCGGCCCGTACGGGGGGAAGCGCGGTCGATCGCTTCCTCGCCGACGCCCGGGACGCGCGTCCCCCGGTACCGGGTCGAATGCAGCGCTTGATCTTCGCCATGGACGCCACCGCGAGCCGGGCGCCGACCTGGGATCTGGCCTGTTCGCTGCACGCGGAACTGTTCGGCGCGGCACGGGACGCCGGCAACCTCGCCGTGCAGCTCGTCTACTTCCGGGGTCTCGGGGACTTCCACCACTCGAGCTGGAACGCCACGCCCGATGCCCTCCTCTCCACGATGCTGCGGGTGCACTGCCTCGGCGGCCGCACCCAGATCGTGCGCGTCATCGAGCACGCGGAACGGGAAGCGGCGGACACGCCGGTGCGGGCGCTCGTGTTGGTGGGCGACAGCTTCGAGGAGGACGCCACCCGCGCCGCCGCCGCCGCGGGACGCCTCGCCCTCTACGGACTCAAGATGTTTCTCTTTCAGGAGGGCTCGGACCCCACCGCCGCCCGGGTCTTCGGCGAGCTGGCCCGCATCACCGGTGGCGCCCACGTGCCGTTCCGGGCGGGCAGCGCGGACGAGTTGCGCGATCTGTTGCGCGCGGTCGCCACCTACGCCGCCGAAGGGCGCGCGGGCCTTGAGCGCACGCTCGCGAGTCCATTGGCCGGCCGCCTGCTCCAGCAACTCGACCGATGATCGTCCTCCTGGCGGCGGTGCTCGCGGGGGTCGCCTTCGTCCTGCTGGTGCGCGTCTTCTGGGCCAAGGCGCAGCCGAGCAAGAGCTCGCTGCTCCTCACGACGGCCGCGATCGTGCTGGTAACGGGCCTCGGCGTGCTCGCGGCGACGGGACGCCTGCATTGGCTGGTGGCCGCTGGCGCCGCGATCTTTCCTTTCCTGCGGCGCGCCTTCTCCATACTGCGCTTCTTGCCCCTGATTCAGCGCGTCGCGCCGCTGGCCGGCCAGGCGTTCGCGTCGCGCCAGGCGCACGCGGCGGGCACCGGCCCGGGTGCCGGCCCCGAGGAATCGAAGGTGGAGACGGGGGAACTCCGGATGACGCTGCACCACGCCTCGGGACGGATGGACGGGGAGATACTGACCGGAGCCTTCGCGGGGCGGATGCTCTCGACCCTTGCCCTGGAGGAACTCGGCACGCTCCGAACAACACTCTCCGATGCGGACTCGGTCCGATTGCTCGACAGCTATCTGGAGCGGCACCATCCCGGTTGGGATGCCGCCGGGAGCGACGAGGGCGATGCCGTCGCCCCCGATGGGGAGATGACGGCCGCCCGCGCTCTCGAAGTACTCGGCCTCGACGAGGGTGCCTCCGAGGAGCAGGTCATCGAAGCGCATCGCCGCCTGATCCAGAGGCTCCATCCGGATCGGGGCGGCTCCACCTATCTGGCGGCGACGTTGAACGAGGCGAAGCGCGTGTTGCTCGGGCCGTAGTCCCCAAGCTTCCTACGGTTGCATGAACGCCCGGGCTTCCTGTTCGAGCGCCACGAGCCGCTTCACCCAGTTGTGCATCAGCAGGAAGTCGTCGCCATCGATGCCGAACGCCTCGCCGATCTCCTGCAGCAGACACTCTTCCTCCACCTCGAACGCGCCATCGACGTAGCCGAGGCGCAGCAGGTTCAGCATGGCGATGGCGCGCGCCCGGCGACTGCCGAAGGTGGCCCCGATGCCGTCGAGCTCCAGGTAGTCCGACTCCATGGCGGGATGCAGCTCCATCTCGCGCTTGAACTCGTCGAGCATGAACTCTTCGTTGGGGTCGAGCAGGCCGTCGGACACGACGACGTTGTGCGCGAGACCGAGAAGCGCCTTGCGCTCGGCGTCCGTGAGCGACGAGAGCCACATGGGTGCGGTGGCTAGACGCCTCCGGCGAGGGACGTGACGAGGCTCGCGCCCATGATGACGACGCAGAGCCAACCCAACCCCAAGAAGATCTTCATGGCGAGGGGTTGCTCGAGGAAATCTTCAAGCAGATACCACATCTTTGCTATCGCGTGTCCCGTTCAAAACGCCCGGTTCGCGCCCTTGGTGGAGGCGCCGGAAAGGCGGCGAGAATACCACACGGGCCGCGCCCCACGGTCCCCCAGGGCGCTGCTGCGGGCGGTCTAACGTTGTGGGGGCAGATACCAAATGGGCGACGTGAATGCCCGCTCCTGCAACGTCGCCGGCACGCCCTCCGGCAGAGGGATGCCCGTCGCCACCGAGTCGTACAGCGTCCATCGGGGCGTCGGAATCTCCAGCACCCGCACGTAGTAGAACGCTGGCGAAGCCGGATCGAAGTCTGGATCCTCCCACACGGCCGCGAGCGTCGCCGCCCCAATCGTGTTCTCGTAGGTCGCGGTGGCGAGGTCCACGGTGGTTCCAACCGGGACGACACCCTCCGCCGCGCGCCGGTGCTCGCCTCCCAACGCCACGTCGAAGATCTGTTCTTCGGGCAGGCCGTCCCGGACGCCGCCCTTGACGATCTGGATGCGGTCGAGGTTGCCGCCGCGCGGATCCTTCGCCGCCCAGACAACGAACCTCGGAGGACCTTCCGCACCGGACCCGAGGACGCCGCCCATGGGCACCCCGCCGGCATAGGCCCGGGCCGTACGGTCGTCCGCGTCGATTAGCGCGGCCTCGTATCCCCATCCGCCGAAGAAGCGCACGGAGACCCGAGACCCCGTCGTGCCATAGGTCTCGCGTCGGCGAAATGCCGCGAAGAGGGCCTCCCGGGTGTTCTCGTCCGCCCATGCCGCGGTCAGGCCGGAGGCGCCCGTGACCATTCCCGCGGCCGGGCGGGCCATCCGTTGCTCCGGGGTGCCGCCGGAAAACGGGCCGCTCGCCGCGCTCAGGTTGTCCTCCTCGATGGCGGAGACCCCGGAGTGATAGTCCGACGCCCCGGACAGCCCGAAGCGGAAGGGATTGAAGCCGGACCGGGCCTGCAGCGCGATCCCGTTCAAGTACGCCTCCCGGACGTAGCTCCCCTGCGGCTCGCTATAGCGCTCCCCGGCCAGGGAGCTGAGCAGGCGGGTGTAGATCTCGAAGTCGGCAAACTCGTCGTTCGGCGATAGCGCGGGATGCGTTTCGGAGGTGCCCTTGTGCTGCGTGACCTCCAGCATCGGCTCGTTCCAGGTGCGCCGCGCCGCGTAGTGGGCGGTGAGGGGCTCGCCGAAGGAGTCCGTGAGGGCGAACATGTGGCCGTTCGAGACGTTGGCGTTGTGCGGGATCGCGATGGCGTCCACGCCGCGCATGCGCTGCGCCTCGAGGTAGGACCAGAGATCCTCCGGGTGGATCGAGTCGACCCGGGAGTACGGATGCGGGAGGTCTTCCGTGCCCTCGAACACCACCACGCGATGCAGGTTGCCGAAGTCCGGCATCGACGAAGTCCACTCGAAGGCCGCGAAGGTCGTGAACGTCCCCGGCACGTAGTGGCGGTCCGCCGCGGCGACGATCCTGCGCCAGATATCGGCTTCCTGGGCCCGGTTGAAGAGCACGGGGTTCGGATCGATGTGGCGCATGGAGCGCGCCCAGTCCATCAGCGCCTGCTGACGCATGTCCGGGTCCATGGACGCCGCCTGCCGTGCGATCTCCGACTCGGCATCCGGATGGCCCGCCTCCGCCAGGGCGTGAAACGCGCCGAGCATCTCCGCGTGGTCGCTGACCCCAAGGAAGTCGAGCGGCGTGTTGAGCCGGATCTCCGTCCCGCCGACGTGCTCCAGGGGTTCGCCCTTCGCGAAGCGGTAGGAGTCGTCGGGGGTGCGCGTCTCCGCGCGGCTCCACGCGTCGTTGGAGTAGCGCGTGTGCAGGTGGAGGTCCCCGAAGTACACGTGCTCCGCCGCGCCGGCCGCCATCGCGGCGCCGAATGCTAGGCCACAGGACAGCCACCCGGCGCCCGTGCTCTTCATGGCTCCACCCACCCCGTCACCTCGCCGGATATCCGCCGACCCAAATGGGACTCGACCAGGCCGCCGCGTCGTTCGCCTGCTGGACGCGCACGTAGTAGTAGTCGCCCTGCCTCGGCGTCGACGTGTCCGTGAACTCGAACTCGACGTCGCGGACGCCCGTTCCGACCTGGCGCAGCGAAATGTAGTCGTCGTAGTCCGCGATGGGCATGGTGGTGCGGACCGCGCCCGCTTGGATGCCCGCCACCGGAATCTGCACCCTGCTCCCGGGAATCGTCGCCGGCGGACGGTAGATGGGCGGCGCGGAACCGGTCTCTTGGGTCTCGTCGAGGCGCATGTCGACCATCGCCTCGTCGGAGAGGTCCGTCACGGTCAACACGATGGTGCTGGCGTCGCCACGGGTGATCGTGTGGAAGCGCACCTCGTTGCCGTCCCGCTCCAGGTACTGCCAGTTTGGGTTGGCCTCGTCGGTGAGCCGCGCGTCGGCGATCATGCCCCCGAGCAACATCAGGGTGCCCCGCCAATGCCGCCAGCCACGCGGCGGGTCCCCCCAGTGGAGCGGTGTCGCGTCCGACTGGAACGAGACGTGGAGGGTCCGTGCTCCCTCCGTCACGGCGCCCGTCGCCGTCAGGTAATCGCGGGACCAGATGGGCGCGTCGTTCTTGAAGACCGTGACGGTATCGATCGGCGCGGTGCCGATGACCCGCCCGCGCAGGGTGCGCTCGGTCGCGAACGCCGCGCGCTCGCCCATCCCCGCACCGTTCAGGCTGACATCCAGGATGATGCGGTCGCCGGTGGTCGCGTAGGTGCGCCGCGCCTGCATGCCATCGAAGATCGCGTCCCGGGTGCGCTCCGGGGCGAGGACCGCGCCTAGGCCCCCGCGCTGGGCCAGCGAGTTGCGGCTCGGCGCGGCATAGCCGGGGTGCGACAGGTGGTCGTCGGAGGCCGCCACGAACCCGACTTGGTGGCCATTGCCGAGGTAGTTGCGCATGAACCATTCGAAGGTGCCGTGCATCGACATCACTTCGATCAGCGGTTCGAGCCGGGGATCGGATAGGCGCGCGTCGCCGGGGTTGTGGGCGTGCGGGATCACGACCACGTCCGCCGGATCATGCTTCTCCCGGAGCCCTTGGTAGAGGCTCGACAGGGTCGGATACTCGAGGGCCGAGACGCGCTCCCGCCCCTCGGTCGTGCGGAAGAGCACGTTGTGGTGGCCGCCTCCGATCCAGGCGGGAACGGTCCACTCGTAGCCCAAGTATGGGATGAACCGGCCCGGGGCGTCGTACTGCGATACGGTGTCGCGCATCAGGCGCCACTCGGCCTCGTCGAGGGCGGTGTCGTGCTCCGAGTGGGTCACGAAGTCGAGCCGGGCGTCGTCCCGCGCGAAGCGCATGAAGTAGTCGACGGTGCCGATGCCCTCGGCGTAGCCGGAGTGGCCGTGGGTGTCGCCCCAATAGATGCCGTGTTCCGGCGCCTCCTCGACCAGCACGGGATTCGCTTCGCCCAGGATGGCCCCGTCCATGGAGCGGATGTCGATCCAATGCGGACCGGCCTCGTCGAGGGTAAGTTCCACCACCTGGATGGCCTCGGTCCCGGGCTCGGTGGTCGCGGCGACCGCGCCGTTCACCCATACCTCGAAGCGCGGGACGTCACCCGTGGCACGGTTGTACCAGTCGTCCTCGGCGCGTACGGAAAGCTCGACGGGCTCCCCCACGCCCACGACGCTCGGGGCGAAGCCGTGCACCCCGGTCGTCTTCGCGCCCACGATCTCGAAGGGCTGCAGCGGCAGCATGAACCAGTCGCCGGAACCGTCGATGTCCACGTACAGCGGCATCGGCACGTATTCTCCGGAAACCGTGGTGATGCGGAGCCCCGGGCCGCCACCGGACGTGTCGCCGTAGGTCACCGTGACCGTCTCGCCCGGATCGACCGCTCCCCCGGTCACGCGGAAGGCGACCGCCGGCTCCGGCGTGCGGAAGCCCCCGTGGGCGCCCCTCGCCATGATGATCTCCGCCTCGAAGACCGCGTCCGCATCACTCGTCGCGACGGTGACATAGTCCTCGCCGGCCGGGTCGTCCGTCTGGAACGCCCCGTAGACGGTATTGAAGTGCCGCGCGACCCAGATGCCGCCGCCGGCGGCGATGCCGCGGCTGCCCGCCGTCCAGGTCTGGGTGATGGTGGCGAGGCTACCAGCCTCGTAGGGGCCGGTCGCGGCCGAAAGGCTCCCCAGCGCCTCCGGTTCCTCGTCGCGCAACCGGTACTCGCGCACCAAGGCATCCACCCGGGTACTAGCGCGGACCGCAGCCTCGCCGGTCGGCGGCACGGTGGCGTAACGCCGTACGTCGGGTGCGAACGGCGAGCCGGGGCGCCCGGCGAGGGCGTGTGCGTCGACCCACTCCGCGAGAATCCGGGCACGCGCCGGCAGGGAAGCGGAATTCGTCGGCTCCGCCGTGACCGCGCGCTTGAGCTCCTCGATCTCCCCGCGTAGTCCGGTGGCGGGGTCGTCCGCGGGTTGCGTGGTCGGGATTTCTGGTTCCGTCTCCGTCCCGCACGCCGCGAGCAGGACGAACACCAACGTGCCCAGGTACCGGCGCGTGCCGTCCGCGCCGTCTCTCGTCCTCCTCATCCGCACCCCCCCTCGATCATGTAACCGCGATGTACGCTCGGGGACGGCATCGGAGCGCCCGGATCAATAGCCCTCCAGTTCCCCGTACCGGTTGCGGTGGAAGTTCACGTCCCCGAAGGTCTGCTCCGTCACCGCCTGACGCTTGATGTAGAAGCCGATGTCGAACTCGTCGGTCATGCCGATGCCGCCGTGCATCTGGATGCCCTCGCGGGACACGGTGTTGAAGGTCTCGCCCACCTTCGCCTTGGCGAGGCTCGCAAGCTTCGCCACCTCGCCGCCGTCGCGCTCCTCGTCGAGGGCGGTCAGCGCCTCGAGCACCACGGACTTCGAGAGCTCGAGTTCGCAGAACATGTTCGCCGCCCGATGCTTGAGGGCCTGGAACGAGCCGATGGGCACGCCGAACTGCTCCCGCTCCTTCAGGTACTGCACGGTGCGGTCGAAGCACTCGAGGGCGGCGCCCAACATCTCCGCCGCGATGCCGATGCGAGCGATGTCGAGGGTTGGGTCGAGGATGTCGGCGCCGTGGTCCAGCGCCCCGATGATCGCGCCCGCGAACACCGCCACGTCTCGAAACGCGATATTCGCGGCGTTGCGGCTGTCGGTCATCTTCGTGCGCGTGATCTCGACGCCCGGGGCGTCCGCATCCACCAGGAACAGCGTGATGCCATGGCGGTCGCCCGGCGCGCCGGAGGTGCGCGCGGCGACGATCAGTCGATCCGCCACGTTGCCGTCGAGCACGAACGTCTTGGAGCCGGAGAGGGCGTAGCCGTCTCCCGAGGGCGTCGCGGTGGTGGCGATGCCGTACGGATCGTGGCGGTGTGACTCCTCGAGCGCGAGGGCCAGCAGCAACTCGCCCGAGGCAACGCCGGGCAGGAGCGCCGCCTTCATGCTCTCCGCGCCACCCAAGTTGATCGCCGTGCCGCCGACCCAGACGCTCGCGAAGAGCGGGCTCGCGGTCAGGTTGCGGCCGGTCTCCTCGGTCACCACGCCAAGTCCCTTGTAGCCGAACGCGAGGCCCCCGTGTTCCTCGGGAAACGGGATGCCCGGCCAGCCGAGCTCCGCCATCGACGACCACGTGTCCCGGTCGAAACCGTCGGGATTGTCGTCGTCGCGCAGCTTGCGCAACTGGGCGATGGGCGCGTTCTCCGTACAGAACTCGCGTGCGGTGTCCTTGAGCATGGTCTGCTCTTCATTGAGAATCATGGGCATGGTTTCGGTCCCTCGGAAGGCGACCATATAGTACATTCACGGTGCACGGATTGGAGATGCCCATGAGCCAGGAGACTTACCAAGACATCCTCTACGAAGTGGAGGAGCCGGTGGCGGTCATCACGATGAACCGCCCCGCCAACCTGAACGCGTTCACCACCCTCATGCTCGCCGAGGTGCGGCATGCCCTCGCCGAGGCCGAAAGGGACGAGCGCGTGGTGGGCATCGTCCTCACCGGCGCCGGGCGGGGCTTCTGCGCCGGGATGGACATGAACGCCCTCAATACGCTCTCCGCCAGCGGCGGTGAGCGGGCAGCCGAGGATCTCTCCCACCTCGACGCGAGCCCCGGCAACCCGGACATGGGCGAGAACTTCGCACCCATGTACGACCACCTGCTGGGCCTGCGCAAACCCCTGATCGCCGCGGTAAACGGCGCCGCCGCCGGGCTCGGCATGAGCTACGCGCTGCTCTCGGACCTCCGCTTCGTCGAGAAGACCGCCAAGTTCACCACCGCGTTCTCCGCGCGGGGCTTGGTCGCCGAGCACGGCATGAGCTGGATCCTGCCGCGCCTGCTCGGTCCCGCGAAGGCCCTCGACGTGCTCTGGACGGCGCGCCGCATCGGCGGCGAGGAGGCGGTGGCGATGGGCCTCGGCGACCGCCTCTGCGAGACCGGCGAAGCGCTGCACGACGCCAAGGAGTACATCCGCCAGCTCGCGGCCACCGCGGCGCCCCTGTCGCTCATGGTCATGAAGCAGCAGGTCTACAAGCACGTCGACATGCCCATCGGCCCGGCGATGGACGAGACGGTCCGCCTGATGGACGAGAGCCTCGTGCGCCCGGATTTCCGCGAGGGGGTCCGCTCCTTCATGGAGAAGCGGCCGCCCAACTTCGACCGCGTCAAGGTGGGCTGACCCGTGGCGCAAGAGCCCTCAGCCGGGGAGCGCGAGGGGCTTGCCCCTCGCATGAAGGAGCCCTCAGCCGGGGAGCGCGAGGGGCCTGCCCCTCGCATGAAGGAGCCCTCAGCCGGGGAGCGCGAGGGGCCTGCCCCTCGCCAGAAAGAGCCCTCAGCCGGGGAGCGCGAGGGGCCTGCCCCTCGCCAGAAAGAGCCGCCCGCCGCAGCGGACGTCATCTCGACGGACCGCGAGGCGCTGGACTGGCCCGGACTCGTCGCCGACCTCAACCGGCTGCTCCGGCTCAGGACGACGCCCATCGGCATGAAGCTCTTCGAGACCGTGGCGGAGATGGAGGCCGTGCCCCGCATCCGGCGGCCCGCCAACATCCACACCACGGACCAAATCGTGGGCCAGGCGTGCCGCAACGGCTGGACCGTCGGCATCACGGCGAAGGACCTCGTCGGCGCGCAGTGCTCCACCGTCATCGGGCTGCATCCCCGCGACGACGAGTGGCTGTCCGGCAAGCACATGGCCGGGGTGTGGTACGAGACCATCGAGGACTCGTCGGACCATCAGCACGCCATGGACGTGGTGCCCTTCGGCAAGTACGAGGCCATGGCAGTCAGCCCCCTCGCCGCCGGCCGGCTCGACCCACCGGACATCGCGATGATCTACGCGACGCCGGCCCAGATGATCCTGTTCATCAACGGCCTGCAGTGGACCGGATACAAGAAGCTGGAGTGGGGTTGCGTGGGCGAGTCCGCCTGCGCCGACTCCTGGGGGCGGGCGCTGAAGACCGGCGAGCCGAGCCTCTCGATCCCCTGTTTCGCGGAACGCCGTTACGGGGGCGTGATGGAGGATGAACTGCTCATGGCGTTGCCGCCGCACTTCCTGCCCGGGGTGGTCGCCGGACTGGACCGGCTCTCGCGCAACGGCTTGCGGTATCCCATCCCGCCCTACGGCGTGAACAACGATGCCCGCGCCGGCATGGGGGTGAGCTACGGCGACCGCTAGCCGTTCCTCGCTGCTCGTGCCGACTCTGGTCGGGAGAGGCACCATGCGCGTCCGCCTGTTGCTTTGCGCCTTCCTGGCCGCAACGTCGGCGGCGGACGACTTCGTCATCGCCCGCGTCAACGTGATCTCGATGCTCGAACCGGGCATCCAGGCGGACCGGGACGTGACCGTGCGGGACGGCAGCATCGTCGCGGTCGATCCCGGAGGCACGGCCGCGGTCTCCGAGACCGCGCGCGTCATAGACGGCACCAGCCGCTTCCTGATCCCGGGCCTCGCCGAGATGCACGCCCACGTCCCGGTCGAACCGGACTACCGCGACGACGTGCTGTTCCTGTGGGTCGCGAACGGGGTGACCCTGGCGCGGGGCATGTTGGGCCATCCGGACCATCTCGCCCTGCGCGACGACCTCCTCGCCCAGCGCGTGCTCGGCCCCCGGCTCGTCACTTCCGGCCCGTCGTTTAGCGGTCGCTCGGGTGGAGGCCCCGAGGCGGTCGCGGCGCGGGTGCGGGCACAGCAGCGCGACGGCTACGACTTCCTGAAGATTCATCCCGGGCTCACGGCGGAGGAATTCGACGCGCTTGCTTCCACGGCCCAAGACGTCGGCATGCGTTTCGCCGGCCACGTCACCGCCGCTGTGGGCCTTTGGCCGAGTCTCGAGGCCGGCCAGACGACCGTGGACCATCTCGACGGGTACTTTGACGTCCTCGTGCCGGAGGACGCCGAGGTGCCGGAGGGCGCCAACTTCTCCTTCGGACTTGGACTCACGCCGTTCGTGGACCATGACCGGATCGCCGCAGTTGCCGCACGCACGCGGGAACTCGGAGGGGCCGTGGTGCCCACGGAAACCCTGCCCGAGAACACCGTCGGCGCACACGCATGGGAGGCCCTCACCGAGCGCCCCGAGTTCCGTTACCTGCCGCAGGCACTGCGCGAGAACTACATCAAACGGCTCAAGCGCGCCGCCCATGCCTTCACCCCGGAGAGCGGGGCCGAATTCCTCGCCCTCCGCAAGTCGCTCATCAAGGTCCTGCATGATGCCGGCGTCCCGGTGCTGCTCGGTTCGGACTCCCCGCAGATCTTCAACGTCCCCGGCTTCTCCATCCATCGGGAACTCGAAGCCATGGTCGCCGCGGGACTGACGCCCTACGAGGCACTCGCGAGCGGCACCACCGCCCCGGCCACCTTCTTCGGAACCACGCAATGGGGCGCCATCGCCCCCGGACGCGACGCCGACCTCATGCTACTCGACGCGGACCCCCTCGCCGACATCGCCAACACGCGCCGTGTCGCCGGCGTGATGGTGCGCGGGCGCTGGCTGGACCGGGCGGAGCTCGATGCCGGGTTGGCGGCGATTGCGGAGAAGTACCGCTGAGGGCGGACGTCACGAGAGGCGGCGTAACCGCTCGTACTCCCCACACGCCGCAACCAGCGCGGGTGGGGCCGGTGCCCGCAGAGCCCGGTCCCGGCACATGCGGGCGAGCACCTCGACATGCCGTTGGCACTCGCCCTCCCGCGCCAGTCGAGGGTAGTCAGGGCGAGACTCGTCCACATCCTCGCCGTCCAGGTACGCGAGCCAAGTCTCGATTTTCCACGTCGGCGCCAACAGCAGAACGTTTTCCTCCGCCCCCCTCACCGGAACGCCTTGGCCTCGACAAGCATCGTCAAAGTCCTGGAGGCGCCCTGCGACGCCTCGGTTGTCGCCGTCGATCATGGCGATCAGAACCACGCGTCCTGGCCTTGTGCGAAATCCACTGAGTTCCCGCGGGAAGCGCTCTCGAACGTACTGCTCGCCGGAGCCTCGGCCCTGCGGCGCCTTCTCGACTCGGAAGTCCCGTAGCGTCCATCCCATCCCCTTCAGGAAGCGCCGGGCGAAAGCCTCGTGCTGCGTGTCCTCGCACACGACAACGACCCTGACGTTGCGAGTCAACGCTCCCAACCCCTCGCGACCGAGTCGGAGAGCTTCAACCCGGACTCCAGACTCACTGTATCCGGTCGGCGTACGGTCACTACACCAGACGTCTCGCGCACCAGCAATAGTCCCCGGTCGCCCCCCAGATAGTCGATCAACTCCGGGTGGTGCGAGCACAGGACCACCTGGGGCAGGGCTAGGTCCGACAACTCCATGAGCCACGGCTGGATTTCGGCGAGGGCCACGTAGTTGTCCGGCTCGTCGAGGAACAGGACGTGACCCTGGCCGTTGGTCAGGTGGAGAAGGCCGTAGAGGACGACCAAGGCACGCTGACCGTCGGACAGCTCATCGAAACGTAGGGTGTAGTCTTCGTTGGATCCGGCGAAACCGACCATGAGTGCGCGGGCCTCCGTCCCCACCCGCTCCAACCGAATCTCCCGAAAGCCATCAAGCACGTCCTTCAGCACGCGACCCAGCTGGACGGTCAACTGCATGTGCTCCAAGACGTGATGGCGGTACCAATCGACGAAGTTGCCGCCTTGACGTTCCAGAACCTGAGATTCCTTGAGCGATTCCGTGACGAACCGTGTCGGCTCGAGACCGCAGACGAGGATTCCACGCACGAACTCCAAGAACCGTGTCAACAGCCGGTTGTCGTCACCGGCCGCGACTCGTCCCAACGTCGACTCGCTCCGGTCAACCTTGAACTTCGGACCCTCGGAGTGGTCGTCTCGGTACAGCTGGACTTCCCCGAGTCTGCATTCGAAGAGCGGTCCTCCAGCGCATGTCAACCGCTCCAGCAGGATCCGTGCGCTCTGGCTGGACGGATCGTGCTCGACCTCAAGCCGGTAGTCGAAAACGGTTTCGTCGAGGAGCGCCCGATACTCGAAGACCTGAAGATCACGGGCCTGCCATCGAGTCAACGTAGACGTGGGAAAGGCGTCCTCATGCGTAATCCGCACCCCGTCGACCAGGATGCGACGTAGTGCCGAGACGATCTCGAACACGGCAGTCTTGCCCACCCCGTTGACGCCCAGCAGGAGCGAGCGGTTCTCAAGGGGCAGCTCGAAGTTGACCAAGCACTTGTAATTGTCGACGTAGAGCCTTTGCAGCATGGGCACGCCTCCGCTGTAGGCCATAGTATTCCACGCGAGAAGCCGGAAGTGGCCTCGCACGCGCGTTTCGGGCTTGATCGCCCGCCCTCCGTCTGGAAAATGACCGCGCATTTTCGAAGCGGAGGCCACATGGTGATCGAGGAAGGCAAGGCGGCACCGCCGTTCACGCTGAAGGACACCGACGGGAACGACGTGTCCCTCAGGGACCAGCAGGGCAAGCACGTCATCGTCTACTTCTATCCGAAGGACGACACGCCCGGTTGCACGAAGGAGGCCTGCGGCTTCCGCGACCTCTGGGGCGACATTCAGGACGCCGGCGCCGTCGTGCTCGGGGTGTCTCCGGACGGCGGCGCCTCGCACCGGAAATTCGTCGACAAGTACGGCCTGCCGTTCACGCTGCTCTCGGACCCCGACCGCGAGATGATGGCCACCTACCAGGCCTATGGCGAGAAGATGATGTACGGGAAGAAGCGGATGGGCGTGATCCGCTCGACGGTCTGGATCGGCCCGGACGGCAACGTCGTCAAGCATTGGCGCCGAGTGCCGAAGGCGGCCGACCACCCGCAGAAGGTCCTCGAAGCGCTGCGGGGAGTCTGAAACGTTCGATGCCGAGGCTGGCCCCGGCGCGCCGTTGCGCTTTGCCGGGGCCGCTGCCACCATGACGCCGTGATCACTGGGACAAACGCATGAAATTCGGAATCTTCTATGAGCACCAGTTGCCGCGCGACTGGGACGAGGACAGCGAACATCGCCTCCTGAAGGACTCCCTCGACCAGATCGAGCTCGCGGACAAGCTGGGCTTCGACTACGCGTGGGAAGTCGAGCACCACTTCCTGGAGGAGTATTCGCACTCGTCAGCCCCGGAGGTGTTCCTCGCCGCCGCCAGCCAGCGCACCGAGCACATCCGCCTCGGCCACGGCATCGTGCAGATGACGACGAACCACCCGGCGCGGGTCGCCGAGAAGATCGCGACGCTGGACCTCGTCTCCGACGGCCGCGTGGAACTCGGGCTCGGGGAAGGCTCCTCCGTCACCGAACTACACCCCTTCAACCTCCGCTTCCGGGACAAGCGCGACATCTGGGAGGACGCCGTGCGCTGCACCCTGCCGATGTTCTGGAACCACGGCTGGGAGTACGAGGGCGAGTACTTCCGCTTCCCGCACCGCGCCGTCGTGCCGAAGCCGCTGCAGAAGCCGCACCCACCGCTCTGGGTGGCCTGTTCGCAACTCGACACCATCAAGTACGCGGCGCACCGCGGCATGGGCTCGCTCTGCTTCAAGTTCGTGAGCCTGGAGGCGGCCGAGGCGTGGGTACACGCGTACTACAACACCTTCATCCACGACCAGGAGAAGCTCTGCGAGTACGAGACGAACCCGAACATCGCCGTGGTCTCCGGGTTCATGTGCGCGGAGACCGACGAGGAAGCGTGGCGGAAGGCCGACGGCTGGACCTTCTTCCAATTCGCGCTCCAGCTCTACAACAAGGAGGGGCCGTTCGAGCCCGGCACCAACAACTTCTGGGACCGCTATCAGGAGTGGAAGCAGACTCCCGCAGGCCAGAAACGCTCCGGCAGCGAGCTGATCGGCTCCCCGGACACCATCCGCGAGCGCCTGCTGGAACTAGAGCGGGCGAACGTCGACCAGGTCATCTTGCTGAACCAGGCGGGCAAGAACACCCACGAGGACATCTGCTCGAGCCTCGAACTCTTCGCCCGCGAGGTGATGCCCGAGTTCAAGGTGCGCCACCCGGAGCAGGAGGCGTGGAAGGCCGCGGTGCTGAACGGCGAGGTCACGCTCTCCGAGATCGACACCGAGCCCTACAACTTCGCGGCGCGGCTGAAGCCGACGCAGGTGTCGACGAAGCAGGCCCGGGACATGGTGGCGGGCGTGACGGGGAGGCCGGCGTCACAGGCGATTCGGGGCTGAGGGCACGCGGGGCGGCTCGCACGCCGCCCGCATCTCAAAGATTATCCCGATAGTCCGCCTCGACCATCTCGTCGATGGCGTCCGCCGTCTCCGGCGGCGCGTTGCGCTGGGCGGCGAACATCTTGCCGAACGACACTTGGTGTTTTTCGCCCCAAGTCTCCGGCTTCCAGACGCGCCCCCGTAGGAACGCCTTGGCGCAGTGGAAGAACACCTCCTCCACCTCCACCCGAATGGCCAGCACCGCCGGCTTGCCCCGGGCGGCCAGGCGTTCGAGCAGCTCGGGTTCCGCCGTCAGGGACGCCCGCCCGTTGACCCGCAGCGTCTCCGGCGTCCCCGGCAGCAGGAACAGGACGCCCACGCGGGGGTTCGCCAGGATGTTGTGGTGTCCGTAGGCGAGCCGGTTGCCGGGCCGGTCGGGGATGACGAGGTGCTGCTCGTCCTCGACCAACACGAAGCCGGGACCATCGCCCTTGGGTGAGGCATCGATATGCCCCTCCGCGTCCGCCGTAGAGAGCACGAGGAAGGGCGACTTCGCGATGAAATCGATGGCGAACTGGTTGAGGCAAGGTTGGTTCTTCTCGGCCAACCCTGGTATCTCCGCCCCGATCACATCGCGCAGTTGCGCTTCGGTTTCAATGGTTTGCATGGTATGTCTCCAGCAAGTGATGGAGGTTGGCCGACCGTTCGATCTTACCCGGAACTCGGCGTGGCGGCGTCAGGGCCAGAGGCTTCCCGCCGCCGTTTCCTCCGCGAAACGGCGCGCCGGCCAAATTTCGATGCCGTCGGTGGATCGGAACGAGCGCTCACCCCCATACACCAGTACCCGCCGCGCTAGTCCTTGGCGCCCCTCCAGCGCCCGCAGGCCCTTCAGCAGCCGGGTGTGGTAGCGGCCCGTTGCCCTTACCTCGATCCCGAGTAGTTCACCGCCGCGCCTGAGCAGGAAATCGACTTCCACCTGAGATTGATGCGGCGACCAGTAAAACAGCTCGTCAAAGAGTTCGCCCGCCTCCGCATGGGCATGTAGGGTCGTGCCGACCCAACTCTCGAACAACGGACCGCGCTCCTCCTCCGTGAGCTGACCAAGCTGTCGCTTGACCGCCCGGACCACTCCCGGGTCCACCCAGTAGAGCTTCGGTTGTCGGCGTTCCCGAACCCGCGTGCGGGTCTCGTAGGCGGGCACGCGATACGCAAGCAACGTGTCGACGAGGATGTCGAGGTATCCCTGCACCGTCGTTCGAGCGACGCCGGCGTCCCGGGCGATCCCGGCGACGTTGATGACCTGTCCGTTGAAGAGCGCCGCGACGGGCAGGAAGCGGACGAATCCCGGCAAGTTGCGGACCAACGCTTCCGCCCGGATCTCCTCGCGTAGGTACAGGTCGCCGTAGGCCTCCAGGACCTCGCGGGGCTCTTCGCTGACCCAAACGAGCGGCACCGATCCGTACCTCAGCACCCGCTCCAGGTCGAAATCCGCGCCAAGCTCCGCGGCCGTGAGCGGGAACATGGTCTTCCGGAGCGCGCGTCCCGCGAGCAGGTTCGTACCCACGGCCTTGAGCTTCCGCGCACTAGACCCCAGCAACGCAAAGCGCAGACGGCGGGCCTCGATCAGTCGGTGTACCTCATTGAGTAGCGCCGGCAGGCGTTGCACCTCGTCGACCACCACCCAGTCGCCGGGCTCGCAGTCCCCGAGCGACTGCGCGAACAGCGACGGGTCCGCGAGCAGATCTCGGTACAGGCGCTCGTCGAGCAGGTCGATGGTCGTCGCCTCGGGAAGCGCACTCCGCACCCAGGTGCTCTTGCCCACGCCCCGCATGCCAAACAGGAAAAAGCTCCGCGACGGAAGCCTGGTGAGTCGAGGATAGCTGTACAAGTGGCAGTCAAAAATACATGAAAAGTGACGGCATACTATACAACTCTTCCGTAGAGACTACTCCCCCTCGGCCCGAGCACTCGTTAGTCCT
Organism: Pseudomonadales bacterium; assembly: GCA_963665455.1. Lineage (GTDB taxonomy): Bacteria > Pseudomonadota > Gammaproteobacteria > Pseudomonadales > Azotimanducaceae > VXNE01. The sequence goes on along the minus strand of OY762279.1, from coordinate 3,868,353 downwards.
ACCCCGCGACCTCCGCCCGCCGCACCCGCCGCATCGGATGCAACGCCCCGTTCTCGCCGATGATGTACTCCGGGACGGTCACGTCGTAGTTCCCGAGGCTCACCGCTTCCTGATCGGTGCGGGTGCCGCTCATGAGGCCGAGGGTGCCGTAGGTGCGCAGTCCCAGCCGGGCGCGGAGCTTCGGGCTCGCTTCGTCGAGGACCTCCTGTAGGCACGTCACGCCCCAGTTCTCCTGTTGCCGCGTCCACGGCAGGCAGAAGAAGGTGGTGACGTGACGCCGCGGGTGCCCTTCCGGGTTGGCCCCCGCACCGTGCCAGACGCGCCCGTCCCACGCGTAGACGCTGCCCGCCGGCGCCGTGATCTGCACCGCTTGGTCGCGCGGCGGGGGCTTGATGAGATGTTCGGCCGGCCAGCGGTGACTGCCGGGCACGAGCCAAGTACTGCCGCGTTCCGGGGTGAAGTCGTCGAGGAGCCAGAAGAGGTTGCACGACGCGGCGAAATCGGCCGTGGCCGGCACCTGGCCCTGGTCGCGATGCAGTTGCTGCGGCTCGCTCGTCGGACCGAGAAACACCCCCGCCGTCATGCTCGACAGCAGGAAGCTCTTGCCGAGCAGGTACCCCGCGAGCTCGTCCGCTTCCGGCCGCACCACGAGGTCGAGGAACTCCCTGCCCTTGTTGACCATGTTGGAGAGGAGCTGCTTGTTGTGGTTGCCGAGGAACGGCGAGCGGTCGCCCAGGGCGCGTTCCGCCGCGGCTTGGCGTTCGAGCTTGTCGCGCAGGGTCTCGACCTCTGTCCCGTTCAGCACCCCGGTCAGGATGCAGATGCCGCATTCGGTCAGGTCCGCCTTGGCCTGATCGATGTCGTCCGTGGCGCTCGGCAGCGGCAGCGGGGTCGGCTCCGATAGGCCCGGCGCGGCGACGTAGCGGGTCTGGCGATGTGCTGCGGAACTGGGCATGGCGTCCTCGAATGATCGGCCCTCGAATGATCGGCCATTGTAATGGGGGTTGCGCATCAATCGAATTCCAGCCGTGCAGGCCCGTTCGTCTACCAGTCCTGGCCCCCGAAGGAGACAAGCGCGATGTAGAGGCATTGCGCGTCTGCATCCGGACGGAAAACTAACGTGATCTTGTAGTCCCGCCCGCCGTGGCGTACGAGCCAAGCTTCGAGCGAAGCGGACAGACGGACCCCGGAAAACGGGTTTCCAGCGATGTCGCTCAGCAGGTCGTCGATCTCATCGAGCCGACGCTCCGCCGCGGCAACGTTCCCATGCGTGCTCTCCACGATGTGCTCGGCTATTGCGATGATGTCCCGCTCGACCAAGGGATGCCGAATCTGACGCATCACCCCCGCAGGGCTCCGTCCTTCGACACCGCCAGCTCTTGCAGATGGACGCGAGCGTTTCTTGTCACTTCATCGAGCGCTCCGACGGGCATCCACTGGTCCAAAGGAAGGCGCAGGCGGCGTTCGACCTCGGCACCCAGGAGCAGCCGCTCGCGATCGCGCATCGCCTTTGCCCGTGCGAGTTCTCCGGATACCGCCGCGCTTACATTTGCGTATTCGCCCTCTTCGACCAGTTGCCGGGCAAAGGCGAAGGCCGATTCGGTGAAGGAAACGCTCTGTTTGTGGACGGCCATGAACCGCTCTCCTAGTGTCGGTGCTCTATTGGAGCACCATAGCGCAGGGGGTGCGATTCCCGCAACTTCCGCCATTCGTTCCGAAACCCTGACGGCAGCGCCGCGACCGGGGTGAAGTCAGCGATCACCGTTTCGACGCAGTTGGCGACGAGGACCTGCTGGTCCATCTCCGCGTGCACCGCCAACTGGATCGATGGAGAGGTCTGAAGTGGCACCGTAAAGGCCGTTCGCCACGTAAGGCCCCACGTAAGCGCCCCATAGCCGGTCCGGTGCTTCGCTGCCGCTACGCACCGGCGTCGCCTCCGGCCCAGCCACACCGGCCGTTCGCCGTGTTAGTCCAAAGCCGTAATGTCCCCATTGGGCAAAGTTAAAGTGTCCCCTTTCGACGTGTCGAGGGGGTGCCTTGTCGAGCGAGGAGATGCGGTTGAGCATGCGGGAGTTGGATCGTGCGGGGGTGATCCGGCAAGTGGTGGAGGGGCGGCTGACGCGGCAGGCGTTCGCCCAAGGGCGCCTGGAAGTCATCGATACCGTGCTCCACAACATCGGCAACGCCGCCAACAGCGTCGCGACCGGCGTCGGCACGCTGCGCGAACGCCTGCGGTCACGCAAGCTGCGATCCCGTCTCGCGGCCGTGGCCGTGGCCCTCGATGCGCACGGCGACGATTGGCTCGAATACCTCCGCGACGATCCCCAGGGCACGCAGGTGGTGCCCTTCCTGCTCGCCCTCGACAGGGACTGGACGCAAGAGAATGCCGAGTTGCTGGCGATCACGGAACGGGCCACCGAGCGCGTGGACCGCATCGCCGAAATCCTGCGGACCCAACAGTCCCTGGACATCGGCTCCACCGAGCGCAAGACGGTCCGGGTCGAAAGGACCATCCGCGCCGGGGTCCGCATCCTGGAGGAGTCGCTCACGGCGCAGGGGATCGCCGCGCGGGTGGACTGTTCCGGCGCGCCCGCGGAGGTCGCCCTGCAGGAGAGCCGGTTCCACCAGATGCTGGTGCACATCGTGCGCAACGGCATCGAGGCGATCGCCGCGCGGCGGGCCACCGGGGGTCCGGGTTTCGACGCGGCCGTCGAGATCGTTACGCGTATCGAGGCCGAGCAATGGTTCGTCGACGTCACCGACAATGGCATCGGCATCGCCCCCGAGTATCTCGACCGGCTCTTCACCCCCGGCTTCACGACCAAGGACGAGGGTAGCGGCTTGGGCCTTCACTGCGCGGCGAACTACGTCATCGGTTCCGGGGGCCGCATCGAGGCCCTGAGCGATGGGCGCAACCAAGGGGCGACCATCCGGAGCTCGTGGCCGCTGCGGGCGGTGTTGCCGGGGTAGGCCACCACCATCGCCCTAGGGCCGAGGGCGCCTGCCCCGCCGCCCACCGCTGTGTCGCTCGGAGCCGCCGCGCAGGTTCCAGTCCCGACAGGCGGTTTAGCCCGACTCCTCCACCTGCTCCAGCAGTCCCGGGCCGGTATCGCAATCGATGATTCGCTCGCCAACCAGCGCGAGCACGTGCGGGTCCGCGATGCCCGCCAGACGGAGCGCGAGTTCGGCTGCGGTTTCGGAACCGAACTTGCGCTCGGCTTGACGGCACAGTAGCGCGCGCTGGCGCTCCGTCCCTTCGGCCACGCCCGCCGCCACGCCCGCCGCTCGACCCTCGGCCATGCCCGTAGCGATGCCCTCCGCACGACCGCGCCCCAACAGGTCGGCCTTCCACTCGTTGAACCGCACCTCGATCATGCTCGTCATGTACGGACCCTCCGTTCCCTCCATTGCATCGAACGGCGGCAGCGAACCGCCCCCCGACAACCTCGTCCACAACTCACCCGCCCACGCGTAGAGCGCTTGGCGGAACGGCAACCCAGCGACCCCAGCGAAGCGCGTCAACTCCTCCGTGAGCGCCACCGCCAGGCCGTCCAGCGCACCCTGCCGCAGCAGCCGCGCCACCGCCCGCAGGCGGTTGTCCTCGGGCCAATCGTCCATCGGCGCGCGCACGAGGTCAAGGACGACGTAGGCTTGGGGCTGGAAGGGTCCCAGGTACGCCGCCGCCTCCGCTGGCAACGGCCGCAGCGGCTCCAGCCCGTCCGCCGCCGACCAGCGCGCCGCGCCGTCGTACACCACGACCGGCAGCACCGGCGGCGAGTCCCCGGCAGGGATCACCCCCTGCCGGCACAGGGTGTCTAGTTGCCGCACCGCGTACTCGCGCATGCGCCCGGGCATGTCCGAGTCGTTGCCGGACTGGAACTCGGTGGGCACGAGGACGTACGCTGGGCGCGCGTCGGACAAGGGTGCGCCGCGCAGGTTCACGCCGAACAGGGCGTCGCCGCCCCGGCGGCTCAGGTCCGCCGCCACCGTGTCGCCGGCGCGTAGGTTGCGGGCCGAGTCCGGGTCGAGGTGCGCCCACAGCGGGGGCGCAGCCACGCGCAGCATGTCCGCACACACGCCCGGGACGTCGAACAGGAACTTGAAGGCTTCGTCGTGCCGCATCGCCATGCGGCGACTCTAGAGATCAACGCGGCCCCTCAAAATGGCAAATCGGCTCGAGTTCGTGTGCGACATCGATGAAATCCATGTGCGACATCGGCCCACTGCGGCGCAACCTTCCGGCAGCGCGTTCCAGCCGTCCGGGAACGGCCACGGTGATCCCCAAGGCACGGCCCATCCGGCAGAAGGCGCGTTCAGCAGGCGTTCAGCACACGCACCGCACCATGCCGCCCCACTCCCGCGCCATAGGACGCCAACCATGCAGTACCGATCACACCGCCCGGCGCCGACGGCCACGCATCTCCGCCAGTTCGTCCTGGCCACCCTCCTCGGCTGCGCCGCCACCGCGATGGGCCAGTCCGACGCGAACCTCGTCGCGTCGAGTGCCGAACGCCACTACGCCGTGCCACTCTTCGTGGCGACCACGGACCCCGCCCGCGAGGGTCTGCTGCGCATCATCAATCGCTCGGACCATGCCGGCGTCGTCGAGGTCCATGCCATTGACGATGCCGGCATTCGCGTTGGCCCCGTCACGCTGGCGTTGGAGGCCGGCGCGGTACATCACCTGCATCCCCGTGACCTCGAACGGGGCGCTCAGGACTACGGCGGCGTCGGTGCAGGCCATGGCGATTGGCGTCTCGAACTCGTGACCGCCCTCGACATCGCTCCCCTAGCCTACGTGCGCAACGCGGCCGGCGGCGTCTCCCACGTGGATGCCATGAGCATCGTCAACAACGGTGGCATCTGCGAGATCCCCTTCTTCAATCCCGCCGGCCACCGACCCGAGCACAGCCGCCTACGGCTGACGAACCCGGGATCGGAGCCGGCATGGGTCACCATCGCCGGGTTGGACGACGCCGGCCTACGCGCTCCCGACGGAGACGTGCGGCTCGCCGTGGCCCCGGGCGCGACCCGCACCGTCACGGCGGACGAACTCGAATCCGGCGCGGCGGACTTGGACGGACGATTGGGAGAAGGCACTGGCCGATGGCGGCTGTCAGTTTCCTCAAGCGCACACGTGGACGTGGTCAATCTGCTGGTCGATAGCACCGGGGGCCTGTCCATCCCCGGTGGCTGCGAGCCGCCAGCGACGCCGGGCTACCCCGGCAACGTCGTCGTCCACCACGACGCCGGCCCGTGGGGCGCGGACTCCTATCGGCCGGGCGACGCGGGCATCGTCGGCGATACGTTGCGGGTCACGGTCTCGTATGGCGGCGGCTGCGCCGATCACGCCTTCACGTTGGTCCTCGCCGACGCCTTCCAGATGATGGACCCCCCGCGCCTGCCGGCCACGCTGGCCCACCAAGCCAACGGCGACCCCTGTGAAGCGTGGCTCACGGAGACCCTGGAGTTCGACCTGGCGCCGTTGAAGGAACTCCACGGCGGCACGGGGACGGTGGTGTTGGTGCTCGTCTTCGCCGATGGGACGGAACGCGAACTGCGCTACGCGTTCTGACGCCGGCCCCACGCTCCGCCGCAGCTGAACGGCTGAAACCCGCGCCGGTCCAAGTGCGGCGCTGCTAAACTTGCACATTTTGGCGAACGGCGTGGAAAAAAGGGGGCTGAAGTGACGCACGACATCGTGATTCGTGGCGGCGAGATCGTGGACGGTACCGGAAGCGAGCCATCCGCCGGCGACGTCGCCATTGACGGCGGCACGATTGCGGCCGTGGGCCAAGTGGATGGCCGGGGACGCCGGGAGATCGACGCGAAGGACCATCTCGTCACCCCCGGGTTCGTGGATCTGCACACGCACCTCGACGCCCAGATCGGCTGGGACCCCTTCCTGACGCCCGTGAGCTGGCACGGCGTCACCTCCGTGCTGATGGGCAACTGCGGCGTGACGTTCGCGCCGTGCAAGCCGAGCGACAAGGAACTCCTCGCCGGGATGATGGAGACCGTCGAGGACATTCCCAAGTACGCCATCCTCAACGGTCTGGCGTGGGACTGGGAGGACTACGGCGGCTACCTCGACTCCATCGAACGCCTGGCCCCCGCGATCAACGTCGCCGGCCTGGTCGGTCACTGCGCCGTGCGCTTCTACGTGATGGGCGAGCGTGCCGTCGAGGAGCAGGCCTCCGAGGACGAGCGCCAACGCATGGCGGACATCGTGGCGCAATCCATTGACGCGGGCGCGGTGGGTTTCTCCACCAATCGCTACGAACCCCACAAGCTGCCCGATGGACGCTCCATCCCCGGCACGTTCGCGGATCCGGAGGAATTGGTGGCCATCGCCCGGGCGGTCGGTCCCCGCAATGCCCTGATGCAGGCCGTCGGCGCGAGCGCGGACGTGCTCGAGCGGGTGGCGGCAACCACCGACGGCCGCATCCTCTTCAGCTACGGCGCGGGACCGGAGGACCACTCCGGCCGCGAGCGTTCGGAGCTGTTCGACCGCATGCGCGCCGGGCGGGACATGACCGCCATCTCCCAGGTCCGGGGTTCTGGATTCCTGTTCGGCCTGCAATCCCGGTTGCCGGTGCAGGGCGAGACTTGGGAACGTCTGCGCGGCATGGACCTGGCCGAACGACTCAGTGCCTTGCAGGACGCCGACACGCGCGCCGCCGCGCTGCGCGAAGCCCGGGCCGAGGGTGCGACGCCCATCCCGATGGATCACGTCTACTACTTGGGCGCGGGAGAGACGCCGGACTACACGGTCGCGGCCGAGAACCACCTCGCCGCCCTGGCCGACGCCGCCGGGGAACACTGGGGCGAGACCTTCGTGCGCCTGTCTTTGGAGACGGAGGGACGCGCCCTCTTCAACTTCCGCATGTTCAATCGCAACCTGAACGCCCTGGGCGACCTGTTCCGCAACGAACACATCTTCCCGAGCCTCGGCGATGCCGGTGCCCACGTCTCGCAGATCATGGACGCCGGGTGGACCAGCTTCATCCTCTCGTACTGGGTCCGCGAAGCTGGGCTCTACAGCATCGGCGAGGCCGTGCGGCGCATGACGTCGGGTCCGGCGCGGGTGATCGGGCTGACCGATCGCGGCGTGCTGCGCCCCGGCATGCGGGCCGACGTGAACGTGCTCGACCCGGACACCGTGGCCGAACGCCAGCCCGAACTCGTACACGACTTCCCCGGCGGCGCACCCCGCTACATCCAGAAGGCCATCGGCTACAAGGCCACGCTGGTCAACGGCGAGGTGACGGTGGCGGACGGCGAGCACACCGGCGCACGGGCGGGAGCGGTGTTGCGTCACGCCGGCTGAGGAGCGTGGGGGGCGCCGCCCTCCGGCCCCGGCGCCTCCCATAGCCCGCCACGGGGCCAGGCGCGGCGGAATCAGCCTCGCAGATGGTCGACTGCGGCCGGGAGTTCCCGCTGGAACCTCCCGGCCTCCGTCAGCATCGCTGCCACGCGAGGCCATCCGGCGGTGAACTTGCCCCGCTTCTTGTTGTAACTGCGGGTCGTCTTACGGAAGCGCGTCTGAAGAGGCAGAGTACCGAGTTGACCGCCCGGCTCCGACCGGCATTCCCAATCCGTTGCCTGGGCCGTCCAACACCAACGGATTGTGTGTCGTCAGTAGGATTTGACGGGGCTCCGGAGCTTCGAGATGCCAACGGCATAGCCGTTCAAACAACCCCCGCGCCAAGCGCGGGTTCAAACCGTGACCGGCATTGTCCACCGCGCAGAGCGGCGGGCTTTTCGGGTGTCCGCAGACGACCGCGAGAAACAGCACGAACAGGGCGCCCTCGGCAGCGTCGTATCCGGAAAGATACGCTACCGTCTCGCATGAACCTGTCCCGAAACCGAATCACGCGGCTCGATGCGGCAGCGGATGGGGAGAGCGCCAGCACGCTAGATCGGGCGGATCCGTAGCTTCTCGCCCAGTCGATGAGGTCTAGGGCATCCGAGCAGATTCGCTTGATGCGGTCGTCTTTGCGCCGCGCGCGAAGCAACTCAAGCGTTGCCTGTGGGAGATTCCCACCGGACAGGCCGATGGGCTGCCGCGGCTGAGTCTCCGGGGCGACGCCGCGGAGTACGGGGGTGGTCGGCGAGAATATGATGTAGCCCTGAAGGTGGCGTAGGAGCTCCAACCCGGGCCCGCACCTAAGGTCCACGGCCTTCAGGGCCGCCAACCCCCGTTCCGGATTCGCGTTGTTCCGACCGCGTGGCCCGCGAGTGATGATCGGCTCTTCGGGGTCACCCTCCTCCCAACGCTCGGTCTTGAATCTCCACGCGGGCGCTGGATCCTTCAGAGGGTTGTGAAGAGACACTTCGTATCCGGCACGGTCGCTCCGCGCACCGAAATACAGATGTGGAGGAATGCGGTGGTTTCTTCTAGCCGCGAAGGCCGACTTGTACAATGCGGGCACGCCGGGACGAACGCCGCGCGCCAACAGGCTCTGGTCGTCAACCTTGCCGTCGGCAGCGGCCGAAAGGAGTCCAAGGGCCTCCAGCAAGTTGCTCTTCCCGCCACCGTTCGCACCGATGAACACGTTGACCAACCCCAGGTCGACGGTCACGTCCGCGAGCGACTTGAACGTTCTGACGGAGAACTCCTGGAGCATCGGAGCCGACCCCGTGCCTTGCGTAGCTGACATCCGACGTTAACGGCGCCTCGAGAGGAGTGTCAACGCGGCAAGCCGGGCAGGATGATCTGCGATCCGTCGCGGCCTACTCCACGGCGGGCGGCGGCGGCAACGCCCAATGAAGCGTCAACCGTCAGGACTCGCCGCCGTCGCCCGCTTCCCGCAACGCCTCGAAATGGCCGAGATACGCCCGATAGCGATCCCGGATCTGCTCCACGTACCGCACCGGCTCGCTGCCCCGCACGTACCCATAGACCGCCTGGCGGGCGTACTCGCGCTCCGCGAGCAGCAGCATGGCCTGCTCCACGTGCTCGAACCAGCGCTCCCGGTCCCATCCCTTCACGGTCGCCAGCCGGCGGGCGTCCCGGACGTGACCCACCCCGGCGTTGTAGGCGGCCAGCGCGAACCATTGCCGGTCCGTGGGCGGCAGGGCGTCGAAGCGTTCGCGGGTCCAGGAGAGGTAGCGCACCCCGGCCTCGATGCCCCGGGCCGGGTCGGTCAGGGCGTCGGCCTCGATGCCAACCTCGCGCGCCGTGCGCGGCAACACCTGCATCAGTCCGCGTGCCCCCGCCGAGGACACCTCCCGCGGATCGAACCCGCTCTCCTGGTACATCTGGGACACGAGGAGCCGCCAATCGAACTCATGCTCGGCGGCGGCCGCCTTCACCAGATCGTCGAACGGCGAGAGCTGCTCGCCCTCGACGCGGTGTTGCCGCTGCCGCTGCATGCGCCGGTCGTTGCGGAAGTACTTGTTGCGCAGGACGTTGTAGTCGTAGCCGCGGTAGCGCTCCTCGATGAAGGCGTTCAGCGCCGCCAGCAGTTCCGTCTGGTCCGGCCGGACGACCCACGCCAGGCCCCGCTCCTCCGGCAGGCGCGGGCCGATAGACAGACGATCATCGAAGGTCGCTTCGAGTTCGGCGACGTGGCTATCGGCCAGGGTCAGCTCCGTCCGCGCCTCCGCCACCGCCCGGATCAAGGCCTCGCTGTCGGCGTCAGAGGCCTCTATGTCGATACCCACCTCGCCCCGGAGCGCCTCCAGCGTTCCGACGAAGCTCGTGCCGTGCTGCACGGTCACGCGGCGCCCGGCGAGTTCGGCGAGGGAGCCGAGCGGGGCGCGGCTGACGAACACTTCCTGGACGCGCAGATACGGCGTGCTGAAGATCATGCCCGCCCGTCTGCGCTCCTCGGTGGCGGTCACGCCGGCGGACACCACGTCCCCGCGCCCGGCGGCGAGCCAAGGCATGAGTTCTGTGCGGTCGGCGGCGACGACCACCTCGAGGGCGACGCCGATGCTGTCGGCGAACGCCCGCATGAGTTCGTACTCGAAGCCGACCAACTCGCCACGCCATAGGTAGTAGGTCCCCGGCCCGTTGAGGGTCAGCATGCGCAGCCGTCCGGCCGCGCGAATCGCCGCCAAGTCGCGGTGCGCCGGCGCGTCGGCGCCGCGCAGGAGGCCTTCCGCCAGGAACGCGTCGAGGGCCCGGCGCAACTCCGGATTGTCCGACCGGACCGCCCACGCGAGGTCCCGAGGTGTCGGCAACGTGGCGAGCCGCGTGATGGCCTCGCTGGCGGCAATGATCGGACGCGCGACGACGGCGTCCATCACGGTCGCGTCGAAGTCGCCCGCTTCGAGGCCTTCGATCACCTCGTGCGGGTCGGTGCCGGCCGGTAGTTCCACCACCGTCGCCTCCGGCAGGTACCGGGCGACGGATTCGACGTAGGCCGTGCCGGCGGGGATGCCGATGGTGCGGCCGGCCAGTTCCGACAAGGCCGTGTCCGTGCCCTCTTCCGCACGCGGCGGTCCGACGATCCACTCATCCGTGGTCGTAAGCGGCGTGGTGAAGGCCACTTCCCGAGCCCGCGCTTCGGTGATCGTGATGTTCGCCACCGCCACATCGGCGCGGCCGTCGCGCACCGCCGGCAGCAACTCGTCGAACCCGTCGAGGACGTGCCACTCCACCGACCACCCACGCCGCGCCGCGAACGCTTCCGCCAGGGCGAAGTAGTTCTCGGCCGGCAGCCCCTGCCTGGGCAGCGTCTCGAACCCGTCCCACCGGCGGCGCGCCAGCCGCAGCGTGCCGCGCGCATCGATGGTGTCGAGGTCCCCGAACGCGACCGCGGCCGGCTCCTCGCCGGCCGTGTCGGCGGATTCCCGGCAACCCACTCCAACCAGCAGCAGCGCCGTCAAGGCCATCAAACGAAGGGCTCGGCATGCGGTGGCCACCGGGCGACGCCTCATCGCTCCCGCCGTTCCCGTTCGATTTGCGACGGCCGCGGCAGGAAAAGCGGTTCCTCCTCGGCCATCGACGGGCCGCTGTCCGGATCATCGGGGGCCTCCCAGGCGACCAGCTCGCGGGCGACTGTCCACGGTCTGTCGGGTCGCCGTTCCAGCACCACGAAGAACGCGCGCTCCTCGCGCCCAAGCACCTCAACGCAGACGAGGGCGGCGTTGTCCAGGAGCCCCGCACGCGATATCGAAACGACCATTTCGGCGTCGGCCTCCGGTGCCAGCAAGCGCAACCGTCCCTCGAACGGGGTGAGGTCGAACGGCCCCGCTTGGGCGTTGGCGGATAGAAACGCCTGGAAGAGCGCCGCCGGCAGGGTCGCCCGCGTCTCGCCGTCCGTCCGGCAGTCGGACGCCGCGCTCGCGACCGACACGTCGCCCAGTCGCCCGATGAAGTGCGTCACCAGCACCGACACGACATCCGCTTCCCGAGGCGTGGGCATCGGCCCGGGGCGGAGCAACAGGATGCCGCCGACCAGCATGATCAGGACGGCAAGCGCCACGCCGAGCCGAACGGTCATGGGCTAGGGCCTCCGTGCGCTCACGAGCCGTACTGGACCACCGCGCCCGCGTCGAGCAACCCGGCGATGGCCGTGGACTCGTACCCGAGTTCCCCCAACAGCGCCACCGTGTGCTCGCCGGGAACGCAGGCGCCCCCGTAGCGTCCCCCGCGCTCGAACCGCACCATCGGCCCGTGGCGCAGATATTCGCCCCATTGCGCGTGCGGCGCGGTCACGACCAACTCCTCCGCCCGGGCGTGGGGGTCGTGCAGCAGGAACTGCGCCGGCCATGCCGTGTCGGCGCGCACGCAGGCGATGCCCTGCTCCCGCAGGCGCGTCTCCCAGGCATCCGCGTCGTCCGTCCGGAAGCGGGCCTCCAACGCCGCTTCGTCCGCCACGCCCAGCCGGTCCCATTCGCCGTCGTCGCGCACGTACAGGAACACCCACCCCGAGCGGCACTCGTAGAGGCGGCAGCGCGGCCCGAGGCCCCGGATGTCCGCGTCCACCGGGGGCCGATCGGCCTTGCCGGGGTAGGAGAGGAAGTCGTCCCAGTTGCCGTAGGCGTTCGCGCCGAACATGTCCACGAAGACATGCTGGCCGTGTCCCGTCAGGTCCCGCGCGAGGAGGCCCAGGGTCGCCGCCGTGGCGATCACCATCGAGGTGTTCGGGTCCGGATTCACTTCGTTGGCGCGGAACAAGGCCCGGGCGACCTCGCGCACCGCATCGAGTTCCAGGGGCCCGTCTTCCGGTAGGCCGCCCATCTGCCACACCACGCCGCCCAGTGCCGCCCCCGGTATCGGATGCGTGGAGGGCCGTTTCGCCCCCGGGCCCTTGCGCCCATAGCCGTTCGCGGATAGGTAGACGAGGCCGGGATTGTCCTCGCGCAGACGCTCGTAACCGATGCCGAGCTTCTCGGGCACGCCCGGGCGATAGTTGTGGAGGAATATGTCCGCCCGCGCCACCAGCCGGCGGGCGACCTCCTGCGCGGCCGTGGCCTTGAGGTCCAGGCAGATGCTCTCCTTGCCGGTATTGCAGCGCGCGGCCCCGGTACCGTGCATCATGTTGCGGAAGGGGTCGCCGCCCGGGGGTTCGAACTTGATCACCCGGGCACCGAGGTCCGCGAGGGTCGCTGCCCCGAGGGGCGCCGCGATGATGGTCGCCGCCTCGACGACGGTGACGCCCTCCAACGGGCGGCCAGGCTCCGCTGTCCCACCCGCGTTCGGGACCGGGCGCCGTGTCCAGCGGAGCGCCGCCCCGGCGTCGATCTCCTCCCCCGCCGCGCGGATCACGGCGGGAGTGCGGGTGAGGTCCGCCACCGGCCCGAGCTGGATGCCGCCATTCACCGGCACGGCGTGGCCGTTCGCCACGACGTCCGGGTCGTGCAGGGCCTGTTGCGTGGTCTGGTATTGGTGCGCGACGACGCCGCCGTGCCCCACGAACACGTCCATCCACTCCTCGAGGTCGCGCCCGGCGATGTGCCGCAACATGCGGTCGCGGAACGCCTCCAGTTCCGCGCTGCCCTCGGGCGGCACCCCGCCCTCCGGGCGCTCCAGCCCGGCCGCCACGAACCAGTTGTCCTGTAGGTGCGGCAGCAGATTGCCGAACTGGATCCACCGTCCATCCCTCGTGCGGGCGCCGTGGTAGTAGATGCGGGGCAGCGTGGTCGTCGGATCGGTGGGTACGGCCGGGGTCGGCAATACCTCACGCTCCCGCAGGTGGGCCACCTGTAGGCCGCCGATGTCGTACGGCAGCAGGCCCCGCATGAGCGATGTCTCAAAGGCGGTGCCCCGACCGGTGGTCACGCTCCGATGCAACCCGGCGAGGAGCGCGGCGGCGATGCTCTGCGAGGTCGCGTGGGTCGCCACCTGCAGGGCGGCGTAGCAGGGTCCCCGCCGGGGCGCGATGCCCTCCAGGCTCGCCATGCGGCCGAACTTGGCGGCGACAACGGCCTCGACGGCCGGATAGTCCGCATAGGGGCCGTCCTCGCCGAAGCCGGACACCGTGCCGTACACGAGGTCCGGGCGGGACGCGGAGAGCGTCGCGTGGTCGAGGCCAAGGGCCTCCCGCCGTTCGCGGTCAAGCGTGGTGACGACGGCATCCGCGGTCTCCGTGAGGACCGACCGCAGACGCTCCACCTGTGCGGCATCCGTGAAGTCCACGGTGAGCGTGGCCTTGCCCCGCAGCCACATGCGGGCCGAGGGCAGCGCGCGTCCGGGGTCGCCGCCGGGTGGTTCGACCTTCAAGACATCGGCACCGAAGTCCGCAAGGACCATCGTGGCGAGGCCCGTCACGGGGCCTTCGCCGAGATCAACGACCCGGAGGCCGGACAGCGGGCCGCTCATCGGGTCAGCCACGACGAAATCCCGTAACGGGGCGTTGCTGCGGCGCAGCAAGCGATGTATCTCATAAGAAAACGACTACAACCAATTGATATTGCTAGCTGACGAGGAGGTTCACCATCACATGGCGCTCGCCCGGTCGATGGCGGTGCTCCCACAGGAAGATCCCCTGCCACGTGCCGAGCGCGAGGCGACCCCCGGTGACGGGGATCGACAGGTGCGTCTGCGTGAGTGCGCCCTTGATGTGCGCGGGCATGTCGTCCGGGCCTTCCTCGACGTGCGTGTACAGCCGTTCGTCCTCCGGCACGAGGCGGTTCAGGAAGTGCTCAAGGTCGTTCTGGACCGCCGGGTCTGCGTTCTCCTGGATGACGAGGCTCGCCGACGTGTGCCGAATGAACACCGTCGCGAGCGCCTCCTCCACCGCGCCTTCGGCCACGACCCGCGCCACCTGGTCCGTGATCTCGTAGAGACCCTTGCCGTCCACCGCAATGGAAAGTTCGCGGTTCATCGGGCCGATTATAGGAGGATGGGCCGGGGCCGGATAAACTGAGCAACCCGCCCAGCGAAGCGGGCCCGGAACGCGGGCCGCCACCATGCAAGCGATCCTCACCATCGCCGGTTCCGACAGCAGCGCGGGCGCCGGCATCCAAGCGGATCTCAAGACCATCGCGGCCTGCGGGGCCTACGGGCTGACGGCGCTGACCGCCGTCACCGCGCAGAACGCAAGCGGCGTGCGGGCCTCGATGGCCGTGCCCGCCGAGATCATCGAAGCGCAGATCGCCGCTGCATTCGACGCGTCCGACATCGCGGCCGTGAAGAGCGGCATGCTCGTGGATCGGGACCGGGTCGGGCTGCTGGCGCATGCCCTCAAGCGTTGGGGCGCGCCGCACTACGTCCTCGACCCGGTGATCGCGTCGAGCACGGGCCATACGCTCCTGCAAGACGATGCGATCCACGTGCTGCTCGACGAACTCGCCCCGCTGGCGGAGTTGGTCACGCCGAACGTGCCCGAGGTCGAGCGCATGACCGGGCAACGGGTGCGCACGCTGGACGATGCCCGCCACGCCGCGGGCGCCCTCCTCCGCCGCGGTTGCCGGGCCGTGTTGGTCAAGGGGGGCCACCTCGACGCAGCGCCGGCCACCGATCTGCTCGTGACGGCACGGGGCGAACGGGTGTTTCCGGGGGCGTACGTGCCCACGGCCGGCGCCAGCGGCACGGGCTGCACATACTCCGCAGCCATCGCGACCCACCTTGCGCATGGCGCGGACCTCGTCGATGCCGTCGAGGCCGCCAAGCGCTTCGTGACGAGCGCCATCCGGAACGGCTCCGCGCTGGGCGCCGGAGCGGGCCCCATGGACCACTTCCACGCTTTCCGCGGCGGACGGGCGGGCCGGGGCATGCCATGAAGTCCGTTCCCAGGCTGCACGTCATCACGGACGAAACCGTCCAGACGCGGTTCCGCCACGCCGACCTCGCCCGGCTCGCGTTGGCCGGGGGTGCCGACTGCATCCAGTTCCGGGAAAAGCGCCCCTGGACGACCGACCTCCTCATCGATGCCGCCCGCGACGTGGTTGGCGCGTGCACGGGGTCCGGTGCCATCGCGGTGGTGGACGACCGGGCCGACGTGGCGCTGGCGGCCGGGGCACGGGCGGTACATCTGGGCCGTCACGATCTCGACGCGGCCACGGCCCGCCGCATCCTGGGTGACGGGGCCCTCATCGGTGGTACGGCGAACTCCTACGACGAGGCGGCGGAGGTGTGGGACACGGAGGTGGACTATCTCGGCGTCGGCCCCGTCTATGGCACCCGCTCCAAGGCCAGCCCCGCGCCCGAGATGGGCCTCGTTACCCTCGCCCGCATCACCGCGGACTGTCCCAAGCCGGTCATCGCCATCGGCGGCATCGGGCCGGACCGGATCGGAGACCTCGTGCGCGCGGGCGCGCACGGCGTCGCCGTACTGTCGCACGTCGCCACCGCGGACCGGCCCGACGCGGCGACCCGCGACTGTGCCCACGCGCTGCGCGAAGCGCTCGACGCGTTGGCGCGATGAGCGTCCCCGCTCTCCCCCGCCTCTACGCCATCGCGGATCTGGAGTTCTGCGGGGGCCTACCCGAGTGGCGGACCTGCATGGCGACCATGGCCGATGCCGCCGCGACCCATCCGGCCCGCATGGCCATCCAGGTTCGGGCCCGCCGCGCCGACGCACGCACGTTGGCGGAGGTCGCCCGCATCGGCCGCCACGCCTGCGGGGACGAAGCCGTGCTGGTCCTCAACGGCCCGGAGCGGATCGCCGTGGAACTCGGCTACGACGGCGTCCATTGGCCCGAGGCCGCCATACCGGAGGGCCCGTCCAGCGGGGCCGTGCCCTTCCGCATCGCGGCCGTCCACTCCGTCGAGGCCATGCGCCGCGCGGAGCGGGCCGGCGTCACGGCCCTGGTGTTCGCGCCCGTGTTCGAGCCCGGTTGGAAGTCCGCCGAGGCCGTGGGCATCCAGGCGCTGCGCGAAGCCGCGCGGGCCACGGCGCTCCCCGTGTACTCCCTCGGCGGCATCCGTCCCGAACGCGTGCGGGCGTGCCTTGCGGCCGGTGCCCACGGGGTGGCGGTGCTCTCCGGCATCGCCGGGGACCCCGACCCGGTCGCCGCCACCGGGCGCTATCTGGAGGCGCTCGGCTGATGGAGCCCCGTCGACGCACGTCAGGGTACTCGGGCTCCTTGGGAAGATCGAGGTAAGCGCATGGCAACAAGCGGGGGCACCTCCCCTACCGGTCAATTGCGGCGCGATGGCCTAGCAGGGCCGTTTGAGTTGGCGGACAAGTCGGGACTCGACGCGGTCTGCGAGGTGGCCACGGAACTGAAGGCGCTACAGCGCCAGCAGAACCGATTGGCCAGCCTGGCGGGCCAGCCGCAGCAACGGCGTTGGACCACGCTGATCAACCGGCACATGGCGTTCGACGTGATCGGGGAACTCTTCCGCGACGCCAACCTGCAGTCGGTGGTGGCCGAGTGCTTCGGCACCGATCTGCTCATCTGGCAAACGACCTTTTTCCTCAAGTACGCAGGTGTTGGAGAGAACAAGTGGCACCATGACCGCCAATTCGAAAACGGCGGCGACGCGATCGACCTCTATGACACCGGCAATCACTTCTCCTTCGTGATCGCGCTGACCGATCTCGGGATGGACCAGGGCAGGCTCGAATACGTGCGGGGGTCGCACCTGCCCATCGACGGATTCGACCGGGACATGTCCCGCATCTCCGGCGAACTACCGGAGGTGGTGCACGACAGGATCACGCCGCTGCCGCTCAAGAGAGGCCAGTTCGCAGTGTTCCATTCCTCCGTGCTGCATCGCAGCCTCGCTTATGGACACCGGGAGGAGGACTGGCGTCCGGGCTACTTTGGCACGCCGTCCGCCGAGTCCTGGCCGATGCAGTCCGGGAGGATCTCCTTTGCCGCGAGGCTCGTCCGGGAGGGCACGGACATCCCGGCAAGATCCGCTTCGAATCCGGCCGGCGCGACGCGAGCCATCGCGGAGCCCATCCCGTACTACGATGTCGTTTCGGAGCAGGTGGGGGGCGACCGGTCGGTCGTGACGCCTTTCAACTAGCGGCCCGCGATAAGCGGCCCGCGATAAGCGGCCCGCGTCGCGTCGGCCAGCAGTTCTCATTTTGGCCCGACTTGGCAACGGAGTCGGGGATTCCGTCCGCGAACGGGTTGACAACATAGGACGGCGCCCCTATGGTGCGGGCCATGGGCAACCCATGGTTCGGATCGAAGGCGACGTCGGGGCTGTGGCAGGCGCTGGTGGCGCTGATGCCGCCGCACGCGGTGTACATCGAAACGCACCTGGGCGGCGGCGCGGTGATGAAGCGCAAGCCGGGGGCGCTGCGCAACATCGGCATCGACCTGGACGCGCGGGCGCTGGAGTCGTTCGAATGCGGCCATCCGGTGGAGCTGGTGCACGCGGACTGCCACGCGTGGCTGGCCGGGTTCCCGTTCGACGGTTCGGAACTGGTGTACAGCGACCCGCCGTACCTGCGCGGCGCGCGCAAGTCCGGGCGCCGCTACCGGCACGACTACGAGGACGCGGACCACGCGGCGCTGCTGGAACTGCTGAAGGGCCTGCCGTGCGCGGTGATGGTGTCGGGATACCCGTCGGCGCTGTACGACGAGCTGCTGGGCGGCTGGCGCAGCGCGGCGCTGCAGGTGATGAACCACGCGGGGGTGGTCACCGAGAAGGTGTGGTTCAACTTCGCGCCGGACCGCGTGCACTGGGCGTCGCGCGCGGGACGGAACTTCACGCACCGGCAGACGGTCAAGCGCAAGGCGCATGGCTGGGGCCGGCGCTACGCGGCGATGCCAGCGGCGGAGCGCCTGGCGGTGCTGGCGGCGATCATGGCGGTGGAGGCCGGCGCCGCGCCGTGAGGTTCCTCGCGCGCCATCTCGACCGGCTGCGGACATGCTTCGCCGGGCTGCCGGACCCGCGCCGCGGACGCAACCGCCGCTACGCCATGGCGGACGTTGGCATGGCCGCGCTGTCGGTGTTCCTCATGCAGTCGCCGTCGTTCCTGGCGCACCAGCGCGCACTCGCCGAAGGCGGTCGCCGCTCCAACGCGCACACCCTGTTCGGCCTGGACCGCATCCCCTGCGACAACCACGTCCGGCAACTGCTCGACGGCGTGCCGCCGGAGCACTTCGACGACCGGTTCCACGGCCTCGTCGAGGACCTCGACGCGCACGACGCGCTCGAACCGATGCGCCGCCTCGACGGCCGCGCGCTCGTCGCCATCGACGGCACGGAGTTCTTCCGCTCGCGCAACATCCACTGCGACAACTGCTCGACCCGCAGGCGCGGCGACGGCGGCACCGAGTACTTCCACCAGATGGTCGCCGCCACCGTCGTGGCGCCGGGCCAGTCGCGCGCGCTGCCGCTGCCCCCCGAGTTCGTCGCGCCGCAGGACGGCGCGGCCAAGCAGGACTGCGAGCGCCAGGCGGTCAAGCGCTGGCTGCGGTCCCACGGCGACCGCTGCGCCGCACTGCGCCCGGTCTATCTCGGCGACGACCTGTACGCCTGCCAGCCCGTCTGCCGGGCCATGCTCGACGCCGGCGGCGACTTCCTGCTGACCGCCAAGCCGGCCAGCCACAAGACCCTGTACGAGTACCTCGACGGCATCGACATCCCCGTGCGCCGCCGCACGACGGGCCGCGGCGCGCAACGGCGCACCCACCGCTACCGCTGGATGACGGACCTGCCCATCCGCGACGGCGACGACGCCCTGCGCGTCAACTGGCTGGAGGTCACCAGCGCGCGGCCCGGCGGCAAGGTCACCTACCGCGGAACCTTCGTCACCAGCCTGCCCGTGGACCGCGACAACGTCGCCGAACTCGCCGACTGCGCCCGCGCCCGCTGGAAGATCGAGAACGAGACCTTCAACGTCCTCAAGCAGCACGGCTACCACCTCGAACACAACTTCGGGCACGGCAAGGACACCCTCGCCGCCGTGCTCGTCGTTCTCAACCTGCTCGCCTTCGCCCTGCACACCGCGTGCGAAGTCGCCGAGTCCACTTGGCGACGGGCCCGCGAGCGCCTCGGCACCCGCGCCCGCCTGTTCGAGCACCTGCGCACCGTCACCGAATACCAGGTGTTCCCCGACTGGAACGCGCTGATCGGCCTGCTCGCCACGGGCGGGCCCGCCGCCCAGCCTCCCTGACGCACAGACCACGCCGCCAGCCGCCAAATCCACGAACCTCGGACAGTCCCGAAACCCAATGCCTCAATCGTCAAAATGAGAACTGCTGCGCGGCGACCGCGACACTGGCAAACGCCCGCGGATCGGCCCTATACTGCGACTTCGATGTCGGGGTGCCGAAATCGGCTGAGACGCTTGCAGCGAACCCGTAGAACCTGATCCGGTTAGTGCCGGCGTAGGGAACACCCCCCGACCGAACGCCTTCGGGCGCCACACGAGCGGGGGGAGCCATGTCCGAACAACCCATCCTTTCCGAAGCGGCCCAGATCGACGCCGAGATGCTGGCGTCACTGCCCGCATCGCAGAAGATCCACGTCTCCGGGCCCCGCGATCTGCGCGTCGCCATGCGCGAAGTCGCCCTGTCGCCGACCTCCGTGCAGGAACCCGGCGGCAACGGCGGCCGGCACCTGACGCCGAACCCGCATCTTCGCGTCTACGACACGTCCGGCCCCTATACCGACCCCAACGTGGACGTCGATGTCCGGGCCGGCATCCCGCGCCTCCGCGAGCCCTGGATCCTCGAGCGCGGCGACACGGAACCCCTCGGCGGCTTCAGTTCGGACTACACCCGCACCCGCAACGCGGACGAGAAGCTTGGCAAGCTGCGGTTCGCCCACCTGCGGACCCCCCGGCGCGCCCTGCCCGGCCGGAACGTGACCCAACTGCACTACGCCCGCGCCGGGATCGTGACGCCGGAGATGGAGTACATCGCCATCCGCGAGAACCTAGCCCGCGCCAATCCGCGCTACAACGCGGAGCAGCATCGGGGCGAGAACTTCGGTGCGCGCACGCCCGCCGAGATCACGCCCGAATTCGTGCGGGACGAGGTGGCGGCCGGCCGGGCCATCATCCCGAACAACATCAACCATCCCGAATCCGAGCCGATGATCATCGGGCGGAACTTCCTCGTGAAGGTGAACGCCAACATCGGCAACTCCGCGGTCACCTCCAGCATCGAGGAGGAGGTGGAGAAGATGGTGTGGGCCACGCGCTGGGGCGCGGACACGGTGATGGACCTCTCCACCGGCAAGAACATCCACGAGACCCGCGAGTGGATCGTGCGCAACTCGCCGGTACCCATCGGCACGGTGCCCATCTACCAGGCGTTGGAGAAGGTCGGCGGGGTGGCCGAGGAGCTGACCTGGGAACTCTATCGCGACACGCTGATCGAGCAGGCCGAACAGGGCGTGGACTACTTCACCATCCACGCCGGCGTCCTGCTCCGCTACGTGCCGCTGACGGCGCGCCGCACGACGGGCAT
Source organism: Pseudomonadales bacterium (assembly GCA_963665455.1). Classification (GTDB taxonomy): domain Bacteria; phylum Pseudomonadota; class Gammaproteobacteria; order Pseudomonadales; family Azotimanducaceae; genus VXNE01. The sequence continues at coordinate 3,847,572 of OY762279.1, read as the reverse complement.
CGTGAGCCGCGGCGGTTCCATCATGGCCAAGTGGTGCCTCGCCCACCACCGCGAGAGCTTCCTCTACGAGCACTTCGAGGAGATCTGCGAAATCATGCAGGCCTACGACGTGGCCTTCTCGCTCGGTGACGGGCTGCGGCCGGGCTCCATCGCCGACGCCAACGACGCGGCCCAGTTCGCCGAACTCGAGACCCTGGGCGAACTGACGCAGATCGCCTGGAAGCACGACGTCCAGACCATGATCGAAGGCCCGGGCCACGTCCCGATGCAGCTCATCAAGGAGAACATGGACAAGCAGCTCGAATGCTGCGACGAGGCCCCGTTCTATACCCTCGGCCCGCTGACCACGGACATCGCGCCGGGCTACGACCACATCACGTCCGCCATCGGCGCGGCCATGATCGGCTGGTACGGCTGCGCGATGCTCTGCTACGTCACGCCGAAGGAGCACCTCGGGCTGCCCGACAAGGAGGACGTGCGGGAGGGCATTATCGCCTACAAGGTGGCCGCCCATGCGGCGGACCTCGCCAAGGGGCATCCGGGCGCGCAGATTCGGGACAACGCGCTCTCGAAGGCGCGCTTCGAGTTCCGCTGGGAGGACCAGTTCAACCTCGGCCTCGACCCGGAGCGCGCCCAGGAGTTCCACGACGAGACCCTGCCCAAGGATTCCGCGAAGGTCGCGCACTTCTGCTCCATGTGCGGGCCGAAGTTTTGCTCCATGAAGATCAGCCAGGAGGTCCGCGACGCCGCCGGGGTCACGGACGACACGGTGCGCATGATCGACGTGGAGGCGGAGATGGAGCAGAAGGCCCGCGAGTTCCGCGAGGCGGGCAGCGAGATCTATCGGTAGGCGGGACGAGGACGCATCGGCCATGCGGGTCGAGATCGCCGGCGCAGGCCTGATGGGCCGCCTGCTCGGCTGGCGCCTGACCGAGCGGGGCGCGGACGTCACGCTGCACGAACGCGCCTCCCGGAACGCGCCGGAGAGTGCCGCCCACGTCGCGGCGGCGATGCTGGCGCCGGTGAGCGAATACCCCGACGCGGATCCGGCGGTGTTCGAGATGGGAAAGGCGAGCCTGGAGCGCTGGCCGGCCCTCCTCGAAGCACTCGACGTGCCGCATGGGATCGACGGTTCCGTCCTCGTCGCCCACGGTCCGGACGGACCCCTGCTCGACAAGTTCCACCGCGCCCTCGGCGCGCATGCCGCAACCGAGTCGCGTTGGCTCGACGCGGATGGCGTCGCGGAACTGGAGCCGGCCCTCGCCGGGCGCTTCCAACGCGGGCTCCACCTGCCCAACGAGGGCTGGCTCGACAATCGCGCCTTGTTGGTCGCCCTCGAGTCGCCTTGCGGCGCGATCCACTTCGACGACGCGGTGGACCCCCAATCATTGCGGGGCGACGTCATCCTCGACTGCCGCGGCATCGGTGCCGCGCTGCCCGGACTGCGTGGCGTGCGCGGCGAAGCGATCCGCGTGCGGGCGCCCGAGGTCGAGCTCTCGCGGCCGGTGCGCCTCATGCACCCACGCTATCAATTGTATGCCGCGCCCCGCCCGGGCCACGAGTACGTGATCGGCGCGACCCAGATCGAGAGCGCGTCGACCAAGCCCGTCACCGTACGCAGTGCCCTCGAACTGCTCTCGGCGGCATTCGCCCTCCATGCCGGCTTCGCCGAGGCCGAGATTCTGGAGCTCTGTGCCGGGCTCCGGCCGGCCTTTCCGGACCACCTACCCCGGGTGGAGTGGACGGATGGCGTGCTGCGCGTCAATGGCCTGTACCGGCACGGTTTCCTGATCGCGCCGGTGCTGGTGGACCACGTCATCGCCGAAATCGAGAAGTCATGGACGTTATCTGCAACGGCGACCGCGTAAGCGTGGACGCGGGGGTACTCCCCGAAGTGCTGGAATCCCTCGGATTCGGCAACCGCCGGGTGGTGGTCGCGGTCAACGAGACCTTCGTCGCGAAGGAGGAGTGGCCGGCCTACGAGGTGCGCGCCGGGGACCGCCTCGACGTGTTGTCGGCCATCGAGGGCGGCTGAAAGGAGGTGTGAACGTGAGCGAAGCCGCGGCGACCCACGCATCACCGGGCCAATGGCGCCTGTATGGCGAGAACCTGGAGAGCCGCCTGCTCCTCGGCACGGCCCGCTATCCGTCCCTCTCCATAATGGCCGAAGCTGTCGCAGCGTCGGGCACGGACGTGCTCACCGTGGGGCTCCGCCGACAATCCCCGGAACAGCTCGGCGGCGGGTCCATCTGGGACCACATCGCCCAACTCGGCTGCCGCATCCTGCCCAATACCGCCGGCTGCCACACCGCCCGCGAGGCCGTCACCATCGCCCGCATGAGCCGGGAGATTTTCGGCACGAACTGGATCAAGCTCGAGGTCACCGGCGACGACTACAACCTGCAACCGGACCCCTACGAACTGATCGAGGCGACCCGGGAGTTGATCAAGGCCGACTTCCGCGTGTTCGCCTACACCACCGACGATCTCGTCGTATGTTCCCGCCTGCGCGACCTCGGCTGCGAGGTCATCATGCCCTGGGGCGCGCCCATCGGCACCGGCAAGGGCATCACCGACCCGTACGCCCTCGAGACCCTGCGCGCCCGGCTGCCGGACGTCACGTTGGTCGTCGATGCGGGCCTGGGACTGCCCTCCCACGCGGCCCGCGTCCTCGAGATGGGCTTCGACGCCGTCCTGCTGAACACCGCCGTGGCCCGCGCCGACGACCCCGTGCGCATGGCCGCCGCGTTCCGCCACGCCGTCGCCGCGGGCCGCCTCGCCTTCGAGGCCGGCGCCATGGCCGAAAGCGAGACGGCGCACCCCTCGACGCCGGTGGTCGGGACGCCGTTCTGGCAGTCGGAGCAGGCGTAGCCGTCTTTGCGCGGAGCGAGTCGGATAGACTAAGCGGCCATGGCGAACTCGAGTGAAGTAACCTATGGCGCGACATGGCCGGATGTCGCGATTGCCGTCATCGATTTCGCGAGGGACGACACTTGGAGGTTCTTAGGAGTCTTGGCGGCAATCGGGCTGATTGTCTGGTTCCTGTTCCCGCGAGCAACGCGGATGCTGGCCGAGAGGTATCGGTTCACGCGTTCAGAATCGCGCAAGAAGCGCCAAAATCAGCTACAGTCCGGGATGGGAGGGGAGACTGATGATTGATCCTCTGCTGCTCACCGCTGCTTGGGTGCCCGTAGTCGTCGTCCTTTACGGACTCCTTCGTTGGCGCTTGATGGCGGCGACCCATGACTTCCGGACCCGCGCCGGCTGCGAGGCAGACCGTTGGGCCACGGATGAGAGGGTGGATGAGCGGACACGCGCCGTGCTCTCCGCGCTCGCCGATAGAGCCTACCGGCCGACTACGCCGTGGCTCCTCCTGCTGTGCGCGGTCATCGCGGTGTTCCTGCCGCCGCAGAGTTCCCATGCCCCGAGGTCATTGGGGGCCGACGTCGCCGGAGAGGTCGACCGCCTCCAAATGAAGCTGGTGCTCGCCGTGATTTCAACCAGTCCCCTAGCCTGCGTCCTGACCTTTGGCGTCTTGGTAATCAGCCTTTTGGTGCGGTCCCTCGACAAGCTCGTCGACGCGGTGCCCGTAATTGCTTCCCGGATCCTCGCGAAGTCCCCCGGCAACGCATACTCGCACTCCCGCTGAAACGCTTACGTACAGCTCCGGTCGTCCTCGCCCCTCCCCCGCTGCCGCCGCACCCATTCCGCGGGATCGTCATCCCAAGCGTGGCCCGTGTCCGGTATCGCTGACAACCGCGCCTCAAGCTCCTCCCAGCGCCGTTCCTCGTCGAGCGCCCGCCGGATCAGTTCCGCGATGAAGGCACTCCGCCGGCCCGCACCGGCGCGGCGATCAAGCTCTTCGACCATGGCGTCCGGCAAGTTGATGTGCAGCCGCATGCCTCTCCACTCACAGAAACCAAAGCGACAACGCCGGCACGTACGTGATGATCAGGAGCGCCACCAGCAGCACCGCCATGAACGGCAGGCAGGCGGCGTAGAGCTCGAGGAGTGGCCGCTCGAAGCGATAGCTCGCGATGAAGAGGTTCATGCCCACGGGCGGGGTGAAGTAGCCGATCTGCAGGTTCGCGAGGAAGATGATGCCGAGGTGGATCGGGTGCAAACCGTAGCCCACGGCGACCGGGAGCAGGAGCGGCGTCATGATGATCACCGCCGAGAACACGTCGAGCACGGCACCGAGGACGAGCAGGAGCAGGTTGAGCAGGATCAGGAACGTCAGGACGTTCGTGACGTGTTCCTGCATGAACGCGAAGAGGGCCTGGGGCGCGCCCGTGTCGATCAGGAAGTTCGTGAAGGCGAGGGCCACGCCCAGTATGAGCACAATGCTCCCGACCATCACCATCGATTCGCGCATGACCTTCGGCAACTGCGCGAGCGAAACCTCCCGGTACAGGAACACCTCCGCCACGATCACGTAGAGCGCCGTCATCGCGGCGGCCTCCGAGATGGCGAAGAAGCCGCTATAGATGCCACCGAGCACGAAGATTGGCAGCGGCAGCTCCCAACGGGCGGCCACGAGGTGCCGCCACACCTCCTCCTTGCGGAAGGGCGTTCTTTCGACGCCACCATGCCGCCACACGGTCCACGCCGAGAGCAGCACGATCATGAGGAGCGCCGGCGCGAGTCCCCCGAGGAAGAGTTGTTGGATCGTGAAGGGCTCTCCCACGTCCATCTGCTGCGCGACGATGCCGTAGAGGATGAGCGGCACGGACGGCACGATCAGGAGCCCGAGGCTCCCCGAGGTCGTCACGAGCCCCAGGCTGTAGCGGTCCGAATACCCGCTGTTGCGCAGCATCGGCAGCAGCAGCGCGCCGAGGGCAACGATGGTCACGCCGGAAGCGCCGGTCAGCGCGGTGAATACGGCACAGGCGACGAAGCCGACGATGGCGAGGCCGGCCGGCATCCAGCCGAACAGCGCGCGCGTCAGGTCCATCAACCGCCGCGACGTGTTCGCCTCCGCCATCAGGTAGCCCGCGAACGTGAAGAAGGGCAGCGCCACCAGCAGCGGGGTGTCGGTGATCCGGTAGAGCTCGATGGCCGTGACGGAGAGGTCCACGTCCACCACGAAGAAGCCGAGCATCGCCGCGGCGAGCACGACGGCGAAGAGCGGCGCGCCGAGCAACGCCATCGCAAGGATGCCGAGCGATGCGAGGAGGATCACGACGCCCCCGGCGCCGGGCCGTGGCCGGGGGCCAGCGCGCGGACGAGGTAGCGCAGGCCCATCACCCCCGCGCCGATGGGGATGATGAGTTCGCACACCCACGCGGGCACCACGCCAAACCCCGTGGTGCCGTCCCGGTAGTCCCACAGCACCAAGGTCACCGAGAACCAGGCCAGCGCGAAACAGACCACCGCCGTGAAGGCGCTCGTCAGGCGTCCGAAGTGGCGGGATGCCGCCGGCGACGCGAAGCGCGTCACCAGGTCGATGCGGATGTGTTGATCGTTCGCGGCGGCCGCCATGCCCCCGACGAGGGTCACCCAGAGCAAGGCCACGCGGACCATGGGGTCGCCCCAGATCAGCCCGGCGTCGAAGAGGTTCCGCGCGAGCACCTGATACACGGCGACGCCGATCATCGCGCCGAGCAGGCCGACGAGAAGCGCCGACTCCACGCGGCGCAGCGCCCGGTCCACCCTATCGATCAAGCCCGGCCCTGTAGTCGGAGAGCAGCGACACGAAATGTTCGTAACGCGCCGGGGTCACGACGCCGCTGGCCGCCCATGCTCCCGAGACGGCATCCGCGCTCGTCTGCCATTCCTCCACTTCGGCGACGGAGGGCTGCAGGAAGATCAGCCCTTGGCGTTGGAGCACCTCCCGCACGGCGTCGTGGTCCCGGCGGTTGCCGGCGTCCGCCTCCCGGACGGCGGCGGCAAGCACGCCCCGCACCGCGGCTTGGTCCTCGGGCGCGAGCCGCTCGAAGGGCCGCTTCGCCAAGACCATCGGTGCGTAGATGTACATGAACGGCAGATCGAGCACGTACTTGAGCTGTCCATGCCATTGCAGCGCGACGGCGCCGACCAGCGGTGCCGCGACGGTGTCGATGAGCCCCGTCTGCAATCCCGCGAGCACGTCGGGGATGGTCAGCGGCACCGGCGTGATGCCGAAATCCCGCATCGCCCGGACGGCGGTATCGTCCCCGTGCGGCGTCCACACCTTCAAGCCCCGCGCGTCGGCCAACGAGCGCGCCTCCCGGGTCGCCATGGCATAGGCCATGCCGACTTCCGCGAAGCCCGCGCAGACGAAGCCGGCCTCCTCCAGGCCCCCGATCAGCGTTTCATCCAGGCGGGCGCGCACATAGTCCACCTCCGCCAGGCTGCGAAACTGCATGGGCAGGTTGTAGAGGTGCAGGTCCGGGAAGATCTTGCTAAAGACGCCGGTCGTGACGACCGCGCCCTGCAACTGTCCGACTCGTAGCTTGCGCATCATCGCGCGGTCGTCCCCCATGACGCCGCCCGGATACAACTTGAGCTGCACCCGCCCCTCGGTCTGCGCCTCGATGTCCCTGGCGGCGCCGCGCAGGAGCTTCATCCACACGGAGCCGTCCGGAGACACCGTCGCGATCTTGAGGGTGGCCGCGAGGGATGCGGGAGCGCCGGCGAGGACCAACGCGATGGCCAGCGCGAAGGGCCGCAAGGCTTGGTTCAACACGTTAGAAATAGTCATCGGCGGACTCCAACAGCACCCGCGCCTGCTGCTGCGCGATCAGGTTGGTCAAGGTCATGCCGGGCTGGCGGGGATCCGCGTCGAGGGCCGCGCGGAGCTCGCGGTCGTGCAACTCCCGGTCGAAGACCAGCCGCCCGTACTGCTCCGCGAGCAGCACCCGGGCCATGAGGAAGCGTCCCTCGGAGAGCGCGATGGCGCGCTCGAAGTGTTCCCGCCCGAGCTCCGGCCGGCCACCAAGCGCCGCCGGCACGAGGGTCTCGAAGACGCCGAGGTACATGCGCGGACCGCCATGTTCGTACGCCTCGTCCAGCTCCGCGATGCGGGTCATGAGCGCCTTGACGCGCCCCAGTTCCGCCACCGCGCCCCAATCGTCGCTGTGTGCTTGAATCCACCCGGCCCATGCGGTGGTGAACGCGTAGGCGACGGGCACGTCCTCCGCCCGCAGCTCCGTGAGGTTGCCCGCCAACGTCGCCAGGTCGTCGGCGCGCGCCGTGCAGGTCCACGGCAGTGCCTCGCAGGCGGCGCGCGACGCCAACCGCAGGGCCTTGTCGGCGAACGCCCGCCGACGCTCCGGCTCGTCCGCGAAGGCCGTTCCGTACGCGCCGTTGAGGGTGGCGGCGGCGGCGAGCAACGTCGGGCTGTCCGGGTCCGAACGCAGTAGCGCATCGAGCATGATCAGATAGGCCGGCGCGCCGTCCCGAACCACCTCCAGATCCTCGCTGTCGAGAATGGCGGAGGAGAGGTCTTCCGCCAAGCTCTCGGTTACGGAGGAGACGACCGAGGCACAACCCGCGAGCGCCACGCAGGCCATCGAGACGCCGACGGCGCGAAGCCACGGACCACCCCGCCCCGGGCAACCGGGCTCGGACATCGGATGGAAGCGCCCCGCAGTCGGCGCCGTCGGCTTCCGCGCGCGCATGCGGCGGCATTTAACGGGGCGGGCCGGGACAATGCAACCCGCGCTCGGGTTAAAATTGTCCGCCTCCCGCAGCCTCTTGTGCCACCGATGCCGAGATTCGCCACCGCGAGCGGTGCGATGCAATTCGAACAGCGTGGCGCGCGCGCCGACGCGCCCGTGCTCCTGCTGCACGGTGTCGGGCTGCAGCTCGTGGAATGGCCGCTGTCCCTGGTGCACGGACTCGTACGTGCCGGCTACCGGGTCATCACCCATGACAGCCGGGACACGGGCCTGTCGTTCGATTGTGAAGCGGACGCCATCGATCTGGCGCAGCTCGTCGCAAACGGTGCCGGAACGCGCGGCTTGCAGCCCGCCTACACGCTCTCGGACATGGCGGAGGACGCCTGTCGCCTGCTCGACCATCTCGGACAGGCGGGGGCACATCTGGTCGGGTTCTCGTTGGGCGGGATGGTGGCGCAACGCCTAGCGATCCAGCATCCCGAACGCGTCTTCAGCTGGACCGCCATCGGATCGAGCGCGGGCGCGTTTCCGCTGCCGAAGCCGGGCGACGACGTCCTCCCCGCCTTTGCGGAGCACGCCCGGAGCGAAAAGGAGGTCGTCGGACGAAGCGTGGCCTGGGCACGGCGACTCGGCGGGCGCCACCACGACTCGGCCACGGTCGGGCTCGGCCGGTTCGCTGGTGCCGCCCATGCCCGCGCGCACCGGCCGGACGGCGCGGTGCGCCAACTGATCGCCGGGGCCTCCGATGGGGACCGCGGCGCGTTGCTCGGCAAGCTGTCGATGCCCGCCCTGGTCATACACGGTGACGCGGATCCTCTCCTTCCCGTGGCCCGTGCACGCGAAACGGCTGCGGCGGTGCCTCGGGCCCGCCTCGCCATCATCGAGCAGCTCGGACACGACCTGCCGGAGCCCGCGATCCCAGCCATCGTCGAGCACATCGTCGCGTTGCTGGACGGCGCCGACACGCCGCGCTGAAACCCGGCGTCAACGCTGGTTCAAGACAACCAAGTCTCCACGTTCTCGACCGGGGCCTCGCGGTCGACTTGGCGCAGACCCTTCACGCAGCGCACGATCAACCAGACCGGCACGGCCAGCAGGATCAGGATGCCGACGCCGACCACGAGCAGGACCGCCCCGACCACGCCGTAGAGGAGACCGAGCCAGAAGGTGCGAATCTGGTAGCGGAGGTGCGTCTCCAACCAGCCGCCGGCGTCCCCCCGCACGACGTAGGCCCAGACCAGGCCGACGATGAGGGTCACCGGGAAGACCAAGCCCACGAGGTAAAGCACGTAGACGAGCTTCGCCTGGCGCATGTCCTCGGCGCGGACTTCGGTCATCGCTTCCGCTCCCTGTCTTCCCCTCTGCGACCGCGGTGGACCACCCTCAAACAGACTTTCGCTAAAGTCCCCGCGCGATGTCCATCGTCCGGCCGAGGGTGTCCAGCCGCGCGGCCAGATTCTCTCCCGCCGGCTGGACGCGCAGCGTCGTCACCCCGGCATCCCGGTACGCCGCCATCCGCGCACGGACGGTCGCCTCGTCCCCGAGCAGGTTGGCTTCGACGACCATCTGGTCCGGCACCCGCGCCACCGCCTCGTCGCGGCGGCCCGCGACCCACGATCGTTGGACCTCCGCAGCCTCCTCCGCCCAGCCCCCGCGACGATAGGCGTCGTTGTAGAAGTTCGTCTTGGGCGAACCCATCGCGCCCAGCGTGAAGGCCATGCCCGGCTTGAGCGGAGCCACGAGGGCGTCCAGATCGTCGCCGAACGCGACGGTCCCGCCGGCCTGGAGGTCGATGTCCGCCAAGGCTCGGCCCGACGACTCGGCCCCCCGCCGCAGGTACTTGAGATGCGCGTCCGCCCCCTCGGGCGTGAACGACGTTCCGACCCAGCCGTCCGCCTCCGCGCCGGTGTATTCCAGCGCCCGGGGACCCAGGGTGGCGAGATAGATGGGGATGTTCGGGTTGCCGGGTTGCGCGAGCCGCAGCGCCTTGCCCTCGCCCCCCGGCAGCGGTAGCCGGTGGTGCCGGCCCTCGTAGGCCAGCTTCTCCCCGGCGAAGGCGAGGCGCACGATGTCCACGGTTTCCCGCATCCGGGACAACGGCGCGCGAAACGACGTCCCCTGCAATCCCTCCACGACCTGCGGCCCGCTGGCGCCCAATCCCAGCAGGAATCGATCCCCGCTGATCGCCGCCATCGTCAGCGCGGTCATCGCCGTCATCGAGGGCGTGCGGGCGCTGATCTGCATGATCCCGGTGCCGAGGCGGATTCGGTCCGTGCGCGCGGCGAGAAACGCCAGCGGCGCGATCGCGTCGTGGCCCCAGGCCTCCGCGGTCCAGACCGCGTCCACCCCGAGCTTCTCCGCCTCCACGACGAACTCGACCTGCCGCTCGAAATCGCGCCGCTGCCCGGACGCCGCCCCGCCTATGCCGATGCTGACTTTCATGGATGCTCCTGAACGCTAGCGCCCCGGAACCGTCGCCTTTGGCTCCGCTCCCGGCCCAGCCCCACCGACCTACGCGCCCGCGCCGTTCTACGGCGCGGGCTCCTGGGGCGAGAGTATAGCTTCCGGTGCGCGCGGCACCGACGCGCGGCACCGGCGCGTTGACCATGCGGGCCGGCAGGTGCTAGCGTCAATGTCGAGAACGTCGGGCGCCACCCGCGCGTCTCGCGAAAGGTCAACGGGTACCCCATGTTCCTCAAGCTCCTGGACCGCCACATTCACCACGGCACGCTGACCGTCGTCGAGCCGAGCGGGCAACGTCGCACCTTCGGCCAGGGCGCCCCCGCGGCCACCTGGGTGCTCAACACGCCGGGCACGGCGCGGCGCATCCTGCTCAATCCCCAGGCGAATCTCGGCGAGACCTACATGCGCGGGGAATGGCACGTCGAGGAGGGCGACTTGGCGGACCTCCTGACCGTGCTGCGGGTGAACATGGAGCGCCAGTTGCCGCGCCGTTCCCTCGCCGCCGCAATGGGGCCCCTCGCGTCCCTCGTGACGTCGTGGAACAACGTGCGCGCGAGCCTCTCCAACGTCAGCCACCACTACAATCTCGACGAGGCTCTGTTCCGGGCATTCCTGGACCGGGACATGCACTACTCCTGCGCCTATTTTCGAACGCCGGACCTCTCCCTGGAGGAGGCCCAGGCGGCGAAGTGCGACCACATCCGGCGCAAGCTCCACCTCGAGCCCGGACAACGCGTGCTCGACATCGGCTGCGGCTGGGGCAGCCTGGCCATGCACCTCGCGGAGCGCGCGGGAGTGGAGGTCGTGGGGCTGACGCTGTCGAGCGAGCAGCTACGGGCGGCCCGGGCGGAAGCCGAGCGCCGCGGGCTGTCCGAGCGCGTCACGTTCCACCTGGAGGACTATCGGCGGCATCGCGCCGAGTACGACGCGGTCGTCTCGGTGGGAATGTTCGAACACGTCGGACGCCGCAACTTCGACCGCTACTTCGAGCAAGTGCGCGCGTGCCTGGCACCCCACGGCACCGTCTTGCTCCACACCATCGGGCAGTCGGCGCCGCCCTCCCCGACCAACCCGTGGATCCGCAAGCACATCTTCCCGGGCGGCTACATTCCCGCGGCCTCGGAGGTCGCGCGGGCGATCGAGCCATCGGGCCTGATCGTATCGGACCTCGAGGTGTGGCGGCGGCACTACGCGCTCACGCTACGCGAGTGGAATAGGCGCTTCCAGGCCGTGCGCGCGGACTTCGTAGTTGCCAAGGGCGAGCGCTTCTGCCGCATGTGGGAGTTCTATCTGCTGTCCTGCGCCACGGCATTCGAGATCGCGGACCTGGTGGTCTTTCAGTTCCAGCTTGCCCGCGCGAACGATACCGTCCCGCTCACCCGGGACTACCTGTACGCGCCGGTCGAGCGGGACGGAGGCGAGCGGCCGCGGCACCTCGCCGCCGGGGCCTAAACTACCCGCCCCTCGCGCAGTCCTTCGATGTCGCCGTCCTCGTAGCCGAGTTCGCGCAGGACCTCGCCGGTGTGCTCGCCGAGCGTCGGGGCCCGGGTGCGGATCCGCGTGTCCGCCTTCGAGAAATCGATGGGCATGCGGGCCACGGGCGCCGGGCTCGTGAGTCCTGGGTAGTCCGTCGGCGTAAAGAACGCCTGCGCAACCACCTGCTCGTTCACCAGCGCCTCGGCCGGCTTGAGCACCTCTCCGCAAGGGATGCGGGCCGCCTCCAGTTCCGCCATGACCTCCGCCGTGGTGCGGTGCCGCGTCCAGGCCGACATCCGCTCGCTGATCTCCACGGCCTGCTCCCCGCGCGTCTCGTCGGTGGCGTAGCGCGGGTCCGTGAGCCAGCGCTCCTCGCCCATCAGGCGCGCCCACCGCTCGAACAAGGGATTCCCCACCACCGAGACGAGCACCCAGCCGTCCCGGGTCGGGAAGGCGTCGGACGGGGCCGCGGTCTGGCCCCGGTTCCCGCTCGCCACCCGATCCTTGTGTAGCACCGCCTCCTCGATCAGCGATCCGTTCGCCACGGTCAGGGCGGATGCCAGCAAGCATCCTTCCACGTGCTGCCCCTCGCCGGTCTTCGACCGGTGCATGAGGGCCGCGAGGGTCGCGAACGCGTTCAGCGTGCCCGTCGTGTAGTCGACGTACGGGAAGTAGTTCTTCATCGGCTCGTCCGGATGCCCGGTCATGTACATGTTGCCGGACATGGCCTGGGCGACCCCGTCGAAGCCGACGCGGTTGGCGTACGGGCCGCCCGAGCCGTAGGCGGTGCTGGTGGTGAGGACGATGTCGGGCTTCACTTGGGTCAGGCTCGCGTAGTCGAGGCCCATCGAGGCCACGGTGGCCGGCGGCAGGTTCGCGATGACGACGTCCGCGGTGGCGACGAGCCGCCGGAGCACGTCCTGGCCGCCGGGCTTGCGGGGGTTCAGCGTAAATCCCCGCTTGTTGCGGTTGAGCGCCATGAACAGCGAGCCCTGGCCATCCGGGGTCACGGGCGCGGTGTAGCGGTCCTCGCTGCCGTCCACCTTCTCCACGCGGATCACGTCCGCGCCCAGGTCGGCGAGCAGCATCCCGCAGAACGGGCCCGCGATGTAGCGGCCGAAATCCAGTACCCGGGTTCCTTCGAGGATCGACATCCTGCGGCTCTCGTGTAACCAAAGCCGGGCATGTTATGCCGGCGTCGCCCGAAGCCGAAACGCGCCGGGCCGTTCAGTCCGCCGCGCCTTGAAAGTACCGGTCGGCCAGGTCGAAGGCGTCGAGACCGACTTCGATGCCTATGCGCCGGCCGGGGATGTCGTCCACGGGAGGATGAATGCCGCCCCAGATGCGGGACAGGCTGCACTGGTCCGCCGCGTCCCGGTAGCGCGCCCACTCGAGCCGCAGGTCCACCGACGGCCCCTCCTCGAACACGAGGAAGGCGTTGCGCGCGATGGGGAAACTGCTCATGCCGCCGGGGAAGTAAGGGTCGCCGGTGAACGCGGTGAGCACCTCCGCCGCCGCCCGCGAATAGGTGGAGTGCCCGGACACGTATCCGGCGAACGGCGGGGTCACGAATGTCGGGCGCTGGTACGGCCACCAGCGCTCGGCCAGGATCCAGCCGACGCCGGCGACGTCGGTCTCGGGATCCTCCACGAAGTCGTGCCCGCGCCAGGAATGGAGCTTGATCTTGCCGACATGCTCGCCGGCCCCTCCCGCCAGCGGATCGCCCGCGCCCACGACCTCGATGCGCCCGTCGATGAGGGGAAGACCGTCTACGTGGTAGGAGGGCAAGCCCGGGTCGCTACTCTGACCCGCATCGGCCATCGCACGAATCGCGGAGATCGGCCGGATGTAGTCGTACCAACCCTTGATGCCCCAGGCGGTCACGGCGGCGTCGTGCATCGCGCCCCCGAGCGCGAAATAGAGCTTCACGTCCCATTCGAGCAGTTCGAGGACCGGCCCCCCACCCCGATACCGGCGCTGTAGCGCGGGATGTTCCCCCACTTCGTTCGCGATCACGAACCAGTGGCCCGGCGGCGTTTCCGAGTCGGGTCCGTCCGCCCAGAACTCGGCCAGCACCCGGGTGTAGTCGCCCCGGGGTACCACCTGTGACTCGTACGCCGCGCCGGTCACGGGATTGACGGCGTATCCCGGGCCGGGATCACCGCCCCCCAGGAGATCGTAGAAGGTGCCGTAGTCCTCGAACTGCGCCGGGTAGTCGGCGTCGTCGAGGTTCCCGATGCCGGCCGGCGAGATATCCATCGTGACGCCGTCGTCCGGGGACAGGTGCGATGCCCACGCCGCGACCAGGGCGAAGTTCCAACGGTACTGGTCCGATAGCGACCCGTCGAAGGTCGGTGGCGGGCCGGGGTCGTGGTAGACCCAGTATTCGTGCCCGTCGCGCTCGTGGATTGTCAGGTCCGGCGGGGAGAGGGCGAAGGGCACCACGCCGCCCCACTCCGGCCCGATGAACTCGGGTTCGGACTCGACCACGTTGCCGGCCTGGTCGATGGCGACCTCCAGGGACAGCGGCTGCCAGCGGTTGCGGTCCACAAGGTCCGGGTTGCCCGGCCGTGCCGGTTCGAGCGGTGGGTTGACCGGTTCGTAGGCGCGGTTGGCGTAGCCGTCGGCCTCGTTGGCGCCGTCGGCCAGCCCGAAGGCGATGTAGCAGTCCGCGACGTGGTTGCCGAGGGCGGCGGCCGGGTGGTCCGCCGAGCGGTAGTCGCTCGCATCGAACGCCCCGTCGAGGCCGAGCTGACCCATCAACGCCTCGGCGTTGCGCCGGATCAGCGTGTGTCCCGGGGAATCCGCGAAGCGGTGTTGGATCAGGCGGAAGGCGGCGTGGCTCATCGCGGCGGTCCGGTCGGCCGGGATGTCCATGGAGGCCGGGGGCGTCCCGAACGTACAGTCCATGCCGGCCCGTTCCCGTCCCAGGAGCCACGGCGACTCGACGTCCCCGAAGGCCGTCCAAGCATCGTACATCGCCGCGGACACGTGAAACAGGTTGCGCGCGTGTACGGTCGGCCGGGCGAGGTCGTTGCGGATGGACTCCAGGAGCACCTCCATCCAACGCCGGGCGACGGACACATCGGCGTCGGGCGCCACGCCCGGCACGTAGTGCGCCGTGACCACCGCATTTCCGGCGGGCATGGTGAACGTGGTCTCGCGGGCGAATCGGTCCTCGATGCTCCCGCCGCTACTGCTCCAATGCGAGAAGAAGTAGCCTTCGTTCGGCGCGGCGGCCGCAAGCGGGACCTCCTCGCCGGCTTGGTAGACACCGCTTCCCTCCCCCGAGTCGACGATGAGCCGCAGTGCTCCCGGCGCATCCGTCGCCGCCGCGGACACGGTCAGGAGTTGGTCCACCATCACGCCGGTCACCGTCGTCCGGGGGCCGTCCGGCCAGTCCACCGTGACGTCGGCGGCGTCCGCCTCGCCGAGCCCGAAATGGAGCTCCATCGGGTTCTGCGAGACGAAGTTGTTGCCGGCGCGCATCTCCTGGACTTGGGTGCGGCCCCCGGCGGCCACCGTCACCCGGGCCCCGATCCCAAATCCCTCGAGCCGGACCCCCAGGTAGTGGTTCGCGTGTTCCGAGTCGTTGCGGTAGAAGACGATCCCCTCGTCGCCGTTGTTGGTGATCGCGATGTCGATGTCGCCGTCCCGGTCGGCGTCGAAGCAGGCCACGCCGCGGCCCTGGCCACGATCCGTCAACCCCGATGCCTCGGCTTCGTCGACGAAGGTACCGTCCCCGTTCGACCGGAACAGGCGGACCTGGTCGCGGACGTAGTCGTTGTCCGGCACGTCGCTCTCCTCGCGCCAGCCGTTGACGTGGAACAGGTCCTGGTGTCCGTCGTTGTCGAAGTCGGCGGAGCAGGCCGCCCAGCCCCAGCCCCCGTTGGCGACGCCGGCCGCGTCCGTCACGTCGGTGAACACGCCCATGCCATCGTTCGCGTACAGCCGGTTGCCGTAGCCGGCCGTATCATCGTCGGCGACCTTGTAGATGGAGGTCACGAACCAGTCGAGGTCGCCGTCGTTGTCGTAGTCGAGCACCGCGGCCCCCATGCCCGCCTGGTCCTTGATGACCTCGCGGTCCGTGGTGAGCCGGAAGCGGCCGTCGCCGGTGTTGGCGAACACCTGGCTGGTGCGGAAATCCGACGCCATCAGCAGGTCCAGGTCGCCGTCCCCGTCGATGTCGGCGAAGTTCGGGGTGAACGAGTTGTCTCTGCGGAAGGCCGGAGCGCGAATCTGGAGTGCCTGGGGATCGGAGGAGTCGACCAGCGTCTCCGCGATGCGCGACTGCACGCTGTAGCTCTCGAACGTCCCGTCTCCGGTGTTGCGCCAGAGCGTCTCGGTGTCGGCCTGCTCGGGGTTGCCCCAGTGCGCGAGGGCCAGGTCGAGGTCCCCGTCCGCGTCGTAGTCGGCGAACGCCGCGGAGAACGTGTTGGGTGCCGCGATGCCGAGGCCGGAATCCGCCGTGATGTCGACGAAGGTGCCGTTCCGGTTCTCCATCAGGTAGTACGGATCGCCGTCCACCGCGCCGACGAAGAGATCGAGGTCCCCGTCGCCGTCGATGTCGGCGAAGGTGGGCCCGCTACCCTTGTGCACGAGGTCGAGCCCTGCCTCGGCGGATACGTCGACGAACGTTCCGTCTCCCTCGTTCCGGAACAGCCGGTTGGGCGTGGCGTCGCCGCCCGCGACGTAGAGGTCGACGTCCCCGTCCGCGTCGTAGTCCACGGCCGCGAGGCCGCTCGCCATGAACTCGGCGTCGCTGAGATGGGCGTCGGTATGGCCCCACGGGCGGGCGAGGCCGGCGCTCGCGGCGCGTTCGGTGAAACGGAGGGTTACCCGGCCATCGTCGGGAGGAGGTGGGTTCGCGGTGGGCGGTGCGGTGCCTCCGCCGCCGCCACCCCCGCCTCCGCCACATGCCGTGGCGGACAATAGGACCGCCAAGCAATGGGCACGCAGCAAGACGAAGGCCGGCCCGTGCGGGGTCGGCCTTCGTCGGGCCGGCAAGTTGCTCGTTACCTCAGGTTCCAGCGGAACTCGAGCCCGATCGCCTCCGGCGGATCGAGGTACTGGTAGCTGCCGCGCAGGTCGCCGAGCCAGGGATTCTGGTCGCCCGTGGTGAGGTCGCTGTACCGGTCGCGCACGATCCGCTCGTCGCCCAGGTTCTTGGCCCAGAGCACCACCGCCCACTGGTCCGCGGCGTCGCGCAGGGTGACCCGGGCGTTGACGATCGTGTAGTCCGGCAGGGCGATCGTGTTGTCGGTGTTGAACCAGCGCTCGTCGAAGTTCGACACGTCGATGTGGAAGTTCGCGACGAGCGCGTTGGTCAGCGGCCACTCGTAGTCGAGGTTCAGCGTCGCGCTGAAGGGCGACGAGAAGATCAGCTCCTTGCCCTCGTTCTGCGCCGCCTCGGTCAGTTCGGTCTCGACGAACGCGGCGATCAGCGACGCGCGCAGGCGCTCGGTCAGGGCGATGTTGAAGTCCAGATCGACGCCCCAGATCTCCGCCGCGCCCTCGTTGGCGTTGAAGCCGACGATGTTGCCGTTGGGTAGCGGCCGTTCGGAGCGCTGGATGACGTCCTGCCAGTCGGTGAAGTAGACCGCGGCCTGGACCGAGGCCCGCCCGTCCATCACCGTGAACTTGCTGCCGAGTTCGTAGTTCACGACGTTGTCGCCGTCGAAGAACACCACCGTCCGCAGGGCCTGGGCCTCGGCGCGCCGCGCCGCGATCTCCTCCGGCGGCAGGGAGCCGGTCGCCTCGGCGGCATCGGCGTCGCGCTCGATGTACCGCGCGTCCAGCAGCACGCCGCGGTTCTGGCCGCCCGGCCGGTAGCCTTCGGCGTAGCTGAAATAGGCCATGAGATCCCGGCCGGCCGGCCGCCACGTGGCCACGAAACGCGGGCTTATGACGTCGTTGTCCGTCGTGCCGTTCTGCTCGCCGACGTAGCCGCGGTAGCGCTCGAACGACTGCGGCGAATCCCAGTTGCCGACGCGCACGCTGTCCCGGTAGATCTGCTCGCCCTTGACGCCGATGAAGAAGTCCTGGGTCAGCGACGCGAAGCGGGCGCCGAGGGTCAGCTCGATCTCGTCGGTCAGGTCGTAGCTCACCTCGCCGAACGCCGAGGTCTCCTCGAAATCGGTCTGGTGCGACGTCTCGGGGGAGTTGAAGAAGAAGATGTCGTCGTAGATCGCGCGGTCCGGGTTCATCGAGTACAGCACGCCGCTCCACGACCAGTCTTCCGACTCCTTGCGGTAGGCACCGGCGGACCAGCGCAGCCGGCCCGGCTGGTTCGAGACCAGCCTGATTTCGTAGGTCTGGCGCTGCACGTCCGTCCAGCCGTCCCAGCCGTAGCTGTGCATGTTCATCGCGTCGAGGGGGATCGGGCAGTTCACCTCGGGGTTCGGCACCTCCAGCAGGCAGCGGCCGCTGGTGTTGCCCCCGAACGCGGTGATCCAGTCGATGCCCCGGACCACGGGATCGGCGAGTTCGCGGAACGTGAGGCTGTCCCGGTCCGTGTCGGTCGCGGTGAACGTGAGGTCCGCGAAGCTGAAGCCCACCTCGACGGTCGCGCGCATCACCTCGAAGTCGTCCCAGCCATCGCCGTTCAGCCCGCGGAACTCCCGGGCGTTGGTCACGTACGGGTCGTCGGCGATCAGGTCCCGGTCGCCGCGGTTGCCGGCGATGGTGTATGCCGTCCCGTCCCCCTCCTGGGATACCCAGTACCGCGCCAGTTCGGCCGTCCAGCGGTCGGCGAAGTACTTGATGGCCAGCCGTCCGCCGGTGTTGGAGGTGGCGTTGACGTCCTCGTGCACGCCGGAGCAGATCGGCCGCGCGATCGGATAGCCGGTATCGTTGACCTGGGGTACGCAGCCGGTGAGCTGGTCGATGTAGCCGGCGCGGTCGGTTTCGAACAGCACGACCCGGGCGGCCAGTCGGTCGTCGAGGATCGGGATGTTCAGCATGCCGTTGTAGTCGTTGGAGTTGTCGTCCGACCACTTCATCGTGTAGGCGCCGGCCCGGAAAGCCGCGTCCCACTCGTTGGCGACGGGCGACTTGTAGATGTAGCGGACGGCGCCGCCCTGGGCACTCTCGCCGAACAGGGTGCCCTGGGGACCCTTCAGCACCTCGACCCGCTCGATGTCGAACAGGTTGCCCGTGATCTGGCGCGCGGGTCCAAGGGCCGACGTGAGCGAGGCGCCGTCGAGGTAGACGGCGACCATGGCGCCGGCGGTGTCGCGCACGCTGTTGGTTTGTTGCGAAGTCACGCCGCGCACGGTGTAGCGGGTCTGCGCGGCGCCCTCGCCGCCCATGTTGAGCCCCGAGACCATGCGGAACACCTCGCCCATCTCCTGGGCGCCGATCTCCTCGATCACCTCGTCCGTCACGGCGCCGATGCCCATCGGCGTGTCCATCAGGCGCGTCTCGCGGTGCGTCGCCGTGACGACGATCTCCTCGATGACGGCTTCGCCCTGTGGCTCGCTCTCTTCCTCGGCCCAGGCCAGTGGCCCCGCGGCCACGGCCAGGCAAAGACCGACGACAAGCGGCTTGTTGCGCTTCATTTCGAGACACCTCTGTCTTCCCCTCTCCAGCGACTGAGCCTACACGCCACCCGGAGGCGGTGGCAAACGGCGGGGGTATGCTTGCAGGTTTCGACCCAGGCGGGGGAACCCATGACCGACTACCACACCATCCTTCTGGAGCGCCTCGGCACCGACGACCGGCTGGCGCGCATCACGCTGAACCGGCCCGAGAAGATGAACGCGCTCACCGGCGAACTCTTCTCCGAACTGAACGAGTGCCTGCACGATCTGGAGGCCGACCAAAGCTGCCGCGTCATCATCCTGCGGGGCGCGGGACGCTGCTTCAGCGCGGGCTACGACCTGACCCCCGGCCGCGAGCGGCGCGGCGAGCGCACCTACCAGACCGTGGACGGCAAGCGCCGCGTGCTGATGATGAACATGCGCACCTCGATGCAGCAGATCACCGACGTGCAGATGTACCTGTGGAACATGGCGAAGATCACCATCGCCCAGCTCCACGGCTACGCCCTGGCCGGTGGCTGCGAACTCGCGATGATGGCGGACCTCGTCGTGGCCGCGGACGACACCCAGATCGGCCACCCCGGCCTGCGGGGCCTCGGCACGGCCCGCAACGGCAACATCTGGCCCCTGGTGATGAGCATGCGCAAGGCCAAGGAGTACTACTACACCGGGGACAACATGACCGGGGCCGAGGCGGCGGAGATCGAGATGATCAACTACGCCTGGCCGAAGGAGGAACTCGATGCGAACACGATCACCTTCGCCGAGCGCGTGGCGAACGGCACGGCGGACCACCTGGCCGTACTCAAGCTCACGATGAACCGCTTCTACGAGAACATGGGCATCTACTCGTCCGTGCGCAGCGCCACGGAGCAGGACGCCCTGGCGCAAATGACCGAATGGACCTACACGTTCGGCGAGGCCGTGCGCGAGAAGGGACTCGGCCAGGCCTTCCAGGAGCGCGATGCGCCCTACCGCGGGAACGAGGGTTTTCGGGGCAAGGGCGACTGAGAATCCAGTCAGCCGCCGAGCGCGCGGGCGTGGCGCGGGGCACCCCCGAGCCCCCCCGAGCCCCGCGCCGTGGTCCGCGGTTAGGCGGTTCCCTGCTAAACTGGCCACCCCAACGCGAAGATGTCGTTGAGTGCAGGATGAACACCGCCATCGAGGAGAAGTGGCGCACCAAAAGTCTGGCAGGGGCTGTTGGATGCCGCACGCCGAGGAAATACAGCGCCGGCACGCAGCCCTACAGGAGCGCGGGATCGAGGTGACGTCCCGCCTCGGAGATGCAGGCATTGCGACGAACCAAAGCGTGAATCGGAAGTGCTGGGAAGACGCTGTCCGGATGGAGCCGAAACGCTATGCCGCAACCTCGCATGGAACAAGCGGCGACGGGAGCGCAGCGACTGGTGCCGTTTGTTCCATGGGCGGCCGGCGTGGCTGGGCCGGAGGCGGAGCCGGCGCGTAGCGACAGCGAAGCGTCGGACCGGCTATAGGGCGCTCCTCGTAGACTTGGTGACGAGCCGGAAAGACGCTCAAGGCCAACACGTCCGGCGAACCCGCCACCTCCGCCACCGCCCCCACGTCCGCCACGGCGCGATCCACCGCCTCCACCACGGAGACGAACCCCTGACTGAGCCGTCCAGTCAGCCGCCGAGCGCGCGGGCGTGGCGCAGGGCGCCGGCCAGGCCGGCGTCCTCGTCCAGAATGATCGCCGTGCCGATGTCGCGCACGTAGTCGGTCATTCGGCCGCGTTCCTCGAAGCGGCGGCGGAAGCCGCTGCGGGCCAGGAAGTCCGCGATGCGTGGGAGGATGCCACCGCCCAGGTAGACCCCGCCGCGCGCGCAGGTGGTCACGCAGAGCGCGCCCGCGGCGTTGCCGAGCGCGGCACAATAGACCTCGAGGGTCCGGTGGCACACCGGATCGGCCAAGGCGAGGGCGCGTTCCGTGATCGCCGCCGGCGCGAGCTCCTCCGGTGCCGCCCCCCACACCGCGCACACCGCACGGTACAGCTTCACGATGCCGGGCCCGGCGAGCACGTCCTCCCACGAGACGTAGCCCAGGTCGCCGGCCAGCGCGCCCAGCAACTCCTGCTCCAGCGGGTCCGCCGGCGCAAACGGCGCGTGCCCGCCCTCGGATGGCAAGACATCGCCGTGCTCGGTCACGATCACCATGCCGAGACCCGTCCCGGGCGCGAGCACGGCGCGCGCGCCGGCACCGGCGGGCGGCACGCCAAGCGGGCGTACGGACCCGGCCTCGAGGTGGGGCACCTCCATGCCCAAGGCGACCAAGTCGTTGACGAGCGCGACCCGGCCTATCCCCAAGGCATCGGCGATCGCGGCCCCGTCGAATTCCAGGGTTCCGTTCGTCAATCGCGCGCGGCCCGCCACCACGGGCCCGCCGACGGCGACGCACAGCACGTCCGGCGTGGGTTCGCCCAGCCCCTCGGCGACGAGGGCGATGGCGTCCCCGTGGTCGGCGGTGCCGCAAACATGCGCACCGACCAGGCGCCCCGCGTCCATGACGCGAAAGCGCGCCTGGGTCGCGCCGATGTCGGCCGCGGCGACCCGCGTCACGGCGGCGGGATCCACGCGCCTCGGAGGCGACGTGGGCGATGCTCGAAGGGGAGGAGCCGCCACCGCCGCGCGCCGGGTGCCGGGGGGGTGCGCCGCGGCACGGCCGGGAACGACCATTCTTGGCGGGAAGTGACGTGTTGGAGCATCCCCGCACCGTGGCCCATCGGCCCGGCGAGGTCAAGGCCGCTAGCCGGCGCCGGGCTTCGCGCTGCCGGCAAAGTCCGACACGCCGTTAGCGGCACATCCCACACAAAGCGTGAAGAAATCGACACGCGGGCGGCACGCGCGCGCAGTGCGCGGTTCATGCTTGCGCCAAGGCAAGGGGGCACGTAAGGTTACGGTTTGGCTGCGCAGTCCGCACCGCGTGCTGCATCCGGCGACGAGCTGGTCGGCGGAGGACAGACGTTCCGCGGCGCGGCGTAGGGATGTGTCGCCAGATTCGATGGTGTAAGCGATTGAATTTGCGTAGCAAGGCGAAACAGCGTTTGCCTTGCGACCTGAACAAGCCCATGGAGGGGCTCGTCCAGATGTTCTTAGACAGCAGGAGCGGGACTATGAATCTCAGAAAGATATACGAGTATCTCGACGCCGACTCGCGGCGCGTGCTGCATTCCACCGCTGAGACGGCCGCACGCGACGGGCGCTCAAGCATCAGCATCGAGTTCTTCCTGCTGTGCCTGTTGCGTGATCGCACGATCGGAGCATCGGTCATGCAGGCGCTGGACGGCGCCGGCGCCGATGCGCCCGGCATCGAGTCCTGGCTCGCCTCGCAGGTCGCCAAGGAGCCGCGCAGCACCGGCGGGGCGCTGCCCACCATCGACGAGTCGCTCGCCCACCTGCTGCGCGAAGCGTGGTCGCTGTCCTTCGACGAGTACGGGGACGCCAACGTGGCCCCGATTCGCTTCTTCGAGACCGTCGTGCGGCGGGGCGACGCTTGGCCACGCCTGGCTGCCCTGCCCGGCCTCGGCAACTTGAAGCTCGGCAAGCTCGCGGACGCCGCCGGCACCGACACCGGCGGCGGTCCCGGCATCAGCGCCGCCGGCGCACCGGACTCCGAGTATCCGGAACTCTCCCGCTACGGCCGCGACATGATCGCCGCGGCCCGCGAGGAGGGCTTCGACCCGGTGGTGGGCCTGCGGACGTCGATGTCCGCAGTTGCCGCGATCCTGCTGCGCCGGCGGCAGAACTCCGCGGTCGTCGTCGGCGAGGCCGGGGTGGGCAAGACCGCGTGCGCCCTGGGCTTCATCAACGCCATCGCCCATGGCTCCGACGACGTGCCGGCCGCCCTGCACGAAACGCCCGTCTGGTCGCTGGACGTCTCGGCGTTGCGCGCCGGCGCGGCTGTGCGCGGCGCGTTGGAGGAACGCCTACAGGCCATCGTCAAGGAAGTCGAGGGCAGCGGCATGATCCTCTACGTGGACGATATTCATCTCCTGTTCGCCGATCAGGGCGGGGGTGGCGTCGATGCGCTGCGCAGCGTGCTCAGCGGCGGCGCGGTGCGCATCCTCGGCACCTGCGGCTGGCGCGAGTGGCGCCGGTACATCGAGCCGGATCCGGGCCTCGCGCGCAGGGTCGCGCCCGTGCGCATCCAGGAGCCCGACGACGAGGAGGCTTTGCGCATCATCGAAGGCATCGCGCCGGGCTTGGCGGAGCACCACGGCGCGAAGTTCGCCGAGCACGTGCTCGAATCCGCCGTCGCGTTGTCCAGACGCTACATCGTGGGCCGCCAACTGCCGGACAAGGCGGTGGTCGTGCTCGACTCCGCCTGCGCCCGCGCCCGGATGCGCAACGGCGCTGCCGACGAAGCCGAGGCGGAGGTCGCCGAGACGGCGGAGGTCGCCGAGACGGCGGAGGTCGCCGCCGGTGAGGCTGCCGGCGACGGCGACGGAGGCTTGGACTTCGCCGTCGATGTCAGCATCGAGAGCCGCATCGAGCCCGCGGCCGAGAGCGCCGGGGCAGCGGACGCCGACGAGGGCAGTGAAGGCAACGACGGGACAAGCGACGCCGGGGACGCGGAAGGACCGCGGCTGGTCGTCGAGGACGACGTCGCCAATGTGGTGTCGGACCTGACCGGCGTCCCCATTGGCGGCATGTTGGCGGACGTCAGCAAGACGGCGCGGGACCTGGAGCAGACCCTGTCGGAGCGCGTCGTCGGCCAGAACGACGCGCTATCCCGCTGCGCCGCCCAGGCGCGCGCCTATCTCGCCGGGCTCTCCGACCGGCGCAAGCCGGTGGGTGCCCTAATGTTCTGCGGCCCTTCCGGGGTCGGCAAGACCGAAACCGCCCTCGCCATCGCCGATGTCCTGTTCGGCGGTCGCATCCTCACCATCAACATGTCCGAATACCAAGAAGCGCACACCGTCTCCAACCTGAAGGGCGCGCCCGCCGGCTACGTCGGCTACGGCGAAGGTGGCGTGTTGACCGAGGGCATTCGGCGCACGCCCTACTCCGTGGTCCTCCTCGACGAGATCGAGAAGGCGCACGGCGACGTGATCGAGATGCTCTACCAAGTGCTCGACAGGGGCTGGATGGAGGACGCGGAGGGCATCGAAGCCGACTTCTCCAATGCCCTCATCATCCTGACGAGCAACGCCGGCGACACCGTCGTCGAGCAGGCCGCGATGGCGGATCCACCGCCGTTCGAGGACGACTTCAACCGCGACCTGAACCGCGCCCTGGCGCAGCATTTTCCTGCGGCGTTCATCGGGCGGCTACAGGTGGTGCCGTATTGGCCGCTCGGCGAGGAGACACTCGGCACGATCGCCGGCATGCGTCTGCGCCGGCTCGGCGAATCCTACCGGGCATCGCATCGAGCCAGCCTCACGTTTGACGATGCCGTCCTCGCGTACCTCACGGAGCGGGTCAAGACCACGCCCCAGGGCGCGCGCTTCCTGGACGGCATCATCGCCGGCTCGATCCGTCCGATCATCGCCGAATACGTGCTCGACAAGCTCGGCGAGGGCACCTCGCCCGGCGACGCCGTCGTGTCGCACGACGAAGACGGCTTCAGCGTTGCCCCGGCGGCGGGCTGATCCGCGCCTCGTTTCAGGCCAGGTACGCCCAGCTAGGCGACGTATCGAGAGGTTGGCGCGGTCGTCTTTTGTGCTACTATCGACAGCCGACGCCCCACATGGGGGTAGCCGAAGTGGATGGCCGTCAGCGGTATCGGGTAACGTCGGTCCTAGCTCAGCTTCGCGGGCCGTTTGCGCCGCTTGCCCGAGCACGTACGGCTTCCGGATCATCGTGCCGCGGACACCGGACCAGCGTGTGAGATTCAAACTGTTCTGAGAGGAGAAACCATGAGTGATTCCAGCCAGCACCGAGTAGGTCGGGTACGACCGCCGCGCGTGCAGATTACCTACGATGTGGAGGACGGTGGCGCCACTGCCTCGAAGGAGTTGCCGATGGTGGCCGGAGTGGTCTCCAATCTGACCGGCGACGCCGAGGATTCCACCAAGTATGCGGACCGCAAGTTCGTGGAGGTCGAACAAGGCGGCGTGGACCGCCTGATGACGCGCCTCGGGCCCAAGCTCCAGTTCACCGTCTCCGACGAAGTTTCCGGCGAGGCCGACAAGGAAATCGGCGTGTCGCTCGACTTCAAGTCGATGGACGACTTCTCGCCGATGGGCGTGGCATCCCAGCTCCCGCAGACCGCAAAACTGCTTGAGGCCCGCCGCCAGCTTACCGACCTGCTCGGCAAGGTAGAGGCCAACGACCGACTCGACGGGATGCTGGGTGATATTCTCACCGACGCCGACAAGCAGCAGGAGTTGCGTGACGCGCTCGGCTTGGGCGACGAAGAAGGCGAAGGAGGCGAATAACAGTGGCAGAAGTCGAACACGCCGGCGGCGCCGCCGAGCAGCAAGACACGATCCTCGACCGCATCCTGGACGAGGGCCGGATGGCCCGCGACAAGCATCAGGTGGAGGGTGCCCGCAACATGCTCGCGGGTTTCATTGAAGAGGCCACGAAGGCGGGCGCGAGCATTGAAGGCGGGGCGAAACGCGCCATCGCGGAACGTATCGCCGCGCTGGACCAACTGATCTCCGCGCAGGTCAACCAGGTGCTCCACAACGACAAGTTCCAAGGACTTGAAGCGAGTTGGCGCAACCTCAACAAGCTCGTGCAGGAGAACGAACTCTCTTCGACAATGAGGGTTCGGGTGTTCAACTGCAACCGCAAGGAACTAGCACGCGACTTCCAACGGGCCGCCGGCTTCGACCAGTCGCACTTCTTCAAGAGCGTCTATGAGTCCGAGTACGGAACGCTCGGCGGCACGCCCTACACGTTCCTCATCGGGGACATGGAGTTCGGTCGCGCGCCCCAAGACGTCCAATTCCTGCGCGACATGTCCGCCGTGGCCGCGATGGCGCACGCACCCTTCCTCGCGAGCGCTGATCCCTCCTTGCTCGACCTAGACAGCTTCACGGAGCTGGACCGGCCCATCGACATCGCGAAGATCTTCGACTCCAGCGAGATGGCGGCGTGGAATTCGTTGCGCGACAGCGCCGACTCACGCTACCTAGTGCTCACGGCACCACGCACATTGGTGCGCCTGCCCTACGGACCGGACTCCGCGCCCGTCGACGAAATGGACTTTGTCGAAGATGTCGACGGCAGCGACCACGAGAAGTACCTGTGGGGGCCCTCATCTTGGGCAATGGGCGACCTCATCATGAAGTCCTTCGCCGAACACGGCTGGCCGGCGGCCATCCGCGGAACGGAATCCGGCGGCAAGGTAGCCAACCTACCGCTACACAGCTTCGCTTCGCTTTCCGGAACCAAGATCTCCAAGTGCCCGACCGAGACCACCATCACGGATCGGCGGGAGAAGGAACTCTCGGACCAAGGGATCATCAGTTTGTGCCACGCCCGCAACACCGACTTTGCCGTGGTCTTCTCCGGGTCGACGGTCAACCGGCCGGCGAAGTACTCGGAGCCCGAGGCATCGGCGAACGCGCGGCTTTCGGCGAGCCTGCCGTACGTTTTGGCCTGTTCGCGCTTCGCCCACTATCTCAAGGCGATCATGCGCGACAAGATCGGTGGCTTCACCGACCGTGCGCAAATTGAACAGTTCCTGAACAACTGGATCATGCAATACGTCACGGCCGACGACAGCGCATCCCACGCAACGAAGGCATCCTACCCGTTGCGGGAGGCGCGCGTTGAAGTGCGCGAGGTCGCCGGCAAACCCGGATCCTACACGTCGGTCGCGCATCTGCGGCCCCACTTCCAGCTTGAGGAGCTCACGGCATCCCTGCGGCTGGTGGCGGAACTGCCCGCCTCCCAGTGATCCAGACTGCGCCCCTGCCCCGTGACGTTTGACCGCGTTCTGGCGCGGGGCGCACTTACCCGGCAGGCCGCGCCGGTTGGTGCCCGGCTACTGTACGACGCTTGGCTGGGCATGCCGCCGTCTGAACGCGCACCACTCGCCCTCGCAAGCGGAGACGCGATAACGGCGGGTGCCCTGGGCGGCGGCGGGTGGCAGCTATTGGCCAACGGCGACCGTATCGGTGCGCTGCAGGCCGCCCGCGAGGGCGAGCGGGTGCCCATTGATCGCTTGCTGGAGGCGGAAGCCATGATGGCTTCCGGTGCCGTCGTGGCCGGGCTCGGCATCTTGGAGAGCCTCTTGGAGGGTGCGTTCCCGCCGGCCGCCATATCCCTCGTACGACATCGGAACGCCTTGGGGGACTACCGCCGCACGGTGCAGGTGGCCGCAACCATGCCGCTCCATGCATCCGTGGCCCTAACCGGGGCACGCGCCGCCCTCGCGCTCAAGCGTCCCACCGATGCGTTTCAGTTTCTTGAGCCCATCCTGCACGGCGTCGCACCGATACCGGACGCGGCAACGGCAGGAGCCACCGCGATGGTGACGGCTTCCGCGCTGGCACAGACCGGGCGGCATGACCGGCTCAAGACGTTCGCCCACTTGCTGCTCGACGCGCCCGACCTGAATGAGGAGATGCTGCCCGCCGTCGCCCGCGTCGCGTGGACGGCGGGGCGCGCCAGCGACGCCTGGCAACGCTGCGACGGCAAGTCCGCCTTCGCGGCAGCTGCCCGCTTGGAGTTGGCGGTGTTGGCCGGCGACGCCTCCGCAGCCTCCCGCATGATGCAGCAGGCCAGAACGTTGGCCGCGCCGGCGGAGTTGGCGGTGCGTCTATTGGAGGGGAACTTTGATCTGGACGAAGGCGGCAAGATATTCAACGAAGGCGTATTGATACATGTCTGGCGCACCCATCCGCACCGCTGGCAGCCTTGGATCAAT
Source organism: Pseudomonadales bacterium (assembly GCA_963665455.1). Classification (GTDB taxonomy): domain Bacteria; phylum Pseudomonadota; class Gammaproteobacteria; order Pseudomonadales; family Azotimanducaceae; genus VXNE01. The sequence continues at coordinate 3,819,653 of OY762279.1, read as the reverse complement.
GCCGCGATGGAAACCCCCGCGACCATCGGCGTATTCGATCTCGGGCGCGATAACCTGCCCCCCGCCACCCAAGTTCCCCATGCCGTACTCGATGATGGCTCGCTGGCCGAGATGCTGGCGCCGAAGATGGTGCCCGCCCGCCCGCCCCAAGGCGAAGGCGTATGGATTGATGACGATCTCGGGGGGCTAAACGGCGTCGGTCACCGGTGGCCCGACGAGGAGTTGGCGGCGTTGCGCGCGGCGGTGCCCCACCAGCCACGGCCCGAGCGTTCCGCCGTTCGTGTGGCCGGCGAGGACTTTGCCTTGCGGACGGCCCCAGCCGGTGCGCCCACCATCGTCGTTGCCCCTCCGGGCGACCCCTTCTGGAACGGCCAACTGCCCGGGCGGGCTTGGCCGGCGATGCGCATCGTCCGCTTCGACGCCCGGCGGGGCTGGAAGGACGTCGGACAGCGGGTCGCCGACCTCGCCCACGAGCTCGCGCCGCTAGGCGACGCCCCGGCAGCGGTCGTGAACGCCTCGTCCACCACGCTCCGGCAATCCACCCCAACGCGCGATGAGTGAGTTTCAAGATCCCGTCACAGCCCACCAGAACGTGGGCGTGCCCGTCACCGGCGCGGAGTGGACGCAGGAAACCATCGCGGCGGAAGACGCCGATGGGATGACCTTTCAGGACTGCATCTTCGACCACGTCCGCTTTGAGGATGTCTCCCTGCAACAGGCCTCGTTCCTGCAATGTACCTTCGATGAGTGCGTCTTTGATGGCTGCGACCTCCTCGATGCCCAGATGATTAGCTGCAAGGGGGCGGGCCTACAGTTCGTCCGCGGGAAGCTGGACGGGCTCATCATGGCCGACTGCCAGTTCGAAGAGCTCGATGTCGGTCAGTCCGCAGACCGATTGACGCTTGCCGAGTCAAAGGTGGCCCGGTTGGCCCTTAATGGACCCGGCACCACGCAGCACAACGTCACCATGTCGGGTTGCGAACTGGATAGCGTGTTGGCGGAGAACTCCACTTGGCAGGGGGGTTCACTAGTCGGAACAGATCTGCGGACATGGGCGTACGAGCACGCCCGCTTCGAGCAATGCAGCCTGATTCGCGTGCACGCCGACGGCCTCGACTTCTCCAGCGTCAAATTCGCGAAGTGCAACCTGTACCAAAGCAGCTTCGTCGGAGCGCGTCTGCGGCAGGCCGATGGCACCATCTTCGCCGAGTGCGACTTGACCGAGGCCGACTGCTCCGAAGGCGAGTTCCCCGGCTGCCTGTTCGCAAAAATCACCGCCCCCTCTTCCCGTTTCGATGCCGCCGCACTGAACAGCGCCATGTTCCCCAAGGCGGTCTTGACGGAAGCATCGTTCATAGGCGCGATGGCGGTGAGTAGCGTTTGGACGGATGCAGACTTGACCGGTGCCAATCTCGAACGACTACAGGCCACCAAGTCCGTATTCCGAAATGCTTGCCTGAACGACGCCAATGTGGTCAACGCGAGTTTCGTCGAGGCGGACCTACACGGTGTCGAGGTATCGCTCGATGGTGCCAACACCACCGCGAGCCGGGGTACCGTGGACTGGCGCGCAGAACGCGAAGCACAAGCGCGCGGACGCTAATCCGACGGGTTGCGGGCCACGATGGCGCGACCGTGCGGTGCCAGCGCGGCATTAAGCAACGCGAACGACGCGGTGCCCACGATCTTCGGCGTCTCGATGAGAATCTGGGTGATGCGCCTGTCGCCGAGCAACTTGGCCAGCATGGGCAAGGAATCGCGTTCTGGATCGCCTATCTCGCGTATCACGGTGTAGATGGGCATGTTGCGGTAGCTCGCCCACCGCACCAAGGACGATATCTGGGAGTCCAGCGACTGTGGGTCGTCGGGCTCGTCCCCGGAGCGGGCATAGACGGCAACACGGGACTCGTCGGTGACGAGCACGAACCACCGCCCGGTCGGCGTGCGTTCGGCAGGTACCGGCAAGGTACCCGCCTGTAGCATCCGGTACGCCGTTAGGCGCGAGATACCCTGCCGCCGCGCCCACTCGGAAAGCCGAATTCGTTGCGTGCTGCCTCCGGCATCACCGGGGGCCAACTGGCGGCGCGTCGTCACGTCGTACGGCTGTCGGCCGACCGATGTAGGGCGACGCCCTAGACCTGCGAAATCGGCAGGCGGACGCGGCCGTGTGCCTTGCCCAGCACCGCCCCGGCCCCGAGCCCCGTCCGACCATTAAGCTCCACGGGCGGGACGGCTTCCGCATCCATCTCCAGATAGACGTGAACCTGTGGCGAATCCGACCCCACGTAGCTCTTAGCCGCTAGGTGCAGCGTCCGGCGCCGCGTGACCTCGCAGGCCCACTTTAGCTGCTGGCGGTCACTACCACCCTCCAGGATCACGTTGACCCCCGCAGTCGCCAAGCGGCATTTCGCGCCGAGCATCGCGGTTCCGAGGGGACGGCCCACCACGACGGGGTGGAGGATCGTGACCTCGCCTCCGGCGAACTCCTCGACGCGCACCGGCAGTCGGGTGTAGCTGCGCATGAGATCCTCCATGCCTGCGGCAGTCATGTTGCCCATGAAGAACGGGGCCAGACCAACCGCTCCGCTCGGAGGGTTGTCCCAAGTGTCGCGCAGCTCGCCCGTCCCGCTGCCCCATAGTGGCGTGGACCGGCCCGTGAGCTGGCTGACGTTGCGCAACGTGCGGATTTCCAAGTCGCCCGTCGCCAAGCCGAAGGCCACGTTGCTGCGGGCGTGGGACGCCTCGAACGCGTGCATGAAGCGATCAATCGGACCATCGAGCCACTCGGCCAACGCACCGCCCCGGTAATGATCTTCAATGATGCGCGAGATGTCGCTCGCGGGCAGCGGCGAGCCTGGCGCCGCGAAGCCCGGACTGCTCAGCACCAGACTAAGGCCATGCTGATCGAGCGTGACGTCCGTAATCTCGCCGGGCGAAAACTCCAACGAGGGTTTGGAGCGGTATCGTATCCTCCGCACCCGACTTGAAGCGTGCCGCGTCATCCACCGTAGCACCGCAACGGCCGGCCAAATTTGCCAAGTCGACGGCGACAGCAGCAGATCCCGCACCAAGGGATGGGACTCGGCATCCTCTTCCTCCGGCGGGCTGCCCCGTGGTGTCTCCATCGGTACCGCCGGCGCGGCCGGCTGCACCGCCTGGACGGTCTCGGATCCGTCCGCCGGCGCGTCACCGACGTTGGACACTGCTTCAGACGGTGGTGACAATGACTTCCTCCACTCGGTTCAGACCGCGCTGGCTGTCCATGAGCACGTTTACGATGCGCTTCATCATCGCTTGGCTGACGGTGCGGTAGCTCGAGCGATCATAGCTCAACGTCATGACCAGACCCGGTTGCGCGTCACCGCCCCGGTTGACGGCGACCGGCCGGAAGCCGACGTCGTCGATACCCTCGATCCAAGGGGCTACCTCGGACCCCGGGAACATTTTCAGGTAGTCGCGCAACAGCCGCGCGCGGCCAGCGGGGCCGAACGTGCCGATGCTGGAGCGCAGGTAACCGATCAACGTCCGCATGGCGGCGGCACCCGTCAACGCCTCGCGATAGCGGGTCGGCGCAAGGGTGAGGACGCAACGCCAATCGCCGATGGCGTCGACGGGCATGAGCGCCGCGCCCACCGGCGCCCGTTCGGCGATGTCGCGGTTGCTGGCCCACACCTGCGGCACGGCGATCAACTGCTCGTTGCCGAGGCGCATGTAGTCGATGCCCTGGAAGTAAAGGAGCACTTCACCACCGACGCGGGAAACCGTGCGTCGCGTGCCCCACCGCACCTCCGATCCCGCCAGATTGCCGGGTGCAACCACCGGGTCGATCACCTGTAGCGAGCCGTCTCCTTCGTAGACCCCCACCTCCAACACCGAGTGGCACTCCACCGTGCGATACCGCAACGCGTCGACCCGCACCGGATGTTCGAAGATCCTGCCGGTCACCTCGAATGGCGTCCCTGCTCCCCGCCACAGGTTCACGACCGGCACGCGGTTGATCTGTAGGAGGCTGCGCTCGGTGCCGGGCTGCAATGGCAACGCGGCGGAGAAGAAGAACCGGATCTGACTACCCGACAATAGCGGAATGCCCGGCAAGGACACGAAGCGGAACTTCTCCGGAAACACCATGTACTCGACGACGAGACGATGCGCCCGATGGGTCGCCGGGTAGGCCGGCAGCGCGGCCTCGTCCCGCGCCAGGCCGTGCAGGCGCAACGCCGTCGGCGGCAAGCGCATGACCTCGCCGCTCGGCAACTGCACCTCGATCGCGGTCAACGAATCCGACAGTGCATCGAGCAGCGTGGCACCGCTGATGCGGTCGTGGCCGAGCATGAACAGGGGGTCGCCGCCGAGGTCGCCGACGATGGTGACGCTCAATCCGTCGGCATGATCCAGCGTCGGCGGGAGGCGCTCTATGTTCAACGTCGCCGGCCCAACATAGACATCCATGGTGGTGCTGAGGCAGACCAAGGCCTGTCCGCCGACTTGGTAATCCACCCGCGTACCGCGACGAATCAGCCGCGGTTCGGAACCGCCCTCGAAGCTGACGACCGCCATCGACGGCACCGGCTCGACCAAAGACGGCGCCAAGATGGTCAGCAAGGCCAGTGGCATCTCCGTGGCCTGCCCCTCAATGGCCAAACGCAACCGGGCCGCGAGGAATGCGGCGCTCTGGACGAGTCGCTCCACCGCTGGGTCACGGGAGGGACGCGGCCCGATGTCCAGCCGCGACGCCACGGCCGGATGCGATTCCGCCATTTCCGTCCCGTACCGTCGCAGAGCCTCCAGCTCGGCGATGTAGGCGTCGATAAGTTCGTTGTCAATCACCGCGCGTCGTCGCCTGCAAATCCGAGCACGACGACATCGGCACCGAGTCCGCCGCCGCGCCGCGGCGTCAAGACGCGCAAGGCCAGCGTGTGGTCCTCTTGATCCACGCGTTTCGCCACGATCTCGTAGCCAAACTCGCCTTGGCGCTCCAACACCAACACCTGCACCCCCGACAGGCGGGGCTCGAACTCCCGGATGACATCCTCGATGTGCCGCGCCAGATACTCTCGATCCTGGCCCGAGCCCGGACTCAGGCCCTTCGGAATGGCCAATCCCCAGTTCAGAACGCCGGGCAGCCGCCCCGGATACGGCCGACGGGCACCGAGCAGATCGGCCAAGTCATTGAGCAGCGCGTCAATGCCGGGGTTCCGGTCCGACTCAAAGCGGTCAAATAGCGTGCTTCGCATCGTCTCGCGCGTTCCTAGCGGTCCCGCTCGTGCCCAACCCAAGTCACGGATTAGACACATCGCCGCGGCATCGTGTCAACGCAACAAGGCGGACTTCACCGATCTGAACCTGGCGCACCGCCTGGCGAGCTGGGACGCGGAGCAGCTTCCGCGCCGTCCTTTTCGAGGACCTGCCCGGCGTTCGCTGCGCGTTGCGGCCTCCGCGATCGCCAAGTCCCCTGCGCACCCTGTTTCGTCGGAAGCTTCGGCTGCTTCGTTACGTCCACCACCGTTCCGATTGCTACCGTCTGGAACGGCCCTTTGCCGGGTGGGTTTCGCACCCAAGACCGTGCGCCCCCATGCACGGCGCACTGGGAAACGCGGGCTAGCGCCGGCTACTTCCGGCCGGCTGCGCCGCCGCACCGCCGGCGCGACGCATTTCGGTGAGCGGTTCCTCAGCGCCGCGTTGGGTGATCTCGATGCCCCAGGCGTCGAGCAGGTTGCCGACCGTCCGGTCGTGTCGGGTGACCGCATTCAGGTAGCCGATCTTGGCGCGCACCTCCGCGACCTGCGCGTTCGCCAAGTCCGTCTGGTACTGCGCCAGTTGGAAGTTCGACGACAGCCCCATCTGCAGCTTGCCCTTCTCGACCTCGAACTTCTGCTCCGCCAACTGTAGCGCCGATTGCGCCAACTCCAGCCGATGGAAGCCGGTCTCCACCGCCCGTACCGCGTTGCGCACGGCGATGTCCATCTCCCGCTCCACGCTGGCGAGCGAGAACGCCGCCTGGCGGCGGCCCAGCTCCGCGGCGACGCGCTGCCGCCGCAGCCGCCGCGACTCCACCCCGGTGATCGGAACGGACAGCGACAACCCCACCCGGTAGCGGCCCGCGTCGGTCCAAACGTCCCGGAAGGAGTCGCCGCGTTCGTCGCCCGCGCCTTCAAAATTCGCGCTGGCATTCAGCGACAGGTCCCACCGCGACTGGTTGCGGGCGAGCATCAGGCCGATGTCGGCGCGGCGCAGGGCCAGCACCGCCTGCTGATAGTCGACGTAGTTCGCCCGCGCGACCTCCCGGCTACGCGCCAAGTCGACGTTCGCGCGCTCGACCGTCAGCGGCTCCGTGGGCGTCACGCGTACGCCGCCGCCAAGGTCCAACAGGACGTTCAAGTCGCGGCGCACGTCGTCCAGGCGAATCTGGCCCTCCACGGCGCGCAGCTCCTGATCGGCGATGTTGGCCCGCGTCTGGGTGACGTCCTGCCGCGCCATGCGACCCGTTTGCACCACAGCAGTTCTCATTTTGGCCCGACTTGGCAACGGAGTCGGGGATTCCGTCCGCGAACGGGTTGACAACATAGGACGGCGCCCCTATGGTGCGGGCCATGGGCAACCCATGGTTCGGATCGAAGGCGACGTCGGGGCTGTGGCAGGCGCTGGTGGCGCTGATGCCGCCGCACGCGGTGTACATCGAAACGCACCTGGGCGGCGGCGCGGTGATGAAGCGCAAGTCGGGGGCGCTGCGCAACATCGGCATCGACCTGGACGCGCGGGCGCTGGAGTCGTTCGAATGCGGCCATCCGGTGGAGCTGGTGCACGCGGACTGCCACGCGTGGCTGGCCGGGTTCCCGTTCGACGGTTCGGAACTGGTGTACAGCGACCCGCCGTACCTGCGCGGCGCGCGCAAGTCCGGGCGCCGCTACCGGCACGACTACGAGGACGCGGACCACGCGGCGCTGCTGGAACTGCTGAAGGGCCTGCCGTGCGCGGTGATGGTGTCGGGATACCCGTCGGCGCTGTACGACGAGCTGCTGGGCGGCTGGCGCAGCGCGGCGCTGCAGGTGATGAACCACGCGGGGGTGGTCACCGAGAAGGTGTGGTTCAACTTCGCGCCGGACCGCGTGCACTGGGCGTCGCGCGCGGGACGGAACTTCACGCACCGGCAGACGGTCAAGCGCAAGGCGCATGGCTGGGGCCGGCGCTACGCGGCGATGCCAGCGGCGGAGCGCCTGGCGGTGCTGGCGGCGATCATGGCGGTGGAGGCCGGCGCCGCGCCGTGAGGTTCCTCGCGCGCCATCTCGACCGGCTGCGGACATGCTTCGCCGGGCTGCCGGACCCGCGCCGCGGACGCAACCGCCGCTACGCCATGGCGGACGTTGGCATGGCCGCGCTGTCGGTGTTCCTGATGCAGTCGCCGTCGTTCCTGGCGCACCAGCGCGCGCTCGCCGCGGGCGGTCGCCGCTCCAACGCGCACACCCTGTTCGGCCTCGACCGCATCCCCTGCGACAACCACGTCCGGCAACTGCTCGACGGCGTGCCGCCGGAGCACTTCGACGACCGGTTCCACGACCTCGTCGAGGACCTCGACGCGCGCGGCGCGCTGACGCCCATGCGCCGCCTCGACGGCCACCTGCTGGTCGCCCTGGACGGCACCGAGTTCTTCCGCTCGCGCAACATCCACTGCGACAACTGCTCGACCCGCAAGCGCGGCGACGGCGGCACCGAGTACTTCCACCAGATGGTCGCCGCCACCGTCGTGGCGCCCGGCCGGGCGCAGTCGCTGCCGCTGCCCCCCGAGTTCGTCGCGCCGCAGGACGGCGCGGCCAAGCAGGACTGCGAGCGCCAGGCGGTCAAGCGCTGGCTGCGGTCCCACGGCGACCGCTGCGCCGCACTGCGCCCGGTCTATCTCGGCGACGACCTGTACGCCTGCCAGCCCGTCTGCCGGGCCATGCTCGACGCCGGCGGCGACTTCCTGCTGACCGCCAAGCCGGCCAGCCACAAGACCCTGTACGAGTACCTCGACGGCATCGACATCCCCGTGCGCCGCCGCACGACGGGCCGCGGCGCGCAACGGCGCACCCACCGCTACCGCTGGATGACGGACCTGCCCATCCGCGACGGCGACGACGCCCTGCGCGTCAACTGGCTGGAGGTCACCAGCGCGCGGCCCGGCGGCAAGGTCACCTACCGCGGAACCTTCGTCACCAGCCTGCCCGTGGACCGCGACAACGTCGCCGAACTCGCCGACTGCGCCCGCGCCCGCTGGAAGATCGAGAACGAGACCTTCAACGTCCTCAAGCAGCACGGCTACCACCTCGAACACAACTTCGGGCACGGCAAGGACACCCTCGCCGCCGTGCTCGTCGTTCTCAACCTGCTCGCCTTCGCCCTGCACACCGCGTGCGAAGTCGCCGAGTCCACTTGGCGACGGGCCCGCGAGCGCCTCGGCACCCGCGCCCGCCTGTTCGAGCACCTGCGCACCGTCACCGAATACCAGGTGTTCCCCGACTGGAACGCGCTGATCGGCCTGCTCGCCACGGGCGGGCCCGCCGCCCAGCCTCCCTGACGCACAGACCACGCCGCCAGCCGCCAAATCCACGAACCTCGGACAGTCCCGAAACCCAATGCCTCAATCGTCAAAATGAGAACTGCTGGGCGCGGGGCCGCCGCAAGCGGGTCACCACGAAGAGCAGCACGGCCATCACCACGATGGAGGGCCCGGATGGCGTGTCCCAGTTCGCCGAGGCGAAGAGGCCTCCGGCCACGGCGGCCATCCCGGCGAGGACGGCGGCGACGACCATGCGTTCCGGACTGGAGGCGAAGCGCCGCACCGTCGCCGGCGGAATCACCAGCAACGCGACGATCAGCAGCACCCCGACGATCTTGATCGCCACCGCGATGACCGCCGCCACCAAGAGTCCAAACAGGAGCCGCGCCCGCTCCGGCCGCAACCCCGCAACCTGGGCGAGATCCTCGCTGACCGTCGCCGCCAGCAGCGGACGCCACAACCAGGCGAGCAGGCCCAGGGCCACCGCCCCGCCGCCCCAGATCAGCGCGAGGTCGATGCGCGAGACGGCGAGGATGTCGCCGAACAACAATGCCTGTAGGTCCAACCGCATGTTCGGAAAGAACGAGAGCGCCACCAACCCCACCGCGAGACCGCCGTGGGCGAGCAAGCCGAGCAGCGTGTCGGTTGGGAGGGTGTCGCGCCGTTCCAGGTAGAACAAGACGAGCACCACCACCGAGGCGGTGGCGAACACCCCCAGCGCCAAGTGCAGCTCGCTCAGGATCGCCAGGGCGACGCCGAGCAGGGCCGAGTGGGCAATCGTCTCCCCGAAATAGGCCATGCGCCGCCACACCACGAAGCACCCGGCCGGCCCGGTGACGAGGGCCAGCCCCAAGCCCGCTAGCAGTGCGCGCATGAGGAAGTCGTCGAGCATGAGCTCCGTCACTCCTCCCGCGTGGCGGCGATGAGTTCCGGATCCCGGCCGATCCCCGGACGCTCGTCGTACTCGTGGGGCACAAGCACGCAAAAGTCGTCGCCGGTGTCCATTGCGAACTGCAGATCGTGGGAGACGACGAGGACGCCGCAGTCGAGGTCGCGGCGAATGTCGTCGATCTGCGCGTGCAGCACCTCGGCGCCGGCGACGTCCACCCCCTGGTCCGGTTCGTCGAGGACGAGCAGGTCGGGACGGCGCAGCAGCTCGCGCGCCAGCAGCAAGCGTTGGAACTCGCCGCCCGAGAGCGTGGTCACCGGGGGATCGCCCAGCCGTTCGAGCCCCACGTTGGCGAGGGCGGCATCGATCTCGCTCGCCGGAAAGCGTCCCGTCAGGGTCACGAGGCGGCGCACCGTGAGGGGCAGGGTTGGCGTCACCGCGAGCCGTTGGGGGACGTATCCCACCATCAGGGACGGTGCGCGGGCGACATGGCCCTCGTCGATGTCGATGAGCCCGAGGACGGCCTTGGCGCAGGTCGATTTGCCGGCGCCGTTGCCGCCGATGATGTAGACGAGTTGGCCACGCCGGACGCTCAGGTCCACGTGACGAATGATCCAGCGGGGGCCCCGCTTTACGCCGATGTCGCGCGCTTCGATCAGCGGAGGCGGTTCGGCGGAGGGTACATCCGACATGTGCCCGCCTCCATTGATCTTGCGGCGGCGCCCAGTGTACAAGGTTTGGCAAATCCGCCACCAAAAGGCTTCCATGCATCCCGTGAGCCGCCGCATCCGGAACGCGGGGGGAATCCGCACCCTCGCCTGCCTCCTCGCCCTACCCGCCCTCGCCGGGCCCCCGCCCGTCGTGGCCACCATCAAGCCGGTCCACTCGATCGTGAGCGCGGTAATGGCGGGCGTCGGCGAGCCGCACCTCATCATGCGCGGCGCCTCGTCGCCCCACGACTTCAGCCTGCGGCCGTCCGACGCCGGCAAGCTTCAGGACGCGGAGGTCGTTTTCTGGATCGGCGACGCCCTGGAAACCTCCCTCGCGGGTGCCATCGCCAACCTCGCCGGCGCTGCTCGGGTAGTTGCGCTCGCCGAGGCGCCGGGTTTGGTGCATCGGCCGCTGCGGGAAGGTGGACACTTCGAGGTGCACGACCATGGGCATCACGGGGGACATGGCGCGGCCGGCGACGAGGGGGACGACGCAGACCACCACGACGCGCACCACCACGAAGCAGAGCGGCACGAGGAGGAGCACGGGAAGGCCCATCACGGGCACGACGACCATGACGCGGACCACGGCGAGGCGCATCATGGGGACGAGGCGGAAGAGGAGCACGCTGGCCCGATGGACATGCACGTCTGGCTCGATCCGGTCAACGGCGTCGCGATGGCCCAGGCCGTCGCGGACACCTTGGCTACGTTGGACGCCGGCAACGCCGACGCCTATCGGGCGAACGCGACGGCGTTCGCCGACCGGCTCGACGAACTGGCCGAGCGCATCGCGACCGACACCATTCCCCTCCGGGGCAGCCCCTTCATCGTGTTCCACGACGCATATCGGCACTTCGAGGAGCGCTTCGGCCTGACGGCCGTGGGCTCGGCCGTCGTCAGCGCCGACCGCTCTCCGGGCGCAAGGCGCCTCGCCGAGCTACGCGAGAAGGTGGGGGACCTCGATGTCGCCTGCGTCCTGGCGGAGCCGCAATTCGACGATCGCGTGGTCAACGTCATCATCGAGGGCTCCGATGCGCGCGCGGGCAGCGTCGATCCCATCGGCGCGGGTATCGAGGACGGTCCCGACCTCTACTTCGAGTTGCTGGCCGACATGGCTGGGTCGTTCAAGAGGTGTCTGTCGCCCGGTTGAGGCGAGGCTTGGCGGACGGAGATCGCTCGAGGGGTGCGAGATGTCGTTCCCATGGTCCCAAAATCTCGATACTTTCTTCGGAAACGCGCCTAAGAATTTGAAATTTAATTCATAGCATCCGTGCTGCGGGTGGTCCGGCGCGGAGGGCGTGGGGCTCGATCCCATACCGACTTCGGCTATTGTCCACGGGAATCCGGCGGCGTCATGACCCGGGTGGGCGCCCCGCCCCGCCAGCGCTCGCGAAACTCCTCGGAGGTGTTGATGCGCGGATAGGGGACGCCCGGTTCCTCCACGCCGAGCGCCTCGCACAGGGGCTTCCAGCCGTCGTTGCCGTCGAACACGATGAGGCGATCCACCGGCACCTCGCGATGGACGCGGGCGATGTTGGCTTCGTAGACGGCCAAGGCATGGTCGCGGTCCGCGATATCGCCGCCGAAGGCTCCCTCGATGATGATCTCCTTCGCCATGAGGAGGCGTTCCTCGTGCTGGGCCTGGTCCGCGGCCAGGCGCTCCCGCATGGATTGAAAGATGGTCCGCGAAGCACTTGCGAACCAACCGTCGGCATCGCGCACCGTGAGCACGACCTTCGCCTCCGGATACACGCTCATGAGCCGCGGCCAGAAGGCGGCGGTGGGCCAGTCCACGGCCGCCGCGTAGCCATTGAACAACTCCTCCCAGGGTTCCTCGCCCCGCCACGCGGCACGCCATAGCGCGACGTGCGACGGATGCTCCGCCACCTCCGCCATGTGGTAGCACTTCGAGAACCCCAGGGTCTCGAGGGCCTGCTTGAGGGACAGGGTTCCGGTGCGGCCGAAGCCGGCTCCGATCACGCGTAGCGTCACGGTCTCTCCTCCAAAATGGGCTGAACAAGTCCCTCCATGGACTTGTTCAGGTCGCAAGCCAAAAGCGCGGTTTCGGCTTGCTCCACAAATTCAATGGCTTGCGCCATCGAATTGGCGGCACCTCCCTGTGCCGCGCTAGGGAAGGTCTTGATCAGACCTTCCCTAGACGCCGGGGATCCTCCCCGAAGAGTTCCTGAAGGCACCCGTACACTGCGGGGTACGCCCAGTCCAACTGTCCGGGTGCGAGGAAGAAGGTCTCGACGGCCACGGAGAAGAACTCGGCGGGGCTCTCCGCCGCGTACTCGTCGATGGGGGGTTCCTCCTCGGCGTCCAGCGTGGCGCACAGGTCGTCGTAGGCCGAGGAGAAGGCGGACGACCACCGCTGCACGGACATCCCCGGGCGCAGCGGCGGCAACCCGTTGTGGTCGCCCGTCAACTCGTCCATCTTGTGGGCGAACTCGTGCAGCACCACGTTCCCGAAGAATACGTGCTGGTCGTCTTCGCGCCGGGGGCGTGCTTCCTCCCAGGCGAGCACCACCGCGCCCCCGTACATCGCTTCTCCATCCAGTTCCTCGTACCCCGTGTGCAGGATGCCGTCCTCGTCGAGGGACTCGCGTTCGGCGACGAAGCCCTCCGGATACAGGATGATCGTCCGGCACGCCCGCAGGCATTCGTAGCCGACGTGCATCGCGAGGCGGCAGGCCTGCGCCGCCACCGCGACGCGCATGTAGTCGCTCACCTCGAGGCCGTGGGCGCCGAAGAAGCGTTTCTCGTCGACGAAGCGCTCCGCCAGTTCGCGAAGGTGCCCCACCTCCGCCGCCGTCAGGGGGTCGTAGAGCGGCAGGTCCTCCGTCACCCGCGCCCAGAGCGGCTCCGGGATGGCCCGGCGGCGCCGGCGGCGGGCGGCGAGCCAGTCCGTCAGCCGGCTACGAATCGGTGTCCTTCCCGAAGAGCGCGTCGAGCTTGGCGCGGGCTTCGTCTTCCTTCGATGGCGCCGCCTCCTCCCCTCCGTCCTCCCCCGGCTCCGGGCGGTCCCCGCCGAAGAGCGCGTCGAGGCGCGTGCGCGCGGTGTCGCGCTTGGTGCCGGTCCTGGCGCGATAGGCGCCCGTGATGGGCCGGAAGTAATCGCAGAAGTTGGCGGTCTCCTTGTGTACGGGCGGGTCCGTGCGGTCATCCTCGCACTGCCCCGTGAGGCGGGGCGCGTAGTGTCGGCACAGCCGACAACAGTGAAGGTCCTCGAAGCAAGCGGGACAGTTCGCGTGGCGACTGATCGGGCGCGGCACCTCGGCCAGGGAGGTGCCGCAGTTCCAGCAGACGATTTCAGCCACGGGCCGGGCCCCGCCCACGAACTCCGTCCCTAGTATTCAGAAAGCGGCGCTGGATGGTCAACGCTGTGCTCCGCGTCCTGCCCCCATCGCGTCAAGCGCCTGCCGATGCAACTCGGCGTTCGTCGCGGCCACCACGAGGCTGCCGCCCCGAGGCGTCTGTCCGGCCCGATCCGTCACGACGCCGCCGGCGCCCCGCACGATCGGCACCAGGGGCTGGATGTCGTAGGGCTGCAACTGATCTTCGACGACGATGTCGACGAAGCCATGCGCGAGCATGGAGTAGTTGTAGCAGTCTCCCCCGTAGCGCATCAGCCGCACGCGAGCCGCCAGCGCCTCGTACCGGGCTAGGTCGGTGGCGTCGAATAGCTCGGGATGCGTGGCCACCAGCACGGCGTCCTCGACGGCGGCATCCGCCCGGACGCGGAGCGGCCGGCGCTCGCCGCCGCGCACGATCCACGCATCCGTCCCGTTGCCGGCGAAGGTCTCGCCGAGTACTGGCTGGTGCATGAGCCCGGCCACGGGCTCGCCATCGCGCAGGAGCCCCAGCAGGCATCCCCATACCGGCAGGCCCACAATAAAGGCTCGAGTCCCGTCGATGGGATCGATGATCCAGCTCCAGCCGGAGCTGCCCGCAGTGGTGCCGTACTCCTCCCCCACGATGCCGTGATCCGGGAAACGGTCGGCGATGCGTGCGCGAATCAGCGCCTCCACGCCCCGGTCGGCCTCGGTGACCGGATCGAAGCCGTCCGTGTCCCCCTCTCCCCCTCCCGCCCGCTTGTTGCCCGGACGCATCGGTTGCCGAAAGAGGCGCGCGGCGATGGGGCCGGCTTCTTCTAGGATGTCGTGGCCGAAGGCCAGGTAGTCGTCGATCTCAGACATGCCCGTTCCCTAGGTGTTTCGCGAAGAAGGCCACCGCATAGGACGGAAGCGCGGAGCGCAGCCGAAGATCCTCGAGGAATGCGCAGTGCCCGCCGCGGGGCGCGACCGTCACGGCCACGCCATGGGACGTGCCGAGCCGGAGCAGGTCCGCCACCGGCAGGACCGGGTCGTCCGCGGTGGCGACGATCTCCGCCGGCATCTCGACGCGGCTCAGCATCTCCTCGGTGATCGTGTAGCGGGCGTAGTAGTCCCGGGCGTCACGATAGGGCGAATGCCGCGCCACGAAGTAGTCCGTGAGCGACGCGACGCTCGCAAGCCGGATGGCTTCGCGAAAGTCGTAGCGGTCCGGGAAGGCCGCCTGCTTCTCGGCCAGCGCCCGCTTCCACTTGTCGAGGAAGTAGCCCCGGTACCCGAACCAACCACGGTCGATGGCCCCCACGGCGGACACCGGATCGATCAGCGGACAGACGGCCAGGCATGCCCCCACGTCGCCCTTGCCGAGCGCCGCCGCCACGCGCAAGGCGAAGTTGCCGCCGAGGGAAAACCCCATGATCCCCGTGGCATCGCGTCCCGCCGCGAGCCGCCGCGTCGCCGCGACGACTTCCCGGCTGCGGGCGGAGTGGAACATCTCCTCGTTCAAGGCCGCCGTGCCGTCGTGGTCCCGCAGCAACAGCCGGGCGACGCGGAAGCCGCCACGCAGCAACGCCGCCGCCGCGCGCAGGACGTACGGAGAGTCGCCCCTCCCGAACCAGCCGTGGATGACGATCACCACGGGAGCGTCGCCGGGACCATTCAAGAGCGCCTGCAACCGGACGCCCCGCCCCGCGTCGAGGGTGACCCGCTCGGCGGCGGGGATCGCGGCGGCGGCACCGCTTCGGTCGAGGGACCTCGCGAGCCGACTGGACAGGATGGTCTGGACGTGGGGCGAACGGAGCAACCAGGGAGGAGCGAAGTCGCGCATCTCAGGAGCCGTCGACCGCATGCTGGTGGGCGAGGTCGTAACGCGTCAGGCCGTTGCGCACCAACAGTTCCTCGTCCTCCGGCAGCACGTAGCCCGCCCCCGCGAGGTCCCGCGCCGCCTCCCGCAGGCGCCGGGCATAGTCTCCTCGGTCCCGGTATCTGCGCGCCAATTCCCCCGCGTCGAAGAATCGCGTCATGCCCGCGAAGGCGGCGGCCTGCTTGGGCGCGCCCTGCTCCGGATGACGCGGGTTCCAGCCGGTGTGGATCCCCACCGGCACCGCGATGTCCGGTAGTCGGATGCCGGCCGTTTCATTGAGGTCCGCACCGACGTTCGACACCAGGCGGGGCAACGCCGCCAGTCGCCGGGCCGGGAAGCGGCACACGCCCGAGGCGGCATCCGGTCCGAGATCCAGGGCGTTCATGCCCCCGAGTTGGTCCGCGTCCAGGGTCTCGATGCCAAGTGCCGCCTCGAAACGCCCCAACACGTCTTGACGTTCCACGAGCGTACCGGCCGCGAGTTGGGGGACCGCGCTCGGCGGCGGCGTGGCGGCGTCCGTCACCCAGCGGTCGAGGTTGATCAGCGCTGCGCGCACCAGCGGCGCGTGGTCCACCACGTTGAACGAGTAGCGCGCCCGCGTGCCCGTGAGCGGAAACGTGTCGGTCAGCGGCAGCACGCCGTTGACGTGGTGCGTGCCGGCGAAGGCGTAGCGGCGTTCGTTCGAGTGCTCGGGCAGGTCGCGGTCCCCCGCGGGGTCCATGTGCACGAGGGCCGCGTCGCCGCGCCAGTACTCCCACGACGTGTTCGTGAAGAAGACCTTTGGCGAGTCGGTGTCCGCATCGAGCAGTGCCGCCGTGTGTCCCGTGGCCGGATCCCTCGTCGGAACGGCCGCGAACGGGAACGTCTGCCCCGGGCCGGGCGCGCCGAGGCTCGACGGCTGGGCGAAGCGGTGGTTGAAGTCGCCGCGCTGTCCTCCCGCGATGTGTGCGAGGATGCCATCGAACGCCTTGACGCCGTCCTCGCTCCGGTTGAGTCCCAGATGCAGGAAGTGGCGCAGCACGCGGCCGGTTTGGGACGCCCCGAAGGCATGGACGCGGTCGAATCCATGGGCGAGCGGACTGCGGCCGTCCATCGCCCGCAACGCCGCCGCCGCATCCCGGAGCGCGAGCAGGCCGGCACCCACGACCGGTACGTCCGCGGCGGCGTAGACGAGGGTGTAGACCGTGCCGGCACGCATGCCTTCAGCGACGTGGATCGCGCTCGGGTCGGCCACCATGCGGCCATCGCGTTGCCGCGCGAAGCGCCACGCGGACCTCGGCACCGCCGTGTAGGGCGCGTTGTCGTCGCGCTGTAGATACAACCGGGCATCGGGGTCGTCCAGGTCCGCCGGGGGATAGGCGACCTCCCCGAGTTGACCGAATTGCGCCCAGGTACCATCGCGGTCCGGCTGAATCCGGCAGACCACTTCTCCCGGCAGGGGGCCTTCGGCCTCGGCCCGCGGCGCGTCGAGGCCCAACCCCTCGCCTACGTCCCACTGCCAACCGATGCATGCGAGCGCAAAGCCGTGGCGGAAAAGAAAGCCGTCGCCCGGCGCGCACGGGTCGCGGAGCAGGTCCGCAGGGCCGGCGCGGTTGAATTGCGAGAACGCGAGCCGCCGGCCACGATTGGGAACGTCCACCAAGAGGGCGGCGGCGGGCCGCGACGCCGGAGCGACCAAGGTGAAATCCCCCGCGAAGGCCACGCGCCCGTCGGGTTGCCGGGGGGCGAGGTCGAGATCCACGATGCCGGCGTTGGCCGGATGGTCCGGCGCCACGGCATAGTGGATGCGTCCCTCGATGTGCTCGAAGGCCCCGAAGCCGCCAAACGCCCGCCCCTCCGCATAGGGCTTTCGCTCGTGTACTTCAAATCGGATGGCGGTCAAGGAGGAACTCCGGCTGTGGACGGCGCAACGATGCGTCAAGTAACTCGGGGAGCGCAAGTGCGGCGGCGCGCCGAATCCCTTTCCGCCCGGCCATGGCGCCGTCAGAACGGTTTGCGCGGCGTCAACGTCTCGTCCCAACGACGCTCCGAGAGGAAGCGGAGCGCGCGGCCATGGGCGCTCGGCGTCCCGATGCGCACCAGCGTCTCCGCCAGCACCGCATCGACATAGCCGTTGGTTTGGCCGAGCCCCGCGGACGCGATGCCCTCGATGGCGGGCAAGTCGGCGTCCGCGTCGCCCGAGACGGCGTTGAGCAGCACGAACGCCGCGTTGAGCCGCACCTGGTCCTCGGCCACCCAGCCCCGCATCACCTGCGCTTCCCGCCAATCCGGGTTACTGGTCTGCAGGAACCACTCGATCCTCCGGAGCGCCGCATCGACCCCGCAGCCGATCGCGCCCAGGGCGTCGAGGGCCTGGCGGACCACCTGCTGATGCGGATCGTCCAGCAACCCGGTGAGGGCGGACACCGCGTCCCGGGCGGCCGGTCCCATCTCCCCGAGGGCGAAGGCGGCGTTGATCCGCACCCAGGGATCGGTTCCCTCCAGCAGTCCGAGCAGCACGGGAATCGCCCGGGGACCGGCGGCCGCGAGGGTGTAGCTTGCGTCCTCCATGACGACGGCCCGCTCGTTCCAACGGAGGGGGAAGCCGCGGATATCGTCCCTGGGCATGGGGCGTCCGTCCGCGTCCTTCGCCAGCGCGCGCTCGTGCCGACCCTGCCCCGCCCGGGCCCGAAGCGCCGCGGCGAGTGCATCCGGGTTCGCGTGCGGCGCGCCGGCGTAGATGCCCTCCAGGCGCGCGACCTGCCCGCCGAGATCGGTGGCGGTGGCATGGACTTGGTTCGAGCGGGACCGCTCGCCGGTGGCCCCGCGCATCCAGCGCCAGATATGGGACCAAGTGCCCGGCAGGTCGTACTCGGGGAGACAACCCTCCGGCCGACGCCAACGGCGCTCCACATGGTTCCAGCTCGGGCCGGCCGGATGGCGGGTGCGCGCGAAGACGAACTTGACCATGTAGCGCGCGGTATCCGTACCGTTGGGAAATCCGGCGTGCACGATGTCGAAATGCAGCAAGAGAAAGGTGCCGGCGGGCACCGGGGCCATGACCACCGCGTGCGGCGTCACCGGCTGGGCATACAGGTGACTCCCGGCCTGGATGCGCGTGGGGCCCATGGCCAACGGGGTGTCGTGCGGAAAGTAGAATCCGATGAGGTAGCGTGGAACGTGGTACCGCGCCCGGGACAGCGGGCTCTGCGCGTCCTGGTGCCAACCCGATCCGGCCCTTGAGCCCGCGCCCATGGGCGGCGCGTCCGCAGCGGGGTCGAGGTGAGGTGGCGGTTCGGCCGGGGTACTCGTGTGCACCGCCCGGTGGGGATGGAGGTAGTAGTCCGGGCCGGCGAGGGAGACCAGAGCGCCACGCACGACCGGGCAGTCCAGCACGTCGTACATCCTCGGCACCCGCGCGAGGATGTTGTTGCCGTGCCACGACTCCGCCTCGCACGCGACGCGCAGCGAGGCGTCGATCTCGTGGTGTACATCCGGAGCGACATCCGGCGTCAGCCGCAGGAAGCCGTTGCTCACGAACTCCCGCACCGCGGTGTCGTCGAGCAACTTCGGTGCCGTCATGGGCGGCTCACTGCATGGCGAGCGCCGCGAATACGTCGGCCATGCGCTCGTCGTCGTAGCCGAGGATCTCCTGCAGGACGTGCACGTTGTGCTCGCCGAGCTCCGGGCTCGCCCGCTCCACCCGGGACGGCGTGCGCGAGAGCACGGAGCGGGTGTTCTCGACCACCATGTCCCCGACGGCGGAATGCGGCACGGTCACGAAGTGACGCCGGTGCCGCAGTTGCGGGTCGGCCGCGCATTCCGCGCTGTTCTGCACGACATGCGCAGCAACGCCCACCGCGATCAAGGCGGCCTCGATGTCCCCTTCCGCGCGGGTCTCCGTCCAGCGGCTGAGCGCGGCGTCCAGTTCGTCCTCGCGCGCCCGGCGTCCCGCCGCGGTCGCAAGGGCGGGGTCCGATTGCAGCGCACCCAACTCCATCACGGTGGTCAGGGCCTCCCAAGCCGCATCCGACTGACACGCGATCGCGACCCAGCGATCTTCGCCCCGGGCCGGGTACACCCCGTGCGGGCAGAGTTCGAGGTCCCGATTGCCCATGCGGTGCCAGACCCTGCCGTTCCATTCGTGCTCGAGGATCGCCGGGGCGAGTAGATGGATGGCCGCCTCGGCCTGGGAGAGATCGATGTACTGGCCCTCCCCCGTGCGCCGGCGGTGCTCGAGGGCGCCGAGCAGCGAGGCAAGCATGAAGCGGGGCGAGACGCCGTCGGTGTAGGCGAGGTACGGCCCCGCCGGAGAGCGGTCCGGCCAGCCCGTCAGGTCGTAGAAGCCCGCCAGGGCCGCCGCCATGTTGCCGTAGCCCGGCACCCGGGCCCGCGGCCCCGTCTGCCCCATCAGGCAACTGCTCAGCATGATGAGCTTTGGATTGACCTCGCGTAACGCGGTGTAGTCCAGGCCCCATTCCTGCATGGCCTTCGGCGAGAAGGACTCGGTCACGACGTCCGCCCAGCGGGCGAGATCGAGGATGATCTCCCGGCCCACGGGGTTGGACGGATCGATGGTGACGCTCAGCTTGCCGGCGTTGAACGAGGCGAACGGCACGCCGGTCTCGACGCCGGGTTCGCCGTCCTTGAACCCCGGGGCGCCCCGCGCCGGATCGAGCCGGACGGAGGATTCGACCTTGATCACCGTCGCGCCATAGTCCGCGAGCACGCGGGTGCAGAGCGGACCGGCGATGACCCACATGAAGTCGACCACCTTGAGCCCCGCCAGCGGCGGGGCGGGGTCGGCGTTCGTCTGGTCGGGAGCGGGCGCGGGCAGTCGCCGGGCAGCTCTCCACTCCCCGGGCCAGTCGTCGAGGGCTGGTGCCGGTCCGGGTATCGTCAGCGGTGTCCGCGAGGGCCTCGAGAACGCACCGGGCACCCGGGGCTTCCGGTCCATGCCCGTGTCCAGTTCCCGCCAGAAGTCGCGCTCCTGGAACTGACCTTCCCGGAGCAGCCCGGCGATGTCGAACGCCGGTGCGATGTACAACCCGCGCCGTAGCCCCTCTTCGAACAGCTCCTGCTGCGTGCGGGTGGCGGTGAACCGGCCGATCTTGCGGCACAGTTCAAAGTAGGGCTCGGGCGACTTTTCTTCGCGCACCATGGCGGCGAGCTCGAGCCCCCAGTCGGTCTCCACGTCCTCTCGGGTACATGCTCCCGCCTCGTGTACCCAGGCCAGCAGCCTGCGGTTCGGCTCCGTGAATGCTTGGCCGAACAGCATCGTGATGGCCATATAGCCGTCGGCGCAGGGCCAGGTGAGTTGTATGGGGAACGTCCCGGCCAACCCGCCCGCCACCCGCTGCACGGTCAAGCCCGCATCGTTGGGCGCACCGAGGTTCGCCGCCAAGGCGGCCTGCGCGGCCGACTGTTGTGCCGAGATGTCGACGTGCTGCCCGCGTCCGCTCCGATGCCGATCCTGTAGCGCGATCAGGGCCGCGACGGCCGCGTCGGCACCGGCATGGAGGAAGGACTGCGGCACGCTCGTGCGCACCGGCGCCCGGTCGTTGTCGCCCGCCAGGATGTGCGCGCCGCTCGCCGCCCACACCGTGAGGTCCGTGGCCGGCCAGTCGACCTTCGGCCCCGTGCGGCCGAACGGCGAAACGGATACCACGATGACGGACGGATTGGCGGCGGCGAGCGTCTCGTAGTCCACCCCCAGGGCGCGCGCGTCCCCCCGGGAGAAGGACTCGATCACGAAGTCCGCCTCCGAGGCCAGTTCGAGGAGGCGTTCGCGACCGCCGCGGGACGCGAGATCGAGCACGCAACTCGACTTGCCCCGGGCATAGGCCTGCCACCACAGCCCGTCGTCCCCATGTCCCGTGTCTCCCCGGAATGGGGGTGCGAACCGTGCGCTCGACCCGCCCGGCGGCTCGATGGCGATCACCTCGGCGCCCAGATGCGCCAGGACATACCCGCAGAACATGCCTTGCTCGTCACTGAGGTCGAGCACGCGATACGACGACAGCACGGTGATGCTCCTATCTCGCTACCGAATCGAATCGATTGTAAACACACCCGTCGCCCGGGCCGGCGGCACCGCCGGGGATTCCAGGGCGGGCCGTGCCGTCCTGAGCTCGACGGTGATACGGAACGGCCGGCGCGAAGCCGCACGAATCCGCACGGGATAGAAGCCGAGTTCCGGCGCGAGCCAGTAGGTTACCCGGCCGTGATACCCCTGCGGCCCGGCCGCCGTCTGCTCCGGGCCCGCCACCAGCCGCACCGTGCGGAACGTGCCCGCCGGGGACTGGACGACTTCCTCCCCGTCCACCACGAACCGGTAGCGGGCGATCCCGTCGTCGACGTAGTTCAGGGTGAATGCGCCGTCGCCAGCGCGCAGCCGGCACCCGATCACCTCGTACTGGCTCAGCTTGTCGACGAAGGTCTCCCCGGCGAACTCGTAGCGCCGCTCCCCATTCCGACCCCGGTAATTGATCGTGTGCCGGTCCCAGTCAAACTCCACGCGGTCGTCGAATCGCCATGCCAGGATGCCGCCGACGTTGACGTAGGAGAGCTGCCGGAGATCGCAGTCCCGCGGCTCGAACCGAGTCGTATGGTCGTTGTGCGCGATGACGCCGCCGAACAGCGGCGCGTTGAGCCGACTCGCGATTGACACCACCGGCCCCTCGGTCTTGATCGTCACCCGGGATGTCATGCCGATGCCGAGGACGCGAACCGCATACTCGAGGGACTGCGGCGGCGGCCCGATGAGGCCCGGGTTGGCCGCCACGGGTTGGGTGTCGACCATTTCGCCCGGGTCTGCATCCACGCCGGCCGCTACCATCAACGACAGAACAATGACCGACTGGTGTCCCATCCGCTAGGCGGGACGCCGAGCGAAGAGCCGCGCGACCACCGCCGACCGGCCGTCGGGGTCGCTGACCTCACCTTCGAACGACTCAATCACGTCAAGGCGCCGTGCCGCTTGGCGCAGCGCGCCGGGCGGGACCCGGAACGCCGCGTTGCGCGGTCCCGCGACATCGTCGCGCTCCGTGGCCAAGTGCTCCTCGACCACTAGGCAACCCCCCGGCGCCAGTTTCCGGCAGAGCGTCTCCAGCAGTGCGAGATCCACGTACCTTATGAGCACGATCAGGTCGAACGGGCCTTCGACTCCCGGTCCCGTATCGAGGTCGCGCTCGATCCAGTCCACAACCAGTCCCCGGCCATGCGCCGACCACGCGCCCCGGGCGAGCGCCTCCCCGGAGATATCCACTCCCGTCACGGCGTAGCCCCACTCGGCCAAGTGGAGGGCATTGCGCCCCGCGCCGCAGGCGACATCGAGCGCCCGCCCGGTTGGCGCCCGCGGGAGGCAGGCAAGGAGCCACGGGCTCGGGTGCTCCCGGTCGGCGTACGCGCCCAGCCGGTACCGCTCGTTCCACCTGTGCCGGTCGGCGTCGCTCAACGATGCTCCACCACCAGTTCTCGATCGTCGAGGCGCGCGCGCTTCTAGTCGGCGGTCAGCATCGCCTTGATGACCTCGCGGTCCACGCCGGCCTGCGCGAGATGCACGATCGCCGACGTCGACGTGTCGAAGTCGGTTCTCGACGCGCTGAGCACCGTCAGGATGACGGAGGTCGGCACCCCCTTCTGGGCCATCTCCATCACGTCGGCATTGCGCAGCGTCTTGGCCCCCGAACCGGCTGGGGACGGTTGCACTCGGGCCACTTGGCGTTGGCGCGCGAAATCGGGCCGCGTCTGCCATTGCAGGTTCGCCATGGCCGCCGCGGACTCCTTCGCCTTGCGGGCCGCGGCGATCCCCTCCCGATAGATGCCGTTGCGGGGGCGTAGGTCCGCCGCCGTGTGCAGCATGTCCAGGGCGCCGTCATGGTCGCCGCCCAGCAGCCGTAGGATGCCGACGTTGTGGTAGGCCCGCGCGAGCAGCTTGTCCTCCACCCTCGGCTTGGCCTTGCAGGCGGCCAGGCTCTGTTCGCTCAAGTCGTAGGCCCGGTGCATGTCGCCGCGATTCAGCGCCCGGTAGGATTTCTTGAGTCCGCAGTCACCGTCGTCGAAATACACGACGCTGATCTCCTCCCTCCAGGGCAGGAAAATCCGACGGGCCTCCGCCACCGCCTCGTCTAGCTCGCCGCCCAACAGATCGGGCGCCGAGGGTACCGGGGGATAGTCCCCCTGCGACGAATACTCCTGCTCCGGACCGGAACGGGACAGCCTTCGCGAGGCCAGGGCGCGGCCGGTCGTCAGGTCGATCATCTCCAAGTGCAGATCGAGGAACCCCTGGGCCGCGAGCCGATAGGTCGTTTGCGCCGCCTGGGCGTTTCCCGGCGCAGCCCCATCCGCGTTCCGGGCCTTGGCTTCCCGCGTGGAGAAATCCGTCTCCGCCTCGCATCGCCGCACATCGACGGCGACCATGACCGCCGGCCCGAGCCGATGGCCCATCTCCACCGCCGCGCCCGTGTCGACGCGGCCGGTGTACGCGAATTCGCTTCTCGCCAAACGCGAGTAAAGATACGCCTCGTCCCTGACATCCAAACGGTGGGATACGAGGTCGCGCACGAGGCGCTGCACGATCTCGTCGGCACACTCGCCGCGGGTGGGTCCGAATACGAGGCGATCCACCCGCAGACCCAACTCCGGTGGATGTTCGACGGGCACCTTGACCGTCGGATTGCCCAGGCGCTCCCAGATCGCGTGGCCGGTCTGGGCGCTCGCGGCCAACCACAACGCCCCGACCCAACAAAACGCGGTTTTCATAGGTCTTGCCAGCTCTTTTCTGGCGAACAGCATACGCCTTGTCGTGCGCGGCTCAAACCAATGGCCCGGCCCGATGGTGGCGTCGGGAAACCGGCTCCCGTAGGCTGCGACGCCATGCGCGTCGTGAGTTGGAACGTCAATGGCCTGCGTGCCTGCACGCGGAAGGGCTTCCTCGACTTCCTACAGGGTTCGGGTGCGGACGTGGTGGCGGTGCAGGAGGTGCGCGCCTTCCCGCACCAGCTTGCCGCCAACGTCGCCGCGCCGCCGGGCTGGCATGCGACGTTCTCCCCGGCCGAGCGGCCGGGCTACAGCGGGGTGGGCATCTACTCCCGCGAGGCGCCGAGTGCCGTGGAAACCGAACTGGGCGAGCCCGACTTCGACGTCGAGGGCCGCTTCGCCGTCGCCCGCTTCGGACGCCGGCTCGCGGTGGCGTCGGTCTACTTCCCCAAGGGCAGCGGACGTGACCGGGACAACAGCCGCGTGCCCTACAAGCTCGCCTTCTACGGGGCGGTGTTCGAGCGGCTACAGGCGTTGCGGCGCTACTGCCCCGTCCTCGTGGTGGGCGACTACAACACCGCCCACGAGGCCATCGACCTGGCGCGCCCGACCTCGAACACCCGGAGCAGCGGCTTCCTTCCGGAGGAGCGGGCGGAGCTCACGCGCTGGCGCGACGCGGGCTGGGTCGACACCTTCCGCGCCCGGCATCCCGGCGTGCCGGGGCACTACACCTGGTGGCGTCAGTGGGGCGGTGCCCGGGAGAACAACATCGGGTGGCGGATCGACTACGTGTTCGCCTCCCCGTCGGCCAACCGGCGCATCCGGGACGCCTTCATCTGGCCCGACGTCACCGGTTCGGACCACTGCCCAATAGGCGTGGACATCGCGCCTTGATGCCCCGCAGAGACCGCCGCGTTGACTTGCGCGGCGGCTTGACCAATATTGGCGTCGGCAAAGCCACGTTCTCAATCAAGGGAAGACGACCATGACCACGGACACGAACGCCACCCACGCACCGAGCCGGCGCAGCTTCCTGGGCTACGCCGCCATGCTCGGCGCCGGCAGCCAGGCACTCTGGCATTCCGGCAGCCTGCACGCCGCGGTCGCCGCCGCGAAGGACGCCGCCCCGGGCGCCGAGGCGTGGCCGGCAATGACCTACCGCACCCTCGGGCGCACGGGCTTCAACGCCAGCCGCCTAGTGTTCGGTTGCGGCGCGGCCTTGTCGCGCAAGCCGAACGATGCCCTGCTCGAGGCGGCATTCGCCGCCGGCGTGAACGTCTTCGACGTGGGGGCGCGCCGCTACTACCGGGACGCCGAGCGCAACATGGCGGGGTTCGTGGCGCGGCACCGGGACGATATCTTCCTGATCTCCAAGGGCCAGACCTATCTGGACGTCGGCCCGAACGACGAGATCACCGTCGACCAGGCGAGGCAGGCGGCCCGTATCTGGGCCACCGTCCTTGACGAGAGCCTGGCCGACCTGCGTACGGACCACATGGACGCCTACTACCAGATGGGCGCGAACAACCCCCATGAGATCGCCGCCGAAGAGATCTACCGCGCGTTCCAGGACGCGAAGGACGCCGGCAAGGTTTCCTGGTACGGCGTCAGCACCCACGAGAACGCGGCGAACGTGCTTCAGGCCGCCATCGACACGGGCTGGTACGACCTGGCGATGATCGCCATCACCCCGGCGGGGTGGTACGACTGGAAGAACAAGCGGATTCTGGACGGTACGCCGGACATGAAGTCCCTGCGGCCGCAACTCGATCAAGCGCGCGCCGCCGGTATTGGGTTGGTCGGCATGAAGGCCGGCCGCCTCCTGGCCGGGCGCGGTTGGCTCGGCAGCGGGAACACCAAGGCATTCGATGGTCACTACGACGAACGATTGCTGCGCGCCAAGCTCTCCGACTTCCAGCGTAGCTATGCGTACGTCCTCGAGCACGGCATGGATGTCGTCAACGCGGACATGCAGAACTACGCGACGCTGAAGGAGAACTTCGTCGCCGCCGCGACGGCCCACGAGTACGCGGCGTAGGCGGCCCAATGCATCCCGAAGCAGCGACGCTCGGGGCACTGAAGGCGGCCCGCCACGAGGTGCTGCCGGTCAAGGCCGAACTCCGCAGGAACCTGATCGCGAAGCT
The DNA here is from genome assembly GCA_963665455.1 of Pseudomonadales bacterium. Taxonomy (GTDB): domain Bacteria; phylum Pseudomonadota; class Gammaproteobacteria; order Pseudomonadales; family Azotimanducaceae; genus VXNE01. The sequence continues at coordinate 3,793,439 of OY762279.1, read as the reverse complement.
TCAAGGTGGCGAGACCCTCTTCGACGGCATCGTCGGCTACGAGGAGACGGTTCTTCCCCAACTCCAGAACGCCCTCCTCGGGGCCCAGGACGTCATCCTCCTCGGCGAGCGCGGGCAGGCCAAGTCACGCATCCTGCGCGGCATGACCGCCCTGCTCGACGAGTACACGCCCGTGCTGGCCGGGATCGAGATTCCCGAGAACCCCCATGCGCCGATCAGCGAGCAGGGCAAGGCGTTGGTCGCGGAAGCCGGCGACGACGCGCCGATCCGGTGGATGCACCGCGAGGAGCGCTACGGAGAGAAGCTCGCGACGCCGGACATCACCATCGCCGACCTGATCGGCGAGGTCGATCCGATCAAGGTCGCCGAGGGCCGCTATCTGTCGGACGCCCTCACCATCCACTTCGGCCTCATCCCCCGGATGAACCGCGGCATCTTCGCCATCAACGAGCTGCCGGACCTCGCCGAACGCATCCAGGTCGGCCTCTTGAACGTCCTCGAGGAGCGCGACGTGCAGATCCGGGGGCACAAGATTCGGCTTCCCCTCGACGTGTTCCTGGTCGCCACCGCCAACCCGGAGGACTACACCAACCGGGGACGCATCATCACCCCGTTGAAGGACCGCTACGGCGCACAGATCCGCACGCACTACCCCGAGACCCTCGCCCACGAGATCGCGATCATGGAGCAGGAGGCGGCGCACCTCGACATGGGCGGGCACCGGTCCGGCGTGCCCGCCTACATGCGCGAGATCGTTGCCGAGGTGACGCATCAGGCGCGCCGCTCGCCCGATGTGAACCAACGCTCGGGGGTCTCCGTGCGGGCTTCCGTGTCGGACTACGAGGCGCTGCAAGCCAATGCGTTTCGGCGCGCGCTGCGCCTCGGCGAGACCGATGTCGCGCCCCGCATTTCCGACCTCCCCTTCATCCTCCCCGCCCTCCAGGGCAAGCTCGAATTCGAGGCCATGGACGAGGGGCAGGAGGAGAAGATCACCCAGCGGCTCCTGAACGCGGCCGTCAAGGCGGTGTTCGACCGGCACTTCGACGTGTCCGACCTCGAGGGCATCGCCCTCGCCTTCGCCGACGGGCTCTCGGTGGAGGTCGGAGAGGCGGCCCCCGCGAGCAGCTACGCCGGCATCATCGGACGGGTGGAGGGGCTCGCGGACGCGGTGGCCGGCCTCGCCGGCGAAGCCGGTCCCGCCCACGCCGCCGCCGCCGTGGAGTTCGTCCTAGAGGGACTGCACCTGCACAAGCTGCTCAACAAGCACGGCATCGGTGGCCGGGCGACCTTCACCGGATAGGCGTCGTGGCCCTCCTCCCCACGCGCTTTCGCTACTCCGGGTGGGACGGCAGCCAGGCGGTCGAGATCGCGGCGGACGACGTGTTGCGCACGATCGCGGACGACCTGATGACCTATGGCGACTTTCGCTGGGCGGTCCGCAATCTCATGTCCCGGGGCATGTCGCTGCCCGACGGCACCCGCCTACAAGGCCTGCGCGACCTCATGCGGCAGCTCCGGGAGCGCAAGAAGGAACGCCTCGAGCGCTTCGACCTCGGCAGCGTGATGAAGGACATCGAGCAACAGCTCGACGAGATTCTCGCCATGGAGGAGGCCACCATCGACGAGTGGCTCGACCGGGACGAGGTCGACTTCTCCGAAGAGGTGCTCCGCCAGATCGCCGAACGCAACCAGGAAGAACTCGACCGGCTACCGGAGGACGCCGCGGGCCGGATTAAGGCGCTCGAGAAGTACGAGTTCCTGAACCCCGACGCGCAGCGCAAGTTCCTCGAGCTCCTGAACCAGCTGCGCAAGGCCATGACCCAGACGTTCTTCAACGACGTCGAACAGATGGTCAAGAACCTCTCGGACGGGGACATCACGCGCATGAAGGAGATGCTCCGCGCGCTGAACGAGATGCTCGTGCGGAAGATCGCCGGGGAGGATCCGGGGTTCGAGGAGTTCATGGAGCGCTTCGGCGACATGTTCGGAGACGGCCCCCCGGGCTCCCTCGACGAACTCCTCGAGGAGATGCGCCGCCAGATGGCCGCCGCCCAGTCCCTCCTCGGCTCCATGTCCCCGGACCAGCGCGCCCAGTTGCAGTCCATGCTCGCCGACCGCTTCGGCGACCCGGAACTCGAGGCGGAACTGGCCAAGCTCGCCAAGGAGATGGACTTCCTCAATCCCCAGGGCAACCGCTACCACTTCGACGGCAGCGAGGAGCTCGACCTCGAGGCCGCCATGGCCCTCATGAACGAGATGCACGAGCTCGACGACCTGATCGAACAGGTGCAGGCGGCGGAGCGCCGTGGTGACCCCGAGGGCATCGACCAGGAAACCCTGAAGGCGCTACTCGGCGACGACGCCGGGGACGCCGTCGAGGATCTGACGAAGTTGGTGGACGCCCTGCGCGAGGCCGGCTACGTCCGCTCGGTGGGCGGCGACCAATGGGAACTGACGCCGCGCGGCTCCCGGATGATCGGACAGCAGGCCCTGGGCGAGATCTACGCCCGGCTGCGGCGCCAGAGCCTCGGCAGCCACGCCGTGCCCGAGGAGGGTCGTTTCGGCGAACGCAAGGAGCAGACCAAGCCCTACGAGTTCGGCGACCCCTTCCACCTGCACATGCCGCGCACCATCCGCAACGCCATCGACCGCGCCGGACCGTCGCTACCGATCACGCTGAAGCACGAGGATTTCGAGATCTACCGCTCGGAACTCCTCACCTCCACCGCGACGGCGATGTTGGTCGACCAGTCCTGGTCCATGGCCCTGCGCGGCTCGTTCCAGGCCGCGAAGAAGGTCGCCCTCGCCCTGCACAACCTCATCACCTCGCAATACCCGCGGGACAACTTCCACATCATCGGCTTCGCCGCCTACGCCAACGAGCTGAAGGCGCACGACCTGCCGTTCCTGCAATGGGACGAGTACGTGCTCGGCACCAACATGCAGCACGCCCTGCTGCTCGCCGAGCGGCTCCTCTCGCGGCACGACGCCGGCAGCAAGCAGATCATCATGATTTCGGACGGCGAGCCGACCGCGCATCTCCTGCCCGACGGCCGGCACCGCTTCGCCTATCCGCCGACGCGGGAGACCTTCCGCGCGACCTTCCGGGCCGTCAAGCGCTGCACGCAGAAGGGCATCGCCATCAACACCTTCATGCTCGATGCGAACGACTACCTGAAGCAATTCATGGACCACGTCGCGCGGATCAACGGCGGCAGGGTCTTCTACACGACGCCGGAGAAGCTCGGCGAGTACATCCTCGTCGACTACGTGGACCACAAGCGCAAGAAACTGGGGCGGAAGTAGCGCGACGCCGCGTTTGCCCCGCCCTCACCGCCCCGTCCCTTCCCACAGGAGCTCGCCATGAACATTCGGGTGATCGCGGCCGCCGCCCTGGCCCTACCCACGCTTCACGCCCTCGGCCACGGCTCGGTTTCGGCCGCCGGCGACAACACGGTACGCGCCATCACCTTTCCGGACACCGCGGAGCATCGCACCGTCATCGTGGACCTGCACATCCACACCGTGTTTTCCGACGGGCACGTCTGGCCGAACGTGCGCGTCGCCGAGGCCCAACGCGACGGACTCGACGCCATCGCCATCACCGAACACCTCGAGTGGCAACCCCACCGCGAGCACCTGCCCCATCCCGACCGCAACACCGCCTTCCGAGAAGCGGCGAACGCCGCCCAGGGCACGGACCTGCTCGTCATCAACGGTTCCGAAATCACCCGCGACCCGCCGGCCGGGCACATGAACGCCGTGTTCCTCACGGACGCCAACGCGTTGGTGGCGAGCGTCGGCGAGGAGGTCGGCACGGACCCCAGCGCGTACTACGAGGCCGTGGCCGAGTGGCCGGCCAAGGAAGCGGTGCTCGCGGCCAATGACCAGGGCGCCTTCGTCTTCTGGAACCACGCCTGGTGGTCCCGGCAGTCGGCCAACACGCCGGTGGTGATGACCGACTTCCACGCGGACCTCGCCCACCTCGGCAAGCTCCACGGCATCGAGATCGCGAACGGACCGTACTACCACGAGGGCGCCCACCGGCTGGCGTTGGCGCACGACCTCACGCTGATCGGCACCTCCGACGTACACAACCTCATCGACTGGGACTACGAGCCCCATCGCGGCGGCCATCGCCCGGTGACCCTGGTGCTGGCCGATTACCGGAGTGCGGAGGCGGTGCGGGCCGGACTTCTCGAGGGACGCACGGTGGTGCTCTTCCGGCACCTCTTGATCGGACGGCGCCAACACCTGCAACCCTTGCTCGAGGCCAGCGTGACCTTGGACGAGGCGATGCGGGACGCCCAGCGCGACGCCGTCTCCTTGACACTGCGCAACCACACGAGTGCGCCCATGCGACTGCGCAGTGTGCCGGGCAGCGGCCAGGCATTCGCGGGACATGCGGACTTGGTGGACATCGCGCCCCGCGCAACGGAACAACTCTGGCTGATCTCGGACGCCCCCGGCCCATCGGTCACGCTGGAGTTCGAGGTGTTGAACGCCCTGACGGCTCCGGGCACGCACGCGACGCTGACGCTGACTCGGATGCTGACCGCTGACGCATCGGCAGCGGATTGAACGCCTCTACACGAGAAAGAGGGTACGAAACCAATTGACGAAGGGAGTGGATTCGTCCTTGGTGGCGTCCAAGACGCGGTGATGCACTGCCTCGTGCAGCTGCTTCCCTGGTTCGTCCTGCCAAGCAAGCCAAGTATGAATCTCCGCCTTCGTCCGGTGAGCAGCCCGGAACGGCGCATCGCGCTCCGCCGCCTCGGAAACGGCCTCCTTGGCGAAGTCATACAGTGGCCGAGCATCCTCGGGCATGGGGGACTATCTGACCTCCAGGCCCCGTTCGGCCGCGGCGACGACCTCGTCGCTCCCGAATCGCACGGCCTTCCGGCGGCGCGGATCCACCCGTTGGATCGTGACGTCTCCCGAACACCGTGAGTCGGGGGCGGCAACCACCGCCAGACTCTGATAGCAATCCGAGCTGTGCGTCGTGGCGAATACCTGTACGGACAACGCTTCGGCGCGCTCGCTGACCATGCGCCACATGCCGTCCAGCACCGAGTAGTGGAGCCCTGTGTCGATTTCGTCCACCAGCAGCACGCCGCCTCGGGCGCTCGCCAGGGCCAGCGCCAAGCCGAGCATTCTCCACATGCCCTCGCCGGCGGTGCCGATCGGTACGCGCTCCGGCACCTCCCGGAGCTTCAGAAACACGCCCCCGCGAACACCTCGGGAGAACGTCCGAACGGGCCCTTGTTCGTGCCCCACCGATGCAAGCCGCTCGACACGCGGCTCGATAACGCGGAGCGCGTCGGTGACGTACTCCTCCTCGTCCGTAAGGACGACGCGATCAAAGGACCTCACGACCTCCAGAACGTTCATCCCCCCGGTCGATACGAACGCGACTACTTCATCGCCAAACGCCTGAGCCCGCATCCTACGAGGATCGACGAATCCTTCGGGAGTCATCCGAACCTTGAAGTCCCCGGCCGGATTCGAGCACCGCAATCGCAGTTGGAACGGTGTCTCCTCCTCGAAAAGGCCCAAATCGACTTGGCCCTCGGTGTCGGCGTCCTCTACGGCGATAGTCATCCGGCTAGCCTCGACATCCGGCGCGGTGTTGCCATGGACGGCGATCCTCCCCCCGAAGTCATGGCCAGCAAACAGGTGTCTGACGGCGAGAACGGGCCGCCGTTCCTCGCCGGCGTCGTAGCCCCACTCGCCCCGGCGACTGAGGATCGATTGCAGGACCGCCGGGTTACCGACCGTCTGAAGTAGTTCGATGCACTCGAGGATGGAGGTTTTGCCGCTGTTGTTTTCTCCAACCAGGAGGTTAATGCGGCCAAGATCCGTCAGCTCGAATGACTCAAGGCCCCGGTAGCCGTCAATCCGTATGGACGAGTACAAGCTAGTCTCCATCTGCGGCACGTAGCGTAACGTACAGCCAACCATCTTGTGCACGCCGGCGCCAGCGTGCCGGCTGCTCCCGCCACCGCCGGTAGGGACATGGCTCGCCGAAGGCTGACCGCCACACTCACGGCATCGTCGCGGCTTCCATCCAGTCGGTTCCACGCGCCCAACCGAGCCGAATCTCCCGATCCGCCGGCAACAGCGCCAGTACGGTCCAGAGTTGGGCAAGGTCGTGTACGCGGATGGTGCCGACGGTGAGCAGGAGGTCCCCGGCGCGCAGTCCGCAACGGCCGGCCAACCCGCGTTCGGCGACCTCGGTCATCTCAAGCCCCGTCGGCGTCTCCCGCAGCGCCGCGTCCAGGAAAATGCCCCAGGTGGTGCCCGGAACGCTGACCTGGCGTTCGAGGTAGAGACGGAAGTCCGCGACGATCTGCCGCCAGTGGACCTCGAGGACGTCCCTAGGCAGGACCCCTCCGAAGCCCTGCTGGCTTACCGTGACCCGGGTCGGCCAACCGGCGGCGTTGGCCGGCGCCAGCCGGATGGTGATCTCCGTCCCCGCGCACGGCAGGTCGAGCTTTCGGCAGTGCAGCACTTGCTGCGGCGTCTGCTCCAGGATGCGGGCCGCGCACCCCAGCGCTCCGTCCACCGAGGGAAAGCCGGGTAGCCGGCAGCGCCCGGGCTCGGCCGCGCCGGGCAGCCGGCACCGCCGCCAGACCTCGGCGCGCGGCACCTCGAGGTTCCAGACGGCTTCGAGCCGATCATCCACCCGTCAGTAGGACCGCGGCAGTTCCAGCACGTGCTCCGTCACGTAGTTCAGGATCATCTCCTGGGAGATGGGCGCGAGGCGCATGATGCGGGCTTCCCGCCAGTAGCGCTCGACGTGGAACTCCCGGGCGTAGCCGAAGCCGCCGTGGGTCTGCACGGCCTGGTCCGCGGCGTCGAAGGCCGCGTCCGCCGCCAGCCACTTGGCCATGTTCGCCTCCGCGCCGCAGGGCAACCCGTGGTCGATCAGCCACGAGGCCTTGCGGACCATGAGCTCGGCGGCATCGAGCCGCATTCGCGCTTCGCCGAGGGGGAACGACACGCCCTGGTTCATGCCGATGGGCCGCTTGAAGACGACGCGTTCCCGGGCGTAGTCGGTCGCCCGGCGCATGGCGGCCCGGCCGATCCCGAGCGCCTCGGCCGCGACCAGGATGCGTTCCGCGTTCAGGCCGTCGAGGAGGTAGCGGAAGCCCTTGCCCTCCTCGCCCACCCGGTCCGTGACGTGGACGGGAAGATCGTCGTAGACGACCTCGCAGGTCGCGACCGCGTTCCTGCCGGCCTTGTCGATGGGCGAGATCCGTACCTCGGGGCGCTGCAACTCGGCGAACAGCAGCGTCATGCCCTCGGTGCGCCGCGCCACCTGGTCCGCCGGCGTGGTGCGGACCAACAGCAGGACCCGCTCGGACTCGAGCGCCTTGGTCGTCCACACCTTGCGGCCTCGAACGAGGTAGTGATCGCCGTCCCGCCGGGCCACGGTCGAGATGGACGTGGTGTCGGTCCCGGCGTCCGGTTCCGTCACCCCGAACGCGACGTGCAGGTCCCCGTTCGCGATGCGCGGCAGGAAGCGCTGCTTCATCTCGTCGCTGCCGTGCTTCACGACCGGGTGCATGCCGAAGATCGACATGTGGATGCCGCTCGCCCCGTTCATGGCAGCGCCGCTCGCGCTGACCTCCTCCAGGATGATCGACGCCTCGGTGATGCCGCGCCCGCTGCCGCCGTACTCCTCCGGGATGGCGATGCCGATCCAGCCCGCCTCCGCGAGCGCTTCGTAGAACTCCCACGGGAACCGATGCTCGGTGTCGCACTTCGACCAATAGTCGTCCGGGAAGTCCGCGCAGAGCTTGCGGATCGCATCGCGGATGAGGCGGTGCTCGTCGGTGGCTTCGAAATCCATGGAGGTCCTGCCTTGGGGGACGGCGGGACATTAGCAGAATCGTGTTGGGATGGCGCACCGCCGCAGGCACCCGTCGGCGGTGCGCTACACTGTCGTTTTCCCGAAGGTCGAGGAGTGCGTCCGGCATGGAACTGACGCTTGCCACCGACAAGATGCGCGGCGCCATCGAAGACGGCGTGGGCTGGATGACGTTCAACAATCCGGCGCGCCACAACGCCATGTCGCTGGAAATGTGGCAGGGGATCGCGGACATCCTGGAACGCTTCGAGGCCGACGACGCCGTGCGGGTGGTCGTGATGCAGGGCGCCGGCGGCAAGGCGTTCGTCTCCGGGGCGGACATCAGCGAGTTCGACAGCAAGCGCTCGAACGCGGAGCAGAAGGCGGAGTACGCGCGCATCTCGGCGCGGGGCGGACGCGCCCTCGGCAGCGTCTCGAAACCGCTCGTCGCGAAGATCGAGGGCTACTGCATCGGCGGCGGGCTGGCCACGGCGCTGAACGCGGACATCCGCTTCGCGTCGCCCGATTCCACCTTTGGTATCCCCGCGGCCCGGCTCGGCCTCGGCTACGACTACGACGGGCTCGCCAAGCTGTCGCGGGTGGTTGGCCCCTCCCGCGCCCGGGACATCCTGCTCTCGGCCCGGTTCCTGAACGCGGACGAGGCGTTGCGCATCGGGCTCGTGAACTTCGTCGTCGAACGGGACGTCATCCACGACGAGGTCGTGGAGTACGCCCACCGCGTCGCCTCCAACGCGCCCATGACCGTGCGCGCGGCGAAGGCCGCGGTGGATGCCTGGGAGCGTGGCGGACGCCAGGACGACCTCGACGACGTACGCCGGCTCGTCGACGCCTGCTTCGACTCGGAGGACTACCGGGAGGGCCGCCGGGCCTTCGCGGAGAAACGGCCACCGCGATTCGCCGGCCGGTAGCCGAAGAGGCCGAGCGAATGACCGAGCATGTCGTCACGGCCAGCGTCGTGATCATCGGCAACGAGATCCTGTCCGGACGCACCCAGGACACGAACCTCGCGCACATCGCGTTGCAGCTCAACGAGTGGGGCGTGCGCGTCCGGGAGGCGCGGGTGGTGCCGGACGTGCTCGACGTCGTCGTGACAGCGGTCAACGAAGCCCGCGCCGCATTCGACTACGTGTTCACGACCGGCGGCATCGGCCCCACCCACGACGACATCACCGTCGACTGCGTCGCCGCCGCGTTCGGCGTCCCCGTGGTCGTGAGCGAGGAGATCGCCGCGGTCATCCGCCGCCGGCCGGCGCCACAACACGTCATGGAGTCCCGCATGCGCATGGCGCGCATTCCCGAGGGCGCCTCCCTCGTCGCGAACCCGACCGGCGGACCACAGGGCTTCAGGATGGAGAACGTGTTCGTCATGGCGGGCATTCCGGCCGTGATGCAGGCGATGCTCTCCACCCTGGGCGACCAGCTCGAGGGCGGCGCGGTCGTGCGTTCGCGGTCGGTCACGGCGCATCTGGGGGAGAGCGAGATCGCGGACGGCCTCGAAGAGATCCAGGGACGCTATCCGAACATCGACCTTGGCAGTTACCCCTTCTACCGCGACAACGTCTACGGGACGACCTTGGTCATGCGCGGTGCCGACGAGGCGGCGCTGGAACAGATGCTGGCGGAGGTGAAGGGCATCATCGAGGCGCGTGGGGCGGTGCCGCGGGAGGATTGAAGCTTCGAACCCGGGCATGAGGCGCCGGGCCACGGCTTGCAGAGCGCGGCGCGTTCGGCCATCGTGTCGCGCCGAACCACAGCGGGGAACGGGAAATGGACGTAAGGGGCAGGCGCGCGATCGTGTTGGGAGGGACCTCCGGGATCGGCCTCGCCGCATCGCGGCAACTCGTCGAGGCGGGTGCCGAGGTCACGGCGTGCAGCCGCTCGGACTCGAACGCGGCCGCCGCCGCCGCCGCACTCGGGGAGGGCGTATCGCTACGGCGCGTGGACGTGCTCGACCGGGAGGGCCTGTCGGCGCTCTTTGGCGACCTCGCGCCATTCGACATCCTGGTCAACGCCGCCACCGGCGGCGAGCGCGCCTCCGGCCCCTTCCTGCAAATGGACCTGGACGGTTTCCAGGGCTCCTTCCGGAAGCTCTGGGGCTATACGAACTCGGTCCGTCTCGGCGCCGAACACATGACGGAGGACGGTGCCATCGTCCTCGTCAGCGGCTACCCCGCGCGCAAGTGCAATCCCGGCACCATCGCCATCTCCACGGTGGGCAACGCCGTCGAGGGCTTCGCACGGGGCGTCGCGCCGGAGCTGGCACCGCGCCGCATCAACGTGGTGTCCCCCGGCGTCATCGACACGCCGATGTTCCCCATCGAGGGCGAGGCCCGTTCGGGATTCCTGACCAACGCGACCAAGCATCAGTCCATCCCGCGTGCCGGCAGCGCGGACGAGGTGGCGTCGGCGATCCTCTTCGTGATCGGCAACGACTTCATGACGGGGGCTACCGTCGATGTCGATGGAGGCGCGCTGCTGCCCTGAACGTTGCGCGCGGCCCTCACCTCGCGGCGGGGGCCTCGGTGGATAGCTCGTCGGATTCCATCCCCCGATCCCGGGGGGCCATTTCGTCCAGACGCCTCAGGACGAACCTCTGCCCCGTTTCGACGCCCACGACGCGCTCGCTCAAATCCGCGACGTCGCCCCGCAGTTCCCCGATTCGGCGGTACATCTCCTGCCGCAACGTCGCGATCTCGCTCCGCATCTCCTGCCGCAACGCCGTGATTTCACTCCGCATCTCCCGCCGGAGTTCCCGGATCTCGTTACCTAGCTCGAGCTGCCCCTGGTACAGAAAGCCGAAGCCGCCCATGATGGCGGCCAAGGCAAAGCCCGCGCCCCACTTCAGGATGCGCAACTGTCCGAGCACGTCGCTCAGCACGTCGTGTCCGTGGGCGGGCGCGCGCTCGGCGACCGCCGCTACCATTCCTTCCATCTCTTCCCGTAGCTGCGCCGCGAATTCCTCGAAATCGCGCCGCGTCACGGGTGCCAGGTTTTCGTCCATCGCTGCCGCCAAAGTTAATCCCTCCCCCGGTTGCCTGCAAATCGTGTTACAGCCCCCGATTCTCCGGGATTTCCTTGGGCCGAGCGTTAGGAAATGTCTGTACCCCACTGCGGAGATCTGCGGCGGTGGGCGTGCGAGAAACGCCCAAACCAGGTGGGGATTAGACTCACCGCGAGGCGTCTTCCTCGCCGAGCAACCGCGCAACGACGGCGTCGATGTCCACGTCGGCGGCATCCTTGAGCGGCCCCATCCGCGCGTAGATCTCCGCCGCCGCCGAGTGGAAGCCATCGGGCAGCCCGGCACCGGCAAATGTCTGGGCGATCTCGCGCATCTCCCCCTCGAAGCGCCACGCCTTGGCACTGGTGGTGGTCGCCGTCCGGCCGCTCCGTTCTGGGAGGCCGGGCTGGGAGAGCGCCCACTCGTCGAGCAGCGCCTCCGTCACGCCCTCCCGGGCGGCCAAGGCCCGCACCGCCAGGATCAGCGCGGAGGAACCCTTGGTGAACGCGGCGTAGCACATCTTCAAGGCCGAGGCGGAACCCGCCACGGGACGTGCATCGACGAGGGTTCCGGAGAACCACCGGGCCACGGCCTCGGCACCGGGGCCAGACAGGTAGAACCGCGTAACGCCCGGCCGCCACGCCGGCGGCCCGATGATGCCGCCGTCCACGAACCGCGCTCCCACGATCGCGCCGATGCGACGGGCCGTAGCCGGCGAAACTGCGTTGGCATCGACGTAGGTGCCATCGAAACCGGCCGCCATGACGGCGTCGGCGACCGCGAGCGCGGCGTGCGGGGGACACACGGAGAGCACGTGATCGGCCGCCGCGACCGCCTCCTCCAGCGTGTCCATCGGCGCGAGATCCGCGTCGGCGGCGCGGCGCGCGGTGGCTTCCGACCTGCCGCCGCGAACCCAATGAACCGCGTGCCCGTTCGCGCGCAACGCGGCCCCGAGGGAGGCGCCCATCGCGCCCGGATGTAGCAGGAGAATGCGTTCGCTCATTTTCGGTAGTCGAGGGGCGGCGAGCGGTCGCCCAGCAGTGCCGCGTAGACGAAGTCCTCGCCGCGGCGCCGTTCCAGTTCTTCACGGGCTTCGCGTAGCCGTGCGGGATCCTGCAACAGGTCCGCCGCCGTCACGGCCAAGACCTTTGCCGCCAGCATCATGCCCTTGTGCCCGATGCTCATGCCCCCGGCGGCGACCGCCTGCCAGCTATGGGCCGGCGTTCCCGGCACCCAGGTCGCCGTCCGGAACCCGGCGGTCGGGACGTTCCAACTCACGTCCCCCACGTCGGTCGAGCCCATCCCCTGGCGGAACTGGAACGGGCGCACTTCTTCCTGCGAGCCGAGGTCGAGCCGCGGGGAGAGCAGCGTGGTCCGGATCGCCTCGGCGAACGCCCGTTCGTCCGCCGAGTACGCGATACCGCCGATGGCCCGCAGATGGGCATCGAACACCCTCGCCAACGTGTCGTTGCGCAGCACCGGGTAGTTGCCGTGCATGACCTCGTAAGACATCTCCGTGTCCGTGCCCCGCGCCGCGCCCTCGGCGGCCGCCACGACCCGCTCGAAGAGCGCGACGGCCCGCTCCGGGCGCGGGTGACGCACGTAGTAGTAGACCTCCGCGGACTCCGGCACGATGTTCGGCGCGTCGCCGCCATCCGTGATGACGTAGTGAATGCGGGCGTCCGAGGGCACGTGCTCGCGCATCAGGTTGACCATGTAGTTCATGGCCTCCACCCCGTCGAGCGCCGAGCGGCCCTTGTCCGGCGCGGACGCGGCGTGGGCCGCGGCACCCCGAAAACGGAAGCGGCCGGACTTGTTGGCCGTGCTGCTCCCCGGCGAGGCGTCGTTGCGGTCCGAGGGATGCCAATGCAGCACCGCATCCACGTCGTCGAATAGCCCCTCCCGGGTGAGGTACACCTTGCCGGAACCGCCCTCCTCGGCCGGCGTCCCGTAGACCCGCACCGTTCCGTCCCGCCCCTCCGCGGTGAGCCACCGTGCCACGGCCGCGCCGGCCACGACGGACGCCGCGCCGAAGAGATGATGCCCGCACGCGTGCCCCGGTGCCCCCTCCACCACCGGTGCCCGCTCCGGCTTGGCGGCCTGCGACAGGCCGGGCAGCGCATCGAACTCGGCCAGGATGCCCAGCGTCGGCGCGCCCCGGCCGTAGGTCGCGACGAAGGCGGTCGGCATCCCGGCGACGCCGCGCTCCAACGCGAAACCTTGATGCTCGAGGTACTCGGAGAGCCGTGCCGCGCTCCGCTCCTCCAGATAGCCGAGTTCCGCGAAGTGCCAAAGGTCGTCCGCCAAGGCGACGGCTTCGGCCCGATGCGCAACGACCTCTTCGAGCACCTCTTCCGCCGACGCGCCCCCTGACGCCCATGCCGACAGCAGCACGCCAAGCGCACCCGCGGCACGTCCTCCCGCCCACGTTTTGGACACCACCACCCCCTCCTCGCGCGGAAGGCCGAAGCCTGCGGACCGACCCACCAAAACGCAAGCGCTTTACATGCCGCCGTCGGCCCCTATAATTGGTCCGACCAATTTGGTCGGACCAACCACCCTCCCCATATGGCGGCACAACACGAAGTCATCGCCAACAGCCTGACCCGCGACATCCTGTCCGGGCGGTACCGTGCCGGTGAACGGCTGCCCTCCGAGCGGGATCTCGCCGCGCGCTTCGACGTCAACCGGGGCGCGGTGCGCGAGGCCGTGAAGACCCTGCAGCAACTCGGCATCGTCGATGTCCAGCCCGGCGGCGCCCGCGTCGCGGCGGTGGAGGAGGCGAGCTTCGACGTGATCGGCAAGCTCCTCGAGGTCCACGACGTACCCGATCGGGACCTGGTGACCCAAGTCCTGCAGGTGATCGGCGCCTTGTTCAAGTTGGCTGCGGAGACCGCCATCGAACAGGCCTCGGACGACGAAATCCGCAACATCGCCGCGCGCGCGCGGCGGATTCGCGAGGCCACCGAAGACGCGGCGGCCGGTGCCCACGAGGAGGACATGGTCGCCCGCTTCGAGTTCATGCGGGCCGTGATGGAGGTCTCCGGCAACCTCGCGACGCGCATCGTATCGAGGGGTCTGCTCGCCCAGGTGGCGCGGCGCGTCGGCAACTTGGTGGAGTACTACGAGGTGGTCGAGCCCAGCCGCTACGCCGCCGCGATGGCGGAACTCGAACGCGCCCTGCGGGAGCGCAACCGGCCACGGTTGCGGGACAGCCTCGACACCGTCATGGATCTCAGCCGTGAAACCATCCTGCGGGCCATCGCCCGAGCGGAGCAACCAGCCCCCCGGAGGGCATTCGGCGCATGACCAAGACCGTCCTGATTCCGGCCGTCGTCGTGGTGGGGTCGGTGTTCGCCGCGGTAACCCTCATGGCCACCGCGCCCCGGCTGGAGCCGAACACGCCGGAGCCCGTCCCGCTCACGGTCCGCGTCATGACGGCGGAACCGGCGCCCATCCGGCTTAGCGTCGCCTCCCAAGGCACGGTGGGGCCGAGCACCGAAAGCCAACTCATCCCCGAGGTTTCGGGACGCGTGGTGTGGATGTCTCCATCCCTGGTGGCGGGCGGGTACTTCGAGGCCGGCGATGCCCTGCTGCGGCTCGACGATGAGGACCTGGCCGCCGCCGTCGCCCGCGCCCGGGCCAACCTCACCCGCAGCGAAGCGGAGCATCAGCATGCCCGCTTCGAGTTCCAGCGCATCCGGAGCCTCGGCGAGCGGCAACTGGCGAGCCGCTCGCAGATCGAGAACAGCCTGCGCGCCTACCGCATCGCGGCGGCGGCGCTCCAGGACGCCCGCGTGGCGCACGAGCAAGCGGCGCGGGACCTTGGGCGCGGCGAGGTCCGGGCGCCGTTCACGGGTCTCGTGCGGTCGGAGCAGGTCGATCTCGGCCAGTTCGTGTCGCGCGGCGCCCCCATCGCAACGATCTATGCCACCGACGTCGTGGAGGTGCGGCTGCCGATCGCGGACCGGGAACTCGCCTACCTGAACCTGCCGTTCGGTCACCGGGGGGCGCTGCCCCCGGAACTCCAGGCAAGGGTGACCCTGTCCGCAGACTACGGCGGCCAACCGATCGTCTGGCCGGGACACTTGGTGCGCACGGAAGCGGAGATCGACATGAAGAGCCGCATGGTGCACGTCGTCGCCCGGGTGACGAACGCCGGCGCGTCGATGCCGCTGCCCGTCGGACTGTTCGTCAACGCCGACATCGAGGGGGTCGAAGCCACCGACATCATCGACCTGCCCCGCAACGCCCTGCGCCGGGGCAACCGGGTCGTGGTCGTCGACGAGGAGAATCGGCTCCAGTACCGCCAGATCGTCCCGCTGCGGCTGTACCGGGATCGCGTCCTCATCGAGCAGGGCCTACGGGCCGGCGAGCGCGTCTGTGTCTCGCCCCTGCAGACCGTGATCGAGGGCATGCGGGTGCGCCCCATCGACGAGCCCGCCGCCGACGCCGCGCCCGCGGCGACCTAGCCACCGTCCGGGCCCGCAGAAAACCCCCGAGGGGACGATGCTTCGCGCCATCTCCTGGTTCAGCCACAACATCGTGGCCGCCAACCTGCTCATGACGATTCTCGTCATCGCGGGCGTCATGGCCTTGTTCACCGTGCATCAGGAGGAGTTCCCGAACATCGAGTTCGAGATGGTCAGCGTCAACGTGCCCTATCTTGGGGCCGCCCCGGAAGAGGCGGAGCTCGGCGTGTGCATCCGCATCGAAGAGGCGATCGAGGGCGTGGAGGGCATCGAGAAGATCTTCTCGACCGCCAGCGAGGGTGCCTGCTCGGTACAGGCGCAACTCTACGAAGGCGCGGACGAGTCGGCCGCGGTCAGCGAAATCAAGAGCCAGGTGGACGGCATCGCGTCGTTTCCGGCGGAGACCGAGAAACCGATCGTCTCGGCGATGTCCTTCCGCCACAACGTCATCGAGATCGCGGTCTCCGGCGACGCGCCCGAGCGCACGCTGAAGGAGATTGCCCGGGAGATCCGGGACGATATCGCGGCCCTCGACGGGATTTCGCAGGTCGACCTCATGTACACGCGGCCCTACGAGATCTCCGTGGAGGTTTCGGAGTACATGCTGCGCCGCCACGGCCTGACCCTCGACGACGTCGCCCATGCCCTCCGGCGGGCGTCTCTCGACATGCCTGGCGGGACGCTGCGGACCGAGGGCGGCGAGATCCTGCTGCGCACGAAGGGACAGGCCTATCTCGGCACCGAGTTCGAGGACCTCGTCGTCCTCACGCGGGAGGACGGCACGCGCGTGACCCTGCGCGACGTCGCCGAAGTGCGCGACGGTTTCGCTGAAGGCGACCTGTCGGCGCTCTTCGACGGGCAACCGGCCGCCGTCGTCAAGGTCTTCCGGATCGGCAAGGAAGACATCATGGAGATGGCCGCGAACGTGCGCGACTACGTGGCAGAGGCGCGCGTGCGGATGCCGGACGGCATCGAGCTGACGCTGTGGGCCGACGCGTCGAGGGACCTGCGGGACCGCGTCAACACCCTGCTGCGCACCGCCGGATCGGGTCTGGTACTCGTACTGGCGGTCCTGGCCCTGTTCCTCAAGTTCCGGCTCGCGATGTGGGTCGCGGTGGGCATTCCGATCGCGATGCTCGGCACGATCGCCCTCTTCCCCATCTTCGACGTGTCCATCAGCACGATGACGGTGATGTCGTTCATCCTGGTGCTCGGCATCCTGGTCGACGACGCGATCGTCGTCGGGGAACGCGTATACGCCCACGAGCAGCTCGGCAAGCCCCCCATCCAGGCGGCCGTCGAGGGTACCTGGGAGGTTGCCGTTCCCGTCATCTTCGGCGTGCTGACGACGGTGGCCGCGTTCATGCCCCTGGTGATGGTGGCCGGCCGCATGGCATCGTTCTTCGGGGTCATCGGGGTGGTCGTGATCATGGCGCTCGCCATGTCGATCGTGGAGAGCCAGTGGATCCTGCCCGCCCACCTCGCGCACCGCAAACGCGACGAGTCGGGCCGCCTCACCGGCAGGTGGAATGCCATCCAGTCCCGCTTTTCCGGCGCGCTCATGCACTTTGCGGCGAACAACTACGTCCGGTTCCTGCGCCGCGCGATCGCCTGGCGCTACGTGACCGCCGCGACCGGCCTCGGCATCCTGGTCGTCTCGCTGTCCCTCATCCTGAGCGGGCGCGTCATCTTCTCGTTCTTCAGTTCCATTGACGGGGACAAGGTGTACGCGACCCTCGAGATGCCACCCGGCGTCTCCGCGGAGCAGACGCGGGCCGCGGCCAGCCAGATCGAGGCGACGGTGGAGCAATTGCGCGCCGAGTTCGACCAGCACGCCGGGGCGGGCGTTCCGAGCGTGATCAAGCACACCCTGGTCAGCGTCGGGACACACATCCACCGCGGGGGGCCGCCGATGCCGGAGGGCCCGGGGCGGAGCGACTACGCGGAGATCGCCATCGAACTGGTGCCGATCGAGCAACGGGACTACATCCTCTCCCGCGACGTGGCGGACCGTTGGCGGGAACTGGTGGGAACCGTTCCCGACGCCTTGCGGCTGTCGTTCGGGGCCGCTTCGTACAGTTCCGGCGAGGCGATCCATCTGGAACTGCGGGGCAACGACGTGGACGAACTGCGCATGGCGGCCGTCGAGCTCAAGAGCGAGCTTGCGCGTTATGACGGCGTCATCGACATCAACGACTCCTTCCGCGCCGGCAAGCAGGAGATCAAGCTCGGCCTCCTGCCCGGCGCGCGCAACCTCGGGCTCACGCTGAACGACTTGGCGGCCCAGGTTCGGGGCGCCTTCTACGGGGCCGAGGTCCAGCGCGTGCAGCGCGGTCCCGACGAGGTGCGCGTCATGGTGCGCTACCCCGAGGACGAGCGCCGCTCGATCGGGAACCTGGAGGACATGCGGATCCGCACGCCCGGAGGGTCCGAGGTGCCCTTCACCAGCGTCGCGAGCTTCGAGATCGACCGGGGCTACTCGCAGATCAACCGCGTCAACGGGCAACGGGTGGTCATGGTGAAGGCGGACATCGACCGGGAAAGCGTCACGCCGGAGGAGGTCAACACCAGCATCGTCACCGAGCTGATCCCCGCGTTGAACGAGAAGTATCCCTCCGTGACGGTCCAGCAGTCGGGCGAGCAGGAGGAGCGGTTCAAATCCATGGTGGGGCTGGCCTATGGTGCGTTGCTGGCGCTGATCGGGATCTATGCCCTGCTCGCGATTCCGCTGAAGTCCTACCTCCAGCCCCTGGTCATCATGAGCGTCATTCCCTTCGGCGCCGTGGGGGCGATCGTCGGTCACTGGATCATGGACAGCCAGCTCATGTTCTTCTCGCTGCTCGGCATCGTGGCCTTGTCGGGCGTCGTCGTGAACGCGAGCCTCGTGCTCGTCGATTACATCAACCGCCGCCGCCGCGAAGGCATGGCCCTCGAGGAAGCCGTGTTCAACGCCTGCGTCGTGCGTTTTCGCCCGATCATCCTGACTTCCACGACGACCTTCGTCGGCCTGCTCCCGCTGATGTTCAGCCAGAACCCGACCACCTTCTTCATCATCCCGATGGCGATTTCCCTCGCGTTCGGAGTATTGTTCGCGACGGCCATCACGCTGATCCTGGTGCCCGGCCTATACGTCATCGTCGAGGACTTCTTCGAATGGGGTCCCCTGCGCGAGGGCCACGCCGAGAAACAGTTCCAGCCGACGCATCAACAGACGCGTCGTCAGACGGCCTGAATTCGGGAGGATCGTCCACGGCCTCCTCCCGAGTAACCCACGGCGGATGGGAGGGGACATGCAGCAGCCATCGACCGCTTGGGCTCGCGGGGCCATCCCGGCACTGTTCCTGCTCGCGGGCGCCGCGTGCGCACCCGAGCCGCGCGAGTCGGACACCGCGCCGGCACCGGAGGCGGAGGAGACGCGGCAGCCAACGCTCGTGACCCCCCCACGGCGGCACGCGGACTGGAACCCCCCGGGCGGGCCGGCGACCACGCCGGCGAGTCCTCCGGGGCCGCGTTGCACCCACTACAACGACGACCGCAGCGCCTTCTTCGGCGACCTCCACGTCCACACCAGCCTGTCGCTCGACGCGTTCGGCCGCGGGGGCTTCCAGACGCCCGACGACGCCTACCGGTTCGCGAAGGGCGAACCCATCGGCCTGAGCCCGCGGAACGCCGACGGGGCACCCTTGCGTTTCGGGACGATCGACCGGCCCCTCGATTTCGCCGCCGTGACCGACCACGCCGAGTGGATCGGCGAGCTGGCCTCCTGCACGAGCGAGGAGTCTCCAGCCTACGACAGCCCGGACTGCCGGATCATGCGCGGCAGGCCCCTCGCCGGGGCCTCGCCGGAGGGCGACGCGCTCATACGCCGCGTGATCGGCGGCGAGACCCGCGAGCCCGGTGGCATGTGCGGCGTCGACGCCTCGTTGTGCCGCGACTACGCCGGCCACGCCTGGCGCCGTACGGTCGCGGCGGCCGAGGCGCACCAGGACCGCACCGAGGCGTGCACGTTCACGGCCTTCAACGCCTGGGAGTTCACCGCCGCCCCCGGCCGAAGCAAGGTCCACCGCAAC
This sequence comes from Pseudomonadales bacterium, assembly GCA_963665455.1. GTDB lineage: Bacteria > Pseudomonadota > Gammaproteobacteria > Pseudomonadales > Azotimanducaceae > VXNE01. Next base: position 3,774,026 of record OY762279.1, on the reverse strand, counting down.
GTGATCCTGCGCAACGACAGCGTGCCGGAACTGCCGATCTCCTGGTCCGAGGAGGCCGAGCCCGAGGGTCTTTGGGAGAAGCTCGAGGCGCGCTGCAACGACACCGATACGGGCTGCGAGGCGATCACCATTCCCCACAATCCCAACATCTCGAACGGGCGCATGTTCACCGTCACCTACAAGGACCGTCCCATGGACGCACAGCGCGCCCGAGCCGAGCTCCAGCGGCGGCTGGAGCCGCTGGTGGAGATGATCCAGGCGAAGGGCGAGTCCGAATGCCGCACGGGCATGTGGGGGGTACTGGGCGGCGAGGACGAGTTGTGCGGTTTCGAAAAGGTGCGCTACGCCGCGGATGGCGCGCGGCCCCAGGACTGCGAGGATTCCTTCGGCAGCGGTGCCCTCGCGGGAATGGGCTGCCAGTCGCGGCTCGACTTCGTGCGCTACGGCCTCATCGAGGGCCTGCGCGAATACGCCCGCATCGGCGTCAACCCCTACCGCCTGGGCTTCATCGGCAGCACCGACACCCACAACGGCACGCCCGGCGCGGTCGAGGAGTACAACTACTTCGGGCACAACTCCCTCGTGGACGACACGCTGGAGAAGCGGATCACGACGCCGGCGTACGCACCGCACCCGATGCGCAATCCCGGCGGGTTGATCGGCGTGTGGGCCGAGGAGAATTCCCGCGACGCGCTATTCGACGCCATGAAGCGGCGCGAGACCTTCGCCACCAGCGGCGTGCGCATCCAGCCGCGGCTGTTCGCGGGCTGGGACCTGCCGGACACCCTGTGCGACGACCCCGGCGCCGTGGCAACGGCGTACGGCCAAGGCGTGGCGATGGGCGGCGCGCTCGATCCCGCGGAGGTCGACGCCGACGGGCCCGTGTTCTTCGCGAGCGCCTTGCGCGATCCGGGAACCGGCATGGACGCCGGGGCGGGGCTCCAGCGCATCCAGATGATCAAGGGCGAGGTGGACGACTCGGGGCTGTTCCGGGAGACCGTCGTCGACGTCGCGGCGGACGAGGGTCCCGCCACCGAAGTCGACGCCGACTGCAAGCCCGACCGCATGGGCGCGCGGAACTTGTGCGCCGTGTGGCGCGACCCGGCGTGGGACCCCGGCCAGCCGGCGGTGTACTACGCTCGGGTTCTCGAACAGCCGAGTTGCCGCTGGCACGCCCGGCAATGCGCGGCGCTGCCGGCGGAAGAGCGGCCGGAGGCCTGCGGCGACACCGCCCTGCCCCGCACCATCCAGGAGCGCGCTTGGACGTCCGCGATTTGGTACGAACCGCCGCTCGACGCCGAAGGCTCCTGAGGGCGGTGCCGTGCCCGGCAAGATGCTGACGTGCACCTGGGCGCCCACCGTGTTCAGCGGCCCCAGGGTGGTGCCGACCAATCCCGAGGGCGGGTTCCCGGACGGACGCGCCCTCGACGGTGCCGTGCTGCCGGCACTCCGCCGCATCGAGGAACTCGGGCTGTCGCACCTGCTCATCGCGCAGCGCTGGTGGGGCAGCGGCGTGGAGATGGAGGGCTCGTCCCTCGACTGCCTCGCCATGACGGCACTATTCGCCGCCCACACCGAGCGCATCCGGCTCGTCACGGCGATTCATCCCGGGTTCTTTCACCCCGGCGCCATCGCCAAGTGGGGCACGACCATGGACTGGATCAGCGGTGGCCGTTGGGACATCAACGTCACGAGCGGGTGGAACCTGCGCGAGTTCGACATGTACGGGATCGATACCCTGGAACACGACGAGCGCTACGCCCGTTCGAGCGAGTTCATCGACGTGCTGCGCGGCGCGTGGGACGCGCCCCGGTTCACTTATGAAGGGCGTTTCTACCGGGCGGACAGCCTCCAACTGGAGCCCCGCCCCTCGGCACCGCTGACGGTGTTCCAGGGCGGACAGTCGGACGACGCCATCGCCATGGCCGCGGCGCGCTCGGACTGGATGTTCCTGAACGGCGGCACCCTCGAACGGATCGAGAGCGTCATTGGCAGGGTTCGAGACGCCTGCCTGGCCACGGGCCGCACCGTGCGTTTCGCCCTCTACGCCGCGCCGCTGGTGCGCCGCACGGACGCTCAAGCCTGGGGCGAGATCGAGACGCGGATCGGAGCCATCGACCGCGGTCTGGCCAAGCGGCGCCGCGCCGCCACCGGGGGTGCCCAGGGCATGTGGGCCTCGGACGAGGACCTGAGCCTGCTCGACACCAACGAGGGCTACGCGGCGCGGCTCATCGGTAGTCCGGATACCGTGTACGAACGCCTTGAGGCATTCCGCGCCCTCGGCGTCGAGATGCTGCACTTCGACACCCGGGACCAACTCTTCAACGAGACGATCCTGCCGGAGCTTGTCGGCTGAGGCATTACGACGCTTCGAGTTCGAACGCCGCCGCCATGAGCGCTTTCGTGTAGTCCATCCTCGGCGCGGCGAAGACCTCCTCCGCGGGGCCCTGCTCCACCATGACCCCATCCTTCATCACGATGAGTTCGTGGGCGAGGGCCCGCACGACCCGGAGATCGTGGCTGATGAAGAGATACGCGAGGTCGTGCCGGCGTTGCAGGTCCCGGAGCAGGTCCACGATCTGCGCCTGCACGGAGACATCGAGGGCGGACGTCGGCTCGTCGAGCACGACGACGTCGGGATTCAGCACGATGGCGCGGGCGATGGCGATGCGCTGGCGCTGGCCGCCGGAGAACTCGTGCGGATAGCGGTCGAGCGCCACCGGGTCGATCCCCACGTCGGCGAGCACCCGGGTCACCTCGCCGCGGCGCTCGGGTGCCGAGAGTTCGGGCCGGTGCACCTTGAGGCCCGCCTCGACGATCTGGTTGACGGAGAGCCGGGGCGGCAGGCTGCCGTAGGGATCCTGGAAGACGATCTGCATGCGCTTGCGTAGCGGGCGCAGGGTGTTCGACTTCCTCCCCTGAATAGCCTCTCCCGCGAGCTCGATATGCCCCGAGCTCGGCAGCAGGCGCAGGAGCGCCATGGCGAGGGTGGTCTTGCCGGAGCCGGACTCGCCCACCACGCCAAGGGTCTGTCCTCGGCGGACGCCCACCGAGACCTCCCGGACCGCCATGAGCGCGCGCTCGCGGGCGAACCAACCCCGCGCGAGGTTGAACTTGACGGTCAGCTTCTCCGCCCGCAACACCACGGGGGCATCGGGCGCCGCCGCGACCGGATCACCGCTCGGCTCCGCCGCCAGCAAGCGTCTCGTGTAGTCGTGCCGGGGCGCGTCGAACACCGCGGCCGTCCCGCCCTGCTCGACGATCTCGCCCTCCGTCATGACGCATACGCGGTCGGCCATCTTGCGCACGACCGCGAGATCGTGGGTGATTAGCAGCAGCGACATGTCCAGGCGTTCCCTCAAGGCTCCCAGAAGCGCGAGGATCTGCGCCTGGATCGTCACGTCGAGGGCCGTCGTCGGCTCGTCGGCGATCAGCAGATCGGGCTCGTTGGCCAGCGCCATCGCGATCATGACCCGCTGGCGCTGACCGCCGGAGAGCTCGTGGGGATAGGCATGCAGGCGTTCCTCGGCCTGCTGGAGTCCCACCAAGTGCAGGAGTTCGAGGGTCCGCGCGCGCGCCTCGCGCCGGCCCATCGCCCGATGCACGAAGAGGATCTCCCCGATCTGCTTCTCGATGGTGTGCAGCGGATTCAGGGAGGTCATGGGCTCCTGGAACACCATGCCCACGCGTTCGCCCCGGATGGGCAGTAGCTCCTCGTCGGACCGGCCGATCACCTCCCGGCCGGCGACCCGGATCGAGCCGCGCGGGTGGCTCGCGTACTGGTACGGCAAGAGCTGCATCACCGACAGGGCCGTGACGCTCTTGCCGGAGCCGGACTCGCCGACCAGCGCCACCGTCTCGCCCCGGTCGATGTGGAAGCTGACGCCGCGCACCGCCTCCTCGCCGCGGAACGCGACGGCCAGATCGTTGACCTCGAGGATGCGCTCGCTCATGTCGCCGACCTGCGCGGATCGAAGGCGTCCCGCACGCCCTCCCCCACGAACACCAGCAGCGTCAGCATGATCGCGAGGGTGAAGAATCCGGAGAGCCCAAGCCACGGCGCCTGGATGTTGGCCTTGCCCTGGGCCAGCAACTCCCCGAGGGACGGATAGCCCGCCGGTAGCCCGAAGCCGAGAAAGTCGAGGGACGTCAACGTGGTGATGGAGCCGTTCAGCAGGAACGGCAGGTACGTGAGCGTCGCGACCGTCGCGTTCGGCAGCACGTACTTGCGCATGATCGTGAAGTCGCGCTCGCCGAGCGCCCGCGCCGCGTTCACGTAGTCGAAGTTGCGGGTGCGCAGGAACTCCGCGCGCACCACGGCCACGAGCGCCATCCAGTTGAAGAGCAGCAGGAGGAGCAGCAGGACGATGGGATTCGGCTCGAACAGGCTCGTCAGGATGATGATGACGAAGAGGACCGGCAGACCGGCCCAGATCTCCACGAGCCGCTGGCCGATGAGGTCCACCAAGCCCCCGAAGTACCCCTGGGTCGCCCCCACCATGATGCCGATCACCGAGGACAGGAGCGTGAGCGCCAGTCCGAACAGCACCGACAACCGAAAGCCGTAGATGAGCCGCGCCGTGACGTCCCGCGCGACGTCGTCCGTCCCTAGCCAATGCCGCGCGCTCGGCGCCTCCGGCACCGCCCCCTCCGTGTAGAGATCGATCGTGTCGTGGCTGAACCGGATTGGGGGCCAGACCATCCAACCGTCTCCGGCCTCGATCAATTCCTGGACGAACGGGTCCGTGTAGCGGGCCTCGGTTTCGAACACGCCGCCGAACTCGGTTTCCGGATAGGCGAAGAACACCGGCGCATACACCGCGCCCCGGTAGCCCATCACGATCGGCTTGTCGTTGGCGATGAACTCGGCGAAGAGGCTCGCCACCACCAGCGACCCGATGATCCACAAGCTCCAGTAGCCGCGCCGGTTGGCCTTGAAGTTGGCCCAGCGCCGGCGGGTCAGCGGCGAGATCCGGGGGCTCCGCGCCACGTCGGGGTTGGCCTCTAGGGCGATTTCCGCCATCAGGCCGACCGCGTCTCGAAGTCGATGCGGGGATCGACCAGGGTATAGGTGATGTCGCCGATCAGCGTCATCGCAAGGCCCACGAAGGTGAACACGAACAGCGACCCGAAGACGATGGGGTAGTCCCGCCGCAGCACCGCCTCGAAGCCGAGCAGGCCGAGGCCGTCCAGCGAGAAGATCACCTCGATGAGGAGCGCGCCGGTGAAGAGGATGCCGACCAATGCGGCCGGGAAGCCCGCGATCACGATCAGCATGGCGTTGCGGAAGACGTGGCCATAGAGCACGCGGCGTTCGTTCAATCCCTTCGCCCGCGCCGTCAGCACGTACTGCTTGGCGATCTCGTCCAGGAACGAGTTCTTGGTGAGCATGGTCAGCGTCGCGAAGCCGCCGATGGTGAGCGCGAGCACCGGCAGCGCCAAGTGCCAGAAGTAGTCCGCGATCTTGCCCGGCAGGCTCAGGTCCGCGAAGTCGTTCGACACCAGTCCCTTCAGCGGGAAGAGGTCCAGGTACGCGCCGCCCGCGAACAGCACGATCAGGAACACCGCGAACAGGAAACTCGGCACGGCGTAGCCGACGAAGATGATCCCGCTCGTCCAGGCGTCGAAGCGGGTGCCGTCGCGCACGGCCTTCATCACGCCGAGCGGGATCGAGATCGAATAGATGATGAGCATCGACCAGAGCCCGAGCGAGATCGACACCGGCAGCCGCTCCGCGATCAGTTCGATCACCGGGCGGTCCTGGAAGTAGCTCTCACCGAGATCGAGGGTCAGGTAGTCGCCGAGCATCTTGAAGTAGCGCTCGTGGAGTGGCCGGTCGAAGCCGAACTGCTTCTCGATCGCCGCGATGAGTTCCGGGTCGAGTCCCTGGGCACCTGCATACTGCGACTGCACCGCGGCATCCGTAGCCGGCAGGCGGGCTTCCGCACCCGCGATGCGGCTGGTGGCGCCACCCCCGTCCTGACCGGCGAGGGTGGCGATCATCTGGTCGACCGGGCCGCCCGGCGCGAGCTGCACGATGAAGAAATTCAGCGTGATGATGCCGATCAGCGTCGGGAACAGCAGCAACAGCCGCCGGATTAGGTACCTGCCCATGGTGACCCCGTCTCGCTCGTGCGCATTACGCCATGCGGTAGCCGCGGGCCGTCGCCCCAGGTCAACGTCGGGCGGCCCTCCCCTCTTGACGCGGCCCCGCGCCGATACCTCACCGGGCGCCCCGGCCGGGGTGAGGACATCGAGCGTGCGCACGTCAATAATAGCCGTGGACTGGAGTGCCAGGGTGTCGCATGCCCCGTGCCGGACCGAAGCGCGCTTCTGACGCGGCCCGAGAGCGTCTGGATGCGTTGGCGCGCGAGTATCGCCCCGCGCTGACCCGCTTCTTCCGCAAGCGGGCCACCCCGGCGGCCGACGTGGACGACCTCGTGCAGGAGGTACTGCTGCGCCTCGCCGTCCGCGGGGACGCGGACGCCATCGACCGGCCCGAGGCCTACCTGATGCGTTCCGCCTCCAATGTGTGGCGCGATCACCTCCGCAAGTTAAGGACGCACGCCCAGGGCGCGCACGAGGAGTACAGCGAGGAGCAGCATGCCGTGCCCGACCATGGCCCGGTCGAGGTCCTACAGGCGACGCAGTCCATCGGGACGCTGATGGCGATACTTCACGAGTTACCGCCCCGCACCCTGCAGGTGTTCATGCTGTGCCGCGTCGAGGGCATGCGTCAGAAGACCGTGGCCAGGCGGCTGGGCGTATCGGTGAGCGCCGTGGAGAAGCACATGATCAAGGCCATCGCCCACCTGGCCCTGCGACTCGGGCAAGCGCGATGAGCGGACTCCTCTCCAACCGTCCACGGCAGGTGCCCCGCGGGCATCTGGAAGCAGCCGCATACTGGGTCATGCGGCTCGAGAGCCCGAGTTGCGGCCCGGCCGACCGCGCGGCATTCGAGGCCTGGCGGACGGAAAGCGAGGAGCACGCCCGGGCGTTCGCCCAGACGCGCGATGCGCTGGGGACGCTGGACCGCCACCTCAACGATCCCGAGTTGACCGCACTAGGGGAGCGCGTGTTCGAAGCGACGCGCATGCCGCGGCAACGCCGGCTGCAGCGCGCCGCGGCCGGGCTCGCGGCCGGTGTGGCGGTGTTGCTCGGCACGGCGCTGTACTGGCAGAGAGCGCCCGAACCCGTCGTGCCGGCACCGCATGCGCTCGCGGCAAGCACGTTCGAGACGGCGGTCGGAGAGCGCTCGACCGTCGAGTTGTCCGATGATTCGACCGTCACGCTGAACACCGATTCCCGCATCTCCGTGCGGTTCACGGCTCGCTCCCACACGCGCAGGGTGACCCTCGAACGCGGCGAGGCGCACTTTCAGGTCGCGAAGGATCGGCGGCCGTTCGAAGTGTTCGCGGGTGACCGCCGCATCGTGGCGCTGGGCACGGCATTCGACGTTAGGCTCCTCCCCGATCAAGACAGCGTGCTCGTGACCCTGGTCGAGGGCCGCGTGCTGGTCGACGCGGTGGGAGCGGCGGATACCCTCCCCGGCAGCCCGCCGGCGAAGAGCCCGTCCCATACGCAGCTCGAGGCGGGCGAACAGCTCGTGGTCAAGCCCAACGAGCCGCCCACCGTGCTCGCGGCGGACCTCGAACGCGCCGCCGGATGGCGCGAGGGACGGCTCCTCTTCAGGGACCAAGCCTTGCCGGACGCGGTGAGCGAGATTAATCGGTACAGCCGGCGCAAGCTCGTCGTGGACGACGACGCCCGGCTCGACGCCATCCGCATCAGCGGCGTATTCCTCGCCGGCAGCACGAGGTCGTTCATCGAGGCCGTGGAGACCATCCATCCGGTGAAGGCGCACGCCGTCGCGTGGGATCGCGTCGAACTCTTCTGGCTTGACCGCGAGGCGGCTTCCGCCGAGCCGGCCGCGGGGCGCGCCACGGCGCCCGCGCCGCAGGAAGCGCGCCCCGGCGGGAACCACCGTTCCGGCCGGGGCGCGGGCGGGGGTCCGTGACGATGGCCGGCCGCAGCACGCGACGCCACGCGCCCGGCGCTTGGTGCGTGGTCCTGCTCGCCCTGGCCAACGCGTCTCCCGTGGCCTCCGCCCACGAACAGGACGACACGATCCGTTTCCGCATCGAGGCGCAGGACCTCGGCAGCGCCCTCAACGAGTTCGCGCTCCAGAGCGGGAAGGAGATTCTCTTCGTCGAAGACGCCATCACCGGCAAGACTTCGCAACGCATCGCGGGCAGCTTCAAGCTGCGCGACGCCCTGGACCGGCTGCTGGCCGGGACGAGCCTGGACCACCGTGTCAACCAACTCGACACGATCCTGGTCGGCAACAACTTTGACAACCGCCTTGAGATTGGAGAGGAACCCACGATGACGAACAACACGAGCGCTCGGCCGCTGCTTGCAAGCCTGGCGACGGCGCTTACCCTGGCAAGCAGCGCGGCCATCGCCGAGGAAGCCGCCACGGGGGCGCAGGGCACCGCCGCCCTGGGCGACGAGAGCGAGCCCCTGGAGGAGATCGTCGTCTACGGCATCCGCGGCGGCCTGCAGCAGTCGCTGGAGCGCAAGCGCAACGCCGACCACTTCGTGGACGCCATCACGGCGGAGGACATCGGCGCGTTCCCGGACCAGAACCTGGCCGAGGCCCTGCAGCGGATCAGCGGCGTCGCCATCGACCGGAAGTCCGGCGAGGGCGCGTTCGTCAGCGTGCGCGGACTCGGGCCCCAGTTCGTGCAGACGACCATCGGCGGGCGTGTTTCGGCGTCCAACGTCGCGCCGGGTAGCCACGACGGCCGGGGGCAGACGAACACCAAATCGCGCGCGGTCGGTTTCCACGCCTTCCAGTCCGGGCTGGTGCAGGCGGTGGAGGTCCACAAGTCGCCCCGCGCCGACCACGTCGAGGGTGGCCTCGGCGGTTTCGTCGACATCCAGCCGCGCAAGCCCTTCGATCTCGGCGAGCGGCACGTTGCCCTCTCGGTGGACTCGACGCGCAACGAGCTGGCGGACGACACCGCGCCCGGCGTGTTCGCCCTCTACAGCGACGTGTTGAGCGACACCGTGGGCTTCATGGCGTCGGCGCAGTGGGACAACCGGGTCTTTCGATCGGACTCGTTCCACCAGTACGGATTCCTGGGAGATCCCAGGACCGTCACCATCGACGGCGTGGAGATGACCGGCTACTACCCGCAGCAGCTCCTCGGGGAGTTGCACATCACGGACCGCGACCGCCTGAACGTGTCCTCCGCGCTGCAGTGGAGGCCCTCGGACCGCGTCGACGTCACCTTCGACGTGCTCTACACCGACAACTCCGCGGACGAGACCGACTACTGGCGATCCTTCCGCATCTCGCAAGGTCATTCCCGGATCACCGACGCAACGCTCATGGACGACAACGGCACCGGCGTGTTCACCATGATCTCTACCTCGGGCGCGGGGCTCTTCCTGCAGCACGCCACGGAGGTGGTGAACAACGAAGCCATGAACTACGGCGTCAACGTGAAGTTCCAGGCCACCGACCGGCTCGCCATCAACGTCGATGTCTCGGTCTCGGACACGGAGTCGCCCATCACGAACCGCGATGCCCTGATGCGGAACACGCGCACGCAGATGACCTACCGCAAGAATGGTTCCGGCCGTCTTCCCTCGATGACGACGACCTCCCCGGTGACCGACCCCAGCTTCTTCTCGGTCGTCAAGCAATCGATCCAGAAACACCTCGTCGACGATAGCAACTCGCAGTTCCGGGTGGACGCCACCTACGAATTCGACGGGGCGTGGCTCGAGACCATCCAGGCCGGGGTCAGGACCTACCGGCAGGAGCGCCGCGACCGGTCCCGGTACCTGAACAGCCGCGCTTTCCTCAATCAGCCGATCACGGCTTTCGGCGGCGCCAGCCCGTTCCCGGCCGAGTCCGACTTCCTCGACGGGCTCGACATGGACTTCCCGTCGCCCGTCCTCAGCCCGAATTTCGACGCCCTGCAGGAGACGTTCATCACCCGGCCGGACGATATCCGCGCCGGCCGCGGCTTCAACACGGGGAGCGGGAAGTCCCTGGACGAGTTCACCTCGGGCCGCTACATCGAGGACCTCAACCACGAGGACGACGGCAACGCCGCCTACGCCATGATCACGTTCCGGGGCCAGATGGGCGACACGCCGTACTCCGGCAACGTGGGCGTGCGCTATGTCGACAACAGCACCGGGTCTGTCGGCCAAATCACCCAACCGGTCCACATCGACTATTCCGACCCGTCGTCGCCAGAGATCATCCTGTCGCCGCCCGAGTTCGTGAACATCGGCCACGACTACACGGAGGTGCTGCCCTCCCTGAACCTGCGCTTCGATCCCAGGGAGGACCTCGTCGTGCGGTTCTCCGTGGCCAAGGTGTTGAGTCGGCCGAGGTTCCTCGACCTGAGTCCGCGGCTGACCGTGCAACCGAACCCCCGCACCATGCGCGGCGGCAACGGGGAACTCGACCCGACCACGGCGGTGCAGGTCGATCTCGCGCTGGAATGGTATTTCGCCGACTACTCGATCGCCTCGATCGGCGTCTTCACCAAGAGCATCGAGGCGTTCGTGCAGCCCGAAGTGGTGCCGACCCCGTTCCCCGGGGTGATCGACCCCGAGACGAACCAGCCCCTGGTGCTGACGGCGTTCCGGCCGCTGAACACCGGGGAGTCGGACCTCACCGGGGTCGAACTGGCGTTCCAGCGCACGTTCGCGGACGTGCTCCCGGCGCCGTTCGACGGCCTCGGCGTGATCGCCAACTACACGTACATCGACTCCGGCTCCGACTTCAAGAACGAGAAGACGATGGCCTCGTACAGTGTTCCGGGCCTGTCCGAGGACACGATCAACTTCACCGTGTTCTACGAGAAGGGGCCCTGGAGCGCCCGGGTCGCCTACAACTACCGCGACGACTTCCTCGACGACATCGCCGGCGGGTTCTCGGGACACCCCTACTTCGTGGACTCGTACGAGCAGTTCGACGCGTCGTTCGGGTATCGCCTGAACGACAACGTCTCGTTCATGCTCGAAGGCATCAACCTGACGGACGAGAACGTGTACTACTACAACCTGCTCGGCACCGGCACGCAGGAGCATGTCTCCAGCGCCATCCACGCCGGCCGCCGCTACCAGCTCGGCGTACGCTGGAAGATGTAGCCGCGGATCGGCGGTCTCCGCGGCGGCGACGTCCGGGCGCTCCCCGCGCCGCACGCCGCGGAGTCCGTCAGAACCGGTCGATGGGACGGCCGAACCTGGCGAGGTAGTCCTCGTGTACCGCCCGCTCGTAGACGGTCATCCCCTCAAGGGGCAAGCTCACGGGCGCCATGCCGCCGAGGGACGACTCGTAGATCGCCATCGCCATCTCGACGTCCTTGCGCCCCGCCACCCCGTACTCCGCGGGTTCGTCGTGGAGCGCCGCGTGGGCGATGCTCATGATCTCGGCCGCGTGGCCGACGCACCAGTCGTCGATGGCGTAGCCGCGAAAGGGGTTCTCGTAGACGATCTCGGGGTTTGCATGCGCGACGATGCGCTGTAGCACGTCCACGCCGTCCACCCGGCGCCGTTCGGTCGTCACCGGAACGTCCCGCCACTCCCCGCCCACCACCGCGCGCAACGGAATCTCCGGCCCGAACGTGTCGTGGTCGAGGATGCCGCCCAGGCTGCCCATGATCTGGCAGTACTTCTGGCCCTCGCCCAGGCGCGACGTCTCGTAGATGCCCACCGCGCCGTTGTCGAACTCGATCATCGCGTGCGCCCAGTCCTCGTGGACGCGCTTGGGATCCGAGCCGTACTTGCGCACAGTGGCCGCGACCCGCCGGGGTTCGCTCCCCGCGTAGAGCCGCAACTGCGACAACCGATGCGCGCCCATGTCCATGCACATGCCGGAAGTACGCCCGAAGCCGTGGATGGGCCGGTCCAGGCCACGGTGGGTCACGGTGGGCTCGAACGGATCCCGCCGCTTGGGCTCGACGAAGTAGACCCGCACGATGTCCCCCAGCAACCCCGCCTCGATCAGCTTCAGGATCATGCGCTGCTTGGGCATGCGGAAGTAGTTCTCCGCCACCTCGAAGTGCACGCCGTTGCGGCGGCAGGCATCGATGATGATGTCGCAGCACGGCAAGGTCAGCGCCATTGGCTTCTCCACCATGACGTGCTTCCCGCATTCCGCCATCATGCGGCCGAGCACGTGATGCGTCGGGTCGCCGGTCACCACGTCGACGACCAGGATGTCCGGGTGCCTGTCGAGCATCTCCTCGGCGCTCGCGTAGTGCGGCACCCCGTACTTGGCCCCGCTCTCCGCGGCGAGACGCTCGTCCATGTCGCACAGGGCGACGAAGTCGATCGCGCCGCGCCGCGACAACTCGCCGAGGGTCGGCAAGTGCCACCGGCGCGCCGGGTTGCCGCAACCGAGGAGGGCGACCTTCGCCTTCATGCGTCCGCTCCCGCCCCACTTCCCGTCGCACCGCCCGTGCCCTCCCCCGCCAGAAGGGCCGCCGCGTGGCCCCGGAGCATCGCGACGCTCGCGTCCACTTGGTCCTCCGGCAGCCCGTGGAGGATGACCGGAACGTCGAAGGGCAGTCCGCAGAGCAGCGCGACGTAGTGGGCGTAGTCGAGCTTGCCGGTGCCCGCCGGCAAGTGCCCCGCATCGCCGCCCCGGTCGAGATCCTTGGCGTGGGCGATGGCGACGTGGTCGCCGAGGAGGTCGAACGCCTCGTCGAGCACCTCCCCCATACGCGGCAGGTCGTCCTTGCCGAAGATGTTGGCGGCGTCCATCACGACCTTCAGGTTGGGCGAGCCCATGTCGTCTATGAGGCGGCGGCTCTTCTTCGCGTCGCTCGCGACGTTGTTGATTTCCGGCTCGAACGCGACCTGCACGCCGGCCGCCTCGGCGACCGGCAGCACCTGTTCCAGGGTGGCGTGGAGCACCCGCCACGCTTCCTTCGACGCGTTGTCGGGATGATGCCGCCACATGCTCTCCGGGTGCCGTGAGCCGGTGCACGTCGCGACCACGGAGGTGCCCGCCGCCCTGCAGGCGCGGACGATCATCAACAGCCGGTCGATCGCCCGCCGACGTTTCGCGGGATCGACGTCGACCATGTTGGCATTGCCGGCCACGGCGGCGACGACCATGTTCCGCCTGGCGGTCTCCTCCCGGACGACGGCGCAGATGGCGTCGATCTCGTCGGCGAGCGGTCCCTTCGGGCGCGCCGAAGCCCAGTTGAACTGTAGGTGTCGAAGGTCATGGGCGAGGATCGCGTCGAGCGTCTCCCCGAGGGTCGGCCGGGCGCAGTGGCCGGACATGATTCCTACTTGCATGGCGTGGTCCTTCCGGTCTGCGGGGCGGGGGGCCGCAGGCGGACCATCACACGATGTCCGGCTGGTTCATCAGGAGTTCGGTGATCTCCCGCCGCTGCCTGGCGTCGAGCTCCCGATACACCGGGCTCTCGTGTAGACGCTTGCAGGTGGGGCGGGTGTCCCGCTTCGGGATCACGTCCGCGGTCTGGAACGACATCAGCATCGCGCCGCGCTTGCGCCGGCTGCGGTTGAAGCCCGCCCGGTGCCAGGTCCTGGCGTCGTACAGGACGATGCTGCCGGCCGGCGCCTCCAGCACGTCGGAATCGGGGCCGCTGTAGGGCCGCGCCGCGGGGTCGCCGCCATGGCGGCCCGGGTTCCATGCGGGCGGCGGGTTCGTCGGGGCCCGATGCGAGCCGAGCTTGTACGCCGTGGCCCCGTTGTCCTTCCGGAAGTCCGAGACGCAGACGTTGCGCTGCACCGCCTTGATCGGGCCGCCCCGATCCGCCACGGGATTGCCGCCGGCGGACGCGATGTAGGGAATGTCGGCGTGCCAGCCCTGGACGGGGCGCTTGCCGTCGTAGGGAGGCAGTGCGGTGAGCCCCGGTGGATGCCCGAGGTGCAGGTCCCGCGTGCCGACGTACCGCCGGATCAGCCACAGCGATATCGGCTCCGTGATCGCCTTGCCGACGGCGCCGTGCTGGCAGACCTTGGGACGGTCGTTGTTCATCCGGAGGTGCTCGTGGCGGTCCGTGCCCGCGACCCGTTGCAGCCCCTCGACGATGTCGGGCGGCAACAGACAGGTCAGGCACACCCAGCCTTCCCGCCGCAGGTGGTCGAGATAGGCGCTCGGCAGCTTTTCCGGGCCGTGGCCGATCCGGAAGGTCACGCCGTCCCCGCCGCCGGCCACCGTGCACGTGTCCCCGTCCATGTCGGCGGCGAACGCCCGGCCCGTGGCCACGTGCCGGACCCCGCCCGGCGCCCGGTCCCAGATGACGCGGTCGTCGGCGTCGTCGTAGCGGGCCGGCGCGCCGTCCCCGTCGAGGCCGAGCATCGACCCGTCGGGCGCGATCAGGAACACGAAGTGGTGCCGTGGGCGTTCCGCCCGCACGACGCGCTCCTGGAACTCTGCTTCACCCGGCATGCGTCGGATTCTCGCCCCCTCGCCACCTGCTATTCGACGTTCCGCCCCGCCGCATCCTCACCTCGTCGCGTCGGGAGTGCCAGCTCCTGAGGCGGAGCGCGCGGACCACGTCTAACCCCCCGATGCGCTTCGTTGCGCCCGTGTGATCATACGCACCATGCCGACACACCAATGGCAGCGGGACGGCTTGGCCGGTCCCTTCGAGCTCAAGGACCAGTCCCGGCTCGACGCCGCGCGCGACGAGGTCTTCCGCCTGAAGGCCCTGCGGCGAGCGCAGTTGCAGGCGATCAGGGAAGGGGCGGACGATCCGGGCGTCAACCCGCTGCTCGACCGGCACATGGACATCGCGATCCTCCGGGAGCTCTTCTTCGACGCCAACCTACAGTCGGTCGTGGCGGAGTTGGCGGGCACGGACCTGTTCATCTGGAGGACGAACTTCTTCGTCAAGAGCGAGGGTACCGGACAGAACAAGTGGCATCACGACCGTCACTTCGAGGACGGCGATGCGCCTATCGACCTGTTCGACACGAGCAATCACTTCACCCTCACCCTCGCGCTGACCGATATCGGCATGACCGAGGGCCGCATCGAATACGTGAAGGGATCGCACCTGCCGATCGATGCGTTCGACCGCGACATCCCGCGTCACATCGAGGAAGTCCCCGACGTCGTCCAGGATCGCGTCACCCCGCTGCCCCTCAGGCGCGGCCAGTTCGTACTGATGCACGGGTCGCTGCTCCACCGCAGCCTGCCGTTCGGCTCCGGCAACCGCCGGGTCTCGATGGCCGCGCGGCTGGCGCGGGCGGGCACGGCGATTCCTCCCTACGGCGCGGCCAATCCCGCCGGCGGCGCCCAGGCGCGCGCGGAGCCCAGGGTCTACTACCGGAAGTCCGGCATGTTGCCGTTCAACTAGAAGCCCCGGATCATCGCCGCCACCAACTGTCGATCACGCGCGCCAGACCCCCGTCCAGGTACTCGTACCGCGCGGTGGATTCGTCCGGGCGGCCGAACTTGTCCCAGTACAGGAACCGCTCCACGTCGGGCATGTTGAGCGGCACGTGATAGAAGCCCCACAGCAGGACACGGTCCAGGGCCCGGCAGGCGATCACCGCGGTGTCCATGTCCGGCGCGCGCTGGGCGGCTTCTATCAGCGCGTCCACCACCGGATCCCGGACCCCGGCCAGGTTGCCGCCCATGCCCGCGGCGGCATGGGCGGAACCGAAGTAGATGCGCAACTGGTCCATCGGCGGGTAGCTCATGGCGAGATTCTGCAGGTACATGTCGAAGCGGCGCTCCCGCTTGAACCTGACCGCCGTGACGACATCCAGGATCCGCAGCCGGGCGTCGATGCCAAGGACCGCCAGCGCGTCGACATAGGGCAGCAGGAGGCGGCTTGCCGACCCCTCCTGCGTCGCGATCTCCAGGACGAAGGGCCGCCCGCGCGCGTCCTGGAGCCGGCCGTCCACCAGCGTCCAGCCGGCATCGGCAAGCAGGCGCCGCGCACGCTCGAGCGCGGCGCGGTGGCGACCCTGGCCGACGGAACTCGGCAGTTCGAAGGGCTCGGCGAACAGGCGGTTCGGAAGCCGGTCGCGATACGGCGCGAGCACGGCGACCTCCGCCTCGCCGGGCAATCCCCGCGCCGCCAGCGGCGACCCGGCGAAGTAGCTCAGCGCCCGCTTGTGCGAGTCGCGATGGAATACCCGGTTCTGCCATTCGAAATCGAAGGCCAGGGTCAGCGCCTCGCGCACGCGCACGTCCTGGAACCTCTCGCGCTCCAGGTTGAACGCCAGGGCCCGGTCCCGGCCGATCGCCCTGCTGACCGTGCGCGTGTCCTTGCGCAGGCGCCCGTCGTGAGCGGCCGGTATGTCGTACGAGTCGTGCCAGTAGCGCACGTCGGTCTCCCAGAAGATGTCGAACAACCCCTTGCGGAAGGCTTCCCGCGCCACGGAGGCGTCGCGGTACACGTCGTAGCGGATCGTGTCGAAGTTGTGGCGCCCGCGGTTGACGGCGAGGTCCCGGGCCCAGTAGTCGTCCACCCGCGCGTAGACGACGTGGTCCCGGTCGAACCCGGCAACCCGGTACGGACCGCTGCCGACCGGAGGCACGAGCGTGGTCTCCCCCGGGTCCCCATCAGCGTAGTAGTGCGCCGGCCGCACCGGGAAGACGGTCAGCGCGAGCAGGTTCGCATGGGTGAAGACATCCTGGTGGTGGATCACGAGCTCCCGCTCGTTGACGATCTCGATCAACTCGACCCACGAGCGCATGTAGGTCCAGCCGGCGAGGGACGTGCGCGCCATCACGTCGTAGGAGAAGCGTACGTCGCCGGTCGTGATCGCCACGCCATCGTGCCAGCGGGCCGCCTCGTGCAGCCTGATGAACAGGGACTTTCGGTCGTCCGACAGCGCCACCCCGTCCGCCAGCAAGCCGTACAGCCCGGACGCCTCGTCGGCCGAGCGGACGAACAGCCGATCCATCGTCCTCTCGAGCCCCGCCACGTTTGCAACCCCGGTGCCCCACGCACCCGAGAAGTTCCGTACCGGTTGGCCCGTCGAGAGCGTCAGGCTGCCGCCCTTCGGGGCCGCGGGATTCGCGTAGGCGAAGTGGGTGAAGCCGGCCGGATACTTCAGGTCGTGCAGCAGCGAGATGCCGTGCCGGTACGCCGGCTCCCCGGCGAGGCCAGGGGACGCCGCCAGGAGCAAAACGACCCAACGCGCCACATTGCTCCGCAGCGGTCGCACGAGCGTAATCACTATCCCTTCGACGTGGCGCGCCAGCCCGCCCTCACCCGCCCCACCGTTGGCGCCCTCCGTGTCCCTTTGCAGGTCGGTCAATGGACCGCACTCAGTACTCGGGGTATTCCCCATGCAGCCTGGTCGGTATCCCACCGCCCTGGTACAGCTTGAGTTGCGGCTCGTTCAGGTTCGCCAGCAGGTGACTGAAGTACTCCGCCAGGAACTGATCGCGCACGGTCGAAAGCCGCGGTTCTTCCACCACGTTGCGAAGCTCGTCCGGATCGTTCTCCAGGTCGTACAGCTCCAGGGGCTCTCTCGTCAGTGAGTCGATGGTCATCTTGTAGCGCCCGGTCCGCGCCATGGAGTACAGGTTCACTTCGCTGAAGACCACGCCCTTGCCGCGTTGGCCGTCGCCCGCGTCCGAACCGGCTTCGATCTTCGGACGCAACGAACGGCCACGGTCGACCTCTAGATGGTCGGCACCCGCGGCGTCGAGCAGGGTTGCGCAGATGTCGTGGTGGTCCGTCAGGCCTTGCGCCGTCCATGGTTTCGTCCCGCCGGGCGGCCTCGCGATGAGCGGCACGTTCAGCGCGCCCTCGTAGAACACGGACTTCTGGCAAAACCGGTGATCGCCGAGCATTTCGCCGTGGTCGGAGGTGTAGACGATCCAGGTGTCGTCCATCAGGTCCCTTTCCCGCAAGGCCTCAAGGACCAAGCCGATCGCGTGGTCGTCGAATGCGACCTTCGCGTAGTAGTGACTCGTGAGTGTTCGGCTCTGGGACTCGGTCATGTCCTTCAGTCCCCGGCGCGAGAACATCGTCCTGATCTGGGGAGAGACCGGTTCCGCCGGAGCTTCCATGATCGGAAGGGGCATGTCCCCGGGATCGAACATGTCCCTATATCGTGCCGGCGCGTCGAACGGCGGATGCGGCCCCATCAGGCAGACTTGTAGATAGAACGGCCTGTCGTCCGCATAGCTTCGTATCCACTCCGACGCCGTGTTGGCGATGTACCTGTCGATGTGCTCGTCCTCCTCGAGAAGGTTGGGTAGGTGTTCCCACGGGCGCAGGAGACCCGTGCCCTGCCCGAGCCTGAAGTTCCGCGCGCAGTCCTCGTAGACCTGTAGCTTCCCCCGCTCGGCCAGGAAGTCCGCGTAGTAGCAGCGGTGGGTGGCCGAGGGGATGGTGTCCTTGGTCTCGTGGGCGAACTCGTATCCCCAGTCGTGCAATCCCGAAGCATGGTCGCGCGTGTGGCCATCATCGGCTTGGTACAGCCGGAAATGGGTCTTGCCGATCACGGCGGTGCAGTACCCCGCGTCCCGGATGTTCCTCACGTGGCTCGGCCCGTGGCGGTCCGCCTCGGTGCGATTGCCCCATGCGCCGTGCTCGTTGACGTACATGCCCGTGATCAACGACGCCCGCGCGGGCATGCACAGGGGCGAGCTCGTGTTGCAGTTTCGGAAGATCACGCCCTCCGCGGCCAGGCCATCGAGGTTGGGCGTTCGAACCACCGGGTTTCCGACGCAACCAAGGGCGTCGCCCCGGTGCTGGTCCGAGAAGATCAGGACGATGTTGGGCCCATTCGGCACGGTGCGGTTCCCCCGGCGCACGGGTGCATCTTCGCGGCACGCGGGCGCCCGCGCAAATCAGCCGTCACGTCGCGGCCGGGCCCCGGCGTGGAATCGCGGGCGGCGCGGTTGTACCGAACGGGACGATCCCGCAGGATTCGGGGCGGTTGGCTTCGGGTTGTGCGGACGGTCCGGTGAGGCTTTCGTCCAAGCGCACGTCAGTCGAAGCGACCGTAAACTAGTTCTGGCCGCCATCGAGGGAGGAGGCGTTGCTCACCGATCAACAGGCCGCGCAGTACGCGACGGACGGGTACGTGCTCGTGGAGGACGCGCTCGAATCCGACACGCTACGCGAGCTGCGGCGCGTCACCGACGAGATCGTCGGGAGCGCGAGCGGGGCGACTCGCCACACGGACATCCTCGACCTCGACCCGGCGCACACGCCCGCCCGGCCCCGGGTCCGGCGCATCAAGCATCCGTACTTCGCGCACCCCTTCTACGCCGGGCTCGCCGCGCACCCGCGCATCATGGCGGCGCTGATGCCGTTGCTCGGGGAGGACATACGGCTGCGCACCGGGGGCAAGGTCAACCTGAAGTCGCCCGGGGACGGCGCGGCCATCGAATGGCACCAGGACTGGGCCTTCTATCCGCATACTAACCAGAGCGTGCTCGCGGTCGGGATCCTGCTCGACGACATGGGCCCGGACAACGGGCCGCTCATGGTGCTCCCGGGAAGCCACGCCGGACCCGTCCACGATCACCATGCCGACGGCGCCTTCTGCGGTGCCATCGATGTCCGCCGGGCCGGGCTCGACATGTCCGGCGCCCGCGAACTCCACGGCGCGGCCGGAGCGATCACCATCCATCACGCCCGGCTCGTGCACGGCTCCGCCGTGAACCGTTCGGCGCGGGCGCGCCGCATCCTGTTCTACGTGTACGCCGCCGCGGACGCGTGGCCGCTGGCCGGCGTCGACGATCTCGCTACGTTCGACGGCATGATGATGCAGGGGCGCTCGACCCTCGAACCTCGCCTGGAGCGCGTTCCGGTGCGCATGCCGCTGCCCCGGGCCCCCAACCAGGGCTCGATCTACGAGAACCAGCGCTCCCTCGAGCACCGCTACTTCGCCGGTGCCGACAAATAGTGCCCAACCGCCCGAACATCGTCCTCTTCTTCCCCGACCAGCAACGGGGCGACACGGTCGGCTTCGCCGGCAACCCGGTCGTGCAGACGCCGCACCTCGACCGGCTGGCCGGCGAGGGCGTGACCTTCAGCCGGTGCATCACCAATTCCCCCGTATGCATGCCGGCGAGGATGTCCCTCATGTCCGGCAAGCATCCCTGCGAACACGGCATGTGGGCCAACAACGTGGATGGGGATCCCGCGACGCCCAACCACGTGCGCAACATTCGCGATGCCGGCTACCGCACCGCGCAGGTCGGGAAGGTGCACCTGCACGTGCGCCGCCCGGGCGACGGCCATGCCCGGGCGCATGCCCACAAGATGCATGCGTGGGGTTTCGAGGACACCCACGAACTGCGGGACATCATGGCGTACGCCACCGCCGACTGCTACTACACGGATTTCCTGCGTGAGCGGGGCCGCCTCGACGCCTTTCGCAGCTACATGCGGGTCGTCGTGCGCGGCGAGACCGAGCGGACGATGCTGCCGTGGGAGACGCCGCCGAGCATGGTGCCGGCGGACGAGACGCTCGACACGTACACCGCCCGCAAGGCGGTCGAGTGGATCGACGACTACGCCGAGGACCAGCCCTTCTACCTGCAGGTCTCCTTCCCGGGGCCGCACAATCCCTTCGACTCCCCGGCCTCCGAGCGGGCGCTGTACGATCCCGAGGAGATGCCGCCGGCCATCCTCGAACCGGGTACCGGGCCCGTTGCCCCCCAGGTTCGGCGAAGCCGCGACGGCGGCCGGCTGCAGACCATGACGGCCAGCCAGGACCGGCTGATGCGCGCCTACTACTACGCCAAGGTCACCCACATCGACCGGGGCATCGGCCTGGTGCTCGACGCCCTCGAGCGCAAGGGCGTGATGGACGATACGTGGATCGTGTACACCTCCGACCACGGCGAGATGCTCGGCGACCACCGCTGCCGCAACAAGGCCGTGTTCTACGAGGGCGCACTCACCATCCCCCTGTGCATCAGGCCACCCGGCGGCACCCGGGGCTGGCGGTCACGGGGCCTCACGGATCAGCTCGACGTGGTCGAGACGCTGCTCGAGATCGCCGGCGCCTCCAGCCTCGACGGCTCGGAAGGTCGGGCGTCCCTGGCGGGACGAGTCCTCGACGGGCCGGACGCACCCGGCGCGCACCGGGGCAAGGACGCCGTCTTCAGCGAAGTGATGCTCTTCTCCATGGTGCGCACGGACCGGTTCAAGCTGAGCGTGGACTCGCTGACGCGCGAACCCGTCGACCTCTACGACATGGAGGACGACCCCCGCGAACTGAGGAATCTCGTGGACGACCCGGCCTACCGGCCCGTCCGCGAGGCGCTGGTGGCGGACCACCTCGACGGACTGCTGGACCGGCTCGATCACGCCAAGGTCGAGAAGTACCGGGATACCCTGCGCAGGGATCCCGACCGTGGCGGCTGGAAGGCCATCGAGAAGCCGGCGTAGCCGGCGACCCCCGAGCTCAACCCCTCCTTCCGTAGGCGCTGTCCCGCGCCCTGCCGTGAAATTCCTCCCACTGCGCGTCCGTCAGGTGCGCCGGTTCCCCCAATTGGCACGCGAGCACGTACTGGCGGCACATGATCTCCAACCGATGGGCCGTCTTGACCGCGCGGGTCAGGTTCGGCCCCCGGCAGATCATGCCGTGCTGTCCGAGCAGGCACGCCGTACGGTCCGTCAGCGCCTCCGCGGCGTCGTCGGCGAGCGCCTGGGTGCCGAACGTCGAATACGGGACACACGGGACGTCGTCGCCGCCGAAGACGCCCACGAGGTAGTGGAAGCCCGGCAGCGGCTTCAGGTGGCTCGCGACGGCCACGCAGTAGTCCGAGTGCGTATGCACGATGGCCTCCGCCACGGCGTGCCGGCGGTAAATGGCCGCGTGCATGCGCCATTCCGACGAGGGCTTGCGCTCGCCGCGCCACTCGCCGTCGAGGGACACGTCCACGATCGAGTCCTCCGTGATGCTCTGGGCGGACGCGCCGTTGGCCGAGATGAGCATCCGGTCGCCGAACCGGACGCTCAGGTTGCCCGAAGACAGTTCGTTCAGGCCGATCGCATCGGCCCGCTTGTAGTGGGCGACGAGTTCCCGGCGCAAGCGCGTTTCGTCGACGGTGTTTGCCATGTCGTACTACCCCGGCCGCCCCGTTGCGGCGTGTGCTGCCCCTAGGAATCACCTGAACAAGTCCCTCCATGGACTTGTTCATCCCCTGCAAAACAAAACGCGGTTTTGTTTTGCTCGCAAATTCAATGGCTTACGCCATAGAATTTGGCGGCACATCCCTGTGCCGCGTTAGGGAAGGCCTTATTCAGACCTTCCCTAGCCGTGCCAGGGCCATGTCGAAGAAATGCTCGTCCCCGCTCGCGCCCGCCTTGAGCACCAGGGAAAGCGGCGCCTCGCCCGGCCGGTGACAGTATCCCCCCTCGAGTTCGTCGTAGGGCGCGACATCCACCCTGTCCACGCCCAGGGCATCCAGCACCGCGCCCGACGTTTCGCCGCCGGCCACGACGAAGTTGCGCGCGCCGAGCCCATGGAGCCGCCGGGCGAGCCGTGCGAGCAGATCGTCCGCCAGCGCCGCGGCACCCTCCCGGCCGAGCTCCGCCTGCACGCGCCGCACCCCGTCCGCATCGGTGGTGGTCGCGACGCCGAGGGGACCGCGCGCGAGCCGTTGGGCGGCCCAATCGGCGACGCGTTCGACCGTCGCGTCCTCCCGAGCCGCCTGCAACAGGTCGATTCGGAACACGGGATGCGCCTCCTCGAACCGCGCCAGTTGGTGGCCCGTCTTCGGCGTGCAGCTCCCGGCGATGAGGACGGCGGGGCCGGCGGCGATGGGCAGCGGCGCGGCGCACGCCCCGGCGCGGGCGGAAGCGGCCCAGCCGCGGGCGAGGGCCATCGGCAGGTCGTCCGACCCGGTGACCAGCGGCGCGTGCCGCGCGAGTTCGGCGATGCGGTCGAGGTCCGTCCCGTCTATGGCATCGACCAGGAAGAACCGCGCGCCCGCCGCGCGTTGCTCGCCGAGATGGCGCTCGCTCGCCGCCTGGCCCGAGCGCAGGATGCCGAGGTTCAGCAACCCCACGGGGACGCGACTCTGCGCCTGGAGTACCTCCACGAGGTTCGAGTTGGTCATGGGCGTGACCGGGTCGTGGCGCCTCGGCGTTTCGTGCAGCATCGCGGCGCCGAGAAAGAGCCGGCCCTGGTACAACGTGGCCCGCCGCTCCGGGCGCGCCGGACAGAACAGGACGTGTTCGGCCCCCGTCAGCTCCATCAGTGCCTCGGCGACCGGCCCGATGTTGCCGCGCGCGGTCGATGAGAACAGCGCGCTGTATTTGTAGTAGAGCTGTCGGGCGCCTCGGGCGAGCAGCGCCCTGGCGGAGCGCACGGCATCGGCGGCCGCCTCCGGCGCGGGGCGCGCCAGGAGCTTGCGGCCGACGACCACCGCCGCCGCGTCCGCGTCGAGGGTT
This sequence comes from Pseudomonadales bacterium, assembly GCA_963665455.1. Lineage (GTDB taxonomy): Bacteria > Pseudomonadota > Gammaproteobacteria > Pseudomonadales > Azotimanducaceae > VXNE01. The sequence continues at coordinate 3,750,624 of OY762279.1, read as the reverse complement.
GCCAGCGCGCCCGGCGAGGTGACGACCGGGCAACGCACCCCGGCCCGTTCCAGGAGGCTCGCGAGCTTGACGGCCCCGGTCAGATCGTCCGCAATCACGCCGAGTTCGAGCATGTCCGGCATGCGGTTCGCGGACGTCACAGGAACTTCCCGAAGAACCGCGCGACGAGCGCCACCACGGCCGGACCGCAGACGGACGATGGATCGGCGACGTCTACCATCCCTTCCCGGGTGGCGCTGCGCCTATCAAACGCGTGGCCCTCCCCCGCGAACACGTGCAGCTCGACGGTCCGGCCGAGCCCCGCGAGCTTCGCGTGGAGTTCCATGGTGCCCTCGAGGGGCACCGCCGCATCCTCCGCGCCATGGATCAGCAGGCACGGCGGAAACGTGGCCAGATCATGGCAGACGGGACTCGCCCGCGCGTAGTCCTCGGCAGTGGCGTCCGGGCTCATGAGCCCCAATGGCGCCCCGTCGGCGCGCGTTCGCCGCACCCGCACCGGTCCGTACAGCGCTCCGACCGCCGCGACCTCGCTGGAATGGGCCAAGTGTCCGCCCGCGCCCTCGAAGCCCGACCGCACCGCCGCCATGAGCGCGAGATGGCCGCCCGCGGAGTCGCCGGTGACGCCGACGCGCCGCGGATCCACGCCGAGTTCGCCGGCGGCCGCCCTCAGGAAGCGGATGGCGCACTTCACGTCCTCGATCTGTGCGGGCCAGTGGGCCTCCCCGCTTAGCCGATACGCCGGGCAGAGGCAGACGAAGCCCGCCCGGCTCAGGAGCTCCCCGAACCCCCGGACGCCGCGCGGCGACCCCTTCCTCCAGCCGCCACCATGCACGACGACGAGGGCGGGGCGCGGAGCATCCCCCACGTCGGGCAGGTAGAGGTCGGCGGTGAGGTCGCGGGCACCGGCCCGGCCCACGACGATGCCCTCGCGCACCGCGGGGGACGCGGCTTCAGTGGCCGGGGGCACGGACCACGCCCTCGATGGGCTGCATGTTGCGTGCATCGAGTTCGATCAGGACGGGGCCGTCCAGCGCCATGGCTTCGTCGAGCCGGGCGTCGAACTCCGCCGCGTCACGCGCGTGCAGGCCCGGTACGCCCATGCTCTCGGCAAGCTGCACGAAGTCCGGCGTATGGAGTTCGGTCCCGTGGAAGCGGCCCTCGAAGCGCCTGGCCTGGAGGCCGCGCAGCACGCCGTATCCGCCGTCGTTGAAGACCACCACGACGACCGGGATTCCGTACTGGGCCGCCGTCGCCAACTCGCCGACGTGGAACATGAGCCCGCCGTCGCCGTGCATCACCAAGGTCTTCCTCCCCGTCGCGAGCGCCACCCCGAGGCCCAGCGGCAGGCCCGGCCCGATCGCCCCGGAGGTCGGGAACACGTAACCTCGGGGATGGTCGATGGGGAGCAGCCCGTTGCCCCAGTTATAGCCGGGAATGGTGCTGTCGCGCACGAAGATCGCATCGCGCCCCAGATGCTTCGCGAAGCTGTCGAGTACCCGGGCGTGATCGGGGCCGATGCGCTTGCGGTAGTGCGCCCGCGTATCCGCCGCCCGTGACTGCAGGGACTCGCGGAACCGTGCGTCCCCCGGGGCGAGGCCGGCATCGAGCAGTCCCCGCAGCGCCAACTCCGCATCGCCGACCACGCCGGCCACCGGCGTGAAGTTCAGGCCGATCGAGCGTGGATCGACGTCGATGTGTACCATCGGCGGCAGTTCGATTCGGATCTTCGCGCCGCCCGTACCGGCCTGGAAGCGGGTTCCCACGGCGATCAGCAGCTCCGCCTCGTTCACCAGCGCGCGCAGCGGCGGGTGCATCAGGACCGGGCCGAGATGCAGTGGATGCTCCGGGGCCATGTTCCCCTTGCCGTTCAGGGTCGTGATCACCGGCGCGTCGGTTGCCTCCGCGAGGGCGGTCAGCGCCTGCCGTGCCCCCTGGGTCGCGATGCCGCCCCCGGCGAGGATCACCCGCCGGCCCGCCCTCGAGATTCGCGCGGCGGCGTCGGCCAGCGCCGCGGGGTCCGGTGCGACCGGCGCCGGGACGGCGAGACGCGGCGGTGCCGCCATCGTGGTCGCGTACTGCAGGTCGATGGGCACCTCGATCGCGCCCGGTTGGGGCCGGCCGCTCAGGATCGATTCGGCCACCCCCTTGAGCATGGGGCCGATCTCGTGCACGTGCCGGGGCGAGGCCACCGTGCGTGCGACCGTATCGAGCATCGGCTTCTGACTTTCCGCCTCGTGTACGTAGCCCTTGCCCTTGCCGTAGAACTTGGTCTCCGCCTGCCCGGTCACCACGAGCAGCCGCGACGAACCGTAGGCGGCTTCGTACAGGCCCGTGACCATGTTGGTCGTGCCCGGACCGGTGCTGCCGAGGGCGACGCCGAGGCTGCCGGTCGCCCGGGCGTAGCCGTCGGCCATGTGGGCGGCCCCCTGCTCGTGGCGCGCGGTCACGAACGCGATGCCCTCGGTGCGGGCGAGCGCATCCACGATCGGCATGTTGTGGATGCTGACGATGCCGAATACGTGCCGCACCCCCGCCCGGACCAGGAAGTCGACGATGACTTCGCCCCCGGTGCGGGCGTGGTCAGGTCCGTGCTGGGTCATGCCTGCTCATGGCCGCGCTACCCTATCATTAACGTTCGGGCCCCCCGCATCCTCACGCACGGGTGCCGCGTTCGCGCCCTCGGGTGAGGCGCCGGCAGGGGCGCACGTCTGCCACTGAAGTGCAGGCATCGGTTCGACGCGCCCCCGGTGCGTCAAACCGGCAGGCGGAGAGAAACGATGAAGATCACCTCGGTCCAGGCCCTGCCCGCGTCCGCGGCGCTGAGCCCGCGGGTCACGCGCAACTTCGTGTTCGTGCGCATCGAGACCGACGCCGGCATCACCGGGTGGGGCGAGGCGACCAGCGGGCCCCTCGCCGTGGCGACGATGATCGACGAATTCGGTCAACTGCTGGTCGGCGCCGATCCCATGCAGATCGAGCGGCATTGGCAGACGCTCTACCACCACTTCCACGTGCGCGGCGGCGTGGTGCAGATGTCGGCGATCAGCGGGATCGAGATCGCGCTCTGGGACATCAAGGGCCGCGCGCTGGACGCGCCGGTCTACGAACTGCTCGGGGGCAAGGTGCGGGATCGGATCTGGACCTATGGCCGGTGGGACGGCCCGACGCCCGAGGCCTCGGTCCGCAATGCCATGGCCCACGTCGAACGGGGCCTCACCGCGCTCAAGGGCGACCCCTTCGAACACCGCGGCATCTTCATGGACAGGAGGTCGGAAGACCTGGCGCTCGAGAAGATGCGGGCCGTGCGCGAAGCCGTGGGCGACGATGTCGAGCTATTGGTCGAAGTCCACGGCCGCCTCTCGCCCGCCGACGCCATCCGCGTGGGCAACCGCATGGAGGAGCACCGCCCCTTCTACTTCGAGGAGCCCGTCCCGCCCCAGAACCTGAAGGCCCTGAAGAAGGTCTCGGACCACGTCAACATCCCCATCGCCACCGGCGAGCGCCTGCTGACCAAGTTCGACTTCGCGGAGCTCTTCCCTCTCCACGCTGTGGACCTGATCCAGCCGGACATCATGTACGCCGGCGGAATACTCGAAACGAAGAAGATCGCCGCGATGGCCGAGGCCCACTACGTCGGCATCCAGCCGCACAATTGCTATGGGCCGCTCGCGACCATCGCCGCCCTGCACCTCGACGCCTGCACCCCCAACTTCGTCATCCAGGAAGGGGGTATTCGGGAGTGGTACCAGGACGCCACGGTAGGTGACTTTCCGCTACAGACCGACGGCTACTTCGACGTGCCGCCCGGCCCGGGACTCGGGGTGGCCATGAGCGAGGAGTGGCTCGCGGCCCATCCCTGGGACACGGCCGCGCGGCCCTGGGCGCACCGCCTCGGCAACCATCCCTCGCGCCAGGGCGTGGACTGGTCCTGATGCATACCCCGGAAGAGGTCTACAGGGAGTTCTTCCGCGCCGACAGCGCGCGGGACGCCCAGGCGTGGGCGGACGTCATGAGCTATCCGCACGTGCGCGTGGCCGCGGACGGCCGGGTACACCATTTCGAGACCGCCGCCGACTACGCCGCGAGCGCCTCGTGGACCGCGCGGGCGGCCACCGGCTGGGTGCGCTCCGAGGGTGTCGAACCGGAACGCGTGCACGCCTGCGCCGACATGGTGCACCTCGCCGGCGGATGGACGCGCTACAACGCCGAGGACGAGGCCATTCTTGAGAACCGGGTCGTCTACATCCTCACGCGGCTCGACGGGTCCTGGGGGATCCAGGCGCGGTTCGCATGCGGCGCGGCATTCCCCTGGCGCACGGTCGACGATCCGGGGCCGGTCGACACCGTCCGCCAGTACTGCGAGGCGCTCCAGACGGGAGACCACGACCGCCGCGAGGACCTGATCCGCTATCCACTCACCCTGGTCGGCGTGGGCAGCGTGCGGCGTTTCGGCGACGCGGCCGCCTTCCGGCGCACGCTCGGGACGCCGACCGGCGGGTTGCCCTCCACGGTGCGCTTGGTCGAGAACGGCAGCGCCGGGGCGACCGTCGCCGCGACCTTCGGGAGCGACTCGGACAACCGGGTTCAGATGCTGTTCCTCGTGGGGCGACACGCGGGATCGTGCCGCATCGTGGCCATGTCGACGCTTCCCTGAGAGGGGCGCGCATGCCGCGCTGCCGTGGAGCGCTTGGCGCAGGGCCTCGATTCGATCGCTCCTGGCATCGAACGGACGGCCCTCCGGCTTGCTCTCAGGCTCCTCCAACGCTCCTTCAAAGGCTCCTCCAAAGGCTCCGGGTTGCCGCGCGCGGCGCGGAGCCCGTAGCTTGCTACAATCGGCGGCATGACCCCTAGTAGTGGCCTGACGGGCGCAACCTCGATCTGTCGGGGTCACGGTCGCACGTTCCCTTGATGTACAGCCTGCTCCTTTCGTTCTTCTTCCTCGCGCTCATCTTCTCTTTCTTCTGCTCGTTGTGGGAAGCCGTGCTACTCAGCATCACGCCGAGTCATGCCCGCCTGAAGTTCCAGCAAGGCACCCGCGTCGGCCGTTACCTCGAAGACTTCAAGGCCAATGTGGACCGTCCCCTGGCCGCGATCCTGACGCTCAACACCATAGCGCACACCGTCGGGGCGATCGGCGTGGGGGAACAGGCGGCGGCGCTGTGGGCGGCGGCGAATCCCTGGATTACCAGGGTCGCGGTGCCGGCCACCATGACGATTGCGATACTGGTCTTTTCGGAAATCGTGCCAAAGACGATCGGCGCGTTGTACTGGCAGCACTTCGTCACGTTCACCGTGCACTCGCTGCGGCTGCTGGTCATCGGACTTGCGCCCTTCGTCTGGCTGAGCCAGTACCTGACACGCCGGCTAAAACGCGGCACGACCCAACCGATATTGACGCGCACGGACTTTCTGGCGATGGCGGAGCTCGGTGCCCAGGAGGGCGTGTTCGAGGAGGCGGAAAGCGAGATGATCGGCCATCTGATCCGCTTCCAGAGCATTCAGGTGGGGGACGTGATGACGCCCCGCACGGTCGTCGAGGTGGCGGCGGAAGACCAGCGCATCGCCGAGTACTACAAGGAGGCGAAGAGCCTGCCGTTCTCCCGGATACCCGTCCACGACGAATCCAAGGACCACATCACGGGCTACGTGTTGCGGGCGGACCTCCTCATGGCGCTGGTCGAGGAGCGCGGCGACCAGCGGATCGCCACGCTGCGCCGCGAGATCGTGGCCGTCGGCGAAACACACGCCATCACCGACCTCTTCACCGCCCTGCGCGCCCGCCAAGAGCATCTGGCGGTGGTGCTCGACGAGTTCGGTGGCATGGCGGGAATCGTATCCATGGAGGATGTCATCGAGACCCTGCTCGGGCTGGAAATCGTCGATGAGACGGACGCGACGACGGACATGCGCGAGTTGGCCCGGCGCCACCGGGTGCAGCGCGAGAAGGCGCTCGGCGCGCTGGAGGCACCGGCCGAACCGGCCGGGGATGACCTCGCCGTCCCCGGCTAGCCCCAAAAGGAGACGCCCTCGTCCGGATGCGCCTGCATCAGGCCCCTCTACCCCGCCATCATCCACGCCACGAGGACGACCAGCGCGGCGAATCCACCCGCCAGATACTGCCCCGACCGTCCCAGCCGCCGAATGTCGAACGGCGCGATGGCGACGCCGGCGGCGACCCCGCACGCGAACCCCGCAACATGCGCCAGCACGTCCGTGTTCGCGCCTCCCATCCCGGTGAAGGCCAGTAATGCCAGTCCCGCCGCGAGCGGCGCGAGACCGCGCCGCCAGCCCCGGCCCCGGAAGTAGCCGCGGCGCCATACGAAGGCGGAGGTGAGCCCGACGCAGGCGAACGTGGCCGTGGACGCCCCGAGCGAGGCGAAGCCGTCCGGGCGCAGCAGCGCGTTCAGCCCGTTTCCGGCGGCCCCGGCGGCCAACACCAGCAGCCAGCACAGGCCGGAACCCAGGTAGCGTCCGGCCATGACGCCGAAGACGGCCCCAAACAGCGAGTTCCCGAGGATGTGCGCCAGGTCGCCGTGCAGCGTCAGCGCGGTGACGGTGCGCCACCATTCGCCGTCGCGAACGAGCGCCGCCTCCATGCGGCCCGCGCCGCGCCAGTCGATGCCGAAGAGCCCCCAGCCCTCCAGGGCCGGCAGCGCCCAAAGGATGCATAGGAAGCCGAGCACCCCAGCCCAACCGCTGTCGAAGGTAATGATCGGAGGAACCCGGATGCGAGGCGGCAGGTTCTCCACGCGGTAGCGTTCGAGTTGGTCGGCGGCCAGGGCGCTGTTGCCCCGGCGGATGAACAACCCCCAATCCCGAGCCTCGGTCCAACCGTCCTCGGAGTGGACGCGCTCCACGAAATTGTCGATGCCGACCGCGGTCAGTACCAGGGAGGCTTCGTTGATGCGCCGCGGGTCCCGGTGGTGCCGGATGCAAATCCAGGCGAACGGGTCGTCGGGGACCTCCATGCGCCCGGTCGTTTCAGGCCGCGCAGACGGCCGCGCGATTCGAGATGCTGACCCCCCGCCGGCCGGTCCGCAGCGGATTGCGTTCGTGTCCGTTCGTGCAGTAGCCCACCGAAATCCCGGTCGCGGGATCGGCCCAGGCGATCTGCCCGCCGGCGCCGCCGTGCCCGAAGGCCAGTTCGGAGTTGTGGTGCCCGAAGCCCCGGTAGTTCCGGTCCTCGTCGCCCGCGACCACGACCCCCAGGGCGCGGTGTACGCGCTTGCCGTACATGGGGTCCGTGAGGTCGCCGCTGCACACGGTGCGCGCCATGGCGAGCGTCTCGTCGGTCCACACCCGCCGCTCACCCGCCCCGCCATGCAGAAGCCCCTGGTAGAAGAGCGCCATGTCGGCGGCGGAGGTGACCGCACCGCCCCCCGGCACGCCGACCGCCCGAATCTCGGGGCGGTTGAAGCTGAGTATCGCGTCCTCGGTCACCTCGGTGACCGGCAGGCCCAGCCGGGCGTAGTCTTCGCTCGTCAACGCCTCGCCGACGTGCATGCACTCCGCCACCCGGCCATTCTGGTCCGCCGGCAATCCGACGAACAGGTCCGGCAACCCGAGGGGCAGCGCGATCCGCTCCCGCACGAACTCGCGGAAATCGCGGCCGCTCCGCCGCTCGACGATCTCCGCGATCATCCACATGCTGGAGGTCGGGTGGTACTCGAAGCGGGAGCCGGGCGCCCAGGTCAGGCGCCATTGCCGATACCGTTGCAGCCGCCGCGCCGGGTCTTCCCAATCCAGGGGCCGGAACGGCGCGTGCGGGAAGCCGGCCGTGTGCAGGAAGAGTTGCTCGACGGTGACGTGCTCCTTCCCGTTCGACCCGAATTCGGGGACGATGTCCGAGACCCTTTCGCCAATGTCCAGCTCGCCGTCCTGGATCACCAACCACCCTGCGGCAGAGGTGATGGCCTTGGTGGACGAGAAGATGCAGTAGAGCGTGTCGTTGTCCGCGTCGCCAAAGGTCTCGAACAGGCCCAGGCGTCCGTCCCGCGCCACGGCAATCTGCGCCGATGGCAGCCGCCCCTCGTCGACTTCCTGGCGGGCGCGTTGCCTGAGCGCGTCAAGCCGTCCGGGGTCGAGCCCGATGGCGCTTGGCGCCACCACGGTCTTGCGGTCTGGCATGCAACTCCTCCTCGAACGCGACCCGTTGTGCGCGGACAAGCTAACAGGAAGCCACCGCCATGAAAATGCAATCGGCCCCGCGGCGTCGGTACAATCGCCCGTTTCGCGTCTGTTGCGGGAAGGGAGAGGGCATGGACACGCGGAACGGGTTCGTGGAGGCGGTGGGCAACACGCCGCTCATTCGCCTCACGGACCTCTCCGAGGAAACCGGCTGCGAGATTCTCGGCAAGGCCGAGTTCATGAGCCCGGGCGGTTCCGTCAAGGACCGCGCCGCCTGGTGGATCATCCGCGAGCACGAGAAGAGCGGTGCCCTGCGGCCGGGCGGCACCGTCGTCGAGGGCACGGCCGGCAACACCGGCATCGGCATCGCGCACATCTGCAACGCCCGGGGCTATGGCTGCGTCATCTACATGCCGGACAACCAGTCGCCCGAGAAGGTGGAGATCCTGCGCACCCTCGGCGCGGAGGTGCGGGTCGTGCCGACGGTGCCCTACGCCAACGACATGAACTACCAGAAGCAGGCGGGCCGCCATGCCGAATCCCTGGACGGGGGCGTCTGGGCCAACCAATTCGACAACACCGCGAATCGTCTCGCCCACTACGAATCCACCGGGCCCGAGGTGTGGGAGCAGACCGGCGGCAAGGTGGACGCCTTCGTCAGCGCGGTTGGGACGGGGGGTACACTGGCGGGCGTCTCCGCGTTCCTCAAGGAGCGCAACCCCGGCATCCAACTCGTGCTGTCGGACTGCATGGGCAGCGCGCTCTACAACTACGTGACGACGGGCGAGGCGACGATGACCCCCGGCCCGTCGATCACCGAGGGCATCGGCAACTCCCGGGTGACCGACAATCTCGCCGGCGCCGAGATCGATTGGGCCCTCCAGGTGCCGGACCAGGACATGATCAACATGGTGTACCGCCAGCTGCGGCACGCCGGTTGGTTCTTCGGCTCGAGCACGGGCATCAACCTGTGCGGTGCCGTGGGGGTGGCGCGGGAGCTCGGCCCCGGCCACGTCGTCGTCACCATGCTCTGCGACGATGGCAGCAAGTACCGCTCGCGGCTCTTCAACGCCGAATGGCTGGCGGAGCGGGACCTGCGCATTCCCGCGCCGTAGCTCGCCCGGACGCACCTCCCGGCGAGCATGCGAGCACCGAAAACTGTGTCAGAATAGACGCATGCATACGCGCTCCGTGCGTCACTGCGGTGGTATCGGAACCCGGGTCCGTTCAGCCACCGGACCCCTGTCGCCGCTGTGTGCCCTGCTTCTCATGGTCGTCCTTGCGCAACCGGCGGCCGGTGCGAAGGTCTGGGTGCTCGAGATCGACGGCGCGATCGGACCCGCCTCCGCGGACTACTTCATCCGCTCGCTTGAGGACGCCGAGGATGCCGGCGTGGACCTCGTGGTGTTGCGGCTCGACACGCCGGGCGGCCTCGACAAGTCCATGCGCGACATGATCAAGGTGCTGCTCGCATCCCGCGTCCCCGTCGCGACCTACGTCTCGCCGAACGGCGCCCGGGCCGCGAGCGCCGGCACCTACATCATGTACGCGAGCCACGTCGCGGCCATGGCGCCGGCGACCAACATCGGTTCGTCGACCCCCGTCAGCATTGGCGGCGGCAGTCCCCTGCCCATCCCCCAGGCGCCTCAGCCGCAGCCCGAGGAACCGCCCGCCGACGAGGCCGCCGGCGACGGAGGCGAAGGGGAAGAAACGAGCGAGGAACCCGCCGCGGCGAAACCCGGCAAGCCCTCCGGTACAGCAATGGACCGCAAGGTCGTCAACGACGCCGTCGCCTACATCCGGGGCATCGCCGAGTTGCGGGGCAGGAACGTGGAATGGGCCGAGCAGACCGTCCGGGAAGCCTCGAACCTGCCGGCCCGGGAAGCGCTTGAGCAGAACGTCATCGACCTGGTGGTGGAGGACCTCGACGAACTGCTCGCGGCCCTCGACGGGGAGACCATCGCCATCGAGGGAGGCGAGGTCACCCTCGACACCTCCGACAACCAGATCGAGCGCATCGAACCCGACTGGCGCTACGAGCTGCTCGGCCTCATCGCCGACCCGAACGTCGCCTACCTGCTGCTGATGATTGGCGTGTATGGGCTCATCTTCGAGTTCTACAACCCCGGCACCGGCGTCGGCGGCGTGGCCGGCATCATCTGCCTGCTGCTCGGCGCCTACGCCCTGCAAATGCTCCCGGTGAACTACGCCGGCCTCGCCCTCGTCGTCGTCGGGCTCGGGTTGCTGGCCGCGGAGGCGTTCACCCCGAGCTTCGGCGTGCTCGGCACGGGGGGCGTGATCGCGTTCCTCGTCGGCTCGCTAATCCTCTTCGACACGGACCTGCCCGGCTATCGCGTATCGATTCCGATCATCCTGGCGATGACGGCGGCGACGGCGGGCCTCGTGGTGTTCGTGGCGGGCGCCGCGCTCCGCGCCTGGCGGAGCCCCGTCGTCAGCGGCGGCGAGGCGCTCATCGGGGCGGAGGCCGTCGCATTGGAGGACTTCGACGGCGAAGGCAGCGTACGGGCCGCCGGGGAAGTCTGGCACGCCAGGAGCGGGGGACCCGTCGCCAAGGGCGCCGTGCTCACGGTGACAAGCCGCGAAGGCCTCGACCTTACGGTCGAGCCCCGCGAAGACGCGTAGCGCCTCGGCGGGCGGGCGTCAGCCAAACAAGGAGAACAGATCAAACCATGACCGAGATTTTCACCATCGTCGTCACCGGCATCGTGCTTGCCATCCTGGCGAGCGCGTTGCGCGTCCTGCGCGAGTACGAACGCGGCGTCGTCTTCATGCTCGGGCGCTTCTACCGGGTCAAGGGGCCGGGGCTCATCATCATCATCCCGATCATCCAGCAGATGGTCCGGGTGGACCTCCGCACGATCGTGATGGACATCCCCACCCAGGACCTCATCACCTTGGACAACGTCTCCGTGAAGGTCAACGCGGTGCTCTATTTCCGCGTCGTGGATTCGCAGCCCGCGATCATCAACGTCGAGGACTACATGCAGGCGACGGGGCAACTCGCGCAGACGACCCTGCGCTCGGTGCTCGGCCAGCACGAACTCGACCAACTGCTGGCCGAGCGCGAGAAGTTGAACGCGGACATCCAGGCCATCCTCGACCAGCAGACCGACCAGTGGGGCATCAAGGTCTCGAACGTCGAGATCAAGCACGTGGACATCGACGAGAGCATGATCCGCGCCATCGCCAAGCAGGCGGAGGCCGAGCGGGAGCGGCGCGCGAAGGTCATCCACGCCGACGGCGAGTTCCAGGCGGCCCAACGCCTCGTGGAAGCGGCGGAGCGCCTGTCGGGACAACCGACCTCGATGCAACTCCGCTATCTGCAGACGCTGACCGAGATCGCCGGCGAGAAGTCCTCCACCATCGTGTTCCCGTTGCCGGTGAACCTTATGGACTCGCTGCAGCAGTTGCTCGGGGGCGGCGGCACCAGCACCGACGACCAGCCAGCGGCTTGAGGGCGGCGCGCGGCGCCCCGGACCCAGCCGGGGCGCACGCATGGAACCCGGGCTCAACGGCCGTTGAAGACCGGCTGTTCCTTGTTCACGAAGGCCTGCGCCGCCGCGCGATGGTCCTCCGAGAGCCCCGCGTGGACGTGGTGCGTGGCCTCAAGGTCCAGGCACTCGATCACGTCCGCGCCCATGGCCGCCCGGTTCAGATTCTCCTTCATGTAGCGGTAGGCGATGGGTGGGCCGTCCGCCAGGCGCCGCGCGAGGGCCATCGTCTCGTCCTGCAGCGCGTCCGCCGGGAACACGAAGTTCGCGAGCCCGAGGCGCTCGCACTCTTCCGCCCCGACGCGGTCCGACAGGTAGTAGAGCTCCCGCGCCTTCGCCGACCCCACGAGGTGGCTGAGGAAATACGTGCCGCCGTAGTCGCCGCTGAAGCCGACGCGCGCGAACGCCGTGGTGATGAACGCGGTGTCCGCCATGGTGCGCAGGTCCGCGGCCAGGGCGATGGCGAGTCCCGCGCCCGCCGCCGGTCCGGGCAGCATGGCGATGACGGGCTTCGGCATCAGGTACATGCGCCCGGCGGTGTTGCGCTGGCTCAGCCGCTGGGCGTGGATGCGTTCGTCGAGGGACGGCTCGTTGCCCGCGCTCGGGCCGCTGCCGCCGGCCGCCATGTTCTTGACGTCCCCGCCGGCGCAGAAGGCGCCGCCGGCGCCGGTGACGACCACCGCGCGCACGCTCGCCGACTGCTCGGCCACGTCGAGCGCGCGGGCGAGCCCGGCCGTCATCTCGTTCGACATGGCGTTGCGCGCCTGGGGCCGGTTCAGGGTCATCACGGCCACGCCGTGCTCTTCGTACGCGAGCAGGTGCTCGGTACCGGTGTCGATCTCGACTCTGCTCATGGTTCGTGGTCTCTCCTGGTCTCGATGGGGTGATTTTCGATAGCGATTCAGGGGATCGGGACGCGCGCCGGCGGCACGGCCAGTCCGGCGATGTCCGTCCGGTGACGGTAGACCGCACCGACCTTGCCGCCCGGCGCGTCTCCCGAGCCCGTCACGATGTACAGGTCCCGCAGATCCGCGCCGCCGAAGCAGACGCTCGTGCACATCGGCTGGGGAATCTCCACGTACTCGCGCACCGTGCCGTCGGGTTCATACACGCCCACGCAGCTCCCGCCGGCGAGGGCGACCCAAACCGCCCCGTCCTCGGATACGACGAGCCCGTCCGGGGCACCGCGCTCGGTGCGCGCGAAGGGCGTCTTCTCGCCTAGGTCGCCGCCGGCCGCCACGGGATAGCGGAAGACGGTCTGACGGCGCGAATCCGAGTGATAGAGCGTCCGACCATCGGGCGAGAACCCGAGGCCGTTGGTGAGTTCCACGTCGTGGCCGACGACCCGGGCGGAACCGTCGAGGTCGATCAGGTACAGATCCCCCGCCTGGGGTTCGCGGCCATCCTCGAACACGGGGCTGGCACCGAGGGAGCCGGCGTAGACGCGGCCTTCGGCGTCCGTCGTGATGTCGTTGTAGCCCACGTTGCCGTGGTCCGGATCCCGGTCGAGGAGCGTGACCGTCGCGCTCCCGTCGAAGCCCTTGTAGGAGATGTTGCGCCCGCTGACGACCAGCCCCCCGGCGACGTGCGGCGACATGCCGCCGATGCCGCGCCGGTGCTCGAACAGCGTCGATACCGTGCCGTCGGGAGCGAGGGCGAACACGCCGCCGAAGAGGACGTCGCTGTAGAGGAGACCCCGCTCGCCGTCCCACACCGGGCCTTCGATCAGGCCGTATCCCTCGGTCAACCGTTCCGGCAACGTCTTTCCCCCAACCCCGGTCACGCACCAGCACGCGACCCCGCGCGAAAACGCCGCACCTTGTCATACCGACCCTTTGTAGGCAAGGTGGCGCGGCAATTCCGGACACGCGGGGGAGCGGTGCTGATCACGGTGGAGCGGCTGACGGGCTTCGTGACGGAGATCTTCGTCACCGCGGGGGCACCGCGGGACGCGGCGCTGGAGACCGCCGAACATCTGGTGCTCGCGAACCTCAAGGGACACGATTCCCACGGCGTCGGCATGGTCCCCACGTACGTCGACGGGATCGCCGCCGGCAAGCTGGCACCGGACGCGGACATCGAGGTGCTGCGGGACCGGGGGGCGGCGTTGCTCCTCGACGGACGCTTCGGCTTCGGCCAGGTGGTCGGCCGCCAAGCCACCGAGCTCGCCATCGAACGTGCGCGGGATACCGGCGTCGTCACCCTCGCCCTGCGCAACGCCCACCACCTCGGCCGCATCGGCACGTACGGCGAGCGGTGCGCCGCCGCCGGCTACGTGAGCATCCACTTCGTCAACGTAGTGGGGCACGACCCGGTGGTCTCCCCCTGGGCCGGGCGCGAATCCCGGATGTTGACCAATCCCTTCTGTTGCGCCGTGCCGCGCCCGGGCGAGCGCCCCATCGTCCTCGACATGGCGACCAGCGCCATCGCCCTGGGCAAGGTCCGCGTCGCCTACATGAAGGAGGAAGCGACGCCGGCGGATGCGCTTCTCGATCACGAGGGACGGCCGACGACCGATCCGGGTGCCCTGTTCGAGGATCCGCGCGGCTCGATTCGCCCCTTCGGGCTACACAAGGGCTATGGGCTGGGGCTTGTCTGCGAGCTGCTCGGCGGCGGCCTCGCCGGCGAGTGGACCATCCAGCCAGAGCATGCGCGCCCGGACACGCTCGTGAACCACATGCTGATGTTCGTCCTCGACCCCGACATCTTCGGCGGACGCGAGGCGTTCGAGGGCGAGGTTCGGGCGATGGCGGACTATCTCCTGGCGACGGCCCCGGGCCACGGCCACGACCGGGTGCGGCTGCCCGGCGACCCGGAGCAGGAATCCATGGAGGCGCGTCGGGCCGCAGGTATTCCCATCGACGAGAATAGCTGGACCGGCATCATCGACGCGGCGGGACGGGCGGGGCTGGCGGACGGGGCCATCCGCGCCCTGACGCAAGGCTGACCGGGCGCGGCGGGACAAGAGGCACCATGGCGGCCCAAGAGAACACGTCCGGCTGGTCCGGCCTTTGAATTTTCCACTCGACTCGCGACAGCACGGAGGAACCCCGTGATCTACGAAGAACGCCGCATCCGTCTCCGCCCGGGGACGTTTCGGGACTACCGGACCTGGGCCCTCGAAACCCAATGGCCGCAACTTACGGCGGCGGGCCACCGTCCGCTCTGCCTCCTCAACGGGCTGATCGGCGCGGGCGGCCAGGACGTCGTGTCCTTCGCCGGCTTCGAGGACTTCGACGCCTGGCAAGCCGCCCAGCCGCTCTTGGCCGGGGATGCCGACGCCCCCCGGCCCTGGATTGAATCCGAACAAGCGCGTCCCCTCCTCGCCTCGGCCCACCGCCCCACCGGGCCCACGCGTCAAGAGGACCGGCGCCCCGTGTACGGCCTGCGCCGTTGGTGGATCCGTCCCGAGGACTGGCTCGACTTCAACCGGCTCTCCTTCGACGGCGTGTGGCCGGCCATGGATCACATGGGCCATTGGGTATTGGGCCAGTTCCGCGACGCGGCGACCACCTCGCCCCTCGAGGTCATCAACCTCGCCGGCTATCACGACGTCGCCCATTGGCAGGCGACGCGCACCCCTGCAGACCACGGCGTGCCCGAGGGACCCTTGGAGAAGCTCCGTACCCTGGGCCGCGAGCGGAATGGCTTGGTGCTTTCGAGTTACGTGTGCCTGATGGCGGCGCACTGGCCCAACTGACACTACACGGAGGCGAATCAGCCCGTGTCCGCGCTCCGCGCCGGCCCGCGTGTGTCCCCGTTCGCGGCGAACCGCGGCTCGGGCGTCCACACCACGGTGATGACGAGGGCGATGAGCTGTAGCGCGACCGTCACGGCGAAGAGCACCGGGTAGGACCACAGCACGACCAGCACGCCGCCGACGAACGGACCCGCCGCGGCCACGAGGTTGACCGCCGTGCCGGATGCCGCGACCCGCAGGGGAATGTCCTGGACGCGGCCGAACTCCAACACCATGTTCTGCGCCGCCTGGTTGAACCCGCCGGAGGGGATGCCGAGCAGCACGAAGAAGGCCACCAGTTCGGGCACCGTGGTGACGAAGGGCACGTAGGCGTTCGCCGCGGTCCATAGCGCCAGGTTCGCGATCAGCACGATGCGGTGGCCGAAGCGATCGCCCAACGCGCCCCAGAGAAGGTTCGTCGTGCTGGACGTGAGCATCCATACCGTGGTGACGAGACCCAGCACCGCGCCGGTGACGTCCATCCGCGTGGCCGCGAACACGATGTAGAACGGCACCGCCATGCGCCCGGCGGAACCGAGGGCGCGGGCGACGAAGAAGCGCGCGAAGGCCGGATCCTGCCGGAGCAGCGGCCCGATGCCCCGCAGCGCCGCGAGGGGAGACTCCCGCGGGCGCAGCGCGGAGGATGCCGGTTCCCGCGTGATGGCGATCCCCACCAAGCCTAGCGAACCGACGACGAAGGCGAGCAGGAACACCGAGGCGTACCCGTTGCCGAGCGCGTCCTGCCCGACGAGGTACGCGCCGGCCACGTAGGACACCCCCGCCGACGTCAACCCGGCCAGGAAGTTCCGCGCACCCGTCACGATCCCCCGGCGCCGCACCGGGATGACCCGGGCCCGCAGCGAGTGGATCACCACCTGCGACATGCCCTGGAAGAAGCCGAGCAGCGTGAGGAAGACGAGCAGCGCGGCGACCGCCGCCCCCGTGCCCAGAAAGAACCCGGCGAGCGCGAGGCCCAACACTTGCAGGCGCATCAACGTGCTCGTGACCAGCGTGGCGCCGAGGATCCGGGGCCGGTGGCCGATCAAGGACGCGCCGATTACGGGCGAGACCACCGTGCCGAAACCCTGTAGGGAACGGGCGGCACCGACGACGAGGTCCGAGCCGGAGAGTTCGAAGAGGAAAGCGGGCAGGAAGGTCGGCGCCTGCACCAGGCGGAAGCCCGTCTGGCCGAACATGCCGTGCAGAAGCTGTCCGGCGACGTTTCTGTTCAGCTCCCGCTCAACGGTCTCCCTTTCAGCGGCCCGCACCCGGGCGTCCCCCGCCCCGCGTCAGCCGCGCGAAGACGTAGCCACCGAGCGCGCCCGCCAGGGCCTGCGCGGCGAGGCCCCCGGCCGTGCGCGCCCCCGCCATCGGCATCATGCCGAGTACCGACTGCATGAGGAGCAGCGCCACGCCCATCGCCGCCGCGCCCGCCAGGACGTACCCCAGGGTGCGGATCGCCCGCACGTAGCGAATGATCAACGCGGCGACCGGAAAGGCGATGAGGAACCCCACCCCGGCGACCATCCCCGCGATGGGACTCATCCCCACGACGTCGTGGCCGTACATGGCCAACCGATCCCCAAGGGGGATGGCGACGCCGAGACCCTCCAGGCCGCGCATCACGAAGTGGCTCGACAGGGCGGACGACCCGGCGGCCGTCACCGCGACCGCGACGACGAAACCGGCGATCTGACGAATTGCGCGCATGCCGGTACCATGATGACGGTTTTTCGTGCTCGGGAGAACCCCATGCGGGCGACCCTCGGAGGGATGGTGCTGGCGTTCGCGCTCCAGTCGGCCGCCGTCGACTACCGGTTGGAGACGGTGGCCGAGAACCTCACGTGGCCGTGGTGCATCGCCTTCCTGCCGAACGGCGACGCCCTCGTCACCGAACGGGACGGCGACCTGCACGTCATCCGCGACGGCATCCTGGACCCACGCCCCGTCGCCGGCGTCCCGCCGGTCTACGCGCGCAGCCAGGGCGGCCTGTTCGACGTGCTGCTCCATCCGAACTTCGCCGAGAACCAGCTTCTCTACCTGAGCTTCGCCCACGGCACCCCGGACGCGAACGCCACCCGCATCGTGCGCGGCCGCTTCGACGGCACCGCGCTGCACGACGTGGAGACGGTCTTCACCGTCGAGCCCTTGAAGGATACGCCCGTCCACTACGGCGGCCGGATGCTCTTCCTCCCGGACGGCACCCTCCTCCTCACCACGGGGGACGGCTTCGTCTACCGCGAGGCGTCCCAGCGCCTCGACAGCCTGCTCGGCAAGGTGGTGCGGCTGCACGACGACGGGAGCATCCCGCCGGACAACCCCTTCGTGGACGACCCCGCGGCCCGGGACGAGATCTGGACGTACGGCCACCGCAACCCCCAGGGCATCGTCCACGATCCCGTCACCGACACCGTCTACCTCCACGAGCACGGCGCCCAGGGCGGGGACGAGCTCAACGTCCTCGTCCCCGGCAACAACTACGGCTGGCCCATCGTCACCCTCGGCATCGACTACACCGGCGCCCGCATCTCGCCGTTCCGCGAATACCCCGGCATGACGCCGCCCATCGTGGACTGGACGCCCTCCATCGCGGCGGCGGGCATGGCGGTCTACGACGGCGACGTGTTTTCGGAATGGCGGGGCGATCTGTTCGTGACATCCTTGGTTTTCAACTACGTAGAGCGGGTTGATCTCGAAGAGGGTGAGGTTGCCGGGCGGGAGCGCCTGTTCGAGGAAATCGGGGAGCGGCTCAGGGACGTGCGGGTCGGGCCGGACGGGGCGCTCTACGTGCTGACGGACTCGGCGGCGGGCCGGGTGGTCCGGGTTTCGACCGTGGATTGAGTCGAAAAACCGGCTCGGCCCGTGCCATCCCGGCGGTCATGTGAGAAATCGCTGACATTCCGTCACTTCGATTTCGCACAAGAACTCGGGGTTTTTGGGAATTTTGGAGGCCGTCTCGGTCCATTACAGTCGCACTTCAACTTCCACTGACTTCAAGGAGAAGAAACATGAAGAAGAAGTTGCTGACCCTCATCGCGGTGTTCGGACTGGGCGTTTCGAGCTGGGCCATGGCGCCGCACGCCGATGCGGCCGGGCCGGTGCCCGGGGCCGAAGCGGGCTACGCCGTCGTGGAGTACACCTGGGGCCACTTCGGGTGGCAGACCGGCAGCATCGCCTACGACCTCGCGATGGCCTTCGCGCAGGCTGCGGGTGCGGCCGCGGGTGGGATCGTCGGCGGCAAGGTGGCCGGCCCGGTCGGCATGGTGATCGGAGGCGGTCTCGGCGCCGCGTAGCGCGGTCTAGAGGCACGCCTCGACGGACTTGTCCGTCATGTTGACCCCCGTCGCCGTCCAGAACGATTCAGCGCTTCGGCTAACGCCGGGTGTTCCGATCCGTGGGCGGCGGCGGGACCTCGAAGTCGACCGGCCTTTTCTAGCCTACACATCCCTATCCCTGAGGATTCGCGCATGCTGATGGTCATCCCGCTCCTCTGCGCCATGCCCGCCGCGTTGGCTCTGTGGGTTGTCCGCCGGCGAGCACTCGAAGGCGCACCGCCAATCGCTTTCCGAGGCGCCGCCGTGGTCGCCGCCTGGACGTTGGCTGGGGCTGCTGCGCTGGCCGCCCTGCAACTGTCGCTACCGGCGCTCAAAATGATCGTCGGGGAAGCGGAGGGCTATCCGCCACCGGTGCTAGGGGCGGGGTTCGGGCTCTTCCTCTTCCTGCACGTGCGGGTGCTAATCCTAGAGGTGGGCCGTTGGGCGTACCTCTGGGCGGCCCGCCCACCGGAGAGATTCGACCAGTCTTGGCGCATGGAGGCGCGCGCCGTGTTTTGGGGCGGCGTGGGATTCGCCGGCGCGGGCGCGATCGTGGGCGCGACGATCGGGTTGCAGGGCGCTAGTTGGTCGTTCCTGTTGGTGCCACTCGCCGTGTCGCTGATCCCCGTCTACGAAACGTGGCTGTCGCCTTGGCTACAGTTCTGGAGGGCGGGACGGCTCGCCGACACGCCACACGCCGAACTCGACGCGTGGTTGGCGCGGCTGGCCAAGGAGAGGCGCGTGCCGCGCTTCCACGTCCGGGTACACGAAGGCATGGAGAAGAACGCCTACGCGATAGGTGGGCTGTTCCGCAACCTCGTAGTCGTGGGTGGCGGCTTGATTGCCGGCATGACGACTCGGCAGCTGCAGGCCGTCCTGGCACACGAGATCGCCCACGTGGTGCGACGGGACGTGCTCAAGCTGTTGGCGACGATCATCGCCGGAGGTACATGCCACGCGGCCATCCTCATCAACTTCGTCAATCCGAACGTGGACGCCATCCCCGCCGGCCCGTTACTCGCCGCGCTGTACGTCGGCGTGGCCGCTTCCCTCGCGTACTTCGTTCTACCGGGACGGCTGAGCCGCCGGCTCGAATTCGGGGCGGACCGGCTGGCCGCCGAACTTGCATGGAACTAACCCCGTTAGGCGGCTTCCTCGACGGGGACGAGCATCAGGTTTAGGTGTTTCGCCTGGCGCTGCAGGTTCTTGATCTGCCGGTCGCGGCGTTCGGCCTCCATCTCGGCCAGGTCGCGCTCGACGTATTCCTCGCCGCGCTTGAGCATGGCGTAGATCAGCCGAGCCAACTGGTGCGCGGTGGCCTTGACGGCCTTGGCGGAGTCCATGCGCGCGAGGCGGCGGCGATGCGCCGCGCCGATGGCGGTCTTGTTGTTGCGCGCGGTGCTCGCCGCCATGCGCAGCGCCTGGCCGAGCCGGTTGGCGCACCTGGGCGGCCGGCCGCCGAGGCGCTTGTCGCCGCTGATGCGGGTGCCGGGCGCCAGGCCGAGCCACGAGCAGAAGTGGGCGGCCGTCGGGAAGCGCGACAGGTCCGGGCCGACCTCGGCCGCGAACGTCAGCGCGGTCTCCACGCCGACGGTGGGGATGGCCGTCAGGTCGACCCCGAGCAGGCCGCGCAGCCGCTCGCGCAGGGCGGCCTCGCGGGAGCGCGACGAGGGCGTCGCCGCGGCCGCCGCGTGCCGCGCCAACTCGGCGTCGATGCGCGCCTCGCACGCGTCGATCTGGCCCTGCAGCATGTCGTGCCGCGCCAACGCCTGCGCCAGCGCGAACAGGTGCTCGTCGCGCCAGTTGCCGCGCAGGCTCGCCGCGATGGTCGCCTCGTCGGCCTTGCAGAGCCGGTGGCGGAACCGCGCCAGCACCGCCCCGTCGCGCTCGCCGGCGACGATGGCGCGCACGATCAACTGGCCGGTCTGGCCCATGACGTCGCTCAGGACGTTGTCCAACTGCACGTTCATCTGCGTCAGCGCCTTCTGCACGTGCTGCACCGACCGGCTGCGGTCGCGCACGAGCTGTTCGCGCTGGCGCGCGTACGAGCGCAGCGGGCACAACTCGTCGGCCGCGCGGAACGCGCCGCGCAGCAGGCCGTGGCTCATCAGTTGGCGGATCCACTGGCAGTCCAGCACGTCGCTCTTGCGCCCGTGCACCTGCTTGGTCGCGCGCGGGTTCACCAGGTGCACCTCGAAGCCGGCCCGGTCGAGCACCTCGAACAACGGTATCCAGTACACCCCCGTCGACTCCATCGCCACGTGGCGAACGCCACACGACGACAGCCACTCCGCCATCGCCTCCAAGTCGCGGGTGAACGTCCCGAACGGACGCACCGGCCGCTCGAACCGCGACCCGTCCACCGCCACGTAGTGCCGGCGCTTGCCCACGTCGATCCCCGCGCAATCGGGGTGTACGACCTCCAACGGCGCCGCCGCCTTGCCAGCCATCGCCAAATCCTCCACCATCGTCAACGGGTCGCGCTGGGCGAGACCGCGGCGGGACGTTCACTCTTGCATACGGGGTCGCGACCCATGGGGCGCGCCACCAGCGTCAAAACGCCGATCACGGTCCGGGCCAAACTCCTAGACGGGCATGGATGCACCATTGCCCGCGAGGCCTCGCGCCCAGCGCGACCGACCTTACATCGAACGCCCGCGCAACAGGCAACCCACCAGTTCCCTGCGCGTCAGCGCAGCGAACTGGCTGCGAGAACTCCTAGGCGACCCCCAAGCGATGGTCAATGCGCTCGAGCGCGTGCACGAGCTACGGGACGTGCCGCTCGACAAGAAGAGCCTCACGCATCCGACCGGCCACGACCGTATCAGGGCCTTGCGCGAACTCGCAGCCTCGCGGGCGGTTCCGTAAGGGAACCATGCCCTGCATGCGGTACGGACGGCTAGGCCGATGAAAGCAAGACACTGGACTCGGAGCGTCTTGGCAGCGGCGACGATTTGGGGTGTCGGTGCAACCGTTGGCGCCGCGGTCGCCGGCCAGTCCCTGGCCGCGCTGGCACCAGCGGTCGAGAAAGCAGACCGAGTCGTGGAGACCGAAACGGAGGAAGTCACGTCCGCCCGGCTTTACCTTGGCATCCTCGGCCGCAACTTGGCGGTCTACTTCTGGTTGCTTTGCGGTCTCGTGTCCGGCGGCTTGACGACCATCGCCCTGCTCGCGTTCAACGGCGTGGTCCTCGGGCAGATCGCTGGGTTCGCGGTGGGCGCCGGCATGCCGGTCGAACGGCTCGCGCTGCTCACGCTGCCGCATGCAGTTCCAGAAATCGCTGCGTTCCTGCTCGCCGGGGCGATCGGGCTCCGTGGCCCGGCGCTGTTGTCGGCTTGGTTCGAGGGGGTGTTCAGTCGTGCGCCGCTCATTGCGGCTTGGCGCCCGGCCGCCGGCGGAGCGCTGGCAATAGCGGCGGCCGCGGCCATCGAGGTCTTCGTCACCGTGCCAATCGCGAAGACGGGGTTCGGACTGTGAGCGGGCGCGTCGCCAACGGTCTCGGGCGACGGACGGCCCGTTCGCCCCTCACTCCGGCCTTGGTTTTCGTCGCCGCTTGCGCGGTCTTCATCGTGATCCACGTCGAGAGCCTCCTGAACGAGATCTCGCCCGCCGCGCTACAGATCCCCGCGAAACTCTCCGCATACGTCGCCGCGGCGACGGTGGTGGCCCTAGCGATGGGCCTGGTCGTAGCCTTCGGCCTCTTCTGCGGCATCACGCTCCGTTGGCTAGCCGGACCCATCGACATCCGCGCCATCGCACGTGCGCTCGGAGGCGGTTTGTGGGTGTTCGCCGGCTACGCGGTGGTGTTGGCCGGTTGGACCATGGCGCGCCCACCGCTGCCCCTGACCCGCGACGAGGTGCTGTCCTCCGGGGCAAGCGTAGAAACCCTGATGGACATGGCTTGGATAAGCGAACTGCAGTACGCGACCGCGGCCGCTTTCTTCCTGACCATCTTCTTTCTGCTGTCCCGCGTCGCCGATCGCGTGAACACGCTCATCGCCTTGGTCTTGGCGACTGCGGCGGTGGTGGCGCTCGGCACCGGCTTGCGTGCGTTGGCGGCGTTGCTGCCGAGTTAGCGCGGTCTTGGGGGCCCTGGCAACCAAAGATGCCGAACACAACACAACGAAGACGAAAGCTCGCCCTGGTGGCCGCGGGCGTCCTCCTCCTCCCGGTCCCCTTTATCGGTGGCACGGTCACCGGGGACGGAGGCAAGCCCGTCGAGACGGCCCTCGTCGGACCGCGCGTCATTCGGCCCTCCGTGCTGGCGTCCGGGCAGCTCGCACACGAGGAGGAGGTCGACCTGACGAGCGAGGTGGTCGGCAAGGTCGCGGAAGTCCGCGTCCGCGAAGGCCAGGAAGTCGCGCGGGGCGAACTGGTGCTCGTTCTGGACGCCGAGGCATATGCCGCCGAGGTGGCGTTGCATCGGGCGGCCGTGCGCCTGGAGGAAATCGACATCGCCCGGCGCGAGGCGCGCATTGCCATCGTCGCACGTCACCACGAGCGCACCGCCACCCTGTTCGAACGCGATCTCGTGGACAAGCACTCGTTCGAAGCGGCGGCGGACGAACTCGCGCTCGCCCAAATCGACCTCGAGGCGACCGCGGAACGGCTCCTGCAAGCGCGGGCGCGGCTCGAACAGTCCGAGGACCAACTCGCGAAGACCCGCGTGCGCGCCCCCTTGGCCGGCGTGGTCACGGCACTCGACATCGAAGCGGGAGAGACGGCGATTCCGAGCGCCGCCAACGTGCCGGGCAGCCGCCTCATGACCATTGCCGATCCCTCCCGCGTCATCGCGGAAGTCCACGTCGACGAGGCGGACATCGCCGGCGTGCGGGTCGGGCAGGAGGCAGCGATCGTGGCCGTGGCCCATCCGGAGCGGCCCCTCGCGGGCATCGTCGAATTCGTCGCCAACACGGCGCGGCCGCGGCAGAACCGGAGCGGCCTGACCTTCCTCGTGCGCATCCGCATCGGCCCGGCGGCCGGCATCCGCCCCCGCCCGGGGATGTCGTGCCGGGCCGAGATCTTCACCCACCCCGAGGAAGCGGTGCTCGCGGCACCCATTCAAGCCATCGTGACGCGTGCCGTTTCGGGCGACGACCCCCGGCAATTCGTGTTCGTCGCACGGGGCGGCACGGCCCATAGGGTTGCGGTTACCACCGGCCGCTCGGACGACGCGTGGCAGGAACTCGCGGCCGGAATCGAGGCCGGCGAGCGGGTGGTGACGGGACCTAGCCGCACGTTGCGGGGGCTGCGGGACGGCGATGGCGTGCGCGCCCTGGAATCCGAAGGATCGCCGGTCGCTCCATCCGCTGCGATGGAGGGGGCGTGATGGCGCTCATCGCCATGCGCGACGTACACAAGCGTCACACGCTCGGCGGCGGCACCATCGCCGCCCTGGCCGGAGTGCGCCTGTCCATCGCCCGCAACGAGTACGTCGCGATCGTCGGGTCGTCCGGCTCCGGCAAGTCCACCCTGCTGAACCTGATCGGATGCCTCGACACGCCGACCTCGGGCACGTATCTGCTCGATGGCGTCGACGTCGGTGCCCTGGACGGTTCCAGGCTGGCACGGCTGCGCAACGAGACCATCGGCTTCGTGTTTCAGAGCTTCCATCTGTTACCGCGCATGAGCGCACGGGACAACGTCGCCCAGCCGTTGGTTTTCCGCGGGACGCCCCGGGGGGACCGGCGGCGGCGGGCGGCCGAAGCCTTGGCCAGGGTTGGTCTGGCCGACCGGGCACAGCATCTTCCCATGCAGCTCTCCGGCGGGCAGCGCCAACGGGTCGCCATCGCCCGCGCACTGGTTACGGAACCCGCCCTCGTGCTCGCCGACGAGCCCACCGGCAACCTGGACTCGGAGTCCACGCATCGGGTGATGGCCCTGCTCGACGGCATCCACCGCGAGGGACGCACCGTACTCGTCGTCACCCACGAGGCGGAGATCGCCAGGCGTTGCGAGCGCAAGGTGGAGCTCCTCGACGGAAGCATCGTGGATGATGCGAGGAGACGGCCCGCATGAGGGGGCTGCGAGGCGGCTTGCACGGTGCCGCGGCGCGGTTTCCCGACAGGCTCTCGACCCTCTTGGAGATCCCGCGTTCCGCCGTCGCGTCCCTGGCGGCCCATGGCCTGCGGAGTTTCCTGACCACGTTGGGCGTCGTGATCGGCGTGGCCTCGGTGGTTGCGGTGATTACGCTGCTGAATGGCCTCCGGTCGAGCATCACCTCACAGTTCGCCGGCCTGGGCGGCACGACCTTGGCCATCAGTCCCCACACGCCGCTCAAGGAGGCGCTGGCGGGGCGCCGCGCGCGACTCGCGCCGGCGGACCTCGAACTCATCACTTCCCGGATCGAAGGCATCACCCACATCACGCCCCTGACACTCGCACACGACGAAGTCCGCCACGGATCACGCGCCACGGTGACCCAGATTCGCGGCACGACCCCCACCTATCAGGACGTCTACGACGCCTTCCCGGGCATCGGCCGGTTCTTGACCCCGGCGGACGACGCCAAGCGCCGCCGCGTATGCGTGATCGGGGACGAGACCCGCCGAGCCATCGGCCTGCCCGACGATCCCAGGGGCACGTACATCGCCCTCGCCGACGAGTGGTGCAAGGTGATCGGCGTCATGGAGCGCAGGGGACAACTGTTCGGGACCAGCCAGGACGACCACGTCGTCCTGCCCTATCACACCCTCCGCAGCATGGCCGGCCACCAGGAGCCGCCGGACCTTCGGATTCAACTCACCGTGACGGATCCCGCCGAGCGGTCGGCCATCGCCGCGCGCATCGAGACGTTGCTGCGACGCGCCCACGGCCTCGGACCAGACGACGAGGACGACTTCCGCGTGCAAACCGCCGAGGAGATCGCGGACGCCTTCGACCAGTTGGCCGCCACGGTCACCGCGTTCGTCGCGGGCATGGTCGGCATCTCCCTATTGGTGGGCGGCGTGGGCGTCATGAACGTCATGCTCGTTTCGGTGACCGAGCGCACCCGCGAGATCGGCATCTGCAAGGCGCTCGGCGCCACCAATCGCCATGTATTGCAGCAGTTCCTGGCCGAGGCGGTGATCCTTTGCCTGCTCGGCGGACTGGTCGGCCTGCTCGTGGGTGCCGGTGTCGCCGCGTTCGTGGCGAGCCTGATCCCCGATTTCGGCACGCCTCTGCCGCCGCCGTGGGCCGCGGGCCTCGCCATGGGTTTCTCCGCCCTCGTCGGAATCGTCTTCGGCGTCCTCCCCGCGCTGCGCGCCGCGAACCTCGATCCCATCGAAGCACTGCGCCATGAGTAAGCGCAAACCGCCGTCACAAAGCCCCATGCCATAATCCGAACCACCATGACCTGGCAATCCGACGTAGACGAACTGGCCCGCCAAACCGCCATGGCGCGGCAGATGGGCGGGGCGGAGGGCGTCGCCTTCCAGCACGGGCGCGGCAAGCTCACGGTGCGCGAGCGCGTCGACCTGTTGGCGGACGCCGGGACGTTCCACGAAGTCGGGGCGCTGGCCGGCACGGCCACCTGGGACGGCGACACCGTCGCGCACCTGAAGCCGTCGAACACCGTCACCGGCACCTGCCGGGTAGCGGGCCGCAAGGTCGCGTTCTCGGGGGGCGACTTCACCATCCGGGGCGGCGCGTCGGATGCGGCGGTGGGCAACAAGTCGGAGTTCATCGAGCAGCTCGCGCTGTCGAGCCGCATCCCCTACGTGCGGCTGCTCGACGCCACCGGCGGCAGCGTCAAGACCTTCGAGCAGATCGGGCGCACCTATCTGCCGGGCAATCCCGCCGGGGCCGTCGGCGTCGAACTGTTGCAGACGGTGCCGGTGGCGGCGGCGGTGCTCGGCTCCGTCGCCGGGCTGCCCGCCGTGCAGGTGTGCCTCAGCCACTTCAACGTGATGGTGCGCGGGACGAGTCAGGTCTTCGTCGCCGGTCCCAAGGTCGTCGAGCAGGCCACCGGCCGGACGATCACGAAGGAGGACCTCGGCGACGAGCGCGTGCAGGTCAAGAACGGCGTGGTGATGAACCTCGCGGATACGGAAGCCGACGCCATCGCCCAGGTGCGACGGTTTCTCTCCTATCTGCCGTCGAGCGTCTACGAGGCGCCGCCCAGGGTCGAGGCCGAGGACGTGCCCGAGCGCCGGGACGAGAGCCTCCTCTCCGCCGTGCCCCGGGACCGGCGCCAGATCTACGAACCGCGCCGGGTGCTCGACGCCGTGCTGGACCGGGGCAGCTTCTTCGAGATCGGCCCGTACTACGGACGCGCGCGGGTCACCGGCCTGGCGCGGGTGAACGGCGTGCCCTGCGGCGTGATGGCCAACCATCCGAAGTACAACGGCGGCTCCATGGACATCGCCGCCGGCGAGAAGACGATGCGGCTCCTGGAACTCTGCGAGACGTTCCACCTGCCGGTGGTCTATTTCGCGGACGAGCCGGGATTCTCCGTCGGGCCCGCCCAGGAACAGGCGGGGATCGTGCGCGCCGGGGCCCGGGTGGTCGCCGCCCTGCATCAGACGCGCACGCCGTACGTCTGTTTCGTGCTGCGGCGGCTCTACGGCGTCGCGGGTGGTCTGCACCTGCGCCGCACGGGGCTCTACCGGCGCTATGCCTGGCCGTCCACCCACGGGGGCTCCATGCACATCGAGGGCGGCACGGCCATCGCCTACAAGCGCGAGATCGACAACGCGCCGGATCCGGAGGCGAAGCGGCGCGAGATCGAGGCGCGCCTGCAGTCGATCTCCTCGCCGTTCCGCAACGCACATGCGTTCGGCATCGAGGAGATCATCGATCCGCGCGACACGCGCCCACTGCTCGTGGACTTCATCGAAGACGCGTGGAAGGTGGTGCAAACGCAAGTCGGCCCGGTCGCCGGGCTCAGCTATCGCCCGTGACGGCGAAGCGAATATCGGGACGGCGCGACACGCCACCTCGGCCCACAGGAGACGGTTCATGACCCCAGGCATCCGAAGATTCGTACTGCTCGCGATCGCGCTGGCGGCATCCTGGTTCGTCGGCGCGAACGTGTCGCCCACGTGGACGTTGGAGCGCACCACGCTGGACGTTCTAAGCGACGACGCTGGGCGGCTGTACTTCGTCCAGGAGGGAGACCGGGTCTATTTCCACCCGGTGCCCGAGAGCGACGCCGAGCTCACCCCGGAGCGCGTGGCGGCGTGGGACGCCGCGCCGGGGGCCACGGAGGAATTCGTCCAGGCGGAGGAGATGCGCGACGGGCGGCTCGAGACCGTTTACTACCGGGTGCTCGCCAAGCGCCATTGGGGCGCGTGGTCGCTCCTGCCGGCGGGGGTGGCGATCCTCTTGTGCTGGCTGAACCGGGAGCCGGTGACTTCGCTACTCGGCGGCATCCTCTCCGGCGCCCTCCTCCTCGGCCAGTACGACCTGACCGGGGACGTGCTCATTCCATCCCTCGCCACGACGAGTTCGGCCGGCATCCTGATCTTGTATCTATGGCTGCTCGGGGGGCTCATGGGCATCTGGTCCCGCACCGGTGCCGCGCAGGCGTTCGCGGAGTTCATGACGGTCCGCTTCGTGCGCGGGCCGCGCACCGCGAAGCTCGTCGCCTGGATGCTCGGCGTCATCTTCTTCCAGGGCGGCACGGTGAGCACGGTCTTGGTCGGCACCACCGTCAAGCCCATCGCCGACAAGGAGCGCGTCGCCCACGAGGAGCTTGCGTACATCGTGGATTCGACCGCCTCGCCCATCGCCTCGCAACTCGCGTTCAACGCCTGGCCGGGCTACATCCAGGCGTTCATCTTCGTCTCCGGCGTCGGCTTCCTCGCCACGGAGGCGGACCGCATCGCGTTCTTCTTCCAGAGCGTGCCGTTCTGCTTCTACGCCATCTTCGCCGTCCTCGGCACGTTCCTCCTGAGCGTCGAAAAGCCGCTCTTCCTCGGCAAGCAACTCGGCGCCGCGATGCAGCGCGCCCGGTCCACGGGGCAGCTCGACGCCCCGGATGCCGATCCCTTGAGCGCTTCGGAACTCCAGGGCAGCAACACGCCGGAGGGCTACGAGCCCCACGTGCTGGAGTTCTTCGTGCCGCTTGGCGCCCTGATTGGCATCGCTGTCGGGACCTTCATCGTCAGCGGCACGCCCAACGTACACTGGGCCTTCGGCGCGGCGTTCGTGATCGCCGGGGGGACGGCGCTCGCCAAGGGCATGTCGATCAAGGATCTGGTGTCCGGCTTCCACGATGGGCTCAAGGGCGTGGTGCTCGGCTGCGTCATCCTGCTCCTGGCCATCACCATCGGTGGCATCAGCAGCGCCGCCGGCGGAGCAATCTTCCTGGTGGAGACCCTGGGGGAGGCGATCCCGTTCTTCCTCCTCCCCGTGCTCCTGCAACTGCTGACGATGGTGATCGCCTTCTCCACCGGCACGAGCTGGGGCACCTACGCGGTGGCCTTTCCCCTCGCCATGCCGCTCGCCTGGGCCGTGGCCACCGGACAGGGGTTGTCGCACCCGGAACTCTTCATGACGCTGTGCTTCGCAGCCGTGATGGACGGCAGCGTGTACGGCGACCAATGCTCCCCCATCTCGGACACCACCGTGCTGAGTTCGGTCTGCACGGGCTGTGACCTGATGGACCACGTCCGCACGCAGATTCCTCAGGCGTCCGTGGCGGCCGGCCTCGCGGCGGTGTGCTGGACCGGGGTCGCGTTGCTCACCGCCTGACAGGACGCGGGATAGGCGTTCGCCCATAGGCCGCCGGGGCGCAAAAAACCCGGGGACGGGCGACGCCCCGCCTCGACGACGCGCACGAGCGCGCCCGCCTCGTCGAACTCCGCCAGGGTGCTGAAGGCGGAGCGGCCGGGGTCCGTCGTGAAACCGTAACGCAGGTCCGCCGACACGAGTCCCGCCTCGGTTGGGACGTGGTGTACCCAGCCCATGGCGAACCACTCGAAGATGCGGCCCTCCCGGGAGTTTCGCCAAGCCTCCACCGAGGCGTCCCCGAGGAGCGGCGCGCGGGACCACGCGATCGGGCACGGCCGCCACATCGACACGAAGCCCGTCCGGACCTCGGCGTCCGTGCGGGCGACGACGCGCCGGTAGTGGATCTGCAGAAACGTCGGAAAGGCGGCGACCTCGGCGTCTTCGATCCCGGCCGTTCGCAGCTGCGCGCGGCCGATGTCGCCCGCCCGTTCGTTGAGATACCAGGCGTAGCCGAGATACGCCGTCGATAGCCCGAGCCCGGCGAGCGAGGCCATTCGCCACCTCGGACGCCGCCACGCCAAGATCCAACCCGTCAGGAGAAGCAAGGTGTACACCGGGTCGATGATCGGCATCGCCCAGATGGCGAAGCGTGTGTCCGAAAACGGCATGAGGAGCTGCGTCCCGTATGGCGTCATCAGGTCGAGTAGTGGGTGGGAGACGAGGGCGAGCGTGAACGCGACGATCCACGCTCGCAAACGGTGTGTGTCCCCGAACTGTTCCCGATCCGGCCCTCGCAGACGGTATGTGTCCGCGTCCGCGTTCCGCCCCCTCCCCCGCTCCCAGCGCCACACCAGCCACCCGAGCACCGGCCCCACGACAGGCCCGAAGAACACCGAATGCGTGATGCCGCGATGCAGGCGCATCTGGTCGAACGCATCCCCGGATACCGTGAACAGCACGTCGAGATCGGGTAGCGCGCCGGCGACCGCGCCGAAAGCGAGCGCCCGCGCCCCCAGCGTACGGTGCGTGGCCGCGTGCGCGACCACCGCACCGAGGGCCGCTTGAGAGACGGGGTCCATTCCCGAATACTAACCGCCGCCCCATCCACCCCCGAAAACGCCGGCACGGCGCGCGGGCGCCGGCACACCGATCTGGAGGAATCTGGAGGAGACACACATGGCCGACTACGAGAACCTTTACGTGGACCGCGTTGGTACAGACGACCGCGTCGCCCGCATCACCCTGAATCGTCCCGAGAAGCTGAACGCCCTGTCCCAGGAACTGCTCTACGAGTTCAACGAAGCCCTGCACGATCTCGAAGCCGACCACACCGCGCACGTCATCATCGTGCGGGGCGAGGGGCGGGCCTTCAGCGCCGGCTATGACCTCACGCCCGCCCGGGGCGGCGCGGACGCCGTGGTGCGCCAGCACCGCCGCCTCGACGACAAGGGCCGGCGGCTACTGATGGGCATTCGCACGGGGATGCAGCAGATCAGCGACATCCACCTCTATTTCTGGAACATGGCCAAGATCACCATCGCGCAGATCTCGGGATACGCCGTCGCCGGCGGTTGCGAACTCGCCATGATGGCCGACCTCGTCGTCGCGGCCGAGGACGCGCAACTCGGCCACCCCGGCCTGCGCGGGCTCGGTACGTCCCGCACCGGCGTCATCTGGCCCCTCGTCATCGGCATGCGCAAGGCGAAGGAGCTCTACTACACGGGCGAGAACGTCACCGGCAAGGAGGCCGAGGAGATCGGCATGATCAACTACTCCTGGCCAAAGGAGGAGTTGGAGGAGAACACGATCGCCTTCGCCGACCGCATCGCGAACATGTCGGCGGACCACCTCGCGATCCTCAAGGTGAACATGAATCGGTTCTACGAAAACATGGGCATCTACTCCTCCGTGCGCACGTCCACGGACCTCGATGCCGCCGCGCAGTTCACGGAGTACTCCTACGAGTGGCAGGATCGCATGCGCGAAGAGGGGCTGAGAGACGCGCTCCAGTGGCGCGACGGACCCTACCGTGGCACGGACACGTACAAGAAGCGCGACGGCTGAGGTTACCGAAGCATCGGCATAGCGAGCCCAGCCCGGGGCGGGCGCCGCGGGCGCCGGGGCGCCGGGACACACGCCATTCGCTTCGCTGCGGGGGGGGCGACGGAGACACACGCCATTACGAGTTGATACCGCCCGAGACGCCACGCCTTGCCCAACTGGGCAAGCAATCGGGCATCGACGGGCGGATAGGGGGTCTCTACAGCGGCCGCCAAGGTCGTGGAAACGACCGGACTCCCTTCCCGGCCATCTTTCGCGGCCAGGAGCGGTCAAAATCCCGCTACGCGAGGGTCAAGGCAGGCAGGGGTGCGTCCCGGCGTCGCATGCCCCGCGTCGCGGTCCACTTCTCGATCTCCTCCTTAGACCCGTACGCCCGCTGCCGCTTCCGAAACGACCCCATCCACGCAATCCAAAGCCCCTCACGGTGGGGGCAGTCTTGCGTGCCCGTCTCAACGGCCACCATCTCCCGCAGCAGTTTGATGTAGGCGCGAAGGGTGATGTTCAACGGCCGAGGTGCGCTGGACGCGGTCTCGCTCCCCGACAAACCAGAGGCGATGGGCGCGAGGTACGCCTCGAGCGCCTCTTCGTCGTGCTCCTGAAGCCGTTCCCCGATAGACGTGTCTCGGCACTCGATCAGTTCGCGCACCTCGCCGGCCCTCACGGGATTGAGGTCCACATAGACCATCGCGGCGAGCAGGGCCTCCTCGCTCAACAACGCGCCCGAGTAGAACCGCTGTTCGAAGAAATGCCCCTTGCATTCGTCTTCCTCGTTGGCGCGCCGCGCAATCGGCTGCTTCAAGTGCTTCATGAAGCCCGACAACGAGCCAAGGGTCCGACGCGCTCGGGCGAGGCCCTCTGGATCCTCGACAAGCAGCTCGCGAGCCTCCGCCTTTCGCTCTTCATCCGGACCACCGGCCCCGCGAGGGGGAAAGGCCTCCACCCAGCGCCCAGCCACGTCTTCGTCCGTCCAGGACTCGCAGGCCTTGGGATCGTAGCGCAGCACCATGTGAAAGTGGTTGCTCATCACGGCGTGGCCGAAGATCTCGACGGCGAAGCATCTGGCGAGTTGCTTCATCCGGTCCACCAACCAGCCCTTGCGATGCTAATAGTCGCGCCGCGTGAAGCGGTCGTAACCGCACAACCAGGCCCGCCGCACGCACCGGGAACTCACGTGGTAGCAGGCCGCATGCTCCTCGTCGACCAGCTTGTATCGGGGCGTTGCCATGAGGGCGAGCGTCGCATGGCCCTCGCGGAGCTGACAATTCGATATTCGCCCTAGGTCCCTAAAGATATTCGCTCAACTTCTCGTGCGACATCGCCCATGCCTAGAAGGACCCCGAGGTGCGGATGCCCCATGCCTCGGTCGGAACGACGTTCCACTGACGGCTCTCGACCCACACGTGTGTGTCCCACTCGGACCCGGTCCCACTCGGACCCGTCATCAATGCGTCCAATCCGGCTAGGAACGGTGTGTGTCCCGCTTCCCCCGTCCAATCCGGCTAGGAACGGTGTGTGTCCCGCTTCCCCATGATGCGTCCAATCCGGCTACGAACGGTGTGTGTCCCGCTTCCCCATGCGCTTGCTAGGAACGGTGTGTGTCCCGCTTCCCCATGCGCTTCCCCATGACTCTCGCTTCCCCTGTTAGTCCAAAGCCGTAATGTCCCCATTGGGCAAAGTTAAAGTGTCCCCTTTCGACGTGTCGAGGGGGTGCCTTGTCGAGCGAGGAGATGCGGTTGAGCATGCGGGAGTTGGATCGTGCGGGGGTGATCCGGCAAGTGGTGGAGGGGCGGCTGACGCAACGCGAGGCGGCGGCGCGGCTGGGTTTGAGCGTGCGTCAGGTGAGGCGGCTGGTGGCGCGGTACCGGGGGCGCGGGGCGGCGGGTTTGGTGTCGGGCCATCGCGGCAAGCGCTCGAACAACGCGATCGCCGCGGCGACGCGGCGGGAGGTTCTGGAGCTGGTGCGGGAGCGGTACCGGGACTTCGGTCCGACCTTCGCGCGCGAGAAGCTGGTCGAGTTGCACGGCCACCGGCTGTCGGCGGAGACGCTGCGCGGCTGGATGATCGAGGACGGGCTGTGGCGCCCGAAGTCGCGCCGGGCGGTGCGCGAGCATCCGAGCCGGCCGCGGCGGGAGTGCCTGGGCGATCTGGTGCAGATCGACGGCTCGCCGCACGACTGGTTCGAGGGCCGGGCGCCGCGGTGCACGCTGATCGTGTACGTGGACGACGCGACGTCGCGGCTGCTGGCGGCGGGCTTCGTCGCGGCGGAGACGACCGAGGCGTACATGCGCACGACGCGCGCGCGCCTGGCGGCCCACGGCCGGCCGGTGGCGTACTACTCGGACCGCTACAGCGTGTTCCGCGTGAACCGGCGCGACCGCGAGGGCGAGCCGACGCAGTTCGCGCGCGCCTTGCGGACGCTGGACGTCGAGTCGATCCACGCCGGGAGCCCGCGGGCGAAGGGCCGCGTCGAGCGCGCCAACCGCACGCTGCAGGATCGGCTGGTGAAGGAGATGCGGCTGCGCGGGATCGGCGGGACCGCGGCGGGCAACGACTACCTGCCGACGTTCATGGCGGACTACAACCGGCGCTTCGGGGTGGCGCCGCGCAACCCCGCGGACGCGCACCGGCCGGTGCTGCACGACGAACGGGAGCTGGACCTGATCCCGTGCGAGCACCACGCGCGCAAGGTGACGCGGAACCTGTCGATCAGCTTCGCGGGGAACGCCTACCAGGTGACGGGGCGCGGCAGGGGCCACCGGCTGCGCGGCGCCGCGGTGACGGTGTGCAGGGGCTTCGACGGCACGGTGACGGTGCTGCGCGACGGCCGGGCGCTGGCCGTGCGACTGCTGGCCGAGGGCGAGGATCCGCCGCCGGTCGAGGACGGCAAGAGCGTGCGGCCGCGGGTGGACCGCGCGAAGGCGGAGCAGCAGTCGCGGCCGGGCTGGAAGCCGGCGCCGGACCATCCCTGGCGGCGTCCGTTCAAGCCGGACGCGGTGGCCGCCGGCTGACGCCGCGCCGTTCGCCATTGCAGCATCGCGATAGCTCTCCTAACATCACGCGCTTCTCCACAGCGACGAGGGCAAGCACCGTGGATCTGCCCGCATTGGGAACGAACCCCGAACTCGACGACATCATGCAGACGGCGCGGGAACTCGACATCGAGGAGCACCTGCTGGACTTGGCCATGTACGGGTTCACCGTGGTGCCGCCCGAGAAACTAGGCCCGCCGGCGCTGACCGAGCGGCTGCGCACGGCGATCCTGGGGGTCTACGAACGCCGCACCGGGCACCGGATCGAGGACTGGCGGACCTACGACGGCCAGATCGAGCGCTATCAGGCCTGGGGCTGGCTGCTGGAGGACGATGCGTTCCTCGAGGCCGTCCACCAGCCGGCCTTCCAGTGCATCGCCCAGTTCCTGACCGGCAAGAGCGGGTTCCTGGCCGGGGCGTCCTTCATCCTGAAAACCCAGGCCCAGGAAGTCGACCTGCCTCTGCACAGCGACAGTCACGGCGTGCCCCCGCCGTGGCCGAGCTTCGCCACGTACGCGAACCTCTCCTGGCTCCTGACCGACTACCTGAGCCGGGAGGACGGCCCGACGGTCCTGGTGCCGGGCAGCCAGCGGGGCCGCATGCCGCGCGGCGGCGAGAGCCAGGCGCACCTCACCAAGCACGACTACATCCATCCCGTCCCGCTGGAGGGCCCGGCCGGCTCCCTCGCCGTCTGGAACGGGTCCATGTGGCACGGGTCGGTCCGGCGTACCAAGCCCGGCGCGCGCATCACCCTCGTGCACGTCTACCAGCGCGTTTTCATGCGTCCGATCGAGCGCGTCAAGGAGCTTTCGCCCGAACACCTTGAGCGCTGGCCCGACCTCCCTCGGATGCTCGGCTACGAACGCATCTACCCGTACCAAGAAGAGGTGGCGCGCCCGCACCACGTCGACCCGACCATCCAAGCCGGCCGGGATCAGTACGCCTGACCGGCACCCTGACCGGCACAGAGGAGAACGCATGGACATCCCCGCACTCGGCAGCGTCCCCGACGCCGACGCCACCCGCCAGGAGGCACAGCGCCTCGGCATCGAGCGGCACCTGCTGGAACTGCACGCCTACGGCGTCACTATCGTGCCCCCGGAACGGGTCGGTTCGCCCGACCTAATCGAACGGTTGCGCAAGGCCATCCTGCGCGTGCTCGCCGACCGCCACGACCTCGACGTCCCCGACGACTGGCGGACGCACTCCGAGCCCTGGGGCGGTCCGAAGGCCTGGTGTTGGCTGCTCGAGGACGAAGCCTTCATCGAGGCGGCCCTGCATCCCGTCGCCATGTGCATCGCCCGCTTCATGTGCGGACGCAACGTCGTGCTGCAGGGCACGCCCGCGATCATCAAGACCCGCGGCACGCCCGCCCGGCAACGGGACGACGGCTACATGGCGCTGCACACCGACACGCACGGGGTACCGTCTCCGCTCCCCGAGTTCGCGCAACTGGTGAACATTTCTTGGCTGTTGACGGACTACGACTCGCCCGAGGACGGGCCCACGGTGCTCGTGCCCGGCAGCCACCGCTGGGGACGCATGCCCCGGCCCTACGAAAAGGACTGGTGGGAGGACGACGCACCCGTCCAACCGGTCTCCCTCTCCGGCAAGGCCGGCTCGCTGGCCATTTGGCACGGCAGCCTGTGGCACGGCTCCCGGCCCCGCACGACCGAAGGCATGCGCATCACCCTGCCCTTCATCTACGGGCGCAGCTATCTACAGCCCATTCACACCTGGTCCGAAGTGATCCGGGAAGGGGACAACCGCGGGTTCCTGGAGAAGTACCCCGAACTCACCGGCCTGCTCGGCCTGTGGCACCCCTACCCCACCGACCGGGATGGCCCGAGCACGCCACAGAGCCTCAAGGGCAACCGGCGCATGATCGGCGTCGGCGACAACATCTATGCATAATCCCCGGGCCGGGGATCTCTTCGAAGCATCCAACGTCCGCCACGTCTACGCCGTCAGCGAGCTGACCTCGGCGGCCCGCCAAGCCATCGAGCACCGCTTTCCCACGGTCTGGGTGGAGGGCGAGGTCCAGAACCTGCGCCGTCCCGGGTCGGGCCACTGGTACTTCACCCTCGCCGACACCCATGCACAGCTCCGCTGCGTGATGTTCGCGAGCCGCAACCGCTTCGTGCGCACCCGCATCGGCGACGGCATGCGCGTCCTCATCCGCTGCCGCCTTTCCCTCTACGAGGGTAGGGGCGAGTTTCAGGGCATCGTCGACCATGTCGAACCCGCCGGCGAGGGGGCGTTGCGGGCGGCCTTCGACCAGCTCCGGGCGCGCTTGGAGGGTGAAGGGCTCTTCGCCGCCGAACGCAAGCGTGCGTTGCCCACGTTCCCAAGACGCCTGGGCGTGGTCAGTTCCCTTTCCGGGGCCGCGCTGCAGGACGTGCTGGCGGTGCTGCGGCGCCGTTTCCCAAGCATCGAGGTGACGTGCCTTCCGGTGGCGGTGCAGGGACCCGAGGCCGTCGCGCAAATTGTCCGGGCCCTCCAACGCGCACACCGGCTCCCCGAGCCTCCGGAGGTCGTGCTCCTGACCCGAGGCGGCGGATCCCTAGAAGACCTGGCCGCCTTCAACGCGGAGCCAGTGGCCCGTGCCATCGCCGCCTGTACGATTCCGGTCGTCTCCGCAGTCGGGCACGAGATCGACGTGACCATCGCGGACCTCGCCGCCGACCACCGCGCACCCACGCCCTCCGCCGCCGCGGAACT
The DNA here is from genome assembly GCA_963665455.1 of Pseudomonadales bacterium. GTDB lineage: Bacteria > Pseudomonadota > Gammaproteobacteria > Pseudomonadales > Azotimanducaceae > VXNE01. Next base: position 3,713,465 of record OY762279.1, on the reverse strand, counting down.
CATCGTTCCGGAACGCCGCGACCTGATCCGGCGGCTCGGCACGGCCCGCGGGCGACTCTTCGGCCGCATGACGGAACGCCTGGGCCTGGAGGGCGTCCGCCTGCGGGGCGCGGCGGGGCGCTTGGTGGATCCCGCTCGCACCCTGGAACAGCAGATGCAACGCGCCGACGAACTACGCGAGCGCCTCGCGCGCGCCATGGCGGAACGCGTCGCCACGCCCCGGGAGCGCCTCGCCGCTACGCGGCGCCTGCTGCAACGCGCGAGTCCCGCGCGCGCCATCGACCACGCGCGCGCCCGCACCGGGCGGAGCTTGGAGGCACTCGCCGCAGCGGCCGCCCGTAGGGTCGAAAGGGCCCACAACGCACTGAGCGGCACCGTACGGACGCTGAACGCCGTGAGCCCGCTCGCGACGCTCGACCGCGGCTACGCCATCGTCGCGCGGCCCGACGGGTCGCGCTGGGGCGCGGTGGTCTCCGACGCCCGGAGCCTGTCCGCCGGCGACCGCATCCACGCGCACCTCGCCTCCGGCACCGTCGCGGCCACCGTGGACGACAGCACGGTCGAATCAGCCGCGTCCGCGGCCCGTGACGAGGTCGGCGGTGGCACTCCACCGCGACGCCATGGGCGTCCCAGATCATGAGCCTGTTCGCCCTCATGCTCGCCGTGGCCGCCGTCCCCGGCGGCGTGATAGCCATTCCGGTGGGCAACGACGCGGTCGAGGCGCGCCACGGGGATCGCCCGGCATGGCTGTACCGGGGCCACGCGATTATCGGCCTGCCCCTGGACACCTCCGCCGGCCAGTATGAGCTCTCGGTGGAGCGCGCAGACGGTAGTTCCTGGCGCGCACCGTTCGAGGTGACGAGCAAGGAGTACCCGGTACAACGCCTCACCATCGCCAACCCGCGCCACGTCAACCCGAACCCGGACGATCTCGCGCGCTTCCAGCGCGAGGCGGCACTGATGGGCCACGCCTATGGCGTCGTCGGGCCGCCCCAGGGAGACGCCCATCCCTTCCTGCGACCCGTGCCGGGGGTCGTCTCCAGCCCCTTCGGACGCCGCCGCGTGTTGAACGGCGAGCCGCGCAGTCCCCACTCCGGCCTCGACATCGCCGCCGACCGCGGCACGCCCATCCACATCCCGGCGCCGGGCCGCATCCTCGTGACCGGCGACTTCTTCTTCAACGGCAATACCGTCATGGTCGACCACGGCGAGGGGCTGGTCACCATGTACTGCCATCTCGATGAGATCCGCGTCGCCGAGGGGGACGTGCTGCCCCGCGGCGGCGAGATCGGCTTGGTCGGCGCGACCGGCCGTGCCACGGGGCCGCACCTCCACTGGACGGTGAGCCTGCACGGGGCCAAGGTGGACCCGGACATGCTGGCCGAGACCCTTGCACAACTCTCGGCGGGAGAATGAACGCGAGCTGCCTCAGCGTCCCCGGTCGCGGCGAATGACGCGCCTGCGATGCAGCCGTTGCCGGCGGGTGAGTTCGTTGCGCTTGCCCGCATAGGGATTCTCGCCGGTGCGCAGCACGATGCGCACGGGCATCCCGACCAAACCCAGCGCCTCGCGGTAGACGTTCTCCAGATAGCGCACGTAGGTCGCGGGGAGCGCCTCCGTCCGGTTGCCGTGTAGCACGATCGTGGGCGGATGCGAACCCGCCCGGTGGGCATAGCGCAGCTTGATGGCCCGCCCGCCCACGCTCGGCGGGGGATGATCCGCCACGGCTTGGGTGAGGATCTTCGTCAGTTCGCTCGGCGAGGCGTCCAAGAGGCCCGCCGCGTAGACCGCGTCCACGGTCTGCATCAATCCCCCCACCCCACTGCCGTAGAGGGCGGAGACGAACGCTATGGGCACCCAGGGCGCGAACACCATGCGCCGGTCGAGGCCGCGGCGCACCTCCGTCCGCTCCGCCGCGGTGAGCCCATCCCACTTGTTCACCACGAGCACGACGCCCGTGCCGGCATCGGCCGCGTAGCTCACCAAGTGCAGGTCCTGCTCGACCACCCCCTCGCGCGCGTCGATGAGGACGAAGGCGACGTCCGCGCGGTCCAGCGCGTCGAGTGTCTTCACGACGGAGAACTTCTCGACGAAGTCCGACACCTTGCCCCGGCGACGCACCCCGGCCGTGTCGATCAGCACGTAGGACCGCCCATCCCGTTCGAACGGCAGGTCGATCGCGTCGCGGGTGGTGCCGGGCTCGTCGAACACCACCTGACGTTCGTCCCCGAGCAACCGGTTGACGAGGGTGGACTTCCCGACGTTCGGGCGGCCGACGGCGGCCACCTTGGGACCCGCAAGTTCGTCGGCAAGCTGCCCTCCGGCGTCCTCCGCCGACAGATACTCGGCCAGCACGCCCCGCAACGCCGCCATGCCCCGGCCCTGGGTCGCGGAGATCATGAAGGGGGCGCCCAGTCCGAGCCTCGCGAAGTCGCCGAGGGCGGCCTCCGGCAAGACCCCGTCGATCTTGTTGGCCACCAACACCATCGCCGCGCCCCCCTTGCGCAGGTCGGAGACGATCTGTTCGTCGGTCGCCGTCAACCCGTCCCGCGCATCCACCATCAGGAGTACGAGGTCCGCTTCGGCGATGGCCGCCCGGGCCTGGGCATTGACGACCGAGGACATCGCCCCCTCGTCGCCCAAGAGGCCTCCGGTGTCGATCAAGGCCAGGGCACGGTCCCCGATGGCCATGCGGCCGTAGCGGCGGTCCCGGGTGAGGCCGGGACGGTTCGCCACCAGCGCGTCCCGCGTCCCCGTCAGCCGGTTGAACAAGGTGGATTTCCCGACGTTGGGACGCCCCACCAGCGCGACGACGGTCATCCCCGGCGCCGAATCTCCAACGCGTCCAGGCGGCCCTCGTTGCTGAGCACGTAGACGGTGCCGTCCGCCACGATCATGCCGGAGCGCAGCCCGCCGCCGTCGATCTTGCGCCGGGCGACGAACCTGCCGTCGCTCTGGGCGATGACGTGCAGGTAGCCCTCGTCGTCCCCGACCAGCACGTAGTTGCCAAACGCGAGCGGGCTCGTCAGGCGGCGATTGCGCAATGCCGCCTGTTCCCAGACGACCGTCGCGTCGGTTTGGTCGATGGCGCGCAGGATGTCGTCGTCCGACACCACGTAGACCTGTCCATAGCCCTCGGCCAGGTCCACGAAGGAGGAGGCGTCCTGTTCCCAAATGGGGGCGCCATCGCTGCGGCGGAACGCCCGGATGCGGCCCTGATAGCTGACGGCAAAGATGAAGCTCCGGCCCACCAGGGGGGTGCTGTCCACGTCAACCATGCGGTCGAGCTCGGAACGCCCCTCCGGCAGCATGACGCGCTGCTCCCACACCGGCTGGCCGTCCTCGGCCCGGATGGCCACGATCTTGCCGGTGGCGAAGCCCGCGTAGACCAGTCCGTCCCGCAGCACGGGCGCCGCGGTGCCGCGCAACGTGAGCACCGGCACCTGGGTGTCGAAGCTCCAGCGCAGGGCGCCGTCGTCCCCTTCCAGCACCGTGATGCGGCCGTCCCCGGTCTGCACGACGACGATCCCATCGTCCCCCACCGGGCGGGCGAGCACCTCGCTGCTGACGCGGCTGCGCCACGCCACGCGGCCATCCGCGGCATCCAACGCGATCACCTCGCCGCGCGTGGTACCCACGAGCACGCGGCCATCGCCGACGCCCACGCCGCCGGTGAGGAACGCAGGATCCCGCCGGTCCCAGAACTTGAAGAAGGAACCGGCGTCCGGTTCGTCGACCTGCACCCGCCACAGGCGCCGGCCATCGAAGCGGTTCCGGGATTCCACGACGCCGTAGGCATCGGCCGCGTAGACGCGATCCGCCACGATCGCCGGGTTGAGGCGCAGGTACTTGCGCCCAAGACCGTCTCCCACCCGCGCGCGCCACAGGCGCTCGATGTCCGCCTCCGCCGGGAACTGGACCAACGGTGTCGGCTCGTCCGCCTTGTCCTCGTCGTCCTCGTCGTCGCCGATCCAAGGCACCCAGTTGAACCAACTACAGCCGGCGAGGAGCAGCAGCGGCGCGAGTGCGGCGAGCCGTGCCGCATTCCTTGCATGGTGGGTTTCCTGTTTCACTCTTGCACTTCCTGGATTTCCGCCCTGTCCTCGGACTCGGGTTCGGGTCCGGGTTCCGGTTCCGCCTCCGGCGGCAGCTCCGCCGGATCGTCGGGGGCCGCTTCTTCCACCCCCTCCCCCGCCTCGCCCAAGACCTCCTCAATAGCCTCCTCCACGCCGTCCGCGGCGGCCTCGGGCGGGAGGGTCGCGAGCTTCAGGCGCAGCAGCGCGGTCCCCTGTTCGGACGGCGCGGCCTCCAGCGCCGCCCGATACGCCTCGCGGGCCGCGCCGAGGGCCCCGCGCCGCTGTTCGATGTCCCCGGTCAGCTCGGCCACCGCGCTCGCGAAGCCACGCCCGTCCACCTCGGCAAGCGCCGCCAAGGCATCGTCCGGCCGGTCGAGTTGATGCAGGACGCGCGCCAACCGCACCCGGGCGACGTCGCGCAAGGCCGCCTCGGAGGCCACATCCAACGCTTGCCGCAGGAGTTCGGCGGCCGGTTCCCACTCCTCTCCCTCGATCGCGTCCCTCGCTTCGTGGAGCAGGGTGAAGACGCGGTACGCGGAGTTCGGGAACCCGTCCGCGATGCGCTCCATCAAGATCGTGGCGTCCTCGCCCGCCGCGCGTGCCTCGAGATACTCCGCATAGATCTCCGAAGCGGCCTCGGCCTGCTCGGCCCGCCATCCGTCGAACCAACGCCAGCCCACGACCCCGCCCACGGCCAGGACGACGCCCACCACCAACGCGGTGCCGTTCTCCGACCACCAGCGCTTGATGCGCTCGACCAGTTCCTCGTCCGACAGGTATTCCGCCACGATTCGTCCTCAATGGGGCCGCATGACGGCACCGAGTTCCGCGAACGGCAACATCGCCTGGTCGCGCTCCTCCCGGAGCCACTTCACCGACACTTGTTCCCGGGCCATCTCGTCCTCCCCCACGATGAGCGCCCAGCGGGCACCGCTCTCGTCCGCGCGCCGGAACTGGGCGGCGGGCCGGCCGCCGGCGGTATCCGTGCGCACGCGCAATCCCGGGACGCTGTCGCGCAACCGCTGCGCCAACTCCAGCACCCGGCCCATGAAACGGCGGTCCAGCACCACCCAGTAGGCATCGACGGGGCGATACTCCTCGCCGCCCCGCATTGCGTCGGCCAGCAGCACCACGCGATCCACGCCGATCGCGAAGCCCGCGGCCGGGGTTGAGCGCCCGCCCAGGCTCTCGACCAAGCCATCGTAACGCCCGCCCGCGCAGACTGCATCCTGGGCGCCCGCACCGCCCGTCACCCACTCGAACACCGTATGCGTGTAGTAGTCGAGCCCGCGCACGAGGCGGGGGTTCACCCGGTAGGGCAACTCCAAGCCGTCGAGGAGCCCTCGCAGTTCGTCGAAATGTTCCGCGTCCGAGGGTTCCAGAAAATCCCGCAACTCGGGGGCGCCTTCGAGGACGGCCCTGGTGGACGGGACCTTGCTGTCCAGGATGCGCAGGGGATTGGTATCGAGGCGCCGCCGGCTGTCCTCGTCCAAGGTTTCGGCGTGGGGGGCCAAAAAAGCAAGCAGCGCTTCACGGTAGGCCCGCCGCGAGCGGCCGGCACCGACGGTGTTGATTTGCAGTTCGAGTCCATCGGCGACGCCGAGCCCGCGCCAAATAGAGCACACCATCTGCACGAGTTCCGCCTCGGCTTGCGGCCCCGCGACGCCGAATACCTCCGCGCCGATTTGGTCGAACTGCCGGAAGCGGCCCTTCTGGGGCCGTTCATAGCGAAACATGGGACCCGCGTACCAGAAACGCTGGCTACGGTGGTGGAACAGGCCCTGCTGAATGCCCGCGCGCACGCAGCTCGCCGTGCCCTCCGGCCGCAGGGAGAGCTGCTTGCCGCCCCGGTCGAGAAAGGTGTACATCTCCTTCTCGACGATGTCCGTCGCCTCTCCAACGCCTCGGCTAAACAGTTCCGAGGCCTCGAGCAAGGGCAGGCGTATCTCCTCATACCCGTACGAGCGGATGCCACCAACGATGGCTTCCTCCACGCGGCGCGCGCGCTCGGCGTCGCCGGCGACGAGGTCGCGCATGCCGCGGACGCGCCGCAGTTCCATCGCCTACTCTCCGAGCACCAGGTTCGCGACGTTGGCCCGGGTGTACGGGGCGAGAGGTACCGGCTCGCCGTTGAACGCGAGGGCGGCCGCGCCGGCGTTGCCGAGCCGGACGGAGAGCGGTGCCTGGCCCCGTAGCCGTAGCGACTTGCCCGCGAGGTTCAAATCCATGTGCACGATGCGGCCCTCGTGGTCGAACACCTCCACCCAGCAGTCCTCCGTGAACGTCAGTTCGAGAAGGTCGGGGCCGCCTGGCGCGCCTTGGGTCTCGACCACCACGACGTCTGGCGGCAGCACTTCCAAGTCGAGCACCGGTGTTTCGTCGAAACCCGGCGCCGGGGCCCCCGCCTCGTCCGCGGGTGTCCCATTCGAAGCATCCATGGCGTCCGTCGCCAACGGCTGGCCGCCGGCCGTGTTCTCGCCCGGGACCGGCGTTGCCCCGGACACCTCCCGTGTCGTCGCGTCCGTGGTAGCCGGGTCGGCCGCCGGCCGCTCGCGCTCACCGCCCGTACCCGGCGCCGCGGGTGCGTTCGGGTCAACCGGCTCCGCCGGACGCGATTCCCCCGCGATGCCCCCCAGGTCCAAGGTGGCCTGCGTGTCGTCCGGCCAAGCCCACCACAACACCGCTGCCCCGGCCAGGGCGACCGCGAACACGGCACCTCCGAACACCCAGCCGGGGTGCCGCTGGGGTAGTTCGCTGAGCGCGGGCTTCGCCACCTCCACGACCAGCTTGCCCTCCTCCAAGCCGGGTTGTGGACCCTCGTCGTACTGGCGGACCAACACGTCGCCGTCCAACCGCAGTAGGCGGGCGTAGGAACGGATGTAACCCCGGGTGAACGGCGCCGGCAGGTTCTCGAACGCGTCCTCCTCGATGCTGCGGACCGTGTCGACCAGGAGGTTCATCGCGGCCGCCACCTCCTCTAGGGAAATGCCGAGGGCTTCACGGGCTTCACGCAACGCCGCTCCGGGGCCGCCGGCGGGCAGTTCGCTCACCTTCGCGGACCCGGTTACGCGGCGTCCACGGCGAGCAAGCGCGCGTGGCGGGCGCTGCGGCGCGTACGGTCACGCACGGCGCCCACGAGCTGTCCGCACGCCGCCGCGATGTCCGCGCCACGGGTGGCCCGCAGCGTCGCCGTGTAGCCGGCGCCCATCAGCGTGGTCTGGAAGGCACGGGCCGTGGCGTCGTCCGGCCGCTCGAACCCACTGCCGGGGAACGGGTTGAAGGGAATGAGGTTGATCTTGCAGCGCACGGAGCGCAGCAGCTTGGCGAGGGCCCGTGCGTGGTCGAGGCTGTCGTTCCAGCCCTTGATGAGCGCGTACTCCATCGTCACGGACCGCTTCTCGCCGACGCAGGCGAGGTAGTCCCGGCAGGCGTCCAGCAACTCCGCCAAGGGATAGCGCCGGTTCAGGGGCACCAGCTGGTCGCGCAGGGCGTCGTCCGGCGCGTGCAGGCTCACCGCCAAGGCGCAGTCCGTGCGCTCCGCCAGCTCCCGAATCCGCGGGACGACGCCCGCGGTGCTCACCGTCACGCGGCGCTTCGAAATGCCGTAGGCGTAGTCGTCGGTCAGCAGGTTGGCCACGGTCGCCGTCGCCTCGAAGTTGAGCAGCGGTTCGCCCATCCCCATGAAGACGACGTTGGTGATGCCCCGCGGATCGCCCTCGGCCGCGAGGTGTTGGGCGGCGAGCCAGACCTGCCCGCCGATCTCCGCCGGCGACAGGTTGCCGTTGAAGCCCTGCTTGCCGGTCGCGCAGAACGCGCAGTCGAGGGCGCAGCCCGCTTGGGAGGAGATGCACAGGGTGTTGCGGCCCCCATCGGGAATGAGGACGGTCTCAACGAGGTCGCCGGCGTCCGTACGCATCGACCATTTCATCGTGCCGTCCGCCGAACGCTGGCCGGCGGCGATTTCGGGGGCGCGCAATTCCGCCGCCCCGGCAAGGTGCGCGCGCAGGGCGCGGGAGAAGTCGGTCATCCGGGCGAAATCCGTGACGCCCTGCTTGTACACCCACCGCATCAGGATGCGCGCCCGATACGGCTTCTCGCCAAGGTCGGCGAAATACCGCGTCAACGCGTCGCGGTCCAGGCCAAGGAGGTTGATCACGGCCCTAGACCGAACATTGCACCCGATCGCTTGTGCATGTAGCGCAAGTCCTTGGTGCCTCGTGGTTCATCGTCGGCTGCCGCGCTCGAGTTTCCGCGGTACTAGCCCCGGGGGCAGATGTCCGCTTCGCAGAAGAAGTAGGCGATCTCGCGTTCGGCGCTGGCCGGAGAGTCCGAGCCGTGTACCGCGTTCGCGTCCACCGAATCCGCGAAGTCCGCCCGGATGGTCCCCGGGGCCGCCTCACGCGGGTCCGTGGCGCCCATCAACCGGCGGTTGACCAGAATCGCGTCGTCCCCCTCGAGCACCTGGACCATCACGGGCCCCGAGCTCATGTAGGACAACAGGCTGTCGTAGAACGGCTTGCCCTCGTGCTCCGCGTAGAACCCCGCGGCAGCGTGCCGGGAAAGCCGCATCATCTTGGCCGCGACGATGCGCAACCCCGCCTTCTCGAAACGCGAATACACCTCGCCCACGATGTTGCGTTCCACGGCGTCGGGCTTCACGATGGAAAGCGTGCGTTCCAATGCCATGGAGATTCTCCGTCGAAGCAGGGGGCGCGCCGGAACCCCGAGGCTCGGGCAGGCGCGAATTATACGCGCCGGGCCCGCAGCTTCTCCACCACCTCCACGACCCGGCGGCCCGCGAAGTCGATGTCGCCCTCCGACGTGTAGCGCCCCACCGTGAACCGTAGCGAGGCGTGGGCGAGTGCGTCCGGCACGCCAAGCACCTTGAGCACGTAGGACGGTTCCACCGTCGCCGAGGTGCATGCGGAACCCGTCGACACGGCGATGTCGTCGAGGGCCAACAGCAGGGTCTCCCCATCGACATCCGCGAAGGACGCATTGAGCGTGCCGGGCAGCCGGTGCTCTTCCGAGCCGTTGCGGCGCACGCCGGGGAGTTGCGCCAGGTGGCTCCACAGGCGGTCTCGCAGGGCGCGGATGCGCGTGCTCTCCCGCGGCATCTCGTCCCGGCAGATGCGGCACGCCTCGCCCAAGCCGACGATCTGGTGGGTCGCGAGCGTCCCGGAGCGCATGCCCCGTTCGTGACCGCCGCCGTGGATCTGCGCGGCCAGCGGCAGCGGCGGCTCGCGGCGGACGAGTAGCGCCCCCACGCCCTTCGGCCCATAGATCTTGTGGCCCGAGACGCTGATCAGGTCCAGGTGGTCCGCGCGCATGTCGATGGGGATCTTGCCGGCGCTCTGCGCGGCGTCCGTATGGAACGTCACTCCCCGCCGCCGACACACCGCCCCGATCGCGCGGACGTCGTTCACGACGCCGATCTCGTTGTTGGCGTGCATCACGGACACCAGCGTCGTGTCGTCGCGCAGCGCCTCCTCGACCGCACCGGGATGGACCACGCCGTCGCCATCCGGATCGACCCGCGTCACGTCCACCCCACGCGTCTCGAGCCAAGCGCAGGTGTCGAGCACGGCCTTGTGTTCGTAGCTCGTCGTCACGACGTGACGGCCGTTCATGGCCTCGACGACGCCCTTGATGGCCAGGTTGTCGGACTCCGTGGCACCGGAGGTCCACACGACCTCCCGCGGATCGGCGTTGAAGAGCGCCGCGACCCCGGCCCGGGCCTCCTCGACCAACTCCTCGGCCTCCCAGCCGTACACATGGGAGCGGGACGCGGGATTCCCGAACACGCCCTCGGTGAGCAGGCACCCGCTCATGCGCTGCGCGACGCGCGGATCGACCGGCGTCGTGGCCGAGTAGTCGAGGTAAACGGCCTTGGTGGGCGTCACGTCGTGCCGGCGGCCGTCAGAGCATGCGCGAGTCGATCAGGTTGCCGTCGTCCTGCCGTCTCGCCACGTGGGCCACGTCCCGCCGCGCGACCAGCGACGCGAACGTGACGCGTTTCAGGAAGAGATCGATCTGCTGCGACAGATCGGCCCACAGCTCGTGGGTGAGGCAGATCTCGCCGTCCTGGCAGTCGCCGTTGCCGCCGCAGCGCGTCGCGTCCACGCCCTCCCCCACCGCGCACACGATGTCGGAGACGCTCAACTCCTCCAGGGGCTTGTCCAGGCAGTAGCCGCCGCCCGGGCCACGCACGCTGTCGATGAACCCCTCGTGCTTGAGCCGACCGAAAAGTTGCTCGAGGTAGGGCCGGGAAATGCCCTGCCGCCGTGCGATGTCCGACAACGGTACCGGACCATCGCCGCCATGCAGCGCCAGATCCAGCACCGCCGTCACCGCGTATCGGCCCTTGGTTGTCAGCCGCATGATCCACGACCGCGCCGCGAGAACGATGCGGGAGTATGCAATAGGGCGTATCGGCGTTCCAGTGGAGCGGAGCCACAAGAGCCACGAAACGCGTTCAAGGAGCCCGTTCCGCCTGCAACACGGCCTCGAACGTCTCGAGCCGAGGGTGCCCCAAATACGTCCCCTTCGGCGCGCTGCGCTGGGCGTGGGCCTTGCGGAACAGATCGGATTCCGTCCACGCATCGAACGCCGCCCGCGATTCCCAGATGGTGTGGGAGGCGTAGAGCGCGTGATCGTCGCCGACCGGCCCCTTGAGGAGGGCGAACGAGCGAAAACCGGGCGCGTCGTCGAGGAACGACTCCCGCTCGCGCCACACGCGCTCGAAATCCGCCTCGCGGCCGAGCGCGATCTTGAAACGATTCATGGCGATGAACATGATTTCTCTCCAGTGGTATTGGTCGTGTCCGCGGCTTCATGGCCTCGCGCCAGGGGTAAGGGTCACTGCCCTGCGGACCCCCTCGCGCACGAACACCACCTCGACGGGGACGCCGACCTTCACGTCGTCGAGGGCGTAGGTGTAGTCGTAGATGTTGGCGATGGCCTGTCCGGCGAACTCGACGATCACGTCGCCGCCGCGCAAGCCCGCCGCCGCCGCGGGACCGCCCTCGATCACGTTCGACAGCCGGAGTCCCGCGGCCTCGCTCGCATAGTCCGGGACCGTGCCGGTGTAGGCACGGACGGTGTCACGGCTTCCTCCACGCTGTGGCCGGCGCTCGACTTGGGCGAAGGCCAGGGGCTCGGCCCGGTTGGCGATGCGCCGGGCGAGCAGCGCCGTGAGCCGCGCCACCCGCGTCAGTCCCGCATAGTCGAGACGGTCGGGCGTGTCCGAGGGCCGGTGGTAATCCTCGTGGGCACCGCTGAAGAGGTTCGCCGTCGGGATGCCCGCATTGTAGAAGGCGGCACTGTCCGTCGGGAGGTAGGGGTCGGCCTGGAGCGCGAGGTCGAACCCCACGGGCACGTTGGCGGCCTCCATCAGGCGCGGCCACTCGGGGCTGGAGCCCACGCCCTGAACGTTGAGCCGGTTGTCGCGGACGCGCCCCACCATGTCGAGGTTGACGTATGCGGCGATCCGATCAACCGGAATCGTGCCTTGCTCAACGAAGTGCGAGGAGCCGAGCAGGCCCAGCTCCTCACCGCTCCAGAACGTAAGGGCGATTGGACGTGCGTGATCCACTCCGGCGAGCGACGCGGCAGCTTCGAGCACGGCGGCCACGCCCGAAGCATTGTCGTCCGCGCCGAGGTGTGCTTGTCCGGCTTCGCCGTTCCGGGCCAGCGAGCTACCGCCCCGTCCATGCCCCAGGTGGTCGTAGTGCGCGCCGAGCACGACCCAGGACGCATCCGCCGCCGCCGTGCCCGGCAGCGCGGCGACCACGTTGCGCCCGGTCCGCCGTTCCCGTTCCAGCGCGGCCTCGAGCACGACGCGCACGTTGGGGAGGTCGAACCCGGCGACATGCGGATTGCCATCGTCGAAGCTGGACTGGAGCTCCTCCAAGGTGCGGGCGGTCCCCGCGAAGAGGGCCTCCGCCACGTCCGCGCCGATGCTGGCCGCAGGAATGCCGGACCCGGCCGCCGCCGTGTCGAAGGCCATGGGAATCGTCTTGCCCGCGTTGGGCGAGCGCGGGCCGGTGACGACGAGCAGGCCGGAAGCCCCCGCCTCCCGGGCCGTCAACGCCTTGTAGCGCAGGCCCGAATAGCGGTTCAGCGTGGCGCGGAGGTCGCCCTCGGCGTCTTCCGGGACGTAGCGGAGCACCAGGACGACCTTGTCTTGGACGTTGAGGGTTGCGTAGCTGTCATATCCGAAGTCGGCGGAGTCCGGTACGCGGATGCCGTAGCCGGCGAAGACGACCGGTCCCTCGACCTGGCCGGCGTCGGAAAAGCCGAGCGCCCGCACGCTGGCCTCGCCCGTGAACACTTCCTCGCCGCCGGGGCCGTCCACAAGGACGGTTGAGCCGATGTCTTTGGCTCCGGCAGTGAACTCGAACTCGAACAGCATGTCGTCTTGGCCGGGGAGCGGCGCCGCCCCGAGGTCCGCGAGCTGATCCGCGATGTACCGGGCGGCCAGCAGCTCCCCCGCGGAGCCCGTCAGGCGACCCTCGAGTTCCGGCGCCGCAAGGTACGACACATGGTCCTCGACGCGTTTCCTGCCCGCGGCGGCCGCGCCTACCGGCGCCGCCAAGCGCTCCGATGCCCCAAGCGCCTGGAGGGCCGCCGCGTGATTCCAGTCCGCGATGTAGATCTGCCCACCCCCTTCGCCATGCCGATTCGACGTCCAGGCGAGCCGGTCACCGGACGGGGAAGGCACGGGCAGCCCGTCGAAACCATCCGTATGCGTCACGCGCACGGGTTCCCGCGTGCCCCGCGCATCGACGATGAAGACCTCGAAGTTGTTGAAGCCGAGCTTGTTCGACGCGAAGAGAACATATTCGCCCGATGGGTGCGGGTAAGGTGCCCAGCTCATCGCGCCGAAGTCCGTCAGGCGCCGGGGATCGGAGCCATCCGGCTTCATGGACCAGAGGTCCGCGTTCAGCCCATCCGCCGTGAAGCGCCGCCAGACGATGCGCGAACCGTCCGCGAAGAAGAACGGCCCGCCGTCGTAGCCCGGCGCATGCGTCAGCCGCCTGGGCTCTCCCCCGTCCGAGCGCATGATCCAAATCTCGCCGAAGTACGCGGGATCGGTCTCCAGGAGTTTCCGCTCCCGTGCGTCCAGTTCGCCGTCGTAGGCATGGCGTAGCGAGGTGAACACGATCCACCCGCCGTCCGGCGAGTAGCTGGCTTCGGCGTCGTAGCCGGGTGCGTCGGTGAGCCGGCGGGGAACCGCCCCGGGCGCGTTGGCGATGGCGTAGATCTCCATCTCCGGGTCGTAGTCCCATTCGTAGCGGCGTTCCCGGCCCGAGGCGCGGAACTCCAACTCCGCCCGCTGTAGTTCCAGGGAGCGGGGATCGTGATGAGTCGAGGAGAACAGGATTTCCGTCCCGTTCGGATGGAGGAACGCACAGGTGGTCTTCCCGACGCCGGTGGACACCAGACGCATATCGCCGGTCAGCAGGTCGAGCAGGTAGATCTGGTAGAACGGGTTGTCGGCCAAGCGTTCGCTCTGGAAGACCATCGACCGTCCATCCGCGGAGAAGTAGCCCTCGCCGGACCGCCTGCCTTCGTAGATCAGGCGTTGCGTCCGGTCGAGGAAGGTGTGTTCCCCGACGTTCGCCTCGGTCGCGACGATAACGGGCGCGCAATGCGCGACCCAGCATGCCGCCATGGCCGCGAGCAGGCGGCGGACGCGATGTCGTCGCCCGTTGCGGGCGCGTCGGGTTCCATGCGGCGACAACGGACTCTCCCTCTGCGGCATGGGGGCGGTCAAGTGTGCACGACTAGACGGCCAAGCGTCTCGTGCCGCTCGACCTGAATGCGCGTGCCGTAGGCATTGGTGAGCGCGGCGTCCCGGAACACCACGTCGGGCGGGCCCTCCGATCGGACGGCCCCGTCGGCCAACAGCACGACGCGGTCCGCGAAGCGCGCCGCCAAGTTGAGGTCGTGAAGTACGACGAGGACTCCGATACGGCGCCGCGCGGCCCGCCGGACGAGGCGTAGCGCGAGCAGCTCGTGGCTCAGGTCCAGGCTGGACGTGGGTTCATCGAGGAGGAGATAGCGTGGCGCCTCGCCGTCGAGACACCAGACCTGCAACAGGGCGCGGACGAGTTGCACCCTCTGTCGCTCGCCGCCCGAGAGGGTCCGAAATCGGCGTGGCAGCAAGTGATCGATGGCGCCGTGCCGCGCCAACTCGCGCGTGGTCCGGGCCAACTCGTCGGGGCCACCGCGTACCCAGCCCATGCGTAGGACCTCTTCCACCCGAAAATCGAACACGATGTCCGCGGATTGGCCCATCACGCTACGACGGGTTGCCTGTTGGAAGGGGTCGAGCCGGCCGAGCGGCGTTCCGTCCAAGCGAATCTCGCCGCAGGCCGGCGCCATTTCGCCCGCGAGCAACCGCACCAGGCTCGACTTGCCGGCGCCGTTCGGACCGACGAGCGCGGTCACCACGCCAGGGACCACGTCGAGGGAGACCTCCTCCAGCACGGTCGCCGGCCCGAAGCGAAGGCTCGCCCCTCTTGCCGTCAACGTCACCGGGGGCGCACCCGGGCGATGAGCCACAGGAAGAACGGAGCGCCCAGCGCGCTCGTGACCAAGCTCACCGGAATCTCCGCCGGGGCCGTTACGGTGCGGGCGACCAGATCCGCCAAAATGGTCAGGCCGGCACCGAGCGTCGCCGCCGCCGGCATGAGGTATCGGTGTTCCGGGCCGACGAGCAGGCGGGCGATGTGCGGCACGACCAGACCGACGAAGCCGACGATGCCCGACACGGCGACTCCGGCGCCGACCGCCGTGGCGGAACAGAAGATAACGCGTCGCTTCAGCCGCTTCACGTCAACGCCAAGGTGGAACGCTTGGGGCTCGCCGAGCTGCAACAGGTCGAGCGGTCGTGCGTGACGCAAGAGGATCCAGGATGCCGCCGCGATCAACAGCGCGACGGGCAGGATCAGGAGCCACGTCGCGCGCCCGAAGCTGCCCATCATCCAGAAGACGAGGCTGCGCAGTTGACCGTCGTCGCTGACGTACTGGAAGATGCCGATAGCGACCCCGGCCAGGGCGTTGACGGCGATCCCGACCAGCAGAATCGTAACCACGCTGAAGTGGCCGTAGCGGTTGGCGAAGGCGTAGAGGAAGAGGGTGACCAAGGCCGCTCCGGCCACTGCGGCGAGGGGCAGGGTATACGGCGCGGACCCGGCGCCGAGACCCAAGGCGGACCCGAGCACGATCATGGTGATCGCCCCCACCGCGGCACCGCTAGAGACTCCGATGAGCCCCGGATCCGCGAGGGGATTGCGGAACAGTCCCTGCAGGGCGGTGCCGGACACGGCCAAGGCAGTGCCGGCGAGCCCGGCGAGGACCACGCGCGGTGCCCGGATCTCGAGAAACACCGTCCGCTCCAGACCGTCTCCGGCGCCGAGGAGGTGGCCAAACGAAAGCGGGACGGCTCCGTGGGCGAGCGCCGCCACGACGGCCGCGACGAGCATCAAGCCGAGTACCCCGATGAGGGCGGGGCGCGTCGGCAGGTACGGCAACCAGGTCGCCGGAGATGCCGCCGCTGCCGGTGCGCCCTGGGTCATTCGGCCCACGGTTCCCTGAGCATCCGCGCGACCTCCAATGCCGTGGTGAGCGTCCGGGGCCCGAAGCCGAGCAACGCCATGCCGTCGAGCGCCACGACCCGGCCCGCCCGGGCGGCAGCCGTTAGCCGCAAGGCCGGCGTCGACGCCGCCGATCGCGCCAAGCGCAAGTCGGCGCTCCCGCGGGTGGCCAGCAACACAAAATCGGGATTGGCCGTGGCCATCGCTTCCGGAGACATGGGCTTCCAACCCACGACGTTGGCGAAGACGTTCTCCGCCAGCACCATGCGCAGCAAGCCATCACCCGACGTGCCCTGGCCGGCCGCGAGGGGTGCGCCTTGGGCGTCCCCCAGCAGCAGGGCGACCCGGGGATGGGCGGCGCCCGCGAGGGTGGCGAGTTCCTCGACCTTGGGCGCAAGGTGGACCGAGATGGATGATTCGGCCGCGCCGGAGAGCCCCAAGACGGCGGCCACGCAGCGCACCTTGGCCAGGATTCCGTCCGCCGAGCGCATCTCGGGTATGCGCACGATGTCGACGCCGGTGCGTTGGATCTGCGTCAGCACGTCCGGAGGCCCCATGTCGTCCTCGCCCAGCACCAGGCTCGGGGACAGCGACAGGAGACCTTCGGCCGAGAGCGCCCGTACATATCCCACGGAGGGGTGCCGAGTCGCCTCCGGCGGATGTACGGAGGTGGTGTCCACCGCCACGATCCGCTCCTCCGCTCCGAGGAAGTAGAGAATCTCGGTCAGGGAGCCGCCGGCGACGGCGATCCGCGAGGCATCGGCGGCATGTTCGCAGGCGAACGCACCGCCGGCGAGGATCGCGCCGAAGGCGAGGGCGGCGTACCTGATCATAATGTTGCCCGCAACGTGACGCCGGCGTGGAAGCCCGGCTGCGTGAAGCGGCCGGGGGCGTCCGGGCCGATACTCGCGGTATCGGCCCAGCGCAGGTACGTCCGGTTGCCAAGATTGAACAAGCCGACGTGCAACTGGATGCGCTCGGACGGGCGGAAGTGGCCGAGCAGGTCGACGATGCCATAACCGCTCGTCGGCATCCGGCCCGCGTCAAGGTCAATATCGGATGCACTCTTGCCGGCGACGACCGTCCACAACAACTCCGTGCCCCAGCGGCCGTTGGGCGCCTCGTAGCCGAGACCCAAGACCGCCGTGACCGGTTCAATGCTGTTCAGGGGCACGCCCAGGTCCTGGTCCTCGCCCCGGGCCCAGGCGATGGCCGCGCGCAGCGTGACGTCGGGTAGCCCGGCGCGCCAGCGCGCCACGTCGAGAAGCGCCGAGAACTCGGCTCCGTCGATGCGCACCTTTGCCCTGTTGATCGACTGGAAAGTGAGCAGGCCGTCCCGCGGATCGATGCCCCGGCTCGCCAGGAACGCCGGCGCGGCGGCGAATGACTCGATGAAGTCGTCATACGAGTTCCGGAATGCGCTCAAGCGGAGTTGGCCGGCGTCCCCCAACCAGCGCACGCCTCCCTCGACGCCTTGGCTGCGCTCCGAGGATAGGTTCGGATTCGATATCGTCTTGTAGCCGCCCAGGAAGTTCGTGAAGCCGACGTTGACATCGTCGTATGGCGGGGCGCGAAAGCCCTCGCTATAGCGGGCGAAAACCGAGATGCCCCGCCCTGCCGCCCACACGGCGCCCACCTTCGCCGTGACTTCGGAGTCCGCGTAGTCCTCGGATGGCGGGGAACCCGGGTTGCCGCCGAAATAGACCGCGTCCGGAGCGGCGTCAGCATCGAAGCGGTCGAAGCGCACGCCGGGGGAGAGTAGGAGGCGGCCGTCGAACAGGGCGATCTCATCCTGCACCAGGGCGCCGGCCTGGACGACCTTCGTGGGCGGGAAGTCCCGCGTCGGGTAGGGATAGAACTCCCTTGCGGGTGCGCCGTTTGCACCGAAGGTCGCGCCATTGCGCAGCGAAACGTTATCGGTCTCGTAGTAGTCCGCGCCGTAGGTGAGGAAGTGCCTGCTGCCACCGAATTCGAAGGCCTTGCCGAACTGTGCGTACGCACCCCGGATCTGCTGTTCGTACTCTGAGTCGCGGGTCCGTGTCTGGGCCGCCCCGGTGCGGGTCGTGCGAGCTTCCAGGGTCGCCTGTTCGGTCTCGGAGCGCTGACCATAGACGACCATGCGCAGGCTGTCCGCAAACGCCCCGCCACCCGCGAAGCGATAGGCGAGGGACCATCTCCGACGGTCACGCGTATCCCGCGCGTCACGCCGATCGACCGTGGTCCCGAACACGGACAGGCCGTAGTCGGAGAGGATCCGGGTGTCGGTCGCGTTTCGGTAGTCGTCGACGCCGAGGGTCAACCGGTGGGCGTCTCCCGGTGCGAAGGTCGCCTTGGCGGAGAGGTTGGCGATGTCGATGGTCTGCGGATCGGGACGTTCCCGCCTCGGACCGGTGCCGGCGACATCGCCGCCGTTGTCCCGCTCGTGCCCTCGGCGTTCGGTGTAGTGCAGCAGCCCGGCAACGCGCCCGCCGCCGACCGCCGCCGTAACGGCGCCCATCAGGCTATCGTCCGCGCCGGAGTGTCCGGCCTTCACTTCCAGGTGCCGTCTCCGGTCGTCCCCCAGATAATCTGCCGGACCCTTGGTCGTGAACGCGACCACGCCGCCCAGGGCGTCGCTTCCGTACAATGCCGAGATCGGTCCCCGAGCAATCTCGGCGCGGCTCAGGCTGTCCACGTCCACGAAATCCCGGCGCGCGGAAAGGAACGGGCCGAACGAGAACTCGTCGGGCACCCGCACGCCATCCACCAGCGTCAGGACGCGGTTGCCGCCGATGCCGCGAATGCTGAATCCATCGAGGCCGAAACGCCCACCGCCCGCCACCGTGACGCCGGGCTCGAAACGCACGAGGTCGGCGATGTTGCGCGCCACGCGCCGCTCGATGTCCTCGGCCGTGGTCACCGAAACCGTCGCGGCCACCTCGGGAAAGCTGCGCTCCGTCCGCGTCCCCACGACGGTAACCGTCTCCTCGACGAGGGGCTCGGGGGCGACATCGGCCGAGGCGAGGCTTGCGCACAGCACAACCACGGCGACGCGGTAGGGAGTGCAGAACATGACAGGCTCCTATTAACGCGAATGCGAACGACTCGTATTTGCGTTAATAAAACACGCGTCGCCCGGGAACGCAACCATCGCGTCGCCTGCGCAGGGGACTTTACGGAGCAGGCTCCCCGCGCCGCGCGGAAGCCCGCCGCTCGGCGACGGACTCGATATGCGAGAGCATGCCGCGCATCATGCCGAGTTCCGTCTCGTCGAGGCCGACGCGGCCGAACAACCGCCGCAAGCGGGTCATGACCTGGCGCGGCGCCTTCGGATTGAGGAAGCCCACCCCCAGCAGTGCCGTCTCCAGATGCTCGAAGAACGCCTCCATTTCCGTCACCGTGGCGAGTCTGCGATCCGACGGCGGCGGCGCGGCCTCGCCCCGGCGGGCCTTGAAGAGTTCGTAGCACACCACTTGCACCGCCATCGCGAGATTCAGCGACGGGTATGCGGGATTCGCCGGAATCGTCAGGTGCAGGTGGCAGCGCTGCAGTTCCTCGTTGGTGAGCCCGCTCGTCTCCCGGCCGAAGAGGATTGCGACCGGTTGCTCGTGCGCCTCGGCCACCAACTTGGCCGCCACCTCCTCCGCGTCCGCCTGGGGCCACGGAATGCGCCGTTCGCGCGTGCTCGTACCGATGGCGAGGGCGCAGTCGCCGATGGCCTCGTCGATGGCATCCACCACCACGGCCCCCGCCACCACGTCCACCGCCTGGGACGCCCGCCAGTCCGCCTGCGGATCCGGAAAGCGCACCGGCCGCACCAAATAAAGGGCGTCGAGCCCCATCGTCTTCATGGCGCGCGCCGCGCCGCCAATGTTGCCGGGATGGCTGGGTTCGACCAGCACGATCCGCACCTCGCCCATGGCGTCCACGTCTCACTTGGGAGGACGGTGATAGCATAGCCTCCCCCTTCCGGAATGCCCTCCCGCCCCATGCACCCCATGGTCAACATCGCGTTGCGCGCGGCGCGGCGGGCCGGACGGATCGTGCTGCGCGCCATGGATCGCGCCGGCAGCCTGCGCGTAGAGGAGAAGGCAAAGAACGACTTCGTCTCCGAGATCGACCGCGCCGCCGAAGACACCATCATCGACACCATCATGCGCGCCTATCCCGACCACGGCGTGCTCGGCGAGGAACGCGGTGCGGCCCGCCCCGATGCCGAGTACACCTGGATCATCGACCCCCTCGACGGCACGACGAACTTCCTGGCGGGCATCCCGCACTTCTGCATCGCCATCGCCGTGCGCAAGGGCGCGGTGCTCGAACACGGGGTCATCGTCGATCCGGTCCACAACGAAGAGTTCTCCGCGACGCGGGGCGCCGGCGCCCGCATGAACGACGCCCGCATCCGGGTCGCCAACACGCGCGTGCTCGAGCGGGCCATCGTCGGCACCGGTATCCCCTATGGGCAACTCGCGAATCATCTCGAAGGCTACTCGCAGATGCTGCACGCCTGCCGGGGCGGCTGCCGATCCGTCCGTTCCATGGGCGCCGCCGCCCTGGACCTCGCCTACGTGGCGGCGGGCCGCACGGACGCCTTCTTCCAGATCGGGCTCAAGCCCTGGGACATGGCCGCGGCCACCGTCATCGTGCGGGAGGCCGGGGGATTCGTCGCGGACGTCGCCGGCGGCGACCGCTTCATGGAGACCGGCAACATGGTCGCGGCGAATCCCACGCTGTTCCGGCAGTTGATGAGGACCCTGCGGGGGGCGATCCAGCGCAGCGGGGACGAGGTGCTGGCGCGCGGCTAGTGTAGTCGTGCCGGCCGATCAGGAGGACTGATCCGCCGCTTCCTTCTCCGGCAGCATCAGGTCCTCCTTCGTGATGCCGAGGGTGAGGAGCATGTTCGCGGCCACGTAGATCGACGAGTAGGTCCCGACCACGACGCCCACCGTCAACGCCGTGGCGAAGCCGCGGATCTGCTCTCCACCGGCGAGTAGCAGCGCGACCAACACGAGGAGCGTTGTCAACGACGTCACCAAGGTGCGCTCCAGGGTCTCGTTCAGGGAGCGGTTGATGATCTCCACCGGCTTGCCGCGCCGCACGATGCGGAAGTTCTCGCGGATCCGGTCCGACACGACGATCGTGTCGTTCAGCGAGTAGCCGATGACGGCGAGAACCGCCGCGAGCTCCGCCAGGTTGAACGTCCAACGGAACACCGCGAACGCCCCGAGCGTCACGATCACGTCGTGTACGAGGGCCGCCACCGCCCCGATGGCGAACTTCCCGGTGAAGCGGAACATGATGTAGACCATCACGACCAATAGCGCGACGAGCATGGCGATGCCGCCCTGTTCGGTCAGTTCTTCGCCGACGGAGGGACCGACCACTTCCGAGCGCCGCGGAATCACCCCCGGCCATGCGCTTCCCAAGGCCGCGAGGATCTCGTCGCCGATGGTCGACTGGTCGCGGTCCCCGATGGGGGGGACGCGGATCAGCACCTCGGTCTCCGCCCCGAAGTTCTGCACCACCGCGTTCTCGAAGCCGCTCGCATCGAGATGCTGCCGAATCGCGGGGAGGTCCGCGGGAGCCCCGAAACCGACCTCGACGAGGGCCCCGCCGGTGAAGTCCAGGCCCCGGTTGAGGCCGGCGAAGGCAATCGCGCCGATCGACACGGCGATCAGGACGCCCGACGTGGCCGCCGCGATCAGGCGGGCGCCCATGAAGTCGAAGTTCGGGGTCTTCATCGTCGCCGTGCCGCCATCAGATGGCCAAGGCCTCGACCTTGCGGCCGCCGTAGACGAGGTTCACGACGGCTCGGGAGCCCATGATCGCGGTGAACATCGAGGTGACGATGCCGATGGCGAGGGTCACCGCGAAGCCGGCCACGGGCCCGCTGCCGATCGAGAGCAGGATCAGCGCCACGAACAGCGTCGTCACGTTGGCGTCGAGGATGGTCAGGAAGGCGCGGTCATAGCCGGCCTGGATGGCCCGCTGCGGGGGCGAGCGTTTCTGCTCCTCGCGGATGCGGGAGAAGATCAGCACGTTGGCGTCCACCGCCATGCCCACCGTGAGCACGATGCCGGCGATGCCCGGCAACGTCAGGGTCGCGCCGAGTACCGACATCACCGCCACCAGGATGATCAGGTTCAGCGTCAGCGCCGCGTCCGCGATCAGCCCGAACACCTTGTAGTAGATCGGCATGAAGATGAGCACGAGCAGGAAACCGGCACCCACCGCGTACATGCCGCGTTCGATGTTCTCCTCGCCGAGGGACGCCCCGACCGTCCGTTCCTCGACGATGCGCATCGGGGCCGCGAGCGCCCCCGCACGCAACAGCAGCGCCAGTTCCTGGGCTTCCCGGGCGGACAGCCCCGTAATGCGGAAGTTATAGCCCAGCGCCGCCTGGATGGTCGCGACGCTGATGAGCCGCCGGTCGTCGCGCAGCACGACCGAACCATCCGCCTGCTTAACCTGCTTCTGCTCGATGAAGATGATCGCCATCGAGTGTCCCACGTTGGGGGCCGTGAAGTCGTGCATCCGTTGGCCCCCGATGCTGTCGAGGGTGATGTTCACCTGCGGGAGCGACGTCTGCGGGTCGTACCCCTGTTGGGCGTTTGTCACGCGCTCGCCCGTCACGATGATCGTCCGCTGCAGCCGCCGCAAACGGCCCTCGTACACCATTTCCTCGATCTCCGACGGGCGGTCGTCGGGCAGCGCGAGCAGTCTGAACTCCAGGTTCGCGAACTTATCGAGGATGCGTTTCGCGGCAGAGGCATCCTGCATGCCGGGCAGGTCCACGACGATACGATTGCTCCCGAGACGCTGCACCAGCGGTTCCGACACCCCGATTTCGTCCACGCGATTGCGCAAGCTGACCATGTTCTTGTCTATCGCGTTACCCTCGATCTCGTCGATTCGCTCCGTGCCAACTTCGATGACGAGCCCGGGGCGCCCTGTCACCTCGTCCGCAGCGAGCCGGTAATCCGGCTGTCGATACTCCTCCTCGAGGACGGCCAGCGCCCGGTCCCGTTGTCCAGCGTCGGCGAACGCGACACGGATGGCGTTGCCCACCACCATGTCGCCCGCACGCACGTAGCGGATCCGTTCCTCGCGCAGGCGCGTGCGCACGTTCGTGGCATCATCCGCAAGCTCCTTCGCGAGTGCGCTGTCAACGTCCACTTCAAGGACGAAGTGGATGCCTCCGGAAAGGTCGAGCCCCTTCGCCATGGGCTTGCCGCCGAGGGACTCGAGCCAAGCCGGCGTGGTCGAGGCCAGGTTGAGCGCGATCACGAACGCCCGCACCTCGCCCGCCGGATTCAGCACGGTGTCGAGGACCGCGCGGCCCCGCAACTGGTCGTCGTTCCCGCCGACGCGTATGAGCGCGCCCCGGGGCATCAACTCGCTTCCCACCACCGGGATGCCCTCCGCCTCCAGGGCGGCGACGGCGTCGTCCAGGAACACGGCATCCACCGGGCGATCGCTGCCGTCCGGCGAGATTTGCAGCGCGTAGTCGGGCGGGAACAGGTTCGGCGCCGCGTAGAGGAAGCCGAGCAGGACGACGCCAAGGATCAGCAGATAGCGCCAGAGCGGATAGCGGTTGAGCGGCCCGCGGGTGCTCTCCCGCGTGCCGAACAGGTTCTCGCCGATGATGCCGCGTTCAGCCATCGCGCGTGCGGCGGCCGGGATGCGCGAATGCGGGCGGAACGGTGGTGCGGATTCGGTGAGTGTAGTGTTCCATCAGCGCCTCCGAGTCGCCGGGCAACTCGATCACGTCGTGTCGGGCAAGGCACCTATTCTTCGAGGGCCTTCAGCGTGCCCTTGGGCAGGGTGGCGCCGACGGCCTGCTTCTGCACGCGCAACTCCACGTTGTTGGCGACCCGGACCTTGACGAAGTCGTCGTCCACCCGGGTGATCTGCCCGGCCACGCCGCCGGAGGTGATCACCTCATCGCCCTTGGACAGGCCCGCCATCAGGGCCGCGTGTTCCTTGCGGCGTTTGCTCTGCGGGCGCCAGAGCAGGAAATAGAAGATCGCGATGAAGCCACCGATGAGCAGGATGTCCATCATGCCGAAGCCGCGCGCCGCGCCGCCCTCGGCCGCGTAGGCGACTGGTTCAAGGAAGTTCACCGCTTGCGTTCCAACCGTGTGCGAGGGTCTCGACGAGAGCCGGCAATGTACCCCGTTCGATGGCCTCGCGCAATTCGGCCATGAGGGCGTGGTAGTAGTGCAGGTTGTGCGTCGTCATCAGGATCGCGCCGAGGATTTCGCCGCAGCGGTCCAGATGGTGGAGGTAGGCGCGGGAGAAACGCGTACACGTTGGGCAGGCGCATTCCGCGTCGAGCGGTGCGTCGGCGAGGCGATGCGCGGCGTTGCGGATCTTCACCACGCCCCGCGACGTGAACGCGTAGCCGTTGCGGGCGTTCCTGGTCGGCAGGACGCAGTCGAAGAGGTCGACGCCGAGGGCAACGTAGCGCACGAGGTCGCGTGGCGTGCCGACGCCCATCAGGTAGCGCGGCTGCCCCGGCGGCATCTCCGGCAGCAGCGCCTCGAGCACGCGGTCCATCTCCTCCTTCGGCTCACCGACCGAGAGCCCGCCGATGGCGTAACCGGGGAAACCAATGTCCTCGAGGACCGCCAGGCTCTCCCGCCGCAGGTCGTCGTACATGCCGCCCTGGACGATCCCGAACAACGCTCCGGGACCCTCGCCGTGCGCCGTGCGACTGCGCTCTGCCCACCGCATGGAAAGCCGCATCGACGCGGCCGCGGCGTCCTTCGTCGCCGGGTACGGCGTGCACTCGTCGAACGCCATGACCACGTCCGCGCCCAGGTTGTGCTGCGCCTCGATGGAACGCTCCGGGGAAAGGAACACCGCGTCGCCGTCGATGGGCGAGCGGAACGAGACACCGTCCTCGGTGACCTTGCGCAGGTCCGCCAGGCTGAACACCTGGAAGCCGCCCGAGTCCGTGAGAATCGGCCCCGGCCACTGCATGAACCCGTGCAGGCCCCCGAGTTCCCGCACCGCCGCGTCGCCCGGGCGCAGCATGAGGTGGAAGGTGTTGCCGAGGAGCATCTGAGTCCCGGCGGCGGCGAGCGCGTCCGGCGTCATCGCCTTGACCGTGCCGTAGGTGCCGCAGGGCATGAAGACCGGTGTCTCGACTGCCCCGCGCCCGGTGTGTAGCCGTCCGCGACGGGCCGCCCCATCAGTAGCCAGGACCTCGAAAGCTCCCGGCGTCAACCCGGTACTGCTCACGGCGGCGCCTCCCCGTGGCGCTCGCAGAACATCGCGTCGCCGTAGCTGAAGAACCGGTATTCCCGGGCCACGGCTTCCCGGTATGCGTCCATCACGCGATCATAGCCCGCGAAGGCGGCGACCAGCATGATCAGCGTGGACTCCGGCAGGTGGAAGTTCGTGACGAGCGCATCGACCGCCCGGAACCGGTAGCCGGGAACGATGAAGAGCGCCGTCGTCCCGGGCCCGGCCCGGACCCGGCCGTCCCCGTCCATCGCGGACTCGAGGGTCCGCACGACCGTCGTCCCGACGGCGACCACGCGACCCCGCCGGGAGTTCAGCGCGCATGCGGTTTCCGCCGGGACATCGTAACGCTCCTCGTGCATCAGGTGGCGGGAGATGTCCTCCGTGCGTACCGGCTGGAATGTGCCGGCGCCGACGTGGAGCGTCACGCGGGCGATGCGGACGCCTCTCTCTTCCAGCGTGCGCAACAGCGCGTTGTCGAAATGCAGGCCCGCGGTGGGCGCGGCGACGGCGCCGGGGCGGTCCGCGTACACCGTCTGGTAGCGCGCCGCGTCCTCGGGACCCGCCGGGCGGTCCACGTAGGGCGGCAGCGGCACCTCCCCGTGCGCCTCGAGGAACTCGCCCACATCCTTCGGGAAACGGAGGCGGTAGAACACACCGCACCGCGCAACGACCAGGACGGGCTCCCCGTCGACCGAGACCGTCCTGCCCGGCTTCAGCGGCTTGCTGACACGCACCTGGCAGAGCGCCTCGCGGTCGGACTCCACGCGCTCGACGAGAATCTCGGCCCGGCCCCCCGAGTCCTTCGTTCCGAACAGGCGCGCCTTCACGACGCGGGTGTCGTTGAGGACGAGCAGGTCGTCGGGGCGCAGCAGATCCGCGAGGTCCGCAAACCGCCGGTGGGTCGGGCCATTGCGGCCCACGACGAGCAGGCGGCTCGCGGCGCGTTCGGCAAGGGGAGCCTGTGCGATCAGGCGCTTCGGGAGCGCGTAGCGGAAGTCCGAACGGCGCATTGGCTTGACCGACCAACGGGGACGCGTAACGCGTACTATAGCGCCCTCGGCAATTGACCCCTTCCCGAGCCCTCGCTACATTGCCGGGCTCCCGCACGGCATCCGCATGCCGCCGCCTGCCTGGGTGGCGAAATTGGTAGACGCGCCAGACTCAAAATCTGGTAGGGGCGACCCTGTGAGAGTTCGAGTCTCTCCCCAGGCACCAAACTCACCATTTCACAGCGCTCGAGAGCGCGCCATCGAGAATCGACTGGCGATTGCCGACGGTGGCAACCCGCTGGCAGAGAAGCGCCGGACGAGGATACCCACCTTCCGCAAGGCGGCCGAAGCGACGTTCCAAGCCAATCTCCCCGCTGGCGCGACGGCAAGACGGCGAGGAACTGGATCCGACACCGACGTGCCCCGGGAGGTGTGCGAGCTCGCCCTCGTCGGGAGGTCTAGGGAAACCGTCGAATCCGGTGTTCTGGCGGTCTGCCTCGCACGCTCCAGGGGCGCGATCCCATCCGCGAGAAGGACGTCCGTCCCATCGCTCGTGTCGCGCACTGGAGCCGCCAGCGCGCGATGTGGGCGCAGGTCGTCGCCCGGCGCGGCAAAGTAGCGACCCTCCGCCCGGATAGGGAAGACAGCACCCCCCGTTTCCCCCTCCCGTCAATTGGCCCGCTGGCCCGCCGACCTTTGCGGCCTCTCATCCTTTTACTTGACCTATACTATCGTAGGTGTCTATATTAATCTCGATGACGCGCAACCGGGCTTCTCCCCGGTCGACGATGCAGCTTTCTCCGGTCCATGACCGCAACCGCGATCTCACTTGAGAGAGGCTCTGCCATGAGCAGCCACGCGAGAGGAAGGCCACCCATCGGGGAAATCACCGCTCCGCAGCGGCGCACGCTTAGCGAGCTGCGCCGCTTCATCAACCGGCGGGGTTTCCCCCAACGCTCAAGGAACTCGCCGGACATCCTCGGGATATCGGGCCCGAACGTCCGTGACCAGGTCCTTCAGCTCGTGCGCAAGGGCTACGTGAACCGGGAGTCCAGGAAAGCACGCGGGCTTACCGTTCTTCGGGAGCCGCTGGACGAAGTGCTCGCGCTGTTGGCGGTTCCCGTCGTCGGCAGCGTCGCCGCCGTAGAGCCCGGCCCGCTCCTTGAAGATTTTCGTCTCCACGACCAGCGTGTCGCCGAGCTCGATCCAGAACACGTTGTAACCGCCGACGCCGCCCGCGCCGGCCCGGTTCGGCGTGGGGAGAGCGCCGCAACATGCGGCGTACTCGTTTGTCTTTAGTTCAGAAACGGAGAGGAAGAAATGGAAATGGTAAGACGCATCACTGGGTTTTGCTTGATCGCCTGCATGTCACTTCTGTTTCCCGATATCGCTTTCGCGCAAGAAAGCGAAATCAGCGAAATCGAGGAAATCCTAGTGACTGGCAGCCACATCAAGCGGACAAACCAGGCCGACGTGCCATCGCCAATCGACGTGGTTGGCATGGAGGACATCGCCGCCAACGGCTGGTCCAGCATCGAAGAAATCGCCGAAACCCTTACGTTCAATACCAGCTCTAGCGGGCGCACCGGACTGCTGTCCACTTGCTGCGGCGCGGAGCGAGGTATTGAGCTCAGAGGGCTTGGCTCGGGATCGACGTTAGTCCTGCAGAACGGCAAACGTGTCGCATCAAACGGCCAGGGTTCGATCAACGACGATATGACCAATATCAAGGCGCTAATGCCGGTAATCGCGATCGATCGTATCGAAACGCTGCTCGACGGCGCCGCGGCGGTGTACGGATCCGATGCGGTGGCGGGGGTTGTGAATATCATACCGCGCAAAGACTTCGAAGGGTTCGAAATCCGCACCGGCGGCAAGCAAATCGACGGTTCCGGCCAAGTCGAGTTCCAGATGATCACGGGGGTCAAAGGCGACCGGGTGCGCGGGATGGCCGCGATCGGTTTTACCCATCAGGATCCGCTAAGAAACCACGAGCGACCGTTTCGGCTAATCAACAATACCTCCGGCAACGGCAGTCCCGGCACGTATACGCTGCACGAGCGACCGCTCGCCGACGACGGCGTTAGCGATCTCGTGGTCAACAATAGCGAGCGCGTCATTAACTACACCCAGCTGTGGGATCAAGCCACCGACACGTCGAACCTCGACGCGGACGGGCGCATCGCGTCCGGGCCGTTTGCGGGCCAGGCGCCGGTCACCAGCCTTCGGGTCGCCGATCCGCACTGTATTCCCGGTATCGTGGAGGACTTTCCAGGCGGACGTGTTATGGAGTGGAATGCCGACGGTTCCTCACCACCCACCACAGGCCGATCCGGTGCCGTCATCCCCGGCGGCGGGCAGTTCAGCCCGGCGTTTGGCGGTGCGCCTTGGGGCGTAGGCAGCTGTCTATACTCCTTTCAGCCGAGCAACTCGATCACACCTGAGGAAGACATTGTGGTGGCCTACACCAACTGGGGACTCGACATCGCCCCCGGTCAGGACATCGAGCTCGAATACAGTATGAGATGGACGGAGCAGGCCGCGGAGTACACGCCGAGCGTACCGATGACCAACGGCCGTCCGATCGTTCCGGCAAGCAACCCGCTCAATCCCTTTAATCAGGACGTCCCCTGGACAGGGCGCCCGCTCGGCAATGCGTACCGATACTCACCTGTCGACGCCCGTCAGGAGGACGATTTTCAGTCACATCGCTTCGCCGTCACCTACAACCTCGACTTCGGCCAGTATCTGGCAGGGGAGATGCTCTCGACATGGAGCATGTTCGTCTCGGGACAGTACTCGTGGGACCGCATAACGGAGCGCGACCGCGACACCGATCTGCTGCGGCTGCAGTACGCGCTGCAAGGCTACGGTGGAAGCAATTGCGATGTCCGCTTCGACGGACCCGGACCCGGTACCGCTCCGGGGACGGGTAACTGTTACTACTGGAGCCCGTTTGGTGCAGACATCTACCTCGACACGTTCGATTCGACCTCCGGCCATTCGTCGGCATTTCGGGTGGACAGTGATGGCAATGTCGTGAAAGCGCCCGGCGCAGAAACCTATGATGTCATCGAATGGTTCATCGCGGACTCCGAGAGCTTCAACGAGCGTGAGCTGTACGTCTGGGAAGCTGTCGCTGCCGGTGACATATTCGCGCTGCCGGCCGGCAACGCCGGGCTCGCGGTTGGCTTCCAGCATCGTCGCGATGAGTTCGAACGCTTCGATACGGCGTTTCAGGAGTCGTTGAATCAAGGCTTTTTTGCCGCCCCAACGCGGGGGTGAAGGTCGCCGCTCCGTGGACGCTGTCTTTGCTGAGCTCAGTATGCCGCTGCACGACACCTTGGACGTCCAGTTTGCGGTGCGTCGCGAGGAGTACAGCGGGGGGCTCGCAAGCACCGACCCGAAAGCCGGTATGAAATGGAGCCCGACGGACTGGCTATCGCTGCGCGGCAGCTACTCAACGTCGTTCAAAGCGCCGTCGCTGAGGTTTGCTGTCGGCACCGACAGCGAAGGTTGGGTGGAAGAGATCCGGGACCCGATCGATCCGGTCGAGTTCAACAGCAACACCGGCACGTTTAGAACGGTCTTGCTCGGGAAGAACCCTGATCTCGAGCCCGAGGAGTCGGACAACTACAACTTCGGTTTCTCGTTGCTACCCGAGTTGCCTTGGGGTGACGGCAATCACTCACTGCAGGTGGACCTCGACTACTTCACGTTCGATTTCGAGAATCGCATTCAGATCAAGCCGTCAAGCCAGGTCGTCACTGAAGATCCGTGCGGACCGATGGTGGTTCGAGACACCGTCAACTTGATCCCTGGCCCGTTGCTCGAAAACGACCCGACCGGGAACTGCGGATCGGGTCCTGTGGGTAACGTCCTGATCGTCCACCAGTCGTACCAGAACTCGGGTGGAGTTAAAATATCCGGAGTCGACTTCAAAGCGAAGTACTCCTTCGATATCGGCGAGATCAACGTGACGATACGCAGCCAGACTTCGATGATGCTCAACTACGACATCCGCAATACCCCGACCAGTGCCGTCATGGACGGCGTTGGTTACACCAACGACGGCAACGCGGGGAGCCCTGTACCGAAGATACGCTCCAACTTGTTCGGCCATGTGAACATGGGTAACCACTCGGTGAACGGCACGATTCGCTACATCAGCGAGATGAAAGACGACGTCTTCGGCGACCGCAGCGCGAACGTCCGCGTTGTCGATGCCCACACGGAGGTGGATTTGCAATACCAGTACACCTTCGGCAATGCGCGGCGGTACAACATCGCACTGGGCGCGATCAACATATTCGACGAGGAACCTCCGTTCCATAGGTTCGAAGGGTATGTGCTCCGAGTTCACAACCCCTTCATGCGCCAGCTATACGCAAGACTCACGATTTCGCTGTAGCCCGTCGCTCGAGCGAGGGCCCCATTGGGGCCCTCGCTACCCAGCTCAACACCCGCACGTCCGTTAGCTAGAGCCTATCCAGCACCCGAATACCTCGGCGGATCGAGATGTGTATCCGCAGGCGAGCGGCTGTACACTTTTTTCGTTGAGGCCACATCGAATGCTAAAGCGGAGTGACCCGAACGATCTGACCGCCGGAGGCGTGCTCGAGCAGCAGGTAGAGCTCGCCCGCCAGGCCGATCTCGACGTCTCTAATCCGGGTCAGGTTTTCGATCAGGATCTCCCGCTCGACTAGCTTGCCGTCCTCGATTCGGAGCCGAATGAGGTCCGCTGCCTTGAGCGAGCCGACCAGCAGATCCCCGCGCCAGGCGGCAAAAGCGTCACCGTCATAGACCACGAATGCCGACACGGCCACCGACGGCGTGAAATCGACCACGGGTTGCTCGATGTCCTCGAGCGGCACCCCGGTGCCGTGGCGCCCATCCCCGTTGACCGGTGTGCCATCGTAGTTCTGGCCTTTCGAGAAGAGAGGCCAGCCGTAGTTACGTCCGGGCAGCAGCAGATTCACCTCGTCGCCGCCCCGAGGTCCGTGCTCGGTTCCCCACAGGCGACGGGTGCGCGCATCGAACTCGAGGCCCTGCGGAGTCCTGTGGCCATAGCTCCACGTGCTCTGCAACGCGCCGGGCACATCGACGAAGGGATTGTCCGCGGGGACTCGGCCATCGTCCCCGATCCGGTGGATCTTGCCGTGCGGCGAGGCGAGGTCCTGAATCCCGTCGTCGCTCTTGTAGCCCACGCTGAGGAACACGTACCCGTCCGGGTCGAAAGCGATTCGACCGCCGGCTATCATGTCGCTCGAGACCGAGTAGGATTCGAGCGGCGGCTGCCAGATCACTTGCTCGTCAACCCAGCGGGCGTTCTCAATGCGGCCACGGACGAGCTTGACCATGGAAACCGGGCGCCCCGAAACTCGACTGGCCTCGTTGCAGTCTAGGCAGCGCTCGGTGTAGGCGAGGTAGATCCAACCGTTCTCCCGGTAGCGCGGGTGCGGGGCGACATCCAGCAGCCAGCCGAGGCCCTCCTCGACCCCACCCAAGCCGATCTGGCCGTCGTCGTAGACCGCCGGCGTGCCTTCGATGAGCGCCGAGAGCTCTCCCCCCGGCGTTATGAGCCGAAGGCCGCTCATCTTCTCCGTGACCAACACATGACCGTCCGGCAGCACCGCGAGGGAGTATGGCAGTGGGTCGAGACCAGGTGTCACCACATCGATCTTGAGGTCGTACGCCCGGGTTCGGATCGTGCCGGCCGGAAGGGTGAGCTCGTCTGTGAAGTTGAAATCGGAGTAGAGCAACCCTTCCCGAGTCTCGACGATCCAGATTGCCAAGGTTTTGATCCGCTCAGCACTCATGGTGGCGGACCAGGCCGGCATGCCGCGCTCCGAGAAGCCGTTGCTGATGCTTGCCACCAGCTCGTCGGTGGACGCGCCGTGGGCGAGCGCTCCCCCGATCAGCGGCGTGCCCTGGGGCGCCCCCTCCATGCGCTCGCCGTGGCAGACCGCGCAGTGCTCGCTGTAGAGCTCCGCGCCAGCCTCGAGGATGAAGCGCTCGCCCTCCACGTCGCGCTTCATGGAGTACGTGCCGGCGTTTGTTCCGGGTGGATGGTTGTCCTCACCATCTTGGTCAGCAGGCGCAGCGCAGCCGCTGGCGGCCAGGAGCACGATGAGCAGCACCCCAGCCAGCCACCACGGGGCGCCCGCACTGCGAAACACCAAGCGAAGACACATAGCAACGGGGCAAAGCGAAAAGCGCATGGGGTCAGTGCGTCCTGGCAACGCGAAATCCAACGCTGTTGTACGTCCGTGCAGGGTCGTCCTTGCTTCGGTTGGCAGACCGCAGGCCCATTGGGCCGTAGAACCAAGAGCCGCCGCGAACCACACGCTGCGAACAGTCGCCCTCTTCCGACGCGGCTTCGTCGTACGCCCCATGCCAGCAGTCCGCCGTCCACTCCCAGACATTGCCCATCATGTCGTACAGGCCATACGCGTTCGGTCGATAAGTCCCTACCGGGGCCGAGACCACATGACCGTCGCTACACTCTACGCTCGACCGCTCGGTGAACCTGGACTTCGCGTCCTGATCGGCGCCGTTGGCGAAGTCGCACTGGCTTGCGCGCCGGTAGACCTCCCAGTAGCGTGCGGTGGTCGTACCACCCCGGGCGGCATATTCCCACTCGGCCTCCGTCGGGAGCCGGTAAGGCCGACCGGTGCGCGCAGCGAGCCATTGGGTGTAGGCCAACGCATCGTCGAAGGACACGCAGACGACCGGCATCGCCGCGACTTGGGCTACTTCGGGGTAGCGTGGATCCCGCCAGGATGCGTTCACGTCGTCGACAAAAATGGTGCCCTCTTCGTTTACCGCACGACAGTCCCCGCTATCAGCCGTCGCGACATATCCCGTGTCCTCGACGAAAACGGAGAACTCCGCCACCGTGACTTCGCAGCGGCCTAGGGCAAACGGCTGCACCGCAACCTTGTGCACCGGCTTCTCATCACTGTCACCGTAGAGCGAGCCCCTCCAGAAATGACCGCCCTCGATGACGACCATCTCCGGACCCCTCGTCGGATCACTGCGGCAGGCGTTCGCGTCCCGATCAGGGAGCTCCTTTTGACGAGTCTCGCTTTCGCTGCCGCCACTCCGGGGAATCCCAACCCGACCTGATCCAACGACCATTCGCTCCACGTCATCGTCGCCCTCCTCATCGTCGAACTCGGCCTGTGCTGCGCCGATGCCGAACACGGCAACAAAGACCAGCAGCGACAGGTGCGCAGCAAAGCCGCGCGTCCACTGGGCGCCAAGCCGTCTGCTCTCGAGTTGATACGGTTGAGCCACATTACCTCCTTCACTCCTGAGCACCGTACACAAGTCGCCGCGGAAATCCTACCAGACGATCCGGGTGGTTCTTCTGAAACCCGTCTTTCGAGAAATGGCGGGCCAGACACTGCTCTACTTCGAACCTGACTGATCGGGGTATGTGTCGGATCGAGTTTAGCGAGCCTCGTCCGGTCCGTGCCTTCGGCGAAGTCCGTCACGGGTTGGGTCGAGCAGGCGAAAGCGCTGCCGCGCGTCATCACCCACTGACGGCGTGAGCGCGGCGCCGGTCAATCGGCGCCGCGCTTGCTTTACTCCTCGCCCGATCCTGCCACCGGCCCCGTGTACTCGCTCTCGAGGATGCGCGCACCGCGCAGAATGTTGCCCATCACCTGATCCTCGGTTTGCACCATGCGCTTGAAGTTATTGTAGAGGCCGGGGAGGCCCGGCGGCCCGGCACTGAAGCCGAGCAGGCAGCGTTCCGCGAGCGCCAGGGTCTCCGGCCCGTCGAACGGCCCCGGCCCGGGCTTCGCCAGCCAGGAAGCGGTGCCGTCGTTCCGAGACACCGTCTTGACAGGAATCTCGATGTATCGCACACTACCAGCCGACTTGTGGTGAAGCTCGCGTCCGCGGACCGCCACACGCTGGAGCCACGACCTGGAGCCGCGTTCGGTGACGTTCTTCCCACCGTCTCACCGCCGAAGCCCCACGACGCGCGCTGGCCAACCGCCTCGCAGTCGCCAACGGCCACCACCCGCTGCCCGACAAGAAGGGCGCCTTCCCCGTGATCGGCAAGATGCGCATCGATCGCATCCGTCGGGAGGATGTCCTGCGAATCCTCAAGCCAGTCTGGACAGTCCATCCCGACGTCGCGCGCAAGCTCCGCCAGCGCATCCGGGCGACGCTCAGGTGGTGCCAGGCCCACGGCTATGTCGAACAGAACATTGGAATTCGGGAGAACACAAGATGAAACTACGCAAGTCATCCGTCTTTTGCTCGACTTTGTATTGGATCCAGGCAGGGTTTACCCGTGTGGCCGGAGTGGCGATTGGTTTGGCATTGTTAGGCACGGGTGTCGCCTATGCCGAGGACGGACAATTGCGGCCTGGGATAGTTGAAGAGATCGTCGTCACTGCCAGCAAGCGTGAAGAAGGCCTCATGGATGTCGCGCAGTCCATTCAGTATCTGTCAGGCGAGGAGCTGGAAGGCGCCGGCGTGCAGAATCTGGCTCAGCTCGTGCAGCTGATTCCCGGCGTATCCCTGCCGACCGGCGTCGCGTCCACGCGGCGCTATAATGTCCGGGGTACCGGTGCCGTCAGGACCAATGACAGCGCCGTTGGCTTTTACATCGATGGCATGCCGCACTACATCGTCGATTTGCCGTTTGGCCCAGACACCGAGGTCTTCGACCTCGAATCCATTCAGGTGCTGCGCGGGCCCCAGGGCACCCTATACGGCCAAGGCGCGCAGGGCGGCACGATATTGATCACCACGGCCCAGCCCGACCTTGAACAGTTTCGCGCACGTGTGCGTGCCGGCGCTTCGCGCATGCGTGAAGGCGGCGACGGCCATACTTACGATGCCAGCATCAGTGTGCCGCTGATTGAAGGTACGTTGGCGGCGAGCCTGACCGCCGGTGCCTCCCAGGATCCGGGCCTGGCCGAAGGCATCGATTTACCGGGCAGTGATCTGGACGAAGACGATCGCTGGTATGCGCGCCTGAAGTTGCTGTGGGAGCCATCCGATGAACTGAGCGTCACCGGGCTCATTCAGCAGCGCGATCTTGACGAACGTCAACACCGTGGCACCTATGGGAGCGTCGATCCGCCACTGCTGGGGAACACAGGCGGCATCGCGGGCGGGACGGATACCGAACTGGACCTGTTTGGCCTCAATATCGAGTGGGACGCCGGCTTCGCCACGCTGACCAGCAGCAGCAGCTATATGACCTATGAGTACTTGCATAGTAGTGGCTTTTCCTTCTTTGATCCCAACTTAGGCAACTTTCTCGTTAGCTACACCGCCGATCATGAGGACGTCAAAACATTAAATCAGGAACTGCGCCTGACTTCCAATGGCGACGGAGAGTGGGACTGGATCACCGGCGTCAGTTACACCCGAGGCGAGCATCCAAACTCTAGCGTGATCAACTATCTGGAGCCACCTGCCTTTGCCGGCATGGCAAAGGATCAAGTCGTAACCGAGAGTACGCAAATGGCCTGGTTCGGTGAGGTCTCGCGTTCGTTCATGGACGGCTTGATCACACCGCTGATCGGTTTGCGCTATTTCCGTGACGACCGCGACAAAGAGATCATCTCGACGTTCGAAGCGTATGGCTTCGTGTTTCCACTGGACAACGTTGATGAAGATGCGCGATTCAGTCTGGTCAGTCCCAGATTCAATCTGCGCATTACGCCGACTGATGAGACCATGTTCTTCCTGAATGTCAGCCGCGGATTCCGCAGCGGCACGTTCAACGCCCCGGGCGTTGTGGCGGCCGTGGCCGTGCTCGGCATACCTCTGGACGTGACGGTGCCCGAATCTACCGTTTGGAGTTATGAGGTGGGTGGCCGCTTCAGTCTCTTCGATGACAGTCTGCTCATAGAACCCAGCCTGTATCTCGCCGACTACGAGGACTATCAGTTTAGCGGTACACTCGCCGGTAGCGTCGTGCGAATCGGCATCGAAGAAGTCAAGGCCACCGGCGTCGAGCTGGTGCTGCAATGGAACACGCCGGTTGACGGTTTAGCGCTGTCCATGATCGGTTCCGCAAGCAGCACCAAGGTCGAGGCGATCGACGCCGCTGCCGATGCGTTGCTACAGGGTCTCAAGGATGGTAATCAACTGCCGAACGTACCGGAATGGGATTTCCGCATCGGTGTCGACTATGAGCGACCGGTTATGGGCGACTGGACCGCGTACGCCAGCGCCTTCTATTTTCGCCGTGACGGCCAGTCAGACTTCAGCACACCGCTGACCTCCCCCGTCGTTTCCGATTTGAGCCTGCGCCTTGCACTCGCCAACCAGAACTGGCGGGCAACCCTTTGGGGCAGGAACCTCACCGACGATGAAGGTCCTGCTGCGATTTCTGCCGGCAGCTTGCTTTACCGCTGGGATCGGCGTTCGGTAGGTGTGACGTTGGAATACACATTCGATTGAACCAGTTGGGATCAGCGTCCACCTGGTTGACGGCCTCACCGAGGCCGTCACCTGCAAGTACGAAATTGACCGTGGAACGACAGCAGAAATGTCAGAACAAGAGAAACTGATCGCGGAAGCGGCCAAGGCCGCACTGGCGCCCGGAGCGGTGTCCGACGCGCTGCGGCCGCGCATCGAGGAACTCGATCTGTGGCGCAACGTCGAGGAGTTGCGAGAGCAGGGAGCCACCGTAGTCACCGACGCGGTCCCCCTCGGCTTGCTAGACGAGCTCCGAGCCGTGATTCACGGGAAGATCGAAAGCGATGGGCCAGGAAAGGGCCGTAGCGGAGTTCCCACGTGCGGCATGCTGCTCGGGAACCCGGTGGTCGATCGAGTGGTCACGTTGCCCAAGCTCCTGGCCATGTGGGAATACAGCGCCGGGATGGGTATGCGCGCCGGAACCATTTCCGGGACGATCCTCCCGCGATCCGAGGGAAAATACATCGGGGTTCCGCTCCACGCCGATCATGCCTGGCTTCCGCAACCCTTTCCCGAGCACAACTGCGTCGCGACCATCTGTCTCCCCTGCGAGGGAATGACCGAGGCGGAAGGAGCGACCCGTGTCGCTCTGGGCAGCCACCGGCACCGGCGCTTGCCGTCTCCGGCGGAAGCCGCGCAGACGAAGACCACCCCGCTCGAGGTCCCGAAAGGGGGCTTTGTCATGTGGGCCGGCTCGACCTGGCACGAGACGGGTGTGCGTACCGTTCCGGGCGTCCGCACCGTGTTGCATGCGAGTTGTCAGCGCCTCTACACGCAGCCCGTCCAGGACTACACACATCTGTTGCGCGACGAGGCGTATCTGGCCGCTGCGCCCGAGGGGATCCGTGGCCTGCTCGGTGCCGACCTGTTCTTTGGATCCGAAAGCTCGACGGGCATCGCCGACCCCGAGAAGGTGGCGAAAACGCTGCTCATGGCGCAGCAGTGAGCCGGGCCGAGCGTGATGACTCACACCACACTGTCACGGACGGTGTAGATTAAACGCGAGCGCGGCATCGTAGCGCCGGACGGCGATCTCGACGCAGCGTTCGGCGTCCTCCTCCAGCACGTAGCGGTTGGCCACGAGCGCTTCGGCAGCAGCCCGCACGGCTGCGACGTACGCTTCGCGAGACGCGTAGCGCTCGCTGAGAAACGACTGCGGCAGAGCGACTCTCGAGCCGGCGTACTCCAGGATCTCACCCGCAGCGCCCGCGTCGTCGGGTCGGGGATTGAATCCGGTGTGCGTCGCCACCGCCACCTCGATCTCCGGAAGACGGATGCCGCCGGTTTCGTTGCCGCATTCGTCGACGTCCGAGACGAAACACGAGTACGGCTCACCGATGACGCGCGCGGGGAACGTGCCCACACCGCTCGCGGCGGTGGGGCCGAGGTCGAGCGGCACGACGCGCGGCAGCTTCGCCCGGTCCGGCAGGACGAGCGTCCCCAGCTTCGCTAGCTTCTCGATCACTTCCTCGCGCGACTTCGCCGTGCCGTCCCGGCGGCGGGGAAAGACGCTCGCAGGGGGCTCGATGCCGCGCACCCAGTCGAGCAGGTTCGCGAGCGCCGCTCGCACCAGCGGACTGGAATCGATGCGGTTGCGCGGATTGCCGCCACCGGACACCGACAGCGAGGAGTGCTCGGTCGACGCGAACAAGTAGCGGCGCACCTCCTCGGGCGGCTCCACGTCGGCGCCCGTGGCGGCATCGGAATGGGTGAGCGAGGCGTCCCCTCGCCAGTACTCCGACGACGAGTCGGTCTGGAAGATGCGAGGCACGCCGCCGCGCTCGCGCTGGCGGTCGAGGAGACCCGCGATCGCACCGGTGACCGGATCCGTCTGTGGGTCGTCGGCGAATGGAAAGAGATGGCCGAAGCTCGGCGTAGGCTGGACCGAGGGCTGGGCATAGCGGTGGTTGAACTCCCCGCGCCGGCCGCCGCCAATGTGCGCCAGCACGCCGTCGAAGGCCTGTGCGCCCGCTTCGTCGACGTTGAGGCCGAGGGAGAGGAAGTGCCGCGGCAGCCGACCCGTCTGGCTCACCCCCACGCCGATCACGTGGTCGACGTGCCCCGCGAGTGGATTGTCGGCGTCGTCGCGTTTCAGGAACGCCGCGAAGTCGCGCAGCGCGAGCAAACCCGCACCGACGACACGGCACTCCGCCGGGCGGTAGATCAAGTCGTAAATCCGGCCCGCTTCGAAGCCACCGTCGAGCCACACCCAGCCGGCGTCCTCGACTGGTTGCCCGCCCTGGTCGCGGGCGAAGCGCCAGGCACTGCGGGGAAGCTCCGCGGCGTCTGCGTACGCACCGTCGCGAACGAGCAGCCGCGCGGCCGGGTCCTCGAGGTCGGCGGGGGCGATGGGGAGGTGCTGCAAGGCCATTCCCGCCGCGGCGGTGTGCTGGTCGGTCAGCGGAACGCTCGCACTCGGGGCGGCCGGCTGGATCCGCAATTGCATCGTCCCTCCGTCCCCGAGCTTCGCTTCCGGAACCAGCGGGGCATCGAGCCCCATGCGGCCCGAAGGCTGCGTGGGCGAGCGCGGCACGTCCCACTGCCAGCCGCACCACGCCATGGACCAGCCGCGCCGGTAGAAGAGCCCGTCGCCCGCTGCGATCAAGGTGGCGATGTCGCCGAGCTGGCCGGCCGCATCGGTCATGTCGGGGACGGCACCGTGCAGGAACAGGGGCGCGAAGCGAAAGCCGCGGTTGGGCACCTCGCAGAGGACCGCGCGATTGCCCTTGGGCGGGTCGACGGGAACGACGAAGGTCGCGTCGCCGCGAAAGCGCACGAGGCCGCTCTCGTCGCGCTCGGCGAGCGCGAGGTCGACAATGCCCGCATTCGCCTCGTGGGTCGGGTCCACGGCGTAGTGCGCCACACCGTCGATGCGCTCGAGCGCACCGGTCGCGCCGAACTCGGCGCCATCGGCGAAGGGCATACGCGAAGAGATCTCGAGCCGAACGAGTGCCATGGGGGTACCTCCAGGGGTCAGGTCAGATCGCGATCGAGCAGGGTCGCGGGAGCGACGCACGGGGTGTCGCGGTGGGCCCTCATCGCCCTGCGGGGGCGATCCAGATCGGCGAGGTCCAAGCTCGCTCCTGGATCGTCGCGGGCACCTTCGACGTCGGCTCGACGCCGGCGCGGATCGCGTCCCAGGTCGACCAGCGACAAGTCGGGTTCTGCAGGACCCGGGCGTAGTAGAGAGCCCGCTTGCTCGGATCGAACGTCGGGTCGCTCCACAAGGTCACGAGCTCGACGTCTCCCTTGTCGAGCGAGATCGAGCAGTCGTCGAGGTCGACGCTTGCGCCGTTGTCCGGGCATCGATGCGTCTTGGGGTCGGGCGTGAGGCCGTCGGAGCAGGCGACGTCGAAGACGCGCTCGTGGGTCTCGCCGCTTTCGTCGATCCAGCTCTTGACGACCTGCGCTCGCTGTAGCCAGGCTTCCCGCGGGGCGCGCGCGGCCTGGACGAAGAAGCGCGGCGCGTTGCCCGGCTGCGCAGCGAGTTCGCCGCCCATCGGCACGCCGCCGGCGTACGCTCGTTCGGCCGCGTGGTGCTGGTTCGGGAGATCGTCGGAATAATCGTAGCCGGCGAAGAACCGCACGCGTATGCGCGGGCCCGACGTGGCAAATGTCTCCTTGCGGCGTAGGGCCGCGTAGATCGACTCGCGCGTGTTCTCCTGGGCCCACACGCCGGTCAGCCCCGAGGAGCCCCACTCGATCATTTCGAGTTGGAGTGGAATCTCGTTCTGTCCTTGTCGCCCGTCCGGCAGACTGCCGCGATCCGCGGGAGTGCCGTCCAGCTTGCCTGCATGGCCGAAGTGCTGGTCCTCCTCCACCGATCCGGCCGCATTGTGGCCGTCACTCGCACCAATGAAGCCGAAGAGGTAGGGGTTCGCGGCGATCTCGCGCTCTATCTCGAGACCGGCCCGCAGCGCGTCTCGGGCGTAGGCCCCGGTGGTCGCACCTTCGGCGAACGATATCGATCCGTCTTCGCCGTACGTCATCGAGTTCTTCCTCCAGAGCTCGAAATCGGCCCACTCGTCGTTCGGCGACAGCGCAGGATGCGTCTCCGAGGTCCCCTTCCCCTGTGTGATCTCCACCAGCGGCTCGTTGCGCCGTCGTTGCTCCGCGTAGGCCGCATCGATCGGCTCGCCAGCCCAGTCGGTGCGATCAAACATCTTGCCCTGGCTCCAGTTCGAGTTGTGCGGGATCGCGAGCGCTTCGATCCCGTTGGCGCGTTGCTCGTCGAGCCACGTCCAGAGGTCTTCGGGGTTGACCGAGTCGACAGCGCTGAACGGCAGCGCGGGTACGTCGTTGCCGGAAAAGATCACGTTGCGGTGCAGGTTCACACCGCCCGGCGTGGAGGAGAATTCGTAGGCCACGAAGGTGGTGAAGCGTCCCGGATCGTCGTGGCGCTCTGCCGCCGCGACCGTCTCCTGCCAGACCGAGCGAATGATCGGTGAGGGGTCGAGGCCGGAGACGGGTTTGCCTCGCACCCACCCGTCCAGTGCGCTGCCGGCTTCCCAGCGGTCCTGCGGGTCGCTGCTCCGCAGCTTCACCGCCACGGGGTGGCTGGCCTGGGGATGTCCGGGGTCCGCCAGCGCAACGGCGACGCCTAGATACTCCCCGTGGTCGGTGACCGCCAGAAAGTCGAGCGGCCCGCCCTGCAGCCGGATCGAGTAGCCGAGCGGGTGGGCGAGGGCCTCTCCCTTGGCGAAGCGGTACGCGTCGTCGGGGGTGGCTCGCACACCGAAGGTGTAGGAGTCGATCGAGTTCTGCGTGTGAATATGCAGATCGCCGAAGTAGGCATGGCGCGGCGCGCTCGCGCCGGCCGCATTGGCCGGAGCCGCCCGGTGCTCTGGAGTCGTCGCTTCGACGCCCCCCAGCTCGGGTCGTTCCGCCGCTTGCTCGCATCCCGCGGCCAGCAGCGCCATCGCGGCGACCCAGCCGTGTCTTCGAACGAACGCTCTCACGTGTCCTCCCCAGTCCCTGGCGGCATTACCTTCAAGGAGGTGCCGAATCGGATCGAACTCGTGCGGCCCTGCCTGTCGTGAGGCAGTCGATATCGACAGCGACACCCACTGACGAGCAGCGACCGCTTACAGGAATGACAGGCCCATCTCGGCCGCAACACCGGTGACGTAGTCTCTGGCGAGGTCGTAATCGCGTTCCTGCATGCCAGGCATGGGCTCGGTCATTAGCGGCGTATCGGGCGGCAGGCGATTCAGCTCGCTCAGGTACGTCCGGTAGTCCACGAGACCGGTTCCCGTCCGGCATTGCTCAATCCCGATGGGGAACGAGGCGGGCAGTAGTGTCACGTCTTTGACATGGCAGCTGAGGATGGCGCCACCGAGCTTGTCGAAGCACTCCTTGATGAGCTTGCCGTTGTTGAAGCAGCGATCAGGCGAGTTCAGGATGTTCACCGGATCGAGATGCACACCGAAACTCTCCCGGTCCACCGCCTTCAGCAATTCGACATAGCTGTCGGGATCGCTCGGGTGGATAAAGGGCATCATCTCCAGCGCGAACTTCGTTCGTCGGGGCCGCACCGCGTCGATTACCTCCCGCACCCTTTCCACGATCATGTCCCGGCACTCGTCGGTCAGGTTCTCTGGATGGGGCATGTAAAACGAGTTGGGATCACAGGTTCCGGGCATTTCCAGGAAGCACCGGGCACCGACCTCGTCGGCTTGCGCAAAGCGTTCGCAAAGATGTTCGTGCCATGCCGCACGCTTTTCCGAATCCGGGTCGATCAGATTGCCGGCCTCTTCAAAGGAAGTCAGGCCATGAAGTTCCGCAATCAGAACATCCTCCGCGGCGAAGGCCGTCTCGACGGCGCGGATGTGCCCGGGGTCTTGCAGCGAAATTTCGGGGCAAAACGCAGCCCCATAGCCCTTGGCGCGGTGTCCTTTGGCCAGCGCGGCCGGGTCCTCGGTCTCCTCAGCGAACACCTCCGCAGCGAAAGGGGCGCCCAATCTCATCGTCTATCTCCTTGTGGCGGTTGCCGATGCAGCGCTGGTGCCGGACTCAGGCCGTGTAAGGGGCCAAGCGGTTGTGCGGATCCGACATTTGACTGCTTCCTTACCCGCTCGGCCCGGCTCACTGCTGCGACATCAAAATCGTCTTCATCGTCTTGTCGGGGTCGGGGACGACGCCCCCCGAGGAATAGGTTCCAAACATCAGGTCGGCACCGACCAGGCCACGGATCGCCTCGGGCGCAGCCGCCAGGTACGCCTCGTCGCGCAACAGATGTGTGTAGTCCTCGATGGGCTGCGTGTAGAGGCGCTGACAACTCGCATGCAACAGGGTGCGGACGCCCGGAACGGTACGCACACCCGTCTCGTGCCAGGTCGAGCCGGTCCACATGGCAAAGCCCCCTTTCGGGACCACGAGCGGAACGCTGTTCCCCTCCGCGACATCCTCTGGAGACGGCATGCGCCGATGCAGGTGGCTGCCCGGAACGAAACGGGTCGCCCCTTCCTCTTCGGTCATGCCCTCGCAGGGGAGACAGATGGTGGAGACGCAGATGTGCTCAGGCCAGGGTTGCGGAAGCCAGGCATGATCGGCATGCAGCGAAACCCCCATGTATTCTCCCCCGGGCTTGGTTTGCTGCAGGACCGTCCCGGCCATG
This sequence comes from Pseudomonadales bacterium, assembly GCA_963665455.1. Classification (GTDB taxonomy): domain Bacteria; phylum Pseudomonadota; class Gammaproteobacteria; order Pseudomonadales; family Azotimanducaceae; genus VXNE01. The sequence goes on along the minus strand of OY762279.1, from coordinate 3,670,492 downwards.
GTTCCGGCGCGAAAACCCATCCCGACATTGAATTCCCACATGGCCTGGATCTTGGGCAACGCGACCACTTGATCGACCACCGGATTCCCGAGCAGCATGGAGCACTCGGCAACGCCTTGCGCATGGCCTGCTCCTGCTCCCAGGTTATCGTGTGACCCCAAGCGTTCGATCTCCTCGTGGATCACGGCTCGGAGCTCGTCGAGCAAGTCGAGGGGGACGGCGTCGGCGACAACGGTGGCTCCCTCGTCTCGCAGCTCCTCGACGTTGCGCCACAGATCGAACTCCTCGATGCGCGGCCGCAGTGAGCCGGACACCTCTCCGGGTGCCAGAGCACGCTCGGCCATTTCCGCGATGAGGTTCTCTTCTTCTGCCATGCTCTTTCCTCGTCTCTCTTTCCTCGTCCCGTCCCCTCGGCAGTCTCGGGTACAGCAGGTCAGATTGTCAAACGCTGTGCAGCGGTGCAGACTGAGACCTCGGCCGGGGCGAGCTCCCACGCCTCGAGCACCCGCCAGCGCCACCAGCGTGTAGACTTCTTGAGTCGCGCCTCGTCCATCCCTCTCCTCCAATCAACGCCGAGGAACCCAACTTGCCCAAGCGTTGCACCGTGACCGCACTCTACACCTACCCGGTCAAGAGCTGCCGGGGCACGGCCGTCGAGACGGCCACGATCTCGCCGACAGGCGTCGAGGGGGATCGCCAGCTCATCGTCCTCGCACAGGGCAGGCCCGTAAACCAGGCACGCCTGCCGAAGCTGGCGACGGTCGGTGTCCGGCGGGTCAACCCGATGAAGATCGCACTCCACACCACTGGCGGCGCGTCCTTCGTCCACCCGGTCACCGCGGACGGCGCGGGGTCCACGGTCCCCTACTACGGCAACAGCGTGCCGGTCGTTGATCAGGGCGACGCCATCGCCGCGTGGATCTCTCGGGCCGTCGGCGCGGACCTCCGCGTGGCGGCGCTGCAGTCGACGTTCCGCCGATCCGTCCCCCTCTCGGAGTTCGCCGTGGTGGATGGCATCGACCAGTCGCGCTTCGTCGACGCGGCCCCCATCCTCGTCACCAACGAAGCCTCGCTGGCCGACCTGAACGCGCGCCTCGACGCGCCGATACCGATGAACCGGTTCCGACCCAACGTGGTCATCGACGGCCTGGACGCCTTCGCCGAAGACTCGGTCCCGGGCCTGCACAACGATGGCCTGCGCCTCGTCCGCGCGACGCACTGCGAGCGGTGCGCCGTGACCTGTACCGACCAGGAAACCGGCCAACGCAGCGCCGAACCCCTGCAAACGCTCAGGTCATACCGCCACCGCGAAGACGGCTACGCGGGCGGCGTGATGTTCGGCGCCTACATGGGCGTTGAAGGCAGCGCGACGATCCGCGTCGGCGACACCCTCGCGGTGGGCTGATCCTGTCGGCGGGATCCGGGCGCTCGCGGATCCGCGGGTTCGACACGACCGACTGAAGGGTCGGTCCACCTGCGCCAGGAAACAGCGCGGCACTTACGATGTGCCGCCAAATTCGATGGCGTAAGCCGTTGAATTTGCGGAGCAAGCCGAAACCGCGCTTCTTGTTCTGCGAGGGGGCGAGCCCCTCGCGCTCCCCGGCTGAAGGCTCTCTTGCGACCTGAACAAGTCCATGGAGGGGCTTGTTCAGACGTTCCTTAGCCGCCGTGCCCTATCCGATCGAGAACCCCTCCTCGCTGATCGGCAAGGTACGGATGCGATGCCCGGTCGCCGCGAAGACCGCGTTGCACACGGCCGGGGCCAGCGGCGGCAGGGCCGGTTCGCCGAGTCCGCTCGGCGGGAAATCGCTCGCCACGAAGTGCACGTCGACCTGCGGTGCGTCGGGCATGCGCAACATGGGATACGCGTCGAAGTTGGACTGCTCCACGCGGCCGTTCTCGAACGTCACCGACAGGCCGGCCATCGTGGACAAACCGTCGATGACGGACCCCTCGAGCTGGTTCTCCGCGCCGCTCAGGTTGATGATGGGTCCGACGTCGGCCGCCACCGTGACGCGGTGGACCTTGATCTGCTTCTCCGCGTCCACGCTGACGTCGGCCACCTCCGCGACATGGCCGGCATGGCTGAAGTAGAAGGCGAGACCGAGGCCCCGGCCGGCGGGCATGGCGCGCCCCCAACCCGCCTGCTCCGCCGCGAGCCGGACGACGCCGGCGGCGCGGCCGGTGTGTAGCACCCGGGGGTTCCCGGGCTCCAGCCAGCGCGGTTCCCCGAAAATCTCCAGCATCACCTCCAGGTGGTCGCGTCCGGCGGCGGTCGCCAGTTCGTGGATGAAGCTCTCGATGACGAAACCGAAGACGTTGGAAAACGGCGCCCGCCACGCTCCGCACCGGGTACGCCAATCGAGGGCCGTCTCCTCGAGGCGCAGGTTGTCGATGAGGCCGCTCGGGAAGACGCCGGGCCGGAAGCTCCCGCCGCTGACGGGACGGCCCCGGTCGGCGAACGTGATGAAGTGATCCCGCAGGCCGGTGACGCCGCCCTCGCCGTCCAGGGATGCTTCGAGTTGGTGAAAGCCGCCCGCGCGGAACAGATCGTGCGACATGTCGTCTTCACGGGTCCACTGCAGCTTGACCGGACCGTCGACCCGGGCCGCGATGGCGGCCGCCTCGCACATGAAGTCGTTGTACAGCCGGCGGCCGAAGCCTCCGCCGCAACGCGCCTGGTGAACCGTCACCCGCTCGGGCGGAATACCCAGGGTGTTGGCGACGTTGCCGATGCCGCGGTGCGGCGTCTGGGTCGGTGCCCAGAGTTCGACGGCCCCGTTCGCGAACCGGGCCACGCAGTTCTGGGGTTCGAGCTGGGCGTGGCTCGCGAAGTGATAGGTGTAGAAGGACTCAAGGCGTTGTGCGCCCGCGGCCAGCGCGGCGTCGACATCGCCGGCCTCCACGACCCGGGTTGCGCCGGCCTCGTGGCGGAGCCGCCCCGCCTGCGCCACGGCGTCGCTCCAACTGTCCCGGGCTGCGGTGCTCTCGTCCCATTCCACGCGGAGCTGCCGCTTCGCCGAGAGTGCGGCCCAGGTGGAGTCGGCGACGATGGCGACGCCGGGCATCAATTCGAGGGGATTGTCGTTGCCTTCCAAGGAAAACACATCATGTACACCCGGTAATGATTTGATTTCACTTGCGTTGAAGGACTTGACGCGCCCACCTTGGGCGGGGCACTTCTGATACACGGCGTACTTCATGCCTGGCAGGGACTGATCGATACCGAACAGCGCCTCGCCGCGCACCAAGGCTTCGTTGTCCACCCCGGTGACGCGCGTGCCGAGCAAGCGGTACTGGTCCGGCGACTTGAGCGCCAGCGTGCCCGCCGGCGGAACCGGCATCCCGGCGGTCGCATCCGCCAGCTCCGTGTAGCGGAGCCGGGCACCGCTCCCCGCGTGCACCACATGGCTGTCCCGGGTCGCAAGTTCCGCAGGCGGCACGCCGAGACGCACTGCGGCGGCCCCGACGAGCATGGCGCGGGCCGTGGCGCCGGCCGTGCGGAGCAAATCCCAGTTCACGCGCACAGAGTTCGAGCCGCCGGCGACCTGCGGGCCGTAGGTCTCGGCGTCGATGGGCGACTGCACGACTTCGACATCCTCCCAAGCCGCGTCCAGTTCCTCGGCAACGATCATCGGCAGGGACGTCTTGACGCCCTGGCCGATCTCCGGGTTCTTGGCATAGAGCGTGATGCCTTCGGAGTCGATGCGCAGAAAGCCGTTGGGCGCCAGCGCGCCGGCCGTGGCCGTCGCCGCGGCCCGCAAACCGGTGAACGAGAGCATCAGCCCGCCGCCGACCAGCCCGGTGAGCTTCAGAAACTCCCGCCGGCCGATCTTGGTGATGCGGACCGGCTCGAGCGCGTTCACGGCTTCCTCGACAGGAAGAGCCACCGCCATTTCCAACGAGCGCTTCATGACTGCCCCCCTTCCGCACGCTTGGCCGCGGCCAGCTTGATCGCCTTGCGAATGCGCAGATAGGTCCCGCAACGGCAAAGATTCGGTGCCATGGCCCGGTCGATGTCCGCGTCGCTCGGCGACGGGTTCGACCGCAGCAGCGCCTCGGCCGCCATGATCTGCCCGGCCTGGCAGTAGCCGCATTGGGCGACATCGAGGTCGACCCATGCCTGTTGCACCGCGCTCAACCGGCCGTCGGGCTCGGCGAGACCCTCCACGGTGGACACCTCCGACTCGACCGCCGCCCCGGCCGGATAGGAACACGAGCGCACCGGCTGGCCGTCCACCAAGACGGTACAGGCGCCGCACTGGCTGATCCCGCAGCCGAACTTGGCCCCGACCAAGCCGAGCCCGTCGCGCAGGACCCACAAGAGTGGCGCGTTCGGGTCGACGCCCGTAAGTTCGTGCTCCCTACCATTCACGTTGAGCCGCATCGCGTTGGCCCTCTTCCGACGAATGGGCCGATTGTAGCCGCAGCGGCGAGCATCGGTACGCCGTTCGGTCCACATCCGCTATTGTCGGCGCGTGAACCATCGCCATCGGGGTTGTCCATGAAGATCACCGACATAGAGACCTTCGTTGTCGCGACGCCACCACCGCATCGGGGCGGCCGCGTCTGGATTTTCGTCAAGCTCGCCACCGACAACGGGCTCCGCGGCTACGGGGAGGTCTACCAAGTGCCGTTCCATCCCCTCACCGTGGCCCGCATGATCGAGGATTTCGGCGAAACCTACGTCGTCGGCAAGGATCCGTTTCAGATCGAACGCTTGTGGCGGCACGCGTACTACGGCGACGGATACGAACGGAACGTCGCGCACCAGCATCCGGACCACGCCGTGCTCGGCATCCTGAGCGCCCTGGAGATGGCTTGTTGGGACATCGTGGGCAAGGCGCTCGAGCAGCCGATCTACAACCTGCTCGGGGGCAGGTATCACGACCGCCTGCGCTCCTACAGCTATCTCTATCCCGATCCGGATGACCGGTCCCGACGCTCCCCGTTCACCGATCCGGAACAGGCGGCCCTCAGAGCCACGGCCTACGTCGAGCAAGGCTTCACCGCCGTGAAGTTCGATCCCCTGATCGACGTGATGGGCCGGGACGATCCGCGGGAGTCGCCCCTCGACCGCCTCGACAACGCCGAGGCGGTGGTGCGTAGCGTGCGCGAGGCGGTGGGCGGCAAGTGCGACATCCTCCTTGGCACCCACGGCCAGACCACCACGTCCGCGGCGATCCGATTCGCGCGCCGGGTCGAGCCGTTCGACCCACTCTGGTTCGAGGAACCCGTGCCCCCGGAGAACGTGGACGAGATGGCCCGGGTGGCGCGCCACACGACCATCCCCGTCGCCACCGGTGAACGGCTCGCCACCAAGTACGAGTTCCGGCTGCTGTTGGAGCAACAGGCAGCGGCGATTCTCCAGCCCGCCCTCGGGCGCGTCGGCGGCATTCTGGAGGCCAAGAAGATCGCCGGCATGGCCGAAGCGCACTACGCCCAGCTCGCGCCGCATCTGTACTGCGGGCCGATCGAGCTTGCCGCGAACGTTCAGCTAGACGCGTGCTCACCCAACTTTTTGATTCAGGAGAGCATTGGCAAGCTGGACGGCTTCCATGCCGACCTCCTGCAAAGCCCCCTCCGGTGGGAGGACGGCTTCATCATTCCGCCGACCGCACCGGGGCTGGGAGTGGAGCTAGACGAGGCGGTCGCGCGAGCACACGCCTATACGTCGCCTTAGCAGTCGCCCGTGACCACACCGAGGCGGCCCCACGGGGATTGACCGGCCCCAAAGGCGTCGCTACATTGCGCGTCTTTCCCGCCTCCCAGTTGGAGGCGCGGCCACGCTGCCTGGGTGGCGAAATTGGTAGACGCGCCAGACTCAAAATCTGGTAGGGGCAACCCTGTGAGAGTTCGAGTCTCTCCCCAGGCACCAAACCCACCATTTCACCGTGTCTCATTTCGCCTCATTTTGGTCGCGGTCCGGAACCAAGTCGTGGATTCAGCGAATCGTGATCGATGGACGTCGGCACGACATCGGTCTCGGCCCGTTTCCATTGATCTCGCTCGCGCACGCTCGAGAACGCGCGATCAAGAGTCGACTGGCGATTGCCAACGGTCGCAACCCGCTGGCAGAGAAGTGACCGGCGAGGATACCCACCTTCCGCAAGGCGGCCGAAGCGACGTTCCAAGCCAATCTCCCCCGACGTGCTTTCCTGAGGCGATTGGCGACAGATCTCACGCGCCGCCCTCCCCCCACGCGGAGGGCTCGGTCGCCGAGGCGATAGAGCGCGGGCCGCAGGGCAACGCCAGAGAAGCAGTCAGGTTGGTGAAGTGGTCGCAGAAGTCGATCTCGTATGTCCAGACGGGCTCCAGGAGGCCTGCGAGGAGTTGCATTTCCCGACCCAACGGCTAGCCTGTCACCCAAGAGAAGCCGATTGCGTGCCGAGCACTGCGACGGAGACGGCCATGAACGACGAACCGATCGACAGGAATCCCGACATCTTGGGCGGCACGCCGGTGTTCGCCCGCACAAGGGTCCCGGTACGCATACTCATGGAGTACCTGGAAGCAGGCGACCGCCTCGACGACTTCCTTCAGGACTTCCCTTCGGTGGCCCGGGACCAAGCGGTCGCTGTGCTGGAAAAGGCCAGGGTGATCCTCGCCGGCGAGCAGGATGAGGCTGCTGCTTGACGAGTCCGTGCCTCGGCCCCTTCGGACGTCCTTTCCCGCCGCCTACGAGGTTCGAACCGTCCCTGAGATGGGATGGGCCGGGACCGGAAACGGCGCTTTGCTGCGCCTCGCCGCGGATAACGATTTCGATGCGCTGCTCACCGTGGACCGCGGGGGGGACCGGAAATAACCCATAAATATCAATGCATTAATGAAGGCACACGAGTCTCTCCCCAGGCACCAAGCGCCCGCCCGCCCATGACCCGGTTTGCGGCTTCCCTAGGCCGCGTGTAGCTTGGCGGCAAATGGAACAAGCGCCGGTCACGAACCCATTTCAGCCCGGTGCCGGGAGCTATCCGCCCGTGCTCGCCGGGCGCGCCGAGGAGCAGACGCGGCTGACTGGCCTAGTCCGGGCCTTGGCGGACTGGCGACCCGGACAACCACTACAGGCGATCCACGTCATCGAGGCACCGCGGGGGATGGGCAAGACCGTCCTGCTCGAGATGCTGACACGCTTGGCGGAGACCAACCCGGCTTTCCGCCGTGTAGCCGTGCTCCGCACGCCCGCATCCAACTTGGCGACCGTGGACGACATCGCACGGCATGTCGAGCCCGCGCCGTCCTGGTACCACGCGGCTTGGAGGTGGTTCGTGGGCCTGAGGTGGCTGGGCCTACCCCTGCAACGTCCTCGTCAGCGGGGGGGCCGAGGTGCCATGCGGGCCGCCTTCGACCAACGGCGGCACAAACCGCTGCTGCTCATGGTCGATGAGGCCCAAACGCTGCCGGCCGATGTGTGCCACGTGCTGCTGAACGAGTTCCAAAACCGGAGCGGTCGCCAGCCGTGCGCCTTGGTGCTGGCGGGAACGCCGGCCCTGGGGGCATACCTGCTCTCGGACGAGGTGAACGCGTCCTTCGTCGAGCGGGCCCCCGTGGTCGCTCCCGGTCTCCTATCCCGCGAGGACTCGGCAACCGCCCTGCGCGTCCCGGCTTGGAACGCCTGGGACATTGATCCGGCGACACTGGCCACCGCCGTCGAGGAGAGCTACGGCTACCCCTATTTCCTCCAGCACTGGGGCAAGGCGCTCTGGGACGCGGGAGTCGCTCGACGGGTCATCGACCAAGCTGCGCTGGATGTTGCGCGCGGCGTCGTCGACGCGGCCCGCACAGCGCTGTACACCACCCGCTTCGACGAGTTCGAGGACTTCGCCATTCGGGAGGGCATTGACCGGCGCGCCGTTTTGGGGGCCGTGCAAGCGGCAGCGCGCGAAGCCACGCAATCGGGCGCGCCGATGACGACGAGCAGCCTCGGCAGCCTACTGGAAGATGCCGGCCTCGACTCGAACACGGCGGTGCTGCTCCGACGACAAATGGTCCAAAGTGGTTTTCTGGTTCGCGAAGGGGACCTCTGGCGTCCCGGCATTCCGTCCCTTGCCGCCTACATCGCGGACCACCCCCGCGCGACGCCTCCCGCCGGCGGCTGACCAACTTCTCGTCTCCGCGACGTCCAAGCAACCCGGGAAGCCCCTCAACAAGCCCGTCCACGCCGACGACGGAGCACCGGGCCCCGGACTTCCCTCCGAGTTCGCGCGCGACGCTGCCGAACGGGGCCGCCTTGACCGCCCCGCCCGTAGCGCGGATGATCCAATCACGCGAGCGCAAGCTCGCGCTAGCGGGACCTGAAGGCGCGTTGGACCTTCGCCACGCGAAACTGCTACGGCGCGCGCCCAGGAGGGGCTACTGATGATCTTGACCACTCGACCGTACCAGGCGGCCTACGCTGCGGCATTGCTGCTCGCCCTCCCCGCTTTCCTCGTCCACGCCGAGTCGGCGGGCCAAGACGAGGAGGCCATACTCGAGGAGGTGATCGTCACCGCCACCTACCGCGAGACCAACCTGATGGACACGCCGCAGGCGATCAGCGCCGTCACGGACAGTCTGGTGCAGGACCTCGGCGCCCAGACCATGGACGACATCTTCACCATGGTGCCAGGCCTCGACATGCAGGGCGGTCTGGAGGGAGAGAACCGTTACTCCATTCGCGGGATTACGTCGCAGACCGGCGACGTCGGCTACTTCCTGACGGGCGCGGTGGTTGGCGTGTACCTCGACGGCACGCCCGTCACGGCCGCCCTCGGACCGGACGCGCAGGTGAGCGGCACGTTGTTCGACATCGACCGCGTCGAGGTGCTCAAGGGCCCCCAGGGCACGCTGTTCGGCGAGGGCTCCATGGCCGGCACCATCCGCTACCTCTACAAGCAGCCCGACCCGACGGAGTTCGACGCCGCCGTCAACGTGAGCTACGGCGAGATGGCGGAGTCCGACGACAACTCCTATCGCATCGATGCGATGGTCAACATTCCGTTCGGCGATGGCTTCGCCCTGCGGCTGACGGGCTGGGACGCCGAGACGGCCGGTTTCATCGAGGACGTCGACCCCGCCGGCGGGATCCTGGCGAACGACTGGAACACCGCCGCCCGCACCGGCGTCCGGGCGGCGTTGCGCTACGAAGCCGAGAAGTTCGCCGTCATGGGCTCGATCTACAGCAGCGAGCAGGAGACGGCCGGCAGCGTCCAGACGCGGCGCGCCTTCGAGACCTCCGCGCCCAGTATCCCCGGTCACCCGCCCCAGTCCGCGGACGAAGTCGACATCTACAGCGTCGTGGTGGAAGTGGATTTTTCCTGGGCGAACTTCGAGTCGATGACGTCGTTCACGGACCGCAGCATCACCTCGACCACGCTGGGCGGCTACCAGGGCCTCTGGGTGCTCGACTTCGTGTACGGAGGCTCGCTCCTCGCCGCCGACCACCCGGGGTGTACTCCGGAGATCTCGTTTGGATTCTGTCCGGGGTGGCCCGGGTTCTTCAACCTCGCACTCCCCGTGGTCACTCCCGACGGCATGAACCTGCAGGCGATGGCGGGATTCATCGACTCCTACAGCGAACGCTGGGTGCAGGAGTTCCGCCTGGTCTCGCCGGGCGACCGGCGGCTGCGATGGACCGCCGGCGCCTTCTGGAAGGACAGCGAGGACCACAGCCAGAACCAGCAGGTCGCCAGCTACTTTCCGGGCCGCGAGATCTTCGGACTCTTCCTCGACCCCCTGCTCACGGTGCCCGCGAACACCCACACGGACCTGCTCGAAGAGTACGCCTTGTTCGGCGAGGTCAGCTACGACCTGACTGACCGGCTCGAAGTGACCGTTGGCCTGCGGTACTCCGACATGGAGCAGTACTTCTCCAACACCGACTCGGGCACGGACGATTCGCCGGTGTCGCCCAAGTTCGTGCTGTCCTGGCGCCCGACCGATGACCTCCTTCTCTACTTCAACTATGCGACCGGCTTCCGCCCCGGCAACGTGAACAACCACATGGCGTTCAACTACCGGCAGCTCGAGATCCAGATCCAGGCCGCGGAGGCGCAAGGCGGGTCGCCGTTCACGCCCATCCTGCGCGAGGCCCAGCAGGTGTCGCTGTCCCATCGGTTCTTCGACGGCGACGACGTCGAGAGCTACGAACTTGGACTCAAGACCACGCTCTGGGACGGCCGCGTACGTATCCTCGCATCGGCCTACCGCCTGGATTGGAACGACATGATCGTCGTCGAGGCGGACCCGTTCCTCGCGCCCTGGACCCCGGGAACCGACGTCTACAACACCAACTCCGGCGGCGCCGAAGTCCAGGGCTTCGAACTGGAGGTGGGCGTGCTGGCTACCGAGCGCCTCTACATCCGCCTCGCCGCGGACGCCAAGACCACGGAAGTGGTGCAGGGACCGGAGTTCTCCACGTACAGCGGCGAGGGCAACGAGATGAGCTTCGCCCCGAATCAGACCGCGTCCCTGGCCGTCGACTACACCATTCCACTCGCCCAGGGGTGGACGGCGGTGCTGCACGCGGACCGGGCCTGGGTGGACGAGCAGTTCGCCGACACCGCGAATCTGCGCCCGCTGCCGAGCTACCGAAGGACCAACGCCCGGGTCACGCTGCGCAGCGCCGACGACAAGTGGCGCATCGCCGCGTTCGCGACCAACGTCGACAACTACCAGATCCTGCGCGGCCGCAGCAGCTACCTGGACACGCCCCTGTTCTGGTTTCCGCCAAGGCAGATCGGCCTGGAGGTGGGCTACCAGTTGTAGGGGCTCAAGCCCGCGGAATCTCGATGCCCGCGGCCTCCCGGTCCTCGGGGCCCCGGCAATACTCCAGGAACGCCCGCGTCGGAGCGTCCAACGTGTCCTTGCCGAGCACCAAGCCCTTGACGAGCCGGCCGGCGTTGGAGCCGAGCCCGACACCGTTGCCGTTGCCGACCACGGCGAGGATCGCGTTCTCGTGGCCGGGCAGTTCGGCGATGATGGGCCGGCCGCCCGTCGGGAAGCAGATGGGACCGCCCCACCCCGCCTCGATCTCCACGCCCTCGAGGGCCGGATAGCGCCGGACCATCTCCGCATGGATGTCCCGGAACGCCTCCTGGTCGTTGTCCCGCGCCGGACCTTCACGGTGGCCGCCGCCGAAGACGAGGCGCCGGTCCCGCCGCAAACGCTGGTAATAGCGCGGCGGATAGTCGTAGATCAGGAGCTCTTCGTTGGCGGGTGGTCCAAGCGTTGCGATCGTGTCTTGGTCCAGGGGCGCCGTCGCGATCGCGTAGGTGTGCGCGGGTTCGAGGTACCTTCGCAGGAAGGGAAACTGACCCGAGTAGGCATTGAGGGCGAGCACGGCCTTGGACGCGCGCAACGTGCCGCCCGGCGTCCTCACCCGCACCGTCGCGCCGCCCTCAATGGCCTCCATCGGCGTGCCCTCGTAGAGCCGCGCGCCCTTGCGCAGCACGGCGTCGCGCAGGCCCCGAATCATGCGGTAGGTGTCGATCCTCGCCTGGTCGTCGAGCACCAAGGCACCCCAGGTACGGAACGTCACCAAGTCGAACTCCTCGGGCGGCACCCAGCGTGCCGGGAGGCCTAGCCCCGCGAGATAGTCCGCCAGGGTCCGGCAGGCCGCCACGTCCTCTTCCCTCGACGCCGGCAGCCAGAACGGACAGCGCTCGAACCCGCACTCGATGCCCTCGGCGGCGAGCACGTTCCCGATTTCGCCGAGGCAGCCCTGGGCCCAGGCGGCGAGCTTGGCGGGCTCTTCGCTACCCATGTTCCACATGTGGGGCGTCACGTGGCCGACGTGGCGGCCGCTCGAGGCGTAGCCCACGTGTTCCCGCTCGATCACGGCGACGTCGAGCCCTTCCTCGCGCAGCGCATGGGCGCAGGCGAGCCCGACGATTCCGGCGCCGACGATCACGACGTCCGCGCGCTGGTCGCCGGCCAGTGGTTCCGCGCGCGGCGGATGCGCTTCGTCCGCAAAGAAACTCGTCCTGAAGGGAATTGTCTGCATCGGTGTCCCTCGAGCCATCCTCGGAAGTCCTACTCCTCCCCGGCCATGCGTCGCTGTAGTCGGCGCATGCCGTGTAGCCAGCGCTCCGGGTCGTTCGTCTTGCGCTCCATCCACGTCTGGGCGATCGGGTCCGTGAGGATCAAGAAGCGCTCTTCGTAGACCGCCTCGAGCACCTGCCGGGCGACCTCCTCGGGCTCCTTGACCGGCCCGACGGCCGCGCTCGGCATCCGGGGCGCCTCGGCGCCTGCGCCGGCGGCCGCGCGCCGGCCGTCCTCGATCCCGGCGAGCATCGGCGTGTTCACCCCGAGCGGCGCGAGGAGCGATACGCGGATGCCGCGGTCGTGGTAGGCAATGGACATCCATTCGGCGAGCCCCACCACGGCGTGTTTCGTGACGGCGTACGTGGCGTTCCCCTGCGAGGTGAGGATGCCGGCCATGGAGGCCGTGTGGAGCAGGTAGCCGGAGCCCCGCTCCAGCATGCCCGGCAGCACCGCCCGGATGGCGAAGAGATGCGCCATCAGGTTGATTTGCCATTGGTCGTCCCACACCTCGATCGGGGTCGTCAACGGATCTCCGCCCGTCGCGACGGCGGCATTGGAGAAGAACACGTCTATCGGGCCGAAGCGTTCCTCGGCTTCCGCCACCAGCGCATTCACCTCCGCCTCCCGCCCTACATCGCAGCGCACCGCGTGGCCACCGATCTCGTCGGCCACGGCCCGGGCCAAGTCCGTCTGGACGTCGGCGACGACCACCCGCGCCCCCTGCCGTGCGAACGCGCGCGCGCACGCGGCGCCAATACCGCTGGCCGCGCCCGTGATCACCGCCGTCCTGTCGTGTAGGTCCACCGCCTTCCTCCGCTTCGTGGGAGTCGGAAATATACGCGTTTGCCGGCACGGACGTTCGCCGCCCCGGGAACCCGGAGCAGCGTACCCGCTCGCGTGAGCGTTACCAAGCCGCCGCCGGCACTGGACGAAAATCCTCGACGATCATCACGGCCCCCGGTGCAACATCCGGGCTAGACTCCCATCATGGAAAGTCTCCCCGCCGAGCCGCGCTCCGCGCCCCACGGCAGCCGGGTTGGCGCGCGCGTCGCGGCCCGGGCGATGGTGTTGCTCGCCAGCACGGGCCTGATCTGGGCGGTGTCGCTGTATGCCCTGTGGGATCAGCGGACGCTCTACGATCTCGCGCTCCTGCCGCGCCGCGCCGATGGACTACTCGGCGTGATCGGAATGCCGTTCGTGCACCGATCATTCGGACATCTGCTGGCCAACTCCGGTCCCCTCCTCGTGCTCGGTGGCCTCGTGCTCTTGCGCGGCGTGCGCTACTACCTCGCCGTGACGACGGCCATCGTCCTGATCGGTGGCCTCGGCGTGTGGCTCCTGGGCCGCGAGGCCGCCCACATCGGCGCGAGCGGCCTCGTGTTCGGCTTCGCGGCGTTCCTCGTCGTGCGCGGGTTGTACGAGCGACGCCCCGGATCGACCGTCGTCGCGCTGGTGGTGTTCGTGCTCTACGGTGGTTTGATTTGGGGCATCGTGCCCCAGGCCGATGGCACGTCCTGGGAGGCGCACCTGTTCGGTCTCCTCGCCGGCATGGTGGCGGCGCGCGGCGCCGTGGCCCTAGATCGACCGGCGGGGCCGGAGCCGTGATCGCGCTGATCGAGCGGGGCGAGGTCGTGCTCTTCGCGGTACTGCTAGTCGCCCTGATCCTCTCGCTGACGTTTCACGAGTTCGGACACGCCTTCGTCGCCAAGCTACACGGCGACCCCACGGCGCAGCGCGCCGGCCGGCTGACCCTGAATCCGTTGGCCCATATCGACTTGATGGGCCTCGCCATGGTCGTGCTGGTGGGTTTCGGGTACGCGAAGCCCGTCCCGACCGACCCGCGCAACTTCCGCTCCCGGCGGTCCGACCTCTGGGTCGCCGCGGCCGGACCCGCGATGAACCTGCTGCTCGCCGCGCTCGCCTGGAACTTCTTCCTCGGCATGCGGATGGCCGGCGTCGCGTTCTTCGCCGAGCCCGGTCCCGAGACCTTTTTCGTGGTCCTCGTCCAGATCAACCTGCTCCTCATGGTGTTCAACCTGATTCCCCTCGGTCCGTTGGACGGCCACTACATCCTCCCCCACTTCCTGCCCGCGGGCGCGGCGCGGGCATACCGGGAGTACAACCAGCGTTATGGCGTCTACGCGTTGTTGGGGCTGATTCTGCTGGCCGTGCTGGGCGTTCCGGTGTTCTCCTACGTGATGGCGGTGGCGGCGGCGCTGCTGCCCTACATCACCCTCGTCCCCCTCCTCTAACCCGCCGAAACTGGCACCGGCGCAGCGCGGCCCGGTCCGGGGGAGCGGCGGTCGCGCCCCCTCGGCGAGTAGAAGCCGAGCGCCAATACGCAAAAGAGGGACCCCGGAAGGGCAGATCTCTCACGCCAATCATGGCACTAGGCGCACAAGACCTTCCGATTTTTCGCACAGACCTTGGCATGCCGGGCATCTAGGCTGGCCCCTTCAGCATCCGCTTCCGAAGAGGCCAAACATGTCCCGAGACGCCGCCAGACTTCGCCGCCGCGTCGAAGCCGTCACGAACCTGCTGGACCCCGGCAACAGCATCGAACACGAGCGGGCCCGGGGGCTCCTCACCGACCTGTTCGAGCGCCACGATCACCCCTCGACGTTCCACGCGCTGCGCAGCGCCGCCACCGCCGGCCTCGATGTCCAGACCCTGGAGGCCATGATCGAGCTCAAGGAGCTCTGGGCGATGCGCTCGGAGTGGTGGTACCGGCGCTCTCGCGACCAGGTCGTCGAGATGGAACGCGGCCCCAACGCCCTCTCCTGGAAGCTCGCGCGCCGCGTGTGCCTGGCGCGGTGGCAGTATCCGCCGGAGTCCATGATCGACGACGAGTGGTTCGAGGAGTGGCTGGGGCTGCCACCACGCGCCCCCGGCCACCATGACTTCGTCGCATTCGTCCGGGAGAAGATCGAGGGCCGGGCGTCGCACGACCTGTGCGCCGGTCTTCGGTTTCTCGACAACGCGCCCGAGCCGGTCCCCGACCCAGACCGCTGCCCGCTGCATCCGCTGCAACGCGACGTGGCGATGGACGCCCTCGCCGGTGTCCGTGCCGTGCTGGTGGACTGACGTCATGGGCAAGGCTCCATCGCTCCCGCCCGCGGGGGTTGCCCGAGACGCCACCGTCCCGAACACCGGCGAGGCCCCGCAGCGGCGCGCCGAAGAGGGCACCCTGGCCCGCCCTTGTCGCCGAGGCGTCCCGTCGGACAAACTCCGCCCGCTACCACGGGAGGAAATGCTCATGCCGTCAACCGAGCCAACGGATGTCTGCCTTGTCACCGGAGTGGGGCCCGGCACCGGCGCGGCCATCGCGCGCCGCTTCGCGGCCGGGGGCTACCGGGTGGCGATGCTCGCCCGGGATGCCGCGCGCCTCGCGACCCTCGAGGCGGAGATCGAAGCGGCGACGGCGTTCCCCTGCGACGTCACCGACACGGCCCGGCTCCGCGAGACCATCGATACGGTGCAGCGGCAACTCGGACATCCCCACGTCCTAGTCCACAACGCGGTCGGCGGAGCGTTCGGAGATTTCCTCGACATCGAACCGGAGGTGCTCGAACGCAACTTCCAGGTGAACACCATGGCCCTGCTGCATCTCGGCCGGATGCTCGCTCCGGCGATGATCGAGCGGGGCGCCGGCGCCATCGTCTGCACCGGCAACACGTCCGCATACCGGGGCAAGCCGGCGTTCTCCGCATTCGCTCCGACCAAGGCCGCGCAGCGCATCCTCGCCGAATCCATGGCCCGTTCGCTGGGGCCGAAGGGCGTGCACGTCGGATACGTCGCCATCGACGCGGTGATCGATCTCGAGTGGACCCGGCGGCGCAATCCCGACCTGCCGGACGACTACTTCTGCAAACCCGCCGACATCGCGGGGGAAGTGTGGCACCTCGCCCACCAACCCCGCTCGGCGTGGACCTTCGACGCCATCATCCGACCGTTCGGCGAGAATTGGTGATGCCGTGCCGACGCGCGGCGGAAGGTCCGTACCGCGTCGGCGACCGCGGGTAGCCCTTGCGGGCGATCAAACGACCTGCTATACACATCGCCATACACATCCCAAGGTGCAGGACCGTGCGGACCAATGTCGAACTCGACGCGGATCTCGTCCGAGAAGCCCTCGAGTTGAGCGGCATCAAGACCAAGCGGGCGCTCATCCACGAGGCGCTGCTGGAGTTCGTGGCGCACCGAAAGCGCCTCGACCTCCGCGATCTGGAGGGCTCCGACCTGCTCGATCCGGACTACGACTACAAGGCCCTGAGACCCATCCCTCACTGAGCGCGATGTACTTGGTCGACACGTCCGTTTGGGTAGACTACCTGCGCGGGCATGATCGACCTCACGTGCGATTCCTGCGGGAGTTGCTTGCCAACCCCCTCGCGGTGGTCATCACGCATCTCATCTACGTTGAGATACTGCAAGGCGCGCGCGACCCGGTCTCGTACGAGCGTCTACAAGACTACTTCGGCAACCAACGGTTCATCTCCTTCGACGAGCCGTTGGCGAGTCATGCGGCGGCGGCGCGAATCTACCTGGATTGCCGGCAGCGCGGGTTCACCATCCGTTCCTGTATCGACTGCCTGACCGCCCAGTGCGCCATCGAGTCGAAGCTGACCCTGCTGCACCACGACCGGGACTTCGGACACATCGCTTCGGTCGTCCCAGAGCTTCGGCAAAGGAGCTTTCTCTAGCCCAGATCCGAGGCCTACGCTCCCGCCTCCGTCGCAAGCACCCCGGACAGCGCGGCGATATCCTCCGGCCCGACGCCGCAGCATCCCCCGTAGAGCGAGGCGCCGGCCGCGAACGCCTCCAGCGCGCCGTCCACGAACGCCCGTGTCCCGAGTTCCTGATGGTGCTCGACCTGGGCCTCGTTATCCAAGGTCCAGCCGTCGGGGACGCGCATGCGGTTGGGATATCCGCCGAAGGGCCGGTCCGTCAGGCCCGACAGCGTCGTCATCCCCGCCGCAATGGCCTCGGGCGTGGTGCAGTTGAAGAGGAACCCTTCGGGCGCGAGATCGGCCACGTCCTCCAGGGCCCGCGCGATCGATTCGCCGCTCCTGAGCCCCGCGCCCGGCGTCTCCGCGAGCGTCCAGGACACGTAGACCGGTAGGCCACGTGCCCTTCCCGCCGTCCGGGCGGCGATGGCGGCGTTGCGCGCCTCTCGGGCCGACGACATCGTCTCGCACAGGAAGAGATCGACATGGGGCGCAAGGGCCCGCGCCAGTTGCGCATAGACCGGCCGCGCTGCGTCGTCCGGCGGCACGAGGTCGGCCCGATAGCTCTCGGAGAGTGGCGGCAGACAACCGGCCACGCGCACGTCCGCTCCCGACTCCCGCGCGGCGCGCCGCGCCAAGTCCCCCGCCAGCGCCGTCAACTCGACGTACCGCGACCCGAGCCCCTGCTTGTCCAGGTAGCTCGGAATAGTCGAGTAGCTATTGGTGGTAATGACCCGCGCGCCGGCGGCGATGTAGTCCAGATGCGCCTGAACCACGGCTTCCGGGTCTTCGAGCAGCGGACGGGCCGACCACAACCCCGTGGGCGAGGCCACGCCGCGCCGAATGAGTTCGGCCCCCATGCCTCCGTCGAGAAGCACAGCCATCATGCTCTACCGTCCATGGACTGGATCAGGCTTCCGGGAGATGCTTCACGCAGCAACTCACCTGCCACGCCTCGGCAGGATCGGCGTCGGGCGTGGCGAGGCCGCGCTCCAGCACCAAGTCCCGTAGCTGCGCATCGACCCAAGTCGAGGTGACCTCGAAACCCCGCTCGCGATACGCGGCGACGGGCTGTCCGCCCATCACGGTCATGACCCGCCGCGCCGCCGGCGTCGCCTTGGCCACCACCGCGCCAAAGCCCCGCTCCCGGGCCCAGTCCAACAAGGCGTCGAGCAGCGCGAGGCCGATCCCCCGCCCGAAGTACGCCGAATCGCGCTCGTCGGAGTCGTCCGTCTGTCCCACGTGATAGCAAAAGACGGCGAGGGCATCGCTCCCAAGGTCGGGGGCGCGCGTTCCGAAGTCCCCCCAATAGGCCGGTTCGTATACCCCCTTCGCGGCGCGCAGGCCCGGATCGTAGCGCCGGAACTGCAGTTGGCCGACGTGGCGCGCGCCGTCGAAGGCGAGGATGGCGCTCGCCCCCAAGTCTTGGATGCGCGCCGCCACCTCGTCCGTCGGTCCCTGGCAGCCGATCGGATGGCGCCCCAGGTCCGCTTCGACCATCGGACGGTAGGTGATCGTGTCGTTCTGGGTCATGCGTACGTACCTAGAAGTCCCAGCCCAGCCTCGGCTGCGGGAGGCGGATTTTCTCGTCGAGCGCTTGTAGCAGTCCTGGTTCCGCCTTCAGATCGGTGGTCGCCGCGAGCACCGAGGCGCTGCGCACGCCGAACCACATGCGGCTGAACGGCCCAACGGACGCCGCAAGCGTCCACAGGCTCGGCGATGTACCCGCCTCCGCCGCCGATTCCTCGCCCAGGGTCACGACGTAGTCCCCGGCGGCACCAGTCCATTCGTTGCCGCCGTCGAGGTGTTCCGTCACCGGGTCGGCGAGCCGCAGGTTGAAACTGAGGTCGGGGCCGGGAAGATGGGTCTTCGCCAAGCACCTCGGCACGTCCAGGATGCGCAGTTGCCAGAACGCCATGGTCTCGTGCTGGTTCGCGAACTTGCCGCGTTCGGTGTTGCGGCGCTGGCGGAACGGCTGCTTGAGCAGATCCTGCAACTGGACGTGGGGCGGTTCGAGCATCGCCACGGACGAGACCTGATCGCCCAAGCCCTTGATCAGGGCCAGGAGCTCCATGAGTTGGTCCACCGTCTCGTAGCCGATCCAGCTGATCTCGTACGGCCCGTGTTCTCCCGGCGCCTCGCCCCAGACGAAATGGGACAGGCCGCCGTCCTCCGCATCGCGGTAGCCGAGGCCGAACGCATCGTCCGTCCACGCCATCTCGCATTCGACCACCCGGGGCGGCGTGAGCGTGCAGCCACCGTGGCCCCGCAAGCGCCGCAGCATGCACGCATGGACCTCCCCCCAATCCGTGGCCGCCAATCGGATTGGGGGACGGAACGGCGTCGCGACCGTCAACGAGGCGGGATCGAAGACGAAGCGATGTTCGTAGGCACCGCTGCCGAAGCCCACCCGGTCATAGAAGCCCTGCTCGAACATGCCGAGGGCCGACACCTCGGCGCCCTGGGCCGCCGTTGCCGCAAGCGCCCGCGCGGTCAGCCGGCCCGCAGCGCCAAGCTTGCGCGCGATCCGGCTCGTGGTCACGGCGGTCACCGCCGACAGCTCGAGGTCCTCGGTGCCGTGGCGCATCTTCCCCGGCGTGGTGTGCACGGCGCACTCGGCCTCGCCATGCAAGCGAAACACCACCGCGTCCCCGCATTCGAACAACCGCGAGACGAGCCCCGCCCGCTCGGCGTCGATCCAGCCGACCTCCCGCCAGATGCGCTGCACGGCCTGGGCGTCCCGGTCAGGATCGTAGTCCGCAATCTCCAAAGTGTTCTCGCCCGCCGCGCGGTGGACTCAGCCCGCGCCCCGCGCCTTCAGTTCCCGGCGGCGCGCGTGCAGTATCGGTTCGGTGTAGCCGTTCGGCTGCTCCAACCCCTTGAAGACGAGGTCACAAGCCGCCCGAAAGGCGATGCTCTCCCCGAAGTCCGGCGCCATGTTCGTGTAGGCGTCGTCGGCGGCGTTCTGCCGGTCGACCACCCCGGCCATCCGTTCCATGGTTTCGCGCACCTGGCGCTCCGACGCGATCCCGTGGTGCAGCCAGTTCGCGATGTGTTGGCTGGAGATGCGGCAGGTCGCCCGGTCCTCCATCAGCCCAACGTCGTGGATGTCCGGCACCTTGGAGCAGCCAACGCCCTGGTCGATCCAGCGGACGACGTACCCCAGGATGCCCTGGGCGTTGTTGTCGAGTTCCGACTGCACTTCCGCAGCGGACAGGTTCTCGCCGGAGAGCAACGGAATCTTCAGGATGTCGTCCACGCTAGCCCGGGCCCGCGACTGGAGCTCCCGCTGCCGGGCGGCGACCTCCACCTCGTGATAGTGCAGCGCATGCAGCGTCGCCGCCGTCGGCGACGGCACCCAGGCGCAGTCCGCCCCCGCGCTCGGGTGATTCGACTTCACCGCGAGCATCTCCCGCATCTCGTCGGGCTTCGGCCACATGCCCTTGCCGATCTGGGCGCGGCCCGGAAACCCCGTCGCGAGCCCGGCATCGACGTTCGCGTCCTCGTAGGCCGCGATCCACGTCTCCTGCTTCATGGGCTCCTTGCGCACCATGGCCCCGGCCCGCATGCTCGTGTGGATCTCGTCGCCGGTGCGGTCGAGGAAGCCCGTGTTGATGAAGACAACCCGCTCGCGCGCCACGCGGATGCACTCGCGCAGGTTGAGGCTCGTGCGGCGCTCCTCGTCCATGATGCCGATCTTGAGCGTGTTGCGGCCGAGGCCGAGCAGGTCCTCGGTGCGGTCAAAGAGTTCGCAGGCGAACGCGACCTCCTCCGGCCCGTGCATCTTGGGCTTGACGATGTAGACGCTGCCGGCGCGACTGTTCACGAACGCGCCGTCGCCGCGCAGGTCGTGCAGCGCGGCGAGGCTCGTCAGGGCCGCGTCGAGGACGCCCTCGAAGACTTCGTCGCCGTTGCCGTCGAGCACGGCGTCGTTGGTCATCAGGTGGCCCACGTTGCGCACGAGCATCAGGCTCCGGCCCGGCAACGTCAGTTGGGCGCCGTCGTGCGCCGTGTAGGAGCGGTCACCGGCGAGACGACGCAGAATGGTCGTACCCCCCTTCTCCACCCGTTCGGTGAGATCGCCCTTCATCAGGCCCAGCCAGTTGCCGTAGACCAGGCTCTTGTCCTCGGCGTCCACGGCCGCGACCGAGTCCTCGCAGTCCTGGATCACGGTGATGGCGGACTCCAGCACCACGTCCTTGATGCCGGCGGCGTGGGCCGCGCCGACCTCGTGTTCGCGGTCGATCTGGATCTCCATATGCAGGCCGTTGTGGTGCAGCAGCACGACCTCCGGCTCGCCGTCGCCGGGGCCCACGAAACCCGCGAAGCGGGAGGCGTCGGCGAGGCCGGTCGCATCCCCGTTCGCCAATGCGGCCACCAACGCGAACCCGGCGCCCCGCCGCTCGATGCGATAGGCGGTCACGTCGCGGTGTGATGCCCCGGCCAAGGGCACCAGGGTATCGAGCACCTTGGCGGTCTCCTCCACCACCAACTCCCCCCGTGCCGGGTTGTAGCTCGAGCCCTTCTCGCGGCCGGGCGTCTCCGGAATGATGTCGGTCCCGTAGAACGCATCGTAGAGGCTGCCCCAACGGGCGTTCGCCGCGTTGAGCGCGTAGCGGGCGTTCATCACCGGAACCACGAGTTGGGGCCCCGCGATGCGGGCAATCTCAGGATCGACGTTGGCGGTCGCGATCTCGAAGTCGCCGCCCTCCGGCATCAAGTAGCCAATCTCCGTGAGGAACGCCTTGTAGGCGTCGGCGTCATGCAACCGGCCCCGGCGCTCGCCATGCCAGGCGTCGATCCGCTCCTGGAGCTCGTCGCGGCGGGCGAGCAACGCGCGGTTCTTCGGCGTGAGATCGTCCACCATCGACTCGAAGCCGGCCCAGAAGCCATCCGCCTCGATGCCCGTCCCGGGCAGCATCTGCTCGACCACCAGGTCGTCAAGGATTTTTGCGACCCGCAGGCCGCCGCGCTGTATTCGCTCCGTCATGGGTCTCCCTTGCACTAGCGCGAGCTCGCGCTCGCGTCCTCGACACGCGCGGGGAATCCGCGCCGGAAAAGTCAGCGGCGCAACATACCGCCTCGGTTTGCCCCGCCGCAAGCACGAACGCCGACGACCAGCAGTTCTCATTTTGACGATTGAGGCATTGGGTTTCGGGACTGTCCGAGGTTCGTGGATTTGGCGGCTGGCGGCGTGGTCTGTGCGTCAGGGAGGCTGGGCGGCGGGCCCGCCCGTGGCGAGCAGGCCGATCAGCGCGTTCCAGTCGGGGAACACCTGGTATTCGGTGACGGTGCGCAGGTGCTCGAACAGGCGGGCGCGGGTGCCGAGGCGCTCGCGGGCCCGTCGCCAAGTGGACTCGGCGACTTCGCACGCGGTGTGCAGGGCGAAGGCGAGCAGGTTGAGAACGACGAGCACGGCGGCGAGGGTGTCCTTGCCGTGCCCGAAGTTGTGTTCGAGGTGGTAGCCGTGCTGCTTGAGGACGTTGAAGGTCTCGTTCTCGATCTTCCAGCGGGCGCGGGCGCAGTCGGCGAGTTCGGCGACGTTGTCGCGGTCCACGGGCAGGCTGGTGACGAAGGTTCCGCGGTAGGTGACCTTGCCGCCGGGCCGCGCGCTGGTGACCTCCAGCCAGTTGACGCGCAGGGCGTCGTCGCCGTCGCGGATGGGCAGGTCCGTCATCCAGCGGTAGCGGTGGGTGCGCCGTTGCGCGCCGCGGCCCGTCGTGCGGCGGCGCACGGGGATGTCGATGCCGTCGAGGTACTCGTACAGGGTCTTGTGGCTGGCCGGCTTGGCGGTCAGCAGGAAGTCGCCGCCGGCGTCGAGCATGGCCCGGCAGACGGGCTGGCAGGCGTACAGGTCGTCGCCGAGATAGACCGGGCGCAGTGCGGCGCAGCGGTCGCCGTGGGACCGCAGCCAGCGCTTGACCGCCTGGCGCTCGCAGTCCTGCTTGGCCGCGCCGTCCTGCGGCGCGACGAACTCGGGGGGCAGCGGCAGCGCGCGCGACTGGCCCGGCGCCACGACGGTGGCGGCGACCATCTGGTGGAAGTACTCGGTGCCGCCGTCGCCGCGCCTGCGGGTCGAGCAGTTGTCGCAGTGGATGTTGCGCGAGCGGAAGAACTCCGTGCCGTCGATGGCGACGAGCGCGCGGCCGTCGAGGCGGCGCATCGGTTCGAGCGCGTCGTGCGCGTCGAGGTCCTCGACGAGGCCGTGGAACCGGTCGTCGAAGTGCTCCGGCGGCACGCCGTCGAGCAGTTGCCGGACGTGGTTGTCGCAGGGGATGCGGTCCAGGCCGAACAGGGTGTGCGCGTTGGAGCGGCGACCGCCTTCGGCGAGTGCGCGCTGGTGCGCCAGGAACGACGGCGACTGCATGAGGAACACCGACAGCGCGGCCATGCCAACGTCCGCCATGGCGTAGCGGCGGTTGCGTCCGCGGCGCGGGTCCGGCAGCCCGGCGAAGCATGTCCGCAGCCGGTCGAGATGGCGCGCGAGGAACCTCACGGCGCGGCGCCGGCCTCCACCGCCATGATCGCCGCCAGCACCGCCAGGCGCTCCGCCGCTGGCATCGCCGCGTAGCGCCGGCCCCAGCCATGCGCCTTGCGCTTGACCGTCTGCCGGTGCGTGAAGTTCCGTCCCGCGCGCGACGCCCAGTGCACGCGGTCCGGCGCGAAGTTGAACCACACCTTCTCGGTGACCACCCCCGCGTGGTTCATCACCTGCAGCGCCGCGCTGCGCCAGCCGCCCAGCAGCTCGTCGTACAGCGCCGACGGGTATCCCGACACCATCACCGCGCACGGCAGGCCCTTCAGCAGTTCCAGCAGCGCCGCGTGGTCCGCGTCCTCGTAGTCGTGCCGGTAGCGGCGCCCGGACTTGCGCGCGCCGCGCAGGTACGGCGGGTCGCTGTACACCAGTTCCGAACCGTCGAACGGGAACCCGGCCAGCCACGCGTGGCAGTCCGCGTGCACCAGCTCCACCGGATGGCCGCATTCGAACGACTCCAGCGCCCGCGCGTCCAGGTCGATGCCGATGTTGCGCAGCGCCCCCGGCTTGCGCTTCATCACCGCGCCGCCGCCCAGGTGCGTTTCGATGTACACCGCGTGCGGCGGCATCAGCGCCACCAGCGCCTGCCACAGCCCCGACGTCGCCTTCGATCCGAACCATGGGTTGCCCATGGCCCGCACCATAGGGGCGCCGTCCTATGTTGTCAACCCGTTCGCGGACGGAATCCCCGACTCCGTTGCCAAGTCGGGCCAAAATGAGAACTGCTGGCCGACGACCGGCGGCGAGCCGCGTTCCGGCCGGGTCGAGTATCATCGCGCGACCGCGGCCGGCCCGCACACTATCTCCGCCCCTGCATGAGCCTCGATGCGCTGACCCCCGTTCTGGTGGGTGTTTCCCAGCTTGAACAACGCACCGACGACCCCCGCACCGCCCGGGAGCCCCTCGATCTCATGATCGACGCCGTACGCCAGGCCGCCGAGGACGCGGACAGCCCATCGCTCCTGACCGACGCGTCCTCGGTGCGCGTGATCCGAGGCATGTGGCCCTACGAGGATCCCGCGCGGGTCGTCGCGGAGGCCGTGGGCAACGCGCGGGCCGAGACGGGCATCACGACCTGGGGCGGCAACTCCGTGCAATCCGTGCTCACGGAATCCGCCCGCGAGATCCGGGTGGGCGAGCGCGACATCGTCATCCTGACCGGAGCGGAGTGCGGCAACACCCAGGCGAAGGCCCGGCGCGCGGGCGCGGAACTCGACTGGGCCAAGGCCCCGGGCGAGCCGGACCGCCGCTTCGGCGTGGAGCTCAAGATGCGCCACCGCGTCGAGGCGCAGCGCGGCATCATCGAGCCGATGCAGATGTACGCCATCTTCGAGAACGCCATCCGCCATGCCCGCGAAGAGAGCCTTCCCGACCACATTCGCCGCGTCTCCGAACTCTGGGCCGGCTTCAGCCGCGTGGCCGCCGACAACCCGCACGCGTGGATTCGGGACGCGCTCACGGCCGAGGAAATCCGCACGCCGAGCGCCGCGAATCGCGCGGTGTCCTTCCCCTACCCCAAGTTCATGAACTCGAACAGCAACGTGGACCAGGCGGCGGCCCTCATCCTGACCTCCCGGGGCAAGGCCCGGCGGCTCGGCATTCCCGAGGGGAAGTGGATCCATCCCTGGGCGGCCACCGAGGGACACGACACGTACGCCGTCTCCTCCCGGGACAACCTGCACTCCGCGCCGGGCCTCGGGATCGCGGGACGCCGCTGTCTCGCGCTGGCCGAGATCGACGTGGCTGACGTCGACCATGTGGACGTCTATAGCTGCTTCCCGTCCGCGGTGCAGGTGGCCGCGACGGAACTCGGCCTGGACCAGGAACGGCCGCTGACGGTCACCGGTGGCCTCACCTTCGGCGGCGGACCACTCAACAACTACGTCATGCACTCCATCGCGCGGATGTGCGAGGTGCTGCGCGAACGCCCCGGGGACATCGGCTTCGTCACGAGCAACGGCGGCTTCCTCACCAAGCACGCGTTCGGCGTCTACTCCACGGAGGCCCCGCCGCATGGCGACTTCCGGCACGCCATGCCCCAGGAGGAGATCGACGCGCTCCCGACGCGGGAGATCGAGGCGGCCTACGAGGGACCCGTGGAGGTCGAAAGCTACACCGTGATGTACGACCGGGATGGACCGTCGGTCGGCCTCGCCGCGTGCCGCGTCGAGAGCGGCGGCCGCACCTGGGGTAACACCCGGGAGGCGGACGTCCTTTCCGCGATGGTCTCGGAGGAGTTCTGCGGCCGCTCCGCACGCCTGGACGAACGGGGCGCCCTCACGTTCTGAGCACCCCAGCGTCCACTCGGAGGGAACCGGATCCGGCGGCCGCCGCCCCGCTGCGCTTCCGCCTGCTCGCCATGCTCTACGATGCGGTCGCACTGACCGGCATCTGGGTCCTCACCATCGTCGCCTTGGTGACCGCCACCGGCGAGGAGGTGACCGGGACGTGGCTGCAGGCACTGCTGGCCCTGGAAGGCTACGCATTCTTCGCGTTCTTCTGGATCCGGCGCGGCCAAACCCTCGGGATGGTGGCGTGGCGCCTGCGCTTCCATCCCGAGGATGGCGCGGTCGGCTTCCGACAGGTACACCTGCGCCTGCTGGGCGGGATCCTGAGCCTTGCCTGTCTCCTCCTCGGGCATGCGTGGCTCTTGGTCGACAGCGAACGCCGCGCGTGGCCGGACCTGCTTTCGAGACGGCGCGTCGTGCGGCTGCCGAAAGAGGCCAGGGGGTCTGCCGGGCGCGCCGGTTGACCGCGCCCGCCTTGGGGCCGGCACCCTAGCCCGCATTTCTCACCACGGGCCGTGATGATCGCCGAGGATTTTCGCTCCGTGCGCACGACGCTTGCGTCGCGCTCGCCGACCGAAAGCCTAGTGGGGCCTAAGTTTGAGGGAGCATGTGCGCGCACGGGGCGAAAGGACCGGCGAGGGCGCGGCCAGCGCTCTGCATCCGGCCACCGAGCTTGAGATCGACGATAAACCCAAATGGACCAAGGACTTGCGGTCTATGCACAAGCGACTTGGTGAGAAATGCGGGCTAGTCACGCGGTAGAATGAGGGCCCTGCGCCAACCCATCGACTGGACGAGGCTTCGACGTGCGCATAGCAGTACTGGGAGGAGACGGGTTCGTTGGCTGGCCCACGTCGCTGCACCTCTCCGAGCGCGGCCACGACGTCGCCATCGTGGACAACCTGAGCCGGCGCTGGATCGACACCGAACTGGGCGTGCAGTCCTTGACGCCGATGGACTCCATCCAGGAGCGCCGGCGCGTCTGGCACGCCATCACTGGTCGCGAAATCGGCTTCGAACGCATCGACGTGGCGAACGAGTACGAGCGGCTGAAGGCCTGGCTCGGGGGCTTCCAGCCCGAGGCCATCGTGCATCTGGCCCAGCAACGCGCCGCCCCGTACTCGATGAAGACCGACACCCACAAGAACTACACGGTCGGCAACAACGTCAACGGCACCCAGAGCGTTCTCTCCGCGTTGGTCGCCCTCTCCCTGGACGCCCACGTCGTCCACATGGGCACGATGGGCGTCTACGGCTATTCGGACATCGGCGCGCCGATTCCGGAGGGATACCTGACCGTCGCCGTGCCCGTGGCCGAGGGCCGGTTCGAAGAGCAGGAGATTCTCTACCCCGCCAATCCCGGCAGCGTCTATCACCTGACCAAGTGCCTCGACCAACTCCTCTTCCAGTTCTATGCGAAGAACGATGGCCTGCGCATCACCGATCTCCACCAAGGGGTGGTGTGGGGCACGCATACCGACCAGACGCGACGCCACCCGCAACTCATCAACCGCTTCGACTACGACGGCGACTACGGCACGGTGCTAAACCGCTTCCTCATCCAAGCCGCCATCGGCCACCCCCTCACCGTCCACGGCACGGGCGGGCAGACTCGGGCGTTCATCCACATCCAGGATTCCGTCCGCTGCATCGAGATCGCCCTCGCCAACGCGCCGCCGGCCGGGGAGCGCACGCGGATCTTCAACCAGATGACGGAGACGCACCGCGTCCGCGACTTGGCCCGGCTGGTGTCGGAACTCACCGGGGCCGCCATCGACCATGTGCCCAATCCCCGCAAGGAAGCCGCCGAGAACGACTTGGCGGTCTGCAATGACCAACTGCTCGCCCTCGGCCTCAAGCCCACGACCTTGGAGGAGGGCCTCCTGGACGAACTCGTGGAGGTCGCGCGCAAGTACGCCCACCGCATCGACCGGTCGCGTATCCCGTGTACTTCGGCGTGGACCCGGGAACAGGCGGCGGGGCTCGCCGTGGCCAACGGGGGCGCCGGAACTCCGCCCGGAAGTGCCGATTAGGCGCCCGTCGCCGCCGATGCTCGCCGCCGACTCCGGATGAGGGCGACGTGTTCGCCTACGCGACGCTCGTCACCAATGCCGACTACGCGCTCGGGGCGACGGCTCTGGCCCGTTCGCTGAAGCGCGTCTCCGCCGCCTGGCCCCTCGTCGTGCTGGCACCGCCGGGCACGCCCGAACTCGACGCCCTGGAAGCCGAGGGTTGCCTCGTGCGCGAAGTGGGGCAGCCCGAGTTGTCCACGGCGTTCCGCGGCCGCCATACGCGCGCGGCCCAGCATGCGCGGTCCCCCTTCGACAAGGGCACGAAGCCCGCGTTCCACGATCCCCTGGACAACTTCGTCAAGCTGCGGCTGTGGGAAATGGAGGAATACGAGCGGATCGTGTTCATCGATGCCGACGCCATCGCCGTGCGCAACATTGATCGCCTGTTCGGTTATCCCGCCCTCTCGGCCGCCCCGAACCTCTACGAGTCCCTGGCGGACATGCACCGCATGAACTCCGGGGTCTTCGTCGCCCGCCCGGACCGCCGCGCCTACGAGGACATGATCGAGCGCCTCGACGCCCCCGGGGTCTACTGGCGGCGCACGGACCAGACCTTCCTCGAAGCGTACTTCCCGGATTGGCACGGGCTCCCCTACCTCTACAACGTCCTCCAGTACGTCTTCTTCAACTTGCCGCAACTGTGGGACTGGTCCCGGATCAAGGTCGTGCACTATCAGTACGAAAAGCCATGGGAGGCGGACCACCCCAAGCGTGAGCTGCTCGCGCCACTCATCGATCTCTGGCATCGCGTGCATGACCGGCGGCCCCTCCCGGAGCGCCTCGACGCACCCGCATGAAGGCACGGGGCCCGCCGCCTCCACCCGATGCATGCGAGTTGCCATGGAATAGTCCCCGCCGGCCGTTACACTTCGCGTTCGTTCCCCGAGGGCTCCCCATGATCGAAACCGAAATCGACATCCAGACCGCCGATGGCGCGATGAACACGTTCATCACCCACCCGGAAGAGGGAGGACCGTTCCCGCTGGTCATCTTCTACATGGACGCCCCGGGCAAGCGGGAGGAGCTGCACGACATGGCCCGCCGCATCGGCACGGTCGGCTACCACGTCATGCTGCCGAACCTGTACTACCGCCAAGTGCGCGAGTTCCACATGGGGATGCCGGGCGCGACCCGGGAGCGCATGCGCGAACTCATGGGTGCCACGACGGACGCCATGGTCTGCGCGGACACCCAAGTGCTGCTCGACTTCGCGTCCGGACGGGACGCGGCCCGGGACGGCCCGGTGGGCACCGTGGGCTATTGCATGAGCGGACCGTTCGTGTTCGCCGCCGCCGCCGCGTTTCCGGACCGGATCAAGGCGGCCGCGTCGTTCCACGGCGTGCGCCTCTACGGGGACGACGCCCCCCACGGCACGGCGGACCAGATCCGGGGCGAGATCTACTTCGGCTGCGCGGAACTCGATCCGCTCGCACCGCCGTCGATGATCGATCCCCTGGAGGAACACCTGGCGAGCACGGGCATCAACTACCGCGTCGAGTGGTATCCGGGCGCCGACCACGGCTTCGTCTTCCCGCAGCGCGAGGGCAAGTATCACAAGCCCTCTGCGGAACGCCACTGGGAGCGGCTGTTCGCGCTATTCCAACGCAACCTGTAGCCGTCGGGCGGGCACACGCCGGGGGAGTGTCAGTGGTCCGCGTGCTCGTGCTCGTGCAACAGCACCCGGTCGTAGATCGCCGTGACGTGCTCGAAGTTCAGGATGAGCGAGTGCGAGATCGGTCGATGGGGATTGTCGCTGTCGTGTAGGTGATACTTGAAGCGCTTCTGCGCCTGGCCCTGCAGGAACGCGTCATAGTCCTTCGTCAGTTCGCGCACGTCGCTGACGATCTCGGTACTCCATGTCGCCCGGAACGGGCCGAGCACGGCCCCGCCCGCCAGCGCGATGGTGATCTCGTGATTCGTAAGGCCCCGCTCTTCGGACATCGGCCGCTCCCCGTCTCCCGTTCGACGCTAACCATATCCGGGCC
This sequence comes from Pseudomonadales bacterium, assembly GCA_963665455.1. GTDB lineage: Bacteria > Pseudomonadota > Gammaproteobacteria > Pseudomonadales > Azotimanducaceae > VXNE01. Next base: position 3,640,864 of record OY762279.1, on the reverse strand, counting down.
GGGTCTTTTCCACCACCGGCGCCCATCGGCATCTGCTAAGCTGCGTTCCGCCCGAGGAGCCCGCCGCGTGGCGCCAGACGCCGCCGGCCAGCGCGCCTACCGGGCCACCGTTCGCTGCCGGAGACGCACATGGCCTTGACTGGATTCGATCACCTGGTGGTCCGCGTGGCCGACCTCGACGAGGGCATCGCGACCTATCGAGACCGTATCGGACTGACCCTCGACCGTATCGACGAGAGCGAGGCCCTCGGCATCAGGCAGGCCTTCTTCAACCTGCCCAACGGCGGCTTCATCGAAGTCGTCGCGCCCACGGACCCGAACGGCGCGGTCGGACGAGCACTGGAAGGCCGGGGCGAGGGCATCCACACGATCGCGTTCGAGGTGGACGACGTGGCCGAGACCGCCGCCGCCATGCGCGAGGCGGGTGCGCGGCTGATCGGGGAAGGCGGGCCGCAGGTTTTCGTGCATCCGAAATCCACCCACGGCATCCTGCTGCAGCTCTCGGCGAAGTCCGAGTAGCGGTTGAGGCGCCTCGCAGGCTTATTGCGCCCCATCCACCTCCCGCACCGCCGCGAACCAGCGGCGGGCCGCGGGGAAACACAACAGCACCAAAGCCCCGACCTGCAGGACGGAACACAGGAGTTCCGGCATGGCCGTCTTCGAGAGCGCCAATGTCACCGACTCGGCGTTCGCCAGGCCCCACGCCGACGCCACAAACACCAAACCGATGGCGAGGCGCACCCAACCGAGCCCCCGGTAGGCGGCGTACGCCATCAGGCCCCACAGCATCACGAAGAAGACGCGTGCACCGTTGCTGACGACGGTTTCCGGCCAGACCGCCCAAGCGAGGAGCAGGATGGCCGCCGAGCCAAGTAGCAATCCGGCGGCAATGGACACGTTCCAGGGACGGGCCGGCAGGTCTGCGGGAAACACTCCGTATCCGCCTCAGATCGAACGAATCTCGTCGCCGGGAGCGATGACGCCGCCTTCCACGATCCGCGCCCGCAGGCCGCCCCGGTGCGCAAGCGCCTTGACGATGTTCGCGGCCGGCACCGACGCCGTCGCCAGGCGCTTGCCGAGCGTCGCACACGGGTCGCACGGTTCGAGGCCCTCCAGCACGGCGGTACCGACCGTGAACCGCTTCCCGACCAAGGGTTTCAACGCGACGCCCCGGGTGAGGACATTGCGCCGCGTGGCGGCGGCATCGATGCCCAAACCCGTTTCGGCGTTGAACGCGTCGACCGTCTCCGCCTCAATGAACGTCACCTCGCTCGCCGGCATGCCGTCCGGCTGCGCATGATGATGATCGCCCTCGATGCCCCGCCCAGGCACCAGCGTCCCTTGCTCCAACGCCACGGAGGGCCCGCCGCGCCGCAACGCGACGTGGATCGCGACAACGCTCACTCCCCGGCCTCCAGGGCCACGACGAAGTCCAACTCGACCTTGCCCTTGCGCAACTCGATCGCCTGTTGGTACGCGTCCGAATTCCAGAAGCCGAGGAAGTCCTCCAAGGACCGGAAGCGCTCGACGGCGATAAAGCCCTCGGTCGGCATCGTGCCCTCCACCAGGTGCAGCCCCTCCCCTTCGCCCCGCGCGAGCATTTCGATGCCCGCCGCCTGCGCGGGTGGCCCGGCGAGTTCCCCGTAGGCCTCCAGGCCGGAGGCGTCGATCATGCGCCCGCCCACGACGACGTAGGCGGCCGGTGCGGCCTCGTTCTCGGCATAGGCCACGCCGAGCGAGGCCCCAAGCACCAGACCGACCACGAGGGCGACAAGGGCAAGGATGTTTCGCATGGGGCTCTCCTTCGGGTTGGGTGCGCGAGGCTACGTGGACGGAGCCAGAAAGGAAAGCCAACCGGTGACGGTCAACGCGGCGAGAGGACGCGGCGACTTCAAGGCCCAGCCAATGAAGGCAGCGGGGGTGTCCCGACGAAACCCCATTCGCTCCAATGGTCACACAGCTTCTCGATGGACGTCCCCCAAGGATCGTAGGACTCCGGATAGGGAAGGAACTGCCCGAAGTACCCCCGGTCGGGATGATCGCTGACGCCGTGGCCGACGCGGCGCGTGCCCTCGTGCGGATTCCCCTCGCGCCAACGCCGGATGCGGAAATAGACGTTCATGCGCGGGTCCGGTCCGTGGTTGGGGGTGGCCGTGTGGGGGCAAGCGTGCAGGGCGATGACCGCGTCGCCCGCACCCAACAAGATGGGCGTGAGTTCGGGCCACGGCCAACCGTCGATGGCCGGGGTTCTTGACGACGCCTCCCGCGCCCCTTCCCGCACCGTGGCCGGGAGTCCGTTCAGCACCGGCTGCCCCGCTTCGTCGATACGGATTCGGGGCCAGCCGGGTCCCTCGGGCCCGATCACGCCGCCGCTGTCGCGCTGCATGCGAAACGCGGCCTCGACGTCCCCGTGCATGCCCTTGAGGACCGCGAACTGGCCGTTGCCCGGTTCGAGCTGGTCGTTCAGGGCGATGCCCACGAGGGCGGTGTAGCTGCCGATGGAAATCCGACGATCCGGGTCTTGCCAGAGCAAGCCGTCGTTGGTGCCGCGCCGCTCATCGTGCTCGCCGAAGTAGCGGGCCGCGTCTCTCGGGCGTCCGCGTTCGGGATCGATGTCTGCGGCACGCGTCGGGATCGGGCCGGACCAACTCCCGTCCACGTGCGCCCCCACCCCGCCGCCCAGCATGTCGAACCCCGGCGTGACCGCGATCTGGCAACTGACCACGTCGGGAAACGGCCCCATCGCGTTGCGGAGGATGCCGGCGAGACGACTCTCCCGAAAAAGCCCGACGACCTCCGGGTGCGTGGCAAGCTCCGCCGGCGCCAAGAGCCGGCGCTCCGTCGCGGGCATGCCGGCCAAGATGCGTTCCCGGGCCCGGGCCACGCGTTCGGGTGCAACGGCTCGCCGGACGACAACGAAGCCGTCGCGCACCAAGTCGTCTTGCTGCTGGGGCGTCAGGGAGGTGGGACCAGCCATTTCGGGTTCCATCCGGTCCGGCAAATGTTAGTGGGTCCGGCCCGCCATGGACACCCGCACCGCCTCCCAAACCCCGCACCGTCTCCCACAACGGCGCCACGAAATCCCGACGATCGCGCGCGAACTCGATGCCGACCATCATCGACACGACGTCTCCCGCGACATGTGGCCTATCCCGTAGCGTCGCGAAGTCCAGCACCCAGTAGCCCCATGGATCCACGGCACGATGGCACATTGACAGGAAACGCCTCGCGGGACACGCTGCACCCATGCCCGACGACTACCAGCCCGAACGCGAGTTCGGTTTTCACACCCGCGCCGTCCATGCCGGGGCGCGTCCGGAGCCCGTCACGGGGGCCCGCGCCGTGCCGATCTACCAGACCTCCAGCTACGTCTTCGAGGATCCGGAGTCGGCCGCCGCCTACTTCAACCTGCAGGAATACGGCAACACCTACTCCCGCATCATGAACCCCACCGTCGCGGCCCTCGAGGAGCGGCTCGCGAACCTCGAGGGCGGCATCGGCGCCGTGGCCTTCGCGAGCGGGCTGGCGGCACAGTCGTCGGCGCTCTTCACCATGCTCGTGCCCGGCGACCACATGGTCGCTTCGGCGGCCCTGTACGGCGGCACGGTGACACAGCTCAAGCACCTGGCCCGCAAGCTCTCCGTCGATCTCACCTTCGTCGATCCGGACTCCCGGGCGGAATGGGCCGCCGCGGTACGGGACGAAACCCGTGTGCTCTTCGCCGAAACGATCGGCAACCCGGGCGGTAACGTCCTCGACATCGAGGCCGTGGCGTCGATCGCACACGACGCCGGGATCCCCCTGCTCGTGGACAACACGTTCGCGACCCCCTACCTGTGCCGCCCGATGGAATGGGGCGCCGACATCGTCGTGCACTCCGTGACCAAGTTCATCGGCGGACACGGCACGAGCATCGGCGGCGCCGTGGTGGATTCGGGCGAGTTCGACTGGTCGAACGGCAAGTTCGCCATCGTGGCCGACCCCTCCCCGGCCTATCACGGACTGGCCTTCCACGAGACGTTCGGCAGCTACGGCTACCTGATGAAGCTGCGCGCCGAGACGCTGCGCGACCTCGGCGGCGCGATGAGCCCGATGAATGCGTTCCTGTTCATGCAGGGGCTGGAGACGCTGCCCCTGCGCATGGAACGCCACGTCGCCAATGCACTCACCGTCGCCCGATGGCTGTCGGCACGTAGCGACGTCGCGCGCGTACGCCATCCGGGACTCCCCGACAGCCCGTACGTCCCACTGACCGCGAAGTACCTGCCCCAAGGCGCCGGGGCCGTGTTCTGTTTCGATCTCGACGGTGGACGCGAGGCCGGCCAGGACTTCATTCGGGGGGTACGGCTGTTCTCTCACCTCGCCAACGTCGGCGACGCGAAGAGCCTGATCATCCACCCGGCGAGCACCACGCACCGGCAGCTCTCGGACCAGGAACTGGCGGCGGCCGGCATCGGCCCCGGCACCATTCGTCTATCGATCGGTATCGAGGACCCGCAGGACCTGATCTGGGATCTGGAGCAGGGCTTCACGCGCATGCACGGGAGCAACCCATGATGGACCTTGCCCGATACCAAGACCCGGAAGTCATCCAGCGCGTGCTGCACCAAGCCCGGACCGTGGCCATCGTCGGCCTATCCTCCAACGTGCTGCGCGCGAGCAACTTCGTTGGCTTCTATGCGGCGCGGCATGGCTACCGCGTCATCCCGGTGAATCCTCGGGAACAGGAGGTGTTGGGCGAGCGCTCCTATCCGAGCCTGTCCGACGTGCCGGAACCGGTGGACGTCGTGGACGTTTTCCGTGCCCCGGGCGCGGTCCCCGGGATCGCCCGGGAGGCGGTCGCGGCCGGCGCGAAGGCCCTGTGGCTACAGTTCGGCGTCATCAGCCCCGAAGGCGTCGACATCGCGACCGCCGGGGGCCTGGACGTGGTGATGGACCGTTGCCTCAAGATCGAACACGCCCGCTACATCGGCCGGATGCATGTGTTGGGATTCGACACGGGGGTGATCTCGGCGCGGCGCGAGGCGCATTGACGGAACCGTCGGGGCCCCAGGGCATATCTCGGCGCGGTGGGACCGGCGCCTGCTCGATTCACGGCGTCTCAACGCCCGGCGTCGCTGGTGCCGTCAACTTGCGCGACCGGGACAAGTGCGGACCCGCCGCGGCGGAGCCGGCAACCCAAGCAGCCATGGCCGACACCGCGCGGCCGGTGTCATAATGCATTTCTAACAGCGGAGTCGATAGCAGGCGATGCAGATGCGGAAGGCCGGTTTGCCCGGGACGGCGGACGACGGCAAGCACGGTCGTTGGCGGGCAGCGACCCCCGAGGAACGAGGAAGCGCGCTCGAAGCCCTGAGCGCGGAGGCGGCACGGCTAGTGGAAACGGACCCGGACCTCGCACTGCGCGTGCGCGCCATGCACGACGCATGTCCTCCGAACCCCTTTCCAGGAAGGCTCAAACGCATCGGGTGAAGTATGGCGAACGGTGCCGTCGAGGTCGCAACGGCAATCGCGGCGGTATTCGACCGGTTGGGGGTCACTTACGCAATGGGGGGGGCGCTCGCCCTCGGTGCCCATGGCGTGCCACGGATGACCTTCGATGTGGACATCAACCTCGGGCTAGCGACCGATGTGTTCTTCTCGCACGAAATCACGGACGCATTGTCTCGCGAGTGTGGGTTGGCGTTTGACCGCGCCATCGGCGAAATACGACGAGAAGCGAAGGACTCCGGGTTCGTCAGGGGGAACGTGGGGGCGATCAAGGTCGACTTGTTCTTCCCCACGGTGGAGTATCTGGAAGGCGTGATGTCTCGCAGCACGGAACTGCCCTTGCTGGGCCGGCAAGTGCCCGTGGTCGGACTGAACGATTTGGTCGTCATGAAGACCGTCTTCGGCAGGACCAAGGACTTCGCCGACATCGAATCCCTCGCACGCCACGGACGTGCGCCGATAGACCGCGAGTTCGTCTCACGGCACGTCCGCGAAATCCTGCATCCGGACGATGCCGCGCGTCGGCTCGAGGTGCTGTACACCTATCTGGGCACCTAAGACCAGGGCGGCGAGAGGCCCGCAACCGGCGGTAAGGACGCTACCCCGGCCGCACCCAGATCGGTGAAGTCCACGCCCGCTCCTGGAGGGTCGCCGGCAGATCGGGCCGGCGCTTCGTCCCCGCGCGGATCGCGTCCCAAGTGGACCAGCGGCAGGTCGGGTTCTCGAGTACGCGCACGTAGTAGAAGGCGCGCCTGCCTTGCTCGTAATCCGCATCCCGCCACGTCGCCTCGAGTTGTGCGGCCCCCAGTTCGGTGTCGTAGGCACAGGTCGCCAGGTCCACCGCGGCGCCGTTGTCGGGACACCGGTGCGTCGCCGCGTCCACCTCGAGGCCATCCGAACAAGCGACGTCGAAGACCTGCTCGCGGCCACCGCCTTCCGCAAGCCAGCCCTTGACGATCTGCAATCGCTGTAGCTTCGCGCCGGCGGGATCCGCCACCGCCCAGGCCCGGAACGTCGGTGTGCCCTCGCCCGCCACGACCTCCGCGCCCTGCGCCACGGGCGTCTCGAACCCACCGGTCAGCCGCACCTTGATGCGCGGCCCGCTCGTGCCGAACGTCTCCCGGCGACGGAAAGCTTCGTAGATCGCCTCCCGGGTGTTTTCCGGCGCCCACACGCCCGCCAGCGCTGCCGCGCTGTGGTAACGGGACGCAGTCTCCCGGTAGCCGATCCCCGCCACGTCCACGGGCACCGAACCGAAGCGCTCCACGGCGGCGCGCTCGCCGTACTGAATCGTGAATCCCTCCTCGGAGTAGGTCTGACCCGCGGAGTGCGTGTCGCTCGCCGCCACGATGCCGTAGCGATACGGATTGACGCCCAGGCGTTCCTCGAACTCGAGGCCCCGGAGCAGCGCGTCGCGCACGTAGCTGCCCTTGGGATTGCTGCGCGCGTGCGGTCCCAGCTTGAAGGGGCGGATCTCGAAATCCGCCCACTCGTCGTTGGGCGAGAGGAACGGGTGCGTGTCCGAGGTGCCCTTCATCTGCGCGACTTCGACCAAGGGTTCGTTGCGCATGCGGCGCTCGGCGTAGGCCAAATCCATCGGCGAGCCATCGAAGTAGGTGCCCTCGAACATCCGCCCGCCGGAGAGGTTGGTGTTGTGCGGGATGGCGAGCGCCTCGATGCCGTCGGCCCGGTGGCGGTCCATCCAATCCCAGAGGTCCTCGGGGTTCAGCGTCTCGATGCGTCCGATCAGGAGCTCCGGCACGCGGGTGCCCCGGTAGATGACCACCCGGTGCTGCCCGTCCATGTCCTTCTCCGGCGTGAACTCGAAGCCGATGAAGGTCGTGAACGCGCCGGGGTCGTTATGGCGCTCGGCGGCGGCCTGGATGTCCTTCCACGCCGTCTTGAGGTCCGCCTCGAGCACGCGCTCGTGCGGGAAGCGAAACGCGTCGCCGAAGTCGTTGCGCGCGATGATGTCCTGCACGACCGGATCGTCCCGGTACGGGTGCTCCGGATCGTGCTTCGACGCCCACCACTGCCCGAGGAAAAAGTAGTGGTCGGTGACGGCGTAGAAGTCGAGGGGCGCGCGCAGCTGGATCGTGACGCCGGCGGGGGTCACGAGGGGTTTGCCCTTCGCGAACTCGTAGGCGTCGTCCGGCGAGGCCACCGTGCCGAAGAAGAAGGAGTCGTAGGAGTAGCGCGTGTGGATGTGCAGGTCGCCGAAGTAGGCGTTGCGGGTCTCGGCGAGGGCAGCAGCGGATAGCAGCATCCCGAGCCCGACACCCGACGCGGTCCATCCAGTCATCGCCCCCTCCCCGTTCCGGTCGAGTCCCCAGATTAAGGCAGCCAACCACCTCGTCCAACCCCCGCGCCCGTACCTTCGAAGGCGAACAGTCACAGCGCGGGCGTTCTCGGCAAGCCCGACCGTCGAGTCCGGCTGATGCCGCGCCTTAGTCTTGCCAACTTGCACAAAAACAGAAATGTGAATGTCATCCATTCCCCATCCGAGGTGAGAAATTCCCCTCAGTTCCAAAGCTCGAAGTACGCAAAGGAGAAACTGCAATGACCAGGAAGCGGATTGCCGTTCTGGAGCGGGAGCTTCACCAGGCACTTGAAGAGTCGAACTTCCCGCAGGTCGTGCGGGACAGGTCCGCGGAGGGCATGAGGCGCTGTGTCAGCCGCTTCCGGCTGGCGAACTTGGACGCCGCCGGCCGGGTGCGCCTCGAGCTTACGCAAGCTCGAGGCGACTGCGGACGACATCGAGGCCTTTACCGCAGTCGGTGCGTTTTCCGTGTTTCTGCCCCGCGTAACCCGAACTCGGCGGCGGATCACGGTCGGCGACGACGAGTACCGGTGCTGGTGCTTCCCCGAGCAACGCCAAATTCGTGCTCCAGCGCAGGGGCGGTCCATGGTCGTCGTTCAAGTGGTTTGCGCCGCGCAGACCTGCCCGGCGGGGGCCACCCACGATAGAGCGGCTGAGGCGGCCCCATGGTCGCTCGGCGGGGTTGATGGATTGGCGCACCGTAGCCTCGCATGAGGACGCATTGTCCGTCGGCAACCTGGTCGAACTGATGCGGCGGAGCCGCGACTTCCGTCGTATCGTCCAGCGGGCAGTCCACACCGACGAGTGAAGGAGTTCGATGGGAAGTTCGAGATGGCGCGGGTCGCCGGTTGCCAGCCACGCAGGAACGGGGTCACTATACGGCCTGGTCGTCGGGGCTTCGTACGCGACGAATCGACGCTCACGAGTACAGGTGTACAAGTGTCCATGCAACGAATCCCACCGGACCCCGGTCACCCCGAGCCACTCAAGCGGCTCAGCGTGAACCTGCCCGAGAGTCTGCACACCCGTTTCAAGACAGTCTGTAGTGCGACCAACCGGCGGATGGTCGGCGAAATCGTCGATCTGGTCAAACGTCGCACCGCAGAGCTCGAGGAGGAAGCCGGACTTTGGCGGGGCAGTGACGACGCGACGGCGCGACGGCGCGCCGTGATCGAACGAGCGCTGGCCTGCAATCACCCGACGGGCGACGTCGACGAGATGCTAGCCGACATCGAGCGGGGCCGTGATCTTCGTTGACTCCAACGTTCCCATGTACCTCGTTGGCGCAACGCACCCGAACAGGGACCGGGCCGTGGAGTTCCTCGCACGGGGTTCGTCCGAGAGACTCGTCACGAGCGCAGAAGTCTATCAGGAGGTCATACACCGGTACGCATCTATTGATCGTCGTGAAGCTATCGAGGACGCGTTTCGAGTGCTAGACGATCTCGTCGCCACCGTGTTCCCAATCGGCAGGACGGATGTCGGCCTAGACATCATGTTTTGACCTGCCCGTCCTCAACGCGCGTGGGTTACCTTGGCGGCGGAGTGCCGGGCAAGGCAGGGCCACATTGAGGAGGGCAGGAGGTTGCAAGACTACAAGATGTCGGAGGGCGGGATGAGTGATTGCGGGGGGTCGTACGGGGCGTACGTCGGGTTGGACGTGCACAAGGACACGATCGCGGTGGCGGTGGCGCCGGCGGGGCGCGGGGCGCCGGAGGATCTCGGTGAGATCGCGAACCGACCGGCGGCGGTCGCCAGGCTGGCGCGGGAGTTGTGCGCGGCGCACGGCGGCGGGATGCCGTTGTTCAGCTACGAGGCGGGGCCCTGTGGGTATGGGTTGTACCGCCAGTTGCGGGAGCTGGGCTTCGACTGCGAGGTGGTGGCGCCGTCGCGCATCCCCAGGGCGCCGGCGGAGCGGGTGAAGACGGACCGTCGCGACGCGCGCAAGCTGGCGCGGCTGTCGCGCGGCGGCGAGTTGACGGCGGTGTGGGTTCCGGACGAGGACCACGAGGCGATGCGGGACCTGGTGCGGGCGCGGTCGGACCTGAAGGACGCGGAGCGCAGGGCGCGCCAGCGCCTCGGCGCGTTCCTGCTGCGCCACGACCGCCGCTGGTCGGCCGGGCGCTGGAGCAGGGCGCACTGGGCGTGGCTGGACGGCCAGCGCTTCGAGCGGGACTGGCAGGAGTGGGCGTACCGGGAGTACCTGGAGGCGGCGCGGACCGCGGGCGAGCGGGTCGCGGCGCTGACGGGCCAGCTGGAGCGGGCGTTGTCCGATTGGTCGCTGGCGCCGGTGGTGCGCGCGTTGGTGGCGTTGCGCGGCGTGGACCGGATCACGGCGGCGACGCTGCTGGCGGAGCTGGGCGACATCGGCCGCTTCGACTCGCCGCGCCAGTTGATGGCGTTCCTGGGGTTGGTGCCGAGCGAGCACAGCTCGGGCGGGCGGCGCCGCCGCGGCGCGATCACGCGCACCGGCAACGGGGCGGCGCGGCGCGCGCTGGTGGAGTCGGCCTGGAGCTACCGGTTCCCGGCGCGGCGCACGGCGCACCTGGAACGCAAGGCGGCCGGCGCGTCCGAAGAGGCCAGGGCCATCGCGTGGCGCGCCCAGCGGCGCCTGTGCGGTCGCTACCGGCACCTGCTCGCGTCCGGCAAGAACACCAAGCAGACGACCGTGGCCGTGGCGCGCGAGCTGGCCGGCTTCGTGTGGGACATCGTCCGCGTCGAGGTGGCGCGGATGGCGGAGGCCGGCGCCGGGACGTCGGCGACGCGTTGACGCGCGGTTGAAGGAAGGGAGTTCGTTTCGAGTGTTGGATCGGGGCGGGGCCGGGCCGGTGTGGAGAACCCTCGGCCGGGCTACGACGGCGTCGGCGGATGGTTCGCAACGCGGACCCTCCGGCGCGACGACCCCCGCCACTAGAGAGAGGCCAGCTCCGCGACGCAGTGAGGTAGGGTCGGTAACCAATCCACGCATATCAGCATGATCCACCGTCGCAATCTGTCCGGCCCCGTCCCGACCCACCGCGCCCGCGCCGGACCCGACCCACCGCGCCCGCGCCGGACCCGGCACGGCTGGCGAACATCGCCGGCCGGGCCGGCGCCCGCGATTTCCACCGCCCGCCCACCGCCGCTCCATCATTTGCGGGGACCGCGGCCGTGGACGGCCCGTGGAAATCGCTCCGTGCCCCCGGTTGGCCGCGACACCCCGACGGGCGCCGGAAAAGGCGGGTCACGACCGTTCCGAACCGTCGCCTCGACGAACTCGGTGCGATCGGAGCACCCTGGAACGGAGTACCGATTGACAGGTCAAAACATATCAGCCCGGGAAATCCTGGCGAGGCACCCGGCACTGTCGGCGCGGGACGGCCTGCATCTCGCCGTAATGCGCGCCAATGGGGTCTCCCGCGCCCTGACGTTCGACCGGGCCTTCGCACGGCATCCGGGGATCACCGTTCTGCCCTGAGCGCACCCTCTTGCGGGCGTTGCCGTACCCCCGCTTCTAGCTTCCGAACGGGTGCGCCTGTATAGTACCGCCCGCCGTCGCCGGGCCGCCGGCGGACCGGCGCAACAGCGCGGCGCTCGCGACGAAATCACGACGACAGAAGGAGCCTCCCGGACCGCCGATGACGGAAGGTCACGACATCCTCCCGTTCCTCCTCTATGCGCTGACGGTGGCCGCGCTCCTCGCGGTGACGCTCACCGCGGCGTGGTTCATCGGCGCCAAGGCGCGGCACGGCGGAGCGCGCACCCTGCCCTTCGAATCCGGCGTGGTCCCGGCGGGCGAAGCGGAGGAAAGCCGCTTCTCCATCGAGTTCTACCTGATCGCGATGTTCTTCGTGATCTTCGACCTGGAGACCATCTTCATCATCGGCTGGGCCGTCGCCTTCTTCGAACTCGGTTGGCGGGGTTACGCCGGCGCCGGGGTGTTCATCGTCATCCTGCTGGTCGCCCTGGTCTACGAGTACCGTAGCGGAGCCTTGGATTGGGGCATCAAGGGCCGCCACGCGCGCGCGCCGCGCTACGCCAAGGCCGGGCCCGGCGACGCCGGCGGGAGCACCTGACCGCATGCAGTGGCGACTGATCAAGACCGAAGCGGACGCCCCGATGGCGGCGGTCGATGCCGCCTACGAAGAGGACGCGGCGCGGGGCGTCCTGACGGCGAAGCTGGAGGACTTGGTTGCCTGGGGGCGGGCCAACTCGATCTGGCCGTTCAACTTCGGGCTGTCGTGCTGCTACGTGGAGATGGCCACGGCGCTCACCTCCCGCCACGACGCCGCGCGCTTCGGCGCGGAGGTCATCCGCGCGACGCCGCGGCAGGCGGACCTCATCGTGATTTCCGGCACGGTGTTCCGCAAGATGGCCCCCGTCCTGCAACACCTCTACGAGCAGCTCCTCGAGCCCCGCTGGGTGATTTCGATGGGCTCGTGCGCGAACTCCGGCGGCATGTTCGACGTCTATAGCGTCGTGCAGGGCGCGGACAAGTTCCTCCCGGTGGATGTCTACGTTCCGGGCTGTCCGCCGCGCCCCGAGGCCTTCATGCAGGGCCTGACGCTCCTACAGGAGTCGATCAAGAACACCCACCGGCCCTTGTCGTGGGTGATCGGCGAAGACGGCGCGGTCTCGAAGTACGCCCCGAGCCAGCGGGACAAGCGCAACCCGGAGCGGATGCGGGTCGCGACGCTCGCGGAGCCGACCACGGTGGGCGACGCGCCGCTATCGGACGCGTTGCTGAAGCGGCAGTAGCGGACAAGTGAGCGAAGTAGCCGTCGATTCCGGGATCGTCGAACCCGGCCCCGTCACCGCCCTGCGGGCGCGGTTCGGGCAGGACTGCATCAGCCAGGAGACCGCCGACGGCATCCCCACGTTGTGGGTGGCCAAGTCCCAGGTGGTCGACGTGATGCGTCACCTCAAGGAGGAAGAGGATTTCGAACTCCTCTTCGACCTGTCCGCCATAGACGAACGCACGCGGCAGTTCCGCGAGGGCCAGCCGGACTCGGACTTCACGGTGTTCTACCACCTGATGTCCCTGCGCCACGACAGCGACATCCGCATCAAGGCGGCCCTGCCCGAGCAGGCCGCGTCCCTGCCCTCGGTGACCTCCGTCTACCCGGTCGCGGACTGGTACGAACGCGAGGCCTACGACATGTTCGGGATCGACTTCGCCGGGCATCCCAACCTGCGCCGCATCCTCACCCCGCCCAACTGGGAGGGGCATCCCCTGCGCAAGGAACATCCCGCGCGGGCCACGGAGATGGACCCGTTCACCATGACGCCGGAGTTCCAGGAGTCCCAGCAGGAGGGACTCCGGTTCGTGCCGGAGGAATGGGGCATGAGCCGCGCGGCGAAGCACACGGACTTCATGTTCCTGAACCTCGGCCCGAACCACCCGAGCGTCCACGGCGTGTTCCGCATCGCCCTGCAGCTCGACGGCGAGGTGATCGTGCAGGCGGTGCCGGACATCGGCTACCACCACCGCGCCCAGGAGAAGATGGCGGAACGCCAGAGCTGGCACACCTACATCCCCTACACGGACCGGGTGGACTACCTCGGCGGTGTGATGAACAACCTGCCCTACGTCATGAACGTCGAGAACATGGCGGGCATCCGGGTGCCGGACCGCGCCCAATACATCCGCGTCATGCTGTCGGAGTTCTTCCGCATCGCGAGCCACCTGCTCTTCTACGGCACCTACGCCCAGGACGTCGGGCAGATGTCGCCGGTGTTCTACATGTTCGCGGACCGCGAGCGGCTCTTCTCGATCGTGGAGGCCATCACCGGCGGCCGGATGCATCCGAGCTGGTTCCGCATCGGCGGGGTGACGCAGGACCTGCCGAAGGGCTGGGACAAGATGGTGCTGGACTTCGTCAAGTACATGCCGAAGCGCCTGGACCACTACGAGAAGATGGCCCTCAAGAACAACATCCTGAAGAAGCGCTCCATCGGCATCGGGGCGTATACCACGGAAGAGGGCCTCGACTGGGGCATCACCGGCCCGTCCCTAAGGGCCACCGGCAGCGATTGGGACCTGCGCAAGAACCGTCCGTACAGCGGCTACGACCAGTTGGAGTTCGACATCCCGACCGCGGAGAACGGCGATGTCTACGACCGAGCGGTCGTGCGGGCCGAGGAAATCCGCCAGAGCCTGCGCATCATCGAGCAGTGCGCCCGCAACATGCCGCCCGGGCCCTACAAGGCGAACCACCGCCTGACCACCCCGCCGCCGAAGGAGCGCACGATGGAGGATATCGAGACGCTCATCCATCACTTCCTGAACGTAAGCTGGGGCCCGGTCATCAAGCCCTGCGAATCCGCGACCACCATCGAGGCGACGAAGGGCTGGAACTCCTACTACTCGGTGTCCGACGGCGGCACGATGGCCTACCGCACCCGGGTCCGCACGCCGTCCTTCCCCGCGCTTCAGATGATCCCCTTGATCAGCAACGGCTTCATGGTGGCGGACCTCATCGCCATCATCGCAAGCATCGACTTCGTCATGGCGGACGTGGACCGATGAGCGCGGCGGCGGCGGGACCGGCGGGCTTCGAGCCCATCGAGCAGTTGTCCGTGGAGGAACTCGCCCTGATCGAGGCCGAGTGCGCGCACCTGCCGGACCGCCAATCCGCCGCCATCGACGCGATGATGATCGTGCAGCAACACCGGGGCTGGGTGTCCGACGCGAGCCTCGCGGCGATCGGCCGGCTGCTCGGGATGACCACCGCGGCCCTCGACGCCATCGCCACCTTCTACAACCGCATCTACCGGCAGCCCGTGGGGCGGCACGTGGTCATGGTCTGCGACAGCGTGAGTTGCTACATCATGGGGGCGGACGGCCTGGCCCGGGACGTCCAACGCCATCTCGGCATCGGCTTCGGCGAGACCACGCCGGACGACCGCTTCACCCTGTTGCCCATCGTCTGCCTCGGTGCCTGCGACAAGGCTCCGACCATGCTGATCGGCGAGACGTTGATCGAGAACGTGCGCGCCGAAGACCTCGCCGACGTCTTCGGCCGTTTCGAATAGGCGGCGCAGCGATGCAGCGACCCCTCACCGAACGGATCGAGCGCCACGGCCACGTCGGCATCGACGACTACGAGGCCGCCGGGGGCTATGCGGCGGCGCGGCGCGCGCTCACCGAGATGACGCCCCAAGAGGTGATCGACCTCGTGAAGGACGCGAACCTGCGCGGCCGGGGCGGCGCGGGCTTCCCGACCGGCGTCAAGTGGGGCTTCGTCCCTCGCGGCGACGCCGCCGGCGACGGGCCGAAGTACCTCGTCTGCAACGCCGACGAGATGGAGCCCGGCACCTTCAAGGACCGCTATCTCATGGAGCGGGATCCGCACCTCCTCATCGAGGGGATGATCATCGGCGCCTACGCCATCGGCGCGGGGGTCGCGTACGTGTTCCTGCGCGGCGAGTACTTCGAGTCGCATCGCGCCCTCGAGGCGGCCATTCGGGACGCCCACGCCCGGGGCTATCTCGGGACGGACCTCTTCGGTAGCGGCTTCGACCTGGACCTGCGCATCCACAGCTCCGCGGGGCGCTACATCTGCGGCGAGGAGACAGCGCTCCTGAACGCCCTCGAGGGCAAGCGCGCGCAACCGCGCCTGAAGCCGCCCTTCCCCCCCGCGAGCGGCGCCTGGGGCCGCCCGACCATCGTCAACAACGTGGAGACGCTGTGCAACGTCCCGTGCATCGTCGCGAACGGCGCCCGGTGGTACCGGGACCTCGGGCTGACGGACGACTCCGGCACCAAGGTCTACGGGGTCTCCGGCCGGGTGAACCGCCCGGGGCTGTGGGAGCTGCCCATCGGCACGCCAATTCGCGAGATCATCGATGTCCACGCCGGCGGCATGCGGGAGGGCTACCAACTCCGGGGCATCCTGCCCGGCGGGGCCTCCACGGACTTCCTCGTGGAGCAGCACTTCGACCTCGCCATGGACTACGGCACCATCGCCGCGGCCGGCAGCCGCATGGGCACCGGCACCATGATCCTCATGGACGACTCCATCTGCCCGGTGGACCTCTCCCGCAACCTCCAGCACTTCTTCGCGCAGGAGTCGTGCGGCTTCTGCACGCCGTGCCGGGAGGGCTTGCCCTGGCTCGAAGCGTTGCTCACCGACATCGAGGAGGGCCGGGGGCAGCCGGCGGACCTCGAACTGCTGGAGAAGAACGGCGCGTACATCGGCGCGCCCGGAAACACGTTCTGCCTGCACGCCGCGGGCGCGATCGAGCCCCTGTCGAGCGCGCTCAAGTACTTCCGGGCGGACTTCGAGGCCCACATCGAGCTGCGCGGCTGCCCCTACCGGGCGCGGGCGGCGGAACACAAGGCGTAGCGAGGACCACGCACGCATGGCACACATCGTCGTAGACGGCCGCAGCTACGAAGTCGAGGAGGGCCGGAACCTCCTCGAGGCCGTGCTGTCGCACCACCTCGACCTCCCCTACTTCTGCTGGCACCCCGCGCTGGGTTCCGTCGGCGCCTGCCGCCAGTGCGCCGCGATCCAATACGCCGACGAGGACGACACCCGCGGCCGCCTCGTCATGGCCTGCATCACCTCCGTGGGGGACGGCATGCGCTTCTCCATCGAGGCACCCCACGCGGAGGACTTCCGCAAGTCCGTCATCGAGTGGCTCATGGAGAACCACCCGCACGACTGCCCCGTGTGCGAGGAAGGCGGCGAATGCCACCTCCAGGACATGACGGTGATGACCGGCCATGCAAGCCGCCGCTACCGGGGTGCGAAGCGCACTTGGCAGAACCAGTATCTCGGCCCGTTCATCGGCCACGAGATGAACCGCTGCATCACCTGCTACCGCTGCGTGCGCTTCTACCGCGACTACGCCGGGGGCACCGATCTCGAAGCCTTCGGCTCCCGGGGGCGGATGTACTTCGGCCGGGCCGAGGACGGGACGCTTGAGAGCGAGTTCGCCGGAAACCTGGTCGAGGTGTGCCCGACCGGCGTGTTCACGGACCGCCCGTTCAGCAAGCAGTACACGCGCAAGTGGGACCTGCAGTCCGCCCCGTCCATCTGCCCCGGCTGCTCCGTCGGCTGCAACATCTTTCCGAGCGAACGCTACGGCGACCTCAAGCGCATTCACAACCGCTACCACGCGGACGTGAATGGCTATTTCCTATGCGACCGGGGACGGTTCGGCTCGCA
Source organism: Pseudomonadales bacterium (assembly GCA_963665455.1). GTDB lineage: Bacteria > Pseudomonadota > Gammaproteobacteria > Pseudomonadales > Azotimanducaceae > VXNE01. Next base: position 3,623,899 of record OY762279.1, on the reverse strand, counting down.
CTTCGTCAATTCCGACGCCCGCATCCGTCACGCCGGGGTCCGGGACGCGGACGGGGTGTTCGAGGCCCGGGGTTCCGACGCGGCCCTCGAAGCGGCGGGCGTTGCCCTTGGGGCGGAACGCGTGATCGGCATCGGCTCTCCGCGCGCGTCCGTCGAAGCGAACTTCGCGCTGCGCACCCTGGTCGGGGAGGAGAACTTCTGCAACGGACTCTCGAACGGCGAAGCCGAGCTGGCGGCCCTGACCCTCGACATCCACGCGGCCGGGAGCGCGCGGATTCCGACGATCTCCGAGGTCGAGACCGCAGACGCGGTGCTCGTCCTCGGCGAAGACGTTTCGAACACGGCGGCCCGAGTCGCCCTCGCCCTGCGCCAGACGGCCCGGGGCGTGTCGTTCGACATGGCCTCCTCCGCCGGGATTCCGGGTTGGCAGGACGCCGGCATCCGGGGTCACGGGCAGCACTCCAGGAGCCCGGTGTTCATCGCCTCGGTCTTGCCGACCCGCTTCGACGACATCGCGGCCAAGACGCTGCGCACCACGCCAGCGGACATCGCCCGCGCGGGATTCGCCATCGCCCACCGCATCGACACCACCTTCGCCGACGCCCCGCGAGACGAGGACGCCTTCGTCGAGCAAGCCGCGAGCACGCTGGCGAATGCGGCGCGGCCGCTCGTCGTGACTGGTGCAGGTTGCGCCGACGCGAACGTCCTCAAGGCCGCCGCCAACATCGCGTGGGCCCTCAAGGCCCAGGGCGGCGATCCCGCCCTCCTGATCGCATCGGGCGAAGCCAATACGATGGGCGTTGCCGCGCTGCCCGCCGGCCTGTCGATGGACGCCGCCCTTGAAGCCGTGACCGGTGGCGAAGCGGACACCCTCGTCGTGTTGGAGAACGACCTCTACCGCCGCGCGGACGCCGCGACGGTGACCGCCGCGTTGGAAACCGCCTCCCAAGTGATCGTGCTCGACGCCCTCGAAACCCCTACCGCCGAGACCGCATCGGTGGCGTTGCCGGCGGCGACCTACGCCGAGTCCACGGGCACCTTCGTCAACTACGAGGGCCGCGCGCAGCGCTTCTATCGCGTGTTCGAGCCCGCCGACGACATCGCGCCGTCCTGGGAGTGGATCGCCCGGATGGCCGCGGCCGCCGGCCGCAAGGACTGCGCTTGGGGGAGCATCGACGGCGTCGTGCAGGCTTGCGCGAAAGCGGTGCCCGCCTTGTCCGGCATGGCGGCGGTGGCACCGGCCGCGGACTACCGCGTCGAGGCGGAGAAGAAGATCCCGCGCCAGCCACACCGCTACAGTGGACGCACGGCGATGCGGGCGGACGTGAACATCCACGAGCCGAAGACGACGGTCGATGGCGAGACGCCGTTCTCCTATTCCATGGAGGGCGAGAACACCGGCGGCCAGCCCGGTTCGGTGGTGCCGTACGTGTGGACGCCCGGGTGGAACTCCAACCAGAGCGTGTTCAAGTTCCAGCAGGAAGTCGGTGGCCCGTTGCGCGGAGGCGACCCGGGCGTGCGGCTGCTCGACGTGGACGGCGGCGACGAGGACCGCAGCACGCGGTTCCGCGACGCACCGCCGCCCACAATCACGAATGGCGGTTACCACTTGGTGCCGGCCCACGCGATTTTCGGCAGCGAGGAGCTATCGGCGCGTTCGCGGCCGATCCTCGAACGCAGGTCGGCGCCCTACCTCGTCCTTCATCCGGCGGATGCCGTCGCCGTCGACGCCCCGGAGGGCACCGGGGTCACCAGCGACGCCCTCGGCGCGTCCTTCGTGGTGCGCACCGACGAAGCCATGACGCCTGGCACGGCGGCGGTGGTCGTCGGCTATCCCGAGGCACCGGGGCCGTTGCCGACCGACCCGGTGGGATTGATCCCGGACCCCGATTTCGCCCCCATCGACGGCGACCCCAACGTGATCGCGAGAGGCTGACGCGATGCCCTTCGACTGGACCTGGAACTGGAGCTACGCGCTCATCGTGCCCCTCGCGGTGGGGGCGCTGGTGTTCGCGCTGTTCCTCGTCTGGTGGGAGCGGCGCCTGTTGGGCTGGTGGCAGGACCGCCTCGGCCCGAACCGCGTCGGCCCCTTCGGCGTGCTGCAGGCGGCGGCGGACCTGATCAAGCTCCTCACCAAGGACGACTGGCTGCCGCCCTTCGGCGACCGCGTGTTCTTCGTCCTGGCGCCGGCCATCGTGGCGGGTTCGATGTTGATGGCCTACGTCATCGTGCCGCTCGGACCGGACCTCTACGTCGCGGACTCGAACATCGCGTTGCTCTTCTTCCTCGCGATGAGTTCGCTCGCGGTCTACGGGGTCCTGCTGGCAGGGCTCTCGAGCAACAACAAGTACGCCATGCTCGGCGGGCTGCGCGCCGCCGCGCAGATGGTCACCTACGAGGTCTTCATGGGCCTCTCCGTGATGGGCGTCGTGATCCACGCCGGCTCCTTCAGCCTAGTCGACATCGTGGAGGCGCAGCGGGACGTCTGGTTCTTCGTGCCGCAGGTGGTGGGGTTGGTCATCTTCCTCATCGCGGGGCTCGCCGAATCGCACCGCCTGCCCTTCGACCTGCCCGAGGCGGAGCACGAACTGACGGCCGGCTTCCACACGGAATACTCGGGCATGAAGTTCGGCTTCATCATGGCCGCCGAATACCTCGCCATGGTGCTGACCTCGGCCTTGGTGGTGACGCTCTTCTTCGGGGGCTGGCTCGGGCCGGATTTCCTGCCGCCAATCGTCTGGTTCGGCCTCAAGATGGCCATCGTCATCAACTTCTTCGTGCTGCTGCGGGCATCCATCCCGCGCCCGCGCTACGACCAACTCATGTCCCTCGGCTGGAAAGTCCTCCTGCCGCTCTCCCTCGTGAACCTGCTGGTGACGGGCGCGATTGCCCTAGCAATGGCTGGATAGCAGAACGAATCGCCGATATGTGGAGCCAAATCAGAACCCTCTGGACCGTGTTGCAGCACACCTTCATGCGCAACGAGACCGTCCAGTACCCAGAAGAGATGCCCTACGCCGCGCCGCGCTACCGGGGCCGCATCGTGCTGACGCGGGATCCCGACGGCGAGGAGCGTTGCGTCGCGTGCAACCTGTGCGCCGTCGCCTGCCCGGTGGACTGCATCGCCCTGCAGAAGACCGAGCGCGAGGAGGACGGCCGCTGGTACCCGGAGTTCTTCCGCATCAACTTCTCGCGCTGCATCATGTGCGGCATGTGCGAGGAGGCGTGCCCGACCTACGCCATCCAGCTCACGCCGGATTTCGAGCTGTGCGAGTTCGACCGCAACAACATGGTCTACGAGAAGGAGCACCTGCTCATCTCGGGACCGGGCAAGTATCCCGACTACAGCTTCTGGGAGGTGGCCGGCAAGACCATCGCCGGCAAGGACAAGGGCGAGGCGCGCAACGAAGCGCCGCCGGAGAACACCCGGAGCCTCATGCCATGAGTCCATCCGGGCGCCACATCGGGGCCGCATCATGGTCGCGCTAGTCCTGTTCTACATCGCGGCGGCGGTGGCCGTCGCCGGAGCGGCCCTGGTCGTTACGCGGCTGAACGCATCCCACGCCCTCATCTACCTCGTCGTGTCGCTGCTCGCCATCGCGGTGATGTTCTATCTCCTGGGCGCGCCCTTTGCCGCCGCCCTCGAGGTGGTCATCTACGCCGGGGCCATCGTGGTGCTCTTCCTGTTCGTGGTGATGATGTTGAACCTCGGACGCCGCACCATCGAGCGGGAGCGGCGCTGGCTGGAGCCGAAGGGCTGGATCGGCCCCGCCATTCTCGCCGCCATCCTGTTCGTCGAAATGATGTACGCCATCGTCGGCAACGCGGTCCCGACCGGCGGAACGGGCGTTGGCCCCAAGGCCGTCGGCATCGCCCTCTTCCAGGAGTACCTGCTCGCGGTGGAACTCGCCGCCATCCTGCTGCTCGCGGCCCTGGTGGGGGCGTATCACCTGGGGCGGCGTTACCTGAGTGACCGCCGAGAGGACACGCCGTCGTGAGCGCGGTCGCGGTCCCCCTGGAGCACGTCCTCTTCGTCGCGGCCGTGCTGTTCCTCATCGGCTTCGTCGGCGTCCTCGTGCGCCGCAACGCGATCTTTCTCCTCATGTCCCTCGAGATCATGATGAACGCGTGCGGGCTGGCCTTCGTGGCCGCCGGGGCGCGCTGGGGGCAACCGGATGGGCAGATCATGTTCATGCTCATCCTCGCCCTCGCCGCGGCCGAAGTGGCCGTGGCCCTCGCCCTGGTGCTGCAACTCGAACGGCGCTTCTCGAGCCTCGACATCGACACGGCCAGCGAGCTGAACGGGTAGGCAGGGACGCAAGAGACACGCGATGGACCTCCTCTGGCTCGTACCCACCCTGCCCTTGGCCGGCTTCTTGGTGTTGTTCATCACCGGGCTCTTCGTCTCGGAAGACCGGCAACTCAAGTGGTTCTCCGGCCTGGTCGGCGCGGGGTCCATCGGACTGGCGGCCCTGATCGCGCTCCTGGTGGGCATGGACTACTACGCACAGGGCGCCCAGCCGACGTCGTACTTCCTGTGGACGTGGATGGACGTCGGCGGCTTCACCCCAAGTATCCGGCTCTATCTCGACGGCCTCTCCCTCGTGATGACCGGGGTCATCACCGGGGTCGGGTTCCTCATCCACCTCTACGCCACGGGCTACATGTGGGACGAGGAGGGCTACAGCCGCTTCTTCGCCTACATGAACCTGTTCGTTTTCGCGATGCTGATGCTCGTGCTCGGCGACAACCTGCTGGTTCTGTTCCTCGGCTGGGAGGGCGTCGGGCTCTGTAGCTACCTCCTGATCGGCTTCTTCCACCAGGAGCCGGAGAACGGCTACGCGGCGCGCAAGGCGTTCGTCGTGACCCGGGTCGGCGATACCGCCATGTTGCTCGGCCTCTTCCTGTTGTTCCGGGAAGTGGGCTCCATCGAGGTGCAGGGGGCGATGGCGGGTGCCCGGGGGTTGTGGCCGGACGGTTCCCCCACGGTGACGATCATCGCGCTGCTGCTGCTCGGCGGCGCGGTGGGCAAGTCCGCCCAGGTGCCCCTCCAGACGTGGCTGCCGGACGCCATGGCCGGCCCCACGCCGGTCTCCGCGCTGATCCACGCGGCGACGATGGTGACGGCGGGCGTGTATCTGATCGCCCGCACTCACGATCTCTTCCTGCTCTCGCCCACCGCGCAGTTGGCGGTCGCGGCGGTGGGATTGGTGACGCTCTTCATCTCGTCGTTCACGGCGCTCGCCCAGCGGGACATCAAGCGGGTGCTCGCGTACTCGACGATGAGTCAGATCGGCTACATGTTCCTGGCCCTCGGGGTCGGCGCCTGGTCCGCGGCCATCTTCCACCTGATGACCCACGCCTTCTTCAAGGCGTTGCTGTTCCTGGCGTCCGGGTCCGTGATCCTCGCGCTGCACCACGAACAGGACATGTTCAAGATGGGCGGGCTCTGGAAGAAGCTGCCGATCCCCTTCGCGAGCATGTTGATCGGCTCCATCGCCCTGTCCGCCCTCCCCTTCACGTCCGGCTTCTACAGCAAGGACGCCATCGTGCTCGCGAGCTTCGAGTACGCCGGGTTCTTCTGGCTGGGGGCCACCATCGCGGCCTTCATGACGGCGCTCTACACGACACGGATGATGGTCCTCACGTTCTTCGGCGAGGCGACAACCGAGCCGCACGACCACTCGCACATCAACATGTGGGGACCGCTCTTGGTGCTGGCGGCGCTTGCGGTCGGCGGCGGATGGTTCGGCCTCGAAGCGGTGGCCTCCGTGCTGCCGGACGGTGGCCTCGGGGAGCAGGATCACTTCTCGACCGTGGCCATCATCACCATGGCGGCACCGTTCCTTGGGATCTTGGTCGGCTACCTGATCTTCCAGGGGCGCCAACTCAAGGTGGACCGCCTCGTGCAATCCCAGGCCGGCGAGGCGACGCGGCGGTTTTGGTTCGGTGGCTGGGGCTTCGACACCCTCTATGACAAGGTGTTCGTCGGGCCCTTCGTCTGGTTCGCGCGCCTGAACAAGCGAGACGGCGTTGACTTCCTCTATACCGCCGCCGCGGGCATCACCCGCGGCGTCCACCACGTCATCGCCCTGACCCAGACCGGGCATCTGCGCTGGTATGCCGCCAACATGGCGCTCGGGCTCCTGATCGCATTCGCCATCGTGCTGGTGGTGCTCGCGTGAACATCCTCGCGCTCATCGTCTTCCTACTCCTCGGCGGCGTCGTGGCTTGGGCGTCCGAGCGCATCCATCCGAACGCGCCCCGTTGGGTGGGGCTGCTCACCTTCGTGGCCGCGGGGCTCTATCTGGCGAACGCCTGGGCCGGCGGCTACGCCTACGCCAACCAATACATCGAGTGGATTCCCCGCTTCGGCATCCACGTCATCCTGGCCATGGACGGGCTCTCGCTCATGCTGGTGGGCCTGACGCTGTTCCTCGGGGTGGTGGCCGTCGTCTCCTCGTGGACGGAGACCACCAAGAGCCGGGGATTCTTCCAGTTCAACATCCTCTGGGTGATGGCCGGCGTCGTGGGCGTCTTCACCGCGTTCGACCTCTTCCTCTTCTTCTTCTTCTGGGAAGTCATGCTCATCCCCATGTACTTCCTGATCGCGATCTGGGGGCACGAGGCCCGCGCCTACGCGGCGATGAAGTTCTTCCTCTTCACCCAGATCAGCGGCCTGCTGATGCTGTTCGCCATCCTGGCGCTGGTGTACTTCCACTACGCGGCGACGGGCCTCCTGACCTTCAACTACAACGACCTGCTCTACGCGGAACTCTCCCGCGACGTCTCCTTCTTCCTGATGCTCGGCTTCTTCGTGGCGTTCGTGGTGAAGCTGCCGGGCGTGCCCTTCCACACGTGGCTGCCGGACGCCCACACCCAGGCCCCCACCGCCGGCAGCGTGATCCTGGCCGGCATCCTGCTGAAGACCGGCGCCTACGGGCTCATCCGCTTCGTCGTGCCGCTCTTCCCGGAGGCGTCCGCGGACTTCGCCTGGTGGGCGATGTTCCTCGGCGTGCTCAGCATCCTCTACGGCGGCTACATGGCGTACAGCCAATCCGACTTCAAGCGGCTCGTCGCCTACAGCTCCGTGGCGCACATGGGCTTCGTGCTGCTCGGCGTGTTCGCGTTCCATGAAGTGGGCGGCCAACTCATCGTCAACGAACTCGGGATGCAGGGCGCCATCGTCACCATGATCGCCCACGGCTTCTCCACCGCCGCGCTCTTCATGATGGCCGGCGCGCTGCAGGAGCGGCTGCATACGCGCGAGATGTCCAAGATGGGCGGCCTGTGGGTGCGCGCACCGCGCATGGGCGTCATGACGATGTTCTTCGTGGTGGCCTCCGTCGGCATGCCGGGGCTCGGTAACTTCATCGGCGAGTTCCTGGTGCTCGTGGGCGCGTTCAAGGCCAGCGTTCCACTCACCATCGCCGGTGCGCTCGGCGTGGTGGTGGCCGCGGTGTACGGGCTGTCCCTGCTCCAGCGCTCGTTCCAGGGGACGCCCAACCCGGACATCCCGACGATGCGCGACTTCGGCTGGCGCGAGATGTCCGTGATGGTGCTGATGATGCTCGGCCTGGTTTGGGTCGGCATCTATCCGCAGCCCCTCCTGGATCTCGCCGCGCCCGTAATCGACGTCCTGTGGGTGGCCCCATGAGCACCGCCGCCTGGACCGCCCTGCTGCCCTACCTCGTGCTGACGGGGAGCCTGATGGTGCTGCTCCTCGTCGTGTCCTTCCGCCGCAGCCATGCGCTAGCCCTGTGGCTGACCGTGGCGGCCCTCGTGGCCACGTTGGCCTCCCTCGGCCCATCGACCGCGGCGGGCGTGCAGAACATCGACGGGTTCCTGACGATCGACCCGTTCGCGAACTTCTTCAACGGGCTGTTCGCCCTTGCCGGCATCGCCACCGCGCTGCTCGGATATCGCTACATCGACGGGCGGGCGTCCCGTGCCCACCGCGAGGAGTTCTACATCCTGCTGCTGTCGGCGACCCTCGGCGCGATGACCATGGCCTCCGCCGCGCACTTCGCGAGCTTCCTGCTGGGCTTGGAGATCGTGTCCATCTCGCTCTACGCGATGATCGCCTACCCGGACGAAGGCCAGGCGCCCCTCGAGGCGGCGATGAAGTACCTCGTCCTGTCCGGTGTCGCCTCGACGACGATGCTTTTCGGCATGGCCTTGGTCTACGCGGCGGTGGGGACCATGGCCTTCGGTGCGGTATTGGGCGCCAGCTCCGACCCGCTGCTCATCGCGGGGCAGGTGATGATCCTCGCCGCCGTCGCCTTCAAGCTCTCGCTGGTGCCGTTCCACATGTGGACGCCGGACGTGTACCAGGGCGCGCCGGCTCCGGTGACCGGCTTCGTGGCCACGGTCTCCAAGGGCGGCGTGCTGGCCGTGTTGCTGCGCTACGTCGTCGAGACGGACCTGCTCTCCCACGAGCCGCTCTTCCTGGCCGTCTCGCTCATCGCCATCGTCTCGATGGTGGTCGGCAACCTGCTCGCGCTGCTGCAGGACAACCTGAAGCGCATCCTGGCGTATTCATCCATCGCCCACGTCGGATATTTGCTGATCGCGGTCTTGGTGGTGAATGCCCTCGCGACGCCGGCCATGGCACTCGAGACGGGGATGTTCTATCTCGTCGGCTATTTCGTGATGACCCTCGCGGCGTTCGGGGTGATGACGGTGCTCTCCACGGGTGCGCCGGAGGACGCCGAACCCCTAGGCGCGTACGCCGGGCTCTTCTGGCGCCGTCCGGTCTTGGCGGCCGTGCTCACCGCCGCCGCCCTGTCCCTCGCCGGCATCCCGCTCACCGTCGGCTTCATCGCGAAGTTCTACCTATTCGCGGCGGGCGTCGAGGGCGAGCTTTGGGCGCTCCTGTGGGCCCTGGTGATCGGCAGCGCCATTGGCATCTACTACTACCTGCGCATCGTCTTCAGCATGATTCGGACCTCCGAGGATGCGTCCGCCGAGGCGGCCGGCCACTCGATGGAAGGGGTCGCAACCGCCGGCGTGCTGGGGGCCGCCATCATCGTGTTTGGCATCTACCCCACGCCGCTGATCGACTTGGCGCGGGAAGCGGTGCGGGCGTTTGGGGGGTAGGACTGTGGATTTGTCTTGGTTGGCATTTTGGGCCGTCCTGTTCGTGGCCCAGCATCTTGGCGTGACGAGCACGGGATTGCGTGACCGCTTGGTCGGCGCGATGGGCGAGAAGCTCTATCTCGGGCTGTATTCCGTCGTCTCGATCCTGGTGTTCGTCCTGCTCATCCGCGCCTACAACGCTGCGACGCCGGACATGCTGCTGTGGCCCACCGCAGGGTGGCTCCGCTGGGTCCCACTCGTCCTCATGCCGGGTGCGCTATTGCTCGTGGTCGGCGGCCTCCTGACCCGCAATCCAAGCTCGGTCGGCGTCGTGCTCGACGACGCCGAGGCGGTGCCCGTGTCGGGCGTCATGCGGATTACCCGCCACCCGGTCCAGAGCGGCATCCTGATCTGGGCGCTCAGCCACCTGCTCGCGAACGGGGATCCGCCGTCGCTAGTCTTCTTCGGCGCCCTCGCCGTGGTATCCGGTTGGGGCATGGTGCTCATCGACAAGCGCAAGCAGGCGGTGCTTGGGGAGCGGTGGTCCGCGTTCCGCCAAGCGACCTCGCTGCTGCCGTTCGTGGCCATCGCCCAAGGGCGTCAGTCGCTCAAGCTCGCCGAAATCGGCTGGCTCGACCTGGTCGTTACGGTGGCGGCGTTCGTCGCGCTGTGGTGGGGCCACGTCTGGATTTCTGGCGTGCCGGTAGGCGTCGGGTGGTAGCGCTCGAGACGGTCGAACGGATGTAGCGTTAAGGCTCCTGTTCCTCGATGGCACGGGAGACGTCCTCGGCGCTTCGTCCAGGACCCACCACGGCCCGTGCCGGACGCATCCCGGCATTCCACGCGTTCCACGACGCCAGCAGTTCCGCCGCGCGCTCCGGCTCGCGTTCCGAGAGGTCCTGGCGCTCGCCGACGTCCCGGCCCAGGTCATACAGCCGATGCGGCGTCACCTGGTCCCGCGGCTCCTGCAGCAGCAACTCGCCCTCGTCCATCTTCGCCACGTAGCTCACGAGTTTCCAGTCGCCGCTGCGGATCGCCATCTGCCCCCACGAGCGCCAGAAGAGCGCCTCGTGCGGGGGCCCCGACGCCTCTCCCTTGAGATAGGGGAGGAGATTGACGCCGTCCAGTTGCCACTCCGGGGCGATCGGGATCCCCGCCGCCGCCAACGCGGTCGGCAGGATGTCGAGCTGGATCGCCGGCTCGTCGAACCGCGCGCCGGACGGCAGCGCGCGCGGCCAGGACACGACGAACGGGACGCGGATGCCTCCCTCCAGCGTCGTGCCCTTCGAGCCTCGGAGCGGCGAGTTGTCCGAGGCGTTGTACGCGTACTTGTGGACCGTGGGCCCGCCGTTGTCGCTGATGAAGAAGACGAGCGTGTCCTCCTCGAGCCCGGAGCGAGGCAGTTGATCGAAGACGGCGCCAATCGCTTCGTCCATCGCGAGCATCATGGCGTTGTAGACCCGCCGCACCGGGTCGGAGGTGTTCATGAAGCGGCCGAGCCGGTCCACCGAGGCCTGCATCGGCGTATGCGGGGCGTTGAAGGAGAGGAAGAGGAAGAACGGCTCCGAAGCATGCCGCTCGATGAACGAGACCGCTTCCCGCCCGAACGCGTCCGTCAGGTAGGCCGGCTCGGCCACCGGCTCCCTGCCGCGCACAATCTGCCGGTCGAGGGTGGCGCGCCCCTCCGGGACGGTCATGACATCCAGGCCGTGGCCCAGTCGATCCGGGAAGATGATGATGGGAACGCCCGGCCAGAAGCTGTGCCCGCCGCGCACGAAGCCGAAGAACTCGTCGAACCCGCGCTGCATCGGGTGGTACTCCGGGGGAATGCCGAGGTGCCACTTGCCCACCACGCCGGTCACGTAGCCTGCGGCCTGCAGGTGGTCCGCGAGGGTGCTTTCGTCGAGCGAGAGGCCATCGTCGCGAACGCCCTCGTGGCCGTGCGCGCGGAAACGCTGCTGGTACCTGCCGGTGAGCAGCCCCGCCCGCGTCGGGGCGCACCACGTGCCGGACACGTACCCGTTCGAGAACCGTACGCCGCGGGACGCGAGGGCGTCGAGACTCGGCGTCGGGATGTCCGACCCGCCCTGGAATCCGAGGTCCCCATAGCCGAGATCGTCGGCCACGATGAGCAGGATGTTGGGCCTGCGGTCCGCCGACGTCGCGGCCGCCGCCGCGCAGCACAGGGCGACGATTGCCAGCCGGAGCCCCATCGCACGGAAGCGGGTGCTGAACACGGACATGGTCTTCCTCCTCGGCGGGGGCGGCGGCCGGATGGGCATGCGCTTACGGGAGAGGGCGCATCTGCGCGTTCCAGTCGTTCCAGTGCGACAGGAGTTCGGCGACGCGCTCGGGCTCCTGGAGCGACAGGTCCTCGGTCTCGCCGACGTCCCGGGCCAGGTTGTACAGCCGGTGTGGCGTCACCTGATCGAGCGGATCGTCAAGCCCAATGTCGCCCGTGTCGAACCTCGCCTGGTAAGTGACGAGCTTCCAGTCGCCACTACGGACCGCCATCTGCCGGATCGAGCGCCAGAACAGCAGATCGTGCGGCCGCCCCGACGCCTCTCCCCGCAGGTAGGGCAGGAGGTTGACGCCGTCAAGTTGCCACTCCGGGTCGACCGGAACGCCGGCGGCCGCAAGCGCCGTGGGCAGGAAGTCGAGCTGGATCGCCGGCTCGTCATACTGCATCCCGGACGGCAGGCCGCCCGGCCAGGACACGACGAACGGCACCCGGATACCTCCTTCGAGCGTCGAGCCCTTGGATCCTCGAAGCGGGCTGTTGTCCGACGCGTTGTAGGCGAAGCGCCGGACGGTCGGCCCGCCGTTGTCGCTGATGAAGAAGACGAGCGTGTCCTCCTCGATCCCGGAGCGTCGCAGTTGATCGAAGACGGCGCCGATGGCCTCGTCCATCGCGAGCGTCATGGCGTTGTAGACGCGCCGCACGGGGTGGGCGGTCGTGGCGAACGCCGCGACCCGCTCCGCGGTCGCCTGCATCGGGGTGTGCACGGCATTGAAGGAAAGGAAGAGGAAAAACGGACCCGACTCGTGGCGTTCGATGAACGACACCGCCTCGCGCCCGAACGCGTCCGTGAGGTACGCCTCCTCCGCCACGGGCTCGGTCCCGCGGAGAATCTGCCTGCCACCCATGTCGCGCTGCCGGATCTCCGAGATCAGCGGACCCCGCCCGGTCCGATCCGGAAAGAGAATGAAGGGCACGCCCGGCCAGAAGTTGTGCGCGCCCCGCAGGAACCCGAAGAACTCGTCGAACCCGCGCTCCACGGGATGGAACTCGGGCCCGGTGCCCAGGTGCCACTTGCCGATCACCCCGGTGGCATAGCCCGCGGCCCTCAGGCGGTCCGCCAGCGTCGCCTCCTCAAGCGAGAGCGCCTCGTCGGGCGTCCCCTCGTGACCGCGCACGCCGAAACGCTGCTGGTACCGGCCGGTCAGCAGCCCCGCCCGGGTCGGACTGCACCACGTGCTGGACACGTAGCCGCTCGAGAACCGCACGCCGCGGGCGGCCAGGGCGTCGAGATGCGGCGTCGGGATGTCCTCGACGCCATGGAAGCCGACATCCGCGTAGCCGAGGTCGTCGGCCACGATAAGCAGGATGTTGGGCTGGCGGTCCGCAGCCACGCCCACGGCCGCGCAGCATAGTGCGGCGGCTGCAAGCACCCGGCGTACCGTCATCGTGCGCTCCCGGGTGCTAGCGGCGGCCACTGCATACTCTCCGCTACCCAAATCTAGAACCGGTAGTCGAGCGTCACCCCGTAGGTCCTCGGCTGCTGAAACTGGCCCAGCGCACCCCGGCCGCCCAAGCCTCCTGCCGCAAACGTAGCGTGTACCCGCGTGTCGTCGTCCGTGGCGTTCTTCACCCACGCCGCCACCCCCCAGTTGCCGCCCCGGGGCCGATAGCTGAACCGGCCATTCACCAGAGTCTGGCTGGGGATCAACTCCTCGATATTGTTGGCGACCGTGCCGCGCCCATACCTCTCGTCAATGTATTGCATGCCGAGCCGCGACGTCAGCGTGCCACCAGCGATCTCCAGGCGGTGCTCGACGGCAAGGTTGATCGTCCATTCCGGTGCATACGCAAGCTCGAGGCCAGAAGCATCGATAATCATCGCCGTCTTGACGTTCGTGGCGCCTGGGAAACGATCGTATTGCGACTCCATATTGCCGACACCGGCCATAATCCGCAGACTGTCGGTGGCCAACGCATGAAAATCAAGCTCGAACCCACGGGTCGAAGCCCTGGCCGCATTGGTGAACCTCACTTCCGGCAGACCCCCCGCTCCACAGGTCGAACAACTTGTTCGCACCTGCAAATCCGTGTAGTTCATGTCGAAGATCGCCAAATTCAGCTCCGCCCGTCGATCCATCAGGCTTGCCTTTACGCCGAGCTCGTAGCTGGTGACAAACGAAGGGTCAGCCACCAGTACCCCCTTCGCGTAGTCAGCTACCGGGTCGCGCGAGTTGTTCACCGCGGCCGACTTGACCCCGCGCGCGATACTGCCGTACACCATCACGTTATCGTTGATGTTGTAGCGGAGACCGACCGAGCCGGTGGGTTCATCCGTCTCCAGGTCGACCGGGGCCGCCAGCGGCTCGGTACGCGTAGGCAGCCTGAACGCCCTGCAGGTAATGGGATTGGTGGGGCAAGTGAGGGCATGGCTGACCGACTTCTTGGTCTCGGTCAGATAGCGCAGACCCGCAAAGAGCGTCAGCGCATCACTGAAGTGGTAGTTGCCATGCACGAACGCAGACAGGCCCTCGACATCAACGTCCCGGCCCTGGGTAAACTCGCCCTGTGCCGGACCGAATCTGGTACCGGGGAACGCCCTATCGTGCCCCCTGGTAAACTGATCGATGTAATATAGGCCAGTGACGAAGTCGAACGCGCCTCCGGCCGGAGACGTGATTCGTAGCTCCTGGGTGAATTGGTCGGGCTCCATCAACGTGGAAAAGGCGAAAAGGTTGAGGGGCGAAAGGTCTATATCAGTCTCGAAGAAACCCTCATCTTCACGCCATGAGCTGATGGAGGTCAACGTGTAGTCGTTTTCAAAGACGTACTCGACGGTCAGCGCCGTTCCCGCCAGATCAACGGACGAGGTCTGAGGGACATTGTTGCTGATAGTGTGCTTCTTGCCGTCGAAAAAGGGATTGACGATACCGACCCCAACCCATTCCTGAAAGTAGTCTTCGGTTCTAAGTCTGGAAAAGTCATGGGCCAGATCGACCGTCATCCGATCCCCCATGTAGCGCAACTGAATCCGGCCGCTGGTATGGTCCACACTGCCGGGATCGTCGCCCTGGCGAGTAACGTTGGTCACGAAACCGTCCTGGACTCGGTCTCCCGCGGAAATGCGCAGCGCCAGCCGGTCATGGACAATCGGAATGTTGATCGTCCCCTTGAGGTGAGTGAAGTCACGACTGCCGACGTCCACGCTGACGCTGCCTTCAAACTCGTTTCCCGGTTTCTTGCTGATGATGTTGATGGCGCCGGCAATGGCGTTCTTGCCGAACAGCGTACCTTGGGGGCCGCGCAAGACCTCGATACGCTCGGTCTGGCCGAGATCCGCGTTGGCGGAGAACTGCTTGCCCATGTAGACGCCGTCGACATAGACATTGACGTTTTGCTCGAACCCTATCTGGGCGGGGTTGACCTGGGTATAGATGCCCCGGATCGTGATGTCTGCCGTTACTTCGTTGATGCTAGTCCCATAAACGAAGTTGGGCACCAGGCCTGCGACGTCTCGCAAGTTCGCGGCGCCCGTGCTCGCAACGTCGTCGTCGGTGAGGACGGACAGTGATATGGGTACATCCTGCATGGACTCGTCGCGACGCGTGGCCGTCACGACGATTTCTTCGAGCATTCGCGACCCAGGCTCGGATTCCGGTTGCGCCATTACCGCTTGGGAAGCCCCAAGCGCGACGACCAAGGCGGCGGCTGCAAGCCGCAACACGAAACTCCTCATGACTATCTCTCACTTGCCCCGAGGCGGTTTTGCCAGCGAACTTGCGAACGCGGTTCCTCCTGCGGGAGGACACTCCCCTTTTGGAGCAGCCTATCGTTACCGGGGGCGACGGGCAAGCCTCGCGGGAAAGTCCGTGCTGTCATGTTTCCGGTGGCGTGGCGCCTGCGTTGGCGCGCCGCCGCTCGGCCCAGGCCAGCTCGATGAGCGCGATCTCCGGGATGCGCAGGTGGTCACCTGCGCGGATCGTCGGCCCCAGTTCCAGGTAGGCCTCGTTCGCCGGCGTGAACGCCGGCCACTCCGGCAGATCCCCGCCGTTGGGGTCTCCGGTGGCCGCGAACCGCACCCAGGTCTCGGCCATCGTCCGCGCAAACTCCCGGTCCGCATCCGTCGGCACCGTCCGGAACCGCGCCAGGCCGTCGAACAGGTACGACTGCGTCGCCCCGTGGAAGGCCCCGTAGGCGTCGGCATCCGCGATCGGGGGGTGCCAGGTGAACCAGTAAAGCCAGGCATCGCTCGTCAGCGGCGCCATGCCCCTTGCCCAGGCGCGCATCGGGTAGGTGAAGGTCAGGTCCGTGAACAGGTGCGCCCAGAACCGCATCGCCTCCGCGTCGGTCGCGGCAGCGTAGTGTGTCTCGATCTCTTCCCGGGTCTCAGGGAGCATCGCGCCGACGAACTTCGCGAATCCCGATTTTCCGGCCCCCATGAACCGCACGAATGCCACGATCAGCGCGTTCCCCTCGTCGTCCGTGGACCCGACCAGGGTCGGCACGTCCGCCTGGCGGCCGGCGGCGAAGATCGCGCCGATGTCCTCGGGCAGCACGTCGCCGTCCACGGTGGGAAGAAACTCGTAGGTGTTGAACAGGCGGTTCGACTCCGCGGTGGCCAAGATCGCCGCGGCCGGAACCTCCCGCAGGGCCGCGAGGGACCGGTCCTGCTGCTCGCCGAGCACCGCCGCGGCGAACTGCAGGCCGAGCTTCTCCGCGGACGGCGCGTAGGTGCGGTCCGCAGTCCGGTGCGACATGGGCTGGAAGCCGCCGCCGCTCTGCCCGATCACCCGGTGGAAGAGCCCCCGCGCGAGCGGACTGGCCTGCATCGCGGAGACGCTGTAGGCGCCCGCGGACTCCCCGAAAATCGTGACGTTGCCCGGATCGCCGCCGAACTGCGCGATGTTGTCCCGGACCCAATGGAGGGCCTGGATCTGGTCGCGGAAGCCCTGATTGCCGGACGCCCCGTCGGGGTTCTCCGCGGTTAGTTCGGGATGGGCCAGGAATCCGAGACGGCCCAGGCGGTAGTTGAAGGTCACGACGACGGCACCGTGCCCCGCCAGCAACCGCCCGGATTGCTCGGATCCCCAGCCACCCTGTAGCCCGCCCCCGTGGATCCACACCATGACCGGGCGGCGTTCGTCCCGGCGGTCGGCCTCGGTCCAGACGTTCAGCGTCAGGCAGTCCTCGCTCTGCTCCGGTAGTTCCGCATCCGGCGGACGATCATAGAACGGCACGCCGACGCGGGTGCGCTGGATGCAGATCGGACCGGGCTCGCTCGCGTCCAGCACGCCCTCCCAGGGCGTCACCGGTGCCGTCGGCGCCCAGCGGAGGGCCCCGACGGGGGCGGCGGCATAGGGGATGCCGTGGTACTGGCGGAGGACGGATCGGCCGGAGCCCCCGTGCCCTACCGTTCCCCGGATGACTCCGCCGGTCACTGCGACCTCCCGTGTCACCTGGTCGGCCATTGCCTCCGGTTCCCCAGCCGGTCGCGGGGACGAGGGTCCCGACTCCCGCTCGGAGCACGCGCACACGGCCATCGCCAGCACGGCCGGCAGCGCGGTCCGCAGGAGAATCTCGCGGCGATGCCTCATCAATGGGTTCCTTTCTATTGTTTTTCTATTGCTTCAGCCAGATCGGTGAACTCCAGGCGCGCTCCTGCTCGACCAAGTTGTCGTCCACCTGGTCCATCAACCCGCCGCGATCACCTCCTCCTGATCCTTCGGCACGTAGAAGTACGACCCCGGCATGAAGTCGTAGCCAAGATCGCCGAGCAGCCTGCGTTGGCGCGGCGTGCAGCGCTGGGCGACAGGGGGGATCGTGTGGTAGTCGTAGCAGCGCACCCAGAGCTGGCAATAGTTGTAGAGCAGGCAACGGCGGCTGCGGCCCGACAAGTTGCGGCTCGGGCCATGCCAGAGGGCGTGGGGGAATAGGTACACGTCGCCCGCCTTGCCCATGAGCTGCGCGGCCCCCGGAGAGTACGGTGTCATGGTGCGCTCGCCCGGCAGCGGAATCGGACGCATGTGGCTGCCCGGGAAGACCGTCAGGTTACCGCTGTTCGGCTCGGTCACGTCGGTCAAGAGGTACATCGCCTTCATCGCGATGGGCGGGCTCGACTCGGACACGCGGATGGTCCTCAAGGACTCGCCGCCGTCGGTGTGCGTGTAGCAGTGGGAGTCCTCGCCGGAGGGGCGCACGATCGCCTGCGTCATGCTGAGGAGAATGTTCGGCCCCATGACGTCGACGATGTAGTCGAACACCGGGGCGCGGTCGATGAGGTCGATGAAGCCTTGGTGGTAGGTCAGCAGCTCCCGGCGGTCCATGAACCCGTCTGGATCGAGGTCCGGCGTGTGGTCCATCCAACTGTAGTGGCCGATGGGCAGTTCCGGCCGACGGTCCGGCTCGTAGCCCGGCACCTGCCGGAAGCGGTCCATCTGGTCGCAGTAGAAGTTCACCTCGTCGGCGTCGAAGACCTGT
Organism: Pseudomonadales bacterium; assembly: GCA_963665455.1. Taxonomy (GTDB): domain Bacteria; phylum Pseudomonadota; class Gammaproteobacteria; order Pseudomonadales; family Azotimanducaceae; genus VXNE01. The sequence continues at coordinate 3,606,105 of OY762279.1, read as the reverse complement.
TCGAGGTGCAGGTAGCCGTCCACCTGCCACTGCGTGCGTTGTGCCGGAGTCAGGGTCTGCATCGCGTCTTGCTCCTCCGCCGAGGTGTTCACGGTTCGGGCGCCGAAATCGGAGCGAGACTACCGGAGGGCGCGGAGCGCGTCATCCCTTGATGCCGTAGGCGCGGCGATGGCAACCCCGCCCCCGATCAGCCGGCCAAACTCCGCCACCGATCCAGCACGTCGACGTCGAAGGTGTGCCCCGGCGTTCGGCGATAGCGATTCGCGGCCAGCCCACCGATCAGCGCCCAACGGATGGACCGGCCATCGAGCAGCCGGGCCAGTTCACTGAGCGCGGTACGCGGGATCGATGCTTCGAAGCCGTTCAATGTAGGCCAGATGCGATGCGAGGTCGCCGTCGTCAGAACCCGTCACGCCAGCCCTCCCGAGGCCCCCGAGGCACCGCTCCATCCGTTCGAGACGCTCGAACATCTCGTCGAGGGAGGCCGGCGGCCGATGGTCGTCGAGGCGCGCATTGGCGGCGGCCACGTGGTGGAAGTAGGCATGATCCTCCGGAGTAGCACGATGCTCGGGCATGTCCCAAACCCCCCGCCGCTGTTCAAGGCGCAAGTGTCCCAGGCGGATTCTAGCCCGCATTTCTCACCAAGTCGCTTGTGCATAGACCGCAAGTCCTTGGTCGATTTGGGTTTATCTTCGATCTCAAGCGTCGGTGGCCGGATACAGACCGCTGGCCGCGCCCTCGCCGAGCGCGGTGGGGTTGGGCCGGAGGCGGGTCAGCGTTGAGCGCCAGCGAAACGTTGGAACGGCGCCGGGGCGCTTTTCGCCCCGTGCGCGCACGTGCTCCCTCAAACTTAGGCCCCACTAGGCCTTCGGTCGGCGAGCGCGACGCAAGCGTCGTGCGCACGGGGCGAAAATCCTCGGCGATCATCGCGGCCCGTGGTGAGAAATGCGGGCTGATATGTTTTGACCTGTCAATCGGTACTCCGTTCCAGGGTGCTCCGATCGCACCGAGTTCGTCGAGGCGACGGTTCGGAACGGTCGTGACCCGCCTTTTCCGGCGCCCGTCGGGGTGTCGCGGCCAACCGGGGGCACGGAGCGATTTCCACGGGCCGTCCACGGCCGCGGTCCCCGCAAATGATGGAGCGGCGGTGGGCGGGCGGTGGAAATCGCGGGCGCCGGCCCGGCCGGCGATGTTCGCCAGCCGTGCCGGGTCCGGCGCGGGCGCGGTGGGTCGGGTCCGGCGCGGGCGCGGTGGGTCGGGACGGGGCCGGACAGATTGCGACGGTGGATCATGCTGATATGCGTGGATTGGTTACCGACCCTACCTCACTGCGTCGCGGAGCTGGCCTCTCTCTAGTGGCGGGGGTCGTCGCGCCGGAGGGTCCGCGTTGCGAACCATCCGCCGACGCCGTCGTAGCCCGGCCGAGGGTTCTCCACACCGGCCCGGCCCCGCCCCGATCCAACACTCGAAACGAACTCCCTTCCTTCAACCGCGCGTCAACGCGTCGCCGACGTCCCGGCGCCGGCCTCCGCCATCCGCGCCACCTCGACGCGGACGATGTCCCACACGAAGCCGGCCAGCTCGCGCGCCACGGCCACGGTCGTCTGCTTGGTGTTCTTGCCGGACGCGAGCAGGTGCCGGTAGCGACCGCACAGGCGCCGCTGGGCGCGCCACGCGATGGCCCTGGCCTCTTCGGACGCGCCGGCCGCCTTGCGTTCCAGGTGCGCCGTGCGCCGCGCCGGGAACCGGTAGCTCCAGGCCGACTCCACCAGCGCGCGCCGCGCCGCCCCGTTGCCGGTGCGCGTGATCGCGCCGCGGCGGCGCCGCCCGCCCGAGCTGTGCTCGCTCGGCACCAACCCCAGGAACGCCATCAACTGGCGCGGCGAGTCGAAGCGGCCGATGTCGCCCAGCTCCGCCAGCAGCGTCGCCGCCGTGATCCGGTCCACGCCGCGCAACGCCACCAACGCGCGCACCACCGGCGCCAGCGACCAATCGGACAACGCCCGCTCCAGCTGGCCCGTCAGCGCCGCGACCCGCTCGCCCGCGGTCCGCGCCGCCTCCAGGTACTCCCGGTACGCCCACTCCTGCCAGTCCCGCTCGAAGCGCTGGCCGTCCAGCCACGCCCAGTGCGCCCTGCTCCAGCGCCCGGCCGACCAGCGGCGGTCGTGGCGCAGCAGGAACGCGCCGAGGCGCTGGCGCGCCCTGCGCTCCGCGTCCTTCAGGTCCGACCGCGCCCGCACCAGGTCCCGCATCGCCTCGTGGTCCTCGTCCGGAACCCACACCGCCGTCAACTCGCCGCCGCGCGACAGCCGCGCCAGCTTGCGCGCGTCGCGACGGTCCGTCTTCACCCGCTCCGCCGGCGCCCTGGGGATGCGCGACGGCGCCACCACCTCGCAGTCGAAGCCCAGCTCCCGCAACTGGCGGTACAACCCATACCCACAGGGCCCCGCCTCGTAGCTGAACAACGGCATCCCGCCGCCGTGCGCCGCGCACAACTCCCGCGCCAGCCTGGCGACCGCCGCCGGTCGGTTCGCGATCTCACCGAGATCCTCCGGCGCCCCGCGCCCCGCCGGCGCCACCGCCACCGCGATCGTGTCCTTGTGCACGTCCAACCCGACGTACGCCCCGTACGACCCCCCGCAATCACTCATCCCGCCCTCCGACATCTTGTAGTCTTGCAACCTCCTGCCCTCCTCAATGTGGCCCTGCCTTGCCCGGCACTCCGCCGCCAAGGTAACCCACGCGCGTTGAGGACGGGCAGGTCAAAACATGATGTCTAGGGAACGTCTGAACAAGCCCGTCCATGGGCTTGTTCAGGTCGCAAGAGAGCCCTCAGCCGGGGAGCGCGAGGGGCTTGCCACTCGCATACAAAGAAGCGCGGTTTCGGCTTGCTCCACAAATTCAATGGCTTACGCCATCGAGTTTGGCGGCACATCCCTGTGCCGCGCCAGGGAAGGTCTTAATCAGACCTTCCCTAGGGGCTCGCGTCCTGGAACGAAAATGCCGGATGTTCGCCCTAACGCGGCAACGCAAGAAACGCGCCGTCGTGCCGGCCCGTGAGTTCGCGCATCAGCGTTGCGTACTGATCGCGGTTCGGTGCCTGGCCGGACTCGAACCCGAAAGCGTGAATGCGCAAGGCCGCGCCCAAGGACGTGTGGCGGTCCACCCCGGATTGGACCGCGGCGAGAAAGTTGTCGAAGTCGGTGCCCTGATAGTCGTCGCCGAACACGAAGATCGCCATCTTCCTTCCCGGACGATATAGATCGCGCACCGCGGTCAGGATGCCCGGCTCCGGGTTGCTCACCGAGGCCGAGGACCAGCCGCGCAACCTGCCCTTGGCAACGCCGCGGTTGCCCTTGCCGTCTTCGATCCACTGACCGGCTTTCCACAGGTAGTCGCCGCTCGCGCTCAATACCTGAAAGCCGCGGATCTCCGGGTAGATGGCGAGCACGCTCTCCACCTCGCGCACCACATCGCCCCAGACCCGCCGCATGCTGCCCGACGTGTCGATCACGATCGCCACGTATTCCGAGTCGACCGGTATGCCGGCGTAGTCGGTCGGTTTGGATTCGTTCGCGTGGCGCTCCGAGGCGTTGGCGACCGCCGCCTGTGCTTGCTCGGTCGCCGCGATCCGGTCGCGCACGGCGCTGGCGGACGCCTGGGTCTGCGCGAGGAGGTTGCTGAGCGCGTCCGCCGCGTTCTTGCGCTCGGAGAGCATTTCCTCGAGGGAGGCGGCGTGCGCTTCATCCGCGGAAAGCTGAACTTCGAGCGCCGCAGCCGCTTCGCGGCGCTCCGCGAGTTGGAACAGCAGGGCGCCGTAGTCGCTGAAATCGATGCCCGGCTCGGTATCCCCCGTTTCTCCCACCGGCAGGATGAGCACCAACAGCACGATCGCTCCAAACGCGCAGGCGATGACGTCGAGGAAACTGAGCGATGCCTCGGTATCGGTGCCGGCGCGTTGCCGCTTCATACCTGCGGCCACCCCTCGGCCGGCGTGAGCAAGCGACCACCCTTGGACGTACTGAGGTTCCAAAACAACCCCGCGGCGTTCGCATCGCCCTGCAGCGGTAGCAGGACGATGTCGATTTGGGTGTTCGGGAGCGCCCGCGCGGCAACCCCGGCGGCATCCTGGAAGATGCTTGCGCGACACTCGGCGGTGATGAGCGGTGTGGCGTTCCCGCGCGGGCGCGGGCAGCGTCGTATGCGCTGCAGCGGGGTGTCTCCCGGCAAGGTCGGGAGGCCGTCGGTGATAAGGACGAGCTGGGCGGGCGGGGGAGATAGCCGCGCCGCCGTCTCGAACACCTGTTTGAGATCGGTGGCGCCGTTCGGCACGAGTGCCGCCAAGGCACGCGAGATGGACTCCTGCTGGGCGGGCGCCGTAACCTTGTTCGCTTTCTTGTCCCAGACCACGCGCCGGAGCGGCATGTTGCCGGCGGACAGGTCGCCCATGTCCTCGGCGAAGTGGAAGAGGCGATAGCGGCCGCCATCGGGGATGCGGTCGTAGACCCACCGCGCCGCGTTCCTGGCCGTCCTCCACTTCACCGCGGCGAGCTTGAGGCGATCGGCCGAGACGCGCAGCCGCAGGATTTCCACGAGCGAGCGATCCAACATGCTGGCCGAAGAGTCGAGGAACACGGCCACGCCGTCGGCTTGGACACGGAGCCCCGTCAGATCCTGACGAGGCGTGGTCGGCGGCACGGGAACGTTGGTGCGTAGCGCGTCGAGGGCGGCGCTTTCCGCATCGAGCCGCTCGCGCTCGGCGTTGAGCGCGCCCATCGCGTCCGCTACCTGCCGCTTCTGAATGTCCGACAAGCCGGCCACCGCGTCGAGCGATGCGAGCCTCGAGCGCACGGTGTCGGCGACCGCACCCAATGCGCTTTCGAGATCGGCGATCTGCTGGCCGACCGCCTCGAGCTCGGACTCCGCGCGGGCGGCGGCGTCGGCGACCCGAGTGTCTTGGGCCTCGACGGGTGCCGGGCCGTATTGAATCACCAGTAGCAGAAACACCGCCGATCCCAGGCCGCAGCAGAGCACGTCCAGGAAGGCGAGGCCTATGGCGGGCGCCCCCCCACTGCGTGTCCGCGAAAGTCGCATCTTCGCGCAAGCCTACGCGGATGGGCGCTCGTCGGCGGGCTGTTCGACGGCCTCCCCGGCAACCCCGCCGGCCGGTGCCGGCGCCGCCCGCGCAAGCGCGTTCAGGTGCGCCAGCGTCCGCGTCGCGAACTCCTTGCAGTTGGCCACCAGGGACTCCTCGCGACCGTTGAGGAAGCTCGACAGCAACATGAGCATGAGATTGACGAACAACGCGACCCAGGTGGAGTTGAACGCCGTGCCGAGGCTGCTGGCCACTCCTGAGATGTCGCCGGCCACCGCCTCGCCGGCAAGGCCAAGGGCTTCGCCGATGCCGCGCACGGTGCCGAGGAAGCCGATCGAGGGAATCGCCCAGAGGATGTACTTGGTTGCGGCGAGCTTCGAGTTGAGCACCTCGAGATGCAGTTCGCACACATCCTGCGCCGCCTCGCTGGCACCCCGGAAGTCCCGGTTCAACCGGACATGATCAATGGCCTCGCGGACGCTGCCGATCAGCAGGGAATCCGGCACCGCTTCCTGGGTTGTGTTCAGGTTGCTCCGAATGTGCTCCAGCGAGGCGTCGCTGGCGTCGCGAATCTCACCGAGCTTGAGAAAGTCCATGCCGAATAGATACTGCTCGCTGCGGAGCAGGCGATAGCGGGACACGAACAGCCACAGGCACCACAACCCCAGCACGAGGCACGTCTGCTGCTCCCAGTCCTTGACGATGATGACGAAGGAGCGGCCCGGCACCGTGTTCGTTTCGGCCGCGGCCCGAAGGAGTTCCTCGGCGGCCGGATCGACGTATACGGCATAAAGGAGATACACCGCCGTGAAGCAGACGAGCAGGCCGACCGCATCTAGGACGATCGAGGGTACCCGGGACCAAAACCCAGCGCGTCTGGAACGGCCAACTTCGGGGGCGGGAGGGGCCATGTGGTCTCCGCTCAAATGTCTTGCGGCAACGCGATGTTGGCGCTTGCCGACAAGGACGTGGTCTTGATGCGCTGCAGGGGGCCGCCGGCCGGGGCAGCATTCGTAGGCTGCGCAGTAGGCATCTGCGCCGGTACGGCCGGTGCTTCGGTCGTCGCCCGGGTTCTCCGCTCCTCTTGTTCGGGATTCGTTTCCCGATCTCCCCGATCCTGCGCGACACCCATCTCGGCAACGAGCAAGGCCGCGACCAGACCGAGCCACACGAGCGTTCTCCCACCCATCAGTGCATCCACCGTGCAACGCGGAAACCCACGGACTCGCTCTTGTTGGTCGCAAACGCGCGGTAGCCCGGCGACAGCGCGGCCTGTTCGGCCGACAGGTAGCTGCCGCCCTTGATCACGTGGTCGGTGCCGCTCGACGGACCGAGGGGATCCGCCCCCGGCCCCGGTTGGAAGGAACCCGCGCGATAGAAGTCGTTGACCCACTCCGAGACGTTGCCCCCGAGGTCATGGATGCCGTTGAAGTTCGGCGGGTAGGTGCCCACCGGGGCGAGGCCCTCGTGGTTGTCGACATGGTCGGCGAGAAAACGCACGCCCTCCCCCCGCAGTTCGCGTCCGGCGAGGTTGGCGAAGCCCGTCGGGACCGCGGGGGACGCGCCCCATGCATACGGGCGCCCCCGGACGCTGCCGCCCGCGAAGTCGTAGCGCGCCACCGCCTCCCACTCGGCTTCGGTGGGGAGGCGGAAGCCCCGCGAACGGGTATCGAGCTCGGCGAACGTGCCCTTGAACGCGTACGCCGCCGTCAAGCCCGCCTGCGCGCTTAGCCAGTTGCAGAACCTCGCGGCGTCCTGCCACGTCACGGATGCCACCGGGAGATTGGCGTCTTGACCCGCCGGGAAGTCGGGCTTGAAGGCACGAAAGGCGGCGACGGTGGTTTCGTTCACGGCGAAGTAGAACGCGCGCGACAGCTCGACGGTTCTCGGTGGGGCTTGTTCGGTCTCGCGGGCGTCGAAGCGTAGCGGCGCGAATTTACGCAGGCGAATGCCGCCGGGCGCGGTCGTCTCCGCGTCCGCCTGCTCGTAGGCGAACCGGCCTGGCGTGAGGAGCCTGAACGCGTACTCACGGGTACTCCCGCCCCCCGGCCGGACGCGCACGGGCGCCGCCACATACCCTGCGGCAACCGCCGTAATCTCGTCGTTGTCGACCACTTCGATGGTCACCGGCGCGCTCCCCACGATGCGTCCGTTCACCGCGACGTCGGCGGGCCGGTCGGCGGTCACCCGGGCGCGGTAGGCGGTGCGGGTCAGGTCGTACTCACGTTCGATGCGGGCGTTGGGGAGTGGCCGCAAGACATCGCTGGCCGACCGGAATCCGGCCTTGCGCACCGACACGCGGCGCTCCGCGCCCGCCACGATCTGGAAACGCAGCGGCGTATCGCCCCGATATTCGCCATCGACCAAGACGGTGGCACCCGCCGGGGTGGATTGGATCGAGACGATGGCCGGCAGCGGCGACAGGGTGATCGTCCCCATGTCGTTGATGCCGGGCGCCGCCGGAATGTCGAACTCCCGGCGGTGCGGCGCGTGGTCCTCGGCCTGCACTTCGATTTGGTGGACGCCCGGCGCGATCAAGCCGCTGTAGCGCCCGGTACCAACGACCACCCCGTCGATGAGGATGCGCGCGGAGGACGGTTCGGCGGCGACCTGGAGCATCGGCTGCTCGGCCGGCGGTGGCGGCGTGAACGTGAACGTTTGCTCCGCACCGCGTCCGGCGACCTCGATCTCCCGTTCCAGACCGATCCCCGGACCTTGCACGCTCACCGTATGCGTACCGGGGGCGAGTTCGACAACCATTTCCGGCTCCGTGCCGACGAGCTGCCCATCAACCCGGACGAGGAACTCCGCGTTCGATTCGACCACGATGGAAACGACGCCGGGCAGCGGGTCGAGGCTTACCGCGAGTCTCGTCCCGTCCTCTCGGGAAACGGGGACCTGGCGCGGGGCGAAGCCCTCCGCGGCGACGGTGATGGCACCTTCCCCCGACAGCAGGGCGACGCGACGGCCGAAGGTCAGCAGCAAGCCCTCCTCGCGCGAGAGCGCCGCATCGGCGTCCGGGGGCGCGACGACGACCTCGATCACCTGCGTGGCGAAGAGCACCGCGACGACGGGCGCCGCGACCGCGAGGACGATGGCAAGACCGATGCGCAGATGGCGCCGCCGGCGCTGGATGTGGCGCAGAACATCGCCGCCTCCCTCAGAAGCGCTCATCGCAAACCATCTCCACGACGACGGGCGCGCTGCCGGGCTGGATCGCAAGCTCCACCTTCTTCTCGCGGTATCCCTGCCGGCGCGCGATGAGCGTATAGGTGCCCGGGTAGACCTGCAGGCGCGTCTCGCGCAGCTTGCCGAGTTTGCGGCCCGGCCGCACGAGGATGTCGGTCTTGTTGTCCGAACGGATGGTCACCGCCACCGGAACGGTCCACTGGTCGAACCGTTCCTGGAGTTGCAGTCCCTTGCCGTGGATCCGCTGGCCGACCGTGCTCGCGTCGCGCGTCTCGTCGAGGAGGGCCCGCGTTTCGGCGCGTAGCGCCCGGGCGGCGGCGCGGCGCGGATCCGACAACGCGCGGTCGAGCCGCGCCTCGAGGTCCACCAAGCGTTCGAGTTCCGGGAGGCGCACGCGCACTTCGGAGGCGTCCGGCGCGAGCGCGGCGATCCGCCCGATCGTCGCGACGGCAATGGTCCACGACTCCTGCGCGAGTGTCGCGGCCAGGGCTTCGCGGAGCACGGCGAGTTCACTGGCGGAGGCGCCCCGGCGCGCGGCTTCGAGGCCGTCGCGCGCGGCGGCTGACCGGGAATCGAGTTCGAGGGCCTTGCGGAACGCCTCGATCGCCGCCGCCCAGTCCTCCCGGTCGAGGGTGGCGTAGCCGGTCGTGATTAGATCGTTGCGGCGTTTGCTGCGGTCATGGTCGGCAAGCGCCGCGCGGGCCTTGCGGAGCATCGAGGGGACGAAGTCCGCACCCACCCCGCCGAGCAGCGCCCTCGCCTGCTCCGCTTCGCCCACGTCGAGCAGCCGCATGGCTTCCTCGGCGACCTGTTGGGCGCGTTGTCCGGTCGCGGCGCGATCCGCCCCATCCCGGGCCGCCCCGTGGTCCGGTTGCCACATCAGCACGCGTCGAAATCCCGCGAGGGCCGCGGAGAAGTCTTCCGCGTCCAGTCGCTCGGTGGCGGCGGCGGCGGTGTTCGCCACTTGCTCCTCGAACGCGCCGAGGATGGCCTGCAGCTGGGCAAGCGCCGGTTCGAGCTTGCCCGCGGCGTCGCCGAAGTACTCGTCCTGGAACAGCGCGACGCCCTCGTCGTAGAGGGCGTTCGCGGCGGCAAGCTCGGCGGGCGACCAAGGCGGCTGTTCGACCTGGACGAGCTTGGACAGGAGCGCGTCGGCCTTGGCGCGGGCATCGAGTGCCTGGGCCCGTTCCGCGCACCAGGGGCTTTGCGCCGCCTCGCCGCCGCAACCGAGGATGTCCTCCGCCGCGTGCGCGGTAGGGGTCCGCGCGTCGAGTGCGCCGATGGCGAGACTCCAAACGGCCAGCAGCATCAGGCAGGTCCTTGCTCGGACCACCGCAGAAGCCCCGCTGGGCCTTGCGAACGCGGCCACGCCCCCCGTTCGAGCGGCGCGCCGATGCCGTATGATCGATTTCACCCGTCGGTCGAGCGCTGGCCTCAGCCCTCGACGTCCTCGGCGAACTGCACGGCCTCGATGTCGCTGGACGCGTTCATGTAGAGCTCGCGCAGCAGGGTGCGCCACTGGGTGAATTGCTCGCGGGCGGTTCCGGTCAGGGTGATCGTGCGGTCCCGGGTCGCCACGACCATCGGCTTCAACGCGATCTGTGCCGTCGCGCCAAGCTCGTTGATCTCCTTCTGCATCGCCGACGCCTTCTTGCTCTCCTTGACGCTGTTCGCGATGGCCGCCGCGCCCACGGCCGCCAACGCGCCTCCCGTGGCGTCCCTGCCGTCATCGACCGCCTTCACCGCGCCGACGAGGCTCAAGGCCCCGCCGATGCCGGACAACGTGGCTTGCCGGCGGGCGAGCCGCGCCTCCCGCGCCAGCGGAAAGCTCTCCTTCTGCCATTCCGCATAGGGCTTGTGCATCCGGTCGGCAAAGCCGTCGTACTGATCCGACACGAGTACGGCGAAGCGTTCGTCCCGCACCCGGAACGCCTCTATCCGGGTCCACTCGTCGCCATCCTGCGAGGGCAGGTACGCGAGTTCCAGCCGCCCACGCTTTTGCGTGATGGCGTCCCCGTATACGTCGGGGGCGAAGTAGGCGGCGAACACGACCGAGCGGGCGGCCTTGGCGGCTTCCAGTTCGCTCAGCTTCGTGGCACGCCCCTTGGCCCTCGCCTTGCGGTTCTTCTCCATCTGTTTCTCGTGCTTGCGGGCGAGGCCGGCCATCGCTTCGTGGACTTGGTCGGCGATCTTGCCGTAGAGCTGCGCGAACGGATCGGTCTGCGACACGTCGTTGGTCTCGTGCCAGCCGTCCCACAGCCGGCGGTCTTCGGTCTTCCAGCAGTTGGACCCCCTGCATCGGGACGGGATGCGATAGGTCTGGGTTGCATCGACGAGACTCCAGCGGACCTTCATGTCCTCGCCGTTGGACTCGTCGATGCGGGCGAGCAGATAGAACTCCGCGCTGGCGCTGGTGTCCGGCGACACCACGACATCGCGGAATGTCCCCCGCTCGGCGATGCGCTCGCGCAGCTTGATCGCGATGCGCATGGCCTCCGCGTTGCGCAGTTCCGGCCAGACGCCCCGCTTGTACTGCTCCTCCTGGCTGGATGGGATGCCGGGATTGAGTACGGGGATCGCCAGCCGCAGCCCCATGGCGTCCAGCGTCGAATCCTTGGCGGTCTCGCCGGGGAGCGTGTCGTCCACGCGTGGCCCGAGCTCGATCGCCCCTAGGGAAAGGGTGGCCAGCATGGCCAACGCGCTCAGTGCCGCCTTGATGCCCCGTGTTCGCGGGGGCGCTTGTTGGAGTCTGTTGAACATCGCGGTTCCTCCTTTGTTCGGCTAGTTTGGTCGGCTCCGTGGTCAGAGGGGGGTCAAAGAGTGGTCAGAGGCTGTCGACGTACGCTTCGTACTGATCCATGAGCTCCCGGCGGCGCTGTGGATCGGTCTCCTGCTCCGCCGCCTCGCGAATCATCCGCGCCACGTCGTCTTCCTTCGCACGGCGATCCGGACGATTCAGTGGCGAGGGCGGCGCCGTACCTGGACGGGTTGGATGCGCCCCGGGCACGCCGGTCGGATTTGCGTTCGCGTTCGGGTCGAATGGGTTCGGGCCCGGGCGATGCGCCTCCGCGCCGGGATCGCCGGCCGCGGCCATGCCGCCACTCGCTCCGGCACCGCCCTGCGCACCGCTTCCGGCCCCGCTCGACGCCGCGGCCGCTGCCGCCTGTTGCGCCGCCAGCGCGGCTTGTTGCGCCGCTGCGGCGGCGGTTTGGTCTTCGCCATCGACCGTCCACTCGTCGAACTGGCGCAGCTTGGCGGCCAGGTCGTCGGTGATGTTGATGTCGACGTCCTGCCGCGTTCCGTAGTGGTCTTCGACGCGTCTACTCTCGACGCGGAATCCGTCGTCTTCGGCGGACTGCTCCGCGGCCGGCTCCGCGCCGGACTCGGCGGCGATGGCCAGGGGCGCGGAGAGAAGGACCGCCGCCGCGAGGACCGCCACTCCCGCCCGCGCCACGGTCGCGCCCAGGACGGCGGCCATCAAGAATCTGTCGCACACCTCACGCATCATCGGTGTTCCTAGGGCTCGGCTTGCGCCGCTTGCACCCTCTTACTGCCGCTCCCGGTGAAGATCAAGGCCAACATGACGAGCAACGCGATCAGGCCGACGCCGATGACCACGAAATGCGCCATCGACGGCCCGCCTTCGATCCGTCGAACGCGCTTGGCGGAAGCGAACCTCCGCGAAGGAGCGTCCTCCCGCGCAAATCGGTCCTCGCGCCCAAACCGCTCCTCGCGTCCAAGCCGGTCTTCTCGTCCAACTCGCTGCTCGCGTCCAAACCGGTCCTCCCGCCCAACCCGCTCCTCGCGTCCAAACCGGTCTTCCCGCCCACCGCGCTCCTCGCGTCCAAACCGGTCCTCGCGTCCGAACCGGTCCTCGCGCGCGAACCGCTCCTCCCGTGCCAGCCGCTCCTCCCGTGCCAGCCGCTCCGCTTGCGCAGCCGCTTCCGCCTGAGCGGCGGCTTCCGCCTGCGCGACTGCCTCCACCCGGCGGAGGTATTCGTCCCGATAGGCGAATAGCGCGTCCTGAATCGCCTTCACGCGGTCGGGCACCGAGCCAATCCTGTTGATCACGGCATCCTCGCCGATCCCACGGGACGCCGCGACGAGCGCGTCCATGAAGTGCTCGCGCCGCTCGGCGGGAATGCCGGCGCGGTCGTTGATCCAGGATTCCAGCGCCCGCCGCGGATAGGCGTCCGTGAACGCCGTTTCCTGCCCCGTGTTGCGCGCGAACTGCTTGTTGAGGTTCTCGCCGATCTCAAGGACGCGGGGATCGACACCCGGACGGGCCGGCTGTTTTTCCGTGCCCTCCCCGGCCTCCGGTTCCGAATCTTCGGGAGCGTCGGGAACGGCCAGCGGAAGGGCACTTTGCCGCACATCCTCCCAAGCCGGGGTCTCGAAGCCATCGCTCGAATCCTCCGACGGCCCGCCGAATTTCTCCAGGGCGAACCAGACACCAACGCCGCCCACCGCGGCCACAACGAGCACAATCACGACCGCCATGGCGACCCAACCCGACTCACGACCGCGTGCGATCTTGACGCTCATGAGGAGCCCCGCTGCCACGAACCCACTCGCCGCCGTTACTCAATCCTTCGTTCCGGAGGGACTTCCGCGTCTGTTTCCTGCGCCGCCTTCGCCATTCGTTGCGCAGTTGCCACTAGTCCCCCAGCCCCGCCGGCCCCAAGGCCAGCGACCAGGGCCATAACGGCACCTATCAAGGTCAGAATAGCCAAAAGCGCAAAACCTCCCCCGGCAAACAAGCTGAGAAGAGCGAACAGAATGAGCAAGATACCCGGGATCAGAGCCTTGGCACCCGAAATCAACAATGCGCTGAGGATCACGGTGGCATAGCCGACTACCAACCCCATCGACCCGCTGAAGAGATAGCCGTCAAGCCCAACTTCCCTACTCAGATCTCTAAAGTCTGAGCGGCCCATAGCGTCCTCCAAGACGCCCATGAGGGGGAACCCCGTAGCCAAAAGCACGATCGCTATGCCCACCTGCCAGGTACCCGCGACAAGGGCGATGAACCCGCCCGCCTTCACTTTGTCCGACTTGGGACTCGCCATGTCATCCTTCCTCTCTATCTTATCCCCAATTCCAACACCAGCTCGCGGAGCATATTGCCTGCGTCCGAACGCTGCCCACCGAGCCGCCGCATCACGCGGTCAAGCGGTTCGCCGTTTAGATACAGCTCCCCCTCGTCGAACTCGGCGTGAAGCGTGTAGTCGTCACCATCTTCCTGAAGCACATCCTCGGCAACCATGTCCCGTATCGCACCGTCCAATTGCCGGGCCTCCCGGGAGCCTCCACCACCGAGGCTATGCACGAGACCGCGTGGCAAATCCTGCTCGAAGGCCAGGTTGAAGTCTACCGAGAGCGGCAGCCGCGCCGGATTCGTAGCCAGCCGGGACAGTTGTTCGATGTTGAGGTCCGGTAACTCATCGCCACGGAACTCGAACATCAGCGAGGCCAACGCCGGCCGATTCTCGTGTGCGAACGCCAACTTGTCGACACGCACGAGCATACGTTCCCGCAGCAGTACCTCAGCGATGTCCGACATAGCTAGTGCGTCTCCGAGACCTCGTGGGACACCAGCGGACCTGATCGCGTCCATCAAGAGAGCCAACGAGTGGGCACCGTACTCCACGCCAACATCTGCCGCCAGATCCTCTAGGGAAAACATGGCCCCCTCATCGTAACCGTCTTCGCCGGCAATACGCACGTGCGACAGGTCGCCTTCCATACGGGCGTCGAACACATCCCCGCTGATTCCGGTGCCGAGACGTACGCGGATTTGCCCAGCCTCCGCGAGCCGACCATTCCCTAGAACAGTGAATCCAGCACTATCGACCTGCACGTCGCCCAGCCACAGCACCGGCATGCGGGAGTCCTTGTATACATTGGCCATCAAGGAGACGCGACCCACATCGGCCCGGTTATCGTTCTCGCTCACCTGAAGGCCGCCAAATTCACCCTCAAGGTTGATGGCGTCGCGCGCCAAGTCGGCGACCGCTTCGAGCCCTCCGAACCGGAAGGTGTCTCCTCGGGAACTGAATCGGAAGTCCGGCACGTCCACGCCCACCCTCGCGCCGCCCCCGAATCCCAACAGCAAACCTAGACGGGCAAAGGCCTCCACGCCGGCAAGCTCATCGAACTGCCGCAGGGCCGGGATGGACGACTCGTCGAGAACCAACTCGATACTGCCAACGCCAAGACCCGACGGGGTGCCGGAGATCATGGGGCCGTGGCGGAGGATTACCGGCACGGGAACTTCCGCAGAGAACAATCCGGTCCCGCCGAACTCCGCGTTCACCCAGATGCTCGCGGTACTCGAAAACCAGCCTGCGTCCCAGTCGTCGAACAGCACTGCGAGCTCGGCGTCGGTTCCGAACGCTTGGCCGACGCGAATGCCTCTATCGAGGTCGTCAAGGGCGGATCGCGCGACGGTACCGAAGATGGGTGGCAGCACCACGGCGACAACAAGCGAGAGTATCGCCACAAGAGCCGACACTAGAATCCCTAATAGCCGCATCACCCAATCAGCCTAAACCGCCTCCATCCGACATTGGACGAATGACTAGACATCAGGCCGCCTGGCTCCGCTGCGGTATACCCGCCGCGAGCACCACGATGTTCATGATCGTGGGCACGAATGGCACGTAGACGAGGAAGATGTCGAAGACGGCGCCGACGATGGGAAAGGCAACGAGCCAAGTACGGCCGACGCTCTTGCCGCGCAGCCAGCAGGCGAACGCCATCACGGCGTAGCAAATGAGGAGATAGCCATCGGCGAGCAGGGAGAACTCCTCCCCAGCTCCCGCCTCTAGCGTTCTAAACAGCGGCGAAAGGTACGTGAGCGCGGCGGGAATGAGAAATAGCAGCAAAAAAGCCAACATTCCCGCCGCACCTGGCGGACCCTTGCGCTGACTGTCCGTCGTGTCGTGCATCACGAGGGGCACCCAAACATCGCGACTCCAACCCTAAGCGGACGGACGGCGGAAGTCAACGAGACGGGCTCGCTCCGACGGGATTTCCGGTGCCGGTTCAGGGTCCGTTCAGACTACGGGGCCGAGCTCGCGCCCGTCCGTGGCAGAGCCGAGGCAGCCGAGGCGGCACCCGTTGACCCGCGGTTTTTCCGCCGCTACGTTGGGCGCCGCTCCGAGCAGTGGCCACGCAACCGATTTGCCCGTTCATGCCCCGCTGGTCCCTCACCGTGCGCCGGGCGCTGGCCGCCGTGGTGCTGGCGTCGACCGCGCCGGCCATGGCCGCCACCACCGGCCACGACCATGAGCACCACGACGATCACGACCACGACCACCTGCACATCGACGAGCAACTCATCGTCTACGGACGCGCGCGCCACCACGTTGGAACGGCTTCGACGGCGTCCGAAGGGGTGGTCGGCTACGCGGACTTCCACCTCCCTCCCCTGCTGCGCGTCGGGGAACTTGCCGAGGCGGTGCCGGGGATGGTGGCGACCCAGCACTCGGGAACCGGCAAGGCCAACCAGTACTTTCTACGGGGCTTCAACCTAGACCACGGCACCGACTTCTCGGCCCACCTCGACGGCGTGCCGATCAACATGCGTTCCCACGGCCACGGTCAGGGATACCTCGACCTCAACTTCATCATCCCCGAGCTCGTGGAGACCGCCGTGTACGGCAAGGGTACCTATCACGCCGAGAAGGGGGACTTCTCCTCCGCCGGCAGCGTCGACTTCGCGTACTACGACCGACTCCCCCAGGCTCTGCTCCAAGCCAGTTTGGGCGAACACGGCTACCGGCGCGGCCTGGCGGCGCGGAGCGGGGACCTCGGCCCCGGCGCCCTGACCGCAAGCGCCGATGCGACCGTCTACGATGGTCCCTGGCAACTGGACGAGAATCTGGAGCAGTACAAGCTCTACCTCGGGTACTCCTGGCACGTCGGGTCCGCCGAAGCCCGGGTCGCCCTGCACGGCTACGACGGACAATGGAACGCCACCGACCAGATCCCGCGCCGACTGGTCCGTGCCCGCATGCTGTCCCGGACCGGCCACGTCGATCCGCACCTGGGTGGCGACACGCGCCGCCTCGGCCTGACGGCCCAGGTGAACACCGAACATTGGCGCGCGGGCGGCTATTGGACGGACTACGACTTCGCCCTCTTCTCGAACTTCACGTACCTGCTCGACGACCCGGTGCGCGGCGACGAGTTCGAACAGCGCGACCACCGGAGCATCCGCGGCGGTTGGCTGCACGGCGAGACGAACGCGTTGCTCGCCGAACTGCCGCTCGTGTTCCGCTGGGGTTTGGAGGCACGGTTCGACGACATCGGCGAGGTGGGACTCTACAGAACGGTCGCGAGGATCCGCTCCGAGACGCGACGGCGCGACCGCGTGAAGGAGGCGTCGGTCGGCGCATACGGGGAACTCGAACTACACGCGACGGAGCGGCTACGAACCGTTCTGGGCCTACGCGCCGACTATTACGACTGGAAGGTTGCCGCCCTCCAGGCCGAGGACGATACGGCCGGCGACGAGCGCCTCGCGAGCCCCAAACTCAGCGTGGCGTACCAGCTTGGCGACGGCATCGAGGCATACGCGAGCTGGGGGCGCGGCTTCCACTCCAACGACGTGCGCGTGCGTCACGGATCCGGCGAGGAGGGCATGGCGCCACGGGAAGACGCCACCGACGTGCTCGCCACGTCCGAAGGCGCCGAAGTCGGACTGCGCGTCGAGCCGGGTCCGTCCTTCAACGCGACCCTCGTCGGCTTCTGGCTGGAACTCGACTCCGAACTCGTCTACGTCGGCGACGCGGGGGGCACCGAACCGACCGGCGCCTCGGTGCGCAAGGGCGTTGAACTGGCGACCTTCTGGCACGTGCGGGACTGGTTGACGCTGAACGTCGCCTACACGGTGAGCGATGCGGAATTGGAGAACGGGGACGCCATTCCAGGCACCGTAGAGCGGACGTTCAACGCCGGAATGAACGTACTGTTCCGCCACGGATTCCATGCGAGCCTGAACGCACGCCATCTCGGCGACGCACCACTCATCGAGGACGGGTCCGTGCGATCCGATGCTTCATGGCTAGTGCATGGCAGCATCGCATGGCACTACCGCAGCGTCGAGTTCGCGCTGGACGTGTTCAACGTCCTCGACTCACGGGACGACGACATCGCCTACCATTACGCTTCCCGCCTCGCCGGGGAGCCGGCGGAAGGGGTGCTCGACACGCACTTCCATCCGCTGGAACCACGCACCGTCAGAGCGCGCGTATCCGTGCTGTTCTGACTTCGCGAAGCGGGTACGGCGCAAGCGCCGCTGAGCGCGGCGATCGCGCACTCGCGCACGGCCGGGCCACGTCGCGTGACCGACGACCCGACCTCAGCGGAGTTCGAAACCCTCCAGGCCGCCCTCGTCGCGCCACTCTGCCAGCAGCGCGTTGAAGGCGTTGATGCCCGGCGCATACGCCTGGGTCGCGAGACCCTTGCCCGGGTCGTCGAGCTCCCCCTCGTTGTTGTAGTAGCCGGGCGTGCAGGACTCGAGGAAATCGCGGTTCGCGTAGGCGAGCCGCCGGATCTCCGCGACCCACTCCGCTTCCGCCTCCGCCGTCACTTCGGCCACCGCCCGACCGCGTCCGAGCACCTCGTCGATGATGTAGGCGACGTGCCGTGCCTGATCGTCGAACATCGCGGTCATGTTCACGGACAGCCCGTTCTGGTTCACGCCGATGAAGAACCAGTTCGGGAAACCGTGGCTCGACAGGCCGTGCAGCGTCTGCAGGCCCTTCTCCCAGTGCTCAAACAACGACTTGCCGCCCCGGCCGATGATGTCGAAGTTGATGCGCCGCCGCGGTGACGACGTGATCTCGAAGCCCGTCGCGTAGATGATGCAGTCCACCTCGTACTCGATGCCGTTCGCGACAATCCCCTTCTCCGTGACGCGGTCCACGCCCTTGTGCTCGCTCACGTCGATCAGGTGGACGTTGGGCCGGTTGAACGTTTCGAGGTATTCGTCGTTGAACGTCGGGCGCTTGCAGAACTGCCGGTACCAAGGCTTCAGTGCCTCCGCCGTCTGCGGATCGGCAACCGCGTCGTCCACGCGCCCCCGGATCTCGTTCATCTTGCGGAAGTCCTCGATCTCCGCCGCGAGCGCCAGTTCCTCGGGATCGCCCTCCACGGCCTCTTCGGGCGGCAGCAGCGACTGTAGGCGCCGGAAGATGTCCGTCCAGCCATCCGCCACGAGGTCTTCCTCGAACGGGCGGCCCACCACGATGTCCGCGAAGTTCTCGCGCCGCTCCCGCTGCCAGCCGGGTTTCAGCGACCTATACCAGTCCTCGTCCGTCGGGCTGTTGCCGCGCGCGTCCACCGAGGACGGCGTGCGCTGGAATACGTAGAGCTCCTTCGCGTGCTCGCCGAGGAAGGGGACGGCCTGGATGGCCGTGCAGCCCGTGCCGATCACCCCGATCCGCTTGTCCGCGAGCTTCGTCAACCCGCCGGAGTGGTCGCCGCCGGTGTAGTCGTAGTCCCACCGGCAGGTGTGGAAGGCGTGTCCCTGGTAGTCGTGAATCCCCTCGATGCCCGGCAGCTTCGGGGTGTTCGCCGTGCCCGCGGCCTGGATGACGAACCGTGCGCGCAGCTCGTCTCCCCGGTGGGTCGACACCAGCCAGCGGCTTGCCGCCTCGCTCCAGCGCAATTCGGTGACCCGCGTCTGGAAGAGCGCGAGGTCGTACAGGCCGTAGTACTCGCCGATGCGCTGGCAGTGCTCGTATATCTCGGGCGCGTAGGAGTACTTTTCCTTCGGCATGTAGTCGAGTTCCTCGAGGAGCGGCAGGTAGCAGTAGGACTCGATGTCGCACTGCGATCCGGGGTAGCGGTTCCAGTACCAGGTGCCGCCGAGATCCGCCCCGGACTCGATCAGGAGGACATCGTCCACGCCCCGTTCCTTCAGCCGCGCCGCGGCCATCATGCCGCTGAAGCCGCCGCCGATGACCACCACGTCGACCTCCCGGGCGATGGCTTCGCGCTCCAGGGGCTCATCGACGAAGGGATCCTCGTCCGCGTAGTGCGCGTAGTCGTCCATCGTGCGCAGGAATTGGTCGTCCCCGTCGTCCCGCATGCGCTTGTCGCGCTCGGCCCGGTACTTGTCGCGCAAGGCGTCCGGGTCGAACCCGAGATTCGAGTGTTCCTTCTTGAGTGGCGTGCTCATGGTGCGCTTCCCCCGTCTTCCCACCGCCCGGGTCTTGCCCGGCGTTCATGCCAGCCGCCGCTACCGCTTCGCGTAGCGAATCGGGTGTACCCTAACGCGAAACATCGTAGCTGAAAAGAAGTTCGAAGGACTGCGGGGCGCGCCTAGACATCATGTTTTGACCTGCCCGTCCTCAACGCGCGTGGGTTACCTTGGCGGCGGAGTGCCGGGCAAGGCAGGGCCACATTGAGGAGGGCAGGAGGTTGCAAGACTACAAGATGTCGGAGGGCGGGATGAGTGATTGCGGGGGGTCGTACGGGGCGTACGTCGGGTTGGACGTGCACAAGGACACGATCGCGGTGGCGGTGGCGCCGGCGGGGCGCGGGGCGCCGGAGGATCTCGGTGAGATCGCGAACCGACCGGCGGCGGTCGCCAGGCTGGCGCGGGAGTTGTGCGCGGCGCACGGCGGCGGGATGCCGTTGTTCAGCTACGAGGCGGGGCCCTGTGGGTATGGGTTGTACCGCCAGTTGCGGGAGCTGGGCTTCGACTGCGAGGTGGTGGCGCCGTCGCGCATCCCCAGGGCGCCGGCGGAGCGGGTGAAGACGGACCGTCGCGACGCGCGCAAGCTGGCGCGGCTGTCGCGCGGCGGCGAGTTGACGGCGGTGTGGGTTCCGGACGAGGACCACGAGGCGATGCGGGACCTGGTGCGGGCGCGGTCGGACCTGAAGGACGCGGAGCGCAGGGCGCGCCAGCGCCTCGGCGCGTTCCTGCTGCGCCACGACCGCCGCTGGTCGGCCGGGCGCTGGAGCAGGGCGCACTGGGCGTGGCTGGACGGCCAGCGCTTCGAGCGGGACTGGCAGGAGTGGGCGTACCGGGAGTACCTGGAGGCGGCGCGGACCGCGGGCGAGCGGGTCGCGGCGCTGACGGGCCAGCTGGAGCGGGCGTTGTCCGATTGGTCGCTGGCGCCGGTGGTGCGCGCGTTGGTGGCGTTGCGCGGCGTGGACCGGATCACGGCGGCGACGCTGCTGGCGGAGCTGGGCGACATCGGCCGCTTCGACTCGCCGCGCCAGTTGATGGCGTTCCTGGGGTTGGTGCCGAGCGAGCACAGCTCGGGCGGGCGGCGCCGCCGCGGCGCGATCACGCGCACCGGCAACGGGGCGGCGCGGCGCGCGCTGGTGGAGTCGGCCTGGAGCTACCGGTTCCCGGCGCGGCGCACGGCGCACCTGGAACGCAAGGCGGCCGGCGCGTCCGAAGAGGCCAGGGCCATCGCGTGGCGCGCCCAGCGGCGCCTGTGCGGTCGCTACCGGCACCTGCTCGCGTCCGGCAAGAACACCAAGCAGACGACCGTGGCCGTGGCGCGCGAGCTGGCCGGCTTCGTGTGGGACATCGTCCGCGTCGAGGTGGCGCGGATGGCGGAGGCCGGCGCCGGGACGTCGGCGACGCGTTGACGCGCGGTTGAAGGAAGGGAGTTCGTTTCGAGTGTTGGATCGGGGCGGGGCCGGGCCGGTGTGGAGAACCCTCGGCCGGGCTACGACGGCGTCGGCGGATGGTTCGCAACGCGGACCCTCCGGCGCGACGACCCCCGCCACTAGAGAGAGGCCAGCTCCGCGACGCAGTGAGGTAGGGTCGGTAACCAATCCACGCATATCAGCATGATCCACCGTCGCAATCTGTCCGGCCCCGTCCCGACCCACCGCGCCCGCGCCGGACCCGACCCACCGCGCCCGCGCCGGACCCGGCACGGCTGGCGAACATCGCCGGCCGGGCCGGCGCCCGCGATTTCCACCGCCCGCCCACCGCCGCTCCATCATTTGCGGGGACCGCGGCCGTGGACGGCCCGTGGAAATCGCTCCGTGCCCCCGGTTGGCCGCGACACCCCGACGGGCGCCGGAAAAGGCGGGTCACGACCGTTCCGAACCGTCGCCTCGACGAACTCGGTGCGATCGGAGCACCCTGGAACGGAGTACCGATTGACAGGTCAAAACATATCAGCCCGCATTTCTCACCACGGGCCGTGATGATCGCCGAGGATTTTCGCTCCGTGCGCGTGCTCGCGACCGAAAGCCTAGTGGGGCCTAAGTTTGAGGGAGCATGTGCGCGCACGGGGCGAAAAGACCGGCGAGGGCGCGGCCAGCGGTCTGCATCCGGCCACCGAGCTTGAGATCGACGATAAACCCAAATGGACCAGGGACTTGCGGTCTATGCACAAGCGACTTGGTGAGAAATGCGGGCTAGGTACGCGGAACGACGATCTCGTGGTAGTCGTGCTTGACGCCGCCCGCGATCTGCAGCAGTTCGATCTCGTTGACCCCTTCGAGAGGCCGCATGCGGCGGTTCACGATGTGCATCGCATCGATCGCGTTCTCCGTGCACAGCACCGCCATCACGTTGAAGCGGCCGGAGAGGGCCGCGAGATACCAGACGTCCTCGAACTTCGCACAGGTCTGCAGGAACGCCTCGAGGTGCTTCGGCGCGACCGACACCTTGACGAACGCGACGAACTCGATGCCCATCGCTCTCCCGTCGGTGACGGCGTCGAAACGGATCGCGCCGCCGTTGAACAGCTTGCGCAGGCGCTGTCGCACCTGGCCCTCGGAGATGTCGAGGCGGCGCGCCACCTCCCGGTTGCTGAGCCGCCCGTCCTCCTGCAGGACAGCCATGATGGCTTCGTCCTTGGCGTCGATCCTCATGTCGTTAGGCCAGCCGCGCGTAGCCCGTCTTGTACTTGCGGATGTCGATGGCGGTGTGCAGTTCCACGCGCGTCACCCCCTCCACCCCGGCGATCTCGGTCTCGAGGACCGCCAGCAGGTCCTTCCGGTCCACGGCGTTGAACACCAACATGATCTCCGGCGTACCGAGCAGCAGGTTGACGCTCGTCGCCCGCTCAATCTCCGCGAGGTCCGCGGCCACCCGCTCCACCGCCCGCCCCGCGACCGAGACTTCCGCGAAACACTGTAGGTCGAAACCCTTGCTGTAGAGATCGCGCCGCAGTAGCACGCGCAGCACCGACTCCTCCTGCAGCCGCCGGATGCGGTTGGCCACGGTCGCCTCGGAGATCGAGAGGTGTTTGGCGAGCCGCTTGTTGGGCATGCGGCCGTCGGCGCGCAGGTGCTCGATCAGCGCGCGGTCGATGTCGTCGAGACTGGCTGGCACGTCCCTGGAACGCCCTCAACGGAACCACCCTTCATGGAAGCGGATTCCAACCCGAATGTACAGCGCCACTTCCCCTTTTTCGCACCGGCCGGCACTGTTTTGCGTTGACATGCCAACTTGGCAAGGCGCAAACTCGAACAGCGAAAGAATCGGGGGAGGACCCGCGCGATGACATACGATCTCGTAATCCGAGGCGGCACCGTGGTGGACGGCACCCGCCTGCCGAGGCTCCGCGCCGATGTCGGCATCACCGGCGGGAAGGTCGCGAAGATAGGCCGTATCGGCCCCGGCGAGGGGGCAAGGGAACTGGACGCGACGGGCCTGGTCGTGGCCCCGGGGTTCGTGGACCTCCACACGCACTACGACGCGCAGATCCACTGGGACCCGTACTGCACCGTGTCCGGCTGGCACGGCGTCACCTCGCTCGTGCTCGGCAACTGCGGCTTCGGTTTTGCGCCGGTGAAGCCGCAGGATCGCGACCGGGCGCTCCTGATGATGACCCGCACCGAGCAGATCCCCTTCAACACCATGAAGGCTGGGATGCCCTGGGCGTGGGAGACGTTCCCGGAGTGGCTCGACAACCTGCAGCGCATCCCGAAGGGCGTGAACTGCGTGAGCTACGTGCCGGTCTCGCCGCTCATGGTCTACGTGATGGGCCTCGAAGCCGCGAAGAGCCGCCCCGCGACGTCGGCGGAGCGCCGCGAGATGCAGAGGCTTCTGCACGAGGCGATGGACGCAGGTGCGTGCGGATTCTCGGTGCAGCGCCTCGGCGCGAACTCCCTGCAGGCGGACCACGACGGTACGCCCATGCCCACGGACTGCATGGCCGACGAGGACGTGCTCGCCCTCGCCGACGTGCTGTACGAGCGGGACGAGGGCTTCATCCAGATCACCCAGGCCCAGGCGGGCAACCCCATCACCGCCAGCCCCGAGGACATAGCGAAGGACCTCAAGTTCCTCGAGACGCTGGCGGAGCGGTCCGGACGTCCGGTGCTGCACAACGCCATCGCCGTGGTGGATGCGTATCCGGACGCGCACAAGCAGTCCATCGAGTGGCTGCACGACTGCAACGCGCGGGGACTGCGCCTCTACGGGCAGGGCGCCACCGGCCGCATCTGGTTCGAGTACACGTTCGAGGACTGGAACCTCTACGACTTCAGCCCGCCGTGGAACCACGCGACCCAGGGCACCCACGAGGAGAAACTCGCCAAGCTCTCCGACCCGGCGATCCGCCAGGCCATGAAGGACGACTACCCGAACTTCATGACCGTCGGCACGGGCGGCGCGCTCGAGACCATCACCGTCAAGGAAGCCGAGGGGAACCTCGCGGGTTACGTCGGCCGCACGATCGGCGAGATCGCGGAGACCCAGGGCAAGCACGTGGTCGACGCGATCCTCGACATCGCGGTGGCGGGGGACCTTGCGCCGCTCTTCAAGACCGACAGCGCGGGCCCGAGCCTGACGAACCCGAAGGCCGTCTCGGAGATGATCTCGGATCCCTACATGATGGCCGGGGTATCCGACGGCGGCGCGCACACGAAGTTCTTCAGCGCCGGCAGCTACACGACGGACCTGCTGATCTGGCTGGTGCGGGAGTCCAAGACCCTGTCCCTCGAGGAGGCGCACTACCACCTGTCCTACCTGCCCGCCCAGGCGGCCGGGTTCCTCGACCGCGGCTATCTGCGCGCCGGGGCGCCCGCGGACATCGTGGTGTACGACCTGGAGAACCTCAAGATCGTCCCCGAGGACGGTCACGAGGTGGTGCAGGACTACCCCGCGGGCGAGTGGCGCCGGGTGCAGAAGGCCGAAGGCTACCGCTGGATCCTCGTCAACGGAGAAGTGACCTTCGAGGACGGCGAGGCCACCGGCGCGACGCCAGGGCAACTGCTACGCAACCGGGAGATCGCCGAGACGGCCCTCGGGCTTGCCGCCGGCGGATAAGGCCACCGGTCGCCCGCGGCAACCGCGGGCGACCGACTCCGTGTTCCCGGTTAGCCGGCCAGGAACGTGCGCAGGTGCGCGGCCGTCTCCTCCGGTCGCGCCTCGGCGAAGAAGTGACCGCCGCCCATCGGATGCCCGGTGAGGTTCGGGAAATGCCGTGAGAAGGACTCCCAGGCCGGGTCGCCCCGGGGGACGCCGCCGGCGACCTCCGCCCCGGACGCCGCCGCGACCTCTTCGCCGTACAACCACAGGGTCGGCCCGTGGTACTGCTTGTGGCGGTCCTCCGGCGCGTAGTCCAGGTACCCGGCCGGAATCGTGCCGTTGCGCCACCACTCTCCCATCGTCTCGTGTGGCACGTGTTCGTAACGCTCGCCGTTGGGGGCGTCGGCGTCCTCGATCACGCGGTGGAACTCGAGCGCGCGGTAGTACTCGCAGCTCACGCGGCCATCGTCCCCGTCGCGGTAGGGGGCGACATAGGCCTCGATGTCCTCCTCGGTCGTCCACGGCTCGGGCGCGGTGATCGCCGCCATCGCGGACGGTAATGGAGACTCGGGCGGTTCTGGCCAGCCCGTCGACTCGCCTCCGATGATGAACCGGATGAAGGACTCCGCGCGCTCCGCGAAGAACCGCTCCGCGCGGTCGCCGTCCATGAACCAGTAGTAGTACTCGACGAACACCGGCCACCCGGTGCAGATGGTGTCGAGCAGGGCCAAGCGCTCGACCCGGTCGCCGTGGTCGAGGGCGAGCTTCACGGCGATGATGCCGCCCCAGTCGTGCGCGACGACGGGGCAGCGGTCGATGCCGAGGGCGTCCATGAAGGCCACGATGTCGCGGGCGAGGGTGGCGCGGTCGTACCCCTTCGGCGGCGCCTCGGTCCGCCCGTGCCCGCGGGTGTCGGGGGCCAGGATCCGGTAGTCGGAGCCGAGCAGCGGCGCGACGCGGCGCCACTCGTGGCAGGTCTCTGGCCAGCCGTGGATGGCGATCACCGGCTGGCCGTCCCCCTGTTCCAGGTAGTGCATGCGCAGGCCGTCTGCGCTGACGAAGCGTGATTCCATGTCTCAACCCTCCCGGTGCGACCGCCTACGGTTGACCGCCGGCGATTCTACGGCACTTTCTGCCACTTTGCGTTGACGTGGAAGCACGTTCCCGTTGCAATACGCCGCGTCTTGCCCGACACTCGGGGTTTTGCGAACCCATGATAGAGGCACGGCCATGCACGACCTGCTGATCCGCAACGGACGCGTGGTGGACGGGACCGGCGCCGCCGCCTTCGAGGGCGACGTGGCCGTCGAGGGGGGCGTGATCGCCGCGGTCGGTCCGGCCCTCGGCGGCGCCGCGCGGCGCACCATCGACGCGGCGGGCGCGATCGTGACGCCCGGCTTCGTCGACATCCACACGCACTACGACGGGCAGGCCACGTGGGACGACCTGCTCGACCCGTCGGCGAGCCACGGCACGACCACCGTGGTCACGGGCAACTGCGGCGTCGGGTTTGCCCCGGTGCGGCCGGGGGAGCACACGGCGCTCGTCGAACTGATGGAAGGTGTCGAAGACATCCCCGGCACCGCGCTCTACGAGGGCATCGACTGGAACTGGGAGACGTTCGGCGAGTACCTGGACCTGCTGGGCACGAAGGCATGGTCGATGGACGTCGGCGCCCAGATCGCGCATGGTGCCGTGCGCGCATACGTGATGGGCGAGCGGGGCATCCGCAACGAGGCGGCGACCGCAGAGGACATCGCCGCGATGTCACGCATCACGAAGCAGGCGATGGCGGACGGCGCGCTCGGCTTCTCCACCTCGCGGATCCTCGGCCACCAGTCCATCCACGGCGAACCGGTACCGGGCACATTCGCCACCGAGGACGAGGTGTTCGCGATCGGCCGCGCGATGGGATCCGCCGGCACCGTCTTCGAGCTCGTGCCGGGCGGCTCCGTCGGCCAGGGCGGGCGCCCGCTCGGCGAAGAAGCGCAGCTCGATGCCGAGCTGGACTGGATGCGCCGCCTGTCGCTCGAGACGGGCCTCCCCATCACCTTCCTGATCGTCGAGTTCGGCGAGGATCCGGACGCGTGGAGGCACGTCCTCGACTACGTGGCGCGCGCGAACGCGGAGGGGGCGCGACTGTACCCGCAGACCGCCTCGCGTCCGGCCGGCGTGCTGCTCTCGTGGCAGTCGAACCACTTGTTCCAGCGGCGTCCGACCTACCTGCGCATCGCGGACCTGCCGCTCGAGCAACGCCTCGAGTGCCTGCGCAGTAGTGAGACGCGGGACGCGATCCTGCGCGAGGAGAACGCGCCGCCGCTGTCGCAATCCATCAACGACGTGATGCACCTGGTCGTCGCGGAGCGAATCGAGCACGTGTTCCCGCTCGGCAACCCGGTGCAATACGAACCGCCGCCGAAGGAGTCGGTCGTGGCCCGGGCCGCGCGGGCCGGCGTCGACGTCGAGGCGTACGTGTACGACCAGATGATGGCCGAGGACGGCAAGGCGATGCTCATGATGCCGGGGCTCAACTTCGCCCGGGGCGACTGCAACGCCCTGTACAGCATGATGGCGGACGACCACTCGGTGATCGGGCTCGCGGACGGCGGCGCGCACTGCGGCCTCATCTGCGACGCCTCGAGCACCACGCACCTCCTGACGCATTGGGTGCGCGACCGCGACGGCGACCGCCTGCCGCTCGAATACGTGGTGCACAAGCAGTGCGCGGGCACGGCGGGACTCTACGGGCTCGGCGACCGCGGCGTACTGGCGCCGGGCAAGCGCGCCGACATCAATGTCATCGACTTCGACAACCTGGCCCTCGGCATGCCCCGCGCGGTGTACGACTTGCCGTCCGGCGGCCAGCGCTTCCTGCAGCCGGCCCACGGCTACCTCGCCACGGTCGTCGCCGGGGAGGTCGTGCGCGAACGGGACGAGGACACCGGGGCGCGGCCGGGCCGGCTGGTGCGCGGACGACGGTAGGACGAAGGTAGGTAACGGTCAGCGGAAGGAGAAGCAGCATGGGTGCCAGGGAGGAGCGCAACCTGGAGCGGGCGCGCCACTGGGAGTGGACCTGGAACAACGACGTGATGCGCATGGTGGACGAGTGCTACGCGGAGGACTGCGAAGTCTCGGACATGCTGCGGGGCCGCACGTTCCATGGCCGCGCGGAACTGCGGCTCATCGAGGAGCAGATGATGGACGTGGACGCCTCACGCCGCATGCGGGTCAAGAAGATGGTGGCGAGCGGCGACACGGTGGCGCTCGAGGTGGACCTCCAGTGGGACGAGGGCCGAGCGCCCGTGGCAGGATCGGTGTTCCTGACCTTCGACGACGACGGCATGATCGTCTCCGACCACAGCTACAGCGTCGATCCCGTCGGAGCGGCGGAGCAGGATCCGCGCGGCTGACTCGTAGCGGGTCCGTCGCCGTAGATCAGGAGACTGAAAGATGGACCCCATGCCGAACGACATCGCCTGAGCGGCCCGCTGAAGCCAATGCGTTTCGAGGTCGACATCGACGACTGCACTGTCCACGGCGAGATTCCCCGTACTCTCAACGCGGGCTTCTACCGCGTCGGCCCGACGTTGAAACACCTCCCGCGAGACGGGGCGCTCGGCTTTCCGGCCATGGACGGCATGGTGCAGGCCATGATCTTCGACACGCAGGGGATCGATGCAGGCCCCATCGCCACGATTGAACTGCCCGTCCAGATCGGTTGGACTCCGCACGGGCACTACATGGACATGGCCTAGGGGTCTGAGACGGATGGCGAAACTGTCGGCTTGGAGCGTCGACCCACGGCTAGGTGCCGACGCCTCAACGCCGCCGCCGCCAACGAGAATCGGACGCTCGCACATCGAACTCGAGAAGCATCTCGAAGACTGGATTGCGAACGACGTTGCGTTGATCGCAGATGGACTGACGCTGGTCGGCCGCCAAGTGTCGATCGACGACGGGCGACTGGACCTGCTCGCCATCGACTCCCAGGATCGTTGGGTGGTGATCGAGGTGAAGCCGGGGATGCTCGACGCCGGGGCGTTGGGGCAGGCCCTCTACTACGCCGCGTCCATCGTCCGCCTCGACGCGGAACAACTTGGCGCCAAGCTCATACCCGGGCTCGGCAGGCTCGGCGATGCCGAGAGGTTGGCGGCTAGGGTGAAGCAGCAACTGGACGGCGAAGAGGAGGAGCGCGAAGTCGCAGTGCTGCTCGTCGGCGCAGGAGTCCACCCAGGGCTTGAACGGATGAGCGCATTTCTTGGGCGTTTTGGTGTACCCATTGGCATCGTCAGCTTCGACGTCTTCGAGACACACGAGGGCACGAAGCTGCTGATCCGCGAAGTAGTCGAAGAGCAGGCCGAGCCCACCCGCCCACGTCGGCGGCTCACCGTCGACGCGATCCGCAATTGGGCCGCGGAGGTCGGCGTCGCCGCGCAATTCGACCGCTTTGTGCGCGTGTCCGAAGCGGCGGGCCTCGCCGTGCAGCCCCAACGGGCATCCATTCGGATCGCCCCTCCAACCAACCGAACCCGGTTCCTGATGTATGCGCGACCGCAGCGGGGCTCCGATGGCGGCGAACTCGTCCTCGAAGTTGGCCCCAAGCGTTTCGCCGAGTTCTTCCCACACATCAAGGAAGAGGCTGCCGCCGAAGCGTTGCGGGGCCTGGAAGATGGCAAGGGGCTATCCGGCGCGGAGCTCGACGAGGGGCTCGACCAGATCGAGCGGTTCCTGACGAACCAGCTTCCGGGACCACGGGCAGAAGACCGTTAAGGCTGGTCGTTCACCCAGTAGCCATGCCCGCAAGCTCCCGCTGACCGCCCACCGGAGACCCTGATGGACCTCGACTGCTTCAAGACCCTCACCCTGACCCGCGACGGCCGCATCCTCACCATCGCCATCGACAACGGCCCCATGAACGCCGTGGACGACGACCTGCACCGCGAGCTGGGCCGGGTTTTCGTCGACGCCCAGGACGACGACGAGAGCGACCTCATCGTCCTCACCGGGGCTGGCCGGGCCTTCTGCGCCGGCGGCGACATGGCGTGGTTCCAGGACATGATCGACGACACGTCGCGTTTTCGCGGCATCTTGCCGGACGCCAAGCGCATCATCATGACGTTGCTCGATCTCGAGAAACCCATCGTCTGCCGCCTGAACGGTGCCGCCGCGGGGCTTGGCGCCTCCCTCGCCCTACTCTGCGACGTGATCGTCGCGGACGAGAACGCGAAGATCGGCGACCCGCACGTCAAGGTGGGACTGGTCGCGGGGGACGGGGGCGCCGTGATCTGGCCACAACTCATCGGGTACGCGCGGGCCAAGGAGTGGTTACTCACCGGGGACATGATGACGGCCCGGGAAGCGGCCACGATGGGGCTCATCAACCATGCCGTGCATGCTGACGAGCTCGACGCCAAGGTCGCCGAGATCGCGGGCCGCATCCTGGCCAACCCGCGCTGGGCCGTGCGCTGGACTAAGACGGCGGTGAACCTGCCCCTGCGTGAGATCGCGAACCGCGTCTCCGACGCCGCGCTGGCCTACGAAGCGCTCTCGAACGCGACGCGGGACCGCCAGGAAGCCGTCAACGCGTTCGTCGAGCGGCGCAAGCCGGAGTTCGAGGGTGAGTAACCACTACCCGCATCGCCGGCTGGGCCAGGCTCGCGCTCGCCGGAGGCGTTACTCCATCATCCCCGTCAACCGCTCCGTGGCGTCGGCGAAGTCCTCCATGAAGTCGTAGACGACCTGCCGGGCGGAGACCGTGGTGTTCATCAATCCCACGCCCTGTCCGACGAAGTAGGTAGCGAGCGCCTTCGCGCCCTCGTGGCCACCCTCCGCCAGCTTGCCGATGCGCCCGAGCGCCGGTTCGCTGACGAGTTGCTGCAGGGGCATGGGCAGTGGGTCGGGGCTTTCCTCCCCGTGCCACGCGTCCGTCCAGGCGGAGCGTAGCTGGCGCGTGTATTTGCCCGTGCGGCTGCGCGACCGCACGGTCTGCCGAGAGTTGGCGACCAGCATCTTCTCCTTCACCGCGGGGGCCGTCTCCGCTTCGGGCGTCGTCAGCCACACGGACCCGCACCACGCGCCGGCGGCACCCATCGCCATGACCGCGGCCATCTGCCGCCCCGTGACGATCCCGCCGGCGGCGAGGATGGGGATGTCGCCGTAGGGCTGCAGGGCCTCAAGCACTTCGGGAATCAGCACCAGCGTCGAAACCTCCCCGCAGTGGCCGCCGGCCTCCGTGCCCGAAACGATCAGCACGTCCGTGCCCGCCTCCGCGTGCTTGATGGCGTGTTCCTTCGCACCGGTGAGGGCGCCTACGGGGACGCCTTCCGAACGGCAGCGATCCAGCATGAACTGGGGCGGGACGCCGAGGGCGTTGACGACGAACTTGACCGGATGCTCGAACGCGGCATCGAGCACGACGGACGCGCCACGAGGACGCAGGTGATCGCCAAAGTTGTCCCCCAGATTCCGGTCCCAGAGCCCCTTCGTGTCGATGCCGTGCTGGGCCAGGATGTTCTCCACGTGCCGCTTGTGGCCCTCCGGGATGCGCGCCTCGATCTCGGCGGCGGCCAGCGCGTGCTCCTTGCTGTCGAGGCTGGTCGGGACCAGCAGGTCCACCCCGTAGGGCTTGCCGTTGACGTGCTCGTCGAGCCAGGTCAGCTCGATGTCCAGGGACTCCGGCGTGTGCCCCACCGCCCCCAGCACCCCCATCCCCCCGGCGTTGCTCACCGCGGCGATGACGTCGCGGCAGTGACTGAATGCGAACAGCGGGAAGTCGATGCCGAACATCTCGCAGACTGGGGTTTTCATGGCTGGGACCTCCTGGATGAGCCGCGTGCGAACGAAGGGGAGCGAGCCTATCAAAAAAGCGGTTCCCAAGGCTTCGGGGCGCCCGCCGATCAGAGGGGCAGCGGCCGATACCGGACCCCGAGCCGTAGCGTGAAGTCTGGTACCGTAAGCGGCGCGATGCCTTCGGTGAACCCGACTATCGAGTCCCACCGGGTCGCGAACGCGCACGTCCACTGCCCCCAGTCCCTTGCCGCCGTTCCTGCCCCCGGGGGGATGGTCGCCTCACCCGCGTACCATTTTCAAGCCGCGCGCGCTCAGCACCGTCGTTGCCACGACTATCTCATAATTGGTATAGTGAGTTCGCGGCGTCTGGAGGAGTCGGTCTCAAGTGCCTTGGCAAGTCGAGATCCTGGACCATAGGGTGGAGAGAGAGCTGGACGCGCTCCCGACGGGCGTCCGCGCAAAGCTCGACCAAATCATCCATTTGATCGAAGACTTCGGCCCACGACGAGTAGGCGCACCCCATGTCAAGTTCCTTCGGGACGGACTGTGGGAGATTCGTGCCGACAGCCATGATGGACATGGCCGCGTACTCTTCGTCCGAGATAAGGAGGACCGATTGATCACGCTGTACGCGTTCCTCAAGAAGACCCGCAGGACGCCGATCGCGGCGATCAAGATTGCGAAAGCCAGGCTACGGACGGCTTGAGCCAATTTCGCCCGAAGACATGCAAACTCTAGTATTCCAGGTATCAGTTCCATGGCTATCCAATATGCAGATCTGCGCAAGAAGTGGAGGAAAGACCCAGATTTCCGGAAAGAAGTCGAAGCACTTCGCCCCGAATTCCGACTCGCACGGGAACTCATCGAGGCCAGGATTCACGCCGGGTTGAGCCAAAGCGAGCTGGCAGCCCGAATGGGCACCAGCCAACCCACCGTCGCGCGTCTCGAGGGTGGGCACAAACCGTCGCTGAAGACCTTGGAACGATACGCTCAAGCCGTGGGCAGGAAGGTCGAAATCCGTCTCGTTGCGGACTGACGTGCACGGCCGCCGGCCGTCTCGATCGCTACGGATTGGCCGCCGATCAGCGCGGCACCGGCCGATACCGTACGCCGAGGACCACTCGACGCCGATCCCGGCGGACCAGAGAACCTCAAGGAGCGAGCTTCTTCTCGACCACCCGCGCGAAGAAGCTCGCGCCGTACGGTAGCGCCTCGTCGTTGAAGTCGTAGCCCGGGTTGTGCACCGGGCGCTGGTGCGTGCCGTCCGCGTTGCCGATGAGGAGGTAGCAGCCCGGCACCTCCTCCTGCATGAAGGAGAAATCCTCGGAGCCCATGGCGGCGGGCAGGCCGCGGCGTACGCGAGTCTCGCCCACCAGTTCGTCGCAGACCGTTCCCGCGAACTCGGCAGCCTCCGCATCGTTCACCACCGGGTGGAAGACCGTGCGGAAGTCGACCTCGGCGGTCGCCCCGAACCCGGCCGCAATGGAGTGCGCGAGTTCGCGCATGCGCGCCTCGACGGACTCCATGACCTTCGTGGAGAACGACCGGGCCGTGCCCGATAGCCGGGCCGTCCCCGGGATCACGTTGTAGGCGTCGCCCGCCTGCATCCGCGTCACCGAGACGACCGCCGCCTCCGTCGGGCGCACGTTGCGCGAAACGAT
Organism: Pseudomonadales bacterium; assembly: GCA_963665455.1. Taxonomy (GTDB): domain Bacteria; phylum Pseudomonadota; class Gammaproteobacteria; order Pseudomonadales; family Azotimanducaceae; genus VXNE01. The sequence continues at coordinate 3,573,125 of OY762279.1, read as the reverse complement.
GCTCTGCAGCGCACTCACGAGTTGTGCCGCCACGATGACCGGATCGACGCTGTGGTCCGGGTGTGCTCCGTGGGCGCCACGGCCCGCGATGTCGATATCGAAGAAGGCGCCGGCGGCGGTGACCACGCCGCTCTTCAAGGCGAAGCTACCCACCGGAAGGCCCGGCGCGTTGTGCATTGCGAAGATGCGGTCGCAAGGGAAGTCACGGAATAGCCCGTCCGCGATCATGGCGCGGGCACCGCCGATGCCCTCCTCCGCGGGCTGGAAGATGAAGTTCACCTGCCCGCGGAAGTTCCGGGTGCGCGCCAGGTACTCCGCGGCGCCGAGCAGCATCGTGGTGTGGCCGTCGTGTCCACAGGCGTGCATGCGCCCGTCATGGGTCGAGCGGTGCGCGAAGTCGTTCTCCTCCAGGATCGGCAAGGCGTCCATGTCGGCGCGTAGGCCGACCGAGGCCGTTTCGTTGCCCACCCGCAGCACGCCGACAACGCCGGTGCCGCCGATGCCCCGGTGGACTTGGAGGCCGAGACTCTCGAGCTTCTCGGCCACGAGCTCGGCGGTGCGGTGTTCCTCGAAGCCGAGCTCGGGATGCGCGTGCAGGTCGCGCCGCAGCCGGGTCAAGTCTTCCTTGCGGACGGCGATGTCATGAATCAGAGGCATTGGGAGAGTATGGCTACGTGGCGTGCGACCCAACCCATACTCGCACCCTGCCCGGAAAGGCTTCAAGTCGGCGAGAGACCGCAATCGTGTTTGATCGCACTCCCGATAGCGGGGTATAAGCAGGGGAACGCCGACGGCCATGGTCGCGTCGGCTGCATGGCAAGGGGAGACACGCACCATCGCATCGAACGCCCCCGCCGCGCCCGACCCGGCCGAATCCTCCCCTCCCGCCACCTCGCCCGACGAGCGCCTCCCGCTGTCGATGAAGCTGGCCTACGGCCTGCCGAACTTCGCCGGCATGGCCATGGGCGTGCCCGTCGCCATCCACATGACGAAGTTCTACTCGGATTCGATCGGCGTCGCGGTGGGGTTCATCGCATTGGCCCAGGTGCTCGCCCGGGCGCTGGACGCCATCACCGATCCGCTGATGGGCTGGCTCTCCGACCGGACGCGCAGCCGCTGGGGCCGGCGCCGGCCGTACATCATCGTCGGCGCGCCGCTGACCGCGATCTCGATGGTGGCCCTGTTCGGGCCCCCGGACGGCATCACCCCGCTCATGGGCGCCGCGTGGTTCACCACCGCCTTCATGGCGTACTTCTTCTTCCACACCGTCTACTTCATCCCGCACTACGGGCTCGGGCCGGAGTTGACGTCCGACTACCACGAGCGGTCGAACCTGTTCGCGTGGCGGGATGGCATCTCGCTCTTAGGCCAAGCCTTCGCAGCGGCGAGCCCCGCGATCTTCATCGCCGCCATCAAGGCGCAGGGGACGGAGCAGGCCGAGGCGGAACGCATCACCTTCCTCTGGTTCTCGGTCGGGATGTCCGTCGTGCTCGTGATCTCCTACTACTGGATGTGCTGGCGCATCCCGGAGAACCCGGCATTCTCGGCGCGCAAGCCCAACCCGCTGGTGCCCGGCGTGCGGCGCGCGCTGCGCAACCACCCATTCCGCATCCTGCTCGCGTGCTACATGGTGACGACCATCACGTCCGGGGGCATCGGCGTGCTCATGCCCTTCTACCTGCGCTACGCCCTCGGCATCACGGACTGGGTGGAGTGGATGGGCGTCGCGCTGTTGCTCGGCTACGGCACGGGGGTGGTGACCCTGCCGTTGTTCGTCAAACTGGCGCGCCGCTTCGGCAAGAAACAGGTGTGGATACTGAGCTTCGTCCTCTCGTTCACCTGCCAGGCCCTCCTAACCGCCCTGCCAAGCTTCATCTACGGCGACAGTGCCGCGCCCTGGGTGATGTTCTTCTTCATGATCGGGGGCATGGCGTTCTCGACGGGACAGTTCCTCGGTCCCTCCATGCAGGCGGACGTCATCGACTACGACGAGCTCTACACCGGCAAGCGGCGGGAGGGGCAGTACGGCGCGCTCTGGTCCATCGTCACCAAGTTCGCCATCATCCCGAGTTCGGCAGTGCCCCTGGCGGTGCTCGCGACCATGGGTTTCGAGCCCAACGTCGACCAGCCCGACGCCGTGCGCTGGGCCATCCGGCTCCTCTACGCGGGCGTACCCGGCACCATGATGCTGGTGGCGATCTTCATCGCCGTGCGCTACCCCATCGACGAGCGCGTCCACCGCGCGACCCTGGAGGGAATCGCGGCCCACAAACGGGGCGAAGCGGCCACGGATCCGATCACGGGACGCAGCATCGATCCACCCGACAACCGGGGCCTGGACGAGGACACGGGTTGGTTCCTGGACCACTTCTCGGTCGGCGAATTGAAGCGTGCGCTCTCGGAGGAGCCCTCAGCCGGGGAGCGCGAGGGGCTTGCCCCTCGCAAGAAAGAGCCCTCAGCCGGGGAGCGCGAGGGGCTTGCCCCTCGCAAGAAAGAGCCCTCAGCCGGGGAGCGCGAGGGCGGCCCTCGTAAGGGGCTTGCCCCTCGCAAAAAAGGAACCCCCCGCGCCACCCGGCTGCGCCACGACACGCGGGTGGCCATGGCCGTCTCATGCCTCTTCCTCGTCGCCGCCGGCCTCGGCACCGCCGCCCTGTTCGACCTGGCCGAACAACCCGGCATCGGCGTCCTCACGCTGGTGCTACTCGGCGGGATTTCGCTCACGGCGATCGGCTTTCATGCCGTGCGGATCCGCGCCGCGGCCGGCGACCGGCCGGACGAGATCGCGCCGGAAGTTATCCGGCGGCACCTCGCGATCACGGAGCGCCTGGCGCACGCGGGATCGACGCGTGGTCAAGCGCTCTGAGGTCCGGCGTCGCCCCGTTTGTCGGTGCCCGTGAACAGGAGAAACGGCATCACCACGGCGAGCTGCACGGCCGGCGCGGCGATGAAGGCCATCGGCAGCGGGGCGTCGGGTTGGCCCCAAACCCCGTAACCGAGCGCGCCGACGCCGCCGAGCAACGCCAGCGGCGAGAGCACCGCGAACGCCCGCCCGAGATCGAGACGCGGCAGCGCAGCCGGGGACGTCACGTAGACCAGCCACGCCGGCAAGGCAAGCCAAGCGGCAAACACCAAGACCGACCAACTCGTGAACGGCCACGTCTTGGCCGCCAGGAGCGCCAAGCTCGCGCCGACGCTTGCCACCGCGAGGATACGGATCACGATCACCCCATGGCGCGTCACGAGACCGGTTCGCCCGCGACCCGGCGCTCGTTCATCCCCGTGCGTGATACGGCACCGGTCCGCGCGCGTCCTGGAAGCCCCATCGGTCGTCGTAGTGGACGAGCTCCCGGAACCGGTCGCCATTGCGCGCGAGCATCTCGTCGCTAATCCGTCCCCAGAAGCTCTCCTGGACGCGGTAATGCGGTCCGCAGTAGTAGGCGTTGACGGACAGGCGCAGTCCAGGGTTCTTGCGCGGGAAGGCCCCGTGCCACACGTTGCCGTGGAACACCAACACCGAGCCGGCCGGCGCCTCGACGGGCACCGCGTCCTGCACGCCCTCCCCCGGCTTCGGGTGCCGGCAGAGCTTGTGCGACCCCGGCACGATGCAGAATGCGCCGTTGTCCAGGGTGTAGTCGGTGAGGATCCAGTTCGTGTTGAAGACGTGGGGAATGGCCGGTAGCGGGCCGGCGCGGTAGAGGCTGGAGTCGTTGTGCAGCCCCAGGTTCGGGCCGTAGCCCACGTCGTCCGACCACTTGATGAAGCACGTGAGCGACGACACCACGCAATGCTCGCCCAAGAAGTACTCGACCAGCGGCAGCGTCATCGGGTGCTGGATCATCTCCTCGAAGACGGGATCCTCCTCGAGACACGAGAACAGCAAGTACTGGCAACCGGTCGAGCCGTCGGCCTCCAGCTTCCCGTGCGTGCCGGCCTCGACGTCGTGATGCACGCCCGTGCGCTCCTCCGCGATGCGGAGCACCGCCTGCCGCGCCCGCTCCACGACCCGCGGCTCGCCGATCTGCTCCGGCGTCAGGACCGTCAGTCCGTACGCTTCGAGTTCTTCGAGGTTCTTCTCGAGCCCGCGCTCCCTGATCATCTTGTAGGCCGGCGGGATCGTCGCCGCCTCGGTCCAGCTTGCCGCGTTCATTCCTGCCTCCGCTCGGGTGGGGCGGTGAGTATAGTCGAATAAGGTTGCAGCCACGGCTGATAGGGCCGCAGCCTCGCCTTTCGCGGGGATCCCGACCGACCGATCAAATTTAGTCATTGACTATTGACTAAATTTAGCTATCGTGGATGGGCCAACCGCCGAGCGAGATCGCGCGTGGACCCCAGGTTCCTTCCGCACAACAGCCACCTCGCCGATCCACGGTCGTTCCGGGAGCGAGACCCGCAGTTGCGGCATCTGGCCACCTGTCCGCTCAGATATCGCTCGCAAATCCTCGACCGGTTGCCGGCGTCCACGCCCGGCATCTACAGCCTCGGCGGCGGCCGGCAAATCGGTAAGTCGACGCTCCTCAAGCAGTGGATGGCAGAGCTGCTCGACGGCGGGACGCCCGCAAGGGCCATCAGCTTCCTGACCGGGGAGTTGATCGACGACCACCATGCGCTGCTGTTGCAGATCAACACGCACCTCGAGGACGCGCCACCGCACGGCCTCAACCATCTGATCGTCGACGAGATCACCGACATCCGCAACTGGGACAAGGCCGTCAAGTTCGCCGTCGACGCGGGAATGCTCGAGCGCACGGTGCTGATGGTCACCGGATCCGACCTCGCGCTTATGCAGGACGCGAGAATGCGGTTCCCGGGGCGGCGCGGCGCGGCCGACGAGCGGGACTTTCGGCTGCATCCCCTATCGTTCGGCGAGTACGTCGCGCTGGTCGGAACGGTGCCGGATCTGGAAGCACTCGCGAGCACGGAGGTGCTGCCGGACGCCACCACCCTGGACGACCTGTACGCCGCATTCGACCGCTACCTTCTCCACGGCGGCTACTTGACGGCCATCAACGACTTCGCGGGGCTCGGCACGATCCGGCCAAGCACGCTCGCCACCTACTCGGACTGGATCAGGGGAGACGTCCTCAAACGCGGCCGCCAGGAAGCGTATCTTCGGGAAGTACTCTCCGCCGTGGTGAAGCGCTACACGAGCCAGATCACCTGGAACGCGTTGGCGCAGGACCTGTCCATCGACCATCCGAACACGGTTGCGGACTACGTCGGGCTGCTCGAACGCATGGATGCGGCATGCGTCGTGCCGGCGCTGCGCGAGGACACGCTTTCGGCGGCACCGAAGAAGGCCAGGAAGGTGGTGTTCTCCGATCCGTTCATCCTGCACGCGGTGTGTGCGTGGCTGGACCCCGCATCCGCGTCGTTCGAGCGCCAGCGGCAACGGGCCGCCGATCCGGTGTGGGGATCGCAAATCGTGGAGGCATGTGTCGCGGCACACTGCCGCCGCGCCCATCCAACCTACTACATCAAGGCCCAGGGCGAGGTGGATGTCGCCTATGTCCGCGACGGCCGCTTCTGGCCCGTCGAGGTCAAGTGGACCAATCAGCTTCGTCCCAAGGACCTCAAGCAGGTCGCCCGCTACGTCAACGGGGAGATCTGGGGCAAGAACCGGGAAGTCGGCGAAATCAACGGCGTTCGGGTTCTGCCCTTGCCCCTTCGCCTGCTGGGCGTCTGACGCCAACACGGACCGGCCCAGCTATGATGGCGAAACCCATGGCACGAGCTACCCCATGGATGCCCTTCGCCTCACAACATCGCGGACGGACGAGCCGGCGGTCGATGCAGCCGGCCTCATGCTTCCGATCCTAGAGTCGGGCGACCGCCTGACCCGGTGCGAGTTCGAGCGGCGCTACGCGTGCCTCCCGCATGTCAAGAAGGCCGAGCTGATCGAAGGAGTCGTGTACGTGGCATCGCGCGTTCGCAACGACATCCACGGAGAACCCCACGCCGAGCTGATGATCTGGCTGGGGCACTACGCGGCCGAGACGTTGGGCGTGAAGGTCGCCGACAACACCACCGTCCGCCTAGACCTGGACAACGAACTGCAGCCAGACGCGTTGCTGCGCATCGTGGCGGGTGGCCAATCCCGCCAAGACGACGACGGCTACGTGGCCGGCCCACCCGAACTCGTCGCGGAAGTGGCCGCCAGCAGTGCCTCCTACGACCTGCACGACAAGATGCATGTCTACCAGCGCAGCGGCGTGCGGGAGTACATCGTCTGGCGCACGGTCGACCGGCGCATCGACTGGTTCGAACTCGCCGACGATGCCTACCGGCCCCTGGCCCCGGACCCCCGCGGCGTGACCCGCAGTACCGTGTTTCCCGGCCTCGCACTCGCCGCCGACGCACTCCTTGGCGGCGACCTGCGGACCGTGCTCGCCACCCTTCGGGACGCCATGGCGACGCCGGAGCACCGAGCTTTCGTCGCACGACTCTCCACCACGACGGCGACCTGAACCGCCGGGTCGCCTGCCCGGCGCCCCGGACCCGCCCCCGACATGTGCCCACGCGGCTAGAACACACTAGAATCAGCCTCCCACGAGAGGAGCACATATGACGGACACCACCGAGCGCGTCGACGCCGTGATCGTCGGCGCCGGATTCGCCGGACTCTACATGGCCCACCGCCTACACGGCCTGGGCTTCAGTCTCCAAGGCTTCGAGGCGGGCAGCGGCGTGGGCGGCACTTGGTACTGGAACCGCTATCCGGGCGCACGTTGCGACGTCGAGAGCATGGAGTACTCCTACCAGTTCTCCGAGGAACTCCAGCAGGAGTGGGAGTGGACGGAGCGCTACGCCGGTCAGCCCGAGATCCTGCGGTACGCGAATCACGTCGCGGACCGCTTCGACCTGCACCGCCATTTCGCGTTCAACACGCGGGTCACCGAGGCCGTCTTCGACGAGGCGGAGGATCGCTGGACGATCAGCACGGACACCGGCAGGACCGTGGCGGCGCGCTTCTGCATCATGGCGACGGGCTGCCTCTCGTCCACGAACACGCCGGCCTTCCCAGGCATCGAGACCTTCGAAGGCGAGGTCTACCACACGGGACAGTGGCCCCACGACGGCGTTGACTTCAGCGGCAAGCGCGTCGGCATCATCGGTACCGGCTCGTCGGCCATCCAGGCCATCCCGATCATCGCCCGGGAGGCGGGACACCTCACGGTCTTCCAGCGCACGCCGAACTATTCCATTCCCGCGCGCAACGGCCCGCTCGACCCGGAGGTGCAGCGCGCCATCAAGGCCGAGTATCCGGAGTTCCGCGCGCGCAACAGCCTGATGCCCGGGGCCCTCGGCGTGCAGGCCACCATGCGCGAGATGGCGGCGGTGGACGACGACCCGGACGCCCGCCGCCGAGACTACGAGGAGCGCTGGGGCATCGGCGGCTTCGCGTTCCTGATGGGGTATGAGGATCTGCTGATCAACCCCGAATCCAACGAGACCGCAGCCGATTTCGTGCGGGAGAAGATCGCCGAGATCGTCCGCGACCCGGATGTCGCGGGCACGCTTTCGCCCCACAACGTGATTGGCTGCAAGCGCCCCTGCCTGGACACCGGCTACTACGAAACGTTCAACCGGGACAACGTGACCCTGGTCGACATCAGCAACGCGCCGGTCGAGGAGATCACCCCTACCGGGCTGCTGGCCGACGGCGTCTCCTACGACCTCGACTGCATCGTATGCGCCACGGGATTCGACGCGATGACGGGCACCCTGCATCGGATTGATATCCGCGGCCGCAGTGGACAGCCGCTGAAGGAGAAGTGGGCCGCCGGACCACGCACCTATCTGGGCCTAGGGGTCGCGGGCTTCCCCAACCTGTTCACGATCTCAGGGCCGGGCAGCCCCTCCGTGCTGACCAACATGATGGTGTCGATCGAGCAGCACGTGAACTGGATCGCGGACTGTCTGGCGCATCTCCGGAACGGAGGCTACGCGACGATCGAGGCCACGGAACCGGCGCAGGACGAATGGGTCGCGCACGTCAACGACGTCGCCGGAGAAACCCTCTATCCCACCTGCAATTCGTGGTACCTCGGCGTGAACATTCCCGGCAAGCCGCAGGTGTTCATGCCCTACATCGGTTACCCGTTGTACGTGGAGAAGTGCGACGAGGTGGCCGCGAACGGGTACGCGGGGTTCGCGTTGCGGGCTTGAGCCCGGATCGTACGCTTCCGGTCCCGGCGGCGGCTGGCACCCGGCTCTCATCCCGCGGCCGCCACGCCCCCAGCCGCCGACCGGTTCTCGTGCCGCACGTCCCGCACGCCGAGCAACACCAGGATACCCACGACCGAGAGCACGCCGGAGATTGACCAGATCACGGAGTAGTCGCCCTCGAACACGTAGTTGATGGTCGCCCCGACCAGGACCAGCCCGATGGTGCGCCCCACGCCGTAGAAGATGTTCATCGTCGTCGACTGCTGCCCGATCATGCCCTGGAGGTAGAAATCGGTGCAGAGCGTCTTGTGCGCGATGTCGATCAGGACGTCGGCGAGCCCGAAGCAGATGGCCGCGACCAGCAGCATGCCGGGCGTCTCCGTCACGTAGCCCACGACGCAGCAGACGATCATCACCACGAACGACAGGATCATCGCCATCTGACGGTTCAGCCGGTGCATGGCGAACGCCACCGGCATGGCGAAGACCAACGCGATGAAGGGCATGTACCCCCAGGACTGGCCGAACTCGCCCTCCTCGAAGAGCAGCATCTTCGTCGCATAGAGCGCGACGTAGCCCGTGATGGCCGTGCGCTGGAGCGAGCGCAGCATGTTGACGAAGCCGAGCTTCAGCAGCATCGGCTGGTCCACGAAGTCCCGGATGTACTGTCGGGGCGTCAGCGGGGCGCGCGCCTGGAGCGGATCGAGCCGCTTCTCCTTCAGGAAGAACGCCGCCAGCATGACGAAGATCAGCAGGACCCCCGCGGCGAGGAAGTACAGCGGCAGCCCGTACAAGACGTCGCCCCCCTGCTGCTCCCGGTAGAGCGTCACCCAGGGCATGCCGACGAATAGCACCACGATCCAGGCGACTTCCAAACCGCACTTGTTGATCCCCGCAACCATCGAACGCTGATGCGGCGGGATCATCTCGGCCAGCATCGGGTGATAGGCGGCCGCCATCACGTCCACGAAGAACTGCATGACGATCACCAGCACCACCACCAGCCAGAGCGCCGTCGCGAAGGGCATCGCGATCTCCGTCACGGCGACGATGGGCGCGGCGACGATGAGGTAGAAGGCCCGACGCCCAACGCGGGTCCACGTCCGGTCCGAGAGGACGCCGACGATCGGCTGGGCGATGAAGCCGAACATCGGATTGATGGCCAGGATGAGCCCGATGTAGAAGGCGTTCTCCGTGAACAGGTAGAGCGTCAGCGGCAGCAGATTCACGCTGACGGCCTCCGCGAAGTGCACGCCGAACCAGAACGTGGTCATGAGCAGGACCGTGCGCGGGCGCGCACGCTCGCTGGTGGGGGGCGGATGCAGTTCGATCCGCTCCCGGGGGTCGGTGTTGGAAATGGGCGGGTCGCCTTGCAGGAATCGTCGTCGCGGTGAAGCCTACGCCAGCGGACCAGATCGTTCCACGCACGACGCCCGGTGCCAGCGCTGGTCGCGCGTCAGCCAGCCGGTGCGGCCTCCACGCGCCTCGCGTCCTCATACCGCACGTCCCGCACCCCGAACAGCGCGACGATGCCAATCACCGCCAGGACCGCCGCGATCGGCCAGATCACCGAGTAGTCGTTGTCGAACACGTAGTTGATGCTCGCCCCCACCAAGACGAGGCCCACCGTCCGGCCCACGCCGTAGAAGATGTTCATCGTCGTCGACTGCTGGCCGATCATCCCTTGGAGGAAATAGTCCGTGCAGAGCGTCTTGTGGGCCATCGCCAACGACACGTCCGCGAGCCCGAAGAAGATGGCGGCCACCAAGAGCATTTCCGGCGTGTTCGCGACGTAGCCGATCGCCGAGCAGACCAACATCACCACGAACCCGAGGATCATCGCCTGTTGGCGGTTGAGCCGCTTCATCGCCACCGCTACCGGCATGGCGAAGACGAGCGCGATGAACGGCATGTAGCCCCAGGACTGGCCGAACTCCGCCTCCTCGAACAGCAGCATCTTGGTCGCGTAGAGCGCCACGAAGCCCGCGATGGCCGTGCGCTGTAGCGAGCGGAGCAGGTTCACGAAGCCGAGCCTGAGGAGCATCGGGTGGTCCACGAAGTCGCGCACGTACTGCCTCGGCGTCAGCCGCGCGCGCGGCTTGACGGGATCGAGCCGCTTCTCCTTCAGCACGAAGGCGGCGAGCAGGACGAACGTCAGCATCACGCCGGCCGCCATGAAATAGAGCGGCAGGCCGTACAGGTGCTCGCCGTGGATGCCACGGTAGTAGGTCACCAGCGGCATCCCGATGAACAACACCGCGATCCAGCCGAGTTGGGCGGCGACCAAGTTCACGCCCGCCACGAAGTTGCGCTGGTGCGGCGGCACGAGCTCCGCGAGCAGGGGGTGATAGGCCCCGAAGATGACGTCCACGAAGAACTGCATCACGATGATGAGCACGACCACCACCCAGAGCGTCGTCGCGAAGGGCATCGCGATCTCGGTTGCCGCGACGATCGGCGCCGCGATGATGAAGTAGAAGGCCCGGCGCCCGACGCGCGTCCAGGTCCGATCCGCCAGCACGCCCACGATCGGCTGCGCGATGAAGCCGAAGATCGGGTTGATGGCGAGGATCACCCCGATGAAGAACGCGTTCTGGGTGAACAGGTAGAGCGTCAGCGGCAACAGGTTCACGCTGAGCGCCTCGGCGAAATGCACGCCGAACAGGACGCAACTCATGACGAACACGGTGCGCGGACGCACGCGCTCGCTCGTGGGAGCCGGATTCAGCTCGATCCGCTCCCGGGTGTCGGTGTCGGGAATGGCGCGTCGCCTTGGCTGGGAGACCTCACCGCGAGCGTACCGCGAGCGCGCCTCGCCCGTCCATGCGAGTGCCCAACATGCATTGCACACCCTATCGGGAAGGTCCACAATCGGGCTGCAATGCCCAATAGGAGGGAGGCACATGCCACTACCGCAAGACATCACCCCGTTCGACGAGAACCTGTCCGACACCGTGGTCGCAGCTTCGGACGATGACTGGCTCGAGACCGAGCCGGGCATGGCCTGGATCAGGCTGCTGTGGTCGCAGGGGGAGACGGGCCGTCACGCCGGCATCTACCGCTGGAAGAAGGGCTACGCCGCGCCGTCCCACAAGCACATCGGGGCGGTGTACGTGTACGTCATCAGCGGCACGCTGCAGGTGCGCGACAACATCCTCGAGGCCGGGGACTTCCTGTTCGAGCCGAACGGGATGATCCACCACAAGACCGAGGCGCTCGAGGACGTCGACTACCTCATGCTCGCCGACGGCCCGGTGATCTTCTTCGACGAAGACAACTTCACCGGCTACTTCGGGTGGGAAGAACTGCGGCGCCTGCAGGCCGGCGCGGCCCCGCCGGCGGCGGCCCAGCACGCGGCGGGATAACGGCGGTTACCTGCTGACAGCCCTTGGGTGGTCCGCCAGGGACTAGGCGGACCGCGGAGGGCACGGCCGGTCTCGCACGGGCATCCGGCCATCTACACCGGCGCTCGCCATGGCGAGGGTGGGGGTTCGTACGATTGGGCGCGCGAGCAGCGTAGCCGGCCTCCCCAGTTCGTCGGGCAGGGTCATGAAGACGACCATCGACATTCAGGACGAACTGCTGGAGCGCGCCGAACGCCTCGCCCGCGAGACCGGGCGTTCGCTGAGCGCCATCATGGAGGACGGTCTGCGTACGGTCCTCGCCTCGCCACCGGTCGAAGGCCGCTACACGTTGCCGGACCTGAGGGTAGGCGACCCCGAGGCACCCGACCCGCTGGAGCAGTACTCGTGGCCCGAGTTGCGGGAACTGATCTACGGTGATTGGGGCGCGGAGTAACTCCGCCCCACGTTCTCACGCCCCCGGCAAGCGGTATTCGAGCACCATCTCCTCGGTTAGCGCCGTTCCAAACCCGGGTTCCGTCGGTGCCAGGCAGTCGCCGTCCTCGATGACCGGCGTCATGGCCTCGAGGATGGGCGAACCGGCGGCGAAGCTCTCGGCCATCGTGCAGCTCGGCGCCGTCAAGGCGATCGGGAGACCCCAGGAACTGCCGCCGCGATGGGGCACCAACTCCAACCCGGCGTCCTCCACGACCCGCGCAATGCGCCGCGCTGCCGTGAGCCCGCCGCACCAGGTGATGTCCGGCTGGAGCACCTCCGCCGAACCAAGCCGCACGAGCACCTCAAAGCCGTGCTCGGTGTATTCGTGCTCCCCGCACGCCACCCTGGTCCAGCCCGGTCCACCGCCACCGATCCGTTTCACGAGCTCTGCGTACCCAAACACGTCGTCCGGGGAGAGTAGTTCCTCCATCCAGTAGAGCCGCGCCGGGCGCAGCCGCTCGGCGATCCCGACGGCCCAATCCACCGTCCCCATGCGCGACACGCTGTCCGTCATGAGGTTGCCCTCCGGCCCGAGCGTCTCCCGGGCCGCGAGCACGTGGTCGATGGCGGCCTGGGTCTCGGCGGCGGGAGTTTCCGGCGCGATGGGCAGGCCCACCTTGAAGTTCCGCACGCCGGCACGCTTTCCGGCCGCGATGTCGCCTCCGGTCTGGTAGATCGGAATGCGCGCGCCCGGTTCTCCGCCGAGCATCTCGTGTACCGACTTGCCGGCGTACTTGCCCGCAACGTCCCACAAGGCGTTGTCCACTGCGGAGAGCGCCATCGGGAACAGGCCGCGCCGGCCGTAGAAGAGCGCGGACGTGTACATCTGGTCCCACAGCCGCTCGACCCCGCGCGGGTCGGCGCCCACGACGTGGTGCCGTAGGTGGCCGTGGATGATCTCGACCGCCGCGGTGCCACCGGCGCCCATGCCGAAGCCCACGAGGCCCTGGTTCGTCTTCACCACCGCGATGATGGCGGAGGGCAACTGCTCGAACGGGCCACCGTAGTACCAGCGGCGTGGATCCTCGTCCGACGAGAACGTCGGTGGATCGAAGAGGCCAACCGAGCGTTCGTTGATGTAGACGGGGTAGGCGTCGATGGCCTTCACGACGAGACGGCCCGAGCCGTCGCCGCGAACTTCCCCGTCCGCGCCCTCCCCCGCGAACGCGCCCGGCCCGGCACCGGCCGGCGCGGCGGCAGCGAGCGTCGCCCACGACGCCGCACCGGCCAAGAACTCCCTGCGGCTGGCCCCTATGTGGCCGCGCGGTCCCAATTGCGTCATGCGCAAGTCCCCTTCGTTCGTTACTCAGGTTCGTGCCAGATGGGCGACGACCAGCCCCGGTTCCGAACCGTCAGCGGCACGTCGTCCGGCGGGGCAAGGCCCGCGCCGTTCGCAAACCACGTCGTCCAGCGGCAACTCGGATTCTCCATCACCCGCACATAGTAGAAGGCATGTTGGTCCGGCTGGAACGCCGGATCCGTGAACGTCGCGGCAAGTTCGGCCGCGCCGGAGTCGTCGCGGCGTTCGCAGGTCGCGGTGTCCACCGACGCGGGCGAGGGCGCGCAGCGGCCGTCCTCGCCCGGCACCCGCCCGGCCGAGCACGCCACGTCCCACACCCGATGGTGATGCTCGCCGGCCTCGACCCAACCCTTGACCGCCTGGATTCGGTCCAGCGTGGCGGCCTCCGGATCCTGCGAAGCCCGCACCCAGAACGCCGGCGGATCCTCGCCCTCGAGATCCGCACCCATCGAAACGCCGCGCGCGTAGGCGATTTCCAGTGCATCCTCCCGCGCCCCGATATCCGCCGGGAGATCCCCGCCAAAGAACCGGATGCGCAACCGCGAGCCGCTCGTGGCGAAGGCTTCGCGCCGCCGCAAAGCGTCGAAGAGGTCCTCCCGCGTGTTGGCCTCCGCCCACACGCCGGCCAGCCCGCCTTCGCTGAAACGCCGCCATGCTCCGGCCAGCGGATGGGCGCCCTCAAGGAACTCTCGCGCCGACTCCGGCGTCTCCATGGCGTGGACGAAACGGGAGTGCCGGGATGCGTCCGTGTTCCCCGGGTCGGACTGGTGCGTGTCGGTCGAGCCGATCATGCCGAGCTTGAAGGGATTCGGCCGGCCCTGGCTCGCCAAGTCGATGCCGTCGAGGAGGGCATCGCGGACGAAGGAGGTCTCGTGCGCACAACGGGCTTGGCCTTCTTCCGTGCAGGGAGGAAAGAGGATGCCGAGGTTGCAGTCCTCGTCGGAGGCCCCCACGCCTAGCTGGCACTCCGAAACGCCCTTTCGCTGCGTCACCTCAACGACGCGATCCATGCGGATGCGCCGCTCGATGTCCGCCGCCGTGTACTCATGGCCGTCCCGGTCGGCGCCGGCGAACATCAAGCCCCAAGAGAAGTTCGTGTTGTGCGGAATCGTGAGCACCTCGCAGGGGGGCTCGCAGGCGGCGTCCAGCCGGCGGAGGAAATCCGCTTGGTTCACGACGTCGTTTGCCGAGATGGCGTCCTCGGTGACGTGGGCGCCGCGAAACAGCACGTTGCGATGCAGCATGCCCCCTCCAAGCAGGAGCCCCGTGAACTCGTAGCCGATCAGCGCCGTGAATTCTCCCGGCCGGTCGAACTCGTCCGCCACCGCCTGCGCTTCGCGCCAAGTCGCGCGCGCGGCCGTGATGCAGCCACCGAGGTCGGCGCACAACTCACGATTGCGGGGGCGTGGCCATTGGACGGCGCGCTGCAAGGCCCGAGCGAAGAACTCGTCGATGTCGACCCGCGGGTTGCGCATGTTCTCGCAGGCCCGGGACTCGTAGAGCGCGTGATCCGGGTCCGTGCAGATCCCGATGCTGTCGAAGCCCTCCGCGTGGTCGGTGATCGCCGCGAAGTCGAGGGGCGCGGCGAGTTGCGCCACGATGCCCGAGGGCAGACGCACGGCTTCGCCCTGGGCGAATCGCCAAGCGTCCCGCGGACCCACCCGGTTGCCGTAGAAGAAGGCGTCCGTCGACCAGCTCGTGTGCACGTGCAGGTCGCCGAAGAACGCTTCGCGGTGGGGGAAGCGCTCGACCGGCGGCGCTTGCATGCTTGGGGCGACCTCGGAAGGCGCGGGCGCAACGCCGTCGGCCGCATCGCGCACCGGCGCCGGGTCGCAGCCAACCAGCCCGACCGCAAGCAGGGAGGCAAACCACCGCGGTCGCTTCATCCCGGGTCCCCCAATGTGCCAGGGCGGTTGATAGACGCGGCTTGGTGCGCCCTCGCGCCTAGCGTAACATCCAGCACGAATCGCGAATGGAGGCAAGTCCATGGGCAGCAGATCGCCCGTCCTGATCGTCATTGCCGCAGGCGCGCTAAGTGCCGCCGTGGCCACCGCCGACATTCCCCGGACGGCGGACGGCCACCCGGATCTCAGCGGTGTCTACGACGTGGCCACGCTCACCCCGCTCGAACGGCCGGAGATGTTCGGGGACAACCTGTATCTCTCGGCGGAGCAGGCGCAGAAGTTCGAGGCCCAGGCGGCCGCGTTCCGGGCGGCCACCTCGACGCGCAGCGACCCGAACCGAGAAGCGCCCCCCGAGGGCGGCGACGGCTCGCCGGGCGCGGCCGGCAACGTGGGTGGCTACAACACGTTCTGGATCGACAACGGCGAGGACACCTTCGCCATCGACGGCCAGCACCGTACCTCCATCATCCATGACCCGCCGAATGGACGTCTCCCGCAGCTGACGCCCCGGGGAATGGCGACCCGCGCGATTCTGTTCCGGGCCTTCCGCGAGAACACCGGCGAGGCCTGGTGGCTGAAGGAGCAGATGGAGATCGGACCCTACGACGATCCAGAGATGCGCCCATTGGGCGAGCGCTGCCTACTCGGCTTCGGCTCGACCTCCGGGCCGCCGATGCTGCCGGTCCTCTACAACAACGTGAAGCGCATCGTGCAGACGCCCGACCACGTCATGATCCTGAACGAGATGGTCCATGACGCACGCATCATCCGCATCGGCGGCGAGCACCCGCCGGCGGACGTACGCTACTGGATGGGCGACTCCATTGGCCATTGGGAGGGCGACACGCTGGTGGTGGACACCACGAACTTCCGCGACAAGTCCGGGCTGTATCTCTACGGCGCGACCGAGGATCTCCACGTCGTCGAGCGATTCGAGCGCATCGACGAGGACACGCTCCACTACAGCTTCACGGTGGAGGATCCGTCGGCATGGGAGGCGCCCTGGAGCGGCGAGTATCCCTGGCCCGCGACGGACACCAGCGTCTACGAGTACGCCTGCCACGAGGCGAACTACGCCCTCGGCAACATCATGCGCGGTGCGCGGCTACTCGAGGCCGACTATGAACAAGGAACGGCAGGAGGAGAATGAACCATGAGTGAACCGAAGGGCGTCAACGACCCGCGCATCGACCCGCGCCTGAAAGCCATGCTGGCCGCGTTTCCGGACCTCGAGCAGGGAGACGTGGAGAGCCGCGAGGCGGCCGTCGCCGCGGCGAACACCCCCGAGGCCAGGGCCGCCGACGAGGCCCTCGCCGCCATGTTCGAGATGGCGGACAACGAGGAGGTCGCCCCTTCGGCCGGGCTCTCGATCGTCACCCACGAAGTCGTTTCCGAACCCGACGGCAACACGATCAACATCCAGTTCATCCGCCCGGACTCGGACGAGACCGTGCCGTGCGTCTACTACATCCACGGGGGCGGCATGATGATGATGTCGTGCTATCTCGGGAACTACCGCGCGTGGGGCAAGATCATCGCCGCCCAGGGCGTGGCCGTGGCCATGGTGGACTTCCGCAACGCCCTCTCGCCCTCCTCCGTCCCCGAGATCGAGCCGTACCCGGCGGGCCTGAACGACTGCGTGTCCGGGCTCAAGTGGGTGTCGGCCAACGCCGACATGCTCGGCATAGATGCGAGCCGCATCGTGGTCGCCGGCGAGAGCGGCGGCGGCAACCTGACGCTCGCGACCGGCCTCAAGCTGCTGAAGGACGGCGACACCGGCCTGGCGGCCGGGCTCTACGCGCTGTGCCCGTACATCGCGGGCGAGTGGCCCCTGCCGGAGAACCCCTCGTCCACCGAGAACAACGGCATCCTGCTCGACCTGCACAACAATCGCGGCGCCGTCGTCTACGGCATCGAGGCGTTCGAGAATCGGGACCCGCTCGCGTGGCCGAGCTTCGCGACCGCCGAGGACGTACGTGGCTTGCCGCCCACCGTCATCAGCGTGAACGAGTGCGATCCCCTGCGCGACGAAGGCATCAACTTCTACCGGCTGCTGATCGCCGAAGGGGTCAAGGCGCAGTGCCGGCAAGTCATGGGGACGATCCACGGGACGGAGATACTCCCCACCAGCTGTCCGGAAATCAGCCGGGAAACGGCGCGTAGCATCGCCGACTTCTGCAAGGGCACGACCATGTAGCGCGGCAGTGCCGAAGGGACGCATGTTGACCCGTTCATGATCGTCCGCTTCGGCCTGCACGCGGACGGCCTCGACCCTTCGGCGCCAGCCACGGCCCTGGGCGACATTCGCCTCGGGCCGAGTGGCTTGCTCGAAGCACTGGAGACGGACCTCGGACTACCACCCGTCCTGGAACACGCCGCCGCCCGGTTGGCCCGTTACCGAAGCTGCCTCGCCGCAGCGAACGACTTCGCCCGCTTCTACCACGCCTCCTTCGAGGTCGATCCGATCGGCGTCTCCCGGGAACTCATGCGCTGGCGCGCGGCGTGGTACGAGGCGGGTTGGGACGGGCAGTCTCTCGGAGATCAGTCGCGGCTTGCCGACATGGCGGCCGTGGAGGTCCTCGCGCGGGAGCGGGCGGCGCCGTGCATGGGGCAACGTCTCGCCGCCGTCGCGCGGGCGCTCGAGGAACGGCGGACGCAGATCGAGCGACTGGTGCTCCTCGACGACCCGGAGGAACTACCATCCGCGTGGCGCCGGGTGGTGGATGGGATCGGCTTCGAGGTGCATCCCGGGGTCCGGCGACCATCCGGCGCGGCGGCCGCGGGTTCGGACCTGGCTCGTCTGCAAGCCGCATTGCTCGCCGCAGACGAAGATGCCACCGCGCCACGACCCGGCGAGCACCTGCGCGGCGATGGAACGGTACTCGTCATCCGGGCCGAGTCTCGCGACGTCTCCGCCCGCGGCCTTGCGGAATACCTCTGGGAAGCCGAGGGGCCGAACTGTGTTCTGATCGCGGAACACGACGGCATCGTATTCGACAACGCCCTCGAACGCGCCAACCTGCCGCGTTGCGGCTTCCGGCACGCGTCGCGTTTCCGCCCCGTCTCGCAGGTGCCCGCCCTCGCGTTGGCCCTGCTGTGGCAACCCGTCGATCCCCGTCTTCTGCTGCAGTTCCTGTTGCATCCCGTCGCACCGCTGCCGTGGCGCATCCGGCGACCCCTCGCCGCGGCCGTGGCCGAGCAACCCGGCATCGGCGGGGTGGATTGGCGGGCCGCGATGGACCGCATCGCCGAAGAGGAAGCGGAACGTCCCGAGTCCTCCCGGGTGGCTCCCGAGGAAATCCGCTACTGGCTGGAAGGAACGCGCCATCCGGCAGATGCCGGCGCACCCGTTGCAGCGATCGCCGAGCGCGCGGCACGTTGCGCACGGTGGCTAGAGCGCCGGCGCGCGGTGGCCGACGATCTGGACGAGCGTGTCTACACGGGCGCGATTGCCCAGTGCAAGGCCCTCGGGGACGCGCTCGGCCAGTTGTCGGGGGACGGCCACGTCCGGGTCTCCAAGGACGAACTCGATCGCCTGATCGACGAGGCCGCGACCGCGCAAGCCGATCCCCGCGCCTTCGCCCAAGCGGGACACCCATGCGCCACCACGCATCCGGCGACGGTGGTCGATCCGGTCGACGAAGTGCTGTGGTGGGATATCCGGCCGCAGTCCCAAGACCCGGCGCCGCCGTGGTCCCCGGCGGAAATCGACGCGCTGGCCGCCGCTGGGGTGGAGTTCCCCTCCCGCGCCGAGCGGCTCCGGCGGCAACGGCAACATTGGCTGCGCCCCGTGCTGCATTGCCGGCGGCGGCTCGTATTGGTGGTGCATGGTTCGGAGAGCGAACGCCATCCGCTGCTCGCGGAGATCGAGCATCGGTGTCCGGGCTCTCGGGAGCTGCGGCTTGAAGACATGCTGCTCGGTGGCGGCGACGCGGCGCTGCCGCAGATCGACGTCGCGACGCCGCCCTTGCCCGTCCGTCCACTGCGGTCGCCGAAGCGCTGGTGGTCCCTGCCGTCCGACGTGGCAATGCCGACCCGACCCACGGAATCCTACACGTCGCTATCGAAGCTCTACGACTATCCGCATGCGTGGGTGCTCCGTTACCTCGCGGACCTACGGCCGGCCCGCGCCACGAACGTCCACGACCGCGGCCTCCTCTACGGCAGCCTCGCGCATCGGTTGTTCGAGCGCTTCTTCGACACCCATCCGCAGCGCGGGCAGTGGGCCGGCCTTGCGCCCGCGACCCTGCACGGGTGGCTGGACGCCCACCTCGACCACCTGTTCGAGACCGAGGGCGCCATCCTGCTGCAACGCGGACGCGACGGCGACCGGCAATACGTGGCGGACCGCATCGAGCACGGCCTGACGCGTCTGCTCCATCACCTGCGCGGCGCCGGCATCGAAAGCGCACGCTCGGAAGTGGATCACGAGGCCGAGCACCCCGCGTTCCGGCTGCGGGGCACCATCGACCTTCTGCTCACCGACGCCGGCGGACGCCGCATCGTCGTGGACATGAAGTGGGGAAGCGAACCGTATAGGCAGAGCGAGATGGAGGCCGGCCGACACCTCCAACTCGGCACCTACGCCTGGCTGCACCGCGCCGCCGAAGGCCGCAACGACTGGCCCTATCCGGCGTACTACATCGTGACCACCGGCAATATCCTCGCGCCGGACGATAGCGTTTTTCCGGATGCAATCGTTGCGTCCCCCGCGACCGGCGCTTCGCCCCAGGAAATCTGGCAACGCGCCGAAGTCACCCGCGCCTGGCGCCGCGCCCAACTCGACCAAGGCTTGGTGGAAGTCCACGTGCCCGGCGCGGCGCCCGACGAACGGTCCCTGCCCCCAGACGCCGCGCTGGCGAGCGCGGATGGGCCAGACCGGTTCGACGACTTCCGCTTGCTGACCGGGCTCGACCCCGCCCAGTGAACGACCTCTCCCACGTCACCTTCATTAGCGCCGGGGCCGGCAGCGGCAAGACCTGGCGCTTGACGGAGGAGCTGGAACGCCTACTCGTCGAGGAGGCCATCGATCCCACGCGCATTGTCGGCACCACGTTCACGGTCAAGGCCGCCGCCGAGTTGCGCGACCGCGTGCGGGAACGGCTGATCGCGAGCGGCCGCTTCGCCCTGGCGGAGCAGTCCGGCGGCGCGTTGATCGGCACGGTGCATAGCGTCTGCGAACGCCTGTCGCGGCGCTTCGCATTCGAACTCGGACTGTCGCCCCGCCTCGACGTGGCAAGCGTCGAGGACGCGCGGCGGCTCTTCGACCAAGCCCTCGACGACGTCGTGCCGCGCCAGCGTATCCGCGACATGAACGGGCGCGGCGCCAGGCTGGAATTGCGCGGGTGGCAGGGCGCCGTCAAGCGCATCGCCGACATCGCGCGCGACAACGACCTCGGCGCCGAAACCCTCGCCGCGATGGGCCGCGAGAACGCCGACGCACTACTGGCGTTCTTCCCGAAGGCGCTGCCGGAAGACCCCTCTCCCCGGTTTGCGGATGCCGTGGAGCGCACCCTCGCCGGCATCGACGCCGATACGGACCGCACGCAAACCACGCGCAGATACGTATCGCGGTTGCGGGCCGCAGCGCCACAACTCGGCCGGATCGATTGCCCCTGGTCCGTGTGGATGAGCCTGAGCAAGGAGAAGCCGGCCAAGGCGAGCCAATCCATCGCCGAGGCCGTCCGGACCACCGCGAGCCTGTACGACGCCCACCCGGGCTTCCACGAGGACCTGCGCGTCTACACGGAAGGCGCGTTCGAGATCGCCGCCCGCGCCCTGGACCGCTTCGCCGAGCTCAAGCACCGCGCCGGCCTGATCGACTTCGGGGACATGGAGCAACTGATGCTCCGCGCCCTCGAGGATCCGCGCATCGCCGCCCGTCTGGCCGACGAACTCGAAGTGCTGCTCGTCGACGAGTTCCAGGACACCAACCCCATCCAACTCGCGCTCTTCGTCAAGCTCGCGAGGCTGGCCGACCGCGTCATCTTCGTCGGTGACGTGAAGCAGGCCATCTACGGCTTCCGGGGTTGCGACCAAGAACTCGTGTTCCAGACCCTCGAGGCGCTCACCGCCCACGACGTGGCCACCATGACGCTGGACGCGAACTGGCGTTCCCGGCCCCCCCTCGTCAACTACGTCAACGCGGTCTTCGCAACAGCCTTCCAAAACTCGATCGCGCCCTCCCGGGTCGTGCTGAAGCCGCAACGCGAAACGGCCACCGACGCACCCGCAGTGGCACGTTGGACCCTTGCCGGCAGAGCCTTAAGCGAGCGCTTCGAGGGCATCGCGAACGGCATCGCGGAGTTGGTGGAACAAGAATTGCCGGTGGTCGATCCGGATACGGGGGAGGTGCGGCCCGTCCGGTACGGCGACATCGCCGTGCTGGCGCGCACCAACCCGCGAGTCGAGGGCATCGCACGGGCGCTCCGCGGTCGGCGCGTGCCGATGAAGATGACCATGCGCGGGCTGCTTTCGACTCCCGAAGTCGGATTGGCCCGGGCCTGCCTGCGCTGTCTGAACGACGACGGCGACACCCTCGCCGTAGCGGAGATCGTGGCCCTGGCCGGCGGCGCGGAACCGGAGACCTGGCTCGCGGATCGTCTCGCCTGGCTCGCCAACGGGCATCCCTCCCGGGAGTGGGACGGTGGCGGTCACCCCATCGTCCAGCGGCTGCGCGCGGCCCGCGACGCCACGGCGTCCCGGTCGCCCTTGGAGACCGTGGTGCACGTGCTCAACGACGCGGGCCTCCGCGAGACCGTGACCGGCTGGGGACCCGACGCCATCAAGGCGGCCCAGCGTCAGCGCAACCTGGACGCGCTCGTGGACCTCGTCGTGCTCTACGAAGAACACTGCCGCGTCCAGCATCAGGCGGCCACGCTCACGGGGTTCTTGTTCTGGCTGGAGGAGCCGAGTTCCCGGGAACTCGACCTGCAACCAGTGGTCACGACCGGCGACGCCGTACACGTCCTCACCTATCACCGCGCCAAGGGGCTCGAGTGGCCCGTCGTCGTCCTGACGGACCTCGACTACGAGGAGTTGAGCGACCTCTGGGAACCACGGGTCACCCAGACCGGACCGTTCGACATCGACGCCCCGCTCGCCGGCCGGACAGTGCGCTGGTGGCCGGACCTGTTCGGCAAGCGCACCCGAGGCGTACCCGCCCGTCAGCGCATCGAGAGTTCCGACGAGGGACGGGAGTGCGCTCGGCTTTCCCTCGAGGAACAACGCCGCCTGGCCTACGTCGGCATGACGCGGGCCCGGGACCTGCTGGTCGTCGCCCTGCCGACCGGCCGGTTGCGGCAAGGGGCATGGATACGCGCCGTCGAGACGCCGTTCTTGCTGCCGGAGGGCGACGCGCTGGAACTGCCACACGGCGTGACCATCCCGACCGCCGCACGCGAGTTCCATCCGGGCACCGCTACGGGCGCGTCCGGACCATTCCACCCACGCTGGTTCGAGGAACGGGAGCGTCGTGACGACTTCCCGCGCACTCCGGCCAGACCCTCCGATGCCCTCTCCGCGCCTTCGGCAACCGTCGCCGAGATCGTGGAGTTCGGCGAGCGCATCCCCTTGACCGGCGCTGACATGACCGACGTCGGCAATGGCCTGCACGCGGTGCTCGCCATGATGCTGGTCAATCCCGACGCACCGGGTGCGGCGGAGCGCGCACGGGCGATCCTCGAAGCCCACGACGTGGCGACGGCCGTTCGAGCCGAGGACGCCTTGGCCGCCGCCCGCCGCTTCCTCGACTTCATCCGTCAGCGCTTCCGGCCGACCGCGATACACGTCGAATACCCCATCGCCCACGTCCTGGACGATGGCCGGCAATCGCTGGGCCGGATCGACGTCGTCCTGGAGACCGACGACGGGCCGGTCATCATCGACCACAAGTCCTCGCCGCTTGCGCGGTCCCAGTGGGAGGCGGAAGCCCTCGCTCATTCCGGACAACTCGCGGCCTACGGAGACGCGTTCGCGGCGGCGGGACGGCCCGCGGCAACGTGGATCCACTTCGCGGTGAGTGGCAGTGCGGTACGCGTGAAGTCGATCCCTTGAACGGGTGCAGCATTTACATATACTAGCGGTAACTAACAGCGCTCGAAGACGCTACGATGCGCAAAGCAGCGACGGCGGAATACCTGGCGGATCGCGGACTCAAGGACGCGACGCCGGAGACGCTGAACAGCGCCCTGCAAGCAATTCTGCGAACCATGACGCCGACCGTCTACGAGGATGCCACCACGGGCCTGACGCATGCGGAGCAAGCGGTTTTGCGCGCCGGGGGACTCCAACGGACCGCGCCCCCCGCCGAGGATCCGTTGGCCACGACCGTGGCAAAGTACGCCGCGATCATCACCCGCAGCCTATCGGTGCGGGCAGCGGGCGAGCGGTTAGGAACCACGGCGGGCCGCGTGCGGCAGATGATCTCGGACCGTTCGCTCTACAGCTTCCTGCTGGACAACGCGCGGCATATTCCAGACTTTCAATTCGTACCCGGCGGGCTGTTGCCCAACATTGTCCGGGCAAATCGGGAACTCGACCCCGAGGCGCACCCCGTGGCCGTCTACAACTGGTACCACACGGCGAACGAGGACCTACTCGTCGACGGAGACCCGGATCGACTCGCCACGCCGCTCGACTGGCTCAAGGCCGGTTACGAGCTCGACCCGCTGTTGCGGTCGGCCAAGCATCTGTAGCTTGTGCGGCCCGCCCTCGGCGAAAGGAGACGCCATCGATGCAGGCGGCCCGCGGCACAAAACTCCCACATACTCCGGATCGAGGCCGCCTGCGGCAACTCACGCCGGCGATCCTGACGCTTCGTGCGGGAACCCTCCTCCATCGCGTCTATCGGCGCGGTGGCGCATATCGATCCGCTTGGAACACCCTGCGGGACTTCGGCCCAACGAATGCACGCTTCGATCACCATCGCCGCGGCCCGGCCGGTGCCCCCGAGCGGCAAGACCGCGCGGTCGGCTACTACGCCGGGGACATCCCCACCGCCCTGGCGGAGATGTTTCAGGCCGGACGATTCATCGACCGATACCGGGACCAGCCCTGGCTCGCATCTTTCCGGCTGGTGCGGGATGTTCGACTGCTAGACTTGAGCGGGACCTTCGCGTTGCAGGCCGGTGCATCCATGAAACTCGTCAGCGGCCCACGCGGGTGGTCCCGGAACTGGTCCCGCGCCTTCTACGAGTGCTATCCGGACATCGAGGGGGTCTACTATCCGTCCTCCCTCACGAACACCCCGGCCATGGCACTCTACGAGCGCGTGATGTCGTTGCCGCCCTTCCCCGCAGCGCCGTCGTTGCATCGGGCGTTGGCGGATGCCCTCTTGATCGATGCGATGCGCGAGGCGGCCACCAAGATCGGGTACGGCCTAACGTAACGCGACGGTTCGCCGACACGCCTCGGAACGAGATTGCGAAGCCGGCAACGGGACCCTACACTTCGCGCCTTCGCTCTCCCGTGATCTGATTTCCCCATCGTCCTCCCACGCTCCCTCGCCGCGTCGCGTAACCCGCTGTCCATGCCCAGTTTCAAGCGATGCGCGCAAACGCACGGCCCCATGCGGCCCGGACGCCGCACCCATGGCTTGCGCCGCCTCGCCGCGGGCATCGCCCTCGTCTTGCTCGCGGGACACAGCCCCGCCGCCGAGGAATCCGGCTTCGTCGTCCTCGGTTCCTGGCGCGAAGCAACCCTTGCCCGGGCACACCAGGCGGAGTTGGGCGACCGACTTGGCATCGCCGGAGACATCATGCCGGCCGAGATCGACGGCGAACCGCGCTACCGCCTCGTTTCTCCCCCGATGGCCGAGGGCGCCGCGCGGGCCATGATCGCGCAACTGGCCGCGCAGGGCGTCGCTTCGTGGTTCCTGCGTCGGGAAGCTCCCGCGGTCGAGATGTCGTTACCGGTGGATCCACCGTCCGACATCCCCTCCTCTCCGCCGGCACCGGATGCCGCGCCCGCCGGGACCGAGCGCCGCTCCGAGGTCGCGTCGTCCGAGCCGGAGTCGCCGCTCCCGTCCGCGCCCGATGACGAGGTCGCCGCGGCCTCGCCGGATCCGGAAACCGGTCCGGCGGTACACGTCCCCTACTTCGAAACCGCCAACATCGCGATTGACGGCTTCGCGGACGAGGCCGCGTGGTCGGAGGTTCCCGGCTACGACGACATGCGGATCACGGATCCGGACACCCTCGAAGAGCCGGAGTACCGCACGTTCTACCGGTTCCTGTATACGAGGGAGGGACTGTACGTCGCGGCGTTCATGGAACAGCCACCGGACACCTTGGTGTCGCGCCTCTCGTCGCGCGACCGCTACCTCAACCGCGACAGTTTCGGCATCACCCTGGACACCTCCGGCGAGGGGCTCTACGGGTACTGGTTCACGGTGACCCTCGGGGGCTCGCTGATGGACGGCAAGGCCGCGCCGGAGCGCACCATCACCGAACAGTGGGACGGACCGTGGCTCGGGGCAAGCGCCCGGCTCCCCGACGGCTGGAGCGCCGAAATGTTCCTGCCCTGGTCGATGATGGCGATGCCCGCCTCGAACGGGACGGACGGCGCCCCGGCCTCCCGCAAGCTCACCTTCTGGGTGGATCGCAAAGTCTCGCATCGGGACGAACAGCACAGTTGGCCGGCGCTCCCATACAGCGGCCAGCGATTCATGTCCGCGTTCCGCACGATGCGCCTCGAACGCCTCGACACCCAGCGCCAGCTCGCCTTCTTCCCCTATGCGTCCACCACCCACGACGGCGTCGCGGACGAAGTCGACTACCGCGGCGGCGTCGACGTCGCCTGGCGCCCGACACCCAACGTGCAGCTCACCGGCACCGTCAACCCGGACTTCGGCGCGGTGGAGTCGGACGACATCGTCGTCAACCTGACCGCGTTCGAGACGTTCTTTCCGGAGAAACGCCTGTTCTTCCTCGAGGGCAACGAGGTGTTCGTCACGACGCCCCGCTCCGACGTCAACCGCTACCGTTCCCACCGGTACGGCGCGGGTGCCCGCGAGCGGCCCCTCACCTATCGCGTGGAGCCGACGACCCTCGTGAACACCCGGCGCATCGGCGGTCCGCCGAGGCATCTCGAAGTGCCCGACGGAATCGAGGTCGCCGGGGTCGAGCGCGGCAAACCCACCGACCTGCTCGGCGCCGTCAAGGCCGCGGGGGCCCTCGGCGGGCTACGCTTCGGCGCGCTCGCCGCCTTCGAGGACGACGTGGAACTACCGGGCCGTCGTACCGATACCGGCGAGCGCGTGACGATACGGGAGGACGGCCGCGATTTCGGCGTCGTGCGGGCGCTCTACGAGGCGGGGGGCTCGGGACGGCGGGCAATCGGGTATCTCGGCACGGTCGTCGCGTTGCCCAACGGCGACGCGATGACCCACGGCATCGATGCGCACCTCATCGCCGCCGGCGGACGCCTGCGCTGGGACGGCCAGGTCATGTACAGCGACGGGGGCGGCATCGCGGGCGACGGGACCGGCGGCTACGGGTTTTTCTCGGACGCCATGTACGCGCCGCGCCAGGGGATCATCCACAGCCTGAATTTCGACTACGTCGACAAGCACCTCGAGATCAGCGACCTCGGTTTCATCCAACAGAACGACATGGCGACGTTCCAGTACGGTCTCATCTTCATGAACAGCAACCTGGGCCCGTTCCGCCAAGCACGCAACTCCTTCTTCCTGATGGCCCAGTCCAATACCGACGGCTTCGTCAACCGGGCGACGGTCTACACCAACCAGACCTTCACGTTCGCGAACCACTCCGAACTCCACCTCACGGTCAACTATTCGCCCGCACGTTGGGACACGCGCAACAGCCGGGGCAACGGCTGGTTCAGAACCGATCCGCAATGGGTGGCGCTGGTCGGCTACAGCACCAACGCGGCGAAGAAGCTCTCCGTGAGCGCCAACGTCGGCGTCGAGCAGGAGGAACTGCACCGCTCCTGGTCCCCCGCCCTGGACCTCGGTTTCACGTACGTGCCCAACGGGCGGCTCTCGATGGACTTCGATGTCCGCTACAAGAAGCGCAACGGTTGGCTCCTGCACACGGGCGACCGCAACTTCGCGACCTTCGACGCCGACGACCTGCAGCCGAAACTCTCCATCGACTACTTCATCACCGCCCGCCAGCAACTGCGCCTGACCCTGCAATGGGCGGGCGTCGAGGCCAAGGCGGCCGACTACTACCGCACGCGGCTCAGTCACGGCGAACTGCTCGACCGCACCCTGGCACAGGACGCCGACCCCGAGGACTTCTCGTTGTCGCGGCTGACGGCCCAGTTGCGGTATCGGTGGGAGATCGGCCCCCTGTCGGACCTCTTCGTCGTCTATACCCGCGGGAACCAGTTCACGTACGACGACGCGGACCACGGGTTCGGCACGCTGTGGACCGACTCCCTGCGCGATCCCGTGATCGACATGCTGGTGGTGAAGTTGCGCTATCGGTTCGGATCCTGAACGGACTCCTCCGTCGCATCGGCCTCACGGACCAGGGTGCCGCGCCAGCCACGCAGGATCCCCGGCGGCGGGACGGTCACGCGTACGCGAACGGACCTCGCAACCGCCCGGCCTGCGGCGTCGCTGGCCGTCACCGTGATGGTCGCCTCCCCTTCCGCGCCATCCCGGGCCGACGTCAGCACCAACTGTCGGCCGTCGAGTGCCACGGCGACCAGGTCCGGCGCACTGGACGCGGCGGTGTACACAACGGCAGCCCCGCGACCGAACAGCGTGGGCAAGTCCACGCTCGCCCGATCACCGCTGGAGAAGATCTCCCGGAGCGGACCCTCGGCGAGGTTCCGGGCGGGCGTTCCCGTCGCGGCTTCGGACGGAGGTCCCACGGCATCGCCCCGCGTGGCGAGCACACGGACCGAGTACTCGACGCCGGACTCAAGGCCCGAGATCACCCGGCTCGTGACGTTCCCGCCGGCCACGGCATGCGCGCGCGTCGCCTCGAACGCCTCCGCGCCGGACCGCCACTGCACGCGATAGCCATCCGCCGCCGGCACGGCGTCCCACGACACGGCAAGCCGACCCGCCCCGGCCGTGACCGTCACGCCGGTCACCCGACCAAGGACGACGACGAAACGCAGCCGCGCCATCGGCTCGTTGGAGAACTTGCCGGTGCCGCGAATGCTGGTGATGACGCCGTGCGGGCGGGTGTCCGGGTTGTTCAGGCTGAACTCGGTGCCGTCCTCCGTGCCGGCGTCGTAGGGGAACAGATCGATCCGTCGCTCCGCATGCCAAGCTTGCTCGTCGTCGAGTAGCGACAGGCCGGAAATGCCGACGAACCAATCCGGGCTCGGGCCGATCATCGACGTCAGCGTCACCAGCGGGTGGGAGGCCGTGACCTCGAGGCGGAACGTCGCGCGGCCCGTGCCCCCGCCGGAAACGGACTGTTGGACCACCGCGACCGCGTGCCGACTGGCGACGATCTCGGCGCGCAAGCCGCCCGTGGCGCCGGTCTCCGCCATGGCCTCGACCCCGGGGGACGCCGCCTCCCCGCTGCGCCAGAACGACACGCCGGCATCGTGTATGCCTCCGATCAGCGTCGTGAAGTGCGCTCCCGGCACGACGCCCGCCGGCGTGCTGTCGGTGGTCCAGTTGCCCTCGAAGGTCACGTCGTAGGTGACGCCGGGTCCGCCCTGTCCCCAAGAAAGGCTACCAAGGCAAAGCGCGCCCCAGGCGAGGAGCATACGGACCCGGCAACGGTCCCTTCGGGCCTTCCCGGTCGTCACGGCTAGCTGATCGCCCCGGAAGCGAACGCCGCCCCGACCTCCTCGTCCGACATGCCCAGGAACTCGGTCAGCACCTGGAAGCTGTGCTCCCCGAGTTGCGGGGCCGGTCCGCGGGGGCCGTTGTCGTAGTCCGAAATCCGGTACTGGTGTCCCGCGTAGGGGACGCGGCCCATCTCGCCGTGCTCGAACTCGCGGTAGAAGCCGCGGTGGGCATACTGCGGGTCCTTGAGCAGGTCGCTCGAGCGCTGGACGACGCCCGCTGGGACCCCCGCGTCCTGTAGTTCCCGGGCGGCCGACGCGGCGTCGCGCTCCGATGTCCATGCGGACAGCACGTCGTCGATCGCGTCGTGGGCCGCGAGGCGCTCGGCGTTCGTCGGATACACGTCGGTGCATCCCACGATGGCCGCCAGCGCGCGCCACTGCGCGCCCGTGTCCACGGCGATCGCCACCCAGTTGTCCTTCCCGGCGCACGGGTAGCATCCCTGTGGCGCCGCGAAGCGGTCGCGGTTGCCGATGCGCGTCACGGCTCGCCCGTTCACCTGGTAGTCGAGAATCTCAGGCCCGAGGAAGTGCAGCGCCGCCTCCAACTGCGCCAGGTCGATGTAACAGCCCTCGCCCGTGCGCCGCCTGCGGTCCAGCGCCGCCGCGAGAATGGTCGTAACGAAGCGCGGCGCGATCGTGTCGGTGTAGGCGGTCCACGGCCCACTCGGCGACCGGTCCGGCCAGCCCGTCACCTCGTAGTATCCGGCGATGGCGCCGGCGTGGTAGCCGTACCCGCTAATCTTGCGCGCGGGACCCGTCTGGCCCATCAGGCAGGTACTCACCATCACGAGGCCAGGATTGATCTCGCGCAGGTGTTCGTAGTCGAGGCCCATGCGCTGCACCGTGCCCGGTGTGAAGCTCTCGATCATCACGTCGGACCAGGCGATCAGCCGTCTGGCCATGCCCACGGCGTCTTCCCGCGTCAGGTCGAGGGCGAGCCCGAGCTTCGACGTGTTGAAATCTCCGAAAAACTGCGAGCGGTTGATCCCCGGCACGTTGTCCTTGAAGGGCGGCGCGCCGCGCAGCACGTCGGGACGGTTCTCCGATTCCACGCGGACCACGGTGGCGCCATGGTCGGCGAGGCACTTCGACGTGATGGGCCCGACGCCCACCCAAGCGAAGTCCGCGACCTTCAGGCCCGCGAACGGCAGCGCATCCTCGCCGGAGGGCACGTCGTCGCCGGAGCGCCCCTCGACCGCGGCCGGCGCCGCGATTCGGCCTGCGGCTCCCGCGCCGCCGCCCAGCTCCGCGCGGATCGCCGGCCCGTCCGCATCGAGGGCCGGTGCATCGCGGCGCACGGACACGAGCGGCGGCGACGATCCGGTGGATTTCGCCCACGGACCGGCGCTGCGCACCACCCCGGTCCCCGCCATGTCGATTTCGTGCCAGTAGTCCCGCGCCGCCAAGTGCTCGAGGTCCAACATCTCCGGCACGGTGCCGACCGGCGCCAACGTGATCCCCCGGGCGATGCCGAAGTCGAAGAGCTCGCGCTTCGTGTGCCGGGCGAAGAACCCACGCAGAATCTCCGTCATCTCGGCCAGCGTCCACTTCTGGGCCAGTTCCGGATCCCGCAGGCTCTGGTCGTAGAGTTCCCAGTCCACCTCCCGCGCGGAGGCATCGATGGCGCCCTCCTCGATCATCCAGTCGAGCAGCCCCACGATGACCTCGGAGCTCGGCAGGGCGATGATGTGCCCATCCTTGCAGGGCTGCACGATCTCGATGCCGAGCATGAGCGCACCGCCGCGTTCGAAGTCGAAGCCCTGGATGGCGTGGGCGTCCATCGCCTGTAGCATGGTCCAGGTCATCGCGCACTGCGCCGAAACGTCCACGAACGCGCCCGTGCCGGTCTTCAGCATGCGCGCGTGCGCGGCCAGCGCACCCACGGCGGACTCTACGCCGACGTGGCGCCACACCTGGGGCACGCTCAGCCTGACCGGCGCGCGATCCCCGGGGCCTTGCAGGAACACCGGCCCGCCCAACGCCGCCAGCACGAGGTCGTTGGCGTGGTCCCCCGCGCGCGGCCCGTCGATCCCGAAGGGCGAGACGCAGACATGGACGATGCGCGGGTTGACCCGGCGGACCGCCGCCGCGTCGAGGCCAAACGGGGCGAGCGTGCCCGGCAGCCCGGACTCGAAGAGGAAATCGGCGGAGGCCACCAACGCTTCGAAGGTGTCGCGATCCGCCGGCCGTTCTTGCGGATCGAGGACGATGGACCGCTTGTTCCGATTGAAGGCACGGAACGAGAGGCTCGCGAGATCGCCGTCGCGCCCGGTGATCCGGGGCTCGACGCGCCGTGCCTCGCTGCCGCCGGGCGGCTCGACCCGGATCACGTCCGCGCCGAGGTCTCCCAGCACCATCGGCCCGATCTCGCCGCGCTCGTCCGTGAAGTCGAGCACGCGGTAGGGTTCCAGCATCGTCATCGCTCCAGTCCTCGCACCGTCCCGCGCCCGCTCAACCCAGCGGGGCTTCCAGCGTTCCGGTCGCCGTCACCGCGATCAGCAACTGGCCCGCCAGCCCGGCGGCCCGGTGCACGCCCCATTCCGCCACCTCGGGCGCCGAGACGATCTGCACGAACGCCTCCTTCGAGGGGTACTCCATGATCGCGACCTGATCCCACAACTCGTCCGCCTGCCCCAGCACCAGGTGATGGGCGGGGCCCGAGAACAGGAGTCGCCCACCCTGGGACGTCACCCAGCGCAGCATGTCCTGGCCGTAAAGCGCGTACGCCTCGGCACCACTCAGGTTCGTTTCGCGCCCGTCTGCATACTCCGCCTTCTCCCTGAACTTCAGCAGGTTCAGCATCGAGACGGGACCCTCGATGTCCTTCGCCAGGAAGGCCTGCATGCCCTCCGGCGTGGGTGTAACCGCGTTCTGTACGTTCATGCTGCCGTTCTCGCCTCCAGTGGGCACCGGTGGTCTGCTGCCCCGGCGAATGCGGCATACTACGCGACGGAACTGATCGACACATCCGGGGGAACTCATGGCACACGACCTGGTCGTGCGGGGCGGACTCATCGTGGACGGCACCGGTGGCGCGCCGTTCGAGGGCGACGTCGCGGTGGACGGCGACACGGTCACCGCCGTGGGCCAAATGTCGGAGCGCGGGCACGAGGAGATCGAGGCCAATGGCGCCGTCGTGACGCCGGGGTTCGTGGACCTCCACACCCACCTCGACGCCCAGATCGGCTGGGATCCGGACATGACGTCCATCACCTGGCACGGCGTGACGACCGCGCTGCTCGGCAACTGCGGCGTCACCTTCGCGCCGTGCAGGGCGAGCGACCGCGAGTTTCTGGCCGGCATGATGGAGACGGTCGAGGACATCCCGAAGTACGCGATCCTCACCGGCCTGCCCTGGGACTGGGAGTCCTACGGCGGCTACCTGGACTCCATCGAACGCTTGGGGCCCATGATCAACGTGGCCGGCCTCGTCGGACACGGCGCGACCCGCTTCTACGTGATGGGCGAACGCGCCATCGACGACCAGGCGACGCCGGACGAAATCGAGCAGATCGCCGCGCTCGCGGGGCAATCCGTCGCCGAGGGCGCCCTCGGCTTCTCCGTGAACCGTCACCCCGGCCACCGCCTGCCGGACGGACGCTCGATCCCCGGCACCTTCGCGAGCCGCGAGGAGTTGCTCGCCATTTCCCGGGCGGTCGGCAGCCATGGCGGCCTCATGCAGACCGTGCCCCATTTCGGAGATCTCGACACCGAGATGGACCTCCTCGAGGAGGAGGCCCGTTCGAGCCGCATTCTCTTCAGCGCGATCTCCGAACATGGCGTGCGCCTCAACGAACGCGTCAGCGCGATGCGCGAACGCGGCCTGGACGTGACCGCCGTGACGGTGCCGCGCAGTGGCGGCGGCGTCGGCGGGCTCTCGACCGACAACTTCTGGCGCACGCCGTCCTGGAATCGCCTGCGGGAAATGGACGTCGATGCCCGCCTCACGGCCATTCGCGACGAATCCTTCCGGGCCACCCTGGTCCGGGAAGTCCGGGAACACCCGGACCACGACGCCCTCCTGAAGGCGACCCGCCGCTACTACCTGCTCGGCGACGAGGATCGCCCCTGCTACACGCAACCGCGTTACGAGAGCCTGTACGACCTAGCCGAGGCCGCCGACGAACACCCGGTGGAGACGTGGCTCCGGGCGATGCTCGATACCGGCGGCAAGGCGCTCGTCCACATGCGCGCCTTCAACGTGAACCACGAGCACCTGGAGCAGATGATCACCACCCCGTGGGCGATGCCGGGCCTCGGCGACGCCGGCGCCCATGTCAGTCAGATGATCGACTCGGGGTGGCCCACGTTCGTGCTGTCGCACTGGCACCGGGACACCGGGACGTACGCCTTGGAAGAGGCCGTCCGTCGGATCAGCGCGGAGCCGGCGCGCGTGCTCGGACTCTCCGACCGGGGCACCCTCGAGCGCGGCAAGCGGGCCGACCTCAACGTGATCGACCTCGACCGGCTCGCCGAGCGGCAGCCCTACATCGTGCGCGACTTCCCCGGCGGCGCGCCCCGCTTCCAGCAACGCGCCGCGGGATACCGGGCGACGGTCTGCAACGGCCAGGTCATCCTGCGCGACGACGAGCACACCGGGGCACGGGCGGGGACGGTGATTCGGAACGGGGCGGGCTGAGCCCGCCGTTCCTTTCCATGCGCCAGAGGCGTCAGAGGCGTCAGGTCGCTCCGCTCGCCACCGGTATCCCGAACCGCCGCAACGTGTCCTCGACGGTGGGCTTCCCGATCCGCAACCGGTCGTCGTTCAGCAGATACGAGAAGACGTAGCCCAAGCCCAGGATCAGGATGCCGATCAGGAAGCAGTAGATCACCGCGCGGTCGGGGTACTGGTCCTTCAGGTGCCCCACGTAGAGGGGGCCGAAGATGCCGGCCGCCGCCCAGGCCGTCAGGACCGCGCCGTACATGATCGACATCCGCCGCGCGCCGAACACGTCCACGATGAACGAGGGCATCGTCGCGAAGCCGCCGCCAAAGCAGAGCAGTACGTAGCAGACGAGGATCGAGAACACCCACGGGTTCGTCTCCGTCATCAGCACGCCGAACACCACCATCTGGCTCGCAAGCAGGATGCGGAACACCGCCACGCGTCCAATGCGGTCCGACACCATGCCCCATAGCAGCCGGCCGACGCCGTTGCAGAGCGAGCTGACCGCGATCAGCGTCGCGCCGTAGGCGGCGAGGATCTCCGGTTCGATGGTCGGATCCGCGAGGCCCCAAACGTCCTGCAACAGCGGCGACTGGAAGCTGATCACCGAGATCCCCGCGGAAATGTTGAAGAAGAAAACGATCCACATCACCGCGAACTCGCGGGATGACAGGCAGTCGCGCAGGGGCACTTCCACCTCCGAGCCGAGTCCCGTCCCCGACGCGCCCACCGCGAAGCCCGGCGGCGGATCGCGCAGCAGCAAGCTCGCCGGTCCGAGGATGCAGGCGAAGATGAGGCCAAGGTAGAGGAACACCTGCGGGAGGTCGTTGCCCAGGGCCGTGCGGGTCTCGGTGACGAGCACGGGCGCCAGCACCTTGCTCAGCAGGAACGCGCCGACGCCGAACCCCATCACCACGATTCCCGTCGCGAGCCCCTTGCGGTCCGGGTACCACTTCGCGACGGTCGCGACCGGCGTGACGTAGCCGAGCCCGATGCCCGCGCCGCCGATGACGCCGTAGCCCAGATAGAAGAGCCATAGCAGATCGAGGCGCAGCGCCGCCGAGGCAATGACGTAACCGCCGCAGAACATCGCGCTGCCGGCGAGGGCGAGCTTGCGCGGGCCGAGCTTGGGCAGGGCCGCACCGGCCCAAGCGGCGGACGTGCCGAGGGAAAAGATCGCGATGCTGAAGGCCCACGCGGTGTCCGTGAACGTCCAGCCGTGGTCGCGCACGAGCATCGTTTGGAAGAAGCTCCACGCATACACCGTGCCCAGACAAAGCTGTAGCGCCGTGCAGGCGGTGGCGATGATCCAGCGCGGCGTGGTGCGCGGCGGGGTCATGAGGCGCGTCCCGTCAGGTCCCTGCCGCCGGCGGCACCGCGCCCGCGCCGCCGTTCCCGGCACAATGGAGGAAGAGCCGGGCAAGCTCGCCCGCCTCGTCGTCGCGCTCGAGCACCTTGCCGTGGCGCGAGTCGGCCGCCTCCGGCCCGCCTCCCCCACTGTCTTCCGCCGCCGCGTCTTGCGCCAGGGCGACGGCATAGGCGAGCACGTCGCCGATGGGCCTCGCCGCGAGATTCACGAGCCAGATCGCGGCGAACACGCCAACCACGAACACGATGGAGATCAAGTACACCTGCCGCCCAATGGCGCGCTGGATCTTGAGCGCGATCAAGTCGGTGTCCATGCCGACGTGCACCGCCCCCGCGACGCCCGCGAGGATGGGGCTGCCCACCTCCACGAAGTCGCCCATGCCGGGCAGCGTGCGCTCCACCGTCTCGGTGTTCGACGGGTCTCCCGCCAGGATTTCCTCCGGGATGCCGGGCACGAAGGTGTGGGCGAGGTACTCGCCGGCCTCGTTGGTCACGTAGATGTACTTGATGCCCTGGATCTCGACGAACTGATCGATCAAGGACTGGAGGGTGGAGAGGTCTCGATTGAGGAGGATGTCGACGCTCGCGTCCGCGATGGTCTTGGCGATGTCCTGGCTGTTGCTGACGTACTCCTCCGAGAGGTGCGTGTCCACCGTGTAGACGCACAGGACCGACGTCGCGAGCCCAATCACGCCGAATAGGGAGAAGACGCCGAACAACGTCTTCTGGAAGAGCTTCTTGACCTTCATGCGGCAAACCTCTTCTGCCAGTCGTCGAGGGTGACGAAGCGTCCCTCGTCCACGATCGTGTAGTACACCTGTTGTAGTCCCTGGCGGCGTTCCGCCCCGAAGGAAACGCGCTCGCCGATGCCCAGGTCGAAATCCCGGACCGAGAACACCGCCTGCTCGAGGCCGGTCCGGGTTGGCGGATCCTCCAAGCGGGAGAGCACCTCCACCATCAGCTTCGCGTCGAGGAAGCCCTCGAGGCTCACGAAGCTGTGCGGGAAGGGCGTGTAGGGCTCCTGCACGAGTTCGGGCGGCGGCGCCGGATCGTAGCGGTCCATCAGGTCGCGGTACTCGCGCACGGCGGGAATGGACGTGTCCTCGTAGCTCGGCACGACCTGGGAGTTGACGAGCAACTCCGTGTAGTCGCGGCTGTTCTCCCGCTCCTCCACGAGGAGCTTCAGCAGGTTCTCGCTGCCGACGAAAGACAGGTTGGCGATCGGCACGCGCAGGCCCAGGTCCACGGCGTCCCTCGCGAACCCGGCGCAGGCCGCGTAGGCCCCGATGCAGACGACGGCGTCCGGCCGCGCCGCCTTCAGGATCTCGACCTGGGGACGCATGCTGGCGGTGAACTGGGTGCCCCGCCGATAGCTCGCCTCTCCGGCGATCCGTTCGCCATGGCGGCCGAGCGCCGCGCGCACTCCGGCCCAGCCGCTGCGCCCGTAGGCGTCCGCCTGGTAGAAGACCGCGATGCGGCGCCGCCCCACGCGCACGAAGTTGTCCACCAAGCCGGCGGTCTCCTGGGCATACGAGGCCCGCAGGTTGAACGCGAAGTCGCCGTAGGGCGGCTGGCGCTGGGGCTGGGCGCCGGTGAACGGGAAGAACAGGTACATGCCGCGGTCCTGGAACTTCTTCAGCATCGGCAGGACGCGGGTCACCGTGGGTGTTCCCACGTAGCCGAAGAGCAGGAAGACCTCGTCCTCCAGCATGAGCGTCATGGTGTTCTTGACCGAGGGATCGGGCTGGTAGCCATCGTCGTAGGTCTTGAGCGCGATGCGGCGGCCACCGACGCCGCCCTGGGCGTTGACGTGCTCGAAGTATGCGGTGGCGCCCCGATACAACTCGATGCCGAGCCCCCGCGACGGGCCCGAGAACGCGGCCGACATGCCGAGCATGAACTCGGTGTCCGTCACGCCCGCGCCCGGGGCGGACGCTCCCAAGACACGGCCGGCGGCCAACCCCGCCAGACCGGTCCCCAATATCGCACGCCGCGTGAACACTGAGCGGCTCCCGCCCCCTCGCCCGCGTTTTACTTTATCTCAATCTCCGGCGATGGAGGGCACTACAGCATTGCGATCACGCCTGATGGCCGTTGCACAAGCGCCGCCAACTGGCGGCAGCGGCCCCCGCCCGCTATGGTCGCCACTTCGCCAAACCGCCGGAGCATGCACATGAGCGAGGCCACACGCGTTGATCGGGAACGGCTGGAGAAGTTCTTCTTCCGCGTCGCCAACCAGGTATCCGCGGGCTTCAATTGCTCCCTGTCCGCCCTCGGCGACCGGCTGGGGCTGTACCGGGCCCTGGCCGACATCGGCCCCGTCAATAGCGATGAACTCGCCGAGCACACGGGACTCCACGAACGCTGGCTGCGGGAGTGGCTCCGTCACCAAGCCTGTGTGGGCCAAGTCGACTACGGGGACGGGCGCTTCGGCTTGAGTCCCGAGGCGAAGATCGTGCTTGCGGAGGAGGACCACGCGTTCTTCTTCGCGAGCGGTTTCGGGGCCGTCACCGCCACCTATCCCGCGATGCCGCGCCTGCCGGACGCGTTTCGGACGGGGCTTGGGCTCACCTACGACGACCACGGCGCGGCGTGCGCGTGCGGCATGGAGCGCATGAGCGGCTACCTGCAGAGGAAGGAACTCGTGCCCAAGCTGCTGCCGGAAGTCGACGGCATCGTCGCGAAGCTCGAAGCGGGCGCGACGGTGGCCGACGTGGGCTGTGGCTCGGGGATCGCGCTTCTGACCATGGCCGAGGCCTTCCCCGCATCGACCTTCACCGGCTACGACACCTCGGAGCACGCCCTCGGGAACGCACGCCGGAACCTCGCCGCCAGCGGCGCCGAGAACGTGCGCTTCGTGGACCCGTCGGAGGAGCTCATGCCCGACGCGCCAACGTTCGACCTCGTGACGACGTTCGACGTGGTCCACGATACGACGCACCCCGCCGAGCTGATCCGCGCCATCCGAGCCGCCTTGAAGGACGACGGCGCGTGGGTCTGCGCCGACATCCGCAGCTTCCCGACGTTCGAGCAGAACCTGGCCGAACATCCCATGGCGGCGTTGCTCTACGGGTTTTCGGTCACCGTGTGCATGTCGGCCAGCATGTCCACCCCCGACGGCGCGGGCCTCGGGACCCTCGGCTTCAACGAGGAGGTGGCGCGTGGGATGGCGAGCGACGCCGGCTTCTCCCGTTTCGACGTGCTCGAATACGGCAACGCGATGAACGCGTACTACGACATCCGGCCGTAGAACGTCTCGGCCTTAGCCCGCCGCGAGGCCCGACATCACGCCGAAGCGCCCGTCCAGGACCTCCCGCAGCGGGGTTCCCGGCCCGCCCATCGCGTCGCCCGAGCGCACGTGGTAGCCGCCGGGCGCGTCCACGCCCTTGGGTATTCGGCCGGCGGCGCGGTCCCGGGCCGCCTGCAACGCGAGCTGGCGGAAGCGCACGACGCCGAGGTCGGTCTGTCCGAGAAGCTCGCGGGTCCGATCCGCGATGACGCCCTGGCTGTCCGCGATCGCCTGGTCCTGCTCGGAGATGCCCACGATCCCGGTGAAGCTCTTTTCACGCTGTAGCGTGCGGTCGATGAGATAGTCGTTCTCGCGGCGGCGGAGCGGCATGTAGTGTTCGTCGACTTCGGCGAAGATGCCCGAACCCCGCTCCATGCGATCCACTTCTCGTTCCGTCAGCGGGCGGTCCGGGTTCCAGCAGTAGCAGAAGATCCAGCACGACTCGTCGTCCACGGGCACCCAGGTGTTGCCGAGGTTGTTGTCCTCGGGGAAGTTGCCCGGCGCCAACGAGTGGTTCGGCATCAGGAACTGGGTCATGCGCCAGTAGCGTGCGCCGTCGTCCGCCTGCCGCGCCGCGCAGAGCAGGAGCCCCGCCGGGTGTTCGAGCACGGTGAACTCGGGGCGCCCATCCTCGATCATCCAGCGATAGCGCGCGAGCGAGGCCGGCTCGTTGTCGCCCTCTACGCGGCGCATTCCCATCACCTCGTGCAGGCCGACCTTCTCCCCGTCCCGCATCCCGGCATGGAGATAGGAGAAGTGCGCCGTGTCAAGCCCGCCCTCGCACGCCTGAGCCCAGTTGCACTGCTGGAACTTCTTCGAGACGAAGCGGTGTTCGGCGGGGAGCGTCGCGAACTCGAACTGCGGTAGCTCCGGGGCATCGCCCTCCCCCATCCAGGCCCAGACCACGTCCCCGAACTCCCGCACCTCCAATGCACGGATTGCCGCCTTCGGCTTCACGCGCTCCGCGGTGTCCAGGTCCAAGGTGGGTATCTCGATGCATCGGCCCTCGACGTCGAACTTCCAGCCGTGGTAGGCGCAGCGGATGCCGCACTCCTCCACGCGGCCGAAGAACAGATTCGCGCCCCGGTGCGGACAGGCGGGCTCGATGATGCCGACCCGCCCCCGGCTGTCCCGAAACGCGACGAAGTCCTCGCCGAGCAGCTTGACGCGCACCGGCGGGCAGTCCGGCGCCGGCAATTCGCGCGAGAGCAGCGCCGGCATCCAATAGGACCGGAAGACAGCGCCCATCGGCGTGCCCGGCCCGGTCTGGGTGAGGGTTGCGTTTTCTTGTGCCGTCAGCATGGATGATCTCCTCCCAAGCAACCACGGTGCATCCGACCTACGGGGAGCCTAAGCGAGCGAGCGTCCACGGTCCAACGCGAAGCGCGGATGACTTCGCGGACGAGGCGACTACCGTACAATCACATCCTGTCGGGGGGCTTCGCAACCGGGACCGCAAGTGTGACGGGCACGTATTCCGACGCCGATCTCGAAGCCCTGATGAGGGATGTCGAGTCCGATCTGGTCGAGCGCAAGGAGTCGTTGCGGGGCGATGCCCCCACACGAATCCGCGAGGCCGTCTGCGCCTTTGCCAACGACTTGCCGGACCGGCGTCAACCCGGCGTCGTCCTCGTCGGTGCCCGGGACGACGGCAGCCCATCCGGGCTCGACGTCGACGACAGGCTGCTGCTGCAACTCGCCGACATCAAGACGGACGGGAACATCGTGCCGCCGCCCTCGATGACGGTGGAGAAACGCATCCTCTTCGGCACCCCGGTCGCCTTGGTCGTCGTCCAGCCATCCGATGCGCCTCCGGTGCGTTACCAAGGACGGACCTGGGTTCGCGTGGGACCCCGCCGTGCCGTCGCCACCGCCCAGGACGAGCGCGTCCTCAGCGAGAAGCGTCGACATCGCGACCCCCACTTCGATGCGCGGCCCGTGGCCGGCGCCGGGCTCGCGGACCTTCGTGTCGGACTTTTTCAGGACGAATATCTTCCCGCCGCCCTCGACCCCGAAGCCCTCGCCGCCAACGACCGGACGTTCGAGGAACGTCTTGCTGCCGCGAAGATGATCGTCGCGCCGGACGAACCGACGCCCACCGTCGCGGGCATCCTCGTCCTCGGCAAGCGGCCATCCGACCACTTCCCGGGCGCGTACGCGCAGTTCCTGCGCATCGCCGGGACCGAATGGGGCGGGGAGGTCTTGGACGAGGCCCGTTGCGAGGGGCCGGTGACCGACGTCGTGCGGCGCCTGGACGACAAACTGATCGCCCACAACCGCACCGCCGTCGACTTCGCCTCCGATCGTCTGGAACGCCGCAAGTCCGACTACCCTCTAATCGCCTTGCAGCAACTCGCCCGCAACGCCGTCATGCACCGCTCCTACGAGGGCACGAACGCCCCGATTCATGTCTATTGGTTCGATGACCGGATCGAGGTCAGCAACACGGGCGGCGCCTATGGCGCGGTCAACGCCGGGAACTTCGGCGAACCCGGCATGGTGGACTACCGCAACCCCGTCCTGGCCGAAGCGATGCGCGTGCTCGGCTTGGTACAACGCTATGGGTTCGGGATCCCGGCCGCACGGCAGGCGCTACGCGAAAACGGTCAACCCGAGCCGGAGTTTCGGGTCGAGCCGGATCGCGTGCGCTGCACGGTAAGGCTGCGGGCCGCGTGAGGTTTGCCGGCACTCGTGCTCAAGGCACCGGCGGACACCCCCCGCCCCCAACCGCCGCGTACTCCTCCGGCACGAAGTCCTCGAAACGGAACGTCTGGCGGTACATCGCGCAGTGTTCCTCCAGGGTGTCGAAGCTCGTGTCCGCCAGCAGGCGCGCGCGCAGGTCGTCCATGGTGAGCAGGAAGGGGGACATGCGGATGCCGCCGTCGGTCTCGGCGTCGAACACCAGGAGCCGCCTCGCGCCGGCACCGTTTTCCCACGGCGTCCACTCCACCTGCGCGCCATCGCGTCCGCGTCCCGGGGTGCCCGTCCACGCGAACTCCGCCCAGTAGGACATCATGGACCGCGACAGGGCGTCGCGTTCGGGCACGTCCGCGTCGTCCACGATGGCGAGGCGGTCGAGGAAGTCGAGGGTGCCGAACACGAACGGAATCTCCAACGCGTGGGCGGCGCCGATCAGTTGCGCCAGATCGAGGCTACCGACCGAGCGCAGCGCGTCCCAATCGAAGCGGTAGGCAAAGACGGTCGGGCCCTGTCCGGCGCGCAGCGGCAGGGCCAGGCTGTCGACGCCGCGGACCTTCCAGGCATCGCTGCCGTAGGCCGTGTCTCGCCCGTACCGCGCCGGATCGCGCACCCGGTACGGGAGCACTCCGAACCATCGGTCCGTCGACTCCTCCGAGAACGCGGCGAAGAGCTTCGTCTCGTCGCGGTTGGTGCCGAGCATCACGGGGGTGACGTTGTAGCGGCCGGCCGCGAATAGCTCCGCGGTCTGAATGCCCGACGGCAGCACGTGGCCATCGCCGATGAGGGTCGGCGTGCCGCGGAAGCCCGTAGCCGCGGCGGAAACAATCTCGGACGCGCTCTTCGAACGCAGATACGCCGCCAGTTCCGGCTCGCCCATCGCTGCCTGCCGCGCCCGAGCGGCTGCCCGGTCCAAGCCGGGGTCGTCGGCCATCAGCAGGTTGTCGGCCATCTCGCGGGAACTCAGCGCCTCCCCGTCACCGGCGCCGTACTCCTCGGCCTCGGCAACCGGGGCCATCCTCAAGCCGCCGCTCTGCACGATCGCCTTGTGGTACAGCCCCGCCGCGAGGGGCGACACCATCATGGCCAGCACGTTCCAGCCGCCGGCGGACTCGCCGAAGATCGTCACGTTGGCGGGGTCGCCGCCGAATTCCGCCACGTTGGCCCCGACCCATTGCAGGGCATGGATGATGTCGAGGATGCCGTAGTTGCCCGAGTCGTCCAGCGGGTCTCCGTTGCGGAGGGCCGGATGACGCAGCCAGCCCAGGGGACCCAGCCGATAGTTGAAGGAGACGACGACGACATCGTGCGTCCCGGCCAGGTTCGCGCCGTTGTAGAGCGGCGTACCCCCCTCGCCGATGCGGTTGCCACCGCCGTGGATCCAGAACATGACGGGCAGGCGGCGGCCCGAGTCGGCCACGTGTGCGGGAGACCAGACGTTGAGGTAGAGGCAATCCTCTTCCCCGGCGAACTCCGACCCGAAGCCTAGCTCCATCTGCGGGCATTGCGATCCCCGAACGAGGCTCTCGCGCACGCCGGACCAAGGCTCCGCCGGCTGCGGCGCCCGCCAACGCAGCGCGCCCACGGGCGGCGCCGCGAACGGAATGCCAAGCCAGGCATGGGTATCCATGCGGTCCACGTAGCCGACCACGTCGCCTCCCGCGACGCTGCGCCGCGTCTGGGCGGCGACTTCCGGGACCGGCGGCTCCTCGAAGACGCGCGCGAGGTACCACCATGCGGTGCCCCCGGCCACGGCGGCGAGTGCGACGACCACGGCGACCAGGATGAGCAGGGTGCGGATGAATATCTTCATGGGGACTGGGACAAGCTCCTCGACCGACCTCGGATTATGGTGTCCCAAGCGCCGGAGCGCGACGGGTCGAACCTCAGGCCACCGCCACCTTGGCGTGCGGCGATGCCACGAACACCGCACCCGACAGCGCCCCGTCCGCCCCGCGCGCGACGATCTGCGGGCAGGCGAACAAGGCCGGGCTCACGCCGTTCGGGAACACCTTTGCGGTCGGGTAGCGGTGTTCCAAAGCGGTGACGACAGCCTCGGCCATGTGCGCCATCACGCCGATGTCCTCGTTGCCCGAGACGTCGATGCGGGCGCGGTGCACCGCCTCGTCGAGGTCCATCCCGTAGTCGAGCACGAAGGAGACGAGCTGGAACACCGAAGCCAAGATCTTCCGTCCCCCGGAGGCACCGAGCGCCCAGGCCGCGCCGTCGTTCCGGCGGACGATCGTCGGCAGCATGTTGCACAGGGGCCGCCGCCCGCCCGCGACGGAATTCGGGCGGCCGGGCCGCGGGTCGAACCACATCATGCCGTTGTTCATGAGGATGCCCGTGCGCGGGAGCATGACGCGCGCGCCGAACGCCGACATGACGGTCTGGGTGAGCGATACGAGATTGCCAAGGGCGTCCGCCACGCAGAGATGGCTCGTATGCGTCGGCAGCACGCCCTCCCCGCCCTCGCCGATGTGCTCGATGCGGAAGTCGTAGACGCTGCGCAACGCCTCGATGTACGCCACCGTGGCGTCGAGGTCCGGCGCCGAGCCACCGAAGCCGTGGTCCTCCACCAGGGCAAGCGCGTGCATCAGGCTCGGGCCGGCCGTCATGTGCCCCGGGGCCGCGACGCGGGCATCGCGATAGCGGCATTCGAGCGGTTCCGCCAAGGCGGCTTCGTAGTCTTCGAGGTCCGCGAGACGCATCCGCGCGCCGACCGCCGCCAAGTCCGCCGCGATGTCCCGGGCAAGCCCACCGTGGTAGTAGTCCTCGGGGCCGTCGGCTTGTAGCCGCCGGTACGTCGCCCCGAGCGCGCCGAGTGGCACGCGCCCCACGGAACCGTCCGTCGGTGCCGCCGGGGGCAGTCCATCGGGCAGATAGACGCGGCGTGTTTCATCGAATCGCGCCAAGTGACGCGCATGGGAGGCGATGCGTTGGGCCGCATACCAGTCGAGGGGCACGCCCTGCTCGGCGAGGCGGCAGGCGGGCTCGATGGCCTCCTCCCAGGACAGTGTCCCGAAAGTCGCGAGCGCCAGCGCCACGCCCTTCACGTAGCCGGGCGTCGCGACCGCGAGCGGTCCTTCGACGTTCGCGTCGTCCACGACGGCGGGCCAGTTGAAGGTATCCGCCCCGGTCGTCCCCTCCGCCAGGGGGTAGTCCTCGGGCCGGGCCCCGAGCGGCGCCCGCATGCCGAACTCGACCACCCGCACGGCGTCCTCGCGAGCGAGGTACAGACTCATGTAACCGCCCCCGCCGATGCCGCTCATCCACGGCTCGACGGCACCGATGGCGAGGCCGGCGGCCACCGCCGCATCCACCGCGTTGCCACCATC
Organism: Pseudomonadales bacterium; assembly: GCA_963665455.1. Taxonomy (GTDB): domain Bacteria; phylum Pseudomonadota; class Gammaproteobacteria; order Pseudomonadales; family Azotimanducaceae; genus VXNE01. The sequence continues at coordinate 3,528,773 of OY762279.1, read as the reverse complement.
CCGCAGCACGCCCGCACCCACTTCCGAGGCAAGATGATGCTGGGTCGCGACCACGCCACCGTCCCCCCGCACGGCGGGCTTGCGGAGTTCCCAGTGTTCGGTGTAGCGCGCGGTCATGGCTGCCAATCGTTCTCCCAAAGCACCTTGAACGGCATCGCGAACAGCCGGGAGGCGGTTTGCTGAATGCGGTCGCCGTCGTGCAGGAGAATTCCACACGCAAACTGATCGCCGAGTGCCGCCGCGATGCGCGCCAACGGCCGGAAGTCATCCGGGCGAGCCGTCCCGCTCGCCTTGACCTCAATACCGACAACCTTCCCCGGGGAACGCTCCAGCACTAGGTCAACTTCGACGCCGTCCTTGTCGCGAAAGTGTCCAATGGTGGTCGGCTCAGGGTCGAGCGCAACGGCCTTCGCGATCTCCGAGTAGACGAAACACTCTAGCAGTGGCCCAAGTCGGCGCCGATCACGGGCCAGCATCGAAGCATCCGTCCCGCACAACGCGGCGAGCAGACCCGTGTCCAGAAACTGGAGCTTCGGCGTCTTGACGAGCCGCTTCAACGCGTTGCGATGCCAAGCGGCGACTCGACGCAGGACGTACATGCGCTCGAGCAGCGTCAACCAGCGATCAACGGTCTTGCCGTCCAATCGCAAGTGGGATCCCAAGTTAGACAGATTGACGAGTTGGCCTGCGGACACGGCCGCCAAGTCGAGGAATGGCATCATCGCGTCGGATTTGCCGAGGGCCGCGATCTCCGGCACGTCACGTTCCGCGAGGGCGCGGGCATAGCCAAGTAGCCACTGGCGCCGCCGCGCCGGCTCGTGGCGTGCGAGGACTTCCGGGAACCCGCCCGCGAGAACGCGTTCGAGCACGTTTTCCGTGGGCCCGGTGATCGCGAGACCCGGAATGTCGCTTGCAAACGCACGATCGAGGAAGCGCGGAACGGCCGCGACCTCGGCCTCCGCCTGCGAAAACGGCAGGAGTTCGATCATCTCGACCCGGCCGGCCAGGGAGTCGGGCGAGATGGCGCTCCGGAAGAGTTCCACGGATCCGGTGACCAAGAAGCGCCCGGGCGTGGGATCTTCGTCGACGAGCTTCTTGAGTTCGAGAATGAGTCCGGGCGCACGCTGTATCTCGTCGATCACCGCTCCCGGCCGGCCACGCAGAAAGCCCGCGGGGTCGTCTAGCGCAAACCGCCTGAACTGCTCGTCATCCAACGTGATGAACGGGCGCGTCTCCTCGTCGGCGAAGCGGCGGGCGAGGGTCGTCTTCCCGGATTGGCGCGGCCCAGTTAGCGCAACGATGCGGGTGTCATGCAACGCTACACGGACGCTGGCCTCCGCATGTCTCGGCAGGTACTTGCCCACCTCCGCCGAGCTCGGCATCGAGTTCCCGTCCAATCAGCTCAAGGGGGTTCGTCCAATTCAGAATGTATCATCGTCCAATCCGGAATGCATGATCGTCTGATTCGGAATGTATCATCGTCCAATTCGGAATGGCACGTCCAAGCCGCACACGAAAACGAATCTCTGGCAGGTAGTCTCCAACCACCCGGCGCACCCGACGTTCGCACGGCGCGGCCCTTTCGCGTAGCGTATGCGCCATGAAGCTCGCGGTGCTCGATCAGTCGCCGATCGGCCGGGGCGAGGACGCCCTCGCCGCGGTCGAGCACACCATCGCCCTCGCGCAGCGCTGCGAGGCGCTCGGCTATCACCGGTATTGGATCGCCGAGCACCATGCCACCGAGACGCTGGCCAGTTCCTCGCCGGAGATTCTCATCACCAGGGTGGCCCGGGAGACCGAGCGCATCCGCATCGGCTCCGGCGGGGTGATGCTGTCGCACTACTCGCCCTATAAGGTGGCCGAGAACTTCCGGATGCTGGAATTGATGTATCCGGGACGCATCGATCTCGGGGTCGGCCGCGCGCCGGGGAGCGACGGGCTGACCGCGGCGGCGCTGGCCTACGGCAACCCGCTCGGCATCGAGTACTACCCCGCAAAGGTGAAGGACTTGATGGCCTTCGTCTCGGGCCAGAAGCCGCTCACCGAGGCGTTCGAGCGGCTGCGGGCCACGCCGGAGGTGGCCACGACGCCGGAGATCTGGATGCTTGGGTCGAGCCTCGACAGCGCCGTCTATGCCGCCCGGTTCGGCGTCGCCTTCTCGTTCGCCCATTTCATCGCGCCGGCACCCGCCGCGCCGGCGATGCAGCGCTACCGGCGCGACTTCGCGGCCGAGCATCTGGCGGCGCCCTATTCCTCCGTCGGCGTGTTCGCCATCGCCACGGAGGATCCCGAGCGCGCGGAGGTGTTCCTGCGCATCCGGGAACTGCACCGCATCCGGCGGGACCAGGGCATTCACGGACCACCGCCGACGCCCGAGGAGGCCGCCGCGCATCCGTTCGAGGACGGGCACCTCGAGCGCACGCGCGACAAGCGGTCGCGGCAGATCATCGGCACGCCCGCCGAAGTTCGGGAACGCATCGACGCCGTGGTCGACGAGACGGGGGCGGACGAGGTGGTGGTCCTCACGATCACGCCGACCTTCGAGGACCGGGTTCGCTCCTACGAGCTCATCGCGGAGGCGTATGCCGACGCCACCGACGGTGCCGCGACCGCGGTCGTCGCCGAAGCCTGACCGCGCCAAGCTCCGCACGTCCGCAACGCCGCGCCCACACTAAGCCTCCGCGGTTTGGGGTAGAGTCGCCGCCTTCACCTCCCAAGGGCAGAGACGAGCATGAGCCTACGCGCTGGCCTCCAAGCCTCGCGCCAACGCGCCCCCCGGCGCGGCGCCACCACGAAACAAGCGGTCGTTGTCGCTTTGTTGGCAGCCATCCTGGGGACGCCGGGCCACGCTACCGACGCAAGCGGCGACCCCGGCATCGACATCCCCTTCACGAAGTACACCCTCGACAACGGGCTGCGGCTGATCGTCCATCAGGACACCAAGGCCCCGGTGGTGGCCGTCAACGTCTGGTACCACGTCGGCTCGAAGAACGAGAAGCCCGGCAAGACCGGCTTCGCGCACCTCTTCGAGCACCTGATGTTCAACGGCACCGAGCACTACAACGACGAGTACTTCGGACCCTTCGAGCGGGTGGGCGCCACGGGCATGAACGGCACGACCAGCAGCGACCGCACGAACTACTTCCAGGTCGTGCCGAAGAACGCCCTCGACCTCGCGCTCTGGATGGAGTCGGACCGCATGGGCCACCTGCTCGGCGTGGTCGACCAGGAACGCCTCGACGAGCAGCGCGGCGTCGTGCAGAACGAGAAGCGCCAGGGGGAGAACCAGCCCTACGGGCGGGTCTTCAACATCCTCTTCGAGAACCTCTTCCCCGCCGGGCATCCCTACTCCTGGCCCGTCATCGGCAGCATGGAGGACCTGAACGCCGCGAGTCTCGACGATGTCCGGGAGTGGTTCCGGGAGTACTACGGCGCGGCCAACGCCGTCCTCGTCCTCGCCGGCGACGTGGAGCCGGAGTACGCCAAGGCGCGTGTCGAGCATTTCTTCGGACACATTCCGTCCGGGCCGGCGCTGGCGCGGCAGGCAGAGTGGATCCCGGAACTCGAGGGCATCCACCGCCACACCATGCAGGACCGCGTGCCCCAGGCCCGCCTCTACAAGGCGTGGACGGGGCCCCGCTTCGGTGACCCCGACGCGAACCGGCTGGACCTCGTCGCCGGGATCCTTTCCGAGGGCAAGACCTCGCGCCTGTACAAGCGCATGGTCTACGACGAGCGGATCGCCTCCGACGTCAGCGCCTTCGCCTTTCCCCTCGAGATCGCCGGCATCTTCGGCATCGTCGCGACCGCACTGCCGGGACATGGCCTCGCCGAACTCAACGCCGTCATCGAGGAAGAGATCGCGCGTTTCCTGGCCGACGGACCGACACAGGACGAACTCGACCGGATGGTGACCGCGCGGCGGTCGTCCTTCATCCGGGGCGTTGAACGGGTCGGCGGCTTCGGCGGCAAGAGCGACATGCTCGCGCGCAACGAGACGTTCATGGGCGACCCCGCGTTCCATCGGACCACGCTCGCGCGCTGGAACGACGCCACGCCCGAGGCCCTCACCGCCGCCGCGCAGGCGTGGATGCAGGGCGGGCAGTTCGTCCTGGAGGTGGAACCCTTTCCGCCCACCACCGTGACGGCGCCGATGGCGGACCGCAGCCGCCTCCCCGACACCGGCACGCCGCCGGACGTCGGTTTCGAGCAGTTCGAGCGCTTCGCGCTGGGCAACGGCATGGAGGTCGTGCTCGCGCGGCGCTCGGCCATTCCCGTCGTGGAACTCAACCTGATGGTCGATGCGGGGTACGCCGCAGACCAATTCGCGGCGCCCGGGACGGCGCAACTCGCCATGTCCATGCTGGACGAGGGCACGGCGAGCCGCTCCGCGCTCGAGATCAGCGACGAGCTGTACCGCCTCGGCGCATCGCTCGGCAGCGGCTCGAACCTCGATACGTCGTTCGTCTCGATGTCCGCGCTGAAGGAGAACCTGGCGCCGTCGCTGGACCTCTTCACCGACGTCGTCCTGCATCCCGCTTTCCCGCAGGCGGACTTCGACCGTGTCCAGCAGTTGCAGATCGTCGGCATCCGCCAAGAGAAGGTGCAGCCGCGCACGCTGGCGCTACGGCTCTTCCCCCGGCTCCTCTACGGCGACGGCCACGCCTACAGCCTGCCGTTCACCGGCTCCGGAGACGAGGCCTCCGTCGCCGCATTGACGCCGCAGGACCTTGCCGCGTTCCACACCCAATGGTTCAAGCCCGGCAACGCGACGCTGATCGTGGTGGGGGACACGACACGCGAAGAGATCGAGCCGCTCCTCACCGAGCGATTTGCCCACTGGGCCGCGGGCGACGTGCCCGAGAAGAACCTCGCGACGGTAGCGCGCCGCGACGCGCCGGCCGTGTATCTGGTCGACCGCCCGGACTCCGAGCAGTCCGTCATCATCGCCGGTCATCTCGGGCCACCACGCAACAACGACGCCGAGATGGCGATCAGCAGCATGAACCAGGTGCTCGGCGGCGACTTCACGGCGCGCGTCAACATGAACCTCCGGGAGGACAAGAGCTGGTCCTACGGGGCGTTCACGCAGTTCGTATCTGCCGAGGGGCAGCGGCCGTTCCTCGCGCTGGCCCCGGTGCAGACGGACAAGACGAGCCTTGCCATGGCGGAGCTCAAGCGCGAGATCGAGGAGATTCGCGGCGAGCGCCCACCCTCTTCCGACGAGATCGCGAAGGTCAAGGACCGTCGCACGCTGTCGCTGCCCGGCCGCTGGGAGACCGCCTCCGCCGTGCTCGGCTCCATCGGCGAGATCGTCCGCTTCGGTCTCCCGGACGACTACTGGGACACGTACGCCGCGAGCATCCGGGCGCTCACGGAGGACGAGATCCGGCAAGCGGCCGTCGATGTCGTGCGGCCGGAGGCGCTCGTCTGGGTGGTGGTCGGCGATCGCGCTAAGATCGAAGCCGGTATCCGGGAACTCGGGTTCGGCGAGATCGTGCTGCTCGACGCCGACGGGAACGTCGTGGACGAAGCCTGAAGCCGCGCTCCGTCACTCCACCCCGAACTGCCAATCCGGCGGCGGCGTGAACGTGCCCTCGCCCTCCGAGTACAGCGCCACCGGGTTCGGCGGCTGCAGCGCCCGGAAGGCGATGGCCTTCTCCGTGAGACGCGCGACGATGTCCGGATGCTCGGCCGCCACGTCGTGGCGCTCGAACGGGTCTTCGTCCAGCCGGAAGAGCTGCCGCATCGACGCCTCCACGGCCCCTTCCTCGGTCAGATACGGCCCGATGACCACGAGCTTCCAGTCGCCCTCCGACACCGCCACCTGGTCGCGGACCTCCGTGCGTCCGACGAACGAGTAGAGATCCCGTTCGAGCGCGTCCCGCTCCCCTGTCAGCACGTCGAGCACATCGACGCCATCGAGGGGCTTACCGTCGTGGTTGTCGATCCCGGCCACGCGCATCAGCGTCGGCAGCACGTCTATGTAGGCGAGGGGCACGGAGACGTCGCGTCCACCGGAGACGTTGGCCGCCGGCCAGCGGGCCGCCGCCGCGACGCGGATGCCGCCCTCGTACACCGTCGCCTTGCAGCCCCGGAACGGGCCGTTGTCGCCGATGCCAACGGAACCGCCGTTGTCGCTGAAGAAGAGGAGAAGCGTGTTGTCGGCGATGCCGTGGGTGTCGAGGGCCTCGAGAATGCGCCCGACGCCCACGTCGAGGGCATGGACCATCGCCGCATGGACGCGCCGCAGCGTGGTGCGCTCCTCCCGCGGCATCAGCGGGTTGTGGCCCGTGGCCTCCTCCCAGCTCCGGGGTGGCTCAATGGCCGATAGGCGGTCGTAGAGGGGCAGGTCCTCCTCCTTCGCCTGGGTGGGCGTGTGCGGCGCGCCGAAGGGGACGTAGAGGAAGAAAGGCGCGGCGTCCTCGGCGTGTTCGGCGATGAAGTTCACGGCACGGTCCGCCAACAGGTCCGTGGCGTAGCCCTCCTCCACCAGCGGCTCGTACCCGAGGCTCCAATCCCGCTCGCCCAGCCGCTCGTGGGTGAAGTAGTCGACTGCGAAACCGTGTCCCACAAATTCTGTGAAGCCCCGCCGCAACGGATGCCACCGGCGCTTGAAGTGCCCGAGATGCCACTTGCCGAAGATGGCCCGGTGCTCATAGCCGGCGCGCTCCAGCACCTCGGGCAGCAGGACTTCGCTGGTGTCGAGCCCGTAGTCCCGCCAAGGCGCGACGACCGAGCGCATGAGGCCGGCGTGGATCGGGTAGCGGCCCGTCATGATGCCGGTGCGGGTCGGCGAGCAGACCGGGGCCGAGTAGAAGCGCGACAGCAGCACGCCGTCCCGGGCGATGCTGTCGATGTGCGGCGTCGCGATGTCGCCGCCGTGCATGCTGACGTCGAAGCGCCCGAGATCGTCGGGGACGATTAGCACGATGTTCGGCAGTTCCTGGCCCGCGGCGGCAACGGCCCCCACGCACCACGCCCAGACGGCGGACCACCGCAGTACCTTGGTCAACGCACGGCGCGCATGTCCGTCCATCGCATCCCCTCCTCGTGGGTTCCCACTCGATGATAGCGCCCCGGACCGGGCCCGAGCGCTGCCGCGAAAAGGATCCGCTCAGTCGCTCCCGAACTGCCAGTTGGGCGGCGGCACGAACCCATCGGCCCCCACGGAGAACGAGGGCATCGGGTTCGGCGGCTCCAGATTCCGGAAGGCGATTGCCTTCTCGGTAAGGCGCTTCATGATCTCCGGATGATCGTCCGCTACGTCATGGTGTTCGAGCGGATCCTCGTCCAGCCGGAAGAGTTGCCGGACGGACGCTTGCACGGCGCCGACCTCCCTGAGGTCAGGTCCGAAGATCACGAGCTTCCAGTCGCCCTCCGAGACCGCCACCTGGTCGCGGTCCTCCGTCACCGCGACATACGAGTAGAGGTCTCGCGGGAGCGCGTCCCGCTTGCCCGTCAGCACGTCCAGCACGTCGACGCCATCGAGGGGCTTGCCACCGTGGTCGGGGATGCCCGCCGCGCGCATGACGGTCGGCAGCACGTCCACGTACGCCAGGGGCACGGACACGTCGCGCCCACCGGCGATGCCGCCCGCCGGCCAGTGGGCCGCCGCCGCGACGCGGATGCCGCCCTCGTAGACCGTCGCCTTGCAGCCTTGCCACGGACCGTTGTCGCCGATGCCGACGGAGCCGCCGTTGTCGCTGAAGAAGAGCACGAGCGTGTTCTCGGCGATGCCGTGCTCGTCGAGGGCGTCGAGGACGCGCCCGATGCCGACGTCGAGTGCATGGACCATCGCCGCGTGGATGCGCCGCAGCCTCGTGCGGTCGTCGAGGGACATCCCGAACTCGATGCCCGTCGCGTCCGCCCAACCCGGGGGCACCTCGATGGCCGAAAGGTGCTCGTATAGCGGCAGGTCCTCCTCCTTCGCCTGGGTCGGCGAGTGCGGCGCCCCGAACGGCAGGTAGAGGAAGAACGGCGCCGCGTCGTCCGCGTGCTCCGCGATGAAGCGGACGGCACGGTCGGCCATGAGGTCCGTGGCGTAGCCCTCCTCGACCAGCGGCTCGTAGCCGAGGCTCCAGTCCCGCTCCCCGAGGCGTTCGTGGGTGAAGAAGTCCACCGCGAAGTTATGCCCCACGAACTCCGTGAAGCCACGGCGCAGCGGATGCCACTTGCGCTGGAAATGACCCAGGTGCCACTTGCCGAAGATGGCGCGGTGCTCATACCCCGCACGCTCGAGGACTTCGGGCAGCAGAACCTCGCTCGTGTCCAGCCCGTAGTCCCGCCACGGCGCGATCGCCGAGCGCATGAGGCCGGCGTGGATCGGATAGCGCCCCGTCATGAGGCCCGCGCGCGTCGGCGAGCAGACGGGGGCCGTGTAGAAGCGCGACAGCAGCACGCCATCCTGGGCGATGCTGTCGATGTGCGGGGTCGCGATGTCCGTCCCGTGCAGGCTGACGTCGTAGCGGCCGAGATCGTCGGGCAGGATGATGACGATGTTGGGCGGGCGGGCAGCCTCGGTTGCGGTGGCCGTCCACGCCCACATGAACGGAGCCAAAAGCGCGGCGAAGAGCGTGCGCCGGCCCGGCCGATACCGATCCTGTCCCCTCATGTCCTTCCCTCCCGGTGGTGCCGCTCGATGATAGGCCAGGTGTAAGGAGCGCGGGTGACGATGACGAGGGCAACTAACGGGGGTGTTGGCGGGTCCCTCGACTCACACCGTAGCCTAGCGCGGGCGTGCTGCGACACAGGGGGCACGCAACTCACGCCCGTCGGGCCACCGGCGGACCACGACCCCCTCGGGGACCTCGGGCGCACGTCAGATTTGTGGTGCCATCGTCGCATTGCATGTCGATGACGGGCTTACGAATAGACCGTCGACTCCCTCGCGAGCATGCTCTGACGGGAAGCTGTGCGGCGGAAATCCCGAGGCCAGCCGGCCGCGTTTCCTCGGAAACACCGTCGGAAACGCACGCGGAAACACGCCGGGAAACTGCGGTCGCAGCGCCGACTCGATCACCTCCCCGTCCCGGCTGGCGAACACGAGGCCGTCGTGCTCCGGGACGATCCGGAAGGCACCATGATGCAGGAGCCGGTGGTGTGCGCCGCACAGCAGCACGAGGTTGTCCAGGCGCGTCTCGCCGCCGTCGATCCAGTGCTCGACATGGTGCGCCTCGACGTACCGCTGGTGCGCGCAGCCCGGAAAGCGGCAGCGGTTGTGGTCGCGCAGCTTCAGGGCCCGCAGCAGCCGCGCCGGGACGATGCGCTGGCGGCGTTCGTAGTTCAGTAGGTTGCCCCGTGTGTCTTGCACGAACTCCGTGATATCCGCGTCGCACGCGACCCGGCGGGCGTCCTCCTCGTCGACGCCCCAGTCGGGATCGACGTGGTAGCGGGCGCCGCCTTCCGCCGACTTCCGCGCCAGCTCGTTGCGTCCGATGGTGAGCACCACCTCGTAGCGCCGGCCGCGCCTGCCGGGGCCGTTCGCCAGATAGTGCTCGGCCACCTCGACGAGCGCGTCGGCATGGCGCTGCTCCGTGCTGGAGAGTTCGAACTCCAGTCCGGCCGGCAGACCGGTCGCACCCAGAGCTTCATCTTCGCACGGGCCCGCGGCCGGCCGTTCCGTTTCCGCGGAAACATCGCCGGCACAGCAGGCTTCCTCTTCCGGTGCTGCTTCCGGCGCTACGGTCTCCGGCGCTGTAGTGCCGGGGCCGTCCTCCCCCGCCAGCAGGGCCGCGTAGTACGCCTCCCGCTCGTCCTTCCGCCCATCGACCACCTTCTCCAGCGCCCGGATCACCAGCGCGCCGCGCTCCGCCGGCACCGCCGCGGTGATCACCACCATGCCGTCCTCGTAGTGCCAGTTCAGGCCCCGCCGCTCCTCGCTGCACACCCGCTCCCGGTCCTCCCCGCCGATCCGCTCGTGCGCCCGGACCAGGCTCTCCAGCTGCGCCGCGCTGCTGCCGCCGGCGATGTCCAGCAGCACGGCCTCGCTCCCGCGCGTGGCCACCCGCGTGATGGCCCGCACCTTGGAGTAGCTCAGCACGCCGTCGCGGAACGCCGCGTCGATCTGCGGCAGCCGCGCCAGCGCGCGGCCTATGCGGATGCGCTCGCGGGCGGCGCAGGGTCCGAGCCCGCAGCGGTGGTCGAGCCAGTTGCCGAGGCTCGCGTAGCCGGCTTCCGCCCAGCCGCGGGTGCGGTCCATGGCGGCGATCAGCTTGATGAAGCGCCAGTCGGCGTGGTTGATATGGGCGGCCATGCGCGTAACGGCGCGGCGCAGCTCGGCGGGATCGTCGGGGATGAAGTCGAGGTCGTCGCGGAGCAGTTCGCGCACCTGCCACGGGAGTGTCGCGTGTCCGGCGTCGTCGTTGCCAATGAGCCCGGCGCCCAGGGTGGTTTCTTCGGGGGATTGGTACATCGCTTCCATGCACTTGGAGGAGAACCTTGGTAACTGTCTATATTACCAGCATACGTATGGTTTGTCGTTGATTTTGTTTGCGAATACGCGCTTCGCGCCCCATGCCTCGGGGTGGCGCTCCACCTGCTTGGCGCCCACGTCGAGGCCGGCCAGCTTGCGCAGCAGGTCGCCGTAGTTGCCGAAGCTCGTCGCGGCCGGCCGCTCCAGGGTCTCGAAGTCGATGCCGCCCGCAGCTCTCGCCACGACGCCGCGTGGCGGTATGCTCCCCCGCTTCCGCCGCTCCCGAGGAAATGCCCATGCTCATGCCGAACGCCCTGCGCGACAAGCTCGACCGCGACCTGCCGACCGTCAGCACGCACTTCCTGTTCGCCGACGCCGACATCCCGGAGATCATTGGCGACACCGGGCTCTTCGACTATGCGGAATTCGTCGCCGAGTACTCGACCTTCGACATGGGCCTGCTCTACCACTTGGCCCGCGCCGGGCAGTGCGGCGGCAACCTGCCGCTCATGATCAAGCTCGACCAGGAGGGCCAGGGGTTCTGGGCGCAGGCGGCGCTCGGTGCCGGCTTCAAGGCGGTGCTCTTCACCGACATCCGCACGCCCGAGGACGTGGACGACTGCCATCGCGTCATGGCTCCGGACACCCCGAACACCGGCGGCGCGATGGGGGTGAAGCTGCGCCGCCCGGCGCTGACGAGCTACGACACGACGGCCTATCTCGCGGACCTCGAGTCCATAGTGTTCGCCATCATGATCGAGAAGAACGTCACCGTGGAGAACATCGACGCGGTCATGGAGCGGGCCCGGGAGCGTGGGGTGGACATGACGCAGTGGGGGCCGGCGGACTTCAGCTTCTCGCGCGGCAACCCGGGCCTCCAGGGCACGCCGGAGATCCGCGTCTTCGAGGAACTGGTCATCGCCAAGTCCCTCGAATACGGCATCCGCCCCCGCGCGGAGATCGGTGCCGTCGAGCAGGCGAAACGCTACATCGACCTCGGCGTGCGCGACTTCTGCATCGGCTGGGACCGCTTCATCCTCCGCACGGCGTTCGCGGAACTCGGCGAGGGGATGCGGAAGCTGACCGAAGCGCTATAGGCAGCGCGGCGGGTGGGGGCCGCCACCGGGACGGCCCCTACCGTGTCAACGCGAATAGCGCAGCGACACACCCCACGTCCTGGGAGGCGCGTAGTTCGACAGCGTGCCTCCGGTGGTGGCGTTGGGCGTGTGCATCAGCGCGTACTCCTCGTCGCCGACGTTCTCCACGAACGCCATCACCCGCACGCCATCGGCCGCGCGCCCGCCCGGACTCCACATGACCCGGGCATTCGTGAGGCCGAAGGCGTCCTGCCGCGCGAAGTCGTTGTTGAACACGGTGTGGTAGTGCTCGCCCGTGTGGGCATACTCGCCGCGCACCGTAACCATGCCGCCCCGCGCCAGCGGGAAATCCAACTCCGCGGAGAGCGTCACCTTGACGTCCGGCGCCCGCAGGAGATCGTTCCCCTTGAGCTGTTGCTTGCAGCTTAAGCCGCCCGCATCGCAATCCATCCCGATGTGCGGATTGAGCGGGTCCGTGGAGAGGAAGTCCTCGAACGTCGCGTTCAGCAGTGAGAGGGAACCCTCCACCCGGAAGCGGTCGGTCGCGAGCCACAGCAGTTCGGCCTCGAAGCCGTAGGTCGTCGCGTCCGTGGCGTTTTCCGCGACGGAGGCGTTGTTCACGAAGAGCCGCGCCTGGAAGTCCGTGTAGTCGTAGTAGAACGCCGACAGGTTGAGCTGCATGGTGTTGTTGAGGAAGCGCGACTTGCTGCCGAGTTCCAGCGCCACGAGGTTCTCCGGATCGAACCCGTTGCCGCAGGTGCCGCCGTTGAACCCGCCCGCCTTGAATCCGGTGGAGACGGAGCCGTACACCATCGTGTCGGCCGACAGGTCGTAGTCCAAGCCGACCTTGCCCGTCACCTCGCTCCACTCGTCCTCGAGGTTGAGCCTCATGCAGAAGTCTCCACCCAAGTTGTTCACCACGGTCTGGGTGTAGTCCTTCGTATCCTCCGTCCAGCGGATGCCCGCCGTGCCGCGCAGGCGGTCGGAGAAGTTGTACGTTGTCTGCCCGTACAAGGCTTTGGACGTCGTCTCTTGGAAGATCTGGAACTGCAGGAACGGCACGCCCGTGACCGTGCCGTCGATCTTGGTCCCGAACGCCGCCAGCGACCCCGGCGGCAGCGGACCACCAAGGCCCCCGAAGAGGCCGAAGACGGCCTCGAAAGTCGCCTGGAACGCCGGCAACTCGTAGTCCCAGAGCTCCTCGATGTCCGAGTTGTAGTAGTACGCGCCGCCGATCCAGTCCCAGCCCTCCGTGCTACCGGTGAGCGTGAACTCCTGCGACCACTCGATGTTGTCCTGGTAGCACCCCATGGTCAGGGAATCGATGTCCGACGCGTCGATGCTCTGCATCGGGCACGACTGGTCTATCTCGTACCAAGCCGTGGTCGACTTGAACTCCACCGACTCGGTGGCGTCCCACGAGACGACGGCCGACAGGCCCTGCGACTCGCGAACCGAGCCGTAGCCGCCGGTCGAATACGGGTTGCGCGGATCGGTGCTCCATGTGCCGGGGCGGCTGAGCTGCAGTCCCAGCGCTTCCGCGCAGGAGAGGGGTCCGCAGACGGTCCCGGGTATGCTCAGCAGGCCGCCCGGATTGCCGGTGCTGAGCAGCAGCGGAGGCACCGGGTGGTCGTCCGTCACCACCCAGGTCGGACCCGTCACTTCGCTGTCCAGATACTCGGCGCGCAACACGATCTCGAGGCGGTCGCTCGGGTTGATGACCGCGGCGAGCTTGGCCATGGTCGCCTCCGCTGCGTCCTCCTCGCGGTTGAGCAGCCGGTTCCTCGCGTACCCGTCGCGCTCGTCGTGGGCCACGGCGGCGCGCACCGAGAACACGCCGGGAGAGATGGGCGCGTCGCCCGAAATCTCGACCCGCGTGCGGCCGTAGTCGCCGTAGAGGATGTTGGCGTCGAAAGCAGGCTCTTCCCCCGGCAGCCGCGTCACGACGTTCACGCCACCACCGCTCGCGTTGCGTCCGAAGAGCGTGCCCTGCGGCCCCCGCAACACCTCGATGCGCTCCAGGTCGAAGAGCAGCGACGCCGACGACACCAGCCCGCCGCGATAGACGCCGTCGGTGTGCATCGCGACGCCGGGTTCGGCACTCATCTCAGAGATGTCGACGCCCACCCCGCGCATGGTCATCTGCGCCATGTCGGCGAGTTCGTTGAACATGAGCGCCGGCACCACGAACTGCACCTGCCGCAAGCCGTCGAGGCCGCGCGTCTCAATGGTCTCCCGCGATACAGCCGACACCGCGATCGGCGTCTCCTGCAGGGACGACTCCCGCTTCTCCGCGGTGACCACGATCTCCTCGATCTCGGCCGCCCACGTCGCGGCCGGGGCCAGCCAGACGGCCAGCAGTGCGGCGCACCGGGCGATCCGACCCGCCGACCATCCAAAGACGATATGGAACATCGCTCCTCCCCCCTCTTATTCCATGTCTCTTGCGCCCTCCCCTTGGGGCACCGCAGCGCATTCTACTCCCTCCGCTTTCCCTGCATGGCATAATCCGGCGTTTTCGACCGCCGAACGGGGGACCCATGGCTCACGATCTCGTCATTCGTAACGGGCTACTTGTCGACGGGCTTGGCAACGAGCCGACGCACGGCGACCTCGCCATCGACGGCGACACGATCTCGGCGGTCGGCGAGATCGACGGTCGTGGCCGCGACGAAATCGACGCGGAAGGCCACGCGGTCACCCCCGGCTTCGTGGACCTCCACACCCATTTCGACGCCCAGGCGGGGTGGGATCCGCTGCTGACGCCGGTGTCCTGGCACGGCGTGACCACGGCACTCTTCGGCAACTGCGGCGTGACGTTCGCCCCATGCAAGCCCGCCGACCGGGACTTTCTCGCCGGCATGATGGAGACCGTCGAGGACATCCCGAAGGACGCGATCCTGAACGGCCTGGCCTGGGACTGGGTCTCCTACGGCGAGTACCTCGACTCCATCGAGAAACTCGATCCCGCCATCAACATCATCGGCCTCGTCGGCCACTGCGCCTCCCGCTTCTACGTCATGGGCGAGCGCGCCGTCGACGGCCAGCCCACGGAAGACGAAATCCGCCAAATCGCCGAACTCGTCGGCAACTCCGTCAAGGAAGGCGCCATCGGGTTCTCCTCGAACCGCCTGCCCGCCCACGTGTTGCCGGACGGCCGCTCCATCCCAGGCACCTTTGCCGAGAGCGCCGAACTTGCGGCCATCGCGCGGGCCGTGGGCAAGCACAACGGCATCCTCCAGTTCGTCCTCAACTACGCGAACCTCGACGAGGAGATGGCGCTCATCACCGAGCAGGGCGTCCGCGCCGGCACCCGCGTGCTCTTCAGCGCGCCGATGGTGCCGAGCACGAACGGACGATCCGGCTACGCCGACGCGATCGCCAAGATGCGCGCCGAGGGCGTGGACGTGAGCGGCCTCACCCTGCCGCGCAGCGGCGGGTTCGTATCCAGCCTCAAGAGCGGCGTGTTCATGCCGGGCGTGCAGTGGAAGAAGCTGCGCGCGATGGACTTCGAAGGGCGCCTGGCGGCCATCCGCGACGAGGCGTTCCGCCAGGAACTCGTCGAGGAGGTGCGCAGCAACCCGCAGTTCGAGGCCATGGCCGAGAACGCCTTCTGGCTCGGCGACGGGGACCGTCCGGCCTACACCCGCGGTCCCGAGGAGAGCCTCGCGAGCCTCGCGCGGGCCGCGGGCGAGCACCCGATCGAGACCTGGCTCCGATTCATGGTCGAAACGAATGGCGAGGCGCAGTTCCACATACGCTTCTTCAATCTGGACCTCGACGCCCTGCCGGCGTTCCTCTCAGAGGACTGGGTCCTGCCCGGCATCGGCGACGCCGGCGCGCACGTCAGCCAGATCATGGATTCCGGATGGACGAGCTTCCTACTCTCCCACTGGTACCGCGAGCGCGGCGTCTTCACGCTGGCCGAAGCCGTGCGCAAGATGACCAGCGCCCAGGCGCGGGTGATCGGGCTCCACGACCGGGGCGTGCTCCAGGCCGGCAAGCGCGCGGACGTGAACGTGATCGACCTCGAGAAGGTCGCGGAACGGCAGCCGCAGCTCGTACACGACTTCCCGGGCGGCGCGCCGCGACTGATCCAGAAGGCCCGCGGCTACAAGGCGACGGTCTGCAACGGCCACGTCATCCTGCGCGACGACGAGCACACGGGCACGCGCTCGGGCCGGGTGCTGCGCAACGGCGCGGCGGCGTAGGGGCCGTACGAGGAGGCGTCTACGACATGCGCGTACAACTCGCCCTCAACGTGCGCGACCTGGACGCGGCGGTGGACTTCTACTCGAAGTTGTTCGGCGCCGCGCCCGCCAAGCGCAAACCCGGCTACGCCAACTTCGCCATCGACGAACCGCCGCTCAAGCTCGTGCTGTTCGAATCGCCGGATGCGACCGAACGCCTGAACCATCTCGGCGTCGAAGTGTTCGAGGACGACGCCGTCCACGAGGCCACCGAGCGCATCCAGGCGAGCGGCCTGCCCCACGAGCTGGAGCACGAGACGACCTGCTGCCATGCCGTGCAGAACAAGGTGTGGGCGCACGAGCCGGAAGGCTTGCGGTGGGAGTGGTATCGGGTGCTGGAGGACGCTTGACGGCGGGCGGGCCACCTCGCATTGCTCCGGCGAGTCGCGTTGAGCTAACGTTCGCCGTACGGCGGCTGAGTCAAACGGCGTTCCGGGCTCAGACCCGCGGGGATGGACCGACCCCCCGGCCGCCTGTTCGCTCCAGGGCCGCCACTACGACCCGGCTTCGTCCTCCCCAAGCCCGATCCCACGCAGCGCCGACTGTAGGGTCTCGTCCGGCGCATCCGGGAACGCCTCGCCCTCCGCGAGGATGTTCGTCACGCCGCCGTCGACCGCGATCGCCTGGCCGGTCACGAACGATGCCTGGTCGCTCAGCAGGAACGCCACGGCGTCCGCCACCTCCTCCGGCTGTCCGATGCGGCGCAGGGGGTGTCGGCGTGCCACGACCTTCATGAGTTCGTCGACGTCCGGCGCGAGCATCGTCGGGGGCGTCTGAATCGCTCCGGGGCAGACGGCATTGACGCGCACGCCGTAGGGCGCGAGTTCCGCGGCAGCCGCCTTCATGAGTCCGAGCAGCCCGTGTTTGGCGGCGACGTAGGAGGGCATGAAGAGCGTGCCCCGCAGGCCGGCGGCGGAGGAGTTGATCACCACGGACGCCCCGGACTCCACGCGCCGCACCAACGCCCGCAGCCCTAGGAGTTCTCGCAGCCAGTTCGCTGCGCTGACGCGCAGGGAACTGGTGGGTTGCCTGTTGCGCGGGCGTTCGATGTAAGGTCGGTCGCGCTGGGCGCGAGGCCTCGCGGGCAATGGTGCATCCATGCCCGTCTAGGAGTTTGGCCCGGACCGTGATCGGCGTTTTGACGCTGGTGGCGCGCCCCATGGGTCGCGACCCCGTATGCAAGAGTGAACGTCCCGCCGCGGTCTCGCCCAGCGCGACCCGTTGACGATGGTGGAGGATTTGGCGATGGCTGGCAAGGCGGCGGCGCCGTTGGAGGTCGTACACCCCGATTGCGCGGGGATCGACGTGGGCAAGCGCCGGCACTACGTGGCGGTGGACGGGTCGCGGTTCGAGCGGCCGGTGCGTCCGTTCGGGACGTTCACCCGCGACTTGGAGGCGATGGCGGAGTGGCTGTCGTCGTGTGGCGTTCGCCACGTGGCGATGGAGTCGACGGGGGTGTACTGGATACCGTTGTTCGAGGTGCTCGACCGGGCCGGCTTCGAGGTGCACCTGGTGAACCCGCGCGCGACCAAGCAGGTGCACGGGCGCAAGAGCGACGTGCTGGACTGCCAGTGGATCCGCCAACTGATGAGCCACGGCCTGCTGCGCGGCGCGTTCCGCGCGGCCGACGAGTTGTGCCCGCTGCGCTCGTACGCGCGCCAGCGCGAACAGCTCGTGCGCGACCGCAGCCGGTCGGTGCAGCACGTGCAGAAGGCGCTGACGCAGATGAACGTGCAGTTGGACAACGTCCTGAGCGACGTCATGGGCCAGACCGGCCAGTTGATCGTGCGCGCCATCGTCGCCGGCGAGCGCGACGGGGCGGTGCTGGCGCGGTTCCGCCACCGGCTCTGCAAGGCCGACGAGGCGACCATCGCGGCGAGCCTGCGCGGCAACTGGCGCGACGAGCACCTGTTCGCGCTGGCGCAGGCGTTGGCGCGGCACGACATGCTGCAGGGCCAGATCGACGCGTGCGAGGCGCGCATCGACGCCGAGTTGGCGCGGCACGCGGCGGCCGCGGCGACGCCCTCGTCGCGCTCCCGCGAGGCCGCCCTGCGCGAGCGGCTGCGCGGCCTGCTCGGGGTCGACCTGACGGCCATCCCCACCGTCGGCGTGGAGACCGCGCTGACGTTCGCGGCCGAGGTCGGCCCGGACCTGTCGCGCTTCCCGACGGCCGCCCACTTCTGCTCGTGGCTCGGCCTGGCGCCCGGCACCCGCATCAGCGGCGACAAGCGCCTCGGCGGCCGGCCGCCCAGGTGCGCCAACCGGCTCGGCCAGGCGCTGCGCATGGCGGCGAGCACCGCGCGCAACAACAAGACCGCCATCGGCGCGGCGCATCGCCGCCGCCTCGCGCGCATGGACTCCGCCAAGGCCGTCAAGGCCACCGCGCACCAGTTGGCTCGGCTGATCTACGCCATGCTCAAGCGCGGCGAGGAATACGTCGAGCGCGACCTGGCCGAGATGGAGGCCGAACGCCGCGACCGGCAGATCAAGAACCTGCAGCGCCAGGCGAAACACCTAAACCTGATGCTCGTCCCCGTCGAGGAAGCCGCCTAACGGGGTTAGTTCCATGCAAGGCCCGGTGAGATTGGTGTCCAACACCTGCCTCCAGGTCTCGATGTGGCCCGCCAGGAGCGTTGAGGGAATGAAAATCCCGGCGTTCAGGAACGCGCCGTGGACCCCGCCGAAGCGTTCGCAGGTCGCCGCGACGACCGCCTCGTTCGCCTCGGCGTCGGTCACGTCCACCTCCATCGCGAAGGCGCGCCCGCCGTCCGCGACGATCTGTTCGACCGTTTCCTGCGCGCCCCCCGCGTTGATGTCGGCAACGGCCACGGCCGCGCCCTCCGCCGCGAGCTTGAGACAGGCCGCCTCGCCGATGCCGGACGCGCCCCCGGTGACGACGAACGCCTTGCCCGCAAGCAGCGGCCCGCTCATGGCGACGGCGCCCCGGCCGCCTCGGCGCCGTCGTCGAACTGCAGCCCCTTGCAGGTCCCGGCTTCCCGCCACTCGGCGAGCAGCGCGTTGAAGGCGTTCGCGCCCGGCGTATAGGCGTCGCCGGCGAGGGTGGCCGTGGCTTCGCGGAACTTGCCTTCGTTGTTGTAGTAGCCCGGCGTGCAGGCGTCGAAGAAGTCCACCACGTTGAGCGCCAAGGCCCTGATCTCGTTTACCCAGGCCGCTTCCGCCTCGGCCGTCGGCTGCACCGCCAGCGCGCCACGCGCCTGCGCCTGGTGCATCACGTAGGCGACGTTGCGGGCCTGCTCGTCGACCATCGAGCTGTAGTTCACGGAGACGCCGACCTGGGAGTTCCCGATGAAGAACCAGTTCGGGAAGCCATGGGAGGAATGCCCGTGGAAGGTCCGCCGCCCGTCCTTCCAATAGTCGTAGATCGAGCGCCCCCCTGCGCCGTTCACCTCGTAGCGGATGCGCCGCTTGAACCCGGAACTGATCTCGAAGCCGGTGGCGAAGATGATGCAGTCCACCGCGTGTTCCCGGCCGTTCGCCACCACCCCCGCGGGCGTGATGCGCTCGACCCCGCCGCTGCCGCTCGTGTCCACGAGGGTCACGTTGGGGCGGTTGAACGTCGGCAGGTATTCGTCGTTGAAGCACGGGCGCTTGCAGAACTGGCGGTACCAAGGCTTGAGCGCCTCCGCGGTCTCGGGATCGTCCACATGGTCATCCACCCTTGTGCGAATGCGGTTCATGTTCTCGAAGTCCGCAACCTCCGCCATCAACTGGAAGTCCTCGAACGTCATGCCCGTCTCCGGCGCCTCGGTGCGGATCATGGCGTTTTGGAGATTCCGGAACAGATACGTCCAGGAATCGTTCACGAGGTCCTCCTCGAACGGCCGGCCGATCACGACGTCGTTGAAGTTCTCCTGCCGCTCCTTCTGCCAGCCGGGCTTCAGGCTCTCGACCCACTCGGGGTCCGTGGGCTTGTTCCCCCGAATGTCGACCGAGGACGGCGTCCGCTGGAACACGTAGAGGTGCTCCGCCGCCGCCCCGAGGTGCGGCACGCATTGGATGGCCGTCGCCCCGGTGCCGATGACGGCGACGCGCTTGTCGGCGAGCTTCGTCAGGTTGCCGCCGTGGTCGCCCCCGGTGTAGTCGTAGTCCCAGCGGCTGGTGTGGAACGAGTGGCCGGCGAAGTCCTCGATGCCGGGGACGCCCGGCAGGCGCGGGGAGGACGCCGGACCCGAGGCGGACACCACGAAGCGGGCGCGGATGTCGTCGCCGCGGCTCGTCGTGACCCGCCACCGCTTGTCGTGCTCGTCCCAGTCGAGGGCGTCCACGCGGGTCTGGAAGAGGGTCCGCTCGTACAAGCCGAATCGCCTGCCGAGCAGTTGACAATACTCGAATATCTCCGGCGCGTAGGAGTATTTCTCCTTCGGCATGAAGCCGGTTTCCTCCAGCAGCGGCAGGTAGCAGTAGGACTCCACGTCGCACTGCGAGCCGGGATACCGGTTCCAGTACCAGGTGCCGCCGAAGTCGCCCCCGGCCTCGATCACGTGCAGGTCGCGGAACCCCGCCTCCATCAGCCGCGCCGCGCTGATGAGGCCGGCGAACCCGCCGCCGATGACCACCACGTCGGGCGCCAGGGAGACCGGATCCCGGGTATAGCCCGGCGCCACGTAGCGGTCCTCCTCGAAGTAGCGCGCGTACTGGCCGGTCGTGGTGAGGAATTGCTCCTCCCCGTCGGGTTGCAGACGCTTGTCCCGTTCCGCCTCGTACTTCGCGCGCAGGGCGTCGACGTCGATGCCGCCGCCGGCGGGTGCCCCCGTCGCCGTGGTGTTCATGCTAGGCCCCATCCCGTGCTCGATACCCACGATCATGGCACCGACGGGTGCGGCGCGCTACCGAGACGCCCACCGTCGAATGATGGGCACCACGTCGGCCAGCCGGGTCACCGCCGCATCGTATTCGTGCGGGCGGTCCTCCGGCCACGACCCTCGAGCGATCCAGATCGTCCGCATCGCGGCGGCCTTGCCGCCGGCCACGTCGTGCTCTGGACTGTCGCCCACCATGACGCAACGGGACGGGGCGACGCCTAGACGGGCGCAGGTCGCCTCGAAGATGCCTGGTTCGGGCTTCCGCATGCCGAGGACGCCGGAAATGGCCACCGCATCCGTCATCGCGCCGAGACCGCTGTTGCCGATCTTGGCGGCCTGACTGGTTTCGGACCCGTTCGTCACGATGCCGAGCTTGAGGGGACGCAAGCGGCGCAGTGTCTCTATGGCGTCCGGATAGAGCACGGGCCGGTTCCAAGCGGTGGTGCGGTACGCGTCCACCACTTCGTCGGCCGTTTTGCCCAGATCGAACTCGTTCGCGAGCCAGGTGTAGAGGCCTTCGGTGGGACGCCGGCCGCGCTCGTCCCGCCGCAACACCAGCGCGACGAACTCCGCCTCGGGAACGTCCAAGGAAGCTTCGCCATGCAACCGCCGCGCGAAGCGGGCGACGGACGGCGCGCGGGCATGGAGCGTCTCGTCCAAGTCGAAGAGGACAGCCTCAATCTGCAAGCCCGCGTCCCGCTAGAGCGACAATCCGACTGCGGCGAACCAATACCGCCCAAGCGCATCATAGAGGCCCGGGAAGGTGTTGCCGTTGCCGAAGATCGACGGGCCCGCCGCCTGCCCGACGATGGACGGTTCCTGGTCGAAGACGTTGTTCATGCCCGCCCGCGCTTCAATCTTGACGGTCACGTTCCAGATCGCCGCGAGATCGAGGTAGGAGACCGCATCGAGATCGGCCCCGGCCGTGCCGCGGTCCTCGGCCTCTCCGAGGTGGCGCCACATCGCCGTCGCCGTGACGTTCCACGGCGTGGTCCACACGATGCGGAGCGCGTTGCGCGTGGTCGGAGTCGGGAATCCGCAGACGAAGCCCCACTTGCCCGCGCAGGATTCCGTCGGCGCACGCGCGAGTTCCTGCTGATCCCATCGCTCGATCCAGGAGAAGATGTTGGTCACACGCACGTTCCCGAATCGGCCCGCCTCGAAACCGTACTCCACGATGACGTCGACCCCCGCGACCTCCTCGATGGCGAGGTTGTCGGCCAACGCCACGATGTGTCCGCTCCCACCGAGGTCGGACCCAATCCACAGGTCCCCCGGCAGTCCGCGCCGGACCTGACCGCAGAGCGAGACATTGCCGTCCAGGCATTCGTTCAAGATGAACTCCGGCGTGAGGTTGCCGATCCCCTGCTCGATCTCGACGTGGAAGTAGTCCACGGTCACGTCGAGACCGGGAAGGAACCCCGGCGAAAACACCGCTCCCACGGCCCAGGTGTCCGCCGATTCCGGTTCGAGGGCCGGGTTGCCGCCCTGGAGGAAGTTGTACTGCGCCGCGGGCGAGTGAGAGATGTTGCCGAACTGCGCCGCCGTCACGCCGCTGCGCGCGCACTCCTCGAAGGTGCGCCCCGAAGCCGTCACCCCGTTCGCGACCGGGCCGCCGCACGGATCCCCCGCCATGTCGAACAGGTTGAAGCCCTGCGGCTGGAAGAGTTCGCGCACGTTCGCCGCACGCAGGGCGCGCTGCACGCTGGCGCGCAGCTTGACGGCGTCGTTCACCGCCCACCCGGCGCGCACGCCGAACGTGTCCGTCGAGATGCCGTAGTCGTAGTCCGAATACCGATAACCGAGGTCCAGGCGTAGCTCCTCCGCGAACGGGCGCCCTTCGACGAGGGGGATGTTGGCTTCGAGGAAGAACTCCAGCACGTCGTAGCCGCCGCTGACGGGGTTCGTCGCCCCGCCCTGCCCGGCGCCCTCCCCGGCACGGAAGTTCTCGTCGGGGTTGAAGTCGAGGTTCTCCTCGCGCAACTCGACCCCCACGGCCAAGGCGACGCCCTCCTCCGCCATCGGCAGCCGCACGCCATAGTCCCCCAGGTCTCCCGCGAGGTGCGCCGAAACGACCCACTGGTCCGTCGTCCCCCGGGCGAAGAGCGGCAGCACGATGTAGTCGAGGGCGTCCTCCGTCACGCCGCCCGTCTGGAAGATGTTCCAGGGAACGCATGCGGGGTCCGATCCATCGAGGGCCGAACGGCAGACCACCTCGCCCGTGCCCGGATGGCGCACGGCATCAAGGGACCGGCGGATGCGCGTCGTGCCGAGGTCGTTGAGATAGGTGTTCTCCATGCTGACCTCGGCGTACTGCAGGAAGCCGTGATAGTGCCAGTGGTCGCCGACATCGCCGCGCACGCCGAAGACGCCCCGATACGTCGTATGCCGCAGGTCCTGTTGCCGGTTGCCGCCCTCCACGTTGCGCCGGCCGATGTAGACGGTCTGGACGTCCTCCTCCGTGAGCCCGAAGGACCCGCACACGGCCTCGAACTGCTGTGCAGAGAGCAGTGGATTCCCGCAGTGCAGCGTGTTCGTGACGAAGAAGGCCCCCGAGGGCGCGATCTGCGAGAGCGTCCGGTTGTCCATGAGCATGAGTTCCGTGAACAACTCCGCCCCGCCGCCGATCTCGTAGTGGGCGAAGGTGCCGATGGCATGTTGCTCGTCGGGCCGCTGGTAGTAGTTCAGGGGTCCGTAGTTGAAGGTCTCGCCCTGGCGCCGGACGAACTGGTCGCCGGCCACGATGTAGTCAAACGAGCGGTCCCCCAAGACCCCGAAATCGGTGAAGCGCCCCTGCGGAATGGTCGAGGAGCCATAGCAGAACGTCGTGTCGTCGGACAACGCACAGGAGCTGTAGTCCCGGTCCCGCTGCCACACCGGCTCGATGTCGCGGTAGGTCGCGTACGCCGTCGCGTTGCCGCGGCCGTTGTCGAAGTTGCCGCCCAGGACGAGCGATACGTAGGAGGTATCGCCGTCCCAGGCGCTGCCCTCGGCCACCGGGTAGCCGGCGTCCCGCACGATGCGCCGCCACCGGGACGAATCGTTGTCGTGTCCGTACTGGCTGAACTGGTAGTCGATGCGCAGTCCGTCGAAGTCGTCCTTCATGCGGAAGTCGACCACCCCGGCCACCGCGTCGGAGCCGTAGACCGCCGACGCGCCCCCCGTCAGCACCTGCACGCTCTCCACCAGCGCCCCAGGAATCTGGTTGATGTCCGCCCCGCCGCCCTGTAGCGGCGAACCGATGGGCAAACGCCGTCCGTTCACCAGCACCAGGGTGCGCAGCGTGCCGAGATTGCGGAGGTTCAGGTTGGCCGTCCCCGTGGCCCCGTTCGACTGGCTGGTGTTCTGGCCGGAGAACACCTGGGGCAGCGTGCGCACCATGTCCTCGACGCGCACCGTGCCCTGGAACAGCAACTCGTCGCCGTCCACTTCCGTGACCGGACTCGAACTGACCAGATGGGCCCGGTGCAGGTGCGAGCCGGTGACGACGATCTCCTCGATCTCGTGACCGTGGCCGTGTTCCGCCTGCTCGCCGTGGAGCGCCACCGAGCAGACGCCGACGACGAGCAAGGCGGCGACCCGCAGCCATGGGTGGGATGGGTCCATGGTTGGCTCCACTAGCGTTGCCGGGCACCCGGGACTTGCCAAAGACGGGCCGGGGCTTGGGGGGCCTTATGGTAACGTAGTGGGGCAGGCTCCCATGGCCCGTCGGTGGCCGGAGCAGAGGGAAGGCGCAGGAGGTTCCATGCGAAACCGGTGGGTCTGGGCGACCGGTACGGCGCTCGTCGCCGCGGTGCTGGCCGCATGTGCTCCGGCACCGCCGCCGGACGAGGAGGACGGGGCCTACACGGCACCTCGGACCCCCGACGGAGCTCCAGACCTGAACGGCATCTGGCAGGCCGTGAACACCGCCCATTGGGACCTCGAAGCGCACGCCGCCCGGCAGGGACCAGCGCCGATGGTCGGGGCCCTGGGCGCCATTCCCGCGGGGCTCTCGGTCGTTGTCGGAGGCACGATCCCGTACCAAGAGGCGGCAGCCGAACAACGCGCCGCGAATCGCGCCAACTGGCCGGCCCTCGACCCGGCCGTCAAGTGCTTCATGCCGGGCATTCCACGGGCGGTCTACATGCCCTTCCCCTTCCAGTTCGTGCAGACGGCGGAAGCGATCCTCGTCGCCTACGAATTCGCGAGCACCAGCCGCGTCATCCACCTCGACCGGCCGGACACCGAGGCGGACCTGCCCTCGTGGATGGGCTATTCCCTTGGCCACTGGGAGGGCGACACCCTCGTGGTCGACGTCTCCGCGCAGGTGCCGGACACCTGGTTCGACGCGTCCGGCAACTTCCACAGCGATGCGCTGCACGTCGTCGAGCGCTACACCCCGACCGGGCCCGACACCCTGTGGTACGAGGCCACGATCGAGGATTCCAAGGTCTTCACCGAGCCCTGGAAGATCTCCATGCCGCTGTATCGGCGGCTCGAGCCGAACGCCCAGATCCTCGAATTCAAGTGCGTGGAGTTCGCCGAGGAGGCGACCTACGGGCATCTCTACAGGCGCGAATAGCCGTGATGGACGACCGACCCAACCCCGCGAGACCCAACCCGACAGGAGGTTTCGGATGAAACGACCGAACAGCCCCCGGTGCCGACACCCTTGGACGACCGCCTTCGCCGCCGCCGTCGCCCTAGCGTTCGCGGGCGCGTCCGCGGACGAGACCCTGAAGACGTCCTGGGGCGTGCCCGACCTCCAGGGCACCTGGGACTTCCGCACCCTCACGCCGCTACAGAGGCCCGAGGAGTACAAGGACCGCGCCTTCCTGACGCCGGAGGAGGCCGCGGCCTTCGAGGAGCGCGTCGCGGAGAGCCGCGCCAATCCGGAGGAGCGCACCGGGCAATCGGACGTCGACCAAGGCTACAACGCCGGGTTCCTGGAACTTGGCTCGGAACTGTCGAAATCCATGCGCACCTCGCAGATCGTCGATCCGCCGGACGGACGGCTCCCGGCCCTGACGGACGCGGCACGCATGCGCTACGCGGAGTGGCGCGAGGTCTGGAGCCGCGCGCCCCAGACCGCAGCGGACCGGCCACCCTCCACGCGCTGCCTGATCGGCTTCAACGCCGGTCCGCCGATGGCGTCCGGCGCGTACAACAACAACATGCGGCTCTTTCAGGCGCCGGGCTACGTAGCCATCCTGAACGAGATGGTCAACGAACACCGCATCATCCCCCTCGACGGACGCGCCCACGTCCCCGACAACGTACGGCTCTGGAAGGGCGACTCCCGGGGACGCTGGGAGGGCGACACCCTCGTCGTCGAGACCGTGAACTTCACGCCCCACACGACCTTCAGCGGCTCCGGGATGAACATGCACCTCACCGAGCGCTTCACGCGCATCGACGCGGACACCCTCGGCTACGAATACACGGTCAACGACCCGGAGATGTTCGAGGCCCCGTGGACCGCCGAAACCGAGATGCGCATGACCGAC
The DNA here is from genome assembly GCA_963665455.1 of Pseudomonadales bacterium. Classification (GTDB taxonomy): domain Bacteria; phylum Pseudomonadota; class Gammaproteobacteria; order Pseudomonadales; family Azotimanducaceae; genus VXNE01. The sequence goes on along the minus strand of OY762279.1, from coordinate 3,502,700 downwards.
GACGACATCTACGAGTACGCCTGCCACGAGGGCAACTACGCCATGCGGCTGATGCTGTCCGGCGCACGCCGGCAGGAGGCGCGGGGCGTGGACGACGATACGTGGCTGCCGAGCTGGTACAAGTGGATGCCGAAGAAGGAGGATCTGGTGGGCGGGGAGGAGTAACGCGCCCGCTTCCGTAAATCGTCACATCGAGCCCCTGGAACGCCTCCTCGAAGCCGAGACCAGGGGGCAACGCCTCGCGGCACAGCCGCTTGAGGCCCTCGGCAAACGCCAAACCGGGATTGTCAACTCTTCTCGACAAGCGTATGCTCTTAAGAGCATGTTATTACGTTTACGTAACGCTTAACGGAAAGATGACCGCCCGAAACACCCTTACAACTGCGCCGCCATACGCCGTCGAGGACGCCTTGAAGCGGCTAGGGGCCAACCTCCGAACGGCAAGGCTGCGCAGGAACCTGACGATCCAGAGCGTCGCCGACAAGATCGGCACCGGTCCGCGCCCGGTGTCCGACGCCGAGAAGGGGAAGCCATCCACCGGCGTGGCGGTCTACGTCGCCTTGCTCTGGACGTACAACCTACTTTCCGACTTGGAAGAGGTTGCCGATCCCGCGCTCGACGATGAGGGCCTGGCACTGAGCTTTCATCGGGAGCGTGCTCGGGGCCGCCAGCCGGAACGTTTGGACGACGATTTCTAACGTCGTTGCATGAACGCAGAGTGCTACGTCCATATCGTCCTGCCCGGCGAGACCGAGTTCACGACCGCCGGCCGGTTCGTGTTGAGCGCTGACCGACAGGGGGTTCCGACAGGCCGGTTCGTCTACGGACGAAGCTACCTAGTCCACCCAAGCGCAGTTCCCATCGATCCCATCGAACTCGGGCTCGGCCCCGAGACGTTCGAAACCCGGGGGCTCCACGGCGTCTTCGGCGCGCTCCGCGACGCGGGTCCGGACTATTGGGGCCGGCTGTTGATCGAACGGCACTCCGGCAGGAACGCGCTCGGGGAAGTCGACTACCTGTTGTACGCGCCGGAGGACCGCGCCGGCGCGCTGAGCTTCGGCTTGCATCGGGAACCGCCCGCCCCTCGAAGAGCATTCTCCCGAACGCTGGACCTCGCCGCGCTACAGCGCTTGGCGGATGCCATCATCGCCGACGAAGCCCTGCCGCTCGATCACGATTCCGAGCAGGTCAGGGCGTTGCTGCTCGCCGGCACCTCCATGGGCGGCGCACGACCCAAGGCCGTGGTCCGAGACGCCGACGATCTCTGGATTGCGAAGTTCAACCGGCTGGACGACCGATGGAATCACGCACGGGTCGAGCACGCGATGCTCGTGCTGGCCCGCGAGTGCGGGTTGGAGGCGGCGGACAGCCGCGTCGAGACCGTCGGCGACCGCGATGTCCTACTCGTGAGGCGTTTCGACCGCGCAAGGGCGACCGACGCCGGATTTCGGCGCGCACGGTTCTTGAGCGCACTCACCTTGCTGCGCGCGGAAGACACGCACCATGACCGGGCCAAGTGGTCCTACGTCCTGCTCGCGGAGGAGCTGCGCCGCGTCTCGGCGCGACCGCAAGCCGATGCACGGGAGTTGTTTCGCCGGATGTGCTTCAACGCGCTGATCTCCAATACCGACGATCACCCCCGCAACCATGCCGTCATCGCGATGGACACGGACTGGCGTCTCTCGCCCGCGTACGACCTAACGCCTTCCACCCCGGTGAGCAACGAGCGCCGGGACCTCGCGCTCATCTGCGGCGACTTGGGCCGCTACGCGCACGTCGACAACCTGCTCTCGCAGCATCCACGGTTCTTGATCGACCGCACCGATGCCGAGGCAACGATTGGAGCGATGGAGCAAACGGTGCGCAGCCGATGGCATGCGATTGCCAGAGCCCAAGGGGTCACGGAGAGAGATTGCGAGAGGATCGCGGGCGCGTTCGCCTATCCCGGATTCCGGTTACGGCTGCCGACGCCGGCGTGAGCGCCTATCCGTCGGGCTCCACCGCGACCGGCGAGGCCGCGCTCTCCCGCCCGACCAGCGCCTGCGAGATCACGTACTGCCGGATGAGTTCCGCATCCTCCGGCGTCAGCACGTCCGCGTAGCCCATCATCCCCTGGTCGCGCAGCATGCCGCCGAGGACGATGGCGGGGAACTGCTCGTGGGTCTCGGCCGTCATCATCTTGAGATCGGCCATGAGCGGTTCCAGCGTGCTGTCGCCGTGGCACCACATGCACGCCTCGTGATAGAGGGCACTGCCACGTTCAATCTCTTCGGCGCTCGCCGTGAGCGGTGGAGGTTCCGGGATCTCAATCGGACGCTCCAGCGGCACCGGCCAATCCGCCGCGCCATCCAGGGCGAATACCAACAGGCTCCCGAAGTTCTCGTGGCGGTTCGTGGCCGAGGCGAGTATCGCGACGTACTGCGTGCCGTCGATCGCGTAGGAAATCGGCGGGGCGCTGATGGCGCCGTAGGTCTGGAACTCCCAGAGGACGGAGCCGTCGTCCGCATCGTACGCCACGAACGGACCGAGTTCGCCGCCCTGAAACACGAGACCCCCGGCGGTCGCGAGGACGCCCCCGTTGTTCCAGGTCGGGTTGTCGGTGGACCATAGCGTCTCCCCCGTGAGCGGATCGAACGCCTTCAGGCGACCGGCCGTATCCGGCAGCGGTCCCGCCGCGTCCACGGCATGCTGGCGCGGCCCGCCGACGCGCACCCCGACGCTCATTCCCACCTCGTTGAGCTTGAACACCCCGGTGCGGACGAACTCCTCCGGCAGCGAGAAGAAGAACGGCGCCTCCTGCGTCGGTACGTACATGACGCCGCGCTCCGCATCGAACGACATCGCGTGCCAGTTGTGGCCCCCGACGGCGCCCGGCAGGATCCACTTCGGCTCGTCGTCGTAGTACATGGCGGGGTTCTCGACCGGCCGGCCGGTCTCCATGTCCACGTGGGTGGCCCAGTTGATGGGGCCGTAGGGGTGGGCGCGGAGCAGCGTTCCATCCTCCCGGTCGATGACATAGAAGAACCCGTTCTTCGGCGCCTGAAGCAGCACCTTGCGGTCCACGCCATCGACCTGCATGTCCGCCAGCACCATGTCCTGCGTGGCGGTGTAGTCCCAGTTGTCGCCCGGCGTCGTCTGGTAATGCCAGTTCATGCGGCCCGTGTCGGCATCCACGGCGACGATGGAGGCGAGGAACAGGTTGTCGCCGCCGTCCGGCGAGCGGATCGCGCGGGGCCACGGCATGCCGTTCCCGACGCCCAGGTACACCTGATTGAACTCGGGGTCGTAGACGATCGAGTGCCACACGGTCCCGCCACCGCCATACTCCCACCACTGGCCGGACCAAGTCTCCGCCGCCATCTCCATCTCGGGGTGCTCGAACGGCAGGGACGGGTCGCCCGGCACCGTGAAGAAGCGCCAGACCTCCTCCCCGGTCTCGGCGTCCCAGGCGCTCGCGTAGCCGCGGACGCCGAACTCGGAGCTGCTCTGGCCGATGTAGACCTTGCCGCCACCGACCCGCGGCGCTCCGGTGATGGTCGTCGGCACGCGGCTCGCCGGATCACCGGTGTAGGCCTCCCAGAGTTGCCGCCCCGTCGCGGCATCCAGGGCGATGAGGCGGGCGTCGAACGCCGCCAGGTAGATGCGGCCCCCATAGTACGCCACGCCGCGGTTGATGGGGCCGCCGCAGCAGGCATAGCGCACCAGGCCGGGATCGATCTCGGGATCGAACTTCCAGAGTTCGGCGCCTGTCTTCGCGTCGAGCGCGTAGGTGACGCCCCAGGGGTCCGCGACGTATACCACGCCGTCCACCATGATCGGGCTGCCCTGGACGCGGTGGCGCACGCCAAAGTCCTTCGACCAAGCGAGGCCCAGCCGCGAGACCGTCTCCAGGTCGATCTGCCTCAGGGGCGAAAACCGCTGCTCTTCAAACGTGCGCCCGTAGGTGAGCCAGGAGCCAGGTTCTTCGTACAGGGCGCGCACGATGCGCGCGTCGTCGACCGTTGGCGTGGCCTCCACGGTCCCCGCAGCCCGGTCCGGACCCCTCGATTGCGGGAACGGCGCGCCTTCGCGGAAGAACAGCAGCCACAACACGCCGAGAACCAAGACCAGTATCGCGGCCAGCCAAGCCGTGGAGATGCCCGCGTTCTTCGATCTATGCATGGCGCCCGCCCTCCCAAGGCGACCGTCCGCGCGCGACTTCCTATTCAGGTAGCCGCGTTTCGTCCTCCCGCGCCGGCTCCGTCGGATCCGCCCCGTCCCGGGGCGCGCCGGTGCCCGATGAACCCATGAAGAGCCGCGTCCCGTCCGGGAACGTGATGTCGCGCCCGCTACCCCAGCACATCGGGTTGCAGACCTGGTCCTTGCTCTGATAGCCGCGCACGACGACCTCGGTGCCCGCCGTCAGGACCGTACGCGTAAGGCCGCGGCGGAGCAGGGTGTTGGGGGTGCCGGCCTCGAGCATCCAGTCCCGCGTCGAGCCGTCCTCCAAGTCCATGCGTACGTGCACCCAGGCGTGGGGATTGATCCACTCGACGCGGGTCACCGTGCCCGTCACCTGGATCGGCAGGTTGGCATCGAACTCCGCCGAGAAGGCGTGGTGCCCTGCGGCCGCGGCCGGAAAGAGGAGCGCCGCCGTCAGCGTCCATCCGCAGATGTTCCGTCGCATCGTCTCCCCTCCGTCGCCTTGCGCACCGCCGATTGTACCGAATGCGCCCCTGCCCACAGGGGTAGCATCGTAGCGGACAGCCACCGGAGTTCCCGTGATGACCACCACCCTGGACCACCTGCCCGTCGAGCACGGAATGCGGCTGCGCGGCCTGGCCATGACGCGCCTGGAGACGTTCGCCGACGCCGCCTTCGCATTCGCGGTGACGCTGCTGGTGATCGCCGTGGACGACGTGCCGCGCTCGTTCGAGGAACTCGAGGTAGCCATCAAGAGCGTGCCCGTGTTCGTGGTCTCGGCGGCGCAGGTCTTCGTGTTCTGGATCGCCCACCGCAACTGGAGCCGCGTCTATGCGTTGGACAACGGGATGGCCGTGTTGCTGACGTTGCTGCTCGTGATCGGGCTCCTCGTGATGGTGTTCCCCTTGCGGGTCGTCTACACCTTCGCCGCGGCGGACATGAGCGGCGGCTGGGTACCGGCCCCGTTCGATCTCGACGGCGCGATATGGGTCGAGCAGCTCGCCCTCATCTTCGTGGTGTACGGCCTCTCGTGGGCCTGGCTGGCCGGCATCGTGGTCGCGATGTTCGCCTACGTCCTCTTGCGGGGCCGCTCCCTCGAACTGAACGATGCGGAGCGGGCGAATGCGGTCCGCTACGTGTGGATGTACGGGATGATCAGCCTATCCGGCGTGTCTTCCGTGTTGATCGCGATGACGGCATCCGACGAGCTGATTACCTTGGCGGGATACCAGTACTTCGTGCTGCTCTCGCTGCCGATCATCTCGTTCGTGCTGCACGCGCGCGAACGGAGGTCGCGAGCAGCGATCACCCGCGCCTGAGGCCGACCCCGACCAGCTATTCGGCGACCGTTGCGGCGAGCCCCAGGAACTCGGCGGCGAGCCGGGGCCCGGCCCCCTCGTCCTCGTGCTTGAAGAACGCGAAGCCGCGTTGCGCGCCGGTCGCCGTCCCGCGCGCGATCCACTCGCGGAGGGCGTCGTCGTCGTACCCCGGCCGCCGCAAGCGGAAGTACAGCCAGTCGGCGGTGGCGAGGAAGTCGGGCGTCGGTAGCTTGCCATCGTCGGAGACGCACAACGCCGCGCCGTGCCTGGACAGGACCTCCGCCGTCTCCTCATCGAACCAGGAGGCATGCCGGAACTCCACCGCCGCCGGAAGCTCCCGCGGCCAGGTGGCCAGGAAGGCGTCCAGCCGCTCGGCACCCTTGCGCAGGAACGGCGGCAGCTGGAAGAGGACGCAGCCGAGCTTGTCCTCCAGCTTCGCCACCCGGGAGGACAGAAACCCGACCGCGTCGTCCGCGTCTTCGAGCTTCGCGTGGTGCGTGATGCGCCGTGATGCCTTGACGGCGAATCGAAACCCCGCCGGCACGGCGTCGGCCCAGCCCTCGAGCACGTGGCTGCGCGGCATGCGGTAGAAGGTGTTGTTGATCTCCACCGCCGGCAGCTGTTGCGCGTAGAAGGACAGCATGTCCCCGGCGGCAAGGTCCTCCGGGTAGAAGACGCCCTTCCACTCCTTGTAGCTGTAGCCGCTGGTGCCGGCGAGCCACTGCACGGTGCGAGCCCCTCAGCCGCAGAGGATCGGCACGCCCTGCCGGTACGCGTCCTCGGCCCGGGCGCGCAGTTCGTCGAGGGTACGGCTGCCGATCGGATGATCCACCATGGCGAAGGGATAGTCCGCCAAGCCCAGGGCGCGGGCGATGTTGCGGCCCGTCTTCTCGAACGGGTGGGTGCAGATCACCAGCGCGGGCTTGCCGAGTTGTTCGAAGGAGATGCCGTCATGCACACTGCACGTTGAACAGCTCCCTCAGTCGCCCACCGCCGTGATGAGGAAGTCGGCCTCGTCGCAAAGCGCTTCCAGGCGGTCGGCATGGCACGGATTGCCCGCGTTGCGCTTGTCGAAGAAGCTGACCTCCCGGCATCCATGGCGCTCGGCGAACAGCGCGGCGGTCTCCCGCAGCAGCACGTCGGCGTTGTGCTTGCCGTTCGTCAAGAGCGCGATGCGCTGGCCGTCGAGTTCGCCGAGGCGCGGTGCCAAGCTGCGCTCGATGGTGGTGCCGGACCCTCCCGGGTCCATGAGGCGAATGGTCATTTGGCTTCCTCCTTGTTTTCGTTCATCGCCGGGATACGATGGCCCATCCCCGGAGCCTACCTCAATCCACCGCCAAGGCGCGCTCCCGGAGCTCCCGACAGTGCAACACGGACAGCACGCCAATCCGGTCGGTGACGGGGTAGGATTCCGGGCCGGGACACACAACGAATAGATGGTCCAAGTGCAGCATCTCCACAACGTTGTGCATGCTCCGGGTCACGTCCGGAGCTTCGGAGAACTTCATCTCGAATCCCAAGCGGCGTCCCTCCTGCAATACGAGCAGGTCGATTTCGCCGCCACCGTGCGCGCCCCAGAACCACGCATTCGCGGGCTGCAGCGCGGCGAGTACCTGTTCGACCGCGAAGCCTTCCCAGGACGCGCCAACCCGGGGGTTGGATAGTAGCGCGCCGTCTCCACCCGAGCCCAAAAGCGCGTGCAGGATGCCGGTGTCGCGAAGGTACACTTTGGGAGCCTTCACTTGGCGCTTGGCCACGTTCTCGAACCATGGTTGGAGTTGGCGGACCATGTACGTGCCCGTGAGCAGGTCCAGATAACGCCGCACGGTCTTGTCGGTAGTCGACATGGACCGGCCGATTTCCGAGGCGTTCCACGTCTGGCCGTGCCAATGGGCCAGCATCGTCCAGAAGCGGCGCATCGCGGCGGCCGGGATGGATATACCGAGTTGCGGGATGTCTCGCTCCAGGAACGTGCGGATGAAACCGTCTCTCCAAGCCAGGCTGTCGTCGTCCGAAGCGGCCAGATACGAACGCGGCAAGCCGCCCCGCAGCCACAGCCGCCGCCAGTCCTCCACGGGCGTCTCGCCCAGTCCAAAGCCCGACAACTCGACGAACTCCACGCGACCGGCGAGGGATTCCGACACTCCCCGCACGAGGTCCGGAGAAGCACTGCCCAAAACCAGAAACCGTGTATTGGCACCCAACCGGTCCACCAACACCCGCAGGACGTTGAAGAGGCGAGGCATCCGCTGTATCTCGTCCAACACGACCAAACCGGACAGTGCACCGAGCACCATCTCCGGATTGGCGAGGCGTCGCCGGTCCACGTCCGACTCCAAATCGAAGATGGTCGACGGGCGCGTCGCCGCGAACGCCCGCGCCAGCGTCGTCTTGCCGCACTGCCGAGGCCCGAGCAGTGCCGTCACCGGTGAACGCGCCGAGGCACGTTCGACTAGCCGAAGATAGTCCGTGCGGGGGAGCATGGGCCCACTTTACCTTGAAAACTCGGACCTCGCATCCGAATTTTCAAGGTGTTTCGTGTGTGGCCGCCGCGCTAGGGAAGGTCTGATTAAGACCTTCCCTAGCGCGGCACAGGGATGTGCCGCCAGATTCGATGGCGTAAGCCATTGAATCTGCGGAGCAAGGCGAAACCGCGCTTTTGCCTTGCGACCTGAACAAGCCCATGGACGGGCTTGTTCAGACGTTCCTTAGCAGTCGATGCACACCCCAATCGGCTTGTGCTGCATGATCGAGCCGCGGCCCCGGCTCCAAGACGGGACGAACGCGGAGTGGCCGCCCGCGTCGCCCCCGGCCACGGTGATCAGGATGTCGTCCGCCACCATGCCGCGGTGCATGTCCTCGCGCCCCTGCCGTTCGTACTCGCGGGGTACGAACTTGGCGACGGACTGCATTTCCGCTACCGATCGTTTCGCGTGGTCGAACAGGTACTCGCGGGCGTCCGCGCGGCTCCAACCGGTGCCCGCGACGATCTCCGCGTGCTCCGGCGAGAGGATGACGACGGACTGTCCCGCAGTGATGGCCCCGAGGTTCGCCATCGAGTCCGCGACGCAGTCAAGGATCGACTCGGGCGTGTTGCCGCCGTGGTTCTCGACGTTGCAGAAGCCCGCGCCGGCGAACACGGTCACGCTGGAGATGTCCTCGCCGTAGCCCTGCTCGACGTGCAGGGGGGCCCACGGACAGCGGTCCGCACGTTCGGCGATGCAGAGCGAGTACTTGCCCGGGTGACCCTGGGTCGACTGGTCCGAAATGCCGGGGATCATCTGGAAGACGTTCATCACGATCAAGCGCATGGCCCGGCCGATGGTGGCATTGGCCCGGTTGCCGGGACCGAACACGTTGCCCGCGCCGTTCATGCCGAGGTCGGTGACCGCCGGTCCACTGACGATGAGCATCTGCGCCGAGCCCCCGGTGCTCGCCGTGGACGCATGGAAGTTGTAGCCCGGCTCGTTCGCCGCCTCCAGGGCCGCGACGATGACGGGGAAGTACTCGGGCAAACACCCCGCCATCACGGCGTTGACCGCCGCGGACAGCACGGTGCATTCCCTGCCCGTCGCCGGATGCGTCGCGAGCACGGTTTCCGGCGGGCGTCCCTCCATGGCCACCATCGCCTCGATGCGTCCGACCTCGGGCGGAACCACCGGCAACCCGTCCGTCCAGCCCTGCTCGTAGCAGTACTCGATGGCGGCGAGGGCATCGTCCTCAACGTCGTGGGTGGCTGTAAGTTGATCGAGGGACATGATCAGGAATCCTCCACCCGGACGACGATCGTACCGGCGAGATGATCGTGCAGGCAGCGCCGCCGCTCGCCGAAGATGAACAGGATGTCGGCCAGCGACAAGAGCGTGCCGACGACCGGCACGGACGCGAGGGCCTGGATCACGAAGACGCGCAGGCCGAATGACTTCCACAACGGCACGATCTCCCGCGTCCGCGCATCGACGATGCGTACGGCCGCCGCGATCTTCCCGACGGTCTGGCCCCGGTTCGCGAGCAGGTAGCCGTTGATGACCGCGTAGACGACGACCGCGATAACGCCAAGCCAGAGTGCGGCTTCCGTATCCTGCTGCATCACGCGCTCGAGCAAGCCGCCGTAGTAGCCGATGAGACCGGCCACGACACCGACCAGAACCCAGTCGATGAGGTACGCGGCCAGCCGCGCGCCCCGGCCCGCAAGCCCCTCGCGTTCCGCCAGCGCGATTTCGTTGTCCGTCGTCGATGGATCGCTCATTCGGTTCCGTCCCGCATCAATGCCTGTCTCGGGGAGGGTAACACCGCCCACGGATCACGCCTCTATCGTGATCGCATCCGCGATCGGCGCCGTGCAGCGGGGCCCCTTGTTCCGCGCGTTTCCGACGTAGCTGGAGACGGGGACCGCGGCCAGGGGAGCGGGAAGACGCGGTGCGAACAGTTCGCCCAAGGCGGCCGGCGCAAGGTCGTGATCCATCCACACCTCCGCGCCCGCCCGGGACAGCATCAGCGGCTGGCGGTCATGGAGCCATTCGAGCTTCGGATGCACGGGCGTCGTCACCACCGCGAAGCTGTAGAGCACGTCGTTCGTCTTGCGGTCCCGCCACCGGTCCCAAACGCCCCCCAACAGCAACGCGCCTCCGTCGGCCGGCTCCACGTGATACGGCAGGCGCCCGACCGGCGAATCCGTCCACTCATAGAAGCCGTCCACGGGCACGACGCAGCGCCGGTACCGGAACGGGTCGCGGAAGGTGCCGCTCTTCTCCAGCGTCTCGCACTTGGCGTTGAACGTCGCGTAGCGCGGCTTCGCCGTGCGTGACCAGTACGGCGTCAACCACCATCGCGCCGGGAGGGCCTCCAGGGCATCGGACTTCCAGCGCACCACCCAAGCGGTTTCCGTCGGCGCGGTGTTGAGGTTCTGCTCGCCCGGAAAGGGCTCCCCGGTCATCGCGAGGAACACCTCCTCCACCACCTTGCGCGTCGTGCTGAACCGTCCGCACATGGCATCCCTCCGGTCGCCATCCTAGAACCCCTGAGCAGGGTTGCAGTGTACAGTCAGGTCGCATAGCGCCCGCAGCCGCGCGCCGCGGCCAGACCGTTCCGCCCCCGCCCGCCACCATGCTAACTTTACGCCCGTGTGCGCGGGCCACCCGCACCGCCCCGGTTACGATTCCCACGAGAGACAGGCGCATGGCAGCGATCGACGACTTCCGCACCGAAACCCGCGAGTGGCTGGCCGAGTATTGCCCGCCCGGCGCCCGCGGGCCCGGACCGGTGCCCACCGGCAGCACGAAGATTCCCATCGGGAACGCGGATACCCGTCTCTGGCTCGACCGGATGATCGAGAAGGGCTGGACGGCCCCGACCTGGCCGGTCGAGTACGGTGGTGGCGGGCTCTCGAACGACGAATACATGGTGCTCATCCAGGAGATGCGCCGCATCGACGCGCGCGCGGCGCTGGCCGGGATGGGGACATCCCTCATCGGCCCCACCCTGCTCGAGTACGGCACCGACGACCAGAAGCAGCGCCACATCCCACCCATCGTCCGCGCCGAGCGGGCGTGGTGCCAGGGCTACAGCGAACCGAGTTCCGGCTCGGACCTCGCGAGCCTGCGCACGCGCGCGGAGGACCACGGCGACCACTTCGTCGTCAACGGCCAGAAGATCTGGACCTCGGGCGCGCAGTTCGCGGACTGGATCTTCGCCCTCGTGCGCACGGATCCGGACGTGCCCAAGCACCAAGGCATCAGCTTCGTCCTGATGGACATGCACCAACCGGGCATCACCGTGAAGCCCATCCGCCTCATCAGCGGCAACTCGCCGTTCTGCGAAACGTTCTTCGACAACGCCATCGCCCACAAGGAGGATCTCGTCGGCGAACTGAACAAGGGCTGGACGGTGGGCAAGCGGTTGCTGCAACACGAACGCGGCAGCATGGCCTCGCTGGTGGGCGGCGGGGCGGCGAAGGATGCCGGGCCGACCCTGCAAGGCGAAGCCAAGAGCTACGCCGGGGAAGACGACGGCCGCATCGCCGACGCGGACCTGCGGCACGAGATCGTGACGCACAACATGAACGACCGGGCCTTCCGGTTGACCCAGCGGCGCGCGGTGGAGGAGGCCCGGGGCGGGGGCACGCCGGGACCGGCGACATCGATCTTCAAGATGTACGGCACGGAGTTGGAGCAGGAGAAATCGTCGCTGTTCGTTGCGATGCGCGGCACGCGAGGACTCGGCTGGTCCGGCAACGGTTTCGACGCCCAGTCGCTGGAGGACACGCGCACCTGGCTCTCGAACCGCGCCGCGTCGATCTACAGCGGCTCGAACGAGATCCAGCGCAACATCATCGCCAAGCGCGTGCTCGGATTGCCGGATTGATCCCGCGCGCGGCCGCCGTCCTCCTGGCCGCCGCGATGTACACGACGATGGCGACCGAACATTCCGCGCCTTGGGACGGGACGGACGCGCCCGCCCCGCCCGTCGCCGAAGCGCGTCCCCACCAGTTCACCGTCCACGGCGTGACGCTCGAGGATCCGTACGCCTGGCTGCGCGACGCCGACTATCCGACGGTCGACGACCCGCAAATCCTGGCCTACCTCGAAGCCGAGAACGCGTACTTCGAGGCCGTCATGCAGCCCGTCCAGGGGCTCATCGACTCGCTCTTCGAGGAGATCAAGGCGCGCGAGAAGCCCGATGACGCCTCCGTGCCGCTGCGCGACGGCGGCTACTTCTACCAATGGCGCTACGAGGCGGGCGCACAGTACCGGACGTGGACGCGTTGGCCCGTGGACGACCCGGATGCGGTGGAGACGATCCTCGACGAGCCCGCGCTCGCGGAGGGACACGACTACTTCGCCCTCGGCGCGTTGTCCGTCAGCCACGACGGCCACCTGCTCGCCTACAGCACGGACACCAGCGGCGGCGAACGCTACACCATGCGCGTGAAGGACCTCCGCGACGGGCGCATCCTGGAGGAACGCATCGAGGACACCCACGACGAGCCCGTCTGGGCGGCGGACGACCGTAGCTTCTTCTACCTCGTCATGAACGAGCAGTGGCGCTCGCACCAAGTCCGGCGGCACGTCATCGGTACCCCGGCGGAGGCGGACGAGATCGTCTACACGGAGCCGGACAGCGGCTTCTGGGTGGGGCTCGCGGAGGCTTCCTCGGAACGTCATGTCGTCATCTCCACCGGGGATCAGGTCACGAGCGAGTCCTACTTGGTGCCTTCGAAAGACCCGACGGCCGACCCCGTCCTCGTTGCGGCCCGCCGGGAGGGCCACGACTACGATATCGACCACCAAGGCGACCGGTTCGTCATCCGCACCAACGACCGCCACCAGAACTATCGATTGGCGACCGCGGCGGAGGATGCCTTCGGCGAGGCCGGTTGGACCACCCTGATCGAGGGGTCGGACAACACCTACCTGCGCGGCTTCCAGTGCTTCCGTAACTGGATCGTCGTGGACGAACGGATCGACGGCATCGATCAAGTGCGCATCCTCGACCGCGAGGGTACGAGTCGGCGTGTAGAACTGCCCGAGCCGCTGCACACGGTAGGCCTCGGTGCCAACGCCGAGTACGACGCCGACGAGATACGCCTCGACTACGCATCGATGGTCACGCCGAACACCGTGTTCGACTACGACATCCCGACGAGGCGCCTCGCGCCACGCAAGGTTCGGGAAATCCCAAGCGGCTACGACCCGGAGCGCTACACCAGCGAGCGGCTCATGGCCCCGGCGCGGGACGGCGTGGCCGTGCCCGTCTCCCTCGTCCGCCGCAAGGACACCCCGCTGGACGGCTCCGCCCCGCTCTACCTCTACGGCTACGGCGCATACGGCGCGGCCATCCCCCCGTCCTTCTCCACCACCCGCCTGTCCCTCCTCGACCGTGGGTTCCTCTATGCCATCGCGCACGTCCGGGGCGGCAGCGAACTCGGACGCGACTGGTACGAACAGGGCAAGCTCGCCCGCCGCACCAACACGTTCAACGACTTCGTGGACGTGGCCCGGCACCTGGTCGCCGAGGGCCATACCCGCGCCGACCGCATCGCCATCGCCGGCGGCAGCGCGGGCGGCGAACTGATGGGCGCCGTCGTCAACCAGGCCCCGGAACTCTGGGGCGCCGTCGCCGCCCACATGCCCTTCGTGGACGTGCTGAACACGATGCTCGACGACACGCTGCCGCTCACCCCCGGCGAGTGGCCCGAGTGGGGCAACCCCATCGAGGACAAGGCGGCGTTCGAGTTGATCCGCTCCTACGCGCCCTACGAACAGCTACGCGAGGGGGCCTATCCGCCCATGCTCGTCACCGCCGGCCTGAACGATCCCCGCGTCACGTACTGGGAACCGGCGAAGTACGTCGCGAGGCTGCGCGCGCTCAAGACCGACGAGAATCCGCTGGTGCTGAAGACGAACATGGGTGCGGGGCACGGCGGCAAGTCGGGGCGCTACGACGCGTTGCATGAAGTGGCGGAGGAGTTTGCGTTCGTGTTGATGGTGTTGGGGTTGGCGGAGCGGTAGTCCCTCACGCCGGCATGTGATCGGCCACATACGTCATCAGGCTCGGGATGCCCGGACGCCAGCGGTCCTCGTCTCGGGGTGCCTTCCAGACGTATCCCACGCCGGCCAGTTCGTCCCGGAGTGCGTGGACATCGCCAGGCGCAACCTCCGCAATGACCGCGTCGAGTTCATGCTCCCGCAACACCCGGTGGCCGTCGAAGGCAGCCGCGACCCGAACTGCAAGCGCGAGTAGGCCTCGACGCTGCAACTCCTCTCGGCGGTCCTCGTAGTACGCCGACCGCTCTTGCTCGAAACGCGGCTGCGCCGCGCTAACCAAAACTTCGTCGATGCTCCGCACGTGCAAGTCTCGTGCGCACGTCCAAAGTTCGGCACCCCAAAGCTGCAGGAAGTATGGGTAACCCTGGCTCTCGTCGATCACCCTCTCCAACGCCGGGCCCTTGAAGACGATGGGGGCTTGTTGGTCGCCTAGCGGGCGGGTCAGGGCCTCCGCCGCCGCTGCGGCGTCTAGGAGGCCAATGCCCAGTTTGGTCCCCCGGCTCCAAAAGGTTGACGACATGGTGTTCAAGTGTGCGTGCAGCCCAGGGGTGCCCGCCATGGCGAGCAGGAAGGGCGCCTCCGCAGCCACGGACCGGCTCGCGTTTAGGAGCGTGCGGCCGGTATCCCGTTCCAGCGTATGCGCCTCGTCCAGCAGCAGCACGAGCGGTCGCCGCCGGCAACGAGCGATCAGAAGCTGGGTGAGTGAACCCGGACGATCTGCCAACTCCCAACCCAGCCGCCCGAAGCCTATGGAAAAGGACAGGGTGTCGGGCCGTAGCGACTCGAACCGGCGGGGCGGCACCAGCAGCGTCGCAAGCGCATCTAGCCCGCCGAAGTCGGCCGGTGTAAGCCAGAGCGCGTCGACCTCTGCTGCGCTGGCCTCGATCTCGCGCTGCAACCAGCGTAGTAGCACGGTCTTGCCGTTGCCTCGGGGGCCCGAGAGAATCGCGTCGCACGGCGCCCCCCTGCCGGCCAGGAGATACGCAAGCAGGTCAAGAAGTTGGCGCTGCTCCCTCTCCCTGCCCGCCAGAAACGGTGGCGCTTGGCCACGGCCTGGCGTGAACGGATTGGGCACCACGGGAGCACTCATGCCCCGAGAATAGCAGACGCCCTGAAGCGGTCGCCGGATGTTTAGGGTGCAGCCGGCACGCGCGAAGAGCACGTCCCCGCCGCGGCGGCCATTCGTGCAAGCGGTCCCAACCGAGAGCCAACCCAGAGACTTGCACCCCTGACGGCGAACTCGGGCTCAGGCCGGCCGGGATTGCGGACCCGGGGCGGTTCGCAAACAGCATGACCTGCCCGCTGCTGATGAAGATGCGAAGGGGTTCACCTCGAACCTTGCCCGCTCCTCATACGCCGAGTTCCTCCCGAAAATCCGGATGCGCGATGGCGATGAGCGCTTCGGCCCGTTCGTCCAACGTCTTGAGGCCGATGTCGGCGACGCCGAATTCGGTGACGATGAAATCCACGTCCGTGCGCAACGCCGTCACCATCTCGACCCGCGGCACGATGCGCGAGACCGTGCCGCCGCGTGCCGTCGCGTTCATGGCCACGATGGAGCGGCCGCCCCGCGACGCCCGCGCGCCCCGCATGAAGTCCACCGAGCCGCCCGTACCCGATATCTGACGGCCGCCCGCCATCTCGGCATTGACCTGTCCGAAGAGGTCCACCTCGACCGCCGAGTTGATGGAGACGAAGTTGTCGATGCGGCGGATAACCTCCAATTCGTGGGTGTGATCGACCCCCGCGAACACCACGTCGGGTCGCCCCGCGAGCCAGTCGTGCAGGCTTTCGGAGCCGAGGGCCATGCAGACCACGTGCTTGCCCGGGTCAACCATCTTCGCGCTGCCGGTGACGTTGCCCGCACTGATCAGCGCCATCCCGGCGTCGTCGATCAGTCCGCCATGCAGCCCGAGGTCGTTCTTCTCGCGGAACGCGCCGAGGATGGCCGCCGGAATTGCGCCAATGCCCGTCTGAACGCAGTCCCCATCCCGCACCAGGCTCGCGACGTGCGCACCGATGCGCAGGGCCGCGTCGTCGAGCTGGCCGGTTTGGACGGTGCCCGGTACCCGCTCGGACTCCACCACGTAGTGCACTCGGTCCTCGTCGAGCCGCATGCCCCCGGCGGCGGGCTTCAGCGCGAGGTTCAATTCCGCCACCACGAGGCCAGCCGACTGTAGGGCGGCCGGCAGGAAGTCCACGTTCGGCCCCGCCACGAGCCCGCCGTCCGGTGCCCGGGCGACCTGGATCAGCGCCATGTCGAGGCGGCTCCGCCGCACGTACTCGAACACCATCCGCAGTTGCATGGGCAGGAAGCCGGCGCGCGACCCCCGCAGCTCCGGCGTCATGAAGAACGTGATCATGTTCGCTTCCGGGTGCAGGCCCGGAAAGTCGAAACGATTGAACCCCGGCAGCGGAAACTGGACGAAGGTGACGCCGCGGGCCGCTTCCGGCCGTGCGCCAAGCGCATCGAGCAGGGCCACCGGCTCGTTGCTGGCGCCGCTCACCCAAACACGCTGGTCGGGCTGCAGCAGGTCCGGAAACTCCGAGGACGTGATGGAGCGCATGGTCGTGGGGCCCCGCGCCGCGTCAGCCGCGGATTTCCTCCACCAGAGCCGCGACGCGGTCGAGCACCGGCAACACCTTGTCCGCCGGCGCCGGTGGCAGGCCGAAGACGAGTTCGTCGAAGCCCTGCTCGATGCGGCCGACGCACTGCTCGGCCTGCATCGGCGAGCCGAAGAGGGCGAGATCGAGGTCCGCGACCTTGCGTCCGCGGGCCTCCATGGCTTCGGTCAGCCGCTCCATGTTGCCCGAACCCATGCCGCCGATGGGCATCCAGCCGTCGGCATAGTCCGCGATGCGGTCGAACACCCACTTCGAGTTGGCGCCCATCCAGATCGGCGGACCGCCCTCCTGGACAGGCTTCGGGTAGGACCAGATCGGGTCGAAGTCGACGAACTCGCCGTGGTACTCGGCCTCGTCCTCGCGCCAGATCTCGCGCATGGCCAGGATCTTCTCCCGCACGATCTTCCAGCGGTTACGGTAGTCGGCACCGTGGTTCTCCATCTCCTCCCGATTCCACCCCGCGCCGATGCCGATCACGGCGCGGCCGCCCGAGATCATGTCGAGGGACGCGATCTCCTTGGCGAGCGTGATGGGATCGCGCTCGATCACCAGGCAGATGCCGGTGCCGAGCCGTATCTTCTCCGTGGCCGCAGCGGCCGCGCCGAGGGCCACGAACGGGTCGTGGGCGTGCCAGTACTCGGGCGGTAGCTCACCACCTCCCGGGAACGGCGTCGCACGGCTGGCCGGAATGTGCGTGTGCTCGGGGAAGAAGAGGCTGTCCAGGCCCCGCGCCTCGACCTCGCGCGCCACTTCGACCGGTTGCATCGCGTAGTCGGTGGGGAAGATCGAAACTCCGAAGCGCGCGTTCTCGACGCCGGAAAAAGCCATGGGGAGGTCTCCGTGAGAGGTTGTGTCCGTGCAAGTCTATCCGAGCGGTTGCATCCGATCGTCCGTCGCGCAAAACGCTGCCGGCGCGGTCAGCAAACTCACCAAGCCTTGACCAGGTCCGGCAGTCGCTCCACAAGGTAGAGCGGCAGGGACAGCAAGCGGTAGCGCACCGTTTCCGCGCCGCGCTTCGACCGCACGTCCGCGCGCACTTCCTGACCGCTGGGCGGCGAAGCGTCGAACCGAACCGCCAGGGGCGGCCGCTTCTCCGCCACGAACTGGTGCAGCGACTTCAACGTGCCGGCCCGGCCCGCCTTCACCTCCACCGGCACGATCTCGCCCCCGAGTTCCACCACGTAGTCCACCTCCGCGTTGCTCGACCGGCCTTCGCGCAGCCAGTACGTCAGTTCGCGATTGACCCGCCGCGCGAACAGGAATTGGAGATGCTGGCCAACGAACTGCTCGGCACCGCGGCCAGTATTGATCAGTTCCCTGTTGCCTGCCCCCTGGATCGTCTCCCATCCAACACCGCAGACGGCATTCATCAGGCCCACGTCCAGAAACAGCAGCTTGAAGACGTTCTCCTTCAGGTCGGCCTGCAGCGGAAGACCGGAACAGGCACTGTGCGTCACCTTCGCGATGACCCTTGCCATCGCGAGAAGATCGATGTCCCCGCGCACAGTCGCGCTCTGGTCGTGCGGCGAGACGTTACTGAACTTCACCTTCCGGCCAAGCTGGCGCGCCGCGAAGTTGAACACGCGCAGCATCCGCGTCATGTCGCGCCGGGGCGCGTACTTGGGGAAGTCGTCCCGGTAGGTCTCCACGATGCCGGCATGGACGTCGCCGACGGTCCGCAAACTTCCGGACTCGGCGAAAGCCCTCACCGCTTCCGGCATACCGCCGACGTATTGGTACAGGCGCAACTGCGAGAGAAGCCGCTCATGGACGACGGGAGGGATCGAGGTCTCCTCGCCGGGCGGCCACGTGAACGCGTTGATGGCTCGGGCGAGTCCTTCCTTGCCGACGGCGCCCAAGAACTCTGTAAAGGTCATCGGCCCGAGATTGAGGTAGTCCACGCGCCCGACGGGCATCGAAAAGGCATGATCCGCCAACGCGAACTCCATCAGCGATCCGGCGGCCACGACCGGGAGCGCGGGCAACTCTTCCAAGAAGTAGCGCAGCGACGCGATCGCGGCGGGCACGGCCTGAATCTCGTCGAGGAACAGGATGCCGTCCGGGGTCGACGGGGCGCCGACGATGCTGCCGAGGAGGTTCATGATCGCGACTGGATCGTTGCTCGCGAACGTCTCGTCAAGCCCGGGATGGCGTTCCAGGTTGATCGTCGAGAGACCTCTTCCCTCCGCCTCCGCGAAGCGTTCCACCAAGGTGGACTTGCCAACCTGGCGCGCGCCCCGAATGACGAGCGGCTTTCGCCGCGGGCTCTGCAGCCAAGTGCGAAGGTCTGCCGTCTGGTGGCGATCCATGGCAGTCTATATACGCTTATTGACCCCAAAAAGCCATGTCTTACTATGATTATTGACCCCTATATTCGTTTCTTCGTCTCCCGTCTGGCGCTCCGGCCCCCCAATGCGCGAGACTTCCCCGGAAGCAGGCGCAAAGGGGAACACGCTTGAAGACGCTGCTCGCCATCGTGGTCGCCATCGCCGTGGGCCTCGCGGTCGCCTGGGCCAACCGGCTCGACGTCCTCATGTGGGGCGTCCCCATCCTCACGGACCTGACCGATCCCATCGGCCCCAACGTGCCCACGGCCTGGCCGGCGGGTCCGGAAACCGCAGAGCTACCCCCGTCCGAACGTCCCCCCAACATCGTGCTGATCTTCGCCGACGACCTCGGCTACAACGACGTGTCGTTCACCAACGGCGGCGCCGCGGACGGCAGCGTCCAGACGCCGCACATCGACGCGATCGCGCGCGAAGGCGTCGCGTTCACGAACGGCTACGCGGCGAACGCCATATGCGCGCCGTCGCGCGCGTCGATCCTGACGGGGCGGTACTCCACCCGGTTCGGCTTCGAGTTCACGCCCTTCCCGAGGATCGGCGCGACCATTTCCGAGTGGATGAACGAAGCGGATGCGCCACTGCCGACGATCATCCGCCACGACCTCCTGGACGAGCTGCCCGACATGCGCGACATGGGGCTGCTGGACGCGGAGGTGACCATCGCGGAAGTCCTCCGCGCGGCGGGCTACTACACGGCGCACATCGGCAAATGGCACCTCGGCGGGGAGCCCGGGCAGCGCCCGGAGGACCAGGGGTTCGACGACAGCCTCTACATGGCCGGCGCGTTCTATCTCCCGGAGGATCATCCAGACGTCGTCAACGCCATGGACGAGGACAGCGGCATCGAGCGCATGGTCTGGACCATGGCGCGCCATGCCGCTCAGTGGAACGGCGGGCCGCTCTTCGAGCCCGACGGATATCTCACCGACTACTACACGGACGAGGCGGTCAAGGTTATCGAGGCCAACCGCCACCGTCCGTTCTTCCTGTATCTCGCGCACTGGGGCATTCACAATCCCCTACAGGCCCTCCGCTCGGACTACGACGCCGTCGCGCACATCGAGGACCATGCGTTGCGCGTCTACGCCGGGATGATCCTCTCCATGGACCGCAGCGTGCGCCGCATCGAGCAGGCCCTCGAGGCGCACGGGCTCGCGGAGAACACGCTGGTCGTCTTCACCAGCGACAACGGCGGTGCGGGCTACATTGGGCTGCCCGACGTGAACGTCCCGTACCGTGGCTGGAAGCTGACCCACCTCGAGGGCGGTCTGCACGTGCCGTTCGCCGCCCGCTGGCCGGCGCGCATCGCCCCCGGCACGGTGGTGGACGACCCGGTACACCACTTCGACCTCTTCACGACTTTCGCGGCCGCCGCCGGCGCCCGCCTGCCAGGCGACCGCGTCATCGACGGGGTGGACCTGCTGCCCTACGTCCGCGGCGAAGCCGACGGCGTCCCGCACGAGACCCTATTCTGGCGGCAGGGCCACCAGCAGACCGTGCTTCACCAGCGCTGGAAGATGATCCGCACGGACCGGCCGGAGAAGGTCTGGCTATTCGACTTGGCGAACGACCCCACCGAACAGCGCGACGTCGCAGGGGCGCATCCGGAGCGCGTCGCGCAACTACAGGCGCTGCTCGCGGCCCACAACGCGCGGCAAGCCGAGCCCATGTGGCCGAGCGTCCTCGACGTGCCCCAGCTCATCGACAAGACGACCACGGAGCCCTACGAGGAGGGGGACGAGTATCTGTATTGGCCGAACTGACGGAGCGTGAACAGCGCCCCGGTCACCCCAATGGATGCCCGGAAACCCTCGCCAGTGGTTGCATCCCACCGGGCACGCAGTTACCTTACCTTGAAGTAAGGATCTCTGAGTCTAGAAGTGCTTGCCACGATCACGAGCAAGGGTCAGGTGACCGTGCCGAAGCCGATTCGGGACAGCTTGCACCTGAAACCCGGCGACAAGCTCAACTTCCTGCTCGACGACGGCGAGTTGCGCGTCGCACCCGTCAAATCCTCGGTGACGGCGCTCAAGGGCATGCTGCCGAAACCCGCGACGCCAGTCACGCTGGAGCAAATGGACGAGGCCATCGCGCGCGCAAGCAGGCGCAAGATTTGATCGGCCTCGACTCGAACGTCCTGGTCCGCTACATCGTGCAGGACGATCCCGAACAGGCCGCCGCCGCTTCTCGGCTCATCGAGGGACATTGCACGGAACGATCACCCGGTCACATCAATCTTGTGGTGCTCGTGGAGCTCGTGTGGGTGCTCACCAGTGGTTACCGTCAGCAACGAGAGGACGTCGCCCGCGTAGTTCTGCAACTCCTGCGCACGACCGAATTCGACATCGAAGAGACCGCCGCAGTCTGGGCCGCGGTGCGAGAGTTCGAGGCGGGTACGGCCGACTTTGCCGACTACCTGATCGCCCGCCGCAACCGCGACGCCGGATGTGAACGGACCTACACCTTCGACCGCAAGGCGGCGACGGGCAAGCATTTCGCCGAAGTTCCCTGACCGGAGAGCCGGGGACCGGAAAGCACGGGGCCGTTGACGCGTTGACTGCCGAGGTCTACCGTGGCGTAACTGCCACGAACGGCCTGCGTGTCCCGGGTGAGCCCGTGATCCCCATGAACGCATCACGTCGCCCGCGCCGCACGTCTTCGCGCCGAACGGCTACACCGCGACGCGACGTCAGCGGCAACAGGAGCTAACGATGCCCGCCATCGACTGGAGCCTGCTCGCCCTCTGCGTCGTCGGAGCCACACTGGCGGGCCTGGCCGTCTACCACGCGGTTGCCGGCTACTACCACTACCGCTATTACGTCCGGCGGCGCCACGAGCCCGAGACCTGGAAGTGCCAGCCCGAGCGGTTCCTGACGCCCGCGCTGCACCGCAGGGCCATCTTCGAGGGCTCGCGCAACCTGGTGCAGGGAGGCGTCGTCACCGGCTGTCTCGCATACGCCATCATCGACGGCAAGCTCGAAACCCCCATCTATACGGACGTGGCCGAGTACGGGTGGGGCTACACACTCGGGATGACCGTCGTGCTGTTCGTGATGATGGACTACCTCGACTTCCTCGTGCATCGCACCTTCCACATCCGGTTCCTGTACCGGCACGTACACCGGCTACATCATCGCTTCGTGGCGACCTCGCCCTACGTGGCAACGGCAGGCCATCCGCTGGAGTCTTTCGCGCTGCAGGCCGCAACGTTCGCGCCCCTCTTCGTCATCCCCTTCCATGCGGGATCGATCATTGCGGTCTTGCTCTACATCCTGGTCTTCAACATCATCGACCATTCCGGCGTGCGGCTGACCTCCATCCTTCCGTGGCAGCCGCCCTCGCGGTACCACGACGACCACCACGCGCACTTCCACGTGAACTACGGGCAGCACCTGATGCTCTGGGACCGCCTGCACGGCACGCTGCGGAGGGAGAACCGGCGCTACGGGCAGGAGGTGTTCGGCGGACGGGGGCTCCCAGACGACGGGACCGGGGCCGCGGAGCCCGCACCGTTCGTGCGCTACTGAACGCCGGCCATGCTGCCCTGGGATACCGCGCCCCACCTTCCGTGGCAGGCGTTCATGAGCCCGCTCGAGCAGTGGGCGAACCAACCCACGTTCCTCATCGGCGAGTACGTCATCATCGCCTGCGCCGTCGCCGCCCTCGTACACGCGTGGCGCCACGGCCCGGCGAACGTCCTGATCCTCATCGCCGCACTGGTCGCGGGCACCGCCAACGATCTGATCTTCATGGCGCTACCGGTGGTGGACAACTTCTGGCAGGCCCAGGCCACCCTCATGCTCACCGCCCGGGTGCCCCTCTACATCCCCTGCATCTACGTGATCTTCATGTACTGGCCGACGGTTGCCGTACGGCGGCTGGGACTCCCGCGCTGGCCGACCGCCGCGCTCACCGGCCTGCTCGCCTGCCTCTTCTACGCGCCCTACGACATCGTGGGGGCGAAGTTCCTCTGGTGGACGTGGCACGACAGCGACGCGCTCGTGGCCGCCCGCATCCTCGGCGCGCCGGCGAGCAGCAGCCTGTGGGTGTTGACCTTCGCCGGTGCGTTCGCGCTGCTCGTCGACTTCGTGCTGCGCGACAGGGACGTCACGCCGAAGCGCTTCGCCGTCGGCCTGGCGCTCGTCGCCGGCCTCACCACGGCGATCATGATGGTGCAGATGACCGTCCTACAGACCCTCGACGGCGGCACGCCCGCGTATCTCGCGCTTGGGGCCGGTGTTGTCGCATACGGCGCGGTGGCGTTACTCGGTCGCCGTAACGTCAACCCCGACGGTGCGTCCGTCGACTGGCTGGGCCGTGGCGCAACCGCCGCGTACTTTGCGATGCTGGCCTGCAGCATGCTCCTGTTCGCACCCGAGACCCACGTGAGCACCGGCGTGCATCAGTTGACCGGTCCATGCGACGTGACGGAAACCGACATCACCGGAGCGACCCGGCAGGCATTCCTATGCGTCGACGACTACGAGGAGCCGTTCTCGTTCGCCTGCACCACGCCGCCCGCCGACGGCGCGCAGTGGTACACCGTCTGCGGGACGCCGCACACGAGCTACGCGGCTTACGCCGGTGGAGTCGGGGGGCTTGCCCTCGGCGGGCTGGCGATGTTCGCGATGTTGTTCGGCGTCCGTCGCAGGGAGTAGAGGCCGGGCGAAAAGGCCCGCGCCAAGGCGGCGTACATGCTCGATAACAGCATCCGTACCTTTCGACTATAGCGACCGTCAGGTTCCACGAATGCGCACGAACTTCTGCAGCGCGTGGCAGTCGAGCGGCACCAGCCCCCGGTTGCCACCACCGCTGTAGACCACCTCCGCGACATACAGGTCCCCGCGGGCGTCCGCCCAGATGCCGTGGGGCGCGAAAAAGTTCCCCGGACGCACCGGGTCGTCGCCGCCGAAGCGGGTGACCAGCGTGCCGTCAAGATCGAGGATGGCCACGCTGGCGTGGGGCATGTGGGGGAGGATCTCGGTGTCCGGGCCGCGGCCCGCGCGCTCGCCGAGTTCCGCCACGTAGAGCAGGCCATCGGGGTCGATGAAGAGGTCGTCCGGCCGGGTGACGTGCGACCACTCCGTGATGTACGCGCCGTCCGGACGGAACACCTGGATGCGGGAATTCTCCCGGTCCGCGACCAGAACCCGACCGTCCGGATCGACCGCGATCGCGTGCGGCAGCCGGAACTCTCCCGGCCCCGTGCCGGGTTCGCCCCAAGAGAACAGGTGGTCGCCGGCGGCCGTGAACTTGTGGACGCGGGCGTTGCCGTAGCCGTCGGCGATGAACAAGTCCCCCGCCGCGTCGAGGGCCACGTTCGTCACCATGTTGAACGGTCCGCCGCCGTACTGCACCGGCGTCCTGCCCGGCTCGAAACCCGTCTCGGCCGGGGCGTCCTTCTCGCCGAGGGTGTCGAGCAGCGTTCCGTCCGGCTCGAAGATGCGGACCGTGTGGTCGAAGTTGTCGGCGGCGTAGAGGCGGTCGTCGGGACCGATGTAGAGGCCGTGCGGATTGGTGAAGACCCCTTCGCCCCACGCGTCCAGGAAGTTGCCGTCGCTGTCGAACACGATCATGGGGTGTTCGCCGCGATTGAAGGCGTAGACGCGGTCGCGGGAGTCGGTCGCGACGCCCGCCACCTCGACGAAGCTCCACCCCTCCGGGAGCTTCTCCCAGCCCTCTACGACCTCGAACTCGATCCGCGTCACGGCCGGCCCGCCGCCGGCAACCGCATTACAGGAGCGCCTCCACGTTCTCCGAGGGGCGGCCGATCACGGCGCGGCCGCCGCGCACGGCGATCGGGCGCTGCATGAGGCGAGGATGCTCGGCCAGTAGCTTCACGACCGCGTCCACGATGGTGTAGTCCGCCGCGTTCAGCCCGAGGTCCTTGAAGTACTTGTCCTTGCGAACCAGATCGCCCGGGGCTGCGTCCACCATGCCGAGGATCTCGCGCAGGGCGTCCTCGTCCAAGGGGTTCTTGAGGTATTGCACGACATCGAACTCGACGTCTCGCTCGCGCAGGATCTCCAGCGCGCCGCGCGACTTGCCTCAGCCGGGGTTGTGATAGAGGGTGATGCGGTCCATGGGTGGCTCCGTGAATGTGGGCTCTTTGGAGTATAGCGCCAGCCGGGCCGGGTCAGTCCGGATACACCTCCCGAAGCGCGTGTCCCAAAGCCCCATGCGCCGCCGCGGCCGGCCCGGAGAGCGCGTCGACGTCGAGTGCATTGGCCTCGGCAACGTCGCTCTCGATGTCGAAGAAGCGTCCGTCCCCATAGAGCTTGAAGCGCCGGTCGCGGATGTAGGTGGCCTCGGGAATGCCAGGGAAACGGGGCCGGAAGTCCGTGAACACCCACTCCCGGCCGCCCTGCCCCGCGCCCGTCAGCACCGGCACGAAGCTCTGGCCGTCGAGGACGCGGTCGTCCGGGACGGCCGCGCCCGCCACCTCGGCGAGTGATGGCACGAAGTCCGTGAAGTCGACCAGCGCGTCGGACACCCGCCCCGCCTCGATCATGCCCGGCCAGGACGCGAGCAGCGGCACGCGCGTCCCGCCGTCGGTCGAGCGGCTCTTCTCCCCCGGCACGCGCGTGCCGTCGGCGAGTTCGCTCTCGATGCCGAGGGGCGTCCCGTTGTCTCCCGTCAGCAGCACGAGGGTCTCGTCGCGGATTCCCTGCGCTTCGAGCGTCCCCACGACGCGCCCCACGATCTTGTCGACGTACGCGACCATGTCGGGGAACCAAGCTGGATC
Organism: Pseudomonadales bacterium; assembly: GCA_963665455.1. Classification (GTDB taxonomy): domain Bacteria; phylum Pseudomonadota; class Gammaproteobacteria; order Pseudomonadales; family Azotimanducaceae; genus VXNE01. The sequence continues at coordinate 3,476,938 of OY762279.1, read as the reverse complement.
GTTGGCATGGCGGTCGCCCTGCCAGCCCGGGCTGTCCGGGGTCGGCACAAAGGGAGCGTGCACCAGCACCAGGGAATAGTAGACCAGGAACGGCTGCTCCGGCCGCTCGGCGACCTGCCGCTCGATGGCGTCGACGACGAAGTCGGCAAGCAGGTCCGGCCCGTACGCGCCCGCGTGGGTCTCGGCTTCCGCGCCGGTGCCCGTCAGCACGGGATCGGCGTAGCGGCTGCCCTTGGCGCCGAGGTACCACAACAGGTACTCGTCGAAGCCGGCGTCCGTCGGCGTCTGCCCCTGTTGCGGGCAGCAGGGACCGTCCGGATCCCATATCAGCGTGTGTCCCCAGAGCTGCCACTTGCCGGCCACGTACGTCGCGTACCCCGCGTCCCTGAGCACGTTCCCGAACGTGATTTCGCCCTTCGGCAGCACGCCCCACTCCGTGTAGTTGCGGTGGGTGTACCGCCCGGTCATGAGCTGTAGGCGGGACGGCGCGCAGAGCGGCGTAGCGTAGGCATGGGTGAAACGAACGCCTGAGGCGGCCAGCCGGTCGAGTTCGGGCGTCTCGTAGCTGACGCCGCCGTACGCCCCGAGGGCCTCGTAGCCGAGGTCGTCCACCAGGAACAGCACGATGTTCGGACGAGCCGCGTCCGCTTGGGCCACAATACCCCCGAGGATGACCACCACCGCACACCACAGGCGTCCGTATCCGGCCATGTCCGCTCTCCTCATGCCACGGGTACTGCTCTACACCCGGCCCCGGACACGCGTCAAGCGCGACGGCCGGCGCCGCCGAGCGGCACTGGGGAGCACGAGGGGCTTGCCCCTCGAAAGATGAGCGCCCTCGCCGCCTTTCATCCCGGCGTCGCCGCCTGGTTCGGCGACCGCTTCCCCGCACCCACGGACGTGCAGGAGCGAAGCTGGCCCCGCATCGCCGCCGGGGAGCACCTCGTCATCACCGCACCCACGGGCAGCGGCAAGACCCTCACCGCCTTCCTCTGGGCGCTGAACGCGTTCGCGTCCGGCGCCTCCGAACCGGGCGCCACCCGCGTCCTCTACATCTCGCCGCTCAAGGCGTTGAACAACGACATCCGGCGCAACCTCACCGAGCCCCTCGGGCAACTGAAGGCCACTTTCCTCGCGCGCGGGGAGACGTTCCCGAGCCTGCGGGCGCAGACCCGCAGCGGCGACACCGAGCAGGGCGAGCGTCAACGCATGTTGCGGCGCCCCCCGGAGATCCTCATCACCACCCCGGAGAGCCTCACACTGCTACTAACGACGGTTCGCGGCCGCCAAGCCCTGTCGACGGTCGAGACCGTGATCCTCGACGAGATCCACTCGATCGTCGAGAACCGGCGTGGCGTCATGCTCATGACCGGGCTGGAGCGGCTGGTCGATGTCGCCGGAGAGGTGCAGCGGGTGGCGCTATCGGCGACCGTACGCCCCCTGGAGACGGTGGCCCGCTACGTCGGGGGCGTCGATGCGGGGGGCCAGCCCCGTCCCGTGGGCGTGATCGAGTCGAACGCGGAGAAGCAGATCGAACTCGCCGTGCGCTTCCCCGAGGCCGCGCGGGTCGCCGCCGAGAACGGCGACAAGATCTGGGAGCCGTTGTCCGACAGCTTCAAGGACGTGATCGACGCGAACCGGTCCACGCTGTTCTTCACCAACAGCCGCCGCATGGCGGAGAAGATCACCCTCAAACTGAACGACGATGCCGTGACTCCGCTTGCCTACGCGCACCACGGCTCCCTCGCGCGCGAGATCCGCACCGAGGTGGAGCGGCGCCTCAAGGACGGCGAGTTGCGGGCCATCGTCGCCACGAACTCCCTGGAGATGGGGATCGACATCGGCGACCTCGACCAGGTCGTGCTCGTGCAGTCGCCACCGTCGGTCGCCTCCGCGCTGCAGCGGGTGGGCCGGGCGGGGCATCGGGTCGGCGACACGAGCCGGGGACTCTTGTTCCCCACCCACGCCCACGACTTCCTCGAGGCAGCGGTGGTCTCGAACGCCATGGCCGCCCGGGACATCGAGCCGCTGCGGCCGATGGAAAACGCCCTCGACGCGCTGGTGCAGGTGATCGTCTCGTCCGTCGCGTCCGAGACCTGGAACGCCGACGAGCTATACGCCCTCGTCCGCCGCGCCGCACCCTACGCCGACCTGCCGCGGGATCAGTTCGACCTTGTCGTCGAGATGCTCGCTGGGCGCTACGCCGGGGTGCGGGTGCGGGACCTGCAGCCCCGCATCGTGCTCGACCGGGTGCAGAACACCCTGAAGGCGCGCAAGGGCGCGGTGTTTGCGCTCTACAACGCCGGCGGCACCATTCCGGACCGGGGCTACTTCCAGTTGCGGCATGCCGACTCCGGCGCGGCCATCGGCGAACTCGACGAGGAGTTCGTCTGGGAAGCCACCGTCGGGCAGACGTTCACCCTCGGCACCCAGAACTGGCGGATCCACCGCATCACCCACAACGACGTGCTGGTGAAGACCGCCCAGCCGACGGCGACGGCACCGCCCTTCTGGCGTGCGGAGAACATCAACCGGAGCTTCCACTTCGCGCAGCGCATCGGAGAATTCCTGGCCTTCGCCGACGAACGCCTCGCCACGCGCCGTCAGGACGAGGTGCTCGAACACCTCCGCAACCATCTGGGATTCGACGAGGCCTCCGCCGAGGAACTCATCGACTTCCTGGAGCGCCAGCGCGCCGTGACGGAACGCGAGCTGCCTCATCACCGCCACTTGCTCGTCGAGCATGTTCGTTCCGGTCCCGGCGGCTACAGCGGGCCGGACCGCGAACAGCAGGTGGTGCTGCACACCTCCTGGGGCGGCAGCGTGAACCGTCCCATCGCCCTCGCCCTCGAGGCGGCCTGGCGCGAACGTTTCGACGGCGAGGCCGAGATCCATGCCGACAACTACGCCATCGCCATCCAGATCAAGGACGACGTGGATCCCGGCATCTTCCTGTCCTTGGTGACCCCGGCAAACTTCGAGGGCCTGTTGCGCCGCTCCCTCGAGGGCAGCGGTTTCTTCGGCGCGCGTTTCCGGGAGTGTGCCGGCCGCGCCCTGTTGCTCACGCGGCAGCGCTTCAACCAGCGCATGCCCCTGTGGCTCACGCGGCTGCAGGCGAAGAAACTCATGACCGCGGTCTCGAAGTTGGACGACTTCCCCGTCCTGCTCGAGACATGGCGTACCTGCCTGCGCGACGAATTCGACATGCCGGCGGCGGCGCAAGTGCTCGCGGACCTGGAATCCGGCACGATCACGTGGTCCCTCACGACGGTCTCCGTACCGAGCCCATTCGCCTCGGCCATCACCTTCAACCAGATCGGCCGCTACATGTACGCGGACGATACCCCGGAGCGCCGCAGCCGAACCGCGTTGTCCGATGACCTGATTCGCCGAGCGGTCCATGACGACAACCTGCGGCCGCGCCTCGATGTCGCCGTGGTGGGCGAGTTCGAGGCGAAGATGCAGCGAATCGCGGCCGGCTACGCACCCCGCGACACGGAGGAGCTGTCCGAGTGGGTGAAGGAACGCGTATTGATTCCAAGCGCGGAGTTCGCCGTGCTGCTAGAGGCCGCCGATCTCGAACCCCCCGCCGCGGTCCGCCCGTTCAGCCACGGCGGGCGCTCGTGGTTCGTCCACGCCGAGAACCTCGCGCACTTGGAGCGCACGCTTTTGGAGGCCCCCGTGCCGGCGGAGACCGGGGATGTGCGGGATGCCCCGCAACTCTTCGCTGAGTTCGCTCGCTTCTATGGTCCGCTGACCATGCGGCAATGGGAGGAGCGCTTTCCCCTCGAAGGGAACCTCCTCGCCGAGGTGCTGGCGGCCTTGCTGGACGAGGACGCCTTCGTGGCAGGACCGCTAATCGCCCGCGACGAAGCGGAGCGCTTCTGCGACGCCGAGAACCTGGAAATCCTCATCCGGTTCCAGCGCGCGGCGAACCGGCCACATTTCGAACCACGCCCGGTGGCCGCGCTCCCGGACTTTCTCGCCGCCTGGCACCGTGTCGGGGCGGAAGCGTCCGAGAATCGTCTACTCGACGCGGTGGACCGTCTGCGCGGATTCGCCGCGCCCATTTCCTTCTGGTTGGAGGAAGCTTGGCACGCGCGGCTTGTGGGCTTCGAGCCGGAAGTGTTGACGGCCGCGTGCGCGAACCAAGGCGTGACGTGGCGCGGCGTGGGGCGGGAACTCGTCACCTTCGGCTTCGAGGACGAGATCGACACGCTGACCGCCGCCAAGGAGGACGCTCCGGACCTGGATCACCTCTTCGCCGACCCCGCGGCGCGCTATACGTTCGTGCAGCTGCTGGATGCGGCCGGACAGGACTCCGAGACCTTCAACGCATGGTTCTGGGATGCGGTTTGGGGGGGACGCATCGCGGCGGACGGCCCGGGGCCGCTGCGGACCGGTCAGGAACGCAGGTTTCGCCCGGGGCCAAACCAAGGCGCCGAGCGGCGCCGCGCCCGGGCACGCGCCCGGCACGCCGCCGCCGGGTGGCCCGGCAACTGGTTTCTGGTTCGCCGGGACGAGGCACCCGAGGACGCGCTGTCCCGGCTGGAAGCCGCCAAGGACCGTTGCCGCGTATTGCTCGACCGCTACGGCATCGTGTGCCGCGAACTCGCCAATCGCGAAGGCGGTGCGTTCCGGTGGGCTGCGGTGTTTCCCGCGCTACGCGTGATGGAACTCGCCGGCGAGGCGCAAGCCGGCCTCTTCTTCGAGGACTTGTCCGGGCCCCAGTTCGCGCTACCCGTGGCACTGCGCCAACTCGAACGGCTCGACACGACCCACTCCACCTATCTCGTCGCGGCGACGGACCCCATCGCCCCAACCGGGCTCGGCCTCGACTGGGATGGTTTGCCCCAACGGCGTCAGGGCAATCATCTGGGTTTCCATGCCGGCGCGCTCGCATTCGTGGCGGAGAACCAAGGCAAACGGCTGCACTTCGCGCTGGAGCCAGACGACCCCGCACTGGACGCCCTGCTGGGCCAATTCGTCGCGCTCCCCAAGCCGAACCGGCGCTGGGTCATCGAGACGGTCAACGGCGTCCCCGCCAAGGAGAGTTCCTATCTCGCCACCCTTGAGCGCAACCTGCGACTGGTTCGAGACCATCGCGGCGTCTACGTGGAGCGGCAGGTGTGATCCGGCATGCGACGCGGCCGCCCCGTACCGCCGCAGCGATGCTGCTCGCCTTGGCGACGGGCCTCGGGCCGGGCGCAACGGCCGCGGCCGGGAAGGACACCGGGGGTTTCGTGGACATCCACGCCCACGCGGCCGGCATCGGCGCCGGCGACAGCGGGGTCTTCATCGGCCGGAAGATGCGCGAGAGTTTTCGCTTCCCCATCTACCTGCGTGCGTTCGGCGTCACCCGGGAAGAGGTCGAACGCGGCGGAGACCGCGTCGTCATCGACCGCATCGCGGCGCACGTGGCCTCCTCCCGCCGAGTTCGCAAGGCGGTCGTGCTGGCGCTCGACGGGGTCGTCGGCCCCGACGGCAATCTCGACCGGGCGGCCACGGAGGTCTACGTGCCGAACGACTTCGTCGCCCGCGAGACCGCACGGCACCCGCAACTCTGCTTCGGTGCAAGCGTCAATCCGCACCGGCACGATGCCCTCGAACGGCTCGAGCGGGTGCGCGACGCCGGCGCCGTGCTCATGAAGTGGATCCCCAACATCATGGGGATCGACCCCGCCAACGAGGCGATCCGGCCCTTCTACGAGCGACTCGTGGCGCTCGGCCTGCCGCTGCTGACGCACGCCGGCCAAGAGCGCTCGTTCGCGAGCGCCGTGGATTTCTACGGCGACCCCGAGCGCCTGCGGCTGCCGCTGTCCATGGGCGTCACCGTCATCGCGGCGCACATTGGCACTACCGGGGAGAGTGCCGGACAGAACAACTTCGAGCGCATCCTGCCGCTGTTCGATGCGTATCCGAACCTCTACGCCGACATATCGAGCCTCACGCAGATCAACAAGCTCGGCCACCTCGCCCGCGCGCTCAAGGTGCCGGGCCTTCCCGAGCGGCTCGTCTACGGCACGGACTGGCCGCTGCAGTTCTTCCCGCTCGTGTCGCCCTACTATCACCTGAACCACATCGGGTTCGCGGAAGCCCGATCCGCGGCGGCGCTCGACAACCCGTGGGATCGGGACGTCGCCCTGAAGGAAGCGCTGCACGTGCCCCAGCACGTCTTCGCGCGGGGTGCGGAGTTGTTGCCGATGGAGCGTTGCCCATGAAGATGATTGCCAGGCTCTGGCGCGGTCAGTACGGCTTGGCGAAGACCTGGTGGCTCTTCGGCGTGTTGGGTACCGCGCTCCTCAACCTCATTTCCGGGCCCTTGAATGCGACGGTGGCGGCCCGGTCCCTCGACGGAATCGGGGGTTCCGCGTTGCTGCTCGCCGCCCTGCTGGTGGCCGCGATCGGGCTCTGCTACGGGGTCGTCGTCAGTGTCGGCATCGTGCGTGCCGCCAGGGCCCATACCGGCAACCGCCTGTGGTCCTGGCTCGCCATGACTGCCACCGCGACCGCCTGGCTTGGGGCCGCAGCGTTCGTCGCGCTATAGGGAACGTCTGAACAAGCCCGTCCATGGGCTTGTTCAGGTCGCAAGAGAGCCCTCAGCCGGGGAGCGCGAGGGGCTTGCCCCTCGCATACAAAGAAGCGCGGTTTCGCCTTGCTCCGCAAATTCAATGGCTTACGCCATCGAATTTGGCGGCACATCCCTGTGCCGCGCTAGGAAAGGTCTTGTTCAGACCTTCCCTAGCGCCCCATGGCCGGCTACATCTCGGAGAGCGCCATTACATGTCTGGCGGCACGCGCGTCCTGCCGTTCCGGACCTTCCGCGCCGAACTCCGTCCGCCGTGAGGGCACGGATCAGAACACCGCGAGCGGATTGAGCGGCGAGCCCGTACCGCCGCGCACGCGCAACGGCGCACCGACGAACAGGAACTCCCAGCGATCCCGCTTGCGGGCTTCCTCCGCGACCGCGTCGAGGTCGAGGTTGTCGAGGATCAACATCCCGAGACCGGCCAGCACGAGTTGGTGAAGCGGGTTGAAGAGCCCCTCCACGTTGCCCGGCATCACGTCGCTCACGCCGTCGCAGCCGATCACGGCGACGTCGCGCTCGCGCAACCACTTCGCGAGCGAAGCGTGCGAGCCGGCGGCGGCCTCCATGAAGTTCCACTGGCCCTTCTGCCGGACACGTTCCCACCGCCCGGTGCGCACGAGGAGCACGTCGCCGCTGCCGATTTCGATGCCGGTTCGCTCCTCCCACGCCTCGAAGTCCTCCGGCATGATGGCCGCACCGGGCTCCAGGAAGTCGACCCCCGTGAACCACGCCATGTCCACCAAGACGCCGCGCGTGACGATGCCGTCCTTCGCGTTGTGGATCCCCAGGGTGTCCACGCCGTCCACCAGACCCTCGAACGGCAGGCCGTTGTAGAAGAACCCGCCGTGCGCGAAATGCGGAAGACCATCGACGTGCGAGTGCGCGAAACCGTGGTACGAGACGCGGTACTCGTCGCCCGCCACCTGGTGGTTGCCGAACACCGAGGTCTCGCGCTCGTGGAAGAACGGATTCTGGTTCAGATCGTCCGGGACCGTGTTGAGGTCGAGCGCCATCGACACGGCCACGCCGTCCCGCACCAGCCGCGCGGCCGCGAGACGCTTCTCCGGCGTGATGAGGTTGAGCGTCCCCATCTCGTCGTCGTCGCCCCAGCGTCCCCAGTTCGAGATCTCCTCGAACCATTGCTGGTACTGCGCGGCATCCACGGCCGGCGCCGTCGCCTCGATCGCGCTGGCCGATCCGGTGAGAAAGGCGAGGAAGAGCGCTGCCGCCAGGGTGGCGCAGACGGACGCGTGCGGTTTCATTTTCCCATCCCCCTTCATCTCATCCCCCATGCAGATCGACCGTGGTGCGAGCCTACCCCGCTTCCGGCGGCAGGAACACCGCTACCGTGATGACCACGGCCCGCCGGCGCGAGGAGCTGGATTTCGCCCAGGCGATGGGTGGCGGATCAGGGGTCCTTGCGCGGCACGCCCAGGCTGTCGAGGTGGCGCACCAGGTCGGTGCCGGCGGTGCGTGGATCGACTTCGCGGTCGATTCGGGCTATGACGCCCTCCGGATCCACGTAGTAGGTCCATCGCTTCGCGAAGCCGCGCTCCGACAACACGCCGTAGGCGGTCGACACGGCACGGTCCGGGTCGGACAGAACGGGGAAGCCGGCCCGATTCTGCTCGGCGAATTCCTTGTTCGTCTCGGGCGCATCCACGCTCGCCATGAAGTACGCGACGTCGAACGCTTCGATCTCCTGGGCACTGTCACGCAGCGCCTTGCACTGGAGGGTTCAGCCGCCGGTGAAGGCCTTCGGGAAGAACGCGATGACGACGAATTGGCCCCGGTAGTCGGTCAGCGCGTGTTGCCGGCCGTCCGATCCCGGCAAACGGAAGTCGGGCGCCGGGTCGCCGACTTCCACGGCCAGGCAGCTCCAGGTCAGGAACCCGCCAACGAGGCACGCGGCGAGTCGAACGAATCGGCTTCGAAGTCTCATGTCGATGCCTCTGAAGTACCGGATATACACGGGACACCACACTAGCGCATCCGCCGCCAGGACGAAACACCGTCGGCCTCGAGCCATGCGGGACCGCTGCACGGTCCCGGTGGCGCGATCGAGTAAGCGACCCGGCCCGCGCCGCCGTGCGACGAGCGCGCGCGGCTCGGCGCCGGCGGTCAGCCCGACCTTGACCCGGCGCCACGGTCCATAAGACCCTGCACCCGCACACAACACCACCCAGGGAGGCCTTCCCCATGTCCGAAGCGCCCGTGACCGCCATCGTCGAGTTCCAGATCCGCCCGGAGAACGTCACCATGGAGGGTTGGCTGGACATCTGGGACAAGCGCGCCCAAGACGCGTGGGAAGGCGAGCCCGAGACGGTCGCCTATGCCGCCGCCGTCAACCTGGAGGACGAACGCAACGTGCTCGTCTTCGAGCGCTACACGCAGGGAGAGGGCAGCATCAAGAAGCACCAAGAACGCGAGGCCCACGCGGAGCTGACGCGGACGATGGGCGAGCGCGACGTCACGAAGCGGCGGGTGCTGACGGCCCTGTTCGAGGATGTTCCCGACTACGGATGGTGGTCACGCCCCGACTGCGATGGCCGGGCCGGCGCGGCCGGCGCCATCGTCACGCTCCTCGGCATGCACTTCGCGGACGACGCGACGCGGGCGGCATTCATCGAGATCTCCGGCGGACACGCGGAGTACTGCTGGCGCGAAGAGCCCGAGACGCTGATCTATACGGGCGGCCTCGCCACCGCCGACGCCGACCGGGAGATCGATCTCAAGACGGGCGACCTCGTGTTCGTGATGGTCACGACCGACATGGCGGCGACGGAGAAGCACGCCAACGACCCGAACCACCTCGCGCTCGGTGCGAAGTTCGAGGAGCGGGGCATCGCGATGGAGCAGGTCTTCGTGCGTAGCTACCGGGCTACCGGCAACGGGTACTTCTGGCGCTAGGGAACGTCTGAACAAGCCCGTCCATGGGCTTGTTCAGGTCGCAAGAGAGCCCTCAGCCGGGGAGCGCGAGGGGCTTGCCACTCGCATACAAAGAAGCGCGGTTTCGCCTTGCTCCACAAACGTCTCATGGACCGCGTTTGCAGTCCACCCCGAACCATGAAACTTGGGAGGCGGAGGCAGCCCGCGTGCGGTGGTTGGGCCGGGCGGGCGAGAATGAAGGGCGAAGGCGGGCGATGGTCGTCCGAATAATGGTGGACGCGAGGTCCCCGACCACAAACTGACCCGGACCGCATCGGTCGCGAGCCCCGGACCGTACCCGGCCCCGCGCCGTGGACGAGCGGCAAAACGCACCGCGTGCCTGCGCGCGAGTTCCTGTTCCGAGCGGTCCGCCCGCCTTCGCCCTCCCCGAACGAAGGAGCAAGGTCATGGTGAACGACGAACTGCACGTTGTCCACGCCCGCGCGGCGGGACTGGACGTGCACAAGATGGAGATCACGGCGACGGTGCGCCTGTGCGACGGCGGCGGCGCGCCGCGCTGCGAGACGCGTGCCTTCGACGCGCTGGCGCCGGGCCTCGCGGCGTTGTCCGGGTGGCTTGCCGGGCACCGCGTCGAGGCGGCGGCGATGGAGGCGACCGGCGTTTACTGGGAGGCGCCGCTGGAGGCGTTGACCGCGGCGGGGATCGCGGTGCAGTTGCTGCACGCGCAGCAGGTCAAGCAGTTGCGCGGCCGCAAGACCGACGTCGCGGACAGCCGCTGGCTGGCGCGCGTCTGCCAGTTCGGGCTCGGCGCGCCGAGCTTCGTGCCGCCGCGCCACTTCCGCGAACTGCGGGCGTTGAGCCGCCACCGACAGGCGCTGCTCGCGCAGCGCAGCCGGGTGCGCAATCGCGCCAGCAAGGTGATCGACCGCTGCGGCGTGCGCGTCGGGGGCGTGATCAGCGACATCTTCGGCATGAACGGCCGCCGCATTCTCGACGGACTGGTCGAACGGCTCCCGCGCGAGAGCATCCTCGACGCGTCGGGCAGCCACGTCCGCGCCAAGCTCGACCGCCTCGGCGAGGCCCTGTCGATGACCTTGCGCGAGACCGACCGCCTCATCCTGGGCGACCTGCTCGACGAGCACGACGCGCTCGACCGGCGCCTCGACCGGCTGGATCGTCGCATCGACGACGGCCTGGCCGACCACGACGCGGCCCGGCGCCTGCTCGAGACCATCCCCGGCATCGACCACGCCTCGGCCGCCGCCATCCTCATCGAGGCCGGCCCCGATCCCGTCGCCACCTTCGGCAGCGCCGCGCGCTTCGCCGCCTGGGCCGGCGTCTGTCCCGGCAACCACGAGAGCGCCGGCAAGCGCCGCAACGCCCGCGCCAAGGCCGGCACCAAGCACCTGCGCTCCGTGCTCGTCGGCTGCGCCCACGGCGCGGCCCGCACCAAGGGGTGCCAGTTCCACGCCCACCACAAGGCGCTCACCATCCGCCGCGGCTACAAGCGCGCCATCGTCGCCACCGCCCACAAGCTCGCGCGCACCGTGTTCGCCGTGCTGCGCGACGGCGAGCCGTACCGCGACCCCGAGGTCGACTACGAGGCGCTCGTCGTCCAGCGCAACGCGCCCCGTTGGCTCGCCAAGCTCGCCGCGTTCGGCGTTCTCGAAGCCCGCCAGGACGGCACCCTGACGGTCAACTGGGCCCAGTCCGGCTGAGCACCACGCCGACCACCGTGCCGGCGGGCCACAAAACCGGGGCCGCCCAACGGCACGCCGTCGGCGACCGCAACGGCGCGGAGCGATGCCGTCGGCACACCCCCAACGCGGCGGTGGGGCATCTCCATGGACTGCTGCCCTCGGAACCCGAATCTGTTTCACGGCAAATTCAATGGCTTACGCCATCGAGTTTGGCGGCACCTCCCTGTGCCGCGCTAGGGAAGGTCTTAATCAGACCTTCCCTAATCAAACCGCTTCGGGTTCGGGCAGCGGCGCGACGCCCCGGTACCGCGCAAGGAGATACACGCCAACGACGACGTCGAACCCGAGACAGGCGGGCGCAACCCACCACGGCGCGATCACTTCGCCGAAGTAGGGCCCGAGGTAGTCCCAGAAGACGTGGAGCAGCCAACCCGCAGACGTGAACGCGATGGATCTCGTCAGTCCCAGCACGGCCAGGACCAGGAACACGGCACCGGCGATGAGTTGGGGCGTGAGGTCGGACAACGCCTGGCCGTGGAAGACGCCGAAGCTGATGTACCAGAACGCGGCGACGACGAGCACCCAACCGAAGATCGCGCGTTCGGCATCGAGTCTTCTCGACAGGGCGATTCCGGCAATCGCTGCCGCGATGCCAACTATGATCGCCAGCACATAGGGCACGGCGCGTTCCCCTGAGGTCTGACCGCCCCCACCTTAGCACGCGCACGAACCGCCGATTCGTGTCTTTCCACCGGCCTCGTAGCCATCCCGGAGCGGTGGCGAGCCGGCGACATGGCGAGCCGGCGGAGAGTCTAATCCCATACTGAAATGAGCCTGAACGGAGGCGTTCCGAGGCGCGAGGCCGTTCGGGTCCGGGACGTCGTTTCCGGGCTGTGTCGATGGTGTGTTGGGTTGTCGGGCGGGACACGGAGCCGGCGGCGGTTGCCCGATGCCGCCGGACGCGTTCGGGGAGCGTTTTTCCACGGGCCGTGCACGGGCGCGATCCCCGCAAACAGTAAAGCGCCGGTGTGCGGGCGGTGGGAAACGCGGTGTCGGATCGGGGCCACGGCGCTGCTCCCCCTGGATGCGCGCGGTCACGCGGCGGCCTCGGCCCGGATGGCGCGGAACAGTTCGTCGCGCGCCGCGTCGGGGGCGCGCGCGGCGTCGAGGTCCGAGGCGGAGCGGGCAAAGGCGTCGAGCTGCTCGAGGGTGACGCCGGGCCGGAGGTACCGGGCGGCACCGTCGAGGGACTTGAACTTCTCGAAGGGGGTGGCGACGTTGGCATACGGATAGCGCCTGGTCACGCGCCCGTCGTCGCCGACCGTCTCGACCGGGAAGTGACAGGGACGGTGGTAGTTGAGGAACGGCGACAGCACGTTCTGGGTGAAGGCGTTGACGGCGCCGGCGAAGTGCCGCGGGATGTGGCCGTGGCCGAGGTGGCGACGCACCACGGAGCCGTTCTTGCCCTCGACGAGGGCGTTGTCGTTGGAGCGCCGCGGGCGCGACTTGGTGAACTCCCCGACGTGCAGCTTGTGCAGCAGGCGCGCCACCTGGTGGTTGACGTACTCGGAGCCGTTGTCCGCGTGGAAGCCGTTGACCGCGAAGGGAAAGTTCTTGAGCAGCGCGGTCAGGACCGGGATCAGGAAGGCCTCGGAGATGTGCTCCACGGCGCCGATGTACTCGAACTGCGTGACCTCGTCGACGGCGTTGATCAGGTACGGGCCCTTGTCGCCGTCGCGGTCGCCCTGGTGCACCGTGTCCACGCGCAGGAAGCCGGGCCGGCCCTCGGGGCGCGGCTTGCGCCGCTCGCCGATCGCGACGTGCGTCGCGCGCGTGCCGCGGATGCGCGTGCGGCGGCGGCGGTAGGTCTTGCTCGCGCGCAGCCGATACAGGTGGCTGTTCGACAACCCCGCGAGGCGCTCGAACGAGCGTCGCCCGTACTCCTCGAACTCGCGCTGCATGACGCGTCGCGTGGCCGGGCCGGACCGCTCCCCGAGGATCTCGTCCACCTCCGCCAGCAGGCGGATGTCGGCCGCCGTGTAGCGCCGCTCGAAGGGGCGCGCCGGACCGCGGCGCCGGTCCTCGATCCTCCCCGTGCGCGCGTGCTGGCCGACCAGCCGTGTCAACTGCGCCCGCGACAGGCCCGTCACCTTCCCCAGGAACTCCTTCACCAGCCCCTTCCCGGCCCTGGGCAACTCCGCATAGCGGAACCGCACCAGCACGCGCCGCACGAACGCGTACGCCTCGCCCCGGTCCACCGGCCGGAAGGCCACCGGATCGTTCCCCTCCAGAAACGCCCGAAGGTCGTCGAGCGTCCGCAATCGTTCGGCATCGAGTCTCAAGATCATCCTCCGATGATCCCGCAACCCGCTTCAGGCTCACTTCTCGTGGGATCGACGCTCTCCCTTCAGGCTCACTTCATGTGGGACAAGGCTCGGAGTTGCCCGCGCACACCAAGCTGCCACATAATGGCTACGGCGCGTTACTTCCGCCTTGATGCCTCCGGTAGGGCTTTCGGGTCGATCCCCCGATTCCCTGCCGGGGGCCACACTCAACGAGCGCCCGCATTCGTGTGATAGGCACGGTGGCTAACGCAATCCCCCCGCCTGCTTGAAATTGTGCCTACCTCCGCTGCCGAGCGCCACCGCGATCCTCCAGGCTGAGGATCGCACCTCCAACGTACGCTCGCCGTGGTCGGGCCCGGGCCAACGACCGCCGGCACGCTTTGCGGGCTCCATGGTCGGATCACGGCCGATACCAGATCGGCGAGGTGTAGGCCCGCTCCTGAATCACCGAGGGACCATAGTCCGGGGCGTCCATGCCGAGCGCCACGGCGTCGTAGAGCGTGTGGCGCGGCGTCGGAATCTCGATCACCCGCGCATAGTAGAAGGCTGGACGAGATGGGTCGAACGAAGGATCTTCCCAAACCGTCGCCAGGGTGGCCGCGCCGACCGTGTTCGCATAGCGAGCGGTCTCGAGGTCCACGGTGTTACCCACCGCCGGCAGGCGGCCGGCCGCGTCCGGTTGCCGCTCCCCGGACCACGCCACGTCGAACACCTGTTCCGCCGTCGCGCCGTCGGCCTCGAGCCAGCCCTTCACCACCTGCACGCGGTCGAGATTCGCCCCCGCCGGATCCTTGTACGCCACGAGGAGGAAGCGGGGCGCGGCGTCCTCCGGCGCCCCGGACAACTCACCGCCCATGGGCACTCCCTTCCCGTAGCCAGCATCCGCCACGTCCCCATCGAGATCCTCCGTCGAGAACTCCCATCCCCCGAAGAAACGCACGCGAATGCGCGGTCCGCTGGTCGCATACGTCTCGCGCCGATGCATCGCCTCGACGATGGCCTCCCGGGTGTTCTCCTCCGCCCATACCGCCGCCAGGCCCGATGCGGACATGGTCCAACCCGTTCCATCGCCCGAAATGACGACGGCGTCCTTCGTCTCCGGAATCGAGTCCGTCGCCATCTTCCCGCCGAAGTCGTCCTCCGCCGCCGTCGAGAGCCCCGAGTGGGAGTCCGTGGAGCCGATCATCCCGAACTGGAACGGGTTGATCCCGATGGCCGCTTCGGTCGCGAGCCCCCGCCTGAGCGCCGAGCGCGCATAGTCCCCCGCCTCGGGAAGGTACTCCTCGGATTCGCCGCCCTGCAGGTGGTAGGGGAACGTCTCGAAGTCCGCGAACTCGTCGTCCGGCGAGAGCAGCGGGTGCGTCTCCGAATCGCCCTTGATCTGGGTGACCTCCACGATCCGCTCCCAGCGCATCCGCGCCCGGGCGCGGTCGGCATCCAGGGGCTCCCCCCGCAGCGTGATGTCCGGGAACATGAAGCCCTTCGAGACGTTCGAGTTGTGCGGAATCGAGAGGAACCTGGCGCCCGTGGCGGCGCTGGTCTCCTCGAGCCACGCCCAGAGGTCATCGGGATAGGGGCTCGTCCCGGACGACACCGGCTGGAAGGTGCGCGCCTGCTCGCCGCCGGCGTCGGTCAACACCACCCGGTGTAGGTTCGCCCCGCCCGGCGTGGAGGTCCACTCCCAGCCGATGAGGCTCGTGAATGCGCCCGGCTGGTAGTGTGCCTCCGCGGCGTCCACGATCTCGCCCCACGCCTCGCGAAACACGCCCGGAGGTGGAGCGGGAAACAACCCGCCACCGCCCCGGCCCGCACCGGCGGCGATCTCCCGCGGATCCGATCCCGGCGGGAGGATGCCCTGGAAGAACGCGGGCCCCTCCCCCGCGTCGATCACGCTACGGATTTGCCGGGTTGCGTACCAGTTGCGGATCGAGTCGAGGAATCCCACACCCTCTCGTGGCAATCCGTCGAGGTAGATGCGCCGCACCGCGCCCATGAACTCCGCGTGGTCGGACACGACCAGGAAGTCCAGGGGCGCGTCGAGCCGCATCCAGGCGCGGTGGTAGGGGTGCATCACCGGCATGCCCTTCGCGAAGCGGTAGGCGTAGTCCGGGTCCACCGACAGGTTGTTGTTGAGGAACGCGTCGAAGGAATACGACGTGTGCAGGTGGGTGTCGCCCCAGAGGAGCTTCGTGTCGGCGGAAGCGACCGGCGACCACCAAGTGGCCACGAGGGCCGCAATCATCCAAGGCGTGGCGGAAGTCCTCCGAAGCGACATGGCTGCCCTCTCAGGGTGGGGATGAGCGGCGAAAGGTAGCAGACCGGCGGGCGCGCGGCGCTACATCGCGTGCGTGACGCCCCCGTCCACCACCAACGTGACGCCCATGAGGTAGTCCCCGGCGCGGGACGCCATGTACACCACCGTGCCCGCGATGTCCTCCGGCCGCCCGACGCGCCCCGCCGGCACGAACGCCGCGATGCGCTCCGGCTCGTCCCGCGCGATCAGGTTCATGTCGCTCGCGAACGCCCCGGGCGCGATGCCGTTGACGTGGATGTGCTCCGGGGCCAGCAGCTTGGCCAGGCGGCGCGTCAGGTGGTTCAGACCCGCCTTGCTGGCTGCGTAGGAGAACGAGTCGTCGTCCGGCACGTAGACGCCGTCGATGGAGGAGATGTTGATGACCTTCGCCGGCCGCTCCTTGCTCGCCGCGGTGCGCAGCAGGGGCGCGAGCTGCTGCGTCATGAAGAACGGCCCCTTCAGGTTCACGTTGAAGGTCTTGTCCCAGCCCTTCTCCGGGAACTCGTCGAACGGCGCGACCCATCCGGTCCCGGCGTTGTTGACGAGGATGTCCAGGCCGTCCTCCCGCTCCGCGAGCTCCCCAGCAAGGGCCACGATGCCGTCGAGCTCCGACATGTCGTTCGGGATGGCGATGCACTCGCCGAACTCGGACAACTCGGCGGCCGTTTGCGTGCACACGTCCGCGTGCCGGGCGGTGATGTACGTCCGCACGCCGCGGCGGACCAATTCCTCGGCGATCATGCGGCCGATGCCCTTGCTGCCGCCGGTGACCACGGCCACGCGGCCGTCGAGATCGAACAGGTTCTCCATGCCGCGTCCTCAAGGAGGCCAGTGGGGGGTGGAACGCGACGATGTTACCAAGCGGTCCAAACGAAGCGCAGGGCCGAGCCGTCGGCCCGACATCCGTGTCGCCGATACCGTGTCCGCAACACCTGTGTCGGCCACGACTCTCCCATACACTTACGCGCAGAGACCAGTCCACGCACGAGGGAAGGACATGCAAGAGGAAGAAGCCAAGCAGCGCATCCTGGAGGGCGAGCGGTCCCAGGCCGTCCGCCGCAAGCTGATCGCGCGCACGCCGCAATCGGCGGCCGTCAAGTCTCGGGGAGGGGATGCGTTGTCGCAGGAGATCGTCGCCACGGTGAAGATGCCGCACCCCATCTACATCGAGTCCGCGGAGGGTGGCACGCTGACGGACGTCGACGGCAACACCTATCTCGACATGACGATGGGTTTTGGGCCGTGCGTCCTCGGCACGCGTCCTCCGGCCGTGGCGGCGGCCCTCGGGGCCCAGGTCGAGAAGGGTTGGCACTTCGGCATCCCCAACGCGCAGCAGGTGGAACTCGCGAAGCTCGTGGAGGAGGCCTCGCCGTGCGCCGACAAGGTGATCTTCTGCAACACGGGCACCGAAGCGACCATGTACGCGATGCGGGCCGCCCGCGCCTTCACCGGCAAGACGAAGATCGCCTCCTTCGCCGGTTCCTATCACGGGGCGCACGACTACGCGCTCATCCACGTCAATCCGAACAGCCCCCGGGACAAGCCCATCGGCATGAGCGTCGGCAAGGGGATTCCCGAGGTGGTGCGGGACGAGACCATGATGGTCCTCCCGTACCGGAACGACGCCGCCTACGAGCTGATCCGCGAACACCGGGATGAACTCGCGGCGGTGATTGTCGAGCCGTCCCAGAACTCCAACCCCCGCCTCGACTCCGGGGACTTCCTCAGTGGCCTGCAGGCCGCATGCAGGGAGAACGACGTGCTGCTCTGCTTCGACGAGGTCGTGACGGGCTTCCGCATCGCCTATGGCGGCTGCCAGGAGTACTACGGCATCACGCCGGACCTCGCCACCTACGGCAAGGCCATCGCCGCCGGGCTGCCCATCGGGGCCGTGGCGGGACGGCGAGACATCATGAACTGTTTCTCCGGCAAGGACGGCGCGCCGTGGGTCTTCTCCGGCGGCACGTTCGGCGGCAATCCGCTGTCGATGACCGCCGGCATCGCGGCGATGACCGAGATGCGGGACCGGAAGGACACGTTGTATCCCTACCTCGCGGAGCAGGGGGATCGGCTGGCATCCGAGGTGAACGCCTTCTGCGCCAAGCATGGTTTCGCCGCGCAACTCATGAACGCGGGTTCGATGGTGCATCTGCGCTTCCAGGACACGCCCATCAACGACTCCTTCGACTTCACCGAGGACGGCAAGTGGGCGGAGCAGGAGTTCTACCTGCACCTGCTAGGCCACGACATCATCGTGCCCGGCGTGCACCTCGCCTTCTTGTGCGGCGCCCACACGCCCGACGACGTCGACCGCATCATCGAGGGCTTCCAGCAATCGTTCCTCGACCTCCGGGCCGACGGTCTGTATTGACGTCGTCCATGCGCGAAGACGCGGAAGCCTCCGGCCCGTCCCCGCATCGGGCACGGGCCGCAGAACTCGTCGGAAAGATGACCGGCGACGAGAAAGCGGCGCTCTGCTCGGGCCGGAGCTTCTGGCACACGGAGGCGAATGATCGCTTGGGCATACCCTCCGTCATGCTCACGGACGGCCCCCACGGTCTGCGCAAACAGGCCGGCGCCGGGGACCACGTCGGTCTGAACGTGAGCGTGCCGGCCACGTGCTTCCCCACGGCCTCGGCCCTCGCGAGTTCCTGGGACCGGGCCCTCCTGCGCGAGATCGGTGTCGCGCTGGGCGAACAATGCGTCGCCGAGAACGTGGCCGTCTTGCTCGGCCCCGGCATGAACATCAAGCGCCATCCGCTGTGCGGCAGGAACTTCGAGTATTTCTCCGAAGACCCGCTCCTGACCGGCGAAATGGCGGCGGCGCTGGTGGAGGGACTCCAGTCCCGGGGCGTCGGCGCGAGCGTGAAGCACTTCGCCGCCAACAACCAGGAGGCCAGCCGCGTCATCGTCGACGCGGTGGTCGATCCGCGCACGCTGCGCGAGATCTACCTGCGCGGCTTCGAGATCGCCGTGCGCAAGGCGCAACCCTGGACGGTGATGTGTGCCTACAACCGCTTGAACGGGACTTATTGCAGCGAGAACGACTGGCTGCTGAACCACGTCTTGCGGGACGAGTGGGGATTCGAGGGACTCGTCGTCACCGACTGGGGCGCGGCGAACGAGCGCGTGCTGGGCCTGCGCGCCGGGCTCGACCTCGAGATGCCGGCGAGCAGCGGCGTGAACGACCGCCGCGTCGCCCACGCCGTGGCACAAGGTGCGCTGGCGGAAGCCGATCTGGACCGCGCCGTGACCCGCAACGTCGCCTTGGCGCTCGCCGGTGCCGAACTCAACGCCGACGCATCCGGACTCGACCAGGATGCCCATCACGCACTGGCGCGCCGCGCCGCCGGAGAGAGCGCCGTCCTGCTCAAGAACGAAGGCGATCTCTTGCCCCTGCCCTCCGACGCCCGCGTGGCCGTCATCGGTGCCTTCGCGAAGCAACCCCGGTATCAGGGCGCCGGCAGCTCCCAAGTCACGCCGACGCGGCTCGACCACGCGTTCAACGCGATCCGCGATGCCTCCTCCAGCCCTGCGGAACCCGCCTACGCGCCGGGCTACGACCCGGGTCATAGCGCCCCCGACGAGGCGCTGATCGCGGAGGCGGTGGCCGTCGCCGAGAGGGCGGATGTCGCCATCGTGTTCGCCGGCCTCCCCGGCGTCTACGAATCCGAAGGCTTCGACCGCGAGCACATGCGGCTGCCCGAACAGCACGACCGGCTGATCGAGGCGGTGTGCGCGGCCAACTCGAACACCGTTGTGGTCCTCAGCAACGGCGCACCGGTCGAGATGCCGTGGGTGGCGCAGCCCGCCGCCATCCTGGAAGGCTACCTGGCCGGCCAAGCCGGTGGCACCGCCATCGCCGACGTGCTTTTCGGCATCGTCAACCCGAGCGGGAAGCTCGCCGAGACGTTCCCCCTGCGCCAGTCGGACGTAGCGGCGGACGGTTGGTTCCCGGGCAGTGGCCGCCAAGTGCTCTATCGCGAAGGCCTGTACGTCGGCTACCGCTACTTCGACAGCGCCGACGCTCCCGTGCTGTTCCCGTTCGGCCACGGCCTGGGCTACACGACATTCGAATACTCGAACCCGCGCTTCTCGGCGGAGGCATTCGACCAAGGCGGCAGCCTCGAAGTTGCCTTCGATCTCAGGAATACGGGATCGCGGGCAGGCGCGGAAGTCGTGCAGCTATACGTCCACGACGCCGAGTCGACCCTCTACCGGCCGGAACAGGAGTTGCGCGGATTCGAGAAGGTGCGCCTCACGCCGGGCGAAACCCGGACGGTGCGGCTGACGCTGGACGACGCCGCGTTCGCCCTCTACGACCCCGCCGCCGGGCGTTGGGTGGTGGAGGCCGGCGAGGTGGAGGTCCGCATCGGCGCGTCGAGCCGGGACATCCGGTTGCGTGCGCGGCTCGCGATTCGCTCGGCACAGACGGTGGCTCCGGACAACGCGCCGGATGCCCCACGGATCCATGATGGTGGCCTCGACGTCCCCGACGGCGCGTTTGCGGCGATGCTGGGGAGGCCGTTGCCGGCCGCCGAAGGCACCCGCCCCTTCCACGTCAACTCGACGGTCAGCGAGATCGCGCAGACGTGGCTCGGGCGCCGGGTCAGGAATCTGGTGGTGCGGCAGTTTCAGCGCATGCTGGGGGTGTACAACCTCGACGAGACCAACGCCCGCATGTTCGAGGAGATGGCGCTCGGCATGCCGCTTCGCTCCCTCGTGCTGTTCTCCCAGGGCCGGCTCGGCTTCCGGGCCGTGGCCGTCCTCCTCGCGTTGCTCAACGGGCGCTTCGGGCGTGCGCTTCTCCTCCTGTTGCGGCGGTCCGAGGACGACTTCCCGGCTCGATCCCCTTGATCCGGCGCGGGATATCGAGGCAACCCTCTCCGCGCTCGGTGCCTGGCCCCCACCGCACGCCGATCGGCGATAATGGAGTTCCCCGGCCATCGCAAGGCAGAGTGACAGCTTTCGATCTCAACGTTCTGCCGCCCCCGCAGCGGCGTCTGTGGGAAGCCCTCGGTCACACGCCCCCGGACTTCGTGCTGTATGGTGGTACGGCCCTCGCCCTCCGGCTGGGACACCGGGAGTCGTTCGACTTCGACTTCTTCTCCCGCGAGTCCTTCGAGCCCGACGAGTTGCAGCGGCGTGTCAGCTACCTGCGCTCCGCCAAAGCCGTGCAGAAGTCCACGAACACGCTCATGTGCATCGTCGAAATCGACGGGCCCGTGCACGTTTCGTTCTTCGGCGGGCTCGACCTGTGCTCCGTGCGCGAGCCGGACCGCGCGGCGGGGCCCGGCATAGCCGTGGCTTCGTTGCTCGACCTGGCGGCGACCAAGGTGGGGACCGTCCAGGCCCGGGCGAGCGCCAAGGACTATCTGGACATCGACGCCGTGCTATCCGCGGGCGTGGCGCTGGAGGACGCGCTAGGCGCCGCGCTCGCCGTCTACGGCAGCGGCTTCAACCCCCTGCTCACCCTCAAGGCCCTCACGTACTACGCGGAGGGGGATCTCGGCACGATCCCGACGGCGGTCCGCGACCGCCTGGTGGCGGCGGCTACTACAGCGGACCTCGAGCACGTGCCGACCTTCGAGCCCCGACCCCGCCTGGAACGCCGGAGCAACCAAGTTGACTCGTGAGTCGGAACTCCTCGCCGTCGCCGGGCGGGTCGTCTGGTTCAAGCCGCCCCGCGAGACCCTGCGGGACACCGTCTTCTTCCTGAACCACGCGATGACGTTCGGAGACGTTCGGGATGTCGCGGCCATCCGCCGGCACTACGACGAGGACACGTTGCGCGACGCACTTCGCAATGCCCACCCGGGCGTGTTCGACGCGCGTTCCTGGGCTTACTGGCATGCGGTGCTGGGCTTGGCGCCCGCGCCTGCCCTCCCGGTCCGCCACTTGCCCGGCGCCAAGGACGAGGCACCGTTGGGGTGGCCGGTTCACAGGAGGACCTGAGCCCCCGATCAGGTGTACGAGGTGTCCCCCCGCGCCGTCAACGGTCAGCCGTAAAGATGCATCCGCAGCGGGTCGAGGGACACCAAGCCGCCGCACTCCTCCTGGTACGCCCGCAGGTACTTGTGGGCGCGCCGGGCGCGCGGCGGCGCATGTTCGTAGTCCCGCCAACCGTAGACGATGCCCTGTTGCACGAGGATGGCGAAGCGCGGGGAATTGCGCGCGAGCGTTTCCTCCGGAACATGGTCCGCGAGGTCCTCTTCCGTGCGCATGAACGGGCGCGCCATGAGCACCGGGATGCTGACGCGCAATCCCGTGGCCGCCCGAGGGAAGGCGCCGTGCCACGTGTTCCCGTGCCACACGACGAGCGATCCCGCCGGGGCTTCGACGGCGACGGCCTGGGGGTTGTGCTCCACCAGTCCCTCCTCGCCGCGCGGGGCCCGGCACCACTTGTGGCTGCCGGGAACGAACGCCGTCGATCCGTTCTCCCGGCTGAAGTCGGTGAGCAGGTAGGTGGCATTGCAGACGAGCGCCTCGTGGGGGTACGGCGACGGCAAGAGCGTGTCGCAGTGGAGGTCCACCGGGGTCTTGTTCGGCCCCTTGAGGAAGCAACCCATACTCGACAAGACGACGCCATAGCCACACAGGTAGGTGGTGATCGCGAGCACGACGGGGTTCATCAGGGCTTCCTCGAACACCCGCCCCTCCAGGATGAGCGAGTTCAGCAGCTCGCCGAATGGTGAATCCCCGCCCTTCTCCGCAAAACGCTCGCTGTACCCGGCATGGGTGCCGCCCGTCTCAAGGTCCGGGCGCACGCCATTGCGCCGCTCCGCGACATCGAGCACGCCCGTTAGCAGCCGCTCGGCCAAGCCGTTCGGAGAGGCGAGTTCGGGCGGGATGACGGTGAATCCGTGGGCGTCCAGGTCCGCCACGTGGGCCGTCAGTCCCAAGCCGCGCACCTCCGCCCAGATCGCCGCGAGGGGATCCGGCGCCGCGCTTCCGGATTCCGAACCGTAGGCCGCCATGTACCTTCCTCCGCCGGTGGACGCCGGCCATCGTAGCGTTCCCCGTTCGATGGGCGCAATGCGGGGGGAAGAGGGGAAGTGCGGCCGGACCGCGTCAGGACTCCGCGGCGGCTTCCCGCAGCGCCTCTTCGCCGAAGCGCGCCACCGTGTCCAGCGTACGTCGCACGTCGTCCCACGTCGTCGTGTGGTTGATGATGCACATGCGCAGCGCGAACACGCCCTTGAGCGACGTCGAGGACAGGAACGCCAGGTCGTCCCAGAACATCCGCGCGAGCACTGCCCGGTTGACGCGTTCCAGCGCTGCCTCGTCAAGGGCCATTTCGGGGGAGGCGACCCGGAAGCACAGGATCCCGAGGGAAACGGGGGTCAGCACCTCCAGGAACGGACTCTCGCCCACGTAGTCCTCGGCGCGGCGCGCGAGGTCGAGGCCGCGCTGGACCGCCTGGCGGAACGCGGTCATGCCGAATGTCTGTATGGACATCCAGATCTTCAGCGCGCGCGCGGCCCGGCTCAGTTGCTGGCCGCGGTCGGAGAAGTTCGGGTGGTTCGCGCCCCACACGGTGTCCTGCAGTACGTCGTGCCCGATGGCGAACGCGTTCAGGAGGTGCTTCGTGTCCCGCACCATCAGCGCGCCGGCCTCGTACGGCTGGAAGAGCCACTTGTGTGCATCGAGGCCGATGGAGTCCGCGCGCTCGAGGTCTCGGAGCAGCTCGCGGCCCTGTTCCGTGACCACGGCGAATCCACCGTAGGCCGCATCGACATGCAGCCAGATGTCCTCCCGCTTGCAGAAGTCCGCCATCACGTCCAGCGGATCGACGGCCCCGGAGCTCGCCGAGCCGGCATTGGCGCAGACCGCCATCGGCGCCAGGCCGTTCCCGCGATCCTCGGCCACCATGCGCGCGAGCGCCTCCATGTCGATGCGGAACGCGGCGTCGGTCGGCACGAGGCGAATGCACTCGCGGCGGACACCGGCGATCAACGCCGCGCGCTTGAGCGCGCTGTGACTCTGGTCGTTCATGTAGACCACCGGGCGGTCCGGGTGGCCGGCAGCCTCCCGCGCCGTCACCAGCGCCTCCACACTCGCCCCGGAGCCGCCGCTCGTGAGCAGCCCACCCGCGCTCTCGGGGTAGCCGATCCACTGCCGGATCCAGTCGATCACGACCAGTTCGATCTGGCTCGTCCCGCTGGATACCAGCCACGTGCAGGAGTTGATGTTGAACCCCGCCGCCAGGAAGTCCGCGAGGATGCCCGGCCAGGTCGGCGACGACGGAATGAAGCCGAAGAAGCGTGGATGGTCCAATCGCGCCGCGTACGGAAGTACTTCGCGCGCGACCTGCTCCACGACGTCCGCCCCCGGCCGGCCCTGTTCCGGCGGTGCTTCCAGCAACCGTTCTTCCAGCACCTGGCGAAACTCGCCGTCCCAGGCGCGACCGTCGCCGACCGCATCGATCCGATCCACGAGCAGTTCCATGGCCTTGCCGCCCAGCTCGAGCATGGCTTGCCGGTCCATGCTCAGACCGTTGTCCGTCTCCTCGCGCGACATGTCGCTCCATGTGTCGTGAACTCGACTAATATGGTATTGGAAATTCACTCCCCAGACGCAGTTGCTCATGTTCCATCGGCATCGCCGGATCGAGCACATCCATCCGCGCGGGGTCTCGCAGCCCCGACGCAACTGTCCCGCCATGTCGCGATGAGCTCGATCCTGCGCGTTCCGGAGCCCCTTGAAGTGCACGAAGTGCGCGCCGTGGACGGCTATCCCATCACGCTTCGACGCCACGGCAACCCGGACGGCCCGCGCCTGGTGCTGGGCCACGGCAATGGTTTTGCCGCCGACGCGTACTGGCCCTTTTGGTCCAGGTTCACGGACCGCTTCGACGTGTTCGTCCACGATGTCAGGAACCACGGCTGGAATCCCGTCGGCGACCCCGATGCGCACACCATCCCGGCCGTGGCGGCGGACCTCGCCCGCGTCTGCCGCGAGATCGACCGGCGCTTCGGGGCCCGGCCCAAGGCCGGCGTCTTCCATTCGCTGACGGCGATGGCCGCCCTGCACGCGGGCACCGGCGATGAGTACGCCGCCCTCGTGCTGTTCGATCCACCCATTCTGTTGCCGGGACGGCCCATCGCGGAACTCGAGCGGCTCGGCGCGGGCATGGCGACCGCCACGCGCCGGCGTAGACACCGGTTCGCCCAGCCATCGGACTACGCCGAACTCCTGGCGGAGAAACCCGCGTTTGCCCGCCTCGACGCCGCGGGACTCGGACTTTTCGCGCGCAGCACGCTGCGGCCGGCCGGGGACGGGCACGGCTACGAACTCTGTTGCCCGCCAGACCACGAAGCCCGGCTCTGGGACGCGCTGTACCCCTTCGCGCGGAAGGTCGACTTCGGCGCGATCGCCTGCCCGCTCAAGGTCATCGGCTCCGACCCGACCGTGCCCAACTCGTTCCTCCCGAGCGTTGGGATGTCGGAAATCCTGCGCATCGACTACGATTTCGTGCCCGAGACGACACACCTGATGCAACTGGAGGAACCGAACCTGTGCGCCGACTTCACCCTGCGGTACCTGGCCGAGCAAGCGTTCGCGACGCCCTGAGGGACGCGTCATCGCGGGAAACCTCCCAATGACTCGTCCCATGGTCGAAACCACCCACGGTCCGGTCGCTGGACTACAGGAAAAGGGCCTGCACTTCTTCCGCGGAATTCCCTTCGCGGCTCCTCCGGTGGGAGCGTTGCGCTGGCTGCCGCCGCATCCGGTCACGCCGTGGCGGGAGGTCCGTCAAGCGACCAGCTTCGGGCCGGTCTCCCCGCAGAATCCCATCGTGATCGGCATCGGCAATGATCTCGACCAAGTCGACGGGGAACGGAGCGAGGACTGCCTCTATCTCAACGTCTGCACGCCCGGCACGGACGACGCGCGCCGCCCGGTGATGGTGTGGATCCACGGCGGCGGCTTCGTCATGGGGGCGGGCACCATGCCGCTCAACGATCCCCGCTTCCTCGCCGCCCGTGGTGACGTGGTGGTCGTGAGCCTGAACTACCGCATGGCCAACTTCGGCTTCCTGCGACTCGATAACGTCACCGGCGGCGCGATTCCCGCGACCGGCAACGAGGGGCTCCTCGATCAGGTCGCGGCCCTCCGCTGGGTACGGGACAACATCGCCCGATTCGGCGGCGACCCCGGTAACGTGACCGTGTTCGGGCAGTCCGCCGGCGCCATCAGCATCGGCATGCTGCTCGCCATACCGGCGGCGAACGGGCTCCTCCACCGGGGCATCCTCCAGAGCGGCGCGTGCCAAACCGTGCAGCCCGCGGAACTCGCGGACCGCATCGCCGCGTTCGTGCTGGAGTGCGCCGGGGTCTCGCCGGACGACCCGGCGGCCATCCGGGCGTTGCCCACGGAGCGCTTGGTCGAGATCGAGGGGCGCATGTCCAGCCCCGCCACCGCCAACCCGGAGCTCGGCTTCACGCCCTTCGAACCGAACGTCGACGGCAAGATCATCCCGCGTCCGCCCATCGACGCGGTCCGGGACGGCGTCGCCTCCGGGATCGACCTCCTGGTGGGCGCGACCCTGGACGAGTACAAGCCCTACGGCGAGACCTTCGAGGGTCTCGACCAGATGGACCACCCCACCGTGGTGGCGGCGGCCGCCGCCGAGTACGGACGGATCGAGGGCCGGGACCTCGGCCAAGAGGTGGCGGCCTTGGCAGCGGCCTACCGGGACGCACGGACCGCGAAGGGGCTGTCCGTGGACCCGGGCGACCTGTATCTGGTCCTCGAGGGCGACCGCAACTTCTGGATGCAGGGGCTCCTGCTGGCGGAGGCGCAAACGCCCCACCCGGGGCGCGTCTTCAACTACATGTTCACGTGGCCGTCCCCTTGGCGCGACGGTGTGTTCGGTGCCTACCACGGCATCGAGTCGGGCTTCGTCTTCGGCACCATCGACGCGACGAACTCCCAGGCGCACCACGGCACGGGCCCGGACGCCGACGCGCTGGCGGCCTTCTGCCAGGATGCATGGCTCAACTTCGCGCGCACGGGCGATCCGAACGGACCCGGCGTCGGATCCTGGCCGGAGTACGGCGCCGACCGGAACACGATGCTGCTCGGCGCCCGGCGGGAGGTCGTCCAGGACTTCAACGGACCCGAGCGGCGCGCCTGGGAGGCAGCGGGATACCCGGCGATCGGGCGTATGTAGCGAGGGGCGCAAGCCTCCAGCCATTGAAGTGTGGGGGCGCGGCGGGGCGGGCGACCATGGGGGCGCCACCATCCCCGGCTAGCCGCCGTGGGGTCCGTCAGCCCCGCCAACCCACCGACAAGAGCAACCGCCGCCCGCGCGGGTCCGCCGATCGGGGATCGTAGCTGCCGGCGATGTTCACGTACGGGGGGTCCTCGTCGAGCAGGTTGGCGACACCGAGGGCGACCCAGGTCTCCCCCCCGCCCCACCGAAGACCGTCGAAGGTCCGGCGCACGTTCACGTCCAGCGTCGTGAAGCGCTCGATGTCGCCATCCGCGTCGTCTTCGTAGCCCCCGACGTGGCGAACCAGCGCCGTGGCGCGCCAGCCGCGACGCAGCCACGAGACGCCGGCGGCGGCCTTCAGCCGCTGGTTGGGCGCGCCGACGTTGGCGCGGTTGAGCCGGCCGAGCCCGTCGACCTCGACCCCCGCGTTCGTCACGTCGTAGCGCGCGAGCCAGGTCGCCTCGGCCCAGCCGCTCACCTCGCCGTGATCGGTGTCCACCCGCCACTGCGCCGACAGGTCCAGGCCGGCGGTCTCGATCCGGTCGGCGTTGATGAAGGCCACGTTGACGATGGCGATCGTGCCGGCCGCCGTGCGCTCGATGCGCGGATCGTACGGGTTCGCGTTGACGATCGCCTGCGCGTTGTCCTTGCGGAGCACGTCGCGGAAGGTGTAGTCCCACGCGTCCGCGTTGAACGACCACGTCGCACCCGGGCGCCAGGTGACGCCGACGTTGAACGCCCGGGAGACTTCCGGCTCCAGGCCCGGATCGCCTCGCGTGCGCCGGCCGGCGAAGGTGCGCGATCCGTCCTGGTCGACGATATTGGTGAAGTTCGTCTGCGCGCCCCGGGTCTGTAGCGGGGACGGGGCCCGGAACGACGTGCTGAAGGAGCCTCGCAGCGTCCAGGCCTCCCTCGCCCGGTAGAGAACCGTGACCTTCGGGTCGAGGGTGTCCCCCACGCCGCCTCCGTAGTCCTCGTAGCGCACCGCGCCGGTGACCTCCACCCGGTCTCCCACCGGTAGCCACAGTTCCCCGTAGGCCGCGTACACGTCGTCCTCGGCGGAGAAGTCGGGATTGCCGATCAGAAAGGCGAACCCGTCCCCGCGCGTGACCGGGTCGTAGGAATAGTCGAGGCTCTGGTCCCGGTACTGCATGCCGACGGCGAAACCGCCCCGATAGCCGGGCAGGAAGCCGGTCACGTGCGCCTCGAACGTCGTCAGCCGCGACTCGCCGTCCCCGAGATAATCGCCGATGATGAATCGACGCAGTTCGGGGGCGTTGTGGAGCGGATCGTCCGGTCCGGCGGCGAAGGCCGAACTCCACGGGTTGAAGAACAGGCAGCCCGCCCGACCCGCCGCTTCCGGCGGGCCGTCCGGTCCGGCATTGCATCCGTCTCCACCAAAGCCTCTGAGCGCCGCCTGGAAGTTGGCGGCGACCACGTCGCGCGGGTTCAGGAACGCATCGTTCCGCGCCCCGATCAGCGCCACGTCCCACGAAACCGTCTCCGAGAAGCGTCCCTCGACCCCGAGCGCGACCCGCAGCGTGTCGTGCTCGTAGTAGTTGATTTCGGGGGGATTGCCATAGCCGTAGGGACGACCCTGGAACCGCACTTCCTCCCCGTACGGATTGGCGGGGTGATACGCCGGCACCACGGGCGTGTTGAGCACCGGGAAGCTCGGGGACACGTCGCGGCTGATGTCGTTGCGCGCATAGCCGAGTTCAGCCCAAGCGTCACGAGCGCTACCTCCAAAGTCCAGCCGGCCGAACAGTTGGGTGCGGCGTTCGTTCGGGGTCACCGTGATCTGCGGCGCGTAGTCAAAGCGGCAGATCGCGCTCCCGCCCGGCAGTGCCTGCCGCAGACCTTCGTAGTCCGCGCAGCCCGGGTCCGCCACCGTGCGCCCCAGAGACGGCACGTGGAAGCTGCCGGGATTGCCAAAGCCGCTGGTCGCGGGACGCAGCCAGTCCACTTCGGCCAGGAGGAGGCTCGCGCGGTCGAGATGGCTCGCGGCCAGCAGGAGCGTGCCCTCGGCACCCACCGACCCCCCGGCGACGGCATCCAGGGAGAAGTCCTCCTGGGACCCGTCCCCCGTGCGTCCGCGATACTCCGCCTGGACCTCGACACCCTCGAAGCCCTGCCGGGTGATGAAGTTGGCAACCCCCGCCACGGCCTCCGATCCATAGATGGCCGCGGCGCCGTCCTTCAGGATCTCGACCCTTTCCACCGCCAGCATCGGCACCAGGGCCGCGAGGTCGACGAAACTCGAACCGTCGTCGGTCTGGACCGCCGAGAGCACCTGCCGCCGGCCGTTCAGGAGGACCAGCGTCGACGCCACGCCCAGCCCGCGCAGGTTGACGTTGGCGGTCCCCACCGTGAAGTTCTGCGTCAGGTTGTCCGAGTTGTTCTCCGCGCCGGCGTTGATGGCCAGCACGCCCACGAGGTCGCGAAGGTCGTTGAGGCCAGCCGTGTCGAGGGTCTCGCGGTCGTAGTGCGATAGTGGGGACGGCGAGTCGCCCTGCCGGTCGATGCGGCTCCCGGTCGATGGCGCCGTGACCACGACTTCCTCCACCACGCCCGGCTCCGCCCGCACGCTCCAGGGCAGCACCGCGGCCACGACCAGGGCCGTTGCCGCGCGTCTTGGTCTAGCCCGCATTTCTCACCAAGTCGCTTGTGCATGGATCGCAAGTCCTTGGTCCATTTGGGTTCATCGTCGATCTCAAGCTCGGTGGCCGGATGCAGAGCGCTGGCCGCGCCCTCGCCGGTCTTTTCGCCCCGTGCGCGCACGTGCTCCCTCAAACTTAGGCCCCACTAGGCTTTCGGTCGGCGAGCGCGACGCAAGCGTCGTGCGCACGGGGCGAAAATCCTCGGCGATCATCACGGCCCGTGGTGAGAAATGCGGGCTGATATGTTTTGACCTGTCAATCGGTACTCCGTTCCAGGGTGCTCCGATCGCACCGAGTTCGTCGAGGCGACGGTTCGGAACGGTCGTGACCCGCCTTTTCCGGCGCCCGTCGGGGTGTCGCGGCCAACCGGGGGCACGGAGCGATTTCCACGGGCCGTCCACGGCCGCGGTCCCCGCAAATGATGGAGCGGCGGTGGGCGGGCGGTGGAAATCGCGGGCGCCGGCCCGGCCGGCGATGTTCGCCAGCCGTGCCGGGTCCGGCGCGGGCGCGGTGGGTCGGGTCCGGCGCGGGCGCGGTGGGTCGGGACGGGGCCGGACAGATTGCGACGGTGGATCATGCTGATATGCGTGGATTGGTTACCGACCCTACCTCACTGCGTCGCGGAGCTGGCCTCTCTCTAGTGGCGGGGGTCGTCGCGCCGGAGGGTCCGCGTTGCGAACCATCCGCCGACGCCGTCGTAGCCCGGCCGAGGGTTCTCCACACCGGCCCGGCCCCGCCCCGATCCAACACTCGAAACGAACTCCCTTCCTTCAACCGCGCGTCAACGCGTCGCCGACGTCCCGGCGCCGGCCTCCGCCATCCGCGCCACCTCGACGCGGACGATGTCCCACACGAAGCCGGCCAGCTCGCGCGCCACGGCCACGGTCGTCTGCTTGGTGTTCTTGCCGGACGCGAGCAGGTGCCGGTAGCGACCGCACAGGCGCCGCTGGGCGCGCCACGCGATGGCCCTGGCCTCTTCGGACGCGCCGGCCGCCTTGCGTTCCAGGTGCGCCGTGCGCCGCGCCGGGAACCGGTAGCTCCAGGCCGACTCCACCAGCGCGCGCCGCGCCGCCCCGTTGCCGGTGCGCGTGATCGCGCCGCGGCGGCGCCGCCCGCCCGAGCTGTGCTCGCTCGGCACCAACCCCAGGAACGCCATCAACTGGCGCGGCGAGTCGAAGCGGCCGATGTCGCCCAGCTCCGCCAGCAGCGTCGCCGCCGTGATCCGGTCCACGCCGCGCAACGCCACCAACGCGCGCACCACCGGCGCCAGCGACCAATCGGACAACGCCCGCTCCAGCTGGCCCGTCAGCGCCGCGACCCGCTCGCCCGCGGTCCGCGCCGCCTCCAGGTACTCCCGGTACGCCCACTCCTGCCAGTCCCGCTCGAAGCGCTGGCCGTCCAGCCACGCCCAGTGCGCCCTGCTCCAGCGCCCGGCCGACCAGCGGCGGTCGTGGCGCAGCAGGAACGCGCCGAGGCGCTGGCGCGCCCTGCGCTCCGCGTCCTTCAGGTCCGACCGCGCCCGCACCAGGTCCCGCATCGCCTCGTGGTCCTCGTCCGGAACCCACACCGCCGTCAACTCGCCGCCGCGCGACAGCCGCGCCAGCTTGCGCGCGTCGCGACGGTCCGTCTTCACCCGCTCCGCCGGCGCCCTGGGGATGCGCGACGGCGCCACCACCTCGCAGTCGAAGCCCAGCTCCCGCAACTGGCGGTACAACCCATACCCACAGGGCCCCGCCTCGTAGCTGAACAACGGCATCCCGCCGCCGTGCGCCGCGCACAACTCCCGCGCCAGCCTGGCGACCGCCGCCGGTCGGTTCGCGATCTCACCGAGATCCTCCGGCGCCCCGCGCCCCGCCGGCGCCACCGCCACCGCGATCGTGTCCTTGTGCACGTCCAACCCGACGTACGCCCCGTACGACCCCCCGCAATCACTCATCCCGCCCTCCGACATCTTGTAGTCTTGCAACCTCCTGCCCTCCTCAATGTGGCCCTGCCTTGCCCGGCACTCCGCCGCCAAGGTAACCCACGCGCGTTGAGGACGGGCAGGTCAAAACATGATGTCTAGAGTGCGGGGGCATGCGCCGTCCGGTGAACCAGATTCGGGAGGTCAAGCCTACTACGGCGAAAGACCAGCGTTCCCGACGTGCGGCGGCTTGCCACGAACACGGCCTTAACGCCGCTACCTTCACGTACCATACACGAAACACACACTATATTTGCTCGCGGACGACGGTGTGGCGACCGGACCCCACCATCCCCATCCCGGCGATGGCCTTCGGTGCCCCATGCTAAGGTTTTGCCCGCCATCCGTAGCGCAGCGTCCCGCGAACCATGGTCATCGCGGCAAGTGCTTGGAGACATCCGCCATCGGGTGGCGTGACCGCCGCTAGGAGTAAACGATGCCAGTGACGTTGCGCCAACTCCGCTATTTTCACGCCGTGGTCGAGAATGGCTCCTTCAGCCGCGCCGCCGACAGCGTCCACGTCTCGCAACCCGCGCTCTCGCTCCAGATCCGCGAACTCGAGGATACGTTCGGTGCGCAGCTCCTCGAACGCGACAAGCAGGGCATCCATCTGACCCGCGTCGGCCGCCAAGCCCACGAACAGACACTGCGGATCCTAGACGAGGTGCTGGTGCTCGAGACGATGGGCAAGCGCCACGAGGCAGGCCCCCTGCAGATGGTCGTCGGCCTCATCTCGACCCTCTCTCCCTATCTGCTGGAGGGAATTCTGAAGCGTCTGAAGACGGCCCCGTACCGCGTCGACATCGACATTCGCGAAGGCTCGAGCCAAGCGATGGTGTCCGACCTGTTGGCCGGCCGATTGGATGCCGCGATCGTCTCGCTGCCGGTGGGGTTGTTGGAGATCTCCGAGCAGGAACTGTTCGAGGACCGCTTTCTCCTCGCCGCCAAGGCCAAGCGTCTCGACGCGTTCCGCGCCCTTGGTAAGGCACCCGGACCGACCGACGCGGGCCGGTCGGACATCGGGCCGCTGCTCACGCTATCCGACGAGCATTGCCTGGGCGCCCAGGTGGTCGGTGCATGCTCGGTATCGAGACCGGACGAGGTGCGCCGCGGGGCCACCTCCCTCGCGACGTTGGCGCGGCTGGCCGCCGGCGACGAGGGGCTGACGCTGCTGCCGGAAACCGCGGCCCTTTGCGAGTGCGCCGCCGCCCCGGGCCTGGGCCTGCTGCGTTTCGCCGCTCCGGAGCCGGCCCGGCGCATCGGTCTCGCACATCGCGTGGCGTCCCAGGGAGAGCCATGGGTCGATGTCCTGGCGCAGGCCGCGGCGGACGCGGGCGTGGCGCTCACCAGGGAGGCACGGGCGGCCATCGCCGCGGACGAAGGTGACCGCTGAGCCATCGGCCTGTTCCAACCCCTGGACGCGGCTCGGCTTCGACCGGCCGCCGTCCTATCGGAATCCCTTATCGCGTCGGTAAGAAAACGGTATTGGGCAAGCGCCCGAGCCGCCGCTAAGGTGGACGCATCCGGTTTGGATTGGGGTGGCTCCTCCCCTCCCTCAACTCAGCCACCCAGACCAACCCGGCTGCCGGGAGGGCCAGCCGGCCTTCCCAACGCAGGAAGCGGGGGCGCGCCGTCGGCGTTCGCCAACGACCGCCCCCTACCTCGGGCGGCTCGCGCAGGGCCGCCTTGGCGGCCGCGGATTCCCCGGTCC
Source organism: Pseudomonadales bacterium (assembly GCA_963665455.1). GTDB lineage: Bacteria > Pseudomonadota > Gammaproteobacteria > Pseudomonadales > Azotimanducaceae > VXNE01. The sequence goes on along the minus strand of OY762279.1, from coordinate 3,443,570 downwards.
GCGACCGCCCCCTATTCCTCCCCCAGAATCGCGGCTTCACGGCTACGGCCCGGGGCAATGCGAGCGCTACCCCGGACCTTCCGGCAGGAACACTTCCGCCAACCCGATGCCGCTCTCCCCCGCGACCGCATAAAGCAGGAACACGCGTGCGTCCTCGACGTAGACGGCCGGATCCCGCAACTGGTTCACGTGGCCGTACGCCGTGCTGCGCACCGACGGCTCGAGGGGCGCGTCCGCCCCCTCCCAGTCCCGTTCCGGCCGCAGCACCTCCACCGGCTCGGAATCCCGCCAGGACATCCAGTCGCCGGCGAGGTCGACGGTGCTAAGAAGGATGCGCTCCGGCACCTGACCGACCTGCGTCCAGAACACGTACAGCGTCTCCCCGCGCAGGAGCAACGCGGCGTGGCGCATGTCCGGATTGAAGAGCAGCGGCCCCTCCTCGAACGCCGTGAACCCGTCGGCGGAGCGGTAGAACTGCCCCGGCATGGCCATCGCGTAGGTCATCCCGTCGCGGCGGAACGCCCGCAGATACGTCTTGCCGAGGACCTCGGGCCGGGCCTCGAAGCGGATGCCGTCCGTGGACGTCGCGGCCCGGGTCACCTGAACGCCAGGCCCCTCCAAGCCGTGGAAGTACATAATGATGGTCCGGCTCTCGTCGTCCACGTGCACATCCGGGGACGCGATATGCACCGTCGTCATCTCATGCAGGGCGTCGTGCCCCAGGTTGCGGCCCTTGAATCGCGCCTCGACCTGCGCCAGGAGTTCCGGCGAGACCTCGGGCGGCTCCGTGGGGAAGAGCGACTCCGCAAGCTGCAGGCTACCGGGCGGATGCACCGTCCAGGGACCCGTCAGCACGTCCGCGTACGCCAGGCGGATGTAGCTACCCTTGTGGTCGGCGAAGTAGAGATAGTAGGCGCCGAGCGGATCCTCAACCCAGTCCGGCACCCGGATGAGGGACGGCCCCTGGATGTTCACCCCGATGCTCGGGTGCGTGGACGCGTCGATGATCGGGGCGTCGAGGAGCCGTTCCACCCGGACGGCGGCGATGTCGGCAAGGGCCATGGGCGTCACCACGGCAAGCACGGTTGCCACGATGCGCGCGGCGATGGACTTGCGCAAGAGTTTCGTTGGAACATTCACGAGCGAAGGCATTGGACGGAAACCCCAAGCATGTTCTACGAGTTGCGCCAGTACAAGATTTTTCCCGGCAAGATGGACGAGTGGGTCGATTTCATGGAGGGGACCATCATCCCCTTCCAGGTCGCCCGGGGCATGGTCATCACCGCAAGCTTTCGCGGGGAGGAGGACGACTCGGTCTATGTCTGGATCCGCCGTTTCGCCTCCGAAACCGAGCGCGAGCGCCTGTACGAAGCGGTGTACGGCAGCGACGAGTGGGCCAACGAGATCGCCCCCCGGGTCGGCGAGCTGATCGACCGAGACGGCATAAACGTCCAGCGCATCGTCCCGACGCCCAAGTCCGTCGCCCAGTAAGCCCCCCAGCAAGTAGATGGCCAAGGACATCAACGACGCGGTCCGCGAGGTCTGCCTGTCGCTCCCGGAGGCCGAGGAGCGACCCTCCCGGGGCTCCCCGGATTTCCGGGTCAGCGACAAGACCTTCGCGACCTACGCCGTCAACCATCACGGCGACGGCCGCATCGCGCTGTGGCTGAACGCCCCCGACGGCGCCCAGCGCTTCTACTCCGAGAACGAGCCGGAGTACTACTTCGTGCCTCCGTACGTCGGCCCCCGCGGCTGGCTCGGCGTGGAGCTCGACAAGGGCCTCGACTGGCGCACGGTCGCCCAACGCGTCCGCGAGGCCTACGAGAAGGTCGCGCCCGCCTCCCTCGTGCGGACCCTCGGCGAGACGATCGCCATCGAGCCGCCCACCGAGACCATCCCGGACGAGCAGTTCGACCCGCTACGCGCGCCCCACGCGAAGGCGCGGCTCGACACCCTGCGCGAGATTTGCCTGGCCCTGCCCGAGACCAGCGAGGCGACGCAGTTCGGCACGCCGGTCTTCCGGGCCGGCAAGAAGACGTTCTGCGGCGCACACCGCCATGGCGGGCGCATGCACATGGAGTTCTGGGTCGGAAGAGAGCGCCAGGCGATGCTCACCTTCGACAAGCGCTACGCGATTCCCAGGTACACCGGCCACAACGGCTGGATCCACCTCGACGTGGAGGAGGACGTGGACTGGGACGAAGTGCGGGGCCTGGTCCTCGAGAGCTATCGCCATTTCGCCCTGAAACGCATGTTGAAGGCGCTGCCCGAGGAGGAGAGATGACCTATCGCGTACTGTGGCCGCGAGCCTTCGGCCGCAACCAGGAGGTGGAGATCGAGGCGCTCGGCGAAGGCTTCACCGCCGAGTTCTGCCGTGGCTTCGAGGAGGTCACCGAAGAACAGTGGCACGAGTGCGACGCCATCGTGGGGGTTTCGCCGCCGACCGAGTACCTCCCGCGCATCAGGAAGTGCCGCATCATGGTGAAGACCGCGGTCGGCTTCGACGACGTGGACCTGAAGGCATGGGGCGCGGCCGGCATCCCGGTCTGCAACACGCCGGACTACGGCACCCGCGAGGTCGCGGACCACGCCATCGCGCTGATGATGACCCTCACCAAGAGCATCGCCTTCCACGACGAGAGCCTGCGCGCCGACCCCATCGGCAACTGGCGCCCCGCGCTCAATCCCTACGGCCGGCGCCTCTCCGATTGCACGTTCGGCGTCATCGGCCTCGGGCGCATCGGCACGACCGCCGCCCTGCGGGCAAGGGCCTTCGAGATGGATGTCGCCTTCTACGACCCCTACCTCCCGAACGGCATCGAACTCGCCCTCGGGGTGCGCAAGGTCCAGACCCTCGAGGAACTGATGGGCCAGAGCGACATCGTGAGCGTGCACACCCCGCTCAACGACGAGACCCGAAACCTCCTCGACGCCACGGCCTTCGCCGCCGCCAAGCCCGGCATCATCGTGATCAACACCGCGCGGGGTCCGCTGATCGACCTCGGCGCGCTGCACGACGCCATGAAGAACGACATCGTGCTGGCGGCGGGCCTCGACGTGCTGCCCGACGAACCCGCCAACCTGAACGACCCGCTCGTTGCCGCGTGGCACCGCAACGAGGAGTGGCTCCGGCACCGGCTCGTCATCACGCCGCACTCGGCCTTCTTCACGCCGGAGAGCATCCGGGACATCCGGGCGTTCTCGGCCCGGACCGCCGCGAGATATCTGCGCGGGGGACGGCTGGAGAATTGTGTGAACAGCGAGTTTCTGGTGCGGCCACGGTAGCAGCGTCCGCTCCCTGGCCCCGTGCATCGCCAGGCCGCAGCGGGGCAATCAGCCGGCCGCGCCGCCCTGACCCTCGATGAACGGCCACAGATCATCGACCAGCCGGTCCGTCTCGGGCGAGGACTGGTACCCGAACGCATGGGGCAGTCCCGGGTAGAACAGGTAGCGCAGCGCCCCGCCCGCCCGTTGGTACTCGCGCACGAGGTCCAGCGTCATCTCTTGCGGGACGTTGCGGTCCGCACCCGGCTGCACGAGCAGCAGCGGCGGCACGGTCTGCGCCTCCCCGTCGGCCAGCGTCCGCTGCACGCTGGCGTGGGCCATGTGGTCCTCGTCCCGGTAGTAGCGCAGATGGGCGGCGACGAGTTCCTCGCGGCCCGATTCCCGCGCGTACCGGAAGCGTGCGAGGGGATCGGACACCGGCCATAGGGCGATGACGTAGCCCACCCCGGCGGATACCGGTGCATCCTCGAAGGTGCCGTCCACCGCGAAGGGCGTCCCGCGGTGCGCGGGGATGTCCGGTTGAGTCCCGGTCAGCAGCACCAGATGGCCGCCGGACGAACTGCCGATCAATCCGATGCACCCGGCATCGACTTCCAGCCGTTCCGCATTGGCCCGCACGAAACGGATCCCGGCCGCGATGTCCTGCACGGCGCACGGGTGCTTGCCGTTGCGGCCGTCGCGGAAGTCGAGGGAGAAGACCGTCATCCCGCGGGCAGCCAGCGCCTCGCAAACGACATGTGGAGTACGCCGGTCGTTCATCGTCCAGGCACCGCCGTGGACCATCACGATGGCCCGTCCGAGGTGATCGGCCGCCTCACGCGGACGATAACAATCCGCCCGCAGCTCCATGCCCCCGACGCTGGCGTAGGTCAGGGTGCTTTGTTGGACCGTCCCCGGCACCGGGTCGGCTACACCGGCGGGCGCCACTCCAACCCGCTCTGGAACTGGGTCTCGGAGAGGCGTTCGAGCAGCCGCAGACGCATCTCGTCCGCCTGTTGCGCATACTCCGAGAGCCCCGCCAAGTTCCGTGTCTCGGTGGGATCGTTCACGAGATCGACGAGCAGGTAGACGCGCCCCTCCGCGTTGACCGCCGCCTTCCACTTTCCATCGGTGATCAGGAACTCGCCCCGGTACTCGGAGATCGCGACCTCGCGATGGGTCGCACCGTTGGCCATCGTCGGGACCACGGACTTCGCGAACTGGGGGTAGTCGATCGTTCCGCCGGCCAGTTCCAGCAACGTCGGCCCGAGGTCGGCGTTCTCCACGGGATCGTCGACCACCTTGCCCCCACCGTTGGCGGCGGTCTCGGGGGTGCGCACGAGGAGCGGCACGCGCAGCGCGCCGTCGAGGAAGTTCATCTTGTAGATGAGCCCCCAGTCGCCGTTCATCTCCCCGTGGTCAGAGGTGAATCCGATCACGGTGTTGTCCATCTCGCCACGGGCTTCGATGGCCGCCAGGACTTCCCCGATCTGGTCGTCGATCAGGGTGACGTTGCCGGCGTAGTTCGCCCGCATGGCAGCCTCGTCGCCCGGATCGAAATCGGGGGAGAAGCGCTCCATCATGGTGTCGAGCACGCCGCGCGGCCGCGGGATGTCCTCTGCCGGCCGCGGCACGGGCACCGGCATCGTTTCCGGGTCGTACATGCTCGCATAGGGTTCCGGTGCGTCCCAGGGCTCGTGGGGCCCGCCGAAACTCATCCAGCAAAACCACGGCTCGTCGTGGTCGTAGGCCTCCAGCCACTCCTTGGCGCGCTGGCCCACGTACACGTCGGCATAGTCCTCGAGCGGGAGCACGGACGGGCGCGCGACGTGGGGCTTGTTGGCGAAGCGCTCGCGGAAGTCCTCCCGATAGCTCTCGAGGAGCCCCTTGTCCCGCCACATCTGGGTCATGTGGCTCATCACGGCCGCGCTCGCCCGCGGCCCGCCGATCTCGTCCACGTGGTCGAGGCCGTAGGCGTTGATCAGGTGCTCCCGCTCGCGCAGGTCGCCCCGGTGCGGGTGCAGGTGCGTCTTGCCGAAGAGGCTCGTCCGGTACCCGAGGTCGCGGATCGCGCGCATCCACGTCTTCACGTCCTCCGGCATGGCGTAGGTAATGTTGTCCCACACGTTGTTGTTGTGCGGGTAGTGCCCGGTCGCAAGGGTGACCCGGGCGGGAATGCAGATGGGCGTCGTGGTGACGCAGTAGCTGAAGCGGACGCCCTCCGCCGCGATGCGGTCCAGATGCGGCGTGCGCACCCAGTCCCCGGCGCAACTCATCGCGTCCCAGCGCTGCTGGTCGGTCATGATGAACAGGATGTTTGGATGCGTCATTCGGTCCTCCTTCGTCGCCGTTACCGCCAACGCGGCGGCGCGTCGTCCACCTTGCGGCGCGAGAGCCGCACGCCATCCTCCGGGGAGAGCGACGCCACCGCGACATGGCCGCCGTCGGCGCTCGCGTAGCTCCCCACCGGCGATCCGGGGTAGCAGGCGGTGACGGGCCCCTGGCTCACGTCCTCCCACACGTGCACGTGTCCGAGCGCCAGGTAGTCGAACCCCGAGGCCCGGATCTCCGCGTGCGTGATCTGGGACGAGCCGATGCCCTCCCGTTCCGGCACCACCAAGCCGTGGGCCAAGCCGATGTTCCAGACGCCGTCCCGGCGTTGGGGGGTGCCCTCCAGCGGCTCGTTTTCCGGGGCGTGTTCGGCCATCGCCCTGCCCCACGCCGTCACCCCGAGCTCCTCGAACTCGATGCTCGCGCCGTCCGCGTCGAGCATCACGTGGACGTGGCCGCCCACGTCGTTGGCGCCCATCGTGCGCCGGAGCCGTCGCCAGATGGAGTAATGGTCGTGGACGTCGTGGTTGCCGGGCAGCACGAGCACCGGGCACGCGAGGCGGGCCAGTTGGTCCCGGACGAAATCGAAGTCCTCGTCCGGAACCCGGTTGTTGTCGAACAGGTCTCCGGCGATGAGCACGAGGTCCGCAGCCTCTTCAAGGGCCACGGTCAGAACCGCCGCAAAGGCGCGTTCGGCCTTGTTCCGGAAGCCGTCCACCTCCTCGCTCGGGTATCGCCCGTCGAGGTGCACGTCGGACGTGTGTACGAGTTTGATGGGGCGAACGGACATCACGAGCCTTGGGCCACCCGGAAGCCGCCGAGCGGCGTTCCGGGCGACGGGCCTGGATCAGAACCGCATCGGGTTGATGGGCGGCCACGAATCCTTGGTGGACAGGATGGTCTCGCCGACGTCCTCCACGTCCCAAGGCTCCTCGGATTCGTCCTTCTGCGCAACCGTCTGCAACTGCCAGTTCAGCAGCGAGACGCTATTGCCCGCCACGAGCCAGGTGCGGCCGGTGACGTCCTTGGCCTCGTCGGTGCAGAGCCACACGACGGCGGGCGACACCTTCTCCGGGGGGAAGCGGTCCTTCGCCTGGTCCGGGAGGATGTCGTCGGTGAGCCGCGACAGCGCGGTCGGCGCCAGGATGTGGACGTTGACGCCGTAGCGCATCCCTTCGAGGTACAGGCAGCGGGCGAAGCCGGCGATACCGGCCTTGGCGGCACCGTAGTTGGTCTGGCCGAAGTTGCCGAGCAGGCCCGAGGTGGAGCTGGTGACGACGATGCGCCCGCCATGGCCCTGGGCCAACATCTGGTCGTAGGCGGCCTTGGCCGTGAGGTAGGTGCCGCGCAGGTGTACGTCGACGACCACGTCCCACATGGCGTTGTCCATGTTCTTGAAGGACTTGTCGCGCAGGATGCCGGCGTTGCAGATGCAGATGTCGAGCTTGCCGAAGTTGTCCACCGCCGCCTGCACCATGCCCCGCGCCTGATCCTGGTCCGCGACGTTGCCGTAGTCGGCCACGGCCTGGCCGCCGGCGGCCTGGATCTCCGCGACCACTTGGTCCGCCATCGCGCTGCCCGAACCCGTGCCGTCGCGCGCGCCGCCCAAGTCGTTCACCACGACCGACGCGCCCTCCGCCGCGAGCAGCAGCGCGTGCGTGCGGCCGAGACCGCCTCCGGCGCCCGTGACGAGCGCGGCCTTACCGTCCAACATTCCCATGAGCCGTCGTGCCTCCGTTAGAATCGATGGTTTGTGATCGTCGTGTCGCATGAACCGCACACGACGGGGAACCGGCAATTCTAAGGGGTAGGGGATGGATAAGCTATTCGATCTCAGCGGCAAGACGGCCCTCGTCACCGGCGGCAGCAGGGGCCTCGGGCGCGAGATGGCCCTCGCGTTTGCCGACCACGGCGCGGACGTGATCGTGACGAGCCGCAAGCTGCCGAACTGCGAGGGTGTCGCGGCGGAGATCGAGGCGAGGGGCCGGCGCGCGCTCGCGTACGGCTGCCACGTCGGGCACTGGGACGAGTGCGACGCACTCGTGGAGACCGCCTACGAGCACTTCGGCAAGGTGGACATCCTGGTCAACAACGCCGGCATGTCGCCCCTCTATCCGAAGCTCTCGGCGGTGACGGAGGAGCTCTTCGACAAGGTCGTCGGCGTCAACCTCAAGGGGCCGTACCGGTTGTCGGCCCTGATCGGCGAGCGCATGGCGGAAGGGGACGGCGGGTCCATCATCAACGTCAGCAGCAACGCGGCGGTGGAGGCGACCCCCAACTCCGAGCCCTACGGCGCCGCGAAGGCCGGCATCAACTCCCTGACCCGCTCCCTCGCCTTCGCCTTCGGGCGCAAGGTGCGGGTGAACTGCATCCAGGCGGGCCCGTTCCTCACCGACATCTCCAAGGCGTGGCCACCGGAGGCGTTCGAGAACTTCAAGCATCGGCTGGCGCTCGGACGCGGGGGCGAGCCGGACGAGATCGTCGGCGCGGCGCTGTTCCTCGCAAGTCCCTCGGCGAGCTTCACGACGGGGGCGGTCATCCGGGTGGACGGCGGGGCGCCGTAGGACGTCATCCGCACCAAAGTTGTTCGCGCCATCCAGGGCAGGCGACAAGTCATGGGCAAACTGCTGATGCCATTGACGCTTGTGGCATTCCTTCCCTTGGCCGGCTGCGCCTCCGGCGGCTCGACGGCCACCTGGGTCGTCTCCGATCTCGACATGGGACCCGACAAGGCCTACGTCGAGGGCCTCATCACGGACTGCCGCAAGGATCCCGACAAGGCGTGCCGCGACAAGGTGCTCGACGCCGCGATGGGCCACCACGACGCCGCCTACTACCAAGCCAAGACGGCGTTCCTCGAAGGGGCTGGGGGAAGCGACGGCGACCGATGGTGGTCGAGCATTCCCGTGCTGAATCTCGTGTTTGCGACGGCCAGCAGCCGGGAGAGCAGCGCCGACAAGGTGGCCGACATGTCCGCGGCCACCGCCCTGCTCAACGGCCTGCAGTCCATTTTCCGGCGACCGGACGACAAGGACAAGATACTCGACGACCGGGGCGTGCTGGTCGCCCAGATGGAGGACGACCGCCGCGAGATGGCCAACATCATCAAGCTGAAGAGCACGCACGGGATCGAGGGCTACTCCCTCGAGGAAGCGCTCTCCGACATGGGCAGGTATCGTTTGGCGGGCACGCCGACCGAGGCGAGGATGCGCTTGGCGAACTTGTTGGGGATATAAGACCTAGCCATCCTCCGCCAGCCTGTTTGCACCCTCAAGCGGCATCTCCACCTCACGTTGCGCCCCGGCTTGTTCGACGGTCGTTACGACGTGTTCCAGTGCGGTATCGAACGAGCCGGAGTGGACGCGCACCATGCGAAGACCTGACAGCACGTTGACGACGGCGAACACCTGGCCTACAGCCAACGACAAGTAGATTCCAAACCACGTATCAACCGCCTGCAGAGGATGAGCGGCGATATGCCAGAGAAAGATGATCGGAAGGATTGTGGCAACGACGAAGATCGTGTATTTATCTAGGTTAGACCTGAACCACCGATAGGAGAGCGGTAGGGTCCGCAGCCAAGCCCCTAATCTTTCCCGTATTTTTCTTTCGCTAGTGTTGCTTGCTGGAGGGACCGCACGCGGAAACCACCCGGCCGACGTGTTTTCAAGTTCCTGATCATAAAGCTCCGGCAACGCCCTCCTCCAGTTAGACACCTTGTGGTAGCTCTCGCCGAACTCTTGGTTCCGAAGCAGGTCACCGATGAGCATCAGTGTTTCGGCTGACGCACCGGGGCGGCTCTTGAACGACTCGCAAATGTTGCGGAAAAGCCGCTCCCTGTAGCGGGCTGGTGGAAGCACCCAATACAAGATTCCTATGGCGATGTTGACCTGCAACATCGCCAGCATTACACCTAGGTTCAAGTTTGTCCACTCTCGCTCGCGAGCTCGGACAACCGGCCGAAGTTCCCCTTCAGGCTCTCGATCATCTTCGCGCCATCATGGTCGTCGTGGAATGCCACAACGGCTCTTGGTTCTCCACGGTCACGTTCGAACCGGTAGCCAATGTCGTCGACAACCATATAGTTGTAGCGGTATTGCTCTTGCAGCTTAGCAGGAATCCTAACGATCTGAACCGAGTCCGGGAATCGGACAGCAAGCGCGATCAGCGGATGACGTTCATCCAAGTCCGTTTCGGCGAGGATCTGGAGACTCCCAGATCTCTTCAGAAAGTCCTCTGCCTCCTGTAGGAACCACTGGCTGGCGTAAAGTTCCGGGTCCAACCTGTGTGACAACAGAAGGACTTTCTCCTGGGCATACCGGAACGCCAGGCACACGACGGCATGCGCATGGTGAATGTCCCTGTTGTAAGCAACGAACCGTTTTCGCTCACGCAAGGCCGAGTCCATCTTCAGCACGTAGTCGGCAAGCTTGTCTGGCATACGGCCCCTCCGTGGGGCGCCCGCGTTGCAGGCGGATGCGCAGGAGGTGCTTCGAGCGCTCCTGGCGCCGCCTCCACCGCGTTCTCGGCTGAGTGTAACGCTACCCCACCGGAAACGGGCAAGTTTTTCGGTAACGTGCGAGATATCGCACAGCCCCCCAAAGGACGGCGCGTCGAGCCTTCAACACGAGCCGGCGTCAGCCAAACGCCCGCACCACGCTTGGGGCTGCGTCGGTCCCCGTGAGTGCTTCCAACGTCGCGAGCCCGCCCGGGTTCGCGATGTTCGCCTCCAGCACGTAGGGCCAAGCCAGGTCGATTCCAGCGAAGCGCACGCCCCGCGCGTTGAGCCAAGCGACGACGCGCCCCACGAGCCCCCGCTCGTCGGCGGTGAGCTCCGTTGGCCGCGGCAGCGCACCCCGCCGGAGATTGCCGGACTTGGCGTAGGCACCGATGATCTGGTCTCCGGCCACCACGACGCGCTTCTCCTGCTCCCCCGCGCCGGGGACGAAACGCTGGAGAACGCAGTAGCTCCCCTGGGCCGTGAGCCGGCGGAGCACATCCTCCGTCTCCGGCCGATGGGCACCCACGCGGTGCACGTCACGCCCAAAACTCCCCGCCATGGGCTTGGCGACCCAGTCGCCTCCCTCCGCGACGTGGCGCATCAGCGTCGAGTGGTCACCACTCGCATGGGTCTCCGGCTGGAAGTCCGCCAGCCCCACCTTGCCATGCAGCAGCACCAGGGCATCGACCGTGTTGACGAAGCGCTCCCGCTCGACGAGCCGCAGGACATGCATCCGGTCGAGAAACGTGTCCCGCCGGCCGAACCCAAGGAGCCAGATGAGGCCGAAGGTGGCGAGGGCCTCGGGCCTCCCATCATCGGGGCCCGCCGCCGTCACGCCTCCTTCACCCAGGGCCAGGGACTCATGAGTGAGGTTCGCGACTTCCCAGCCCGCGTCCCCGAACGCCCGCGTGAGCCGCTCGCGATTGTCGTTCGCGGGCTCTCCCTCCCCGGAGCTCAGAAACGCGACGCGCAACGACGGAGCCGGGCTCAGTCCCGGGCGGGGGTCAACTCGGCGATGATCGTCCCGCCTCCCTCGTTGTCGGTGAGCTGACTACGCACCATGCGCCGCGGCGCCTCGCCGGTCATCCACACCGTCCCGGCGAGATCGTGACCGTCCAAATCGACCAATTCCAGGCGATAGGCCTCGAACCGGCCCGCCGGCACCTCCACCGACTCGAGGCCACCGACGCTCGCGCGCCAGGCATGGATCGTCTGCCGTTGCAGATCGAGGGTCCGGAACAGTGCCTCGAAACGGGAGGCGAGGGACGCGCCGGCCAACGCCGTGGCCATGTGCCCCACCACGGGGCCATCCGAGGAGATCGCGATGGGCCGCGCTTCGCCACCGGGTTCGACGATCGTCCCGGACACGCCGTCCAAGCCCAAATCGAGCGATACCCGTCCCTGGCCGACGCGCACGTCGCGGTGTACGGCGACCAAATCCTCCGTGCCTAGGTAGACCGTGTCGAGTACGTCGCCGGCGGGCATTCGGGCTCGGGTCTCGATGCGCCAGGCGGGGTTGCCCGCCCAGGACTGCCGCGACGTGTCGACCACAGAGTGAAACGAATACTCCTCCCCCGCGACCGTGACGGCAATCCGGTAGCGCAACGTCGTCGGGGCGACCCGCGAACCATCGGCCCGCAACGGCTCGATGCCGGCAATGGCCTCGGCCACGCCGTGGTGCGCGGCGTCATGCGGGGTTTCACGCTCGGCGTCGTGCCCCTCCTCCTCGCCCGCCGGAGCAGCCTGCAACGCCAACCCCACGGCAAGACCAAGCACTGCCGGTTGGAGGATCCTAAGCAACTTCCCGCCCCGCACCTCGACCGCCCTGCGGTTCCAAGCGACTGCGCTATTATCCACCGATGCGCTCCGATTACAGTCTGGCGCCCGCGGAGGTTCCGGTACACGAGCCGGCGGTGCTTTCGGCTGCCGAACGCACGCTCCACAAGGACGAAATCCGCGCCCGCCTCGACGCCCTCGACGCCGTCCTGGTGGCCCACTACTACGTGGATGGCGACATCCAGGACCTCGCCATCGAGACGGGCGGTTGCGTCTCGGACTCCCTGGAGATGGCGCGCTTCGGACGGGACCATCCCGCCTCCACCCTGGTCGTCGCCGGCGTGCGCTTCATGGGCGAGACCGCGAAGATCCTCTCCCCCGAGAAGCGCGTCCTCATGCCCACCCTCGAGGCGGAGTGCTCCCTCGACATCGGCTGTCCCCCGGACGAGTTCGAGGCGTTCGCCCAGGATCATGCGGAGCGCACCGTCGTCGTCTACGCCAATACGTCGGCCCGGGTGAAGGCCATGTCGGATTGGGTCGTGACGTCGAGCGTCGGGCTGCGCATCGTCGAGCATCTCGCGGCCCGGGGCGAAAAGATCCTGTGGGCGCCGGACAAACACCTCGGCGCCTACATCGAACAGCAGACCGGGGCCGACATGCTCCACTGGACCGGGGCCTGCGTCGTCCACGAGGAATTCAAGTTCCAGGCCCTCAAGGACCTGATGAACGTCTACCCCGACGCCGGCGTGCTCGTGCATCCGGAGTCCCCCGCCGCCGTCGTCGGCATCGCGGATTGCGTGGGGTCCACCAGCCAGATCCTCCAGGCCTCGCTGGACCTCCCCAACGACACCTTCATCGTGGCCACGGACCGGGGCCTCTTCCACCAGTTGCGCAGGCGCTCGCCGCACAAACGCTTCATTGAAGCGCCGACCGCCGGAGACGGCGCGACCTGCCGCAGTTGCGCGCACTGCCCGTGGATGGCCATGAACGAACTCGACAACCTGGCGCAAACCCTCGAGGGGCTCGACAACGAGGTGCACGTCGATCCCGAAATCGGCCGGCGGGCCATGATTCCGCTGCAGCGGATGCTGGACTTTCCGAAACCGTGAGCGAACCCGGTGTATCCCCGCGGCGGGCAGTCAGCTCTTCAGCGACTCCAACTCCGTGCGCAAGTCGAGAATCCGCTGGGTGAGGCTCGCCATCGAGCGGACGTTGCGCGGGTTCACCAGCCCCCTTGCGTACTCTAGGTGCTGGATGGCCTTGCGGTAGTCCCCGTATAGGGCGAAGAACTCCGCCCGCGCACGATGCACCTCGATGATGTCCCCGGCGAGGCCGGCGACCTCCGCCAAGTCGTGCCACACCTCGACGTCGTTGGCGTGTACCCGGCTCTGCCGCTCGAGGACCTCCTGCGCGGCGGCATGACGACCCCCGCCGGAGAGCGCCTTGGCGTACAGCATGGCGAAGGGTTGGTTGTCCGGGTTGATGACGAGGCGATGCGACAACAACCGCGCCGCCTCCTCGAACTTGCCCGCCTCGATCAACACGTCGGCATGGGATGCCGCGAGCAGGATGCTGCGCGGATCCGCTTCGGAGAGCGCCCGCATCGAGAGCTCGGCCTCGAGGTGTTCTCCCACGCCGGAACGCGCGAGCGCGAGACGGTAGGCCCGGGCGTCCGGCGGCCCCTCGCCGTCCCTCGCCTCGGCCAGCGCGCGCCTCGGCGTCTCCGCGAAATGCACCAGCGCCCGCATTCGCATCAACTGGTAGTCGCGCGACGTCTGCGCCGGCACGGCCGGATAGCGGGACGCCTGGTTGCGCGCATCCGCGATGCGCGACTCGGTGATCGGGTGCGTCAGTAGGAACTCGGGCGGCCGTTCGGTGAAGCGATAGGCGCGCTGCATGCGCTGGAACATGCGCGCCATGCCGTGGGGGTCCAGCCCGGCGCGGACGATCGTGTTGAGGCCGATGCGGTCCGCCTCCTGTTCGCGGCCCCGGCTGTAGCGGAGCTGGTTCTGCATCGCCGCGGCCTGGGTGCCGGCCATGGCCGCCATGCCCGCGTCGCCGCCCACCGTCATGGCGAGAATGGCGCTCGCCAGGAAGCCGACCAGCATGGGCACGGCACCGCGCTGCTGTGCCTCGATCCCGCGGGCGAAGTGGCGCTGGCTCAGGTGGGCGAGTTCGTGCGCCACCACGGACCCGTATTCGTGTACGTCCAGCGCGTGCACCATCAGTCCAAGATTGATGCCCACCACGCCGCCGGGCGCCGCGAACGCGTTGATCTGGTCGCTGTCGATCAGCACCGTGGAGAGAACCGCCTCGCGCAGTTCCGAATACTGTGCAAGCTGTAGCAGCTGCGTCTCGACGTAGTACTTCAGCACCTCGTCGCGGATCGTGGGCAGGCTCGCGCGCACCTGCTTCAGGAACATCTCGCCGATACGCCGTTCCATGTCCGGGGAGACGATGGCGGAGGAAGCATCGCCGAGTTCCGGAAGGACCTCGGACTCGGCGGCATGCAACCCCTGCACACCGGCGATGAGGAGGGCTGCGACCCAGCGGCAAATCCACATGCGGCGCATCATATCGGAGAGCGTGACGGAGCTATAGGGAAGCGCCCGTAGGTGGAATGCGGCGGCACGTAGGCTCTGCTCGCGCAGACTCAGGTTGCACGGACTGCTATCCTGCCGGCCATGTGCGAGGCAACCGAAACTTTGGTCGACGCCAGCGGCCTACAGTGCCCGATGCCGCTCCTCAAGGCGAAGAAGGCCCTGAACGAACTGTCCGCCGGCGCGCTGCTCCGGGTGCTCGCCACGGACCCGGGCTCCGTGCGGGACTTCGACGTGTTCTCCCGCCAGAGCGGCAACGCCCTCCTCGAGTCCGGTGAGCGGGACGGCACCTACTTCTACGTGCTCCGCAAGAAGAACCCCTGAAAGCCGGTGCGCTTCCTCGAGGTCATCGGCGGTTGGATCAACCGCTACTTCTCGAACGAGGAGGCGATCTACCTCGTCGTCCTGCTGGCCGTCGCGCTGCTCGTGCTGCTGACCCTGGGCGGCATCCTCGCACCGGTGCTCGCGGGACTCGTCATCGCCTTCCTGCTGCAGGGTTTCGTGGACCGGCTGGCGCGCTGGCGCGTGCCGCGGCTCCTCGCCGTCTGGACGGTGTTCCTGCTGTTCAGCGGGGGCGCGGTGGCGATCGTCGTGCTCATCGCGCCGTTGATCTGGCGTCAACTCTACGAATCCGTGAACGCCATGCCGGCCGTGATAGACCGGCTCGGCGAGGTGCTCGCCGGCGTCTCGGACCGCTATCCGGGGCTCTTCTCGCCGACCGCCATCGATGGCTGGGTCGCGACCCTGAACGCGCAGCTCACCGAACTCGGCGCGTCCGCCCTACAGGGTCTCGTAACCCAGGTGCCCAACGTCTTCGCGTCGGTCATCTACCTGATCCTCTTGCCGATCACGGTGTTCTTCTTCCTGAAGGACCGTGACCGGCTGATCGCGCGGGTGCTGTCCTGGCTGCCAAAGCAACGTCCGCTCCTCGACCGGGTCGGCAAGGAGATGAACATCCAGATCGCCAACTACATTCGCGGCAAGTTCCTGGAGATCCTGATCGTCGGACTCGCGAGCTACGCCGTGTTCGCCGTCTTGGGCCTTAACTACGCCGCCCTCCTCGGGCTGATGGTGGGACTATCCGTGCTGGTGCCGTTCATCGGCGCCGCGGTGGTCACCGTCCCCGTGGCGGCCGTCGCCTTTCTTCAGTGGGGTTGGTCGTTGGATTTCGCCTGGCTGATGGCCGGCTACGGCATCGTTCAGGCGTTGGACGGCAACGTCCTCGTGCCGATCCTGTTCTCCGAGGCCAATGACCTCCATCCCATCGTCATCATCGTTGCCGTGCTCGCCTTCGGCGGCTTGTGGGGCTTCTGGGGCGTGTTCTTCGCGATTCCGCTCGCCACCCTCGTCAAGGCGATCTTGAACGCGTGGCCACGTCAGCCGACGTCGGATCCGCCCCAATCCTGACGCGAGACGGCCTCGCACCCGCAATGGGCCATCTTACGCGCCGGGCTTACCCCCGCCGGAGACGGCCCATTCCCACAGAATTGATGGTTGATGTCGCACGCGACATTCAGACTTTCCGGAAAAGACACCTCCGCCGTCGCCATTTATCGTGGGATACGGCGTTGCTCTATCGAGAGCTTGGCCGCCGCCGCGAACTCGGTGCGCCGGGCCGATGGCCTCCTGTCCTCCCGGTGGTGCTGTACAATGGCGACGCGCCGTGGACGGCACCGCTACAGATGCGGGATCTGATCGCGCCGGTGCCGGAAACCCTCGCGGAGTGCCAGCCGGCGCAACGTTCGCTGGTGCTTGACGAACGCCGTGTGCCCGTGGACGATCTGCCGCTTGGCAACCTGATGCGCGGTGTGGTCGGCTTCGAGCAGAGCCGGTCGCCGGCCGACTTGGCGCGGGTGGTGGTCGCGTTGGCGGATTGGTTGCGGTCGCCGGCGGACACCGAACTTGGCCGCGCCTTCGCGGCCTGGTTGGACCAAATTGTCCAACGCATGGCCCCGGGCGACGACGCGCCGCCGCTCGGTGCGACCTTGGAGGAGGCGAAGATGACCTTGCTGGATCGAGTGGCGCAGTGGCCTGAGCAGTGGCGCCGCGAGGGCGTGGCGGAGGGGCGCCGCGAGGGCGTGGCTCGCGAACGCCAGCTCCTAAGCCGGCTCGCAACCGTACGGTTCGGGTCGGCGGTAGCCAACGAGTTGGGAGTTCTCATCCAACGCAGCGAGGACTGGGAGACGCTCGCCGCCGTCGCCGAGATGATCGTCGCCGCCGAGAGCGGCCGCGCACCGACCGATCAGGTAGGGGCGCTGATTCGTTCTACCGGCTGAGCAGGCCGGGACGTCCGAGCTCCTGCCTTGTGAGACGGGCCACCCGCCTTTACCATTGCGCACCAAACTTCCTCGGATGACGGCATGCTGCGCGGAAGCATCGTGGCGTTGATCACGCCCATGAAGGGGGACGGTGCCGTGGATTGGGCGGCGCTCGACCGCCTCATCGAATGGCACGTCGAATCGGGCACCCAGGGCATCGTCCCCGTCGGCACGACCGGAGAGTCGGCCACGCTCGACCACGACGAACACAAGCGCGTCGTGGAGCAGACCATCAAGCGCGTCGACGGCCGCATCCCCGTGATCGCCGGGACGGGCTCGAACTCCACCGCCGAGGCCATCGAGTTCACCGCCGCGGCCGCGCAGGCCGGCGCGGACGCCTGCCTGCTGGTGACGCCCTACTACAACAAGCCGACGCCCGAGGGACTCTTCCAGCACTATCGCGCCGTGGCCGAGGCCGTCAACGTACCCATCGTCCTCTACAACGTCCCGCCCAGGACCGCGTGCGACATGAAGCCGGACACGGTGGCCCGCATCGCCGCGCTGCCAAGCATTGCCGGAATCAAGGAGGCGTGCGGAGACGCAGAGCGCGTCGGGGTGATTCGGGAGGCCGTCCGCGACGACGGCTTCGTGCTGCTTTCCGGTGAGGATGCGCAGACGTTGCGCATGATGGAACTCGGCGCGGTGGGTACGATCTCCGTGACGGCCAACGTGCTGCCGCGGGAGATGGCGGAGTTCTGCGCCGCCTTCCTGGACGGCGACACGGACCGGGCAAGGGAACTGGACGCACGGTTGCAGCCCGTCCATGACATCCTGTTCGTGGAAACGAGTCCCGCGCCGGCCAAATGGGCCCTCCACCTGATGGGGAAGGTCGACACGGGCATTCGACTGCCCCTCGTACCACTATCCGCCGGCCACGTGGACGAGTTGCGGGCGCGCCTCGCGCCGTTTGGCGTGCTTTGATCGCACGGCGATTCACCCCGGCCATGGCGTTTGGACGAACGGCGGTCGTTGCCGACCGGCTGCGGTTGGCCGGAGCCGTCTTGGCCTGCGTGTTGTCGGGCTGCGCCTGGCTGAACGATGATCGCGGCCTGGTCCGCAATACCTCCGACGACTATCTCGACGCCCGCGAGGGCGTGCCACTCGTCATCCCGGAGGACATGGGCGACTCGCCGGTGCGAGACACCTACGACATCCCAATCATCGCCACGAAGCCCCTCGCGCGCCACTTCCCCGGCCGTGCGCCGCGCCCGGACGCCATCTTCGCCGACGGCACCGACGACGCCGTGAAAATCCAGCGGCTCGGCGAGCGCCGGTGGTTGGTCGTGGGCGACCCACCCGCCACGGTCTGGCCGGTCGTCAAGCAGTTCCTAGGTGACAACGGCGTGTCCGTGGCGGCCGAGTCGCCGACCGGTGGACGCGTGGACGGGAGTTGGCTCGAGATCGGCGACGAGGACTATCGCGACGTGGTGCGCGATCTCATCCGCGACGTGAAGGCGGACGCCACGGTGTCCACCGGCCGGGACCGCGTGCGCTTCCTGATCGAACACGGCATTCGGCCCGGCTCGTCCGAGGTCCACATCCGCCACGAGAACGACGCCCTCGCGGCGCCCACCGAAGCATGGCCGGACGCCTCCGCGCTAGCCGACGTGGAGGAACAACTCCTGCACGAGTTCGGTGCGTACTACGGCGCGGACGTCACCACACAATCCATCTCCATGATCGCGCTGGACATCGCCTCGCGCGAGAAGGCCATCGTCGAGCGCGACGCGCAGGGCTACCCGCTGCTGCGTCTCAACGTGGACTTCGAGCGTGCATGGGCCGTCGTCGGTCAAGCCCTCCAGCGCGCGCAACTGGACGTGAAGCACCTCGAACGGTCCACCGGTTCCTTCCAGGTGGAGGTGGACGTGGCCGAGCTGGGTCAAGACCGCCCCGGCTTCTTCTCCCGTCTCATACCCGGCCGCGGCGGCGCCCGCCTGCGGTCCTTCGACGTGCGGATCGAGTCCACGGGCGACTCCCAGGTCGTACAGGTGTTCGAACCCCGGGGCGACCCCGCACCGCAAGAACTGAGCCAGCAGCTTCTGGTCATGCTGCGTGAATTCGCAGCCTAGGAGCCCGCGCCGTAGAACGGCGCGGCCTCGTAGGAGCGTGCCCCGCGGGATGGAACAAAATGACGTCCCACGGGGCACGCGCCGAGGTGGGTGTGGGCTGGGGCCAGGCACCGAGCGCAGCGAGGGGTTTGGCGGCGCTGAAGCGGATTGTCGCGCCCCTGCGGGCGGCCCGCCGGGGGACGGCGTGTGGTTGGCCTCCATCGGGTCCGGCAGCTCGGGCAACGGCACGCTCATCGCCTGCGGCGAAACGTGCGTCTTGATCGACTGCGGCTTCACGCTCAAGGAAGCTTGGGCGCGCCTCGCCCAGCACGGCATCGCACCGGAGCGACTGGCCGCCGTGCTGGTCACCCACGAGCACTCGGATCACGCTTCCGGGGTCGTTCCCCTCGCCCACCGTTTCCGCATTCCCGTACACCTCTCCCACGGCACCCTGCGGGGGCTGCCGGACCTCGACCCCGAACTCGCCCGCCCCTTCAACAGCGATGCGCGGTTCGTCATCGACGGGGTGACGGTGCAGTCGGTGACGGTGCCCCACGACGCGCGGGAACCGACCCAGTTCGTGCTTCGTCGGGAGGGGACGACCGTCGGCGTGCTGACGGATGTCGGGCACGTTTCCCCGCACGTGGTCAAGAGCTTCCAGGGCTGCACCGCACTCTTCATGGAGAGCAACCACGACCCCGGCATGCTCATGCGCGGCGACTATCCACCCCGGTTGAAACGCCGCATCGCCAGCGACCTCGGGCATCTGTCGAACGTGCAGGCCGCGGACTTCCTGGAACGCGTGCTCCACGACGGGCTGACCCACGTGGTCGTCGGCCACGTCAGCGAACGGAACAACGCCCAGCGGCACCTCGACGCCGCGTTCGGCCCCTTCGCCGGCCACCTGACCCAACTACGCTTCGCCACGCAACGCGAGGGCGTGGATTGGATCAAGGCCGGGTGACGTCGCCGGTCGGCCATCGCGCCAGACACCATCGAACCACCATCGCACCAGATGGTTGCTTTTTCCCGGGCGAGCGCGGACAATCCGCGCCGCCATGAAGATCACCGAGCCGAACGGCCAGGCCATGCCCGAAAGGCGAACCGACGACGGACGCCGCACGGGCTATTGGTTCGGCTATTCGCCCCGCTAAGCGGCGCACTCGGTCATGAGGGGCGGCGCGGGCTGCCTCTCGATAGAACCCCGACAGGCAGCAGCCGTCGGGGTTTTTGCGTTTTTGGAGGGTCCGATGCACACACAGACGGAGAATCTCAACGTGCTCGCCAACGAGGTCCTGCCCACGCCCTTTGCCGTCAAGGCGGCGCTGCCGGCGCCCGAGCCCGTCCTGGAGGGGGTCGCCGACGCGCGGCGGCAGGTACGCAACATTCTCGAACGCCGGGACCAGCGCCTGCTCGTGGTGGTGGGCCCCTGCTCCATTCACGACGTGGACGCCGCCGTCGACTACGCGCGCCGTCTGAAGTCCGTCGCCGACCGCACCCGCCGGAGTCTCTGCGTGATCATGCGGGCGTACTTCGAAAAGCCACGCACCACGGTCGGCTGGAAGGGTCTGATCAATGATCCCCATCTCGACGACTCGTTCCACATCGAGGAGGGCATCGGCATCGCCCGCCAGTTGCTCATCGATCTGGGCGCGATCGGGCTGCCGCTGTCCACCGAGGCCCTCGACCCGATCATGCCGCAGTACCTCCACGACCTGATCGCCTGGTCCGCCATCGGCGCCCGCACCACGGAATCCCAGACCCATCGCGAGATGGCTTCCGGCCTGTCGTCCGCGGTCGGGTTCAAGAACGGCACCGACGGCGCCCTCGACGTGGCGATCAACGCGCTGAACTCCGTCACCAAGCCGCACCGTTTTCTCGGCATCAACCAGTCCGGCCAGGTCGCGATCATCCATACCCGGGGGAACGATCTCGCCCACATCGTGCTGCGCGGTGGACACACGGGACCCAACTACGACGAGGAAGCCGTCCGGGCTTGCGAGGCGGAGCTCCGCGCCGCGGGCCTGCCCGAGAACATCATGGTCGATTGCTCGCACGCCAACTCGAACAAGGACCACCGCAATCAGCCCGCGATCGCCCGCGACGTGGCGGCCCAGATCGAGAACGGCAACCGCTCGATCATCGGCATCATGCTGGAAAGCAACCTGGCCGAGGGCAGCCAGAAGCTCGGCGAGGCCTTGAGCTATGGCGTCTCGATCACCGACGCGTGCATCGGTTGGTCCGACACCGAGGCCCTCCTGCTGGAGTTGTCGGACCGTCTAGGCGACGTGCTCGTGGAGCGGATGGGGCTGGACCGGGCCGGTTGAAGCGGCCCGGGCAGCCTTTCGGCATCGGTCGTCCCGGAAGGTCCGTCGCCGCTCCGTGCAACCGGCGAGCCGTTTGGACACCCGCCAACTCAACGGTAGTAGGCGTGTTCCGTAACGGAGTGGTCGGTGGCGTCGCGGATCGCGGCCAGTTCCGGAATCTGCTCCATCAGGGCCTTCTCGACGCCCTGCTTGAGCGTGATGTCCACCGCCGCGCAGCCCTGGCATCCGCCGCCGAATTGCAGGACCGCCGTGTCGCCGTCCACGACGTCCACCAAGGTCACCATGCCGCCGTGGGAGGCGAGGCCCGGGTTGATTTCGTTGTAGAGGACGTAGTTGATGCGATCCTCCATGGGGGAGTCCGGTCCGACGCTCGGCGTACGCGCGTTCGGCGCCTTGATGGTGAGCTGACCGCCCATGCGATCCTCTTGGAAGTCGACCACCGCGTCGACCAGATAAGGTTCGCTGCGGCGCTCGAAGTACGCCGTGAACGCACCGTAGTCCACGGGCATGTCGTCCTCGGCGGCCTCGCCGGGCCGGCAGTAGGCGATGCAGGTCTCGGCATGGGGCGTGCCCGGCTGCGCGACGAAGATGCGGATGCCGCAGCCCTCCTCCTGCTTGGCGAGGAGTTCGCCCAGGTACTCGCGCGCGGCTTCGGAAATGTCGATCACGGCATCGCTCCGGCAAACCCGACCAAAAAGCTCGGGTATGTTACCGGAAACCGCCGCGCCCGTGCGCTGCCACGCCGTCCAAGACCGGCCGCGCGTTCGCGCCGCGATTGCATTCGGGGAGAGGCACGCGCTACCGTGCCGCGTTTGCCGCCCGGACCACTGTCCCGCGCACTACGAAGATGACGCATCCCCTCGCTCGAGCCCTCGAACAGCGCATCCTCCTCCTCGACGGGGCGACGGCCACCATGCAGCAGTCGTTGTCCCTCGGGGAGGACGACTACCGCGGCGCCGCGTTCCGGGATCATCCATTGCCACTGCACGGAGATTGCGACGTCCTGTCCCTGACGCGCCCGGACGTCATCGACTCCGTCCATCGCGCGTATCTGGAGGCGGGTGCCGACGTCATCGAAACGAACTCGTTCACGGCCACCCGCATCGCCCAGGCGGACTACGGGCTTGAGGCCGAGGTACGCGAGATGAACCTTGCCGCGGCACGCATCGCACGCCGCGCGGCCGACGCGTACGCGACGCCGGACCGGCCCCGGTTCGTGGCGGGCGTGCTCGGTCCGACCAACCGCACCGCGAGCATCTCCCCGGACGTGGCCGACCCCGGCTTCCGCAACGTGCGCTTCGAGGAACTCGACGCGGCGTATCGGGAGGCCGCGGACGCGCTCGTGGAGGGCGGCGTCGACTTCCTCATGATCGAGACGGCCTTCGACACGTTGAACGCCAAGGCTGCCCTGTTCGCCATCCGGCACATCTGCGGCGCCCGTGGCGTGGACCTGCCGGTCATGGTGTCCGCCACGATCACCGACGCCAGCGGCCGGACGCTCTCGGGCCAGACGTGCACCGCGTTCTGGCATTCGGTCGCGCACGCGCAGCCGTTGCTCGCGGGACTCAACTGCGCGCTGGGTCCGGAGGCCCTACGCCCGCACCTCGAGGAGCTGGCGGCAGTGGCACCGACCTTCGTGAGCGTGCACCCCAACGCCGGCTTGCCGAACGCCTTCGGCGGCTACG
Source organism: Pseudomonadales bacterium (assembly GCA_963665455.1). GTDB lineage: Bacteria > Pseudomonadota > Gammaproteobacteria > Pseudomonadales > Azotimanducaceae > VXNE01. The sequence continues at coordinate 3,420,720 of OY762279.1, read as the reverse complement.
ACGAAACGCCGCAATGCATGGCCGACACGATCGGGGATTTCGCCCGCCAGGGGCTCGTCAACATGGTCGGCGGATGCTGCGGCACCACACCCGACCACATTCGGGCGATGGCAGAACGGATCTCCGGACTCGCGCCCCGCCGCCCCCCGGCACCGCGCACCACGCTCTGTCTCGCGGGCTTGGAGCCCGTCGAAATCGCCGCGGACTCCCTCTTCGTCAACGTCGGCGAACGCACCAACGTCACCGGCTCGGCGCGTTTCCGCCGCCTGATCCGGGCCGGGGACTACGACGCCGCCCTGGACGTGGCCCGGGATCAGGTCGAGAACGGCGCCCAGATGGTCGATGTCAACATGGACGAGGGCATGCTCGACGGCGTGCGGGCCATGGAACGCTTCCTCGATCTCGCGATGAGCGAACCCGACATCGCGCGCGTGCCCATCATGATCGACTCGAGCAAGTGGGAGGTCATCGAGATGGGCCTCCGGCGGGTGCAGGGGAAGTGCGTGGTGAACTCCCTCAGCCTCAAGGACGGCGAAGCGGCCTTCCTCGCCCAGGCCGAGCTATGCCGCCGCTACGGTGCCGCGATCATCGTCATGGCGTTCGACGAAGAAGGCCAGGCGGACTCCCTGCCCCGCCGCAAGGCGATCATGGAACGCTGCTACCGGCTGCTCGTGGAGCAGGTTCGGTTCCCCCCGGAGGACATCGTCTTCGACCCGAACGTGTTCGCCATCGCCACGGGCATAGAAGCCCACGCGAACTACGCGGTGGACTTCATCGAGGCCTGTCGTTGGATTCGGGACACCCTGCCCCGGGCGAGCTCTTCCGGCGGCATCAGCAACGTCTCGTTCTCCTTCCGGGGCAACGAGCGCGTGCGCGAGGCCATCCACGCGGTGTTCCTCTATCACGCGATCGAGGCGGGGCTCACGATGGGCATCGTCAACGCCGGGCAGCTCGCCATCTACGACGAGATTCCGGAGGAGCTCCGGGAGGCGGTCGAGGACGCCGTCCTGAACCGGCGGGAGGACGCGACCGAGCGCCTGCTCGCGGTGGCCGGTCGTTATGCGGGCGAAGGTGCCGTTCGCGTTGTCGAGGACGACGCCTGGCGCGACGCACCCGTGGCCGAGCGACTCTCCCACGCCCTCGTACAGGGCATCTCGAAGCACATCGTCGCGGACACCGAGGAAGCCCGGCAGTCCGCCGAACGGGCGATCGATGTCATCGAGGGGCCCCTGATGGACGGCATGAACGTGGTCGGCGACCTGTTCGGGGCGGGCAGGATGTTCTTGCCCCAGGTGGTCAAGAGCGCGCGCGTCATGAAGGAGGCCGTCGCGCACCTCGTCCCGTTCATCGAGGCCGAGAAGGCGGCGGGGGGCGCGGCACCCCGGAGCAAGGGCCGCATCGTGATGGCCACGGTGAAGGGCGACGTACACGACATCGGCAAGAACATCGTCGCCGTGGTGCTCCGCTGCAACAACTACGAAGTCACGGACCTCGGGGTCATGACGCCCGCCGAGCGGATTCTCGACACGGCGCGCGAGATGGATGCCGACCTCATCGGCCTCTCGGGCCTCATCACCCCGTCGCTGGACGAAATGGTGCACGTGGCCACGGAAATGGAGCGGCGGGGACTCGACATTCCCCTGCTCATCGGGGGCGCGACGACGTCGAAGGCACACACCGCCGTGAAGATCGCCCCGGCCTATTCCGGTTCCACCGTCTACGTGACCGACGCCTCCCGGGCGGTTGGCGTAGCGTCGAACCTGCTATCCGATACGACACGGGATGAATTCGTGGCCGGGGTCGAGGCGGACTATCGCGCCGTGCGCAAGCGTCGCCGGGGCGCCGCCCGCCGTCCGCTCCTCGACTACCGGCGCGCCGTGGCCAACGCGCCCCGGATGGATTGGTCCGCTTACGCACCGCCGCCGCCCAAGCAACCCGGCGTCACGAAGCTCCCCAACTATCCGCTCGGCGAGTTGGCGGGATACATCGACTGGACGCCGTTCTTCCACACTTGGGGGCTGGCCGGAAGGTTCCCCGGCATCCTCTCCGACGCCAAGGCCGGAGCGGAGGCCCGGCGGCTGCACGACGATGCCAAGGAGATGCTCGCGCGCTTGACCGACGGGGGGTGGCTGTCCGCCCACGGCGTCGTCGGGCTGTGGCCGGCGAACACCGTGGACGGTGTCATCCGCGTATGGCAGGACCCGTCGCGCCGCGAGGCCCGGGCGACGCTCCACCATCTGCGCCAGCAAGCCGACAACGGCAAACCCAGCCTCAGCCTCGCCGACTACGTGGGGCCGCTCGGCGTGCCCGATTTCGTCGGCGGCTTCGTCGTGGCCGTGGGACCCGAGATCGACGCGGTTCTCGCACGCTTCAAGGACGACGACTACTCCACCATCATGCTGAAGGCCCTGGCCGACCGCCTCGCCGAGGCGTTCGCGGAGCACCTGCACGAGCGCGTGCGGCGGGAGTTCTGGGGCTTCGCCGCGGACGAGCGCCTCGACCCCGAGGACCTGATCCGGGAGCGCTACCGGGGCATACGGCCCGCGCCGGGCTATCCGGCCTGTCCGGATCACTCGGAGAAGGCGACGCTTTTCGCGCTGCTCGACGCGGCGGACGCGACCGGCGCCTACCTGACGGAAAACTTCGCGATGTGGCCCCCCTCCACCGTCGCCGGCTGGTACTTCTCGCACCCCGACGCGCGCTATTTCGGCGTCGGCCGCATCGGGGAGGACCAGTTGGCGGCCTATTGCGAACGCAAGGGCGTCGCCCCGGCGGAGGCAAGGCGCTGGCTGGGGAACCTGCTCGACCGCTGACGTGCGCCGGCAACGAGATGGGAACGCGTTCTATCCATAGACCCATCAGTTAGTTCCGACCCGAAGCCGTCCCCTGTTAGAGTCGTGGGTTGGCCCGGCGAGGGGGCGGCATGTATCGCTACGACGCATTCGACCAACGCTTCATCGACGAGCGGGTGGCCCAGTATCGCGAGCAGACGGAGCGATACCTGGCCGGCGAGCTGACCGACGATCAGTTCCTGCAACTGCGGCTGCGCAACGGCTTGTACATCCAGCGGCTCGCCCCGATGCTCCGCATCGCCGTGCCCTACGGAACCCTGTCGTCGGAGCAGTTGCGGGCCCTCGCGGACATCACGCGCCGCTACGACAAGGGCTACGGCCACCTGACCACGCGCCAGAACGTGCAGATCAACTGGCCCGCCCTCGAGGTCGTCCCGGACATCCTGGCCGATCTCGCCAAGGTGCGCATGCACGCCATCCAGACCAGCGGCAGTTGCATCCGCAACGTCACCACGGACCAGTTCGCGGGCGTCGCCGCGGACGAGCACGTGGACGCGCGCCCCTACTGCGAGATCGTCCGCCAGTGGTCCACCCAGCACCCGGAGTTCGACTGGCTGCCCCGCAAGTTCAAGATCTCCTTCAACGGAGCGGACGCGGACCGGGCGGCGATCCACGTCCACGACATCGGCATCCGCGCCCACCGGGAGGGAGACGGCATTTTGTTCGACTTCCTCGTGGGCGGCGGGCTCGGCCGCACCCCCGCGATCGGGAGCGTCATCCGGACGGGCCTGCCCGAGGAACACCTCCTGACCTACCTCGAAGCCATCATGCGGGTCTACAACCGCTACGGGCGACGGGACAACAAGTACAAGGCGCGCATCAAGATCCTCGTTCGCGCCATGACGCCCGAGACGTTCCGCGCCCAGGTCGACGCCGAGTGGGAGCAGCTACGCGACGGCCCGAGCACGTTGACGCGCGCCGAGATCGACCGCGTCGTCGCCTGCTTCGAGCCTCCGCCCTACGCACCCCGGGACGACCAGCCCGCGCTCCTGGCCGAACAACGGCTCGCCGCTCCCCGGTTCAACGCCTGGATGCGGCACAACGTCGCCGCGCACAAGGTTCCCGGCCATGCCGTCGCCACCCTCTCGACCAAGCTCACCGGCGTGCCGCCCGGCGACGTTTCGGACGTTCAGATGGACGCCGTCGCCGACTGGGCCGATGCCTTCGGGTTCGGGGAGCTACGCATCGGGCACGAACAGAACTTCGTGTTGCCCGACGTGCCGCAGGAACACCTGTTCGAACTCTGGCAGCGCGCCGACGCCCTCGGACTCGGCGCCGCCAATCTCGGCCTGCTGACGGACATCGTGTGTTGCCCCGGCGGCGACTTCTGCTCCCTGGCCAACGCGAAGTCCATCCCGGTGGCCGAGGCGATCCAGCGGGAGTTCGACGACTACGATTATCTCCACGATCTCGGTCCGATCGACCTCAACATCTCCGGGTGCATGAACGCCTGCGGCCATCATCACGTCGGGCACATCGGCATCCTGGGCGTGGACAAGAAGGGCGCGGAGTTCTACCAGATCGCGTTGGGCGGGAACGCCGGCGACGACGCCTCCCTCGCCAAGATCCTGGGGCCCTCGTTCTCCCGCGACGAGGTGACTGGCGTCATCGGCAAGATTCTCGAGGTGTATCTGGACCAGCGCATCGACGAAGAACCTTTCCTGCACTGCGTGCGCCGCGTCGGCATCGCGCCGTTCAAGGAACGCGTGTATGCCAAAGCTGGTTAAGGATCTTCGCGTCGTCGCCGACCCGTGGACCCTGGTCGGCGCGGAGGGCGATCATGATTCCGAGCGGATGCCGGAGCGCGCGATCCTGCCGTTCGAGGATTGGCTTGAGAAACGCGCCTGGCCGGCGGGGGCGACACGCACCGGCGTCTGGGTGGAGGGCGACGCGGAGGCCGAGGTGGTGGGGCCGCACGCCGCCGAGCTGCCCCTGATCGCGGTCCACTTCCCCGCCTTCGCCGACGGGCGCGGCCTATCCCTCGGGACATTGCTGCGCACGCGATACGATTTCGCCGGGGAGCTACGCGCCTACGGCGACATCCTCCCCGATCTCGCCCAGTACCTGCACCGTTCGGGTTTCGACGCCTTCGTCGTGCCGGATGCGCGTAGTGCGGAAGTCGCGATCGCGTCGGTGCGCTCGATCACGGATCACTATCAGGCCTCCGTCCGCCAGCCCATCCCCGCGTTCCGCCGCAGATAACGCGTCTTGGTCCGAACGCCCCGGGCGTTCATGTCACAATCGCCGCCACATGCTTGGGCTGCCGGAGCCGCGGCGGGATGGACCTCGGGGTCGTTGAATCGTTCTTCCTGATCTTCTCGGGCGCCGCCGCGCTGGCGACCGTCGCGCTCTACACCCGTCAGCCACTGCTCGTCGCGTACATCGGCATCGGCATGTTGCTCGGGCCCCATGCGCTCGGCTGGATCCCCGATGCCGCCTTCGTGGAGGACATCGGCGAGATCGGCATCATCTTCCTGCTGTTCCTGCTGGGGCTCGACCTGCCGCCCAACAAGCTCCGCACCATGCTCGGCGCTTCCGTGGTCACGGCCCTCGGCAGCACCGCCGTGTTCTTCGCGGTCGGCTTCGGCGTGATGGCCTTGTTCGGGTTCACGCTGGCGGAGGCGTTGGTCGGGGGCATCGCCGCCGTTTTCTCCAGCACGATCATCGGCATCAAGCTGCTCCCGACGACGATCCTGCATCATCGGCACATCGGTGAGATCGTCATCAGCCTGCTGCTCATCCAGGATCTGTTGGCGATCCTCGCCCTGCTGGTCCTGGCCGGCCCCGGCCCGGCCTCCGGCGCCCCGCTCGGCCACCCCTTGCTCGTCGTGGCGGCGTTCCCGGCCATCGGCGCGGCGGCGTTCCTGGGGGCGAGGTTCGTGCTGGTCCCGCTGTTCGCGCGATTCGACGTCTTCAACGAGTTCGTTTTCCTACTGGCCATCGGCTGGTGCCTGGCCATCGCCACGGCCTGCCACGTCGCGGGCATGTCCTTCGAGGTGGGCGCCATCGTGGCCGGCGTATCCCTGGCCAACTCCCCCATCGCGCAATACATCACCGACACGTTGCGGCCGTTGCGCGACTTCTTCCTCATCCTGTTCTTCTTTTCCGTCGGCGCGGCGGTGGATCCCCTACTGCTGGTCGAGGTCGCCATCCCGGCGCTCCTGCTCGGCGCGGCGTTGCTTGCCATCAAGCCTCTGACGTTTCGGGTGCTGCTCGTGTGGCAGGGCGAGGCGCCCCGCACCGGCTGGGAGATCGGCTTGCGTCTAGGTCAGGCGAGCGAGTTCTCCATCCTGGTTACCGGCGTGGCCCTTGGCAGCGCGCTGGTCGGCGGCGAGGCGGCACACGCGATCCTCGCCGCGACCGTGGTCACGCTGATCGTGTCGACCTATCTGGTGATCTTCCGCTACCCGAGCCCGATCGCCGTATCCGAACGCCTGCGCCGCGACTAGGGGCGCTATCCACGCAGATCCAGGACCCCTCGCCCGACCATCCGGCCAGCGAGGATGCGATCGATGGCGGCAGAGAGGGTTTCGAGCGTCAGGGCCTCCTTGAGCGCCGCGAGTCCTTCGATCTTCCACGCCCCGGCGAGTTTCTCCCAGATGCGGGTCTTCTCGTCGATGGGCAGCTCCACGGAGTCGATGCCGAGCAGGTTGACGTGCCGCAGGATGAACGGAAACACCGTGGCGGGAATGTTCGGGGAGGCCACCAGCCCACAGGCCGCGAGGCTGGCGCCGTACTTCAACGCCTTGACCGCATTGAAGAGGATGTCGCCGCCCACCGTGTCAACCACCCCTCCCCAGGTCTCCCGCAGCAGGGGGCGCCGACTTTCCTCGGCCGCAGCCTCCCGGGAGACGATCTCGACCGCGCCGAGACCGCGCAAGAAGTCGTGCCGATCCTCCTTGCCGGTCACGGCGTGCACTTCGTAGCCCAGTTGCGCCAAGAGGGCGACGGCGACGGAGCCAACGCCCCCGGTGGCGCCCGTGACGAGGACTGGTCCGGACGCCGCCGTCATGCCGGCGCCTTCCAGCTTGTCGATGCAGAGCGCGGCGGTGAACCCAGCCGTGCCCAGGATCATGCTCTCCTCCAGAGTGAGCCCTTCCGGCAACGGCACGGCCCAGCCGGCCGGAATGCGCACGTGCTGGCCAAAACCGCCCGGCGTGTTCATGCCGAGGTCGAAGCCGATGGCCACCACCGCGTCGCCCGGTTGGAAGCGCTCATCCGACGAGGCCAGCACCGTGCCCGCGGCGTCGATCCCCGGGGTGTGGGGGAAGTTGCGCGTCACGCCGGGATTGCCCGTCGCGGAGAGTCCGTCCTTGTAGTTGAGTGACGAGTAGTGGACCTCGACCAGGAGGTCGCCCTCCGGCAGTTCCGCGTCGTCGCGCTCGACGATGGACCGCACGAAGCCCCCGTCTTCCTCCTTGGTCACCCGAAACGCCCGGAACATGCCCATGCTCAAACCTCTCTCCTGCTACGACGCGGTGCGCGACTTCATCGCGATGTTCATTGGTGGGGATCACCGCCGGGGGTGAGCCGCTCCCGTCCGAACCGGCCACCCAGCAAACGCCCCAGGGCACCCCCGCCGAGCATCGCGTTCCACTGCTCCAGCAGGCGTTCCATCGGCTTGCGCGGCTCCACCCACTTCACTTCGAAGACGTCGTTGTCCCCGCACGCGGCCATCAGGTATTCGTCCGAGGTGCGCAACTCGTCCACGAGCTTGCGCTCGATGGCGCGTTGGCCGTACCAGGCCTCGCCCGTGGCGACGACGCCGAGGTCGAGGTCCGGCCGGTTGTCTCCGACGAATTCCTTGAACAGGGCGTGGACGTCCTCGAGCTCCTCCACGAACTTGGCCCGTCCCTGTTCCGTGTTCTCGCCGAACACCGTAAGCGTGCGCTTGTACTCGCCGGCGGTCAGCACGTCGAAATCGACGTCGTGCTTCTTCAACAGCCGATGCACATTCGGCACTTGCGCCACCACGCCGATGGACCCGACCACCGCGAAGGGTGCGGCCAGGACCCGATCCGCGACCGCCGCCATGAGATAGCCGCCGCTCGCGGCGATCTTGTCGATCGCGGCGACGAGACGGATGCCCCGCGCCTTGATGCGCGCCAGTTGCGACGCGCCGAGGCCGTAGGCGTGCACGAAGCCACCCGCACTCTCGATGCGCACGACGACTTCGTCGCCCTCTTGGGCGGTCGTCAAGATGGCGGTGATCTCGTTGCGCAGGCCGACGATGCCGGAGGCCTCCATGTCCCCGTCAAAGCCGATCACGAACACCCGGGGCCGCTCCGCGGGCGTCTTCCGGGCGCGCTTGATCTCCTTGTTCTCCTCCTTCATGCGCTTCTTGAAGTCCGCCGGGGCGGTCATGGCCTGGGCGAGGACGTGCCCCAAGTCGCGCAGGCGGTCGTTGAGGCGCGTCACCTCCACGTGCCCGCGCGGCCCGTGCCGCTGGCGGCGCATGCCCGCCGCGGCCATCGCGCCGACGGCGATCAGGATCGCGACGACGACGGTGACCGCCTTCGCCAAGAAGCTCAGGTAGTCGAACAGATAGTCCATGATGAACGGATGAACGGCTGGAGGGGTTGGCCGAGGCCCGAGAAAGCGCGCTAATCTATCACACGTTTCGTCGGATCGGCTCGCGCCCAATGGCGAATGCACGGGACGCGCGGGAGGAATTCCGCAACACGCTGGCGACACGTTTCGACGGTGCCGCCATCGCCGATCAGGACCTGCGGATCGCCCTGACCGTGGGCGATTGGCCTCCGCTCAAGTGCTCGGTCAGCGGGGCCCGCCTCGACTTCGACGATGCCCTGGTTCCCGAGGCGACCTTCTTCTTCGATTCGCCCGCCACGGCCCTGGACCTGCTCTGCGGGGACGGTGACGTGATGGACGCCTTCATGGAGGAGCGCTTCCGCTCGGACGGGGGCCTGACCTGGGTCTTCGTGCTGCTCTCGGCGTTCCGGGGCGTGCCGCTCGAGGTGCCTCCCTAACCGCGCGCGCCGAACCGCGGCACGTCAGCCGCCAGACCGGGCTGCCGCCGTCCGCTCGTCGACGAACGCCTTGATCAGCCAGCCCGAGATCGCCGTCCCGCCCGGCGTGTTCGGAGGACGGCTGTAGTGGAACCAATGGGCTTCGGCGATCTCGTCGTCCTGGCAGACGATGTCGCCCCCGGCATAGTCCGCGTGGAAACCCAGCATCAGGGAGTTGGGGAACGGCCAGGACTGGCTGCCCAGATAGCGCAGGTTCGTGACCGAGAGCCCAACCTCCTCCGCCACCTCCCGGTGCACGGTCTGCTCGATCGACTCCCCGGGTTCGACGAAGCCCGCCAAGGTGCTGTACATCCCGGTCGGCCAGTTCGCGTTGCGGGCCAGCAGCATCTCGTCCCCGTTGCGGACCAGCACGATGATGCTCGGGGACAGGCGGGGGTAGTGCACGAAGCCGCAACTTGGACACTCCTTCGCCCGGTCCGTCCGGTGGTCATTGGTTTCGGTTCCGCATCGCCCGCAATAGCGGTGGTCCTTGTGCCAGGCCACGACCTGCTTGGCGCGCCCGGCCAGGTAGAAGAACGCCGGGTCGACGCGGCCAAGCCAAGCCCTCAAGCCCACCCGCGCGAAGCCCTCGGGAACCGTCCCCGACGCCGCCAGGGCAAAACACGGCCGGCCCTCCCAGCGCCCCAGGAAACCCTTCCAGGAGACATCCACGTCGAGCCACCGAAACTCGTCCCGCGTCACCGGCCGCGGTATCCCCTGCTCGCTGATGCACAGGATCTCCTCGTCCATGTACGCGAAGTACAGCGCGTCGTCGCGATCAGCATCCTCCGGGGTCGCCACGAACGACTCGAACGCGTCCGGTTCCGTTGGCCACATATCGGTCTCTCCCCAGTGTCGCGATCAGGCTTCCGCGGCGACGGCGCCACCCTGGCGCCAGACGGAGCCCGTTTCGCACAAACCGTCGAGCGCATCCAGCTTAGCCTCGTGGGCCGCCCGCTCCCCCGCCGTCGCGCGCACCACGAGCAACGGCGGCCGATCCGCCGGCAGACGGAAGCGCTCGACCGCCTCCACCTCCCCGGCACCCGGATCGTCGCCCGGAAACAGCGAGGCCTGTCCACCGGTCATCAGAAGGTAGACGTCGGCCAAAATCTCGGCGTCGAGCAACGCGCCGTGGAGCTCGCGCTGGGAGTTGTCGACGCCGTACCGGCGGCACAGCGCGTCCAGATTGTTCTTCCGGCCGGGATGCCGGTCCTTCGCAAGCGCCAGGGAGTCCGTGATCGTACACAGCGTCCCCAGGCCGCTCTCTCCCCGCCCGAGCAGCTCCAGCTCGTAGTCGATGAACGACACATCGAACGGCGCGTTGTGAATGACGACTTCGGCGCCGCGCACGAAGTCGAGGAACTCCTCGGCGATGTCCCCGAAGCGGGGCTTGCCCTCCAAGTCCTGCAGCGTCAATCCGTGCACCTCCACCGCCGCGTCGTCGATGTCGCGCTCCGGATGGACGTAGCGGTGGAAGCGGTTCGGCGTGAGTCGGCGGTCGACAATCTCAACCGCCCCGATCTCCACGATGCGGTGCCCCCGCGCGGGCTCCAAGCCCGTCGTTTCCGTGTCGAGAACGACCTGGCGCGCCATGCGTCAGCGAGGCTCCGGCCCGTCCCCGGCCAGCATCTCGTCGATGGCGGCGTTGGCCGCGCGGTCCACGCGCTCGTTGTCGATGTGGCCGCTGTGTCCCTTGACCCAGACCCATTCGACATCGTGTTGCCGCGCGAGACCGTCCAGCCGCTCCCAGAGATCACGATTCTTGACCGGGGCGCGGGACGCGGTCTTCCAGCCATTGGCCTTCCAACGCGCAAGCCACTCGGTGATTCCCCGGCGCACGTACTCGGAATCCGTCGTCACGCGCACGTGCCGACTGCCGTTCAGGGTCGCTAGCCCCTCGATCGCGGCCATGAGTTCCATGCGGTTGTTGGTCGTGTGGGGCGTCGCGCCCGCCACCATGCGCTCGCGGTCCCCGTGACGCAGGCACGCGGCCCACCCCCCGGCGCCTGGGTTGCCGCGGCAGGCACCGTCCGTGAAGATGTCGATGCGCGAGTTCGTCATGATCGCGGGCCGAGGTCCAGACCACGCCGCTGGGCGGGATTTCCTTCCGCGGGGGCCACCGCCACCCGGCTGGTGCCGGGCATGGCCAGTGGCGCCGTCGCACCCCGGGCGGGGACGAAGGCGCGAGATTTCGGAATCCGGCCCAACGACTCCTTCGTGGCCAGCGTCAGGTAGACACCGCCGAACGGCATCTGCGAGCGGTTCAGCCAACGCCGCACGGCCCGCCAACGCGGATGCGAGAGCTTGAGGTTGAGCGTCGCCCGGTAGTGCAGGTAGTGCGCCTTGCCCTCACGCACGAAGCCGAGCACCGCCAGCCATTCGTTGAGGCGCACGCTGCTCACCGTCGTCATCCGGCGCCGCAAGCTACTCACGGCCCACAGCGACGCTGGGTTGAAACAACACACCAGGAGCCTGCCACCGGGGCGGATCACCCGGGTGACCTCTCGTATGGCGCTACGGGGATCGCGCGCGTACTCCAGGGCGTGATGCAGCACGACGCCGTCCACGCTATTCGAGGCCAGTGGGAGGGATTCGGTCCGCGCAAGCAAGGCGGAAACGCCCTCGGAGCCCCTCGTAAGCGGTGCCGGGGTCGCCAACAGCCGACTCTTGACCATGCAACGGGACGTGGCTCGGGTGGCCTCCGGGACCGGACCCAGCCACAGCAGGCAGTCGCCGTGGAAACGCCGCACGCGCTCGCCGACCAGATCGGTCTCGCGGCGCAGCAACTCCTGGCCTGGCTCCGAGGCGAACCACTCCACGAGCGCTTCAAAACCGGCGGTACGTTCCTTGCTCCGTTGCAATCTCGACGCTGTCCGCAAAGTGGGTGTGGGGCCGGCGGCATTTTCCTTCGCCGTGTCACCAACCGCAAGGCTGGCTGGGAGCGTGCCCCGCCTACTCTTGATCCAATCCGGCGTCCGAGCGCAGCGACGCGATGAGTCCGGCCATGTCCCGCTCCCGTGCCAACGCGTCCAGTTGCGTGCGCATCGCCGCGCGTTCGCTCTCGGTCATCGCCCCGTAGTCCCCCGGCTCAATGCGAGTCACCGTGACGACGGCGTGGCCCTCCCCCGGCAGCTCCGCAGTTACCGCGGCGCGGGTTCCCGGCGACCCGAGGGCCAGTTCGAAGGCGGCGCGTCCCACGGAAAGCGGCAGGTCGGGGGCGTTGGAGGTGACGGCCTCGCGAACGGTCCACTCCAGGCCGAAGGCGTCCGCGATGTCCGCGACCGGTTCCCCGGATTGGGTCCGCGCGAGGGCCTCGGCCGCGGCCTCCCGGGCCGCGTCGTCCCCCCGCTCGGACAGCAGCTGGGCGCGGATGTCCTCGCGCGCTTCCTCTAGCGGGATTTCCGCAGGCGCATGGCGTGTCCCGACCCGGGCCACCACCGCCGTATCGCCGGTCCTGACGGCCGGGCTGTTGTAACCCTCGAGTAGCACGTCCGCCTCGAAGACCGCTTCGCGGACGATGGCATCGGCGAGGGGGCCGCTGCCCGTGTCCCGCGTGACGCCGGCCACCCGCTCGAGGGGCTGGCCGAGCGCCTCGCTGACCCCCTCCAGGGTGTCCGGCTCCTCGAACGCGATCTCGTCCATCTGCCGGAGTTGCTCGTCGAACGTCGTCTGTGCCCGATTGCGCCGCAGTTCCTCGGCTAGCCGCTCGCGCGCCTCGTCGAAGGTCGGCGCCACGATCTCCTCGATCTCCTGGAGTTGGATCAGGTGGACGCCAAACGCCGTGACCACGGGTGCCGACAACTGGCCCACCTCGAGGGCCCACAGCGCACTCTCGAACGCCGGATCGAACACGTCCCGTCCAACGAGCCCGAGATCCCCTCCGCTGGCGGCCGAGCCCGGATCTTCCGAGAGCTCCCTGGCCTTGTCTTCGAACGAGGCTCCGGCCTCCAACTCCCCCCGGACCTCGGCGAGCTGGGCGATGGCATCGGCCTCGGAGCGGTCGTCCGTCACCTCAAGAAGGATGTGCGCGCCGCGGCGGCGCCGGACATCGCCCGCCGCCGCCCGATCCCGCTCCTCCGCCTCGAAGGCATCCCGAATGTCCGCCTCGGTCACCTCGATGCCGTCGGCGAGATCCGCGAGGGACAAGCGCACGTACTCCACGTCCAGCGTTTCCGGCGTCATGAACCGATCAATGTGGTAGTCGCGATAGTCCGCGATGTCCTCGTCGGAGACCTCAAGGTCCCGCGAGAAGTCTTCCGCCCGGAAAGCGAGCCAGGCCACGTCGCGCCGCTGCATCAGCAGGCTGGCGGTGTCCCGGACCTCGCGGTCCGTGGCGGCACCGCTGTCGCCAAGACTCCCCGCGAGCTGGACGATCAACGTGTTGTCGGCGAGTTCGCTCTGGTACGACGCCGGCGAGAAGCCGGCGCTGGCGAGAACGGCCCGGAAACGGTCCTCGTCAAAGGCGCCCTCCACCTGGAAGTCCGGATTCGCGAGGATGTCCCGGTTGAGCCGGTTGGCCGACGCCGCCAAGCCAAGATCCTCGGCGGTCTGCCGCAATAGGGTCCGATCGACGAGCAGACCCAGGGTCGATTGGCGCAGCAGAGACTCGTCGATGAGGGAGGGATCAGCGGCCTCCCCCATCTGACCGAGAATGTCCCGGCGGCGGCGCTCGATCTCCGCCGCCAGCAGCGCTTCGCTAATGTCCTCGCCGTTGACGGTGGCCGCGACCGGCTCGCCGACGGCGAACAGGTTGAACGCGCCGAAGCCGAACACCGTGAGCACGAACACGATGATGCCGACCATGATCTTGGCGCCCATGGTCTGGGCACCGTCCCGCATTCTTTGCAGCATGGCTTAAGAGCGCCTAGTTGGAAACTTGGGCGGGGAACCCCCTAGACGGCACCGCACGTCGCCGACCCAAGCGTCGGGGCTTGCGACCAGTAACCGCCTTCGGACCCACCAGCGTGCGCCATCCGGCGCACGCGGCAACGTCAGTTCAAAGCGTCCTTGAGGGCCTTGCCGGCCTTGAACGCGGGGCTTCTCGACGCCGCGATCTGGATGGTCTCCCCCGTCTGCGGATTGCGCCCGGTGCGGGCAGCCCGCTCGCGCACGGCGAAGGTACCAAAGCCCACCAGCGAAACCGGTTCGGCGTTCTTGAGCGACTCGGCGATAGCGTCCAGCGCGGCCTCGAGTGCGCGGCCGGCGTCGGCCTTCGAGATGTCCGCGGCATCCGAAATCCGCTCGATGAGTTCCGATTTGTTCATTGAAGTCCTCGTTGATGGGAGCGTTATACCGTCGCCCTAGGGTTCCGCCTTCGGCGGGTTGTCGAACCGGCACGCGAAGGGTCACGTGACGGTCGCGTTATATCAACGCCGAAAAAACCTTGTCAAACACCGCGGCACCTTCAGTGCGGATTGATGGTCACGCCCGGCCGCCGTTCCGCCCCCGTGCCAGGCAGCGGAGCGTCCTGCTCGATGGCCGGCATGGGGGACCGCTCGAGGGCCAAGGCAATGACCTCGTCCATCCAGGCGACGGGCGTGATGGTCAGTTCGGCCTTGATGTTCTCCGGCACTTCCTTCAAGTCCCGTTCGTTGCCTTCCGGAATGATGACGCGGTGTATGCCCCCCCGGCGCGCCGCCAAGAGCTTCTCCTTGAGCCCGCCAATGGTCAGCACGCGGCCCCGCAACGTGATCTCGCCGGTCATGGCCACGTCCGCGCGCACGGGGATCCCCGTGAGCACGGACACCAGCGCCGCGCACATGCCGATCCCGGCACTGGGCCCATCCTTGGGGGTGGCCCCCTCCGGAACGTGGATGTGGAAGTCGTGTTTCTCGTGGAAGTCCTCCGGGATGCCGAGCCCCGCGGCCCGGCCGCGCACGAAGGTGAGCGCCGCCTGGATGGACTCCTGCATGACGTCGCCCAGCGAACCCGTCTTGGTTTGCCGCCCCTTGCCGGGCACGGTCACCGCCTCGATGTTCAGCAACTCGCCGCCGACCTCGGTCCAGGCCAGGCCCGTCACCACGCCCACCCGGTTCTCTTCCTCGGCGCGGCCATAGTCGTATCGCGGCACGCCGTTGTAGCGCTCGATCTGGTCCGGCCCCACCCGGCCGTCTCCGCCGCCCTCGTGCGTCGCGCCCTGGCGGGCGGGATCATCCGCTTCCCCGTCCGGTCCGGTAGCCTGTTCCTTGACGACCTTGCGGCAGAGCTTCGCGATCTCGCGCTCCAAGCCCCGTACCCCGGCTTCCTTGGTGTAGTAGCGAATCAACCGGATGATCGCGTCGTCCGTCAGGGACAACTCGCCGGCCTTGAGGCCGGTAAGCCGCTTTTGCTTCGGCACCAGGAAACGGGAGGCGATATTGACCTTCTCGTCCTCGGTGTATCCCGGCAGGCGAATGACCTCCATGCGGTCCAGGAGGGCCGGCGGAATGTTCATCGAGTTCGACGTGCAGATGAAGAACACGTCCGAGAGATCGTAGTCCACCTCCAGATAGTGGTCGTTGAAGGTGTTGTTCTGTTCCGGGTCGAGCACCTCGAGCAGGGCCGAGGCGGGATCCCCCCGGAAGTCCATGCCCATCTTGTCCACTTCGTCGAGCAGGAAGAGCGGATTGCGCACCCCCGCCTTCTCCATCTTCTGCAAGACCTTGCCGGGCAGGGCGCCAATGTACGTGCGGCGGTGCCCCCGGATCTCCGCTTCATCTCGCACGCCGCCGAGCGCCATGCGCACGAACTTGCGGTTCGTCGCGCGGGCGATGGACTCGCCGAGGGAGGTCTTGCCCACTCCGGGCGGTCCCACGAAGCACAGCACGGGGCCCTTGACCTTGTTGACCCGCCCCTGCACCGCGAGGTACTCGACGATGCGGTCCTTGACCTCCTCGAGCCCGTAGTGGTCCTCGTCCAAGATCCTCTGCGCCACCTTCAGATCCCGGCGAATGCGGCTCTTCTTGCGCCACGGAACCCCCAGCAGCCAGTCCAGATAGCCGCGGACGACGGTGGCCTCCGCAGACATCGGCGCCATCATCTTGAGCTTGGCTAGCTCGCCCTCCGCCTTCTCCCTGGCGTCCTTGGACATGCCCGCGGCTTCGATCCTCCGCGCCAACTCGTCGAACTCCCCGGGGGTATCGTCGATGCCGCCGAGTTCCTTCTGAATCGCCTTGATCTGCTCGTTCAGGTAGTACTCGCGCTGGCTCTTCTCCATCTGCTTCTTGACGCGCCCGTGGATGCGCTTCTCGACCTGCTGGACCTCCATCTCCTTGTCCATCATCGCCATGACGCGCTGCACCCGCGCATCGAGGTCGAAAGCCTCCAGCACGGCCTGGCGCTCCTCGACCTTGATCGTCATCTGGGCGGCGATGGTGTCTACGAGACGGCCCGGCTCCTCGATGGCGGATACGGAGGCGGCCGCCTCCTTGGGGACGTTCTTCGCGGCCTCCACGAATGCCTCGAACTTGGACTTCACCGCCCGGACCATGGCCTCCCGGGCATCGCGGGCGACCGTCCCCTCCGCCACGGCCTCGACGTCGGCCACCCAATGCGCGCCGGTGTCGGCGAAGCGGCGGATACGGGCGCGTTGATTCCCTTCGACCAGCACCTTGACGGTCCCGTCCGGGAGCTTGAGCAGTTGCAGGATCGCGGACAGCGTTCCCACGGGAAACAGGTCGTCGGGTCCCGGGTTCTCCCGCGCCGCCTCCCGCTTCGCGACGAGCAGGATGCGCTTGTCGGCCGCCATCGCGGCGTCCAGGGCCGCAATGGATGATCGCGTGCCCACGAACAACGGATGCACGCCGTGCGGGTACACGACCATGTCCCGCAGCGGCAGAACCGGGAGGTCCGCTTGCGTGTCCTCGATCACCGGGACCAACGCGTCCGGATCAACGCGGGGCGCTCACTCTTGACTCTCGTCTGAACGGCCTTCTTGCACGGGCTTCCGGGACGGCCTTCACTCTTCCTGGGCGGCCTTCGCGCGGTCGACGTTTTCGTAGAGCAGCATCGGCTCCGTCTCGCCCCGGATGACGCTGTCGTCGATGACGACCTTCTTGACGGACTCCGTCGAGGGCAGCCGGTACATCGTGTCCAGCAACACCGATTCGAGGATCGAACGCAGGCCCCGCGCCCCCGTCTTGCGCTCCATGGCCTTTTCCGCCACGGCCGAGAGGGCGTCCTCGCGGAAGTCGACCTCCACGCCCTCCATGTCGAACAGCTTGGCGTACTGCTTGGTGAGCGAGTTCTTCGGGTCCGTGAGGATCTGCACGAGCGCCTCGCTGTCGAGCTCCTCGAGGGTCGCGACCACCGGCAGCCGGCCGACGAACTCGGGGATGAGCCCGTACTTGATCAGGTCCTCCGGCTCCACCAGACGCAGCGTGTCCCCGATGTTCTTGCCTTCCTGCTCCCCGCGGACCTCGGCCCCGAAGCCGATGCCGCTTTTCGCGGAGCGGTCGACGATGACCTTCTCAAGCCCCGAGAACGCGCCACCGCAGATGAAGAGGATGTTGCCCGTGTCGACCTGGAGGAACTCCTGCTGCGGATGCTTGCGTCCGCCCTGGGGAGGCACCGAGGCGATCGTTCCCTCGATGAGCTTCAGCAGGGCCTGTTGCACGCCCTCGCCGGAGACATCCCGGGTGATGGACGGGTTGTCCGACTTGCGCGAGATCTTGTCGATCTCGTCGATGTACACGATGCCGACCTGGGCCTTCTCCACGTCGTAGTCGCACTTCTGGAGGAGCTTCTGGATGATGTTCTCGACATCCTCGCCGACATATCCGGCCTCCGTCAGGGTCGTGGCATCGGCGATGGTGAAGGGGACGTCGAGGAGCCGCGCCAACGTTTCCGCGAGCAGCGTCTTGCCGCAGCCCGTCGGTCCAATCAACAGGATGTTCGACTTCGAGAGTTCGACCTCGTCGCGCTTCTCGCGCGGCTTGGGCTTGCCCTTCGCGGAACCAGAGCCGGAACTGGCGTTACCCGAGCCGGACGCCGTGGCGGTTCCGTTGTAGTTGAGACGCTTGTAGTGATTGTAGACGGCGACCGAAAGGACTTTTTTCGCGTGTTCCTGACCGATGACGTATTCGTCAAGGATCCCCTTGATCTCCATCGGCACGGGAAGGCGGTCCGCATCCTTGCCGTCACCGCCTTCCTGCACCTCCTCGCGAATGATGTCGGTGCATAGCTCGACGCATTCGTCACAGATGAAGACCGACGGCCCCGCGATGACCTTGCGGACCTCGTGCTGGCTCTTGCCGCAGAACGAGCAGTAGACCAGCTTCCCGGAGTCCCCGCCCCTGCCGGAGTTACGATCCGCCATAAATTCCCATCTTCCTACGCCGCCTGCCCTTCAACCATGCTTCCAACCACGGGATTTTGCAACCCTTCCCCGCACCGGCACGCCGTGCCGGCGTTATGACTCGACCGCGGTGAGCTCCGCGCGCGGGTGCTGCACGGAGTCGAGGAGTCCGTACTCCACGGCCTCGTCGGGGCTCATCCAGTAGTCCCGGTCGGTGTCCTGGGCGATGCGGTCCACGTCCTGCCCGGTGTGGCGGGCCAGGATCTCGTTCAGCCGCTGCCGGACCGCCATGATCTCGCGGGCCTGGATCTCGATGTCCGCGGCCACGCCCCGGGAGCCACCCGCCGGCTGATGCAGCATGACCCGCGAATTGGGTAGGGCCATGCGCTTGCCCCGGGTTCCGGCGGCGAGGAGAAACGCCCCCATGCTGGCGGCCTGGCCGATGCACATCGTGGCGACGTCGCAGCGCACGAACTGCATCGTGTCGTAGATGGCGAGCCCGGCGGTCACCGATCCGCCCGGCGAGTTGATGTACAGATGCACGTCCTTGTCGGGATTCTCCGACTCGGCGAACAGGAGCTGGGCGACGACCAGGTTGGCGACGTTGTCGTCGACGGGCCCCACCAGAAAGACAATGCGTTCCTTGAGGAGTCTGGAGTAGATGTCGTAGGCCCGTTCGCCGCGGGCGCTTTGCTCCACGACCATCGGCACGAGGCCCAGGTTGCGGACGGGTGGCGAAATTCGGTCTTCCACGGATGCCTCTCGTCAGGTCTCTGATGCGGGCGGCGTCACGTCGCCCTCGCCTTGCGTCGGCGCGTCGTCCGGCCCGATCCGCCCCGCCATCACGGCGTCGTGCGAACTCGGCACGTCTTCGACGTCCGCCACGGACAGCACGTGTTCGACGGCCTGCTCCTTCAGCACGTCCGACTCGACGCGCTGCAGCAGGGCGTCCTGCGAATAGTACCAATTGACGACTTGCTCTGGATGCTCGTAGCTCGCCGCGAGTTGTTCGATGCGCGCGCGGACGCGCGCTCCGTCCACGCTAAGGCCCTGGGCGTCGACGATCGCGCGAATCAAGAGCACTTCGCGTATGGACTTCTCGGCTTCGCGCCGCGCGATCTCTAGGGCCGCCTCGGGCGGCTCCTGGGCCTCGCCCTGCGCACCGAAGAGCTGCGGCAGTTCCGAGCGAATCTGCGCGAGGCGCTCCTCCACCAGGCAATTCGGCACGTCGAACGCGTGCAGGTCCACCAAGCCCGCCATGACCTGGTCCGCCAACTGCGTGCGTATCGCGGCGGACAGACGGCCATCCATGTCGGTCTTGATCGCTTCGCGAAACGCCTCCTCACCACCTTCGCGCACGTCGAAGGTGGCGAAGAACGCGTCGTCGAGCTCCGGTACGCGGCCCTCGGCGACCTCCCGAACGGTGAAGTCAAACTCGGCCTCCTTGCCTCGCAGCGCCTCGTCCGCCATGACTTCGGGAAACGTCGAGGTGATCCGCTTCGTGTCTCCCGCCGTCATGTCGAGCGCGGCCTCGGCGACGTTCGGAAAGAAGAACTCGTCCCCGGCAACGAACGACAACCCCTCGTGCCGGAACTCGCCGTCGCATTCGGCCAGGTCGGCGGAAACGCGATCTCCCTTCCGCACCGGCCGCTCCACCGCGCTCCAGGTCGTCCGGCCCTCGCGCAAGCGATCCACCATCGCGTCCAGATCGTCGGAAGTGACCTCCGCCTCGGGCCGCCGCACCTTGACCTGCCCAAGATCGGCCAGTTCGATCTCGGGAAGGACCTCGAAGGTCGCCGTGAAGGCCAGGCCCTCGGTGGATTCCAGGTCCGGAGCATCGAACAAAGGCGTCCCTGCCGGGTGCAGGTTTTCCTGACGCAGCGCATCCTGGAAACTCGACTGCATCAACTCCGCCGCGACCTCGGCGCGAATACTCCTGCCGAAGCGGCGGCGCACTTCCTTGACCGGTGCCTTGCCGGGCCGGAAACCATTCAGGCGCACTTCGCGGGCCGTTTTGCGCAACCGCCGGCCGTACTCCTCCTCGAACGGCTCGGGTTCGAGTTGGATGCGCACCTGGCGCTCCAGCGCCCCGGTGTTTTCAACAGACACTTGCATGGTTAGCCACCCATGGGCGCGCCGGCGAACTTGCCCACCGCGCGCCATGCGCGTGCGGGGCACGGTGATTGGGGTGGACGATGGGGCTCGAACCCACGACCACTGGATCCACAATCCAGAGCTCTACCCGCTGAGCTACGCCCACCATTGATGCGTATTGTAACCGAGGGCGCTGCTTACTACCGGAGTCACCCACCGGAGTCACCCACCGGAATCATCCCCGGAAAGGAGATGGCACGCCCGGCAGGACTCGAACCTGCAACCGCCGGCTTAGAAGGCCGATGCTCTATCCCGTTGAGCTACGGGCGCAGTCGGTGCGCCGCGGACGAGGCGTGGTCGGGGTAGGGAGATTCGAACTCCCGACTTCCTGCTCCCAAAGCAGGCGCGCTGCCAGACTGCGCCATACCCCGCCGGGTTCGCCTTCCCTCGGCTTCTCTCGCCCGCCGCCGCGCGAGCGGCCCGCGATCATAATGGGACGCCGGAGGACGGTCAAACGCGGTGGCCCCGCGATCATGGGCGCGACCCGCACGCCGAGGTGGAGCGCGCCGGGGTATCGCCCGAAATGCGACGGCGATGGTTCGTCTTGCGTCAGGAGGACGGACCCGCCGCCGGCCCGGCTGCCGGAGCGTGTAGACTCGCGCTTTCCCCGCCCTGGGGCTCGAAAACGCCATGACCGCACGCATCCTGGACGGCAACGCCATCGCCCGGTCGATCCGCCGGGACATCGCCGGCGTCGTGGCGGAGCGGCTTGAGCGCGGGCAGCGGCGCCCCGGCGTGGCCGTCCTACTCGTGGGCGACGATCCCGCCTCGGCCATCTACGTCAAGCATAAGCGCCGGGACTGCCTCGAAGTGGGGTTCAAGCATGATTTCCGGCACCTGCCCGCCGACACGACGGAAGCGACGCTGGTGGAGATGATCGAGGAACTCAACGCCGACGACAGCATCGACGGCATGCTGGTGCAGTTGCCCCTGCCCGCCCGTCTGGACGCCCAGCACATCCTGGAGCGGATTGCGCCGTCGAAGGACGTCGACGGCGTCCATCCATACAACATCGGCCGGTTGGCGTTGCGCCAGCCGGCGCTGCGCTCCTGCACGCCGAAGGGCGTCATGGCGCTCCTGGCCCGGACCGAAGTACCGCTACGCGGGCTGGCCGCGACCATTCTCGGGGCCTCCAACCACGTCGGCCGGCCCATGGGCCTCGAACTGCTCCTGGCGGGATGCACCGTCACGACGGCGCACAAGTTCACCCGAGACGCGGCTGCACACGTCCGCGCCGCCGACATCGTCGTCTCCGCGACGGGACAGCCCGGCCTCGTACGCGGCGACTGGATCCGGCCCGGCGCGATCGTCATCGATGTGGGCATCACCCGCGACCGCCACAACCGGCTGCACGGCGACGTCGACTTCGAGGCCGCGCGGGAGCGAGCTTCCTGGATCACCCCCGTGCCCGGTGGCGTCGGTCCCATGACCCGGGTCGCGATGCTGCAAAACGTGCTGCAGTCCGCGCAGAGCCCGGCGGCCCGTCACCCATCGGGCAGAAACCCGTCCACGCCACATACGTCGGCCCGCCACCCCTCCGCGGGACATCGGCCGGAGCGGCAACAGTCGGCACCCGGTCAGTGAGCGTGTTGTTCATTTCGGACCTGCACATCGACGCCGAGGCGCCTCGGGTGCTGGACGGGTTCCGGGACTTCCTTGCCCGAGAAGCACCCGGGACCGACGCGATCTACATCCTGGGGGACCTCGCCGAAGTCTGGGTCGGGGACGACGACGATGGCCCGACGGCAACGGCGCTGCGGGATGCCCTCCGCGCCACGTCCCGCCACTGTCCGCTGTACGTCATGCACGGGAACCGAGACTTCCTGTTCGGTGAACGGTTCGCCGCGGAGACGGGCGTCACGCTCATTCCCGACCCTTGGGTCATCGACCAGCGACCGGGGGGCGAGCGGTTGTTGCTCGCCCACGGAGACGCATTCTGCACCCGCGACCACGCCTATCAGCAGGCGCGGGCGTTGCTGCGCTCGGAGGCTTGGCAAGCCGACGTCCTCGGGCGCACCCTCCCCGAGCGCCGCGCCCTCGCCCGGGGGTTGCGGGAGGAAAGCCGCGCCGCCAACGCGAACAAGGCCGAGAACATCATGGACGTGACGGAGGAGGAGGTCGCGGCGGCGATGCTGCGCCACGAGTGCCGGATCATGATCCACGGGCACACGCACCGGCCCGGCATGCACGAGGTCGTGCTAACGCCGGACGGACCAACGGGCCGGCGCTACGTCCTCGGCGACTGGAATCGATGCGGCTGGGCCCTACGCGTGGGGCGCGGCATGGACCTGGAGTGCTTCGCGCTGCCGGAGGCCGCGTAGGAACGGGCGCACGGCGGTGGCGGACACGCCCCCCGGTTAACCTCCAGGGCTACTCCACCCATCGGGCCCCGGTGGGCCGCTGTGGAAACGCGGTGCCGCGTCGGGTTCCGTGACCAGGGCACCCTCGACCGCCAGCATCGCCTCCACCCGGGGTGACAGCGGTTCGGTCGCGCAGGATTCGGCCAACGCCAAGTATGTCTCGAAGTGCCGTGCCTCGGAGGCGAGCAAGCCGGCGTAGAGCCGCCCAAGGTCCCCGTCGAGCCGCGCCGCGAGCAACGCAAAGCGCTCGCAGGAGCGCGCCTCCACGATGGCGCCCGCAATGAGCGTGTCCATCAGCCGCTCAGGCTCCCGTTTCCGGACGAGGCCGAACAGGCGCCCCGCATACCCGGAGGGCGACAGGCGGCGCGGCGCGGTGCCACGCCGGTCCATCATCCGCAGGACCTCCTCGAAGTGGCGTAGTTCTTCGCGTGCAAGCTTCGCGAGCGGCGCCAGGAGCTCCGTGCGGTCGCCGTATCGGTACAACATGCCAATCGCCGTGCCGGCGGCCTTCTTCTCGCAGTTGGCGTGGTCCACGAGGAGGACGTCCATCGCTTCTAGCACGGCGTCCACCCAGGTATCCGGCGTGGGCGTGCCGAGGAAGGTACGCACCGGGCCGATGTCCACCGCGCCGCTCACGGGACCGGCCAGTTACTCCGCGGGAACGCGGAAGTTGCGCTCGTAGGCCGCCGTGGACCGGGTTCGGAACTCCTGCGAAATGGCCGCGAAGAGTTCCTCCGGGGCGATGGCCGCGCCGGCTTCGCAGACCGTTAGCCCGAGGGCGGCGAAGTCCGGCGCACCACGGCTGCGGCGCAGCGTCTCATAGGCAAGGGTGAGCGCGCTCTGCTCCGGCATGGGCGCGATGTGCAGCCGCCGCGCCGCGCCCTCAAGCGCCGTCTCGTCCGTCACCGCGAGAAACCGGGCGACGCTCGCGTCTCGCAACTCGGCCAGCCGGCGCCAGATCGTCCCGCGTTGGTCCGCGTCGTATCCGTTCCAGCCCACCACCTCGTGGGCGAAACGCTTGCAGCCACGGCACACGAGGTCGCCGTATGTCGTGGAACAGATCCCGATGCACGGGCTGGTGCGCTCCCGGCGCACGGGCCGGGTGTTGCTCGCGGCGGTGCTCACGCGTGGCTCGATAGTTCGATCACGGGCTGGTCCTCCATGGCATCTTCGCGCAACTGCTTCATGCGGTCACTCCGATGCCGCGACAGCCGCGCCAGGTACGCCTCGTCGATGTCCCCCGTGACGTACTCGCCATTGAACACCGAACAATCGAAGCTCCGCAGTTCCGGATTGCCTTCCCGGGCCGCGAGAATCAGGTCGTCGATCGTCTGGTAGACGAGCCAGTCCGCACCGATGAGTTCCGCGACTTCCTCCTCCGTGCGGTTGTACGCCACGAACTCGCTGGCCGCCGGCATGTCGATGCCGTAGACGTTTGGGTAGCGCACGGGGGGCGCCGCGGACGCAAAGTACACCTTGCGGGCACCCGCCTCCCTCGCCAACTGGATGATCTGACGCGTCGTCGTGCCCCGCACGATCGAGTCGTCGACGAGCAGTACGTTCTTGTTGCGGAACTCCAGCTCGACGGCGTTGTGCTTGCTGCGCACGGACTGCCGGCGCTGGGTCTGGCCCGGCATGATGAACGTGCGGCCGATGTAGGGGTTCTTGACCAAGCCCTCGCGGAACTTGACGTCGAGCCGATGCGCCAACGGTAGCGCCGCCGTGCGCGCGGTGTCGGGCACGGGGATCACGACATCGATGTCGTGCTCCCGGCGCGAATAGCGGGAAAGGATGCGCTCGGCGAGGTTCTCGCCCATCCGCAGCCGGGCCTTGTAGACCGAGATGCGGTCCATGATCGAATCCGGCCGGGCCAGGTAGACGTGCTCGAACATGCACGGCGAGTGCCCGCGTTCGATGCCGCAGCGTCGGGTATGCAGGGTACCGTCGATGTCGATGTACACGGCCTCGCCGGGGAGTACGTCCCGGATGACCTCGAAGCCGAGGATGTCGAGAGCCACGCTCTCCGAAGCGACGATGTAGTCGACGCCGTGCTCCGTCTCCCGCCGGCCATAGATCAGCGGGCGAATGCCGTGGCAGTCGCGAAACCCGACGATGCCGCCCCCGATCACCATGGCGACCGCCGCGTACGCGCCCCGGCAGCGGCGGTGTACCCCGGCAACGGCCTCGAAGACGTCGTCCGGCCCCACGCGCTCCGAACCCACCTTGTGCAACTCGTCGGCAAAGACGTTGAGCAGGATTTCCGAATCGGAGTCCGTGTTGACGTGCCGCCGGTCGGCGCGGAACAGATCCGCCTCCAGTTCGGCGGCATTGGTCAGGTTGCCGTTGTGGCCGAGGGCGATGCCGTAGGGCGAGTTGACGTACATCGGCTGCGCCTCGGCGGAGCTGGACGTTCCCGCCGTCGGATAGCGGACATGACCAATCCCCATCGTGCCCACCATGCGCTGCATGTGGCGTTGCTCGAAGACGTCCCGCACCAGGCCATTGCCCTTGCGCAGGTGCGCGCGCACGCCGTCGCAGGTGACGATGCCCGCCGCGTCCTGGCCGCGATGCTGCAAGGCGGTCAACGCATCGTAGAGCTGCTGGTTGACCGGCGTGTGCCCGAGGATCCCGACTACCCCACACATGGCTTGCGTTCCTCTATGGACCCGATCCGAGAAGTCTTGAGAATAGGCTGGCGGCGAGTCCCAGCAACTCGAGCACTTCCTGCTCGAACGCGAGGAGCGCCGGCACCAAGGCGGACTCGAGCCACCACTCGCTCGCTTGCGCGAACGGCCGGATGGCGATCAACGCGACGACGGTTAGCAGGGCACCACGGAGCGCTCCAAACATCGACCCGAGCATGCGATCCACCCCCCCGATGCCCGCGGTTTGCACCACCTTCGCCAGCATGCGCTGCACCAGCGCGCCCGCCACGAGCACGACGACGAACACGATCGCGAAGCCGATGGCCGTGCCGGCGGCACCCCCCAAATCCAACAGCGCCGCGACCGGCGCGCCCAGCGCGAGGGAGGCGACGAAGGCCGTCAGCCAAACGACGAGGGACATCAGTTCGCGCACCAAGCCGCGCATGAGTCCAATCACGGTCGACACCCCCACGACCCCCACGATGACCACGTCGGTCTCCGCCATCTCAGCAGGGCCGGGCCGCGGGGCGGCCGGGCGCGGTGGCAGCGCGCTGATGCACGATACGCTCAGGGGGCGAACCGCACGATGCGGGGCTCGAAGGCATAGCGCGCCCGGAGCTCCTCCTGCATCCGCGCGGCGGCATCCCGTTCGATCATCGGCCCAACGGCGACCCGGGTCATCCGCATGGAACTCCTCTTGATGCTGGAGAGCAACGCGTCATAGCCGTCGGCGCGCAGCCGGTCGCGCAGGGCCAAGGCCCGTTCGCGGCTCGAGAAGCTCCCCACCTGGACGGCCCAGGCTTCGGCCGGCACCAGTGGCGCGGCGTGTTCCTCGGCCAGCACGGGGTCACCCAGGCGGGTGCCCGTCTCACGGCGATAGCCTTCGTCGTCGATCTCGGCGCGCAAGGCGTCACGCGCCGCCAGCAGGCCGACGCTGTCCGGCGGCGGAGGGGCGTCATCCACGGCGGCGGCCAAGGCGGCAACGTCCGCGGGAACAGGCTCGACGGGGGGAAGTTCCAGCGGCTCGATGCCGGCACCGTCGAACAGCATGGGAAAGGCGATGGCCGCCACCGCGACCAGGAACACGGCGCCGGTGATGCGGTATCGAGTCTGCTCTGTCAGCAATGCAGTCTGGCGCGAGCGCGGGCGACCAAGTCGAACGACCCGCACACAAGGATAACATCGTTCGTCCCCGTCATGGCGCGGGCGGCGTCCAGCGCCGCATCCGCATCGGCGACGACGACAGCGGGCACGACACCGTCCAGCCGCGTGCCGAGCTGCTCGCCGGAAAGGCCTCGCGGCAGGCCATTGTCCGTGGCGATCCAGCGCCCCACGCACGGCAATAGCGGCGCCACGACCCCCGGGGGATCCTTGTCCTCCAACATCGACAGCACGGCGCAAGCCGCCGGCTCCGCCAGGCGCGCGGCCAGAAATCGCGCCGCGTGCGGATTGTGGGCCGTGTCGAGCAGCCACCGGCGCCCCTCCGCCATGATGGTCTCGAAGCGGCCGGGCAACACCGCGCGGCGGCAGGCCGTGTCCACGATGGCCAGGTCGAAATCCGGCTCCGCCAACGCCAGGGCCTGCACGGCGGTGGCCGCGTTCGGGGACGGGACGTGGGGTGTCGTTGCCGCACGCGCGGAGCGCCCATCCGCCAGATGCACGGTCCAGCCATCCCGGTCGAGGGTCGCATCGTAGTCGCGCCCATAGGCGAACAGGGGCGCGCCCAACGCCCGCGCGCGCTCGCGGACGGCGCGCGGCACGTCCGCCTCCCCGAACACCACCGGCCGCCCCGGCCGCAACACGCCGGCCTTCTCGGCCGCAATGGCCTCCCGGGTGTCGCCGAGGTACTCCTGATGGTCGAGGTCCACGGTGACGATGACGGCGACGTCCGCATCCACCACGTTGGTCGCGTCCAGGCGTCCGCCGAGGCCGACCTCCAGCACGGACGCGTCGACGGCCTGGGCGCGGAACGTGTGTAGGGCCGCGAGGATGGCGTACTCGAAATAGGTGAGTACCGTGTCGCCGCGCGCCCGTTCCACCGCTTCGAACGCGGCGACGAGGGTCCCGTCCGCCACCTCCGCCCCGTCGATGCGCACGCGTTCGTTGAAGCGGGCGAGGTGGGGGGACAACGTGGTCCCCACGGAACGCCCCATCGCGAGCAACAACTGCTCCAGGAAGACGCAGGTGGAGCCCTTGCCGTTGGTCCCGGCCACGATGAAGTTGCGCGGCGCCGGCGGGTTCACCCCGGCGCGTTCCGCAACCCCCGCGACGCGATCGAAGCCGCCGAGCACGCCGCGCGGATGTTCCACGCCGATGCGTGCCAGCCAGTCGGCGAGCTGGGCCGTCACGGCGCGTCCAACGCGCTCCGTAGTTCGGCCAACCAGCGTTCGAGCGTCACGGGGATGGCGTCCGGATCGTCGGCGAGCCCCCCCATGCGATCGACGAGGGCACTGCCGACCACGACGCCGTCGGCAACGCGGGAAACCGCGCGCGCCGATGCCGCGTCGCGGATGCCGAAGCCCACCTGGATGGGTAGGTCGCATACCGTGCGCAGCCGTTGGACGTTGCTCGCGACATCCGCAACGTCCAGGTGCCGCGCCCCGGTGACGCCCTTGAGCGACACGTAGTAAAGAAACCCCGAGCCGCGCCGGGCTATGTCTGCCGCCCGCTCGGTCGTCGTGGTGGGCGCCGCCAGGAAAACGAGGTCGAGCCCCCGCGCGCGGAACGCCTCGCCCGGGACGACCGCCTCTTCGGGGGGCAGGTTGACGATGATCGCGCCGTCGATGCCGGCCCGCGCGCCCTCGCGGGCAAAGGCCTCGTATCCCATGCGCATGATGGAATTGAGGTAGCCCATGAGCACGAGGGGCGTCGCCGCGTCCTCGCGCCGAAACTCCTCCACCATGGCGAGCACCCCGGCCAACGTGACCCCATTGCGGAGCGCGCGCTCGGACGACCGCTGGATCGACGGCCCCTCCGCCTCCGGGTCCGAGAATGGGACGCCCAGCTCGAGCACGTCCGCGCCGCCCCGGACGAGGGCGTGCAACGCCGGCACCGTCGCCGAGATGGCCGGATCGCCGGCGGTCACGAACGCCGTCAGCGTCTTGCCGCCGGCGGCGCGGCGTGCGGACAACCGCTCGCCCAAGCGGCTCATCCGGCACCGCTCCGGGTTGGGCCGGATGCGGACCCCGCCCCCGCGACGTCCAGCATCCGGGCAATGGTGGGGACATCCTTGTCGCCCCGGCCCGATAGGTTCACGACGATGATGTCGTCCCGGGGGCGGCGCGGCGCCTCGGCCAGCACCCATGCCAGCGCGTGGCTCGATTCCAGCGCCGGCAGGATGCCCTCGAGACGGTTCAGCGCCTGGAAGGCCTCGAGCGCCTCCTCGTCCGTCACCGCGGCATAGCGGGCCCGGCCCGTGTCCTTCAGGTGCGCGTGCTCCGGACCGACGCCCGGATAGTCGAGGCCGGCGGAAATCGACTGCGCTTCGACGATCTGTCCGTCCGCGTCCTGCATGAGGTACGTGAGTTGGCCATGCAGCACGCCCGGAGACCCCGCATTGAGGGGCGCCGCGTGCCGCCCGGTCGAAAGCCCCAGCCCGGCCGCCTCCACGCCGACCATGTCCACCCCGTCGTCGTCCAGGAAGGGATAGAAGAGGCCCATCGCGTTCGAGCCGCCGCCCACGCACGCCACGAGCACGTCCGGCAGCCGGCCCTCGGCCTCGAGGCACTGCGACCGCGCCTCGCGCCCGATCACGGCCTGGAAGTCCCGCACCATCATGGGGTACGGATGCGGCCCCGCCACGCTGCCGATGATGTAGTGGGTGGTGTCCACGTTCGTCACCCAGTCGCGCATCGCCTCGTTCATGGCGTCCTTCAGGGTGCGCGACCCGGACTCGACCGAGACGACTTCCGCGCCGAGCAGCCGCATGCGATAGACGTTCGGGCTCTGCCGTTCGATGTCCTCCGCGCCCATGTATACCCGGCACTCGAGCCCCAGGCGCGCGGCGACCGTCGCCGTCGCGACGCCGTGCTGCCCGGCCCCGGTTTCCGCGATGACGCGGGGCTTGCCCATCCGCTTCGCCAGCAACGCCTGGCCCACGGTATTGTTGATCTTGTGGGCGCCCGTGTGGCTCAAGTCCTCCCGCTTGAGATAGACCTTCGCCCCGCCGAGTTCGGCGCTCAGGCGTTCCGCCAGATATAGCGGCGTCGGCCGGCCGACGTAGCGCGCCAGGTCCCCGGCCAACGCCGCCTGGAACTCCTCGTCGGCGGAGAGCTTCCCGTACAGTTCCGTGAGCTCGTCGAGCGCACGGATCAGCGTCTCCGCGACGTACCTCCCGCCGTAGTCCCCGAACCGACCGTGCGGATCGGGCGCGTCGTAGGGTGGCCTATTCGATTGCCGCACGCTGCACCTCCCGCAGGAACGCCCGCACCCGGTCTGCGCTCTTGACACCCTTGACGCCGGCCTCGACGCCCCCGGCGACGTCGACCGCATAGGGCTGTAGCCGCCGGATCGCCGTGCCCACGTTGTCCGGCGTCAGTCCCCCGGCGAGGATCAGCGGCTTGGCGGAAGCCGCCGGCCAAAGTGACCAGTCGAAGCCACGCCCCGTACCGCCGCGTGCCACGGGATCGTGAGTATCGAGCAGGAACGCCTGGGCGGCGGGATGCGCCTCCTCCAGCGCTTCGAGGCAGAAGCCGGCGTGTACGCCCGCCGCCTT
This sequence comes from Pseudomonadales bacterium, assembly GCA_963665455.1. Classification (GTDB taxonomy): domain Bacteria; phylum Pseudomonadota; class Gammaproteobacteria; order Pseudomonadales; family Azotimanducaceae; genus VXNE01. Next base: position 3,390,695 of record OY762279.1, on the reverse strand, counting down.
GACGTACGGGCGCCCGAAACGCGCGCAGGCGTCGCCCTCCTCCTCGCCGTGGAACTGGAGCACGTCGATGGGCACCGCGGCCAAGACCCGCTCGATGTCCGCCGGCGCGGCATTCACGAAGACGGCGACCCGACTGACAAGGGGCGGCAGCGCCTCCGCGATCCGGCGTGCGGTCTCGACCGGCACGGAGCGCGGACTCGCCGGATAGAAGTTGAGGCCGACCGCATCACAGCCGGCGCGCGCGGCGACGAGCGCGTCCTCCACGGAGGTGATGCCACAGATTTTCGTTCTGACGCGCACGCGACCGTTCCGTCCGGGCCGAAGGGCCGGGGAGTTTGCGGACTTGCGCGCCTCCCGGCAAGTGCGCCCCCGATGTTACCGAGGTCCGGCGCACGATATTTCCGGGAGCTAACTTCGCAACTTCGGACAGGTGACGATTGCGGCCGCTATTCTCGGTTTCGGGGTTGCGGCTTGCCGGCTTAGATTCTGGCAATCAGACGCTCGAAGAGTTCGTCCCCCTGTTGTTCCTTCTTCGCGACGAGATCCTGAAGGTCGGCAACCTGCTTCCCCGCTCGGCGCTTCCCCTCAAGACCCACAAGCGTCATCGCGGTCATGAGGAGCGGAGACGTGTACGCCGCGAACAGAAGAGCCGTCCGGCTACACAGCCACGCCAGACAGATGGAGTCTCCGTGCAAACTCATCACGTAGAGGAACAACGCCAACGCCAGTCAGCCCCGAGCCCTGCCGCCCAAAGCACATCGACCGCCTTTCTCCACGAGTCGATGGTTTGGCGCAACCGCCTAATGCTCAACTCTTCTTGGATGTGCTCGCTACGCGCGAATACCTCAGCGGCGTCAGAGAACTCGATCCATTGCGCTTGGAATCTGCGCAGCAGGACCGCCCAGAGCGCGACGGCCAGATTCGCCGTGAACGCCATCGAGACGGCACTGGTGCTCTCGGCCAGCAAGAGGCCGCATCCTTCAGCACAGGGCAAGAGCGTTCAGGCCGCCGGCAGTGCGAGCAGCCGCTCTCCCAAGGCGACGCGGTCCCCAAATACGCGCTCTAGCACGGCGCATGTGTTGGGATCATGGAGCCTCACGTAGGCCTCCGCCTCTTCGGGCTTGACCTCGATTCGCACGCTCCGTCCGTCGACCACGACGAAATGATAGGCCTCGACGCCCGTGAGTTGTCCGTCGAAGCGAGTGATGGTCGCCCGACCGTCGCTGATGTCCGTGTGGGACGGCGCATCGAACAGCGGGTGATCGTGAATCGTCTGCCCGGAGTCAACGTCCAGCTTGTCCAGGATAAGCACGTCCAGCGTTCCACCTCGTCGAAGGGAAGTTGACGGCCCGGCTTATCAGGCCCGGCTCCTCGTACGCCATCACACCGTTGAAAGTGCGGCTAAGGCGGCCAGTACAGATGACAATGCGGCTTCGCGCGATTTCAAGGAACTTGCAGAGGATGTAGACGGCATGGGCCGGCCTGCCGTTGCTGATGACCCGACGGTCACCAGCGTCCACCGCACGATCGATCATCTCGAAGTAGAGCTTCTCCTCCTCGGTCGGGTCAGAGAAGATGCTGCGGGCAGGGGCTTGCGCATCGTCGTCACGGGCCATGGTGGTTCAGTCCTCCCTCGAACGACCAAGCGCAACTTGCACAAGCCGCATGCACAACCGCAACGGAAAGGCGATCACCAGAACAGCGTCACGCGGGGTCTCGACTTGCATCCTCCCATGCAGCGCCAACGGTTGGCAAAGCGCTGCCCGTTTCCTCGCGGGTGTCGTCTCGCAGCGAACCCGGAAATAGCGGTCCCCGGTGGGCGGCCACCGACCAGCGCTCTACGCCCCCGGCAGGATTGGTGGCGGACGGCAAGGCACGTCGAGGTCTGGATAAGTCACCCGTGTGAGATAGAGCCCGTCCGGAGGCGCCGTCGTGGGCGCAAGGGTTCGGTCCCGGGCGGCGAGGAGATCGGCCACGAGTCCGGGGGCCGCCTCGCCGCGGCCCACGTGGGCCAGGCAACCCGCCACATTGCGCACCATGTGCTGTAGAAAGGCATTGGCCTCGATGTCCACGACGACCCGATCACCGTGGCGCTCGACGGAGACGGCGTCGACCCGCCGCATGGGCGTACGGGAGTCGCATGCCGCCGCACGGAAGGCGCTGAAGTCGCGTTCTCCCAAGAGGTGCTGGGCGGCCGCGTGCATCGACGGTGCATCGAGCGGCGCCCGCGTCCAGGTCACCTTGCCCCGGAGCAGCACCGGCGCGGTCTCGGACTCGAGAAAGACATAGGCGTAACGCCTGGACAAGGCGCTGAAGCGCGCGTGAAAATCGTGCTCCACGAGTCGCGCCCAGACCACGCCCACGGCACCCGCGCCCGCCGCCCCCCTCCGAATCAGCGCGTTCGTCCCCCGCCGCCAGGACTCCTCCGCCCGCACCACGGCCGTGCGGAAGCTCACCACCTGACCCGTGGCGTGTACGCCCGCGTCCGTCCGTCCGGCTACGGCAATGCGCACCGGTGTGTCGGCGACCTGCGAGAGCGCGTCCTCGATGGTCTCCTGTACGGTCCCTACGCCGACCTGGCGCTGGAATCCATGGAAGGCCGCGCCGTCGTACTCGACGCCCAGCGCGATGGTCTGCGCATCGCTCATGTGCCGGAGGGGGGGTTCTCCAGCTCATCGAGGAGCTTCCGCGCGGCGGCCCGCTCCTCGGTGTCGCCTTCGCCGAGCACCTCCTCCAGGACCTCCCGCGCGGTCTCCGCATCGTCCATGTTCATGTACGCTCGCGCCAGGTTGAGCTTGGTGTTCGGGCTGTAGCCACTGGCTGCGGTGGGCTCGTCCGGCGCTTCGGACGCCGGGACCTCCGGGGCTTCGCGGAACGTTCCCGCCAACACCGGGTCCGTTTCCGGCGCAACTTCCTGTGGCGGGAACTCCTCCTCCGGCGGGGGCTCCTCCTCCGGCGCGGCGTTCTCCTCAGGCCGGGCGGCCTCCTCCGGCTGAGCTTCTTGCTCAAGCGCCGGCTCCGTCGCTCCGGCGTTCGGCGTCGCCGGGGAAGACCGTTTTCGGCGTCGCAGGCCGAGCAAGAGCATCACGTACACCGAACCGGCGACAACCAAGGCACCCACACCGATCAACGTGACCGGTATCTCCGTATCTCCCGTGCGCGACGGCGGCGTCTCCGCCCGTGTCAGGCGGCGCTTCAGGCCGTCGATCTCGCGCTCCAACACCTGCACCCGCGTCCGCAACGCCCTCGTCTCCGCCTGGGCCTCGGTGAGCTCCGCACGCAACGCGGCGTTCTCGGCCACGAGCGCTTCGGCTTCCACCCTCGGATCGGCACCTCGGTCCGGCCGTTGGCTCGGCTCCGGACCCCGAGGGGCACCGCCTTCCTCCGCCACCACTTCCTCGACCATCACCGTCCCGCGCGCGACGCCCCCACCGCGCACGTCCGCTTCCGCTGGCAGGATGAGGATCGCTCCGCCCCGGATGCGGTTGGGGTCGCCATCGACGAAGGCCCCCGGATTCAGGCGCAGCAGAGCCGCCATCGTCTCCTCCAACGTCGCCCGCCCCGGCCTCGCGCGCGCGGCGATGGACCAGAGGGTGTCGTCGGGCCTGATGGGTCCGTACGTGGGCCGGGCTTCCACTGCACTGGCAGTGGCGTTTCGACGCTCACCCTCGGCGGCCCAACCCATCTCGGACGGTGCCAGGACGGCGACCCAAACGATCACCGCCACCAACCCAGGCAAAGGGGCGCGGCGACCGTGCATCACGCCGCAGCCAACCGCGCGATGACCGCCTCCGCCATCTCGTCCGTGCCGACAGGGGTCATCCCGTCCTGGTCCTCCGTGGGCATGATGTCCGCCGTGCGCAGTCCATCGGCCAGCACCCGGGACACCGCGCCTTCAAGGCGTTGCGCGGCATTGGCCGCGTCGAGGCTGTAGCGCAGCAACATCGCGGCCGAGAGGATCGTGGCGAGCGGATTCGCGATGTTGCGGCCGGCGATGTCCGGGGCGGTGCCGTGCACGGGTTCGTACAAGCCCTGCCCGTCGGCGTTGAGGGACGCGGACGGCAACATGCCGAGGGAACCCGTGAGCATCGCCGCGACATCGGAAAGGATGTCGCCGAACATGTTGCCCGTCACCACCACGTCGAATTGCTTCGGCGCCCGCACGAGTTGCATTCCCGCGTTGTCCACGTACATGTGCGAGAGGGTGATGTCCGGATAGTCCCGGGCCACCTCCGTGACCACCTCGCGCCATAACTGGGTGACCTCCAGCACGTTCGCCTTGTCGACGGACACCAGTCCCCCACCCCGCTTGCCCGCCAGGTCAAAGGCCACCCGCGCGATGCGTTCGATCTCCCATTCCTCGTAGACGTAGGTGTTGAAGCCCCGCCGGCCCCGGTTGCCCTCCGTGACGCCGCGCGGCTCGCCGAAGTAGATCCCGCCGGTCAGCTCCCGCACGATCAGCACGTCCAGGTCGGACACGAGTTCCGGCTTCAGCGAGGACGCGGACGCCAGCGGCCCGAAGAGGATGGCCGGCCGCAGGTTGGCGAACAGGTCGAGGCCCGAGCGCAGGCGGAGTAGGCCCCGCTCCGGACGGCGGTCCATGGGCAGGTCGTCCCATTGCGGGCCCCCCACGGCGCCGAGCAGCACGGCGTCGGCCTCACGGGCGCGGGCGAGGGTGGCGTCCGGGAGCGGCACGCCTTCGCCATCCAGCGCCGCGCCGCCGATCAGGCCATGCTCGAACTCGAGATCGATCTCGGGACATGCCGCGTCGAGGACGCGGACCGCATGGGGCATGATCTCCGCGCCGATGCCGTCCCCCGGAAGGACCAGGATGCGGGCCCGGGTCTTCATGCCGGCCCCCGTGCCGGTGCTCCGAACACCCACGGCTGCCGCACGCGGTGCCGGGCCTCGAACTCCCGGATGGCGTCCGCGTGGTCGAGCGTGAGGCCGATGTCGTCCAGGCCGCGCAACAGCCGGCGGCGGGTTTCCGCATCGGTCTCGAACGCGAACATCCGGCCATCCGTCGCCTCGACACGCCCCGCGGCCAGATCCACCTCCACCGTCAGGCCACCGCCCCCCGCCAAGTCGAACAGTTCCCCCACTACCGCAGTGGGCAACGTGACCAGCAGCAGCCCGTTGTTCACGCTGTTGGTGGCGAAGATGTCCGCGAAGCTCGGTGCGATCACGCAGCGGAAGCCGTACTCCAGGAGCGCCCAAACCGCGTGCTCCCGGCTCGATCCGCAGCCGAAGTTGTCCCGGGCGAGCAGCACCGTCGCGCCTTGGTACTCCGGGGCGTTCAGCACGAACTCGGGATTGATGCGCCGCTCGTTGGGCGTCTTGCCGATCATGCCCTCGTCCAGGTAGCGCCACGCGTCGAACAGGTTGTCGCCGAACCCGGTGCGCGCGATCGACTTCAGGAACTGCTTCGGAATGATCTGGTCCGTATCGACGTTGGCCCGGTCGAGCGGCGCGACCAGCCCGCTGTGGGTCGTGAACGCCCTCATGCCGCGATCTCGCGGGGGTCGGCCAGGTGCCCGGCGATCGCGCTCGCGGCGGCGGTCGCGGGGCTCACCAAGTGCGTCCGGCCGCCGTGCCCCTGGCGACCCTCGAAATTGCGGTTCGACGTGGACGCGCACCGTTCGCCGGGCAACAAGCGGTCCGCGTTCATCGCCAGACACATCGAGCAGCCCGGTGCCCGCCATTCGAATCCCGCGGCGAGAAAGATCTCGTCCAGTCCCTCGTCCTCCGCCTGTCGCTTGACGAGGCCGGAACCCGGCACGACGAGCGCTTGAGACACCCGGACCTTGCCGCCTCTTGCCACGTCCGCTGCGGCACGCAGATCCTCGATGCGGGCGTTGGTGCAGGATCCGATGAAGACCTTGTCGAGCGGAACGCCGGCCAAGGGCGTGCCGGGGGCGAGATCCATGTAGGCGAGCGCCCGCTCGGCCACCTCCGCCTTCACCGGATCGTCCATCTCGTCCGGCGCCGGCACGGTGCCGCCGATGCCGGTGACCAACTCGGGCGAGGTGCCCCAAGTCACTTGGGGTTCCAATTCCCCCGCATCGATCTCCACGGCACGGTCGAAGGCGGCGTCCCGATCCGAATGGAGCCCCTTCCACGCCGCGGCCGCCTCGGCCCAAGCACCGCCGCGCGGTGCGAACGGACGTCCCTCCAGATAGCGAAGCGTGGTGTCGTCGACCGCAACCAACCCCGCCCGGCCCCCGGCCTCTACGGACATGTTGCAGAGCGTCATGCGACCCTCCATCGACAGCCCCTCGATGGCGGCACCGCAGAACTCGATGACGTGGCCGGTCGCGCCCGCGGTTCCGATGGCGCCGATCACCGCCAGGATGATGTCCTTGGCATGCACGCCCGGGGGTGGGGCGCCGTGCACCGCGACGCGCATGTTGCGGCTCTTGCGCTGCGCGAGGCACTGGGTAGCGAGCACGTGCTCCACCTCGGAGGTGCCGATGCCCTGGGCGAGGGCCGCGAACGCGCCGTGGGTCGAGGTGTGGGAATCCCCGCAGACGATGGTCATGCCGGGCAGCGTCGCACCCTGCTCGGGGCCGATGACGTGGACGATGCCCTGGCGCACGTCGTTGATGCCGAACTCCTCGATGCCGAAGTCCCGGCAGTTGGCGTCCAACGTCTCCACCTGGATGCGCGCGGTCTCGTCGGTAATGCCGGGCACTCCGGCGCGGCGCTCCGAGACCACGGTCGGGACGTTGTGGTCGGGCGTCGCGAGGTTCGCCTCCAGCCGCCAAGGCCGGCGCCCCTCGCGCCGCAGACCCTCGAACGCCTGGGGCGAGGTGACCTCGTGCAGCAGGTGCCGGTCGATGTAGAGCAGGCTCATGCCATCGGACCGGTCGGTGACGTGGTGAGCGTCCCAGATCTTGTCGTAGAGGGTCTTGCCGCTCATGGGTGGCGGAGGTGTGCAGCAGCCGAAGCCTTCGGGCGCGATTCTACCGACGCGAGCGCTGGAGCGGAACGGCGCACGCCACGCAAAGAGTACGCCTTAAGTACGAGCCTTATCCGTTTGATAAGGCTATCTTTCCACGTCGGAGTTCTGCGCCCGGTCACGCATCAGGTGGTCCATCAACACCAAGGCTGTCATCGCCTCGGCGATGGGCGTGGCGCGTAGCCCAACGCACGGATCGTGCCGCCCCTTCGTCACGACCTCCACCTCCTCGCCGACCGTGTCCACGCTACGCCCCGGAATCGTGAGGCTGGACGTGGGCTTGAGCGCGATGCTGGCGACGATGTCCTGTCCGGAGGAGATGCCCCCGAGCACACCCCCAGCGTTGTTCTTCAGGAAGCCGTCCGCGTCCATCTCGTCGCGGTGCTCGCTGCCGCGCAGGCCGACCACGGCGAAGCCGGCGCCAAACTCCACGCCCTTCACCGCGTTGATCCCCATGAGTGCTCCGGCAAGGTCCGCATCGAGCTTCCCGAACACGGGCTCGCCGAGACCAACCGGAACGTCCGAGGCCACGACGTTGATACGAGCCCCGATCGAATCCCCCGCCTCCCGCAATTCGTCCATGAGGGCCGCGATCTCCTGGACGGCATGGGGATCCGGGCAGAAGAACGGGTTGTCGTCCACGATGTCCCAGTTAACCGTGCGGGTGGCGATCGGGCCGATGGCCGCCAGATAGCCCCGCACCCGCGTGCCATGGACTTCCCGCAGGTACTTCTTCGCGATCGCGCCGGCGGCGACGCGCATCGCCGTCTCGCGCGCGGAGGCGCGTCCCCCGCCCCGGTAGTCGCGCCGCCCATACTTCTTGAGATACGTGTAGTCCGCATGGGACGGACGAATCTGGTCCTTGATGGCCCCGTAGTCCCGGGGACGCTGGTCCACGTTCTCGATGACCAGCCCGATCGGCGTGCCCGTCGTCACGCCCTCGAACACACCGGACAGGATCTTGACCGCATCCGGCTCCCGGCGCTGGGTCGTGTAGCGTGAGCGGCCCGGCCGGCGGCGGTCGAGGTCAACCTGCAGGTCCTCCTCCGCAAGGGGCAGCCCAGGGGGACAGCCGTCCACGACCGCGCCCATGGCGGGCCCGTGACTCTCGCCGAATGTGGTGAGCGTGAAGGCTTGTCCGAAGGTATTGCCGGCCATGGCGGGCAGTATCGAGAGTCAATCCGGCCTTGACAAGCACTCGCCGTCGAGGGCGAACACCCCGAAGTCGCCACCCGCGAGGCGCGGCGCATTCCGCAGTTCGGGCCAGACGAACGGGGTGGCCGGATACGCCTGCGCAAGCGCGTCGGCCCGATGCCCGATCTCGCCGAGCAGGAGGCCGTCCGTGTCGAGCCAGGCACCCACGGCACCCAGAATCTTCCGCCAGCAGTCGAGCCCGTCCGCGCCGGATGCCAGTCCTTGGCGGGGTTCTCGACCGTACTCCGCCGGCAATTCCGCGACCTCCGCTTCGGGAACATAGGGGGGATTGGCGAGCACGAGATCGTAGGTGCGCGGCGTCAAGGCATCGAACAACATCGAAACCCGCGCCTCCACCCGTCCCGGCAGGCCGAAGCGCACGATGTTGCGGCGGGCACAGTCCACCGCACGGGCATCCACGTCCGAGAGCGTGACACGAGCATCGGGGAATTGCAGCGCGGCGGCGATGCCGAGGGCGCCACACCCGCAGCAGAGATCGAGAATCCGGTCGGGGGAACGCCGCAGCCATGGACGGCAGCCCTCGACGATCAACTCCTGGAGCGGCGAGCGGGGGATCATCACGCCCGGTTCCACTTCGAACCAGCGCCCGGCGAACCACGCCCTACCCGTGAGATGGGCTGCGGGAACGCGATCAAGGATGCGACGTTCGAGCAATGCCCGCAGCGCCCCCGGCGCCCCGTCGTGCCACGGTTGGGCGTCGAGGTAACCCAAGACCAATAGCTCCGCTTCGGCGCGGGCATCGACGGCACCCTGTCCGAAGGCGACCCCCGCGCCTTCCAGCCGGGCTGCGAACTCGGAAATGAGGGGTACGGCGGAGTCAGTCACTCCGCAGCCGATAGGGCAGCACGAGTTCTATCCGGGAGGTGGCCCCCCCGTTCCGTGGGGCGATGGGGCCGAGGCCGTGGGCCACGGTGGTCACGCCGCCCTGCTCCGCCACCGTGCCCGCCGCTTCCGCGGCACAACGCTCGGCGGCCGTGGCCAGTTCCTCGACCGGCGCGGAACCGTAGACGTGACACACGACATGGACGGTTTCGCCCTGGAACGGTCCAAGCGCGCCCGCCGCTTCGGCGAGGCGCTCCAACCCGGCTTCGCTGAGCGCCCCGACCTCGTCCGGCACGACGCCGTCCACCACGGCGAATCCGTTGCGGGCCAGGGATTCGGCGACGCTCCGATTGGCCCCGAACGCGACGGGGCCATCCGGCACGACCACGTCGAGATGCGCATAGACGCGCCGATTGCCGCGCTGCACGGCGTAGACCGCGACCAGTTGCGTCCCGCCGTCCACGGACACCGGGGCCGCCAGGTAGAACTGGTTGCGGTTCGGCGCGGCCAGCTCGGCCACCTCGAACACTTGGTTCGCCCAGATCGTGCTGCGGCCGCAATCCGGTCCCTTGCAGGAGAACACGATTCCGGGACTGATCTCGCCGACGCGCGCTTCATAATGCGCGATGACGTCGTCCAGGCGGGTCTGGTCCGGCATGCGGTAGGTGATGCGGCGCAGGGGGCCCTGCACCCGGACCGCCTCCATTCGCACCTCGCGCTTGATGCGGTCCACCGGCGCGGTCACGAATGGATACGGGCTCGCCGGGCGCTCCTCATACTCCACGATCCACGACCGCGGATAACGCTCGATGCCCGCCGGATCGCTCGATCCCGGGACATCCTCCGCGCCGTGGAGGGGCGCGCCCGCCACCAACAGCGCCCCAAGGCCCAGGCCCCATGTACGCCACCTGCCCACTACGCGGCACTCCACGTATCGGGCGCCGCGAACTCCACGTCCACCATCTGCTCGCTCGTCATCAAGTCCGTCACCACGCAGGCGATGTCGTCGCCTTCGTGGAGCACCCGGTGCAGGCCCTCGACCAAGGGCATGTAGACGCCGAGTGCAACGCTCTTCTCCCGTACGACGCGCAAGGTGTTGACGCCCTCCGCGAGCCGCCCGAGTTGCTCCATGGCCTCTTCGAGGGTGTTCCCCTTGCCGACGCGCAAGCCTAGCTGGAAGTTGCGGCTGAGCGGGGACGTACACGTCACCATCAGGTCACCCACCCCGGCCAGGCCGAGGAAGGTGAAGGGATTGGCGCCGAGGGACACCGCGAAGCGGCTCATCTCCGCGAGGCTGCGCGTGACGAGCATGGCCACGGTGTTCTGCCCCACCTCGAGGGCCGCGGCCATCCCGCAGATGATGGCGTAGACGTTCTTGAGCGCCCCGCCGAGTTCCACGCCGTAGACGTCCGAACTCGAATACACGCGCAACGTGGGACTCGCCAACACGCGCTGCACCGCCCCGCGCAACGCCTCAGAGCGGCTGGCCACCACCGTCCCGGTGTAGTGCGACCCCGCGATCTCCTCGGCCAGATTGGGGCCGCTGATGACGCCGGTGGCGCACTCGGGCAGTAGTTCGTCCAGGATCTGGCTCATGAGCCGAAAGCCATCGGACTCGACGCCCTTCGTGCCGCTCACGGCGAAGGCGCCGGGGCGCGCATGCCCCGCCACGTCCCCGGTCACCTGGCGGAACGACGCGCTCGGCACGGTCACGAAGATCACGTCGGCGTCACCCACGGACTCCGCGAGATCGCCGCTCGGCACGACATTCCCGTCCAGCGCATGTCCCTTCAGATATCGCCGGTTCTCTCGATGGGCCCGCATCTCCGCAAGCTGCGCCGCGTCGCGCATCCAGAGGTACGCCCGGAAGCCGTTCTTCGCAACGATGTTGGCGATGGCGGTGCCGAAGTTGCCGGCGCCGACGATGGCTACCTTCACGCGGCCCTCCCGGAGCGTGGGCGGGGTAATGGTAGCAAAGCTCGGGCGGCTGTCCGCCCGCCCGCGCCCTTCAGCCAGCCAGTTCGAGCAGCAATCGATTCACCCGGCGCACGTAGTCTCCCGGGTCGTTGAGCGCCTGTCCCTCGGCGAGGCTGGCCTGGTCGAACAGCACCTTCACGAAGTCGGCGAAGCGATCCTCGTCGGGTTCGCCTTCGAGCTTCGAGACCAAGGGATGGCCAGGATTGATCTCAAAATGCGGCTTGGTCTCCGGGAGCGCCTGCCCCGTCGCCTCCATGATTCGGCGCATCTGCGCACCCATGTCCCCTTCGCCGAGGACCAAGCACGCCGGGGAATCCGTCAATCGGGTGGAACGGCGGACGCTCTCGACCCGTCCCTCAAGCACGTCGGCGATGCGCTTGCAGAGCGCGTCGTCCCCGTCGTCCGCGGCCTTCTCGTCCTCCTTGGCATCCCCCGGCAGGTCGAGTTCGCCCCGAGCGACGTCCGTGAGGGACTTGCCGTCGAACTCCTGGACGAAGGAGATGAACCACTCGTCGATGCGGTCGGTGAGTAGCAGGACTTCGATGCCCCGTTGCCGAAAGACCTCGAGGTGGGGGCTCTGACGCGCCGCCGTCAGGCTGTCGGCGACGAGATAGTAGATGTTCTTCTGCTCGTCCTGCATGCGCCCCACGTAGTCCCCCAGGGAGACGCGCTGCGCGCTCTCCTCGTTGGTCGTCGATGTGAAGCGCAATAGCTTCAGGACCGCCTCCCGGTTCGTGAAGTCCTCGGCCGCGCCCTCCTTCAGCACCTGGCCGAACTCGTCCCAGAAGGCCGCGTAGTCCTCGTCCCCCTGCTTCCCGAGCAGGTCGAGCACCCGCTTCGAGAGCGCGTTCTTGATCGTCCGGACGGAGGCATCCTCCTGAAGGATTTCCCGCGAGACGTTCAACGGCAGGTCGTTGCAGTCGACGATGCCGCGCACGAAGCGCAGGTAGAGCGGCAGGAACTGCTCGGCATCGTCCATGATGAACACGCGCTGCACGTAGAGCTTGAGGCCCCTCGGGGACTCGCGGTTCCACAGGTCGAACGGGGCGCGGCGCGGCACGAACACGAGGCTGGTGTATTCGAGCTTGCCCTCCACGCGGTTGTGGCTCCAGCACAGGGGATCCTCGAAGTCGTGGGAGACGTGCTTGTAGAACTCCTTGTACTCGTCCTCGCCGACCTCGCTGCGCGAGCGCGTCCAGAGGGCGGTCGCTGCGTTGACGGCCTCGTCCTCGGGCGTTGCGTCGTCGTCCTCGCCCCCGCCCGCCTCCCCCGCCATGACGACCGGCACGGCGATGTGATCCGAATACTTGCGCACGATGCCGCGCAGCCGGAACGACTCGGTGAACTCGTGGGCATCGCCCTTCAGCCGCAGTTCGACGCGGGTGCCGCGCTCGGCCTCGGCGTCCTCCACCGTGAACTCGTCCTCCCCCCGAGAGCTCCACCGCGTGCCCTCCTCCGTGCCGGCCTTGCGCGTCAGCACGCTGACCTCGTCGGCAACCATGAAGACGCTGTAGAAGCCGACCCCAAACTGCCCGATGAGCTGCGCGTCCTTCTGCTGGTCCCCGGTCAGCGACCCGAAGAACTCCGCCGTCCCAGACCGGGCGATGGTGCCCAAGTTCTCGATCACCTCGTCCCGGGTCATGCCGATGCCGTTGTCGGACAGCGTGAGGGTCCTCTCATCGGCGTCGAAATCGATGCGGATGCGCAGCTCGGGGTCGTCCGCCAACAGGTCTCCGTCGGAAAGGGCGGCGAAGCGCAGCTTGTCGATCGCGTCCGAGGCGTTCGAGATGAGTTCCCGGAGGAAAATCTCCCGGTTGGAATAGAGGGAGTGCACCATCAGGTGCAGGAGTTGCTTGGCCTCCGTTTGGAAGCCACGGGTTTCGGTGGTCATGCGTTCTCCGCAACCGGCTGGCGGGCTCCGCGGAACCCTTGCGCGGTCCGTTATGGTTCCGAAGAGCGGGATTTCAAGGCATGCCGAGCCAGGAGATGAACCGCCGGTCGTGCAGCGGCCAATGCGGCCCAGGCTCTTCGGACGTTAGTCGAACTCGCAGAGCACGGGCAGGTGGTCGCTCAGACGAGGTTCCGGTCCGAACACCTCGCGCTCCGTCAGGACCGTCGCCCGGACGAGACGCTTGAGCATCGGCTTACTCAGGTAACAGTAGTCCAGCTGGTGGTTGACCGACCCACTAGAGTGCCGGAACGTCGGCACCCGTGCCTGTTGGTGATGACCGAGGCCATCGACGAGGCCAAGGTGATTCATCCGCTTCACGATCTCGCAGTTGCCTCGGTCTCTCGGCTTGTCGAACAGTATTGAGCTGTTGAAATCGCCGGCGACGATCCAATTGCTCCGGTCGCCGGCGTGCGCTTCAGACAGAAGGGACCAGAGGATCTCCGTGAACCACACGTCCGGGTTGTTCTCCAGCTTGATTTCCGTCGCGTCCACGCCTTTCAACGACTCCCGTGGAATGGGCCACGCAGGCGAGTGCACGGAAACCACGTGGAACTGGTCCCCCGTGTCCCCGGCGATCTGACCCTCTACAAGCCATCCCCTTTGTTTGCCCTGTATCGCGTTCACCCAGTCCAGCCTGGAGGACAGGAACGACGATGTTTCTAGCGGCCATTTCGACAGGATAGCCGTGTGGAACCGGGCAAAACCACCATGGAAGTACCGTGGCCTGACCAAATGGCAGCAATAGCGATTCTCTACGCAAGAAGGGAGCCCGCCCAACTCCTGTAGTAGCGCAATGTCAGGATCTTCGCGGCAGAAGGCGTCCCAAAGGCGGGAGTTGCTCCGACCAGCTCCATTGACGTTCCAGCTAAGTACCTTCATGGCGTGGGCCCGCGCGTTCCGTGGTTTCGTCAACCGTGCAGCCGGTCACCCCGGCAGCGCCAGAAGCTGCGCGCGAATCGAATCGCCTACCACCCCGTCACCTCCGCCAACGCATCCCCGATCTCCGCCAAGCTCCGCACGGTGCGCACCCCGGCCGCCTCGAGCGCGGCGAACTTCTCATCCGCAGTGCCGCGGCCACCCGCGATGATCGCCCCGGCGTGGCCCATGCGCTTGCCGGGGGGCGCCGTCACCCCCGCGATGTAGGCGACGACCGGCTTCGAGACGTGCTCGGCGATGAACGCGGCGGCATCCTCCTCAGCCGTGCCGCCGATCTCGCCCACCATGACGATGGCCTCGGTGTCCGGATCCCCTTCGAACAGATCGAGGATGTCGACGAATTGGCTGCCGGGGATCGGGTCGCCGCCGATGCCGACGCAGGTCGACTGGCCGAAGCCCTTGTCCGTGGTCTGCTGCACGGCCTCGTAGGTGAGCGTGCCGGAGCGGGAGACGACCCCTACGCGGCCGGGAAGGTGGATGTCGGCCGGCATGATGCCGATCTTGCAGGCCCCCGGGGTGATCACGCCGGGGCAGTTGGGGCCGATGAGGCGCGCCTCACTCAGATCGAGGCGCGCCTTGACCGCGAGCATGTCCAGGGTCGGAATGCCCTCGGTGATGCAGACGATCAGCTCGATGCCGGCGTCGAGCGCTTCGAGGATCGAGTCCTTGCAGAACGGGGCCGGGACGTAGATGACGGAGGCCGTGGCACCAGTTTTCGCCACTGCCTGCCGCACCGTGTCGAACACGGGCAGGCCGAGGTGCGTCGTGCCGCCCTTGCCCGGCGTGACGCCGCCGACCAGCCGCGTGCCGTAGGCGATGGCTTGTTCGGAGTGCAGCGTCCCCTGGGATCCGGTGAATCCCTGGCACACGACGCGCGTGTCCTTGTCGACCAACACGCTCATGACGCGCCTCCCGCCGCCTGGATGGCCTTCCGGGCCGCGTCGGCGAGCGAGTCCGCAGTCACGAGGTCCAGTCCACTCGCCGCGAGCTTCTCGGCGCCCACCTGGGCGTTGTTGCCCTCGAAGCGCACGACCACCGGAACCTCGACGCCCACCTCGGTGACCGCGCCGATGATGCCGTCGGCGATGGTCGCGCACGAGACGATCCCGCCGAAGATGTTGATGAGCACCGCCTTCACGTTCTCGTCGGAGAGGATGATGCGAAACGCCTCGCTCACCGCCTCCTTGGTCGCGCCGCCCCCCACGTCCAGGAAGTTGGCGGGCGTGCCTCCGTAGAGCTTGGCAAGGTCCATCGTGCCCATCGCGAGGCCCGCGCCGTTCACCATGCACCCGATGTTGCCGTCGAGGGCCACGTAATTGAGCCCGAACTCGTCCGCGCGGGCCTCCCTGGGATCCTCCTGGGTGGCATCGCGCATGTCCGCGAGGTCCCGCTGCCGATAGAGCGCGTTGTTGTCGATGTTCATCTTGGCATCGAGGCAGTGGACGTGGCCCGCCTCGGTCACCACCAGGGGGTTGATCTCGACCAACGAGCAGTCGAGTTCGTGAAAGAGCTTCACGAGCTTCATGAGGACGTCCGCGAACTCCCGCACCTGGCCGCCGGACAGCCCAAGCTGGAAGGCCATCTCGCGGCCTTGGTGCGGCTGCGCCCCGACGTAGGGATCGATCGCCGCGCGCAGGATCTTCTCCGGGGTCTCCCGCGCCACCTGTTCGATCTCGACGCCCCCCTCGGCGGAGGCCATCACGACCACGCGCCGCGAGGCCCGGTCGACGACGACGCCGAGATACAGCTCCGTCGCGATGTCCGTGCAACTCTCCACATAGACCTGATGCACGGGCTGTCCCCCAGCGTCGGTCTGCGCCGTCACGAGGTTGCGTCCCAGGAACGTTTCCGCGAACGCCCGCACGTCCTCCTCCGAGTCCACCAAGCGCACGCCGCCGGCCTTGCCCCGGCCTCCCGCATGGACCTGGACCTTGCACACCCAACGATCGCCGCCGAGCTGGCGTGCCGCGGCCACCGCGTCCTCGGGGCTGGCCGCAGCGACGCCCTCGGAAACCGGCAAGCCGTAGCGCGCGAAGAGCTGCTTGGCCTGATACTCGTGAAGATTCATCCGTTCTCCTCAATGCCCCCCGCTGGGCGGGCGTCTCCGACAATCCACCGCATCACCTTCGCCACGGATACGCCACGGCATCAGCCGCGCTTCCGGTTCACCATGTGGATCGCGCGCCCTCCCACGCCGAGCGCCGCCTCGTGGACCGCCTCGGCCAGCGTCGGGTGGGCGAACATCGTGAGCCCGAGATCCTCGGCGCTCGCGTCGAACTCCATCGCGATCACGGCCTGGGCGATGAGTTCCGAGGCCTGGGGGCCGAACACGTGCACGCCGAGTACCCGGTCCGTGTCCGCGTCGGCCACGATCTTGACGATCCCCTCGGCGTCGCCCGCCGCCAGCGCCCGGCCATTCGCCCCGAAGGAAAACGAGCCCGTGCGGTAGTGCTCGCCGTCCGCCTTGAGCGACTGTTCCGTGCGTCCGACCCAGGCGATCTCGGGGTGGGTGTAGATCACGTTCGGGACGCAGTCGTAGTTGACGAGCGGCTTGTGGCCGGCGATGCGCTCCGCCACCATCACGCCCTCCTCCGCCCCCTTGTGCGCGAGCATGGGCCCACGCACGACATCGCCGACGGCGTAGACCTCCGGTGCGTCCGTGGCGCACAGGTCGTTGACGTAGAGGAAGCCGCGCTCGTCCAGATTGACGCCGCTATCCGGCGCGAGTAGCCCCTCCGTGTAGGGACGGCGCCCGACCGCGACGATCAACCGGTCGAATTCCACCGTGTGTTCCGCGCTGTCGTCCTGGTAGGTCACCGTCACCCCGTCGCCGGACGGGACGGCGCTCATCACGCGGCAGCCGAGACGAATGTCGAGGCCCTGCTTCGAGAACGCGCGCAGGGCATCGCGGGCAATGCGCTGGTCCGCCAATGGCAGGAACTCCTCGAGGGCCTCGAGAACGACGGTTTCGGATCCCAACCTGGACCACACGCTACCGAGTTCCAAGCCGATGGCCCCGGCGCCGATCACGCCGAGACGCTCGGGCACGGCGTCGAACTCAAGCGCCCCGGTGGAGTCCACCACCACTCCCGGGACCAAGGGAGCGGGATCAATCTCGATCGGCACGGACCCCGGTGCCAGAATGACATGATCCGCCTCCAGCACCGTGGCTTCGCCGTCGTGGGGCGTGTACTCGATGCGGTGGTTGCCCAGCAGCCGCCCCCGCCCCGGCAATCCCGTGACGCCGTTGCCCTCGAACAGCGCCCCCACGCCCCCGGTCAGCCGCGCCACCACCGCGTCCTTGCGCGCCATCATGCCGAGCACGTCGATGGACAACTCGCCCACCGCGATGCCCAACTCGCCGAAGTGCCCCCCGGCCTCCGCGTACTTGTGCGAGACGTCCAGCAGTGCCTTCGACGGAATGCAGCCCCAGTTCAAGCACGTGCCCCCCAACGTCGGGTTGCCGTCCCGGTCGAGGGACTTGTCGATGCAGGCCGTGCGCATGCCGAGCTGCGCGGCGCGGATGGCCGCCGCGTACCCAGCGGGACCCGCCCCGACGACCACGACTTCCCAGCGGGCGGCGCCGCCAGCGTCTTCGCTCATATGGGCGTCCTCAGAGTTCCAGTAGTATCCGGGCGGGATCCTCGATCAGCGCCTTCACCGTCACGAGAAACCGCACGGCCTCCTGGCCATCGATCAGGCGATGGTCGTAGGAGAGCGCGAGGTACATCATCGGCAGGATGACCACCTCGCCGTTCACGGCCATGGGGCGGTCCTCGATCTTGTGCATGCCCAGAATCGCGGTCTGCGGCGGATTCAGAATCGGCGTCGAGAGCAGCGAGCCGAACACACCCCCGTTCGAGATGGTGAAGGTGCCCCCGGAAATCTCCTCGATCGTCAGCTTGTTGTCCCGCGCGCGCTCGCCGAACCCGGCGATCTGATCCTCGATCTGCGCGAGGCTCAGGGCATCGGCGTCGCGCAGCACGGGAACCACCAAGCCCCGTTCCGTGCTGACGGCCACGCCGATGTCGTAGTAGCCGTGATAGAGGATGTCGTTGCCGTCGATCGAGGCGTTCACCGCCGGGAACCGCTTCAGGGCCTCGACGCAGGCGCGCACGAAGAAGCTCATGAAGCCGAGGCGCACGCCGTTGTGCGCCCGCTCGAACTCCTCCCGGTAGCGCGTGCGCATGGTCATCACCGGCCGCATGTTCACCTCGTTGAAGGTGGTGAGCATGGCGGCGTTGTGCTGGGCATCGACCAAGCGCTTGGCGATGGAGGCGCGCAAGCGCGTCATCGGCACGCGGCGCTCGACCCGCTCGCCCGTGTCCGGCAGCGGCTCGTCCATGTCGGCGGGGGTCGGCGCGGCGGCGGCCGCACGGGCCGGCGCGCCATCGGCGAGCGCACGGGCGACATCCTCCCGCGTCACCCTCCCATCGCGGCCGGAGCCGTCGATGGTGGACACGTCTATCCCGTTTTCCTCCGCGAGCTTGCGGGCGGCCGGCGACGCACGGACCGGCCGCGCGGCTTCCGCCTGAGCCTCCTCGGCCCGCGCATCTTCCGCCGCACCGGGCATGGCTTCGGCTTCCGCGGGCCGAGATTCCGTCGCAGCCACCGCGCCGGCCTCGAAACGCGCAATCAACTCGCCGCTCTCGACGACATCTCCCTCGGCCTTGACGATCTCCACGAGCGCGCCATCGGCCGGCGCGACGATCTCGAGCACGACCTTCTCGGTCTCGACGTCCGCCAACACCTCGTCGCGGCGCACGGGGTCGCCCACTTGCTTGTGCCACACGGCGATGGTGCCGTCCGGCACGGATTCGGGGAATGTCGGGGCCTTGATGTCCATAGGGGCTTCTATCCGAGCAACGCGTCCTCGACGAGCTGCATTTGTCGCTCAATGTGCTGGGCGAAGTATCCCGCCGCCGGGGAGGCGAACGCCACCCTCCCGGCGTACGTCAGATAGAGGTCGGAGTTATGCCGTGTCAGCACCCGGCGCATGTGGTGCTGGCTCGCATACCAAGCGCCCTGGTTGGCGGGCTCCTCCTGGCACCAGACGGCGAGTTCCAGGTTCACGAAGGGTGCGACGATCTCGCCCAGTTCCGGTTCCGGGAACGGATGCAGTTGTTCGATGCGCACGATGGCCACGTTGTCGACGCCCGCGTCGCGCCGTTTCGCCGCGAGGTCGTAGTAGACCTTGCCGCTACAAAGGACGAGGCGTTGGACGCGCTCGGGGTCCGTCACCGCCGGATCCGGGATGACGGGCTGGAAGCTGCCGTCCGAGAGATCCTCCAAGGTGGATACGGCCTCCTTGTGCCGCAGCAGGCTCTTGGGCGTGAGCGCCACCAACGGCTTGCGCAGAGGCCGGATCACCTGCCGGCGCAGCATGTGGAACATTTGCGCCGGGGTCGTCGGCACGCACACCTGCATGTTGTGCTGCGCGCAGAGTTGCAGATAGCGCTCGAGCCGTGCCGAGGAGTGCTCGGGGCCCTGACCCTCGTAGCCGTGCGGGAGCAGCATGACCAGCCCGCAGAGCCGGTCCCACTTCGCCTCCCCGCTGGAGACGAACTGATCGATCACGACTTGGGCACCGTTGGCGAAGTCGCCGAACTGCGCTTCCCAGACGATGAGGGCGTTGGGTGTCGTCGTGGCGTAGCCGTACTCGAACGCGAGCACGGCCTCCTCGGAAAGCAGCGAGTCGTAGATGTCGAAGGTCGGCGAGGGCGCCAGGTGATTGAGCGGGATGTGCCGCTTGCCGTCCTTCTGGTTGTAGACGGAGGCGTGGCGGTGGGAGAACGTCCCGACGCCAACATCCTGGCCGGTCAGCCGGACCGGGTGCCCCTCGTCGAGCAGGGTGGCGTACGCCATCGTCTCGCCGAAGCCCCAGTTCGCCGGGGCGGCACCGGCCGCCATGCGATGGCGGTCGTCGAAGATGCGCTGCACTTGCCGGTGTAGGACGAAGCCCTCCGGCGTGCGCGTCGCCAGGTCCGCGAGTTCCTTCAGCCGCACCCGATCAAAACGCGTATCCGCCGGAGTCGTCCATTCGTGTCCGAGGTAGGGACGCCAGTCCACGAAGAGTTCCACGCTCGGTTCGTGCACCAGGCTCTTGGCGACGTGCTCGCCGGAATCCAGGGAATCGCGGTAGCCGTCCACCCAAGCATCCACCTCCGCTTGGCTCGTGGTGCCTTCCGCCACCAGGCGGTCTGCATAGATGGTTCGCGTAGTCGGATGCGCGTGGATCGCCTGGTACATCAGCGGCTGGGTCTTCATCGGCTCCTCGGTTTCGTTGTGACCGCGGCGGCGGTAACAGACGAGGTCGATGACGATGTCCTTGCGGAACTGCATCCGGTAGTCGACGGCTAGCTGCGTGACGAACAGCACCGCTTCCGGATCGTCCGCGTTGACGTGCAGGATGGGCGCCCGCACGAGCTTCGCGACCTCCGAGCAATACTCCGTGGAGCGCGCGTCGTCCGTCCGGTGGGTGGTGAAGCCGATCTGGTTGTTGACGATGACGTGCAGGGTCCCCCCCGTGTGGAAGCCCCGGGTCTGGGACATCTGGAACGTCTCCATGACCACGCCCTGCCCCGCGAACGCGGCATCGCCATGGATCACCACCGGCACGACCAAGCTCCCGGTGTAGTCCCGCCGCCGGTCCTGCCGCGCCCGCACCGAACCTTCGACCACCGGGGCCACGATCTCGAGATGCGACGGATTGAACGCGAGTGCCACGTGCATTTCGCCCCCCGGCGTCTCCACGTTGGAGGAGAAACCCTGGTGGTACTTCACGTCCCCCATGCCGGTGCCGACGACGCGCCCCTCGAACTCGTCGAACAGCTCGTTCGGGTGCTTGCCCAGGATGTTCACCAGGACGTTCAGCCGCCCGCGATGCGCCATCCCGATAACGGTCTCCACCACGCCGTGGGAGCCGGTGCGCTGCAGCATTTCGTGCAGCATGGGGATCAGGCTCTCCGCCCCCTCGAGGCCGAAACGTTTGGTCCCCGGATACTTCGCGTGCAGGTACTTCTCCAGCCCTTCGGCAGCCGTGAGGCGCTCCAGGATGCCGCGCCGGGTCTCCCGGCTGAACTCGGGGCTCGAACGCACGCTCTCCAGGCGCTGCCGCACCCACAGCTGCTCCGCCGCGTCCGTGATGTGCATGTATTCCGCGCCGACGGAGCCGCAGTACGTCCGCTCCAGGGCATCGACGATGCTGCGCATGGGCGCCTGGCCGTCCTCGAAGAAGTGGGCCGAACCGGTGTGGAAGACGGTGTCGAGGTCCGCCGCCGTCAGGTGGTGATAATCGAGGTTGAGCTCCGGGGCGGGCTTGCGCTCCCACACGCCGAGGGGGTCGAGGCGCGCGCGCCGATGGCCCCGGTGCCGGTACGCGCTGATCAGTTCCAGCACCCGGACCTGACGGCGCTCGTGCTCGGAACTGACGGCGGTGGCGACCCGCTCCGGGCGTGCCTTCAGGCGATTGCGCCCCAGCCGCTCGAAGTGCTCGATGATCGCGCCGTGCGGAATGTCCCCGGTCTGCACCCCCTCGACCCGGGGCAGCTTGTCGAAGTAGCTGCGCCACTCCTCGCCGATGGCGTTCGGGTCTTCGAGGAAGCGCTCGTAGATGGCCTCGACGTAGGCGACGTTCCCCCCGGAAAGATGGCTGCTTCGTCGCATCCGCTCAAGGTAGGAGTCGGTCATTGCGCATGGCCTCCGTCAGCGCGGGAAAGGCTATCAGAAGTGGCGGAGCGTTGACGCGCCGTCGCGCGCTGCTCGGGGCTGGCCGGACGGCCCTATGCCAAGGATCTGAATCTACGCCCCTGCGCCCGCAGGCGCGGCCCTCCCTTTCGGCAACGTCACCCGGAAGTAGTCCTCGTGCGCTTCGAACCGAGGCGCCACACCGTTCTGCTCACGCATCAGGGGCACCACCTGACGGCGGATGCCCATCCCCCGGTCGTCCATCAGCCCGTAGTCGCGCAGGATGCGTACCATGTTGTTGTTGCGCGGTGCCTGTTGCCCCGCGAGGATCTTCTCGATGGTCATCCCGTTCGGCAACGCGCCGGGGCTCGTCACCACCATGCGGTCGCCGTACACCACGAGCCGGATGTCGTTCTGCCGGGTCCAGTCGCGGTGGGCGTAGGCATTGACCAACAGCTCGCGAATCACCGCCGGGGGATAGTCCCAGAACGCCGGCGCGTCATGCCATCAAGCCGTTCCCGGGAGATGTGGGGTTGTAGATACGCAAGCGCGCGGTCCGGCAGGGACTGCTCGATGAACCGGCCCGGCCGCTGGTCGCCGAGGCCGACGAAGGGGATGTCCAATACCTCGTCGAGCAAGGCGTCGTAAGTAGCGTCCGCCCCCGGAAAGATGAGCAGGCGCAGACCGGCTTGCGGCAGGCGGCGACGCGGGGCAAGCGCGAACAGCGCATGGCCCCCATAAGAGCAGCACGTGGTCCCATCGCCGTTCGTCCGCACGAGGAGTTCGCGAAGTTCGAGCTTGGCGGGCCAGTTGTCGACGGCTTCTTCGCCCAAGACCTTCAGGAAGTACTCGTCGAGACGACGCTGGTCCAACTCTTCCCTCGGGCTGCCGTGCACCGGCATGAACTCGAAGGACCCGACCTTCGCGCCTTCGGCGGCGGCGATTAGACCCTGTAGTTCGCTCTCAAGCATCACGCAGACGCCGGTCGAGTCGGGGGCCGGATTTTCCCCTGTGCGGCCCAACTGGGCAAACGGAGCCGTCCGTGGAGTGCGAACCGTCAAGTCCCGTGCGTCACCAACATCGCCTTGATCTTGCCGATGGCGCGGGTCGGGTTGAGGTCGCGCGGGCAGACGCTGGTGCAGTTCATGATGCCGCGGCAGCGGAAGACGCTGAAAGGGTCTTCGAGGTCCGCGAGGCGTTCGGCGGTCGCGGTGTCGCGGCTGTCCGCGAGGAAGCGGTAGGACTGCAGCAGGCCCGCCGGGCCGACGAACTTGTCGGGGTTCCACCAGAAGGACGGGCACGAGGTGGTGCAGCAGGCGCAGAGGATGCACTCGTAGAGGCCGTCGAGCTTGTCCCGGTCCTCCGGCGACTGGAGGCGCTCCTGGGCCGGGGGCGGGGTGTCGTTGATGAGCCAGGGCTTCACCTTCTCGTACTGGCGGTAGAACTGCGTCATGTCCACCACCAGGTCGCGAATGACGGGAAGGCCGGGCAGCGGGCGCAGTTCGAGCTTGCCCTTCGGGGCGGCCTCGGACAGCGGCGTGATGCAGGCAAGCCCGTTCTTGCCGTTCATGTTGATGCCGTCGGAGCCGCACACGCCCTCCCGGCAGGAGCGCCGAAACGAGAGACTCGGATCCTCCGCCTTCAGCATCTCCAGCACGTCGAGCACCATGAGATCGCTCCCCTCGGGCACCTCGATGCTCGTGTGCTGCATGTGCGGCTTCACGTCCCGGTCCGGGTCGTAGCGGTACAGGCTGACCTGCATCATGAGTCTCCTGCCATATCAGACCTTCCCTAGTAGCTCCGTTCTTTCGGCTCGAACGTCGGAACGGTCTTCGGTTCGAAGTTCACCGCGCGCTTGCCGACGCGCTGGCCACGGGCGAAATACAACGAGTGGCACAGCCAATGCTCGTCGTCGCGGTCCCGGTAGTCCTCCCGGGCGTGGGCGCCCCGGCTCTCCCGGCGTTCGATGGCCGCGACCGCCGTCGCCTCCGCCACGTCGAGCAGGTTGTCGAGCTCGAGCGCCTCGATCCGTGCCGTGTTGAAGGCGCTACTCTTGTCCGCCAGGTGCGCGTTCGAGACGCGCTCGCGAAGATCGGCGAGAAGCTTGCGGCCGTCCTCCATGTGGGACTCGGTGCGGAACACGCCGAAGTTGATCTGCATCACGTTCTGCAACTCCTTCCGCAGGGCGGCGACGCCCTCGCCGTCCGTCGACGCCTCCCAGCGCGCAAGCCGGGCGCACGCCGCCTCGAGGTCGCTGTCGGACGCCGCACCGTAGGAGACGCCCTGGCGCATCACTTCCTCGATGTGTACTCCCGCGGCGCGGCCGAACACGATGAGGTCCAGTAGCGAGTTGCCGCCGAGCCGGTTCGCGCCGTGTACGGAAACGCAGGCCGCCTCACCGACCGCGTATAGGCCCTCCACGGCTTGGTCCGCCCCTTCCGCATCCTGGGTTAGCGCCTGGCCGCTCACCCGTGTGGCGATGCCGCCCATCATGTAGTGACAGGTCGGCACCACCGGGATCGGCGCGCGCACCGGGTCCACGTGGGCGAACGTGCGGGAGAGTTCGAGGATGCCGGGCAGGCGGCTGTTCAGGACGGCCTCGCCCAAGTGGTCGAGCTTCAGCAGCAGGTGGTCCGCCTGGGGTCCGCAGCCCCGGCCTTCGAGAATCTCGAGGATCATCGAGCGCGCCACCACGTCCCGGCCGGCCAAGTCCTTCGCATTGGGCGCATAACGCTCCATGAAGCGCTCCCCGTCGTTGTTCACCAAGTAGCCGCCCTCGCCCCGGCATCCTTCCGTGACGAGTACGCCCGCCCCGTGAATGCCGGTGGGATGGAACTGCCACATCTCCATGTCCTGGACCGGCACGCCGGCGCGCAGCGCCATGCCGATGCCATCTCCGGTGTTGATGTGGGCGTTCGTCGTGCTCGCGTAGATGCGCCCCGCGCCGCCGGTCGCGAGCACGGTCGCGCGCGACTGGACGAAGACGGTCTCCCCCGTCTCGATGCCGATGGCGATGACGCCGACGACCGCCCCGTCCCCGTTCTTCACGAGGTCCACGGCGAACCACTCCGAGAGGAAGACAGTTCCGGCGCGCAGGTTGGACTGATAGAGGGTGTGCAGCAGGGCGTGGCCGGTCCGGTCCGCCGCCGCGCAGGTTCGGGCCGCCTGGCCGCCCCGGCCATAGTCCTTCGACTGGCCGCCGAACGGCCGCTGGTAGATGCGTCCGTTCTCGTTGCGCGAAAACGGCAGGCCCATGTGCTCCAGCTCGTAGACCGCCTGCGGCCCCGTCGAACACATGAACTCGATGGCCTCCTGGTCGCCGATGTAGTCCGACCCCTTGACGGTGTCGTACATGTGCCAGCGCCAATCGTCGTCCGGATCCTCGCTGCCGATGGCGCAGGTGATGCCGCCCTGGGCGGACACGGTGTGCGAACGCGTGGGGAACACCTTCGAGAGGACCGCCGTGCGCAGGCCCGACCGTGCGAGCTGCAATCCGGCCCGCATGCCCGCGCCGCCGCCGCCGATGATGACGCCGTCGAACTCGATGGTGCGCATGGCCATCAGGAAACGCCCCAAATCACCGACAGCGCCCAAACAAGATAGAGGAACAGGAGCATCGCGGTCACGCCCTGGTAGACCAGCCGCAGGGCGGTCGAGGCCCGGCCGAAGTAGTGCGGCCGGAGGTAATCCGTGCCTACGGTCCACATGCCGATCCAGGCATGGGCGACCAGCGCGGCTGCGGCCAGGGTCGCAAAGACGGCCATCGGGGTCGACGAGAACCATGCGGCGAAGGCGGCGTGCCCCGCGTGCGGGTTCATGGCGAACCAGCCGCCCACGCAGAGCCCGAACGCGCCCAGCACGACCGCGGAGACGCGCTGGAGGACGAAGTCCGACAAGCCGCTACGGCCGAAGCTGGTGACGTTGGTCACCACAGCCAGAACCCCAGTGCCACCGCGGCCAAGAGCGACAGCACCCAAGTCGCCCAGGCGCCGCGCCGCCCGCCCGCGAAGGAGTCGCCCACGTGAAAGTCGAGCAGCAGATGCCGCACGCCGGCGATGAAGTGGTAGGCCAGGGCCGCGAGGGTGAGCCAGAGGACGAGCTTGCCCCATCCGCTTTGGACGACGGCCTCAGCCCGCGCGAAGCCCGCATCGGAGTCGAGTGCCAAGTCCAGCAGGTAAAGCAGATACGCGGTGCCGGCGAACAGGAAGACCCCAGTGATCCGATGTGTGATGGACGCCACCGCCGTCACGGGAAGATAGCTCGTGGGCGATATCTCGACGGGGCGTTCCGGGGTCATCTTCCTACAGGTTCCGTGTCGAGCCAGTGATGGTATGCGATCGTTCGACCGGGTGACAACGCGGAGAACGGAGCCGCTCGGAGCGGTGCCGGTTTGACAACCGAACGCGGCAGCCGAGACAATCGCCGGCAGTCCAGTCTCAAGGACCGCGGGGGAAGTCGCCGTCGGACCGGGCGCACTAGACGCGCCGGGCGAGGGTATGTTGCGCGTTCCAGGAGGCGCGTCGGCACGACGGGCGCGCACGTCCGGCGTGCCGGTGTGGGCGCAAACGACCACCGGGAGGACATGGCATGGCCGAACGCTCCGCGAGCCTCAGCATCAACTCCGAAGCGCCCATCGAGCTGCCCGTGTATCCCGCGAGCGTGGGCCCCGACGTCATCGACGTCGGCGCGCTCACCCGGCGCGGCTACTTCACCTACGACCCCGGATTCGTCTCCACCGCCTCCTGCGACTCCGCCATCACCTACATCGATGGCGACGAGGGCGTGTTGCTGCACCGGGGCTACCCGATCGAGCAGCTTGCGGAAGAATCGAGCTACCTCGAGCTCTGTTACCTGCTCCTGAACGACCGGCTGCCCTCGGCAACGGAGTTACGGGCGTTCGTCGACACCATCAAGGGCCACGCCGCCGTGGACGAGCAGGCGCTCAGCTTTTACGGCGGGTTTCGCCGGGACGCGCACCCGATGTCAATCATGTGCGCGGTCACCGCCGCCCTGGCCGCGCTCTACCACGACACCTTCGACGCCGACGACGAGGGCTACCGGACGGCGACGGCGCACCGCCTCATCGCCAAGATGCCCACCCTCGCCGCCATGACCTATCGGCACTCCCGGGGCGAATCGTTCGTCCCGCCGCGCGAGGATCTCGACTACGCAGCGAACTTCCTGCACATGATGTTCGCGTCGCCGGACGCGGACTACGAGGTGAACCCGGTGCTCGCCCGGGCCTTCGACCGGATCTTCCTGCTGCACGCGGACCACGAGCAGAACGCATCGACCTCCACGGTGCGGATGGCCGGTTCCACCGGCGCCAACCCGTTCGCCTGCATCGCCGCCGGGATCGCCGCGCTGTGGGGCCCCGCGCACGGCGGCGCCAACGAGGCCGTGCTCAACATGCTGGCCGAGATCGGCTCGCCGGACAACATTCCGAAGTACATCAAGCGCGCCAAGGACCGCGACGATCCGTTCCGCGTCATGGGCTTCGGCCACCGGGTCTACAAGAACTACGACCCGCGCGCGAAGGTCATGCAGGACACCTGCCGGGAAGTCCTCGCCGAACTCGGCGTCGACCACGACCCAACGCTCCAAATGGCCCAGGAGCTCGAACGCATCGCCCTCGAGGACGAGTTCTTCGTCGAACGCCGGCTCTATCCGAACGTCGACTTCTACTCCGGCATCATCCTGAAGGCCATCGGCATCCCGGTGGAGATGTTCACCGTCATCTTCGTGACCGGCCGCACGCCCGGCTGGATCGCCCATTGGAAGGAGATGGTGAGCGCGCCCTACAAGATCGGCCGGCCACGGCAGCTCTATACGGGGGAGGACCGGCGGAACTACGTGCCGATCGCCGAGCGCTGACCGGCCTCGTCTTCACTCCCGGCCCGCGCTGGGAGACCGGACAAAGCCCGTCGCCTACCCCTCCTCCACCCGGCGCAGCCGCTCGATCAAGCTAGACGTGTCCCACCGCGTGCCGCCCATGGCCGCGACATCGGCGTAGAACTGGTCCACCAACGCCGTGAGCGGCATGCGGGCACCGACCCTGCGCGCCGCCTGAAGCGTCATGTCGAGGTCCTTCTGCATCCACTGCACGGCGAAGCCGAACTCGAACTCGCGCCGCGCCATGGTGCCGGCGCGGTTGTCCATCTGCCAGGACTGGGCCGCACCCTTGCCGATGACGTCCACCACCGCATCCACGTCGAGGCCGGCCTTCTCGGCGAAATGCAGTCCTTCGGAGAGCCCCTGAAGCACGCCCGCGATGCACACCTGGTTGACCATCTTGGTGAGCTGCCCGGCCCCCGCGTCGCCCATGCGGCGCACGGCGCGGGCGTAGCAGTCCATCACGGGCGAAGCAGCCGCGAACGTCTCCGCGTCGCCGCCGACCATGATCGTGAGTTGGCCGTTCTCGGCTCCGGCCTGCCCGCCGCTCACCGGCGCATCGAGGAAGCCGATGCCGCGCTCGGCCGCGACCGCCGCGAGTTCCCGCGCAAGGTCCGCGGAAGCGGTCGTGTGATCGACCAGCACCGCCCCCGCCGCCATGCCCGCCAAGACACCCTCCGCACCAAGCGTCACGCTGCGCACATCGGCGTCGTTGCCGACACAGACGAACACGAAATCGGCCCCGGATGCCGCCTGCCGGGGAGTCGGCGCGGTCTTGCCCCCGTGTTCCGCCGCCCACGCCTCGGCCCGGGAGGCAGTGCGGTTGTACACGCACACCTGGTGACCCGCCGCCGCGAGGTGCCCCGCCATCGGGTGGCCCATCACTCCGAGGCCCACGAAGGCTACGTTCCTGCGTTCGCTCATGAAGACTGTCCCCGAAAGCTCACTGTGGCCCGCAGCCCGAGCCGGGCGAGTGCCTCGGAACGGACGGCGTGCATGGGGCGCGGCTTATATCACGGCAGGCCCCTTGCTTCGGCGCGTAGCCGACGCCGACGCCGCGCCGATTGTCCGGCTCGCGTGCGTCCGGTATCGTACGGCCATGGGGAGACCACTACGCCTCGGGGCGCGTGCAATCCAGTGCCTGGCTTGGAGCACGGCGGTGTTGCTGTGCTCGACGTTGGCCGCCGGCGAGTTGCACATCCACGATGCCGGCGTATCCGACGAGTTCTGCATCGCGTGCAGCCTTGCCCAGGCGGACCTGGAGGATGCCAGCCTCGATGCGGCCATCCGTGCGCCGGCTCCGACGCCCGCGATGGGCCCACGGCCACGCGTCATCCCGGTCATCGCCCTCCCCTTCAAAGCAGAACGGTCCCGCGCTCCACCCCCACACTCCTAATCCTTCGGAATCCGCAGGGTGGCCATCCTCGTGGCGGCCCGTCGTGCATCGATTGGGAGTAACAACATGAATCGCATCCGCATCGCACGCAGCCGTGACCGCGCACCGGGCCTCGGAGGGGCGTCGGTCACCGCCCTGCTCGTGCTCGCGCTAAGCGCGGCGACCGGCGCGCAGGCCGAGGACGCCTCCGCCGAGTCCGACGAACTGATCGAGGAGGTCCTCGTCGTCGGGCACCCCCTGTCCGCGGAAGGACTCGCCCTGCCAGCCACGGTGATCACCGCCGAGGAACTGGAGCGCATGGCATCCGACAGCATCGGCGCGACGGTCGGCAGTCAGCCCGGCATCCACAATAGCTCCTTCGCGGAGGCGGCGGGACGCCCCGTCATCCACGGGCTCGGCGGCGCGCGGGTGCGCGTGATGGAAGACCGCATCGACACCCTCGACATTTCGGTCACGAGCGGCGACCACGCCGTCGCGGTCGATCCCTTCATCGCCGAACGAGTGGAAGTCCTCAAGGGTTCCGCCACCCTGCTGTATGGCTCCGGGGCGATCGGCGGCGTGGTGGACGTACACACCGGACGCATTCCGCACGAAGTGCCCGAGCGCGTAAGCGGCGCCATCGACCTGCGCGGCTCCGACAACGGCGATGGCAAGAACGGCTCCTTCCGGCTCGACGGCGGCGGTGGCGGCATGGCGTGGCACCTCGATGGCTTCGCCCGAGAGTCGGACGACTACGACATCCCGGGCTTCGTCGAGTCCGCATACCTGCGCGCCCTCGAAGAGGAAGAGCACCACGACGAACATGAGGACGAGCACGGCGCCGACGACCACGACGAGGCGGACGACCACGACGAGGACGAGGACGAGCACCACGACGAGGACGAAGACGAACATCACGATGAGGACGAGCACGAGGAAGAAGAGGAAGTCCGGGGCCATCTACCCGGCGGCGGCTTCGAGGTGCGCGGCGGTTCCGTCGGCTTCTCCTTCGTGGGCGACCGCGGCTTCATCGGCATCGCCGTCAGCGGTCTGAACTCCGAGTACGGCATCCCCGGACACAGCCACGCGCACGGCCACGACGAGCACGACGACCACGACGAAGAGTTCGGGCACGACGACGACGAAGACCATGCGGACGACCACGACGAGGATGAGGACCACGCGGACGACGAGGACGAAGACCACGAGGACGAGGAAGAGCATCACGACGAGGACGAGCACGGGCACGACGAAGAGGTCGAAGGCACCCCCATCGCCGATCTCGAACAGACGCGCATCGACCTCGAGGCCGCCCTGGCCGACCCGTTCGAAGGCTTCGAAAACCTGAACGTGCGCATCGGCATCAACGACTACGAGCATCTGGAGATCGAGCCATCCGGCGAGGTGGGATCGGCGTTCGAGAACAAGGCTTGGGAGGCCCGCGCGGAATTGACGCACGCTCCCGCCGGCGGCTGGCGGGGCGCCTTGGGCGTCCAGCTCGGCAACCGCGAGTTCTCGGTGGTGGGCGAGGAAGCCTTCACGCCACCGGTGGATACGCAGTCCATGGGCCTCTTCTGGGTGGGCGAGCGCTCCCTCGGAGACCTCGGACTCGAAGCCGGCCTGCGCTACGACCGGGTGGAGCACGACCCGGCCCACGGCGGCAGCCGCGACTTCAACGGCGCGAGCGCGTCGGTCGGGCTCATCGTGCCACTCAGCCCAGATTGGGAAGCCAGCGTGCTCGCGGACTATTCCTCCCGCGCTCCCGTGGGCGAGGAACTCTTTTCCGACGGCCCGCACCTTGCCACCCGCAGCTTCGAAATCGGGGATCCCGGCCTCGACCAGGAACAGGCGCGCAACCTTTCCGCGACGCTGACCGGCAGGGGCGACGGATGGTCGGCGCGGGGAACCTTCTACTACACGGCCTTCGCGGACTTCATCTACCAAGCCGCCACGGGCGAGGAGGAGGACGGCCTCGACGTGCGGCAGTTCGCGCAAGCGGACGCCACCTTCGTGGGTTTCGAGGTGGAGGGGCGCGTGACGGTCGCCGAGTGGGGCAACGGACGTCTCGAACTCGGGGCCTTCTTCGACATGGTCTCCCCGGAACTCGACGTCTCCGGCAACGACAACCTGCCGCTCATCCCGCCGGACCGGGTCGGCGTCTCCGTGGACCTCACCAGTGGCCCCCTACGGGCCAACGTCGACTACGTGCGGGCTTCCGACCAGGACGACGTGGCCGACTTTGAACTGCCGACGGACGGCTACGACGACTTGCGCGCCCGCATCGCCTGGCGTTTCCGGCCCCGTGACATGACGCTCGACCTGTTCGTCGCCGGGCGCAATCTCACGGACGACGAGCAGCGCCTGCACACGTCCATCGTCAAGGACTTGGCGCCGCAGCGCGGGCGCACCATCGAGGCGGGCATGCGGATGCGGTTCTAGGGAACGTCTGATGGCGTACTGACCGCCGCCGGCGCGGGGCCGGACTTGCGCGGCCCGGCCCCGCGGTTACATGATCCCTCCGGCGGGACACGCCGGTCCCGGCGGGAAGGAGCTTGGTGATGGTGAGGACGCCCTGCATCGCGTTGGCCGCGTCCCTATGGACGACGGTCGCGCTTGCGCAATCCCTGGAGACTGCCCGTGCCGCCTTCGCCGAGGGACGCTTCGCGGAAGCATCGGACATCGCGGCCACCGTCGGCACGTCCATGGCTTTCGCCCTCGCGGCGGAGGCGCTGGCGATCCACGGCTTCCACGTCGCCGAGAAGGCCAACCAGCAGGAAGTGTTCCAGCGCGCGCAGGCCCTCGCCGAGCAGGCCATCGGGCTGGACGACACCAACCCCGAGGCACACCTGCAACTCTCCCATGCCATGGGCCGGTACGCGCAGACGATCCCGCGCATGCAGGCCGGCGGGCTCGCGACCCGGGTGCGCGAGGCCATGGAGCGCGCGGTCGCCCTCGCTCCGGACCTCGGACACGCCCATCTGAGCCTCGCCTCCTGGCACGCCGAGGCCAGCCGCAACATGATGGCGCGGATGATGTTCGGGGCCTCGAAGAAGAAGGCCGCCGAGCACTTCGAGCGCGCCTACGCCCTAGCGCCGGACGACAAGGCCGTGCAACTCGAGTACGGGAAGGGACTCCTGGCACTCAATAAGCGGCGCAACCGGGACCAGGCGCGGGAACTGTTCACCCAGGCCGCCGAGACGCCGCCCCGGGATGCGTACGAGGGCTTCCTGCAAGAGGAGGCCCGGGAGCAACTAGCCGCCCTCGACGGTTCGTGAAGCGATGTCCCGCCGGGCCCTGCCAAGCGTCGACGCCGTGCTACAGCATGCGGCCCTCGCGGAGACCATCGCCCGGCACGGGCTCGCCACCGTCAAGGACGCGGTGCGCCGGCTACAGGCGGAGGCACGGGGGGGAGACGTTCCCGGCTGGGCGACGGACGCGGCGCGCTACCCCGAGCCGGTGGCGGCCTGGCTCGCGCGCGATGTCGGCCACGGCTATCGGCGCGTCTTCAACCTCACCGGAACGATCATCCACACCAACCTCGGCCGCGCCCTGCTGTCGCCCGAACTCATGGAAGCCGCCATCGATGTGGCCACCGCGCCCGTCACCCTCGAGTACGACCTCGAAACCGGACGGCGCGGCGACCGGGAGGGCATCGTCGAACACCGCTTGAAGCTCCTGACCGGCGCGGAGGCCGCCACCGTCGTCAACAACAACGCCGCCGCGGTGCTGCTCGTGCTCAACACCCTGGCCCTCGGACGCTCCGTGCCGGTCTCGCGCGGGGAGTTGATCGAGATCGGCGGCAGCTTTCGGATTCCCGACATCATGGCGCGCTCCGGTTGCCGGTTGGCGGAGGTCGGGACGACCAACCGCACGCATCCGGCCGATTTCGAGGCCGCCGCGGACGAGACGACCGCCCTGTTGCTCAAGGTGCATCCGAGCAACTACCGCGTGGAGGGTTTCACCCGCACCGTCTCCACCGGAGAACTCGCCCAAATCGGACAACGCCACGACATTCCCCTGTGCGTGGACCTCGGCAGCGGCACGCTCCTCGACCTCACGCGCTTCGGACTCCCCCACGAACCAACGCCCCGCGAGACCCTCGCCGATGGCGCGGACCTCGTCACCTTCTCGGGCGACAAGCTGCTCGGCGGCATCCAGGCGGGCATCGTGGTCGGGCGCGCGGACCTCGTCGCCCAGCTCGACGCGAATCCGCTCAAGCGCGCCCTGCGGTTGGACAAGGTGACCTTGGCGCTACTCGACGCAACGCTGCGCGCCTACGAGGACGAATCTTCGGTCGTGGAGCGGATTCCGCTGCTGCGGACGCTGACGACGCCGCTGGAAGCCTTGGACGCCCGTGCGCATGACGTGGCGGAGACGCTGGGGCCGCTCCTTGGCGAGGCATTCTCGGTGGCCGTGGAGGAGTCTGCGGGGCAACTCGGCAGCGGCGCCCTCCCCGACCAGGTGCTGCCGAGCCGAGCGGTGGCGGTATCCGCGAACAGCGGCAAGGCCCTCACCGAACTCGCCGCCCGGCTACGCCGCCTGCCGGTCCCGGTCGTGGCACGCATCGCGAACGGCCGGCTCTGGCTCGACATGCGCGGCGCGGAGCCGCTGCCGGAGCTGCTCGACAACCTGCGCGCCCTCCCATGATCGTCACCCTCGCCGGGCACGTGGACCACGGCAAGACCGCGATCGTCCGCGCCCTGACCGGGGTCGACACGGATCGCCTCGAGGAGGAGAAGCGGCGCGGCCTCACCATAGACCTCGGCTTCGCCTACACGGACCTCGACGGTGCCCGGGTCGGTTTCGTGGACGTGCCGGGCCACCACCGCTTCATCCACAACATGGTGGCCGGCGTCGGACGCCGGCAGTACGCACTGCTCGTCGTCGCCGCCGACGACGGGGTCATGCCGCAGACACGCGAGCACCTACAGATCCTGCAACTGATGGGGCTGCGTGAAGGCGTGGTGGCCGTCAACAAGGTGGACCGAGTGGACGCGGACCGCGTGTCGGACGTGCGGCGCGAGGTCGACGCATTGCTACAGGCGTCGTTCCTGGAAGGTGCCAGCACCGTTCCGGTGTCCTGCATGGACGGGCGCGGCGTCGAGGAACTCCGGGCCGAGCTCGCCGGCGCGGCCAAGCGCCATGCCGTCGAGCAGGCAGATCGGGGCTTCCGCCTCGCGGTGGACCGGGCGTTTTCCGTGCGCGGCGCCGGTGCCGTGGTGACTGGGACCGTCGTCGCGGGAACGGCACGCGTCGGCGATCCGCTCGTCGTCGCGGCGACCGACCAGCCTGTTCGCGTGCGCGGTCTCCACATGCAGGACGCGACGGCGGAAACGGCCTCGGAAGGCGACCGGACCGCGATGAACCTCACGGGCGTGGACGTCGACGACGTGGCACGCGGCGACTGGATCGTCGCACCTGACGCCGCCGGCCGGACCCGCCACGCCGTCGTGGAATTCGACGTGCTCGCCGACTTCCCCCGCGCCGTGCGGCACTGGGCACCGATGCACGCCTATGCCGCCACGAGCCATGCGCAGGGCCGCATCGGACTGCTCAGCGGCGATCCCATTCCGCCGGGCGGCACGGGTGCGGTGGACGTGGTGCTCGACCGCGCACTACCGCTGAAGGTGGGGGACCGCCTCATCGCCCGGGACCAAGACCTCGGCCGGACCATCGGCGGCGGGCGCGTGCTCGACGTCGCGACCGTGCACGGCCGGCGACGGGCACACGGACGGCTCGCACGCATCGAGGCGCTACGCCACCACGACCCGGGCCAGGCGCTCTCCGCGCTCGCCCAACTGGACGTGGTCGACGCCGAGGGCTTTCGCCGCGACTGGAACCTGACCGAGCGCACGCTCGAACGCGCGACGGCGGGCGACCAGTTCGCACGCGGCGGTGGCGTCGTCGTCCACCGCAAACTGCTCGACGCAACCCGCAAGGCCGTGCTCGCCGTGCTCTCCGAGCACCATCGTGCCCAGCGCGAGAGCGCCGGACTGGCCCGCGAAGCCATCGCGAACGCGCTCGACGCACCCCGCGCCACCGTCGATTTCGCCATCGCGTCCCTGACCGACACGGGCGACCTCCGCGCCCACTCGGGCAGCTTCGCGCTCGCGAGCCACGTCGCAGAAATCCCCGCTGCCCTCGCGACGCTCTTCGAGCGCGTCTCCCCCTCCCTCGACACCCTCCAGCCCCCGAGTCTTGGCGACATCGCCAAGTCCCTCGGACGCCCATTTCCCCAACTCGAACGAGAAATGCGCGCCCTCGCCGGCATCGGGCTCTGCGAGCAGGTGGGCCCGAACCGGTTCTACCTCAAGGAGCGGCTGCGGGAGCTGGCCGACGTGGCCACGGGGCTTGATGCGCGGGGGGCTTTCACGGTGCGTGACTTTCGAGATGCGTCGGGAGTCGGGCGCAATGTCGTGATCGAGGTGCTCGAGCACTTCGACCGCAAGCGGTTCACGCGGCGGACGGGGGATCAACGGCGGGTTGTGGGGGAGTTCGACCGTATCTTTGACTGATGCACGTTAGCCGTATGGGAACCCGCTCAGTGCGAAGCTCGCGCACGGTAAAGACCTGTTTATAGGTGCTACTATCAGGGGCTTTCGATGGGAGGAGAGGGTCGGAGATGGGAACAAAGTTCTCCGAGGATGTGGTTCCCATCGCGGACCTCAAGGTGAATCCAGGACGCGTGGTCGAACACGTGGCCACGTCGCACCGTCCTGTTCTGCTGACTAGGCGCGGTCGTGGAGTCGCGATCATGCAGTCGGTCACCGACTACGAGACCGCGGAGGAGGAGCGGTCTTTTATGCGAGCGGTGATTGCCGGACTAGCCGACCTTGAAGAGGGACGCGAAGTGTCCCTGGAAGATGCCAAGTCGCGCCTAGGAATCGACTGACCGGATGCCCAAGGTTAGCGTTCGCTTCGCCGAGTCAGCGATTACGGATCTCGAAGCCATCAGCGATTGGTATGCGGATCAAGGCGTACCCGACGTCGGCGACCGACTCATCCGGCGCATCTTCGCTCAAACCGAAACACTGGCCGACCACCCCGCGATGGGGCGTGTCGTCCCCGAGTTCGGCCAACCGCTTCTGCGCGAACTCGTTCAACCCCCATTTCGCATCGTCTACCGAACCGAGCCGCACCTTGTGCGGATCGTTCGCGTGTGGCGGAGCGAGCGGTTGCTGATGCTCCCGGATCAAGAAGAGACGTGAGTCCATGGCACCGGAGGCAAGGGACTCGCGCCGGAATAGGCGGACCTGCCGAACACTTCCGTGCACGAGGTCTGGCCGGGACACTTCCCGCAATCACTCTATGCCAAGCGTTCGAGCAACCGGATCGGCAACGTGCCCTGCAAGCTGATCATCGTCAAGATGCGCGAGGACCGGATCGCCACCCGCGGCGGCCGCGATGGGTGGCGCACGTTCCACGAGACCCTGCTCTCCCTCGGCAGCGCGCCGCTACCGGCGCTCCGCGACGCCATGCTGGGCCGGAATGTCCGGGCGCGTTGCTGTAGCGGGTAGCCGACTCTTTGGCGGAGGTCAGCCCACGCCGGGGCTCGTGGACGCCGGTGCTAAACTCGCCGGCGGAAGAGCATCGTCCCCGGTGGGGCGCGCGGCCTTCAAAGCCGTTGAGGCGCTCGAAGCGCCTGGTGGGTTCGACTCCTACCTCTTCCGCCACCGGGCCTTCCCAAGCCGTCGAACCAGCATGCACAAACTGGACCGAAAAGCCGGAGACCGCGCGCCGCGTCCGCCGGCGAATCCGCACCGTCATGCGGTGGGCGATGGCGCACGGACGTGTCGAGCACAACCCCGCCGGCGAGGTCATCGGCGGGGCGCTGCCGCCCATGCCGAAGGTCAGGGCGCACCTGCGCGCCCTGCCCCATTCGGCGGTCGCCGGGGCGCTGGCGGCGATCAAGGCGTCCGAAGCCTCGCTTGCGGCGAAGGCGTGCTTCCGGTTCCTCGTGCTGACGGCTGCGCGATCCGGGCAGGCGCGCGGCGCCCGCTGGAGCGAGGTCGAGCTGCCGGCCCGCGAGTGGCGGATCCCCGCGAGCCGCATGAAGTCGGAGCGCGAGCATCGCGTGCCCCTGTCCGAGGCCGGCCGCCCCGCCGCGCTACCAGCTATCGTCGCGGTTTGCCGACGTGCAGGACCACCGTGTCCGTGGACTGGTCCATCATGTTCACCATCGTCGTGGCAACGTCCACCATGGTCAGGTGCAACACGATGTCGAGCGTCGCCGATGCGCGGGTGGTTCGTGAAGGTCACCTCTTCGGCGATCTTCAGGGTCGTCGTCCCGCCGCCTCCTAGTCCCGCACGAAGATCACGACGCCCGACCGCGGCGTGCTCAGGTACAGGTGCCGGCCGTCGGGGCTCGCCGCGAAGCCGGTGGCGCGGCCAAAGTCCGGCACCGCGCCGTTGAAGCGGTCCGCCTCCCCGCCGCGCGCATGGTCCGTCAGGTCGAGCGCGCCCGTGGCTGTGTCCCTCGCCACCGCCGCGACCAAGCTGGGGCAGACCGCGTCGATCGCGACGGCGCCGCGCCGCACAGCGGCGAACCCGCACGACAGATAGGGGGTGATCGTCGCCTCCGGGAACCCCGAGAAGGAGGCCAACCGCGCGGGTTGCAGCGGATCGTCCAGCGAGAACAGGCCCACCACCTCGCCGCTCCGCTCCAACACGAACAGGTGGGCGTCGTCGTCCGTGACCGCCATCGCGCGCCGCCCGCAACACGTCACGCCCAGGGGCGCCGCGAACCCCGTGGCCGCGAGTTCGCCCGTGGCCGCGTCGCGGGCGAACACCACCAGCTGTTCGGCGGTGAGGGCATAGAGGTGCTCCCCGCCGTTGGTCAACACCCCCGCCCTGGCCTCCACGGACCCCACGAAGCGCAGCCCGCCGCCCGCGTCCACGGCGAAGTGCGAGATTTCGTTGCGCCCGGCGGCGACCCGGTACAGGTGCCCTCCGGCGGGACCCGCCAGCAGCGTGCGGTCGCCGTGGCACGACGGGTTGCCGCCGGCGACGGTCAGGACGTCCGGACGCTCCAGTCGGCCGCTTCGGCCGGACGCCGCGTCGAACGCAAGCCAGGTGGCGCAGTCGTCCGCGAGGAGACGATTGCGGGGGGCGTCCCACAGGAGCGCGGCGTCGGACAGGTCGGCGTCGGTCTCGATCAGCTGCAGCTGATCGAGCAGCCCGGTGTCCGGGTCGCGCTCGAACACCTGCACGCCGAGGCGCGAGGCGAGGTAGAGCGCGCCGCCGTCGTCGCGCATGGCGAGCGCCCCCGGGTCGCGCAGCGCCACCGGCTCGCCGCGCGAGTTGCGCTGCCCGTCCGCGACGCGCCCCGCGAGGCGCAGCCAGCCGGGGGCGTCGGCCTCCTCCCAGCGCAGCTCGAACGCGCCGCCGCGACCGTTCCCGCGCACGCCGAGCGAAATCGTGTAGCGAACGCCGGCCCGCGCCTCGAACAGCACCTCGTTCGCAGTGCGTTGCCAGCGGTCGTTGGCGAGCATTTCGAGCCCCTCATCGGCGGAGCCACGGTGGACGGTCACCGCCCACGGCCCGCCGGCGCCCCCGGCGGAAAAACGCATCCACCCGTCGGCGGGCGCCTCGTAAGTCCACCACAGCGTCGAGCGCCCGAGCACGTCGCGCCGCTCGCCGCTCGCCGCCGTGGCGAACGCGTTGTCGCCGGCCACCGACCCCGTCGTCCCAACGATCACCCCCGCCCGCGTGACGGTGTCGTTGTCCGGGGCGCGTCCCCACGCCAGCGTCGCGTGTGGCGTGCGGTGGAGCCAGTTCGTGTACGCCCAAGGGTCGGCGGCGGGCAGCCCGACGGCCAGCCGATAGCGCCGTCCGGCCACCGCCTCGAAGCCGAACTCGGCGACCATGCGCGGGCCGTTGGTCGCGACGCGGCGCAGCTCCCCGAGTGCATCGCCCTCGAACACCGTCACCAGCAGGCGGTTGCCCACGTCCCCGGTCGGCCGCGTGAGTTCCTCGATGCGCCACGTGCGGTTGCCGTTCGCCGGCGCCGTCCAGGTCCACCACTTCGTGCGGATGCCGCTGGCGGCGGGTTCTCCCGGCTCCACCGTCGAGTGCTGGTCGATGCCCACGCGCTGCGCGGCGGCGGTCCCGGGGATGTCCGTCGCGCCGCCGAAGTCGTCGTTGCCCGCCTTCCGCTCGACGCCCTCCCAACTCAACTCGAACGGCCCCGCGGCGGAGTGGGCGTTGGTCGCCGCGACCGCGACCCAATACGCCGCGCCGCCGCGCGCCGGGAACACCGCCTCCCGCGCGGCAAAGCCCGACACCAGCCGCAGGTTCCGATGGCTCTTCCCCGCGAACGCGAGCACGCGCAAATGCGTGGCGCTCGACGAGAACTCCCACGCGCCGTCGGCCGGCGCCGTCCAGCGATACCAGACGGTCGCCGCCAGGTCGCCGAAGAGTTCGCCGGACTCCAGCGTCGCGCCGGCATTGCTGCCGGAGACGCTGCCGGCGTCCCCGGCCAGCGTCGCGGCGTCCGCCAGATCGTCGTTGTCGGGGCGCGGTCCGGGCGCCCACTTGAGCGTCATGGGCGCCGTGCGCCGCAGGTGGCTGACCCTGACGCGGTAGACCTCGCCCGCCGTGGCGAAGAACTGGGCCCCCCACTCCCCGGCCGCGACCTCCCGCAGGGAGGCAAGATGGTCGCCGAAGTAGACGTGGATCCGGGGCTCGACGCCCGGCGCGCCGTCCGTCGTCACCGCGAAGGAGGCCAGGCCGTCGGCGGGCGCGGTCCACGCATGCCACGCCGAACCGGACGGCCGGCCGTAGTGCGCGTGGAACGCCGGCTCGCCGGGCTCCGCGCGCGCGGCCAGCAGGTCGAGCGCCGCGCTGCCCGTCGCACCGTCCAGCGCGGCGGCATTGGCGAAGCGGTCGTTGGCGGGCGGCGCCTCCTCCGGCAACTCGGGCGTGGTCGATGCGCCGGAGTTGCGCACCAGCACCGACGCGGCGCCGGCATGCGCGTTCCAGGCGTTGGCCTTGAAGTACAAGCGCACCGCGCCCACGCCGCGCGGCGCCAGGTGGCGGAAGGCGAGCCGCGCCGTCCACGTCTCGCCGGCGGCCAGTTCGCCCAACTCGATGGGCGAGCCGAAGTGCGGCGCGACTTGTTGCGGGATGTCGTCCTCGCGGGTGGCCGGAACCGAGGCAGCCAATCCTGAGCACGGAACGCCGGCGCTGGTGCGGCAATCGACGTGCAGCCGCGTACCGGCGGCGACGTAGGCGTTCGCCCGCAGGGTCACCGCGACCTCGGCCGCCTGGTCCCATGCGCCGACCTCCACGCGCTCCCGGTCCACGGCGAGAGCGAGCCGCGGCGTCGACGCGCCGCGGATGATCGTCCACGCCAGGGCTGCCCGGGGCGGTGCCGTGTAGACGCGCTGCGCCGCCACCTTCGCCCGGTACGTGCCCGGCGCCGGGTCGCGGACGATGATCCACTCCACGTTGTCCCGCCGCGACGTGGACGCATGTTCGCCACACGCGCCGCCGCCGCAATCGGCGCCGTGGTCGAGCCACAGGTCGAGGTCGTTCAGGACCGCATCCGAAACCGTGTCGGCCGGCGGCTCGTCCCAGGTCAGCACCAGGTCGAGCCGGCTCGCGCCCTCCGGCACGCGGATGTCCCGGTGCGCGTACCGACCGTCCGCGAGCCTCGACAGGGCGCTGCCGCCGCGCCAGCCGTCGCGGCGGTCGCGGTTGAGCACGCTGGTGCGCGCCGACGCCTTGCCGAGCCCGTACCGAACCTGCAACGCGCCCGGCCCGTTGGTGTTGTCGGATGGAAACGCCGCGGCGTCCGCCAGCCAGGCGTCGGGGCGGATGGCGCTCGCCATGAGCCGGGCGCGCGCCAGCGCCGGCCGCTCGCGATGCGCCGGCACCGCGTCGAGCAGCAGCGCCGCCACGCCGGCCACCGCCGGCGACGCCATGCTCGTGCCGCTGAGGATCTTGTAGCCGCCGCGGCTGCCGTCGCCGGCCGCCGAGTTGACGCCGACGCCGACGCCAACCACCTGCGGCGCCAGCCGCCCATCCCACGTCGGACCGTGGCTACTGAACCCGGCCAGCGAGCCGTCGTCGAGCACCGCGCCGACGGCAAGCGAGTTCTTCGCGGCGGCGTAGTTGGCGAAGCCGTGGACGTTGGAGTTGTCGTTGGCGACGACGTAGAGCTGCCGCCGGTCCCATACAACCGCGTCCAGCTTGCGCTGCCGCACCTCGCGCCCGGCCCAGGTCCGCGCCGTCGCGGCCAGGCTCATGTTGACGATCAGGGGCTTGGCCGCCGCGTCGGACCGGCTAGCCTCCGGGCACGTGCTCTCGCCCGCCAGATAGTCCATGCCGCGCAGGATGAAGGTGTCCCGGCCACTGCCCCAGTGGTTGAGCACCTTGGCGAAGCGCACGTGGCGCACCAACGGCGCCATGCCCGCGTAGCCCGGCTCCATGGCGCCGTTGCCCAGGATGGTGCCGGTGACGTGCGTGCCGTGCCCGTTCGCGTCCCACCACAAGTCCTCGTCGTCCACCAGGGAGTCTTGGTAGACGAAGTTGGCGCCGCAGATGCTGTCCCGATGCGTCGCGATGTCCAGGTGGTTGAGGTTGAGCCCGGTGTCCATCACACCAACCGGCACCCCCGCGCCGCCGACCCCGGAGAACAGCCCGGGGCCCGCGTACGCGCGCAACGCGTCCGCGCCCATCGCCGGCACGGCCGTGTCGTGGGCGGCCTCGACCGTGCCCACCGGCTCGACCGCCGCGACGTAGTCCGTCGCCGCGACGGCCTCCAGCACGGCGGCCGTCGCGGTCGCCTCGTAGACCCGGATGGCGGGATGGAGGCGCCCCACCTCGGCGCCCAGCTCCTCGAGTTCGCGCCGCCAGCGGCCGTCCGGGTCGGCGTCCATGAGCGTCACGAACACGGGCAGCCGCGCGTGCGGCCGGCGCGCCGCCTCCGGCGCGACCGGGCGCAGCTTGGCCGCCGGCGACGGCGCGCCGAGCCCGTCCACCTCGGACAACGCGGCGACCGTGCGCAAGCCGGCGGCGTCGCCGGGCAGCCGCGCACGCAACCAGCGCCCCGCGCCGCCGACAAGCACCGCGCCCGTGCTCCGCAGGGCACGCGCCAGATCGGCCCGCGATGCATCCGCCGCCAGCCCCACCCAGCCGAAGATCCAGTCGCGCTCCAGTGCGGCGGCCTGCTCGGTCAGCGCCGTGATCGCCCCCGGCCCGCCGAGCCACTCCGGGCGCGCGGACTCGGGGTCGCCGACCTTGATCTCCCCCTCGACGAGGGCGGCGGTGGTCATCTCTCCGTGGAACTCGACGAACGTGTGCCCAGCCGGTGGCCGCGGCGGGGCGCCCAGTGGGGCCAAGCCATCCGGGACGTCGCCCACACGGGGCGCCGCCTCGACGGTCGGTTCCGGGACCTCCCCCGGGCCCTCCGCCGCCACGCCGGCGACGATGGCTGCCGGTCGGCCACGTTCGGCCCCCGCGACCTCGCGGGACTCCGCGAACGGCCGTTCGCCATGGCGCATGGCGGCCGGACCCAGGACGGCGACGAGGGCGGCGAGGGCGACCACCGCCAGCAGCCACCGCCTCGCCCCGGAACCGCTAATCCCGCCCTCCTGCAACTCCAACTCCCACCTTGGCCTTCTTGAATCGGACCGTGGCCGACCGACCGCCGACGGCGTTGACCACCCCCGGAGGACGATTGGCGGGCGCGGCGCCGCCCCCGGGCGGTCGCGCGCCGACCCGCTCGAACGTCAGGATGCCATGTGAGGGCGTGCTGACGTAAACATGCCGTCCGTCCGGGCTGGCCGCGACGGCCTGCGGCTGGCCAAAGTCCGGGACGGCGTTGTTGAACCGATCCGGAAGCCGGTCGTCCACGCGGTCGGCCTCCACCAGCACGCCCTCGTCGGCATGATACTGCGCCACGAGCACCTGACTACGACAGACCACGTCGAGTGACGACGGCGCTCGGAACACGCCCCACCCACACCACTCCCGGGCGTAGTCGTAGACGTACGCACCATGCGCCTTCGGGAGGGTAGCGACCGACGCCGGCGCGAGCGGGTCGTCCAGCGAGAACACATGCGTGCCCTCGTCGTCGACCACGAACAGGAGCCCCTCGTCGTCGCTCAGCGCGAGCGGAACGCGTTGCGCGTACCCCACCGACAAAGAAAGGCTCGTGCCGGTGACGGTCAGGTCGCCCGTCGTGGCGTCGGTCTCCAATATCGACAGGCCGTCGTCGCCGGCGACATAGAGCCGACCGTCGGGCGCCAGCGCCGCGCCCTTGAGTCGTGGAACGTCCTGCGTGTCGGACAGGCCCAGATTCCCGTCGGCGTCGACCGCGAAGGCGTCGACCACCCGATCACCAATCCGGTAGACGAATCCGCCTCGAGGATGCACGAGCAGCCGACCGCACGCCGCGGAGTCGCCCGCGACCCGAATCTCCTCTGGACTGGCCAGCCGCAGCCCGTCACTCGCGCGGCTGTACGATTGCCAAGTCCCGCAGTCGTGGACCAAGAGCCGCTGCCGCGTGCCGTCCCACCCCAACGAGGCGCTCTGCAGGTAGCCGTCGAGAAGCTGCTCGAGCGTCAGCGCGCCGCTCTCGACATCGCGCCGATAGGCCTGCAGGCCGATGCCGGACGCCAGATAGAGCGTTTGGCCGCCGAACTCCATTTCGCCCGGCAATCGGATCTCGACCGGATTGCCGCTGCCGTCGCGGTGGCCATCGGCCAAGCGTCCGGCATAACGCAACCAGAGCGGAGCCTCCCCAGGCTCCCAACGAAGGTTGAACTCACCACCGGTGCCGGCGCCGACGGCCCCAAGCGACACGAGGTACCGGGAACCGGCCGCCGCATAGAACAAGACCTCGGCTGCGGCGCCGCGGGTCCGTTGCCATCGGCTCGATGCCGTGGTCTCCCTGCCCTCGCCATCGTGGACGGTCACCGCCCACGGCCCGCCATCGCCATCGGCAGAGAACCGGTACCAACCGTCCGCCGGCGCCTCGAACGTCCACCAGACGGCCGAGCGACCGACCACGTCAACGCGGATGCCGGTGCCGGTCGTCGCGTACCGGTTCGAACCCGAAATCGATCCCGATCCGGAGTTTAGAAGAACCGCCCCGGCGAGGTCGTCGTTCGGGGGTGTGACGCCCCAAGCCAAACGCGCGGATTCGTTCCACACGTCATACGCATCCGGACCGTCCGCCGGGAATCCCAAGGCGAGGTTCACCGACTCCCGCGCCTGGAGGCTCATGGAAAACTCGGGCGGCTGGTGGGGTCCTGCGCCCCCGAGCAACTTCAGATCCTGGATCGACTCGCCCGCGAAGGCCCGGACCTGTAGTCTCGGCAGCCCCTGCCAGTAAGACGAATCGGCGCGATCCTCGAGCCGCCAAGTGTAGCTCCCGTCCGCCGGGGGCTCCCACCTCCACCAACGCGTACGAACCCCTGTCGCCGCGGGCTCGACGGGCTCGACAGTGGACCACTCGTCGACGCGCACCTCAGCGTTGCCAGCCTCGACGGCTTCCAGCCGATCGGCATCGTCGAACAGGTCGTTGCCGGGCTCGGGGGAAGACCGGTCCCAGTACAGTTCATACGCGGAACTGCCGATTCCGGGCCTCGTGGCGACGGCGATCCGGTATTCGGTCCCAGAGCGTACCGGGAACGGTGCGCCGCCGTACCCGCTACTCTTCCCAGAGACGAGCCGCAACGAGCCCATGTTCGCGCCCTCGAACGCCAACACCGCGTGGTCGCCCACGTGACTTCGATCCCCAATGGGACCAACCACGAAATCCCAATGGCCGTTCTCGGGCGCCGTCCACCTGAACCAAGTTGTCCCCAGCAGGCTTCCCCAAGCCTCTCCCATTTCCAGGGTTGCGCCCGCCGTCGTGCCCTGCACGCTGCCCGCGTCTCCTTCGATCACCGCCGCGTCTCCGAAGTCGTCGTTGCTCGGTCGGCCCGCGAACCATCGCAACGCCAGTTTCTCCGCCCGCTCGAAGCTCGCGACGCGGATGTTGTAGGTGCGTCCGCGTTGCGCCGCGAACGAAAGGGTGTCGCCGCTCTCACCAACGTTGTGG
Organism: Pseudomonadales bacterium; assembly: GCA_963665455.1. Taxonomy (GTDB): domain Bacteria; phylum Pseudomonadota; class Gammaproteobacteria; order Pseudomonadales; family Azotimanducaceae; genus VXNE01. Next base: position 3,345,832 of record OY762279.1, on the reverse strand, counting down.
AGCGCGGCCAAGCTCTTCCCGTTGTACGCGGCCACCCTGCCGTGCCGGCTCCGCCGGCCGTCGGCCCGCGAGAGAGCAAAGTGGTACCTCTCGGACCCAGGCGCCGTCCATTCATACCAGAGGGACGCTGTCGGACGCCGAACAAACGGGTAAGCGGGAAGCATGGGTTCAGCCAGCTCGGGCATCGCCCCGAACAGGTCGAGTGTTAAGGCACCTTCGGCATCACGGATCTCGGTGGGCGCCGCGAAGTCGTCGTTCGGACTCCTTTCCGGCGCGGAAAGGCCGCTTCCGATGTCCACCCTGGCGACCGCCGGGCGGGCGTTCCAACCGTCCGCGAGAAACCGCAATCGAGAGGGCTCGGTGCCGGTCCGCACGCGGAAGCGCACCGTACGCCGCTGGCCCGCGGCGACTTCGCCCAACGAAAACCACGAGCCCCACGTGATGCGTTCTCTGGATGCGCCGTCCAGGGCATCCGGGATCTCCAGCGCCCGCCAGCGGCCGTTGCCGAGAGCCACTTCGGCGGACTCGATATCCACCCCGGCGCACCCTCCCGAGTCGTCTTCGGCCCGGCAATCGATGCTCAGGCGAGTGCCGGCGGCGACATAGCCGTCCACCGACACGTTCACGCGCACGTCCTGCCGGCGGCCCGGGGCGAGCCTCGATGGGCGAGCCGCTATCCTCAGCTGCGGCGTTGACGGGCCGCGGATGACGGACCAAGCAAGCGCTGCCCGCGGTGCCGCGGTGTACACCGCCGGCGCCGTCACCTTGGCTCGGTACGTCCCCGGCGTCGGAGTGCGCACCATGATCCATTCCACGTTGTCGATGCGGGACGTCGATGAGTGTTCTCCGCACGCCCCACCGCCACAGTTCCCGTCGCGGTCCAGCCACAGATCCAGGTCGTTCAGCACCGAGTTCGCCACGACGTCGGCGGGTGGTTCGTCCCATGTCATTACCAGGTCGAGACGGCTCGCCCCCTCGGGTACTTCGATATCAACGTAGCTGTACTCCCCGTCCTCGGGCTCGACGGTCGCGCTCCCGCCGAGCCAGCCGTCCGCCCGGTTCCGCGAGCGAATCGCAGTGCGTGCCGACACCTTACCGAGCCCGTATATGGCTTGGAAGGCACCGGGGCCATTGCTGTTGTCCGACGGGAACAACTCCGGGTCGTCGAGCCATGCGTCGGGACGGATCGCGCTCGCCATCAGGCGGGCGCGGGCGAGAGCAGGTCGGCTCTTGTGCGCTGGCGCGGCGTCCATCAGCAGCGCGCCCACGCCCGACACGGACGGCGCGGCCATGGACGTGCCGTCGAGACGCTCGTATCCGCCTGGACTACCGCCGCCGCGCGCGGAGTACACATGGACGCCGGCAGCCGACACATGCGGCGCCAGACGGCCGTCGGCGGTCGGTCCAACGCTCGTAAACACTGCGTGGCCCACGGTGTCGTGCACCGCCGCCACCGACAGCGAGTTCTTCGCAGCCCCGTAGTCGGAGAAACCCTGTTCCGCCTCGTTTCCCTGGGCGACGACGTAAAGCTGACGGTGTCCCCAGACCGTCGCGTCCAGCTTGCGCTCTCCGGCGGTCCGGGCGGCGAACGACCTAGAGGAGGCTCCCAGGCTCATGTTGACCACGAGCGGCTTTGCGGCGGCCCCGCCGCAGTCCGACGCCCGGGCGAGGTAGTCCATGCCTCGACGGATGGTGTCATCGGTTCCGCCCCCATATCGGTCGAGCACCTTGGCGAAGCGGATGTGCCGCACCGAAGGTGCCACGCCGGCGAACCTCGACTCGTCCACGCCCCTACCGAGGATCGTCCCCGTGACATGCGTACCGTGCAGCCCCTCGTCGACCCAGAGATCCTCGTCCTCGATAAGTTCGTCCGCACGGTCGGTGGGCCACGGGAAGTTCGCTCCGCAGATGGATGTCCGTCCGGTGCCGATGTCCGAATGGTTCAGGTTGAGCCCAGTGTCCATGACGCCGACGGGCACCGACGCGCCTCCGGTACCGGAAAATCCCCCTGCCGCCCCGGTCCACGCACGCACTGCGTCAGCGCCCATCGCCGGCACCGCGGTGTCGTTCATCAAAGTCACCCGGCGGATTGGCTCCACCTTGGCCACGAAGTCCGATTCGGCCAAGGCCGCGATCACGTCGTACGTCGCGGTTGCGGTGTACGCGCGCGTGTCCGCATCGTAGTCGACGACGACGGCACCAAGCGCTTCGAGGCGCCGCCCCCACGCACCATCGCCGTCTCTTTCCATCACGGTAACGAACACGGGCCACGGCCCGTTGTTGGAGGTTGCGCCCATTGCGCCGTCAACGCCGAGCAGCTTGGCTGGCGCCGGGATCGCACCAAGTCCCACGACTCCCTCCAGCGCCGCCAGGTCTCTGAGGGTCTCGACGCTGCCGGGCAGCCGGACACGGAGTAGGCGACCGAATGAGCCCACTACCGTTGCGCCGGCGTCGGCAAGCGACCGCTCCACGGATGCCCGTTCGGGGGACGATGCAAGTTCGACGTAGCCGAACGTCCATGAGCGGCCAACTGCAGCCGCCGCAGCTGCGAGGCGCTCCGGCCCATCCGCGGCCCGAAGCCACGGCGGCCCAGCGGGACGATCATGGACGGGGGCCTGCGCCATCCTCCCTCCTTCAAGCATTCGCCCCCGATACCCGACAGCCGCGTCCCCATCATCTGCCGGGCCCGCCACTCCGAAAGCTGGCCCGCCGCCGGGCGCGGCACCGGCGTCGCCGTCGGTCGTCGCCGTGGCCCCGTGATCCGCTTCGGTCGTCCGTGGACTCTCGGCACCGGAGGCGCCCGCCGACATTCGATGATCGGTCGGTACATCGTCGTCCAACGACCAAAGGACGGTCGCCACCAAGGCGGCGCATGCGACCATGGCGAGCCCGGTCGCAATTCGTCGCGGACCAGACTTCACGCGGGGAGCATGACCGGCGTGCGGATGTCGATGGTCACGACATCACCCCCGCGGCCCGAACCTTCGGCCTCACGACTCCAACCGAGTGTCGAGCGTGCGGCGCTACTCATTCGGTCGTCTCGATGATCGTGCCCTGTCTGACGACGCGGTTCTCCACGCGGCAACCTCCCGAACTTCGACACGTCCATCGGTAGTTGCCATGCAGCGCATACGCATTGTTGTTCAGGGTCAAGATCCAACTGCTACCGCTGAGTTGGAACGACCCACCACCAATGAGGGAGGGAAACCACGAACCACGTGGCATGTTCGTGACGGTGTCGCCGACTTCGTATTGCGTTCCGCTGCCGCCTCCACGGCTACTTTCACTGACGACGAGTTCGTACGATCCGGTCGTCGACGAATTGAATCCCCGCACCTCGACGTAGTACGTGCCCGCGGGAACCCCTCTCTCGATTTCGAAATTCCTGCCGGCTCCGCCGTCGTCGTTGCTTTCGAGCGCGCTCTGATCGCCGTCGAAAAGGGTTCCGTAGGTGTCCGTGTCGCCGGTCGTCCGCACCGTAAGCGTCGTGGCCGCGTCGACCATCAGGCGGAAGTAGTCCCTATCGTCGCCTTCCTCCAGTTCGCCGGCCGTCGTGGACGGAACGGAGACCGACGTCGCGCCAGCGAACGTGTCGCCATGATCGTCGCCGCCTCCCGTGCCCCCGTCCCCGGCGACCGTGGCCTGCCCGATGCCGGACCAGGAGCCGGGCGAACCCGCGTCACAGGAGGACGCGTTGCGGTACCGGTAGCGCGCCTCGATGACGGTGCCGGCGGGAAGGTCCGAGTCGTTCAGGGTGTAGGTGGTAGAGAGCGTGGCCCCGCCACTTGCCTCGAAAGGGCCGAACTCAGCGCAACTCTCGCGCCAGTTGCCGCCATTGAAGCGGACTTGCCTGTCGAAGGCATAGGTCTCGCCCGACTGCCCTTGCCACCTCCAGCTAACCTTGAACTCCCGCGCGCCGGTGACCTCGACCGTCGGGGCCGGGTGTTCCTCCCCGCCGCTGCGCACCGTGACGAGTTCGGGGGCGGTGGAAAGGTTGGTCAGGTGGCCCGTGGGCGTCGCGAGCAGGCTCAGCGCCATGATTGGACGGTCCGCCTGCACTTCCAGCCGCCACTTGCCGGTGCCGTCGCCGAGGGAGCCGGTCAGGCCGACGCCGCCGCTCTCCAGGTCCGCCGCGGACACGGTTCGCGCCGCCCGCGCGGGAATCGACAGCCGGACGGGCCCCGCCCGGCGCCCCCGGTCGTCGACGCCACGGATCGTCACCGACGCCGCGGCGCCGCCGGCGTTGACGAGCCGCAGCCTACTAACTTGGTCCGAGTTGCTGCCCGGGTTGAAGAACGGCACGGCATGGGTGTTGCCCTCGGCGGGCACCACGTCGTGCATCGCCGTCACGAAGCCATCGGACGTGCGTATATAGGAGCGCACCCGGATGTCTAGGTCGCTGGTCAGTTCCAGCCGCCAGTCGCCCTCCGACGGCCGCCCGATACCGCGCGCGAGCCCCTTCGCGGCGTTGCCGTCCTCAAGATCGCCGGAGTTGAAGGGCGCGGTCTCCCCCGCGTCCAGGGTCAGCGTGACGGGACCGAAGCTCCGGCCGGAGTCGTCGAAGGCGTCGATGGTCACGGTGCCGGCCGTGCCCGAACGGTTCACGATCCGCGCGAACCCCTGTCGGCGCAGGGGATCCGAGGCCGACGGGAAGAACGGAATCGCATGCGTCGAACCCGGTCCGGCGGCGGTCCGCGCCTGCACTTCCTCCACGGACGCCAGGGACGGGACCAAATCGGGCTGGGCACCCAGATCGCGCCCGGCGAACAGGAACAGACACGCCAGCACGGGGAACACCGGAACACGCCAATGGCCGGCGGAGGAATGAAGGCAACTGTGCATCGCGGTAGATCCCCCTTCGATTCATTCAGGGCGCCCGAGCACCCCGGGGTGCTACGCGGCAGAGCAACAACCAATCCAGCGCGATGCCAACGTACCCCGCCCGCGACCTTGTAGCGCCCATAGAAACGTGTAGTCTGCCCACCGTGGAGACGACCACACAGGTTTTGGGCTCTGGGGCCGCACAGATGCCGAGAGACCGGCGAACGTCCGGTCGCGCCATGGAGGAAACGTCCGGGGAGAGCCGCGAAGCGTCGGTGGGGGCACACGCGTTTCCTCATCTTTTGCGTCGGAAGGTCACGATCCCCGACCGGGTGCGCGGCTACGTCCACCGCGCCGAGCTCGTGGCGCGGGCGACGCCGACACGCCACCGGCTGACCGTGCTCAAGGCTTCCGGCGGATTCGGCAAGACGACGTTGATGGCGGAGTGCTGCCGCCGGCTACGCGAGGAGGGGGTCGCCACGGCCTGGGTCTCGTTGGACGAACGTGACGAGGCGACCGTGCTCGCGGCCTACGTCGCCTTCGCCTGCGTGGACGCTGGGCTGGACCTTCTTGCGGCATCGAACTCGGAAGACCGGCCGGTTGGACCCGAGGGTCCGATCGGGTTAGTGGCCCGCGCGATCGAGGCGACGGGCCGGCCGTTCGTCATCGCCTTCGACGAGCTTGAACGCCTGCGCGATCCTGGCGCCCTTGAACTGGTGGCCTTTCTGCTGGAACGCGGGCCGCCGAATCTGCATCTGGCGGTCGCGTGTCGGGAGATTCCCGACGGGTTCAACGCCGCCGGCCCGTTGTTGGAGGGCCGTGCCGAGACCCTGGATGCGGAGGACTTCCGGTTCTCCCCCGCAGACGTGGCCAAGTTCTTCGGCCTGCGCCTTTCGCCCCGAGCACTGTCCGAGGAGATGTCCCGTTCCGCCGGGTGGCCGTTCGCGTTGCGCGTCTCCCGCAACAGTGCGGAACGGAGCAGCAAGCGGAGTCGCGACATCGCTTCCGACGTCGCGAGGAACTGGATCGAGTCACGCCTGTTCGCCGGCCTCTCCGCAGACGACCGGGACTTCATTCTGGACCTTGGGCTGCTCGAGTGGATGGATGCCGGGCTGATGGACGAAGTCATGCGGGGAGGAAACTCTGTGCACCGCCTAGAGTCCATGGCCCTGCTGGACGGTCTGGTCGAGCCGGTGCGCGACGGCACCCGCGGCAGCTTCAGGCTGCATCCCCTGCTAAGGGAGCATTGCGCCGCACGACGGTTTCGGGAAGATCCCGACCGGTTCCGCGCCGTCCACCGGCGTATCGCAGGGGCGCTCGCGACGCGTCGTGATCCGGTCCTGGCCATGCACCATGCCGTCGAGGGAGGCGACCCGTTCCTCGCGGGAGAGATATTGGAGCGGGCGGGCGGTGTTCGGGTCTGGATGCGTCAAGGCGTCGGGACGCTACAGGAAGCGAACCGGCTACTGACGACCGACGTTCTTGCGCAGAAACCACGGTTGAAGCTCGTGCGCTGCGCCGCGCTGGCGCTTGCGGGCCAGCAGCAGGAGGCCAGGGCGGTGTACAAGGACTGTCCGCGCCCGGCCAGCAATGAGGGAGAGGCCGAAGACCCCGAATACGCCTTGGACAACGCCCTCGTTCGGAGCGCCATGGCCCTGTACGGCGCGTCCCCGGTTGGATCGGATTGGCTGCGCAGGCTCCCCCGCAACACCGGCCGGCTGGCGCAATCGCGAAACCTGGATCCCCTGGCGGGTGGCAGTCTGGAGTACGCACTGGGCGTCCTGCACTTCCTGAGGGGGGAGTTCGCTCCGGCCGCCGAGCGGCTCTCCGCGGCGCGGGAGTTGACCGGGGATGCGGAGTACGTCGTGATGTACGGCGAACTGTGTCTCGGCCAGATCGAGTTCGTCCGGGGCCGGGCGCGGGACGCCCGAATCCACTACCGCAGGGCAAGACGGATCGCCAAGAATCGCTTTCCGCTCGATCCGGTCGCGTTGGCGAGCTGTGGAGTCGTGGTGAGGGAGCTCGGCCTAGAGTGCAGCGTCGCTCCAGATATCGAGGAACCGGTGGGGATGCGGAAACTGCTGGTGTCCCACGGCGTGCCGTTCTCGTTCTTTGCGACCGCGACCAACGTAGTCATCGACACGAAGGTGCGGTCCGGGAACATGGTCGAGGCCCTGGCGGCGACCGACGAACTGCTTGCCCACCTGCGCCGGTCGGGATGCAACACGTTCGCCAGATTGCTCGCCGCGTTGCGGATTTCGGTACTCGTGATCGCGGGACGGATCGCGGACGCGGAGCATGCCTGGCGGCGGGCGGCCCTACCGGAAGCGTCCGCCGACTGCGTGGATCTCGCGAAGCAGAGCTGGCGTGAAATGGAGGCCGTGGCGGAAGCGCGCGTGCGCCTGCTGACCGCCCGCCACCGCTTCGAGGAGGCGCGGGCGCTCGTTCGGCAACTACAGGCCGTGGCGGTGGAGCGGAGTTTCCGGCGGATCGAAATGCGCGCCCTGGCGCTGTTGATCGCGCTCGAACAACAGGCGGGCAGGACGGAAGCAAGCCTGCGCCGTCTCGCGGAGTACCTGGAGTTGTTCAACGAGTCTCCCTACGCGTGGCCGCTGGTGCGCGAAGCGGGGACTTGCGCGGCGGTGGTGAGGAAGTACCTCGATCTGAAGGCCGCCTGGCCCCACCAGCAGACCGCGCGCACCCTGCTCCCCGCAATGTTGCGCGCGGATGACGACCATGACGACCGCGACATTTTGCTGAGCGGGCGTGAGTGGGAGATTCTTCGTCAATTGCCTGGTCACCGGGACAAGGAAATCGCGGCTGCCCTCGGCCTCAGCGTACATGGTGTGCGCCACCACCTGCGCAAACTATTCGCCAAACTGCGCGTTGCGAAACGGGCCGAGGCCGTGCAACGGGCGAGGAAACTGGGCCTGATTTCCGACGGTTCCTGTACCGCGCTAGATACATGAGATCGCACCGGAGTATGGAAGCGTCACCCCTCGATCCCCTGTTCTCGCCGAGCGGCAGGTCGGCGCGCGACACCAGGATCACTGTGGTGGGGAACCAACAGGCCCTGGCCGTTCTCCGCGCGCCGTCGCACCACCACAGTGGCCGAGTCGCATAGAGGTACCCTGACGGCGTTTCGGAGCCAAAGCGCGGGCTAGCGTGAAATCCGTCACCTTGTCCTGCCACGGTGCATTGTTGACGACCTGGCCGCGGTTTCGGGTATCCGTTTACCCCCGGGGCAGGCACAGTTCGTGCCGCGCCCACCGAACAGGCACCTCCCGGGTGTCTCGGCACCCAGCGCGGGGGTGGACCGCCAAGGGCGGCACGCCGCGTCCGCGCTCGCTCCGTCCGCCGGCGAGGCGCGCCTTGCCGGTCAAAACTCGAAGCCGGCCCGGGTGTACCAATAGGCGCCGTTGAAGCCGAACGGCGAATGTTCGTGATAGCGCTGCCCGCTGTCGCTCGCGCCCCGGGGGTGCTCCTCGGGCGTCGCGTCGAAGAGGTTCCGGGCGCCGACCAGCAACGTCAGGCCGTTGTCGAGCCGGTAGCTCGCCTCGAGGTCGACGATCACCTCGCTGCCATAGTCGTCCGGCGCGGGAACCCCGGAGTCCTGCACCTCCCACGCGCCCCAGTAGCTGACGCGCGCCGTCAGGCGCCAGTTGTTGCCCAGGAAGTGGTTGGCCGTTATCACGAGTCGTTCCTGCGGCAGCATGTTCTCGATGTTGAACACCCGTCGCGTGTCCAAGGTGCCGGCGTCGAAGCCGGCCACCTCGGTGTCGATGATGCTGCCGGCGACGGTGAAGTCGGTGTCCCCGCCGGGCAGCCCCAAGTCCATCGCCCACGAGGCCACCAACTCGACCCCGCTCGTTTCGGTCTGCCACGAGTTGGTGTAGTAGGTGAGCGTGCTGCCCTCGGTGACGCCGGAGACGCCCTGGCTGTCCAATAGGTCCACGTCGGCCTGGGTGAGCTCGAACTCCCGGGAGGGGGCGAGGCGGTCGTCCACCTCGATGCGGAAGGCGTCGAGGGTGAGGACCAGACCCCACTCCGGGCGCCAGTCGATGCCGACCGTGTAGCTGGTGGAGTCCTCCGGCTGCAGCGGCCGGCCGCCGTAGAACATCGCCACCGGATCGGTCGGCGGGGTGAGTCCCTGCTCGACCAGGTCCCGCAACGTCGGGTTGTAGACCGTGCTGACGTTGCTCACGTTCGCCTGGCCGGGGGTCGGCGCGCGGAAGCCGGTCTGGACCGTGCCGCGCAGCCCCACGGTGTCCGACAGGCGCACGCGCGCGGCCAGCTTGCCGTTGGTGGTGGTGCCGAAGTCCTCGTAGTCCTCGAAGCGCACCGCCGCGCCGACGCTGACGCCGTCCGACAGGTCCGTCTCGACGTCCACGTAGACGGACGTGTTGTAGCGGTCCCATTCGCCGGCCACCTGCGGCGAGAAGCCGGAGAACCCGTTCGAGGCCGGGGTGAACCCGGCGAGGTTGAGCAGCTCCTCGGTCGTGCAGGGCTCCGCGCGGGCCGGGGTCATGCCGTTGCCCAGCGCGTCGAGCCGCTCGCCGCAGGTCTTCGAGTTGCCCGCCCCGATCGCGTACGGGTCGGCCGCGCGGATCTCGAACGTCTCCTCGCGCCACTCCGCTCCGAACGCGACGTGCACCGGACGGGCGAACATCTCCTCGACCAGGTAGCCGAAGTCCGCCTGCACGCTCCGCTCGCTTTGGATGTAGACGCCCGGGTCGAAAAAGGCACCGTCGGGCTGCGCCGGCCCGCGCGCGGAGTTGACGGTGTCGAAGATGAAGAAGTCCTGCTCGTTTTCGCCCGAGTACACGCTCAGGTCGTAGCGCAGGCCGGAATCGAGCTCGCCCTTGATCCCCGCCGTGACGCTGTGGTCGGCCACCTCGCCGCCGAAGCGGGGCGTGAAGCCGTTGGGGAAGGCGGCGTTGTGCGAGAAGCAGTCGGGGTCGGCGGCCAGCGCCGCCAGGTTGTCCATGTCCGCCTGGACCGCTGCGGCGCCGTCCGCCGCGCTGGCGGCCACGAGCCGATAGCGCTCGCACGCCCCGCTCAGGTGGGCCGCCTCGTTCAGCGGGCCGACCAGGCGCCGTCCGCCGGAGCGGAACACGCCATTGCGGGTGTCCGGGTTGCGGAAGTAGAAGCCGCCCTCCACCTCGCGCTGGCTGTAGTTGCCGAAGGCGTAGAGCTTGGCCTGGTCGCTGAGCTCGATGCCCGAGTTGACGAACACGTTCAACGAGTCGTGGATGATCGGACTGCCCCAGATCTGCGTCTCGCCGTGCAGGCCGCCGGCGTCGACGCCCACCAGATCGCGCTTCTCGACCAGCGCCGCCACGTCGGTGCGCAGCACGCTGCGGATCGTCTCGTCTTGTTCAAGGTACTCGGCGGTGACGTTCACGAAGCCGCGGTCGGAGAGCGGCAGCCCGAAGTTGGCCTTCACCTCCCGCGTCTCCCCGTCGCCCGCGCCGGTCATCCCGTAGCTCGCCTGCACCCTGCCGCCCGAGGAGTCCTCCTTGAGGATGAAGTTGATGACGCCGGCGATCGCGTCGGAGCCGTATTGCGCCGCCGCGCCGTCGCGGAGGACCTCGACGCGGTCGAGCGCACCGGCGGGAATGACGGACAGATCGGGACCCTGGACGCCCTGCGTCAGGCCGTCGGAGATGAAGTTGATGACGGCGGACCGGTGCCGCCGCTGGCCGTTGACGAGGATCAGCGTCTGGTCCGGCGCGAGCCCGCGCAGCTTGGCCGGCCGCACCAGGGTTCCGGCGTCGTCGATCGGGTGGGAGTTGACTTGGTACGACGGCACGTTGGTGCGCAGGAGGTCGTCCATCTCCGCGTACCCCTGCCGCTCCATCTCCTCGCCGGAGACCACGTCGATGGGGGAGAGCGACTCCGTCACCGTGCGGTCCGGGCGGCGCGTGCCGGTCACCACGACCTCCTCGATGACCTCATTGGTCGCCCGTTCCCCGGCAGAGGCGGCTACGGGCATGATGGCCATCCCCGCCATCCACAACGCCATGGCCACCCCGCCCGCCAGCCCCTTGGAAGGCAAACATTGGATGTTCATTCGTCGGTCTTCCTCCATGGCTCCGCTGCATTCCCCTTTCGTTTTCCGACCGACCGAGCCACGTCAACGTTTTGTGGCGTCGACCCTGGTCGCAACGAATTATGCACTACGCATGTGAGATCAGCGTGATCGCAGGAGCTTTTTTTGTTACATTTCCATGAGCGTCGGGTGATTCACGCCTTCACCTGTGGGCCGTCGAGAGCGCCACCACCCCGGCGCGCGACATCCGCCGCCGGAGGGAGGGCCATGAGCGACGCCGACCAACCCGGACGCGACGAACAGGTCCCACGCGGGCGCGTCGCGGACCTCTGCGCGGCCATGCTGCGCATCGGCGCGAGCCTCGACCTGGACACCGTCCTGCAGGAGATCGTCGACGGTGCCCGCGCCCTGACCGGGGCCCACTACGGCGTCATCGCCACCGTAGACGAGGCCGGCCGGCCACGGGACTTCTTCACCTCCGGCATGACGCCCGCGCAGCGGGACGCCCTGGCCGCGTCGCCGGACGGCGCGAAGCTGTTCGAGCGCCTGCACGAGCTCCCGGCGCCGGTGCGCATTCGGCGCTATCCGGATTACGCCCGCTCCCTCGGCCACGCGACGCCGGACGACCTGCTCGACGCCGACACCGTGCTCGGCCTGCCCATGCACCACCGCGGCGCGCACGTCGGTAGCTTCTTCGTCGCCGCCCGTGTGGGCGCGGAGCAGTTCTCGGCGTCCGACCAGGAGGTGCTGGAACTGTTCGCGGCGCAGGCGGCCGCGACCGTCGCCAACGCGCGAACACACCGCCGGGAGCGGCGCGCGCGCGCCTACCTCGAGGCGCTGGTGGAAACCTCGCCCATCGGCGTCGTGGTGTTCGACGCCGCCACCGCGGTGCCAATGTCGGTGAATCGCGAGGCGAACCGCATCGTCGCCGACTTGTGCGCGCCGGGGCAGCCGCCGGAACAGATCCTCGACACCATCACCTGCCGCCGCGCCGACGGGCGCGAGATCGCCCTCAACGAGTATCCGATCACGGAGCAGCTCGCGCTCGGCGAGACGGTGCGCGCGGAGGAAATGACGCTGTCCATCCCGGACGGCCGCAGCGTCTCGATCCTGGTCAACGTGACCTCGACCCGGGATTCGGACGGCGTCGTGGACTCGGTGATCGTGACGATGCAGGACCTAGGTCCGCTGCGGGAGCTCGAGCGCCAGCGGGCCGAGTTCCTGGCCATGGTGAGCCACGAGTTGGTCGCGCCGCTGGCGGCCGTCAAGGGCGCCGCCGCCACCGTGCTCGACGCCGCGCCGCGGCCTCCCGAGACGGGCGAGATGGTGGCGTTGTTCCGCGTCGTCGCCGAACAGGCCGACCGCATGCGCGGACTGCTGGCCGACCTGCTGGACGCCGGGCGCATCCGCGCCGGCACGCTCACCGTCGCCCCGGCGCCCGCCCGCCTCGGCACGCTCGTCGACCAGGCCCGCAACACGTTCCTCTCCGGCGGCGGCGTCCACCCGTTGCGCATCGACCTGGCGGACCCGCCGGCGGTCATGGCCGACGGGCCGCGGATCGTGCAGGTGCTCAACAACCTGTTCGCCAACGCCGCCCGCCACTCGCCGCCGTCGTCGCCGATCCGGGTCGAGGCGGCATCGGACGGCGTGCACGTCGCGGTGTCCGTCGCCGACGAGGGCGTCGGCGTGCCGCCCGACCGGTTGCCGCTGCTGTTCCGCGAACCGGCCGTCGGACCGGGCGGCCGCGGCCATGGCCTCGGCCTCCTCATCTGCCGTGGTCTCGTGGAGGCCCACGGCGGCCGCATCCGCGCCGAGAGCGGGGGTGCCGGGCGCGGCACGCGCGTCACGTTCACGCTGCCGGCGGCCCCGGGGGACGTCGCGCCGGCGCCCCCGGCCGCGGACCCGCACCCCGGAACGCCGGCGTCCGGCAACGGGCGCGTGCTCGTGCTGGACGACGATCCCGCCACGCTCCGAATGGTCCGCGAGGCCCTCGCGGGCGCCGGCTACGAGACCTCGCTGACCGGCGACCCCCGGCAGCTGTCCGCGCTGGTCGAGACGGAGCGCCCGGACCTCGTGCTGCTGGACCTGGTGCTGCCCGGCACCGACGGCATCGAGTTGATGCGGTCCGTTCCCGAACTGGCGGACCTGCCGGTCATCTTCATCTCCGGCTACGACCGCGACGAGACCATGGCGGCCGCGCTCGACGCCGGCGCCGCCGACTACATGGTCAAGCCGTTCTCGGCGACCGAACTGAACGCCCGCGTGCGCGCCGCGCTGCGGCGGAGCGGCGATCCCGCCGGGTTCGCGGTGGGCGACCTCGAAATCCGCCGCGACCGGCGCCGGGTCACGGTGGCCGGCCGCGAGGTGTCGCTGACGGCCAAGGAGTACCGGCTACTGCACGTGCTCGCGCGCAACGCCGGGCGGGTCATGTCGCCCGACGCCCTTCTGCGGCAGGTCTGGGGCACGCCGGAGGCCACGGACGCGGGTCTGGTCCGCGCCGTCGTCCGTAAGCTCCGCGTCAAGCTCGGCGACGACGCCAGGCGTCCGACCTACATCTTCAACGAGCACGGGTTCGGCTACCGCATGGCCCGGCCACCCGACCCGTGACGCACCGGTTCTCCTTCGACCCGTCCCTTCGGCGCCTTGAACTGAAACGCGTAGATGCGCCTCTCCTCGCGCTGGGTCAGTCGCCGCAGGCATGCCTGCGGCATGCGCTACGAGGTCTGCCGACCGGTCGGCCACCAAGCGCAAGTGGCCCGTTCTCCACAATCAACTGTGCGAAAGTGGTTGCGCGGTAAGTCATAACGCGCAAGAATCGCGCAAATCGCGCAACGGTCGACACCAAATGCCCGAGAACGAGTTCAGCGACATCGAAGCCATCGTCGCACGCCACCCCGACGGCATCGGCGTGAAGGACATCGGTCCCGAACTCGATGGCCCGGTGCCAAGGCGCACCCTCCAATACCGACTCGGGCGACTAGTCGCCATGGGGCGGCTCGTCAGGCACGCGCAAGGACGGAACACCGTCTACCGGCTGCCACCCGCCGCAGACGCCGTGCCCCAGGCGCACGCCGCAGCCACGACCAAGGGCGTGGTGGCCGATGCCGTTCCAGACGATCTCGCCCGGCTTCGCACCCAACTGCGTCAACGGTACCTCTCGCAGCCCGCCGACCAGCGCATCCGCGTCGGGTATCGGCGCGAGTTCCTTGACGATTACCGCCCCAACGTCAGCGCCTACCTTTCGGTCGAGGAACGGACAAGACTTCGCAGTCTCGGGGAGGTCCACGAGACGCCCCAGCCCGCCGGCACCCATGCCCGTCGGATTCTCGACCGAATGCTCATCGACCTATCGTGGAACTCAAGCCGGCTGGAAGGCAATACCTACTCCTTGCTCGACACGAAGCGCTTGATCGAACTTGGACGTCCCGCCGCCGGCCGGGACATCCGCGATACGCAGATGATCCTCAACCACAAGCACGCCATCGAGTTCCTCGTGGAGGGCGCAGACGACATCGCATTCGATCGCCGCACGATCCTCAACCTGCACGGCATACTCGCGGAAAACCTGCTGCCGGATCCCACGGCCCCCGGCCGGTTGAGAAGGATGCCCGTCAGCATCGGCGCATCCGCCTACCAACCTCCCGCAGTGCCGGCCCAAGTCGAGGAGTGTTTCAACCGCATCCTCGTCACGGCGCAGGCGATCCATCATCCCATGGAACAGGCCCTGTTCTGCCTCGTTCAACTCCCTTATCTCCAGGCGTTCGACGACGTCAACAAGAGAGTCTCGCGCCTCGCGGCCAACATACCGTTGATCAAGCACGACCTCGCCCCGCTCTCGTTCAACGACGTGCCCCGCGACTACTACACCGATGCGCTTCTGTTGGTGTATGAACAGAACCACGTCAGCCTGATGAAAGACCTGTTCATCTGGGCCTACGAACGTTCCGCTGCCCGCTACGGTGTGATCAGGCAGTCGGTCGGTGAACCGGACCCGTTCAGGCTTCGCCACCGCGACGCATTGCTCGTGATCGTAGGCGAAGTGGTCCGCAACCGCCTAGACGTGGGGTCGGCCGCCGCCCGGGTTGCCGAGTGGGCCGAGGCGAACATGGAGGCAGGCGACCGGCACCGCTTCATCGAGATCGCCGAGACGGAACTCCTCGGACTGCACGAAGGCAACTACGGCCGCTACCGAGTGTCGTCGCGCGAGTTCGACGCTTGGCGGGAAGTGTGGGATCGCCGCAGCTAGGGAAGGTCTGATTAAGACCTTCCCTAGCGCAGCACAGGGATGTGCCGCCAAATTCGATGGCGTAAGCCATTGACGTTTGTGGAGCAAGCCGAAACCGCGCTTCTTTGTATGCGAGTGGCAAGCCCCTCGCGCTCCCCGGCTGAGGGCTCTCTTGCGACCTGAACAAGCCCATGGACGGGCTTGTTCAGACGTTCCCTAGCGCCCGACGGTCGGCAATCCCACCGACGGCAGCGGGCTGCTAGACGGGTTGCCACGGCGCCACGTCGTCGTGCATCACCCACTGGACATGGCTCCGCCGGTCGCTACAATCCGCCGCCCCCGCGAGCACCGCCCATGAAGATTCAGATTGCCTCCGACCTGCATCTGGAGGGGCGGCCGGGCCACCTGCCGCCGCCGGACGCGTTCACTCCCGACCCGGACCGCGATGTGCTGGTCCTCGCCGGCGACATCGGCCGGCACCTGCTCGCGCGCGACTTCGTGCTGCGCGAACTGGCGCTTTCGCCGGTGGTGTACGTGCCGGGAAACCACGAGTACTACGGTCGACAGAACCGTGCGGCCGTGGACGGCATGTGGCGGGAACTCGCCGCCGCGCACCCGGGCCTCCACTACCTGATCGCCGAGGGCGTGGACATCGAGGGCGTGCGCTTCTGGGGCGCGCCGTGGTACTCCGGCCTGTGGGGCGTCGGCGACCCCTGGTTGCACAGGGCCGTGGAGCGCGGCATCAACGACTTCGGGGCACGGTTCAACGGCCTCGGCGACTGGAGCCTCTCCCGACACCTCCGCTGCCACGAGGAACAGACCGCCCTGCTCCGGGCACGGGCCGGCGGCGTGGACGTGGTGGTCACGCACTGGCCACCGACCCGCGGCGCCATGCACCCGCGGTTCGAGGGCGACATCCTCAACCCGTACTTCTACAACGACCGCGAGGACCTGGTGCGCGAGGTCGGGGCGCAGCTCTGGGTGAGCGGGCACACGCACGAGGCCTATGACTACGCGGTCGGGCGCACGCGTTGCATCGGCAATCCCACCGGCTACGCGATGGAGCGGCGCTGGTCGGACTTGTTCCGGCCGGATAGGACGGTCGAGGTGCTCGAAGTAGTGGCGCACACGCGGCGCCGGAATGGACGACCTCGAGGGAGATGACGAGATGGCCGGGAGACGGGCAGCAAAGCAGGCCGCCAAGACGGCGAACTGCGCGACGGCCCGGACCGCCCTGACGGTCTACCGCAACGACCTGCACGAGGCGCTCGGCCGGAGCGGCCGGACGTTGCGGGCCATGCACCGCGCGTTGAACGATCACGGGTCCGGCACGCTCGCGGGCGACGACGAGCGGATCAAGGTGTGGTCGGACCTCCACCTCGGGCACGCCAACATCATCCGGTACTGCGAGCGGCCATTCCAAGACGTGGGGGAGATGGACGCGACGCTGTGGGCGAATTGGAGCGCGACGGTCGGCCCGGCCGACACGCTCGTGTGCGTCGGCGACGTGGCCATGGGCGCCGCGGTGGGTGACGCCACCTGGGAGCGGGTGCGGGCGGCGCCCGGCCGCTCGAAGGTGTTGGCGGTCGGCAATCACGACCTGAACGCCGACGGCACGCTGCGCGTCCGGGGTTTCGACCGAACCCCGGCGTTGCTCGTCTCGGACGGCGAGCCGCCGCTGGTTTGGACGCACGCGCCCCTGCCGCGCGTCCCGAGCGGATGCGTCAACGTGCACGGACACACGCACACACGCAACCGGATGGGCTCGCCGCACATCAACGTGTCGGTCGAACAACTCGAGTATCGGCCCATCGCGCTGGCCCGGCTGCGTCTCCTGGCGCGGCGCTTGCTGGCCGGAGACCACCCGCCGGGGGGCACGACGATCGAGCAGGTCCGCCGACTCGAGCAGGCGGTCTCTCGACCATGATTGCCGCCATGTACGCCTTCCTCCTGCTCGCCGGGGCTTGGCTCACCCCACCGCTCGTGTTGCTTTCCTACTGGGTGGCCCGGCGGCGTCACCGTCCCGGCTGGGCGTATGCCGCCGTAGCGGCCGCGGGCGGGGTTGCCCTCGGCTTCCTCCTTCTCGGGGCACCGTGGGCGGCGGCCTGCGCCGCATGGGCCGCGCGTCCGGCGCGGCGACCGCCCGTGCGGGGCGGAGGTGCATGGGTTGGCGCAGTGTGTGCGGCATGGATCGCGTTCGGCGCAAGCAGCCTGCTGTGACCGCCGACGAGCGCCTCGCCGAGTAGGCGCGACCGCATCCGTGGCGGCGTCGCTCACCCGGGCTATCAGCTACCGCAACGAGTCGGGAGCGCAGCAACCGGCACCGGATGTCCCATGGACGGACAGCGTGGCTGGGCCGCGGGCGGCGCCGTTGCCAAGCGTGCGCGAACTGCGTTCGCGTCGCGAGGCGACGGGCCGGCCATGGGGCGCTATAGTGGCGCGCGCCGTCGGCCCGAGTGACCCAACCATGCGCCTCGCCCTCGTCCTTGTCCTTGCCTGCCTGTGCCTCGCCGCGTGCAGCCCTTCTTCCGGACCCCGGATCGACGTCGCGGTGGAAGACGGCGCCCGGCCCTGGACGGGGCTCGACGCCAACGATGCCGACGGCGATTTCCACTTCGCGATCATCAGCGACCGCACGGGCGGTGCGCGGCCCGGCGTGTTCGCATCCGCCATACCGAAGGTCAACGTCCTCGAGCCCGCGTTCGTGGTCAGCGTCGGCGACCTGATCGAGGGCTACACGGAGGATCCAGCGCAGATCAAGCGCGAGTGGGACGAGTTCGAGGGCCTGGTCGCGGGGTTCGAGACGCCGTTCTTCTACGTGGCCGGCAACCACGACATGAACAACGCCGTGATGGCCGAGGCATGGCGGGCGCGCTTCGGGCCGTCCTACTACCGCTTCGTCTACCGGGACGTGCTGTTCCTGGTATTGAACTCGGAACTGTTCCAGATGGTGGGCAGGGAGGAGTCGCTGCCGGGGCCGTGGACTCAGGAGGAGCAGCTCGCCTTCGTCGAGGAGACGCTGGCGGAGTTCCCCACCCCCCGCTGGACGATCGTGCTCGTCCACCAGCCGTTGTGGGACTACCCGACCGTACTCGATGACTGGCTCAAGCTGGAGGCCATGCTCGGCGAGCGGGACTACACGGTCTTCGCCGGGCACCGCCACCGCTACGTCCGGCACGTCAGGAACGACCGGAAGTACATCACGCTCGCCACCACGGGCGGCGGCAGTTCCCTGCGCGGCAAGATCTACGGCGAGTTCGACCAGGTCGCCTTGGTGACCATGACGGACGCGGGACCCCGGCTCGCGAACCTCCAGCTCGACGGCATCGCCGGCGACGACCTCGTGACGGAGCCGGCCCGCGATGCGGTGGCCAACCTCTCACGGGCCGTCCGCTCGCTGCCGGGGCAAGGCTCGGGCGACGCATTCGACTCGGGGAGCGTCGCGTTCGAAGTGGCCAACCGGGGCGATGCGGACCTGCGCGTCGCCTATCACGTCGACGCCGGTCCGGACCTCATCTACGCGGGACCACCGGGTTCCAGAGTGGTTGCACCCGGCGACGCCGTACGCGTCGAGTTCCCCCTGGCCGCCGCGACCTCGACGCCGTGGGCGGACCTGCGGCCGGGTCGCGTGGCCTGGTCGCTGGAGACCACCGCGGGAGGACAACCGGTGCCCCTTAACGTCACATCCGCGCTCCTCCCCGTCGCGCCGCTGCCCCTTCCGTCCGGCCCCGCGCCCACTGTGGACGGGGATCTCGGCGACTGGGACGAGTTGCGTCATCGTGTCTCGAACCAGGGGGACGTCGCGAGCCGGCGTCTCGCGCCGACGGACCTCACCTACCGGTTCGACGTGCGCGAGGCCGGCGGCGACCTCTACTTCGCCGCGCACGTCTTCGACGACGAGATTCTCGCGTCGTCCGACCGGGGGGCGCAGCTCCAGGACGCGGTGCTGTTCTTCGCGGACGCGCGGCCGGAACCGGCGCGGTCGGCCAACATGCCTCTCTACCAGGCAGCGACCACCGGCGATCTCGCGGCCGTCGCCATCGGCTACCTCACGCTGGTGGACGCCGCGCGGACCCCGGACCTCAGGTATCTGTCCGCGTCCCTGGCGCCCGTCGAGTGGCGCACCCGCCGGACCGCCGACGGCTATGCGGTGGAGGCGCGCATCGACGGTGCGTTCCTGGACGAGCACGCGGGCGAACCCTGGCCCGCCGTCCGGCTAAGCGTGGCGGCCGTGGACTGGGACGACGACGGCACCGGCAACCGGATCGCGTGGCTTTACCCTGGCTCCGCCGGCGTGGCCCTCCACTGGCAGCCGTACCGGTTCGGCCAGGCGCCGGTCGCCGGTTCCGGTACGTTCGTACGGGTGGACGGCGGCGCCCGGGAAGCGGGCGAGTAGCGGACTCGCGGGCCATCCCACCCTTGGGATGAGAAACTGCACGACAGCATGTCAACTTCGCCGTCCCCCATAGCGCATCGGTTTTCGTTGCACGCGGCCGGAGCAATCGGCGTGCTGCTCTTCGCGCTGTTCGGCGGCTGTTCGGACCTGCCGCCCGAAGTGCCGCCGCAACCGCCGGCGGACCTCCTATTCCTCGGCGACCACATCGTCACCATGGACGACGCCCTCGCCGGCGCCAACGCCGTCGCCGTGCGCGGAGACACCATCGCCGCAGTAGGGGATGCAGGCGAATTGCTGGCATTCCGTGGACCGAACACCCGAACCGTCGAACTAGGCGAGCAGGCCCTCGTTCCCGGCTTCATCGACGCCCACGGCCACGTCTCCTTCGTCGCGCGGCTGATCGACTTCGTGAACCTCTCCTCGCCGCCCGTCGGGCCGGTGACGAACATGGACGACATCGTGCGTCTGCTCCGCGAGCGGATCGCCGAACGCGAACTGCCGGCGGGCGAATGGCTGTTCGGCTACGGCTACGACGACTCGCTCATCGCCGAGAACCGCCACCCGACGCGGGACGACCTCGACCGCGCATCCACGGACCATCCCATCGCGCTGATGCACGTCTCCGGGCACCTCGCCGCGGTCAACTCCCCGGCGCTGGCCGCCATCGGCATCGACGCCGACACGGCGAATCCGCCCGGCGGCGTGATCCGCAGGCACCCGAACAGCAACGAGCCCAACGGCGTGATGGAGGAAACCGCCGCCGTGCAGTTCACGCTGGGCCAGTTCGGGCGCGTCGAGCCCGAGCGCTATGAGAGGCTGCTGCGCCGCGCCCTCGACCATCACGCGAGCTTCGGCATCACGACGGTGCAGGACGGGGCCGCCACCCTGCCGGACGTCGCCGCGATGCGCGCCGCAGCGGAGCGCGAGGCTTTTCCCGTCGACGTCGTCGCCTACGTGTCAGTCAACGCCCTTGACGACGAGACGCTCGACGGCATCCGTCACGACCCCGCCTACCGCGGCGGCTTCCGCGTCGGCGGGGCGAAGTTCCTCCTCGACGGCTCGCCCCAGGGCCGTACCGCCTGGTTGTCCGAGCCCTACACCGAAGGCCCGGAGAACGCGCCGCCCGACTACGTCGCCTATCCCGCATCCGACGTCGACATCTACAAGGAACGCGTCGCCAAGATGATCGACCGTGGTACCCCGGTGCTCGTACACGCCAACGGCGATGCCGCCATCGACGCGATGATCGCGGGCATCGCCGGGGCCGTGGACCCGGCCGCGCTACCGGACCACCGTTCCGTGATCATCCACGCGCAGCTAATGCGCCCGGACCAGCTTCCCACCGTGAAGGCGCTCGGCCTCGTGCCCTCCTACTACGCGGCACACCCCTTCTTCTGGGGCGACTGGCACCGCCGGAGCTTCGGGGAGGCACGCGCGGCCCACACGAGCCCCGTCAAGGCCACCATCGCGCACGGCATCCCGTTCACGGTACACAACGACGCGCCGGTGGTGCCGCCGGACATGATGCGGCTGATCCACATCACCGTGAACCGCACCACGCGCAGCGGCCACGTGCTCGGCCCGGAGCAGCGCGCGAGCGTCGAGGAGGCGCTCCATGCGGTCACCTTGGGTGCCGCGTATCAGTACTTCGAGGAGGACAGCAAGGGGTCCATCACGCCGGGGAAGCGGGCGGACCTCGTGGTGCTTGGGGCGAATCCGCTCGCGGCGGATCCGGAGACCCTGGCCGACATACCGGTGGTCGAGACCTTTGCGCGGGGGAAGTCGGTGTTTCGGCGAGGGGCGGAGTCGTGACGATGTGACCGACGGCCGCTTGCCGTCACGCCCGGCTCGCGTTTCACTCGAAACACACGACACCGCAGCTCGAGAAGGAGACCAACGATCAGCAAGCTCTTCTACTACGCGCATCTGACGGTCAGGGCGGAATGGGCCAACGGCGTCTTCTGGACGCCCACCAGCACGGGGCCGGTCGTGATCCCCGATCCCCACGACGCCGCCGATCTGGTCGCCGACCACGTCGCGCACAACCTGGGCCTCATCGCCAACACGAACGCCAAGACGGACCCGGCCTCGTACACCGTAAGTGGACGCGCCGAGACGTTCTACGGCGATGGACGCCAAGCAGCGCTGTTCTTGAACGCGGTGCGCACAGAAACCCCGGACGACTTGGTGCGCCGTGTCCGGTCCTGGGCCCAGGAACAGTTCCCGAAGCTGGCGGAGATGGAGTCCGCCGGCATGTGAGGGACGCGGCCGGTTCCTGTCGGCGATCAGCCCTCGCTTCCTCCCTCGCAGCTGATCTCCCACGGCACCCCGAACCGGTCGGCCAGCGCCCCGAAGCATGGAGACCAGAAGGTCTTCTGAAGCGGCAGCATCACCTCGCCGCCCTCCGCGAACAGGTCGAATATGCGTCGCGCCTCATCCGGATCTTCGGGTTGGAGCACCACCTGAAAGCCGCGCTGAGGCTCGAACCGCCCGGGCAGCGCGTCCGCTCCCATCAGTTCGAACCCGCCGAGCTTCAGCGTTGCGTGGATGATCCTGTCGCCGCAGTCCGGCGGCACTTGGTCCGCCATCGGCGAATCGCGATAGGTCAGCATCGTGAGGATGGAGCCACCCAGCACCCGCTCGTAGAAGCCGAACGCCTCCCGGCAGGTGCCGTCGAACGACAGGTGCGTGCTCAGTCTCATCCGTCCAGCCTACCGCATCCGTCCTCCGCGGGACGTGGCCACCCGCGCCGCGATACCGCGACGCCCGCGCGCTCGGCGCGCCGCCGTCGTCCCCACGTCCCGCCACTCGCTACAATCGCGGGCCAGAACGCCCCTCCCCGGAACGAGTCCCCATGCAAATCCTCAGAACCCCCGAGTCCCGCTTCGCGAACCTCGCGGACTACCCGTTCGAACCGCACTACACCACCGTTCAGACGGATGACGGCAGCGACCTCCGCATCCACCACGTCGCCGAAGGCCCCGAGGATGGCCCACTGGTCTTGTGCATGCACGGCCAGCCCGTGTGGAGCTATCTCTATCGCAAGATGATCCCGCTGCTCGTCGGGGAGGGGATGCGGGTGATCGCGCCGGACCTTCCGGGCTACGGCAAGTCCGACAAGCCCGCCGCCCTTGAGGACTACAGCTACCAACGGCAGGTGGACTGGATGGGGCGCTGGCTCGGAGGGAACGACTTCTCCGGTATCACCTTCTTCGGCCAGGACTGGGGTGGACTCATCGGGCTGCGGATGGTCGTGGATCACCCGGAGCGGTTCGACCGCGTCGTCATCTCCAATACCGGCTTGCCGTACAACCCGGATCTTCCCGAGGACGTGGTCGCGGAAGTGGAGCGATTTCGCGCAGAGGCGCCCACCCCCACCCTCGTCCAGATGCAGCGCGCATTGAGCCAGATGCCCGGAAATCCGGCGACGAAGTTCGCCTACTGGCAGAAGTTCTGCTGGGAGACGGAGGACATGCCCATCGGCTTCATGATGTCCATGATGATGGAACGGCGGTCCAATCTCGTGCGGGCCGTCCGGTTTCTCCTACACAATCTGGGCATGGGCTCGCCATTCCCCTCGGACTTGGCGAAGGCCTACGACGCGCCGTTCCCGGATCGGAGCTACAAGATGGGACCGCGGGCGATGCCGAGCCAGGTGCCCACGCTTCCAACCGATCCGTCCCTGGAAGCCCAGCGCCATGCCTGGGAGTTCTTCGACCGCTTCGACAAGCCCTTCCTGTGCGCCTTCGCGGACAACGATCCGGTCACCCGGGGAGGCGACGCCCAGTTCCGGGAGCGGGTGCCGGGCGCACAGGGGCTGCCCCATGCGACGATCCAAGGGGGCGGACACTTCGTGCAGGAGAACTGCCCGGAACGGGTGACGGCGGCCATCGTCAACCTCATCCGCAGCACCTGAGGCCGAGCGCAAGACCGGAAGTCACACGATGCGCAAGAAGGTGGTTCTGTGGTCTCTTGCCGTCATCGGCGGCGGTGTTCTGGCGGCCTTCTGGGCGCTCTTCTTCTCGCCGAGGCCACCCCTCACAACCGACCCCGCGACCCTCGCCGGCGATGGCAGCGCGGTCGACTATTGCGAACTGCCCGAGCTCGATGGCAGCGGGAAACTCGCGGCGGACATCCCCAAGGGCAACACGCCGGGCTGCAGCTACGCCCACTTCCCCTTGCCGATCCTCGCGGAATGCACGGAACCGCTGGTCGAAGGGGCCGACGACATACGCGGCCTATGGCTCGGGGTGGAAGGACGCGTCGGCCACGTGGAACGCATCGAACAATGCGGACGCCGGGTGGTCGTCACCAGCAGCGGCATCATTCACGACTACGGCCCGAACAGCACGCTCGGCGAGCACACCAACGACACCGAGGGCTCGGTGGTCTTCCGGATCGGGGGCAAGCCGTATTGCGCGCGCACGTCGGCCAGCATGATCTGGAACCAAGGCGTGCTGGATTTCCACGTGTTCGGCTGGGGACCCGTGGTGGTGCGGCGCTACCGGGACGGCGAACAGCTCGTGTGGGAGTACGTCGACGGCAGCGTCACCCGGATGGATCGGCTCTGCACGCTACCGGAGGAACACAAGGTCCCGCGCAGGAGGTGAGCTCGGGCTCTTGGTGCGACATCCGGCCCAAAAGAGGTTGTCGCAAGGTTCGGTCACGACGCGACCCGATACACCCACACGTGATGCACGACCTCCGGCTCGCCCTTCGGCAACGGCCGATACGGTTCGGAACGCTCGACCAAACCCCATCTCCCCGCGGCTTCCAGGCCCGTTAGGTACTCGTGGAAGCCCTGTTCCTCCGGGGTATCGGCCCTGAGCGAGAACACGACGTGGCCGCCGGGTTTCGTGATCCGCACCAGTTCATCGAAGGCATGCGCCGGCGCATGTCCCGTCGTGAACACGCCCACGCTGATGACAGCGCCGAAGCGGTCGTCGGCGAAGTCCAGGGGTTCGCCCAGCGTCATGCGCCGCAAGTCCCGGTATAGCGCCTTGCCACGGGCAACGCGCAGCATGCCGGCGGAGAGGTCAATGCCGTGGAGATGCCGATAGCCCGCCTCGGTCAAGCGCTCGCCGACGAGGCCGGTGCCGACGCCGGCATCAAGAATCTCCGCGTCTCGAGGCACGTGTCGCGCGAACACCTCGACGGCGACCCGCGGGGCGACCCACGCGAACTCTTCCAGCAGGTCCCGGTCGTACTCCCGCGCCCACTCGTCGTAGCGCGCTTCGAGTTCGTGGTTGTTCTTGGCGGCGTACACCCACTGCACGCGGTCCCGACGCTCTTCCATGTCCTGAGGCCAACGGAGACCCCGCCACTATACCGGCATACCCGTCAGCAACCGGCCTGTCGGCAAAAACGCGCCCTTGATGCCGGATGCATCGAGGCCCTAGCATCGCGATGACGGAGCCGCAGACACCACCTGCTCGACCATCCGGATGACAAACACGATGCGCTTTCTCGTCGCCGCCACGACGTTCCTGGCCCTGTCCGCCGCCGCCGACACCTCGTACGCGCCCTCCGGGGAGCACGCGAACCGGGTGTTCTGGGGCGACACGCACCTCCACACGAAGCTATCGACGGACGCGAGTTCCCGCGGCAACCGGAACCTGGGTCCCGAAGACGCCTACACCGTCGCGCGGGGCGGGACGGTGATCGCGCACAACGGGATGGAGGCCCGGCTGCGGCGTCCGCTCGACTTCCTGGTGATCGCGGATCACGCGGAGAACCTCGGCGTCGCCGCGGGAGTTCAGGAGGCGAACCCCGTGCTGCTCGCGACGGAGACCGGGGCGCGCCTCCACGCGGAGCTACAGGAACTGCTGGCCGGCGGCGCTTCCTCGGATGCGCTCACCGAGTTCATCATCGGCACCGGGCGCCCCCCGAACTGGATCCAGGACACGACCTTCAGGCGTTCCATCTGGAACCGGGTCACCGCCTCGGCGGACCGCTACAACGAACCGGGGCGCTTCACGGCATTCATCGGCTACGAGTGGACGTCGCGCTTCGAAGACGGCACGCGGCATCGCGTGGTCATCTTCAAGGACGGCGCGTCCAAGGTGGATCAGGTCCTGCCCTTCTCCGCCACGGACAGCCCCAATCCGGAGGACCTGTGGCGGTTCCTCAACCGCTACGAGGAACTCACCGGCGGCGAGGTGATGTCGCTGACGCACAACCCGAACCTGAGCAACGGGCGCGAGTTCGCGGTCGCCGACGGCGCGGGGGAACCGTTCAGCCCGGCACATATGCGGATGCGCATCCGCTGGGAGCCGCTGCTCGAAGTGACCCAGATCAAGGGCGACAGCGAGACCAACTCGATTCTGTCGCCGACCGACGAATTCGCCGACTACGAGAACTGGGAAAGCTGGGGCGTCATCGACGGATGGCCGGGGCCGCTCATCGAGAACCGCGTCGACGACCCGAACGGCGCCGTGCGTGCCCGCCCGGCCGAGGAGCTACAGTACGAATACGCAAGGTCCGCGCTGAAGATCGGGCTCGACCAGCGGGCGCGGCATGGGGTCAACCCGTTCAAGTTCGGCCTGATCGGCAGCAGCGACGCGCACGGCAGCCTGCCGGCGGTCGCGGAGGACAACTTCTGGGGCAAGCATGCAATCGTCGAGCCGCACGCCGGCCGGATCACGCACCCGCGCTACCGCTGGCGCATGGCCGCTGCCGGTTATGCCGCCGTCTGGGCGCGGGAGAACACCCGGGAGGCGCTGTTCGCGGCGATGAAGCGCAAGGAGACGTACGCGACGACCGGGCCGCGCATGGTCGTGCGTTTCTTCGGCGGTTGGGACTTCGTGCCCACCGATGCCGACCAGTCCAACCTCGCGGCACCGGGTTACGGCAAGGGCGTGCCCATGGGCGGCGACCTGTCCCGGGCGCCAGACGGCAAGGCACCGACGTTTCTCGTGGGCGCGACGAAGGATCCGATCGGCGCGAACCTCGACCGGGTGCAGATCGTCAAGGGTTGGCGCGACGCGGACGGCGGGCTGCACGAGCGGGTGTTCCATGTCGCGCTCTCGGACGGCCGTGGCGTTGCGGAGGACGGGACGGTGCCGCCGGTCGGCTCCACCGTGGACGTCGCGAGCGCCTCGTACACGAACACCATCGGCGACACGCACCTGGCCGCCACGTGGACCGACCCCGATTTCGACCCGGATGAGCACGCCTTCTACTACGTGCGCGTGCTGGAGATTCCCACGCCCCGCTGGCCGGCCTACGACGCCCGCTTCTTCGGCGACGAGATTCCTGACAACGTGCCGGTCGTGACGCAGGAGCGCGCGTACACCTCGCCCATCTGGTACACGCCGTAGGGGCCGGCAGCGGGAGTCCCAAGCGATGAAGAAGTGGATCATCGCGGTGGTCTTCGGAGTCGCGTGGCTCGCGTCCCTCTACTTCGCATACGGCTTCGGCTCGCTCTTCGCGACGTTCCAGCCGGAGCTTTCCGACGCCGCACGAACGGTCTTTTCGGTCATGGTCAAGCTACCTGGCCCGGCCGGAAAGCCCTGCGACGTGGACGATCCCACCACTTGCGGCTTCGCGGACACCGAAGGTCGCAAGGAAATGGCATGCGAGCCGTTCGCCGGGGACGCCGCGGATCGGGCGGTGCTCCTCGCCTTCGGGCAGTCGAACAGCGCGAACGCGGCGCGGGACCGCTACGTCCCCATCCACGAGATCGTCAACTTCAACCCGCACGATGGCAAGTGCTACCGCGCCGAGGACCCACTGCTCGGCCCCGACGGATTCGCCGGCGCCGTCTGGGGACGCGTGGCCGACGAACTCGTGCACGCCGGGCTCTACCGGCAGGTCCTGATCGCACCGATCGGCATCGGGGGCACGGAGCTTGCCCGATGGGTGCCCGGAGGCGACCTCCACATGCGCGTGGAAGCTACCGCCGGCAGGCTGGCGGGTCTCGGGATCCGTCCGACACACGTGGTGTGGCACCAAGGCGAGTCGGATGTCTTCGCGGGGACGTCGACGGAAGCGTACACGAGCCAGTTCACGGCCCTGGCCGCGTCGCTTGAGACCCTCGGCATCGATGCGCCGGTGTTCCCGGCGGTGGCGACGCGCTGCTACTTCCGGGAGGACATGGAAGTCGAGTACGCGGACAGCGCCGAGCGCATCCGGGTCGCCCAGCAGGGCCTTCCCGAACTCCCCAACGTGTTTCCGGGGCCCGACACGGACACCATCTCCGGCGACCAATTCCGGCCCGACGGCTGCCACTTCACGGCCAAGGGCATCGCGGCCCATGCGCGGCTGTGGGTGGAGGCGCTGGAGTCGGCGGCCAGCGCCGTGCCACGCTCCTAACCTCTGAACAGGCCTATCCGGTCGGCCTAGGTATGCCATAATTTGTCGTTTCCGATCGGGGGATGCCATGAACCGACCCAACGTCGCCGCTGGCGAGCTTGAGACAGCGTCCGCCTACGTGCCACCGTTCCAACTCACCGAGGGACAGCCACCGCCCATCGCGGCGAACGGCGGCCACTCGTACATGGAGTTCGATCAGGACGGCGACGCGGGCACGGCCGTGGCGACCGAGGCGGCGTTCCGCCAGATCGCGGACCGCGAGGGCCGGGACGTGATCGACATGATCGAGAACGCGCCTCCGGGCCCCATCGAGACGAAGTGGGGTCTCGGGTTCCGGACCTACGACGAGTGCCTGGAGCACATCCGGGCAACGGGCATGGAAGCGCCCGAAGGCGGCGTCGCGCTGCCGCTGCGCTACACGGTCCACGAAGCACCCTCCTACTCCATCGTCTCCTCGAACGCCTTCTGGCGCGACCCCGCGCGCGAGGAGGACCAGTTGGCGGTGCGCCGGGAAGAACAGGACATCGGCCGACGGTGCCTCTATTTCCCGCAGGTGCTGCGGGACGCGCGGCGCATGGAGGAGTACTACCCCGGGCTCTCCCCCACGAGCGCCGAGTGCATGGACCGGCTCGGCGTCTCCCTCGCCCACATCGAGTCGAAGTGCGGCAACTTCTACGACTCCCGCGAGGTGGAGCGCGTGTTCTACCCGGAGATCGAGCGGCTTCTCCTCGACTTCTTCCCGGGTGCCACCGACGCGCTGGTGTACAACCACGACGTGTTCAACAAGGACTACGAGGGCGACCGCACGGAGGATCAGGACGCCAAGAACCCGGGCGTGAACAAGGGCTACGCGAACCTCGTGCACAACGACCTGAACGACAACAGCGGCCGCGTGCGCTGCCGGGAGTTGCTCACGAAGAACCTCAGGAACTTCGGCCGCACCCAGCACTACACCGAGGCCGAGGCCGACGCGAAGATGTCGCGGCGGTTCATGTCGATCAACCTCGCGAAGCCGATGGAGACGGTCGAGCAGTTCCCGTTCGTGCTCTGCGCCTGGCCGTCGTTTGCCGACCAGCCGTACATCACCAACTACCGCATCTACGACGACCGCGTCGGCGAGACGACGCGCTTCACGTACCGGCCGGAACACGACTGGTACTGGTTCCCACGGCAGAAATCGACCGAGGTGTCGATGCTGAAGTGCTACGACTCCGTCACGGACGGCTCCGTGTCGCGTTGGTCGTTCCATACGGCCTGCGTGGACCCGACGGCGCCCGAAGACGCACGCTGCCGCAAGAACCTGGTGGTCCGGTCCTTCGTGTTTTTCTAGGCTATCCGTCCGTGGCGTCGCCGCCACGGATGGTCAGAGGGTCTGTCGGACCTCGACGGCCTCGCGGGTGCGGGTCACGCTCCCCTCCCAGCGCCGGTCGAAACCCGCGATCAACTTCTTGATCGCGTCGGAGGCCATCACTTCGTTCACCTCCGCCAGATCCGCGAACTCGTAGAAGGCGAAGTGCACGTCTGGGTCAACGGCGCTCCAGCCGCGCCAAGCGCCCGCCGCGTCGAGCATCTCGACCGCGTTGGGAAGATGTTCGTCCCGGTACCAAGCGTCGAACTCCTCCCGCACGGCCGAATTCACGTCGGCGCGCACAATTAGGAATGCAGTCATAGTGTCGGTTCCCCGTTTCTCCAACACCCAAGTCGGCCGTCCCCCAAGGAACGTACCCCCTCGGCCCTCATGGTAGCGCGCCATACCCTTGCTGGCGCAAGCGCGATTCCACTTCGCCGAGTCGAATAGTAGGCAAGCCGCGCCACTTAGACCCAGCAGTTCTCATTTTGGCCCGACTTGGCAACGGAGTCGGGGATTCCGTCCGCGAACGGGTTGACAACATAGGACGGCGCCCCTATGGTGCGGGCCATGGGCAACCCATGGTTCGGATCGAAGGCGACGTCGGGGCTGTGGCAGGCGCTGGTGGCGCTGATGCCGCCGCACGCGGTGTACATCGAAACGCACCTGGGCGGCGGCGCGGTGATGAAGCGCAAGCCGGGGGCGCTGCGCAACATCGGCATCGACCTGGACGCGCGGGCGCTGGAGTCGTTCGAATGCGGCCATCCGGTGGAGCTGGTGCACGCGGACTGCCACGCGTGGCTGGCCGGGTTCCCGTTCGACGGTTCGGAACTGGTGTACAGCGACCCGCCGTACCTGCGCGGCGCGCGCAAGTCCGGGCGCCGCTACCGGCACGACTACGAGGACGCGGACCACGCGGCGCTGCTGGAACTGCTGAAGGGCCTGCCGTGCGCGGTGATGGTGTCGGGATACCCGTCGGCGCTGTACGACGAGCTGCTGGGCGGCTGGCGCAGCGCGGCGCTGCAGGTGATGAACCACGCGGGGGTGGTCACCGAGAAGGTGTGGTTCAACTTCGCGCCGGACCGCGTGCACTGGGCGTCGCGCGCGGGACGGAACTTCACGCACCGGCAGACGGTCAAGCGCAAGGCGCATGGCTGGGGCCGGCGCTACGCGGCGATGCCAGCGGCGGAGCGCCTGGCGGTGCTGGCGGCGATCATGGCGGTGGAGGCCGGCGCCGCGCCGTGAGGTTCCTCGCGCGCCATCTCGACCGGCTGCGGACATGCTTCGCCGGGCTGCCGGACCCGCGCCGCGGACGCAACCGCCGCTACGCCATGGCGGACGTTGGCATGGCCGCGCTGTCGGTGTTCCTGATGCAGTCGCCGTCGTTCCTGGCGCACCAGCGCGCGCTCGCCGCGGGCGGTCGCCGCTCCAACGCGCACACCCTGTTCGGCCTCGACCGCATCCCCTGCGACAACCACGTCCGGCAACTGCTCGACGGCGTGCCGCCGGAGCACTTCGACGACCGGTTCCACGACCTCGTCGAGGACCTCGACGCGCGCGGCGCGCTGACGCCCATGCGCCGCCTCGACGGCCACCTGCTGGTCGCCCTGGACGGCACCGAGTTCTTCCGCTCGCGCAACATCCACTGCGACAACTGCTCGACCCGCAGGCGCGGCGACGGCGGCACCGAGTACTTCCACCAGATGGTCGCCGCCACCGTCGTGGCGCCCGGCCGGGCGCAGTCGCTGCCGCTGCCCCCCGAGTTCGTCGCGCCGCAGGACGGCGCGGCCAAGCAGGACTGCGAGCGCCAGGCGGTCAAGCGCTGGCTGCGGTCCCACGGCGACCGCTGCGCCGCACTGCGCCCGGTCTATCTCGGCGACGACCTGTACGCCTGCCAGCCCGTCTGCCGGGCCATGCTCGACGCCGGCGGCGACTTCCTGCTGACCGCCAAGCCGGCCAGCCACAAGACCCTGTACGAGTACCTCGACGGCATCGACATCCCCGTGCGCCGCCGCACGACGGGCCGCGGCGCGCAACGGCGCACCCACCGCTACCGCTGGATGACGGACCTGCCCATCCGCGACGGCGACGACGCCCTGCGCGTCAACTGGCTGGAGGTCACCAGCGCGCGGCCCGGCGGCAAGGTCACCTACCGCGGAACCTTCGTCACCAGCCTGCCCGTGGACCGCGACAACGTCGCCGAACTCGCCGACTGCGCCCGCGCCCGCTGGAAGATCGAGAACGAGACCTTCAACGTCCTCAAGCAGCACGGCTACCACCTCGAACACAACTTCGGGCACGGCAAGGACACCCTCGCCGCCGTGCTCGTCGTTCTCAACCTGCTCGCCTTCGCCCTGCACACCGCGTGCGAAGTCGCCGAGTCCACTTGGCGACGGGCCCGCGAGCGCCTCGGCACCCGCGCCCGCCTGTTCGAGCACCTGCGCACCGTCACCGAATACCAGGTGTTCCCCGACTGGAACGCGCTGATCGGCCTGCTCGCCACGGGCGGGCCCGCCGCCCAGCCTCCCTGACGCACAGACCACGCCGCCAGCCGCCAAATCCACGAACCTCGGACAGTCCCGAAACCCAATGCCTCAATCGTCAAAATGAGAACTGCTGACTTAGACCATCCCTCGCGTCGCCCTCGTGCGTTCACGCGTCGACGAGCCGCCCCACGGCGTCCACCGCCGGTCCACCCCGCGGTCATGACAGGGTGCAATGCTCCCGCGCCCGCAGGCGCGCAAGGTAGGCCTCAAGGTGTGTGAACCCGTCGAGCACCCCGTCCGACCTTGCCCAGTCGACGGTGAAGCCCACGATGATGTCCGTGACCGTGAACCGGTCGTCGACTAGGTAGTGGGATTCGGCCAGGGCCGCATCCAGCACCGTCGCCCCTCGCCGAAAGAGCACCTCGTTCGGTTTGGCGACGTCGGGCACGCGATCCTCGTCGGACAGCGATAAGTCGAACGTGTTGAGTTCCGTGCTCCACAGCCAGCATTCCATCTCGGTCAGCGCGAAGGACACCCACTGGTCGTGGAGGGCGCGCGACCACGAACCCGACGGCCCGACCAGCTTCCGGTCCGGCACGAGGTCCGCGACGGCCGTGCAGATCGCGGCCGATTCGAACAGGGGACGACCGTCGATGATCGCGGCGGGCACCTTGCCGAGGGGTTGGACCGCCCGCAGTTCCTCACTGCCGATGATCTCTAGCCCGCATTTCTCACCACGGGCCGTGATGATCGCCGAGGATTTTCGCTCCGTGCGCGTGCTCGCGACCGAAAGCCTAGTGGGGCCTAAGTTTGAGGGAGCACGTGCGCGCACGGGGCGAAAAGACCGGCGAGGGCGCGGCCAGCGCTCCGCATCCGGCTGCCGACGCTTGAGATCGACGATAAACCCCAATGGACCAAGGACTTGCGGTCCATGCACAAGCGACTTGGTGAGAAATGCGGGCTGATATGTTTTGACCTGTCAATCGGTACTCCGTTCCAGGGTGCTCCGATCGCACCGAGTTCGTCGAGGCGACGGTTCGGAACGGTCGTGACCCGCCTTTTCCGGCGCCCGTCGGGGTGTCGCGGCCAACCGGGGGCACGGAGCGATTTCCACGGGCCGTCCACGGCCGCGGTCCCCGCAAATGATGGAGCGGCGGTGGGCGGGCGGTGGAAATCGCGGGCGCCGGCCCGGCCGGCGATGTTCGCCAGCCGTGCCGGGTCCGGCGCGGGCGCGGTGGGTCGGGTCCGGCGCGGGCGCGGTGGGTCGGGACGGGGCCGGACAGATTGCGACGGTGGATCATGCTGATATGCGTGGATTGGTTACCGACCCTACCTCACTGCGTCGCGGAGCTGGCCTCTCTCTAGTGGCGGGGGTCGTCGCGCCGGAGGGTCCGCGTTGCGAACCATCCGCCGACGCCGTCGTAGCCCGGCCGAGGGTTCTCCACACCGGCCCGGCCCCGCCCCGATCCAACACTCGAAACGAACTCCCTTCCTTCAACCGCGCGTCAACGCGTCGCCGACGTCCCGGCGCCGGCCTCCGCCATCCGCGCCACCTCGACGCGGACGATGTCCCACACGAAGCCGGCCAGCTCGCGCGCCACGGCCACGGTCGTCTGCTTGGTGTTCTTGCCGGACGCGAGCAGGTGCCGGTAGCGACCGCACAGGCGCCGCTGGGCGCGCCACGCGATGGCCCTGGCCTCTTCGGACGCGCCGGCCGCCTTGCGTTCCAGGTGCGCCGTGCGCCGCGCCGGGAACCGGTAGCTCCAGGCCGACTCCACCAGCGCGCGCCGCGCCGCCCCGTTGCCGGTGCGCGTGATCGCGCCGCGGCGGCGCCGCCCGCCCGAGCTGTGCTCGCTCGGCACCAACCCCAGGAACGCCATCAACTGGCGCGGCGAGTCGAAGCGGCCGATGTCGCCCAGCTCCGCCAGCAGCGTCGCCGCCGTGATCCGGTCCACGCCGCGCAACGCCACCAACGCGCGCACCACCGGCGCCAGCGACCAATCGGACAACGCCCGCTCCAGCTGGCCCGTCAGCGCCGCGACCCGCTCGCCCGCGGTCCGCGCCGCCTCCAGGTACTCCCGGTACGCCCACTCCTGCCAGTCCCGCTCGAAGCGCTGGCCGTCCAGCCACGCCCAGTGCGCCCTGCTCCAGCGCCCGGCCGACCAGCGGCGGTCGTGGCGCAGCAGGAACGCGCCGAGGCGCTGGCGCGCCCTGCGCTCCGCGTCCTTCAGGTCCGACCGCGCCCGCACCAGGTCCCGCATCGCCTCGTGGTCCTCGTCCGGAACCCACACCGCCGTCAACTCGCCGCCGCGCGACAGCCGCGCCAGCTTGCGCGCGTCGCGACGGTCCGTCTTCACCCGCTCCGCCGGCGCCCTGGGGATGCGCGACGGCGCCACCACCTCGCAGTCGAAGCCCAGCTCCCGCAACTGGCGGTACAACCCATACCCACAGGGCCCCGCCTCGTAGCTGAACAACGGCATCCCGCCGCCGTGCGCCGCGCACAACTCCCGCGCCAGCCTGGCGACCGCCGCCGGTCGGTTCGCGATCTCACCGAGATCCTCCGGCGCCCCGCGCCCCGCCGGCGCCACCGCCACCGCGATCGTGTCCTTGTGCACGTCCAACCCGACGTACGCCCCGTACGACCCCCCGCAATCACTCATCCCGCCCTCCGACATCTTGTAGTCTTGCAACCTCCTGCCCTCCTCAATGTGGCCCTGCCTTGCCCGGCACTCCGCCGCCAAGGTAACCCACGCGCGTTGAGGACGGGCAGGTCAAAACATGATGTCTAGAGCGTTGCCCAACGACTCGTACTCGAGCCCCGCTTCCGCCAGCGTCCAGCGGCACCGGGCCGACCGGGTCCGCGCATGTTCGTATAGCTGGATGACGGGCATCAGGGGTTGACGAGCCGCCGCACGGCTCGGGCCGCGGGCCGCCCGGGAGCAGGAAGACCACGGCATCGTTCATGAAGCCACGCCCCACCGCCTGGGCGGACCACAGACTGTCGAACCCCTCGCCCGCCAGCGTGCGCGCCTGTTCCGCGAGCAGGGTCGGCGGCGCGTCTGCGGGGACGGGGCCAAGCAACGCGCCGAGCCTCATGGGGCTGATTTCCCGACCGCCGCCTGCGCACGGCCCCGCTGCTGGACGGCGAGGCGCCTCTCGGCCACCACCTCCGGCGGCGGGTTCGGATGACGGCGGGCGATCTCGATAGGGTCCTGCTTGTCGACGAGGAGCACCGATGGGGACATGTTGCCGAGCCTCGGGAACCGGAGGGCCGCACACGGTAGCAGCGTCCGTGCCCCGCCGGGCGTCCTGCCGGGCGTCGCGGACACGGCGTTGCGCCCGCACTGCCGAGTAACGGAAGATAGCGGCTCCCTAGCCAGCCGACGCACTCGCCATGGGCGACGAGATCGCGCAACGCCACTTCAACGCCGAGGACTTCACGCGCTTTCGGCGGCACCTTGACCACGAAACCGACGAGGTCGGCAAGCTCTTCGCGAACGGGGGCTTCAGCGAACGGGGCGACATCGCGGGCTTCGAGCTGGAGGCGTGGTTGGTGGACGCGGCCGGCAATCCCGCGCCGCGCAACGAGCACTTCCTTGACCGACTCGACAACCCCCTCGTGGTGCCGGAGCTCGCCAGCTACAACGTCGAACTGAACGGCAGTCCCTGCGCCATCACCGGACGGGTGTTCACGCGGCTGCACGACGAACTCGCCGCGACGTGGCGTGCCTGCCGGGACGCGGCGGACGCCCTCGGCTTGCGCCTCGCCACCGTTGGTATCTTGCCGACGATCGCCCCGGAGCTGCTGAACTCCGATCACATGTCCCGCATGGTGCGCTACCAGGCCCTGAACGACCGCATGCTGGCGCGGCGCGACGGCGTCCCGTTCCAGCTCGACATCGTGGGCGCGGACCACCTCAGCATGTCCCACGACGACGTGATGCTGGAGGCCGCCGCCACGTCTTTCCAGATCCACCTGCAATGCAGGCCCGAGCGCGCGGTGCGCACATACAACGCGGCATTGGCGGTGTCCGGCCCGATGGTGGCGCTCAGCGCGAACTCCCCGTTCTTGTTCGGCCAGTCGCTGTGGGCCGAAACCCGGGTGCCCCTGTTCGAGCAGGCGGTCTCCCTCGGGCCGCGCGACCCCGAACGCGTGGGCTTCGGCACCGGCTACGCGGACACCTCCCTGTTCGACGTGTTCCGCGAGAACCAGGAGATGCATCCCATCCTGTTGCCGTACGTGCAGGACGAGCCACCGAGCAAATTCGCCCACGTGCGGTTCCACAACGGCACGGTCTGGCGCTGGAACCGGCCGCTGCTCGGCTTCGACTTCGACGGGGTGCCGCACCTGCGCATCGAGCATCGCGTCGTCCCCGCCGGGCCAACCATCGACGACTGCATCGCGAACACGGCGGTGTTCATGGGCGCCGTGCGCGCCTTGGTGGAGGAAGAGACGCCCATCGAATCCGAACTCGAGTTCGGCGTCACCCGACGCAATTTCTACGAGGCCGCGCGTCTCGGGCTGGACGCGGAGTTCACTTGGCGCGACGGACGGACCCAGGGTGCGCGGGAGCTATTGCTGGACGACCTGTTGCCGGCGGCCGCGACCGCGTTGCGGACCCTCGACATTCCGGCCGCCGAAGTGGAGCGGTATCTCGGCATCGCGGTTCGGCGGGTGGAGCGGGACGCCAACGGCGCGTCTTGGCAGCGCCGCTGGGTGGAACGGCACGGGCAAGACTTCAAGGCGCTGACCCTCGCCTACCTCGACGCCCAGGAATCCGGGGAGCCGGTACACGAATGGACCGTATGAGCCCGTGCGCCTGACCACGCGCCACACCCTGCCGGACGGCCTCCTCGACTGTCCGGCGCCGAAGCTGTACGAGGCCCTCGGCGGCCCGACGCTGTTCGACCTGAGCCGGGGCTTGTCGGAACCGGTCTTCGTGTCGGTCCTGCAGCATGGCAACGAAGTGTCGGGGTGGGATGCCGTGCGTGCGTTCCTGTCCGATGGCAGCGTGCCGCCGATGTTGCTGTACATCGCCAACGTCGAGGCGGCGCGGGTGGGCGCTCGAACCTTGGTGCACCAGCGCGACTTCAACCGGGCGTGGAACGGGGGAGACTCGCCGGAGGCGCGCCTGGCGCGCCAAGTGACCGAGCACGCCGTCGCGGCGCGGCCCCGGTTCGCCATCGACCTCCACAACAACACGGGCACGAACCCGCACTACAGCGTCCTCACGGACCTCGGGGCACGGTGCCTGGGCGCGGCGGCGGAGTTCTCCGCGCTCGCCCTGCTGGCGCAGCATCGCGACGGCATCCAAACCGAGCGGTTCGCCCGCTTCTGTCCCGCGCTGACCTTGGAGACCGGGGTGGTGGACGACCCCGAGAGCGCCGCGCGGGCCGCTGCCTATCTCACGAAGGCCGCGGCCTGGCGCGAGGTGCCGGAAGGGTCGTTCGCCGGACTCCGCGTCTACCGCAACGAGGTTCGGGTCGTGATCGAGGAACCAGACGCCGATTTCGCCGCGGACGCCCCGCTCGCGCTCCGCGCCGAACTCGAGCGCTACAACTTCGAACGCTTCGAGGCCGGCAACCTCTTCGCCCGGCGGGCGAACGGCGCTCCGGGCGTCGGACTGCGGGCGATCGACGTGTCCGGGGCGGACCTGACGGACTTCTATTTCGAGCGGCGCGGGACGGACGTGTTGCTGCGCGAAGCCGTCTACCCATCCATGTACACGAGTGACCTCGCCGCGGCCCGGCAGGACTGCCTGTGCTACTTCATGGCGCCATTCCACCCATGACCGACGCACGCCGCTTCCTCAAGCTCGACGGCGCGTTCCACATGATGCACGGGGCGCTGCCAGCCGCGACCATCGCCTACGAGACCTGGGGCGAACTCTCCCCGGCCCGGGACAACGGCGTGTTGCTCTTCACGGGACTTTCGCCCTCGGCACACGCGGCTTCCTCCCCCGGGGATCCGAGCACAGGCTGGTGGGAGGACATGGTGGGGCCCGACAAGCCCATCGACACGGACCGCTTCTTCGTCGTCTGCGTCAACTCCCTCGGGAGCTGCTTCGGCTCGACGGGGCCGGCGTCCATCAATCCCGACACCGGCACCCCGTACCGCCTCGACTTCCCGGTGCTCTGCCTGGAGGACATCGCCCACGCCGGCCACGCCGTCGTCGCCGCGCTCGGCATCGAGCGCCTGCACGCCGTGGTCGGCGCGTCCATGGGGGGCATGACCGCCCTCGCCTTCGCCATGCTCTACCCGGCGGCGGCGAGCGGTCTGCTCTCCATCTCCTCCGCCTGCCGCAGCCTGCCCTTCTCCATCGCGATCCGTTCCCTGCAACGGGAGATGATCCGCTCCGACCCGGCTTGGCGGGAGGGCCGCTACGCGCCGGACGCGCCCCCCGCCCAGGGCATGCGACTCGCCCGCAAGCTCGGCATGATCTCCTATCGATCCGCCAGGGAGTGGGCCGCGCGCTTCGGGCGGGAACGGGCCACGGACGACGTGGGCGGCGGGGAACCCTTCGGGATCGACTTCGAGGTGGAGTCCTACTTGGCCGCCCACGCCGCGAAGTTCGTCGGCGCCTTCGACGCCAACTGCTACCTCTACCTCTCCCGGGCCATGGATCTCTTCGACGCCTGCGACCACGGGGGCAGCCTGGAGGCGGGACTCGCCCGGGTGCAGGCCGAGCGCGCGTTGGTCATCGGCGTGGAGACGGACTTCCTGTTCCCGTTGAGCCAGCAGGAGGAACTGGCGGACGGCTTGAGGGCCTCGGTGCCGGACGTGACCTACCAAGCCCTGCCATCCGTCCAGGGCCATGATTCTTTTCTGGTGGACATGGACCGCTTTCGGCCGGCCGTGGCGCGGTTCTTCGGCTGAGTCTCCCGCTCCTCGGCGCCAAGCAACCTGCTCGCTAGTGCAGCAACTCTACGATGTCCTTGAGATTCCGCGCGAAGTCCGGGTTCATCGTGTAAATCAGCTTCCTGCCCCGCGGCGCACGCTTTTCCAACAGATCCACCGCACCGAGCTCGTCTAAGTCCTTTCTGGCCGTGTGGTAGCTGACCCCATGCGACCGCCGATGTCCCTCGATCGTGTACGCGGTATCCGGCCACTTTACCAGATGAGCGAGCAGCGCCTTCTGCCGGTAATTGAGATAGTGCCCCAGATGACCTTCGCTAAACATACGTTCAAGCCGCCGCCGCTCGGCGACCTTGCGCTCCAAGTAGCTATGCAAATGGTCGATGCACTGTCCGATGATCCTGAGGTTGTAGTGCAGAAAATAGGTGACATCACAGTCATCCGTTTCCGAGTACAGGTATGCCCGCCCATAGCGCACATAGGACTTCCTAATGAACTCCGATATGGAAATGAACTCCATCAACCGGTACTTCGACTTCGCCATGGACCAGTAGAAGAGGGCACGAGCCGTCCTGCCATTGCCGTCCACGAACGGGTGGTCATAGCCGATCATGAAGTGGAGAATGATCGCCCGAACGACCGGATGGATGAACTCGCCCTCGTCGCCACCGTTCGCGAACGCCACCAATACCGTCATCCGGTGCTCCAACTCATCCGCCGGGGGCGGGGTGTGGAGTATGTTGTTTTCCGCGTCCACAACATGAACGTCGTCGGAGGGAATACGGAAACGCCCGACCGAGGACGCGTCCA
The DNA here is from genome assembly GCA_963665455.1 of Pseudomonadales bacterium. Lineage (GTDB taxonomy): Bacteria > Pseudomonadota > Gammaproteobacteria > Pseudomonadales > Azotimanducaceae > VXNE01. The sequence goes on along the minus strand of OY762279.1, from coordinate 3,306,525 downwards.
GCGTTTGGTCCGTCAGTATCCGCTGCAATTCGAGCACCGTTTCCGCCGTGAGGTCCGCGTCACCGTAGTCCCTTATGGCCGGTGGCGCATTTGGTCCCAATGCAGGTAGCGGTTTCGCGGCTGGTTGCCAATGCCGGAGCCCACGAGCGCCAACAGGCGCTCGGCATCGGTCGAGCCGATCAACTCCATCTCGTTCGGCGGTAGCGCGGGCGGGCGCATGGGACGTTGTCCAACCTATTGGATAATGTGAATCACATTGTCTAATACCCGACAACTCGTGGTCAACGTGGCGCGGCGCGCTCCCTGGGCAGCCCGGTCAGCCAGTTCCGGAGATCCCGCGTCAACTGATCGCCGTCCACGAAGCCGCCGGCGAACAGCCGAAACTCCGCTCCGTCCGGGCTGACGAGCACGCTCGGCAGCGCGTTGGTGCCGTATTGGCGCGCCGTCTCGAAACCCCAGCGCGTGCGTTGCCGTACCGCTTCCGAATCCATCAGCGGTCGCAGCCGCGCACGCGGCACGTCGAACTCCTCCGCGGTTGCGAGCAGGGTGTCGAGGTCGTTGACGTTCACGCCCTCGGCGAAGAAGTGCTGCTGCAGCCGGTGCGTGTAGCCGAACGGCGGGGCGTCCCGCGCGTCCCGCATCGCCTCGGCGGCGAGGCACGGGAGTAGGCTGTTGTAGACCGTGCCCGCCGGCAGCTGGTGCGAGAAGACCTGTCCGGTCACCGCCGTCACCTCGTCCCACAGCGTGTTCAGCCGCTCGCGCCCGTACGCACCGACGGGTTTCGTGCTGTGCACGTTGATGCCGCCCAGCACGATGTCAAACGCCACGCGGCCATCGAGGGCCTGCATCGCGGCCTCGAAGTGCGGCGTGGTGCCCCAGCACCACGAGCACATGGGGTCCGTTACGAAGCGGACGGACGGCGTCACGGCGCGCCCCTCCCTTCGATCAACGACCCACCGTCCGGCAACACCTCGCCGATGATCGCGCTGTCCCCGTACCCCGCGTCGCGCAGCGCGGCCACGCAGGACGCGGCCGAGGCCGCCGGCAAACCGGCCAGCAAGCCCCCCGCGGTCTGCGGGTCCGCGAGCAGGCGCAGGCGCGGGTCGCCGAGGGCACAGCCACGCAACACGAAGTCGTCCAAGGCCCGCTCGTTGTTCGGCTGCAGCGAGCTCTGTACGCCCGCCTCCATCAAGGCCACCGCGGCCGCCACCATCGGCACCGATATGAGTCTCAGCCTGACGGCCACGCCGGACGCGCGCGTCATTTCCGACAAGTGGCCGGCGAGGCCGAATCCCGTGACGTCCGTACAAGCGGTGGCGCCGTGCTCCGCGATGATACGGGCCGCCTCGGCGCTCGAAGCATCCATCAAGTCCAACACGGTCACTAGGTCTCCCCCGGCCGCGCGGCCCTGCATGGCGCCCGCCAAGAGCGCCCCCGTCCCGATGGCCTTGGTGAGTACGAGATGTTGCCCGGCCCGGAGGCCCCCCTTGGCGAGCACCCGCTCCGGCGCCGCACCGGTCACCGCAAAGCCCACGGAGAGTTCCGCGCCCTCCGCCGAATGCCCGCCGGCGAGCGTCACGTCGTGGGCGTCGAATACCGCCACCGCTCCGGACATCACCTGGTAGAGATCCTCCTCCATCATGGCGTCGGCCATCACGGGCACGGTGACCAGGGCCAGGGCGTGCGCCGGCGCCGCGTTCATGGCGAAGAGATCGTTCAGGGCGTGGTGCGCGGCGATGCGGCCGAAGCGGTAGGGATCGTCCACCATCGCGCGGAAGCCGTCGCAACTCATGGCGAGGGTGGGCGAACCGAGCTTGACCAAGGCCGCGTCGTCGCCGATGCCCTGGACCACGTCGGGGGATACGCGTTGCGGTAGTCGCCGCAGCACGCGCTCCAGAATGTCCGCGCCAAGCTTGGCCCCACAGCCGCCGCAACGCATTGCGTCCGGGGCATCCGCGCCCAACTCGGGAGCCAGTTTCGGAGCGGGCACCTCCATCTCCGGAAGTTCCTGGAAGCGGCGCATGAAGCGGCGGTCGATCCAGTCCTTCCACGTCCACACCCACCGCCCCGATGCGTGCCAGCCACCCCGGGACGCCACGGCGCGGCCGTCGGACGTGGCGATGAGGGCGAGCGCCCGACGTTGTGGACGATAGCGCCGCAGCGGCTTGCCGAGCGCGTGACGGCGCAGGTTCCCAGCCAACGTGGGGCCTTGACGCACCGCGAACACGCCGGATTTCGGCCGCGGCGCATCGCGCATGCCCGCCGCGTCGCCGGCGGCGAAGACATCCGGATGCGATGTGGACTGAAGGGTCGGTCCCACCTCGATGAAACCGTCCGCATCGGTCGCAAGACCACTGTCCCGAAAGCCGCCGAACGCCTCCACGCCGGTGACCCAGAACACATGATCGTGGGCCAACGCACGCCCGTCGCGCGCGTGTATCCGATCCGCCTCCACCGATTCGACGTGGAAGTCCGTGACGACTTCGACCTCTCGCATCGCCAACAGCCGGCCCAGCTTGCGGCGCACCGCGGCGCCGTGGAGCGCCAACGGCGCGGCGTCCGCCGTCACCAACGTACACCGCGCCGTCTCGGGGAAGCATGCGCGCATGGCGAGCGCCAGCTCCACGCTACCGGGACCACCGCCCACGAGCACGAGACGCCGGGGTCGCGCCGCCAACGTCGCACGCACCTCGGCCCAACGCGGCAGGAATCGGCCGATGGGCTTGACGGGGGTGAGATAGGGCCGTTCCGTCAACCCTTGGCCGGGGACACCCCCAGTGTTCAGGGACAGGATGTCGTAGCGCAAGGGCGGACGGCCCTCCATGCACACTCGGGAACCGTCGAGATCTAGCGCCGTCACTTCCGACGCCACCAACCGGGCGTCGGCGAAGCGGGCCAGCCGGGCGACATCGATGTGCATCTCGCCCCACTCGTACACGCCGGCCACGTGTCCCGGCAGCATCCCTGAGTAGGGTGTGTGGACTTCGCGGGTGATGACCGTCAACCGCAGGCCGGGTTCGGGCTGCATGCCGAAGTGCCGCAGCACTTGAACGTGGCTGTGCCCCGCGCCCACCAGCACGATGTCCTTGACCGCGGGGGCCGCGGGGTGCATGGCTCAGGTGCCAGCCGGTGACGCGCGCACCGCCTTGCCCGGCCTCTTCCAAGCGGCCGCTCGGCGCGCTACTCCCCCGCGGCGGAGTCGGCCTCCTCGGCACTCGCCGCGCGCTGCCGGCGGGCCTGCGCGACCGCGACCGCCCAGTATTCCGCCAAGTCCAACTCGCCGTTCCCGTCGCTGTCGCCCTGGGCCAGCGCCTTGTCGAAGTCCTCCCGCATCTGTTGCGGCACCTCGTCGGGATGGACGCCGCCGTTCCGGTCCCGGTCCAGGAAGCCGACCATCTGCACGACTTCCGTCCGGCCGGGTTCGTCGATGGGATGTTCCGCGGTCTCCTCCACCCAACTGAACACGAAGTCTCCGTAGAGCATCTCGTCGTCGGAGTAGAGGCCCCAGGAGATGTCCCGGGTGGGATCGGGGTTGCCCGGGTTCTGGGCGGAGTTGTCGTAGACGGTGGTGTGCAGAAGCCGGGTGCCCGCGGGAAGCACCCGCGGCTCCACGAACGCGTAGCCACGCTGCCAGTTGAAATCGTAGTTCGGCACGGAGAGGACCAACTCCTCCCGGCCATCCGGATATTGGAGGCTGAACGTCGAGCTCTTGCCCCGGTAGTGCGAATGCGGCAGGAGCTCGTAGAGCACGGCGTCGCGATAGAACTCGAAGTAGGCGGACTCCTGGTGGTCGCGCGCGTGCGCCGGGATGACGATGGTGGGATTGAGCGCCACGCTATGGCGCAGGAAATTGTCCGGCGGCTCGTCGTGCAGATAGAGCCCCATGCGGGTCCGGTCCGTCACGACCTTGCCGTACGGCGTGTAGTGCATCTGGAACAGGAAGGCCACGTCCTTCGGCACGAACACGCCCGTTCCCTCCGGCATCATCTGGGGTCCGGAGCCCGGCGCGTAGCCCCCGAGGTAGTTGTTCATCAGGCTCTCGTCGGAGTACTTGACCTCGCGGCCCGGGTCCGTCGTCCCCACGAGCACGTGGTGCACCACCTCCGTCACGCCCGGGTCGATGGCCATGGCCCGCACCCAGACGTCCCGGTCAAGCGGATTCTCGACCACCGGGAACTGGTACTCGACGATCCCCGAGGCCGCCACCTCGAAGGCTGGGATTTCTACGATGAGGTCCGGTTCACCGAGCGGCCACTCCGGTGCCTGCGTGACCGCCTCCGCGAGGGGATCCGGCCCGGTGCCCCGGGGCGCACCGGCCTCGATCCAATGCACCAAGGCCTGGCGTTCCTCCACGGAGAGGCTCCGGTCTTCCTTCCAGACGCCGACGTGGGGGTCGGCGTGCCACGGCGGCATGCGCTTCGTGCGAACGACCTCGCGGATCATCGGCGCAAAGCCCCGCACCATCGGGTAGCCGGTCATGGCCCAGGGCCCGATGCCGCCCGGACGGTGGCATTCCTGGCAGTTGTCGCGCAGGAGCGGCGCGATGGTGTCGCTGTAGGAGATCTGGGTGTGATCGGCCTCCGCGCCGGGCAGGTTGATGAGGCAACCCTTCGCCGCGCTGGCGGCACCGATGGCGGCGACCTGGTCCCCCGCGAGCACGGCGTCGAGGGCGTCGCGCACGTAGTGCTCGGAGGCCTCCTGCTTCTGGCGTTCGTAGGTGAGGCGGTCGTTGACCGCGCCGCGGTAGACCATTTCCCATCCATCGGGGTCGATGACCAGAACCTCCGCCGTGCGCGTCAACCCCAGCGATTCGCCCACGAGCTGCGTTTCGTCCACGAGAATCGGATACGGGATGTTCCACTCCCGCGCTTCCGCCGCGATGGACTCCCGACCGTCCTGGAGGTTCGAGTTGATCATGAGGAACCGGACGTTCCGGTCCGCGTACGCGTCGCTGATCGCCCGGTAGTCCGGCAGCGCATTGCGCACGATGGGGCAGCCGTTGCCCTGCACGATGAGCACGACGGCGCTGGCGTCTGAATAGTAGTAGAGCTCGTGGGCCTTGCCGTCGTGATCGAGCAGCATGAAATTGTCGACGCGGAGCGCATGCCCGGCCACGGCGGCGAGCACGCAGGCGCTTGCCAAGATTGCTTTCATTGGGGGTGTCCTCCTGAACGCCGCGATTTTACAGGTTTTGCCGGGCGTCGCGGGACACCTCGGCCCCGCTCGACCCACGGTTCACGTCCAGGAAATCCAAATTCGGCCCCGCGTCGCGCCCACCGAGGGTGCGCTCCGCGCCGAGATCCCGGGCGCGCCCCACCACCCCCTTGCCGAAACGCGCGATCAGGGCGTCCAACGTGCCTTCGAGCCGTCGCGCTCGGCCATGCCGGTCGAAGAGTGCGAGTTGCTCGGGCGACCCGACGGGCGAGAGGTCGTAGGCCGCCATGCCCACGAGCCGGAACGGCCCGGGGTGGCCGAAGGAGTCGAGGAGCCGATCCGCCGTCTCGTACAACACGTCGGCCACGTCGGTCGCCCGCGGAAGGAGACATTGCCGCGTGAGCATCTCGAAGCGCGCCGTCTTCAGCCGAACCCGGACGCCCCGGGCCGCGCGGCCCTTGCGGCGCAGGCGTCTTCCGATCCGGTCGGCCGCGTCTCGAAGGTGCGGGAGGATCTCGGCGCGCCTTGAGACATCGGCGAGCAGCGTGCGGTCCGAACCCACGCTGCGGGAGGCTCGACCGCCCTCGACGCGCCGCGGATCACGGCCGTTCGCGAGCGCCGCAAAGTGCGCCCCCGCACTGCCAAGACCACGCTGTAGCTCGCGCGGATCGCACCGCGCCACGTCCCCGATGGTGCACAGCCCGAGCGCCGCGAACTTCGGCAGTGTCTTCGGTCCGGCACCAAAGAGCCGGGACACGGATTGGGGCGCGAGCCAAGCCTTGGCGTCCCTGGGCGGCACCACAGTGAGGCCGTCGGGCTTGTCGTAGCTGCTGGCCGCCTTGGCGACGTACTTGGTCCCCGAAATGCCCACGCTCGCCGTCAGGCCCGTGGCGTCCCGCACCGCCTCCTTGATGCGCCGCGCCATGCGCTCCGGCGGCCCGAAGAGCCGCTCGGCACCGGAGAGTTCGATGAACGCCTCGTCGAGGCTGAGCGCCTCCACGCAGGGAGAGAAGTCCCCGAACACCCGCATGATGGTCGCCGAGAGTTCCTCGTAGCGGTCGAAGCGAGGAGGAACGGTCACCGCGTCCGGACAGAGGCGCCGGGCGCGGGCGATGGGCATGGCGCTGCCGACGCCATGGGGACGCGCCTCGTAGCTCGCCGTCAGGACCACGCCCCGGTTGCCGCGCGGGCCGACCAACACGGGGCGGCCCCGCAGTTCCGGATGATCGAGTTGCTCCACCGCCGCGTAGAACGCGTCCATGTCGGCGTGCGCCACGATGCGCCGCCAATGTGCTTCGGCCATGACGAGAGAATACTGTACAAAAGTACATATAACAACGGCGGCAACCCGCCCCGCGCCGGATTGGAGCGTCTAGCCGGTCACGCCGCCGGCGTTTCGCCAGTCACGATCCATAGCGGGTCGCCCTGCTCGGGGGAGCGGTCGACGAACGCCACCTCCTCGAAACCTCCCAGGTTTAGGTATGCGCCCACCAGCCGCACGCGCTCCCCCGGCGGCAACTGATGAAAGGCCCGGATCGCCTTCGTCGGAAAGCAGCGGTGGGACATGGCGACGCAAAGCCGGCCGCCGGGCCGCAGCACCCGGGCGATGGACCGCACCGCCTCCACGGGCCGGACGAGGTACTGAATCGAGACCGCGATGGTGGCGCGGTCGAACTCCGCCTCCCCGTATGGCAGCTCGGGGTCGGCGTTGAGGTCGTGTACGCAGTGTTCGCCAAGGCGCGGGTTCGCCTCCAGCTCCGCCGCGTTCATGCCGAGCCCGGCCACGCGCCCAAGCGCCAGGTCCGCGGGGTAGTGCGACACCCACGAAGACATCACGTCCAGCACGTCCGCCCCGGCGAACAGGAACTCGCCATACCAAGCCGTCAGCGCGTCGATGGTGACTTGGTCGATGTGCTGCACGAGGCGCGGCTGGCGATAGAACTCGGCGTCGGGACTCGTGTCAACGCGGTCGAAGAAGTGGTCGGGGAAGTCTGGTGTCGTCACGCGTGCCGCGCTGTCCTGTCCACCGGGATTCTAACGGGGAACCCTTCGAGCGAGAGGTTCGCCTGCCCGTTGCGGACGAACCGCCTCGCAAATGCCGCACCAACCGCGTAGGTCAGTCACCGCCGGAAAGCACCTCATCAAGCTTCCGCAGAAACCTGTCGCAGCTCGCGCACCGAACGCACACTCGCTCGGCGTCCAGAAGGGCAAGCAGCGCGCTGGCATGGCGGATCTTGTGGTAGGTGCCTTTGGTCGTGTTCTCCGTGGCGCGCGCGAGTGCCCGCTCGACGTCTCGTTTGGGCACGCGCTCCAGGTTCACCGTGGTCGGCAGGACGGACCGAAAGCTTGGCCCGTAGTACGCCTCAACCGCGTTCGGATCCGCGACGATCCACGTCTCCATGGTCTGCACCATCAGGTGCACGCGATCCTCCGAGGCGAAGCCCAAGGCCCAGTGGTCCCTCGCCGCCAAGTGCTCAAGGACCGGTTGGGTCACGGCCGCCTCCGCATCGACCAGCAGGAAGATCAGGTCGGCCTCACCCCTGTCGACAGCGGTGCGAAAGCGCCTAAAGGTCGCTTCGCGAGAGCCCAGGCAACTGAGCTGCCAACGCCAAGACCGCCTTCGCGCCACGGCCTTCGCCTCCGCGAGGAACGCATCCATACCTCGACGCAGCGATGCGCGCCCAGAAGCACCTTCACCACCGCCCTCCATGAATATGCGGATGCTCGTCAAGAATTGGCCCCCAGTTCGCCCATGCGCCACAGGTCGCCAAGCTGGTACTGGTCGAGCCAATCGCCGAGCTGTTCGCCGTCCAGCCGGCGTAACGTGGTCCCAGCGCCGGGGCGCTCGCAGGCGACCACGGCTTCTGGTTGGCTGCTCAAGGCGGAGACCAGCGCGTCAGAGTGGGTCGTGATGATTAGCTGCGTGCGTTCGGACGCCTCCACCAGCAACTCCGTAACAATCGTCAGCGCATCGGGATGCAACCCCAACTCGGGCTCCTCCAGGCAAATCAGCGGCGGGCATCGGGGGGCCAGCAGCAGCGCCAGCATCGCAATGAACCGAATAGTGCCGTCCGAGAGCCGCGTGGATGGAATCGGTGTCGAGAATCCGCGTTCGTGCAGGAAGAACTCCACTTGGCCACCGGACACCGGAGTTGTAATGTGCTCGAAGCGCGGAAAGAAGCGCCTCAGGAGAGCCCTGAACCGCCTGCTGTCGTGATGCTCGATCTGATTGAGCACCAAGGCAAGGTTGCTGTTGTCCGCGAGTAGGATGTCCTCCGGCAGGTCCGTCCTTTGGGGTCGCCGTACGGTCGGATAGCGGCCGATGGTCCAGTCCCGGTACGTCCTGATTTGCGCGAAACGTTCCCCAAGCCAAGTGACCTCGGGGTACTGGTCGGGATCCTTCCGTTGCGCCAGCACGGACTGATCGGGAACCAATGTCTCGCGGGCTAGATGCCGCGGCGAGTCCTCGTTGCGGACGTTGAGCGCCGGACGACCTTCCTGATAGCGATAGTAGAAGTAGACGTCCTGCTCGCCGGACTGCGGGCGGACTTCCTCGACTGCCTCGTCAACCACCTCCAGCCTGCCGCGTGCATCTCCGGTAAACGCAAGCCGGTACCGTAACGGTCGCCCCGTCGGCTTGGCGTCCTCGATCACCGCCTCGAGCGTCGCGGAGGCGTTGCCCTCGCCCTTCCAGATCCACTCGCCGGCGCGACCACCATCCCTAATGGCGGACGCGAAGTTCCCAGGCGTGGCCCCGAGTAGTTCGATGGCTTCCAGAAAGTTCGACTTTCCGGCCCCGTTGGGGCCGATCAGTACGTTCAAAGGGGCAAGGTCGAACGCCTCCGACCCGGGAGGAAATGACAGGAAGCCATCTAGGCGCAGGCTGCTGATCGTCCTCATGTCGTGGTCCTCGCAACGCGACGTACATTGTCCAACATCGGGGAAGCGCTGGTCGATACGGATGCGCCTCTCCCAGGACGGCCGCGGAGCAGGCACTCGCATCAGTTAACATCACCCCATGCCCAGCGCCCTCCTCTACGACTGCTTCAGCGGCATCTCCGGCGACATGCACATCGGTGCCATGGCAGATCTCGGCGTGCCCGAGGACTATCTGCAAGGGGAGCTGGCCAAGCTCCGCCTCGCCTCGGAGTTCGAGCTCGTGCTCGCTCCGGCGCGCAAGATGGGCATCACCGGGACGCAGGCGACGGTGCGGCTCCGCGAAGACGCGCCGCGCCCGCATCGCCGGCTCGCGCACATCGTCGAGATCATCCAGGAAGCGCGTTACCCGCAAGCCGTCGAAACTCGCGCCGTGGCCATTTTTCGGGCGTTGGCTGAGGCCGAGGCCGGCATCCACGGCATCGGCGTGGAGGAGGTGCACTTCCATGAGGTGGGCGCCACGGACGCGATCGTGGACATCGTGGCGACCGCGCTCGGGCTCGAATGGCTCGGCGTCGAGCGGGCCTGGGCGCGCCCGGTCGAGGTCGGCGGCGGCATGGTCCGTTGCGCCCACGGACTGATGCCCGTGCCCGCCCCGGCCACCGCGGCCCTGCTGAAGGGCGCGCCGTGCAGCTACGGGCGGGTCGAGGCCGAAACCACCACGCCCACGGGTGCCGCCATCCTGCGGGGCACCGTGGACACCTTCGCCGAGCCCGAGGGTTTCACGGCCACGCGGATCGCCTACGGGATTGGGCAGAAGGATTTCGCCATTCCGAACGTCCTGCGGGTGATGCTCGGCACTGCGGACGGCGACGCCACCCCGCCCTACGAGACGGAGACCAACGTCGAGATCGACTGCAACGTGGACGACATGAGCCCGGAGGCCTTCCAACCCCTGATCGAGGGGCTGTTCGAGGCCGGCGCGCGGGACGTGATGGTGACGCCGGGCCTCATGAAGAAGTCCCGCCCCGCGCACCGCGTCTCCGTGTTGGCGCATCCGGACGATCTGCCGACGGTGGTCGAGCGCCTCGTGCGGGATTCCACCACCATCGGCGTGCGCTTCCGGGACGTGCGCAAGTGGATGCTGCCCCGGAAGACCGTCACGGTCCCCACGTCCCTTGGCGACGTGCGCGTGAAGGTCGCGACGCTGCCCGATGGCCGGCAAAGGTGGAAGGCCGAACACGATGACGTCCTCCGGCTGGCCCGCGCGCGGGGCAAGGACTACTTGGCCTGCAGGGACGCCGCCGAACGCGAGATCGCCGCATGGATGAACGACTGAGCCGCCTTTCAGGCCTCATCGCCGCCTTCCGGTCCGGCGACGCCTCGCTGGCGGATACCCTCGAACGCATCGACGCCGCCTACTTCGAGCGCGACCGTGACGTCACCGTCGACCACGACCGGGCCCGGCGCACCGGCGCGGCCGAGGTCATCTACGGGGAGTTCAAGACGCCCGAACAGATCCTCCGCACCTTCCGGGCGTTGCGGGAGCGGGGCGAGAACGTCCTGGCGACCCGCGTGCAGGCGGAGAAGTTCGCGGCCATCGAGGGGAAACTCGGCGGCGCCGAGTACCACCCCACGGCACGCGCCATCACCCTGCGGCAGAAAGCCGTGCCGCCGGCAGAAACCCAAGTCGCCGTGGTCACCGCCGGCACGTCGGACGCGCCCGTGGCGGAGGAAGCGGCCGTCACGTGTGACTTCTACGGCAGTCCCGTCGTGCGCATCCAGGACGCGGGTGTCGCCGGCATTCACCGGCTGCTGGCCCGCACCAGCGAGCTGCGCGAGGCGAAGGTCGTTGTCGTCGTCGCGGGCATGGAGGGCGCATTGCCGAGCGTCGTCGGCGGCTTGGTCGAGGCGCCCGTGATCGCGGTTCCGACCAGCGTCGGCTACGGCGCCTCGTTCGGCGGGGTCGCGGCACTGCTCGGGATGCTCAATAGCTGCGCCTCGGGCGTCTCGGTGGTGAACATCGACAACGGCTTCGGCGCGGGCTTCCTCGCAAACCGCATCAATCGGCTCTAACATCGCCGCCATGGATACTGCGACGACCGAGCGCCACGACGCCCTGAAGGCGTTCGTGGGGAGTTTCGAATCCGCGCTGATCGCCTACTCGGGCGGCGTGGATTCCTCCCTGGTCGCCTACGTCGCCGCCGAAGTGCTGGGCGACAAGGCGCTCGCCGTCACCTCCGGCTCGCCGAGCCTGAAGCGCAGCGACCTCGCGCTGTCGCAGACCCTGGCGACGCGGTGGGGCATGTCGCACCGGGTCATCGTCACCGACGAGATGGACAACCCGGAGTATCGCGCCAACCCGGTGAACCGCTGCTTCCACTGCAAGACGTCGCTCTACGAACACCTCGACGAGATCGCCCGCTCCGAGGGCTTCGAGGTGGTCTTCAACGGCACCAACCTCGACGATCTCGGTGACCACCGGCCGGGGTTGATCGCCGCGGACAACTTCAACGTGCGCTCGCCCCTCGTGGAGACCGGCTTCCACAAGGCGGACATCCGGGCGCTGGCCGCCCAGCTCGGCCTCGACAACGCGAAGAAGCCCCAGTCCGCGTGCCTCTCGAGCCGGGTGCCCTACGGCACGGCCATCGACGAGGGCATGCTGCGGCAAATCGAACGCGCCGAGAGCGCGTTGCTCACGCTTGGCTTCTCCCAGTTCCGCGTGCGGCACCACGGCGACGTGGCGCGGCTCGAGATCCTGCCGGACGAGTTCGAGGCCGCGCTCCATCGACGCGATGCGATCATCGAGCGCGTGAAGGCGTGCGGCTACCGGTTCGTGGCGCTGGACCTCGCGGGGTTCCGCTCCGGCTCGATGAACGAGGGCGTGGTCCGCACCATCACTCCCTGACGTCTCCGCCGCCACGCGCGCGGGGCACGCGAATACTGTCCACCAGCTCACGCACCGTCTCCGGCGGCCGTGCCGTCACCGCGCTCACGGACAACGCCACCGCCAAATTCAACAGCGCGCCCAACGCCCCGATCCCTTCCGGCGAGATCCCGAACAGCCAGTTGGCCGGATCGTTGCCACGCGCGGGGTCCACGCCGAACTTGAAGTAGACGATGTAGGACACGGTGAACACGAGCCCCACCAACATGCCGGCGATCGCGCCCTCGCGGTTCACCCGCCGGCTGAAGATGCCGAGCAGGATCGCGGGAAACAGCGACGCGGCGGCGATGCCGAAGGCGAACGCCACCACTTGGGCCACGAAGCCGGGCGGGTCGTAGCCGAGATAGCCCGCCATCAGGATCGCGACGCCGGCGCTGATCCGTCCCACGAGCAGTTCCCGCTTCTCCGAGATGCGCGGCGTGAGCACGCCCTTGGCAATGTCGTGGGAGATGGCCGCCGAGATGACGAGCAGCAGGCCGGCGGCCGTCGAGAGCGCCGCCGCGATGCCGCCGGCAGCGACCAGGGCCACCACCCAGTTCGGCAACCCGGCGATCTCCGGGTTCGCGAGCACGATGATGTCGCGGTCCACGACGAGTTCGTTCCCCTCCCAGCCGTACTCCGCCGCGCGCTCGGCGAATTCGGGGTTGGCGTCGTTGTAGTACTGGATGCGGCCATCCCCGTTCTTGTCCGTGAACGAGAGGAGGCCCGTGTCCTCCCAGGTCCGGAACCATTGAGGGCGCTCCTCATAGAGCAGGTTGCCGTCGGGAGCGCCGACGGGGCCGGACTGCATGGTCGTCGTGAGGTTGAGCCGCGCGATGGCCCCGACCCCGGGCGCCGTGGTGTACAGGATCGCGATGAAGAGCAGCGCATAGCCGGCGGAAATCCGCGCGTCGCGCACCCGGGGCACCGTGAAGAAGCGCACCACCACGTGGGGCAGCCCGGCCGTGCCGATCATGAGGGCCAGGGTGATGAAGAAGACGTCGATGCGGCTCTTGGTGCCGCTCGTGTAGGCGGGGAAGCCGAGGTCCGTCACGATGCGGTCGAGGGTGACGAGGAGCCAGGTGCCCCCGTCCGCCACGGTGCTGCCGAACGCGACCTGCGGGATCGCGATGCCCGTCCACTGCAGCGACACGAACACCGCCGGCACCGTGTAGGCGAAGATCAGCACGCAGTATTGGGCGACCTGGGTGTAGGTGATGCCCTTCATGCCCCCGAGCACGGCATAGAAGAAGACGACGCCCATGCCGACCAGCAGGCCCGTGGTGATGTCGACGCCGAGGAAGCGCGAGAAGACGATGCCGACGCCGCGCATCTGGCCCGCGACGTAGGTGAACGAGATGATGATGAGACAGATGACGGCGACGACCCGGGCGGTCTGCGAGTAGTAGCGCTCGCCGATGAACTCGGGGACGGTGTACTTGCCGAACTTCCGGAGGTATGGCGCGAGCAACAGGGCGAGGAGCACGTAGCCGCCCGTCCAGCCCATCAGATAGACGGAGCCGTCGTAGCCGAGAAAGGCGATCAGTCCCGCCATCGAGATGAAGGACGCGGCGGACATCCAGTCCGCGGCCGTCGCCATGCCGTTGGCGACCGGATGGACATGCTTGCCCGCGACGTAGAAGTCCCCGGTGCCCTGGGCCTTCGACCAGAAGGCGATGCCGATGTAGAGGGCGAACGAGGCCCCGACGACCAGATAGGTCAGCGTCGTGAGGTCCATCAGATCTTTTCTTGCGAGGGGTTCCCCCTCGCGCTGCCTTTCCTTGCGAGGGGCAAGCCCCTCGCGCTCCCCGGCTGAAGGCTCTCCTCGTCAACGCCGTGCTTGCGGTCGAGCCGCCCCATGCGCCAGGCGTAGAAGAAGATCAGCACGAGGAAGACGTAGATGCTGCCCTGCTGGGCGAACCAGAAGCCGAGGCGGAAGCCGCCCAGGGGAATCTGGTTCAGGACATCGACCAGCAGGACGCCGAAGCCGAAGGAGACGACGAACCAGACGGCGAGACACCCCGCCACGAGGCGCAGGTTCTCCTGCCAGTACGTCCTGGGTTTCATGTACGCCTCCGCTCCAGCAAACCCCTAGTGTACCGAGCGGCCCGCTCGCCGAGTAACAGCGCGAGCAATCCCCCGTAGAGCGCCGCGTCCATGTAGTCCCCCTTCGAGAGCCAGAGCAGGTGGACGCACGCGAGCACGCCGACCACGTAGACGACGCGGTGCAGCCGCCGCCACTTCCGTGCGAGGCGCCGTTGCCAACCCCGGGTCGAGGTCACGGCGAGGGGGATGAGCAGCGCGAGGGCCGCCAAGCCGACGGTGATGTAGGGCCGATCGGCGAAGTCGGCCGAGAAGGTGTCCACGTCGAGGCCCGCGAGCAAGACGAGGTAGGCCGCGAAGTGCGCCACCACGTAGGCGAAGGCGGTGAGGCCGAAGGTACGGCGGCAACGGACGAGCCGGGGCCGCCGCAGGAGCCGCGCGGCGGGGGACACCGCCAGGGTCGCGACCAGCAGGCGGATAGCCCACTCCCCCAAGTACCGCACGATGGTCTCGGCGGGATCGGGGCCGAAAGCCACGCCGGGTTGGCGAATCTCGCGGAGGAAGTCGAACGCGAGGACGCCGAGCGGAAGGCAGAGCAACGCGACGAGGCCCGCCTGCGTCCAGCCGTGCCGCGTGGCGCTCGCCGTCACCCGATCACGCCCGCAACCCCCGCGGACGGCCGCGCGTCAGTAGCTGCGGCGCAGGTCCATGCCGGCATAGAGCGGCGCCACTTCCTCATAACCGTTGAACATCCGTGTCTCCATGCGGTTCGGGGAGAACACCGTGCTCGGCAACCGGCGCTCGGTCGCCTGGCTCCAGCGCGGATGGTCCACGGTCGGGTTGACGTTGGCGTAGAACCCGTACTCCCGGGGCTGCAGGAGATTCCAGGTCGTCGCCGGCCGGCGTCGCGTAAGGCGGACGCGCACGATGGACTTGATGCTCTTGAAGCCGTACTTCCAGGGCACCACGAGCCGGAGCGGTGCCCCATTCTGGTTCGGCAGCACCTTCCCGTACATGCCCACCGCCAGGATCGCGAGCGGGTGGTACGCCTCGTCCAGGCGCAGTCCCTCGACGTAGGGCCAGTCGATGCCGGAGAAGAACGCGCGCTGGCCCCGCATCTCGCTCGGACGATGCAGCGTCGTGAACTCCACGAACTTGGCCGCGCCCGTCGGCTCGAAGCGGTCGAGCAGGGCCTTCACCGGAAATCCGATCCAGGGGATCACCATCGACCAAGCCTCGACGCAGCGGAGCCGGTAGACGCGTTCCTCCAGGTCCACATGGGCGAGCAGGTCCTCGATGCCGAGCTTGCCCGGCTTCGCGGCCTCCCCCGACACCTCGACGCTCCACGGGTCCACGGTCATCTCGTGCGCATGCCGCGCCGGATCCCCCTTGTCGGTACCGAACTCGTAGAAGTTGTTGTACGAGGTCGCGTATTGGCTCGGCGTCGTTGCCTCGCCCTCAACGGGGGTTCCGGGACGGAATCCCCGCGTCGTCAACCAGTCCTCCGAGAGGCCGTGAGCCCCCACGCTTCCCACCGCCAGCGCGGCCCCGCTGCCGAGGAACTTGCGGCGCGAGAGGTAGACGGGTTCGGGCGTGATCTCGCTCGGAAGGATTGGTGCACTGCACATATTTCTACCACTCGACTCGAATTATATCCTTCAACCTATTGATTCCCCGTCCCCTTAGGCTCCTTGCCCTCGCGCATCCGCTCCCATCCCCAACGCGCCGGCCCCGACAACGCGTAGATGGCGAACACGCCCAGCAACACCCGCGGCGGATCGGCGAACACCACCGCGAAGCCGAACACCACCGCCACCAGCGTCACGAACGGCACGCGGTCGCGCAGGTTGATGACCTTGGGCGAGAAGTACTTGAAGTTCGACACCATGAGCACCCCCGCGCCGAGGGTGACCAGCGCCGTCCCGATGCCGGCCGTCACGCCGACCGACCCCGCCGAGGCCTCGCTCCAGAGCCACACCGCGCTCGCGACCAGCGCCGCCGACGCCGGGCTCGGCAGGCCGGTGAAGTTCGCGTGGTCGCCAACCTCCGTGTTGAAGCGGGCGAGGCGCAGCGCGGCGCAGGCCATGTACACGAACGTCACGACCCAGCCGATCTGCCCGAGGCTCGACAGCGCCCACGAGAACGCGACCAACGCTGGGGCCACCCCGAACGCCACCATGTCCGACAGGCTGTCGTATTGCGCCCCGAAGGCGCTCTCGGAACTGGTCATGCGCGCCACCCGGCCATCGGCGGCGTCGAGGATCATGGCGACGTAGATGGCGAGGCCGGCGGCGACGAAACGGCCATTCATGCCGGCCACGATGGCGAAGAAGCCGGAGAACATCGCCCCGGTGGTGATCAGATTCGGGAGGAGCGCGATGCCCCGGCGATAGCGGTCCCGAGGCATGCGGTCGCCCAGGCCCCCCACCGCCCGCAAGCGGCGGCGGCCCGCCCTGCCCGCGGCCTTGCGCGAAGTCTGTTCGTCTTCCCGTTCTGACATCGGAACGCCCGGTCAGTTCTTCTGGCGGTCCACCAGCTTGTTCGCCTCGATCCATGGCATCATCGCCCGCAACCGCGCCCCGACCTGCTCGATGTTGTGCGCCTGGCTGATGCGGCGCATCGCCTTGATGGTGGGCGCGCCGGCCTGGTTCTCGCTGACGAACTCCCGGGCGAATCGTCCAGACTGAATCTCCCCGAGTATGCGCTTCATCTCCTGCTTCGTCTCGTCGGTGACGATGCGGGAACCCCGCGTCAGCCCCCCGTATTCCGCCGTGTTCGAGACGGTGTACCACATGTTGCCGATCCCGCCCTCGTAGAAGAAGTCCACGATCAGCTTCAGTTCGTGCAGGCACTCGAAGTACGCCATCTCGGGGGCGTAACCGGCCTCGACCAAGGTCTCGTAGCCCGCCGTCACCAGTGCCGCGGCACCCCCACAGAGCACCGCCTGCTCGCCGAAGAGATCGGTCTCGGTCTCCTCCCGGAACGTCGTCTCGATGATGCCGGCCCGCCCCGCGCCGATCCCCGACGCGTAGGAGAGCGCCACGTCCCGCGCCCGGCCACTCGCGTCCTGGCCGATGGCGACCAACGACGGCACCCCGCCGCCCTCCACGTAGGTGGAGCGGACGGTATGCCCGGGTCCCTTGGGCGCGATCATGACGACATCGA
This sequence comes from Pseudomonadales bacterium, assembly GCA_963665455.1. Classification (GTDB taxonomy): domain Bacteria; phylum Pseudomonadota; class Gammaproteobacteria; order Pseudomonadales; family Azotimanducaceae; genus VXNE01. The sequence continues at coordinate 3,289,361 of OY762279.1, read as the reverse complement.
GATCATCGCGCGGCTCGATCAGCTCGAAATGAATGTTGAAGCCGTGCGCGAAGGCGATCGCCGCGCCGGACTTGATGTTCGGCAGGATCTCCTCGCGGTAGATGCGCTGTTGGTGTTCGTCCGGCGTGAGGATCATGACGAGGTCCGCCCCCTCCACGGCCTCCCCCACCGGCGCCACCCGGAACCCCGCGTTCTCCGCCTTCGGCCAGGAACCGCCTCCGGCGCGCAGGCCGATGCCGATGTCCGCGACACCGGAGTCGCGCAGGTTGTTGGCGTGGGCGTGGCCCTGGGAACCGTAGCCGATCACGGCCACCCGCATGTTCTGGATGATCGAGAGATCCGCGTCCTTGTCGTAGTAGACCTGCATGGTTGCTCCTTGTTTCGTTCTGGCGTCCTTCCGGGCTACCCGTCGAACACCCTACTTTAGCGTCAGCACCTTGTCGCCCCGCCCGATCCCCGCCACCCCCGAGCGTGCGACCTCGATCACCTCCTGCTTGCCGATGGCGCGCAGGAACGCATCGAGCTTGTCGCTGGTGCCGGTCAACTGGACGGTGTAGGCGTCGCTGGTGACGTCCACGATCTGGCCCCGAAAGATGTCCGCCGTGCGCTTGGTCTCCGCGCGCTGCAGCCCCTCGGCACGGACCTTGACCAGCATGAGTTCGCGCTCGAGGTGATCGCCCTCGGTGAGGTCGACCACCTTCACCACCTCGATCAGCTTGTTGAGCTGCTTGGTGATCTGCTCGATCGTCCGGTCGTCCCCGGCCGTCGTGAGCGTGAGGCGCGAGAGCGTCGCATCCTCCGTCGGCGCCACGGTCAGGGACTCGATGTTGTAGTTGCGCTGGGCGAAGAGGCCGATCACCCGGGACAGCGCGCCGGCCTCGTTCTCCAGCAGGACGGCGATGATGCGCCGCGCGATCACGGGACCGGGGCGTCCGCGCCGTCGTCGCCGACGCCGTCGGTCTCGACGCCGGCGCGTTCGAGCACCATGTCGCTCATGGCACCGCCCTTGATCGCCATCGGGTAGACGTGTTCGTCGGGGTCGATCCACGCATCGAGGAACACGAGCCGGTCCGCGTAGCGCGCGCTGAACATCTTCGGGATGGCGTCCTCGAGCTCCGCGAGGCTCTCCACGCGCAAGCCGACGTGGCCGAAGGACTCCGCCAGGGCCACGAAATCGGGCAGCGCATCGCGATAGGTGCTATGCGAATGGCGGCCGCCGTACTGCATGTCCTGCCACTGCTTGACCATTCCGAGGGCCTGGTTGTTCAAGTTCACGATCTTGATCGGCAGCGCGTACTGCATGCAGGTCGAGAGCTCCTGCATGTTCATCATGAAGCTGCCCTCGCCGGTGATGCACACCACCGTGGCGCGGGGATGGGCGAATTGCACCCCCATCGCGGCCGGTAGCCCGAAGCCCATCGTGCCGAGCCCACCCGAGTTGATCCAGCGGCGCGGCTCATCGAACTTGTAGTACTGCGCGGCGAACATCTGGTGCTGGCCCACGTCGCTCGTCACGTAGGCGTCGCCGTTCGTGGCGCGGTACACCGCCTGCACCACCTGTTGCGGCAGCAGCGGCGCGTCGCCCCGGTGGCGCTGGTCGTGGTCGAGGCCGTGTTGCCCGCGCCACGCGCCGATGCGGTCCCACCACCCGGCGAGCGCCGCCCGGTCCACGGCCTCGGGGTCGCGTTCGAGTTCCTGCTCGACCCGCCGCACCATCTCGGCTAGGGCGGAGTCCGCGGGGCCGACGATCGGCACGTCGGTGGCGATGATCTTGGCGATGGACGCCGGATCGACGTCGAGGTGGATGATGCGGGCGTCGGGGCAGAACTTCGCCGGATCGTTGGTCACCCGATCATCGAAACGCGCCCCCACGGCGAAGATGGTGTCCGCGTGATGCATGGCCATGTTCGCCTCGAACGTGCCGTGCATGCCGAGCATGCCGAGGAACTGGCGATCCGTGCCCGGAAAACCGCCGAGCCCCATGAGCGTGTTGGTGACCGGGAAGTCGAGCAACCGGGCCAGGGCCGTGAGGTGCTTGCCGGCGTTGCCCTGCACCACCCCGCCCCCGGTGTAGATCACGGGGCGCTTGGCGGCGAGGAGGAGCTTCACCGCCTTGCGGATTTGCCCGCCGTGACCCCGCGTGGTCGGGTTGTACGAGCGCAGCGACACATCCCGCGGGTATTCGTAGGGGAACTTCTCGTTCGGGTCCGTGGTGTCCTTCGGCACGTCGATGACAACGGGGCCCGGCCGACCGCTGTTCGCGATGTAGAACGCCTTGCGGATGACCTCCGGGATCTCCTCCGCCTCCCGAATGAGGAAGCTGTGCTTCACCACCGGCCGGGAGATCCCGACCATGTCGGTCTCTTGGAACGCGTCGGTACCGATCACGTTGCGGGGAACCTGACCCGAAATCACGATGATCGGCGTCGAGTCCATGTATGCCGTGGCGATGCCCGTGATCGCGTTGGTCGCCCCGGGGCCGGACGTGACCAGCACGACGCCGGGACGGCCGGTCGCCCGGGCGTAACCGTCCGCCATGTGCGTGGCCGCCTGCTCGTGGCGCACGAGGATGTGCTCGACCTTCTGCTGCCGGAAGAGCGCGTCGTAGATGTGCAGCGCCGCGCCGCCGGGGTAGCCGAACAGGTAGTCCACCCCTTCGTCCTGCAACGCGCGGACGAGCATGTCGGCACCGGACAGCATCTCCGCCATGACGTCTCCGGGCGTTAGCGGAAATACCGCTCAAGCATCAACGAGGGGGCGCGCATTCTCCCGTCGCGCCCCTTGTGTGTCAAACCGCCGGCCGACTCGCCGGCCGACTCGGCGGTGGCGGTCGGGCACCGCCCCGGCGGGTGTTTCAGTGGCGGGTCGCGGCGGTTCGGAGCCGGGCCGGGGCGCTAATGTACCTGGTAGATGCGCGCGGCGTTCCCGTGGAGCACTTTCGCGAGCGCGGCCTCGGGCAGGGCCCCCAACGCCTCCGCCGCGTATTCGCGCGGTGGCAGCGCCGGGGTGGCGGGGCCGGGCGACATCGAGGTTGGATGCGGGAAGTCGGTCTCATAAAGGATGTTGTCCGGGTAAAGCTCGATCGCCCGCCCGATCATCCGCTCCTCGAACCAGAAGCAGGCGTAGATCTGCCGGCGGAAGTACTCGCTCGGCAGCAGGTCGTACTCCGGATGCTCCTGCCGCACGCCCCCGTTCCGCCACTGCCAATCGAACGCCTCGAGCAGCGACGGGACCCACCCGGCCCCGCTCTCCACCGAGACGAAGTTCAGGCGCGGGAAGCGGTGGCAGACGCCGCCGAAGATCAGTTCCGCGAGCCCCTTGCTGTTCTCGATGAAGGAGAGCGAGGAGAAGCGCGCGAAGTTGGCCCTGGTCCCGATGTTGGCCGGATCCTTCACCATCGCCCCGAGGTTCTGGCCGCCGATGTGGAAGCTGATGGAGAGCCCGGCATCCTGCGCCGCCGCCCACACCGGATCCCAATGCGGGTCGCAGAGGGCCGGCTGGCCGAAGTCCTGCGGCTGGCTGGCGAAGAGCACGGCGCGGTGTCCCGCACGCGCGCCGCGCTCCACCTCGGCAACGGAGGCGTCGCGGTCCCAGAATGGCAGGGCCATCACGGACAGCAGGCGGTCGCTGTCGGCGGCGCACCACTCGATCAGGAAGTCGTTGTAGGCGCGGATGCACGCGAGCTTGAGCTCCGGCTCGTCGAGGCGCGTCGCGAACATCTGCGACCCGAAGCCGCCGACGTTCGGATAGATCACCTGGGCGTGGATGCCGTGGCCGTCCATGTGCGCAAGACGCGCCTCGGCGTCGAAGCACGCGGCGGGGATGTCGTCGTAGGTCGCCGGGTGCTCCGGCACGGTGCCGTCGAAACCCGCCATGGAGACCTGGCCGGGCTTAAGGATGACCCGGTCACCGACGAGCCAGGCGTCCTCGCCATCGCGGCGCTCGACGTGGGGCACTAGATCACCCCACTTGCTCGACACCCGCGCCGTCCAAACGTCCGGCGGCTCGGTGAGATGGGTGTCCACGTCGATGACTTGGTGGCGGTCGAACAGATCTGGCATGGCGCGTTCCCCCCAGCGCTACGGTACAACGGGGGGAGGCCAATGCAAAGCCGAGGCACGCAAGGCGTGGTGCGCCAGGCCGTGCGCCGTCTCCGACGTCAAGGCTCCGGTTCCAGCCACGCCAACGCCGCGCTACGGCCCGTGACGCCGTCCCGCCGATATGAGAAGAAGCGGTCGTCGCAACGCGTGCAGAGTCCGGAACGCGCGACCTCGTGGACGCCGAGCGCGGCGAAACGCCGCGCCACGTACTCCGGGAGATCGAAGCGCCAGGTACCCACCCCGCCCGGCCGGAACGTGGGCCCACCGCCGGCCAGTTCGCGCACGTCGTCGCGTACTTCATAGCAGCGGCCGCAGATGGCGGGGCCGAGCCACACATGGAGGGATTCGGGCGCCACCGGCAGGGCCTCCACGACCGCCTCCACGATGCCGCCCACGGCACCCCGCCAGCCGCAGTGGGCGACGCCGACGATCCTTCCTCGTTCATCGCCGAACACGGCCGGCACGCAGTCCGCGACGGTCACCGCAAGAACGATTCCCGGGCGCTCGGTCCAAGCCGCGTCGGCGGTCGCGACCGTTCCGGCACGGTCCACCCGCAGCACGTCCACCCCATGCACCTGGTCCAGCCATTGAATGCGGTCCCGCCCGATGGCGGCGCCCAGGCGGCGGCGGTTCTCCTCCACGCGCTTCGGATCGTCTCCGACATGTCCACCCAGGTTGCACTCGGCGTAGGGCCCCGTGCTCACGCCGCCGCGGCGCGTCGTCCAAACGGCACGCACGGTGCGGGGCGCCCGCCACGCCGCTTCAAGGAGTTCGGGCTGCATCGTCCGCGAGCACGTCCATCAATGCCGCCATGTCCGGCGGGACGGGGCTGGAGAAGCGCATGGCCGCACCGGTCGCCGGATGCCGGAAGCCCAACGATCGCGCGTGCAGTGCCTGGCGCCGGAAGCCACGCACGGCATCGACCAGCGCCGGCGAGGGGTGCGTCGGCAGCCGTCCCCGAGCGCCGTACCGCCAGTCGCCCACCAGCGGATGGCCGATCGCGCTCATGTGGACGCGCACCTGATGCGTCCTGCCCGTGCCCAATGTCGCCCGTACCGCCGTGTGTGCGCGATAGCGCGCCGCGACCCGGATGCTGGTCGACGCCGGACGCCCGTCCGCCCGCGCGCGTTGCCGAGTGCGCCGGACCGGATCACGGCCGATGGCGAGGTCCACCTCGCGCCCCGCGGTCAGCAGCCCCTCAACGATGGCCAGATACACCCGGTCGATCTCGCGTCGCGCCATCGCGCGGACCAACGCCCGGTGCGCCGCCTCGTTCCCGGCCACCACCAGCAGCCCGCCGGTGTCCTTGTCGAGGCGGTGCACCAACCCCGCGCGCGGTAGGGACGTCAAGGCCGGGCGATGCGCGAGCAACCCGTTGACGAGGGTGCCGGCGGGATTCCCCGCGCCCGGATGCACGACGACGCCGGGCGGCTTGTCCACGACCAGCACGTCCTCGTCCTCGTGCACCACGGCGAAGGGTACCGGCTCCGGCTGGTCCGCGCCGTGGGCCTCGACCTCCACGTCCAGGGCCAGTGGTTCGCCGCCCAAGACGCGATACGCCGGGCGTTCGCGGCGACCGTCCACCTTCAGCGCCCCACTCTTGATCCAGGCCGTCAGGCGCGAGCGAGAGAAGTCGTCGAGAAGTTCCGCGGCCACGCGGTCTAGGCGTTGCCCGGCGCACCGTTCCGGCACGACGCCACGGAAGGAGTGCCGCACGGGATCCATCGCGGGACGTTACCACACGCGTCCGCGCCGCACGGGCCAACGGCGCCGCGCCGCCGCCCGGCCCGCCGTTTCGCGTAGCATGGCGACACGGATCGAATGGGGACCGACCTCATGCGCAAGGTGCCAAGCCGGCCCCGAGGCGCCGCATCGCCGCATCAGGGCCAAGATGCTTGACACCGTCATTCCGGTCATTCTCTCGGGCGGCGCGGGGACGCGGCTGTGGCCCCTATCGCGCGCCGAGCATCCGAAGCAACTCATCGCGGTCTCCGGCGAGCGGAGCCTCCTACAGGAAACCGCCGCACGGCTCTCGGCCCTCGGCATCACCGCCCCTCCCATCGTGGTCTGCAACGACGCGCACCGGTTCGCGGTCCGGGAACAATTGCGCGCCATCGGAGTGGACGCGGCCGACGTCGTGCTCGAGCCCGTGGGACGCAACACGGCCCCCGCCATCGCGGCGGCGGCGCTGGTGGCCTTGTCCGGCCGTCGCGAAGGCAAGGATCCGATCCTGCTGATACTGCCCGCGGACCACGTCATCGACGACGTTACGGCGCTGGCGACAGCGCTCCAGGCAGCGGTTGCCGAGGCGATGGCGGGCCGCGTGGTGGCATTCGGGGTGGTCCCCAGCCATCCAGAAACGGGCTACGGCTACATCAAGTCGAAGTCCCGTCCGGGCGGTGACGACGCGGGAACCACCGTGCGCGGCATCGCCCGCTTCGTCGAGAAGCCGAACGCCCGCGACGCGGCCGCCTTCATCGAAGCCGGCGGCTACCTCTGGAACAGCGGCATGTTCGTGGTCGGCGCGACCCGCTACCTCGACGAGTTGGGGACCCACGCTTCGGGCGTGCGCGCCGCCGTCGAGGAAGCCCATCGCACCGCAACCCGGGATCTGGACTTCCTGCGCCTCGACGCGGCGTCCTTCGCCCGCTCGCCGGCCATCTCCGTGGATCACGCCGTGATGGAGCGCACCACCCACGCCGTGGTCGTGGCGCTCGACGCGGGCTGGTCCGACGTGGGCACGTGGTCGGCGCTGGCGGACTTGGCCACCCGCGACGCGGCCGGGAACGCGGTCACGGGCGACGTCGTGCTCGCGGGCGTCCGCAACACCTACGTGCGCGGCGGGAAGCGCTTGCTGGCCGTGGCGGGGGTATCCAACCTCATCGTCGTGGACACGGACGACGCCCTGCTCGTCGCCGACCACACCTCCGCCGAGGCCGTCCGCAACGTCGTGGAGCACCTCCGGGCCACCGGCCGGCCCGAACACGCGCGGCACCGCAGGGTGCATCGGCCCTGGGGGTTCTACGAACCCGTGCATGGCGCAGCGGGATTCCAGGTGAAGCGCCTCTGCATCGACCCCGGAGCGCGGCTCTCCCTACAGATGCATCGGCGGCGATCCGAGCACTGGGTCGTGGTCCGGGGCGCCGCGACGGTAACGCGTGCCGGCGAGACGTTCGAGGTTGCGGAGGGCGAATCCACGCATATCCCGCCCGGAACGAAGCACCGGATCGAGAACCGGTCGGAGAAGCCGCTGGAGATCATCGAGGTGCAGTGCGGCGACTATCTGGGCGAGGACGACATCGTTCGGTTCGAGGATGTCTACGGACGGAAGTAGCGTGCAAGTCCGGCCGCCGGTCGAAGACGGCCGCCACCGCCGGTAAACTAGACGCGATGACCTCCTTCGAAGCAACACTCGGCCGGTTGGCGACCCTCGTGATGGCGCTCCTCCTCCTGGGCGGTTGCGCCTGGATGCCCTTCATCGGCGGGGACGACGAGGAAGGCGACGAGGAGTTCGACACGACCGAGCACATCCTCTATGAGAGTGCGCAGTCGAGCCTCCGCAGCGGCAACTACCGGGCGGGGGTCGAGAAGCTCCAGCGTCTGGAGGCGCGCTTCCCGTTCGGCCGCTACGCGGAACAGGCGCAGCTCGAACTGATTTATGCGCACTACATGGGTGCATCCTACGAAGAGGCGGAAGCCGCGGCCGAGCGCTTCATTCGCCTACACCCCCAGCACCGCAACGTCGACTACGCGATGTATCTGCGCGGCTTGGTGGCGTTCTCCGAGGGGCGCAATCTGTTTGACCGGTTCCGCCCGGCGGACATATCGAAGCGGGACATCACGAATATCCGGCGCGCCTTCGTGCTGTTCACGGAACTGTTGCGGGAACACCCCGACAGCGACTACGCCCTCGACGCCCGGCAGCGGACCGTGTACCTGCGCAACGTCATCGCGCAAGCGGACGTCAACGTCGCCAACTACTACATATCGCGCGGAGCCTACGTCGCGGCGGCGAACCGGGCCCGCACGGTCGTCGAAAACTACTCGCAGACCCCGGCGCGGGCGGAGGCGCTGGCGATTCTCGTCGAGGCCAACTATCGCTTGGGCCTCGATGACGCCGCGAACGACGCGTTGCGCATCCTGGCGATCAATCATCCCGGCTATTCGGCCTTCGACCGCGAAGGCAACTTCGTGTTGGCCGACACGGTCCGCAACCGCGACCGTTCCTGGGTCAACATCATGACGCTCGGCCTCCTGAACCGGCCCGACGTCCCGCCGCCCATACAGATCGAACATCCAGAGGGTTTCGTACCCCCCGAAGCGGCACCGGAAGAAGTCGAGCCGAAGAAGAAGCCTTGGTGGCGGCGCATTCCCATCCTGGGGAGCCGCTGATCGAGCCCAGCCGTAGGCAACATCGCACATTCGCGTGCGGGACTGGGACTTCTCCCTAGAGCTGCGGGGTTAATCGCCCACACGACGCGTGGCCGCAAACGCCTACCGCCCCGGCTCCCCGAGACCGTACGCTCGCGGATGTGCGTGGGACGACCCTAATCGAGTTGTTGGCGGCGCTGGCGGTGGCCGGCGTCCTCCTCGCGTGGGGCGGATTTGAAGCAGCACGTTTCGTCGCGGGTTTCCGTGCCGACGCGGCGGTCGCCCAGATGCAGGGGGCCGTCCGGTTCGCTCGCCACGCCGCCGTCGCCCACCGCAGTACGGTCACGCTCTGTCCCGGCGCCGGGGACACCTGCGGGCGGCGCAACCACTGGCATCTCGGGGCCCTGGTGTTCGTCGACGCCGACGGCGACGGCCGTCGTGGCGCCGGCGAGACGCTCCTGCGCCGCCTGCCGAGGCTCCGGGAGGGGGAGCGCTTCTACTGGCGTTCCTTCCGCAATCGGTCGTCGCTCTCGATGCTGTCGTCCGGGCTCACGGACTGGCAGAACGGCAACTTCCTTTACTGTCCATCCAACGGCGACGCCCGCCTCGCGCGCCAACTCATCCTGAACGCGCAGGGCCGCATGCGGCACGCACGGGACGGCGACGGGGACGGCGTCCGGGAGGATGCATCCGGCCGCGCGCTGGCCTGCCGGCGACGCCGCTAGGGAACGTCTGAACAAGCCCGTCCATGGGCTTGTTCAGGTCGCAAGCCAAAAGCGCGGTTTCGGCTTGCTCGACAAATTCAATGGCTTACGCCATCGAATTTGGCGGCACCTCCCTGTGCCGCACTAGGGAAGGTCTTAATCAGACCTTCCCTAGCGAGAGCCTGGCCAGGGCGTCACTTCACGCCACGACAAGCGTGCCCCACCGCCGGCGTCGAGGGCGTAGGTGCTCTGCAGGAGTATCACCGCGTCACTCGACCCTCCCACGCCGCGGGCCGTGACGCGGAACACCGGCACGCCATCCGCGCGGACAGCGACCGGCTCGATGACGAAGCGCGGCGGCTCGGCGACCGGGAGGTCCAGGTCTACGACCCGCGCGCCCTCGGCCCAGGTCGCTGCCCGCAGCCAACGCGCCGCGTCGCCATAGACACGTCCCGGGAGGATGCCGCCCACCCCCCCATCCTCGGTCACCCCCGCCGGACCCAGGCGCCGCAGCAGCCGTTCACCGCTCGCCAAGGCCGCCTCGGCCGCCTGCAGGGCCAGCAGGCCATCGTGGGCGTTGCGGGCCATGCGCGACTCCAGACGCGACTCCTGCACGGCGGAAACGCCCGTCACGGTCAGCAACATCAGCAGTAGCAGCGACAGGAACAGGGCGGCACCGCCCTGCCCCGCCCGCTCGGACCTGCGCCGACGCCGCATCATCGGTTGCGCAACGCGATGGTCTGCACGAACGTGCGCCGCAGGCCCGCCGCGTTCGCGCCCGCGGCCGTGCGCCCGCTCGCCGCGACGTCCACGTCGTTCGCGGTGACGGCCACGCGCAGCGCCCGGATGTCTGCGGCGGCACCCGTGCCCGGTGGGCCATACCGGTTCGGCACCCCATCTCCATCGGTGTCGAACCCCAGCAGCACCTGCAGATCTTCGATGCCTTGCACCAGTTCCGCCGGCCGGCCCGTTCCGCTCTTGCGCCAAAGCGAGAGGGGCGGCTCGCCGAGGCGGTTGGTGCCGCTGCCTCGGGCCACGTAGTAGATGTGCGTGGTCACCCGCCCCACGGTGGCCCCGGCTGCGTCCGATGGCCCGCCGAACGGCCTGTCGGGCCCCGCGAGGGACCGGTTCGGGGCGTTGTCGAAGTCGCCGCTGCCGGAACGCCGCCGCAGGGCCGCCCGATCCCCGGAGACGTCCACGGCATTCGCGCGGAACAGGGCGGCCCCCTCGCAGTCCGCGATCACGGCGAAGTCGTCCGCGTCCAGACCACCGCGTCGCGGAGGTTCAACGAGCGGATCGTCGCCAGGCGTCACGGGTGCGACGAGCGCGAGCAGACCCTCCACGAACCGGAACACCAGCACGTCGGTGTGCGCGGGGATGGCGGCGACGTTGATCCCGTTCCGGTTGCGGAACGCATTGACCGAACGTCGTCCGACACGCCTCGGTAGCGCGTCCAACGTCGGCGTCCAGGCCACCGGGGTCGCGCCGGCGCCCGTTCCGTCGAAGGCCAGCACGCCCACCGCGACGTTGACTTCGAACAGGCCCGCGACGGCACCATTCAAGGCGTTCCGCACCGGATGGCGCGCACAGCCAAGGTGTCCGGCCAGTCGGGCGGAGCGCGCAATGAATTGGAGCGCATGGCGGGCGGAGGCGTGCATCTGCGCCTGGCTGGCCAACACCGCGTGGGTGCGCTGGTTCGCCGCCAGCAGCTCGACCACGCCGACCGTGACAATCGAGCCCAGAGCCAGAGCCAACAGCATCTCCAAGAGCGAGAATCCGGCTCGGCACGGGCGACGCACGAAGATGCGCTGGGAACGGCGCATTAGATCCGACTCGCGACCGCGACCTCTCGCCGCAGCCGCGCTCCCACGCGCCAAGCGACCGTCACCCGAAGCTGGCCGTCGGCGCGCACCAACACCGTCCCGTCCCCCTCGGGCAACCCGGGCTGTTCGGGGCCCAACAACGCACCCGAGCCACGTAGCGCCGCGCACGTCGGCGACGCGGTCCACATGCCAAGCCGGCACTTCCACGTCGCCACGTCGAAGGCCGCCAACTCGTCGGGGCCGCAGTCCCGGACGATGCACGCCAAGCCGGCCGGAGGGCCGTCGCCGAAGCCCGTCCGATAGTTACCCGCCGGATTCGCCCGCACTCGGTCCAGCATGTCCGCCGCGAGGACCACGGCCTCGGTGCGCTGCAGTGCCTCCCTCCCGTCGCGCAACGCGCCGGCCTCCAGCGCCGCGAGGCCCGACACGCCCACGGCGAGCACCAAGCTGGCGGTCAACACCTCCAGCAGCGAGAGCCCGCGCTGCCCCGCGGGGCGCCACCATCCCATCCGCGCCGGCGCGCTACTCCTCCCAATGGTCCTCATCGGAATCCTCGAAATCGCCGTCGCCGTTGCGGTCCCACCAACGCGCGCCATCCGCATCGATGCCGAGCACGCCGTCGGACGCCGGATGCGGCGACACCGGCGCGGCTTGCAGCAGGAAATGCGCGGGCCCAACGTCGGCAAGGCGCACGACATGGCGCGTGGACGACGGTGCGCACAGGTTGGGCGTGACCACCCCTAGATCGGCGTCTCCCACTCCGTCGCCGTCCGTATCAAGCGCGGCCTCGTAGCCGAAGGTCCAGCTCGCGTGGCGTTCCATGCCCAAGGCGCAGCGCAACAAGTCCGCGCGCGCCGAAGCCCGGTGGCCGCGCTCCACGTATGCGGTGTAGACCGGCGTTGCCACGCTCGCCAGGAGCGCTAGGATCGCGAGCGCGGCGATCAGTTCCAGCAACGAGAATCCCATGCGCCCGGGAGCGCCCTTCCCGTTCCGTTCTTCCATCTGTTGGTTCTCCGGCCACGGCTTCCGCCGACAGCGGCCACTGTAGAACCAGACGCGACACCCGCGAAGGCGTATTCACCCTCTCGGCGTGTGCGTCATCACCCCTTCGGGCATTGGGAAAAGGCACCCGCGCACGTTCCCGTGCCGGGCACGGGAACTCAATCGCGGGCGCGGCGGGCCTCGAGCGCCTCCATCACCATCAGCAGGATCCAGGTCACTGCGCCCACCGTCACCGCCGAGTCGGCCACGTTGAACACGGGGAAGCGGAACCAGTCATAGTTCACGAAGACGAAGTCGACCACGTAGCCCAAGGTGGCTCGGTCCACTAGGTTGCCGAGGGCCCCCGCGAGGATGCAGCCGAACGCGAAACCGTACCACCGGGCACCTGGGCGCAGCCGGCGAATCTCGGCGACCATGAAGGCGGCGACGGCGATGGCGACCGCCGAAAAGACCCAGCGCTGCCAGCCGCCGTCCCCGGCGAACGCGCTAAAGGCCGCGCCGGTGTTGTGGAGCAACTTCCAGGAGAGGAAGGGCAACACCTGCACCTCGGCGCCATAGTCCAGATGGGTGCTCGCGAGTCCCTTGCTCCACTGGTCGAGCGCGAGCAGCAACAGCGCGAGACCATACCAGGCGACGCCACCGAACCACGGCCGGCGCGTGGCGGAAGCCACCCCCTCATCCATCGGCGTCGAACCAACGCCGCGTCTGGACGATGTCCCGGTTGATCTGTTCCTTCAGCGCATCGAGGGACTCGAACTTCACTTCGTCACGGATCTTGTGGTGCACGGTGACGGTCAACAGCGCTCCATAGATGTCCTCGTCGAAGTCGAAGACGTGCACCTCAAGGAGCGGCTCCTTGCCGTCCACGGTGGGCCGCACGCCGATGTTGGCCACACCGCGACGTTCCTCTCCCAATCCCGCCACGGTGACGGCGAACACCCCGTTCAAGGCCGCACGGTAGCGCTGCAGGCGAATGTTGGCCGTCGGCACGCCCAGCATGCGCCCGAGCTGCCGGCCATAGACCACGCGGCCCATGATGAAGTAGTGGCGCCCGAGCAGCTTCTCCGCGAGGTCGAAGTCCCCCGCGCCGAGGACCTCCCGAATACGCGTGCTGCTCACTCGGCCATGCTCGAACGTCAGCGTACCCATATGGCTGACGCCGTAGCCCAAGGCGTCGCCCGCCTGCTTCAGCATGGCGTAGTCGCCCTCCTGACCACGCCCGAAGCGGAAATCGTCGCCAACCACCACGTACCGCGCCCCGAGGAGGTCGGCCAACAGTTCCTTCACCACGAAGGAGGCGGGGGTCCGCGCCGTCCGTTCGTTGAACGGCACGCACAGCACCCGGTCCACGCCCGTGCCCTTGAGGATGCTGATCTTCTCGCGGAATCGGGTCAGCCGGGCCGGCACGGTTTCGCCGCGAAAGAACTCCCGGGGCTGCGGCTCGAACGTCATCAGCAGGCTCGGACAGCGTAGCTCCTCGCTCTTCGCCCGGACGTGGGCGAGCAACATCTGATGGCCGTGGTGGACGCCGTCGAAGTTGCCGATCGTGACGACGTTGCCTCGATGCCGCGGCAGGATGCCGTGCATGCCGCGAATGAGCTCCATGCCTCGATTCTACACGCGGTGCCGGAGCTGGGCGGGCCGCACCCCCATCAGCACCGCTACCAGGACATACGCGGCACCCCCACCGAGTACGGCCGCAGCGAGCATCCAGACGCGCGGCCAAGTGTCTGCCGCGAGCCAGTCATCGTGGACGGGCACCGCCCAGAGGAGCAGCCCGGCCATGATCACACTGGCCGCGACCGCCGTCGCCCCGGCGCGCCACAGGGCGTGGCTCGGCGCATAGTCGCCCCGGCGCACGAGCCCGCGCAGCAACAGCGCCGCGTTGACGATGGCCGCCAAGCTGGTCGCCAACGCAAGGCCGACATGGTGCAGCCACCAAAAGAGCGCGAGACTGGCCACCACGTTGACCGCCACGGACACTGCCGCGTAGCGGAAGGGCGTCTTCGTGTCCTGGCGCGCGAAGAACCCGGGCGCGGCGATCTTCACCAAGACGAGGGCGGGCAGTCCCACGGCGAAGGCCTGTAGGGCCACGGCCGCCATGGCCGAGTCCGCAGCGGAGAAGGCACCGTGTTGGAAGATCGTCGCGACCAGGGGCACAGCCAAGACGAAAAGGGCCGTGGAGGCCGGTACCCCGAGGAGCACGCCCATCCGCAGTCCCCAATCCAACGTCGCCGAGAAACCGGCGTCGTCGGCGTCGGCGTGGAGCCGGGACAGGTTCGGCAGCAACACCGTGCCCAACGCAACCGCGACCAGTCCGATGGGCAGTTCCATCAGCCGATCCGCGTAGTAGAGCCAGGAGATGCTGCCGGTGACGAGGAGCGAGGCCAGAATGCCCCCGATCAACCCGTTGATCTGGTTGACGGACGCCGCGAACGCCGCCGGCAACAGCAGCGCCCCAACCTTGCGCACGCCCGGATCCTTCCAGTCCATGCGCGGTGGTTGTAGGAGGTGCAGCCGCGCCAAGGACGGGAACTGGAACAGCAGCTGGACGGCCCCCGCGGCCAAGAAGCCCCAGGCGAGGGCCATGACGGGCGCCTCGAACAAGGGCGCGGCGACGAGGGCCGCCGCGATCAGCACCACGTTGAGCAGCACCGGCGTGAAGGCCGGCACGGCGTAGCGGTGGAAGCTGTTGAGGAGTGCTCCCGCATAGGCCGTCAGCGAGATGAAGGCTAGGTACGGAAAGGTGACGCGCACCATCGCCGTGGCGAGGGGCAGGCGCTCGTCGTCTCCCGCGAAGCCCGGCGCGAACAGCAACGCGAGGCCCGCCGCGCCGAGGACACCGGCGATGCTGACCAGGACCAGCACGACGATCAGGTTGCCCGTGACGGCCCGCACGAAATGGTCGAGCAGCCTTCGGTCCCCGCCCCGATAGTCGGCCAGCACCGGCACGAAGGCCTGGGCGAACGCCCCTTCCGCGAACAGGCGGCGGAAGAAGTTCGGCACGCGCAAGGCGACGAAGAAGGCATCCGCCATGCCCGTCGCGCCGAAAAAATGCGAAAGCACGATATCCCGGGCGAAGCCAGAGACCCGCGAAAGGGTGGTCATCGAAGCCACGACGGACCCTTGCGCGTGTAGATTCGCGGCCTCGGTGGAACCAGTGCTCTCAGTTGACTTCATCGACCCCCGCGGGCATAGTGCGCCGCTTTCCGCCGCCCGCCCCTCCCCGAGAGGCCCGGAGAACCCGCTTGGCCAACAGTCCGCAAGCCAGGAAGCGCGCCCGCCAGGCGCAAAAGCACCGCGCCCGCAACGCGGGCCAGCGCTCCATGTACCGCACCTACCTGAAACGGGTCGGCGCGGCCGTCGAAAGTGGCAACCGCGAAGACGCCCAAAAGGAGTTCGATGCGGCCGTCCCCGTTCTCGACAGGATGGTCCGGCGGGGCATTCTGCACCGGAACAAGGCCGCGCGTCACAAGTCTCGCCTCAACGCGAAGATCCAAGCGCTTGCGAGCACGGGGGAAAACACCTCCCAAGCAGGGAGCGACGCGGCAGAATCTGCTTCCGCCTGAACGCCCCGGCCTTCACACGACCACGAGATTGTCGCGATGGATGAGTTCCTCCTCGTCCACGTACCCCAGGCGCGCCTCGATCTCGTTGCTTGAAGCCCCGAGTAGACGGCGCGTTTCGTCCGCGCCGTAGTTCACCAATCCCTTCGCGACCTCCAGCCCGGCCGCATCGGTGACGAGCACCATGTCGCCACGTTGGAAGTCGCCGGTCGCCGCCACCGCACCCACGGCCAGAATGCTCACGCCCCGCTCGCGCACGGCACGCACGGCCCCGTCGTCGAGGGCGATGCGGCCCTTCGGCCTGAGTTGACCCGCGATCCACCGCTTGCGGGCGACGAGCGGCGCCACGTCGGATTCCAACAAGGTACCCACGGACACGCCGTCGCCGATCGCCACCAACACTTCGGGCGTCGCCCCGTTGGCGATGACCGTGGGCGTGCCCGAACGCGCGGCGAGCCGCGCCGCGGCAAGTTTGGTCACCATGCCCCCCCGTCCCACGGCGCCACTGCCGCCGGCATGGTCGTCGAGGCTCCGGTCCGAGGCCCGCGCCCGCGCGATCAGGGGCGCGTCGGGATCGACCCGCGGATCCCTTTCGTGGAGACCGTCCTGGTCCGTCAACAGCACGAGCACGTCCGCGGACAGCGCACTCGCGACCATCGCCGACAGCGTGTCGTTGTCGCCGAGACGGATTTCGTCCGTGGCCACCGAGTCGTTCTCATTGATGACCGGGACAACGTCGAGGTCGAGGAGCGTCCGCAGCGTGCCCCGCGCGTTCAGATAGCGCCGCCGGTCGGCAAGGTCGTCGTGGGTCAGCAGCACGAGGGCGGTCGCCAAGCCACGGTCCCGGAACGCCTGTTCATAGGCCTCGATCAACCCCATCTGCCCCGCCGCAGCGGCCGCCTGGAGCTCGTGTACGGTGTCCGGGCGGCCCGAGAATCCCAGACGGCGGCTGCCTTCCGCGACCGCGCCGCTCGATACCAGCAGGATGCGCCGGCCGGCCTCGTGCAGTAAGGCGATCTGCCGGCACCAACGCCCAATCGCCGCGTGGTCGATGCCGCGCTCGTTCCCGGTGACGAGGGCACTGCCGACCTTGACCACCCAAGTGCGGGCCTCCCGCAGGGCGGGACGGGCAACGTCGGCCGCGGGCTGGCTCACGGTCCCGCTCCGGAGATCGACCCCGCGCGCTCCTCCCGCTCCGCGGAGGAACGGGCGAGGACATCCGCCGAGATCCGTTCCGTCAAAGCCGCCTCCCGCGCCGCGTCGACCGTGTCGAGATGCCGCATCAGGGCAGCGGTGAGGGCGTTGACGCCCTGCCCCGTCGCCGCGGAGATGGGAAACAACGGCCGATCCGGAAAGCGCTCCCGCAGCGCGCCAGGGACACTCGTGTCCGGCGCCAGATCCATCTTGCTCGGCGCCATCCAGATCGGGCGCTCCCGAAAGCCAGGGCTGTAGGCGAACAACTCACGCTCCACCACGGCAACGTTGTCCAAGGGATCCGAGCCATCGGCGGGCGCCACGTCCACGAGATGCACGAGCACCCGCGTCCGCGCCAGGTGCCGGAGGAAACGGGTACCGAGGCCTGCCCCGCCCGCCGCGCCAGCGACCAGCCCGGGAATGTCCGCCATGACGAAGCTCGCATCCACGCCGACCTTTACGACGCCGAGATTGGGGCGCAGCGTGGTGAACGGGTAGTCCGCGATCTTGGGCCTCGAAGCCGACACGGCGGCGATCAGGGTCGATTTGCCCGCGTTCGGCAAGCCGAGCAGGCCGGCATCCGCGATCAGCTTCAGTTGCAGGCGCAGGATGCGGGCCTCGCCCGGCTCGCCGGGGGTGGTTCGCCGGGGCGCCCGGTTCGTGCTCGACTTGAACCGCGTGTTTCCCAAGCCGTGCCGGCCACCGCGCGCCGCCAGGAGCCGTTCCCCCTCGGCCGACAGATCCCCGATGACCTCCAAGGTCTCGTCGTCGATGACCGTCGTCCCGGCGGGCACCCGCAGCTCCGCGTCCGCCCCCCGCGCGCCCGTTTTGTCGCGCCCACTGCCGGGCTGACCGTTACTCGCTCGGCACAGCGGGTGAAAGCGGAAGTCGACCAGCGTATTGAGCGCCGCGTCCGCGAGGAGCACGACATCGCCACCGTCGCCCCCGTCCCCGCCATCGGGACCGCCCTTGGCGATGTACTTCTCGCGGCGGAAGCTCAACGCACCCGGCCCGCCCTTGCCGGCGGCCACGCGCACCGTGACTTCATCTACGAACTGCACGACGAGACCACCCGCAGTGTGTCCGGAACATTGGAGGAGGGGCCAAACGGGCTACCGCGGCCGACGGACCGCCCACGGATGATTCCAGACTGGACGGCGCGTGAAACGCCGGTTCCGCTCCGCTTACACCGAAGCCGAGGCCGAGGCCGAATCGGACGGCTGTGGAGTGGCTTCCGCCGGGGCCACGTCCACATACTTGCGGCCCAACGGGCCGCGCACCGAAAAGCACACCGTGCCGTCCGCCGTCGCGAAGAGCGTGTGGTCCCGGCCGCAGCCGACGTTGGTGCCGGGGTGGAAGCGCGTGCCGCGCTGGCGGACCAGGATGTTGCCCGCCTTGACGGCCTGGCCACCGTACTTCTTGATGCCGAGCCGCTTCGACTGGGAGTCGCGGCCATTGCGGGTGCTGCCTCCCGCCTTCTTGTGCGCCATGATGAAGCTCCCGAATTCAGCCGGTGACGCCGGTGATCCGCACGTCGGTAAAGTGCTGCCGATGCCCGGCCCGGCGCAAGTAGTTCTTGCGCCGCTTGAACTTGATGACCCGAATCTTGCGCGCGCGGCCCTGGGCGACGACCTCGCCGGTCACGCTGACGCCATCGACATACGGCGTCCCCACGGAGACGTCGTCGTCCCGCGCCACCATGAGGACCCGGTCGAACGCAACGGATTCGCCGACTCCGCTGGGAAGCCGCTCGAGGCGCACCACCTCCCCTGCGGAGACCCGGTGCTGCTTGCCGCCGCTCTCGAAAACCGCAAACACTTCGCGCTACTCCCGCCCGCGCCGTATTACAATCGCCGCCTGTCGCGCCGCGACGCTCCGCCCGCAACAACGCGGCGGAACCAAGCAGCGAAACGCGCCAGCGAAAAAGCGGCGTAATTCTACGGACACGGTGTCGTGTTTACAACGCAGGGCGGCCCGCGGGCGCCCGCTGAAGCCTGAACCCGGAGCTTCCTCCATGGCCCTACAAGCGGCTCGAGCGCCCCGTCTCGACGCGACGGACCTCGCGGCCATCTACCGACTCGTCGCCAGCGACTTCCAGCAGGTGAACGCGCTCATTCCGCACCACCTGACCTCGGAGGTCGGCCTGGTCGAGGAGATCGGCGAGTACATCCTGCAGAGCGGCGGCAAGCGGTTGCGGCCGTTGATCGTGCTGCTCGTGGCGCGCTGCTGCGGCTACGGAGGAACCGATCACGTGCGCCTGGCGGCCATCATCGAGTTCCTGCACACCGCCACGCTCCTGCACGACGACGTGGTGGACGGGTCGGCCCTGCGACGCGGCGTGCCGACGGCGAACGCCCGCTGGGACAACGCGCCGAGCGTGCTGGTCGGCGACTTTCTGTACTCGCGTGCCTTCCAGCTCATGGTGGACCTTGACCGGATGGACATCCTGACCATCCTGGCCGACGCCACGAACGTCATCGCGGAAGGCGAGGTACTACAGCTCGACAGCGTGGGCAATCCCGACCTGACGGAGGACGAGTATCTGGAGGTCGTCCGCTGCAAGACCGCCCTCCTCTTCCAGGCGTCCGCCCACACCGCGGGCGTGCTGGCCACCGACAGCCCGCCCACCGTCGCCGCCATGCGCGACTACGGGCTCCATTTCGGCTTGGCCTACCAGCTGGTGGACGACTGGCTCGATTACGAGGGCGACAGCGCCGTCATGGGCAAGAACGTCGGCGACGACCTGGCGGAAGGCAAGGCCACCCTGCCCCTCATCCACACGATGCGCCACGGCACCGGCGAGGACGCCGCCGCCGTGTGCCGCGCGCTCACTTCCCGCGACGCACGGGAACTCGGGCCGGTGCTGCGCGCCGTGCGCCGCTCCGGCGCCCTCGACTACACCCGCGAGCGGGCTCAGGCCTTCGCCGCGTTGGCGGTGGACGCCTTGGCCACCCTGCCGTGGAACATCTACCGGGAAGCCCTGGAGGCCTTGGCCGGGTTCGCTGTTGCGCGGATGCGCTGACGGGACCGGCATCGCCGCCGTCACCGAAAACTGGCGCGGGATGGACCGCGCCTTTACAATACGCGAGCGCGGCCGGAGCCTGCGAAGGTGAGAGAAGCGGGCGCGGCGTCGGAGTGTAGCTCAGCCTGGTAGAGCACTGCCTTCGGGAGGCAGGGGCCCGCGGTTCGAATCCGCGCACTCCGACCAATTGAAGCCATGGAATTCGATACGACAAGGAGGCGGAAATGGAGGTATCGGAAGGGCTGATCGGAAACGCGGTGGTGCTCGTCGCGCTGGGGTTGGCGTGGTGGCGTACGGTGGTCCATGTGGACCGCAAACTTGAGCGATTGAGCGATCAACTCAACGACTTGCGCGACCGCGTGTCACGGATAGAAGGCAGCTTGAACGCGGGGATACTGGCGCCGCAGGCAGACTGACGGCCCGCCTCGGAAAGCGGGCGCTTCCGGTCGGCGAAGTCACGACACGGCCCACGCGACCTCCACCCCCGACACGACGTGGACCCAACAAGGCCGCACGGCCTCGCCATCGCCACCCTCGCCATGCTCGGCATCATGGTCGCCACCGTGGTGGGGTGGTGGGTGCTGCTGCCCGAAATCGCCCCGAAGCGGATCACCATCGCGGTGCTGCCCTTCGAACAAACCCCGGCGACGCAAACGTCTCCATACCTCGGTGAGGGCATTGCCGCCGACGTCGCCATCGCGCTCGCGCAAGTGCCCGACTTCATCGTCCTTGACCGCGGGGCCTCGTTCGCCTATCGGTCCGGCGGGGACGTGGCAACCCGGCTCGCCGGGAAACTCGGCGCGACCCACGTGGTAGAGGGCCAGGTGGGGCATGCCGATGATGAAGTGGTGCTTTCCGCACGCCTCACGGACCTCTCGGAGTTCAAGGTCCTGTGGGAAGAGGAACTGACCGGCCCCGACGCCGAGTTCTTCGCCCTGCGTGACGCCCTTGCCGCAGCGATCGCGAAGAAGCTGATGCTGCTGGGGGACGCCGCCATCTCCGGCGGGCCGCCCGTTCAGCTTCGCGCCTACGAAACGTTCCTCGAGGCCCGCGCGGCCGCGGATGCCGGAGCGCCATCGCGGGCGGCGGCGCTCGCGGAGCGGTCCCTCCTACTCGACGCCAACCATGCCCAGGCGCACTACCTGCTCGCGACTCTGTATCACCGCACGGGTCGCCCAGAGGCTACAACGCACGCGGCCCGGGCCGTCGCAATCCACCCCGAGTTCGCGCCAGCCCAGGCCCTTCACGCACACCTGCGGTTCCGCGCGGACGGAGACTTGGCGGGCTATCACCGAGGGTTGACGGACCTCGTGGCCACACGGCGCGATGCCGAGGCACTGCGCGGACTCACGTGTCTGTACGACGCGGCCGGTCGCCCCGAGGACGCCGCCGACGCCCGCGCCTACCTGCGGCAATTCGACCCGCTAGGTGCGCGCGACGACGACTGCATGCTCTTGCCGGTGCTCGACGCGACCGCGATCCACCGGGTGCCTTGGCGCTCGGCGGAGGAAGTGCTGGCCGGTGAACCGTGAAGGAACGTCGAGACGCGCCGCCGACGCCGGCCGCCGAGTCCGATCTGGAGGATCGGACAACCGAACGGAAGGACTAAGCGCCGCCCTCTACATCCCCACCAGCCGCATCGCCGCGGTCCCGCCCACGAACGCCCCGATCATCGCCACCAAGGCGCAGGCAATGCGGCGCATGGCGGCGTCGCCAACCGCCGGCGGGAACCTCCGCCCCAAGGCCGTGAACACGAGTACCACGGGCAATCCCGCAAGGCCGAGCAGAATCACTCCCCCGTCGAGGCCGCCCGTCCCCGCGACCGCGACCGTGCGCAACGAGTTGCCGAAGAGGAAGATGACCGCCAACGTGGCACGCACCGCGGCCAGCGCGACGGGCTGGCGGTAGGCGTGATAGGCCATCACCGGACCGCCGACCGCGAAGAGCCCCGCGAACACGCCCGCCAGGCCCCCGAACGCGCCCGTCTGCCACGCCGCCGCCAGGGCCGGCCGGGGCGTCGGCCGCAACACCACCGAGAGTCCGCACGCGACGGCGAAGACCCCGAACAGCAGCCGCACGTACTCCATCTGCCGCTCGCCGAGCCAGGCGAGCAACGCGAGCCCGCACAGCACGCCGGGGCCGTTGCAGACGAGTAGCGGCCAGAGCAGGCGCGGCTCCACCGCGCGCCACTGCCCCTTGAGGAACACGAGCGACATGATGGCCGTCAGCAGCGCCGCCACCGTGGCGGCATAGTGGATCGGCAACAGGTCGAACGCGACGATGAGCGCCATGAGCACCAGCGCCATCGCGAAGCCCGTCACGGCCTGCACATAGGTGCCGAGCGCGACCATCGCGAGGAAGGCCGCCAACGTCACCCAGTCCATCGCGGATTCGGCGGCCGCTACCAGGGCAGGCGGTCGAGGTCGACGTTGCCGCCGGACAGGACGATGCCGATCCGCTGCCCGCCGAGCGCACCTCCGAGCGCGTCGGATGCCGCCAGCGCTCCGTCGAGCAGCGCCGCCATTGGCACGGCGGCGGAAGGCTCCACGACGATCTTCATGCGCTCCCACACCAGCCGCATCGCTTGGACGATGGCTTCCTCCGAGACGCGCACGATGTCGTCCAGGTGGCGTTGCAGCACCGCGAAGTTCCGCACGCCGAGCCCCGTGAGCAGCCCGTCGGCGATGGTGCGCGGGTTGACCGAGGGCAGGCGCTCGCCGCTCTTGAGCGATCGATAGGCGTCGTCCGCGCCCAAGGGCTCGACGGCGACGACGCGGACTGACGACCTTTCGGACCCGGCGAGCGCCGTCCCCGCAGCCAAGCCCCCGCCCCCGATGGGCACCAGCACCACGTCCAGCTCCGGTACCTCCTCCAGCAGTTCGAGCGCCGCCGTCCCCTGCCCCGCGATGACCCGCGCATCGTCGTAGGGATGCACGACGAGGGCGCCCGTGTCCGCAAGCACTCCGGCCAGGGTGGTCTCCCGGGCCGGGAGCGTCGGTTCGCAGAGCACGACCTCGGCCCCGTAGCCGCGCACGGCAGCCAGCTTCACCGCCGGCGCATTGCGCGGCACCACCACCGTGCAGGGCGCGCCACGCAGCCGGGCGGCCAAGGCGAGCGCGGCGCCGTGGTTGCCGGAAGAGTGTGTCGCGACGCCACGAGCCGCTTCCTCGGCGGACAAAGACTGCACCGCGTTGCACGCACCCCGGAACTTGAACGCGCCGACGCGCTGGAAGTTCTCGCACTTGAAGAAGAGCCGTGCGCCGAACCGGGCATCTAGCGACGAAGCCGTGAGGACCGGCGTGCGCGTGACGAATGGACGGATGCGCTCCGCCGCCCCCGCCACGTCGGCCGCGGTGGGCAGGTCTCGTTCGGCGGGAGCGTCGGGCAAGCGGCTGGTCCGTCCGGGCTACGCCACCGCGACGCAGGCGTTGCGGAAGAGCCGCAGCCAGGGGCCGTCCCCCTCCCACTCGGGCGGACACCACGAATGCTGGATCGCCCGGAACACCCGCTCCGGGTGCGGCATCATGATGAGGGCGCGTCCGTCCGCGGACGTGAACCCGGCCAAGCCCCGCACCGAGCCGTTCGGATTGAGCGGATAGCGCTCCGTCGGCCGGCCCACGCCATCGACATAGTGCAACGCCGCCCGCGCCCGCCGCACGTCCAAATCGGGTGCGTCGAACTCCACCCGCCCCTCGCCGTGGGCCACCGCGATCGGCAGGACGCTGCCGGCCATGCCGGCGAGCCACGGCGACTCCGTCGACGCGACGCGCACAACCACCGAGCGTCCCTCGAACTGCTCGGACCGGTTGCGCACGAAGCGTGGCCAGGCACCGGCACCGGGCAGGAGGGACTTGATCTGGGCAAGCATCTGGCAGCCGTTGCAGACGCCGAGCGTCAGGGTGTCCGGGCGCTCGAAGAACGCCTGGAACGCATCGCGAACCCCCGGCTCGAACAGGATTGACTTGGCCCAACCCCCGCCGCCGCCGAGCACGTCCCCGTAGGAGAAGCCTCCGCACGCCGCCAGCACGGCGAACTCCGCGAGGGAGCGGCGCCCGGAGAAGAGATCGGACATGTGTACGTCCACCGCCTCGAAGCCGGCGTGGTGGAAGGCTGCGGCCATCTCCACCTGGCCGTTGACGCCCTGCTCCCGCAGCACCGCGACCCTCGGTCGCACCCCCCTGGCGATGAAGGGCGCCGCGACATCCTTCGCGGGATCGAAGCCGAGGCGCGTCACCGCCCGATACGCCCCGTCGTCGATCCCCTCGAACTCCTCCTCGGCGCATGCCCGATCATCGCGTAGCGACTGGATGCGATGGCTCGTCTCGCTCCAGAGGCGCTCCAGTTCCGCCCGGGTGGTCTCGTGGCCCCCGATGCGCATTACGTCGTCGTGGCGAACGGCGGCGACGGCACGCGCCCGCAGGCCGGACTCGCCCGCCGCCGCGACCAGGGCGTCGCACCGCGCCTTCGGCAGGGCCAACACGATGCCAATTTCCTCCGCGAAGAGCGCGGGGAGGTCCATCTCGGCGATGTCCAGCCCGACCCGTCCGGCGAACGCCATCTCCAGAAGGGTCACGATCAGCCCGCCGTCGGCCCGGTCGTGATAGGAGAGCACCGGGAACTCCCGGCGCGCGCGTTGCACGAAGTCGATGAGGTCGCGTAATCCATCGGGATCGTCGACGTCCGGCACGGGCGCGCCGAGCTGCCCGTAACATTGGGCCAACGCGCTCCCGCCCAAGCGATGCCGCGCGGCGAAGGGCGGTTCGACGAGCACGAGGGCCGGATACGCCTCGTCGTCGAGCACCGGCGTGAGCGTGCCGCAGGCATCCGCGATGGGCGCGCAGGCCGTCACGTTTAGCGTTACCGGCGAGACGACCTCTCGCTCCTCACCCTCGGCGTTCCAGCGGGTGCGCATCGACAGGCTGTCCTTCCCCACGGGAACGGCGATGCCGAGGGCGGGGCAGAGCTCGAGACCGACCGCCGTCACCGCATCGTGCAGCGCCTGGTCCTCGCCCTCGAAGCCCGCCGCCGCCATCCAGTTCGCGGACAGCACGACGCGGGGCAAGTCCCCAATGGGTGCGGCGGCCAGATTCGTGAGGGCTTCGGCCACCGCCATACGCGCCGCCGCCGCGGGATCGATCACCGCCAACGGCGACCGCTCGCCCATCGCCAGCGCCTCGCCGGCGAAGCCGTCGTAGTCGGCCAGGGTCACCGCCACGTCGGCGACGGGCACCTGGTACGGCCCCACCATCTGGTCCCGGCCCACGAGACCGGTGATGCTGCGGTCGCCGATGGTGATGAGGAACTTCTTCGAGGCGACCGCCGGGAAGCGCAACACCCGGGCGAGCGCATCCGCCAAGGTGATGCCGTCGAGGTCAAGCGATGACGAGGGCCTAACGCGCCGCTCGAACGACCGGTGCATGGCCGGGGGCTTGCCGAGCAGCGTCGCGAGGGGCAGGTCCACCGGCACGTCGTCGAGTTCCCGGTCGCCGACGGTGAGCCGCGCTTCGGCCTGCGCCTCCCCGACCACCGCGTACGGGCACCGTTCGCGCTCGCAGAGGGCGCGGAAGCGCGGCAGATCCGCTTCCGCCACCGCCATGACGTAGCGCTCCTGGGCCTCGTTGCACCAGATCTCCATCGGGGACATGGCGCGGTCCGCGCTCGGCACGTCCCGAAGTTCGAAACGCCCGCCCCGGCCCGCGTCGGAGATCAGTTCCGGCAGGGCGTTGCTGAGTCCCCCGGCCCCAACATCGTGGATCAAGCGGATGGGGTTTTCCGACCCCAACGCCCAGCACCGGTCAATCACCTCCTGACAGCGGCGTTGCATCTCCGCGTTGTCCCGCTGCACCGATGCGAAGTCGAGTTCCGAATCGCTTTCCCCGGACGCCATGCTCGAGGCGGCACCCCCGCCGAGACCGATCAGCATCGCCGGGCCACCCAGCACGATCAGCTTGGCCCCGACGGGAACGTCCGCCGCGTGCACGTGCTCGGCACGGATGTTGCCGACGCCCCCGGCAATCATGACGGGCTTGTGGTAGCCCCAATAGCGGCCCGGCGCGCCCGGCAGCGCCGACTCGAAGGTACGGAAGTACCCGCCCAAGGCCGGCCGGCCGTACTCGTTGTTGAAGGCCGCCGCCCCGATGGGGCCGTCCAGCATGATCTCCAGCGCGCTCACGATGCGTCCGGGCTTGCCGATCGGGAGTTCCCAGGGCTGCGAATCGCCGGGCACGTTCAGGTGCGACGTGGTGAAGCCGGCGAGCCCCGCCTTGGGTTTGGAGCCGCGCCCCACCGCGCCCTCGTCCCGGATTTCCCCTCCGGACCCCGTGGCGGCCCCCGGATACGGCGCGATGGCCGTCGGGTGGTTGTGCGTCTCCACCTTGATGAGGACATGGACCGGCTCCCGCACGGCGCCGTAGACGCCACTCTCGGGATCGGCGAAGAAGCGTTGCGCCCGGGTGCCCTCGATCACCGCGGCGTTGTCGGAATACGCCGACAGGATTCCGGCGCCGTTGATGCGCCGATGGGTGTTGCGGATCATGCCGAACAAGGTGTGCTCCGACGCCGCCCCATCGATCTCCCAGGTGGCGTTGAAGATCTTGTGCCTGCAGTGCTCGGAGTTGGCCTGGGCGAACATCATCAGCTCGATGTCCGTGGGGGCCCGGTCGAGTTCGGCGTACTGCGCCGCAAGGTAGGCGATCTCGTCCGGCGACAGGGCGAGGCCCAGGCGCGCGTTCGCCCCCTCGAGCGCACTCTCGGTCCGCCCCGTGCGCTCGACTGGACGTGGTTCGCCCTCGGCGAAGACATCGTCGAAGGTCTCCTCCGCGCGGGCGACCTCGGTCATGCGGTCGTGCAGGAAGGGGGCGAGGTCCGCAGCCCCGCCGCCGTCCACGAACCAGCGTATGCCGCGCTCGACGCGGCGCACTTGGCGCAAGCCACAGCGGTGGAAGATGTCCGTGGCCTTGCTCGACCACGGTGAGATCGTTCCCGACCGGGGCGTCACCGTGCAGAGATGCGTACCCACCCGGGACGCCAGGTCGTGCCTCGGACCGTACCGCAGCAGCGCCCCCACCAAATCCGCCTGGGCCGCATCCGGGGGTGCGTCGAGCTCCAGAAGGTGGACGAACTCGGCGTAGACGCCGCGCACGCCGGGGTCTATCCCCCGCAACACCGCCAGGCGCTTGTCCAACCGGGCCGGGGTGAACGCCGGAGGCCCCGCGAGGACCCGGACTTCGGCGGCGCGGGGTGTCGGGGTGGCGGCGGGCACGGCGGGATTATACGGAGCCGCGCCGGGAGCGGAAGAAAGTGGAGAGGAGCGCCCCGCACTCCTCCGCCAGCACGCCCCCGGTCACCGCAACGCGATGGTTGTACCGCACGTCCGCGAAAAGGTCGGACGCCCCCGCCTTGGGCTCGGTCGCGCCGAACACGACCCGCGCCACACGAGCGTGCACGATGGCGCCGACGCACATCGTGCACGGCTCTACCGTCGCGTACAGCACCGCGCCGGGCAGGCGGTAGTTGCCTCGCGCCTCCGCCGCCGAGCGCAGCGCGCCGATCTCGGCATGGGCCGTCGGATCGCAGGTCGAGACCGGCGCATTGTGACCGGTGCCGATGACGCGGCCGTCGGCCACCACGACCGCCCCGACCGGGACCTCGCCCAGCTTCCGTGCGCGACGTGCCTCTTCGAGCGCCTGCTCCATCCAGTACGCGTCATCCATCACGGCGAAACACCAAACCGCTCACGGCCTGCCCCGGCAGATGCCGGAGGAACAGGACGAGCGCGAGCACGCACGTCGCCCCCTCCGCCACCGGCAGGGCCACGACGAAGCCGTACCCGGACAGCAGCCAGAACCCGAGGGCCAGGAACGCCGCCGGCAGGATCAGGCTGCGGCACAGCGCCACGACGCCCGACTGGAACGGGCGATGGATGGCCGTCAGGTAGCCCGAGATCAGCATGTTGGCGCCCGCGAACAGGAACAGCGGCCAGACCCAGGCGACGAACTCCGTGGCCATCGCCGCCATGTCGGCGCTGTCCCGGTCCTCGACGAAGAGCAGGATGAGGGGCTCGCTCGCGGTCAGCAGCACGGCGACGAAGATGACGCCCAGCGCCGCGATCGTGCCGGCGGCCGTGCGCAGGAAGGCGCGGATGCGATCCGCGTTGCGGGCCCCGAAGTTCTGCGAGACCATCACCTGGATCGTGTCCGCGATGGCGAAGAACACCATGAAGCCGAGCATCATGACGTAGTTCACGACGGTGATCGCCGCGACCCCGTTCACCCCGGCGCGCTGGATCAGCATCCAGTTGAGCATCAGCGCGATGAGCCCGGCGGATACCTCGTTGATGAACTCCGAGATGCCGTTGTACGCGGCCAGCAGCACCTCCCGCCACTGCCGCTGGCGGAAGCGGAAACGCAGCCTCCGGCCCCGCTTGCCGAAATAGCGCAGCAACCAGAGCAGGGGCAGCGTCTGCGACACGCCCGTCGCGAGGGCGGCGCCCGCCAGGCCCCACCCCATCACAGCGATGAACACGTAGTCGAGCACGATGTTGACGAGCGAGCCGATGGTCAGGGCGGTGGCGACCAGGTTCGGGAAGCCGTCCAGGCGCACGAAGTAGTAGAGCGCGACGACCAGGAGCTGCGGAAGGAGGAACGGCAGGATGATGCGGTAGTACTCGCTCATCAGCGGAAACAGCGCCTCCCCCGCGCCGAGCGCCGCGAACAGCGTCTCCTCCAGCACGAGTCCCAGGAAGATGGCGGCCACCCCGTACAGCGACACGAAGACCACCGTCTTGCTGAAGATGGCCGACGCCGCCGCCGGATCGCCCTCCCCCAGGTACTTGCCGCCCCGCACGGCGCCCCCGATGGACAGCATCATGGCCACGCCGAAGAGCAGCGTCGTGATCGGGATGATGAGATTGACCGCGGCCAGGGCGGCGACGCCGACGTAGTTGCCGATGAAGACGCCGTCCACCAGCGAGGCGGACGTCATCGCGATGAGGCCGACCAGGGAGAGCCCCAGATACCGGAAGAAGGTCGGAACGACCGCGCCGTGGAGGGCGTGGCGGTCCTCCTCGCCCCCTTCGTGCGCCGCGACCGAGGCCGCCATCAGCGGAGGTCCTCACCGCGGAGGAACCGCCGCACGGCCCCGTTCCAGTCCTCCGGCCGCTCCTGGTGAGGCGCGTGACCGGCACCACGAACGACGACCGTGCGCGCGTCCGGGATCCCCCGCTCCAGGCGCCTCGAACCCTCGACGATCCGCGAAGCATCGCGATCCCCGTACAGAATGAGTGATCGAGACACGATCTCCCGCGCCCGCTCCCGCGTCCCCCGCCACGCGAGCAGGCCCTCCCAAGTGCCTCGGACGGCCGGGGCGCACATTGATGCCGTGCGACGCTCCGCCGTCCGCGCCAAGTCCGGCGGAACGAAGGGCGGCGTGCCCCCGGGCTGGCCGTGGTCTCCAAACCAGTCGGTGGTGTTGCAGAGAACCAGGCACCGCACGCCTACCGGATGCCGCAGGGCGATCTCCTGGGCCACGGCACCCCCGATGGAATGTCCCACCAAGTGGAAGTCCTCGAAGCCGGCGCAGCCGATCACCCGCTCCGTGTCCGCGGCCAAGCGTTCCACCGTGTACGCGCCCTCGTCCCCCGGCCCGTCGGAGGAACCGTGCCCACGATGGTCGAAAACGAGCACCCGGTGATCCGGCGCGAACTCGCGGACCTGGTGCGACCAGTCCTCCTTCGCCCCCCCGTAGCCATGGACGAACACGATGGCCTCTCCCGCGTCACCGTGGCGCTCGTAGTGAATGCGCAAGCCGTCGACGATGGCGACCGGCTCGTGTGTTACTCCCACTCGATCGTCGCCGGCGGCTTGCTGGAGACGTCGTAGACCACGCGGGAGACCCCGGCGATCTCGTTCATGATGCGGCTCGACACGCGGCCGAGCAGATCATGGGGCAGTTCCGCCCAGCGCGCCGTCATGAAGTCCGTGGTCTCCACCGCCCGCAGCGCGATGACGTGCTCGTAGCGCCGCGCATCGCCGACGACGCCCACGGACGCCACCGGCAGGTAGACCGCGAACGCCTGGCTCACCCGGTCGTACCAGTCCGCCCGCCGCAGTTCCTCCAGGAAGATGGCGTCGGCCTGCCGCAGGACGTCGAGGTACTCGCGCCGCACTTCCCCGAGGACGCGCACCGCGAGTCCGGGCCCCGGGAACGGATGCCGATACACCAGCTCCCGGGGCAGCCCGAGGGCCATGCCGACCTTGCGCACCTCGTCCTTGAACAGATCCCGCAGCGGCTCGACCAACGAGAGCCGCATGCGCTCCGGCAGCCCGCCCACGTTGTGGTGCGACTTGATGACGTGCGCCTTGCCATGCTTCGACGCTGCGGATTCGATGACGTCCGGATAGATCGTCCCCTGACCGAGCCAGCGCACCCCGTCCAGCCGCTCCGCCGCGCGCTGGAACACGTCGATGAAGGTGGCGCCGATGATCTTGCGCTTGGTCTCCGGGTCGTCCTGCCCCGCCAAGGCCGTCAGGAACTCCTCCGAGGCATCCACCGTGACGAGATCGAGGTTCAGCGCGTTGTCGCCCCGCAGGAACGCCGCCTCGACCTCCTCGCGCTCGCCCAGGCGCAGCAGCCCGTTGTCCACGAAGACGCAGGTCAAGCGGTCGCCGAGGGCACGAGACAACAACGCCGCCGCGACGCTGGAATCCACGCCCCCGGAGAGCCCGAGCACGACGCGCTCGTCCCCGACCAGGGCACGCACCGCGGCCACTGCTTCGTCCGCGATCTTCCCGGGCGTCCAAGATGCCACGCAACCGCAGACGTCGCGGGCAAAACGGCGGACGATATCCGCGCCGCGCGCGGTGTGGGTGACCTCCGGGTGGAACTGCACGCCGAAGAACCGCCGCACCACATCCGCCATCGCCGCCACCGGGGCGCTCTCCGTGCGGGCCGTGACCGTGAAGCCCGGCGGCACCGCGGTCACCTTGTCGCCGTGGCTCATCCACACGGGCATGCGCCCGCCGTCCGTGAGGCCGTCGAAGAGCGGGTCGTCCGGCGTCGCCTCCACCTCCGCGTGACCGAACTCGCGCCGGTTCGACGCTTCGACGGTCCCGCCGAGCTGCGCCGCCATCGCGTGCATGCCGTAGCAGATGCCGAGCACGGGCACGCCGGCGGCGAACACCTGATCCGGGATGCGCGGCGTCGAGCCTTCCGTGACCGTCTCCGGGCCACCGGAGAGGATGATGCCCTTCGGCGCGAACTCCGCGACGAAGCCCTCGGGCACGTCGAATGGGTGAATCTCGCAGTAGACGCCGACTTCACGCACACGGCGGGCGATGAGCTGGGTGTATTGGGAGCCGAAGTCTATGACGAGCAGGCGGTGCTCTCGGGCCGGCGTACCGTGGCCCTCCAGGATAGCCCCCTCCGCGGAGGCTTCCGCGAGGGATGGGCCGTCGCCGTCGGGCACGAGGTCGGCTTGGTGCGTCGTTGCGCTGGGGGCGGCCACTATTCCATCGGGTAGTTCGGCGGTTCCTTCGTCATCGCGACGTCGTGGACGTGGCTCTCCGCCAGACTCGCGCCCGATATCTTCACGAAGTTGGGCCCGGTCCGCATCGCTTCGATGTCCCCGGAACCGGTATACCCCATCGAGGCGCGCAACCCGCCCATCAACTGATGCACGATGGGGCTCGCCGGACCCCGATACGGCACGCGCCCCTCGATGCCTTCCGGGACCAGCTTGCCGTTGTCGCCGTCCGGCTCCTGGAAATACCGGTCGCTCGACCCGAACCGTTCGCCCATCGCGCCGAGGGAGCCCATGCCCCGGTACGACTTGTAGGTGCGGCCCTGGTACAGCTCCACCTCGCCGGGCGCCTCGTCGGTGCCGGCCAGGAGCGACCCGACCATCACCACGCTCGCCCCGGCCCCGATGGCCTTCGCGATGTCGCCGGAGAACCGGATGCCCCCGTCCGCCACCACCGGCACGCCGGACTCGGACGCCTTCTCCGACACGTCCGCCACCGCGGTGATCTGCGGCACGCCGATGCCGGAGACCACACGCGTCGTGCAGATGCTGCCCGGCCCGATGCCGACCTTGATGGCATCGACCCCGGCGTCGATCAACGCCTCCGCCCCTTCCGGCGTGGCGACGTTGCCGCCGACCACGGGCATGCCCGGATACTTCTGCTTGATCCAGCTAATCCGGTCCAACACGCGCCGGGAGTGGCCGTGGGCCGTATCGACCACGATCACGTCCACCCCCGCCTCCACCAGCGCCGCCACGCGGTCGTCCGTGTCCGGGCTCGTCCCGACGCTCGCCCCGACCCGCAACTGGCCCTGGTCGTCCTTGCAGGCGTTCGGGAACTGCTGCGCCTTCGTGATGTCCTTGACGGTGACCATGCCGGTCAGCCGGAAGTCCGCGTCCGTGATCAAGACCTTCTCGATGCGGTGCTTGTGCAAGAGGTCCGTGATCTCGTGGAACGTCGCGCCCTCCGGGGCCGTGACCAAGCGTTCCTTCGGGGTCATCACCTCCGCCACCCGCGCATCCAAGCGCTGCTCGAAGCGGATGTCGCGGCTCGTGACGATGCCGACGAGTTCGTCGCCGCGCACCACCGGCACGCCCGAGATGCGGTGCTCCATCGTCAGCTCGAGGAGCTCCCGCACCGTGCGGTCCGGGCTGATCGTGATCGGGTCTCGAATGATGCCGCTCTCGTACTTCTTGACGGCCCGCACCTCCCGCGCCTGGGCCTCCAGGGCCATGTTCTTGTGCACGATCCCGATCCCGCCCTCCTGCGCCATCGCGATGGCGAGGCGGCCTTCGGTCACCGTATCCATGGCGGCGGACATGAGCGGAATGTTGAGCGCGATGTCCCGCGTCAGGCGCGTGTGGAGATCGACTTCGGAAGGCAGGACTTGGGAGTAGGCAGGCAGCAGGAGAACGTCGTCGAAGGTGAGCGCTTCCTGGGCGATTCGCAGCATGATGCACCTGCGGGGGCAAAACGCGATTTTACGAGGGTGCGGCGGGGGTGTAAACGCGAGTGAAGGCGCTGTCCACGGCTAATTTGTTCTAGGCCCTCGGGGCGTGGTGCCGGGGTGTCCGAGGGAGTTTTGCGTCATTCGCAGGTAGTCGAAGACGCGCCTGGGGTTGCGGTGGAGTCGGCGCATGGCGGCGGCGACGCAGGCGTTGGAGTGGGAGCGGATGACGCCGATGGCGAAGCGGCGCAGGCGGGTGGTGTTGACGGGTCCGTGTCCGGTTCGGATGCGCAGGCGGTCCTCGTCGAAGGCGTTGTCGAGGATGTTGTGCACGGACTCGACCCTCCAGTGGCCGCGGTTCAGTTCGAGGAGGCGGCGGGGGTCGGCGGTGTCGGGGCCGTGGCTGGTGATGCCGAGGGCGTGTTCGACGGAGGTCTTGCCGGATTTTTTCTCGGTGGCGGTGCGTTCGACGAGGAAGGCCTGGCCGACGTGGGGGAAGTTCAGGTAGCCGTTGAGGCGGGTGGTGGTCCAGATGGCGCGGCTTTCGAGGCGGCCGTGTTCGAGGGTTGTGGGCTCGCGGAAGTCGGGTTCGGCGCGGTTCGTCACCGACCGGCTCCCTCACACCACCACCGCCGGCGCCTCGACGATGCCGTGTCGGTAGCACATCATCTGTCCGGTTTCGTAGCACGTAAGTTGTCCGCTTTCGTGGGGCCCGAAGGGAGGCTCGGTGAGGCGGACGGAGTGGCTACGGGAGACGAGGATGATGAGGTTCGAGGAGGCGCTCGACGCGTGGACGGAGAAGCGGTTGACGCAGGAGGAGGCGGCGCAACTGCTGGGGGTGTGCGCGCGGACGTTCCGGCGCCATGTGGACCGCTACGAGGAGGCCGGCCTGGACGGCCTGGTGGACAAGCGCATGTCGCAGGTGTCGTCGCGGCGCGCGCCGGTCGACGAGGTGGTGCGGCTGGAGGCGCTGTACCGGGAGAGCCAGCAGGGCTGGTCGGTGGCGCACTTCCATGATCGCTATCGGGAGCGGCATGCGGGGGAGCGCTCGTACACGTGGGTCCGGAACCGGCTGCGGGAGGCGGGGCTGGTGGCCCGGGGCAAGGCGCGGGGCACGCCGCGGCGGCGGCGCGAGCGGGCCGCGATCCCGGGGCTGCTGCTGCACCAGGACGGCTCGACGCACCGCTGGGTGCCCGGGGCGGAGTGGGACCTGATCGTGACGATGGACGACGCGACCTCGGAGGTGTACTCGGGCTTCTTCGTCGAGGAGGAGGGCACCTGGTCGAGCCTGCGCGGGGTGCGCGAGACGCTGCTGGCGCGGGGGCTGTCCGGCAGCCTGTACACGGACCGGGGGTCGCACTACTGGCACACGCCGGAGGCCGGCGGCAAGGTGGACAAGGCCAACCCGACGCAGTTCGGGCGGGCGATGGCGGAGCTGGGGATCGAGATGATCCCGTCGTACTCGCCGGAGGCGCGGGGGCGCTCCGAGCGCTGGTTCGGGACGGTGCAGGGGCGCCTGCCGCAGGAGTTGGCGCAGGAGGGGATCACGAGCATGGCGGAGGCGAACCGCTACCTGCACGAGTCGTTCTGGCCGGACCTGCACCGCCGCTTCGGGGTCGCGGCGCGCGAGCCGGGCAGCGCGTTCGTGCCGCTGCGGGACGTCGATCTGGACGACATCCTGTGCCTGAAGGCGGAGCGCACGGTGGCGGGCGACAACTGCGTGGCCTATCTGGGCCTGTCGCTGCAGTTGCCGGTGGCGCACGGCCGCCACTACGTCAAGCGCCGGGTCCGCGTGCACGAGCACGCCGACGGCACGCTGTCGGTGTTCCACGGGCCGCGGCGGCTGGCCCGCTACGACGCGGCCGGCACCGTGCTCGCGGACGCGCTGGCCCTGGCGGCGGGATGGCACGGTGCCGGGAACGCCGCTGGCCTCGCCGCGTCAACCCGCTTCGCGGGTCCTCCGCTGCGCTGCGGCCCTTCGGGTGACCCGGCGAGGCCAGCGGCGAGGAGTTTGGCGACGACCGGAAGGGTACTTCCGGTCGTCACCGACCGGCTTCTTCACGCCCGCGTTCCAAGGCCGTCGCCGGCCCGAAGCGGGCGTACGGCAACCGGACAGATCATGTGCTAACAAAACCGGACAGATCAATTTGCTAACGACAGCGCCTCGACGATGCCGTTGACATCGTCGGCCTGCGCCGGCAGGATCGCTTCATCGAGGGCATCAACGCAGTCGGAGTACACCTTATCTTCGCCCTCGGACTGTCCAACGAACCAGGACCACCTCAATGGTGCTTGAATCGGCCAGAATTCAGTGTGTTTCGATGATTGCAGGTACGGCCATGGTCATTGCGGTGGCAAGCGTAAGCGCACCGGCATGTGCGGCAGAGTTGCTCCCAATTTGCGGCCAAGCGGCCACGGGCACCGACGGCGGTTGCTGGCAGAAGCTCGGGGCCAAGCGCAATTGCCACGTGTGGAATCCATCTCCCCAAGCCGAGGAGTCGGCGACCTTCGACGGCAGGAGTCGCTGCCGGGACGGCAAGCTCTCGGGGACGGGGACGCTGACTTGGCGGTGGACGGCGGATAGCGAACATCGAAGCAGTACGACTACGGGAACGTTTGCGGACGGCAAACGCAATGGTCGTTTTGTCAATGAGCGATTCGACGGAGCCCGCAGTGAAGGAGACCTCGTAGACGGGAAGCCAAACGGACACTGGGTGAACACCAATCCCCCAGGGACGCCACGCCTCTGGGATCGGGCAGAAGGTCCCTGGGTCCATGGTGTACGGCAAGGCCAGTGGACCTTCGTCGACTACTCAGACGCCGACGGCGAATTCCAGGAGAGCCACCGTCTGGAAGGCCCCTACGTGGAAGGCGAGCGGCACGGAGAATGGGTTCAGGTTCGACGCTATAGCCGGGCCGTTATGGCCTACGAGGACGGAAAGTTGCATGGGCCGTACGTGGCAGAGTTCGACGATGGCCGTCGGCAGACCGGCGAATACGCGGAGGGCAAACGCGCCGGAAGATGGGTGACTGTGGACTCGGCGGAGAACATCATTGAAGAGCGAAACTGGGCAGAGGGGAAGCTACACGGCGTGTTCATCTCTACCGATCAAGACGGACTTCCAAGCGACGGGCGGGTTACCGGGAGCTTCCATCAAGGGTTGCAGGACGGACAGTGGCTTGCATCGTACGACGTCGGCGGCTCGACCGAAGAAGCCTATGTTGCCGGCAAGAGGCACGGACCGCAGATATACACACTGGCAGATGGACTTCGAAGGGTCGGCGGCTTCTCCAACGGCCTGCGAACGGGGCAATGGGCTGTGGTGCATCCGTCTCACGGCGTGTTGGTGGAAGCCACATATGCGAACGACGAGGCTAAGGGAAATCGTCTTTCGAGGGGCCCCGTTTCCATCCGCCACGGCGCCGCCGCCTGGCCACGCGGCGCTGGACGGGGCCTTCGGGCTTTTCTTTGGACCAGCGGGCATCGATCAGATCAAAGATCTGGAGTGCGAAGCGGGCCGGTCGTGCCTTGGAGCCTTGGCAGACAGCCTACTGTGGACTGCTCCGGAGCGGGAGCATACTCACGAGTATTGGAGTGCGCCCTTAGTGTCTCGAATCGACAGGAGCCTACTCGGAACTCTATCCATTCCACAACCGCCCAGGCCGGTCTCGGGTGGGAAGGACTATGGCGTGAAGGTATCTGCTGAATCCGGGCTCTTTGAGATCGACACCGAAATCGGCGAGTTCCCGACCGAAGGTCCCTGTGAGGCTGAGGCGGCCCGCCTGCGCGACCTCCTGACAGGCAAGTACGGGCAATGCACGGACTATCGGTACCCCGCCGGATCGTTCGGTCGCACGCCGATTGGACAGTGCGATAGCCGGGGGATGCCTGAAAGGAAAGTCACGGCATTTTGTCGTGCAAAAACCGAGTACGTCAATGACGAAATGCGCACCAAACACCACTACGTGCGGTTGAACTACGAAGTAATGTTGGAAGCGGAGAGGAAGGAGATCCGGAGTGCGTGGTTGAAACACGGTCAGGTTGGCTTGGAGGATCTATAGGATATTATACTTTATGGACAATTAGCTGCGCGGGTCGGATCCCCTTTAGCGCCGGTAGTTCGGCTATGGTGCGCTAACGTCCAGCGCAGGGATCCACCGAATGCTTTAACTTAATTCGATGATCGACAGCACGCGTCGGGCAAGTTCGGTTGGCGTCCGTCAGGCGGGGGAGGTCGATTGCCGGTCCGGGCGCCTGAGCGGGACCGGCACGTCGGCTGCCGACGGGAGTATGTGTTGCGTGATCGGACGTTCCAGCCGGATCGGCGCCTCGAAGTGGCGGTAGATCGCGCCGTTGGAGCAACGCGGCCTACCAGATGGTGTTGCAGGCTACCTACGAACTGGCCCAGGAACGGCATCGGCAGGCGGCGTGATGGGGCGTGTAGGGCGGCGCGGGCGTGCGAAGTGAAAGCAGCTTACGCCTACGACGGAGTTAACGCGAGTTCAACTTTTGGGACTATAGCTCAGAGGAGGCGGCATGAAGGTGAACAGAATTGAGGCAGGTACGGCGATTGTCGTCGCTATGGCGATTTATTGCTGGTGCCGTGGCGTTTGGGCGCCTTGAGGGGAGGTTGGAGGCACTGGAAGGGAGGTTGGACGCAATTGCCCCTCAGTCGGTTCGCGAGGTCTTAGATGGAGCCAAGCAGGAGCTAGTCGAAACGCACGAGGAGTTGGTCAACGGGCTGACGAGACGACAGTGGATTGACGTCACGAACGACCAGCTTGAAGGCTGCACTTCGGGCGCGGCTCAGCTCCATGATGTTGACCATTATCCGGCGAGAAACGAGGCGCAGTACCCGATTGGCGTGTCTGTCGTGACTGTCAACGTGAATCGGCCTGATTCCAATGACCCTGGGTGTGGTGTCGCCCTCCATTTGGTGCAAGGCGTCCCGGATTGGTACGCCTCGAGGTCGGAAGCCGATGATGCCAGTGACATCGTGCTGGCTCACTCGGTCACGGGTGACAAATGGGGTGTTTGCTGGGTTTCGGCGATGGTTCCTCCAGACTCCGGCTACTACATCCGGAATGCGTATAAGCCTGCGGTGAGGATCGAGTCGTGGGTCGAGTGGCGGTGAGCGAGTGGTTGCAAGCGGCGCTCGCAAATCTGCGGAGGACGCGGGTTGGCTTCCCCCGTTGCGTTCGTAGTTGGGGGAAGGCGAGGGGGCCAAACCTGCTAGTCCGGATCGCTCACCGAGTGTATGGAAAAAGGGCTGCTTCCTATGGCATTAAGGTTGTGCAATCAATCGTTTACGCCAACGAACAAGGAAACAGCCTTGGACACACAGTGTAGCGGCGAACAACTCGAGTTTCATCCCTTCGGAAGACGCCTGGTGACGGGGCGTTTCGACGGTGGCCGCATGAGTTCCGACGGTGGCGAATGCCCGTCTGCGCGGCGATGGCGTCGCGTAGGTACTCCACCGCCGGACGCCACTTGCCCTCATAGGCCATGGCCACCACCAGGTTCGAAAAGACGTACTGGTCCGCGGAATATGCGCCCACGTCCTTCCAAGCGTCGCGCAACTGGCCGTACAGGAGCCGCCGCACGGTCTGGTTGGGAATGCCGAGCCGCGTCCTCCCGTGGGTGGTGCCACGCACGCTGAGCAGGCCGAAGTAGTACAGCAACGACAGGAAGTTGTCCCGGTCACCGAACGCGTCACGCTCTCGGTACAATTCCAGCAGGCCACGCACCTCGGAGTCGGTGAAGCCGAGCATCTCGTTGAAGTCCGGCTCAAGGCTGATGTTCGCACCAATGTTGAAGCCACTGGTCACGTCGTCCATCGTGATCGGCGATACCCCAGTGATGAACAGCCGCTCGATGCCCCCTCCACTCTCACCGGCGCCCGCCTTCAGCGTCGCGAAGAAGCTGCGGAAGAAGCCACCACCGTGCGTGAAGGACTCGTACGCCTTCGGGCCACGGCTGGCCAAGATGGTGTTCGCGAAGTTGTCGTACTCGTCGATCAGTACGTACAGAGGGATGTCGTGGTTACGGGCGTGAACGAATAGCTCCGCGAGCTTCCCGTCGATGGATGGTGGCGCGAGGATGCGCTGCACGGCGGCCTCTGGGAACAGGTCGGCGTTCCGCTCCAGGGCATCGCGCACCACCATCCCGCAGTATGTCTCGAAGCGCTCCCGGAGCGTCTCCAACGTGTCGTCGAAAGCCGAGAAGTTGAACCGCAGGATGACGTAGCGCAGTCGATCCTCGGTGGGGGCACGGCCAATGTCCGTACCGTCGAAGACATCGTGCCAGTCATCCGCCTTGGTGCGGTCGTAGTAGTTCTCGAGCAGGGACACCCACAAGCTCTTCCCAAACCGGCGCGGCCGAACGAAAAAGGCGTAGCTCTCGCCCTCCAGGCGGCGCAGGAATCGCGTCTTGTCCACGTAAAGCCAGCCCCGCAGGCGGATGCGGCGAATGTCCGCCTCGCCGTAGGGAATGCGCGGATAGGGGGTGGTCATGGTGCGTGCCGGCGGCTCATGGCTCGGTCGAACGCGCATGATGCCATGCTGCGCCGCGAACGGACCATCCGCCACCGGTGCCTCACGTCACGGGCAAGGGGCCACCGCGAGTGGCCGAGGGTCATGTACC
This sequence comes from Pseudomonadales bacterium, assembly GCA_963665455.1. Taxonomy (GTDB): domain Bacteria; phylum Pseudomonadota; class Gammaproteobacteria; order Pseudomonadales; family Azotimanducaceae; genus VXNE01. The sequence continues at coordinate 3,249,970 of OY762279.1, read as the reverse complement.
CGGGCACGCGGCCATCGGCCCAGAGATTCCCTGGCTTGTCTGGTGTCTCGGGCACCGTACAGCTCGCCGACCGCACCCGGGACCACCGTAGACGCGCTCGGGTTAAGCAGACAGCTCGGGAAAGTACGTCCGAAAGAAGCCCCGATCACGGGTTAGGAAGGTCTCGGAGACCGACAGCGCGTGGGCGCCGATAAGAAAGTCCGTGAGGATGCGCGTCCGCGAGCCGCCCGCGAGTCGATAGCGCTTCCATCGAGCGCCCGCTTCGTACGCGATGCCAACATCAACGGGAGAAGACGATACGTTGATCGCGGTGAGGGCACGGTCCAACCCTGCCCGGTCAGGAAACGCCCCGACTAGTTCCGCATACACGACGTCACAGATGACGATGGCTCCCGCGTCGTACGCGACGCGCAACCGCTCCGCGGACTCCTCCCCATGTTGGTCGTCGGGCAGGAAGACATCCAGGAGAACGCTGGTGTCGACCGCGGTAATCATCGCCCTCGGATGTCCTCCAGAAACGCATCCGTGCTCCCGCCCCGGCCCAATGTCCCAAAGACCTCTTCCACCGGGTGACGGGCGGCGGACCGCTTGCGGATGAGCAGACCTTCGGGTACGGCCGTGAGTTCCACCTCGACGTTGTGATTCATGCCGAATTGATCCCGGAGGGACTTGGGAATCGTGATCTGGCCACGCTCGGAGATTCGCATGCCGCACTCCATATGAATTTCGGAATCGGAAGAACATACCCGAGTGTCCAGTCGCCAGCAAGATCGGACGCGCCAAGCCCTGCCGTCGAACAAGGGTGCCCGGACGCGCTTGCGAAGCCGGAGGTTCGGTGTGCTCCCTGATGAGGGAAGGTCTGATTAAGACCTTCCCTAGCGCGGCACAGGGATGTGCCGTCAAATTCGATGGCGTAAGCCATTGAATTTGTGGGGCAAGCCGAAACCGCGCTTTTGGCTTGCGACCTGAACAAGCCCATGGACGGGCTTGTTCAGACGTTCCTTAGTTTGGATGGGTTCCCCGGCGCACGTTGCACGTTCCCCGTAGCGGGCGCCGGAGACCGCCTGGACGAGACGTTCACATCCCCCAAACATGAATGCCGCCACCCTCATCCCGCTCAAGGCGCCGAAACACCTTGTCCTCCCAGCTAAGGCGGTCAGCAACTTGACCAAGTCCAGCCCCCCATCGGAATCCACGTACCAAGCCATCTCCTCGACCAATCCGGCTTGTGCCGCGTAGGTCAGTTCCCGGGGCACCACTTCCGCGTAGATGGGGTTGGCGATGCGCAGCGCACCTTCGTAGGCGATCAAGCCCAGATCGCGTACATACTCCAGATCGCGGTCGGAGAACTCCCGCTCATCCCCACCGCTCAGCAGCGGGCCTATCACGCGGCGCACCCGATCCTCCTTGAGCTTGTCCGCAAGCTGGTCCAAGTGCGTCTCGCGGCGAGCGATGAGTCGTTCCTGCGCCTCCAGGATGTGTTCCTTCGTGACCGGTTGCCGCCGGTCCCGCCCTTCCCTACGCCGAAAGCAAGCCTGATCGGCCAGCGCGTTGACGAGCCAAGGTTGTCCCTGCGTCCGCGTCCACACGATGTCCATGGCGTCGTCGGAGAAGCGCTGCCCCGTCTCCTCGGTGTGCTGCCGCAACAGCGTTTCCACCTCGGCCTCCGAGAAGTCTCCCAAGCGCAGAGACCTAGCCTTGACGTTAAAGGCACTGCCGCCGGCAATCACGGCATTCTCCGCGCTGGAGTGAATGCGGTAGTCGCGCACGTCGCGCACGCCGCACAGCACGACGCTCTGGGGGAAACCCTCCGGCCGCAGGTCGTAGCCCGAACGCAGTTGGCGCAACACCGAGAGCAGGGTGTCGCCGACGAGCGCGTCAATCTCGTCGAGCAGCAAGACCAAGGGCCTGGGATCCGCGTGCGCCCACCGGCTGAGGAGTTCCTGTAGGGCACCGTCCGGTCCGAACCGGGACAACGCGTCGCGCCACATGTCGTCGAGAAGGGTGTCCCCAAGCGCCAGCCGTGCGCGCAGGGCCAGTTGGCCGAGAATGGCTCGCATGGCGCGGTCGGTGTCCTCCCGAGCCGCCTGTCCGGCCTCGACATTGGCGTACACGCAGCGATACGCGTTACTCGGGTCGCCATTGAGCAGGTCGCGTAGCGCCAGCAACGCGGAGGTCTTGCCGGTCTGCCGCGGCGCGTGGAGCACGAAGTAGCGCTCGTCCCGGACCAGATCGAGGACCTCGTCCAGATCCAGCCGGCTCAACGCCGGGATGCAGTAGTGCTTCTCGGGATGTACCGGGCCGGTGGTGTTGAAGAAGCGCATGACGGGAGTATGGCATGTTGCGGCGCGCCGCCCGGCGGTGTCGGTCGCGGAGGTCGCGGGCGCCAAGGCTCGATGGACCGCGTCGGCGCCAGTCCGTTACGTACGAGTCCGCCCACGAATTCGCCATCGCGCCAACGCTCCGTTGCGCGCACGGCCATCCCTCGGCTGTTTAGCGGTCTTGAGGACGGTGCAGGCCGCCGGCCGCATCGACAAGGCGTTCTTCGACTGGTTCGCCCCGCGCCCGCCTCTCCACGAAAGCGAGGGGGCCACCGATTTCCCGCAGCGCTCGGGCCGCGACCGGCAGGCGGTCCGCACGCACGCCGGGCAGAACTCGGGAGCTGGTCCGCGCGCGCGGCCCCCCTTCGGCCTGCAAGTCGTAGATGACGGAACCGCGACCCACTTCCGTGGTCGCCGTGTCCCAAAGCTCCTGAACCCCGCAGGCGCGGTAGATGGCGACCTTCTCCGGCTGGTGGGAGGTATGCTCGACCTCGACGGCGAGATCGGGGGCCTGCCCGTCGATGGAGTCCATGGCGGCATCCGCACCCGCGCTCACCTCGATACGGCGATATTGCGCGGCGCGCTCTCCGACCCAGAAGGACTCGTCGGGATCACCCCCGCGGGAGCCGTCCGGCACCTTGATCGAGGTGGCGCCCATGTCGACCACGTCGATCCCCTTTGCGTGGCACAGGGCGAGTATCAGGTCACGGGCGTCCCGCGAGGTGAACTCGTGCGCCCGACTAGGCGACATGAACTCCGCGAAGCCGCCGACCGCGTCGTACCAGACCTTGCGGAAGCCGCCCCCGAGATCGTCGACCAAACGGCGCAAAACGCCTGGGTCGTCGCCCACCAGTGAGAGGACGTGGGACTCAAGATTGCCCACCGCCAGATCCGGGGAGACGCAGGTTGCGGGAGTGATTGCCTCGACCATGTTCGAAATTGTGCGCCTGACGGACGTTGGCCGCAATGGCGTCTGTCACCACGCGCCGTCGCTCACCGCCCTACGAAGGCGGCCAGAGCCTCCCTCATCACGGGACGGCGAAACGCCCGGTTCCAGGGATGCGTCACCGTCGTCGTCTTGCGCACGAACGTCCGCTCCGGCCCGGACGAGCAACCTGACCACCGACGGGTTGTGTTCCGCGCGCCTTGCGCCGCGTTTCCGGGTCATTGCATAACTTCGATTCAGCCCCGCCGGCACCAGCGTTGCGAATAGACCGGTCGTCAAGACTCGCCAACCAAGGGGGGGCAAGCCCCCCTTGGAACCCCCCGGCAAGAGGTAACGGCGCAACGACTCAAGGAGTGAGCGTCCGGGCCACGCGGAATCCGAGGATGTAGCTGCGGAGGCCGGTGGAATTCGTGTTGCGGAACGCCGCGCGGAGGAGCCTCGGACTGCTGTACCAGGAGCCGCCGCGCGAGACGCGCCGCTCGCACTCCCCACGAAGCCACGCGCTCCCGTCCGACGGCGCTCCCCGGTAGTTGCCGTTCCAGCAATCCTCCACCCACTCCGAAACGTTGCCGTGCATGTCGTGCAGGCCCCACGCGTTCGGCGCGAACGAACCCACCGGCGCGGTACCGTCGAAACGATCCCTACAACCTTCATTGCAGTTCGCCCGGTTCGACCCGATGTCGTCGCCCCAATGGTACTTCGTCGTCGTCCCCGCCCGAGTCGCGTACTCCCACTCCGACTCGCTCGGCAGCCGGTACGACGCTCCCGTCTCCGCCGACAGCCATGCGACGTACTCCTTGGCGTCGTCCCACGACACGTTGATCACCGGATGGGTTCCGCGACCCCAGCCCTCGTCATCCGGGCGGTGGCCCCGGCAGCCGCCCGCCGCCACGCACGCGTCCCACTCCTGGAACGTCACCGCGAACACGGACAGCGCGAACGGCGCCCCGATCGTCACATCATGTGCCGGGTGCTCGTCGTCGCTGCAGTCATCGTCGTTCGAGAGGCAGCCCATGCGGAAGCGGCCGGCGGGGATCGTGACCATCAACGGGCCACTCCCGCCGGATTGCAGCGCATCGGAAAAAACGTCCTCCGCGGCGGAGAAACGCTCTCGCAGCGCTTGGTAATCCGCAGCATAACGCGCCCCCGCCGCCGCCCGCCGCTCGCGCTCCGCACTTTCCCGAGCCTCCCGCTGCCGCTCGGCCTCAAGCTCGCGGTCGGACGCCTCAAGCAACCCGAGCGCCGCCATGTAGTGCTCGCCATCCCGGCCCGCGGACGTTACGTACCGCGTCGCCGACTCCACGGCCCGGGCATGCTCCCCCGCCACGTTAGCGGCCCGCGCATGCCGAAACCAGAAGGCGTCCGGCGTTTGCAGCCCGTGTTCCTCCCGCAGCGACAGCACCTCGTCCAGCGTCGCGAGCGCCGCCGCGTGCTGGTCCTGCTCCGCCTGCCATTCGGCCCGCACCATGAGGCGGTCCGCCGCGATCTCGGGCGGGAGTTCGGAGGCGGTGGCGGCGACGGCGACTACCACGGCCAAGGCGACCGGCCAGCCTCGACTCCTTGCTCTTACTACCGGATGCGTCATGTCCCAACCTCACAAGAACGCCCCCCGGAGAAAGATGCCCGACGGGGCGACCAGCCGCAACCCGACGGACGCAACCGGGCCCGGGTTCCCGTGCGCCTCGCGCGCCTGACGAACTGCGCCTTCAGAAGGGTCGGCAGCGACAAACGGCCTCCGTGACGCCCTACCGACGGGCTGGTCGTCGAATCTGACGAGCGACGCCAAGGTCCTCACCAACCTCACGAGCGGGCGGTTCCTGCCTCTTCAGGCACGTCCAGCGTTGGACACTCTGCCGCGGTCTTGCGGCCACGACACGAGGGCGGCATGATGGTGGTTCTTACGGCGGCAGCGTGCGATGCCCGTGACTCAGCCCGAACCCTCACAGGACCCATTGCTACTCGCATCGGGGCGTGCTGACATGTGTGCACGGCTGCGCGAGATGGAGCCTGACCTGCGTAGGCGCAAGGTCACGTCTTTGTCGTTGTTTGGCTCGGTTGCGCGGGACGAGGTCTGCGAAGACAGCGACGTCGATGTGATGGTCACAACACAAAGGCCTTTCACGTTGCTTGACCTGGTAGCGTTGCACCGTCACTTGGAGGAGCGTCTGGGGCGCACGGTAGACATCGTGGACACGCGCAAGGTCTATCCTGCCACGCCGGAGAACGCGCTGCGCCCCCGCTTGCGCGAAGCGCTGCTACGCGACCTCTTCAGGGTCTTCTGAGGGAGCAATGGCGAGACCCAACTCAGAGTACGCGCAAGACATTCTTGAAGCTATCGAGAACATCGAGGAAGACGTAGCGGGGATGTCACTCCCGACCTTCCTTGCGGATCGACGCACGCGCCAAGCCACGGAACGCAACATCGAGATCATCTCGGAGGCCAGCCGGCACCTGCCGCCCGATTTGAAGGCATCTGAGGCCGATACGCCGTGGCGCGATAATCGCTGGGATCGGCAACGTACTGCGGCACAACTACGCGAGCATCGACAACGTAGCACTGTGGGACACCGTGACGCAGAGTGTCCCCGCCCTGAAGGAATCCGTCGTGCGCATTCACACGAAACTACTCGCCGAGGAACGGTAGGCTGGATCAGTCACCGATGTACTACTTCGCGGCGCTGCTTGCTTTCCATGGTTGCGCTGCCGCACAACGCGCCATGGCCGCGCTGGGATTGAGTTCAACTCCCTCGCTGCTGGCGTTGCTAGCTGCGGCTCGCTTGGCCAGCGTTCTAAGGCCCAATCTGGGCCGACGCCGAGGTGGGCGAGTTGCGGGAATATCCCGTAGCGTCCGGGAACGACGAGGCTGGTGTCAGCCAGCGCCCGCCGCTATCGCTCCACGAAGGCGGCCAGAGCCTCCCTCATCTCGGGCCGATGACGTGCCCGATCCACCGGCGTGTCGCCATCGTCGTCTCGTGCGCGAACGTCCGCCCCGGCGCGGACGAGCAACCGGACCACGGACGGGTTGTGGCCCATTGCCGCCGTCCAATGCAGCGGTGTTCTTCCGGCGCTGTCTCGCGCATTCACCTGCGCACCCGCCGCGAGGAGGGTCGTCAGCACCGCCGTGCTCCGCATTTCCGCGAAGTGGTACTCGTACTCCCAGCCGCTATGGGCGGCAGCCAAATGAAGCGGCGTCATCTCATCGGCATCCCGCGCGTTCACGTCCGCACCGGCGGCGAGCAGGGCCCTGACGACGGCGATATTGACTCCCCGCGCTGCGGCATGCAGGAGCGTACGCCCCTCGTGGTCCCGCGTGTCCGTACGCGCACCAAGCGCCAAGAGCGTGCGGAAGGCTGCGCGAGCCCCGTCGGCCTCGGCAGCCCAATACAAGGCGTTCCGGCCAGAATTGTCCCGCGCATGGACGTCGGCACCCGCCTGGACCAACACGCGGATCAGAGCGCGCCCACCTTCACCTTGCGCGGCGTGGTGCAGCGGCGTCGCCCCCGACCGATCCCGCGCCATCACGTCCGCTCCGGCCGCGATCAAGAGTTTCACCTCCGCAGCGCTGCCCTTCTCCGAAAGGCGGTGCAAGGGTGTCTCGCCAGCGCCGTCCCGCGCCTCTACTTCCGCACCCGCATCGAGCAGCAGGCGAATCATCGCGGTCCCCCGCCCGCCGACACCGTGCAGGGGCGTGTGGTCGTTACCACCCTTCGCGTTGACTTCACCGCCGGCGTCGAGCAGGAGCGCCGCGACCGCGGCGGTCGTGCCGTACAACGCGTGCATCGGCGAAAAGTCGTTTGCGTCCCGCGCGTTCGGGTCGGCGCCGGCGGCCAGAAGTGCCTCCACGGCGGCCGGCACGGCACCGGACGAGACGGCCCAGGCCAGCGGCGTCCGTCCAGCGAGATCCGCAAACTGTCCCAATGTGGTCCGTGCATCCACCCTCGCGCCGGCGGCGACCAAGGCCCGGATCGCCCTTGCATCCTCGGCCTCGTACGCCGCGGCGTGCAGCGGGGTGCGATAGTATTGCTCGTCCGACGGATCTGGGTCGGCCCCGGCGTCGAGCAACGCCTCGATCACCACGGAAGCGCCGCGATTGGAGTAGTCGAGCGCATCTAGCAGCGGCGTGTGGCCGAGATTGTTCGTGGCGTCCACGTCGGCGCCGGCGTCCAACAGAAGCCCAATCACCTCAGGGCTACCGCTGGCTCGCGCCGCCATGTGCAGCGGCGTGTGGTCCCGATAGCCGACGGGGGAAACCGGGTCGAAGCCCTCCCGGACGCACGCGGCGACCCTCTCCGGCGACGCCGCCCGGAAGAACCTCTCCGTCGGCCAGTTCTCACACCGCGCATCCAGCAGGGGGATTCCCGTGCAGCCCCCCAGCGCGATGGCAACGGTCGCGAGCAACGCGTTCCGCACGCCGTGCGCCATGTTCTCAAATGGCCGCGTCACAACGATTCAGTCAGGTCGGCGCCAGCGTTTCGCGCCCGGTTTCGTCGTCAACTTCACCAAACCAAAAGGTGAGCAAGGCCCGCTTGGACCCCGAAAGGAGTCAGGGAAGCGACGATTCATGGGGCGAGCGTCCGGGCCACGCGGAATCCGACGTTGTCGCTCTGATCTCTATAGCGGGTGATGAAGATGCGCCTCGCGGCGCGGAAGTTGTGCAGATAGGACCCCCAGGAGCCGCCGCGGACGACGGACAACTCGCAACGGTCGGCAAGCCACGCCGAACCGTCCGACGGCGCGCCGCGGTAGCTATTGTTCCAGCAATCCGCCACCCACTCAGCCACGTTGCCGAGCATGTCGTGCAGGCCCCACGCGTTTGGCGCGAACGAACCCACCGGCGCGGTCTGGTCGAAGTGATCCCCACAGCCTTCTCTGCAGTTCGCCCGGTTCGACCCGATGTCGTCGCCCCAACCGTACTTCGTCGTCGTCCCCGCCCGAGCCGCGTACTCCCACTCCGACTCGCTCGGCAGCCGATACGACGCTCCCGTCTCCTCCGACAGCCACCGCGCGTAGAGCCGCGCGTCTTGCCAACTCACGTTTATCACCGGTCGGGGTCCGCGACCCCAGCCCTCGTCATCCGGCCAGTGGCCGCAGCCACCCGCCGCCACGCACGCGTCCCATTCCTGGAACGTCACCTCGAACGCGGACAGCGCGAACGGCGCCCCGATTGTCACATCGTGTGCCGGGCGCTCAAAGCCACTACAGCTATCGTCGTTCGAGAGGCACCCCATCCGGAACCGGCCGGCGGGGACCACGACCATCAGTGGGCCGCGCCCGCCGGATTGCAGCGCGTCCGAAAAAAAGCCGTCCTTGTCGGAGAGCCGCGCTCGCAACGCTTCGTACGCCGCTGCATCGCGGGCTTCCACCGCCGCCAATCGCTCCCGTTCCGCCTCCCGCTGCCGCGTGCCCTCGAGCTCACGGTCGGACGCCTCAAGTAACTCCAGCGCCGCCACGTAGTGCTCGCCACCGCGGCCCGCCGCCGTCACGTACCGCGTCGCCGACTCCACCGCCCGGGCATGCTCCCCGACCGCACGCGCAACCTGCGCATGCCGAAGCCAGAACGCGTCCGGCGTCTCGAGTCCGTGTTCCTCCCGCAGCGACAGCACTTCGTCCAGCGTCGCCAGCGCCGCCGCGTGTTGATTCTCCCGGGCCTGCCATTCGGCACGCACCATGAGGCGGTCCGCCGCGATCTCCGGGGGCAGTTCGGAGGCGGTTGCGGCCACGGTGACCACCAAGGCCAAGATGGCCAGCCAGGCCCGGCTTCTTGCCTGTGCCGAACACATCATGTCCAAGCCCCGAGAGTGCCTTTCGGAGAAAGATGCCGCATGCGGCGACCAGCCGCAACCTGACGGAAGCAACCGGACCCCGGTTCCGTGTGCCTCGCCCACCCCACGAACTGCACCTTCAGAAGCGTCGGCAGGGACAAACGGCCTCCGTGGTAGCCAGCGCCGCCACGCCAGCCGCCCCGAGGGGCCTCAGCACGGCCGCGCTCCGCATTTCCGGGGAATAGTACTCGCACTCCCAACCACTGAACGCAGCAGCCAAATGAAGCGGCGTCATCTCATCGGCATCCCGCACGTTCACGTCCGCGCCAGAAACCAGCAGTGCCCTCACGACGCCGAGATTGTCCTCCCGCGCGGCGGCATTCAGGAGCATCTCCCCGTCATGGTCCCGCGTATCCGTACGCGCGCCAAGTGCGCGGGAGCATGCGGAACGCGGCAGGACGCCCGTCGACTCCGGCAGCCGGATACAAGGCGTTCCGGCCAAAATCGTCCCGCGCATGGACGTCGGCTCCCGCCTCCACCAAACGTGCGGATCAGAGCGGGCCCGCCCTACCACCGCGCGGCATAGTGCAACGGCGTCGCCCCCGAGCGGTCGCGGGCCATCACGTCCGCTCCAGCCACGATAAAGAGCTTCACCTCGACCGCGCCGCCATCCTCCGACAGTAGGTGAATGGGCGTCCGAGTGGCATGGTCCCGGGCCTCCGTTTCGCCACCAGCATCGAGCAGCACGCAAATCATCGCGGGTCCCCGACCACCGACGACATGCAACGGTGCGTAGTCGTAAACGCCCCTTGCGTTGACTTCACCAACAGCATCGAGCAGGAGGGGAGGCGACCGAGGCGGTCGCGCCGTGTAACGCGCCGGCACGGCACAGGACGAAACGGCTCAGCCCGGCGGCGTCTCTCCAGCGCCGTCCGCGAACTCTCCCATTCCCGCCCGAGCATCCACCCGCGCGGGGGCGGCCACCAAGGCCCAGATCGCCCTTGCTTCCTCCTCTTGGGCCTCCCGCGCCATGCCGTGCAGGAGCGTTCGATAGTGTTCTTCCTCCGACGGATCAAGGTCGGCCCCGCGTCGAGCAGCGTTGTCGCATTGTGCGCCCCTCGCCCTTGGCCACGCTGTACTCGACGCTAGCTCGCGATCGCTAAGGCCGACCCCGTCGCCAGGCTCCCGGTCGACCAGCTGCGGCGCGGACTTGCTTTGGAAACCGTTTACCGGATACCGTCCTAGATTCGCACGAGCTACACGCGTGTAGGATGTCCCCATGAGAACGCTATTAGTAGTCCTATCGGTCGTCATCTCGGCTTGGCCATCGCTCGCCGCTGACTATCGAAAGTGCGCTGACTTCCTCGGCGTTGCGGAGCACAGGATGACGGATCCGCCCAACGACGCTGTGAGCGACAACAGAAGATACTCCTATTGGAGAACTCCGGGATTGCTGCGCCGATTGCGCTACTTCCCGCTCGAGATCAAGGACGATGGCGAAGTTAGTTGCAATCCACGCGGGCTCGGCGGGGTCACATGCGAACGCGAGCGGCGAAGCGGGCCGACGCTCGAACCGGGTCGGCCAAGGGCTTCGCATGGCGATGACCACGTTGCGCCGCTCCACAGCGTCATCGGTGCGGTGCGCCGGCGCCCGCTGGCGCGGATGGGACAACGCCAAGGCGGTGGCAACCGCCCACCAACTGGCGCCGCTGGGTCTACCACATCCTCACCGGCGGCGAGGAGTACATCGTACGGGACATCGCCACCAGGGAGGAGGAACGCCGCTCGCGGTTGATCTTAGTCCACACGATGGCAGCGAGCGTACCAGTGGAGCGTCTTTGACATCCTCTGGCAATCTCCTGGGACAGGGATGGAAGCCCGAAGGCCGAGCCCACCTCGTCGGGGCTCGGTGCGACGCACGACAGCCCGACCCAAGAGGGCCACCCACCTCCCCCAATCATGGCCGCAGTCGCATATCGTCGAAGCAGGAACGGTCGTGTGAGGTGCGTATCGGGGCCAACTCGAGCGCGGGTGTGGTTTGGACTTGGTGAGTTCGAGCTACTGGGTGAGATGGACGGGCTGATCGGCCATGATGCTGGTGACGGCGTCCATGTTGCTCAGTCGTTCGATCAGAGGCTGCGGCGCTTGTATGGTGACAGCCGAGAGGAGCGCGTGTGTTTGGACGATGTTGCCTCCGAAGTCTTCGACCACGGGACGAATCTGCATTAAAGCTTGCTCCATCGTCTCCGACGACGTGGCGAGCCATTCCGCGCGCTGTCGGCGGGTCCGTCCCCTGCGCGCCGGGGAAGCGCTTGGCGGACTCACCGTTACGACTATGCAGATGCGCTCGCCGACAGGAAGGCCGCGCATTGCCTCCCGGACGGTTGGAGACATCTTGCCCTTTGGCATTGCGGTTACCGCCTGCGTCACAACCGCCGAAGGGCCTGTAGGGGATTCACCTCGCCCCAACCCCAACGATTGTCGGGTCGTTGTTGCGCACCCGACGGGTGACGAGCCGTGCTGCGCAAGGTGTCAGCGATTTGGGAGGCTGCGGCGCCGGACCGGGCAGACATAAGCACGGCTGCCGCAGCCGCGACGTGAGGCGCCGCCATTGAGGTGCCACTCATGTAGACGTACTCCGGAGAGCCGGCGATCGGCGGCACGCAGGAGTAGACGCTCGCTCCGGGAGCTACGACGTCCGGTTTGACAATCTTGTGTTGCTCGGTGCCCGGGAAATCGAGACTCGCGCCACCGCTGAAACTGGCTACGTTGCGGCCGTCGAGCGCGCCGACAGCGAACGCGCTGTGTACATTGCCGGGGGTACTTGTACTGCCGTGGCTGGCGTTTCCGATGGCAACGACGGGCAAGATCCCGTGTATGGTCATTAGCGGACTGAGTAGATCTTCGAACTTCGGTTCGTAGCGCGGAAGTCCGAACGACATGGTGATGATGTCCGCGCCCTGCAGGGTGGCCCAGGAAATAGCGCTAACAATGGTCGTAACGGTAGGGTGACCCATCAGGGCAGCCGCGACGATGAGCTTCGCGCCAGGTGCTCCCCCGATAATGACGCCATTGGGATCGGGGTCACCGACAATCGTCCCACATACGTGCGTTCCGTGTTGGCCGGCGTCAAACGGACTTCGCGAACGAATCTGGTTGCCGAGTGGATCGACGATCACGAAGTCGGCGACCTTATTGGCTAAAGATGGGTGCGAGGCGTGCACGCCGGTATCAATAACCGCGACCGTCGTACCTTCGCCCTGGCTGTCGGTTCGATCCCAGAGTCGCTTGAATCCCATACGCCGGATGCCCCAAGTGACTCCGCGCCTGAGTTCGCTCCTGTTCACCGCAGTTTGTTTGGCTTCGTAGGGGTCGATGAGCTCGACAGAGTGGTTTGGAAGAATCGCCACGACATCGTCAATCTGGGCGAGCTCTTCGAGCGAGCGGCGGGGCAGGTGCAAGTTTGCAGTCGGTAGTGCGCTGGCGGGTACGTCGAGATCGGGCGCGATTGCGGCTGTTTCGCGCTCGGGTAGGCGGGACTCTCTCGCGGCGTACTGAAAGTCGTTGAGCAGGCGGTCGCGGACGCGTTGGTTTTCGGAGATGACGTCGCGGACGCGGCGGGATCTGGTCCGGGCGGAAGGTCGTGCAAGGGAGATCCGGCCGTGATCAGGATCGCCGTTTGAACGGTGCACGACGATGACGTCCAATGCGCCGCCCCTGCGGGATGCGGGGAGCTTCAGGAAAGCCTCAGATATCTTTGGGTGCACTGGACTACCGTGACACACTACCGAGGAGCATCGTCCGCGCCGCCCGGGAGGTTGTCAAGCCTGAACGAGGGCGCTTGTCGTTAGCAAATTGATCTGTCCGGTTCCCGCACGCCCGTCCCGGCCGGCGACGGCCTTGGAACGCGGGCGTGAAGAAGCCAGTCGGTGACGACCGGAAGTTCCCTTCCGGTCGTCACCAAACTCCTCGCCGCTGGCCTCGGGTCACCCGAAGGGCCGCAGCGTAGCGGAGGACCCGCGAAGCGGGTTGGCGCGGCGAGGCCAGCGGCGTTCCCGGCACCGTGCCATCCCGCCGCCAGGGCCAGCGCGTCCGCGAGCACCGCGCCGGCCGCGTCGTAGCGGGCCAGCCGCCGCGGCCCGTGGAACACCGACAGCGTACCGTCGGCGTGCTCGTGCACGCGGACCCGGCGCTTGACGTAGTGCCGGCCGCGCGCCACCCGCAACTACAGCGGCACGAACGCGCGGCCCGGCTCGCGCGCCGCGACCCCGAAGCGGCGGTGCAGGTCCGGCCAGAACGACTCGTGCAGGTAGCGGTTCGCCTCGGCCATGCCCGTGATCCCCTCCCGCGGCAGCCCCCCTGCACCGTCCCGAACCAGCGCTCGGAGCGCCCCCGTGCCTCCGGCGAGTACGAGGGGATCATCTCGATCCCCAGCTCCGCCATCGCCCGCCCAAACTGCGTCGGGTTGGCCTTGTCCACCTTGCCGCCGGTCGCCGGCGTGTGCCAGTAGTGCGACCCCCGGTCCGTGTACAGGCTGCCGGACTGGATGGCGGAGACGCACGCAGACTGCCGAACGCACCTTCGACAGCTAGCTCGAGCGCTACGGGGAGAAGTACCCGAAGGCGACCGCGTGTCTGGCCCGCGACCGCGAGGAGCTGCTCGCCTTCTAGGACTTCCCAGCCGCCCACTGGACGCACCTGAGCACCACCAACGTGGTCGAGTCCGCCTTCGCCACCATCCGCCACCGGAGCTCGCGGGCGAAGTGCTGCGTCATGCGCCAGACCATGCTCTCCATGATCTACAAGATGGGCATGAGCGCCGAGACGTCCTGGCCACGACTACGCGGCTTCCGGCAGCTCGGCAAGATCATCGAGGGAGTGAGGTTCAACGACGGCATCGAGGTCACCTGGGACGGCAGCGCAGCCGCATGACAATAGCTCGTAGTACTCCCAGAACCGAGCTAACGCTCCTTCTGGCAGAAGTGTAACGCAATGTATGGCGGCATGTTATTGTGCGGTTGTCCGCCGCCGGCCTCCTTGTCGCGATGCCATGCCTGACATTAATTTCACCCGGGCTACGGTCGGTACGCGCCGCGACGGTGTCGCCACCGGTTACTTGCACTAGATGGGCCCCTGACTCCTCGTCATGATTGTGGTCGGGCATCTCGGGAATCGTCAGGGTGTGCGCCTCTTCGCCTCCCTGGTCGCCCAACTTGATCTCGCTGAGCTGCGTTTCGCTTTGATCTGACGACGGCTTGTGCAGTCCTCGAGGTCGCAACACCCCCTTTGCCGACACCGAGTAGGAACTTACCGGCACCGTCGCCGTATTCCTCCCAGCCATCCACTTCGTCACATGGTGATTGGAACGCTACAACTGCGCATCGGGAACCGCAGGCTCGAACAGAACGCTAATCCAGTCAGTGAACTTGGTCAACCCCGAAAGGATGAGCACGGCGATGATTGCGCCTGCGGCGCGAGCGATGATTCTCTCCAACATCGATCTTCTTCGCGTTACGACCAGCGCACTACACATCATTCACGAGTCAGGGTTGGCGCTGACAAACATACAATGCGATATAGGGAGGCATATTATTGTGTGATCGACCTTCACCCGTAGGGTCCGTGACCCTCACATGGGCGTGACTACGTCCCTTATCCCCACCATCAACAGCCTGCAAGGATGCCGGTGAACTAACTCCCGAAGGCGGATTGACTCCTTTCGATGGAAGCGAATGATCGTGTGCAGGCATATTCTCAATCGCCAGGACGACCCGGCTCTCGCCCCCAACGCCGCCGAAGCTCTTCTCCTCAATGGGATTGCCATGCCTATCCTGTTCGGCGTGCTTCCCGACCCCTACGATGAAGCGACCGGCCGCTTTTCGATACTCCTTCCATCCTGGTGGGCAACCGGCCTCCCCGTCGAAGGCTACGACGGCTTCAGTTGGCAGCACGGCGTCCAACTCGGCTGCGACATTCTCAATCTCGTCAACGACCGATGCCCTTGCACTATCGATGCGCTCCAAAGCAGCATCACGGGATTGCCTGATGGCATCCGGGTTCAAGGCGTCAACCCTACCTTCAAGTCGTCCAACTTGGAAGACACCCGCCAAGACCGCCAGCACTAGGGCAGCAATCGTGCCAACTTCAACTTTCGTCACGTTCATCCCCTCTGAACCCCCAAGTCGATATCGGCCCAGCCATGCTTACGCGGACATTCTGCCGCATGTCGACGCGTTGTACACGGTTGTGAGTAGCCTTAAGAACGACCGCTATCGCTATGGCGGGTTGAAAAGAAGCTACGCGGCCGGGCCGACCGCGTAGCCCTTCTCACGGCCCCTTACCGATAAGCCCCCATGCTGTACTCGAACTCAAACCCCCAGTACCTCGGATACAGCGACACGATGCGCTGCGGCCAGTTGGCGCCGTAGCCGGTGCGGCGGTTGTCCATGTCCGAGTGGCGGATGTAGGTCCGGTCGAGGACGTTGTCGACGAAGGCCGAGGCGGACCAGCGACCGCTCGCCTCGCGGAACGTCAGGCGCATGTCCCAGCGCTCCCGGTCGGGAACCAAGTCCCAGGGACGGTGGAACGGTGTCGTCGCGTACTCGCCCGTGTATGCAACGGAGTTGTACCACGTCCACGAGCCGTTCGGGCGGTTCCAGGTGTAGGCGGCCCAGACGGTTGCCTTGTGCTTCGGAATGCCCGTCAGGTCCTCGCCATCGATTTCGAGGCAGTAAAGCGCTCGCACTTCTTCCGGCAACGTGCACGGGTCCTGGTTCACGTCGCCGCCGAGGATCTCACGTGGGTAGCGCGGATCGTTCGGGTTGAAGAACGTGAACGCAGTTTCGAAGACACTCTCGGTGTAGCTGTAGTTGCCACCGATGGTGAAGTTGTCCGTCGCAAGGTACGTGGCATCGATCTCGAAGCCCTTGTTGTGGGCTTGGTCGATGTTCTTCGTCGTGCTCACGGGACCGCGACCGGCCGGAGCTCCTAGCGCGCCCCCATCCGGCAACGTGATGTTCGGCAAGGCGAAGTTTCCGCTTTCCGACTCCCACGTGTTGACGTTGGTCTGATAGTTCTCGTAGTCGTAGTAATAGACGGCGATGTTCAACTGCAGCGTGCCGTCGAGGTGGGTGCCCTTGTATCCCAGTTCGTAGGCAATCAGGTTCTCGTCGTCATACTGCGCGATGGCGCGCGTATCCGTCGCGCCGTCACCATCGGTGTCCAACTCGACGCGGCCATCCGTGTTGCCGAGGTTGAAGCCCCCGGCGCGATAGCCGGCCGTCGCGCCGAGATAGACCAGCGTGTCCGGCGTCGGCTCCCAGTTGAAGTTGACGCGCCAAGTGGTGTCCCCGTCTTGCTTGTAGGTGCCCAGCGTACGGTGGCCCCAACTGATCGGGACGCCGCGCAGCCGCAGCGGGCGGTCGCACGCGTAGGCCTCAAGGTCGCACACCGGAGCGATCGGGTAGTCCGGGTCGCCGGTGAAGGTCGCGGCGCCCATGGCCACGTTGAGTGCCGCTAGCGGCGTCACGCCAGGCGCGAAGAACGAAAGCGGATTCTCCGGGCAACGGTCCGGATTCAGCGAGCATGCGGTCGAGATGGCCCATGGCAGCCAAGGCTTGTTGAACACCTCGATTTCCGAGTATCCGCCACGCTGCTCCTTGGCATCCCGCCAGTCCTTCGAATAGCGCACGCCGAGGGTCACGCTCACGGTGTCCGTCAGGCGCAGGTCGCCTTGGGTGTAGAAGGCGAGGTTCTCGTTGTCCACGAGGTTCCGGTGTTCGTACAGTGCGCCGGTGTCGCCGGTCTTCCAGCTCTGGCTGTAGGGCTTGCCCGGGTCGCCGCAGTACGCGCCGTAGTTGCGCGTGGCGTCGCCGAAGTTCAGGTCGCCGCCCGCGCCGGAGCCGTGGACCGTGGCCCCAATGCATGGCGGGAAGATCCAGCCGACGACCGCCAGGGAATCCAAGAGCCAAGTGTCCCAGCCCTCGGGGCCATAGATCGCGGCGTTCTGCGCACGGCCTTGGCCACCCCGCTCCCGAATGCCGTACCACTGGTCGCGAGACTCCCAGAACTGGTAGATCCCGGACGTGGCGGTGAAGCGGTCACCCACTTCCCAGAAAACCCGCAACTCGTGGGAGTAGCTCTCCACCTGCTCGATCACGGTGTCATCGATGTCGGAGATGTGGCTGTCGGAAAAGCTGTTGTCCCGGTTGAACCAGTACGCGAAGCTGTTGTACGAGCCCAAGTACTTGATCGACAAGCGGTCGTTGATGTCCCAGTCCCACACCAGCGAAGCCTGCTGGTGGTCGAATTCCTCGCGGTTGTCGCCGGTGGTCAGGCCCACGATGTCCGGGTCGTCGGCGCCGCCGATGTCGTAGCTGGCGACTGCGGCCGAACGGTAGTTCTGCGACGGCATGAAGGGCCAGCGGACGCTGAAGTCGTCCACGCCGGGCCGGTTGTAGGCACCGTAGAAAGTCTCGCCCGTGGTCGGATGAATCCACCCCACGGTGCCGCGCGGGTCGTCCGCCATGTCGCCATACTTGTCGACCCATGCCTGGTCCACCGGCCGGAAGCCCGTGGCGTAGTAGTTGGTGTCCCGCGACACGCGGTAGCGCGGGTCGCACTGGCTGTCGGACGTGATCGGGTGCTGCCCGATGCACGGGCCCTCCCCGGCGATGCCATGGCCGCCGTTGCCGAAGTTGCGCTTGCTGTAGGCGCGGCGGTCGTTGACGCGCAGGTTGAACGTCATGCTGTCGACCGGCGTGTACTCGAGGATCAGCGCGAAGTTCTGGTCGTTCAGGTCCTCGATGTCCTCGGAGCCGGCGTGCCCGTCCACGGCGGGGCCGCGCAGGCGCTTCACGCCGTTCAGGCGGTAGGCGAAGTTGTCCGTGATCGGACCGCTGACGAGGCCGAACCACTCGTTGGTGTTGTACTCGCCGAGGACGGCGCGCACGTTCGCCTCGAACCCCTCGTGGTTCGGCTGGTTCGTGACGTAGTTCACGACGCCGCCGATGGAGTTCCGGCCGTAGAGCGTGCCCTGCGGTCCCCGCAGCACCTCGATGCGGCGGATATCGTAGAGGCCACCCTCGGTCGCGGCGATGCCGAAGTCCGGGGAGTAAATGCCGTTGTAGTACGTGCCGACCCCCGGGTCGCCGCCGAGACCCCGGAAGTTGCGCCCGATGCCGCGGATCTTGATGTCCCAGTCGGTGCGCGTCGTGGCCGGGATGAAGTTGACCATCTCGTTCGGCCCCTGCATCCCCATGTCCTTGAGGAAGTCCTCGTCCATGGCGGTGATGGCGATGGAGGTGTCGGAGACGGTGGACTCCACGCGTTCGCCGTAGATGACCATCTCCTCGATCCGCCGCTGCTCGGACGAATCGTCGTCGTCCGCGAGCGCCGGCGTTTGGATCAGAAACAGGGAAGCGAGTCCGAGCGCAACCGCGCCCGGAACGTCCGGTGTTCGATCATGTTTGTGCCCTCTCCGCTGCCCTTCGCGGACAGCCGTAGTTTTTCTCTCTCCAGAGCCGCCACGAGACGGCTGACCGTTGTTTACGGCCTTGTCGCAACGTTGTCAACTTTCGGGGCGGATTTGCCGCCTACCGGGACAAAATCCCTCACTTTTCGCGTACTTGCGCTAGTTGAGTAGCGCGAAGGGGAGGTGGTGAGAGCCGGCTCGCGTGACCGCGTGGCTGTCACGCGGGCAGCGGGTCGAAGTGGGCGGCGCCAAAGGCTGTGCGACCTCGGTTCGGCGCGACTAAACGCGGTGGCACGGTCCGTCGGGGTTGGCCGGGTCGACGGTCACGCGTCGGCGTTTCGGATCGACGATCAGGTCCATGTCCTCCATCGGCACCGCGCCTAGCAGCACCTCCTCGCCGAACGCGAGCGCCCCGACGAAGCAGTAGCGGTCGCCGAAGGCGACGCGGATCGGTCCGACGTAGGGCACGTTCAGGCGGCTGCCGTCGGCGACGGTGATGTCGCGGTATGTCGATGTGTCGAGGCCGAGTCGGAGCGCGATGGCGAGCGGAACACACAGCATGAGGGAACCAGTATCCGCCAATGCGCGTACTTGGATGGCGGGGACGCTCTCCCGGCGAGCGTTGCGCAGTTCAATGTCGGCGAAGACGAGTCCCATGCCGAAACCCTATCGGTGGGGCTGGCCGGGGTCAATTCGATTCCCGGGCCGTGGGCCTCGCGAACGCTCGTAACGGACGCGCTCGTCCGTCAAGGCTTGCCCCGTCGCTACAGAGCGACAACCGGCATGGTTGGACCGGAACCCTCGACGGGCACCCGGCGGTCTTGCGGACGGCGGCCCGGACGAGACGGGTTCGTCATCTCCTGGGTGACGGCGTCCGCAGACGGGACCAAGCCGACTCTTTCCAGCCCTCGCAGCAAGCCCACGGTCGACAGTAGGTGCATGTTCGGGGGCTTGCTCAAAACCCGCAGTCCCCGGTCCTTGAAGAGCACCAGCACGGGCTCCTCCGATTGGAGATAGCGCTGCACACCACCGTCGTCGCTGATGAAGTCCATCATCGCAAGCTCGCCGATGTTACGTTTCGGAGGCTTGCCGGCGCGGCGCCTCTCCCGCTCGAAGGCGCCGACGTCGGTTCGCTCAATCACGAAGGGCGGACGATGGCCATCTATGAACGCCTTGACCTCCGCGTCCTTCGGATAGCGCGGATCGCTCGTCACCTCGTCGTAGACCGCGTCCACGACGATGATCGGCATCTCCAAGCGTAGGAGAAGGTCCAGCCGATCAGCGACCCAAAGGCTATTCAGCGGCCCCGAATCCAGAATCAGCAGGACGCATCGTTTCACGTGGACCTCCAGATGCGCGCAAACGTGACGGCCTCGTTCTCGACGTCGTGTGGCGGCGGTCTACGCGGTGCCAGCCCCGCGTCCCCCAAGGCCACCAGGAGTTCCGCATAGTCGCGAACGCCGGTCTGGCGAATGGCTTGTTCGCGCCCGATCAAACCGGCCGCGAACGCACTGAGGATGTCCCCCGCCCGGCGTCCCGGCTCCGCGGTGACCGCCTCCGGGTGGCTGCGGATGATTGCCGTCATGGTCGTGCCGCGTGCCACCGTATATGGGCCATCATGAACGGCTTTCGCACCGTCCTCGTTGCCACGAACGAACAGGGGCGCCAAAAGGCGCCCCTGTCTCAGGCGCCGGTCGCGCCCCTACCGGTACGCGCCGAACTTGTAGTGCACCTCCAGGCCCCACCAGCGCGGGTTCGTCGGCTCGATCACCCGGCGGTGGCCCTGGGACTCGGCGTACGTGAACTGGTTGCGCACGCCGATCTCGTCGAGGATGTTGTTCACGAAGCCAGCGATGGTCCACTGCTGGTCCATGCTCGTCCAGCTCACCCGGGCATCCCAGCGCAGGAAGGCCGGCGCCACGCTCAGGGGGCTCGCCGCGGTCGGCCGGCCGGCGGCGGGGAACTCGTCCGTCCAGGCCACGCTCGTCAGGTAGGTGACCGTGCCGCGATTGCCCAGGTTCTGCACATAGTCCGCCCAGGCCGTGTACTTGTGCTTCGGCACCCGGGGCAGGGGTTCGCCGTCGATCAGCAGGTTGCGTTCCGCGACGGTGTAGAGGCTCGACGGGGCGAGGGCGTTGTTGTTGTCCACCACCCCCCGGGTGCCCGCAAATGGCTCGAACAGCTCCGCGGTGTAGGTGGCGTCCGTGTAGCTGTAGTTGACGCCGACCGTGATCTCGTCGCTCACGAGCCACATGCCCTCGAGCTCGAAACCGATGGTCTCGGCGGAGGGCGCGTTCTGCACGCTGGTGCTCACGCCCGTGAACGAGAACGTGCTGAACTGGAGGTGGATCAGATCGTAGTCGTAGAGGTACGCGGAGGCGTTCAACTGCACCGTGCCGTCGAAGAGCTGGCCCTTGTAGCCAAGCTCGTAGGCGGTCAGATCCTCCGGCTCGTAGGTCGGGATGAACGAGAAGTAGCCTAGGTTGAACCCGCCTGCCCGGTATCCGGTGGTGACGGAGAAGTAGTACAGGTCCTTCTCGTTGGGGGTGAAGTCGAGGTTCACGCGCCAGGTGATCTCGTCGAAATCGTTGATCATCGAGCGGTAGATGGACCGTGCGAACGGGACGCCCCGCACCCGCACCTTGTCGAAGTCGGCGATGTTGCCCGTCGCGTCGATGCCGCCGGTGATGCCGGTGTTGTACTCGGCCAGGGTCACCGCGCCGTCGCCATCGAGGTCGCCGCACAGGGCGGCGAGTTCCGCGCCCACGTTGTTGACGCAGGTGGTGAGCGCGCTGGGGGATTCGTTGTAGAGGAACAGGCTCTCCTCCGCCTCCTTGTCGTCCTCCGCGTAGCGCACGCCCAGCGTCAGGGCGAAGTACTCGTTCATCTGCCACTCGCCCTGTAGGTACACGGCCCATGCCTCGGTGCGGTTCTCGGTGTCCCAGATGAAGGTGGTGCCGTTCGAGGCGGGGCCCCGGTCCACCCGGCCGCCGCTGGCCACGGTGTCGCCCAGCCATGGGTTGTCCGCGAAGTAGATCTCCTGGATGCTCGGATCACTGAAGGAGGGGATCGGCACCGCGCCGGCGAGATTGGGCAGGATTCCCGCCTTGCCCTGTTCCTTCGCCGTGCGGTGGTTGGTGCTCGTGTCGCCGCCGTTCAGCAGCCAGGCGGGCACCACCAGGGTGGGGTCCCCCGCCAGGTACGCCGTCGGGCCGACGAGGCCGTAGTTCGCGGGTTCCGTGTACCGGGACCAGCCGTCCGGCGAGTAGAAGTCGAGCTGCTGGTCGATGTCGTTCTCGTAGTAGAAGTAGCCTCCGGTCAGGTTCACGCTCGTGCCGACATCGAGGAAGAACTGCAGCTCGTGCTGGAAGTTCTCGTTTTCCTGGGCCGCGTAGAACTGCTGGTCGATCGGCATGCCCGTGCGGTCGTCGTCCGTAGTCCGGTGGTAGAAGTAGTCCGTGTACGCGCCGATGTACTTGACGGTCAGGTTGTCGAGCACGTCCCAGGTGACGTTCATGTAGGCGGCTTGGTGGTCGAAGAACTCGTCCTGGAGGCCGTTGGTCCAGCCCCGCAGGTCGTCGCCACCGAGCTCCGGTATGCGCCGGCCGTCGCCTTGGATGCTCCGGTCCGCGAGGGCTTGCAGCGCGGGATCAAAGGCCGCCTGGTAGGCGTAGTTGGGACGGGCGAAGCCCGATACGGTGGTGCCGTCCGCCGCGAAGCCCGCCGGGTCCACGCCACCGACCAGGGGTTGCGCATAGCGGGTCACGCCGTTGTGGTTGAACGAATACCAGGGGTTGGCGTCGTTGATGTAGGGCACCAGACCCGTGGGCACGATGCAGTTGGGCACGGAGCGGTCGGTGGCGCTGGCGCACATCGGGGCGTCGGCGGCCGTGGGATCCGCGATCTGTCGCCAACCGTGCACGGGCACGCTCACCCAACGCTCGCCGCCGGTCACGGGGTCGCGCATGCCGGCCTGCTCCGAGATGACGATGGCACCGGCGCCCTGGGCACCGGACATCGAGCGGCGGTAGCTGCGCTCGTTGCCGCGCACGAGGACGGAGAGATTCTCCGCGGGCAGCCACTCGAGGGCCAGGGAGTAGTTCTCGTCGCCGTAGTCGTTGATGTCGGGATTGCCGGGCTGCACGTCGTCCATGAAGCCGTCTCGAGTCCGCTTGACGCCGTTGGCCCGGGCGTTCAGCACGCCCTCGATGATGGGCCCGGACACCACGCCGAAAAGCTCCCGCGTGTTGAAGCTGCCCACGTTGGCGCGCAGCTCGCCCTCGAACTCGTCGGTCGGCTTCTTGGAATGGAAGTTCACCGCGCCGCCGACGCCGTTGCGGCCGTACAGGGTGCCTTGGGGACCCCGCAGGAACTCGATGCGTTCGATGTCGAACAGGCCGCCCTCGGTCGAGGCGATGCCGAAGTCCTCCGAGTAGGCGCCGTCGTAGTAGGTGGCGACGCCCGGATCCCCGCCCAGGGCACGGAACAAGCGTCCGACGCCGCGAATCGACAGGTCATAAGGCTGGATGGTGGTTGCCGGCAGGTAGTTCTGCAGGTCTTCCTGGTTGCGCAGCCCGAAGTCCTCGATGAACTCGCCGGTGAAGGCGGTGATCGCGATGGCGGTGTCCTGGACCGTGGATTCCCGGCGTTCCGCCGTGACCACGATCTCCTCGAATTGCCGTCGGCCGGTGTCGTCGGCGCTCTCGTCCGCCTCTTCGGCGAACAACGATGGGGGGGCGAGCAGGATGCCCGCGGCCGCAATGGCCAGAATGTGTTTCTTCACGGGGAGTGTTCCTCTGGATCCCAAGGCGTGATCGGGACGAGCAGGGCGTTCACGCGGCGTCGGGCTCGCCCGGAGAGGCCGCGCACTATAGCGACATGAGCAGCCCGTTTCAAAGTGTTCTGGGTCTGTCCGGGGGCGCGGCAAGCACCTCGGTGGGGCGCCTTACTGATCGAACACGATGACGCTGCGGGCCACCTCGCCGGTCTCGAGCGCCAGGAGCGCGTCCGTCACGTCCGCGAGGCCGATGCGGCTCGACACCATGTCGTCGAGGTGCAGCTTGCCCTGCAGGTAGAAGTCCACGAAGCGGGGCATGTCCACGCGGAAGCGGTTGGAGCCCATCATCGAGCCCTGGATCTTCTTCTCCTGTAGGAACTCGGCCCCGTGCAGCTCGACCATGTGGCCCGGCGGGATCATCCCGATGACGGTGGCCATGCCGCCCCGGCGCAGCATCTGAAACGCCTGCTCCGCCGTCGCCTTGAGCCCGATCGCCTCAAAGGCGTAGTGGACGCCGCCGTCCGTCAGGTCCCGCACCTGCTGCACCACGTCGCCGGCGCTCGCGTCCACGGCATCCGTCGCGCCGAACTTGCGGGCGAGATCGAGCTTGGAGGCCACCATGTCCACGGCGATCACTCGCCCGGCCCCCGCTATGGCCGCGCCGTTGATGGCCGAGAGGCCGACGCCGCCGCACCCGATGACGGCCACCGTCGAACCCGGTTCCACCGCCGCCGTGTGAATGGCGGCACCGACGCCGGTGGTGACGCCGCAGCCGATCAGCGCGGCGCGGTCCAGCGGCATGTCCTCGCGAATCTTCGCGACGGAGTGTTCGTGGACCAGCATCTGTTCCGCGAACGAGCCGAGGTTGGCGAATTGCGTGAGGCCGGCGCCTTCCTTCGAGAGCCGGGGCACGTCGTCCGGCCCGCGCCGCACCTCGGGTTCCTGGCAGAGCGACATGTGACCCGTCAGGCAGTACTCGCAGTGTCCGCAGAACACGGACAGGCACGTGATGACGTGGTCGCCCGGCTGCACGTACGTCACGAGTTCACCGACCTCCTCGACGATGCCCGCGGACTCGTGGCCAAGCACGATGGGCAGGGCCCCGGGATACGTGCCGTTGAAGAAGTGCATGTCGGAGTGACAGACGCCGGCGGCGGCCGTCCTGACCAGCACCTCCCGCGGGCCGGGCTTGTCGATGGTGATCTCCTCGATCTCCATCGGTACGTTGACCTCTCGAAACACCGCTGCCTTCATTCTGTTCTCCTTCTGACCGGGCCTGCCGTTGTGTTGGGTTGACTCGCTTGCCTCGACCGCCGCCGCAAGACGCTCGGCCCGGATGAGCCGCGCCACCACGCCCTATCGCGGTGCGGGTAACCGGGCCGCGAGCAGCCTTTCGATGGATTCGAGCGTGCCCTGATTCCTCGCGATGGCCACCTGGTTCTCCGCGATGGTCGTGCGAATGTCCTTCAAGTCCGCCTCCATGGCGGCCTTGTTGTCCGTGATCGTCGTTCGGATGTGCTTCAGGTCCGTCGCCATCGTACTGCGGAAATCCTTCAAATCCGCTTCGAGGGCCTTCACGTCCTCCCGGAGCTCCGCGACATCCTCCTTGAGATTCTGCTGGCCCTCCTCCAGCCTGGCGGTCCTGCCGAGCAGTTCGGTGATCTGCTCCCGGGTGCGCGTGTCCCCGGCTTCCTCGGACGCCAGTGCCCCGGTCGCGAACGGCACGATCACCGCCGCGACGGCCGTGAAGATGGCGACCACCAAGCCCCACTCCATCATGCGGAGGCGCTTCCGTTCCAACATTACTTCCGTTGTCCCCTGCTCTGGTGCGTTTTCGCGCATCCCTGCTCCTTCGCTTCGTTCTCCGTCCGCCACCATCTAGCTACGACCGCAACCGGGGGTCAAGCCGTCCGTTCCTCGGTTCCATCGCGGCGCTCGCCGGGTTCGGCCCGAGGAAGGGCCAGACTAGCAGGGTGTCGGGCTTCGCGCGACAGCGGGACGACCGATGCCGTGCCGAAGCGAACCCGCATCGCGCAACCCGAGACTCAGGACAAACGCCCCGCCGCCAACGTCGCCGCCGCTTCCAGGGCCGCCCGGGCACCGGTGGCGTCGGCGACGCCACGCCCGGCGATGTCGAAGGCCGTGCCGTGATCGACGGACGTGCGCACGAA
Source organism: Pseudomonadales bacterium (assembly GCA_963665455.1). Lineage (GTDB taxonomy): Bacteria > Pseudomonadota > Gammaproteobacteria > Pseudomonadales > Azotimanducaceae > VXNE01. Next base: position 3,224,522 of record OY762279.1, on the reverse strand, counting down.
GGGGATGCCGAGGGTCGCCGTGACGCTGTGGTGAAAGTCGTGGACCTTTATGGCGATGTGTCCTTGATCGTGGAAGAGCGCGAGCACGACGTCGAACTCCCCCGCTATGGCGCGATTGAAGATCGAGTCGGCCGGAATGGGGCCGGTGGCGTCGATGCCCGCGTCCCGCGCATCCGCGACGGCGGGCGCGATCTCGTCTATCTCCTCGCGTCCCAACAAGCCCCCCTCTCCGCCGTGTGGATTGAGAGCCGCTACGGCAATGCGCGGCCCCGCCAAGCCCCACCGGCTCAGCGTCTCATGCGTTAGGCGTAGCTTCGAGCCCACGTTCGCGCGGGTGACGTAGCGGGCGGCCTCCATGAGCGGCTTGTGCGTGGAGAGATGCACGACCTTGAGTCCCGGCGTCATCAACATCGTGGCGGTCCACTCCACGCCGGCGAGGCGGGCCAGAATCTCTTGGTGGCCGATGTCGTCGACGTAGCCCGCCGCGTGGATGGCTTCCTTGTTGATGGGGCAGGTCATCATTGCCGCCGTCCGGCCGGCCAAGGCGTCGCGCGCCGCGGTCTCGACGGCGCGCACCGCGATGTCCCCGCACACGGGGGAGACTTGGCCCATGCGGAAGCCGCCGGGCTCGCCGATGCCGGGATCGATGAGTGGCCACTCCGGTGTCGACCAGTCAATGTCCGCCACGTCGGCCCACCGGCGGAACGGGACGGTCGCCGCCGCCGCGTCCACGCCGCGCTCGAGCGCCCAGCCGGCGCCATACAGGACCACGCGCATGGCCTCGCGATCGATCGAGTCCAGGGTCTTGGCGAGTACTTCCGGGCCGATGCCGGCGGGGTCGCCGAGCGTGACGCCGATGATGGGGGGCGCGTTCATGCGCCGTCGGCCACGTCTCCTCCGGTGACTCCCTCCGTGAAGAGTTCGGTCCCCTCCACGGTCAGCCCGAAGCCGTCGAGCCCCACGTAGTCGATGTCCCGGGCCGCGAGGATGCGGATCGACGAGAGCCCGAGGTCCTTCAGGATCTGTGCACCGACCCCTACTTCAAGCCACTCCGCCTGGCGGGCGTGTTCGCGTGACTGCGGCTGCGACTCGTCGAGGCTGTCGAGCGGCACGCCGACGAAACCGCTGCGCAGGTAGATGAGCACGCCCCCGCCGAGGCGCGACAGGTGCGCGAGCGAGAGGTCCAGCAGGCTTGAGTCGTGTTGCGTCTGCGGGCCGAAGATGTCCTCCACGAGCCGCTCCCGGTGAATGCGCACCGGCACCGTCCCGGAGTCAATTCGACCGAAGACGAGCGCCAGGTGTTCCGCGTCCTCGAACTTCGTGCGATAGGCCAACGCCCGCGCCCGGCCAATGCTCGTCGTGACCTCGAATTCCCGCGTCCGTTCGACGAGCTGCTCGCGTCGCTGGCGGTGCGCGATGAGGTCCGCGATGGAGATGATCCTGAGATCGTGTTCCCCGGCGAACTCGACCAAGCTGTCGAGGCGCTTGACCGTGCCGTCGTCGTTCACGATCTCCGCGAGCAGGCCCACCGGCGGACAGCCGGCCGTGGTCGCGAGATCGATGGCGGCCTCGGTGTGGCCCGAACGCACAAGAACGCCACCACGCCGCCCGACCAGCGGGAAGATGTGGCCGGGACGCACGAAGTCCTCGGCACCGGCGTTGCTGTTGGCGAGGGCGAGAACCGTGTTGGCGCGTTCCTCCGCCGAGATCCCCGTCGAGAGGCCATGCCGGTAGTCCACGCTGACCGTGAACGCCGTGGACAGCGGCGCATCGTTTCGCGCCACCATCGGATCGAGGTGCAGCCGCTTGGCCTGTTCCTCGGTGACCGGCGTGCAGAGGATGCCGCTCGTGTGGCGGATCATGAAGGCCACGCGGGCCGGCGTCGCATGCGACGCCGCCATCACGAGGTCACCCTCGTTCTCCCGATCATCGTCGTCCACCACCACCACGAGTTCCCCGGCGGCGATGGCCGCTACGGCGTCTTCGACGGTATCGAAATTCGTGGGCACGGGGAGGGCTGCGCTACGTCGGAAGCGGCATTATATCCGGTGCCGGCTCGACACTCGCCGCACGGTGATCGAGGGCTGTATGGGCGGTGCCGTTGGACCTTGCCCAGATTTGACGGTTGCGGCGCCACGAACTATGTTCGCGTCATAGGTTCCTCGGCAGTACGCCCTGCCTCCGCCCCGAGCCTCGGGGTCGGCGATCTTAGGCGAGGCCGATCCCGAGGGGCTCTCTCGACGCTGTCCGCGAGAGCCGCCCCAGCGGCGATGCGCACGCCGACGCGCCGCCAGGGGCTTGCATCCTCCCTTGCGGCCACACGCCCACTCGGCGAACATCGACACTCGCCACGCAGGAGATCACCGATGCAACAGCAGGCTGAAGAAATCGCGGTCGCGACGGATGCCACCGCCGAACCCACGCACCCCCTGGACCCTTGCACTGGGGACGAACTGGTCCGCGCCGTCGCCATCCTGCGGGACAGCGGCAGCCTGGGCGAACAGGCGTTCTTCACGGCCGGCTACGCGGCCGAGCCACCGAAAGACATAGTGCTGGGCTTCGAACCGGGCGCCTCCTGGGATCGGCTTGTCCGGCTCGTCGGGCACGACCGCGCGCGCGGCCAGAGCTTCGATGCCCGGGTCTCGCTCTCGGAAGGACGCGTTGCCGCGTTCACGTGGGTCGAGGACGGCCAGGCGAATGTGGCCGCGGACGACTACTTCGCGATGCTGAAGACGCTCTGGCGCAACGAGGACTGGATCGCCGCCGTGAAGAAGCGCGGCATCGAGGACCTCTCCCTCGTGCACATCGAGCCCTGGGTCGCCGGCGCCAGGCATCCCGATCTGCCGGCCAACGCCCGGGCGATGCACGCCATCGCGTTCCTCCACGCGGACCGCGCCGACAACTACTACGCCCGCCCCCTCGAGGGGCTCTCCGCCCACGTCGACTGCGACAGCGGTCAAGTGGTGATCGAGGACCACGGCGTCCTCCCCATGCCGACGGATCCGGCCGAGTACGCCGCCGACCGGGTGGAGCGGCTGCGGGACGGACTCAAGCCCATCGAGATCACCCAACCCGAGGGACCGAGCTTCGAGGTGGAGGGGAACGTCGTGCGCTGGCAGAAGTGGCAGCTCCGCGTCTCCATGCAGCCCACCGAGGGCCTCGTCCTGCACGACATCCGCTACGACGACGATGGCCGCGACCGTCCGATCCTCTACCGTGCGGCGCTCGCGGACATGATCGTTCCCTACGGGGACCCGTCCCCCATGCACGGCTGGAAGCACGCCTTCGACGGCGGCGAAGCGGCCCTCGGACACTCCGCCAACTCGCTCGTGAACGGTTGCGACTGCCTGGGCGAGATCCGTTACTTCGACAACGTCATCCTGCAGGGCAACGGCGAACCCCGCCACGTGCCGAACGCGATATGCCTGCACGAGGAGGACTTCGGCCTCCTGTGGAAGCACACCAACGTCTTCACGCAGCACCCGAAGCCCGAGGTGCGGCGGTCCCGCCGGCTCGTCATCAGTTCCATCGTGACGCTCGGCAACTACGAATACGGCTTCTACTGGTACTTCTACCTCGACGGCACGATCCAGGTGGAGATCAAGCTGACGGGCATGGTCGGCGTCTCCGTGGTTGAGAACAACGCCGATTCGGACATGGCGCCGATCATCGCCGAGTCGATCGCGTCCCCCATCCACCAGCACATCTTCTGCTTCCGGCTGGATTTCAACCTCGACGGGCCGAACAACTCGGTCTACGAACAAGAAGTCGAGCCCCTGCCCCCCGGCGCCGACAACCCGTACGGCAGCGCGTTCCGTTCGGTGGCCTCGAAGCTCGGGACGGAGTCGGAGGCCCAGCGCGAGGTCAACCCGGCGCGCGCCCGCCACTGGCGCGTGGTGAACGACGGCATCAAGAACCACCTCGGCAAGTCGGTCGGCTACAAGCTCCTGCCCCAGGGTTCCTCGACGATGTACGCGCCGGAGGACTCGCTGCACGCCCAGCGCGGCGGCTTCGCCCGGCACAACCTCTGGGTGACGCCCTACGCGCCGGACGAACTCGACGCCGCGGGCGGGGTGTTCACGAACCTGCATTCCGGCGCCAACGGGCTCGCGGCCTACGCCGCGGCGAACCGCCCGATCGAGGACACCGACGTGGTGGTGTGGCACACGCTCGGCGTGACGCACATGCCGCGGCCGGAGGACTGGCCGGTGATGCCGGTCGAGTACGCGGGCTTCACGCTGATGCCAACGGGCTTCTTCGACCGGAATCCGGCGCTGGACGTGCCGCCGACGAAGGCGTGTCATACGTAGACATCGGTGGCAGCCAGGCCGACGTCCTCCAGGCACTGGGGTCCGTAGGCGCCCTGATCAGGGTCTTGGCCGATTGCCTACCCGTCGAGGGACAGGTACACCCGGTGGCAGCCCGTGCAGCTCTCGATGATGTCGCCACCAGCGAAGAGGACCGCGTCGACGTCGCGCGCATCTATCGCTCGCGCGGCGGAGTTCGCGGCACCGGACATGGCGGCGGACCAGGCGTCCCAGTCTTCCCCGCGGCTGCGTCCGGGGGCGGTCAGCGCGCGCCCGGCCTCGCTCAGGATGACGGCCTGATGACGGAGCGCGATCCAGGCGTGTTCGGAGTCGGGCTCGGCGCGGCCCACGCCGAACAGGGCGTCGGATGCCGGGACGACCATGGCATCCATGATGTCGGTCACGCCGAAGTGCAGCTCGGCGTTCTGGCCCGCCGCCCCGAGCGTGCCGGCGAGCGCCGCCACACCAACGACGAGCGTAGCGTCACGCAGCCGGCCGCCGCGAGACATCAGATCGCGCCTTCCTCCCGCAACGCGTCGAGATCCGCTGCCTCGTAGCCCAGAAACTCGCCGAACACCACCGCGTTGTCCTGACCGAGTTCCCGCGGCATCGTTGGGACCGGCGGGTCCACGTCCTCGAAGCGCAGGGGCGTGCTCGGCAGCGAGATCTCGCCGAACTTCGGGTGCGTGATCTTCGCCAGCGCCCCACGCTCAAGTAGGTGGGGATCGTTGACCACGTCGTCGAGCGACCGGACGGGCGCGCAGATGACCTCGTGCTCCTGGCAGATCCGGAACACTTCGTCGCGCGTCAGGGTCGAGGTCCAGGCCTCCACGGCCGCGTCCGTCTCCTCCATGTTCCGGCAGCGGGCGGCCATGTCCACGAAGCGGGGATCGTCTCCGAGTTCGGGCCGCCCCATCGCCTTCAGCAGCTTGCGCCAGTGCCCCTCGCGGATGACGATGATCGCGACATGCCCGTCGCTCGTCGCGTAGACGTTGTACGGCGCCACGGCGAGGGCCTGGTGCCGGTTCCCGGTGCGCGGCGGGTTGTGGCCGAGGCCGTAGTAGGCCCCGAGCGCGGACGTGAGCGTGGGGAACACCGCGTCCTGCATGGCCACGTCGAGGACGGCACCCTCGCCGGTCTGTTTCCGGCGATAGAGCGCGCTGACGATCGCCGCATAGAGATGCACCCCGCCGAGCATGTCGCAGAGCGCCGGACCGGACTTGAGCGGCGGCTGGTCCTCGTTGCCGGTGATGCTGACCACGCCGCTCATCGCCTGCACGGTGACGTCCATCGCCAGGTAATCCCGATGTGGGCCCGTGCGCCCGAAGCCCGTGGAGGCCGCATAGACCAGGCGCGGATTCGCCTCGCGCAAGACCGCGCTACCGACGCCGAGCCGGTCCATCGTGCCCGGTGCGAAGTTCTCGAGGAGCACGTCCGCATGCTTCGCCAAACCGATCAGCATGTCTCGGCCCCGCTCCGACTTGAGGTTGAGCGTGACCGTCTCCTTGTGGCCATTCAGCATCCAGAATGCGTAGCCCTCGGACCCCCGCGACGCCGCGCCGCGCAGGCCCTCGCCGATGGGCGACTCCACCTTGATGACCCGCGCCCCGGCCATCGCGAGCAGGTAGCCGCAGTAGGGGCCGTTGTAGATCTGGCCGAGGTCAAGCACCGTGACGCCGTGGAGGGGCTGTTGGCCCACGGGGATACTCCTTTGATCGCGAGAGCGGCGGAGTATGCCACGCACCGTCCGAACCGAGCCGGCCGGAGCCGAGGCGCGGTTATACTCGCGTCCGGCCGCACCCGTAGCTCAACTGGATAGAGCACCAGGCTTCGAACCTGGGGGTTCGGGGTTCGAGTCCCTGCGGGTGCGCCATGCCCTCGTTCCAAGCCCATGATTCCAGTTCGGTTTCCCGAGCACGCCCTCGGGCGTTCCCACATGAATTCCCACGGTCCGCGCCCGATGCCCCCGCGCCGGTCTGGCGCACGAATCCGCCAGTCCCGCCAGAATCGAACGCCCCCGGTCGGGGGGAGGGCAATCGCGAATGACGGGGCGATCACGCCCGCAAGCGCGGACTAGTGCCGTTTTTCAGGGAGAGCGGGTTTTGCCGAAATGCGCCTAGGACGCCCTGTAAGGCTCTCTGCGGGGCGCTAGGGACACCCGCCACCTTGGTACTCCGAAAACGGCCCCCAGGGGTGTGGCAGCAGCACGGGTTCCTGCTCGGGGTGGAGTCGGGTTCCGGGGTCGGCGGCGCGGTTGCTATGCAGCAGTATGGCCCGCCTCAGGGAGTTCCGCGCCGAAGAGGACGATCCAAAGCTGGCAGGCTCGGATGCCCCATTGCCTTCCCCGGAAACCCGAGAGCGAAGTCTAGTCCTTTTGGGAGGGAGGGGTGCCCCGGAGCTTGAAGGGCTGCGGTCCCGGACGCCTCGGCTTGCGGCCCGAGACTCCGAACGGCACCTCGGTGACGCGCCCGCCGCGACGGCGGTAGTCGGCCAGGTCCGCCTCGATGCGCTCCCGGTCCGTCACCCGGCCTCCGTCAGTCCGGCCACCTCGAGCGCCTTGTCGATGGGCAGGCCGCCCGCCACCGCCTTGGCGAAGCTGGCGAGCCGTCCGGCCACGTCGAGGGGGTAGGGGTCGAAGCGGAGGCGGACGTCGACCTCGAGCCGGCGCCGCAGCTCGTGCTCGAGGATTCGCGCCAGCGGCCGGACGGTGCCCATGTGCCACTGGCGCAGCGCCTCGCGCTTCGCGGTGCCGTCGCTGTCGTCGAACAACGCCGGCGAGCATCCGCACGCGGCGAGCATCCGGGCAAAGCCCGCGTCCCCGAGCCGCACCGTGGCCTCGGGGGGTTGCGGTCCCAGGCGGGACGCCACCCAATCCCGGTTGCCGTTGCCGGGCGCGGCCATGCGCCCCTCGCCCCAACCGGCGGAAGTCGTCTCGACGAAGAGCGCCTTGCCGCGCGCCGCCGCGATGTCGGCCTTCAGCATCTTCAGCGGATCGTCGTCCCCGTCGTCCCCGCCGTCCGCCGGTACCGCGAGCAACTGCGCCAGCGGCCCGCCGCTCTCGTCCCCCAGGGAGCGCTCGATCTCGCCCTGCAGCCGGGCGGTGAGGTGCGCCCAGGACGTCGGCCCCTGTCCCCGGTGCCGCGTGCCCGGAGACGTGCCCCACCGGACGAAGACGAGGCGATCCCGGCGGACGAGGCGCGTCCGGGACGTCGACGGCCCATGGGTCGTCACCCGCGCCCGCCAGGTCGATTCCCGTTCGCCGCCCTCGCCGCCCTCGAAGTTCCAGAATGCCGCCGGGATCAGCGCCACGTCCGCGCCCGCGTCCATCGACACCACCGACAGGCTCGCGCCCTCGCGCACCAGGGAACGGCCCACCTGAGCGAGCCAGGGCGGTTCCACGGCGTCCCGCGCCCAACCCGGCCCCTGGACCTCGCAACCCGCGAAAGCCCGCGAGAGCGCCCCCGCGGCGGCCTCCACGGCGGCCGTGGCGGATGCGTCCGCGACCTTGCCCGCCGCTTGCGCCTCGATGGCCGCGACGACGGCATCGGTGTACCCGCCGCCGGACTGCCGCGCCTCGGGCCTGGACCACGGCCACCGCATCAGCCAACCGCCCCGGCCCGCCGCACCTTCCAGCGCGTCAACAGTCCCATCGCGCCGCAAGTCCGGAACATGGCCCCGTGGTTCACCACGTACTCGGTGCCCGCCCGTCCGCCCGGAGCGCCCTCGGTGCCCGGCTGCCGCGCCGCGTCCGTGGCCCGCACGGCCCCGAAGCCCGGCGATTCGTTCAGGTACCCGCAGAATCGCACGCTCGCCTCCGTCTTGACGGCCGCCGGCGCACCGGGCGCGTACTGCTCGATCAACGCGGCGGCCACCTGCAGCAGCCCGTCCACGCGCTCCAGGTCCGCCGGCGTGGCGCAGTCCGCCCACGAGGTGGCGGGCACCCACACGCCGGCGTTGTCGCGATACCCGCGGCCGGCGAGTCCGACGCGCTCCGCGAGGTACCGGCGTGCCGCGTCCAACCCTTCCTGCGTGGTCGGCACCGGGGACAGCACGGGGACCGTCGACGCCCCGGAGGAGACGCCTCGCGGCGAGGGCTGCGGCAGCGCCTGCCGGGTCACGGCAGCACGTCCGCGATGGCGAGCGACGAGTGCGCCGCCTTGGCGCCGGAGAGTGTGTGCTCGTCGGCGGTTCGCGCCCAGGTCGGGCAGGCCGCGGAGACGGAGAACGCGAAGAACTCCCCCGGCCCCGCCGAATACCAGTCCTCCAGGTCGGCGGGCGCCTCCGACGCGCTGGCGTAGAGGACGGTCCCCGGATCGCCGTCCCGACGCACCTGCGCGACGTAGCGGCCGGCGCGCAGTCCGACTCCGATGGCCACCGGCGACGGGGTTAGGTCAACGTGTGCTCGGTTCATTCGGATCTCACCATAGCGTCGTGCGCCGCCGGCGCGGTCGGGCGGCGCGTTGCAGGTCGGGAGTCGGGATCACCTCCACCGCCGGCCAGCCGTCGCGCTGGTCCGTCGCGCTCACCAGGAAGCCGCGCACCGGCGCGCGGGTGTACTCGCGCACGTCGCCCACCAGCGTGGACTCGGCGCCCTCGGCGTCGATGTAGGGGCGCACGATCACGCCGGCCGCGTCCTGCGCCGCCAGGGTTGCGGCCCCCGCCGCGCCCTCGGGTATGTCGATCTCCACCTCGAGATCGGCCCCGCGCATCCGGCCCCGCAGCGTGCGCGACGAGACGGACGCCAGGGGCGCGTCGAAGCTGCCGAACGCGGCCACGGCCTCGCGCTCGAACTCCTCCCACGTCTCGCGCCACATCGCCCGTAGCGCGTCCTCCGTGAACCTCGCCCACCGGCAGCCCGCCCCGCTGCAGCGGCACGCCAGATTGCGGTTGCTCGGGATGCCCGCGCGGAACGTGCGCCCGGACCGCGCCCGGATTTCGACCGTGGATTGTTGGTAGGACGGTGCGCCCACGAGTCCCACGCCGGCCAGGTCCGCCCGCTCGATCACCCGCAAGCCGCCCTCGCGCCGCTCCGACAGCGCGTTGAACTCCACCGAAAAGCCGTTCAGCCGCCCGAGCGCCACGTCGGCGAGCGCCTTGTCGGCCGCCGGGATCGCCGGCAGCTCCGCCCGCACCATGAGCGCGTCCGCCCGATCCTCGAGGACCAATCCGGCCCCGGTCCACGCGATCACGCGCTCGCGGTCGTGCCGCACGTCCAGCCACCGGGTGCGGGAGTCGAGCGCGAATGCACCGGGCTCGAAGCGCTCCCGGTGCGATGGGGACACGTCGCCGTAGCGCATCGCCGGCCCCACGAGCACGCGGCCCTCCGAACGCAGTTCCGGCGGACCCGCCCGCCGTTCCATCAGGCGACCTTGAACGCCACCTGCTGAAAGGCGTCCGGCTGCACGAGAATCACGTCGCCCACCAGCACGCTCAGCACGAAGCGCCGCGTGCCCGCCCGGGCCCCGGTGTAGATGTCGTCCACGCTCAGGTAGCCCCAGTGCGGGCACACCGCCAGCCGCACCGGCGACGGCATCATGGTGCGCCCCTTGCGGCAGAGGATCGCCTGCTGGACTTCGGACGCCTTGGCCGGCATCCGACTGTTCGTCCACCATCCCGCCGTCTTCGATGCCGCGTAGTCGGCGAACGAGATGTCGCCCAGGTCCTGCCCGCTCGCGTCGCGGAACGTGCGCGCGCTCAGCCGGTAGGTGTCCACGCCGGCGACGATGGCGACCTCGGAGACGGTCGACGCCCACAGCCCGTCGACGCCGTCCGCGAACTCCTTCAGGAACAGGTCGAAGGTCGCCACGGCGGTCGGCGCGCTCGGATCGTTCAGCCGGTTGAAGAACCCCAACAGGTCGTCGTTGGTGCCGGCCCCGTTGAGCATCTGGTCGTCGAGCTCGTCGCTCAGCACGAGGGAGACGTGCTGCCGCAGCAGGCCCTCGAAGTTCGCCTGTCCGACCGCGGCGATGTCCTCCACCGCCAGGTTGAGGCTCCCGCCCACCCGGTGCGGGGTGGTCGTCTGCACCGTGAACGCGCCGTCGCGCTCCGGCACGTTCGCCTCCTTCGCCACCGCGTCGGCCTCCGCGGCCGTCGTGAGCGTGCCCGTGGCGTAGGTGCCGGAGGACACCATCGGCATGTCCACCTGGAGCTTGTCCACCACGGACGGCGCGAACACCATCGGGCGCAGCGGATCGAGATTCACGCCCACCGTGGACGGCGCCGGCGTCACGCGGTCCTCCGTGCCCTCGACGGCGCGGGTCTCCGGCACGTCCCACAGTTCCAGCGGGATGCCGTCCACGCCGGCCGCCTGCTGGAGCTCGGCCTCGGCCCCGATCGGCGCCCGCCCGCGCAACGCGGCCACCAGGTAGTTGCCCAGGCTCGCCTTGCCGCGCAGCTCCAGCCGCTCGCGCGTTTCCGGATCCGCCTCCGGGGACGCCTCCGCCTCGCGCGCCTCGGCTTGTTCGTCCGCGTCCACGGCCAGACGCGCGGCCCGCAACTGCCGCTCGGTGTCGGCGGCGCGGGTCTCGATGGCGTCGAGTTCGGCGCGGGTCTCCTCCGTCAGTTCCTCGGCCTTCGACAATTCGATGGCGCGTTGACGGTCCTTCGATTGGCGGTCGGTGAGTTCGCGTAGCCGCTTTTGGGCTTCGGTCATGGTCGGTTCCCCCGGGCATGATGAGAGTGGGTGCATCTCGCACGGTGCCAGGGAAAACCGTCGTGCCCCCACACTCTACCGCAACTCGCCGACGAACTCCCGCCATGCACATTGCGCCGCGGACTCCGGACGTCGATGTTCCGCGACGTGGCACTCCCGACACCGCGTTTCGACGTTGTCGACGTCGTAGGGGTCGCCCCCGTCCTCCAGGGCCACGAGATGATGCGCCTCGAGGCGTCCCGCCCGTCCGCATCGACGACACCTCCAGCCGTCGCGCTCGAACGCACGCAAGCGGGCAAGCTGCCAGTCCCGCCGGCGCAGCGCGGCGTGGCGCCGGCTCACGCCGCGCCCCGGTACCGCCAGCGGCGCGACCTCGGCCGCCTTGATCCCTCGGCAACCGCGAGGATCGCGGCCGCGGCCGTGTCGTCACGCGCACGCGCACGCCTTCCGCCCTCGCTCCCCTTCGCCAGTTTCTCGTTCGCGCTCGTGTCCGCCGTCGTCACGGCCTCGGCCATCGCCGCGCGCAGCAGCAGGGAGCGCCCCGGCGTCACGTTGCCCGCCAGCACGGCCTTGCGGAAGGCCCTCACGTCCTGCCCGCCGTCCCGATAGCCTTGCCCGCGCAACACCAGGTCGGCGGGCGGGAAGCGGCAGTCGTCCAACCCCTGCCGCAGCTCGGCCTCGCGGAAGCGGTCCGCCACGACCGCGGCCGGCGTTCCCCAACGCTCCCGCGCCTCCGTCAACAACGCGGACAACGGCACCACGCGCCCAGGCACGACCACCAGCTCCCCGCGTCCCTCCAGACGGTGATACAGGCCGCCCACGCCGTCGCGCTTGCCGCGCTCGGATAGGTCCGGGATCGCCGCGAACATCGCCAGCGCCTCGAGGCGCCCCGTCTCCGGCCAGTACCCGCACGCCGCGCTCATGGCGGCGGACCCGCCCGCGTCCACGCCCAACACCATCGGCCCCAGGGGCGCGGGCTGCACGTCGGCCTCGACGCGCCGCCAGGTTTCGGAGGACATCAGCATGTTCGTTTCGTGGTCCGCAGTCCCCATGTTGAGCCTGAGCGCCCGGAAGGACGGCAGCAGCGACGGATCCGCCCTCGCCTCCTCCGCTTCCTTCCGGATGCGCGCCCGCAGCGACGGCAGCTTGTCCCAGGATGGATTCGCACGCCGCCACGTCCGCACCTGGAACTCTGGATCTCCCTCTCGCGCCGCGTGTACCTGCGCGTAGTCGGCGCCGCCCGCCAGCATCACGGAAAACCAGTGCATGGCGTCGGCCGGGCGCGTGCCGAGCGCGATCAGGCGCGATCCCGGTACCTTCCCCAAGCCGGTCCTGAGCGCCGCGAGCATCTTGTCGCGCTGTCCGCGCGGCCACTGGGGAGGCTCATCGCAGAGGGCGAGCATGGGACGCAGGCCGTGCGCACGCGCCGGGTCGGAGCCGATGCACCGCACCCGCGCCCCGGACCCGCGATGCTCCAGGGTCGCCTCGTTCGTCGAGTCGCGCATCCGCCAGAGCGCCCGCTTGTCCAGGTCGCGACCGTGCCTCTCCCGCAGGAATTCGCGGCAGTCCTCGAAGATCACGCGGCCCTGTTGGAACGAGGACGCGCACGCGACCACTTCCCTACGTCGGCCATGCAAAGGCCCCTCGGGATCGACCACGGCGCACGCCAGGCCGGCGACCAGGCAGCTTTTGCCGTTGCCCCGCGCCACGCTGAGCGCCGCGTCGCCGGCGACGGAGAACGCGCCCCGGACGAAGCGCCGCTCCCATCGCAGGACCTCGAAGCGCTTGCCGTCGCAGTCCCCGCCGGACAGCATCAGGTCCGACATGAAGGCGATGATCCGGTCCGCTAGCGCCATCGGCATGTGTCAACAATCGGCACTCCACCCGCGAAGCGGCCCCTCCGAAGGGGAGCCGCCGGTGCCATCAAAGGGTTTCGTTCACGGCGGCCTGGAGGATGCGTCGCACCATGCCCGGCATGTCACGGATGTACTGCTCCGCCTGCTCCTCGCTCCGCCCCACCACGTACGCCGCGCCCTCGCGCCAATCCTTCCCGGCCCAGTCGGCCTTCTCGATGGCGTCAACGGGTACACGGACAAGCTCTTGCTTCAGGGCGTCGAACAAGACGACGGTGTCTTTCTCACTCATGGTTCTCTCCTCTCTCTAGATCTCGATAGGTTCCGGATCCCACACGTCCCCCTCGTATACAACTCTGTTCACTCTTCTAGGTTCTAGGGGCGCATTCTGCCCCTCCGTAAGGGCACATTTCGCCCCTACGGGTACCAGGATCGTGTAGAGGCTCGACGCGTCCCGCCGCCTCGTCTTGGCGATCTGGCCACCTGCCGCGAGGGCGCGTGTCGCCTGCTTCACCGCACGCTCGGAGAATCCGGTGTCCTCCGCCAGGGTGGCGACGGAGGGCCAGCACTGGGGCCACGACTTGAAGGCGAAGTACATGAGGGATCGCAACACGGCCTTGTCGCGTCCCGGCAATTCCAGCGGGCGCGCGGCTTCGTAGCGGTGGCGCAACGAGGGGGGATCGCTCGAATTCATCCTTATCAACCTAGGTCGATAAACCGAACGTGCGGAGGAAGTGCTGCCCCTCCGCGTCCATGAGGGCCGCGTATTTCAGCGCTCCCTCGGGTAGGTGTTCCTCGATCGCTTCGCGCACCAGCGAGCGCAGGATCGGGGCGGGCATCGCCTCGGCCTCGACGGTCTCCGCGATTTCCGGCCGCCGCTTCTCACGGACCTTGCGCGGCTTGGTCGGCAACCCGTACTCGGCGATCTGCCCCTCATTGATCGCCACTCGCCGGAAGTCGATGTCGACCTCGGTGTGCTTGCGGAGCTCCCGCTCGAGCGCGACGTCGATGAGCAGGCCGGCCGGGTCGTAGTCGCCCACGTAGACGATGGCGACGGGACCGGAGTAGTACTGCGCCGCCTCCCATGCAAAGGTCTTGCTGGCGAAGCCCGCGCACGGGTAGAGGGACACGGCCAGGCGTTCGCATTCGTCCCGCAGCGTCCCCGCGATGCTGCGGGACTCCACCCACACCTCGACCTCCGCATCCGCGTCTCCCCAAAGATCGAAGCGGTAGGAGCGGGCGGTCTGCCGGATGAAGGACTCGGGACCGTCGTAGGTGGCGACGTGCCAGCCCATGCGTGACGCGTCGGCGATCCACGAGTACGGCAGCCGTCCGCCCTCGCGCATTTCCGCGATGCGATGCTGGACCTGCTTGTACCCGTGTTCGGTCTTGTCCACGGGTTCCGCAAGGTGCGGGTCGGTCAGGCGGTAGAACACATGGCGCACGCTCACGGGGTGGTCGGACTCGCACACGTCGCGAATCTGCCGCTCCAGGGTGGCGATTTGCTCCCGCGTGCGGCGGCGCCGGTCGGTGCTTATAATGCGGGCTCTCCTACGTTCAGGGCATGTGCGGGGAGATCCGAAGGCCGGGGCGGTATGGGTGCCGCCCCGGCCTTCCTCGTTTCAGGCCGCTGCGCCGTCCGCCGGTGGCCGGCTCTCGAGCCAATCGTCGAGCTCGCGCAAACGCCACGCCACGGCATTCCCGCCCAAGGAGATTGGCCGGGGGAACTGCCCGCCGCGGATTCTGGCGTACAGCGTGGACTTGCTCAGGCCCACGTAGGAGAGCACCTGCGGCAGCCGCAGCACGGCGCGGGGCGCGTTCGGGTCGGTGGTGGTCATTTCGACTTGCTCCGTGGTGGTGCGATCAAACCATGTCGGTCATCTCGCACCCCGGAGGAGTCGTCGCGCCCGCCTTCGCACGGAGGTGGACGGATTAGGACACTCTAGGCGGAAGCGTCGGTCCCGTCAACCCGCAGCGGCACCACCGGGGCCGCGGTGGGGTTCAGGTACCGCGCCCACCGCTGCATCAGGTCGCGGCGCTTGTCGAAGAGATCCGACCGCGCGTACGCGGCCTCCACCACGTTCCCCACCGCGTGCCCGAGCGCCGCCTCGGCAACCTCGCGGGGCGCACTGGTCGCCTCCCCGCACCAGTCCCGGAAGGAGCTGCGGAAGCCGTGCGGAACGGCCTCGATGCCGAGCTCCCGCACCAGCTTGGAGAGCGTCGAGTCCGACAGCGCCCGCCCGGTGGGCGACGGGAAGACCCTCCCGGAGCCGTCCGCGATCCCCGCCGCCTCGTCCAGGATCGCCAGGGCGCGGTTCGACAGAGGCACCCGATGCTCCCTGCCGGTTTTGGTGCGCTCGCCCGGAATGGTCCACAGGGCCTCGTCCAGGTCGATTTCCGACCACCGCGCCCCGCGGACCTCGCCCGACCGGCAGGCCGTCAGCACCAGGAACTCGAAGGCCAGCCGCGCCGCCGTGGTGGCGTTGGACGCCCGCACCTTGGCGATGGCCCCGGCCACGTCGCGATGCGGGAGCGCCTTCTGGTGCCGCTTGTGCGCACCGTTCCGGGGCAGGGCCGCGCCGATGGCGTCTCCGGCCGGGTTGTCGCTGCGCCAGCCCTCCGCGACGGCCCACTTCATGCACATGCCGATGCGCGCCCGGAGCTTCCGCGCCGTCTCGCGCTTCGTGGTCCAGATCGGCAGCAGGACGCGCATTACGTCGGCCGGCGTGATTTCGTCCACCCGCAGCCGCCCGAGCTTCGGAAGCGCGTAGTCGCGCATCTGCGAGCGCCACTGCTTGGCCGACTTGCCGCCGTCCTTCCAGTTCGGTTCGTGAATGGCGATCACCCGGTCCACCGCCTCGCGGAAGGTGGGCGCGGCCCCGGCGTTGCGCAGCGCGATGGGATCCCCGCCGGCCCGCGCCAGGCGCCGGTTCTCAAGCGCCGTCGCCCGGGCCTCCGCGAGCGTCACCAGCGGGAAGCCGCCCAGGCCGAGATCGCGGCGCCGGCCGCGGATCGTGAGCCGTTGCACCCAGGACCTCGCCCCGGACGGCTTCACCACCAGGCACAGGCCATGTTCGTCGTAGTGGCGTCCCGGCTTCGCGTTGCGCACACCCGCCGCAGTCAACTTGGCCATGTTTTGTTCCCACGTTAGTTCCCACGATGAACGCTAGACTACCTCGCACGCGCTCGCACTGCAACGCACTTTTGTTCGCGGAAATCGACTTGACAATCAAGGTCTTGCGGAACGCGCCCGCACCGGCCCGAACGGACGGTCAACGCACTGCGGGTGCGCCAGCCGCGGCTTGGGGCGTCCGCGTTCGGGAAGGCCGGCGGTGCTCGGTGCTCCAGCCCCCCCGACGGCCCTGTCAGGATGTATCGGCGGGACGCAGGGCGACGATGGGAATCTCGCGATCGGTGCTCGCGCGATACGTGGCGAAGCGTGCGTTCGCCGCAATCACCTGTTCGAACAGCGCGGTCCGCTCCGTCCCGGCGGTTGTGCGCGCGTGTGCCGGGAAGCGCTTCCCCCGGATCTCCACGCAGACCTCCGGGTCGGACGCGAGATTGAGAAACCACGCCGCGTGGTGATCCTGACCGTAGTTGGAGCCGACCACGACGAGATCGTCGCGGCCGTCGAACTCGAAGTACAGCAACGGGGACGAACGCCGTCTACCGGTCTTGCGGCCGCGCGTCCATAGTACGAGGACGCCCAACCCCTCGAGGCGGCCCAGCGCCCTCCCGCGCGAAAGGCGGAGGAGGCAGCGGTGGAACGGGACGAAGGCCCACGTGATGAGGAGGCGTTTCCAGGTCGGCATTTCCGGCTCTCGGTGTCGCGAGTCGCACCGTCGTCGACGCGGGAAGCCATAATGACTTGCCTTGCCGAGTTCCCGCAACCGCCCGAGCCTGGTCATCCGTGCGCATCGACGCCCCACTCGTACGCCGCCTCATTCGCGCGCAATTCCCCGAACACGCGCCTTTGGACGTCACGCAGGTGCTGCCCGGCGGACACGACAACCGAACGTTTCGGATCGGCCACCACCTCGCCGCCCGCCTGCCGAGCGCGGAACCCTACGCAGCGCACGTTCTCGTCGAGCACGAATGGCTTCCCCGGCTCGTGGAAGCCCTGCCCGTCGAGATTCCCAAACCCCTCGCCCTCGGCGCGCCTGGCTGCGGCTTTCCCTGGCATTGGACGCTGAATCGCTGGATTCCGGGCGAACCCGCCTCGACCTCCGACCTGCGCGAACTCGGCGACCTGGCCCAGGACCTCGCGGACTTCCTGTGCGCCCTGCACGCAATCGATGCGGCCGACGCGCCCGGCCCGGGCCCGGCCAACTTCCACCGCGGCGGCGACCTCGCCGTCTACGAGGAGGAGACGCTAGGCCTGATCGAGCGGCTGCGACCACTCATCGATGCGGGGCTGGCCACGCGCGTCTGGGAGTCGGCCCGCCGCACCCGCTGGCGGAAGGCCCCGGTCTGGATCCATGGCGACATGGCGCCGGACAACCTCTTGCTGCGGGAAGGCCGGCTACATGCCGTGATCGATTTCGGCCAACTCGCCGCCGGTGATCCAGCCTGCGACCTGACGATCGCGTGGACCGTGCTGGGCGACCACGGCAGCGCCGCGTTCATCGAGCGCCTTGCTCTAGACGACGACACCTGGGCCAGAGCGCGCGGCTGGGCGCTCTGGAAGCAATTGCTCAACCTTGACCGGGCGCGCCGGAACGACCCCGGCGAAGTGCGGCGGGTCTGCGGAGTGATCGCCCGGATCACCCACGATGACTAATCTTCAGGGCAGCCAAATCTGCTGGATTTCGACAAGCCGCGCGCGAACCAACTCCAGGCAGCAGTGATCGTTCGTACTCGCGGCGTAGAGGAGGACATTAGTGTCAACGAAGGCCGGCACGGTCGTGGGCCGCCTCCCGCGACAATCGATCACTCGCCCGGAACTCCTCGATGGACCGCAGGGTGTCGTCCTGAAGCCGCTTCCGCCGCTCGAAGTCCGTTTCTTCCCCCGACCAGCGCGTTAGGAAGTCCCGTACCGCCGCCGACACAGAAGTACCGCGCTCGACGGCCCTGAGCCGCGCCCGCCGGTAGACCTGATCGTCTACGCTGACTGTGATGTTCTTCATGCGCACAGTTTCACGCCGCTCGACCTCGAAGGTCAAGAGAGCGCGACTGCTCACACCCCGATGGCACCACGCCGGTAGTAGTCCGCGATGTCGCGCTCCGAGAGCCCGAGTATCTCCCGCAGGCACCGGTCCGTATCGGCCCCCAAACACGGCGCGGGGCTCGCGACTCCGTTCTGGCGCGCATGGAACAGCCACGGAATGCCCGCGTGGGCGCGGCGGCCTACCTTCGGGTGTTCAAGGCGTTCGATGAAGCCCCGGGCTGCGAGATGGCCGTCCTCCACGATGTCTCGCGCGGTCATGGCCGGGAAGGCGGCGATGCCTTCGCCCTGGAGGAGGCGGGTGACCTCCCACCGGTCCCGGCCGGCGGTCCATCCAGCCACGACTTCCTCCAAGGCGTCCTCGTTGGCCTTCCGGTCCGCAAGGCTCGCGAATCGGCCATCTCCGGCCAAAACCGGATCGATATGACGAGCCAACACCCTCCACTCGGCATCGCTCCGGCACGCGATCGACACCCACGCGTCCTCGCCGGCGCAGGGAAAGCAGCCGTGGGGGGCCATGTGGATGGAGCGGTTGCCCATGCGCTCCGGTTCCGCCCCGGTCATCGCATACTGCATCCAGCCTTCCATGTTGAGGACGCCCGTGGCTTCCCACAGCGTCACGTCGAGGTGGTCGCCCTCGCCGGTCTCGTCGCGCCTGAGCAGCGCCGAGACCACGCTCATGGCGGCCGTGATCCCGGCGGTCGGATCCGGCATCGAGAGCCCGAACTCCTCCGGTCCACCGCCGACGTATCCCGTGGCCATCGACAGCCCCGTCAGCGGCGGCATGGCGGGGCCGTAGCCCATGTACTGGCGGTAGGGTCCGGTCTGGCCGTAGCCGGTGATGCTGGCGAGGATGATGCGGGGATTGATGGTGCGCAGGGTGTCGTAGCCGAGGCCGAGCCGCTCCATCACGCCCGTGGCGAAGTTCTGCACCACCACGTCGCTCTCGGCCACGAGCCGCTTGACGATCTCTATGCCATCGGCATGGCCAAGATCCACGGACACGCTGGCCTTGCCTTGGTTCCATTGGTTGAACATCCCGGAAGTATCGAGATCGTCCCCCCACTCGTCGTCACGGATGCGGAGCCGCCGATAGAGGTCCGCGCGTTTCGCCGACTCGATGCGGATGACCTCCGCCCCCAAGTGGGCCAGGTTCATGGTGCAGAAGGGCCCTGCCCACGCCCAGGTCAGGTCCAGCACGCGGATGCCGGCCAAGGGTAGGCGCGGTTCGCCACCGGCCGGCCGCACGGCCCGCGGCGTCGCCTCGAACGCCCCATTGTGCTCGCCGAGACGCGGCGCGGGGCGCATAGACGCGCGTCCGCTCGTGGTGAGCGCCGCCGGCGCGAGGTACTCCATGCGCGCGTCCCCCTCGCCGACCTCGACAAAGAAGCCGCGGGCGCGCAGGTGCTCGTTCTCGGCAAGGTCCCGCAGGCCCATCACGGGCGCGATGCAGATGCGGTGCCCTTGCCCCTGGTGATAGAACTCGTGCGCCCGCCACGTGCCCACGAACTCCTGCACGAACAGGTGCACCATGTCCTCGTTCTCGGCGCGCTCGGCCTGCCCGGCGAACGTCGGCAGGTCCGCCCAATCCGGATGCCCCATGAACTCGACCAGGCGCTCCCACTGGTCCTGCTCGACGCAAACCAGAAACACCGGGCCATCCTCGGCGTCGAAGATGCGCCAGGGGATGAGCATCCGCGTGTGGTGGCGCGCCGCGACCTGACCCGTGTACTCGTACAGCGGTAGGCCACCCTCCAGGACGGAGGCCACGTACGCCTGCTCGGAGAGATCGATGTACTCGCCGACGCCCGAGCGCCGCGCTTCCCGGGCGGCGGCCAGCGCGGCCGTCGTTCCGGCGATCCCCGACATCAGCGCGCACTGATCCCCGAAGACCTTGAGGGGTGGCAGGGAGGGATCGGTGGACGTCGCCGGGCAGACGTACGCCCAGCCACCGGCGTTCGCCACGGTGAGCTCTTCCGCCTCGTACTCGGCGTACGGGCCGGTCTGACCGAAGGGCGTGATGGCCAGCGTGACGAGGTTCGGGTGCGCGGTTCGGACCGCGGCTGCATCGAGACCAGCCGCGGCGGCGGCCGATGCCCGTAGGTCGTGCACCAGCACGTCGGCCCACGCCAGCAGCCGGTCGAGTTCGCCGCGCTCCGAGGTGGCATCGAGCGTGATGCCGCGCTTGTTCAGGTTGAGCGCGAGGAACATCCCGCTCCTCTCGGGATCGCGCACGCCGTCCGGGAACGGCCCCCGCTTCCGCGCCGGATCGCCGCCTGGGGGCTCAACCTTGACGACGTCCGCCCCGGCGTCGCCCATGAGCTTCGCCGCGTACGCGGACGCCACGCCGGTGCCCAGTTCGAGGATTCTGAGCCGTTCCGCCAAGAACCTTCCCCCCAACGTCTGTCGCACGAGAATCGCGATTCTACGATGCGGTTCGTCCCGGGCGCGGTACGGCCCCTCGAGGCCGCCCTACTTCGGCTCGAAGGGCCGGGGGAAGCGCTCGCGGCGCGGGGCCGTCAGGCGGGCAACATGGGTGAGGCCTTGATCTCGCTCATGCTGAAGCTCGACTCCACGTGCAGCACGCCCGGATACCGCAGGATGCCCCGCATCACCAGTTCCGAGAAGTGGTCGATGTCACGCGCGACCACCTTCAGGATGAGGTCGTGCCGCCCGCTCATGGCGTGGCACTCCAGAATGTGCGCCTCGCCCCGGATCCGGTCGTACAGCTCGCCCGTGCGCGCCTCCGACTGCTTCTCGAGCGTGACGAGCACGAACGCCGTGACCTTCAGGTCCAGCGCCCGCGGGTCGATCGCCGCCGCATAACCCCGTATGACGCCGCGGCGCTCGAGGTTGCGTACACGGCGGAAACAGGGTGATTCGGACAACCCCACGAGCCCGGCCAGTTCCACGTTCGACATGCGCCCGCTTTCCTGCAGGGCGGCCAGGATGCGCCGATCGGTGCGATCAAGGGCCACTTGGAAGAATTCTCCTCAGACACACGTTCTATGAGCAGGATTTTCTCCAAACTCCCCGTGTAGAGTCAAAAAAGGTCAAATATGCCCTGAGTTCCTCTCTATGATGGGGACAGGTTCCCCTGGAAGCAGGCATGAGACAAGGCACACCGCATAACCCCATCGGCCTCGACGGTTTCGAGTTCGTGGAGTTCGCCGCGAGCGGGCCGGGGAGGTTCGAGCCGGTCCTGGCCATGCTGGGGTTCGAGGAGATCGCGCGCCACCGCTCGAAGACGGTGGCGCTGTGGCGCCAGAACGACATCAACTTCGTCGTCAACTACGAGCCGGGGAGTACCGCCCGGTTCCTTGCCGAGGAGCATGGATCGTGCGTCGCGGGGCTGGCCTTCCGCGTGACGGACGCGCACCAGGCGTACGCCCGCGCGATCGCCCGCGGCGCACAGTCCATGGACACGCCACCCGGACCGATGGAACTGCGCCTGCCGGCGATCCGCGGCATCGGCGGGATGCCGATTTACCTGATCGACCGCTGCGAGCCCGGCAGCAGCATCTACGACATCGATTTCGAGTTCCTGCCGGGGGTCGATCATCGGCCGCGAGGTGTCGGGCTCGACCGCGTCGACCACCTGACGCACAACGTGTACCGCGGGCGCATCGACCACTGGGCGCGCTTCTACGAGCGCATCTTCAACTTCCGGGAGACGCGCCGGTTCGACATCGCGGGCCACCACACCGGCCTCGTGTCGCGCGCCATGACCGCGCCCGACGGCAAGATCCGCATCCCGCTCAACGAGGAGGCGCCCGGCGCCGGCGGCGGCCAGGTGGAGGACTTCCTGATCCGGTACAACGGCGAGGGCATCCAGCACATCGCACTCGCGTGCCAGGACCTGCCGCGCGTCTGCGGGGCGCTCGCCCAGCGCGGCGTACCATTCATCGAGCCCCCTCCGCCGACCTACTACGAGGCCCTCGACGCCCGACTCCCGGGCCACGGGGAGCCGATCTCCCTGCTCGCCGAGCACGGCATCCTGCTCGATGGCGCGACGACGGGCGGCCGTCCGCGCCTCCTGCTACAGATTTTCTCCGAGCCGCTCATCGGACCGATCTTCTTCGAGTTCATCGAGCGCAAGCGCGACGAGGGGTTTGGCGAGGGCAACTTCCAGGCGCTGTTCGAATCGATCGAGCGTCACCAGGCGCGCACCGGTACCGGAAGCGCCGCGTGAAGATCACCCGCATCCACCACGTCGCGTATCGTTGCAACGATGCCCGCGAGACCGTGGATTTCTATCGCGACCTGCTCGGCATGGAGTTCCAACTGGCGTTCGCCGAGGACCACGTCCCCTCGACGGGCGAGCGGGATCCATACCTGCACGTCTTCCTGGACGCCGGGATGGGCAACGTGCTCGCCTTCTTCGAGCTCCCGCACCGTGCCCCGATGGGCCCGGACCCCAACACCCCTCCCTGGGCGCAGCACATCGCCTTCGAGGTGGAGTGCCGCGACGCCCTGGTCTCCGCGAAGGGCTGCCTCGAGGCCGCGGGACACGAGGTGCTCGGGCCGGTGGACCACGGCATCTTCGCGTGTTTTTCTCGACCCAGTACGTGCGCCATCATTCCGTCCCGTTCTACACGCCCGAGCCGGACGTCTGTCACGAACTGCTTGGCCATGCCCCCATTTTCGCCGACCCGGCCTTCGCGGACCTGTCGCAGGAGATTGGTCTCGCGAGCCTTGGCGCGAGCGACGACGACATCGAGCGCCTGGCCCGCGGCTACTGGTACGCCGTGGAGTTCGGCCTCCTCCGCGAGGACGGCCAACGCAAGGCGTACGGCGCCGGCGTGCTCTCCAGCGTCAGCGAACTTGAACGCGCGTGCGGTGGCGGTCTACCCGACGAGGCGTTCCAGCCTTGGGATCCCGAGGCCGCCGCACGCGAGCCGTACTCGATCACCGATCTTCAGCCTCGCTACCTGGTCGCGGACTCCCTGCAAGGGGCGCGGGCGAAGCTACAAGAGTTCTGTGCGTCGTTGTCCCGGCCGTTTCACGCGCGTTACGACGCGGCCCGGCGACGGGTCTGGGTCGACCGCGCGATTCGGCGCTGCCGGTAGCCAGGGGGGCGTTACGGCGCCTCCAGCACCACCTTCCCGAACGTCTCGTTTCCGGCAATGAGCCGGTGGGCCGAGTCCGCGTCGGTCATCGGCACGACCGTCTCGATGACCGGCCGGATCCGGCCCGCGGCGATGGCCGGCCAGACGCGTTCCTTGAGCGCGTCCATGACCGCGGCCTTGCGCGCGATGGACCGCGCCCGCAGCGTCGAGCCGACGATCCTGAGCCGCTTCATCATCATCAGGCCGAGCCCCCGCTCCACGGCCAAGTCCGCGCCGCCGAGCAGGCCGATGATCACGAGCCGTCCATCGGGCTTGAGGGCGCGGAGGTTGTCCTCCAGGTAGGCTCCGCCAACCGGGTCGAGGATGACATCGAGTCCCTCGCCCCCCGTCCACTCCGGCACCTTGTCCGCAAAACGCTCGGTGTGCCGGTTCGCTCCCCCGGCCGCGCCGAGTTCGACGCAACGGGCGATCTTGTCGTCGCTGCCGGCGGTCACGAAGCAGGGGCTGCCGAACTCGCGGCAGAGTTGGATGCCCGCCGTACCCACGCCACTCGCACCCGCGTGTAGCAGCGCCGACTCCCCGAACCGGAGCGCGCCCTCGACGAAGAGGTTGAGATACGCGGTGGCGAACACTTCCGGAAGGGCCGCCGCTTCGGTAAAGGACAGTTCCCCAGGAATCTTCAGCACCTGGCCGGCCGGCACCAGCACGCGTTCGGCATAGCCGCCGCCGGCGAGGAGCGCGCACACGCGGTCGCCCGGCTCCACGCGGGTGACGCCTTCCCCCAACGACTCGACGACGCCCGCGCACTCGAGGCCCAGGATCTCACTCGCGCCCGGCGGCGGCGGATAACCGCCCGCACGCTGCGCAAGGTCCGCCCGGTTCACCGCGCTCGCGCGGTTGGCGATCAAGAGCTCCCCCGGCCCCGGCTCCCCGACTTCCACGTCGGCCCAGACCAGCGCGTCTCCTTCGACCCGAATCGCCTTCATCACCAGGACATCCGCATCTTCACGCCGCGTTCGTGGAGGTCGCGCTTCAGGCCACTCACGGTGTAGTCGCCGTAGTGCACCATGGAGGCCACCAGGGCGGCGTCCGCCCGGCCCTCCGTCAGCACATCGTAGAGGTGCTCGGGCACGCCCGCGCCGCCGGACGCGATTACGGGAATCCGCACCGCATCGCTGATCATGCGCGTGAGGCGCAGTTCGTAGCCGTCCCGGGTGCCGTCGGCGTCGATGGAGTTGACGACGAGTTCGCCGGCGCCGAGGCGCTCCCCCTCCCGCGTCCATGCGAGCGCGTCGATGCCCATCGGCTTGCGGCCGCCATCGACGACGATCTGGTAGCCGGAGGGGAAGTCCCCGTTTTCGCCCACCCGGCGGATGTCCATGGACAGCACGACGTTCTGGTTGCCGATCGCCTCCGCACACTCGGCGATGAGGGCCGGCCGCCGCACTGCGGCCGAGTTCACGTTGATCTTCTCCGCGCCCGCCAGCCGCAGGTCCGTCGCGTCCTGCACCGAGCGCACGCCGCCCCCCACCGAGAGGGGGATGAAGACCTGCTCGGCCACGGCCTCCACCACGTCGAGGATGATCGAGCGCCGGTCGCTGGAGGCCGTGATGTCGTAGAAGACCAGTTCGTCCAGCCCGTCGAGGTAATACTCCCGCGCCTTCTCCACCGGGTCGCCGATGTCCTTCGTGTCGACGAAGCGGACGCTCTTGGCGAGCTTGCCGTCGCGGACGTCGAGGCAGGCGATCAAGCGCTTGCTAAGCATCGCCGTCCCACCGGGCGAAGCGCTCCAGGAGGCGCAGCCCCACCCTGCCGCTCTTTTCGGGGTGAAACTGGGTCGCGAAGTAGTTGCCGGCGCCCAGGGCACAGCAGAAGTCTCCCTCGTAGTCCGCCACGGCGCACACCACGTGGGAGGCCGCCGGTACGGGGTAGTAGGCGTGGACGAAGTAAAACTCGTCGCCCGGCTCGATGCCGTCGAGCAAGGGGTGATCGCGCACCACCCGAACCTCGTTCCAACCCATGTGGGGCACCTTGAGCGCCGGATCCGAGAGCGAAAACCGGCGGACGTCTCCGGCGATCAGCCCGAGGGTCTCTTGGTCGTTCTCCTCGGACCGGTCTAGGGAAATCTGGAGCCCCAAGCAGATACCGAGCACCGGCGTTCCCCCGCCCACCGCCTCCGTCAAGGCGCAGTCGAGTTCCCGTGCCCGCAGACTCCGCATGGCGCTCCCGGCCGCCCCCACGCCCGGAAAGATCACGCGGTCCGCGGACCTCACCTCTTCGGGATCGTTGGTGATCGCGGCCCGCACGCCTACTTCCGCACAGGCGCGCTGGACGCTGCGCAGGTTGCCGGCGTCGTAGTCGACGATGACGGTCATCGGGTGCGGCCGCTTCGGGCTGACAGCTTGCGGGGGTGCGCGGATACTATCCGATCACCCCAAACCGACCAAGGAGATACCCTTGCCCACTCGTGGCGTCCTGCTCGCGAACCTCGGCTCACCCGCGGGATGCGACCCGCGATCCGTGCGGCGTTACCTGAACGAGTTCCTGATGGACCCCTACGTGATGGACGTGCCCCGGCCGCTGCGTCGCCTGATCGTCTCCGCGTTCATCCTGCCGACCCGCCCCCGGCGCAGCGCCGCCGCGTACCAAGCGATCTGGCGCGACGGGGCGCCCGGATCGCCGCTCGTGCATCACACCGAGGCCCTCGCCGCACGCGTGCGCGGGCTGACGCCTCACGCGGTGGCGGTGGGAATGCGTTACGGTGCGCCAAGCCTCGCCGACGCGGTGGATGCCCTCGGGGCGGTGGACGAGATAATCCTCATACCACTGTATCCTCAGCACGCCGACTCCACGCGCACGACGACGATCACAAAGGTGCGTGCATTGGCTCAGGTGCCCGTGCGTGTATTGCCGCCGTTCTTCGGGAGTCCAGCGTTCGTGGACGGGATGGCGGCGCGCATCCGCTCGACGATGGCACCGGGCGACCACGTCCTCTTCAGCTACCACGGCCTCCCGGAACGGCACCTGACGAAGGCGGACCCAACCGGGTCGCATTGCCTGCGTTCCAACGATTGCTGCGAGGTGGCCTCGACCGCCCACGAAACCTGCTACCGCCACCAGTGCCGCGAGACCACGCGGCGGATCGTCGCGAAGCTTGGCCTGCAGCACCATTCGATGAGCTTCCAATCCCGGCTCGGGCGGCTGCCGTGGCTACGTCCCTACACGGACGAGGTGCTCGCGGAGTTGCCGGGGCGCGGTGTTCGGAACCTCACCGTGGCATGCCCCTCGTTTACGGCGGACAACCTAGAGACCCTGGAGGAGATTGGCATGCGGGGCCGCGAGACTTTCCTCGGGGCGGGGGGTGCATCCTTTCGGTTGCTGCCGTGCCTCAACGACGACGCGGACTGGGCCCGTGCCATAGCGCAATGGTGTGACGACCCTTTGGCGGACTCGACGGCAACATTGCCGCCCTATTGAAGAAGCCTAGCGCCCCGGAACCGTCGCCCTTGGCTCCGCTCCCGGCCCAGCCCCACCGGCCTACGCGCCCGCGCCGTTCTACGGCGCGGGCTTGCATGGAACTAACCCCGTTAGGCGGCTTCCTCGACGGGGACGAGCATCAGGTTTAGGTGTTTCGCCTGGCGCTGCAGGTTCTTGATCTGCCGGTCGCGGCGTTCGGCCTCCATCTCGGCCAGGTCGCGCTCGACGTATTCCTCGCCGCGCTTGAGCATGGCGTAGATCAGCCGAGCCAACTGGTGCGCGGTGGCCTTGACGGCCTTGGCGGAGTCCATGCGCGCGAGGCGGCGGCGATGCGCCGCGCCGATGGCGGTCTTGTTGTTGCGCGCGGTGCTCGCCGCCATGCGCAGCGCCTGGCCGAGCCGGTTGGCGCACCTGGGCGGCCGGCCGCCGAGGCGCTTGTCGCCGCTGATGCGGGTGCCGGGCGCCAGGCCGAGCCACGAGCAGAAGTGGGCGGCCGTCGGGAAGCGCGACAGGTCCGGGCCGACCTCGGCCGCGAACGTCAGCGCGGTCTCCACGCCGACGGTGGGGATGGCCGTCAGGTCGACCCCGAGCAGGCCGCGCAGCCGCTCGCGCAGGGCGGCCTCGCGGGAGCGCGACGAGGGCGTCGCCGCGGCCGCCGCGTGCCGCGCCAACTCGGCGTCGATGCGCGCCTCGCACGCGTCGATCTGGCCCTGCAGCATGTCGTGCCGCGCCAACGCCTGCGCCAGCGCGAACAGGTGCTCGTCGCGCCAGTTGCCGCGCAGGCTCGCCGCGATGGTCGCCTCGTCGGCCTTGCAGAGCCGGTGGCGGAACCGCGCCAGCACCGCCCCGTCGCGCTCGCCGGCGACGATGGCGCGCACGATCAACTGGCCGGTCTGGCCCATGACGTCGCTCAGGACGTTGTCCAACTGCACGTTCATCTGCGTCAGCGCCTTCTGCACGTGCTGCACCGACCGGCTGCGGTCGCGCACGAGCTGTTCGCGCTGGCGCGCGTACGAGCGCAGCGGGCACAACTCGTCGGCCGCGCGGAACGCGCCGCGCAGCAGGCCGTGGCTCATCAGTTGGCGGATCCACTGGCAGTCCAGCACGTCGCTCTTGCGCCCGTGCACCTGCTTGGTCGCGCGCGGGTTCACCAGGTGCACCTCGAAGCCGGCCCGGTCGAGCACCTCGAACAACGGTATCCAGTACACCCCCGTCGACTCCATCGCCACGTGGCGAACGCCACACGACGACAGCCACTCCGCCATCGCCTCCAAGTCGCGGGTGAACGTCCCGAACGGACGCACCGGCCGCTCGAACCGCGACCCGTCCACCGCCACGTAGTGCCGGCGCTTGCCCACGTCGATCCCCGCGCAATCGGGGTGTACGACCTCCAACGGCGCCGCCGCCTTGCCAGCCATCGCCAAATCCTCCACCATCGTCAACGGGTCGCGCTGGGCGAGACCGCGGCGGGACGTTCACTCTTGCATACGGGGTCGCGACCCATGGGGCGCGCCACCAGCGTCAAAACGCCGATCACGGTCCGGGCCAAACTCCTAGACGGGCATGGATGCACCATTGCCCGCGAGGCCTCGCGCCCAGCGCGACCGACCTTACATCGAACGCCCGCGCAACAGGCAACCCACCAGTTCCCTGCGCGTCAGCGCAGCGAACTGGCTGCGAGAACTCCTAGCCCGCATTTCTCACCAAGTCGCTTGTGCATAGACCGCAAGTCCTTGGTCCATTTGGGTTTATCGTCGATCTCAAGCGTCGGCAGCCGGATGCGGAGCGCTCGCCGCGCCCTCGCCGGTCTTTTCGCCCCGTGCGCGCACGTGCTCCCTCAAACTTAGGCCCCACTAGGCTTTCGGTCGCGAGCACGCGCACGGGGCGAAAATCCTCGGCGATCATCACGGCCCGTGGTGAGAAATGCGGGCTAGTGTCCACGAACTCACGTCCGCTCATGCAATTCCTCGCGCGTCCAGGGTGCTCGGGACCGGTGGCCGCCCGCAGACCATAGCGCCTCCAATTCCGCGACGACGGCCTCCCGCTCGCCGGGCTGCGCCATCTCCACGACGTAGTCTCGGACGAGCTGATTCAGTGTCGTCCCGCGCTGCGCGGCAAGACGCCTGGCGTCGGCCACCAGCCGTTCGTCGACGGACAGGGTGATATTCATCGGCACAGGATACGTGCGTACGAGTTCCGTGTCCCGCTTGAGGGAATCCCGTCCCAATGGACCCGTCTTTGGCGCGACCTGTTAGGCTCCCCGCTCTCCCGAGAAAGCACGCCCATGTCCGAAGTCACCGGCAACGAACTCCTGGCCCGCCAACTCAAGCGCGCCGGCGTGGACACCCTCTTCGGCGTCATCGCCGGTCCCATGATCCAGGCGATGGGCGCGGCCCACCGCGAGGGCATCCGCTTCATCGGTTGCCGCCACGAGATGAACGCGTGCTTCATGGCCTCCGCGTGGGGCTACCTCAAGCGCAAGCCCGGCGTGGTCGCGGTCGGTAGTGGCCCCGGCATGACCAACACCGTGACGCCACTCTACGTCGCGACCACGAGCGGAATGCCGCTGACCGTGCTCGGTGGCTCCTTCCACGCGCCCCTCACCGGCCTCGGCACGTTTCAGGAAGCGGACCAGATGGCGTTCGCGCGGCCGGCGGCGAAGTGGCTCGCGCAAGCCCACCAGACGCGCGAGATACCCCATCTGCTGCATCTGGCCCTCGGGCAGTCCATCGCCGGCCGGCCCGGCGGCACGTATCTCGATCTGCCCAACAATGTGATCCAAGGGAAGGCGGACGAGTCCAAGGTGCGCTACCGCGACGCGCCGCCGCGCATCGAGAAACCCCGGCCCGCGCCGGACGCCATCGAGCAGCTCGCAGATCTCGTTGCCGGCGCGGAGCGCCCCCTGCTGATCCTCGGCAAGGGCGCGGCCTGGGCGGAGGCGGGCCCCGCCATCCAGCGCCTCGTGGACCGAGGCATCCCCTACGTCACCTCGCCGATGGCGCGGGGCACGTTGCCCGACGACCAGCCGTCGTTCATGAACGCCGCCCGCGGCACCGCGTTGCGCGGGGCGGACGTGATCGTGATGCTCGGGGGACGATTCAACTGGATCTTCGCGAGCGGTGCGCCGGCGCGCCTGGCCCAAGGCGTCCAATTGGTGCAGGTCGACATCGTGGAGGAAGAGTTCTATTCGGGGGCGGATCTTGCGCTCGGTATCGTGGCAGACGCGGGCGCCGCCGCCGAAGCCCTGGACGACGCCTTGGGCGGGCGCATGCTCGCAAGTGCGGACGGCACATGGTTCGACACGCTCGCCCAAGCCCGAGCGCGCAACGAGGCCCGTCTGCGTCAGCAGTTCGATCCGTCCGCGGTTCCGATCCATCCACCGCGGGTCGCCCAGGAGGTGTGCGCGGTCCTGCCCCGGGATGCCTCCGTCGTCGCCGAGGGCGAGGTCACGATGGCGGTGGCCCGCGCGATGATCCCGAGCTTCGGCATGCGCACGCGGCTGAACGCCGGCACCACGGGCTGCATGGGCACGGGCGTCCCCTACGCCATCGGCGCGAAGCTGGCCCGTCCCGATGCGCCCGCCCTCCTCTTCTGCGGCGACTACGCGTTCGGCGCCGCCTTCAACGACATCGAGACCGCCAAGCGCGTCCGCGCCAACATCGTCTGCGTCGTGCTCAACAACGAGGGCGTGACGGGCCATCGCATGGCGCACCGCAGCTTCGACGGCGACCTCACCGCCGGCGCCATGCTACCCGCGAAGTACGAGAAGATCGCCGAGATGGTGGACGGGCACGCGGAGGCGGTTGAGAGACCCGAGGAAATCCGGCCGGCCATCGAGCGTGCGTTGGCCGCCGACGCGCCGGCGGTGGTCCACGTGCGTGTCGATCCGGACTGGGCGTTTGGCGGCGGAGGCATGTACCTCGGCTGATTGCGTGAACACCGCGGCACTTGAGACGCGCCCGGCAATGCGCGAAAGTGGCGCGCTCGCACAGGACCACGTGAGGGGCACATGGACCCGATTTCGGCGGATTCCCACGTCATGGAAGCCGAGGACGTCTTCATCGGCCTACCGGAGCGATTCGGCGATGCCGCACCGCGCGTAGTCAACGCGGGCACGGACGACGACGCCATCGTGATCCCCGCGCTCGGGGCCCGAGGCGTGCGCAAGCGCATGGGCTGGGCCGGGATGCGCACCCGCAACGGGGTCGAGATCGACCGGCGCAGCGGCCACAAGCCCGAAGTCGATGACCTGACCGACGCCGAGGCGCGGAAGCTCCTCGCGAAGGGCTACGAGGGCTTGCGCGCCGGGATCCGCGACGGCGCGCGGCGCGGCGAGGACCAGGACATCGACGGCGTCGCCGCCGAGTTCCTCTATCCGGGCTTCTTCGGCATGTTTTCCTTCGAGAACACGGAACTGCTCGTCGCCTGCCAGCGCAACTACAACGACTGGCTGCACGACTACGCGACGGCGGCGAACGGGCGTCTCTACGGCCTCGCGGCGATCCCCATGCAGGATCCGGAGGCCGCCGCGGCCGAACTCGAACGCGTCATAGCGATGGGTTACAAGGGCGGCTGCATCCCCTGTACCTCACCCGCTGGCGCACCCTACTTCGACTCCGTCTACGAACCGATCTGGTCCGTGGCGGAGGAAGCGGACTTCCCCCTCTCCATGCACGTCGGCACGAACGCCTTCCTACCCCGGGAGTACCGCCAGAAGCATCCGAACCGAGATTCCGTGTTCGACTACGCCAACACCGCCGCGACGATCACGCAGACCCTCGTCGAGCTGATGTGCCGGGGCGTCGCCGAGCGTCACCCGACGCTCAAGTTCGTCGTGAGCGAGTTCAACGCCGGCTGGATCGCCTACTGGCTGAACCGCGTCGACCAAGGCCTACAACGCGAACACCGCTTCCGTTCCGAGGCGTTCACCGGCGAGCGCCCCCACGACGTGTGGCGGCGCCAGTTCTACGCCACCATCGAGGACGACCGTCCGGCCATCCTCACCCGCGAGATCATCGGGGTGGAGAACCTGATGTGGGGCTCAGACTATCCCCACGTGGATTCGACCTGGCCGTGTTCCCGGGAGGTGCTCGACGAGATCTTCCAAGGGGTGCCGGACGCGGAGCGGGAGCAGATTACGCGCGGTAACGTGACGGAGCTGTATGGGTTGTAGTGGCCACAGGTTGGCCGCACCCGGCGGCACACCCGATCATGCGTCGCCCGGACGCAGCCTGCCCAAGCGCCGGAGCTCGCGAGCGACGAATGGTGCGTGCCTGGTCAGGTAGTCAAGCGTGACATGGCCGTCCCAGTATTCCTGCGCGTACTCGACTCTTGCATCGCGGCATCGCTGGTCATTTAGCCCCAGAAGATCGATGGCTTGGTCAACGCGATCCGTGACGGACGGAGATAGACCGCGCCCGGGCAACACCTGGAACGCAACCGGCTCCAAAACAAACCACCCGTCTTCTACCTCGAAGGGATCCAACGCTGCGGGCGCAACGCCCTTGCGGGAGTTCATAAGTGAACAAGCGAGTCGATAGTTGCTCCATTCGTAGGCGAGTTCCCAACTCGTGGACTTCGGGACCATGTGATCGACGGTGGACGCGCCCGTTCCTCGGGGGATGTAGAGGCATAGGTACGCACAGATGCGGGCATACCGCTCAAGAAGATCGTCCATCGACCTGCGCCAAAGCGGCGGAAACTTGCCGACCGGAATCGCGTCCCTAGAGCCCGAATAGTCCCTCTCCGCCAGCCGACCCAGCGCCCGAAGCCCCGGCTGGCGAACCACTCGATCAAACGACTCCGGTTCCGGCGCCGGCGTCACGCGAATCACGGCGTACCACCTCGATCCTCCACGAAGGCGTTCCACCGCACCAAAAAGCGGTCGACATCGGGGAAAGTCCTGACGAGTTCGTTGTGGGCGTCCATCACTTCGGACAGCGGTGGATCCGCCTGCTCCAGCAGAGCCATGGCCCGCAGGTAAGCGCCCTCCGCCTCTTCGTTGCGGTCGGTCGCGAGGTCAAATGCCTCGCTCGTCAGCCATCCTCCAGTCGTACCTTGGGTCGTGAAGGTACGTCTTAGCAGGCACGGCTCCAAAGGTTCGCCCTCCAAGTCGATATCGAACCACGCATCCTGCGCCCCATCGAACCAAGGCTCAGCGGACGCGAGTACGAGCGGCGAGTGCGTCGAGACCAGAAGTTGAAGCCGCCCGCTCCCGGGTAACGTCGGCCCGAGGTTCCACAACGCAGGAAGTATCGAGCGCTGCCACCTTGGATGCAGGTGACTCTCGACCTCGTCGAACAGCATTACGATCTGGTCGGTCGGTTCATCGCGCCGCAACTCAGCCGCGATCCGATGCTCGCTCCAAGCCCAGGTCAACATGTAGGCTAACGCCACGGTGCGCCGCACCCCGGCGGAAGCATGCAGGATGGGGACTTGCCCAGCGTACGTCGTCTCGATACAGGGGATGTCCCGAGCATCATCGACCGAAAGGCGAGCGGGTTCGCTGGGCCTGATCGCCAACGCAGGATCGTCGGAAGGGGACAGCGCCATCAAGACGGACTCCATGCTCTGGGCATTGTCGTCGCCCGCACGAATCCATCCAGACCAGTCGGACAAAAGGCCTTTGCAGAGCGGGACGACGCGTCCATCCACCGTGTAGGTCAGACCATCCCAAACCTCGGCTTCCGTAAACACGTATGCGGGGCGACGACCCACGTCGTCGGAGTAGTTTCGAGCGGGATCCCACACCGAAAACGAGCCGTCCGCATGAGCATAGAGGACAAGGCCCGGCATGGGCGGCTTACCTTGCGGAACCCGCCAACATTGATCCGCGGGCGAGTACCCGACCTTGTACTGTACCGACCTGGTCTTACCGCGCACGCCTACATCGATCCAAGCCTCCGCATTCGGATCCCGAGGCCGAGCGGGGTAGCCAGAAGTCATGCGCAGGTTCACCTCCCTCGGCCAACGCCGCGTAAGCGCCCACCAAGAGAGATCCAGAAGAAAGCTCTTTCCCAAGCCATTGTCGCCGGTGATCAGATTGGCGCGAGGCGCGAAGTCGAGCTGCATCGCCCTCGCCGGCCCAACGTTTTCCAGAGCAAGGCGTTCAAGCATCGCTCCCTCCCAGCAAGCCCCAAATGGGGCTCATTGTCGCACCCAATGGCCTGGGTCGCCTCACCTTGAGCTTCCCAGAGGGCGCGGATTTCGCCATCACAGCCGCCGCGCCTCCGCCAACACCTCCTCGTAGAAGCTCTGCACGAGGGGCCGCGAGAACATCGACTTGCGGGCGACGAACCGCACGGGCCGGTTCAAGCCCTCGGCGCCCAACGGAATCAGGCTGTCCCGGCCAATGGCGAGGGTTTGCGCGACGCCCGCCGGCACGAGCGCGTGCCCGAGCCCCGCGAGCGCCATCTGGGCCGCCGCGAAGAAGGATTCGAGCGACGCGCGCCGCCGCAGGCGCAGCCGGCGCATGTCGTCCTCGATGGAGGCCCACGCGCCGGTCCGCGACTCGATGGTGATGACGTCGAGGCGCGCGCCGGGCTCGAAGTCGATGGGCACGAGGCCCGACGGCACGATCACCATCGGCTCGAGGCGGAGCACTTCGCTTTGGAGGTCCGTGTCGGCATCGGCGGAACCCGTGCAAATGCCAATCATGTACTCGCCGGAGCGGATGCGGTCGAGGACCACCGGCGAGCGTTGGGCGTGGAAGTCGAGTTCCACCTCCGGGAGCGCCCGATGCACGCGGGCGAAGAGGCTCGGCCCCCAGCTCGCCAGGATCGCCTCGGATACGCCGAGGATCAGCTTCCCCTTGCGCAGCGCGTTGTCCTCCAGGAAGACGCTGCGCACCTCCGAGATGAGCGGCGTGACCCGCTCCACTAGCCGCGTGCCGTGATGGGTCAATGCGACGCGGCGCCCGTCCCGCTCGACGAGCTTGCGGTCGTAATAGCGCTCCAGCACGGCGATGCGCTTGGAGACCGCGCTCTGCGATATCTTCAGCACGGTCGCGGTCTCCATCATCGTGCCGGTCTTGGAGAGGGCGACGAGGGTTTCGAGATTCTCGATCATTCGCGACCCGAAATTCATTCCTGACGCGCATGAATCATACTGCTTCCATGCACGATGTTACGGTCTCCGGGCGATCCGCAACATGTCATTTCGATTCCGAGCCAAACTCTCCTTTTGAGAAGGAGAAATCCGTGCCCCATTCTCCGTCTCAGAAGGAGAATTCGACGCCATCCCCTCGATGTAACCAACCATGATGCTCTGGACCATCATCCTCGCCGCCGTCCTCGCCACGGCCATCCTGTCCGGCGTGCTGGGGATGGCGGGCGGCCTCGTCCTGATGGGCGTCCTCGTGCTGATGCTGCCGATCTCGGCCGCGATGATCGTGCATGGTGCCGTGCAGGCCGCGTCCAACGGGGCGCGGTGCCTGTTCCTGCGCGAGCACGTGCAGTGGCGCATCGTGCCGCCCTACGCCGTCGGTGCCGCCGTGGTCGTGGCGCTGTTCGGCGTCGCGACGCTGGTGCCGGAGCCCGGCGTCGTGCTGACGCTAATTGGGGCGTTTCCCTGGCTCGCTCGGGCGACGCCACGCTTCGCGGCCTTGGACATACGCCGTCCGGCCACCGCCTTCACCTGCGGGGCCGTCGTCACGGCGGCGCAACTCTTCGCGGGTGCGTCCGGGCCGTTGCTCGACGCCTTCTACCTCCACACCTCCCTGAACCGCTTTGAAGTCGTCGCGACCAAGGCCTTCACGCAGACGCTCGGGCACAGTGGCCAAGATCGGCTACTACGCGCTCCTGGTGGATGGAGTCGTGGGTGGCGCCGGGGCGGGCGACTTCGACATCTCGCTCTGGCTGCTCGCCCTCGCCTGCCTGTTGGCGGTGGCCGGGGCGCGGATCGGCACGCGCCTGCTCGCACGCCTGCACGACGACCGGTTCCGCCGCGTCAGCGGCCATGTCATCCTCGGCCTCGGTGCCGTGTGCGTCGTGCGGGGGGCACTCGATACGTTCGGGTGATCCGCGCCCTTGGGATCAAGCCACGGGACGAACCACGAACAGCAAGTCCCCGGCGTTCACCTGCTGACCGCTCGAGACGTTGATGCGGGCGACGACGTAGGCATCGTCGGCGTATAGCGGGTCGTCCGTGGTATTGAAGTCCGTCAACCGCAGGGGCGAGAAGATCTTGAACGCCTCGAGCTGGCACAGGAGGTCGTCGAGGCCCACCTGCTGGCCGACTTCCACGTAGTCGGGTTCCGCCGGCGAGGGCGCCGAATAGAAGATGCCGGTGGATGGCGAGAGCACGCGCAGCTCGTCGCTGTCCTCGATGGCGATGGCGTCCCGGCCAATACCGCGCCCGTCCGCCCCAGCCGCCGCCTCGATCTCCTCGATCATGCCGGTGGCGTCCGTGCGCTCGAGGAACTCGGGCAGATAGCCCGTGTCGTAGTCCCCCGCCCGGAACACCGGGTCGCGGAGGATGCGCTTGACCAGGGGTACGTTCGTGGCGATGCCGCCGATGTGCACGCCATCGAGATATGCCGCCAGGCGGTCGGCCGCCTCGTCCCGGTCGCTGCCGTGGGCGATGACCTGGGCGATCATGCTGTCGTAGTAGGGGGAGACGAACTTGCCCTCCCCGGCCGCGCTGATGACGTCGATGTGCTCCGCGTCCGGCATGGCGCAGGCGGTAATCGCCCCCGGGCTCGGCTGGAACGACAACTCCCCATTCGCACCCGCCGCGACGCGCTCGGCGTTGATGCGCGCCTCGATGGCGTAGCCGTTCCGCCCGACCTCCATGGCCTCGATGGTCTCCCCGGCGGCAATGCGGAACTGCTCGCCCACGATATCCACCCCGGAGACCTGCTCCGTCACCGGATGTTCCACCTGCAGGCGCGTATTCATTTCCATGAAGTACACGGCGCCGGCGTCCATGTCGTAGATGAACTCCACGGTCCCCGCGCCGACATAGTCGACCTCGCAGGCGATCGCCGCCGTGTGCTTCATCACCTCCTTGACCAACGGCTCGGGCAAGGCCGTCGAGCCCGACTCCTCGATCACCTTCTGCTTGTCGCGCTGCACGCTGCAGTCGCGCAGGCCGAGCACCCGGGTGTTGCCGGCATGGTCGCGCAGCAACTGCGCCTCGATATGCCGCAGCGACGTCACGTACTTCTCCAGGTACACGTCCCCGTTGCCGAACGCCGCCCGGGCCTCCGCCGAGACGCGTTGGAACAGCTCGTGGAAACGCTCGCGGGACTCCACCACCTGGATGCCCTTGCCGCCGCCGCCATGTACCGCCTTGATGAGCACCGGAAAGCCGATCTCGTCGGCAAGCTCCGCCGCGCGGTCCGGGTTCGTCACGATGCCGTGACTGCCGGGCACCACGGGCACGCCGAGCCGCATGGCCGTGCTGATGGCGTTCGACTTGTTGCCCATCGTCTCCATGCTCGACACGGGCGGGCCCACGAAGTTGATGCCGTGGGAGCGCACCAGTTCCGCAAACTGGCTGCTCTCGGAGAGGAAGCCGATGCCGGGATGCAGGGCGTCCACCCCCTCGTGCTCCGCAATCGAGAGGACGGAGAGGGCGTTCAGGTAGCTCTCGTCCGGCGTGGCACCGCCGATGCAAACCAAGGCGTCGTTGTCGCGGAGCATGTCCGCGGGGGCACTCTCCATGTCCGGGTCGGATTGCACGAGCACCACGTCGATCTCGTGCCGCTGGGCCACCCGGATGAGCTTCGCCGCGGTGCAGCCCCGGGCGTGGATGAGCACCTTCGAGACCGGTCGGACCAGGTCCGCCTCGCTGACGCGCGGTTGTGCGCGGGTCGCTGCGGGCGCCTGGCGGTCGAGCACGCCGGCCATCACCAGCCGCACCACCTCCACGACGGTGTCCTCCGGCACGGGAATCGTCGGATCGATCCCGCGCAACGTCTCGTCGAGGTCCGGCAGGAAGGGGTGCTTCACCAACCCCTGCATCGACCCGGGTTCCGGCCACAGGTAGTTCGAGAGGATCGAGTCCGAAGGCAGGTTCGACGGCACGACGATCTGTCCCGCGAAGGGCATGCTGGTGCCGGAGAAGTAGTACGTCTGCACGAGCGGATGCGTCACGAAGCTCGCCTGGGCGCCGCCGGTGCAATCCCCATAGCCGAACATGATCACCGGCAGTTCGTGATCCCGGATGAAGCGCGTCAGCCGGTCGTTGATGGCGGCCATGGAGAAGAGCGCCCCGGCCCCCTCCTTGGTCTGCATGCCCCCGGAAGAGATGAAGCAGATCACCGGCAGCCGCTGCTCGGCACAGTACACCAGGAGCTTGCAGAACTTCTCGGCGCTCGCCATGTCGAAGGCGCCCGCCTGGAAATCCGCGTTCGAGATCACCGTGCCGACGCGCATGCCGCCGGCCCCGTCCTGGAACGTCCCCACCCCGGCAATCACCCCACAGGGGGTCGTCTCCCGGGACAAGGCCGACTCGATGGATAGCCGCAGGCCCGGGAACTCGCAGGGGTCCGAACTCAGCAGATCCGGGAAGAGTTCCTCGAAGTCCGTGAAGAAGGCCTCCACGAACGCGGACGAGGCGGTCGCCTTGCGCCGCTTGAAGCCGGTGAGCGCCTCCTGGATGCGTAGATCGCGATAGGCGATCGTCAGGCGGTTCCAGAAGTCCTTCTTCCGGCCGATGTTGCGCGGCGAGATGCGCTCGTCGTACCGCTTGCCGTCCCACTCCGCGTTGAGCCAGGACACGAGGAGCTTCTCGAAGAGGAACGTCACCACGACGAACAGCGTGTCCGACAGGTGCGCGAAGGCGCTCTTCTTCCACTCCTCCACCGCGCGCAGGAAGTCGCTGGCGCCCCGCGTGCCATCGATGCGCAGGAACCAGTCGAAGAACGCCGTGCGGAGCTTCTCCACGGGCGCGTCCCCGGACACCCGCGCCGCGGCGCCCTCGAAGACGCCGCGCAGTAGTGCGCCCAACGTGGCCTTCGACAGGCTACGGGTACGCTCCGCTTCCTCCGCGATCGAATCCAGACTGTCGATGATGCCGTCGTAGACGGCGTCGAAGAGCAGGAAGTTGCGGCACTCCTCGATGAAGTCCTCGCGCAGGTCCTCGTCGAGCAGGATGTCGAGCACGGTCAGGTCGGCGGACGAAGCCGCGCCGTCCGTGATCTCCCGGGACCCGTCCCGCCCCGAGTCCCTGCCGGCGAGAAAGCGCCCGAAGCGGTCCTCGAGGACCAACCGGTTGACGACGATGGGCGACGGCGCCCAGGACATGGCCTCCCGGGTACGGGCGCCGAGCCCCTGCTTCGGCACGGCGTCGGCCATGGAGCCTTCCGTCAAGGCGAGGTTGATCTCCGACGCGAGTTGGGCACGCACGTAGGCGTCCGCCTTCGCATCGAGGTGGTCGCTCGCCAGCAGTTTCTTGCCCTCGTGCGTGAACCGCTCGTAGAGGATCGTGCCAAGCGCCCGGTCCGCCGCGATGGCGTCGAGTAGCGGATACGGGTCGGCAATGTCCGCGGTGCGCAGGAGGGCGCGCGCGTCGGCCGCGTTCTCAAGATAGTGGCGCAGTTCGCGGAAGTTGCCGGCCGCGTCGGACTTCCAACGGTTGTAGAGATACATCCCCACCGCGCCCAGCAGGGTCGCCCGCGCTTCCCGGAAGTTCTTCTGGGGCTCGCCCAGGAAGAACTGGGCGAAACGGCCGCGTTCGTCGTGCAGCGCTTCCTTGCGCTCGCCGTATTGCTTCCATGCCCGCGTCAGATCGTCGTCGTAGCGGACGCGGTCCGGATCCTGCATCCACTTGAGGAAGACCCGGCGCCGTTCGCGGTCGGCCCGGGCGGCCAGTTCCCCCTTCGGCAACTCCCCCGAGGCGAGACGGCCATACTGCTGTGCCGACGTCGCGTGGATGCGCCGGCGGCAGGCGAGATAACGCAGGTAGCGGTATGCAACGCCGAATACGTTGAAGTACTCGGTCGGCGTGCGGGTGAGCTTCATCGCCGCGCTTTCCTGCAGGCGCTGCAGGGTCTTCGACGGATGCAGGTAACGGTCGAGGCTGCGCCGATAGTGGTCGAGGATGTAGGGGTTGTCCGCCACGAACGCCCGGGTGCGGTCCTCCACCGAGAGGATTCCGGAGATGATCGCCAGGCGGAAGTTCTCGAACTGCTCGCCGTCCTCGCCGGGCGCGTAGTCGATCACGCCGTCGATGTTCCCCTGCGCGTGCAGTTCGCACGGCGACAGGCCGACATGCTTGGCGCACTCCTGCCACGACAGGTTCAGGCGGCGCGCGATGCTGGCGAGGCTCTTCGGCTGGATGGTGCTGAACACGCCGTCCCGCACGGAGAGGATCATGTTGCTCGCGGCGAGGGGAATGGCGCCCCCGGAGTAGCCGAGCCCGAACACGATGCCGAGGTTCGGCACGGTGACGTTCGACATCTCCGCGATGAGCCGGGAGATGCT
Source organism: Pseudomonadales bacterium (assembly GCA_963665455.1). Taxonomy (GTDB): domain Bacteria; phylum Pseudomonadota; class Gammaproteobacteria; order Pseudomonadales; family Azotimanducaceae; genus VXNE01. Next base: position 3,184,573 of record OY762279.1, on the reverse strand, counting down.
GTGCGCCTGGTTATTGCGGTTCGCGTCGGCCTCCGCGTCCGCGCCGGGGGTGTCCATGAGGCACACGATCGGCAGTGCCCGCTTGGAGAACTCGGCGATGCGCTCGGCGGCGGCGAGGTGGTGCTCCGGACCCCAGACGCCGTTCTTCACGGAGCGATCCTGGGCGATGAAGCCGACCTGGCGGATCTCGCCATCGAAGTCCATACGCACCCGGGCCGAGTAAAACGACCCGTCGCGCGCCTCCCCGGAGACGTCGCCCAAGCGTCGGATCACCTCCGGGGCCGCCTCGCGGCGCGGATCCTCCGCCCCGGACACCACGGCCTCGATATAGGAGTCGATGTCCATGTTGGCGAGGGCCTCGCACCGCCGCGCGACCTCCGCCTCGCCGAGCAGGCCGCGCATGCCGGGGTGTTCGCCGGCAACTTGATCGGGGAAGAGGGAGAAATCCTGCGCCAGGCTCTCGGCTATGAGGAAGAGCTGATCGCCCGCCGCGGCTGCATGTTCCATACGGGACCGCCGGTTGCTTGCGAGGGGCAGGGCCGTTCACGCTCGCCGCCTGAAGGCTCCTGCACCCACATGCACAAAAACGGGCGCTACTGTAATGTAATCTCCCGCAAATCCGCAAACTTGGAAGCGGTTCTTCATGAGTGGGAAATCCCTATCCATCGCGGTGCTGACGGTCTCCGACACGCGCACGTCCGAGAACGACACGTCGGGCGACCTGCTCTGCGAGAGTCTCGCCGGAGCGGGGCATCGGCTCGCGGAACGCGCCATCGAAACGGACGACCTCTATCGTATCCGCGCGCGGGTGTCCGCGTGGATCGCCGATCCCGGCGTGGAAGCCATCCTCACCACCGGCGGCACGGGGTTCACCGGGCGCGACCGTACGCCCGAAGCCCTCGCGCCCTTGTTCGACAAGACCATCGACGGCTTCGGCGAACTGTTTCGACAAGTGTCCCTAGAGGAGATCGGGAGCTCGACCATTCAATCCCGCGCCGTCGGCGGCATCGCCAACGGCACGCTGATCTTCGCGTTACCCGGATCGACCAACGCCTGCCGGACGGGATGGGAGAAGATCCTCCGCAACCAGTTGGATATCGACTTTCGGCCATGCAACTTCGCGGAGCTGATCCCACGGTACCGTGAGACCTGAAGCCCGGGCCTTGGCCCGCCGCAACCGAACCACCCACACAGACCCCAGGAGTCCTCGTGAACGAAGTATTCGTCGTCGCCGCCCAACGCACCCCCATCGGCAGCTTCCTCGGCAACCTGTCGGACCGACCGGCCCCCGAACTCGGGGCACACGCCATCGGGGCCGCGGTAAGCGCCGCCGGGACCGAACCGGCGGCCATCGACGAGGTGCTCATGGGTTGCGTGATCAGCGCGGGGCTCGGCCAGGCGCCGGCGCGCCAAGCCATGCGGCTCGCCGAGATCCCGGACGGCGTGGGAGCCACGACCGTGAACAAGGTGTGCGGCTCCGGCATGAAGGCCACCATGTTGGGTACCGACCTGATCCGCGCCGGCAGTGCGCGCCGCGTCGTGGCCGGCGGCATGGAGAGCATGAGCAACGCCCCCTACCTCCTCGCCAAGGCCCGCCGCGGCCAGCGCATGGGACACGGCGAACTCGTCGACGCGATGTTCCTCGACGGCCTCGAGGACGCGGAAACCGGCGGGTCCATGGGCAGCTTCGCGCAATCCACGGCGGACCGGCATCAGGTGACGCGGGAGGAGATGGACGCCTTCGCCATCCGTTCGCTGGAGAAGGCCCTGGGGGCGATGGAGGATGGCGCGCTCGGGGCCGAGATCGCGCCCATGGGCGACGTCGCCGAGGACGAGCAGCCCCGGCGGGCGCGGGTGGACCGCATTCCCTCGCTGCGCCCCGCCTTCGCCAAGGACGGCACGATCACCGCCGCCAACGCGAGTTCCATCTCGGACGGTGCCTCCGCGCTCGTGCTGGCCGAAGAACAGGCGCTCGGCGAACAGGCGCCCCTCGCCCGCATCGTCGGCCACGCCACCCACTCGATCCATCCCTCGGAGTTCACGATCGCCCCCATCGGCGCCATCGAGAAGCTGCTCGCGGGCGTCGGGTGGAACCAGGACGAGGTCGACCTCTTCGAGATCAACGAAGCCTTCGCCATGGTCACCATGCTCGCCATCCGCGAACTGGGCCTGGACCCGGAGAAGGTCAACCTGCACGGCGGTGCCTGCGCGCAGGGACATCCCATCGGCTCCACCGGTAGCCGGCTCATCGTCACCCTGGCGCACGCCCTGCGAGCCACCGGGGGACGGAAGGGCGTCGCGGCGCTGTGCATCGGCGGTGGGGAAGCGACCGCGGTCGCGCTCGAGCGCGTCTAAGCCGGCCGCTGGTGCGGCGCGTACCACAAACTTCTAGAATCCGCGCACCGCAGCGGGCGAGGGGCTTGAGTGTCCATCCTCCCGATCATCGTCGGCCTAGGAGGCGTTAACCCCGCCGGGCGCGTGTCCTCGGATCACGCGTTCCGGCGCATCGTGATCGATGCGCTCGACGCGGAAGCCGCGGCCGATACGTATGCGAGCCTTGCCGGGCTGATGGGGCTCGAGGGCGACCCGGCGGAGCCGGCCACCCGCGCGTACATTCGCGACCACACCCTGATCCGCCGCATCGAGGCCTTTGATCCGAGCGACATCTCGGTACACCGGTCCGCGACCATCGGCGCGGCGGGGGAGGATGAACTCCGCTTCGTGGTCCCGCGCCGCAACCTGCCCGAAGCGCTGCCCGATGGCTGGATGGTCAAGCCCCTCGACGATGGCCAGGTCGAGGTCACCGCCGGGAAGCATGCCGAGGTGTTGTTTCCGGACCGGCGGGCCTCAAAGGTGAGCTCCGCCGGGCAGGTCCCGACGGGCTTCGACCCCGGCCGGCTCTATCAATCGCGCAACCACCCCCGCGGCTTGCAGCTCACGGTGTTCGGGGCCTCGGACGCCGTGCGGTCCGTGGGCGTCGACTGGGCGGAACTCCGCGCGCGCGTGCGGCCGGATCAATTCGCCGTGTATTCGGGCAGCGCCATGGGACAGCTCGACGCCGCCGGCACCGGCGGCATGTTCCAGGCGCCGATGGTGGGCAAGCGCATCACCTCCAAGCAGGTGCCCCTCGGCCTGTGCGAGATGCCGTCTGACTTCATCAACGCCTACATCGTCGGCAGCGTGGGCAGCACCGGCGCCGTCATCGGCGCATGCGCCACGTTCCTCTACAACCTGAAGCTGGCCGTGGACGAGATCCGCGCCGGCCGGCTCCGCGTCGCCCTGGTCGGTGGCGCCGAAGCGCCCATCGTGCCCGAAGTGATCGAGGGCTACCGGGTCATGGGCGCACTGGCCGAGGACGAGGCACTGATGACCCTCGACGGGTCGGACACCGTGGACAACCGCCGCGCCTGCCGCCCGTTCGCCGAGAACTGTGGCTTCACGCTTGCCGAGGCGGCCGTCTTCGCCGTCGTCACGGACGACGCGCTGGCCCTCGAACTCGGGGCGAACATCCACGCCGCCTTGCCGGTGGTGCACGTCAACGCGGACGGCTTCAAGAAGTCGATCTCGGGGCCCGGGGTGGGCAACTTCGTGACCGTGGCGAAGACGATGGCCCTCGCCAAGTCGATCCTCGGCGAGGAGAGCCTGCGGCGGCGCAGCTACATCCATGCCCACGGCACGGGCACGCCCCAAAACCGCGTGACCGAGTCCGAGATCATGAACGACCTCGCCCGCACGTTCGGCATCGAGCGCTGGCCCGTCGCGGCGGTGAAGGCCTTCCTCGGCCACTCGCTGGCCCCCGCTTCCGGCGACCAACTCGCCTGCGCGATCGGGAGCTGGCGCCATGGCGTGCTGCCGGGCATCAGCACCATCGAGGCCATCGCCGACGACGTACACGCGAGCCATCTGGGCTTCGACATGGAGCACGCCATGTTCGAGCCGGACTCGATCGACGCCGCGTTCATCAACTCGAAGGGGTTCGGCGGGAACAACGCGACCGGACTCGTACTCGCTCCCCACGTTGCGACGCGCATGTTGCGCGCGAAGCACGGCGCGGCCGCCTTGACGGACCACGCGCGCCGCAACGAGGCGGTGACGCGGGAGGCCGGCGACTACGACGCCGCAATGACCCGCGGTGACAGCCTACCGATCTACCGCTTCGGCGAGGGCGTGCTGGGCGGCGAGGACCTCGAGGTGTCCGCGTCCGAGATGCGCATTCCCGGTTACGGGCAGGCGATTCCACTCGAGGTGGAGAATCCGTTCGAGGACATGACGGGGTAGCGAAGGCTACATCGGTCAGTCGGCGGCCCCGCGGTCACGGGAGCGCAAGTTCCCCGCAGAAGGTCCGGAACGGCAACACGCGCGTACCCTGCGCGAGAAAGTCCCGTTTTCCCAGATGGACCTGGTAGAAGTCCTCGATGGGGGTCCGCTCCCGGAAGTAGCCGATCGCCCGGCTGGGAGATTTCTCGCCGGACTTGCACTCCACCGCGAACTCGGGCGTGCCGTCCCGAAGCACCACGAAGTCGACTTCCCGCCGGTCCGTGTCCCGCAGGAAGCGGAGCTCCATGCGATGGCGCCGCGTGTCCTCGACGTGATGGCAGTACTTGAGTAGCTGGCACGCCACGAGGTTCTCGAAGCGTGCGCCACCGGCCGGAACCTCCGACCAATCCCACAGATAGAGCTTCCGCTCCTTCTTCACGGCCCGGATGCGGGGCGCGCCGTACGGCGGTATTCGGAAGCACACGTACAGCGCCTCCAGAATGCCCAACCACCGTTCGACGGTTTCGTGCGCGACCTGGAGAGCCTCGCTAAGGTTGCGGACGGACAATGGCGAGCCGACGCGGTCCGGGAGGCCCTCCACCAGCAACTCGACGAGCGCGACGTCCCGCACGTTCTCAAGATCGCGCAGGTCCCCATACACGACTCGGGAAAGCCGCTCCCGCTGCCAGCGGCGCCAGAGCCGGGTGTCGCCGGCGAGCAGCGGTTCGGGAAACCCACCGAATCGCAGCAACGCGTCGAGGTCGGCCACGGATGGGTGCTGACTAAGTTCCCCTAGAGACAGCGGATGCAGCCGGTGGTAGTGATAGCGGCCCTGCAGGGAGTCCCCGCCCTTGCGGTAGTGATCGAGGCGCGCCGAGCCGGTGACCAGGAAGGAGACGCGCCCACCCTCCGCGTCGTACAACCCCTTGACGAGGTTGCGCCACCCCGAGAACTTGTGGATCTCGTCGAGCACGAGCAGCTTCTGGCCCGCCGGTATCTCCCCGCGATGCAGCCGCGGACGTACCCGAGGGTCATCCCAGTTCAGGTAGGCGGGATGCGGCGCACGGTCGGTTTCCAGCAGCGAGAGCGCCAGCGTGGTCTTGCCGACCTGTCGCGGACCGCCAAGGAACACCATCTTGCGCCGTAGATCGTCCGCCACGGCGGGGCCGAGGTAACGGTCGAGCAAGCCCGGCGAACGCTCCATGGCCACCTCTCAAGGGGTCATCAGTAATGTCAGGTTAACCAGAAAAAACTCATGAGTAAAATCAGATACACCTTAAATCACGCGGCATGGGCAGCTACCGGCCCCGCTCGCGCCGCGTGGCCACGCGCAATCACGCGAGAAGGGTGTGCGTCACCGAGACGGCGCCTCCGCTCGGTCCAGCGTCTCGTCCGGGATGCCCGGCAACAGGTTTGGTCAAGTCGTTCCGGGCCTCCGCGACCAGTTACCGCAACGCGCCGCCCGATGCCCCGGCGAACTTGATCAACGCGCGGATCATCCATCGGGGCATTCAATGCAGCGTCGCGGGTTCGTCCGGTAGGACCTTCAGGCGCTTGCGGATCGCTTGTTTCGCCTCGTCGTCCGCCAGCGCGAGGGCCGTCTCCAATTCGCGGCGGGCCATGTCGATGGAGCGCACGGCAAGCCAAATGTCCGCGCGGTCCATGTGTAGCGCGTAGGCGTCGGGCTGCAGCACGAGTTGACAGTCGGTGATGCGCAGCCCCTGGGCGGGATCCCTCCGTACCTCGGGCAGCATCCGCAGGTTGTTGAGCATGCGCAGGGCAATGTCGATTGGACCGGCCGGGCGGAACGCCGCGTCGAGTTCCCCCTCGCCGAGGCCGCCGCGGGCCCCGCGCACCTCCCGCCGGAGCCACTCGCGCCAATGTTCCCGGGTCGTGACGCGCATCTCGAAGGGATCGACCAGTACGTCCTCGACCTCGACCAGGAAGTGCCTGGGAAAGTTCACTCCAGACGCTTCGAGACCGAGGCATTCGGCGGTGCCGATCAGCACGACGGCGAGACTAATCGGAATGCCCCGACGCTCCCGCAAGACGTGTTCCAGAGCGCTGCTGCGCGCTTCATAGTAGGTTCGCCGCGCGCCCGTGAAGCCGGCCGCGCGCAACGCCTCCACGAGGTCGTGCGGTGTCGGCTCGCTCCCGGCCCCGTCAGCGAGTCGCAGCAGTTCCGCGCGGCACCAAGCTTCGTCCGTGTTCGGATCGACGAGGGCCGACACCAGTAGCGCGGCATCGACCACGCTCGCATCTTCCTCCCGCAACGCGCGGAACGGCTCGGCCCAGGACGGCGTCGGATCGGCTCGGTCGCTCATGGCGCGGCGGCGGTCACGCGTGCTCCCGCGTGGCGGCGAAGCGGATGTCGGGCCAGCGCTCCTGGACCAGTTGGAGGTTCGCCCGGGACGGTGCGAGGTAGGCGAGGCACCCTCCTCCATCCGTGGCCACGCGCTCGGCATTGGCGGACTCGAACTCCCGCAGCCGAGCGCGATCCTCCGCGGCGACCCAGCGCACGGTGTGGATGTTGCTGTCCTCGTACACGCAGTCGGCGCGGTACTCGTCCCGGAGCCGGTGCGCGACGAGGTCGAACTGCAGGGCGCCGATGGCGCCAACGATGATCTCGCCGCGGGTGGCCGGCAGGAAGACCTGCGTCGCGCCTTCCTCGGCGAGTTGCCGAACGCCCTTGTCGAGTTGCTTGGACTTCATCGGGTCGCGCACCCGCACCCTGCGGAAGAGTTCGGGGGCGAAGTTGGGCACGCCCGTGAAACGCAGTTCCTCCCCCTCGGTGAAGGTGTCCCCAATCTGCATGGTGCCGTGATTGTGCAGCCCGATGATGTCGCCTGGGAACGCCTCTTGGGCCTGCACCCGATCCCCCGCAAGGAAGGTGACGGCGTCGGTCACCTTCAGATTCCTTCCGAGCCGGACATGACGCATCGTCATGCCGTGCCGATAGCGGCCGGAGCAGACCCGCAGGAACGCGATCCGGTCGCGGTGCCGGGGGTCCATGTTGGCCTGGATCTTGAAGACGAAGCCACTGAACTGGGCTTCCGCCGGATCCACCATCCGCGTCGTGGCGCCGCATGGACGCGGCGGCGGAGCTTCTTCCACCAGATGGTCCAGAAAGTGGTCCACGCCGAAGTTGCCGAGCGCCGTACCGAAGAACACCGGGGTCAGCCGCCCCTCGAGGAAGGCGTCCCGCGCATAGGGGTGGCTCGCGCCACGGACCAATTCGACATCGTCGACGAAGTCGGCGTAGCCGTCGCCGATGTATCCACGCGCCGCTTCCGTGTCCAGTCCATCGATCAGCGCATGGCCGTGCACGCGGTCCGAATGCCCCCGCTCGAAGCAGCGGATGCGGTCTGCATGCAGGTCGTAGACGCCAAGAAACCGTCCACCGGCCCCGATGGGCCAAGTCATCGGGGCACAGGCAATGCCCAGCGTCTCCTCGATCTCGTCGAGCAGCTCAATGGGCTCCCGGATCTCGCGGTCGAGCTTGTTGACGAAGGTCATGATCGGCGTGTCCCGCATGCGGCACACGTCGAACAGCTTCTTCGTGCGGGACTCTACGCCGCGTGCCCCGTCGATGACCATCAGGGCCGCATCCACGGCCGTCAGGGTGCGATACGTATCCTCGGAGAAGTCCTCGTGCCCCGGGGTGTCGAGTAGGTTCACCACCCGCTCCCGGTAGGGAAACTGCATGGCGGAAGTGGTCACGCTGATGCCTCGCGCCTGTTCCATGGCCATCCAGTCCGACGTGGCGTGGCGCCCGGACTTGCGCGCCTTGATCGTGCCGGCCAAGGTGATCGCGTTGCCGTGCAGCAAGAGCTTTTCGGTCATCGTCGTCTTGCCGGCATCGGGATGGGACACGATGGCGAACGTGCGCCGCCGCGCCACTGCGTCGCGCAGGGACATGGAAACTCGGATGGGAGGTTGCGAAGGCCGGATTATAGCGAATCGGTCTCAGACCCCCCGCCTCCGGCGTGCGCAAGCGAGAGAGCGAGGATGGTGGCGTCCTCGCGACCGTTCGCCGCAGGGTAGTAGTTCTTGCGCACGCCAACGGCCCGAAAGCCCAAGGTCTCGTACAGGCGCCGCGCGACGGCGTTGGAGGCGCGCACCTCCAGGAAGAGCGTGGCCGCGCCATGGCCGATGGCGACGTCGATCAGGTGGCGCACCAAGGCCCGGCCGTGGCCGCGCCGGCGGTCCGTCGACCGCACGCACACATTGAGCAGGTGCGCCTCGCCGGCACCCGCCACCAGAATGGCATAGCCCAGGACCGCTCCCCTTTCCCGAGCGACCCAACATTCGTGCCCGGCGCCCATGCAATCCACGAACATGCCCTCCGTCCAGGGGAAGGCGTACGCGCCCTGCTCGATGCCCGCGACGTCCTCGACATCCTCCCGCCGCATGCGTTCGAGGTGGACTATGGAAGGCTCAGAATGCGCCGCCATAGGTCGCGCCTGTCCGGACCGTCCACCACTTGATCAAGATACAGGACCGCCCATTCCGGTGCCGCTCCGAGGAGTTCCGCCACCCGCGCTCCTACCGCCAGGACGCGCGCATCGTCCTCCGCTTGCGCCGTGACGAAGGCCCGGAATGCGCGTCCGGCCGCTTCGAGCCCCGCATCGGCCGACAAGAGTTGTCCCCCCGCCAGTTGCGGCCAGTCGAAGTGCACGTCCTCGCGGCGGTCCGTTCGCCAACCATTCATCGCCTGGGCCACGTCGAGGAAGAACCGCCGCTGGGGCCACAGCGGCTCATCGATCAATGCCAGCACGCGCCCCAGCCGGAAGCCGCGGATGCGGAACGTTACGGCCTCGCCTGCCGGAGCGCGGGCACCCGCCGAGTCGTCGGCGTCCACCGGGGCCTCCGCAGGTGTCGCGGCGCCTTCGTCGAACGTTCCGTGCGCGGGCGCGGCGACTCCCGGCGCGCCCGAGCGATCACGAAGCACCCAGACATCGACGCCCAAGGCGTTGAGGTATTCCCGCGAGGCCGCTCGGGTGTTCACCCCGGAGCGATCTGGTTGCAGCGGGCCGCCAGGATGAAGTCGTTGCGGTGCAGGCCGCCAATCGCGTGCGTCCACCACGTCACCCGCACCCTACCCCACTCGGTGACGAGTTCCGGGTGGTGGTCCGCCTCCTCGGCTAGCGCGCCGACCGCGTTCGTATACGCCAGGGCCTTGGCGAAGTTCCCGAACCGGAACGTCCGCGAGAGCACCGCCATGTCACCGCGAGCTTCCACCGACCAGCCGGGCAACTCCTCCAGGAGGCGGCCGCGTTCGTCCGCACCCAGCGCCGGGGAATCGGGTCGGCACGCGACGCAGCGTTCCGATGCCAATGTCACGCCTTCAGCTCCTCACCGATACGCTTCATCCGGTCGCGCCACCAAGCGCCTCACGCACCCAAGCCGCGTCGCGCAGCACGTCCCGGACGGTATCTACTACGGCCTGCGTGCGGCTGTCCACCTCGAGGTTCAGGCGGTCGCCGACGACCACCGCGCCGAGTCCGGTACGAGCGATCGTTTCGGGGATCAGGCTCACCGTCGCCAAGCCCCGCGCCCGCTCGAGTTCGGCGATCGTCAGGCTCGCGCCGTCGAGGGCGATGAAGCCCTTCGGCATCAGGTACCGAAGCCATGGTTCCGCGACTTCGACGGAGACCAGCCGATGGCCTTCCGACTCGCGCACGGAGGTGACGGGTACGGCGCACGCGACATGTCCCGAAAGGATGTGGCCGCCCACCTCGTCGCCGACGCGGAACGACCGCTCCACGTTGACCCGGGCGCCGCAGCGTAGCGCGCCGAGGTTGGTCAGCGTCGTGGTCTCGCGCACTAGTTCGAACCGCACGGTGTCGCCCGCCACCGCCGTCACCGTCACGCACGTGCCGTTCAGGGCGACGGAGGCACCGTTCTCCAAGCCCCGGGACAACTTGCCGAGCGCCACGGCCAGCGTACGCACGCCTCGGTCGTCGCGCACCTCGACGACGGGGCAATGTCCTTGAACGATGCCGGTGAACATGAGGGCTCAGCCGCCGTGGTCCCCGTGGCCGAAGCGCCGACGCGGACGCGCGCCCCGGCCGGCACGGGGGATGTCGCTCTCCCGGTCCGCTACAAGGCCGCCGCGATCTCCCGGCGCCGCTTGCTCTCGTTGTCGATGTAGCGGATCCAACGCTGGCAAATGTTCTCGACCGACCGATTGCGGTCGTTGCGGGCGCTACCGCGTGCGGCGACGAATATCCTGCGCGCCGAGGTGAGCCGGTCCCGGTTGAACTCGCACTGGCCCTGGACGATCTGGGTGTTGTACGGCTTGGTGAGCCCACCCTTCTCAAGCGCCCGCGTCGAGGCGTCGACGCACGCTTCGAAGCGGTCCTTCTCCAGATAGAGCGCCGCCAGGCGTGCGAGTATCTCGCCGTCGTCCGACTTGGTGCCGGCCTTCTCGTACACCGGGATCGCCAAGTCCACTTCCCCGGAGAGCTGATAGAACTGCCCCAGCGACTGCAGGTTCCGCGCCGTCTCCTCGACCACCTCATCGTCCATGCCCCGTTGCAGCGCCCGCGCCGCACGGATCGGCACCTGCTCCTGCGCCATGAGCCCGGCGTAGTTGACGATGTCCCGGCCCCGGGTGATGAACCCCGCCACGTGCGCGGCCTCGTAGGTGTACGCCTGTTTCTTCTCGTACCCCTCCTGGCCGTAGATGCCCGCCAGTTGGAGCCAGTAGTCCCGCTTCGGGAAATCGCGCACGAGGATCTCCAGGATCTCCAGGACCTTGTCCCAGTTCTCCTGCTCGAAGTAGAGATAGCGCAGCAGCCCCCACCAGTTCTCGCGGATGACGAGGCCGCGTTCCCGCGCGACCGCGATGCCGCGCTCGATCCGCTCGATGGAGTTGGTGAAATCGCGCAGCTGGTAGTAGATCTGGCCCATGAAGATGTAGGCGTCGGGGCCCGGGTTCGTGGCCTTCTCCATCCAGAGCTTCGTGTACTTCAGCGACTCCTCGAAGTTCTCCTCCATGAAATGGAACTTGGACAGGTTGTCGAGGGTCGAAACCTCAAGGCCCTCGGGAATGTCCTCGCCCTGGGCGAGCACCGTTTCGTAGGCCTTGATGGCGCGGGGGACATCCTCCTTCAGGTAGTAGACGAAGGCGTACATGTTGTAGATCTGGCCGATCTCGTTGCCGTTGTACCGGCGCGAGCGCTTCATCATGTCGTCGAGGACCTCGAGCGCGGCGTCGGTGTCCTTCAGGTCGATGAACTCCTGCGCCTCGGCGAGCTTCTTGTAGGTCGCCTCGGTCATGGTCGGCACGCGGCGGGTCTTGCGCTCCTCTTCCTCGGCGGCGAAAGCGGTGCCCGACGCGGCCGGCAGCCATGCGGGAGCGGCCATCGCGGCGACCGCCGCGGCGAGGACGAATCCAATCAGGCGCTTGCTCATCATGACCTCCTGCTAGCCGTCTTCGAGCTCGAACTTGATGAGGTTGCGCACGCCGGCGACCTCCACGGGTTCGCCGTTGACCACCTTCGGCTTGTACTTGAACTTGAGCGCCGCCTGGATGGCCGCACGGTCGAAGATGCCCGGGGGCTTCGCGTCGATCACCACCGGGTTGCGCACGGCACCGGTGGAGGTCACGACGAACTCCAGCAGCACGAAGCCCTCGATGCCGCGCGTCTGCGCGCGGCGCGGATAGATGGGCGCGACCTTCACGATGGGGAGGTACTCACCGTCCGAGGAGAACCCCCCGGTGCCCGAGACGTTCAGATCCAACTCCACGTCCACCGCCCCGATATCGATCCCGGTCGAGACGTTGCTCGTGTCGAAGTCGGGCTTCGGCATGTCCGGGGGCGGCTCGTCCGGGGGCGGGGGCGGCTTGGGCTTGCGTTGCTTGGTGATGAGTTCCTGATCTTCCTGGAGACGGACGAACTCTAGGATCTTGCCGCCGGCGGCGTCCGAGAACGGACTCTTGTCGCTCTTGATCAGGGCCTGCATCAGGAGGAACAGCACGAACGTGACGACCGCTCCGGCCACCACGCCAATCACGTATCGAAGTGTCATGTCTGCCTCTCTAGCGTCGCTTGGCGACGCCTATCTGCCTGTTACTGCCTCACTGCTCGGTCGCTATGGCGACCTCCGTCAGGTTCGCGGCCCGGGCCGCGTCGAGTACCGCCTTCAGTTTCTCGAACTTGGCGTTGCGGTCCGCCTGGATGACGAGCCCGCCCTTCGGGTTCTCGGCATGCAGGCGTTCGATGTGGGCGCGCACGGCCGTCACGTCGACGCGCTTCTTGTCGATCCAGATCTCGCCGGAGTCGCTGATCGCGACCAGCACGCTGACCGTCGGCTTCTGCTCGTAGGTCTGCGCGTCCGGACGGAACACGTCGATCCCGGCCTGCTTGATGAACGTGGCCGTCACGATGAAGAAGATCAACATGATGAACACGACGTCGAGCATCGGCGTCAGGTTGAGGTCCGACTCGTCGTCGGCCCGGGCGTGACTGCGGATCTGTCGCACGGCCTGTTCCTCTGTTTCTTCCGGTGTGGGTCTTCCGGTGTGGGCTTCCGGTGGTTTCCCGCCCCTAGTGGTCCATCGTGAGATGCTCCTCGAAGAGCTCGATCTCGAAATCGATCTTGCGCTTGACGAGGGTCGTGCCGAGCAGCCCGGAGAGGGACGCGATCATCCCCGACATCGTCGGAATGGTCGCCATCGACACCCCCGCGGCCATCGACCGGGCGTTGCCGCCCTGGGTCGCCATGGCGTCGAACACGGTGATCATGCCCGTCACGGTGCCGAGCAGTCCCAACAGCGGGCAAAGCTGCACGCAGGTTTGGATGATCGGCAGGGAGCCGGTGATGCGCGCGGACGCCTGGGAGATCAACGCCGACCGAATCTCCCGGGCGCTCCAGGAGCGCCGTTCCGGGCGCTCCTCCCACTGGTCCGTCGCGGTGCGGATGACGCCCTTGTGCTCGCTCTGGAAATACCAGATGCGCTCGAACAACAACGTCCACATCAGGAACGTCACGATCCCGATGAGGTACAGGACGTTGCCGCCCTGCTCTATGTAGGCAACGATCGCGTAGTAGGCGTCTCCGATCACCGGCTTACCCCAGCGGCTGGCCGGAGGCCTCGGCCCGCTGTGCGATCAGGCCCGCGCTCTCTTCGTCGAGCACGTGGATGATCGACTTGCTGCGGGCGTTCACGATCGAGTGCAGGAGCACCGTCGGGATGGCCACGCAGAGGCCGAGCACCGTGGTCATGAGCGCCGTCGAGATGCCGCCGGCCATCGTCTTCGGATCGCCGGTGCCGAACAGGGTGATGGCCTGGAAGGTGAGGATCATTCCGATGACCGTACCGAGCAGGCCGAGCAGCGGAGCGACCACCGAGATCACCTGGATCAGGGTGATGTTCCGTGTGAGCTTCGGGGTCTCGTTGAGGATCGCCTCCGAGAGCTTGAGGTCCAGGGTGTCCACGTCGATCTCCCGGTTCGCCTCGTAGACGTTCAACAACCGTCCGAGGGGATTGTCGTCGCTCGGCTCGTCGGAAGAACGCTTCTGCGACGAAACCTTGACGCCGACCAGGTTCAGGGTGATCAGCCGTTCGAGGGCCAGCAGGACGCCGAGAATGCCGCCCAGGATGATGACCGAACCCACGTAGCCGCCCTGGCCGTCGCAGAACGGTAGCCAGCACTCGCCGTTGGCGATGCCGCCGAAGGGCGAGCCGACCCGCTCGCCGACGGTCGCCGCCTGGATGAGCAGGGAGAGCATCGAGCCCCGGGACGGGTCGACCGCGAAGGGCACGACGTCGCCCGGCCCGGCGTCCTGAATATCTTCCGCCGTGTTCGCGAAACGCGCCGCCGGTTGCCGCGCGAGTTCCACCAGGGCGCCGACCTCGACGTCATAGTTGATGTAGTCGCCGTCCGCGACCACGTTGAAGGCACCGACGCGGATGACTTCGGTCTGGCGCTGTTCGCCGCTGAGCATGTTGACCGTCGCGTTGAAGCGCGTCACCTTGCCCGACTCGGTCATCTCGCGCTGTAGTTCGAACCAGAGCTGCTCCATCTCGTCGATGGTCGCAAGCTGTGTCGAAGTGCCCATCTTCGCCGCCAGTTCGCCGAGCCAATCGCCCCGGTTCGGATACTCGATGCTGATGACCGAGCCCTCGAACAGGCCCCGGGTGTCCCCGGCCACCTGCTGTAGCACGCCAAAGAGTTCCCGCAAGGATCCCAGGCGCTTGTCGAGTTGCTCCTGCAGATCGCCGATGCGGATCTCGTTCTCCTCGAAGCGGGTTTCGAGCCGTTCGCTACGCCGCTCCTCCGCGCGCCGCTCGGCCTTCGCATCGTCGAGCAGCTTCTGCTGATCCCCGCGGCGGTTCACGAACTCGGCCTCGCGGCGGACATGCTCGCGGTTCTCGACGACGCGGCGCTCCTCGACGTTCTTCAGCAGTTCGGCAAGCGTGTCCGCCGGAACCACCTCCAGTTGCGAGGGGGTGCCCTCCGCCGCTTCCTCCTGGGCCACCGCGTGCTCCGGCAGGGCCGCGGCCAAGGCGAAACTCGCCGCGGCCAGCCACGGGGCCGCCCGGCGAAGCCGGCCGGCCGGGGAGATCGATTGCTCGGTGCGCGTCGTTGCCGTCATTGTGCTCATCGTGTTCATGGGGTTACTCCGGCGCCGTCACGGGGAGCACCAGCATGTTCGGCGCAAGTTGCTTGCGCGCCATGCGAATGCCGTTGCGTACGGGGGTGGCGTATTCCTCGTCCAGCACCTCCCAGCGCCGGGAGCCCTGGTTCCACATGCCCGTCTCGTCGCCGTCGCTGGTCTGGTACACGAGCGCGACGCGTCCCATCTTCAACACGTCGACGATGCGGTCCACCCCATCGACGTTGATGGTCGCACCGTAGGCCTCCATGGTGCGGCCGTATTCGTTCTCGATCTGGTAGGCCCGCAGCACCTGGGAGAACTTCTCCGAGACCGCGACGTCCGCCCGATCCATGATCTCGCGGAGCCGCTCGATGCGATCCTGGCGTTCGTCCGCCAGGAACGGCAGGTCGAGTTCCACGAATTGCTCCAGGCCATCGATCATGCGCAGCATCAGCGGCGTGATCTGGCGTTCAATCACCGTCACCCGGTCGATGGACTCGGACAGCTGCGACATCTCGCGGTTCTGGTTGGCGATCTGCTTCTCGAGTTGCCGGTTGTAGACGCGCAACCCCTCGACTTCCTTCAGGACCGTCTTGTACTCGTGGTACAGCTCGCGGGTTTCCTCCGTCAGGGCATCGATCTTGGCCTGGGAGGTCCGCGCCTGATCGTTGATGCGCTCCGCGACGACAAAGATGTCGTCCAGCGTCGCCGCCGCCGCGCCGGTGGCCAGGAAACCCCCCAACCCCAGCAGGAGGCTCGCCGCAAGGCCCGCCGAGGGGCTATGAACTCGTTGTCTACTCATGCGTCTACTCTCATGCTGCTCACGCTTCTCATGCTGGTTCCGCCGCGCCGCCCACGGTCTAGGCCGGCCATCTCCGTCAGGCATCCTCCGTCGGGCATCGATGGTCCGGGAGACTCGGCGTGGTCCGGCAACGTGCGGATAGGACCGCCTACCGGTGCCACGGGCCCATGCCGCCCGGCCTGCAATGCTCGATGTTCCCGCCCCCCAAGTTCGGGATGCGGAAGCATCACGAAACGATTCTGGCATGTCAAGGATACGGCGCGGCGCGCACGACCTTCCCTACGCCCCCAGATGCTGCTCGAAGAAGGCGAGCGTGCGCTTGCGCGCCGTCGCCGCGGACGCGGCGTCGTGGCTCGCCCGATGGTCGCAGTTGAAGCCGTGGTCGGCGGGATAGACGTACACGTTCACGTCCGGCAACGCGGCCTTGATCTGGTCCACGTCGCTCATCGGGATGTGCGCGTCCAGTTCACCGAAATGCATGATCGTCGGGCAGCGCGCGGTGCGCTCGAGTTCACCGGCGATCCCGCCCCCGTAGTAAGCGGAGGCGCACGCGACGCCTTCGAGTTCGCAGGCACCCACCCACGTCAGGAGTCCGCCGAAGCAGTAGCCCACCAGACCGACCTTGCCGTGCTTGCCGACCTCGTCGACCGCCGCCTGCAGATCCTTCAGGGTGTTCTCGCGGTCGAGCCCCTGGAAGGCGATCCCGATGCCCCGCGTCATGTCGTCCTCTTCGTACCCGAGCTCCACGTCCCGCTCGGCGCGGTCGAAGATCTGCGGCGCGATGACCGCGTAGCCGTCCCGCGCATAGCCGTCGCACACCTCCCGGATGTGCGCGTTGACGCCGAAGATTTCCTGAATGACGACCACGCTGCCCTTCACGGCCGCGCCGGCCTCCGGCATGGCCTCGTAGGCGCCGAGCGTAAAGCCGTCGGACGCCCGCAACTGTCTCCTGGTTCCCACGTGGATGCGCCTCCGCTGGTTTCGAGGCACTCTAGCCTATCGTATTTCCAGCCCGGTTCGTGACGCCCCGCACGCTCGCGCGAGTGCCCTTCCGGGCCCGCCGATGGCATACTTCGCCCACCCCCCGTGCCCTTCACGCCGGTGTCACATTGCCCAGCCAAAATCCCCACGATGGTTCGACTGGAAGCAAGACGGACGTGCCCCAGAACTCTGTGCTGCTGATCGAGGACGAACCGGAAATCCGGGAGATGTTGACCTTCTCACTCGGCCGCGCCGGGTTCAACGTGGTCGAGGCGGCCACCGCCGAACAGGCGCTCGACATCCTGGACGGTCCCCTGCCGCGGCTCGTGATCATCGATTGGATGCTGCCCGGCATGAGCGGCGTGGAACTCGCCCGGCGCTTGCGCCGAGACCCCCTCACCGCGGACCTGCCGATGCTCATGCTGACGGCCCGGGGCGAGGAGTCCGACAAGCTCAAGAGTTTCGACGCCGGCGTGGACGACTACGTCACGAAGCCCTTCTCTCCAAGGGAACTCGTGGCGCGCATCAAGGCCCTCATGCGCCGCGCCGGCGAGCCGGAGGACGGCAAGATCGTCGCCGGGCAGCTGGAAATCGACACCCGCAGCCATCGGCTGACGGTGGCCGGCGCGCCGGTACACCTAGGGCCCACCGAACTCCGGCTGCTCGAAACGCTCATGCGGCACCCGGACCGGGCGTTCGGACGCGCACAGTTGTTGGACCGGGTATGGGGGCGCAACGTGTACGTGGAGGAACGCACCATCGACGTCCACGTCCTGCGGCTGCGCAAGGCCCTCGCGCCGTTCGGCGCGGATGGGCACATCCAGACCGTCCGGGGCGTCGGGTACCGGTTTTCCACCAAGGATGGCACGGCCTGACGACACCGCACCCCGCCATGATGCGGGGGTGATTGCCCGCAACGTCGCGCATGCCGCGGCCGGGCTCTCCACCGTCGCGTTGGTGGCCTGGCTGACCGAGAGCGTTGCCTGGAGCTTGGTCGCCGCGCTATCGGCCTTCCTCGCGCACCACCTGCTTGAGTTCCGGGCGCTGATCCGCTGGTCCCGCCGGCCCCTCGGCCCACCACGGAACGGCGACCCGGCGTGGCGTCCCGTCGCGGAACGGCTATACGACACGGTAGCCCGTGGCCGCCGCCGCAGCTACGCACTCATCGACACCTTGCGCCGCCTCCGCACGACCAGCGACATCATTCCCGACGCCTGGGTGATCCTGCGCCAAGGCGGGGAGATCGAGGACTACAACCGGGGCGCACGCGAGCACCTTGGACTGTCGGAGGACGACCAGGGCGAGGACTTGGTCGCCGTCGTGCGCAACCCGGGCGTCGAGGCCCTGCTGAAGGGCGAAGTCGAAAGCGACATTGTGGAGATCGCCGCGCCCGCCGACGAGACCCGGCGGATCGAGTTGCGCCGCATCGCCATCGACGAGGAGCGCTCGCTCGTCATGGCGCGCGACGTCACCGAACTGAACCGGCTACTCACCATGCGCCAGGACTTCGTCGCCAACGTCTCCCACGAATTGCGCACGCCCCTCACCGTCATCGTCGGATACCTTGAGGAGCTCGACGAAGGCACCCCGGATTTCGAGACGCTGCGCGACGTGGTGCCGCGACTCACGCCGCCGACGCGGCGCATGCGCGCGCTGGTGGACGATCTGCTGACCCTAACCCGGCTCGAATCCGCGCCGCTGCCGAGCGCCGAAACCATGGAGGACGTGGACGTTGCGCTCATGCTGAACACCATCGTCGCCGAGGCCCGCCGGCTGTCGGACGGCGCCCAACGGCTGGCGGTGGACGCGGACGCCGGGCTGCGCGTGCGGGGCGTGGGCAGCGAACTCTATAGCGCGTTCAACAACCTCGTCACGAACGCCGTTCGCTATAGCCCGGACGGCGGCACCATCGACATCCGCTGGTTCAAGAGCCCCGCGGGGCCGCGTTTCGAAGTACGGGACCGCGGCATGGGTATCGCCCCGGAACATCTGACGCGCATCACCGAGCGGTTCTATCGCATCGATCTAGCCGGAGCACGGGTACGCGGGGGCACGGGCCTGGGGCTCGCCATCGTGAAGCACGTGCTGCGCCGCCACGGATCGGTCCTACAGGTCGAGAGTACGTTGGCCGAGGGCAGCCTGTTCTACTGCGTATTCGACCCGGCAAGAGCGAGCACGGTCGCCGTGGAACGCGGCGCCGACGCGCTGGGCGCCGAACCGGCCGCCGTGGAGACCGGCCTCACGACCTGATCAAGCGGGCGCGGATCGTCGGGCCACCCCGAATCGGCGGACCGTCGCGTCAGCGGCGCGTGAGCGGTGCCGCACCTAGGTGCATGCCCCCGTCCATGATCAGCGTCTCCCCCGTGACGACGTCGGCGCCGCAGATGAAATAGAGGATGCCTTCCGCAACGGTGTCCGGGGTCGTGGTGAGCCGCAACGGCGCGTTCTGCTCGATGGCGGCCTTCGTGGCGTTGTAGCGCTCCGTCCCCATGCCGCGCTCGAGCCACTCTCCCTGGATGAAGCCGGGACACACGGTATTCACCCGAATCTCCGGGCCGAGCACCCGGGCGAGGGACAGCGTTAGGGTGATGAGCGCACCCTTCGACGCCGCATACGCAATGGAACTGCCCACCCCCATCACGCCGGCCACGGAAGCCACGTTGACGATGCTGCCGCGCCCGCCCCGGCGCATCGCCGGGGCCACCGCCCGAGCCATCTGGTACGGGCCCACCGCGTTGACGGCGTAAATGTCGAGAAAGTCCTCGCGCGACAACCCGTCGAGATTCTCGTGCGGGTTGAACTTGGTGGTCCCCGCGTTGTTCACGAGGGCATCGACGCGGCCCCACTTCTCAACGGCGGCATCGACCAGCGCACGGCATTGGTCGTCGTCCGCCACGTCCGCATGGACCACCACCGTCTCGACCCCGAACTCCTCGCACGCCGCCCGGGTACGTTCGGCCCCGTCGGCGTTGTGGGCATAGTTGATCGCGACGTGACAGCCACGCTCCGCCAACTGCCGGGCGCACGCCGCGCCCACCCCCGACGACGATCCCGTGACGATCGCCACTCCGTCCTGCATGTCCATCCGCGCTCTGCCCTCCAAGCCATCTTTGGCCGCCTTATATCAATCGAATACACTGAACGCAGCAGCGAAGGGAGCAGCCGATGAAGAACCTCTGGTTCCACCTCATGCCGTACAAGGACCTGCCGGACGATTTCCGGGAGGCGCATCCCTCGGTGTGGGTCGACATAGACGCTGGTCTCCTGGACGCCAAGCGCGTACACGAGCACTACAACGAGTACCTCGACGAGCTCGAGTACGCCGGCGAGGTCGGCTTCGACGGCATCTGCTGCAACGAGCACCATCAGAACGGCTACGGGCTGATGCCCTCCCCGAACCTCATCGCGGCGACCCTGACGCGCCGCACCCGCGCTCCCGCCATCTGCGTGATGGGCAACTCCCTGGCCCTCTACAACCCGCCGACCCGGGTGGCCGAGGAGTTCGCCATGCTCGACTGCATGTCCGGCGGGCGCCTAATCGCGGGCTTCCCCGTGGGGACGCCGATGGACACGGTGTTCGCCTACGGACAGAACCCCTCCAAGCTCCGGGAGCGCTACCTCGAGGCCCACGACATCGTGATGAAGGCGTGGCGGGAACCCGAGACCTTCTCCTTCGACGGGCGCTTCAACAAGCTGCGCTACGTGAACGTCTGGCCCCGGCCCGTCCAGCAACCCCACCCGCCGGTGTGGATTCCCGGCGGCGGCTCCGTCGAGACCTGGCAGTGGTGCGCCGAGATGGACTACGTCTACTGCTACCTCTCCTACTTCGGCTACAAGGCCGGCATGGCGACCGTGCAGGGCTTCTGGAACGAGATGGACAAGCTCGGCAAGGACCGGAATCCCTATCGCGTCGGATTCCTGCAATTCGTGGGCGTCGCGGAGACCGAGAGGGAGGCGAACGAGCTGTACCGCGGCCCCGCCGAGTACTTCTACGGCCGCTGTCTGCACGTCAATCCCAAGTGGGCGTCGCCGCCCGGCTACTCCAGCGAGGCCTCGCAGCGGGCACGGGTGCAGTCCCAGGTCGCCCAAGCCGCCGCCGGCAGCCGTGGCATCGGCGGGCGGCCCCCGGTGGCCACCCAGTGGGAGGACATCGTCGATCTCGGCTACGTCGTAGCCGGGGACCCGGACCAGGTGGCCGAGCGGCTGCGCGAGGTGTGCCGCGAGATGAACGTCGGACACCTCATGCTGCTCTGCCAGTTCGGCAACATGTCCACGGAGCTCGCGCAATACAACACGCGCCTATACGCGGAGCGCGTGCTGCCGCAGATTCGCGACCTCTTCGATGATCGTTGGGAAGACCGCTGGTGGCCAAGGCCCATGGCGGAGGAGCGGCGCTACACCCCGGCGAAGGTCGCCTGAGGTGCCGTCCGAATCGACGATCGCCCTGCGCGGGCGGTCGATGCGGGTGCTTGAGCAGGGCACGGAGACCACCGGCACCCCGCCCGCCGTCTTTCTCGCGGGCATCGGCGGCGTCCCCCGCTGGCTGCCTTTCCTCGACCGCTTGAGCGAGAACCGGCGCGTCATCGTGCCGTCGCTGGCGGGGTTTCCCGGCGCCGAAGCCTTTCGGCACTTGGACAGCCTCTACGACTGGATCGTGGACGCTATCGAGATGTTCGAGGCCCTCGATCTACCGAGGATGGATCTCATCGGGAGCTCGGTCGGCGGCGCCCTCGCCGCGGAGAGCGCCGCCGTTGCGGGGGGCCGCATCCGCCGCCTCGTACTCGTGGCCCCGTTCGGCCTCTTCGAGGCGGACGAGCCCAACGCCGACATCTGGGCGCAGATTCCGGCGCCGGATGTCCTCGCCGCCCTGGTCTGCGCGGATCCCGAGCGCTGGAAGACGATCTGGGAGACCCCCGAAGACGCCGATCCGGTCGAATGGCAGATCGCCCAGACCCGCAGCATGGAGGCCGCTGCCCGGTTCCTCTTCCCGTTCGGCGAGACGGGCGTCGCCAAGCGGCTGCATCGCATCGTCCAACCGACGTTGCTCGTCCGGGGCGCCGCCGACCGGGTGATCCCGGCCTCCTACGCGGCACGCTTCGCCGCCGGCATCGCCGGGCCCACCCGCGAAACCGTGATCGACGACGCCGGGCACTTGGTCGAACTCGACCAGCCCGAGGCGCTGGCGCGCGAGATCAACGCATTCCTCTCCGACCAGGAACTGTGAACATGGCCATCGAGGCGACCCTCTGGGACATCGGGGGCGTGCTGACGAGCAGCCCGTTCGAGGCATTCAACCGGTTCGAGGTGGCGCACGACCTGCCGACGGACTTCATCCGCACGGTGAACTCCACCAATCCGCGGACGAACGCCTGGGCGCAATTCGAGGCGAGCCAAGTCTCCGCCGCCGAGTTCGACGCCCTGTTTCGTGCCGAGAGCACCGCCCTCGGTCACCCGGTCTCCGGCAAGGCCGTCCTCGAACTCCTAAGCGGCGAACTCCGGCCCCGCATGATCGCCGCCCTCGCCCGCTGCAAGGAGCACTTCAAGGTGGGCGCCATCACGAACAACATGAAGCCGGATCCGTCGCGCCCGGTACCGCGCGACCCGGACCGTGCGTCCGTGATGGACGTGGCGATGGCGCACTTCGACGTGGTGGTGGAGTCAAGCGTCGAGGGCGTGCGCAAGCCGGATCCGGCGATCTATCGGCTCGCGTACGAGCGGCTGGGGGTCGATCCGTCTCGGTGCGTGTTCCTGGATGATCTCGGCATCAACCTGAAGCCGGCGCGGGCGATGGGGATGCATACGATCAAGGTGGTGGACGAGGATCAGGCCATCGGGGAATTGGCGGAGGCTACGGGGTTGCGCTTCGATTGAGGATTCTGGCCTGCGACGGCGCTTTTTCGTCCCGGCGGGAAACTTCTCGGCCCCAGAAACGAACATAGGGGGACGCGCCGCACGCACAAGCGCTTCGAGGAAACGCCGACATGAGAATTCGCATCCACCGCGGCACGAAGGAGATCGGAGGCACCTGCATCGAGATCGAGTCCGCTGGCAAGCGCATCGCCTTGGATGTCGGACTGCCCCTCGACGCCCCCGAAGATGGGCATGCACGGCTGCTGCCGGCGGTCCCGGGGTTCCGCGACGCCGACGACAGCCTCCTCGGCGTCCTGATCTCGCATCCCCACCAGGACCACTACGGTCTCGCCCGATACCTACGGCCCGAAGTGCCCGTGTACATCGGCGAGGCAGCGCACCGCATCCTCCGTGCCGCAAGCAAGTACGTACCGAACGGCCACGCCTTCACCGACCCCCGATTCATCGCGGACCGGACACCGCTGGATATCGGCCCGTTCCGCGTGACGCCGTATCTGGTCGATCACAGCGCCTTCGACGCCCATGGCCTGCTCGTCGAGGCAGACGGCCGGCGCGTCTACTACTCCGGCGACTTCCGCGCACATGGACGCAAGGCGCGGCTATTCGAGGCGATGGTCGCCGATCCGCCGCCGAACCTCGACGTCCTGTTGATGGAGGGCACGACCATCGGGCGCACCGGAACGGACGAAGGGTTCGCCACCGAGACCGACTTGGAGAACGAGTTCGTCCGTGCCTTCCGGGAGACCCCGGGCCTGCACTTCGTGTGGGCATCGGGGCAGAACATCGACCGCATCGTCACGGTGTTCCGGGCCGCGAAACGCAGTGGACGGGTGCTGCTATTGGACCTGTACACGGCAGTGGTACTAGAAGCCACCGGGCGTGCGAGCATCCCGCAGTCGCACTGGGAGGAGGTGCGCGTTTACATCCCGTACGCGCAACGCCGCTTCGTTAAGGAAAAGAAGCTCTTCGACGACCTCGCGCGTCACCGCGCCCACCGCGTCTTTCCAGAGGATCTACCGGCGCTGAAGGATCGGGCGGTCATGCTGTTCCGGCCCATGACGATCCGCGACCGGGGGGTGCAGGCCGTGCTCGACGGTGCTCGGCTCTCGTATTCGATGTGGCAGGGGTATCTGCGGGAGGATTACACGAAAGGCATCGTCGAGATGCTTGAGGATCACGGGGTGCAGTGGGACGTGATCCACACTTCGGGACATGCGTCCGTTCGAGATCTACGGCGTTTCGCAAAAGCGATGGCGCCGCGCAGGCTCGTGCCTATACACTCGTTCGAAACCGGGCGGTTCGCGGAGTTCTTCGAGAACGTCGTGCGGAAGGATGATGGGGTTTGGTGGGAGGTTTGATGACTCCGGCAAGCAAAGGAGCAGGAACATGAAAGAGGCTTTCAGGCGCGGATTGGATCAAAAGTTTGTCAAGGCCTTGAACAAGAGGTACGAAGCGGATAGCTGGTGGCGCAAGCTCGTCGACGACGAGGAGACGTTCGTGGCCATACGGGACAGTTCCGTTAACGTCTACTATCGCGGCAATAGCCTGCTGAAGCTCGACTGGAACGAGAACAAAGAGACCATGGCCGGACAGGTCCATTACAAGTACCTGCTGCGCCCAGAGATTGAAGGGTCGCAGTACGTGGAGGTCGTGGACGGCAAAGCCAAACCGCCACGAGATGCCATGTTCTGCGACATCGGCAACGTCAAGGCACTCAAGGCTGCATCCCGCGTGTACGCGGGTGACGAAAAGGCCGGAGTCCATGAGATAGTCCTCAAGAGATCCAACGTCATCGATGTGGAGATCGCCTTCCGCGGGTCCGGGCTACGGGTGGACTTGGCCGCGTTGCACGAGACCGACGACGGCCCACAGTTGGTGTTCTACGAAGCGAAACACTTCTCGAACAAAGAGCTTCGAGCAGAAGAAGGCCGTGAGGCTAAAGTGATCGGTCAACTAGACGGATACTCGGGCTTGCTGGAGAAAAACAAAGGGCAATTGGAAGAGTGCTACCAACGCGTATGCGAGAACCTTCGATGCATCAAAGGGCTTGCAGGGAGACACCCTCAGCGTCACGACATGCTCGTCCGGGTCCTGGACGAAGGGCTACGCGTGGATCCGAAGCCGCGACTGGTGGTGTTTGGTTTCGACCAAGATCAACAGCGTGGCGCATGGAAGAGACATCGCGAGAGGCTTGCCCAGAGCTTCCAGGAGAAGGAACGCCGGATCAGAGGCTGGGGCAACCCGGCTGACGTTCGGCTAGATTGGTGAAGTCCCAGCCAAGGCCGCAACCTCCTCCCGCCCCGGAATCGAACTCGCCGCTCCCGCCTTCGTCACCGCCAACGCACCCGCCGCCGACCCAAGGACCAGCGCCTCTCGCATCGACTGGCCGTCCAACAACGCCGCCATCAGGTAGCCGACGAAGGCATCGCCCGCCGCAGTCTCGTCGACCGCGTCAGCGCGGAAGGCGTCGAGGCGCAGGCGTGCGTCGCCGAGGCCGTGGCGCAAGCCATCGCGACCGAGGGTGATGACAACGTCGCACGCCGGATACCGCGCGCATAGGGCATCAAGCGCCGCGTCCGGGTCGGAAACGCCCGCCAACGCGGCCGCCTCAACTTCGTTCAAGATGAGAAGCCCCACGCCGCCGAGGTCGTAGCCCTGCTCGCGCCCATCGACCGGCGCAACGTTGAATGCGACGCGGCACCCCGCCGCCCGCGCACCCGCAAGCACGCCCTCCAGATCGTTGATCTCGTTCTGCAACAGCAGCCAATCATCCGGGCCACAAAGCGCGAACGCGGCCTCCCGGTCCGCCGCAGTCAACACCCGGTTGGCACCACCAGCGATGACGATGGCGTTCTCGCCCTGGGGATTGACCTGAATGACCGCGTGCCCAGAAGGCGCGTCCACCTCGCGTAGCAGGGACACATCGACTCCGGCTTGTGCCAATTCGTCCCGCAGCCACCGCCCATCCGCGCCAATGCAACCAGCATGGACCACCGACGCGCCCGCGCGCGCCGCCGCCAGCGACTGGTTCAGCCCCTTGCCGCCGGGAAAGACCGCGTGGCTACGGCTCGCAACGGTTTCGCCGGCCGACGCGATGTTCGGCACGCCGTAGACGTGGTCGATGCAGAGGGAACCGAGGTTGACGAGTCGGGGCATGTGGCCTGACGGCCCGGCGAGGCGGTTTCGACTAACCGCCCTCGATGCGCTGCATGAAGAACACCTCGCTGTCCGGCTGCACCGGTTCCAGCCAGGCGTCCTGGTAGATCTGCCCGTCGATGGCGACGGCGGTCTTCATGAGGACGGCCTCCATGCCCGGCCATCTACTGTCCACGGCGCGCACGATGCCGCGGAAGTTCTTGGCCTCGACCGCAATCTCCCGGGTGCCTCCCGTGTGGGAGAGCAGATGATCGGGAAAGACGACCTTCGCCATCGGCATTCGACCGGGGCGCGCGAGCATGGCCCGCGCGCCCCGAAGCCGGATCAGGCGCCTTCGCGCTCGTCGATGGCGGCGAGCACGTTCGGCGGCGACAGCGGCAGGTCCGGGATGCGGAAGCCGAGGGCGTCGCGCACCGCGTTCGCGGCCACCGAGAGTGGTGCCACGATGGGCGTCTCGCCCACGCCGCGCACGCCGTACGGATGCGACGGGTTCGGCACCTCGACGATGTGCGTGTCGATCATCGGCATGTCCGACGTGACCGGCACCCGGTAGTCGAGGAAGCCGGCGTTCTCCATCTCGCCGTTGGCGTCGTAGACGTACTCCTCGTTGAGCGCCCAGCCGAGGCCCTGCACGGCGCCGCCCTGCATCTGTCCCTCGACGTAGGCGCGGTGGATGGCCGTGCCCGCGTCCTGGATCGCCGTGAAGTTCACCACGTCCACCTTCCCGGTCTCGCGGTCCACGGTCACGTCGGCCATGTTCACGGAGAAGGAGGCCCCGGCGCCCTGGGCGTTCAGGCTGGCGCGGCCGAGGATCGGCCCACCAGTGCGTCCCGCGTTGCCGGCGATGTCCGCCAGCGACAAGGGCTTCACGTCCACGTTGACGCCAGGCTTCGGCACGGCCTCGCCGTCGGTCCAGTCCACCTGGTCCGCATCGATGTCCCAGGTCGCCGCGGCGCGCTGCTTGCACTGGGCGATGATGTCCTCGCAGGCCTGCACCACCGCCATGCCGGTGGCGAACGTGGTGCGGCTGCCGCCGGTCACGTTGCAGAAACCGGTCGACTCGGTGTCGCCGACGTGGGCGCGAACGGTGTCGTACGGCACGCCGAGGGTTTCCGCGGCCATCAGGCACATGGACGCACGCGTTCCGCCGATGTCGGGGTTGCCCTCGACCACGGTGACGGTGCCGTCCTCGGATAGCCGCACCTCGGCGCTCGACTGCATGCCGATGTTGAACCAGAAGCCGGCCGAGATGCCGCGCCCGACACCCTCGCCCTTCGGCGTGGTGTAGTTCGCGTGCGCCTTCGCGACTTCGAGGCACTTCTTGATGCCGATGGGCGGGAACGTCGGGCCATACGGCGCTTGGGTGCCTTCGTCCGCAGCGTTCTGGAGCCGCAGGTCGATCGGGTCCACGCCCAGCTCGCGCGCCAGATCGTCGACCGCGGATTCCATGGCGTACATGGCCTGGGGCGCGCCCGGTGCGCGGTACGCGGCGACCTTGGGCTTGTTGACGAGCACGTCGAAGCCCTCGACCCGGAAGTTCGGCAGGTCGTAGGGCGCGAAGATCGCCATGCAGCCCGGCCCCACCGGCGCACCGGGGAAGGCCCCCGCCTCGTAGGCGATCCAGGCACTGGCGGCGGTGATCGTGCCGTCCTTCATGGCCCCGACCTTGACGCGGGAGTGCGTCGCCGACGTCGGGCCCGTGGCGCGGAAGACCTCCTCCCGCGACATGACCATCTTCACCGGCCGTCCGGAGATTTCGGAGAGCTTGACCGCAAGGGGCTCCAGGTAGATCACCGTCTTGCCGCCGAAGCCGCCGCCGATCTCCGAGGGGATCACCTTGAGATCGCCGACGCTCATGCCGAGGACGCCGGCCGTCATCGAACGCACGTCGAAGTGGCCCTGGGTGCAGCACCAGATGGTGGCCTTGCCCTCCTCGCTGTAGGTCGCGGTGCAGGCGTGGGGCTCGATGTAGCCCTGGTGCGCGGTGGGCGTGCGGTACTCGCCCTCGATGATGATGTCCGCGTCGGCGAATGCCTGCTCGACATCGCCGCGCTCGAACTTCGTGATGCCCGCCACGTTGCTCGGCGGCTTCGACTGGTCGCCGTTGGTGTGCAGGCTCTCGTTGATGAGGGTCGCGCCGTCCGCCATCGCATCGTCCACGTCGAGGACGGCGGGCAGCACCTCGTAGTCGACGTCGATCAGCTCGAGGGCGCGTTCGGCGATGTACGGGCTCTTGGCCGCCACCGCCGCCACGGGATGGCCGTGGTAGAGCGCCTTGTCGCGGGCGACGATGTTCTGCGCGAGGTCGGACACCGTGCCGCCGCCCTCGCCCTGGATCTCGCCCTCGGCACCGCTCGGGAAGTCCGCGCCGGACACCGCGGCGTAGACGCCGTCGAGTTCGAGGGCGCGGCTCACGTCCACGCTGTGAATGCGCGCATGCGCGTGCGGACTGCGCAACACCTTGCCGTGCAGCATGTTGGGCAGGTTCAGGTCCGCACCGAAATTGGCGCGTCCCGTCACCTTGTCGACCCCGTCCGGGCGTACCGGCGAGGTTCCAACCACCTTGTAGTCGTGCGCTTCAGCCACTTCTCTCTCCTCCAGTGATTCCGTCTCAGGCCTCGTAGGCCAGTTCCTGGGCGGCGTCCTGGACCGCCCGAACGATCTTGTCGTACCCCGTGCAGCGGCACAGGTTCCCGGCGAGCCAGTACCGGATGGTTGTCTCGTCCGGATCCGGGTTCGTGTCCAGCAGCGCCTTGGCGGCGACGATGAACCCCGGCGTGCAGATGCCGCACTGCAGGGCGGCGTGTTCGAGGAACTTGCGTTGCAGAACGTGTAGCTCAGAACCGTTCGCGATGCCCTCGATGGTCGTGATGTCGACCCCCTCCGCCTCGACGCCGAGCATCAGGCAGGAGCAGACGAGGCGTCCGTCGATGAGCACCGAGCAGGCGCCGCAGTCGCCCGTGGCGCAGCCCTCCTTCGTACCGGTCATGCCGAGCTCGTCGCGCAGGACGTCGAGCAGGGACTGATGCGGCTCGCAGAGGACTTCGCGCTCCTCGCCGTTGACGCTTGTGGTGACGTGTACCTTGGCCATGCTTTCGCCTACTCCTTAGTTCCCAAGCGCCCGGTCGCGGGCATTGGCACCGGCCCGCCGGCACAGTACGCCGACGACCTTCTTGCGGTATTCCACGGTGCCGCGCTTGTCCGTGATGGGTGATGCCGCGTCCGAGCACGCCGCGCCGGCGGCGGCCAGCGCCGCATCGTCGACCCGAGTGCCGACCAACGCTTCTCCGGCGGCGGGCACCAGCAGCGCCGTGGGCGCGACCGCGCCGATCGCCACGCGCGCGTGGACGCAGTTGCCGCCTTCGTCGAGGGTGAGCGCCACGCCCGCCCCGGCCACGGCGATGTCCATCTCGGTGCGCGGGATGAAGCGCAGGTATGCGTCGCCGGAACGGGGCGGTGGGCGGGGGAAGCGGAGCCCGAGCAGGAACTCCGTGTCGCCGAGCACGTTGGTGCCGACGCCGGTGAGGAAGTCCTCGCAGGCGACCTCGCGCGTTCCCGAAGGTCCCGCGATCACGCATTGGCCCCCCGCGGCGATGATCGCGGGGATGGTGTCGCCGGCGGGCGACGAGTTGCAGAGGTTTCCGCCGATGGACGCGCGGCCCTGGATCTGGGTGGATCCGATCAGGTCCGCGGATTCCAGCAGTCCGGGGAGGATCGCCTTCAACTCCGCGTTCTCGTTCAGGATCCCCGATGGCACGGCGGCCCCAACGAATATCTCGTCCGCGCCGATCTCTACCCGGTTCGCGTCGGCGATGTGCTTGACATCGACCAGCGTGCGCGGCTCCCGGTCCACGGAACGCATCTGCACGAGTACGTCCGTTCCGCCCGCGAGCATCTGCGTCCGCTGGCCCGCCTCGGCTGCCGACGCGAGGACGGCAACCGCCTCCTCGACGCTCGTCGGCCTAGCGTAGGCATACGCCCCCATTGCGCCTCCCTTGGCCTCCAGTGAAGTGGCGCTATGTATACCATAGAACGCCGTGTCGGCGGCGCATGAGGAGGCGCTTCGTCGCCGGCGCACGCTCGACCCGGCACCCTCGCCCATGAGGCCGCCCCGCAGGGCAAGCGGGTAAGATTGCGCCATGCACGACGTTCCCCCGCCCGGCTTCGACGCCGCACGGTATGCCCGCCACGTCGCGCGGGTGGCGGCGACGTGGGCTGACGCCATGCAGCACGCGGGTTTCGAGGCGGCGGTCGTTCCAGCCGGCACCGCGGCCTTTCGGTTCCAGGACGACATCGCCCCGCCGTTCCGGGCGAATCCCAACTTCGCGCAGTGGGCGCCGCTGCCGAACGCGGAGCACAGCGTCCTCCTCTACCGGCCCCCGCATCGTCCCCGGCTCTTCTTCCATCAGCCCGCCGACTACTGGCATCTCCCCCCGACAGTGCCGGATTGGGCATTGACCGAGTTCGACGTGGAGATCCATGCGGACCTCGACGATTTGGTGGGAGCGGTTTTCGGGCAGCTCGTGGACGGGGAACGGACCGCGCTCGTCGGCGAAACAACCGCGGACGGCGACAACGCGCCCTTCGACGCGGTCAACCCCAGCGAGCTCGTCGATGCCCTGCACTATGCGCGGGCCACGAAGGACGACTTCGAACTCGACGCCATGCGCCGCGCGACGGAGATGGGTGCGCGCGGTCATCTGGCGGCCCGCGATGCCTATTTCGACGGTGCGAGCGAGCTCGACATCCACCTCGCGTTCCTGCGGGCGAGCCGTCAGCACGAGGCCGAACTGCCCTATCCGAGCATCGTCGCGCAGAACACCCACGCGGGAACGCTCCACTACCAGCTCTACGACGCCGCCCCGCCGTCGGTGCGGCGCAGCTTCCTCATCGACGCCGGCGGGCGGCATCTCGGCTACGCCTCCGACATCACCCGCACGTACAGCGCGCAGCAAGACGCATTCGCCGAGCTCGTGGACGCCCTCGACGCCACCCAGCAGGCACTGATCTCCGAGGTTCGGCCAGGCGTCTCCTACGTCCACCTGCACGATCGCATGCACCGCGAGGTGGCGCGGCTACTACACGCGTTCGGCTTCGTCTCGTGCAGCCCGGAGGCCGCCTTCGAGCGCGGCATCACCGACGCCTTCTTCCCCCACGGCCTCGGACATCTGCTCGGTCTGCAGACCCACGACGTAGGGGGCCAGCTCGCGGACGCGGGCGGCTCGGTGGCGGACCCGCCGGAGCGCTACCCGAACCTGCGCCTGACGCGCACCGTCGAGGCCGGACACGTCTTCACCGTGGAACCCGGCATCTACTTCATTCCGCTCCTGCTCGACGCATTGCGGGACGACGCGAAGGCGGCGGCGGAGGTGGTCTGGCCCAGGGTGGAGGCGTTCCTGCCCTACGGGGGCATTCGCATCGAGGACAACGTGGTGGTCGTGGCGGACGGCACGGAGAATCTCACCCGGGACGCCTTCGCCCGCCTCGGGGCCGCGACTTGACGCGGCTGTCCGTCGAACGCCTGTTCGCCGACCCACCCCTGTCGGGCCGGTTGCCCGTGCAGGTGAAGGTCGCGCCTGGTGGCCGCTTCGTCAGTTTCCTGCGGCCCGCGGCGGAGGACCGCGAACGCCTCGACCTTTGGTGCTACGACACGGCCTCCGGGCGCCTCGAGGAACGCGTGAACGCCCGTGCGTTCCTGGAGGGCGCGCCCACCGAGGCGGAGAAGGCGGAGCGGGAGCGGCGGCGGCAGTTCGCCGGCGGCATCACGTCCCATGCGTGGCATCCCGACGGCCGCCGGTTGTTGCTCACGGCCGGTGGCCAAGCCGTGCTGCACGACCTCGACGGCGGCACCACGACGCCCGTGTCCCCGCCCGACGCCCGTCAGACGGGCATCACCCTGTCGAATACCGGGCGCTACGTGAGCTGGGTGTGCGACGGGAATCTCTGGATACACGACCTGCGCACGGGGAGCGCACACCCAGTGACGGACGACGGCGGGGGGACGATCACGAATGGACTCCCCGAGTTCATCGCGCAGGAGGAGATGCACCGCTTCGAAGGACATTGGTGGTCCGCCGACGACCGGTACCTCGCCTACACCCGCGCCGACGAGTCGCCCATCCCCGAGTCGCGGCGTCCGGAACTGGCGGCGGACCGCTTCGACGCCGTGCCACAACGCTATCCGTTCGCCGGCGGAACGAACGCGGAGGTACGTCTGGCGCTCGTTCCCGTCGCGGACGACGGGCGTGTTGGGCCACCGGCCTGGATTCCCTGGGACGCGGATGGCCACGCCTATCTCGCACGGGTCGCGTTCGCCCCCGGCAACGATGTCGTCCTCCAAGCGCAAACGCGGGATCAGAGGTCCCTGGCCGTGATGCGTTACGAGCCCACCAGCGGAAGCCTCGGCAGGCTCTTCGAGGAGACCAGCGAGACTTGGGTGAACCTGCACGACAACCTCGTCTTCACCGGGCGCGGCGATGCATTTCTTTGGACGTCGGAGCGGCGGGGCAGCGCCGACCTGTATCGATTCGACGGGGAACTTGAGCCCGTGCCGACGGGCCTCAACCGGATCGCTCGCGTCATTGGCATGTTCGGCGACGACGCCCTCGTCACCGGTTGGCGCGGCGACCCCACCGTACAGCACGTCTACCGCATCGCACTCGACGGGGCCACCGGCGGCGTCGCCCGGCCCCTGACGTCCGGCGACGCATGCCACGACGGCGCCATCGCCCGGAACAGTACGCTCTGCGCCGTCACCAAGACGGACCCGGCGACGCCCACCGGCATCGAACTGCTCGAACTCGCGGCCGGGGAATGGCGCACCGTGCTTCCCGGCGCCGTGGACCGCGACCATCCCTATCGGCCGTTCCTCGACCATCACGCAACCGCCCGCTTCGGGAGCATCGTCGCGGAGGACGGGCAGCGGCTCCACTATCGGCTGACACCGCCGCGGGACAGGGCGACCGGGGCACGCTATCCGGTCATCGTGCATGTCTATGGCGGCCCCGGCGTGCAGCGCGTGCGCCGGGAGTGGACGCCCCTGCCCCTGCAGCTCTTCGTGCAACGGGGCTTCGGCGTATTCGAACTCGACAACCGGGGTGGCGCCGGGCGGTCAAAGGACTTCGAGAACGCCATCCACCACCGCCTCGGCGAGGTCGAAGTACGCGACCAACTCGCCGGCGTGGAGTTCCTGCGCGGTCTCGACTGGGTCGATGGCGACCGCATCGGGGTGTTCGGACACAGCTATGGCGGCTACATGGCCCTGCTCTGTCTGGGCAAGGCGCCGGAGACGTTCGCTGCCGGGGTCAGCGTGGCGCCCGTGACCGACTGGCGTCTCTACGACACCCACTACACGGAGCGCTATCTCGGGACGCCGGAGGCGAGCCCGGAGCAGTACCGGCGAAGCTCCGTGTTTCCGTATCTCGATGCCCTACGCGCACCGCTCCTGCTCATGCACGGCATGGCCGACGACAACGTGCTCTTCACGCACACGACGAAGCTCCTCGCGGCGTTGCAGGAGCGCAATGTCGCGTTCGAGTTGATGACCTACCCCGGCGCCAAGCACGCCCTGCAGGAGCGGAGCGTCGCCGTGCACCGCTACCACGCCATCCTCGACTTCCTCGAGCGCCGTTTGGCGTAGGAACTCGCGTAAGCGAAACGCCAACGACCCGTAGGGTCGCTCGCGCTACATGGTGTGCGTGGGCCGGTCGGACTCGATCAAGTCGCCCAGGCAGCCCTCGATCCGGGATCGCACGAGATCGTCCCCGGCGCTCAGCTGCACGCCGATACCGGCGACCCGCCCGTCCCGGGCATGGCTCGGGGTCACCCACACGACGCGCCCCGCCACGGGGATGGGCTCCGGCGCGTCCGGGAGCCCGAGCAGCACGAACACCTCGTCGCCGAGTTCATGGGCGTCGGTCGTGGGCACGAACAAGCCGCCGTGCTTGACGAAGGGCATGTAGGTCGCGTGCAGCACGCTCGCG
Organism: Pseudomonadales bacterium; assembly: GCA_963665455.1. Lineage (GTDB taxonomy): Bacteria > Pseudomonadota > Gammaproteobacteria > Pseudomonadales > Azotimanducaceae > VXNE01. The sequence continues at coordinate 3,150,913 of OY762279.1, read as the reverse complement.
TCGGCGATGGTGAGCGCCAGCAATCCGCCACGTTCACGATGGTCCATCATCCGGAGCACTCCTGTTCTTGAGGACACCCGCCCATCATCGACAGCAGCGCGCCGCCGTCTATCAGACATCGCCCATGCGGAGATTAGGAAGAGGCTGAAACCCTGGGCCAATCGAGCAACAGGCGCTCGAGCTGCACCTGTCGGGCGAGGCCGCTGTTGGTGAGCGCGGCGGCGCGCAACGTGGTCAGCCGCGCCGCGAAGCCGAGCAGGGGACGCGCGTCCGCCCGCGTGCGCGCCAATCGGTGGACGTGACGCAGCCAACGGGCACAGAGTTCCGCAAGATCCCCGGCGCGCCATTCCGACGCCGCGTCCAAGGCACCGGTCCGCCCCGCCGCGACGGCTTGGAGCACGTCCCAGATGGGTGCCTCGTCCCGCTCCAGCGCGTCCAACGCGCGGTACGGCGCGCCGCCCAGCTCGACCAACAGGTGCCCGGCGGCGGGGGACTCGAAACCGCGCTCGGCCAGCCACGTCTCCACGATGCCGGGAGGCGCGGGATACACGGGCATCCGCTGACAACGGCTGCGCACCGTGGCCGGAAGCCGCTGGGGTGCACTCGTCACCAGCAAGAGGTAGCTCCCCGCCGGAGGCTCCTCCAAGGTCTTCAACAGCGCATTCGCCGCGTTTACGGTCATCCGCTCCGCGCACTCGAGCACGGCCACCTTGGCCCCACCCCGGACCGCGGTCTGGTGCATGAAGCCGATCAGGTCGCGTACCTGCTCGATCTTCACCGTCGCCTCCTCGGGCTCGACCCAGCGCAAGTCCGGGTGCGCGAGCGAGCGGGCATCGCCCGAGACGCCGGGACCCAGGAGCCGCAGGGCGAAGTCGCTCGCGAGCAGACCCTCGCCCCAGCCCCCGGGGCCGTCGATCAATACCGCATGGGGGGCGCGCCCACCCTCTAGCATGCGCACGAGACGGCCTGCGGGTTCGGAGAGCCAGGACGGGAGCGTCATCCGTCCGCGTCCACGAACCGGGCGACCAAGGACACGATCCGGCTGGCCACCTCCGGCTCGGGGAGGCTCGCGTCGACCGTGCGGATGCGCGGCGCCGATTGCGCGAGTTCCCGATAGCGGGCCCGCACGCGTTCGTGAAAAGACGCTCGCTCGCGCTCGAAGCGATCAAGGCCGGCGGCATCTGCTTCCCCAAAGAGGTCCGTCGCACCGATGCGGCCGCGTGCCTGCGCCACGGGCAGGTCGAGATAGATCGTGAGGTCCGGCTCAAGGCCCGGATGCACCAAGCCCGCTAGTGTATCGATCGCGTCGCCGTCGACGCCACGTCCGCCGCCCTGATAGGCCCGGGTCGCATCGGTGAAGCGGTCGCAGAGCACCCACCTACCCCCGGCCAGCGCCGGCTCGATCACGGTCTTGACGTGCTGCGCCCGGGCGGCGAACAGGAGCAGGGTTTCCGCCAGAGGATCGACGGCTTCCGCGTGTGACGCGAGCAAGAGGCCGCGCAGCTCCTCCGCGAACGGCGTGCCGCCGGGCTCCCGGGTGACCAGGACGTCCTTCCCGCTATCCGACAGGCAGCCCTCGATGACCTCCAGGCTCGACGTCTTGCCGGCGCCATCGACGCCCTCCAGGCTGATGAAACGCCCGCGCTTCACGGCTTGCCGGCCAACTGCTTCCCGGTCAACTGAAAACGACGCACGGCGGCGTTGTGCTCCCGCAACGTGTCCGAAAACCAAGTCGCGCCATCCCCTTGGGCGACGAAGTACAGCTCCGTACCCGGGGCCGGATGCAACGCCGCCTCGATGGCCGCCCGACCGGGCAGCGCGATCGGCGTCGGCGGCAGCCCGCCCCGGGTGTAGGTGTTGTACGGGCCGTCCCGCTCGAGGTCGGCACGGGTGAGGTTGCCGTCGAAGGCCGTGCCCAATCCGTAGATGACGGTCGGATCGGTCTGCAGGCGCATGCCGCGCACGAGGCGCCGCACGAGCACGCCGGCGATCTTCGCCCGGTGTTCCGCCCGCCCGGTCTCCTTCTCGACGATGGACGCCAGGATCAGGGCGTCTTTCTCGTCGCCGTAGGGCAGGTCGGCGTCCCGCGTCCCCCACGCCCCCGCAAGTACGTCGCGCATCCGCCGATGCGCCCGCAGCAGCACATCGGCATCCGTGTCGCCCCGCACGTAGTGATATGTGTCCGGGAAGAACCATCCCTCGGCGTGGCCGCCGCCAAGGCCCAAGTGCGCGAGCAGGTTCGCCGGCGTGGCGTCATCCAAGACGCGATGCAGGCCCGGCGCGTCCCCGAGCACGTCCAGGACATCCCGTACCGAACTCCCCTCCACGATGCGCAACCGGTGCACCACAACGTCCCCGTGTACCAGTTGCTCGAGCACGCCTGCCGGCGTCGCCCCAGCCGTGAACCGATATTCGCCCGCGCGCAACGCCTCCGCCACGTCGCGCAGCCGTGCGAGCCAGCGAAACCGGGACGCGTCGCTGACCACGCCCGCGCCCTCGAGCCCCCGCGCGACGGCAGCCAGCGTGCTGCCGGGCGCCACCACGAACACGGCCGGGGCGGACAGCGGCCCGCCTCGCTCGCCCCAGGCGGAGAGGTTCCACACCCATGCCCCGGCGGTCGCCAGCACCGCAGCCGACCCCAAGGCCATCCACAGAACCAGCGACCGTCGCCGGGCGGCGCGGGTCGTGTTCACGTTGCGGAATCCCCTCGAATGGCCACCTCGCGGCCATGCTATCGGGCCGTTACACCCGCGTGAAGACCAGCGATCCGTTCGTGCCGCCGAAGCCGAAGGAGTTCGTCAGCGCGGCATCGATGCGCATCTCCCGGGCACCTTCCGCGAGATAGTCCAGATCGCACTCCTCGCTCGGATGCTCCAGGTTGATGGTCGGATGCGCCACCTGATGATGCAGGGCGAGCACCGTGAAGATGGCCTCGACCGCGCCGGCGGCGCCGAGCAGGTGGCCTATCATCGACTTGCTCGAACTGACGGCCACCCGGGTGTCGTCGCCGAAGGTCGCCTTGATGGCCAATGTCTCGGCCACGTCCCCCTGCGGGGTCGAGGTGCCGTGGGCATTGACGTAGTGGATGTCGTCGGGGTCGCGCCCCGCGTCGCGAATGGCGTTGCGCATGGACGCCACCGCGCCGGCGCCGTCGTCCGGCGGACTGGTGATGTGGTGGGCGTCGCCACTCATGCCGACGCCGGCCACTTCGCAGTAGATCTTTGCCCCCCGGGCCCTGGCGTGCTCGTACTCCTCGAGCACCATCACCCCGGCCCCGTCGCCGAGCACGAAGCCGTCCCGGTCCCGGTCCCACGGGCGGCTCGCCCCTTCCGGATCATCGTTGCGGGAGGACAACGCGCGCATGGCCGCGAATCCCGCGACCGTCAGCGGCGACGTCGCCTGTTCCGAGCCGCCGACCACCATGACATCCGCGTCGCCGTATTGAATCATGCGGGCGCCGTAGCCGATGTTGTGCGTGCCGGTGGCGCAGGCCGTGACGATCGCGGCGTTCGGCCCCGCGAAGCCATAGCGGATGGACAGGTTCCCGGAGATCATGTTGATGATGCTGGCGGGGACGAAGAAGGGCGAAACCCGGCGCGGGCCGCTCTTCAACAGCGTCGAGTGGGTGTCCTCGATGGTGTTGATGCCTCCGATGCCGGAACCGACGGCGACCCCGGTCCGTAGGCGGGTCTCTTCTGGGGCATCCTCAAGGCCGGCATCCTCGACGGCTTGGGCACCGGCGACAAGGCCGTATTGGATGAAGGGGTCGATCCGGCGTGCTTCCCGGCGGTCGAGGTGCGCGCTCGCGTCGAAGCCCTTGACCGTCGCCGCGATCTTGACGCCGTGATTGGCGGCGTCGAACGTGTCGATGGCGGCGGCGCCACTCCTGCCCGCCAAGGCGCTGGCCCAGGACTCCTCCACCGTGTTGCCGATGGGAGAGAGCATCCCGAGGCCCGTGACGACTACCCTGCGCCTTTCCATGGATTTATCCCAAGCGCGTTCCCGATCAGGGACCGGGTTGGCCTTCGATTGCGATGTTGACGGGGCCCGCACGGCCCCGCCGCGTTCAGTGAGCCCGGTGGGCTATTGATTCGCGAGGATGTAGTCGATCGCCTCCTTCACGGTGGTGATCTTCTCGGCCTCCTCGTCAGGAATTTCCGTCTCGAACTCCTCCTCGAGGGCCATCACGAGTTCGACCGTATCCAGCGAATCGGCACCAAGGTCCTCCACGAACGACGCCTCGTCCTTGACCTGATCCTCTTTGACGCCGAGTTGTTCGCAGATGAGTTTCTTGACCCGTCCTCAACACTGCTCATGTCTTGTCGATCCTTCCCGGGGCGGAGCGGCGCCTAGTGTAAGCAGCGGTCATGCCATGTGCAATCCGCCATTGACGTGCACCGTCTCGCCGGTGATGTACGAGGCATCGTCTCCCACCAAGAACGAAACCACCCCGGCGACGTCGGCCGGGACACCCATGCGGCCGAGTGGAATGCCCTCGAGCATCGCCGTTCGCTGGTCGTCGCCGAGTGCCGCCGTCATGTCCGTGTCGATGAAGCCGGGCGCCACCGCATTCACCGTGATGCCCCGCGAGGCCACCTCCCGCGCCAACGCCCGGGTGAACCCCTCGATGCCCGCCTTCGCGGCGGCATAGTTCGCCTGCCCGGCATTGCCCATCCGCCCGACAACGGAGCTCAGGTTGACGATGCGGCCCCACCGCGCGCGCATCATGGCCCGCAGCAGCGGCCGGGTGAGCCGGTACACGCCACCGAGGTTGGTGCTCACCACGTCGTCCCACGCATCGTCCGACATCCGCATCAGCAGGCCGTCCCGCGCGATGCCGGCGTTGTTCACGAGCACCAGCGGCGCACCCCACTGCTCGCCGATCCGCGTGATCGCCGCTTGGATGGAGGCGGGATCCTGCAGGCGCAGGACTACGGCGGAGCCGCCGTCCCCGAGCGCGGTCTCGATCTCCCGCACGCCTTCTTCCGTGGTGGCCGTCCCCACGACGTGGAAGCCATCGGCCACGAGCCGGGCGGCAATGGCGCGCCCGATGCCCCGACTGGCTCCGGTGACCAGGGCGACCCGTGCCTCGCTCATGACTCGCCCGAGGACAGGGCGCTCGCCATGGCCGCCGGGCTCCCCACGCCGCTCACCTCAAGGGTACGGTCGATCCGCCTGGCCAAGCCCGCGAGCACGTTGCCCGGCCCGCACTCGACGAGACGATCCACCCCGCGATCCCGCATGGCCACGACGCAGTCGCGCCAGCGCACGGGCGAATCGAGTTGATCCACCAGCTTCCGTCGGATGTCGTCCGGCCCGTCCGCCACCCCGGCGTCGACATTGTGGACGACCGGAATCTCCGGCGGAGCCACGTCCACCGCGTCCAGCAGTTCCTGCAGGCGCTCCGCGGCCGGACGCATGAGGGCACAGTGGAAGGGTCCGCTGACGTTGAGTGGGACCGCGCGGCGTGCACCCGCCGACTTGCAGGCCTCGACGGCCTCGGCCACGGCCCCCGCCGCGCCGGAGATCACCACTTGCCCCGGGGCATTGAGGTTCGCCGGCGCGACGACGCCGTCCGCCTCGGAGCAACAGCGCGACACGGTGTCGTCCTCGAGCCCAAGAATGGCCGCCATGGCACCCTCCCCGACGGGGACGGCCTCCTGCATGTAACGGCCCCGGGCATGCACCAGCCTCACGGCATCCGCGAAGGCCAGCGATCCCGCGGCCGCGAGGGCGGTGTATTCGCCCAGGCTGTGTCCAGCCATGAGCGCCGGCGCCGGACCGCCCCGGGCGCACCACGCGTCCCACAGCGCCACGCCCACGGTGAGCAACGCCGGCTGCGTCACTTCGGTCTCCGCCAGGCGCTCCGCGGGGCCTTCGAGCATGACGGAGACGAGATCGAAGCCGAGCGCCTCGTTCGCCTCGTCGAACCGCTCCCGGACGACCGCATCGCCCTCCAGAAAATCGCCGCCCATGCCGACGGCCTGCGCACCCTGACCGGGGAATACGAATCCGAGACTCATGCCTCCCACTCCCGAGTTGGTCACTACTGACTTGTGCCCGCGGTGGCGAAACGCGCGCCGACCTTCCCGACGAGGTCGGCATCGAGTTCCCGCACCGCCTGCCCCACGGCTTCCCGGAAACCGGTCCGGTCGGCGCCGCCGTGGCTCTTCACCACCACCGCGCGCAGCCCCACGAAGGTCGCGCCGTTGTAGGCCTGGGGATTGTACGCGGCGGCGAGCCGACGCAACCTCCTGCCGAGCAGCACGCGCGCCAACCGCGCATTGCCGAGTTCATTGCCGAGCAGATGCCGCGCCATCGACGCCGCTCCCTCCGTGGCCTTGAGGGCGACGTTGCCGGCGAATCCGTCGCACACGACCACGTCCGCCTTGCCGTCGAAGAGTTCGTTGGCCTCGACAAACCCGGCGAACGCGAGGCCCTCGTCCGCGGCGATCAACTCGGCGGCGCGGCGCACCTCCCGGGGGCCCTTGCTATGTTCCACGCCGACGTTGAGCACGCCAATCCGGGGAACCGCCACGCCGCCCGTCGCCTCCGCCACGGCGGAACCCATGCGGGCGAAGCCGTGCATTTGCTCGGCGGTGCAGGAGAGGTTGGCCCCCAGATCGAGGACCCAACACCGCACGTCGGCGCGTCCGACGAACGGCTTGACGATCGCCGGGCGATCCACGCCCGGTAGCCTCGGAAGCAGATGGCGGGCCAGCGCCATCAACGCGCCGGTGTTCCCCGCGCTGACCACCGCGTCGGCAGTTCCCGACGCGACGAGGGCGATGGCGCGCCGCATCGACGAATCGATCTTGCCCCGCAGGGCATCCCGCACGGAATCATCGTTCGTGATCGCGCGGCTCGCGTCCAGGATGCGATGGGGGCGTTCCCCAACCAGCTCCCGTAGGGGCGCGGCGTCTCCGACCAGCGTCAGTTCCACGCCACCGGCCTCCGCCAGGTCGAGTGCCCCGAGCGCGAGCAACTCCGGTGCGGCGTCCGCCCCGAGCGTGTCTACGGCGATGCGGTGAATCGGCCGCTCGGCGCGGTCAGACGTCGACCGCCTTGCGGCCCCGATAGAAGCCATCGCGGGTGACGTGATGCCGCCGATGGGTCTCGCCCGTGGTCGGATCGATCGCCAACGTCGGCTTGGACAACGAATCGTGCCCCCGCCGACTGCCGCGCCGTGCCCGCGTACCCTTGTTCTGCTGTACGGCCATAACCTAAAGCCTACCTCATTCGTGCGACGAACGCGCCCGGAAGCGCTCGGAAGCGCTCGATCAGCGCCTCCCCACCAGTTCCGCCAACGCCGCGAAAGGACGGTCCGAGCGGCTATTCCCCGATTCGCCCGCCGGCGACGCATGCCGCGCCGCCGAGTGCGCGTCGGGGCACTCGGCGCCGGCCGCACAACCGTACTCCGGCAAACCCAGGAGCACGTCGTCCTCGACCAACGCCTCCACCGCAACCCGTTGCCCGGTCACCACGCAGGTGTCGTACCTCGGGGTCAGCGCCTGGGCCTCGGACTCCCCGGAGAGCACGAGGAGGTCGATGTCCGTCTCGATGTCCCGGCCCACCGTGCGCGCGCAACGCCGACAGGGCACTCCGGCGCGCAACCGCGCGTCGCCGTACACGCGACACCTACCCTCGGGGTCCAACTCGAAGTGCAGACGGACCTCGACCGTCGTCGCGTCGGATTCGACCAAGTCCGCCACCCGCGCGAAGCGGCCCACGGGCACGCTCCCGGTCCAGGACCCGCCACGCCGCGCGAGGGCCCTCGGGTCCAACAGGAACGCATGTCCGGTACCCATGGCGCGGCGCATTATCGAAGGGGCCTCCCAACGTGTCAAAAGCCCGGCGCCCACGGGCAGGCCCTGCCGCTTGTCATGCACACGCACCTTCCGACAAACTGCCAGCGTATGCAGATCGTCCTGGCTTCTTCGTCCCCCTATCGTCGCGAGCTTCTCGAACGCTGCGGCATCCCGTTCGATGTCGCGCGGCCCGACGTGGACGAGACCCCGGCACCGGCAGAGGGACCCCGGGACTTGGTGACGCGCCTCGCGGACGCCAAGGCCCGGGCGGTCGGGCGCGGCCGCTCCGGCTGCATCGTCATCGCGTCCGACCAGGTGGCCGTCGAGGGTGCGCGCATCCTCGGCAAGCCCGGCACGGAGGAGCGCGCGGTGACGCTGCTGGCCTCCCTATCCGGGCGGACGGTGACCTTCCTGACCTCACTGCTGGTATGGAACACCGACACCGGCAAGCGGCACGAGCACGTGGACGAGACGCTCGTGCGGTTCCGCCAGCTCGACGGCCCGGAAATCGAGCACTACGTCGCCTCGGAACGCCCCCTGGACTGCGCCGGGGCCATCAAGTCCGAAGGCCGCGGCATCCTGCTCCTGCGCGAGCTATCGACCCGGGACCCCAACGCCCTCGTAGGACTGCCGCTCATCGAGCTCGGGCGGATGTTGCGGGCCGAAGGGGTTTCCTTCGGCCCCTGAGCCGTTCCCACACGTCGCACGCGCCTCTCAGGTCCGCAGCCGCTCCCACGTCCCCGTGAACAAGGCATCGGGGGGCGCCCGAAAACGCCGGCGCGCTCCGTCGAGCGGGAACGCGATGGACGAGGCGTGCAACATCAGCCGCCGCGCCGGCGCCCGCACGCCGCGGCGGTCCCCGTACTTGCGGTCACCGAGCACCGGATGGCCGCGCGCCGCCGCGTGGACGCGGATCTGATGGGTGCGGCCGGTGCGTGGGTACGCGCGTAGCCACGTACACGGGTCCACCGCCTCGACCACCTCAAAGTCCGTTCTGGCGGCGGCGCCGGCCGCATCCACGCGCACGCGCCGTTCCCCGTTCGGCAACGCGTACCGCCGGAGCGCGTCCGCCACCGTCCGCAGCCGGCGTGGCCAACGCCCCTCGACCATGACGTCGTACGTCTTCTTGACGGTGCCCTCCCGGAACGCGCGGTGCAGCTCCAGCAACGTCGCGCGGTCCTTGGCCACCGCCATGCAACCCGAGGTGTCGCGGTCCAGCCGATGCACCAGTTCGAACCAGCCGTTCGGATCACCGGCGCGCAAGGCCTCGATGACGCCCGCGGACACGCCGCTCCCGCCGTGGGCCGCGATGCCGGCGGGCTTGTCGAGGACCACCAGGCGCTCATCCTCGTACAGCACCGCGTCGCGAATCACGGACGCCAGTCGCTCGGCCGGGCGAACGTCCGGCGCGGCGGGTGCCGGCACCGGTGGGATGCGCACCACGTCCCCCGCCGCAAGCCGCGTATGCGGGCGGGCCCGGCCACCGTTCACGCGCACCTCCCCCTTGCGCACCATCGCGTAGACGCGGCTGCGCGGCACCTGTTTCAGGGCGCCGAGGAGGAAGTTGTCCAGGCGCTGTCCGGCCCGGTCGCCCACCGTGTGGTGCGTCACGGGCGTGGCCCGCTCAGGCCCATGATCGGCGCCAAATCCCGAGGAAGTCAGAAATGTCCAGCCGTTTGAAAGACTTAAACGTGACTGCTATAGTGCCCCCGCGTCGGCAAGGCACGCAAGTTCAGTATGCGTTCAGACCGGCGGCAAGCGGCCTTGGGTGGCCGCGTATCGCGGAAGTCAACCACCGCACTTTGAGTTTTACACAACGATTGACGGCAAGAGCCGCGCTCGATAATCACCGAAGGAGTACGCGCAACCGGGCGTGCCCGGGGCGGAACCCATGGGGTGTCGCCCAAGCACCGATGGTCGCGCCGCCGGCTTCCGACGAGGGATGCCGGCCGCCACGCATGCCAACGAGTTTGTTTTCAGCCGCAGCCCCCAGTCGGGCGGCATGGCTGACCTCCGGCCCGGAGGAGAGCGGAACACGCCGCTCCGTCCCCCGGTGCCCGCCGCCGGCCACCGGGCCACGCCCGGCCGCGCCACGCATCGCCCGGCCCCTTCGGTCCCCGAGCGCGTTTCTCGCCGTATTGACGGAATCACTGCACTATGAAACGCATGCTCATCAACGCGTCGCAGCCCGAAGAGGTGCGCGTCGCTCTCGTGGACGGACAGCGCCTCTATGACTTCGACATAGAGAGCCACGGACGGGAACAGAAGAAGGGGAACGTCTACCAGGCCAAGGTCACCAGCGTGGAGCCGAGCCTCGGGGCCGCCTTCATCGAGTTCGGCTCCGAACGGCACGGCTTCCTGCCGGCGAAGGAGATCGCGCGGGAGCTGTTCGCCAAACCCGACAAGGGGGGCGACTCCGACGGCGACCGACGTAGCATCACCGACCTCATCTCGCCCGGCCAGCAGTTCCTCGTCCAGGTGGACAAGGAGGAACGCGGCAACAAGGGCGCCGCGCTGACCACGTTCCTCAGCCTCGCCGGCAGGTACATGGTCCTCATGCCGAACAACCCCCGGGGCGGCGGCATCTCGCGCCGCATCGAGGGCGAGGACCGCGAGCAACTCCGCGAGGCGTTGAGCACCCTCGAAGTCCCCGCCGGCATGGGCGTCATCGTGCGCACCGCGGGGGTCGGACGCAGCGCCGAGGAACTGCAATGGGACCTCGACTACCTCCTGCAACTCTGGGAGGCCATCAAGTCCGCGGCGGACGAGCAGCGGGCGCCCACCCTGATCTATCAGGAGAGCAACGTCGTGTTGCGGGCACTGCGCGACTATCTGCGCCCGGACATCGGCGAGGTGCTCATCGACGGCGAGGAAGCCTTCGCCGAGGCCTCGCAGTTCGCCGGCCAGGTCATGCCGAGCTACCAGGACCGGATTCGCTTCTACTCCGACGACGTGCCCCTGTTCAGCCGCTACCAGATCGAGAGCCAGATCGAGACGGCGTTCCAGCACGAGGTGAAGCTCCCGTCCGGCGGCGCGGTCGTCATCGATCCAACCGAGGCCCTGGTGTCGATCGACATCAACTCGGCGCGCGCGACTCGGGGCGCGGACATCGAGGAGACCGCGCTCACCACCAACCTCGAGGCCGCCGAGGAAATCGCCCGGCAGCTTCGGCTGCGCGACGTGGGTGGTCTGATCGTGATCGACTTCATCGACATGTCGAACACGAGAAACCAACGCGCCGTGGAGACGCGCCTGCGCGAAGCCCTGGAAGCGGACCGGGCACGCATACAAACCGGCCGCATCTCGCGTTTTGGCCTGATGGAGATGTCGCGCCAGCGGCTGCGGCCCTCCCTGGCCGAGATGACGACGGAGATCTGCCCACGCTGCGGCGGACAGGGGCGCATTCACGACATTCGATCCCTGGCCCTCTCCGTCCTGCGGGTGATGGAGGAGGAGTCGCTGAAGGAGCGCAGTTCCATCGTCCGCGCCCTCGTGCCGTTGAACGTCGCCGCGTATCTCCTGAACGAGAAGCGCGGCGACGTCGCCGACATAGAACGGCGCACCAACACCCACCTGGTGATCGTCCCCGCCGGGCACCTCGAGACCCCCCACTACGAGGTGCAGCGCATTCGCGAGGACGACGCCGAGGCGGAGGCCGCGGTGCTGAGCTACGAGCTCGCCGACACCGCCGGCGATGTCGATGTGCCCCCTGCGCGAGAGAATGGTCGCCGCGAGAATGGCCGCAAGGGACAGCGTCAGGAAGCCGCGGTCCAGTCGGTCGCGCCGGCGACTCCCGCGCCGACGGCGGAACGCCCCGGCTTGTGGCGCCGGTTGATGGACAGTCTCTTCGGCGGGGCATCGGAAGCCCCGGCCGAGCGAGCACCGGCCGCCCCGGCCCGCGCGCGCCAGCGCGATGAAGGTCGCCGGGAGCAACGGGCACCCGCCCGGGCATCCGAAGGCAACCGCGCGGAACGGCGTACCGAGGGACAGGCAAGACGCGAACGACGGGGCGACGGAGAGCGTCGTGGCAGATCCCGGCGGGGCCCGGAGCGGTCGGCAAACCGCGGCAACGGAGGCGCCGCGAAACGCGAAGAGGGGCAAGGCCAGGGCCGCACGGGAGACCGCGGCGGCTCGCGCCGACGACGGGGACACGCCAATGCCGGACCGCGCGCCCAAGAGGCGGCCCCCGTCGACAAGTCCGGGGACGACGGTCGCGCACGACGCCCACGCCGCCGTTCCCAGGCCGCCGAATCAGGGACCGGCGCACAAACCTCGTCCCCGGAGACCGCGACTGCCCGAGCGGACGCCGGCGGCACGCCGAACAAGCGCAAGCCCCGCCGGGACCGGAACGCGGTCGAGGGCGATCGGCAGAAAGCCGCCCCGACACCGCCGAGCCCACGCGCCGAGCAGGCGGCACCCGTCGAGCCGCCGGTGGAGGATTCCGTGGCCGCCGCCATGCTCGCGGCCGAGTCGCAGGAAGCGGAGCCAGTCCCCGAGTCGGGGGAGGTGAAGCAGGCTCCCGAGCGCACCGCACCGCCGCAGCGCGCCAGCAACGATCCGCGAGCACCACGGACGGATTCGGAAAAAGCGGCCCCGGCACGCACAGCCTCGGACCCCGAGCCGGAAGCTCCCGCCCAAGTCGCCGCAACGGCGCCTTCCGCTGCCACGGAGGCCCCCCGCCCGACGCCGGCCCCAGCGGCGTCGAAGTCGCCATCCGAGGACGGCCCCACCTATCAGCCGACTCCGCGCCGGGCGGAGGTGCAGCCGGGCAGGGCCTCCAACGATCCGCGGGAAGTGCGGCGCCGTGCCGTGAAGACGGCGGCGGAGGCCGACGACTGACGGCCCGCCGTTCGAACTGGGCCGGGTACCAGCCGCGGCTACGTACCCTTGCGGGGCATGCCTCAGTCCCGGCCCAGGACCGCGGGCTCAAGCTCCAACACGACGTCGAACCGGCGGGCGACATCGTCGCGGATGCGGTGGGCCAGATCCAGTATCTCGCGCCCCGTCGCCCGGCCGTGGTTGACGAGCACGAGGGCCTGCCGGGGCCACACCCCGGCGTCTCCGGCCCGGTAGCCCTTCCACCCGCAAACATCGATTAGCCGGGCCGCGGGGACGCGCACCGCTGCGCCGTCCGGGAAGCCCGCGATGTCCACGCGGCCCCGCAACCCGTCGAACGCCTCGGGCGTGATGGTGGGGTTCCTGAAGAAACTGCCCGCATTGCCGACCCGACGCGGGTCCGGCAGCTTGCGCCGCCGCACGCGGGTCACCGCTTCCGCCACCCAAACGGGTGACGGCGCCCGGCCCATTCTGGCGAGTTCCCGGGCGATGTCCGGATAGCCGGCCTCGGTCGGCGGGTTCCGAAGGTCGAGCGTCACCCCCGTGACCACCAGGCGTCCGCGCTCCTCGGACTTGAACACGCTATCCCGATAGCGGAACCGGCAGGCCGCCGCATCGAGGGTCTGCGCCTCCAGGGTTCGCAGGTCGAGCACGGAAACGCCGTGCACGCACGCCGACAGCTCGCGCCCGTACGCACCGATGTTCTGCATCGGCGCGGCGCCGACGGTGCCCGGAATGAGCGCCAGGTTCTCCAACCCCGCGAGGCCGCGCCCGAGGCATTCGCGAACCAGCCGATGCCAGGACTCCCCCGCCGCCGCGGTGACGCGCACGCCGCCCGCGTGGGGCTCGAAGGACAGGCCGCGCTCGGCGATGCGCACCACGCGGCCCTCGACCCGGGCGAGCGGCACGATGTTCGTGCCGCCCCCCAGGAGCGTCACCGGAACCGAGTCGCGGCGGGCCTGGTCGAGGGCGCTCCATAGATCGGGCCCGCACCGAGTCTCAACGTACTCCTCGGCGATGCTCTCGACGCGCAGGCTGTTCGCCAACCGCAGCGACACCGATCGGCGGAGGGCGTTCACGACGCCGGCACCCCCGCTCGGCCCGGTTCCGTCTCCTGCAAATGGCGCAACGTCAGGTTGACCCGGACTCCGACGCGGGCCGTCGTGCGCGGCAGTGCATGCCGGAAGTCCCGTTGGCACCGGCCCCACATCAATACCAGATCGCCATGGCCGAGCCACAGCCCGAGCGACGGCCCACCGGAACGGGGGCGCACCCGGAACCGCCGCTCGGCACCGAGGCTCAGGGAGGCGATGACCGGCGCGAGTCCGCGTTCGTCGTCCGCATGCCAACCGATCGCGTCGCGGCCATCCCGGTAGCAGTTCGCCAACACGAAGTTGAACGAAGTGTGGAGCCGCCTGCCGACCCCCAGCACGACATCGCGCAATGGCCCGGTCCACGCATCGCACGGCCGCGTGACGCCGCTATAGCGATACCGAAGACCCGGGGCACCGTGGCAGGCGCTCAGGCGCGGGGCGGACAGCTCCTTGCCGAACATCCTGACGCGGTCGCGTTGCCAGTGCAGCTCGGCGAGGCAGTGATCGAACAGCCCGTCGGCGTCGCCGCACGGCAGGAATTCCGGGACATGCAGCAGCTCTCGCACCCCGGCCGGCACGACGCCGGCCGCAGCGAGTTCCGGCGGAGGGACGTAGGTCACGTCGCTATGGTAGCCGCGCCGCTCCATCCATTTGAAGCGCCCTGGAGGGCGCATCGCAGTCTGGCCGCGTAGAATCGCGGGCCGCCAACGCACACGGGGAGCACTAGGATGGAGATCGAGAACAAGGTCGCGGTCATCACGGGGGGCGCATCGGGCCTCGGGCGGTCGACTGCGGAGATGGTCGTCACGAACGGCGGCCGGGCCGTGCTGCTCGACCGCAACGAGGCCTTGGTCGAGCACGCCGCGGCCGAGCTTGGGCCGAACGCCCATGCCGCGGTCGCCGACGTCACGGATGCGGACTCGGTGGAAGCCGCCATCGACGCCGTCGTCGAACGGTTCGGCGGCATCCACGTCAACGTGAACTGCGCCGGCATCGCCGCGGCGTCGCGCACCGTCGGACGGGACGGCCCCATGCCGCTGGCGGCCTTCAACACCGTCATACAGGTCAACCTGGTCGGCACGTTCAACACCCTGCGCTGCTGTGCCGCCCAGATGCAGAAGAACGACGGGGACGAGCGCGGCGTCATCGTCAACACGGCGTCCGTGGCCGCGTTCGACGGCCAGATCGGGCAAGCCGCCTACAGTGCCTCCAAGGGGGGTGTCGTGGGGATGACCCTGCCCATCGCCCGGGACCTGTCGCGCTCCGGCATCCGTGTCTGCACCATCGCCCCCGGCATCTTCGAAACGCCGATGATGGCCGGGGCGTCGCCACGGGTGCGGGATCCGTTGATCGAGATGATCCAGTTCCCGAAACGCACGGGGAGTCCGTCGGAGTACGCGCTGTTGGTCCGGCAGATCGTCGAGAACCCCTACCTGAACGGCGAGACGATCCGACTCGACGCGGGCATCCGCATGGCGCCGCGTTGATCCGCGCTCCCGTTGCCCGGAAGCCGTCAGGAAGTCTCTGCGGACGAAGCCAGGGCCGCCCTAACGCGTTCGAGATCGGCCGGTGTGTCGACGCCTCCCGGGACGGGGGCGACGGCCTCCCCCACCAGGATGTCGATGTCGTTCTCGAGAAAGCGCAACTGCTCCAAGGATTCGGTTGCCTCGAGCGCCCCTTGGGGAAGCGCGACGAAGCGCCGCAGCGCCCGCACGCGATAGGCGTAGACGCCCACGTGCCGGCGCCAACGTCCCCACTCGGGACGCAATGACGCGCCCGCCGTGCCGAAACGCCCCCGGGCGTAGGGCACCGGCGCCCGGGAGAAGTACAGCGCCCGCCCACGACGGGTACTGACAACCTTCACGACGTTCTCGTCGAACACGTCGTCGAGCCTCTGTAGCGGCTCGCTCAAGGTCGCCACATCATGCGATGGCCCTCCATCGTCGAGGAGCGCCGCAACTTGGTCGATCACCGCCGGGGGGATCAGTGGCTCGTCCCCCTGCACGTTCACCACGACGTGTTCGTCGGGCCAACCCTCCCGCTCGACCACCTCCATGACGCGATCCGAGCCCGAGGCGTGGTGGGCGCCGGTCATGGCGCCCGCCACCCCCTCCACGGCGGCAAGCGCCCCCAGCACCCGCGAGTCGTCGGTGGCCACGACCACCCCGTGCGCGCCCGACCGCGCCGCCTGGGCGGCGACCCGCGCGATCATCGGCATGCCGTCGAGGTCCACGAGCGGCTTGCCGGGGAGACGCGTCGAGGCCATCCGCGCCGGAATGACCACCGAGAAGCCGTTCATACCTCCACGCCGCGTGACCGCAGGGCCTCCGCCAGGGCATGTTCGAACTCCGGCGCGGGCACCGTGGCAACCTGTAGCACCCAGCAGTCCGCGGGCGTCTCCCGCAGTTCGGCGATCTTGGGCGCGTCCTTCTCCGTCACGACCAGGCACGCGCCGCGGGGCACGGCGAGGTCCGCCTCGACGAACACGTGATGGTCCGGGAAGGTCCGGGGCTCGTGGGCCAGGCCCAACTCGGACAGCGTGCGGTGGAAGCGGGTGGGGTTGCCGATACCGGAGACGGCGACCAATGGGCCGGTGACGCGTTCCGCGAACCCTTGGGCCGGCACCGTCTCCCCGGACTCCAGGTTCCGCAACGCCACGGGACGCACGGCCATGGTGTACTCCTCCCGCGCCAAGCCCGTGGCATCCCCATTCGCGATCACGAAATCGACTTCCGCCAACCGCGCGGGGGGCTCCCGCAGCGGACCGGCGGGCAGGCAAAAACCGTTCCCGATCCCCCGCTCGCCATCCAACACGGCGATCTCGATATCCCGTTCCAGCGCGTAGTGCTGCAGTCCATCGTCGCAGAGCACGACGTCGCAGGGGGTGCGGTCGAGGAGATGCTGCACCGCAGCCACGCGATCCGGGGCCGCCACCACCGGCGCGCCCGTCGCCCGGGCGATCATCACCGCTTCCTCCCCCGCGCGGGAGGCCGCGGTCTGGGCCGTCACCAGCAAAGGATTACGAACGCGCGGCCACCATTTCCTCCGATAACCGCGCAGCACCACCCCGGGCGACCTCCCCCGCTCCCGCAGCCAATTCGCGAGCCAGATCACTAGGGGCGATTTGCCCGTGCCGCCCGCCGTGATGTTGCCCACCACCACCACGGGCACCGGCGCGCGCCAAGTCGCCCGGCGGCCCATCCGGAAACGTCGGCGGCGGTAGGCCGCCAAGGCCGCGAACAGCAGCGCCAACGGCCGCAGGAATACGGTCCAACGGCTGTCGCCGTACCACGCCCGCTCCAGGGCCGTACGCGGTGGCCCCGCTGGTTCGCGGGCAACCGGAGGCCGGGTTTCCGATCCGCTCGAGGCTTCTCCCTCGTCACCGTTCGCGAACTGCGACCGGTAGAGCTGCGCGTACGCCCCGCCGGCCGCCATGAGCTCGGCATGGCGGCCGGTCTCCAGGACGCGCCCCTCGCCCAACACGATGATGCGGTCGGCGCTCTCGATGGTGGAGAGCCGATGCGCGATCACGAGCGTGGTGCGCCCGCGCATCGCCGCTTCGAGCGCCGCACGGATGTGGCGTTCACTCTCCGCGTCCAGCGCCGAGGTGGCCTCGTCGAGGATGAGGATCGGGGCGTCCTTCAACAACGCCCGCGCGATCGCGACGCGTTGCCGTTGCCCGCCGGAAAGCAGCACGCCGTCGTCGCCCAGTACGGTGTCCAACCCGTCCGCCAGGTCATCGACGAATTGATCCACGTGCGCGCCACGCACCGCCTGGTCGATCTCCTCGTCCTTGGCCGCCGCGAGCCGCCCGTAGGCGATGTTGCGCCGCAGGGTGTCGTTGAAGAGGGTCACCTGCTGCGTGACCAGGGCGATCTGTTCGCGCAGGGCGGCGAGCGTGTAGTCCTCGACCGGCACGCCATCCAGGAGGATCGTGCCCCCCGTCGCGTCATAGAAACGCGCAATCAGGCTCGCCAACGTCGACTTACCCGCCCCAGAACGGCCCACCAGCGCCACCGTTTCTCCCGGTTCGACGGTGAACGAAACCTCGCGCAACGCATCCCGCGCCGCCTCCTCGTAGCGGAAGGAAACGTTGCGGAACTCGATGCGTCCCAGGGCCCGTTCGAGGGTCTGCTCCCCCGTGTCCGGCTCCGGCGCCTGGTCGAGTTGCCAGAACACGTCCTCCGCCGCCGCGAGACCGCGCTGCAGGCGCGCGTTGACCTCCGAGAGCTTCTTGATCGGATTCGCGAGCAGTCCGGCGTAGCCGATGTACGCGATGAGGTCGCCCGAGGACATGCCGGCCGCCACGCCCGGCTGGAACAGCAGGCCCACGAGCAACGCCAGGGCAATCGCCACGAGCAGCTGGATCGTTTGCGTGCTGACGGCCTTGGTCGCCGCCATCTTGAGGTTCTGGCGGCGATTGCGTTCGCTGGCGGCGACGAACCGGTCCCGCTCGTACGGTTCGCCCCCGAAGGTGCGCATGACCCGGTAGCCCGACACCGCCTCCGAGGCGATCTGGGTGACATCGCCGATCGACCGCTGGACGCGGCGACTGATGCGTCGGAACCGCCGCGACGCATACCGCACGATCAATCCCACGATCGGCGCGACCGCCAGGAAGATGAGCGTCAACATCCAGTTCGCGTACAGCATGAACGCGAGCAGCACGATCACCTTCCCGCCGTCCTGGATCACGATCTTCACCGCATCGGTGACCGTGTCGCGCAACTGCGCGGTGTTGTAGGTGAGCCGCGACACCAGCGCGCCCTGGGCGCTCCGGTCGAAGAAAGCGCTCGGCAACGTCACGAGACGGGCGAAGAGTTCGTGGCGTATGACGTGCACGATGCGGAAGGAGATGCGGGACATGAGGAAGTCCCCGACGACGGCCCCCACCGCGCGGACGCCCGCCGCAGCCAACATCAAAGCCGGAAACAGCCACGCGTGGCTCGCGTCCTTGTTTTCGTATGCATCGACGATGTCGCCGAGCAGGCGCGCGAAGTACGCCTCGCCCCCCGCCGCGAGCAGGAAGCCGACCACCGCCACCAGGAACCACCCGACGTGCGGCCGGAGATAGCGCAGCAGCCGCCCATAGCGGCGCAGGTCGCCGGTGGTCGGCGCGCTGTCCTGGGCTTCGGCCGCGCTCATGGTTGCCGCGTCGCGATGTCTACGTGGGCGATGCCCGCCCGGCGGGCGGCATCCATGGCGCGGACCACCGTGCGGTGTGCCGCCGCCGCATCCGCAGCAATGAGCAACCGTGGCGCTCCACTGCGCTCGGCGACCAGCCGGAGCGCGTCCTCAAGGGTCGCGAGTTCGCCGTCCGCGAGCGGTCGCCCGTCGAGCGCATAGCCGCCGGAAGCGTCGATCAGAAGCGCCGGCACGGACTGCGACGCCAGGGCCTCGCCAGCCGCCTCGGGGAGGTCCACCGCAATGCGCGTCTCGCGCACGAAGGAGGTCGAGACCATGAAGAAGATCAACAGCAGGAAGACGACGTCAATGAGCGGAGTCAACTCGATGGATGCCTCCGGCCGGCGGCGCGGGCCAAACTTCATGGGTGCCGCTCGCCGTCGGGCCTGCCACAGACCAGCTCGACCAACCGGCTCGCCTCGTGCTCCATCGCGACGGCCAGTTCGTCCACCCGGCGCAGGAAGTACCGGTGGAAGAATAGCGCGGGAATCGCGACGCCCAGGCCGGCCGCCGTCGTGACGAGGGCCTTCGAGATGCCCTCCGCGAGTAGCCCCGGGTTCGCCGCGCCATCGACGACCAGGGTCGTGAACACCTGGATCATGCCGATGACGGTGCCAAGCAGCCCCAGCAGGGGACTGATCGCCGCGATCGTGCCGAGCAGCGTGAGGTGACGCTCCATCTCGTGCACGACCGGCCCCGCCGCGCTCTCCATCGCCTCGCGCATCGGGCCACGCATGGGGTCGCCGTCGCCACGGGTGGTGGCGAGGCCGGCCGCGAGAATGCGACCGAGGGGGCTTTCGGAGGGAAGATGCTCCAGGTCGGCCGCAACGTGCGGCCCATCGCCCGAAGAGGCCATTGGCCGGAGGAGATCCCCCGGGGCCACCCGGGCCAACTGCAACACCCAGGCGCGTTCGATGCAAATGGCCGCCGCGGCGATACTGCAAGCCAGTATCGGCACCATCAACCAGCCACCGGACTGCATGAGTTCCAGCATCCGCCCGCCTCTTGAGGCGCTGCCTCGTGACGCCCGCCCCTGCGGAACCATCTGACCAGGCTCGAATTATACGCGCGGCCTCGCGCCGCGCTTCGGCGGCGTGCTCCCGGCATTGGACCCCATCGGGTGGCTGTGTTTAGCTGACACCCGTAGCCAAGCTTCAGCGGATAGGAGACTCGCCCATGACCACGGAGTTCGCCGGCCTGCCCATCGCCGAGCCAGAAGACGCGGGGTTCTGTCCGGAGCGCCTCGAGCGCATAGAGGCCGTGATGGACGCGGCCGCCGAGGCCCGCGACGTCCCCGGCACGGCCACGGTAGTCCTGCGTCAGGGCAAGGTCGTGCACCGGCACGCCAGCGGCCGTCTGGACGTGGACCGCGAGGCCCCCGTCGCGATGGACACCCTGTTCCGCATGTATTCGCAGACCAAGCCGGTCACCGCCGCGGTCGTCATGTCGCTCTTCGAGGACGGCGCGTTCCTCCTCAACGAACCGGTGTCGAAGTGGCTGCCGGAGTTCGAGAATCCCCAGGTCGTCGCGTATCTGGGGGCCGAAGATCAGGTGCGCGGCGGTCTCCCCACCGCCGCCACGGTGCCCGCGCGGCGGGAGATCACCCTCTTCGACCTCCTGACGATGACCTCCGGGCTGTCCGGGGTCAGCCGCACCCCGGCCGCCTACTGGCCCCAGATGGAGCCCACGTGGGAAGGCACGGGATTCTTCAACCCGGACGAGGGGGTCAACGACCCGCGTCTCTCCTACGAGGAGAAGGTGCTGGCCATCGCCGAGGTGCCGCTGTTCGCGCAGCCCGGCGAGACCTGGAACTACGGCTCGGACTTCGACGTGCTCAGCCTGTTCCTGACCCGGCTCACGGGCCAGGACCTCGACACGTTGTTCCGCGAACGCATCTTCGACCCGCTCGGCATGGACGACTCGCGCTTCTACTGCAAGGCAGGGGATCAGGAACGTCTGGCGACGGAGTACCAGTGGGACGAGGACGGCAACATCGCGATGCGCGAGCGGCCCGAGAACGCGGAGAAGGCCGCCGGGACCAACCGGGGCCTAATGTCGGGCAACGGCCTGTTCGGCGGGATGCTCAGCACGCCCCAGGACTACACGCGCTTCGCCCAGATGCTGCTGAACGGCGGCACCCTCGACGGGGTGCGGGTGCTGGGCCGCAAGACCGTGGACCTCATGACCATGAACCACATCGGCACGCGGAACATCGACATCGTGGTCGGCCCGAACTACGGGTTCGGCTTCGGGTACTCGGTGCGCAAGGGCGTGGGCGGCTCCTTCAGCCCGGGCTCCATCGGCCAGTTCGGCTGGGGCGGCGCGGCCGGCACCTACTTCTTCGTCGATCCCGTGGAGGATCTCGCCGGCCTCTTCTTCACCCAGGTGTTCATGTACCAGTTCCAGCCAACGGCGGACCTTCCCGAGCGGTTCGAGAAGCTGACCTACGAGGCGTTGGTCTAGGCGACTCGCCTTGCGGCGAGTCGCGAACTTGGGAGACGAACTACCCGAAGTCGAGCTCGGCCTGCACCAGCGCCGTGTCGCCGATCCGCTCTGGGCGCTTCCAGCCGGGACGCGCTTCGTTCGCGCGGTCGATGAGGTTCTGGACCGCGTCGAGGGAGTGTTCGTCGAACTTCATCCCGGGCGCTTCGGCGTCACCGCCGCCGGCGCGGAACTCCAGGAGTTCGACGCCCGCCGGGCCCGCGGTGTACTTGTACGGCATCCCGTTGGGGACGAAGAACCCCGACCCGGGTCCGAGACGCCGGCGGCCGACGATAATCTCGCCCGCAATCACGTAGTACAAGCAGTCGCCGAAACGCGGATGGCTGTGCCGGAACAGCGGGAAGTCGGCGCCGAACCAGACGTGCGCGAGGCTCATGCCGTTGGGGCCGGGTTGCGAGAAGAGCATGGTGGTCGATACGCCGGGGCCCAAGGCCTTCAGCATGTCCACGAGCTTTTCGCGGGCCGGCGCCTCGCCGAACTTCTCCGCCAGGGCGCTGATGTCGAATCCCTCGGCGACCTGCTCCGCGAGGGCCTGATCGAGCGGGTAGGCCGGACCCATCTCCGGGTTCTCCCAGATCTCGAACGGGCCGCGCTCGGACTCGCGCACCTTCACGCCCCGGCCGGCAATCTCCTCCTGTACGTCGGCCTCTTCGCGCAGGTCTACCGCTTCCGCCATGACACGCTCCCCGGTTTCACAGTGCGTGTAGCGTAGTCTCGCGCCGCCGCGGGAGCAAGACCGTCCGTCCGGGCGCCGCCCCCAAGGATCAATCCGACCAGTCGAGATCGACGATGACCGGCGCATGATCGGACGCGGTCAGCCCCTCCTTCTTCTTGCGGAAGTCGCGGTCGATTTCGGCGTGGGTTACCCGCTCGAGGACGGGCCGCGTGCCGAGCAGGAAGTCGATGCGCAGCCCCTGGCCCCGATGGAAGGCACCGCCGCGGTAGTCCCACCACGAGAAGGCGCGCGACTCGGGATGTATCTCGCGATACAGGTCGCGCAGGCCGAGGGCGAGCAGCGCGTCGAGCCTCTGGCGTTCCTCCACCGTGTGGAAGATGCGCCCGTCGCCGTCCTCGCCGCGCCAGCTATCGAGGGCGGCCGGGACGACGTTGAAATCGCCGCACAGGACGGCGGGTGCATCCGCCGCGTGGGACCACGCTCGCGCGAGATCGTCGTACCAGGCGAGCTTGGCCGGGAAGTCCTCGTGGGTCAGTTCCTTGCCGTTCGGGCAGTAGACCGTCGTGAACGTCAGCCCCCGTATCCGCGCCCCCACTAGGCGCGCCCCGAAGTCCGCCTGCCCGGCGAGGCCGCGCTCGATGGCCTCGGCGGGGTGACGGGTGAGGATGGCCACCCCATTCCAGCCCTTCTGGCCATGGCAGACGGTGGTGTAGCCGAGATCCTCGAAGGCCGCGTCCGGGAACTCGTCGTCGCTGACCTTGAGCTCCTGGAGGCCGACGATGTCCGGCCGGCGCGCCTCGAGCCAGATGCGGACAAAGTCGAGCCGCGCCCGCAGGCCGTTTACATTCCAGGTGGCGATGCGCATCAACGGGCAAAATGGGGCCGGCTAGGCGTTGTCGCTGCGGTGGCGGGACCGAGCGCGGCTCGCTACCGCAGCCCCGCCTGCACCATGTACTGCTCGTTGGCGAGCTCGAGGTATTTCTCCATGTGCGCCACCTGTTCCGGATCGAGGATCTTCTCCATGTCCTTCAGCGTCCGCGCGGCCAACCGCCGCAGGTCACGCCCGACCCGGGTCGGGATGTCGCCGCCCTGCCGCGAGACGCGACGCGTGGCACCGTTGCGCGCTTCGTGGTAGTCCCTCAGGACTTCCCGGAAGGCGTCGTACTGTTCCGTGGTGACCGCCGTCTTTTCCAACTGCAGGCGCAGGCGAGCCTCGTAGCCTTGATCCGCGGCCCACGCAATCTGCCCCACGGCCAGGGCGACCGACAGCATCCAGCACCACCGCTTCATTTGGAAAACGCCTCGCGAACTCGGACCAACAATCATAGCCGAGGGGTTCTGGACCTAACAGGCGCGCGGAATCCGGCCTCTCAAAGGCAGCGCTCCGCCAGTTCCGCCGTGCGCGCGAGGCGCCGGCGCCGCACCTCCGCAGGATCGACGACCGCCGGCCGCTCGTCGGGCGTCACCCGAAACAGCAGCTCGCCCTGGCTCACGACCCTACCCTCGCCGTCGGCCATGACGCATTCGTCCACGGTCCCCGCGAAACTCGCCGTCACCTTGGTGAACATCTTCATCACCTCGATCACGTAGAGCGTATCGCCCGGCTCGAAGTGGGTGCCCACCTCGAGGAAGCGCGGCATGCCCGGCGCCTCGCGGGGATAGAACATGCCGCCGAGTTCCGCGACGATCTCGTCGGCGCTCGCGGCCGGCGGCGGCGCGAGCACCTTGCGGGCCGCAGCAAGCGCCTCGCCGGCGTAGAGTTCCGCCGGAACCTCCACCGTGAGGTCCGGGCGCACGCGCAATCGGTCGAATCCCGCCTCGTGGGCAATTTGGCCCGGCAGCGCTAGAAGTTGCAGGCCGTGCTGAAACCCCAGGTGACGGGCGCGCAATTCGTCCCACTCCCCGGCCAGCGCGCCCGGCGTACCGGGGGGCGGATCGTCCGCCCGCAACAAGCCGTCGAGCTCGTCGAAGCCACCGGGGCTGAGGCCGGCGCGCAGCCGGGCATAGAGCGCCTTGGCGCCTTCGAGCAGCTCCCGGTCGTGGTCCCAGATCGCCTCGGCTGCGGGGCCGGTCGTCCGGTCCATGTCCACGAAGCGGTAGAGTTCGCCGAGTACGTCCACCGGATTGACCAACCAGCGCACCCCGTCCGGCCCCGCTTCGCAAAAGCGGGCGCTCATCGCGGCCCATCCGGCGAGCAGGTGAGGCCGCGCAAGCAGGCGTTGCAGCGGACGCACGAGTAGCGAGGTCTTCAGATCCATGGCGCGCGCGTACCCGGCGCGCACGCCGGCGTCCTCGATCCCCGCGGCCGCGCGGCGCTTGAGCTGATCGAAGGCGGCCTCCACGTCGACTTCCTGGGCTACCTCGAAGAGCCGCGCCACCGCCCCGAGGTACGCTTGGACGAAGCGCGTCTCGATCTTCGCGCGGACATCCTGGGCCGCGAGCCAGTGGCAGAGCCCGTAGTGGAAATCGAGGTTGGTCTTGAGGTCTCGTCCCTTGATGCGCGTGCGCCGGAGCACGTCGAGGACCGCGGCGAAGGTCTCCTCCCGGCCCTCACCCACCGTCAGCAGCAGGGCGATGTTGCTGTCGTAGGCCCCGGCCAGGTAATACGGCATGAAGAGGCCCGTGTCCGGGTTGTGCACGGAGATGCCCTGGTCGTCGCGAATCTCGCCGGGAACGGCGTCCGACCAAGATTCGATCAGGCCCCCCGCCGCCGGATTCAGCGCGGCGTCCGTGGCGTTCACGCGGATCTCCACCGAGTCGCCGTAGCGCGGCACCCGCCTCGGTTCCGGCAGCTTCTCGCCGTGGCGGGCCACGAGCGTCATGGCCTCGATCAAGGATTCGACGCGCAACACGTCGTTCGCGTCGTCGGGATTGGCGAACTCCAACGCATAGCAGAGCTCGGTGACCCGATGCTCCACCTGAATGCGCGTGTTCATCTCCATGAAGTAGTGGTCCGCCCCATCCACGATGCACTCGAAGGTGGACACCGAGTCGAGACCGACGGCCTTGCCGAAGCGCGCCGCCTCGGCCTCCATGGACTGCAACGTCCGCAGGTCCGTGTCGAGGGCCTCGGCGCCCGGCAGGTCGCCGCGCTCCCGGCGCTTCGCGATCTCGTGTTCCAGGGACTCGCTCGTCACCGAAACCTCGACGAGCTTCTGTTCGTGCATCTGCGCCGAGCAGTCCCGGAGCCCCAGGGCGACGCACCAGACGCCGTTGCCGAGCACCTGCACCTCCTGGTGCCGGTTCGTGTCGATGTTGAGCTCCAGGAGCACGTTCTTGTTGGCGCCGGGCTCCAGCGCCTTGACCTCGGACCAGATCTCGCGGGCGCGCTCCATGGCGTCCGCCGCCGCCGCGGCAACGCGGGCTTCAAGGTCCGCCCCGTCGTAGCGGGACGCCGCGTCGAGAACGCGCTGACCCTTGCCCCCGCCGCCGCCCACGGCCTTGAGCCGCAAGCGCCGGTCGGGATAGCGCGCGAGCAGCTCCGCGACTTGGGTGCGGACCGCCTCGAGGATCTCGTCGTTGGTGAGCACGTCAACGCCCCGCGCGACGGCGGCGTCGAGGACCGCGTCGGCCGCGAGTTCGAGATCGAGGTCCGGCGGCGCCGCGAGTCCCAGCCCCTCCGCGAGTTCCGCGAGCCCCGCCGCGTCGCCACACTTGGCAATGAGCGCGAGGGCGGTGACGTTGTCGACGCCGGGCGTGACCGCAATGGATTCGGCCAGCGCCGTACGCTTCGCCACGTCCTTGCGGCCGGCGGCGCGCACCGTGCCCGAGCCGGGGCCGATGAAGGCGAGCCCCGCCGCTTCGATGGCCTCCACCAGCGCGGCGTCCTCGGCCATGAATCCGTAGCCCGCGAAGATCGCGTCGTGGCCGTGGTCCACGGCGATGCCGACGATTTCGGCGATGCGCAGGTCCCGCTCGGCCTGGTCCGCGCCCGTGTAGTCCGCCACGCGATGCACGCGGTCGCGGTTGCGCATGCCGCGCAACTCGGGGGCGACGGCGTTGGTGTGGACCACCGTGTCCTTGTCCGAGAGCAGGATGCCGTAGTCATGGATGCCCATCTGCTCGAAGACATCCATCGCCTCCTTGCGCACGGGCCCCCGGCAGATGATGAGCGGGCGCATGTCCTCGCATTGGAACTGGCGCACCCAAGCCGACGCGCTCGTCGAGCAGCGCCGGTCGCGGAACACGTCCGGGTTGCGGGTGTACGTGCCGACGGCGGCACCGTCTCCAAGGACCGTGACCATCAGTGAAACTCTCGCTGCGGCCCGGTCATGGCGGTCGGTTCGTAGTGGCGCATGCAGAGGTCCATCGTGTCCGCGAGCAGCCGGCGGAGGTCGCGCGGCAGCACCATCTGCGAGATGGATCCCAAGCTCAGCGCCTCGCGGGGATTCATGATGTCGCGTTCGTAGCGGGCGATGACTCGTGCGTCCTCCTCCGCGAACCAACGGGAGACCTCGCGCTCCGCTTCGCGCCGTGCCTCCGCCTCGTCCATGCCGGCGGCGCGGCGCTCGGCGACGAGCTTCGCGAACCGCGCCGCGCGCTCCCGGGAGAGCGCCGCGAGTTCGTCCTTGTAGACGAACTCGCGCCCCGCCGGGCCCATGACGGCCACCCGCGTCGCCGGCAACGCGAACACGAAGTCCGCTCCCGTCGAGTAGTTGTTGAATGAGGCGTAGGCCCCGCCGAAGGCGTTGCGCACCAGCACCAGGATGCGCGGCGTGCGCAGGTCCACGATGGAATCGAGCATCGCGCGGCCCGCCTGCACCACGCCCCGGCTTTCCTGCTCCGTACCCGGCAGGAAGCCCGTCGTGTCCTCCATGAACACGATGGGGATGTTGTAGAGGTTGCAGAAGCGGATGAAGCGGGCGTTCTTGTACGCCGCGTCCACGTCGATGAAGCCCGTGGAGAACGCGCTGTTGTTGGCGACGAAGCCCACGACGTGGCCACCCAGGCGCCCGAGGGCCGTGACCGTGCTCCGCGCCCGTCCGCGCTGTATCTCGAGGAACGCGCCGTGGTCGCACACCTCCTGGATGACGAGGCGGATGTCGAATGGGGTGTTGAAGCCCGTTGGCGAGTTGAACGTGGTGCGGAACAGGACGTCCAAGTTCTCGGTATCGCGCCCCACCGGATCGCTCGTCGACACGTACGGCGCGTTCGAGTGGTTGTTGTCGGGCAGGTAGGTCAGGAGCCGCACCGCGAGTTTCAGCGCGTCAACCTCGTCCTCCACCGTGAAATCCGCGACGCCCGAGGCCCCATGTACGCCCGGACCGCCGAGCTCGTCCGGGGTCACGTCCTCGCCGAGCACTTCCTTGACCACCCCCACGCCGGTGAGTCCGAAGAAGGTGTCGTTCGGCTGAATCAGGAAGCTGCCCTGGCGCGGCAGGTAGGAGCCGCCCCCGGCGTTGAAGCCGAACATGCACATCACGCTCGGCACGATGCCGCTGATCTTGCGCAGTGCGGTGAACGCCTCGGCATATCCGTCGAGGCCCCCGACCCCGGCGGGCACGAACGCTCCCGCGCTGTCGTTCAGCCCGATGAGCGGCATGCCCTGCTTGGCCGCCAGACGATAGAGCGATGCGAGCTTCTTGCCGTTCGTGGCGTCCATGGAGCCCGCGCGCACGGTGAAGTCGTGGCCGTACACCGCGACGTCCCGCCCGCCGATCTTCACGATGGCCGTCACCAGCGAGGCCCCGTCCAGGGACGGTCCCCAGTTCTGAAAGAGCACCATCGGCCGCTCGTCGGAGAGCACGCCGATGCGCTCCCAGACCGTCATCCGGTTCTTGCGGTGCTGCCGGGAGATGTTGCGGTAACCGCCCGCGATGCGGGGCCGCTCCTGCAGCGCGCTGGCTTCGGCCAGCGTCTTTTCGTATGGAAGTGCCTCCTCGTTCGTACCGTCGTCGTCGGTGGCGAACGGTTCGTCGAGGATCGGGACCAAGGCGTCGAGCGGAGTGCTCAAGCGACCTCCTCCAACTCGATGAGCGTCCCGCAGAAGTCCCGCGGGTGCAGGAACACGACCGGCAGGCCGTGGGCGCCGATGCTCGGTTCGCCACCGCCGAGCACGGTCATTCCATCGGCCTGGAGCTTCTCGATGGCCGCGGCGATGTCGCCCACTTCATAGCAGACGTGGTGGATGCCACCCTTGGGATTGCGTTCGAGGAAGTTCTCGATGGGCGAGCCCTCACCCAGGGGATGGATGAGTTCGATCTTGCTGTTCGGGAGTTCCACGAACACGGTGGTGACGCCTTGGTCCGGCAACGGCTTCGGCTCGGAAACGGTCGCCCCGAGTGTTTCCGCGTAGAGCGCGGCGGCGGCGCCCAAGTCCGGCACGGCGATGGCGACGTGGTTGAGCTTTCCGATCACGAATGCCTCCCCTTGTCTCTAGACAGCGCCGAATGGCTGTCCGGCGGGCCGCGCCGGATTATACGCAGGGCGGGATCGGCCTCCGGCGCGCGGGCAGGCGTCGCCGAGTTCGCACGGATGGACCCGCAACCGAGGTCAGCGCCAATCCTCGATCCCAAGCCCCGCAACGCGACCGAACTCGCCCAAGTTGTTCGTGACCAGCGTCGCGCCCAACGCTATCGCATGGGCGGCGATCCACAGGTCATTGTGGCCGATGGGCCGACCCACGCGCTCAAGTTCGTTGCGGATGATTCCGTAGTGCCTCTGCGCCGGCTCCGCCAACGGGAGGGTTTCGATGGCCGAAAGCACGGCTTCGAGTTGCTTGGTCAGGCGACTCGAGCCCCGACGCCGAGCGCCGTAGCGCAGTTCCCCTTCCACAACGATGCTGATCGCCACGCTCCCCGGTTCGAGCGCCGCAGCCCTCCGCGCGGCGGGTCCATCCGGCCGACGCACCAGATCCGACACGACGTTCGTGTCGAGCATGTACCGCAAATCGGCCACGTCAGAGGGGATCTTCAGGCGTCGTGACCGGATCGGCGATGGTCGGAAACCCGTCCTCCAACGGCTCTAGGCGAGACAGAACGTCGGCGAGCGCGGGGCGCTTGTCGACCGGCACCAACATCAAGCCGTTCTGTTCGCGGTAGACGAGCACTTCGTCGGCACCGAACTCGAACTCGCGGGGAATACGCAGGGCCTGATTGCGACCGTTACGGAACAGCCTCGCACGGCGCGGTGCAGCCGGATGGTGTCCTGTTGCGCTTGGCATAGGCTAAACCTATGCCGCCGGTGGTCCCGTGTCAACGCCTACGCGGGCCTTCGCGTCGCAGGGGCGGACCGGCCATGGGGCGCTATCATCGCGCATCCCACTTCAGGCGCCCCCCGATGGACCCAGGCCCCGACCGCCGCGGCAAGGTCACGCTGCGCACCAAGCTCGCGTTCTCGAGCGGTGCCCTGGAGGAGGCGATGATCGGCGCGGCCGGCATCGCGACGATGATCTTCTACAACCAGGTGCTCGGCGTCAGCCCGAGTCTCTGCGGGACGGTGTTCCTGATCTCCAGCATCATCGACGCGGTGTCGGACCCGCTCGTCGGTGCCTGGTCCGACCATTTCCGGTCCCGCTGGGGCCGCAGACACCCCTTCATGCTGTTCTCGGTGCTCCCGCTCACCGTCGGGTTCTACCTCATGTACGCGCCGCCCGCGGACCTGAGCGAGCTACAGTACTTCTGGTGGTTCCTCGGCACGATGTCGCTGGTCCGGATCGGGAAGACCTTCTACACCATCCCCCACGACGCGCTCGGGGCCGAACTCACCGACGACTACCACGAGCGCACGTCCATCTTCGGGTTCAACTCCGTCACCGGCATGCTGGCGGGGACCCTGCTGGGCGTCTTCGTGCTCGTCGTCATCTTCCCCTCCGTCGACGACTACGAGAACGGCCTGCTGAACCCGGCGCGCTACCCCATCCTGGCAAGCGCCGGGGCCGCCTGGATATGCCTGACGCTGCTCGTCTGCGTGTTCGGGACGCGGGACCAGATCCCCAAGCTCCATGCCGTGGACCGCGACCGGATGCCGCGCGGCACGTACCTGAAGGACCTCCTCACGCTCCTCCGGAGCCGCTCCTACATCTCCGTATGCGCGGCCTGGCTCGTCATGGCCACCTCCGGGGGCGTGCTCGCCATGGTCGCCACGTACACCTTCCTCTACGCATACGAACTCACCACCGAGCAACTCACCCTCCAGCGCTTCGTCGTCCTGCCGGGGATATTCGTCGCGTTGCCCCTGGCCACCTGGTTCACGAAGCGGCTCGACAAGAAGATGACCGTCGTCTACACGTCGATGGTCTGCGCCACGCTGATCGGACTGCCCCACGTGCTGCGCATGCTCGGTTGGTTCCCGGAGAATGACTCGACGTGGCTCCTGCCAGCGCTCTTCGGGTCACTCCTGCTCGGCTTCCTCGTGCTCCCGGTCGTGCCCATCGTCATCGACTCGCAACTCGTGGACGTGGCGGACGAGCACGAGTTCCGCACCGGACGCCGCTCCGAGGGCGTGGTCTTCTCCATCCGCACGTTCGCCATCAAGGCCACGTCCGGCATCGGGGGCCTCATCGGCGGCTTCGGCCTGGAGTGGATCGGCTTTCCCGACAACGCTTCCCGGGAAACGCTGACCCCCGACGTGCTCGACGGCCTGCTGTTCATGACCGGGCCGCTGTACTGGATCATCGTTGCCGCGGGCATGGTGTTCATGGCGCTCTACAACATCGACAAGAAGCGGCACGACGAGATGATGGCGGTGCTCGAGGAACGCCGGGCGGCCGAGGCGGCATCGGGGTGACCACCGCGGCAGGCGCTCGCAGAGCCCGACGGACCTTCTATCCAAGGTGCGACACTCGTTGACTCCAGGCGCCAAGCGAGGGCAGACTTTCGCCATTCGACACGTGGGAGATTCGCCCGAAAAAGAGGCGCATTTTTCCTGCATACAAACGTGCGACGAGACGCGAACATGGCCCTCGAAACGGGGAACGATCCGAACGCGAGGCCCATGATGAAGCATCAGTTCGTCACCATGATCTCGACCATGTTGATGGTCGGGGCGACCGTGCTCGGCGTGACCGTCACCATCGTGAACGGCCGCTTCGAGCAAGTCGACGCCCGCTTCGAGCAGGTCGACGCACGCTTCGAGCAAGTCGACATGCGCTTCGAGCAAATGGCCGCGCAAGTGGATGCACGCTTCGAACGCGTCGAGGGACGCCTCGACCGGCTAGAGGATCGCATGGAGCGCATGGAGACCCGCATGAACGACCAGTTCCGCGAGATGGCCGCCGCCATCGGCCGGCTGGAGGGGCTGATCCAAGGTATCAGCGGACCCGCACGCACCGAGGGGGAGCGCACCGCCACAAGGAACGAGCAACCCGAGGGCCGCACGCCAACGTAGGCGCGGGCGGCTGTCCGCGGGCGAGCGCTGAAAAAACGCCTAGCGATTCCTCCCGGGAATCATCTTCAGGATCGCGCTGGCCGCATCGAGGATGTCCGTCCCCGGCCCGAATATCGCCCGCACGCCGGCGTCGAGCAAGAACTGATGGTCGCGCTCGGGGATCACGCCCCCGCACACCACCACCGCGTCGTTGCCCCGCGCCTTGAGCGACTCGATCAACTCCGGCACCAAGGTCTTGTGGGCACCCGCCAGGGTCGAGACGCCCACCACGTCCGCCTCGATTTCGCCAGTCCGCGCAGCGGCCTCGTCCGCCGTCAGGAAGAGCGGGCTCATCTCGACGTCGAAACCCAGGTCGTTGAAGGCGTTCGAGATGGCCTTCGCGCCCCGATCGTGGCCGTCCTGGCCCATCTTGACGACGAAAACGCTCGGCGGGCGCCCCTCCAGATCGCGGAACTCGCCGATCTCGTCGCGGACCGTCTGGAACCCCGCATGATCGCCGTAGGCACTTGAGTACACCCCGGGCACCAGCGCCGGGCGCGTGCCGTGCCGTCCCCAGGCCACCTCCAGCGCGCCGGAAATCTCGCCCACCGTGGCCCGCCTTTGCGCCGCCTCGATGCTGGCGGCGAGGAGATTCCCCGCGCCCGTGCGGGCCACGTCGGTTAGGGCCTTGAGCGCCCCGTCGACGCTCGCCTGGTCGCGCTTCGCCCGCACGACGGCAAGGCGCTCTATCTGCGCTTCACGGACCTTCGAGTTGTCGATCTCGAGGGCTTCCACCTGGCCGTCGTCATCCGGCCGGTACTTGTTGACGCCGACCACCGT
The DNA here is from genome assembly GCA_963665455.1 of Pseudomonadales bacterium. Taxonomy (GTDB): domain Bacteria; phylum Pseudomonadota; class Gammaproteobacteria; order Pseudomonadales; family Azotimanducaceae; genus VXNE01. Next base: position 3,118,667 of record OY762279.1, on the reverse strand, counting down.
GTCCTCGCCCCGTTCCACCCGGGCCTGCCGCCGGGCGGAGGACTCCTCGATGCGCCGCATGGGCATGCCCTGGGCGATGGCCGCGGTCATGCCGCCGAGTTGCTCCACCTCCTCGATGAGGCGGCGCGCAGCGTCGACCATGTCCGCCGTCAGGCGCTCGATGTAGTAGCTGCCGCCGAGGGGATCGACGGTGCGCGTGATCTGCGACTCCTCCGCGATGATCGTCTGGGTGTTGCGGGCGATGCGCGCGGAGAACGGCGTCGGTAGCGCGATGGCCTCGTCGAAGGAGTTGGTGTGCAGGCTCTGGGTGCCGCCGAGGACGCCGGCGAGGGCCTCGATGGTGGTCCGCACGACGTTGTTGTAGGGGTCTTGGGCCTGTAGCGAGACCCCGGAGGTCTGGCAGTGCATGCGCAACATGCTCGACGCTGGTTTCGTCGGCCCGAACTGCTCCATCAACTCCGCCCACAGGATGCGCGCCGCCCGCAGCTTCGCGATCTCCATGAAAAAGTTCATGCCGATGCAGAAGAAGAACGACAGCCGCGGCGCGAACGCGTCCACGTCCTGCCCGGTCTTGAGCGCCGCACGCACGTACTCGAGCCCGTCGGCGAGGGTGAAGGCCAACTCCTCCACGGCGTCGGCCCCGGCTTCCTGCATGTGGTAGCCGGAGATCGAGATCGAGTTGAAGCGCGGCATGTGGTCGGCGCAGAACCCGATCACGTCCGCCACGATGCGCATGCTCTCCGCCGGAGGATAGATGTAGGTGTTGCGCACCATGAACTCTTTCAGAATGTCGTTCTGGATCGTGCCGGCGAGCCCGTTGCGCGGCACGTCCTGCTCGTCGCCGGACACGATGTAGCTCGCCATCACCGGCAGGACCGCGCCGTTCATGGTCATCGAGACCGACATCTGATCGAGGGGAATGCCGTCGAAGAGGACCTTCATGTCCTCCACCGAGTCCACCGCCACCCCGGCCATGCCGACGTCGTCCCGGGCCCGGGGATGGTCGGAGTCGTAGCCTCGGTGCGTCGCGAGGTCGAAGGCGATGGACAGCCCCTTCTGCCCCGCCGCGAGGTTCGCGCGATAGAAGGCGTTCGACTCTTCGGCGGTCGAGAACCCGGAATACTGCCGCACGGTCCACGCCCGGTTCGTGTACATCGTTGCCCGCGGGCCGCGCGCGTAGGGGGGTAGTCCGGGGAGCGAGTCCAAGTGACCCACGCCCTCGAGGTCAGCCGCCGTGTATACGGGACGCACGTCGATGCCCTCGGGGCTCGACCAAGTGAGGTCCCCCACGGGCTTGCCGCGCAGCTCGCGCTCGGCGTGCCGTTCCCACTCCGGGGGGTTGTGCGAAGCGCCTTCCGCCATGGACCCGTCTCGAATCGCCAGTGGACCAGGGATTATAGGGCCACGCCGCGCATCCGAGCGGCGCGGAGAGGCGGGCCGGCTTGCTACACTGCGGCCACGCAGCAGCACCACCGGATCCCATGAGCGATACGGGCTTGACCTATGTGACCGATGCGATGCGCGCGGCCCAGGGCCAGTGGGGCGCCGAGCGCACCGCGCCGCCCATCACGGAGACCGACATCCGGCGCTGGGCGATGGCGACCTTCTATCCCGAGAAGCCGCCCCGGCTCTACTGGGACGCCGAGTACGCCGCCACCACGCAGTGGAGTGGCATCGTCGCGCCGCCCGACTTCAACCCCTTCGCCTGGCCCATCGAACGCCCCCAGCCCGCGGCACCCGGTCTCATGGGCGCACGTCCAGACGGCAAGCCCCTGACCGGCATGAACGGCGGCCAGACCGACACGTACGGTGCGCGGATGCGCCCGGGCCACGTGATCTCGGAACGCCGGCGCCTGGTCGATTGGTGGGAGCGGGAGGGACGCTTGGGACATACCCTCTACGTGCGCAACGAGATCGAATGGCGCAATCAGGACGACACCGTCGTCCGCACGCGCCTGTCCATCGGCATCCGGTACTAAGGAGCACTTCATGACCATTCGCTTCGACGACCTCCAAGTAGGCGACGCCATGCCTTCGTGGTCCCGCAAGACGAGCTTCGCCGAGTGGAACCGCTACGCCGCCGTCAACGACGAGTTCGTTCCGTTCCACATGGACGACGCCGCGGGACGGCGCGCCGGCAACGAACAGGGCGCCTTCGGCATGGGGAACCTGCGTTACGCCTACATCGTGAACGCCCTGCACGACTGGATCGGGGACGCGGGCATCGTGCGCGAAGTCGGCTGCCAATACCGCGCCATCAACCAGCAGGAGGACACGCTCACGGTGGTCGGCGAAGTCACCGAGAAGGCCATCGAGGACGGCGAACAGCGCGTGCGGTTGTCGATGAACGTCGTCAATCAGGATGGCTTGGGAACGTGCCCCGGGCACGCGGTCATCGTGTTGCCCTGACGAGGACGCTCGAACCAGGGCCGCTGCTGCTACACTCCCGCGACGAACGCACAAGGAGCGCCCTAAAGCCGGTCCGGCGCGTCGCTGTCGCTGCGCACCGGCTCCGCCTACCCGACCCCGCCGACATGCCCGCCGACTTGGTCGGCGTCGAGTTCCCCGGCTGCACGGCCCGCCGCGTTCGGCGCGATGACGACGGCACGCCGCGGCGGATCATGCAGGCGGACCAATCCCTCTATCTGCATCCCGCACAGGTGGACCTGACCGGCTCGCCCGCCATGGTGATCGGCGAGCATCCCATCCCGGACGTCGTGCTGGAGGTGGACCACACCACCGACGTGCGCCGGGGCAAGCTGGGCCTCTACGAATCCTGGGGCTTCCCCGAGGTGTGGGTGGAGGTGCCCGACAAGCCGGCCAGAAGTCGCCGCAAGTCGCGGAGGTCGGGGCTGACGATCCATCTGCTCCAGGACGGCCGGTTTCGGGAGTCGCCGGAGAGCCATGCGTTTCCCGGCTGGACCGCGGAGGAAATCCATGCGGCCTTGAACGAACACACGCCGTCGCGGCGCACCTACGCGGTACTGCAACGTGTCGGGGCGGCACTCGGCGCCCCGGAAGGCACGGGACTGGACGACGATCCGATGCTGCGCGAAGAGTTCGAGCGCGGGCGTGCGCAAGGCCGAGTGGATGGTCAGGTACGCACCGCATGCGCGTTACTCAGCCGCCGAGGCATCGATGCCTCATCCGCATCCGTGGAACGCGTGCTCGCGAGCGCGAACCACGCCACGGAAACCATCGTTTCCGCCGCCTTGGCGTGCACCAGCTTCGAGGATTTCGCGAAACGGCTAGGCGTTCCCTGAGGCCTCAGCGCGAGCGGATCCCCAACTGTAGGTAAACCAACGTCCCCTGCCACGGCACGATCGAGTCGCTGCGGTAGATGCGTCCGCAACAGACCTCGAAGTCCCCCCGGTCCGGGTAGGCGTCGAACACGTTCTCGGCACCGAGCTTGACAGCGTAGCGGTCCCCGAACGTCCAGGTCGCCTCCGCGTCCACGAGCACCTCGCTCCCGAAGTCCTGGGTCGTGCCGACGCTCGCGTCCAACGTGTTCTCGTAGTCGCCGTAGTAGCGGGCCCGGAGCAAGAGATCGAGACGGTTCCACGAGTGGCTCGCCGTGAACACGCCCTGCAAGCCCGGTACGCCATTCTCGATGTCGTGCTCCGCCTCGGCGTCGACGTATCGGCCCCGGGCCAGGAAGTTCGTACGGTTCAGGTTGAACGCCCCCTGCAGGGTCGTGATGCCGAGGCGCGAATGGATGTGCCAGGTGGCGACCAAGTCCACGCCGCTGGTCTCCGTGTCCACGTCGTTGGTGAAGAAGCGGACCTGCGCGATGTCGTTCGCCCCGGGGACGCCTAGCGCCGCGAGCCGCGCGGCTTCCGACGGACCCACGGCGAACTGCGAAGAGAGCACGATGCGGTCCTCCAGGCGGATCCGGTAGTAGTCCAACGTCACGTCCAGTTCCTCGAAGGGCGCCGCCGCCAACCCCACCGTCCAAGACCGGGAACGCTCCGCATCCAGCGCGATGCCCCCGAACAGCACCGCCGCCGGATGCGTGCTCGGGAAGACCCCCTCCGCCTGGGGATGCCCGTGGGCGTTGATGCGGGTGGACACGTTCGTGGTGGAGATCTGCCCCGGCGTCGGCGCGCGGAACCCCGTGCCCACCGAGGCCCGCAGGTTGAGCCGGTCCGTGAGCCGGAACCGGGTCGCGACCTTGCCGATGACGACCTCGCCAAAATCCGAGAAGTCCTCGTAGCGAACCGCCACGTTGCCGAGCAAGCGGTCGGTCAGGTCCCCCTCCAAGTCCACGTAGGCCGCATGACTGCGGCGATCCGCGTCCGAGGCGAACGTCGGCGGATACCCCGGAAAGCCGTTCGAGCCCACGGGCACGGCGTTGTTGACCGGGTCGCCCTCGGGGCAAAGCGCCCCCACCACCTCGAAGCCGGGGACGCGGCATTCCAAGCTCACGAGATCGTCGGTGGGATCCACGTCCACCTCCGCCTGGGTGATCTCGAAGTTGAACGGGTCCGGACGGGCGAACGGCCCCACGCGGTATGACGGCGGGTCACCCCGTTGGATGCGATAGCCCTCCTCCCGATACTCGAAGCCGAATGCGAAGTTGAGCGGGGCCACCAAGCCGGTGTCGAGGCCTAGCGTGAAATCGGCGTTCACCGCGAGCTCCTCGTTCACGAGGTTGCCCGGGCGAAACCGCGTGGGCGTCTCGGGACCGAGCGACGGGTTCATCGTGTTCGCGATGCGATAGCGGATCTCGTCGGATCCGTAGCCCACGGACAAGTCGAAGGTGAAGCCGGCACCCCGTTCACCGCGGATGCCGAGCACGGCCCCGTAGTCGATGACGTCGCCCGAGAACTGCGGCGTGAACCCCGATGGATAGAGCGTCGCGCGCGGGTCATGGATGGAACCGTCCGCGAGGCGCACCGGCAGCAACTGCGCGACGCCGGGGCGCCGGTAGAAGAATCCTCCGGTCTGGTCCTTCGTGGCATGGCTGGCGAAGCCGTAAAGCTCCAGTTCCGGACCCAACGGCAGGGCCGCATTCACGAAGAAGATGGCCTGCTCGCGCTCCGGCTGGCCCCAGATTTGGGCGGGCCGTTGGAAGCTGCGGCCCCCGCCCACGCGGTGGAAGTTATCCGCGAAGCGCGAGTCGAGATCGTCTGGAATGCCGTCGCTGCCCCGGGCCGCCTGGAGAATTTCTCCGCTCGACGAATAGGTGTAGGTCAGGGCGTCCGGTCCGTGATACGTCACGCCGTCGACGGTCCGCGTGCTGCCGGTCGCCTGCAGCGGCGTCAGGCCCGAGCTGCCGATGCCGATGTCGTAGGGCTCCGACCGGCTCGTCGGATCCGCCCGCGAGACCTGGGCGCTTAGGTTGACGAAGCCGGCGTCGCCCAGCGGGAGCCCCAAGTTGGCCTCCACAGTGCCTTCCTCACCGTCGCCCTCCGTATAACCCCCCATGCGAGCGCGCAAGTCGAAGCCCGAATCGTCCGTCCTGAGCTTGAAGTTGAGAACCCCCGCGATGGCGTCCGAGCCGTACTGGGCCGCCGCGCCGTCCCGCAACACTTCCACGGCTTCGATGGCAATGGACGGCATGCTGCCCACGTCCACGCCGTGCGCGCCGAAGCCGCCCAACTGCATCAGCGCCGCCCGATGCCGGCGCTTGCCATCGACCAGCACGAGGATGTGGTGCGAATCGAGACCGCGCAGATGCACCGGGCGAATGAACGAGGCGCCGTCGGAAATGGGCTGGCGCCGTGCGTTGAACGACGGGACGATCGCGTTCAACACGTCCACCAAGTCGGACGAGTTGACGCTGTCGACCTGTTCCGCGCCGAAGACGTCCACGGGGACGGCGGTGTCGGCGGCGGTTCGGGCCCGCACCCGGGTGCCGATGGTGATCACTTCCTCGACGTGGTAGCGGCTCCTGAGTTCCGCGTCGTTACCATGGGAGGCTGCCTCGCCATGCGGGGCTTCTCCATGGGCGGCGTGTTCATGCGAGTCCTCATCGTGTGGGCCATGGTCGTGGGCGTCCGCCGGGTGCGATGCCTCGGATGCCAGCGCCACGCCCGCCACTCCCGCGAGAGCCAAGGCCAGCGAGAGACGCGCCCAGCCGGCGCACCCGCCCTTCCGCCGACTTGGCCACCGCGCAGGTCCCATCAGACCGCCGTGTCCAGCCAGAACCCGCCCTCCGAGCGGTGGCGAACGCGTCCGGCCGTGGGCGTGGCGAAGTGCGTGCCGATGACGAGGATGTCCTGCTCGGCGCACTGCTCGAGCAACGCCTCCCGCGTGCGTTGGCCCTGTTCCGCGTCGTAGTCCGCCGAACTGCACCAGTCCGTGCGGGTCATCTGCACCGGATGGTGGATGCAGTCGCCGGTAATCAGCGCCTCTTCGCCGGCAGACGCCAAGTGCACGCTGACGTGCCCCGGCGTGTGGCCCGGCGTGGGCTCCAGCCACACCTCCGCGCACAACCGGTGGTCCATCTCCACGAGATCCGCGAGGCCGGCCTCCACGATGGGCCGCACCGAATCCGAGAGCACGGGGCCGTAGCCGTCCTCGTCCTCGTTGGCATCCCAGTACGTCCATTCCCGCTCCCCGATGAGGTACCGGGCGTTGGGGAACGTCGGCACCCACGCGCCATCCACCAGCATCGTGTTCCAGCCGACATGGTCCACGTGCAGATGGGTGCAGAGGACGGTGTCGATGGACTCCCGGGGATAGCCCGCCTCCACGAGGTCGTCGAGAAACGCCGTCTGGAGCATGTTCCACCCGGGGATCGCCCGTTCCTTGTCGTTGCCGACGCAGGTGTCCACCAGGATGCGCCGCGGGCCGGTATCCACCACCAAGGCATGGATGCTCATGATGAGGTTGCCCTTGTCGTCCATGAAGTGGGGCTGCATCCAGGGGTATTCGAGACAGGCGTCCCGCGTGGCGTCCGGCAGGATGAACCGCGTGCCCCCGGCGATTTCCATCTCGACGATCCTCGAGACGGCGACGCCACCGACGTCCCAACGCTTCACGAATCCGCTCACACTCGACACGAAGGTTCCTCCCAACCGCTCGGGGATTTCGGCACTGACACCCCCTTCCCGGCGGTGGTATCGTGCCCCGCGACAGGTTCGCACAGGTTTGGCGTGCAGGGGAAACCCCGCAACGGAGACTTGGCTGCGGGAACACCATCGAGTTCCGAAGGACCGGGAGCAGCCGGCGCCCATCGCCCAGGAGAAGATACCAACCCAATGACGCTGGAGACGCTGGTTCCGGAATCCTTGCGGAATCTCGAAGACTTGGCCCGCGCCCTACCACGCCTCGCCCGCGAACCCTCCACCATGGCCTTGATCGAAGCAGCCGTGGGCCGGGTTCCGACACACCACCGGCTCTGGCTAGGCGATGCACGCGAAGCCGAACTGTCGCCGGCCTCCGTGCATCTCGTGCTCACCTCCCCGCCCTACTGGACGCTGAAGGAATATCGTCGCGGCGACGGTCAGTTGGGCTGGATCGCGGACTACGACACGTTTTTGGACGCGCTGGACGACGTGTGGAAGACGTGCCATCACGCACTAGTCCCCGGCGGCCGCCTCGTTTGCGTCGTGGGCGACGTATGCCTCTCGCGGCGCCGGAACGCGGGCCGCCACACCGTCGTACCACTGCACGCGTCGATCCAGGAGCGGTGCCGCGCGCTCGGCTTCGACAACCTCGCGCCGATCATCTGGAGCAAGATCGCCAACGTCGCCCACGAGGTCGAACGCGGCGCCGGAGGCGGGGGCGGATTCCTCGGCAAGCCCTACGAGCCGAACGCGGTGATCAAGAACGACATCGAGTTCATTCTCATGCAACGCAAGCCCGGCGGATATAGGCGCCCGTCGCCCGCGGCGCGGGTGCTCAGCGTGCTCTCGAACACCTACTTCCGCCAGTGCTTTCGCCAAGTCTGGACGGACATCGCCGGCGCCTCGACCAAGGCGCACCCTGCGCCGTTCCCCGTCGAACTCGCCGAACGCCTCATTCGGATGTTCAGCTTCGTGGGCGACACGGTGCTCGACCCGTTCAACGGGACCGGCTCCACCCAGGTGGCCGCCGCCGCTTGCGGACGCAACAGCGTAGGAATCGAAGTCGATCCGGTCTATCTGCGCATGGCTGAGGATCGCTTGACGAAGGGAACCCGGGACATGCTCAAGGACGTCGACGTCTGCATAACGGAGATGCCAAGGGCAGGCGCTTCGGAAACCCAAGCCGCCGGCGGTGGTGGATCGTGACGTCACTTCAGGACGCCGCCGACGACCTCTTCCGCATCGCGGTGACCGAACGCAAGTCGACGTCCACCAGCCGCCTGCGAGTGCTCGCCGACCTCTGCGTTGAAGAGTTGGAGGCACGCGGCCTCGACGGCGTCGAACGCGAAGCTCCAGTTCCGGGTGCCGGTCGAGTCAAACGCTGGGACGTCGCATGGCGTCACGGTGGCAAGTACCGCGCCGCGCTCTCCCTGAAGTCCGTCCTCCGCAACCTAGGAGGGACGGTCCCAAACCGAATCGACGACCTGATCGGCGAAGCCGCGAACGCGCAGCTCTACTCCCCCGAGATCGTCATCGGCTACATCGTGATCTTCAACGTCGAGCGGGATGCCGTGTCGCCCAGGCACGGGACGACGTGGCGCGAGTTGATGGCCGGCAGGCTGTCAACCCTCTCCGGCCGGGCACCGCCATCGTGGACGACGGGCATGATCGAGAACGCCTTGCTCGTGACGGTCGACTTCGGGGTTTCTTCGCGAGTCTTGGCCACGTCGCAACCACCGGAAACCTTCTTCGACGACCTCGTACGGCAAGTCAAGGCCCGGAACCCCGACGCCGTAGGAGATGTCGCACGCACCTGACGCGGCCCGCCGGGGAGTGCTATGTTCCCCGCCCGTTCGTGTCTCGAAGGACGCTCTCATGGGAATCCGCGAAATCGCCGCCACGCTGGTGCAGGTGCCCGGCCTGCTGAAGCTGAAGAAGGGGATGCAACCGCGCGCGAAAACGGAGCGGGATTGCGTCGCCCGCCTCGTCGAGGGCAATGCCGCCCGCCTTGGCGGCCGTCCGGCCATCGTGTTCGAGGGCAAGACGGTCACCTGGGCCGAGTTCAACGCACTCGCGAACCGCTACGCCCACACGCTCGAATCCCTGGGGGTGGAGCGCGGCGATACGGTGAGCGTCCTGATGGAGAACCGCATCGAGTTTCTCGCCGTCATCGTCGCCCTCAACAAGCTCGGCGCCACCGCCGGGCTCATCAACACGAACCTGCGCGAACAGCCGCTGATCCACTGCGTGACGGTCACCGAGTCGAAGAAGTGCATCTTCGGGGGCGAACTCACCGAGGCCGTCCAGAGCGTCAAGTCGGAACTGCACCTGGGCGAGGGGACGGACTACCTCTTCGTGCCGGACGGCGACGGGGGGCCAGCCCCGAACTGGGCTCGGGACCTCGATGCCGCAAGCCGGGACGCGGACACGGAGAACCTGCCCCAGACGCAGGACATGACCCTCGGCGACACGGCCTGCTACATCTTCACGTCCGGCACCACCGGGCTGCCGAAGGCGGCCGTGCTTTCGAACCGGCGCTATCTCATGAGCGCCGCCCTTTCGGCCCAGGCGGGGCTGCGGTGCACGCCGGACGACCGCATCTACATTTGCCTGCCCCTCTACCACGGCACCGGGCTGATGATCGGCGTCGGCGCGTCGTTCGGCTCCGGCGCGTCGATGTTCATTCGCCGGAAATTCTCGGCGAGCAACTTCCTGCGCGAGGTCCGCGAACAGGGCACCACCTGCCTGATCTACATCGGCGAACTGTGCCGCTATCTCTGCAACACGCCCCGCGCCCCCGACGACCACGACAACCCGCTCACGCGGATGATCGGCAATGGCCTGCGTCCCGACGTGTGGATGGAGTTCAAGGAGCGCTTCGGCGTCAAGCGCATCTCCGAGTTCTACGGCGCGAGCGAGGGCAACGTCGCGTTCGCCAACCTGCTGAACAAGGACCGCACGATCGGCATGACCTCGTCCAAGATCGCCCTAGTCGAGTACGACGTCGACGCCGACGAGATCGTTCGGGACGACGCCGGCCACTGCATCGAGGTGCCTTCCGGCGAACCCGGCCTCCTGCTCGGCCACATCAACCCCGAAGCGGAGTTCGAGGGCTATACCAGCGCCGAGGCGACGGAGAAGAAGATCATCCGCGACGTCTTCGAGGAGGGGGACGCCTGGTTCAACTCCGGCGACCTGTTGCGCACCATCGACGTGGGCTTCACGTTGGGCTTTCCCCACTATCAGTTCGTGGACCGCGTGGGCGACACCTTCCGCTGGAAGTCCGAAAACGTGTCCACCAACGAGGTGGGCGAGATCGTGAACGGGTTCGAGCAAGTCGAGTTCTGCAACGTATACGGGGTGGAGGTGCCGAAGGCCGACGGACGCGCCGGGATGGCGGCCCTGCGGCTGCGCGACGGCATCGACGAGCTCGACCTAGCCGGGTTCACCGCGTACGTCTCGCGGGAGTTGCCCCCCTATGCCCGGCCGGTGTTCCTGCGGGTGCAGCGGGACATCGAGGTCACGGGCACCATGAAGATGGTGAAGGGAGACCTCAAGCGCGAGGGCTACGATCTGAGCGCGGTGAACGATCCCCTCTACGTGCTGCCGCCCGGTGCCGACGGCTACCGGCCGCTAGACGCAGACCTATACGCCACGATCTCCGCCGGAGAAGCCGGGTTTTGACCGCGGAGCGGCCCAAGGCGCTGCTGCTCGATCTCGGAGGCGTCGTGCTCGGACTGCGCCCGCGCGCGTGCTTCGAACACTGGGCCGACCGGGCCGGCGTCGACATCCGCGACATCGGGCCGCGCTGGGCCATCGACGATGCCTATCGGGCACACGAAGTCGGGGAACTCGACTTCCCGCAGTACGCACGGCGCCTGTCGGACCGGCTCGGCATCGAGCTGTCCGAGGAGGATTGGCGCGCCGGCTGGAACGCCCTCTTCGCGGAACCCTTCGCGGAAGTCGCGAGCGCGCTACCGGCCGTCGCGAACCGCATGCCCCTCTACTGCTTCACCAACACGAACGCCGAACACCAAGCCACTTGGCAGACCCGCTTCGGCCATCTGCTGACCCCGTTTCGCAAGGTCTACGTCTCGTCCGAAATCGGCCGCCGCAAACCCGATGTCGCTTCGTTCACCTGGGTCGCGGCGGACATGGGCGTGACCCCGTCGAACATCCTGTTCCTCGACGACAGTCGTGAGAACATCGCCGGCGCCCAAGCGGCCGGGCTGCGCGCCGTGCATGTCACGGGACCGGAGGTCACGTTGCGCGTGCTGAACGGGCTGGCCGCCTAAGCAACGCGAGGAGCCTCGATGAGCAATGCATCCCAAGCCGACCCGGGCCTCTTCGCCACGATCTACAGCGCCCGCGCCCTGCGCCGCTTCAAGCCCGATCCGATTCCGGAGGAGGTCCTCTTCCAGATCATGGACGCCGCCATCCGGGCGCCGACCGGCCAAAACGCCCAGGACTGGCGCTTCATCCTCGTGCGCGATCCAGAACACAAGGCGCGGATGCAGGAGTGGGCCCAGATCCCATGGCAACGCTACCAAGCACGCTACGCCGAGCGCCCCGAGGAGATCGACGCCCTGCCCCGCTCGCAGCGGCTATCCCTGCGCAGCGTCGCGCATCTCGTCAACCACCTCGCGGACGCACCGGCGATCATCCTCGTACTCGGCCTCAAGGGCCGCCACAGCACGCCGGGCGGGAGCGCGTTTCCGGCCGTACAGAACCTGCTCCTCGCGGCACGGGGCCTAGGGCTCTCCGGCTCGATCTTCAACCTGCCACTGTCCCGGGAGGAGGCGCTCCGCGAGATGCTCGGCATTCCCGAGAACAACCAAATCTACTGTGCGCTGCCCATCGGCTACCCCACCGACCGGCACGGTCCCCTCGGACGCAAGCCGGTGAAGCAGGTGGTCTATGACGGCGCGTTCGGAAAGCCGTGGACGTTCGCCGAGGCGCAGCCGGATACTGGATGGCAGGAGAAGTGGCTAGGGTAGCGCCCGGAAATGGCTCGACTGAAGCACCCCATCACAGGCGCCCTCTACCGTGCCCTCGGAGACGGCACGGTCGAGGTGGACAGCAACGGCCGCAAGGGCGTGTTCCGCCATGACGGCGTCCACCTGTCGGGTGAGCTGCGCATGGCCGATACGCACATGCTGCTCTGGTTGGGCGGCCCGCAAATGCCGGACGGTCGCGACAGCCGCCGGCACCGTGGCTGAAGCGGCACGCGACGGGAGACCGTGTCGATGAGTCAGGTCGAAGAGTTGCGGTCCGAGGGCATCAGCTACCAAGAGCTGATCGCCGACGACGCGGTTCCACCCCCTCGGACGCTCACACTGGAGAACCCGTATCACGCCCCGCTAGTCTCGGTCCCCGTCCACCGCTACACCAGCCAAGCGTTCCACGAGCGGGAAATGGACCGGCTCTGGCCCAGGGTCTGGCAGATGGCGTGCCGCGAGGAGGAGATTCCCACGGTCGGCGACCACATCGTCTACGACATCGGCCGCTACTCGATCATCGTCGTCCGCACGGCGGAGGGCATCCGCGCACATCACAACGTCTGCCGCCACCGGGGCCGCCGGCTCTGCGACCAAGGCGGTCACGCGCCGAGTTTCATCTGCCCGTTCCACGGCTTCACCTGGAACCTCGACGGCAGCCTGCGCGGCATCACCTCCGAGTGGGACTTCCCCCACGTCGACCGCGCGAACTTCACCCTGACGCCGGTGCGGTGCGACACATGGGGCGGGTGGGTGTTCGTCAACATGGATGCGAACGCCGAGCCGCTGGCGGATTTCCTCGGCGACCTGCCGCAGCACTTCGCCGTCTGGCGTCCAGAGGAGCGCTACATCCAGGCCCACGTTGCGAAGGTGATGCGCTGCAACTGGAAGGTGTGCCAGGAAGCCTTCATGGAGGCCTTCCACGTCATTCGCACCCATCCCCAGATCCTGACCGGCATCGGCGACGAGAATTCCCAGTACGACGCCTGGGGCAACTTCTCCCGCGCCATCACGGCGAACGGCACGCCGAGCCCCCACCTCCCCGGCGAGCCGAGCGAACAGGAGATCTTCGAGTCCGTCATCATGCGCGACCTCGACGATCCGCCCGCTCCCAGAGTCCCGCCGAACACGACCGCCCGGGCGATGATGGCGGCGCACGCCCGGGCGAGCCTGGCGCCGGTCGTGGGCGAGGACGTGGCGGTTTCCGACGCCTGCGTCTCGGACAGCATCTACTACACGCTGTTCCCGAACTTCCATCCCTGGGGCGGCTACAACCGCATCGTCTACCGCTTCCGCCCCCACGACAATCGCTGTGATCGCTCGGTCATGGAATGCTACTACCTGAGCCCCTTCGCGGGGGAACGCCCGGACCCCGCGCCGATGCACTGGCTCGAGGCGGACGAGCCCTGGACCAACGCCCCGGAGCTCGGAATGCTCGCGAAGGTCTTCACCCAGGACACCTTCAACTTGCCCCAGGTCCAGAAGGGCCTCGAAGCCGCGCAGTACGACGAAGTGGTGCTCGCCAACTACCAAGAGACCAAGATCCGGCACTTCCACACGTTGCTGAACGCCTGGCTGGAGTAGCGGCATGGACGAAGACGGAAGCCCCACACGGGAAACGCCCGCCTCGCTGTTCGATCCCGCGACGCTGGTGGACCCATATCCCGCCTACAAGACGCTGCGGGATACGTCTCCCGTGCACTTCGAGCCGAACTTCGGGGCGTGGATCGTCACCCGGTACGACTTGGTCCGGGAAGCACTGCGGGACACCGTGACCTACTCCAGCGAGTTCGGAGACTTCCTGGCCCAGGCCCAGAAGATCGCGTTCAAGAGCGCGCCACCCGAAGTCCGGCGCGAACTGGTGGCGCTGAACGAGCAGATGATCCCGCTGCCGCCCACGATGCTCACCTTGGACGAGCCGCGCCACACGCAGTACCGATCCCTGGTCGCGCAACTCTTCACCGGCTCGCGGGTGAAGCAAGGCGAACCCACGGTCCGGCGCGTCATCGACGCGGGCATCGAACGTCTCGCCAACGCCCTCGACACCAACGGCGAAGCGGGGACCGACTTCGTTGCCGAGTTCGCCCTACCCGTGCCGCTACGCATCATCGCCGACCGGCTGGGCATACCGGATGGCGATCGGCCGTTCTTCAACGAGGCGGCCACGGCGGCGGCGGACGCGCTGCGGCTCACGCCCGTTGCGCCGGAGCAGATGGTGCACCAAGCCCGGCTCGCCGTGGACCTGCAGCAGCTTCTCGTGTCCTTGGTCGATGCACGCCGCGAGAGGCCCGCCGAAGACATGATCGGCATCCTCGCCAACGCGGAGCTCGCGGGTGAGGACCGCCTGCTCACCCACGCCGAGATCCTGAGCATCCTCAACCAATTCCTGGTAGCCGGTCACGAGACGACGAGCAGCGCCTTCGGCTGGGGGATGCTGGTCCTGTGCCGGCGCCCGGCGCTGCAAGACGAGATACGCGGCGACGCCGGCCGCATCCGCACGTTCGTCGAGGAGACCCTGCGCGTGGAGGCACCGGTGCAGGGCCTCCCCCGGCTGGTGACCCGAAAGACCGAACTCGGGGGCACGGCTCTCGAGCCCGGCAGCCTCGTGATGCTCCGCTTCGGCGCGGCCAATCGGGACGAACGCGAGTTCGAAGACCCCGACGTCGTCGACATTCACCGCACCAAGGCGGGCCGGCAACTCGCCTTTGGGTCGGGCATCCACCACTGCATCGGCGCGCCGCTCGCGCGGCAAGAGCTGAATCTCGGATTCGCGGCGCTACTCGACGCGTTCGACGGCTTTCGCCTTGCGGACGGAACCGGGCCCGAGGCCGAACCGAGCTTCGTCCTGCGCAATCTGCCGCGGCTGCCGGTGCGCTTCCGGGCGCGTATCGGATCCCGCGAGGGCCCCGCCTGACGGGGTCGCGCCTTGTGGACGGCGCCCAGCATCGCGCTGTCGCGCAAGGTCCGACATCCTGCTAGCCTACCGAGCTTGGATGCACCGCAAAGGACTTGCCCATGGGCATCACCGTGCTGGGCCATTTTCCGTTGTACGCACGCGTATCCGACAAGCTCGGTGCCCGCCACCTGGACGTGTCTCCACGAAACTGGACACCGTGGAGTCGCGCTCAGAGGCTCTCGGAGAACACGTACTTTCTTCATCGAACCCTCGCGAGAGCAGACCGAATCGTGTTGACCCACCCGCCGACGCGAGCACGGCCGGGCTCCAGCTACGAATTCGAGCTGCGGTTCCTGCAGGCTCAGGGCGTAACCGCGGCGGGATTCCATGACGTTCAGGTGGTGCGCTGAAATGGGGCCACAGCGACAAATGACGGATCCTTTGCAAGACCACGTCTCCTGGTTCGAGAAGCTGGCGACGAAACGGGCGCGAGACCACGGCCTTGCGGACGTGCGATGCACCGAGTCCGGCGTTCGAGCACGCAACGGAGACCTTCTCTTCGAGCTTACCCTGGACAAGGATGAGCTAGTCTTGGCGCTCGCCAGCCGACTTCGGCCGGACCGTTACTACGCAGCCGAGTACGTGGCGGTCCTGCTCGGCGACATCGGCGAGGAAGAACTCGCCGGTCATGGGCGTGCCATGACGGCGAGCCTCCGAGACCCCGCAGCGGCGCTGCCGGGGCCATTGCGTACCACGGACTGGCTGCTCCATTGGGCGCAGGACAACATCAGCCGAATCACGGCCCGTTTCTGCCATGAACCGCATGCGGTCGCGAGACTGGATGCCATGGTGGAGCACTATCTCGCCGGTGGTACCCGGCCGTCGCCCCGCAACGCACCCGACGGGCCTCGTCCCTAGCCTGTGAGCGTCAGGAACAGGGACCTGGCAGTGTGCCAGAGATCCTCGTTCGTCACAGGAGCGTGATCGGCGAAGCCCTGGGTTTCGATCCCGGCCTGCCGGGAGACTTGAGATCTGAAGGACGCGACTTAACGAATCCGCCGCCGGCAAGCTGTCTCCGGCACACGAAGCCGCCGACCCGACAACCATGCAACTCGCCATCGAACTCGGCGTTCCCCGTCCCGGCAACCTAGGCCTGCTCGTGGACTGGGTGCGCCACGCCGAGCGCCTCGGCGTCGCCACGGCGTTCTCCGCCGAGGCCTGGGGCAGCGACGCGGTCACGCCGCTGGCCTACCTCGCGGACAAAACCACGCGCATCCGGCTCGCCACCGGGATCATGCAGACCCCCACCCGGACCCCCGCCATGGTCGCGATGACCGCGCTCACCCTGCACGACCTCACCGGCGGGCGTTTCGTGCTCGGGCTCGGGGCGAGCGGCCCGCAGGTGGTGGAGGGGCTGCACGGCGTGCCGTACCGGACTCCGCTGACGCGGCTCCGCGAGACCGTGGAGATATGTCGGATGATCTTCGCCGGGGAGAAGGTGCGCTACGAAGGCAAGGTCTTTCGGCTCCCTCTACCGGATGGCGAAGGCAAACCGATCCGCATCGCCCACGAACCGGCCGGCATCCCCGTCTATCTGGCGACGCTCGGGCCCAATGCCCTCCGCTACACCGGCGCGGCGGCAAGCGGCTGGCTCGGCACGTCGTTCTCGCCGGACCATGCCGGCGCACATCTCGACTTCCTCCGCGAGGGTGCCGAAGCCGCGGGGCGCACGCTGGACGAGATCGACCTCTGCGTCTCCGTGCGGGTGGAAATCGGCGAGGATGTCGAGGGCATGATCCAACGGCGCAAGCGCGGCGTCGCCTTCAACATGGGCGGCATGGGCTCCGCCACGACCAACTTCTACAACGACGCATTCCGGCGCGCCGGATACGAAGAGGACGCCAGGGCGGTGCAGTCCCTGTGGCTCGCCGGCAAGCGCGACGCTGCCGCCGAGCGCGTCCCGGATGCTATGGTGACGGAGTTCCAGGCCGTGGGGACGCGCGAGATGGTCGCGGACCGGCTGCGGAGATACGGAGCGGCGGGCGTCACGACCCTGAAGCTCGGCCTCGACGGCACCCCGCCCGACCGCGCCCGCTTCGAACTGCTGGAGAACATCGTGGACCTGATGGAGGACATCGCGTGAAGCTCTACATGGTGCCGCTGGCGCCCAATCCGACCAAGGTCATGCTCTACATCGCCGAGCGCGCGGAGCTTGGCACCGACATGGGCATCGAGCAGATCGTGGTGAACACGCTGAAGGGCCGTCAGCGCGAACCCGAGCACCTGGCGCGGAACCCGTTCGGGACGCTGCCCGTGCTCGAACTCGACGACGGCAGCTACTTCGTCGAATCGCTCGCGATCATCGCGTACCTGGAGGACAGATTCCCGGACGGCGCCCTGCTCGACGGCAGCCCCGAGGCCCGTGGCCGGGCGCGCGACGTCGAACGCATCGTGGACCTGCGCGTCGCCGGTCCCATGGGAACGTACGTACACGCGAAGAAGTCCCCCATCGGGAGGCCACCGGACCCGGAGAAGGCCGCGCAGATGGAGGCCAGCGTCCAGGTCCCGCTCGACTACCTGGAAGGCCTCCTCGGCGACGGGCGGCCCCTCCTGCTCGGCGAGCGGGTTTCCATCGCCGACTGCACGCTTGCCGCGTCACTACAGTTCCTGCGTTTCGTGGACGCGGATCTGTTCGGCGAGCGGCCCCTGCTGCGGGCCTGGGACGAACGCTATCGGGCAAGGCCGGCGGCGCGGAACGTGTTGCGGTGGTAGCGCGCCGGCGAGCCCGGCGGCGACGGCGATGGATCCCCCTTCACTCTCCCGCGAGTTGCGCCTCGACCCGGGCGCCGCGCAGGATGTTCGGCAGTGCGTAGTTGCCTTCGTGGCAGGCGAACTCGTAGAGGGGGCCCGCCGTCACGCCGCGGGACGCCTGGTCCGTTGTCATCGGCGCGGACGCGGTCCAGGGGCGGATGAACATCTCCGGGTCGGTCACGGTGAACTCGTAGTCGATCGTCTCCCCGTCCACCCGGCGCAACCGCTCCACCACCGTGAGCGACGGCCTCGCCGCACGCCAGGGCCACGCCCAGTAGTAGTCCGACTTGTCCGCGAATCCCTTGGAGACGATGACGAGCGTGTCGCCCTCCCAGTGCCCCCGCGCGTCCCCCAGCCACTGGCCCACCTCCTCCGGGACGAAGGGCCGTCCGTCGAGGGGCACGATGCGGTACTCGTGGTACATCTCGTGCACGATCGCGACATGATCTTCCGTCTGGAATATCTGGTAGTTCATGTTGTAGGGCTGCAGCGGTGCCATCGTGACACCGTCGGAGAGGCAGCGTTCACCGGTGTCGAGGTCCGTGTAGGAGTAGTAGGGGCCGACGCCATACCGCGCCGCCTCGGCCTCGGACGCCGCCCGGGCTTCCGGTCGCCAGGGGATGCGGCCGTCCGGTGGGTCGATGACGAGCGACGGGCGGCCATCGGGCAGGGCCTTCATGCCCGGGTCGAGCCACTCGCGGTTGTAGCCGCCCACCTGTCCCGGCGGCGGGGGCTGCTCAAGCGCCTGCCAGAACCGTTCCGCCTCCGCTTCCATCTCCGCTTGCTGGGCCGCCGTGAGCGGGGTGCCGTCGAGGGATTCGGGGCGTTCCAACGGGGTCAGCGTGGCCGTCGTCCAGACGCCTTCGAGGCTCGGCTTGCCCCACGGTGTCATGGGTACGTCGGCCGCAGCCCAGGCCGACGCGAGCCAGCATCCACAAACGGCCACGAGAAGTAGGCGTTCACGCATCGGGGTGCTCCCTCGTGAGTTCTCCGTACATGCGTTCCTCCACGAACTCGACGCACTTGAAGTCCAGCAGCTGGGCATGCGGGTCCATCTGCCGGTAGAGCAGCACGCTCAAGGTCCAGGGCCGTTCGTAGACCTCGGGGTCCGTAAGCGTCGCTTCGTAGCGCAGGTGGTTCGGGCCCTCCAACGTGTAGCGTTCCTCGACATGCAAGTTCGTGCCGTGGAAGTTGCCGGCCTGATCCAGCCACGTACCGGGTACTTGGGCCGTGACGTCCACCACCAACGTCTCGCCGTCCCATCGTCCTCGGGAGTGCCCCATCCAGGAGTCCACCGGCGCCTCGAAATCCGGCCGGTCCAGATACACCGTGCGGCTCGCCTGGGCGAATTCGTACGCCAGCAGCACATGGGTGGGCGTCTGCACGATCTGCAGCGGGTACGGCAGGTAGCTGGCCCGCGGAACGCCCGGCAGGAAACAGTTGCGCAGGGGATCCCGCACGCCACGATGTTGGAAGTTCTCGCGCTGCCGGGCCCGCGCCCAGGGGCGATAGGGAATCTGCCCCTCCTTGACGACGCCAAGCCCGCCGCGCGCGGCGGCGAGTGCGTCCGGCGCGGTGCCTGGTCCGGCGTGGGCCGCCTGCGGTTCGAGGTTCCAGTGCGCACTGCCGAGGGCCTGCCAGATACCGTTGAGATTGGGCACGGCGTTCTCCCCGTGGGCCGAGACCCCGAGCGACACGGCGATGGCGAGAATCCAAGTCCGTCCGCAAACCTGCCCGGGGCGTGGACCCTGCACGACGATGCCCGGAAGCCTCGTCAGGAACCGGTCGAGGGCGCGACCCGCGCCGAGGGCGGCATTTCATTGGCCGCGATGGCCTCGGCCGCCCGTGCGTAACGGAGTTTGGTGTGTTGCTGGTTGGCGAAGCGTTGGGCCCGCACCAAACTGGCCCGCGCCTCCGCCCGGTCGCCGAGCTGCAACTGCGTCATGCTGCGCAGGTAGTGGAACCGATGATCGTCCCGCTTGAGCTCCAGCGCCCGGTCCAGCGACGCCAGCGCCCCGACGTAGTCCAGCTCCCGGTACGCCACCTGGGCGAGCGCGTAGTGGAAATACGGATTGCGCCGGCGGTAGTGCTCGACGCGGCGGGTGAACGAATCGGATAGTGCCATGTCGCCGCGCCCCGCGTAGGCCGCGGCGAGTCCCGCCATCGCGGGGCGGCTGCGCCGGTCGATGCGCAACGCCCGGTAGTGCGCCGCCAACGCGTGTTCATAGGCACCGTGCTTCGAATAGAACGCCCCGAGGTTCACCCACAGGTCCGGATTCCCGGAATGGGTCTCCAACGCCTTGGCGAGGTACGCGAAGGCCTTGCGGTTGTCCCCTTCGCGCCAGTGGTTGACCGAGAGGTTGTTGTAGAAGAGGCCCGCCGCGTAGGCATCGCTAACGAGCACGCTCCGATATTCCCCCGTGTCGACGCGGTTGAAGTCAACCGTCAGGTCACCGCGTCCGGCACCACGGATGTCGGCGTTGCGCACGAGCACGTTGATATGGGTGTTTCGGAACAGGAGCCCCAAGTCCGAATCGAAGCTCGGCGGCACGTCCACCACCTGGTAACGCGCCTCGAGCCGCGCCAGCCGCGCAAGCGCCACGAAGAGGTTCGTGAACGAGAGGCAGTTGCCGGCCTTGGTGGCGAACGTGTCCGCCGCCGTCTGGGTGAGATGCCGCTCGTAGCCGCGCTCGAAGTATCCGTTCTCCACGAGCTTGCGCAGCAGCCGGGCGGCCCGCGTCACCGACGTGCCGCCGGTGCGGATGCGCGGTTCCACGAACGTCTGCATCCCTTCGGTCGTCGCCAGGATCGCGGCCTCCGGAACCTCCCTGCTCGACACGCGCTCGCCGAATACGGCGACACCGGAGAGCAGGCGTTCGTCGGAGATCGTCTCCCGCCCCGGATCGTCGGGGAGGCTCTGGCAGGCCCCCGTGGCCAATACTGCCAAGAGCGCGGCGAGGGCCCGAACCGCGACGGGATGCACCACGGCACGATGCGCCCGCCGGCCGGCCTTCCCACCGGCCACCGCGACCTGATCTACAATCGTGCGCCGCATGAAACACATGGCGGTTTCCATGCTAAACCCGCCGTCCCACGCAGACAATGAACGGCCCGCCGCCGCGATTCGCGGACTCCGCCACTGCCTCGCCCTGCTCGGGCTATGTCTCGCCTGGAACGCACCGCACGCGCACGCCGCCTACGCCTTCGACTCGGGAGAACTCCTCGCCGCCTCAAGCGCCTGGCCCGCTTGGTCCGAGATGCTCGAGCGCCACGTGACGCAGACCGCCAACGTAGAGGCCTGCATCGACGATCAAGACGCCTGCCCCCGCCGCGCCCGGGCACTGCATCTGATCGTCGAGAAGGGGATCGGGCTACCGCGCGACAAGCAGATCCAGCTCGTCAACCGCTACGTGAACCGCAAGTCGCACCGCTACGACCGCCGCAAGACCACGCACACCGACGCGGGCAAGGTCGTGCGCGTCTCGCACTGGACGACCCTCTGGGAGTTCATGGAGCGCGGCGGGGACTGCGAGGACTATGCGACCACCAAGTACTTCCTACTGCGGCGCCTGGGCTTCGCCCCCGAGGATCTGCGCGTCGTCGTGGTCTACGACCGCCGCTACCGCGAGCACCACGGCATCGTCGCCGTGCGCTACGACGCCGACAACACCTGGCTCCTCGACACGGACAACCACATCTACCGGCGCAACAAGCCGGCGGAATACCGTTACGTGTACGCCGTCAACGAACTCGGCATCTGGGACCACGACGTGCGGGTGCGGTAGGACCTACGGCTCCCCGCGAATGTAGTGCTCCAGTTGGTCGATGGTCTCGGCCTGCTCGGCGATGATCTCGCTGAAGAGGTCCCGGAGCGACAGCATCCCGGTCACGACCCCGGCGTCCTCCACGACGAGATGGCGGATATGGTGCGTGCGCATCTTCTCGATGCAGGCCTCGACGCGGTCCCGTGACGACACCCGGATCACCTCCCGGGTCATGATCTCGGAGACCTTCGTGCGCTTCGAGGACTTGTCCTTCAGGATGACCTTCCGGGCATAGTCCCGCTCGGAGACGATGCCGACCAGCTTGCCCTCCTGCAGCACCGGCAGCGCGCCGACATGCCGGTCCGCCATCATCTCGATGGCCTCGTAGACGCTCGCGATGGGCAAGATCGAGTAGATGTCGCCCCCCTGCTTATGGCGCAACACGTCGCTGACCGTTTTCATTGCGCCCCCTCCCCGTTCGTTACGCGGCTTCGATTGTGCGCACATTGCGCCGCCATCGGCAAGGGTCCCAGCAATCGAGCCACGCTACGCCGTCTGGGCGACGTCGCCGCCGCGCCGCGCCTGAAGCTGCTCCCGGACCGTGGCGTGGTAACGCTTGTCGATGCGATAGCCCGCGTAGAGGCACGCCGCGATCAACCCCCACACCATCGCGAACGGCCCATCGACGATGCCGAGGCGGAACAGCACGTCCGGGGCGACTTCGCCGGGCTTGGCGTGGGATTCGAGCATCACGTAGTAGTCGAGGGCCACGCCGGCCACCACGTGGCCGATGCCGTTGGTGGTCTTCGCGAAGAACGTGCGCGCGGAGTAGAAGATGCCCTCCTGGCGGCGGCCGGTGCGCAGCTCGTGCTCGTCCGAGATGTCCGCGAGGGCGGACATGACACTGATGTTCAGGATGGAACCGCACGCCGCCGAGAAGCAGCCGATGCCCACGATGAACGCCACGAGTTCCCAAGTCGTGTTCGCCGGGGCGAGGTCGAACAGGCGCAACGTCACCGCGAGGGACCAGAAGAAGCTGAGCCCCGCCGCGGTGGCGACGATCGTCCAGCGCTTGTCGAAGCGCCGGTGCGCGGCGGAGGTCAGGGCGAACCCCAGGTGGAAGCCGATCACGTTGTTCGCGATCAGCCACCCGATCTGGCGCGGCGTCAGCTCCCAATAGAACGTCGCCATGTAGATGCCGAGGGTCTCGTGGGTACCGATCATCACGGAGAGGAAGAAGAGGCCGAGCAGCAGGAAGAGGTAGTGGCGGTTGCGCACCGCGTCCCACATGTCGAGCAGCAGCCGCCCGGGCGAGAAGCCCGCGCCGTCGGCCGGGGGCGCCTTCATGGTCGGGATCTGGTCCCGGGTGAACCACGCGCAGCCCAGGATCGCCCCGACCACCAGCACGCAGCAGAACCACACGATGGGCTCGTACGCCGGCCGGTAAAGCTGTCCGCCCTGACTCCCGAAGAACTGGTCGAACACCAGGAACCAAACGAAGCAGTGCATCAGGAAACCGCCGTAGAAGGTGAAGAGGTTGTTGTAGCTCATCACCTTGGAACGCTGGATGTAGTCGTCGGAGAGCTCCGCGCCCATCGCCAGGTGCGGCACCGCGAACAGCGTCGTGAAGGTCCGCATCAGCACGGTGCAGACCATGAACCAGACGAAGAGGCTCGCCTGCGAGTCGAGTAGCGCCTCCGGGGGGTGGAAGATGAGGTAGATCGTCGCCGCGAGCGGTATCGGGGCCGCGAACATGAAGGGATGGCGCCGGCCGAAGCGGGACCGGAACCGGTCGGAGATCGAACCCATGAGCGGGTCGGTGATCGCGTCCGAGAAGATCCCGACGGTGACCGCGAGTCCCGCCAGGGTGCCGGACAGGCCCAGGATCTGCTGATAGTAGAAGAACGTCAGCGCATTGAAGATCCAGTTCGTGGCGGACTCGCCGGTCGCCCCGATCCCGAACCAAAGCTTCGTGCGGAACGCGACGATGTCGCTCCGTATCTGCATCACGGTGCGCTTCCCGCCTAGACTGCAAGCGGCCGATGCTATCCCAACGGGCACGGCGGACGTTGCGGCGCCCTGCTTCGGCGATGTTCCAGACCCCGTGAGCGACGGTAGCCCCCGCATCTCGGGTTACACTGCCGCGCCGGAGGATTCCCGCTTGAACACGGACACTTTCGTCGCCCGCGCGGAAGCGCTCGCCCCGTTGATCGCCGCCCACGCGGACGAGGGGGAGCGCGAGCGGCGCCTGCCCGCGCCCATCGCGGAGGCGTTCGCCCGGGAAGGCCTGTATCGCGTGGGCGGCCCCCGCGAATTCCACGGCGCCGAGGCCGATCCGATGACGCAGATCCGGATCATCGAGGCGGTGTCGCGCATCGACGGCAGCGCCGGCTGGAACCTCATGATCGGCATCGAGACGTTCGGCATCATCTCGGCCGGCTTCCACAAGTGCCCGAGCCTGCTCGCGGATCCCATGACGGTGATGGCCAGTTCCACGGCCGCCGTCGGCCGCGCGGAGAAGATCCCCGGGGGTTGGCTGGTCAACGGCCAATGGCAGTTCGCGAGCGGCGTGCACAACGCGCAGATCTTCGGCGCCACGGTACGGCTCTTCGAGGACGGCGAGCAGGTCGATCCCATCAACCGCTACGCCGTCGTCCCGAGCGAGCAAATCGAGATCGTCGATACGTGGCACGTCGCCGGACTGCGGGGTTCCGGCTCCCACGACGTGCGGCTCACGGACATCGTGGTTCCGGACGAGCACATCATTTCCGCGATGGGCGGCACGCGGTCCGAGTCGCCGCTGCTGCGCATTCCCCTGGGCACGCGACTCGCCTACAACAAGGTCGCCGTGGCCCTCGGCATCGCCCGGGCCGGCATCGGCGTCTTCGTCGACGTGGCGACCGAGAAGCACCCGCGCTTCTCATCCCGCAAAATCCGCGAGCGACCGTTCGTGCAGCGCGCCGTGGCCACCGCCGAGGCCCGCCTGCGGGCCGTGCGCGCGTCGGTGTTCGACATCGTGGAGACCGTCTGGGACATCGTGACGCGGGGCGACGAGGTGCCGATGCGCGAACGCGCGCTGCTGCAAATCGTCTGCTCCGACGCCGTGCGCACCTGCGCGGAGGCGGTCGACACGGTGGTCGAGGCCGCCGGCACCACCGCCAACCAACTGGGGCATCCGCTGGAGCGCATCGCCCGGGACGTGCGCGTCGTGCGGCAGCACTTCACGGTCGCGCCCCATCACATCGAGGATGGCGGACGGGTGTTGTTGGGGCTCGAACCGGAGGGCCTGATGTTGCGGACGCGGTGAAACGCCGACGCCCGACCGTCAACCGGCTTCCTCCAGAAACAGCCGTTTCGCCTCCCGGCGCTCGTCGATGCAATGGTCGTAGCGCGCGCCATCGACCAGCGCCCCCCAGATGCCGCCGCGCTCGAAGGGGTTGAGGGTCTCGAAGAAGCCCAACGACCTCGGTGCCTGGATTTCCCAGATCCGATCCGGCACCCGTAGGGCCGGCCCATCGAGCCGGAGGGTCTCCGCCGTGCCGGCATGGGTCAGGGTTAGCGCCAGATCGACCCGGTGCTCGGGCCCGCCGAGACCCAGTTGGGACGCAGTCGTTTCCAGTGTCGGCGGGAAGCGATGTGATCGATCATCGCCAGGCTTCGCGTCGCCGGGCTCGACGAAGTCCAACCACGTCATGCGGCCCAGGGCGTCCCCGTGGAAGCGCACGGGCGCCGCGCCAAGCCTTGGGTCGCCGTGATAACCCGCACGCTCGGGCCCCGACCACCGCCGCTCCCCGGCAACGGCCTCCAGCCGAATCGAGAACGGCGCGTGCGCCCAGTCCGGTCCCCCATCAAGCCCCATGCCGACCAATCGGACGCCGACGAACACCTCCTCGCGCCGCGTCGGATCCCTGCGCGCATAGACGTTGCCGAGCACCAGCGCCCGGCGTTCGGCCGCGCGAAACCAAGCATGCGCCTGGACGCGATGCGGATCCGCGTTTGCGCACTTGCGCTCGAAGCGAATCTCCGCATCGGCCGGGTAGACGACCGGGCTCGCCGGCGCCGCCGCCCATGCGCCAAGACCCGTGGACAGCGCTCCCGCCACGATCACCGCCGGAAGCGCCATCCGGGTGCGGTTCACGGCACCACCGCCCCTTCGCCGAGATGTTCGGCCAACCAAGCCTTGAGCGGCACGTCCTCGTCGGGCCACTCGAGCAACTTCAGGAACGCGTCGTCGTAGCCGATGCAATCGAGGTGGTTGAACGGCTGCGCCGGCCCGAGGTCTCGTAGCGGCCGATGTTCCGCCTCCAGGCGGTCCACGGCGTCCACGAGCCGCGCCACCAACTCCGGCGGCAGCGCGTTCCGGACCACGAAGCAGCCGTGCTCCTCGAACTGCCGACGCTCGTCCGCCGTCAGGCGATGTTGCAGGCAGGCCGTGTCCATGAACGCAGTGTAACCGCCGTAAAACCGCGTGCTACGCTCTTTTCACCCTTCGGCACAAGGCATCCCACGATGAAGTTCGGGCTCTTCGTCTACTGCACCGTCGGCCGCCGCGGCGAACTCGAGGCCGGCATGGCAGGGCGCAACCCCGTTCTCTACCGCCGCATGATCGACGAACTCGGCGACTATGCACGTTTCGCCGAGGAACGGGGCTACTTCGGCTTCGGGCATCCCGAACACCATCTACAGATCGAGGGGTTCGAGGCGAGCAACGATCCGGCCCTGATGGCGATGTGGCTCGGCAAGCACACCGAGAAGATGCGCATCGTCACCTGCGGCTTCGTCTCCACGGCGAACAACCCCCTCGCCACCGCCGAGAAGATCGCGACCATGGACCACATGCTCGACGGCCGCTTCGGCGTCGGGCTCGTGCGGGGCTACCAAGCGCGCTGGGTGGAGAACTTCAAGGTGCGCCCGGAACTCAAGGCCGTCGGGCCCTGGACGAAGAACACCGCGGACGACGAACTCAACCGGGAGTACTTCACCGAGTTCGTGGAAGTCGTGATGAAGGCCCTTGGCAACGAGACGTTCTCACACCGGGGCAAGTTCTGGAACTTCCCGCCCAAGGATTTCGTCAATCCCCACGAGCACCCGGTCTACGTGAACTTCGGCCAAGGGGTCGATGCGGACATGCGCGTCCACGAAATCGGCATCGCCCCCCGTCCCAAGCAGGAAGAGATTCCGCTTTACGGCGGCTTTTCCGCGAGTCTTCGCACAGCGAAGTTCTGGGCACGCTACAAGGGCCGGCCCATCGTCCTCTCCGACAATACCGAGTTCCTCCAACTGCTCTGGCAGGAGTGGCGCAAGGAGGCGGAAGCGCACGGCCACGACGTCCCGCCGGGCAAGGAGGCATGTTGGGGCGGGGTGATGATCTGCGCGGAGACCGATGCCAAGGCGGAGGCGTTGCTGGAGGACATGCGCTGGTTCTGGAACCAGTGGGCGATCCCCTTCGGCCAGGGCATGCCGCAACTGCTAGTCGGCTCCCCCGACACCCTGAACCGCCAGATCGAGCGCGCCTCCCAGGCCGTCCCCATCGAAGAGGCCTTCCTGCTCATTCCGGCCGGCATCCATGGACCGGAGCAGATCCACGAGTCCCTCGACCTGTTCGCACGGAAGGTGATGCCGAACTGGGGGTGAGGCCGTGGCCTCAGCTACTTCAACTCCGTGATCGCCGCGTTGCTCAGCACCTTGAGCTCCGTCCGCAACGGCCAAGGCGATCCCATGAGCTGGATCATGGACACGACGACCATCTCCTCCACCGGATCGATCCAGAAGATCGTGCCGGCGGCACCGCCCCAACTGTACTCCCCCGGGGAGCCGATCACGCCCGCCATGGCGGGGTCGCGGATGACGCCGAAGCCGAGCCCGAAGCCGCCGCCGCGGTTCAGGAGGTTAACGGCCGGGCGCTCGCCTTCACCACCCGCGCTGATCGACGCGGGCAGGTGGTCGGTCGCGATGAAATCGACCGTCTTGGGGCTCAGGATGCGCACGCCGTCCAACCGGCCCCCGGCACGCATCATCTCCGCGAAGCGGAGGTAGTCGCGGCCCGTGGACACGAGGCCGCCACCGCCGGACTCCATCATGGTGCCGCCCGCGTAGTCCATGAAATCGGAGTCGTCGAAGGGCACGAGCTTGTTGTTCTCGGCGTCCCAGCCGTGGTTGGGGAGGAAGCGGTCGAGCTTGTCCGCCGGCACTTGGAAGAACGTGTCGTGCATGTCGAGGGGGTCGAAGAGGCGTTCCTGGAGAAAGGCGCCGAACGATTGCCCGCTGATGCGCTCGATCACCGCGCCCGTCACATCCACGGCCACGCTGTAGTGCCACTGCGTGCCCGGCTCATGCTTCAGCGGCAGGGTGGCCAAGCGCGCCACGAACTCGTCCATGTCCTTCGCGGCGAGCGGCTGGACCTCTTGGTACAGCTTGTCCACGGGATCGTTCGGATTGAATCCGTAGGAGAACCCCGCCGTGTGCGTGAGCAGTTGCTGCATGGTCATCACGTTCTGGGCCGGGACGCGCTCGCCGTCCACCAAGACGTCGAGTTCGGCCAGTTCCGGCAGGAACTTCGACACGGGGTCACCGAGCTGGAACTTCCCCTCCTCGTAGAGAATCATCGCGGCGACCGCGGTGATCGGCTTCGTCATCGAGAAGATGCGGAACAACGCGTCCTCGGTCAGGGGGCGTGGATCCTCCACACCGCGCTGCCCGACGGCCGAGACGTGCACTACCTGCCCGTCCCGGGCAACCATCGTCAGGACGCCCGCGAGCTTCCCGGCCTCCGTATAGCCCCTGGCCAACTCGGTGATGCGGTCGAGCCGTTCTTTCGACATGCCAACGCGGTCCGGCCGCGCCGTCGGCAACTCACAGGCCACCAACGCCAGCGCCAGCAACGCGACGGCTCCAACCGGCTTCCACCTCCGATGCGTCCCCATCGTCCAGCTCCTCGCCAATGCCCCGTGGTGAAGGCGCGCCATGCTACCCGATTCGCCCACCATCCCGCGCCGCACCCGCCTTGAACAGGTGCGCGAATCGCTCGCGCAGAGCATTCTTCTGCACCTTGCCCATGGCGTTGCGGGGCAGCGCTTCGAGATTCACGACGCGTTTCGGCTGCTTGAAGCGCGCCAGCCGGCCGCGGAGCGCCTCCTCCACCGCACCCAGGCCCACTTCGTCGTTGGCCGGCACCACCACGGCGACCACGCCCTCCCCAAAGTCCGGGTGCGGCACGCCGATCACCGCCGTTTCCGCCACCTCGGGCATCTCGTCAATGAGGTCCTCGACCTCTTTGGGATAAACGTTGTAGCCGCCGGAGATGACGACGTCCTTGGCGCGTCCCACGATGGTGACGCGCCCCTCGGCGTCCATGAAGCCCATGTCGCCGGTGCGGAAGAAGCCATCCGGCCGGAACTCCTCCGCCGTCTTCTCCGGCATGCGCCAGTAACCGGCGAAGACGTTCGTGCCGCGCACCTCTATCTCGCCCACCTCGGCGCTCGCCAACGTCGCGCCGCCCTCGCCGGAAATCCGCGTCTCGACCCCCGGCAGCGCGAATCCCACCGTTCCGGCGACCCGTTCGCCGTCGAGCGGGTTCGAGGTGTTCATCAGCGTTTCGGACATGCCGTAGCGCTCGAGGATGCGGTATCCGGTGCGGTCCTCGAAGGCGTGGAACGTCTGCTCCGTCAGCGGGGCCGAGCCGGAGATGAACAGCCGCATGTTGGCGCACGTTTCCGGGCCGAAATCCAGGCGCGCGAGGAGCCGCGTGTAGAACGTGGGCACGCCCATTGCGACCGTGGACTGCGGGAGGTGCGCGGCGAAGGTCTCCGCGTCGAAGCCCGGCAGGAACACCATTGACGTGCCGGTCAGGAAGACGCAGTGCATGGCCACGAAGAGACCGTGGACGTGAAAGATCGGCAACGCGTGGAGCAGGACGTCGTCGTCGCGCCAGCCCCAGGCGGCGCAAAGGGTTTCGGCGTTGCTCGCCAGGTTCCCGTGGGAGAGCATCGCGCCCTTCGAGCGCCCGGTGGTGCCGGAGGTGTAGACGATGGCTGCGAGGTCGGCCGCATCGCGCTGGGCAACTCCCTCCCAAGGCGGCGCGGAAGCCGCAGAAGCCGCAAAGCTGCCTCCGCCGGCGGCATCCAGCGTCGCCGTGGGCACGCCGCATGTGGACGACTCGCCCTCCGCGCACACAAACAGCGCGGGCTCCGCATCTCCCAGGAAGTACTCCACCTCCCGCGCCGTGTACGCCGTATTGAGGGGGACATACACCGCGCCCAGCTTCAGGCAGGCGAGGTAGAGCGCGACCGCTTCCGGCGACTTGGGAACTTGCACGACGACCCGGTCGCCTGACCGAACGCCGAACTCGGCCAGGGCCCCGGTCGCAGCGGCCACGCGCACGGAAAGCTCCCCATAAGTCCAGTCCGTGGTTTCGGGAAGGCGCAGGCAGGGGTCCGCCCGATGGACGAGGAATCGTTCCTCGAAGCGCGCGTACAAGTTGGCGTTCATCCTGGCTGGCCTACTCCGGACGGACCAAAGCGCGCATCGTCTCCGCTCGCCGTTTCCGGGGCAAGCGCCTTGCTTGAATCACCGCCGCGTTTCGCCAAGAATCCGATGCCCCCGCCAAGTACCCGCGCCATGATCAAGCTCTACGGATTCCCGGTCAGCAACTACTACAACATCGCGAAGGCCGCCTTGCTCGAGGCCGGTGCCGACTTCGAGGACGTCCGCACCGTGCCGTCCCAGGAGGACGACTACCTGGCCATCAGTCCCATGGGCAAGGTCCCGGCGATGGAGGTAGCCGGCACGTTCCTGACCGAGGCGTCCGTGATGGTCGACTATGTCGCCGAGCAACTCGGCGGCAGCCTCTATCCGGCCGATCCCGTCGGCAAGGCCCAAGTGCGCGAGCTGATGCGCTACGTCGATCTCTACATCGACCTCGCCGCCCGCCCCTGCTTCGGGGAAGCCCTGTTCGGCGGCACGGTCGCGGATGCGATCAAGGAGAAATCGAGGGCGGACCTCGAACAGGGCGTCGCGGCCCTCAAGCGGCGGGCGCGTTTCGCGCCGTACATCGCCGGCACCGACGTCAGCTACGCGGACTTCGCCGCCTACTTCTCGATCCCGCTGGCCAACCTGGTCTCCACGCGCCTGTTCGAGTGGGACTTCATGGCCGACTGGCCCGAGCTTACGGCGATGATGGGGAAGCTCGCCGAGCGGGAATCCATCACGACCATCGAGGCGTCGCGGCAGCGCTGACCCGCGCAACCGGCGTTCGTCGCACCCTCGCCTAGGCAGCAATCATGGCCCCGCCCCTGATGACACCGGCGCCGGCGGCGGTGGCCCGCTCTCAGATGGCGGACTTCATGCGCCAAGCCGGGTTCGACGACTACGACGCCCTGCACGCCTGGTCCATCCGGGAGCGCGGCGCCTTCTGGCAGAGGGTCTGGGACTACTGCGGCGTGATCTCGAGCGCCACGGCGGGGGCACCCCTGGCCGAGGACGGCGACTTCCACAGCGCGCGATGGTTCGCCGGGGCCAAGCTCAACTTCGCCGAGAACCTGCTGCGCCGCCGCGACGACGCAACCGCCCTCGTCGCCTTGGGCGAGGACGGATCGCGTCAAGCCCTAAGCCACGCTGAACTCCACCGCGCCACGGCCCGGCTCGCCGCGGAGTTGCGAGACCGTGGCGTGGGGCCGGGAGACCGGGTGGCTGCTTGGCTCCCGAACGGCCCCGAAGCCCTCCTCGGCATGCTCGCCACGGCCAGCGTCGGCGGCGTCTGGTCCTCGTGCTCGCCCGACTTCGGCGTGGCCGGAGCACTCGACCGTTTCGGACAGATCGAGCCGCAGGTGCTCATCGCCTGCCGACGCTACGACTATGGCGGCAAGACCTTCGACGTGTCCGCCAAGGCCGAAGCCGTCCGCACCGAAGTCGGCACCATCGAGGCCTTGCTCTGGACCGAGGACATCTCGCGCATCGTCGCGGAGCGGCAAGAGACCGCCATCGACTTCGCGCAGCGCGACTTCGACGATCCCCTCTACATTCTGTACTCGTCCGGCACCACCGGGAAGCCCAAGTGCATCGTGCACGGCATCGGCGGCACGCTGCTACAGCATCTCAAGGAGCACCGGCTCCATGTCGATCTGACGCCGCACGACACGCTCTTCTACTTC
Source organism: Pseudomonadales bacterium (assembly GCA_963665455.1). GTDB lineage: Bacteria > Pseudomonadota > Gammaproteobacteria > Pseudomonadales > Azotimanducaceae > VXNE01. Next base: position 3,087,038 of record OY762279.1, on the reverse strand, counting down.
ACCACGTGCGGCTGGATGATGTGGAACTGGCTCGTCTCGGGACTGGCGAGCGGGTGCACCCTGGTGCTCTACGATGGCTCGCCGTTCCATCCGAAACCCACCGCGCTCATGGACCTCATCGACGCGGAGGGGATCACCGTGTTCGGGACCAGCGCGAAGTACCTGGCGGCCCTCGGCAAGGCCCGGGTCGTGCCCAAGCACAGCCACGACCTGTCCTCCCTGCGCACGATTCTCTCCACCGGTTCGCCGCTCACGCACGAGAACTTCCGGGAGGTGTACCGAAACTTCCCGCCCGACATCGCCCTCGCCTCCATCTCGGGCGGCACGGACATCGTCTCCTGCTTCATCCTCGGCAACCCCATGCTGCCGGTCCACGAGGGCGAGCTACAGTGCAAGGGGCTCGGCATGGCCGTGGGGGTCTTCGACGAGACCGGCGCACCGCTGCCACGCGGCAAGGGCGAACTCGTATGCACGAAGTCGTTCCCTTCCCGGCCCATCGGTTTCTGGAACGATCCCGACGGCGCGAAGTACCGGGCGGCCTACTTTGAACGCTTCCCCGGCGTCTGGGCGCACGGCGACTTCGCGGAGTGTACCGAGCACGGCGGGATGATCGTGCATGGGCGCAGCGACGCGGTCCTGAACCCGGGCGGCGTGCGCATCGGCACCGCGGAGATCTACCGCCAGGTGGAATCCATCGACGCGGTGGTCGAGGCGCTCTGCGTCGGGCAGGACTGGCGCGACGACGTGCGCATCGTGCTCTTCGTCGTGCTGCGCGAGGGTGTGGCGCTGGACGCCGACCTCGCCGCGGAGATCCGCGCGCGCATCCGCGCCAACGCCTCGCCACGGCATGTTCCCGCGATCATCGAGCAGGTCACCGACATTCCGCGCACGATGAGCGGGAAGATCGCGGAACTCGCCGTGCGCGACGTGATCCACGGGCGCACGCCGGGGAACACGACGGCGCTCGCCAACCCCGAAGCGTTGGCGCAGTTCGTACGTTCAGAGGCGTAGCGGTAGCCCGGAACGCGCATTCGACGCCCCACGCAACGTCGGAAATCAAACGGGCTTCACGCCTCCACGGCCGCGATGCGATCCACAATCCTCGCGGACCACTCCCTGGGCCCCTCGATGTGCACGGACTCGCCCCGCACGTCCACCGAGACGGTCACCGGCATGTCGCGCACCTCGAACTCGTGGATCGCCTCCATCCCCAAGTCCTCGAAGGCGATCCGTTGCGCCTTAACGATGGCTTTCGAGACGAGGTAGGCGGCGCCCCCCACGGCGATCAGCGACACCGCGCCGTTGTCGCGGATGGCCTCGATGCACTCGTGACCGCGCTCGCCCTTGCCAATCATGCCGATGGCGCCGGCCTGTTCCAGCATCGCACGGCTGAACTTGTCCATCCGCGTCGCCGTGGTGGGACCGGCGGGGCCGACCACTTCGTCGCGAACGGGATCGACGGGGCCGACGTAGTAGATGAAGCGGTTGGTAAAGTCCACGGGCAAGGGTTCGCCGCGTTCCAGCAGGTCCACCAGACGTTTGTGCGCCGCATCCCGGCCGGTCAACAGCTTGCCCGAGAGCAGGACGGTGTCCCCGGCGCGCCATTCGGCGAGGTCCGCCCGGGTCACCGTGTCCAAATCCACGCGGCGCACATCGCCTTCAAGCTCGAATGCAATGTCCGGCCAGTCGTCGAGATCCGGGGCTGTGAATTCGGCTGGTCCGGAGCCGTCGAGGACAAAGTGCACGTGCCGCGTCGCCGTGCAATTCGGGATGAGGGCGATGGGTTTGTTCGCCGCGTGGGTCGGGTAGTCCCGAACCTTGACGTCGAGCACCGTGGTCAGGCCACCGAGTCCCTGCGCACCGATGCCGAGGGCGTTCACCTTCTCGAAGAGTTCCGCGCGCAATGCCTCCACATGGTTCGACGGACCGCGCTCGAGGAGCTCGTGGATGTCGATGGGGGCCATCAGCGCCTCCTTCGCGAGCAGCATCGCCTTCTCCGGCGTACCGCCAATGCCAATGCCCAGCAGCCCTGGAGGACACCAGCCCGCGCCCATGGTCGGCACCACCGAGAGGATCCAGTCGACGATGGAGTCCGAGGGATTCAGCATCGCGAACTTCGCCTTCGCTTCGCTACCGCCGCCCTTTGCCGCCACCTCGACCGACAGCTCGTCGCCCGGCACGACCCGGTAGTGAATGACGGCCGGCGTGTTGTCCCGGGTATTCGTCCGCGCACCGTCCGGGTCGGCCATGACGGATCCCCGCAACACGTTGTCCGGGTGCAGGTACGCGCGCCGCACGCCCTCGTTGACCATCTCGTCGACGCTGCCTCCGCCCTCCCACGACACCTCCATGCCGACGTCGAGGAACACGTTGACGATCCCGGTGTCCTGGCAGATCGGGCGCTTGCCGAGGGCGCACATCCGGGAGTTCACGAGCACCTGCTTGAGCGCCGCCTTCGCCGCGGGAGATTCCTCGCGCTCGTGGGCCGCCGCCATCGCCCGGATGAAGTCAGGGGGGTGGTAGTAGGAAATGTATTGGAGCGCGTCCGCGACGCTCTCGGTGAGGTGTTCGGCGTGGATGACGGTCATGGAGACTCCGGCATGGCTCGTTCGGAGGATTGTAAATCGTCGGGAGCGATGCCTCCGTGCCCCGTCCGTTCCCTACGAGCTCATCGCGCTCGTGGAAGCCGGCGAGGACATTCCACCACCGACCAACCCGCCGGGGGCGCTCACCGCTACGATCCGTTCAGTCCTTCCAAGCGCCGCCGGAGTTCCTCACTCGTCGCGCAGGTGACAATCCACTCGCCCACGTCGGCGAGGCGTTCCGGATCCGAAAGCTCCGCGACCGCGTCCACGACCTGTTCGCCCGCGACGCCGCCGAAACGCGAAGATGCCTGCCGCGCCAGCAGGGCGCGCTCGGACGCCAGTCCTTCCTTCCGGCCTTCCTTCCGGCCTTCCTTCCGGCCTTCCTTCCGGCCTTCCTCCCGGCCTTCCACCCGGCCTTCCACCCGGCCTTCTTCGCGGCCCTGCTCAAGCCAGGGCTTGTGCCACTCCCCGATCCGCTCCACCAAGCTCATGCTCGCATCCTCCAACGTCCTGATGGCCCGCCCCGGCGCCGTGCCCGGCGGGAGCATCCGCGCCTCCATCTCCCCGATCCAATCCGAGAAGACCCGGCGCAACTCCACCTCTTCGCGGTCCAACCAGCCGTCCAACGCCTCCGCGACCCGGAGGAGGTCCGCCGGCGACCGGCTCTGCTCGAAGCCCACCACCGCGCGGGTCAGGTTGCCCGGCGGCATATCGTCCGCCCTCGCCCGCAACTCGTCAACCAGGAGCAGCCGCTGCGACGGCACGTACGGCAGCAGCGCGGCATCCACCGGCGCGAACAGGTCGCGCATCTCCACCGGCACCGTCCACGCCGGCGCGCCGTTGTAGAGCAACACCGGCAGCGGAATCGGCCACGCGCCGGGTGATCCCAGCTCGCCCTTGCGGTTCAGGTCCGTCAGCAGCAGCGCCGTGTACTCCAGCATGCGCAGCGGCATCACGCCGGCGGCCTTGTCGGACTGGAACTCCAGCAACGCCAGGACGTCCGCCGGCCGATGAAGCAGCCGAACCCGCCACACCTTGTCGCCGCGCCGCTGCTGGTTGCGGTCGCCGACGTACTGGGCGGAGACGTCGTCCAGCGTGGAGAAGTCCAGGCGCCGGGCGACCTCCGGCGCGACCGCGCGCAGCAGGTCGGCGACCATGCGCGGGGACGAGTAGAGCTTCCTGTAGAGCGGGTCCGACATGGCCCCACGATAGCCATCGGCCCGCGCTGCGTCTGCGGCAAGGCTCCTACAGCCGACGAGGTGTTTTCCTACGCCGCCCGTGGAGCCGACGCGCGCATGTCAGACACGTGCGCGCGACCGCGCGGCCGAGGCGTATGGGGATCTTGTCGCCGATGCGGAACGCCATGGAACGCCTATTCGCGTGGCCGACGGGCAAATCGCGGCGATCGCCAGAGTCCATCGGATGAGCGTGGCAACACGGGATGTTCGTGGCTTTCAAGCCGTTGGCCTTCCCGTCGTGAATCCGTGGAACGAGCAGGTTTAAGGCGCGCCGTCAGTCCCCAACGTCGCCACGACACGGATCTCCGCGCGGGAACCCGGCAGCGCCAGGCCGCTCACCGTGATGCCCGTCCACGCCGGGAACGGCGGCGCCGACCCAATGTACTCGTCCTTCACCTTCGCGAACGCCGCCATGTTGGCACCGTGTTCCTCCTCGGTGGGCGCGGCGACGTGGTAGGTCGTCATCTCGACGATCTCGCCGAAGCCGACACCCGCCTCGCCGAGCAGCTCCCCGATGGCCTCGAAGGCCGCGCGGAACTCCGCCTCCGCCGTGTCGGCGGCCTGGCCGGTGGCCGTGTCGAAGCCGATCACGCCGGAGCAGAAGAGGAAGCCGTTGGCCTTGACGCCCTGGGCGAAGTGCATTCGGTCCGCGATGCGGCCGAAGCTCGGGGTGCTGACGGTTTCTCTGGGCATGGTCTCTCCTCAAGGTGGTCGTTGGGACCGCAGCGGCGGTCGTCAATAGAGTAGTGGATGCGCGCAGCCCCCGTCATCCGCCTCATCCGCCTCATCCGCTGAGCGTCGCGGCGTTGCATTGCCACCCTGCTCCGATACACTCCGTTGGCGAAGGGGGAAGCCGCTTGAGCGACGCATATCACGAGCGCGTCATCGCGCTCGCCACCGGCAAGGTACACCTGCTCGAAAGCGGCGCGGGCAACACCGTTGTCTTTCTGCACCACTCGTGGGGGAGTCCGGGGTGGCTGCCCGTGCATGCGGCGCTCGCGGCGAACCATCGCGTGGTCGTCCCGGACCTGCCGGGCTGGGGCGGTTCGGAACGCCCGGCCTGGGCGCGCGAGCCGCGCGACATCGCGATCCTAGCGGGGCGCATTTTGGACGCTCTCTACCTCGATCCCGTAACGGTGGTCGGCACGGGCTTCGGCGGCTTCATCGCCGCCGAGCTCGCGACCATGCGTCGACTCGATGCCCTCGTCCTGATCGGCGCCGCCGGCCTCAAGCCCGAGAGCGGCGAAATCCTCGACCAGATGTTGGTCTCCCACCGGGCCTACATCCAGGCGGGATTCCGGGACCGGGACGCCTACGTGGCCTGGGTCGGCGAGGATCCGGCGGAAGACATCCGCCAACTCTGGGACTTCTCCCGGGAGATGACCGCCCGGGTCTGCTGGAAGCCCTACATGTTCAACCGGCGACTCGGGCCCCTCCTCGGCGACGTCGCGACGCCGACGCTCGCGATCTGGGGCAGCGAAGATCGGGTCGTGCCGCCGGAGTGCGCCGCGCTCTATGCCGAGGTCCTGCCCAACTGCCGCGTCGAGAGAATCGACGGCGCGGGCCATCTCGTTGAGATCGAGGAAGCACAAAGCGTCGCCGAACTGATCGGCGCGCACGTCCGCAGGGACGAAGACGGAGGCTAATCCATGTTCATCGGCTACTTCACCGAGCGTCCCTACCAAGACCCCAACTCGGGTTACTTCGGCGCGACGGGCCGGGACATCACGGACCTCGGCATGTCCAACGCGTCCTACGACCCGAGGCTCGGCGCGGACCTCTACAACCGCTATCTCGACGAGAAGCTCTACGCGGAGGAGATGGGCTTCGACGGGCTGATGCTGAACGAGCACCACTCGACGCCCTTCTGCATGGGACAGGTGATGAACCTGGAGGCCGCCATCCTCGCCCGCATCACGCAACGGGCCAAGATCGTGCTCCTCGGGAACATCCTGCCCATCTGGGACGACCCGCTCTGGCTCGCCGAGGATCTCGCCACCATCGACATGATCTCCCGGGGCCGGCTGGTCACCGGCTGGGTGCGCGGCACGGGCCGCGAGAGCGTCGCCCACAACGCCGCCGCGCCGTACAACTGGGAACGCTTCCAGGAGGCCCACGACTTCATCATCGACGCCTGGACTCGGGAGGGCCCCTTCCGTTGGGAAGGCGATCACTACCAGTACCGCTACGTGAACCCCTGGTCCCGTCCGTACCAAGCGCCCCATCCGCCCATCTGGATTCCCGGCGTGATGAGCCGCAACACGGTCAAGTGGGCCGCGAGTCACCGCTATCCCTACATCATGCTCGCCACGGAGCTAGAGCCCACGAAGGATTCCTACGCGTACTACGACGAAGTGGCCCAAGAGGAGGGCTACGAAGCCGGGACACATCACCGGGGCTACCTCTTCAAGGTGCACGTGGACGAGACCGAGGAACTAGCGGAGGCCGCCGGCCGCAAGTACGTGCAGGGGCCGAGCAACCCCTTCCTCGAAGGCAACCAGGGCGTGGTCCGGCCCTTCATCCAGAACCTGCCGGGGCTCACCCAGCGCAACAACCTGCTGCCCACCATCAAGAGCTTCGCCGCCGCCGCGTCCCGTGGGCGGGCGGCCCAGCACTTGGCCGAGGACAAGGCGGAGGGTGGCAAGGGCAAGGCACCGGCCCCGCCGAAGGACACGTACGCCGATCAGACGGAGAAGTACAGCATCATCTCGGGCACGCCGAAGACGGTCATCCCCCGCGTGCGGCACGTCCTGGAGACGTTGCGTCCCGGTACGATCTTCTTCTGGGACGGCGATGGGGCGATGTCCCACGAGGACACGATGCGTTCGCTCCGGCTCATGGGCGAAGAAGTGATTCCCGCCGTGCGCGAGATGGGCAAGGAGTTGGACCTCAAGGGACCGTTCGAGGTGGACCCCCAGACCAACGAGCCGGTGGAGGAAGCGGTCGAATCCGAAGCCGTGCAGGCGGTCGCGGATTGACACGGTTACTGAAGTAATCGTCGCCGGCGGCGGGCCGGCCGGGAGCACCGCGGCTACCCTCCTTGCCAGCGCCGGCTTCGACGTTGCCCTCTACGAAAAGGACCACTTCCCACGAGCGCACGTCGGCGAGTCCCTGCTGCCGGCCACCCTCGCCATCCTCGACGACATCGGCGTCCTGCCGGCCATCGAGGCGGAGGGCTTCGTGCGCAAGGCCGGGGCCACGATGTCCTGGGGCCGGGACGCCGAACCCTGGAGCTGGTACTTCGCGGAAACGAACCGGCGCCATCCCCACTCCTACCAAGTCTGGCGGCCACGCTTCGACGAGATCCTGCTGGAGCACAGCGCGCAGTGCGGCGTGCGGGTCCATCAAGGCGTGGCCATCCGGTCGGTACACGAGGGTGGGGTCGCGCTCGCGGACGGCAGCCGCATCGAGGCGCAGATGGTGGTCGATGCCACCGGCCAGAGCGCGTTGGTGGCCACCGCGCGGAATCTCAAGGAGTGGGACACGTTCTTCCGCAATCTCGCCGTCTACGGCTACTTCGAGGGCGGTCGTCATCTCGAACCACCCGACCAAGGCAACATCTTCATCGAGGCATACGAACACGGCTGGCTGTGGAAGATTCCGTTGGCCGGCGGCGTCTCGAGCGTGGGTGCGGTCGTGGACCGCGACTTCGGGGCCGCCGGCATCCGGGCGGCCGGCCGCGAACGCTTCTTTCGCGACCAGATCACCGCCGCGCCGCGGTCGAGCGCCATGCTCAACGGCGCGGCGCTACGCGATGGACCGTTCGCCGTACGCGACTGGTCTTACTGCGCAAGTGCCATGACCGGTTCGGGTTTCGTCCTCGTCGGTGACGCCGCCTGTTTCATCGACCCCCTCTTCTCCACCGGCGTCCACCTCGCGGTGAGCGGCGCACACCTGGCCGCCGCCTACGTCACGACCGCGTTGCGCAGCCCGGCGCTTGCCGACGCCGCCGCCGAGTCGTACGAGCGCCTCTACCGAACCCAATACCGGCACTTCCACGAACTCGCAACGCTCTTCTACGCGTCGAACCGCGCCAGGGACTCCTACTTCTGGGAGGCGCGCCGGCTGACGGGCGCCACGGGCCGCGACCCCCGCACCGCATTCGTGCGTGCCGTGTCGGGACAAGCGGCGGTCGGCTACGAGCGTTCGGTGTTGCGCCACGGCGTGCTGCCGCAGGACTTCGAGAACGCCCTCGAAGAGGAACTCACGGCGCGGGAGGCCCGCCGCACGCGACCCGGGGGCACGACCCGGGTCCGCCTGGCCGAAGGGCTCGAAGTGCGTTCCGCGGCCGTGCTCGGCGACGGGTGCTTCGAGGCGGGCTACGTCATTCGCGGATCGGACCGGGACGACCTGCCGGTCAGCGCGTTGGTGGCGAGCCTCGTCCATCATGCCCAGGGCGATACGCTGGACGCGATCGCGACCCGCATCGCCCAAGCAAACGATGCGGACGCGGAACCCGTGCGGAACGCCGCGGTGGCGGCGGCTGAACTCCTGATCGCGGACGGCGTTCTGGAAGTGGTCACGGACGATAGGGGATCGGGGGCGGGCCTCTAGGGAAGGTCTGAACAAGACCTTTCCTAGTGCGGCACAGGGATGTGCCGCCAGATTCGATGGCGTAAGCCATTGAATCTGTCGAGCAAGCCGAAACCGGGCCGGGCGGCTGGTGGATCGTCCTCGAACCAGAACTGCACCTCGGCGAGGACGTGCTGGTCCCGGACTTGGCCGGTTGGCGCCGGTCGCGCATGCCGAACTATCCCGACACGCCCTTCGTCACGCTGGCCCCGGACTGGGTGTGCGAAGTCCTTTCGCCGTCCACGCGTCGGCTCGACCTGCGAGGCAAACGCCCCATCTACGCCCGCGAGGGCGTGCCGCACCTGTGGTTCTTGGACTCCGGCGCCCGCACCCTCGAGGCATTCGAACCACACGATGGACGCTGGCTCCTGATCGCCACCGTCCACGACGATGACTTGGTTTCCGTGAGGCCCTTCGAGGCGGTCGAGTTGGACTTGGACGCGCTTTGGCCCTGAACGCCGGGCTCCGCGTCCACGCCCCCCTTCAGCTTCCCGCAGCGCCCGCAGCCTCCGGAAACACGCACGTCGCGCATTCCGGATCCGCCAAGGCCGCGTCCTCTTCGGTCTGATACTGCGGCGTCGCGAGGCGCGCGCCCCGGTCGTCCTCGTGGCCGGCCTCGCCGCCACCACCGGGCTTCGGCCGCATCACCCCGTCCTTCCAGTCGTCCGTGTCCGCCCAGCGGTACGGCAACTCGATGATCTCGCCGGGCCGCTCCGCATCGCGCAGCGTGGCGAGCGCGGCGCGCATGACATCGCGCTGCATCGTGACGTCACCCGCCTTGCCGGCCGTCCGCCCGAGCGGGAAGTCCAGGTATACGGCCCGCGGCGCGAAGGCTGCCTCGGTGATCGACCATGCACTCGAACAACTCACGGTGGCGATGCCCCGCCGCTCCACCTCCCGGGCGATCAGTCCCACGGACTGATGGCAGACGGGTCAGACCGGAACCATGATCACCACGTCGACGCAGTCCGAGACGAGGCGTTCCGCAAGCGCCGGCGCCACCACGTCCCGCACCTTGCGCACCGAGTAGATGCCGCCCATGAACGTGTACGCACGCGGCCCGAGTTCCCCGATCTCGCCGCGGTCGCGCAGATGCCGCAGCGTCTCGAGCGGAAAGACCGCGTTGGGGTCCTTGCGTGCATCGGTCAGGTCGTACGCGAAGTGCGTCGCCCGCAGCCGCTCGATCGGGGTGTCGACCTCGATCTCCCGGTAGCTCACGTCGTCCCGATGGTGGAACGCAATCTGCCCCTGCACGTAGATGCCGCCGGAGGCCACGAGCCCCACGCGCCACTCGTGCATCGGCTTGTCGGGCCGCGTGAACCCGGGCGGCGCCGTCTCCTCCACCCAGCGATAGATGGGATAGCCGAGCGCCGAGTATTGTTCCCGGGTCCGCTCGATGTAGTCCACCGGAGGTTGCTTCATGCCACTCTTTCTCCACGCTCCCCACGCTCGGCCGCCGCCGTCGCCGAGCCCGACCGGGGCAGCCATCGCATCCATATTGCCCCAGGCAGCAACAGAAATAGAAACGTCATGAAGGCGGGGATGTAGCTGCCCGTGAGATCGAATATCCAACCCGAGTACACCGAGCCGACACTACCGGCCATGATGAAGAGATTGACGAGCCCCATGACGCGACCGAACGACGACACGCCGAAGCGGCCCGAGTAGATCAAGCCCATCAGCGGCAGCACGCCGCCCGTCGAGAGTCCCTGCAGGGCCGCCGCCACCGCGAGGGCCGAGAATCCGGGCGCCGCGATGTAGACGATCAGCGCCGCGGCCAGACACGCGGCCATGGCCCAGAAGAGCACGCGGTGCTCCACGCGGTCCCCCAGACTGCCGAACACGAACTTGCCGACGATGTTGCTCACGGACGTGATGGCGATGAGCGTCGCCGCGACGCCCTGTTCGAGGCCCAGGTCGAAGACGTAGGCACCCAGGCTGAACTGCACGCCGCCGAACGCCGCATTGACGGGCACCAACGCGACCACCGGGATCCAGAACGTGCGCGTCGAGAGCACCTCCCGCGCAGACCACTGCCGGGCCGCCGTTGCGCCGGCCGGCCCGTGGCCCGGACCCGACGGCGCGCGGCGTAGCACCAGCAACGCCGCCGGCACGGTGAGCAGCGCCGTCAACGCGGCCAACATCACGAGCGTCTCCTGCCAGCCGATGCCGGAGATCAACGGTGCGATCAGCAATGGGAACGCGAAACCACCGAGCGACGTGCCCATCGCGGAGATCCCGATGGCGAGCCCCCGCCGTGTCGTGAACCACCGGGTGACGAGCGTCTGCGACGCCAACGAGCCCGCGAACACCATGCCAAGGGGTATCAGCGTGGCGTAGGCAGCCACGATCTGCCAGAACGCGGTGGCCGCGGACATGGCCAAGAGTCCAAGCGCCTGCGACAGGCAACCGACCACGACCAGGACGCGAATCGAGAACCGGTCGAGGAGGCGCCCACAGAGCGGACTGACGACGCCCATGGCCACTTGGCCGAGGAAGATGGCGAACATCACCTGCGCACGGTCCACGGCGAAGGCGTCGAGCCACGGGACGACGAACAGGGCGAAGCTGTAGATGGAGATGCCGATGGTGACCGCCTGCATCACCAACGTGAGCGCCACGACGTTCCAGCCGTAGTAGTACCCGCCCCCGCGGGCGGTTGCGTCCGTCGCTTCGGACATCGTCCGGGATGCTCCGTCGTAATCGGCCGCAGGCGGGCGCGGCCAAGGGTTGGGGGCTCGCCGGCGTTGCGGCGTCGGGTGGGCACCAAGGATACAATCATTGCATCCGGTATCCGCGCCCCCTTGTCACGACGAAGACCCCATGACCGATCTACAACCGACTCCCGAAGCCAAGATGATCTTCCTGATCCGGCGCCGCCCGGACGCGTCCCGGGAGGAACTCCTGGTGCACTGGTTCGCGAACCACATGCCCGACGTGATCCAGGGCCAGCACGAGCGCGCCGGACAGGGCCGCTGGCACGCGACGCGCTACATCGTGACCCTGTTCGACGCCAACGCCGAGGGCGAGCATCCCTGGGACGGGATGGCGCAACTCTGGTTCGGCAAGGCGCTGCCCATGCCGGAGACGCCCATCGGCACCGTTCCCGTGGACACGTTCCAGGAGAAGGCCGAGCCTTACGTGCCCTGGGCCACGCGGGAGTACGTCGTCATGGACGGAGAACTCCCCGTAGCCCCGCACACCCTGAACGCGCCGTTCCCCTGCACCCGCTCCGGCTTCTTCAAGGTCACATTCCTCGTGCAAGCGAAGGAGGGCACGGACTTCGACGCGTTCTTCGCCCATTGGCTCGACGTACACGTCCCGAACGTGCGCTCCACGATGGAGCAGGTCGGCGGCTTCCGGTACGTGGTCAGCCACAGCCTCGATCCGAATGCGGAGCCCCACGCCGGCATGGCGGAACTCTATTTCCCGGATGCCGACGGCTGGCGCGGCTACCGCGACCACATCCGGCCCGACGGGATGGAGCGATGGGTGGACGGCGCGACGGTGCTCCGCGCCGGCACGCAGATGATCGGCATCCCCTGATCCGGCCGTCCAGTCCACGGCTCGCACACGAGAACACGATGCACCGGATCCTCCCCATCCTCCTCGCCGTCCTCGTCAGCGTGGCGATGGCCGGTTGGCTGCTGCTCACGCCACCCGAAAAACCGCCGCCCAGCGAGGATGGGGGCACGCATGCCGCGCAGGCCGCCGGCACCGGCTTCACCCCCCGCGCCGGCCTCGTCGACGACGAGCGCATCCGCCGCGCGGCCGCCGACGACGCCGGTGCCTGGATCGCCTACGGGCGTACCTACCAACAACATCGGCACGCGTCGCTCACCGCCATCAACCGGGAGACGGTCACCGACCTCGGCATCGCCTGGGTCAAGCCCCTCGACACCATCCACCGCCTGCAGGCCACCCCGCTGGTCGTGGACGGCGTGATGTACGTCACCGACCCGATGAGCATCGTCTACGCCCTCGACGCGGCCACGGGAGAGGAGCTGTGGCGCTTCGATCCAGAAATCCGCGGGCAATTCGTGCGTTTCTCCTGCTGTGGTGGGCCGATGAACCGGGGGGTCGCCGTCTACGGGGGACGGGTGTTCATCGGCACGTTCGATGCCCGCTTGGTGGCGATCGACGCGGCCACCGGCACGAAGCTCTGGGACGTGGACACGAACTACGCGCCCCACGAGTTCTCCTACACCATCAGCGGCGCTCCCCTGGTCGCCGCCGGCAAGGTCTACATCGGCAACTCGAGCTCCGAATTCGGCGGGGCCACGACGGCGGGCCATAGGGGCTATCTCTCCGCCTATGATGCCGAGACCGGCACCCTCGCGTGGCGCTTCTTCACCGTCCCCGGCAATCCCGCGGAGCCCTTCGAACATCCCGAATTGGAACTCGCCGCATCCACTTGGAAGGGCGAGTGGTGGAAGATGGGCGGCGGCGGGACCGTATGGAACTCCATCGTCTACGATCCCGAACTACACACGGTCTACATCGGCACGGGCAACGGCGCCCCGTGGCCACGCGCCATCCGCTCGCCGGGCGGCGGCGACAACCTGTTCCTCTCGTCCATCGTGGCGGTGGATCCCGACACGGGGGTCATGAAGTGGTACTACCAGACCACGCCGGGGGACAACTGGGATTTCGCCGCCACCCAGCACATCGTGCTCGACGAGCTTGAGATCGGCGGCGAGCGGCGCAAGGTGCTGATGCAGGCGCCGAAGAACGGCTTCTTCTATGTCCTGGACCGGGAGAGTGGCGAGCTACTCAACGCCTTCGCCTTCGGCGCGTTGAACTGGGCGACCCACGTCGATCTCGACACCGGGCGCCCGGTGGAGGATCCGGCGACCGCCTACGAAGAGAAGCCCCAGTGGATCCTGCCCGGCAACAGCGGCGCACACACTTGGCACCCGATGTCCTGGGACGCGGCCCGCCGCCTCGTCTTCGTCCCGACCCAGGAACTCTCGCTGTTCTACGCCCTGCCCCGCGAGTTCACCGAGACCGGCGTCTACAAGGCGCGCTTCAATACCTGGAACCTCGGCATCGAGCGCGGACCAAGGGTGGCGGAACTGATCGCCGCCTCCGACGACCCGGAGGGACCGCCCCAGCAGGGATTCCTCAAGGCCTTCGATCCCGTGACGGGGGAGTTGCGCTGGTCCGTGCGCAACACGGTGCCGTACAACGGCGGGCTCCTTTCGACGGCAGCCGGCCTGGTGTTCCAGGGCGACGGTGCCGGGGTGCTCACCGCCTACGATTCCGACACGGGGGAATCGCTCTGGCGCCTGGATGCCCACGGCGCGATCGGTGCGCCGCCGGTCACGTACGAAATCGATGGCGAGCAGTACATCGCGGTGCTCGTGGACGCGCACTGGCGCTACCAGACGACCGGCCGGATCGTCGCCCTCAAGCTCGGCGGCCCTCCATCCGTCCCGGAGCCACCTCTCCGCGACCGGTCGCTACCACCGCCCCCGCCGCTGACCGCTTCCGCGGAAGAAGTGGCCGAGGGCGACCGGCTCTACCACCTGTATTGCAGCGCCTGTCACGGCGGCCAGGCACGAAGCGGACTGATTGCCGACCTGCGCCGCATGGACGGCGCGACCCACGACGCCTTTCTCGCGATCGTCCTGGGCGGCCTGCGCCAAGACCGGGGCATGGCGCGCTTCGACGATGTGCTCGACGCGACCGGCGCGCGGCGCATCCACGACTACGTGATCGCCCGGGCGAACGAGGACTGGACGGAGCAGGAGCAGGCCGAAGAATCGTGACGCGCGGCGACCTGCCGTGGATCCACCGTCGAATCAACCGAGCGGTTGCCAGCAAGGTATAACTCCAGTCATACTGGCGGCGTGAAGACAGCCATCTCCATACGCGACGAGGTCTTCGAGGCGGCAGAGCGGACCGCCCGCGCACTCGGACTGTCTCGGAGCCAGCTCTACACCCGCGCGGTGAGCGAGTTTGTCGCCCGCCAACAACGGGCGAGCGTCACGGAACGCCTCGATGCGGTCTATGGCGGCGACCCAACCGCATCGCGCCTCGATCCGGCCATCGCCGCCCTACAGTCGCGGTCCCTGCCCGCCGAAGACTGGGAGTGAAACGCGGCGAAATCTGGTGGGCGGACCTGCCGGCTCCCACCGGTTCCGAGCCCGGCTTCCGACGGCCCGTCCTCATCGTTCAGTCGGACGACTTCAACCGGAGCCGCATCCAGACCGTCCTCGCTTTGGCCATCACGTCGAACCTGCGACTCGCCATGGCACCGGGCAACGTGTCGCTCCCCAGGCGCGGCACGGGCCTTCCGCGGTCCTCAGTGATCAACGTTTCGCAAGTTGTCACCTTGGACAAACGGTTTCTCGCCGAACGGTCCGGCCGCGCATCCGACAGCATCATGCGACAGGTCGGCCAAGGGCTTCGGCTCGTGTTGCACCTGCCCGCTGCCCACTGACGCATTGGCGTCGCGCCCTGCCACCGTCGGCCCGGTGCCGAGCGGCAGCGAGGGAGCGGACCGGCTATGGGGCGCTTACATTGCGCACCGCGCGGGCTAGGGAAGGTCTGATTAAGACCTTCCCTAGAACGGCACAGGGATGTGCCGCCAGATTCGATGGCGTAAGCCATTGAATCTGTGGAGCAAGCCGAAACCGCGCTTTTGGCTTGCGACCTGAACAAGCTCATGGACGGGCTTGTTCAGACGTTCCCTAGGGAAGGCTACGGGCCGGACGGTCCACCGCTTCCCTGCTCCGGTTCAGGTGGCAGGTATCGGTCGCCGACGGTGCGCCCGCCATTGCCGTTCGGACGGTTCAGTCGTCCGGACAAGGCCCGTTGGGCAATCTCGACTGCTCCGGCAATGGTCTCCGTTGCGAGGAGGCCGACGTAACGGGCGAACACCATCAGGCGCCCCTCGTCGGCCGCCTCCAGGGCGAGGATGTATTCGGGCTTGCCTTCGGTGCTAACCACCGGTGGCGGCAGGCCTCGCTTGACGTACGCCCATGCCATGAGCAAGCGGGAGACGCGCCCGTTGCCGTCCTGGAAGGGGTGGGTCCGAACGAACCGGTGATGCAACCAGGCGGCTTCCACATTGACCGGGTAGTCCGCGCCCCGAATCTGGTCGTTATACAGGTCCAGAAAGCGGCGCATCTCCGGCTCCACCTGCTCGGGCGGGCAGTATTCGTGGATCACGCCGTCCGGCCGGCGGGGGTTGTTGGACCAGGTCTTCCACGCACCCTTCCCCTGGAACTCGACCTCCACGCGCCGACCCTGCGCGTCAATGCCCGCGACGGTGGCCTGATGCCTGGTCAGCAGGGCATGCCAACTCCTGATCATGTACGCCGAGAGGGGGCTCCCGCCGGCGACATCGTCGAACATCATGTTGTAGGCGGCCTCCTGATCCTCCAGGAGCCCCCGCACGGTGCGATCTTCCATACCCTCCAGGGTGTGGGATCCCACCGCGCCCGCGAATCCCTCCGCGATGAGCTGCTCGGTGAC
The DNA here is from genome assembly GCA_963665455.1 of Pseudomonadales bacterium. GTDB lineage: Bacteria > Pseudomonadota > Gammaproteobacteria > Pseudomonadales > Azotimanducaceae > VXNE01. Next base: position 3,071,161 of record OY762279.1, on the reverse strand, counting down.
GCCCCGCCGCAACGTATAGAGGCCCTCGATCTGGCCGGTCTCCAAGGCGAAGGCGCGAACCCGCTCACGCAGCCATCCCCCCAGAAAGCGCGACTCGCGGGAGCCCGGCTTCAGCCGCCGCCGGAACTCGGTCCACTCGGCTTCCAGCTCGGCGAAGCCGGGCGCGGCCCAGCCTTCCGCGCCGTCCGGCATGCCCGTGAGCGGCCCCCACTTTTCCGGCGCACGCGCGTCCATGTCCCAGCCTCGTTTTCGGTGCCGGTCCCCGGTCGCCATACTACCACCCGGCTTGGAGCGCGAGTCCGATCCGCGGACCCTTAGCTGAACAAGGCTGCGAACGCCTCCAGTTCCCGGGGGATGTCCGGTCCCGCAGGCTGATAGGCGACCTCGGTCGCCCCCGCGGCCTCCATGCGCGCCAGTCTGTCGCGCCACGCATCCGGAGGCAGGGCGAGTTCGAGACTCGCGAGTAGCTCACCCGTCACGAACGGCGCGTCGCGCTCGTTCACGGCGATCAGGTGGCCTTCGTGTAGCGCGAGATGCCGCTCGGCCCGCGGCACGTCGTCGTAGGCGGCGGACCAGGCGGTCCCACCCGGAAAACGCGCGGCGGCACCGAACTCCACGGCGCCGTGCATGTTGACCGAGGCCGCATGGCCCGCCGCCGCGAGCGCCCGCGCCGACCCCGGTTCTTCACCCTCATCCAGCACCGTCCCGAAGGTGAGTACGGCATTCCACTCGAAGCGGTCTCGGATCGGTGCCGTCGTGAAGACGCCCTGGCCCACGGCCTTGGCGGCCGCCGTCCCCTTCGGCCCGCCGGCCGCGATCAGGAACGGCACGTCGATGGGTCGCGACGCGCCGAATCCGGCCGGATGCAGCATGCGGATCGGCTTCCCCTCCCACGCCACCGTGTCCCCGGCCAGCAGGCCGCGCAGGGCTTCCACGTAACCACGCACGAACGACCACGGCAACGGCCGTTGCCCCAGCGTCAGCCGTCCCGTGAATCCCGAGCCGATGGCCACGGCGACCCGGTCCGCCCCGGCGATGTCGACCAACGTCGCGATGGCGGCGGCGTTGGTCATCGGGTGGCGCAGGTTCGGGACCAGCACTGCGGGGCCGAGGCCAATGCGCTCGGTCCGCTCCGCGGCGCGGCATCGCTGGACCCAGACGTCCGGGTACAAGGCCGGCGAGTCGTAGAACCAGGCGCGCTCGTACCCCAGGGACTCCGCGATGGCGGCGTGTTCGTGTGAGGCCGAGGATGTCGCGAACGCGCACGAGAGCGTCAAATTCACCGGGGTTCTCCCTCAGCCGGCCAGCCGCCCTGTCCTACTCCGCTCCTTCAAGGAGCGCGTAGATGCGCTGCACGGCGAGTGGATCGGCGCCAACGGCTTCGACACCGAGGGCATCATGCGTGGTGAGATCGACCGTCGCCGCAGCCGTCTCCGCATCCACGCCCTGCCCGTGCAGGGCCTTCACCCCGGACCACAGGTCCCGGTAGTACGCCTGGACGAGGTCGATCCGGCTCCGGTCGGAGAACGGCGGCCCGTGACCCGGGACTACCAGCTCGAAGTCGAGCGCCTTGGCCCGCTCGAGCGTTTCCGGCCATTCGTTGACGTAGCCGTCGCCAAGCCAGGAGATGCCCGCGAACATCATGTCGCCGGTGTAGAGCACCTTCTCCCGCGGCAGGTAGACCGAGACGTCGCCGCCGGTGTGCGCCCGGCCGAAGAAGTGGAGCTGGATCTCGCGGTCCCCGCGAAACAGCGTCATGCGCTCGTTCAGCGTGACGTTCGGCGGCACGGGCGCGATCTCCGCCGTCGCCTCGATGCGCTTCGTGACCCAGCCCATCCGCTTCTCGATTGCGCCCCGTTCCTCGGCGTCCGAGGATGCGGCCAGTTGCTCCTGCAACCCGGCAAGCTGCCGCTCGTCGCCGACCTTGCCTCGCTGGAACGTCCCCTCCGCCAGGGGGTCTCCGGCCATCTTCATGCGGGTGTACTCGTGCCCGATGATGGCGATGTCCGGCCCGAAAGCCTGGTTGCCGTGGGCGTGGTCGTAGTGGAAGTGGGTGTTGACGAGCGTCGTGATGGGCTTGCTCGTGACCTCGCCGATCGATGCGATCAACTCGCGCGCCATGCGCGGCGTGATGTGCGAATCGACGACCAGCACGTCCTCCGCGTTCACGACCACCAGCGAGTTGCTGTTGAACAGCGGCGCCTTCGTCTGCGCGAGGAAGACGCCGTCCGCCACCTCCTCGAAGCGGTGCGTGTCGGTCTCGACCGGCTCCGCACCGGCGGCGGCCGTGGCGATGCCCAGCGCACCCAGGCACGTGACGCAGCGCGCCCGAAGCCGCGCCGTCATTGTCGTGCCTGCACCAACTCGATGCTCACACCATCGGGCGCTGCCAGGTAGCAGATCAGCGCCCCGGGCGCGAATTCCCACGGCTCCACGGAGAACTCTGCCCCCTTCGCCCGGAGTTCCTCGCAGAACGCGGCAAGGTCGCCCTGGAAACGCAAGCCGAAGTGGTCCGTGCCCCACTCGTCGTGGCTCGAGTAGTCCTCGAAGTGACGCATGGCCCGCGGCTGTCCCGGATCTTCACCGGGCCGCCGGCCCCGGATCAGGACCGACACGCCGCCCACGACGACGTTGATCTGCGGCGCTTCCCGCAGGACGTGGCTTCCCTTGATCGTGCCGCCCAGGATCTCCTCGTACCAGCGGGCGGCCCCGTGGGGATCCTCGCTGATGATGTGGACGTGATCGAACGAGAGGCGTTCGTCGCTCATGCTCCAAGGCTCCTTCTGGACACTACGAGAATATCGGCAACGGTGCGAAGTCGCCCTTCAGCACCGCAGCCGCGTTGCCGCTCTTCATCCAACGGTCAATGACGGTGGCATAAACACGCCGGAAGTCGACCGTCGCGCGCAGGTTGTCTCCTTGCTCGAGGTCCGTGAGGCTCGGCGCAACACCGTAGTGCCCACCCCGCACGGGCTTGCCGGCGAGGAACATCAGGTTCGCCGCGCCGTGGTCCGTGCCCAGGTTCGAGTTCTCGGGCACCCGGCGGCCGAACTCGGAGAACGCCATCACGGTCACCCGCTCGCCGTGTCCGAGCCGTTCCATGTCGCGGATGAAGCCGTGGATGGCGTCGCATGCGTACGAAAGGAGCCGCTGGTGAAGCGCCGGTTGCTGCACGTGGGTGTCGAAGGAGTTGTTGCGGAACGAGACGTAGTACAGGCGCGCCGGCAGCCCGCCGTCGATGCAGGCCGCCACCTTCTGGAGGTCGAGGGGCGCGATGCCGTAGTCCACCGGGGAGTCGTACTTCGCCCACGCCGCACGGACGAGGCGGGCACCTTCCCGCGCGCTGCGCGCCACGTCCCGGAGATAGGCGCGAGTGGCATTGCCGCCGTCGCCGGGGTCCCGCGTGGCGTCGATCACCGCCCGCGTCGAGGCGAACGCCTTCCGGCGAAATCGGTCGGGGTCGTCGAACACCACCGGCGCATGCAGGCGGCTCTTGACCGCCAACGACTGCGACGACGCGACGTTGATCAGGAAGTTCGGCGAGCCGCTCGGCTCGAGCGCGTCGGCAAGGCGTCCCACCCAACCGAACTCGTCGCCTCCGTTGGGCACGCCCGTATGCCAATAGGCCATGGACGTGAAGTGGGAGTACGACGGGTTGTCGTAGCCGCATCCGTGCACGACCGCGAGGTCCCCACTGCGCCACAGCCGCTGGAAGCCGAGCATCCCGGGGTTGAAGCCGTAGTGGTCGTCGAGTTCAAGGAGGTGCTCGCGGCGGATGCCGATGGCCGGGCGATGCCGGTAGTAGGCGTCGTCCCCGTGGGGCACCACGGTGTTGAGGCCGTCGTTGCCGCCCGAGAGTTCGAACACGACGAGTATGCGGTCGTCGCCTCCCGTCCTCGCGGGGCTCGCACGCAACCAGGGCGCCGCGCCCGCCAGCCCACCTACTCCGAGCCCCTGCATCAGCCGCCGGCGGCTGAGTCCCGGCACCCCGTGATCGTTCATGGTGTTGGTCACCCCAGTTGATACTCAGGCAGGCTGAGGAGCGCATGGAACACCGTGCGCAGCGGCTCCTCGAGCCAGCTCCGCGCGGCTTCGATGTCGTCCGTACCGAGTTGTGCCGCGAGCAACTCGGAGAGCCGCCGCAGCGTTGCATCGTCGAGCGCCACGGACAGGAAGCGGCCCGCAAGATAGTCGACGACCTCCCGGGACGTGGCCAAATCCGCGTCTCGGACCATGCCCGCGAGATCCAAGCGAGCCGTGTGGCGTGGAATCGGCTTGACGCGCTCAATGGCCATCTGCCAGCCGCGATAACTGCCGTAGCGGGTGTTGAACGCCTCGTCGCGGTCCGCCAGCAGGTTGGAGGCCGCCATCGCGTCGTCTCCGGTGTCCACCCCGGTCGGCTTGGTCGCCGAGGTGATGTCCATCCCCGACCGCAGCCGCTCGTGCACCGCCAGGATCTCCCCTCCGTAGGGGGGGTAGCGGTCGGGGGGAACGAAGCCGATGTCCGGGAACACCACGTCCAGGACGAAGTTGCCCCGCTCGAACAGGAGCCCCGGCGTCACCCAACTCCGTCCGTGGGACCAACCGGCGACCGTCGGCGGATGCAGGAGGTGTTGCCCCAGGGCGCCCGTCACCATGTTGAAGTCCGGCACGCCGGGCAACTCCTCGAGCCCGAGCTTGCGGTAGGTCGAGACCACGAGTTCCACGGGGCCCTTGATGCGCGTTCCGACCGAAGCAGGGGCGTAGAAATCGCGGCTCGAGAACAGCATCGCCAGAAACGGCGCGATCTCGAAATCGAGTGCCCGGAGACGGAGACCGAGTTCCTCGGCGAAAGCCGGATCAAGGTCGTCGCGGACGAAATACCGGTACAGCTTGGCCGCCACGAACCGCGCCGTCGCCTCCTGCTCCATGATGACGGCGATCACGTCCTCGCCGTCGAGCGGACCGGCGTGGCCGAGAAACGACTTCTCGCCACCGTCGTGGTCCTCCGCGTTGAACGCGAACTCCGTGCCCCGGAAGTTCCACCCGGTGAAGGCGCGCGCCCCTTCCCGGATATCGGTCTCCGTGTAGTTGCCCGGGCCCATCGTGAACAGCTCCATGATCTCCCGGGCGAAGTTCTCGTTGGGCGAGCCCTTCACGTTGATGCCGGCGTCGAGGAAGGCCAGCATCGCCGGATCCTTGGCGACGGCGACGAGCAACGCGTGGAAGTTGCCGAGCCCGCGGTCCTGGAACAGCTCGACCTGCTTGAGCATCTTGCGGTAGTCGCGGACCTTGTCCTCGTTGGTGGCGAAGTGGCCATGCCAGAAGAGCGCCGCCTTCTCCTGCAACGGCCTGGGCGTCGCCAGCATCCGCCCCGCCCACCACTGCGCGACGCGGTCGGTCTCCAGGCGGCTCGCCCGCAGCCAATAGAAGAAGGCGTTGACCACGGGTTGAATGGGGCGGTTGCCGCCGGCCTTGACCTTGATGCCGAGCGCTTCCCCGTTGGCCTTGGCGAGTTCCGTCGTGGCCGGCCGGCTCGGGGGGAACGGGTCGAGGCCGGGATCGAACACGCCCGAATGGTCGAACTCCGGCATGACGGCATCATCGGGAACGCCTTCGAAATACACCAAGTGGCGCACGGCGCCCTCAAGTCCCAGGGCGGCGAGGCGCTCGACGTCTTCCGGAGTGCCCCCGAATCCGGCCCGTTCGAGTAGATGGGCCGCATGACCCGCATGCCACGCTTCCGCCGGAAGCGCCGTGAGGTCGCCGGCTCCGCCCGTCCCGTTCGCCCAGGCCTGCTGGCCCAGCACCGCCGATAGCACGAGCACGGCCAAACGGCCCGCCAAGCACTCGCTCACTCGCCCCTCCATCGAATCAACCCCTCTTGGGTACAGCTTGCCACGAGCGTCCCGGCCGCGTCGAAGAGGCGCCCCATCGTCAAGCCTCGAGCGGCACCGGTGGCCTCGACGGTCTGGTCGAAGAGCAGCCACTCATCCGCCCGCGCGGGGCGATGAAACCACATCCCGTGATCGAGGCTCGTGCCGTCGAGGCGCTGATCCTGCCAGCGGCGGCCGTGCCGCAGCACGGCGTGATCGATCAGCGTGCTATCGGACAGATAGGCGAGCCCGGCGGCATGCAGCGCCGGATCGTCCGGCAGCACGTCCGTGACGCGCATCCACACGCGTTGATCCTCGAACACTGGTTCGCCGGGCGGTGCGGTCGGAGGATTGACGTAGCGCAGATCCATCGGACGCGCCTCGCCGTCCCAGTCGGCCGCCTCGCCGTTGGCGCGGCTGAAGGCGTTGTAGGTGAGCGTCACCGTCTCCGGGGGCGGCACCTCGGGCATTTCCGGCGCGGCGAAGGCCATGCCCGGTTCGGGCACGTGGAAGGACGCCGCCATGCGGAATAGTTCCCGGCCATTCTGCCGTGCGGTCACGGCGCGAGAACTGAAGGACCGCCCATCCCGGACCCGTTCCACATCGAGTTCCAGGGGCAGCGCCACGTCCCCGGCGCGCAGGAAGTACGCGTGCAGGGAATGCACCGGCCTCTCCCCGTCCACGGTGCGCTGGGCGGCGCCGAGCGCCTGCGCCAGGAACTGGCCACCGTACATCGTGCCGCTCCGCTCCGGAGCGGCTGGGGCCACGAACCGGTCCGCGCCGGCGGCATCGAACTCCATGAGCGCCAGGAACGAACCCAGCCGGCTATCTACCCGCACTATCCGGCAGCCAAGTCCGCCTCATCCGCGTCGAGCCGGGTCGCTTGCGGGGCGGCGGGATTCGGCAAGCCCGCCTCTTCGTAGGCCGCCGCCATCGTCCGCCCGGCGCCCGCGAAATCCGGTCCCTGTGCGTTGTCCCACATGTTGGGATTGGCGAGGCCCAGCAAGACGGCCAGCCGTTTTGGATTGGCGTCGAGGATCTCCTGGGTGACGTTGTGGCGGTAGTCCTCCTGCGGGTACAGGTACCAGCGATTGAAGTACATCGTGAGCACGAGCCGCAGGCCATCCGTCTTGCGCGGAAAGGCACCGTGCCACATGTTGCCGTTCCAGACGACCAATGAGCCCATGGGCGCCTCGATGGGGATCGCCGCGTCCGCGCCCTCCCCCGGACGCGGCTGCCGCGCATGGCGGTGGCTGCCCGGCACCATGGCGAGGGCGCCGTTCTCCAGCGTGTAGTCGGTCAGCAGGAAAGCGCTGTTGCCGGTGTGGGTGTCCTTGCCGACCGGCAACGGATGGGTGACCGGGGTGTCGGCATGCAGTCCGAGCGTCGGACCGTAGCCCCGCTCCTCACGCCACTTCACGAACGACGTGCAGCTCGACAGGCGGCAGTCGAACCCCAGCATGTAGGTTTGCAGCGCGAGCACGTACGGATTGCAGATCGCCTGCTGGAACACCGGATCCTCCAGCAGCAGGTAGTAGAGGATGTACTGGTGCTTGAACGGCGGTTGTACATCGAGATGGCCGTGCGCGCCGGTCACCACGTCGTGCTTCACGCCGGTGCGGCGCTCCGCCACGTCGAGCACCTTATCCCGTAGCCCCTCGACCCAGGCGACCGGCGCCGCCTTGCCCGGTTCGAGGATCGTGAACCCGAAGGCATCGAGTTCCGCGATGTTCTGCTCCAGGCCCAGCTTGCGAATCTCGCGATACAGCGGTGCCAGTTCCGCCGTCGACTTCCAGTCCCCAACTTCCATCCCGTCGCACCCGTCCAAAAGGAAGGACGCTATACCTAGCTGGCGTCCCCCGCAAGTGCTCCCTCGGTCGGGGCCGCGGCGCGGCGCGCTTCCAACCCCGCCACGATTTCCGCATGACGCCGATGGTTGATGCGGTAGCGTAGGTAGAAACCGAGGGCCAGCAGCGAGAAGACGGACGTCGCGGGACCGGCGATGAGCCCGAGGTTCCAAATGGTCTCCGCCGGCACCTCGCCGCGGGTGGCGTAGGTGGGGAACTCGATCGCGCTCAGGAGGATGCCGCCGAACACCGTGCCGAACGCCTGGGTCGCCTTCTGGGAGAACGCGCGTACGGAGTACAGGACGCCCTCGCGCCGGATGCCCGTATCGAGTTCGTGTTCGTCCGCGACGTCCGCCAGCATGGAGTTGGCGCTTGCCCCGATGATGGGCGCGCAGAGCGCGCCGACCGTCGACGCGGCGATGAAGATGGCAAGGACCCAGGGGGATCCGTTCTCGGGGAACCACGGCACGTCCGCGAGGCGCAGGCAGATCGGCACGTTGACGGCGGTGATCCAGGATGCGAGGGGCAGCATCACGGACATGCGCTTGTCGAGCAGCCGCGTCAGGACGGGAATGAGGACGAACGCAACCGGGAAAGAAAAGAGCCCCACGAACGCGAGGTAGAACAACTCCTCCGTGCGGAGTCCCCAGAAGTGGACCCCCATGAAGGGACTGAACGCCGACTCGACGCCTCCCACCAGGGAGCCCAACAGCAGGCCGAAGAACACCGCCCGGAACGACGCGTTCTTTAGGACTTCCCAGATCTCCGTGAAGAGCGTCCAGAAGCCCATCCGTCCACGCTGCTGCGTCTCTCGGAGATACGGGATCTCCTTGCGCGTGCCGGCGACGCACAGCAGGATCGCCGCCACCATCACGGTCGCGAACGTCAGGCTCATCGTCCGGTAGCTGTGCGGGTTGAGAAAGCCCGGGTCGTATAGCCCCTCGACCGTCGGAAAGTAGTAGCCGGTGATGAGCCCGTAGGAGACGGCGACCGACATGGCGCCGGCGAAGGCGCTGTAGGCGAATAGGGTCGAGCGCTGGTAGTAGTCGTGGGCCATCTCGGCGCCGAGGGCGAGATGGGGGATGTTGTAGAAGGTGAAGCTGGCGCGCACGAGTACGCCGAAGGTCGTGAGCCAGAGGAATCCTTCGACGTCCGACATGCCGCGCGGCGGGTTGAACAGCAGCACGAAGCTGATGGCGAGGGGCAGCGCGGCGGCGACCAGCATCGGATGCCGGCGCCCCCAACGCGTCCGGATCCGGTCCGACCACGCGCCGATCAACGGGTCCGTGACGGCGTCCATGGCCACGGAGATCCCGATCGCGAGGCCGACCAGCCACGCTTCGACGCCGACCACCTGCTGGTAGTAGAACAGGAGGAGGACACTCCACCCCATGCCCATGAAGGCGCCCGCGGCCTCGCCGATGCCGAACGAGGCCATCGTCGGGACCGAGAGTTTCCTGGGTTGGACCAAAAGACGGGCTCCAAGGCGCGTGCGGCGGCGCCGGCAGCCGGTGAGTGTAACCCGCGGCGCGGCGGGCACCGGGTCGCGTCCGGGCGCGCTGACGTGCTCCGCCTGACCATCTCGTGAAAAAAACGTGGCCTAAGGGTGAAGTCGACCGGGGCAAGATCAGGTATGATTCGCGCCCCCGGAAGGACTTTAGCCAGATTTGCGCTGTAGACGAACGCCATGGACATGACGACGGAACGAGAGAACGGTGTCTTGGCTGCCTCGGTGGGCGGGCGCATCGATGGAACCAACAGCGCCGAGTTCGAGCAGGCCATGCGGACCGCCGTGCAGGAGGAGGACCGCGCCGTGATCGTGGATCTTGAGCGGCTCTCCTACATCAGCAGTGCCGGCCTGCGGGCGGTCCTGCTCACGGCCAAGTTTCTCTCCAACCAAGGCGCGAAGTTCGCCCTCTGCTCCCTGACCGGGCCCATCAAGGAAGTGTTCGAGATGAGCGGCTTCGACAAAATCATTCCCATCCACGGATCCCGGGACGACGCCCTCGCCGAAGTGACCGGCTAGCCGCCGCGTCGCCGCAACCGCCCCGCGAACGTCCGCCCAAGCGGCACCCTATGCCGCCCGCACCGCGCGGGCGACCTCGCCCCACTGCTCAAGACCCGCCGGCGACCGCCGAATGTCGTCGAGCGCCAGATAGAGCACCACCCGCTTCGCGACGCCCGCATACCGGGCGGCCAGCGCGTCGGCCATGTCGTCCCAACGCGCGACGAGGGCGAACGCATCGAGCATCTCGTCCGTGATCGCCGCCGCCATCCCATCGAGATCGCCGGCCCGCATCAAGCGGTTCAGCGCCGGACCCGTCCCGGGAAAGCCGAGATCCTCGAACTGGAAGGCGTAGTTCGGCGTCGACCCGTAGAAGGCGATCTGCGTCTTCGCCCGGCGCAGCTTGGGCGCACGCTCTTCGCCGGTGTCGCCCGCGATCGCGAACACCGGGACGATGAGGTCGATGTCCGCAACGGACCGGCCGCTCCGCGCCGCCCCTTCCGCGACCGCCGGCAGCAGGCGATTCTGGATATAGGGCATCGAGTGCATCGGATGGACGTGTAGCCCGTCGCACAGCTCGCCGGCCACGCGGCACATCAGCGGACCCACCGCGGAGATGTCGATCTTGACGTCCTCGAAGTCGTGCCGCGCGGGCGCCCAGTTCCCGGACAAGAGGCTCAAGTTGTAGTAAGGGCCTTCGTGGGCGAGGCGTTCCTCCCCCCGAAATGCCCGGATGCACGCGCGAAACGCCCCCACGTAGTCGCGCATCTGCGGCGCGGGCTTGTCCCACCGCGCCGAGTAGCGGCGCACGATGTGTCCCCGCACCTGGCTGCCCAACCCCAGCCGGAAGCGTCCCCCGGTGTTGTGCGCGAGTTCCCAGGCGACCTGTGCCGTGATCATGGGGCTGCGCGGAAACGCCACGGCGATGCCGGTGGAGAAGTCCAGCGTCGGGGCCGCGGTCGCCGCCGCCGCGATGCTCATCCACGGCACCTGACTCGTCTCGGTGAACAGCATGCCGGAGAAGCCGGCCCGCTCCAGGCGCACCGCCAGGTCCGCGCTTTCGGCCCAGGTCATCGTGCCGACCATCACGTCGATGTGCATCGTCATCCTCCCTCGCCCGGCCGCGCGCACACCGGCGGGGCTTCGTAGTCCAGGTTCAACAAGCGGAAGTAATTGCGCCCGAGGGCAATGTTACGGAAGGCGGTGTCGTCGAGGTATTGCAGGATGCGGCTCGTCGCCGCGAGATCCGAGCGATAGTCCTCGAAGTCCCGATTGACCGACGCCACGAAGTCCGTGCCCGGCAGGATGCGGTCGGAATGCGCATTCAGGAACGCGACGTAGACGTCCCGCCGTTCGGGATCGGAGAAGACGTGGTCGTCGAGAACGCGCCACGAGATGTCGAGCATCGCGTTCGGGAACCGTTCGAGCACCGACGCCAGGATCGCCGCGTGGTTTCCCGCGTCCAGGGTCACGAGCTCCCGCGACAGCCCGAGGTGCATCCAGACGACGATGTTGTCCGGATAGTGCCGCAGCACGGCCTCGATCCAATCGAGATACGCCGTGGGTTCCGCGTCGTTGCCGAGATCGGCGTGTACGGCGAGGGGAATGCCGCGCTCCCTGAGTTCCGCCATGAAGGGCGCCCACTCCCGGATCTTCCCGAGGGGCACCGCGCGGTGGCCGTTGTCGAACAGCGCCTGTTTGACGAGGTTCACCTCGCCCATCCACCGGAAGAGGCCCGGGAACTCTCGGTCGAGGAGCCGCATGCCCGCAAGCACCGCCTCCGGATCCTCGAGATCGGGGAACGTCATGGACAACGTCAGGTGGATGCCCCGCGGCGCGGCCAGCCCATGCTCCACGGCATTGACGAAGTCGTTTTTCATCGTGGGCGCCACGGGCGTCCCGGGGCAGTCCAGGTAGTAGGTGCAGTCCGACCCCGAGGGGAGCATCTGGCCAATGCCATAGACGTTGGCGAACAACACGCCGGAGCGCTCGAGGTAGCCGGCCACCTCCTCGAAGGGGACGGCGGGTCCGCCGAACGGGCGGAAGTGCAGATGCGTATCCACCACGGGCGTGTGGGGCTGCCGCGTCCGGTCGTAGCACGGCGGATCGCTCATGCGGAAGGTGTCCAGGGTGGGCGCCGCCGCACAGCCGACAAGCAGCCCCATGCACGACGCGAACGAGCACGCCCGTGTCAGCCGCCACATGGCATCCCTCGGCACAGGCCTACGCCACGCGGGGCTTCCAGGACACGTCCCTACGAGTAGCCGATGGAGAGCAGATTCTCGACGGGCTGATACAGCTCCTCGAGATGGGACACGTCCTCGGCCCCCAGCTCGATCTCGGCCGCCCCGGCGAGTTGCTCCAGCTGTTCGATGCGCGACACGCCCACCACCGGTGCATGCACCTCCGGCTTGTTGAGCAGCCAGGCGAGGGAAATCTGGGCCGGTGCCTTGCCATGCTTCTCGGCCACCTCGACGACGCGGTCCGCGATCGCGAAGTCCGCGGCGCCCCGGTAGAGGCTTTCCGTGCGCCTGCGGTCACCGCCCTTCGAACGGTCGGTCGTACCCGCGTCGAAACCGCCCCGGTACGAGCCCGCCAGGATCCCCCGCGCCAGCGGCGACCACGGCATCAGCGCCACGCCCGTCCGCGCGCAGTAGGGATTCATTTCCCGTTCTTCCTCGCGGTAGATGAGGTTGTAGTGATTCTGCATGGAGATGAACTTCGTCCAGCCGTTCGCCTCCGCGGTCATCTGTAGTTCCGTGAACTGCCAGGCGAACATCGACGAGGCACCGAGATAGAGCACCTTGCCCGCCTTCACCACGTCGTGCAGCGCCTCTAGGGTCTCCTCGATGGGCGTCGCCGCATGCCCCGGGACGCCGTGGGGATGCCGATGGATGACGAGGTGGTCGATGTAGTCGAGTCCGGTGCGCCGGAGGCTCGCGTCGACCCCCTCGGTGACGTGCTTGCGAGACAGGCCCCCCTGGTTGGCGCCCCGGCCCATCGGCATGGCGATCTTGGTCGCGAACACGTACTCGTCGCGCGGCAGCAACTCCCGCAGCAGCGCGCCCACGACCTCTTCGCAGGCGCCAACGCCGTATGTGTCCGCGCAGTCGAAGTAGAACAGGCCGTGGTCGAGGGCGGCCTTGAAGATCGGCCTGGCGGCGTCGGGCCCGAGCGTCCAGTCGCCCTGGTGGCCCCGCCCCGGCTGGCCGAAGTTCATCGTGCCGAGACAGAGCTCGGAGACGCGCAGGCCGCTGTTCCTGCCGAGCTGGATGGATTTGAGCATCGAGTCTTCCTTTTCGGGTTCGCTACAGGCTTTCCAGGTAGGCGACCGCCTTGGTCCGCCCTTTCCGGCGCGCGAGGTCGAGCGCGGTGTCCCCGGAGTCGTCCCGCGCCGCCGGATCCGCCCCATGGGCAATCAAGGCTTCAAGGTACTCCACCTTCACGCCACGCAACGCCGCCAAGTGTAATGCGGTTCGCCCTTCGGGGTCCGTCGCGGCCACGTCCGCGCCGTGCTCGAGCAGCCACGGCACGGCGCCGGGCTTGCGCCAATGGATGAGGTCGAGCAGCGGCGTCCTGCCGTTCAGGCGCCAGTTCCAGTCCGCACCGTGTGCGTGCAGCGCATCGAGAATCTCCTCGTTGCCGGCGAACCCCGCACCGAACACCGAACTCTTCGGGTCCGCGCCGGCGGCGAGCAGCGCGCGCACGAGCACTACATGCTCCTGCCAGGAGACCGCGCGCCACAGGGCCGTCGCGGGAAAGACCTCGTCGCCTTCCATCATCCGCTCATACCCGTCGATGTCGGCACCCGCCTCGAGGAGCACCTCCAGGCACTCGAGGGCGGGCTGCGACCCGACGTGCCGGAGCTTCCACATGCCGGACCACGCCATGTGCTGGAGCGGCGTGCGTCCACGCGCGTCTGGACAGTCGACGCCCTCGCGGGCGATCTTCGCGCGCAGCGTGTCCAGGTCGTAAAGCATGGCCGCCCCGTGGACATCGAACCGCGCCCCGGCCGCCCGCAACCGGTCGATGAAGCCCTCGAAGCCTCCCATCGCCGCGTACAGGAGCGGCGGCATGCCGTGGGGACCGGCGGCCAGGTCCGGGTCCGCGCCGCGCGTCAGGAGCACATCCACCGCTGCGCCGTGACCGGCGTGTTTCGGGATCGTCGTATGCGGTTGCATGGCCCGTACCAGGGGGCTGTGGCGCCCGGGTGTGCCGGCGACCGCGTTCGGGTCCGCCCCCGCGTCGAGCAGCGTGTCGATCATGTCCGCCCGGCCGGCGAAGGCGGCGTCCATGATCGGCTTCCAGTGGCGGGCCGCCTCCGGGTCGGTTGCCGCCGTCTTGCGCAACCCGTCCGCGTCGCCATCGGCGACCGCTGCGCTCAGCGCCTTGTATCCCGAACCGTTGGCCATCCCCGCGCCCGGGAGCCCCTACGCGCTACCGCCCTTCTGCGCCTTCTCGACCATCTTCTCCATGGCTATCCGCCGCTCGTCGTGCGCTGCGAGGTCGAACGCGTGATAGTCGTAGTCGGGACGCAAGGAGACTCGGGCTCCCGCCGGCTCCGTGTCAAACAGGCTGAGATACGGCGACGCGTCCAGGACTCCGTTGCTCACGGCGTTCCCTTCCCGCCCCCGGTCCATGTCGAAGTCCTGCTTGCCGAAGGGAAAGCCCCCATAGACGTCCATCAGGCCGGCGAACCGCAGCGGGTTCCGCGCGAGCGCGTCCTGGGTCACGACCTGCCGGTACGGACCCTGGGTCTGCATGAACGGACGGTGGAAGGTCCCGAGGACCATCAGCCGCTCCCCGGGGGTCGAGCGCAGCATGGAGCCGTGCCAGGTCAGGTCGCCCCAGACCACCATCGAGCCGGCCGGCGCTTCGACCGCCTCGGCCTTGTCCGCCCATTCCTCCACCTCCGCCGGCGTCGGCGGGCGTCGCCACTTGTGGCTGCCCGGCACGAAGGTGATCGCGCCGTCCCCGGCCGAGTAGTCGGTGACGAGGTAGTTGAAGTTGGCGCTGTTGGGCTCCGGCGCCGACGCGTGACGGGTGAAGTCCCAGTTGTCGCGGTGGATCGCCGTCCGGCCCTCGCCCGGGCCCTTCACCCAGCCGTCGAACAGGGAGAGGATGCAGTTGGTTCCGACCAGGTATTGCACGAGGCCCAGACCCGCGGGATTCAGCACGAGTTCCTCGAACACGCGGTCCTCCCAGAGGATCATGCGGAAGATCTGGTTGCGGTCCTTCCAGGTCATCCCGTCCGGGTCGAGGGCCCCGAAGCGGCCCTCCATCACCCGCACCAGCGCCTCCTTCACCCGGGCGTGGAACGCGGGCGGCGCGACCTTCTCGGGAGGCACCACCGTGAAGCCGAACACGTCGAGTTCGGCGATGTTCTCGAGCAGCTCGAGCTCGGCGAGCTCCCGGTAGAGCTTCGCCTGGTTCGGACAGGAGGCCCAGTCCTTGATCTCCATTTCGGTCTCCGTACGTCAATTCGTCATCGCGTCCGGACCGGCGCGCGACGGTGGGTGGGGTGACCGGCTCTCTTAGCGCCGATCCGGGCACGAGTCAAGGCGGCGGGCGCGCCTCCAGCAGTTCTCATTTTGGCCCGACTTGGCAACGGAGTCGGGGATTCCGTCCGCGAACGGGTTGACAACATAGGACGGCGCCCCTATGGTGCGGGCCATGGGCAACCCATGGTTCGGATCGAAGGCGACGTCGGGGCTGTGGCAGGCGCTGGTGGCGCTGATGCCGCCGCACGCGGTGTACATCGAAACGCACCTGGGCGGCGGCGCGGTGATGAAGCGCAAGCCGGGGGCGCTGCGCAACATCGGCATCGACCTGGACGCGCGGGCGCTGGAGTCGTTCGAATGCGGCCATCCGGTGGAGCTGGTGCACGCGGACTGCCACGCGTGGCTGGCCGGGTTCCCGTTCGACGGTTCGGAACTGGTGTACAGCGACCCGCCGTACCTGCGCGGCGCGCGCAAGTCCGGGCGCCGCTACCGGCACGACTACGAGGACGCGGACCACGCGGCGCTGCTGGAACTGCTGAAGGGCCTGCCGTGCGCGGTGATGGTGTCGGGATACCCGTCGGCGCTGTACGACGAGCTGCTGGGCGGCTGGCGCAGCGCGGCGCTGCAGGTGATGAACCACGCGGGGGTGGTCACCGAGAAGGTGTGGTTCAACTTCGCGCCGGACCGCGTGCACTGGGCGTCGCGCGCGGGACGGAACTTCACGCACCGGCAGACGGTCAAGCGCAAGGCGCATGGCTGGGGCCGGCGCTACGCGGCGATGCCAGCGGCGGAGCGCCTGGCGGTGCTGGCGGCGATCATGGCGGTGGAGGCCGGCGCCGCGCCGTGAGGTTCCTCGCGCGCCATCTCGACCGGCTGCGGACATGCTTCGCCGGGCTGCCGGACCCGCGCCGCGGACGCAACCGCCGCTACGCCATGGCGGACGTTGGCATGGCCGCGCTGTCGGTGTTCCTCATGCAGTCGCCGTCGTTCCTGGCGCACCAGCGCGCACTCGCCGAAGGCGGTCGCCGCTCCAACGCGCACACCCTGTTCGGCCTGGACCGCATCCCCTGCGACAACCACGTCCGGCAACTGCTCGACGGCGTGCCGCCGGAGCACTTCGACGACCGGTTCCACGGCCTCGTCGAGGACCTCGACGCGCACGACGCGCTCGAACCGATGCGCCGCCTCGACGGCCGCGCGCTCGTCGCCATCGACGGCACGGAGTTCTTCCGCTCGCGCAACATCCACTGCGACAACTGCTCGACCCGCAGGCGCGGCGACGGCGGCACCGAGTACTTCCACCAGATGGTCGCCGCCACCGTCGTGGCGCCGGGCCAGTCGCGCGCGCTGCCGCTGCCCCCCGAGTTCGTCGCGCCGCAGGACGGCGCGGCCAAGCAGGACTGCGAGCGCCAGGCGGTCAAGCGCTGGCTGCGGTCCCACGGCGACCGCTGCGCCGCACTGCGCCCGGTCTATCTCGGCGACGACCTGTACGCCTGCCAGCCCGTCTGCCGGGCCATGCTCGACGCCGGCGGCGACTTCCTGCTGACCGCCAAGCCGGCCAGCCACAAGACCCTGTACGAGTACCTCGACGGCATCGACATCCCCGTGCGCCGCCGCACGACGGGCCGCGGCGCGCAACGGCGCACCCACCGCTACCGCTGGATGACGGACCTGCCCATCCGCGACGGCGACGACGCCCTGCGCGTCAACTGGCTGGAGGTCACCAGCGCGCGGCCCGGCGGCAAGGTCACCTACCGCGGAACCTTCGTCACCAGCCTGCCCGTGGACCGCGACAACGTCGCCGAACTCGCCGACTGCGCCCGCGCCCGCTGGAAGATCGAGAACGAGACCTTCAACGTCCTCAAGCAGCACGGCTACCACCTCGAACACAACTTCGGGCACGGCAAGGACACCCTCGCCGCCGTGCTCGTCGTTCTCAACCTGCTCGCCTTCGCCCTGCACACCGCGTGCGAAGTCGCCGAGTCCACTTGGCGACGGGCCCGCGAGCGCCTCGGCACCCGCGCCCGCCTGTTCGAGCACCTGCGCACCGTCACCGAATACCAGGTGTTCCCCGACTGGAACGCGCTGATCGGCCTGCTCGCCACGGGCGGGCCCGCCGCCCAGCCTCCCTGACGCACAGACCACGCCGCCAGCCGCCAAATCCACGAACCTCGGACAGTCCCGAAACCCAATGCCTCAATCGTCAAAATGAGAACTGCTGGCGCGCCTCGCGCACCTTATCCCACGCCGCCCTGATCTGCCGCGTGCGCTCGGTCGCGGTGCGCATCATCTCCTCGGGTAGCCCCTGCGAAGCGAGCTTGTCCGGATGGTGGCGGGACATCAGGCGGCGGTAGTGGCGCTTGATCTCGGCAAGAGACGCGTCTGGTGACACGCCGAGGGTCGCATAGGCGTCCACGAGCCGCATGCCCGGATCCTCGGCCACCTGGGCACGGGCACCAGCGGTGATCAGCCGTTCGAGCTCGAGGTAATCCGCCTGGGACAGCCCGAGACGCGCCGCGACGTGCAGCAGGATGCGGCCTTCCTCCTGATGGACCGCTCCGTCCGCCCCCGCCGCCTGAATCTGGATCTCCAGGAACATGCGGACCAGGTTGCGCGACCGGCCACACTCCGCGCGCAGCTGTGCGAGCACCGCGTCGAGCGGGAAGTCCGGCTCCTTGCCGGCGTTGAATAGACGTTGGGCGAGCTGGCGCTGCCCGGCGTCGAGCCCGAGCTCGTCCATGACTTGGTTGGCGAGGGCGATCTCCGCCGGACTGACCCGCCCGTCCGCCTTGGCGACGTGCCCCATGACGCCGAACACCGCCGCGAAGAACGCCATCTGCACGCGCTCCACGCGAGGCTCGCCGGAAGCACCCTCCTCGTCCTCAATCTCCCGGGGCTCGGCCGCCTTGCGGATCATGCCGCCCGCCGCCGCGCCCAACAGCGCGCCGATGGGTCCACCGAGCAGAAACCCGAACGTGCCGCCGAGCAGCATTCCCCACCAACTCACCCGTTACGCTCCCCACACCGTCCAAGCGGCGAGCCTAAGCGACGGCGCGCCCCCTGGTCCATCGCAAGCCGCAGGCCGTCCAAGGGCAACGTAGCCCGAGCGCGCGGCTTCGGGTTGACATACGGTTGTCAGTTGACATACGGTTGCGTTGGGAGGTCAGCATGTCTAGGTCGCAGAACATCTCGGAGTCGGAACCCGACATGGTCGCACGCCAGGTAGTCGCCACCTATGCACACGACACGGCTTGGCTCGACGCCTTCGTCGCCGGCATCGATCGCCACCGGGCGGGGCACTCGTTCACCCGGACCATGCAGGCATGGGGGTGGAGTCAGGCTGAGGCGGCACGGCTGTTTGGCGTCAGCCGCCAGGCGGTCGCCAAGTGGCTTAGGCACGGGCCACCGATGGAGCGGACGGGCGCCTTGGCGGACCTCGCTGCCGCCACCGATCTGCTACTGCACTACCTGAAGCGCGACCGCATTCCCGCAGTTGTGCGGCGGCCCATTCCAGCGCTTGGGGGCGATTCGCTCACGGACTTGCTGACGCGCGGCGACACGGCGCAGGTGCTCGCCACTTGCCGCGACATGTTCGCGTTCGAGCACACCGCGCGGTAACCCATGGAACTCCCGCGGGTACGGATGCCCGAGGGTCACGTATGGTGGCGCATCGCCGACCCGACGTGGCGCAATCCGCTCGACCCGAGCTTCGCCGGACGCCACGGCGGCCGCTGGAACCCGCCCGCGAGCTTCCCCGTCCTGTATCTGAACGAGGACCGCTCGACCGCGCGCCGGAATCTCCACGCCTTCATCGCGCACTGGCCCTACGGCCCGGAGGACCTGCGGGACGACACGGGTCCGACCTTGGTCGGATGCGTTTTGCCGCGGCGACAGGACGTATGCGACGCACGTTCGAGCAAGGGGCTCCATGCCGCGCGGCTCCCACGCACCTATCCGTTGCACGACGACGGCACGCCCGTGCCCCGCGAAACGTGTCAGGCGATCGGGGTTCGCGCGCACGCGGTGGGGTTGCGGGGCGTGCATGCCCGTAGCACCCAAACGCCCGGCGGCGATGGCCGCGAGCTCGCCTGGTTCCCCGCGTCCCGCCGCAGCATCGCGCGGGCCGTGGAGTCGTTGCCGTTCACGAAGTGGTTCTGGGCTCCGCCATGAACGCCCCCCGCCAGGCCCGGGATTCTGGGCAACATCGACATGAAGTAGCCCGCGACTCCGCCCATGACGGCACCCCGGCCGCATCACCGAAACCGCTCCCAATACTCCCCAATCGCCTCCTTCATCTCCTTGCGCAGCAGCATGATCCCCAACAGGTTCGGCAACGCCATCAGCGCGAGCGTCACCGCGGAGAGCTTCCACACCACGGACGTGTCCATCACGGTGGCGAGGAAGAACGCGAGCACGTAGACCAAGCGGTACGGCAGCACCGAAGCCGTGCCAAGGAGATACGTCATCGCCCGGTCCCCGTAGTAGGACCACGCGACGGCGGTCGTGAAGGCGAAGAGCACGAGGCCCAGCGTGACCGCGTATTGCCCATACTCGCCGAGGAAGGAGCGCTTGAAGGCCTCCGCCGTGAGCGGCACGGAGTGCAGCAGGGAGCGGCCCCGCAGGGTCACGTCCGTCTCGAGGCGACCGTCTTCGATCCGAATCGCCCCGGTGTACGGTGCGCCGTCGGCCACAACGCGGACCTCCTCCGCCACGGACCGGTTGTGCAACACCGTGATCTCCGCCCCGGCCAGCCGTCCCGCTTCGACGCGAAAGCTCCCGGTAGCCCCCCGCACCCCCGCATCCAACCCGTTCACGTACCCGAACAACGCCGCGACATCGCCCGGTTCGTCATCGCGGTACACGCCCTCGAGAAACTCCGTGTCCGCCGCCTGGAAGTCCGTCTCGAACTTCTCCGTCCACACCCCGCTGCACAGGATGACGAGTCCCGTCAGCGAGCAAATCACCAGCGTGTCGATGAAGGGTTCCAGAATGGAGACCATCCCCTCCGAAACCGGTTCGTCCGCCCGCGCCGCCGCGTGGGCGATGGGTGCCGAGCCCTGCCCCGCCTCGTTCGAGAACAGGCCGCGGTTGACGCCCCGGTTGAAGGCGTACGCGAACGTGGCCCCGAGAAAGCCGCCGGTCGCGGCACTGCCCGTGAAGGCGTCGCGGAACACTGAGAGAAACGACGGCAGCACTGCCTCGTAGTTCGAGACAAGGACCGCGAGCGCCCCGAACGCGTAGAGCACGCCCATGAAGGGCACGACGGTCCCCGCCACCGCCGCGATGCGCTTGATGCCGCCAACGATGACGAGGAACAGCGCGGTCGCGAGCGCCAGGCCCGACACCCACATCGGGATGCCGAACGAGGTCTGAAGCCCCGAGGCCATGTTGTTGCTCTGCGGCATGTTGCCGGAGCCCAGGGTCGAAAGGACCGTCGCCACGGCGAAGAACACGGCCAACCATTTGCCAAAGTGCCACGAGCGCCCGCCGATCCGCAGCTTCGGCAGCCCCCGCTCCATGTAGTACATCGGCCCGCCGGCGATCCGGCCCTGGTCGTCCTTGACCCGGTACTTGTGGGAGATCGTGACCTCGACGAACTTGGTGGTCATGCCGACGAACGCGGTTGCCCACATCCAGAAGAGCGCCGCGGGCCCGCCCAGGTAGATGGCGAGCGCCACGCCGCCGAGGTTGCCGGTCCCGACGGTTCCCGAGAGCGCGGTGGAGAGCGCCTGGAAGTGGGACGTGTCGCCCTCGGCGTCGGACCGGCCGTGGCGCCCGAACAGCACGCCCCAGGCGCGGGCGAAGTACCGTACCTGGGGCACGCCGAGGTAGAAGGTGAAGAAGACGCCGACGCCGAGGAGCACGTAGGGGAACCAGACGGCAGCACCAAGCTGGCCATCGAGCACGTCGAGGAGGCGTCCGATGGAGTCCACGACGGCCTACTGCCGTACGGCTTCCTCGTCCGCGGTCATGTCGAGGGCCGCCGCGAAGAGCGCCTTCGCGTAGCTGCTACCGGGATTCTCGAACACCTCGTCCGCCGGTCCCTGCTCGACGATCTCCCCGTCGCGCATGACGATCAGCCAGTTGGCCAGCGCCCGGACCACCTTGAGGTCGTGGCTCACGAACAGGTAGCCGAGGTCATGGGCCTTCTGAAGGTCCCGCAGCAGGTCGACGATCTGCGCCTGCACGGACATGTCGAGTGCCGATGTCGGTTCATCCAGCACGAGGAAGCGCGGCTTCAGCACCATCGCCCGGGCGATGGAGATGCGCTGCCGCTGCCCGCCGGAGAACTCGTGCGGATAGCGGTCCATGTGCGCCGGATCGAGCCCCACCTCGGTCATCGCCTCCGCCACCCGCGCGCGGCGGTCGGCGGCGGAGACCTCCGGGTGGTGCACGCGCAGCCCCTCCTCGACGATGTGCTGCACGGTCATGCGTGGCGAGAGCGAGCCGTAGGGATCCTGGAAGACGATCTGCATGTCCTTGCGCAGGCCGATCAGGGCGCGGCGCTTCATACCGGCGATGTCCCGATCGTCGAAGCGAATGCCGCCCTCGGACGACACGAGACGCAGCATCGCGAGGCCGAGGGTGGTCTTGCCGGAGCCCGATTCGCCGACCACGCCCACGGTTTGCCCGGCCCGCACCGTCACGGCGACATCGCGCACCGCCGTGAAATAACGCTTGCCGCCGAACCAGCCCTTGCCCACGGGATAGCGCACGGTCAAGCCGTCCGCCGCCGCGACGACCGGCGCGGAGGGATCGTCGTGGGCCGGGTCGCCCTTCGGTTCCGCCGCCAGCAGGTGCCTCGTATAGGGATGCGCCGGCGTCTGGAAGATGCGCTCGGTGCGCCCCGTCTCGACGATTTCGCCCTCCGTCATCACGCACACCCGATCCGCCATCGTGCGCACGATGCCGAGGTCGTGGGTGATGAGGAGCATCGCCATGCCCATTTCGCGCTGCAGCTCCTTCAGGAGCTTGAGGATCTGCGCCTGGATGGTGACGTCGAGGGCGGTCGTCGGCTCGTCGGCGATCAGGAGGTCCGGCTCGTTGGCGAGGGCCATCGCGATCATGACCCGCTGCCGCTGGCCGCCGGACAGCTCGTGGGGATAGGCGCCCAGCCGGGACTCGGCATCCTGCAGGCCGACATGCTCCAAGAGTTCCAGCGTCCGCGCCCGTGCCTGCTTGGGGTTCAGGCGCTTGTGTACGACCAACGATTCGCCCACCTGCTTCGCGATGGTGTGGAGCGGGTTCAGCGACGTCATCGGCTCTTGGAAGACCATGCTGACCTTGCCGCCCCGGACATCCTGGAGCCGTCTCTGGTCGGCGCCGATCATCTCCTCGCCCTGCACGAGGGCACTGCCGGCGGGATGGCTCGCGAGCGGATAGGGCAACAGTTGGAGGATGGACAGGGCCGTGACGGACTTGCCGGAGCCGGACTCCCCCACAAGCGCCACCGTCTCCCCAGCATCGATGCCGAACGAGACGCCACGGACCGCCGCGACATCCCCGAATTGGACGTGCAGGTCGCGGACCTCGAGGAGCCGGTCAGCCACGGCCCAGCGCTCCGCGCGTCATTCGGTCAGGTGCCGTGCCAGGAACGCGGTCGAGTCCCGCATCTCGGCGGGCGGCACCTCGACGTGTAGACCCGGATTGCCGTGCAGGGTCTTCTTCGCGCTGCCGATGCGCGTGAAGAGGTCGAGGGCCCGGTCCCGGGGCACGATCTCGTCGTCCCATTGCACGAGGAAGCGCACGGGGCACGTGAGCCGGGGAGCATCGGCCTCGAGACGATCGGCGTTGGGACCCCAAAGCCCCATGAGCCCAAGCAGGGCCGCGCGGACTTCGTCCAACGCCGCAGCCACCGGCAGGCCCATCATCGTGCCCATCGAGAGGCCCCAATAGCCGAGGGGCACGTCTCCCGTGGCCGTCCGCACGAAGTCGAGTGCGCCACGCCAGTCCGCAATGACCGCGTCCGTCGCGTCCGGCGAGCCCCACGCAGCCTCGAAATCGGCTTCGGCACCTTGCGGAAGGCGCTCGCCGTGCCCCGGTCCATCGATGGCGAAGGCCCCGATGCCGTGGTCGCGCACGAGCCAACGCGCGATGGCCAGAAGATAGGGTGCCCGCTTGTCGGCCCCTCCGCCGTGGCCGAGCATCACCAGGGCACGGACGTCGTCCGCGCCGTCCGGCCGCCAGAACACCGCCGGAATGCGACGCCCCTCAACCTCGACCGAGAACTCCCGTTCCACGACGCCCTTCGCGGTGCGTTCCGCTCCCCAGCTCATGCGATCCCTCCGACCCGGTACTTGACCGTTCTAACGCGTGCCGAAGTCGAAGCTACCGCCCTCTCCGTAGAAGCGCAGGATGCGCCGGGCCGTGGTCTGGACATGCACTTCGTCCGCGCCGTCGTAGATGCGCGCGAAGCGGGCGTGCCGGTACATCCGCTCCAGCGGCGTGTCCTCGGTAACGCCCTTGGCGCCGTGCACCTGGATGGCGCGGTCGATGGCGTTGTGCAGCATCGTGGCGCCATACACCTTGATGAGGCCAATCTCGACCCGGGCCTCGTCGCCTTGGTCGATCTTCTGCGCCGCGTGCAGGGTCAGCAGGCGGCTCGCCTGGATCTCGGCGGCCGTGTCGAAGATGAACTTCTGGATCTGCTGGTGCTGGCCCAAGGTCTTGCCGAAGGCGACGCGGCTGTTGGCGCGCTCGCACATCAGGTCGAAGGCGCGCTGGGCCTGGCCGAGCCAGCGCATGCAGTGGAAGATGCGGCCCGGGCCCAGGCGACGCTGGGCGATCTTGAAGCCTTGTCCGCGCGGGCCGAGCAGGTTGTCCTTCGGTACGCGGACGTCGTTGTAGGCGACCTCGTAGTGGCCGTCGTACTGCCCCATCACCTTCACGTCCCGAACGATGTCGTAGCCGGGCGTGTCCGTCGGCACGACGATCATCGAGAAGGCGGAGTGGTCCGGCGTGCCCTCGGGTTCGGTGCGCACCATGGCCGTCGTGTACGCGGCGCTCGCGGCGCCGGACGTGAACCATTTGCGGCCGTTGATGACCCACTCGTCGCCGTCCAAGTCCGCGCGGGTCTGAAGTTGCGTCGGGTCCGAACTCGCGACGTCCGGCTCCGTCATGCCGAAGCTCGGGAACACCTCCCCCGCGACCAGGGGAGCCAGATACTTCTCGCGCCACTCGTCGCTCGCGTACATGTGGAGCATGATCGAGTCCTGCAGCGAGTGCGTGCCGAGCGCGACGGTGGCCATGGGCGAACGTCCGACGACCTCGTTGATGAACACGTAGTCCATGAAGGGCAACCCGCCGCCGCCGATCTCCTCCGGGTGGCCAAGCGCCCACAGCCCCTCTGCCTTCGCCTTGTCCATCAGCCCGCGCATCAGGCTGCGCCGCCGCTCCGGGGTCTCCTCGTACAGGTCGGACTCGATCGGGTAGACCTCGTGCTCGATGAAGTCGAGGACCTTGGCGCGCAGCGGGGCGACGCTCTCCGGAATGGACAGGTTCAGCATGGCGGATTTCCCGTGGAAGTTGCCGGCATTGTAACCGCTGAGGCTGGCCCTTCCCGACGATTCGGGCTAGGCGGGAAACGCGCGCCTCACCCGTACAGCTCGCGGTCCAGGGGCTCCTCCCGGGAGGCCTCGCGCACGGGAGCGCCCGCCGTCAAGGCCGACTCGTTGGACGACGTGGGGCGGAACGCTTCGGCCTTCGGATCCGCGAACGTCGGGGCTAGTTCCGACTCCGGCTCCCCCGAAATCCGCGACGCCCGCAACACGCGGGCATGGCGCGGGTCGTAGGGTTCGGCGCGGTGCATCATGCGCCGGTTGTCCCATACCACGAGGTCGCCCACGGTCCACGCATGGAGATAGGTGCGCGGGGGCCGGCAGGCGTCTTCCAGGAGTTGGTCGAGCAGGGCCGTGGCCGCACCGGCATCCATCCCGTCAATCGCGAAGGCATGCCGGCCGGTGTAGATCGACTTCCTGCCCGTCTCCGGATGCGTCTTGATGACCGGCCGCAAGGGCGCACCCTTGTCGTGGAAACCGTACATGTGATCCGTCGCGTGCGTATACCCCGCCTTGGCCTGCGAATGGTAGAGCGAGTGGTACGCGGACAGGCCCTCGATCTGCTCCTGCATGGCGGGGTCCAACGCGTCGTACGCCGCGCGCATGTCCGCGAACTCCGTCCCGCCCCGCTCCGGGGGCACCACCAACGCGGCCAGCATGGACGCCTTCGCCGCCAGCGGCATGTAGGTGCTGTCCGTGTGCCAGCCCTCGTTGCCCCGCAAGAGCTTGAACGACTCTTCGTTCGGCTGCGTGAGGCTGCCGTCCGCCTTGACGTTGCCGAAGTGCAGCGTCGCCCGGTCCTGCCCCGGATAGAGCTTCTCGATGTTGCCGAAGCGTTGGGCGAAGTCACCCTGGGCTTCCTCCTCGAGGTGCTGCCCGGGGAACACCAGCACCCCATGGGCCAGAAAGGCACCATGGACCTCGGCCCAAGTCGCGTCGTTAAGCGCCGCGAGCTCCACGCCGGTGACGACGGCACCCGCGGCACCTGCGTTCGGTTGCACGTTGATGGACATGGGCACCCTCCTCGGAATGGGCGGAGCTTACCGCAGCCTGGAGGCCTTGCGCGTGCGCCCTGGTGCCAGCGACTCCTCTGGAGGGTTCCAGTTGGCCACCCACGCATCACCGTCCGCCATC
The DNA here is from genome assembly GCA_963665455.1 of Pseudomonadales bacterium. GTDB lineage: Bacteria > Pseudomonadota > Gammaproteobacteria > Pseudomonadales > Azotimanducaceae > VXNE01. Next base: position 3,045,262 of record OY762279.1, on the reverse strand, counting down.
CACCCGGGCGAGTAAAATCGGTCCAATGCCCGCACACGCGCTCCCATCACGCCCATGAGTGCAATCCTGCCAATCAACGTTGACTCCTTGTTGCGCCGCCAGACCGTCGAATCGGAGCGCGTCGAGTTCAAGGCAACGTGGGACGAGCGGACTACGGGACCGCAGGTCCTCCGCACGATATGCGCCTTCGCCAACGACTACCACAACCTGAATGGCGGTTACGTCGTGATCGGTGTCGAGGAGCAGGATGGCCGCACCGTCTTGCCTCCGGGCGGCCTGTCGCCGCAGGAAGTGGAAGCCGCCCAGCGCTGGATTCGCGGCCAATGCAACCGGCTCGATCCACAGTATCCGCCAGTGCTGTCCCCGGAGCGCGTCGATGACCGGATGGTGCTCGTGGTGTGGGCACCCGCCAGCGAGATGCGGCCCCACCGCGCGCCGGACCGCCGCGGCGGCCTGCGCTATTGGGTGCGGGTGGGATCCGAGACCGTCGATGCCGAACAGCGCGGAGACTTGCTGCGCGGCCTGATCGCGCAGACCGCCAAGGTGCCGTGGGATGATCGGCGAGCTGCGGACGCACGGGTCGAGGACCTGCGCGAAGCAAAGGTACGCGAGTACCTTCGAGACGTCCGGAGCGGACTCCTGGACGCCGAAGACGCACGCGACATCTACAGGCGGCTCAGGATCACGGTTCGCGTGAACGACCACGAGGTGCCGCGCAACGCCGGGCTGTTGCTCTTTTCCGGCCATCCCGATCAGTGGATTCGCGGTGCTCGCATCGAGGTGGTGCAGTTCGCCGGCGACCGGGCCGGCAACGCCCAGGAGGAGCGGACGTTCACGGGCCCGCTCGTGGATCAAGTGGCGGACTGCCTGCGCTATCTGGAGAACCTGTTGACGCACCATCTACAGAAGCGGCCCGAGCAGCCCCGCGTGCGCAAGTGGGTAAGCTATCCGTCGGCGGCGCTCCGCGAAGCGGTCGTGAACGCCGTCTATCACCGTGGCTACGATGTCGACCAGCCCGAACCGACCAAGGTCTATCTCTTCCCGGGCAGGATCGAAGTAATCAGCTATCCGGGACCCGTGCCCGGCATCGAACGCCATCATCTATTGCCAGAATCCATGCCGATCGCGGTGCCCGCTCGAAACCGGCGAATTGGCGAATTCCTGAAGGACCTCGGCCTAGCGGAAGGCCGGTTGTCGGGCCTGCCCAAGATATTCGGAGCCATGCAGGCGAACGGCTCGCCCACGCCGCGTTTCGAGTTCGACGAGGCGCGAACCGTTTTCCGGGCCACCCTGCCGGCCCATCCGGAGTACGCCGCGCTGTCGGCCCTGCGCGACGCTTCGCACCTGCGCGCGCTGGGGGAGGATGCCGAGGCGTTCCGCCGCGTCGAGACCGCGTGGGCGACGGACCCGACCTCGGAGACCCTCGCCATCGAGATGATTCGTATGTGCGGGGCTACGGGCAACATCCAACGTGCGGAGGAAGTCCACGCGAAGTTCGTCGAGCAGGATTCCCCTAGCCTGCCGCTCGTGCGCGATGCGCTGATAGAAGCGCTCACCAAGGCCGGCCACCACGAGCGAGCCCAGGGAATACTGCGCGGCTAGATCATGCGACGGCTTCGACCCCCACCGCCTCGCCGGCCGGCTCCGGTGCGCCCCGCCGCGAGTTGACCCGCAAGTAGATGGCGGTCAGCGCGGGCGTGACCAGCATGAGGATCACCGTGGTCACGAGAATGCCGATCCCGAGGGTCGCGGCGAAGGGCGCCACGAACTGCGCCTGGATGGCCCGGTCCAGGATGAGCGGCGTGAAACCGAGGAAGGTCGTCAGCGAGGTGAGCAGGATGGGCCGGAAACGCCCCTTGGCGCCCTCGATGATCGCGGTGCGCACGGGAGCGCCCTCCCGGAGGCGCTGATCGATGAAGTCGATCATCACCAGCGAATCGTTGATCACGACGCCGCTCAGGCCGAAGAAACCCATGAAGGAGGTCGCGCTCACCGCCACGCCGAGCACCAGATGCCCCAGGATCATGCCGATGAGACCGAACGGAATGATGGCCATGATGATCACGGGCTTGCCGTAGGAGCGCAGCGGGACCGCGAGCATCGCGTACATGAAGAACAGCACCAGCGCGAAACCGCCGGCGAGTCCGCCCCCGGCCTCGGCTTGCGCCTGCTGTTCGCCGGCAAACACGTAGCCAAGCTCTGCGTCGCTCGCCACGAGGTCCGCGAGGATGGAGTCCGCCAGAACGGCGTTGGCCTCGTTGGCGGAGATCACGGCCGTGTCGACCTCGGCGGTCACCGTGACCACGCGCTGCCCGTCCCTGCGCCGGACCACCGGCGGCGCCACGCCGGACTTCAGCGCCGCAACCGCGGTCAGCGGCACCTCCGCCCCGCTCGGGGTCCGCACCAGGTAGTCCTCGATGTCGGTGATGGCGTTCCGCTCCCGCTCGGGGAGGCGGACGTACACCCGGACCTCGTCCCGGCCGCGTTGCACGCGCAACGCCTCGGCCCCGAAAAACGCCGCGCGCGCCTGCAGGGCGAGTTCCTCCAGGGTAAGCCCCAACGTGCGCCCCGCCGGCAGCAACTCAAGCTGGATCTCCCGGACCCCCGGGGTGTGATCCGAGCGCACGTCGTACACCCCCCCGAGGCCACGCAGGCTGCGGACGACGGACGTGGCGATTTCGACGAGGCGTTCCGGATCCGGATGCGACAGGACGGCCTCGATGGGATTCCCGAGGTCGAGGACGTCGCCGCTGAAGACGACGCCGCGGACATGGGGCAAGACACCCACCTCCTCCCGCCAGGCCTGCGCCACGTCCACCGTGGAGATGTCGCGGTCCTGCGCGCTGACGAGCTTGAACTCGACCGTCGCGATGTTCGATTCGGGCCGCAGGTTCGGCTGCGGGATCACGCCCCCGCCCTCGACGCGCGGCCCCTGGCCCACCGTGATGATCACCCCGGACAGCAGGGAGCCCTCGTCGCCCCGCTCCCGCGATAGCCGCTCGACGACGCGGCGTCCCGCCTCCTCTAGGCCCAGCGCCACCTCGTAGGTCCGCCTGGCCGTCGTCCCGTCCGGCATCTCGAGGCTTGCCGACACGAAGTCGCCCTCGACCACGTCGGCAAAGGTGGTCTTGACGATGCCGGCCGGCAGCAGTGCGACGCTCACCACGAGCGCACCGACCGCACCCGCCATGACCACGGCGGGCTGTCGGGTCGCGAAGTGCAGTGCCCGGTCCAGCGGGCCTTCCACGATGCGGCGGAGCACGCCGTCCACGTATCCCTGCGTCCGCCCGAAGAAACGCTCGACGGCGCTGGTCGGCGACCACTCCGGACCTTTCAGACGCGAGAGGTGGTTCGGCAGGATGAACAGCGACTCACCCAGCGAAATCAGCAGCATGGAGATGACCACGACGGGAAGCGCCCGCCAGATCTCCCCGATGCCTCCCGGAATGAGAAACACGGGCGTGAACGCGGCCACGGACGTCAGCACCGCGAAGGTCAGGGGGCTCTTGATGCGCCGCACGCCGCGAATGGCCGCGGCGACGCCGGGCGTGCCGCGCTGGCGCTCGTGGTGAATGTGCTCCGCGACGACGATGGCGTCGTCGACGATGATGCCGATGGCCAGCACGAACACGAACAGCGAAATCGTGTTGATCGCGAGGTCCAGCGTCATCATGACCGCCAGCGCCCCAACACCGGCCGTGGCGAGCCCGACCGCGACCCAGATCGCGAGGCGGATCTCCAGGAAGAGCGCGAGCGCGACCAGCACGAGCATCAGCCCGAGCAGTCCGTTCTTGATCAAGAGGTCGGCGCGCTCCGAATACGTCTGCGACTCGTCGTTCCAGACGGTGACCCCCACGCCTTCCGGCAGGGACGGCGCGATGACGTTGGCGACGTGCTCCTGCACCGCCGTGGCCACGTCCATCACCAACTCGCCCTCCGCGCGGAACACCTCGATGAACAAGGCCCGCCGGCCCTCGTGTCGGACGATGAGGTTGCTGTCCTCGAAACCGTCGCGCACGTCGGCGATGTCGCCGAGGCGCACCACCGTGCCGTCCGGACGCGTGAGGACGACGATGCCCTCGAAGTCCTGCTGATCGTAGCGTTGGCCCAGCGTGCGCACCCGGACCTCGGCGTCCCGCGTCTCTATGCTGCCGGCCGAGAGGTCGAGGGAACCGCGGCGCACCGCGCGGGCGACATCTTCGAGGGTGATGCCGAGCGCGCGCAGGCGACGCAGCGGGACCTCGACCGATATCTCGTAGTCCCTCGCCCCGGTCGTCTCCACGTTGGAGACGGACGGCAGCGACCCCAACGCGTCCTCCATCTGGTAGGCGAGTTCCTTGAGGGAACGCTCCGGGATGTCGCCATGCACGATGAGGCGGATCATGCTCTGGCGGTTGGTCATCTCCTGGATGACGGCGCGCTCCGCGGCCCCGGGGAAGGACTGTATGCGGCTGACCGCGGACTCGATCTCGTCCAGGGCCCGATCCATGTCCGTGCCCGACTTCACTTCCACGGCCACCGACGCCATCCCCGGCGCGGCCACCGAACGGACCGTCTTGACGTCCTCCAGGGACTGAACCTGCTCCTCGATCTTGACGACGATCGACTCCTCCACCTCCTCCGGGCTCGCGCCCGGATAGGCCATCGACACCTCGATCGTGTAGAAGGGCAGCGTCGGCCAGGCCTCCCGTTCCAAGGCCGCCAACGAGGCGAAACCCGCCGCCAGGATGCCGAACATGAGCAGGTTCGCGGCGATCGGGTTGCTCGCCATGAAGGCGATGGGGCCCCCCGGCTCGCCGTGATGCTCCCCGTGGGGGGCGTCCGGGGCCTTCATCCGCGCGCCGCCGTCCGCACGCGCATGCCCTCGGTGGCGAACTGCAGGCCGCCGATGATGGCCCCCTCCCTGGGCTCAAGCGCGCCGGTCACGAAGATTTCGTCGTCACCGCGCTGGAGAACGCGCACGGGGACGATGCGCACGGTCCCGTTGCCGCGCACGGCCCAGATCACGTCGCCGGGCTGCAGGGCGGCGCGCCGGACGCGGAAGTAGCGTTCCGGCACGAGGCCCTCGATCTCCACCTCGACGAACTTGCCGACCAGGAGCGGAGGATTGCCCTCCCCATCGACCGGCCGTCCGGGGGTCGCGCCGGGCTCAAACGGATCCGGCACCCGCACGATGACGTCGATCGTGCGGGTCTGTGCATCGAGCGCCGTCTCGACCCGATCCACGTGTCCGCTCCAGGCGTAACGCAGGTCGCCGTACTCGGCCACGACCGTGGCCGGAACGCGACGCTCTTCGTCCCCGGCCCGAATCGACCAAAGGCCGGGAATCAGGGCCGCATCCTGATCGGAAAGGGGCACCACCACCTCCACCGCATCGGCGGCAAAGAGCCGCGCCACGGTCTGGCCGGCCGTCACGAATTGGCCAACGTCCACGGACTCCTCCCGCACGAAACCGTCGAACGGCGCCTTGACCCGGGTGCGGGACAGCGCCAGATTGGCTTCGGCGACACGGGCCTGCTCCCGGTCGAGCGCCGCCCGCGCGGCCTTGAGTTGGGGCTCCCATAGCGCCAGTGGATTGGCTTGGTCCGGCGGCGGCGTGCCGGGTTGCCGGCCGGCATAGCGCTCGTATTCGGCGCGGGCAATGGCCGCTTCCTCCTCGGCCTGCAGGTGAGCCGCCTCGCGCTCGGCCAACGCCGCCTCGGCATCGCGCAGCCGATAGCGGTAGTCCGCCTCCTCGATGCGAAAGACCGTTTCTCCGGCACCGATCTTCCTACCGCTCTGGAACGCGGGATTGACCCACACCACGCGGCCTCCCACCTCCGGCGCAACCTGAATCTCGGCGCTCGGCCGCACCGTGCCCGCCACGTTCACCGGGATGGGGCCGGAACCCAAGATCGTCGGGGCAGTCTCGACGAACGGCACCCGGGACGGCGGCTCCGTGCGCGCCGGCTCGGGCGCCAACGACACCAAGGCAAAGGCCACGGCCGCGGCACCCGCCACGATCACCGCAGCCACCAGAAACCCCTTTCTTCTACTCACGTCACGTCACTCGTCATCGCTCGATGTAGGCGGAGGTTGGACTCAAGGCCCCGCCGGGCGCCAAGCGCCCCCAAGGGCGCGGTGCAACGCCAGCCGAGCATAGCCCAGGTCCCGCTCTCCCCCGGCACGAACGGACTGCGCGCGAACGAGCATCCGCGAAGACGCCAAGACCCCCGCATAGTCCTCCACGCCGGATACGTAGCGCTCGCCCAAGAGTGCCGCCTCGTCCCGAGCAGCCTGCTCCATCGCCGCGAGGGCGGCAAGACGGCGCCGGCTGGTGTCGAGGCCCACCAAGGCGCCGCGCACTTCGTTGGCCGCCGTCACGACGGAACGTCCGAACGCGGCCACGGCCTCCTCCAGCCGTGCTTCGGCCAGCGCCACGTTGCCGCGCAACCGGCCGCCCTGCAGCACCGGCGCGAGGAGATTGACGCTCAGGTTGCGGAACCACTGATCCGGATCGAACCAATCCCCGGATTCGGAACTCTGCAGCCCGATGGACCCCGACAACGACAGCGCCGGCAACAGTGCCGCCCGGTGTGCACCGACGGCGTAGCGCGCCGCCTCCATCCGCCGACGCGCCGCACTCACGTCCGGCCGTTGCGCGAGCAGGTCCGCAGGGACCGCCTTCGGCACCGGCTCCGGCGACGCCGCCCACTCCAACGCGTCCGGCAGCAGGTCGTGCAGCTCCGCGCGGTAGCCTCCGGCCAGGATCCAAAGCCGTCCTTCCGCGCTCGCCAGCAGACCCTCGGCCCGGGAGAGTTCGGCCTCCGCCTCCCGCACGTTCCGCCGCAGCGCATGGAGGGCGCGGGCGTCGGTCAATCCGCTGTCGTAGCGAGACGTGGTCCATCGCTCCCCGTCCCTGAGCACGCTAACCAAATCTCGGGCCAAGGTGCGTTGGCGCCTCAGATCCACCACCTCCAGATACGTCCCCACGGTCTCTGAGAGCACCCTGAGGTGCGCCGCGCGCAAGTCCGCCTCGGCCGCGAGGCGCTCCGCGCCGGCCGCGCGGGCCGCGTTGCGGGCCCGGCCCCAGAAGTCGACCTCGTAGGCAAACTCGGCACCCACCGAATAGGTGCTGAGGTCGAACCGGTCCGGCAGCGTGAAGCCGAACGTGTCGAAGACATCGGAACCGAGCCCGAGTTCGCTGAGCTGCGCGCCGATGCCGGCGTTGGTGGGCGCATCAAAGTCGTTCGCGCCGAGCGATGCGCGTACCGAAGGGACGTAGTCCGCCCGGGCGATGCGCGCCCGGGCCCGCGCCTGGCCCACCCGGGCGACCGCCTCGTCGAGGTCGAAGTTCGAGTCGAGGACGGCCTCCGCGACGCGGTCGAGCACCGGGTCGCCGAACGCACTCCACCAACGCGGGCCGTCGTAACGGATCGCGTCCGAACCCTCCGGCCCGGCAGCGCTCGGCATCGGCGCTTGCTCGGGCATCTCCGGCGTCGGTGCCAGGGAGCACGCGCCGAGCAACAGCGCCGGGACTAGCGACGCGGCTCGGAGCCGGGTCAGGGGGCCGGGATCGGGTTGCGTATCCGCTTGACGCGGAACTTGAACTTCTTGTTCGGACTGGTCTTCGGCAGCGGGGAGAGCTTCAGCTTGTAGTTCGCCGGCACCATCTCCAGCTCCAGATGGTGGGTCAGCAACAAGAGGTTGGCCACCATGGCCAACTCGGTGAACCGCGAACCGAGGCAGGTATGGGTACCGATGCCAAATGGCTGATAGGCGCCGCGTTTGCGGTGCTCGTTGCGCGGCGGTGCGAAGCGGTCGATATCGAATTTGTCCGGCTCCTTGAAGTTCTCCTCCATGAAGTGGGAGGCTGGGAAGGCCACCATGACGGTGCTGCGCGCCGGCACCATCTTACCCTCCACCTCGAAGGCATTGGCTGCGGTGCGATTATGCACCGGAATCACCGGATGCAGCCGCAGGTTCTCCATCACGAAGCGATGCGTGACGTCGATGGCCTCCATGTCCAGGTTCGCCGCCACCGGATCCCCGTCCGCAAACAGCGCGTCCGCCTCCCGGGTGATGCGCTCCGCCAGTTCCGGGTGGTTCATGAGTTCATAGAGCGCGAAGCTCGTGGCGCTGCCGACGTAGTGCCCGGCGATGAGGGGCGCGATGAACGCGAACTCCAAGTCCGTCTCCGGCAGATACTGCGGGTCCGAATAGTGGAGGTCCATCAGGTCGTCGACCAAGTCCCTGCGTGCGTTCTGACGTTGCGCCGGGGAGTGCGTGCCGTGGATCTCCGAGAAGGTGGCCAGCACGGCCTTGTACGCCCGGCGCATGGCGGGCGTGCGGAGCGCAACCTTGGGGAGCATCCCCATCACGTACACCAGCAGCGAACGGAACTCGTACGCGAGCAAGCCGTCGATGAGTTCGTCCGACGGATCGATGCTCGTGCTGAGCCGGGCGATCTGTCGTCCCAGGAGGCGCTGGCAGGCCGTCTCGCCGGGCAGCACCTTCCCGACGCCCCATTGCCGGAAGGCGTCGCGCCCGAGGGAGAAGAGTTCCGGGAGCCGGTCCTCCACCACCGCGCGCGCGTTCCCCGCCCGCGCCACCTTGCGCATGCGGTAGTGGTCCGCCCCGTCCATGCTGGCGATCGACCGCGCCGTGCCCCACGCGCTCTGGAAGTCCTCGAGGTAGTCGCGGGTCCGTAGATGCAGACGACCCTTGCGCCCGACCCAGTGGTTGATCTCGGCACCGGCGAGCACGACAAACTCCGTGCCCGGCAGCTTCAGTGTGAAAACGGACCCCAACCGCTCCGCTTGCTCGGCGAAGAACTTCGGTAGGTTGCCGGCCCGCATCGACGGTGACCGGAGGCAGTCCCACAGGCCCACCGCCGGCAACGGCTGCCGTCCGGCGCGCAGGCTCGCCGGCGGCGTATAGGAACTCTGTACCGCCCCGAGGACGGCGCGGCCGAAGAGATCCATGCCCGCGATGAGCTCGATGCGCTGCTCGACCTCCTCGTATTCCTCCAGCGTCAGCATGGCCTTGAAGCCGTCACAGGCCCGCACCAACCCCACCACCGTTACATCATGCGGGTGGGGAATCTCATCGTCGAACAAGGTCCGCATCACGCGGGTGCGGATCTCCTCTCCGGGTGCCCCGTCCACCAACGGATAGCGGCCGGATCGGGCCACCTTGCCGGAGAGCGACCAGAAGCCCGCCGTGTCGTGCTCCAGAATCTCGCGCCGCACGAGGCGGTCGAAGACCATTTCGTTGATCTCGTCCGCTTGCTGCGCCAGCCTCTCGATCCAATAGCGCGGCCCGCGGGGACGCTCCCCGGCGATGATCGCCAACGTCGGGTCGAGCAGCTCGTCCCCAGTGGGCGTCGGGTCGATCACCTGCAGCGCGTCCAGGTCGGTGTCGATGCGGTCCTTGAACGATAGGTCGAGCAACACCGCACCCACCAGCGCGCAGGACATGCGCCACTCGGGCACCGCGGCCAAGAACCCGGTGTCGTCCTTCAACAACAGGAGGACGAGCTCCTCCGCGATGGTCATTTCGCGCCCGGAACCGGTCACCGCGGCCACTCCGTCATTCACGAAGGCTTCCCCACGGGAGATTTCATGTATGAAAAATCGGCAATCATCGTGTGAGGTTTCCGCACGAAAATCGGACGATACCACACGGCCCGCGTGAGTTTTCTCGCCGGATTCCACAAAAACGGCATCAACCGAGCCGCATTCGTTCGACGCCCACGAGACGGTCGAACAACAGGTAGAGCGCCAGCACGCAGACGAGGAGGATGCCCCCCAGGGCCGCGGCCAGCCCCCAGTTCAGGGACTGCTGCATGTGGTACGCGATCATGTTGGAGATGAGTTGCCCCGTGCGCCCACCGACCAGGGCCGGCGTGATGTAGTAACCGATCGCGAGGATGAACACGAGGAGGCAACCGGCACCCACCCCCGGCAGGGTGCGAGGCCAATACACACGGCGGAAGGCGTCGGGAAACGTCGCCCCCAGCGAAGTGGCCGCACGCATGTATTCGGGCGGCACCGTACGCATCACCGAATAGAGGGGCAGCACCATGAACGGCAGCAGCACGTGCGTCATCGCCACCATCGTCCCGGTCATGTTGTAGATCATGGCGAGACGACCATCCTCCGCGACCAAGCCTGCCGCGACCAGGAGGTCGTTGACCACCCCCTCGGATTGCAGCAGCACGATCCAGGACGTGGTGCGCACCAACAACGATGTCCAGAACGGCACGAGCACGAGGAGCAGCAGCAACGGTGCCCGGGCCGGCGGGGCCCGGGCGATCAGGTACGCCACGGGATAGCCGAGGAGCAGGCACAGAACCGTCACCGCGAGGCTCACCCACAGCGTCCGGCCAAGCAGCGAGAGGTAGATCCGCAGCTCCTCCGGCTGCGCCATGATCGCGCCGTCGGGCGCCTCGTCGAGATCGAGCGCGTGCAGATAGTGCCGGCCCGTGAAACGCTCCCCGGCACGCTGGATCGCACGCCAGGTAGAGGCCTCGCCCCACGCGTCGTGGATGGCGAGCAGCGCGTCGCGCCACGGCGCGGGGACGGCCTCCCCAGGGGCGTGCTCCGTCGTGCCGGACACCGCCGCGACTTCGGCGACGGCCGCGGCCTCCAACGTTGGCGCGACGGAGCGCAACCGCCGCGCCGAGCGCGTCAGGACGCTGCGCAGGCCGCCCTCCACGCGATTCACGCGGCTGGCGACCTGTCCGAGGGTCCGGGCCTCCCGCGCGGCGAGCAGTTCGCCGGCCAGTGCGCGAAAGACATCCTCGCCGGGCACGTCCGCGCCGTTCCAGCGCTCGAGCAAGCGCAGCGTTTCCGGCAGCGCGTCCGCGACGACGGGCATGTGTACGCTGCGGGTCAGCATCGCCCCGAGTGGCGCGACGAAGGTGATGCCGATGAATGCCGCAAGGGGCAGCACCAGGAACCACGCCCGCATCCCCGGTGTCAGGCGCACCCGCGCGCCGGCCGGCGACGCTGCAACCGTCATGGACATCGGACGCTCCAGGCGCGCGCGACCCCGTCCCGCGTCGCCAAGACCGCATGGACCTCCGCGATGGGCACGCCGTCCGCCATCAACGCGCACTCGAGGTTGGCGGCCGGGCTCCTGCCCATGCCGCGGCGACCAGGGCAACGGTCGAGGTCCAAGAAGTCCGCAATCGGCGAGTTTTCATGACACCACTCCCTCGTCTTCCTCCGGGGCCAGCGCGCGGCAGTCCAGCGGCGTCCAGCCGATGCGTATCCGGTCCTCCTTCAGCACGCCCCCGTGCCCGGCCCGGTTTGGAATCTTGACCACGAAGCCCGTGCTGCCGCACACCGACGCGCGCACGCGCAGGTGATCGCCCAGGAAGGCGATGTCGTCCACCTCGGCCTCGAACTCGTTGCTGTACAGGCCCGGTTCCGCGGCCAACGCCACCCGCTCCGGCCGGATGGCCAGGGTCGCCGCGTCCCCCACCTCGAGCGGCGCGACCCGGAACGCCTGGACGATGCCGTCGCCCGTATCAACCTCGCAGACATCCCCGCCGACCGCGACGACGCGGCCATGCAGGAGGTTGTTGTCGCCGATGAAGGTGGCGACAAAGCCGCGCTCCGGCTCTTCGTAGAGCACCTCCGGCGGGGCCACCTGCTGGATGCGGCCGCGATTGAACACGGCAACCCGGTCGGACATCGCCATCGCCTCTTGTTGGTCATGGGTGACGTAGACGACGGTAACGCCCAGGGTCCGCTGAATACGGCGGATCTCGTACTGCATCTCCTCCCGGAGCCGCCGGTCGAGGGCCCCGAGGGGCTCGTCCATCAGAACGAGGCTAGGCTCGAACACGAGCGCCCGCGCGATCGCCACGCGCTGCTGTTGGCCGCCGGAGAGCTCGCCCGGCTTGCGGTGTTCGAAGCCCGTGAGGCGCACCAGTTCCAGTGCACGCCGCACCCGCTCCGCGGTGGTGGCCGCGTCGACGCGCCGCACCTCCAGGGGAAAGGCCAGATTGCCGCCCACCGTCATGTGGGGGAACAGCGCGTAGTTCTGGAACACCATGCCGATGTTGCGGCGGCGCGGCGGAATGTCGTCCACGCGCTCGCCCGCGATGCGGATGCGGCCGGCCGTCGGCGCCTCGAAGCCCGCCAACATCATCAGGCAGGTGGTCTTGCCCGACCCGGACGGGCCGAGCAGGGTCAGGAACTCCCCCTCGTGTACCGTCAACTCCAGGTCGTGGACGACCTGCGTGACCCCGTCGTAGGTCTTGCCGACGCCGAGGAACTCGACGTGGGGCGTACCGGCAGCGACCACCCGTTGCGACTCCATCACCGCATCCTCCTCAAGCGGGCTTGCCGCCGCGTCGGCGCAGCCACTCGACGGTGGCCATCAGGAACAGGGCGAACAGGATCAGCAGCGTCGCCACGGCCAGGATGGCGGGACTGATTTGCTCGCGCACGCCGGACCACATCTGGCGCGGAATGGTGCGCTGTTCCACGCCGCCCATGAACAACACCGTCACCACCTCGTCGAACGACGTCGCGAATGCGAACAACGCGCCCGACACCACCCCAGGCAGGATGAGCGGTAGCTGTACGCGCCAGAAACCTGTCCACGAACTGGCCCCGAGGCCGGCCGATGCCCGCAACAGGTTGGTATCGAAGCCGGCTAGCGTCGCCGTCACGGTGATGACGACGAACGGCGTGCCGAGCGCCGCGTGGGCCAGGATGAGGCCGAGATGCGTCTGCGCCAGGCCGAGGCTCGTATAGAAGAAGAATATGCCGGCCCCCGACACGATCACCGGCGTCACCATCGGCGAGATGAGGAGCCCCATGACGAGGCGCCGGCCCGGCATCCGCGGGTCCGCCAGTCCGAGCGCCGCCAGCACGCCGAGGCTGGTGGCCAACACCGTCGCCCCGGCGCCGATCACGAAGCTGTTGACCACCGCCTGTAGCCACTGTTCGTCGCCGGCCACCGAGCGGTACCAACGCAGCGACCAAGCGTCCGTATCCAGGCCCAGCATCCCCTCGGTGAACGTGAAGTACGGTTCCGCATTGAAGCTGAGGGGCACGATCACCAAGATCGGCGCGATCAGGAAGACGAACACGACCGCGCAGAAGGCGCGATGCAGGGCGCTCCCCATTTTTCTGAACGTCGGTCCGAACGCCGGAAGGACGGGCTAGGGCGCCGCGACGCGCGGCCGACCCTCGAACGCCGGTGGTCCCACGTCGCTCGGACTCGGATAGAACTGCCTGCAGTAGCGGCGGAACACCATGATCTCTCCGTCCAGCCGGTTCAGCATGGGCCGGGGCATGAGGCGCCGACGTTCCCAGATCGGCACGTCTTGCCGAACATCATGCGCCTGTCCCGACAGGAATAGACGATTGACGAGTGCCGTGCGCCACCCCCGCGGTAATAGGCGCAGCGCGGCCGAACGGCCCTTCGGCGCGGGCAAGTCACGTATCTGACTCGCGAGCACGAGGTCCATCCAAGTCCCGTCGATGGGCGTGGCCAGGACCCAGAACCGAGCATGCACATCGAAGGATCGCTCGTGGATGTCCACATAGGAGTAGCCCAATCCATGCAGATGCACGCCGGCAGCGACGTCGGAGGTGACCTTGACGAGCCCCGCTACCCGGCCGGTGCGCTTGAACTCGAACGCGCTCTCGAGATGCGCCCCCTCCACCTTCGTCGATCCTATCTGGCGCGCCTGGTCATAGCCGTGCAGATGGCCCAGGTGGTTCATGTCGACGGAGTTCTCGGTCGTGTACTCCGGGTGTGTCCGCAACCGGAACGGATGGAAACCGACGCGGCCCCAGCCCTCCGGGTCCTTCGGCGGGAGACGCCACTGCGACGGGCGTCCCACCGGGCTCCACCAAGCGAATACCATGTCGGCCACCAACTGGGTCTCCAACAAATGCAGCCGCGCGTTCTTGGGCGCCGGCGCGCCCGGCGTGGCGACGCATCGACCCGTGACGTCGTACTCGAAGCCGTGGAAGGGACAGACGAGACAACCGCGGCGGACCTTGCCGCCGACGCTCGGGCCAAGATGGGAGCCGAGGTGCGGGCAGTACGCCTCGGCCACGCACACCGTCCCGTCGTCGTCGCACCAAGCGACGATCTCCTGTCCCAGCCAGACTTTCTCGATCAGGCTTCGCTTGCGGAGGTTCGCGAGGCCCGAAACGAAATACCAGCCCTCGGGGAAGGGATTCGCGGGCGTGTGGTCATCGTTCCCGCCAAGCCCTGCTACCCGTTTCAATGGATCGCGTTGCTCCACGCCATCGACGCCTCCAGGGTCACGGCCATTGTACCCCGCACGACTGCGGGCGGGGGCATGCCCCCCCGGCGCGATCAGACAACAACACATCGGGCAACAACGCTGGACGGCCGTTGACCGAGGTAGTACGGTGTCCCTGATCCGCGGGACGCCAGGATCAGGTTGTCCACGCAGCGGTCGCATCCCACGAACGGGGCCGGGAAGTCTAGAGTGCCGCAACGGAATCTGAAGAGCGCCGGGCTGAAGGTCACCCTGCCCCGCCTCAAGGTGCTGGAAGTGCTCGAGAACGCCGAGCCCCACCACCTGAGCGCCGAGGACGTCTACAAGCACCTCATCCGGACGGACGAATCCGTCGGCTTGGCCACCGTCTATCGCGTCCTCACGCAATTCGAGAGCGCGGGCATCGTCGACCGGCACAACTTCGACGACGGACACGCCGTCTACGAACTCGCGAACGAGGCACACCACGACCACATGGTCGACGTGGACACCGGCCAGGTGACCGAGTTCGTGAACGAGCGCATCGAGGCGCTACAGCGGGAAGTCGTGCGGGAGCACGGGTACGAGCTGGTGGATCACGAACTCGTCCTCTACGTGCGCAAGTCGCCGGAGGCCGGGGCGGACCGCTGATTCCGGCGCGGCGCCGAGCCAAGGTTCCGCGTCGGCCCAACGGTCCACTCGTATGGAACAAACGCCAGAGGGAGCGTGGCGACCGCAGGCGGTTGCTCCTTACGAGGTCGGTGTGGCTGGGCCGGAGGCGAGCCGGTACCGAGCGTGCGCGAACTGCGTTCGCGTTGCGAGGGAGCGGACCGGCTATGGGGCGCTTGCAAATGAGAATGATTGCTACTTAGTATTCTCCGATGTCCCTCACCATCGCAGACTTGGAGGTGGGTGAACGCGCCCGCGTCGTCGCCTACCGGGAGACGCCCGAGGTGGTGCGGCGGCTCTCGAGTCTCGGCCTCATCCCCGGCACGGATTTCCTGGTCAAGCGCTTCGCCCCCCTCGGCGATCCCGTCGAGATTCACTTCCGCGGCTTCCGCCTCGCGCTGCGGCCGGCGGAGGCCGAAGCCGTGCAGGTCGAACGAAAGTGAGTTCGACAATGCCCGAGGGGGCGAGCGGGCGGGATCGCGCGGGTAGCATGCACCCGAACGACGCGACGGCATCCCCCCGGCCCCGGCAGGTCGCCCTCGTGGGCAACCCGAACTGCGGCAAGACCACCCTGTTCAACGCATTGACCGGCGCACGGCAGCGGGTGGGGAACTGGCCGGGCGTGACCGTCGAACGCAAGACGGGTTCCTATCGCCTGCGCGGCGACACCTTCGAGGTGGTGGACCTGCCGGGCACCTACGGGCTCGCCGACGCGGATTCCGGGGACGCCCTCGACGAGCGCATCGCGCGGGACTACATCGACGGCGGCGAGGCTGCGGTGGTCGTCAACGTCGTCGACGCGTCGAGCCTGTCGCGCGGCCTCTACCTCACGACGCAACTCCTCGAACGCGGCACCCCGGTGGTGGTGGCACTCAACATGATGGACGTGGCGGAGCGTCAAGGGATGACGGTGGACGCCGACGCCCTCGCCGCCGGCCTCGGCTGCGCGGTCGTCCCCCTGGTTGCGGCGCGGGGCCGGGGGATGGCCGCGTTGCGGGACGCGGTTGCCGACGCCGTATCCGAGGCAAGCCACGCGCCGCCGGCAGCCGAGCGCACCGTCGTCGAGCAGGCGGGGGAGGAGCGCTACCGCCGCATCGACGCCCTGCTTGCCCGGGCAGCGCGGTCGAGGCCCACGCGGCGCACGGTCACCGACCTCATCGATGCCGTGGCCCTCAACCGGGTGCTCGCCTTCCCGGTCTTCCTCGCCGTCATCTACTTGATGTTCATGTTCACGATCAACGTGGGCTCCGCGTTCATCGACTTCTTCGACATCGCCGGCGCGGCCCTCTTCGTCGAGGGACCGCGGGCGATCTTCGAGTGGCTCGGCCTGCCGGTCTGGCTGACGGCCCTCCTCGCGGACGGGGTCGGCGGCGGCGTGCAGCTGGTCGGGACCTTCCTGCCGGTCATCGCGTGTTTGTTTCTCTTCCTGTCGTTTCTAGAGGACTCGGGCTACATGGGCCGCGTGGCGTTCGTGCTGGACCGGCTGCTGCAACGCGTGGGGTTGCCGGGCAAGTCGTTCGTTCCGCTGATCGTCGGCTTCGGCTGCAACGTGCCCTCGGTCATGGCGACCCGCAGCCTGGACCGGGAACCGGACCGCATCCTGACCACGATCATGGCCCCATACATGTCGTGCGGGGCGCGGCTGACGGTCTATGCGCTATTCGTGGCCGCCTTCTTCCCGGCCAACGGCCAGAACCTCGTATTCGCGCTCTATCTGATTGGCATCGCGGTCGCCATTCTCTCGGCCCTGGTCGTCCGCCGGCACTTGCTCCAGAGCCCCGTCTCCACCTTCGTGCTCGAGCTGCCGCCGTACCACCTGCCCACGCTACGCGGCATCCTGATCCACTCCTGGCAGCGGCTGAAGGGTTTCGTACTGCGTGCGGGGAAGGCCATCGTCCTGGTGGTGATCGTCCTGAACGTCGTCAACTCCGTGGGCACCGACGGCTCCTTCGGCAACGAGAACCAGGAGAAGTCCGTCCTCTCGGCCATCGGCCGCACGATCACCCCGGTGTTCCACCCAATGGGCATCGACGAGGACAACTGGCCCGCGACGGTCGGCATCTTCACCGGCATCTTCGCGAAGGAGGTCGTGGTCGGGACGCTGGATGCCCTGTACGCGGCGACGCCGCCGTCCTCCGACTCGTTTGACCTCGGGCGCGAGCTGGCCGCGGCGTGGGCGAGCATCGGCGACAATCTCTCGGGCATCGGCGACACCCTGGGCGACCCCCTCGGCATCGGCGTGGACCAAGGGGCCCCCATCGAGACGGCGGCGGCGGATCAGGCCGTCGAGATCAGCACGATCCAGGCCATGCGCGGCCTCTTCCACGGCGAACTCGGCGCCTTCAGCTACCTCCTGTTCATCCTCCTCTACATGCCCTGCGTCGCGACCATGGGCGTGATCTACAAGGAAATCGGCGCGGGGTGGGCGGTCTTCAGCACCGTCTGGTCCGTCGTGACGGCCTACGGCGCCGCCGTGCTCTGCTACCAGATTGGGACGTTCGGCGGACACCCGCTGTCGTCGGGGCTCTGGATCGCCGGGGTGGCCTTCGCGACCGTCGCCGCGTTTTGGGGGTTGATCGCGTGGGGACGGCGCCGGTTGCGCAGGCCGGAGTTGATTCCGGTGGTGGAGGTCTGATCCAAGCGCCCGACGCTAGTCCTCGACGCTCTTCGTCCAACCCTTGCGGATGTCGGCAGCAACCTCAAGCACTTCCTCGGGCACCCGAACATCCCGCCCGCACTGTAGTTCCAGCGCGACCCGCAGAGGTCGCAGGACGTCCGCCTCCCGGTCTGTCACGACGATCACTTCCAGCACCTCCTCGGGCGAGACGCCAATCGACATCAATGGGCCAACCAGCCGCGTCACGTCGCCAATCGCGCGCGACGTCGGCTTGAACAGCGCAGATGCCGTACGAAGCGTTTCCAGCGCCTCTCGACCTTGCCCTAGTGCCGCCAGCGCGAGCACCTTCAAGCATCCCGCCCGCCAAGCGAAGGTGGCTCCGTCATGGTCGGCCAACGTGCCGTAATCGCGCTCTACGTCAGCCGCGATGCGCAAGGCCTCGCCGTGGCGCGCGGAGCCAGCGGCCGTTGCGCCCTGTGCTATCAACGCCGTGGCGACCTGAGTTCTCAACGCCGGCACCACGCTGTGGCCGTAGCGCCGCACAACGTCGTCGCAACGCGCTTCCGCCGCCGCAAACGACCTGTTTTCGAAATGCACGGATGCCTGCCCAATCAAGGCGTTCGCCACGATCTCTTGCGTGGGCGGATCTTGGCTAGCCCCATGGCGGGCAACGATCCGTCCATACGCCGCAAACGCCGCGTCTCCCTGCCCGAGTTCCTGCAACACAGCGCCCTTCAAGGCCAGCAGCCGGGCGAGCTGCAACCGTAATTCGGGGGCCTCCCTAGCATCGAACATGCGCTCCGCGTCTTCGACGACGTGGACCGTCGCCCGCAAGTCCCCGAGCTTCCGCAAGGCTCCCGCCTTGTTGGAGAGCGTCCTGAGCAGCACGTCCGCGACATGCGCGTCGTCGCGGTCGCCCTCGAAACGCGCGATCAGCGCATCGTACGCATCGACCTCCTCGTCCGGCCTACCCAGCTGGCCCAACAACATCGCCTTCATGAGCGAAGCACTCGCCGCCATCCCAGGCACGGCGGTCTCAGCACTGCTACAGAGACGTTCATCGACCGCGTCAAACGCCGCGAGGGCCGCTTGCGCGTCACCGGACCTGAGGCAAGCAAATGCCCGAACCAGAAGAACGCGGAGCTCCGATGTACCGAAGACGCCACCCTCCAGGAGCTGGTCCGCCTTCTCGATCACGTCGGAAGACCGCCGCGCAACCAGAGCCCGTCCGAGCTCATCTCCATGTGGGTCCAAGCCGGCGACCGTCTCGGCGAGTTCCCCTTCAACTGCGCGCAAGAACCCTTCCAGAAGGGACGCCTCAAGGGGCTCCCTAGAGAGCACCACAAACAGCTCCCGCAACTCGTCTCCGCCATAAAAGGCCACCATGAACCGGATCAAGTTCATGACGATGGCGGCCTCGTCGCGCTCCCGTCTGAGCTTGTAGTAGATCGTGTAGAGGCGTTCCGTCGCGACATACCGGCGTCGCTGCCCCTTCCCCTCGAAGCCGACCAGACCCCTGGTCACCAGCCGCCCCAAGAGCGTCGAGGTGGCCCGGACGTCCATCCTCGCCCGCTCCGAGATCTCTCCAGTGCTCGACGGCTGCCACAAGTCGATCACGGCGACGTAGACCCGCCTTTCCCCCTTGGCCAGCGCCTCCAGACGCCCTCGGAAGTACTCCGTGTGCTCGTCGATGACGATGACGAGTTCCTCCATTAGCTGCTTCAATGACCGATGGCGCGCGAAATGCGCCACGATCACGAGCAATCTGGGGCTGCCGCCCGTCAAGATCTCCAGGGGCCGTATTGCGCGTTGCGTGACGTCCTCCCCGCTGATCGCGCTCCAAAGGCGGCCGCAACCATCCGTGTCCAAGGGCCGCAGGTCCAAGAAGCGGAATAGCTCGAAGAACGCCTTGTCGGCGGCCTCCAAATCCTCGAAGCGGGTCGTGGCGGTGCCGACCAACATGATTCGGGGCTCCGTCTGGAGCACGCCCCGGAGTTGCCAGCCGAAGTCTGCGTCCACGTCCCGAGACAAGTTTTGCATGTTCTCGACCATGAGCACGAGCCGCCGGTTCAGCCGCTCCGCAGCGTCTACGACCGCCGCGAGGGCCTGCTCGGCCACGTCCGGTCCCCCCCTGCTCAGCAGGTCCGCTCTGGACTTCCGGAGTTCACCGGCCAGCTCGGGTTCACGGCCGGCCACTTCTTGAGCAAGCTGGAACAACGTTTCGAGCCAGAAGTCGGACAGATCAAATATCTCCAGGCTCTCCTCCATGAACCTGACCGGCAGGAGTCGCTCGGACAGCGCATCGTCGGTTCGAAGCTCTGCCGACACGCGGGCAAGCAGCATCGTCTTGCCCATGCCACGCGGCGCGACGACCATCATCTGCTGGCAGCTCGCCGCGTCGGCGTTGCTCCGAAGCACGTCGAGCACGATGTCGAGTTCCTCCCGACGAACCACGAACTGCCGTTTCAGTTCCTCGTCCGACTGGAGGGTGCCGGGGTTGAATTTGCGTACGGGGCGCGCGAGCCCGACGGTCATCGTTTGAGTTCTCCGGCTTCGCGGAGGCGGCGCTCGAGCGGCACGTGTCCCCGTTCGAACCGAGCGCGCCACCAGTCTCGAAGGAGCGCGGACTCGAAGCGGTGGCCGCCATCCGTGCCCTTGAGATAGCCGTCGTACTCCAGCACGTCGAGCACGGCTGCAACCCGCGCCGGAATCTTGTCGTGAAGTGTCCCAAGCGAGGTTTCCAAGGCCTCGCGCGCAGACGGCGCGAAAGCCCCTTGTGTCGCGGCCTCCGTGAGCACCTCCATGGCGACGCGGTAATCGAATTCGTCCAAGTGGTCCTGCAACCGGGTTGCGTAGTGCTGCACGTCGTTTTGTCCCCATGGGCCGAGCAGCGACGTTTGATAGACTCGTTCGACCGCCTCAAGGGTGAGCGCTTCTACGCCCCGCATTCTGGCGTCATCGCGCAAGTGCACGAAGAACGACTGCACGTGATGGGGGATGCCCAAGCCCAGCTTCGCGTACGCCGTTTCGGCCACCCGGCCATCCAGCGCCACTCCATAACTTGCGGCCAAACGCTCGAAGCAGGCAACGCTGGTCTCCCGACTCCAGGGCGCCACGCGAAAGGGATGCAGGTAGTTGATCCGATCCGACATCCCCAAACGACCGACCAAGGGAGCGAGCCCGATGCTTCCGGAAACCATTAGCACAACCGTTTGGGATGCCGCCGTCTGGAAAACTCCGCGCAGCCAGCTCAGGAACTCGTCCACGCGCTTGCCGTCACCGCTGTCTTCACGCAGCAGACGCGACAGGAAGATGGGCAACTCGTCCAGGACGATGAGCACCCGCCGGTCTTGCCCCTCGCACGCACGCAGCAGTTCCTCCCCATGGCGCGGCCAACTGCCCGCGGTGAGGCCCGCTCGCACCTTGACCCGGACCTGGGCGGCGCTGACCTCCTCCAAGTTGCCGACGAACTGCCGCATCAAAGCCCTGAGGCGCGACGCGATGGGCCGGATCGGGTGGATCGCCTGGGCCAGCATCGCCACGACGTCTTCGCTACCGGACGCAGCTTCTACGTCCACGAGCAAGAAGATCCACCCCTCGTCCTCCAAAATTCGGCCCAATTCTCGGGCGATGCTCGTCTTGCCGACGCGGCGTTGCCCGGTGAGCAGAACGTGGTTGCCGTCCCGCACGCGCTCGCCCAGCACTTCCAGTTCGCGCTCCCTCCCAAAGAAATCCTCGCCGGAGACCCAGCGACCCGTCGCAGATTGCATTCGAAACTCCCGGAATCCTTTCCGAATCCCTTACCAACGATCATGTTGACAACAAACTAGTTGTCAACGATTCCGATGTCAACAAAAAAGTTGACAACATTTATGTTGAATGCTGTTCGGTGGCGAACATCTCGCCACCGATCCCGCGGCAGGATTCGCGTTCGAATCGGGGGCAGATGAGGCGGAGGTGGCGCCGCCCGACCCCGCTAAGAAACGGCCAGCACCAACTCCCTGCGGGCACTCCGCAGCACCCGGGTCGCCGAGCGCAGGAAGACGGCCAGCAGCGCGATGGCGACGAGGAGATCGGGCCAGGCCGAGTCGAACATCCAGACGGCGGCGGCGGCGGCGATCACGGCGACGCCCTCGATGACGTCGTTCCGCGAGCACTCCCAGGACGACGCCATGTTGACGTCGTCCTCGCGGTAGGGGGTCAGGAGTCTGAGGCAGACAGCGTTGGCCATCAGGTTGAGCGCCGCCGCGCCCGACATCGTGGAGGCCGCCGGGGCCTCTAGGTCCGCGAGCCGCCACACAATCTGGCCGGCGACCGCGAGCGCGGCACCGAGGATCAGAAGCCCCTTGACCAACGCCACCCGAGCCTTCGCGCGTGCCGACGCGCCCACGACGGCGAAGCTCAGGGCGTACGTGAGGGCATCGCCCAGATTGTCCAGCGCACCGGACAACAGGGCGGAGGAGCCGCTCAGGACGGAGGCCCCCACCATCATCGCGAACGTCACGGCATTGATGCCGAGCACCCACGCCAACACGCGCCGCTGGCGGCCCTCCAGGAGCGCAAGGTCCAACGTAGTGTTGCAGCAGTCGTCCGACATGCGTGCGGTGGATCACTCGGCTACACGACGTCAACGCCATGTTGTCACATTGGCCGACCGCCGTCCCCGCGCGATGTCATCGGGGCCGGTGGATTGCGACGCGACCGCCCTCAAACGTTGAATCGAAAGCGGATGACGTCGCCGTCCCGGACGACGTAGTCGCGGCCCTCGAGCCGCCACCGGCCAGCCTCGCGTGCCCCCTGTTCCCCGCCGCAACCCACGAAGTCCTCGTAGGCGACCACCTCGGCACGGATGAAGCCACGCTCGAAGTCGGTGTGGATGACGCCCGCCGCCTCGCCGGCCGTCGCGCCTCGGGGCACGGTCCACGCCCGCGCCTCCTTCGGGCCGACGGTGAAGAAGTCGTGCAGCCCAAGCAAGCGATGTCCGGCGCGGATGACGCGGTCGAGGCAGGGTTCCTCCAGCCCCAGGGCCGCCAGGAACTCCCCCCGCTCGTCCGGCGGCAGTTCGGTGATCTCCGCTTCGATGCGGTTGCAGACGGCCACCACCTCCGCGCCCTCGTCACGCGCTTTCCCCGCCACCGCGTCGAGCCGCGAATCGTCGGCCAGGCCATCCTCATCGACATTGGCCACGTACATCACGGGTTTCGCCGTGAGCAGGTGCAGCTCCCGCAGCGACCGGCGTTCCGCCTCTTCGAGATCCTGCGCGCGGACGGCTACCCCGGCCTCCAACCCCGACCCCACGCGCCGCAGGCGATCCGCCTGGGCACGGGCGTCCGGGTCCCCGGTGTCCGCCATGCGCCGCACGCGGTCCAAAGCACGCTCGACGGTTTCCAGGTCCGCGAGGGCAAGCTCCGTCTCCACCACCTCGATGTCCTCCACGGGCGCAACCGCCCCGGAGACGTGGGCGACGTTTTCGTCCTCGAAGCAGCGCACCACGTGGGCAATCGCCTGCACCTCGCGAACGTGCGCGAGGAAGCGGTTGCCGAGCCCCTCCCCCGCCGCCGCACCCCGGACCAGTCCCGCGATGTCGACGAACTCCACCGTGGATGGGACCATCCTCGGGGCCTCCCCGAGCTCCATGATCCTCGACAACCGGGGGTCCGGGACCGGCACGACGCCCGTATTCGGCTCGATGGTGCAGAACGGGAAGTTGGCCGCCTCCACCGCCGCGTTGGTCAGGGCGTTGAACAGCGTCGACTTGCCGACGTTCGGGAGGCCCACGATGCCGCAGCGGAAACCCACTCAGGCCGTGCCCTCGCCGCAGCCGGCGTCCGCCCTGGGCGCGTGGAAGCGATTCATGGCCTTCTGCCAGGCACCGTCCAGCACCAATCCCAGCACGGCGTCGTCCATGGCCGCGCTGTCGCCGATAAGCACCCGGTTCTCCGGCGAGAGACGCGACCCGGTGAGGAAGCCCACCATGCGCGAGCGCCCCGGGTGCCCGACCCCGATGCGCAGCCGCGCGAAGTCGGACCGGTTGCCGAGCCCCTGGGCCACGCTCGCGATCCCGTTGTGCGTCGCCCTGCGGCCACCGACCTTGAGCCGCGTGACGCCGAGGGGAAAGTCGACCTCGTCATGGGCGACCAGAATCTCCGGGGGTTCGACGCGATAATAATGGGCCAGCGGACCCACGGACTCCCCGGAGAGGTTCATGTAGGTGGACGGCACGAGGAGCAGTACTTCCCGGCCGAGCAACTCGCCCCGGCCCACGTGGCCCTTGAACCGGCCCCGCTCCGAGAGCGGCACGCCGAAGCGTTCCGCGAGGGCCTCCACCCACCGGGCGCCCACGTTGTGGGGCGTGTCGCGATAGCGCGGGCCGGGATTGCCGAGCCCCGCGATCAGCCGAATCCCGGCCATGGCGGACCAGCGCCGCGTGCTGGGCCAGCGTCGCCGCTAGGCGTCCGGCGCACCTTCCTCGTCGGCGGCGGCGGATTCGTCCCCCGCGGTCTCCTCGTCGGTGCCCTCCTCCGCGCTCGCCTCCAGCTCCTCTTCTTCGTCGCCCAAGCCGCCGCGCGGAATCTGGACGCTCACGACGGCCGCGTCGCGGTCGGCGCCGTGCGCGAGCGCGACAATCGTGACGCCGTCCGGCATCGCGAGTTCCGACAGATGCACCGAGTGCCCCACGTCGACGTCTTCGAGGTCGATCTCGATATGCTCCGGAAGATCCTTCGGCAGGCACGACACCTCCAGCTCGATCAGGTTGCGGGTGATCGTCCCGCCTCCCGTGCGCACGCCGATGCAGCGGTCCTCGTTCACGAAGCGCAGCGGCACCGCGATCTGGATGGGCTTGTCCGCCTGGATGCGCAACAGATCGATGTGCAACACGCGATCGTTGGCCGGGTGGCGCTGCAGGTCGCGCAGGATCGCCTGACAACGCTCCCCGCTCAGGGCAACGTCGAGAATCTGGGAGAAGAAGGCCTCCTGCTGCATGGCCTTCGCCAACGCGCGATACGACAGCGCGATGGGGGCGGGCGCCTCGGTGCCTCCGTACAGGATGCCGGGCACCATCCCCCCTTCGCGGCGCAGGCGCCGGCTCGCACCGGTGCCGAGTTCCGCGCGGGGCTCGACCTCGAGGACGATCTGTTCTGCCATGTTCTGTCTCCCGTCAATCCCGTCGAGGCGTCCGGCGCCGTCGTGCGCCGATGCCCGTTGCGGGCCTCAATGAAACATTTCGCTGATGGACTCTTCCTTGCTCACCCGCTTGATGGATTCCGCGAGCAGCCGGTCGAGGCTCAGTTGTCGGATCTTGCCGCAAGCCCCCGCCGCGGCGGCCAGCGGGATGGTGTCGGTCACGACCATTTCGTCGATGTCCGACTCGACCACCCGCTCGACGGCCCGCCCGGACAGCACCGGGTGCGTGATGTAGGCCACGACCCGCGCGGCTCCGGCGTCCTTGAGCGCCCGCGAGGCGGTACAAAGCGTTCCGGCGGTGTCCACGATGTCGTCCACCAGCACGGCGGTGCGGCCATCCACCTCGCCGATAACGTGCATGACCTGGGTTTGATTCGCCCGGGAGCGCCGCTTGTCGATGATCGCGAGGTCGAGGTCGTTGATTTGCTTGGCAATGGCCCGGGCTCGTACAACGCCTCCGACGTCGGGCGAGACCACCACCGGGCGGTCGTAGCCCTGGCGGACCACCTCCTCGACGAGCACGGGGGAGCCGTAGACATTGTCCACCGGGATCTTGAAGAAGCCCTGTATCTGGTCGGCGTGCAGATCGACGGTGAGCAGCCGGTCGATGCCCACGCCACCGATCATGTCCGCGATCACCTTGGCGCTGATGGGCACCCGGGCGGAGCGCGGCCGGCGGTCCTGGCGCGCGTAGCCGAAATACGGCACGACGGCGGTGATGCGATAGGCCGACGCACGCCGCAACGCGTCCGCCATGATGACGAGCTCCATCAGGTTGTCGTTCGTCGGGGCGCAGGTCGATTGGATGACGAACACATCCTTGCCGCGCACGTTCTCGTCGACTTCGATGCTGACCTCGCCATCGCTGAACCGGTCCACCGTCGCGCGGCCAAGCTCCAGGCCGAGTTCGCAGACGACACGCCGCGCCAGGTTCCGATTGGAGCTACCGGTGAAAACGATCAAGTCGGACATGGTGTTGGGAGCGCGAGATGTCCCGTTCCGTTTGCGGCGATCCGATCCGTGGCGGGTGGCTGGGGTGGCAGGATTCGAACCTGCGAATGCCGGGATCAAAACCCGGTGCCTTACCGCTTGGCCACACCCCAATGCTCTGCCATGCGCCGGTCCCCGGATCGGACGATAGTCCGCTGGCGCGACCCCGCGCCGAAAGGCCGCGTATTTTCCCGTCGGGGTCGTGGGGTGTCAATTCGCGCCGGGGAACCGCCACTCGCGGCACAGGACCGTCAGCCGGCGGCCGTGGCGCGTGGCCACCAACCGGGCCGGGACGCGGCGCCCCGACACCTGCTCGAAGCCCGAGGGCGCGACCCGCCAACCGAGCTGCAGGAACGCGCCGTTCTCTTCGTCCTGGGCCGGCCAACCCGGCGCCGGCCGGCCCAAAATCCAGTTCGACAACAAGGCCACCGGCGCGGCCAAGCCGAACTCCCGGCGCACCAGGGCCCGGGCCGCACCCCCATCCAGGCGCGTCCCGTCTGCAGTGTGGACCGCGAAGGCGTCTCCCTCGGACAGCACGCGCGTCCGGCCCTGACCCAGCGGACCCCACAGGTCGATCTCCGTCCCGTCCGGAAACTGTCGCCAGACGTAGTTCGCCGTCACCGCCCGGCCCTCCGCGACCAAGTTAACCCGACCCGCGACGCGAAACTCCATGTCCGCATCGCGCAGCCCCGAAGGGGACACACACCCGCCGAGCGGCGCGATGCAGCAGATCAAAGCGGCACAAACAAGAACACGGCACCGCGGCGTCCCGGCCCGGGCGCTCCGCGGTCCCGCGGGAGCGGCCAAGCGCCGTGGACTTGCGGACGGTAGTGGGGCGATCACCTCGGGCGGCGGGCAACGTTCTGATATTATTGTGCGCCATCGCCCGCCGGGCGACCAATCCTCGAGTTCATGCCCCTACTGGCTTACGGCGCCAGCTTCCGCACGGCGGCCATCGACATCAGGGAACGCATCGCCTTTCCGCAGCATCGGCTCACGGGCGCCCTCGAGGGATTGCGCCGCGATGTCGATTGCATCTCCGAGGCCGCGATCCTGTCGACCTGCAACCGCACGGAGATATACTGCGCCGTCGAGGAGCGCGACCACCGGGCCGTCGCCGACTGGGTGGCCGGGCACTGCGCCGTGGGGCGGCAGCGTCTCGACGAGCGCGCCTACGTGCACTGGGACGGGGACGCCGCCCGGCACCTCATGCGCGTCGCGTCGGGCCTCGACTCCCAAGTGCTCGGGGAACCGCAGATCATGGGGCAGGTGAAGGCCGCGTACGACGTCGCGGGCGATGCCGGAATGCTGGGACCGGAGTTGCACCTCGCCTCGCAGACCGCCCTGTCCGTCGCCAAGCGGGTACGCACCGAAACCGACATCGGCAGGAACCCCGTCTCCATCGCCTATGTCGCCGTCACGATGGCGCAACAGGTCGTCGACGATCTCGCGTCCGGCAACGCCCTGCTGATCGGTGCGGGCGAAACCGTGGCCCTCGTCGCTCGGCACCTGCGCAAGGCCGGGGTCCGCCGGATTGGCATCGCCAACCGCACTCGCGCCCACGCGGAGGAACTGGCGGACGCCATCGGCGCGGACGCGATGGGGCTCGAGGATATCCCCGAGCGCCTCCGGAACACGGACGTGGTCATCACCTCCACCGATGCCGCCGAACCGATCGTGACCGAAACCATGGTCGCCGGCGCGATGGCGGGTCGCGAGCGCCCGCTGTTCGTGGTCGACTTGGCCGTGCCGCGGGACGTCGAGCCGGACGCCGGCCTGATCGAGCACGTCTTCCTGCACTCCGTCGACGATCTTGCGATGATCGTGCGGGAGAACGCGGCGGCGCGGCGCGACGCCGGCACGCAAGCCGAAGCGATCATCGACGAGGGCGTCGCCCAATACGACCGGGCCCGCCGCCTGCGCGACAACCAGGACTTCCTGCAACAGTTCCGCGGGCACGCCGACGGCATTCGCCACGCCGCCCTAACACGCGCACGCCAGCGCCTCGACAATGGGCAGGACGCGGGCGAAGTGATGGAGCGCCTAGCCTACGAGTTGACGAACAAGCTCATCCACGCGCCCACCGTCGCGATCCGGCAAGCGAGCGCGGAGCAGCGCCTGGAATTCCTCGAATCGCTGCGGGCGCTCTACGGACTGGAGTAACCGTCATGCTGCCCGCCTCCGTGCTCGGCAAGCTCGACGACCTGACACAGCGGCACGAGGAGCTTGCCATGCTCCTCGCGGATCCCGAGGTCGTCTCCGACCGCACCCGGTACGCGCAGCTGATGAAGGAGTTCTCCGAGTTGGTGCCCGTCATGGGCGCCTTCGCCGAGTTCAAGCGCACGGCCGCCGACCTCCGGGCCGCGGAGGAGTTGCTGGACGACGCCGACCAGGAGCTGCGCGACCTAGCACGCACGGACGTGGAGGAGTTGCGGCCGGCGCTGGAGCGGGCGGAGGCCGACCTCACCCGCTTCCTGATTCCGAAGGACTCGGACGACGGCAACAACGTGTTCCTGGAGATTCGCGCCGGGACCGGCGGGGACGAGGCGGCGCTATTCGCCGGCGATCTGTTCCGCATGTACGCCCGCTACGCGGAGCAACACCGCTGGCGCGTCGAGCCCCTGAGCGAGCGGCCGGGGGAGCATGGCGGCTACAAGGAGATCATCGCTCGGGTGGCCGGCAAGGACGTGTTTCGCCACCTCAAGTTCGAATCGGGCGCGCATCGCGTGCAGCGCGTCCCCCAGACCGAGTCCCAGGGACGCATTCACACCTCGGCCTGCACCGTCGCCGTCCTCCCGGAGCAGGCGGACATCGAGGCAATCGAGATCGATCCCAAGGATCTGCGCGTGGACACCTTCCGCTCCTCCGGCGCCGGTGGCCAGCACGTCAACAAGACCGACTCCGCCGTGCGGCTGACGCACCTGCCGACGGGCGTCGTCGTGGAGTGCCAGGACGAGCGTTCCCAACACAAGAACCGCGCCCGCGCGTTGGCGCACCTGAGCGCGAAGCTGCTGGACCTAGCCCGTTCGCAGCGCCAGGCGGAGCAGGACGCGACGCGGCGCAACCTGGTCGGCTCCGGCGACCGCTCCGAACGCATCCGCACCTACAACTACTCGGAGCGCCGGGTGACGGATCACCGCATCAACCTGGTGCTGTATCGCCTCGACGAGATTCTGGATGGCTGTCTCGACGTGCTGGTCGAACCGCTCACGCAGGAACACCAGGCCGATCAGTTCGCCGCCATGGGCGCGCCGGCGTGACCCAAACGGCGACCGCTGGTCGCGGGCACGACGCCCATCCGGCCACCATCGGAGCGTGCCTGCAAGCCGCCCGCGCCAGACTGCCCAGGGTAGACGCGGACCTGTTGACGGCCCATGCCCTCGGCTGCCCGAGGAGCGCGTTGTACGCGTTCCCGGAACGTCCCGTGTCCGCCCGGCGCGCGCGGCGATTGGACGGCTGGGTGGACCGCCGCCAACGGGGCGAACCCGTCGCCTACATCTTGGGCGAACGGGAGTTCTGGAGCCTGCCGCTCCGGGTCGATTCGCGCGTGCTCATACCCCGCTCCGAGACGGAGTGCCTGGTCGAAGCCGCCTTGGCGCGCATCGGCCGCGAGGCGAAGGTGCTCGATCTGGGCACCGGCTGCGGGGCCGTCGCGCTGGCCATTGCCGCGTCGCGGCCCAATGCGCGGGTGCTGGGCGCGGACCGCGACCCCGGATGCGTCCACGTTGCTCGCGGAAACGCGCGGCGGTTGGGCCTGACGGCAACGTTCGTCCTGTCCGATTGGTACCGCGCGTTCCCGGCCGGCGAGCGCTTCGATGTCATCGTCGCGAATCCTCCCTATGTGGCGGACGAGGATCCCCATCTCGCCCGCGGCGATCTGCGCTTCGAGCCGCGCGCCGCCTTGGCCGCCGGACCCGACGGCCTTGACGCACTGCGCCAGGTCATCCGCGAGGCGCCCGCGCACCTCGAGGCGGGCGGGTGGCTTCTGGTCGAACACGGCCACGAACATCGGTCGCCCGTGCGCAAGATGTTCGCCGCACAGAACTTCGAGGATATCGAGACCACGCAGGATCTTGCCGGCCTCCCGCGGGTCACCGGCGCACGCCGACCACGCCCCCCGGCCCGCGTTTCGTGAGAGATGCCGACCTCCTGCGTTATAGCCGGCAGATCATGCTGCCGGAGTTCGACGTCGCCGGACAGGAACGGCTACTACGCGCTCATGTCCTGGTCGTGGGCATCGGCGGACTCGGTTCCCCGGCCACGATGTATCTGGCCGCGAGCGGCGTCGGACGGCTGACCCTCGCCGACGACGATGTCGTCGATCTCTCCAACCTGCAGCGCCAGATCGCGCACGGCGAGGGCACGCTCGGCCAGCCCAAGGTCGCCTCCGCCCGGGAGCGCATCGCCGAACTAAACTCCGGCGTGGCCGTGTCCACCATCGCGCATCGGCTCGAGGGCGAGTGCCTACGCGAGGCCGTGGACGAGGCCGACGTGGTCCTGGACGCCACGGACAACATGGCGACCCGGGTCGCCATCAACGCCGCCTGCGTGGCGACCAGTACCCCGCTCGTGTCCGGGGCCGCCATCCGCATGGAGGGCCAGGTGGCGGTGTTCGACCCGCGCGATGCCGAGTCGCCCTGCTACCGCTGCCTATACGACGACGTCGGCGAACAGGCCCTGAACTGCGCCGAGAACGGCGTCATCGCGCCCCTGGTCGGAATCGTCGGGACCGTGCAGGCCATGGAGGCGCTCAAGCTGATCGCCGAGGTCGGTGAACCGCTGGTCGGCTACGTGCTCTACCTCGACGCCAAGCGCATGGAGTGGCGGAAGTTCAGGTTGCCGCGAAATCCGCGCTGCCCAACGTGCGGGGAAGGCGGCTGACCGAGCCGAAGCCGAAGCTCCGGACCAATTCGTCCACGAGTCGATCCCGCACCGTCTCCACGTCACCGGGGCCTCCAAGATTCGCCACCTGCGTGACCGCGATGCCGCGCAGGCCGCACGGATCGATGCGTCCAAAGGGTTCGAGGTCCATGGCCACGTTCAACGCCAGCCCGTGGTACGAGCAACCCCGCCGGATGCGCAGGCCCAGGGCGCCGATCTTGGCACCCGCCACGTAGACGCCGCGGGCATCGGCCCGGGCACCGGCTTCGATGCCGAACGCGTCCAGGGTGGCGATCATCGCGCCCTCGATCCCCGCCACGAGGCCGCGAACGCCCAGCCCCATCCGGCGCACATCGAACAATAGGTACGCCACGATCTGCCCGGGACCGTGGAACGTCACCTGCCCTCCCCGGTCGGTGCGCACCACCGGGATGGTTCCCGGGGCGGTCACGTGCTCATCCCTACCCGTCTGGCCCTGGGTGAACACCGGCTCGTGTTCGGTGAGCCAAAGTTCGTCCGGCGTCGCGCCGTCGCGGGCGTCCGTAAAGTCGCGCATGGCGCCGAACACCGATTCGTAGGCCGTGGTGCCCAGATCGTGGATCACGAGATGTCGCCCCGGAGGGCGGTCCCGCCGGCCGGTGACCGACGGAGCGCGTCTCACGTCACGAGTTCCCGAAAGAAGAGGGCGATACCCTCCACCAGCCGGGAAAAGAACCCCGCCTCGGCCACCGCCTCGCGGGCGACGAGAGGCGTCTCGACGATGAGCGCATCGTCGAGCGTCACGCGTAGTTGGCCGAGTTCCTGCCCCACGGCGACCGGCGCCTCGATCGCGCGCGGGAGATCGAGCGTGGCCTCCAAGTCGTCGTAGCGGCCCCGGGGAATCGTGACGAACACGGGATCGACGACCCCCAACGCCACTTCCTCGGACTCGCCGTACCAGACCTCCGCAACCTTGAGGGGTGTGTCGGGCTCGTACAACTCTCGGGTCTCGAAGTAGCGAAAACCGTAGGCCAGCAACTTCTGGCTCTCGCGCATCCGGATGGCGCCACTGTCGGCACCCATCACGACGGAGATCAGGCGCATCCCGTCCCGCTTCGCCGAGGCGACGAGGCAGTAGCCGGCCGCGTCGGTGTGGCCGGTCTTGACGCCGTCGACCGTGCGGTCCCGCCACAGCAGCCGGTTGCGGTTCGGCTGCTCGATGCCGTTGTACTCGAAGGATCGCTCCGAATAGATCGCATAGTGTTCGGGAAAGCGGCGAATCAGCGCCCTGGAGATGCGGGCCATGTCCTTCGCGGTGGAGTACTGCTCCGGGTCGGGCAGGCCGGTGGCGTTCATGAACTGCGTCTCGGTCAAGCCCATGGACTCCCCGTGCGAGTTCATCATGTTCGCGAACGCGTCCTCGGCGCCGGCGATGTACTCTGCGACGGCCACGCTCGCGTCGTTGCCGGACTGAATGATGATGCCCCGCAGCAGGTCGGCGAGCGGCACCTCCGTACCCTCCCGGACGAAGGTCCGGGAGCCCGGCGTGCGCCAGGCGTTGACGCTGATGGGAACGCTGTCGGTGAGCGCGATGCGCCCCGCCTCTATCTCGGTGGCGGCGACGAAGCTCGTCATGATCTTGGTCAGGCTCGCCGGGGGCAGCCGTTCCTCCGCGTTGTGCTCGGCGAGCACGGCGAGGGTGTCGGCATCCATCAGCACATGGCCCCGCGCCGCGACCTGGGGTGGGTCCGGCACGATTTGCTGCGCGAGGGCGCCTAGCGGCGACGCCAGCGCGGCAACCAGCAACGCCGCCCAAGCCCAACGCCACGTCCGCGTCAAGTTCCGAACTCCCAACGATCACTCCTCCACAATGACGGGCACGGATGCCTCTCCGGACGCGCCCTCGGCGACGAGGGCCCGCAATCGGCGCGCGGTGTCGCGGTTGGCCAACGGTCCCACACGCACGCGATACAAGCGGTCCACCGGGTCGCGGTGGATGCGCACCACGCCGTCGCGCTCCTCGTCGAAGAGCCCGCGCAGGACCGCGACACGTGCATCGGCCCACCGCAGTTCCGAGAAGGCCCCCGCTTGCAGGAAGTAGCGCGTGCCCTCGATTTCGGCGTCCACGGCGGCAGCCGCATCACCCGGCGCATCACCCGCCGCACCGGGGCCGGCCGCGTCGGCGACCTTGGGCGGCTCCGGCGCAGGCGCCGGCAACACGGTCACCCGAACCCGCGTCGTGCCTTGCTCGACGAACCCCAGCTTGACGGCCGCCGCATAGGAGAGATCGAGGAACCGTGCGCCGTGGAACGGACCCCGGTCATTGACGCGCACCACGGTTTCTCGGCCGTTGGCCAGATTGCGCACGCGCGCGTAGGCCGGAATCGGCAGCGTGGGATGCGCGGCGCTGAGCCCATACATGTCGTACGTCTCCCCGCTAGAGGTCCGGCGTCCGTGGAACTTCGCCCCATACCAAGAGGCCACGCCCTCGCCCTCATAGCCGGCAGCGCTCGGCAGGATGACGTAGTCGCGTCCCCCCTCCGAGTAGTCGTCGTTGCCCCAACGGCTGCGCGGTTCGGCGCGGACCACCGGATCGGGCAGGTCCGCGAGGCCCGGCCGCGGCCGTGACGGCGCGCGATCGGACGTATCGAACATCGCGCACGCCGAGAGCACCACGACCGCGCAGGCCCACGCCGCCGCGCGGCCGGCGTGACCGATGGCGCGACATGATCGAGGCGTCACCGGCTACCCGCCACATCGGCGTCACCGGGCCTCCCGTCCGCGACCGGGGCCGAAGCCTCGGGACCCATCCGTTGACGCAACTCCTCCGCAAGCTGGAGCACGGCGAGGGCATACATCGCGCTCCGGTTGTAGCGCGTGATGACGTAGAAATCGTGCAATCCCAGCCAATACTCCGTGCCCTCCGAGCCCTCCATGCGGAACAACGCCGCCTTCGCGTCGTCCGCCAGGGCATCGACCCGCACGCCCAGGCGCCGCAGTTCCGCCACGTCGTAGTTCGTGGCGAGATCCCGGTTCGCCGCCGCGTCCGCACCCTCCCCCTCGACCGACACGCGCACGGCCACGGGACCATCGCCCCGCCAGCCATGCCGCTCGAAGTAGTTCGCGACGCTGCCCACGGCGTCTTCCACGCTCGTCCAGATGTCGCGGCGTCCGTCTCCGTCGAAGTCCACGGCGTAGGCCCGGTAGCTCGACGGAATGAACTGCCCATAGCCCATCGCCCCGGCATAGGATCCGCTGAAGTCGAGGGGACTGCGTTGCTCTTCTCGGGCGAGCAGGAAGAACTGCGTCAGCTCGCCCCGAAAGAACGGCGCCCGGGGCTCGTAGTCGAAGCCCAGGGTCACCAGCGCGTCGAGCACGCGGAAGCTCCCGGTGATCCGCCCGTAACTCGTCTCCACCCCCAGGATCGCAACCACGATCTCCGGCGCAACGCCGTATTCCCGCGCCGCCCGTGCCAGCGTCGCCTCGTGTCGCCGCCAGAACTCCACGCCGTCCTCGATGCGCTTGTTCGTCAGGAATAGCGCCCGGTACTCACCCCAGGACTTGACCCGTTCCGCGGGACGCGAGATGGCTTCGATGATCCGATTCTTGCGCTCCGCCGCGTCGAACCAGGACAGCACCGCGGCGCGCTCGAAGCCATGCCGCTCGACCAGTTCGTCCACGTAGGCGAGCACGTCCCCGCGCTCGGCGTAGTCCGCCCAGCAAGCCCCCGCGCACAGCATCCAGAGCGCAAGCCACGCATGTTTCCGTCTACTCAACGGCTCGACCATCTACCAGTTTCGATGGGTGTGGACGGACATGACGATGCCGAAGCCGGCCAATAGGGAGATGACCGAGGTTCCTCCGAAGCTCACCAGGGGCAGCGGCACCCCGACCACCGGGAACAGGCCGCAGACCATGGCGATGTTAACAAAGACGTAGACGAAGAACGTGAGCATCAGGCCACCCACCGCGAGCCTGGCGAACGTTCCGGACGCCTGCGTCGCAATGTACAGCCCCCTCGCCAACACCGCCAGATACACGACGATCAGCAGGGTCACGCCGACCAGCCCGAGTTCTTCCCCGATCACCGCGACGATGAAGTCCGTGTGGCTTTCCGGCAGGAAGTCGAGGCGGCTCTGCGTGCCCTGGTCGAGTCCCTTCCCGAATACGCCACCGGAACCCACCGCCGTCTTCGACTGAATGATGTTCCAGCCGGCACCCATCGGATCGTGCTCGGGATCGAACAAGGTCCGGACCCGGTCGCGCTGATACTCCCGCATCGCCATCCAGAGCCCCGGCGCGGCGGCGGCGGCCAGCCCCACCGCCGCGAGGATCCACCGCCACCGGATGCCGGCGAGGACGACGACGCCGAGTCCCCCGGCGGTCAGCAGCAGCGCCGTTCCCAAGTCGGGCTGGCGCACGATGAGCACCGCCGGCGCCGCGATGAAGAGCAGGCCCGCGGCGACGTCCCGGAATCGCGGCGGCAACCCGCGCCGGTGGAAGTACCAGCCGAGCATGAGCGGGATGGCGAGCTTCATCAGTTCCGAGGGCTGGAAGCGCAAGCCTCCCGGCAGTTCGAGCCAGCGTCGAGACCCATTCACGGTCACGCCAAGGAACAGCGTGACGAGGAGCAACGCCAGACCCCCGGCATAGACCCAAGGCGTCCAACGGAGGTAGACGCGGGGCGGTACCTGTGCCGCCAGCACCAACATCACGAAGCCGACGCCCACGCGCAGGGCTTGGCCGATCATGACGTCCTGATCCCGATAGAGGATGACCATGCCGAACAGGATGACCGTCAGCAGGCCCAGCAACAGGAGCGGATCGAAGTGCTCGAAGTAGATGCGCCGCCGGGTCGTCCTCGCGCCCAGGCTGCGGACGTAGGTGGTTGCCACGCCTGCGCGGTCCCCGTCAGAGGCTGGCCAGCCGCGGCCTTAGGTGCGCGTCCAGCACGGCGCGCGCGACCGGCGCCGCGACGGAGCTGCCCCCACCGCCGTTCTCGACCAGCACGCTGACGGCGAGCGTTGGGTCTTCCGCCGGGGCAAAGGCGATGAACCACGCGTGCTTGCGGCTGTATTCGTCGAGCGCTTCCTCGTCGTACTCCTCGCCCTGGGCGATCTCGACGACCTGCGCGGTGCCGGACTTGCCCGCCATGCGGTAGCCGAGGTCATCGCGCCCGATGTGGAACCAGGCCGTGCCGTTCTCCCGGAAACCCTGATTGCCGCGATGCACGACATCCGCCATGGCATCCACGAGGGCCTCCCAGTCCGCGTCGGTGACCCCCGCGACCCGGGGCCGCGGTTCCCCCAGGTCGAAGCCGGGCTGGGCGCCCCCGCTCTCCCGCAGCAACCGGGGCCGCGCCCAATGCCCGCGGTTGGCGATGACCATCGCCACCGTCGCAAGCTGTAGCGGCGTGACGAGCAGGTCGCCCTGCCCGATCCCGAGGTTCACGGAGTCGCCGTCGTACCAGCGGTCGCCCCGGTTCTCCATCTTCCACGCCCGCGACGGCAGCACGCCCGGGACGGCGTCCGCCACGTCCACCGAAGTGACCTCCCCATAGCCGAACTGCGCCGCGAACGACGACAGCGCGTCCACGCCCATGCGCGTCGCGAGGTCATAGAAATAGACGTTCGACGAACGGTAGATCGCCTTGCGCAAGTTCACGATGCCCTGTCCGCCCGCGTTGCCCTGGGTCCAACTCCAGTCCCGGTAGACGCGCTTGCGGCCCGGCAGCCGAAACTCGCCCCGGTCGACGATCGTGCGCTCCCAGTCCGTGACGCCGGCGGCGAGGCCGGCCAGCGCCACGACCGGCTTGAAGGTCGAACCCGGCGCGTAGCGCCCCTGCACGGCCCGGTTGAAGAGGGGCGCGTCCCGCGAGCTCGCCAGTTCCTGGTAGAGGTCCGACCGGATGCCGGTGACGAACAAGTTCGGGTCATAGCCGGGGTTGCTCACGAGGACGCGGATGCCGCCGGACTTCGGATCGAGCGCCACCACCGCGCCGCGGCGTCCGTCCAGGGCATCGCGCGCCGCGCCTTGCAGGAAGCTGTCGAGATGAAGCGTCACGTCACGCCCCACCACCGCCGGCGTCTCGTCGAGGATGCGGTGAATCCGACCCCGCGCGTCGATCTCGATGTGCTGCCACCCGACGTCGCCATGCAGCACGTCCTCGTAGAACTTCTCGACCCCGAGGCGGCCGACGAACTTCACCCCCCGATAGCGCCGCTTGTCGAGGCGTTGCGCGTCCTCCTGATTCACGCGACGAACCGAGCCGACAGCATGGGCCATCAGGTCGCCGAGGGGGTAGTAGCGGACGTTCTCCTCGCCGATTTCCACGCCGGGCCATCGATGTCCGTTGACCCGGACCCGGGCGACCTCCTCCTCGGCGAGGTTCATCCTGAGCGCCACGGGTTCGAAGGGCCGGCGACGCGCGATCCGCTCGTGAAAGTCCTCGATTTGCCGCTCCGAGATATCCACGAGAGCCCCCAGCTCCTCGACGACCCCGTCGAGGTCGTCGATGAGTTCGGTCACCACGTTCAGGGAGCGGGCGGGCCGGTTGTCCGCAAGTAGCCCGCCCCGCTGGTCGAAGATAAGCCCCCGGTCCGGCGGCAGCGCGCGCACCTGGATGCGATTGTCGTCCGAACGGATGCGATACGAGTCGTACTCCACCACCTGTAGTTGCACGAGGCGCGCCAGCAGCACGAGCATCATGGCCAGCGCGACGAGAAACACGACCAGGGCCCGCACGGTAAAGGCGCGGCCCTCCGTCCCCAGTCCGTGAATGTCGAACGGGTCGGCCATGCGCCTCAGGCCCGGTGGTACGGGTGCCGCGCCAGGATCGTCCAGGCCCGGTAGACCTGTTCCGCCAGCAGTACGCGGGCGAGGCCATGGGGAAACGTCAGCGGGGACAGCGCCCAGGCGAAATCCGCCCGCGCAAGCACGGCTTCGGAAAGGCCGTTCGGCCCGCCGATCACGAAGGTGATGCCGCGCCCATCCATGCGCCACTCCTCGAGTTTCGCCGCGAACTGCTCGCTCGAGAGCGCCTGGCCCGCCGGATCGAGGGCCACCACGCGCTCCCGGGCGCCGATGCGGTCGAGCAGCCGCGCCGCCTCCGCGTCCCGCCCCCGTCGCGCGTCCATGCCCCCCGGCGCCGGGGCAATCGGCTCGAGGGCGAGTCCAATCTCCCGGGGGAGGCGTCGCGCGTAGTCCGAAAAGCCTTCGTCCACCCAACGCGGCTGCCGCGAACCCACCGCCAACAGGCGCACGCGCACCGCCCCACGCACCTCCTCAAGGGAGCGCGCTCATACGAGCGCCCCGCCGCGCTCCGGCGGATCGGCCGGCTTCGAACGCGCCGCCCCTGCTTCATCTTCCCCGCGCCCGGGATCCCCCCACAGCCGCTCCAGGTCATAGAAGGCGCGTGTCTCCGCATTCATCACGTGCACCACGACGTCGCCGAGGTCGACGAGCACCCACTGCCCCGTCTCCTGGCCCTCCACGCCGATGACTCGCAGGGCGAGCCGCTTCGCGGTTTCGCGGAGGCTCTCGACGAGGGCGCGGACATGGCGGGTGGAGGTGCCGCTGGCCAGCACCATGTAGTCCGTCACGTCCGTCAGTTTCGTGACGTCGAGGGCGAGAATGCTCCGCCCCTTCCGATCGTCGAGCGACGCGACGATCAGGTCGCGTAGCTCGTCCGGGGACATCGGTCGATGGGCGCGTCAACCACGGTAGAGACCACGCTTCCTAATATAGTTCCACACGGTCGGCGTAAGCAATCGAGACACGTCCTCCCCGCGGCCAACCGAGCCGCGCACGCGGGTCGCGGAGACATCGAGCATGGGTGTCTTCGCGACATACAGGAGGCCCGCATCGCGCCGGGCCAACTCCGCCCCGTTCGACACTTCGCGGAATCCCGGCAGCGGTGTGATGGCGGCTTCCGGACGCGCGAGGACCGCGATGTGGCAGGACTCCGCGAAGGTCTCGTGGGCGTGCCACGTGGGGAACGCATCGAGGCCGTCGCTGCCGAGTATCCAGACCACCGTGTCGCCCCGTGCCGCGAGGGCGCCGATCGTGTCGATCGCGAAGGAAGGGCCGGCGCGCCGAAGCTCCAGGTCCGAGGCCTCGAGTCCAGGCTCCCGCTCCACCGCGAGGCACAGCATTCGCCAGCGATCCTCCACGGACGCCACGGCGGCGCGGTGTGGCGGGCGCGCGGACAGCACGAGGGTGACCGACGCGACGCCAAGCTCCCGCAGGATGGCGTGCGCGGCATGGAGATGGCCGGCATGCACCGGATCGAAGGTGCCGCCGAGGACCGCGTGCAAGGCC
Organism: Pseudomonadales bacterium; assembly: GCA_963665455.1. Lineage (GTDB taxonomy): Bacteria > Pseudomonadota > Gammaproteobacteria > Pseudomonadales > Azotimanducaceae > VXNE01. The sequence continues at coordinate 3,006,383 of OY762279.1, read as the reverse complement.
ATCGTGAGTCGCGGGAGGGGCCGCGCCGATCAGCGGTGGCGGACCTCGCCGTTGCCGAGCACGACGAACTTCCGGGTCGTCAGGCCCTCGAGCCCGACCGGGCCCCGCGCGTGCAGCTTGTCCGTGGAGATGCCGATCTCCGCCCCGAGCCCGTACTCGAAACCGTCCGCGAACTGCGTGGAGACGTTGACCATCACGGAGGCCGAATCCACCTCCGCCAGGAAGCGCCGCGAGCGCGCGTAGTCGTTCGTGACGATGGCGTCCGTGTGGCCCGACCCGTAGCGGTTGATGTGTTCGATGGCGTCGTCGAGCCCGCCGACCACGCGCACGGAGAGCACCGGGGCCAGGTACTCCTCGTACCAGTCCTCCTCCGCCGCGGCATCGGCCTCCACCACGGCGCGGGTCCGCTCGCAGCCGCGCAGTTCCACCCCGGCCTGATCGAAGCGGGCCTTCAAGGGCGGCAGCGCGCGTTCGGCGATCCCCTGCGCGACCAGCAGGGTCTCCATGGCATTGCAGACGGCGTACTTCTCCGTCTTCGAGTTGCAGGCCACGTCCACGGCCATGTCGAGATCCGCGGCATCGTCGATGTAGACATGACACACGCCATCGAGATGTTTGATGACGGGGATGCGCGACTCCTTGATGACCCGTTCGATCAGTCCCTTGCCCCCCCGCGGCACGATCACGTCCACGTGCTCGTCGAGGGCCAGCAGGCCGCCCACCGCGGCGCGGTCGGCCGTCGGCACGAGCTGCACCGCGTCCACCGGCAGCAACGAGCCCTCCAGGGCCGCCCGAATCGACTCCGCGATGGCCTTGTTGGAGCGGAGCGCCTCGGACCCGCCGCGCAGGATGCACGCGTTCCCGGATTTCAGGCAAAGGCTCGCGGCATCTGCCGTCACGTTCGGACGCGACTCGTAGATGATGCCGATCACGCCCAGGGGCACCCGCATGCGCCCGACCTGAAAGCCGGTCGGGCGATAGTCGAGTTCGCTAACCGCCCCGACGGGGTCCGGCAGGGCAGCGACCTCGCGCACGCCTTCGCACATGCGGTCGATGGCGGGATCGTCGAGCACCAAGCGGTCCACAAGGGGCTGGTCCACGCCACTCTCGATGGCCCAGTTCACGTCCTTGCCGTTGGCGGCCCGCAACGCGGCGCGGTCCGCGTCGAGCCGGTCGGCCAAGGCCCGGAGCGCGTCCACCTTCGTCCCGGCGGACGCGGCGGCCAGCGCACGGGAAGCGGTCCGCGCGCGGCGGCCCATGTCGAGCATGAGGGTCTGTACGTTCATGGGCGCGGATTATATCCGGGCAACGGCCACCGGCCCCGGTACTCCCCGATGGTCAACCTCGGAGCTTGTTGACCAGCCGGCGAATCTCGGTCAGGCGTTCCCGGGGCAGATGCATCTGCAACAGCCCCTGCTTGATCTCTGGCGAGAACGGCAACATGTCGGAAAGCCGCCAACTCACCGCCCGCGCGTCGTCCAAGTCGATCGCATCGCCCCAACGCTCCGCCATCAGGGGATGGCGCATCAGTTCCTCGAGCAGCGACGTGAGCAGTTCGAAGTCCTCGCCGACCCGCGCCTCGCGCTCCTCGGGGAGCTTCTCGACGTCCCCGCAGAGCAGGTGGTCGGGCTGCTCCCGGGTCTCGTGTATGCGGAACTTGTATTCGCCGCGGATCTTGATGTTGAAGAGCCCGCCCTGGGACCCGTCGAAGTCCACGATGCGCGCGAACGTGCCGATGTTGAAGATCTCGGGGTGTCCCGCCTCGTTGGCGGCCCAGGTGTCTCCTCCCGCCCGGATCAGCACGACCCCGAAACCCGAGTCTTCGCGCAGGCAGCGCCGGACCATGTCCACGTAGCGCGGCTCGAAGATCCGCAGCGACATGCACCCACCCAGGAAGAGCACCTGGCCAAGCGGAAACAGCGGAACTTCCCGTGTACCCTCCATGCCCGAACGATAACACGCCGCCGCCGAACGGCCGTCCAGGCGGAGCGCCGGACGCGGCCCCACTCATGGACCTCCTGCAAGTCGTCATATTGGCCATCGTCCAGGGCGTGACGGAGTTCCTGCCGATCTCCAGCTCCGCCCACTTGATTCTGGCCTCGCACCTCGCCGGCTGGCCGGACCAGGGGCTCGCCTTCGACGCGGCGGTCCACCTCGGATCCCTGGTCGCCGTGCTGGTGTACTTTCGCCGTGAACTCGCAGGGATGGCGGACGGCGCCATACACCTTCGCCGCGACGCCGAGACGGTACTCCTGGCAAGGGTGTTGGTCGCGACGCTTCCGGTCGTGATCGCGGGATGGCTGTTCAAGCCGTGGATCGAGACGGAGTTGCGTTCGACGACGGTCATCGCGACAGCGACCATCGGCTTCGGTCTCGCGCTCTGGTGGGCCGACCGGCGCGGGGGCGGCGGCCGCGACGAGCATGGCGTAACGGTCTGGCAGGCGACCCTGATCGGTCTGGCCCAGGCCATCGCCCTGATCCCGGGCACGTCCCGCGCCGGCATCACGATCACGGCGGCCTTGCTGCTCGGCCTGTCGCGCCAAGGTGCCGCCCGCTTCTCCTTCCTCCTCGCGATCCCCGCCATCGGCGGCGCGGCGCTCCTGTCGGCGGTGGACGCGGCGGCCGGCGGACGATCCCTTCCCTGGGGCGACCTCGCGATCGGCTTCGCGCTGTCCGGACTCTGCGCCTACGCCTGCATCGCGGCGTTCATCGCGCTCATCGGTCGGATCGGCATGACGCCGTTCGTGCTCTATCGAATCGCGCTGGGGTCATTGCTGCTGTTCTTCGCTTGAACGCCGCGTGGGCGCATTCAGTCCCGCACCGTCTTCTCCAGCGCCTCGTTGTCCAGCGGCAAGGCTTCTTCCGCGATGCTGATCGCCTCTTCCGGATCCAGCGCCTCCGCCGCCCTGCCTAGCTCGGCTACAAAGCGTTCCCGGCTTCGTCGTGACACGAATTCCGACAATGCCTCGCGGGCCAGCCGGGACTTCGAAATAGCACTGATGCGCGACTCCTCCGTCAGCCGTGCATCAAGGTCCTCGGACAGCCGTACGGTGAGGGTAGGCATATCAGAGCGCCAAAGCTGCTGCACGACAAACGCACGCAACCCGCCTTCGCCCGCTAAAACGGAATATCGTCGTCGAATCCGTCGTCGAGGTCGCTGCTCTGCTCGGCGCCGCCTCCGCCGGCGAAGCCGCCCGTGCTGCGTTGCCCGCCGGCGGCCATGCCGGCCTCTCGCGGCGGCGGCTGATCGTAGCCTCCTCCCCCACCGCCGGCCGCGCCGCGGCTGTCGAGCATCTGCATGTCCCGCGCGATCACCTCGGTCCGGTACCGCTTCTGGCCGTCCTGGCCCTCCCAGGAGCGCGTCTGCAAGCGGCCCTCGATGTAGACCTTGGAGCCCTTGCGGAGGTATTCCCCCGCGATCTCCGCGAGTCGCTGAAAGCAGACGACGTTGTGCCACTCGGTCTGCTCATGTTGTTCGTTGGTGTTGCGGTCCCGCCAGGACTCGCTCGTCGCCACGCTGAAGTTCGTCACGGGCCGCTGATCCTGACTGTACCGAGTCTCGGGATCGCGTCCGAGATTGCCGATGAGAATGACCTTGTTGATGCCCCGCGCCATGCCTGTTTGCCCCCGTCCGCGTGTGTCCGAATCCCGCGAGCGACTATACCTGAACGCTCCCCCGATGCGGTCGATTGGGCGGCCCCGACATCGCCCCTTTCGCGTATGCGACATCGCTCACATGACCTCCCACACAACATCCCACACAACTTTGTTGCCACGCGGGAGGCGGCAGCGTATTTTGACGGGTTTCACGCCTCTCCCGGACCCAAGGCATGGCAGCCTCGATGACGTCGATCGCCGTGCGCGGCGCGCGCACGCACAACCTCAAGAACATCGACCTCGACCTCCCCCGCGACCAGCTCGTCGTCATCACCGGGCTCTCTGGATCCGGCAAGTCCTCCCTCGCCTTCGACACCTTGTACGCGGAGGGCCAGCGGCGCTACGTGGAGTCGCTCTCCGCCTATGCTCGGCAGTTCCTGTCGATGATGGAGAAGCCGGACGTCGATCACATCGAGGGCCTCTCCCCGGCCATCTCCATCGAGCAGAAGTCCACGTCCCACAACCCGCGCTCGACGGTGGGAACGATCACGGAGATCTACGACTACCTGCGGCTCCTCTTCGCCCGGGTCGGCGAGCCCCGCTGCCCCACCCACGGCGCGACCCTCGACGCGCAAACGGTTAGCCAGATGGTGGACCAGGTGCTCGCGCTGCCGGAGGGCAGCCGCATCATGCTGCTCGCGCCGGTGATCACGGACCGCAAGGGCGAGCACCTGCACGTCTTTCACGACCTGACCGCCAACGGCTTCATCCGGGCTCGCATCGACGGCCTCGTGACCGACCTCGACCACCCGCCGAACCTCGACAAGAACAAGAAGCACACCATCGAGGCCGTGGTGGACCGCCTGCGCGTCCGGGCGGACATGCAACAGCGCCTCGCCGAGTCGTTCGAGACGGCCCTCGACCTCGCGGAGGGGATCGCCACGGTGAGCTTCATGGAGGGGGAAGGCGAGCAGAAGAGGGAGGACCTGGTCTTCTCGTCGCGCTTCGCCTGCCCGCAGTGCGGCTACAGCATCAGCGAGCTCGAGCCGCGGCTCTTCTCGTTCAACAACCCCGCCGGCGCGTGCAAGGAGTGCGACGGCCTCGGCGTCAAGCAGTACTTCGATCCCGACCTGGTCGTCTCCGACCCGGCGGCGACCGTCGCGGAGGGGGCGATCCGGGGGTGGGACCGCGGCAACGTCTACTACTTCCACTTGTTGAAGTCCCTCGCCCGCCACTACGAGTTCGACGTCGACACCCCGTTCCGCAAGCTCCGCAAGAAGCAGAAGGACGCCATCCTGTACGGCTCCGGCCGGGACCGGGTGGACTTCAGCTACGTCAACGACCGGGGCGATACGGTACACCGGCGGCACACCTTCGAGGGCGTCATCCCGAACATGGAGCGCCGCTTCCACGAGACGGAATCCTCCGCGGTGCGGGAGAGCCTGCAGAAGTACCTCACCGTGCGGTCCTGTCCCGCGTGCGGCGGCGCGCGGCTCTGCGAGGAGGCCCGCCACGTGTACATCGAGGGCAAGACCGCGCCCCAGATCACGTCCGGCTCCGTCGAGGACACCCTCGAATACTTCTCCGAACTCGCACTCGAGGGCGCGCGGGGCGCCATCGCCGAGAAGATCGTCAAGGAGATCCGCGCCCGGCTACGCTTCCTGGTGGACGTCGGCCTCAACTACCTGACGCTGGACCGCAGCGCCGAGACCCTCTCCGGCGGCGAGGCGCAGCGCATCCGCCTCGCGAGCCAGATCGGCGCGGGCCTGGTCGGCGTCATGTACATCCTCGACGAGCCGTCCATCGGCCTGCACCAGCGCGACAACGCCCGCCTGCTGCGCACCCTCACGCACCTGCGTGACCTCGGCAACACCGTGCTCGTCGTCGAGCACGATGAAGAGGCGATTCGCAGCGCCGACCACATCGTGGACATTGGCCCGGGCGCGGGCGTGCACGGTGGCGAAATCGTCGTGGCGGGCACCCTGCCGCGCATCAAGCGATGCAAGGAGTCCCTCACCGGCCAGTACCTCTCCGGCAAGCGCCGCATCGCGGTGCCGGGCCGCCGCAAGGAGGTCGATCCGGAACGCGTTGTCCGCCTCGTCGAGGCGACGGGGAACAACCTGCGCCAAGTCACGCTGGACATTCCAGCCGGGCTCTTCACCTGCGTCACGGGGGTTTCGGGCTCCGGCAAGTCGACGCTGATCAACCACACCCTTTACCCCATCGCGGCGCGCCGGCTGAACAACGCCGCGGCCGTCATTCCGAAGCCGTTCCGCGAAATCCAGGGCCTGCATCACCTCGACAAGGTGGTGGACATCGACCAGAGCCCCATCGGCCGGACCCCCCGGTCGAACCCGGCCACCTACACGGGCCTGTTCACGCCCATCCGCGAACTATTCGCCCAAACCCACGAGGCGCGGACGCGCGGCTACCGTCCCGGGCGCTTCAGCTTCAACGTGAAGGGCGGCCGGTGCGAGGCGTGCCAGGGCGATGGCGTCATCAAGGTCGAGATGCACTTCCTGCCCGACATCTACGTCCCCTGCGACCTGTGCAAGGGCAAGCGTTACAACCGGGAAACGCTGGACGTCCGCTACAAGGGCCGCAACATCAACGAAGTGCTCGAAATGACGGTCGAGGAGGCACGGGAGTTCTTCGACGCCGTGCCGATTCTCGCGCGCAAGCTCCAGACGCTGATGGACGTGGGGCTCTCCTACATCCACCTCGGCCAGAGCGCGACGACGCTCTCCGGCGGCGAGGCGCAGCGCGTCAAGCTGTCCCGCGAGCTGTCCAAGCGCGATACGGGCAATACGCTCTACATCCTCGACGAGCCCACGACCGGGCTGCACTTCCAGGACATCGAGCAGCTCCTAGCCGTCCTGCACCGCCTGCGCGACCAAGGCAACACCATCGTCGTCATCGAGCACAACCTAGACGTGATCAAGACCGCCGACTGGATCGTGGACCTCGGCCCCGAGGGCGGGGCCGGCGGCGGCGAGATCGTCGCCCAGGGCACGCCCGAGCAGGTGGCCGGTAACCGTAAATCCCACACCGGGCACTTCCTGAAGCGCATCCTTGCCGGGGAGGCGGGAGCGCGCGCGGCGAACGGCGAGGGTGGGTAGCAGCAATCCGGCTCACGCCCCCCGGCCGCCCCCGGCCAGCCCGGCCGGGCGTAGACCGAGGGCCGACAACCGCGTTCCCGCGCCCCGGGCCCGGCCACGCAGGTCCCCCGCAAGCGAATAGAGAATGGGAACCAAGAACAGGGTGGTCAGCGTCGAAAGCGCGAGGCCCCAACCGATCGCCAAGGACATGATGCTGACGATGGCGTCGTAGCCGCCGATGCCGTAGGCGCTCGGCAGCACGCCGCCGAGCGTGGTCAGGGTCGTCACCATGATCGGCCTCAGCCGCTGCACCACCGCCTCGATGATCTCCCGCGTGGCCTCCTCCCGAGACAGGTCCTCCCCACGGTCCCGCAGCCGCCGATGGATCGAGTCCACCATGACGATGGACCCATTGACCACGATGCCGGCCAAGCCGATCGACCCCATCATCGCGAACATGCTCAAGGGCTGGCCGTGCAGGAAGAAGACGACGATCACCCCGGCAATGGCCAACGGGATGACCAACATCACGAAGAGCGCCTCCAGGAGAGAGCCGAGCATGAGCCAGATGACGACGGCGATGCCGGCCACGGCGAGCAGCGCCGCCACCGCCATGCGGGCGGTCACCTTCTCCGTTTCCGCGGCCTCGCCGCCGTTGAAGACGAAGAGCCCCGGAAGGCCCTCGAAGCGCGGGAACAGTTCCTCCTCCAGCCGCGTGGCGAACGTCAGGGCCGTCAGGTCGCTCGATTCCAGGAAGCTCGCGCGCACCGTCGCCGACCGGTAGCCGTCCCGATGGTAGATCCGCGTCACCGACGGCACCTCCATCGGATCCACGACATCCCTTAGCCGCACCAATTCCCCGGTCCGGGAACGCAGCGGCGTCTCCAGCAGCGCCTCGAGGTCGCCCCGAGCGGCCGGGTCGAACTGCACCCGGAACTCCGTCGTGTGTTCGAGATCCCGGTGTTCGCTGGCCTCGAAACCGTAGAAGGCGGCGCTCAGGGTCTGTCCGACGGTCTGTGGATCGAGGCCACGCAACGCGAGCTTCTCGTAGTTCAGGTTCAACTCGACCTGCGGCGTGCCGGGGCGTTCGTCCACCTCCACCTCCACCACCCCGGGCGTGGCTTCGAGGTAGCGCGCGATCTCGAACGCGACGCCGCGGCGCACCTCGTCTTCGTTGGAGAGGACATGCACCGTAACCGGCAGGTCGGTCGGCGGGCCGAAGAACTCGGACTGGTAGAGGACATGCACGTCCTCCGGCACCGTGAGCGCGCCCGGCAGCACCTCCATCCACTGCGCATTGGTGCGCTCCCGATCGAACTTTCGAAACTGCACGACCAATAGCGCCTCGTTGTCCGCCTCGCCGAAGCCCTTCTCTAGGCCGGTCGTGTTCTGGTGGCCCACGCGGCTCGTGACGATCTCGATGTCGTTCGCCGTGACCTCGAGGATTTGCCTGGTGAGATCCACGGCCACCGCCTCCGTGCGTTCGAGGGCAGTGCCCGCGGGCGTCGCGATCTTGACCATCAAGCGGTCGGCGTCGGTTTGTGGGAACAAGACGAACGGCACGAGCGGCCGCACCACGCCCATCACGGCGGCGAACGCGGCGAGGGCGATGGCGAGGGTGACGCCCCGGTGCCGGAGAATCCGCGTAAGTGCCCGCCGGTACAGCCTCTCGAGCACCTCCATGAAGCGCCGCTTCGCGAGATTGGCGCGGCCGCTCAGCGTCGAGAGGTGCGCCGGCAGCACGAAGAACGACTCGAACAGGGAGAAGATCATCACGATCACGACGATGGTGGGGATCTGCCACATGATCTTGCCCGGCAGGCCGCCGAGCACGGTGAGCGGAAGAAAGGCGAGCACCGTGGTCAGCGCCGCCGCGGTCACCGGGGCCAGCATCTCGCGCGCGCCCACGAGCGCCGCCCGTGCCGGAGCGAGCCCCTGGGCCTGCTTCACGACGATGCGTTCGGCGACCACCACGGCATCGTCGACCACCATGCCCAACACCACGATGAAGCCGGTGAGGGCCAGGAGGTTCAGGGTTATCCCGAACGGCCCGACCAGGGTCAGCGCGGCCATGAACACCACCGGAACGCCCACGAGGATCCAGAGCGCCGGGCCCGGCCGGACGAAGAGGAAGAGCACGCCACTGACGAGCAACACGCCAATCAAGCCGTTCGTGAACATGAGATCGAGCCGGTTCGCGACCATGACCGACTCGTCGTTGATCGGGCGGGCCTCGACGGTGCCCGGGAGCGGTGCCTGAGCGAGCACGGCCTGCACGTCCTCCACCGTGTCGATGATGTCGACGCCCACCCGCTTCTTCACAAACAGCACGACGCCGCGCCGGCCATCGCCGTGCACGATCAGGCCGGTATCGGCCCGGCCGCTCTCGATCCTGGCAATGTCGGCGATCCGGAGCACCCCGGCACCCGGACGGAACCGCAGGATCGTCTCGCCGACGTCGGCGGGGTCCTCGAACCGGCTCCACATCACGACCTGCCGACGCGCCTCGGGACTTTCGAGCAGACCGCCGGTACTCGACACGTTCCGCCTCTGCACCGCCGAGATGACCTCGGCCAGGGTGACGCCATGCTCCCGGGCTAGGATCGGGTCCACCAGGATGCGTACTTCGGGCTCCTGCAGGCCCACCGGGACCACGTCGCTCACGGTGTCCAAGCGTTCCAGGCGGTCTTCAATGTCCTCCGCGGCGTTGCTCAGGTCCGGTTCCGGCCCCGACAGCACGACCTCGACCACCATGGAGGCGCCCGGGTCGAGCTGCAGGAAGGTCGGCTCGTCCTCCATCTCGGGCGGAAAGTCCGTGATGCGGTCCACCGCGGCCCGCAGATCGATCTCGGCCGCCTCGATGCGGGCGGCATCGTAGTCGTCGTAGAGCTCCACCGTGGTGAACGACGTGTTGTCGGAAATCACCGTGGTGAAGTGGTCGATGCCCTCCACCCCCTCGAGGGCCTCTTCGATGGGAATCGTGATCTTCGTTTCCATGTCCCGGGCGCTGGCGCCGGGCAGGTTGGCGGTGATGAAGATCTGCGGCGCGTCGATGTTGGGCAAGAACTCCCTATCCAGGTTGCTCGCGGAGAGAAAGCCGAGCACCACCAACGTGCCCGCCATGATGTTGACGAGCAGGTGGCGCTCGATGAAGAAGCGCAGGATGGATTCCATCGACAGTCAGTCTTCGACGACGACCGGAGCGCCGTCGCGCAACGCGAACTGGCCATCCGTCACCACGACGTCGCCTTGCGCCAGGCCGTCCAGCACCTCGACGGTGGGCCCGTTGCTGCGTCCCGTGCGCACCGGCCGGAGCGCGGCGTGTCCGTCCCGCACCACGAACGCGTGCATCACGCCGTCGCGCCGGAACACGGCGGCGCTCGGCACCGTGAGTCGGGTCTCGGCCCCAGCGTGGGGGAGATGGACCGTGGCCAGCATGCCCTCCCGCAGCCCGGCCCGCAGATCCTCCGAGACATCCGCGAGCCACAGCTCCAGCGTATAGGTGCCGGTCGCCGGTTCCGAGACCCGCGCCACGCTGTTGATCGTGGCCCGCAGTGGCTCGGGACCGAGCACGCCGAGGGTCAGTTCCGCGTGGCCGACCCCCTGCAGCGATGCCGCCTCCCGGGCCGTGATGCCGGCCTTGATGCGCACCCTGGAGAAATCCGCGAGCGTCGCCACCGGCGTGCCGGGATTGACGTAGTCGCCCTCGTGGACGTGAATCCGCTCGGCGATGCCGGCGAACGGCGCCCGTACTTCGGCGTCGGCCAACACGCGCTCGGCCGCGGCCACTTGCGCCCGGGCGGCGCCGAGCGCGGCCCGGGCCCGGGCTTCCGCGAAGTGCAGATCTTCGAGCACGTCGCGGCTGATGAACTCCCTGGCATGCAGGTCCCGGCCCCGGCGCAACGCATTGTGGGCCTTGCGCAGGTCGATCTCGCCGGCGCGGACCCTGGCGGTCGCCTCGTTCAGCGCGATGCGCGCCCGTTCCTTGTCGAGCTGGACCAACACCTGCCCGGCGGCAACGGCATCACCGGGCTCCACGGAGCGCCGGGTGACCCGGCCATGGGTTTCGGCCGCCACCGTGGCCTTTCGAAACGCCTCCACCACCCCGGCGGCCGTGGACTCCCGCCGCAGGTCGGCGAGGGTCGCGGGCGCGACGCGGACGTGTACCGGGGTGTTCAGCGCCGACTTCACCGCATCCCCGGCCCGCAGCTCTTCACGAACCACGCCCGCGCCCTCGTCCACCCCTTCGACGACGGGGCCATCGCAACCCGCCGCACCGCCAAGGAGGCAGGCGGCGAGCACACCCATGCCTGAACGGATCAAGCGCTGCAAGCGAAGTCCACCGTGCGCGACTCGTTCAGGGTACGCGAACTACTCACGGGAAATCGAGGCGACCGCGCCCGTGCGATCACGGTTGACGCCCCGCTACGGCTCCATCAACTCGGGCCGGCACGCGAGAAAGCTCTCGTCGGCGGGCGGGAGCTCGTCCGCGATCGACTCCCAAGTCTTGCGCACGGGCAAGATCATCAAGGCGTCGCCCTCCTTGCGCAGAATCACTTCCTCCACTCCTTCGAACCGAAAGGCCCTCGGGATGCGGACCGCTTGGCTACGGCCGATCACGAACAGTTTGCCGTCGTCTCCATGTTCGCTCCCGACAATCAAAGTCTCTGGCATGTTACAGACGCCATGCCATCCCGCGAGCAGGGGATGGACGGACCGCGTGGGTGGACGGCGGGGGCGCCGTGCGGCGCTAGAATACGCGGCCTTCAAAGCGCGGCGAGGATTCTCATGGCATTCGTGATCGTGGGCGGGGGTCATGCCGCCGGGCAGGCCGCGGCCAGCCTCCGGCAGGAAGGCTACCAAGGCGAGCTCGTCATCGTCGCCGACGAGCCGCACATCCCCTACCAGCGTCCACCGTTGTCCAAGCAGTATCTGGCCGGTGAGCAGGGGCTCGACCGCGTGTACCTGCGCGCCGAGAAGTTCTACGCCGACAAGAACGTCACGGTGCGCCGCGCCGCACGCGCCGCCGGGATCGACCGGTCCGCGAAGATCGTCTTGCTCGAAGACGGGGAGCGCCTCGCCTACGACAAGCTGCTGCTCGCCACCGGGGCCCGGCCACGCGTGCTCGACTTGCCTGGGGCCGACCTACTCGGCATTCACTACCTGCGCACGATCACCGACTCCGACGCCATCAAGGCCGACATGACGCCCGGCCGGCGGTTGGTGGTCGTCGGCGGCGGCTACATCGGGCTCGAGGTGGCGTCCGTGGCGGTGACCGCGGGGCTCTCGGTCACCGTGCTCGAAATGGAGGAGCGGATCCTACAGCGGGTGACGACGCCGGCGATGTCGGAGTTCTACCGCAAGCTCCATGACGACGCCGGAGTCGTCATCCGCACGGACGCCAGGGCCGAGGCCTTCGTCGGTGCCGGCGATGTCACCGGCGTCCGCTGCGCCGACGGCTCGGAGATTCCGGCCGATGTCGTCGTGGTCGGCGTGGGCATCGTTCCCAACGTGGAACTCGCCGCCGACGCGGGTCTGCCATGCGACGACGGCATCGTCGTGGACGAGCGCTGCACCACCGTGGATCCCGACATCCTGGCGGCCGGCGATTGCACGAATCATCCCAATCCGGTCCTGGAGCGCCGCCTGCGCCTCGAGTCCGTGCCGAACGCCATGGAGCAGGCGCGGGTCGCCGCCGCCAACATGGTGGGCAACGAGAAGGCCTATTCCAGCGTGCCCTGGTTCTGGTCCGACCAGTACGACCTCAAGCTCCAGATGGTCGGGTTCTCAGAAGACGGCGACACGTCCGTCACGCGGGGCGACCCCGAGGCGCGCCGCTTCGCGGTGTTCCACCTGCGGGACGGCGTGCTCGTCGCCGCGGACGCGGTGAACTCGCCGCGGGAATTCATGGCATGCCGGCAGCTCGTCGGGCGGCCCGTCGATGCAGCGCAACTCGCCGACCCATTGGTCGAACTGAAGACGCTGCTCGCGTAACCGGCCCCGGCAGTTGCCATCGCGTACGTGACGGCTACACAATGCGCCACCCGACGCCACCAACGAAAGCGCCCCGCTCATGTCGGACGTTCTGGACAAGCCCTCCCAAGATACCCTCGACCCGACGCTCAAGGACCTCATCGAGACGAGCGACCGCCCCCGCAAGGGGTATCTCTACTGCGCGACCTGCGAGCACGTCATCGGACACGTCGCGGACCGCATCGAGGTGATGGGCGCCCATGAGCACGCCATGACGAATCCCTACGGCGTCACCCATCGCTTCGCCTGCTATGCCGAGGCACCGGGGGTGGAGGTACACGGCGGACCCAACGCGGCGGACACCTGGTTCCCCGGCTTCAGTTGGCGTCTGGCGTACTGCGAGGGATGCGGCCGGCACATGGGCTGGGTCTTCGAGCGGGACACCGAGAGCTTCTGCGGGCTGGTCGTCGCGCAGATACGCACGGAGTAACGGACCATCTCCTCCTCCGCGCCGTCGCACTCGGTGGGTGATCGCCCGCAACTCGGGGCCATCCCCTCGCGCCTAGCCTCGTCCCGGGTACGCGCGCGATTGTGCGCGACCACCCTGGCCTTCTGCGCCGGTCCGGCCCTGGCCGAGCCGGCGGCCGACGGCCAAGAGGATGCCGGCGCCGCCGACGCGCGGCTCGAGATGATCTCCGTGGTCGCCCCGAGGCCCCGCGCGTTCGCGGCCAACACGGTGTCGGAGGCGATGGTGGCCCAGCAGTCGCCCATGACCAGCGTGCTGGCCGTCGTGGACAACCTCCCGGGCGTCTCGATCCAGGAAGGCGACATGTTCGGCAGCGACGACTGGTCGAGCAGCATCGCCATGCGCGGCTTCCAGGTGAGCCTCGACGAGGCGCAGATCGGCACCACCATCGACGGCTTCCCGAACGGCACGTCGGACTATTGGACGGGCTCCAAGGCCAACCGCTTCATCGACATCGCGAACCTGGGCGGCGTCACGGTCTCCCAAGGGACCGCCGACATCGCGTCCCGCTCCCTCGAGGCGTTGGGCGGCACCTTCGACTACCGCTCGGACGCGCCCGCCCGGGAGCGCGGCTACACGGCATCGATCACCGGCGGCGAACACGACAGCGAACGCTACTATCTGCGGGTGGACACGGGCGCGCTCTTCGGCACCGAGACACACGCATGGGTGTCCGCCATCCGCCAACGCAGCCGGGACTGGATGCAGGGGAGCGTGGGCAGCGAACGGGAGCACGCGGCGGCCAAGGTCGAGTCCCTGTTGGGCCGGTTTCTGCTCACCGGCATGGCCGTCCACGACGAGACCGACAATGCCAGCCACCAGCGCATCTTCTCCGCGGCGGAGTTTCGCGAGGATCCCCGCTGGGACCGCCTGATCGAGGACTGGACGGACACCCCGTACGTCAACCAGGTCTATCGCCCCGGCTGGACGATTCCACGCCGCAACGACTTCGGCTACCTCAAGGCGGAGCTGACCGGATCGGCCCACTTCGTCGCCAGCGCCGGGGCCTATTTCCACCGCCTCCGCGGCCGGGGCGACTGGCTGCCGCCCTACTTGGTGGACGTGATCGACGACGCCGGGGGCCCCGAGTCCGAAATCCGGGCCGGGGCCAGGGCGCGGGGCGGCAGCGCCCTTGGCCGGCTGTATTTCGTGGGCCCCGACGGCGTGGCGCTGGCGCCCGCGCCAGGCTGCGTCTCGTCCCTCGACTTCCCCTATGGCGGCGGCGGCCCGGAGTACGATCCCGCCTGCCACCCCGCGAACGCCGTTCCCGTACAGTCCTACCGTCACAGCCACTACGGCAAGGACCGCTTGGGACTGACGTTGGACGCGGAGTGGTCGCACCCCCTCGGAGACGGCGAGAACCGCCTGCGGGCGGGGCTTTGGTACGAGGACGGCGAGCGCGACCTGGGCCGCGACTGGCATCGGATACGGGACGCCCGTTCCGGGCCCGACCACGACGACGCGCCCTATTGGCATCAGTACGAGTGGCGCTTTCCGCAGACGATCCTGAAATGGCATGTCGAGGACGCCTTCGAGACGGGGCCCTGGACCCTCAGCCTCGGCGTGCGGCAGTACTTGGTCGAAGTGGGCCGCGAGGACGCCTTTGGCGCGGCGCCTGATCTCACGGTCGAATCGGATTCGGATCCGCTTCTGTCGGCCGGCGTCGTCTTCGCCGGACCCATCGCCGGACTGGAGCTCTTCGCCGGCTATGCGGAGAACTTCAAATCCCTCTCCGACCGGCTGCTGGAGGTACCCGGCCGCGCCCTGGATGGCCTGGACCCCGAAACCGCGGTCAACATCGATCTCGGACTGCGCTACGCCGCCCGTCGCGCCTCGCTGACGGCCACGTACTACGACATCGACTTCGACAACCGGGTGTTCTTCCTGACGCCACAGACCGTAACCGGGCCGAACTACCTCATCGCGGGCGGGGGCTCGTACTTCAATTCCGGGGGGCTCGAATCCCGGGGCGTGGAGGTCTCCGCCACCCTGCGGGCCACGGACGCGCTCTCCCTGCACGCGGCCCTCACCTGGAACGACACGGCCTATCTCGGCACCGGCGACCCCCTCGTCTCCGCCGCCCAGGGCATCGTCCCCGGGGGCGATGTCGTGGGCATCCCGGAACGTCTCGCCGCGTTTTCCCTCGACTGGATTTCGGGACGCATGACCGCCGGGCTCTCGGCCAAGTACACGTCCGAGCGCTCCGTGACCCCCGACGGGGCCTGGCGCGCGGATGCGTACTGGCTCGCCGACGCCCATCTGACGTACGCCCTCGCAAGCTTCGGCACCGGGGCGGAGGGCCTCGAGTTGTCGCTGGTGGTCCACAACCTGTTCGACGAGACCTACCTCTCGACCATCGCCACGCCGGGTGCCTTCCTCGGCGCGGCCCGCACGGCCTCGCTCACCTTGACGGCGTCCTTGTAACGCTTGCGGCCCTCGCCCGCTGGCCGGCGCGGAATCGAGTAACATCCCGCGTTTGCCCGACCCGGGGGCTGCCGAGTGCCGCACATCGACGCCGAACCGTTCGACGTCCTCACGTTCGACTGCTACGGCACGCTGATCGACTGGGAACGCGGCATCGTCGACTACCTGCAGCCCGTCCTGCTCCGCCACGACGTCCACGTCATCGACGACTTCATCCTCGAGTTCTTCGCCGAGACGGAGACGGTCGTGCAGTCCGAGGGCGGACGCTACGAGGACGTGTTGCGCACGGTGTTGCGCCGCTTCGGCACGCGGCTCGGCTTCGCGCCCACGGAGGAGGAGCTCGACGGCTTCCCGGCGAGCCTCCCCGCATGGCCATCCTTCCCGGACACCATCGAGGCCCTCGGGCGGCTCGCGCAACGGTTCGAGCTCGCGGTCATCTCCAACACCGACGATGCGCTGTTCGCACGGACGAACGAAATCCTGGGCGTCGAGTTCGCCCATGTCGTCACCGCCGAGCGCACCGGCGTCTACAAGCCGAACCCACGCGCCTTCGAGACCGCGCTCGATGTCATGGGCGTGGCCCCGGCGACGGTGCTCCACGTCGCGCAGAGCCTCTACCACGACATCGCACCGGCGTCGTCGATGGGCCTCGCGACGGTCTGGATCGACCGCACCGGCGGCGGTCCCGGCGCGGTCCCGGACTCGGACGCGAAGCCGACCTGGACCTTCCCGACGCTCGCCGCCTTCGCCGACGCGATACTCGCCTGACGGAGCCCCGGTGGAGGAGACCGTCACCATCGAGATCGCCAAGGAGGCCCACCACTTCTCCGCCGCGCATTTCACCGTCTTCTCCGCCACCGAACGAGAGAACCTCCACGGGCACAACTTCCAGGTCGAGGCGACATTCGACGGAACCGTGGGGGACGGCGGCCTGTGCTTCGACTACAACGTGCCGAAGACGAAGCTCGCGGCCCTCTGCGAGGGGCTGGACGAGGTGCTCCTGATCCCCGCGCTGAGTCCCCATCTTTCGGTCTCCGAGGAGGGAGAGACGACCCGGGTCAACTTCGCAGGCGAGCGGCTCTCCCTGCCGCGCCGCGACGTGAAAACGCTACCGCTGCGCAACATCACGGTGGAGGAACTCGCGCGTTGGTTTCTGGAGGAACTCCGGAGCGACGCCCGGATCGCCGCGTTGCCCGTCTCCTCGATCACGCTGCGGGTCTCGTCCGGGCCCGGCCAATGGGCGCGTGCGACGTGGAGCGCGGGGGCATCATGAAGGCCCTGCTCATCACCGGCGCGTCCGCCGGCATCGGCACCCGCACCGCCGAGGCCTTCCTTGCAGCCGGCTACCAAGTCGTCAACCTGTCCCGGCGGCCGTGCCCGGTGGCCGGGGTGACCCACATCCGCTGCGACCTTGCGCGGCCGGACTTCCTCGACGACATCGCCCCGGCCCTCGCCACCGCGCTGCACTCGGCGGAACGGATCGCCCTCGTCCACAACGCCTCGCGACTCGTCAACGACACGGCGGCCAACACGCCGAGCGATGCCCTGCGCGCGATCCTCGAAACCAACGTGGTCGCCGCCAACACCCTGAACGGCCACGTCCTACCCCGGATGGGCGAGGGTTCGTGCATCCTCTACGTGGGCTCGACGCTCTCCGAGAAAGCCGTCCCCGGCAGCTTCAGCTACGTCGTCTCGAAGCACGCCATCGTCGGCATGATGCGGGCGACCTGCCAGGACCTCGCGGGCACAGGCATCCACACGGCCTGCATCTGCCCCGGCTTCACCGACACCGAGATGCTCCGGAAGCACGTGCCGGACGACGCCATGGCCTCCGTCGCCTCCGTCTCCGCCTTCGGACGGCTGATCGAGCCCGAGGAAATCGCCGCGACCCTGCTGTTCGCCGCCGAGCACCCCGTCCTGAACGGCGCGGTGCTGCACGCCAACCTCGGGCAGATAGAGCGATGAGCGAAACCGCCTTGGCCACGCCGGCCCCGGCGGCCGGAATCGACATCGCCGAACGGCGCGAGCGCGTCTTCATCGTGCTGGCCGGGTTCTTTCTCTGCGCGATGACCCTGCTCAACGTGATCGGCATCACCCGGTTCATCGAACTCGGGCCGATGACGTTGGCCGTGGGCGTGCTGCCCTACCCCCTGACGTTCCTCTGCACGGACCTGATCAGCGAACTCTACGGCCGCCGCCGCGCCAACTTCCTGGTCGGCGTCGGCTTCGTCCTCAATTTCTTCATCCTCGGCTGCCTCTGGCTCGGCAACGCCATTCCCGCCGCCGAGGCGCAACCCCCCTGGCAGGTGCTCGAGCTCGCCGAGGAGGTCGCGATGCCCAACGGGGAGGTGATCACCGGCAGCGTCGAGCTCTTCGAGCTGATCTTCGCCTGCACGTCCGGGGCGGTGTTCGCGTCGATGATGGCCTACATCGCCGCGCAGTTCTGCGACGTGCAGATGTTCCACTTCCTTAAGCGGCTCACCCGAGGCCGGCACCTCTGGGTGCGTAACTGCTTCTCGACCCTCACCAGCCAGCTCGTGGACTCGATCATGGTCATCTCGGTGACCTTCGGCGCGGCGTTCCTCGCCGGGGACTTCACCGTCGCGACCATCCTCGTCCTGATCGGCAGCAATTACGTCTTCAAGGTGTTCGTCGCGGTGGCGGATACGGTACCGTTCTACATCGGCACGCACTACCTGAAGCGCTACCTCCAGGTGGACAACCTGCGGACCTACTGAGTCGCCAGGAGTTCCGCCGTGGCCTCGACCGACCGTTCCGCCAAGTCGCCGTCCACGTTGATGCGCAACCGCGTGACGACGAGGTGGGTCATGCCGAGGTCCTCCCGGTAGGCCTCCACGCGGTCCAGGACCGCCGCCGGTTCCCCGACGAGGGCCCAGTCGTCCACCGACGTCGAGAAACGCCGCGCCATGCGCCCGTCCGCCTCCGCCGCCATGCGCCGCGCCTGCGCCTCGAGCCCCTCCCGCACCCGGGCAACGAGCCGCGCGTCCTCGGAAACAAAGCACGAGCGCATCACCGGCACCTCCCCCGGCACCGGTTGGCCCGCCTCCTCGCAGGCTTCGACGTGGCGGCGGTAGTTGTCGCGTAGCCGCGCCAGGGGCTCCATCGGGGAAGCGAGGTAGGGCGCGCCCAGCTTGCCGGCCTGCGCGAGCGCCTTGGGGCCGAACGCCGCCACCCAGATGGGCGGATGCGGCTGCTGCACCGGCAGCGGCGCTACGGTGACCGGCGCCGCATCTTCCGTCACGGCCACCGGCTCGCCGCGCCACGCCCGGATCATGTGCTCCAGGCACCACTCGAAGCGCCGACGCTTGTCCTTCGGCGACACGGAGAACGCCCCGAGCAACTGAGCCGAATATCCCCGCCCGACCCCCAGCGTGACGCGCCCGTTGGACAGCCGGTCGAGCACCGCGACCTGCTCCGCCGCCTGCAGCGGATTGCGCAGGGGCAACAGATACGAGGTGGTCGCCAGCCGCAAGGTCCGCGTACGGGCGGCCACCGCGGCGAGCAGCATGAGCGGCTCCGGGATCGCGCCGTCGCCCCCGAAGTGGTTCTCCGGAAGCCAGAACGACTCGTAACCCCAGGACTCGGCGAGTTCCCCCTGCCGGCCGAGCGTGACCGCATCGGCCATGCCGGACACGATCCATGGGGTCAGCCCCAGGTGCAGCGCGCTCATTCGGCTCTCCCGCCCATGGACGAAAGTCCCGGCAGGTCGTGCTGCAACATCCACATCGCCGTGATGGTAGCTCGCACGGCTTCGAGGTGCCGCTCCGCCGCGAACGCCTCGTACAACGGATCACGCCGGAGCAGCACGCAACGCTCGGCCCGGGTCGCGCCGCCGCAGTCGAACTCGGCGGGCCGGCCGAAGTTGTTCCCCGCCGGCCCATAGCCGCCGAACCCGCCGGGTTCCCCAATGCGCCAAAACACCTGCCAACTCACCGGCAAGCCAGGAATCTGCCCGCGCACGGCCGCCAGGGTCCGGTCCGCGGTGACGCCCAGCAGCCCGTCGTAGCCCTCGACCTCCGCGCCCAAGTCGCCGCAGTCCTCCCCCAACGCAGCCGAGACCGCATCGGCGTTCACGGCATACCGGTCGAACCGGTCGCTGATGTCCCAGCGCCACCAACGCGCCGTGAACACGGGCACGACGTGGGCCGGCGACGTCATGTCCTGCACGTAGTTCACGACCCGGCCCAGGCCCGAGTACCGTTCCGCCAGCGCGTCCGCCGCGGCGAGTTCCTGCACCAACCTGTTGAAGTGTTGGTGCAGCCGCGTCTGGATGAACCAGAGCATGCTCCGCGGCCGCTGATCCTCGCGGTCGTAGTAGTTCCATCGGGTGAGCTTGCGGAAGATGTTGGCCTCGGTCTGACGCACGTTCGCCTTGGCGATGTAGCGCACCTGCAACGGGGTCAGGCGCGGCAACGCGACCTCGGCGGCACAGTTGTTGAAGTGCTTCGCCGCAATGAACGTGAGCTCTTGGTGCAGGGCACCCTCGTAGGCCCCGGCCGGCGTCGCGCCGAGGATCCACGCCAGAACGAGCCAAGCCGGCCCGCGGGCCACTCCGGCGAGACGCCGTGACCTCATCCGGCCCGGTCCGCCGCGCCGTTCGGCACTTGGCCCAGGCGTTCGAGCGTCTCGTCCGTCACCAAGCCGCGTGCGAGCTCCGCAATCGTCCGGTCCGCGCCGGGCCACCGCCAGTCCGGCGCCACTTCCGCCGCCGGGGTCATGACGAAGCGCCGCCCGAGCGCGCGGGGGTGGGGCAACGTCAGACGCTCCGTGCAGCACGTGACGTCGCCGAACAACAGCAGATCGAGATCGAGTTCCCGCGGGGCGTTCCTTACCGGCGTCCCGGACCGCCCATACCGGCCCTCCATCGCCTTCAGCTCCGATAGCAACGCCTCCGGACCCGGGCGGTCCGAGAGGAACGCGGCGGCGGCGTTGACGAAATCCACCGCCCCGGGAGGGCAGTCCACCGGGCTCGTGCGCCAGAAGGACGACGCCCGAAACTCGCCCACGGACGCCGCCCGCAGTTCCGCAAGGGCCCGCGACACGATGTCCACGCTCGCGCCCCGGTTCGAACCGAGGCCTACCAGAACCCTGACAGCCGTGGTAGAAATCGACCCAACCCGCCATGCGATCCAGGGAGTCCGAAATGAAAGCCGCCGTACTGAGGGAAGTCAACCAGCCGCTTGAGATCGAGGATGTTCAACACGGCAATCCCGGACCTCGGGAAGTGCTGATACGCACGGCGGCGGCGGGCGTGTGCCACTCGGACCTCCACTTCCAGAACGGTTCGTACCCGTACTTCCTGCCGACGATCCTGGGACACGAGTCCGCCGGGGTCGTCGAGGCCGTCGGCGCCGATGTCACGTACGTCAAGCCGGGCGACCACGTCATCACCTGCCTCTCGGCGTTCTGCGGGCACTGCGAGTTCTGCCTCACCGGGCACATGTCCCTGTGTCAGGAACCCGAGCTGCAACGCGGTGCGAGCGAGCCGCCGCGGCTGAGCAAGAACGGCGAGTCCATCGCCCAGTTCCTGAACCTCTCCTCGTTCGCCGAATACATGCTGCTGCACGAGCACGCCATCGCCAAGATCCGCGAGGACATGCCCCTCGACCGCGCCGCCCTCATTGGTTGCGGCGTCACCACGGGCGTCGGCGCGGTCATTCACACCGCGGGCGTCGAACCTGGGACCACCGTCGCCGTCATCGGCTGCGGCGGCGTGGGGCTCTCCTGCATCAACGGCGCGGCCATCGCCGGGGCGTCCCGGATCATCGCCATCGACACCGCCCCCGGCAAGCTGGACCTGGCCCGCAAGTTCGGCGCCACCGACGTGGTCGACGCGAAGGCCGAGGATCCGGTGGGCGCCGTCCGGGAACTCACCGGCGGCGGCGCACACTACTCCTTCGAGGCCATCGGCCTCAAGAGCACCACCGAACAGGCCTGGAAGATGATCCGCGCCGGCGGCACCGCCACGGTGATCGGGATGATCCCCGTCGGCACGATGGTGGAGATACACGGCCCGGAGTTCCTCCGCGAGAAGACGCTGCAAGGCTCCAACATGGGCTCCAACCGGTTCCGCGTGGACATGCCGCGCTTCGTGGACTTCTACCTCGCCGGCAAGCTGCACCTCGACGACATGATCTCGAGCCGCATCAAGCTCGAGGACGTGAACGACGCGCTCGCGCAGCTCGAAACCGGGGAGGTGGCCCGCAACGTGATCGTGTTCGAGTAGCGTCCTACCGCAGGTTGATGTTCCCGTACTGCCCCGCCCGGTAGACGCGTAGCCGCACCGCCCGTGCGTAGCGGATGGTTTGCCAGAGCTCGGTGATGCCGCGGGTTTGGCGGCGATTGGCCGCGATGATGATGTCGCCGCCCCTCAGGCCTCGCTGCCAGGCGGCGCTGGCCGGCTCGACCTCCGCGACCAGAACGCCGGCGCCGCCGCGCGGATTGTCGTCCTCCCGGAAGTCCGAGAGCACGGCCCCCGCCAGGCGCGGATCGACGCGGGCCCCCGGCACGCTCACCATGCGGTTGTCGTCCACGTGAATCGCAACGGTCCGCAGCTCGCCGTCGCGCGCGAGGGTCAGCGCCACCGTGTCGCCCACCATGATTACGGCCGACTGCCCCTGATACTCCGACACGCGCCGCACGGGACGCCCGTCCATCGCCGTGACGACATCTCCGGGCTCGATGCCGGCGGCGTCGGCCGCGCTGCCCGGCTCCACGTCCACGACCACGACGCCGTCCGGCGCCTCTAGTCCGAGCGCCGCCGCCAACTCCGCGTCGAGCGCCTGGACGGCCAGGCCGATGCGGCCCCGGCGCACTTCGCCGTGGGTCACGAGTTGCTGCATGATCGCCGCGACCATGTTGCTCGGAATGGCGAAGCCGATCCCGACGCTGCCGCCATAGCGGCCCGGGGACACGATGGCCGTGTTGATGCCGACCAAGCGGCCGGACAGGTCCACCAAGGCACCGCCCGAGTTGCCCGGGTTGATCGACGCATCGGTCTGGATGAAGTCCTCGTAGCCCTCGATGCCGAGGCCACTCCGGCCGAGGGCGCTGACGATGCCGGAGGTGACGGTCTGGTCAAGCCCGAACGGGTTGCCGACCGCGACGACGAAGTCGCCCACCCGCAGGGCGGCGGAGTCCGCGAATTCGATCGCCGTCAGGCCATCGTCTTCGACCTGGAGCACGGCGAGGTCGACCTGCGGGTCCACGCCCACGAGACGGGCCGGCAGATTGCGACCGTCCGTCAGCCCGACGACGATCTCGTCGGCGCGGTCAACCACATGATGGTTCGTCACGATGTAGCCGTGTTCGGCATCGACGACCACGCCGGAGCCCGCGCTCTGCTCCCGCCGATAGCGCCGCCGTTCGTCCGGAATGTTGAAGAAACGGCGGAAGAACGGGTCGTCGAGCAAGGGATTCGCGACCCGCACCGACGCATACGTCGCGATGTTCACCACACCGGGCGTCGTACGCTCCAGCATCGGGGCGAGGCTTGGCACCTGCGTCCCGTCCGGCAGCTCCGCCGGCAACGCGGCGCTGGTCGAGACGGCCGCCAGCACGCACAATACCGTCCCGGATGTCCACTTCATCGGCTCGATGCTCCCACTTCGGTAGCGCGGCCGGGCGTCGGTAGCGCACCGGCCGCGAAGAAGACGACGAGGGCCAGGGCCGAGGCCGCGGAGGCGGCAAAGAACGCCGCCTCGTAGGAAGACAGATCGTACAGCAGCCCGAGCATGATCGGCCCGCCGGCGATCCCCACCGTCATCCACAAGTTCGCGACGGAGTATATCCGTGGGTAGTCCCGCACGCCGAACGCCGTCGCCATCAGGAGCGGCTGGAGCATGAGCAGGTTGCCCACCGTCAGGCCGAAACAGACCGCGCCGGCGAGCATGGCCGTCCCGGACTCGGCCACGGCCATGACGGCGATGCCAATGGCCTGTCCCACCACGTTGGCCATGGTGAAGCCCCGAATCGGGAGCCGCCGGACCATGAGCCCTCCGGCGAGCCTTCCCACGATGGAACAGAGCGCGATGGTGGCCATCGAGGACGAGGCGACGGACTGCCCGGCCACCTGGACCACATGGTTGAAGAGGTGCGAGATCACGCCCACCTGGGCGGCCATCATCAGGACGTACGCCACCGCCGCGCCGAGGAAGAACCGCGAACGCAGGGCGCGCGCGACCGCCGCCGCGTCGGGCGTCGCTGCCTGCATCACGGTGGGCCCGCCGCCGGGGGGCCAGTCCCGGACCGTCAGCAGCGCGACCGGCGCGATCACGCAGAAGAACGCGGCACCGAACCAGGGCATCGCCTCCTCGACGCCGACCGTCTGGATCACGAAAGCGCTCAGGGGCGTCAGCAGCACGCCGCCCGCCGAGAGGCCGGTCGAGGCGACGGAAAGCGCCACGGAACGATTCGCCCCCGGAAACCAGCGCGTGACCACGGTGGTCCCCGGAACCAGCGAAACCGCCGCGTTACCCGCCCCGAACACCGTGTAGAGCAGCCAGAGCTGCCAAACCTCCTCGGCCCGTCCCATGAGGGACAGGGCCCCGCCCGCAACGGCCGCGCCGCCGACCATAAGCCAACGGACATCCCAGACCGCCATCAGCCGGCCGACCAGCAGGCCGGCGAGCCCCGACGCCATGAACAAGAGTCCGACGGCCTGCGAGACGTCCGTCACCGTGAACGCGCGCTGCTCCGAGAGCGCGTTCATGTAGACGGCGAGGTTGTAGAAGCCGAACCCTGACGAAACGGCGAGCACCAGAAAGACGCCCGCCACAAGCCGGGCACCGGAGTGCAACTTCACGGCGTTCCAACGGAGCGGCAAGTGGAGCGGGCGATGGGAGTCGAACCCACGTCTCCAGCTTGGGAAGCTGGGGTAATAACCGTTATACGACGCCCGCGCGTGCCGACCGGCGCATGCTACTACGGAAACCTCCGATCAGGCCCGCAGGGTCGCCCGGGTCGTCGCCCGTCTCAACGTTCGACGCGACGTTCGGGTGGCGGCGCGCGTCGCGGCGCCGGACGCGGCACGACGGCACGCGGGGCAACCCGGGGCGGGGCAACCCGGGGCGGGACGGCACGGGGTGTGGGCGCACGGGGGGCGACGGCACGGGGCCGAACCGCACGGGGCGCGACCGCGCGCGGTGCCACGGCGCGCGGTACAGGGCGTGGTGCGACGGCGCGCGGTGTCCTGGCACGCGGTGCGACGGGACGCGACGCAGGCGCGCGGGGAACCACTGCCCGGGGAATGGCCGGTCGCGACGCAGGGGTGCGGGGTGTCACTGCCCGCGGCGCGACCGCACGAGGTGCGGAGACACGCGGCGCGGCGGGTCGAGGCGTAACGGCGCGGGGTGCGACGGTACGGGGCGACGCCGGCATCTGGCCGCGCGTGGGTGCGACGGCTCGCGGCCGTATGTTTCGGGGCACCGCTACGGGGCGCGTCTCCGACCTCGGCGTCGAGGTCCTAATCGGTTGCGTTGCTGGAGCATGCACGGGTGTCCGCGGGACCACGCGGTCTGGAGCGGAGACACGGCGGCGCACGGGTATCGCCTGACGCACCGGCCGGGGAATCGTCGCCTCCACCCGCCCTTGGCCGTTCGGGCTGGTGGGCACCACCACGGGCCTGCCAGGCACGGCCGGCGCTTCGGACTCCCGAACGTCGGGAGCAAGAGCCTCCGCCACCTCCGGCGTGGTCGCGCCAAGGACCGCCCCGGCACCGTCACTGTCTGGATTCGCCACTACAGGCCCCCGCAGCAGGGGTCCGCCCGGCACGACGGGCTCCGAGACGGGCCGCTGCCCCGGAATCCCGGCGCCACCACCCTGCCCCGGTCGCGCGGTCATCACCGGCCGCGGCTCGTCGAACAGACGCGACCCTCCTCCGCGGACGCCCGGACCCCGGCTGCCATCCGAAGGGGTCTCGGACTGACGCTCGGGACGGTCGCCGTCGCGGTCCCGACGCCGCTCCCGGTCGCGGCGGTTCCGATGGTCCCGGCCCTCACGATGGTCGCGGAAGATGTAGATCGGGTAGATCCGCCGCAGGGGATCGTAGTGGTAGTAGCTGTAGACATACGACGGGTGATAGTGGCCGTCGAAGTAGGGATCGTGGCGCGGGCGCTCGTAATAGTGCTGATCGTAGTGGTACGTGGTCTGGTAGCTCTGGTGCGCGTCACCGCGCCCTTGGTCCGACGCCGCCGGAGCGCTGCCCGCGTAGGCGTTCTCCGGCAGCGGCTCAATCGGTGCCCGCGCCACCCGGTCCTTCTCGCAGGCCGCCACCGCGTCCGCGAAGCCCGCCATGAACTCGGCGGTGAACTCCTCACGTTCCAGCAGTTCCCCGCCGTCCTCGGATAGGGGCGCACAGACGTTCCGGTGATGCACGAACTTCAGGATCGTCTCTTCGGACAGCCCCGCCTCGTGCAGATCGAGAATCTCGGTGG
This sequence comes from Pseudomonadales bacterium, assembly GCA_963665455.1. GTDB lineage: Bacteria > Pseudomonadota > Gammaproteobacteria > Pseudomonadales > Azotimanducaceae > VXNE01. The sequence continues at coordinate 2,980,311 of OY762279.1, read as the reverse complement.
CGGTGATCTCGGAGACCTCCGTTGGGGGCACGCCCCCCTCGTCGAGCATGCGGTCGATCAGTCCGTCCGGAACTTCCGCTTGCTTGAGCGCCACGAGTCCGACGCCGTCGATCTCGAACCGGGCACCCGTCACCTCGATGACGCGCCCGATCTCGCTCTCCGAATACCCGCCCCTGCTCATCTCGATGATATCGAGCAGGGACAGCGCGAACGCGGCCTGCCCATGCCAGACGAGCGGAACAACCCACGCCCATGGCGTCCAACGGAAGATCCTTCGCATCGCGTCCACCTCTCAAGGACGACGAGACAAGCGGAGTATACGCACGTCGGACGACATCGCCGCGGCGCTCCGACTCCCGTTCACGCGGCGTTCAGATTACGTCGCCCCGGCAATCCACGGTGGTATCCGCCCTGCAAACCGTCTAACGTTCGCGCCTTTCGCACACTAGGGAATCGGGGAATGAGAGTCGCAGGCAAGGTCGTCGTCGTCACCGGAGGCGCGAGCGGTATCGGGCGGGAACTCGCCCGGGCGTTCGCGGGGCAGGAGCAAGCGGGTCACGTCGTGGTCGCGGACCTCGATGGCGACGGCGCCCAGGCAGTGGCCGAGGAGATTGGCGGCACGTCCATGCGCGTGGACGTCGGTGTCGAAGCGGACCTCGTCGACCTCATCGAGCGCACCGAGCGCGACGTCGGCCCGATCGACCTGTTTTGCTCGAACGCCGGCATTGGCCTCGGCAAGGGCATCGACGCACCCGACGACGTCTGGGACACCATCTGGCGCGTCAACACGATGTCCCACATCTGGGCGGCCCGGCACCTCGTACCGCGCATGGCGGCCCGGGGCGGCGGCTACCTGTTCAGCACCGCCTCCGCCGCCGGTCTCCTGACGCAGATCGGTTCCGTCACCTACGCCGTGACCAAGCACGCCGCGGTGGCGCTCGCGGAGTGGATCTCGATCACCCACCACGCCGACGGCATCCGCGTCACCGTGCTCTGCCCGCAAGCGGTGCGCACCGGCATGACGGGCGATGGCCCCGGCGTCGCGGGCGTGGACGGCATGCTCGAGCCCGACGTGGTCGCCCAGGTCTGCGTCGACGCCATCGCCGAAGAACGCTTCTTCGCCCTCCCCCACGAAACCGTCAAGGAGTACATGCGCCGCAAGGCCACGGACCCGGATCGGTGGTTGAAGGGCATGCGACGGCTACAGGAGGTGTATCAGGCGGATTAAATGGGGCATGGGCGACGCGATACCGCGGCGGGGCACCAAAGGTCAGTCCTCGGTCCCCTTCAAGCGCCTCTGGAGGTCGGCGAGGCGCGCATCCGCCTCCCGTAGCGCCGCCTCCTTCTCGGCAATCGCCGCATCCAACTCCGCGAGCGCCGCAGTCTGCTCCGAGTAGGTCAGCAAGTAGCCGCCCCGCCCCGGGTCGAAGAAGCGCAGCCGCTCGCCCTCCAGGCGCAACTCCAAACCGAGTAGGCTCTTGTGGCACAACGCGCCGTCCCGCTCCTCCAGCGCCAACGGCTGGTACCGCCCGGCCCGATCCAGCCGATGGCCTTTTAGCCTCGGCTCTAGGTACTCGCCCTCTGGGTCGAACTGCCAGTACTCCCGCACGCCCAACCGTGCGAACAGCTCCTTCTTCGGCCCCTCGTCCTCTTCCTTCGTGCTCTCGGACGTCACCTCCAGCACGAAGTCCGCGAACCGGCCACCCTCCACCCACGTGCGCCACACGCGGCGCTCTGGCAGCTTCGGCACACCGAGGGTCACGAACACGTCCGGCGATACGCTCGTGTTGGTGTCGTCCTCGATGTAGTACATCATCATGTTGCCGCCCACGTAGACGTCGGGGCGGTCGCGGAAGAACTCAGTCAGCATCCCGAAGACCTCCAGCGTCGCCCGCATGTGCCACGGCGTCTCCCCTATCGGCTTACCGTCCGACGACGGGTAGTCGTACAGCGACGGTTTCGCCGCAAGGCGTGGTCTGGCGTGCGGCGGCATCTGCGTCGCTTCGTTCGGGCTGGAAACAGCTTCGGCTTCCGACATCGCGGACTCCCGCTTCGGGCCGCGCCTCAATGGGCGGGACGCTAACACAGAGCCACCGGCCCGGTAAGAGCAACGGTCCGGGACGGGGCGGTGGTGGCGGCTTCCGGCATGGGCGAGGCCGCTCCGCACCACAGTGCCCCAACGTCAGTCCTCGGTCCCCTTCAAGCGCCTCTGGAGGTCGGCGATGACGGCCTCCGCCGCCCGCAGTGCGGCATCCTTCTCCGCAAGCGCCGAAGCCTGCTCCGAGTGGGTCAGCAAGTAGCCGCCCCGCGCCGGGTCGTAGAGGCGCAGCCGCACGCCCTCCAGGCGCAACTCCAAGCCGAGCAGGCTCCCGTGGCACAGGAAGCCGTCGCGTTCCTCCAAAACCAACGGCTGGTAGTGACCCCGCACGTCGAGTCGATGGCCCTTTAGCCTCGGATCCAGGTACTTCCCCTCCGGGTCGAACTGCCAGTATTCCCGCACGCCCAACCGCGCGAACAGGTCCCTCTTCGGCCCCGCGTCCCTGCCCTTCGAGCTCTCCGACGTCATCTCCAGCACGAAGTCCGCGAACCGGCCGCCCTCCACCCACGTGCGCCACACCCGCCGCTCCGGCAGCTTCGGCACCCCCAACGTCACGAACACGTCCGGCGACACGCTCGTGTCGGTGTCGTCCTCGATGTAATACATCATCATGTTGCTGCCGACGTAGACGTCGAGCCGAGTAGCGAAGAACTCGTGCAGCGCCTCTGCCGCGTCCACCATGGCGCGCCAGTGGAACGGCGTCTCGCCCATCGGCTTACCGTCCGACGCCGGGTAGTCGCGTAGCGACGGCTTCGCCGCAGGGCGTGGTCTGGCGCGCGACGACATCGTCGTCGTGTGGTCGGTAACAGGAACGGCTTCCGGCATGGCGGACTCCCTCGTCGGACCGGACCTCGACAGGCGGAACGCTAACATAGGCCCGGCCCGATAAGGGAAACGGTCCAGGACAAGGGGCGGTGGCGGCTTCCGGCATGGGTCGGCGCAACGCGGCTGCAAAACCCACGTTGTGCCACAGCCAGACCGAAATTCATGCCGGGAATCCGCCCGCCGTTTCGTGCGACATCTCGCACGTTGTTTGACCCATCAATACCGGATTGGCTATACAGCTTCGATGATCCTACGAAGCTTGGTCCGCGAGGCACGCAAACGCGCCGGGCTCACGCAGGCGGCGCTGGCCAGTCGGGCGGGCGTACCGCGGTCAATCGTTGCCCACATCGAGTCCGGCGCGCGCTACTGGAGCGCATCGCGGACGAAGATCGAGGACCGACGCGCTAGCGCGGCCAGTCCTGCACCAACGCCGTAGCGTTACCCGACCAGTGCTCCCACCGCCCGCCGCGCCATCACTCCGACCAAGTGCGCCCGGTACTCCGCAGACGCGTGCATGTCCGAGTTCAGGTCCCCGTCCGGCACGGTGACGCCATCGAGCGCCGCCACGGATAGCCCTCCGGCCAGCGCGGCTTCGATCTCCGCCGAACGGAACGCGCATGGCCCCGCGCCGGTGACGCCCACGCGCACCGTGCCATCGAGTTCGGCCACCATGACCCCGACGATGGCGTAGCGCGACGCGGGGTTCGGGAACTTCGCGTAGGCCGCCCGCGCCGGGATGGGGAATTCGACCGCCGTGACGATCTCTCCGTCCTCCAGTGCCGTCTCGAACAGGTCGAGGAAGAAGTCGTCCCCGCCGATGGCGCGCCGGTCCGTGTGGACCGTGGCGTTCAGCCCCACCACGGCGGCCGGGTAGTCCGCGGCCGGGTCGCTATTGGCGATGGAGCCGCCGATGGTCCCCCGGTTGCGCACGTGGGCGTCGCCGATGCGTCCGGCGAGGTCCGCGAGGGCCGGTATCGCCCCCCGGACCGCGTCCGAAGCGGCCACGTCCGCGTGGCGCGTCATGGCACCTATGCGGACCGTGTCCCCGACCGTGATGCCGCTTAAGCCCTCGACACCCGCGAGGTCCACGACATCCGACGGCGCGGCCAAGCGTTGCTTCAGGGTGGGAATGAGCGTCATGCCTCCGGCGAGGAACACGGCGTCCTCGGCCCCCGAGCGCAATTCCGCGGCCTGGGCGAGGCTCGATGCCTTGTGGTAGTTGAAGCGATACATGAGCCTTCCCCCTATCCGCGCAATGCGTTCCAGACCGTCTCGGAGGTCGCGGGCATCGCCAACTCCTTGACGCCCAGCGCGTCTGTCACCGCGTTCATCACCGCAGCCGTCGCCCCGATGGCCCCGGCCTCGCCGCAGCCCTTCACCCCGAGCGGATTATGGGTACACGGCGTGACCGTGGTGTCCACCACGAAGCTCGGCACGTCGTCGGCGCGCGGCATGCAGTAGTCCATGTAGGAGCCCGTGACGAGCTGCCCTCCCTCGTCGTACACCCCGTGTTCGAGGAGCGCCTGGCCGATGCCCTGCACCAGCCCGCCGTGGACCTGCCCCTCGACGATCATCGGGTTGATGATGAGGCCGAAGTCGTCCACCGCCACGAAGTTGACGATCTCCACCGAACCCGTGTCCGGGTCCACCTCCACCTCGCAGATGTGCGTGCCCGCGGGATAGGTGAAGTTGCCCGGATCGTAGAAAGCCTTCTCCGAAAGCCCCGGTTCGAGTTCGTCCAAGGGGAAGCTCGCCGGCACGTAGGCCGCGAAGGCCACCTCGCCGAACTCCATCGACCGGTTCGACTCCTGCTCCGAGAACACCCCGTTCTCGAAATCGATCTTGTCGTCCGTGGTCTCGAAGGTGTGCGCGACGATCTTCTTGCCCTTGGCGATGATCTTGTCCGTCGCCTTGACGATGGCCGAGCCGCCGACGGCGATGGAGCGGGAGCCATAGGTGCCGAGACCGTAGTCCTGCCGCCCCGTGTCCCCATGCACCACCTCGACGTTCTCGAAGGGGATGCCGAGCTGGTCCGAGACGACCTGGGCGAACGTCGTCTCATGCCCCTGGCCGTGGCTGTGCGAGCCGGTGATGACCGTCACCGAGCCGGTCACGTTCACCCGCACCTCCGCGCTCTCGAAGAGCCCCACCCCCGCCCCGAGGGACAGCGCCACCTGCGAGGGCGCGAGTCCGCACGCCTCGATATAGGCCGAAATGCCGATGCCGCGCTTCTTGCCGCGCGCTTCGGACTCCGCCCGCCGCGCCGCGAAGTGCGCGTAATCGGCGCGATCGAGGGCGCGGCCCAGGCTCGCCTCGTAGTCGCCGGTGTCGTAGGTGAGCGCCACCGGGGTCTCGTACGGGAACTGGTCCGGCTGAATGAAGTTCCGCCGCCGGATCGCCGCCGGGTCCATGCCGAGTTCCCGGGCCGCCGTCTCGACCAGGCGCTCGACGACATAGGTCGCTTCGGGCCGCCCAGCCCCGCGGTACGCGTCCACGGGGGCCGTGTTCGTGAAGACCGACTGCACCTCGACGTAGATCGCCGGCGTCTTGTACTGCCCCGCCAGCAACGTCCCGTAGAGGTAGGTCGGCACGCTCGACGCGAACGTCGAGAGATAGGCCCCCATGTTGGCCGTCGTCGCGACGCGCAATCCCAGAAACTCGCCGTCGTCCGCGAGGGCAAGCTCCGCGTGCGTAACGTGGTCCCGGCCGTGGCAGTCTCCCAGGAACGACTCGGCGCGGTCTGCGACCCACTTCACGGGCCGGCGCACCTTGGCCGCGGCCCAGGTCACCGCGGTCTCCTCGGCATAGATAAAGATCTTCGATCCGAAGCCGCCGCCCACGTCGGGCGACACCACCCGCAGCTTGGACTCCGGCGCCAACTGCACGAAGGCCGCGAGCACCAGCCGCTCCAGGTGCGGGTTCTGGGAGTTCATGTAGAGCGTGTAGTCGCCGGACGCGGCGTTGTAGCAGCCGATGGCCGCCCGCGGCTCCATCGCGTTCGGGATCAGGCGGTTGTTCACGATGTCGAGGTACGTCACGTGCGCCGCCCGCGCGAACGCCGCCTCCGTCGCCGCCTGGTCGCCGAACTCCCAGTCGTAGCAACGGTTGTTGGGCACGGACTCGTGCAACTGGTCGGCTTCCGTCGCCGTGGCGACGTCCACCACGGCGGGCAGATCCTCGAAGTCCGTGGCCACCGCCTCGGCACCGTCGCGGGCCGCCTGGAGCGTTTCCGCGATGACGATGCCGTAGGGCTCCCCCACGTAGTTGACGCGCTCCACCGCAATCGGCGGATGCGGCGGCTGGATCATGTCCGAACCGTCCCGCGACTTGACCAACCAGCCACAGGGCAGGTCCCCGATGCCGTCCGCGGCCAGGTCTGCCCCCGTGAAGACCGCCACCACGCCCGGCGTCGCGAGCGCCCCGCTCGCGTCGATGCCGACAATCTTCGCCCGCGCGTGCGGCGACCGGAGAAAGACGGCGTACGTCTGACCCGGCTGGTTGATGTCGTCGATGTAGTTCCCGGCCCCGGTGATGAACCGGAGGTCCTCCTTGCGCCTGACGGCCGCGCCGATGCCCGTTTCCGACATGAGGACCCCTCCTCTACATGTTGTCGCGCGCCGCGAGCACGGCACGCACGATGTTGTGGTAGCCCGTGCAGCGGCACAGGTTGCCTTCGAGCCCTTCGCGCACGGCGACCTCGTCGAGGTCGTCGCTCGTCTGCACGAGGTCGATGGCGGCCATGATCATCCCCGGCGTGCAGAAGCCGCACTGGAGCGCGTGACACTCGCGGAACGCCGCCTGCATCGGATGCAGGTCGTCCGCCGTGCCGATGCCCTCGATGGTGGTCACCTCCGCGCCGTCGGCCTGCCCGGCGAGCACCGTGCAGGACTTCACCGCCCGCCCGTCCATGTGTACGACGCAGGCGCCGCACTGGCTGGTGTCGCACCCCACGTGCGTGCCGGTGAGCTCCAGCCGCTCGCGGAGCAGTTCCACGAGCAGGGCGTTGTCCGGCACGTCGAGCGTGTGGTCCGCGCCGTTGACCGTTAACGTAACTTCCACGCCATTGTCCTCCTAGATGTCCGTTCCCCCGGCGACGGCGGCGCGCCTGCCCGGCGGGCGCACCGCTCACGTTGCGTAGCTAAAGATCGCAACGATTAGCGCGATTAACAATACCCCTGCCGCGATTGCGCCGAACTTGGTCCGTTTTGGAGCTTCCGGGGCGGTGGGCGTTGGGCTCGCGTCGGGCTCGGGCGGGGCGTCGGCATCGGCCCCGGCTTCGCCTCCGACGTGCTCCGTGAACGCCGCGAAGAAGCCGTCGGCCATCTTCCGCACCGCGCCGTCGATGAGGCGCGAGCCGATCTGGGCGAGCTTGCCGCCGACTTGCGCTTGAACGCCGTAGCCCAAGAGCGTGCCTTCGGGAATCTCGGTCAACGTGACCGACGCCGTGCCTTTCCCGAAGCCCGCCGCGCCGCCCTTGGCCTGCACTTCCAAGCCGTAGCTCACGGGGGGATTCAGGTCGATCAGGGAGACGGTGCCACGGAAGGTGGCGTTGACCGGGCCGATCCGGGCGCGGACGACGCCTTCGAAGCGGTCGTCGGCGACGCGGGTGAGGGACTGGCAGCCGTCGATGCAGTCCTTCAGGACATCCGGATCGTTCAGCGCCTCCCACACGCGCTCTCGCGGTGCCGCTATCCGGTGTTCCCCCGACTGTTCCAACCTGCCCCCAAAGCGGTTGCCTGGCCGAGCCCTTCGCGCCTCAGCCCTGCGATGCATGCCGGCGTACGCGCCACCCGCTTAAGTTCGCACGTTTGCCAAGGGTGGGCAATCGCCAAGGGGCTCCTGGGCGCACGTCAGATTTGTTGGGCGTGTGGGGGCATGGCGGTGTCGGCGGACAATCTGTAAGAGCTATTTGTTTACGGACGGACCGGACGCCCAACGATGCCCGCTGCGGACAACGTCGAGGAACCACAGCGACGCCGCGACGGGCTACTCGACGAGCTCGCGTCGCTCGCAACGACCCGGGCGCAGATCGCCGAGCACGAGCGCTTCCGGGACTTCTCGCGGCGGTTCGTGGAGGCCGGCGAAGAACCGTGCCGGGCGCGGCTCAAGGCCGGCCGGGACGCGGCGCGGACCACGGCATGACGCTCTCCCGCATGATCCCGTTGCCCGAGTCGAGGTTGGCGGACAGTGCGCCGCCCGCCCGCTTCAAAAGCGGGCGGCGCGGAGTGGACGTTCTCAACAAAATCAACGACAAACCATACGTATGCTGGTAATATAGACAGTTATCAAAGTTCTCCTCCAAGTGCATGGAAGCGATGTACCCATCCCCCGAAGAAACGACCCCAGGCGCCGGGCTCGTCGCCGACGACGCCGGGCACGCGACGCTCCCGTGGCAGGTGCGCGAACTGCTCCGCGACGACCTCGACTTCATCCCCGACGATCCCGCCGAGCTGCGCCGCGCCGTCACGCACATGGCCGCCCACATCAACCACGCCGACTGGCGCTTCATCAAGCTGATCGCCGCCATGGACCGCAGCCGCGGCTGGGCGGAAGCCGGCTACGCCAGCCTCGGCAACTGGCTCGACCACCGCTGCGGCCTCGGGCCGTGCGCCGCCCGCGAGCGCATCCGCATAGGCCGCGCGCTGGCGCGCCTGCCGCGCATCGACGCGGCGTTCCGCGACGGCGTGCTGAGCTACTCCAAGGTGCGCGCCATCACGCGGGTGGCCACGCGCGGGAACGAGGCGGCGTTGCTGGACATCGCCGGGCGCAGCAGCGCGGCGCAACTGGAGAGCCTGGTCCGGACCCACGAGCGGATCGGGGGTGAGGACGGCGAACGGGTATGTAGCGAGGAGCGGCGGGGCCTGACCTGGCACTACGAGGACGGCATGGTCGTGATCACCGCGGCGGTGCCGGCCGAGCGCGGCGCGCTGGTGATCCGGGCGCTGGAGAAGGTGGTCGATGGGCGGAAGGACGAGCGGGAGGCGTACTATCAGGCTCTGCTGGAGGGGGAGAGCGGCCCCGCCACTACAGCGCCGGAAACTGTGTCGCCGGAAGGACCGCCGGAAGAGGCACCGTACGTTCCCGGCGATGTTTCCGCTGAAACGGAACGCCCGGTCGCGGACGCGTGCGAACACGAACCCGCAAGCGCGGCGAGCCTGCCGGCCGGACTGGAGTTCGAACTCTCCAGCACGGAGCAGCGCCATGCCGACGCGCTCGTCGAGGTGGCCGAGCACTACCTGGCGAACGGCCCCGGCAGGCGCGGCCGGCGCTACGAGGTGGTGCTCACCATCGGCCGCAACGAACTCGCTGCGCAGTCCGCGGGAGGCGGCGCCCGGTACCACGTCGACCCCGACTGGGGCATCGACGAGGAGGACGCCCGCAAGATTGCCTGCGACGCGGACGTCACGGAGTTCATTCAGGATGCGCGGGGCAACCTGCTCAACTACGAACGCCGCCAACGCATCGTCCCGGCGCGGCTGCTGCGGGCCCTGAAGCTCCGGGAGCACAACCGCTGCCGCTTCCCCGGCTGCGCGCACCAGCGCTACGTCGAGGCGCACCATGTCGAGCACTGGATCGACGGCGGCGAGACGCGCTTGGACAACCTCGTGCTGCTGTGCGGCGCCCACCACCGTCTGCTGCATCACGGCGCCTTCCACATCGTCCCGGAGGACGACGGCCTCGTGTTCGTCAGCCGGGACGGGGAGGTGATCGAGCCGGCGCTGCGGCCGCAGTTTCCCGCAACGTTTCCGAGGGTGTTTCCGGGGAAACGCGACCGGCTGGCATCGGGACTTCCGCCGCACGGGCTCCCCTTAGAGAATGCTCGCGAGGAAGCCGACGGTCCGTTCGTGAACCCGTCATCGACATGCAGTGCGACGATGACACCACAAATCTGACGTGCGCCCAGGCTCCTGCAAGGGCCACGAGGCGGCGCCGTAAGCGTCCAAGCGGCGTTCCCTGCGACATCGGTGCCGAAGAGCCGAATCGAACCAGCGCAGGAACGGCTGGACTGCCTCGCTGCCCGCGTTGAAATACCTGGCGGCGATGGCCGTACCGTATGGCAGACCGGCTCCTGTCGAGCACCTTGTCCCTGTCCCCTGCGGGTTTGATCTCGGGGAACTTCGCGGGGAGAGTGTCCGGGATGATCTCTCCTTCGAACGGGCACTCGACGCCGTGCCGCAGCAGCAGGTGCCTGATGGCGTGCTTGTCGTCCGTGCCTTCCACATGAAGGCTTGACCGGCGTGCCACGAACGGAACCTATCGCAAGTCGACGCCGCTCTCGACGGCGACCGGGATGTCCATCCCGTGGGCGCTGACCGCTTGGGCGAGCGACGTGTCAATCTTGTGGACGGAGACTTCGTCGGCAAGTTCCGGATGGGACTTGATCATGGAGGCGAGGCCGAGGATGCAGTCCTGGCTGTGCGTGGTCGCGAACAACTGCAGACGGGATTTGCGGGCGACCTCGACGAGCAGACGCCACATGCCGGACATCACGGTCCAGTGCAAGCCGGTGTCGACCTCGTCAACGAGGACGTAGCTGTCGGCGCTGCTCGCAAGGGCCAACCTGAGGAGCAGCAACCGGCGCATGCCGTCGCCGAACGTGCCCAGAGGGTATCGGGATCCGCCTCCCTGCGCGCCGACTACGATCCCACCTCCTCCTGACGTACGACCGCTCGTCAGGAAATGGATGGAGTCTATGTCGGGCATGAGCAGTTTCATGTCTTCCACGACTTCGTGCTCCCGGCCGTCGGCGACGAGAGCGTTCCACGCTTCGTCAAGGAACTGGGGCTCCACGGCCGTCACGGAGAGGAAGCGAGCGGAGCGACGCGTCATCCATGGGCGGCGCAGGTCACGGAGAAGTAGTCCCTCTTCGGTGACGGGGAAGATCGATCCTTGCGTCTTGCGTGCATTCACGGTGATGGCCAGAGCCATCGCGGGAGACGCTTCAGGCGGCAGGTCGTCATCGAATCTACTGAGCATGTCGGAGAGGAGCTTGTCGTCCAGTTCGTCCAACGCACGTAGTGTGACGGTTGCCTGGCCTGTGCCCGGTGACCCCTGTAGTCGGAAGTTGGCGCCGGGCTTGCACGCATGACCGTGGAACAGATGGGCGATGCTCGGAACGCGGCGTAAGCCCGGACTCCGCTCGACAGAGCGCATTTCGTCGCGCCGTTGGGCGGACTCGGCAATCACAGCGGGACTGCCACCCGAGAGCAGCAGGTCCACAGCCTCGAGCACGGAGGTCTTGCCGCTGTTGTTCTTGCCGACGACGAGATTGACGCGGGAAAGGGCATCGAGTGCGTACGACTCGAAGGCGCGGAACCCTGTCATCTTGAGTGACGTCAACACGCGACGGCACCCTACACCGCGTGCAGTCGCGACAGCCGTCGATGGAGTTCCTCGTGCGTCGCGCAGGTCACCATCCACTCGCCCACTTCGGCAAGCCGTTCCGAATCGGAAACGTCCGCGAGCGCGGTCGCCACCTGCTCGCCGGCCTCGGTGCCGAAGCGTAACGACGCCTGCCGCGCCAGCAGGGCGCGTTCGTTCGCCAATCCCTGCTCCCGGCCCTGCTCAAGCCAAGGCTTGTGCCACTCCCCGATCCGCTCCACCAAGCTCATGCTCGCATCCTCCAACGTCCCGATGGCCCGCCCCGGTGCCGTGCCCGGCGGGAGCATCCGCGCCTCCATCTCCCCGATCCAGTCCGCGAAAACCCGGCGCAACTCCACCTCTCCCCGGTCCAACCAGCCCTCCAGCGCCTTCACGACCCGGAGGAGGTCCGCCGGCGACCGGCTCTGCTCGAAGCCCACCACCGCACGGGTCAGGTTGCCCGCCGGCATATCGTCCGCCCTCGCCCGCAACTCGTCAACCAACAGCAGCCGCTGCGACGGCACGTGCGGCAGCAACGCGGCATCCACCGGCGCGAACAGGTCGCGCAGCTCGACCGGCAGCGTCCACGCCGGCGCGCCGTTGTAGAGCACCACCGGCAGGGGAATCGGCCACGCGCCCGGGGCGCCCAGCTCGCCCTTGCGGTTCGGGTCCGTCAGCAGCAGGGCCGTGTACTCCAGCATGCGCAGCGGCATCACCCCGGCGGCCTTGTCGGACTGGAACTCCAGCAACGCCAGGACGTCCACCGGCCGATCAAGCAGCCGCACCCGCCACACCTTGTCGCCCCGCCGCTGCTGGTTGCGGTCGCCGACGTACTGGGCGGAGACGTCTTCCAGCGTGGAGAAGTCCAGCCGCCCGGCGACCTCCGGCGCGACCGCGCGCAGCAGGTCGGCGACCATGCGCGGGGACGAGTAGAGCTTCCTGTAGAGCGGGTCCGACATGGGGCCACGATAGCCATTGGCCCGTTCGGTGTCTGCGGCAAGGCTCCTACATCCGACGGGGTGTTCTCCTACGTCGACAGCCGAGCCGACGCGCGCATGTCACGCTTGGCTGCCAGCCGCGACCGCAACCCTCCGATCACGGTCAATTCACTGGGCGGCCGCCCCCACAAGTAGACCGTCCACTAAACAAGTAGTCCTTGTGATACCCGTTGTTCGATTACCACTGTGCACGCATCGCTTAACTGCTAGCAAGCGCCCTAAGTCGTTCCGGGGGGCCGTACTGAACTCGGTCCCGATGATGATGCCCGTACGTTGCTCGCGGGCACCAGTAGGCGTCTTCGACGTAGCGGTCCTCGGAGCATACCAAGCCGCCGGGTCACGGTTTCGGCAACGGGAACGTGGCTGTACGCCTTCGATACGTCGATGACCTACGGCCTGCCGCCGGTCCCAGCACCGGCGTACTCATCGGAAGCGTCGTCTCTGCGACCACCCTCAGGACGCCTCGCGCCCAGGAACCCCAAACACCTTCATCACCTCATCCCCGAGATGGTTGATGACCTTCACTGCGATGCGGCCGGTGGAGGGCTTCCGGAAGGGCCGCGACGTGTCGCTGTGCAGGGTGGCCCAGGCGTCGGGGTCGATTTCGGCCTTGAGCGTGGCCTTCAAGGACTTGTAGGGGTCGCCGGCGCCGAGGAAGTAGGCGTGGCGGACGAAGAAGCCCTCGTCGTTGTAGTCCGTGTCGATGAACCAGCAGGCGATGCCGTCGGCATCGTCGCTGCGGACTTGGCCGGTCGAGGGGTCGAAGATGTCCACGCCATGGATCCTCACCTGGATCCAATCGGGTTCGACGCCCTCGCCGGACGCCGGTTCGATCTCGATGTCTGGTTCCCCGAAGATCACGAACAGGTTGGCGGTGTCGGTCTTCTTGAGGTCCTCCGCCATGTGTAGGTCCGCGTTCATACGCGCCTTCAGGATGGGAACGCGGCCAAGCTTGTTGAACTCGGTGGTGTGCGCCTCGTAGTTGAAGGCGCAGGCGATCAGCGCATCGAAGCCGGCATCGGCGGCTTCCTTGGTGGCGCGCACGAGGTCCGAGCGGGAGACGGTACCGAACTCCGGGCCAATGAACACTCCGGCGCGGCGCTCCTTGCCGTCACCGCCCTCGACGTAGCGGCCCTCAGCACAGACGAGTTCCCCGGGCCATGGCTCCAACGAGGAGAAGGTGATGCGGCCCTCCTTCTTGGCCTGCTGGACGCCCGCAGTGCGCAGGTTCTCGAGGATGACGTGGCCGAACTCGCGGCGGTGGACTTCCGCCCCAGGGTCGTACACCGCACGAGATTCGGCGACGATGAGTTCATCGTTCTCGTCGAAGGCCGCCAGGCGGTGCGGCGACAAACTCTCGACCGTGAACGGTCCGGCGACGCGCACCTTCTTGTTGTCCTCGTAGGGCTTGTCGTAAAGATGTTCGTACTCCGCGCTCGCGGCGATGCACGCGTCGATCTCGCGCTGGCGGGCGACGCGGGCGTCCCAGAAGCGGGCGTGGGCGCTGCTCGCGGCGTCGCTCCAGCCGTCCGCCGGCGCGCGCGGGACTTCCCATTCGAGGAAGCCGTTGGCCGGGGCGGACTCGCCCGACGGCAGCGTCACCGTGTTCTCCGGCGGCGCCGTGAAGTCGATCAGTGCGCCTTTGCGCCCGCCGGCCTTCACCTCGAACGTTTCGGGATGCCCTCGCAAAGCGTCGTTGAGGGCGGCGAGGCCGGCTTCGACCACCGGTTGTAGCCGCTCGTGAATCACGTCGATCTCGGCATTGTTGACGATCGATTTCAGGGTGATGTGCGGCACGCGTTCGTAGACGAAGCCGTGGCGGATATCGCCGTAGGTGGCTGCCTCCGACGGTACCTTGCGCGATAGTTCGGCCTCCTTGCTTTGGCCGCCAATGCTGTCCGCCAGCAGGTAGTAGGGATAGCGGGCACCCATAACGCGTGAGCGCGCGAGGGCCAGTGCTACGCGGGAGGTGTCGATGGTGATCCAGCGGCGGCCCCATTGCTCCGCGACGTAGGCGGTGGTGCCGGAACCGCATGTGGGGTCCAAGACTAGGTCGCCGGGGTCGGTGGTCATGAGGATGCACCGTTGCACGACTTTCTCGGAGGTCTCGACCACGTATCGTTTTTCTGAGGTGAATCCGGCTATGCCCGTGTCATGCCAGACGTTGTCCTCTTGGAACACGCGGAAGTCCGAAAAGTGACGGACATAGTAGAGGCCGTTCGCAGTAGTGGCCAAACGCCCTGCGCTACGCAATCTCTGCATACCACTCGGGTTCGTCTTCCATCGCACTCTCTCCGAGGGACGAAACGTGCGTCCTTCGTATACGACGGGAAACCAGGAAGCCGCCCCTTCACCCTTCTCCCGGCCGACGCTCTGACTGGTCAGATTGTCGATTCTGAAAACGGACGCGCCTTCCGGTAACGCAGATGGACTAACCGCTTCGTCGGGACGAAGCGAGCGATAAGAGAGATCGGGAAGGCGAACGCGTTTGTAGGCGGTACCGCCTGGCCCGCCCAGTTCTTTGATCTGGTGAGGCTGTCGGTATTTGAGCTGGTCGCGGTCCTTGGCGTATAGCAGTAGGACGTCGTAAGTTCCAGAAAGGAATTCGGAGGTCGCGCTCGCGGTCTTGGAGAACACAATCTGCGAGATGAAGTTCTCCGCCCCGAAGACCTCATCAAGAAGGCCGCGCACCAAATGGCAGTTCTCCTGACCCATCTGGACGACGACCGATCCGCTTGCGGCGAGTAAGTCCCTCGCCACCGTCAACCGATCCCGCAGATACGTCAGGTACGAGTGAATCCCATCCCGCCACGTATCCCGAAAGGCCTTCACCTGCTCCGGCTCCCGCGTAATGTGCTCCGGCTTGCCGTCCCGCACCTCCCGACTCGTTGTGGACCACTGGAAGTTCGAGTTGAAGCGAATCCCGTACGGCGGGTCCATGTAGATGCACTGCACCTTGCCGCGCAAGCCTTCGCGCTCGGCGAGCGACGCCATCACCTGTAGCGAGTCGCCGAGGATCATTCGGTTCGACCAGTTGGCATCGTGCCGGTAGAACTCGGTCTTGGCGTCGTCGTCCGGTAGGCCATTGAAGTCGCCGAAGAGGTCGGCGTGCACACCCGGAGCGACGCGCTCGTGTTCCTCTCGCGTCTGACGGCTCATGCGCGCCAGATCGTCGATCAGCACTTTCGGATGCACCTTCTCTTGAATGAAGAGCGGCGGCGCCTGCACGACGAGATCGGACCAGTCCTGCACGTCCTTGCCGCGCCACACGAGTTGCGGGTCGAGATCCCGGTTGCTGCGCTCGTAGGCGACCAGGATCGGGTTCTGGTCATCGGAGCGCATCACCGGTTGGTACTCGGCGGTGGGGATGTTGCGGCGCTTCGCCGCGTCGTGCGTGATCGTCCCAATCTCCTTGCCGGTTCGGCTCCGCTTCTTCGCCATGGCGCTATGGACTCTCCCAATCCGAGCTTCTGCGTCTAGGAATGTCCTGCATGCTCGGATTCGAACCTCGCACGGCGATCAAGCCCTCGATGGCTCCTCGCCCGCGCGCTTCCTTGGCAAGGCTGCGAAGCGCTTCGTCCACCGACGCGTCGAAGTCCTCTCGCATCTCGAACGGTTCGCGTAGCTCCAGGAACGCCCAGCGCCCGTAGCAGCCGAGCGCGTTGACGCCGGGAATCCAGCGGGTGTTCATGGTGTTCGCCTTGGCCGCCGCATCCTGCCGCCGCCGGCCCTTTACCTCCACCACGATGTGTAGCGGTTCCGCTTCGCCCAGGCCATAGTCCAAATCAACGATGAAGTCGGGCACGTAACGACGGGTCGTGCCGCCGTGCTCGTACGGCACCTCGAAGCCGAGGCCGTGGTTCTTGACCCATCGAAGCACCTTCGGATGCGCGTCGAGCACTCGACAGAACTCGCCTTCCCACGCGCTGTCGAGGATGCACCAGTTCAGGTGGCAACAGCGGCCCGCGTATCGATCGGTGCGGGCGGTCCTGAAGTTCACGTCCCGGGTGGTCCCGGCCGGGTTAAACGGATCGAGCACGGCCTTGACGCGTTGCGCATGGGACTCGGGAGCGCCGATGCCGGCCTCGATCTTCTCGCAGGCCATGTCTGCCAACTGGGCGATCATAAGCTGCGCGGGCTGCGTGTCGCCCTTGCAGATGAGATGGGTGCGGAGCCATTGCCGGGTGATGCGCTTCAACTGGCCGAACAGATGCAGCTTCGGTTCGCCGTTGTCGTCGCGGAAGTACTTGTAGATCAGGCGCTGGGTAAGGTGATAGACGAGCGTGGATTCGCGCTCGCGGTCCAAGTGCTCGATGGTGAGGTCGTGGCCTTCACCGATGATGCCTTGGTTGTGGGTGATGGTGGGGCCGAGCTCAGGCGTGAGTTCCAGCCGATGGTCGTCCTTGAAGTTGGCGGTTAGCCGTTCGTCGGGCAGGTCCACGCGGTAGCCGGCCACCCGAGGAAAGCGGATTTCGGCGGCATCGCGTTCCGGAGAAAGCGCCTTCACCTGCACCGTTCCCGCCGGCTTCTGTGGCGGCGCGGGCACGGCCTTGGCGGTGAAGTCGAACGGTATGCCGAACACGTCGGCGTATTCGGCATTGAACCGACCGCCTTCATTCAGTTCGTAGGATTGCCGCCGGAGCGACCGCCCAATCACCTGTTCGCACAGCAGTTGCGTCCCGAACGCCCGAAGCCCGAGGACATGGGTGACGGTGTTGGCGTCCCAGCCCTCCGTGAGCATGGCGACGGAAACCACGCAACGAATCCCGCCACCGAGGCGGCCGGGTTTCCCGACGGTGTTCATCACTTCCCGCAGCAGGTCCTGTTCGCTGAGCTTCTCGGCCTGCACGCGGTCCCCGGTGCGCTCCACGATCTCCCGCCGGAAACGCTCGATCTCGTCTGCGGCGGCCTCCCGGAATCTCTTGTCGAGCGCTTCGCCGGATTCGAGTTGGCGGCTGTCGATCAGCAACGTGCGGGGTCTCGGCAGCGGCGCGCCCGAAGCGTCGAAGTTGCGGAAGAGTTCGAGGCGCCCGTTCTGCACGGTTCCAGCACCATCGCCGTCCTCCCGGCGGTAGCCCGCGATGTAGTCATAGACCAGCTTCGAGGTCGCGGTGTTGTTGCATACGACGATGAAGCAGGGCGGCGCGTCGATGCCCGCCTGCTCCCAAAGCTCGAACGTCTTCTCGTAGTGGCCGTAGAGCGCCTGCAACGCGGTTTGCAGTTCGCCGGGTAGCGACATCGGGTCGAGACGCGCGCCGGCGCCCCGGCCCTTCTTGGGCATCTTCTTGCCGACGTGCTCCCACAGGTTGCGGAACATCGGCATCTCCGCGCCGGGCACGTTGTCCACCACGGGCACGCGGGGCAGCTTGATGATGCCGCACTCGATGGCGTCCATGAGGGAGAAGTCGCTGACGGTCCACGAAAACAACGTGCCCTCGGCGTAGCCCGAGCCGCGCAGGAAGAAGGGCGTGGCGGAGAGGTCGATCACGCGCCGGAGGCCCAGCTTGCGCTGCACGGCTTCGAGGCCGGAGATCCACACGCGGGCCGCTTCGCGGTTGCGTTCCGCCTCGCGGCGATCATCGCCCGTCAGGCGGCCCTCGTCGGCCTCGCCGGGCTTTTCGCGGTAGCAGTGGTGGGCCTCGTCGTTGAGCACGAGGACGCCTTGGGTGGACATGAGTTCCGGGCAGACGCGGGCGAGCATCTGGCCTTCGGTCTCGCGGCTGGAGAGTTCGGGGCCGCGGCCCTGGAGCAGCGCGCGATTGCCCTTGGCGAGGTCCAGGGTCTCGCGCCGCTGGAAGGCGTGGTAGTTGGTGATGATGATCTTCGCCCGGTCGAGGTCGCGCAGCATGTCCGGGGGCACGAGTTCGCGGCTCGCGTAGTAGCTGTCCGGGTCGTTGGGCTGCAGCACGCGGAGGCGGTCGCGGATGGTGATGCCGGGGGTGACGACGAGGAATCCCCGGGTGAAGCGGCGGCTCGCCGGGCGACGCACGGCGTTCACGGTCTGCCAGGCGATGAGCATGGCCATCACCGCGGTCTTGCCGGCGCCGGTGGCGAGCTTCAACGCCAGCCGTTGCAGGCCGGGATTCGCGGCTTCGCTCGCGGCATCGATTTGTTCCAGAAAGCGGCGTCCCCGGTTGCCCAGGCCGGGGGCCACCTCGGTGAGCCAGATGGCGGTCTCCACCGCTTCGGTCTGGCAGAAGAAGGGGCGGATGCCGCCGAAGGCGTGGTGGCGCCAATGCTTGAGGAGGCGGGCCGTCTCCGGCGTCACGCCCCAGCGGGACTCCGGCAGCGCCCGCCAGGCGGTGAGTTCCTGCCGGAGGCTGTCGATCAGCGCCGTGAGCTCGTATTGCTGATCCTCCGTGGCGAGGGCCTGGCCCTGGGCGTCTAGCTCAAGTTGCGCCTGCGCCTTGCCGGCCTTGCGGGGCTTCGGTATGGGCGAGATGAAGGAGACCCTGCGGCGCGATTCCGCCACGACGTCCGTGGGTTGGCGGGACTCGTCCAGTACCCAATGCCGCGTGGGCACTTCGTAGGGCGAGTTCAGGATGGGGGACTTGTGGAAGTCCGTGGGGTCCGTCATGGACGGCGAGCTTACCGCAGGGGTGAGCGGGGCGGGTGGGGTGGTGGAGGTTCAGTGTCCGGATAGTGAGGCCTGCGGGAACGAACCGAAGGGGGCGATTGCGGTACGGCGAGCGGTTTCGATGGTGGGGCCGGTCGCTGCCGAAAAGCCCGTGCCCATGTGGCCGACAGGGCCCATTCAGCACCCATCCAAGATTTGATCGATTCTGCACACGACGTGCACATGGCGACCGAAGAGGAAATAAAATCACTTATAAAACAGAACCTTAGAATGGGGAAAAACATTTGACCGGGATTTGATCCGGCACGGGTCGCGGCCTCCCGCGAACGCCGCCCTAGTTCACCGCCCAAAACGGCGCGTACCCTGATCTCGGACGATCCGGGTCGGCAACGCGAATCAGGTCGGCGTCCAACGCTCGACGGATGACGTCCGAAACCTGGGCGGCGTTGCGGCGCTCGACGCCGAACCGTTCGCGCAACTCCCGGTTTCGCATGTAGCTACCGCTCAGATACCGCATCACGGCGTGCTGGTAACACGCCCGCAGCCGTTCCTCCGTCGTCGTTTCCGCGAAGCGACGCGGACCGAACAGCCTGACTCGCGTAGCGTCTGCGGTGGACATGAATTCCGGTGGCGGTAGCCGCTGCGACTCCGCGGCATCGATCACCTTGTCCATCCCGGTGCCCTGTTCCTCGCAAAGCCCCATGCGCCGCATGAGCGATGCCAAGGCCTCGTTGCGCGAACGAGGCGGGAAGTCGATGACCCGCTCCGCCTCCACCAATGAAGCGCCCGGATTGGTGATCTCCAGGCGGCTCTTGAACAACTCGATCGTCGGACCAGCACCGGTGACCGCCAAGTCCTGATGGATCAGGGCGTTCGCAATCAACTCCCGCACCGCGACTGGCGGAAACAGGGGCTCCGCCGAGCGGATGATGGCACCGTTCTCTTCAGGCGATGGCGTGAGCGTGTCCACGAAGCGGTTCAACTGATCGAAACCGACGGCGTAGCCGGCCGGAAAGTCCTTTCGGTGCGTCACCGTCGCCGTTCGACCGGCGCCGTCATACGCAACGAATCGCACGGCCTTTCGGGCAAGTTCAAACTGGTCGAGGTCGTGGGCGAACAAGATCGCGCCGAGGTTGAGAATGTTCCACTTCCCGCCGACATCCGGCGCGATCAGCCGTTCCGTCGCGAGATCTTCCAGCGCCCGGGCCCGGTCGTTGGGCTCGGGCTTGCCGATCAGCTCGTAGTAACGCCGATGGTCCAACAGCTGCAAGACCGCGTCGTCATCGACGAATCTACGGGCGATTTCCTGCTCCCACGCATAGGAGCGCAGCTTGTCCCACAGCGCCTTCTGTCGTTCCGGATAGTCGGCCAAGCGAGGGGGCGCGCTTCCGATTCGAACGTACGCCGTGCGATCAAACTCCACCGGCGCGGTCGTCGTCGCCGGAACCGTCAACAAGACCAGCCGCCCCTCTGGGTGCTCAACCACCTCGAAGGACAGCACGACGTCAGGCCTGAGCTTCTGTAAGAGCCGGAACTGGAGCGGCTGCTTATCGAATTGCGCGGCCTCGGGATCGAACGTCGTCCCGGTAACCGCGTGGTCGTCGTCTCGTATGCCCCAAACGACGTACCCGAACTCCCGATCCTCGATCCAGGCCGCATTGGACAAGGCGGAGATCAGCTTCCCGATCATCTGCGGGTCGGCCAGGTTCTCCTTGAACTCCGCGCACGACGCTTCTGCGGGGGACTGTCGCAGTTCGTCTATCAGCGCGATGGTCCACGAATCGCTCCGTACGTTCATTCCCGGGTCGTGCGATTAGGCCGGTGACGCACCATACTCTATCAGTCCTCCCATGGCGTTTCCGTCGATTCTTCGGCCAGCCTCGCCGTCGAATCAAATGTCGGTCAAATGTTGTGGCGAGCAGTAACCATCTGTTTTCACGCGTGATTTCCGGTTCAACGAATGCCAAGACCGCGTTTTCGGCACCCGATCATCAAATCTCGGTCAAATCTTTCGCCCGCAGACGCGAGCCGAGCGAGTTTCGGGCTGGGCCGGAGGCGACTTCGGTGTCCGACGAGGGGTGCGGTCGTGTTGATGCGTTGACAACAAAACTGCATGTCATCATGATGCACAAATGCGCACCACCGTAACCCTCGACGCCGACACGGAGTCCCTACTGCGAGAGGCCATGCGTCAGCGGGGACAGAGCTTCAAGCAGGCCCTGAATGATGCGGTGCGGCGAGGACTGGCGGGCGTGGCCGGTGATTCGGATGCCCCGCCATTCGTCCAAAAGACCTTCGCCATGGGCCTTCGGGCCGGGCATGACCTCGGGAATCTCTCGGCGCTGGAGGCGGAGCTGGACGCGGACGCGTTTCTTGCCGTGAGCCGCCAGACGCCGGGGGAGCGTTCCGGGAAATGATCGTCCCGGACGCGAACCTCCTCCTCTATTCGGTGGATTCGGCCAGCCCGTTCCACGCGCCGGCGGCGCGGTGGTGGGCTGGCTGCCTCGGCGGGACCGTCCCGATCGGACTCTGCCATCCCGTGTTGTTCGCGTTTCTGCGGGTCAGCACGAACCGTCGCATCTTCCGGGAACCGCTCCCGCTCCCCGTCGCGAGTGAACTGGTGGCCGAGTGGACGGCCCACCCCCTCACCCGCATGCTGCTGCCGGGCGAAGACCACGTACGGCACGTGATGGAGTTGCTGGCCTCGGCCGGAACCTCCGGTGGCGACCTCGTGACGGATGCCCAAATCGCCGCACTCGCACGGGCGCATCGAGCCGAGGTGCATACCGCGGACCACGACTTCAGGCGTTTCGCCGGGATCGCGTGCCGCTATCCGCTCGCGCCCGCCGAATAGAGAACGGACCGGCGATGCCTTCGATTGCGCAAGTTGATCCCGGCGCCCGGTGGAGACCGGTCGGGGCCGAAGGGTTGGCCGCTCCGCTCGCTGGCAGTTTGCCAGCCATCCACCGCGACGAGATTCTCGGTGCATGATCGGGACCAGCGGGACTGCGCTCGCTACACTGCCAAGCCATATGCCAAGGCGATCCCAACCGCTCTCGTGGAGGCCCGACTCGTGGCGAACCTGCCCCTCGAACATATTCGCGTCCTCGACCTAACCCGCATCCGCGCCGGCCCCACGGCCGTGCGCCAGCTCGCCGACTGGGGCGCTTCGGTCGTCAAGATCGAACGCCCGGGAGACACCGGCGGCACGATGGGCGGGGCGCGGCTCGGGCCCGACTTCCAGAACCTGCACCGCAACAAGCGCAGCATGGTTCTGAATCTGAAGTCGCCGGCGGGCCTGGGAGTCTTCCTGCGCCTGGCGGAGTCCGCGGACGTGATCGTCGAGAACTACCGGCCCGACGTGAAGCACCGCTTGGGCATCGACTACGAGGCCGTCCGGGCGCGCAATCCGCGCATCGTCTACGCGAGCATCTCGGGGTTCGGGCAGGACGGGCCATACGGTGCCTTACCTGGATTCGACCAAGTGGCACAGGGCATGGGCGGACTGATGTCGATCACGGGTGCGCCGGGGCAAGGCCCCATGCGCGCCGGCATTCCGGTGGCGGACCTCGCAGCGGGGCTCTACACGGCCATCGGCATCCTGACGGCCATCGTGGCGCGGGAGCGCACCGGCTCGGGCCAATGGGTGCAGTGCTCCCTGCTACAAGCCCAGGTCGCCATGCTCGACTTCCAGGCCGAGCGCTGGCTGCTCGACGGCGAAGTGCCGGGCCAGGCCGGGAACGATCACCCGACCGCGATCCCCACCGGCGTCTTCGAGACCCGCGACGGCCACATCAACATCGCCGCCACCGGGGACGCCATCTACGAGCGTTTCTGCAACGTCATGGGCCACCCCGAGTGGATGACCGACGAAGCATATGCCACCTCCGCGGCCCGCTCCGCCAACCGCGACGCGATGAACGCGGAGATCAACGCCATCACGCGGACGCGCACCAGCCGCGAGTGGATCGAGACGTTCAACGCTGCGGGCGTGCCGGCCGGATACATCTATTCCATTGACCAAGTGTTCGAGGATGCCCAGGTGCAGCATCTCGGCATGGCGGCGCCCGTCCACCATCCGGAGTTGGGCGACATCGAACTCGTGGCGCAACCGATCAAGATGAGCGAGAGCGCGTTCGCCGTCCGCACGCCCACGCCGGCGCTCGGCGAGCACACCCGGGAGGTGCTGGCGGAAGCGGGTTACGACCCAGAAGCCATCGAGGAACTGGCGGAGGCGGGGGTGATCTGAACGGTGGTCCCAGAGAAACGCCTAGGAGCGTCGGTCCTAGGTCCAGGGCTCCTCGTCAAGGAAGTGGTCTATCGGTCGAAACTCTGCTTTGGGGAAAACGCCAAGTTCCCGTAGACCCAAACTCCCCAAGTAAGGTGGCTAACCCTGCTTCAACTGCCGAAGCGCCTCAGCCAGCAGCACCGCATCGTAGGCCTCCCGGGTCTCGACGCCCTCCCGCGGCACCGTCACGTCCGGCTCGATGCCGGCCTCGTGTATCGAGCGGCCGCTCGGCGTGAAGTAGCGCGCCGTGGTGAGCTTGATGGCGCGCTCGTTAGCGAGTGGGACTACGGATTGCACCGATCCCTTGCCGTAGCTCCGGGTTCCGACGACCACCGCACGGCCGTGGTCCTGTAGCGCCCCGGCGACGATTTCCGAGGCCGACGCGGAGCCGCGGTCGATGAGCACGGCGAGGGGGGCGCCGTTGAGCACGTCCGCCCCGCTCGCGTTGAAGCGCACCACGCTCGATGCGTCGCGGCCCTCGGTGTAGACGATGAGGCCCTGTTCCAGGAACGCATCGGCCACGTCCACGGAGGCGCCGAGCACGCCGCCGGGATTGTTGCGCAGGTCGATAATGAGTCCGTCGAGCGCCGCGCCGGTCTCCGTTTCGAGGTCGCCGAGGGCGTCCCGGACGTGGTCCGGCGTGCCCCGTTGGAACTGCGAAATGCGTAGGTAGCCGTATCCCGGTTCGAGCAATCGCGACCGCACGGTCACGACGCGGATGGTCTCGCGGACGAGGTCGAAGGCAAGAAGCGACTCGGCGCCCTCGCGGCGGACGCGCAACTGCACCGGCGTTCCGGGCGCGCCGCGCATGCCGGCGACCGCCTCCGCCAGCCGTCGCCCCTTCAGCGACGCCCCGTCGAGTTCCACGATCACGTCCCCCGCGCGCATGCCGGCGCGGGCCGCCGGGGTGCCGTCGATCGGGGCGATCACGGTAAACCAGCCCTCGACGAGGCCGACCTCCACGCCGATGCCGCCGAACTTGCCGGTCGTCTCCTCCTTGAGGTGATCGAAGTCCCCGCTGTCGAGGAACGTCGAGTGCTCGTCGAGGCCGCGAATGATCCCGCGGATGGCGTTCTCCACGAGCGTCTCCTCCGGGATGGGCTCCACGTAGGCGTCGCGCACGTGGCGGACGACGGCCGGCAGCGACCCGACGTCTCGCGCATCCGGCAGGTAGCCGCGCTCGAAGAGCACCACGAACGCGGCGACGCCGAGCACCACGCCACCCGCCATGCTCACGATGAGACCGAGCAACGTGAACGGACGCAGCAGCATCGCAGCTCCTCCCCTGGAACCTCCAATTATGGGGGAAACCGGCCCGGTTCGACCGCAGCGGCCCCGTCCCGACCACCGGTCGCTCACTCCTCCCGCGCCAACAGGAACTCCGGGAAGGACTCGATGCCGAGCTCCGTGGCGTCCTGGCCGAGTTCCTCGACGCCCTGCGAGATGCGTGCGCCGAGGGTCCAGTCGATGAGCCGCCAAACCAGCAACGAGACGGAGAACACCGCCGCCCCGATGGCGACGACGCCGAGCAACTGCACGAATGGATTCGCACCACCCGCGATCGACACGGCGAGCGTGCCCCAAACCCCCGCGCCCATGTGCGCGGGGATGGCCCCGACCTCGTCGTCGATCCGAAACCGTTCCAGGGCCCGCATACCCGCCGTGCACACCATGCCACCCACCGCGCCGATGAAGATCGCCCAGTGGTGCTCGACGATGTCCGGGCCCGCGGTGATGGCGACGAGGCCCGCGATGGCGCCGTTGAGGCCGGCGCGCAGATCGACCCGGCCGAGGATCGGACGCGATAGCCCGATGGCCGCCAGCACGCCGGCCGCCGCACCGAGGTTGGTGTTGGTGAGGATGATGCCGAGGGCCGCCGCGTCCAACGGCCCGCCGAGGGCGAGCCGCGAACCCCCGTTGAAGCCCAGGAAGCCGAGCCAGATGATGAACACGCCGAGGGTTACTTCGGGGACGTTCGACGGCGGCGTGGGCTTGACGGTGCCGTCGGGCCGGAACTTGCCCGTCCGGGCGCCGATGACCATCACCCCCGCGAGGGCCGCCCAACCCCCGGTCGAGTGGACGACCGTCGATCCGGCGAAGTCCTGGAAGCCCATCCGCCCGAGCCAACCCCCGCCCCAGGTCCACGCGCCAACGACGGGGTAGATCACGGCCGTCAAGACGGCGATGAAGAGGAAGAACGGCCACAGCCGCACGCGCTCGGCGAGGGTGCCCGACACGATGGAGGCGGTCGAGGCGACGAAGACCATCTGGAAGAACCAGTCGGACATCGCCGCGTGACCATTGGCGATCACGGTGGCGGACGCCTCTCCCGCCCCGTGCAGCAAGCTCCGCTCCGCGGCCGGCCCGCCGTAGAAGAGTTCGAACGAGCCGAACCATCCACCCTCCTCGACGCCGACATACATGAAGTTGTAGCCGACCAGGTAGAACGTCAGACCGGCGATGGCATACAGGCCGATGTTCTTGAGGCACACGACGGAGGCGTTCTTCGAGCGCACCGATCCCGCCTCGAGCATGGTGAAGCCGGCGCACATCCACATCACGAGCACGCCCCAGACGAGGAACGAGAAGCTGTTCAGGATGAACTGTAGTTCGCCGTCGAGGGCGGCGAGGGCGGGGCTCGGGGCCACGACGCACAGGACCGCGAGCCAGCGCCACCGAAGCCGTCGCCCTTGCCTTGGCGCGATACCTGCTCCCGCCGCGGCCGCGCGGTCAGCCTTCCACGGGTTCGCCGGCGAACGCCTCATGGAGCGCCGCGATGTGTTCCGGGGTCGTCCCGCAGCAGCCGCCGACGAGCCGCGCGCCGAGCCGTACCCAATCCCTGGCGTGGGCCGCGTAGCGCTCCGGGGCCACGTCCTCCTCCTTGTGCCAATGCGGCGGTTCGAACTCCCCGATTTCCGGGTACACGCCGAGCGGTCCTTGCCAACGCTCGCGCACCATCGCGATCGCCTCGGGAACGGCCTCGATCTCGCTGTGCATGATGTTCACGACGCTCGGACCCATGGGAACAAGGGCGTCCAGCGGGCGGGCGAAGTCCATGCTCGGCAGATCGAAGCTCACGAGCCCCGGTCCGGCCGCCCTGCGCCGGCAACTCACGCCCAGCCAGACGGGAAGGCCGGTCTCAAGCGCCGCCTCCATCGCCCGCACCGCGTGGCGGGTGTCCTGCAGCATCTCCAGGGCGATGAGGTCCACGCCGTCGTCCGCGAGCAGCATGGCCAGTTCGCGAAGCTCCTCGGCTTCGGCGTCCGGTGGAGGGTAGTTGGCGGCCTTCATGTCCGGCGGGAGGTTGGAGATCGAGCCCGCGACGGCAACGTCCCCGCCCGAAGCGTCCCGGGCGTCGAGGGCAAGCTGCACCGCCCGGCGATTGATCGCCTCGAACTCGCTCCCGAGCTCCGCGGCCTCCAGCAGGGAGCGGGTGGTGCCGAAGGTGTTGGTAATGATGACTTCCGCGCCGGCGCCGATGTAGTCCTCGTGGACCTCCCGCACCACTTCCGGATGCGTGTGCACCGCGAGCCCGGACCACGCCGCCACCGTCATCGGCACGCCGCGCCGCTCCAACTCGGTGCCCGTGCCGCCGTCGATCACGACGACTTCGCCCCGATCAAGCTTGTCCTGCCATGCCGCCATCCCGCGAGCTTCGCATGTAACCTCCGCCGAAGGAAAGCACGGGCGGGTCACGGCGTCCCTTGGTGGCGTTCGAGCCAGGTGATGGGATTCGTCGGCTCGCCGTTCGCGCGCACCTCCAGATAGAGGCCGCTCTCCGGCTGACCGCCGCTGCGGCCCGCCGCCGCGATGGGCTCGCCCCCCTCCACCCAGTCGCCGACCTCCTTCAACAACACGTCCGCGTTGCCGTAGAGCGACATGTGGCCGTCGCCGTGGTCGATGATCGCGAGCAGCCCGAAGCCGCGCAGCCAATCCGCGAAGACCACCCGGCCACCGTGGATGGCGGTCACCTCGGCCCCCGGACGCGCCTCGAAATAGACGCCCTCCCACTGGAGCCGCCCACCGGCCCGGGGCTGTCCGAAGTGCCGCACGATCCGGCCCGCCACCGGCCAGTTCAGCTCGCCCTTGCTCTCGGCGAATCGCGTCGCCGCCGCCTCCCGCGCCCGCCGGCGCAGCTCGGCGAGAAGCGTCTGCAGGCGCTTGCGGTCCTCCGCGAGGCCACGCCGCCGCGCCTCGCGGTCCGACACCCGCGTCGACAACGCGGCAATCACGGTCTCGCGATCCTCGCGGCGCGCCACCAACGTCTTTCGGCGCTGCGCGAGTTCGTCCTGCCGTTCCGCGAGTGCGGCGCGGCGCTCGTGCGCGGCGCGTTCGTTCTCCGCAAGGGTGGCGAGCATCCGCCGGTATTCCTCCACGGCGTCGAGCCGCGCGCGGCTGAAGTAGCCGTGATAGCGGAGCATGCGCCCGAACTCGGTCGGGTCGGTCTCGTTGAGCAGCACCTTGAAGAAGTCGTCTCCCGATTGGCCCGAGTAGCGTTGTGCCGCCCTGAGATGCTGGGCGACGCGGCGTGCCTGTTCGAGCCGCCGCTCCTCCAGGGCTGCCCGGTCCCGAGCGAGGGCCACGAGGGTCGCGCGCGTCGTCGAGAGTTCGGCTTCCAGGTGGTGGATGCGACGGCCCGTGTCGGCCACGTCCCGGTCGGCGCGGGCTAGGTCGCTCTGGAGTCCGGACATGCGCTTGCCCGCATCGTCCAGCCAGACATCGAGAGCATTCAGTTCCTCGACCACCGCGCCGAGTTGCCGCTCGGTGCCGGCCTCGTCCTCCGCTCCCGAGGCCGGGGCGGCACCGGCCAGCAGCGCGCACGCCAACGTCGCCGCGACGAGTGAGCGCGGCTGGGTCAAGCCTCGCGCCGAAGCGGTTGCATCACGAGCGAGCGCCCCCGCATGGCGGCCGGGGCGGCGAGGCCCATGATCTCGAGCAGCGTCGGCGCGACGTCCGAAAGCGTGCCGCCGTCGTTGAGCCGCAGCGCGGTGGGCCCCACGTAGACGAGGGGTACGTGTTCGGAGGTGTGCGCCGTATGGGGCTGGCCGGTGGCGGCGTCCCGCATCCGTTCCACGTTGCCGTGGTCCGCGGTGATCAGGCAGTGGCCGCCCGTGGCTTCGATGGCCCCGACGACGCGGCCGAGACACCCGTCCACCGCCTCCACGGCCCGGACCGCGGCATCGAAGTCTCCCGTGTGACCCACCATGTCGGCGTTCGCGTAGTTGCAGACGATGGCGTCGTAGGCACGCGATTCGATGGCGTCCACCAGCCGGTCCGTCACCTCGGCCGCACTCATCTGGGGTCGACGGTCGTAGGTCGCGACCCGTGGCGACGGGACGAGGATCCGATCCTCGTGCGGGAAGGGCTGCTCCCGGCCACCGGAGAAGAAGAACGTCACGTGGGCGTACTTCTCCGTCTCCGCGATCCGCAACTGCCGCAGGCCGAGGCCCGCCACGTGTTCGCCGAAGGAGTCGTGCACGGTCTGGGGTTCGAAGGCGCACGCCACCGGGAGATCCTCGGTGTAGCGGGTGAGCGTGACGAAGTCGGCGAGCCGGGGACGCCGCGCCCGGGGGAACGCGTCGAAGTCGTCCACCACGAAGGCGCGGGTGAGCTGGCGCGCCCGGTCCGCCCGAAAGTTCATGAAGACGGCCACGTCGCCGTCGCGCATGGCCGCGTCGTCGGCCACGACGGTGGGTGCCACGAACTCGTCGCCTTCGCCGCGGCGATAGGCCGCCTGCAATCCGGTAGCCGCGTCACGGTAACGGTGCGCGGCCACGCCCTGGGTCAAGAGGTCGAACGCCGCACGCACCCGCTCCCAACGCCCGTCGCGGTCCATGGCGTAGTACCGCCCGCAGATCGAGGCGACGCGGTCCCCGAAGCGTTCGAGGCTCGGCCCCGCGCTGCGCGGCGGCGTGTCCCGGCCGTCGAGAAATGCGTGCAGGAGCACGTCCACGCCGGCACTTTCGGCCATCTCGATCAGCGCCGCAATCTGGTTCTCGTGGCTGTGCACGCCCCCCGGCGACACCAAGCCCAAAACGTGAAGCCGTCCCGCCCTCGCCTTCTCGATGGCCGTGGTCAGCACCGGGTTGGCCGCGAACGTGCCGTCCTCAATGGCGAGGTCGATGCGCGTGAGATCCTGATGGACCACCCGCCCGGCCCCGAGGGTCATGTGGCCGACTTCCGAGTTGCCCATCTGTCCACGGGGCAAGCCCACGTCCCGCCCGGACCCCGAGATCAAGGTGTTGGGGGCGGTCCGCCAGAGGCGGTCCCAATGCGGGGTGCGGGCCACATGGATCGCGTTGTCGGCGGCGGGCGGCGCATGGCCCCAGCCGTCGAGGACAACGAGCAACGCCGTCATGTGGGAGCCCCGGTGAACGCCACGAACGCCGCGCATTATCCTGCTAACGTGCGGCGCTTCACAGGCTGAACGGTTCCCAACGGCGCACTTCGCCGGCACTCCGGCCACCCTCGCCGCGCCGGCCGGCCGCTATAATGCGCGTTTTCGCCAAGCGCCCATCACCGGGCAGACCCGCGGACCCGCTCAAGATGGAACAGTTCTTCGAGTTCATCGGCAACCACCCCTTTCTGGCGGGCGCCTTCGTCCTGCTCCTCGCCCTGTTCGTCCGCAACGAGATGCGGCGCGGCGGGCAGACCGTGACCGCCCAGCAGCTCGTCGAGCTGATCAACAAGGAGGGCGCGGTGGTGGTCGACGTGCGCGACAAGAAGGAATACCGGGAGGGACACATCGTCGACTCGCTGAACATTCCCCACGCAACGCTCGGGGACCGGCTCCGCGAACTTGAGAAGTACCGCCAAAAGCCCCTCGTGATCGCCTGCAAGATGGGCCAGCACTCCGGGGCCGCCGGCACCATCCTGCGCAAGGCGGGCTTCGAGCACGTCACCCGCTTGCGCGGCGGGCTCACGGAATGGCGCGGCCAGAACCTGCCGGTGGTGAAGGGATGAGCCGCAACCTCCCCCCGCGGCCGCACACGCCACACCCCTCGCGGACACCCTGAATGGCCGCCGGCGATCCAGCCCTTGGCCCCGGTGGCGCGCCGCCCGCGGCTCGCATCCAGGTCGAGCGCGTCTACCTGAAGGACCTGTCCTTCGAATCCCCCCTCGCGCCGGACATCTTCCGCGGCGAGTGGAAGCCCGACGTACAACTGGACATCAACACCCGCGCGCAACGCCTGGACGGCAACCGTTTCGAGATAGTGCTCACCGCCACCCTGTCGGCCAAACTGCCCGGGGACGATGGGGGCGAACCGCGCACCGGGCTCATCGTGGAGGTCCAGCAAGCCGGCGTCTTCCTGATCGAAGGGGCCGAGGGCCCGCCGCTCCAACAGCTCCTGGCCATGGCCTGCCCGGACATCCTGTTCCCGTACGTCCGCGAGACGGTGGACAACGTCGTGGTGAAGGGCACCTTCCCGCCGTTCATGCTCGCGCCGGTGGATTTCGCGGCGCTGTACCGCGAGGCCCTGCGGCGGCACGAGACCATGGCGAACGAGACGGAAAACTAGGGGCGCTCCGAACGAGGGAGGATCGATGACCGAGGGAGACAACCACTACGGCTTCCAGTTGCCGGACGAATTGATCCTGTTGCGCGACCAGGTCCGGCGCTTCATGCGTGAGGAAGTCAAGCCCATCGAGGACAAGCTTCCCCACGACGCCACGGTCTGCGCACGGGAGGACCGCGCCCGGCTACGGAAGATCGCCGAGGGGATGGGACTGACCCGGCTCACCGTGCCGGAGGAGTACGGCGGCAACCCGGTCAGCGCCCTCGCCCGGGTGATCATCGCGGAAGAATCCGCCAAGTGCCGCCTCGGGGCCTACAACCCCGCCCTCGGCGCCTTCGGCGGCGGGCCGCCGAACATCGTCTGGGGCGGCACGCCGGAACAGATCGAGAAGTACGGCATTCCGTGCGTGGAGGGCAGGAAGCGCGCCTTCGTGGCCATCACCGAGCCAACCGGAGGTTCGGACCCCCGCAACAACATCACCACCCGCGCCGAGAAACGCGGCGACGTGTGGGTGCTCAACGGCCGCAAGATGTGGATCACCGCCGCCAAGGGGGCGGACTTCGGCATCGTCTTCGCCCGCACCAGCGATGGCGGCGACGGCGTGCCCCCGCAGCACACGGCCTTCATCGTGGAGCCGGACTTCCCCGGCATCGAGTTCCACGAGATCGGGGTGATCCGGGCGCTCTCCCCGTACGAGATCGTGCTGGAGAACTGCGAAGTTCCAGCGGAGAACGTGCTCGGCGAGGTGGGACGCGGCTTCGGCGTCGCCCAGCGGTGGCTGGTGGACGGCCGCATCCCCTACGCCGCCGGCTGCATCGGCATCGCGCAGGAGGCGCTCGACATGGCCTGCGGCTGGGTGCGGCAACGGCCGACCCGGGGCGGCATGCTGGCGGACCGCCAAGCGATCCAGTGGATGATCGCGGATTCCGAGGTCGAGTTGCGCGCCGCCCGCATGCTGGTCTACGACGCCGCCTCCAAGGTGGACGCGGGACTGCCGGGCAAGGTGGACGCCTCCATCTGCAAGCTCTACGGCACGGAGACCGCCGGCCGCGTGGTGGACCGCGCCATCCAGATGTTCGGCGGCATGGGCGTCGCCAAGGAGATGCCCCTCGAACGGTGGTACCGGGAAATGCGCGTCAAGCGGATCGGCGAGGGGCCGTCCGAGGTACATCGCATGGTGATCGCGCGGGACAAGCTCCGCAACACCGACGGCGGGATGTACTTCGGCTGACGCACCGACCATGCGGGAAACCCAAGACGACGCAGCCACACGGCCCGCGCTCGGCTTCGAGACCCGGGCCATCCACAGCGGCCAGCCCCCCGACCCCACCACGGGGGCCCTCAACGTCCCGGTCTACCTGACGTCCACGTATGCCCAATCCGCCCCGGGCGTGCACCAGGGCTATGACTATTCGCGCACGGCCAACCCCACCCGGGGCGCCTTCGAACGGTGTCTCGCGGACCTCGAAGGCGGACGCCACGGCTTCGCCCTGGCATCGGGATGCGTGGCGATGGCGACGGTAATGCATCTCGTCAAGGCGGGCGAGCACGTCGTCGCCGGGGACGACTTGTACGGGGGCAGCTTCCGGCTCTTCGACCAAGTGCTCGCCCAGCACGGGCTGCGCTTCGACTACGCCGACTTGTCCGACCCCACCGCCCTCGAGGCCGCCATGCGCCCCGAGACCCGAATGGTGTGGATCGAGACGCCGACCAATCCCCTCCTGCGGCTCATCGACATTGCGGCGGTGGCGCGCATCGCCCACGAACACGGTGCCCTGCTGGCGGTGGACAACACCTTCATGAGTCCCTACTTCCAGCGTCCCCTGGCCCTCGGCGCGGACTTGGTCGCCCACTCGACGACCAAGTACGTCGGCGGCCACAGCGATCTCGTCGGCGGCGCGGTGGTGACCGACGATGACGCGTTGGCGGCATCCCTCGCCTTCCTGTCGAACGCCGTCGGCGGCATCCAGAGCACCTTCGACGCGTGGTTGTGCATGCGGAGCCTGAAGACGCTCGCCGTGCGCATGCAGGCCCACGAGCGCAACGCCCTTGCCGTCGCACACTTCCTGGAGGGGCACCCACGGGTCGAGGAAACCATCTACCCCGGCCTGTCCTCGCATCCCCAGCACGCCCTGGCGGCGCGTCAGATGGACGGCTTCGGCGGCATGGTGTCGTTCCGCCTCGCGGGAGACCTGGCCGCCGCCGAGCGGTTCCTGACGGGGCTTGAGATATTCACCCTCGCGGAGAGCCTCGGGGGCGTCGAGTCCCTCGTGGAGCACCCGGCCATCATGACCCATGCCAGCGTTCCGGCGGAACAGCGCGCCGCGCTCGGCATCGGGGACAACCTGATCCGGCTGTCGGTGGGCATCGAGACGGAAGCCGACCTTCTGCGAGACCTCGACACCGCCCTGGCCGCCGCCTAACCGTGGTCGCGCCCGCAGGATCCAATCCGATCATCGACGACATCGGCCGCCGGGTCGCCGAGGCCGGTTCCATCGAGCGCGCGGCCGCGGTTCCGGGGCTCTTCCTCGCTTGGTGCGTCAATCTAGGGCTCATCAGCGAAGCGGTGTCCCGCGACGAGGCCCGGGCCGTGGTCCGCCTCAAGGTGCGCGAGATCGGCGGCGGCGAGTTCCTCGTTGCCGCCTGCGGCGGCGTGCTCGACGACCGCGTCCTCTCCCCCGCCGGCATCGAGTTCGCACGGAGCCACTACGCGGCGTTCGAGGCGTTCGCCCGCACCGAACTGCCGCATCCGGTGGAGGACAAGTGGAGCCATTATGACCAAGTGGCACCCTGGCTCACGGCGCGCTACCTGGGTCCCGCCGCCGGACGGCGGGGCCCCGTGGGTCGGTTCCGGCGCCCGCGCCCGAAACAGAAGTTCGAGTGGAGGCCGTGGAAATGGCGCAGGTAACCGGCGCCGTCCTCGCCGCCCGCGCGAAGTGGCGGTTCCGTGGGCTCGGGCGTCCCTCCTTCGCCGATGCGCCAAGGCCGGGGCAGGAATCCGTCTGGGACTATCCGCGCCCACCGCAGCTCGCGGCGGATGCGCGCCGGGTCCGCGTGACGCACGGGCAACATGTTCTCGCCGACTCCACCGAGACGGTGCGGATCCTCGAGACGGCCTCGCCACCGACGTTCTATGTTCCCCCGCGGGACGTGGACGCCACGCTATTGCAGGCGGCCACGCGCACGACCCTTTGCGAGTGGAAGGGCGTTGCCCGGGAATTCGACCTCGCGGACCACGGCGGCGTCGCTTGGGCCTACTTCGACACCTTCCCGGAGTTCGACGCGATCGCGGGGTACTTCTCCTTCTACCCGGGGCGGGTGCGCTGCACCGTGGACGGCGAGGCCGTGCGTCCGCAACCCGGCGGCTACTACGGCGGCTGGCTCACCGACGAGATCGTGGGGCCGGTCAAGGGCGAGGCGGGCTCGGCGGCATGGTGAGCTTCACGCCTCGAGACGCCCGCATCTTCCGGCCGTACCCCGGCGAGACGCCCTGGCCGGACCCGGATCCTGCCTGGACGCGGGTCGCGAAGCTCGACGATGTCGTCATCGGCGCCTACGAGATCGAACGGACCTCGGCGCTCCGCTTCCGCGTCAAGGCCCTGTGGGTGGACGCCGCCCACCGGGGCAACGGCCTGGGGCGCTGGCTTCTCGGGCACGCCATCGGCACCGCCGAAAGCCAGGGCGCGCGCGAGATCGAGGCGCCCGCGGACGTGCCCTTCTATGCGCGGTACGGGTTCTCCGCACCCGCCGAGAAGGGGGGAAACGTGTCCGTTCTGATCCTGACACCGGAATAGCACCACGTACTGCTCGCACCACCCGTGCGAGCGCGCCGCATCCTATACACTCTCCCGTTCGAGCCAGCCCCGGAGGGAACCCCATGAATGGTTACGAACTGATCGCGCACTGCATGAAGGCCGAAGGCGTCACCTGGATGCCGTGCTTTCCCGCAAATCCCCTGATCGAGGCCGTCGCCCGCGTCGGGATACGGCCCCTCGTGTTCCGGCAGGAGCGCGGCGCCATCAACGCGGCGGACGGCTATAGCCGCCAGACGCGCGGGCAGCCCGTCGGCGTGTTCGCCTCCCAGTCCGGGCCCGGCGTGGAGAATTCCTTCGGCGGCATCGCGCAGGCCTGGGGCGAAGCGGTGCCCCTGGTCTTCCTGCCGGGGGGCAGCGGCGTCGGCAGCTACGACGTGCAGCCGAACTTCTCCGCCACGAAGAGCTACGCGTCCATCACGAAGCTCGCGCTCTCCATCGACCGCATCGACCGGGTCGGCACGCAGATTCGGCGCGCCTTCCACACCGCGCGGCAGGGTCGCCCCGGACCGGTCGTGGTGGAAATGCACGGCGACGTCCTCGGCAAGGACGTGCCGGCCGGCACCGCCGAACGCTACCGGCCATCGACCACGATGCGCTCCGTGCCCGGACGCGGCGACATCAAGGACGCCGTGGGCGCGTTGCTCGCGGCCCGCCGGCCCGTCATCTGGGCCGGACAGGGCGTGTTGTACGCCGACGCCTGCGCCGAACTCAGGATGTTCGCCGAGTTGGCGCGGATTCCGGTCATCACCACCATGCAGGGCAAGAGCGCCTTCCCCGACGACCATCCCCTCGCCCTCGGCTCCGCCAACCGCACGGCGCCGAAGGCGGTGTTCAAGTGGCTCGGGGCCGCGGACACGGTGTTCGCGATCGGTTCCGGGCTGACCCGCACCGTGTTCGGCCTACCGATCCCCGACGGCAAGTTCCTGATCCACTCCAACGCGTCCGCGGAGGACATCAACAAGGACTACGCCGCGGACCTCGGACTCGTCGGCGACGCCAAGCTCACCCTCGAGGCCATGATCGACGAGCTCAAGGCCCGGGTCGGCGAGCACGGCTGCCCGGAGGACAACCGGACGGTCGAGCAAATCGCCGACACCCACCGCGAGTGGCTGGCGGAGTGGGCGCCCCTGCTCGATTCCGACGAGACGCCGATCAATCCCTACCGCGTCATCCGGGAGATCAACGGGCACGTCGACCACGCGAAGAGCGTCCTCACCCACGACGCCGGCAACCCGCGCGACCAGATCATGCCCTTCTACCGCGCCAGCGCGCCCGGCGGCTACATCGGGTGGGGCAAGACGACCCACCTCGGCTACGGCATTCCGCTGGCCATTGGTGCCAAGATGGCCCACCCGGACCGCTTCTGCCTGAACTTCATGGGCGACCTAGCCTTCGGGCACACGGGCATGGAACTCGAAACCGCGGTCCGCGCCGACATCCCGATCACCACCGTCGTGATCAACAACCGCACCATGGGCGGCTACGACGAGAAGATGCCGGTGGCCATGGAGCGCTACGGCGTCGGCAACCAGTCCGGGGACTACGCCGGGGTCGCCAAGGCCCTCGGCGCCCGCTCCATCCGCATCAACGATCCGCAGCGCATCGGCCCCGCGCTGAAGTCCGCGATGCGCGCCAACGCCGAGGGCAAGGTCGCCATGATCGAGATCGCGACTCGGCAGGAGACGCGGTTCTCGACATATCCGGGGTTGTTGACGCCGGCGTAGGCGCAGATCGGAGCCCGCCCATGGACAACGTGTTCATCTACTGGGACAACTCGAACATCTTCCACGAGGCCCAGCGCCAAGCCGAGGAACGTGCCGAGGGGCCCGGAGCCCGCTACCGGGTGCGCATACACTTCGAGAACCTGCTGCGGCTCGCCCACGCCGACCGCCCCGTGGAAAAAGCCCTGGCCGCCGGATCCGTTCCGCCAGAAATGCGGCAATTGTGGAACCGCATGGAGAATCGCGGCGTCGAAGTGCAGTTGTTCGACCGGGGTAGCCCGGAGCGCGGCGAGCAGGAAATGCCGGACAAGATCCTCCAACTGCGCATGTTGGAGGACGCCCTCGACTACAACGGCGATCCGGGCGTCGTCGTGCTGCTAACCGGAGATGGTGCGGGGTACGTGGAGGGGGCCGGTTTCCACAGAACCCTGGAGCGCATGCACAACCGGGGTTGGCGCGTGGAGATTCTCTCTTGGGCCGACACCACGAACCAGCGCATGCGACGCTGGGCCGAAGCGAACGGTCGTTTCGTGGCCCTGGACGACTTCTATCAGTCGATCACGTTCATGGAACCATCACGCCCCGGCTTCGAACTGGCGCAAGCGCGGGACGCGGAGGCACTCGACCTGACGCGCCGGCACTTCGCACCGGAGCCGCCGTAGTAGATTGGACACGGACGCGCTTCAGCGCCCCATTCTCGATATCGCATGTGCCATCGACGCGTGCGGTGGCCGTAGCGTCGCCGTTGGCGGTTACGTGCGCGACCGCCTCCTCGGGCACGAATCGAAGGACTGCGACGTCGAGGTGTTCGGGCTCGACCTCGACGCGCTGCAGGCGGTGCTCGCGCGGTTCGGACGAGTCATCGCCGTCGGCCGGGCGTTCGGCGTGCTACGGCTGGCCGAACTCGATGTCGATTTCTCGCTACCCCGCCGGGACAGCAAGGTCGGCCCCGGACACCGGGGCTTCGACGTCGACGTCGATCCGACCCTCGACTTCGCGACCGCAGCGCGGCGGCGCGACCTGACTATCAACAGCATGGGTCTCGATCTACGCACCCAAGAGATTCTGGACCCCCACGGCGGGCGCGCCGATCTGGAACGCAAGACACTACGCGCCGTCGACGCGGCGACGTTCCCCGAGGACCCGTTGCGCGGCCTGCGCGTCGCCCAGTTCAGCGCGCGCCTCCTGATGCGGGCGGACGACGAGCTGCTCGGGCTCTGCCGCGAACTGGACTTGGCGGAGATCTCCCCCGAACGCATCCTGGAAGAGTTCCGCAAGCTGTTGCTGAAGGGCGTGCGGCCCTCGCTCGGCTTCGCCTTCCTGCGCGAATCCGGCCTGCTGCGGCACTTCCCGGAACTCGAAGCGCTCATCGGCGTGCCCCAGGATCCTACCTGGCATCCCGAGGGCGACGTGTGGACCCACAACCTGATGGTGATCGACGAGGCCGCCAAGCTTCGCCGGGGAGATGGTGACGACGCGGCCCTGATGTTCGGCGCGCTGTGTCACGACCTTGGCAAGCCGGGCACGACCGTCATGCGCGGAGGACGTGTCCGCTCCCCCTCGCACTCCAAGGCTGGCATCGCGCCGACCCGCGCCCTGCTCGAACGCATGCGCGCCCCCCACGAACTCGTCGAGCGCACGTGCGCCCTCGTGGAGCACCACCTCGCCCCCGCACTCTTCGACAAGGACGGCGCCAAGGCCCGGGCCTATCGCCGCCTAGCCCGCCAACTCGCGGCGTCCGGGGTCACGATGGAACTCCTCGCCCGGGTGGCCCGGGCGGATCACTTCGGGCGCACCACCGCCGACGCGCTGGCACGAAACTTCGCCGCGGGCGACCGGTTCCTCGCCCGGGCGGGCGAACTCGAAGTGGTCGAGGAGGCGCCTCGGGACGCGGTGCAGGGACGGCACCTCATCGCCCGGGGGCTCACGCCCGGACCGAGTTTCGGCCCACTGCTCGCACGGTGCCGGGAGCTCCAGGACGAACGGGGCTGGCGGGACGCCGAGCGCATCCTGGACGTGGTGCTCCGGGAGTCGGAGCCATAAGATCCGCGCCGTTGGGGCGGAACCCGTCACATGTTGTCCGTCCGTGCGGCGCGTCCCAGATAGCCACCGTGGTGCCGCATGCCCCAGTCGCGGCGGGTGACGCCCTTCTTCTCCATCAATGCTAGCGCCACGGCGTCGCTGATCGCCAGCATCACCGCGATCGACGAACTCGGCGTGAGGTCGAGGGGGCAGGCTTCGTCGATCAGCCCCATGTCGAGCACCAGATCGGACAGGCTCCTGAGATCCGAGTCCGGGTGCGACGTCACCCCGATGATCCCCGTCACGCCCAGATGGCGCGATAACTCGAGAATCTCCAACACCTCCTTGGACTTGCCGCTCGTCGAGAACGCGATCATGACGTCGTTGCGCCCGACCAGGCCGAGGTCGCCGTGCGCCGCCTCCGCGGGATGCACGAACACCGCCGGCGTCGCCGTCGAGCAGAGCGTCGCCGCGAACTTCCGGGCGATGTGCCCCGCCTTGCCGATGCCCGTGGCGATCACCTTGCCCCGGCATCCCTCCAGCATGTCCACCGCCGCCACGTAGTCGTCGGTCACCTCGATGCGGGAGATCGCCAGCGCCTCGGCCGCGATCACCGCCTGCATTCGTTCCTTGATCTCCAACGCACGTCCTCGTTATGAAGGTCCACGATAGTGGCCGGTAGGGAGGCCGTTTGACAAGGCTTGTGGGCTTCTACAGAGTCCCAATCCCCATGGAGACGATGCCGTGGCCAAGGCGCATCGAGGCCGGAAACGGCCGGCTGCCATTAGCTAGCGACGGCTGGCGGTTCGGCGGCACGACAACGCCCCGGCTCCGTCGCGCGGCCGGGCGGCTCCGGGCCCAAGCCGCGGGAATCACCGGCACTCCGGACCGCGGTTGCCCCGTCGCGGTTTCCTGCACGCCGGCCGCCGAGTTCCCGGCGCTCGACGACGACGAAGGCTACCGGCTGACCATCGCACCGCACGGAGTGGAGGTCGAAGCGGCGGCCGAGTGGGGCGTGTTGCGCGCCTTCACCACCCTCGTCCAACTCGCGCAACGCGGCCCGGATGGCCCGCATCTCCCGTGCCTCGCCATCGACGACGTACCCCGGTTCCCCTGGCGGGGGCTCATGATCGACACCGCCCGGCACTTCATCCGCACCGAGACGCTGATGGACACCCTGGACGCCATGGCGCTCTTCAAGCTCAACGTGCTGCACCTGCACCTTTCGGACGATCAGGCCTTCCGCTTTCGGTCCCGCGCCCATCCCGAACTCGCCGACGCTCGGGCGGCGTACGGCGTAGACGAACTCGATGCGTTGGTGCGAGCGGCGGCGGACCGGGGCATCCGCGTCGTGCCCGAACTCGACGTGCCCGGCCACGTCGCGAGCTGGCTCGCGGCGCATCCCGAGTGGGGGCTCGGCGCCCCCGTCGCCGCCCCGGCCACGCGCTTCGGCGTCCACGCGTGCTCCCTAAACCCGGACGATCCGGCCGCGATGCGTGCCGTGCGGACACTCTTCGGCGAACTCGCCGAAGTGTTCCCTGACCGCT
The DNA here is from genome assembly GCA_963665455.1 of Pseudomonadales bacterium. Classification (GTDB taxonomy): domain Bacteria; phylum Pseudomonadota; class Gammaproteobacteria; order Pseudomonadales; family Azotimanducaceae; genus VXNE01. The sequence goes on along the minus strand of OY762279.1, from coordinate 2,940,542 downwards.
TCGTGCACTTCGGGGGGGACGAGGTGCAACTCCCAGACGCCGACCCCGCGACCGTGCAGGCACCCTTCAACGCGCAACTCCTGCCGGCGCTGCGGAATCTGAACAAGGCGCCGATCGCTTGGGACGAGGCCATGCATCCAGAGCTTTCCCGGGACGTGGCGATCCAGTCGTGGCGCGGCGCGGCCGCCCGAGACCGCGCCATCGCGGCGGGCTTCGACACCGTGCACTCCGCCCCCTACTACCTAGATCTGGCGTATCCGGCGGACCTCCACTACCTGGCCGATCCCGAACAGGGTTCCGGTCCGGACCTCGCATCCGACCCTCGCTTGGCCCACGTGCGCCCCGGCATCGAATCCCTACATCGCTTTTGGGGATCGCAACCCCCGACGGCCAATGACGCAGCCGGCCCCGGCCGCGTGCTCGGCGGCGAGGCGTGCATGTGGACGGAACTCGTCACCGACGCACTACTGCCGCTCAAGGTGTGGAGCCGCCTGCCCGCCATCGCGGAGCGCCTCTGGTCGGAGGCCACCGTGCGCGACGTCGACGACATGTACCGGCGCCTCGCGGCGAGCCATGTCGTCCTCGAACGCACGGGAACCACGGACCTCGACGCCGTGACGGACCAAGGCCTGGAGCGCCTGGGACTCTCGTTGGCCGACCGCGCCGACCTCGCGCCGCTCCTCGCCATGCTGGAGCCCGTCAAGTGGTATGCCCGGCTCCTCGGCCCGACCGCCCTGGCGCAACGTGCGGCCGGGACGGAGGAGGACGTTGCGTCGCGGCCCTACGACACCGCGACGGACCTGAATCGCGTGGTCGATCTGCTTCCCCCCGAGAGCCTCGCCGCCCGCGATCTAGCGAACGAGCGAGATGTCCCCATGCTGCGCGAGGCGACCGCCGATTGGCGACGCCAACATGCGTGTGTGCGGCGGCTCGGCCCAAGCCATCCCGCCATCGCGGAACTCGCGACGGTGTCCGCCGCCCTCAAGGAACTCGCCGACCAGTTGGATCGGCATCTGGACGGCGCGCCGGCGACGGTCCCCGAGGCCGCGCTTGCGCCCCACGGCGAGTACGTGCTCGCGGTCGCACCCGTGCTCGCGGACCGGTTCGCGGAATGAACCCGGACGCGGTGCGCCGCCACTGGCCCGAGACACGAGCACTTCCCGCACGACCCTTGCCGGGGGGCCACGTCAACCGGACGTTCGCCCTGGGCGACCGCTTCGTCCTGCAGTGCATCAACGGCCGGGTGTTCACCAATCCCGAGGGCGTCATGCGCAATCTCGCCAAGCTGACCGGGCGTCACCCCGGCATCGTCGCGCCCATACCCACGCGCTCCGGGGCACTCTGGGCCACGGACGACGCCGGGGAGCTCTGGCGGCTCTTTCCCTTCGTGGACGCACGCAACTTCGAGGAGCTTCCCGAGGCGCTATTCGAAGCCGCCGGCGCGGCCTTCGGCGGCTTCCACGCTGCCGTCGCGGACTTCGCCGAGGAGCTTGAGCCGGTCATCGATGGTTTCCACCACCTTCCCGGCTACCGCGAAGCACTCTGGCAAGCCGCCACGGGTACCTCGCCCGAACTCGACTACGTGCGCGAACGCCCCGTGTTCCGCTTCCCCTCGGTGCGCTCGGTCATCCATGGCGACTGCAAGGTGAACAACCTGATGTTCCACCCCACCGAGCCGCGCGTCACTCATCTGATCGATCTCGACACGGCGATGCAGGGGCATCCTGCGTGGGACTTCGGCGACCTCGTGCGCTCGGTGGCGAGCGGGTCCGAAGAGGCGGGGGCCGAACCGAACGTCTCCGTCGAGGCGTTCGCCCGCGTCGCGAGGGGCTTCGCCGAAGGCGCTGGCGGCATCTTCGACGCCGCCGCGTTCGCCGCGGCCCCCGGGCACATGAGCTTCATGCTGGGGGTCCGCTTTCTGGCCGATCATTTCCACGGCGACCGGTACTTTCGCGTCGCGCATCGGGGCCAGAACCTAGCGCGCGCCCGCTCCCAACTCGCCGCAGCCCGCCGTTTCGACGCGCTCGAGCCGGCATTCGAGGACGTCCTACGGGCCATGATCGTCGTGTAGGCTCTTGGCCATGGAACGGTTCGACCGCATGCGTCGACAGGTGGCCACGCGGGTAGTGCTCGCAGCGCTCGCCCTGGGACTGCTCGGTGGGTGCGCCTCCCCCTCGCGGCCCCCGCAGTTCCTATCCGGCCCCGATCTCGTCTACCCCGCCGCCGCCAAGGCCGCGGGCACCGAAGGACATGTGGTCATTCAGTACGACGTGACGCCCGCAGGGACGGTCGCCAACGCACGGATCGTGGAATCGGTGCCGGCCGGGACGTTCGATGCCTCGGCCCTGGCCGCGCTGACCCAGTGGCGCTTCCGGCCCCGCATCGAACGCGGAGAGGCGGTAGCCGCACCGAACCGTGTCAGCACGCTGCGCTTTCAGCTCGGAGACAACGATGAATATGCCCGCCCCTAACGCCGCCAAACCGCTTGCCCTCGCCGCCGCCCTGACGTTGGGGGCCGCGTGTTCGTCCGACCTTTCCCCCGTCGTCGGCTGCGAACCCGGCTTCGGCATCGACGTCGACTGCCAGTTCCAGAACCCGGAGGATCTGGCCCTGGCGCCCGACGGCCGCATCCTCGTCAGCCAGTTCGGCGACATGGAGGGGGCCAGGCCCGGCAGTCTCGCCGCCTACGACCCGGCAACCCGCACCCTGACGCCGCTTTTTCCGACCACCGGAAACGCGGCCGACCGGGCCGCGCGGAAGTGGGGCGATCCCGCCTGCACGCCACCGGACGCGGCCTCGTTCTCGCCCCACGGCATAGATGTCGAGACGCGGGTGGACGGTCGCCACGCACTCGCCGTCGTCAACCATGGTGGACGGGAGTCCGTGGAACTGTTCGAGTTGTTCGAGGACGGTGCCATCGCGTGGCGCGGATGCGTGGTCGCGCCGGAGGAAGGCTTCTTCAACGACGTGGTCCTGCTTCGGGACGGTGGGTTCTGGGCGACACAGATGTTCCCGGCGGACGGCATGCCGTGGTCCTTGATCAAGTCCCTGCTCGGCTTCGACACGGGCTGGCTCTACGCCTGGTCCTCCGCCAACGGGTTCCAGAAGATCCCGGGCACGGACGCACCGATGCCGAACGGCGTCGAGAAGTCGGACGACGAACGCCATGCCTACCTGAACGTCTACGGCTCTGGTGGCGTGCGCAAGATCGACGTGACGACCGGCGAGACCGTGGCGACGGCGGATCTCGACCCGGTCGACAACAGCACCTGGGGCGAGGACGGACGCCTGCTCGTCGCCGCCCACACCGGGGCGTTGGGCGAGATGATGGCCTGCCAGGGCATCGAGGAGGGCAGTTGCGGCATGCCCTTCGAAGTCGTTGCCCTCGACCCGAACAACCTCTCGCAACAAGTGCTGATCGCGCATGAGGGCGCGCCCATGGGCGGCGTCACGGTCGCGCTACAGCGCAACGGCGTGTTGTACCTCGGGACGTTCATGGGGGATCGGATCGGGATCGTCGATCTGTCGAAGTGACGCCGGCCGCGGATGCCGGCCGAGACGCCCCGTGCAACCGGGCGGCATATCGAAGTTAACTACTTTATCGCCGTTAACAGACTTCTCGATAACGCCGTTAACTTTGTTAATTCGCGCTCCCCGCGATCTCGCCGAACTCGATGCGCCCCTCCCAGAAGCGTCCATGCCCCGGTAGGAACTGTCCGGTCCGCACATGGTCGATGACATAGGTGGGGAGCGTCCTCGTTGCGATGCACCTCCCCTCCCCCGTGACGAAACCCCGCTGCTTGAACCCGAAGCCCCGGTTCTCGAAGCCCCGCTCCCTGCTCGGTGCCGGGAGGTCGGCGGGATCGACCGGAACGACGTGGACGAAGAACCGTCTCCCCCGGTCCTCCTCCCCACACGACTCCTTGGCATACACGAGAAGGTCGTCGAGCACGAAGACGTCGAAATCGGATCGCAAGGACGGCGTCTCGGATCGCCAGGCGTCCATGACCCGGGCAACGTCTCGGCGCACGAAGAGGATCGTGCCCGAGTCCTCGTCCGCGAACGCGGCCAAGAAACGGGGATCCGCGCGCAAGTAGTCCGCCAACGGATCGAACCAGCCCGGATACCGGCTCCGCAGGAACGGGCCGAGATACACGGCCCCCACCTGATGCAAGGCGGGCCACGCCCCGATCGCGGCGGTTGAGGGAGCCCCGAACACCAGATCGTCCAGCGAACGTGACCGCCGTTTGGCGGCCACGGGTATCCTCAGCCCGAGCGCGGCGATGGCCGTACGCGGGGGGAGTATCTCCGACGCGGCCACCACCGCCCGCTCCTGGGGCGTGTCGCCCGCGCTCGTCGGCGCCGCCTGCGGGGGAAGTCGGCCGGCCGCGACCGCAACCGCGACGACGAGCACAAGGCCGACGACGCGCTGGATTCCGGCCACCCCCGCCCACGAGCCGCCCCGCCAAGCCCCCGCAAGCATCCACAGGACGATTCCGCCAAGCAGGACGACGGCGGCCGCCCCTTGCTCCGGCCCGAGTAGCGTCCAGGCGAACACGACCCCAAGGGCGAGGACCAACCCAGCCTTCTCCTTGGAGTCGCCAAGGTTGGACGCGGCCGCCTGCATGCCAACCGCCGCGAGGATGGTCAGCGCCACGAACAGGAACTTCGCGTACCGGGGGCTCCAAAAGGTGATGAAGTAGCTCAACAGGTGTAAGTGCCAGCCGAGCAACACGACCGTTGCCCATCCCATCCCCCGCCGCCCAAGCCGCCACGCGCCCCTACCCGCGAAGTAGAGGAGCGCAGCCAGGAGGGGACCCCCGTAGGCGGCGAGGAACTTCTCGGGCAGCCCCGCCAACGAGTGCGCGAGTCGTTCCAGGAAGGCACCGGGATTGCCGAGGATCGCCCGCAGCACGGACCCCTCGTTATCCGCAGAGGTGCCATACAACGCCCGGACGTCTCGATAGCCCTCCACGATCGTGGGCACCGAGTATCGGTCGGCGAAGACCGCGCCCTGCCCCTGTTCGAACGCCAGATACGTTCTCGCCATGATCCCGGCGTCCCACGACCCGGTGACCGTTCCATAGAGGACCAGGTAGCCGCCGACCAAGAAGGCCGCCGGGACGACCGTCGCGCCCAGGTGCCTCCACCATGCAACCGAGGACCGCTCGAGCCACCTCCACCGAATCCAGCACGACAACACGACGAGGGAGAATAGGAGGACCAACCCATCGACCCGGGTCAGCCCCGCCAGTCCGACGAAAACGGAGCCGTACGCAAGACGCTTGAGCGATCCGTCCGCCCGAAACGCCACGAGTTGCGATAGCCCCATCGCGGACAGGGCCATGAAGAGCAGGTCGCTTGAGTTCCACGGCTGCAGGAAGGAGACGCCAACCAGCCACGCCGATGCCAGCATCAACGGTACGTATGGCTTGATGATCGACGAGAAAGCTCGCGCGCACAGGCAGGCGCCCACGAAGAAGAGGAGGAAGATGACCCATCGGCCGGCGGTGGCGAGGAGCACGAACCAATCGGGAGACTCCTGCCCCTGCACGCCCAGATACAAGACGCCATACAAGGCGGAGAGCAGCGGCCCCCAGGCGAACTGCCTTAGCGTTCCCTCTTCGACGAGCTTCTGGCCGGAGCCCACGTACGCGGACTCGTCGAAGGGCGGCAGATCGCCAAACCGCGGGAAGAGGTCGCCAAGGACGCACAACGCCGTCAACACGGCGAGGACGATGGCGGTGTACCGCTCCGGATGGCGGTGCCACGCCGCGCGGATGCCCCCGCTCACGGCCGCGCCGTCCCATCGTCGGGTGCCGTGCCGAACTCGATGCGCCCCTCCCAGAAGCGCCCCTGCTCCGGCAGAAACTGTCCCGTCCGAACATGATCGATGGCGTAGGCGGGCAGCATTCTGGTGGCAACGCACCTGTCTTCCTCGACGAAGCCCTGCTGCGCGAAATCGAAGCCCCGGTTCTCGAAGCCACGCGCCCTGCTTCGCGCCGGGAGGTCGGTTGGATCGGCTGGGACAACGTGGATGAAGAACCGCCGGCGGCGATCCTCATCCCGACAGTGGTCCTTGACGTAGACGAGCACGTCGCCCAGGACGAAGACGTCGAACTCCGACCGCAGGGCCGGCGGGCTTGTTCGATGAACGTCCATCACGCGCGCGGCGTCGTACCGCACGAACAGGTAGGTATGGGCCTGCGCATCCGCAAACGCGGTGAAGAAACGCGGGTCCGAACGGAAGTACTCGCGCAACACCTCGAACCAAGCCGCGGACTCGCGGCGCAGATGCGCGTCGAGGAACGCCGCGCCGATGCCGTCCAGCCCACGCCATCGCTCCAACGCGGGCGCGGACGCCTCCGTGGCAAGCAGGTCCGTGAGCGAGCGCGTGCGGCGCTTGGCGGCGCTAACCACCTTGTGGCCGAACGCGACGACCCGCGTACCCGGCGGCACCACCTCGGAGACGACGCGAACCGCCTGCTCCTCGGCGGATGTACCGTCACGGGCAAGGATCGGCCAATCCGGCAGCCTTCCAGACGCCCCCGCCGCCGCGAGAACGAGCGACACGCCGCCGATGCTCGCGACCGCCATCGTCGCCATCCGCCCGCGCCGGTCCCAGAAGTGAGACGCGAAGCTCCAGAGGCCGATGCCACCCAGCACGACGACGACCACCACCGCCGGCGTCCCCGCGGACGTGCCGATCAAGGCCCAGAGGACCACTCCGGCCACCGCCGCACCCACGCCGAGCCGCTCCCGCCAGTCCGAGATGTTGGACGTCAAGACGCTCAGTCCAATCCCGGCCAGGAGGATCAGGGCGACGAAGGGGAACTTGGTGTATCGAACGTTCCAGAACGTGACGAAGTAGCTCAACAGGTGCAGATGCCAGACGGCGAGGAGCACCAGCAACCATCCTCCGCCCCTTCGCCAAAGATGCAGGGCGCCTCTCCCGGCCAGGAAGAATAGCGCCAGCGCAAGCGGGCCTCCATAGGCCTCGAGGAACTTCGCGGGCAGCCCGGCCAGCGAGTGTCCCAGGCGTTCGAGAAACGCGCCGGGATTCCCGGCGATCGCGCGCAACACCGAACCTTCGTTATCGGCGGACGTGCCGAAGAGCGCCCTCACCTCCGCGTAGCTGCTAATGAAGGCGGCGTCCGCGTGCCTTTCCCGGAACGTGACGCCGTGCCCCTGTTCGAAGGCCTCATATGTTCTGGATGGGATTCCCGTTTCCCACGAGCCAGTGACCACGCCGTACACGGCCAGATATGCCCCCATGATCGCCAACGCGGGAAGGGATGCGGCAGCGGCCGGTCTCCACCATCTGCTCCAGTGATAGCTCCGTTCGGACCAGACTCGAAACCACAGGGCAAGTGCCACGAAGGACGCAAGGAGAATCAAGCCATCCGTGCGTGTCAGGGCGGCCAGCCCGATGCACGCAGACCCATACGCGAGACGCTTGAGCGACGCTTCGGTTCGCCACCGGAGCCACTGTGATAGCGCCAACGCCGACAACGCCATGAAGAGAAAATCGCTGGAGTTCCAACGCTCCAGGAAGTTCGCCGCGATGAGCCAGGTTGCCCCGAGGGCGAGCGGCACCTGGGTGCCCGGCGCCCGGCATGCGCGGGCGCACGAGTACACGCCGAGAAAGAACAAGGCGAAAATGGCCAGCCTCCCCAACGCGGCCAAGTGCACGAACCAATCCGGCGAGTCCTGCACGGCCAGGTACAGAACGCCGTATAGCGCGGACAGAAGCGGGCTCCAGGCGAACTCCGTAAGCGTCTCCTCCGCGGCCAGCCGATACCCGGACCGGATGTAGGCCGAGTCGTCGAAGTGCCCGAGCTGGCCGAACGTCGGGACGAGGATGTCGAGCAGGCACAGTGCCGTCAGGATCGCGAGCGCGACCGCCGTGGCTCGCTCGGCGTTCCTTGCTCCCGTACCCCACACTAGATCGACAGCCGTTTGAACACGGGCTCCGGCATCAGGCGTATCCCCCACATGATCGCCCGCCAAAGTCGCCGCACGTACACGACGTTGCGGCGGCTTCGCATGGCGGACACGACGGCGTCCGCCACCTCCGTTGGTTCCGCGGTCAGCAAGGGCGGCAGGTCCATGCCGGCCGTCATCCGAGTCCGCACGAAACCCGGCTTGACGGTGACGACGTGTACGCCCGCAACCGCCAACCGGTGGCGCAAGCCGGAAAGGAACGCCGTGAAGCTGGCCTTGGCCGAACCGTAGACGTAGTTCGACCGCCGCCCGCGATCCCCCGCCACCGAACTGATGCCCACCAGCACACCGGAACCACGCGCCGCAAACTGCTCGGCGAAGGCGCCGAGCAGGAGCGCCGGCCCCACGTAGTTCGTTCGCATCACCTCGTCGGCCAGCCCCTGGTTGCGCTCGGCCTCCCGTTGATCGCCCAATGCGCCCACGGCACAGACCACCACGTCCGGCAGCGGGTCGGCGGTTTCCACCACACCCCTGCCACCGTCTTCGTCCAGCACGTCGCAATGGTGGACCGTCAAGGCGACATCGGCCCGTACGCACAGGTCCCGAGCTTCGCGCTCCAGCGCGTCGAGGTCACGTCCCGCCAACTGTAGGAGGCGGACCTTCGGCGCGAGCTTGCGCGCGATGGCCCGGCCGATGTCCGACGTGGCCCCGAGCACCAGCGCGGTTTGCAGTCTTCCCTTCTGCCCGGTCACAGCCCGAGCCTCGCCGCCAACGCGGAAGTGAACTTGCCCTCCGCCTCCGACGCACGGCGAATCGCCTGGAAGGCATCATAGTTCGCATAGCCGGCTCGCAGCCGCTCCGGTCTACAACACGCGTCCTTGGCCAGATACACGCGTCCCCCATGCGCGTGCGTGATCTCATCCAGCGCGTCCAACAACTCCTCCGTGCCGGCGCGCATCGGGAAGTCGAGGGCCAGCGTGTAGCCTTCCAGGGGAAACGACATCAGGCCGTCGCCGCAAGGCCCCAGGAGCTTCAGCACCCCCAGGAAAGAGCCCGTTCGAGCCGCCCCGACGCGCTCGAGCAACGCCCGCAAACCGTCGGGGCTCTCCTCTTTCGGCAGCACGCACTGATACTGCACGAAGCCGCGCCGTCCGTAGATTCGATTCCAGCCGTCCACGCGGTCGAGCGGAAAGAAGTATGGGTCGTAGTGGACGGGCCGCAGTCCCGGACGACCGCGGCCCAGGTAGTAGTAAAGCGTGTTGAAGGCCTTGACGGACACGCCGTTCACCAACGCCATGGGCGCATCGACCGGCATGGCAAGCCTCGCCCTGCGCCGCATGCCGGGCACTTCGCGGCCCGGTCGCGGATTGGGCTCGGCGGCGTCCGGGAATCGGCCCCGGGACACCAACGCTCTCCCCAAGCCCGCGCCGCGCCCAAGGCAGTCGATCCACGCGACGCTGTAGCTCCAGTCTCGGGACGCCTCGAACACCGCCATGGCGCCATCCAGATCCGGAGCGGCAATCGTCTCCACCAGGAGATGGCCTGTGGGGATCCGCCGCATGCGAAAGCTCGCCGAGAGGATGATCCCCGTCAGTCCCATCCCCCCGATCGTGGCGCGGAACAGCTCGCTGTTTTCCGTGCGGCTGCAATGCAGCGTCTCGCCTCGCGCATTGAGCAGGAGCAGGGACTCGACATGCGCTCCGAACGATCCGTCCCGGTGATGATTCTTGCCGTGGACATCGGCGGCGATCATGCCGCCGACGGTCACCCACGCCGTGCCCGGAACGACGGCCGGCATCCATCCCCTCGGCACGAAACAGTCGAGGATGTCCCGGAGCAGGACGCCCGACTCGCACGTGAGCACCCCGGCGGCGGGATCGAAGCCGCACATTCGATCCATCGAGAGCATGGACACCGTGAGGCCGGCATTCAACGCGGCGTCGCCATAGGAACGCCCGTTGCCCCGCGCGATCAGGGGACTCGGCCCCCGCACGAGTGCTTCGACGTCAAGCCGTTCGCGTGGGGTTTCGACGGCACAATCCACGACCGGATGGCGGCCCCAACCCGAGAGCTTCACCATGCCCGGCATCGACGGTACCCCATCGCGGGTGCAACGCCCTCAGAGCGCCGCAACCGCCACCCCACCGACGATCACCGCAACGATCCAACTCGCGCGGTCGCGTAGTGCGAAGACGATGGGATCATGGTCCACCCGTCCCCGGTTCGCGAGCAGCAACAGCCGTCCGAGCCAATAGACGAGCAACGGACACACGAAGCCGAGCAGCTCCGGCCGCCGGTACAGCGTCGCGACGTCCGGGCTCTGGATGTACAGCGTCAGAACCACCACCGAGGCGAATGCGCTGGCCGCCCCAAGCGCCGCCATCATCCCGACGTCCCGGCCGAGGTAACGCCTTCGACTATCCAGCGACCCGTCCGCGTCGCCGCTCGCCACCAACTCGGTCAGCCGCTTGACCACGGCAAGGGCCACGAAGATGAACAAGGAGAAGGCGAGCAACCACGGCGAGGCCGCGACCGACTCGGTGGTGCCCATCCCGATGCGCACCACGTAGAGCAGCGCGAGCACCACCACGTCGAAGAAGAGCACGCGCTTCCACCACAGGGAGTAGCCGAGGGTGCCCAGGACGTAGAGCACCAGGAAGAGCCCCGACCTCAGGGACAACGCGAAGCCTCCGAGCAGCCCGCCCGCCAGGAGGGCCGCGCCCAAGCCCGCCGCCGGCAGTATCCCCAGCCTCCCGGCCGCGATCGGCCGTACGCGCCTAACGGGGTGGCGCCGGTCGTCGGGCAAATCGAGCAGGTCGTTGAAGACGTACGCCCCGGAGGCACAGCACGAGAGGGCCGCAAACACGCCAAGCGCGAGGACGTAGGCCTCGACGTCGGCCTCGTGGGCGGCCATGATCGGCACGAAGACCAAGACGTTCTTCGTCCACTGATGCGGGCGCAACGCCCGCCACCAGTCGCGCCACCCACCGGTGGGTGCGGGCAGCACCGTGGGCGTCCGGTCGAGTGCTTCCAACCTGCGCACCAAGCCGGGGGAGACGCCGACGCAAATGGCGTTGCGGCACTGCTTCCATACCGGCAGATCGTGCCGGTGGTTGCCGACGTAGTCGAAGCCTTCCGGTCCGAAACGTGCAACCAACGCCGCCGCCTTCGCTTCGCCAATCAGGTTCGCATGCCCATCCGACGCGAGGCAGCCCGCCGCGCCGATCGCATCGGCAAGCGGTGCCACCACCCCCGCATCGGCACCGGACGCGAGCCAGACCGGACGGCCGGCGTTCTTGGCGGCGTCCACTTGCTCCATGACCTTGGGGTTCCATGGCACGGTGGCGGGGGGCACGGGAACGGCCACGGCCACCCGCCGCTTCAGAAACGCCCGCCCCCGCGAGAGCCACCACGGCAGCAGAAAGATACTCAAGGGCTTGGTGGCAAGTAGCCGAGCCATCCCTTCGAGCAGTAGGTCACTGGCCACCAACGTCCCATCGACGTCGACGACGAGCGGCACGCCTCGATCCGTTTCGCCCCCGGGACTCATCGTCGTTTGCTCGCAACGCGCCTCACGCCGCGCCGCCCCGCATCAGGCCCGGGCCGCGTCCCACTCCGCGAACGAACCACCCTCCTCCGCCAGTCGCTTCAAGAGCGGGGCCGGCCGCCACGCGTCGCCGTACTCCTGGTGGAACGCGAGGATGTCGCGGTAGAGGTTCTCGAGTCCCACCTGGTCCGCGTAGTACATCGGCCCGCCCCGATACTTCGGGAAGCCGTATCCGTAGACGTACACCACGTCGATGTCGCTGGCGCGTTGGGCGATGCCGTCATCGAGCAACTGCGCGCCGATGTTGACGAGGGGGTAGAGGCAGCGCTTGAGCACCTCGGCGTCGCCGATCTCGCGGCGCGTGAGGCCGAGTTCCGCAGAGGTCTCCTCGATGATCCGCGCCACGTCCGCGTCCGGCTCGCCCCGGCGGCTGCCCTCGGGGTAGGTGTAGAAGCCGGCGTTGGTCTTCTGGCCGTAGCGCCCGAGTTCGCAGAGCTTGTCCGGGACCACCGTGGTGAGCGGTTTGTCCGCATCGGACATCCCCGCCATCTTGCGGGCGCGCCAGCCGAGATCCAGGCCCACGAGGTCGTTCATCGCGAAGGGGCCCATGTTGAAGCCGAAGTCGCGGATCACCTGGTCCACCTGCTCCGGCAGGGCGCCGTGGAGGATGATCTCCCCGGCCTGGCTCGTGTAGCCGCCGAGCATCCGGTTGCCGATGAAGCCGGGAGCGTTGGTTGCGAGCACCGGGATCTTGCCGATGGTCTTGCCGAGGGCCATGACCGTGGCGAGGGTCTCCTTGCCGGTCTCCGCGCCACGCACGACCTCCAGGAGCTGCATGATGTTGGCCGGGCTGAAGAAGTGCATGCCGATCACGTCGCCGGGCCGGTCCGTCTTGGCCGCCATCTGGTCGAGGTCGAGGGCAGAGGTGTTGCTCGCGAGCACGGCGCCGGGCTTCATCGTGGCGTCGAGGCGCTCGAAGATCTCCTTCTTGAGGTCCAGGTTCTCGTACACCGCCTCGACGACCACGTCCGCGTCGCCGATGGCCTCGTACTCCAGGACGCCCTCGATGCGTCCGAGGCGGGCGTCCATTTCCTCCTGGCTGATCCGGCCACCCCGCACCATGCGCGCGTAGTTGTTCCGGATGACGCCGAGGCCCCGGTCGAGGGCCTCCTGGTTCATCTCCAACACCTTCACCGGCACCCCGGCATCCGCGAACGACATCGCGATACCGCCGCCCATGAGCCCGCCGCCGACCGTGGCGGCGCTCCCGATGTCCTGCCTGGGCGTATCCGCCGGGACATCGGCGATCCGGGCCGCCCGGCGCTCGGCGAAGAACACATGGATCATCGCGGCGCGCTGCTCGTGGTCGTGACAGACCTGGAAGTTCGCCCGTTCCGCCGCGATGCCGGCGTCGAAGTCGTCGATCTCGACCGCGGCCTTCACGGAGTCGAAGGCCATGCGGCCGTTGATCTGGCCCCGCATTCGCCGCGCCAGGTACGCCTCGCCGGCCTTGAAGACGTCGGGATTGGCGCGGTCCGCCTCCACCTTGTCGCGGCGGTTCCGGACGAGGGGATGGGGACCGCCCGCCGCCGCCTTCGAGCGGGCGAAGGCGAGGGCGCGTTCCACCAAGTCCCCGGCGACGATCTCGTCGACGATGCCGAGCGCCAGGGCTTCCTCGGTGTCGAAGGGGTCCCCGGAGAGGATCGCGTCCATGGCCCGTTCCGCCCCGATCAACCGGGGCAACCGCTGCGTCCCGCCACCGCCGGGGAGGAGGCCGATCTTGATTTCCGGCAGCCCCACCTGCGCGCCCGGCGCCGCGATCCGGTAGTGGCACATGAGCGCGTGCTCGAGGCCGCCTCCGAACGCCGTGCCGTTGATGGCGGCGACGACCGGTTTGGCGCTCTCCTCAATGAGCTCCCCGGCCGGCCGCTTGGGCACCTCGTCGGGGTTCCGCTGCTTGCCGAAATCCCGGATGTCCGCGCCGGCGATGAACGCCCGCCCCTTGCCGGTGACGACGATGGCGTCCACGGCGTCGTCCGCCAAGGCGGTCTCCAGATGCTGGGACATATAGAAGCGCACGCCGGAACTCAACGGGTTGACCGGCGGGTTATCGACGGTGAGGAGCGCCACGCGGTCGCGCACCTCGTAGTGAACCGTGCCCAGCAGTGCCATGTCGCGCTCTCCGACGGAAAGCGAACCAGTATAGCGCCCCATGGCCGGCCGCCGCCCAGCCACGCCGTCCGATCTGGCGCTAGGGAAGCTCTTACTCGGACCTTCCCTGGTCGTCCGCTCCTTGCGTCAACAACAGCCGCCGCCAACTCCGCGGCCCCTCGACCAACACCGCGACCTTCACCTCGAAGGTGATGGTCGCCATGCCATCGCTGCCCGCGGCCGTCACGGTAATCGTCACGCTCCCCTCCTTGCCGTCGGCGCTCGAGATCACCGCCAGCACGCCCCCCTGGACGCTGACGGTGGCGAGGGCCGGGTCGCTCGATTCCGCCCAAAAGGTGAGCGGTTCGTCGCCCGGAATCGTGAACAGGGACGCGAGGTCGATGCGCAACGAGTCTCCCGCCGCCACTTCCGGGCTCGGCACGACCCCGCTCGGGCTCGGCACCGACAACGTTCGCGCCACCCGAAAGCCCACCCGGGAGCGGATCTGATCCCACGCGGCACCGCCGGAGACGCCTTGCCGCGCGGCCGCCCGGATGCCGTCCCCGCCATAGACGCCCGAGCCGTACGAGCCGCCGCGCAGCACGCGCAATACGCAGAGGCCGTCCTCCCAGGCCTCGGCGGTGTCCGGCGCGCCTTCGTAGTTGTCGTTCCAGCAGTCCTCCACCCACTCGCCGACGTTGCCATGCATGTCGAACAAGCCCCAGGCATTCGGCGGGAAGGAACCCACGGGCGCCGTGAAGCGGTATTCGTCCGAGCAGACTTCCGGCGCGCAGTTGGCCAAGTCGTGGCCGACCTCGTCGCCCCAACTGAACTTCGTGTCCGCCCCGGCGCGGGCCGCATACTCCCACTCCGCCTCGGTCAACAGGCGGTACTCCTTCCCGGTCGCCAGCGACAGCGACGCCACGTAGGCCTGGGCCTGACCCCAGTTAACGTCGGTCACGGGACGGTTCCCCCGTCCCTGCCCGAAGTCGCTCGGTTCGTGTCCATCGCATCCTCCGAGGGCCACGCAGGCGTCCCATTGCGCATAGGTGATCTCGTGCCGGGACACCTCGAACGCCGCCGCGACGGAGACCTCGCGCACGGGCTCTTCCGACCCGAACACATCGCAGTCCTCGTCCGCCGCCAAACAGCCCATGCGAAAGCGGCCCGCCGGAATCACGACCATCTGCGGGATCTCCCCGGGTTCGAGCCCGATGGATTGACGGCCGGGCGCGGACGAGAGGTTCACCAGATGGCCGAACGGGCTCTCGATCAGGCTCGTGACTAGCAGCCTGCCATTCGAGGACGAGGCCACGTGCAGGCGCCACATGCCCGCGCCATCGCCCAGGGCACCCTGCAGGCCGGCGCCGCCGACTTCGAGCTCCGCCGCCGTGAACGTTCGCGTGGCGCCCTTGGGCAGGAAGAACCCCACGTCATCCGCCGACTCGTTGCCTTGGTCGTCATAGCCCCTCACGATGATCGTGTCGTCCTCTCCGGCATTGCTCACCCGCAGCTTCCCCACCCAGCCCGAATCGCTCCCCGGCGCGAACGTCCACACCAGGTAAGCGGGATTCCCGGTCGGTTGGGGCGCCACGTCATGCATCGGCGTCAAGAGTCCATCCGCCGTCGCAACGTAAGCGAGCACGTCGATCTCCGTTTCGCCCTGTACGAGTAGACTCCAGTCGCCGAAGCCCGCACCGGTGCCCTCGGGCAGCCCCTTCTCCTCGTTGCCCCCCTCCAGATCGGTCGAACTCAGGTTGACGGCCGCGTTGGGTTCCAGACTCAGGGCCACCGGTCCGGCCTCCTCGCCCGCCTCGTCGAAGGCGGCGATGAGCACCGCGGCCGCCTCCGCCGTACGATTGATGACGCGCAGCACGCCCTGGCGTCCCGACGGGTGGCCCACCGCCGGAAACAGCGGCAACGCGTACGGCAAGCCGGACGCCACGGGCTCGGGCACGGTGGAGAGATTGGTCAGATGGCCGGCCGCGTTCTCCAACAGACTCATGGCCATGACCTCGTGGTTGGAGCGGACGGACAACCGCCACATGCCCTCGCCGTTGCCGAGTGCGCCTTCAAAGCCGTCGCCCCCGGCCTCCAACTCCGTCGCCGTCAGCGTCCGCGACCCCCCCGCCGGCACGGAAAACTGCACCAGGGTACCCGGCGATTGTCCTTCGTCATCGATACCCCGGACCTGCACCGCCGCGTCGTGCCCGCCGGGATTGACCAGGTGCAGCTTGCTCACGCGGCGACGCTCGCCGCCCGGGTGGAACGTGGGGATGCGCAACTCGCCCAGGGGCGTCACCGGGGCCACGTCGTGCATGGGGGCCATGAAGCCGTCCGCCGTGAGGACGTACGCAAGCACCTGCTGGTCATACGGATCCGGACTGCCCAGCACCAGCCGCCAATCGCCCCGCCCCACGCCTATCGCGCCCAGCCCGAGCTCCGGCCTGCCGTTCCTCAAATCCCGTGAACTCAGATGCCGTACCGCATTGCCGGCGACGGGGAGCACTAGTCCGCCCATGTGGCGGCCGGCGCCGTCCGCGACGCCTATGTGCATGTCCCCCCCGAAGATGCGGACCAAGCCTTGACGCGGGGAGTTGAAACCCGTGGGAAAGAGCGGCACGTGCCACTCCCGCGAGCGGTGCAACTTCAGCCTGGGCAACAGATCCTCACCGTCGAGCGTGCCATCGTTGTCGTCGTCGCGATCCGCGTTGTCCCCGATCAAGTCACCGTCGAAGTCCGCCACCTCGCTACCATCGAGGGGCAGCGGATCCACGGCGTCTGGCGCGCCATCGCCATCGTCGTCGGCGTCGGTTCTGTCGCCGATGCCGTCGCCGTCGGTGTCCCGCCACTCCCTGGGATCCCCCGGAAACGCGTCCATCGGGTCGACATTCGCATCGCCATCGGCATCCGGATAGGCCTCCCGAATGCCCGCGACCTGAAAGCGCGTGGCGGCGAGGCTGGAACGGGCATCGGCGCCCAAGCGTTGATCACGGTCCACGCCACAGGGCTGGTCCCGGTTGCCCCTGCCCCGGCAGACGCGCGCCGGGCTCGAGAACTGGTCCAAGCTCGCGGCGCGGCGGGTGCTCTGCGGATGCGGGCTCGCCATGATCGTGGTGAAGTCACCGGGTGGGTTGTGTCCCCTCGACCAGCGCCACGTGCCTTGATTCAACGGATCCCAGTAGTCGTGGCCCAGCCCGAGCACATGGCCAAGCTGATGCGCCAGGACCGGGCCGCTATCGCTGATCTCGTCGCGGCCGACGCGCATGGTCACCGAGGGAATGCTGCCGAGGTGTTGGAGATGACCAGAGAAGTAGTGGCCCCGCGTGCCGGCGTTCAACAGGCGCCCACTCGAGGGATGGGTTCCGGGCCAGAACAGAACGCTGAGATCGGCGCCATACCGACCCTGCTCGCCGGCCAACGCGCGCCACCCGCCCACCGGAGCGCTGTCCTGCACGTACGGGGCTTCATCGGCCAAGCGGATGGGCACGGTGCCGACGAGGCGGAACCGCAGGCCGGCCCTGCTCTTGCGGAAGATGGCGTTGGCCCCCGCGAAGGCTCGGCGCAGGGGCCTGATGTCACCCGTCTCGTCCAGCGCGTCCCGCGTGTGGTAGGCCAACACGTCGATGGTGGAGTTCCCGGGGGTCGACGCGGGATCCTCCGCATCCGTGCCCTCCGCCCGCTCGTTGACATCGCCCACGCCGTCGCCATCGGCATCCTGGAGGTAGTCCGGGTGGTGAACGGCGAACGCGGCCGTCAGATTCAACGGCAACTCGCCGATGCGCAGAAACGCGCTTCCATCCCCATCGTTCAACCGCAAGGTGAAGTCGACGGTGACCTGTTCCGACGACAAGCCTCCATAGAGGAACCTGAGCCACCCCCGCAGATTGCCCACCGAACTCATCGGATAGGACGCCACCGCGAGCGTGGACTCGGCGGGCAACGCATCGGCGATCGTCACCTGACCGAGGGTGTAGTGCTGGCTCGAGAGGGCGGCCCCTCCGAACCCGACCCGATACACGAAGTTCGCCCCCAGCGTGAAGGTCAGCGGCCCCGCGTCCTCCTCGCCGAAGTTGGCCACGCCGAACGTGGCCGTAATCGTCCTGCCGTCGCTCTCGACGCTGCACGGGCACTCGATGACGAGCTCGGGCTCGGCGGCGGCCACGGCCGCCGGGAGGGTCAGGCACGCGGCCAGCCGCGCCAGGGATGCTCCGCAACCGCCCCGGCCACGGTTTCCGCACGGCGCGCCCCGGCGCGGTGCCGCCACCCGGCTGGAACCCCCGCGCCACCCGAACAAGGATGCCAACGGCGCGGCTCAGTCGAGGTGCGGCACGACGTGCCCCGACCCCGCCACCGCCTCGACGGCCTTGGCCACCGACAGCAGGAAGGCATCCTCCCGCATCGGCGCCACGAGTTGGGCACCGACGGGCAACCCCTCGGCGAAGCCGCACGGCAGCGACAACGCCGGACAGCACGTCACCGTGATGCGGCTGCAACTGCGCATCCAATCGATGTAGGTCTCCATCGGCACGCCCTCGATGTCGCGCACCCAATCCGTGTCGATGTCGAACGGCTGCACCTGGGTGGTGGGCCCGATGAGGACGTCCACGCGCTCGAAGAACTCCGCCACGCGGGCCACCAGGGCCGAACGGGCGCCGTCCACCCAGTCCTCGTCCGCGCGGCTGAGCGCCTCGCCCTGCGCGGCATTCCAGCGGATGGTGTCCTTGAGTTCCGCGTGCTGTTCGGGCGGCAGGCTCCCAAAGCGGGGGCGGAACCGCGCCGCGCGCAGCACGTGGAAGATACGGTCGGCGTCGGCCAGATCCGGCGTCGCCGCCGTCACGATGGCACCCTCGTTGGACAACACGTCCCCCAGGCGCCGCAACGTCTCTCGAATCGGCGCCGCCACCGGGAGATCCCCGAAGTTCTCCGTCAGCGCCACGCGCAGACCTCGGAGCGCCACCGGCGTCACCGCCCGGAAGGCGACCCCCGGTTCCGGCAGCGCGTTGGCGACGTGGCGATCCGGACCGGCAATGACGGACAGCAACAGGGCAACGTCGTCCACGGTGCGCCCCATCGGTCCCTGCGTGCTGATATCCGACCAAGCGGCGTGCTCCCGCCAACCGAATGGCACGCGCCCGGGCGAGGGGCGAAAGCCCACGACGTTGCAGAACGCCGCCGGGTTGCGCAGCGAGCCGCCGGTATCGCTGCCGTCCGCGAGGGGCATGAAGCGCGCCGCCAGGGCCACGGCCGCCCCGCCGCTACTGCCGCCGCAGGTGCGCGAGCGGTCGTAGGGATTGCGGGTCGCACCGAATACGCGGTTGAAGGTCTGCGAGCCGGCGCCGAATTCGGGCACGTTGGTCTTCCCGATGGTGACGGCGCCGGCCGCCTTGATGCGCGCCACGAGCAGGGAATCCTCGGCGGGAACATGGTCCGAGAACAGCGTCGATCCGTACGTCGTGCGCAGCCCGGCGGTCGCCGTCAGATCCTTGTGCGCGATCGGCAAACCCGCCAAGGGCCCGGCCAGCCGCCCTGCGGCCGCACGTTCGCGCGCCGCTTCGAAACAGCGGGTGACGACGGCGTTCAGGGGCTCGTCGTAACGCTCGATGCGGTCGATGTGGGCGTCGAGCACCTCGACGGGCGAAACCTCTCCCGCCGCCAGCAACCGCCGCAATTCCACGGCGGGCCGCAGGCAGAGCGCGTCCGAAGCGGTAACGTTAGCCATGCGCGTCGCCCAATCCCCCCGCCCAAGCATCTGTGCCGCACCGCGGCCCGGGCGCGTGGTTCCGCCGCGCGGGGCCAACGGCGATCAGTGACCGGCGGCTACTGGCCCAGCACGTCGATCCGTTCGACCAGGCACCAGCCGTTGTGCTTGCGGGTATCGTCCACCGTCACCCGGACGGTCCGATCCGTCAGGAAGGCCATCTGCGCGGAGTCGAACATCCGCAACGCACTCGACTTCGAGACATGGTCCCCGGTGCAACTGAAGGTCACCCAGTTGCCGTCGGGGCAGTCGAGGCCCTCCGATGACGGGGACGTGCTGAGCCACGCCATGCAGCCGCCGAACCGCACGTCGTCCGCCGCCAGCGTGCGCGTGATCTTCGCGTTGATCACGAGCGTCGTCGCCAGCGCCGTGACCGGCAACGCGACCAGCACCATCAGCACGCCCTTCACCCATCGTCGCATCGCTCACCCCCTCACGCCGGCGATCCGCCGGTCGGAATGGGGCATACCTTATCAGTTTTCTACTGGGCATCATGGCCGCGTTGCCCCGCCTTCCGGTGGCTCAAGGCCGACCGCGCCAAAAGCTCTTTGACAACCCACGCACCAAGGCGCAGCATCGGTCGAACACGAGGAGGGCTCCACATGACGCATTACGACGTACGCATCAAGAACGGCACCATCGTCGATGGCACGCGGGTCCCACGCTTCCGGGCGGATCTTTGGATCAAGGACGGCCGCATCGCCCAGATCGGCGGTCGGCCGCAGGGCGACGCGGCCCGGGAGATCGACGCCGATGGCTTGATCGTCGCGCCCGGCTTCGTGGATCTACACACGCACTATGACGCGCAGATCCAGTGGGATCCCTATTGCACGATCTCCGGCTGGCATGGCGTGACCTCCGTCGTGCTCGGCAACTGCGGCTTCGGCTTCGCCCCGGTGCCGCCCGAGGGCCGCGACCGCGCGATGCTCACCATGTCCCGCACCGAGGCGATCCCCTTCGAATCCATGAAGGCGGGCATGATCTGGGACTGGGTGACCTTCCCCGAGTGGCTCAAGTCCCTGGAGCGGATGCCGAAGGGCGTCAACTGCCTCACCTACATGCCCGTGGCGCCGCTCATGACGTGGGTCATGGGCCTCGAGGCCGCCAAGACCCGGCCCGCGACCCGCCAGGAACAGGCCGAAATGAAGGCCCTCCTGCACGAAGCCATGGACGCCGGCGCCTGCGGCTTCTCGGTACAGCGGCTCGGCCAGCACTCCGTGCAGGCGGACTTCGACGGCACGCCGATGGTCACGGACACGATGTGCGACGAGGACGTCCTCGCCCTCGCCGAGGTGCTCGCCGAGCGCGACGAGGGCTTCATCCAGATCACCCAGTTCACCGGCGACCTTGGCAAGGATCTGGCCTTCCAGGAGCGGCTCGCCGCCGTCAGCGGCCGGCCCATCCTGCACAACGTGGTCGCGGTCAGCCCACGCAAGCCCGAGATACACCGCGACCGGCTGCAATGGATCGAGGACGCGAACGCCAAGGGCCTGCGCATCTTCGGCCAGGGCTTCACCATGCGCACCGGCTTCGCGTTCACCCTGGAGCATTGGAACCTCTACGACTCGAGCCCCGCGTGGAACCGCGCGACGACCGGCACCTTCGAGGAGAAGATGGCGAAGATGCAGGACGAGGAGATTCGCACGGCGATCCGCGCCGAGACCGACGCGGCCATCGAGAAGCTCGGCAGGACCCAGGCCCTCGGCGGCCCGATCGAGGAACTGGTGATCCAGTCGGTCGATGCCTGCGAGAACGCCGACGAGCTCCAGTGTCATGTCGGCAAGACCGTGCAGCAAGTCGCGGACGAAACCGGCAAGCACCCCATCGACGCGATGCTGGACCTCGCCGTCGAGGGCGGCCTCAAGGTCGAGTTCCTCGGCCGCGACCGCGGGCAGAACGCGGAGTACACGGCGGAGATGATCACCGCGCCGTACTCGATTCCCGGCGTCTCCGACGGCGGCGCCCACACCAAGTTCTTCACCGGCGGCGCGTATACGACGGATTTCCTCGCGTGGATGGTGCGCGACGAGGGCAAGGTGTCGCTGGAGGAGGCCCACTACCGCCTGAGTTTCCTGCCCGCGTTCGCGGCGGGCTTCCGGGACCGCGGCTTCCTGCGCGAGGGCGCGCCCGCCGACATCGTGATGTACGACCTCGAAGCGTTGGAGGTCACGCCCCGCTGGGTGGGGGACATCGCGCACGACTTTCCCGCCAACGAGTGGCGCCGGGTGCAGCGCGCCAAGGGCTACCGCGCCATCCTCGTCAACGGCGAGCCGACCTTCGAGGACGGCGAGTGCACGGGCCGCACGCCGGGACGTCTGCTGCGGCACGGCGAGGCCTGATCGGGCGGTGGCGGCCCGCGGGATCGAAGCGTCCGCGGGCCGAGCCCGTCCGCGAGCGGAGTGGAACACGACGCAATGAGCACGCCCGTCCACATCGTCATCCATCGCTGGGCCGGCGCGTGGGGGCCGTTCCGCATCAAGATTCCGTGCGGCGAATGCGCGCTCACGGAAGACATCGTGCGGGACTGCGTCGCCACCGATCTCGCCGGCATCGACGTACGGGTCGAAGAACACGAGTGGCTGAGCAGATGGTGGCGGCCGCTGCGCAGGGGTGGCTGGCATGCGCCGATCGTGCAGGTAAACGGCAAGGTCATCTCCCAGGGCATCGCCCTGAACCGGGGCGTCCTGATCCAGGAGGTGATCGAGGCCGCGACCGCGGACACGCCGTTGTCCGGCACCCATGTATACGGCAAGGCCGGCTGTCCCCACTGCACGCGAGCACGGGCGGCACTGGACGAGGCCGGCATCGCGCATGCGTACCACGACGTCATCGCCGACACCCGCGCGCTCTACGAGATGCTCGCCCGGGTCAAGCCGCTGATCGGGGCGAAGACGCCCGTGACCGTGCCGCAGATATGGATCGACGGCGCATACGTCGGCGGGGCCAACGAACTCGGGGAGCGGCTCGCCGCCGGGGTGGCACCGGAGGCGGATCAAGACCATTCGCCCCCATCCCCCCTGCGCCGCGCCCACGCGTGATCCCTCCGCCGGCCAGCCCTTAGCCCGCACCAACTCCGCCGGTGCGCCAATCGTGAAACGCGGCCGCCTCATCCTGTTGGCGGGAGTCGTTCTGCTGATCGGCCTCTTCTTCGCCTTCGACCTGCAACGCTTCCTGAGCATCGAGTTCCTGCAAGCGCAGCGGGCCGGTATCGTCGCCCTGCGCGACGCCCACCCCTGGCTCTCCGTGTTCGCGTTCGCGGGGCTATACATCGCCGTCACGGGGCTGTCCCTACCGGGCGCCGCGGTCCTCACCCTCGCCGCGGGGGCGATCTTCGGTCTGGCCACCGGCTTGATCCTCGTGTCGTTCGCGAGCTCCATCGGCGCCACCCTCGCCTTCCTGCTCGCGCGCCACCTGTTCCGTAACGCCGTGCAGACGCGCTTCGCCAAGGTGCTCGAACCCGTCAACCGGGGCATCCGCGAGGACGGTGCCTTCTACCTGTTCGCCCTGCGGCTCGTGCCGGCCTTCCCGTTCTTCGCCATCAACGTCGCCATGGGGCTGACGCCCCTGCGCGTCTGGACCTTCTACTGGGTCAGTCAAGTGGGCATGCTGGCGGGGACCGCGGTCTACGTGAACGCCGGCCGGGAGGTGGGTGAACTGCAATCGTTGGCCGGCGTCCTCTCCCCGACCTTGCTGCTGTCGTTCGCGTTGCTGGGGATCTTCCCGCTTGTCGCCCGCAAGGCGTTAGGCTACTGGTCGAAGCGGTTCAAGAAGGCCCCGGAGTCATGATCAGCGTGACCCTCGTCGATGCGAACGTGTACGAGGTGGTCGTCGACACGGCCGTCCATCGCGTCGGGATGGACCCCGACTACTACCGGCGCCTGTCGGGCCGCGCGTTCACCCACGAGTGGGTGCTCGTGCAGGCCTTCCAGTTCCTGCTCGAACAAGAACCCCGCCCGGAGATTCCCGCCGAGTTCGACCTGGCGACCCTCGCCGCGGACTATCCGGAGTTCGAGGCCGACATCGAGCGGCGGCTGCACCACCGCTGAGACAAGCCGGCCCCGCTCGCAACTACCAGCTATTCCACCGCGTGATGGTCGACGCCGGCGGCCGGTCGGCGCGCTTGAAGTCGGTCCCCAGGGTGTAGGCCACCGGCAGGAGCGCCACCTGCATGACTTGCTCCGGCAGGCCCAGTAGCTCCGCAGCCTCCGCCTCGTGCATCAGGTGCAGGGTCGTCAGGCACGAGCCGAGGCCCCGGGCGCGCAACGCCAACTGGAAGCTCCACACCGCCGGGAAGATCGACCCGAAGAGGCCCGCCAGCATCGCCGGGGGCGCCTCGGCGGCCGGCCGGCCCTCGATGCAGGGAATCATGTGCAAGGGCACCTCGTGGAGGTGCTCGAGGAGGTATAGCGCCGAGCCGAACACACGCTGCGTCTGCGCGTCCGCGGACTGCTCGTACTGCGCGCTGGCCGCGGTGAGGTAGTCCTCCCCGCCGCGCCGGTACAGGTCCGCCAGCGCCTGGCGCTTGTCCGCGTCCTCCACCACGACCCAACGCCAACCCTGGCTATTCGAGCCGGTGGGCGCCTGCATCGAGAGCGCGATGCACTCCTCGATGACGGAACGGGGCACGGCCCGCGCGAGGTCGAGGCGCTTGCGCACGGCCCTGGTCGTCGACAGCAGTGCATCGCAAGTCTCGATGTCGAACTCCATCCTGACTCTCCGGTTCCTTAAGCGTGCCGCGATTACATCACGAGCCGAGGGGGAACGCGCCGCAAAAGCGGGGCCGCTTGCGTGTATTCTGATTCACATGGCCTCCCCGCAACCGGATCACGGCAGCGCGGTGCAACGCGCCCGGGCGACCCTGAACGCCGAACTGCGCAAGCGCGCGCGGTTCGCCGTGGACTGGCTCGCCGACCACGGCGTGCGGCCCAATCACGTCACGGTCGCCGGCCTTCTGATCGTCCTGGCCGCGGCCCTGCTCATCGCCGACGGATGGCTCGTGCTCGGGGGCATCGTCTTCCTGGTGGGGAGCGCCCTGGACGGCCTCGATGGCGAACTCGCCCGCCACGGCGAAGGCACCCACGCCTCCCCGTTCGGAGGCGTCCTCGACTCGACGGCGGACCGCCTCGGCGAAGGCGTAACGTTCGCCGGGCTCGCGGCGTACTTCGCCGGGACCGGGGACGTCGCCGCCGTCGCCGCGACCGTGCTGGCGCTGACCGGCGCGAACCTCACGAGCTACGTGCGCGCCCGGGCCGAGGCGGCCGGGGTGGCGTGTCTGGAAGGGATCTGCACCCGATTCGAACGCGTCCTGATCGTCGGCGTCGGCACGGCGTTGCATCTGCCCGAGGCCGCCGTCTACGTCCTTGCGGTACTCACGTTCGTTACGGTCGCGCAGCGGCTGTGGATCGTGCGCCGAGGCCTCGACTGACGCGCTGCATCCCGCCGCGTTAAGGGGGATCGACGAGGTTCCACCGGACGCCGCACAGGAACAGCGTCTCGAACGTCTTGGGCGTCCCCGGCACGGCCCACAGATCGACCCCGACCACGCCCGTGCCACCCCCCGCCGCCGGGGCGACGAAACGCATGGTCTGGCCACCGGCGAGCTTCAGCGTTGCGGGCGCCGCCGGGTCGATCTCGCATCCCGCCCCAAGGCCGCGCATCCAGCGCCGGCACATCTCCTCGGGATCGACGTCCCGGGGCGCGATCTCCACCGCCGCGAAGCCGGTCGTCACGCCGCCATGCGGCCGCGCGTCCACCGCGTTCTGCCAGGTGTTTCCGGCCGGGTAGTAGGTTCCCTTGTTCCTCGGAAACGCGTCGTGGCCCGGCCAGTTCTCCTGGATTTCGGCGAGGGTGCCGAAGTCCCGGGGGTGAAACTGCACGTTGACGCCGGAGACGGTCCCGGGCTCCTTCGGCAGGGGCTCTCCGAGTACGTAGCGGCCCGACTCCACGCCCGCCAGGCCCGTGCCCGGTGCCCCGGGGCAGACGTTCCAGCTCCCGGCCACGATCCCCGTCCCGGTCCCCTGCTCGGACATCGACCGCGCCGCCACGGCCACGTCCGGCACCTGCACGATGGCCATGTAGCCGCAGTCGCCATTGCGCGTGAGGAGCCGGGTCTGGGTCGTGGAGCGCTGCCACGCGAGGTCCGACGGACACACCGTTTCGAGGAACGAGTCGCCGAGACGAATGTGCGTATTGGTGAGATCTCCGCCAGCCGCCATGCGGGGGTCGCGAAAGACGACGGGCGCATCGAACGCCGTGCAGAGCAGGCTGGTCGTCCACTCCAGTTCGCGGGCGACCAGGCAAATCTGGCGCAGGCGCAGCGCGGGATGGGCTGCCATGGGGGCCGGCGCCCGTCCGCTAGCGACGTTTGCCCTGCGTGTCGGCCGCGGGTTTCTTGGCCTTCTTGCGCCGCCGGACGCCGTACGTGCCCCGGTTGATCTTGCCGCGCCGCGTGCGAATGTCGCCCTTGCCCATTGCCGTATGTTCCGCCGTCAAAGTCCCCAGCATTCTAGCTCGTTCGCGAACACCAACGGCCCGCCGTAGTACTCCTCCAGCGCCGTGCGGCTTTGGGTCTCGCGCCCCAAGGTGCGCGAGGTCCGGTAGCCGAGCACCACCATGCGCACGTCCGCGCGCTCGGCGATCCGTCCAATCTGCGAGGGACGCACGTACAAGTCCCGCACGGTGCCCCGCGCGAACTCCGGAATCGCGAGGTGGATGACGAGGGCGTCGGCCCCCTCGGCGAACCCGGCCACCACGTCCTTGCGGTTGCTGAAGTTGCCGGTGAAGACGATGGCGTGCCCGCCGATCTCCACCCGCCAGGCGAGGCTCGGCGCGTCGCCGTGATGCACCGGGATGGCGGACAACGTCACGTCGTCGGTGCCGAAGCGGGCCCAGCGCCGATTTCCGGTGGCCGGCACCTCGCGCACGCTGATCCGATAGCCCTCCGGATCGCGGAACGTCAGATAGTCCGCGAGGCTCGGGTACGCGCCCTGCCGACCGATGAGCCTCTCGACCAGTTCCCCCGTGGACGGCCTTGCGTCGTTGCCATCCGGGCCGAAGACCGGCAACGGTCGTGTACGGCCCTCGGAACCGGCGACGAAGCTCGGGAAGTCCGCCGTGCGGTCCGCGCCCACGTTGGTGAAGACGATGGCGTCGAGGTCCGCGAAGTCCGCGCCGGCCTCGCCGAACCGGACCGCGCTGCCGGGGCCCGGGTCCACCAGCAGGACGGCGCGCCGGTCGCGCCAGACCAGGTAGCTCGCGGCCCCGCGATCATCGAGCTCGTAGCCGCCGGAGCCGAGTATCTGAATCCAGACGCCCTCGTCGCCGCAGTAGGGGGCGTCCATGGCCCAACCCACGAAGGGGATACCGGCGCACAGCATGATCGAAGCCCGTAAGACGGCACGCCCGGCCATCCCCGACCGCTTTCGGCACCCGCCTTTCACGACAACGCGTCGATCACGCGGAGCGCCGCGCCGGCGTCCGCCTCGTCCGGCATCCGCCAGTCGCCCCTGGGGGACAGGCTGACCGTGCCCACCTTGGGCCCGGGCGGCAGGGTGGTGCGCTTGAACTGCGCCGCGTGGAACCGTTGGAAGAACACCCGCAGCCACCGCTTGATCTCCTTGGGTGTGTAGTCGGACCCGAACGCCAACCGGGCCAGGGCGAATATCTTGGCCGGGCCCGCGCCGGTGCGGAGCAGGTGATACAGGAAGAAGTCGTGCAACTCGAACGGGCCGACGATGGCCTCGGTCCGCTGGCCGATGCCGCCGTCCTCCGACGGCACGAGTTCCGGCGTGATCGGCGTCTCCAGGACACGATGCAGCACCTCGGCCAAGGGCGCCGCCGCCCGGTGCCGAGCGTACCAGCGCACGAGGTAGGCGATCATCGTCTTCGGGACGCTGGCGTTCACGTTGTAGTGCGCCATGTGGTCCGCGTTGTAGGTACACCAGCCGAGGGCAAGTTCCGACAGGTCCCCGGTGCCGACCACGAGGCCCCCCACCCGGTTCGCCACGTCGAAGAGCACCTGGGTGCGCTCCCGGGCCTGGGCATTCTCGAAGGTGACGTCGTGCGCGCCGTCGTGGCAGATGTCCCTCAGGTGCCCAGTCACCGCCCCGTCGATGGCGATCTCCCTCAAGCCCGCGCCGGCCGCCTCGGCGAGCCCCTTGGCGGACGCGTTCGTGTGTTCAGAGGTACCCGGACCCGGCATGGTCATGGCGTGCAGGGCATCGAGCCCCAGCCGATTGCGTTCGAGCGCATCGAGACACACGAGGAAGGCCAGCGTCGAATCGAGCCCGCCCGACAAGCCGATCACGAGCTGGTCGATGTCGGCACCGCGCATGCGGCTCGCAAGCCCCGTCGCCTGGATGGCCAGCACCTCACGCGCCCGGGCATCGAACTCGTGCTCGTCTTCGGGCACGAAGGGGTGCCGGCCGTAGTCGCGGTGGGTGTCCGCCAGGGGACGGCACCATGCCGGATCGGTCCGCACCGTGAGGTGGGCCCCGCTCCTCGCACTGTGCGCGAAGGTGGCGTTGCGCGCGCGGTCGTGGCGCAGCTTCCTACAGTCGAAGTCCACGGCCAGGCGCGTGCCTTCCAGGGCGAAGCGTTCGGATTCCGCCAGGATGCGGCCATTTTCCGCCGCGATCAGGTGCCCCCCGAACACGAGGTCCTTCACGGACTCCGTGGGACCGCTCCCGGCATAGAGATAGCCGCAGATCAGCCGCGCGCTCTGCATGCGCACCAGGTCGCGCCGGTAGTCCGCCTTGGCGACGAGTTCGTTGGAGGCCGACGGGTTCACGATGATGTCCGCCCCGGCGAGCGCATGCCCGACGCTCGGCTGCGCCGGCGCCCACAGGTCCTCGCACAGCTCGATGCCGAAGCGGAAGCCCCACAGGTCGAAGAGCTGGTCCCGGCGCATCTCGAAGCGGCCAAGACGCTCGTCGTTGATCCCCACCGCCACGTCCGCGCCGGACGCAAACCAGCGCATCTCGTAGAACTCCTCGTAGTTCGGATTCGCCGTCTTCGGGACCGCGCCGAGCACCTTGCCGCGCAGGCACATGAACGCGGCGTTCACGAGGCGCCCGTCCCCAAGACGCCACGGCGCCCCCACCACCAACGCCGCCGCGCCGCTCGCCCGCGCCACCTCGGCCACGGCCGCACGCGCCTCGTCCAAGAGCAGGTCCGTCGTGAACAGATCCTCGCAGGTGTAGCCGGTGAGGGAGAGTTCCGGGGTCAGGACGAGGGAAGCCCCTGCGCGCGCCTCGGCTTCGTAGGCCGCGAGGAGCGCCGCCGCATTGGCCCGGGGATTGCCGACCGTCACCGGGGGTGCCACCGCCGCCGTGCGAAAGAACCCGTGCTCCGTGTAGTCCATCGGCGCATTTTAGCCCGCCGATGGAACCGGCAGCCCCCCGGCGCGCTAGCGGGCGTGAGAAACGGGCTTCGTGAACGTACAATCGGCAGCCCGCTCAAGGACCGCGCCTTCCCCGAGGCGACGGTCCCACCACCAAGCAAGCAAACGGGGGGAGGAATGAATTTCGAGTTCTCCGAAGAACAGAACCTGCTGCGCGAACAGGCTGCGGGCTTCCTGGGGGAAAACTGTCCGCCGAGTGCCGTACGCGCGATCCTGGAGGGCGATGCCCCCTACGACGCGGACCTCTGGAGGCAGATCGCCGAGTTGGGCTGGACGGCGACGACGATCCCGGAAGCCCACGGCGGACTAGGCCTCTCCTACCTGGAGCTCTGCGTGATCGCGGAGGAACTCGGCCGCGCAGTGGCACCCGTGCCCTTCTCCTCGTCCGTCTACTTGGCCACCGAGGCACTGCTGCTGGCCGGCAGCGAAGCCCAGAAAGAAGCCTGGCTACCCAAGCTCGCTGACGGCAGCGCGATCGGTACCTTCGCGCTATCCGAGGGCCCCGGCCAAGCTTCTCCGCGTTCGCTCACCACGAACGCTTCGGGCGGCGAGCTCAACGGCACGAAACTCCCCGTCGCCGACGGGGACGTGGCCGACTTCGCGGTGGTCGTGGCGAAGAGCGACGCCGGGGACGGCGCGAGCCTGCATCTGGTGCCGCTGGACGGCGGCGGCGTCTCGCGCCAGACCGTGGAGACCCTCGACCCCACGCGCTCCCACGCCAAGATCGACCTCGACGGGGCCGACGCCGAACCACTCGGGGCCGACGGCGAGGGCTGGGCGCTGACGCAGCGGCTGCTCGACCGCGCCGCCGTCCTGTTCGCCTGGGAGCAGGTCGGTGGCTCGAACGCCGCCCTGGAGCAGGCCAAGGAGTACGCCATGGGGCGCTACACCTTCGGCCGGCCGATCGCCGGGCACCAGGCGATCAAGCACAAGCTGGCCAACATCTACGTGAAGAACACCTTGGCGCGCTCGAACTGCTACTACGGCGCCTGGGCGCTCTCCACGGACGCGCCGGAGTTGCCGCTGGCGGCGGCGACCGCCCGGGTGGCGGCCATCCAGGCCTACTACTTCGCCTCCAAGGAGAACATCCAGACCCACGGCGGGATGGGCTTCACCTGGGAGTTCGACTGCCAATTCCACTATCGCCGGGCGAAGCTGCTGTCCGTGAACATCGGCAGCGAGGGCGTCTGGCAGAATCGCCTGATCTCGGCGATCGAACACGGCAAGGCCGCCTGAGGGCAACGGCCAAGGATTGAATGGGAGACGACGATGGATTTCAGCGACACCCCGGCGGAAGCCACCTTTCGGGCGGAAGCACGGGCCTGGCTCGAGGCCAACCAACCCACCGAGGAAGAACTCGCCGGGCTCGGCGAGCTCGAACAAGCCAAGCTCTGGCAGAAACGCAAGTTCGACGCCGGCTGGGCCTGCATCCGCTGGCCCAAGGAATATGGAGGCCGCGGCGCCTCCGCCATCGAACAGGTCATCTGGAACCAGGAGGAAGCCCGTAGCGGCACCACCTTCGGGGTGTTCGGCATCGGCCAGGGCATGGCCGCGCCCACCATGATGGCCTGGGCCACGGAGGAGCAGAAGCGCGAGCATCTGCCGCCGCTGGCCTCCGGCGAGCACATCTGGTGCCAGCTCTTCAGCGAGCCGGCCGGCGGCTCGGACCTCGCGGCGCTCCGCACCCGCGCCGTCAAGGACGGCGACGAGTGGGTCATCAACGGCCAGAAGATCTGGACGACGGGCGCCCATTTCAGCGACTACGCCATCCTCGTCCTGCGCACGGACCCCAACGTGCCGAAGCACAAGGGGCTCACCTACTTCTTCGTGGACATGAAGTCGCCGGGCATCGAGGTGAAGCCCATCAAGCAGATCTCGGGTGACTCGGGCTTCAACGAGGTCTACTTCACGGATGTCCGGGTCTCGGACGCACAGCGTCTCGGCGCCGTGGGACAGGGCTGGCAGGTCGCCATCACGACGCTCATGAACGAGCGCGCGGCCATCGGGGGCGGCGGCGGAGGCGCGGGCTTCCGGCAGCTCTTCGACCTCGCCCAGCGCGTGCAGATCGACGACCGTCCCGCCATCGAGGACCGGAGCGTGCGCGCGAAGCTCGCGAACTGGTATGTCCAGGAGGCGGGGCTCCGCTACACGGGCTACCGGTCGCTCTCGGCGCTGTCCCGGGGCGAGATTCCCGGGCCCGAGAACTCGATCGGCAAGTACGTCGGCGCCGCCAAGGGGCAGGACATGGCGTCCTTCGCGATGGACCTGCTGGAGACGTCCGGAGCGATCACCGATCCGGAGTTCACCGACGCGGCCGGGCTCTTTCAGGCCGCCTACATGGGGGCACCCGGTGGCCGCATCGCGGGGGGCACGGACGAGATCATGTTGAACATCCTCGCCGAGCGCGTGCTCGGGCTGCCCCAGGACGTGCGCGTCGACAAGGGCATCCCGTTCAACGAGGTGCCGACGGGGGCGTCCTGAGGCGCCGGCGCAAGGCGGTCCGGGGAGAGCGGCCAAGGACCCGCGTCGAGTGAACACGAAGCTCCTCCCCTGGCTAGGCGCGGCCGCGGCGGTCGCCGTCGGCGTCCTCCTCGCCCTCGCCGGAAGCGACCACGGAGTGCGCGTCGGCGCGGTGCCGGCGTTCGCGCTCTGCGTGGCCCTCGCCTTCGGCATCGGTTGGGTGCTCTTCGTGCCGGCCTGGGTGCTGCGCACCGAGCGCTTCTATGACCTCGTCGGTTCCCTGACCTTCCTGACGGCGGCGGTGGTCGCCCTGGCCATCGCCGGTCCCGACCTGCGCGCCTGGGTCATCGCGGGCCTGGTGGCGATCTGGGCCGTGCGGCTCGGGGCGTTCCTGGCCCTGCGCATCCACCGCGACCAGTTCGACCGGCGCTTCACGGGCATCAAGCAGGACTTCGCGACGTTTCTGATGACCTGGACGCTCCAGGCGCTGTGGGTGTCCGTCTCGTTCGCCCCCGGCCTCGCGGCGATGACCGCGAGCGCGAAGGTGCCCCCAGACGCCTTCCTCCTCGCGGGGGTCGTCGTCTGGGCCACGGGGTTCGTGATCGAGGTGGTCGCGGACGCACAGAAGCGGCGTTTCCGCGCGGACGAGGCCAACGCCGGCCGCTTCATCCGGCAGGGTCTATGGGCCTGGTCGCAGCATCCCAACTACTTCGGCGAGATCCTGCTCTGGACCGGCATCGCGATCTGCGCCCTGCCCGTCCTGCAAGGCTGGCAATACGCAACGCTCGCCTCGCCGGTGTTCGTCTGGCTCCTGCTCACCCGCATCAGTGGCGTCCGCATGCTGGATGCGAGCGCCCGGCGGCGCTGGGGAGAGGACGCGGACTATCTGGAGTACACCGCGCGCACTCCCAAGCTCATACCGCTCCCCCCGCGCAAACGGCCCGCCAACCCCGCCCGGTGACCGTCCGCCAACACGTTGCGGCCGCCGCCGCGCTCGTCGCCATCTCCGTCAATCTCGTGTTCTGGTGCGTGCCGTTAATCGGGCTGCTCGCCGCGCGCACGTTGGCTCCGGCATGGCGCCCCCGAACCCAGGCCGCCGGGGAAGCCATCTACCGCATCGCCGTCGTGTTCGACGATTGGTGGCTGCGGCGCGTCTCCGGCGCACGCTGGCAACGCCCCGACGTCGTCTGCGATCACCAGACGCCCCACGTCGTGATCGTGAACCACCGCTCGTGGGCCGACGTGTTCCTCGTGCAGAGCGCGGTCGCCAAGCGCGGCCCGATCATCAAGTTCCTCTGCAAGCGGGAACTCGCCTGGATTCCGGTGCTGGGGCTCATCTTCCTGGCCTTCGACTTCCCCATGTTGCGGCGCCGCGCGTCACGCGGGATGCCCGAACCCGAGCGCCGGGCGGCGGACCGGGAACGCGTGCGCGACGCCTGCGCGGTCCTGCGCGCGCGGCCGGCCGCCATGCTGAGCTTCGTCGAGGGCACCCGCTTCACGCCGGAAAAACACGCCCGCACGTCGAGTCCGTATCGCTGCCTGCTGCCGCCGAAGGCCGGCGGCCTCGAGGCGATCATCGAGAGCCTGCGCGGCGTGGAGGCCCGGGTCCTCGACCTGACGCTCGTCTATCCGCGCACCTCCGCGTTCTGGGCATTCCTCGGGGGTGCCGCCGGAGAGATCGAGGTGCGAGCAGAGTCGTTCCCTTTGCGGGAGGTCCTGGCGGCCGGCCCGCGAGACTGGCTCGAGGGCCGTTGGCGCGCGAAGGACGACGTCCTCGCCGGCCACCGAGTCCACCCCAGTCCGGACCCAAAGGCCGCCCCGGCCGCGACGGAGTCGTAACCGGCGCGGCATCATGTACCGTTCGCTTGCAGGAGTCCGCATGACGAAACACACGAAGACCCGGCTCGGCAGTGCCGCCCTGCTCACGATCCTCGCGCCCGCCGCCGTGGCGGGCACCCAGCCCTTCTTCAACCCGCTCACCCAATCCTCGGCGGTCGCCTCGCCGAACCACGTCAACGAGCTGCACTCCCCCTGGCAGGCCCCCGCGGGCGCGAGCCAGACCAACGTGCTCAGCCTCCGGGAAGTCGAGGCGGATCAGCAGCAATCCATCCAGCGCGTCCCGGCCGGTACCCAGTCGTCGATGTTCGACATGATGGCCTACGACCCCTCCGGCCGTTACCTCTTCATCCCCCACGAGACGCCCTTCGGCGCCGGGCTCTCGCGCCACGACACCGTCCGGGACCGGACGGAGTTGCTGTTCGCGGGTGATGCCGAGGCCGGGGTCACCGACGTCTGCGACGCCGACGCGTCGGCCGCCGGCACCGCGGACGCCTGCCCCGCCTGGGACTTCGACTACGCCGCCTTCGACCCGGCGCGCTGGACCCCGAACGGCACCGTCCTGCTCGGCGAGGAGTGGTCCGGCCTCGGCCGCCTGGTCGAGGTCATGCATCCCCTTGGCCCGGCGCCCGCCGATCCCCTGGCCTCGGCCCTCGCGGCCGGCGAGGACTACCGCGTGCTGGAGAGCATCGCCAACGTCGCCCACGAGGGCATCAACTTCAGCATGAGATTCCCGAACCGGGTGATCTACTACATCGACGAGTGGAACTCCGGCTCCATCTACGCCCTCGTGCTGCGCAGGCCGGGCGACTACGCGGCGGGGGGACAGACCTTCGTCCTGGCGGTCCATGCCTTCGACGACACCGGCGGCGACCCCGCCGCGCTCTGGAACGATCCGGTGAACGCGAACGCGCAACGCTTCGGGCGCGCCCTCTGGAAGCCGATCACCGACGCCCACGGCAATCCGCTGCCCGGCGTGACGAACCCGTTCCGCGACGGCCCCACCAACGACCCGCGCACCAACGAGGACACCCGGGGCGGCAGGAGGGCGGCCGACGACGTGGGCGGAACGCCCTACGGACGCCCGGAGGACATGGAGGTCGGCATCCTCCCGAACTTCAACGAAGTACTCTACGTCACCGTGACCTCCGAGCACGCCATCCTCTCCATCGAGATGCTGGGCAACCGCCGCGCCATCGTGCGCCGGTTCGCGAGCCGCGACACCCCGACGAACCTCGGGTTGCCGGCGACGACGGGCATCCTCGACGCCCCCGACAACCTCGCCCAGGACGCCCTCGGCAACCTCTACGTCATCGAGGACGCGCCCAACCAGGGCGACGTCGGCGGCGACGTGTGGTTCGTGCGGGACACGGACCAGGACGGCGTGGCCGAATCCCTGGACCACTTCCTGAGCCTCCAGGTCGCCGGCTCCGAGTCCACGGGCATGGTGTTCCACCCGACCTCCGCCCCCACCTTCGCCATCGCCGTGCAGCATCCCGCGAGCACGGACCTCCAGAACGTCCCGGAAGGGTTCGGCGACGCGGTCTGGGAGTTCGATCTCGCCGGCGTCGTGCCCCCGCCCTGCGTGCCCGAAGCCGCCGACGATGGACTATTCGGCAGTTGGGAAGCGGCGGAGGCCACCACCTGCACGCCGATGGACTCCGATCGCAGCTTCCTCGGGTTGCTGGAGGCGGCGCAACGCCGGGGCGTCGGCGCGGCGCGGCAGAACCCGCCCATCGCCACTTGGTGAGGCCCAGGACGGCCCCCGGCACCGGCGCGCGGCACGGGGTCCGGCACCTCACCGTCTGGCTCGCGTGTCTGGCCGCGTCCACCGCGGCCGGACCGACGGCGGGCGCCGCCACCAACGAGGAAGCTCCGGCGGGCGACACAGCCAGGACACCCCCGCACGAGCGCGTTCTGGCGCACCTGCGCGACAACCCCGGCGTCGTGCCCCGTCCCGTCCCGGAACTGCATCCCGCCGCCACCGTCTTCAACCACGAGGCGATCGTGCCCCCGCAGTGCTACACGGACACCGAGGGACGCTTCAACCCCTGCTACGTCTGCCACCAAGCCGCGCTGCCCGGGCGCGAGAACCGCATGGACGACGCCAACCTCCAGGTGGCATACAGCTTCAGCGAAGTCGGCATGACGAACCACTGGCGCAACCTGTTCGAGGACCGGGGCGCCGCGGTCGCCGCCATCAGCGACGCCGAGATCCTCGACTGGATCGACCAGGACAACTACGGTGCGTTGGCGGCACGGCTACAGGCGGCGGGATTCGAGGGCTGGATTCCGGACCTCGCGAACCTGCAACTCGGCGCGGACGCGTTCCACGAAGACGGCCTCGCCCGGGACGGCAGCCATTGGGTGGCGTTCAACTACAAGCCCTTCCCGAGCACGTTCTGGCCCACGAACGGCGCGACGGACGACGTGATGATCCGCCTTCCGGCGCCGTTCCGGAGCGATGCGGGCGGGCGCTACTCCCGCGACGTCTACCGCGCCAACCTCGCCATCGTCGAGGCGAACATCAAGGACCTCGACGCCATCTCGACCCGGCCGGTGCATGAGGCCCGCGTGGGGACGGACCTGAACGGTGACGGAATGCTCGGCGCGGTGCGCGAGATCACCGCGTTGCGCCGCTTCGTGGGTGGCGCGGAGGGCGAGTTTCTGGACACCCACCTCTACCCCGGGGGTACCGAGTTCCTCCATACCGTGCGCTACCTCGGCATCGGGCCGGACGGGGCAATCGTCCCGTCGCGCCGGCTCAAGGAAGTCCGCTACATGCGCAAGTGGGTGGCGTACCGCAAGGTGGTCTACGCCCGCACGTACCAGCTCGAGGGCTTCGCGAAGGAACTCGGCCAGCTCCCCCAGTACATCCATCTGGGCGACCGCGGGCTCGACAACAAGTTCGGCTGGGCAATCCACGGGTTCATCGAGGACCGCGATGGCGAGCTACGCGCCGCCACCTACGAGGAGAACCTCTTCTGCATGGGCTGCCACACGTCCGTGGGATCGACGATCGACAAGACGTTCGCCCTGCCGCGCAAGATCGACGGCGCGGCGGGTTGGGGCTACCTCGACCTCCGCGGCATGCCCGACGCACCGAACAGGGGCGAGACCGAGGGGGAGATCGCCACGTATCTCGGCCGCGTCGGCGGTGGCGGCGAATTCCGCAGCAACCCGGAGATGTTCGCGCGCTGGTTCCACCCGGACGGCACGCTGGACCGGGAGCGGATCGCCAACGCTCGGGACGTCTACGAGCTGGTCACCCCTTCCGTCGAACGCGCCCTCGCGCTCAACAAGGCCTACCGCGTCATCGTGGCCGAGCAGGACTACCTCTACGGGCGCGATCCCACGATCCGCGCTCCCGAGCACGTCCATCGCCA
Source organism: Pseudomonadales bacterium (assembly GCA_963665455.1). Classification (GTDB taxonomy): domain Bacteria; phylum Pseudomonadota; class Gammaproteobacteria; order Pseudomonadales; family Azotimanducaceae; genus VXNE01. Next base: position 2,904,057 of record OY762279.1, on the reverse strand, counting down.
CATCGACAACGCCACGGCGCCCACGTTGCCGGCGCACCTGGCCCATCGGTGGGACATCCGCCTCGATTGGGCTGCCGCCGGGGCCGAGCGGGGACGCGCTCCCAAAACTCCCGGACGTGGCGCATGTGCGATAAGGTGAGCCGCCTCGGGGGAACATAGGCCACTTCCGATTGCGAAGCCGTAGACGCGCCAAACCGCCGATTCCGCGCAAGCTCGCGGACATCGACGCGGCATGGATGAACCGCGCACTGTTCCCCGGGGCGGATTCGCCGCAGCCGATCGAACATCTGTCCATCGACAGCCTCGGCGCGCAAGCGGGTTTGCTGGCCTCCATCGGGCGCGGACGCCTGACCTTCGGGGAGGAAGCGGCCGGGGTGCCGGAGTCCCTGATCGTCAAGCTCGCGAGTCCGTTGCGCCGCAACCGGCTCGTCTGCACGGTGTTGTCGCTGTATCGGAGAGAGTACGTCTACTACGCGCGGCTGGCGCCCGACCTCGGCGCGCCATCGCCGACGATGTACTACGGCGACTTCCAGAACCCGAGTTCCCGCTTCGTGCTCGTGCTCGAGGATCTCCACCCCGCCCAAGTCGTCGACCAGATCGCCGGTCCCGACGCCGCCCAGGCCCACGCGGCCGTGCAGGCCATCGCCAGGCTGCACGCCAGCCACTGGAACATCACCGGAAGGGCATCGTTGCCCGGGGTCCTCGACAACGCCTCCCCCGGGACCCGGCGGTTGAACCAGATCATCTACCGAGCGTCCCTGCGCCGTGCCCTGGAACGCACGGAGGACCTCCTGTCCGAGCGGTCCCGGCGGTTGATGGCGGACTACGGCCCCCGTCTCGCCGCGCACCAGGGCGACTATCCTCTGGGGATGCGGACCTTCGTCCACGGCGACTACCGCGCAGAGAACCTGCTCGTCGCCGGGGACGGCGCGGGAGAGCTCTCGATCATCGACTGGCAGGCCAGCGGCCTCGGCGGCGCCCTGTACGACATTTCCTACTTTCTGTCCGGCAGCCTGCCCATCGAGATGCGCCGACGACTCGAGAAGGAGTTGCTGGCCGCGTACCACGCGGAACTCCGCCGCGCCGGCGTCCGACACTACAGTATCGAGGACTGCTGGAACGGCTACCGCAACAGCATGCTCGCCAACCTGCTGCCGGTCGTCGCCGCCTGGGGTTCCCTCGATACCACCGACGAGCGCATGGCAACGGCGCTCCGTGTGACAACCGAGCGGATCATGACGGCCCTCGACGATGTCGAAGCCCACGAGTTCCTACCCGGATAGGCCTTCCGCCCAGGCCGTGGCCTCTCGAGCCCGCCGCCTCGCCGTGCCGTGCGTGCTGCTGGCGGTGTTTCTGGCCGCGGTGAATCAGACGGTCGTCACCACGGCGATGCCCGGCATCGTGTCGCAGTTCGGGGAATTCGGCCGCTACACATGGCCGACGGTCTCCTACCTGCTTGCCGCCGCCGTCGGGATGCTGGCCGGCGGCAGGATGGGCGAGGGGTACGGCAGCGGGCGGGTCATCGCGCTCGGGCTCGCGGTGTTCGCGGCCGGGTGCCTCGCCGTGTCCTTCGCCCAGAACATGACGGAGCTGATAGCGCTCCGAACGGTCGAGGGGCTCGGGGGCGGTTGTGCGCTTGTGGGTTGCCATCTTTCGGCCACGGAACTGTATTCGCCCAGGGAGCGTGGCGTCTTCCAGGCATGGGTCGCGGTGGTCTACGGATTGGCCTTCATGGTGGGTCCGCTGCTCGGTGGGTTCGTCACCGACCACTTCGGGTGGCCCTGGATCTTCCGCATCCACTGCGCGGTCGGCATCGTGTCGTTGTTGTTGATTCTGGCGGCGCACCGGTCCGGCGGCGCGCGCGCCGACCGGCAACCCATGGACTACCCGGGCATCGCGCTGTTGCTGGCAATGGCCGTTCCGGCGGTGCTGGCGCTGATCTGGGGCGGTGTGCGATTCGACTGGACGTCCTGGGAGATCGCCGTGTTGCTGTCCTTGTCCATGGCGGCGGCGTGCGTTCTAGTCCGGGTCGAGCTTCGATCCGAATCGCCCATCGTGCCGTTGCACATCTACCGCGACCGGACGGTCGCGGTGGCCGCCGCATCGACCGCGCTGACCGCCTTCGCCCTCTACAGCATCGCGTTCATCTTGCCGGTCCTATACCAAGTTGTCGGGCGCGCAACGGCGAGCGGCAGCGGCGCGTTCCTCGCGCCCACGTTGCTGGCGTTCGTGGTGGGCGGTGCGGCGTCCGGCGTGGCGCTCGCCCGCACGGACCTGCGGTTTGCCACCGTCCTCCGGGTCAACGGCGCCTGCATGCTCTCGGGCATGGCATTGCTGGCGTTCGTCTCTGCCGATACGGCCCCGCTCGCCACCGTGGCCTGCTCCGTAATCGCCGGGCTCGGCATGGGCGGGATGCTCGCCGTGCTCACGGTGCTCGTGCAGCAGTTGCCGGCGACCGTGGTGTCGGCGGCGACGGCGGCCCTGCAGTACTGCCGCCTGCTGGGCGGCTTGGTCGGACTCGCGGTCCTGGGCGCCGGAATGGGCTGGCGGTTCGAACACCGCGTGCGCGACGGCTTGGGCCTCGACGCGGCGTCGCGGATTCCGCCCGCCGTACTCGACGCCGTCGCGGACAACCCGGGGCTGCTGTTCGACCCCGCCGACCGGGGCGTGATCGAGCGGGAGGTGATCGGCTCCATCGGCGACGACGCGATGGCCGCAACCGTCGTGGAATCGCTCGAACGGGCGATGCAGGCCTCGGTCGTGGAGATCTTCTGGCTGTGCCTGGCGGTCGTCGCGGCGTGCGTCGCGGTGTCGTTGCTGACCCGGGAACCGGCGCCGGGTCAGCCCCCGCCCGGCGGCGAGTAGCCCCACTCGCGCAGGGCGAATCCCCAGTGACGCTCCACCTTGTCGATGACACGCTGGTCCAACTGGTGGACGTTCTTCTCGTAGCCCGTCAACGTTTTCGCGTACGCCCCAATCCGTGCTTGCGCGGTCTCCCAATCCGGTAGGGAGAGCTCCCGGTACACGTGCTCGAGCACGCCCAGCGCGTCGGCCTCCAGTTCCTCGAAGCGGATTTCGACAAGGTTGCCCTTCGGGATCGCGTCCCGCTCGCGGAGGTATCGATTCATCATGGTGTCGTAGTAGGCGAGCACGGCGGACTCCACGTGGTCCCAGTCGATGTCCTGTAAGCGGTAGGTCGGCGCCACGGCCCGGTGGAACTGCATCATGGAGGGGAGCACCGTATACGGGTTGCGCACGATATAGACGAACTTCGCATCGGGGAACAGGCGCAGCAGATGGCCCGTACGGCCCAGGTTGACCGGGCTCTTGAGCAACAGCCGCCGCCCGTCCGAAGCCAGCGTCGTCTTGCGCAGCACGTCCAGATACGCCCGCTCCCATTGCCGCATTTCCGCCGGCGTGAGCCGCATCGCGCCATACTTCTGCATCATCGCGTCCATCCGGCTCGGAAAGGACACCTGATGCATCGGTGAAAGCGGCGAGACGGCGGCGAACGCGACCTCCACGTCCTGGGGGAGGTCGAGCGCCACGGCCACGTTGTCCCCGGGGCGCTTGGAGTCAATTCGCCCGGCGATCAGGCGTTCCAGCCAACCGCGCGTGATGAGGAAGAAGGGCGACGTAAGCACTTGGAACGTGGAGACGTATCCGAACTGGGGGTCGCGGGACAACAGGTTGTAGAGGTGGGTCGTGCCGCTGCGGTGGAAGCCGTGGATGAACAACGGGGGCTCCGCGATCTCGGTCCGGCGCACCCGCCGCCCGTACCGAAGCCGTTCGGCGGCGCGAAGCGGCGCCGTCAGCGCGCTAAGGGCCAGTATCCTCGCCAGTCGGCCCCGGTAGGCACGCTGGGCGCCGCCGTGTTCGCGGAGCAGCTTCCACCAGAGCCCGAGGGACGATCCGACGAACAGGTGCAGGCGGGCTCGCTCTGATTCGGCCATCTTCAAAATCCTCCGCTGCCGGACGGCGAAAGGCGATCCGGAAACTGAACCGGCTGTCGGAGCCCGACACGCCGGAGTGGTCCATGTTCGTATCTTAGCAGCGCGGGAACGTGGCAAATCGTCCACGGCAATGCTCAGGGAGGCTCGGGGCGGAGGGTGGCGGTCCGCTCTCGTTTCGCGGAAACTCACGCCTTTCGTGGGCGGCGTCATCGATGCGGCAGAATCTGGTTGCCCTCGCCGTGGTGCTGGTGGGCGTCGCCCTGGCCGCGCTCATCGTGGCGACCGGTCCCGAACTCGACGTCCGGCAGGAGACGGAGCGTGTCCCCGCGGTGCCCACGATGCTCGTGTCGGCGCGGCCGGTGCAGATGACGGTCCACTCCCGGGGCACGGTCGTCCCCAAGGCACAGAGCGACCTCGTGGCGGAGGTTCCCGGCCGAATCGTCGCGGTCGCGCCGGCCATGGTCGCGGGCGGCTTCTTCGCCAAGGATGACGTCCTCGTCGAGATCGAGTCCATCGACTACGAGGCCGGGCTCGGGGATGCCGCGGCGCAGCTCGCCTCCGCCGAAAGCGAACTGAGCAACGCCGAGCGGTACTTCGAGCGGCAGCAGGACTTGGTCGACCGGGACTCGATCAGCCAGTCGCAGTACGACGACGCCCTGAACCGGCTGACCGTGGCGGAGGCCGCGCTGCGCCGGGCGCGGATCGGGCATGCCCAGGCGGAACGCGACCTGTCGAGAACGCGTCTCGCCGCGCCCTACGCCGGGCGCGTCCGCACGGAGCGGGTCGATGTCGGCCAGTTCGTGCGGCGCGGGGAGGTCGTCGCCACCCTCTACTCCACGGAAGCGGCCGAAATCCTGCTGCCCATCCGCGACGAGGAGCTCGCCTTCCTGCCACTGTCCCTGGCCGAAAGCTCCGCCGCGGCCGAGCTGCGCCCGCGGGTGCGGTTGCAGGCCCGCTTCGCCGGGGACATGCGCGAATGGACGGGTTCCATCGTGCGCACCGAGGGCGAACTCGATGCGAGCACCCGCATGGTGAAGCTCATCGCCGAGGTGCGGGCACCGTACCGGCAAGGCGACGGCCCGCCGCTGGTCGCGGGTCTGTTCGTGGAGGCGGAGATCCAAGGGCGCCGGTATGAGGAGGTCGTCACCATTCCCCGTTCGGCCCTACAGGCGGGCCGGCGCGTGTACGTCGTCGGACCCGACAACCGCCTGGAGCTCCGCACCGTGGACGTCCTGCGCGTGGCGAACGACCGGGCGTTCCTACGCGGCGGCATTGCCGACGGCGAGACCGTCTGCGTGTCGCGGCTGCGCAACATCATCGACGGCCAGCGGGTGCGGCCCCTGCCGGCGGACGACCAGGATGTCCTGCCGTGAACCGCGTCATCGAATGGTTCGCGGTCAACCCCGTGGCCGCCAACCTCGTCATGGGGTTCGCGATCATCGGCGGCGTCACGGCGCTCCTGCAGATTCCCGTCAAGCCGTATCCGGACTTCGAGGTGCCGTCCGTGATCGTCGGCATGGACTACCCCGGCGCGGCGCCCGAAGAGGTCGAGGTGGGCGTCTGCCAACGCATCGAGGAGGCGGTCATCGGCATTCGCGGCGTCGACACCGTGCGGTCCTCCGCCGCGGAGGGAACGTGCGCCGTCCGCATGGACCTGTTCTTCGACGCCGACCGGCAGGCGGCCCGGGACGAGATCGAGAACCGGGTGCAGGCCATCGACACCTTTCCAGCGGAGGCCGAGAAGCTGCTCGTCCACGACGTGACCAGCGCGGAAACGGTGGCGGAGGTCGTCGTCACCGGCCCGACGGACGAGCGTGCCCTGAAGGAACTCGCGCGCCGCGTCCGGGACGACCTGCGCAACGACCCCGCGATCGGCCACGTCAGCCTGGTCAACACCCGGCCATACGAGATCTCCGTGGAAATCTCGGAAGCGTCCCTGCAGCGGCATGGCATGACGTTCGACGAGGTGGCGCTGGCGTTGCGCCGCCGCTCCGTGGACGTGCCCGGCGGCTCCATCCGCAGCGCCGACGGCGAAGTGCTGCTGCGGACCCGCGGCCAGGCCTACTGGGGCGAGGAACTCGAACAACTTCCGGTGCGCGTGCGCCCCGACGGCACCCGCGTCCTGGTCGGGGACGTGGCGCGCGTCGTGGACGGATTTGCCGACACCGGCCAGGAGCTGCGGTTCGACGGGGTGCCGGCAGCGCTGCTCCAGGTCTCGCGGGGCGGCGAACAGGACGCGAGGCACATCGTCCGGGCGGTGCGGGAGTTCGTCGCGGCCGCGCCGTCCCGCTATCCGCACGGTGTCGAACTGAAGCTCTGGACGGACGAGTCGAGCCAGCTCGCCGACCGCGTGGGGGCGCTGCTGGACGCCGGTGCCCAGGGGCTCCTGCTCGTGCTAGTCCTGCTGGTGCTGCTCCTGCGGCCCCACGTCGCCCTCTGGGTCGCGGTCGGCATCCCGGTCGCCATTCTTGGCGCGGCGTACTTGGTGTACCTGCTCGGATTGTCCCTGGACGCGATCTCGATCATCGGCTTCATCATCGCGCTCGGCATGCTCGTCGACGACGCCGTGGTGGTCGGCGAGCGCGTCCATGCGCAACAGCGCGGCGGCGTGGATCCGGTCGCCGACGCGGTGGCCGGGGCGCAGCAGGTGCAGGTGCCGGTCACCTTCGGCGTCCTGACCACCATCGCGGCGTTCGCGCCGCTCCTGTTCGCGGCCGGCCTCGTCGGCCAGGTGCTGTCGATCACCGCCGTGGTGGTGATCTGCAGCCTCGTTTTCTCCCTGATCGAGTGCCACTGCGTGCTCCCGGCGCACCTCGGCCACCGCAACCGCGTCCTGCCCCTCGGCGAGTTCGGCATCGTGTTCCTCGCCGCGGCGAGCCTTGCCAGCATCGTCGTGATGCCGGACGCGCGCTCGGGACTCGCGCTGGCCGTCCTGGTGGCGGCACTGGTCCTGGCCGCCCGCATGGTCGGACTGCTCCCGAAGCTGGAGGGGGTTTTCGGCGCCTTCCAGACGCGCCTCGACGAGCGGCTGCAAGGGCTGGTCGAGAAGCGATTCCGGCGTCTCGTCGAGACGACGCTGCGGCGGCGCACCGTCACGGGGGCGTTCGCGTTCGTGGCGTTGGCCACCGCGCTCGCCATCGTCGCGGGGGGCCATCTCCCCTTCTCGCTGCTGCTCGACACCAAGGGCGACCGCGTCGTCGTCCAACTGACGATGCCTCCCGGAGTCAACCCTGCGGCGACCCGCGGCGTGCTCGCGGCCGTCGAGCGGGCCGCGGCCGGGCTGCAGGCCGACCTCGCGGCGGCGCACGGGGAACCCGTGATCCTGCACGTCCTGAAGGCGACGGGCGGCCACCCCTCGTCCGAAGCATCGGTATCGGCGGTGCGCGAACCGTCGGGACCGCATCTCGGCGAGGTGGTCGTCCAGCTATCGTCCGGCGAGCACCGCCCGATCGACACCGACGCCGTCGCCGCGCTCCTGCGCGAGCGCATGGGCGACGCCCCGGAAGGCGCGGAACTCGATTTCGTGACGGCCCGGGTCGGCGCCAGCCCCGACATCGACGTGCGCTTCTCCGGTCCCGACATGACGGAACTCCGCGCGGCCTCCGCCGCGCTCCGAGGCGCGTTGGCCCAGTATCCCGGCGTCTACCAGATCGGCGACACGCTCGTCGCGGGCAAGGAGGAATTCGAGCTGTCGGTCACCCCCGCCGGAGAATCGCTCGGCGTCGGCCTGCTCGACCTCGGCCGCCAGTTGCGGCAGGCGTTCTTCGGCGAGGAAGTACAGCGCATTCAGCGCGGCGAGGACGACATCCGCCTCATGGTCCGCTACAGCGAGGCAGAGCGTCGCTCCCTGGACGCCCTCGACGACCTGCGGATTCGCGTCTCGGACGGGGGCGCGGTGCCCTTCAGGACCGTCAGCGAACTGCGCGCCCTGCAGGGTCCGGCCACCATCAACCGCACGGACGGCTTCCGCTCGGTAAACGTGACCGCCCGGGTGGATACGAACATCACGTCGGCGAGCGTCGTCCTGCGGAACCTTGAAGAAACCTTCCTTCCGGACCTGCTCCGGCAGTACCCGGGCGTCGCCCATACCGTGGATAGCCTGCGCGAGCAGGAGCAGATCCGCGCCAGCGTGCTGCCGCCCCTCTTGCTGGCCCTCTTCGCCGTCTATGCCTTGTTGAGCATCCCGCTACGGTCCTACATCCAGCCGCTGGTGGTCCTGACCGTGGTTCCGTTCGTGGTGGTCGGCGCGATCCTGGGCCACGCCCTGCTCAACTTCACCGGGCATGTCGTCGGGCTGTCGATGGCGTCGGTCTTCGGCATGGTCGCGGCGTCCGGCGTGGCCGTCAACGCCACCCTGGTGCTCCTGCACGCCGTGAACCGGGGACGCGCCGCCGGAGACGCGCTGCAAGACGCCCTCGCCGCCGCGGCCGTCTCCCGGTTTCGCCCGATCATGATCACCACCGTCACCACCTTCGCCGGGCTCGCGCCCCTCATATTCAGCCGCAGCGTGGCGGCGCAGTCGCTGGTGCCCCTCGCCGTTTCGCTGGCGTTCGGCGTACTCGCGGCCGGCATCGCCGCCCTCCTCGCGGTGCCGGCCCTGTGGCTGGCGGCTTCCGGCTTGCGGAACCGCGTGCAAAGGCTGGCGACCACCGCCGCCGCTCGGCAGCCCGGCGCTTGACCGCCCGTCGAGCGCTACGCGCGCCGAGTCGCCCGCATGCGGAAGCGATCATTCGGCGTGACCATCGGAAATTGCCGGATGCCCAGCCGATAGTTCGCCGGGTGGGGCGCCAGGTGCGCGTGCCGCAGCACCGCTGTCAGCGTCGCGACCACCTGTAGTTGGGCGAGACCCGCACCGAGGCAACGATGGGTGCCGAGCCCGAACGGGGCGTAGGCACCCGGCACCCGGTGTTCCTCGCGGTCGGGCGCGAAACGCCCGATGTCGAAACGCCCCGGATCCGGGAACACCTCCTCCAGCCGATGCGGGAGCGAGTAGGCGAGCATGACGTCCGAGCCGGCCGGTATGACGTGGCCCTCGAATTCGAACGTGTTGACCGCACGCCGCATCGTGACCGCCGCCAGGGGATGCAGGCGCAGCGACTCAAGCACGATCCGCTGCGTGACGTCCAGCGCGTCGACCTGCGCCGCCGTCGGGGGCCCGGTGGAGAACGCCTCGTCGGCTTCCCGCGTCGCCTCCGCCATAAGATCGGGATGCGTCAACAACTCGTGCAGGGCGAACGACACCGCCGCCGTCAACGTGTCGAGGCCGGCGATGAACGGGCCGAGCATGACCACGTAAAGGTCGGACTCGGGCAGGAACTGCGGATCTTCGGCATGCACGTCCAGTAGGTCGTCGATCAAGTCCCGCTGCATGTGCTCGGGCCGCTCCGCGTGCGCACTCCAGAGGCGCTCCGCCAGTTCCCGCAACCGCGCCCGCGCCCGCCGCTGCGACGGGGTCCACAAGAGTGCCGCCGGCGCGACGCCAACCACTCTTGACAGGAGCAGCGTCCGCATCGCCCGGTTCAAGTCGTCAAGGTATTCCCGCGGCGAGAACCCGGCGATGATCGTGCCGAGTTGCTCGGTGACAATCTGGCGCATGGTGGACACGACGGGCAGGGGGCCATCACCCCAGCCCCGCATGTGCGTGCGGACAATGCGCACGACGTCGGGAATCCGATCATTCAGCGCGGTCCGCATGTAGCCGTTCCGGTGCGCGCGGCGCATTCGCACATGCTCGCCTCCATCCATGCCCACCAACACGCGCGAAGCGCCAAACTCTGCGGCGAAGCCATGCCACATGGCGTCCGACCGAAACAGATCCTTGCCCCTGCGCTGTACCAGCCGATTGGCTTCGAGGCCCGCCAACACCACGTAGCGCTTGCCCGCGAACCGCACGCGGAAGACCGGCCCGAACCGCCGGTACTGCCGGAGCACGAAATCGCCGGCGTCCCGCGCCATCCCGATGCCGTTGCCGATGAAGGGCAGACCCGGCACTTCCGGAATCGGTTTGCCGGCGTGGACGCGCCGCCGCGCCACCGGCGGCTCGATTTCCCAGATCGCGTCGATGATCGCGCGGCCGATCTGGTCCATCTGGCGCATCAGCGCAATGCGGGGTTGCGCGGCCTCCAACTCGGGGCCCGAAAGCAGCCCGGGGAACAGCGCGCAGGCGTCGGCCAAGCACACCATCATCACGTCGCGGCCCTCGGGAATCTCCGAGGTGAGCAGGGATCGCAGCACGCGCAGCCGCACACGCCCTCGGGCGGCATCCAGATCGACGCTCGGAACGCGTTCACCGCCCAGCGACATTGGGCAACGCGTCGAGCCCTCCTCCCGTCCGGCCAACCCGATTCCACGGTCCGCCAGCATGTCGAGATACGCTTCCCGGAACTCGTCGCCGCGTGCAGCGAAGCGTTCGAGCCAGAAACGCGTCGAACGGGTTTCCTCGGCCGCAATCTCCGCCATGAGGGAATCGAGCAGCGCATTGCCCGTGCCGGTCTTGTCGATCAGGAACAGCTCTCGCTGGTTGCCGTCGAGCCGACGCAGGAGCGAGAGCTCCATCAGAGCGGCCCCCGCCAGTGCGCATGCCAAGGACCAAGGCCGGACCGGTCCGAGGTCACCCGTGTCTCGGTCCACCAGCAGCAGGAGTACTTCCTCGCCCAGGCTCGGATCGAAGGAGCGCTCCACCGCCCCGCCGGCACCCTTGTTTGGAGTTGGAGTTGGAGTTGGCGTCGAATCAGTCACCGTTTTTCCACAATCCAACACGACTAGTACACAGTCTAGCCCATTTGGTCCATCACTCCCCGACGGCCCACGACCCTTCCAGCCGCTACCGCAACGCCCCGATGACGGTATCCGCGTCGAGGACCCGCACTTCGGAAGCAGGGTCCGGACCCACAGCTCCCCCTGGCACGAACAGCGCGTAGACCACCTGCCGAGCATCGACGCCGGGCAGCGCCGCGGTAGCCGTACGCAGGCGAGCCGCCCATGCGTGCACTGCTTCACGCCGCTGCGGTCCCTCCGGCCACTTGACCTCCCCCACCAGGACGCGGCGCCCGTCGACGGACCGCGCCACGACATCGAACTCGGGGTCGTTGCCGCGCCAGTAGCGGCGCGCCGATTCCCACGGCCCCAGCTCCGCCAGCGGGCCGTCCCGGCGATGCAGGAACGGCACGGCCATGCGGCAGAGCTCCTCCCACGCGTATGCCTCAAGCCCCTGGCGTTGCCGATGCCAATACGCGAGGCGCGTCTCGCGCGGTGCCTCCGCCAGTGTGGAGCGATGCGGCGCAACGACCCGGAACCAAAGGCGCAGGAAGGGATCGGCGAGGCGGTACAGGCTCCGCTTGTCCGATCGCGGATCGCTGCCGAAGGGGATTTCCCGCCGCACGAAGTCCATCGCCACGAGGGTCGCCAAGGGCCGGGAGAGGCTCGAAGCGGGTCGTCCCAGGCGTCCCGCCATCTCGCTGACGCGGTGGGCACCCGCGCCGATGACGTCGAGCAGGGGCCGTAGCGCCGTGGCGGGGGGCGTTTCCTCGAGGAGCAGGCGGGGCGGCTCCTCGTGCAATGCGCCTCTCGGATCAAGGACCAACGTGTCGACCGCGTCGTCGAAGTCCGTCCCAAACGGGGCGGCGAGTTCCCAATAGCGTGGCAGCCCTCCCCACGCGGCGTAAGCCACCACCCGGTCCCGCGCGTCCGGCAAGTCCATCGCGTCCGACAAATGGCCGGGCCGCAGGGGCCGCAGGGCGAAGGCCTCGGTCGCGCGGCCGTACAACGGCGCGTCCGCAGCCAATACGGCGCCATGCATCATGTGTTGGCTGGAGCCGCTGACGGCCAAGGCGGGCCTGGATTGGTCACCGTCGAGCCAGTTCTGCAACACGCCCGGGAGGCTGGCGTCCGCCTGCACCAGGTAGGGCAACTCGTCGATGATGAATGGACCGCGCCAGCCGGTGGCCCGGGCTTCATCCGCGAGACGATCCAGGAAGGACCGCCAGTCCGGATACTCCACGTCCGCGAACCGCGGGAAACGTCGCGCCACGGTCTCGGCGAGGTAGCGGCGCTGGACGGCCGACGCGGATGGATCGGCGACGGCGTACAGCCCGTCACAACGCCGCGACCACTCGATCAAAAGCCGCGACTTGCCCACGCGCCGACGACCCCAGATCGCGACGAAGGCACCCGGCCGGGCCAGCGACGCGTCTAGCCGCCGCTGTAGGGAGCCATAAGTTTTGGCACGCCGAGCCGTAAGTAATGTCGCCGGGCGAGCCATAAGTTTTGGCACGCCGAGCCGTAAGTAATGTCGCCGGGCGAGCCATAGGTTTTGGCACGCCGAGCCGTAAGTAATGTCGCCGGGCGAGCCATAAGTTTTGGCACGCCGAGGGCGGTTACGGCGCTCGAGGCCGCTGTAGCGGGTTGCGGGGCGTGGCGTCGATCAGCGCCCGGACGCAGCGCAGCCGGTGCGCGTGTTGGGGCGTCGCCGCCCGCTCGACGGACGCCAACGTGCCGCCGGCGACCCCGAACGCGCGATGCGCAGCGGCCAGCCACCCGGCAGCGAGCGCCTCGAGAGTCGGCTCAAGCGTCGACGGGGGCATGCCGTGCGACCGGCTGCCGGTTCGAATCCGTCGATGTGGTCCGCTCGTCCGGGCGACGGGCGGGAGCATAGAGGGGACGTCCCGGCGGCGTGCGGCGGACACCCGCAACGCTGAGGCGGCGGCAACGGGCCTGGAGGATCGACGCGATGGCGCGTTGGCGATCGGTGAGTTCGGATCGTCGGACGAAGGTGCGCAGCCTCCCCGCGAGGTCGTCGGGGCCGTCGCAGGCGTTCCACATCATGCCCCCGGTTCCCGCTTGCCACAACTCGGTCTCCGCGTCGATGGCCTCCATGGCTTGGCGGTCGCCCGCGAGGCGCACCATCCCCGCGGAGACGGAGGCCAAAAGGGCGAGGTCGTCCAGCGGCGCGTTGGCGCTCACGGTTGGCCTTGGTCGAACAGGTCGCCTTGGGGGCGAAGTTGGTAGTACCACCGGGGGCGACCGCCCTCGCTGCGGCGCTCGCAGGCGATGACGTACCCGCGTGCGCGGAGTTCGGCCACGCAGGAATTGACCGCCATCACGTTCGCCGAATCGATGATGTTCTTGGTCGAGTGCTTGCGACCGTCGTTCAGCAGGGCGAGCACGCGTCGCAGCCGGGGCGATTCGGGCTTGGAGGCGTGCATCCGGAATCACGGAGCCGACGAAACGCGGCGGTTGCCCCGCATGACCTTGATCAGCGCCATGTCGCGCTCCCCCGCCGTGAGGTACGGGGTGGCCGGGGTGGCCGGCCGCGGCGGCGGCGTGGCCGGCGCCTCCCTGGCCAGCCGCTCGCGGTACACTACGAGCCGCTCGATCATCGCGTCCACCACTGCGAGTCCATCGTCGTCGAGGGCCTCGACGACCGCCGCAATGAGCTCGGATTGATCGGATCCAGGGCGCTTCTTGGCGTGGATTATCGAGGTGTGGTCGACGCCGGCGGCGTTGGCGAGCCGAGAAGGGCCCCAACCGTAGGCTTCCTCCACCGCACGCCACGTCGCGTGACGCACATGGACGATATCCGCAAGCCGCCGCCGGCCGAGAATCTCCTCTACCGGCCAGCCGGTCAGCGCCGCAACCAAAGACGCCGCGTGGCGATAGCGCGCGGCGTCCAAGACGTTATGCATTGATTCTCTCCCCGCGCAGGCGGTCCAGGAGCCGGTCGACCTTGAGGGCCGGGATCCCCTCCTCGTACGCCGCGTCCCGTATGTCCCGCACCAACGAAGTCGCAGCGTCGGTCGAGTCGTCGCCGCGCACCGCGCGATGTGAGACGTAGACCTTGGCCCCGCGCCATCGAGCGAGCCGGGCGTATGCCGCCCGGCCGGGTAGCCCGAACTCGGCGGTCATCTCGGCGCGCAACAGCATCGCGTCTCCCTACTCGGCGAGGCCGGCGAGCTCGGCGGCGTCGGCGAGGTCGCCATCGACGACGACGTCGCGACCGGCCCCCCGGGCCAGCACGGCCGCCGAGGCCGCGAGCTTCCGCACGGACCGCAGGCCGCCCGGGCGCGCGGCCGCGTCGAGCACGGCGCGCAGGCCCGCGCCGCGCGGGCGCGAGCCGAGCAACGCCGCGGCCAGGTCCTCGGCGTCGGCGGTGGAGGGTGCGCCCAGGAGGCGGCGCACGCCCACGCGCGACACGATCTGGGCGGCCCGCACGCCGCCCGTGAGCCTCCCCCAAAGCGGCTCGTTGCCGGCCAGCACGAGCCCGCAGCGGGCGGCGTCGTGCACGCAGCGGATTTCGTCGAGGAGCGGGGCCGCGAGGTGATGGGCCTCGTCGACCACCAGCAGCGGGCGGCGCCCGCGCGCCAGGCGCTCGACCACGATGGCCTCAGTGCGCGCGGCCGAGCCGCCGGGCGCGACGCCGAGCGCCGCCGCGATGCGGCCCAGCGCCCCGGCGGGCGTCGTCACGGCGGGGCTCATGGTCGCGAGCCAGCAGTCGGAGGTGTCCAGGCAGTAGCGGGCCAGCGCCCACGTCTTCCCGGCGCCGGCCGCGCCGTGGATCACGGCGATGTCCCCGGCGGCGCGGGCGTGCCGCGCCAGCGCCTCGACCTCTTCGGTCACCGCGAGCGCGACGTGCACGTCCGCGAGCACCGCGGCGCGGTCGATCTCGCGCTCCGAGCGCACCCAGCGACGGGCGAGCCTCGCGACCGCCGCGGAGTCCCCGTCGTAGGTGCCGCGCAGCCACAGGCTCAAGGTGGCGGCGGAGCGCCCGATGCTGCCGGCCGCGGCCGAGATCGACAATCCGCGCTCCTCGAGCAGCGCCCGAACCTCCCGCCGGACGTCGTCGTCCGTCGCCGCGGCCGAGCCGTTCGTCGCCGCGGCCGCGTCCATCGCGGCCAGCTTCCGCTCCGCGGACCCCATCAGGGGACCTCCGGCGAATCGAGGGCCAGTGGCTCCCGCCACGGAATCACGTCGTCGTCGCCCGCGGGCGCCACCAGCCGGCGAACGTGCGCGGGCAACGCCCAGGCGTTGTCCGCCATCGTCTTCCGCGCCACCGATTCGGTGCACGGCGTGACGCGGTAGATCGCGCCGCTGCCGATCCACTGCACGACGGGCGCTCCGCCCTCGGTCGCCGGCTCGATCTCGACGAGCAGCATCGGCGCGCCCGCCAACTGCTCCTCGCGCACCCGCCCGCACACCATCTGGTGCCCCATCGTCTCGACGATGGCCCAGGTCTCCTCGTTCAACGCCATTTCAAGCCTCCTTCGGGTCTCCTTCAATCCTCGCCCACGCCGCGCCGGAACCGCTCCCGCAGCTCCGACAGGCGCTCCGCGTCGTCGTCGCGGGCCGCGGGCCGGGGGCCGACCCGGACCACCGGCCGCGACGGGTCGCCGACCGGGGCGATGGCCGCCCGCTCGACGTTCGCCGCCCGGCGCTCCCGCTCCATCGCCTCGCGCGCCCGCTGCGAGGCGTCGAGGCCGCGCATCCACCGGCGCCGGGCGCCGTTGTGCCGCCTCGCGGCCTCGGCGTCCGCGAACCCGACCGGCAGCAGGCACCGGGCCTCGCAGACCAGGGCGCCGCCGATCCACACCGCCACGCCGCCGTGGAGGTCGGCCGGGTCGAACCGGGCCACGGCCTCCGCGCCCTTGTGGGCCATCAGTTGCTCGGCCCAATACCGGTTGGCCGGCAGCTCCGGCGCGCTGCCGGCCCGGAGCCGGAACGACCCGTCCGGCCCGATCCGCGTCGTCTCGGCGGCGAGCCGCGCGAGCGACCGCAGGGCCTCGTCCAGGAACCGCGGCGCGGGCCGCCCGTCCTCGAACGCCTCGTCGAAGCTTCGCCCGTCCGCCGCCTCCGTGCGCCGCCCGGGCCGCGCGTTGTGCTGCTCGATCTCGCGCTCGAGCACGGCCATGAACTCGTGCCAGGGCACGCTGGCGGCACCGTAGTTCGCGGGCTTGCGGTGCGGCGCCGAGCCCGTGGACGCGCCGGCGAAGGCCGGCGACCGGTCGATCATCTCCGCGAGGTCCAGGAACGCCCGCTCCACGGGCTTCGCCTGCCCGTGGCCCACGCCGCGCCCCGACACCTCGCGCTCGACCCCGGTGCGGCGCACGTCGATGCCCCAGGCGTCGAACAGGCCGTGGGCGTCCACCACGCGCGCCCCGGCGAAGCGCCGCCGCTGGTGCGAGAGGCACGCCGCGCTGGCCGCGTGGGTGTTGTCCACCGTCACCCGCAGCGGCACGCCCCAGCGGCGCTCGACGTCGGCGAGCGACAGCCGCACCAGGTCGCTGTTCTCGGTCTCGCCGACGCGCCACGCGAGCACCTTCCTGGAGCGCACGTCCTGCCAATACCAGGCCACGGGCCGCACCACGCGCCCGTCCTCCGTCGCGACGAAGACGTCGTGCTTGCGGCCGTCGCCGTTCAGGTGCTCCATCGGCGCGAGGTCGGCCACGGAGCGCTCCTGGGCGGGGAACAGCCGCATCGCCGCCACGCGGCCCTCCCGGGCGCGGGCGATCTCCGCCGGCGAATGCTCGGCGCGGACGCGGCGCAGGAAGGCGGACGCGCTCGGCAGCGGCGCCCACCCGCGCGTCTCCCGCACGCGATCGAGGCGCCGCAGGCAGGCGGTCGCCGCCGGCGCCTCGGGCCGCAGGTAGTCGTCGAGCCACAGCAGCCACGCCTCCTCCGCGCCCTCGCCCGACCACTGGGCCGGACGCCCGGAGCGGCGGCCGTCCGCGAGGACCGACGCCGCCGCGCGCCCCGCCGCCCCGGCGGCGTCGGCGACCGCGACCCACCGCCGCAGGGTCCGGACGGACACGCCGGCCGCGGCCGCGGCGTCGCGGGCCGCCCGGGCGTCGCCGGTCTCCGGCTCGAGCGAGCGGTACCGGGCCACGGCCCGGGCGCGGTCGCCGCCGGAATTGCGCCGGCCCGTCATTTGACGCGACCTCGCGCCTGGCGACGTCTTGCCTCCGCGTTCCGCACCGTGTCCGGCCGCAGCGTCAATGGGGTTCGCGCCCGGTGCGCGGCCAATGCATCGGCGGTCGCCTCCTCGGCCGTGGGCACGCCGCGGTCGGCGGCGAGCGCCCCGAAGCGGGTGCTCGGCAGCGCCCACCACCAGAGCCCGTCGCGGAGGCTCAGCTCGACGCGGGTGCCGTCCGGGTAGGTCACGCCGCGCCCTCCGCCCGGTCGGTCGCCTTGGCCTCGCGCCTCGCCCTGGCGGCGGCGCGCCGGGCGCGGTCCCAGGCCGGGCGCATCGCTTCGATCAGGTCCGCCGGCGCGACCCCGGCCGCCCGGGCCTCCTCGAGGGCCGCGTCCACGCGACGCCGCGCGACCTCCGCCGCGGCGTCGCCGCCGGCGTCCGGCGGCTGGCGCACCGTGGCGAGGTGCAGCGGCACCTGCAGCCACTTCTCGGCCGGGTTCGGACGGGCGTAGAGCCGCACGTACTCGGAGCGCGACGTCGGCCGCAGCGCGTCGGCGATTGCCCGCTGGGCCTCGCGCCACCGCGGGTCGTCGATCGCGACCCGGCGCAGCCGCAGCAACTGGGCGACGGACAGGTTGCCCTCGGCGTCGGGGCGGAACGCCTCCCGCACCAGCGCCTGGAGGTTCACGTTCGACCGCTTGGTCCACTCGTCCAGGCACTCCTCGACGAGCGCCCGCGCCGAATCGATCTCGGGGCCGACCGCGACGTGCTCGGCCTGCGCGAGCACCACGCGCAGCCGGCCGTCGAAGGACGTGATCTGCACGTTGCCCTTGCGCCCGCCCAGCCGCGCGTTGTAGCGCTCCCGCACGCGCTCCAGGAAGGTGGCGATGTCCTCCAGGGTGTGCAGCCGGAAGCGCCACATCTGCGCGCTCAGGGCCGCGCCGAAGTCGTGGATCTTGCGGACCACCTGGTCCATCTCGCGGTCGGTCGCGGTGACGTTCGCCTCCGCGATCAGGTTGCCCTTCGCGTTGCGGCGGTAGCCGGCCGGCGGGGCCGCGTCCCAATCGATGCCGGCGCCCATCACAGGACCGCCGCCACCGCAATGGCCCCCGCCGCCGCGACGACCGCCATGGCGTGCGCGGCCAGCATCAGCCGCCGGCGCCGCAGCGCCCGCCGGTGCCGCAGGTACGGCGCGGCGTACAGCCGCGGGTGCCGCGGCTCGCAGAACAGGTGTCGTTGCTCCATTCGTCCCCTCCTCCTTCTTCAGGTCACACGATGCGCCCGAGGGCGTCGCCGCACCGCGCGGCGATCGCCTCCAGCCCCTCGCGGAGCCGGCGCCGGTCCGCGCCGCTCCAGTCGTCCTCCGGCGGCAGCAGCCGGAGCGCCGCGGCCAGCGACGCGTCGGTGGCCTCCACCGCCTCCAGCAGCGCCGCGCGCTCGCCCGGCCGGGTGCCCGGCACCCGCAGCACCGCGCCGCCCGCGCGCAGCAGCGTCGGCGGCCGGTCCGGCGGGGCGGGCGGCTCGCGCTCCGCGAGCGCCATCGCGCGCCGCCGCCGCCGCGGGGCCGTTTCGATGCGCTCGAGCTCCTCCTCCGGGGCGCTCCGGCCGTCCAGCCACCGCGCGATCTCCACCGCCTCGTCCGGCCGCTCGCCGGCGACGCGCTCCATCGCCGGGGACGCCAGGCTCAGCTCCCACGCGTCCGCGTAGTGCTCCAGCCGGGCGCGCGACAGCAGGTGCCGCAGCCCCCACGTCCACGCCTCCCACGCCGCCCGGCCCCCGCACATCCGCCGCGCCGCGTGCGCCGCCCGCATCACCTCCAGCCGCGCCCGCCGCACCGCGGCCTCCGCCGTCGCGTGCGCCTCGCGCACCCGGTCCGCGCACTCGTCCGGCGTCCGCGGCGGCGGCCCCAGGCCGGAGATGTCGGCGGGATCGTTCACGCATCGGCCAGCTCGGCGCGCGCAGGCGGGACGACCCCGCGCCCGGGCACCCAGGGCGCCCGCGCCTCCGCGCTTCCCCTCAGGGCCCCCCAGAGCAGCGTGTACGTCCGGCGCCGGGCGGCGAGGCGCCCGGCGCGCACCACCAGGTCCGGGTCGCACAGCCACTCGCGGCACAGCCAATCGGACTCGCCGGTCGAGATCGCGACGACGTCGCGGCGCGGCCCGACCAGGACCGCCGGCGGGTTCCAACGTCCGCGCAGCGACCGCCAACAGGTGATGTTCCGGACCTCGACGACCGCGCCGGTCACTTCGGCATCTCCACGCCCATCGACCTGGCGGCGTTGACCAGCTTCTCCGTGGCGCCGGCGCCGCCCGTCCACTCGTCCGCCGGCAGCAGGGGCACCGCGGCGAGCAGCGCGGACGCGCCGATGCCGCGGCCCTCGGCCGCCTGCTTGAACAGCTTCCTGGCCTCCGCCCCGGCGCCGCGCCCGACGTGCTCCAGCAGCGCGCCCATGTCCGGCGCGTGGCCCTTGCGCTCCATCTCGGCCGCCAGCTCGATCCAGAGCCCGGCCTCCCGCTTCCAGCGCTTGCGGTTCCGGGCGCGCTCCTTGTCCGAAGGCATGACGAAGAAGGACTCCCCGATGCGCCGCGCCTCCCACTCCGCCCGGTCGGCCAACGTCGCGGTCACCGCGCGGCCCCCCTCACGGGCGCGGCCTCACCTTGCCCGCGTCGCGCCGCCGCCGCCGCCCCATGATCGCGACGAGCTCGGCGTCCCGGTCGCGGGGGGGGGGGTGAATCGGCGCCGGCGGGATCGCGGCGACGCACGGGTGCCCCGACCGGCGCGGGCGCCGCGTCGTCGAGGCGCGTCATCAGGTCAAGCAGGCACGGGGCGACCGCCGGGCCGGCCCAGCGCAACAGGGCCGCGAAGTTCGGGAGGGCCGGCAGGGCGCCCAACTCAACGCGGTGCAGCGTCGCCGGGGGCACCCCGATCTCGCGCGCCGCGCGCCGCAGCGATCGGTCGCCGCGGCGGGCGCGGACGACCGCCCCGATCGCCTCGGCGACGTGCCGGTGCCGGTCGGCGACGACGCTCACCTACCGGTTCGTCCCCGGCACCACGGCGACGTACCGGCGGGCGCCCGGCAGGGGCGCGACGCGGAACAAGGCCGCCCATCCAGATCCCAGCATGACCTCCGCCGAGGGTTCGGCCTGGACGAACGCGGCCTCGATGTCCGCCGCCGACAGGTCCCTGCCCTCCAGGTCGCACACCATGACGAGATCGCAGGCCGCCATCGGCGGCGCGTTGTCGAACTCGACGAGCTCCCGGTCGAACCAAAGCCGTCCGTCCGCGCGGCAGCGGTAGATCGCCCTCGCGGCCACGTCAGAGGTCCTCCGGCGCGAGGGACGCGGCGAGGGAGTCGGCGAACGCGACCGCCGCCTGACAGTCGTCCATGCGCATGCAGTCGTCCCGCAAGCAGGCCACGACGCCGTCCTCGTCGTCCCATCCCGCGCAGCCCGGCGCCATCCAGTCCGGCCGGACGGGACGGCCGCCCCGCATCCGCTCGACGCCCGGGGGCGGGATCTCGGCGGGACCGCACGCGGAGCACAAGTCGTCGGCCAGCCAATAGCAGGCAAGGCCATCCTCGGCGAGGCAGGCCGTCGCGTCGGTGCAGCCGCAGAAACGGCATCGACGCAGCGGGTACTTGCTCACCGCCCGGCCCCGCTTGTTGGCGGGGAGCCCCCGTCCTGAGATGCTTGGTGATTCCACCCACATCCACAGCCCAGGGAGGGCTCCCCAAATGGAGAAAGACGCGTCCTGGACGGCCTCCATCACGCGGACGCTCCCGAGTACTTCCTGCGGAACGCGGTCGCCGCGGCAACGCGCGCGGCCTGCTCCAGGCTACGCTCGACGCCCTCGGCGACGTCCGGGACCTCCCACCGAAACGACGACTCGACCACGTTGCAATCGATGTGGATGGTGATGCGCCGGCCGCGCCGCTGCCGCTCGATGAACTCGAAGGCGGCCCGCACCGCGGGGCTCATGTCGTCCAGGTCGCGTCCCATCACGCGGCCCGCCTGATCGGCGGCGCGTATCGGTCGGCCAACTGCTGGTCCCCCAAGAGCGCGGCCTGGTCCACCAGGTGTTGGCGGCGCCCGGAGAATCGACAGTCGCCCGCGGCGATCAGGGCCTCGAGCACGTCCGCCGCGAGACTGTTGCGCGGCCACTCGTCGAGCGACGATCCGTCCGCGTAGCGGCCCAGCACGTAGTCCAGGACGTTTCTCCGGCCCCGGCAGAAAACCGAGACGAACAGCGCGGCGTCCGCGATGCGGCCGTCCGCCCCGATCTCCGTCGCCCGGTTCCGCGCCTCGATTTCCCAAGTCGGCGTCGGGCGGCGCAGCCCGGCCGGCCAGGCGGCGTTGGCGGGCCAGTTGTCGGAGAACCACCGGACGGCGACGTTGGCGCGCTTGAGCGAGCAGCTCGACGATTCCAGCCGCCGGAAGAACTTGTGGTCTTGAGTCGCGAGTGTCCCGACTCTCGACAGTGATGTCCCCGTCGCCTGTGCGTAACGTTGGGCGAGATTGATCAGGTCTTGTTCGGTCATGGGGAAAATTTGACCGTTATATTTTCCCGTGTCAAGACCAAATATGGCTTTCGTTTTCTGGGAAAATCCGCCCATGACGAGCGACTTCATCGGCGCTCTAATGCCACTCGTAGACGCGGCGTTAAAGGAAAAGAACCTGACGCCGACGGAAGCGAGCAGGCTGGCGGAGTCGCCCCAAATAATCAGGAACTTAAAACGCGGTCACATGCCCGCAGCGGACAGACTGCAACGACTTTGCGCCGTCTTGGACATCGACTTTCGGTTCGGGCCTGCCGCGCTTCCTCAATCTACGTTTGCACGTGCAAACGTAGATTCCCCGTCGCCCTCGCCCGCCGCCGACATCGACCGCCTGGCGTCCGAGCTGGAGGACCTGGCGGGGGAATTGGGGCGCCGGGCGCGGGAGATCCGGCGCCTGTCGCGGGGCGGCGGGTAGCCCGCCAACCGTCACTGCCGGGAGGGGTTCCGGGCGCCCCGGCGGAGGGAAAGGCATCGTGTGGGACCGGGGCGCCCGGAGGGGCGCCGCCTGTCGGTTTGCGGCCCCGTGCTCCGTGTTCGGGGTCCGGTTGTCGGGCGGCGGCGCCCCGCGGGGAATGATGCACCGGGGACGCCGCCCGGGGCTTGGGTCAAAGACCGCGCCGGTTCTGGCCCAAGCCGGCGGGCGCGGCCGGCGCTAACGTGGCCCCCAGACAAAGCTGAGCCCCGGGGAGACGTCAACTCCGCCGGGGCTCGGGTCCGCGCAACGGGTGAGGCTCGGCGCGGGAACGGCGATCATATGCGCCGCCCCACCGCATCCGCAACTCCCTCGCGCGACTGGTTGGCGTAAGGAGGGAGGGGCTGTGTCTACCCGAACCGTTGGACGCGCGGTAGCGCTTGAGCCGCGCCGGGGCGCGGCCGGGGCGCCCGCGGCCGCGCCCCGGTTGGTCCCCTAGCGGGCGCGAGCGACACCTGCTCCGAGTGGCGTGGCGGGCCGGAGAGACGGCCATCCCCGGGTTTTGGCCCAAGCCTTCCCGCGGGCCGCGAGCCACAATCCCGGCCCACCCCCACCCATTCGGCCGGAGCCTTCCCATGCGCCACCTTCGCCACCTTTCCATTCTTCTCGCCCTGTCGCCGTGGTCCCCCTCGGCGGCCGGGGACACCCTGGTCGCCCTGGGGGGCTCGTTCGCCGCGCAGGGCTGCGCCCTGGCGGACGGCGTGGACGCCACCCACACCCTGCGCATCGCCCTCGAGCACGAGGACGAGGACTGGCTCGTGCGGGGCGTCGTCGTCGACGCGCCGCGCGCGGCGGACTGCACCGAGCAGGGCCGCTCGGTCGGCGTGCTGGTCAGCCGCCATGGCCTGGACTTCGTGGGCGCCTGGGAGATCGACCTGGACGTCGGCTACGACGAGCACGGCGTCAGCGCGTTCGACGCCCGCGACCGGCGCGTGTTCGGCTCGGTGCGGCAGACCACGGCCGCCGCGATGCTGGCCCGCGACCTGCCGTCCTGGGAGGTCCTCGGCGTCCGGGTGCGCCCGCGGGTGGCGGCGGGCTGGAACTTCGGCGCGGCGGAGCCGCGCGCGGCGCTCGCGGTGCGGGTCGGCGAGCGGCTCGACCTGGAGGGCGACTGCGACGGCGCCGCCGGCGGCGCGTACTGCGCGCTGCGGGCCGCGCTGCGGTTCGACCTGGAGGGCGACTGGGGGCTGGAGGTCGGCGCCGAGCACGTCAACGGGCTGCAGCACCTCGACGATCCCTTCGGCGGCCGGGCCGACGCGCCCGCCGCGGTGGAGGACAACCGCGTGTTCCTGAGCCTGACGAGGCGGCTGTGAGCGGCCCCCGCGAGGTCGAGGGCCTGCCGGTGCGGGAGTCCCGCATGACGCCGTTCCGGGTGTCGGCCCTGTGCATCGCGGGCTGCGTGACGGCGATCGTGTGGATGGGGTACCACTACACCGGGGCGCTGGTCGCGCAGGCGCTGACGCTGCTCGCCGCGGAGGACACGCTGAAGGAGGGCGTGATCCAACTGATGAGCGCCGTGGTCGGCAACATGGTCGCGCTGACCGCTGTCGCCGGCCTGGTCGGGGGATTCACGAAGCTATGCGAAAACTGAAGTTGACGCGCCGACAAGGGACGTTGGCGACGGCCCTGTGGATCGTCGGCGCGGTGGCGGCGCTGTGGGGGGCGGCCAGCGGGCACGCGCACGAAACCGGCGGCGGAATGCTCGTCGAGGATCTGCGGGCCCATCCGGGTGCCGTCGAGCCGGGCAGCTGCCTCGCGCGACGGCACGGCAAGCGCACGAGGCAGTCGCCGTACCGGCTATACAGTCGCGTGCGGGCGTGCGTCATCGCCGCGCCGCACGAATCGACGCATTACTTCCCGCTCATCGTTCCGTGGGAGGGCCGGCCGCGCTGGGACAGGTCCTACCGCGTCGACGGCTTGTTCGACAACGGCTCGGAGCCGCACCGATGACCGCCGGGGGCCGCCTGGTTCCCTTCCTCCTGCTGGCCGCCGGCTGCGCTTCGGTCGGCGGGCCGCCCGACACCGCCGGCGACGTCGGCGGCGCCGTGGGCGGGGCGGCCACGGGCGTGCTGCGGCACGTGCCGGTCGTCAACACGCTCCTGGAGGGCGCGGACGACCTGCGCGGGCGCCTCGGCGAGTGGCGGGCCGCGCGCGTCGATGCGGCGCGGGCGGCGGCGCTGGAGCGGCGCCTGTGGGCGTTCTGCGCGGCGCATCCGTGCACGGCCGCGTGCGCGTCGCTGCACGCCGAGGAGTTCGCGCTGCTGGGCGTCGCGTGCCCCGCCGCGCGGCGGCTGGCGGAGACGGGGCGCCCGACGCTCGACGATCCGGAGGGCGACCGCAACGGCCCCGATTACCGCGTTGACGATTCCGTTAATCCGGACCCGGGGGCGGAACCCGCCGCCGGCGAATCGGTCGACGACGAAGGTGGCGCCGGGGGCCCTGGGTGGTTGTCGCGCGAGGCGCTCCGCGGGGCCGTCGACGAGCGCTGCCGGGGCGCGCGGGACCTGGTCGCGTGCGCGCTCGGCGTGCTCGGGCTGGAGGAGGGCTCCTGATGGACGCGGGGGTGCTGCAGTGGGTGTTGGGCACGGGGTTGATCGCCGCGATCGGCGCGGTCGGGTGGCTGGCGCGCACGGTGATCCACCACACCGCGGAGATACGCTCGATGCAGCAGCGGGACGAGAACGGCAACTCGGCGCTGCAGGTCTGGTGCCTGGAGCGGTTCGTGGGGCGCCACGACTACGTCCCGCAGACCACGCTGATCAACAGCAAGCTGGACAAGATCGTCGAGCGGCTCGACGAGCGGCTCCCGGCGGGGCGCGCATCGTGATGGACAGGGACCAACTGACGAAGCTCGAGTCCGGGCGCTGGGAGCTGCTGCGCGTGCTGAACGTGGCGGGGCACCTCGGCGCGACCGAGACGATGATGTTCCACACGCTGGTGGCGATGTGGCTGGACATGAGCCGGGAGTGGATCCGCAACCAACTGGACTACCTGGAGAGCCGCGGGCTCATCGAACTGGAGCGCCACGAGATCAAGGGCTGGCAGGCGAAGCTCACCCGCCACGGGTGGGACGTCACGAGCTACGTGGTCGACTGCGAGCCCGGCATCGCGCGGCCGCCGAAGTACTGGGGCGACGCGGCCGGGCGGTAGCGGTGCCCCGCCGCAGCGCCATCTCCCTCCTGCCGGCCGAGGTCGGGCGCGAGCTCGACCGCCGCCTGGCGGCGGGGGGCTTCGGCGGCCACGCCGACCTCGCCGACTGGCTTGCCGGGCAGGGCTACGCGATCTCCCGCTCGAGCGTCCAGCGGCACAGCGCGGGCCTGGCGCGGCGCATCGAGCAGATCAAGGTCGCGACCGAGCAGGCCGAGGCGCTGCGGGCCGCGAGCCCCGACGAGGGCGCGATGGCGGAGGGCACGCTGCGGCTCGTGCAGCAGCGCATGTTCGACCTGATGTTGGCGGCGGAGGAGGACGACCCCCGCGCGTTGGCGTCGGCCGCCCGGGCGGTCGCCGAGGTGTCGCGGGCGGGAGTCCAGTTGCGGCGCGAGCGGCGGGAGGTCCTTGAGGAGGCGGTCGAGGCCGCGGAGGCCAAGGGGCGCGCCGAGGGCGTGACGGACGAGACCTTCGCGGTCATGCGCAGGCTGTTGCTGGGGGAGCGGTACGCGGAGCAGGCGGGCTGACGACCATGGCGATGCCCGCCCTCGACGCCGCGCTGTTGCCCTACCAGGCCGCCTGGGTCGCGGAGCCCGCGCCGTTCGCGGTCTGCGAGAAGTCGCGCCGCATCGGCATCTCGTACGCCACGGCGGCGGCCTCCGTGCTGCACGCCTCGCGTCCGCGGACGAGGGGCGGCGGCAACGTGTACTACCAAAGCTACTCGCGCGACAACGCGCGGGAGTTCATCTCCGATTGCGCGGACTGGGCCGAGCGGCTGCAGGGCGTGGCGGCGGTCGTCGGCGAGGTCCTCGTCGCGCTGGACGACGGCTCGATCATCAGCGCGTTCCGGATCACGATGGCCAGCGGCCTGGAGATCCTCGCCATGTCCAGCGCGCCGCGGCAGTTCCGCTCGCGCGGGCGTCCCGGCGACTGGGCGATCATCGACGAGGCGGGGCACCTCGACGACCTGGCCGAGGTTCTGAAGGCGGCCATGGCGTTCATCATGCTCGGCGGCATCGTCCGGGTGATGTCCACGCACAACGGCGAGGGCAACGCCTTCGCGCAGCTCGTGCGCGACATCGACGAGGGCGCCCGCCCGGGCGCGCTGCACACGATCACGTTCGCGGACGCGGTGGCGGACGGGCTGTACCGGCGCGTGGTGTGCGGCGCCGCCGGCGGTCCCGAGTGGACGGCCGCGGGCGAGGCCGCGTGGGTGGAGATGGTGCGCGCCGGCTACGGCGCGGACGCCGGCGAGGAGCTCGACTGCGAGCCGGCCGCGCACGGCGGCGCGTGGCTGCCGTGGGGGCTCATCCGCGCATGCGAGCACGCGGACGCGGGCGATCCGGCGTTGTTCGGCGGCGGCCCGTCGTACTGCGGCGTGGACGTAGCGCGGCGCGTGCACCTGTGGTGCGCGACGGCGCTGGAGGAGGTGGGCGACGTGCTGTGGCTGCGCGAGATCGAGGCGGCGGCCGGGGTGTCGTTCTCGGACCAGGAGGACACGGTGGCGGAATGGGATTCGCGGTACCGCTTCGCGCGGATCGCGGTGGACCAGACGGGCATGGGCGAGAAGGTGGTCGAGGACCACCAGGCGCGGCTGGGCTCGTCGCGGGTGGAGGGCGTGCTGCTCACCGGCGGGCGGCGGCTGACGGTGGCGACGGCGCTGCTGGAGCGCTTCGAGGACCGGACGATCCGGATCCCGGTGGACGACGTGCTGCGCCGGGACCTGCACTCGATCAAGCGGGCGCCGGGCGCGACCGGCGCGCCGCGGCTGGTCGCCGAGGGCGAGTCGGACGGCCACGCGGACCGCTTCTGGTCGCTGGCGCTCGGCGCCTCCGCGGCGTCCGGCGGACGGCCGGCGTACGCCGCCCACGCGGTCGACAACCACGCGCCGCACCGCGGGGGCCGGCGGCTCGGCCGGCACGGCGGGACGGCCATGCGCTCGATGCGGGGCGCGTTGTGATCGTCGGGCCGGACGGACGGCCGCTGCGGCCGGAGCCGGCGGCGGAGCTGCGGGCGCGGCGGGCGCTGCCCTCGATCGTCGGCCTGCGCCGCGCGGCGGCGGCCCGGGCGGTGACGCCGGTGCTGGATCCCGCGCTGCTGGCGCGGCTGCTGCGGCGCGTGGCGCGGGGCGAGTGGACGCCGGACTGGTGGGAGCTGGCGGAGGAGCTCGAGGAGCGCGACCCGCACTACCGGGGGGTGCTGCAGCAGCGGCGCCTGGCCGTCGAGGCGGCGCCCCGCGAGGTCGTCGCGGCGGACGACTCGGCGGCGTCCGCGGCGCTCGCGGACGAGGTGCGCGGGCGGCTGGTCGCGACGGCCGCCTGGCGCGACCTGGCGGGCGAGCTGCTGGACGCGCTCGGCAAGGGCGTGGCCCTGGTCGAAATCGTCTGGCGCCGCGCCGGCGGGCGCTGGGAGCCGGTCGGCTACCACCGCGTGCCGCAGCGCTGGATCGCCTGGGACCGCGACGATCCCTCCGTGCCGCTGCTGGTGTCGAACGACGCCGCGCGGACGGCGCCGACGCTCCGGGCCGGGGTGCCCGCCGAGCCGATCGCGATCGGGGCCGGCAAGTGGGCGATGCACGTGCACAAGGGCAAGTCGGGCCTGCCGCAGCGCGGCGGCCTGGGCTACGCGATCGCGGCCATGTTCCTGCTGAAGAGCCTGGCGCTGCGGCAGTGGTGGGCGTACGGCGAGACCTACGGGCTGCCGGCGCGGATCGGCAGGTACGACCGCAACGCCTCGGCGGAGGACATCGAGACGCTGCGCGAGGCGGTCGCCTACGTGGCGCGGGACTTCGGCGCGGTCATCCCGGACACGATGCGGATCGACATCGAGGCGCCGGCGGGCTCCGGCGGCCGGCCGGGCGAGTTCTTCGAGGCGCAGGCGCGGCTGTGCGACGCGCAGGTGTCGAAGGCGGTGGTCGGGCAGACCATGACGGCGGACGACGGCTCGTCGCGCGCCCAGGCCCAGGTGCACGCGGACGTGCGGGCGGACCTGGTCGCCGACGACTCGGTGCAGCTCTGCGCGACGCTGACCGCGCAGGTGGTGGCGCCCTACTGCGCGCTGAACCACGGCGCGCCGCCCGCGGCCGGCTGGCCGCGGATCGAGCCGGCCGCGCCGCCGACCGAGCTCGAGCCGGTGCTGCGGGCGATGGCGCTCGGGCTGGAGGTGCCGGCGGCCTGGCTGCGCGACCGGCTCGGCGTGCCGGAGCCGGGGCGCGGCGAGGACGTGGTGCGGGCGCCGGGCGGGCCGGCCCCCAACGCGGGCGGCGGCGCGCCGGAGCCGCAGGCGGCGCTCGACCCGACCGGGGGCGAGTGGCGCCGCGCCGGCATGGACGCGATCCGGCCGGCGCTCGACGCGGCCCGCGGCGCCCGCGGCGGGGAGGACCTGCTGCTGCGGCTGGCGGACGCGCCGGCCGCGCGCGGGCTGGGGCGGATGCTCGACGACCGGCTGTTCCGGGCCCGGGTCGACGCGGACGGCGGCGGCTAGGCCCGCCATGCCCGCCCGCGTCGGGCCGTACGGACGGCTGCCCCGCGACGCCTACCGCTTCCTGCGGCGCAAGGGGCTGCGCGTTTCGAACCACTGGACCGACGTGTACGGCCAGGAGCACCACGCCGCGTTCACCGCCGCGCGCATGACGCGCCTGGACGTCGTCCGGGAGACCCGCGACGCGCTGCTGTCGGCGGTCGCGGACGGCGCGACGGAGCGGGAGTTCCTGGACGCGCTGGGGCCGCTGCTCGAGGAGCGCTGGACGCCGCCCCCGGCCGGCGGCGACGTGCCGCACCGGCTGCGCAGGATCGTCGCCACCAACGTGCGGGTCGCCGACGCGGCGGGGCAGTGGGACCGCATCCAGCGGCGAAAAAAGCGCTTCCCGTACCTGGTCTACTCGCTGGGCCCGAGCGTCGAGCACCGGCCGGAGCACGCCGCGTGGGCGGGCCTGGTGCTGCCGGTGGCGCACCACTTCTGGCACAGCCACCTGCCCCCGAACGGCTGGGGCTGCAAGTGCCGCGTGCGCGCCGTGACGCGCGCGGAGGCCGAACGCCTGCTGGCGGACGGCGGCCAGTCCGCCCCGCCGGACTGGTGGCGGGACGCGGAGGAGTGGGAGAACCCGGCGACCGGCCGGACCATCGCGGTGCCGCGCGGCATCGATCCCGGCTGGGAGCACAACGTCGGGCGGCGCCGGGCGCGGACCTCCTCGGAGGCGTACGCGTCGAGCCTGGAGCGCACCATGGCGGACATGGCCGGCGAGGCCGGCGACCTGGCGGGACGCTGGGCGCGGCGGCACGTGCTCGCGCTGCGCGGCGAGCCGGAGTACCGCGCGGCGCTGGCCGGCAGGGCGCCGGACGGCGTCGCGGAGCCGGTGGCCGTGCTCGGCGCGTCCGCCGCGGCGGAGATCGGGGCGGCGCGGCTGCTGTGGCTCGAACAGTGGGCGGCGCGCAAGCGGCACGGCGGGCTGCGGCTGGGCGCCGGGGCGCTGGCCGCCGCGCGGCGGCTGGCGGAGACGGGGCGCCCGACGCTGCAGTCCAACGGCCGCTGGCGGTGGGACGGGGAGCTCGACGGGCGGCGCTGGCGGCTGGTGGCGGACGCGGCGGAGGGGCGCGTCCGGCTGGTGAGCATCCACGACCGGGGGCCCGCGGCGGAGTTCGAATAGCGGGCGCCGCCGACCGCCGGCCCCGGGACATCCGGCTTACTTTTCCCGATCGGCCCCCCGCGGGGCCCGTGGGTTCGCGCCTCGCGGCGCGGTGCGGGCGCGCTCCGCTTGGCCGGGCATTGGTTTTCGCGCATCGGAGCCGGCGGCGCCCGGCGGCGAGCATAGCATTTTGGCCCAAGCCAAGCGCCGCCGACCGTCGCACAATCCGCCGCCAATGGACGAGCCCATCCTCAGCGGCGTCCTCGCGGACCTGAACGCCATCGCCTGGCCCGAGCGGCCGGAGGACGGCCTGTGGATGCCGGCGCTGCCGGCGCCCGGCGCGGACGGCCTGCTGCCGACCCGCGACGGCCGCGTGTACCGCGTGCGGGCTATCCCTGGTCCCGCGACTACGGGTCCGGGCTGGACGCGCTGGTGGACCTGGGCATCGACGGGGCGTTCGCGGCGCGTGCGTTCGCGGCGGTCGCGCGGGTGTTCCGGCATCCGGCGAACGGCCTCGCGGACCTGGAGCTCGTCGAAGTGCGGGTGCTCGGCCTGGCCGAGGACCGCGCGGACCTGGTGGTGCGGGCGCGGTGGGAGGGCGAGGACCTCCCCATGCGGGTTCCCGCCGGCGCCGGCGGCGGGCGGTGGCTGGACGGCGACGGCGCGTGGCTGGACCACGGCGCCTGGGTGGACGACTGATGGCGGACCTCAGGCGCTCCCAGCCGGGCGCGGTGCGGGACACCGTGGAGCTGACGGACCTGCTGGCGATGTCGCGTCCGCGCGACGGCGCGGAGCCCAAGGGGTGGGGACAGGTGCTGGAGGTCCTGCGCACGATCGCGCCGCGTTGGTCGATCGACGTCGCGTTCCCCCCCAATCCCATCCCGGGCCAGATGCACGTGTTCCGCGCGGACGTCGCGGCGGGCCTCGCGTGGGTGGACGCGGACGGCTCCCAGCTCGCGGCGGCGGCGCGCGGCGACGTGGCGCGCTGGAGCGGCGGCTGGGCGCGGGTGGGGACGCTGCCCCTCGGCCTCCCCGCGACCGCGCTGGCGTGGATGAGCGAGCTGTGGGAACTGTCCTATAGCGACTTCGAGGAGTCCGTGTTCGGGGGCGCGGACATCGGCGCCCTGCCGTACATGACCGCCTCCGACGTCGCCGCCAAGCCGGCGGGACAGACGCTGGTGTTCCGCACCGCGGCCCACGCCGGCAAGCCGGTCAAGGCCGGCTACGTGATGCGGGCCGGCGTCGAGGCGCTGATCGACGGGACGGTGTGGGCGATCTGGGCGACGGACGGCGACGACTGGGTCGGGTATTGGCACAACAACGCCTGGGTGTTCGTGGGGCTCGGCGGGATCGCGCAGAGCGTGGAGTCGCCGGCGAGCCTCGGCGACGTGGGGACGACGTGGACGCTCGTGGATCCGCACGGGTACGACTGGCACGTCCCGGTGGACTTGACGCCGCAATTCCTGCGCCGCGAGACGGAGGGGGACCTGCTCTACGTGACGCCGAACTGGGGCACCGCCTACAACCTGTTCGCCGACGACAACCCCTTCCTGTTCGTGCACCGGCGGGCGTTCAAGGCGGGGACCGCCTACGACGACACCGCCGGCCTGGTGGCCAAGCAGACGACGGCGACGGCCGACGACCCCGTGAGCAACGAGACGACGCTCGTGGTGCGGACGGCCGCGGGGCTGGAGCTGCTCCCGATCGCGCACCTGCGCCGGCACCTGAGCCCGTCCTGGTACACGTTCGGGGGATTCACCTACGAGGCCACGTACGCCGACGTGGACACCGCCGGCGAGGCCGGGTACCTCGACAACGGCGGCAATGCAGGGGACCAACTGGCGGTCAAGCTGCCCGCGGCGGTGGCGGCCGACCTGCGCGCCGCGGCCGTCCCGGGCAGGATCATCGAGTACTACAAGGACGCGGCGAACTACCGCTACGCCACGCTCGACCAAAACGGCCACTCGCAGGCGTTCGGGAAGGACTTCTACCAGGTCGTCGGCAACTTCAACGTCGTCGGCGCCGTCGCGGCCGGCGACGCGATCTCGATCCGCATCGAGACGCCCATCGTCACCACGGACGACCAGCGCCTGCGGAAGGGCATCGGATCGATCGCCGACGTGGACGCCTCCTCGAACACCCAGGCGCTGGTCGCGTCCGGCCTCGCGGCGGACGACGTCGTGGAGGTCACATTCGCCGAGCTGGCCGGCGACCGGCACGCGGCGAGCGCCACGCTCCGCTACGGCGACGTGGGGGCCGCGCAGGCGGACGCCGCGATGCTGTACGTCGGCGGCGCGAGCGTCGCGATATGGGGCAGCGGCACCGGCCTGCGGATCAAGCGGGCGGCGGCCGTGAACGCCGACAACGTCGCCCGCGCGTGGCGGGTGGGCTGAGCGATGCCGCACGCGGACCTCTCGCTGCTGCCGGTGCCGACCGTCGAGGGGCTCGACCTCACCCTGGACGAGGAGCACGCCATCGAGCTGGACTGGCTCCGGAACGAGTTCGGGTGGCGGGTGGCGAACTCGCCGGCGGACCCGGCGTGGCGGGCGACGAGGATGTTCGCCGCCCGGCTCACGGAGCACCGCGGGGCGGTGCGCGACGCGATGAAGCGCCTGACGCTGGCGTACGCGGACGGCCCGTACCTGGACCACGTCGGCGTGACGTACTTCCGCGGCGCCGTGCGCCACGCGGGCGAGTCGGACGACGACTTCCGCGACCGTCTCGCGCACAGCAACGGCCTGGTCGCGGTGGGGCTGACGGGGGCGTGGTACGAGGGCATCGCCCGCCGCGTCGCCGGAGTGGCCGACGCGCGGGCGGTGTCGCGGGGGGCGGACCACGTCCCGCCGGAGCCGGAGGGCACGGTGCGGATCTACGTCCTGGCGGACGAAACGCTCGTGGCGGACGGCGCGACGCTCTACCCGCGCGGGATTCCGGACGCCACGCTCGTCACCGCCGTCAGGGACGCGGCCACCGCCCGCGACGCGGCCCAACAACTCGACACCGTGATCGTGGAGGCGGCCGCGCGGCAAAGGTGGGACGCCACCGTCACCCTGACCGTCGCGCCGGGCGCGGCCTCCGCCGCCGTGCTGCAGGCCGCCCGCGTGCGCCTGGCCGCATACGGCGCCCGCGCCGCGAACCTCGGCATGCCGGTGTCCAAGACGCTGATCGCCGCGGCGGCGGCCAGCGGCGAGGGCGTCTCGGAGGGGGTCGTCGTGCTGTCGACCGTCAGCGAGGACCAGGTGCCGGTGGTCGCCGCGGTGGAGGGCATCGCGGCCGCGGACGGCGTGGCGCCCGAGCCGCGCAACCTCGTGGTGGCGGCGGCGTGAGGCCGCCCCCCCAGGCCGGGCTCCTAGAGCGCCGCTTGGACGCGCTGGCCGCCGCGCGGCTCGCGGCGATCCCGATGCACGTCGACGCCATGTGGGACGCCGCGCGGTGCCCGCAGGAGTGGCTGTCGATATTGGCCGCCGGCATGGACGTGCCGTGGTGGTCCACGGCGTGGTCCGTGCCCGAGCAGAGGCACGCGATCGGGACGGCGTTCGCGTCGCTGGCGCGGCTCGGCACGCGGGAGGGCGTCGAGGACGGCCTGCGCGCCTGGGGCGCCCAATACCGCTACTCGCGGGTCCGCGCGCGGCACTTCCTGGTCGAGGTCTCGACCAGCGGCGGCGCCCTGCCGGCGAGCGAGCTCCCGAAGCTGCGCAAGACCCTCGACAGCGCCAAGCGCGCCACGGCGCACTACACGCTCGGCGTGCTGCCCGGGGCCGACGCGAGACTGCAGGTCGGCGTCGTCGCCGCCGCGATCCGGGTTTCCCCGCTGCTGGCCTCCGCCGCATGAACCTGCGCATCACCACCGCGGGCGTCGCGGCGCTGGCCAACAACCTCAACGTGGTGGGGCTGAACGGTCCGGTCACGTTCACGAAGGTCGTGTTGGGAGACGGCAGCGGCCCGGGCGGCGCGGCCGACGACGACCGCACGGCGCTCCGGAGCCTGCGGGAGACGATTCCGGCCGAGGGGCGCTCCATCAGCGCCCCCGGCGTGGTGGCGATCTCCGTCACGGCGACGGCGGCGATCGCGTACGACGTGACCGAGGCGGGGCTGATGGCCCAGGTCGGCGCCGGCGCGGAATTCCTGTTGGCGTACTGGTCGAACGACGGCGCGGCGTGGGTCACCCGGTCCGCCAACGATCCGCACCTGCTGGCGATGGCTCTGGCCGTCGGCGCCCCGGCGGCCGATTTGGCCGTGACGCTAAACCCGCGGGTGCAATTCGTGGTGGGGGGCTCGTTCACCGCGCTGACGGACACGCCGGCCACCTACGCGAACGCCGCGGGATTCTACCCGCGCGTGAAGGCGGATGGGACGGGTATCGAGCTGCGGGACCTACAAGGCACAGCGCCTGCCGGCTATCAAACGATAGGTGAGCTTGCCGCCAAGCTCCGGGAGTTGGAAGTGAGAAAGATCCTCTACCAGAACGCCGCCGGCCTCCACGTCAGCCCGGCGACGAACGTCGAGCTTTCGGAGGACCCCGCCGGCTACGATGCCCTGCAGATGTACGTGCGGAACAGCCAAGGCACGAACGACAGCGCGGCCCGCACCATCGAGGTGTGGACCGATTCGATCAACAACTTCGGGGCGGGGGTCAACGGAGCGTTGTTCCAGGCGCCGATCAACGGGCAGCCCGTGAGCGCGTGGCGCTATGCGGACAACCAGGGCGGGACCCTCCCGAACTTCGCGCGCACCCTGCGCGTCCATGGGACCCAGTACGCTGAACTGTTCACCGTGCTTGGCGTCCGGTACTTGCATGGAACTAACCCCGTTAGGCGGCTTCCTCGACGGGGACGAGCATCAGGTTTAGGTGTTTCGCCTGGCGCTGCAGGTTCTTGATCTGCCGGTCGCGGCGTTCGGCCTCCATCTCGGCCAGGTCGCGCTCGACGTATTCCTCGCCGCGCTTGAGCATGGCGTAGATCAGCCGAGCCAACTGGTGCGCGGTGGCCTTGACGGCCTTGGCGGAGTCCATGCGCGCGAGGCGGCGGCGATGCGCCGCGCCGATGGCGGTCTTGTTGTTGCGCGCGGTGCTCGCCGCCATGCGCAGCGCCTGGCCGAGCCGGTTGGCGCACCTGGGCGGCCGGCCGCCGAGGCGCTTGTCGCCGCTGATGCGGGTGCCGGGCGCCAGGCCGAGCCACGAGCAGAAGTGGGCGGCCGTCGGGAAGCGCGACAGGTCCGGGCCGACCTCGGCCGCGAACGTCAGCGCGGTCTCCACGCCGACGGTGGGGATGGCCGTCAGGTCGACCCCGAGCAGGCCGCGCAGCCGCTCGCGCAGGGCGGCCTCGCGGGAGCGCGACGAGGGCGTCGCCGCGGCCGCCGCGTGCCGCGCCAACTCGGCGTCGATGCGCGCCTCGCACGCGTCGATCTGGCCCTGCAGCATGTCGTGCCGCGCCAACGCCTGCGCCAGCGCGAACAGGTGCTCGTCGCGCCAGTTGCCGCGCAGGCTCGCCGCGATGGTCGCCTCGTCGGCCTTGCAGAGCCGGTGGCGGAACCGCGCCAGCACCGCCCCGTCGCGCTCGCCGGCGACGATGGCGCGCACGATCAACTGGCCGGTCTGGCCCATGACGTCGCTCAGGACGTTGTCCAACTGCACGTTCATCTGCGTCAGCGCCTTCTGCACGTGCTGCACCGACCGGCTGCGGTCGCGCACGAGCTGTTCGCGCTGGCGCGCGTACGAGCGCAGCGGGCACAACTCGTCGGCCGCGCGGAACGCGCCGCGCAGCAGGCCGTGGCTCATCAGTTGGCGGATCCACTGGCAGTCCAGCACGTCGCTCTTGCGCCCGTGCACCTGCTTGGTCGCGCGCGGGTTCACCAGGTGCACCTCGAAGCCGGCCCGGTCGAGCACCTCGAACAACGGTATCCAGTACACCCCCGTCGACTCCATCGCCACGTGGCGAACGCCACACGACGACAGCCACTCCGCCATCGCCTCCAAGTCGCGGGTGAACGTCCCGAACGGACGCACCGGCCGCTCGAACCGCGACCCGTCCACCGCCACGTAGTGCCGGCGCTTGCCCACGTCGATCCCCGCGCAATCGGGGTGTACGACCTCCAACGGCGCCGCCGCCTTGCCAGCCATCGCCAAATCCTCCACCATCGTCAACGGGTCGCGCTGGGCGAGACCGCGGCGGGACGTTCACTCTTGCATACGGGGTCGCGACCCATGGGGCGCGCCACCAGCGTCAAAACGCCGATCACGGTCCGGGCCAAACTCCTAGACGGGCATGGATGCACCATTGCCCGCGAGGCCTCGCGCCCAGCGCGACCGACCTTACATCGAACGCCCGCGCAACAGGCAACCCACCAGTTCCCTGCGCGTCAGCGCAGCGAACTGGCTGCGAGAACTCCTAGCCCCCAAGCTCGGTCGCCGAGCGCATCTCGATCGAGAACTCGATCCGCGCCGGGTAGCCCGCCGCCAGCCGCAGGTCGCGGTGGCGCGTCTGGCAGCCCGTCACCACCCACCAGCCGCCGAACCGCCCGGAGGCGCGCTCGGAGCCGCCCCAGAACACCGGCATCTCGAGCGGCTCGGCGTCGTCGTCGCCGCGGTCGTCGAGCCGCGCCTGGTCGCGCAGCGCGTCGAGCGCGTCGAGGTCCGCCCGCGTCCGCACCGCGACCTGGCCCCGGACCCGCAGCCGCGCGGCGTCCGCGCCGAGGTCCTGCCAGGCGGGCGGACGGCCGAGGCGCTCGATCGGCCGCCAGCGCCGCGCGGCGTCGTGGTCGAGGGAGGAGTACTCGACGCGGCCGGGACCGGCCTCGAAGCGGAATTCGCCCACCTGCATCTGCATTTTGGCCCAAGCCCCCCGCGCCGCGCGCGTTCATCATTGGCACCGTCATTCTAGCCGCCGGGGAGCTTTATGGCCCTGGACCTGCACGGCGCCGAGATCGTCGCCGTCGACCAACCCGCCAGGACGATCCGCGTCGGGCCCTCCTCCGTCATCGGCCTCGTCGGCTCGGCCAGCGACGCGGAGGACGCGGTCGCCGCGCGGGCCGGCTGGGGCCTCGGCACGTCCGCGCTGGTCGCGACGGCCGCCGCCGCCGGCAACGCCGGCAACGAGGTCACCATCGAGGTGGTGCGTCCGGATGCCGCGTCCTCCGCGCTCGCGGTGTCGGTGGACGGCAAGGCGATCACCGTGTCGCTCGCCACGGGCGCGGACAAGGCCGTCACGACGACGGCGACGCTCCTGAAGACCGGCTGGGACGCCGCCGCGGACGTGGTCGCCGTGGCGACCCTGGCGCTGGGGGCGGGGGCAGGGGCCGGCGTCCTGGCGCCCGCCGCGCGGTTCCACCTGCGCGGCGGCAAGGAGGCGATCGCGCCCCTGAACGAACCGGTGCTGCTCCGGACGGCGGAGGACGTCGAGCGCCTCGGCGCGGCGGGCGCGCTGCCCCGCGCCGTCCGCGGCGCGCTCGTGGCGGCCGGCGACGCCGGCGCCACCATCGTCGTGTCGCGGACAACCGACGACGCGGACGCGAACGCGCTGGGGTCGCTCGCCGCGCAGGCGGGCGTGTACGCGCTGTTGAAGGCGCCGGCCCTCCTCGGGATGCGGCCGAAGCTCATCGCGGCGCCGGGCAACCAAAGCGCCGCCGTCGCGGTGGCGCTGATCGACGTGGCGACCCGGCTGGCCGGGGGCTGCGTGCCGTTCTGCACGCTGGACGCCGCGGACTACGCCGCGGCGGTGACCGCCGTCGCGAAGCTCGACGCGATCGTGGCGATCTGGCCGAAGTGGGTCGTGCGCGATCCGGTGACGGGCGACGAGGTGACCACGGCCGCGGACGGGTGGGCGTGCGGCCACGTGGCGCGCATCGACGCCGCCCCCGAGCTGGGCTGGTCGGCGAGCCCGTCGAACAAGCAGGTGCTCGGCGCGGTCCGCACGGCGGTCCCCGTCGACTGGTCGGTGGGCGGCCGCAACACCACCGCCAACCTGCTGAACAGGGCGCACGTCGTCACGGCGGTGCGGAAGCCGGGGCGCGGCCTCGTGTGGCACGGCAACCGGATGGCCGACGGCGCCATGATCCCGCGCGAGCGGGCGGTCGGGCTGGTCGACGAGGCGCTGCTCTCCGTCGCCGACGACTACGTGGACCGCAGGGTGGACGAACCGTTCGTCGGCTACGTGCTGAAGCGCATGAACGCATTGTTGCGTCGCGAGACGCTGGACCGCAACATCCTCGGCGGACGCGCGTGGTTCGACGGGGCCAAGAACACGGCGGACACGCTGGCCAACGACCAGGTGACGTTCTCCTTCGACATCGGGTTGCTGAACTACTCCGAGCACGTCGTCTTCGACCGGCGCATCAGCGACTCGTACGGCGAGGCGCTGGTCGCGAGGCTCACCGAGGAGGTCGCCCGATGATACGCAAGGTACTGGTTGGATCGACCGTCTACGCGGACGGCGTCGACTATCTCGGGATCGCGCTCGAGTTCACGCCGCCGACCATCACGATGGAGACGGTCACGCAAAACCAGCCCGGACACGCCGCGCCCATCGAGATCGCCACCGGTCGCCTCGAGGCCCTCGAGGCCTCGTTCGTCATGGGCGACGCGGTGCCCGAGGTGGAGGCGCTGGTCGGCGCGCCCCACGCGGTGGACGTGCCGCTGACGTTCGTGTCGCGGGTGACGGACGGCGCGACGGCGCGCGTGGAGACGCACGAGCTCGCCGGCGTCTGGACCAAGGCGGAGGCCAGCTCGATGGGCGAGGCGGCGTCCGCGGACGCGGGTCGGCACACCTACACCGTCTCGATCCGGACGCTGCGCCACCTGATCGACGGGGCCGAGGTGCGGCGCATCGACGTCGAGGCCAACGAGCACGTCGTGAACGGCGTCCCGGTCCTCGATCCGCTGCGGGCGGCGCTGGGGCCATGAGCGATCCAATCCGCCTGCTGGACCCGGTCGAGGTCGCCGGCACCAGGCACCAGTCGCTCGACATGCGGCCCCCGCGGGCGCGCGACCTGCGCGAGGCCCAGGCCCGCGGCGGCACCGACGAGGACGTCGAGATCAAGCTGTTCGCGATGCTCTGCGGTTGCGAGACGGCGGTCATCGACGAGCTGTACTGGCGCGACTACGCGGGCCTGCAGCGCCGGTATCGCGAGCTCGTCGAGGATCCGGCCCCGCCCGACCAGCGCGATCCGGCCGCCCCCATGGAGCCCGTGGCGATCCCCCTCCTGGACCCGGTCGAGGTCGCCGGCACCAGGTACGAGTCTCTCGACATGCGGCCCCCGCGGGCGCGCGACCAGCGCGAGGCCGCCCGCGGCGGCGGCACCGAGGCCGACTTCGACGCGCGGCTGATGACGGCGCTGTGCGGAGTCGGCCCGGGCGTCATCGACGAGCTCCACGAGCGCGACTACAGGCGCGTTAAAAGGGCCTACAACGGTTTTTTAGCGGTGCCGTAGTCGTGGGCGGCGCCGTCCACCGCGTGCCGCACCTGCCCCGCCTCGTCGCGCTCGTGTGCCACCACCTCCACGTGCCGTGGACCGAGGCCTGGGACCTCGAGTACGCCGAGCTGCTGTCGGCGGCGGAGCAGGCGCTCTGGCTCGCGAATCCGCGCGGGGGCTGAACGATGGCCGACATGAACGTCACGATGCGCCTGCGGGCCGTGGTCGGCCGGTCGGTCGAGCGCGGCGCGGCGCGGGTGGGCGCGGCCCTGCGCGGCGTGCGCCGCGAAACCGATGGTTCCGCGCGCGCCGCGTCGCGGGTCGGAGCCGCGATGCGCCGGCAGCGCGCCGAGACGACGCGGACGGCGCGGGCCACCACGGACCTGGCGCGCGACACGGACCGGCTGACCGGCGAGACGCGCGGCCTCGAGCACGCCTCGGCGCGGCTCGGGGCGACGCAGCGCCGTCTGGCGCGGGACACGGCGCGGGTCGGCGACATGGCCTCGCGGGCCGCCGGGCGGCTCGGCAAGCTGAAGGCCGCGGCCGTCGCGGGCGCCGGCGTCGGCCTGGCCGTGGGCGCGGCGTACCGCCGCTCCATGGACGTCGAGGAGGAGCAGCGGTTCATCGAGCAGCTCATCGGCGCGGAGGGCGCGGACCGGTCGCTGCGGGCGAACAAGGCATTCGTGCGGCGGGCCGACACGCGGGCGACGCTCGCGGAGATGCAGGGCATCGCCTACCAGTTGCTGTCGGCCGGGCTCAGCGAGGAGGAGGGCGTGGCCGGATCCCAGGCCGTGCACCGTCTCGCCGTGGCGGGGCGGGCCGACCCCACCGAAACCGCCGCCGTCGTCGGCACGCTGGTCAACAACTTCGGCGCGACCCTCGAGGGCACGACGGAGGAGCGCCTCGGCAACATCACCCACATGATGCTGCGCGCCCAGCAGCGGGAACAGATCTCGGGCATCGGCGTGCTGGGCGAGGGCCTGAGCGAATCCGCGTCCAGCGCGCAGCTCGCGAAGCTCCCGCTCAACGAACTGCTCGCCGGGATCGGCCTCATCAACACCGCCGGCAAGACGGGCTCGGAGGCCGGCACCGCCATGAAGGCCGCGCTCGACGCCCTGCCGAAGGCGTCCCCCAAGCTCGGCTTCCAGATCGAGCGCCGCGAGGACAAGTCCCTCGACCTCGCCGCCACCCTGGCCAACCTCGAGAAGTCGCTCGCGGGCATGGACACGGACGCGCGCCAGCGCGCGCTGACCGACAACTTCGGCGAGGGCAAGGACGCCCTGGTGCCGATCATGGCCGCCGCCGACGATTTCGGCGCGTTCCTGAAGGAGCTCGCCGAGGCCATGGCCGGCAAATTGGCCGAGCGCGACTACGGCCGGTTGGTCGACACCGACCGCGGTCGCTGGGAGTCGCTGAAGGAGAACGTCGCGCTGGTCTTCCAGGAACTCGCCGAGGCGAACGCCGACGTGCTGGAGGGGCCCATGGCGGCGCTGACCGACTACGCCGCCCGCCTCGGCGCCACGCTCGAGGAGCATCCCGCGCTGGCCAAGGGCGCCGGCACCGCCGTTGCCGCCGCCGGCGTCGGGGTTGCCGGGTACGCGGCCTGGAACGCCGGCGCGTGGCTGTTGGGTCGCGGGCGCGGGCGGCGCGGCGGACGCCGGGGCGGCATGGGCGCGGCCCTGGGCGACGGCCTCGCCGGCGCGGTTGGGACCATGCGCGTCGGCACCCTGATCGCCGGGCGGATGGTGGGCGGCGGCGCCGGCGGACGGCGCCGGCGCGGCGGTCGCGGACGCCGGGCGGGGGTCCGCGCGGCCATGACCGGTGCCGCCGGCTCGCGGGTGGGAAGCGCCTGGTCGCGCGGCATGCGCTCGGTGGGGCGGCGGCTGCCGTTTGTCGGGGGCGCGCTCGGCGCCACCTTCCTGGCCGCCGACGCGCTGGCCGGCGACCTGACCGACGCGGGCGACGCGATCAAGCGCGAGGTCGGCGCCCTCGGCGGCGGCGCGCTCGGCGCCCTGATCGGCTCCATGATCCTGCCCGGCGTCGGCACGCTGGTCGGGGGCGTGATCGGCTCCCTCGCGGGAGAGGAGATCGCCGACCGGGTTGCGCTCAACAACGTCAGCGACGGCTCCACGGCGGCCGGTGGCCGGCGCGCGCGGCGCTTGGCGCGGAGAAACCGGACCGCGGTCGCGAAGGGCGTCCGCGTGGACCGAGGCGACGAGGAGGTCGCCGCCCGCGCCGTGGTCGCCCCGGGGTCCACGGCGGCCGGCGGCCGACGCGCGCGGCGCCTGGCCCGGCTCGCGGACGCCGCGGCCGAGGTACCCTCGCCGGCGGCGCAACAACGGGTCACGAACAACAGCTACCGCATCGAGGTCGGCGACATCGTGTCGCGGTCCTCGGACCCGCGCGAGGTCGCGGACGAGGTGATGGAGCGAATTCGGCAGGCCGACGTCCAGCGCGAGGGCGCGCTGCCGTTCCAGCATGGGGCGGTGCCCGCGACGCGGAGGCACCTGTGAGCGACTACGTCGTGACCGCCGCCGAGGACCTGGACGCCATCCTCGCCGAGCACTACGGCGTCGCGAACGTCTCGACCGCGCTCCGCGACGTGCTCGAGGCCAATCCCGGGCTCGCGGCGATCGCGGGAGAGCCGCTGCAGCCCGGAACCAAGCTCGATCTGCCCGACGACGCCGGCGGCGGCGTTCCGGCGCCGGGCGGCGTGGTCGAGTTGTGGACCTCGACGTCCTGATCGACGGCGCGCCCGCGCCCGCCATCACCACGCGACTGCGGTCCGCGACGATCACGGAGCGCGCCGAACGGGCCCAGGACACAATCGTCCTGGCCGTCGCGCTGCCCCGCGCCCTGGTCATGCCGCCACTTGGCGCGTCCCTGGCCGTCGACGTGCGCCAACCCAGGGCGCGGCTCGGCTCACTCTACCGACTCGGCTCCATCCAGGGCGACCAGCGCTCCGGCCTGCTCACGATGTTCGGCGGCGCGATCGACCCAGGCTCCGTGCTGCAGGTGCCGCGCCGCGCCGACTGGCACGATCAACCCCTGCGCCACATCGTCGAGCAGATCGCCGGCCGCGCCGGCCTGCGGGCCAACATTTCCGCCGAACTCGCGGACGTCCGGCTAGCCGACGCCGTTCAGGACGCCGAAACCGACCGCGACTTCCTCGGCCGTTTGGCCACCCGCGCCGGCGGCGCCGTGATCGTCGAGGACGACATGCTGGCGCTCGTCGGCCCCCTCGAGACGCCACCCGCAACCACGCTCGTCCTCGATCCCGCCGCCGAGGGCGCGTGGGTGTCCTGGCAACGGGGCACTCCGGGTACCTTCGAGGGCGTCACGGCCCGATACCTCCTCGCGGACGGCGCTACGGTGGCCAGCGTCACCGTGGGCGTGGCCGGTTCCCGCAC
This sequence comes from Pseudomonadales bacterium, assembly GCA_963665455.1. Lineage (GTDB taxonomy): Bacteria > Pseudomonadota > Gammaproteobacteria > Pseudomonadales > Azotimanducaceae > VXNE01. The sequence goes on along the minus strand of OY762279.1, from coordinate 2,861,587 downwards.
CCGCCATCTGCCCACCATCTTCCCATCCGAGCCCGAAGCCTCGCTCGCGGCCCGCAGCGCACTCGCCGAGTCTGCCGCCGGCCACGACTCCATCACCGTCCAATGGCCCCGGCTGCGCCCGGACCTTCACGCCCCGGCCCCGGTCCGCTACCGGTCCGGCCTCCCCGAAGGCTTCGGCGGCGACGACCTGCTTCTTTCCGAGGTGCGACACACCATCGACCCCGCCGCCGGCTACTCAACGAACACCGTCACTCGGCGGCCGAAGCCCTCCTCCCCCAGCCCCTAGTCGCCTCGCGCATGTTTCGCGACATGCGCGACGAAAGTCCCTACACCGCCTCCTGCACGTAAGTGCCTGCCCCTACCCGCGAAAACCCATTTCCACCCGCCTAAACTCACCCCGCCAAAACTTTCGGCTCCCTACAGCCGCAACTCCTCTTCGCGGTCCAGAAACTCCATGCCCATATTATGCACGACAACATAATGCTTGTTTGCATAAAGTTTTCTGGGACGCTCGCGACCTCCATTACCACGTGTCCACGAACGGGTACTTCTTCTCCGTCCGGGGTGGCGTTGGCGGCAGGCGCCGCAGGCTGTTCGCGATCCAACTGCGCGTGTCCGCCGGGTCGATCACGTCGTCGAGCCCGCCCCCGGTGCCGGCGTTGACGGCCTTCGCCGCTTCGTAGGCGCGCTCGACGCGGTTCTCGAACTCGTGGCGCCGCTCCTCGGGGTCCTCGATGGACGCCAGCTCCTTCCGGTAGCCGAGCTTCACCGAGCCCTCGATGTTCATCCCCGCGAACTCCGCCGTGGGCCACGCGACCGTGAAGAAGCCGACGAGGGCGCTGGCCCCGCACATGGCCTGCACGCCCAGCCCGTATGCCTTGCGCACGACCACGCCGAAGAGCGGCGTCGTGAGGTTCGCTCCGGCGTTGAACATGCGCACGCAGTGGCGTACGAGGGCCGTGCGCTCCACGTCCGGTCCCACCATCATCCCGGGGCAGTCCATGAGGCTCAGGACCGGGATGTCGAAGGCGTCGCAGAGCTGGATGAAGCGCGCGCCCTTGTCCGCGCCGTCGGAGTCGATCGCGCCGGCGAGGTGGTGCGGGTTGTTGGCGATCACGCCCATGGGGTGGCCCTCCACCCGGACGAACGCGGTGATGACGCCGATGCCGAACTTCTCCCGGATTTCGAGTACCGAACCCACGTCCGCGATGGTGTGGACGATCTCGCGCATGTCGTACAGCCGCAGGCGGTTCTCCGGCACGACGTGGCGGAGCGCGCGTTGGTCGTGCGCCTCCCAGGATTCGGTGCGGCCCTGGAAGTACGAGAGATACTTCTTCGCCACTTCGACCGCTTCTTCCTCGTCCTTCGTCAGGATGTCCACGACGCCGTTCGGCACCTGGAACGACATCGGGCCCACCTCCTCCGGCGTATAGATGCCGAGCCCGCCGCCCTCGATCATGGCCGGGCCGCCCATCGCCACGGTCGTCCGCTCGGTGGCGATGATCACGTCGCAGCAGGCGACCAGGGCGGTGTTGCCGGCGAAGGTGCGTCCGTTGATGACGCTGACGAGGGGCACGAGGCCCGAGAGCTTCGAGAACTGGGTGAACGTGTGGGTGTCGAAGGCGACGCCCGGGCCGTTGTTGTCATCTCCCGGCCGGCCGCCGCCGCCCTCGCCGAACAGCACCACCGGGATGCGGAAGCGGTTGGCGAGTTCGAACATGCGGTCCTGCTTGTAGTGGTTGCGCCCGCCCTGGGTGCCGGCGAGGACCGTGTAGTCGTAGTGCACCACCATGGCGCGGGCCTGCTCCGCGTCGAACAGGTCGCCGTTGATCGTCCCGATCCCGGCGAGCAGCCCATCCGCCGGCGTGTTCTTGCGCAGTTCCTCCATCTCGAAGCGCCGGTGCTGGCGGGCCACGATGAGTGGCCAATACTCCTTGAACGAACCCGGGTCCATGAGTTGGTCGATGTTCTCGCGGGGCATCCGGTAACCCCGGGCGTACCGCTTCTCCACCGCCTCCGGACGGTTCTCGTCGAGGGTGTAGGCGTGGCGGTCGTAGAGCTGCTGTAGGTCGGGACGGATGTAGTCCGGGTCGATCTCGGCAACCGACGCCGCGCTCGCTCCGGTCACTTCGGCTTCTTCTATGAAGACGATCGGGTAGCCCTCGCGCACCACGTCCCCGGCCGCCATCGTGATGCGGCGCACGACGCCGTCCCGGTCCGCCGCGATGACGTGCTCCATCTTCATGGCCTCAACCACGGCGACCTGCTGGCCCTTGCGGACCTCGTCGTCCACCGCCACGTCCAGCGAGACGATCGTTCCCTGGATGGGGGAACTGAGTCCGACGGCACCCTCCGGGCCCTGGACCCCGGCCCCCTCGGAGACGGTCTCCGTTGGGGCCTGTTCCGCCTTGACGCGGGCGTCGTGGTCGAAGAGCGCCAGGGGGTCCGAAGTGTCCACCCGCGCCCCCGCAAAGCCTCCCTGGCCCCCGTCGGCCTCCGGTTCCGCCGTGGTGACGTAGCGCTCCGGCTCCGCGGCCTTCGGCACCGCCAATTCCCCCAGGCGTTCGTCCACCCAGCGCGTATGCACCCGGGCGGCGGCGAAGTCCTCGTGCTTGAGGACGTTGCGCAGAAACGGCAGGTTCGTGCCGACGCCCTCCAGGCGAAACTCCGACAGGGCCCGGGCCGTGCGCGCGATCGCCGCCGAGAAATCCGGCGCCGGTGAGTGGCCCACCACCTTGGCCAAAAGAGAATCAAAGGCCGTGCTCGTCTGATAGCCCGCGTAGCCGAAGCCGTCCGTGCGCACCCCCGGCCCACTCGGGGCGTCGTAGGCGGTCAGCGTCCCGCTCGCCGGGCGAATCGAGCCGTCCTCGCCGACCGTCTCCATGTTCACGCGCGCCTGGATGGCGTAGCCTCGGGGCCGCAACATCTCGGCGTCGCCCAAGCCCAACTCGTCGAGGGACGCTCCCGCCGCCAGCCTGATCTGCGCCTGCACGAGGTCCACGCCCGTGACCTCCTCCGTCACCGTGTGCTCCACCTGTAGGCGGGCGTTGGTCTCGATGAAGACGAAGGGGCGCTCGGACCGGGATTCCCCGGCATCGACCAGAAACTCGAAGGTGCCGAGATTCGTGTAGCGCTCCCGACGGGCGAGACGCAGGGCGGCGTCGATGATGCCCTCCCGCAAGCCGTCCGCGAGGCCCGGCGCCGGCGCGATCTCGACGATCTTCTGGTGCCGCCGCTGCACGCTGCATTCCCGCTCGCCCAGATGCACCACGCCGCCGTGCAGGTCTCCCAAGATCTGCACTTCCACGTGGCGGGCATGGGGCAGGAACTCCTCCACGTACACGTCCGGCACGCCGAACGCGGCCCCCGCCTCCGAACGGCAACGCTCGTAGGCCGCTTCGAGCCCGCCGGATTCCGTCACGACGCGCGTACCGCGGCCGCCGCCCCCGGCGACCGCCTTCACGATCATCGGAGCACCGGACAGGGAGGCGAAGAAATCCCGTGCCTGCTCCAAGGAGACCGCACCGTCGATGCCGTCGAGCACGGGCACCCCGGCCGCGGCCGCCGCGGCACGCGCGCGGCCCTTGTCGCCAAACAACTCCAGATGCTCCGGGCTCGGACCGACGAAGACGATGCCCGCCTCGGCGCAGCGGCGCGCGAACCCGGCGCGCTCCGCGAGGAAACCGTAACCCGGGTGGATGGCGCCACACCCCGTCGCCCGGGCCGCCTCGATCACGGCTTCCTCGTCCAGATAGGCCGCGGCCCCGACCCCGGCCAGCCCGCGGGCCTCGTCCGCGGACCGGGTGTGGAGGCTGGCCGCGTCGTCCTCCGAATGGACGGCCACGGTGCGCAAGCCGAGTTCAGAGGCTGCCCGGGCAATGCGGATGGCGATCTCTCCGCGATTGGCGATGAGCAGTGCATCGAAAGTCATGGACTTCTCCTTCGTTTCATGGGCCACGGGAATCATGGGCCGAGGCTTCGCCCGCACGGGGCAAGGCGCGTAGTGTCTAGGCGAGTCGCCTCACGGCGGGTCGATCAAGTTGCTCCGCAACTTCGAGACGCCACACCAGAACGCAACCTGATCGTGAACTCCAACGCTTTGCTTGAGAATTCTAGTCCGAGGGCGGGTCGTCAAGGCGTTCGGGAATCTGGGCCCGACGTGCGCAGCCGTGCCTCAAGCTCGCGGATGCGCGCCTCGGCCTCGGCGCGGGCAGCCTCTGCTGCGGCGCGGACCTTGGCCTCCGAATCAACTCGGGCCTCTGCTTCCGCGCGGGCCTTGCCCTCCGCGTCGGCGCGGTTGGCCTCGGAATCGGCCCGGGCCTCGGCCTCGACGGCGCGGGCCTCGGCCTGGGCACGGGCCTCGGCCTCCGAATCGGCGCGGGCAGCCTCGGAATCCGCGCGGGCGGCCTCCGAATCGGCGCGGGCAGTCTGCTCCGCCGGCGTCAGCAGGTCCGCTTCGGCCACCGGATCGTACAGCCGCAGCTCCCGGCCCCGCAGCCACAGGTGCAGGCCCAGCGCCTCGCTGACCAGGCCGCGCTCGCCGTTCGGCAGGACGCGCTCCGGCATCTCCCGGTAGCGGCCCCCGGCCAGCGACAACCCCCGCAGCGGCGGCGTCAGGTGCTCCGCCCGCGGGTCGTACAGGAAGTACTCCGACACCCCCCACGCCGCGTAGCGCCGCCGCTTCTTGTTCACGTCGTCGTCCTCCGAGCTCTTCGACGTGATCTCCAGGACGAACGCCGGCACGCCCTCCTCCCACAGCTTGAACACGTCGCGGTCCTGGTTCGGCACCCCGAACACGACGAACACGTCCGGCGCCAGGTGGACCCTGGGCTTGTCCGGCACGTAGTAGACCTGCAGGTTGGGGCCCACGAACACGTCGCGGCCCTTGTAGCGGTCCTGCAGCGCCGTCACCACGTCGCGCAGCCGGTTGTAGTGCAGGGACGTCTCCGTCACGGGCTTGCCGTCCGACGACGGATACTCAACGACCCGCGGGACGACCGCGCGGTCGACCGCCCGCGGGACGCTTCTGGAGTTGTCCGCCGCAACCTCGCTCATGGCCCGATCCTCCGTTGCCGCGACGCGCGGCGGCCCGCAACCCCGCCGACGATAGCACGCCCTCCCGGCGGGCGTGTGCACCGCTCAGGGTTGCCGTTCCGTGAGGGCCGCCGGTCGCGTTTGTTTCGACATCGTGCATGGGGCCATCGTCGGACGCCGCGCGGCACCCTCCAAGTGGAGATCTGCCATGGAACGCGTGCGAGATCGACTCGACGTTTCGGCAGCCGTCGCCCACGTTGCCCTCAGGCGTGCTGCTGCCGGCCGAAAGTCGTGTGATCGGCCATGTCGGCCCGTGTCATCATGGCGCTTCACGGAATCCAGCCGGCCCCGCAACGAGGAACGATGACCATCCGCTCCTACATGGCCCTCGGCATCGCCTTCGCCGCCCTCGCGATGATGGGCGCGGAGGACGGTGCCGAACCGGCGGACAGTGCCCAGGACAACGCCGCCGTCCTCTGGCTCGTGCAGCGGCGGCCACCATCCGTTCCCGACGCGCCGGCCGCCCCCTCGGTCGCAGCGGTCTCCACGACGGCGCTGTCGGTTGCGTGGGCAACCCCGGGGGATGCCGCGGACCTCCTCGACTACGACGTGCAGTACCGGCCCGTAACCGGCAAGGCATTCGCGGACTGGCCCCACGACGGCACGGCGACCAACACGACCGTCACCGGCCTTGCCGCCAACACTTGGTACGAGATACGGGTGCGCGCCGGCAACGGCTTCGGGGCCGGGGACTGGTCGGCAACGGCGCGCGGACGGACGAACCCCGGTTCGGGGACCGACAACGGCGGCGGCGACGGCACCGACCCGCCCGGCACCAACGCACCCCCCGTCTTCGACAGCCCGGCGGACTACTCCGTGTCCGAGAACACCGCCGGGGTCGGCACGCTGCGCGCCAGCGATCCCGACGGCACGGACGAGGTCACCGGTTTCACCATCGCCGGAGGCGCGGACCAAGGCCACTTCCGCCTCAACCCGTCCAACGCCAGCCTGCGCTTCGCAACCGCGCCCGATTTCGAACGTCCAACGGACGCTGCCGGAGCGAACGCCTACACCGTGACCGTGCAGGCGACCAGCGGCACCGGCGACCGCGCCCGCACCGCGACCCAAACGATCACCGTCACCGTGACGGATGCCGACGGCGAAGCGCCCGGCCGCCCGGCGCCGCCCCGGGTCACCTTCGACTCCGCGAGAACGGCCACCGCGACCTGGACCGCGCCAACGAACACCGGTCCACCCATCACCGACTACGACGTGCGTTTCCGGCGCAGCCCCGGCGACGCCTTTGCCGACCGCAGCCACGAAGGTACGGCGACCGAGACCACCCTCTCCTCTACCACCTCCGGATGGAGCTTCGAGGTAGAGGTTCGCGCCAGCAACGATGAAGGCACGGGCGATTGGTCGGCCCCCGGCCTCGGTTCGCAAATCACGCTGCCGGCAGGATTCACCATCCGCGCCTGGGCCGAGGACGTGGAGGGCGCGCGCTCCATGGCACTCGGCACGGACGGCACGCTATTCGTCGGCACCCGCTCGGAGGGCGGCGGCCGGGTATACGCCCTACGCGACGAGGACGGCGACCATTGGGCGGAGCGCGCCGTCACCCTCGCCCGGCGCCTGAACCAACCGAACGGCGTGGCCTTCCGGGACGGCGACCTCTACGTGGCCGAAATCAGCCGCGTCCTTCGCTATCCCGGCATCGAGAGCCGCCTCGAAAGCCCCCCCGAACCCCAGGTCATCACGGACGCCCTCCCCACCGACACCCACCACGGCTGGAAGTTCATCCGCTTCGGTCCGGACGGGCCCCTCTACGTCCCCGTCGGCGCCCCCTGCAACATCTGCAACCGCGACGATCCCTACGCCACCATCGGTCGGCTGAACGTCGCCACCGGGGCCTTTACCGTGGTCGCGCGGGGCGTCCGCAACACCGTCGGCTTCGACTGGCATCCGACGTCCCAAGAGCTGTGGTTCACCGACAACGGCCGTGACTGGATGGGCGATGATCGTCCACCCGACGAACTGAACCGCCTCACCACGGAAGGCCAGCACTTCGGCTATCCCCACTGCCACGGCACGAACATCCCGGACCCCGGCTTCGACGACCGCCCCTGCGCCGACTTCGTGGCACCGGTCCAGAACCTCGGCCCCCACGTCGCCGCCCTCGGCATGCGCTTCTACACCGGCGACATGTTCCCCGAGGCCTACCGCAGCCAACTCTTCATCGCGGAACACGGCTCCTGGAACCGCAGCCGCAAGATCGGCTACCGCGTGATGCTCGTGCGGCTCGACGGCAATACCGCGGCCAGCTACGAGCCCTTCGCCACCGGCTGGCTGCAGGGCGAATCCAACTGGGGCCGCCCCGTCGACGTGCTCGTCATGCCCGACGGTTCGCTCCTAGTCTCGGACGACCAGAACGACACCATCTACCGCATCTCCTCCGGGTAGATCTTTCGCGTCCCCAAGCCTCGGGACGTTGCAAACCCGCCGCCCGCCCATACGTTAACCCTATCGAAGGAGTCAGGGCGGTCGAAGCGACAGAACGTCGGAGATACGCCGGAGGTTGGCGACATGCGCATGGACAAAATGACGACCCGGTTCCAGACCGCGCTCTCGGAAGCGCAGAGCCTGGCGGCCGGCCGCGAACACCAGTTCATGGAGACCGCACACCTGCTCGTGGCTCTGCTCGACCAGCGCGATGGCGGCGTCCGCGCCATGCTGCGCCAAGCGGGCGTCGACGTGAACGGCCTGCGCTCGTCCCTGGGCGAGATGCTTGACCGCATGCCGCAAGTCTCCGGCGCCGCCGCCGGCGACGTGCAACTCGGCAAGGAACTCGCCCGCGCCCTCAACGTGACGGACAAGCTCGCGCAGCGGCGGGGCGATGCGTACGTCTCCAGCGAACTCCTTCCCCTGGCCGTGCTGGAGGCCGGCGGCCCCGCCGCGGACGCCCTGCGCAAGCACGGCGGCGACGCGAAGGCCATCGAAGCCGCCATCGACCAGACGCGGGGCGGCGAGTCCGTCTCCGACGCCAACGCCGAGGAGAACCGCCAAGCCCTCGCCAAGTACGCCATCGACCTCACCGAGCGCGCGGAACAAGGCAAGCTCGACCCCGTCATCGGGCGCGACGACGAGATCCGCCGCACCGTGCAGGTGCTCCAGCGCCGCACCAAGAACAACCCCGTCCTGATCGGCGAACCCGGCGTCGGCAAGACCGCCATCGTCGAGGGCCTCGCCCAACGCATCGTGAACGGCGAGGTGCCCGAGGGCCTGAAGGGCAAGCGCCTGCTGGCACTCGACCTCGGCTCCCTCATCGCCGGCGCGAAGTACCGCGGCGAGTTCGAGGAACGGGTGAAGGCCGTGCTGAACGACCTCGCCAAGCAGGAAGGCCAGATCGTGCTCTTCATCGACGAGTTGCACACCCTCGTGGGTGCCGGCAAGGCCGAGGGCGCCATCGACGCCGGCAACATGCTGAAGCCGGCCCTCGCGCGCGGCGAACTGCACTGCGTGGGGGCGACCACCCTGGATGAGTACCGCGAGCACATCGAGAAGGACGCCGCCCTTGAAAGGCGCTTCCAGAAGGTGCAGGTGGACGAACCGACCGTCGAGGACACCATCGCCATCCTGCGCGGGCTGAAGGAGCGCTACGAGGTGCACCACGGCGTCGAGATCACGGACCCGGCCATCGTCGCCGCCGCGACCCTCTCGCACCGGTACATCTCCGACCGGCAGCTGCCCGACAAGGCCATCGACCTAGTGGACGAATCCGCGAGCCGCATCCGCATGGAGATCGACTCCAAGCCCGAGCCGATGGACCGACTGGAACGCCGCCTCGTGCAACTCAAGATCGAGCAGGAGGCCCTGAAGAAGGAGAGCGACGACGCCTCCCGGGAACGGCTCGACAAGCTGAACGAGGAGATCGCCCAACTCGAAGGGGAATTCGCCGACCTCGAGGAGGTGTGGAACGGCGAGAAGTCCGCCGTGCAGGGCACGCACCAGGTCAAGGAGGAGCTCGAACGCGCCCGCATCGAATTCGACGCCGCACGCCGCGCCGGGGACCTGCAACGCATGTCGGAACTCCAATACGGCACCATCCCCGCGTTGGAGAAGCGCCTCGCCCAAGCCTCGGAGGCGGACGAATCCGACTTCCAGCTCCTGCGCAGCAAGGTGACGGAGGACGAGATCGCCGAGGTGGTCTCCGCCTGGACGGGCATCCCCGTCGCCCGGATGCTGGAAGGCGAACGGGAGAAACTTCTCGGCATGGAGGCCGGCCTGCACCGGCGCGTGGTGGGCCAGGACGAAGCGGTCTCCGTCATCGCGGACGCCATCCGCCGCGCGCGGGCCGGCATCGCGGACCCGAACCGCCCCAACGGCTCGTTCCTGTTCCTCGGCCCCACGGGCGTCGGCAAGACGGAACTGAGCCGCGCCCTCGCCGAGTTCCTGTTCGACACCGAGGACGCGATGGTGCGCCTCGACATGTCCGAGTTCATGGAGAAGCACTCCGTGGCCCGCCTCATCGGCGCGCCGCCCGGCTACGTGGGCTACGAGGAGGGCGGCCACCTGACCGAGAAGGTCCGCCGCAAGCCCTACTCCGTGCTGCTCCTCGACGAGGTGGAGAAGGCGCACCCGGACGTCTTCAACGTGCTCCTCCAGGTGCTGGAGGACGGGCGCTTGACGGACGGCCACGGCCGCACCGTGGACTTCCGCAACACCGTCATCGTGATGACGTCCAACCTCGGCTCGGCGGTCATCCAGGAGTTGGCCGGCGCGTCCTCCTGGCACCGGCGGGAGGAGACGTACGCGAAGATGAAGGATCGGGTGAAGGAACTGGTCACCGAGCACTTCCGACCCGAGTTCATCAACCGGATCGACGAGGTGGTGGTGTTCCGCCCGCTGGACCGCGCCCAGATTCGCGCGATCACCGAAATCCAGGTGCGCCGCCTGCGCGAACGGCTGGCGGACCTAGACATCGAGATCGAGCTCTCGGACGCCGCGTTCGACCGTCTCGGCACGGCCGGCTTCGACCCCGTGTACGGTGCCCGCCCGCTCAAGCGCGCGATCCAGCAGCAGGTGGAGAATCCGCTCTCCAAGGCGCTGCTCGCGGGCGAGCTCGGCGTGCAGGACACCGTGGCGGTGGATGTCGAGGACGGGGCCTTGTCCTTCACCAGAAAGCCGTCCACGGCGGACGCGGCGGGTTGAACGCAGACCGACGGTTGCGAGCGCAACTGCGTGCGCAACCGTCAACGCGGGCGTAAGCTCGTGCAAGCAGGGAGGCGGGTATGGAGTTTCGAGACTACTACGAGATCCTCGGCGTCGAGCGCGGCGCGAGCCAGGACGACATCAAGCGCGCCTATCGGCGGCTCGCGCGCAAGTACCACCCCGACGTCAGCAAGGAAGCCGACGCCGACGCGCACTTCAAGGAGATCGGCGAGGCCTACGAGGTCCTGAAGGACCCCGAGAAGCGCGCCGCCTACGACCAACTCGGCAGCAACTGGCGCGCCGGCCAAGAGTTCCGCCCGCCGCCGGGCTGGGAGGGCCGGTTCCACTTCCAAAACGGCCTGGGCGACGCCGACCGCTTCAGCGACTTCTTCCAGGCGATGTTCGGCGACGGCGGGCTGTTCGGCGAGGCGATGGGGCCGGGCGGACCCGCCGGCGAGGCGATGCGCGCGCGGCAGTTCGGCCGCAAGGCCCGCGGTCAGGACACCCGCGCCATCCTGCGCGTGACCCTGCCGCAACTCGCGGCGGTCGAGCCGGTCGAGGTCTCCCTCGATCCCACCGCCCGGCGCGGCGCCAAGCGCCTGAAGGTAAAGGTGCCGCCCGGACTCTCGGACGGGCAGAGCTTCCGGCTCCGTGGCCAGGGCCAACCCGGCCGGAGCGGCGGTACCGCCGGCGACCTCTACATCGAGCTCCAAGTGTTGCCGCATCCGGAGTTCACCGTGCATGGGGCCGACGTACACTCGGAGGTGCGCGTGACGCCTTGGGAGGCGGTGCTTGGCACCAGCGTGCCGGTTTCCACGTTGACCGGGCCGGTGCGGTTGAAGATTCCGGCGGGAACGACCGGGGGGACCCGATTGCGGCTTACCGGGCGGGGGTTGCCGGGTTCGCCCACGGGGCATCAACTGGTGACGGTGCGGATCGACGTGCCCGCCGAAGTCACGCCTCGGGAGCGGGCGCTTTACGAAACGCTGTCTGAGGTTTCGGACTTCGATCCGAGGAGGTGACGGCGGCGCGGCGTGCCGTGGAGCGTTGGTCCCGGGGCGGGCTTGGCGCGCGGCGGGTCAGCCCCGATCCTGCGCCTCGGCGCACTTGATGCAGAGCGTCACGGACGGCAGCACGTTCAGCCGTGCCTCGCCGATCTCCTCGCCGCAGCGCATGCAGTACTCGTAGTCGCCCGTATCGATGCGGCGCAGCGCGATCTCGGTGGCGCGGAGCTCCGCGCTCAGCTCGCCGTCGAGGGCCACCAGGACGCCTTGATCTCGAGTTCCACCGCCTGCTCGGCGAAGTCCGCCGACAACGGCTCGGAGCGGTGCTGCGTCTTGGTCGCGACGCGCGCCATGCGCTCCGACAACTCCGCTCGCCGCGCAACCAGATCGCGGCGGCGCTGTTCGAGGTCCATGGGTCAACCCTAAACCAATGCGGTATCCGTGACAAACGATCCCGGCCTGATCGGGACGCGTTCCAGACGGCACCCGACCCCACGCCTAGCGGGCTATCATCCCGCCCCACCCAGACCGAGACCGACTCCCGATGCGCCTGCTTCGTCGCCTGTTCGCCGCCACCGTACTGCTGCTCCTTCCCTTCACCGCTGCCACCGCCACCGAAACGTCGGCAGCGGCAACGCCCGAGCACACCGTCACGGCGGACGTCGTCTACGGCCACAAGGCCGGCATGGCGCTCTTCTACGATGTGTTCCGCCCCCACGAAGCCAACGGCGCGGCCATCGCGTTCATGGTGAGCGGCGGCTGGTTCTCCCGCTGGCAGCCCCCCGGCCAGCGCGTGACGTGGTTCGAGCACCTGCTCGACGCCGGCTTCACCGTCTTCGCCGTCCACCACGGCAGCGCACCCCGCTTCAAAGTGCCGGAAGCCGTGGACGACGTGCGCCGCGCCGTGCGGCACATTCGCCTGCACGCCACCGACTACGGCATCGATCCCGAGCGGATCGGCGCACACGGGGGTAGCGCGGGGGGACACCTGTCGTTGATGCTTGGCCTCGCCGGGGACGCGGGGGATGCGGATGCCGAAGACCCCGTGGAGCGGGTATCGAGCCGCGTGCAGGCTGTCGTTGCGCTGTTTCCGCCCGTTGATCTGACGCGGATCGTGGGGCCGAGCGAGCGGTTTCCGGCGCTTGATTTCGACGCGGCGTTGGCCGGGGACGTCTCGCCCATCCGCTTCGCCAGTGCGGACGATCCGCCCGTGCTGCTGATCCATGGGGATAAGGACGAGCTGGTGCCGCTTGCGAACAGTGAGCATATGCGTGCGGCGTTGGAGAAGGTGGGGGTGGTGAACGAGGTGGTCGTGATTGAGGGGGCGGGGCATGGGTTTCGGGGGGAGGATCAGGTGCGGTCGAGGGGGGAGACGGTGGGGTTCTTTCGGGAGCACCTCGGAGTGTCGTCCGGTGATTGAGTACTCTGTGCGTTCGACCCGGCGCCTACGGGCTCCCGGCTGCAATCCGAGGAGGTGCCCGCAAACTGCGGTACGCGAATGCCGTTCCTCGCGGCCTCTTGCGCCCCGTTGCCCGTAAGGCGAATTGCGCGTACGCTGCAAGTTCGATTCGTCAGGCTCGTATTGGAGAGACAAGTTGCCGATCGTTGCCACAATGAACTACAAGGGAGGCGTCGGTAAGACGACTACTACCGCGAACCTTGCCGCCGAACTGGCGTGGCGTGGCAAGAAGGTGCTGCTGATTGACCTCGACGCTCAGGCGAGCCTAACGTTTTCCTTCGTCACTCCCGATTTCTGGAGGGATGAACTGGAAGACCAATGCACGATCAAGTCGTGGTTCGAGTCACATGAGGAAGGCCTGCCGATGCCTTTAGAGGCACTGGTCATTTGGCCTGAGAAGGTACGTACGGCGATCAGAGGTCACGGCGGCGAGGGCGATGTGGGGCTGGTCGCATCGCATCTCGGCTTGCTCAACGTGGACTTGGAGTTGGCAACGCAGCTCGGGGGTGCGAGTCCTGACCAGAACGCAAGGAACTATCTGAGAGTGCACGAGCGCTTGAGACATGGATTGGAACCAATAGCAGAGGACTACGACATCGTCCTCATCGACTGCCCACCCAACTTCAACATCGTCACAAAGACCGCCATCGTTGCCAGCGACTGTGTTCTAGTTCCGGCCAAGCCGGATTATCTGTCGACTCTTGGGATTTCTTATCTCCTCAGGAACCTGGATCAACTGATTGAGGACTTCAACTTCTACGCGAGAGGCGGGCGCGCCGAGCCGATCGATCCACGGATCCTCGGAGTAGTGTTCACAATGGTGCAGGTCTATGCGGGCGAACCTATAAGCACACAGGCGCAGTTCATCAGCGAAGTCGAGCAGCTCAACGTCCCGGTGATGGACAACTGGATCAGGACCAACAACTCGCTATTCGCGGACGCCCCACAATACGGCGTTCCGGTGGCGTTGGGGCGGAGCAGTACGCCGCGCGAGGAGATCGAGCGTTTCGTTACCGAGTTTGAGCACAAGCTGAACCTGTGAGCAGTAAGTTGGAGACCAAGCCGTTCGTCAAGCGTGAGCTAGTAGCGCTCTTAAGGAGCTTGGCTCGTCACATCCAGACGATGGACGATGCGGACGTCGCACGACTCATTGCGGGCGATAAGTTTGAGATTCAATTGCCCGAAAAACGGCGCCGGAGAGGCGCGCGCGCGCCGTCCTGCTCCAAGGACGAACTTGATCTTCTCCGAAGGAATCTGCTCAAGGCGACGTCACGTGAGGTCGCACGCGAGTTGATGGATCAGAAGCTGCACAGTAAGGCCGACCTCTTTGCACTAGCACGGACCTTGGACGTCCCAGCGCCTAAGAGCGCCACATCTGAACACCTCAGGGAGCGGCTGATTGAAGCTACCGTGGGTTTCCGTATTCGTGCGGACGCCGTTCGCGGCATCACCCCGAGTTCGCCTGATCGACCGGAATCGTCGAATCCGACGACTTCGAAGGCGTGAGCGTAGGGGCCTCTTGACGACGACGAGTTGCGTCGGAACGATCTACTACGAGGCAAGACATCGGCCAAGGGGCCGTTTCTCGCACGAGAAGACGCCTTCCCTCGAACGTCGAGTATCAGGTCATGGAGGGCACGACCGGTTTCAACAGACCAGGCCAGATCACACTACACTGTAGTGGCCGCTGGCGGAGTACAACACTGTCGCGACTGCGAGGCGAATTGACGTGAAGGCCGTACATCACACGGCGACGCTCGACTACTACGACGGACCGATCCTCTTCGAGGCACGAGACCGAATCGGCGGTCACTATCTGGCTGTAGCGGCAGACATCCGCAACGGCAAGACGCTATTCGCGGTTGTGGGCGTCTCGCCGGAGCGACTTGTCGAGTTCCGCAGCGGAGCGGTGGACCTGCGCGACTTGATGGTAGAGGCCGGATCGGAGGAGTGGTACGTCGCATGCGGGAACCCAACGACGAAGGAGTTTGATCTGGAGTTGCAGTCATCGCCGTTGTCGACCAGTCACTATCTGCCCGGGGCAGGATACAAGCTCAACGCCGGCACAAGCGGCGATGTGGCCGTGTCGGCTGAGGATCCGCTGCGAGACGATCTAGTGACGAGGTAGGGGAGTCCGCTTGGCGTCGCGACTGGGCAGCTCGCGTCGCCGCGGCGCTGACCCAGACGGCGTTTCAAACACCGAGCCCCCATCATGACCAAACCCGTCCCCATCGGCCTAATCGGCTGCGGAACCATCGCCCCGGCCTATCTCCGCGCCGCGGCGACGTTCCCCGCCTTCGAGGTCACCGCTTGCGCCGACATCAACCCCACGGCCGCAGAAACGACGGCCGCAGACTTCAACATCGAAGCCCTCCCCCCAGACACCCTCCTCGCCCGCGACGACATCGAGGCGATCCTCAACCTCACCGTCCCGGCCGCACATGCGGAAGTCAATCGGGCAGCGCTCTTGGCCGGCAAGCACGTCTACTGCGAGAAGCCGTTCGCACTGGCTTTCGCAGACGGCGTCGAGGTGGTCGAGTTGGCGGAACGCAACGGGCTGCGGGTTGGCTGTGCCCCAGACACCTTCCTCGGCGGCGGCCATCAGACTGTCCGCGGCCTCATCGACGCCGGTGCCATTGGCCGGCCCCTCTCCGCCACGGCCTGCATGATGATCCGCGGTCACGAGTCGTGGCATCCGAACCCGGACTTCTACTATCGTCCGGGCGGTGGGCCGCTCTTCGACATGGGGCCGTACTACCTGACGGCACTGGTCCACGCCCTAGGGCCCATCGCGCGGGTGACGGCGATGACCGGACGCGGCCTCGACGAACGCACGATCACATCGAAGCCGCGTGCGGGGCAGAAGATCACCGTGGAAGTGGATACGCACGCCGTGGGCATTATCGAGTTCGTTAGCGGCACCATGGCCACCGTCATCATGAGCTTCGACGTGTGGCGTCACTCGCACCCACGTATCGAGTTCCACGGTGTGGAGGGTAGCCTCTCCGCCCCGGACCCAAACCGCTTCGGCGGCACGGTCCGCGTCTCGGAACGCGGGAGCGACTGGGCAGAGGTGCCGCTCACGCACGGCTACACGGACAACATGCGCAGCATCGGCCTCGCGGACATGTGCACGGCGCTGCGGACGGGTCGGCCGCACCGGTGCAGCGGCGCACTGGCGCTGCACGTGCTGGAGGCCATGGAGGCGTTCGGACGCTCCTCTCGGGAGGGCGTCTACGTCACGCTGACCACCCGGCCGCAGCGGCCCACGCCGCTGCCGGCGAACCTCGAACACGGAGCACTCGATGCCTGAACCACGCGTCTTCATCACCTGGGGTGGCTGGGACGGCCACGAACCGGAGGCCACCGCCAACCTCTTCGCGGAACTCTTGCGGGCCGATGGCTGCGACGTGGCGGTGTCCGATTCCCTCGCGCCGTTCGCAGACGAGGCGTTCATGGATGGCGTCGATCTCGTGGTCCCGGTGTGGACGATGTCTCGCATCGGGCGGGACGAGGAGAGCGGCCTCCTGCGCGCCGTCCGCAACGGGACGGGCTGCGCCGGCTGGCACGGCGGCATGGGCGACGCCTTCCGCGCCAACGTCGAGTATCAGTTCATGGTCGGCGGGCAGTTCATCTGCCATCCCGGCGGGATCATCGACTACACGGTCAACATCGCGTCGGACGACCCCATCGTCGCCGGCCTCGAGGACTTCGCGATGCACTCCGAGCAGTACTTCATGCACGTCGATCCCTCGAACGAGGTGCTCGCGACGACCACCTTCGAGGGTCGGCACTGGGGCATCGACTGGGTGAAGGACGTCGTCATGCCCGTGTGCTGGAAGAAGCGCTACGGTGCCGGGCGCGTCTTCTATAGCTCCCTCGGCCACGTCGCCCGGGATTTCGACGTGCCCGAGGCGCGGGAGATCATGCGGCGCGGGTGCCACTGGGCCACGCGGCAGGCGCCGGCGCATGCCGCATGAGGCCGAACATGCCTTGGCTAGGCGCCAAGCGCCGAGTCGGGACGCGTGATGTGGCGCCGCCGACGCTTCCGGCGGTTTTGGCGGCATGGATCATTCCCTGGGCTTAGCCCTGCCTGGGCGAAGTGGGTGCTGCCATCGAAGCCCTGCAAAACCGGTCGAAGTCCGAGTCGGTCGAAACCATGGTGCATCCGTGCTCCACCGCAATGGCGGCGTGCTGAGCGTCCGCAACGAGCTTGCCCGTTGCGTACGCCTCGCGATTGACGTCGGGAGCAGCATCGGGCCGCTACCGCCTCGGGCTGAACAGCGTTTCGTCGTCTTCGGTATCCGCGGACCTCGGCCGGTCCAGGTCAACGCCGGGGCGAACGTGCGCGCCAGATGTGGTGACCAGCCGGAACGCCGGAGGCTCCAATGGTGTACCCTGCTTCAGCGCGTCGTCCAGGACTTTGGCGATGAACGCACTCACACTAAGCCTCTGAGCAGTCGCCGCGCGACGCACCTGATTCGAGAGATGCTCGTTGAGCGATATTGTCGTTCGCATGATGCAGAGCATAACTGTGCTCAATGGACAGAGCGAAGATGACCCACTACCCATGACCGCACCCCGGAAGCAGGTCCTATTCCTCTGTACCGGCAGCTCTGCCCCGCAGCATCCTGCCCGAGGCGCTGCCACGCCACGCCGGACTGGCGGCGGAAAGCGCCGGCAGCCGTCCAACGGGCGCGTGAGCCCCACCTGCCGACTAGACCAAACCGAGATGGCCGCCCCTGCGACTCTGTAGGATGCCGCAAAACGCCGGAGCGCCTATAGTGGCTCTAACGGCGGGTGCACTTCGACGAAAGGAGGATGGATGACGATGCGCACGCAACTCCGGGGCCGGGGACATTGGGTTCCCTCCGCCCTTGGGCGTACGGGACGCTACACAGTGCTATTGCTGGGCTTGGCGTGGATGGCCGCAACGGGCGCCGCCGCGGCGACGGAGAAGCTCACGGTGGCCCCGGTGCTCAAGGAGGTGACGCCGGCGGTGGTGAACATCTCCGTGCGCGGCCGGCGCATGCAGCGGAACCCGTTGATGGACGATCCCTTCTTCCGTCGGTTCTTCAATGCGCCGGGCCAGCGTAGCGTCCCGGTCCAGGGCATCGGCTCGGGCGTGATCATCGACAGCGACGGCCTCGTCGTCACGAACCACCACGTGGTGAACGGCGCGGAGGAGATCGTCGTGACGCTGCGGGACCGGCGCGAGTTCGAGGCCACCATGGTGGGCAGCGACCCCGGCACCGACGTGGCCCTGCTGCGCATCGAGGCGGAGGATCTGGCGCAGCTTCCGCCCGGGGACTCGGATTCCCTCGAGGTCGGGGATTTCGTCGTCGCCATCGGCAATCCCTTCGGCCTTGGTCAGACGGTGACCCTCGGCATCGTCAGCGCGCTCGGGCGCAGCGGCCTGGGCCTAGAGGGCTACGAGGACTTCATCCAGACCGATGCCTCCATCAACCGGGGCAACTCGGGCGGCGCGTTGGTGGATCTCGACGGGCAACTCGTCGGCATCAACACGGCCATCAGCTCGCCGAGCGGCGGCAGCGTGGGCATCGGCTTCGCCGTGCCGACGCGGATGGTGAAGGCCGTCGTGGAGCAGCTCCTGGAGTTCGGGGAGGTGCGCCGGGGGCTGCTGGGCGTGGTGATCAGCAACGTCGAGCCCGGCGTCGCCGAGGGGCTCGGGCTCGGTGCCGACAAGGGCGTGGTGGTGTCCCAGGTGATGGAGGATTCCCCGGCCGAGGAGGCGGACATTCGCCCCTACGACGTGATCGTGAGCATCGACGGCGAGGCGGTGGAGGGCGCGGCGGACTTGCGCAATCGGGTCGGGCTCGTGCCGGTGGGCGAGGAAGTGCTGGTCGGACTGCTGCGCGACGGCGAACGGATCGAGAAGCGCATCGCCATCGGTGAAGGGGACTTCGCCGTGGCGGAAAGCAGTGGCGCACCGGGGCGTTTCGACGGCGCGGAGTTTCGCAACATTGGGCCGCAACACCCGCTCCACGGCGAAGTCGAGGGCGTCGAGGTGGCCCAAGTCGAACCGGGTAGCAGGGCGGCGCGCGCGGGGTTGCGCCCGGGGGACATCATCCTGCACGTCAACCGCAAGCCCGTGCGCAACACGCGTGAGTTTTTCGAGATCGTCAATGCCGAGGACGGGGCGCTGGCGTTGTATGTGCAGCGGGGCAACGCCAGGTCGTTCGTGGCGTTGCCTTGAGGCGGCGCCCAGGGACGCTTTGGATGCAAGCCACGCCGCCGCGTGGCGGTGATGTGACGGGCGGGGCCGTGGGCCGGACATTCTCCGCGCCACCAATCCGATGAGGGTGGCGGTCACCGGGGCCAGCGGCATCGTTGGACAGTTCGTCGCGGCGCGCCTGCTGCGGGAAGGATGCCAGGTCGCAGCCCTTGCGCGGCCGGGCACGGACCGTAGCGCGTTTCCGGGAGGCGTCGCGTGGATCGACGGAGACCTCGGCACGGACGCGACGCTCGACGCACTCGTGGCCAACGCCGATGGCCTCGTGCATTGCGCCCTGCAACACGCGCCGGGGCGGTATCGGGGCGGTGAAGGGGACGATGTCGCCGGCTTCTGGCGCGTCAACCTAGGCGGGACCATCGCGCTCCTGGAGGCGGCGAAAAGGGCCGGGGTGGGACGCACGGTCCTGCTCTCCAGCCGGGCGGTGTTCGGCCTTCCGTCCGAGGGGGCCATCGACGATGCCCATCCGACTTCTCCCACTACCCACTACGGGGCGCTGAAGGTCGCCACGGAGGCACTCGCGACGGTCTATGAGGACGTGGCGGTCCTACGGCCCACCGGGGTCTACGGCATGGTGCATCCGCTCGGCCGCACCAAGTGGCTGGCACTCGCGGAGTCGGTCCTGGAAGGACGCCCCGTGGAAGACAGCCGCGCCGGCACGGAAGTGCATGGGGAAGATGTCGCGGACGCCGTGTGGCGATTGCTGACGGCATCCCAAGCCGCCGTCGCCGGACGCGTCTTCAACTGCTCGGACCTCGAGATCGATACCCGCAGCCTCGTGGCGCGGATGCAGATGGCCCTGCTCGGACACGCCGGCCGGCTGCCTCCCGCCGCGCCACCCGTCGACAACGTCTTGCACTGCCCGGGCCTGCAAGCGCTCGGCTGGCGCCCCGGTGGAGAAGCGCGCCTATACGCGGAAGTCGAAGCGATTTGCGCAGCCGTTCGGAAGCGGGCCGGCACGAGCCGGCCGGCGTGAGATAGCAGCCCCAGCCTCAGCGGCGGTCGATGATCGGGTGCTCCTTGCCGAACAAGATCGTCGAGCGCTCCATGTCGATGAACTGGTGCTCGTCCTCGATGAACGCGGCCCCGGCCCGCCTAGCCTCCTCCGTACCCGGCGCCCGGCCCCGGTCGAGCCATGCCTCCGCGTGGCCAAGATAGGGCTCGACCACCGTCCCCCGCGCCCTCCGAGTCGGTTCGTCCATCGGCGTGTCGGCGCGGTGTACCTGCCGGTAGCACAGGGTGCCGGCCGCTTGCGCGTGGGACCGGACGATGGGGCCGTGGTGGGTCAACCAATAGCGCCGCGCCTGGTCTTCCGTGAGCGTGCGCTTCTGCCGCAACGGGTAGAACACCCGCACGATGTTGCTCTTCACCCTGGCGACGACGTTCTCCGGCGACGGGTTCACCTGCGGATACTCGTGGGCGAACCAGATGGGGGACTCGGGCAGGTCGACGAACGCTCCCTCGTCGGCCACCAACGCGGCCACCGCCGCCCGCCCCGCATCGCTCCCGATGGCCGCTTCCAGGTCCGCTTCCGTGAACCACCAGGTCTCGGCCACGCCGTCGTAGTGGGGCTCCATGCTGCCGCCCCGGGCGCGTTGCGCCCCCGCGTGGGAGTCGTCGTCCAGCGTGTGCGTCTGTACGTGCCGGAGGATCTTGAGGTCTTCGGCGAAGCTCGCGACCCGGGGTCCGTGCTTGCGCAACCAGTGGTCGTGGAACTCCGCGAGCGACAGCCCGGGCTTTCTGCGCAGGACGTGTACCAATCTGATCATCGCCGTCTCCCCACCGGGTCCGTTCCTCCGCCAGTGTAGCCGTCCGGCGGCACCGGGGCAGGCTCGGCGAGGAGTTCGAGCACCAGTGCGCGGGTGTGCTCGGCATACTCGTCGTCGAAACCGACGTGGCGCGCTCGCACGACCCCGCGACGGTCGATGAGCACCGACGCGGGCAGTACCGCGACGCCGTAGCGCCGGCCGACCTGCCAGCCGGCGTCGCGGACCATCGGCTGCATCAGCGTGCGTCCCTTCAGGAATCTACGTGCGTCCTCGACGTGTTCGTCGACGTTCACTGCCAGGACGACGAGGCCCCGGTCCGAGAGCTCGCCGTGCAAGCCGGAGTAGAACGGCAGAGCCTCGCGGCACGGCGCGCACCACGACGCCCAGAAGTCGAGCAGGACGACGTGGCCGGAGAGGTCTGCGAGGGTGACCGCCGTTTCCGTTTCCGTCTCCCCCTCCCCGTCCAGCACGGCGAGCGTGAACGGCGGAGCGGGGGCGCCCACCTCCATGGCGTGTACTAACGCACGCAGGCATATGATCCCGGCGAGCAGCGCGCAGAGCCGTAGGTCAGCCGGTGACGGCATCGAAGAACGCGGCCATCTCCTCAAGCGCCTCCCGCGATTCGGGCGGCCTCGGGTCGATCTGGAAGACGTGGAACGCGCCTTCGAAGACGTGCAACTGCACCGACACGCCGGCGGTTTCCGCGCGCTCGGCCAAACGCGTCGCGTCGTCGAGGAGGACCTCGTCGTCACCGACCTGCACGAGCAGCGGGGGCAGCCCCGCCAAGTCGCCGAACAGCGGGGAGACGCCGGGGTCCGTGAGGCTCCTGGAGTCCGCGTAGGCGGCGGCCATGGGCGCGAGGATGTCGCCGCTCAGCATCGGATCCGCCTCGCGGCGGGTCTGCATGCTGGCCCCGCTGCCGGACAGGTCCGTCCACGGCGAGATGAGGATGGCGCCCGCCGGCAGGGGCTTCCCCGCCGCCTTCAGCGCGAGCATGCAGGCCACGGTCAGCCCGCCGCCCGCCGAATCGCCGGCGATGACGATGCGGGACGGGTCGATACCGTTGCCGAGCAGCCGCTCGTAGCTCGCGACCGCGTCGTCCACGGCCGCCGGATGCGGGTGTTCGGGTGCCAGGCGATAGTCGATGCCGAGCACGGGCGCCCGGCAGGCGCGCGCGATGCGGCCCATGAGTTCCGTGTGGGAGTCCAGGTTGCCCGCCACGTAGCCGCCACCGTGGAAGTACAGAACGCCCCGGTCGTCGCGTACCCCCGGCGCGGCGACGTGACGCGCCGCCACGCCGCCCGCGTCGAAATCCGAGTAGGAGACGTCCTCCGGCAGTCCGGCCAGGGAGTCGGCCGCGACCATCAGGCCCCGCAGCGTCTCGATATCGATGTCCGGACCGAAACCGGGCGCGGCCCGGAATTCCGCCACCGCATCGCGCATCTCCTGGCTGGCCATTCGGCTTCTCCCGTCCCGGCGAACTGCGTTGCGGGGAGTTTACGTCGCGGGTCGAGGCTCCGCCATGCCGCTCGCGGAGGCCGCGTCGCGGAACCGCTGCCCAACCGGAAACGGACGCGACCAGCGGGGGAAATTCAACGATAGGTTACGCTCTTGCATAATTTTATTTGAAGATATAAATTTAGGCTCTAAGCTAGGTGGATGTGGAAAGCCCTTCGGATGCCCGACTTCAAGAACCCCTTCCGCCCCGGCGCTGGACATCAGCCGCCGTACCTGGCCGGTCGAGAGATCGAACGCGACCAGTTCCTGCGGCTTCTCGAGCAAGACGCCATCCTCGAGAATCCCGTGCTCACCGGGTTGCGCGGCGTGGGCAAGACCGTGCTGCTCGAGGCCCTCAAGCCCCATGCGACAGAACGCCGCTGGGTCTGGATCGGGACGGATCTCAATGAGTCTGCCAGCCTCAGCGAAGCCAACATCGCGACGCGCATCTGTACGGACCTGTCGCTCGCGACCTCCACCATCGCCGTCTCGACCTCCACGACCCTGGGCACCCGCTTCGCCTCGGAGGAGCGAGTCGAAACCACCACCCTCACCTACGACAGCCTGAAGGCGCTCTATGATCGTACGCCCGGGCTCCCTCTCGACAAGCTCAAGGGTGTCATCGAGACCGCATGGGAGGCGATTTCCGGCACCGGGGCGCGGGGCATCGTGTTCGCGTACGACGAAGCGCAGAACCTCGTTGACCACGCCGGCAAAGAAGAGTTCCCGCTATCCCTGATCCTCGACGCGTTCCAGTCCATGCAACGGAAGGGCTTGCCGACCTTGCTGGTGCTGACCGGCCTGCCGACGCTGTTGCCGAAGCTGGTAGAAGCCCGCACCTATTCGGAGCGCATGTTCCGTCCCATGTCCCTGGGTAGGCTATCGGACGAAGCGTGCCGCGAGGCCATCCTCAAGCCCATCGAGGAATCCGGCGCGGTTACGCTCACCGAGGACTCCGTGGACACCGTGATCCAGATGTCGGGCGGATACCCCTACTTCATCCAGTTCATTTGCCGCGAAGTCTACGACGCGTTCATCAGCCGATGGGACCAGGGCAAAGGGAGCGGCGTCCCCGTCGAGCCCATCGAACGGAAACTCGACACGGACTTTTTCTCCGGGCGATGGGCCAGGGCCACGGACCGGCAACGGGAGTTGCTTTCCGTAATCGCGCAGCTAGAAACCAGCGACGACGAGTTCACCGTCCAGGAAGTGGTCGACAAGTCGCGAGAACTGCCCGGGAAGCCCTTCAGCAGCAGTCATACGAACCAAATGCTGTCGGCACTGAGCAGCCAAGGCTTGATCTTGAAGAACCGGCGCGGCAAATACCTGTTCGCCATACCGCTGTTGGGGCGGTTCATCCGACGGCAGGTCCTGGGTGACCAAGGAAGCTGACGCCACTGAAACCGTCGCCCTGACCGGGACCGTCGGTCATTCGTCCCGATGACAAGCGAATTGCCGCGCGGAACGCAGACCGCGATCCTGCGGCAACTGGGGTTGAACCCAACCGACCTGTATCGAAGGAGCTAGAGCGATGGCGCAAGAGACCCTGGAGACAACCCTCGCATACCCGGCACGATTCACTCCGGAACCGAACGGCGGGTTCACCGTCACCTTCGCCGACCTACCGGAGGCGATCACCTACGGCGGGAACGAGAGCGATGCAGTGGCGATGGCTTCGGATGTTCTCGAACTTGCTGTCGCGGAACGCATGGACCGCGGCGAGGCTATCCCGTCGCCCAGGCCAACGCGGCCCGACGAGGCGCTGGTTTCGATGCGGCCCCTGCTCGCCGCCAAGGTTGCGCTGTACCGCGCTCTTGCTCGGGATCACGTCAGCAAGTCCGAACTGGCGCGCCGACTTGGCGTCGACGAAGCGGTAGTCCGCCGCATGCTTCACCCACGTCGCGCCACCCGTATCGATAACGTGGCATCAGCGCTCAGAGTATTGGGAGTGTCGTTGCAGGTGACTGCCGTGTCGCCTGGACCCGTGGCTCGAGCTTGATGGCCTCGGCTTGACGACCGCTAACGGCTGACTCGTTCATCGGTCTCGTCCCGTCGCGCACCAGCCGCCTGGTCAACTTCCACCAGGCGGCAACACGGGTTTGCTACCCCCAGGTCGCCAACAACTCCTTCGGCCCCCGGAAGAACGGATTGAACGCGTAGTCGAGCTCGTCGAGGTTCGTGAGGGTCATGTCCGGCAGCCGCTCGAAGAGCGTCCTGAGCGCCACCTCGGTCTCCATGCGGGCCAACTGCGCACCGAGGCAGAAATGGACGCCGCCGCCGAAGGATTTCGACCGCACGAACTCCCGCTCGATGTTGAGTTCGTCCGCGTCCTCGTAGACGTCCGGGTCGTGGTTCGCGGCACCGAGCAGGCAGATGATCATCTCGCCCGGCTCCAGCGTCTGCCCGCCCACCTCGACGCGCTCCTGCACGACGCGGGGCAGTTGCTGCACGGAGGAATCGAAACGCAGGAATTCCTCGACGGCCTGGGGCATCAGGCCGGGGTTGGCCTTCAGCTTTGCCAGTTCGTCCGGGTTCCGGTATAGCGCCACGAGCGCGTTGCCGATCAGGTTGACGGTCGTTTCGTGCCCCGCCTGGAAGAGCAGGCGGACATTCTTGGTCACCTCGTGCTCGGTGAGGCGGCCCTCCTCGCTCTCGGCGCGCAGGAGGTCGGTCGTCAGGTCGTCCTCCGCCTGTTCCCGCTTGGCGGGGAAGAGCGCCGTTAGGTAGGCGTCGAAGGCTTGGCTCGCCTCGCGCGAGCGCGCCGCGCGGGTTTCCAGGTCCACGCCCAGCTCGATCCCGGTACCCCAGCGGATGATCTCGTTGGAAAGGTGCCCAAAGCGGTCCCGGTCCGCGTCGGGAATGCCGAGCATGTCGCTGATGACCGTCGCAGGGATCGGATAGGCGTAGTCTCGCATGATGTCCATGCGGCCCTTGGGCGCGAGGTCGTCGAGCAGGCCGTCCACCAGGGACTGCACGGCCGGACGCATGCCGGCCACGCGATGCGCGTTGAACGCCTTGGCGACGAGGCCGCGCAGCCGGGTGTGGTCCGGCGGGTCCATGTTCAGCATGGTGCGCTCCTCCGCCGGCTGCGGCCGCTCCCGGGGCATGCGGTGCTCGGTGCCCGGGGGCGGCTGCTTGGCGAAGTGGCGATCCTTCAGAATCCAGTCCACGTCCTCGTAACGCGCCGCATACCAGACGCCGCCGTTCTTGAAGACGCGGGCCTCGCGGGCGAACGCGTACGGGCCGTAGGGGTCCTTGAAGAAGGCGCCCAAGTCCGCGCCCTCGAAGATGTTGGAAGAACTCATCGGCTTCGGCGGTTCCGTGTTGTGTGGCAGTTGCCGGACAACGGGATGGTACCCGCAGTCGCAGCCTTCACCAACGGCGAAGCGCCAACGGCGGCATCGCCATGCGCGGCGGGCTGCTATGCTCGCGCCGGATGGACGCCCACAACCCGAACGACCGCATCGTCCCGTTCTCCAGCAAGCTCGCGTTCGGCGTCGGGCAGTTTGCGGAGGGGCTGAAGAACACCGGTTTCAACCTCTTCATCCTCTTCTACTACAACCAAGTGCTTGAACTGCCCGGCGTGCTGGCCGGTGCCGCGCTCTTCGTCGCGTTGCTCTTCGACGCCGTCACCGACCCGCTCGCCGGCTCGCTCTCGGACAAGTGGCAGTCCCGCCTCGGCCGCCGGCATCCGTTCATGTACGCCTCTGCCATCCCCCTCGGACTCGCCTTCGTCGGCCTCTTCTCGCCGCCGGAGGGGTTGGGCCAGTGGGGGCTGTTCGGGTGGCTCACGGCGTTCGCCATCCTGACGCGGGGCGCGATGACGCTTTATCACGTGCCGCACCTCGCCCTCGGCGCGGAACTCACCCAGAACTACAACGAGCGCACCCAGGTGGTCGCCTACCGGCAGTTCTTCGGCCCCGCCGGGAGCGCGATGGTGATCGCCGTGGGCTTCGGCTACTTCTTCGCGGACGACATGGGCGGTCGCCTAGCCGTCGGCAACTACACGCCCTTCGCCATCGTGCTGGCCGTGTTCATGGTCGTCACGATCTGGTACTCGGCGCTCGGCACGCAGAAGGAGGTGCCGTTCCTGTCCGAGCCGCCGCCCCGGCCCCGGCGCAACCCGCTGACGCTTCTGGTGCTGGACCTCGTGGCCGGATTCTCGAACCGCTCATTTCGGTGGCTGTTCTGCGGGGTGCTGATCGTCTTCATCATGGCCGGCGTCAACAGCGCGCTCGACATTTACATGTTCCAGTATTTCTGGGAGCTGGACGGCGGGCAGATGATGAACGTCAACCTGGCGCCCATCGTCGGCCTGTTGGTGGGTGCCTTCCTCGCGGCGCCACTCATGCGGCGCACCGGCAAGCTGTTCGGCGTCCTGCTCGGCACCGCCGCCTGGGCGGCCTGCCAGGTGATCCCCGTGGTCTGCCGGCTACTCGATGCCTTCCCCGCTAATGGCACAGCGGAACTCTTCTACACCCTGGTGGCGTTCAAGTTCGTGCAGGGGCTCATCCTGCAGCAGGCGTTCATCGGCTTCGGCTCAATGATGGCGGACGTGGCGGACGAGCACGAACTCGAGTCCGGCACGCGTCAGGAGGGCATCTTCTTCGGTGCCATCGCCTTCTCGAGCAAGGCGACCTCCGGCTTCGGCACGTTCATCGGGGGCCTCGGCCTCGACATCATCGATTGGCCCCGGGGCGCCGACATCGTGTCGGCGGCAGACGTGCCCGCGGAGACGCTGGTGGACCTCGGACTGCTCTACGGACCCGTCGTCGCCGGCTTCGCGGTCGTCTGCCTGTGGTGCTACACGCACTACAACCTGGATCAGAAGCGGCACGCGGAGATTCTTGCGCAGCTCGCCGAGCGGCGGCGGGCGCGGGACGGCGCCGAGCCGGCGAGCGGGTTTCGGGCCGGCGAAACGCCAACGCGCGCCTAAAGCTCCAGACCGGGCCGTAGCCAGAGTCCGCCGGCCACGCCTCGAGGGCAACGGTTGTACGGGATGTCCTCACCGTGACGGCGCGGATATCGCACACGACAGCGGGCGATGTCGCACCCGAGATCGGGTCGATTGGCGATTTTCGAGGGCCGCTCCGTTCCCTGGCGCGGCACAGGGATGTGCCGCCAAATTCGATGGCGCAAGCCATCGAATTTGTAAGCAAAACAAAACCGCGCTTTTGTTTTGCGGGGGATGAACAAGTCCATGGACGGACTTGTTCAGAGGACGTAAGCCGCCGCATGGCGATGCGGCACGACGAAGCGTTCAAGTTCCTGTTCGACGTCCCCGACGTGTGCGCGGACACGCTGCGCGTGGCCGCCCCGGCGCTGTGGCCGCACCTCGACCCCGGCTCGGTGCGCAGCCTGCGCGTCGGCGACGCGGTGGCGACGGATCTCAGCCGCCGCGGCGGCGACGCCCTGTTCGGCGCGAACCTGCGCGGCGCGGCGTTGCCCGACGGCCGCCCCGCGTACGTCGTCGTGCCGACGGAGTTCCAATCCGGCAACGACCCGGACATGCCCGGGCGCGTCCGCGAGTACACCGCCCGGCAACTGGACACGCTGCGCCGCCAAGGCTTGATTGCCGTCGGGGACGCGCCGCCGGTGCTGCCCGTGGTGGTGTACGACGGCGCCGCCCGGTGGTCGGCGGCGGACGGGCTGGAGCCGCTGCGGCCGTTGCCGGCGGAGGCGGCGGCGTACTTGGGACCATACCAGCCCCAGGGGTACATCCTGCTTGACCTAGTGCGGGCGCGGATGGACGATTGGCCCGAGGACAACCGCCTGCGGGCGGTGGCGCGGTTGCTGCGGCAGGACGCGTTGGACGGGCTGGCGGCGACCCTCGCGGAGGAGCTGACGCGCTTCACCGGGGCCGCCGGATTATCGTTCCGCCAGGCGCTGCATGCGTGGGCGGGCGAGTTGTGGAGGCGGCTGTCGGAGGGCGGCTCACTGCCGCCGTTCGAGGAACTGGAGGGAACGGAGGGGCTGGAAATGACGAGCATGATTGAGGTGCGGTTCAACCAGTGGAAGGCCGAGCAGTTCGGGCGCGAGCGCACGGAGGGCGTGGCCCAGGGACGGGCCGAGGGCGTGGCCCAAGGCGTGGAACGCCAGCGCGCGATGCTGCGCCGTCAGGCGGAGCGCAAGTTCGGTTCCGACACGGCGGCGGAACTGGCGCACCGTCTTGCCGGCGTCGCGGACCCCGACGCCCTGGCGCTGGTCGGCGAGCGGATCATCGACTGCGATACGGGCGCGACCTTGCTGGAGGTGCTGGAGGATCCCGGCTAGCGACTTGCCGGAAAGAGCCGACGACCCACCCGTCGGACAGTCGCCGGTCCAGCTTCCCAAACCCCCGCGCCACCGGGTTTAATCGTCGGCTGGATCCGCCACCGGAGCGACAAATGGCCTGGGACTTCGAAACCGACCCCGCCTTCCAACGGGATCTCGACTGGATGGACGACTTCGTCCGGGAGGAGATCGAGCCCCT
The DNA here is from genome assembly GCA_963665455.1 of Pseudomonadales bacterium. Classification (GTDB taxonomy): domain Bacteria; phylum Pseudomonadota; class Gammaproteobacteria; order Pseudomonadales; family Azotimanducaceae; genus VXNE01. Next base: position 2,832,891 of record OY762279.1, on the reverse strand, counting down.
CGACTTCGTGCTCGGCCATCCGAACGACTTCTCGGACCCGAACCGCGACAAGCTGATTCGGCCATTGCAGGAAGAGGTCAAGCGGCGGGGACTGTGGGCGTGCCATCTCGGGCCGGACCTCGGCGGGCAGGGCTACGGGCAGCTCAAGCTCGCGCTCATGAACGAGATCCTCGGCCGCGCCAAGTGCGCGCCGGTCGCCTTCGGCTGCCAAGCGCCGGACTCGGGGAACGCCGAAATCCTGGCCCACTACGGAACCGGCGAACAGAAGGACCGCTACCTACAGCCGCTGCTCGACAACGAGATCTGCTCCTGCTACTCGATGACCGAGCCCCAGGGCGGCGCCGACCCCAAGGTCTTCACCTGCCGGGCAGAGGCGATCGGTGACGAGTGGGTCATCAACGGAGAAAAGTGGTTCTCCTCCAACGCGCGCCATGCCTCCTTTCTGATCGTCATGGCCGTCACGGACCCGGAAGCTCCTCCGTACGACCGCATGTCGATGTTCATCGTGCCCGCGGAGACGCCGGGCGTGGAGATCCTGCGCAACGTCGCCGTCGGCTACGAGAACCCGGGCAACCACGCCTACGTCCGCTACGACGACGTGCGCATCCCCCGGGACCACATGCTCGGCGCCCCCGGACAAGGGTTCATCGTGGCGCAGACGCGCCTCGGCGGCGGGCGCATCCACCACGCCATGCGCACGGTCGGGAAGGTCCGCCGCGCCTTCGACATGATGTGCGAGCGCGCACTGTCGCGGGAGACCCAGGGCGAGGTGCTGGCACAGAAACAACTCGTGCAGGCGATGATCGCGGATAGCTGGATCGACATCGAGCAGTTCCGCCTGTTCGTGCTGCGCACCGCCTGGAAGATCGACAAGATCAAGAACTACAAGGAGGTCCGCGCGGACATATCGGCGGTGAAGGCGCAGATGCCGAAGGTCTACCACGACGTCTACGCGCGCGCCCTGCAGGTGCATGGCTCCCTCGGGCTCTCCACCGAGATGCCGTTCGCGGCCGGCGTGCTCGACAGCTTCCACATGGGCCTCGCCGACGGCCCCACCGAAGTACACAAGGTGACGGTGGCGCGGCAGGTGCTCGGGCGCTACCAGGGCACGGACGAGCTATTCCCGGACTACCACCTCATCAAGCGGCGGGAGCGGGCGCTGGCGAAGTACGCGGACCTGATCGAGCGCGAGGTGGCGGAGGCATAGGAGCACCCTGCGCGTCCCCGCCGACGCCATTGCTCCGGTCAGACCGCGCGTCCATGCCGCAGGAGCGCACCCGGCGTCGCGCCCGTGCACTCCCCGTCCTCGAACGTGATCTCGCCGTTGACGATGGTGAGGCGGTAGCCGTCGGCCTTCTGGGAAAGCCGCCAATCTCCGGCCGGGAAGTCGTGCAGCCGTTCCGTGGGCAACAGCTTCAGGGCATCGTAGTCGTAGACGATCAAGTCGGCCGGCGCCCCTTCCCGCAGCACGCCGCGGTCCGTGAACCCCGCGGCCAGCGCCGGGTAGCCGGAGAGCCGCCAGTGCGCCTGCTCCAAGTCCATGATGGCGTTGTCGCGCACCAAGTGCGTGAGGAACTCGGTCGGATAGCGCCCCGTGGTCATGAACTTCATGTGCGCGCCGCCGTCCGAGATGCCGGGCAGCGCGAAGGGGGAGTTCGCCAGGACGCGCATGGCGTCCATGTCGATCTCCTGGGGCGGCGTGATGAATACGGTGCGCAGTTCGTCCGCCAGGGCCGTATCCAGCATGACATCGACCACGTGCTTGTCCTGCGCCCGCGCGACCTCCGCAACGGTCAGGCCCTCCAGATCCCGCGTCTCCTCCGAGAAGCACTCGCCGATCATCAGTTCGGGAATGGAGTTCGTCAACGAACCCAGCGGTCCCGGCCGGTAGCCCTCCCGGAGTGCCTTGCGTAGATCCGGGTCGCGCATCTTGCGCATGCGCTCCTCGGGCGAACCCATGGTCAGGTTGCGCCACAGGGAGATGGTGTCGAAGAGGTTCCAATCGTCGAGGGAGAACTCGTAGTTGTTCTGGGCCGTCACCGCCTGCCCGAAGACGCGGTTGCCGCGCCGGTTGGCGTCCTCGAACCACTGCAAGAGATCCTTGTAGCGGCCGTGGGTGACCCCGTGCTGGTCCGCCGTCAAGACGACCGCGTTCCAGATCACCGGCCGGCCGCTCACCTCGCAGAGCCGCTCGGTGAACTCCGGTTCCTCCCCAAGCAACTGGATGATGCCCCGGCCCTTCTCGCGCAACACGCCGGCGAACGCTAGGAGATCCTCCTGCGACATCGTGTCGGTGATCATCGGGGTGCCGTCGTAGTCGCGCTGGATGGGGTTGGCGCCGAGGCGCTGGGCCGAAAAGCCGCAGCCGCCGGCGTCGAGCGCCTCGCCCAGGATCCGGCACATCTCGGCCCGCTCGGCATCCGTCGCCGGGCGGCCCTTGGCGGCTTCGTGGCCCATCACGTAGGACATGATGGGGTTCAACGCCACGTAGGACAGCATGTTCACGCCCTTGGGCGTGCGTTCGAGGCTGTCGAAGAACTCGGGATAGGTCTCCCAGTCCCAGGGCATGCCGGCGGCCATGGTCTTGGCGCGCACGGCCTCGTTGCGCTCCATCGTGAGCATGGCGCGTTCGCGATGCTCGGGCTTCACCGGGGCGAAGCCGAAGCCGCAGTTGCCGATCGTCACCGAGGTGACGCCGTGCCAACCGGAAAGGGTGCAGTAGGGGTCCCAGAAGACTTGGGAATCGTAGTGGGTGTGCAGATCGACGAAGCCGGGGGCGACGATCAATTCCCCGGCGTCGAACACCCGCGCCGCCTCGCGCTCCGCGACGCGTCCGATGGCGGCGATGCGTCCGTCAGCGATGGCCACGTCGGTGCAGTAACGCGGCGTGCGCGCACCGTCGATGATGACCCCACCCTTCAGCAGCAGATCGTAACGGGCCATGGACTCTCCCCCGAGTGCGAACCACCGGCTACCGTAACTCGCGCCGGGGGACGGCGCAAATCTCATTCGGCTCGGTCGTTCGGCTCGGCCAAGGCGTCGGCCCCGACGACCTACTCTCCAAACTCCCCTAGGGAACCTCTGAACAAGTCCGTCCATGGACTTGTTCAGGTCGCAAGCCAAAAGCGCGGTTTCGGCTTGCTCCACAGATTCAATGGCTTACGCCATCGAATCTGGCGGCACATCCCTGTGCCGCACTAGGAAAGGTCTTGTTCAGACCTTCCCTAGGGGGGCCGCGCCGTAGGACGGCGCGGGCGCGTAGGCCGGTGGGGTTGGGCCGCGAGCGGCACCGTAGGCGGCGGTTGCGGGGCGCTAGGGAACGTCTGAACAAGCCCGTCCATGGACTTGTTCAGGTCGCAAGAGAGCCTTCAGCCCGGGAGCGCGAGGGCTTGCCCTCGCAAGATATAGCAGCGCGGTTTCGGCTTGCTCCGCAAATTCAATGGCTTACGCCATCGAATTTGGCGGCACATCCCTGTGCCGCGCTAGGGAAGGCCTTAATCAGACCTTCCCCAGGTGCGCCAGTGTCTCGTGCAGGACATCGGCACGGACGCTATCGGTCGGCCGAGAACCGGTAGCTGACGTTCACGCCCGCGGTCCGCGGGCGGGTCGCGTTCATCGCGAGCTGGAAGGAGCCGAAGTGACGGGCCTGGAGGGTGATCTCGTCGCCGACATTCTCCACGTAGGCCACGACCCTCCAGCGCTCGTCCTCCCAGCCGACCTGCACGTTGACCGTGCCGCTCGAATCGATAGCGCCGAGCGGATGGTTGTTCAGATTCGAGTGGAACTCCGACTGCCAGAAGAATTCCACCGTTCCGAGCCACTCCCCACCCGCGAACGGATAGTGCACGTTGAGCGCGCCGGATGCGGTGTGCTCCGGACTGTCCGGCGGACGGTTCCCGTCGCAGTCCAGGCACGCGGCCGCCGGAATACCGCGGGATTCCGCATCGAGGTAGCCCAGGGCAAGTTGTACGTCCAGGTACTGGTTGAGCACCCACAGCAACTCGAGTTCCACGCCCGAGCCCTCCACCTCGCCGATGTTGAGCACGGCGGCCAGTCCCGCGCTCGGGTCGAACACGTCCACCTGCCGGTCCTGGTAGTCGTACGTGAACGCTGCCAGCGCCACGCGCAGGCGGTCGTCGAGCAGATTCCCCTTGGCGCCGACCTCGTACGCCCACACCTCCTCGGCGTCGTAGTTGGCGATGCCGGCGCCCGGGGGCGCTAGCAGCGTCAGCGGGTCCGCCGGCTCCGACAGACGGGTCGTCTCGAGACCGCCGGCCTTGAAGCCCCGGCTCGCCGTGCCGTAGAGCATCAGGTTGTCGCGCGCGAAGTAACGCAGCGCGACCCGCGGCGAGAAATCGGTCCATGTCTCCCCGCCCGATACCGGGGACGGTGTGTAGACCGCCAGGATGAAGCCTCCTCCGAGGAACTCGACCTCCCCGTCCCGTTCGTCACTCGTGTAGCGCCCCCCCACGCTCAGGTCGAGGGAATCGGTGAGCTGCCACCGCGTCTCGCCGTACGCGGCCCAGCCCTGATAATCGCCGTCGATGAACGCGCGCTCGTCGAACACGAGGGGGAACGGGAAGCCGAACAGGAACCCGAGGTCTCCCGTGAGGTGGTGCATGTTGTAGAAAACGTCCTCGTTGTAGAAGCTCGTGCCAGCGAACCACGAGAGGCGGCCGCGGTCTCCGGACAGTACGAACTCCTGGCTGAGATACTCGCTCTCCTGCTGCGACATCCAGTTGCCCATCTCGAGCGGCATCCCGTCCCAGTCCTCCTGGTAGTCGAACTTGTTGGCGTAGTAGCCCGTGAGCGACCGCAGGGCCATGGACCCGGGCAGGTCGATGTTGACGGTCAGGCTCGTCGAGGCCATCTGGACGCGGTCGTAGTCAGCCGTCGTCGTGTTCACCGTGAGTTCGTCGCCCCACATCAGCGAACCGTCCGCGTTGAGCGGCATGTAGATGACTCCGGACTGGTCCCGGTCCTCGTAGGCGACCCGCAGCGTCGCGTCACCCCAGTCGGGCTCGTGGCGCAGGGACAGGCGTGCCGCGCTCACGTCGTACCAGAGGTGATCCTCGCCCGTCGTCAGGTTGCGCATGTAGCCGTCCTCTTCCTTCTGCAGCACGGCCGCCCGCAGGCCCCAGCGGTCGCCGAGCGGCAGGTTGACCATGCCCTCGATACTCTGGCGGCCCCGCTCCCCGGCGCCCACCGTGAAGGACGCCGCCGTCCCGTCCAGGTCCGGCTGCGCCGTGATGACGTGGATCGCCCCGGAGGACGCGTTGCGGCCGAACAGCAGCCCCTGCGGGCCCTTCAGCACCTCGACGCGGTCCAGGTCGTAGTAGGTGCCGATCGCGGCCCCGTGGCGCCCGCGGTAGATGCCGTCCGTGTAGAGGCCGAGCGCCGGTTCGGACGCGGCCGTGTACGTCCCGGCATTGATGCCCCGCACGGTGATGAACATGTAGTTGCTGGACAGGCTCCCGGCCACGCCCGCGACGGCCTTCACGAGGTCCTGCGAGTCCTTGATGCCCGTGTTGCGCAACGCCTCGCCCGTGAAGGCCGAGATCGCGATCGGCACCTCCTGGATGGACTCGTCGCGCTTTTGCGCGGAGACAATGATCTCCTCTATGGCCGGGCGGGCGGCGTCGACGTCGTCGCCGGCCTCCTGGGCCCAGGCTCCCCAGCAGAGCGCTCCCGCCAGCCCCGCGGCGGCGAACGCCTGGATCGTGTGTCGTAGTGCGTGCATTTGTACCCCTTCGCTCTGTTCGGGAGGGGAGACCAGCGGGGTCTCTCCCCCAACGGATTCGAAACGGGAGGCAACGAGGGCTCCCGTCTCGACATGGTGCACGATACCACCACGGGCGGGGACGAGCCCCGCCGCTACATGCCGAACCGGTAACTGATGTTCACTCCGGCGGTCCGCGGGCGGGTCGCGTTGATGGCGAGCGGGAAGTCCGCGTCCCAGAAGCGCCCCTGGAGGGTGATCTCGTCGGCGATATTCTCCACGTAGGCCACGACCCTCCAGCGCTCGTCCTCCCAGCCGATCTGGAGGTTGACCGTGCCGCTCGAATCGAGCCTCCCGAACGGGTGATTGTTCAGGGCCGAGTGGAAATCCGACTGCCAGAAGAACTCCAGCGTTCCGAGCCACTCTCCACCCCCGAACGGGTAGTGCGCGTTGAGTGCGCCGGATGCCGTACGCTCCGGACTCCATGGCGGCCAGTTCCCGTCACAATCCAGGCACGCGGCCGCCGGAATGCCGCGGGATTCCGCATCGAGGTAGCCGAGGGCAAGCTGGACGTCCCAGTACCGGTTGAGCACCCACTGCAACTCGACTTCCACACCCGAGCCCTCCACCTCTCCGACATTGAGCACCGCGGCCAATCCCGCGGTCGGGTCGAACACGTCGATCTGCCGATCCTTGTAGTCGTAGGTGAAGGCCGCCACTGCCACGCGCAGGCGTTCGTCGAGCAGACTCCCCTTCGCGCCGACCTCGTACGCCCACACCTCCTCCGCGTCATAGGTGGCTACGCCGGCGCCGGGGGGCGGCAGCAGCGTCAGCGGGTCCCCGTGCTCCGTCAGACGATTCGTATCGAACCCCCCGGCCTTGAAGCCCCGGCTGGCAGTGCCATACAGCATCACGTTGTCCTGGACGAAGTAACGCAGCGCGACCCGCGGCGAGAAATCGTCCCAGGTCTCCCCGCCGGACACGGGGGACGGCGTGTACACGCCAAAGATGAAACCTCCACCCAGGAACTCGACCTCCCCGTCCCGTTCGTCACTCGTGTAGCGTCCCCCCACGCTCAGGTCGAGGGCATCGGTGAGCTGCCACCTCGTCTCGCCGTACACGGCCCAGCCCTGGTAGTCGCCGTCGATGAGCCCGCGCTCGTCGAAGATGAGCGGGAACGGCAGGCCGAACAGCCAGCCGATGTCTCCCGTGAGGTGGTGCAGGTCGTAGAAAATGTCCTCGCTGTAGAAACTCGCGCCGGCGAACCACGAGAGACGGCCGCGGTCGCCGGACAACACGACCTCCTGGCTGAAGTACTCGCTCTCCTGCTGCGACATCCAGTTGCCGAACTCCACCGGAGTCCCGTCCCAGTCCTCCTGGTAGTCGAACTTGTTGGAGTAGAAGCCCGTCAACGACCGCAGGGACATGGACCCGGGCAGGTCGACGTTGACGGTCAGGCTCGTCGCGGCCATCTGGACGCGGTCGTAGTCGCCCGTCGTCCCGTTCGTCGTAAGTTCGTCGCCCCACGCCAGCGAGCCGTCCGGGTTGATGGGTATGTAGATGACGCCGGACTGCTCCCGGTCCTCGTAGGAGACCCGCAGCGTCGCGTCACCCCAGTCGGGCTCGTGGCGCAGGGAGAGGCGCGCCGCGCTCACATCGTAGAAGAGGTGATCCTCGCCCATCGTCAGGTTGCGCATGTAGCCGTCCTCTTCCTTCTGCAGCGCGGCCACCCGCAGGCCCCAGCGGTCGCCGAGGGGCACGTTCACCATCCCCTCGAGGTTTCGCCGGCCCCGCTCCCCGGCGCCCACCGTGAAGGACGCTCCCGTCCCGGCAAGGTCCGGCTGCGCCGTGATGACGTGGATCGCCCCGGAGGAGGCGTTGCGGCCGAACAGCAGCCCCTGCGGGCCCTTCAGCACCTCGACCCGGTCGAGGTCGAGGTAGGTGCCGATCGCGGCCCCGTGGCGCCCGCGGTAGATGCCGTCCGTGTAGAGGCCGAGCGCCGGTTCGGACCCGGCGGTGTACGTCCCGGCATTGATGCCCCGCATCGTGATGAACATGTAGTTGCCCGACAGGCCTCCGGACACGCCCGACACGGCCTTCACGAGGCCCTGCGAGTCCTTGATGCCCGTGTTGCGCAACTCCTCGCCCGTGAAGGCCGAGATCGCGATCGGCACCTCCTGGATGGACTCGTCGCGCTTCTGGGCGGAGACGATGATCTCCTCGATGGCCGGGCGGGTGGCCTCGGCGTCGTCCCCAGCCTCCTGCGCCCAGGCTCCCCAGCAAAGCGCGGCGGCCAATGCCGCGGCCACGCACGTCCGTGCGCTCGATCCTGTTGCGTTCATGTCCGTTTCCCTTTCCGGAACCCGCGGTTGCGCGGGTCTCTTGTTCGTGTCGAAGCCGCGCCCGACTCTCTATGGTTTGCTCATTTCATCCGCAAACGTCTTGGCCTCTATGACCACCAGTTCCCGGTAGTTGCCCAACGTCTCCCAGGTGCCGGAAAAGCCTTTCGGCATGACCAGGAATTCTCCCGCATCGAATCGCTGCGCGTGACCGTTCTTGTCAGTGAGGATCAAGCTACCGTCCAGCACGTGAATGAACTCATCGTAACCGACGTCTTCCACCTCAAACTTCTGAGGCTCCAAGTCCACTACAAGTGACAGGATGTCGCCCGCATAGACCGGTTTGCTCCAGCCCTTGCTGTCGTGGCCAGAATGGATCCGGCGGGGGTTGCCAACCGCTTTTTCCTCAAGCGGCGGATTCTCTTCCATGTCGTCGTGTGACAGGTTGTCCAACGCAATCAGAAATGCTCTATCGCTCATCTGAGGCTCCTTGGATGCTTCGGTAGCGACTCGGCATCATAACCACGCCTTCCGCCTCGAGGCGCGGCCCGGTGCGGGCGGGGACGAGCCCCGCCCCTGGTGCACTACATGCCGAACCGATAGCTGACGCTCACTCCGGCGGTTCGGGGGCGGGTCGGGTTGATTCCGAGCTGGAAGGCGGCGTCGTAAACGCGGATCTGGACGGTGACCTCGTCGGTCGCATTCTCCAGGTAGGCCACGACCCTCCAGCGCTCACTCTCCCAGCCGGCGTGGAGGTTGACCGTGCCGGTCGAGTCGAGCTCCCCCAGCGGGTGGTTGTTCAGGTTGGAGTGGAACTCCGACTGCCAGAAGAACTGCACCGTTCCGAGCCACTCCCCACCGGCGAACGGGTAGTGCACGTTGAGCGCGCCGGACGCGGTACGCTCCGGACTGAAGGGCGGCGTGTGACCGTCGCAGTCCAGGCACGCGGCCGCCGGGATGCCGCGGGATTCCGCGCTGAGGTAGCCCAGGGCGAGCTGTACGTCGAAATACTGGTTGAGCACCCACAGCAACTCCAGTTCCAGGCCCGAGCCCTCCACCTCTCCGATGTTGACAATGGCGGAAAGCCCCTCGAACGGGTCGAGGACGTCGATCTGCCGTTCCTGGTAGTCGTACCAGTAGGCCGCCACCGCCATCCGCAGGCGGTCGTCGAACAGGGTTCCCTTCGCGCCGACCTCGTACGCCCATACCTCCTCGGCGTCGTAGGTGGCGACCGTTGCACTTGGCGGCGGCAGGAGGGTCAGCGGATCCGCCGGCTCCGACAGACGGGTCGTGTCGAGCCCCCCGGCCTTGAAGCCCCGGCTGGCTGTACCGTAGAGCATCACGTTGTCGCGGACGAAGTAGCGCAGCGCGACCCGCGGCGAGAAGTCGTTCCAGGTCTCCCCGCCGGACACGGGCGCTGGCGTGTACAGCGGGACGATGAATCCGCCCCCCAGGAACTGGAACGTGCCGTCCCGCTCGTCGTTCGTGTAGCGCCCGCCCACGCTCAGGTCCAGCGCTTCGGTGAGTTGCCACTTCGCTTCGCCGTACACGGCCCACCCCTGGTATTCGCCGTCGATGTACACCTGCTCGTCGAACATGAGCGGAAACGGGAACCCGAACAGGAAACCGATGTCCCCGGTGACGTGGATCAGGTCGTAGCTGATGTCCTCGCTGTAGAGACTGGCCCCGGCGAACCACGACAGGCGGTCGCGGTCGCCGGACAGCACGAACTCCTGGCTGAGGTAATCGCTCTCCTGGTAGGTGAGCCAGTTGCCGAGCTCGAGCGGGGTCCCGTCCCAATCCTCCCGGTAGTTGAAGTCGTTGGAGTAGTAGCCCGTCAGCGACCGCAGGGTCATGGACCCGGGCAGGTCGATGTTGACGGTCAGCGTCGCCTCGGCCGTCTCGATGAAGTCCCGGTCACCCGACGTCCCGCTCACCTTGAGTTCGTCGCCGTACAGCCACGAACCGTCCAGGTTGATGGGCAGGTAGATGGCGCCGGACTGGTCCCGGTCCTCGTAGGCGACCTTCAGCGTCGCGTCGCCCCAGTCGGGCTCGTGGCGCAGGGACAGGCGCGCCGCGCTCACGTCGTACCAGAGGTGATCCTCGCCCGTCGCGAGGTTGCGTGCGTAGCCGTCCTCTTCCTTCTGCAGCACGGCCGCCCGCAGGCCCCAGCGGTCGCCCAGCGGCAGGTTCACCATGCCCTCGATGCTCTGTCGGCCCCGCTCCCCGGCGCCCACCTCGAGGTACGCTCCCGTCCCGCCCAGGTCCGGCTGCGCCGTGATGACGTGGATCGCCCCCGAGGAGGCGTTGCGGCCGAACAGCAGCCCCTGGGGGCCCTTCAGCACCTCGACCCGTTCGAGGTCGAAGTAGGTGCCGATCGCGGCGCCGTGGCGGCCCCGGTAGATGCCGTCCGTGTAGAGGCCGAGCGCCGGTTCGGACCCGGCGCTGTACGTCCCGGCATTGATGCCGCGCACCGTGATGAACATGTAGTTGTTCGATATGGCGCCGGCCACGCCCGGGACGGCCTTGACCAGTTCCTGCGAGTCCTTGATGAGGCTGTTGCGCAGCCCTTCGCCCGTGAAGGCCGAGATCGCGATCGGCACCTCCTGGATGGACTCGTCCCGCTTCTGGGCGGAGACGATGATCTCCTCGACGGCCGGACGGGCGGCGTCGGCGTCGCCGGCCTCCTGGGCCGAGGCTCCCCAGCAGAGGGCGGCCGTCAGGCCCGCCGCGGCGAGCGCCTCTATCGTGCGTCGTGGTGTGTGCATTCGATTCCCCTCCTTCGCTCAGTTCGGACGGGAGACCACAAGGGTCTCCCTACAGGTCTATCCCCAGGTCCTTCAGGCTTTGCAGATACGTCTGCGTCTCGACGACGATGAGTTCCCGGTACGGGTCGCCGGTCATCTGCCAGGTGCCCGTCCAGCCCTTGGGCAGCACCAGGTGGTCGCCCGTCCGGAAGGTGTGCGCCACGCCGTCGTCCGCGCCGGTCAGCACGAGTTCGCCGGCCAGGATGTAGATGAACTCGTCGTAATGGAGGCCGTCGACTTGCAGCGTACCCGGCCCCGACTCGTACACCGCGGAGACGATGTCGCCCTCGAAAACGGACTTGAAGGCTGACTGGATACCGTCCTGCTCCGGCCCCGGGTCGAGCCCCTGCCCGGCCAGCACGGCCGGGTCGATGCGCACGGGGGCGCCGGCTGTCTGTGTTTCTTCAGCAATTGCTGGCTGTTCTGCCATCGGTGCTTCTCCTTGGTTTCTCTGGACGTGTGTTTGTCCTCGATGCCTCGGTCAGTCGCCCGGGACGCTTTCCTGCGCCTCGTGCGCGTCCCAGGCGCGATCGACCAGGAAGGCCCGCAGCGCCTCCGCGCCCTCGTCCGTCATCTCGAAGGCCGGCATGCCGCGCGCGGCGAGCGCTCCGCCAAGCACGGTCTGCAAGTATTCCACGCTCCCCGGCAGCCGCGCGCGCAGGTCCAGCTCGGCCACGACCGCGACGCCCTCGGGACCATGGCAGGTCATGCAGCCGTAGGCCTCGAAGAGGTCATTGCCGGCCGACGCCAGGGCCGTATCGGGACGCGGTTCGGGCGGCGCCGCGAAGTGCCGCATCTCCGCCCACGGCGGCGCCGGAGCCCTGCCGTCGAGGGCGAAGGCGAGCAGGCGGGGGCGGCTGCGCGCCCGAGGCACGGAACTGTAGTCGGAGAACGCGCTCCCGCCGGCTGCGGTGGCGGTGTTGCCGCTCGCCACCACGATGTACTGCGTCCCGTCCGCCATCACCGTCGACGGCGCGCTGCGCACCGTGCCGCCGGCCGGCGCCGACCAGAGCCGCTCCCCGGTCGCGGCATCGTAGGCCACCAGATATCCCTCCGCGAGCCCCTGGAACACGAGGCCGCCAGCCGTGTGCAGCGCGCCGCCGTTCATCGGCAGCGCGTGGCGCTGGCGCCAGACCTCCGTCTGCAGAACCGGATCCCAGGCCACGAGTTCGCCGAAGGCCTCCCAGCCCGGATGTCCCTTGCTCCCGTAACGGCTGTCGAACGAGACGCCCAACTCGCCGGCGAGCCCATCGCCGACGCCAATCGCCCCCTGGAGGGTCGGCATGGTCTGGGCGGGAATGAACACCACGTGCTTGTCTGGGTCGAACGCGAGGGCATCCCAGCTATGGGCGCCCATGCCGGCCGGCGAAACCACGGCCCGCCCGTCCGGCTGCTCCCAGTAGCGCGCGTCGGGCAGGTAGATGGGCCGGCCGTCCTCGTCGAATCCGCTGGCCCAGTTCACCGGCACATAGTTGCGGCCCGACAGGAACTCCCCGGTGTCCGCGTCGAGCACGTAGACGAAGCCGTCCTTCGGCACGCTGATGACCACGCGCCGCTCGCCGTCGACGTCCGGCAGATTCGCGAGCATGAGGCCGACCGACGGCTCGAAGTTCCAGCCGTCGCCGGGATTCTGCTTGAAGTGCCAGACGTACTCGCCGGTCTTCGCATCGAGAGCCACGACGGAGCTGGTGAACAGCTCGTCGCCCGCGTTCTCTCCACGGGCGGTGGGCAGCAGCGGCGCCGCCCCGCCGACCCCGATGTAGAGCCGCTCCGAGCGCGGGTCGTAGACCATCGCGTCCCAGACGCTGCCGCAGCCCTTCGTGCGTTCGTACCAGCCGTCGCCCCAGGTGGCGGCCGCCATGCGGTAGAGGTCGCTCTCCGGGGGTTTCGAGGGATCTCCGGGGACCGTGTAGAAACGCCATGCGTGACGCCCGGTGGCTGCGTCGAACGCGTCCACGTGGCCGCGGCTCGCACCGGAGTCTCCACAGGCGTTGCCCGTGAACACCATCCCGCCGCCGACGCGCGGCGCCGCGGTGATGGTCTGGTTGTTGCCCTGCTCGCATGCCCGCGCCTCCCAGCGCTGCGTGCCCGTCTCCTGGTCGACGGCCACCAGGCGGCAGTCGGCCGTGCCGACGATGACGAGATCGCCGTGCAGCGCGACGCCGCGGTTGAAGATCAGGCCGTAGGCCTCTACGAACGACCCCTCCCCCGGGTCCGGCCGCGGGTCGAAGGTCCACAGTTGCTCGCCCGTACGCAGGTCGTTGGCGTAGATGACGCTGCCGGCGCCACTCTGGAAAACCGTGCCGTCTGCGATCAGCGGATTGCCGACCAGGCCCTTGATCGCCGGCAGGTCAACCCACCAGGCAAGACCAAGGCGCCCCACCGTGTCGGTGTTGATCTGGGAGAGGGCCGCGTGGTGTTGCATCTCGTGGGCGTTGCCGAGCAGTGGCCAGTCGGTGTTCTCGGGATCGTCCGCGTACGCGGGGTGGCCGGTCGCCAGCAGCAGGACGAGCGCCGCGGCCGCGGGCGAAGCGATCGTCGTCGTGTGTCCCATCTGCTCTCTCATCTGCTCTCCTCTACGGGTCCGTTCCCGGTTCCTGCATGCTCCGCAGGAACGTCTGCGTCTCGATGACGATGAGTTCCCGGAAGGTGTCGCCGACCATCTCCCAGGTGCCGGTCCAGCCCTTCGGCAGCACCAGGTGGTCGCCCGTCCGGAACGTGTGCGCCACGCCGTCGGCGCCGGTCAGCACGAGTTCGCCTTCCAGGATGTAGATGAACTCGTCGTACGGGAGGCCCTCGACGCTCAGCACCGCCGGCCCCGACTCGAACACCCCGGAGACGATGTCTCCCTCGAACACGGACTTGAACGAGGACCTGTCGTCCCGCTGCGACACGGTGATCGACGGGTCGCGCGGCGGCAGCGCTTCCAGGCCCTCCCCCGCGAGCACGGCCGGGTCGATGCGTACCGGCGCGCCGTCCGCCGAGGCGCTGCCCGCGACCGCCAGCGCCAGCACGAATCCCGCCGCGGCAAGCGTGTGGTTCCTGCGAGTTCGGATCATCCTTCAATCCCCCGAAGCGCCGTCCTGCGCCTCATGCGCGTCCCAGGCAAGATTGACCAAGTATGCCCGCAAGGCCTCGGCGGTGTCGTCCGCCATCTCGAAAACCGGCATCCCGCGCGCGGCGAGCGCTCCGCCGAGCACGGTCTGCAGGTACTGTAGGTTTGCCGGCGGCCGCACGCGCAGGTCCAGCGTCTCCCAGACGGCGACGCCGCCATGACCGTGGCAGCCGTCGCAGCCATAGGCCACGAAGATGTCCTTGCCCGCCGACGCCAGGGTCGCGTCGAGACGCGCGGTCGGCGGTGCCGGAATGTGCGGAATCTCCGCCCACGGCGGCGCGGGAGCGCTGCAGTCGAGGGCGAAGGCGAGCAGGCGCGGGCGGCTGCGGGACCTCGGTACGGAGCTGTAGCTGGTGAAGCCGGTCGCGCCGATGGACGTGGCGACGTTGCCGCTCGCGACCACGATGTACTGCTTGCCGTCAGCCATCACCGTCGATGGCGCGCTGCGCACCGTCCCGCCCGCCGACGCCGACCAGAGCCGCTCCCCGGTCGCCGCGTCGTACGCTACGAGATACCCCTCGGCGAGCCCCTGGAACACGAGGCCCCCGGCCGTGTGCAGCGCGCCGCCGTTCATGGGCAAGGCGTGGCGCGCTCGCCAGACCTCCGTCTGCAGGACCGGGTCCCAAGCCACGAGCTCGCCGAAGGCCTCCCAGTCGGGATCTCCCTTGCTGCCGTACTCCCCGTCGAACGTGACGCCCAGGTCGCCCATCATCCCTTCGCCGGCGCTCGCCTCGTAGAGCGACGGCATCGTCGCGACAGGGATGAACACCACGTGCTTGTCCGGATCGAACGCCAGGGCCTCCCAGTTGTGGCCGCCCATGCCCCCCGGCAAAACCACCGCCCGCCCGTCCGGCTGCTCCCAGTAACGGGCTTCGGGCAGGTAGATGGGCCGACCTTCCTCGTCGAGCCCGCTGGCCCAGTTCGCCGGCACGTAGTTGCGGCCCGAGAGGAACTCCCCGGTGTCGGCATCGAGGACGTAGACGAAACCGTCCTTCGGCACGCTGATGACCACGCGCCGCTCGCCGTCCACGTCCGGCACGCTCGCGAGCATGAGGCCGACCGCCGGCTCGAAGTTCCAGCCGTCGCCCGGATTCTGCTTGAAGTGCCAGACGTACTCGCCCGTCTTCGCATCGAGGGCCACGACGGAGTTCGTGAACAGCTCGTCGCCCGCATTCGCGCCACGGGCCGTGGGGTCGAGCGGCGACGGACCGCCGACCCCGATGTAGAGCCGCTCCGACCCGGGGTCGTAGACCATCGCGTCCCACACGCTGCCGCAGCCCCGGGACCGCTCGTACCAGCCGTCGCCCCAGGTGGCGACCGCCATGCGGTAGAGGTCGCTCTCCGGCGGTTTCGAGGGGTCGCCAGGGACGGTGTAGAAGCGCCACAGGCGGCGTCCCGTACTGGCGTCGAACGCGTCGACGTGGCCGCGGCTCGCGCCGGAATCCGCGCAGGAGTTGCCCGTGAACACCATGCCGCCCCCGACGCGCGGCGCGGCGGTGATGGTCTGGTTGTTGCCCCGCTCGCAGGCCTGGGCCTCCCAGCGTTGCGTCCCCGTCTCCTGGTCCACCGCCACCAGCCGGCAGTCGCCGGTACCGACGATGACGAGATCGTCGTGCAGCGCCACGCCCCGGTTGGCGAAGAGCCCGTAGGCGGCCAGGAACGAGCCGTCCCCGGGCCCGGGCCGCGGGTCGAAGGTCCAGAGCACCTCGCCGGTGCGCAGGTCGTTCGCGTAGATGACGCTGCCGGCGCCGCTCTGGAAGATCCTGCCGTCCTGGATCAACGGATTGCCGACGAGCCCCTTGACCGTGGGCAGGTCCACCCACCAGGCGAGGCCAAGCCGCCCCACGGTGTCCGTGTTGATCTGGGAGAGGCCCGCGTGGTGCTGCATCTCGTGGGCGTTGCCGAGCAGCGGCCAGTCGGTGTTCTCCGGATCGTCCGCGAACGCGGAGGGGCCCGTCGCCAGCAGCAGCCCAAGGACGACCGCCGCGGCGGCGGGCGCACGGAGCCGGGTCGTGCACGCCATCGCACGACGGTTGCGCATACCCCTATCCCCTCTCCCCTCCCCGGGGTGTTGTGGTGTGGACTATATCACTCGGCTTTTACAGCTGTTGCGTTTCGACGGGCAGACCGCCACGTCCGCCCAGGATGCAGACGGTCTCCGGGCGCGGTCGCTCATGACTCGCCCGGACCGTCGAAGCCGAAGAATCCGCGGTAGGCGAACAGCGCCTGGGCACCGCCGGTATGGACGAACACCACGTTGTCGTCCTTCCCGAAACGGCCTTCGCGCACGAGGGCGATCAGCCCCGCCGCGGCCTTCCCGGTGTAAACCGGGTCCAGCAGGATGCCCTCGATACGGGCGAACAGCCGGATCGCCTCGAGCGTGTCCGGCGCGGGGAGGCCGTACCCGGGCCCGACGTAGTCCGAATCGGCCACCACGTGGTCCCGCCGCACCGCTCCGGGGATCCCGAGGTGTTCCGCGGTCCGCTCCGCAAGCCGGAACACGTTCTCTTCCTGCGCCTCCCTCTCCGCGCGTACGCTGATGCCCAGCACGGGAATCCCGCTGCCACTCCCGCGGAACCCGGTGACCAGCCCGGCCTGCGTGCCGGTACTGCCGGTCGCGTGAACGACATGCGCGATCTCAAGTCCGGCGTCATTGGCCTGCTGCAGCAGCTCAAGGGCGCAGTTGACGTAGCCGAGCGCGCCGATCTCGTTGGAGCCGCCCCCCGGAACGACGTATGGCTTGCGGCCGTCGTCTCGCAACTCGCGAGCCAGCGCTTCCATCGCGGCGTTCATGTCGGTACCGCCTGGATGGCCTTGCAGCGTCGCGCCATGGAGCTGATCCAACAGCACGTTGCCGTTGCAAAGGTAGTCGTTGTCCGGCAGCCCGGCCCGATCTTCCAGCAGCAAGTGGCAGGCCATCCCCAGCTTCGCGGCGGCGGCCGTCTGGCGCGCATGATTGGACTGCGTCGCCCCCTGGGTGATGACAGCGTCGGCGCCCCGCTCCACCGCGTCCGCCATCAGGAACTCGAGCTTCCGCGTCTTGTTGCCGCCGCCCGCGAGACCGGTGCAGTCGTCGCGCTTGATCCAGAGGTTCGGCCCGCCGAGTTCCGCGGAAAGGCGTTCCAAGGACTCCAGCGGCGTCGGCAGGTGCGCGAGGCGCAGGCGCGGAAACCGGGCGAGGTGCATGCGGACGTCTCCGGGTGCGAGAGGCGGCCCGCGACTGTAGCGACCGCGGCGGTCCGGCCGCAACCATGGCTCTATCATCGGCGAGAGGGCACCGTGAAACAGGGGTTATCGGGCACCGTGCGACGCATCGGACAACTCGCCGTCATCACCGTGGCCGCGGGCGCGATCTATCCGTTGCTGTACCTGCGGCAGAATTTCGAAGTCTCCATGCTGGAGACGTTCGGCATTACGGCGTCGCAACTGGGCCAGTGCAACGCCCTGCTCGGCGTGCTCTTCGTCGTCACGTACCTGCCGAGCGGCTGGCTGGCGGACCGGGTGTCGCCCCGCCATCTGATGTCGCTCTCGCTGTTGTGCGCCGGCCTGCTCGGCGTCTGGTTCGCAAGCACCCCCTCCTTCGCGCAACTGCAGCTCATCTACGCGGGCTGGGGGATCGCTACTGGCCTCACCTTCTGGTCGGCCCACATCAAGGCGGTCGCCCTCCTCGCCCGGGGCAATGAACAAGGCCGCTTCTTCGGCATCCTCGACGGGGGCCGGGGATTGGCCGAGGCGCTGCTGGCAACGGTCGCCATCGCGTTGTTCGCATACTGGCTCGACGGGCTTGGAGAGCCGACCGATGTCGCGCTGCGCAAGGTCATCTGGCTATACACCGGGAACATGCTCGTACTGGCGCCCGTCGTCCTGTTCGTGGTCGACGACAGCCGGAAGGGCGACGCCGGCCGCCGCGCCGCGTCCCTCTCCGAGACCATGCGGGACTTCCGGATCGTCCTCGGCAAGCCCGAGATCTGGCTGGCCGCCGCGTGCATCATGACCGGCTACCAGTTGTTCTTCGCCACCTACGCGTTCTCCGCCTACCTCCAGCAGAACTTCGGACTGACGGCGGTGACCGTCGGCACGATCACCGTCGCCAAGCTGTGGATGCGGCCCATCGGCGCGATCGGCGCGGGTTTCGTCGGCGACTACCTGAACCGCGAAAAGGTGCTGGCCGTGCTCCTCGTGCTCGGCTCCGTCGCATTGGCGAGCCTCGCGGTGCTGCCGCTCGACGCCGCCACAGCGCTGCTGCTCCCGATCGTGCTGATCGTCGGCCTCGTCACCTACGCGGTGCGGGGCATCTACTGGGCCACCCTCGAAAGCTGCGACGTGCCCGACCGCGTCAAGGGCCTCGCCATAGGAGTGATCTCGCTGATCGGGTATGCGCCGGACATCTACCTGCCGCTGATCCGGGGCGTGCTGGTGGACCGCCTGCCCGGCCAGTCCGGCTACAGCCTCTACTTTCTCGGTGTGGCCGCGTTCGGCCTCGCGGGGGCCGTGGCGGCCCGGCGTCTCGCACGCATCGCCGCCAGCCGGTAGCGACACGCGGGGCGTGATCTCACGCAACCGACCGGTCGTCGTTGGTTGATCCCGGGCGGCACGGCCCGATCACCCGTCCGTCGGATACAGCTCCAGTCCCTCGTCGGCGCGCAACAGCGGCCGTCCGAGAATGATGTCCGCGGCCCGTTCCGCGACCATGATCGTCGGCGCGTTGAGGTTGCCGTTGGTGATGGCCGGAAAGACGGAGGAGTCGACCACCCGGAGCCGCTCAACGCCACGCACCCGGCACTCGGGATCCACGACGGCCGCGGGGTCGCCGGCGTTCCCCATCCTGCAGGTGCCGGCGGGATGGTAGGCGCTCTCCGCGTTGTCGCGCACCCAACGGTCGATCACCGCGTCGCTCGCCACGTCCTCGCCAGGCTGAAGCTCCTCGCCGCGGTAACGGGCGAGTGCGGGCTGGCCCATGATCGCGCGCAGCTGACGCACGCAGGCGCGCCAGGCGTGCAGGTCGTCCGCATGCGTGAGGTAGTTGAACCGGATTCGCGGCGGGTCGTCGGCGTCGGGCGACACGATGCGCACGTGGCCGCGGCTCTTCGGCCGGTTATGCCCGAGATGCACCTGGAAACCGTGCCCGCGCAGCGCCTGGGCGCCATCGTAGCGCATGGCGGCCGGCAGGAAGTGGAGCTGTACGTCCGGCCACTCCCGCTCGGGGGTGGACCGCAGGAAGGCGCCGGCCTCGAAGTGGTTGGTGCTGCCGAGCCCATCGCGGAACAGCAGCCAGCGCAAGCCGATCAGGGTCTTGCCGAGCGGGTTCAGCCGGCCGTTCAGGGTGACGGGTTCGAGGCAGCGGTACTGGCAATAGACTTCCAGGTGATCCTGAAGGTTCTCGCCAACGCCGAGCAGCTCGTGCCGAAGGGGTACACCGGCATCCGACAGCACATCCGCAGGGCCGAAGCCGGAGCGCTGTAGCAGCGCCGGGGAACCGATGGCACCCGCCGACAGGATGACTTCCCTCGTCGCGTGTACTTCGACGATGCGGCCGCCCTGGCGCAAGCGGACGCCGGTCGCCACGTTGCCGTCGCACAGGACCGCCTCCGCGGTCGCGCCGGTCATGACGGCGAGATTGGGGCGCTTCAGCACGGGAGCGAGGTAGGCGCGCGATGTCGACACGCGCACACCGCCATCAACGGTCATCGGCAGCGCGCCGAACCCTTCCTGCCGGTAGCCGTTGCAGTCCGGCGTCGCCGCGTAGCCCGCCTCCAGCCCCGCCGCCACGAACGCGGCGTAGAGCGGGTTGCGCGCGGCGTTGTTGCCGCTGCCGGTACGGAGCGGGCCGTCACCGCCGCGAAAAGCGTCCGTCCCACCCTGCCAGGTCTCGGCGCGCCGGAAGTACGGCAGGCAGTTGCGGTAGTTCCAGCCAGCCGCGCCGAGCGCTTCCCAGACGTCGAAGTCGCGCCCGTGCCCGCGCACGTACACCATGCCGTTGATGGACGAGGAGCCGCCGAGCACCTTGCCCCGGGGACAGTCGAGACGCCGCCCCGACAGGCCCGGCTCCGGTTCGGACACGAATCCCCAGTTGCAGCGCCGGAGGTTCATCGCCTGCGAGAAGGCCGCCGGCATGCGGATGAAGAGGCGGTTGTCGCGCCCGCCGGCCTCTACGAGCAGTACCCGATGTTCGGGAACGGCGGACAGCCGGTTCGCCAGGACGCAGCCCGCCGAGCCGGCGCCTACGACGATGTAGTCGTAGTGGAGACGTTGCATGGAACGGACGGCACGGTCTTGAAGACCGCTACGAAGCCAGGTGCTCCCGCAGAAACTCGCGCTGTACGCGCAACATTTCTTCGGCGCCCTCGGAGCACCACACGAGGTGGCTGCCCTGCTCCAGCGTGTGGAGCCTCGAGTTCGGGATCAGGCGGTGGGCGGTCTCCGCATGCTCGTAGTCGACGTCGCCGTCGCGGCGCCCGTGACAGATCAGGGTCGGGCACTGGATGTTCTCGAGGGGCAGCGGGCGTGTAATGCGTGCGAACTGCACGAGGTCGTTCTCGAGCCCGGCCCGGCGGGGGCCATATGGCGCGAGGGTCTGCTGGAGCGCCCGCGCGAAATCGAAGTGCACCGGGTCGTTCAGGATGCGCCGCGCTTCGGCCTCCTTCTCCTCCGCGTCGAACGTGCTCGACTGGGCGAGGAGTTGCTTCAGCGTCGCCCCGGGGAAGCGGTCGAAGAGCCACCCCTGCAGTCGCGAGCCCGCGTCGGAGAAGATGATCGCCCGCGCCCATGTGGGGACATGGACCGGATAGACCGTCGTCACCGCGCAGGTGAGAAGCACGGCGACCACCCGGTCGGGGTGCCGTCCCGCGAAGTGGATGGACGGCGGCCCGCCCGCCGAAGCGCCATACACGGCGACCCGGTCAATCCCGAGCGTATCGAGCAGGGCCGCCAGGGCGTCGGCCTGCGCCTCGAACGTCCGGCCGGTGGCGATCGGTGTGCGCAGGTACCCCGGGCGCGAAACGGAGATCGTCCCGAAATCGGCGAACGCGGCGCCAACGAGCTTGCCCTGGTCGTAGCCGCCCGGCCCTCCATGTACGCACAGGATGAAGGGGGCCTCACCTTCCTTGCGGTACTCCATCTGGCCCCGAGCCGTCTCGGCAAGCTCTGAGTCCCGGTTCAGCTCCCGAACCAGTCCATCGCGCCACTTCCGTGTTCCGAACATCGGCGAGCCGGCCTATCCCACCGACGCCGCGAAGCCGTGGATGTCCCGGATCGTCGCGAGATACACGTGCGGTAGCTGGAACGGGTTGTCGGTGTCGCCCCCGTGATGCGTGCCGTTCACGGTACGGCTCACGGTGGAGACGCCGGCCGCCATGAGCCGGCGCGCGTAGATCAGTCCTTCGTCTCGCAGCGGATCCAGCTCGTTGACCGAAACCGTGTGCGGCGGGAGGCCCAGGAGATCCTCCACCGCCGCCTGGTAGGGCCAGGCGAGTGGATCGTGGACGTGCGCCGCGCTCGGGTCGTACACCTTGACGAGCGCCTGGCACATCCCGGGGTCGAGCTGGTAGCCGCCGTTTTCGCGCCAGGACACGAGTTCCGGGGGCGCCGGATCGAACGTCCCCGCGATGTAGGGGCAGCAGGAGTAGACGCCCGCGAGCTCGTCGATCCAGCCTTCCCGCTTCGCCTTGAGGGCCACCGCCAGACACAGGTTCCCCCCTCCGGACTCGCCCGAGACCACGACGTGCGAGATGCCGAGCGCGTCCCGGTTGCGGTACGTCCACCGCGTGCCGTCGGCGCAGTCGTTGAGCCCCGCCGGAAAGGGATGGTCGCCCAGCTTGCCGGCGCCGTTGCGGAACTCCACGCCGACCACGCAGAGCCCGGTCAACGCGAGTTCGTCGCGCCAGCGCACGTACTGGGGGTCCGCAGCCGCACACATGACCATGCCGCCGCCGTGGGTGTGGAGGATGCCGGGCAGCACGCCGTCCCGGTCCGCGGGCTCATGCACGAAGAGCGTGATGTCGTTGCCGTCGACACCCTCGATCACCTCCGTCCGCCGGCGCACGCCCACAAGCTGCGGCAGCGCGCCGAAGGTCTCCGCGTAGATCTGGTCGACCTCCGCCTCCATGGCGGCCGCGTATGCGACGACGTCTTCGTACGAGGAGTCGGGGCCGACCGCCGGCGGCGCATCCAACGCCTCGTCCATCCCCGCGACGGCCGGAATCAGGGCCGGATCCAGGCGCGGATCGGTGGCGAGGGTGAGGTCGGGATTGCCCAGCTTGCCGGGAAGCTGGGATGTGGTCGTTGCCGTCATCTTGGTTTACCCTATTCGTTACGCGCTGGGCACATGTTGTTAACAACTTGTTATACCTAGCTTCCCTGCCGCCCCCTCCACCACCGCATTCGCCACCGCCAAGGTATGGTATAGCGGCGCAATTCGCTAACGCCTTGGATGGGAGGGCTATACGTCCGTCCACCCAGCCAGATCCTGAACCCCAGGTCGCGCAGCGCCGGCGGCCGGTAGTCCGCAACGCCATCGACGCGGAGCTTGGTGGCGTAGTGTAGGACGGGCAAGGCTTGGTTGGTAGTTTCCTCCGAGTGGATGTGTATATGCCTGGTCTCCCTCGGAAACAAAGTCGTTCCGCCGTCGGCGTGCATCGGTGCGTCGAATCTGGGCTCGAGGGCCACGTCGTCCGCCGCGATCTCCGCCCCGCCCTCCCCGCCCAACGCGTCGCTACTCCGGTAGTGATCCATGAAAAGCGCATCGCCGAGGGCGGCCCTACAACGGCCCATCATGTACTCAAGCACCACGTCGGAGAGCCCGTCGTTCCAGTAGCCACCGCCGATGTCGCCGTGGACACCCGGAAACCAGATCTCGGCAACACGGTTCTCGTCGCCGGGCGTCATCGGAATCAGGGTCGGGGCGAACGCGGCCCTGTCCTCGTCGATGGCGACCGCATGCACCGCCTTGCGCACGCGATCATGCAGGGCGCCGGCCTCCATCTCCACCTCGCCGCCGATGAGACCTCCCATGGCGGCGACGGTGTCGAACACTCCGAGGAACGCCACCTCGCGCCGAGCATCGGCCTCCAACAACAGCGTCGCGAACTTCCGCGCCAGCGCGGCCCCTCGGCTGAAGCCAAACAGAACAATGCGGTCGCCCGGCGCATACACCTTCGCCAAGTCCGCCGCCGCCTCGTCCAGAATCTGTTGGGCGTCGCTGAACGTGGGAGCGAGGGCCAGGTTCACGACCCGCCGCCCCGCCGAGTAAAGACGGCCTAGCAACGGGACCGTGGTGCCGTCTTGCCGGGTGCCGATGCCGTTGTAGTAGAAGGCCCTTTGACCGCCGCCGGCCGGGGTGCGCCGCGTTGGTTGTGCGTCGATCCCACCGCCGAGCAGGAGGTGCAGCTTCAGGATGTTGCTGATGCTCTCGTCCTGCCGAAAGCCCTCGGCATCGGCCGGCTCGTGGCCGGTGCCGTCGAAGCTGAAGATCAGGGTGTTGCCGACTCTTGGCATGGAGACTCCAGAGACGGTGCCAAAGATAACGCCATCGCGACACCAAGTTTCGCCGGCGGACACATGGACGAACGGTAACTGACCTCCGGGGCGAGGGCGAGTACGCGCTTGCCGGACCGTGACCGCGATGCTACGTTGCCGGCGTTTCCGGCTCCACGAAACCACCCCTTGGCCGCTCCCCCGTCCGCCCCGCCATCGCCCGAAACCCGCGCCCAGCATGGTCGAGTGCGCGATGGCTGCGGTGTTTGGACGCGACGACGCCTCCTCAGGGGGTCGGCGGCCATCGCCGCGGCGACGATGGCCGGTCCCCTCGCCCGCGGGCAAGCGGCCCAAGCGCCGTCGATTCCCGGCAAGCCGGGTCTACGGATTCTCACGGAACGCCCCCTCAACGCGGAGACGCCAGTCCACCTGCTCGACGACCCCGTGACTCCCACCGCGCACCTGTTCGTGCGCAACAACGGCATTCCACCCGACACCCGGGGCATCGACCCGCTCGATTGGACGCTGGAATTGGCTGGCGAGTCCTGCATCCGGCCGTCCCGCCTGACGCTGCGCGAACTGAAGGAACGTTTCGAGCACCACACGCTGCAGCTGCAACTCGAGTGTGGTGGCAACGGCCGATCCGAGTTTCACCCCGCCGTGCCGGGCAACCAATGGACGACGGGGGCCGTCGCCTGCCCGCGGTGGACCGGCGTCCGGCTACGCGACGTGCTCGATTATTGTGGTGTCGCCGAGGACGCGGTCTATGTTGCCTATGAGTCCGCCGATACCCACCTTTCCGGCGACCCGGACCAACAACCCATCTCCCGAGGCGTGCCGGTGGCGAAGGCGCTCGAAGCCGAGTCGATGCTCGCGTGGGCGATGAACGGCGCGCCATTGGGGCCGTTGCACGGCTTTCCGTTGCGCCTGGTCATCGGCGGCTGGTCGGGCTCGGTTAGCGGGAAGTGGCTGACGCGTCTCCTCGTGCGCGACCGCGTCCACGACGGCGCCAAGATGGGCGGGCAGTCCTATCGCGTGCCCTGCAACCCCGTGGCGCCCGGAACAACCGTTGCGGACGAGAACATGTGCATCATCGGCTCGATGCCCGTGAAGTCGCTCATCACGTTCCCCGAGTCCGGCGCCTGCCGGACCTTCGGCGAGGCCATCCTCGTCCGGGGCCATGCCTGGGCCGGCGACCTGCGGGTCCGGGAGGTGTTCACGTCCATCGACTACGGCGCGACCTGGCAGCCCGCCGTGCTGCAGCCACCGGTGAATCGCCTGGCGTGGCAACAATGGTCGGCCTGGATCGCGCCACCGCGTCCCGGCTACCACGAAGTCTGGGCGCGGGCCGTCGACGACCACGGAACCGCCCAGCCGATGGTCCTGCCGGCGTGGAACCCACGCGGATACTTGAACAACGCCTGCCACCGGATCGCCCTCGCGGTCGCATGAAGCGGACGGCGGGCCGACGGAGACCGGCGATCTACCCAATCATCGTCGGCATGGCGGCCATGGCCATGGCGACCACCGAGACGGACTTCGAGACGGGGCTCGTCAAGGCCGGCGCCTGGCAAGAGGTCCACATGCATTGCGGTGGTTGCCACTCACTGAGCCTCGTCACGAGCCAACGGGGAGATCTCGCCACTTGGCGCGACACGGTTCTGCACATGCAGGAAGCGCACAACATGCATCACCTACAGCCGGAAACCGAAACCCGGATTCTCGAGTACCTGGCCGAGCACTACGCACCGGCAACGCGGTCCCACCGGCGGGCACCCCTTCCCAGCGCCCTCCTGCCCAATCCGCGCACCGAGTCGCGGCTTCGGTCCGGGCCCGGCCCGCGACCGGCCGTGGAACCCCTCTTGATCGGACGCTGCGTTCCCGCTAGACCACCACCACGTCACTGACGCAGCGCGGCGCGGGACACATATTATGTGGGACACAGTTTATGCGGATATGGGCCGCCAAATCGCCGGATCCATGATGCGTGTCGCAACACGCCAAAAAGCGCACGGGCCTCCGCCGAGGGATTGCGACGCTGGAAGACGGCGGTGGCTGGAGCCAAGCCCACGCGCACCGAAGAGCCTCCGCCGTGGCTACCCGCCTCCCGGGTCGTCAACCTCGCCGGCAGCCTGGGCCGCCGCCCGCGCCCGGATCCGTTCGTACAGTTCTTCTTGGGAGGACTTCCCGGCCACGTCGCCCCCCGTGCGCTCCAACGCCAGGCTCCGGAGGTAGCCGCGTACCAACGCCGACACGGAGGTGTCCATCTCCGCTGCGCGGATCCGCGCCAGCCGATGGGTCTCTTCGTCCACCGATACAGTGATGTTCCTCATCTCGTCAGATCTCGTCAGCGCCACTCTCAAGAAGGTGTCGTCACAGTTTCTGTATAGCGCAGGATAGAGGGATTGTTCGTGGCTGGCAACCCCGAGGACGCGGCCTGGCGTCCATGTACAACAGCGCCGGCATCTGGGTTAATCAGACCTTCCCTAGGGAACCTCTGAACAAGTCCGTCCATGGACTTGTTCAGGTCGCAAGCCAAAAGCGCGGTTTCGACTTGCTCCACAGATTCAATGGCTTACGCCATCGAATCTGGCGGCACATCCCTGTGCCGCACTAGGGAAGGTCTTGTTCAGACCTTCCCTAGCGACCTCCTTTGGTCGCGTCAGCTCATGGCGGACTGCACGTAGTTCTGGATGCCCGTCTTCTCGATGAGCCCGAGCTGCGTTTCCAGCCAGTCCACGTGCTCTTCCTCGGATTCGAGGATGTCCTCGAAGATCTCCCGGCTCACGTAGTCCGCGACGGACTCCGAATACGCGACGGCTTCCCGGAGCACCGGCATCGCCGCGGTCTCGAGGGCGAGGTCGCATTCGAGAATCTCCTTGACGTCCTCCCCGATCATGAGCTTGCCCAACTCCTGCAGGTTCGGCAGGCCATCGAGGAACAGGATGCGCTCGATGAGGCGGTCGGCGTGGCGCATCTCGTCGAAGGACTCCTTGCGCTCGTGCTCGCCGAGCTCGCCCATGCCCCAGTCGGTGAGCATCTTCGCGTGCAGGAAGTACTGGTTGATCGCCGTAAGCTCATTCTTCAGCGCGCGGTTCAGGTGTTCGATGATCTTTGGATCCTGCGGCTTCATGGGGCTCTCCTTGGGTCAGATGGCGCGAGTATGCGTCCTGAAGTACCCCACGTCAAACGCAAGTTATTGAAAAATAAATGAAAATGATTCTCATACGGGGATCGTGAAGCGGTCGGCGGAGCGGCGGGGCCGGCTTGTGGCTCAAGGCAAAGGGGCTTGACGCGCCTTGCGGCGGGGCGTATGGGAGTGTCCATGGATCGGAGGACGTGCCTGCTTGCGCCGTTGCTGGCCGCCGCCGTCACTTGGGGCGGTGTCGCCTGCGCGTGCGCACTCCCGTCTCCGGCCTTGGGGTCGCCGGCCGCCACGCACGTGGCCCACCACGACCACGACGCCCCGGCGTCCGCCGATTGCGAACGCGCCGACTGTCAAGCCGACTGCACCCTCGACGGCCTCCCTCCCGATAGGGGGCCGCAGGTGGCCGAAGCACCCTCGGGACCATCGGACGATGCCGTGGAGGCGGCCTTGCATGGCGTCCGCGCGGCGACGCCCCTCCCCCCTCCGAGGAACCACTCCCCGCCCATTCCCCACGTCGCGCGCGCGGCGGACACGCCCGTGCGCCGGTTCGACCGCCTACTGAATTAGCTCTCTCCGAGCGCACCGCGTCACGCCGCCCTCGCGGCGTCGCCCACCGTTCGGGAGAGAGACCATGCACATCGCCCAAGCAGCCGCCTGCCTGTCGGCCGGACTGCTCCTTGCGCCCCCAAGCGCCGCCGCCGACCCTGGAGAGCGGCCATCGCACACCCAAGAGCTCGGTTTGGACTTCGCCGACCACGGGGACCCGACGCTGGCCACCTTCCTCGCCGAGGCGCTGGAGCGCAATCCCCGCATCCGGGAAGCCCGGCTCGACACCACCGCAGCGCGGCACCGGATCGCGCAGGTCACCGCACTGCCCGATCCGACCCTGTCCCTGACCATGCACGGCCGCCCGCCGGAGACCCGCGTCGGCCCGCAACGCGGCGGCATCGCCGTGCAGCAGGCGGTGCCGTGGTTCGGCAAGCGTGCCGACCGAGGCGCCGTGGCGCGCACCGAGGCCACCGTGCGCGAAGCGACCGCCGCAACGCATCGGGCCGCGGTCGTTCGGGAAGTCAAGGTGGCCTACTACGAGCTGGTCTACCTGGATCGCGCGGTCGCCATCGCCGACCAAGAGGAGGAACTGCTGCGTCTCTACGAAACCCTCGCCAAGGCACGATACTCGCAAGGAGTCGGGCTGCAGCAGTCGGTCGTCAAGTTGCAGGCCGAAATCACCCGCATCCTTTCGCGCCGCGATGCCCTGATGCAGGAGCGGGTGGCGGTCGAAGCCCGCCTGAACGCGCTGCGCGACCGACCCAACGACGAGGCGGTGTCCCCAATGCGCCTCCTCGCCCGCCCGCGGGCCGACATCGACGGAGCGCGGCTGCACGAGTTGGCCCGCGCACATCATCCCGACATCCGCGCCGCGCGCCTGCGTATGGACGCGGAAAGGGGCCACCTGCGGCTGGCCCGCAAGGAACCTTGGCCGGATCTGGTCCTCGGGGCCGCCTGGAATCCCGTTGGCGACCGCCGCGACCGCGCCGGCCGGCTGGCCCCGCCGGGGGACAACGGCGAGGATCAGTTCAGCGTCAGCCTCGGCGTCCGGCTGCCGCTCGGGCGGGCGAAGTACCGGGCCGGGGTGCGTGAGGCGGTGGCGCGGCTGGACGCCGCCGGCGCGGCCTTCCGCGGTGTCGTCAACGATGTCGACGGTGCGGTGCGCGCCGCTGGTGCGCGCTTGTCTATGATCGAGCGGCGCATCCGTCTCCTCGAACGCGCCCTCGTGCCCCAGGCGGAACAGGCACTGCGCTCGGCGGAGGCGGCGTACTCCGCGGGCACGGTCGACGTCCTCGAACTCCTCGACAGCGAAGAGATGCTGCTCGGCGCGCGGCTCGACCTGGCACGGCTCGAGTCCGACTACATGCAGGGGCTCGCGGACATGGAACGCGCCGTCGGCACGGCGTTCCCGGAGGGGCTCCGATGAACGGCCCGCGCCCCCTCGTGTTCCTCGTGACCGGAGCGCTCCTCGGCACCGCCGCAACGGCGCTGTTCGCCTGGAATCCGCTCGGCTGGACATTCCTGGACGCGCCCAGGGCCACCGCCAACATCCCCGGCAACGCGGCGCACGAGCGCAAGATTCTCTACTGGCGCGCGCCGATGGATCCCTCCTATCGCTCGGGCCAGCCCGGCAAGTCCCCGATGGGGATGGACCTCGTGCCCGTCTACGCGGACGAGGCCGCAGAGGCCAACGCGCCGGACGGCGTGCGGGTGAGCCCCGGCTTCCTGCAGAACTTCGCCGTGCGCACGGCCGACGCCGTGCGCGGCGCGATGCCGGTGGCCATCCGCACGGTGGGCGTGCTGGCCCACAACGAGGAGAAGCTCGTCTCCGTCAATACCAAGTTCCACGGCTGGATCGAGCATGCCCGGGTCAACAACGTCGGCGAATACGTCGAGGCCGGGGACGTGCTGTTCGACATCTACAGCCCGGAACTCGTCACCACCCAGCGCGAGTACCTGGCGGCGATGGAGTACGCGGAGCGGCTTCGGGGGACCGGCGCCTACGCCGACGCCATCGAGCGCTCCCGGTCCCTGCGCGACGCGGCACGGGAACGCCTGCGGTACTGGGACGTGACGGAAGCGCAGATTCGAGCGCTGGAGGAGTCGGGGGAGGCTTCGCGCACGGTGCGCTTCTTCGCCCCGGCCGCCGGGTTCATCGTGGAGAAGATGGGCGACTCGCTGGAGGGCATGCAGCTCGCCCCGGGCATGACCGTGCTCAAGATCGCCGACCACTCGACGCTCTGGGCGCAGGCGGAATTCTACGAGGAGGACCTGCGCCACGTGCGCGAGGGCAGCCCCGTTTCCATCGAGGTCGATGCCTTCCCCGGCCGCGACTGGAGCGGCACGATCCTGTTCTTCCGCTCCGCCCTGAACCCGGAAACGCGCGCCCTGACGGCGTTCGTCGAGGTCGCCAACGAGGATCTCGCCCTGCGGCCGATGATGTACGTCGACGTCATGGTGGAGCGCGAGGCCGACCGCGAGACGGTGCTGGTGCCCGCGGAGTCGGTCCTGCACACGGGCGAACGCGCGGTCGTGATCGTGGAGCGACCCGGCCGGGTGTTCGAGCCGCGCGAGGTGCAACTCGGGCGGACCGCAGGGGGAATGCAGGAGGTCATTTCGGGCGTCGCCGCCGGGGAGCGCGTGGTGGTGTCCTCGCAGTTCCTCATCGATTCCGAAAGCAATCTCCGGGCGGCCATCTCGCAACTCTCTCGGGGGGAGCCACGCGGGGCGCCGCTAGGGTCCGACGCGCCCCCGGCAGGCCACCGGCACCACTGAGCGGCGACGATGCTCGAACGACTCGTCGGCTGGTCGATCCGCAACCGGATCGTGGTCGTGCTCGCGACGCTCATCGTCGCCGTCGTGGGCATGCAGGCGCTGTGGCGTGCGCCCCTCGACGCCATCCCGGACCTCTCCGACGTGCAGGTGATCGTCTACACCGAGTATCCCGGCCAGGCACCGCGCATCGTCGAGGACCAGGTGACGTATCCACTGACCACGCAGCTCCTCGGCGTGCCCTTCGCCCGCACCGTGCGGGGCTTTTCCTACTTCGGGCTCTCGTTCGTATACGTCCTCTTCGAGGACGGCACGGACCTCTACTGGGCCCGGAGCCGCGTTCTGGAGACGTTGAGCAACGTGGCGCGCACGTTGCCGACGGGGGTGACGCCCACCCTCGGGCCGGACGCGACCGGGGTCGGCTGGGCCTTCCTCTATGCGCTCCGGTCGGACCGCCACGACCTCGGCGAGCTCCGTTCCCTCCAGGACTGGTTCCTGAAGTACGAGCTGGCGAGCGTTCCAGGCGTGGCCGAGGTGGCGAGCATCGGCGGCTTCGTGCGGCAGTACCAAATCACCGTGGACCCCAACCGCCTACGCGCCTACGGCATGTCGATCGCAAGGATCCGCAGCGCGGTCGAGAACAGCAACAGCGACGTGGGGGGTCGGCTGCTGGAGGCGGGAGAGAAGGAGTTCATGATCCGGGGGCGCGGCTATCTCGCATCGGCGGAGGACATTCGGAGGATCGCCCTCGGCGTCGACGCGGCCGGCACGCCGATCCTGCTCAAGGACGTCGCGACGGTAGGCGTCGGGCCGGAGATGCGCCGGGGCCTTGCGGAGTGGGACGGCGAGGGCGAGGCCGTGGGCGGGATCGTGGTGGTCCGGCACGGGGCCGGCACCCTGCAAGTCATCGACGACGTGAAGGCGCGGCTCGCGGCCATCTCCCCGAGCCTGCCCGAGGGCGTGACCGTCGAGGTGGCCTACGACCGGACGGACCTCATCGAGCGCACCGTCGACAGCCTCGGCATCAGCCTCGTGCAGCAACTCACCATCGTCGGGCTCGTCTGCCTGCTCTTCCTGTTCCACGTGCGCAGCGCCCTCGTTGCCGTCGTCACCCTGCCCGTGGGCATCCTCTGCGCGTTCATCCTGATGGGCGCGCAGGGGCTCAACGTGAACATCATGTCCCTCGGCGGCATCGCGGTCGCCATCGGGACGATGGTGGACGCCGCCATCGTGATGGTCGAGAACGCGCACAAGCACCTGGCGCGGGACGGCGGGCGGCGCCCGCATTGGCAGGTGGTGGCGGAGGCGACCCGGGAGGTCGGCCCCACCCTCTTCTTCGCCCTGCTCGTCATCACCGTGTCGTTCCTGCCCCTGTTCGCCCTCGAGGCCCAGGAAGGTCGGTTGTTCAAGCCATTGGCCTTCACCAAGACCTACGCCATGGCCGCAGCCGCGATGCTCGCCGTCACCACCGTCCCCGTGCTCGTCGGCTACTGCCTGCGCGGCCGGATACGGTCCATGGAACGCCACCCCGTGAGCCGCCTACTCACCTGGATCTACCGCCCCGTCCTCGATGCCGTCCTGCGCCGCCGGACGGTCGTCATTGCCGCCGCCGTCCTCGCGCTCGCCGCCACCGCCGTGCCGTTCGCACGCCTCGGCTCGGAATTCATGCCGAGCCTCTGGGAGGGGGATCTCCTCTACATGCCGACGACCCTGCCCGGCATCTCCATCACGAAGGCCGGCGAATTGCTCCAACAAACCGACCGCATCCTGCGCACGTTCCCGGAGGTGGAGCATGTCTTCGGCAAGATCGGGCGCGCGGACACCGCGACGGACCCCGCGCCGCTGTCGATGATCGAGACGACGATCCGCCTCAAGCCCCGGGATGCCTGGCGACCGGGAATGACGCCGGAGCGGCTCATCGAGGAGATGGACGCGGCGATCCGGGTGCCGGGCCTCACCAACGCCTGGACGATGCCGATCAAGACCCGCATCGACATGCTCTCGACCGGCATCCGGACCCCGGTCGGCATCAAGATCGCCGGGCCCGACCTCGGGGAGCTCGAGCGGCTCGGGCGGGAGATCGAGGCCGTGATGCGCGCGTTGCCCGGTACGAGCGCCGCCTACGCCGAGCGCGTGCTCGGCGGCAACTACCTCGACTTCACCATCGACCGGGACGCCATCGCGCGCTACGGACTCAGCGTGCGCGACGTGCAGGACGTGATCCAGACGGCCATCGGCGGGACGAACGTCACCACCACGGTGGAGGGCCTCGAACGCTACCCCGTGAACCTGCGCTACAGCCGCGAGTTGCGCGACGACCTGCCGGCCCTGCGCGGGGTGCTCGTACCGACGCCCGCCGGGCCGCAGATTCCCCTCGGCCGGCTGACGCGCATCGACTACGTCGTCGGTCCGCCGAGCATCAAGAGCGAGGGCGCACGGCCGAACGCATGGGTCTACATCGACCTGCGCGACACCGACATCGGCTCCTACGTCGAGGCGGCGCGCCGTGCCGTGGCGTCGCGGGTCGCCCTCCCGCCCGGCTACACCGTCTCTTTCAGCGGCCAGTACGAACACATGCAGCGCGCGCAGCAACGCCTCGCGCTCCTCATCCCCGTCACCCTCCTCCTCATCGCCGGGATCGTCTACGTGAGCCGCAAGTCGATCGGCGACACCCTGCTCGTGCTGGCCGGGGTTCCGTTCGCCCTCACCGGTGCCGTGTGGCTGCTGTACGCCCTCGACTACCACCTGAGCATCGCCGTCTGGGTGGGCGTGGTGGCCCTCGCGGGGCTGTATGCGGAGACGGCGGTCGTCTTGCTGCTTTATCTGGACGCATCGGTACGCGAGTCCCGGGAGCGCGGCCTGCTCATCGACCACGCCGCCCTCGGCCGGGCCATCCGCGACGGCACCGTGCAGCGGGTGCGCCCAATCCTCATGACCATCGCGACCGATGCCGTGGGCCTGCTGCCGATCATGTGGAGCACCGGGGCCGGCGCGGACGTGATGAAGCGCATCGCGGCACCACTGGTCGGCGGCGTGCTCACCTCCGGGCTGGTCGTGCTCGTGCTGCTGCCCGTGGCGTACTACCTCTGGAAGGCGCGCGGCCTGTCCGCGTCGGGACGCTCTCGTCCTATCTCATGAATCGCCCGCCGGCCGAATTGCGCTACGATGACGCAGCCCTCCCGCCAACGAAACCACGCCGATGGCCGAGCGCTTCTTCAACACGACCGGGCCGGTGGTTGTCGAGGACCACTATTGCATTCCGCCGCTGCAGCGGTTCGACCTCGACGAAGTGCTGCGTCTCATTGCGCGGCAGCGCTACTTCGTGCTCCATGCGCCGCGGCAAACGGGGAAGACCTCCGCGCTGCTAGCGCTGCGCGACCTGCTGAACAAGGGCGGCGAGTACCGCTGCGTGTACACGAACGTCGAGACTGGACAGACGGCGCGCGGGAGCGTGGAGGCCGCCATGCAGACCGTCCTCGGAGGTCTTGCCGACCGTGCGCTCATCACCCTGGGCGACGACTACATCGAAACGAATCTCGAAGCCTTCCTGACGGCCGAAGGGCCGCACGGCGCATTGCGGAGGGCGTTGACCCGGTGGTCGCTCAATGACCCCAAACCGCTCGTGCTCCTGATCGACGAGATCGACACGCTCATGGGAGACGCGCTGATCTCCGTCCTGCGCCAGCTGCGCGCGGGGTACGACATGCGTCCGACGGCGTTCCCCCAGAGCGTGATCCTGTGCGGCGTCCGGGACGTGCGGGACTACCGCATCCACTCGGAGTCGGGGGGCGAGACCGTCACCGGCTGCAGCGCCTTCAACATCAAGGCGAAGTCGCTGCGGCTGGGCGATTTCGACGAGGCCGACATCCGCGCCCTGCTCGGCCAGCACACGGCGGAGACCGGACAGACATTCAACGACGCCGCGCTTGCGGCGGTGTGGGACCAGTCCCGGGGACAGCCGTGGCTGGTCAACGCGCTGGCAGACCAAGCCTGCTTCGAGAACGAGGGCGGCCGGGACCGCGCCCGCGCCATCGACCAAGAGGCGGTCATGGATGCCAGGGAGGCGCTCGTCCTAGCCCGCCAGACCCACCTGCACAAGCTCGCGGACCAGCTCCGGGAGGAGCGGGTGCGGCGGGTGATCGAGCCGGTGCTGAGCGGCGCCGCGAGCGGCGCCGCAAGCCCGGACGACGTGGAGTACGTCCGGGACCTCGGCCTGCTGGCGCGGCGCGGCCCGCGCCGCATCGCCAACCCGATCTACCGGGAGGTGATCCCGCGAGAACTCATGTACGCGGAGGAGGACATGATCCTCCACGAGACGCAGTGGTACGTGAAGCCCGATGGCGACCTCGACATGGACGGCCTGCTCACGGGGTTCCAGGGCTTCTTCCGCGAGCACTCGGAGCACTGGATCGAGCGCTTCCAATACAAGGAGGCGGGTCCGCAGCTCCTGTTGCAGGCGTTCCTGCACCGGATCGTCAACGCCGGCGGGCGGATCGAGCGGGAGTACGCCCTGGGCCGCCGCCGCACCGACCTCCTCATCGTCTGGCCGCCCCGGCCGGAGGGCGTGGTCGAGCCCGGCGCGCCGGCCCACCGCCATGTGGTGGAGTGCAAGATCCTGCGCGGGGGCATCGCCGCGACGATCCGCGAGGGCGTGGAGCAGACGCTGGACTACATGGACAAGTGCCGTGGCGAGTCGGGGCATCTGGTGATCTTCGACCGGGACGAGTCGAAGCCTTGGGAGGAGAAGCTCTATCGGCGCGATGAGTCCCTCGACGGACGCCCGGTGACCGTGTGGGGGGCGTGATTCGGCCTTGCTCAAGGGGCCTTGCTCGCAGGGGTTGTGTTCAGGAATCGTTCTCATTTACACTCGCGTTCGCGATGTACGTATGCATGTGTAAAGCCGTCCGGGACTCGGAAATCGAGGCCGCCTGCGCCCAGGGACACCACAATCTGGACGCCTTGGCGGAGGAACTCGGCGTCGGCACCGGCTGCGGCTGCTGCCGCGAGCACGCCCAGACCCTCATCGACGAACACCTCGCCGTCGCCGGCTACGACCGCTTCGTCAACGCCGCGGCCTGATCCAGGTCCCGCCACGCCGGACCGTGGCTTCCCAGCCCTCCCGGCCTTGAGCCGCGTTTTCGCCAGCCAAACCATTTCGCGCCCCGTACCGACATTCCTCAACAGCGCAGCACGGCGGCACGGATGTTGGTAACCGCTTCGGACGAAAAGCTGGTTACGCGTGCCCTGGGAGGTTCCAACGGCGCATGGACGGCATTGGTCAAGCGGTACGAGCGGCGCATCTACAACTACGCGCTACGCATGGTCGGACACCCGGACGATGCCCTGGACCTCGTGCAGGAGGTGTTTCTCGGCGTCTATCGCAACCTGGGGAGTTATCGGGGCGACGGCGCCTTCCCCGCCTGGCTGTTCCGCATCGCGGCGTACCGCTGCACGGATTACCTACGCCGGCGCCGGGATCTCGGGTCCCTCGACGACATCGAGCCGGTGGCGGATCCGTGCGCCCGCTCGGACCCGGCGCTCGCCACCATCGCGACGGACGCGAACCGACGCGTCGTGCGGGCCCTCGCCACGTTGCCCCCGGCGCAACGGCACGTCGTGGAGCTCAAGTTCTTCCAGAGCCGTACCTTCGAGGAGATCGGCGAACGGCTCGGGATCTCGCCCAATACGGCCAAAACGCGCCTCTACAGCGCGCTGCGCAAGCTCAAGGCCTGCGAGGAACTGCTCGATGAATTGTGACGAAGCGCGTTCGAGCCTGTTCGACTGGGTCGAGGACGAGCGCCGCATCCCGGCGGTGGAGCGCGATGCGTTGCGCGCCCACGTCGAGGGATGTCCCTCCTGCACCGCGGACGTGGCGGCGATCCACGCGATGCGGCGGCGCGCCGAAGCATGGCGGGACGAACCCATGCCGCGCTGGCATCGGCCCCGGGTCGAGCGTCCGGCATGGCGGGACTGGCGCGTCTGGTTTCCCGTCGCGGCAAGCACGACGGCCTTCGCGTTGGCGGCGGTCGCCGTGGTGACCCCTTGGACGACCGGTGGTCCCGACGAGGCACCGGCACCGACGGTGGCGGGCTACGACCCGGTGCTGCAACGGCAATTGGTCGACGCGGCCGTGGAGCGGTTCCGGGACGAGTTCGAGAGCCGCCGTGAAATCGACCGCACGCTGCTGCTACAGGCGGCGATGGAAGCGGCCCGGAGTCAGCGGGAGGAGGAACTGACCACCCTGGCGGCCTTCCTGAAGGCCGAGATGGATCGGCGGTCGCTGGAGACCGACGAGAGCCTGCGCTACCTCATCACCGACCAGGCCCGCGACCGGCGGCGCCTGGAGGATCTGTTTCAGCGGGTGGGTACCCGCCGCGAACCCCCGGAGAGCCGAAGATGACCCGTTCCCCGCACTACCGCATCTGCATCCGCATCGCCCTAGCGCTGGCGGCGACCGTGACCCTCGGGTCCGCCCACGCCGACACGCTAGCCCATCTCGACGCGCTCCAGCGCGAAATGCGGATCGCCGAGGACGTCATCGAGGCCGCACTCGGCAACGTGCCCGGCGTGCGCGTCTCGGACGTGGAAGCGGACTACCTGGCCGGCCAAGGCGTTCTGATTTCCCTCTCCGTCAGAACGGGCTGGCTGGGGTCCGCGCATGGCCAGCGAGTCGTGAAGATCATCCGGAACGAGGCCATCTCGATGCCGGTGCCGGACATGGTCCACGAGATCTTGGCGGATCTGGATATGGACCTTCCCACTCTCGGCGGCCACCCACCCAATCTGGAGGCCCTGCGCGAACTGCGGGGCCAGCAGCGCGCCCTGCGCGCGCAGCAG
The DNA here is from genome assembly GCA_963665455.1 of Pseudomonadales bacterium. Taxonomy (GTDB): domain Bacteria; phylum Pseudomonadota; class Gammaproteobacteria; order Pseudomonadales; family Azotimanducaceae; genus VXNE01. Next base: position 2,796,134 of record OY762279.1, on the reverse strand, counting down.
CGCAAGGTCCGGCAGCGCGTCTGGGACGCTCGGCTGGGGGCCAGCGGGGCGCCGGCGAAGGAGCATGCCGCGGACGCGGTGGCCGCCCTGGAGGAGGAACTACAGCGCCTCGAGGACGAGGACGACGCGCTCGAAGCCCGCATCGACGCCGAGTACGAGAAACTCGCCTCCCCGCGGGAAGTCGCGGAGGTCGAGGTGTCCGAAACCGAGGTAGCGCCTCCGGCCGCCGACTTCGATGCCGCGCTCGTGCAGACCTTGTGCGACTACGGCGCGACCTTCAAGTCGCTACCCCACGACGAGCGCCTTTCCGTACGGGTGCGCCGGCACGACGGCGACGCGTTCCGCGTATTCCGGTTCGGGGATGTCGTCGCCTGTCAGCGGGGCAAAACTAGCCCGGACGAGCTAATGGCGAAAGCCACCGCCTACGAGGGCTGATCCGCCTCAAGCCTCGGAGCGCTCAAGCAGCTGCCGATAGCGGCGCAGGTGCCGTAGCGACGACACCTCGTCGCCACCCATCTCGAAGATGCGCGCCAGGTTGTAGTGGGCGTCGGGCACGTCCGGTGCGCGCCGGTAGTGCTCCGAGGCGGTTTCCATCTCGTCGAGTTCGTCGAACACCGTGCCCATGTTGTAGCTCGCGAGCTGGTGGTCCGGGGCCGCCCCGAGGGCAAGCTGATAGTGGCGCTTGGCGCTCTTGAGGTCCCCCTTCAGTTGGCACAGGCGCCCGAGATTCACGTGGGCGTCGGCGTTCCTCGGGTCGAGCTCGATGGCCCGCTCATACGCGTTGGGGGCGCGCTCGGGGTCCATCTCCTCGAGGTCGAGCCCGAAGTTGTACCACTCGTCGCTGCCGAGATCCTCGAAGTCCTCGCCCTCGAAGCAGCGCCGCTTCTCGGTGAGGGTCGCCACCTCGCTCGCCACGTCGCCGACGGAGAAGTCCAGCCGTCCCTGGCCCGAGTCGATGTCCCAGAGGGCCGACTCCTCCCGCACGACCACCTCGTCGCCGTCCACGACGATGCGCATCGACGCCAGGGCGCCGCCCCCGTCGAGGCCACCCTTGAGCTTGAGCAGGGCCGCAATCGTGCGGCGCACCGAGACCTTGGCGTCGAGCAGGCCGCGCGCCGTGCGCAGCAAGACGACGTCCTGGAAGGAATAACGGTAACGGCCACCGACGCCGCGCGGGGCTTCCAACACCCCGCGCCGGACATACTGGCGCACCTGATCCTCGGAGAGGCCGGTGAGACCGGCCACCTCGCGGGTGGTGTACCCCCCCGCCTCCTGCACGCCTGCGCTTGCCAATGGGCTCACGGCGGATCCCACAGTTAGGCCTTCCGCGCCTTCGCCCGCTTCCCGGTCTTGGCCGCACCCTCGCCGCCCTTGGCCGGAGCCCGCTTCGCCGGCCGCGGCGGTCCATCTTCCTCTTGCGCGCCGTTCTCCGCGCTACTCTCCCCCCGACCACCAACCGACGCCTTGAGCGCCTCCATGAGGTCGATGATCTTCGCCTCGGCCTGCTCCTCCGGCGCGACGGAGATCTCCTGGCCGTCGACCTTGCGCTGGATCACCTCCAGCATGTGGGCGCGGACGTCGTTGCGGTACTTGTCGGGCTCGAACTCGGTATTAGCGCGCTGCTCGATGATCTGCACGGCGAGCTCAAGTTCGCCCTCGGCGACCTCCACGGTGTCGAGGGGCACGTCGTCGAAGGGGCGCAGCTCCTCCTGATACTTGAGCTGCTCCAGGACCAAGCCGTCACCCATCGGGCGCACCAGCACGAGGTGGCTGCGGCCGCGGGTGGCGTAGCTCGCGAGCGCGGCCCTTTCGGTGCGCGCGAGGGCCTCCTTCAGCAGGTGGTAGGAACGCGCGGCGCCCTTGTCCGGGCCCAGGTAGTAGACGCGGTCGATGTAGAGCCGCTCCACCTCGGCGAGCGGAATGAACTCCGCGATGTCGATGGCGTTCGTGGACTCGACGTACAGCGCCTTCAACTCGTCCGCCGTGAAGGTCACGTACTGGCCCTTGGCGAACTCGTACCCCTGGATGCGCTCCTCCCGTTCGACTATCTGGCCATCGGATGCCCGGATATACTGCTGTTTCAGCCGGGATCCGTCCTTGCTCAGGTAGTTGAAGCGAACGGTGGCGGTGCTGTCGACGGTCGAGTAGAGCTTGATGGGGATCGACACCAACCCGAAAGAGATGGTGCCCGTCCCGATGGCGCGTGCGGGCATGGCAGTGTCGGGCCTCCCTTTAGGTGGCGCGTACCTTTACACCACTTCGGCGGCCACGTCTAGACCACCACGCCCCGCGCGACGTTGACGCCAGGCGGTTCCGTGCCCTCCCAGAAGCCTGATCGCCTTTCCGCCTACCGCGCCAAACGCAAGGCCGGTGCCACGCCCGAACCCTTCACGCCGGGCCGGCCCACGGCCCCCTCCGCCGGAGGTCCCCGCACCTTCGTCGTGCAACAACACCGGGCAACGCACCTGCATTGGGACGTGCGGCTCGAGGTCGATGGCGTGCTCCGTTCCTGGGCCGTGCCGAAGGGCCCCTCGCCGAACCCGGCGGACAAGCGCTTCGCCGCCCTGGTGGAGGATCACCCCCTCGACTACGCGGACTTCGAGGGCCGCATCCCCGAGGGCAACTACGGCGCCGGCTACGTCATCGTCTGGGACCGGGGCACGTACGTCGAGCTGGAGCCGTTCGACGAGGGTTTCGAACGCGGCAAGCTGTTGTTCGAGCTGCGCGGCCACAAGCTGCGCGGACGCTGGACGCTGGTGCGCATGCAGGGCCCGCGGCAGCGCGAGGCCGGGGACGGCAAGGAGTGGCTCCTCATCAAGGAACGGGACGAGTGGGCCCGGGACGCCGCCCCGCCGGACGACTCCATCCTCTCGGGGCTGACGCTCAAGGACATGCCCGACCCTGCCGCCGCCGAGCACCGCCTGAGGGAGCGCATCCGTAGGCTCGAACCCGTACCGCCCCGGACCGAACCCATCGCCGTTGAACCCATGCTGGCCCGGTCGGGCGAGGCCTTCGACCGCGCCGGCTGGGTGTTCGAGATCAAGTACGACGGCTATCGCCTGCTGATCGAGAAAGACGATGATGAGATCTCCCTGCGTTCGCGGCGGGGGATCATCCTGACGCCGAACTTCCCCGAGATCGAGCAAGCCGCGCGCCGGCTGCCCTTTTCGCAATTCGTCATGGACGGCGAAGTCGTGGTGCACGACCCACGCGGCGTGCCGAGCTTCTCCCTCCTACAGCAGCGCGCACGCTTCCGCGGCTCCGGGAGCCTGCCCGGCGTCCGCAACGCCCTGCCGGTGACCTACTACGCCTTCGACCTGCCCCAATCCCTCGGCCACGACCTCCGCGCCCTGCCCCTCTTGACGCGCAAGGACCTGCTTCGGGAGATGCTGCCCTCCACCGGACCCATGCGGTACTCGGAACACATCGAGGAGTCGGGCATCCAGGTCTTCGAGCGCATGCGGAGCCTCGGGCTCGAGGGCGTCGTGGGCAAGCGCGCCAACAGTCCCTACCGCGCCGGCCGCTCCGATGCCTGGGTGAAGATCCGCACCGAACGCACCGGGGACTTCGTGGTCGCCGGTTGGGTGCCCAACAAGTCCAACGCCGCCGACCTCGGCGCGCTCGCGCTCGCCGAATACCGGGACGGGGACCTGGTGTTCTGCGGACGGGTCGGCGCGGGGTTCCGGGGGCGCACGCGCGCGGACCTCGGCGAAAGGCTCCGGAACCTCGCCTCGGGAGAGGCCCTCGCCGACGACCGGGAGGTCCACTGGGTCGCGCCAGTGCTCGTGTGCGAAGTCGCCTACAAGGAATACAGCCTGGACGGCCGGCTCCGCCAACCGGCGTTCCGGCGCCTGCGGGACGACAAGCCCCCGGCCGAGTGCATCGGGGCGTTCGACGACCCACGCCCCGTCGAGGTCGAGCCCGAAGCGCGGCGCACGGTGGCCGTCACCAACCGCGACAAGGTCTTCTTCCCGGAAAAGGACCTCACCAAGGGCCACCTCGTCGACTACTACGAGCGCGTCGCGCCCTGGATGCTGCCGTATCTTCGCGACCGCCCCCTCGTCCTTACCCGCTTTCCCGACGGCATCCACGGCAAGTCCTTCTATCAGCGCGACGCCCCGGACTTCGTGCCGGACTGGGTGAAGCGCACGGCGCTCTGGACGGAGACCGAGGAACGGGACATCAACTACTTCATGGTGGAGGATGCCGCGTCCCTCAAGTACCTCGCGAACATGGGCGCCATCCCGATCCACGCCTGGCACAGCCGCATCGACCGGCTGGAGCACCCGGACTGGTGCGTGCTGGACTTCGACCCCAAGGAGGCACCGTTCACCGACGTGATCGCCGTCGCGAAGGAGACCCGAGCGTTGCTGGACGAGATCGAACTGCCCGGCTACCTCAAGACCAGCGGCGCGAGCGGGCTGCACATCCTCATCCCCCTCGCCCGGCGCCTGACCCACGACCAATCCCGCACCCTCGGCGAGCTCCTGGCCCGCGTCGTCGTGACCCGCCGCCCCGATATCTGCACGGTCGTGCGGGCCGTGCGCAAGCGCGAGAGCAAGGTCTACATCGACTACATGCAGAACCGGCACGGGCAACTGATTGTCGCGCCGTTCTCCGCGCGGGCGGAGCCGGCGGCCTCGGTGTCGATGCCCCTCAAGTGGTCCGAGTTGAACGGCGGCTTGAGCAACGCCAAGCACCACATCGAGAACGCGGTGGTCCGCATGAAGCGTCTTGGGGACCCGATGCTGTCCGTCCTCACGGACGAACCGGATCTCGGGGGCGCGTTGGCGAAGCTCGCGGGGCTCGTCACCCCCGCATAGGCGCCGCGCGGGCCTACAACGCCTGCCGCGCCGTCAACGTCAACTCCGCGCCCCCGACCCCGGGACCGTCCGCCAGCGGCCACGCTAGGTCCAGATGCAGAACCCGGCCACGCTGGGTGCGCGTCGACTCGAAGCGCAGACCAACACCCACGTTCGCGATGACCCCGAACGGTTCGTCGTCCGCTCCCCCCGGAAACCACGCCCGCCCGATGTCGGCGAACAGGGCCGCCCCCACCCTCAGGATGCGAAACAGATAGAGGTCCGAGAAGTAGCGTTCCTCCAGGCTGACGACGAAGCTCCGGTCGCCGGCCTGGTAGCGGTTCGGAAAGCCGCGCAGTCCGCTGTCTCCGCCGAGCAGGAGTTGCCGGTCGGGGCGCAGGTTCCTGGCATAGCTGAACGTGGCGCTGCCGTGGAAGGCGAGCTTCGCCGTTTGGCGGTAGCGGTAGCGCAGCCACGCGCTCGCCAGGAAGTCCTGGAGGCTGCCCCCTTGATCCAAGTCCACCAAACCCTCGAGACCCGCGCCGAAGAGGGCCAGGTGACGACCCCCGCCCCGGCGGACTCCGTCCTGGAACTGCGCGTTCAGGACCAGCCGCGCGTCGTCGTCCCCGCCCAACGCGGCGTCCGAGTATCCGAGCAAAGCAGAGAAGCGCCGGCCGAGATAGATGTCCTCCGTACTCTGTAGGCGGTCCACGTTGCGCGACTTGGCGAAGTCGTCCTCGATGCGCTCGTACGCGACCCACGGATAACCGAGCGTGCGGTCCGGGGTGTCAAGCGGCGCGCCCCGTAGTTGGCGCAGCGCACGGTCCTCGTAGCGGTAGCCCAGGGACCACCGCGTGGCGAAGCCGTCCACCAGACCGCGCGAAAAGCCCCGCGAGATCTCGAGGGAGCGCGTCCTGGCTTCGAGCACCGCGTACTTGCGGTCGAGGAGGTAGAGCCCCTGCTCGCTCTCGCGCCGGTCCATGCGCGCGGCCCAGGCACGCCGGGTGTCGAGGGAGAAGAAGGGCCGCGAGACGTCCACCGCCCAGCGGCCCCCGTCGTCGTTGTCGAGGACGGTCACCGCGAGCTGCGTGCGCCCGCGGCCGACGTTGGGATCGAAGTAGTTGAAGGCGATGCCACTGCGGTCGAGATCATCGAACCACGACGCCGATAGCTCGGCGCCCGTCCCCGCCAGGTTGCCGTCGGAGAGGCCGAGTTCCACCCGGTCCTCGCCGCCCGTCCGCGTGAACCCGACCTGGGGGGCCAGCGTCCATACATCCCGGGTCACCACCACGACCTCGATGTCGTCGCCGCACACCCGGTTGACGAGCACCCGAGCGTCGTAGAGGTAGGACTTGGCCCGAAGCGTGCGTTCCGTCTCTTCAAGCGCCTGGGCCGTGGTCCGGCCGCCCTCCCGGAACAGGATGATGTCGGCGATCACGCCCTCCCGGGTGTCGATGTGATAGCGGTTGGCGGCGCGGAACAGCCGGTTGTCCTCTTCCGCGCGGTCCGTCGCGAAGATGGGCTGGCGGACGAACGCCAGATCGCGGACGCGGTAGCTCCGGCCGGCTTCGACGGCGTGGCCGGACAGCGCCTCGATGTCCGCGTCGCGCAGGTTGGCGACCTCGTGCCGGAGCGGGCCGCACGACTCGGCGGCGCCGGCCTGGCAGGCCATCGCCAAGATCGCGACGATGCCGCAGCGGGGAATGCCCCGTACCGGGCGGACGCACCCGCCGGTCCTTCCCCCGAGCCGCATCATGCCTATGGTTTGGCGGCGCTAGCGCGACCGCCGCAGCTCTTCCTTGATGATCGCGACCTGTTCCCCGGTCACCGGCTCGAAACCGGGAATCATGCAATTCGGCCCCCACGTCCCCCGGCCGATGCCCATCTCGTAGAAGCCCTGGATGGTGTCCATCGCGCAGACGCGGAACGAACGCGTTTCCAGCCGAATCGATCCATTGCGCCGCAGCCCCGGGCACCGGGGTTGGAACTGCACCAGGTACTTCTCGTCGCCGCGGAGGTGGAACACCACGAAGCGCTCGTTCAGGACTTCGGTGCGGCTGATTCGGGAGCGGCCGATGCAGCGCTCCTCGGTGTCGTACTCCTCCACCGCGTCGACGTTCAGGATCTCGGCGATGATGCTGTCGAGGTCGCGCTCCTCGGGCGGCGCCGCCGTCGCGTCCGCCTCCTCCATCGCGGCCGCCTCATCGTTTCCACCATCGCCGGGCGCTGGTTCGGGCTCCGCCTCTCCGGCCCACAGCGGCGCGCAGAGCATGAGCGCGAGCCATGCGCGTCGTGTCGCGGGACGCCCGCCCATCACCCCCCGTCTCCCTGGGGAACCGCGCCACCGCCACGCCGTGCCGCCTGGCGCTCTGAGACGATGGCGTCGCGCAGCCCCTCCTCCTGGCCCTCGTCGATGCTCTCGAAATCCCCGAGGACGCAGGTGGGCGTGGGCAGCCCGAACCCGCCCGGCTCGGCCCCGCGGAAATGATCGTGGGTGCAGACGCGGCTACTGCGTTGGCTGACATAGATGATCATGTTCTGCTCGAGGCCCGGACAGCGCGTGCGGAGGCGGTTCAGCCAAGTCTTGCGCCGGCCGACGAACAGGAGATTGAATTCGTCGAGCACGTCGATGCGGCGGTAGCTCCGGGAGGATATGCAACGCGTCGCATCCTGGTACTCGCTGGGATCGAGGGGGTTGTTCAGGATGGTCTCGACGTCGATGCGGGCCTCGGGGCCGGACGCGTCGCGCTCCCCCGCCACTGATGCGTCCGCCCGGGCCTGTTCATCCGGCGCGGCGGCCCAAGCAGACACCGCGAACGCCGCCACCAACACTCCGGTGGGCAGGAGCCCACCGCAAGCGATCCACGCCACGCGATCTGCCCAAGGTCTCACGCCCGGAGTGTACACCCGTCCCCGTCGCCCCAGCCGCGCCGATTCAAGTCGTGTAGCGCGCCCGGAGGTGCGCCAGAAACGCGTCCACGCCGAGCTCGGCGCCGGTCGCGGCATGCACGATCTCCAAGGTGCCGCGTGATCGTCCAAGGGCGTGGACGCGGGCGCGCAGCCACCTGAACAGGGCGCCGAAATCCCCGCGCCCGATCGCGCCGTCGAGGTCCGGCACGTCCCGGACCGCCGCCTGGAACAACTGTGCCGCGGTCAACGCTCCGAGGGTGTAGGTGGGAAAGTAGCCCACGAGGCCGGCGAACCAGTGCACGTCCTGCATGGGTCCGTCGCGATAGTCCCCCTCGGTGTCGATGCCGAGATAGTCGCGCATCCGGGCATTCCAGGCGTCGGGGATGTCGTCCACCGTCATGGCCCCCGCCACCACCGTCTGCTCGATCTCGTAGCGGAGCGCCACGTGCAACGGATAGGTCACCTCGTCGGCCTCGACGCGAATCCGGCCGGGCCGCACCCGGGCCGCGGCGTGCAGGAGATTCTCCGCCGACCAAGCGGGGTCCCCGGCGTCGGCGCCGAACGCCGCGCGCACGATGGGGGCGGCGAAGCGCAGGAACGCCGGACCCCGGCAGACCTGCATCTCCAGCAACAGCGACTGACTCTCGTGCAGCGCCATGCCGCCGGACTCGCCGACGGGTTGACCGCGCCACTCCCGGGGTAGCCCCTGCTCATACATCGCGTGCCCGGTTTCGTGGAGCACGGCGAAGAGGGATTCGAGGAAGTCGTCCGCGTTGTAGCGCGTCGTGATGCGCACGTCGTCCGGACGGCCCCCGCAGAATGGGTGATGACTGACATCGAGCCGCCCCCGGTCGAAGTCGAAGCCGAGACGGCGCATCAGCGTGTGCGCCAGTTCCGTCTGGCGTGGCTCCGGGAACGGACCGCCGAACGGCAGCGGCTTAAGTTGCGCCCCGAGGGCGGCGTCCAACAACTCCGGCAGCGTTTCCCTCAGCCGGCCGAAGATGGGATCGATCACGGCGCGGGACATGCCCGGCTCGTAGCCATCGAGGAGCGCATCGTACGGGGCGTATCCCAGGGTCTCCCCGAGACACTCGGCCCGCTCCCTCGACAGCCCGAACACTTCGGCGAGGGGCGTGGTGATGGCGTCCCAATCGTTGCGCGGCCGCGCGGCCCGCCAAGCCTGCTCGCAGAGCGTGCCGGCGCGGCTCAACGCCACGACGAGTTCCGCCGGCAGCGCCCGAGCCCGCAGCCACGCCCGCTCCATCTCGCGGACGTTCGCGCGCCGCCAAAGATCTCCTTCCGCTTCGACTTCCTGGCGCGCCACCCCCAGCCAGTCGCCCACGCGTTCGTCGGCCACCCGGTCGTGCGCGATGCGCGCGAGTTCCGCAAGGGATTCGGCCCGCGCCGCGCCGCCGCCCGACGGCATCTTCACCGCCTCGTCCCATCTCAGCATCGCCTGGGCATGGCGGATGTGGGCGATGCCCTCGAAGTGCCCGTGCAGTGCCGCGTAGCTCATGCCGGGCCGGCCCCGTCCGACGTTTCCCACGGGAACCGGGGCAGCACCTGCATGCCCCGGGCCACGGTCGCCGACCAACTCGCCTGCAGGTCCAGCAGCCACGGCGCGTCCGCCTCGTAGCGCTCATAGCGTGAAAGACGCAAGGCGTCGCGCTCGTAGATGGCGAGTTCGACGGGCGGCCCCACCGCCAGATTGCTGCGGATGGTCGAGTCGAGGGACACCAGGGCGCAACGCGCCGCGTCGGCCAACGGCGTGGCGGGGGTCACGAAACGGTCCAGGATCGGCTTGCCATACTGTGTTTCTCCGATTTGCAGGAACGGCTTCTCGATCGGGGCACGGATGCAGTTCCCCTCCGGATAGATGAGGCAAATCTCCGGCGGCCGTCCCCGGATCTGGCCCCCGAGCAGAAAACTGGCGTCGAAGGTGGCGTCGCCTTCGTGGGCGCGTTGACCGTCGCGAATCTCCCGGCTCGTGCGGCCCACGTATTCGGCGGCGTCGAACAGCGTGGCCGCCCGCAGGAGGCCATGCGCCTCCGGTGCCTCGAACTGCCGGTCGATGCGATGCACGACGCTCTGGGTGGTGGACAGGTTCCCTGCGGATAGCAACACGAACAGGCGCTCGCCGCTCACCTCGAAGCGATGCATCTTGCTGTAGGTGTTCACCTGCTCCACGCCGCCATGGGTGCGCGAGTCGCTCGCGAACACGAGGCCGTGGTCGGTCTGGATGGCGAGGCAGTAGCTCACGGGGGACCGCCGCGCCCATCCACTCGGGCGTGCCCGGAAGCCGCTGGGGCGTGCCCGGAAGTCATCGCCAGTGCCCGCCGTTCGCTAGTATGCTCACGCCGCATGTCCATCGACTGGAAAGCATATAACGCCCAAGGCGTCTGGGATGAACTCGTGGCCCCGAACGGGCGGGCCCGCTCCGGGGCCGGAGGGCTGCTGCGCGTCCTCCGGCGCCTCTCCGACGACCGGCTCGCCGCCCGCCAGGCCGCCGCCGACCTCGCCATCCGCACGATGGGCATCACGTTTTCCGTCTACCACGACCAGACGCGCGGCGCGATCGACCGGGAGTGGCCCTTCGACATCGTGCCGCGCCTCGTCCGCAAGCGCGAGTGGGATGTGGTCTCGCGCGGACTCGCCCAACGGGTACGCGCCCTGAACCTGTTCATCGACGACGTCTACCACCGGCAGCGGGCGCTAGACGATGGCGTGGTGCCGCGGGACTACATCCTCCGCTCACGGGAGTTCCGGCCCGAGTGCGTGGGCGTCGACACGCCCCATGGCGTGTGGAGCCACGTATGCGGCTCGGATCTCGTCCGGGACGAGCGCGGCACCCTCTACGTGCTGGAGGACAACCTCCGCGTGCCCTCCGGCGTCTCCTACATGCTGGAGAACCGGGCCGTGATGAAGCGCGTCTTCCCCGAGCTCTTCCGGCACTACGCCATCCACCCCGTGGACGACTATCCCCGCGAACTCCGCAGATGCCTCGCATCCCTGTCGCCACGCGACAAGGCGCGGCCGAAGATCGTGGTGCTGACCCCCGGCATCTACAACTCCGCGTACTTCGAGCACTCCTATCTGGCGCAACTCATGGGCGCGGAACTCGTGGAGGGGTCCGACCTCGTCGTCGATGACGATGATTGCGTCCACATGCGCACCATCGAAGGGCTCGTGCGCGTGGACGTCATCTACCGGCGCATCGACGACCTCTTCCTCGACCCGGACGCGTTCAACCCGGACTCGCTCCTCGGCGCACCGGGCCTGATGCGCGCCTGGCGCGCCGGCAAGGTGGCCTTGGCGAACGCGCCGGGGTGCGGCGTTGCGGACGACAAGGTGATCTACACCTACGTCCCCGACCTCATCCGCTACTACCTCGCCGAGGAGCCGATCCTGCCCAACGTCCCCACCTACCGCTGCGTCGAGAAGACGTCCCGAGACTACGTACTCGAGCACCTTGAGGCGCTGGTGGTGAAGCCGGCCAACGAGTCCGGCGGCTACGGCATGCTCATCGGCCCTCACGCCACGCGGCGCGAACGCGAGTTGTTCCGCCGCCGCATCCGCGCCCAACCCCGCAACTACATCGCACAGCCCTTCCTCACGCTGTCCTCCGCGCCAACCTTCGTCAAGGGCCGTCTCGAACCCCGCCACCTGGACCTGCGCCCCTTCATCCTGTCCGGTGAGTCCACCTACGTGACGATGGGCGGGCTGACCCGCGTCGCCCTGCGCGAGGGGTCGATGGTGGTCAACTCCTCCCAGGGCGGCGGCAGCAAGGACACCTGGGTGGTGGACAACTAGGCAGTGCCTGCATGAAGCAGCAGACGCTCTCCCGGGTCGCCGAGCGCATCTACTGGATGGGCCGCTACGTGGAGCGTGCCGAAAGCACGGCGCGGCTCATTGCCGTGCATGCGGACCTACTGCTGGACCTGCCGACCCGGCGCGCCCTCGACTGGCGCATATTGCTGGACATCACCGGCGCCGGGCCGCACTTCGCCACGCTCCACGACCACGCCACCGAACGCAATGTCGTCCGCTATCTGACGAGCGACCGCCGCAATCCCTCGTCCATCCTGAGTTCGATCGCGAACGCCCTCGAGAACATGCGCACCGTGCGGGACACGATGCCCCGGGTGACCTTCGAGTACGTGAACGAATTGCACCTCTTCGCGCACTCCGGGCTACACGGCTCCCTCTCGCGCAGTCGCCGGTTCGAGGTGCTCGAGGGCATCACCCGCCGCGTGCAACAGCTCGAGGGCTTCCTGTCGAGCAACATGACCCACGACGACCGCTGGCAGTTCCTGCGGCTCGGGAACCACCTCGAACGCGCGGACATGACGACGCGCATCATCGATGTGCGCTCGGGCGTCGCCAGCGGCGACGAGCCCTTCGAACCGATCCAGTGGCGCGGCGTCCTGCGCTCCCTGTACGCGCTGCAGAGCTATCAGGCGGCCATGCAGGCCCCGGTGGAGGGGCCCGCGGTGCTGGAATTCCTCCTGCAATACGAGGAGCAGCCGCGTTCGTACGCCAGTTGCCTGAACTCGATCAAGTTCGGCCTGCGGCGGCTGCCGCGCAACGAAGCGCCGCTGCGGGCGTGCGAGGCGACAATCCGTCACGTGCGGCAGGCGAGCGTGCGAGACTTGGCGGGGGAGCGCCTACACGCCTTCGTGGATGGCTGCCAGACCCAGCTCGGCGCGCTACACGACGAGATCGCGAGCACCTATTTCCACTATGTACCGCGCGTCCCGGCCGGGGCGCGCCGCAAGGAGGCACAGGGAGAATGAGCTTGGTATTGGCAGATTCCCGGCGGTTGCGCTTCACGGCGTTCACCGCGTTCTACTTCGCCCAGGGCGTGCCGATCGGGCTGCTCCAAATCGCAATGGTGGCGTGGCTGGCCGCCCAGGGCGCCACGCTTGCCGAAACGGGTGCGTTCATCGGCGTGGTGGGGCTCCCTTGGGCGCTGAAGCTCTTCTCGGGGCCGTTCATGGACCGTTACGGCATCCGGTCCATGGGCCGGCGCCGGCCTTGGGTCATGGCCACCCAGGGGGGCCTCACGTTGTCCATCCTCTCCCTAGCGTTCATTTCCGGACCCCACGGACATCGCCATGCTGACCATTATCGGCTTCATCGTGATGGCGTTCGCGGCGGTACAGGACGTGGCGGTGGACGGCATGGCCATCGACCTGCTCCCCGAAGACGAACGCGGACGCGCCAACGCCTTCATGGCGTTCGGACAGGTCGTCGGCTACTCCGTCTTCTCGGCAGTCTGCGGATTTCTGCTCGCCAAATTCGGCCTGCGCGTCGCGGCCGGCGTCTGCGCGGGGACCGTCGCGGCCATCTTCGCCCTCGTCGCGCTGTGCCGCGAGCGTTCCGGCGAACGCTTGCTGCCCTGGACCGCCGGGGCACCGGGCGCTCCGAGCTTGGCGCCCGAGAACTTCCTCGGCTTGTTCCGCGACATCTTTCGCACGCTCATCCTGCCAATGAGCCTGGTGCTGATCGCGGCGGAGTTCTTCGTCCGTGCGGCGGGGGGCGTGTTCATTACCGTCGCGCCCGTGTTCGCGGTCCAGGAACTCGGCTACGCGGACGATGCCTATTCGGGCTGGTACGGGCCACTCAGCGGCGTCGCGGCCTTCGTCGGCATCCTCTTTGGCCCCGCCATCGACCGCTTCGGCGGCAAGCGGCTGCTCGGCATCGGCATGGGGGCCACCGCCATCGTATCCGTCGCGTTCGCGTTGCTCGACGGACTCTGGAGCAGCCACGTCTTCGTCGTGGGCTGCCTCGTGACGTTCCTGATCGCCTCCCAGGTCGTCTTCGTCGCCGTCATCGCCCTCTTCATGAACATCTGCCGGGAACGCATCGCCGCGACCCAGTTCGCCATCTACATGTCGCTCGCCAACCTGAGCCGGTCAGCGGGTGCCTTCCTGGCCGGCGCGGTCGCCGCCGGGCTCACTTGGTCGCAGAACTTCCTCCTGATCGCGGCGCTGGCCGCGGTGGCCCTGGCGTGCCTCGCGCCCTTCAGCGCGCGGCGCCACGCGGACGACTTGCACAAGCTGGAGGCACGCGAAGGTGCTCACGCCGCAGCCGGTGAACCAGCGACGTGATTGACCTGGACTTCGTGCGCCGACGCGCCGCGAACGTGTTCGACGGTGGCACCGTCACGGCCAACGCGTTGGCGTCGAACATCGCCTTCGGCGCGGCCGTGCTCGGTGCCGGGCACGTGGAACTGACCCACGACGGCGATTGGTGGTTCGTGGCGAGCGAGTTCGACTGGTTGCGCGCGCCGAGCGCTCACTACTCCGACCGCACCGAGCTTTTCGACCGGATGGTGCCGTTCCCGGAACAGGGACCGGGCAGCCACCGCAGCGAGGTCTACGTGACCGCCTTCGCCCGGCGCGCCTACGTGGTGCAGGACGACGCCGTGTGGTGGGTGCTTGGGGAGCAACCGGCCTCGCGATCGGACCTGCCGCACCGGGACACCGTGCCGCCGTGGTGCGACAACGTGCTGGCGTTCAGCTTCGTCGGGGACGCGGGCGCATGACCGACTTCTTCACCCATCCAGACTGTCTCCGTCACGAAACGCCCGCGGGACATCCGGAGCGGCCGGCCCGGCTGCGCGCCGTCGTGGAACGCTTGCAGGCGGACGGGCTCCTTGACGAGCTGACACGCCGAACGCCGACGCCGGCGGACGACGACGCGCTGGCGCGCGTACACGACCGCGAGTACGTCGACGCCATCGCGCGGGTGGCGCCGACGGAGGGGCTGCTGCGGGTCGAAACCGATACCATCATGAGCCCCGGTTCGCTCCACGCCGCCCGTCTCGCGGCAGGTGCGGTGTCCGAGGCCGTGCAACGCGTCCTGGACGGGGCCGCCCTGCGGGCCTTCTGCGCGGTGCGCCCGCCCGGCCATCATGCGGAGTCCCGGACCGTGATGGGTTTCTGCCTCTTCAATAGCATCGCGGTTGGCGCCGCCGCCGCGTTGGAGCGGGTCTCCCGGGTGGCGATCCTCGACTTCGACGTGCATCACGGCAACGGCACGGTGGAGATTTTCCAGGACCGCCCCGAGGTCTTGGCGTGCTCGAGCTTCCAGTACCCCTACTACCCGGGCGTCCGGCAGTCCGTCGTGCGCCCCAACATCGTCAACACGCCACTCCCCGCCGGCACGGGCAGTGACGGTTTCCGCAAGGCGGTGGAACGCGACTGGCTACCCGCCATCGAGGCGCATCGGCCGGAGCTGATCCTCGTCTCCGCCGGATTCGACGCGCACCGCGCGGATCCGCTCGCCGGACTCGCCCTGGAAGACGACGACTATCGGTGGATCACGGCGTTCATCGTGGACGCCGCCGAGCGTTTCGCGAACGGACGCGTCGTATCCACCCTCGAGGGCGGCTACGATCTCGATGCGCTGGCGCGTTGCGCGGCGCTGCATGTGGAGGGGCTGGCGTGACGCTGCGGCGGCAACCCGCGGGGGCCGCGCCATGAGGCTCCGTCTAGTCGAGATCGTCGAGCGGGACGACACCCGGGCCGGGCGGACCTTCGACCTAGTGGTGCTCGCCCTCATCGTCACGTCGCTCGTCGCCCTGTCCGTTGAGACCCTGCCCGGGCTGCCGGGCACCGCCACCCGCACGTTGGGCCTCCTCGAAGCGGTCATCACCGTGCTGTTCACGATGGAGTACGGCTTGCGCCTCGCCGCCGCCGAGCGGAAGTGGCGCTACGTGTTCAGCTTCTATGGCATCGTGGACCTGATCGCGATCGTGCCCTTCTACGTCTCCCTGGGCGGCATCGATCTCCTCGCGGTGCGGGCGGTGCGTCTCTTCCGCGTGTTCCACGTGCTCAAGGTGTTCCGCTACAGCAAGGCGCTGCACCGCTACCGTCGCGCGTTGGTGCTCGCCCGGGAGGAAATCCTGCTGTTCCTGCTCGCCGCGGGGATCCTCCTCTACCTCTCCGCAGTCGGCATCTACTACTTCGAGCGCGAGGCCCAACCCGAGCACTTCCAGTCCATCCTGCACAGCCTCTGGTGGGCGGTGGCCACCCTGACGACCGTCGGCTACGGGGACATCTACCCGATCACTACCGGCGGCAAGATATTCACCTTCGTCGTGCTCGTCTGCGGCCTCGGTATCGTCGCCGCCCCGTCCGGGCTCATCGCGGCGGCGTTGTCGCGGGCGCGGGAGGAGGAAGAGGACGCCTAAGAACAGTCCTGCGCGGGGCGTGATGGGCGCCGGCTGCCGGCACGAAGGGCGGATCTCGCGCTTGAACTGTCGGCGATCCCGCACCCGTGTGTGGGCGAATGTCGCTAACGAGCGGCGCCGCAGATCCTTATGGTGCTCGGATGGGCGATCGCATCGGAGTGCCCCCGCTTGTCGACCTCCAGTCACGCCACGACGCCGCGCCACGACGCGGCCTGGAAGCAGTTCTTCGGCCTGTCCATCGTCGTGGAGCACATGTTGCGCGGCTTCTTCCCCGAGGTCGCGGCGCTGCTCGACTTCGCCACGCTGCGCGACGTCTCGGCGGAGTGGGTCCAGGACGGTCGACGGCGGCGCGGCGACCTAGCCCGCATTTCTCACCAGGTCGCTTGTGCATGGACCGCAAGTCGTTGGTCCATTTGGGTTTATCGTCGATCTCACACGTCGGTGGCCGGATGCAGACCGCTGGCCGCGCCCTCGCCGGTCTTTTCGCCCCGTGCGCGCACGTGCTCCCTCAAACTTAGGCCCCACTAGGCTTTCGGTCGGCGAGCGCGACGCAAGCGTCGTGCGCACGGGGCGAAAATCCTCGGCGATCATCGCGGCCCGTGGTGAGAAATGCGGGCTGATATGTTTTGACCTGTCAATCGGTACTCCGTTCCAGGGTGCTCCGATCGCACCGAGTTCGTCGAGGCGACGGTTCGGAACGGTCGTGACCCGCCTTTTCCGGCGCCCGTCGGGGTGTCGCGGCCAACCGGGGGCACGGAGCGATTTCCACGGGCCGTCCACGGCCGCGGTCCCCGCAAATGATGGAGCGGCGGTGGGCGGGCGGTGGAAATCGCGGGCGCCGGCCCGGCCGGCGATGTTCGCCAGCCGTGCCGGGTCCGGCGCGGGCGCGGTGGGTCGGGTCCGGCGCGGGCGCGGTGGGTCGGGACGGGGCCGGACAGATTGCGACGGTGGATCATGCTGATATGCGTGGATTGGTTACCGACCCTACCTCACTGCGTCGCGGAGCTGGCCTCTCTCTAGTGGCGGGGGTCGTCGCGCCGGAGGGTCCGCGTTGCGAACCATCCGCCGACGCCGTCGTAGCCCGGCCGAGGGTTCTCCACACCGGCCCGGCCCCGCCCCGATCCAACACTCGAAACGAACTCCCTTCCTTCAACCGCGCGTCAACGCGTCGCCGACGTCCCGGCGCCGGCCTCCGCCATCCGCGCCACCTCGACGCGGACGATGTCCCACACGAAGCCGGCCAGCTCGCGCGCCACGGCCACGGTCGTCTGCTTGGTGTTCTTGCCGGACGCGAGCAGGTGCCGGTAGCGACCGCACAGGCGCCGCTGGGCGCGCCACGCGATGGCCCTGGCCTCTTCGGACGCGCCGGCCGCCTTGCGTTCCAGGTGCGCCGTGCGCCGCGCCGGGAACCGGTAGCTCCAGGCCGACTCCACCAGCGCGCGCCGCGCCGCCCCGTTGCCGGTGCGCGTGATCGCGCCGCGGCGGCGCCGCCCGCCCGAGCTGTGCTCGCTCGGCACCAACCCCAGGAACGCCATCAACTGGCGCGGCGAGTCGAAGCGGCCGATGTCGCCCAGCTCCGCCAGCAGCGTCGCCGCCGTGATCCGGTCCACGCCGCGCAACGCCACCAACGCGCGCACCACCGGCGCCAGCGACCAATCGGACAACGCCCGCTCCAGCTGGCCCGTCAGCGCCGCGACCCGCTCGCCCGCGGTCCGCGCCGCCTCCAGGTACTCCCGGTACGCCCACTCCTGCCAGTCCCGCTCGAAGCGCTGGCCGTCCAGCCACGCCCAGTGCGCCCTGCTCCAGCGCCCGGCCGACCAGCGGCGGTCGTGGCGCAGCAGGAACGCGCCGAGGCGCTGGCGCGCCCTGCGCTCCGCGTCCTTCAGGTCCGACCGCGCCCGCACCAGGTCCCGCATCGCCTCGTGGTCCTCGTCCGGAACCCACACCGCCGTCAACTCGCCGCCGCGCGACAGCCGCGCCAGCTTGCGCGCGTCGCGACGGTCCGTCTTCACCCGCTCCGCCGGCGCCCTGGGGATGCGCGACGGCGCCACCACCTCGCAGTCGAAGCCCAGCTCCCGCAACTGGCGGTACAACCCATACCCACAGGGCCCCGCCTCGTAGCTGAACAACGGCATCCCGCCGCCGTGCGCCGCGCACAACTCCCGCGCCAGCCTGGCGACCGCCGCCGGTCGGTTCGCGATCTCACCGAGATCCTCCGGCGCCCCGCGCCCCGCCGGCGCCACCGCCACCGCGATCGTGTCCTTGTGCACGTCCAACCCGACGTACGCCCCGTACGACCCCCCGCAATCACTCATCCCGCCCTCCGACATCTTGTAGTCTTGCAACCTCCTGCCCTCCTCAATGTGGCCCTGCCTTGCCCGGCACTCCGCCGCCAAGGTAACCCACGCGCGTTGAGGACGGGCAGGTCAAAACATGATGTCTAGTCTGGCGTGTGGACTATGGCGATGGCTCAGCGCGGTCGCTGGCGACGATGCTCGAGCACCAGTCCACCGTCGACGGCACCATGGCGCGACGCGTCCTCGGCAACGTCGGCATGGCCTACGAGCGCTTGCGTCGCGACCGCGCGTTGGATGCCGACCGACGGCTGCGCATGCTGTGCATCGTGATCCATGCCGGACGCCGACGCTGGACGGCGCCCGGAGCCGCCGAGCGCGTCGGAGTGTCGCCTG
Organism: Pseudomonadales bacterium; assembly: GCA_963665455.1. Taxonomy (GTDB): domain Bacteria; phylum Pseudomonadota; class Gammaproteobacteria; order Pseudomonadales; family Azotimanducaceae; genus VXNE01. The sequence continues at coordinate 2,777,535 of OY762279.1, read as the reverse complement.
GCGGCGAGGTTCTCGCCCTCGTGTCGCAACCCTACGCGCTGCTTGACGCCCGCCACCATCGCCCGGAACATCTTCCGGCGCGGAACTTGGTCTCGACGTTATTCGAACTCTACCGGGCGGACGCCGACGCCGTCGCCGGCCCGCTCGAGGCACTGGGGAGCTGGCTACCTGGGTTGGGCGACGACGCCGGACCGGTGCGGGCGGCGTACGCGGAGTGGCTGGCCACGACGATGCCGAGCCGCTTCCCGCCGGCGCACGCGCTGGCGATGGTGGAGAAGTTGACGGGCGGCACGCCCGAGGAGGACGCAATGCCGATGTCGGTGGCGGAGGAGCAGATACAGCGCCAATTGCGGCGCACGCGGCGCGAGGGCTTGAGCGAGGGACGCCGCGAAGGCCTAAGCGAGGGACGCCGCGAAGGCCTAAGCGAGGGACGCCGCGAAGGCATCGCGTCCCAGCAAGCGATGCTGCGCCGGATGACGGCGCACAAATTCGGCGCGGCGGTGGCGGACGAATTGGCCCGTCGGCTGGACGGGGTGACGGACGCGACCCGTCTGGCCGAGGCCGGGGAGTTGGTCATCGAGTGCGACACGGGGGCCGACCTGCTGGCCCGCATCGGCTGATTGCCGCCACGGTGTCCGGCACGGACGCCGGACCGGTGCGGGCGGCACACGCCGAGTGGCTGGCCACCACGATGCCGAGCCGCTTCCCGGCGGCGCACGCGCTGGCGATGGCGGAGGAGCTGACGGGCGGCGCGCCCGAGGAGGACGCAATGCCGATGTCGGTGGCGGAGGAGCAGATACAGCGCCAATTGCGGCGCACCAGGCGCGAGGGGCGGCGCGAGGGCTTGAGCGAGGGCCGGCGCGAGGGTATGGCGTCCCAGCGGGCGATGCTGTGCCGGATGGCGGCGCACAAGTTCGGCGTGGCGGTGGCGGATGAACTGGCGCGCCGGTTGGACGAGGTGACGGACACGGCCCGGCTGGCCAACGCTGGGGAGTTGGTCATCGAATGCGATAGCGGGGCCGACCTGCTGGAACGCGTCGGCTGATTGGCGCCAAGGTGTCCCGGCACGAACGCCGTGCCGGGCGGAGCCGTTACCGGGGTTTTTCCCCCTGCACCACGATGCGGTGCATCACTCGTTCCTCGGAGAAGTCCGCGACGGCGTAATGCATCACGGACCGGTTGTCCCAGAGCACCAAGTCGTCCACGTCCCAGCGATGGCGGTAGACGAACTCGGGGCGGCTCGCGTGCGCCAGGAGTCGGAAGAGTAGGCGCTCGCTCTCGTCGTCCGGCAAGCCCACGATATACCGCGTGAACGTACTGTTGACGTAGAGCGCCCGGCGGCCGGTCTCCTCGTGGGTGCGCACGACCGGGTGCACCGCGTCCTCCACGTCCGGCCCGAAGACCTTGCCGGAGTGGAAGGCTTCCAGGCCCTCGATCCGCTCCCGCAGTTCCTCGTCCAGCGTCTCGTAGGCGAGATGCTGGTTCGAGAATGCCGTGTCGCCCCCCTCCGGCGGGAGCACGCGGGCGTGTAGCGCCGTGATCCGGGGCGGCGTCGGGTGCCAGGTCATGTCCGAATGCCAGCCGCTGCCGAACGGGTGTTCCCCTGGGAAGAACCGGTGCTTGCGGCCCTTGCGGGCGATCCACTGAACGAACTCGGTGTCCTCGTGCTTGGTCGCCGGATGGGTCAGCAGGCTACCCCAGAGACGCCCGAAATCCGCGAGTTCCAGCGCCGAGAGGGTTTGTCCGGGGAGCACCAGCAGGTGGTGTTCGAGCAGCAGGTCGTGCAGTGCGGTGACGAGTCGGGCATCGGCACCGGCCAAGTCGATGCCTTCGACCCGCGCACCCATCGCGGTGCTGACGCGGCTGGGCGCGAAGTCGGTGTCACGTGCGGCTTCCGCCATGGGTTCCCCTCCCTACCTCGGACTCCGCAGGATCGTCCTGCAACGAACCCCGCCGGTCAAGCGCCCCGACCTCGTCAGCGCCGGGAGCTCGTCATCCGTACGGCCCCGCCCCATCCACGTAGAGCCGCTCGCCGGTCACGTAGGAGTTGGCGTCGGAGACCAGGAAGCGCACCACGCTGGCCACCTCCTCCGGCTGGCAGACGTGACCGAAGGGACTGTCCGCGTAGAGCGTCTTGATGTCCTGCACGCCGGTCGTGGCGCGCACGAGCCGGCGTCCCATCTCGGTCTCGACCAGTCCGGGTGCGACGATGTTGACGCGAATGCCGTGGGGCTTCTCCTCCTTCGAGAGCGTCACCGCCAAGGCCTCCATGGCGGTCTTGCCCATGTTGTAGGGCGCGCCGTTCGCACCCAGCGACCGCGTCGCCGCGCTCGAGATCATCACGATGTCGCCGCGCTCGGCCTCGCGCATGCCGGGAATGACGAGCTTGCTCAGGTAGTGCGGCCCGAACGCGTGGGTTGCCACGACGCGCTGCATCTCGAAGACATCGGTATCGACCACGGAATTGCCGCGGCTCGCGATGCCCGCATTGTTGACGAGGATGCCGATCGGCCCCATCTCCGCGGTGACGGCCTCGACCATCTCCCGGTCTTGTTCGAAGTCGTCCACCGATGCGCAGTACGCACGGGCCTTGCCGCCGGCGCGCTCCACCAGTTCCACCGCCTCCTGGGCGGCGGCATCGTCCCGGCGGTAGTTGATGGCGACGTCCGCGCCGTCCTCCGCCAACGCCACCGCGATGGCCCGACCGACGCCCCGGCCACCTCCCGTCACCAGCGCAACGCGCCCCTGTAGCGACATGCCTCTCTCCTCCGTCTTGGTCTGAAAGGGTCACCGCAAGGATTGCAGCAACCCGGAGAACCCCGGCCGGCTTACGTACCGGTGAACCGCGCCTCCCGCTTCTCGAGAAACGCCCTGACCCCCTCCCGCGAGTCCGTGCTCGCGCCGGCCTCCGCCTGCAGACGCGCCTCGAGGTCGAGCTGTTGTTCGTACGAGTTGTCCCACGTCGCCCAGTAGGCCTTGCGGATCAGGGCCAACGACCGCGGTCCGTTGCCGAGCTGGCGGGCCACGCCCATCGCGCCCTCCATGAGCGCTTCCCGGTCGTCGTAGACCCGGTTGACGAGCCCCCACTCCAGCGCGCGCTCGGCCGGCAGCCGTTCCGCGAGTAGGGAGAGCTCCATCGCCCTGCCCCAGCCCACCAGCCGCGGAAGCATGAACGTGGCGCCCCCGTCCGGCACCAGGCCGATGCGGGCGAACGCCTGCAGGAAGAATGCGCCCTTCGACGCGCAGACGATGTCGCCGATCAAGGCCAGGCTCATCCCCACCCCGGCCGCCGCGCCATTCACCGCGGTCACGATGGGCATCTCTAGGTCCCGTAGTTCGAAGAAGAACGGGTGATAGAAGTTACGAAGCGTTCCGGAGGGACGCTCGCCGCGGGCCGCCAGGTTCGCGCCCGAGCAGAAGCCCCGACCCGCGCCCGTGATCATCAGGCAGCGCACGTTGTCCGGCCGGGAATGCAGCGCCGCGACGGCATCGCCCAGCCCCTCCTTCATGTCCGGGCCCACCGCGTTCAGCACTTCGGGATGGTTGAGGGTGAGGACGGCGACGGAGTCCTCATAGTCGAGCCGGACCTTGTTGAAGTCCATGACGATGCACCACGGAGGAAAGCGCGGGACTCTATCACCGGATCGTCCATCCGCGCCAATCCACCCGCACGCCGACCTTCTGCAATAATCGAGGCATGGAACTCGTTTCCAAGGAGCTCGGGCTCGCGAAACGCGACGAGGCCCCGGTGCTCGCCCGCATGTCCCGCGACTATGTCGAGCAGGGCCTCAACTGGCGCTGGCGGACCCCTGCCATCCTCAACATGATCCGCGACCCGGAGGCGGTCGTGTTGTGCGCCCGATGCCGGCGCGCGGCAGCCGACCCCGACGAGTTTCCCCGACGGTCCCGGCCCGAACCCCACAGAACGGCGGACGGCCGTTGGCGCGGCACGGTGATCGGCGGGTTCGGCATCATGCAATACGCGATGGAAAGCGCCCACCTCAACCTCCTCGCCGTGCATCCCGCGTTGCGCCGCCACGGCCTGGCCAGCGACCTGTTGGCGTGGCTCGAGGAGACGGCCACCGTGGCCGGCATCACGCGGGTCGACCTTGAGGTGCGCGCCCGCAACAGCGGCGGGCGGGCGTTCTACCGGGCACGGGGATACGAGGAGGCCGACTTCGTGCCCCGCTACTACAGCGGCGTCGAAGCGGCCATTCGCATGAACAAGCGGCTGCGCTAGCCGCCGGCGCGATGAACGGCAAACCCCGGAACGAACAACTCCTGCGCAATGGCTTCGTGCTCGTGGCGGCGTTCATGGTGGTGGAGGCCATCGGAGGCTGGCTCGCCAACTCCCTGACGCTCCTCGCCGACGCGGGACACATGCTCCTCGACGCCTCCGCCCTCGGCCTTTCGTGGCTCGCGATGCGCTTGTCGCGGCGGCAGAGCAGCGCGCGACTGACGTACGGCTATGATCGCTTCCAGGTGCTCGCCGCCTTCATCAACGCGCTCGCGCTCTTCGCCTTGTCCGCGGCCATCCTGTACGAGGCATTCGAGCGTCTCCGCGCGCCCGAGCCGATGCTGCCGCTACCGGCCCTGGCGGTCGCCGCGATCGGATTCGTCGTGAACGTGATCGTCTACCGGATGCTGCACGGCTCCGATAACTTGAACGTCCGCAGCGCGGCGCTGCACGTGCTCGGCGACCTATTGGGCTCCGTCGCCGCGATGATCGCCGCCGGATGCGTGCTCCTGTTCGGTTGGCTCTACGCCGACCCGATCCTCGCGATCGTCATCGCCGCCATCCTGGTGCGCGGCGCCTGGACGATCCTGCGCGAGTCGAGCCACATCCTCCTGCAAGGCGTGCCCGCCAACGTGGACCTAGACGAGATCCGCGCGGCGTTGACCTCCGACATCGCCGGCGTGCTCGACATCCACGGCATGCACGCTTGGGCGCTCACGAACGAGAAGCCGCTCCTGACCCTGCACGCCAAGCTCGATCCCGAGGCCGATGGCCAGTCGGCGACGACCGCGATCAAAAGCGTATTGAGCGACCGCTTCGGCATTCATCTCTCGACGGTGCAGATCGAGCAGGGGCGGTGCCCGGACGCTTGAGGCACCCGGCCCCGCGCTACCCCGGCCCGAGCACCAACTGCCCCACCAACGCCAGCGCGAAGCCGAGCACCGCGCCGAGCGGTGGGCCCCAGTGCCGCTCGAGCCGCGACTGCGGCGCGATGTCCTGGAACGTGAGATAGAGAATGCCTCCCGCGGCGAAGAGCAGGATGCCGCCAAGCACGGCGGGATGACCGGCGAGCCAAAACCAACCCACGACGCCGCACACCGGCCCGAGGAGCGCCAGGACGAGCATCCGGCCCAGGGCCACCCGGCCACGGACGCCGACGGCCGCGAGTTCGCGCCACGCATTGAAGCCCTCGGGCAGGTTCTGCAACCCGATGAGCACCGCCAGCAGGATCGCGCCCTCGCCGCCCACCGCGAACATGCCGCCCAGGGCGAGTGATTCGGGCAGGAAGTCCGCGGCCATGGCGGTGAACTGCGGCGTCGCTTGGTGGGTCCGTTCCTGCCGGCGGTCCAGCAGCAGGAACGCGCCGCCACCGGCGAGCAAGAGCGCGGTTACCGTCAGCGGATCGGATACCCAGCGCACGCCTTCGGGGACCAGCACCAGCGCGACCGCGCCGACCAGCACGCCCCCGCCGAAGGCGATGACGAAGTGCCGGAACTCCTCTTCCAGCCAATCCGGCCCGATGCGCTCGATGCGGGCAACGCCGGCACCGAGGGGGATGCAGGCACCGGCCAGCGCGGTGAAGAGGAGGAGTTCGGGGAAACGGTCCAGGGTGACGGTAGTCGGTTAGCGGCTCGGCCGGTGGTCCGGCCCACGTCGTCGACCGTCTTCTCGGACCATCCGACATTCCGTGGACACGGCCGGCGTTACGGCCAAGCGCCTCATCCCAACAACTCCAATGCCCTGTCGATCAACGGCGTCTGCGACAGCGCCGTGTGCTCCCAGCTCGGGTCCGGCCGCTTGCCACGACGGTGCAAACCCAGGTTGAAGCCCGTGATGATGGCGAACTTGTACGCGGCCAGCGCCCGGAACCAGCGTAGGTCGGGCAGCGGATCGCCATACGCCTCCGTGTAGAGCGACACGAGCGTGTCCGGGTCGAGAAACATCGGGCGGCCCAGGGCCCTGCCGCCCGCCCACGCCTTGGGGTCGCTGAACGTGCAGATCCAGCCCACGTCGTTCAGCGTTGCGCCAATGCCGGTCAACTCCCAATCGATCACCGCGAGCAACTCGGCGGCCTGGGAGCAGAACAGGTTCGCCGTCTGGAAATCGCCGTGGAAGATGCCGACCGGCGCATCCTCGGGGATGGTGTCGAGCAGCCGTCGGCGGCATTCCGGGGCCCGCGCCAGCGCGTCCGGGTCGGCGGCGCGCTCGTAGAAACGGTCCCAACGCTCGACGTCGTCCGCGAACGGCACCGCGTCGCCGAGGTAGGGCGCCTCGGCGGGGTCGACCTTGTGGATGCGGGCAAGCGCGGACATGGCCTGCCGGCCGAGATCCAGCAAGGCCTCGTCCGAGAGCTTCGCGCCCCATTCCTCCTGGCCGAGCCGCAGCACGTCGCCCTCGAGCTTCGGCACCACGAAGTAGGGGCATCCGAACCAGGTCAGGTCCGAGCCGGACCACCGCACGCTGCAATGCGGCACGTCGGTGGCGTCGAGGGCGTTCAGCACCGCCACCTGGCGCAGCACGTCCGCGGTCCCCCGCCAGTTCACGTTGGGCGGCGGGATGCGGATGAACCAGCCCTCCGAGCGCCCCGGCACCTCCACGCTGAAGCCGTAGGAAAAGCCGGCGTGCCCCGGCATCTTGTGCACGTCGAAGACGCGCACGTCCGCCGTCTCGTACATCGCCTCGCAGAACGGACCCAGACGGCGTTCGAGTTCGGCAAGTTCCATTGATCGGCCCCCGTATCGGTCCCGTGGTCGAATTCCCCGACTATACCGCCGCCGGGCCCGGAAACTGCTCCCGCAGGATGCGTTTGAGAATCTTGCCGCTCGGGTTGCGCGGCACCTCGTCCACGAACACGGCGCCCTTCGGCTGCTTGAAGCGCGCCATGCGGCCGTTGCAGAACTCGAGCACCTCCCCCTCGGACAACGACGCGTCGCTGCGCACAACGATGGCGAACGGCGATTCGCCCCAGGTCTCGCTCGGCTGCCCGATGACCGCGGCCTCGGAGATGCCCGGGTGGGTCTGGAGGACCTTCTCGATCTCCGCCGGGTACACGTTCTCGCCGCCGGAGATGATCATGTCCTTGATGCGGTCCTCGATGTAGACGAACCCCTCCTCGTCCATCCGCGCCACGTCGCCCGTGTGCAGCCAGCCGTCGACGATGGTCTCGGCGGTCGCTTCCGGGCGGTTCCAGTACTCGATCATCACGTGGTCGCCGCGCAGGATGAGTTCGCCGGTGACGTTCGGCGGGCATGCGTCGCCCTCGCCATCCACGATCTTGACGTCCGTGTGGAAGAAGGCCTTGCCGGTCGAGCCGATCTTGACCAGCGCGTTCTCCGCATCGATCAGGCAGGCGGGACCGCAGCTCTCCGTCAGACCATAGATTTGGTGGATCTCCAGGCCAAGATCCGCATACGCCTCGATCAGCGACTCCGGCACCGGCGCGGCGCCGGAGAGGCACCAGCGCCACTGTGCATACTCGAAGCGCTCGAGGTTCGGCACCTGCAGCATGAAGTTCAGCATCGCGGGCACGGCGAGGCCGATGGTCACCTTCTCCCGGTCCACCAGCTCCCACGCCCGGACGGGATCGAAGCTGCGCATGACGATGGTGGTGATGCCCCGGTAGACGTTCAGCGTGATCGGCGTCAGCGCGCCGACGTGGAACATCGGCAGCGGCGAGAGGAAGCGGTCGGCTTCCCGGTAGTAGGTGGTGGCCGCGATGGTGACGCAGCCCCAGATCGACGTGTCGTGGGTGTGCACGACGCCCTTCGGCAATCCCGTGGTGCCGGACGTGTACATGATGTAGAGCATGTCGCCGCCCGTGGCCCCGAGCGGCGGCTCCGCGTCGTCCGCCGCGTCCCGGAACGCCTGGTAGCTCTCCGCGAAAAACGCCGTCTCCTGCTCGCCCTCCACCTGTAGCCAGTGCTCGATGTCGGTGGCGTCGCCGCGCCGGTGCAACTCCACCACGTTGTCCATGAACTCCTCGCCGAAGATGAGCCGCTTCGAACCCGAATCCTTCAGGATGAAGGCCAACTCATCCGGCACGAGCCGCCAGTTGAGCGGCACGACGACCGCACCGATCTTGCCGAGCGCGAAGTACGCCTCGGTGAACTCCGCGCTGTTCATCAGGAGGAGCGCCACCCGCTCGCCCTTCTCGACCCCCGCCGCGCGGAACGCGTTCGCGATCCGATTGCACCGCGCGTTGAGTTCCGCGAACGTGAGGCGCACGTCGAGATCGCCGTCCACGTACGCTTCCCGCTGCGGGTTCATCAACGCCCGCTTGGTGAGCCACAGGCCAATGTTGCGCTGCATGGACATTTCTCTTGGCGAATCGAGCCGCGCATTGTCGCAAAAGCGATGGGTGCCGGCAGCATGTCGGCGACCGCCGCGCGGCGGCCGCCGCGCGGCGGCCCATAGCCTGACCACCGGATCCAGCCCGGCCGCGTCAACCTGTACAAGACCCTTCCAACCTGTACAATCACTTGTCCAGCTTCGTCTAGGAATTACATGGACGAGCAACTGTACAAGATCGGGACCGTCGCTAAGCTGACGGGCATCTCCGTCGAGCGGTTGCGGGCGTGGGAGCGCCGTCACGGCATCGAACCGGCCGAGCGCTCGGGACGGACGCGTTTCTACGACGGCGCGCAACTCGACCGGTTGAAGAAGATCAAGGCCCTCCTCGACCGCGGCCAGACCATCGGCCAGCTCGCCCTGCTCGGCCAAGCGGAGATCGACCGGCGCCTCGGCGTCTCGCCCCGGCCCGCGGAGCACGGATTGCGCGTGGGACTAGTCGGGGCCGAGTTGGTGCTCGCCGAACGGGATGCGGGCGCGGACGCTTTGGACATCCACGGGCGTTGGGCGAGTCCCGAGACGTTCGAGTCGCAGCTCGACATCCTGCCGGAACTCGACGTGGTGGCCGTGCTCCTGCCGAGCCTGGACCCGGCGCGCATGGAGAAGATCCTCGATGCCGTGCGGGACGCCGCCCTGGTGTTCGCCTACCGCTACGCCACGGAGGCGGACCTACGGACGGCGTCCGCGTTCGGCGTGACCCTGCTGGCCTGGCCGGCGCCCTGGGCCACCATCGAGGAGGCCTGCCTGGCACAACCGCGCGCCCCGTTGTCCGGCGGCGGCACTCCACGGCGCTTCAACGACGACGAACTGCTGCACGTGGCAATGGCCGCGTCCCGAACGGGTTGCGAGTGCACCCGCGGCATCGTGGACCTAGTGGTCGCCCTGAACGCCTTCGCCGAGCACACCGAGCGCTGCGGTGCCGGCAACACCGAACACCCGCTCTCTGCCACGCATGCGCAAGCCGCCCGGGCTGAACTCGAAGAGGCTTTGCAGGTGTTCGTACAGCGACATGCGCTGCTGCATGCGACGGACTGAGAAAAAGAACAAAAACTGTACAAAAAGGTGTTGACAAGGCGTTTTGTCCTGTACAAAATGCCGTTATGTTCGATTTCTGGCGTGTATGGCGGCTCCGATCTCTGTCCTCCCCGACGAGTGTCCTTCCCCCAGTGGAGCCGTCTTCAGCCGCTCGGACTCCCTCCGAGCGGCTGACACGCCGTTTTATCTCGCCAGCCGAGGGGTAGACCAGGGGTAGCGGGCCTCGCGCCGTTCTCTACGGCGCAGGCCCCTCAAGTCAGCAAGGCAAGCGCCGTACGCGCCCGTGCGTTGACCCCTTGCTTCTGCTGTTCGAGATCGACGCCCCGGCTATCGCCCATCGCGCCCACGAGATAGCGCTTGTAGACCCCCTGCGCGATGGCGGCGAGACGCCAGTGCGAGAAGGCACGGTAGTAGTCGATGCGCGACAAGTCGCGGCCCGTCGCCGCCTCGTAGGCCATGCACACCTCCTCGCGCGTGCCGAACCCGCCCGCCCCCGTCGGCGCCGCGGCGGCCCTGGGCTCGCCGGGCTGCATCCAGCTGTTCAGCAGATAGCCCAGATCGGCCAACGCATCGCCGAGCGTACACAGCTCCCAATCGAGCACGGCCCGGATGCGTCCGCCGCCCACGATCATGTTGCCGAGCCGATAGTCGCCGTGGGCGATCGACGCGCCAACCTGTTCCGGCATGTGCTCGCGCAACAGGCGTTCGCTTTCCTCCATCTCCGGCACGTCGTGGGTCTGGGTCGCGGCCCATTGCTTCGACCAGCGCCGGAGTTGGCGGGCGAGATAGCCCTCGCGGCGGCCGAGGTCGCCGAGGCCGACCGCATCCGGGTCGATGCCGTGCAGGGTGGCTAGGACTTCCACCACGTGCTTCCCGAGGGCGCGGCGCTCCTCGGCCGGCATGTCGGCCACGGCGGCGGCATCGTGGGGCACCAGGCCGTCCACGTAGCGCATCAGGTAGAAGGGCGCGCCGTTCACCGCCCCGTCGTCGCAGTGGCCGTGCACGGGCGGCACCGGCACGTCCGTGTCCGCCAGCGCCGACACGATCCGATGCTCGCGGCCCATGTCGTGCGCGCTCTCGAGGACGTGGCCCAGGGGCGGCCGACGCAGGACGTAAGACTCCCCACCCGCGTCGACGAACTTGTAGGTGAGGTTGGAGTGTCCCCCGGCAATCAGCGAGAAGGTGAGCGGCGGTTCCAGACCCGGTATCCGCCCGGACGCCCAAGTCGTCACGCGGTCCAGTTCGATCCCTTGCATGTCGCGCCTCCCACGCCTAGCGGGTGCCGCCGAACGGCGTCCCTTTGAGTTTTCCGAATGATGGTTTCTCATACCTGCCCCCATCGCGCAACGTCTATCGGTCCCTCCCTTACGTTCACGGCGCTTCTGGATAGCCCCGGCAGCTTCCTCGATCAGTCGGTTCTCCTCGACTAGCTGGTCGCCGGATACGAAGCGTCTCGGGACGAGCCCCTCAAGCGCCGCCCATGTCGGGGCGAGATGCTGGCGCCACCGAAATCGTCCTAGCGGGCGCTGGGTCTTCTTGCGAGGGGCAGGCCCCTACTCAGGCCGCCGTTCCCCGGTCGAGCCTGTCCCTGCTAGGGGCAAGCCCTCGCACGCCCCGGCCTAATGCTCCTAATCCAAGCGTAGCGGGCTCGACGCAGTGGTAGTATCCCCGACCCGGGACACGCAAGGGCACTGGCAATCCGTCGCCCTAGGGAAGGTCTGATTAAGGCCTTCCCTAGGGCGGCACAGGGACGTGCCGCCAAATTCGATGGCGTAAGCCATTGAATCTGTGGAGCAAGCCGAAACCGCGCTTTTGGCTTGCGACCTGAACAAGCCCATGGACGGCTTGTTCAGACGTTCCTTAGCACGCGTCTTTGGGCCGAGCACAGCCTGCAATAAGGAAAGGATGGGGCGACTTGCATGAGCAAGAAGAAGATCAAGCGCTTGGAGGAGCGAGTCCGCGCGCTGGAAGCCGACCAAGCGGAGGCCGAGGGACAGATCTTCACCCTGATCAAGGCCATGCATGGCGCCATGTTGTGCAATGTGGACAGGGACGAGATCGAGCAGGGCGTCCGTGATGCTCTGGAAACCCGGGCCGCCCTCACCGACGAGGACCTCGACAACATGAGCTTGGCTTACTTCCAGGCGATGGCGACCGCCGTCCAGATCTTCGTGCGCGACGAAGAAGACGATTCCGCTTGATATGGCAGTGTCGCTGGGAAGGGGTGGGCCAACGCCAGCGCAGCTAGGTAGATACGTGGCGGTGACCTCAGGGGACCTCCCCTCGCGCACCGAGCGACATACCTGCCCGTCATGTGGACAACAGTACGAACTCAGGTTGGGGCCGTTCCTTATGGTCTCTCAGGCTGGTAGGTCAGCCCGTCTCCTATTCCGCGACGAGCTTGGCCAGAAGGAGGCAGAGCGGCCCCCGTCGGGGCAAGCCAGTCTGCCGCCTGCCGAGACGGCGGTCGTGCATCTCGAGTGTGCCCTTTGCCTAACGTGGCCCGATATGCCAAGGGGCGAGGAGTTGACCGACGCGAAGATCGCCGAGCTGCGGGACAGCGAGGAGTATCGACGGGCGCTGGAGGAGGCGTACGAGGCGCTGGGGCTACCTCCGTCTCTGCGCCGGTGGGGCGCCCTGAGACGCCGCTAGCCCCTGTTCGAAGCCGCCGAAGCTACTGCCTGGCGCGTGCCGTGGTCGCGATGCGGGCTAGAATGACGCAGCCCACCGCAGCATCGTGCTTCCAACAAGGCATCCCATGAGCAACTACCCCTTCCTCCCCCTCGGCCGGCCGGTCTCGGTCACGCGCGGAGAAGGCGCATACCTCGTCATGGAGGACGGACGCCGCCTCCTCGACGCCGCCGGAGGCGCCATCGTCACCAACATCGGCCACGGCCGCGCCGAGGTCGCCCAAGCCGTCGCGAAGGCGACCGAGGAGGAGGGTTACGTCGTGCCGCCCTGGCACACGCCGTCCCGGGTACGCCTGATCGAGCGGCTCGCCGCCGATTGGCTGCCGCCGCACCTGACGCGCGTGCATCTGGCGTGCGGTGGCTCCGAAGGCGTCGAATCCGCCATGAAGATCGCGATCCAGCACTTCGCCGCGGCCGGCCGGCCGGAGAAGCGCAAGATCGTCGGCCGCTCGATCTCCTACCACGGCACCACGCTGGCGACGACCGCGGTGGGGGGCCACGCCGCCCGCAGGAAGGGCCTCGCCCATGCGCTGCAGGACTATCCCTCGACACCGACGCCCTATCCGCTGCGTTGTCCCGGCAACGACCCGGTCGGCTACTACCTCGAAGCGTTCGAGGACACGATCGAGGCGGAGGGCGCGGACACCATCGCCGCCTTCGTGGGCGAACCCATCGTCGGCGCGAGCGGCGGCGCCCTCGTGCCGCCGGAGGGCTATTGGCCGGGCATCCGCGCACTCTGCGACCGCCACGACATCCTGCTGATCGCGGACGAGGTGATGACCGGCTTCGGCCGCACCGGCACCAAGTTCGGCTACCAGCACTGGCCCTACGCGCCGGACCTCCTCGTCGCCGGCAAGGGGATGGCCGGCGGCTACGCACCCCTGACGGGGGTGTTCGCAACGGACGCCGTCGCCGCTCCCATCGCCGAGACCGACATCAACGTCATGTTCCACACCTTCGCGGCTCACCCCGCCGCCTGTGCCGCCGGGGACAAGGTGTTGGAGATCCTGGAACGGGAGCACCTCGTCGAGCGCGCCGCCACCATGGGCGAGCGGCTCATGGCGGGGCTGCGGGATGCCTTGGGCGAACACCCGAACGTAGCCGAAATCCGTGGCCGCGGCCTGCTGCAGGGCGTCGAGATCGTCGCCGACCGGGACACGTTGGAGCAGTTCCCGAAGGAGGACAACGTCACCATGCGCCTGGTCGGGGCGTGCATGGAGCGCGGCGTCTTCATCTACGGGGGCGGGACCGGCGAGGTACGGGACATCATGGTGATCGGCCCGCCGTTCATCATCGATGAGGCGGACATCGAACGGATCGTCGATGCGCTGGCGGGCGCCCTCGACGAGGTGCTTTGAGGGGCACATGTTCACGACGCTGATCGAGGCCGAGGATCTCGCCGCACTCGAACCCGCCAACGTCCGCGTTTTCGACTGCCGGTTCGAGTTGGCGGACCCGGACGCCGGCGTCGCTCGGTTCGGGGCCGACCACATCCCCGGCGCGGCCTATCTGCACCTCGACCATGATCTCGCCGGACCAGTATCGCCAGGCCGCACGGGCCGGCACCCGCTGCCGGAACGGGAGGCGTTTCGGCGCCTGTTGCGCGGGCATGGCGTCGCCGACGGCACACAGATCGTGGCCTACGACGATGCGGGCGGCATGTTCGCGGCCCGTCTTTGGTGGATGGCGCGGTGGGCCGGACATCAGGCCGTCGCCGTGCTCGACGGCGGCTACCAAGCGTGGCGGGCGCGAAGCGGGGACGCGAACCAGACGCCCGCTGCGCCCACCCATTCCACGGCCGCCGGGCCAGCGACGGCATCAATGCAGGATGTTCGCGACAGCCTGCCAGACCGCTCCCTGACCCTGCTCGATGCACGCGCCCCGAACCGCTTCGACGGCACCAACGAGACCATCGACCCCCGAGGCGGCCACATACCGGGCGCCATCAACGCGCCCTTCACGGACAATCTCGGCCCCGACGGACGCTTCGCCGACCCCGCCACCCTGCGCCGGCGCTTCAAGAACCTGCTACGAGACATGCCGGAAAGGCCGGTGGCGTGCTACTGCGGCTCCGGCGTGACGGCGGCGCACAACGTGCTCGCGATGGTGCATGCCGGACTGCCGGAGCCCGCCCTCTACGCCGGCTCGTGGAGCGAGTGGATCACCGACCCCGACAATCCCATCGAGACATGACCCGAGGTCGTGGGGCGTGACGGCCTTCGCCCTCAGGGAGGATCCGGTTCTGCCGGCGCGTCCCCGAGCAACGACTTCACGACCCCCACGAGAATCGCGAGCAGCACCACGCTGACCGGCAGCGCCGCCGCCACCGAGGCCGCCTGCAATGCCTGTAGGCCCCCGGCCAGCAGGAGCACCGCCGCGACCGTCCCGATGGCCGCGCCCCAGAACACCCGGAGCCCCCGCGAGGGCTGGGTGTCGCCCATGCTCAGCATCGTCGCGATCACCAAGGTCGCGGAGTCCGAGGAGGTGATGAACCAGGTGGCCAGCAGCAACGTTGCGAGCGCCGACATCGCCCACACCAGCCACGAGAGGCCGCTCAGCCCGGCGATGGTGCCGTAGAGGGCCGCCTCCAAATCCCCGGCGCGCACGAGTTCGAGGATGCCCGCGGTGCCCACGCCCTCGGCGGCGGTGAGCTCCAGGTGCAGGGCGTTGCCGCCGAAGAGGCAGATCCACACCATGCCGGCGGCCGTCGGCACGAAGAGCGTGCCCAAGGTGAACTCCCGGATCGTTCGGCCGCGGGAGATGCGCGCAATGAACAGCCCCACGAACGGCGCCCAGGCGATCCACCAGCCCCAGTAGAAGATCGTCCACGCGCTCTGCCACGCCGTGTGCCCCGCCGTGTCGGCGACCCAGACGCCCATCGGTATCAGATGCCAGAGGTAGGACCCGGCGCTCCGTCCCAACAGCTCCGCCAACCACGCGGACGGGCCGAGGAACAGGAACAGGCTGAGCAGCACGATGCTGAAGTAGATGTTCCACTCCGAGATGACCCGCACCCCCCGCGCCACCCCGGACACCGCGGACAGCGTGGCGATCGCCGAGATGCCGCCCACCAACACCATCTGCGTGACGACGGTGGGCTCGACGCCGAACAACACGCCGAGCCCCACGGCCATCTGCCGCACGCCGAGCCCCAGCGACGTGGCCACCCCGAACACCGCCCCGAACACGGCGAGCAGGTCCACCCCGTGTCCGATCGGGCCATGGATGCGCTCGCCGATCAGGGGATGGAGCGCCGAACGCAGGGTCAGGGGGAGCTTCTTGCGGAAGCCAAAGTAGGCGAGGCACAGGCCGGTGACCACGTACAAGGACCAGGCGTGCAGGCCCCAGTGGAAGTACGTGACGCGCAGGGCGTGCACCGCCCGCGACTCGTCCATCGCCTCGGCCCCCACGCGGTCCGCGTGGGGGTTCATCGGATAGCCCTGGGGTTCGGCGGAGTCGAAATACCCCATCGGTTCCGCGATGGAGAAGAACAGCAGGCCGATGCCGAGGCCGGCGGAGAACAACATCGCGAGCCACGAGAACGTGCGGAACTCCGGGCGCGCGTCGTCGTCGCCGAGACGAATCCGGCCGCGCCGGCCAAGCATCAGGTACACGCTCGCCAACAGCGTGATGCAGAGGACCACGACGTAGTAGCCGCCGAACGTGACGTCGATCCAACCCCGAATGCTCGCGTACACCGCGCCCGCCGCCTCCACGTCCACCACCGTGAAGAAGACGAATCCCACCACGAGGACCATGGACGCCAGCGCCATACCGCGATGCATTCGAGACCCCTCCCGTGCCTCCCGGACGGGCACAGCATAACGATGATCGGGCGTGGACGCCCGGAGCCGTCTGCGAGCCCCCATCGAGCTGGATCCCCTGGCGGAAGCCGCAGCCGGCCGCTACGCTCGCACGCGTCCTTATCTGAACAGGAGCATCACATGTCCCTTACCGCCGAACAGGCCCAGAACGTCGTCGACGCCGCCCTCGCCAAGGCGCGGGAATTCGGCAAGTTCGTCACCGTCGTCGTGGTCGACCGCGCCGGCGACGTCTCCGCCGTCGGCCGCATGGACCGCGCTCCAGGCGTCTGGTTCGACATCGCCTACGGCCTTGCGTACACCTGCACCATCTGGGGCGGCACCCCCGGCGCGAGACTCGCGCCCATCAAGGACGAAGCCTGGTTCCAGGCGGCGAGCGTCATGCGCGGCGGCCGGATGATGGTGGCCGATGGCTCGCTGCCGTTGGTGCGGGACCGGACGTTGCTCGGCGCCATCGGCGTGGCCGGGGCCACCGACGAGGAGGACCTAGCCATCGCGGAGGCCGGCGTCGCGGCCCTCTGACGCGGGTAGACTTCGCTCCCTGACCCGCGAACGCACACCCCTTCCGAGGCCGGACATGGATATCGACGGCGCCCTACGCCAAATCACCGAGGACGGCTACGCCGTCGTCCCCGGCCTGCTCGACGAAGAGACCCTCGAGCGGCTGCGTCGCGGCCTCGCGCCCGTCTTCGACGCCATCGGCAGCCGCATGTCGGAGGAGCATGGCCAGCAGACGGTACACACGCATAATCTGCTCGCCAAGACCCGGGCCGTGGACGAGGTGCTCGTCGACGACCGGCTTCTGGCGTTGGTGGAGGGCGTGCTCGGGCCGGACTTCCAGGTCTCCGGCGTCGCCGCCATGCGCCCGGGCCCCGGCGACCGCCGCCAGCACATGCACCAGGACGACGGGCACTACCCGATTCCCCGCCCGCATCCGCCGCTGATCGTCAACACGTTGATCGCCCTCGATCCGTTCACCCGCGAGAACGGGGCCACCGAAGTGGTGCCCGGCAGCCATCGCTGGACCGATCGGGTTAATCCCGAGGTGCCCACGATGACGGTGGAGATGCCGGCCGGGGCCCTGCTGCTCTGGGAGGGCGCGCTCTGGCATCGCGGCGGCGGCAACTCGACGGCCAACGAGCACCGGCGCTCCATCAACGTCAACTTCAACCTTGCATGGCTCAAGCAACGGGAGAACCAGTTCGTCGGCGTGCCGCCGGAGGTGGTGGTCGAGATGCCCGAGAAACTACAGAAGCTGATCGGCTACAAGCTCACCAATCACGGCCTCGGCACGGTGGACTACCGCAACCCCATCGAGACCGTGAAGCGGCGGTTGGAGGAAGCCAAGGGGGCGACGGCGACGGCTTGAGACGGGCCACGCCCCGGAACCTCACCGCTCGGAGCGTTCGCGCAAGGTCTCCTCGTCGGTCACCGTCTGCCGCGCCGCCAGCTTGATGAACAGCTCCCCGTCCGGGCCGTGCTCCCTCCATCCCATCGGGTCGTCGCCCCCCAGCAGCCGGCGGAAACGCTCGCTACGCCGCGCCAGCATCTCGGGCGGCACGGCGGACCCGTAGCGCTCCTGGGTCTTGAGCGCCGGGTGGCAGTGGTAGCTCGTCAGGTTCAACCGTAGGCCGTCGGTGAGCTTCGGGAACGCCCCGTGCCAGGTGTTGCCGAGCCAGACGATCAGTGAACCCGTGGGCCCCTCGACGGGCACCGCCAAGTCCTCTCCCTCGCCCGGATCGGGAACACGGCCAAGCCGGTGGCTACCCGGCACCATCGCGATGCAGCCGTCCGGGCGCGTGTAGTCGGTGAGGCAGAGGGCGGCGTTGCAGACGAGGCTGTGCGTGCCCGGTAGCACCCCTTCCGGCGATCCGGGCGAGTCGCTGTGTACGAAGGTGGCCGAGTCGCCGGGCTTGGCGTTCGCATCCCGCCATTTGACGAACGAGATGAGACTGGAGAGCTGGGCCTGGTCGCGCATGATGTAGTCGATCATCGCGCCGAGCACGGGGTTCTCGAGCCACTCCTCGAACACTTCGTCCTCAAAGAGCATGTAGTAGAGCAGGTAGCGGTCCGGCTGGGTCGGGTAGGTCACGTACTCGCCCACGTCGCCGGCGCGGTCCAGGGCGTGTTCGACGCCGGTGCGTTCGTGGGCGACGCGCAGGGCGGCGTCCCGCACCCGCGCCACGAACTCCGGCGGCGCGACGCGCTCCGGCGGGATGATGGTGTAGCCGTAGTGGTCAAGTTCGGCGACATATTGCTCGAGCCCCAGTTCGCGAATGCGCGCGAACCCGGGGTCGAGAGCGTTCGGCATGACGTTGCTTTCCGTGACGGTGGCCGCTTCTGCCATCTTGCATCCTCCTCCCAGGTCCTAGCGTGGTGTCCCGCAAGTTCCTGGTACTTCAGAGTTCGCCCTGCGCGTCAATGCAAGGCGTGGTCCGAAGGGAATATCGGGCATATTGGCAAGGACCACAACGCGGCAGTGGCGCGCAGGGCGGACTCCCGAAGGGCGCGCCCACGGAGCCTGTGGCTGTGTTGCGCCCCTTGGCAATGGGCCCACCATTCCCTGCGGGGAAACGCGCCTTGCCACAGACTCCGTGGAACGCGCTGAAGTACTAGGAACTTGCGGGACACCACACTAGGCGCTCGCCGCCCGTATGACGTCCTCGTCGAGCCCGGTCATCCGGGCCAGCCGCTTGATCATCCGTTCCTGATCCGGGCCGTTCACCGTCCAGCCCATCGGCTCGTAGGCACCGACGACATGCCGAAAGCGCTCGCCGCGGCGCGCCAGCATCTCGGGCGGCACGGCGTCCTGATAGTGCTCCTGGGTTTTCAACGCCGGGTGACAGTGGTAGCTCGTCACGTTGAGGCGCAGGCCCTCGGTCAGCTTCGGGAACGCCCCGTGCCACGTGTTGCCGAGCCAGGCGATCAGCGAGCCCGCGGGGCCCTCCACCGGCACCGCCCGGTCCACGCCCTCGCCCTGCTTCGGAACGCGGCCGAGACGGTGGCTGCCGGGAACCATCGCGATGCAGCCGTCCTCCCGCATGTAGTCCGTGAGACAGAGAGCGACGTTGCACACCAAGCTGTGCGAGAAGGGCAGCAGCCCCTCCGGCGATCCCGGAGAGTCGCTGTGCAGCCCGGTGGCGGGGTCGCCGGGCTCGGCGTTCTCATCCCGCCACTTCACGAACGACACCATGCTCGAGAGCTGGGTCTGGCCGCGCAGCATGTAGTCAACCACCGCCCCAAGCGCGGGGTTCTCGAGCCACTCCTCGAAGACCTCGTCCTCGAACAGCAGGTAATACAGCAGGTACTGATCGGATCGGATGGGGAAGGTCTCGTAGTGGCCGGCGTCGCCGGAGCGGTCCAGCGCGTGTTCGACGCCGGTGCGCTCGCGTGCCACGCGCAACACGGCGTCCCGCACCCGCTCGATGAACTCCGGCGGCGCGACCCGGTCCGGCGGGATGACCGTGTATCCGTCTCGGTCGAGCTCCGCCACGTAGGGATCGAGGCCCAACTCCAGGACGGGCGCGAACCACGGCTCGACGGGTTTCGGCGGTGGGCCCGATGCCGCGACGGGTGCCGGCTCAGCCATGACGAATCCCCCTCAGCTCGTCAGGAGTATCATACATTTCGGTATCGCTCGAAGTGCGTGGGAGGGGTAGCTCGTGACCAACGCTCTGGAGTGGTTGGGTGCCGCGTCGGCCGGCGCCCCAACCGATTTCCGCATCGACGCCGGACACGCCCGCCCGGTGACCGGCGCGGTGTGGCTGCCGCCTTCTCCGGACGCGGACACGCCGCTCCTACTTTGCGGCCATGGTGCCTCCGGCGATCGCTACCAAGCGCCCATTCCGTACCTGGCCAAGCGCATGACCCGGGAGCGCGATGCCGCCGTCCTCGCCATCGACGGGCCCGTACATGGCCTGCGTCACGTCCCGCCCGGCGGCCGCGAGGCCCTGGCCGTCGAGATGCAGCGCGAGGGCGCGATCGAGGACATGGTGCGGGACTGGCACGACGCCCTCGAGGGCGTCCGCCGCGACACCGGGGTGGGCAAAGGCCGGATTGCCTATTTCGGCCTGTCCATGGGTTCCATCTTCGGCATCCCGCTGCTCGCCTCCGGCGTGGGCGTCCACGTCGCGACGCTGGGCCTCCTCGGGACGTGGGGACTGGGCCGGGCCTTCGGCGGGCGGGTCGCCCGCGATGCCGCCATGATCGACATTCCGGTCCTGTTCCTGATGCAGCTCGAGGACGAGCTCTTCAATCGCGAGGGCTACCTCGAACTCTTCGACGCGCTCGCCAGCACCGACAAGCGTCTGCACGCCAATCCCGGACTGCACCCGGAGATTCCGGCGGAGGAGATCGACTTCGCCTTCGAGTTCCTCGCGCGGCGGCTCGAGGGCGATGTCGGGCGGGGGATCGTCAATCCCTTGGCCCAGTGAGAGGACGGAGTAAGAGCACTTCCGAACGCGTCGGCGACGCAGCATACTTCCACGCCAACTCGGGCTGAGTTGCCCGGGAACTCAAGTCCAGGAGCAGCCATGCCCGACTACGACGGCACCATCACCCTCTCTACCCCCGTGCAGGACCTCGATGCCTCCCTGGCATGGTTCGGCGACAAGCTGGGCTTCGCAGAACGGTTCAAGGCCCCCGAGGCCGGCTGGGCGGAGGTCAACACGTCCACCGAGGGCGTCACCATCGGGCTCAATCAGGGCGCGGAGTCGGCGGGCACCGGCACGACACCGGTGATCGGCGTCCAGGACATCGCCGCCGCGCGCGCCGAACTCGAGGCCAAGGGCGTCCCGTTCGAGGGCGAAACCGTCGAGATTCCCGGCATGGTCAAGCTGGCGACGTTCCTCGACCCCGACGGCAACCGCTATATGTTCGCCGAGTCCGTGGCGGGCGGATAGGCCGGTTCCCCGCAGGACCCGGCTATCGCACGCCTTCGGCCGCCGGCCCTCTTGCTGCGTGGCCCCACCGGGCCAGTCCCCCGAATTCCATGCAGTCCGTGGCCAGTTGCCGCACCGGGCCCGGCGCGGTAGAGGGGCAGTCGGAACGACAAAGACTCAGTTTCTTGGGTTGAACCGGCCCCCGCAGCGACTGGCGTTGTAACTGCGCCTCAGGCACCCAAGGCGTCGCTTCCCCCAAAGGATTGGCCGCCGCCATCCGGCCCTCCCACGCACGACAGCATTATGCCAACATACCGCTGTCATCCGAGGGTACCGCCATGGCAAACATAACCGTCCGCAACGTCGACGAAGAGGTCATCGCGTCATTGAAGGCCCAGGCAAAGGCCAATCACCGTTCGCTGGAGGGCGAGATTCGCCACATTCTCGCCGAGCAGGCCCTTCGCCGGACGCGCCTAGAGGGCTTCCGGGAGCGTACGGCACGGCTCCACTCGCTCACGGAGGGCCTCCCACAGACGGATAGCGTCACCCTCCTTCGAGAGGACCGCGACCGTTGAAAGTCGTCGTCGATGCAAGCGTCGCGGTCAAGTGGCTCTTCGCCGAACCGCACTCGCACGAAGCGCGGCAGCTCCTCGGTCCGCATTTTGCGCTCCTTGCGCCAGACTTCGTCCTCACCGAGGTCGCCAACGTGATCTGGAAAAAGGCCCGCCGCAAGGAGATCCCATCGGCCCGTCCCTACATCGAGGAACTCGCGAACATCCCGGACGCCGTTGTCCTCCAGCCTTCGGCAGACCTTGTCGCGCAGGCAGCAGGCTTGGCCGTACGGATCGACCATCCGGTCTATGACTGCCTCTATCTCGCCTGCGCGGAAGCGCAGTCGGCACCGCTTGTCACGGCAGATGCACGGCTGGTCCGGCGCGCCAACGAGACCCATCCGATGGTCGAAGTCTGGGACATCCGTCACGCCAACATCGAACAACGGATCGCGGCAGCCGCGACCGACCTCATGATCCGAAGTGACACGATTCACCAAGCCATCGCCCCGTATGAGACATCCAAAAGCACCGCCGATTCCGGCGCTTGACGACAACGCGTGCGCCAAGCCGCAGGGCGGGTGGAGGCGGATCACACACTTCGGCCCGTCGACGGCCCCGTCTTCGGACATTCAGCCGCTACGGTCTCGGCGCCCGGGTCCACCGGGCCGGGCCCCTCGGATGCGATGCACTCCGCGGCGAGTCGCCGCGCCTGCCCCGCGAGGTAGAGGGGCAGCGACATTAGGCGATAGTCGATCACCGAACCGTCCGCCAGTCGCCGGGTGTCCCGGAGGAGACTCGGCGTATCCGCGTTGAACCGAATGGCAAAGTCGCTCGACTTTTCGGCAACGAACCGCTGCAGCGAACGTAGCGACCCCGTCGTTCCGGCCTTCACCTCAACGGGCACGACGCGGCGTCCCACGCCCAGCACGTAGTCGACCTCGGCCGACGCGTTCCTCGCTTCGCGGGCCCAGTAGTGGAGCGTCGGCGTTTCATAGGGCCGTCCGCCCGTCAGCAGTTGTTGGCCCACGAACTGTTCGGCAACGGCACCGTCGTTCACCAGTTCAAGGGGCTCATTGTCTAGGTCGACGACGCTGAGACCCATCGCGGCGCACAACATCCCCACGTCCATGGTCAGGCACTTGAAGTAGCGCTCGTTGACCTCGGCATCCAGCGGGAGACCGTTCGCGGCGGTTCGTCGCACCTTCCACGCCACCCGCGCCATGCAGAGATGCGCCAGCGCATCGGCGAGTTCGGCCGCCCGGTGGTCCCGGCTGACGCCGACGTACTTGAACTTCCGACCGACCATCGCCGGCAATCGGTCGAACACCAACCGTACCCGGTCCCTCAGGCGCCCGTGGCTGTACTTGCTGAAGTCGTCTCTATACGCCGCCAGTACGTTCCGTTGAACGCGTGCCACCGCGGCGAAGTCCCCCGGTCGGGACTCCGAGGCGGACACATAGGCGGAGACGGCCTCGGGCAGCCCGCCGACGACCCAGTACTGCCGCAGGACGTCGAGGTACTGGCGGTGCAGGGCGTCCGGAATGTCCTCGTCGAGCGAGAAGGTCCGTAGGTGCTCGGCGAGCTGGGGCCGTTCGACGGCGACCAGAAAGTCCTCGAAGTCCATTGGCCCGAGGTGCAGGAACTCGATGCGCCCGACGGGCATCGAGAATCCTCGCTCGCCAAGCGCCAGTTCCAGCAGGGAACCCGCGGCCACAACATGAAGCTGCGGCATCTCCTCATGGAAGTAGGGAAGCGCCGCCAGCGCTTTGGGCACGGCTTGAATCTCGTCCAGGAACAGAACGCTCTGGCCCGCGGCGAT
Source organism: Pseudomonadales bacterium (assembly GCA_963665455.1). Classification (GTDB taxonomy): domain Bacteria; phylum Pseudomonadota; class Gammaproteobacteria; order Pseudomonadales; family Azotimanducaceae; genus VXNE01. Next base: position 2,754,152 of record OY762279.1, on the reverse strand, counting down.
GGGCTGGCCCGTCATGAGGCTCAACGTGGAGACGATGCGTGCCGGGGCGTTGCCCGTGAAGGCTTCCCCGAGTTCCGGGTCGCGTTCGACGTTGATCTCGACAAGTTGCAGGCCCGACGCACGCGCGAACTCGCGCACCAGGGTCGACTTGCCCACTTGCCTGGCACCGCGCACCACAAGGGGCTTTCGGGCGGGGCGGTCCGCCCATTCCTCGAGGTGCCTAAGTTCGTTGCGTTCCAGCATGTCCGCCATGGCGCCGAGACCTGCCGGCCATCAGGGCCGGCGTCCATATATTATTTGGATAATCTCTAATGGAACGACAAAATACAAGGCTATTTAGTCGTCAACTGCGACATATGACAGGGCATTCTTGACAGGCACAGATCCAGACCGACGCGGTGCGAAGCCGCGCCCACGTCAACGGGCCGCACCGCCTTTGACTCGAACACTGTGAGGTTCATGGCGCTTGACGACCTTGCCTCGTGAACTGAAGATGCCTCGGTCGCCAGCCTCCCGGAGCGAAGCATGGCCAGCATCGCCGAGCAGATCCGAGACGAAATCGCCCAATTCGCGTTGGAACCGTACGTCTTCGATCTCGAGTCGAACGGGCTCACGATCCTCCCGCCCGAGGTCACCGGGGTGACCGACGCGCTCCTCGACCGCTGCACCGAAGTGCTGCTCTCGGAGTTCACTCGGATGACCGGCTGCCCCATCAGCCTAAAGAACGGCCCGGAGGGAGAACTGGAGTGGCCCGACGGCACGGACCGCGTCATGGCGAGCGTGGGGCTGCCGCCAGAGCCCAAGCCCTCCGTGATGCTGATGCAGCAGCTACTCCAGCGCGACCGCTGCTTTCGCGACCTGCTGACGAACCCCGCGGTCGATGCGTTGGTGAGCCACCTGATCCAGGGGGGCTTCCCCTTCGAGTTCCCCTTCCGCATGCGGCGGCTGGACAACTCGACCTCCTACCTGAAGTGGCAGAGCACGCCGCCGACCGAGGGCCAGACGGGATTCGACCGGCCTGGGTCGATCGCCCTGCACCCCGACCAGCGCGGCTGTCCGATGCCGTGGGGCGGGAACGCCCTGCACGTCAACGCCACCTGGATGCTCACCGCGTACTCGAAGGAGGATGGCTGCCTGGCATACGTGCCGCGCTCCCATCTGGCCGGCGGGTATCCGGGGCCCGATGCGACCGACCGTGCCGTGCCGGCGGAGGGTCCCCGCGGCTCGGTGGTCCTCTGGCACGGCGCGACCTGGCACGGCAGCTTCCCCAAGCAGACGCCGGGACTGCGCCTGAACGCCATCGGCTTCTACCGCCACTTCTCGATCAGCCCCCAGGAGAACCTGCAAATGACCATCCCCGACGGGCTGTGGGAGGACTGCGCGGAGCCGGCGCGCCTCAAGGAGATGCTCGGCGTGGGTGACGTGTTCCCCTATCGGGAGCAGATGATGCCGGTGCCGAAGTTGGCGGGCACGTAGGTCCCCTTGGACAGTGCAGACTACCCAGCCGCAGCGTCCACCTTGACCGGCGGCTGGTTGTCCACACTGTTCCAGACCGCCTCGTCCGGCACCCCAAGCGCCATCTCGTAGACGCCGGGCGGGTAGTTCGTCATGTGTGGGCCCGGCCCGTCGAGGGGCGGCTGCGCAACGGCACCGCCCTCGTCCGCGTAGTCGGCGGGCCGCTTGTACCGCGCCAGTTCCTCCGCGGAGATGCCCGCCATTTCCGTCACCTCCGGATCGATCCACGCCTCTTGATCGATGGGCTCTTTCGAGTAGGACAGCTCGAGGGACAGGTTCTCCGGTCCCGCGAAGTAGATCGACGCGCAGAAGCCGTGGTCCATCGGGCCCATCACCGGCACGCCCTTCGAGCGCAGGCGGTCGCGCATCGCCAAGAGCTCCTCGTGGTCAGACACCCTGAGCGCCACGTGTTGCATCGCGCCCTTCGCGCAGTTGGCGCCCGGGTTGCCGGCGTGGGTCTCCCCGAGGCGGACGGGGATGCCGTCGATATCGGGGTTGCATACGAAGGCGATGGAACTCTCGTCGTTGAGGCGCAGGAAGCCGTGCCAGGTGTTCGCGACGCCGTGCATCCAGTAGAGCGCGACGAGTTCCATGCCGAGCTTGTCGGTGAAGAACTCGATCTGCGATTTCATGTCGGCCGTGCAGACGGCGAGGTGGTGCAGGCCCTGGACCTTGTTCATGCTGGTTCCCGATCGGGTGGCGGCATCGCGCACCTTGTCCCAAAACGCCGGTTTTGGGAAGGGCAGACCGGAAGCAACCGTCACGATTGGGCGGCGACACCCGCCCCGACCGCGGCGCCCACGGCCGCCCGCCGGGCGTTCAGAACGGCCTGAATGGAGTGCAGCGCTGCGAGATCACCGGGGACGCGATCCGTCGCATCCTCCGTATCGCTCGAGAAGACGATTCCGGCGGCGAGCGTGAACGCGACGTCCCGCGAGGGACGAGGTTTCGCGGCGCGCAGGCGGTCCCGGTAGTCGAGCACGCGCTCGACGATGGCCGGGGCGTCGCCCCGCGCGAGTGCGAGCATCGCCAGCTCGTCCTAGCGCCCGGGGCCCACGCGCATCCGCGAGCGCAGCCGCTCCGCCATCCGACGAAAGCGCTCGACCGCGGTCTCCACGCCGCGCGCGTCCGTGGCCAATAGCTGAGACGCCAACTGCAAACCGTTGCCGCGCCGGAAGCCGGTCTCCGCCAGCCGCGCATAGGCGCGCTCGATGTCGGCGACCAGCATCTCCACCTCCCGGTCGCCACAGGCATGCAGCGCCGCCGCGGGGAGGTCGTTCGCGTCCGTTAGCCAGAAGTGGTCCGAGCGCCAACGGCGATAAAGGGTGCCGAGCCGACCGAGCCGGTGCTTCGGGATCGGCCACTCGGCGGATCGCAGCACGAGCACCAACGACGCGAACGTCGCGCCGGGCTGGCGCCTGGGGATGCGATGCTCCCGAAAGCCATCGCGGAGGGCCACGATGCGATCACCGATGGTCTCCGGATCCAATCCTTCCCGCAGGAGCATCGCGGCCACCACGTGCCGCACCTCGGAGCGCAGCGGGCTGGTCCATCCCGCGCCTTGCCGCAGCAGTTGGGCCGCATCCTGCAAGCGCGCGGCGTCCACGTCGGGCCCGGCGCTGCCCAGTGCCAAGGCGGCGAAGCGGACGGTACCGAGGTCCGTCGACCAGCGCTTGTCGCGGCGTAGCCGTTCGAACGTCTCGAGATGTCCCGCGACGGGATCCGATGCCATGTGCATGCGGGAAGTATAGGCGTGCGCCGCCGCCATACCGGCGTAGCAGCCGCCCGTATTTTGTCGGGCTGCCTCCACCCCAACGCAGGCGGGTTGCTCTATGATCGAACAATCGAATCGGGGAGAGCGCCCATGGATCTATGGACCTTCGTCACCATCGCCGTGGTGAGCGGATGTTTGCTCGCGGGGTATCGCGAGTACACCAAGTCCAGGCACGCATCGGGAGGCGGCCGCGTGGACGACCTCGAGGCCCGCGTGGCCGTGCTCGAGGGCCAAGGCAGCCTTGAGGAGCGCGTCCGTGCCTTGGAGGCCATCGTCACGGACCCCAAGGAACAACTCGACCGCGAGATCGCCGATCTCAAGGATTGAGGATGCGTACCGGCGCTTCGGCGATCCCGTCGAGTTGACCCCGATGACCGCGGACCTCTGCTTCACGCCGGCGACGGAACTCGCCGCGCGCATCCGGGACCGGGACGTCTCCCCGGTCGAGGTGACGCAGGCCGTGCTCGACCGGATCGAACGCCACGACGGCCGCATCAACGCCTTCGCGCACCGCACGACGGACCTCGCCCTCGACACGGCCCGCGCCGCCGAGCGCGCCGTGATGCGCGGCGATACGCTCGGCCCCCTGCAGGGCGTGCCGGTCACGATCAAGGACCTGCACCAACTCGCGGGGCATCCGCTAGCCGCCGGTTCCCGCACCCAAGCCGGACAAATCGCCGCCGAAGACGCGCCGGTCGCCGCCCGCCTGAAGGCCGCCGGCGCCGTCATCCTCGGCAAGACCACGACGCCGGAGTTCGGCTGGACGGGCATCAGCCGCAGCCCGCTGACGGGCATCACCCACAACCCCTGGAGACACGGCCTGAACGCAGGCGGCTCCTCCACGGGCGCCGCGGCGTCGGCCGCCGCCGGCTTCGGCCCCTTGCATCAGGGTTCCGACGGCGCCGGCTCGATCCGCATGCCCTCGCACTTCTGTGGGGTGTTCGGCATCAAGCCCACCTGGGGGACGATCCCCCACGTCCCGGTCCGCAACAACGACAACGTCTCCCACATCGGACCGATCACGCGCACCGTCGCCGACGCCGCGCTGTTCCTGAACGCCACCGCCGGCGCGCATCCATTCGATCACACGTCGCTGACCGGCCCGCGCATCGACTTTCTGGCCCGCCTCGACAGGGACGTGCGCGACCTGCGCATTGCGTTCAGCCCGGACCTGGGACACGCCCGCGTCGATCCGGAGGTCGCGGAACCGGTCCGGGATGCGGCCACGGCATTCGAAGCGTTCGGCTGCCATGTCGAAGAGGTCGTACCGGAGTGGGGCGTGGAGGGGCCCGAGATCGGCAGGTTCTTCTGGTCCGTTCACGAGGCGCCCTTGGCGTCCTTGCTGGACGAGTGGGAGGATCGCATGGACCCCGGCCTCGTCGCCTGCATCCGCGCCGGCATGGGCTACACCGCCGACGACTACATCGCCATGCGCGCGCGCAAACTCGCCTACATCGAGCGGATGCACCGCTTCATGGCGGAGTGGGACCTGCTCCTCACGCCGTCCGTCTCCGTCGCGGCCTTCCCGCCCGAGCGCATCCAGCCCGCCCACTGGCCGGACCACCCGTGGGACTGGATTCGCTGGGCCGAGTTCAGCTATCCGTTCAACATGAGCGGCCTACCGGCGGCGAGCGTGCCGTGCGGATTCACGCCCGACGGGCTACCGGTCGGGCTGCAGATCGTGGGTCGGCGCGGCGCCGACGCGGAAGTCCTGCGCGCCGCGGCCACCTTCGAACGCGCGCGGCCGTGGGCCGGGCGGCGACCGCCCCTGTAGGCGAGCGAGAGGAACACCCACACCGGGAAATCGAGGAGGACAAGACATGCTGAACGAAGGCGCACTCTATCCGTTGGTGCTCTGGGGAGCATTCAACCTGGCCCTGATGGTGCTGCTCGGGATCAACGTCTCCCGGATGCGCATCAAGACCGGCGTGATCGCCGGCACCGGGGACAACGCCGAACTGGAGCGGGCGATGCGTGCCCACGGCAACAACATCGAGTACGTGCCGGGGCTCTTGGTCGGAATGGTCCTGCTCGCCCTCGTGCAGTCGCCGGTCTGGCTGCTGCACACCGTGGGGGGCGTGCTCTTCCTCGGACGGCTCCTACAGGCGGACGGGATGCTGCGGGTTACCGAAGGGCCGCCGCTCACCCGCGCCGCGGGGAACCTCCTCACTTGGATCCTCTACGTGGTGACGGTGGTAGCGCTCCTGTACGAACTCTGGAGTTGAAGCAGTAACCACGCATCTTAAGGGGCCGTCCGCGCGACGGCCCCCGACGATGGCCGGCGCAGTCCACCCAGGCGCCTGCGGGCGGGCGTGTCCGCTATCATTGCGCGCCGCTCCGCCCCGGGCCGCCCCGATGCCACGCGACTATGCGACACGAATATGTCACGAAGATCCTCAAGGCCCGCGTCTACGACGTCGCCAGGGAGACGCCCCTCGAACGCGCACCGAGGCTCTCGGCCAGGCTCGGTAGCGAGGTGTGGCTGAAGCGCGAGGACCTGCAACCGATCTTCACGTTCAAGGTGCGTGGGGCGTACAACAAGCTCGCATCGCTTGGTGAAGCGGCCCGGCGGGATGGCGTGACCGCCGCGTCCGCCGGCAACCATGCGCAGGGCGTAGCCTTGGCGGCGCGGGAACTCGGCGTCCGGGCCCTCATCGTCATGCCGGAGACCGCGCCGCGCATCAAGGTCGAAGCCGTCGAGGCGTTGGGGGCGGACGTCGTGCTCGCCGGCGACTCCTACGACGCCGCGCGCGAGCACGCGGAAGTCCTCGCCGAGGAGCATGGGATGACGTTGGTCCCGCCCTTCGACGATCCCGAAGTGATCGCCGGCCAGGGGACGGTCGCCATGGAGATCGTGCGCCAGCACGGCGACCCCCTCGATGCGGTCTTCGTCGAAGTCGGCGGCGGCGGGCTCATCGCCGGAATCTCCTCCTACATCAAGACGCTCTGGCCGGACACCCGCGTCATCGGCGTGGAGCCCGAGGAAACCCCCACCCTGCACGCCGCCCTCGCCGCCGGGGAGCGGGTGGTCCTGCCCCATGTCGGAACGTTCGCCGACGGGGTGGCCGTGAAGCAGATCGGCGCGGAGCCGTTCCGCATCGCCCGCGAATGTGTCGACGAGGTCGTGCTCGTCACCGACGACGAGATTTGCGCGGCCGTTAAGGACATCTTCGAGGACACCCGCTCCATCGCGGAGCCCTCCGGCGCCCTCGGGGTCGCCGGCGTCAAGCGCTACGTGGAACGCGAGGACGTGCGCGGGCTCGCGGTCGCCGCCATCGTGAGCGGCGCCAACGTGAACTTCGACCGCCTGCGCCACATAGCCGAACGGGCCGAGCTCGGCGAGCACCGGGAACGCCTGCTGGCGGTGACGATTCCGGAGCGCCCGGGAAGCCTGCTGCGTTTCTGCGAGATCCTCGGGCGCCGCTCCATTACGGAGTTCAACTACCGCTACGCGGATGACGACGAGGCGCACATCTTCGTGGGCGTGGCGGTCGGCGACAGCAGCGGCGAGGATCTGGCCGGCGTCCTTGAAGGCAACGGCTACCCCGTGCTGGACCTCTCGGACAACGAGATGGCCAAGCAACACCTGCGGCACATGGTGGGCGGGCGCGCCGCCCGCGAACTCGACGAAGTGCTCTTCCGCTTCGACTTCCCGGAGCGGCCCGGCGCGCTGATGGGCTTCCTGACCGGAATGGGACGCAAGCCGTGGAACATCAGCATGTTCCATTACCGCAACCACGGCTCCGCCTACGGCCACGTGCTCATGGGCTTGCAGGTTCCCGAGGCCGAGCGTCCCGAGTTCCTCGCCTTCCTCGACGACGTGGGCTACGAATACCGGGAAGAGACGGACAACCCGGCGTACCGGCTGTTCCTGATGTAGTGCTGCCGGGTTCGGGGTTGCCAATGGTCTGAAACGCCCGAATACGGCACACCCGTTCGGTGGGACGTCCGCCCTGGACCGGATGTTGTAAGGGCAGGTGGCGGACCTCTACGTGGTCTCACCGGCGATCTGCATGATCTCAGGGCAAGGCGTTCGGACTACCCGGAGGTCCATGCCGAAAACGACCACGCCGCCACCCAGCGTCTCGCCAGGGTACTGAGGCGGGACGGATCGAACGGGATCGCCTACGACAGCGTTCGACATCCCGACGGCGAGTGTGCCGCAGTCTACCGCCCAAGGGTGCTCTCCAGGGTGCGGCGGACGCGGCACGCGTGCTTCGTGTGGGACGGGAGAGAGGTCGCATGGGTGTACGAGAAGCGCTTCCTATCCTTCGGGGGTTTCAGGCACAACCCGCGACGATGAACGCCGCAAAGGCTTCACGACGGAGAGGCCGCGAGCCGGCACGGGCGCCATTGCCGGGTCCAGTGTTCATCGCTCTGCACGTGATCTTTTCGGACGCTCTTGCAGACATTGGCGGCGAACTCCGCAGCGGGGAAGCCTCTGGCCAGCCGCAGGACTACGCCCTCACGGGCTCCGCCGAGCGCCGAGGACTCTCGATGCGCACACTCCAGAAACGCCCGGATCTCCCCAACCGAAGCGAAACGTCCGCGGAACAGCACGGGGACGACTGGAATGCCCTTCGATGCCGCATAGGTCTCGAGTTCCGCGAACGAGGCGAATGCGCCATCGGCATCTCTGAGTGCAAAACCGTAGAAGGTCCGGTCTTCGCGCACTGCAGCGTACTCGATGCTGTGCACGCCGTAGATGTCCTCCCCATAGAGGTAGACGTCAGGTCCGCGGACCTTCCACGCATGGTGTTTCTTCACCATCGCCATCCACTTCGCCTCCGATGGCGTGGAGGCGCTTCGCGAGTAGACCTTGCCTTCGTGCAGGAGCGTGTTGCTACCGTCCAACTTCTCCGTCACCACGACCGCCTCGCCAACGAACCGGCCGGGCTCCGAATGGACGCGTTCACCGCGTCCGATCGCCGGGGAGTAGCGCCAGTGCCGAGTCTTGGGATACTTGAGGCCCATCGTCATGCCGACCCAGAATGCCCTAGGTACTACTCGGTCCAGCCTCGTCGATCCAGGGAAGATGAGGGCAGATTTCCTGAACCTCCACTCCCAATTCGTCCATCAACGCACGATGCTCCCGCCAGTCACTGTCCGTCGCATTGACGACGATCCCTCCCGCTGCAACGGCCACCGCGAGGAACTTCCTGTCGGATCGATCAAAGCTGCTGTGCCGAAGTGCCTCAAGCCCCCAAGTGTCGTCCTCCGAAGGGCAAACCGGAATGCGGCGTACCCGACAACTGGATCCGAGGACGCTCTTGAAGAAGACATCGCCGGGTTTCGGCTCCCCGGGGCGTCCCGATCTTTCCGAGAGATACTTCCGATACTCGGCGAGGATCGCAAACTTGTTGTCTATCGCGACCGTTCCTGCCTCAACCACCTCCCTGAGCTTTGCCGTACACTCCCTTCGGCACTCGGGATCGGGGCACTTGCCCTCCTTGTCGGCCTCCCCATTCGCCGCTATTGCGACATTCGTGTCCACGACATACACCGTCACGCCTGCGACTCCATTCTTCGTGTAATGCCCGACTCGGCGATCGCGGCAATCTCGCCCATCTCGTCGCCGAAAAAGTGCTTCGGCCAGTTCCCTATCTCGCCGAACTCGTTAAGAGCCAGGTCGGACAGGTTCGCCACACCGTCCTCGCTTGACACGAAGTACAGCTTCACGTCGGTCGCCGACGCGCCGCCTTCGGCGACGCGCCGCTGAAGCCTTCGCATCAAGTGTTCACTGTGGCTCTCGACGACGATCTGCAGTCCGCGCGTCCCGGCGACGTTCAACATGAGATCGGCCAACCCGGTCTGAACGGCCGGATGAAGGTGTATCTCGGGCTGCTCCATCAGCACCGTGGAACCCGGAGGGACGTAGTAGAGCAGCACAAGCGCCGGCAGGACCTGAGACACACCGAAACCAACGTCCGTGAGCCCGGTCCACACAGAGGAACGGGAAGCCAGAACCTCCGCCCGCCAATAGCTGCTGCCTTCACCGATCTCTTCGAGGCGAAAGTCGTGGATGAGCCCCAACTCTCTCAACCAGTGCGCCACCATCCCCTGGAATGGCTTTCTGCGCCTTCTGGGGCCGAGACTAAGCATCACGTTATCCCGCGTGGCCGCAAGCATGGCAGCCAGCGTGTATTCCCCGCGACGTCCCACGTCCTGTGGCCTTGAACCGCCCCAGCGATACTCGCGTTTCGGATACTCGCGCAGGGGCCCTAGGTAGTAAACGGAATCCATCAGCTTCTCGTACGCCAACTCCAAGTCGCCGAGAAATGCCGCATTCCTGTAGTAGCTCCTGATCTCCCCCGGGAACAGATGCGTTTTGACCGGTCGTGGAAGCGGCCACGGCCGGCCGACGTTGCGCAGGAACTCGAAATCGCCGCCCCTGCTCTGCAACTCGAACTCCGTGTCGAACCCAGGCCTCGTCCGCAGTCTCAACTCAACGTCTTCGAGACAGTAGCTCAACTCGTACGGCCAAGGGCTGCTATTCCTTAAGCCGACCACCCCCCGGTTGGCCAAGCGATTGCCCCGGAATAGCTCCGAGCGGGGCCGCTCGGGATCGGCGATCCTCAGATCATCCGAGACCGTCCAATGTAGCGTCCAGCGAAGCCGGCGCCTGCGATCATGCCGATGGAGGACATCATCGAACGTACCAAGATCGACGAGCGCCTCCGGCCCCCCGAAGTCAAGCACCAACCCCCGGTCGGTTGCGTTACGGGTCTGTTTGAGCAGCAGGAGGAACTGCAGGAGGCTGGTTTTCCCGGCGCTGTTCGCCCCGAACAACCCCGTCACCGCGCCGAGTTCTAGGTCCGCTTCCTGCCACGCCTTGAAGTTCTCGAGTCTCACCCGCTCTAGCATCGCTTTCTCCGTCCAGAAGGCATCGCGTATTCCGCAGACCGTGCCCCAATATACGGGGTCGTGGCAGATGATCGCCACCCCACGCGGCGAGTCAGTCCCCCCGTTCGTCCGAACGGGAACGCGCTCCCCGAGCGTTAACGTCGAGGCGGCGGACTACGCGAGAGCCGTGCTGCCGCTGCCGTTGGGGGACATTCCCGTGCGACCGCTTCTCGGGCTGGATCGCGACCGCGACTCGATCCTGTCAATCATCCGAGCGCACTTGGCACCGGACTAGAAGGCGACCTTGTGCACCGCGCCGGTGGGAATCTTGGTGACCTCCAGCCTCGTGGGCTCGACGCCGCGCAGGGAGGGGGTGCGACTTCGAACAGCCCTCGATGAAGACCGGTTCCGTCCAAGCTCCGGGCCGCGGTTCCGCCCACACTCAGCGCATCTGCCAGTCCGGCGGCCGGCGCTCCGCGAACGCACGCGCACCCTCCACCGCATCCTCCGAAGACCACACCGATTCGATCAGCATCGCTCCCATGCGCCGCGCATAGTCTCGGGGCATCTCGATGCCGAGGTGCGCGAGCTTGCGCGTCGCGCGGACGGCGAGCGGCGCGTTGCCGGCGATCGTCTCGCCCATCGCGACGGCGGTGCCGAGCAGCTCCGCGGACGGTACGACCCGGGTGACGAGCCCCATGCGCAGCGCCTCGTCCGCATCGACGGGCTCGCCCGAGAGCAGCAGCCACATCGCATTCGACAGCCCCACGAGCCGCGGCAGGTTGAACGATCCGCCGGGCGGGCACAGCCCCACCTTCACCTCCGCGAGCGCCATGCGGGCGTTGTCCGAACAGATGCGCATGTCGCACGTCAGCGCCATCTCGAGGCCCCCGCCGTAGGCCGCGCCGTTGATCGCCGCGATGGTGACCTTGCCGTGGTCGGGGGCGATGCGCTCGAACCGGGAGATGGGGCTCGTGCCGGAGCCTCCGCCGGTCGCGCCTCCGCTCCCCTGCTCGGCGGCTTCCTTCAGGTCTAGGCCGGCACAGAACGCACGATCCCCGGCCCCGATGTAGATGCCCACCCAGACATCGTCGTCGCGGGCAAACTCCGCCTCTGCCTCGCGCAGGTCCGCCGACAGTTCGCGTCCAAGCGCGTTCATGCGTTCGGGCCGATTCAGCGTGATGATCGCGATCCGGCCGCGTTTCTCGTAGGTGACGTAGGGCATGGGCTACTCCTGTCTGAGACCTATTGCCAGGCCGGGCTCGATTCCTTCATGAAGCGCAGCATCATCAGCATGCGCGCCCGATCCACGCCGCCGGACGGCTCCGAGAGCACGCTTTCGTACCAGAGGTACTCCGTCCTAGGCGTCTCCCCGACCGAGAGCACGCGGCCCCGCACCTCGTAGTCGTGTTCGACGAAACAGGGCCCGGCGAGGTGTTCGATCTCGATGGCCCCGTACAGGCCGACACCGAGGTCGGGCCAGCCTTCCAGCATCGTGTTGTGGTAGGCGGTGAGCGCCCGCACCAACATGCTCGGCGGCAGCACGCGCTCGCCGTAGCGGCCGGAGTCCACATACTCGTCGATGGGCTCCACGATCACGTCGAGTCGGCGCGCAAGCACCTCCTCCTCGACGCGCACCGGGATGCCCTGCATCTCGTGCTCCCCATGGAAGTCCCGGAAGATACGCAGATCCCGCGGCACCGGCACGTTCGCGGCCCGCTCCGCCAACGGCGTGGGGGCGTGGGTGCGCCCGACCCAGGCCGTGCCCTCCGCGACACGCCGCCCGTCCCCCGTGTCCATCCACACCGGCACCTGTTCCCCGTTGTCGCCGGCTTCGGGCCGCGCGGCGAAGCACTGCACGGCTTCCAAGTCGGTCGTCGCATACTTGAAGTAGAGCGAGAGGCCCCCTTCGGCCCACCACTCCCGCCCGAACACCGCGACAAGGAGGGGCGGGAACTGCTCCATGTGCAGCGACCCGGCCACCGTGCCGCCGCGCAGGCCGAGCTTCTGTGCCACGGCGTCGTTGTGAATCGAGTTGGGCAGGGACTGCTCGATGTTGCGCGGGGCGCGGACCGGCCCGGCAACGGCGCCATCCGCCCCCGGCAACACTTCGAAAGGCCGTTCTAGGGTGTCATGTGCTTCCGCCATGGATGCGCTCCTCGTTGGGTGCGCCGCATACTACTGTGAATCATCCGGGGCGCACCAACGAGCAGATGCGAGCAAGGGCGATGGTCGGTGGGGACAATAGCTCTTGGAGGGAGACGGCCGACCGGCTCGCCCGCGCCCGGGACCGGGCCGCTACGATCCGTTCAAGCCCGCCAAGCGCCGCCGGAGTTCCTCACTCGTCGCGCAGGTCACGATCCACTCGCCCACGTCCCCAGGCGTTCCGGATCCGAAACATCCGCCAGCGCGGTCACCACCTGGTCGCCGGCCACGCCGCCGAAGCGCGACGAAGCCAACCGTGCGAGCAAGGCGCGCTCGTTGGCCAGGCCTTCCTCCCGGCCCTGCTCCCGGCCTTCCTTGCGGCCTTCCTGCCGGCCTTGCTCAAGCCAGGGCTTGTGCCACTCCCCGATCCGCTCCACCAAGCTCATGCTCGCATCCTCCAAGGTCCGGATGGCCCGCCCCGGCGCCGTGCCCGGCGGGAGCATCCGCGCCTCCATCTCCCCGATCCAATCGGAGAAGACCCGGCGCAACTCCACCTCTCCCCGGTCCAACCAGCCCTCCAGCGCCTCCACGACCCGGAGCAAGTCCGCCGGCGACCGGCTCTGCTCGAAGCCCACCACGGCGCGGGTCAGGTTGCCCGGCGGCATATCGTCCGCCCTCGCCCGCAACTCGTCAACCAAGAGCAGCCGCTGCGACGGCACGTGCGGCAGCAGCGCGGCATCCACCGGCGCGAACAGGTCGCGCATCTCGACCGGCAGCGTCCACGCCGGCGCACCGTTGTAGACCACCACCGGCAGGGGAATCGGCCACGCGCCCGGGGTTCCCAGCTCGCCCTCGTATGGAACATCCGCTGACGGGAGCGCAGCGACCGGCGGCGATTGTTCCATGGGAGGTCGGTGTGGCTGGGCCGGAGGCGGAGCCGGTGCCGAGCGGCAGCGAGGGAGCGGACCGGCTATGGGGCGCTTGCGGTTGAGGTCCGTCAGAAGCAGCGCCGTGTACTCCAGCATGCGCAGCGGCATCACCCCGGCGGCCTTGTCGGACTGGAACTCCAGCAACACCAGGACGTCCACCGGCCGATCAAGCAGCCGCACCCGCCACACCTTGTCGCCCCGCCGCTGCTGGTTGCGGTCGCCCACGTACTGGGCGGAAACGTCCTCCAGCGTGGAGAAGTCCAGCCGCCCGGCGACCTCCGGCGCGACCGCGCGCAGCAGGTCCGCGACCATGCGCGGGGACGAGTAGAGCTTCCTGTAGAGCGGGTCCGACATGGCCCCACGATAGCCATTGGCCCGTCCCGCGTCTGCGGCAAGGCTCCTACAGCCGACGGGGCGATCGCCTACGTTGGCGACCGGGCCAGACGCGTCCCTTGCGTCATGTGATCTATCGATTCTCTCCCGACGGTTCGTGCTGCTGGCCGCACCAGGTCTACGGTCGTGTCCGATACCGGTTGCCCTCCGCCGAAGGCGACGTGCGCGAACCGGCTTGGTCCCCGTACATCGACGCGTTGTCCCCTGGCCTCGACCATTAGCACAGCCCGCGCGATGCCCTTTCCTTGTGGCCGGCGCGGCCACTCAAGGGTTGGAACCGCGCAAGACGCCGGGGGCCGACCGTTCAGCTTCCCCCAGCGAGCGAGACGTTGGGCACTCCGGCCCGCTGTGCCGCGTCCATGACGTGCACCATCGTGGCCGTTCGCGAGTGGGGATCCGGTTGAATCACGACGGGGGCCTCCGGACTCTGGGCATGCAGGCGCTCGATGTTGGCGCGAACGGAACGCCAGTCCACGTCGCGCCGGGCGATGAGTATGCGATCACGGTTCGTGATGCGCACGACGATGCTGCGTTTGTCGGGGTCGACGGGCCGTAGCTTGTCGTCGTCCGGCTGGTTGACGTCCAACCCCACCTCCTTCACGAACGTCGCCGTCACGATGAAGAAGATGAGCATGATGAAAACGATGTCCAACATCGGCGTCAGGTTTACCTCCGGTCCATCCTCTTCATGACTGCGTCTCGCAAGTCTTCGCATCTTCCTTCCCCCGTCGAATTGGTCCAGTGCGATCACGGCTCCTTCGACGCCGCTAACCATCGTCAAGTGTGAAGCGAATCAGGTTGCGCACGCCCCGCACGTCCATCGCCCGTCCGTTGAGCACCTTCGGCTTGTACTTGAACTTCAGCACGGCGGCGATCGCCGCCCGGTCGAACACGCCGGGAGGACTCGCCTCGACGACCACCGGATCGCGCACGTTGCCCATGGCGGTCACGGTGAACTCCAACAGTACGTGGCCCTGGATGTTGCGCGACGCCGCCCGCCGCGGATAAGGCGGCGCGACCTTCACGATCGGCAGGTATTCGCCGTCCGTCGCGACCCGGGTGCCCGCCACCGGGGGCGGCTCCAGCGGCGGCGGGCCGATTCCCACCCCGCAACCCGAGCCTTGGCAGACCTCGCCCGGCGGCAGCGTGGGCGGATCCGTCCAGGGCGGCGGCTCCAATTCCGGCAGAATGATGTGTGGTGGCCTGAATACGACAGGCGGCTCCTCCAGCAACCGGACGAAGCTGAGCAACTGGCCCTTCGGCGGCTCGGAGTGGGGGCTCCGGTCGCTCTCGATCAGCCTCTGCATGAGCAGGAAGAGCAGCAGCGTGACAGCGAGTCCGACGATCACGCTCCAGGCGTACCGCTGGAAGCCCCCTCCGAGTAGGCGCGCGATGTGGTCGTTCATCCCCAAACTCCCTCGTGTCTCCATCCATACAACGCGCCGCGCCTGCGAATGGGGTTACAGAGATCACGCCACGCACGCGGTTCGACGCGCCGGCCAACGCGGCTATGATTCCGCCACCGCCAGACATCGCTCCGCCGGCCATGCCCGAACCATCCGACGACTACCTGATGGGCCGCTTCGCCGCCGGGGACTACTCCGCCTTCGAGACCCTCTACCGGCGCCACAAGGACGCCGTGTACCGCTACTTCCTGCGCGGCACGGACGCCACGAACGCGGCGGACGGGCACCAGGAGACGTGGGCGCGGGTCGTGGCGCACCGGACCAGATATCGCCCGGCCGGCCGCTTCCGCGCATGGCTATTCACCATCGCGCATCGCGTGCTGATGGATCAGTTTCGCCAGCTCCCGCCGGAGGCCGCGTCCAAAGACGAAGCCGTCGCCAACGGCTCGCCACTACAAGATGTCGAGTACCTTGAGGCCGCCGAGCGGCTGAACGCGTTGATCGCCAAGCTGCCGATGGCGCAGCGCGAGGCCCTGCTGCTGCACAGGGAGGCCGGCTTGACGGTGCGCGAGATCGCCGTCGTCACCGGCATCACCCAGGAAGGCGTGAAGAGCCGGCTACGCTACGCGATGGAGAAGCTCAGGAAGGGCATGCGCGGGTATGTCTGAGGACTGGTTCGAACGATCCTATCGATCGGAGGAGCGTCCGCCCACCGAGCTGGATGCCCGGGTGCTCGCCGGCGCTCGCCGCGCAACCCGGCGCTGGGCCGTCCCCCTGGCGGCGTCGGCGGTACTGATGATGCTCGCGGCGTTGCTTTTCGCGGCCTTGCTCGCGAGCGTCGAACTCGACGTGCCGCCGGCCGTCGAAGGCGCAGGGCGCGACCCAACACCGGCACGGCTGGACCCGCCCGCGCCGACCAGCGACAACACGTTGCCCCGGACGCCCGTGTCGCCGCCACGTTCCGGCCCCTGTTCCGTCCCCAACGTCCTCGTGGGCCCCCTCGGCGGTCCCGGGCGCCGCGACCGAGCCGCGCTGTGCCATGTCGGCGGGCTTCTGCGGGTGGACGTGGTTTGGGATGGGGAAGCGCACTGCCCGTCCCAGCTATCCGTGCCGGTCGCCGCCAACGCTCCCGTGGCGCTCGACGGAAGCGCCCTTCGCGTTGGATCCGTGACGTACCAATGCGAGCAGGGGCAATGGTCGGTCGGGGCCAGATAGCTCTCGGAGGGGGACGGCCGACCAGCCCGCGCCTCTTTAGGAGCCGTTCAGTCCCGCCAAGCACCGCCGGAGTTCCTCACTCGTCGCGCAGGTAACGATCCACTCCCCCACGTCCCCGAGGCGTTCCGGATCCGAAACGTCCACCAGCGCGGTCACCACCTGCTCCCCGGCCACGCCGCCGAAGCGCGACGAAGCCAACCGTGCGAGCAAGGCGCGCTCGGACGCCAGGCCTTCCTCCCGGCCCTGCTCCCGGCCTTCCTTCCGGCCTTGCTCAAGCCAGGGCTTGTGCCACTCCCCGATCCGCTCCACCAAGCTCATGCTCGCATCCTCCAACGTCCCGATGGCCCGCCCCGGCGCCGTGCCCGGCGGGAGCATCCACGCCTCCATCTCCCCGATCCAATCCGAGAAGACCCGGCGCAACTCCACCTCTTCCTCGTCCAACCAGCCGTCCAATGCCTCCACGACCCGTAGGAGGTCCGCCGGCGACCGGCTCTGCTCGAAACCCACCACGGCGCGGGTCAGGTTGCCCGGCGGCATATCGTCCGCCCTCGCCCGCAACTCGTCAACCAAAAGCAGCCGCTGCGACGGCACGTGCGGCAGCAGCGCGGCATCCACCGGCGCGAACGGGTCGCGCATCTCGACCGGCACCGTCCACGCCGGCGCGCCGTTGTAGAGCACCACTGGCAGGGGAATCGGCCACGCGCCCGGGGCGCCAAGCTCGCCCTTGCGGTTCAAGTCCGTCAGCAGCAGCGCCGTGTACTCCAGGATGCGCAGCGGCATCACCCCCGCCGCCTTGTCGGACTGGAACTCCAGCAACGCCAGGACGTCCACCGGCCGATCAAGCAGCCCCACCCGCCACACCCTGTCGCCCCGCCGCTGCTGGTTGCGGTCGCCGACGTACTGGGCGGAGACGTCCTCCAGCGTGGAGAAGTCCAACCGCCGGGCGACCTCCGGCGCGACGGCACGCAGCAGGTCGGCGACCATGCGCGGGGAGGAGTAGAGCTTCCTGTAGAGCGGGTCGGACATGGCCCCACGATAGCCATTGGCCCGCTTCGTGTCTGCGGCAAGGCTCCTACAGCCGCATGGGCAATTGCCTACGTTGGCGACGGGGCCAGACGCGCCGCTTGCCACGTGCCGCCGGTCGACCAAAGCCCCGAAGGCGACTCGGTGCCGGTACGGCTGGACCCGCCCGCATCGGCCAGCGACGACACGTCGCACGGGACGATGGCTTCGCCCGCCATACCACCGCGTCCCGGCCCCTGCTCCGTCCCCAACGTCCTCGTGGGCCCCCTCGGCGGTCCGGGCGCCGCGACCGCACGGCGCTGTGCCATGTCGGCGGACTTCTGCGGGTGGACGTGGTTTGGGATGGGCAGGCGCACTGCCCGTCCCAGCTATCCGTGCCGGTCGCCGCCGACGCTCCCGTGACGCTCGACGGGAGTGCCCTTCGCGTCGGCTCCGTGAGGTATCGATGCGAGCAGGGTCAATGGTCGGTCGGGCCCAGATAGCTCTCGGAGGGGGACGGCCGACCAGCCCGCCCGTGCCCCTATTACGATCCGTTCAGTCCCGCCAAGCGTCGCCGGAGTTCCTCACTCGTCGCGCAGGTCACGATCCACTCCCCCACGTCGCCTAGGCGTTTGGAATCCGAAACGTCCGCCAGCGCGGTCGCCACCCCCTCGCCGGCCACGTCGCCGAAACGTGACGAAGCCAACCGTGCGAGCAAGGCGCGCTCGTTGGCCAGTCCTTGCGCCCGACCCTGCTCCAATCCCCGTTCCAGTCCTTGCTCCAGTCCTTGCTCGAGCCCCCGTTCACGGCCTTGCTCGAATCCCTCCTCCCGGCCCTGCTCAAGCCAGGGCTTGTGCCATTCCCCGATCCGCTCCACCAAGCTCATGCTCGCATCCTCCAACGTCCCGATGGCCCGCCCCGGCGCCGTGCCCGGCGGGCGCATCCGCGCGTCCATCTCCCCGATCCAGTCCGAGAAGACCCGGCGCAACTCCACCTCCTCCTTGTCCAACCAGCCGTCCAGCGCCTCCACGACCCGGAGGAGGTCCGCCGGCGACCGGCTCTGCTCGAAACCCACCACCGCGCGGGTCAGGTTGCCCGGCGGCATATCGTCCGCCCTCGCCCGCAACTCGTCAACCAGGAGCAGCCGCTGCGACGGCACGTACGGCAACAGCGCGGCATCCGCCGGCGCGAACAGGTCGCGCATCTCGACCGGCACCGTCCACGCCGGCGCGCCGTTGTAGAGCACCACCGGCAGGGGAATCGGCCACGCGCCCGGGGCGCCCAGCTCGCCCTTGCGGTTGAGGTCCGTCAGCAGCAGGGCCGTGTACTCCAGCATGCGCAGCGGCATCACGCCGGCGGCCTTGTCGGACTGGAACTCCAGCAAGGCCAGGACGTTCACCGGCCGATCAAGCAGCCGAACCCGCCACACCTTGTCGCCGCGCCGCTGCTGGTTGCGGTCGCCGACGTACTGGGCGGAGACGTCCTCCAGCGTGGAGAAGTCCAGCCGTCGGGCGACCTCCGGCGCGACGGCGCGCAGCAGGTCGGCGACCATGCGCGGGGACGAGTAGAGCTTCCTGTAGAGCGGGTCGGACATGGCCCAACGATAGCCATTGGCCCGCTTCGTGTCTGCGGCAAGGCTCCTACAGCCGCATGGGCGATTGCCTACGTTGGCGATCCGTGCCAGGCATACGCCTTGCGCACGCCACGATTCGGCGACGACGCGGTGTCAACTTCCGGCGACCAGCGAGACTTCGGGCACGCCGCCCCCGCCCGCACCGACGAGCGTCCAGGGAGGATCATGCCGATGGCCGCGTCTCGGCTCATGGGAAGGACCTGCGAGGGATCCAGCCTCGACCTGTTCATCGCTTCGTCCTCGCTTTTCCGTTTCGCGATTCCGCGCCGCAGCGATCAATTCGCGCTTTCGCGGACAATGCACCGCCGAAGAAGAAGCGTCCGGGCTACCCGGAAGCCGTAGCTGCGGGTGGCAATAGTCATTCGGCCGCGGCTCGCGGCACGGAGGTCTCTCGGAACGCTGATCCAAGACCCCCCTCGCAAAGACCCGCCTGCCACACTGGCCAGACTCCCAAGCGCTTCCATCCAGGGCCTCCGTCATACCCACTATTCCAGCAATCCTGTACCCATTCCCACACGTTCCCATGAACGTCATAGAGCCCAAAGTCGTTCGCCCCGAACGACCCCACGGGCACAGTCTTCCCCGTATCGCGGTGCCGCTCGACGCCAATGCCGTCGAGCACGATACCCCCGCATCCCTCACCGTAAACAAAATACCCGTTGTAGTTCGCCTGGTCAGCGGAAACCGTCCACCCGAAGTGAAACGGCGTCGTCGTACCCGCCCGTGTCACGTACTCCCACTCCGCCTCGCTCAACAACCGATACTCCCTGGCCTTCCCAGACAGCCAGTGCACGTACTCCCGGACGTCGTGCCAATTCAGGTTGATCGCCGGCCTAGTCCCACGGCCCCGCCCTCTATCATCGCCGGGGATTCCGCAGCCCAGGTCGTGATGGCAGAGATCCCATTCGTCGAACGTCACTTCGTACACCCCGACCGCGAACGACTTCGCGATATGCACCCAGCGTTGCGGTCCCTCGTCAATTCCCCGGCACCGCTCGTGCGAGGGCGAACCCATCGTGAACTCGCCCGCCGGGACCACCACCATCTCGGGGCAGGCCGGGCAGTCGCGGAAGCGGTCGCCCGGGGCAAGAGCCGAGTCATCAACGTCCGTGCTCGGTGCCGGAACGGAGCGCACCTCCCAAGTGCCCAAGTCAATGCGCACTTCACGGCGAGGGCCGGAGTCGTCTCCACAGCCACCGCTCGTGTCGCCCAACTCCGCGAACAGGACATCGCCGCGCAGATCCGTTGCCTCCAGGTCGGCACAATCAAGCATCGAGTGCCACGCCTGATTGCTCCGGTCATGCACCAGGATCACCTCGTCGGACCGCAGGTGGCCGTCCACCCCGCGACCGGAACCGGTGATCGCCAGAATCTCCCAGCGGTCGGACTCGATGACCCGCGTGCGCGACAGCCCGTCCGCCAACTCGTCCGACGCCAAAGCGATGAGAACGTCGCGCGTCTCCGCCACCTCCGGCGGCATCCCCCGAACGGCCTCCACCAGCGGCACCACGACATCCCCGGCCAACGCGCGTGTCGGGAGCCGCGTCGGCCCCGCTTCGCCGAACGACGGCAACGCGCCGACCTGGAGCGTCTGCAGTGCCCGGGAGAGCGTGTCCTCCGCGGCCTTCCTCTCCCGCCACCGGCAGCGTCCGTCCTCGTCCGGCCAGGCGGACGACGCCTGCGGCTCCGGCCCATCGTCGACACCACCGACGCCCAACATCTCGAACGAGTACGCCAGCCGAAGTGCGCCGGCGGCGGCATCGTGCGCCCAGAACTCCAGTTCGTTGGCGCAGCAGTTCCCCTCCGCCCATCGCTCCACCATGACGTGATCGACATCCGTGGCGGCGTCGCGGCACAGGCCAAGGAAGTGTCGGCGGCCCCGCGATGTCCAGCCGAGCATCGAGGTGCCGTGCTCGTCCACCAATCCCACCGCCGTCAAGTTGCCTCCACCAAGGGGCTCCCCCATGGGCTCGAACACGAGGCGCTCCCGTGCGGCGGGGCGCGTGAAGCTGCCCGGCACCGAACGCGCCCCTTCGGGCAAATCCCGCCACGGAACCCAACGACCCCAATCCCGCCACGCCTGGATGGCGAACGGCGTGGCGTCGCCGAGCGAGCTACTCGCCCCCGCCTTCTCAAGCGCGGCAACGACCTCCGCGTCGTCAACGTCGGCGCCGAAGGCCGCCGGCGCCATGCTCAACATGGCCGTCCAGAGCCATAGGATGGGCCGGGCGCAAATGGCCATCGGGGTGTTCCTTCGTTCCATCCTTGCTTTCCGTTTTACGGATTCCGTGAAGCAGTGACCAAGAAGGCGGCGCAGCGACTTCGTGGAGAGCTGACAGTCGGCGCCCGCGCCCTGGCTGCCGATTGTACGATCCTCTCCTGAACACACGCTGAACGGTCGGTGCCTCGCCCGCCTAACTCACCTGCGAGCGCGGACCAGCGTTGTGTACGCCTCAGACCTCAGCGCCGAACAGCAAGATCACCATAGCCACAATGGCGAATGCCGAAATGCCTCCACCGATCCGGTTGCCCGTCGAAACAAGACGGTGTTTTTCGTCCTCATCAGACACTTTCGACTTCTTACCAACGTCCGGAAGGAACACTAGTACGAGCAAGCCGACTACGCCGCCGGCAAACATCCACAGAAAAAAGTTGTACCCCCTCCTTGCCGCCAGCAGGCCGGTGACAATGCAAATCGCGATTGCGATACCAATACCCATGTGCTTTCTCCTAGATAGGTCCAACCCATTCGTCGACGTTCCGTGAATCCGCAATAGTCCGCACGTCCACTATCCGCTCCTCTCTATTCAAGACTGACCCCCAATTGGACGCCGCCCCTCCCCCGCTCACGCGGGGCAAGAGGGGCGGACGTCCCGTTCTCATCATGACCCTCCCTGGACGCTCAGCGCGCGCCGAAGGCACCGTGGTGCCTTCGGCTCCGGCATTCGAGCGTGCGGGCCACGCGGAACCCGTTGTTGTTGTTGCGGTTGCCGGTGGTATTCCTGTTGCGGTTCGCCGCGCGGAGGTTCCTCGGATTGTTGTTCCAGGAGCCGCCGCGCAAGACGCGCTCGCGGGAGGGCCAGGCCTCCGCGCCGGCCCGAAGCGGACGGCGCGAACGATCGATTGGCGCAGGCGCCAAGTGTTCGCGTGTTCGGCGTGGGCGACCCAGGAGCGGACACGGGTTCGCACCTCCTCCTTGGACACCGTGCCACTTCGCCAGCGGTCGCGGAGGCCGCGCAGACGGTTGCGGAAGCGCCCCACGTTCTCTTCGGGGAGCCGCCGCCGGCCATCCGGGAGCAGCACGTAGCCGAGGAAGGGCGCGGGCGTCGAGGTGGGCAGAATCACCGTCTTGACCGGATGCAGCGCCAAGCGTCGGCCGTCGAGATACTCCGCGATGCGTTCCCGCCACGCCTCGAGTTGCCGGCGGTCGTCGTGGAACAACGCGAAGTCGTCCACGTAGCGCAGGTATCCCTTGGCGCGCAACACCTCCTTGCAGAAGTGATCGAAGCCGTCGAGGTACACGTTCGCGAAGAACTGACTCGTCAGGTTGCCGATGGGGAGCCCGCGGCGGCGTTCGAGGGGCGTCAGCAGGTCGTCGCCGACGAAGAGGCGATACACCGGCTCCTGCGGGTTCGAGCCATCGATGATCCGGTCCGCCAGCGCGAGTGTGCGTGGACAGGCGATGCGCCGACGCAGGTCGTCCTTGAGCACTTCGTGGTCGATGGACGGGAAGTACCGATAGATGTCGCACCTGAGGACGTGCCGCGACCGATCACGGAAACGTTCATAGCGGCTTACGGCCCGGTGCGTGCCCTTGGCGACGCGGTTCGCGTAGCTGTCGTGGATGAACCCCCGCTCGAAGATGGGCTCGCACACCGCGCAAAACGCATGGTGTACAACGCGGTCGCGAAACGGCGCCGCGGAGACGATGCGGTGCTTCGGATCGAAGATCTCGATCTTCTTGTAGCGTCCCGGGCGGTACGTGCCGCGCCGCAACTGCCGCTCCAGCCGCAGGGCCTCGGGTTCCAGATTCGCGAGGAACGCGGCGACGGCCGGATTCGAGCGCTTGCCCTTCGCCGCGCGGCCCGCGGCGGCGACCAGCGCGGCAAAGGACGCGATGCCGTCAAACAGGTCGCGGTGCTTGGCGGGCATCGTGTGCCTTGCGCCATGCGCCGACGCGGCGCCCGGTGTCGTCGATGCTGCGCGCCGCGAACTCGTAGCGGCGGTGGTCCAGGCAGCGCAGGTCGCGGGCGAGGCGGATCGGGAAGCGCAGCTTCTCCAAGCCGAGGTTAGTGCTTGTCAGATCGTTCGTGCAGCACCTGCTGTAGGTGGCCTCGATGAGCTGCTCTAAGATGTCTAGAGCAGTGGCTACAGCCGGTCGCCGAATAGGAACTTGCGGGTGCGCGGAAAGCGGTCGACCACAGGCACGAGCGAGAGCACGACGCGGCAGTGCGCCTCGATGGCGCGCGCGGCATCGCCGGTCACCGGTGTTCCCTCGCCCCCGTCGGTGTTTCGTATTCATGGCCTGAGCGCCGTCGGCCGGTGAAGCGCCGCAAAACCAACCAAAAGGGCGAGCCCCCCTTGGTACCCCCAAGAGGTAAGGAGGTAACGATTCACGGAGTGAGCGTCCGGGCCACACGGATGCCGCCGTTCCCTGACCCCGTCCCCTCGCGGCACGCGGCGCCGAGGTTCCTCGGATCGTCTAGGAAGGAGCCGCCGCGTAAGACGCGCATCTCGCAATCGCCGGACTCCCAAGCGCTCCCGTCCCGCGGTGCCCCGTCATAGCGTTCATTCCAGCAGTCCTGCACCCACTCCCGAACATTGCCGTGCACGTCATGCAGGCCAAAGCGGTTTGCCGGGAACTGCCCCACGGGTACCACCGAGTGCCAATAGCCGCCGTTCGAGCGGTAGCCATAGTGCGCTCGGTCCGCGGAAATCGTCGCCCCGAAATGATAGGGCGTCGTCGTCCCGGCCCGGGCCACGTACTCCCATTCCGACTCGCTCAGCAGCCGATACGTCTTGCCCGTCTTCTCAGACAGCCAGGCCACATATTCCTGGACCTCGTTCCACCTCAGGAAGATCGGGTGGTTGCCGAAATCGACCGAGTCCCCCATGAATATGGAGCAGCCGAACTCCCGTTCGCAGGCGTTATACTCGTTTAAGGTCACTTCGTACACCCCGACCGCGAGCGGCTTCGCGATTCGTACTCGATGTTGCGGGAAGCCGTTGACTCGCCGCCTGAAGTCCCAATACGAAGGCTCACCCCGAATACACATGCTCGAGAACGAACCCATGACGAAGAGGCCCGCCGGCACCACCACCATCTGCGGACAGAACGGACAGTCACGGAAGCGATCACCGGGAGCGAGTGCGCCGCCGGCGTCCGCGCCGAAGACCATTGACGGCGGGCCCAACAGCGCCACCCAGAGCCAGACTAAGAGACGGATGGGTTTGGTCTTGGAGGTGGACGTCGAAGCTGTCCTTGGCTTGGAACTATTCATTGGTTCTCCTTGTGCTTCCGCATTCGATAGTGCTGTCCGCCGTAGTCACGGACGTCCAACTGGGCGAGTCCGCGTGGGTGCGGCTCCGTCACGTCGTTTGTCCACTTAGTAGCTCGGGCATCTCGCCGCACAAGCCTGAAACTGGGCTTGGCAGTAATAGTAGGGATACCGACTGAGCCCGCAGGTCCGCATCTCTATCCCGCACGTCTCTTGGCACAGTTGCCGCGTGCGATTTCGCATGCAGGCAGTGTTCGCGGCCCTCGCGTCCGACCTCTCTTCGCCGCATTCATCCCGCCTCGTATCGCACCTTTCGAAGCACCATCCCGCGTTGTCGTACCTGACGGCGCAGTCCCGGCGACACTCTCGCTCGTCGCCTTCGCAATCGAAACCCTCGCTATAGTGTTTGCAAGCCAGGCAGTCGAGGTCCAGGCTGCCACGCTCGCAAAGCCACTTGAGGCTTTGCGCGTGGCTCGCGACGCCGAAGGCCAAGGCACCAAACGCGACCAACGTCGCACAAAGGGACTGCGGGAACCTTGCGCGCGCCGGGGCGAACGCGGAGGCTCGACGGCTCGGCCTCCACGTTCTCATCCTGTTGCTCCGGGACTCTCGGCCGAGACCGTTGACCGCTCGCCCAAGCATGCGAACACGTCCACACTGCGATCACGGCTTCGCGTCTCGCGATCACAATGCTCGTCGCCATCGCACGCCGGGACGTGCAGGGGCCCGGCGCTCAGCAGCACGGTCCGGTTCTTCAGTACTTCGAGGACGTGATTAGAAGCCGCTGGCCCCCGCCGAGGTAGCTCGTCCCGCAGACAGTTGTGTACCCAACTCGCGCGCGCTTGGGCTAGGCCCCGATTGCCGTCGTATCGCCTATCCGCGAATGGCATGCGATCCGTACGACCGATCAGGAAGAGATGACTGAGGGGGCGGCCGTCCAACTGTTCCAAGAACCCATCCGCCACTTCCCTGCAACGCGGCGGCCGTGCGCGTGCGCTACCTTCCTCTCCCACCGCGGCGCCGTCATCCAAACCGGCCCGGGTATGACTCGGTTCCCGTAGCTCGTGCTTTCCGACGGGGAAGCTCCCCACGGAGGCAAGCTGGAAGAGCCGGCAACCGGTCGTGACGGGGCCGTCGCGACCGTCACCCTCCTGCACGTTGACGGTGACCACGACCGAGCCCAAGGCTTCGCGGATGCGCGCAATGAACTCCTCGCTTATGGCTTCGATTCGGTGCCGAACCAGCACCTCGCCCTGCGTAATGCCCCCGGTTCCGTCCACACCTGTTCCGAGAACGGTGATCGGAGGGGTGAGGTGTTTGGCGATTAGGGCGAGCGCGTCCCGGATGCCGATGAGCGTTGCCCTGCCGCGATCCTCTTCCGCTAGCGTTCGTAGGAACGCGACAAGGCTCGTCTGGCGCTCTCGGATCAGCCGGACTTCTGTCCAGACGTCCTCCAATGACTGCTTGGTAGCGTGCGCCCTTCCGTCATCGTCTTTCGCCTTCTCGTTGATGAAGACGTAGATTGGGGCCGTAATCTTGGTCTTGGCCGGTTCGTGGTCTGCACTACGGTCCGCAGCGAAGGATTGCGGCGCATGCCACGCCGCCCAACCGACCAGCAGGACGGCCGCCGCGAGGCCCAGGACGCCGAGGGATGCGATGCCTAGGAGCGTCTTGTCCGACATGCTGCCCTTCGCTCGTCAACCGCGCGTGACGCCTCCGTTCCGCCTTTCGGCTAAGGCGCGTCCCGCGCGTCGACTTCTTCCGGCGTCAAGCAGCGGGAGAAGTCGTCTGGGTCTATGCCGAACGTCCCGTTGCCCCGTCGGAACTCGCGGCAAGCGATGAAAACACTTGCGGACAGGGAGCGGCCTGAGAAGTACTTGTTGGAGCCTTGGGGTAGGAGGCCAGCATCTCTTGGACCAAAGAACCGGTAAAAGGCATCTCCGCGCCCGTCTTCGCTCGATACCTCGATGAAGGCTTGGACACGATAGGTGCAAAGGTTTTTGTAGTATAGATAGGCAGAGTTGGCGCCTCTTGCGGTCCACCTAAGCTGCAAACAAGACGCCGCATTACCAAGCGTCTCGGCGGCAACACGCTCCGTCCCCAACAGTCC
This sequence comes from Pseudomonadales bacterium, assembly GCA_963665455.1. Classification (GTDB taxonomy): domain Bacteria; phylum Pseudomonadota; class Gammaproteobacteria; order Pseudomonadales; family Azotimanducaceae; genus VXNE01. The sequence continues at coordinate 2,727,689 of OY762279.1, read as the reverse complement.
GCCTGCGCCGAGAGCAACGCAAAGGCAGCAAACTCCCCACCTCTCTTTCGCGGTCCAACGTTCCCAACGAGTCATCGCCGCTTCTCCTCTCGTGTCCAAATGATTCAATCCCGAGCAGAGCTCGCTATCGATGGCCATAGGGGCCACCTTCCTCACGACTATCCCTCTGGCTCGCCTTCAGCGCTCTCCCCTTCCTCTTGGCCATCGTTCTCGGTGCCGGCCGCACGCGTTCGGATCGGTGGTGAGAGCTGCCGCGACACCGCTCGCAAGTGATCTTGAATCTCCTTCAGAACGTCATCGTTGGCACCACCGCGTTGTAGCGCCTCCTCAAGCGGCATGAGAAATCCATCGGCAACTGCTCGCAGTTCTTCACGGAGTTTCCGAATCGTCGCCTCGTCGATGGCATTCTCCAGGTTGGTCGTGGACGGCTCTCGGGTAACGAATATCGCGACTGGCGGCGTTTCGTCGCCTCCCGGCGTACTGACCGGAGGCTGGTCGGGCAGGCTCGCAACGAGCGCAAGGAGGCAAGCACCAAGCAACACGTTCATCGGCATGACTACGACCACGATTCCCTGCAGGCTAGTCACCGACGCGTCACGACGCTCCGCAGTCATGGTCTAGTCCTCCCCTCGCTCGGCACGGCGGAACAACCACCGCCACCGCCCCATCGCGGCGACCCGTTCAACGACTGGGTCCACGAAACGCTGTGGCTCTTCTTCGATGATTGTTCGCACCGCCTTCGCGATCTCGTCGGCCAAGAAGTCCTCCGTCAGCCGTTCCGCCACTCTTTCTCCGATGGCGTCCATCTGCTCCGCCGTGAAGCTCTCCCGCACGAGCCCCGGCGCATGCTCGTCGAGGAACTCGCGGACGGCCGCGCTGTCCGACCGGATTCGCTCGATGGCGTCGGCGAAATCCTTTTCCGACGAGTTGAGCGCGACCTGCGTGGCTTGCTTGAATCGGGCGGTCTCGCTCTCGATGGCGGCGGTGGTTTTGATGCCGGCATCCTGAACGATGCCGGCAACATCCGAAGCGGCCTTCTCCATCGTTTCCTGCGTGCTCGACTCTACTCTCTTGATCAACTCGTCTACGGCGGTCGATCCGTCCTTGATCACCTTGCCGAGCTCCTGACGGCCCTGCCCGACGAACTCTTTAGTGTCGGACTCCGCCTTCTCTATGGCTCCGTCCACACGGTCACGTTGATCTTTTAGCCTCTTCTTCGCTTTCTTTAGCTCCCGGTCGACCGCTTCACCTGCCTCGGTGGCCGCGACCTGCTTGGCGGTGGCATCCACGCGGAAGGCGGTGATGATGAACACGCCAGCGACGAGCGTTCCGACCATGGTGATGAGTGCCGTAACCTGCCAGCTCGCCAAATCGCTCGTGGTCACGGCCGTTCCCTGCACCAGCCGGGCGTTGAGATACGGAATCCCGATCATCAGCAGAGCAATGAGGAGGAAGATCGCCAGCGACAACGCGGCCACGGCCCACATTGTCCACTTCTGACGCTCGCGCTCGCGCTCGCTGCCTACCCGTACGTTGTCTTCTTGTGCCATCACTCGTGCCCTCCCACGCAGCGCCACCGCATCGCCGGTGGCGCGATTACCCGACGCTCAGTCGAAACAGTCCACCTCGTACACCGCGACATCATTCAGGCGACACGGCCGCTCCTCGTCGCAGAGACTCGCGTGGGCGGTGACGACGCTGTTACCCGATACGGAATGCTTGGTGTTGACCCAGAGCTGGTCGACGCTGTCCAGAGTGCCCGCCCACCCGTCCGAGCGTTCGTAGCGGAGCTTGGTGTGTACCCACGCCTTCACGACCGCTTCTTGCCGAGCATCGAGCACCACACCCTCGAGCCTCGCCTTCTGCACCGAGCCATGCTCCTCCACCCACCAGTTGGCTACCCGCACATCTATCACGCAGGCAGAAGCGGGCTGGAGGAAGGCGACCGTCAGCGTTGGTGCCGATAGGCGTAGCGCCCTTCTCAGCCAGCGTCCGGCCCGCTCGGGCACCGTGCGGGGCTGCTGCCCTGTGGGTACTCGTCCCCAAGGACGCCCCGTCGCGATAGCAGGGAAGCCGACCACGGTGAACTTGCAGGACGAACCTTGGCGAAGCAACCTTGGGCGGGCTATTGGTCGGCCCTAGGCTCCGGACGGCGACCCACGCAAGCGTTGAAGTCGGAGTCGCACTTGCTGCGGCACCACCTTTCTTCCTCCCTCGCTCTTTGGACGTCTGAGTCGTCCCCGCCCGCCCCTCGCAGGTCATCGACTATCCTATCGATACCGCAGCTTCTCACACATGCGGTTCTGTCCTCTTGGCAATCGCCCGTCAACGGCTCGTACTGCGCGAGCGCGGTGCTGGACGACAACGCAAGGATTGCCATCAGCGTCATCGGCACCAGGCGGTTGGCATCTAACTTTAGCTTCATCTTTCCTTCCTCCTTCGGAGTGAACTAAACGACTAGCCGGGAGGCTGCCGGCGGGCAGGACCTTCCGTTCGAGATTAGGCTGGCCGAGCACCTGGACCCGACGTGCAGGCTCGGCCTCGATGGTTCCAGGCGGGCATGGCGTGGTGTCGCCCGGGCGAAATGCGAGCCCTTCTTTCGCGCGTTGCGGGTGAGGCCGGTGGGGTCCGGCACCAGAGGGCGTGGCAGAGGACGATCTTGGGCAACCAAGACCCCAGTGGCACGCCATCGCACGGCGGTACTCTTTGTGTCGGCTCCTAGCCGCGGGTTGACCCCAGGCGCTTCCCGCAGTCGCCAGCCAAGGCGGCCTCGTTTTCGCGCTGCGGCGTGCGGCGAGCTCTCAGTGTGGGAGGTTAAGGACGAGTGAGTGAGTGAGTGAGTGAGTGAGTGAGTGAGTGAGTGAGTGAGTGAGTGAGTGAGTGAGTGAGTGAGTGAGTGAGTGAGTGAGTGAGTGAGTGAGTGAGTGAGTGCAAGAATCGTGCCAACATTGCCCCGGCCCACGGGTTGGCGTTCGCTTTGCCTGCTTCGCAACGCCAAGGATCAGCACGTTCGCTCCCATGCCCCAATGCCACACCGAAAGAACCGACATGTCAATACCGCCTGTCCACTCCGTCTTCACTCCACCTTCACTCCTGTCGCCTCTCCACTCCCCGCCCTACTTTCCTTTGCCGCCTCGCCTGCCGTGGCTTCTGCCACTGCGGGATGAGGCGAAACGGGCAAATCGATTGAAGCGCAAGCCTGCCACGCGGATGCTAAACAGAAGCTGAACGAGGTCGTGTTCGGGCGTTCACCCGCGGGTCGCCACTGCCCCAGGGTGTCCGACGCCGTTTCGATATCCGCGCGGTCGAAGTCAATGCCCACACAAGCCAGCCCGGACGCGTGCTCAAGGATTGGCCCAAGGACGACCTCGACTTGGTCCTTGAGGGCGCTCGGACGCTGTTCTCTCCGAGACGCACGCCACTGCGACGGCCATCTCCTCCCCCGCCGGGCCACCGAAGGGCGACGACGCGATCCGGGCGAGCAGGGCGCTTACACGCCAGTCCTTGCTCCCGGCCCTCCTTGATCCCGTGCGCCCGCCTAACGCAACCGCCCCATGACGTACCCCCCACAGCCCATTTCGTGCACCATGGCGGGCCTTGGCGCCAACGGGCAGGAGGACGAGCCATGCAGGACGTACAGAATAGGGTCGCCGTGGTGACCGGCGCGGCTTCCGGCATCGGGCTCGGCATGGTGCGGGCGCTCACCGGAGCGGGCGCCCACGTCGCGATGCTGGACGTGGAGGCGCCTGCGCTAACCGCCGCCCACGCCCAGTTCGAGACGGCGAATGTCGATGTGCGGCCCTTCGTTTGCGACGTTGGAGACGGGGACCAGGTACGGGACGTGGCAGCCGCCGTCCGGGAGCACTACGGGCGCGTGGACATCGTCTGCAACAACGCCGGGGTGGCCGCCGGCGGCCCCATCGACGAGACCAGCGAGGACGACTGGGAGTGGGTGCTGCGGGTCAATCTGCGCGGCGTCGTACACGGGATGCGGGCCTACGTGCCGATCATCAAGGCCGGCGGCGCGGGCGGCCATGTCGTCAACACCGCATCGATCCTCGGCCTGCGGACCGGTCCCCGGATGTCCATCTACGCCGCCTCGAAGTATGCCGTCGTCGCCATCTCCGAATCCGCGCGGGAGGAACTCGCGCCCCACGGCATCGGCGTCTCCGCGCTGTGCCCCGGCATGATCGATACGCGCATCCTGCGCTCGGAGCGCAACCGGCCGGCCGCGTTCACCGAGCGTTCGAGCGGGATGATCGAGGAAGCCGAGCGCGAGGAATTCGAGCGGCGCTTCGCCGAGGTAGGCCTCTCTCCGGAGGTCGTTGGCGAGCAGGTGCTCGACGGCATCCGCAAGAACAAGCCGTTCATCTTCACACACGCGAGCCTGGCGGACGGCATCCGGGAGCGGATGGAGGGCATCCTCGGGTGCTTCGACGGCGTGGAGGTGTAGACCGGCCGCGGCCGGTGGCTTGCAGCGCTGCTAGGCCTCCGCCAACGCCTCAAGCTCTTCCGGGGGCCGGATGAACGGCTCCGGGAAGACCTCCTTCGTCAGCCCCACGACGCCCTTGTAGCCGTGGTGCTCCTCCTCGATGTGGAGGGTGCGCTCGGGGATCACGAACTTGGTCCCCGGCCCGCACTCGTGCACCGCGCCCGTGGCGGGGTCCTGGAAGCGGAAGATGCCTTCGCTCACGTAGAAGTGGATGCCGATGTCGTGCCAGTGGATGGGCGTGCCACCGCTTGGCTCGGCGTCGACCTCCTGTAGGAAGTGGCCGTTCGCGGCGATCTCATTGCGCGCCTCGTCGACGTCGGTGAAGTAGTCGTGCTCGACCGTGATACCCATGATCCCACCCCCTCGATGGATCGCGTGAGTCCCCTATCCTAGCCGAATCGAGACCCTGCTACCGCATCAGCCGGAAGCACTCCCGCATCTCCCCGACGAACAGTTCCGGTTGCTCGAACGCCGCGAAATGGCCGCCCCGGTCGAGTTCGTTCCAGTAGACGATGTTGCCGTAGCGCTGCTCCGCCCAACTGCGCGGCGTCGGCACGATCTCCTTCGGGAAGATGCTGCATCCCGTCGGGAGCGTCACCTTGGGCTGCTCGCTGCCGAACGTGCCGAAGCTCTCCCAGTAGAGCCGCCCCGAGGAGGCCCCGTTGCCGTTCAGCCAGTAGAACATCACGTTGTCGATCAGTTCCTCGCGGGTCAGCGCGTTCTCCGGATGCGTCCCGCAGTCGGTCCACTCCCAGAACTTCTCGATGATCCAGGTCGCCTGGGCCATCGGGGAGTCGACCAGGCCGTAGCCGAGCGTCTGCGGGCGCGTGCTCTGCTGCTTCGAATAGCCGGCGCCCCAGGCGTTGTAGTAGCGCCCGCCGTTGAAGGCTTGCATGTCGCGCTCGGTGGGGTTCTCCCGGGCTTCCTTCGTCGGGCCCGCGGTCGGCATGTTGACGTGGATGCCGGCGCAGCGGCCCTTGTCCTGGATGCCGATCTGCGTGGTCACCGCGGCACCCCAGTCGCCGCCCTGGGCGAAGTAGCGCTCGTAGCCCAAGCGGCCCATGAGGACGTCCCAGGCCTCGGCGATCTTGCCGACGCCCCATCCCGTCGCCGCCGGCTTGGCCGAGAAGCCGTAGCCCGGCAGGGAGGGGCAGATGATGTGGAAGGCGTCACTCGCGTTTCCGCCGTGGGCTGCCGGGTTCGCGAGGGGTTCGATGATCTTGTGGAACTCCACCACCGAGCCCGGCCAGCCGTGGGTGATGAGTAGGGGAACGGCGTCCGGGCTTTCGCTCCGCACGTGGATGAAGTGGATGTCCAGTCCATCGATCTCGGTGACGCCCTGGGGGAAGCGGTTGTAGTACGCCTGCCGCGCCGGCCAGTCGTATTCGTCGAGCCAGTAGTCGCGCAGTTCCTGGGCGTAGGAGAGCGGTAGTCCCTGGCCCCACGCCTTGCTCTCGCCCCCACGCACCGCCGACGGCTGCGCGGTCACGGCGTCCGGCATCTCCGCTTCCGGCCAGCGCGTGCGGCGCAGGCGGTCCTTCAGGTCCTCGATCTCCGCATCGGCGATGTCGATTTGAAACTCGCGTATCTCGCTCATTGTTCTCCTCTTTCTCGAATCTCGACGCCTGGTTCGCCCCGTCAGTCCAGCACGCTGCCGGCACCCGGGCGCAGCACGTAGTCCTGGTCCCGGCCCGCGACGAAGTTGACGACGGAACTCATCCGGTAACCCAGCAACTGCTGTGCACGCGGCGGCAGGGTGCCCGCGATCTCCGGAGGCACCGAAACGAACTGGTTCTCCTCCTGCGCCAAGTAATCCAGCGCGAACGAGTAAATGAACCCCGTGCGCGGCGTGTTCGTATGATTGATGCCGAGGCCATGGAACACGCTGCCGAGCCAGAACACGATGGAGCCCTTGGGCATCACCGCCTGCACCACTTCGTGTTCTTCCGGCATGCGGCCCGCGGGCCAGCGGTTGCTGCCCGGAGCGTAGCGCGTCGCCCCGTTCTCGGCGGTGAAGTCCGTCCCCGCGACCATGATGGCGAGGGACAGTTCCGGGCCCTCCGGATCGCGGTGCATGTACGGTTTGTAGCGCCACTCGTCCCGATGCAGGTACTGGTTCGCGCCGCCCTCGACGACCTGCATGGCGACCGTCGCGTTGATCCGGTAGTGGTGGCAGTTGGGGCCGACTAGGGGATCGGGCCGATCATGGAAGTCCCCGGGCAACCCGTCGGCCCCATTCGGCACCTTCTCCCTAACCCTGGGCGGGGTCGCCGCAGCCATCGGGCGCTCCGGCAGGAGGATGAGATCGAGCACTTCAAGCACCCGCTCGTTCAGCAGCAGGTGCTCGGCGAACTCCGGTCCCCGCGCGAACAGCGCGCCCACCGACCGCCGCCGATGACCGAAGAAGTCGCCACCGCCGGGCTCCTGCTCGTCGAGGGCGGGTGCGACCTTGGCGACCAACAGATCCGCCACCTCGGGCGCGAAGAGGTTCTCGACCATGGCCAGGCCGTTCTCGCGAATCTCGCACGCGATATCGCCCGCCGCGTCGCCTGGACGGAAGCGCCTAATCGATGGCTTCATGACGTTGGACCTCCTCACGACGTTCATGCGAACGCGCCTGTCGACGGATGACGCTATCAGCAAGGTGGGGCGACCACAACCGCAGCCGGAAGTGCCACTTGTAGCTCGCCCTTCGTCCGCTTACTCACCGCGGACCCTCGTCGTCCCCACCCAGATGCCGCCATAGGAACTCGTAGGCCAGCGCCCACATGAAGGCACTCTGGGCGTTGTCCGCGGCACCGGCGTGACCGCCTTCGACGTTCTCGTAGTAGGCGACGGCGTGCCCCATCGCCTCGAGCTTCGCCACCATCTTGCGGGCGTGGCCCGGATGAACGCGGTCGTCCCGGGTGGACGTAGTGACGAGAATCGGTGGGTAGTCGGCGTCCGCGTCCACGTTGTGGTACGGCGAGAAGCCTTGGATGAAGGCCCACTCCTCGGGGACGTCCGGGTCGCCGTACTCGGCCATCCAGCTCGCCCCGGCCAGCAGTTCGTGATAGCGGCGCATGTCGAACAGCGGCACCTGCGCCACGACCGCGCCGAATAGATCGGGACGCCGGGTGAGCATGTTGCCCATCAACAGGCCACCGTTGCTGCCGCCCATGATGCCGAGTTGGCGCGAGGTCGTGACGCTCCGCCGGATTAGGTCTTCGGCGACGGCCTCGAAGTCCTCGTAGGCGAGCGGACGGTTCTCCTTCAGCGCGGCGCGATGCCAGGCGGGGCCGAATTCGCCGCCGCCCCGGATGTTGGCCACCACGTAGGTGCCGCCCGGCTCTAGCCAACCTGCGCCCGTCAGCGCCTGGTAGCCCGGCGTCATGGGAATCTCGAAGCCGCCATAGCCGTAGAGCAGCGTCGGCCCGGGGCCGTCATCTCCCGACCGGCGGACCTGGAAGTACGGGATGCGCGTTCCGTCCGCGGACGTGGCGAAGTGCTGCGTCACCTCGAGGCCCTCGGCGTCGAACAGCGCGGGCGTGCTCTTCAGCACCTGGGCGGGGATATCCGTCGCGCGGCCGCCGTCGCCCTCCTCTCCACCCAACATTCCGTAGGCCAGCGTCGGCGGCGTCAGGTAGCCGTTCACATGCACGAAGTAGTCGTCGCTCGACTCCCGATCCACCGCCTCGGCATGGGCGGAGTCGTACGCGCCAGCGCCGGGGAGCGGCCGGCGCCGCCAACCATCCTCGCCCGGAGTGAGAACCTCCATGCGGTAAGTGACGTTGTCGAGCAAGGTCAGGATGACGTGATGCCGCGTGAGCGACGTGCCCGCCAAGGACACCGTCGGCGTCGGCGCGAAGAGCGTCTCGAAGGTGCGATCACCGGCCAGGAACCGCTCGAGGTCCGCCGCGAGAAGGCTTCCGCCCGCATGGGTCTCGCCGCCGACGGTCCAATCCTCCGTCAAGCGGAGAAACAACCGCTCCCGAAACACCGAAACGTTCGCGCTGGTGGGCGCATCGATGCGTACCAGCGCCCCGTCCCGCCGCAGGTACGTCTCGCTATTCCAGAAGTCGATGCCGCGGCGCACGAACTCGCGCGGGAACTCGCCGAGATGCGCGTAGGCGCTCACGCTCACGTCCTCCGCAGACCCCTCGAACAACACCGGCGCATCCTTGAGCGGCGTGCCGCGCTCCCAGACCTTGGCGATGCGCGGATAGCCGGACTCGGTCATCGAGCCCGGGCCGAAGTCCGTGCCGACGAATAGCGTGTCGGGCCCAGCCCAGTCCACGCCGCTCTTTGCCTCCGGCAAGAAGAAGCCGCCCTCGACGAACGCCTTCTCGACGAGGTCGAACTCGCGCACGACCGCGGCGTCCGCGCCCCCGCGCGAGAGCAGGAGCAGGCAGCGGCGGAAGTCCGGCCGGCGGCACTCCACCCCTTGGAAGACCCAGTTCTCGCCCTCCGCCTCGGCCAACGCATCGATGTCGAGCACGGTCTCCCAGGCCGGCGACTCCTTGCGGTATTCGTCGAGGGTCGTGCGCCGCCAGAGGCCCCGCGGATGCTCCGCGTCGCGCCAGAAGTTGTACCAGGCATCGCCCCGCTTCGTGACGTAGGGAATACGATGGTCCGAGTCCAGGATGGCCTTGAAGCGGTCGCGGGCGGCGGCGAATCCGTCTCCCTCCGCGTACGCCCCCATCGTGCGTGCGTTGCGTTCCTTAACCCAGGCCAAGGGCGCCTCGCCGCTCACGTCCTCCAGCCAAAGCCACGGATCCTCGGCTGCCGCACCGGCCGCGAGCACGGCGGGCAGGACGGTGGAGGCGATCTTCGAAGTCGGCACGCGAACCTCCTGATTGTCGCGTCCGTGAACGCGAGAACATGGCGCACGGATTCTACGATGCCGCGTCGATACGACCGGCAGACGAGCGAGCACCGCCGCCGAACACTATTTTGACAGAGTTTTTCTAATTTATCGGAAATGGATAAAGTTCCAAAAGATCGTATAATCGAGACGTGGATCCGATACGCAACCCCTACGCGCCCGGTGCGGGCAGCCCACCGCCGGAACTCTCCGGACGGGATGCGTTGCGCGAAAAGGTCCGCATCGCGTTGGGCCGGGTGGACCAAGGCCGTCCGGCAAAGAGCGTCCTGATGCTGGGGCTCCGAGGCGTGGGCAAGACCGTGTTGCTCGACCGCATGCGGCTGGACGCCGAGGCGGCGGGCATGCGTACCCTTTCCGTCGAGGCCCCCGAAGAACGATCACTGCCCGCCCTGCTCGCACCCGCGTTGCGGCAAGCCCTGCTAGCGTTGTCGGGGCACGAGAGGGCCCGTGCCCTGGCCCGGCGGGCCTTGCGGGGACTGGCCGGGTTCGCGCGCGCCCTGAAGGTCAAGTACGCCGACATCGAGGTGGGCCTCGACCTTCCCCCCGAACCAGGACTCGCGGACAACGGCGATCTGGAGCAGGACCTTGCGTCGCTCTTCGAGGTGATCGGCGCGGCCGCCAAGGAAGCACGCTCGACCATCGCCATGTTCGTCGATGAACTACAGTACGTAGCCGAAGCCGAACTCGCCGCGCTGATCACCGCGCTGCACCGCGCATCCCAGCGGCAACTTCCGTTGGTGCTCGTCGGCGCCGGGCTACCCCAGTTGCGGGCCCGCGCCGGGAACGCGAAATCCTACGCCGAGCGGCTGTTCGACTTCCCGGAGGTCGGCCCCCTCGGCGCCAGCGACGCGCGGCGGGCCATAGAGCTGCCCGCCCTGGCAGAGGACGTCGCGATAGAGGAGCCGGCCCTACACCGCATCGTGCAGGAGACCCACGCCTACCCCTACTTCCTCCAGGAGTGGGGGAAACACGCTTGGGACGTGGCCGAAGCCTCGCCCATCGGTGTCGAAGACGTCGAACGTGGGTCCGTACTGGCCCTCGCCGCCCTCGACGAAGGATTCTTCCGCGTGCGTTTCGACCGGTTGAGGCCGGCCGAAAAACGTTATCTTCGCGCCATGGCCGAACTCGGGGCGGGACCGCACCGGTCGGGCGACATCGCGGGGATCCTGGGCAAGCAGTCGCCCTCCCTTGCACCGACGCGCAGCGGCTTGATCTCGAAGGGTATGGTATGGAGTCCGAACCACGGCGACACCGCATTCACCGTTCCGCTGTTCGACCAATTCATGGTGCGGGCCATGCCAGATAGCGACTGGCGGAATGCCTGAGACTCTACGGATACCGCGATGCAACTGACCCCTGACCAGATCCAGCAGTACCACGAGCAGGGCTTCCTGCTCCTGCCCGGCCTGATCCCCGAGGAACGCCTGCGCGCCTACGAGGAACGCTTTCTGGCCTTCGCGGGCGACGACGTCCCTCCCGCGCCCGGCATGAAGATCATGCGGGACGTCATGGTGGTCAACGGCACGGTGCGGCCGCGGACCCCCGTGGAGGCCGTGAACAAGCTGCTGCAGTTCGAGGAGGATCCGGAGCTCTACGGCTACACGCTGGAGCCCGCGCTGCTCGCCGCCGTGCGCGGCCTGATCGGGGAAGGCGACGTCTATACGGTCGCGACGAACGTGTTCAACAAGCCGCCCGGCGTGGACGGGCGCCATCCCCTGCATCAGGACCTGCACTACTTCCGCATGCGCCCGCCGGAGAAGATCGTGGGGACGTGGACGGCGTTCGCCGACACGCACCGCGACAACGGCTGCCTGGCGGTGGTCCCCGGCAGTCACCGAGGCGACCTCCTGGACCACCGCTACCCGGACTGGGAACACCTCAACTCGGGCTTCTTCGGCGTCGGCGACGCCAAGGTCGGTAAGCACGTCCATGTCGAGATGCGCGCGGGAGACACCCTCCTCTTTCACCCGTTGCTGGTGCACGGCTCCGGCCAAAATCGCAGCAATGACTGCCGCCGGGCGATATCGACGCACTATGCGTCCGCGGACTGCGAAGCACCGGAACGGGATTGGCGGGTGAGCATGCGGGCGCGGCGCATTCCGGGTTGATTGACCGGCCGCTCACCCGCCGACGAAACGCCGATACGCCCCGTCCGCCCGCGACATCAAGGCTTCGTGGGTCCCTTGCTCAACGAGGCGGCCCTCCTCCAGGAAGAGGATGCGGTCCGCGCCCGCGATGGTCGACAGCCGATGCGCGATGACGAAAACGATCCGCTCCTGCTTGAGGCTCGCGAGCGCGGCGACGAGGGCACGTTCCGTCTCCGGGTCTAGGGCCGCGGTCGGCTCGTCGAGAATGAGGACGGGCGCGTCGCGCACGAGTCCCCGGGCGATGGAGAGGCGCTGTTTCTGCCCCACGGACAACGTGCCGCCGCCGTTGCCGAGCACGGTGTCGTAACCGTCCGGGAGGGTGTCCACGAAGCCAAGTGCGCCGCTGATGCGGGCGGCGCGCTCGAGGTCGGCGTCCGTCGCGCCGGGGCGCCCGAGGCGGAGGTTGTCGGCGATGGTTTGCGAGAACAGGAGGTGTTCCTGGAACACGTAGGTCACCTGGGCGCGCACCTCGTCCACATCCAGTTCCCGAAGGTCCACGCCATCGAACAGGACGCGCCCTAAGGTCGGCCGCAGGAAGCCGGGGATGAGGTAGGCGAGACTCGTTTTGCCGGCCCCGGTCGGGCCCACGATGGCCACGGTCTCTCCGACCCGTGCCTCGAACGAAACATCCCGCAGGGCCTCCCTTCCATCCGGGTAGACCAATCCCACCTGGTCGAAAACGATGCCTTCGCGTACCGACGCCACTCGCCCCCTCGCCCCGGCCTCCGCCCCCGCATCGGCGTCGTCCCCCGGCAGGTCGATGAAGAAGAAGACGCGGCGCACGCCGGCCGCGTTCTTCTGTAGGTCCACCCAGAGCCGTCCGAGGCTGATGGAGGCGGCGGCCACCCCACCGAAGAGCCCCAGCGCGACGAGGAAGTCCCCCGGCAATAGCTGCCCGAGCACGATCTGGTCGGTCACGACCACGAACGCCCGCACGCCGACGGCCAAGAGCGCGAGGGCGGACGCCAGTTCTATCGCGATTTCCACGGCGACCATGTGGCGGTGGCGCCGAAAGGACTCGCGGCTCGCGTCGGCGAAGCCGGCGCGTTCGCGCCCCTCCACGCCGTGGCTCTGCACCGCCGCGACGTGCGCCGTGCCGGCCTCGATGCGATTGGTGGTCGCGCTCCCCGAGCTGCGGCTCGCTTGACTGGTGCGGCGCGCGGCACCGGCGAGGGGCGCGGTCAGCAACAGCGCCAGCGGCATCGTGGCCACCGCCAGCCAGATCAGTTCGGGCACGACATGGCCAAAGCTGTACTCGATGACGTACACCGACACCGCCGCCAGCAACACCGAGACGATGGGGGTGAGGGTGATGTCGAAGCAGATGCCCTGCACCGCCGGCGCGTCGTACATGGTCCGATAGATACCGTCGCCGATGCGTTGGTCGTCGAGCACGGTCATCGGCAGGCGCAGCAGGCGCCGAAAGAGATGGGTGCGGAAGCCGTCGGTCACGCGCTGCACCAAGCGAATGTTGCAGAGGAGGTCCGCGAGCCCCCAGAGGCCGCCGGCCAGGGACCAGCCCGCGCTGATCATGTTCTCGCTCTGGGTGGCCGTGTCCTGCCCTTGAGCGAGGAAGGCCGTGTTGTCCCGCGTCTCCCCCGCCCCCGCGCCGAACAACACGACCAGGACCAGCAGCACCGCGAGCGTCGCCAGCAGGAGGCCGGTCGCATCCATGCCCTCCACCGCCGCCACGAAGGGCATGAAGAACGGCGGGAAGCGCACGGCGGAATCCGTCAGGGCGTGGTCCAGGACGACGTGATCGACGAGGATCTTCGCCGGCCACGGGGCGACCAGGAGCGGCACGAAGGTCCCGAGCATGAGGCCGAGCTTGAGCGCGAAGAGCCGCCAATGCGGGCGCACGTACGCCATGCACCGCCCCACGATGTGCAGCACGTCCCGCGCCGTCATCGCCGTGTCGACATCGAGGTGGTCGTCGAATCGGGGTTCGTGCCGTGCTTCTCGAGGGGTGGCGTCAGGAGGCATCGGCGACCTCCCCGTGCTCGGTGGTGACGAACGCCCGGTAGCGTCCGTCCGGGCGTTGCATCAGGGACGCATGATCCCCCTCCTCCACCAAGGCTCCGTCCTCCAGGAAGAGGATCCGGTCCGCGCGCTGAATCGTCCCGATGCGGTGGGTGACGAGGAAGATCACCTTGTCACATCCCCACGCGCCGAGCCGCTCGAGGACGCGGCGTTCCGTGGCCACGTCCAGTGACGCCGTCGGCTCGTCCAGCAGCAGGATCGGCGCGTTCTTGATGACCGCCCGCGCGATGGAGATGCGCTGGCGCTGCCCCGTCGAGAGCTTGGCGCCGCGCTCGCCGAGCTCCGTGGCGTAGCCCTCCGGCAGCGACCGCACGAACTCGTCGGCGCATGCCGTGGCCGCGGCGGCGACGACGGCGTCATCGTCGGCATTCGGGGCGGCAAACCGGATGTTGTCGGCGATGGTCGTCGGGAACAGCGCGTTCTCCTGTAGGACGATGCCGATACCGTCGCGCAGCGACTGCACGCGGATGTCCCGAATGTCGACCCCGTCGATCTCGATGACACCCGCGTCCACGTCGTAGAGGCGCAGCAGCAAGCGCATGAGCGTGGACTTCCCGGCACCCGAGACGCCCACGATGGCCGTCACGGTGCCGGGGCGCGCGGTGAAGCTGACGCCATGCAGGACGGGCAGGTCCGGCCGGTAGGCGAAGTCGACGTCTCGGAAACACACGCCGCGCTCCACGGGCGGCATGGCCACCGCGCCGGGGCGATCACGCACCTCGGGCTCGAGATCCAGCAGGAAGAAGGCTCGCTTCAAGCCCACGGCCATGTCCTGCAACAGACTCCAGAGATTCGCGAGGGTGACGCTTCCGGCGGAAAGCGCCGCGTTGCGGTCTTGGGCGGCCTGAAACACGCCCAGGTTCCAGACCGCGAAACCGACGAATGCCACCAGACCGTAGCCGAACGTCGGTTCGCCGGCCCACACCCACCGGGCCATCAGGTAGTCGGCGCCGATCACCACCAGCGCGGTCAGCAGGAACACGGAGAGGTTCAGGAGTGCCACGCCGCGCCGCAGCTCGTATGCCCGGTCGAGGGCCGCGCGGGAACGCTCGCGGAACGCGTCGAAGGCCACCCCCTCCGCCTGGTGCGCCTTCAGCACCCGCGCGCCCTGCACGCTCTCCTGAATGTGCGCCGTCAACGCGCTGTTCGCGGCCCGCGCCCGGGCGCTGCCGCCCCGCAGGCGTGGAACGAAGCTGCGGGCGACGAATACGGACGGCGCCACGGCCAGCAGGAACAGGAAGCCCAGCCACGGGGCGAACAACGACACCGTGACGAACGCCACGAGGAGGTTGACCAAGGCGGTCACCGGCGCGATCAACGCGTTCTGCACGACGCTGGTGACCATCGCGCTGTCCTGGTAGACGCGATAGATGGCGTCGCCCACCGGAGCGTCGTCGTGATAGCGCAGCGATAGATGCACGGCCCGGTCCATCATCGCGAGCCGCAGGTCCTGGTTCACCCGCTGGAGGATCCACGTCAGGTAGTACGAGAGGCCCGTGCCCAACCCGACGGCCACCGCGAAGAGCACGCCGCCCGAGACCAGCAACACCGTGCGCAGCGCGAAACGCGCCTCGTCGTCCAGCACCTCCACGGCCACGAAGCGCGTCGCGTCGAAACCGAGCAGGCTCGCCTGGAGCGACGTCAACGGCTCCCCCTGGAGCACCTTGTTGGTCAGGAGGTCGTACACGACGAGGACCGCGCCCACTTCGAGCAGCATCGAGAACCCGGTCAGCACGCCGTACAGCACGAAGTGCCGCAGTTGCGGCAGGACGTAGGCTCGGGTGCGCCACAGGGCGCTGACCAAGGCGACCTCCGCGTCGGAATCGGGCCGGTTCCGCGGCTCCTCGCCCGTCAAGCGTCCTCCGGCGTCTACGCCAACGCGCATTCGACGGTGCCGAACCGGTCCGTCGTCACGGTAACCGCGCGGACTTCGGGCGCGGGCAGGAGCGGCGCCACCGTCCCGCAGAGCACCACATCGCCCCGCCGCAGCCGCTCCCCCCGGGGCGGCAGCGCCCGCGCAAGCCAGGCGAGGGAAGACCCCACCGTGCCGGTCAACTCCGTTCCCGAAACGTAAGCGGCCTCGCGCCCGTCCATCTCGATCAAGAGGTCGGCCGGTCCGTCGTCCAAGGGCCCGGCGGCGCCGTCGGTGAAGACGAACCCACCATGGATGCCGTTGCTCGCGATCAGTTCGGCGGCCGTTGGCCCCCGTTCCTCCCCGGGCCGCCGATATGGAAAGTGATGCAATTCGATGACGGCGAACACGTGATCGACGGCAGCGCGCACCGTCGCCGTGTCGGGCGCGTCGGGCAGGTCGCGTCCCAGATGCACGGCCAACTCCCCCTCGATGGCCAACCGGGGAAAGCGCTCGCACGGCAGCAGCGCGCCCGAGGGCCAGCGCTCCGTCTCGAACAGCCGTCCGAAGATCGGCCCGTCGATCCCGAGCTGGCGTTGCGTCGCCGGGGACGTACAGCCGACCTTGTACCCGATGACGGCCTCGCCCCGGCGTTGGCGCAGCCGGACGATTTCCGCCTGGATCGCGTAGCCGTGTTCCACGTCCACCACGGCGGCGCTCGGGTCCGGCCGGCGCCGATCGAAATGCTCCAGGCGCCGGATCGCAGCCTGTGCGATCTCCATTAGAGGTTCACGGCGCCGCTTGCCCCGCACGGCGGTAGCCGGACTGGCCGGCCAAGCGGATGTGCTGCGGGTCCCAGCGGCGTGGCTGAAGGTGCCGCAGCGCCGCCCGCAAGCCGCCCGGCGTGCCGAGGCGCTCGAGACCCTCGCATGCGACCGCCTGCGTGTAGCCGGTCTCCTCCCCGAGGCCCGCGAGGAACGCCTCCTCCAGGCCCTCGGGCACATCGTCCCCAGTGAGACGAGCCAACAGCGCCAGGCTCACCACGTAGCGCAGGTGGTTCTGCTTCGTCCACCGCCCGCCGAGGCTCGGCTCGCCCATCGCCGGTGCCTCGCCATCCGCGATGTTCTCCGCGAGCAGCCGATGCGCCCGCGCCACCGTCGCTGGCCCGAAACACGGCAACGCGTAGAGGGCGTCCGCCGCCGCCCGCACCACGGCGGTCACAGGATCATCGAGCAGCGCGCCCACCCGGTCCGCGACCGCGCCGCCGGCGGCGGGGCCGGCTTCTCCGAGCGCGTAGGCCGCGTTGATGCGCATCCATGGATCGGCGTGGTCGAGCAGCGCCACGAGCGCCTCTACCGCAGGCAACCCGATCGCTCCAAGGGCCACCGCCGCGTCCTCCGGCACGAACTGCCGGGGCGAATAACAGCGATCCAGATGATCCTCCGACTTCGCGTAGTAGCGCGGATCATCCTTCGGCGGCGCGACGTGGCGATCGAGGCCGGCGGTCGCGAGCAGCGCGTCCGTGAGCGGTTCCACGACGGGCGGGCCCATCGCGGCCAAGTCGTAGAGCGCCGCCAGCCGCGTGCCCTGCTCCGGGGATCGCAAGGCGTCGAGCAGGCACGGCAGCTCCGTCGTGGGCGGTGGTTCGATGCCCTCGGCTCGCGGTGCCCCCCGCAGCCAATTCCACAGCGATGTCCACGCCCCCGGCAGATCGTGTGGCGTCCTCAAGCCCCCCGGCGTCCGCCATGCCGGATCGCGATGGTCCCAAGTGGCGTGCTCGGGGCTCTCCATGCGCAGCACCACGAACTTCAGCATGTAGCGGCTGATGTCGGTGCGGTTCGGCGTGCCGGCGTGTCCCACGTCGAAGTCCGCCAGGATCGCCGTGCCTGCCGGGATGTCCCGCAGTACGACCTGTTCCGGGACGATGTGGTGGATGTTCGCGTAGAGGTGGGTGCCGGCCAGCAGGCGCGTCGGCCCCATGACGAGGGGCACGTCGTGGGGAAAGTAGAACAGGTTCGCGGCGCGGAACGTGTGCCAGCGGCTGCGGCCGGCCTTCGAGTGCCCGTCCTGGTGCCAGCCGGAACCCGAGATGGAGCCCTTCCCCATCGCCGGGCCGTTGTGGAAGGGATCGAAGCCGTCTTCCCGGTCCGCCTCGGCGAGGGGTTCGCTGTTGTGCGGAAACCGGTGCGGCGCCCAGGCGAAGTCCCGGCCCAGGAGGCTCGTCACCGCCCCCGCGACCCGGGGCGCGTCGAGCATCTCGGCCAGCATCGGCACCCGCGGCAACAGGTTGTCGCCCAGCATCGGGGAGTCGTGCCGCATGCTCACCCGCAACTCGTCCGTCACGGCTTCGTGGAAGTCCGCCGAGAGCCCCGTGTCGAACGTCACGAATCCATCGGCGACGTAGCGCCGCACCTGCTCGTCGTCGAGCAGGATGCGCTCCGGAGCGGTCATGTGCGCCCTCCCGTTCCCTCGGCGAACCAGTCCGGCGTTCAACTCTCCCAACGCACCGTCAATCCCCAGAAGCGGGGATCGGTGAGGGTCGCGTCCTGGTAGTAGCCGTCGCTCCAGCCGTTCGACTCCAGTTCCATGATGCCGATCTCGTCGGCGATATTCTCGACGAAGAGCGTTACCGAGCGCTTGCCCGATGCCGACTCCCAGGACAGCTTCGCGTCCCAGCGGTTGAAGCTGTCGAGCACATCGTAGGGGATGTTGTGGATGCGGTTGAAGCGCTCGCCGGTGAACGAATAGGTGGTGCTCGCGAACAGGCTGCCGCGGTCCCCCATGTCGTGTACGTAGTCCGCCGTGATCGACCACTTGTGGTTCGGCATGTTGGGCAGCTCGTTGTCCTTGAGGTCCACCTCCCGCTCGAGGTACGCCACCGTCTCCAGACCGGTTCTCGGGCTGATGTAGGTCACGGCATCGAACTGCTGGTTCGGGTCGAGGCGGTCGGGGATCATCACGGGGCCGAGTTCCGAGGTCTGGTAGGCGTAGAAGCCGCTCAGCCGGAAGTTCTCCGACACATGCACCGTGGCCTCGATCTCGATGCCCATCATCGTGGTGTCCGGCAGGTTGTCGATGACCGTGAAGTTGCGCGGCACGGGATCGAGTTCGCGCAGCCGGATGATCTGTTGGTACTGGCCGAAGTCGTAGAGGAAGCCCGCCACCAGGAGCCGCACGCGGTCGTCGAACAGGTCGCCCTTGTAGCCCACCTCGTAGGAGATCAGCTCCTCGTCGTCGTAGCGGTCAAACGGGGGCGGGCGGTCGATCACCGGGCCGCCCGAGCGGTAGCCGGTGGCGATGCGGCCATAGATCAACTGGTCGGCGGCGGTAGTGTACTCAAGCGACACATTGCCCGTGACCTTGTCGAAGTTCTGCACGAGCAGCGGCGTGATGCGGTTGTAGACCGCCGGGGCGACGCGCGTCGGGTCGCTGCCGTCGCCGAGGAAGATGCCGAGCGGATCGAAGTCGATCACCACGTGGTCCTCGTCCTGGATGATCTTCTTCTCGTCCTCCGTGTAGCGCACGCCGGCCGTCATCCGCCAACGCTCGTTGAACGTGTAGGTCACCTGGCCGAACGCGGCCTTGGACTTGGTGGTCCGCACCGTCGGCGCGAAGTACCAACGGCTCGATCCGTCCGGCACGTGGGCCGAAATCCAGGCGGTCTGGTCCGGACGGATGTAGAGCCGCTCGCCGAAGATGGCCTCGAACGGGGCCCCGAGCATGCCGACCCAAACATCGTTCGTGGCGGTGTGCACCGTGCGGTTGGCGACATCGAAGATGTTGATGTCGCTCTCGTACTCGTTGTCGAGGTGGTAGACGCCGACCATGGCGCTCACGCGCTCGTTGTCGAAGGCCACCTGGAACTCCTGGGTCGTCAGCAGCACGTCGTAGACGAAGTCGATGCGAATGTCCTGGAAGGGCACGCCGGCGTTGGCCGACAGGAAGGGGTCCGCCGCGCTGCCCACGAGGCTCGTCTGGTCGAAGTCCTGCTGCAGCAGCCCGAGCGTCAGCTCCGAGTCTCCATAGATGTACTTGACGCGCAGGGTGTCCGAGATCTCGTAGTTCACGTGCAGGGTGACGGCATCCCGGGAGACGTCCGTGCTGCCCGCCTCGTTCAAATCCACCCGGTTCCGCAGGTCGCCGCCCGACGTCGACGGCGGCCGGTTCCGCGGATATAGGTAGTAGCGGTTCCGCTCGCCACTCGGTGCTCCGTCGATGGGGTTCGGATGGAATTCGAGGTCCGTGCGCGGGTACCGCACCGGCACCCGGACCTCGCTGCGCGCATCCTGCTCGAAGGTGCTGTAGCGAACGTTGACGTCCCACCGGTCGCTCCGGAAGGCGAGCTGGGGGGCGATGTTGTAGTCGCCCTTCGCGCCGAGGTCCGGCCCGGAGATGTTCTTCTGCTGCCCGTCGGTTTCCTGCCACTCGGCGGTCAAGCGGAAGGCGAACTGGTCGTTGAGCGGCCCCGTGACGAAGCCGTTCACCCGGCGCCCGTTGAAGCTCGCGGCTTCCGCCAGCGCGCCGGCGCCGAACTCCCACTCGGGACGCTTGTTGATGTAGTTGATCGCGCCGGCGATGGAGTTGCGGCCATACAGGGTGCCCTGCGGACCCCGGAGCACCTCCACGCGCTCGAGGTCGTACATGGAGCTCAGAACGCCGTAGGACTCGTCGAAGTAGAGGTCGTTCGAGTACTGGGCGACCGCCACGTCTCCCGCGAGGCCCCGATACAGCGACCCCATCCCCCGAATCGTCGCGGGGCTGTCGAGGCCGAACTGCAGGCCGGGCACGCGCACCTCGAGGTCCTTGCGGTTCGTGATCTGGTAGTCCTCCAGCATATCGCTGTCGAACGCCGTGACCGAGATGGGCACGTCCAGCAGCGACTGCTCCTTGCGGTCCGCGGTCACGATGACCTCTTCGAGGACGAACCGGCCCGAGCCACGGTCGTCGTCCTCGTCGTCCTGCGCCACGGCGGCAGCGGTCGTTAGGCCCAAGCACATCGCGAGCGCGAATGCCCGCCGGCCGGCGCCGGTCGCGGCCCAAGGTCCCACGCGCAGCGATACCGGCCTTCCGACCCTTGCGTTTCCGACCATCATGCTCCTCCTCGCTCGCCCCGTCTGCGAACGACTGTACCCACACCCGACCGTAAAGCAAGTGCTTTAGCACCCTCGCTCAGCAGGAAGGCACGCGTCAGGCAGTGTTACAGTGCCGCCGTGCAACGCCTGAGGCTACCGATCGGCATCCAGACCTTCCGGGAGATTCGGGAGGAAGGCCACTACTACGTGGACAAGACGCCGCACATCCTGGACCTAGTCGAGGGCGGCAAGCACTACTTCCTGTCGCGTCCCCGGCGGTTCGGCAAGAGCCTCCTGCTGGACACCGTGAAGGAGCTCTTCGAGTGCAACCGGGAACTCTTCGCCGGGCTGCACGCCGAGCGCCGCTGGGACTGGGACGCCCCGCATCCCGTCGTGCGGATCAGCTTCGGCAGCGGCCTGTTCACGGAGCCGGACGGCGCGCGCCGGAGCTTCGAGGCGCAGATGGACCGGCTCGCGGAGCGGTTCGACCTGGACGCCGGTCGTCACGAGGGGCCCGAGCGCCTGGCATCCCATGTCGAGGAACTGCACCGCCGGACCGGCCGGCGCGCGGTCTTGCTGATCGACGAGTACGACAAGCCGATACTCGACGCGCTGGAGGACCCGGACCTCGCACGCGCCAACCGGGACTACCTGCGCGGCCTCTACTCGGTGGTCAAGGACGGCGACGCGCACCTCCGCTTCAGTCTCATCACGGGGGTGAGCAAGTTCTCCAAGGTGAGTTTGTTCTCCGGGTTGAACAACCTCACCGACATCACCCTCGACCCGGAGTATTCGGCGATCTGCGGCTACACGGAGGCGGACCTGGACGCGGTGTTCGCGCCGGAGCTGCCGGGCCTCGACCGCGGGCGCATCCGCGAATGGTACAACGGCTACTCGTGGCTCGGCGCGGAGAAGCTCTACAACCCGTTCGACATCCTGCTGCTTTTCCGCACGCGGCGGTTCCGGGCGCACTGGTTCGAGACGGGCACGCCCACCTTCCTGCTCGACACGCTGCTGCGGCGGCGGGTGGGGCCGGTGGAGCTGGAGCGCATGGTGGCGACGGAGGAGCTGGTGTCCCGGTTCGACGTGGGGGACATCGCCACCGAGGCGCTGCTGTTCCAGACCGGCTACCTCACCGTCGCCGGCGAGGACGCGGACGGCGACGTGGACGGCGAACCGGTCTACCGGCTCGGCTACCCGAACCGCGAGGTGCGCCAGGGCCTGAACCGCAACCTCCTGCGGCACCTCACGCACGACGAAGGACACACGGAGAAGCGGACCCGGCTGCCGGGTCTGCTGCGGGAGCGAGACTTCGACGGCCTCAAGGAGTTGTTCCACGCCTTCTACGCCGGCATCCCGTACGAGTGGTACACGAACAACAAGATCGCCGCCTACGAAGGCTACTACGCGGCGGTGTTCTACGCGTACTTCGCGTCGCTGGGGCTCGACGTCTCGGTCGAGGACAGCACGAACCGGGGCCGTCTCGACATGGCGCTGCGCTTCGATGGCGACGTGTACCTGTTCGAGTTCAAGGTGGTGGAGCAGGCGGGGCCCGGGTCCGCGCTGGCCCAGCTAAGGGAGGCGGGCTACGCGGAGAAGTACCGCGGCGGCGCCGGGCGCATCCACCTAGTCGGTGTCGAGTTCAGCAGCGAGACGCGCAACCTCGCCGCCTTCGACGTCGAGAGCCCCTGACGGGCGGCTTCCCCGCGATCAGCGGGGCCGCAAGGCGCCGTTGCGCCGTGCGACCCCGCCGCGGCGAACTCGACCAGCGCGGCATCGAAGATGGCCGCAGACACGACGCACCTGCCTCAACTCCAACGAAGCCGCCGGTTCCCCAAAGGAGCGAGGCAGCTACGGCGCATGCCACGACTCGGCCGCACGGTCCGAGGGGACCATCGGCCACATCGGCCACACATCGGCCACTTGAGTTGCCGTACGCGCTCGCTTCCGACAAACTCCCCGTCCGCACGGGGACGCGAATAGGCCGCGCCGGGAGTTTCAATCTGTCCGCCAAGACCACGGCCACCGCGCGTCGGCGCATCGCCGGCAACACCCGCGACCGCATCATCACCACGGCGCTGCACCTCTTCGCCACCGAGGGCATCGATACGGTCACGCTGCGCCGCATCAGCGCCGAGTCCGGTTCGGCGAACACCGCCGCCGTGCACTATCACTTCAAGAACAAGGCGGGGTTGATCGACGCCATTCTCGAGTTCCTGAACGAACGGATCTGGCGCCCGGGGCGGCTGCGGCTACAGGAGGCCATCGACCGCGGCGCCTCCCTCCGGGAACTGATCGTGGTGGGGCTCTGGCCGTTCAAGATGACCGTGTTCGACTTCCCCTGGGGCGGCGATGCGCAGGGGTTCTCCTTTCAGTTGGCCACGAGTAACGACGGCGACGTCCGGGCGATGCTCGCCGCCGTGAAGGATCCGCATCTGGATCTCCTGAAGGAAGCCGTGCGCAAGCACCTACCGGACCTCCCCGACGCCGAGTTCGAGCAGCGCTGGCTGTTCTTCCGCACCGAAGCCTTCGCCGGGCAGTGGGTGCGCTCCAAGGTGTTCCGCATCACGCAACAGGGCGACTGGAAGTGGTCCCCAGAGACGGAGCGCCAGTACCTGATCCGCTACCTCGACTACGTGGTGGGCGGATTGACCGCGCCGGTCAGCGACCAGGTTCCGAGCCAACTCCGGCAACTCGGTGCCTCCGCCATGGGCAACGGTGCGCCACCCGCGGATACCGAACCCTCGGCACACTGAGCGAGCGCTTGCGCGGGTTAGGAACCCCCCGCGTACCGTCGGCTGATGGCGGCCTGCCGCGCCGCGATGGTCCGCGCGCGTTCCGTAGGCGACACCCTCGGCGTGTCCGCCGGCAGGTGCCGATCAAGTTCATCCAGCTTGATCAGGCGGGCGGTGATCCCGGTCGGGTACGCGTCGCAGTACGTCCACCGTGCACAAAGCGAGCCCTCGTTCCACCCGGCGGTGTCCAGCCAGTTCCGCACGCCCGGATCGCGCAGGCTGATGACGTAGCGCACGCGGCCGTCGGCGTCCACGTGGGTGGTGCGGTGATTGAGACTCGCTTGGTGACTGGCATAGTCCAGGGACTCCATCCACGGATTCGCGAGTTGGATGTTGCTGTAGCGGCAGTCGGCCACCGGCGCCTCCACCAGCAATGCCTCGTCCTCTTCTAGCCGGAAATACCCTCGGGAGGCGGCCTGGAAGGGATCGGCCATGGGGACATTCGGGTCGGTCTCGGCGGGTTCCGAGACCTCGTTGGGGCTCTGGGCGAGTTGAAACGTGAGCCGGTGGGAGATGGTGAGGAGTTCCCGCAGGCCCCGGGTTTGCGTCACCGCGTCGTCGAGTTGCTGGGCGATGGACGCCGGCGTCGGGCGGGGCGCGCCGCGGCCCAGCGTGGTTAGGTTAAGGACTTCCCAAAGACCCTCGTCGGTCTTCTCCCAATCGGAGACGAGACGCCTGATCAAGACCATGTACGCATCCGGCGCCAGTTCGAGCCAGTCGCCTTCGGCACGCTCGCTGCTCAGGGTCAAGACGAAGTCGCCGTCTTCGTCCACGTCGAGATCGTCCGAGGCGACGCTCGAAATCGTGCGGATGTCCGTCACCGGCGTGTGTCCGAGCATGCCGCTGTAGACGGTGATCGTGACGAGGTCGAAGTTGCGGAGGTTGCCGCGCAGCCGGTAGGTGTGGTCGCCGCGCACGGCGAACGCGAGATAGGGGTTGTCCGGGTTGTCCCAGCCGACCCGGGCGACGCTGTTGGGGAAGCGTGAGAACTGCGGATAGTCCGGATCCCGGAAGTCCGTGAAGTCGGCCAGGAAGGTCGACAGGAAGCGGGCGATATGCCGATACCCCTCGGCGGCGGTGTGTTCGTCGCGATTGAACGGCGCGCTTTCGATCACGTCGCCGAGCTCCGCAACGTTCGCGGCGAACCGGTCCCAGGCCGCGTTCACCGCTTCCTGCTCTTCGGTCTGCGGATTGAAAAACCACCCAAAGTACAGCGCCCCCGCGATGAAGAGGACGGCCGCAAGGCCATAGCCGAGTATTTTCATGACGGGCCCCGGGATCGAAACACGAGCGCCCATGTTGTGGGATGGAACTACCCGCTGCAATCGACGAGGGCCGTCGAGCACAAGGCAAGCCGTCCCGCAAGGCGATACGCTTGGGCAATGGCGGCCTCGACCCAGCATGTGTCCTCGATGGCGCCGCTCGGGGTGTGGGTACGCCTGATCGCGGACAACGGCGGCGTGCCGCGCCGGTACTGGGGGAAGCTGGCCCGGATTCTCGCGCTCAGCGCCATGACGGCACCGTTGCGGGCCGCCGAGCGCCTGCGCTACGGGCCGTCGCGGATGGCGCGGATCCGCATCGACCAAGCGCCGGTCTATATCCAGGGCTTCGGCCGCACGGGCACCACGCATCTGCACAACCTGCTCTCCCAGGATCCGGGGTTCGGGGTGGTCTCGACCTTCCAGGCCATCGCGGCACCGATGTTCCTGGTCGGACGCGGCCGTCTCGAGCGGCTGATCGCCCAGCGTATGCCCGCGACCCGTCCCATGGACAACATGGCGGTCTCCCTCGATCTGCCCCAGGAAGAGGAGGTCGCCGTGGCCAACACGTCGCACCTCTCGTGGGCACACCATCTCTCGTTTCCGGGTCGGGCGAGGGCCTATCTCGATAAGTTCGCCACCATGCGGTTGACGCCTTCGGAGTGGGTCAGCTGGGAGCGGGCCTACCTGGACGTGCTGCGCAAGGCGACGCTGGCGTCGGGCGGTCGCCGGCTGGTGCTCAAGAGCCCCACCAATCTGGGCCGCACCGCCGCCCTCCGTCGCCTGTTTCCCGACGCGAAGTTCATCCACATCACGCGCAACCCGTACGCCGTCTACCACTCGATGCGGCACCTGTATCGGACCATGCTGCCGATCTGCCAACTAGACGATGTGGATTGGGAAGCCGTGGACGCGGCCATGCGTGAGTCGTACGCCACGACGCTACGGCAGTTCCTGCGGGACCGGGAGTCGATCCCGCGTGGACACTTGGCGGAGGTACGTTTCGAGGATATGGAGAAGGCCCCCATGGCCGAAATGGAGCGTCTCTACACCGAGTTGGGGTTGCCGGGGTGGGAGCGGGCCCGGAAGCCTATCGCCGACTACCTGCACACCCTGTCGGGCTATCGCAAGAACGCGCACCGCATCGATCAAGAGACCATCGACATCGTCGACCGGGACTGGGGCTTCGCTGTTAGGGAGTGGGACTACCGGCCGCCAGAGCGGCTACCGTGACAGCGTTTCGGCCACCGCACGCACCGCCCGCAGTGCGAGCGCCGCGACGGTAAGCGTCGGGTTGGCGGTCGAGCTGGTCGGGAAGGCACCGGCGCCGACCAGGAAGAGGTTGGGATGGTCGTGGCAGCGGAGGTCGCGGTCCACCACCGAGCGAGCGGGGTCGTCCCCCATGCGGGTCGTCCCCATGATGTGCCCCGCCCCCTGGTAGGTGTCGCTGTGATGCATCTCCGACGCATTCAGGCGCGCGAAGATCTCGTCGTGGATCTGCCGCGCCGCCGTCAGCCCGGCCCGTGAGTAGGCGTCCACGCGATAGTGCACGCGCGGCAACGGAACACCAAGGGCGTCGCGGTCGCGCGCGTCGAGCGTCACCCGGTTCTCTTCGTCCGGTAGCTGTTCGGTCAGCGATGCAAGCCGCACATGGCGGGCCGCGTGGTCCGTGACCGCCTGGCGTAGCTCGGCGCCTCGCAAGCCCCCGCCCGCGAGCAGGTCGGCGAGGGTGATGGCCCCGCCCGTCGGCCAGTCCCAACCGTTGTTGCCGATCTCGATCCGCAGGGCCGAGCGGTTCCGCCGGAAGTCGCCATCCCGGGTGCTCTCGATGGCCGAGGTGGACAGCGGGCCGCGATAGGGCCAGACCGGGTCTCCGGCAAGCGCCCAGCTCAATTGGATGGGATGGTCCATCAGGTTGCGGCCGACCTGGCCCGACCGGTTGGCCACCCCCGCGGGCGTGCGTTCGGAGCTGGAATGCAGGAGCAGCCGCAGGGTTTCCACCGCGTGGGCGGCCAGCACGTAGACGCGCCCGCGCGCGATCCCGCCGCTGCCGTCCGGACGCGCGTAGCGGATGCCCGAGACCCACCCATCCCGGCCGGTCTCGACGAAGATGGCCGTGGTCCGGTCGTGCACGGCGGCGCCCTTCGCCTCGGCCCGACGCACGTGGACCGTCGCATCGTACTTGGCGGCCACCGGACAGATGGGGATGCAGGTGGCGCTGCCGCAGCAAGCCGGACGCCCCTCGCGGGCGACGGAGTTGCGCGCCTGCGGCGTCGGCCGGACGCGCAAGCCCGTGCCGGCGAGCGCACGCCCGAACACGCCGTCGAGCCAACTCGGCGGGACCGGCGGCATCGGGAACGGTCCCGAGCGCGGCGAGCCGAGATCGTCGGCCGCATCGCCGGCGACGCCCAGTTCGCGCTCCGCTTGCGCATAGAACGGCTCCAGGTCGTCGTAGCCGATCGGCCAGTCCACGGCGCGGTCGAACAGGCTCCGCATGCGGAAGTCGCTCGGCAGGCAGCGCACGCACGTGCCGAGCCAATGCCAGGAGCTGCCGCCGACCGCCTTGAGGTAGGTGCTCCTGAACGGATCGGGTCCAGACTGCCGGTACCAGTGGTTCTCGTCGTGCGTCACCGGAAAGTCCGCCGCCGGGGTGCGTTCGTAGGGGCACTCCGGGGTCTTGATCACAGCCCCCAGGAAGGTCTCGAACGCGACGCCGCGGTCCACCCAGGGTCCGGCTTCAAGGACGGCGGTGCGCACGCCCATGCCCGCAAG
Source organism: Pseudomonadales bacterium (assembly GCA_963665455.1). GTDB lineage: Bacteria > Pseudomonadota > Gammaproteobacteria > Pseudomonadales > Azotimanducaceae > VXNE01. The sequence continues at coordinate 2,700,396 of OY762279.1, read as the reverse complement.
TCGGTCCGCCAACAACGCGCCGGCGAACCCGGAACCGACGATGATCGCGTCGGCTTCGATCTCGGTCACTGCTCCGCACCCGGAAGCACCGGCGGCCGGCTCCAATCACCGGGCGCCCCACTGCAACTCCCGGGCGGCTCGGCGAACGGGAGCGACCGCCAGACGAGCGCTTCCCGGAAGGCGTGCACCGGCGTTCCGCCATCCGTGGGATGGATGCCCGAGTACCAGGCTACGGCGATGCGCCTAGCGAGGTCGCCTTGGACGTCCGGAGCGTCCCCCGACAGCAGCAGATCGAGTTCCCTTCCATCGCCCCGTGCCGAGAACCCGTCGATCATGGCGCCCGCGACGGCCTCCGGGAACGCCTCGACGGGAAACCCGGTAAGCCGTGCCGACAGCGCCCGGAACCGCGCCACGGCGTCGCCGAGACCCGCCGGCGCGGCCGCGCCAAGCGCCGGCAAGGCGATCAGGCCGGCCACGAAAGCGCGGCGGGTTGCGTTCGGCCCTCGCGTTTCCCCCGACATGCTCCCCTACGCCGCCCTCCCCAACGCGTTCGGCGGCAGCCGCCCGTACGTGAGCGCCCGCCACAGCCACTCCATCGGTCCGAAGCGATAGCGTCCCATCCAAGCGACGCTGAAGGCGACCTGGAAGGCCCACACCGCCGCGACCACGTAGTAGAGCTGGTGGCGCTCCAGCTCGTTCCACCAGCCGAGCCCCATCTCGTGGAAGACGAACAGGCAGATGAGGCTTTGCATGAGGTAGTTGGTCAATGCCATGCGCCCGACCGCCGCAAGCGCCCGCCGCACCGCCGCCCACAGACCATACTGGCAGGCCAGCATCACGAGCCCGAGGTAGCCGAGCCCCATGGCGATGCGCCCCACGTCGTAGAGGGGCGACGAGAAACTCGGCAGCCATTGCGTGTCGAAGCCCGTTCCGGCCCGGAGGAGGACCTCGGCGATGTTCACGGCGAGGCCAACGGTCAAGCCCGCGCCGGCCAGAATGGCGTAGAACCGGGGCGAGCGGCGCGCCTCCAGCACACCGGTGCGGAAGAGCGCCATGCCGAGCAGCATGGCCGCGAAGGCGTCCCAGAACAGGATGACCGGCATGTTGAACGCGTAGGTCGTGGCCAGCAGGCCGGCGGCGTTGGCGGCAAAGGACTCCAGATAGCTTCCCCGCCACACCGCCGCTTCCCGCGCGGTCTCGGCCGCCGACGGGTTGACCACGGCGGAGAGGTCCGCGTAGCCGGCCAGCACCCCCCGGTCGGCCTCGGTCGCCACCGCGCCGGCCGCGACCCGCGCCTGAATCTCCGCCGCCTGCTCCCCGAGTACGGCCAAGCCCGTCCAGACGCTCGCGTAGAGGAGGGCCAGGTACACGAAGACCATGCCGGCCAGGATGAACAGGGTGCGCGCGCGCCAGTTGCGCCCGAGATAGAGGATCAGGCCGGCCAGCGCGTACGGCACGAGGATGTCCCCGGACCACAGCAGCACGAAGGCGTCGAAGAGCCCGAACAGCAACAGGAGCAGTTGGCGCCGGTAGTACGGCCCCGCCCCCTTGCCCGAGGCGAAGAGCAGGACGCCGGCACCGAACAACATCGAGAAGAGCGCGCGTAGGGCCCCTTCGAAGAAGACGTCCACCGTGACGTATACGCCGAAGTTGAGGCCGCTCGTCGCCCCATCCGCGCTCGGGGTGAGGTAGGAGGCGAACGGCAACCCGAAGCCGATGATGTTGAGCAGCAGGATGCCGAGCAGGGCGAAGCCGCGCAGCACGTCGAGGGCCTCGATGCGCTCACCGGGGGCGACCGGGGTCGGCTGCGGGCTCAAGGACTCGGCCATCATCAGATCAGTCCAACCCGCATTCTTGGCGGACGGCGTGGGTGAACGCATCCACGGCGGCCGCCAGGTCCACCGCCCGTTCCCGCCCCGTGCGCTCCGTGAAGCAGAACGACAAGCGGAGTTCGTCGAGCCCCGCACGGGGATTGCGCACCCGCGCGTCCGGGGGATAGAAGTCGTACATGGGGATCACCACCACCCCATGCCGGGCGACCAGCCGTTCCACGAACGCATCGTCCGTCACGATACTCGAATCCAGGAAACGGAATACGGTGAAGAAGCCGGCTTCCGGGTGCGTCCAGCGGAAACGGTCCGGCCACGCCCCCAAGCCGGCCTCCAGGCCGTCCAACATGATGGAGCGGTTCTCCCGGTAGACGGCGAGCTTCGCGTCCGCCACCGGCCACAGCGACTGGCGCAACGCGCCCGACCCGTCGTGCAGGAGCGACTCGAAGGAGCGCAGCGCCTTCGGGTTGTGGAACAGGATGTCGGCGCTCGCTTCGGTGAGGAGCAGGTCCGTCAGCGGCACGCGCCGCCCGTCCTCGATTTCGAGTTCGGCTTCGCTGTACGCGAATCCCACCCGGGGACCCGGCAACCCGATCTTGGAGCCCGTGAAGAGATGCACCGTCCGCGCGGGGTCCAGGGACAGGAACGGCTGCGGCCGATCCTCCGGTGCGGCGAAGCTGATGTAGACGTAGGGAGCGTCCTCGACGATCAGGATGCCCTCCTCCCGCGCGATGTCTAGGATCGCCTCCCTGCGCCGCGCGCTGAAGGAGAATCCCGCGGGGTTATGCCCGTCGGGCACCGTGTAGTAGAACGGCACGAAACAGCCTTCGGCGCGCGCCGCAGCGATGGCGGCTCGGAAACCTTCCGGATCCGGACCCTCTTCGTCCAGATCCACGCTGAAGATGCGCGCGTGGCGGCACAGCGTCGCCCGGGCGAGGAACCCCGCGTAGGTGGGGGCGTCCGTGATGTAGCCGATCGGCCGACCGGGGCGCTCGAACAACGCGCACATGAGGCTGATGCCGCCCGTGGCGCCCACCGTGGGGATCAGCCGTTCCGGATCGATCTCGACATCCCAGTCCACGCCGTAAACGCGGGCGAACGACGCGCGCGGCCCTACCGGTCCGAGGGTGTCGGTATAGGCATAGGACTCCCGCAGAAACTCGGGCAGCGCGTCCGGGTCGTTGATCCCCTCGCGTGCCCGCAGGTGCCCGTAGAAGGTTTCCTCTCCCTCGAGGAAGCCCCGGGGATCCGTGACCTCCGGGTTCGGATAGCCCGCCCCGAGGTGATGGATGGCGAGGCCGCTTGCCTGGGCGGCGCGGCGCAGTTCCGGCAGCGCGGCGGCCATCTTGCGCGTCACGGAGACTGGTTGCGGCGCGAGCTGCGGAGCAGCGAGGGTGGCGCGTCGGCCCTTGTCCATGTGTTGAATCAGACCTTCCCCAAAGACAGTACCCGCGGCGGAGTCGCCCGCGCCGCGCCCGGAAGCGAGTGCGCATCTTACCGTGTCCCCGGTCGGCAACCTCGCCACGCTACGCGTAGCCCGGGGGCGGCTCGAACGCGCCGTGATGCTCCTCGAGCATCGCCGCGACGGCGAGCGGCGTCTCGTCCTCCAGGTACGGACCGACGATCTGCACGCCCACGGGCAGGTTGTCCCGGGTACGGCCGGCCGGCGCGACGCTGGCCGGCAGGTAGGTGACGAGCGAGAAGGCGGCCCAGAACAGGACATCGAACATCATGACGCGCTCCACGCCGTTGATCTTCCACATCCGCTTCCCCATCGGCGCCTCGTCGTGGGGGAACGCCGGTAGGGGCAGCACAGGGGCCAGCAACACGTCGTAGTCCTCGAAGAACTCCCGCCACTTCCGCTGTAGTTGCAGCCGCCGCTCGTGCACGGCGAGCCAGCGGGTGAGCGAGCTGCCCATCGAGGCGACGATCTCCTCGCCGCGGGCGAGGGGGCGCAACAGTCGGGCCACGGTCCGCCGCACCGGCTCGGGGGTGTCCTCGCCCATGTGGGAATACATGAGCTGTAGGTACAGGCTGAAGTTCTCGTCGAAGTCGATGTCCGGCACAGTGTCCGGGTCCACCCGCGCTCCGCGTTCGGCAAGCGTCCCCGCGACCGCCTCCAGGAGCGCCCGAACTTCCGTGTCCACCGGGTAGCCGGGGCGCTCGAAACACGTGGCCACGCGCAACTTCGTCACGTCCATCGTCCGCGCGGCCTCATCGGCGTCCACCGCGCGCTCGCGCGCCCGGTCCGCGTCGAGTTGCACGATGGCGTTGATCTCCGGGTTGAACCGGTCCACGCGGTCGAGAAAGAACTCGAGCACGCGGCTCGAAGTCAGGGCGCCCCCCTTGATGTCGTCCGCCAGGGCGAAGGCGGAGCGATACAGGATGTCGCTCATGCCACGCCGTCCGGGCCGGCGCCGCGCACCGCCGCTATGGCGGCGAGTTCGTCGAGTCGGACGCGCTTCGCGTCGTCGTCGAGCAGCGACGCCTCGAACGAATTCCGGGCCAGCTCGACCAGTTGGGAACGGCCAAGCCCCAGCGCTTCGGCGACGGCGACGTAGTTGTCGTTGACGTAGCCACCGAAGTACGCCGGGTCGTCCGAGTTGACGGTGACGAGGAGGCCGCTCTCCATCATTCGCCGCAGTGGGTGCGACGCCATGTCGTCGACCACGCAGAGCCGGAGGTTGCTCAAGGGGCAGACGGTCAGCGGAATGCGCCGCCGGGCCAGTTCCGCGACCAGCGCGGCATCGTCGAGGGCGTTGTTGCCGTGGTCGACGCGCACGACCTTGAGGACGGCTAGAGCCTCGCGCACGTATTCCGCGGGGCCTTCCTCCCCGGCGTGCGCGACGGGAACGAAGCCGGCTTCCCGGGCGCGCCGAAACACCTCGGCGAACTTGCTTGGCGGGTTGCCCCGTTCTCCGGAATCGAGCCCAACGCCGGCGATGCGGTCCCGCCAGGGCAAGGCCTCGGCGAGGGTGTCGAGGGCCGCTGCCTCGTCGAGATGGCGAAGAAAACAGAGGATCAGCCGTGAGGTCATGCCTAGGTCGCGGCGGGCCTCGTCCAGCGCCGCCGAGATGCCCTCGATCACCGCGGCGAAGGGCACGCCGCGATCAGTGTGGGTCTGGGGATCGAAGAAGATCTCCGCGTGGCGCACGTTGTCGGCGTGGGCACGGGCCAAGTACGCGGCGGTGAGGTCGTGGAAGTCCTCCGGCTCGCGCAGGACGCTGGCCGTTGCGTAGTAGACGTCGAGAAAGTCCTGCAGGTTCGAGAAGCGGTACGCCCCGCGCAGCTCGTCCACGGACCCGTAGGGCAAGCGGACCCCGTTGCGCGCCGCCAGCGCGAAGGCCAACTCGGGTTCGAGGGTGCCCTCGATGTGCAGATGCAGCTCCGCCTTGGGGAGAGCTGCGACGAAGGAGGCGGTGTCGGCCATTGTTGTCCTTGTATTCATTGTCTTCGGCTGGTGCGCAGCAGATCGCACTACGTCGCCTCCCCCACCCTGACGGATCGCTCGCGCAACCTCGCCGGTTGGCGCGGATCGCCGTCCATCCGGTACGCGTTGAACACATCGTCCGGCCGGCGTTAGGTTCGCAACAAGAGAAACATCGATCTGATTCGTCGCCAAGTCGAAAGTGTACGCCGAGGTGATCCGCTGCGCCTCGCGCCGCTCAAGGCCGACGGATGGTCGTTACACATTCCCGGAACACCGGACAGGCCAAGCTCCCCCGTCGACCTCCGTGCCCCTGCCCATCGGCTCCACCGTGAAGAACGCCGATCAGCCGCCCGACCTTTGAATCGCCGCTGTCCAATAAGACAGGACTCGCGCAGACGAAAGGTCGCTGACAGCACGTTGGCCAGTTGACTTGCCGGCGTCTTTCGGCTACTCGTGTGCGACATGAGTGGAGCCGGAAGTCGGGGCGGGCAAGACGAGTCGGTAGGCCGCACCCATTCGCATCAAATCGCAATCGCTGGTCGGCAAGCACTCCTGAGTCCGTCGACTTTCGGGGACTCCGGAACGTGCTCCCGGAGTACCAGCGAAGGAGGTGGCCGACCGGCGGCTTGATCGTCCCGTGTCGGTGCTTCGCGATGTACGTCCAAGGGCGGCAACGGCTCGTCGAATGGCTGGAACGCCAGCTCGTGGGGCCAGCAGAACCATCAATCGTGAACGGGCTACTGGACGTGTCGCCCCTTGATCGATACCCGGTGGGCGTCTTGCACCCCGCGTTGTCCGAGGAACCGGGCATCGATCCGGCGGCGGAAGCCCCCGAAGGCGTCGTCGGTGGTGTTGGTGCGGAAGATGCCCTGTGGGGTAGCGACTCGTGGGCCGGCGAGGACGAGGCCGGCGGCGACGGGCAAGGCGAGGACGAGTCTCGGGCCGCCCCCGTTCGACGCCGCCGTTACGTGCCGCCTTCGTCGGTAGGGTTCTCCTTCTGCGTCGAAGGTGACGCGCGGTTGCGGATTGAGGCTTCGGCCGCCGTGTATCAAGCCAAGGAGAAAGAGGGCCGGGACGAGCGCGGCCGGTTTGTGGCCCCTCGCTACGAGCGGCAAGCCCTGTCTCCGGCGGTCGTCGCCTATTCGGGCGGCGAGTTTCAGCGGGATGCGATATGGGACGGGCGTGGCGGAGTCGACATCCGAGCAAGGGAGCACGCCGCCGGGACCATCTTGACCGTCACGTTGTACAACGCGCATCCGTGCGACTCACACCACACGCAGGCTCAGGCGACCGGTGAGGCTCGCCCGCAAAGCCGTCGTGTCCAGAGTTCCCTGTTCGAGGCGCGGCTCGAGTGCTACGTGGAGCAGGGAAAGGTCGTGGACTACCCTCGCGTGGACCCGAGTCTGATGACCGAGGAAGAGCAGGAACTCGAACTCCAATACGGGAACCGACAGATATACGCCGTTGGACACGGGGCATCCGCGGACTGGAGCCCCGACGAGACGCCCCGGATCATCCGCGCGGACTTCCTACCCAAGGTCGAGACACCCATCGTGAGTGTGGAACCGATTGGCGACGCGAATGTGCTGTTGTTTGAGACTCTATCCGCCGAAGACCCGCCCATCGACGCCCTCCGGTCATTCGTGGCGGAGTACGGGGCTTGGGTTCGCGAGCGGCTCGACGAGGCAGGGCGACAATCGAACCCCCACGACAAACACGCGGCCCGCCGCATATGCGAGCGTATGAGCGTCGCCCTTGATCGAATGAACGCGGGCGTCGACTTTCTGGCCGCCGAACCAGACGCAGCCCTGGCCTTTCGAAGGGCGAACCAGGCGATCCACAGGAGCATGGCCCATCTTCGCGGCGAGCGGGAGGAATGGGCATGGAGGCCTTTCCAGCTCGGCTTCCTGCTCGCCACGATCGCTTCCACCGCGTCGGAGGAGGACGAGGACCGGGACGTGCTTGACCTGATCTGGTTCCAAACCGGCGGTGGAAAGACAGAAGCGTACCTGGGCCTGATCGCGTTCCTCATCGTATGGCGACGGCTTCGGTACGGCGAGCATGGGGGCGGGACCGCGGCATTCATGCGATACACGTTACGCCTGTTGACCCGTCAGCAGTTCGAACGGGCCACAGGTGTGATTTGCGCACTCGAACTTCTGAGAAGGGCGGAGTCGCACCGACTGGGCAATGAACCGTTCAGCGTTGGCATCTGGGTAGGTCGCAGTGTTTGCCCGAATCAGATCAAAGACGCGCAGAGTGTCCTTGATCGCGTGCGCGCGGGCGATGAGGCAGCCCGCGACAGCCTGTTGCTCGCACGCTGCCCCTGGTGCGGCAACCGCTTCGATCCGCGCGACGGATACCGGGCGTCCTTGCTGGACTTCACCTTCCACTGCGCAAACAAGGAGTGCGACTTCGGTCGAGACGACCAACCGCTACCCTGTCGGGTCGTTGACGAGTCGCTCTACCGGCATCCGCCGTCCTTGCTCATCGCGACGATCGACAAATTCGCGCGTCTCGCTTGGGATGGTGGGGCAAGCGCCTTTTTCGGGGCCCCGCCCGACAGGACGCCAAGACGCGCGCCGGATCTGGTGCTCCAGGACGAACTCCACCTCATTTCCGGGCCTCTCGGCTCGGTCGCAGGCCTGTACGAGGCCGGCGTCGAGACGGCGATTCGGTGTCGGGGGGTTACGCCAAAGTACGTTGCGTCGACGGCGACCATTCGAATGGCGGCCGAACAGGTGAAGGCCCTCTATGGCCGCAGGATGGCGGTGTTTCCGCCGCCGGGGCTGTCCTGCGACGACTCGTGGTTCGCACGCGCCAACCGGGACGATCCGGGAAGGCTGTATGTAGGCTATCTCGCTCCGCTTCGTGATCGTCAGCGCTGCCTAGTGCCGCTCGCCTCCGCGTTACTGGCAGCACCGTTGGTCGTCTTTCGGGACGAGGGGAAGGACGATGCGGAGACGTTGTTCGAGGCGTGGTGGACGAGCATCGTGTATCACGGCAGCCTCCGGGGCGTAGCCACGAGCAGCAACACGTTGGACTCCGACGTGCGCGATTTCGGGCAGCGTCTGATCGACGAGTACATTGAGACTCGGCACGGCGATGACGAGGAAGCCCACAGACGGGCGGAGGCGGATGCGATCGTGCGGGAACTTCGCCGCAGGTTCGGCGAGGCGGAAGTCGAGCAACTCTGGAGTCGCCACACCGCGGAAGAAATCGCCAGCATCTTCGAGCGGCTCGGCACGAGTCGAAACAGCTCGGGCTGCCTCGACGCCGTGTTGTCCACGAACATGGTGTCCGTCGGCCTCGACGTGTCGCGCCTGGCACTGATGGTGGTGAACGGCCAGCCACTCACCACGGGCGAGTACGTGCAAGCCACAAGCCGCGTAGGTCGTAGCGAAGTGCCGGGCATCGTAGTCGCGAACTACTACCGGGACCAAGCCCGAAGCCTCTCGCACTACGAGTCGTTCCGCGCCTACCATGAGTCGTTCTACCGCTTCGTCGAGCCGACTAGCGTGACCCCCTATACCTACCAAGTGCGTAAGCGCGCGTTGCACGCTGCACTGGTCATAGCGCTCCGCCATGGTGTAGACGCGCTCCGCGACAACAAGGCGGCAGGCCGCTTCGACCGAACGCACCCGGGCGTCGGCGTCGTCGTGACCGAACTCAAGGCCCGCGTCGAGCGCGCGCGTGGGGACTCCGATGGGTCTGCCCATGTCGACGAACACCTCGATAAGTTGCTGCGCGCTTGGCATGAGGAGGCGGAGCAGTGCCGCCGAGACAACGCGGGCTTGCGCTACCGGTCCCGAGACGTCGCATACAGGCCGCTGCTGTACGGCTGGGAGGATCGGGAACGCGTCCGTGGCCTCTGGGTCACGCTGCAGTCCATGCGAAGCGTCGAAAGTCCGGCGGCACTGAGGCTAACGTCGTGACGCACGGATCCGAGTTCGTGGACATCCGCCTGTCCGATCTCCTGCGGGATTGCTCTGTCGGTGCGATCGTGCGCCACGACAGGACGCTGATGGTCGTGACTGATATCGCTCGATGGGATGGGCCGGACACACGCCCGGACGACCGCGAGATTCGCTACGTCGATCAGGTGAAACGCTCTCTTTCCCTTGAGGGCAAGATGCTCTGCCGGCCGCCGGAACGTCGAGAGTCGAACGGCTTCGTTCGTGGCTGGATCCCGGCGAACCGCTTTCCGCAGTGGTGCCGTTGCGTGCGTTGCGGCTTGCTCCACAACGCGCCCTGGCGCACGCGCAACGGCCAAGAAGGCGACCCCGAACATCCTCCGGATGGCTGGCCGGAATCCAGCGGCTATGATCGGTGTCGCGATCGCCCAAGCGGCAGCACCGAGGCATGTGGAGGCCGGCTCGAGCAAGTACCGTGGGTGCTCGTCCACGAACTCGGCTATCTCGCCGACGTGCCTTGGCACGAGATCGCGCATGCACAAGCCAGGACCAGCACGTCAGCTAAATGCGCGCCGGACTGGCAGGCGCCGTACCTGAGAGTCAATGTCGAACATGGGCGACGCGCGGTCACCTGCACCAGGTGCCGGGCGCAGGGCCGAGTGCCGGATCGCTTCCCGTTCGGGTCCCATGTGAGGCAGCAGCCTTTGGTGCACGAGCCACCGCGCGAGGCGCCGGAGGAACCTGCCTGGCTGGTGGGAGTGAACGACGTGCGTGTCCACTTCGCCGAGAGCAGAACTGCCCTAGTGATTCCGCCTGAGTCGCGGATCCGTCGCGACACTGTGGTGGATCGCCTTTACAACAGTTCGGCAGACCAGCGCGAGATTCACGGCGCACGGAACGCCTACGCGCGAAAGAGCCGCATGCGCGGCCTGGCCGGAAAGTACCGTTGTGATCTGGACGAAATCCGAGCTGCGCTCCAGGAAATTGCGGATGGCTATCCGTTTTTCGACGAGCTGCCGGTCGGCGACCTCATGAGACTGGAGTACCAGGCACTGACTGAGCCAATTCCCAACCTTCGGCCTGACGAAGATTTCGTGACGGAGCATCATGCCGACATGTGGCTAGACCTGTGCCGTGGTTTGGCAGGGTTCCAGAGCGCGATCGCCGACGCAGTCGACCGTCTCGTGGGTGTGCACCGGGTTAGGGAGATCATGGTCCTCGACGGCTTCCGTCGGGGGTCCGTCGCCGGCACTGGCGAGCGTCACCTCGTACCGCCCGACATCACCGGGGACAGCAACTGGCTGCCGGCGTTGGAACGGTGGGGCGAGGGGGTGTTCTTCACGCTAGACGAGGACCGGCTCCGACGCTGGGAGAGCCAGCCGGCGGTCAGGGATCGGGCGGCGACCTTTCGCGAGCGGTCAAACGCGGCATGGCTGCCAACCGACGTAGACAGCTCGCTCTCAGCCCGCTTTCTCCTCTGTCACACGCTCGCACACCTCGTGATGCGTCGCCTCGAGGCCGAAGCAGGGTATCCCGCGGCATCGCTCAAGGAGAGGATCTACTGCGCGGAAGGCGACGGCTCCGACCCGCCTATGGCTGGGGTCCTGATCTATGTGGCCGTGACAGATGAAATGGGCTCGCTCGGCGGCTTGATGGATCTGGCCGCACCAGCGCGTTTTGCGCGGCTCCTGACCGGTGCAGTCGAGCGGTCGATGTGGTGCTCGCTGGATCCTGTTTGCAGCGAGCAGGACGGACAAGGCCCGGATCTCCTTAACCGGGCAGCGTGCCACGCTTGCGTACTGGTTCCGGAACCCAGCTGCATCTGCGGTAACCGGCTGCTGGACCGGGCGTTCGTTAACGGGACGGACCACTTTCGTTCCCTTTGGGAGACGTCGACATGACGATACGCCATGGAGACTGACCGGCGACGGTTCGAGCTTCCCGGCATCGAAGACCTCTCGAAGGAACAGGAAGCCGTGCTGGCGCTGCCGATCGAGGGTCGGCACCTAGTCGTCGGTGGGCCCGGGACCGGCAAGACAGTGCTGTGCCTACTGCGCGCCCGGCGGCTAGCGCAGAAGCGGGAGGAGTATTGCTTCCTAGTCTGGAACCACTTGCTGCTTCGCGCAAGCCAGGCGTTATTCCCCGAAGGGCTACGTGCAGAAACCTGGGTAAAGTGGTTCTGGGATACGTACCGGGACTCAGTCGGAGACGATCCCCCTTTACAGGCCGTCGATGGAGACTTCGCCCCGATAGACTGGCAGGGAGTTCAGCGCGCGGTCGAGGGGATGCCACCCGCAGCAGGTGGGGAGCGGCCGTACCTGGTCATCGACGAGGGCCAGGACATGCCTCCCGGCTTCTATGACTTCCTTAACCAACTCGAGTTCAAGCACCTCTTCGTCGCAGCGGATCAGAACCAGCAGATCAAGCCAGAGGAGAACTCGAGCATCCGGGACATCGAGGAACAGCTGGCAGCGGACGCCCCACCACTGAGGCTGAGGCAGAACTTCCGCAACTCGTATCACGTCGCAAGGCTGGCCCGCACGTTCGCGACTGACGATCCCGCTTCGCCGCTTCCCGACTTGCCGCCTGCGTCACCTTCCCTGAATGTGCCATGGTTGTACTATCGAGGCGGCAACGACATGTCGAGGATCGCCAAGAACATCCTGCGCCACTGGGACCAGGATCCAAGTCGCCTCATCGGCATCATCGCACCAAACAATCGCGTCAGGGAGCGTTACTTCGATGCGCTGCGGCACTGCGGAGCCGAACTCGACAATGATGGTCCTTGGATCAACACGTTCCATGGACCCCACAAACCCGACGTTCCCTTCGATCGGGGCGGTGTTCTGGTCATCAACGCCCAAGCCTGCAAAGGGATGGAGTTCGATACAGTTGTGCTGGCGGATGTCGACGAATATCGACTCCACCGGACAGACGATGGGGGCGACTTGGCAAGGAAGCTCTTCTATGTGATGGTCTCTCGGGCGAAGAGCCGCGTGGTACTTTTCACGCAATCCGGCAACGATGCAATCGAGCAGCTATTGCCGCAAGACGAGAACGTGGTTCGCCGCCGGAACCTAGAAGACTCTGCTGACAGGGGCGTTGGATGAGCAAGAGCGCATCGCAGGGGGATTTGCTTTCTTCGGACGCGGCGTTGGCGATGCATAGGCCGATCGAGACGGGATTGCTTGTTACCAATCACCTCAACCTCATGTACATGCAGGCGGCCGGGCTGGTCATGCCGCCGGCGGGGTTCGGTGGCAAATACTACGGCGACTCTCTGGCGTTCGCGGACGGCTGGATCCCGGTGTTCGTTCCAAGCCGCACGAAGGCCGATCAGCCGCCACCGTCGGCCATTGAAGCGGCAACACGGGAGGCAGCCTATCTGAGGCCGACCATCGTCGAACTCAACCTCGAAGGTTTGCGCGGACCAGTACGGGTGCTGGGCGACCAGGGTTGGACGGAAAGGCGGTTGGAGAATGGCGTTGGTCGCGGAGACCGACTCGTTCTATTGCCGGCGCCGCTTCCCGCGAGCCGAATGAGACGCGTACTGTTTCGTTCGGCCGCAGAGCGGGACGACACACTGGCGGAAGCCGAAGAACGCCGCAACGTGCATCTAGCGCACGCTTTGTGCGGCGTCGGCAAGATGGTCTTTTCGGGTTCGAGCCGAGATGTTTGGCCCCCACGAACCGACGTTCTCGAGGCACGCACGGTGAAGGGGCTGGACGCGGCACAAGCTGCAGGAGGCATCCTGGCGGCGCTTCAAGACCTAGCCAACAGCGGGGAAACCGCACTTCGAGCCTGCCGGGCGGCATTCGACACGAACTCGGCGCCGCCCGACGATCAGATTCTCCGGCCTCTTCCTGAGTGGCTGGCTGGCAACCCACCGAGCCAAAAGGAAGTTCAAGAAGCACCGCGAGAATTCTGGCGCGTTGTGGACCGTCTGGTGACTGCTTGGTCGAGACCGGGGGGGGTTACGCCGCAGGATGCCCTCATCGATTACTTGGGTGAGGCCGCCGAGCAGGTGGCCGGTGACCGCATGGCCCACGCGACCGGGCTGCGGGACATGCTGCGGGAAATATGCGGAGGCCTGCGAGGCGATCGTGTCAGCGACATGCTGCACGAGTACAAGCGACCCATGGTGCGCGCGATGATCCTCTTCGTCTTGCGTGATCATTACGCTGAGCTGACGGGTGTCTTCGAGCAGTATCGCGAGCAACTCTCCGAAACTGACAGGCTAGCCGCAGCGATCCTGTTCGGGGCTCGCGAGGGCTGGCTCGGGCTCCCCGTCGCCTTGCGCGGAACACCTGAACTGACGGCGGCGGTGACTCATCGTATGGCTGCCCGGGCGCATCGTGTAAACAACTCCGGGTTCCATCTCGGTGAAACGCCGCCCCGCGTCATTCCGCTCCGGGAACTACTTGGGGACGCTGACACGCACCAAGAGGCCGCGTTGCTGCTTGCCAGGCGGATGGGTTGGTCCTGCATCCGATCACGCATCGTGTTGCGCAGGGGCGAGTACCGATTGGCCGTCGAGCGAAGCGCCGCGACCATAGATTTCGACGGCGAAGCGCCTCTTGCCACGTGGGTCGATCACGACGAACTGCTTGCACGGCTGGCGAGTGAGCAGATCGGCCCGAAGGTCGAACAGGAGGTTCGTCAGCGCGCGAGGTGAAACCGGGTCGGTTCGCGGCGCGATTCGTGCACAAAAATGCGCCGTGAAGAGAAAGCAGTCCCGCCCCTCGATTCGAGCTCGACGACTCGCCTACGTATTGGGGCCGCCGCAGGGCCCGAGTCTCCATGGGGAGACTGCCACAGGCTAAGTGGTCAGTGCTGCGGATGACAGGCAGTGGACATCGGAAGGCATCGCGACGCAACGTGGCAGCGTGGGTCTGGTCTCGGCGTCTAAGCCGCACGTCCGCGCACGTCAACCCCGATCACAAGCCGATTCGAAACGGCACGGGGCGAGCCCGTCCTTACCCCGCCGGCGTCACCCTGAGATTCCTGAAGTGCGCCGCCGTACCCGGTCCCACCCACAGGCCCACGCGGCCGGAGGTCTCCGGTAACTTGAGGTCGTTGACGATGAGCGTCGGCTGCTCGTTGCCATGCACGTAGAGCCGCGCCTGGTCGCCCTCCACCGTGATCTTGACGCCCGTCCACGTGTCCGGCACGAGATCGACGTAGGCCTCGTAGCGGCTAGGCGTCTCCTTGCGCAGCTTGTGCCACGGATGGTCCGGGAACGAGATGTACTGACTCGCGTGGTTGCGCCGCTCCTGGTCCTCGGCACGTCCGTTGGTCGGGCGCAGGTAGAAGACCTCGAACTTCTCGCCCCCGTCCTGGACGTGGAACGCGACCCCGACGAAGCCGCGCGCCGCCGCCATCGCGCCCTCCTGGACGCCGCCGGCGAGTTCGACTTCGATGGTGCCGTTGGCGAGTTCGGCATCCACGACCACGAGCTTGTCCTCGGCGCGGGTCATCGGTCCCAAGACCTGCAGGGCGGAATGGCCCTGGAACGTCGTCACGCTGCCCTCGGTGTTGCGGAACTTGAGGGCGGTGAGGTCGTCCAGCGGAATCTCGGCGGCACCCACCGAGACCGCCAAGAGGAATCCAGCGAACGTGAGGAGACGAATCATGGGCGTGCTCCACGGAGAGAACGGCGGAGCATAGCGCCGCGCCGACTGGTGGCCAAGCCAAGCGGAATGCTGGGAAAGCGCCCCTTCAGATCGAGGACTGGATCTGATCCAGCGCGTTCGCATGCCGTTCCACGTACCGCACCACGCGCCGCAGCCCCTCCTCAAGCCGCTCGTGCGATTGCGCGAAGCAGAGGCGGAAGTAGGCGTCGTTGCCGGGTCCGAAGGCGTAGCCGGGGGCGAGTCCCACGTCCTCCTCCGCCAGAACGCCGCGGGCGAAGGCGAGGCTGTCCGTGAGCCCGGGAACCTTCGGGAAGGCGTAGAAGGCCCCTTCCGGCATCCGCAGGTAGATGAGCGGGTGGTCGGCGAGATGGCGCTCGACGATGGCGCGCCCGCCCCGATACTGCTCGCGGAGGGCCGCCACGGTCTCCTCGCCTCCTTGGAGCGCCGCAACACCACCGGCTTGCGCGAACACCGTCGCACCCGTGTTGAAGCACTCGGAGAGCGCCGTCCACGTCGTCGCCCACCGGGGCGCCGCGACCACCCAGCCGACGCGCCAACCCGTCATCGCCCAAGCCTTGGAGAATCCGTTCACGACGACGAGGGGATCGTCGTCCCGGGCGACCTCCAGGAAGGACGGCGCGTGTGCCCCGTCGAAGTACGTCCGGTGGTAGACCTCGTCCGCGATGAGCAGGATGCCGCGCTTCCGGCAGAACGCCAGCAGTTCCTCCTGCGCGTCACGGCGCATCACCCAACCCGTCGGATTGCAGGGCGTGTTGACGAAGATGGAGCGCGTGCCGGGGCGCACGGCGTCCACGATCTCGGCGACGGTCAGCTCCCAGCCCCGCTCCGTATCCCGCTGGCGGACGATGTCCACCTCCGCGCCGGCGACCCGGTAGGTGATCTCGATGTTCGGCCAATGCGGGCTCACGATCAGGGCGCGGTCGCCGGTCGTCACCGCCATCTGCGCGGCGATGGTCACCCCCATCATCGCGGACCCCGGCACGCTGATGCGGTCGGGGTCGATGTCGAGGCCGTAGAGGCCATCGAGGTAGCCCTTGATGGCGTCGCGCAGGACCGGCGTCCCCCGCGTATGGACATAGAAGGTCTCGCCCTCGTCCAGCGCGCGCTTCGCCGCGTCCCGGATGAAGGCCGGCGTGACCTGGTCGCCCTCGCCGAACCAGAGCGGAATCACCGCCGGGTCGCCCAGGCGCTCGAACGCCACCTTCGTGATGCCGTTCTGGTCGAGCGCCTCGATGACGGGTCGGATCACGCGTCGAACTCCCCAAGGAAGCGGGGCAATCCGGCGGCGCCGACCGAAGACACGGCACTGCACACCAAACGTTCGCCCTCGAAGACGAAGTCTCCCCGCACCGGCCGTCCGGCCCGCACCGACGGAATCCAGTAGCGGTCCGCGGCCCACATCTCGTCGTAGGGGATTGCTTCCCAGCGACACCAGAACGGAGCGGCTTCCGGGGTGCTGACGGCCTCGCCCTCGAAAACCGCCGTGCGGAACACGTAGCCGAGGACGTCCAGGCCGTCGGTGCGGTCGTGGAATCGCAACAAGGCGACGGGGTCCAGCGCCCCGCAGCACAGTCCCACCTCTTCCCGCACCTCGCGGCGGGCGCAGGCCGCCGGGGCTTCTCCGGGCTCCACGTGACCGCCGGGCGCGTTGACCTTGCCGGCCCCGTGGCCGCGCTTCTTGCGAATCAGCAGTACATCCGGGCCACGCTGGACGAACACCAGCGTCGCGGCGACGGGCCGCCAGTCGGGGGGAATGAGCGCCACGGGCTTCCGCCGCCTCAAGGACGCCGCGCAACGGTGGGTCTGCGGTCACCGTCCCACAGTCGGCGCGCGTCCTCCAGGATCATCAGCAACGCCGGCACGAGGAACAGGATGACGACGCTCGCGAACACGATCCCGGTCGCGAGGCTCACCGCCATCGGCACGAGGAACTGGGCCTGGATGCTGGTCTCGAAGAGCATGGGCGTAAGGCCGAGGGCGGTGGTCGCCGTGGTCAGGAAGATGGCCCGAAAACGCCGTTGCGAAGCGAGAACGACGGCGTCCAGGGGCGTCAGCCCGGTCTCCCGCAACTGCCGGTTGTAGCGGTCCACGAGCACCAGCGAGCCGTTGATGACCACGCCGCTCAGGGCGACGATGCCGAAGATGGAGATGAACGAGAGGTCGTAGCCGAGCAGCAGGTGGCCGACGAACGCCCCCGAGGCGCCGAAGGGTATCGCCACCAGGACGACCAGGGGTTGGGCGTAGCTGCGCAGCACCGAGGCGAGCAGGGCATAGATCACGAGCAAGGCGACGAGGGCCAGACGACCCAACGAGGCGATGTCCTGGGCCTGTTCGCGCCCCAGTCCGGCCTGCACGATCTGCAGGCCGGGATGGTCGGCCATGAGCGGCGGAAGGAGTTCCGCCTCGATCCGGGCGATGACTTCGTTGGGCGTCGCGAGCGCGGTATCGACGTCCGCCGAGACCGTGACGATCCGCCGCCCATCGACCCGGTTGATCTCCGAATAGCTACGCGACTCGCTGACCCGCGCGACGGTGGAGAGCGGTGCCTCCGTACCGTCCGCCAG
The DNA here is from genome assembly GCA_963665455.1 of Pseudomonadales bacterium. GTDB lineage: Bacteria > Pseudomonadota > Gammaproteobacteria > Pseudomonadales > Azotimanducaceae > VXNE01. The sequence continues at coordinate 2,683,005 of OY762279.1, read as the reverse complement.
CCGGATGCGGACGTTGAAGAAGTCCCGCGTGCTGCTGCGCTGGTCCCGGGGGTAGCGCACCATCACCTTCAGTTCCTCGCGCCCCCGTTGCACGCGATGCACCTCCTCGCCGAAGAAGTGCTGCCGGAGCTGCCGCGCGACCCCGGCCGGCGAGAGCCCGGCCGCCTCCCCGGCGGCGGTGAGTGCGATGTCGTATTGGCGCTTGCCGAGACTCACCGTGTCCTGGATCTCCGCCAGGCCCCGGACGCCCGCGAACCCCTCCTTCAGCCGCTCCACCGCATCGAGCAGGATGGCGTCGTCGCGATGTGACAACTCGTACTCGATATCGGTCCCGCCGAAGAAGTCCGTCGCGAACGAAAGACGGTCGACGCCCGCGACCATGCCCACTTCATCCCGCCACAGGCGCCCGATCTCCCGGGCGGAGAGCGTCCGCAGGGGCTCCCGCTCCAGTTGCACCTTGATGGTGGCCATGTGGCTGCCAAAGATGGAATCGCCGGAACCCTGCGGGCCTCCACTACTGGTGGCGATGCGGCCTCCCACCGTCACGTTGACCGTCCGGATAGTGGTTCCGCCGACATCCTCGTTCACGGCGCGCACCGCCCCCGCGATCCGCTCCGCCACTTCCCGCGTCGTTGCGAACGGCGTCCCCACCGGAAACTCCAGTTCCGCGCTCACCTCTTCGGCTTCCAGCGCCGGGAAGAAAATGAAGCGCACGGCGCCCGTCGCGACCAGGGAGAACGCCGCGCCAACGAGTGCGAGACCGCCGAGCAGCGTCAGGTAGCGATGCCGGACCGCACGCCGCACCCCGGCGGTCACCATGCCGTCGCGGAAGCGCTTGACGCCGGCGCCGATGGTGTTCTGGATGGTGTCGAGCGGCCAGCGGCTCCAACCTCCGGGGTGGGAAAGGTGCGCCGGCAGGATTAGGAACGCCTCCACGAGGGACATGGCGAGCACGGCGATCACGACGACCGGCACCTGGCCGAGAATCTGGCCGAACGTTCCGGTCAGCAACAGCAGCGGGGCGAAGGCCGCCATCGTCGTCAACACCCCGACGAAGACCGGCGAGAACACGCCGCGCACGCCCGCGATCGATGCCTCCGGGCCCACATGCTCGCCGGCCTCGCGCTCGGTGACGATGTTCTCCCCCACCACCACCGCGTCGTCCACGACGATGCCGATCACGATGATGAGGGCGAACAGCGACACCATGTTGATGTTCACGCCCAGGTACTCGAACAGCAGGAAGGCACCCATGAACGCGATCGGCACGCCCATCGCCACCCAGAACGCCAGCCGGAGGTCCAGCATCAGCACCAGGAACAGGAACACGAGGGCGAACCCGAGCGCGCCGTTGCGCAACAGCAGGCTGAGGCGATCCGCCAGGATCTCGGTCTGGTCCTCCCATACGCCGATGGCCACGTGGCCTGGTGCCTCCAGCGACGCCAGGCGGGCCTTGACCGCGTCCGCGATCACGATCGCGTCCTCCGCCTCCGACTTCTGCACGCGCACGAAGACGCTGTCGCGGCCCTCGTAGCGGTTGATGAGGTCCACGTCCGCGAACCCGTCCCGGATGACCGCCACGTCGCCGAGCCGCAGGATGCTGCCGTCCGGCGCCGAGCGCAGCACGATGTCCTCGAACTCCTCGCCGCGCTCGCGCTTGGCGTTGGTGCGCAACAGCAGATCGCCGGCCCCCGTGCGGATCTCGCCCGAAGACAGGTTCAGCGACGAAGCCCGCACCGCCGCGGCCACTTGGCTCATGGAGAGATCGTGGCGGCGCAACGCCTCCTCGCGCACTTCGATCGCGATCTCGTAGTCCCGGGCGCCGAGCAACTCGATCAGCGTGACCTCGGGGAGCGCGAGCAACTCCTGTTCGAGCCATTCCGCCGCCTCCCGCAAGGCCCGTTCCCCGCGTTCCGACGCGACGACGAGGGTGATGACATCGCTGATGGTCTCGGCAACCACGATGTCCACTTCCTCCGCGTCGAGGGGCGGAAAGTCCGCGATGCGGTCCACCGCGGTTTCGATGTCGTTGCGGACCTTGATCTCGTCGACGCGGTCCTTGAGTTCGACCCGCACGACGCCCATGTTCTCCGATGCCGTCGACGAGACGCGCTCCACCCCGTCGATGCCCAAGGTGGCCTCCTCCACGCGGCGGGTGATGCCCTCCTCGACCTCCGAGGGGGTCGCGCCGGGGTACGGGACGGTGATGGAGATGATGCCCGGGTCGAGGGTGGGGAAGATCTGGGCGGTCAGCCCGAAGGCCGAGATGAGTCCGCCGATCAGCATCACGGCCATCACCAGGTTGGCGGCGACCGGGTTGTAGGAGAAGGCGGCGACGATGCCCCGGTGCTGGCGGGGTTCCGCCGCGCTCCGTAGGGTGGCTTGGTCGCTCATGTCGCGCCGCGTCCCGGGACCTCGGCAGCCACGGCGCGGACCGACGACCCCTCGCGGCCACCCGGCGCCGCGCCGGTCACGACGCCATCGCCGGGATCGAAGGCGCGCACCACGAGGCCCGCCGGCGAGCGTCCGAGCACGGTCACGTCCTGGCGTCGCAGCCGCCCGTCCGCCACCCGCCACACGTAGCCGCCCGCCTGCTCCGCCGCATCCGGCAACAGGAACGTGTCGTCCAGCACGGGGCCGTGCACGGTGACGTCGACGAACGTGCCGGGGGCGATCTCCGCATCCCCGGGCAAGCCGAGATAGAGCTTGGCGAATCGCGTCCGCGCGTCGAGTTCCGCCGAGACGCGCTCGACGGTGGCCTCGAGCTCCAATCCGGGAGCGCGCACGGTTGCCCGACGACCGACGGCCGGCGCGAGGCGCGCCAACTCATCCTGCGCCACCGGGGTGACGGCCTCGAGGGCGTCGAAGGCGAAGGCCTGCCCGAAGGGCTGGTTTCGCGTCAGCATCTGGCCGACCTCCGCGGTCGTCTCCGTCACCTTGCCGGCGAAGGGGAGCGAGAAACGCGTGCGCGTGAAGTCGAGATCGGCCACGGCGAGGCGCGCCCGCGCCGCCTCGAGCCGCGCCCTGGCCTGGGCGATCTGCGGTATGCGGGCGACCAGCGGCGGGACCCGTTGGCCGGGGTGCAGGATGGCATAGTTGGCGCGCGCGGCGTCGCTCTCCGCCAGCCGCAGCCGCAGGTCCGCCTCCGCCGATGCGACGTCGGCCCGCGCCTGGTCGAGCCCCAACTGGAAGTCACGCGGATCGATGGTCAAGAGCACGTCGTGGGCCGCGAACGCCCCGCCCGCCCGCAACGACTCCGACACCGCGACGATGCGGCCACCCACTTGGGGCACGAGGGCTACATAGCTACGCGCATCGATGGTTCCGGTCGCTTCGACCTCGACCGTTGTCGATACGACCTGCGGCATGACGACGGTGACGAGGGGCGCGAGGCTTGCCGGACCCGCGCCCAGCCCACCCGCCGCCGGGGGCCGCGTGGCCGACGGGGTCCGCGACAACGCGACGGCGAGGCCCACCAAGGCGATGACAACGCCGATCTGTAGCGGGCCCACCCACCGCCGCTTGCCCGGCGCCGCGTGGTCCGGTAACGGAGGCGGTTCCGGGACGCCGCCCTCGTCCCGGGCGGGCGTCGTGATCGGGGTGGGGGGATCCGATGCCTCGGGCTGCAACGTGGATGCCGCCACCTCCGCGGCCGCGCCCACCGCTGCCGCGGGCTTCGGCACCGGTTCCTTCCGGCCGAACAGGCGAGGCATCTTGATCACCTTCATGGCAGGCTCGCGGCGCTACCCAACGTAGCTCTGATTCTACGCAAACCCATGGGAGTTCGTCGGCTTGGACGGCAACCGCACGCACGGGCCGGCCGGCCGGCGGCGCAAGGGGTATCATGCCCCGCGATGTTCCAGTTCGCGAACACGTGGCCCCGCTATCGCGGCCGAACACAGCGGATTCTTGCCGCCTACCGGGTGTTCCTGGAGCACCCCACGGAGGGGCTGCATCCCCAACAGGTGGCCCGGCGCACCGGCATGTCCATGATGACCGCCGCAGCCTTGCTCGACGGGGTGCCCGACCTGTTCGTGAAGCTGCCCAAGCGCGACGGGCTGACCCGCTACCGGCTCAACAGCCGCACGACGGCGGCGGACCCCGAGGACATCGAGGCCTTCGTCCTGCGCGCCGCGCGGCGGGAGGGCTGGGTGCTCTATGCCGGCGCGGCGATGCTCCTGCTCGGCGTCCTCATCATCGTGCTGCTGATGCGCGCGGCGTGACCGGCCACCGACATGCCTGAGTCCCTCTCGCCGGAGTTGGAACGGCTGCGCGACGACACCGATGCGCTCGCGCGCGACGTGCTCGCCCCGCTCGCGGGGGATCCCGCCGGCAACCGACGCCGGATCGTGGCGGCGTCCAAGGAGGCGGGGCTGTTCGCCATGACCCAGCCGCGCACGTTCGGCGGCACCGAGGCCGGCACCCTGGCGCTCACGGTCGTGCGGGACACCCTCGGCAGCCACAACCTCTCGCACCTGCCCGTCTTCGGCCCCGGGCCCGGCGTCCTCGCCGGCGCCGGGGAGCCCGTCGCGAGCCGATACGTCGCCCCGCTCATGGCGGGCGAGAAGCGCGGCTCCTTCGGCTTCACCGAGCCCGACGACGCGACGCGCGCCACCTGGGGCCGGCTGGACGGCGGCACCCTGGTCGTGAACGGCCAGAAGTCCTACATCACCGGCGGGGCGGACGCCGACTTCATCAACGCGCTCGTCGAGATCGAGGACGCGGGGCCGGCCATGGTGGTGATCGACACCGACCTGGACGGCGTGCGCATTCGCGAGCGCTTCGGCTCCCTGGACGGCACCCACCACGCATACTTCGAGTTCCGCGACGTCGCCGTGCCGGCGACCAATATCGTCGGCAAGCCCGGCGACGGCCTGCCCCGGGCACTGCGCCAAATCGGCGACACCCGGGTGGCCTTCGCGGCGGAATCCGTCGGCCTCATGCGCTGGGTGCTCGACTTCGTCACGGCCCACCTCGAGGCGCCGCACCGGAGCGGCGCGCCCCTCGGCAGCCGCGAGGGGGTGCGGCTGCGCTATGCGGACTTGCGCATCCGGGCCTACGCGGCCCGGTCGATGGTGTACCGCACGGCACGCCTGGCCGACGCCGACGAGAACATCGTCAACGAGGGCATCGCCTGCAAGGTGTTCGCCACCGAAACGGTCGGCAAGGTGGTGGACACGGCGATTCAACTCGTCGGCGGCAAGGCCCTCACGCTCGGACACCCCCTCGAGCAGCTCTATCGGCGCGTGCGGGCGCTACGGCTCGCGGAGGGCGCGAGCGACATCCTGCGGCTCAACCTCGCCCGGGGGCGGTTGGATCTTCAGAAAGGGCGGATCTGACCGGACGGTCGCATGGGCCGGTCCTTTAGCCTGTTATTGTTGTAAATATTACATTCCATGTTATATTTGCAACCATGATTGAACGCGAAGCCAAGACTAGGCTGACTCAGTTGGTCGACCGCAACCCAGCGGTCGTTCTGATAGGTCCCCGTCAGGTCGGCAAGACCACCCTAGCCTTGGCCATCGCCTCCGAACGACCGGCAACCTACGTCGATCTGGAACGGCCCAGCCATCTCGCCCGGGTCGGCGACATCGAACAATACTGCGACGAACACGCCAAGGAGCTGGTGATACTCGACGAAGTACACCGAACCCCCGATCTGTTCGCGCCCCTGCGGGGGATCATCGACGAACGCCGCCGCGCGGGTCGCGCCGCCGGATCCTTCCTACTGCTCGGATCGGCATCCATCGACCTGCTCACGCAGTCCGGCGAGACACTCGCGGGCAGGCTCGCCATCTACGAACTGCATCCCTTGAGCATCTCCGAGGTTCCGACGGAACGCCTGCGGCTCCTCTGGTGCCGTGGGGGCTTCCCGGAAAGCTACTTGGCGGCGGGCGACCCGGAAAGTCTGGACTGGCGCCTGACGTTCATCGAGACCTACCTCCAGCGCGACATCCCCCAATTTGGACCCCGCATACCGGCAGAGACTTTGCGGCGCTTCTGGACAATGCTCGCCCACAACCAAGGGCAGACCTACAACGCGGCGGCTCTGGCACGCGGTCTCGACGTCAGCGGCGTCACCATCGGCAGGTATCTGGACCTCATGGTGGATCTCCTGCTCGTCCGACGCCTGCAACCATGGACCAGCAACCTAGGCCGACGCCTCGTCAAAGCGCCCAAGGTCTACCTCCGAGACAGCGGCGTTTGCCATGCACTGCTCGGCATCGAAACGCTCGACGAGCTGCTCGGCCATCCGGTCATCGGAGGGAGCTGGGAAGGGTTCATCATCGAGAACGTCCTCCGCGTCCTACCGCCAGGCGCCTCCTGGGGCTACTACCGCACCGCCCGGGGCGCGGAGGTGGACTTGATCGTGGAGTTCCGTCGCGAACTTTGGGCCATCGAAATCAAGCGGAGCTCCGCACCAGCGGTCTCCAAGGGATTTCATTCCGCCTGCGAGGATCTGCGGCCCACCCGTAAGTTCGTGGTCCACGGCGGACCGGAGAGCTTTCCGCTAGCACGCGATGTGCGAGCCGTCACGCTGCCCGACATGGTCGGGCTAGCCCGCGACATCGCCCGTCCGCAACCCAACGCTCTCCGAAAACCAACTGGTCCGCCGGGAGGCGAACACGCCTGAAGGCGGACAGCGCCGCAAGCCTGTCGGCATCGACCAACTCCGCCGCACGCACGACCCGATGGGTCGGCCACACTCCTCGCCGCGGCGGCACTACCGCCCGTGCCGCTCCCGGTTCTCTTCCTTGCGCATCGCGCTCTTGCGCAGCAGGACGAACAGGGCGCCCGTCCCGCCTTGCTGGGGAGGCGCACTCGAGCACGCGATGACCTCGGGCGCCTGCCGCATCCAATGCGCTACGTAGCTCTTCAACCGTCCCGGGGTCGCGCTCCGTACGCCACGGCCGTGTAGGATCGCCACGCAGCGCCATCCCCGCCCGCGACAGACCGCGAGAAAGCGATGGACCTCGCTACGTGCCTCCTCGACGGTGCGGCGGTGAAGATCCAGCCGGGCCTCCAGCGGATACCCGCCGCCCTTGAGCTTCTGGAACACGGCCGGCTGCACGCCATCCTTCTTCCACTCGAACCGCGCATGGGGATCGACCGGCGACACTTCCCCCGCGTGGAGGTAGTTCGGATCCGGTTCCAGCTCCGTCCCGGTGGCCGCGTCACGGCGATGCCGCTGGCCGGGCGTCGAGGCACTCCGGCGCTCGTCCGGCAGGCGGCGGGACTGAAGCGGCGCGACGTCCTCCATGGCCTCCCGGAAGGCATCTTCCTTCACGGCGCGATCGAGGGATAGCGCGCCGACCGCGTACCCGGGATCGGGTGGTTCCCGGCGTCGTGATAGGTGAACACGACCGAGAACTTCACCCGGTCCGTGTCGTTGCGGCCCGCCGCGTGGAAGAGCCGGCAGTGGAAGAAGAGCACGTCGCCCGCATCGAGTTCCAAGGGCACCGCGGACGCGATCAGGGCCGAGTTGTCGGGCACCTCCGGACGCAGGAACAGATCCCGGTCCAGCCGCCCCCGGCCGACGTGCAGCAGATGGCTGCCCGGAATCACCCACAGCGCGCCGTTGGCGGTGGTCTCGGGACCGAGCGCGAGCCAGACCGACACGAGGTCGGGACGCTCGAAGGACCAATAGCGAATGTCGTGGTGCCACAGGGTGGCGCTGCCATGCCCGGGGTGCTTCGTCATGATGCAGTTGTGGTGGCACTGGGAGACCAGCATGCGCCGGCCACCGCTCAACCGCCGGAGCGCGGCGAGCACGCCCGCGTCCATCGCCCAGCGACGGAACGCCTCGCCCCGCGCGTATGCATGGAGGAGCCGCCGAGGCGTGTCGCCACCGCGTGCGGCGCGATCCGCCGGAGCGCCGGGATAGCCCACGTCTGCCTCGAACTCCGCGGGGCCCACCAGCGGGTCCAGCGCTTGCGAGACGGCCTCGGTCATCCCGTCGAGGGCCTCCGGCGGCGCGAGGCGGCGCACGACCAGATAGCCGTCCCGCGCGAACGCGTGCAAGGCGGCGTCGGAGTGGGGATCGCGTACATGGGCCGCCGCCTGCGCGGGCAACGAATCGGGCATCGCGGGAGACCATCGGTTAACATGCGCACTGTACGTTACTTTTGGTATCGCCACGAGCGCCACGGAGCGGTTCGTCGATGCACCGTACCTTGAAGGTTCTACTCCCCATCGTTTTTCTCGCGGTCGCGATCGGGGCGTCCTTCGTGATGATTCAATCGCAGCCGGAGGCGATGCAGAAGCCGGCACCGCCACCTTCGCTCTTGGTGTCCGTCGCCCTTGCCGAACGCCAGCCCGTCCAGTTCACCGTCTCCTCCCGCGGCTCCGTCTCCCCCCGCACGGAAACGACCTTGGTGTCCGAGGTGTCCGGGCAGATCGTGGAGGTCTCCCCGGCCTTCGTCAGCGGAGGATTCTTCGAGCGGGGCGACGTGCTCATCCGCATCGATCCGCGCATCTACGAGGCGAGCCTGAAGCGCGCCAGGGCCGAGGTCGCCAAGGCCCGCACCAAGGTCGCGACCGAGCATGCCCTCGCCGGCTACGCCCTGGAGGACTGGCAGCGTCTCCAGCGCCTGAACGCCGCCCGGGGCCCGGCCTCCGACCTCACGCTACGCAAGCCGCAACTACAGGAGGCCCTCGCAGAACTCGAGTCGAAGAATGCCGAGTTCGACAAAGCGCGGGAGGATCTGCGGCGCACCGTCATCCGCGCGCCCTACGATGGGATGATCCGCGACAAGATCGCCGACGTGGGGCAGTTCGTGAACGTTGGCGCGCAACTGGCCCGCGCGTTCGCGGTGGACCGCGCAGAGGTGCGCCTGCCGCTGACCCAGCAAGATCTCCGCTATTTGGAGCTCGAGCGCCTAGAATCCGGCGGCACGCTGCCCGTCACGCTCCGCGCGGACCTTGGCGACGCCGAGTTCTCGAGAACGGCGCAGGTGGTGCGCTCCGAAGGCGTATTCGACGCGGCGAGCCGCGTCCTCTACGTGGTGGCGCAGATCGACGACCCCTACGACCTCAAACGCGCGCCGGGCGAAGCGTCGAAGCCGCTGCGCATCGGCACGTTCGTCTCCGCGGAAATCGCCGGCACCGCGGGAGGCGACCTGTTCGCGCTGCCGCGCCACGCGCTGGTGCGCGGCAAGACCGTCTGGGTCGTCGACGACGCGCTGGCCATTCATCCGCGCGAGGTGGAGGTGGTGCGCACGGACGACGACTTCGCCTACGTGGCCGCCGGCCTGGCCGACGGTGACCGCTACGTCACCACGCCCATCGACCAACCCTTGCCCGGCATGAAGGTGCGGCTGGATGGCTGAGCGGCCCGCCGGCTCCTTGCCCTCCCTGCACGAAAGGAAGCCGGAACCCGAGATCCGCGGGTTGATCGGCTGGTTCGCCACCAACCACGTGGCGGCGAACCTGCTCATGTTCCTGATCATCGGCGGCGGCATCTGGGGGCTCATCGTCGTCAAGAAGGAGAGCTTCCCCGAGTTCAACTTCGGCCAACTCACCGTCTCCGTGCCCTATCTCGGGGCCGCGCCCCAGGAGGTCGAGGAGGGCGTCGTCGTCAAGATCGAGGAGGCCATCGAGTCCATCCAGGGCATCCGCCGGGTCGACTCGATCGCCTTCGAGGGCATGGGCCAGGTCATGATCGAGGTCGAGGAGGACCACGACGTCGCGGAGGTGACCGACGAGGTCAAGCTCGCCATCGACGGTATCTCCACCTTCCCGGCGGAAACGGAACGGCCCGTCATCGCCAAGTACACCCATCGACGCGGCGTGCTCAACCTACAGGTACACGGCGACCTCGACGAGGCCTCGCTCAAGCAGCTCACGGAACGGATTCGCGAGGAGGTGGTCGGCCTGCCCGAGGTGTCCTACGCCGAGCTGATGGGTTCCCGCCCGTTCGAGATTTCCATCGAGATCTCCGAACACACACTGCGCCAGTACGGTCTCACCCTGGACCAGGTGGCACGGGCCGTGCGCGGCTGGTCCGTCGATCTGCCCGGCGGCGCCATCCGCTCCGAATCCGGCGATATCCGGCTGCGCACGAAGGGCCAGGCGTACACGGGGGCGGAATTCGAGGAGATCGTTCTCCTGACCCGGCCCGACGGCACCCGCGTCACCCTCGGCGACATCGCGACCATCCGCGACGGATTCGCCGAGGTCGAGAGCTTCGCCTTCTTCAACGGCGAACCGAGCTTCGGCATCAACGTGATGTCGACCAAGCAGGAGAACGAGATCGAGATCAGCGAGGCCGTGAATCGGTTCGTCGAGCAACGGCAAGCGACCCTTCCCGAGGGCGTTGGATTGACGGCCTGGGCGGACGGCACGTTCTACCTCAAGGGCCGCCTCAACATGATGCTCGAGAACATGGCGCTGGGCGCCGTGCTGGTGTTCGCCATTCTCGGCATCTTCCTGCACATGAAGATCGCCACTTGGGTCATCATCGGCTTGCCGGTGGCCTTTCTCGGCGCGTTCATGATGCTGCCCGTCCCCTTCGTGGACGTGTCGATCAACATCATGAGCCTGTTCGCGTTCATCCTGGTGCTCGGCATCGTGGTGGACGACGCGATCATCGTCGCGGAGAGCGTCTATACCTATACCGAAGAGCGCGGCTACACGCCGGCCAACGTCGTGGCCGGCGCCCGCCGCGTGGCCGTGCCCGCCACCTTCGGGGTGCTGACGACCGTGATGGCCTTCCTGCCGATGCTCCTGGTGACGGGGCCCATGTCGACCATCAACGGCGCCATCGGTTGGGTGGTCGTGTTCTGCCTGCTCTTCTCGCTCGTGGAGTCGAAGCTCATCCTGCCGTCCCACCTCGCCGTGATGCGGTCTTCGCACGGACCGAAGGCCGGGCTCGCCGACCGCGTCGACCGGGGCCTCAAGTGGTTCGTCGCCAACGTCTACGCACCCACCCTCGAGCGGGCCATCGAGTTCCGCTACGCCACCCTCGCGTTCTTCGTGGGGCTCTTGATCCTGGCCGGCGGGCTGGTCGCGAGTGGCTTGGTGCGATTCGTCTTCTTTCCGGAGATGGACGCCGATTTCGTCATGGCGCAGGTCGAGCTCCAGGAAGGCGCCCCGGAGTCGCTAATCCGGGACATCGTGGAGGAGATGGACACGCGCTTGCGCGAGGTCAACGACGAGATCAAGGCCGAGTGGAACACCGACGTGGACGTGGCCGAGTCGTTGTTCGCCTACGTGTGGGAAGGCGCCAAGGCCCGCATGCAGGTGGAACTCGACAGGAGCGAGGACCGCCCGGTCACGCCGAAGGAGGTCGAACAACGCTGGCGCGACAAGGTCGGCCATATCGCCGGTACGAAGGAGCTCAAGTTCTACTCCAGCATGCACATGGGCGGCGACGCGCCAATCCAGATTAGCCTCAAGGGCAACAACCATCAGTTGGTCGAGCAGGCGGCCGACGAACTGACGGCACACCTGCGGACCTACGAGGGCCTTTACGAGGTGGAGAGCAGCGCGAGCGCCGGGCCCGAGGAGCTCAAGCTGCGCATCCGCCCCGAGGCCGACGCGCTCGGCGTCACGCTGGCCGACCTCGCCCGCCAGGTACGCGAGGCGTTCTACGGCGCGGAGGCGCAACGCATACAGCGCGGCGACGAGGAAGTGAAGGTGATGGTCCGCTACCCGCGCGCGGAGCGGAAATCGATCGGCAACCTCGAGAGCATGTGGATCCGCACGCCGGACGGCCGCGAGGTGCCGTTCGAGGCCGTGGGCGACTACGAAATCGTGCAGGGCTACAACGCCATCACCCGCAAGGATGGTCAGACCGCGGTGACCGTACGGTCGAACGCGGACCTCGCCGTCGCCGAACCGATGCGCGTGGTCACCCAGGTCACCGAGGACTTCCTGCCGAATCTCCTCAGCCGGTATCCGGGCGTCACCTACGAACTCTCCGGCAGTTCCCGGGAGGAACGCATGTCCCTCGAGGCGATGGGCTACGCCTACCTCGCGGCGCTGTTCGGCATCTACGCGTTGATGGCGATACCGCTGAAGTCCTACGTGCAGCCGCTCATCGTGATGAGCGCCATCCCGTTCGGCATCATCGGCGCCGTGCTCGGCCACCTGTTGCTCGGCATGACCCTGAACGCCGTCTCGCTGATCGGCATCATCGCGCTCTCCGGCGTGGTGGTGAACGACAGCCTCATCATGGTGCACTTCGTGAACCGCGCGGTGTCCCTCGGCGCCTCGCCGGCCAGCGCCGCCTTCGAGTCCGGCAAGGGCCGCTTCCGGGCGATCCTGCTGACGTCCCTCACGACGTTCTTCGGACTCGTGCCCATCCTGGCCGCAGGCGGCATGCAGGCCTCGATGGTCATTCCGATGGCCGTCTCGATCGCATTCGGGATCCTGTTCGCGACCGTGATCACGCTGATCCTCGTGCCGTGCCTGTACAACATCGTGGACGATTTCCGGCGTGCCGCGCGCTTCGCGCCGCGGCCGGCGGAAGTGGGACGCGCCTGACGATGCGCGCGGCGCTCATGGAGCGCGGCGCGTTTCGCGTCGAAGACGTGCCCGACCCGACGCCCGCCGACGGCGAGGTGGTCGTCAAGTCCGTCGCCTGCGGCATCTGTGGCTCCGACCTCCACGCCGCGCTCCACACCGAAGAGTTCGTCGCCACCAGCCGCGAGGCCGGCGGCGCCTTCAAGCTGACAACGTTCGATCCCGTCGTGCTCGGACACGAGTTCTGTGCGGAAGTCATGGAAACGCGTGGGGAGATCCAGGCCGGGAGTCTGGTGTGCTCGGTGCCCGTCTTGGCGCGGTCCACCTCCGTGCCCGTAGGCTATTCCCCCGAAGCACCCGGGGGGTTCGCCGAGTACATGCTGCTCTCCGAGCGTCTCTTGATGCCGGTGCCGGCCGGCACACCCGCGGAGAGGGCCGCCCTGACCGAACCCATGGCCGTCGGCCATCACGCGGTCAACATGGCGCGGCTCGAAGGGGACGAAGGAATCGTCGTGATCGGCGCGGGTCCGGTTGGCCTCGCGGTCACCGCGAACCTGAGGGCGCGTGGCGCGGGGCCCATAGCCGTATCGGAGTTCTCCGCCAAGCGCCGTGAACTGGCTCTCGCCCTGGGCGCGGACATCGTGGTCGACCCACGGGACGAAAGCCCCTACGGCCTATCGGAGATCACCGCTCGGGAGCAGAACGTGATCTTCGAGTGCGTCGGCGTCCCCGGCATGATCGACGACATCTTCCTCCGCGCCCCGCGCCGCGCCCGCATCGTGGTGGTCGGCGTTTGCCTGCAGACGGATCACGCCCGGCCCCTCATCGCCGTCAACAAGGAACTCAACGTCCAGTACGTGCTCGGCTACACCGTCCGGGAGTTCCACGAGACCCTGCACTGCATCGCGGACGGAACGCTCGAGGTCGGACCCATCGTGACGCACGCCGTTGGGCTTGAGGGCGTCGCGGGTGCATTCGAGGACCTGGCGCGGCCGGACGCGCACGGGAAGGTGATGGTGCGGGCTTGGGATTAAGGGGCGCGCTCGGCTGAGTCCCGACGCTTGATTGCATCGCAATCTGGCCTGAGCCGGCCGTCGCGGGCGTGGTTGGTCTTCTCGTTGCACGGGTCGCGCCCCGAGGTCGGGTCCAAGAGGCATTCGCCTTCCAAATCTGGTTGAATCCTGCCAGACTGCTCTATAAATGGGGTATGGAGCTCCCTCGAAATCCATTTATAGATCAAAGACGATGGCGAAGCCCGCACAAAGAAGCTACTCTCGCTACGCCCGCGAAGCCGCAGGGCTTCTCGGACTAATGATCCGTAACGCGCGCATCGAACGCGCCCTCACAGTGGCCGAGGTCGCCGAACGCGCCGGAACTTCGCGCGGTTTGGTTCACCGTATCGAAAAGGGCGCAATGGGCTCCTCCATCGGTGCGGCCTTCGAGGTGGCCGCCATTGTTGGGCTGCGCTTGTTCGAAGCCGAACCGACAACGCTGACGCGCGAACTGTCGATGGAACGCCACAAACTCACCCTGTTGCCGCAATCCGTCCGCACGGGAACGATGAACGTGAAAGATGACTTCTGAGCGCCCCGACAACAAGGCTCCGAAGGAAGCCTATGTCTGGATTTGGCTGCCCGGCGCGACGGCCCCGGTCGTTGCCGGCCGCATCGCGCGTGACGGCGAACGGCTGATCTTCAACTACGGTCAAGGCTATCTGGCCCGCAATGACCACATTCCGATCTACGACCCGGAACTGCCGTTGCGCAGCGGAGCGATCGCGCCGGACGCCGGGCTGCGGATGGCCGGATGCCTGCGCGACACCGCACCCGATGCTTGGGGCCGTCGCGTCATCCTGAACCGGACCTTCGGGCGCAGGGGCACGGACATCGATGTCGACGCGCTCGACGAGCTGACCTATCTGCTGGAGTCCGGCTCCGACCGCATCGGTGCTCTGGACTTCCAGCGCTCCCCTTCCGAGTACGTTCCGCGCGCCGTTCAAGCAGCGACGCTCGAAGAGCTGCAGAATGCCGCCCGGAAAGTCGAGAAAGGTGAGCCGCTGACGCCTGAAGTCGATCAGGCTCTGTTCCACGGCTCCTCGCTCGGCGGCACCCGCCCGAAGGCGATGATCCAAGACGGCGACACGAAGATGATCGCCAAGTTCTCGTCTCGGACCGACACCTACAACGTGGTGAAGGCGGAGTACGTCGCCATGCGCCTTGCGGCCAGGGCGGGGCTCGACGTCGCTCCCGTGCGTCTTGTGCACGCCGCCGGCAAGGACGTGCTGCTGGTTGAGCGTTTCGACCGCGGAAGAACGAAAGACGGCTGGACGCGCAATGCGATGGTTTCGGCGCTAACCCTCTTCGGTCTCGATGAAATGATGGCGCGTTACGCCAGCTACGAAGACCTCGCCGAGATCATCCGGCACCGCTTCACCTCTCCGAGGGCGACGTTGCACGAGCTGTACGGACGGCTCGTGTTCAACATCCTTTGCGGCAACACCGACGATCACGCCCGCAACCATGCGGGCTTCTGGGACGGCAAACATCTGACCCTGACGCCCGCCTATGACATCTGCCCGCAAAACCGTTCCGGCAATGTGGCGAGCCAAGCGATGCTAATCGTCGGAGACAATCGGACGAGTACTCTTGCGACCAGCCTTCAGGCCGCGCCCAATTTCCAGCTCGACGAGAAGGCGGCGAAGGACATCATCGCCCGGCAGATCGGCACCATCCGGGACGCATGGGACGACATCTGCCAGGAAGCCGCCCTGACCGAAGTCGAACGCGATCTGCTCGGCCAGCGCATCTTTCTTAATGACTTTATCTTCGAAGGCACGGCGAAGGACCTGTGGTGATGGATGCCTTGTCGCGGCAGTAGACGAAGTCGATCACGCGACCACCGGCTCACCGTTGATGGTGACCTCGAGGCGGTCCTCGGACGGCCAGTACCGTGCTTCCACGTACCGGTGCTCCTCCCAGTGCAGCTCCACGTTGGTCCAGACGTAGAGAGGTTCCCGCGACGAGGATTCGCGACGCTTGCGCAGGCAACCGTCGAGCCACAGTTCCAGGCCGCCGTCTCCGGCGACCACGACGGTTGCGCACTTGTGCCCGACCGGCACGGTGAGGGTCCTGTCGCGATCCATGGCGAT
This sequence comes from Pseudomonadales bacterium, assembly GCA_963665455.1. Lineage (GTDB taxonomy): Bacteria > Pseudomonadota > Gammaproteobacteria > Pseudomonadales > Azotimanducaceae > VXNE01. Next base: position 2,667,392 of record OY762279.1, on the reverse strand, counting down.
GGGGCAGAATGCGCCGCGTTCGGGCAAGGCGGCGGATTCTGACATTCCCCGAGACCGTTTCAAGCGCGTGCTCCGTTCGCGGGAGGTGCTCACCCTCTCCTTCGGCGCGATGATCGGCTGGAGCTGGGTGCTCCTGACCGGGCACTGGGTCGACAACGCCGGCTCCCTCGGCACGTTGCTCGCCTTCGCCGCCGCCGGGGTGGCCATCGCGTTCATTGGGTTGACCTATTCCGAACTGGTCGCCGCCATGCCGAGGGCCGGGGGCGAGCACGTCTACACCCACGCCGCGCTCGGGCTCGGATGGTCCTTCGTCTGCACCTGGGCGCTCCTCATGGCCTACGCGGCCGTCTGCCTGTTCGAGTCCGTCGCCCTGCCCACGGCCATCGAGTACCTGTGGCCGGAGATACGGGGCCGCACCCTGTGGCACGTGGCGGGGGCGCCCGTGCACTTCGGCTTCGTCGCGACCGGGGTCATCGCCGCCATTGTCATGACGTGGATCAACGTCATCGGCATCCGCACGGCGGCATTCGTGCAGACCGCGATCACGGGGGCGATCCTGCTGGCGGGCATCGTGCTCATCGTCGGCGCGGGCACCCACGGTGAGTGGTCGAACGCCCAGCCCTTGATTGCCGTGCCGGCGACCGGCGTGCTCTCGGTGCTCATCATGGTTCCGGCGCTCATGGTGGGCTTCGACGTGCTGCCGCAATCCGCCGAGGAAATCGACCTGCCGCCGAACCGCATCGGCTGGCTCCTGATCGGATCGTTGGTGCTGGCCGTGCTGTGGTACGGCGCCATTTCCTTCGGCGTCGCCCTCGCATTGGACGCGGACGCACGCGGTGCATCCACCGTGGCGACCGCGGACGCGGCCACGGCGCTTTGGAACGGCCCCTGGGCCGGCGCGCTGCTCATCGCCGGGGGCGTCGGCGGCATCCTCACGAGTTGGAACGCCTTCATCATTTGCGGTAGCCGGGTCATGTTCGCGCTGGCGGAATCCGGCGTGTTGCCGGCCGCCTTCGCGCGGCTGCATCCGAAGTACCGCACGCCGTGGGTCGGCATCGTGGTGCTCGGCGTGCTGTCGTGCATCTCGCCCCTCTTCGGGCGCGCCATTCTCGTGTGGCTCGTGAACGCCGGCGCGATGGCCGTGGTCGTCGCTTATCTCTTCGTGCCGATCGCCTTTCTGGTGTTGCGGAGGCGGGAACCGGACCTGCCGCGTCCCTTCCGGGTCCGTTGGCCGGGCGTGGTCGGCGGCACGGCCATCGTCCTCGCCCTCGGGCTCCTCTCGCTCTATCTGCCGTTCAGTCCCTCCTCCCTCGTCTGGCCCTACGAGTGGGCGATGGTGCTCGGCTGGGCCGCGATAGGGGTGGTCGTGTGGACCGCCAAGCGGTTCAGAAGAGCGCCAGTTGTTCCGTCCGAGGCCGAAACAGGTCCGTCCTGAGCGTCGGCAGGCCCCGCTCCGTCAACCCATGCTTGCGGATCGCCACTTGGTGGCGCTTGGCGAGCAACTCGGCGAAGAGGCCCTCTCCCCGCATGCGCTTGCCCCATTGGGCGTCGTAGTCCTTGCCGCGCCGGCTGTCGCGCACCCGGGCCATCACGTGCTCGGCCTTCAGCGGATAATGCTCCGCCAGCCACTCCTTGAAGAGGTCCTTCACCTCGTAGGGCAGGCGCAGCAGGGTGTAGTTGACCGCTCGCGCGCCCGCTGCCGCCGCCGCCTCGACGATGCTCTCCAACTCGTGATCGTTGATGTAGGGGATCATCGGGGCCGCCATCACCCCCACCGGCACGCCGGCCTCGTGCAGCGTCCGCACGGCCCGCAAGCGCGCGCCCGGGGAGGCGGTGCGGGGCTCCAGCTTGGTCTTGAGGGCGTTGTCCAGGGTCGTCACGCTGACCATCACCGCCGCTAGTCCCTGCTCAGCCAGCGGTTGGAGTACGTCCAGGTCTCTCAGCACCGCTGCGCCCTTGGTCACGATGCTGACCGGATGCCGATACTCCAGCAGCGTTTCCAAGATCCGACGCGTGATCCGCAGCCGCCGTTCGCCGGGCTGGTATGGGTCCGTGTTGGTGCCCATCGCCAGGGTCGAGCACTCGTAACCCGGTCGGTCGAGCGCCTCCCGCAGCCGCTCCACGACGCCCGTCTTGTAGAAGATGCGGGTCTCGAAATCGAGGCCCGGCGACAGGTCCAGATACGAGTGCGTGGGCCGGGCGTAACAGTAGATGCAGCCGTGCTCGCAGCCCTTGTAGGGATTGATGGACTGGCTGAACGGGATGTCGGGAGACTGATTGGTCGCGATGAGGTTCTTCGTCTTGTCGGGGAAGAACTGCGTCTCCGGCGACGGCTCCTCGAATTCGCCGAAATCGCCGGCTTGGGCGAGGTCCGCGTCCCGGGCCGTCGGCGGCTCCGCCTCGGTCGAACGCCTCCAACCATCGTCGATGGGATCGCTCCGATGCTCGTCGAATCGGCCCCCCGGATTGGACACCGCGCCCCGACCCTTATGGACCTCCCTCCGGTTCACGCACGGCTCCATTGGTCGAACGAGGAGGGAATTGTACCTGTACATGCATACACATCAAGGATCGGATCGCCCGCGCAGCAACGGTTGACCGCTTGTGCATCCACGAGAGTGCCAGCGGAGCCGCGCATGAGGCCCAACTGCGGGACCGACGGCCCCGCAGACCACGTTATGGTCTCGTGAGGGTTGAGGCTCGACGCAGGAGCTCCCCGGCCGTGGGCGATTGCAGAATCCAGTCGCCGACTTGCGCGAGCTGGTCCGGCTGTTCAACCTGCCCCAACGCGCGGCGGAGGTCGGCACCCACCGATGCACCGAATCGGCCGGCCGCCAGCCGCTCGAGCAACGCGCGTTGCTGTTCCAAGCCCTGCTCCAAGCCCTGTGCCACCCCCTGGCGAATACCTTCCTGAAGCCACTCCCGCGGCCACTCGGAGACACGTTCCAATAGGCTCATCCTTACCTCCTCGAGGTCCATCGCAGGGGGAGCCCCACGCTCCCCGGTGCGAGTCTCTCCAGCGCACGCCAAATCCACTCGGCGAAGGCACTCCGCAACTCCGCGTCGCTCGGGTCCGGCAGCGCTTCACGAAGCGCGTCCACGACCTGCTCAAGATCCTTCGGCGACCGGCTCGCCTCCAACCGGATCACGGTCGCCATGAGGTTGCGCCACGGCAAATCGTCGCCGGGGATGTGCCGCTCGTCAACCAGGTCTCATCATGCACACCGGCGAGCGTAAGGCAGGCGAGGCGAATCTCTTGTACGCCCAAGCTGCAAAAGGGTGTGCGACATCGGCGCGCCGTGGCCGCCGTCTTGCGCCCGACCAAGCCATCGAGGAACATCCCCCCATGGTTCATTCGGCGCGTTCATCCATGTTCGGGGCTCCGTGCGCGTCGGCCCGGGGAGTCGCCCGGTGTCCCTGACGCTATGGGGCGGCGCGACCGGCCGCACGATTCGCCCTCACTGGGCCCTGCACGAACTCGGCGTCGAGTACGAAACCAAGCTCATCGGCCCGCGTACGGGAGAGACGCAGACGGACGAGTTCCGGGCGCTCAGCATCAAGGAGAAGGTGCCGGTGCTGGTGGACGGCGACCTCGTGCTCACCGAAAGCGCGGCGATCGTCACCTACCTCGGCGACAAGTACGGCGGCCTAACCCCTGCGTTCGGCACCGCCGAGAGGGCGCGCTACAACGAGTGGACCTCCTTCATCCTCATGGAGCTCGACGCCCACACGCTCTACGTGATGCGCAAGCACGGCGACCTGGCCGCGCTCTACGGCGAGGCGCCGGCCGCGATGCAGGCGGCGAAGGACGGCTTCAACAAGCAGGTCCGCTGGGCGGAGGGCCGGCTGGGCGGCGCCCCGTTCGCGGTAGGGGACACGTTCTCCGGCGTGGACATCCTGCTGACGTCCTGCCTCGACTGGGCCGTCGCCTACGGTTTCGACCTGACGCCGGCCCTCGACGCCTACCGGACGCGCCACCACGAACGGCCGGCCTATCGCGCCGCGGCGGAACTGAACTACTCGATCAGACCCGGCGCCTGAGGATCGCAACCCTTCCGTGCGCGATCGGCCTCCCCCGCACCGCGCACCTTCAGGAAGCGCGGGTGACGGAACGGCTCGCCCGGCACAAGCTCCTGGATGTCGATTTGCACGGAGAGTTGGCTGAGCGGTTCCTTCAGGCGCCCAGCAACCAGTCCATGATGCGCGGGTTCTCGTCCCGCGGATAGGTGTGGGAGAGATCTTCGATCTCGCGGTAGACGACCTCGGCCCCGGCCGCCGTCAGCGCTGCGTTGGCCGTCCGGGCGATCTCCACCGGGAACATCCAGTCGAGGACGCCGTGCATGAGATACACCCGTAGCCCCTGCATTCGCTTGGCCGAGCTGCCGTCGAGCAGCATCGGGTGGAACGTCGCCGAACTCGGCGCGAGGTGGGTGAACGGCGAGTCGTTGCGCAACCCACTCACGTAGCAGAACGTTCCACCATCGCTCATGCCGGTCAACAACATGCGGCTCGTGTCGACGTTCCAGTGCCCCGCGACCCGCTCGACGATGGCCGCCAGGTTCTCGCTGTCTATGTCCCGCCCGGAGAGCGACCACGTGCGGTCGCGGGCCGTCGGGCTGACCAAGATGACGCCCCGGCTCCGGGCCTCGCGCACCCAGGTCCAGAGGAAATCCGTCCCGTGTCCGCTACCCCCGTGTAGGGCCATGACCAAGGGCCACCGTTGCGCACCGTCGTAGTACTCCGGCACGTACATCGAGAAGCCGCCGCGTTCGTCGCGCGCGTTGGAGGCGTGCATGATGCCCACGTTGTCCCGCCGGGCATTTGCCCCCGCGAGCTTCTCGAGCAACGCCGCATCCTCGCGCCGGCCCGGCTCCAGGAAAAACCGGCTCACCGGAGGCAGGGCGCCGGCGATCACGTACAGGGACTCCATGGCACGGGTCGCGCCCCGCAGCGCGCGGTACGCCTGCATCGCGCCGTCCGGGCTGCCCGCCGCCTCCGCGAGCCCCTCGAACGCCTCGCAAACATGCTCGGCGGTCCGCGCGACCTGCGTGCGGAACTCTTGAAGGTGCTCGGGCCAGTCCATCTCCTCGAAACCCCGCAGTGCATCGCGGATGGGCCGCTCGGCCCCCGCCACGGAGGCCACGAGCTGCGGCAGGTTCGGCGGGTGCAGGTGGCGGCTGAGGCGCTCCAGGGTCTGCATGCCGTTCAGGACCGGCGGCAGCAGCGCCGTGATCGCGTCCAACAACCGCTCGTTGTTCGCTCCGGGGTCGTCGCTCATCGTGTCGCCTCCAACCGAGACTATAATCGTCTCACGCTACGGGGGCACTTGGCACATGAGCGAAGCGACGACGGCGAGCAAGTACGACCGCACCGAAGAAAACATCGGCAACGTGCTCAACATGGAGCACATCAACCTGACCGTGCCGGACCAGCAGCTCGCGGCGCTCTTCTACGTCACCGGGCTCGGCTTCACGCGGGATCCGTACATCGACTTCGGCACCTTCAACATGTGGGTCAACACGGGCGAACAGCAGTTTCACCTGCCGAAGAACACGGCCCAGCGCTGGCGTGGGCACATCGGGGTGGTCGTGCCGAGCCTGGACGACCTGAAGCGCCGGCTCCAGTTCGTCGCGAAGCCCCTCGCGGATACGGAGTTCGCGTGGGAGGAGCGCGACGACCACATGCGCGTAACCTGTCCATGGGGCAACGACATTCGGGTCTACGGACCAGACCGTTTCCCGGGACGCTACCTTGGCATTCCCTACGCCGAGACGCCCATCCCCGCGGGAACCGCCGGCGCGATCGCCCGGTTCTACGAGCAAGTGTTCTCCACGCCCGCCACGATGTTCGACGACAACGCCGGCCGCCGCGCCGAAATCTCGATGGGCTTCGACCAACGTCTCGTGTATCAGGAAACCGAGGACGAGATTCCCGCGTACGACGGGCACCACATCGCCATCTACGTGGCGGACTTCGGTGCACCGCACGCCTATCTCGCGAAGCACGACTTGGTGACCGAGGAGTCGGACCAACACCAATACCGCTTCCAGGCGGTGGTGGACCCGGACACCGGCGACACCATCACCGAGCTCGAACACGAGGTGCGCAGCCTCTGGCACCCCATGTTCAAGCGCAACTTGGTGAACCGGAACCCCGCGCAGACCTTCTTCAACTACCGGGAGGGACGCGACGCGTTCTATCCCGGGTGAGCGCGCCATACTACCTGCCGCTCGCCGACGAGATCGCGGTATTCGAGGCGGCCTACCGAAGCCGCCTGCCCGTGCTCCTGAAGGGGCCGACGGGTTGCGGCAAGACGCGCTTCATCGAGCACATGACCTGGCGGCTGTTCGAGGCTGTCGAGGCACCGCCACGGGAGGATCGCCCCCACCCGCTGGTCACGGTCTCGTGCCATGAGGACCTGACCGCGACCGACCTGGTCGGCCGCTTCCTGCTGCGCGGCGACGAGACCGTCTGGCAGGATGGACCGCTGACCCACGCCGTCCGCCAGGGCGCCATCTGCTACCTGGACGAGATCGTGGAGGCGCGCAAGGACACCACGGTGTTGATCCATTCGCTCACGGACCATCGCCGGGTGCTCCCCATCGACAAGACCGGAGAGCTCCTCGCCGCGCATCCGGATTTTCTGTTGGTGATCTCCTACAACCCCGGCTACCAGAGCATCCTCAAGGATCTGAAGACCAGCACCCGGCAACGTTTCGTCAGCCTGGAATTCGACTATCCCACGAGCGACGCCGAAGCCACCATCATCGCTCACGAGTCCGGGGTGGACGAGGAGGACGCCGAGCGGCTGGCCGCCATCGGCGTCAAGGTTCGGCACCTGCGCGAGCATGGCTTCGAGGAGGGCGTGAGCACCCGCCTCCTGATCTACGCGGGCGAACTGATGGGGCACGGCATCCCGCCACGCCGCGCCTGCGACATCGCCATCGTGCGGACGGTCTCCGACGACGCGAACGTGCAGAAGGCCGTGGCGGACATCGTCGACGTCATCTGGCCATAGGGCCGCCGGCACCCGTTCGTGACCGCCCTCGTCGACATCGAGCGGCCGCTCGCGCTCTTCGCCGAGGGCATCGCCGGGCACTACTGCCACCTGAAGATCGGGGACGAGGACGTCGCCGACCGCAACAGCGTCTACCTGCCCGAGTCCATCGACCTGTTCGAAGAGGAGGTCTGGAATGCCGGGGCGTATCGCCTGCAAGTGCTCGTACAACTCGGCTTTCACGAGTTCGGGACGTTCGACTTCGACACCGACGAAGCACGGGACCGCATCCCCGGGCTCGCGGCGCGTGAACGCCCGGAAGCCCATCGCGAATCGGACCTGACCGTCTTCTTCAACCACTTCGAGGCCCCCGCCCTCGCGCGCCGCCTATTCCAGACCCTGGAACATGCCCGGGTGGAGGCGCGTTCGCTCGAACGGTATCCCGGCGCCCGCAAGTATCACGCGGCGGTGGCACCCCACGTGCCTGCACCACCTGCTTTTCTCCACGACGCGCTGGAGGACGTGCGGGATCTCCGGGCCACCGTGTACACCACCGCCGCCGCGGTCGTCGCCTGCTACGAGTCACTCTCTCCCGAGGCGACTCCGTACCCGAGCCGTGAGTTTCCCGGCCAAATGGAGTGGCTGCAGCGGGAGGCGCGCCTGACGGACTGGGAGGAGGACCTCGACCGCGCGACCGCCCGCATCGACGCCTTCGAACTCGCCGCGGAGGGCGGCGAGGTGCAGGTGGCCGACGGACAGGGAGACGGCGAGGTGCGCGACGTCGGACGCGACCTGGTGCGGGCGCGCGACCAGATGCAGCGCCGCGTGGACATGGAGCGTTCCGCGCTGCGGCATCGCCTCGGGGAGGCCCACGACGCCGCGCGGAGCTTCCGCTACGACGAGTGGGACTACCTCGCCCACGGCTACCGCCGCGGATGGTGCCGCCTGTTTGAGGAGGCGCTGACGCCCGACGACGGGGCCGAAAGCACCAAGTTGATCGAAGCAGTTCGGCCCCACGCCCACGCCGTGCGCAGACGCTTCGAGCAGATCCGGCCCGCCGGCTACCAGCGGGTGGCCAAGGTGCCGGACGGCGACGAACTCGACCTCAACACCTTGGTCGAGGTGCGTTCCGACCTCCGCGCCGGCATTTCCCCAGACGAGCGCGTGTACAGTCGCCGGGACCGCCTGCGCCGGGATGTCGGAGCGGCCTTTCTGGTCGATCTGTCCGCGTCCACCGACGATCCCATCGTCGAGAAGCCGGGGCCGGAGGCCACGCCCGGCGCGTCGCCACCAGGCGCCGCGCCCGCGCAGAACCTTCGCGACCCCTGGTTCGACGACGATGACGATCCCTACGCCGTGCTCGACAACCCGCCCGACGCACCCGAGCGCCGCCGGATCATCGACATCCAGAAGGAGGCCGTCGCGCTCCTCGCCACCGCCCTAGAGGGCATCGGCGACCGCTTCGCCGTGTACGGCTTCTCCGGCTACGGCCACGACTGCGTGGAGTTCTACGTCGCCAAGGAGTTCGATCAAGCCCTCGACCGCCGTGCCCTCGACGCCATCGCCGCCATGCAGCCGAAGCGCAGCACCCGCATGGGCCCCGCCATCCGGCACGCCACCGCGAAGCTCGAGGCGAGCGGCGCGGCCCTCAAGGTGCTGATGATCGTGAGCGACGGCTTCCCACAGGACTGCGACTACGGGCCGAAACGCGGTGACCATGAGTACGGCCTGCGCGATACGGCCAAGGCCCTGGAGGAGGCGGAGCGCACCGGCGTCTACACCTTCTGCATCACCGTGGACCGCTCCGGCCACGACTACCTGCGCCGCATGTGTCCGGACGCTCGCTACATGGTGATCGAGGAGACCGAGGAGCTACCGGCGGCGCTACAGAAGGCCTACCGCACCCTCACACTCGTGTGAGGCGCTCACGCTGGTGTGAGGCGCTCACGAAAGTGTCCCGCCCGCATGGCAAAGCGCCCGGATGGTCCGGGCGCTTCAGGAACGGCGAATCGCGGCGGCGCTCAGTCGTCTCCGCCCATGATGCCGAACAGGCTCAGGAGATTCATGAACATCACGTAGATGGACACGAACAGGTTGTTCGTCGCGATGATGTAGTTCGTCTCGCCACCCCGCACGATCGCGCTCGTCTGGTAGAGCATCAGCGCCGCGGCGACGATCACCATGAACGCCGATATGACCGCGGCGAAGGCGGACAGGTTGAAGAAGAACGAGCACACGATCACGCCGAGCACGATGAAGAAGCTCACCACGAGGAACGAGCGCAGGAAGCTGAAGTCCTGTTTCGTCATGATGGTGTAGAGCGAGAGACCCACGAACGACGCCGCCGTCACCCCGAACGCCTGGGTGACGATGCCCGGATTGACGGCCGTGTAGTACCCGACGATCGGCGCCGCCGACACGCCGATGAAGCCCGTGAACACGAACGTCCAGAAGAGGCCCCAGCCGCTGTTGGCGGTCTTGTTCACGAGGTACGAGAGGCCAAAGAAGCCGACGAGATAGACGATGAAGTTGAACGGCGGCAGGTTCAGCGCGATCGCCACGACGCCGGTCAGGCAACTGAAGGCGATCGTCACCGCGAGCAGCAGGTAGGTGTTGCGCAACACCTGGTTTATTTCGATGGCGGGGCGCGTGCCCGCAACCTGGAATCGGGACTCTGCCATGGGTCACTCCCAAGGGTTTCGTGAAGCCCTATATAGGGAATCGCGCCGTGCTTTTCAAGCGAACCCGGGTCGGCGCGCCTGGCCGAACCACGACCGTTTCAGCCTCGCCCGGCCGACACGAGCCGGGGACGCACCCACGCCGCCAGCCGCCCGCTCCGGCCCCAAGCCAGCGCGCCGGCCGCCCCGGCCAGAAACCCGGCCACCAACCCGGCCCCGAGGGCGACCGCCCCGCCGCCGCCGAACATCTCGGCCCCCGCGCCCAGCACCGACATCCCTGCGATGGGCAGTCCGAAGACCACGAGCGCCGCGCGCGCCATGCCGCGCCGGGGCACGCCCACCGAGACGCGTTCGCCGACCGGGGGCAGGCCGGCCTCCGCGGCCACGTCGATGGCGACCTCGCCGAGTAGGGACAATCCCGCCGAGCAACGTCCCGCGCAACCGGCGCAGCGCTCCCGGTCCATCTCCACCCGGCATCCGCCGCGGGCCACGGAGACGACCGTTCCACAGCGCACGATCAGGTCCATGGGAGCGTATCGCGGACGGCCACTCGATCAGGTGCCGCTATACTAGCCACCACCATGGAACGGCAACATACCGCGGACGTGCTGATGGTCGGGGCCGGCGCGGCCGGTCTCGCGGCGGCGTTGCGTATCGCCGATCACGCGCACGTTCTGGTGCTGTCGAAGGACGGCATGGAGGGCGGTTCCACGAACCGGGCGCAAGGCGGCATCGCCGCGGTCATGCATCCGGGGGACTCGGTGGCGCGGCACGTGCAGGACACGATGCAAGCTGGTGCCGGCCTGTGCGACCCGGAAATCGTACAATTTGTCGTCGAACGGGGGCCGGCCGCGATTCGGCGGCTGGTCGACTACGGCCTCGCCCTCGACCGCAAGGGCGCGGAGTACCACCTGACCCGGGAAGGCGGGCATACCGAGCGCCGGGTGCTGCACGTGGCCGACCGCACGGGGCGCGCCATCGAGACGACGCTGGTCGAGCGCGCCCTGGCGCATCCGAACATCACGCTCCTAACCGACCGGCTCGCCGTCGACGTCATCACGGCGGAGAAGTTCGGGTTCGCGCCGAATCGCGTGCTGGGCGCCTACGTCTACAACCGCTCGACCGAGGCCGTCGAACTCATCCGCGCGCCCCACGTCGTGCTGGCCACCGGCGGGGCGAGCAAGGTCTATCTCTACACCAGCAACCCCGACGGTGCGACCGGGGACGGCATCGCGATGGCGTGGCGCGCGGGGTGCCGAGTGGCCAACATGGAGTTCAACCAATTCCATCCAACCTGCCTGTACTTTTCACGAGGGGCAAGCCCCTCGCGCTCCCCGGCCGCAGGCGCCTCACGAGGGGCAAGCCCCTCGCGCTCCCCGGCCGCAGGCGCCTCACGAGGGGCAAGCCCCTCGCGCTCCCCGGCCGCAGGCGCTCACCCGGACGCTCGCTCGTTCCTCATTTCGGAAGCCGTGCGCGGCGAAGGCGGCCGGTTGCTGTTGCCGGACGGCGAACCGTTCATGGAGCGCTTCGATTCGCGAGGCGAACTGGCCTCCCGCGATGTCGTCGCCCGCGCCATCGATCACGAGATCAAGCGGCTCGGCGTGGACTGCGTGTTCCTCGACATCAGCCACCGCTCCGCCGACTTCATCGAGTCGCACTTCCCCACCATACGCGCCCGCTGTCTGGACTTCGGCATCGACATTACGCGGGCGCCCATCCCCGTCGTGCCCGCCGCGCACTACACCTGCGGTGGCGTCATGGTGGACCGGTTCGGTGCCACCGACGTCGACGGGCTCTACGCGATCGGCGAAACCGCCTATACCGGACTCCACGGCGCGAACCGCCTAGCCAGCAACTCGCTGCTCGAATGCATGGTCCTCGCCGAGTCCGCCGCCGAGCGCATTCTGGAGACCGTCGCGACGGGTGCGGCCGACGTGCCGGCCCTCCCCGCGTGGGACGAGAGCCGCGTCACCGACTCCGACGAAGACGTGGTGCTCGCGCACAACTGGCTGGAGCTGCGGCGCTTCATGTGGGACTACGTCGGCATCGTGCGCACGGACAAGCGCCTGGAGCGGGCCTGGCATCGCATCGACCTGCTCAAGCGCGAGGTCCACGACTACTACGCGAACCACCGCGTCTCGCCGGACCTCATCGAGTTGCGCAACCTCATCCACGTGGCCGAGTTGATGGTGCGGTGCGCGCGATCCCGCCGCGAGAGCCGGGGCCTGCACTACACGCTGGACTGCCCCGAGACCGGCCCGCGCGCGGTGCCGAGCGTGCTCTATCCCTCGGTCGATCCCCTCGACGTCCTTCAGCCTCCCGCCAGGGCGGCGCGGCGCAGGCGCGCGAAGTCCTGAGGCGAGAGCCGTCCCCGGCGCACCGGCAGCACGCGCCGGGAGGTGGGGATCACGAGCCAGCGTTCGGTCAACCAGCAAGGGCCGGTGCGCCTTAGCACGACCTTGCCGCGCCGCACCTCGAGGGCGTCCTCGAATGCGAGCAACAGATAGCGTTCGTTCGGGCGCGCGCGCAGCCACTTCCAGGCGAGACTCGCCCCCGCCGCGAGGCCCCACCAAGGCGACCACAACGCCCCGAGCACGGTGCCCACGAGCACGTGCAATAGGCCGACGGCCAGGAACCAATCGACGCCCAGGGTCCAGTCGATCTCGTGACGGGCTGCGGTCGCGTCGTAGTCACTCACGTCCGACCCCACGGCGTTCAACGCGGCGTTCCTCCACCAGCGGATGGCCGCCAGCACCCGCCGCCCGGATGCGGCCAACGATGTCCCGGAAGGGGACCGGCGGTGCCGAGCGGCCCTGGAGCCAGTCCAGAATCTCCCAATCCGCCTGCTCCAACAACGCACGGTAGGACCGCCGTTGCGCCGCCGATAGACCGTCGTACTCCCGATCCGCGAAGGGCACCAGATACAAGTCGAGTTCCAGCATGCCCCGGCGGCTGCGCCAGGACACCCGGCCGCGGTCCTCCCCGTCCGACATGTGGCTTGCCCGCCGACTGCTCGCGGTACACTGCCGCCATGATCGCACGGACTGATACGCAAGCCGCCGGGGCGGGCGCCCTGACCGAACTCACCCTCGCCGGGCCGGACGCCGCAAGTTTCCTGCAGGGCTACCTCACCTGCGACACGGACACGCTCGTGGAAGATGTCGGGACGCCCATGGCCTACTGCAACATCAAGGGCCGCGTACTGGCCAACGGGTGGGCGCGGGGCCGGACGGACGGCGTGGGCCTAATCGTCCACGCAACGGTGGCCGAGGCGTTGTCGGAGCACCTGTCGAAGTACTTGGTGTTCGCGCGTTCGAAACTCGGCTCCCCGGTGCCGCAGGCCCTCCTCCCGTCAGGGCAGCAGGGTGACGGTATCGAATTGCGTCCCTTCGGTTGGCGGGTGGTTTCCGCATCCGAAGCCGCCGCATCGACCGATCTGGACCGCCTCTGCATCGATGCCGGATTCGCGATCGTGAGCGCCCCGGTTTCCGAGCGCTTCCTCCCCCAGATGCTCGGGCTCACGGACATCGGCGCGGTCAGCTTCGAGAAGGGGTGCTACCTCGGCCAGGAGGTCGTCGCCCGGGCGCAGTACCGGGGAGAGGTGAAGCGCCGCATCCGCCGATACCGGTACCGGGGGGAACGGCCCGCGCCGGGCGCGGCCACATCGCCTTCCGGCGTGGTGGTACACGCCGCCGGCGACGATGGCGATGGCGGTCTGGCGCTGGTGGTGAGCGGATCGAGTGCGGCTGAATTGTCCGGTCCGGACTGCGCCCTTGAAGCGATCTGAGCCAAGCGCGTTCTCATCCGCGCCGGGAAAGTCGCCGGGCAACGATACGCACTCGACCAATGCGCATGCCGGGGACGCCGCCGTCGATGTCGGAACTGGCGGGGAAAGCCTGGATTGCGGCTTGATCGCGTCTCACGCGGTGGTCGAATCCGGCGTTACCCGCGCTGCACGAACTTCCAGCCCGATCCGTCAACGGATCAGCGCGACCGGGTCCGCCGTGCGCCAACTGGCATCTTCCGAAGCTCGTCACACGTTCTCCTCCACCCGTCCTGAGGACTGGGCGCATCAGTTTCAGCCTGGCGGCCACTTCTTGGGTGGATCCAGTTGGTCCCGCTGAACACGGGCGTAGACCTCGTCCCGCACCGCGAGCCAAGCCTCCCTCGTGATCGGGTGCCCACCGGGCCGGTAGCCCGTACCCGGAATGCCGCGCCGAGCGCCTGACTTCCTGACGACTATGGCGTTGATGTGGGGAAGGTCTCGCTCGGCACACCACTGCCAAATGCTACCGAGCGCCTGATGCAGTCTTGGCGAGCGGTGGTGCACACCGATGTCAGCCCCAAGTTCGCTGTACGTGATCAGGTTTCCCTTCACGGCCCTCGCCCTGAGAACTCCCAGGATGGCAGTACAAAGGTCGTCGTGGGTCATGGTCGTTGTCGCCCCAATCCCGCAGCGGTCGCATGATCTCCTCGTCTGGCGGGCCATGTTCCCGGAACACGATGTACGCACGCGACCTCCGGGTGGTCGTATTTTGCAGTCCAAATCCGTCGGCGGCAGCGGCGCACCCACTTCCCGGACGACCTCCGTCTCTGGCGGCCACTTCGGAGCGTGGCGACCACGGTCGATTTACGGAGTCGATATAGCGCGGGAGTTCCGACCATCGATGAATCCTTTGTCGTACAGAGCGCTCAGCAGCCTGTCGAGCTGCGCGAAGACCTGATCCTGTTGGTTCGGATCAAGGTCCGCGGGTCGATTCTGTCCGGCTGCGTCCTGGAGACCGTCACGTACTCCTTTCAGGTAGGTACGTTTCCTGACCGCCTCGCCGGCTAGCCACCCGCGAGCATAAGGAGCCCCATGGTCACCCCTTGCCGAGAGATCATCGACTCGTAGGCCAGCCCTGAATCCGTGAGCGAAGACCTGCCGCTCCGCGCTGTCCATGCGGCGGTAGCGCTTCTTAACCGACCTCGTTAGAAGCCGTTCGTGTTGCGGTGCCAGTTCGCTGGAAGCCATGGTTCGGTTTCCTTCTTACTGTCGTCTCTCGGTGCTCATGATGCGTGCGGCAGCGTCCAGAGATCCTCATGTGGAGCTCGGCAGGTCGTTGTCCCGCAAAATGGACCATTGATTGATCCGTTTCAACTGGGACTTTCGCAGTCAGAGGTGATTGGACATGGCGCACGGAGTCGACGCGAGCCGTGTCCCTTCCGTTCGTTCAACGCCACGATCTCCGCAAGACGACGGCGCCCGTGCCGTCCACCAACTCGACCGTCCGGATGTTCGCCCGAACCAGCGTGGCCATCGCGTAGGGCGTGGTCATCGCCTGGATGAGCAGGGCGTCCGCCGGCGGAGATTGCTCAACCACGGCCACGCGCGCAACGTCTCCCTCGACGACCACGGCGCCAAACCCCGCCCGATGGCCACCAGTCGAACGCGTGCCCAAGAACGCCACGAGCACGACGTGGGTGCCGAACGCGACGTCCGGCGGCCGAGGGGACGGTAGCCGATGCGCGTGTATGGACGCGTACAACGCCCGGAAAGTCCGGTCGTCCCCGACCACGAGGAACGAGCGTTCCGCGACGCCGGATTGCCCGCCGCCTTCCAGCGGTTCGAGCGCCGGGGCTGTCAAGGACACCTCGGCCGCGCAAGCGACGCATGTGAGGCATGCCGCGACGGCGGCGAGCCGACGCATTATCGGCGCCCGGCCGATACGCCGGCACCCGCCTGCTCGACCGTACGCCGCGACGCCGCCGGGATGGCGAACCCCCCTGCCGGAATCCTGCCGGCGTCCACGGCGTTCACGCTTTGCGACGAAACCCGCGCGAACAGATCAATCGAGACGCCGAAGTTCCTTTCCGTCTCGTCTCCGTCGACTTTGAGCGCCGCCGGTTCGTCGATGCGCGGCCAGATGCCGCAGGCCTCGCCGTCGTCGCAGATGAAGCCATCGCCATCGCGGTCCGTGCCCGCAGCGACGATGTACTCACCGAAAGGTACCACCGACAAGTTAAACGCGTATCCGAGCCGTTCGTTGGTGTCCGTCGCCGACTCGGTTTCCAGCGAACCCGGGGATAGGGCTAGCACATGGACAGTGCCAATGTCCGCGGTCGCGCCCCGCCAGACCTGCATGGAGACCGGAACGGTGAGATCGCCACCATCGGAGCCGATCGCGATCCGGCCCACATAGGTGTCCTCCGCCAGGCCCTCGCGATCCACCTCGACGACCAGGGTCGGCCATTCGTCGAGGGAGACGCCCATCCATGCCACGTCTGGCTCGACCGAGCTCACCCGCACACGACGGGTGCCCAGGTTCCTGAGTTGCACACGGAGCACGTCCGCCGTGGCGCCAAAATGCAGGCGCGTCGGCGACACGGCCAGAATGCGGCGGTCAGGCAGCCCATCGCCACCGCCCGCCACGGCTTGCGCGACCGCCACGGCTCGGTAGGCGTCGATAAGCCCGTGGCCAAAGATGTCGTCGCGCCCCGGGTCGCCCAAATCGTGGGTAATGCGTTCGGCGGCGGGGTCGGCGTGGGTGCCCGCGATCAGTCGATTGACGTCCTCCGGCGTGAGGTCCGGGTTGGCGGCAAGCATCAGGGCCACGACTCCGGCCACATGTGGTGCAGCCATCGACGTGCCATCGAGGGGCGCGTAGCTGGGCTTGATCGCGGCACCGCCATCGTTGGCCATTGTGCTCAGGACCCGATCAGAATAGCCGTCGCCGTCAAGATCCTTGCCCGGATCCCCGCCCGGCGCCACCACATCGAGTGTCGAACCGAAGTTCGAGTAAGGCGCCCGATCACTACGGCCAGTCGCGCCAACCGAAACGACGCCCGCCACCAACGACATGGGGGCCGGGTCGTGGCAGTCGTCGTTGCCGGCCGCCACCACGACGGTTATCCCGGCCGCGATCGCGTCCTCCAGCGCACCCCGCTGGTTCGGATCGACACCAAGCAACGACAGGGGCAGGCAAAGAGGATTCGAGGGGCCGAGACTCAGGTTGATGACGTCTACAGGCTCGGGCGGCACCGTGCCCGAATCGTTGGACAGGCCCGCCGCGTAGCGTATCCCTTGCGCGATGTCCCAACTCGTGCCACCCTCCTTGCCCAGCACGCGGATGGGCATGATCTTCCCTCGCCAAGTGACGCCGGCGACACCGATGCCGTTGTTCGTCTCCGCGCCCACGGTGCCCGCAACATGCGTGCCGTGGAACGAACTGCGCTCACCAACGCCTTCCCGATCACCGACGTCGAACGGATCCGCATCGATGCCGTCCCCATCGCCGGCGCTCGCGGGGTCGCTGATGAAGTCGTAGCCGACCACTCGGCCTCTCGAATCGCGTAGCAGGCGATTGCGGAGATCGGGATGGTCCGTCACCACACCGGAGTCGATCACGGCGACTACGACATCGTCGTCGCCCTTGGTGATGTCCCAAGCTCGCGGCAGTTCGATGTGCGGGTAGTGCCATTGGTGTCGATAGAACGGATCGTTCGGCACGGCCAGCGGGCGATACACGTAGTTCGGAACCACGTATTCGAACGCCCCGCTCGCCTGTAGCTGCTTGCCGAGCAGCAGCGTGGCCGCCCGCTCCCGCAGCTCCTCGGACGCATAGCGGAGTTCTGGCTCTGCGACGGCGCTTGCAGGGGCGAGCGGGCCATCGGCGTATAGCACCAGTGCACCGCCCATCGTTTCTGTCCGTGCCACCAAGCGTGGCGCTTCCCTCGCAAGCACGTTCTCGATCTCATCGCCGCTGCCTGCTGCCGGTTGCGCGATGAGCTCGCCCGGGACGAAGCTGCCGTCCATGGAAGATGTCCCCTCGCCACTAGCCGCCTGACTACTGGCGACATCTGCGATCGACACAACCAGAGAGTAGTTGCCGGCGCCGGAGAGCGCCCGCACCTTGATGAGATGCGCGCCGGTGCGGCTCGTGTGAATGGCCTCGAGCGCTCCGCTGCCCAAGGACTGTTCGAGGACGGTGCCAGCGGTATCGGTCAGGTACAAGTCAAGGTCGGCGGCGTCGGGATCCGCGATCGCCAAGCTTACCCGCGTCGCCGCTGGGAACGACACCCGGTAAACGTCCCATTTGTCGCCGGCCGCCTCCGCATGACCCGCAACGGAGACCGGAACCGGCAACCGCTGTGCGCGCGCATTCGTGTCGTTGGGAACGACGGGATCGTTCGGATCGTTGGTGTCCCCATCGACCACCTGCCCCTCGGCCACCGCCAACGTGCCGGAGATCGAGCCGCTGGCCACCCCGGTCACAATCGACAACAGCGGATCGGCATCGAGCGACGCCTCGCCTGAGACGTATCGACCACCCTCCAGGCCATAGTGACGCCATTTCCCGCTGTCCGCGTGGCGCAGCAGCATGTCGTCGCGGCCATCGCCGTCGAAGTCGCCCACGCCCCACAAGCGATAGTCTCCATCCGGCGTCAGATCAGCACCACGAGACGCCCACGTCCCTCCCTCAAGCACATGGATCGACCAACGACCGGTCCGGTCGTCACGCAGCAGGACGTCCGCGCGGCCATCGCCGTCGAAATCTCCCATGGCGTTGAAGCGCCAGTAAAGGTCGTCCGTCAGGCCCGTCCGCGTCAAGGTCGCCCGCGCACCGTTGATCTTGTAGTAGACCCACGCACCCGTTTCGGCGTGGCGTAACAGCACCTCGTCCCGGCCATCCCCGGTGAGATCACCCGTCCCGGCGAAGCGGTAGCCCGCATCGCGGCTCATGCCCACGCGCCGCAACGTCGCGCGCGTGTCCCTGACCGCGTAGTAGATCCACGCGCCGGTATCGACGTGCCGTAGCAGCACGTCGTCCCGACCATCCCCGTCGAAATCGCCGATGCCGCGGAACCGGTAACGAGCGTTGCGGGTGATGCCGAGCCGCCGCAAGGTCGCACGGGGGCCGACCGTCGCATAGAAGATCCAAGCCCCGTTGGCGGCGTGACGCAGCAGCACGTCGTCCCGGCCGTCCCCGTCGAAGTCGCCGCTGCCGGCCAGACGGTAGCTTGGGTTCTTCGTTATGCGGGTCGTCTGCAACGTCCCTTGGCGCCCGTCCATGGCATAGAAAACCCATTCGCCGGTCTCCGCATGGCGTAGCAGCACGTCGTCGCGCCCGTCGCCGTCGAAGTCGCCCAGATGCCGCGAGGGCGCGTCATGCGCGGGGGGGATGGGATCGGGGTGGAACACGACCACGAGGCTGTAGCGGCCGGTCACGCTGCGGTCGAAGCCGCGCACTTCGATGAACCAGTCGCCCGGCGACACGCGGGCCACGATGAGGAAGTTCCGACCGTCCCCTTCGTCGTCGTCCGCGCCGACGACCGTGCCGTCCTCCGCGCTGAGCGTGCCGTGCGTGTCCGTCGTGCCTCTGGTGGCCACGACCAACCAGCCGGGGCGCTGCACTTGCACTCGAAACAGATCTTTGTCGCCCGAGTGTCCGAGATTGCCCCGGGTCACCGATTCGACGCGTATCCGGGTAGCATCGGCGGGCACGTCGCCGTGATCGTCCTCCTCTGCCACCGTGAGCACGTTGGTGAAGGTAAGCAGATCCAGCGCCGTGTTGAGGTCGGGCGTCTCGGAGACGAAGACATGGACGTAGTAGGCGCCGGCCGGGGGGGCGCGGTAGTCGGCAGTGAAGCGGACATCCTCGTACGCCCGCCCCGCTCCAAGCCTGCCGCTACCATCGATGTAGGCGAGAGATTCGCGAGCGGCGCGGTAGCCGCTGGTGAATGGATCCGGGTCAGCGGTCAGCCACATGGTGAGATGCAGTTCACCCGTCCGCGAGTCGCCATAGTTCGCGATGGGATCCACCTCCAGAGTTACCTGACCGCCGCGGATGCGATACGAGACGGCACCCTCCAGATCCACGCGACGGACTTGGATTTGGTCCGTGAACGTGAACAGATGGAGGACGTTGATGAGTTCCGGTGCCTCCGAGACGAAGAGGTGGACGTAGTAGCGGCCAGGCGGCGGCCGACGGTAGTCGGTCGTGAAACGGATGTCTTGGTAGTTCCAGCCCGGACCAAGCGTGCCGGCACCGTCGATATAGGCAAGCGATTGGCGCGCGACCGCCCAGCCGTTGGTGTACGGGTCGGCTCCTTCCGTCACCCACAACGTTACGTGCAACTCCCCCGTGCGGATAGCGCCGCTGTTCTCGATGCGCTCGATTTCGATAGTGACCACGTCGTCCACGATGCGATAGGAGACCGTGCCGACCATCTCCACCGTTGCCGTCGCGTCGACCGCTCCGAGACAACAGGCCAGAACCACGGCCAAGGCGAAGCGTGAGGGAGTAGTCACCGAATACTACCCAGCGCCGCGCCGCTGCGACGCACGTAAACGGCGTCCCCGCACGTCAGCGCCGCCTCGTAGATCACGGTGCCGTCATCCGTTTGGAGCGTGAGTGGCACTTCGGCGGCGCCACACTCCCACACCGCAGTGCCGCGAGGACCGAGCGTCTCGCCATCTCCCTCGCCACGCGTGGCACGGATTACTGTCCCCTCGCGGGACGCGTGGGTGACATTGCGCACCAGCATGAACGTACCTTCCGCGTTGGCGGTGCGCGAAACCACCCATAACCCGTGCGCATCCGGCACCTCGTCACGAGATACCGTGCTGCTCGTCGAGCGTGCGACGTCGGCGGGAGGCTGTGGAGACTCCTCCATGCGCCGCACTTCAACCTCGTCCAGTACCATCGCCTTCGGGGTGGGCAACTCCCCGGCCCCAGAATCGGTACCGTCCGCGCATCCGGCAAGCACCGACAAGAGCAGCCAGAGGCAGATGAACCACCTCACACCCCACCCCATCGGTCCCGACGTGAGTGCGGCCATCGGGATGGTCATCTTCGTCGCATCCTTGTTCCTCTTTGCGCCCGACCTGTGGTGCCGGGTCGTTGAGGAACACGCGCAGAACGGCGTGACTCCTGCCTATTCGCCGAGGCAGGGTAGCTACTCCCGTACCGGGCAAGCGGCTGTGGTATTCGGCAGGTGGCCCGGCAAGGCCTAGGGCCGTCCTGCTTACGTGTTCCTCGGGAACGAACGTCGCACCGATTGCGTGTCCTCGTCAAGGCTGGCTGGCTCGCGGTGCCGACGCGGTGCCGTCTTCCGGATGCACGTAAAATTTATGGCAATAAAATCAACGACAAACCATGCTAATACTGATATTATGAACAGTTCCTAGTCTCCTCCTCCAAGTGCATGAAAGCGATGTACCAATCCCCCGAAGAAACCATCCCCAGCGCCGGGTTCGTCGCCAACGATGCCGGGCACGCGACGCTCCCGTGGCAGGTGCGCGAACTGCTCCGCGACGACCTCGACTTCGTCCCCGACGATCCCGCCGAGCTGCGCCGCGCCGTCACGCACATGGCCGCCCACATCAACCACGCCGACTGGCGCTTCATCAAGCTGATCGCCGCCATGGACCGCACCCGCGGCTGGGCCGGGGGCGGCTACGCCAGCCTCGGCAACTGGCTCGACCACCGCTGCGGCCTCGGGCCCTGCGCCGCCCGCGAGCGCATCCGCATAGGCCGCGCGCTGGCGCGGCTGCCGCAGATCGACGCGGCGTTCCGCGACGGCGTGCTGAGCTACTCCAAGGTGCGCGCCATCACGCGGGTGGCCACGCGCGGGAGCGAGGCGGCGTTGCTGGACATCGCCGGCGGCAGCAGCGCGGCGCAGCTGGAGAGCCTGGTCCGAACGCACGAGCGGATCGGCGGGGACGACCGCGAACGGGTATGCAGCGAGGAGCGGCGGGGCCTGACCTGGCACTACGAGGACGGCATGGTGGTGATCACCGCGGCGGTGCCGGCGGCGCGCGGCGCGCTGGTGATCCGGGCGCTGGAGAAGGTGGTCGACGCGCGGACGGACGAGCGGGAGGCGTACTACGAGGCTCTGTTGGCGGGGGAGGACGGCCCCGGCACTACAGCGCCGGAGACCGTGGCGCCGAAAGCAGCACCGGAAGAGGAAGCCTGCCGTGCCGGCGATGTTTCCGCGGAAACGGAACGCCCGGTCGCCGACGGGTGCGAACACGAACCCGCAAGCGCGGCGAGCCTGCCGGCCGGACTGGAGTTCGAACTCTCGAGCACGGAGCAACGCCGTGCCGACGCCCTGGTCGAGGTGGCCGAGCACTATCTGGCGAACGGCCCCGGCAGGCGCGGCCGGCGCTACGAGGTGGTGCTCACCATCGGCCGCAACGAACTCGCCGGGCAGACCAATACCGGCCGCGCCTGTTACCACGTCGATCCCGACTGGGGCGTCGACGAGGAGGACGCCCGCCGGGTCGCGTGCGACGCGGACATCACGGAGTTCATTCAGGATGCACGGGGCAACCTGCTGAACTACGAGCGCCGGCGGCGGATCGTCCCGGCGCGGCTGCTGCGGGCCCTGAAGCTGCGCGACCACAACCGCTGCCGCTTCCCCGGCTGCGCACACCAGCGCTACGTCGAGGCCCACCACGTAGAGCACTGGATCGACGGCGGCGAGACGCGGCCGGACAACCTCGTCCTGCTGTGCGGCGCCCACCACCGTCTGCTACATCATGGTGCCTTCCACATCGTCCCGGAGGACGACGGCCTCGTGTTCGTCAGCCGCGAGGGGGAGGTGATCGAGCCGGCGCTGACGCCGCAGTTCCCGGCAACGTTTCCGCCGGTGTTTCCGAGGAAACGCGACCAGCTGGACTGGCGCTGGGGCCACGCTTCGCTCGGCCCGCCGAAGCGGCTCGATTACACGGATCCGGCGTTCGGTTCGACCAGCAACTGAATGCTCGAGAAATCGAGCCCCCCGGCGTCGTTCACCTGGCGGTGCAGGCGATAAAGATTGCGGGCGAGCGCTCCCATCGCAACCGGCGTTCCGCTCTCGGTCGCGGCGTCCAGGGCGAGTTCAAGATCCTTGATCATGAGATCAACGAGGAACCCCCCTTCGTAGCCCCGCGACGCGGGCACGCCCTCCATGACCCCTGGCCACGGGTTGTAGACGTTTAGCGGCCAGTTGCCGCCGGACGAGCGCTGCATGATAGAGGAGAGCGTCGCGGGATCGAGTCCCTCGGCGGCACCGAGGGCGAGGGCCTCCGTGGTCGCGGTCATCTGGGCCGCCAGGAGCATGTTATTGCAGACCTTGGCCGTCTGTCCGGCCCCCGGTCCGCCCGCGTGGAAGATGTTCGCGCCCATGTGTTCGAGGAGCGGTCGGACGCGGTCGAGCACGGCGGCGTCGCCGCCCACCATGAACGTCAGCGTGCCGTGCTCCGCGCCGGCGGTGCCGCCGGACACCGGTGCGTCCAGCATGTCGATGTTGCGCTCGCCCGCCCGCGTGGCCACCTCGCGCGCGGTCGCCGGCGCGATGGTCGAGCAATCGATCACCGTGGCGGACGAGTCGATGACTTCGAACAGTCCGTCCTCGACGTAGAGCGTCCGCACGTGCCGGCTCGCCGGCAGCATGCTGATGACCACCTCGGCGTCGGCCACCGCCGCCCTGGCCGACCCCGCGGCCGCGGCACCCGCTCCCGCACAAGCCGCGACGAGATCCTCCACCAGATCAAAGACGGCGACGTCGTGGCCGGCGGCCACCAGATTCCTGGCCATCGGGCCGCCCATATTGCCGACGCCAATGAATCCGACCCTCATGTTCCCGTCCTCCCGAGATCGAATAGCGGATTGGTCTCCCAAGGCGGATCGAAGTGGGCGAGCACGTGCTCTTGCGCCCCGTCGTTCCGCCACTGCGGCGCGCCGTCCTTGTCCACGATCAGGGCGCGCACCCCTTCCGCGAAGTCACCGAACCGCGCGCAGCGGCTCGCGATCACCATCTCCATGCGGAAGCAGTCCGCGAGGTCTAGCGCAGGCGCGCGACGGAGTTGTTCGCAGACGATCCCGACCGTGGTCGGGCAACCGCCGCGCATCGTGGCGAGGCTTCGCTCGAACCAGTCTCCGGCCTCGGAGAGCGAATCGAGAGCAGCCCGCGCATCCCTCGCGTCGGCCGGAATCTCCGGTACGGCTTCGGCGATCGCGGATTCCGCCGCTTCGAGGCCACCCGGATCGAGCGCCGGGTGCGCATCGAAAGCACGGTCCGGATCACCATCGGCGGCGATCAACGCAGCCACCGGGTCGCAATCCGCCGCCGCGAAGTGCGTGCCGACACCAGCGTACAAGGCATCTGCGGCATCCAAACGCGTGCCCGTGGCACCCAGGAACAACGCCAGATGCGGCGGCAGTCGGCGCAGAATCCAGGTGGCGCCCGCATCCGGAAACAGGCCGATGGTCACCTCCGGCATCGCGATCCGCGTGGTCGGCGTGACCACCCGAACCCGTGACCCGGAGTACAGCCCTAGACCACCGCCCATGACGAACCCCTGGCCGAACGCGACGACGGGCTTGGGGAAGGTGTGGATGCGGTAGTCAACCCGGTACTCGGCCTCGAAGAAACGATCCGGGGTATCGTCCACCACCAAGCCGGCGGCATGGTTCTTGACCATCGCCCGGTAGAGGTCCTGGATGTCCCCTCCGGCCGAGAAGGCCCGCTCCCCGGCACCCTGCAACAGGACGCAGGCGATCTCTTCCCGGCCGGCCCACTCGGCGAGCCTCGCGTCCAAGGCGCGCGCCATCGGCAGGGAGAGCGCGTTCAGCGTCTCTTCCGAGTCCAACGTGGCGACGGCCAGGACGCGCCCGGACCGTAGGGCAACCTCCTCGAAACGAATCCGGGCCGGGTCCGGCGCGTCCGTCATCAGCCGTTCACCCAGCGCGGCGAACGCTTCTCCAGAAAGGCATTCACGCCCTCCTTCTGATCGGCGGTGTCGAATAGACCCACGAAGGCGTCGCGCTCCGGCTGATAGGACGCGGCGATGGAGGACGACCGGCCGAGCTGGATCAAGCGCTTGCACGACGCGACCGCAGGTGGACTCTGGCCCGATACGCGCTCCGCCAACGCCAGGGCGGTGTCCAGGGCACTGCCCGTGTCCACTACTTCCTCGACGAGGCCGATGCGCGTCGCCGTCTCCGCGTCCACCCGCTCGCCGCACAGGATCATGCGCTTGGCCCAGCCCTCCCCGACGAGCCAGGACAGGTTCTGGGTTCCCCCGCCGCAGGGCAGCAGGCCGACCGACGCCTCGGGCAGCGCCATGGACGCCTGGCGCTCCGCGATGCGGATGTCGCAGGCCATGGCGCACTCGAGGCCGCCGCCCATCGCATAGCCGTTGATCGCGGCGATGGTCACGCCCCGGAACGCGGCCAGGCGCTCGAAGGCGCGGCCAAAGGCGGCCGCCATCTCGCCGGCCACGGCCTTGTCGCCGTCGGCGAAGACCTTGAGGTCCGCGCCGGCGGAGAAGAACCGTTCGCCGGCGCCGGTCACAACGATGGCGTAGACCTCGCGGTCCTCCTCGCAGTCGTCCACCAAGTCCGCGAGGGCGGCCAGGTTCTCCCGGTCCCAGGTGTTGGCCGGGGGGTTGTCGATGGTCACGAGCACCGTGCGCCCGCGCACTTCCACGCGTAGCTTGCCGGACTTCGATTCGATGGTCATGGCGAGACTCCTTGTTTGCCTCCTAGGGATTGCCGGGCCGGCCCCGCGGGCGCCCCCCGCTAGATCAACTCCACGGCCTCCTCCATCAACAGCCGACGCGAGATGATCACGCGCATCACCTCGTTCGTGCCCTCGAGGATCTGGTGGACGCGGGTATCGCGGACGTGGCGCTCCAACGGAAACTCCTTCAGGTACCCATACCCCCCGTGGAGTTGGAGCGCCTGGTTGCAGATGTCGAATCCCGCGTCCGTGGCGAAGCGCTTGGCCATCGCGCAGTACATCGTCGCCTCGGGGTCCGCGTGGTCGAGCTTCCACGCCGCCATGCGCACCATGTTGCGTGCGGCCACCAAGTCCGTGGCCATGTCCGCGAGCCGAAACTGCAGGCCCTGGAAGTCCGCCAGCGGCCGGCCGAACTGGCGCCGTTCCCGGAGATAGGATCCGGCCGCGTCGAATGCCGCCTGGGCGGTGCCGACGGAGCAGGTCGCGATGTTGATGCGACCGCCATCGAGACCCCGCATCGCGATCTTGAAGCCCTCGCCCTCGGTGCCGAGCCGATACGCCGAAGGGACCTCCACGTCGTCGAAGACGATCTGCCGGGTGGGCTGGCTGTTCCAGCCCATCTTGGCCTCCTTGCGGCCGAAGGCGACGCCGGGGCTGTCCGCGGGGACGGCGAAGCTACAGATCCCCCCGGCGCCCTCGTGTACTCCGGAACGGTCGGAGAGGCGCGCCATCACCACGAGCACGTCCGTATCGCCGCCGCCGGAGATGAATGCCTTCGTCCCCGTCAGGCGGTAGCAGTCGCCGTCCTTAGCCGCGATGGTGCGGAGCGATGCCGCGTCCGAGCCCGCGTTCGGCTCCGTGAGGCAGTAGGAAGCGAGCCGCTCGCCGGCCACGAGCCCCGGGCCGAAGGTCGTCCTCGCATCCTCGGACCCGAACTCCGCGATCATCCACAACGCCATGTTGTGGATGGTGATGTAGGCCGTGGTCGAGGTGCATCCCCGGGCGAGTTCTTCGAGCACGATGCTCGAGTCGAGCCGCGGCAACCCCATGCCGCCGATGTCCTGCGGCGCGTAGAGGGCGCAGAAGCCCAGCGCGCCGGCCCGCTCGATGGCGTCCCGGGGAAACACCTGCTCGGCGTCCCAGCGCGCCGCATGGGGCGCGAACTCCCGGTCGCTGAAGTCCCGCGCCGTGTCGCGGAAGGCGCGCTGCTCCGCGCTGAGGCCGAAGTCCATCAGCGTAGCCGGATCGTCATGTTCGGGCCCCGCGTCGGCGCGTCCTCGAACCAGCGCGCGGTGACGGTCTTCGTCTCCGTATAGAACTTCACCGCCTGCTTGCCGTACGCGTGCTGGTCGCCGAAGAAGGATTGCTTCCAGCCGGTGAACGAGAAGAACGGCAGCGGCACGGGGATGGGGACGTTGATGCCCACCTGCCCGACGTCGATCTCGTGCTGGAAGCGGCGCGCGGCGGCCCCGCTCGCCGTGAAGATCGACGTGCCGTTCCCGTAGGGATTGGCGTTGACGAAGCGGATGGCGTCGTCCAGCGTCTCGACCGTCGAGGTCACCAGCACGGGGCCGAAGATCTCGTCGCGGTAGATGGACATGTCCGGGGTGACGTCGGCGAAGAGCGTGGGGCCCACCCAGTTGCCGTCCGGGTAGCCGTCCACGGTGCAGTCCGAGCCATCGAGGAGCACGGAGGCGCCTTCGTTCCGGCCCCGGCCGATGTAGTCGAGGATGCGGGTCCTGGCCTGCGGCGTGATCTGCGGCCCATATCCCGCGTCGTCGTCGTCCCACGCGCCCGGGCGCACGGCCGCCATGGCATCGCGCAGTTCGGGCAGCCACTCCGCGCTCTCCCCAACGAACACCGCCGCGCTGATGGCCATGCAGCGCTGCCCCGCGGCACCGCACGAGGCGCCCACTAGGTTCGAAATGACCTGCTCCCGGTCCGCGTCCGGCATGACCACCATGTGGTTCTTCGCGCCGGCCATCGCCTGCACGCGCTTCAGGTTCTGGGTGCCCGTCCGATAGACATGCTGGGCAACCGGCACCGAGCCGACGAAGGACACCGCCTTGACGTCCGGATGGGCGAGCAAGGCATCGACCTGCTCCTTGCCGCCGTGCACGAGCTGGACGACGCCCGGCGGCGCGCCCGCCTCGACAAAGAGTTCGATAAGCCGATTCGGCGTCATCGGGTCCTGTTCCGAGGGCTTCAGGACGAACGTGTTGCCGCAGGCAATGGCCAGGGGAAACATCCACAAGGGAATCATTGCCGGGAAGTTGAACGGCGTGATGCCCGCGCACACCCCGAGGGGCTGCACGATGCTGTACGTGTCGATGTTGTGGGCGACGTTCTCCACCGTCTCGCCCATCATCAGGCTCGACACGTTGCAGGCGTACTCCACCACCTCGATGCCGCGCCACACGTCGCCCTTGGCATCGGCGAAGGTCTTGCCCGTTTCGGCGGAGACGATCTTCGCGATGTCGTCCTGGTGGCGCTTGAGGAGCGCCTGGTAGTTCATCATCAGCCGCGCCCGCTCCGGCGTCGGCGTCTCGCGCCAGGTGTCGAACGCTTCAAGGGCACTCGCGACGGCGCGGTCGATCTCGTCCGGCGTCGCGAACGGCACCTCCGTCAGCACGTTCTGGGTGGCGGGATCGGTCACCGCGAGCAATTCGCCCGCGCCGTCCACGAACTCGCCGTCGATGAACATCGGTAGTCCCATGACCTTCCTCCTCAGATTGCCGACCGCCTGCTACTCCACGTCGAACCAGTCGATGGGGTCGTGGCCGCGCTGCGCCAGATAACGATTCGCGCTCGAGAAGTGCCGGCAGCCGAAGAAGCCCCGGTCCGCCGACAGGGGCGACGGGTGCGGCGCGCGAAGCACCAGGTGGCGCCGGGCATCCACCATGGCGCCCTTGCGTTGAGCATAGCTGCCCCACAGCATGAATACGACGCCCTCCCGCTCGCGGTCGATCACCTCCACGATGCGGTCCGTGAAGGTCTCCCAGCCGCGCCCCTGATGCGAGTTGGCGCGCCCCCGCACCACGGTGAGCACAGCGTTAAGCAGCAACACGCCCTGGCGTGCCCAGGACGTCAGGCAGCTCCGTCCCTCGGGCACCCGGGCGCCGGCCCTGCCTCCGGGCACCGTCGCATCCGACATGTCGGTGTCGATCTCGCGGAAGATGTTCACGAGCGAGGGCGGGCGCTGCACGCCGGGGGGCACCGAGAAGCAGAGCCCGTGGGCCTGCCCCGGCCCGTGGTAAGGATCCTGGCCGATGATGACCACGCGCACGCGCTCGATGGGCGTCAGGTCGAGGGCCGCGAACATCTCGCTGCCGCGGGGGAACACCACCTTGCGGGCCTGCCGCTCCGCGAGCAGGAACTCGCGCAGCTTCTGCATGTAGGGCTTGTCGAACTCGGCCCGCAGCGCCGTCTTCCAGGACGCCTCGAGGACGACGCGGTCGGCGGCTTCGCTCATGGCCGGAATCAGATTCCCAACGTCGTGCGGGCGACGGCGTTCCCGTCCGCGTCGAAGCAGGAAACCGGCGTGCCCGGAAAGACCTCGATCAGCCGACGCTTTACGGGCGGATACGTTGCGAAGACGGTTAGCCAAATCGAAAGGAAACCAAGCCCACGCGCAGCCTCCAAGACAAAATCCAAGGCGTCATCGACCTTGTCCAGTCCTTCGTAGCGCTCACGACATCGCTCGGCAGCGCACCAAGCCTCGTCTCGCTGTCGCCAGCGATCATCTCGACGGGCAGGTGTGGAAAATCCGATGGCTGGGTGCCGGTCCAGCCCGACGAGCTCGACCAGCGCCTGCGCCCGCTGTCGGAGACTCCCGCCTAGCGCGCTCGCCACCTCGACGAAACCGCCCTTCGCATAGTCGACGGCGAGTAGGGTGTTGTGGAGGTCCGGCCAAAGCGTGCCCGCGTCCGCCAAATCCGTATCTCCCTTGACCGAGTTGCAGTTTGAGCAACTCAGCAGGAAGTTGTCCCAGTCCAACTTCCGTCCCGGATGGACGCACTTTGGCGCCTTGTGCTCCGCGGCTAGGCCGGTGGGCAGACGCCTCTCGCAATAGCTGCAATAGAGTCCGAGCCTCACCTCTAGATCGCTGAGGGCGTCCTGGTACTTCGAATACGCCCGTGGCGCCAAGCCCTTGTCAATCGGCCTCACCCGCCCTCTCCATCGCCTCCAACCGCAGAATCGCATCTAGGCCGGGATTCCGCGAGTAGCGCTCCGCTGCCCGGCGATACCTAGCCTCCGCTTCGCGCAACTCGTCGTGGACCTCGCCGTCGGATTCGCGAAGCAGCGAGAAATAGTGCGCGGTCGCCTCGGAGAGTTCCTCGGCCCTGACCCCGCGCTGCGGACAGGGAATGTCCTGCACGTCCTCCACGATGTCCTCGATTGGACGGTCGGCGTACTCCACCTGCGCCGCAGTCCTCCCAAGCAGACGCAACTCGCCATCATCGAGGGACTGGATGATGAAGGGCGAATGCGAAGTGCCCACGAACTGCATCGCCGGGAAGGTGTCCTTCAGGTCGCCCACGACACGCCGCTGCCACTTCGGATGCAGGTGTACATCCAACTCGTCGATCAGAATCAGGCCCGGCGTGCGCACGAGCACCTCCGGCAGCCCGCCCGCCGCGCCTCCCTCGACGACCAAGTGGGCGTTGTGGGTCACCGCCTTGATGGCGATGTCCGCAACCATCGAAACCATCATCTGCTGACCGGCGCTCAGGTTGGAGAACGGCTGTCCCGCGCCCCCGAAGGAAACCACGAGTGCGTTCCGATCACCGTCGAACCACAAGTCGTCCGCTTCCGGGAGGCATTTCAGGACGGCCTGCTTCACCACCTCGTAACCCGGTCGCCAGACCCCCCCGCGACTGGCGGACGCCACCGCTTCCCGCTGAAACCAGTACTGGAGGTCGTTGGTGCGGATTCTCTCTTCGAAACAGTCGTAGAAGGCATCCCAGCGACGCGCCGGGGCTCCCGCCTTGACCCGATTGACGTTGCGGTCCCTCGCGGGCAACCACCCCCGTCCCGCGCCGTAGTAGGCGACTACGGGCGTGACGACGTCTTCGCCCCCTTTGGCACGGGTGTAGTGCTCCCTGATGATCGCAACTGCCGCACCGGCATCCGCGTTGGTCGTCTTGGAGCCACCCTCGCGGATCTGCCTACGCCAATCAACGTTCCGGCCACAAAGCTCTCCGCCCGCCTCAATAACGACCGGAGTGCACTCGGAGAATTGGCGCCGATCCCCCTCGGTCCGCGACGCGAGGCGGATCTCCTTGCGCAGGATGCTGCGCCGGCTGTTGAGCAGGGTGGAGTCCGGCAAGTCGACCAACCATATGCCGGCCGCAACCGCAAGAGCATCGAGGACGGTCGTCTTGCCGGAGCCGTTGTCTCCAGCGACCAACGTGAACCTCGGATGGAGTTCCAACGCCTCGTCCTCGAAGCACTTGAAGTTCTGCATCCGAATGTGGCGAATCTTCACGATGCACCAAGCGTCAACGTCTTCGTCCGCTAGTTTAGTCGAACGCGGCTCCTCACCGCTCTTCTGCTGACCCCGCCGGCCGCAGATGCGGAAAGAGCAGCACGTCCCGGATCGAGGGCGCGTCCGTGAGCAGCATCACCAAGCGGTCGATGCCGATGCCCTCGCCGGCCGTCGGGGGCATGCCATGTTCCAATGCGGTGACGTAATCCGTGTCGTAGTGCATGGCCTCAAGGTCTCCGCGTGCCGCCCGCCCGGCCTGGGCGCGGAACCGCTCGGCCTGATCCTCCGGGTCGTTGATCTCCGAGAAGCCGTTGGCGAACTCGCGCCCGGCGACGAAGTACTCGAAGCGGTCGGTGACCTCCGGGTCGTCCTCGCGCCGCCGGGCGAGGGGCGAGACCTCCGTCGGGTAGCCGGTGATGAAGGTCGGTTGCACGAGCTTGGGTTCCACGCGCGCTTCGAAGATCTCCGTCAGCGTCCTGCCGGGGCCCCAATCGGGCTCGACGGACAGGTTCATGCGGCGTGCCGCGTCGGCCAGGCGCGGAGCGTCCGCAACGTCCTCCGCCGTAAGCTCCGTGTGCGCGACCACCGCCTCGGCCATGCCGCACCGTGCCGCCGGGCGGCCGAAGTCGATCTCCGTCCCCTGGTAACGCACCGTCCGCGTCCCCGCCACCGCGCCGACGATCTCCCGCATCAGGTCCTCGGTCAGGTCCATCAGGTCCTCGAACGTGCTGTACGCCTGATAGAACTCGAGCATCGTGAACTCGGGATTGTGGCGCGTGGACAAGCCCTCGTTGCGGAAGCTGCGGTTGATCTCGTAGACGCGCTCGAAGCCCCCCACCACCAGCCGCTTGAGGTAGAGCTCGGGGGCGATGCGCAGGTAGAGGTCCATGCCGAGGGCGTTGTGGTGGGTCACGAAGGGCCGGGCCGTGGCGCCGCCGGGGATCGGATGCATCATCGGGGTTTCGACCTCGAGGAAGCCCCGGTCGTCCAAGAAGCGCCGCAGTTCGCGCACGATACGGGTGCGCGTCCGAAACCGCGCCCGGGACTCCTCGTTCATGATGAGGTCCACGTAGCGCCGCCGGTACTGCGCCTCCCGGTCCACCAAGCCGTGGTACTTCTCCGGCAGCGGCCGGAGGGACTTCGTCAGCAGATCGACGCCATCCGCCTGCACGGTCAGTTCGCCTCGGTTCGTGCGCATGAGGGTACCGGCGACGCCGACGATGTCCCCGATGTCCCAGAGCCCCCGGACATCCTCGTAGGCGTCGGCGCCGAGGTCGTCCCGGCGCAGGTAGCACTGGATCGCGCCGCTCACGTCCTGCAGCGTGACAAAGCTCGCCTTGCCCATGACCCGGCGCAGCATGACCCGGCCCGCCACCACGACGCGGGTGGGATCCGCCTCCAGCATCGCCTTGCCGTGGCCCGCATGCCGTGCGTGCAGTTCCGCCGCGAGGGCCGTGCGTTCGAACCCGTTGGGGAAGGCGACCCCCCGTCCGCGCAGGGTGGCGAGCTTCTCGCGGCGTTGGGCGAGGGTGTCGCGGGCGTCCGTCATGGCTCGATTAGCCCGACAGTCCGGCCTTCAAGCTCGCCTCGATGAAGTCGTCGAGGTCGCCGTCGAGCACGTTGTTCGGGTCGCTCCGCTCGACCTGGGTGCGTAGATCCTTGACCCGGGACTGGTCGAGCACGTACGAGCGGATCTGGTTGCCCCAGCCGATGTCCACCTTGCTGTCCTCCACCGCCTGCCGCTCCTCCTGGCGCTTGCGCTGCTCCAGCTCGAAGAGCTTCGCGCGCAGCTGCTTGTAGGCTTGGTCGCGGTTCTGATGCTGCGAGCGTTCGCTCTGGCATTGCACCACCACGCCGGTGGGGAGGTGCGTGAGCCGCACCGCAGAGTCGGTTCGGTTGACGTGCTGGCCCCCTGCACCGCTCGCGCGGTAGGTGTCCACCCGGACATCCGCCCGCTCGATCTCGATCTCGATGTCGTCGTCCACCTCCGGCGAGACGAACACCGACGCGAAGGACGTGTGGCGGCGGTTGCCCGCGTCGAAGGGCGACTTGCGCACGAGGCGGTGCACGCCGGTCTCGGTGCGCAGGCGTCCGTAGGCGTAGTCGCCGGAGATGAGCACGGTGGCGCCCTTGATGCCGGCCACGTCGCCGGCGGACACCTCCACCACTTCGGTGCCGAAGCCGCGCTTCTCCCCCCAACGCAGATACATCCTGAGGAGCATCTCCGCCCAGTCCTGGGCCTCGGTGCCGCCGGAGCCGGCCTGGATCTCGAGGTAGGCGTTGGATGGGTCCATCTCGTCGTCGAACATGCGGCGGAACTCAAGGTCCGCGAGTTCCCCCTCGACCACGCCCAAGTCCCCGTCGATGTCGTCGAGGGCCTCCGCGTCGCCGTCGGCCGCCGCCATCTCCGCGAGCTCGGCGGCGTCCGCGAGGGTGACCGCGAGCCCTTCGAGCACGGTCACGGACTTCTCGAGGGAGGCCCGCTCCCGGGCCAGGCTCCCCGCGGCATCCCGATCATTCCACGCCTCCGGTTCGGCGAGGGTGAGATCGATTTCCTCCAGGCGCTGCTTTCGCCCGGAGTAGTCAAAGATACCCCCGAAGCGCTTCGCTGCGTCCGCCAAGCGCCTTGATGCGCTCCCGTATCGAGGTGATTTCTGCCACCGCCCGTACTCCGGCAACATGCGCCCCGGAAGGAGGTGCACTAGGATTGGACGAGATTGTAGCCGAAGGTCAAAGCGCCTTCGCAGAACGCCTCGCGGTCGGTGGGGTCAACCTTCCGACGGGACTGGCTCCAGGTCCTCGATCATGAGCTGTAGCGTCTCCATGTCCCGGTAGTCGTTGATGCCGAGCCGGTACAGCGCCCGCACCCGTTTCGTTCCCAACGGCGCCTGGTCGAAGGCGATCCCATCCGTCACGCGGTCGCCTTGCTTCAGGACCAGCTTCAGATGCCGCTCCCCGACCACGCGCTCCGTCACGACGTCGAACTCCCCGTGGAACACGGGCTCGTCGAAACCCGCGCCCCACGGCCCGTGGTCGGCCACCAGCCGCGCGTTGCGGGCCGTCAGCTCGGTGGACGGCAGTTCGCCGTCCGTCATCCGCACGTTGCGCAGGTCGCGTGCGGAGACGCGGGCGTCCACCGCCTCGCGGAAGGCCTTCGAGAAGCGCGGGAGCTGCGCGCGCTTGACGGTCAGCCCCGCCGCCATGGCGTGGCCGCCGAAACGCACCACGAGCCCCGGAAACCTCGCGGCCACGTCCGCGATGGCGTCGCGAATGTGCAGGTTGGGGATGGACCGCGCCGAGCCGCGCAGTTCGTCGGGTGCCCCGTCCCCAGCGTCCGCGAAGGCGATGGTCGGGCGATGCAGGCGTTCCCGCACGCGCCCAGCAACGATGCCGATGACGCCCTGGTGCCATCCGGGGTCATAGACGCAGATCGCGGACTCGCCGGTCGCGCCCGCTTCCTCGACCAACACCGCCGCCTCGGTGGTCATCGTCTGCTCGATGTCCCGGCGTTCGACGTTGAGCGCGTCGAGCCGCGCCGCCAGGGGGCGTGCGGCCTCCAAGTCCGGGGCGAGAAGACAAGCAATGCCGGTGCTCATGTCGTCCAGGCGCCCCGCCGCATTGAGCCGGGGTCCGATCGCGAAACCCAGGTCCGCGGCCCGCATGTGCCGCGTGGACCGCCGCGCGACCTCGGCCAGCGCCACGATGCCCGGCCGTGCGCGCCCCGCCCGGATCCGGCGCAGTCCCTGATGCACCAGGATGCGGTTGTTGCGGTCCAGGGGCACCACGTCCGCGACCGTGCCGAGTGCGACCAGGTCGAGCCATGGGGTCAGGTTGGGGCGCGGGCGCCCGGACGCCTCGAAGGCACCGTTTGCGTCGAGGAGCCCGCGAACCCGGCTCAGTACGTAGTAGACGACGCCCACCCCTGCGAGCGCCTTGCTCGGGAAGCGGCAACCGGGCACGTTCGGGTTCACGATGGCGCACGCCGGGGGCAGTTCGGCGCCGGGGAGGTGATGGTCCGTGACCACCACGTCCACCCCGGCCTGCTGCAACAGGCGAATGCCCTCGATGCTCGCGATGCCGTTGTCCACGGTCATCACCACCCGGGGCTCGCGGGCCAGCGCGACTCGGGCCAGCTCCGGCGACAGTCCGTAGCCGAAGTCGAATCGGTTGGGCACCAGGAAGTCGACGCGTTCCGCGCCGAGCGCCCGAAGCAGCGAGACGGCGAGGGCGGTCCCGGTCGCGCCGTCCGCGTCGAAATCCCCCACGACCAAGATGGGCTCGCGCCCCGTCACGGCACGCACCAGGCGCTGCGCAGCCTCGTCGAGCCCGCGCAGCGAGTCGGGACTCAAGAGTCCGGACAGCGCGAGATCCAGGGTGGCGGCGGAATCGATCCCCCGCGCGGCCAGGGCCTCCGCGAAGAAGCGGGGATAGCGGCTCGCGAGTTCCGGGGCGACGTCCCCGACGGATCGGCGTTCGACTTCGATCAGGACGCCTCGCCGAAGTTCGCGACCCGGATGCGCCGGATCGTGCCCGTCACCCCATCGAGGGCCTCGATGGCGGCGGTCGCCCGCCGCACGTCCGCTTCCGCCACGACGTTCGTCAGGATGACGATGGGCACCCATTGGGCACCCTCTCCCGAACGGATCGCCCGGGCGCGCTGTATCGCGCTCTCGATCGAGATCCCCTCGCGGCTCAGCGCCTCCGCGACCTCGGCGAAGACCCCCGGCGCGTCCACGGCGGGAATCTTGAGATAGTGGGCCGAGCGCAGGCTCTCCATCGTGGCGGGAGGTTGCCCGGTTTGGGGCGCTCGGCGGCTCGGCCGCTCGTGCCGCGCGATCTCGACGAGGTCGGCGATGATTGCCGAGGCCGTGGGCGCCCCCCCGGCGCCCGGCCCGAGGTAGAGCGTGGACCCGACCGCGTGGCCATGCACCTGCACCGCGTTCATCACGCCTTCCACCTTGGCGACGAGGGCGTTCTCCGGCACCAGGCACGGATGCACGCGCGCGGCGACGCCGTCGGGACCCTGGCTCGCGATGCCAAGGTGCTTGATGCGGTAACCGAGTTCGCGCGCGTACTCGATGTCCTCGATGTCCACCTGCGAGATGCCCTCGGCGTGGACGGCATCGAAGTCGAACGGAACGTCGAAGGCGAGACCCGCCAGAATGGCGAGCTTGTAGGCCGCGTCGATGCCCTCGACGTCGAACGTCGGATCCGCCTCGGCGTAGCCCAGGCGTTGCGCTTCGGCGAGTGCCGCGCCGAAGTCTTCACCGCCCTCCGTCATGGCCGTGAGGATGTAGTTCGACGTGCCGTTCACGATGCCCGCGAGCCACTCGATCCGGTTCGCCGTCAACCCTTGGGTGAGCGCATTCAGGATCGGAATGCCCCCCGCCACGGACGCCTCGAAGCCGACGCAGACGCCCGCCCGTTGCGCCGCCGGCAGCAGCGCGTTGCCGTGCAGGGCGATCAGGGCCTTGTTGGCCGTGACGAGGTGCTTGCCGGTGGCGATGGCATCCTCGAACAGGCCCCTAGCGGCGGCGAGGGCATGCTCGGCGTCCTGGCCGGCGATCGTCTCCACGATGACGTCCACGGCATCGCTGGACGTCAGCGTGTCGAGGTCCGTCGCGAACGGGGCACCGCCGAGATCGACCTCCGGCCGGGGGGTACGGCTCACGACGCGCGTGAGTTCCAGACGCCGTCCCGCACGGGCCGCCAGCGCGTCGGCATTGTCGAGCAGCTCGCGCACGACAGCGCGACCGACCGTTCCTAGGCCGGCCAGCCCCACCCGCAATGGTGCCGTCATGACCCGCCGCCGCGTCCGCGACTACAGAACGCCGAGCTTCTTCGCGAGCTCGGCGGCGGGGAGGTATCCGGGAATCAACTCTCCCGCCGGCGTCACCAGCGTCGGCGTACCCCCCACGCCGACGAGCGCGCCAAGTCGATACTGCTCGGCGACCGGGTTGTCGCACGTCTTCGCCGGCACGTCCTCGCCCTGCTTGAGTCGGGTGATGGCGCGTTGGCGATCCTCCGCGCACCAGGCCGACACCATGTTCTCGTAGGTCTGCGAGTCGACGCCCGCGCGCGGATAGGCGAGATACCGTACCTCGATGCCGTAGTCGGCGAGTTCGGCCCGCTCCTGGTGCAGCTTGCGGCAATACCCGCAGTCGACGTCCGTGAAGACGTTGACCACGGCCTTGGTCTCCTTCGGCGCGAAGACGATCAGGTCGGACACGGCGACGTCCGAGAGCAAGTCGCGCCGGCGCTCCTGCCGCCGCACTTCCGCTAGGTTGACGGGCCCCGCCTCGGTGAGCGCGTACAGGTCCCCCGCAATCACGTGGGACACCTCGGCATCGGCGTACAACACCGAACCGTCGAGCATTTCCACGGTGAAGATGCCGGGGAGCGGGGAGGGACCGACGGTCGAAACCGGCATGCCGGGCAGCAACTCGGCAAGGCGCTCCCGCACCGCCGCCTCGTCGGCCTGTTCCGCCCCCGCTTCCACCGCGTCTTGCGCGCCGACGCCGATCCCGCACGCCGCCACGAGTGCGAGCGCCGCACGCCTGGCTGCCTGTCCCGCGAACTTCATGAGTCGTCTCCCGCGCGTCCCCCGCACCGAGGCGCGCCGTGGCCGGTCACCCCCTTGGGTGATGCGTCGAGTGTAACCGCTTCAAACGATCCCGCGCGACGTGGGTATAGATCTGGGTGGTCGAAAGATCCGCGTGTCCGAGCATCATCTGGACGGCGCGCAGGTCGGCGTCGTGGTTGACCAGATGGGTGGCGAACGCATGCCGTAGGGTGTGCGGGGAGATGTCCCGGTCGATGCCCGCGCGGTGGGCGTAGCGCTTGATCCCGTGCCAGAACGCCTGCCGCGTCAGGGGGGTACCGCGGTTGCTTGGGAACAGGGCATCGCTCGGCCGGTCCCCGAGCAGCGCGGGCCGCGCCGTCAGCAGGTACTTCCCCACCCAATCCAGGGCCTCTTGGTGGACCGGTACCAGACGCTCCTTGCCACCCTTGCCCGTCACCCGCACGACGCCCTGGCGCCGGTTGAGGGCGGACACCGTGAGGCCGACCAGTTCCGAGACCCGGAGGCCCGTGGCGTAAAGCACCTCCAACATGGTCCGGTCCCGGTATTCGCCGGGATTTCCGGTCGGGTCCTGAACATTCGGCGCAGCCAACAATGCCTCCACCTCGTCCTCCGCCAAGGACTTCGGCAGCGGCCGACCGAGTAGCGGTTGGGCGAGGTCCGCGGTCGGGTCCCGCTCCAGCCGTCCCGCGTCGACCGCCGCTCGGTAGTAGCCCCGCAAGCAGGACAAGAGCCGCGCGGTCGAACGCCCCGACGCGCCCAACCCGTGACGCTTCGCGAGATAGTCCTGGATGTCGTAGGTTTGGGCCGAGTCGAGGTTCCGGTCGAGCCAAGTCCGAAAGGCCGTGAGGTCCCGGCGGTAGGCCGCGAGGGTGTTGGCCGCCAAGCCCTTCTGCAGCCATAGCCCGTCGATGTAGGCGTCGATCTCTTCGGCACCACGCGAGCCGCCGGAGCCAAGCGAGCCGCCGGAGCGGCGGGCGTCGCCGGACACGGACGGTTAGACCTTCTCCTTGATGCGGGCCGAACGTCCCGAGCGCTCGCGCAGGTAGTACAGCTTGGCCTGGCGCACGTCCCCGCGGCGCTTCACCGAGATGTCGGCGATCAGCGGGCTATGGGTCTGGAATGAACGCTCGACGCCGACGCCATGCGAAATCTTGCGCACCGTGAACGAGGAGTTCAGGCCCCGATTGCGCTTGCCGATGACCACGCCCTCGAACGCCTGCAGCCGTTCCCGCGAACCCTCGCGGACCCGCACGCGGACGGAAACCGTGTCTCCGGGGCCGAAGTCCGGCACGTCGTCGCGCAACTGCGCGTTCTCGAGTGCCTCGATGATCTTGTTGCGGCGCATGGGTCTTACTCCCCTGTCTGTGCGATGCAGGCATCGGCGATGCCAACATCGGCCAAGAATTCTCCGAGCAGGTGGCGGTCTTCCGTGCCGAGCGCTCGGCCGGCGAGCAGGTCCGGACGACGCCGCCAGGTGCGGCCGAGGGCTTGCTTGCGGCGCCACCGGGCCACCGCCCCGTGATCGCCACCGAGCAGCACTTCCGGCACGGCATCGTCCCCGAATCGCGCGGGACGCGTGTAGTGCGGATGGTCCAGCAGGCCGTCCGCGTGGGACTCCGCCGCGGCCGAGTCCGCGTTGCCAAGCGTGCCCGGCAGCAGCCGCGCCACCGCATCGAGCATCACCATCGTCGCCAGTTCGCCTCCGCTCAGGACGAAATCCCCCAACGAAAGCTCCAGATCGACCTCGCGGCGGACAAAGCGTTCGTCGACGCCCTCGTAGCGGCCGGCGACGAAGACGACGCAGTCCATGGCCGCGAGTTCCAGCGCGACGTTGTGGTCGAAACGCTGCCCCTGGGGCGAGGGAAACACCGTCGTCACCGGGCCGGGTGCAATGTCACGCGCCTCGCGCAGCGCGCGCGTCAGCGGTTCGGCCTTCATCACCATGCCCGGACCACCGCCATAGGGCCGGTCGTCCACGGTGGCGTGACGGTCGTCCGTATGGTCCCTGGGATCGACGACGCGGAAGGAGAGCACCCCACGGTCCAGGGCGCGCGCCACCACGCCATCGCCGCCAGTGAGCGCGCCGAACATGCCCGGAAAGATGCTAATGGCCGCGGTCCACATGTCGCCGAACTCGCTAAAACTCCGGATCCCAGTCCGCCACGATGAAGCCCCCCGGGAGATCGACCTCCCGCGCGACCTGCGCGACGAACGGAATCAGCCGTTCGTGTTGCCCGTCGCGAACGACGAGGGCATCGTTGGCACCGGTCGCCATCAAGGTCTCGACGCGCCCGAGATCGATCCCCGTGACCGTCCGCACGGAGAGTCCGATCAGGTCGCGCCAGTAGTACTCGTCCGGCTCCGTCGCGGGCAGCGCCGTCTCCGGCACCCCCACCAAGGCACCACGCCAGCGGGCGGCGGCGTCCCGATCCGCCACCTGCGCCAACCGGCAGCGGAATCCCTCGCCGTGCGGACTGACCTGTTCCACCGACACCTCGCGCCACGTCGCATCACCGTTCCGGTCAGACCGCAGGTGCCAGGGCCCGTAGCCGAGCAGGTTCTCGGGTGGGTCCGTATAGGACGTTACGCGTAGCCAGCCGCGCACGCCGTATGCCCCGTCGATCCGGCCGACCACCACCACGTCGCCCGCATCGTGGACATCACCGGGCACGCCGCCGGGAGGATGGGGTTGGGTCGCAAGGCGCATCGGTTCGCTCGCCGCCCGGGGCGGCGATGCTCGGTCAGGCCGTCTCGGCCGCAGCGACCCGCCGGGCGGTGTCGATGAGTTGCCTGGCCCGCTCCGTCGGCTGCGCGCCCACGGACAGCCAATGATCCACGCGGTCGAGGTCGATGCGCATCCGCTCCTCCTGGCCCCGCGCCACGGGGTTGTAGAAGCCGACGCGTTCGATGAAGCGTCCGTCCCGCTTCGCCGCGCGGTCGGCGACGGTCACGTGAAAGAACGGGCTCTTCTTCGCTCCATGTCTGGCGAGGCGAATCGTGACCATGGGGAGTCGTCCCGAAAAAGGGGCGGCATTTTACAGGACGGGTTGGGCGGTGGGAACTTTCGGACGCGTTGGGGGTTTGGACGATCTCGCACACTCGTCGCGCTCATTCCCGCAGCGGCAGCCCGGTGCTCTTAGACACGTCCACCGCGCTGAGCGCTGGGGCCACGGTCAAGCCCACGCCGCAAAGCTCCTCCACCTTGTCGAGCTTGCCATCACGAGTCGCAGGCCGACCTGAGGGTTTGGGGCGAGATATTGTTTGGCGAGCACCCGCCAGATAGACTCGATAGCCGGATCGGCCGAGAGGCGTGCACTGGCCGTCACGACGTTTCCGGCCCGAACGTCCCGGCAACGAGCATCTTGCCGTTGGAGCGGGCTACGAGAGGATCACGATGCCGAGGCCCATGACCCCTCCGAAGTCGCGTCTCCCCCGTGCGGAAGCCGTCCGCATGGGCAAGGAGATTTACACCCGGGCGATTCTCCCCCAGATTGAAGAAGGACACTACGGGGACTATGTCGCCATCGACGTCGAAACCGGGGACTGGGCCATTGCCAACACCACCCGGGCAGCCGTGGAACGCCTGCGAGTACGGCACCCAGATATTGTCGACATCTTGTGTGAGCGTGTCGGATACAGGGCCCTGCGCAGCTTCGGAGCGGAGTCACTACGGACGACGGTGTAATCGAAGGGGTAGTGAACTCCGCCTTGGAGGCTGTCGTTGCCCTTCGGATTCAAGGTCCGGAAGGGCGAACCCAAGAGGTTGAAGCCGTGGTTGACACGGGGTACAGCGGCTTCTTGACCTTGCCTGCTGGCTTGGTGATGGAACTAGGGAACCTCTGAACAAGTCCGTCCATGGACTTGTTCAGGTCGCAAGCCAAAAGCGCGGTTTCGGCTTGCTCCGCAGATTCAATGGCTTACGCCATCGAATCTGGCGGCACATCCCTGTGCCGCACTAGGAAAGGTCTTGTTCAGACCTTCCCTAGGACTTCCGTTCGCATACATAGGCCAAGCGTTGCTGGCCAACGACGCCGAAGTGGATTTCGACGTCCACTACGCCACCGTGCTTTGGGACGACCAGCCGCGAGACATCGAGGCCGACGCGACCGGCAGTACCCCTCTCATGGGAATGCTGTTGCTCGACGGGCATGACCTGAACGTCCAGGTCCGGTATGGCGGGCGAGTACTCATTCAGGATACGGACAGCTAGCGTTCGCACGGGCAAGTAGATCACCACGTCGCCGCCGGTGTGGGCGTCAGGCGCGGTCGCCGCCAGCTCGCAAGAGCGGACGGCCGTGAGTGACCACCCACGCCCTCAGCGCCGCCGGCGCCCCCGGCCCGCGGACCGCTGCTGCTGCCCTTGGGCGTTAAGCGCCCGCATCATCTTCTGCATCCCGCCCTTGCGCGTGACCTTCTTCATCGTGCGCTGCATCTGCCGATGCTCCTTCAGCAGGCGGTTCACCTCCTGGATGCGCGTGCCGCTGCCGAGGGAGATGCGGCGCTTGCGCGAGCCGTTGAGGATCTCCGGGTAGCGCCGCTCCTGGGGGGTCATGGAGTCGATGATGGCCTCCATGCGGCGCATCCGCCCGGGGTCCAGGCCCGCCTGGGCCGAAGGCGGGAGCTGGTTCATGCCGGGGAGCTTCTCCAGCATGTTCTCGACGCCGCCCAAGTTGGCCATCTGGCGGAACTGTTCGCGGAGGTCCTCGAGGTCGAACTTCTGGCCGCGTCCCATCTTGCGGACCAGCCGGCGTGCCTGGGTCTTGTCGACCTTGCGCTCGGCCTCCTCGATCAGGGTGAGGACGTCGCCCATCCCTAGGATGCGCGACGCGACGCGGTCCGGATGGAAGGGCTCGAGGCCGTCCGTCTTCTCGCCGGTGCCGAGGAACTTGATCGGCTTGCCCGTCAGCGCCCGCACCGACAGCGCCGCCCCGCCCCGGGCGTCGCCGTCCGCCTTCGCAAGCACGACCCCGGTGAGGGGCAACGCGCGGTCGAAGGCCTTGGCCGTCGCCGCGGCGTCCTGGCCCGTCATGGCGTCGACGACGAACAGCGTCTCGACCGGCGTCAGCGCGGCGTGCAGGGCGGCGATCTCCGCCATCATCTCCGCGTCGATGGCAAGCCGGCCCGCCGTATCGACGATGAGGACGTCGTCGAATTGCGTGCGCGCATCGCCCAATGCCCGCTCCGCGATGGCGACGGGCCGTTCGTCCGGCGTGCTCGCGATGAAGCGGGCTCCGACCTCCTCGGCCAGGGTCTGCAACTGTTCGATCGCCGCGGGACGGTAGACATCGGCGCTGACGACGGCCACCTTCTTGTTCTCCCGCTCGCGGACCAAGCGCGCGAGCTTCGCGACCGTCGTCGTCTTCCCCGAGCCTTGCAGGCCGGCCATCAGCACCACGGCCGGCGGCGTGGCCGATAGGTTGAGGGCGTCGTTCGCCTCCCCCATCAAGGCCGTGAGTTCGTCCCGGACGATGCCGACGAACGCCTCGCCGGGATTGACCGCGGCCGTGACCGTCCGGCCCACCGCCTTGCCCTGCACATCGTTGGTGAACGAGCGCACGACCTCCAGCGCCACGTCCGCTTCGAGCAGCGCCATGCGCACCTCGCGCACGGACGCGGCGACGTTTTCCTCCGTGAGGTAGGCCTTGCCCGTCAGGCCCCGCAGGACATGCGTGAGGCGTTCGCTCAGGCTTTCAAACATGGGGGTGGCTTCCTGCGCGCGGCACCCCTTCGAGGGCATGAGCGCGACCGTGACGGCACAGTATAGCGAAGCCCGGTGGCCACGGCGGAAGTGCTCGCACTCCGCGCTTTTTTCGGCAGCGAGACCGCGAAGGTGGCCATGCCGTCACTCTCCCCGCGACGACCTACGCTCGGCCTCCCGGCGACTCGCCTCGTCCTCGGCGAGGGTGCGGCCGGCCCCGACCTCGAAGCGCCGTAGCGCCTGCATGATGGCGACCAGGCATTCGTCACGCAATCGCGCGAGTTCCTGCACCGTGCGTCCGTCCGCCTGTTGGCGCGTCCCTTCCGTCAAACGCCCGATCAGGTCGTCCGTGAGTTCCGGGCCCGCGAACCGGGCCCACGGCAAATCGAGCGCGGGACCAAACTGCTTCATGAAGCCCTCCATCCCCCCGTCGCCCCCGGCCAGGTGATAGGACAGGCAGGTGCCCATGAACGCCCAACGCAACCCGGGTCCGTAGATGATCGCGGCGTCCAGTTCTTCGGTAGTCGCCACGCCGTCGTTGACCAAGTGCAGGATTTCGCGCCACAAGGCCTCCTGCAGGCGGTCCGAGAGGAAGCCCTCGATCTCGGTCCGCACCCGCAGGGGGTGCATCCCCAAGTCACGGTAGAAGGCCAACGCATGGTCGATGCTCGCCCGCACGGTGTGTGTCCCGCCCAGCACTTCGACGAGGGGCAGCAGGTAGACCGGGTTGAAGGGGTGCCCGA
Source organism: Pseudomonadales bacterium (assembly GCA_963665455.1). Classification (GTDB taxonomy): domain Bacteria; phylum Pseudomonadota; class Gammaproteobacteria; order Pseudomonadales; family Azotimanducaceae; genus VXNE01. Next base: position 2,623,716 of record OY762279.1, on the reverse strand, counting down.
CGACCAGCCGCCCGGGATGCCGGCAGCGCGCCTGGAGGTCGGTGGGCAACAGACCCGACGTGCTCGAGGCGACGACCACATCCGCCGGCGCCACGCTATCGATCTGTGCGTGGAGCGCCTGCTTCAGCGGGAGGCGCTCCGGTGCGCTTTCCTGGATGAAGTCCGCGGACCGACACGCATCGTCCAAGGACACCGCGCATCGCAATCGGGCGAGACTCGCGCCGGCATGGAGGCCGATACTCTCCAGCGCGGGCCAGGCCTGCTCGACGGCAGCCGTCAGGCGCGTTTCCCAACCCGGCGCCGGGTCCCAAGACACGACGTCGAGTCCGTGCGCGAGGGCGCGCGCCGCCCATCCCGCACCGATGACACCGGTCCCGATGACCCCTAGCGTACGGATGCGCTGCTGCATGGCCCGGCTGCGGAATCGGCCGCGTGACTGCTACGGACCGCCGGCGGCCACGCGCCGAGTCAACCGCGCCGCACCAGGCCGAACTTCGTCCGCGCCTCGTCCGGACCCAGCACGCGGGCGCCCATCAGCTCGACGATGGTGCGGGCCTGCTCCACCAGTTGCGCGTTGCTCGCGAACACGCCGCGCCGCAGGTAGAGATTGTCCTCGAGGCCGACGCGCACGTGGCCACCGAGCAACACGGACTGTGCGGCGAACGGCATCTGGTCGCGGCTGATCGCGAAGGCCGTGAAGTTCGCGCCGGGGGGCAGCAGGTCCACCCAGGACTTCATCACGCCCACCTCGGCCGGCGCGCCCCAGGGAATCCCGAAGCAGAGCTGAAACAGGGGAGGATCGTCGATCAGGCCCTCCTCCAGCATCTTCAGGGTGAAGCTGAGGTGGCCGGTGTCGAAGATCTCGAGTTCCGGCTTGACGCCGATCTCCTGGATGCGCTCGGCACCCCGGCGCAGCATGTCCGGCGTGGACACGTAAACCAGGCTACCCTCGCCGAAGTTGTAGGAACCGCAGTCGAGGGAGCAGATCTCGGGCAGCAACTCCTCCACGTGCGGCAGGCGGTCGAGCGCCCCGACGAGATCGGTCTCGTTGCCGAACGCGGTGGGCATCTCGTCCGGGCCGATTAACAGATCACCCCCCATCCCCGCGGTCAGGTTGATCACGACGTCGATGTCGGACTCCCGGATGCGGGCGACCACCTCCCGGTACAGGGACACGTCCCGGGCGCCCTTGCCCGTCGCCGGGTCGCGCACGTGGCAATGCACGATCGCCGCGCCGGCCTTCGCGGCATCGATGGCGGAGGCGGCGATCTGTTCGGGGGTGACTGGAATGTCCGGATGCCGGCCGACGGTGTCGCCGGCCCCGGTCACGGCACAGGTGATGATGACATCGGTGTTCATGGCGCGGTACCCAGCCGCTACCGGTGGATCCTCCAGCGCCGGTTGACCGCGGACACGATCGCCGAGAGCGATGCCGTGATGGTGTTCCGGCTCATGCCGATGCCGTGGCAACGCGCGTCACCGTCGTCGATGGTCAACAAGCAGATCGCGGTGGCGTCCTTGCCCGTCGCGAGGGAATGCTCATGGTAGTCGATGATGTTGAGCGGCTCGTTCAGCGTCTCCACCATGCCGTTGACGAAGGCCTCGATGGGGCCGCTGCCCTCCCCGGCGATGTCGACCCGCTGCTCCGAGACCTCGATCTGGCCCACGCAGCGTTGCCGGTCGCCCTCGCCGTGGGAGAGATCGTAGTCGAGCAGCCGGTACGGGCCGTCCTCCACCACGTATTCGTCGAGCAGGGCCTGAAAGATCTCGTCCGGCCGCACTTCACGGTCGAGACGCTCGGTGAGCCGTTGCACCACCGCCGAGAACTCGACCAGCATCTCCCTCGGCAGGGCCACCCCGAAGCGCTCCTCCAAGATGAAGCCGACGCCGCCCTTGCCCGACTGGCTGTTGACCCGCACGGTTTCTTTGTAGGAAGAGCCGACATCCGCCGGGTCGATCGGCAGGTACGGCACCTCCCAGGAGGCGTCGTCCAGGCGCGCCATCCCCTTGCGGATCGCGTCCTGATGCGACCCCGAGAACGCGGTGAACACGAGGTCTCCCGCGTACGGATGACGCTCGTGTACGGGGAGCTTGTTGATCTCCTCCACCGTCGAGCGGATGCGCGGCATGTCGCGGAAGTCGAGTTCCGGATCGACGCCCTGGGAGAACAGGTTCATGGCGACGGTGACGAGGTCGCAGTTGCCGGTCCGCTCGCCATTCCCGAACAGCGTGCCCTCCACGCGTTGCGCGCCCGCCATGAGCGCGAGCTCGGTGGCGGCGACGCCGGTGCCCCGGTCGTTGTGGGTGTGCAGGCTCACGACCACGCTGTCCCGGGCCGGGAAGTGGCGGCAAAACCACTCGATCTGGTCCGCGTAGATGTTCGGCGTCGCCATCTCCACCGTGGAGGGCAGGTTGACGATCATCTGCTCTTCCGGCGTGGCACCCCACTCCTCGGCCACGGCCGCGCAGATGTCCACCGCGAAATCGAGCTCCGTGCCGGTGAAGCTCTCCGGCGAGTACTCGAAGACGATGTTCGCGCCCGACAGCGCGGACAGGCCATCGCGCACGATCCGCGTGCCCTCCACGGCGAGGTCCACGATGCCCTGGCGGTCCATCTGGAACACCACCCGGCGTTGCAGCGTGGAGGTCGAGTTATAGAGGTGGAAGATGACGTTGGGCGCGCCCTCCAGGGCTTCGACGGTGCGGCGGATCAATTCCTCCCGCGCCTGGCAGAGCACCTGGATGGAGACGTGCGGCGGAATCCTGCCCTCGCCCACGATGCGGCGGATGAAGTCGAAGTCCGGCTGCGACGCGGAGGGGAAGCCGACCTCGATCTCCTTCATGCCCACGTCGAGCAGCAGGTCCCACATGCGGAGTTTCTCGTCCACGTTCATCGGATCGATGAGCGCCTGGTTGCCGTCCCTGAGATCGACGCTGCACCAGCGCGGCGGCGCGTCGAGCACGGCGCTCGGCCAGGTGCGGTCCGGCAGGTCGATGGGCTGGAACGGGCGGTACTTGCCGTGCGGCATGGCTCCGGCGCGCGCACCGGCCGCGCCCACGGCAAACGCCGGGGGCATTGGGGATTCCATGGGTTGCGATGTCATGACGAGACCTCTCGACGCTCGCGGGTTGGCGGTCTTGGGTTGGGTCGAGTGGGCGCGAGGCCCATGTGGGAAAAGTAAGTGCCGGCTACGCCGGCAGCAGCAGGCGCAGGATGCGAAGGGAGTGAGTGTGGGCGGGACTGGTCATGTCGGCGGCCACTATACGCCGGTCGCGGCGTTTGTCCAGACCGAATGCGCTCGCGCGCGCTGCGCATCGTCGAGATACCAAGAGTCGCCGGGAACGTAGCCATCGAGGAACGCGCGGCGGTGACCGACGGGAGCCCGTTGGTGATAGGGCGTCTCCAGATGCGCGCGAATTCGCATCGCGTCGGCGAGGCGATACCGAGTGGCCGGCCCTAGGCCAGCTACCGTCAAGGCCCCCTGCTCGACTAGTCGCTTCAGCGTCCGCCAGACCGTCGCCTCGCTTCTCCGTGGGGCAACACCGGCCCGAATCTGGCTCCTGCTCGCGTCCGGGTGCTTTCGGACGAACTCTAGGACGGCTTGCTCGGACAGTGTCATGAAACGATCCTTTAAACCATCAAATCACTGAATTACAGGGAATTTCGCTATTTCCGGGTTGGTCGTTGCGTCCCGGATGAAACGATCGCTACCGCACGTCGACCTCAACCGCCGCCGCCACGGCCCGCGCCTTCTCCCGTGCCTCGTCCACCGACGCCCCAAGGGCGAGGGCCACGCCCATGCGCCGCTCCCCATGCACCTCCGGCTTGCCGAAGAGCCGAAGCTGCGTGTCCGGCGCGGCCAGTGCCGCTTCCAAGTTCGAGTAGGTAACCCGATCCGAGTTCCCGTGCGCCAAGATGACCGCCGATGCGGCCGGCCCGTATTGGCGGATGACCGGGATCGGCAGGCCGAGGATGGCGCGGGCGTGCAGGGCGAACTCGGAGAGGTCCTGCCCGATCAGCGTCACCATGCCGGTGTCGTGGGGCCGCGGGCTGACCTCGGAGAACCACACCACGTCGTCCTTGATGAAGAACTCCACGCCGAAGAGGCCCTGGCCGCCGAGCGCGCCGGTGACGGCGGCGGCCACGCGCTCGCACTCGCCGCGCGCGGCCGCGCTCATGGGTTGTGGCTGCCAGGACTCCTGGTAGTCCCCGCCTTCCTGGCGGTGCCCGACGGGTTCGCAGAAACTCACTTCGCCCGCGCCGTGGCGCACCGTGAGCAGCGTGATCTCGTAGTCGAAGTCCACGAAGCCCTCGACGATCACCTTGTCCGCCGTGCCGCGCGCGCCCTCCCGGGCGTACTGCCAGGAACCCATCGCGTCGTCGGGGGTGCGCACGGTGGACTGGCCCTTGCCGGAAGAACTCATCACCGGCTTCACGACGCAGGGCGTGCCGATCTCGGCGATGGCGGCACGGTACTCGTCCTCCGTCGCGGCGAACCGGTAGGGGGAGGTCCGGATGCCGAGTTCCTCGGCGGCCAGCCGGCGAATGCCCTCCCGATTCATCGTGAGGCGCGCCGCCCGGGCCGTGGGAATGACGTGCACGCCCTCGGCTTCGAGTTCCACCAGGGTCGGCGTCGCGATGGCCTCGATCTCGGGCACCACGAGGTCCGGGCGCTCGGCCTCGATGAGCGCGCGCAGGGCGTCGCCGTCGAGCATGTCGATGGCGTGGGCGCGATGGGCGACCTGCATCGCCGGGGCGTTCTCGTAGCGGTCCACCGCCACGACCTCCACGCCGAGCCGCTGCAGCTCGATGGCCACTTCCTTGCCGAGTTCCCCCGAGCCGAGCAGCATCACCCGGGTCCCCACCGCCGACAGCGGCGTGCCGATCTTGGTCATGGCCGGTCCGCCTCCTCCTGTACCGTGAGTTCGCGCTGCATGCGCTTGAAGTTGTTCACGTAGAGGTCCGAGAAGCCCTTGATCTGGGCGATCTCGTCGTCCGTCACCTCGCGCACGACCCGGCCGGGCGAGCCGAGGACGAGGCTCCGGTCCGGAATCTCCTTGCCCTCGGCGACGAGCGCGTTCGACCCGATCAGGCAGTGATCGCCGATGCGCGCCCCGCTCAGCACCACCGCATTGATGCCTATCAAGCTGTCGTCGCCGATGGTGCAGCCGTGGACCGTCGCCTGATGCCCGATCGTCACGCGCTCGCCGATCGTCACCGGGAAGCCCTCGTCCATGTGGACGATCGCGCAGTCCTGGACGTTCGAGTCCGCGCCGATGGCGATGGCGTCGTAGTCGCCGCGCAGCACCGCGCCATACCAGACGCTCACGTTGTTGCCGAGCGTCACCGCGCCGATGACGGCGGCGGACTCCGCGACGAAATAGTCGCCCTCCGCCACCACCCGCCGCGCGCCCAAACCGTAGATCATCCGCCGCCCGCCTGCTTCCCCCTGAGGCTGTCGGCATTGTCCGTCAAGCCCCGGCGGCTTGCCACCGCGCAGGGCCCCCACGGCCCCACCCACGGCCGGGCACCACGGCAGCGGGCGCTATAATCGCTCGGTGAACTACTGTAGCCGCTGCGGCCGCGAGGTCGAGCGCAAGATACCCCCCGGCGACAACCGCGAGCGCTTCGTCTGCGGCCACTGCGGCGCCATCCACTACCAGAACCCGCGCATCGTGACCGGTTGCCTACCCGTCTGGAACGACCGCGTGCTCCTCTGCCGGCGGGCCATCGAGCCGCGCAGGGGCCACTGGACCTTGCCGGCCGGGTTCCTCGAGGCGGGCGAAACGATAGACGCCGGGGCGGTGCGGGAGACTTGGGAGGAGGCCCGCGCCCGAGTCGAGATCCAGGGGCTCTACACCGTGTTCAGCGTTCCGCACATCTCCCAAGTACACATGTTCTTTCGCGCACGGCTGGCGGATGGCCACTACGCCCCGGGCGACGAGAGCCTCGACGTGCGGCTCTTCGAGGAGGATGGGGTGCCGTGGGAGGATTTGGCCTTCCCGGTGGTTACGAAGACGCTCCGGCACTATTTCCACGATCGCGTCCATGATCGCGGCACCGCCGCTAACCCCGGAAGCGTCTTCCCGGTCCACGTGGAGGACGTGATCCGCCCATGAGTCCGGTCAATCGCTGCGCGCGGGCAGCGCCACCAAGGCCGTGCCGAACGCCGTCGCGAGCCCCGACTGGTTGACGTTCTGCATGCGCACCTCCACGAGGTGCTCGCCATCGGACACCCGCTTGCCGGTGACCTCGCCGTGTACCGTGTTGGTGTCCCCGACGACGTTCGGGTGCCGGATGGAGGCCGTGAGGCGCTTCAGGATGCCGTCGTCCCCCATCCAATCCGTCACGATCTGCGCGAGCCAGCAGACGCGCTGCGGCCCGTAGTCGAATTGCCCCGGCATGTTGCGCCGCCCCTTCGCGTGCTCGGCGTCGAAGCGTCCGCCGCCGCCGAGTTCGGCGCCCCCCGCCGCCTCCAGCGCCGCGCGGGTGCTCCGGTACGTCCCCAGCACGCCGTGGGTGAAGAGAAAGAGCTCGTTGACCGAGTACGTGCCCTTGGGCAGGGACGGTAGCGCGTCCCCCTCTACCACGTCCTCCCAATGGCGCGTCTCGGCGCCGCGCCGCTCGCGCTCCCAGACGAGCGGATCGGGCGGTTCGGGGCGCGCGGCGTCCTCCTTCGGCGCACGGTCGTAGTCGAGGGCGCCGCCGGTGTTCTGGAAGCGCGCCATGGTCGTCTTGACCTCGGCGACCACCTCCTGGCGCTGGTTGGAGTACGTCACGAGGCCGTTGTTGAGGTTGATGGCACCGATGCGGCCGCTCTGCTTGCGGACCGTCTCGCCGACGCGCTCGGTGCAGGTGATCCAGTCGTCCCGCCAAACGGGGCGCACGAAGTCGATCTCGACGCCGGCGTAGTTCACCGGCAGGTACCGTGTCGAGACCCGCGCCCGGTCGATGTTGCCGGTCTCTCCGGCGACCACGCCGAGGGAGACGCCATAGAGGAACGTCGGCGGGGCCGTGATCATGCCAAGGCGGCTCGCGGCGGCATGGGCCTCGTCCCGCCACAGCGGGTTGTAGTCGCCGACGCCGTCCCCGAACCGGCGGATGTTGTCGAGGTTCGCCTGCCGGGAGGGCTGGTGGGCGAGGGTCTGCCCGATGGTCTTGCGGTACTCGGTCTCGAATTCGTCGATGGTCGTGATCAAGCCGCCGTCCGCCATGGTCGTTCTCCGCGTTGCCGTGCCGGCAGTGTAGCGCCCTGAGGCCGGTCCTGCGCTGTGCGCAGATTCGCCCTCGCCGCGTGTTAGGATCGTCCCAACGACGATGCGGGCACGAGTTCCCATGACCGTCGAAATCCACGTTGGCAGGCAGCTGCACGGCTACACTTGCGAGCTGGCGCCGGCTACTCGCGCTTGGGTCGAATCCCGAGGCGGCAATATCCCGCCCGTTTCCAGTGTCTACATCGCCTACGAGACCCACGCCGACTTCCGGGCGTGCAACGGCGCGATCAGCCTTCCCATCGCGGAAATCCTTACGGGCATCGGTGTCGAGGAACTCGAAAGGCTCGGCGTTGAGTTCCGCGACCCCGTCCACCCCGGCCAACTCCTCGACAGCACGACCCACTCCGTTGCCTAGCCGCAATCTCTATGTCGGCCGCGCGGGCCAGTTGGCCGTCATGGCGGAACTCTTACTGCGTGGCTGGAATGCCGCAATCCCAGAGGTCGACACCGGAGACGACATCTTCGTCGTTCACGATGCCGACGGCGAACTTGTCCGCGTCCAAGTCAAGACCGCCAACGTCAACGCCGCGAGCGGTCGAGACACCGCGCTGTTCAACATCTCCAACGACCAGCTCCTCCGACCGATCCTCCCGGCGCTCGTCTTTGTGTTCGCCATCCGGCGCACAGCAGCGTGGGACGCGTTCATCACGCTTCGGCAGAGCGACTTGCGGACGGTAGTTGACCAAATCCAAATGGCCCTCACCGCTGACGGTCGCATGCTGCTCCGTCTGGACGTCGCGGATGAACACATCACTTGCGCGGGAGTCGACCTGTCCCGGTTCCGAAACGACGTGGCGCACACCGGGCACCCTCCCACCCGCCTTGTCGCCATCGGCCCGCGTCGGTTAGGGTGCGGCTTCGGACGAGATACGGAGAGCGCACCGCGATGAAATACCTGCACACCATGGTCCGTGTCACGGACCTCGACGCCTCGATCGGCTTCTACGAGGCCATCGGCCTGAAGGAAATCCGGCGCATCGAGAACGAACCCGGCCGGTTCACCCTCGTGTTCATGGCCGCGCCCGGCGACGAGGACGCCCAGGTGGAGCTCACGCACAACTGGGATCCGGAGGAACTCGGGGGCGGACGCAATTTCGGGCATCTCGCCTACGAGGTGGACGACATCTATGGGCTGTGCCAAAACCTGATGGATGCCGGGGTCACCATCAACCGGCCACCGCGGGATGGCTACATGGCCTTCGTGCGCTCGCCGGACGGCGTTTCCGTGGAACTCCTGCAGACCGGCGGGCCGCGGGAACCGGCGGAGCCTTGGCAGAGCATGGGCAACACCGGGGAGTGGTAGCCGGTCCGTTCCCCCGCCGGGGCGACCGTCGAGCGGGTGGCCGGACGACCGGTTTCGTGTTACGTTTCGTAACGATGCGTCGTTCCCGGGGACGACCGTGACGTCAAGGTCCATCGAGCCTCCAAGCGCCTGATGCGCAAGACCTACATCACCGCCATTGTCATCGCGGTGGCCACCATCGCCTGGCTCGCCTCCGGCCAGTTCGGAGCCGGGCCGGACGAGGCCACGCAGCTCAGCATCTCGGAACGCAACGAGCGTGCAACCGCGGCGCAGGAAGACCGCGCGCCCTCCCGGGTGCGCGCCCGGGTGAGCACGGCCATCGAGCAAACCGCCTTCGCCCAGGTTCGGGGCCGCACCGAGAACAAGCGCACGGTCGACGTGCGGGCCGAAACCGTCGGCCGGGTCGTGGACCGGCCCGTGGAGCTCGGGGACCGGGTGGCCGTGGGAGACGTGTTGTGCCGTCTGTCGATGGATGACCGCCGCCCCCGCCTGACGGAGGCGCAGACGGCGGTGCGGCAAGCCTACATCGAGTATCGCGGCAGCCTGCGGCTCAAGTCCCAGGGCTTTCAATCCGAGACCGCGATCGCGACCGCGCGGGCGCGCCTCGCCGCCGCCCAGGCTCGGCAGAAGTCCATCGAGCTCGACATCGCGCGCACCGCCGTGCGCGCGCCCATCGACGGACTTGCCGAAGTCACCCACGTCGAAGTCGGCGACTACCTACAGCCCGGCGCGGGGTGCGTCACGCTCGTCGATCTCGACCCGATGCTCTTGGTCGGGCAGATCACCGAGAAGGACGTGGCGCGCGTCGGGATCGGCGAACCGGCCTTCGGGGAACTCGCCACCGGGGAGCGCCTGGCAGGGACCATTGGCTTTATCGGTCAGCAGGCCGATCCCACCACGCGCACGTACCGGGTCGAGATCGAGGTGCCTAACCCCGACTATGCGCTGCGCAGCGGCATCACCGCCGACATCCTCATCGCTGCGGAAACCACGCGCGCGCACCGCGTCAGCCCCGCGCTCTTCGCGCTCGACGACGCAGGGGGGGTGGGCATACGGACCCTGGACGCCGACAATCGGGTGACGTTCCAGCGGGTCGAGATCCTGCGCGACGACGCCGAGGGGGTGTGGGTCACCGGCTTGCCGGAGGTTGCGACGATCATCACGGTGGGGCACGAATTCGTGGTCCCGGGCGAGCAGGTCGACATCGACTGGGAACCCACGCGCTCGCCGCCGGCGACGCGCACCGACGCCGCGTCCCTGGCCAGCACCGTCCGGCAAGAAGGGTTCTCGGCGGAGGCTGCCGAGGCGTTGCTCCGCGACCTGACCGCGGACGAGGACACACGTCCGACGCGGGACGTGGAGTCGGCCGTCGAATCTCCGGCGGTCACCGCGCCCGCGGCCGTGCCGGGCGTCGGCGTGGAGGGCACGCCACCCACGGTCACCCCGGTGCACGCCTCGTGAACAACGTTCTGGTGGATGCGGCCGTCAGCCGCACCCGCACCACCCTGTTGCTGCTATTCGCCGTCGTGCTCGCCGGATCCGTCGCGCGGTGCGCCATACCGATCGAGGCGGAGCCCCGGATCGAAGTGCCCTTCTTCGCCATCACGATCGTGCACGAAGGCATCTCCCCCGAGGACGGCGCCCGCCTGCTCGTGAAGCCCATGGAGATCGAGTTGCGGACCGTGGAGGGGGTCGAGGAGGTCAACGCGTTCGCGTCCGAGGGCGTGGCCACGGTGACGGTGGAGTTCGACGCCGACTACGACCTCGACATCGCGCTGGCCGACGTGCGCGAGGCCGTCGACCGGGCCAAGCCGGAGCTGCCGAACACGGCGGAGGAGCCGATCATCTCCGAACAGAGCACGGACGACTTCCCGATCATCCAGATCAACCTCGTGGGTGACGACGTGCCGGAGCGCATGCTGTTCGACCACGCCAAGGCGCTACAGGACGCGATCGAGACGGTTCCCGACATCCTCGAGGCCCGCCTCTACGGGCACCGGGAGGAAGTGCTGGAGATCGTCGTCGAACCGGCCAAGCTGGAGGCGTACGGCCTCACCAACGAGCAGCTCATCACCACGGTGATGCGCAACAATCGCCTGATCCCGGCGGGGAGTCTCGACACTGGCCGGGGCCGCATGTCCGTGAAGGTGCCGAGCGTCATCGAACAGGGGCAAGACCTGCTCGAGCTGCCCGTGTTGACCAACGGCGATACGGTCGTCACGGTAGCCGACGTCGCGACCGTGCGCCGCACCTTCAAGGACCGGGAGAGCCACGCCCGGGTGAACGGGCAGCGCACGATCTCCATCGACGTCATCAAGCGGTCGAACTCCAACGTCATCGACGCCATCGGCAGGGTGAAGGAGGTGGTGGCCCGCCACGAACCGAACCTGCCGAACCGCATGACCGTGTTCTTCACCCAGGACGCGTCGCCCCGGGCCCTGCAGCAGGTTACCGAGCTCGAGGGCAACATCGTCACCGCCCTCGCGCTCGTCATGACGCTGGTGGTCGCCGCCATGGGGCTGCGCAGCGGGCTCATCGTCGGCGTCGGCATCCCCATCTCGTTCCTGTTCGCGCTGATCTTCATCTATCTCTTCGACTACACCTTCAACTTCATGGTGATGTTCGGCATGTTGCTGGGCCTCGGCATGCTGATCGACGGGGCGATCGTCGTGACGGAGTACGCCGACCGCAAGATGGTCGAGGGATTCGACAACCGGGCCGCCTTCACCCTCGCCGCGAAACGCATGTTCTGGCCGGTGGCGGCCTCCGTCGCGACCACCCTCGCGGCATTCCTGCCGCTGATGTTCTGGCCCGGCGTGTCGGGCAAGTTCATGCGCTACCTGCCGGTGACCGTGTTCACCGTCCTCACCGGCTCCCTGCTCTACGCCCTGGTGTTCTGCCCCACGATCGGATCGCGTTTCGGCAAGGTGAGCGTGCGCGACGCAAAACAGCGACGGACCCTCGCGGAGCTGGAGAACGGGGATCCGACCACCCTCGGTGGCTTCACCGGCTGGTACGCGCGGCTACTGATGTTGGCAAGCCACCACTCCCTGGCGACGATCATCGTCGTCCTGGCGATCCTCGCCACGACGTTCTGGGCGTACGGGAACTACGGCAGCGGCGTGACCTTCTTCACCGGCACGGACCCGGCATACGGAAGGGTCAGCGTCCGGGCTCGGGGCAACCTATCGACCGACGAGATCGATGTCCTCGTGCGCGAGGTGGAGGGCCGCATCCTGGCCATTCCGGGCATCAAGGACGTGAACACGTGGACCCGCCTGCCAGGCGGAGATGCCGGATTCATGGGTGGCTCCTCCGCCAAGGACATCGTCGGGACGGTCATGGTGGAACTGCACGACCAGCACAATCGGTCCATGACCGGCGTGGAGATCCTCGAGCTCCTGCGAGAACGCACCGCCGACCTCGCCGGCATCCATGTGGAGGTGCAGAAGGAGGAGATGGGCCCGCCCGTCGGCAAATCGCTACAGATTCAGTTCACCGCCGTGGACCGAGCGGACATACAGCCCGTGATCTCCCAAGTCCGGGAGTTCATGGACACCCGGGTCGCCGGGCTGCGGGACATGGAGGACACGCGGTCCCTGCCGGGGGTCGAGTGGAAGATCGACGTCGACCGCGCTCAAGCGGCCCTCTATGGCGCCGACGTGTCGCTGGTCGGCCTGGCGGTGCAGCTGGTGACCACCGGGGTGAAGATCGCGGAGTACCGGCCCGACAACGCGGACGAACCCGTCGACATCCGGATTCGGTATCCCAGCGACGCCCGGGGCGTGGCGGCCCTCGACGAGCTAAAGATCGCGACGCCGACCGGGCAGATACCGATCTCGAACTTCGTCACCCGCGCTCCGGTGCCGAACGTGGACACGATACAGCGCATCGACGGCAACACCGTCGAGTTCATCCGTGCCGAAGTCGCCCCCGGGGTGCTTGCCGACGACAAGGTGCAGGAGATCGGCGCCTGGATCGACGCCCAGGACTTCGACCCGCGGGTGGATATCCAGTTCCGCGGGGCCAACGAGGAGCAGGAACAGTCCATCGCATTCGTCAGCGTCGCCTTCGTGCTCTCCCTGATCCTGATGTTCATGTTGCTCGTCACCCAGTTCAACAGCTTCTATCAGAGCACGCTGATCCTGGTGGCGGTCGTGATGTCGACGGCCGGCGTCCTGCTCGGCCTATTGGTTACCCAGATGCCTTTCAGCGCCATCATGTCGGGCGTCGGCGTGGTCGCGCTCGCCGGGATCGTCGTGAACAACAACATCGTGCTCATCGACACCTACAACCACCTGCGCCGGGAGCATCCGGAAATCCACTACCTGGAACTCATCGCCCGCACCGGGGCACAACGCCTCCGGCCCGTGTTGCTGACGACGGTGACAACCGTGTTCGGCCTGCTGCCCCTCGCCACGAACTTCTCCATCGACTTCATCAACCGCGAGGTCGTCTACGGCAGCCAGGTATCCGGCTTCTGGGTGCAGACGTCCCAGGCCATCGTCTCGGGCCTCTCCTTCGCGACGCTGCTGACGCTGATCGCGACGCCGGCGATGTTGGCGGTACCGGAGCAGTTGAAGAGCGGCGTGCGGCAGGTGCGGGAGCGCTTTGCGCGGTCGGAGGCGGTGGCGGCCGGGTAGACCGCCGGCGCCGCGAAGTCCACGTAATCCGGGTCGCATTACGCCACGCCCAACAGGCCCGTGGTATGTTTCGTGGTGGCGCAACGCACGGTATCCGAGGCATGCATCGGATGGAAGCTGCGCCATGTCGCGGACCTTAAGTCGCTATCAGGAGCCCGTCGTGCGGACAGATGCAGCGGACCTTGAACGAAAGGTCCATCGCATTTACAGCCAACGCTCGCGGTGGGGCGCTACCGGACGTTCCCTGTCGTGGGGTGCGGGCACCTCATGCAAGGAGCCACGCGCAACGAAAGGAACTCGGCATTGATCGCGGTGGCGGACATCGCTGACCGCGGGCCGAACGCTCCGCTTGTGCCGAATGCCGAGACCATCGCGGCGATGGAAGAGGCGGAAGCGGGTAACTTGCGGCGGTTCGAGGATGTGCCAAGCCTCCTCGATGATTTGAATGCGGAAGATTGAGCGAACGCGACAATTCCGGCGAGACTACAAACGAGAGAAGCGAGGCGACCGTGCGGGCGACCTCGAAGAACGCTTCGCCGCAACGGTTCGTGCCTTGGCGACCGATGCCAACCTGCCGCCGCGCCAGTCGTCCCAACGCCCACGGCCGATGATGTCGTCGATGGCCGCGGATGTGAGGCGTTGGTGGTTGAGGTGCCGGTGATGCATGTCCGACGCCCGCGGCGTTGTCCGGTCCCCGCATTATAATCCGCGCCGGTGACCGAGCCGCCCCGAGCTTGGCCCAGGCCCAGCCTTCCATCGACCTATGCGGGCGCCCGATAGGCGGCCGCCGCCTCGCGAACTTGCAGCTCCTCCGACAAGCCCTCGTCCATCCGCAGTCCCGCCAGGGCCTCCTCCCGGCTCTTCAACATGGGCGCACGGGGTAGACCCACGGTGGCTTGCCGCACCCAAGCCGCCTCCCCCGCGTCGAGGAACGTCACCACGCCCCGCCGCGCCGTTGCGACCAAGCGGTGCTGGACGCCCCCGTTGTCCAAGAAGTAGGCGACGTCCACGACCTCGGCCGCCCACGCGGCATTGGCCAGCGCCTTCGGGAATCGGCGCCGCTGCACGTCCGCCGGGATGTGATGACCGTCCGACGCGACGCGCACGCAGACGCGCCCGCGCGCCAGCCCGGCGCTCGAAAGCGCCACGAACACCAACACCAAGCGATAGCCGGCGCGTTTGGCGGCATCTAGGCTGCGCAGCACCTCGCTGCTCGTCAGCGTGGTCTCACGCACGAACGGCTGCCGGTCCGCGATGAGCGCGCGGGTCCGCTCGATGATTTCCCGCCCGGCGCGGATTTCCGGAGCCGACCCATCGCCGACGGTTTGACGCAGCCTCTTGGCCACGTCGTCCGGGTTCAGGTATTCGCCCGCCTCGTGGCCGGCGTCCAGGAACCGCGCATAGGCCGTGGATTTGCCCGCCCCATTGGGCCCGGCGAACAGCACGCAAGTCGGGCGTTCAGCGGTGGCGCAGTTCATTTAGTGCGACCTTGTGCCGTCGGAACAGGGCCTCCATGTCGGCCTCGTCCTCCGGGAGTGGCGTCGAGGTGCCATCCGGGTGGAACAGCACCGGCTGTCCGTCCAGTTCGATCACCCGGGAAATCCCGCGACGCACGCACTCTTCGTTGAAGAGGCGACCCCGTTCATCGAGCACGGCCATGAACTCGACGGGGTCGATGTCCTCCAGGCGCTTCTTGCCCATCCCCTTCCAATGCCTCCGCCAAGGCCCCTCAGATTTCCCGAACCATCTTCGCGCGCCGCCGCACCGGGTCGAGCAGCGACCAGTCCCCTTGCTCCAGCTCGAACCCCTCCGGATAGGGCGGCCGGGGCTCCATCCCGAGTGCCTCCATCACCCGTTCGTCGCGGTAGTAGCACTGGGCGACGAGGGAGATCAGCGGGGCCGCAAGCGCTCGATTCGCGTCCCGGAACGCCGTGGCAACGGCCAGCCGCGCCGCTTCATCGAGGGCGGCGAAGGCGTCTCCATGGCGCTCCTTGGACAACGCTTCGAGTGCTGCGAGCGCCGCGCCGATCTCCCCTGCGCTTCCCTCCGCGCTAGCCACGAGATCCCCCGCGATCACGTCGTCGTCGGCCCCCGGAACGCCGAATTCCCCGCTCGCCGGGATGACCGTTCCGGCAAACGACACCAAGGTCGCCCGGTGCGGGCCGGAAAGCCCGCGGTCGCTAGAGATCAACGTATCGTCCGCCATGACCGCACTCAGTCGAAGAGGTTGGCCAGCCGCTGCTTCATCGAGTCGGCGACGTAGAGCGCGAGGGCCTGGATGGTGCGCGTCGGGTTCACCCCGGCACAGGTGACGAACAGGCTGCCATCGACGACGAAGAGGTTGCGGACGTCGTGGGACCGTCCCCACTCGTTGACGACGGAGGTCTCCGGATCCGTGCCCATGCGCGCGGTGCCCATCAGGTGCCAGCCGCCCTGGGCGATGGGGGACGTCGTCACCACGTCCACGGCACCCGCCGCACGCAGTACCTCGGTGCCCCGGGCCACGGCGTGATCGAGCATGCGGCGGCTGTTCTCCGACAGGCGGTAGGTGACCTTCGGCGCGGGTACCCCGTCGGAGTCGGTGAGTTCGGGGTCGAGGGTTACCGTGTTGTGTTCCTCCGGCAGGTCCTCGCAGATACCCACCATGCCGGCCATGCGGTTGAACATCGCGCGATAGGCGCGGTGATGCTCCTCGCCGAAGGGAATCCGGCCGGAGTTCATGCCGCCGATGGCGGTCGCGACCGGACCCCGGCCCCGGCCGCACTCGAAGGTATAGCCGCGCACGAAGTCTCGGCCCGCACCAGTCTCGTAGAACTCCTGGCTCCAGATGCACAGGCCGGGGCCCCGGTAACCGTCCATGGGCTCCTCGAAGATGCCGTAGACGGCCGCGTAGGGGTGGAACATGAGGTTCTTGCCCACCAGGCCGCTGCGGTTCGCGAGCCCCTCCGGAAAGCGGGTGGAACGGGAGTTGAGCAGGAGCCGCGGCGTGCCGACGCCGTTGCAGGCGAGCACCACCACGTGGGCCCGCTGCTCGTGCTCCACGCCGTCTGCGTCGAAGTAAACGACGCCCGTGGCCCGGTCGTTGTCGTCCACGGTGATCTCGCGCACGCGACAGTGCGTGCGGACCTCGACCCCGGCGCGCAGCGCATGGGGCCAGTAGGTGATGTCCGTGCTCCCCTTCGCGCCCTGCGCGCAGCCCGTGGAGCATGCTCCGAGGTTGAGGCACTGGTCGCGGCCATCGTAGGGCGCCGTGGCGATGGCCGTGTCCGACGGCCACCAGTGCCAGCCGAGGCGGTTGAAGCCCCTGGCGAGGGCCTGGCCGGATTTGCCCAGAGGTAGCGGCGGCATGGGCGGCTCGTGTGGCGGGTTTGCGGGGTCTCCGGCGAGTCCCGACACCCCCATCATGCGGTCGTTTTCCGCGTAGTACGGCGCGAGGCTGTCGAAGTCGATGGGCCAGTCGTCGGCCACGCCGTCCAGGGTCCGGACCCGGAAGTCCGAGGGATGGAAGCGGGGAAAGTGCCCGGCGTAGAGAATCGTGCTGCCGCCCACGGCGTTGAAATTCGCCACCGAAATGGGCGAGTCCTCATCGTTCACGGGATAATCCGTGACGCGCCCCCTGCGGTTGGGGCTGATGCTGAAGTCGCCGTGGGCCCGCGCCTCCCAATCGCGGCCGGAACTCGGATACTCCGCCGGGTTCATCCACCCACCCTGCTCTAGGCAGACGATCCGCATGCGGGTCTCGGCGAGGCTCCATGCTACCGCCGCGCCCGATGCACCGGCACCCACGATCAGTACGTCGACGGGTTCCGCCACCATGTGTTCCCCAGCAACGAAGTCAGTAGAGAAGAAGAGCAGTCAGTATGCCTTGGCCGAGGCGTCCCCGAAAGCTGCCGAGAAAGCCGCGGCACGGCGGCGCGCTGATCCCCGCCCACACCTGCTATGCTCGCCGCCCGTCTCCCGGAGGGCACCATGGCGGAGTTTCTCTACCGGCTCCGGCTCACGCGGCCGACCATGTTCGACGACGGTGGCACCGACGTCGAGCAAGCGGCCGTGGCGGACCACTTCGCCTACCTGGAGCGGCTCCACGGGGAGGGCGTCGTCCGCTTCGCCGGACGCACCACGACCGACGGCGAGCGGGCGTTCGGCATCGTCGTGTTCGAGGCCGAGGGAGACGGGGCCGCCAGCCGGATCATGAACGCCGATCCCGCGGTCACAAGCGGGGTCATGCGGGCGACCCTGCACCCGTTCAGAACCGCGTTGGGCTAGCCCTACCCTCAACAACAAGGAAAACCCATGACCATTTCCCTCGGCGTCCACGTCGGTCAGCAGAACATGCCCATGTCCGAGATGCGGGCGTTGTGGCGCAAGCTCGACGCCGCGGGCGTGGACTGGATCTCGGCCTGGGACCATTTCTACGAAGCACCGCCGAGGGGGGGCACGCAGCCGCACTTCGAGGCCCTTGCCACGCTCGGCGCATTGGCGGCCGAGACCACCCAAGCCCGCATCGGCTGCCTCGTGTTCTACGTGGGCTACCGGAATCCGGCCTTGCTGGCGAAGGCCGCGACCACCCTCGATCACATCTCCGGCGGACGCTTCGAACTCGGCATCGGCGCCGGCTGGCACATCTGGGAAGCTTCCGCGTACGGCTACCCGTTCCCGGACATCGGCACGCGCCTCGACATGCTCGACGAAGCCGCGGACGTCATCCGGCGTTTGCTCACCGAGGACCGCACCACGTACTCCGGGCGGCACTTCCAAGTGGACGACGCTTCCTGCCTCCCCCGTCCCATACAGGAACGGCTGCCGATCTGGATTGGGGGTCTGGGGGAGCGCCGCACACTGGAGATCGCGGCGCGGCGCGCGGACGGCTGGAACGCCGCCTACATCTCCGCCGAGGAGTGGCACCGGCTGAATGGTGTACTCGACCATTGGTGCGAGGAGGACGACCGCGACCCCGCCCAGATTCGGCGCGGGGCGAACCTGGCGTTCGCCATGGCCATGGACGATGCCGGGGCGAAGGCCGAGCGCACGCGCATGGAGTCCGAGTGGGGTGCGGCGGCGGACCGTATCCTGGGCGGCACGCTCCTCGGCACCCCCGCGCAGGCCGTGGACGGCGTCATGCGCTACGTGGAGGCCGGCGCACAAGAGATCAACGTAGCCTTACGCGCCCCTTGGGATCCCGACGCCCTCGATGCCTACCTTGAGCACGTCATGCCGGCCATTCGCCGGGAAGCCGGCTGAGCGCCGACGCGACCCGCGTTCGGCCGATGGAACAGCGGGGCGTGGGATGGGAGACAGCGTATCCGCGCGACTTGCTCGCATGGGCGGTCTGGCGCCGCTACGAATACCAGCATACGCGCTACTTTGATCGGATCGTTCCCCGTTTCGACGCTGAAGGGGGCGTCATTCACGGCCTCTTCCACCGCAGGGCGGCAAGCGATGACTGCTACTGTCCCGCCTGTCTGTCCCGCAGCCCCAAACCGTAGTCCACCGCTCACCCCGTCCGCCTAATCGCCCCCGGGGCGCGGGCCATCCGGCCGGTGTCAGCGCCGCGCGGCCAGGGCGTCGGCGAAGGCAAGCGTGCGCTCCGCTTCCGCGACGTGCATGTTCTCGATCAGCCGTCCGTCCACTTCGGCCACGCCCTTGCCGGCGGCCCGGGCGGCTTGCCAGGCATCCCGGGCCCGGCGCGCGAAGTCGATCTCGTCTTCCGACGGGCCGAACACGGCGTTGGCGACGGGCACTTGGGTCGGGTGGATGAGGGTCTTGCCGTCGAAGCCCATGTCCCGCCCCTGCTCGCATGCCGCCCGAAAGCTCTCCATGTCGCGGAACTCCAGATGGACGCCGTCGAGTATCTCCTTGCCCGCCACGCGCGCCGCGATCACGCTGCGCTGTAGCGCATAGCTCACGCCGGCGCGATCCGGGCGATGCCGGCCCCGTAAATCCTGGACGAGATCGCTGGTGCCCATGGTGAGCACCGTCACCCGCTCGGTGGACGCGGCGAGCGCATCGACATTGCGCACGCCGAGCGTCGTCTCGATCAGGATCCAGATTGCGAGGCCGTCGCCGCCGGCCGCGTCGACGCGCCTGACGATCTCCCCTAGCTGCGCCTCCGTCTCCACCTTCGGGAAGAGCATCGCATCGATGGGAAGGGAGGCGATCCGCACGATGTCGTCCGCGCCCCAAGGCGTGTCTAGGCCGTTGGCCCGCACGACGAGCTCCCGATGGCCATAGCCACCGGCGAGAATCGCGTCGGCCACCTGCTCCCGGGCACGGGGCTTGACCTCGGGCGCGACGGCGTCCTCAAGATCGAAGATCAGCCCGTCGCAGTCGATGTCGCGGGCCTTCTCCATGGCGCGTTCGTTCGCGCCGGGCATGTAGAGAACGGAACGGCGTGGCGTCATGGGCGAATCCTCAACACCCCCGCCATGTGGACACGCGCAACCTGCGACGTTAGGCGGTGGGCTTGCGGATCTGGTCGGGAGAGCGGTCGGGGGCGAATCGGGAGAGGAGGCGGCGGAGAGAGATATCGGGTGCCGAGAAACGGTGCGCGTCGCCGGCCCGGCTTTCCTGCCTGACCTTCATGCGGCGGCTGTACTCGGAGAGTACGGGGATCATGGAGAAGCCGGCCAACAACAGGTAGGAACAGGCATGGCCCTGTGTGATCCAGTCCCCCCGCAGATGTGGCGCGTACTGAAAGAAGAGGGAGAAGTACCCGAACATCATGCCCGTAGCCAAGACGGCGCAGGTCCACACCATCCAATCGGGCATCTCAGACTTCAGGGACGATAGGGCGATGACGCCACCAGCACCGTATACGGGAAGCCAGATTCCCCAATCCGTGTCGCCGACGTGCAGATACGCGATCAGGACCAGAGCCAATCCGATGAACCCGTTGACGTAACGCATGCCGCCGTCCGTTCCTCCATCCGTATGCGAGGGGTGGCCCCCGCAGCCGTCACCATGCCCGGCCCGAACCATCGTCACGGACCGTACCCCTATTCAACCCGTTTGTTACGTTCGGTGACAAGTACCGAGCGCGTTTCCGCATGTAACAAATCGTGATTAAAGCGGCCGTTCTTACGCCCAACGCACTCTGGATTACGCCGGCATCGGTCAGTCGTCGAACCCCGGAACGCCCGCATCCCGCTGCACGCCAAAGGAATTGAGCCCCATCGCGAGCATGTTGTACTGCCCCACGGTGAAGACGATATCCATCATCTGTTGGGTGTCGTAGTGCTCCGAGAGCCCGGCCCAGGTCGCGTCCGACAGGAAGGCGTCGTCGACCAGTTCGTCCGTCGCGGCGAGCAGCAGCCGGTCGCGCTCTTCCAGGCCCGCGTCGTCGGGGCCGTTGCGCGCCATCGTGATCTCCTCTTCGCTCATCCCCGCGTGCCGCGCGATGAGGACGTGCTGCCCCCACTCGTATTCGGAGCGAACCCTCCACGCCGTGCGCAGGATGAGCACCTCGCGGTCCCGAACGGAGATGGTCGACTTGCCGAGGATGTGGTTGGCGAACGGTAGCCAGCGGCGGAACAAGGCCGGGTGGTGGAGCATCGTCCCGAAGACGTTCTGGACCGGCCCGTCCCCGAACCGTTCCGCGACTTCCGCCTGTTCGGCCGTCCAGCCGGCGCGTTCCGTCGGCGCCAGGCGCGGCTTCGACAATCTCATGGTTCGCCTCCCTCCGAGTTAGGAATGCCTCTACTATAAGCGTTACTTCCACGGTTCGGACCAGGCCATGAGCGTCAGGCAGGAGAAACACGGCGATCTCGTCATCATCACCATCGACCGTCCCGCGGTGCGCAACGCCGTCGACCATCCCACGGCCGCGGCGCTCGCGGAAGCGTTCCGAGCGTTCGACGCCAACAAGCAACAGCGGGCCGCGGTCCTGACGGGCGCCGAAGGGCACTTCTGCGCCGGGGCCGACCTGAAGGCTGTCGCCGAGGGGCGCGGGAATCGGGTGACGCTCGACGGCGAGGGCCCCCTCGGCCCGACGCGCATGCTCCTCGGCAAGCCGGTCATCGCGGCGGTGGAGGGCTACGCGGTGGCCGGCGGCCTCGAGCTCGCGCTCTGGTGCGACCTTCGCGTGGCCGCCCGGGATGCGGTATTCGGCGTCTACTGCCGACGCTGGGGCGTGCCGCTGGTAGACGGCGGCACCGTGCGCCTGCCTCGGCTCATCGGCCAGAGCCATGCACTCGACATGATCCTGACCGGCCGCGGCGTTTCGGGCGACGAAGCCCGGATGATGGGACTCGCCAACCGGCTTACGGAACCGGGCGAGGCGCTCCACGAGGCCGTGACGTTGGCCGAGCAACTGACGCGGTTCCCGCAACGGTGCATGCTGAGCGACCGCCGCTCCGCGATCACGCAGTGGAGCCGCGGGATGGACGAGGCGCTCTCCCAGGAGGCGCTGCTCGGGCGGGAGGTGATCAAGTCCGGGGAGACCGTGGCGGGCGCCGCGCGGTTCAACAGCGGGGCGGGGCGGCATGGGAGCTTTGTGGACCTGTGACGACAACCAGAGGCCGTTCTAGGCACTCGGCGCGCAACGACGCAGCAAAGATCCCGCGGCGCACGCCGCGCTGACGAGTAACGAGGGGCACCGACGACACGGCCGGAAGCCGCCGCGCGGATGGGGGCAACTCTCGCTAAATCGTCAGCGCCGGCTCGTCGAGGGCCGCGAGTTGCTCCTTCAGCGTCAGGATGTGGTCGCTCCAGTATCGCGTTCCGCCGAAATCCGGGAAGGCCACCGGAAACGCGGGGTCGTGCCAACGCCGCCCTATCCACGCCGCGTGATGCACCATGCGCAACGCGCGCAACGGCTCGATCAGTCGCGTCTCGCCGACATCGAAGGCGTGGAAAACCTCGTAGGCTTCGACCAGGTCGGCAAGCTGCCTACCGCGCTCGTCGCGCTCGCCCGAGAGGAGCATCCATAGGTCCTGCACCGGTGGCCCGGTCATGGTGTCGTCGAAATCCACGAAGTTCGGCGCGTCGTAGCGCCATAGCAGGTTGCCGAGGTGGCAGTCGCCGTGGATGCGGATGCCGGGGCCCGCGGTCTCCATGAGCGGGGCGATGCGCTCGACCAACTGCGACGTCACGGCCTCGTACGCGTCGGTCAGCTCCCCGTCGATGAGGCCACTCTCGAGCAGGAACCCGGCCGCGTCGCTCCCGAAGTCGCGCACGGTCAGCCGTCGCCGATGCTCGAAGCGCTTGGACGCACCCACCGCGTGGAGGCGGCCAAGAGCATGACCGAGCACACGCAACACCTGCCTATCCTCGACGTTCGGCGGACGCCCCGCCTGGCGGGGGAAGACCGCGTAGCGGAAGCCGGCGTGCTCGAACAAGGAAACACCGTCGCGGGCGATGGGCGCGACGCAGGGCAATCCCACGTCGCACAACTCGGCGATGAAATCGTGTTCCTCGAGGATCGCCGCGTCGGTCCACCGCTCGGGCCGATAGAACTTGGCGACGACCGGCTCGCCGTCCTCGATGCCGACTTGGTAGACGCGGTTCTCGTAGCTGTTGAGGGGCATCAACCCGCCATCCGTACGGAATCCCACCGCGTCGAGGGCATCGAGCATCGTCTCCGGCGAGAGGCCCTCGTAGGGCGTATCCGACACGGGCGGCCCGAACTCGCCTCCCCCGGCGGCATCCCGCGACATCATGCCAACGCCCGCTCGAGGAGCGCCCGGGTCGCCGCATCGATGGGCAGCGTCAGGGCCCGACGCCGTCCCGCCTCGGACATCTTCCGCCATGTGCGGAGCAGGATTCCGTCGAGCTGGGCGGGTTCCCGCCCCTTGGCGAAGTGTTCGAGCTCCGTTTCCAGGAAGACGAGGCACGCGCAGTCCTCGAGGGCCTGCGCCTCCGCGTCGCGCGCCCGGTCGCGCTTCATCATGAGGGCACGCACGCGCACGGACGTGCCGTCGTCGACGCCACACGACGCGAGCAGGGTTTCCACCGCGTCGGCTTGGCGGCCGGCCGCGTCCGCGCGCCAGCGGAGATAGCCCCGGCGACCCGCGGGAAAGTCGGTGCGCGGGTATCGCCAGCGCTCGAAGTGCTGGGCCCGCACCGCGACGCGCAAGGCCTCGGAGGGCTGTTCGACCAAGCCTTCGAGATGTCGCGTCATGGCCTCCGCGTAGGCGAGTTCCCGCCCGACGGGATCCGCCGCGTGGCGGCGGTCGATCTCCGCCAAAACGCGTTGGACGACCTCCGGCGGCATGCCTGCCCTCCCGTTACCCCAATCGCGAAATGTTATCGTCCGCCGCCTTGTCCCGCCCTACCCGCTCGGGCGAGGAGTACCAGTGAGCGCCCGGCATCTGCTGATCGTCTACCACACCCAGTCCGGCAACACCGCGCGGCTCGCCGACGCCGCTCTCGCGGGGGCGACCGACGAGGAGGTTGCGGGCGTCGAGGTCCGCATGGTCAGGGCCGCCGACGCCGGACCGGAGGACCTGCTTTGGGCCGACGCCCTGCTGCTCGGCACGCCCGAGAACTTCGGCTACATGTCCGGCGGCATGAAGGACTTCCTCGACCGGACCTTCTATCCCGTCGAGGGGAAGATCCAGGCGCTGCCCTACGCCGTCTTCATCAGCGCCGGGAACGACGGCACCGGGGCCGTGCGCGCCATCCACCGGATCGCGAACGGGTATCCGTTCAACGAGGTGCAGGAACCCATCATCGCCAAGGGCCCGCCCACGGCCGAGCACCTCGCACGGTGCCGCGAGTTGGGCATGGCGCTGGCGATCGGGCTCGACGCGGGGATCTTCTGAGCGGGGCAATCCCCTCAGTTCATGCTGTAACCCACTTCCACCCCGATCTGGCGCGGTGGATGCCAGAAGTACGTGGCGGATCCTTGTCGGCTGCGGATGATCTCGTCGTTGGCCAAGTTGGTGCCGAAGAGCGCCAGACGCCACTTGCCGTCGCCGCTGCGCGCCGTGGCGCTGGCGTTGGCCTTGCGCCATTTCGGGACCGGCCTCGTATTGCCCGCATCCGAGAAGTGCCCGTCCACCCAGGCGTGGTCCGCATGCAGCGTCAGCGTCCAGTTGCGCATGATCGGGATCTCGTAGTCCACGGCCAACGATGCGCTGTACTCCGGCGCCTGTACCAGTTGGTTGTCCTTCGCCGAGGTCAGCTGCGCCGAACCGCTCTCGAACAGGGGCCCCGTCTTCACCTTGGTGTCGTTCAGGTCGCCCGCAAAGCGGACGCTGAGACGGTCCGTCAGGAAGGCCATCAACTCCAGCTCGAAACCAGAGATTTCGGCGCCCCCGCTGTTCGTGTTGTAGACGCTGAGCGGGTTGCTCGCACCGATGACCGGGTCGTTCTCCACCAGGATCATGTCCTCCCAGTCGAGATAGTAGGCGGCGGTCATCAGTCGGACACGGCCGTCGAACAGCGTCGTCTTCAAGCCCACCTCGTAGCTCGCCACCTTGTCGCCGTCGAAGAACAGCCGCGCGATCGAGAGATCCCGCACCTCGTACAAGTCCGTCGCGTCCTGTCCGGCCGCCAGACGCTGAGGAATCTGCAGGAGCTCGTACTGGTCCACGTTGAACTGCATGTGGCTGTTGACGTTGCCGGGGCGGAACCCCGTCGCGTAGTTGAAGTACACCAGCAAGTCGTTCCGGGGCCGCCAGGACAGGTTGACCTTCGGCGACACCGGCGTGTCGTCCGTGCCGGTCCGGCTGTAGTCGAAGAACTGCTCCAGCGAGGAGACCCGCACGCCCACCGTGCCCTCCAGCGTGGGCGTCAGGTCGTACGTCACCTCGCCGAACACCGCGTACTCCTCCAGGAAGTCCGTATGCGTGTTCGCGGGCACCTTCAGCAGGGAGTCCATCAGTGGCCCGAAACAATCCGGCCGCAACACCGTGGTCGCTCGACACTCCGCCAACGTGGCCCCGAAACGGCCCGGGAAGTAGATGGCCTGCTGCTGCGACTGACTGTGGTCCTCGCTGTCCTTCCAGAACGCCCCCGCCGTCCACCGCAGCCGGCGGTCACCCGGGGACACGAAGCGGAACTCCTGCACCCATCGCTCGCTGTAGGAATCGATGAAGCCGTCCATCCCGACCAGGTTTCTCCCATCCGGAAACACTGTCGGCAGGCCGAGATTGAATTGCCCCGGGTAGCGGATGATGCACAGGATCTGCACGGCGCAGTTGGGGTGATCCCCCGCCTCGGCCGCTCCCCCGTAGTAGAAGTCGAGAACGTCCCTCGACTCGAGGGCGAACTCGGTAATCGAGGAAATCTGGCGGTCCGTGAACGACGTGAGGGACTGGAAGTTCGCCCACTCGAAATCCACCTCCACGATGAAGCTGTAGATGTCGATCTGGTCACTGCTCTCCGGATAGTAGCCCTCCAGGCGGAAACTCCGCGCTTCATACGGGCCTACCGTCGCGGAACCACCGGTGGTCCCCTGGTCGTTGTTGTAGAGGCTCGCGGTCACCGCAAACCGCTCTCCTTCATACCGGACCACGGCGCGGCCGCCGGTGGTCTCCCCCTGGTTGTAGTCCTCCTCGTACGGCTCGACGTTGTCGATGAAGCCCGCCCGCTCGGAGTTCCAGCCCACCAACCGCAGCGCCCACCCGTCCCCGAAGGGCACGTTGACCATCGCGTCGATGCGATGGGACGTATCGTCGGACTCCTCCATGTTGGAGTAGCTCGCGTTGACGGCGGCGTCGAACTTGGTGGGATCCGGCTGCTTGTAGAGATAGCGTATGGTGCCGCCCTGAGAACCCTCACCGAACAGCGTCCCCTGAGGACCCTTGAGCACCTCGACGCGTTCGATGTCGAACAGGTTGCCGCTGACCTGATTGTCGGGGCCGAGGGCCGCGGTGACCGGGGTGCCGTCGAGGTAGACGCCCACCGCCGCGCCGACCAGGAAGTAGCCGGTGCCGCCCGTCTGCGACGTGAGGCCGCGAATCGAGTAGCGGTTGTTGCCCTCGAGGTCGCCGGACATGGCGAGCCCCGGCACCAGCGTGAAGATGTCCTCCATGCTCTGGGCGCTGATGGCTTGAACGAGGTCGTCCGTGACGGCGTTGACGGACTGCGCCGTGTCCATCAGGTTCGTCTCGCGATACGTCGCGGTGACGATGATCTCCTCGGTGATCGCCGCACCCGCCCGTGGTTCGTCCTCCGCGAGCATGGGAAGCGCCGGCCAGAGCAGACAGGCCGCAACGGCGGCGCAAGGGAAAGCCTTCATGGAATCCTCCTCACTTTCGGCAGCAAGGCGACGACGTCGGGGCCAACCCTCGATGCCATCGACCGAGCGCCACTCTCCAATAGTCACCAAGCCTGTAAAACTCACCGTGCGCTTGTCAAGGTCGCGACGCCACCGGTGCCGTGGCCGGAAACCCGCCGCACCTCGCCCGCAAGTACGCCTCATTACCGATCACGAGGCCGAAGCCGCCAAAAAAAAACCCGCGACGAAGGACTCTCCGTCGCGGGTTCCAGTCGGTCCCGGCGAACGCCGGTCTACGGGCTCAGTTCATGCGGTAGCCAACTTCCAATCCGATCTGGCGCGGCGGATGCCAGTACATGTTGTCGACCGCCAGCAGGTTCCGGAGGATCTCCTCACCCGTAATGTTGGTCCCGAACAGCGCGATGCGCCACTTCCCGTCGTCGCTGCGCGCCGTGGCGCTGGCGTTGGCCCGCGTCCACTTGGGAACCTCCCGGTCCGCCGTGTTGCCGGCATCCGAGAAGTGTCCGTCGATCCAGGAGTGGTCGGCATGCAGCGTCAGGCTCCAGTTGGCCATGACCGGGAACGTGTAGTCCACCGCCAGCGACGCGCTGTAGCCCGGGGCGTGCAGGAGCTCGTTCCCCTCGCCCGAGACCAGGCCCGCGGACTGGCTCGCGAACAGCGGCCCCGTCTGCACTTCCGTTTCGTTCAGGTCGCCGGCGAAGCGGACGCTGAGACGGTCCGTGAGGAAGGCCGACACCTCCAGCTCGAAGCCGGAGATCTCCGCGCCGCCGCTGTTGGCGTTGTAGGCGCTCAGGGCATTGCCGGTCGCCCCGATCTCCGGGTCGTTCTCGACGATGATCATGTCTTCCCAGTCGAGGTAGTACGCGGCCGACATGATCCGAACGCGGCCGTCCCACAGCGTCGTCTTGAGGCCGACCTCGTAGTTCGACACGTGGTCGCCGTCAAAGAAGAGACGCGCATACGAGAGGTCCCGCGCCTGAATCAGCGGGGCGACGTCGCACGCGGGGTTGGCCTCGCAACGCGGTATCAGGAGGTCGGTGTACTGGTCCACGTTGAACTGCATGTGGCTGTTGACGTTGCCGGGGCGGAATCCCGTGGCGTAGTTGAAGTACACCAGCCATTCCTGCCCGGGCCGCCAGGACAGGTTGAACTTCGGCGAGATCGGCGTGTCGTCCGTCGTGCCCCCCGTGTACTTGAAATACTGCTCCAGCTCGGAGACGCGCACGCCCACGGTCACCTCGAGCGTCGAGGTCAGGTCATAGGTCACCTCGCCGAACACCGCGTACTCCTCCAGGAAGTCGGTGTGGGTGTTGGCGGGCACCATCAGCAGGTCGTCCATCAGGGGACCGAAACACGTCGGCATGAATGTCGTCGTCGTCTTGCAGAGGTCGAGCGGCGAACCGAAGCGGCCCGGAAAGTACTCGGCGTCCTGCTGACCTTGGGTGTGGTCCTCGCTGTCCTTCCAGAACGCCCCCGCCGTCCAGCGCAGCCGACGGTCGCCCGGCGACAGGAGCCGGAACTCCTGTACCCAGCGTTCGCTGTAGGAGTCGGTGAACTGGTCCATGGCGATCAGGTTCAACCCGTCCGTGTGCGTGATCTGCCCCGCCAGATTGAATTGGCCGGGGTACCCCGGCACGCCGAAGCCGAAGTCGAAGAAGCACAGGAACTGTCGGCCGCAGGCGGGATGGTCCTGGGCCGTGAACGAACCTCCATAGTAGAAGTCGAGGACATCCCTGGTGCTGTAGGGGAACTCGACAATGGAGTGGATCTGGCGGTCCGTGAAGGAAGTCAGGGACTCGAAGGTCGCCCATTCGAAATCGTACTCCACCGTGAAGCTGTAGATGTCGATCTCGTCATTGCTCTCCGGGAACAACCCCGGGATGCGGGGGCTCCACGCCTCGTAGGCCTCCACAGTCGCGCCACCCCCGGTCGTCCCCTGGTGGTTGCTGTAGATGCTCCCGGTCAACGAAAAGCGGTCGCCCTCGTAGCGGACCACGGCCCGTCCGCCCCTGGTGTCGCCCTCGTTGTAGTCGGGCTCGGAGGGTTCGCGGTTGTCGATGAAGCCCGCGCGCTCGGACTTCCAGCCAACCAGCCGCAGTGCCCATCCGTCGCCGAACGGCACGTTGACCATCGCATCGAGCCGGTACGAGTTGTCGTCCGACTCGTCCATGGTGGAGTAACTCGCGTTCACGGCGCTGTCGAACTTCGTGGGGTCCGGCTGCTTGTAGAGGTAGCGGATGGTGCCGCCCTGGGAACCCTCCCCGAACAGCGTGCCCTGGGGGCCCTTGAGCACTTCGACGCGCTCGATGTCGAAGAGGTTTCCGCTGACCTGGGCATCCGGACCGAGTGCGGCGGTCACCGGCGTGCCGTCGAGGTAGACGCCCACGGTCGCACCGACGATGTAGTACTGGGTGGCACCGGTCTGAGAGGTCAGGCCTCGGATTGAGTAACGGTTCTCGCCATCCATCCCGCCGGACATGGCGAGCCCCGGCACCAGCGTGAAGATGTCCTCCATGCTCTGGGCGCTGATGGCCTCGACCAGGTCGTCGGTGACCGCGTTGATCGACTGCGCGGTATCCATCAGGTTCGTCTCGCGGTAGGTCGCGGTGACGATGATCTCTTCGGTGACGGCCGAACGTTCGTCGTCCTCCGCCAACACCGGCGCCGCCGGCCCCACCAACAGCGCCGCCAAGGCGACCAAACGGAAAGTCTTCACAGATGTCTCCTCCTGACTTTCGGCACTTCGGCACGCAAAACGGCGACCGGCAGGCTCACGCCCGTCGCCACCGCCTCGGGTACCTCTCTCCAATAGCCAGCTAGCCTGTTGATTCCGCCCCCCTTTGTCAAGTGCGGGGCCTCCGCAAGGCGGTCGATCACGGGCAGTTGCTTAAGCGGGAATCGGTGAGCCGCCGCATCGTCCCGATGAACGCCTCCAACTCCCCTTCGCACGCCCTGGCACCGATGAAGGGGCTTGGTACCACGTCGTGGTCGAGCAAACGGCGGGACTGCGGACCCGCGCACGCCGCTGGTGGGGTCGGGCGCGGCCTCGTCAGGCGTTCGAATGGAATACGTCGTCCAGCGTATCCGCGTCGAGCAGGCTCTCGGCCCAGGCCTCAAGGTCCGCCGCCGGCGCCTTGCGCAGCCGGTCCGCGACTGGCGGAGACAGCGGGCCGAAGCGCCGCCGTAACTGCCGCTCCAGGACCGTGCGCTCTCCATCGACGCGGCCCTCGCGGATGCCCTCGTCGCGCGCCCTCTGGATCATTCCCGCCATGGTCTTGCTCTCCTCCGGATACCGCCGCCGGTAGGTCTCCTGCTCATTCTCCGTGAGCGCGGCGTAGATGTCGATGAACTGGATGTACTTCGTGCGCTTGGCGCGGTCCGGCTCCACGGCCCGTAGGCCGCGCGCCGCCCCCGCGAACACGTCGACCCGGTCCATGTCCGCCGGCCGGCGCATGTTCGGCAGGTTCACGAGGGCGACCGGGTTGTCGCTGTCCCGCCACGCGGCAGCGTCCATCGCCGCGAGCCGGCACGACAGGTGGTGGAACGTGAGGTAGCTACCGCGCTCCGTGCCGAGCGCGAGCGTCTCTGGCTCCGGACTGGCACGCAGGAAGATCGACACCGGCACCACGCGGTTCGTCTCGAACAACTCGGCGACGTCGAGGCAATAGCGCGCCAGCCGGTGCGGCGAGAACCGCCCGCCGTCGGTTTCTTCCTCGAGCGCGAACACGACCGCTTCGCGGCGGCCGTCGGGCCAATGGACCTGCAGCGGCGTGTCCAGCTCGTGGTAGCGTTGCCCGAGCCGTTCCTGTAGCTGCTCCTGCCGCAGGGGCACGATGTCCACGTCGTCCTCGGGCGCAGGCGCCTCCTCCGGAGCGAAAAACGCGAGCGCCTGGCGCGGGTAGTCGAGGATGAGGTTCTTAAAGTTCTGGTCGTGGCTGATTCTTGCGAGGGGCAAGCCCCTGTGAGGGCCACCCTCGCGCTCCCCAGTCTGAGAGCTCTCCGCCCTTGCCATGCGCCGCGTCCGGTAGTGCGTTCGGGCATAGCTTCGGGCAATCACCCGCGAGTAGGGAATCAGCTATCGCTGACATTTCTTGTGGGAGATTCGCCCGCAGTCCGTGGGGCGATGACGCGCAACGGGGTGCGGCGATGGAGGGCGCGACAACGGACGTTCGCTCGAACCAACGCTCACGGCGGCGCCGTGGCCCGGTGTTCGGCAAGCTGCCGCATCACCTCGATCACCACATCCATCTCCCCGTCGCGCACCCGATTCGCTCGTCGAAACCCGCAACGCTCGCACTCGTGCACGAGTTTCCAGCCCCCACCGCTCCGCAACACCTCGACCGGACGCATCAGCCCGCCGCACGCGGCGGCCCGGTCGCCGGGATGCACGTCCACGTGCTTGCTGTGGAGGCACTCGGCGCAGTGGTTCGTGTAGCCGTCCCCCGTGTTCGCCGCGCCGCACCGCTCGCAGAGGAAATCCTCAACCCTGCGCTGGAAGCGGCGGCCGGGCGCGTCCGTCACGGCAGGTCCGCAGGCTTCCAGTTCGGCGGCGCGACGAAGCCCTCGCGGCCCGCGTTGTAGGGCGGTACCGCATCCGGCGGCTGCAGGGCGCGGAAGGCGATGGCCTTCTCCATCATGCGCGCCACGGTCTCGGGGCGGTCCCGGCTCACGTCCTCCAGCTCGTGCGGATCGGACTCGATGGCGTAGAGCAGGGTGCGCGATGCGTCGGGCGCGCCCGGCTGGGTTAGCTCCGGGCCAACGACCACGAGCTTCCACTCCGGCTCGATGACGGCCACCTGCTCCACGGCGCCGCTGCCGACGGCGACATAGGAATAGAGGTCGCGCGGCGCGTCTGCCGCGCCGCCCGCGAGCACGCCGAGCACGTCCCGGCCGTCCAGTGGACGCTCCCCGGGCGGTTCCATCCCCACGATGCCCAAGAGTGTCGGCAGCACGTCGATGTACGCGACCGGGGCCGACACGCTGCCGCCGCCGACAATTCCACCCGCCGGCCAGCGCGCCGCGGCGGCGACCCGGATGCCCCCTTCGTACACGGACGCCTTCGCGCCCCGGAACGGCGTGTTGTCGCCGACGCCCACCACGCCACCGTTGTCGCTGAAGAAGAGCACGAAGGTGTTGTCCGCGATGCCATGCGCGTCGAGCGCATCGAGGATGCGGCCGACGCCGGTGTCGAGGGACTCGCCCATCGCGGCCGTGATCCGGCGTTTCTCGCGCCGCCCCTCGGCATCGCCCACATAGCCGAGAATGTCCTCGCTCGATTCCTCGTGGCCGCGCGGCAGGTCGATGCCCGGCAGGTCGGCGTAGCGGGGCAAGATGTCTTCCCGCGCCTGCCAGGGACTGTGTACGGCGTTGTAGGGCACGTAGAGGAGGAACGGCGCGCCCCCGCCGGCCTGCCGTTCGATGAAGGCCACCGCGTGGTCCGTCAGCAGGTCCGTGCTATAGCCGTGTTCCTCCACGGACGTGTAGCCGTGCTGCCAGTCGCGCTCGCCCTCGCGCTCGTGTTCGAAGTAGTCGATGCCGCCGTTGTAGTGGCCCACAAACTCGGTGAAGCCCCGCCGCAGCGGGTGATGGCGGACGGACGTGTGCCCGAGGTGCCACTTGCCGAAGATCCCGCGTGCCGTGTAGCCCGCCTCCTCGAGGAGTTCCGGCAGCAGCACCTCGTCGGTATCGAGGCCGTAGTCACGCCACGGCGGGATCACGGAGCGCATTAGGCCGTAGCGGATGGGATAGCGCCCGGTGAGAAGTCCCGCACGGGTCGGGCTGCACACCGGAGCGGAGTAGAAGCGCTCGAGGGCCACGCCCTCAGCCGCGATACGGTCGATGTTGGGCGTTGCCAGCTCCCCGCCGTGGAAGCTCACGTCCCGGCGGCCCAGGTCGTCGGCCACGACGATGACGATGTTGGGCAGGCCCCGGCCGGATTCGCCGGGGGCGCAGGCCGTCAGCGCGACCGCGACCGCCAACGTCATCGCGATGGAGCCCGCGGCCGGACGCCTACCGATCATCACCGCCCCCTTCAGAAATAGAGCTGGATGGTCTGCCCGTCCACAGTGTCCAGGGTCGACCGGGTGCTCGGCCACATCGGTTCCGCGAGCCCCGCCCCCCACTTCGCGAGCTCCGACTCCATCCGCTCGACGACGTCCGGATGCGCATCGGCCACGTTCTCGCGCTCGCCGATGTCGGTGGCCAAGTCATAGAGCAACGTCGCCTGCCCGAACTCCGACACCGGTGGATAGTTCTCGATCGGCAGCAGGCGTCCGCCGGCACTCATCGCCTCGTCGAGGTCGCGCTCCGTGCGATCGACGCGCCAAAGCTTCCAGTCGCCCCAGCGGACGGCGACGTTCGGGTGCGAGCGCCAGAACAGAAACTCGTGGGGCGGCGCCTCCGCTTCGCCGCGCAGGTGTGGGAGCAGGTCAACGCCGTCGACATCCCGGGGCGCGAGTCCCGCCGCCGCAACCGCCGTCGGAAGGATGTCGAGGGAGATCACCGGCTCGTCATAGACCACGCCGCCCGGTAGTCCGTCCGGCCAGGCGGCGATGAACGGCACGCGTATGCCGCCCTCGAGCTGATACCGCTTGGCGCCGGAGAGCGGCGCGTTCGTGCAGATCACGTCCGGCATGTAGTTGATGCAGCCGTTGTCCGAGATGAAGAAGACGAGCGTGTTGCCGTCGAGCCCGTGCTCCTTCAGCGCGCCGGCCACGTCGCCGACGGCGTCGTCCACCGACGAGACCATGGCCGCGAAGATGCGCGCGCCCTCTGCCTCGATGTGCAGGTTGCGGTCGACGTATTCGTCCGTTGCCTGGATCGGCGTGTGCGGCGCGGTAAGGGAGAGCATCAGGAAGAACGGCCCGCCCGCGTGCCGGCCGATGAAGTCCACGGCCTTCGCCGCGAACACGTCCGTCAGGTATTCCGGCACGTCCACGGGTTCGCGGCCGTCGATGATGGCGCGCGCGATATGGGGGTCCCGTTCGGTCGGCGCGCCCTCCGCCGGCCACGAGTGCGTGCCGGGCAGCCGTGAGTCGATGTAGCTCGTGCCGCCGCCGAAGACCCCGTAGAACTCGTTGAAGCCGCGGTTCAGCGGGTGGTACTCGTCGTGGATCCCGAGGTGCCACTTGCCGACGAGCCCCGTCGCGTAGCCGGCCGCCCGCAGGATGTCGGCGAGCGTGGTCTCCGTCACGGGTAGACCGAGCCCCGCCTCGGGGCCGCTCTCGAAGTTGAAGCTCGGGTTGTATTCGTAGCCGAACCGGCTCTGGTAGCGGCCGGTCATCAACCCCGCCCGGCTGGGACTGCACACCGCCGCCGACACGTGTCCGTCCGTGAGGCGAACGCCCGCGCCGGCGAGCGCATCGATATGGGGCGTGGCGATGGTCTCGCTGCCGTACGCGCCCACGTCCCCATATCCAAGGTCGTCGGCGACGATCAGGACGACGTTCGGCCGCGTTGTCGAGGCGGGCGCCACGACACCCGTCCCTTCGGCCTGCCCATCCTCGCCCGAGGGAGCGCAGCCGCCAAAACAAACCATGGCCATCCACACCGAGAGGCCGCCGGTCCAGCTTCGTTTCATCGATCTCCCCCTGCGTCGGCAAACGCGCCTACCCGTCGGACGCCTCCTCCTCGACCGCCGTGGCCACGGGTGCCGTCCCCGTGGGCAACTCGACGATCATTTCCGTATGGCTGCCATGCGCGGACTCGACGCGTATCGAGCCGCCGTGTTCGCGGACCACGTCGTTCGAGAGCGAGAGGCCCAAGCCGGTGCCCTTGTCCGTGGGTTTGGTGGTGAAGAACGGGTTGAAGATTTTGTCGGCGACCTCCTTCGGCATGCCCGTGCCGTTGTCCCGCACGCGAATCTCGACCCGGTCGTCGAAGCGGCGGCTGGCGATGTTGAGCACCGGCTCGAACGCGCCACCCTCGGCTTCCTCCACGAGACGCCGCTCGTGGGTGGCATGACACGCGTTGGTGACGAGATTGAGAATCACCCGGCCCAGATCCTGCGAGGCCACCTCCAGTTCGCCCATCTCCGGATCGAAATCCTCCTGGATGTCCAACCGAAAGTCCGAGTCGTTGGCCCGGGCGCTGTGGAAGGCCAGGCGCACGTGGTCGTCGATGAGCTCGTTGATGTCCGTCGCCTGCCGTTGCGTATCCGTGCGCTGCATGCGCAGCATGTCCCGCACGATGCGGTCCGCCCGGTCGCCGTGGTTGCGGATCAGCTTGAGGTTCTCCGCCAGGTCGTCCCCCAGTTCCGCGACCA
Organism: Pseudomonadales bacterium; assembly: GCA_963665455.1. GTDB lineage: Bacteria > Pseudomonadota > Gammaproteobacteria > Pseudomonadales > Azotimanducaceae > VXNE01. Next base: position 2,589,049 of record OY762279.1, on the reverse strand, counting down.
GTTCCCGTTGATCCTCCGTCAGGGCGTCCTCCGCCTCCTGCAGCGTCTCGACGAGTTCCTCGAGCAGTTCCTCGGAAGCCTCGGAGAAGTTCTTCACGAAATTGAGGGGGTTCTTGATCTCGTGGGCGACCCCCGCGGTCAGTTCCCCAAGCGCCGCAAGCTTCTCGCGCATCACGATCTGGTCCTGGGCGCGGTGCAACTCGTCCAGGGTCGTCTCCAGCGTATCGTTCTTCTCGCGCAACTCCTCGGCGAGCTTCTCCACTAGGTTCAGCCGTTGCACTTCCAGCGCGTGGCGGCGAAACACCTCCAGCGCCGCCGCCATATCCGCCACCTCGTCGCGGCCGCTGATGTCCACCTTGGCCTCGAGGTCGCCATCGGCCATGGCCCGCATGCGGTTCGACAAGCGTTCCAAGCGCCGCAGGATGACGCGGCCGACGAACAGCCAGGCAATCAGGATCGCCCCCACGATGCTGACGGTGTTGAGCGCCAGCAACAGCCGTTGGCCGGTGAGGATGGCGTCCTCCGAGGCCCGCGTGGCTTCGTCCGCGCCCGCGCGCGCTTCTCTCACGAGCCCCTCCACCTCCAGGGCAAGGTCATTTGCGAGCATGCGGTTATCCGCCAGCAGGCGCTGTTGGCGGGCGACGCCCTCGAGTTCCGCCGCGCGCAACTCGAACCCACCGCCGGGTTCCAGCCCAAGCTGCGCGAGGCGCTCGACCATCGGAGCGAGTTCCTCCCGAGCCGGCAGCCTCCCCATGGCCGCGAGATGCCGCTCCATGCTGCCGGCGCTCGCCTGGAAGCGGTCTCGCATGGCTTCGAGCAGTGCCCGGTCGGGAAGATTGAAGAGGTCCGTGAGAATCTGGGCCGCGACGTTGGCGTCCGCCAGCAATCCCGCAAGGCGCCGGTACAGGCCGAACTCCTCCTCGACGAAGCGCCCTTCCCGCGAGCGCGGCGACGCTCCGAGCGAGCGGTATCCCGTGACGGCGTAGAACAATTGGTCGTCGATGATGGGGACCAACGTGTCCGTGAGCCGCGATTGGAGGCCTTGTAGCTCTTCCCGCACCCGCGCGCCGCGCTCGGCCAGGTCGAAGCCCTCCGCGACCGAGACCTCGATGGCCTCCACGTTGGCGATCAACGCATCCGCGCGCTGGCGCACGTCCACATGCTGGTCGCCATGCATTAGTAGGTCGGAGAGGCGCTCCTGCAGGAGCGTTCCCTCCCGGTCGAGTTCCACCACGACCGTCCCGAACTCCTCCTGGTTCGCCGCCGCGGTCAGGCGTGGTGCCGCCGCCACGAGTGCCGCGCCTTGTCGTGCAACACCGAATGCCGCGGCCAGACCCGGCACGCTGTGCCGGTTCACGCGATCCTGCGCATCGCCCAGGCGATCAAAGGACCACCATGCCACCAGGCTCGCAACAAGAGTGAGGGAGACCGCAATGCCGATGCCGGCATAGAGCTGCACGGAGATGCGATGGCGGCTAGCGGCCACGCGCCGAAGGCGCGCGCCGAAGCCCGTTGCCGGCCCCCCCGCGTCCGGCCGGTCATTCGTTGCCGTTGGTGCCGCCTCCATGCCCGAGGCCTCCGGATGCCCCGCCTCCACCGGACGGCCGCCGGGCTGATCCATCAGCGTCCGACCCCGGTACGGACGCTACGCCCGACGGGTGGCCGCCAAGCGATACGCTGGGCCAGGCTCGAAACGGCGCGATACCGTCCGTCGGACGCGATCATGGTGAGGTAGACGGCGCTGGAGCCCCCGCTGTCCGTCGCGCTGTAGCGCAGTTCGAAACCATCGAGGTCGATGCGGCCGATTTCGCGCAGGATCCTCAGGAAGCACGCGCGATCCACGTCCATGCCACACGACTCCAGCGCGACGAGCGCCAGCCGGCCGGCGAGATATCCTTCCAGGGAAACGAACCCCGGCGCCACGCCGGGCGCCGCGGCGGCCAGCGCCCGGGCAAACGCCCCCACGACCGGCGGCCGCGTCCCGGTGGGAAACGGCACGACCTGGGTCACGTACACGCCCGGGCCGTATTCGCCGAGTTCCCGCGCCAGCGCGTTGCTGCCGACGAAGGAGATGGTCACGAACACGGGATCGAACCCCGTGTGCCGGGCCCAGGCGATAAGTGCCGCGACGGGTTCATAGGCGCCGACGAGGATCACCGCCTCGGGAGCCCCGGCCCGCAGGTCCAGCAAGCCGGTTTTCACCGCCGTCGTATTGCGGGGATAGACGCCGGTCGCCACCGGCTCCATGCCCCGTGTCGCCAAGGCCTCGATGACGCCGGTATACCCGGCCCTGCCGAACGAGTCGTCCTGATACATGACGCCGATCCGCTCGATGCCCCGGTCGGCGATCAGGTGCGCGACCATGGCCTCGGTCTCTTGTCCATAGGAGGCCCGTAGGTTGATCACGTTGTCCCACCGCGGATCGCGCAGGAACGCCGCGCCCGTGAACGGGGCGACATAGGGAACGCCGGCCTCGGCCGCGATGGGCACCGCCACGACCGAAGTCGGCGTGCCGACGGCGCCGATGAGGGCGAAGACGTCCTCCTCGATCAGCCGGCGGGTGTTGGCGATGGCGCCCTCGGGCTCGTAGGCGTCGTCGAGGGAGAGCAGTTCGAGCCGGCGTCCATGGACCCCACCCCGGCCATTGGCCTCGCCGAACGCCGTCTCGATGCCGAGGCGCATGTCCGTGCCGAGTTCCTGGGCCGGTCCGCTAAAGGCGGCCGATTGGCCGAACAGGATTCGATCATCGGTCACGCCCGGGTCGGCGAGGGCCAGGGCCGCGGCGGCACCGATGCAAGTCAGAACCCACCGCCGCCAAGCGCGGCCGGTCACTCCGGTCTCCGCTTCGTGGCCGTGAGCCGGTTGTGGCCGTCCTCCCGGCGATACTGCAGTTCGTCCATGATCGTCCGCACGAGGTAGACGCCAAGCCCACCGATCGGACGGTCCTCCAGGGATGCCTCCAGATCCGGCTCCGGCGCATCGTGCAGTGGATCGAAGGCGCGCCCACCGTCCACGATCTCAAGCGTCAGCGAATCCTCGCCCGAACTCACCGAGATGGAGAACTCGTGCTCGTCGCCGTCCTCGTAGGCATAGTTGACGACGTTGATGCCCAGCTCCTCGACCACGAGGCCGATCTGAAAGACGACGTCCGCGGGCCATTGCTCCGCGTTGCAGAAGGCCTCGATCTCCTCCTGCGCGCGGCGCAGATCCTCCACGTTCGTCGCGACCCGAAGCGACAGGCTCGTACCCACGTCAGGCCTCCCGCATCACTATCAAGCAAGTGATGTCATCCGATTGCGGGGTTTCCCCCGCGAAGGCGTGTACGGCGTCGAACACCGCCTCGCTGACCTCGCGCGCATTCTGCGGTTGGCGCTCCGCGAAGACGGCCTGCAGGCGCTCGACGCCGAACTCCTCGTCGTTCGCATCCATCGCCTCGCTCACGCCATCGGTGTACAGCACCGCGATCTCCCCGGGCGCGAGCGTCACTTCGTCCTGCCGGAAGGTAAACCCGGACATCACCCCGAGCGCAACGCCCCCCGTCATCGGCAACAAGGTCGACTCCCCCCCGGGACGCACGATCAACGGCGGGTTGTGGCCCCCGTTGGCGTAGTGCAACGTGCCGGTCTCGGGATCGAGCACCGCGTAGAACAACGTGACGAACATCGCCGCCTCGTTGTCCGCCTCGAGTAGGTCATTGACCTCCTCGAGCACCTTGCCGGGATCCGGGATACCGATGGCCGATCCCTTCATCAGCGTGCGGCTCGACATCATGAATAGCCCCGCCGCCACGCCCTTCCCGGACACGTCGGCAATGGTCAGGCCAAAGCGTCCCCCCTCCAGATTGACGATGTCGAAGAAGTCGCCGCCGACCTCCCGCGCCGGCTCCATGTGGCCGAAGATCTGGAAGCCCTCCACCTCCGGAAACACCGTCGGCAGGATCGACTGCTGCATCCGGCTCGCGACATCGAGTTCGTTCTCCAGGGCCACCAGCCGGTCGCGGGTCTCGAGGGCCTCGCGCAGGATCCGCAAATGGTCCAGGGTCTTGTCGATCGTGACCCGCAGGTCCTTGAAGTCGATGGGCTTGGTGACGAAATCGTAGGCGCCCCGGTTCATGGCGGTGCGGATGTTCTGCATGTCGCCGTACGCCGAAACGATGACGGCGCGGATGTTCTGGTTCACCTTCGGCAGCTGGTCGAGCAAGGTCAACCCGTCCATGCCGGGCATGTTGATGTCGGACAGCACCATCTCGATTTCACGGTCCTGGCGCAGGCACTCCAGGGCCTCGAAGCCATCGTGCGCGAAGGAGAACTCGTAGGTTCCGGCGCGCACCTCCCGGCGCATGCGCTGGCGCATCAGACGTTCGAGATCCGGTTCGTCGTCAACGACCAGTATCTTGCGTGGCCGGTCGGCCATCATCGTCGCTCCTTGCGGCGTCGACACTCGACTGCGGCGCCCCGGGGATCCCGCAGTGCCCCCCTCGCGTCACAATCGCTCATACGGTGTCCCCTCGGTCGACTCGTCCGGCAGCATGGCCGCGCCATATGGGGGTGTCAAGCTCGGCGGCCCTCCACGCGTGACATGCCGTTTCGCCGGGGCGGCCCTCCAAGGAACGTCTGAACAAGCCCGTCCATGGGCTTGTTCAGGTCGCAAGCCAAAAGCGCGATTTCGGCTTGCTCGGCAAATCCAATGGCTTACGCCATCGAATTTGGCGGCACATCCATGTGCCGCGCTAGCGCCCCGCAACCGTCGCCCTTGGCTCCGCTCGCGGCCCAGCCCCACCCGCCTACGCGCCCGCGCCGTTCTACGGCGCGGCCTTGCATGGAACTAACCCCGTTAGGCGGCTTCCTCGACGGGGACGAGCATCAGGTTTAGGTGTTTCGCCTGGCGCTGCAGGTTCTTGATCTGCCGGTCGCGGCGTTCGGCCTCCATCTCGGCCAGGTCGCGCTCGACGTATTCCTCGCCGCGCTTGAGCATGGCGTAGATCAGCCGAGCCAACTGGTGCGCGGTGGCCTTGACGGCCTTGGCGGAGTCCATGCGCGCGAGGCGGCGGCGATGCGCCGCGCCGATGGCGGTCTTGTTGTTGCGCGCGGTGCTCGCCGCCATGCGCAGCGCCTGGCCGAGCCGGTTGGCGCACCTGGGCGGCCGGCCGCCGAGGCGCTTGTCGCCGCTGATGCGGGTGCCGGGCGCCAGGCCGAGCCACGAGCAGAAGTGGGCGGCCGTCGGGAAGCGCGACAGGTCCGGGCCGACCTCGGCCGCGAACGTCAGCGCGGTCTCCACGCCGACGGTGGGGATGGCCGTCAGGTCGACCCCGAGCAGGCCGCGCAGCCGCTCGCGCAGGGCGGCCTCGCGGGAGCGCGACGAGGGCGTCGCCGCGGCCGCCGCGTGCCGCGCCAACTCGGCGTCGATGCGCGCCTCGCACGCGTCGATCTGGCCCTGCAGCATGTCGTGCCGCGCCAACGCCTGCGCCAGCGCGAACAGGTGCTCGTCGCGCCAGTTGCCGCGCAGGCTCGCCGCGATGGTCGCCTCGTCGGCCTTGCAGAGCCGGTGGCGGAACCGCGCCAGCACCGCCCCGTCGCGCTCGCCGGCGACGATGGCGCGCACGATCAACTGGCCGGTCTGGCCCATGACGTCGCTCAGGACGTTGTCCAACTGCACGTTCATCTGCGTCAGCGCCTTCTGCACGTGCTGCACCGACCGGCTGCGGTCGCGCACGAGCTGTTCGCGCTGGCGCGCGTACGAGCGCAGCGGGCACAACTCGTCGGCCGCGCGGAACGCGCCGCGCAGCAGGCCGTGGCTCATCAGTTGGCGGATCCACTGGCAGTCCAGCACGTCGCTCTTGCGCCCGTGCACCTGCTTGGTCGCGCGCGGGTTCACCAGGTGCACCTCGAAGCCGGCCCGGTCGAGCACCTCGAACAACGGTATCCAGTACACCCCCGTCGACTCCATCGCCACGTGGCGAACGCCACACGACGACAGCCACTCCGCCATCGCCTCCAAGTCGCGGGTGAACGTCCCGAACGGACGCACCGGCCGCTCGAACCGCGACCCGTCCACCGCCACGTAGTGCCGGCGCTTGCCCACGTCGATCCCCGCGCAATCGGGGTGTACGACCTCCAACGGCGCCGCCGCCTTGCCAGCCATCGCCAAATCCTCCACCATCGTCAACGGGTCGCGCTGGGCGAGACCGCGGCGGGACGTTCACTCTTGCATACGGGGTCGCGACCCATGGGGCGCGCCACCAGCGTCAAAACGCCGATCACGGTCCGGGCCAAACTCCTAGACGGGCATGGATGCACCATTGCCCGCGAGGCCTCGCGCCCAGCGCGACCGACCTTACATCGAACGCCCGCGCAACAGGCAACCCACCAGTTCCCTGCGCGTCAGCGCAGCGAACTGGCTGCGAGAACTCCTAGGGAAGGTCTTAATCAGACCTTCCCTAAGGAACATCTGAACAAGCCCGTCCATGGGCTTGTTCAGGTCGCAAGACGAAAGCGCGGTTTCGCCTTGCTCCGCAAATTCAATGGCTTACGCCATCGAATTTGGCGGCACGTCCCTGTGCCGCGTTAGGGAAGGTCTTAATCAGACCTTCCCTAACGGTCGCGTTGGAGGTTCCCTTGCGCGAAACTGCCAAAGCGCAAGTCCCCAAGACGGGTTTTCGGGTTTGGACCTATCCGCCTACGAGTTCGACGCCAACGCGCCCGACGAGGCATTTCGGCCGGGGGGCACGCTCCGGCCCCATTGGCGCGGTCTCGATGGGTTGCTGCGGGGGCTGGACGCCGATGGCGCCGAGGCATTGCAGCGGCGCACCGCGGCGACTTCATCGGATGTTGCCGTTCCGTCCGCCGCCCCCGGGCCGTTGGACGGCCTTCCGCTGCTCCTACCCGAGCGCGAGTGGCGGCTACTCGAGGCCGGCCTCGCGCAACGGGTTGCGGCGCTGAACCGCTTGCTCGCCGACGTCTACGACCGAGCGCGCATCGTCCGCGACGGAGTCATTCCGGCCGCCGTCGTACGAGGCAGCGCGCAGTTCCGCATCGCGATGCGCGGGTTCGCCCCGCCCCTCGGCACCTGCGCCGCCGTATGCGCCGTCGACGTCGGCCGCACCCCGGAGGGCTTTCGCGTGCTGCGGGACAACGTGCGATGTCCCGCCGGCGCCGCCCGCATGATCGCGCACCGCGCCGTACTCGAAGAGACCCTGCCGACCGCCCGCGCGGCCTGCCGGCCCCGGGAAGTGGCCCCGTATGCCCAAGCCCTGTTCGAGACGCTGTGCGAATTGGCGTCGGAGTTCGCCGGCGAGCCCCGGATCGTCCTGCTCACGCCCGGACCGTACAACGCCGGCTTCGCCGAACACGCCTATCTCGCCCAAGCAACGGGCATCGAACTCGTTGAAGGCAACCGCCTGCTCGTGGAGGACGGGCACCTCCACCTACGCACTCCCCAAGGACCGGTGCGCGTACACGGCTTGTACCGCCAAGTGGACGACGACTTCCTGGATCCGCTCGCGTTTCGCGCGGACTCCGTGCTCGGCATCCCAGGGCTCCTGCACGCCTGCCGACTCGGCAACGTCGCCGTGGCGAATGCGCCGGGAACCGGGGTCGCCGACGAGCCCGACCTGTCCCCCTATATCCCGGAGACCATTCGGTACTATCTGGGGGAGGAGCCGCTGCTTGCGGGGGTGGAGGCCCTCCCTGGCCCGGTTCCGGCGCTGTCTCGCGCGCCCTGCCTCGTGGACGGCCGGCTGCGGGCAGGGTCCGTCACCTTGCGCTGTTTCGTGTTGCAGGGGCGCACGACGCGCATCGTCCCCGGCGGCCTGTGCCAAGTCCTGCCACTCGCGGAAGGGCCGGGAACGGGCGGCTTGCGGCAACCACGCAGTAAGGATGTCTGGGTCGTTCCGGATGCGGAGTCGACCTGAGACCGCGACCCTAGACCTAGCCCGCATTTCTCACCAAGTCGCTTGTGCATAGACCGCAAGTCCTTTGGTCGATTTGGGTTTATCTTCGATCTCAAGCGTCGGTGGCCGGATACAGACCGCTGGCCGCGTCCTCGCCGGTCTTTTCGCCCCGTGCGCGCACGTGCTCCCTCAAACTTAGGCCCCACTAGACATCATGTTTTGACCTGCCCGTCCTCAACGCGCGTGGGTTACCTTGGCGGCGGAGTGCCGGGCAAGGCAGGGCCACATTGAGGAGGGCAGGAGGTTGCAAGACTACAAGATGTCGGAGGGCGGGATGAGTGATTGCGGGGGGTCGTACGGGGCGTACGTCGGGTTGGACGTGCACAAGGACACGATCGCGGTGGCGGTGGCGCCGGCGGGGCGCGGGGCGCCGGAGGATCTCGGTGAGATCGCGAACCGACCGGCGGCGGTCGCCAGGCTGGCGCGGGAGTTGTGCGCGGCGCACGGCGGCGGGATGCCGTTGTTCAGCTACGAGGCGGGGCCCTGTGGGTATGGGTTGTACCGCCAGTTGCGGGAGCTGGGCTTCGACTGCGAGGTGGTGGCGCCGTCGCGCATCCCCAGGGCGCCGGCGGAGCGGGTGAAGACGGACCGTCGCGACGCGCGCAAGCTGGCGCGGCTGTCGCGCGGCGGCGAGTTGACGGCGGTGTGGGTTCCGGACGAGGACCACGAGGCGATGCGGGACCTGGTGCGGGCGCGGTCGGACCTGAAGGACGCGGAGCGCAGGGCGCGCCAGCGCCTCGGCGCGTTCCTGCTGCGCCACGACCGCCGCTGGTCGGCCGGGCGCTGGAGCAGGGCGCACTGGGCGTGGCTGGACGGCCAGCGCTTCGAGCGGGACTGGCAGGAGTGGGCGTACCGGGAGTACCTGGAGGCGGCGCGGACCGCGGGCGAGCGGGTCGCGGCGCTGACGGGCCAGCTGGAGCGGGCGTTGTCCGATTGGTCGCTGGCGCCGGTGGTGCGCGCGTTGGTGGCGTTGCGCGGCGTGGACCGGATCACGGCGGCGACGCTGCTGGCGGAGCTGGGCGACATCGGCCGCTTCGACTCGCCGCGCCAGTTGATGGCGTTCCTGGGGTTGGTGCCGAGCGAGCACAGCTCGGGCGGGCGGCGCCGCCGCGGCGCGATCACGCGCACCGGCAACGGGGCGGCGCGGCGCGCGCTGGTGGAGTCGGCCTGGAGCTACCGGTTCCCGGCGCGGCGCACGGCGCACCTGGAACGCAAGGCGGCCGGCGCGTCCGAAGAGGCCAGGGCCATCGCGTGGCGCGCCCAGCGGCGCCTGTGCGGTCGCTACCGGCACCTGCTCGCGTCCGGCAAGAACACCAAGCAGACGACCGTGGCCGTGGCGCGCGAGCTGGCCGGCTTCGTGTGGGACATCGTCCGCGTCGAGGTGGCGCGGATGGCGGAGGCCGGCGCCGGGACGTCGGCGACGCGTTGACGCGCGGTTGAAGGAAGGGAGTTCGTTTCGAGTGTTGGATCGGGGCGGGGCCGGGCCGGTGTGGAGAACCCTCGGCCGGGCTACGACGGCGTCGGCGGATGGTTCGCAACGCGGACCCTCCGGCGCGACGACCCCCGCCACTAGAGAGAGGCCAGCTCCGCGACGCAGTGAGGTAGGGTCGGTAACCAATCCACGCATATCAGCATGATCCACCGTCGCAATCTGTCCGGCCCCGTCCCGACCCACCGCGCCCGCGCCGGACCCGACCCACCGCGCCCGCGCCGGACCCGGCACGGCTGGCGAACATCGCCGGCCGGGCCGGCGCCCGCGATTTCCACCGCCCGCCCACCGCCGCTCCATCATTTGCGGGGACCGCGGCCGTGGACGGCCCGTGGAAATCGCTCCGTGCCCCCGGTTGGCCGCGACACCCCGACGGGCGCCGGAAAAGGCGGGTCACGACCGTTCCGAACCGTCGCCTCGACGAACTCGGTGCGATCGGAGCACCCTGGAACGGAGTACCGATTGACAGGTCAAAACATATCAGCCCGCATTTCTCACCACCGAGTCTAACGAGGGGCGACTAGGGCGCAACAGTGCGCAAGGACGCGCGATGGCGGTGGCGACGAGCCGGTTCGGTGGGTTTTCGGCGACCGGACGGGCCGGCAGGCAGGGTTGCCGGGCCAGAATTGCCCGAAATGTGGGCGGATGCACGGGCCGAGCGGCCGGCGCGAAGGTTGGCGGGCAAGTGGAAGCCGCGGCGAGGCGCCACTGGACGGGAAAAGTGCGAACAACGCCGCAAGGCGACGCTATTGCGGTGGCGACGGGCCGTGCAGGTTGCCGAGGACCTGGCGGAACAGCGCCGCCCGCGGCCACGCCCCGCTGAACGAGAGCCTGATGCGCCGCACGCTGACGCGCACGCGCACCCCGACCTTGAACAGCTTGTCGCGGATCGTGCCGCACTGCGCCTTCGCCAGCCGCGTTCCGGCGAGCCCCACGCGGCGCAACGTCTGCATCATGACGTAGGCGAACGAGTGCAGCAGCAGCCGCAGCTGGTTGGCGCGCATCGTCGCCGCGCTGGTGCGGTCGGCGAACAGGTCGAGTTGCTGTTCCTTGATGCGGTTCTCCATGTCGCCGCGCGCGCAGTACAGGTCCTCGTACAACGCCCGCTCGGACAACGCCGCGATGTTGCTCACCACGAAGCGCGGGTTGGGACCCATCGGCGAGTGCTCCACGCGCGCCACCACGCGCCGCCGCCGCGACCAACTGCCCGCGGCATGGCGCAACTCGTCGTAGCGGCGCGTCGTCTCGCCCGTCAACTCGGCCATGATCCGCGTCTCGTACAGCGTCGCCGCCACCATGCCCGTCAGCACGTCGTTCCTGGGCAGGCCGAGCACGTAGGCCAGTCCCGACGCCTCGCACCAGGCCATTAGCTCCTCGCGGCAGAAGCCGCCGTCGCCGCGCACCACGACGCGCGTGTCCGGCCAGCGCGCGCGCAGGCGCGTCACGATGCGCCGCACCTCCTCCAGCACGCCCGCGGCGTCCCCATGCGACGCCTCGCGCAACCGCGCGCACAACAGGTGCTCGCCGCAGAACACGTACAGCGGCAGGTAGCAGTAACAGTCGTAGTGACCCAGGAAGTAACGCCCTTCCTGGTCGCCGTGCAGCGGATCGTCCGTCGCGTCGATGTCCAGCACGACCTCCGCCGGCGGCGTCCCGTGCGCCTCCACGAACAACTCCAGCAACAACGCGTCCATCGCCGCCGTGTCCGCCACGATCCGCTTGTAGCGATCCCCCGCGGCGCTCTCCAACTCCGACAGCTCCAGCCGGTCCGGCGTGCTCTTGCCCGCCAGCGGCAAGCCCCGGTCGGACGCCCGCCGGCGACCCTCGCCAAGCACGTCCGCACAATCACACATCAGCGCCATCAGCCGGTCGCGGCGCAACTCGTCGTGATCGTTGAGATCCTCGTAGCCCAGGCAGATGCCGTACACCCGCTGCTTCACCAGCGTCTCGACGTCGTGCTCCACGCGCCGCTCGTTCCGGTGATCGACGAAGCACCCCGACAGGCGCCGCAGAATCCCGGCGCGCCGCTCAAGCTCCCGAAGCGCCAGCGCCCCACCGTCCGAACAGAGCTCCCCGCCGTCGAACGCGCCCGCCACCGAGCGCCTCCCAAGCCCCGCAAACGCCAGCTGCCCCGCGTTACACTCCGTATCCATGAGGCCGCGTCTCCTCGTTGCGTAACTGCTTGTGCCAACTGCATTTTACGCCGGGAGCGCGGCCTCAGCCTCTCCCATGGTGAGAAATGCGGGCTGATATGTTTTGACCTGTCAATCGGTACTCCGTTCCAGGGTGCTCCGATCGCACCGAGTTCGTCGAGGCGACGGTTCGGAACGGTCGTGACCCGCCTTTTCCGGCGCCCGTCGGGGTGTCGCGGCCAACCGGGGGCACGGAGCGATTTCCACGGGCCGTCCACGGCCGCGGTCCCCGCAAATGATGGAGCGGCGGTGGGCGGGCGGTGGAAATCGCGGGCGCCGGCCCGGCCGGCGATGTTCGCCAGCCGTGCCGGGTCCGGCGCGGGCGCGGTGGGTCGGGTCCGGCGCGGGCGCGGTGGGTCGGGACGGGGCCGGACAGATTGCGACGGTGGATCATGCTGATATGCGTGGATTGGTTACCGACCCTACCTCACTGCGTCGCGGAGCTGGCCTCTCTCTAGTGGCGGGGGTCGTCGCGCCGGAGGGTCCGCGTTGCGAACCATCCGCCGACGCCGTCGTAGCCCGGCCGAGGGTTCTCCACACCGGCCCGGCCCCGCCCCGATCCAACACTCGAAACGAACTCCCTTCCTTCAACCGCGCGTCAACGCGTCGCCGACGTCCCGGCGCCGGCCTCCGCCATCCGCGCCACCTCGACGCGGACGATGTCCCACACGAAGCCGGCCAGCTCGCGCGCCACGGCCACGGTCGTCTGCTTGGTGTTCTTGCCGGACGCGAGCAGGTGCCGGTAGCGACCGCACAGGCGCCGCTGGGCGCGCCACGCGATGGCCCTGGCCTCTTCGGACGCGCCGGCCGCCTTGCGTTCCAGGTGCGCCGTGCGCCGCGCCGGGAACCGGTAGCTCCAGGCCGACTCCACCAGCGCGCGCCGCGCCGCCCCGTTGCCGGTGCGCGTGATCGCGCCGCGGCGGCGCCGCCCGCCCGAGCTGTGCTCGCTCGGCACCAACCCCAGGAACGCCATCAACTGGCGCGGCGAGTCGAAGCGGCCGATGTCGCCCAGCTCCGCCAGCAGCGTCGCCGCCGTGATCCGGTCCACGCCGCGCAACGCCACCAACGCGCGCACCACCGGCGCCAGCGACCAATCGGACAACGCCCGCTCCAGCTGGCCCGTCAGCGCCGCGACCCGCTCGCCCGCGGTCCGCGCCGCCTCCAGGTACTCCCGGTACGCCCACTCCTGCCAGTCCCGCTCGAAGCGCTGGCCGTCCAGCCACGCCCAGTGCGCCCTGCTCCAGCGCCCGGCCGACCAGCGGCGGTCGTGGCGCAGCAGGAACGCGCCGAGGCGCTGGCGCGCCCTGCGCTCCGCGTCCTTCAGGTCCGACCGCGCCCGCACCAGGTCCCGCATCGCCTCGTGGTCCTCGTCCGGAACCCACACCGCCGTCAACTCGCCGCCGCGCGACAGCCGCGCCAGCTTGCGCGCGTCGCGACGGTCCGTCTTCACCCGCTCCGCCGGCGCCCTGGGGATGCGCGACGGCGCCACCACCTCGCAGTCGAAGCCCAGCTCCCGCAACTGGCGGTACAACCCATACCCACAGGGCCCCGCCTCGTAGCTGAACAACGGCATCCCGCCGCCGTGCGCCGCGCACAACTCCCGCGCCAGCCTGGCGACCGCCGCCGGTCGGTTCGCGATCTCACCGAGATCCTCCGGCGCCCCGCGCCCCGCCGGCGCCACCGCCACCGCGATCGTGTCCTTGTGCACGTCCAACCCGACGTACGCCCCGTACGACCCCCCGCAATCACTCATCCCGCCCTCCGACATCTTGTAGTCTTGCAACCTCCTGCCCTCCTCAATGTGGCCCTGCCTTGCCCGGCACTCCGCCGCCAAGGTAACCCACGCGCGTTGAGGACGGGCAGGTCAAAACATGATGTCTAGGCTTTCGGTCGGCGAGCGCGACGCAAGCGTCGTGCGCACGGGGCGAAAATCCTCGGCGATCATCGCGGCCCGTGGTGAGAAATGCGGGCTGATATGTTTTGACCTGTCAATCGGTACTCCGTTCCAGGGTGCTCCGATCGCACCGAGTTCGTCGAGGCGACGGTTCGGAACGGTCGTGACCCGCCTTTTCCGGCGCCCGTCGGGGTGTCGCGGCCAACCGGGGGCACGGAGCGATTTCCACGGGCCGTCCACGGCCGCGGTCCCCGCAAATGATGGAGCGGCGGTGGGCGGGCGGTGGAAATCGCGGGCGCCGGCCCGGCCGGCGATGTTCGCCAGCCGTGCCGGGTCCGGCGCGGGCGCGGTGGGTCGGGTCCGGCGCGGGCGCGGTGGGTCGGGACGGGGCCGGACAGATTGCGACGGTGGATCATGCTGATATGCGTGGATTGGTTACCGACCCTACCTCACTGCGTCGCGGAGCTGGCCTCTCTCTAGTGGCGGGGGTCGTCGCGCCGGAGGGTCCGCGTTGCGAACCATCCGCCGACGCCGTCGTAGCCCGGCCGAGGGTTCTCCACACCGGCCCGGCCCCGCCCCGATCCAACACTCGAAACGAACTCCCTTCCTTCAACCGCGCGTCAACGCGTCGCCGACGTCCCGGCGCCGGCCTCCGCCATCCGCGCCACCTCGACGCGGACGATGTCCCACACGAAGCCGGCCAGCTCGCGCGCCACGGCCACGGTCGTCTGCTTGGTGTTCTTGCCGGACGCGAGCAGGTGCCGGTAGCGACCGCACAGGCGCCGCTGGGCGCGCCACGCGATGGCCCTGGCCTCTTCGGACGCGCCGGCCGCCTTGCGTTCCAGGTGCGCCGTGCGCCGCGCCGGGAACCGGTAGCTCCAGGCCGACTCCACCAGCGCGCGCCGCGCCGCCCCGTTGCCGGTGCGCGTGATCGCGCCGCGGCGGCGCCGCCCGCCCGAGCTGTGCTCGCTCGGCACCAACCCCAGGAACGCCATCAACTGGCGCGGCGAGTCGAAGCGGCCGATGTCGCCCAGCTCCGCCAGCAGCGTCGCCGCCGTGATCCGGTCCACGCCGCGCAACGCCACCAACGCGCGCACCACCGGCGCCAGCGACCAATCGGACAACGCCCGCTCCAGCTGGCCCGTCAGCGCCGCGACCCGCTCGCCCGCGGTCCGCGCCGCCTCCAGGTACTCCCGGTACGCCCACTCCTGCCAGTCCCGCTCGAAGCGCTGGCCGTCCAGCCACGCCCAGTGCGCCCTGCTCCAGCGCCCGGCCGACCAGCGGCGGTCGTGGCGCAGCAGGAACGCGCCGAGGCGCTGGCGCGCCCTGCGCTCCGCGTCCTTCAGGTCCGACCGCGCCCGCACCAGGTCCCGCATCGCCTCGTGGTCCTCGTCCGGAACCCACACCGCCGTCAACTCGCCGCCGCGCGACAGCCGCGCCAGCTTGCGCGCGTCGCGACGGTCCGTCTTCACCCGCTCCGCCGGCGCCCTGGGGATGCGCGACGGCGCCACCACCTCGCAGTCGAAGCCCAGCTCCCGCAACTGGCGGTACAACCCATACCCACAGGGCCCCGCCTCGTAGCTGAACAACGGCATCCCGCCGCCGTGCGCCGCGCACAACTCCCGCGCCAGCCTGGCGACCGCCGCCGGTCGGTTCGCGATCTCACCGAGATCCTCCGGCGCCCCGCGCCCCGCCGGCGCCACCGCCACCGCGATCGTGTCCTTGTGCACGTCCAACCCGACGTACGCCCCGTACGACCCCCCGCAATCACTCATCCCGCCCTCCGACATCTTGTAGTCTTGCAACCTCCTGCCCTCCTCAATGTGGCCCTGCCTTGCCCGGCACTCCGCCGCCAAGGTAACCCACGCGCGTTGAGGACGGGCAGGTCAAAACATGATGTCTAGGGAACGTCTGAACAAGCCCGTCCATGGGCTTGTTCAGGTCGCAAGGCAAAAGCGCGGTTTCGCCTTGCTCGGCAAATTCAATGGCTTACGCCATCGAATTTGGCGGCACATCCCTGTGCCGCGCTAGGGAAGGTCTTAATCAGACCTTCCCTAGAAGCGCCCCACCGGCCGTCCGGAGGGCAAGCTCGATGGGGGACGCTCCTTCGCACGAGTCCATGCAATGGGCACCGCCGCTCGCTATGCTGACCGTCCTCGGGCGGGGGTCGCCCCAACGGGTCCGGTGCAAGCGCGGGATGGCGGCGAGTCTGCGTTACGTAATCGAGCACGCATCCCGGTACCGCTACGCCGCGCCGGCCACGGCATGCGTCATGTCGCTTCGGTTGCGCCCCTTCGAGGACGAGCGGCAGCGGGTGGTCGCATTCACCATCGAGGCGGACCCCACGGCCCCGCTCGAATGCACGGTCGACGGCTTTGGCAACGCGCACCACCTCCTCGCGCTCCATCGAGAACACGATGCCCTTGCGGTCACGGCCCGAGCCACCGTCGAGGTCCACGCCACCGAGGCACGCCCCAACTCCATCGACCCACTGGCTTGGACCACGCTGCACGGCTGGGCCGACGGCTTCGACCATTGGGAGTTCCTCCGTCCGAGCGCGTTGGCGCGGGGCTCGCCGGCCCTCGACGCGTTCGTGGCCGAACGCGGGCTTGAACCCGGCGACGATCCCTTGGGCTCCGTGACGGCACTGTCCGATGCCATCCATGACGGGTTCACCTACGCACCGGGCGCGACGACGGTGGAATCGCCGATCAACCACATTCTGGAGTCACGCCGAGGGGTCTGCCAGGACTACGCCCACGTCATGATCGCCATCGCCCGATCCTGGGGCGTCCCGGCGCGCTACGTCTCGGGATATCTGCACGTCGCCGGCCACGACCGGCCGGCCGGACTCGGCAACGCGACCCACGCCTGGGTCGAGTGCCTGCTGCCGGGACTCGGTTGGGTCGGTCTCGACCCGACCAATCGCGGCTTCGCCGGTGCGGGGCACATTCGCATCGCCGTGGGGCGTGACTACCGGGACGTGTCGCCCACGCGCGGCGTACGCCAGGGAGGCGGCGAGGCCACGCTCGAGGTCGGCGTGCGCGTCCACGCCACTGAAGCCTCGTCCCGATAGGAGCCCCAACCCATGCACGCAGACACCGCCACCGGCGCGTCCCCAGGCTATCCGCCCGGCCGCACGCGCGTCGCCTGGGCGTTCTACGACTGGGCCAATTCCGCCTTCACGACCCTCGTGGTGACGTTCGTGTACGCGGCCTATTTCACGGCCGCCATCGCGCCGGACGAGGTGACGGGAACGGCGCAATGGTCCCGCGCCGTCGCCGCGTCCGGGATCGCCATCGCCGTCCTCTCGCCCTTGCTCGGCGCGATGGCCGACCGCGGCGGCCGGCGGCGGCGCTATCTCGCGGCGGCGACCTGGATCTGTTGCGCGGCCACCGCCGCATTGACCTTCGTGCATCCCGGGATGGAGCACGCGGTCCTCCTCGCCCTAGTGCTCTTCGCCGCCGCGAACATCGCCTTCGAGCTAGGGGGCGTGTTCTACAACGCGTTTCTCCCGGAGATCGCGCCACGAGCGCTGGTCGGACGCATGTCCGGATGGGCTTGGGGTCTTGGCTATGCAGGCGGGCTCGCGTGTCTCGCCATCGCCCTCGCGGGGCTCGTGCGGGACGATCCCCTGTTCGGCATCGACACCGAGGGTGGCTTCCACTATCGGGCCACCAACCTGCTCGTCGCAGGCTGGTTCCTGCTCTTCAGCCTCCCGCTACTCCTGATGGCACCCCGCCAATCGCGCCGGTCGGCGGAGGGCGACGGACCCCTCCACGCCTACCGGGCGCTCCTCGCCACGCTGCGCCAACTCCGCGACTACCGCGAGATCACGCGGCTGCTGATCGCCCGCCTCGTCTACAACGATGGCCTCGTGACCGTGTTCTCCTTCGGCGGCATCTACGCCGCTGGAACGTTCGGACTCAGCCTCTCGGAAGTGATCGTCTTCGGCATCGCGATCAACGTGGCGGCAGGTGCCGGGGCGGCGCTGTTCGGCTTCGTGGACGATCGCGTCGGCGCGCGGACCACGATCCTCGTGAGCCTCGTGGGGTTGACCGCGGCCACGCTGCTGGCAGCCTTCGCGTCCGACGTCACCTGGCTTTGGGTCGCCGCCATCGGCATCGGCATCTTCGTCGGCCCCAACCAATCGGCCAGCCGATCACTGTTGGCCCGCTTCGTGCCGGAGCGCAAGAGCACGGAGTTCTTCGGCTTCTTCGCCTTCTCCGGCAAGATCACGGCGTTCCTCGGACCGCTGCTGTTCGGCATCGCGACCGAGGCGCTCGACAGTCAGCGGGCCGGCGTGGCGACGGTGGTGCCGTTCTTCGTGGTGGGCGGGTTGTTGCTGCTGACGGTGAACGAGGACCGGGGCATCGCGGCGGCGGGCGGCGCGGCGAGGACGTCGGGCTAAACGCGGGTCACGCGCCGCGGGCGACCGCCGGGACGATCATGAAGCCGACGGCGCTGGCGACCGCCGCCTGGCGACGGTCCAGCGTCACGAACGCGAGGTCTTCCGGCCGCGGCGAAGCGTAGAGCGCCGTCGCGACATGCCACAGGTCCGCACCCCGCAGGTACCCACTGGCCAGCACCACGGATAATTCCAGCGTCAGGGGCCGTTCGGGAAGGATCCATTGCACGTCCGCGAACACGCCGCGCTCTAAGGGCACGCCCTCCCGCGCAAAGACGGAACGCAATTCCGCCTCCAGGAGGTTCGAGGAGAACAGAGCGTCGTAGTCGTTCAGGTCGCCGAGGCTGGCCGCCCCCGCCTCACCGAGGGCAAGGGCGGTCAACGCCGAGGTGTCGACATAGGCGAGCTTGACGCTCACTCGCCCCGGTCCGCCAGAAAGCGCGCCAGCGCCCCGGGACGGTGGGCAACGGGCTCGAAGCGCCGTTCGGCGTCTTCGTTTGCCGGGACGATGATCCCCCTGCGTTTGAGTTCCTCGTACCGCTCCTCGAGGGTCTCTCGCCCGCCGGTCAACGGTCGGATCTCCGCGACCGGTTCGCCACGATAGGAGACGGTCACGGTCGTGCCCTCGCGCACCTGCCTGATCACTTCCGAAAAGCGGGCCTTTGCCGCGTGCAGCGAATAGGTCACTCCCATGCGGCGACTCTAACTAGTCAGACTAGTCAGATCAAGCGCGATCTAGTCTCCAAGCGAAGGGCGCGGCGCGGGTGGCCGCCACGGAGGCTCAGCCCACGGCCTCCGCAGCGACGAGTCCGTCTATCTCCGGCGCGTCGAAGCCGAACTCGGCCAATACCTCGCGCGTGTGTTGCCCCACGTCGGGCGCCGCGCGCTCGAAGCGCTCCGGCTGCGGAAAGCGGGACAGGTTGATGGGAGAGCGGATGAGATCAACGTCGCCGAGTTCAGGATGCGGAGCCGGCTTCTTCATCTTCAGGAACTCGGCCTGCGCGTTGTCATAGCCTTGGGCGATGGTGTTGACCGGTCCACAGGGAACGCCCGCCGCATTCAGGCGCTCCACCAGTTCATCCACCGTGAGACCGGCAATGGCCGCCTCGATGTCGCGATTCAAAGCCTCCTTGTGCTCGCGCCGGCCCCGGAACGACCGATACCGCTCCGACGCCGCGAGTTCCTCCGCCTCCACCGCGCCGCAGAAACTCTCCCACATGCGGTTCGACGCGGCGGCGATGTTCACCAGACCATCAGCGCAGGCGAACGTGCCCATCGGCGTCGCCGTGGGATGGTCGTTGCCCTGCGGGCCCGGTACGTCGCCGAGCATGGTGTAGCGCGCACCCTGGAAGTCGAGCTTGTTGAGCATCGCTTCCAGCAGGGACGTATGCACCCACTGGCCCTCTCCCGTGCGCTCGCGATGCAGCAGCGCGAGCAGGATGCCTTGTCCGAGGAACATCCCCGCCGCCGTGTCGCTGATCGCGATGCCCACCCGCAGGGGCCCGCTCTCCGGGGTGCCCGTCACCGACATGAGCCCGCACATGCCCTGCACGATCTGGTCCACTCCCGGGCGGGCGCTGTAGGGGCCCTCCTGCCCGAACCCCGAGATGCTCGCGTACACGATGGACGGATTCACCGCCCGCACGGCTTCGTAGTCCACCTTGAGGCGGCGCTTCACGTCCGCCCGGAAGTTCTCGACGACCACGTCCGCACGCTCCGCCAGCCGCAGGAATGCCGCGTGCCCCTCCGGGTGCTTCAGGTCGATGGCGATCCCGCGCTTGTTGCGGTGCAGGTTTTGCTCGTCCGGACCACGCCGGGCGCCGGTCAGGGCACCGTTGGTCGCGGGGGCCTCCACCCGGATGACGTCCGCGCCCCAGTCCGCGAGCAGCCGCACCGCGCTCGGCCCGGCCCGCGCGATGGTGAGGTCGAGAACGGTATAGCCTTCGAGTGGCTGTGCGGGCATGGCGGGGGCTCCGTGACGCGGGAACGGCCCCGGATCATACCCGCCCGAACACCACTTCGTTACCCTCCCGGGGACGCGCCGGGATGTTCTGCGAGAGCACGAGGGACGCCACCGCGAAGGCCGCGCCGACCAGGAACACCGCGCCGTGGGAGACGATCCACACCAAGCCGAGGGCCGCCGGAATCGCGACGGCGGCGATGTGGTTGATGGTGAAGGAGACCCCAGCCGTCGAGGCGATGTCGGCCGGATCGGCGATCTTCTGGAAGTACGTCTTGATGGCGATGGCCAAGGCGAAGAACAGGTGGTCCGCGACGTACAAGCCCGCCGCGAGGTACGCGTTGTCCACGAAGGCGTAGGCCACGAAGATCCCCGTCAATCCGACGTACTCGAAGGTCAGCGCCGCGCGTTCGCCAATCCGCCCGATCAGCGCCCCGATGCGTTCCGCGAACAGCCAGTTGAAGACGTGGTTGACGAGGAACAGCGCCGCGATGTTGGCGGCGCTGTAGCCGAACTTCTCGACCATCAGGAAGCCGGCGAAAACGACGAAGATCTGCCGCCGCGCCCCGGCAAGGAACGTCAGCCCGTAGTAGAGCCAGTAGCGCCGCCGCAGAACGAGGCTCTTGCGTTGCGGCGTCTTCGATTCGAAGCGCGGGAACGACGTCAGGGAAAGCGCGAGGAGCAGGGCACCTCCGCCGGCGGCCAAGTAGATCCACACGTAGTCGAGCGCGAAGACCTCGAGGGCCACCCACAGCACCGCGAAGCAGATCAGCGACGTCATCGAGCCCACCGCGATCAGCCGCCCCAGGATGCGGGGGGCCTCCTCGAAGGAGAGCCACTGCAGCGAGAGGGACTGCTTCACCGTCTCCAGGTAGTGGAACCCGATGGACATGAGCACGGCGGTGGCGTAGAGGCCGTACTCGAACGGAAAGAAACCGGTCAATGCCGTGCCGATGCCGAACAGGGCCAGCGACACGATGGCGAACGTCTGCTCGCGCAGGGCAAGCAGCACGAAGACCGCGGTGAACGCCAGGAAGCCGGGCACCTCGCGCAGGCTCTGGAGGATGCCGATCTCGACGCCCGTGAAGGCGGCCCGCTCCACGGCGAAGTTGTTCAGCAGCGCCTGCCACGCGGCGAAGCCGAGGGGCACCGCGATGCTCGCGACGATCAGGAAGCCGATGGGCGTGCGGTGGCGGTGCGGGATCATCACGACAGGCCCGGCGCGCCGCCCGAGGACGGCGCGTTCATGGCGTGGCCCCGGTCACGTTACCGTGAACGTGACTTGTCCGAGGACGCCATAGTCGGCGACGTAGGACCCCGGCTCCGCCGGATGGATGCCACCGAGGGCGCCAGTGATGAGCAGCATGCCGTCCACGAGGGGCCTGCCCAGATCCCGGAGCGTGTCCACCATCCATGCGACCGCCGGCACGGGCCCGCCCAGCGCCTCGTCGAGGCTCGCCTCGAGGACCGTCTCACCGTCGCGGGCCAGGGTGACCCCGAGCGACGCATAGTCGTCGCGCAACGGCGACTGCGCCCCGACCACGATCCGGTCCGCCGCGATGTTGCAGGCGCAGAGGTTCACCCCCGTCGCGTCTTCGCGCCGCGAGAAGCCGATGCGCGGCACCTCGATGACCGGCCCGGCGGACTTGGCCGTGCCGTCGGCATCGATGACGACCCCCATCTCGCACTCCAGGCTGACCCCCGCACCGCCGGCGAAGACGGCGCCGGACTCCAACCGCCCCGACGCGTATAGCGCGCCCACCAGCGCGTGATCGATGCCGAACTGGGCCTGGCCCGCCGGCGCCGTCAGCCCGGCCTTGTAGCCGGCCAGGTCCTCCCCCGCCACGGCCCCGACGAGCGCCTCCTGGATCTCGTAGGCCGCCTCGATGGTCAGCCCCTCCGGCATCGCCGGCATCGGCGCGCCGGCCCGGACGGCCGCGGCCATGGATTCGATCAGGTCGTTCATGCCCTCAGTTGCCAAAGTCCCAGGTTTCGCCGGCGTGGTAGCGGCGCAGGACGTTCTTCGCGATCAGGATTTTGTGCACCTCGTCCGGACCATCGGCGATGCGCAGGGTGCGGGCGCCCTGGTAGAAGCCCGCGAGGGGCAGGTCCCCCGAAACGCCCTTGGCGCCGAACACCTGGATGGCCCGGTCCACGACGCGATGGAAGGCGGCCGGCACGAACACCTTGATCGAGGAGATGTCCGTGCGCGAGTCGGCACCGATCTCCATCTTGTTCGCACAGTCCACCACCATCAGGCGCGCCGCCTGGATATCCATGTAGGAATCCGCGATGAAGCCCTGCATGAACTGCTTCTCCTCGAGCTTCTCGCCGCCGTGTACTTCGCGGGTCATGATCCGGTCCACCATCAGGTCGAACGTGCGCCACATGGAGCCGACCGAGTTCATGCAGTGATAGATGCGGCCGGCGCCGAGCCGGTCCTGCGCGGCCTGGTGGCCGGTGCCGGTGCGCCCGAGCTGGTTGTCCTTCGGGACGCGCACGTTGTCGTAGACGATCTCGCAGTGGCTGGACGCCCTGCCCCACACGGGCACCCCGCGGATGATGTTCACGCCCGGGGTGTTCTTCGGGACGATGATCTGCGTCATCTTTTCGTTGACGCCGCCCGGATCGTTCGGGTCGGCCGTGCGGCACATCACGATGTAGAAGTCCGCCGCATGGCCGTTGGAGGTGAACCACTTGTGGCCGTTGATGACCCACTCGTCGCCGTCGAGGACGGCCCGGGTCTGGATGGAGCGCGGGTCGGAACCGGCGTTGTGCGGCTCCGTCATGGAGAACCCGGACTGCATGCGTCCTTCGGTCAGCGGCACCAGCCACTTCTGGTGCTGCTCGGGCGTGCCGTACTTGACGAGGATCTTCTGGTTGCCCGAATTGGGCGCCACGACCCCGAACAGCGACGCGGCGCCGGGGCTGTAGGCCAGCACTTCGTTCATGTAGGCGTGCTGCAGGAAGGAGAGGTCCATGCCGCCGAACTCTTCCGGCAGGTGGGGCGCCCACAGCTTGCGCTGCTTGACCGTGTTCTGGATCTGATGGCGCAACTCGCGGGCCTCCGCGACGGCGTCCTTGGAAGCCCGCGCGCCGTCGTGCGTCCACCCGTAGAGCTTGTCCTCGACGGGCAGGATGTCCTCGTTGACGATCTCGGCGGTGGCGAGCCGGATCTCGTTCACCTCGTCGTCGAGATGCGGTACGGGCTTGACGTTCATGGACATCGTTCGTTCTCCCCTTGCTGCTCCCAAGATCCCCCGCCCTGCCGGACGGACGCCGGCCCCGGGCGAAGGCAAACGCGTAATGTACCAGCTTTGCCCGGCCCGGGGACGCGGCGCCGGCGCCTCGTGGACTCACGAGGTCGGGGTCTGGTCGGGGTCGTCGTCCAGCACCGCTACGATATCCGACCGCCTATAATGCCGCGTTTGACTTCCCGAGCACGACCCATTCGTTTCCTCGTACTCCTAGTCGTCCTCGGCGGCCTGAGCGTGCAGGCAGCGCCGACCGGCCGCGCCTATCCCCTCGAGCGGGCCCCCGTCCTCGACGGTGTCGTCGCCGCCGACGACGCTTGGCGGGTCGTCAAACCGTTGTCCGGGTTCGTCCAGATACAACCCACGGCCGGGGAACCCGCTTCCGAACGCACGGAGGTGTTCCTCGGCTACACGGAGACGGCGCTGTACGTCGGCGTCGTCTGCCACGACCGGACCCCCGAGGCCATCGTCATGTCCGACACCCGGCGCGATGGGGGACTCGACGACGCCGACAGCTTCCGGCTGGTGCTCGACACGTTCCTCGACCGGCAGACCGGGTTCGTGTTCGGCACGAACCCTTCCGGCGTCCAGTACGACGCCCAGATCGACTTCGAGGGCACCCGGACCTTCCGCTCCACGCCCGGATTCAATCAGGACTGGGATGCCGTCTGGGACGTGCGGGCAACGACCTCGGAGACCGGCTGGAGCGCCGAGATGGCCATACCCTTCTCCTCGCTGCGCTACGGCAACGCCGACGTGCAGAGCTGGGGCGTCAACTTCGAGCGCGTCGTCCGCCGGCACAACGAGATCGCGTTCTGGGCCCCTCTCCCCCACCAGTTCGGGCTGGAGCGGATCGCGCTGGCGGGCACGGTGGAAGGCATCGCCGTACCCGCCCATCGCAGCCTGTCCGTCACGCCCTACGCCCTCGGCAGGACGGTCGACGGCGGTGGCCGGAGCGACGAGCAGGAACTGGGGGTCGACCTCAAGTATTCCCTGACCCCGAGCCTGACGCTGGACCTCACCTACAACACGGATTTCGCCCAGGTCGAGGCCGACGAGCAGCAGGTCAACCTGGACCGGTTCAGCCTGTTCTTTCCCGAGAAGCGGCCCTTCTTTCTGGAGAACGCGGGCCTCTTCACCGTGGGGGAACCCGAGGAGGTCGAGTTGTTCTTCAGCCGCCGCATCGGCATCGGAGCGGGTGGCTTGCGCCTGCCCGTTGATGCCGGAGCGCGGGTTTCCGGCAAGGTGGGTTCCACGCACATCGGCCTGTTGCGCATGCGCGCCGGGGAACTCGACGGCATCCCCGCGGACGACTTCTCCGTCGTGCGCGTGAAGCAGCAGCTCGGCGACCGCTCGTCGGCGGGCGTGCTGGCGGTCGGGCGCGACAACCCTCACCACGACAACCGCACCTACGCGGTAGACGGCCGCTGGGGCATCGGCGAGGGTGGCTTCCTCGATGCATTCGGCGCGCAGACCGACACGCCCGGCATCGACGGCGACGATTCCGCCTGGAAGCTCGGCGGAGGCTACGAGTCGGAAACCTGGGAGGCTCGCGGGAGCGTCACGGAAGTGGGCCGGGGCTTCAACCCGGAGGTGGGATTCCTGGCACGCCGCGACTACCGCAAGATCGAGCTCAACGCCGGCCGTCGGTACCGGCCCGAGTCGCTGTGGGGCCTGCTGGAGATGCGTCCTCACGTCACCTACCGGCGCTTCACCAACGCCGACGGATACCTGGAAACCGGCTACCTCCACGTCGACAACCACTGGCGCTGGAAAAACGGCGCCTTCGCCTTCACCGCCGTGAACTGGACGGAGGAAGGGGTGCGCGAGCCGTTCGAGCTGCGTGGGGTCACCGTGCCGGTCGGACGCTACAAGCACAAGGAGTTGATGACCGGCATCAACACGGACCCCAGCCGGCGCATCTACACCAACGTCTTCGTGCGCGCCGGCGGCGCCTTCGGCGGCGACCAGGTCACGGTGAACGCCTCGATGAACTACCGGGCCGGCGATGCGCTCGCCGCGTCCCTTTCGGTGCAGCGCTCCGACTACGAACTGCCGGGCGGCGAATTCGACGTCACGCTGTCGCAACTGCGCGTCAGCTACTCGTTCACTCCGAAGGTCTCCGTCCAGGCCCTGGTCCAGCACAACGCCCAGGACGACGTGCTCGCCGTCAACATGCGCTTCGCGTGGCTGCAATCGGCGAACGCCGGCCTCTACCTGGTCTACAACGAAACGGACGACGATGGCCGCTTCGGGCTGCCCGCCTCGCAACGCGAGGTGATCCTGAAGTACAGCCACATCTTCAACGTGTTCTGACGCCGGCCAGCGTCCGAGCGGGGCGTCTGGCTATAATCGAATCGATGCAGCGCGAACTGACCTATCCCTACGACGATCATCCCGCCCCCGGCACGACCGTGGAAGTCGCCGACGGCGTGCGTTGGCTGACCATGCCGATGGGCGGCTCGTTGAACCACATCAACCTGTATCTGCTTGAGGACGACGACGGTTGGTACGTCGTCGACACCGGCCTCGGCACGCCCCGGACCGCCGAACTCTGGGACGAGATATTCAACGACGAACTCGGCGGACGCCCCGTGCAGGGGGTGATCTGCACCCACATGCACCCCGACCACATCGGGCAGGCGGGGCACATCACCGAGCGCTTCCGCTGTCCGCTCTACATGACCCGCTCCGAGTACTATCAGGCCCGCGCCTACTCCTCGGGCGGCGGGTTCGGAAGCGGTTCCCACTCAAGCTGGCAGGGAGCGGTCTTCTACGAACGCTACGGGATGCCGCGCGACTACCTCCAACAGCTCGCGGTCATGTGGGGCAGGCGCTCCAGCGAGGGCATGTCCATGCCGGAGATGCCCATGGGCTACCACCGGCTACAAGACGGCGACGTCCTCTCCATCGGCCATCACGACTGGCGGGTGGTGGTCGGCTCGGGGCACTCACCCGAGCACGCCTGCCTGCACTGCAAGGCGCTCGGAATCATGATCTCGGGGGACCAGATCCTGCCGATCATCACGTCCAACGTCAGCGTGCACCCGACCGAGCCGGAAGCGAATCCGCTACAGGTCTGGATGGAGTCCCACGACAAGTTCCTCGACACGCCCCCGGACACGCTGGTGCTGCCGGCCCACAACCTGCCCTTCTATGGGGTTCGAGAGCGTCTGCGGCAACTGATCAGCCACCACGAGGACCGCTTGCTCGCCATCGAGGAGAGTTGCACCGCGCCGCAGGTGGCCAAGGATCTCCTGCCCGTCCTGTTCGCCCGCGAACTGGATCCGCGCCAGACCATGATGGCGCTCGGCGAGGCGATCGCGCACTGCCACCTGCTCATGCACCGCAACCGCCTCGAGCGCACCCTGCACGAAGACGGCCGCTACCGCTTCCTTGCGATCGACCCCGACCTCGCCCGGCGCGCGCATCCCGACCAACACGATGCGCCCGACGACCGGCCGATGATGGTCTGAGGGAAGGGCGCCGTGGCGCGACGGAGCGACCGGCCGTCCCGGATCGACGGTGCCGCGGACTCCGACGCTCCCCTGGCGCGGGGCAGCCTCCGCCGCCGAATCGCCGCGACGACGTTGCGCACGTTGCGCTGGGGCGAGCGTCACGTTCCCGTGGGCATGCGCAGCTTGGTGGGCATCCTGTTGATGGTCGGTGGCGTATTCGGCTTCCTGCCCATCGTCGGCTTCTGGATGCTGCCCCTCGGCCTCGCGTTCATCGCCCTCGACATCCCCTGGACGCGGCATCACATCCATGCCTGGATGGCGCGCCTGGAGCGCCGCCTCGGGTGATGCCGGGCACGCCCGGAACGGCATATGCTTGTGCCCGAGCCGACGGTCGCGCGCTTGGAGATTCTGCTTTGATTCTGCTAGGTTACGCGCCCCGCGCCACGGTGCAGCGCCGCCTCCAGAACGCGCCCTGAAGCGCTCACCCACACCCCCAGAGCGCGCCCGGAGGCGGCCGGAAGGGAAATGACCGTGCTCTTCGAGATGCCCCGATGACCGAACACCGCCTACGCTCCATGACCGGCCGGGCGGACCCCGGGCCGCGTACCGTGGTGCGCTTCGCCGGAGACTCCGGGGACGGCATCCAGTTGCTCGGCGGCGAATTCTCGAAGGCCGTGGCCCTCGAACACCACGACCTCCTGACCCTGCCGGACTTCCCCGCCGAGATCCGCGCACCCGCCGGCTCGATCTTCGGGGTCTCCGCGTTCCAGATTCAGTTCGGCGGCGACGGCGTGCTGACGCCGGGCGACGAGGCCGACGTCCTGTTCGCCTTCAATCCAGCGGCGCTCAAGAGCGACCTCCACACCCTGAAGCCCGGCGGCCTCATCGTGGCCGGGGAAGGCGCCTTCACGAGCCGCAACCTGAAGCGGGCGGGCTACGTGGAGAATCCGTTGGAGGACGGGTCGCTCAGCGGCTATCGCCTCATCCGCATCGACATGACGCGCCTGTCGGCGGAAGCCGTGGCGGCCACGGGCGTCGGCAGGACCCAGGCCGGACGCGCCAAGAACTTCTGGGCGCTCGGTCTGTGCTTCTGGCTCTTCGGCGGACGGCGGCAACCGGCCATCGAGTGGATCGAGCGCAAGTTCGCCAACGCGCCGGATGTCGTGGCCTCGAACATCGCGGCGCTGAACGCCGGGCATGCCTACGGCGAGACCATGGAACTCGATGCCGGCGACGCGGCCCACGGCGCCGAGGGCACCCTGCACCACGGCCTGTACCGCACGATTACCGGAACCGACGCCATGGGCCTCGGCCTCGCCGCGGCCGCGGCGCTGTCCGGCCTGAAGATCACCTACTGCTCGTACCCCATCACCCCGGCGTCCGCCCTGCTGCACTTCCTCGCGGCGCTTAGGGGCCGGGGCATCGTGACGTTCCAGGCCGAGGACGAAATCGCGGCCGCCACCGCGGCGCTCGGTGCATCGTATGCCGGCGGCCTCGGCGTGACGACCAGTTCCGGACCGGGCATCGCGCTGAAGTCCGAGGCCCTTGGGCTGGCCGTGGCGACCGAGCTGCCGCTGCTGGTCATCGACGTGCAACGGGCCGGGCCGTCGACGGGAATGCCGACGAAACCCGAACAGGCGGACCTCAACCTCGCGCTGTATGGGCGCCACGGAGAGTCTCCGGTGCCGGTGCTCGCCCCCGCCACGCCGTCCGAGTGCTTCGACATCGTCATCGAGGCCGCACGCATTGCCACCGACCACATGACCCCCGTCATGATCCTGTCGGATGCGTACATCGCCAACGCCGCCGAGCCATGGGAACTGCCGGACGTCGACGACCTGCCGTCCATCACCCCAACGTTCCGCACCGATCCGGAGGGCTTCGAACCCTTCGCCCGGAATCCGGAGACCCTCGCGCGTCCTTGGGCGAAGCCGGGGACGCCCGGCCTTGCCCATCGCGTGGGCGGCATCGAACGCGCGAGCGGCAGCGGCGACATCTCCTACGATCCGGACAACCACCAGCGCATGACCGACTTGCGCGCCGAGAAGGTCGCCCGGGTCGCCCTCGACGGGCTCGACCACGAGATCGATAGCGGCAGCGAGCGCGGTGATTTACTGGTGCTGGGTTGGGGAAGCACCTACGGTGCCATCGAGGAGGCGGTGAGCAGGATCAACCGCGCCGGCCTCGCCGTCGGACACCTGCACCTGCGGCAACTGTCCCCGCTACCGCCCAACCTCGGGCCAATCCTGGCGCGCTTCGCCCGCGTCGCCGTGGTGGAGCTGAACAAGGGCCAACTCGTACGGCTGATCCGGAGCGAGTTTCTGGTGGACGCGCGGAGCATCACCCAGGTGAACGGACTGCCCTTCAAGGTGTCGGACCTCGAAGCGGCGCTGCGCGACTGCCTGGCGGACGCGCGCGGGGGGCTGCGCACCGTCACGGGCGGCGGTGGGAAAACCGCCTGAGGAGGGCATC
The DNA here is from genome assembly GCA_963665455.1 of Pseudomonadales bacterium. GTDB lineage: Bacteria > Pseudomonadota > Gammaproteobacteria > Pseudomonadales > Azotimanducaceae > VXNE01. The sequence continues at coordinate 2,559,974 of OY762279.1, read as the reverse complement.
TTGGCCGAACGACTGATCCAGCTCGCGCCGCGCGATTTCGAAACCGACCAGGAAGTCCGCTGGTGCCCCGGCTGCGGCGACTACGCGATCCTGAAGTCGGTGCGCAAGGTACTCGCCCAAGTCGGGACCGACCCCGACAGCGTGGTGTTCGTGTCCGGCATCGGCTGCGCGGCGCGGTTCCCCTACTACGTCGAAACGTACGGCATCCACTCGATTCATGGCCGGGCTCCGTCCTTGGCGACCGGCATCAAGCTGGCCAACCCCGAGCTCGACGTGTGGGTGGTCGGCGGCGACGGCGACTTCCTCGCCATCGGCGGCAACCACCTACTGCACGCCCTGCGCCGCAACGTGAACCTCAACCTGCTGCTGTTCAACAACGCCATCTACGGCCTGACCAAGGGCCAGTACTCCCCGGCCTCGCTACCCGGAACGCGTTCCCCCTCGACGCCCGGGGGCTCCTTCGACACGCCCGTGAACGCGACCGCGCTGGCGCTCGCCGCCGGCGGCGGCTTCGTTGCCCGCACCGCGGATACCCTGCAGGACCATCTGCCGGAAGTCCTGCTGCGCGCCCACGCTTTCTCCGGCGCCGCGCTGGTGGAGATCCTGCAAAACTGCATCGTCTACAACGACAACGCCTTCGGAGACCTTGCCCGCAAGGCCAACCGCGCGGAAGCCACCGTGATCGTGCGCCACGGCGAGCCGATGGTCTTCGGTGCCGCGCACGACAAGGGCTTGGTGTACGAGGCCGAGCGCGGCGACTTCCGCGTCACGTCCGTCGTTTCGGAAGCCACGCTCCACGACGAGACGAATCCCGCCCTCGCCGCCGCGCTCGCGAGAGTCGTGGATCCCGCCCTCCCCAAGCCGCTCGGCATCTTCTACTGCGTCCCGCGCGTGGACTACACCACGGCGCTGGAAGAGCATGTGCCGTATCGGCCGTTGACGCGGGAGGACTTCCGGGAGGGGGAGTTGGAGCATTGCACTTGGGCGTAGTCGGGACCAGCCCATCCCCATGTGGGCGCCCGTCCACAGGGGCATCACCTCGGCCCACGAGTTTTGCGGAGCAAAACTCGAACGATGCGCCGCAGGCGCAACGCGTGGTCGGGGCCAAGCCGGTCGGGAATTTTGGGTTTTTCAGACAACCCCTTCAAGAACAAAAGGTTACGCTTTTCCTACGGTACTTCTCCTACGCTTGACAAGCGACAAGGAACATGAGCCGAAACCGCAGTCGCTCTCGAGGGCGCGCGCGACGATCTTAGCCGCGCCGCTAGGCGGAGAGCCAGAGACTCCTTGGGATAGTCAGAGACTCCGCGTCAGGTGCCACCACTGCTTCGAGGGGGTCCGCCCCGTGCATTCTCGCTTGGCCGAGAGGCGCACCGAGGCATCAGGGAGCAGACTTCTCAACGCCGCCATGCCGGCATCAGTCGCGAGCAGACACCACCCCTCGCCTAGTGGAGCCCCCGACGACAGCGGGTATGCGTTTCCGACACGCCCGTCCCTCCAGAACAGGCTCCTGACCATCGGTGCTCCTCCGGGTTCCAGCCATCCGAATGGGTCGGTGGCCGACGGGCTCCAATCGAGAGCCTTCGCGACCCGGCTACTCAGAGCCGTCCACCGATAGATGCCCGGGCCTAACAGTCCCCGGGCGTTGTAAGCGACGACTAGCCTTTTCTCGTCCACGCTCTGGCGAAACCACAGGTCACGCGTGAGGTCGCGGCCTGCCGCCAGCGACTCTTCGTCGGTGAAGGCGTTGCCCTCCAACACGCCGCGGACCCTCGTCTCCTGACAAACGTCTTCCCCGTCGGGTCTCACGAAGTGCGAGAACTCTCCGATGGGGTGGAGACCGCAGATCAGGCTCGGGTAGTGGCTCCAGTCGTCCGCCTCTGCGCCCACCGCCCACTCCTCCTTGCGCGAGTCCATGAAGCTCCAGTCCAACGTCTCCAGTTCCGGCGGACGCTCGGCCGGCCGCACCGACTCCACCGCCGCGTCGTAGAGCGGATGCAGTCCGTCGTACGCCTCCTCCGCACCATCTGGCCCCGAACCTTCCATGGTGTGACGCCCGAGGAGCTTCATCAAGGCGTTCCGGCCGATCATCGCCCGTGGCAGCAGGGGCCGTGCGGCTGCAGAGTGTCGTGTCCACCGGCGCGCGCTTTCGTTGTCCCATCGCCACTTGCCTGCGATACCTGAATACAGCGTCGCGAACTCGGTTGCCAAATCCGCTTCACTGACGCCTGGCCCTTCCAGCAAGCGTGTCTCGCCGCTGAACAGCCCCCACGCAGCCACTACGTCGCCCCCGATCAGCCGGTCGGACTCGTCCCGCGACCATCGGCCAATATCGGCACCACCGTACACCCTTGGCCGACGCCGCTCGTCCCGGACCTCCGTCCAGCCCCAGCCTGCGCGCTCGCAAATCCGTCGCGCGACACTACGAACAGCCAACGACTCGTGCCGGTTGAGCGGCGCCACGGCCTCACGCAAGGCACCGTTGAGTATCCTGCCCCTCCTGCCTGCTGCGATGTCCACGGCAGCCAGCAAATGCTCAAGCTCCGTGTCGCTCCAGCTTTGGTCATGGAGCAGACCTCCAAGAAACCGACATGTGGTTCTCGCCAAGTATGAGGAGAGTGCGCGCCGTGCCGCGCCACCGATGTCAAGCGCCGGGATCGCGAACAGAATCACCAAGAAACGGACGATGGCCTCGTCGGCACCACCTTCGCTACCCGGCGAGCGCAGCGAAGGGTAGGGCGCGACCGACGCACCGGCCGCCAACACCTCATCGGCGTACGCATCTATGGCATCCAGGGCCTCCTGCCTCGGCCACGGGAGATCCAGAAACTCGAAAAGCCGAACCAACTCGGACTCGAGGAAGTAATGCGGCAGATTCCCGCGGGCCAAGTCCTCCCCGAACGTAGTTCGGCTACGCTCCCGCCCATCGTCAGCATCCAAAGCGCGGAGCGCTCTAAACCCAGCCCGGCGTTGCCCACCATCGATTCGCTCGAACCACGACCTTTCGCGCGCTTCGTCCAGGGCAGCTTTAGCGGTTTCTTCGGCCTCTGCCCATCGCCCTGCATCTACGAGCGCAGCCGCCCTCCAGCTAAGGTACTCCGCCCTGCGGTAGTCCCATTCGGGGCAGAGTGCCAGCAGGTCGTCCAACCGCGCGATGTCCAACGGTGCCGCCTTGCGCGCCACTTCCCGCCAGTCGAAGCCCTCGTTGCCAGCGGGATTGGGATCCCACTCCTCCTGCTTGCCGGACGCCCTCACCTTCGCGGCCACCTGCTCGACGGTAAGCACCTCCCCATCACCGAGACTGTAGAGCCATTGGCGGCTAGAGTCCTCGCCCGGGGCCGCCCGCCCCGCCGTGAGATCCGTACTGACGATGTTGCGCCGCGCGAGTGCGTCCTGAATGTCGCGCGCCACACTGACCCGTTCCGACGGCAGGCTGTTGGTTCGGACGTGGGACATCAGTTCCTTTGCCAACGAGTCGCGGTCATCCTCGGCCGCGGCTTCCACGAGCGAAGCGGCAACCCTACCTACGCCCTTCGACGCCACTAGCGACAGCAACTCCTCGAATACAGCAGACAGCAGGTCGGCGTTCACGTCGTTCCGCGCGCCACTCATCACCATCGCCTGCAAGACTCCTGACAGATTCGTCAGCCCCCGCTCGATCAGCTCTGTCGCCAAGGCTGGGACGCGTGATGGTGCCGCTTTCAGCACAATCCTCAATACCTGTTCAGCGGCCTCGAACTGCCCGTCACCACCGGCGACCTCAAGCGCCCTTGTGAACTTCTCCAGCACCTCAATCTCCCGCGCTCCCACCGGCCCGTGCTCGAGGGCCGCCTCGAGCCACTCGGCGAGATGGGCCATGCGGTAGTCCTTGTGGCTTCCTGCCCCTGCCGATGCGACTCCCGCACGACGAACCCAATCGACCCAATCGCCACTACCGAGGCTCCTGAGGCAGACCGCCACATCAAGACACCCTTCCTGCCTTGCCATGGGATCCTCTTCGTTCGCATCCGCGGTCCACGACAACGATAGTTCGATGGCTTCGTCCCTACCAAGCACTCCCGATCTGTGGAACTCGGTGGCGAAACGGCGGCAATGCGGGCCTAGGAACGACGGGGACGACCTGACCACCTCGAGGACGACGTCGCGAAGTGCCCTCATTCCGCGCACGTCGAACGATGCCGCGACGTCGAGCAACTCGTCGTACACGGCTTGCCTGGCACTAAACACCAAGTTCTCACTCCTGGCGTACTTGGAGCGGGCAACCGTCTGCGACTGGTAGAGCAACACCTCTTTGAACGCACCCCGCAGGCCCCCCGGAACGCTCGCAGGCTCGGTCGCACACCGAAGAGCGCCAAGCCGGTGGGCTGCCAACTCTACTCGGGCCAGTGCCTCCTCCTCGTCGTTGGTCACCTCCCTCTGAGCGACAGGCGGAAGCCCCAACTTCCAGCGCAGATACACGAGGGTCGCCGCAGAGGAGATCCCGACGATAGAAGCAGGTGCCGGGGGACTGCCGAAATCGATGGTCGTCCACCCCCCGACGATCGCCCTCGCTGCATCTTGATCGCCGTCTTGGTATAGATGTTCGGCCACTCTCAGAGCCAAGTCCGGCCGGTCGTCGCAACGGCCCAACAGTTCCAAGAGTGTCGAAGGCGCTGCCACCGGGCGCCCGTCATGGTGTGTCAGCAGCCCCGCTGCCAGTTGCCAATCAGGCTTCTGCCTGCGAGCCAAAGCACCGAGCAGCGTACTCTCCGTTGCCGCGTCCAAGTCCGCGCCCACCGCAGTCTGTAATGCACGGTACAAGAGGCTGGCCTTCACCAGCTCAGCCTCGACCTCGTCCCCGCTGTCCTCTGCCCGAACATCCAAGCGCTCCACACTATCGATGATGTCCCCGATCGGATCGAAGAGCGGGGCGGTCCCCGACCACTCCTTCAACGTCTCCAACATGTCATGTTCAAAGCGACCGGTCTCGACTGGCTCACCGTGCTGGAGGTGCCCGATCGGCTTGGCGACGTCATAGACTTGTCTGGCAACCCACGCCAACTCCGCGTCGCCGCGGCGCTCGGCAAGTGCCCAGAGCCGGCGCGCTATGCGCAGCCCCGCCGCATCGTCCACCAGCAGCCTGCCGTTGGCACGAACGTGTGCCAGTGCCAACCCGTGCCACCCGAGATCCAAAAACGTTCTGGCCAGACTTTCGGCACCCAAATGGGTAGATCGCTGGCTCAGCTCCGAGTCAAGCAGGACGAGTCTCGTGATGTGGCCCCACTCCTCAAGCCTCCACGCCACCGCCGTTGCCTCCAAGAGGATCGGACGCACAAGCTCGTACGGCACGAACTCTCGGACCGCCTCTCGAAACCACGCCGATGTCGCAACGTCGAGCACTTCCGTGTCGCGTCCGGCTCGAGCCAAATGCAGCAGATGTGCGCGCCCCAATGGGTCACGGCAAGGCCGCCCGTCTGACCGATCTGCGAGTTCCGAGTGGTACCCCGCCTCCACCGCTGAATGGTCGGCCCCGGGAAGCCCCGACCGTGTATGCACCATAAGGAAAGAGACCAGGCTGTTGTGGATGAAAGCGAGGTTGCCTCCTTCCTCCCGAACAAAAGGCGCCAACGCGCCCTGGCACAGGTCCTCAACTGCGGTCGCCTCCGGCCAAGACTGTAACCAGCGGCCGGAAATCGTCGGCGCCGCGCGGCAAAGGAGGCCCAGCAACCGCCTCGTCGTGACATCCTGCAGTGGGTTCGCCAGCGCCTCCTCGTAGAACCGGTCGATGTCACCCTCGAAACCCGCGGTGTCCGTGATCGACTGGGCAACCGACCCGCCAGGTGCGGCCTGCACAGCGTTTAACAGATAGGTCAGAATGAGCGGATTGCCACGGCATTCGTGGTACAGAAGATCCCCGTCGTCGGTCGACGACCCATCAATCGCCTCCGACACGATCTGATGGACTTCGCTTCGCGCAAGGCCACTCACTGCCAACCGGCGTCCTGTGGACACGGCGACCGCCGCACCAACGCCTGCCGCAAGGGCGTTCGGGCGCAGGGCCTCGGGTCTCGCGCTGAGCACGATCACGAACCCGTCGGGGACTTCCTCTGGCTTGGGCAACTCCCACAAGATGGAGTCGCGCAGTCCTACCTCCCTGGTCACATGATCCAAGCCATCAATCAGGAGCACGGTCTTGCGTCCGCTCGCCACGAACTCCCCATTCGCGTTCGCCATGTGCTGGCGCAGTGCGTCCCTACCGTGGGCAACGCTGTCGATGCCGAGACTCCTTCGGTCGGGGAACACCTTGTCGAGTTGCCCAACGACGTTCTCGAAGAACGTCAGGGCTTCCCCCCGATCTCTCGGGTTGCCCTCCCCGGAGGGCAGGAACGCGAAGTACGGAACAAACGCGACCGATCGCCTACCCCGCAGAACGTCCTGTACAAGCGTCGACTTGCCCACACCTGCACTCCCGGTGACGGCCACGTATCCCCCGTCCAGGGCTGTCAATAGACGCTCTAGTCTCTCCGCCGCGACCGCGTTTCGAGTGTAGGGGATATCCGGTGAGGGGAACCGCTGAAGCAGCTCTGACCGATACGGGCGCAACCCGATCGCAGCCAGCAGGTAGTCTCGCTCGACGAGTTCGGAACCGGGATGGTCGGTCAACCACGTTGCCAGTGCCCGATGAAGGCGCTCGAACTGTCTGACGTACTGTTTGGAGTCCTCCGTCGTCCCCGGGTTGTCCGGTGGTTGCGGCACACCCACGCCGAGCGTGCACGCGCCGACGAACTCGTCAAGTGCCACTCCAGACAAGCCCGTGTGAGACTCGATGGCAAGCCACGCCTCCCTTGCGGGTTCCGTTGCATTAGAGGCGCCGGCTCCCCAGTGGTCGCGCAGGAACTCGCCCACGCTAAGCGTTTTGACGAGTGAGCTGTGGTGGCGAGTTTCGGCAGGGGGGAAGCTCGTCTGCAGCCGCACTCTGACCTCGCGGTCAGGCCAAGCCTCTTTGAGTTGCTGATGGCCCTCGGCGAGTTCCGTCAGCAAGCCCGAGGCACCGACAAGGCCGCCCCAGCCCAACGGCTCGCCGTCCCGATCCCACTTCAGTGAGATTCCCTCGACCCTGTGCTCCCACACCAACACACAGTCGTCCACGCGGCCCGCATCAAGATCCGCAAGCCTGACGCCGACCAACTTGGGGCCATCGTGTCTGAGTTCATCCCTCAGGGCATCGAGTATTCGTTGGGTAGCACATTTGTCCTGATAGCCGTAGCCCCAACGGGCGTATCGTTCACCCATCGCCGGTGCCGTTGGCGCTACATCTTCCACGACTGGCCTACGTTCGACATTGACAAACTGACACTAGGCGCGCACGTCGGAGACATTCCGAGGACCATCCGCGGCCGCGAGCAGACGGCCTCAAGCCCGAACCAGATACAGAAAGTAGGGCGGCCCCGCCAAGGGCCCCCCGCCTCCGTCACGTACGTTGTCTGTATCGTCCCAGTTGAAGCGGATGAGGTCCTTTTCCGCGGCCGTGGCGTTGCGGTACGACGTTGTCCGATACACCACTATCATTTCTTCATAGTCATGAGCGTACTGGCGTGCGCGAGCGGCCGGGTCGCCAGTGACTCCAATCTTGTAGCGCGCCCAGCCTCGTGCCAGTGCCGAGACCCGGCGCCGCAGGTTCAAGCGGCGGGGCCAGCCCGTTTGCATGCGCCAAGCGACGACCATCGGAGCCACTTTCTCCACCTGGTGCGGTTTCGACAGCGGATCGTACGGCAAGGTGGACTTGAACCACCAGGGGCGTCAATCGCATCGCCTTCGCAAAACGCCTCGGAGTACGAAGCAGGCGGCACCATAAGCCGGCGGTGGCTGCTGACGGCGCCTTGAGGGGACGACCGCAGAGCGCTCCTCCACTTCTCGGGCTGCTAGCCTTCCCTGCGACAACACTCGGAGGGGGGAGAGATGGCGGTGGAACGCGCTACGGTCGTCGAGGGGCTTCGCCAGTACTATGAGAGCCAACGCCTCCTAGTCCGCGACTTCGACTGCGCCCATAGCAACGCGTGCCTCCAAGCTGCGGGCTGCGAGTTGAGCCGCGGCGCCGAAGCCCACGTCGGTTCCAGGTACGGGGACGACCTCCGATCTCGTAGCGTGAGTCGGTCTTTCCGTCGGACCCCTTTTCGGTCCCATACTGCAGACCGAAGTGTGGACACATACGATTGACGCACATCGCGAAGCTGACTCTGAGCCCGCCAAGTTCGGGCAGCGCGATGGGCGCGAGTTCCTCTGGAAGCGGGTGCGCCATGGAGCCGGGGGCTATGCCTGAAGCCTTTGAATGGGTCCGACGTGCTCAATCTCCATAAAATCTCCACGATTAAACCCAAAGTTCCAGACCGGCTTTGGTCGGGGCGGCCGGATTTGAACCGGCGACCACCACACCCCCAGTGTGGTGCGCTACCAGGCTGCGCTACGCCCCGTGGACTCACATTCTACGTGGCCCTTGGCGGGCACGCGAGCGTGATCGCCGACCCGCGCAAACGCCTCAGGCGAGCGCCCGCCGCACCGTGTCGGCATCGACGTCCAAGAGTCGGGCAATCTCCTCCGCCGCGATTCCAGCCGAGTGCATGCGCCGCACGTTGGCCATGCGTTCCCGCGCCAACGTCCCTTCGGCACGCACCTCCGCCTGCCGCACACGTTCCTCCGCGTCGAGACGTCCCTCCCGCTCCTCGGTGTGGCTGCGCAGATCCTCGCCTGCTGCGGGATCGAACCAGCGCAGTTCGTCGTCGTTCACCCATGCCGTCAGCTTCAGCACTTCGCTCGGGACGCCCATGGCCCCATTCGCCAAGGCGACGGACGCGATTGGTCGGTAGCGACCCGCCCGCAACCGTAGCCCTTCTAGGCGCGGCGTGCGGGGGGACTCGCGGCTGTCGAACAGGAAGTACTCATGCACGCCGAGTTGCTCGTACACGTCACGCTTGGGTTCGAGGTCGCGGCGTAGGGTCTTCTGGGAGAGCATTTCCAGCACCAGCCGGGGCGGGGGCTGGTCCGGACCGACGCGATAGGACGGACGGTGCCGCATGGGCGCGTCGGCGACGAAGATGTCCGGGGCGAGCTGTCCATACGCCGACGGGCCGTCGCGGGGGTCGCGTCCGGCCAACGGGTAGTGGAGCAGCAGGTTGGCCGCGACGGTCACTTCCGGGCGCGGCCGAAAGTGGGCAACCAAGGCACCGAAGGTGTAGACGATGGCTTGCGCCTGCCGCGTGTTGTCCGCCATGGGCCGCCCGTCCGTGCTCGGCAGTGCGCGCTCGTCAATGGCGGGCAGCGCGCGCCAGTCGCCGGGACGGCCCAACGCGGGACGGTGCGGAGGCGGCGTGGAGCGGGCAACGGACTGGGTGACCATGGGCGTCCTCGCGGTGGCGCCGGAACGGGGAAAACCGTAGCACACCGGCCGCAACGCACCCAAGCGGTCCCTCGACGGTGGTGGGCGGCCAGTGTTCCATTTCGGCGATGTTGCCGATGCGCTCAGGCCGTGTCTGTAGGACATTGACCTCAGTTTTCGAATTCGCACGGCGGCAACATGCACCGGCGTACTCAAGGCAAGGACGCTAGGTAGCCCGCCAACAGCCCCGGATGCACGATCTTGAGTTCGCGGCGTAGCCCGACGCGGTCGGCCAATCGCAGGGCTCGGACTAAGTTGAAAGCCAGCGCCGGCGCGTCCGCCTCGGCGATGGCCGGCAGTGCGCGAGCCAAACCCGGCTCCGCGATCAGCATCCATGCCGGGAACCACGCGGGCGTGAGATCCTCCTCCAGCACCTCCGAGTCCGCCGCTTCGTGCCAGGCTTCGGCCATCGGCCGGTCCGGGAAGTCCGGCGCCCGCACGCGGCGTGCGAACTCCTCGGGCGCGAGACGGCACAACGCGAACCAGTGTTCCACCGCTACCGTACGCTCGTGCAACGCATGGTGCGCCTCGGCCAGCCTCGCGAGCAGCACCGGATGGTTCGCATGGTGCGGAACGGCGCGGACGCTGCTCAGGACGGCATTCCAATCGCGGCACTGACGCCAAGCCCAACTCGCGTGACGGTTCGGATGCGCCGGATCGAACGTGACCCCATCGAGTGCCTGCCCGACCTCTTGCCACCACGGCGCAAGGAAATCCCGGCCCCGCGCGCCGAGCAACGCCGAAGCGGCCCGGCGCCAATCCCGCTCAAGGCGACCCAGCCGCTCGATGGCCTGCTCCGCCCCATCCGGCGGGGGCGCCTCCAATGCCGCGATCAAGGTTGCCGCCTGCGCGACGCCCGGATGATCCGGCGCCAGGGCCGCGAGTCGCTCCCGCTCCCTTGTCGCCCGCACGCCATCCCGCGCCTGCAAGGCATCCCCCAGGTCATTGAACGCCAGCGCCCGCCCGCTGTCCCGGAAGAGATCCAGTTGCCGCGCGTCCCCCGCCGGCCGCCAAACCGAACGCAACATCCCGTCCAATTCGGCGTCCGAGGATGCCGGCGACGCCGCGCTAACGCCCCGTTCCGCTTCGAGCCCAAGATCCATGCACAGCGCCTCGGTTTTCCGTAGCGCGGTCCGCACCGCAGCCGGGTCATCAAAGGCGACTTCCATGGCCGGCAACGCGCCGGCCCATTGCGCGTCCGTGAGCCCCATCGCGCGCAAGACATCCGTCGCCGAGAACACGCCCCGCTCAAGCAGCAATCCGCAGACCGCTTCCGGCAACGACCCCTGCATCGTCAAGGGCACTCCCCGTCCCGCCGCGGCGTCAATACGCCTGCGCCGGCAGCCAGGTCACCAACGCCTCCCAGTTGAAGATCAACGCGAGGCCCAGCAACTGCAACAGGATGAACGGCACCACGCCCCGGTAGATGGTCGGTGCATCCACCCCGGGCGGCGCCACGCCCTTCAGGTAGAAGATGGCGAAACCGACGGGCGGCGTCAGGAAGCTGGTTTGTAGACACACCGCGAACAGCACGGTGAACCAGACCGGGTCGTAGCCGAGCACCACCACCACCGGCGACACCAGCGGCAGGATGATGAGGGTCAGTTCGATCCAGTCCAGGAAGAAGCCGAGCAGAAAGGTGACGAAGAGGATCGTGATGACGATCCCCGTCGGCCCGAACGGCAGGTCGAGCAGCGTCTGCTCGATGAGTTCGTCCCCGCCGAGGCCCCGCAGCACGAGCGAGTAGACCGTCGCGCCGATCAGGATGCCGAAGATGAACGCCGTCGTGCGGGTGGTCTCCCGCACCACCTCGGTGAGGACGCGGCGGTTGAGCGCCTTGTTGGCCCAGGCCAGCAGCAACGCGCCGGCCGCACCCACGCCAGCCGCTTCGGTGGGAGTCGCGAGGCCGAAGAAGATGCTGCCGAGCACCATCAGGATCAGCCCCGCGGGCGGCAAGATGGCAACGGCCAGATCCCCCAGCACGGCGAGGTTCAGCGGCTCCTCCGCCGTGGCCTTCGGCGCACCCTCGGGCCGCACCACGCCATAGCCGAAGAGGTAGAACACGTACAGCCCCGAGAGCAGCAAGCCGGGGAACAGCGCACCGAGGAAGAGGTCCCCCACCGGCATGGACATCCGGTCGGCCATCAGCACCAGCATGATGCTCGGCGGTATGAGGATGCCGAGGGTGCCGACCGCGCACACCGTGCCGGCCGCCAGCGAGCGGTCGTAGCCCTGCCGCAGCATCACCGGCAACCCCAGCAATGCCAACAGCACCACCGACGCGCCGATGATGCCCGTCGTCGCCGCCAACAGGACGCCGATGAGCGTGATGGTGACCGCCAACCCGCCCCCGGCGCGGCCGAATAGCCGGGCGAAGCTGGTCATCAGCCGGTTGGCGATCCCGGAACGGTCGAGCATGAGGCCCATGAAGACGAACATGGGCAGGGCGACCATCACCCAGTTCTCCATCACGTTCCAGATGCGCTCGACGCTGATCGACGCGTACGCCCAATCGACGCCGATGGGAATGCCGAAGTCCACCTCGAAGACGATGGCGAGCGCCGTGAAGAGCATCGCGAGCCCCGCCAGGATCCAAGCGATGGGGAAGCCCGTGAAGACGAGGCCTATGAAGGCCGCGAACATGGCGAGGGCGAGGATTTCGTTGACCGGCATGGGCGTTCGTCGAGGAGGCCGCGGGCTACCGCGCGCCGCCGAGGAAGAGGAACTTCCAGAGGCGCGTCACCCTGGACAGGGCCGCCAGCCCGAGGAGCGCGAAGCCGGCCACGAGCACGCCCTTGATGACCCACCGGTAGGGCAACCCGCCGGGCGAACTCGACACCTCCGCCGTGACGAAACTATCCGCCACGAAGCGCGCGCCGTAGAGGAGCATGAGCGCGACGAAGGGCAGCACGAACAGCACGAGACCGTAGAGATCGATCCAGGCCTGCGTCGCCGGCCGGAAGCGCTCGTGCAGGACATCGACGCGGACGTGGGCGTCGGCCTGCAGCGCATAGCCGAGGCCGAGCATGAAGCCCACCGAGTATAGATGCCACTGGATCTCCTCGAACTCGATCCGGCCCTCGGCGAGGGCATAGCGCAGCACCACGTTGCAAACGATGATGGCGAGCAGCACGATCCACAGCCACGACACCGCGTGGCCGATCCGCACCAGGATCGGATCGACGATGCGCGAGAACGGCGTCTCGGGGAGGTCAAGGGCGGCCAATCAGAAGTCCCGCGGTAGATAGGCGAAGCGCTTCCACAACGCATACTCTTCACGGAACGCGCGTTGCGAAGCATGGATGGCCGCGAAATCCGCGTCCCGGGCGGCTTCTTCCGCCATCACGTCGGCGGTGACGCGCTCGAGTTCGCGCAGGATGGAAAGCGGCAGACGCACCGCCGTCACGCCCTTGTCGGGGAAGCCGGCGAGCACCCGGCCCTGCACCGCCTCCGCCTTGGAGAGGTTGCGGGTGACGCCCGCCGTACAAGCCGTCTCGATGACGCCACGCTCCGCGTCGCCGAGGCCGCTCCAGACCGCCGCGTTCACGACGAGGTGGGTCGAAGTCGCCGGCTGATGCCATCCCGGGTAGTAGTTGAGCTTCGCGATGCGGTCGAATCCCAACTCCTGATCGACGTTCGGCAGCGCGAACTCCGTCGCGTCGATGGCGCCCTTCTCTAAGGCTTGGAAAATCTCGCCGCCGGGCAGCATCGTCACGGACGCACCGAGCCGTTCGATGACGCGTCCCCCCAAGCCCGCGAAGCGGATCTTCAGGCCCTCCATGTCCGACAGGGAGTCGATGGGCTTGCGGAACCAACCGGCGGTCTCCGGGCTGATGAGGCCGCAGAGCACCGGATGCACGCCATACTTCCCGTACAAGGCCTCGCCATGTTCGCGCCCGCCGCCCTCGAACCACCACGCCATGAACTCCCACGGCTCCATGCCGAAGGGCACCGCGCCGAGCAGGGGCGCCGCGGGAATCTTGCCCTGATCGTAGCCGAGCCAGGTGTAGCCGGCCGGTACCTTGCCCTCGCGCACGGCGTCGACGATGTTGAAGGCCGGCACGATTTCGCCGGGTTCGTAGGGGGTCAGCACCATGGCCCCGTTCGATGCGCGTTCGATGGCTTCCGTCACCCATAGGACGTTGTCCCCGAGCACCTCGAGCGTGGTGGAGAAGGCGACCGGCACGCGCCAGCGCAACGCCGCCCCGGAACGCCCCGCGCCGTCACCCGCAGCCGCAGCGCCTGTGGGCCCGCCGTCGCTCGGGGGACGAATGGCCAACGTGGCGAGCATGCCCGTCGCAAACGCGACCACCACCGCGATCAGCGCGGTCCTGTTGGTGATGCCCATGCCGAGCCGACTCCGACCGAATCCAAGCTGTATGGTACCTTCGGCCAGTCTCCAACCGGGAGGAAGAGAAATGAACTCGCAGGAGATCCGCGGACGGCTGTCGCATCCCGTCATCGACTCGGACGCCCACTGGCTCGAGTTCGGGCCGATGATGAAGGAGCGCATCGCCAAGATCGCCGGCCGCAAGGTCGCCGACTGTTTCGACGGCTTGAGCGAGCTCGTCGGCCGCGCGCAGCGTCTAGGCCCGGAGGGACGCCGCCACCACCGCGTGGCCCATTCGGGATTCTGGCAACTGCCGATGGCCAATACGCGAGACCGCGCCACGGCCATGATGCCGAAGCTCCTCTACGAGCGGCTCGACGAACTCGGTCTCGACTTCTGCGTGATGTACCCAACCGGCGCCGCCGCGGTCACCGACGACAAGGATCTGCAACGCAAGGCCATGCGCGCCTTCAACACCTTCGCGGCGGAGTACTTCGCCGACTACTCCGACCGCCTCACCCCCGTGGCCGTCATCCCGACCGGCACTCCGGAAGACGCCATCGAGGAGCTCGAGTACGCGACCGGAACGCTCGGCATGAAGGCCGCGCTCTTCGGCGGCATGATTCCCCGCCCCGCGCCGGCCGCTGCGGATGGCGACGAGGGTGCCGCCCGGCTCGGCTACTGGTACGACGTCCTCGGCCTCGACAGCACCTACGACTACGACCCGCTCTGGCAGAAGTGCGTCGACGTCGGCATCTCCCCCACGTTCCACGCCGCCGGTCGGGGCTACGCGCTGCGCCGGTCGCCATCCAACTTCACCTACAACCACATCGGCCACTTCGCCTCCACCGCCGAGGCCATCTGCAAGGCGATGTTCCTAGGCGGCGTGTCGCGCCGGTTCCCGACCCTGACGATGGCGTTCCTGGAGGGCGGCGTCAGCTACGCGTGCCAGCTCTACGCCGACCTCATCGGCCACTGGAACATCCGCAATCCCCAGGCCCTCGAGGTCGTCAACCCCGACAACCTCGACCACGAGGGACTCATGGAGCTCGCGCGGCGCTACGGCCCCGAAGACATGGCCCGGCTGATGGTCGACCGCGAGGCGGCCCTCTACGCCGCGATGGATCCGGAGACCGCGGTCGCGACCGGTGGCGAGGCGACCCTCGACGACTACGCCGCCTGCGGCATCGAGCGCGTCGAGGACTTCAAGGAGCGCTTCGGCAACTTCTACTTCGGCTGCGAGGCCGACGACCGGATGAACGTGTGGGCGTTCAACGAGCGCGTGAACCCCCTCAACACGCGCATCAACGCCCTATTCAGTTCCGACATCGGCCACTTCGACGTACCCGACATGACGGAAGTGCTGGAGGAGGCCCATGAACTCGTGGACGACGGGTTGATGACGGCCGAGGAATTCAAGGCATTCACCTTCACGAACCCGGTCCACTTCTGGACGAGCGGCAACCGCGACTTCTTCAAGGGAACGGTCGTGGAGGCCGAGGTGGAGGCGCTGCTCGGGGGCGCGGAGCTGGCGGCGGGCGGGTAAGCGGAACTGGGACGGCGTCCGTCACCCCCGCAACGCCCGCAACACGTCCTCGAGCTCCGAGATGGTCTGCCGGATCAACAGGCGCGACCGGATTTGGTCCTGGCTCGCCTCGCCGCCGGACAACTGTTGCCGCGCGCCGCCGATGGTGAAGCCCTGCTCATAGAGCAGCGCGCGGATCTGACGCACGACGATGACGTGCTGACGCTGGTAGTAGCGGCGGTTCCCCCGGCGCTTGTCCGGGCGCAGTTGCTCGAACTCCCCCTCCCAGTAGCGCAGCACGTGCGGCTTCACGTCGCACAACTCCGCGACCTCCCCGATGGTGAAGTAACGCTTCCCCGGAATCGGGGGTAGCTCCCTATTCGGGGGCTCCAGCATGGGCCTCCACTCGCGCCTTCAGCTTCTGGCCAGGCCGAAACGTGACCACGCGGCGGGCCGTGATGGGGATGTCCTCACCGGTCTTGGGGTTGCGCCCCGGGCGTTCGCGCTTGTCGCGCAGATCGAAGTTGCCGAAGCCGGAGATCTTGACCGACTCGTTGCGCGCGAGGGCGACGCGAATCTCCTCGAAGAAGAGTTCCACGATCTCCTTGGCTTCCCGCTTGTTGAGGCCCAACTCCTCGAAGAGGCCATCGGCCATGCGCGCCTTGGTGAGGGTCTCGGGCCTCACCGGAGGGTCGGGAAGTGCGTTGTCGGGATCACTCACGGTCAAGGGTCAGCGCAGCCGGGCACCAAAGTCGGTCTTCAAGCGTCGCAAAGCACTGTCGATGCAACGATTGATGTCCCCCTCCGCAAGCGTGCGCGATGGATGCTGCAAGGTCAACCCCAAGCCGA
Organism: Pseudomonadales bacterium; assembly: GCA_963665455.1. Lineage (GTDB taxonomy): Bacteria > Pseudomonadota > Gammaproteobacteria > Pseudomonadales > Azotimanducaceae > VXNE01. The sequence continues at coordinate 2,543,858 of OY762279.1, read as the reverse complement.
GACTTTTTTCATTGGAATCAATGCCTTTTCCCCGATAGACATCGAAGAGCGCGAACCCGGTGAGGACTTCGCCCAGCACGTCCCGCACCGCGCTCTCCACCGCCGCCGCACGCACGGTCCGGTCCACGACGATGGCGAGATCGCGACGCACCCTAGGGAACTTCGGAATGCTCTGGTGCCGGCGCGCGCGCTGCTCGGCCAGGGCATCCGCGTCGAACTCGAAGACGAACACGGGCACGGCCAGCTCCAGGGCGGCCTCCACTTCCGGATGCAGACGCCCAAAAACCCCGACCTCCCGTTCCTCGAGGAACACGGCGGCGGACTGTCCCGGGTGCAGCGCCCGGTGTGCCGAACGCTCGATCCGGCGGGGCCGCCCCCCCACCTCGAGTAGCCGCTCGATGTCGCCCTTCACGTCGTGGAAGTCGGTCTCGTCCCCGTCGGCGGCCCAGGACTCGGGAACCCGTGGGCCACAGGCCACGCCACCCACCCGCAGTACCATGGACGCCTCCGGCGCAGTCCCCGCCCCCCGGGGGAAGCACTGACCCAACTCGAATAGCCGAACCCGGTTCTGCTGGCGGGTGAGGTTCGTTCGCAAGGCGCCCACGAGACCCGGCAGCAGGCTCGTGCGCATGACGGACTGCTCCACGGACATCGGGTTCGCAACGCGTACGGGTTCCGCCTCCGGCGCGAGTAGATCCACGAGGCCCGGCTCCACGAAGCTGTACGTGATGGCTTCCCGGTAGCCGGCCGCGACCAGCGCATCGGCGAGCCGCGCGGAGGGCACCACGTCCCGGGAGCTGCGCCGCAGCGGTAGCGCCGCCGCGGGATCGTTGCGTCCGATGCGGTTGTAGCCATACACCCGGCACACCTCCTCGACCAAGTCCTCCTCGATCAAGATATCGAAGCGGTGGGGCGGCACCGTCACCCGCCATTCCGGGCCGTCCTCGCCCTCCGCGTGCTCCGGCGCGAACTCCAGGCGCTCGAAGATGCGGGTGACGTCGCCGTCCGGGATCACCTCGCCGACCAGCCGATCCAGACGCCGGCGGCGCAAACGCACCGTGGGGGCTTCCGGCAGGTGCGCCCAGCGCTCCGTCACCACGACCGGCCCGGGTGTGCCGCCCGCGATTTCCACGAGCAATGCGATGGCGCGCTCCATCGCGGCTTCCTGAAGCGTGTAGTCGACCCCGCGCTCGTAACGCTGCGACGCGTCCGTCTGCAAACCGTGGCGGCGGCCGGTCCCCGCGATGGCGTCGGGCGAGAAGTAGGCACACTCCATGAAGATGTTGCGCGTCTCCGCGCCCACCGCCGAATTGGCGCCGCCCATCACCCCGGCCATGCCCACGGGACCCCGGGCGTCCGTGATGAGCAGGGTCGCCTCGTCCAGGGCCACTTCGCGACCATCGAGCATCGCCAGCATTTCGCCCTTGCGCGCCCAGCGCACCACGATGCCGTCGCGCAGCGCGTCGAGATCGAACGCGTGCATGGGTTGTCCGAGTTCGAGCAACACGTAGTTAGTCACGTCGACGATGGGATCGATGGACCGCAATCCGGAACGCCGCAAGCGCTCGCGGAGCCACAGCGGCACGGGGCGGCGCACGTCCACGTCGCGAATGACGCGGCTGAGGTAACGGGGACAGCCTTCGCCGGCGGCGATCTCGACGGGGAACGTGTCGCCGATGGTGGCGGCCACGGGCGGGCACTCCGGAGCGCGCACCGTGGCGTCGTTCAAGACGCCCACCTCCCGCGCGATCCCCCGGAGGGACAGGCAGTCGCCACGATTGGGCGTCAGGTCGAGTTCGATGCACGAGTCGTCGAGGGCGAGCGCGGCGCGCAAGTCGTCGCCCGGCACGCTCGACTCGGGCAGCTCGAGAAGCCCGCTCGCGTCATCGCCCAACCCCACTTCCGCAGCCGAACAGAGCATCCCTCGGGAAGCCACGCCGCGAACTTCCCGCAGTTCCACCGCCATCTCCGGTAGCGTCGCCCCCACCCGCGCGAGGGGCGCGTGGAGACCAGGCCGGGCATTCGGCGCCCCGCACACGACCTCGGTCGTCCCGTGGCCATCATCGACCGCGCAGACGGACAGACGGTCCGCCGTTGGGTGGGGACGCCGGTCGAGGATCCGGCCAACCACGACGCCATCGAAGCCGGGGTGCGCGGAGGCGACGGCATCGACCTCCAGACCGGCGTTCGTCAACTGTGCATGGAGCGTGTCCGAGTCCACCTCCGGATCGACCCACTCACGCAACCAGCGCTCGCTGAACTTCACGTGGGCCTCAAGCGAACTGCCGCAGGAAACGCTGGTCGTTGTCGAACAGCAAACGCAGGTCGTCGATGCCGTAGTAGAGCATCGCCAGCCGGTCCGCGCCGAAGCCGAAGGCGAAGCCCGTGTAGCGCTCCGCATCGACCCCCGACATCGACAGGACGTTCGGATGCACCATGCCGCACCCCATGACCTCCAGCCAGCCGGTGTTTCCGCAGACGCGGCAGCCCGCGCCCTCGCAGTGGACGCACTGCGCGTCCACCTCCGCGGACGGTTCGGTGAAGGGGAAGTACGACGGCCGGAAGCGCACCTCCATCTCGCGGTCATAGAACCGGTGCACGAAGCCCACGACCGCGCCCTTGAGGTCGCGGAAGCCGATGCCCTCATCGACGACCAAGCCCTCGACCTGGTGGAACATCGGCGTGTGGGTGAGGTCCGAATCGCGCCGGTAGACCCGGCCGGGGCAGATGATGCGAAGCGGGGGGGACATCCGCTCCATCACGCGCACCTGCACGGGGGACGTGTGGGTGCGCAACACGTGTCCATCCTCGAGGTAGAACGTGTCCCACATCGCCCGCGCCGGATGGTTCGCGGGCAGGTTGAGCGCCTCGAAGTTGTGGTAGTCGTCCTCGATCTCGGGGCCCGTGACGACCTCGTAGCCGGCCCCGACGAAGATCTCCTCGATGCGCCGCAGGGTTTGGGTGACTGGATGCAGGCTGCCCGCGCCCTGCCGGCGGCCCGGCAGCGTCACGTCGAGCGCATCGGCATCCAGGGCGCGCGCAAGCTGCTCGCGGGAGATTGACGCCGCCCGGGCTTCGATGGCCTCCGAAACCACCCGCTTCGCCGCATTGACGCGCGCCCCCGCGGCCGGCCGCTCCGCCGGCGCAAGTTGGCCCAGGGTCTTCAGCAGCCCGGTGAGCACGCCCTTGCGTCCGAGGAGCCGGACACGAACATCGTCGAGGGCTTGGGCGTCGCCCGCGGACGCCACCTCCGCCAGGGCCTGCGTCTTGATGTCCTCGACGTCCAATCGTCGCTCCTACCCGCGGACATCCCCGTGCCGCGCCAGGGAAACTATGGCGAGCGCTGCCCTAGGCGGCCAGCGCTTCCCTAGCCTTGCTCGCCAGTGCCGCGAACGCGTCCTGCTCGTGCAGTGCAAGGTCCGCCAGCACCTTGCGGTCCATTTCGATGTCGGCCTTCTTGAGACCCGCGATCAGCCTGCTATAGGACAGCCCGTGCTCCCGGGCCGCCGCGTTGATGCGTACGATCCACAGCGCCCGAAAATGACGCTTGCGCTGCCGCCGGTCGCGGTAGGCGTACTGGCCGGCCTTGATGACCGCCTGTTTCGCCACCCGGAAACTGCGGCTGCGCTGGCCTTGGTAGCCCTTGGCCGCCTTGAGGACCTTCTTGCGCCGCGCCCTGGCGACGGTGCCCCGCTTCACTCTCGTCACGACTCGCTCCCGCTTGCCCCGACGTGCCTAGCGGGCCTTGCCCGGCAGCATGCGCTTCACGCCGGCCAAATCCCCGTCGGACACCGGGGCGAGGCCACGCAACTGACGCTTCCGCTTCGGCGCCTTCTTCGTCAGGATGTGGTTCTTGTAGGCCTTCTTGTGCTTGAAGCCGGCGGCCGTGCGGCGGAACCGCTTCGCCGCGCCGCGATGTGTCTTGAGCTTCGGCATCCGAGTTTGCTCCTCTGTCTGCCGGCGCTGCCGCCGGCCCTCTGCACTAAGGAACGTCTGAACAAGCCCGTCCATGGGCCTGTTCAGGTCGCAAGCCAAAAGCGCGGTTTCGGCTTGCTCCGCAAATTCAATGGCTTACGCCATCGAATTTGGCGGCACATCCCTGTGCCGCGCTAGGGAAGGTCTTAATCAGATCTTCCCTAACCCTACTTGGCGATCCCTCGCGTGGCAGTTCGGCGTCCATCGACCCGCCGGATCGTTCCCGGAATGCGTCCAGCTTCGTCGAGGGGACGCCATTAGGCTCCACCTCGCGAATGCGCCTAGTTCTTTCGCCTGCTCCGGGGCGACAGCACCATCGTCATCTGGCGACCCTCAAACTTCGGGGCCGTCTCGATGGAGGCATACGGCTCGAGGTCCATCTCGATCCGCTTCAGCAGCTTCGTCCCAAGCTCGGGGTGGACCATCTCGCGCCCGCGGAAACGCAGGCTCACCTTCGCCTTGTCTCCGTCCTCCAGGAAGCGCACGAGATTGCGCAGCTTCACCTGGTAGTCCCCCTCCTCCGTGCCGGGGCGGAACTTCATCTCCTTGACCTGGATCTGCTTCTGCTTCTTCCTCTGCGCCGTCTTCGCCTTCTTCAAGTCGAACAGATGCTTGCCATAGTCCATCACCTTGACGACCGGCGGATTCGCATCCGGCGCAACGAGCACCAAGTCCAACCCTTCCCTTCTCGCCTCCCCCAGGGCGTCTTCCCGGGGGACGATACCCACCTGCCCGCCGTCCGCACCCACGAGGCGCACCTCCCTGGCGCGAATGTCCTCGTTCAGTACGGCGCGCGGCGGCTGAGCTTTCCCTGCTGATCTCTTGATAGGCAACACTCCATGCAGTTACACGGGTCCGCGCCAACCCCTCAGGGACGGCACCTGACCATCGGGGCCGCGATTCTACTGCCGCAACGCGCCGGAGAACAACCTTGGAACCCGTGTTCGAGACGCACCGAACCGCGCCCGCGCCCGGACGCGGACCGGTTGAACCCCGCGCCGTCGCGGTGGTACGTTACGCCGCCTTCAGGCGCGTAGCTCAGCCCGGTTAGAGCACCACCTTGACATGGTGGGGGTCGTTGGTTCGAATCCAATCGCGCCTACCACTCCCCGTTCAGACGAGCCCCGCCGCACGCACCTCCGCCAGATACCCCCGGCTGACCGGAATCTCGCGTCCTCCCGTCAGTTTCAGGAACGTCCGGCCGCCACGCCGATGGGCACCGCTGACGTGCCGGCGGGAGACCCAGTGGGAGCGGTGTACGCGCAGGCCGTCCGCGCCCTCAAGTTCCGCCACCGCGCCGAGAAACGCATCAGGATCAGCGTCGATCCGAGGGTGGTGAAGACTTCGACGTAATGGTCGGCCATGCTGAGGCAGACGACGTCCCGGCCGACTTTCGCGGGCAAGCGGTCGAGGAAACGCGCGGCGTCGCCGGCACGGGAGGCGTCGGGCCGAACAGCCTCCCGTGCCGCCCGCATTTCTCCAAGCATTAGGACCAAGCCCGTGATCGTCGCGGTCCATCAAGCGCATCCGGACGCCGCGTTTCCGAGCGCTGCCGGCGTCGTCGCGAACGCGGCGCGGCCCGCCACGAAGGGCACCATGACGTTCCACTTCGACGGGCTCGCCCCGGGCGAGTATGCGGTGGCCGCGTTCCACGACGCGAACGGCGACGGCGAGTTGAACGCCAACTTCGTGGGCATGCCGACGGAGGGTTACGGCTTCTCCAACGGCGCTCGGGGTTTCATGGGACCACCTAGCTTCGCCAACGCCGCGGTGGCCGTCGGCGACGCGGAGACGACCCGCATCGTGGTCGCCATCGGGTCGCCGGAGTCCCCGCAATGACGACCCTTCGCCCCTCTCGGCGCGACGTGTTGCGCGCCCTGGGGTCCGCCCCCCTACTGCTCCCGACCGTCGCGCGGTCCGGGCGTCGCGAGGACTTCGCGGCCGCAGTGGCCGCGGAGCCGCGGCTGCTCGCCTTCGCGAACCCGCCGGCACCGGTACTGGCGGCGCCCCTGACGACCGTATTCGGGACGCTGCCCCGGGAGCTTACCGGCGTGCTGTGGCGCAACGGTCCGGCCGAGCACGAGCGCTTCGGCCACCGCTACGGCCATTGGTTCGACGGCGACGGCATGATCCAGGCGTTCGTGTTCGATGGTGCCCGCGTCACCCACCGCGCACGGCTCCTTGAGACGCGCAAGCGCCGCCTCGAAACACAAGCCGGACGCCGGATACTCCCGAGCTTCGGCACGGTGCCGCCCGATCCGCGACCGGTCTCGGGCCCCGACGACATGAACGTCGCCAACACGTCCGTGCTCGCCCACGGGGGACGGCTCTTCGCGCTGTGGGAGGGCGGCTCGGCGATCCCGGTGGATGCGGAGACACTCGAAGCCGGTCCCCCGGTCCGCTGGCGCGAGGATCTCGCCGGCCTGCCCTTCTCCGCCCACCCGAAACTCGATGCGGACGGCACCGTGTGGAACATCGGCGTCGTGGCGGGTCGGCGGTCGATGCTCCTCTTCTACCGCATCGATCCGGCGGGACGACCCTCGGCCTTCGGCCATCTGCCGTGTGAACCGCTCGGCATGGTGCACGACTTCGTCGTCACCGCGCGGCATCTCGTGCTGCTCATGCCCCCGTTCGTGGTCGCGCCGGAGCGGCTCGCCGCCGGGCCGGTGAGCTATCTGGACGCCCATGTCTGGCGGCCGGAGCTCGGGACGCGCGTACTGGTCGTGGGCAAGGACACCCTGGCCCCATTGCAGCGCCACGCGCTGCACGGGACGTTCACGGTGGCGTAACCCGCGCTTTCGTACTCACTCGCCCTGGCGCAACTCGGCCCCGCGGGACAACTCGGTGACGTTTGAGCCGCCCCGCGAGGACGCCTGGGCGCGTCGCGCCTCCTGCCACACAAGATCCTCGACGTCCTCGATCGGTTCGTAATCGACGACCGCCTCCAGCAGTTCCCGCGTGCGCTCGCAGTCAAGGTCCGCCCCCGCCCGTTGGAGCCGCTCCAGGATGCCGTTCAGCTCCGGCCAGGGGAGGAACTCCTCCTGGGCGCGCAGGATCATGGGATGCCGGGTGCCGGTCACGTTCCTGCCGATCGCGAGTTCCTCGTAGAGCTTCTCCGCCGGTCGCAGGCCGATGTAGCTGATCTCGATGTCGCCGCCCGGATTGTCGTCGTCCCGAACGGTCAGGCCCATGAGCGCCACGATCCTCTCGGCCAGATCCTTCACCCGCACCGGCTTGCCCATGTCGAGGGCGAACACGTCGCCCCCGTGGGCCAGCGATCCCGCCTGGATCACCAGGGAGACCGCTTCGTCGATGGTCATGAAGTAACGCGTGACCTCTTGATGGGTGATGGTCACCGGGCCGCCCGCCCGGATCTGTTCGAGGAACAGCGGCACGATCGAGCCCGAGGCCCCAAGCACGTTGCCGAAGCGCACGACGGACAGCTTCGTCCCGCCGTCCCGCTGCAGCCCCTGCAGCACGAGCTCCGCCAGACGCTTGGTGGCGCCCATGACGCTGCTCGGATTCACGGCCTTGTCGGTCGAGACGAGGACCATGTTCTCGACCCCGCTGCGCAGGCACTCCTCGGCGGTGTAGAGCGTGCCGAACACGTTGTTCTGGACGCCCTCGATCATGTTGTACTCGACCAGCGGCACGTGCTTGTACGCGGCGGCGTGATACACGGTGTCCACGCGATAGGACCGGAGCACGTCCCGCAGCCGGGCCCGATTGAGGACGGAGCCGATCAGGGGCACCACGAGGCTCTCCGGCAGCCCTTCCCGGGCCACCACCGCCCGCATCTCCTTGTCGATGTTGTAGAGGGCGGCCTCGGAGAGGTCGAGCAAGATCAGCCGCCGCGGCTTCTGCGTGAGAATCTGGCGGCACAGGGCGGCCCCGATCGAGCCCCCGGCCCCCGTGACCAGCACGTTCTTGTCGCGTATGCAGGTCTCCTGCAAGTCCTGTATCGGCGGCACCGGATCGCGATCCAGCAAGTCGACCACGTCCACGTCGCTCAACTCGGTCAGCCCGACCTGGCCCGTGATCAACTTGGAGACGTCCGGAATCGTCTGCACGCGCACCGGCAACCCCGCCAGGCGTTCCATGACGCGCCGCCGCTCGCGGCCAGGCGAGATGGTGAGGAGCACGCGCGAGACGCCGAGCGTGTCGATCAACCGCGGCAACTCGGACGAGCGATACACCGCGAAGCCGTCGACCGAATGGCCGACCAGATCGGACCTGTCGTCGACCAACGCCACGGGAGCGATGCTGCCGTGGCCGCGGATCAGCGCGGCCAGCCGGGCGGCCTCGTAGGCTTCGCCGTAGACGACCACGCGCTGGCCGCGCGGGCGCGAGACGCCGGCCAAAATCCCCGCGGCGAAGCGGCTACCCGTGACGTACACGAGACCCAGCGCGAAGAACACGACCCCGACCCGGATCGCCACCACCACGTCGATGGAGAAGGCGAGCACCGCGCTGACGCACACCACGCAGGGGAGCAGCGTTCGGACCGCCGCCATGACCAAGCCAAAATCCATCACGCGCACGATCGCGCGATACAGCCCGAGCCAGCCGAACGTGAGGAGCGCCACCATCCCGGCGACCGCGGCGAGGCCCAGCGCCAGGCCCTCCGCGTCCGCGCCGGCGACCCACAGGGACAACCAGAGGAGAGAAGGCAGCGCCAGCAGATCCGCGAGGATCATCGTCGCCCGTCTGGCCGTCCGTGACATTTCCCTAGAACGAGCACGACCACCTCGGCCCTGCGCTGTCGACGCTTCCAAATCCGACCCCCAGCGTGCCGATGCGGCGATGCGTCAGTGTACTCGAAGCCAGCTACCGAAACAGCGCTTCGCAGCCCGTCCCGTGGAGCATGGCATCCACCGCCGCACGATCGGACCCGTCCAGCCGCGCATACTCCTGACGCACCCACTGGAGGCACTTCGCCTGATAGGGGAAGGGCTGCTGCACCCAGGGCAGCCCCTCCACCTCCGCCTCGACCGTCTCGGCCCCGTCCTCGAACGCACGGGCGTTGGCGAGCATCACCGGCACGTAGGTCCGTCCGACCTCCTCCAGGAGTGCGCGCAGCGTGTCCGGTAGCTCCTCTCGCGAGTGCCAGTCCTCTTCGTGCGGTTCGAGGCCCGAGAGGTCGTCCACCAATTGCACCCAAGCGACGACGCGGGGTGCCTCGCTTTCGGCAAGGCGGGCGGGTGTCGGGTCGAAGGCCACGAGCTGCGTCAACTGCCCGTAGAGGCCGAAGTCCGCGGAAGCCGGGCGCCGGCCAAACAGGTAGGGACCCTCCTGGATTTGCCCGTCCAGGCACGCGAGGAAGCGGCGATAGCTGCCCTCGATGACCGGCGCCGTGGTGTCGTTGCTCCCGACGACATACAGCCGGCTGATCTGGCGATCGCGCACGAACTGCGACATCGGCGCGATCTCGGCGTCCGTGCCGGCGATGTTCCGCCAGCGGGGCAGGATCTCGCCGGCGAGCGCGATGTCCGCATCGTAGTACCAGCGGTAGTGGAACATGGCCTTGGTGAGCCACTCGTCCGCATAGTCCTCCAGGAGGTAGTTCAGGAACGCGAGCGCCGGGTCGGACGGGACCACGGAGCGTTCGAGGGCTTCCTCCTCGAGGCGCCGGATGATCGGGGTCGAGTCGACCACCGCTTCGAGTTCGCCGTCCGCGCCGGGGAAGAAGAACGTCGGGAGCAGCGAGACCTTGGGCTCGGGCAGCGCGTCGCCGCTCCCGGCGTCGTCTCCGATCAGCAGCCGATAGGGGATGCGCCGGTACCGCAGCACCGCGACCATCTTGCGCGTATAGGGCGAGCCGGGCGCGCCGCGCAGCGCGAGGGGGTTGGCAATCGACATGGACGTTCCGTAACCGTGGGGCGGAGTGAGTGTAACCCGCCACACGCCGCGGAAAAGGCACAAGGCATCCGACGGACACCCGCGCCTCCAACCCGGTTTGCCGGTTGGAGGCGAAGGCGCCCGTCGCCTACCTTCGCGGTCGAGCTACCACGGCGAGTAGCTCAGCCGGAGGTAGGTGAATCCGCCGTTGAAACCGTAGGGCGACTGTTCCGGGTAGATGAGCCCGGCGACCTCGCCATTCGGATTCGTGTCCGGGTAGGTGTCGAACGCGTTCGAGAGGCCGACCAGCACCGAGAGCGCGTCCGTGGCCTCCACCGCGACCTCCGCATCGACCAACAAGTCCGGTTCCGGGTAGAACGCCACCGAACCGTCGCCCGTCGGAGCGTCGTAGTACTCGCCGTAGTAGCGCGCCCGGGCCATGAAGCGCCACCGGCCCTGCATGTGGCTCCAGGTAAGGCTGAAGCGGGAATCCGGCCGTCCTCGCTCGATCTGTAGCCGACGGTTGGTGCTGGTGAAGTCCGGGCTGAACTCCGTCAACTCGACGTCCGACCAGTTCGCCGCAAGCGTCAGGGTCGAGACGCCGCCGCCGAGATCGAAGGGCAGCGTGGCGACCACGTCCACGCCGGACGCCTCGACCGTCTGCTGGTTCGAGAAGAACCGCACCGACGTGAAGCTGGTGGCGTCTGTCACCCCCGCGGCCAGCAGCGCCGCCACGTCGTCCGGCGTCAGGTTGAACCGGCTCGTGAAGGAAATGCGGTCTTCGATCTCGATGTTGTAGTAGTCGATGGTGACGTCGAGGGCCCCAACGTTGAACACCAACCCGAAGGTCAGGTTCACCGATTCTTCGGGGGTCAGCGGCTGGGCCCCCTTCTGCTGCGCGATGGGGTTCGTCGGCGGCAGGGTCGCGATGTCCGCCAAGCGGCCCTGGTTGAACTCGGTGGTCACGTTGCGCAGGTTCGCCTGTCCCGCCGTGGGCACCCGGAATCCCGTACTCGCCGCGCCGCGCAGGGCGACGTTGTCGGAAAGCTGCACCCGGGCCGCCAACTTGCCGTCGAGGGTGTCGCCGAACTCGGAGTAGTCCTCGTAACGCAACGCCGCGCCGAGCAGCCAGTGCTCCGACACGTCGGACTCCAGGTCGAGGTACGCCGCCTTCGCGCGCACCGTGTTCTCGCCGGCATCTCCCGGCTGGAAGCCCGGAAAGCCGTTGGAGCCGACGCCAAAGCCCTGGGCGGCCAGGTTCAGGTCGATGAAGAACGAATTCGGTTCCCCGTTGTGGATACGGAAGGTCTCGTCGCGATACTCGAGGCCAAAGGCGACGTTCAGCGGTCCCCACCAGCCCACGTCGAACGGCTTCGACAGGTCGAAGTTGAAGACGCGGTCCGTCTCCGTGTAGGCCCCCGCGTCGTAGTAGACGGGGATGTCGTTGCGCATCGTGAGAAGCTGCGGGTTGATGGTGTTGTAGATGTAGAACTCGGCGTTGCTGCGCCCGGCGGAGGCGCTCACGTCGTAGTACCAGCCATCGCCGATGTTGCCGCGCAGGCCCGCGGTCAATGCCACGTCGTCCACGTAGCCGCCGAACTGCGGCGTGAAGCCCCCGGGGAATTTCTCGATGAGCGAGTAGCAGTCCGGGCGTCCGGCGATGTTGGCCAGTGCTCCGGCGTCGGGTTGGTTGTCCCGAATGAACACGATGGGGCATCCGCCTCCCGCCGCCACCGCCTTGACGGCGTCCGCCAAGCCCATGCCGCCGTTGACGAGGGCTGCGGTCGCGCCGGAGAAGTCCGCCACCTTGACCGTGTCCATGCCGTCGATCTCGGGACCCTTGAACACGCCTCCACGGGTGTGCGGGTTGCGGTAGTAGAAGCCGCCCTCCACCTGCCGCTCCGCAAAATTGCCGAAGGCATACGCCTCGCTGCCGTTGCCGAGGTCGAGGCCGAAGTTGCCGAACACCTTGTAGTCGTCCGAGATTTCCGGCGCGCCCCAGATCTGGGCGGCGGGCCGGCGCACGTGGGTGTTGCCCGCGTCGATGAGCCCCTGGGCGTCGCCGCGCTGCCGGCTACGGCTGGTCGGGTCGGACTCCTTCCACTCGAAGCTCAGGTTGGCGAACCCGGCGTCGGTGAGCGGCAGTCCGACGTTCGCGGACAGCGTCAGCGCGTCGCCATCTCCCTCGAAGAACTGACCCCACTTCGCATCGACCCGGGCGCCGCTTGAGTCCTCCTTCAGGATGAAGTTCATGATCCCCGCGATCGCGTCGGAGCCGTACTGTGCCGACGCGCCGTCGCGCAGCACCTCGAGGCGGTCGAGGGCGATGGCCGGGATGACCGAGAGGTCCGGGCCCTGCGAGCCGCCCGAGATGCCCGCGCCGAGGAGCGCGATGACCGCCGCGCGGTGTCTTCGCTTGCCGTTCAGCAGCACGAGGGTCGAGTCGGGAGGCAGCGAGCGCAGGGTCGCCGGGCGAATGAACGTGGCCGCATCGCTGATCGGCTCCTGGGCGACGTTGTAGGACGGGATGGTGGCCGCGAGCAGGTCGTCCATGTCGCTGCCACCGTGTGCCAGGAAGTCGTCGCCCTCGATGACGTCCACCGGCACCGGCGAGTCGGCCGCGGAACGGTCGCGGCGTCGGGAGCCGACGACCACGACCTCTTCGATCGCCTCGGTGGCCTGTTCGGCGGACTCCGCGGCAGCGGGAGAGAGCGTCCCGCCGCCGAGCCAGAGTACGGCGAGCAGTGGCAGGGCAACATGCAGCGACGCAGGCCGGCGGGGGGTGGGCAGGGGGTTGATACCGACACCAGTTAACGAACGAGTCTCCACGATTTCAACCTCATGGGTGGGACGTGAAGCCATGGTCCACAAAAGAACGCGGTTTCGCAATAGTCCAACGTGGGTGCCGTCGATCCATTCGTGAACTGCTCGTGAAGGAAATATTCATTAATACATGTTATATTCATGCTCTATTCGGGCCTGCGGGGACCACTTCGGTCACCATGGCCCCCGGGAGGGTTCGGCGAGGATCAACCGCTCCCGTAGACCGGCAACCCCGGCGTGAGTTTAGGAAGCAACCCGTGCACGATCTCGAACAGCTTGAACAAGAAAACGCCGCGCTGCGGGAGCGCATGGCGGCGTTGACCACGGCCATGCTCCGGATCGGGGCGGATCTCGACGTCACGACCGTCCTCCGGGAGGTCGTTGAAGGCGCCCGCGCCCTCGTCCGCGCCCGCTACGCCGTGATCGTCGTGATCGACGAAGATGGACGCGCGGTCGATGTCGTGACTTCCGGGCTCACGGAGGAAGAGGAACGTCAATTCGCTCCCCGAGAGGCGGGTGCCGTGCTATCGGAACGCCTCGACGGCCAACCCGAGCCGCTGCGCCTCGACGACCTCCAAGCCTACGTGCGCTCCCTCGGCCTCGATGATGGGCTCATGCGCCCGCGCACCCTGAAGCCCGTGCCGATGCGGCATCGCGACACCCTCGTCGGCAGCTTGTTCCTCGCCGGAAAGGAAGCCGAGCGGCCGTTCACGGACGAGGACGAGGAGGTGTTGGCACCGCTCGCCGCCCAAGCCGCCGCCGCCGTGGCCAACGCGCGGGCGCACCGCGCCGAGCGCCGCGCCCGCGCCGATCTCGAGGCCCTGATCGAAACCACGCCCGTGGGCGTGGCCGTGTTCGACGCCCGTAGTGGCCGGCCGCTGTCGTTCAATCGCGAGGGTACCCGCATCATCGCCGATCTACGCACTCCCGGGCGGTCGCCGGAGGCGCTACTCGAGGACATAACGGCACGCCGGGCGGACGGACAAGAAATGGCCCTGGACCGTCTCCCGTTGGCGATCCCGCTCAGTTCCGCAGAGACCGTGGGCGCCGAGGAGATCGTCCTCTCGCTACCCGATGGCAGAAGCGTTACAACCCTCCTGAACGCCACGCCCATCCACGCCGAGGACGGCTCGGTGGCGTCCGTGGTCGTCACGATGCAGGATCTGGCGCCGATTCAGGAGAGGGAACGCCAACGGGCCGAGTTTCTTGGCTTGGTTAGCCACGAACTCCGGGCGCCCCTTTCGGCGATCAAGGGGTCGGCGGCCACGGTGCTCGGCGCTCCCACAGACCTCGACCCGGTGGAGACCCGCGAGTTCTTCCGCATCGTGGAGGAGCAGGCCGATCACATGCGCGCGTTGCTCGCCGACCTGCTCGACACCGGCCGCATCGAAACCGGCACGCTGACGGTCGCGCCCGAGCCGACCGAGGTCGGCCCACTCCTGGAACGGGCACGCAAGACGTTCATCGCCGGGGGCGGGCGCCACGCCCTGAACATCGACCTTCCCGGGAACGTGCCCCTGGTCATGGCCGATCGCCAGCGCACCGTGCAAGTCATCAACAACCTCCTCGCGAACGCCGCCCGTCACGCACCCGCGTCGTCGCCGATTCGCATCGACGTCGCGTGCGCTGGGGCACACGTCACGATCTCGGTGGCCGACGACGGCGTCGGCGTGGCGCCGGAGCAACTGCCCCACCTGTTCCAACAGCACGTCTCCGGCGGTGCCCGCCAGTTCGGCAGCGGCCTGGGCCTCGCGATCTGCAAGGGACTCGTCGAGGCGCACGGAGGGCGCATTAGCGCCGAGAGCGCCGGCACCGGGCAAGGTACGCGGATCAGCTTCTCCCTGCCCACGGCCTTCGAGAACGCCGCCTGGACCGTTGGCGCCGGCACCGCCGCGGCCGGCGCGGCCCCAAGATCCAGCCGCAAGACCCGCATCCTCGCCGTGGATGACGACCCACGGGCACTGCGCCTCGTTCGCGACACCCTGACGACCAACGGCTACACTCCCGTCGTCACCACCGACCCCACCGAGGTGGGGACCTTGATCCAAGCCGAATCCCCGGAACTCGTACTACTCGATCTGCTGTTCCCCGACACGGACGGCATCGAACTCATGGCGCAAGAGCCAGACCTGGCCGACGTGCCCGTCATCTTCCTTTCCGCCTACGGCCGCGACGAGACCATCGCCAGGGCCCTTGAAGCCGGCGCGGCGGACTACATCGTCAAGCCGTTCTCGCCCACCGAGCTCATCGCCCGCATCCAGGCCGCATTGCGCCGGCAACTCGACGTGGAGCCATTCCGGCTCGGCGATCTCACCATCGACTATGACGAGCGACGGGTAACCGTCGCCGGTCAGCCCGTCGTCCTGACCGCGACCGAATACGAGTTGCTCTGCGCCCTGTCCACGAACGCCGGGCGAGTCACCACCTACGAAACGCTACAGCGCAACGTCTGGCGTGGAAGGGAGCACGCGGGACAGGGCCTCGTGCGTACGTTCGTCAAGAAGCTGCGCCGCAAGCTGGGCGACGATCCTGTCCGGCCCGGCTACATCGAGAACGAGCGCGGCGTCGGCTATCGCATGCCCCGCCCGACTCGGAGCACGCGCGGTAGCGGGTGGCGAAGTCACGTTCTCGGGCACGTCCCCATGAGAGCGCTCAGGAAAGCGCCGGGATCACCTCGTCGGTGAGGCGCAGGAAGGACTCGTGGCTGAGCGGTGCCGCGAGCAGGTACGCAAGGGGCAGTTCCTCCTCAAGCCGCCGCAGTTCGTCCACGACCCGTGGAGCGGATCCGTGCACGATGATCTCGTCCACGTACCGCTGTACCGGATCCCGGGCGCGGGTGACGTCCCGCGCGCGGCGGGGCGGGTCCGTCTTCGGGTTGGCCTTCGGGTTGGCGTAGGAACCGACCGTCCAACGCGCCCCGGAGCGGGCGATGTCCTCCGCCTCCGCGTCCGTCCGCCCAATGGCGATCAGCCGGGCCATAGGCGTGTCCCGATCATGCCCGTGGCCATGTTCCTCCAGGCCCTGCCGGTAGGCGCGGTACTTCTCGCCAAGCTCCCCGTGCGGCGCATGGGGATCCATCAGGATGGCGTGACCGTGCCGCGCCGACCAGTCGATCGCGTCCGGCGACGAGGACGCGATCCATACGGGTGGGTGCGGCTTCTGCAAGGGCTTGGGCAGGACTTCCACGTCCCGCAGGCAGTGGAAGCGGCCGTCGTAGTCGAGACGCTCGTCCCGCCACGCCCGCAGCACGATGTCCACGTTCTCGCGAAAGCGGGCATACGACTCCTCGCGCGGGACGCCGAAGACCTCGAATTCCTTGGCGTCGAAACCCCGGCCCGCGCCCCAGTTCACGCGTCCGCCGGACAACACGTCCAGGAGGGCCACTTCTTCCGCCAACCGGGTGGGATGGTAGAGGGCCGCCAGCGAAACGCCCGTCCCGATGCGCAGGTTCTCCGTCATGCCCGCGACGTGCATCCCCATCAAGTGCACCGACGGGCACACGCTGTAGGTGGAGAAATGGTGCTCCGCCAGCCACACCGCGTCGTAGCCCGCCCGGTCCATGATGCGGACGCGGTCCAGCGCCCGTTCATACACCGTCGGGAGCGCGACGCGCCCCTTCTGCCAACTGAAGAACTGCAGGACGCCGAACTTCAAGAACCGCCCTCCCCCGCGCTTTCCCGCCCCTTGCGCAGCGGGGTGAGGTTCTCGAACTGGGGCTCCTGGCCCCGGGATTTCGCCTGGAAGTACTTGCCCATCTCGGCGCCGTGGCTGACCGCGCCCATCCACACCCGCTGGTAGGCGAGCGTCTCCCGCACGCCATGATCCCTGCCATAGTTCAACAAGTGCTTGGTGCTCGTCACCGCGAGGGGCGACTTCGCCGCAATCTGGCCGGCGATGCCGCGCACCGTGTCGAGCATCGACTCGTGCGTCTCGAACACCGCGTTGACGAGTCCCACCTCCTTCGCCTCCTCGGCATACATCCGCCGCCCCGTGTAGGCGAGTTCGCGCATCAGCCCGTCCGGAATCAGGAGGGGCAGGCGCTGCAGGGTGCCCACGTCCGCCGCGAGGCCGATGTTGATCTCCTGGATGCAGAAGAAGGCATCGGCCGTGCAGTAGCGCATGTCGCAGGCAGCGACCATGTCCACGCCGCCGCCGATGCAACCGCCCTGCACCGCCGCGATCACGGGAATGCGCACGTCCTGCAGGACGTTGAAGGCGTCCTGAAACCGGCCGATGTTGCGGACGCCGGCTTCCCCCAGGCGGCCGGGATCCCGGGTCACGGGAGGCGCGGCCTCGGTAAAGACCTTGAGGTCCATCCCGGACGAAAAGTGCTTGCCGGTGGAGGACAGGATGACCACCCGCGCTTCGCCGTCCGCATCCATCTCGGCCACCGCCGCCGGGAACTCCTCCCAGAACGCCGGGGGCATCCGGTTGAACTCCTCTGGACAGGACAATTCGATGTGGCCGACGCCGCCGGTCTTCTCAACGCGCAATCGCGTGTAGGTCATGTCTTCTCCCAGAACGCCCGCCCCGCGCGGGCAACGGGCGGCAATGGTACCGCAGCGTCATTCGCCGTCGTCCCCGAGCGTGGACGTGCGCTAACCTTTACGGCATGGACGGCAACACCCTGAGCGACGCCCAGATCGCCCGGTACGAACGCGATGGCTTCCTCGTGCTGCGCCGGCAGTTCGACGACGCCGAGATCGCGACCTTCGAGCGGGCCTACCCCCGGCACGGATGGCACACGTCCGGGCCGGCGGGCAAGACCTATCCCGAACCCGCACGGTACACGCTCGCCCGCAGCTGCATGGCGGATCCGGACCTCGCGGCCATCGCCGAGCATCCACGCGTGCTCGACCCGGTGACGACCCTGCTGGGCGACGACCCCATCCTCACGGCCTTCGTGGTCTACGACCGCACCCCGGGCGGCCCGCCCATCCCGAAGCACAACGACTACAAGCGGTGGCGCCCAGTCGGCTCGTCGATGCACTGGCTCTTCGCCATCGTGCCCTTCACGGACTACGACGAGGACGCCGGCCAGTTGTTCGTCTCGCCCGGCTCCCATCGGCCGGAACGGGTCCGCGACTTGGGCGGCCGCGCGCTACACGTGGTGCCCCCGCCGACCCCCGACGACGACACCTTCATCGACCCGGAGTTGGCCCGGGGCGACCTGCTTCTCATGAACATGCACTGCTGGCACCGCGCCGCCCCGAATCGGTCCGGCCGCCCCCGGGCCGGCTTCTTCAACAAGTACGCCGCCAGGCACTTTCCGCCAGCCACCGGCTACTACGTCTTCAACGACGCGGCGTATGCGGCCCTGTCGCCGGACGCGCGGAAGATCGTCGCCGTACACTCGGACAAGCCGGTCGCGGTCACGCGCATGTTGCTCCAGCGGCCCGGGGCCGATGGCCCGGAGTTCCTGGTCGTGCGGGACGGCGATGCCGGGCTCGGCTTGCCCGGTGGACCCACGTTCCACGAGCATGCGATTCCCGACTGGGACCATGGCAACTACATCGCCGCCGTGCACGCGGCGATGCGCGCGCAGGTGCGGGTCGAGACGCCTTGGGCGACCTATGTCGGCGACTACGAGGAGGGCGACGCGCTATCCCGCGTCTATGCCTACGAGATGCACGGGCACGGATTCCCGGTGCCCTACCAAGGCGAGTGGCTACCCCGGGACGACCTCCTCGACGGCACCTTCGCCCAGGACTACGTGGACGCCGCGGTCACCGAGTGGATGCGTCCGGACCTCAGCCGCGGCAAGGCCGTTTCCCAAGCACAGGCACGGGTGGACCAGTACGCGTATTGAAGTCCCCGGCGTCCGGCCTCACCAATCGAACGCGACGCCCACCCGCAGGTAGGCCACCCGGCCGGCGAGGCCGAAGGGCGTGTCCACCGGATGGCGGATGCCCCAGAGCACGTTCGAGAGGTGCGTCTTCTCAAGTTCCTCCGGGAGTTCGTCCGCCACGTTGTTGACGCCGATCGCCCCACGCACGGCGCCCAGCCCGACACGCGCTTCCACGTCCACCGTCGTCGCGCCGTCGATCGTGACCATGCCCGTGTCGAGGGGATGCTGCGTCGTCTTGCCATAGTGGTTCGCCCGGACGAGCAGGCCGAACCCGCCCCGTTCCCAATCCGCGGTGAAGTTGGCCTGCCGGCGCGGCTGGCCACGCTCCAGGGTGTCCGCGGCCCACCCGCCGAAGTAGTCGGCGAACGTGAGGCCCGCCGGGGCGCCGGCGGGCAGGCGCTCGCCCGCGATCTCGGTCTTGCCGGCGTTCGCGTTGGCGGACAACCAGAGATAGCCGCCGGCCGCCGGGAGGCCCCAGCGCACCGTCAGGTCCGCCCCGCGCGTCTCCGTGTCCACGCCGTTGAAGAAGAACGCCGCCGTCGATGCGCGCTCCGCATCGCACGCCGGAACCCCCGCGCAGCCGAGGCCCCGGGACCGCACGACCCGCTCCTCGATGTCCGTCTGGTAGATGTCGAGCGTGATGCGGAAGTTGTCCGCGGTGCCGTAGACGAGTCCGGCGCTCCAGTTCTCCGCGGTCTCGTGCTCCAGGGCGTCGACGCCGAAGGCGCGGGGAATCGGGTGTCCCTCGTTCGCCGCGAACACGGTGGTCAGCCCTTCCTGGCTGCCGACGAAGATGATCGAGTTGAAACGGCGCTGCGACAGGCTCGGGGCGCGGAAGCCGGTCGACACCGCGGCCCGCAGCGCGAGCCCATCGGCGACCTCGAGGCGCGCGGCGACCTTGCCCGTCGTCTGCGAGCCCGCGTCGCTGTAGTTCTCCGCGCGCAAGGCGAAGGCGACGGACAGCGGCGGCAGCGGTTGCGTCTCGAGGTCCAGATAGGCCGCCTGGCTCTTGCGGCTGTCGTCGGAAAGGTGCGCGTTGCGCGGGCTGTATCCCGGATAGCCCTGGAAGCCACATGCCGCCACGGTGCCGTCGAGCGGCGTGCCGTCCGGGCCCACCGCGAACGCCCGGTAGTCGGCGGCGTGGGGCAGGCCGCACGACCAGGACGCCTCGTCCCCGGCAATCTGTGCATACCCCTCGTGCCGATGCTCCACCCCGGCCGCCAGCGCGGTGAGCGGACCGCCGTCGAACGTGCGCCGCACGTCCAGGTTCGCCGTGAGCTGATCGAATTCGATGCCGCCGCTGTCCCCGGACAGCGGTCCCGCATTGGCGATGACGTCGGCCACGCTCGCGCTCGGATTGCGGTGCAGATAGTGGGCGCCGACGGACGCGTTGATCGAGCCCGACACGCCGAAGCCGTATTCGTTCTTGCCGTAGGCGATGCTCGCATCCAGGTCCCAGTCCCCCAAGGGGCGGCGCATGCCGGCGGCGAACGACACGTCGTCGATGCGCGTCTCCTCGTAGGGCAGGAAGCCGTCCGGATAGACGGGGTGCGTGTTGCGCTCATGGAAGTTGACGAAGTTCGGGACCACGAAATCCCAGGTCGCGTCGCCCGAGGCGAGACCCTCCCAGTATCCGTGGGCGAAGCGATATGCGCCGCTTGACCGGCCCTCCCGGCGCGACACGCCGCCGAAGGCGTAGAGTTCCACGTCGGCCACCGGCAGGCCCGCATTGAAGAAGAGGGATCGCCCCTTCACCGCGGGGGCGCTGTTCGTGATGAGCTCGTCCTGGAAGTTGGGATCGAGTCCTCCGTTGCCGCCATTGCGGCGCAGGGCGTCCTCTTCGTGCCACTCACCGGACACGTGCAGGAACCCCTCCGCGCCGAGCGGCACGCCGCCGTGGAACGACACGCTCTGCGACGCGCCGTCGCCACCGCCCTCGCCGCCGTAGAGCGTCACTTCCCCACCCTCCGCGTCGTCGCGCAGGACGAGGTTGAGCACGCCGGCGATCGCGTCCGAGCCGTACTGCGCCGCCGCGCCGTCACGCAGCACCTCGACCCGCGCCAAGGCCACACCAGGCAGGCTGCGCAGATCCGTCCCGCCGGTGCCGTAGCCGATCACGCCGTCCAGGATGCGCACCCAGGCCATGCTGTGCCGCCGCTTGCCATTGACGAGCACCAAGGTCTGGTCCGGGGCCAGTCCCCGTAGGGTCGCGGCGCTGTGGGCGGCACCATCGCCGATCGACAGGCGGGAATAGTTGAACGAGGGCGCGAGCTTCGTGAGGGTGGCCCCGAGGTCAATTTCGCCCGCGCGTTGGAGGTCCATGCCCTGGAACACGTCCACCGCCACGGGCAACTCGTCGGCGCGGCTCTCGCCGCGTGCCCGGCTGCCGACGACCACGACCTCCTCGATCCCGGACAGCCCCGCGGCCTGCGCGCCCGCGCCGTCTTCGGCGAACGCGGCAGGGGCCGGGGCGGCGGCAAGGACCGCGGCAGACCAAACGCCGCGCAGGAACATCATTACCCGTGCCATGGGGCCTCCTCGGTGCGCTATGGCCAGCGTCAACGATACTCCACCACCGGCCTTTCGCAACGGAAACCGCCCCGTGCGGGCACGCGCCGCGGCCACTGGTCGCGACCCCGGGTCGCGACGCTTTGGGTCGCCCGATGCGCGAGGCCATGATGTAATCGACGGCCCCGTAACGCTGGCCCCGGTCCATGCAGGCACCTTCCGAGTTTCGCGTCGTCGCGAACTACGCGCCGGCCGGCGATCAGCCCACCGCCATCGCCGGGCTCGTGGACGGACTGGAGGACGGCCTCGCCCACCAGACGCTGCTCGGCGTCACCGGCTCCGGCAAGACCTTCGCCGTCGCCAAGGTCATCGAGGCGGTACAGCGTCCGACGCTGGTGTTGGCGCACAACAAGACCCTCGCCGCGCAGCTATACGGGGAGTTCCGCGAGTTCTTCCCGTACAACGCGGTCGAATACTTCGTCTCCTACTACGACTACTACCAGCCCGAGGCGTACGTTCCAGCCTCCGACACGTACATCGAGAAGGACGCCTCGATCAACCAGCACATCGAACAGATGCGGCTGTCCGCCACCAAGGCCGTGATCGAGCGCCGCGACACCATCATCGTCGCCTCGGTCTCGGCCATCTACGGCCTCGGCGACCCGCAGTCGTACCTGCGCATGGTCCTCCACCTCGACCGGGGCGACCGGGTGGACCAACGCTACATCCTCATGCGCCTCGCCGAACTGCAATACACCCGCAACGACACCGCCTTCCAGCGCGGCGCGTACCGGGTGCGCGGCGACGTCATCGACGTGTTCCCGGCGGAATCGGAGAAGGAAGCGCTGCGCATCGAGCTCTTCGACGACGAGGTCGAGAACCTCTCGCTGTTCGACCCGCTCACGGGCGAGGTCCTACAGCGCGTGGCGCGCTACACCGTGTTCCCAAAGACGCACTACGTGACGCCCCGGGAGCGCATCCTCGCCGTGGTCGACGACATCCGCGAGGAACTCGTGGAGCGCGTGAAGTACCTCAAGGAGCGCGACAAGCTCGTCGAGGCGCAACGCCTCGAACAGCGGACCCGCTTCGATCTGGAGATGATCAAGGAGGTGGGCTACTGCAGCGGCATCGAAAACTACTCCCGCTACCTTTCCGGACGGGAGGAGGGCGAGCCGCCGCCGACCCTGTTCGACTACCTGCCGAAGAACGCCCTGCTCGTGATCGACGAGTCCCACGTCACGATCCCGCAGCTCGGCGGCATGTACAAGGGCGACCGTTCGCGCAAGGAAACGCTGGTCGAGTACGGCTTCCGGCTCCCATCCGCCCTCGACAACCGCCCCCTCCGGTTCGACGAGTGGGAGGGGTTGGCACCGCAGATGGTCTTCGTCTCGGCGACCCCCGGCCCCTATGAGGGTCAGTATGCCGGGCAGGTGGTCGAGCAGGTGGTGCGTCCCACCGGCCTGGTCGACCCCGAGGTCACCATCCGTCCGGCCTCCACCCAGGTGGACGATCTCTTCGAGGAGATCCGCGTGACCGTCGGGCGGGGCGAGCGCGTGCTGGTGACGACGTTGACCAAGCGCATGGCCGAGGACCTCACCGACTACCTGGACGAACACGGCGTCCGCGTCCGCTATCTGCACTCCGACATCGACACCGTCGAGCGCATGGAGATCGTGCGGGACCTGCGCCTCGGCGTGTTCGACGTCCTCGTCGGCATCAACCTGCTGCGCGAGGGACTCGACATGCCCGAAGTATCCCTGGTCGCCATCCTCGACGCGGACAAGGAGGGCTTCCTGCGGGCGGAGCGTTCCCTCATCCAGACGATTGGCCGCGCGGCCCGCCACCTGCACGGCCGGGCGATCCTCTACGCCGACGCGATGACCGGCTCCATGCAGGCGGCCATCGACGAGACCAACCGCCGGCGCCGCAAGCAACTCGACTTCAACGCCGAGCGCAACATCACCCCCCGGGGCATCGTCAAGGAGATCCCGGACATCATGGAGGGGGCCCGGGCGGCCCCGGGAATGCCCAAGACCCGGGGCCGCAAGGCGGAGCGCAAGCGCCGGAAGACCGTGCCCGAGGACGCCGCGGCCCTGGGCAAGCTCCTCAAGAAACTCGAGGAGGAGATGTTCGAGCGGGCCCGCAACCTGGAGTTCGAGGAAGCCGCCGCGCTGCGCGACGAGATTGCCTCGCTGCGCGAGCAACAGTTGATGGCCTGATACTCTATCGAGACACCCGAACCGGGAAACAGCGATGGCCGACACCGGTGATCCCGCACGCCACCTCGTGCGCTTCTGGACGTGGCGCGACAGCCTCCATCAGCGGCTCGCCGCCACCCACGAGGAGGATGCTTCACACCACGCCGCCTTCGTGGCGCGAGCACGGGAACTGCGGGAGGAGATCGAGTTCCTCGCCCGGAACGGGCTCAACGAGGGCGCGGAGGAGGCCCTCGGCACCCTCGCGGAACAAGACATGGCGGATTTCTGCATCATGGTGGACCTGGCCGCCGACGTGTCGATCGACGGCGTGACGCCCCTCGATGCAGAGACGCGGTTGCACCTCGCGGAGTTCCTCGACAACGAGCCCTGGCA
The DNA here is from genome assembly GCA_963665455.1 of Pseudomonadales bacterium. GTDB lineage: Bacteria > Pseudomonadota > Gammaproteobacteria > Pseudomonadales > Azotimanducaceae > VXNE01. The sequence goes on along the minus strand of OY762279.1, from coordinate 2,520,275 downwards.
CTCGCTGATGGTGGACACCGACATGACCGTGGCGCTCGCGATGATCGAGGACGTGGCCGCGAGCGCGGAGGGGCGGGCCTGGTATGAAGTCTCGCCGAATCTCATGCGGGTCACCGCCCGGGTCCTCGACCAAGCCAACGCCGAGCAGGTGCGGCGCTTCGCGGGGGAACTGAACGCCCTGCACGCAGCCGGCGGCGCGTCGGTGCCCGGGGACGCGGCGGAGATCATCGGCTACATCGTGGCGCAGGCCGCGGGCCGGCTGGGATTGCGGCCGCCCGAGCTCTCGATCTAAACCTCCGCACCGCCCCACCCACCCGCGTTGGAGCGTCCCGGCAACCTACCGGGCAATGTCCAGACGATACGGCGGCAGCGAGTCGAGCAACGCCCGGCCATACCGCGCCGTCGCGATGCGGCGGTCGAGCAGCGTGATCCGTCCCCGGTCCTCCTCGTGGCGGATCAGCCGCCCGCAGGCCTGCACGAGTCGCATCGCCGCATCCGGCACTGCCACCTCGAAGAACGGGTTCCGTCCCTGGCTCTCGAGCCACTCGCCGAACGCCTGCTCCACCGGATCCTCGGGCACGGCGAAGGGCAGTTTCGCGATCACCACGTGCCGGCAGTAGTCGTTCGGCAGGTCGATGCCCTCGGCAAAGCTCGCCACGCCCAGCACGTAGCTCGGCTCGCCCTCGTCGACCGCGGCCCGATGTGCGTCGAGGAGCGCTTGCTTCGACCCATCGCCCTGCACCCGGCAGCGCTTCGCCAACCCATGGGGCAGGGCGTCCCGCACCGCGCGTAGTTGACGCCACGAGGAAAAGAGCACGAGCGCGCTCTGTTCGAGTTCCAGCAGGCCGGGGAGCAAGCGGCCCACCTCGGTGGTGTGGGCGTCGGGTTGCCGCGGGTCGGAAGCCATCGCGGGAACGTGGAACGTGGCCAGCCGGGGAAAGTCAAACGGGCTCGGCACGAAGCGGAGGTCGGCGTGCGCCGCGAGGCCCGCCTGTTCCAGGAAGCGGTCGAAGTCCCCGGCCGCGCGCAAGGTGGCGGACGTACACAGGGCGCCATGGCAGCGCTCCCACAGGGCCTCGTGGAGCAGACCGCCCGGGTCGAGCGGGGCGGATACAAGCTCGAAGTCCGCGCCCACCTCGAACCGGAGTCGAGCGATCCACCGGGCGGCCAGGGGCGCCTCCCCGTTTCCGGCACCGGCGTAGTCGCGGAACAGGGTCGCATCCGACGCCGCGCGTCCACCGAGTTGGCCCACGGGCCCCAGCCAATCCTCGGCCTCCTGCGCGCGCTCCCACGGCCGCTCGCCGACGGAGGCTTCCTCCAGATAGCCGTATAGCGTATCGAGCCGGCCGGCCACGGTTTCCAGATAGCCGCAGAGCGCTCCACAAGGCTCCGCGAGCTCCTCCGGCACGCGGCCATGCTGGAAGCGGTGATGGCCGCGATCGTCCGCGACCGGCGTGAACTCGTGCTGGCGGGCCAAGTCCTCCACCTGGGCGACCAGCGCGGAGGCGGTTTCCAACTCCGGCGCGAGCGCGGTCGCGATGCGCACGAGTTCCCCCGGCCGGCCGAAACGCTGCGCGCAGGTGCCGGCCACCGTTCCCGCCTGTTCCAACCACTGCGTCGCGCTCCGCAGCCGCGCCCGGGCGGTGAAGTGCCGTTGGGCGCGCTCCGGGAAATGGTGCGCTTCGTCGATGACGAAGATGGCGTCCTCCGGTTCGGGAAGGATCGCTCCCCCGCCCAGCGCGAGGTCGGCGAGCAGCAGGTCGTGGTTCGCGACGATCACGTCGGCGTCCTGCACGGAGCGCCGCGCGCGGAAGAATGGGCACTCCTGAAAGAACGTGCAACGGTTCCTGGTGCAGCCACGGTGATCGGTCGTGACCGGACCCCAAACGTCCGGCGCAACGCCCTGCTCCCACCCGTCGAGTTCTCCGTTCCAGGTTTCGGCCTCGAAGCGGTCCGCCATGCTCCGGTAGACGGCGAGTTCGTCGGGGCCGGCGACTTCGGTCAGCGACATCTGGGCCTCGGTGTCGCCCCGGAGGCGTTCGTCGAGGCGCTTGAGGCATAGGTAGCGGCCACGCCCCTTGGCGAGGGTGAAGCTGAACTCGAGGCCGGCGTTGTCCCGCAGGTCCGGCAGGTCGCGCAGGACGATCTGTTCCTGCAGCGCGACGGTCGCCGTGCTGATGACCACCCGCTTGTCGAGTGCCCGCGCCAGCGGTATCGCGGCCAGGCAGTACGCCGCGGTCTTGCCCGTGCCGGTGCCGGCTTCGATGACGGCGATGCGCGGCGCGGGTCCCCCGAAGGACCGGGCGACCTGCGCGATCATCTCGCGCTGCCCGCGGCGCGGGCGGAAGCCCCGCGCATCGAGCCACGCGCGGTAGGCGTCCTGGATCTCCGCCTTGCGCGCGTCGTTCAGGACTTCGGACGCATCCATGGTCTTAAGCGAATCCCCCGCCCGGTACCCGCCTCAGATTACCGCGTCCGCCAACGGCAGAGGTCCCCTAGGGAAGGTCTGATTAAGACCTTCCCTGGCGCGGCACAGGGATGTGCCGCCAAATTCGATGGCGTAAGCCATTGAATTTGTGGAGCAAGCCGAAACCGCGCTTTTGGCTTGCGACCTGAACAAGCCCATGGACGGGCTTGTTCAGACGTTCCCTAGAAAAACAGGAACCGTTTCCGCTTCAGCGAGTTGCGGCACGACGCCAACTGGCGTCCGTAGCGGGCCGAGTTCGCCGCCACCTTGTCGGCCGCGCCCTGCAACCAGCGATTGCGTTTCCATTTGCCGCTACGATAACCGGACAGTCCCTCGTGATAGGACAGATACAGGTGCCGCGCGTTCGTGCGGGCGATGCCGAGGTGGCGGTGGGCGCGGTCGAGGTACCAGCCCACGAAATCGATGGCGTCCCCGAAGTCGTTGCGGTCCGCTCCGCGGCGGCCCGTGGCGCGCCGATAGTCGGACCAGGTCTCGTTCGTGGCCTGGGCGAAGCCGTAGGCGCTCGATGGGCGCCGCCAGGGGATCACGAAGAGCAGCTTCGTGCGCGGCGGCCTCGCATTGTGGACGAAGCTCGACTCCTTGTAGGTGAACGCCATCATCACGGGGACCGAGATATTCCAGCGCTTCTCGGCCTTCAACGCACCCCGGTACCAGCCGGGTTTCTCGCGGAAGATCGAGCACACGTCGCTCGGATTGGACGGCGTGGACGCGCACGCGCCGCTCAAGAGGACGGCCACGGCGAGCAGCCCCCGCCCCGAGAAACGGCGCCAATGCCCTCGCCCGAACCATCCCGGCCGGCCAACATCAGGCAGCGTCACTTTCATGCCCTTCCAACGTCTTCAGCAGTTCCGCCTCATCGATGACCAACACCTTCAACTCCTCCGCCTGGGTGAGCTTGCTGCCGGCCCCGGGCCCCGCCACCAGGCAACTGGTTCGCGCGGAGACGGACCCCGCCACCTTCGCGCCGAGTGCCACGAGACGGGCCTTGGCCTCGTTGCGCGTCATCGCCTCGAGCGAGCCCGTGATCACCCACGTCTGCCCCGCCAGCGGCGTCGCCACGAGCCGCTCCGGCACCGGCCAACGCACGCCCAGGCCGACCAACTCGTCGACGACCCGCGCATTGTGGGGGTCGTCGAAGAACTCGCTCACCCGGGCGGCCACCACCGGTCCAACGTCGTTGACCTCGCCCAGCGCTTCCAGGGTCGCATCGCGCAGGTCATCAATCTTCCCGAAATGGCTCGCGAGGCTCTCGGCGGTGGTCTCGCCCACCTCCCGGATGCCGAGGGCATAGACGAACCGGGCCAGGGTCGTGTCCTTGCTCCGCTCCAAGGCGTTGATCAGGTTCTCCGCCGACTTCTTCCCCATGCGCTCCAGGGACTCGACCCGTTCCTGGTCCAGGCGGTAGAAATCAGAGGGATCCTCGACGAGGCCGCGCTCCACCAGCTGATCGACCAGCTTCTCGCCCATGCCGTCGATGTCCATCGCCACCCGCGACGCGAAATGCCGCAGCCGCTCCTTGCGCTGCGCCGGACAGGTGAGCCCCGCCGGGCACCGCGCCACCACCTCGCCCTCCGGCCGCTCGATGCGCGCGCCGCACGCAGGACAGTGTTCCGGCATGGCGATCGGGGATAGTTCGTCCGCACCCTCCGCCGGCCGTTTCGACTCGATCACCTTCATCACCTGCGGAATGACGTCGCCGGCCCGGTGTACGAGGACGGTGTCGCCGACGCGCAGATCGAGCCGCGCGACCTCGTCCATGTTGTGCAGCGTCGCGTTGGAGACCGTCACGCCCCCAACGAAGACGGGTTCGAGCTTGGCCACGGGGGTGATCGCCCCGGTTCGGCCCACTTGGAAGTCGACCCCGTGGAGCACCGTGGTCGCCTCCTCCGATGGATACTTGAACGCCGTCGCCCAACGCGGCTTGCGCGTCACGCTGCCGAGGGCCTCCTGCAGGGCGAATTCGTTCACCTTCACGACGACCCCGTCGATTTCGTAGCCGAGCTCCCCGCGCTCGTCGAGCAAGGACCGGAAGTAGTCGAGGCACGCGCCGACGCCGGTGACCCGGGCCGCCCGCTGATTCACGCGCAAACCCCATTCCCGGAACGCCTCCAGCACCGACCAGTGCGTCGCCGGCCGCCAGCCTTCGCGCAGGCCCGCGCTGTAGCAGAACATCGAGAGCGGCCGGCTCGCCGTTAGCTGCGGATCGAGCTGGCGCAGGCTGCCCGCCGCGGCGTTGCGCGGATTCACCAGCGTCCGCTCCCCCTTGGCGGCGGCGGCTTCGTTGAAGGCCCGGAACCCGGGAATCGGCATGTAGATCTCGCCGCGCACCTCCAGCCGGGGGGGATATCCGGTACCCCGCAGCCGCAGGGGGATGGCGGAGACCGTGCGCACGTTCGCGGTGATGTCCTCCCCGGTCTGACCGTCTCCCCGGGTGGCGCCGCGCACCAACACGCCGTGCTCGTAGATCAGGCTGACGGCGACGCCATCGATCTTCGGCTCGCACGTGAAGTCGAAGTCCCCTTCATAGTCAACGCGAGAGCGGCAGCGGCCCTCCCACTCCGCGAACTCGTCCTCCGCCAGGCATTTGTCCAGCGAGAGCATCGGCAACTCGTGGACAACGGCCTCGAACGCCGACAAGGGCTCCGCGCCCACGCGTTGCGTGGGCGAGTCCGGCTCCACCAACTCGGGATGGCGCTCCTCGAGCGCGATCAGGCGGTCGAGGAGCGCGTCATACTCGCCGTCGGCGATCTCCGGATCGTCGAGGACGTGATAGCGGTGCAGGTGATGCCGGATCTGCTCGCGCAGCGCGTCTACTTCTGCCCCAACTTCTGCCGCGTCCCCCGCCGCGTCCTCGGCCGCGTCGCGTTCACCCATGCGCCGCGCGCATCGACATCCTCTTGCGCGAGAACTCGGCCATGCGCTGCTTGAAGTGGGACAGCGTCTGACCGGTCAGCACCGACATGTTCTCGTCCTTCAGGTCACCGCCCAGGGACTTGCCGATGTCCCGCGCGACGCCAACCATGTCGTCGAGCACGTCCACGGGCCGCTCCGGTCCCGGCAGACGGAAGAACAGCGACACCGCCGGGGTCTCCAGGGACGCCATGTCGGACAAGTCGAAGATGCCCGGCTCCACGCCGTTGGCCACCGAGAAACGCACGTCGCCCGAGGCCGGATCAAGCCGATGGAAGACGTTCATGTCGCGGAACTTCAGGGTATTGCGCGTGAAAACCTCGAAGAGTTCCGCGCCGTTGAACGCCCCGCCGCCCCGGGCGAGCACGTTGATGACGAATATCTCTTCGGCCGGCGCCTCGGCACCGGACATGCCATTGCGCCGCGTACCGGTGGCGTCGCGGGCCTGACGGTCCCGGGCGGGGCGTTCCCCCCTCCCCTCCCGGTCCCGCGCGGGTCGGCGGGTCTCGCCATCGCGCTGGGCGACGATGGGCTCGCCTACCCCTTGCGTCGATGCGGTCGCCTCCGAGGTTGCGTCGGCCACCACGGCGGCCCCGATTTCGGGCGCCATCGTCTCCACGGGATCGGCCACCGTATCGAGGGCAGCGCCGGCCGCGGTAGCCGCGTCCAGGGCTGCGGCCGCCCGATCGATCACCGCCAGCGCCTCCGTCCGTGCCGAGTAGCCGGCATCGCCGACCGTGAGCGCGTCGCGGCCTGTTCGACCGCCGGTGGAGGCCGACTCGACCACCCGGGCAACCACGTTCTCTCCGTCGCTCGGCGCGTCGTCGTCGGGAATGATCGGCCCGACCTTCCGCACGTCGGGCGGTACCGGCGGATCGGCCATGATCGGCCGTGCCGCCGTTCGATCGTTGCCGGGCGCCGGCTGGCCGCGCCCGGCCGACGCGCGCCGCTCCGACACCGGATCCGCGGCCACCCGCGCCATCGACGACCGTTCGTGGCCGTCCGTGGCATCGCCCAGGCCCAGCGTCCCTTGGTCCGAGGCGGCCGGCACCACGCGGGGCGGACCCAGGACTTCACCGTCCTCGTAGTCCGCATCCGGCACGTCCGCCGCAAGTTGCATGGGCAAGCGGTCGCGCCGGGCGCGCCAAGTCAGCCACATGCCGTGAATCACGATGACGGCCACCAGCGCGCCACCCACCATCAGGATCAGGTCCTTGTCCATGACATTCGTCCCACCGGCCTCGGGGGCATCCCCCAGCCCGACCCCGGTCGGCTCAAACCACGGCCAACGCGGCCGCTTCCTCCACATCCACCGAGACCAGCCGGGACACGCCCGGTTCATGCATGGTCACGCCCAAGAGGTGATCCGCCATTTCCATGGTCAGCTTGTTGTGGGTGATCACCACGAACTGCACGTCCTTCGACATTTCGTGCAGAAGTTCCGCGAAGCGAGCGACGTTGGCGTCGTCCAACGGCGCATCGACCTCGTCCAGTAGGCACACCGGGCTCGGGTTGAGTTGGAAGATCGCGAACACGAGCGCGATCGCCGCCAACGCCTTTTCCCCGCCCGATAGCATGTGCACATTCGAATTGCGTTTTCCCGGCGGACGGGCCATGAGCCGCACCCCGGTGTCGAGCAGGTTGTCGCCCGTTAACTCCAGATACGCCTTGCCACCGCCAAACAGCTTGGGGAAGAGCGCATTCAGGTGCACGTTCACCTCGTCGAACGTGGCCTTGAAGCGCGTGCGCGTCTCCCGGTCGATCTTGCCGATCGCCGACTGTAGGGTTGCGAGGGCTTGCTCGAGGTCGTCGTGCTGCGCGTCCAGATAGCGCTTGCGTTCGGACTCGGCCTCGAATTCCTCAATGGCGGCCAGATTGATGGCACCGAGCCGTGTGATGCGCCGTTCGATTCCCTCGAGTCGCGCCACCCAGGCGTCCCCGGTGGCGTCCTCCGGTAGGGAAGCCGACACCGCTTCCTCGGTGAGCCCCGTCTGGCGGAGCTGTTCCTCAAGCGCCCGGCGACGTCCGGAGACCTCTTCCCGGGCCAGACGTGCCTCCTCGACCCGGTCCCGGGCCGCTTCCGCCCCGGCCCCCGCCTCGCGATGGCGCGCGGTCAACGCCGCGACCTCGCGCTCGGCCTCCTCCACCCGCCGTTGCACGGTGGCCTGGCGCTTCTGCACCTCGAGACGCTCGGCGAGCTTGCCATCGAGGGCGTCGGTCAGCTCCGGCAGCGGTTCCTGGCTTTCGGCGATGTCCTGCCGCAGGCGTTCGACCCCGGCGGTCAAATCCGCGCGCTGCGCGCCCAGGCGCACCAGCGCCGCCCGGGCCGCATCCAGCGCACCGGTCAGGCGGAGTTGTTCGAGGTGGCTGGCGTGGAGGCCGTCGCGGCCCTCCACCGCGAGCGAACGCGCTTTCGCGAGGCGTTCGCCGACCCGTTCGCGCTCCGCTTCGAGTCGGCCCCGTTCCGCGCGTAGCGCGTCGAAGGCCACCGACAGTTCCGCCACGCGACCGCGCGCCGCCTCCAACTCCGCCCCATCCTCGCCTAGTCGCGCCTGGACGCGCGCGCGTTCCCGCTCCACCTCCCGGAGCCGGTTCCGGGCCGCCTCGACCCGCACGAGATGCACGTCGCGCTCGGCCCGTTGCGCCGCGAGCGCGTCCGACGAGTCGCGGCACTCCCGTTCCAGGCGCCCGCGCTCGGCCTCGAGTTCGTCGGTCTGTCCTCTCAGCCGCGACAAGGCCGCCTCGAACTCGCCGAGCCGCCGCCGGGCAGCGCCGGCCGTCTCGTCAAGGGCCCCAATCCTCGCGGCCCGCGCAACGACGCCGACCGTGGGATCCTCGCCTCGATCCAAGCGCATCCAGTCGCATCCCATCCAGATGCCCTCGGGCGTCACGATGCTCTCACCGGGCGCTAGGTTCGGCCGGGCCGCCAGGGCTTGTTCCAGGGATTCCGCCGCGAAAACGCCCGCCAGCAACGTGCCCAAGGGCCCGTCCTCCGTTTCGACAAGGGTCGCCAACGCCGGCAACGCACCCTGCTCATCGTGCAGGCGCGCGCCCTCGTAGAGGCCAACGCGCCCGCCCTCCAACGCACCCAGGGAGTCGGCGAACCGCGCCGTGTCGTCGACGCGCACCGCCTGAAGATGCTGGCCAAGCACGGCCTCGACCGCCTGCTCCCAACCGGGGGCCACCACCAGCCCGTGGCCCAGGCGGGGCGCGCCGCCCAGCCCCCGAGCCTCCATCCACCGCCGGGCCTCGCCGTTCGCGCCACCAAGAGCGGCCTCCTGTACCGCCGTCAAGGCCGCGGCTTCGCTGTCGAGCGCCTGCAACTCGGCGCGCACGCCGTCCACCCGCGCCTCGGCCTCCAGCACTTCGCCGCGCCGCGTCAAAAGGTTCCCGAGGCATTCCGCGCGGGCGGCCTCCAGCGCCCCGTGGCGGTGCTCGGCCGCGGCGATGTTTGATTCCATCTCGCGCAAGTCCCGGCCCGGCTCCGCGGCGGGCACCGTCGTGTCGGAAGCCAGCTCCGCAGCCCGCTCTCCCAAGCCCGCCAAGCTCTGCTCCAGGTGCTCCACGCGGCCGACCGCGGCAGTCCGTTCGCGCTCGCTACCGGACGCGCGGTCGTGAAAGCGATCCCATTGGGCTTGCCACGCGGCCATCGCTTCTTCGGCCTCGGCAACCTCGGCCGCGGCGTCAGCATCGCGCCGGCGCGCCGCCTCCATGGCCGGCGCGTGGCCGGCCACCGCCGCCTCGAGTGCGCCAATCTCCTGCTCGTCGTGCGCGATCCGGGCGGCCGTCTCGGCCAGATTTCCTTCCGCCTCCGAGAGATCCGAGCGTAGCTTGGCGACCTGGGCGCGGCCGTGCTGCAGCGCCTCCTCCATGCGGCCGATGTCCGCCTCCACCCGATAGCCGTGGCCTTGGATGCCGCCCAGTTCGTCAGTGCGCTCGCGGTGGCTCCCACGCGCGCGTTCCAGGGCGTGATCCAGTCCGCGAATGTCCGCGACCTGCTTCTGGTACGCCGCGTCGAGCTCGGTGATCGTCAAGTCGCTCGCCGTGAGTTCCTGGTCCACGGCGCGCATCCCGATGAGCGCCAATTCGCCGGTGCGCAACCGTTGTTCCGCCTTGAGGTCCCGGTAACGGGCCGCCGCCTTGGCCTGCCGCTGCAGCCGTTCAAGGCGGGTGGCCAGTTCAGCGCGGATGTCCTCAAGGCGTTCAAGATTGCCCCGGGTGACCTTCATGCGACTCTCGGTTTCGCGACGCCGTTCCTTGTACCGAGAGATGCCGGCGGCCTCCTCCAGGAAGGCCCGCAGATCGTCGGGCTTCGCGGCGATCAGTTCGCCGATCATGCCCTGCTCGATGATGGAGTAGCTACGCGGGCCGAAACCCGTGCCCAGAAACACGTCGACCACGTCCCGGCGCCGGCAGCGGGTGCCGTTGAGGAAGTAGGCGGATTGCCCCGTTCGCGCCACCTCGCGACGTATCGCGACCTCACCGAAGCGCGCGTACTGACCACCCACGCGCCCGTCGGAATTGTCGAAGGTGAGTTCCACCGAGGCCATGGCGGTGGGTGGACGGGCGCTCGACCCCTCGAAGATGACGTCGGTGCTGGACTCCCCGCGCAGCCGGCGGGCCGAACTCTCGCCGATCACCCAGCGCACGGCATCGATGACATTCGACTTGCCGCACCCATTCGGGCCGACCACGGCGCTGCGATTTCCGAGGAAGCTGACCTGCGTGGGATCGACGAACGTCTTGAACCCGGCCAGCCTGATTCCTGTCAGACGCATTCGGCGCGTCGTCCTCCCGTGGGGGGCCGGAGCTAGTGTAAGGGAAACCCTGCCCCAATGCACCTTTGTAGAGTCGTTAGAGATCCCGGACGCCAATCCGCCGGCACTACCGGCTACGGCACTCGCCGGGCGATCTCCAACGCCACCGGACCGCTTCCCCGGCGCACCGTCATCGGCGGGCTCTCGAAGTCCCCGGGTGCCCGGGTCGGCGAGCCGCTCAGGCCGATACGCGCGATCAGTTCGAACGTGTCGAGGGCCGACAGCGTGCGCCCCGGGAGCATCGCGTGGGCGTCGTTTAGTTCGACGCGGGTCGGCAGGTCCCCCACGGTAAGACGGCGGACAGCATGGGGCGCCCCCCCGCCGGAGGGCGCGCGTGCGATCACGAAGACCGGCGCGCCCGCCTCCGCGTCGACCTCGGGCGACATCGAGACCGCCACGGACACGCCGCCCGCGGTCACCGCGTCTCTACCCGATGCCGTGTCCTCGGTGCTCGGTGCCGCTTCCTCCGTTCCGCCCAACACCATCCGTTCATGGGCCAGGGCGAGCGCCTCCGCGAAGAGCGCGCGTCGGGGGCCGGCCGGTGTACGTTGCAGCAGGCGTCCCAGGTATCCCGACGCCTCGGCGAAGGCGTCGCGCCGCATGGCGTCCATGGCCAGCAACTCGAGCACCAGCACATGGTCCGGCTCGGCCGCCCGGACGCGCTCGATGGCCGCGCGGGTCTCCGGCCCGAGCCGCCCACCATCCGCCAGGTATCGCGCCTGCGCCCACGCGGCGTCGACCTCGGCATCCGGCATCCGGGCCCGAAGGCCCTCGAACACCCGCGCCGCGCCTTCATAGTCCCGCATCCGTATCTTCAGATGGCCCAGGTGGAACAGGCTGCCGGGGTCCTCTCGCTCCGCAAGGGCCCTTTCCAACGCTTCGAGACTACCGGCCGGGGGACGCGGGTCCCGCATCACTTCCGCCGCCCGTGCAAGGAGCGGCGCATGGGGCTCCCCCCACAGCGCGTAGAGCGCCGCGCTCACGGTGGCGGCCACGAGCGCCAAGGCGACGACCAAACGCATCCGGGGCGCCACGTCGGCCGCGTTTCGTTCCGCCGCCTCCCGTGGGACCTCGTCGTGCAGGCTCGCGAGCAGCTCATGTTCGAGATGCGCGACATCCGCCTCGCTCAGGCCCTGTACCTCTCCCTCCGCCGCAAGCTCCCTGCGGCGATCCGCGAAGACGCCGACATTGGCACGGTGCCGGTCCGTCTCCCCGCGCCCCCGCCGACGCGCTCCATACGCCACGTACCCGGCGGCCACCAGCGCCATCGCGACCACGCTGGCGTATATGGCGATCACGGGTTCCGGTCGAGCAGCCGCACTACGCGCTCGTGTTCCGCGCCGGTCAGCGCCGTCCCGCGCCGGCGGAATCCGGCCCGGGCGAGCACCGCCACGGCGACGCCGGCCAATGCCAGGGGAGAGAACCACAGCAGCCACGTGCCGGGACGGAGCGGGGGGTCATAGAGGACGAAGTCGCCATAACGGGCGCGCAGGTGTGCCCGAATCTCGTCGTCCGCGGCACCCGCGGCCATCAGGCGCCGCACGGTGCGGCGTAGGTCCACCGCGATCGGCGCCCCGGAACTCGCCAGGGACTCGTTCAGGCATTTCGGACAGCGGAACTCCGAAAGCAGCGCTTGGTAGCGCTCCGCGGCCGCAGCGTCCGGGAAGTCGAAGCCATCAATCGGAGACGCGCCAAAGGTCGCCACCGCGCACGAGAACGCGACCGCCCCCAGCAACGCCGACGTCGTGCCGCCGGCGGTTCCCCCCGAGGCGCTACCCATCGCCGGCGGCACCGAGCTGGGCCAGCAACGGAGCGATCTCCTCGTCCCAGACCCGCCGATCGACCTCCCCCACCCGCTTGTACCGAATCGTGCCGCCGGCATCGACCAGGAAGGTCTCCGGCGCCCCGTAGACGCCAAGATCCACGCCGAGATCCCCGGCGGCGTCCACGACGTTGAAGTCGTAGGGGTCGCCGTGGCGCGAGAGCCACGCCCGCGCATCTGCCGGGTCGTCCTTGTAGTTGACGCCGATGATCGACATCCCCGCCTCCCGCCGGATGCGCGCGAGTTCCCCATGCTCCGCGAGACAGGTTGGACACCACGTGGCCCACACATTGACGAGCCGCACCTCTCCGACGAGGTCCGCCCGCGTCGCGCGGCCCGGCGGCGCGCCGAGCGTCGGCAGGTCGAACTCCGGAAACGGGTGCCCCACCAAGGCCGAGGGCAGCAGCTTCGGGTCCCGCAGGGTGAAGCCGAGGTACAGAATACCGGCCAACACGCCGAACGCCGCGACGGGGAGGAGCCGCTGCAGGCGGCTCACGCCGGGGCCACCGGTGCGGGGGTACCGGGTGCCATCGCGGCAGCATCCCGCCGCCGCGCCAGACGCCGGTAACGTCCATCCGTGATCGCCAGGGTGCCCCCGAGCGCGATCAGGAGTGCGCCCAGCCACACCCAGCGCACGAGGGCCTTGTCGTTGATGCGCACCGCCCAGGAACCGTCCGGCAACTTCTCGCCCAGGGTCACGTAGAGGTCCCGGGTGAACCCCGCCGCGATGCCCGCCTCGGTCATCACCTGTGCCCGGGCGTCATACCACCGCTTCTCCGGGTGCAGAACGACGCCGCCATCGGTCACGAACTCGCCCCGATCGGCGGTGTAGTTCGGGCCCTCGACGCGGCGCAGATCGGCGAAGCGGTACGTCACGTCGTTCAACACGGCGGTGTCGCCAACGGCCATGCGCACGTCCAGGGCGTGGGAGAACGTGCTCGTCACCGCGATGCCCGCCAGGCTCACCGCGAACCCCAGATGCGCAACGACCATCCCGGCGTAGCCACGCGTCCAGGCCGCGCGCCGCCGCCAAGCGTCCGCCAGGTGCGCGGCGGCGATCCATGCGGCCAACGCGACCGCCAGAGCGGCCCCCACCCGGAACACGCCCGCGAGGGCCAGCGGCAGGACGACTCCCGCCAACACCGCGACACCGAGCATCCATCCCGTGGCCCGGAACAAACGCACCGGCGTGCGCCGCCAACGCGAGATGGGCGCGAGCCCCAGGCAAGCCGCGAGGAGACACATTATGGGCACGAATACGCGGTTGAAGTACGGCGGTCCGATTGAGATCTTCTCGCCGCCGGTGGCGGCCTCGTAGGCGAGGGGGTAGAGGGTCCCGATCAGCACCACCGCCAGCGCCACCACGAGGATCACGTTGTTGACCAGCAACAGCAGTTCCCGCGAGACCCCCGAATAACCGGCCCGGCTGCCCAGGCCTGGCGCCCGCACGGCGTAGAGGATGAGGGCGCCGCCCACCGTCGCGACCAGCAGGGCGAGGAGGAAGAGGCCGCGTTCCGGATCGACCGCGAAGGCATGCACGGACGTGAGCACGCCCGAACGCACGATGAAGGCACCGAGGAGCGAGAGGGAGAACGCCGCGACGGCGAGGAACAGCGTCCAGCTCTTGAACGCACCCCGCTTCTCCGTCGCCGCCAACGAATGCACCAGCGCCGTTCCCGCGAGCCAGGGCATGAACGAGGCGTTCTCCACCGGATCCCAGAACCACCAGCCGCCCCAGCCGAGTTCGTAGTACGCCCACCAACTGCCGAGCGCGATGCCGACGGTGAGAAACGCCCAGGCCACGTTCGTCCACGGGCGCGTCCAGCGCGCCCACACCGCGTCCAGCCGTCCACTCAGCAACGCGGCCACGGCGAAGGAGAATGCCACCGCGAAGCCAACGTATCCCGTGTACAGCAGGGGGGGATGGACGATGAGGCCGAAATCCTGCAGCAACGGGTTGAGGTCGGCGCCCTCGGCCGGCACCCCGGGGACCAAGCGCTCGAACGGACTGCTCGTAGCGAGCAGGAAGAGCAGGAAGCCGGCGTTGAGCAGGCCCATCGTGCCGAGCACCCGTCCGTGCAACTCGCCGGGCAGCCTGCCGCCCGCGACGCTCACCGCCCAGGTCCACGCCGCCATGATCGTCGTCCACAAGAGGAAGGACCCTTCGTGCGCGCCCCAGGTCGCGCTGACCCGGTAGAACCACGGCAACCGCGTGTTGGAGTTCTCCGCGACATAGGCGACGGAAAAGTCGCTGACGACGAAGGCCTGCACCAGGACGCCGAAGCCGAGGAGCAGCAACACGAGTTGGCCGGTGGCCAGCGTCCCGGCCGCCGCGCGCCATGCCGCGTTCGTCGCGCTCGCGTACCCGGCCGCGGCCAAGCCGACCGCCATCGCGAGGGCGAGGATGGTCGCGAAGTGGCCGAGTTCGACGATCACGGGTCGGTCCCCTGGTGCGCGGCGAGGTCCGCGATTTCGGGCGGCATGTAGTTCTCGTCGTGTTTGGCGAGCACTTCGTGCGCCCGGAAGGTTCCCGAGGTGTCGAGTTCCCCCGTCATGAGGATCCCCTGACCCTCGCGGAACAGGTCCGGCAGGATGCCGACGAAGCGGACGGGAAAGTCGGCACCCTGGAAGTCCGACACGACGAACGACACCCCGAGTCCCTCAGCGTCCCGTGTCACCGTGCCCGGCGCGACCATGCCCCCGGCACGGATGGTCACGCCCACCGGGGCCGTGCCATTCACGATCCGCTCCGGGGGATGGAAGGCGTTGATGTTCTCGTTCAAGGCCACGAGGACCAGCGCCACGGTCGCGGCCGTTCCCGCGAGCAGGAATACGGTGGCGGCTAGGCGCGTGCGGCGCGTGCGGTTCATCGGTCCCCGCCCTGGTCGTCGCGCGGCGCGTCGGCCTCCCGCAACGCGTCGACAACAATGCGTCGCCGCACGACGATGGGCCGCAGCCCCAGCGCAAACAACACCGCGAAGGAGATTCCGTAGGCCAGCCACACATACACTCCGTGGCCGCCCATGGCAAAAAACTCGCTCACCGCGCCCCGCCCCCCACCGAACCCGCCAACCAGTCCCGCACCCATTGGGCCTCAGATTCGCGCAGCAGCACCTCGTTGCGCAATCCGGCCACCACGAACGCCGCCACCAAGCTGTAGAAACCCAGGAAGTTGACGAGCAGCGGCACCCACATCGAGGGCGGCATCGCCGGCGCGGCGGTGAACGTGATGCTCGCCGGTTGGTGCAGGGTCAGCCACCAATCCACGGAGTACTTGATGATCGGCACGTTGACCGTGCCGACGATCGCCAGAATCGCCGCGGCGCGGCCGGCCTGGTCCGCCCGCGGAATCGCCTGGCGTAGCGCCACGATCCCAACGTAGAGAAAGAACAGGACGAGGACCGACGTCGTGCGGGCATCCCACACCCACCACGCCCCCCAGGTGGGCCGCCCCCAGATCGCCCCGGTCAGGAGCGCGATACCCGTGATGGCCATGCCGACGGGGGCCGTCACGGCGATGAACATGTCGGCGAGCTTCATGCGCCAGACGAGCACGACGATTCCGGCGACGCCCATCGCCACGTAGAGCGCCTCCGCCAAGTGCGCGGACGGCACGTGTACGTAGATGATCCGGTAGCTGTCCCCCTGCTGGTAGTCCGGCGGCGCGAAGCCAAGCCCCCACACCGTCCCCACCGTCAACAGCGCGAGGCCGACGCTCAGGAAACCGACCAGCCACGGCCGCGAGAGTTCGAAGAACCAGCGGGGCGATCCCATGCGATGGAACCAGGTCGTGAAGCGGCCCAACTTTCAGTACTCCCGTCAGTACTCCTGGCTCACCCGCAGGGCGAGGCCCACGGCGAACGGCGCCAACGTGAGCGCCCCGGCCAGCAAGGCACCGAGCCACAGCAACTCGCCCAACGCGGTCGAGCCCGACGCCGCGGCGAGACTGGCCCCGGCCCCGAAAATCAGAATTGGTACGAAGAGCGGCAGCGCAATCACCGCCACCAGCACGCCGCCCCGTCCGAGCCCGACCGTAAGCGCCGCGGCGATGGCACCAATCAGGGTCAGCGCCGGCGTACCGAGCAGGAGGCTGCCGACCAACACCGGAAGGGCCTCCACGGGCACCTGGAGGAGCAGGGCAGCGAGCGGGGACAAGGCCGTCAGGATCAAGCCGCTGACGCACCAGTGGGCGAACAGCTTGGCCAGCACGGCAACGAACAGCGGCCGGCCGTGGAGCAGCAACTGCTCCAACGTACCGTCCTCGAAGTCCCGGCGGAACAGCCCGTCGGTGGCCATCATCGTGGCCAGTAGCGCGAGCACCCACACGATGCCCGGCGCGAAGTTGCCCATCGCCGCGCGCTCCGGTCCCATGCCGAGCCCGAATAGCACCACCGTCAGGACGAAGAAGGCCAGCGGATGCACCACGTCCGCCCGGGCATGAAACGCGACCAGGAAGTCCCGGCGAACCTGGGCGGCGGCGATGCTCATCCGGGCAACTCCAGCCGTCCCGCATCCGGCAACGGCACGGCTTCATGGGTCGCGCACAGCACGGCACCACCCGCCTCCCGATGGCGGCCGATCAGCCCGCGCGCCAGATCACGCCCCGCGTCGTCGAGGGCGGCGAAGGGCTCATCCAACAGCCAAAGCCGCGCCCGGCTGACCACCAGCCGCGCAAGCCCCGCCCGCCGCCGCTGTCCCGCCGACAGCGCCGCGCACGGCCGGGCCGCGCTCCTGCCCAGACCCACCGCGTCCGCGGCATCGCGGCACGCTCGGGCGCTGAAGGGCCTGCCCTCCAACGCGAGATACCAGCGGATGTTCTCGAGGGTGCTCAGCATCGGGTTCACGCCGGGCCTGTGTCCTAGGTAGAGGGGCCGTTCCGGCGGACGCACCCGCACCTGGCCCGCGTCCTCCGTGAAGAGCCCCGCCACGCAACGCAACAACGTCGTCTTGCCGCTGCCGTTCGGCCCCCGGACCTCCACGAGTTCCCCGGCCGCCAGTGTCAAATCGACCCGCTCGAACAGCGTGCGACCGTTCACCCCGCACCTCAGGCCGCGAATGGACAACAGCGCTTCGTTCGACGGGTTCGCCACAAGCCGGACATTATAGGCGAGGCGACCCGTTGTCTTCGCCGTTGGCACCTCGAAAATCGCATGGTAGTGTCGCGAATGGGGACGCGACGGCCGTGCCCGTCGGCCCAGGGAATCGATGACCATGGAGAGTTCGGGGATGATCGGCGAGGTGATCGCACTCGGCGCCTCCTATTTCGCGGCGACCGCGCTGTTCGGCATCTTCATGTGGCGGGCGTTCGCCAAGCTTGCGGACTCCATGCGTCAGTCGATGAGCGACAAGTTCGACCACATGAACGACAAGTTCGATCACATCGAAGGGCGGCTGGACGCCCTGCGGGAGGGGCTGGACGCTCTCGCGCAAGAGCATCACGCCTTGGCCAGAGAACTGTCGGAGTTCCGTGGCGAGATGCGTGGGCGGGTGGTCGGTTAACGCGTCCGTACGAAAGCCCTCTGCGCTTTGACGACCACCCCGATCAGACGGACCGCAGCGCCTCCTCCAGCGGCGTCTCGCCGTCGAGCAGGCTGAACGTCTTGCCCACGGTGTTGTCGAGGTCGAGACAACGCACCAACACCGCCGCCAAGTTCTCCCGCGATGTCAGCCCGCGGCCGTGGAGTTCCGCGCTCACGGCCACGCACTCGGTCGCGGACTCGTCGGTCAACCCGCCCGGGCAGACGATGGTGTGGTCGAGGTCCGTCTCCCGCAGGTGGTTGTCGGCATGCGCCTTGGCCTTGTGGTAGTGGGCGATGGGGGACGTGCTGTGGATGTCGTTGTTGATGGAGCTCAACATCACGTAGCGGCGTGCGCCGGCCACCTGCGCAGCCACCATCGACCGGATCGCTCCCACATGGTCCACCAAGACCGTCTTGTCCTTGCCGGTGTGGCCCCCGGAGCCGGCTGCGAAAACGACGGCGTCCATGCCCGCGACCGCGTGATCGATGGGGTACTCGAGGTCCCCGAGCACGGTCGGCACGCCCAACGCATCGAACTTGGGCCGCTGAGTTGGGTCGCGGATCATGGCGACGGGATCGTGATGGCCCGACGCCAGCCTCCGCACGACCCGCGTCGCCGTGTTCCCGTTCGCTCCAATCACCAGTACTCGCATCGTCGCATCTCCCCCGCGTCCTGGCGGTGTCCACTCATGCTAACGTCCGCGAACCATCAGGCGCGAGCCCACCTGTGGCGCGTCGCGCGCCGGAACCAAGGCCCGGACATGCAGCGCTCGCAGCGCCACCGTACCGCTGCCGTTCGCCCCATGGCCAGGTTGCCTGCCGCGATCATCAACTCGGCGGCCTCGCAAGCGTCCTGCCATTGACGCCGCACGCCAAGCCACGAGCGAGGAGCAGCGGTCGTTCGAGCGTAACGGCCACAAGCAAGTCCCTAAAGGCGCCAAGGGCACTGGGCCGCCGGTCAGACCGGTTCGACCGCATGTAGACGTACGTAGACGTACAATTCGCTTGCACCTCCATTCGGAGCAGATTTATGCGAGTTCGACTCTTGGGCATGGCCCTTGGGGCGGCATCTGGCCTGTTCGCGTTTTGCGGCGACGCACTAGGGCAGCCGTCCCAGGGTCGCGAGCACATCCTGCCGCTTTTCATGTCCACGTCAAACCTCGAACAACAGGGGTTTGTCCGCCTCATCAACCACTCCAACAAAACCGCCTCGGTGAGAGTCGTGGGCGTGGATGATTCCGGGACGCGCAAACCGCCCATCACGCTGACCGTGGGTGCCAAGAGAACGATCCACTTCAATTCGGAGGATCTAGAGTACGGCAACCCCGACAAGGGCCTCCCCGCCGGGATTGGGAGCGGGCACGGCAACTGGCGGCTGCATCTGCACAGCCGTCAGGACATCGAGCCCCGAGCCTACATCCGCACCCGCACGGACGGTTTTCTCACCAGCATGTTCGCGGTGGCTCCAGAGGGGCAAATGCGCCACCGGGTGGCCATCTTCAATCCGGGGAGCAACGATCGTCAGCGCAGTTGGCTTCGCTTGATCAATCTGTCCGAGCGCATGGCGACCGTCCGCATCGTAGGTCGCGACGACAACGGACAGCCGGGGCCGGGCGGAGAAGTCAGCTTTTCGCTGCCTCCGCGAGCGGCGCAGGCCGTCACCGCCCGGCAGCTTGAATCTGGTGACTCCGGCCTCATCGGTCGATTGGGCGACGGGGCCGCCAAGTGGCAGTTGACGGTGGCGGCAGACGAGCCGATTCTGGTCATGAGCCTGATGGACACACCGTCCGGGCACCTGTCCAATCTGTCCGCCCCCAAGCGCGACTACGCCGGTCCAGCCAACGTCTGGACGCTGTCGTTCGAGGACGTGACGGAAGCAGGCTTCCTCGTCGTCACGCCGGACAGCCGTCTGTACGCTTGGCTGCCGGAAGCCCGGGCGTACCGGATCGCCGATGGCCTCTACGATTCGGACGCCAACGGCCTGACCGCCTCCGGCAAACTCTACGAGTCGGGGGAGATACAGGTCCGGGGATCGGGCATCAGTGGCGGCAGCGAGCCCTTCGAACTCACGGCCACCTACCGCGGCGGCGACTGGATCAAGGGGCAATACACCACCGAAGGTCTGAGCCGCACCTTCAACGGCTCTGCGTTCGGTGCCTTCAGCCGCGGTGCCGACCCCGGCGCATTGAGCGGCAGATGGATCGACAACGATGGTGTTTCCTACCGTCTGGACGCCAACGCCAACTTTGCCGGAACGGTGAGCCTCGCTGGCTTCGACTGTGATGTCTCCGGCACGTTGGAGCCGATCAATCCGGCATTCAATCTCTACGAAGGCACGGCGACGTACGACTGCGGCCTCCTCAGTGTGAATGCGGAAGCGATTGGCGCGGTCGGCGACCTGCCAACCAACGCCGGCGGCGGCGACTTCGCCGGCGTGCTCGTCATCGCGCGCGAAGAGGAAGTCGCTCTCGGCATCTTGGCCGGCAGGCATTAGCCAGCGGCAAGAAGCTCGCACGCAGCGGCGCCATCGCGTGCCTAGACAGAAGAAGGAATGAACGATGAGAAAACTGCTTGCATCGGCCGGCTTCGTGCTGGTGTTCGCGATCCCAACCGTTTCGGCCGGCGTGGCGCCCGAGGATTTCGCCAGGAACCCGGACGTGCTCCGCACGCGCATCTCCCCGACGGGGGAGTACCTTGCCACCCTGCGCGTCGTGGACGACAAGCGCGTCGTCGCCGTGTTGACCTTCCCCGAGATGGAGCTCAACGGCGTCATGAGCTTCCCCGGCCGCAACCAAGTGCTGAGCTTCCGGTGGGTCAACGACGAGCGCCTGATCGGCTCCGTGACGCGCGACTTCGGCCGCTTCGAGTTCCTCTCCCCGTCCGGGGAACTCTTCGGCATGAACGTCGACGGCGGGCGCGGCAAGCACCTGTTCGGGTACCGGGCCGGTGCAGACAAGCCGTCGACCACGCGGGGCGCGGTGCAGCAGTATGCGAGCGCGACCATCATCGATCCGCTATGGGACGACAAGGACCACGTACTCATCCAGACGCGCGATTGGACGTTCGGCAAGTCTTCGCCGGTGGAGGCCGTGCGGATGAACGTCTACTCGGGACGGCTCTCCAGGCGCATCCGCGCACCCGTGCCCGACGCCCAACTCGTCACCGACCGGGACGGCAACGTGCGTTTTGCGTTCTCGAACGACGATGAGTTCAACACCGTCATCCACGAACGCGACCCCGACAGCCGCGAGTGGCGCGTCTTCAGCAAGGTGCCCTTCGGCGACGCCGGACTCGATCCGCTGGCGATCGCCCCGGACGGCCGCATCTGGGTGAACACGGCGCGGGACGAGGGGCCGCTGGGGCTCTACCTGATGGACCCGAAGACCCAGGAGCTGACGCTGGCGTACCGGCACGAATTCGTCGACGCGACGCCCATCGTCGAGGACGACGACGGCAACGTCTGGGGCGTCCGGGTGGTGCCGGGACTCCCCGACATCGTGGTGCTCGATCCCGACAACGCCGAGGCAACGCTGCGCGAGCAACTCCGGAACGCCTTCCCCGGACGCTTCGTGCAGATCCTGAACGGCACCCGGGACGGCCGGCTCCGGCTCATCGGCGTCACGGACGACAACAGCACGCCGGAGGTCTACGTTTTCGACCGGGAGCAGGCCACCCTCGCCCGGCTCTTCGACAGCCTGCCCTGGATCGACGACGCCAGGCTCTCCGAGATGCGACCGATCGTCTTCCGCGCACGCGACGGCGTCACGGTCCACGGATACCTCTCGCTACCCAGGGACGCCGGCGACGCGCCGGCACCGCTGGTCCTCATGCCCCACGGCGGTCCGCACGGCATCCGCGACTACTGGGGCTACGACCCCTACGTCCAAGTGTTGACCACCCACGGCTACGCGGTCCTGCAAGTGAACTACCGCGGCTCCGGCGGCTACGGCCCCCACTTCCAAAAGCTCGGCTATCTCGAATGGGCCGGCACCATGCAGGACGACCTGACCGACGCCGTCCACTGGGCCATCGAGCGGGGCATCACGACCGCCGGACGGGTGTGCATCCACGGCTGGAGCTACGGCGGCTACGCGGCCGCCATGAGCGTCGTGCGCGAACCGGACCTCTACGCCTGTTCCGTGCCCGCCGCCGGGGTGTACGACCACAACATCCAATACCGCAAGGCGGACTTCGCCCGCTACACCCGTTGGGGCGACAACTATCTCGACCAGGTGATCGGCGCGACGCCGGAGGAACGCCACCTCGCCTCCCCCATCGCCCACATCGGACGGCTCAAGACGCCGCTCTTTCTGGTGCATGGGGAGGAGGATGCCCGCGTGCCCGTCGCGCACGCCCACGCATTCCTCGACGCGCTCAAGGAAGCGGGGATCGACGCCGCCTACATGGAGAAGGAGAACGAGGGCCACGGGTTCTTCAAGGAGGAGAACCGCGTGGACTTCTTCAAGGCGTTGCTCGCGTTCCTGGACCGGCACATCGGGCCGGAAGCCGAGGTTGCGGAGGCGGCCCCCCGAAACGAAACCGTTTCGGAGGGCCGCCCACGGGGTCAGGCCGTAGTGGCTACTGGTAGTAGTTGACGCGCAGGAAGACGTAGCGGCCCACGGCGCCGTACAGGAAAAGGTCCGTGTTCGTGCCGGAACTGAACACGTACGGCGGGTCGTTGTCGAACAGGTCGTTCACGCCGAGCATCACGCGGTAGGCCCCGGGATTCCACCCCACCCGGACGTCATGCTCCGTGTGCGATGGCACGGTGTCGTAGCCGAACGCGTTGTTACCGTCATAGCGCGGGTCGTCCATGTCGTCGATGAACCGCATCCGCCAGGTGACGTCCCAGTTGCCCTTGTCGACCCGCAGGGAGCCGATCGCCTTGATCCGCGGCATGGAGCCCCGGTCGTCGGCGCCACCCGGTCCCGGATAGAACGAGTTGTCCTTGATGTACGTCGCATTCAGGTCCGCCGTCACGAACGTGTCGAACGGTCCGTCGAGTTCGTAGCGCATGCCGAGGTCGCCACCCTTGGTGGTGATCGTCTGGAGGTTGAAGGGTGGGTTCACCAGATTCGCCACGGATAGGCCGGCGCCGGTAACCACCGTGTCGAACCGGTCGCACGCCGGATCGGTCAATCCGACGGGGCCTTGATAGCAGCTATCGACAATACTGTCGGAGCTTACGCCGCTAATCCCGTCGAGGATCTTGATGTTCCAGAGGTCGACCGTGAGGGACAAGCCCGCAAGGAACCTGGGCGTGATCACGAGCCCGACGGTGGAAGTATCGGCGGATTCCGGCAGCAGGTCGGGGTTGCCGCCACGGAGCACGGCAGACTGCGAGGCCACCTGGCTGAGCCCGGGGCCGATGCCGTCGAGCAGGCAGTTTTGGTCCACGTTGCTACCCGGCGTCCGGCTCGGGTCTCCCGCCGCGCACGGATGCGAGAAAAAGTCGAAGCTCACGACGCCCCCGCTGAACAGGTCGGTGACCGACGGCGCACGGTATGCCGTGCTGCGGTTCGCCCGCAGGCGCACGTCCTGCATGATCTGCCAGTTGATCCCGATCCGCCACACCGACTCTTCGCCAAAGTTGGAGTAGTCGGACGACCTTGCCTGTAGGTTCAGTTCGAGGAAGTCCGCGAACGTCACGTCCGCCAGTATCGGCACCGTGACCTCTCCGAAGAACTCGGTGACCTTGAAGCGCCCTTTCGTGGTGAACACCTGGTTGGCCACCGACTCGCCCGCCTCCGTGACGGAGTCGGGCTTGTTGTAGCCGCGGTCGGTACGCGTCTCGAACCCGAAGGCCACCTCAACGGTACCCGCCGGAACCTCGAACACCGGCCCGGTCGCGACGCCGAACCAGCCGGAGGTCTGGAACTCCGACACGGCGAGGCTCACCTGCTTGAGGTACCGGATTTCGTCGGCCGTCCAGTTGCCCGGGCGCAGCGCATCGAGCGCGCCGCTCGGATTGACGACGCCGGAGCACACGGAATCCCGAGCGCACCAGTCAGGGTCCGAAATGATGTTCGCCCGGAGCAGGTTCCACGTGGCGTCCGTGGTCAGGTCCGCGTCCACCCGGGTGTAGAGGTGCGACAGCTCCCAACTCCACTCGTTGAGGAACCCATCGGAGACGATGTCGCCCCTCAACCCCGTGGCCAGGCGCACGGTGTTCGACTCATGGTTGCTCACCCGCGCCCCGACCGTGCTGGTCGGGCGGATGTACAGGCTGCCGGCGGCACCGAACGGGTTGTGCGGGTTCGAGGCGGGCACGCGCCAGCCCTGCGGCACGCCCGGCGTACCAAAGCTGCCGGGGTTCCCGTCGAGGCGGAACTCGCTTTGGCGCTTGGCGTACTGCATTTCGATGAACGCCTCGATGCCCTCCGTCACGTCGTAGGTCCCATAGCCGGCGAACGTGTAGACCTCGGAGGCACCCCAGATGTCCTGTCCCAAGGCGTAGTCATAGCGGCTCAGCTTCACTTGATCCGGGTTCGTGACATCCTGCCTGGGCGCGTAGGACGGACACTCGTACCAAGGCAGGAGCGTCGCTTCATCGCCTCCGAACGCCTTCGGCATGGTACAGGCGGCACCGCCGTTGTCGGCGAAGAACATGCCTCCCGGCGAGAAGAAGCTCCCGTTCTGGGCCGTGCCGGACAGGCTCGAAATGGCCGGAAACGCCCAATCCCGCGCCGTCTGCGGCAAGTTGTTCGAGTAGCGGTACTCGCCGCCGAGCACCACGGAGCCGCGGTTGCCGGTGGCGCCGATGGCGAACTCCGCGCTGTACTGCTCGGCATCGCCCTCGCCGCTGATGCCGGAGGACACGCCGGCCTCGATCCCCTCGAAGCTGTCCTTCAGGATGACGTTGACCACCCCGGAGACCGCGTCCGCGCCGTAGACCGCGGACGCGCCGTCGCGCAGGATCTCGACCCGCTCGACCATGGCGGTCGGCACGAACGTGAGGTCCGCGGCCTGGTTGGCGAGGGAGTCCGCAAAGCTCGCGACACGCTTGCCGTTGATCAGGATGAGCACCCGATCCGGTCCAAGGTTGCGCAGGTCGACCGAGGTCGCGCCACCGCCGGACAGCACGCTCGACTGGTTGAATCCCGAGGTACCCGAGACGGCCTGATTACGCAGCGCCTCGCCGAGGTTACCGAAACCGGACTCCAGCACGGACTGTCCCGTGATGACGGTGATCGGACTCGCCGACGCGAAGTCGCTGCGCTTGATGCGCGAACCGGTGACGACGATCTCCTCGATCTCCTCCTGATCGTCGGCGGCCTCGTCCTCCGCAAGCGCCGCCGGGGGCGACACGAGCAGCGACAGGGCGAGCAGGCACGGCAGCGGGAGCCAACGTCCCGCGCCGGGCTTCCAGAAACGGAAGTCAGTTCTTCCCATGGTTAGTCCTCCCCATAGACGGGCGCATTCTCCGCTTTTTTCGCAGTGCAGTAAAACGCCCCAGCGCGGCACACCCAACACCGCGCCCCTCAAAATGCGAGTTCGGCTCCCAGGTAGAACTGCCTCGGCAACGCGGGGAAGTAACGGTAGCTGCCGAACGCGAAATCCGCCCGGTCCGCATAGCGCTCGTCGGTCACGTTGAGCAGGCGGGTGAAGGCCGTCAGCCGTTCCGAGACCCGATAGCTCCCCCGCCAATGGAAGGCCAGGTGCCCCTGGTAGCGCACCGTGTTGGCGGCATTGATGAAGTGTGATCCGACGTACACCGCCTCCAGCTCGGAGCGGTACCGGCCGGACGCCGCACTCCAGCGGGCGCTCCCCAGCCAGCGCGGGGCCGTGTCCACGTCGTTGCCGTCGCGGATCCGTTCCCCGCGTGCCGCGTCACGGTCGAAGGCGTAGCGGTGGCGGGCGTACGTTCCCGTCAACTCGACCTCGTGGAGGTCACCGAAGCGCCCCCGGAGGGTGAACTCGACCCCCGAGGACTCGGTCTCGCCATCGCTCACGTTGAAGCCGTTGGCGTCGCGGAAGATGAGGTGATCGGTGCGCTCGGTGTAGACCGCGATGTCCGCGTCGAACGTGCCACCCGGGCGGCGCCAGCCCACTTCCACCGACGTGAGGGCCTCGCTGTCGATGTCCGCGACCGCCTGTCCGCTCTGCAGGCGGTACAGCTCCGTGGCCTGCGGCGCCCGGAAGCCGCGCCCCGCCACCGCGTAGCCCTCCGAGCCGTTATCGAAATCCCAATGCAGTCCAAGACGCCCCGCGACATCGGTGAAGGCGTCGTCCCGGCTCGCCGGCCGCGTGTACAAGCAGCCGCCGAACCCGCACCTGGTGCCATCGTCCCGGGTGTTGCCGACCAGGGCGTGGTTGTCGTACTCGTAGGCCAAGCGCTCGGCGCGCAGGCTGTGCACCAAGTCCGCCCGCGGCGTCAGGGACCATCTGAGGTCGTAGAAGGCGGCGGCCATGGCGCTGTCGACGTCGTAGTCGTAGTGGGTGCCCCGGGGCCGCGTTGCCACGAGGAAGGCCGAACCCATCGTCGGTCCATCCTGGTGTTGTCGCAATTCGCCGCGCATCCACTCGACCTGGGCGCCGACGTCCCAAGCCAAGCGCCCATCGACCCCTCCGAGCCGCCCGACCGCGCCGCCGCTCGTCTGGGCGTTCGTCTCCAGGGGCTGCCCCGGCAGAAAGTGCTGAAAGAACGCCATGCTGGAACGGCGCAGGTAGGGCGTGAGCACGAGTTGCCGCTCGCCGAAGTCGCGCGCCAATGCGGTACTCGCCCGCAACGACCACGCGTCCCGATAGGCCTCCGGATTGGGGTTGGCGTCGCGAAGATCGTCGTCCTCATACGCCCGATAGCCGCGGACGAACCCCCCCGTCTCCTGGTTGAGCAGCGTCGCCGAGGCGAAACTCGCAACCTCCCACGCGCCCACAGACCCGACGTGACGCAGGTTGGCCTTCTGCTGCCCAAAGCCCGTGGCGTCCCGATAGCCACCGCTGTGCGTTGAGTGCAGGTCCACGCCGAGGGCGCCGGCCGAGCCCCCGGCACGCACTTGATGGTAGTCGTAGGGCCCGACCTCGACGGACAGTATCGGCCGCCGCGCGCCCCGGCGCGCCACGACGTTCACGACGCCGTGCAGCGCGTTGCCGCCGAACAGGGCACTCGCGGGACCCCGCACCACCTCCACGGCACCCGCCTGCTCCGTGTTGACCTCGAAGAGATTGTTGATGTTGCAGAAACCCGCCGGCCTGATGGGGATGCCGTTCTCCAGGTAGAGGAATTCGCCGCAGGCCCCGGGGCCCGCCAGCACGCCCGAGCGGATCGCGGTCAGATGCTCGTGCCCCGAGCCCCGCTGCACCCACACGCCCGGCACGCGGACAAGGGTCTCGTGGACGTGGTTCGCGCGCACCAAGTCGAGGGCTTCCGCGTCGACGGTCGTGACGCTGCCGAGATCGCCCTGCCGGGAACGCACGGATCCATCGGCCACCACGACGATCTCCTCGAGCACGGCCCCTTCCGCCGGGGCACGGGCACCCGGATCCTGCGCGAACGCTCCCACCGCGAACATCGCGGCCAAAATCAGAACGGGGGGTTTCATCCGAGAAAGTGTGTCGGATTTGGGACGGGCTTGCCACACCTCCGGCGCAAATCGTGTACGACATCCGCCCGGCGTTTCGTGCGACATTGCACCGCGACCCACCGGCTAGCCGCGAACACGCCCCGCGCCGGATTTTCGGGCACGTCCCCGGTGTAGTATCGACGCGATCATCCAGTTCCCTCCGCGCCATGGCTCTCGACCACGCCAGCCTCAAGGCCCGCGCCCTCCGCATCGAGGCGAAGCATCCCGGCATCGCCCTGCGCGTGCACCGGGCCGTGAGCTGGCTCGGGCGCGCGGAGGGTTGCGAGGACGACGACGCCCGCTTCATCTTCCTCTGGATCGCCCTGAACGCCGCCTACGCGGACGAGATCCAACGCGAGTCCACCCCCGAGCAGACCGTGCTCGACCGGTTCCTCCGCCGGCTCGTGGACCTCGACGACGAGAACCTGCTGCACGAGTTGGTCTGGTCGAAGTTCCCGGGACCCTTCCGGCTGCTCCTCGACAACCGCTTCGTGTTCCAGCCGTTCTGGGACTACCAGAACGGGAAGATCCCGGAGCACCAGTGGCAGCGGTCCTTCGAGGGCGCGCGCACCCGGGCGCACTCGGCGCTACGGGACCGCAGCCGCACCGACACCGTGCTCGCCATCGTGCTGGCACGGCTCTACACCTTGCGCAACCAGCTGATGCACGGCGGCGCAACCTGGCAGAGTAGCGTCAACCGGGACCAGGTCCGGGACGGCACCGCCATCCTCGCCGATCTCGTGCCCCGGGTCATCCATCTGCTGATGGCGCACCCCGAGGAGGACTGGGGCGATCCCTGCTATCCGGTCGTCGAGGACTGACCGGATCCTCACAACTCCCGCAGCACCAGCACCGGCGGCGATTCCACCAGCTTGCGCGTCCCGAGATAGCCGATGGCCGCGATCAGCGCGGCGCCGATGGCGGGGCCCGCGAGCCAGAGCCAGGGATGCAGCTCGTAGCCGAGCTCGAAGACTTGGGCCCGCAACACCGTCACGGTAATCTCCGCCCCGATCACGGCGACGACCCCGGCGAACGCGCCGAGCACGGCGAACTCCGCGGTCAGCGCCCCGGCGATGAGCTTCATCGTCCCGCCCAGGGCGCGCACCAGGGCGTGTTCCCGCAGACGCGCCGCGTGGCTCGCCTGGATCGAGGCCACGAGCACGAGGGCGCCGGCCCCGAGCACGAGGCCGAGCACCAGCTCGATCGCCTGGGTCACCCGCCCGACGATGCTACGCACCTGCCGGATGATCTCGTCCACCTCGATCACCGTGATCGTCGGATGTTCCGACAGCAGGCGGTTGAGAAACCGTTTCCCGTCCGCCTCGAGATGGAAGCTCGTCATGTGGGTCGTGGCGAAGTCGCGGAGCGCCGCCCCGGAGAAGATGATGAAGAAGTTGGGCTGGAGGCTGTCCCACTCTACCCGGCGCGTGTTCGCCACCCGCGCGGCGACCGGCAACCCGCCAATGTCGAAGGCGAGTTCGTCGCCGATGCCGAGCCCGAACCGCCGGGCGTAGTCCGCCTCCAGGGAGAGGAGCGCCTCGCCGCCATCCTCCGGCCACCACTCACCCTGCACCAGCACGTTGTTGCCGGGCAGTGCGTCGGACCAGGTCAGGTTCCGCTCCGAGCGCAACCGTGGCCCGTCCGGCCCACGCCGGTGGGCCTGTTCCCATTCCTCGGCCGGCTGGCCGTTCACGCTCGTCACGCGCCCCCGGATCATGGGGAAGAGCCGGCCGTCGTAGTCCGTATGGGTGGCCAGCAGGGTCTGCACCGCCTCCACTTCGTCGTCCGCCACGTTCATGACGAAGTGGTTCGGCGCGTTCTCGGGCAACTGCGCGCGCCACTCGTCGAGCAACGCCGTGCGGATCAACAGCAGGATCAGCAGCAGCATGATCGCGATGCCGAAGATCGTGATCTGCGCCACGTTCTCGCGGTAGCGGCGCTGCAGGCCCGCGAGCGCGAGCCGCCAGGCGCTGCCGGCCTGCATGCCCACCACGCGTCCTCCGCGCAGAAGCAACAACGCGACCGCGGCGAACGCACCGCAGACGCCGGCGCCCCCGCCGATGGCCCACAGCGTCAGCCACACGTCGCCGCTGTACCACACCAGCAGGCCGAGTCCGCCGAGGGCCGCCGCCCCGTAGGTGAATGCCTGTGAGGCCGCGCCGGCGTGGACGTCCCGGCGAATCACCCGCATCGGCGACACGCCGCGCAGGGCAAACAGCGGCGGCAACGCGAACGCCAGCAGGCAGACGAAGCCCGTGACGGCCCCGAGCCCCACGGGACGCAGACTCGGCAGCGGCAGCGATGCCGGCAGGTATGCCGCGAGGGCCGCCACGATGGCGAGGTGCACGACGCCCCCCAACGCCAGCCCGGTCAGCACCCCTGCCGCACCGACCACGCTCAACACGCCCAGATAGCCCCATTGCACGTCCCCCGGCGTCGCGCCCAGCGTCTTGAGCACGCCCACGTGATCGTAGTGCCGCCGTGCGTACCGGTGCGCCCCCAGCGCGACGGCCACCCCAGCGAGGAGCACCGCCAGCAACCCACCAAGCAGCAGGAAGCTCTCCGCCCGGTCGAGGGCTTCGCCGATGGTCGGATTCGCGTCCGCGATGCCCCGCCAGCGGTAGTTCGGCGCGAGGTCCGGCTCTACCGCGGTTTTGAGTAGCGCCAATGCATCGTCATCACCAGACAACAGCAATCGGTATCCGACCCGGCTGCCGGGCTGGATCACCCGCGTCTCCGGCACGTCGTCGATATGCATCAAGAGCCGCGGGCCTAGGTCGAACACGCTACCGCCCCGGTCCGGCTCCCCGGCCAGGACGCGCCCGATGCGCAGCCGGGCATAGCCGACGGCCACGGTGTCGCCGATGGCGAGATCGAGGGCCGGGAACAGCCGCGAGTCCAGCCATGCCTCGCCTCGGGCGGGCACCGCCTGGGTGACGCCGGCGGGGCCGAACGGTTCCTCGGCCACCCGCAACACGCCCCGCAACGGGTAGGCATCGCCCACCGCCTTCACCGAGACGAGCTGGCTGCGCGCGTCCTCGGCCTCGTCCGCGAACAGCATCGACGGAAACGTCACCACGTCAGTATGCGCGATGCCGAGTTCCCGCGCCGCGTCGCGGAAGCCCTCCGGCACGGGCCGCGTCGAAGCGATGACCCGGTCCGCCCCGAGGAACGTCGTGGACTCGGACAGCAGCGCCTCGCGCAGCCGATCGACGAAGAGGCCGATCGCGGTCACCGTGCCCACCGCGACCACGACCGCCGCCAGCAGCAGCCGCAGCTCGCCCGCGCGCCAGTCGCGCACGGCCAAACGCAACACGAGCCGCGGCGTCACGAGGCGATCCGTCCGGCTTCCAGGGTGACGATGCGGTGGCAGCGGTCCGCGAGGGCCGCATCGTGGGTGACGAGCACCAGGGTGGTGCCGGACTCCACGTTGAGGTCGAACAGCAGCTCGATCACCCGCGCGCCGGTGGCCGTGTCGAGGTTGCCGGTCGGTTCGTCCGCGAACAGCACCTTCGGCCGCGAGGCGAACGCCCGCGCGATGGCCACACGCTGTTGCTCGCCGCCGGACAGTTCGCGCGGGTAGTGCGTGACGCGCTCGGCAAGGCCCACCCGCGCGAGAAACTGCTCGGCTTCCTCCCGGGCACCGGCATCGCCGCGCAGTTCCGACGGCAACATAACGTTCTCGAGCGCCGACAGGCTCTCGATGAGCTGGAACGTCTGGAACACGAACCCGATGCACCGGCCCCGGACCCGGGCGCGGTCCTCCTCGGACATCGCGGTGATCTCCGCCCCGTCGAGCCACACGTCCCCCGTGGTCGGCAGGTCGAGTCCCGCCAGGATGCCGAGCAACGTCGTCTTGCCAGAGCCCGACGCCCCCACCACCGCCACGGACTCGCCGGCCGCGGCCTTGAAGTCGACGCCGTCCAGGATGCAAAGATCGCCCTCCGCGGTCGGCACGGTCTTGTTGACCGCATGGGCGTGCAGGATCGGCGATTCGGCGGAACCGTCGTTCATTTTCGGGTCTCGGATAACCTCAAAGGCCAGCGCGCAGGCGATACCGCGTCCGGCTCCGATGGGATTGCAGCGTGTAGATTACCATTGCCCGACCCGACCACCGGCCACCATCCTTGAGACTTTTTTTCCGCGCCCTGCTCTTCGCGCTCTTGGCCGGCACCGCGCCGGCCGTCGCGAACGACGCCCCGCTGGGCGAGTTGCCCCCGACGATCCTCGTCTTCGGGGATAGCCTGAGCGCGGCCTACGGCATGGCGCCCGAGCAGGGTTGGGTGGGATTGCTCGCCCAGCGTCTCGCGGACGAGGGGAGTCCGTACCGGGTGGTGAATGCGAGCGTCAGCGGGGAAACGACCACGGGGGGACGCGGGCGCATCGCCATGGCGCTGGCGCAGCACGAGCCCCGGATCGTGATCCTCGAACTCGGCGGCAATGATGGACTACGCGGCTATGCCGTCGCGAGCATCCGCGAGAACCTCGCCGCGATGGCGGGTGCGGCGCTGACACGCGGCGCATCGGTCATCGTCGTCGGGATGCAGATGACGCCCAATCTCGGACCCCGCTACACGAAGTCCTTCCGGGAGGTCTTCGTCGAGGTGAGTGAGTCCCTCGATACGGAAATCGTGCCGTTCCTGCTGGAGGGCCTCGACCCGGAAACCATGTTCCAGCCCGACGGCATTCATCCGACCGCAAAGGCGCAACCGTTGTTGCTGGAGAACGTCTGGGAAGTGCTGGCGCCGCTGTTGCGGTAGCCCGTGCCGAAGCCGGCCCTTTGGCTACCCCTCGCCGGCCTTCCCGGCCTTTCCCCCGAAGCACGGCGGCGACATCGGGGCCTCGCCGAAGCGGGTCTTCCAGTCCTCCTGCGTGTAGGTGTGGAGCGCGAGCGCGTGCACCGGGCCCGCCAACTCGTCCGCCAGCGCCGCGTTGACCAAGCGGTGCCGCTCGATCAGCCGCCGTCCCTCGAACCCATCCGCCACGACGACTACGCGGAAGTGGGATTCCGACCCGGCCGGAACGTTGTGGTTCGGGCTCTCGTTCTCGACGACGAGATGCGCGGGCGCCAACGCCTCCGCGAGCTTCGCCTCGATACTTTCCTGTACGTTCATCCTCCCTCCCGTGGGCTCCGCGCCGACCGTCGCCTTGCGGACGCGGGTGCGGGAGATAATATAGTCCGTTCGCCGCCGTACGGTGCCCGACATGCTGCTGGTCATTTCGCCCGCCAAGTCCCTGGATTTCGACTCGCCGTCCGCGACGCGCAAGCACACGCAGCCGGCCTTCCTGGACGACGCCCAAGCCCTGGTCGACGAACTCAAGCACCTCGGCCCCGGCGAATTGTCGGACCTGATGCACATCAGCACCAAGCTCGGCGAACTCAACTGCGACCGCTTCAACGAATGGTCGCCCCCCTTCTCGCGGCGCAACGCCAAGCAGGCCGTGCTCGCCTTCAGGGGCGACGTCTACATGGGCATGCAGGCGTGGGACTTCTCGGAGCGGGACTTCACCTGGGCGCAGAAGCGGGTGCGCATCCTCTCCGGGCTCTACGGCTTGCTGAAGCCCCTGGACCTCATCCAGCCGTATCGCCTCGAGATGGGCACGCCGTTCGCGAACGCCCGGGGACGCGACCTCTACGCCTTCTGGGGCGACACGTTGACCGACACCCTGCGCGCCGAATTGGACGGTCACCGCACCCGTACCCTGGTCAACCTGGCTTCGAACGAGTATTGGAGCGCCGTGCGGCCGGAACGCCTCGATGCCCGCGTCGTCACGCCCGTCTTCAAGGACCTGAAGAATGGCCGCTACAAGTTCGTGAGCTTCTTCGCGAAGAAGGCCCGGGGCGCCATGATCGGCCACGTCGTGCGCAACCGCGTCGACACGGTGAAGGGCCTCAAGGACTTCGACTGGCAGGGCTACTACTTCTCCCCGGACCAATCCACCCCCGACGAGCTGGTGTTCCTGCGCGACCGGGCGGCGTAAGATTCCCGTCACGCACTCCCCTCGGGGACGTGCAGGAGGTCCCCAAGCTGCGCCTTGCGTAGCTTGACCGGGTTCCGCTTCGTGCCGATGTTGAGCATCTCGACGCAGAACGAGAACCCCATCGCGAAATAGATGTAGCCCTTCGGGACGTGCAGGCCGACGCCCTCCGCCACGAGCGCGAACCCGATGATGAGCAGGAAGGACAGCGCGAGCATCTTCAGCGTCGGGTGATCCTCGATATAGCGGCTCACCGGACCCGCGGCCACCATCATGACCACCACCGCGGTGACGATGGCGGCGATCATGACGGGGAGTTCGTCCACGAGGCCCACCGCCGTGATCACGGAGTCGAGCGAGAAGACGATGTCGATCACGGCGATCTGGAAGAGCACGCCGCCGAAGCTCGCGACCGCCGCGCCGCCGCCCCCCTCGGGCGCGTGGTACTCCAGCGAGTTGTGCATCTCCCGCGTCGACTTGCCGATCAGGAACGCGCCCCCGCCGATGAGGATCATGTCGCGGCCGGAAATGCCGTGGCCGAACACCTCGAACAAGTCCGCCGACAGGCTCATGATCCAGGACAGCGACAGCAGCAGCGCGATGCGCATGAACATCGCCGCGCCGAGCCCGAGCAGGCGCGCCCGGGCACGCTGGTGCTCGGGCAGTCGGCCGGTCAGGATCGAGATGAAGACGATGTTGTCGATCCCGAGGACGATCTCGAGCACCGTCAGGGTGAGAAAGGCGAACCAGACTTCCGGGTTGGCGAGCAGGTCGAGCATGGGATTATCATGAATCGCGAGACCGCAACGGGCGGAAGTACAACATGCCCCAAGTCCCCAACGAAACCGGCACGCTCGCCCTGGAGGCCGCCGTCTTTCGGCGCTTGCTCGCGCACCTCGACGAGCACAAGGAAGTCCAGAACATCGACCTGATGAACCTGGCCGGGTTCTGCCGCAACTGTCTCTCCAAGTGGTACGTCGCCGCCGCCCAGGACCAGGGCGTCCCCGTCGAGTACGAGGCCGCGCGGGAGATCGTCTACGGCATGCCCTACGCGGAGTGGAAACGAAAGCACCAGGGGGAAGCCACTCCCGAGCAAATCGCCGCCCTGCAGCGCCGGCAGCCATAGCGTCCCGTCCGCTCCGGCGGCGGCACCTGCGGGCCGCGGCCATCGTGCTGACCATCCCGGCCGCCGCCCTGGCCGTGCTCGTGCTCTTCGGCGACGCCCCGCGCGGCCAGCCGGTCCGCTTCGCCGTCATCGACCGCTCGGGTTGGCTCGGCGACGCGACGCGGCGCCACATCATCGCGACCGACGTCGCGGCGTTTCTAGACACCACGGAGGGTTCCGTTCTCGACGAACCCTTGCTTGCCGAAGTGGCGGCGGCGCGGGACGCGGTCGAGGGCGCCGCCGTGGAGCTCATCCACACCCTCGCCGTCGAATCGGGCCGCCTGCGCGCTCCCGAAACACTCCACGAGCGCTTCGCCCAGTGGTGGATGGACCATCCGCACCTGGTGCGGCAGGCGGCCCCGGACGTCTCGTTCGCCCGGTTCCGGGAGGTGCATCCCGCGCGGCCCATCGACGGGCTCGAACGGCTGTTCGACGAGGGCGGCGTCGACGGCTACGTGATCGTCCCGGAAGACTCCGTCGGCACGGACGAACTGCCCCGGTACGTGGGCCGGTACCGCGACAGCGGCCTGGAGACGTGGTACGTAGAAATCGCGGAAGGGCTGGTCGCGCGGCAACGGAGGCTGGAGGAGGGTTCCGGCCCCTGACCGCCAACGCACCCATCCCGGCACCCCAACCCCGGCTTGAACTGCCTTCGGCCCTGCGCTTCAATGCGCTGCCACGGTGGCTTGGCCAAGAGGACCGATGCAGGAGAGACTCGTGAAGCTATGGCGCGAGTGGCGCGGATTCGCGCTGTTCGTGGCCGTCATGTTGGTGTTCCGCTCCGCGATCGCGGACTGGAACCAGGTGCCCTCGGGCTCCATGCAACCGACGATCCTGCCCGGCGATCGCATCGTGGTGGACAAGCTGGCCTACGACCTGCGGGTGCCCTTCACGCTGACCCGCATCTCGCAATGGTCCGCGCCCGAACGCGGCGACGTGATCACGTTCCCGTCCCCCGTCGACGAGCGGCTATTCGTCAAGCGCGTGGTCGGCATGCCGGGCGACACGGTCGAGCTCCGACGCAACCGGTTGATCGTCAACGGCACGTCGGCGGCGTACGAGCAACTCACCCGAGAAGAGGTCCGCGCCCTGCCGGTCGCGCCCTCGGCAAGCTATCGGGTGTATCGCGAGACGCTGCTCGGTAGCTCGCGCATCATCATGGTGCGCAAGGCCCCGCTCGATCCCGGCTACTCGTCGTTCGGCCCGGTCGTCGTCCCGGACGATCACTATCTGGTGCTCGGCGACAACCGCGACAACAGCGGCGACTTCCGCCGCATCGGCCCCGTTTCCCGGGAGCGCGTGCTCGGCCGGGCCCACGCCATCGCGTTCTCGCTGAACTACGACAACTACTACGCCCCGCGCATCGACCGCTTCTTCACGGACCTTCCGTAGCGGCGGCAGGCACCGGGCGCTACGAGCGCCGGACGAAGCGGATGACGGCGGCCGCCAACGCGGCGAGCACCGCCAGACCGATCACGAACGCCACGCTCGTCAGGAGGAAGTCGAGTAGCTCTCCCGTGTCGAGTTCGAAGGAGCGCGCCATCCAGGCGATGGCGAGAAACGCCGCCAGCGCGGTCGGCACCACCCAACGCGTCGAACCGCCCCGCCATCGAGCCATGTCGCACCTCGTTCGGTACACGTCGCCGCCGGAAAGCATAGCGGTCGGCGGGGGTCACCGCATGGGGCCGATGCCGGCGCGCTGTTTATTCCGGGACCCGCTCGCGTTACATTCCCCCTCCGCCGTCGCCCCGGCACTGCGGCGGTACGCATAGACTGGGCATAAACGAGGGAGCACGGAGCATGCGGGGCTCGGGCAGCACATGACCATGACACGGCCAATCGGCGCTCTCGCCGCGCTGCTGTGCGTAGCGGCCCTGGCCGCCGAGCCGCCCCAAGTCGCGCTCCGCACGATCGAACGGCCCCTCCTGCTCGAGCCCATGCCCGAGCACCCGCGCACGTCCCTGACCATCGTCGATCAACTGCGGCAGCACCATTATCAGTCGAAGCAGATCGACGACGGCGTCTCGTCCGAGGTGTTCGACAACTATCTCGACACCCTCGACCCGGGCCGCGCCTACCTCTTGGCCCAGGATGTCCGGATGCTCGACGAACGCTATCGGTTCACGCTGGACGAGGCGCTGAAGCGCGGCGACCTCGAACCGGCGTTCGAGATCTTCAACCTGTTCCAGGAACGCGTCGTGGAACGCCTCGAGTTCCTGCTCGAACGCATCGGGGCGGGTCTCGCCCACCTCGACTTCGGCGTCGACGAGAGCCTCGAGATCGATCGCGGCAACGCGGCCTGGCCAGCGGACCAGGCCGCCGTGGACGATCTTTGGCGGCGGCGTCTCAAGGCCTCCGTGCTCGGCATGGTGATGAACGGCCGGGAGCTCGACGAGATCGAGGACGTGCTGGGCAAGCGGTACCGAAACCGCCTCAAGCAGACCGCTCGAACGCGCAGCGAGGACGCCTTCGCCCTGTACGTCAACTCCTTCGCCAGCACGTACGACCCGCACACCCAGTACTTCTCCCCGCGCACGTCGGAGAACTTCAACATCAACATGTCGCTGTCGCTGGAGGGCATCGGCGCGGTGCTGGAGAACCGGGACGAATACACGACCGTGCGACGCCTCGTCCCCGCGGGACCCGCCGACAAGAACGGCGGCATCAAGCCGGCGGACCGCATCGTCGGCGTGGGCCAGGGCGACAACGGCGTTATCGTGGACGTGGTCGGTTGGCGGCTCGACGAGGTGGTTGCGCTGATCCGCGGCCCGAAGGGTTCCATCGTGCGCCTGGAGGTCATTCCCGCCGGCGCCGACGAAGGGGTGACCACCGAGGTGCGCATCGTGCGCAACACCGTCCTGCTCGAGGAGCAGTCGGCCCAGAAGCGGATTCTGACGTACGGCCAGGGCGATTCTCCGCGCAAGATCGGCGTGATCGAGGTACCCACCTTCTACGCCGACTTCAAGGCCATGCAACGGGATCCGGAAGACGCCAAGAGCACCACCCGGGACGTCCGGCGGCTGATCGGCGAACTGAAGGACGAGGAGGTCGAGGGGATCGTCGTGGACCTGCGCAACAACGGCGGCGGCTCCCTCCAGGAAGCGCAGACCCTGGCCGGGCTGTTCATCGAGTCCGGGCCGATCGTGCAGGTCAAGGTCCAGCAGCGGGCCACGCAGGTCCATTCCGACAAGCGCAAGGGCGTGGCATGGGACGGCCCCCTCGCCGTGCTCGTCAACCGGCTCTCCGCGTCCGCGTCCGAGATATTCGCCGGCGCCGTGCAGGACTACGAGCGCGGCATCGTCACGGGCAGCCGCACCTTCGGCAAGGGGACGGTACAGACCCTCTTCCCGCTCAACCGCGGCCAACTCAAGGTGACCCAGGCCAAGTACTACCTCCCGTCCGGGCAGAGCACCCAGCACCAGGGCGTGGCACCGGACATCGCCTTCCCCGAGACCTACGACGCGGATCGCATCGGGGAGAGCGCCCTTGAGGACGCGATGCCGTGGGACATGGCCGCACCGGCCTCGTTCCGCAAGGCCGACGATGTCTCGCCGTTCCTCTCGGAACTCGCCCAGAAGCACCTCGCCCGCGCCGCCTCGGATCCGGATTTCGAGTACCTCCGCGCCCTGGCGGAGCGGAACCACACGGAACGCAGCCGCACGCACATCTCGCTGAACCGCATGACCCGGGAGAGCGAGAAGACGGAGTACGAACGCTGGCGCCTGGACCTCGAGAACACCCTCCTCCGCGCCAAGGGCAAGGCGCCCGTGGCCAGCATCGACGACCTCGATGCCATCCCGGAGGAGACGGACGAGGAACCCCCCGATCCGCTGGAGGATCCCATGCTCCGCGAGACGGGGCAGATCCTGCTCGACTACATCGGCATGTCGCGGCAGGTGGCGATGATCGGCGACCCAGGCGTATCGCGCGCGCCCACGCCGTAGCCCGCAGCCCCTTCGGCCGCTACGACTCCGGCAAGGCGCGCGTCGCGATCTGCTCGACGATCCAGGCCTCGAACTCCTCGACGGGCAGGGTCTGCTGCCGCTTCACGCCGTAACGCCGGAGCGTCACGGTGCCGTCGGCCTGCTCGCGCTCGCCGACGACGAGGAGGTTCGGGATCTTCCGCGTCGTCCCCTCGCGGATCTTCTTGCCCACCGTGTCGCTCCGCGACGCCATCTCCGCCCGGACGAAGCGCCGGCGCAGCCGGTCCACGACCGATTGGCCATAGCTGTCGAACTGGTCCGAGACGGTGATCACGCGCACCTGGACCGGGGCCAGCCACGTCGGGAACGCGCCGCCGAAGTGCTCGATCAGGAACGCGGCCATGCGCTCGTGGGTCGACAGCGGTGCGCGATGGATGCAGTACGGGGTGTGTTCCGCGCCATCCGCCCCGACGTAGACAAGGCCGAGCCGCCCGGGCTGCGCGAAGTCGAGCTGCACCGTGCCGAGTTGCTCCTCACGGCCCGTCACGGTGCGGCACAGAATGTCGATCTTCGGCCCGTAGAACGCGGCCTCGCCGGGGCCGTCCACGTAGTCGACGCCCATGTCCCGGAGCACCTCGGCCACGACGCCCTCGCAGTACTCCCACGCCTCGGGATTGTCGACGTACTTCTCGCTCCGCTTGTTGTCCTTCGGGTCCCAGCGCGACAGGCGGATGCGATAGTCGGACAACCCGAAGGTGGCGTACGCCTCCGCGTACATCTGCATCACGCCCTTGAACTCCGAGCGGATCTGCTCCTCCGTGCAGTAGATGTGCGCGTCGTTCATGCACATGCCCCGCACGCGCAGCAGCCCGCTGACGGCGCCAGACTCCTCGAAACGGTAGACGTGCCCATATTCCGCAAGGCGTAGCGGCAGTTCGCGGTAGCTGCGCGGGCGGGACGCGAAGATGCTGTGGTGGTGGGGGCAGTTCATGGGCCTGAGGGCGTAGGCCTCCTTGACCGCCTCGCCCTCGTCCCCCGCCTCCTTCAGTTCCATGAGCGGGAACATGTCGTCCTGGTAGTACGGCAAGTGGCCCGACTGCCGGTACAGATCGGCCTTGGCGAGGTGCGGCGTGGCCACGCGGTGATAGTCCGCGCGGAACTCCAGCTCCTTGGCGAGCTTCTCGAGTTCCTCCCGGAGCACGGCACCGTTCGGCAGCCACAGGGGGAGCCCCCGGCCGACGCGCTCGTCGAGATGGAAGAGGTCAAGTTCGCGCCCCAGCTTCTTGTGGTCCCGTTCCTGGGCCAGTTTCCATGCGGAAACGTGGGCATCGAGTTGCTCCCGGTTCTCGAACGCCCACGCGTAGATGCGGGTCATCATCACGTTGTCGGAGTCGCCGCGCCAATACGCGCCGGCGACGTTGCGCAACTTGAAGGCGTCCCTCGGAATGTCCCGCGTCGTGTCCACGTGGGGACCCTCGCACATGTCGAGGAACGGGCCGTTGCGGTAGAAGGAGAGCCCGTCGAGGTCCGCCCGGGCCAGGAGTTCCTCCGCATACTCCCGCTTGTACGGCTCGCCCATCTCCGCGATGCGCGCCAGGGCGTCGTCCGCACCGAGTTCCTCCCGATAGAAGCGTTGCCCCTGCTTGAGGATCTTGCGCATGCGCCGCTCGATCTCCGGGAAGTCGTCCTCGTTCAAGGGTTCCGAGAGCAGGAAGTCGTAGTAGAAGCCGTCCGCGATCGGCGGACCGAAACCGAGCGTGGAACCCGGGCGCAACTCCAAGACGGCCTGCGCCATGACGTGGGCCAGGCTGTGCCGAATCCGGTAGAGGCCGCCGTCCGCGCTCTCCCCGCCGCTATGTTCGAGACTCATCCGTCGCTTCCCTTTCGCAAGAAACAAAGTAAGAAAAAACCCCGGGGGCTCGCGCCTGCCGGGGTTCTCGAACCGGCGGCCGCGCCCCGGCCGCCTTCCCTCCAGACAAGGTCAGACGGCCCACCCGAGGGTAGTCGCGGTAGGGGTCGCCGTGGCCGTGGTGCTGGGGGATCGCATAGCGGGCGCAATGATAGTGCCGCGGCCGCAAAAGGCAACGTGACGTGGCCGAGACGCCGACCTCAGCCCTCCGCCAGCCGCCGAATCAAGCGCTCCGTGTCCGCCCAGCCGAGACAGGCGTCGGTGATGCTCTGCCCGTAGGTGACGGGACCATTCTGGCGGCCGGCCACCAGATGGCTCTCCAGCATGATCCCGACGAGGCGCGACTCGGCATTGCGCCGCTGCGCGAGCACGGCGTCCACCCCGTCCTCCTGCCGCGCCGGGTCCTTGCGGCTGTTGCCGTGGCTGCAATCGACGAGAATGCCCGCCTCCAAGCCGCGCCGGCGCAACGCATCCGCGGCGGCGGCAACGGATGCCTCGTCGTAGTTCGGTTCCGCCCCGCCCCGGAGGACCAAGTGGCAGTCCTCGTTGCCGCTCGTCTCGAGCAATGCCGGGGCGCCCTCCTTGGTGAGGGACGGGAAGAGGTGCGGACGGCGGGCGGCCACCAGCGCATCGACGGCCACGCCGACATCCCCGTCCGTGCGGTTCTTGATGCCGACGGGCATCGATAGGCCCGACGCGAGCTGCCGGTGGATCTGACTCTCCACCGTCCGCGCGCCGATGGCGCCCCAACTGATGAAGTCCGCGTAGTACTGCCCGAAGGTCGTGTCCAGGAACTCCGTCGCCGCCGGCAGTCCCATGTCCACGATGT
This sequence comes from Pseudomonadales bacterium, assembly GCA_963665455.1. Taxonomy (GTDB): domain Bacteria; phylum Pseudomonadota; class Gammaproteobacteria; order Pseudomonadales; family Azotimanducaceae; genus VXNE01. The sequence goes on along the minus strand of OY762279.1, from coordinate 2,479,351 downwards.
CCGCGAGCAATGTCCGCGCACCGCGCAGGCCGGCATTCACGTGGAACGTCCCGTCGATGTCCGGATCATTGATGTAGCCCTTCCAGCCGACCGTCGTACGCGGCTTTTCGAAGTACACGCGCATGACGATCGCGACGCGCTCGGCCACCTCGGCCGCGAGCGGCGTCAAGCGCGTGGCGTACTCCCGCACGGCGTCGGGGTCGTGGACCGAGCACGGCCCCACGATGGCGAGCAGGCGCCCGTCCCGGCCGTGCACGATGTCCGCCGCAGCGCGGCGAGCGGCGCTCACCGTGCGCACGGCGGCGGCGTTGATCGGGATCTCCTCCTCCAGGATCGCCGGCGCGATCAGGGGCCGCGTGCGCCGAATGCGCAGGTCGTCCGTGCGGCTCACCAGTCCCCCAGGTCCATCCGTCGGCGTCGTCGTGCTGAACGTAGGCGCGCCGACGTCAGTTGAGCGATCCCTTGCCGTAGAGCGCGAGTTCGATGGCTTCCCACTCCACGCCGTCGCCAATCTCGGGGTCGTACATGAAGTCCTTCGGATCCTCGCGGCGCTCGACCCGCGCCTTCGGACCGGCCGGCAGGTCGGTCCACTTCCCGTAGCGCGCTTCGAGATCGTCGAGTTCCGCTGGGGTCAGCTTCACGAGGCGGCAGGGCACGCCCTTCAGATGCGGCACGCCCTGCTCGATGTCCATGAGGCCCATGTCCTCGTCGTCGGCGAGCTGGGCGTCCGAGAACGCCCACATGCCGGACAGCCCCGCGCCCCCCTGGCCCGCCTCCGGCTTCCACCAGCCATGCGGCACCCGGACGAGGCCCTGCGGCATCTGGTCGCGCACGTCGGCGCGCATGGCGACCCGTGCCTTCGGGGTCTCGACCCAAATCCAGTCGCCGTGTGCCAGGCCATGGGTGCCCGCATCGTCGGGATGCAGGTACGCGGTCGGTTCCGGTGCCCGCCGACGCAGTTCGGGGACGTGCCGCTGGCCGGTCTGGAAGTACTGATCGTCCCGAACGCCGACGAACAGCGCCAGCGGCCACTCGGCGTCGGGTGCGGTCGCCTCGCGGTAGTACGGGAGTGGGTCGAAGCCGAGGTCCTCGAGCACCGACGAATACAGTTCCACCTTGCCCGACGGCGTGGCGAAACCGGTCTCGACGTACTTCTTGTCGCCGAACGGCGCCACCGGGATGGTGCCGTCGGACACCACGTCCTCCCAGGTCTTGCCGGAGGGCGCCAGGCGGTGGTCGAAGAGGTCCGTGAGCGATTCCCAGGGGAAATGCTCGCCGAGCCCCATACGGTGCGCGAGCTCCCGCCAGACGTAGAAGACGCTCTGGCACTCTCCCGGCGCCTCGGCGGCCTGTTCGCTGACTCCCACCATCATGCTCGGGCGTTCGAGCCAGGCATCGCCGGGCAGCACGTAGTCCGCGATCTGGGCCGTCGGGGTCATCATGTGCTCGTGCACCACCAGCAGGTCCTGGTTCATGAGGCCCTGGTAGATCTGCCGCGTGTTGGCGAACGCCATCAACGTGTTGTTGCCGAGCGAGAAGAACGCCTTGACCGGATAGGGCTTGCCCTCCGCCATCGCACGGAAGGTGGAGGTGGGATTGGCCATGTAGCAGCCGCCGACGAGGTTCGCCCACTCCCGCCCCCACGTCTTGCGCGTCGGCGCCCGCAACGCCTCCATGCCGCGGTAGGTGAAGACCGGGAACTCGTCCGAGCCGAGTTGCTTGGCGCGCTGTTCCGGTGCCAGGCGCTCGTGCAGCTCGAGGTCCGTGTCGGAGACGATGGCCGGATTGAACGGGATGAAGCGCTCGCCGCCCCGCACGTCGAGGTTGCCCGTCAACGCGCGCAGCGCGCAGTGCAACCGGATCGCGGACGTGCTCGACGTCTGTTGGTCCGTGATGGGCGACCAGGGAATGGACGCCGGCGCGTTCGTCGCGTACATGCGGGCCGCCTTGGCGATGAGTTCCGCGTCCACCCCGGTGATCGCCGCCACCCGCTCGAGGGGATACTCCCGCACCCGCTCGACGAAGGCATCAAAGCCCGTCGTCCATTGCGCCACGAATTCCTTGTCGTAGAGCCCCTCGTCGAGGATCACGTTGAGCCATCCGAAGCACATCGCGGCGTCCGTGCCGGCCCGAAGCGGTAGCCAGAGATCCGCGACTTCGGCGTTCTCACTCTTGCGCGGGTCGAGGACGATCAGCTTCGCCCCGTTCGCCTGGGCCACGCGAATCGCCTTGAATTCGGCCGTCCAGCTATGGCGCCTCGGGTTGTGCCCGAAGAGCACGATGCACTTCGAATGCAGCACGTCCCCGCGCGGATACCACCCGTAGACCATCCGGTTGACGGCGGCGGTGTTGCCCATGCAGTAGGCGACCCCGCTGATCCAGTTCGGACTGCCGAGGAGGTTCATGAAGCGGCGCGACAGGCCGCTGTCCACCGTGGTGTTCCAGTTGCTCGTCGCCACGGCGAAGGCCTCGGGGCCGTAGCGGTCGATTGTGGCGGAGAGCTTGCGCGCGATGTCGTCGAGGGCCTCCTCCCACGACGCCTGCCGCCACTCGCCGGCGCCCCGCTCGCCGACGCGCCGAAGGGGCACCATCAAGCGATCCGGATGCGCGAAGGATTTGGGCGCGTAGGCCCCCTTCATGCAGATCACGTCCTTCAGGAACGGATCCTTGCGCGCCGCCACCTTGACGACCCGCCCGTCCACGACCTTCGCGCTGACCGGGCAGAACCCGTCACAACTCGAACAGACGACCTGCTTCTCCACGACGTTCGCTTGCATGCAACCCCCTTCAACCTCCCGTCACGCCGGTTGCGCGGGCCCGAGGCCCTGTCCCACAATCCGGCGATGTTCCGCTTCGTCACCCCCGACCGCTACTTCGTCTGGATCGGCGTGGTGCTCGCCTTCGTGTTCGCCATCGGCATCGCCTACGGACTCGGTGTCAAGTCCGCACGCACGCAATGCGTCACCGAAGGCAAGTTCTATCACAACGACCAGATCTACCGTTGCGAGCGTTTGCGTTGAGCGCCAATCAGGACAGCCCGTAGAACCGCAGCACGTTCCCGCCCAGCACCTTGTCCCGCGCCTCCCGCGGGAGGGAGGCGACGCTCTCCTTCATCTCCGCCACGACGCCGTACGACGCATCGATGTGGGGATAGTCCGACGCCCAGGTCACGTAGTCGGCGCCGATGTGGCGCACCACTTCGGCGGTCATGCCCTCGTCCGGGTCCATCGAGATCAGGCATTGGCGGTAGAAGTATTCGCTCGGTTTCATCGTGAGCGGCATGATCGAGCGCATGACCTCGTACTTGTGGTCGAGCCGGTCGAGCCAGGCGGAAATCCAGTTGCCCCCGGCTTCGAGCACCGAGCACTTCAAGCGCGGATAGGTCTCGAACATGCCCGCGCTGATCATCGCCGTGAACGCCGCCATCACGTCGATGGCCAGGAACGCGAAGAAGAAGAGCCCGTTGCCCACCGGGTCGGACATGTGGTGGAAGGCGTTCTGCTCGCGCACGACGACGTGGAAGCCGATGGGCATGTCGAGGTCCTGGACCGTGTCCCAGAACGGCGCGTGGGCTGGGTCCGATAGCAGCCGCCCGTTGCGCGCCGGGGCATCCGGCGACAGGTACACGCCCACGCAGCCGTCCTTGCGCGCGCGGATGACCTCCTCCACCGCCCCCTCGGGGTCGATGAGCGAGATGTGCGCCACGGGATGGAGGCGGCTTGGGTCGTGCCGGCAGAAGTCCGCAATCCATCGGTTGTAGGCCCGCGTGTAGGCCGTCGCGAGCGCCGGATCGTCGATGTTGCCCTCCCAGCAGATACCGATGGTCGGATAGAGCAGCACCTGATCGATGCCCTCCTCGTCCATCACCTTGAGCCGGGCCGCGGGATCGTAGGCGCCGGGCGGCGAGCCGTCCGCGTAGGTGTACTCCCGCTCCAGGGCGCCGAACTTGTCCGGTTCGAGGTCGATGCCGCCCAAGGTGCCGAGGTTGCCGCGCAACAGTTGCATCGGCTCGTTGTCGAAGTACAGCCGCTCGAACCCCGTCTCGTCGCGGGCGATGCGGATGGCGCGGTCGCGATACGCCGGATCGATGTACTTCTCCCAGGTGTCCGCCGGTTCCAGCACGTGGCCGTCGGCATCGACTACTTGACCCATGTTTCGCTCCTCGCTACGCGTAGCTCGTCCATCACATCGTATAGCGACTCGAGCACCGTATGCCCAAGCCGCCGCAGTTCCGGCGGCGGCTCGACGAGGTCCGGCACCTGGAACACCTCGTACCCGGCGGCACACGCCGAGCGCACCCCGTTGGCCGAGTCCTCGAACGCCCAACAACGTCCCGGCGCGATTCCAATCTGCTCGGCGGCCAACAGATAGGGCTCGGGATCAGGCTTGCCCCGCCGCACCATGTCCCCGGTCACCCGGATCGGGAAGTAGCCGTCGAGCCCTGCTAGGGCGAGCTTCGTCTGCGCGAGTTCCGCCCCCGTGGAGGTGGCGAGCGCGCAGGGAAGACCGCGCTCCGAGCAGTACGCCAACAGCTCCGCCGCCCCCGGCTTTATCGGCACGGCGCGATGCTCCACGTGCTCGTGGTAGCGCCGCCACCAGCCGTCGCGCACTGCCTCCCAGGGGAAGTCCGGGCCATATCCCGCCCGCAGGATCGCGCCCTCGTCGCCGCCCGTGCCGCCAATGCAGCGCGCGTAGACCTCGAAGTCGGGATCCGGCCAGCCCGCCGCGCGGCACGCCTCCTCGAATGCGCCCCGGGCGATGCGTTCCGTGTCGAGCAGCAGCCCGTCCATGTCGAACACGAGCGCGTCCGGTGCCGCGGGGCGGGCGCTCGGACAGACCGCGTTCATGCCGCCTCGACGAGCTTGTTCAGGACGAACTGCAGGATGCCGCCGGCCCGGAAGTAATCCAACTCCGTCCTGGTGTCGATGCGGCTGCGGACGGTGATGGTCTGGCTGCTGCCGTCGGCACGCCGCACCGTCAGGTCGAGCTCCTGGCGCGGAGCGAACGCCTCCACGCTGGCCGGCAGGGTCAAGTCCACCGTCTCGTCCCCGGTCAGCCCCAACGTCTTGCGCGAGGCACCGTCCTCGAACACGACCGGCAACACGCCCATCGCGATCAGATTGGAGCGATGGATGCGCTCGAAGCTCTCGGCGATCACGGCGCGCACGCCGAGGAGCCGCGTGCCCTTGGCGGCCCAGTCCCGGCTGGAACCAGTGCCGTACTCCTTGCCGGCGAAGACGACGAGCGGGGTCCCCTCGCCCTGGTAGCGCACCGCGGCATCGTAGATGGAGATGTCCTGGCCCGTCGGCACGTGGGTCGTGTACCCCCCCTCCGTGCCGGGAACCATCTCGTTGCGGATGCGGATGTTCGCGAACGTGCCGCGCATCATCACCTCGTGGTTGCCGCGCCGCGATCCGTAGGAGTTGAAGTCCGCGACCACAACGCCCGCCTGTTGGAGGTACTCCCCCGCCGGGCTCGTCGGCTGGATCGCGCCGGCGGGGGAGATGTGGTCGGTGGTCACCGAGTCCCCGAGCAGGGCCAGGATGCGGGCGTCGCGCACCGTCGCTTCTTGATCCGCGTCCGTGCCCACGCTGAAGAATGGGGGCTGCTTGATGTAGGTGGAGTCCTCCCATCCATAGGTGCCGCTATCCTCGACCCGGATCGCGCGCCACGCCTCCGGCCCGGCGAACACGTCGTCGTACTGGCGCTGGAACATCTCGGCGGAGACCTCGGCGACCACATCGCGCACTTCCCCGGTGCTCGGCCAGATGTCGGCGAGAAACACATCGCGCCCCTCCCCGTCCCGACCGATGGGGTCGCTCGCGAGGTCGATCCGCGTCGTGCCCGCGATCGCGTAGGCCACCACGAGCGGCGGCGACGCCAGCCAGTTCGTACGCACCTCCTGGTGTACGCGGCCCTCGAAGTTGCGGTTTCCGGAAAGCACGGACGCCACGACGAGGTCGCCGGCCTCGATGGCTGCGGAGATAGGTTCGGGCAGGGGCCCCGAGTTGCCGATGCAGGTCGTGCAGCCATAGCCCACGAGATTGAAGCCCAGCGCGTCCAACGCATCGCCCAAGCCGGTCGCGTCCAGATACTCGGTGACGACCTTGGAGCCCGGGGCCAGCGAGGTCTTCACCCACGGCTTGACCGAGAGACCCCGCTCCAGGGCCTTCCTGGCGACGAGCCCCGCACCGAGCATCACGGCCGGGTTGGAAGTGTTCGTGCAGGACGTGATGGCGGCGATCACGACGTCCCCGTGGCCGAGGTCGAAGTCTTCGCCCGGCACCGGTAGGCGGCCCACGTCCTTCCTGCCCTGCAGGGCCAACGCATCGTCGAAGGCCGTGCCGAGGTCCCGCATCGCCACGCGGTCCTGGGGCCGGCTCGGTCCCGCCAACGCGGGGACGACCGTGCCGAGATCGAGGTCCAGGGTGTCCGTGAAAACCGGCTCGACCGCCGCATCGCGCCACATGCCCTGGGCCTTGGCATACGCCTCGACGAGCGCAACGTCGGCATCGGGACGGCCGGAGAGCCTGAGATAGTCGATGGTCTCGCCATCGATGGGAAAGAGCCCGCACGTCGCGCCGTATTCCGGGGCCATGTTGGCGATGGTCGCCCGGTCGGCGAGGGGCAGATGGTCGAGGCCGTCGCCGAAGAACTCGACGAACTTCCCCACAACGCCGTGCTGTCGGAGCATCTCGACGACGCGCAGCACGAGGTCCGTCGCCGTGATGCCGTCGGCGAGTTCCCCGGTCAGCCGAAATCCCACGACTTCCGGAATGAGCAGCGAGAAGGGCTGCCCGAGCATCGCGGCCTCCGCCTCGATGCCCCCCACGCCCCAGCCGAGCACGCCCAGCCCGTTGACCATCGTGGTGTGGCTGTCCGTGCCCACGAGGGTGTCCGGATAGGCGACGATGCGCCCGTTCTCCCGCCGCGTCCACACCGCGCGGGCCAGATACTCGAGATTCACTTGATGGCAGATGCCCGTCCCCGGCGGCACGACGCGGAAGTTGTCGAACGCCTGCTGGCCCCAGCGGAGGAAGCGATAGCGCTCCCGGTTGCGCTCCATCTCCAGAGCCACGTTGTCGTCGAAGGCGGAGGAATCGCCGAAGCGGTCCACCATCACCGAGTGATCGATAACGAGGTCCACCGGCGAAAGGGGATTGATGATGGCTGGATCGTGGCCGGCGTCGACGACGGCGCTGCGCATGGCGGCGAGGTCCGCCACCGCGGGAACGCCGGTGAAATCCTGCATCAGCACGCGCGCCGGACGGTATGCGATTTCCCTCGCGCCCGGCGCCGCGTCCGCCCAGCCCGCGAGGGCGCGGATGTCGTCCCGCGTGACCACCTCGCCGTCCTCGAACCGGAGCAGGTTCTCAAGCAGGACCTTGAGCGACATCGGCAGGCGGGCGCCGTCCCCCGCGCCGTGTTCGCCCGCGCGGGGCAGGCTGAAGTAGTCGTATTCGCGGCCCTCGACGAGGAGGGTCCTGCGGCTTGCGAAGGTGTCGAGGCTCATGCGTGGACGTGCGGCGCAAAAGCCCGGCATTCTATCAGGCGGCTTCCCCCGCACCCTCCTCCACCGGCTCCCCCGCCGCCTTGGCGCGCTCGACCCGCGACGCCTCCTCGGGTACGAGGTGGCGCAGCAGCAGAATGAGGAAGACGAACGGGATGACCAGCAACCCGACGGAGAGCATGAGGCTGGTGCGCAGCGACTCGCCCGGGTCCATGCCGCCGGCAGCCAGCACGTCGCTCACCTCGCCCACCGCGTAGGGGCCGACGGCCAGACCGACCGTCGCCATGAGGATGTAGAAGGCGGAGGCGATGGCCCGCATCCTCGGCATGACCAAGTCGTTCACCGTGCTCGCTGCCGCGCCGACCCAGCAGGCGGCGAAGATGCTCACGATGAAGTTCAGGATGTACGCCGCGATGAGACTGTCCACCAGCACGAGACCGAGGGTCATCGGCGCGCTCAGGATCACCGAACCGAGGCCCACGTAGACCCGGGCGTTGCCCGTGCGGGGCTTCAGCCAGTCCGACACGACGCCGCCGAGGGTGATCCCGAGCCACCCGGCGACGGCGAAGGAAACGCCGAGCACGAGGCCCGCCTCCGCAACGCCCACCTCGTGTACGCGGATGAAGAACGGCGGCGCCCACGCACCGAACGCGTAGGTGACCGGCGAGATCAGCGGAAAACCGAGGATCGTGTAGATGAAGGCCCGGCTCCGGAACATCATCGCGAACGTCGCGGGGTCGCGCAGGCTCAGCGCCTGCACCCACGAAAACGCGGCGTACGTGCCGATCCCGAGCGCGATCCACTGTTCGGGATCGTCCGTCAGGAGATAGAGCCCGTACGCCCCCAGTGCGATGAGCGCCGCACCGATCAGGTTGCGCGTCAGGACCGGCGCGCCGCCCCCGGAGCGCGCCAAAGTGACCAGGGTCATCGGCGGCAGCACCGACATCAGCTCCTTCCAGGTCTCGCGGAACGGGTGCGGATGCTCCTCCGTCACGATGCCCTCGCTCTGGCCGCGCTTCGGTTCGCGCAAGGTGTACACCCAGAACGCCATCAGGATGCCGGGCACCCCCACGGCCAAGTACGCCGCCTGCCACCCCTTGATGCCGAAGGGTGCCGACCCGGGCTCCGGATACGCCGCGTTCCAGCCGTCGACGATCCAGCCGCCGAGGAAGATGCCGATGCCCGCTCCGATATAGATGCCGCTCGAGTAGATCGCGAGCACGGTCGCGCGCAGCCTCGGCGGGAAGTAGTCCGACAGCATGGAGAACGCCGCCGGGGTGGCGCTCGCCTCGCCGATGCCGACACCGACGCGGTAGGCGGCGAGGGTGAAGAAGCTGCGCGCGGTCCCGGACAGGGCCGTCATCAGGCTCCAGAAGCCGAGCCCGATGGAGATCAGGTTCTTGCGCGTCCAGTTGTCCGCGAGCTTACCGAGCGGGATGCCGAAGATGGCGTAGAAGACCGCGAACGCCGTGCCGTAGAGGAACCCGATCTGCGCGTCGGAGATGCCGAGGTCCGCCTTGATCTCCTCCGCGAGGATCGTGACGATCTGACGGTCGATGAAGTTGAAGACGTAGACGATGACCAGCACGCCCGTCACGTACTTCGCGTAGCCGCCGCCCACTTCCGACTTCGACTTGTCCGCCGCTGCTTCCGCCACGCGCTTTCTCCGCCCGGGTGTTCGATCAGCCTAGAATCTTGTGGACGGGAACGCAACGCGGAGGGTCCGCTCCCAGCAGTTCTCATTTTGGCCCGACTTGGCAACGGAGTCGGGGATTCCGTCCGCGAACGGGTTGACAACATAGGACGGCGCCCCTATGGTGCGGGCCATGGGCAACCCATGGTTCGGATCGAAGGCGACGTCGGGGCTGTGGCAGGCGCTGGTGGCGCTGATGCCGCCGCACGCGGTGTACATCGAAACGCACCTGGGCGGCGGCGCGGTGATGAAGCGCAAGCCGGGGGCGCTGCGCAACATCGGCATCGACCTGGACGCGCGGGCGCTGGAGTCGTTCGAATGCGGCCATCCGGTGGAGCTGGTGCACGCGGACTGCCACGCGTGGCTGGCCGGGTTCCCGTTCGACGGTTCGGAACTGGTGTACAGCGACCCGCCGTACCTGCGCGGCGCGCGCAAGTCCGGGCGCCGCTACCGGCACGACTACGAGGACGCGGACCACGCGGCGCTGCTGGAACTGCTGAAGGGCCTGCCGTGCGCGGTGATGGTGTCGGGATACCCGTCGGCGCTGTACGACGAGCTGCTGGGCGGCTGGCGCAGCGCGGCGCTGCAGGTGATGAACCACGCGGGGGTGGTCACCGAGAAGGTGTGGTTCAACTTCGCGCCGGACCGCGTGCACTGGGCGTCGCGCGCGGGACGGAACTTCACGCACCGGCAGACGGTCAAGCGCAAGGCGCATGGCTGGGGCCGGCGCTACGCGGCGATGCCAGCGGCGGAGCGCCTGGCGGTGCTGGCGGCGATCATGGCGGTGGAGGCCGGCGCCGCGCCGTGAGGTTCCTCGCGCGCCATCTCGACCGGCTGCGGACATGCTTCGCCGGGCTGCCGGACCCGCGCCGCGGACGCAACCGCCGCTACGCCATGGCGGACGTTGGCATGGCCGCGCTGTCGGTGTTCCTGATGCAGTCGCCGTCGTTCCTGGCGCACCAGCGCGCGCTCGCCGCGGGCGGTCGCCGCTCCAACGCGCACACCCTGTTCGGCCTCGACCGCATCCCCTGCGACAACCACGTCCGGCAACTGCTCGACGGCGTGCCGCCGGAGCACTTCGACGACCGGTTCCACGACCTCGTCGAGGACCTCGACGCGCGCGGCGCGCTGACGCCCATGCGCCGCCTCGACGGCCACCTGCTGGTCGCCCTGGACGGCACCGAGTTCTTCCGCTCGCGCAACATCCACTGCGACAACTGCTCGACCCGCAGGCGCGGCGACGGCGGCACCGAGTACTTCCACCAGATGGTCGCCGCCACCGTCGTGGCGCCCGGCCGGGCGCAGTCGCTGCCGCTGCCCCCCGAGTTCGTCGCGCCGCAGGACGGCGCGGCCAAGCAGGACTGCGAGCGCCAGGCGGTCAAGCGCTGGCTGCGGTCCCACGGCGACCGCTGCGCCGCACTGCGCCCGGTCTATCTCGGCGACGACCTGTACGCCTGCCAGCCCGTCTGCCGGGCCATGCTCGACGCCGGCGGCGACTTCCTGCTGACCGCCAAGCCGGCCAGCCACAAGACCCTGTACGAGTACCTCGACGGCATCGACATCCCCGTGCGCCGCCGCACGACGGGCCGCGGCGCGCAACGGCGCACCCACCGCTACCGCTGGATGACGGACCTGCCCATCCGCGACGGCGACGACGCCCTGCGCGTCAACTGGCTGGAGGTCACCAGCGCGCGGCCCGGCGGCAAGGTCACCTACCGCGGAACCTTCGTCACCAGCCTGCCCGTGGACCGCGACAACGTCGCCGAACTCGCCGACTGCGCCCGCGCCCGCTGGAAGATCGAGAACGAGACCTTCAACGTCCTCAAGCAGCACGGCTACCACCTCGAACACAACTTCGGGCACGGCAAGGACACCCTCGCCGCCGTGCTCGTCGTTCTCAACCTGCTCGCCTTCGCCCTGCACACCGCGTGCGAAGTCGCCGAGTCCACTTGGCGACGGGCCCGCGAGCGCCTCGGCACCCGCGCCCGCCTGTTCGAGCACCTGCGCACCGTCACCGAATACCAGGTGTTCCCCGACTGGAACGCGCTGATCGGCCTGCTCGCCACGGGCGGGCCCGCCGCCCAGCCTCCCTGACGCACAGACCACGCCGCCAGCCGCCAAATCCACGAACCTCGGACAGTCCCGAAACCCAATGCCTCAATCGTCAAAATGAGAACTGCTGGTCCGCTCCGAATCGCGCGGGCGCTTGAGGAGCCGCGGGAGCCGCCGCAGCGCAAAGTCCAAGGCCAGCTACCCTGAACCGTCGCGTCGGTTGCGCGAAGCGGTTGTGGGCAACGAGTCGATGATCGTCTCGGCTAGTCGCAAGGAGCAGCAAGGCGCTCCCCGGGGACGGGCTCGACGTTTCGTCTACGCTTTCGATAGCGGGCCTCTCCGCGAACCGCTCACCCTCCACTTACGAACCCGCCACGCCTTGACCTAGGTCGATGGCAGCACGGCAACCCTTGCGGTGCGCATTGAACCTAATCGTCAGATCAGGGGCGCCGTGGCCGTGCAGCTATGCCTTCTTGCTGTCGATGCGCACACTGGTTTCGCCCGTGGGCAGCAGGCCGGCAAGGCTTCTTCGTGCACGGCGGCCGCCCACCGGGCCCTCGTCTGGAGGATTCCGTCCTCACTCCCCGCCCTCGAACCACCGGCCAAGACCGTGCAGCCGCTCCCAGGTACCAAACACGTAGCTGGTCACCGACCGTTCCACACCCTGCAGAGAGTGATAGCGCTTAGCGAACCCCAAGGCCCACAGCAGGAAGTCCGCCACCTCTAAGTCCGCCCGAAGCCAATGCGCCTCTGGCGGCAACTCAACGGTACGCCAGCCGTCCAGTAACTCGGGGTCGGGTTCGCGCATGCTCTCCAACAAAAGCAAGGCGTCCAGGACATCTTCTCCGGCCGAGCCACTGTTCCAAGTGGCCTTCAATTCCCGGTACCTGATGTCCTTCAATTCCCCCAACTTGACGAAGTCGGGGTACAGGTCGATCACGTCGTAATAGTCCGGAACGTTGTAGTAAGTCACTTTCTGATTCTCCACAGACAGCTTCTTGTCCGTGACGAGTCCGGCCGGGCTATCGGGGACCTTCGCCACAGGTGGAAGTCAAGGAGCGCTTCCGAAGCGCCGATTTGCCCCGAAATCCTACGCCAAAGCCGCAAGCGGCAGGGGGTATGGTGTGTGGTAAGGCACCACACCGACAGGAGGGACCCCCACGGAGACCAAAACCGACTGGCGCTTCAACGTCGACAGCGCAGCCAACGCCCGGTGGACCGAACGCCTGCGCCGGATCTTCGACTACCGCGACCTCGGCGTGGAGGAGGCGACGAACGGCGGCTACCGAGGCCTCCGCCGTTGGCTCCTCGAAACCCCCTACGCTGTACGCGGCTATCGTCGCCTAGAAGCCACGGTTGCGGCAACCGACGTTTTGGGGCACGCACCCATAGCGAGGTGCGGGCTGGGGTCAGGCACCAGCCGTACCGAGCGGTTCGGTGCGCTATTCGCCCGCCCGCCGCGCTTCGAGTTCCTGCAGGATTTCCTCGTGCCGCGCCTTGTCGATCCGGTAGAAAAACGCGAACCCTAGGCCCCCGTAGACGATGATGTAGTACAGCGGGCCCATCATGAAGAGCAGCCCGTCGATCACTTCCGGGGAGACGCCTTGCGTCGCGGCATCGTTCGGGAAGCCGATGATCTCGAGGCCGAAGCCGCCGATCAGCCCGCCGAGACCCTGGGTCAGCTTGATCGCGAAGGTGCGCACCGCGAAGATCACGCCCTCCGCTCGGTTGCCGGTCTCCAGTTCGTGTTCGTCGGCCACGTCCACGAGCTGGGAATCGATGACGACCGGAACCACCGGCAGGGTGATGAAGCCGAGCCCCCAAATGCCGAAGAAGGCGATGACGAGCCAGAGGGTGCCATTCTCCGGGAACCATCCGATGAGCCGCAGGCAGTAGGGCAGGCCGATCAGGAAGGCCGTGACGGCGATCATCGAGATGACGGTGTACTTCTTGTCCATGAGCCGCGTCAGCCAAGCCGCCACGACGACGACCAGGAGGACGCCCGGCACGCGCACGATGTCGCGCAGTGCGATCTGTTCGGTGGAGAAATCGAAGGCATAGACGAAGGTGTAGGTCGCCACGACCTCGATCACCCCGCCGGAGACCGCGAGGATGAGCCAACACAGGCAAACCGACAGATAGGACGGGTTCACGACGAGTGCGCGGAAGTTCACGAACGTGTCGTGGAAGAACCGCCGGTAGTAGCTTGCGGCCCGCTCGGCGACGGACGCCTCCCCGTGCAGGAACGGAATCTGGTCCGCGGTCGCGAGGGTGCAGAACATGATGGCGACGAAGCAGAAGACGGCGCCGAAGACCGCGAGCAGGAAGTAGCGATCGGGGTCCAGCAGTCCGTTCTGGTAGTCGTCCGTCGAGGGGAAGATGACGAACATGACGAATACGCCGAGCACGACGGCCCCAATGACTCCCACGATCCAGTTCCAGCCGAACACGGACGTGCGTTCGTCGTAGTCGTCGGTGAGCTCGGCGCCGAGGGCGCTGTGAGGCACGGCGTAGAAGGTCTTCGCGAGCCGGACGCCGATCATCGTCACCGTGAACCACCAGAATAGGCCCTGCTCGGTCCATCCCTGGGGCGGCTGGTACATCAGGTAGAAGCAGACGGCCAACGGGAACGCGGACAGGAACATGAACGGATGCCGTCGGCCCCAGCGGGTCCGCACGCTGTCCGACAGGGCCCCGACCAGGGGGTCCGAGACCGCGTCGACGATGCTGGCGATGAGGAAGGCCGTGCCGCAGAGCGCGGGAGAGACGCCGAGCACCTGGTTGTAGTAGATCATGGTCGCCACGCCGGCGGCCCCGACCATCGCCTGCTCGAGGGAGCCCGACGAAAAGGCCAGCTTGGTGCGCACGGAGATGCGGCGGCGGCGCGGATTGGCGGGTGTCTGCATGGCGGCGGAGGCTAGCACGGCGTCCGGGTTGCCGGAGGCGGGGTCGGCGGGGTGCGTGTGTGGGTGTACCAAGCGTTCGCTTGCCTTAACATCTACCGCGATACCGAACAGCAGGTGACAGGCATGACCCACACCGTTCCCGCCCCGGACGAGAACAACGTTTGGCGACTGGAGACGCCGGGGGCGGAAGGATGGCCCCGCACGGCGCGGGCCGACGATCCGAACAAGTACTTCATGGTCTCGACGGATGGCCACGTCCAGGAACCGTCGGACCTGTGGCTGACCCGCATCGACCGCAAGTTCCGCGACCGGCTGCCCTCCATGACGACCGGCACCGACGGCAAGAAGTACCAGAAGACCGAGGGCTTCCGGCCGGTGCGCTTGCGCAACATCCAATTCAACGGCGAGGACGGCCTCCGCAACGGCGCCGGCAACACGCCGGAGGAGCGCATCGCCGACCTCGCCCTCGACGGCGTCGACGCCGAGATCCTGTTCCCGAACAAGGGCCTCACCATCTGGGCGACGCCGGATCCGGTCTTCAGCCAAGCGATGTGCCGCGTCTACAACGATTGGGCATGGGAGACGTTCGGTGACTACAACGACCGGCTCTCGCCCATGGCGTGCGTGGCGCCGGCGGACATGGAGGCCGCGATCACCGAGATCGAACGCTGCGCCGCGCTCGGGTTCCGCGGCCTGTCGCTGCCCTGCAAACCGGTCTGGGGCGCCCCGGACCACGCCGCGTTGAACTACAACCTGCCGGAGTTCGATCCGCTGTGGTCGGCGATCCAGGAAGTGGACCTGCCGATCACGTTCCACGTGTCCACCGGCCGGGACCCGCGCACGTCCCGCGGCAACGGCGGGGCGGTCATCAACTACGCCGTGCACTCCCTCGCGCCGACCATGGAGCCCCTCGCGAACCTGTGCGCGTCCGGCGTCCTCGCCAAGTTCCCGGGCCTGCGCTTCGGCAGCGTCGAGGCGGGCATCGGTTGGGTGGCGTGGGCGATCCAGGCGATGGACGAGGCCTATCTCAAGCACCACATGTTCGTGCGGCCGAAGCTCGACATGCTGCCGAGCGACTACTTCCGGCGGCATGGGTTCGCGACGTTTCAGGAGGACAAGGTGGGCCTCGACGTCGCCCGTGAGCACGGCCTCGTCGATAACTTCATGTGGGCCAACGACTATCCCCATCACGAGGGGACGTGGCCGCACTCCGCGCCGGCCATCGAGCGCACGATGGGCGGGCTCACGGACACGGAGCGGGCAAAGATCCTGGGGCTGAACGCGGCCCGGGTGTTCCGCTTCCCCGTGCCGGAGCGCTACCGGAACCAGCCGGACGTCGCCGCGCTGCACGTGGCCTGAGGCACCGAGGCGCGCCGTCGCCTTGGCGTCGCCGACGGCAGGCGCGGTCGGGCCGGCCGCACGGGTTGCAGTCGGCCTGCTTCGGGCGTGGTGGGGACCGACCTGCTATAGTCGCTCGTTTCCCCGCCCCCGACGCGATGCCCCGAGGCACCCAGAGTTTTCCGGGAACCGTTCCCTTGCGGGCGGCCCCGATCGGTGCCGGTGGGCTCACGCGGCGCGGCATGTTCGCGTCGCTCGCGATCCGCGACTTCCGGTTTCTGTGGCTCTCGAGCTTGGCCGCATCCTTCGCCATGCAGATGCAGATGGTGGCCCGGGGCTGGCTGATCTACGACATGACGAGTTCGCCCCTCGCCCTGACGTGGGTGATGCTGTCGTTCATGTTCCCGTCGTTCCTGTTCTCGCTGGCGGGGGGCGTCATCGCGGACCGGATGCGCAAGAAGTCCATCATGGTCGTATGCCAACTGCTGAACACGGCCGCGACGGCCGTGCTCGCGACCATCGTGTATGCGGGCGAGGTCACGTTCTGGCACTTCATCTGGTTCGGGCTCTTCAACGGGACCGTGTTGTCGATCAGCATGCCGGCGCGCTTCTCGGTCGCCCCGGAGATCGTCGGGCGCGAGCGCGTCGTGAACGCGATGGCGCTCCAGAGTTCCACGTTCAACCTGTCGCGCATCCTCGGCCCGGCCGTGGCCGGCGGACTCATCGCGCTGTTCGCCGCGGGGGACACCACCTCCATGGCCGGGGTGGGGCTGGTGTTCTACGTCATCGCCGCGTTGTCCCTCGTTTCCGTCGTCTGCACCGGCCTGCTTCGGTATCGCGGAGACCCGACGCATACCGGGGCCACCACGGTGGGCGCGGACGTACGCGAGGGCTTCCGGTACATGAAGACGGAGCGCGTCGTGCTCGGGCTGCTGCTCGTTGGTCTGGTACCCATGACTTTCGGCTTCGTGCCGACCTTCCTGATGCCGGCGTTCAACGCGGACGTCATCAGTGGCGGACCGGACGATCTCGGCCTGCTCATGGCGGCGATGGGCGTGGGCGCCCTGTTCGGATCGCTGCTCCTCGCGCGGCTTGGCGACATGCGCGGGAAAGGCCGGGTGATGTTCGCGGCCACCTATGTCTGGGCCGTGTTCCTGGCGGCGTTCGCGCTGTCGCAATCGCTGTTCGCGGCCATGGTGGTGGGCGCAGTCGTCGGACTCGCGGGCTCGCTGATGGGATCGCTTAACATGAGCATCGTGCAGCTTGCGGTGCGGCCCGAAATCCGGGGACGGGTGATGGCGATCATGATGATGTCCCACGGACTGTCCCCCCTCGGGCTCATTCCGATCAGCGCGGCGGCGGAGTTCGTCGGCATCGAAGTGGCGATTCTCGGCAGCGCGGTGCTGCTCGCGGCGAGCATGGCGCTCCTCGGCGCGCTGTTTCCCGAGCTGAGGCGCATCGACCAGGGACATGCGGGGAGTGGACAGGCCACGCCCGTCCAGGGCGCGGACCCTGCGGAACACGGGAGATCGACGGCATGAAGTTCGGGATTTTCTATGAGCTCTCCGTGCCGCGGCCGTTCGGCGGCGGCATCGAGAAGACGGTGTACGACAACGCCCTGGAACAGATCCGCGTGGCGGACGAGGTGGGCTTCGACACGGTCTGGGCCGTGGAGCACCACTTCCTCGAGGAGTATTCGCATTGCTCCGCCCCGGAGCTCTTCCTGACGGCGGCGGCGATGTGTACGTCCCGCATCCGGGTCGGCCACGGGGCGGTGGTGTGCGTGCCCGAGATGAACCACCCCATCCGCGTGGCGGAGCGGGCGGCGGTGCTGGACATCCTCTCGAATGGGCGGCTGGAGTTCGGCACGGCGCGTTCCTCGACGTGGACCGAACTCGCCGGCTTCGAGGCGGATCCGGACACCACGAAGAAGACTTGGGACGAGTTCGTGCGCACCATCCCGAAGATGTGGACGGAAGAGCGCTTCTCCCACGACGGCGTGTGCTTCTCGATGCCGGAACGGGCCGTGCTGCCGAAGCCGGTGCAGGACCCACATCCACCGATGTGGGTCACGGTGACCTCGCCGGGGACGGAACTCGATGCCGCGGAGCGCGGCTTGGGTTCGCTGGGCGTGGCCACCGCCGGTTTCGAGGAACAGGAAAGACGCCTTACGGAGTATCGACGGCGCATCCAGCACTGCGAGCCGGCCGGCGGCATGGTCAACGATCAGGTCGCCACCCTGAACTTCCTCTACTGCGATCCGGACATCGACGAGGCGGCGCGGATCGGTGTTCCGATGCTCGGTGCGTTCAGCGTCTCGAACGCGCATCTGTTGTTCACCCGGGAGGCCTATCCGTCGCGGGCCTACGGGCTACTCGCGAACCTGGCGCCGGGGCGGCGCGGGCGGCCGTCGTCGGAAGACAACCCGGGCGCGCGGGCCGGCATTCCCGAGGGCATGGCGATCGGCGACCCCCACCACCTCGTGCGGGTCATGAAGGAGTGGGAATCCCTCGGCGTCGACCAAGTCAACTTCCTGCTGAACGCCATGGAGATGATCCCGCAGGAGAAGGTGCTGGCGAGCCTGCGCCTGTTCGCGTCCGAAGTGATGCCCCAGTTTCGCCGGGAGGCCGCCTGATGCTCTCCGGAACCACCGCCCTCGAGACCCTGGCGCCGGACGCGCCCGAGATTCGCTCCTTCGACGTGAACGCCGTGCCGCTCGCGGGGGTGGAGATGCTCCATTGGAGCTTCGAAGTGGCCGCCGCCGGCCTGACCGAACTCTATCCCCCGGCCCTGCACCCAACCCTGCCGCCCGTCGCGATGTTCGTCGCCTGGGCCGTGCCGGATTCTCCCTGGGGCGCTTTTCGACTCGCCCAAGTGCGCCTCTCGTGCCGCAGCGGCGCGCGTCCGCGGGGGTTCCTCGTGGGGGCGGTCATCGACAATGCCGCGGCCGGCGGGGCGTTGGCGGACCATTGGGGGCTGCGGCCGGGGGTCGGCGAGGTGACGGTGGAGCGTTACTACGATGCGGCCCGGGTCGAGGTGGCGGTCGAGGGAGAGACGGTGCTCGCGGTGCGCGCCGACGATCCGGACCCCTTGCGGCCGAACGACATCCAGTTCTTTGCCACCATGCACGCGGCGCGCACGCCGGCGGGGCTGCGGCTCGTGCAGTTCGATCCCACCATCGAAGTGACCCGGGCCGAACGGTATACGCCGGTGCTCGAGGCGTTCGATGGCGGGGCATGGGGCCAGCCACGTCTCGAACCGAACTACCCCGTCGTCGCCTACGGTGCCCACGCCGACATCACGCTGCCACGGCTACGCTTCGCGACGCGGCCCGACGTCAGCGCGTTCGAGGGGGCCGAGACCCTCGCCTGAACTCCATTGCTACAATCCGGCCGTGTCCGGTCACTGCTCCGGCGCGCCGGGGCAAGCCCTGGAGGTACGAAATGCGTAACCTGCTTGCCGCCGCCCATCGCGGGGGGCAACCCCTCGCCGCCGAGCGGCCCGGGTGGGTTGGTCTCGCGGGCGCCCTGTTCGCGTGTTCCTTCCTGATCGCCTGTGAGCAGGCCCCGGATACCCCGGAGCCCGCCGATCCTTTCGCGGGCGTCGAGATCACGTCCACGCCGGTCACCGGGGCGATACACATGCTCGAAGGCCGGGGCGGCAACATCGGCCTGAGTATTGGCCCCGACGGGGTGCTGATGGTCGACGACCAGTTCGCCCCCCTCGCCGGCCGCATCACGGCGGCGATCGAATCCCTCGGGGGAGCCCTCCCCGCGTACGTGCTGAACACGCACTACCACGGCGACCACACCGGCGCTAACCCCGTCTTCGGAGAGAGCGGCGTGGTGGTGGCCCACGAGAACGTGCGGGTAAGGCTCGTCTCCGACGAGATGGCGTCGGCGGGGCTGCCCGTGGTCACCTACGACGACGGCATCCAGCTCCACTTCAACGGCGAGCGCATCGACGTCATGCACCTGCCGCACGGACACACGGATGGCGATTCGGTCGTGTGGTTCCGCGACGCCAACGTGATCCACCTGGGCGACCACTTCTTCAACGGGCGCTTCCCGTATGTTGACGTGCCGAGCGGCGGCTCCGTGGACGGGCTGATCGCCAACCTCCAGGGCGTGCTCAAGATGCTCCCCGCCGACACCCGCATCATTCCGGGCCACGGGCCGCTGGCGAGCGTCGATGACCTGCGGGCCTACGTCACGGTCGTCCGCGAGAGCCAGGCCATGGTCCGGGAGGCGGTCGCCGGGGGCACGGTCGAAGCCTTGGAAAGCGAGGGGTTCGGGCAGTGGGAGGAGTGGGGATCCGGCTTCATCAGCGCCGAGCGCTGGATCGCCATCGTACAAGAGAGCGACGCCGTCGCAGCGAATGCTGCCGCGGCGGGAGACGCGCCATGACCTACGCGGGCGGCCGCCGCATCCTCGACGCCGACAGTCACCTGATGGAGCTACCGGATTTCCTGACCCGCCATGCCCCGGCAGCGATGCGGGACCGCATCCCGACGATCACGGAAGTGGGCATCGCCACGGAGGGCATCCGCATGGAGGAGTATCGCGGGCGTCTTGGGCATCCGCCGGAGGTGGTGGAGAAACTCGCGGCCCTGGGCGACGACCTGACCCGGGGGCCGAAATGGCACGACGCCCTCGGCGCGTTCAACACGCCGGAACGGTCCACCGCGCTGACGCTATTGGGTTTCGAGCGGCAGGTGGTGTTCTCCTCGTTCTGCGGCGGACGCATCTTTCGCGCGCCCGATCTCGACGTTGCCTACGCGGCGGCCGGTGCCCACAACCGGGCGATGGCGGAGTTCTGCGACGGGGAGCCCCGGCTCATGGGCGTCGCCATGGTGCCCCTCACCGATCCCGCGCGTGCGCTCGCGGAGATCGAGGCGGCGCTGGACCTCGGCCTGCAGTCGATCTGGATTGCCTCGGACGCGCCGGGCGGAAGGTCCCCCGGGCATCCGGACCATGACCCCATCTGGGCGACCCTGGCCGAGCGCCGCGTTCCCTTCCTGCTTCATGTCGGGTCGAGCCCCCTCAATATCGACGACGAATGGATGAACGACGGACACTCCGAGCGCCAGAGCGCCCGCGGGCGTGCCGAAGTGATCGGCTCGAAGGACCTGTCCGTGGTGTTCCACTCCGCGCAGCGGTTCATCTCGGTCTTGATCCTGGACGGCGTCCTCGAGAAGTTCCCCGGCCTGCGCGGGGGCGTCATCGAACTCGGCGCCGGCTGGGTGCCGGACACGCTGCGGCGCCTGGACCATGCGGCCGACATTTGGGCCCGCTCGGAGCCGCATCTGGGCGAGATGCAACGCAAGCCGTCGGAGCAGGCGCGGGAACAACTGCGCTTCACGCCCTATGCGTTCGAGAACGTGGGCCGCATGATCGAGGAATCTGCCGCCGAGCTCTATCTCTTCTCGACGGACTATCCGCACGCCGAGGGCGGCCGCGATCCCTTGGGCCGCTTTGGCCGCACGCTCGAGGGGATGGACGAGGGGACGCTCGACCGGTTCTACGCCCGGAATTTCCTGGACCTCTACCGAAACGCGGCGTAGGTGGAGCCGGTCACCTTCGAGGACTTGCCGAGTGCTGTGGCCACCAGGCCGGCGATCAAGATCTTCGCCATTACCCGACCATCGGTCTGCCTCGAACAAGCCATCCCCTACTCCGCGCGGAAGTGGGGCGCGACCTCCTCGGCGAAGAGCTGCGCGGGCGCCATCGTGTCGCGCCCGAAGAACTCCATCACGAACATCGTGCAGCCGAGGTCGATGTGCTTGCCGATGGCGTCGACGCACTGCTGGGCGGTCCCGGTGATGGCGATGGGGCCCTTGGGATCGCCCATGTGGCCCCCGAAAATCTTCTGTGCGCGATCCGCCATCGGCCCGGCGCTCGCCTCGTCCTCCGCGATGGTGACGAGGCACTGCTGACTCACGACGATCTCCGCGAAGTCGCGGCCCACGTCGTCGCAGTGGCGTTTCAGGACCTCGACCTTGTGTCCGAGGTTCCCCTGGTGCCCCGCCACGTTGTTCCAAATGTCCGCGTGTTCGGCGGTGAGCTTCAGCGTCACCCGCTCGCCGGCGCCACCGATCAGGATCGGGATGCGACGCGGAGGCTTGGGCTGGCAGACGACGTTCTCCGCCTGGACGAAGCGGCCGTCGTAGGAAACCTCGTCCTCGTCGCCCCACATGCGCTTCAGGAGTTCGACCGTCTCACGCAACTGCACGAGCCGCTCACCGGTGGAGCGGAACGGGACGCCGAAGTCCGTGAACTCGCGCGGCATCCAGCCGCCGCCGAGCCCGGCGATGACACGCCCGCCGGCGATGTTGTCCGCGGTCGCGATCACCTTGCCGAGCTGCGCGGGATTGCGCATCCCGGCGGGGGTCACGAGGGTGCCGATCTCGACGCGCTCGGTGATGGCGGCGAGGGCCGAGACCATCGACCAGGCTTCGAGGATTGGCAGTTGCGGAGACTGCGGGCCGTAGAAGTGATCGCACACCCAAAGCGAGTCGTACCCCATGTCCTCGAACGCGTGGGCGGCCTCCGCGGCCGCGACCCAGGGCCGCTTGATCTGGGGGATGGTGACGCCGAAGTGTGCTTGGGTCATGGGGGCCTCGTGGGGCGTTGCTCTGGTGGGGGACAAGCGTACTGCGAGCGTCCCGAAGCCGGCAACGCGTTCGGAACTGAGCCTAATTCGGCCGAGCAGGCGCTCAGAACATGTCAAATCGTTCGATTGGATCGTACAATTCAACACATGTGGGTGGATCGACATATCGAGCCACTGCTGTTGGAGCGTGCGGCGACGCGCCCGGTCGTGGTGCTCACCGGGGCGCGGCAGACGGGCAAGACCAGCCTCATGCGCCGGCTGTTCCCGAAGCATGCGTTCGTCACCCTGGACTTGCCGAGCGAGGCGGCGCAGGCCGAAGCCGACCCGGGCGCGTTCTTGGCGCGACACCCGCCGCCGTTGATCGTCGATGAGGTGCAGTATGCGCCCGGCCTATTCCGGCACCTAAAGCTGGCGGTGGATCGCGACCGGGGCGCGAACGGTGCGTTCCTGCTTACCGGCTCGCAGCCCCTCGCCCTGATGCGCTCCGTCTCCGAATCGCTGGCCGGACGCGCCGCGGTGGTGGAGCTTGAGCCCCTCTCGTTCGCCGAGGCCAAGCGGGCGCATCCGGACTTGGCGGTGGAGGAGTTCCTGGTCCGGGGCGGCTTCCCCGAACTCTATGAGAACCGCGACATCGACGCGCGCGGCTTCCTGCAGTCCTATGTGGCGACGTATCTGGAACGGGATCTGCGCGGGCTGTTGAACGTGTCGAGCCTGCGGGACTACGAGCGTTTCCTGCGGGCGGCGGCGTTGCGGAGCGCGCAGCTACTCAATCGCGCAGATCTGGCCCGCGACGTCGGAATCAGCGGTTCGACGGCCGGGGCCTGGATGTCGGCGTTGGCCACCTCGCACCAGTTGGCATTGCTGGAGCCGTGGTACGGCAACCCGACGGCGGCCCTCGTGAAACGCCCCAAGCTGTACCTGCGGGACGCGGGGCTGGCGGCGTTCCTATGCGGCGTGCATGACTTGGACGCCTTGTATGCGTCCCCGTTGGTGGGCGCGTTGTGGGAGACGCTCGTTTGCGCGGAGATTCGCCGCGCCCAGTCGAACCGCAGCGGGGGCTGGAACTGCAACTTTTGGCGTGACCGCTCGCGGGAAGCGGACTTTCTGCTACACAGGGCCGGCGTCTTTCACTTGGCCGATGCGAAATGCACGGAACACCCCCGGCCGCGGGACGCGACGGCGCTGCGTAAGGTCGCGTCGGAACTTCCGAGTGATTCGGTGCGGACCATGTGGGTGCTGTGCCGTGCGCAGAACCGGTATCCCCTCGCCCCGGGGGTGGAGGCCGTACCGCTGGACGCGGTGGCGGAGGCGCCGGCTTGGAGCTGAACCCGGCTTACGGCGCGGAGCATTGGTGGTTCGGGGGCGCGTGCTACCATCCGAAGCGAAGCGATCCCAAGGGGTGGGCAATGGCGGATCTGCTACAAACACTCTCGGAAATCACGGGCCCGGGCGGCGTCCTGACCGGCCCCGATGTCACGAGCCGGGCCGCCGGCATCTGGATGTCGGAGTCCATCGAGGCCGAGACCCTGGTGCGTCCGCGCAGCACGGCGGAAGTAAGCGCGGTCCTCGCCGCGTGCCACCGCGCGGGGCAGCCGGTGGTGGCCCACGGTGGCCTGACCGGGCTGGTGGGGAGCGCCCTCACCGAGCGCGGCGACGTCATATTGTCCCTGGAGCGCATGAACCGCATCGAGGGTGTCGACCGCGTCAACCGCACGATGACCGTGCAGGCGGGGACCGTCCTCCAAGCCGTCCAGGAGTGCGCCGACGAGCACGGCCTCATGTACCCCCTCGATCTCGGCGGACGGGGAAGCTGCACGATCGGCGGCAACATCTCGACCAATGCCGGCGGCAACCGCGTCATCCGCTATGGCATGACCCGCGACATGGTGCTGGGTCTCGAAGCCGTGCTCGCGGACGGCACGGTGGTCTCGTCGATGAACGAGATGATCAAGAACAACGCGGGCTACGACCTGAAGCAGCTCTTCATCGGCACCGAGGGCAGCCTCGGGGTGGTGACGCGGGCGGTCCTGCGGCTGCGCGAGAAGCCGCGCAGCCAGGAGACGCTGTTCGTGGCCGTCGACGAGTTCGACAAGCTCCCGGAACTGCTCAAGCTCATGGACGCACGGCTCGGTGGCGCGCTCTCCGCCTTCGAAGTGTTGTGGAACAACTTCTACCGGCTGGTGAGCACGCCGCCGGCGAAGCAGCGTCCGCCCCTGTCGCAGGACTCTCCCTACTACGTGCTCATCGAGGCGATGGGGGGTGACGCGGAGACGGACAAGGCGCGGGCCGAGGCGGCGCTTGAGGACGCCTACGAAGCGGGTCTAGTAACCGACGCGGTGATCGCCCAGAGCGAGGCACAGCGGCTGGAGCTATGGGCGATGCGAGACGACGTGGAGCAGATCAACCGCTTCCCGCCGATCTTCATCTACGACGTCAGCCTGCCGATTCCGAAGATGGAGGCCTACGTGGAGGACGTGAACCGGGGCCTGGCCGAGACCTTCGGCACGTACCGCAACTTCGCGTTCGGGCATCTCGGCGACGGCAACCTGCACTTCGGCATTTCGGCCGGGCGCGACCACGCCACGGCGAAGAAGGGCGTGGACCGCGCCGTGTACGCACCGCTTGCCGGGATCGGAGGCTCCGTGTCCGCGGAGCACGGTGTCGGGCTGGACAAGAAGGCTTGGCTGTCGGTCTCGCGAACGCCGGACGAGGTCGCACTCATGCGCACCCTGAAGCAGGCCCTCGACCCCAAGGGGATTCTCAATCCCGGCAAGATCTTCGATGAGATCGCGACGCGGCAAGCGCGGGAGAACGTGGGCGTCGCGGCCGCGTGACCGCTCCGGCCGTGGACGTTCCGCTGCACTACTGGTCGCTGTCGGACGTCTGCCGGCGGTTGAAGAGCGGCGAGTCGTCGGCCGTCGCGGTGACCGAGGCGATGCTCGCGCGCATCGAACGCCTCGAACCCGCGCTCAAGTCCTACGTCACCGTCACTGCGGACGATGCCCTTGCCCGGGCCGCGGGACTGGACGCCCGACGCGCGAACGGGGAACCGCTCGGGGCGTTGCACGGCGTCCCCATCGCGCTGAAGGACCTGCTCTGGACGGAGGGGATCGTCACCACCTGCGGCACCCGCGTGCTGGCCGACTGGGTGCCCGGCGAGGACGCCACGGTGGTGGCGCGGCTCAAGGCGGCGGGCGCCGTGATCCTCGGCAAGGTCAAGCTCACCGAGGGCGCGTTCTCCAACCATCACCCGGACGTGGAACCGCCGATCAACCCGTGGGCGGCGGAGCGCTGGACCGGGGTTTCGTCGTCCGGATCCGGCGTGTCCGTGGCGGCCGGGCTCGCATACGGCGCGCTCGGCTCGGATACCGGAGGCAGCATTCGCTTTCCGTCGGCGTGTTGTGGCCTGGTCGGGATCAAGCCCACGTACGGGCGCGTCAGCCGCCACGGCGCGTTTCCACTTGCCCAATCCCTAGACCACATCGGCCCGATGACGCGCACGGTGGAGGACTCGGCACGCATGCTCGGCGTCATGGCAGGTCAAGATCCGAAGGATCCGACGTCGCTTCCTGCGGCGGTGCCCCACTACGTCGCCGAGACCGGCGGCGGCATCGCGGGCTTCGCCGTCGGCGTGGATCGGGACTACATCGGCGAGGGCGTGGCGCCGGAGACGGTCGACGTCGTCGACGACGCCCTGCGGCTGCTGGAGTCAGCGGGCGCACGGGTGGTCGACGTGCGCATGCCCGACTGTGCCGATCTCGTGGAGGGGTGGGCGATTACGTGCGCAGTGGAATGCATGCTCGCGCACGAGGCGACCTGGCCTTCGCACGAAGGCGACTACGGCCCCGACCTGGCACGGCTGCTGGCGCTTGGGCAGGCGGCGACCGCCACGGACTACGCGCGCCTAGAGCGGGCGCGGGAGCGCTTCCGCGCCGAACTCGACGCCACCCTCTCCGAGGTGCAGGCCATCGCGGCACCGTGCATGATCTCGCCCCCGCCCCTGACGGACTTCGGTACGCGGGTACCGCAAGAGGGGATGGCGCCGTTCATCCAGTTCACGGCCCCGTTCGACTACTCGGGTCACCCGACCATCACGCTGCCGGTCGGTCTCGATAGCGATGGCGTGCCGCGGGCGTTCCAACTGATCGGACCCCGCCTAGGCGAGGCGGCGCTGGTCCGCATGGGGAGCGCTTTCGAAGCGGCGGCGGGTTTCGACGCGCACCCGGACATCGACTGAGCGCCCCTTGGCCGAAAGGAGACCGAAGTGACGAACATGACGAGGCGGCGCGTCCTGGCCGCGCTGGCGGCCGCGGGTGTGCCGATGGCCGCGATGGAGGTCGAGGACTACCTGCGGCTCGGGTTCGACAAGTCCTTCCTGGACCGGGGCATGGCAGCCGAGGTGAACGGGCGCTCCAACATGGAACTCCTCGAGGCCCTGAACGTGCCGGAGGACCGGCAGTACCACCCCTGTCCCGAGGCCTATCCGGGGCCGGACGTGCCGCGCGGCACCGTGCGCGAGTTCCCCGGGTGGGACGATACGCGCGTCTACGCCGGGACGGTCCGCGACGTATGGATCTACACGCCGGCGCGGCTCGAGCCGTCGACGACGGCGTCGCTGATGGTGTTCCAGGACGGCCAGATGTACCTCGACCCGACCGGTCCCGTGCGGGCGACGGCGGTGCTCGACTCCCTCATCCGTGCGGGTGAGCTGCCGCCGACCGTCGCGGTGTTCGTCATGCCCGGTCGTCGACCGGGCATGACCGATCATGAAGCCATGCTTAGCCGCAGCTTCGAGTACGACAGCGTGACGCCCACCTACGTTCGTTTCCTCCTCGACGACCTGCTCCCGTTCGCGGCGTCGGAGGCCGGAGCGCAGTTCGCGCACGATCCGGCGATGCGCCTGATCTGCGGCATATCGAGCGGCGGCATCTGCGCGTTCAACGCGGCCTGGCACGACCCGTCGGCGTTCGGGCGCGTGCTCTCCCACGTCGGGTCCTTCGTCAACATCCGGGGCGGCCACAACTACCCGTATCTCATCCGGTCGACGCCCCGAAAGCCCATCCGGGTGTTCCTCCAGGGCGGGAAACGCGACGGCAACGTCATCATGGGCAACTGGGCGCTCGCCAATCAGGTCATGGCCTCGGCGCTCGAATACGCGGGCTACGAGTACCGGTTCGTCTTCGGCGAGGGCGGCCACAGCGCCCGCCACGGCGGAGCGATCTTCGCGGATTCGTTGCGGTGGTTGATGGGCTGACCACCACCTGCGCCCCCACGGGTTCGCCGACCCCGCGCTCGCGCATGCGTCGCACCGCGAGCTGCGTCTGCTTGGCGCTGTGGTTCGCCGGGGCATCGTGGGCTGCGGAGGATACGCTCACCAACGCCGATGTCGTGCGCCTCACCGAGGCCGGCTTGGGGCCCGAGCCCATCGTCGCCAAGATCGAATCGTCGGCGAACGCATTCGACACATCGGTGGAGGAGTTAGCGGCGCTGGCGAGGCTCGGTGTGGATGACGCGGTCATCACCGCGATGGTGGCCGCCGCGAGCCTGGCAAGCGGTCCGGCCGCAGCGCAACGGGAGACCGCGGTCGCCGGAATGGCGTCGGAACTCGCCGCGGGCAGCACGTTCCGAGATCCCTTGCTCTCCGGGGGCGAGGGCCCGGAGATGGTCGTGATACCCGCGGGAACGTTCCGGATGGGGTGTTTGTCGGGGGACGACGCCTGCGTGAAGCGGGAACTTCCGGTTCGCGAGGTGATGATCGCGGCACCGTTCGCGCTATCCGTGCACGAAGTCACGTTCGACGACTACGACCGCTTCGGCGGTCCAGGCACGGTCACCGATGCGGGTTGGGGCCGGGGGCGCAGTCCGGTGATCCACGTTCGGTGGGGCGATGCCCAGGACTATGTCGCTTGGTTGTCCGCGCAGACCGGGGCGGCATATCGGCTGCCGAGCGAGGCGGAGTGGGAGTACGCCGCGCGGGCGGGTGCCACGACCATGTACTCCTGGGGCAACGAAATCGGCACGAACCGGGCGAACTGCAAGGACTGTGGCAGCCGATGGAACGGTCGCCAGACGGCCCCCGTTGGTTCGTTTCCGCCCAACGCGTTCGGGCTATACGACATGCACGGGAACGTGCTTGAGTGGCTGCAGGATTGCGTGAACGACAGCTACTTGGACTCCCCAGCCGATGGCGCTGCGTGGCTCCAAGGCGACTGCACCCACCGCATGGCCCGCGGCGGCTCGTGGAACTACGCCTCCGAGTTCGCGCGGGCGGCGTTCCGGTTCACCATCCCAGCCGGCTTCTACCTCGACCATGTGGGTTTCCGGGTAGCGCGGACGCTCGAATAGCGACCACGTCGACATGCCGCCGGCCGTTCGTCATGCCTTGGCCGCGGTAGCCCCGAGACCCGCGATGCGCCGTCGCTCACCAAGGGCCTAATCGAACGTACACACGCCCTGGTCGATCACCACCGTCCCGTCTTGGTTGCTCGTGCGGAACAACGCTTGGGTTCCGTCCGCCCACATCGACACCGTGAGCTCGTCCCCCGGCATCACGGGCCGGGAAAAACGCCCGTTCATCGAGCGGAAACGGGACGGATCACCGTCGCAGAGCGCGTGCAGCAGCGCCCGCCCGGTGAAGCCGTACGTGCACAGCCCGTGCAGGATCGGCTTGTCGAAGCCGCCCATCGCCGCGAACGACGGATCGGAATGCAGCGGGTTGCGGTCGCCGGATAGGCGGTAGGTGAGGGCCTGGTCCTCGCGGGTCTGGTAGGTGACTTGGTGTGTCGGTTCGGCATCGGGGAACTCGACCTTCGCGGACGGTCCACGGTCGCCGCCCCAACCGCCCTCCCCGCGGCAGAAGATGCTCGAGCGCGTGCGCAGCAGCGGCTCGCCGGTGGCGGTGTTCACCGCTTCGGATTCCATCTCGACGAGTGCCGCGTTGCCCTTGTCCCAGATGCCCGCGATGCGGCCCCGGCTTTCGAGCTCGCCGTCGGGCGGAATCTCGCCGAGCAACTCGATGCCCTGCTCGCCATGGACCATGAGGGCCGGGTTGAAGCTGCCGATCTTGCCAAGGGGCGCGCCGCCACCGCCGATGATCACGGCGAAGGTGGGGAAGACGCGTTGCGGCGTGTCCTTGGTGTTCTCGGTGGTGAAGGCGAGTTCGTCGGTCCCCGCGCCGATGCCGACGGCGTAGAGCAGGGCGTCCTTGGAGGTCCAGCTTCGCGTCGAGGGTCCGCCGGTCTCGCCGACGGCGTCTGGGTTGATGGGCATGAGGCTCCTCCGGTGGTCGATTTTGCCCGCACCATAAACGATGCGAGAATGCCGATAAAGCACGCCGTACCGGATCCTTCGTGGCGGTGCGTGAGGTTCGCGCCGTCGTGGTGTCGGCACACTTCCAGAGGGGGTAGACCACATGGAACGCTCATTGCGCGGGCGCGTCGCCGTGATCGGCGTAGGGGAGACGGAGTACTACAAGCACGGCCAGTCGCCGGACCCGGAGTTCAAGCTCGCGCTGAAGGCCATCATCGCCGCCTGCGAGGACGCGGGCATCTCGCCCAAGCAGGTGGACGGCTTCGCGTCGTACTCCAACGACCGCAGCGATCCCTCGCGGCTCGCCGCGGCCCTCGGCATCGACGATCTGCGCTTCGCCAACATGCAGTGGGGCGGAGGAGGCGGCGGGGGCTCCGGGGCGATTGGCAACGCCGCGGCCGCCATCGCGACGGGGATGGCCGACTGCGTGATCGTCTTCCGCGCCCTCGCGCAGGGCCAGTTCGGGCGCTTCGGACAGGGCCCCCGGCGCAACGTGATCGCGGGGGACACGGCGCACACCGTGCCGTATGGCCTGATGTCGGCGGCGCAAATGTTCGCCATGAAGGTGCAGCGCTTCATGCACGACCACGGCGTCGAACAGCCGGCGCTCCGGGCGATTTCCCTCGCCTCGTATCACCATGCGCAGAACAACCCGCGCGCCGTGATGCACGGGCGGCCCCTCACCGAGGAGAAATACGACAACTCGCGTTGGATCGTGGAGCCGTTCCACCTCTTCGACTGCTGCCTCGAGAACGACGGGGCCGCCGCGATGGTCCTCGTCTCCGCAGAACGCGCGGCGGAGGTGGGCCACAAGCCGTGTTACCTCCTCGGGGCGGTGTCCGGCTCGCATCATCGGGCCGGTGCGTCCGTCCACAACGCGCCGGACTACGCGACGAGCGCGTTCAAGACCGTCGCCCCCCGGCTCTACGACATGGCCGGCGTCGGCCCGGGAGACGTGGACGTGCTCCAGTCCTACGAGAACTTCACCGGGGGCGTGCTGATGAGCATCGTGGAGCACGGTTTCTGCGAGCCGGACGGCTGCAACGAGTTCTTCGTGAAGGACAATCTGGTCGCGCCGGAGGGCAAGCTGCCGACGAACACGAGCGGCGGCAACCTGGCCGAGTGCTACATGCACGGTCTTGGCCTCAACATCGAGGCGGTGCGGCAGGTGCGCGGGGCGTCCACCAGCCAGGTGCCGGAGGTCGATGTCTCCATGGTCATTTCGGGGCCGATGGTGACGCCGGTGAGTTGCTGCATCTTCGGTTCGGAGGCGACGCTGTGAGCTATCTCAATCCGGGCCTGCCGAAACCCGTTCCCGCCCCCGACGGACTCGACGCGCCGTTCTGGGAGGCTGCGGCGGAGGGCGTCCTCAAGCTACAGCGCTGCAACGCCTGCGGCCGGTGGCAGTGGGGCCCGGAGTGGATCTGCCACCACTGCCTGAGCGACGACGTGACCTTCGAGGCGGTCGCGCCCGAAGGCCGGATTTACAGTTACGAGCGCGTTTGGCATCCCGTGCATCCGGCGCTCAAGGAGCAGGGGCCGTACTTGATCGTCCTGGTGGAGTTTCCCGACCACGACAACGTGCGGATCGTCGGCAACTTGTTGGGTGATCCGGAGCAGGAGGTGACCATCGGCGCGCCCGTGCGGGCGGTGTTCGAGCATCACCCGGACGACGAACCGCCGCACACGCTCATCCACTGGACGACGGCATCGGACTGACTGGCGCGTGGGTCCGCCGGACCCCGGGCGCGGCCCGCCCGGGGTGTGCCCAAGTGAAGGGACATGACGACGGCTGAACGGACGCCCCACCCCGACCACGCGAAGCCGCCAGAGACCGTCCTCGCAGTGATGCGCGGCATCACGCTGCCGGTCTACGTGCCGTCCTTCTTCTCCGCCATCGCGCAGAACGCGGTGCAGATCCTGCTGCCGCTCTACGCGCTCGAGATCGGCGGCGGCGCGGCCCTAGCCGCGGCCGTGGTGGGGCTGCGCGGCGCCGGCACCATGCTCGGCGACGTTCCCGCCGGCATGTTGGTCCCGCGCATCGGGGACCGGGGCGTGATGATCGCCGGTCTCCTCGCCGTCACCTTCGCCACCGTGGCCGCCGCCCTCGCGACGGAGGCCACGCTGCTCTCCATCGCCGCCCTCGGGTTCGGCGCGGGCGTGGGTGTCTGGCTGCTGGCCCGCATGTCGTTCATCACCGAGACGGTGCGCCTGGAGCAGCGCGGGCGGGTGATCTCGGTGATGGCGGGATTGCAGCGCGCCGGAGCGCTCGCGGGTCCGCTGATCGCCGGCGTGGGCGCGGAAACGTTCGGCTATCGATCCATGTTCGGGGCGTCGGCGCTCATCCTCGCGGTCTCCCTGGTGCTCGTGCTGATCTTCGCGAGCCCGGGGCGGCGGCTTCCCCACGGCGCGGCGCATGTACCCCTGGCGCAGGTGGTGCGCTTGCATCGGCACACGTTCGCGACCGCGGGGAGCGTGATGGTGGTGCTGATGTTCCTGCGCGCGGGACGGCTGCTGATGATCCCGTTGGTCGGCGCGACCATCGGCCTGTCGCCGGCGGAGATCGGCTTCGCGTTCAGTATCTCGGCCGCGGTGGACATGGCGATGTTCTATCCGGCGGGGTTGATCCTCGATCATCTCGGCCGCCGCTGGGCGTTGGCGCCGGCGATGCTGCTGTTGGGCGCGGGCGTCGCCCTGTTGCCCTTCGCGGAGGGCTTCTGGTCGTTCGCGGCGGCGGGCGTCCTCGCGGGACTCGGCAACGGGTTCGGGACGGGAATCTTCATGACCCTCGGCGGCGACCTGTCTCCGGCCCATGGGCGCGGGGAGTTCCTGGGCGTGTGGCGGCTGGTCGGCGACCTCGGGGCGGCGGTGGGGCCGTTCGTCATGGGCTCCGTGGCGCAGTGGGCGTCCCTGGCCATCGCCTGCGCGGGCACCGGGGCGATGGGGCTAGCCGGCCTCGTCCTGCTGTTGGCGACGGTACCGGAAACCTTGCACCGCCGGGGTAGGATGGACCGCGCCCCTCCGTAGCGTGGGAACTCGAAACCCGTGTCCCAAGTCGCCTTCGGCCTAAACCGGCTCGATCTGGCCTCGCCCGAACGCTTCGCGGCGGACGCGGCGCGCCTCGAGTCCCTGGGGTGGGGCTATGGCTTCATCCCCTCGTCGCCGCTCCTCGTGCCGGATCCGTACGTCATGCTGGCGGAAGGTTTGCGGAGCACGCACCGGATCGTGCTCGGGCCGCTGATCGAGAATCCGGTGATGCGCCATCCGGCCGTCATCGCCGGTTCCATCGCGACGGTGGAGCGCGTTGATCCAGGCCGCACGGTGCTCGGCATGGGCGTTGGGGATACCGCGGTGCGCCTGATGGGAAAGCGGCCGGCCACGGTGCGGGAGCTGGAGGACGCCATCCGCACCATCCGCAGGCTCAACGCGGGGGAGCGCTTGGAGGTGGACGCCGCCCGGCCGGCCATGCTGCGGCACGCGGCCCCGGTGCCGGTTTGGGTCGCGGCACAGGGGCCCAAGACGTTGCGCATGGCCGGGCGCGTGGCGGATGGCGTGTTCGTCCGGGTCGGGGCGCACGAGACGAGCCTGCGGCTCGCCGTCCAGGCGGTGCACGCGGGTGCCGCCGAGGCCGGTAGGGCACCGGAGGAGGTCCGGATCGGCTGCGTGTTCCATACGGTCGTCGAGGACGACGCGGAGCGTGCCGGGCGCATCGGCCGTGCCGTCGCGGCGGGTTACTACGAATACTCGCCCATGCTCTTCGACCACATCGGTCTGCCTTGGAACGGACCGGACGTGGAGGAGCTCAAGCGCGAGGTATGGCCCGACTTCCACCACGCGCGCGACCTCGAGGCCGCCGGCGACGTGGTGTCGTTCCTGCCGGACGCGGCGGTGGATGCGTTCGCGCTGCATGGCCCGTTCGAGGCCATCATCGAGCAGCTAGGTACGATCCTCCGTTACGGCCTGCCCATCGAAACCATCATTCCCCACCCGGTGCCGACGCCGGCGCCCAGGGACCAGGGCGGCTTCGACTATGCGCGGGCGTTCGCGGAGGCGGTGTTTCCGGCGTTCTAAGTCGCGTACGGCTTGGGCGCTTTCAGAAAAACACGAACATGCGGACTTCGCAGCTCTCGCGGGGCGGTGTGTTGGCGCTCTGCGTCGGCAGCCGAAACGCCGTGTGCGCGGTGAAGCGGGCGCGCCCGTCGGTCGCAGAGTCGTATACCTTGAAGAGCAGCGCTTCGTCCGGGGTCATGTGCGGGAACCAATAGAAGCGCTGCCTAGGATGATGGGCGATCTGCCACGTCTCTCCAACGCGGCCGGGCGAGACGCGGTTGACGGGGATCAGGTCGGATTCGTGGATGTCTCGAGCGTCCGCGATCGCGATGGGATCGGCCTCGACGACGCGGCGGATAGGCCGCCATGCCTGCACGATGGCAAAGCGCCGTTCGAGCAGCGTCTCAGCCTCTCGTCTGACATGAGTTCACGCAGCCGCTTGCGGGCGGACCAGTGCGTATAGTCGTTGTGGACGCCGAAGGCCGGCTCGCGGACGCCGCGAGCCTTGCGCACGGCCTCGTCGCCGTGACGCACGGTATGATCGAAGAGGAAGGTCCGTGTGCCTCCCGTGCTCTCGAGCACTCGGGCGGACACCTCCGGGTAGTACCGCTCGACCACCGTGTCCGGGTCGTTCCAATCGACGGGCGGTCGAGCGTGTTCCAGCAACTCGAAGCCATGGGTGTCCAGCACGGCCGCCGCTTCGCGCCCATCGTGCAGCGTCACCTCGCGCACCGTGGACTTGCCGCGCCAACCGCTGCGCGGATCGATCTCGTGCGCTTGCCGGGCGCCGGTGTCGGCACCGAAGCGCAGCGTCACGCGAACCTCGTGGGTCGCGGCTTCGATCGGTCGGGCCGTGGCGGGATGCATGGCTGTCGCCGGTGGATCAGGCAGCCGATTCCCGCGCCCGTTCTTCAGCGACCACCTCCGCCATCCCCTCCCACTCGTGCCACATGTTGCACAGGGCGTGCTTGGAGCGCTCCCACGGGTCGTTGCCGTCCTCGTATTCGAGCCACTCCCCCATCTGGCCGCGGTCGGGGTGGTCGGATACGCCGTTGGCCACCTTGTCCGGCTGACGGTTCTTGTTGCGGATGCGGAAGATGATGTTCTTGCGCGACTCGGTGCCGCGTTCGTTGCGGGTGCCGGAGTGCGGAATGTGGTAGCTCGTGATGCACGCGTCGCCCGGCCGCATCAGGATCTGGGTCGGCCGGGGCCAGCGCTTGCCGTCGGGGGTGAATTCGGAGGTCTCGTCGAGGAACTGGTCGCGCACGGCCTTCGGCAGGTAGACCAGCCCACAACGGTTCGGCGCGTCGTGGTCCAGGCGCGGCCAACCGGGACCCTCCGGGCCGACGTGCCCGTTCGTCTCGTACTGCCAACGGAAGAACCGCTCGGTCGCATGGTGCGCCCCCCGCAGTAGCGCGGTCTGGCCGCGGCCCTCCACCGTTTGGTCGGTCAGGCACACGAAGACGAACGCGGTGAAGCTCCCGTTGCCGAGCGTCATCTCGGGATCCTGGAACATTGGCACCATGTTGTGCCCCATCACGTCCGCGCTGCGCCCGAGGTCGCCCTTCGGTCCGGATGCGAAGTAGCGGTGGTAAATCTCCTCGGGCGTCCCTTCCTGCACCTCCTGCGGGGCCGAAATCGTAATGAGGCCGTCCATGTGCGTCTGTGCCCCGTAGTAGGGCATGTCGCGGTCGCGGTAGCCGAGATTGTTGAAGTGCTCGCCGGGCGCCGAGCGCTTGATCACGCCTATCTGGCAGTGCGTCGGTGGGTCGAACGGTCCCATCGCTTCGTGGAGGATGGGCGTCACCGCGGAGGCGTTGACGAGGTCCGTCATCTCCCGCTCGGCGGAAAGGCTCTCGCCCTTCTTCGCGCGGCGGATGCGCGCGAGCGCCGCCTCGATCAACTCCGGCGCCACGGCGTTCGGCACGACCACGTAGCCATCGCGGTAAAGCGCGCGCTTCTGCTCGAGGGTCAGGGAGGTGGGAGGGGTGGAGACGCTCAATGGACAGGACCGGATTCGGGGAGCGGGGAACTCTAGGGGCTAGCGCCGGAGAGCGCAATGGCGACGAAGTTCGCCGACGCAAGCCTCTTGGTGGGTGGGGGCCTGGGCCGGACAGCGAGCGCCAGTGAGGGGTTTGACGCGCCCGTCGCTCGGTAGGGCGTCCAACGCGTTCGACGTGGGCAGGTGTGAGCCGTTGGAGTAGGTGCACGTAAGCCATCGACCATACTGCTGTAGGACGGTTGCCGCAGACGCCGAATGGCCTGATGGCTATCGTGGCACCATGTCTGACCCGCTGTACAGGAAGCTCTACTCCTTCGCACGTATGGTCGCCGACCTGCTGCGCGCGGTCGCGCCGGAGGTCGCGCGGCAGCTGGATTTCTCGACGCTGCGGGATCTGTCGGCGCAGTACGTCGGCGAACGGAACCAACAGCGGCGCGGCGACAAGGTATGGCGCGTGGGGCTGCGCGAGCGCCCGGTGGACGTGTTGGTGTTGCTGGAGTTCCAGTCGGACAAGGCCGCCGGCGTGATGCCGCTGCGCATCCTGGAGTACACGGCCCTGCTCTTGACGGAACTGGGCCGCAAGGACGAACTGGGCTCGCCGGGGGCCTGGCCGGCACCGCTCCCGGTCGTGCTCTACAACGGGGTTCCAGCTTGGACGTTGCCCGTGGAGATGGCCGACCTGTTCGCGCCGGTAGACGCCCTGGGCCCGTATGCGCCATCGCAGCGGCTGCTCTTGGTTGACGAGTTGCGGGTGAGCGCGGACGATATGCCGCCGGGCAACCTGACCCGCGCCGTGGTTGGGTTCGAGCAAAGCCGGTCGCCGACGGACTTGACCCGCGTAGCGACGGCGCTGCGAGACTCGCTGAACGAGGAGGACGACGAGTTGCGCGGGGTCTTCGTAGGTTGGCTCCGGGAGATGGACGCGAAGCTACGTCCGCCGGGCACGCGAACGAGCCGGGCCATTGGGACGCTGGAGGATGCGAGCATGAGCTTGGTGGATCGAATTGGGGAGTGGCACAAGCCTTGGCTTGAGCAGGGCCGGGAGGAAGGCCGGGAGGAAGGAATGGCGTCCGAGCGCGCCCTGCTCACCCGGCTAGCGTCGACGCGCTTCGGTGGCCCGGCCGGGCAGGAGATGGCCGCCGCCGTGGCGGACGTTTCGGACCCGGAACGCCTCGCCGACGTGGGCGAGTGGATCGTGACCTGCGCAACGCCGGAAGAGCTTCATCGGCGCCTGGCGGGATTGAACGCGTCGTAGTCGCATCCCCCTAGGGAAGGTCTTAATCAGACCTTCCCTAGGGGGCCGCGCCGTAAGACGGCGCGGGCGCGTAGGCCGGTGGGGTTGGGCCGCGAGCGGAGCCGTAGGCGACGGTTGCGGGGCGCTAATACCCCACCACCTTCTCCTCCCGCAGCCGCAACACCTCCTCCGCCTCCATCCCGAGCACGTCGAACAGCACGCGCCCGGTGTGCTCCCCGAGCATGGGCGAAGGCCCGACGGGCGGTCGGGTTCCCGCCTCGGTGATGACCGGTATTCCCGTGCAGTGGCGGGTTCCGGAAGCCGGGGAACGTATGGTCGGGAAGAACGGCGTCTCCACGACCGTCATGTCGTCCCCCGTAACGACGCGGGATACCGGGACCCCCATCGCGAGCAGTAGGAACTCGGCGTCCTCTGCGCTCCGCCCCGCCGCCCAAGCGGCAAGCGTCTCGTCGATGGCGTCGGCGTGGGCGAGCCGCCCGGCCACATCGCGGTGGGCGGGAATATCGAGGGCTTCGAGCCCGGACACGGTACAGAGTCGTCGCCATTGGTCATCATCCTCCACCGCGAGCGCGACCCAACGCTCGTCCTCCCCGGCGTCGGCGCAACGGTAGCAGCCGTGCGGGGCCATGTCGGGACTGCGGTTGCCCCGGGCGGGCACGTCGTCCTCGCGGAAGCACTGCTCCGCGTAGCGGTCGCCGATGAGGTATGCCGCGGCCTCCACCTGCGTGGCGTCCACGTAGCATCCTTCGGCGGGGCGCTGGAGCAAGGCGCCAAGCACCGCCACCAGGGCCTGCTTCCCGGCGATGTGGTCCGGGTGGTTGAGGGTCGCGCCGACGGGGTACGGGTCGTCCGGATGCGCCCATTGGTGGGTCACGCCGGAGAAGGTCTGTAGGTTCGGCCCGAACGTCTGGAAGCCGTCGTAGGGCCCCTTGCCGAGTCCCTGGCTTGAGAGGTACACGATGTTCTCGCGGAGCTTGTGGGCGGATTCGTAGTCGAGGCCCCACTTCGGCACCACGGTCCCGCGCATGTTCTCCATGATGACGTCGCACTCCGCCGCGAGCCGGTGGGCCAGCGCCACGCCCTCGGGGCGGGACAGGTCGATGGCGACGCTCTCGACGCCGAGGTTCAGTTGATTGAAGGTGGGGCTATGGTCGAGGTCGGCCTCGCCGCCGAGCCCGGCCCGGCGGAGAAAGTCCGGATAGACCCGGGACTCGATCTTGAGCACCTCCGCCCCGAGACAGGCGAGTAGGGAGGCCGCTTCCGGGACGACGGCTCCGACGCCGAGCTGCAGGACGCGTAGTCCCGCCAGGGGCCGCTCGTCGGAGGAGGGGTCATCGACCGGGACCGTGGGAAACGCGGGCGGCATCCGTACGGGCTCGTCGAGGAGCGCGCGGGCGTAGTCGTCGTGTTCGCCCAGGGCTGGTGCGGGCTCCATGGACACGTTCAGTACGGAGGGGCCGAGACGATGCGGCGGACGCACGAGTTCCATGGGGCCGAACTCGGGATCCTCCACCGTCGCCATGATTTCGCGCTCGCGGACATGCCGGTCGTTCCGGAAGTCGAAGAGCGTGTGGACGGGGGAGGCGGTCAAGCCCCGTTGCTGGCCTCCGATGAAGACCTCCTCGACGGTACGCTGGGCGATCAGGTCGTCGCAGATGAGCTTGAGGCCGTCCAGGTTCTGTATGCGGAAGGCCAGGTCGCTCCAGGGCCCGGACACCAGTTCCTCGGGACGGCCCAGGAGATCGACCAATGCGTCCCACTGCTTGGGCGTCGCGGCGAGGATTCGGACGTAGCCGTCCCTTGCTGCGTGGATGGGGAAGCCGCCCGGCCCCATGCGGGCCGTGACCGTACCCTGCCCGTTGGCGTGGGTGCCGTAGGCCAGCAGCGTCCGGGTCCAGGGCGTGACGCTGGCGGTGGCGGCTTCGTGATAGGGCACTTCGTAGCGTACGGCGCGTCGCTTCTTGCGATGGCGCAGCAATCCCGCAGCGCCCATGATCGCCGCATAGACGCCGGCGCCGTCGAGTGCCAGCCACGAGGGCGCGTTGCAGGGGGGCTGGTTCGGCCAGCCGCTCGATGCCATGCCACCGCTTGCCGCGAAGCCGACGATGGACGAGACGCCGAGCCGGTGCGCGTCCGTGACGGTCACCGCTACCGGTGCCTCGCCCGCGGCCTTGGTCGGATGGAACGGCGACCCGTCGGCGTCGAAGACGATGTCGGCCCGGGCGCACAGTTCACCCAACACCAAAACGTCCGCCGCGCTTGTGGGATCGATGACGACGCTCTTCTTGTTGGTGTTGCGCGCGAGGAACGCGAGGCTGCCGCGGGTGGACTCGCCGGCGCCGGGGACGCGGGGCCGGCGACGCCGCGCGGGCGCTCCGCCCGGGGGTTCAACGAGAAGGACTTCGGCCCCGAGCCCCGCCCAAATGAGCCCCGCGTATTCCGTGAGTGGGTGCGCGAACTCCACGACCCGAAGACCCGCCAGCAATCCGTTCGACATCGCGCACCCCTCCCGACGGTGACCGTGGAAGGCTACCGCCGTGGCCGGCGGCCCATCAAGGCGTGCGTGGGTCATCCAACGTTCCTTGTGCCGGGGGGACGAACGCGGTAGTAGTTCGGCGGGGCACGGAGCCAGCGACGTCTTGCGCGTGTGGGGTAGGGAGATAGCGGAAAAGGCATGAGCGCGGCGCGAACGCGACTCCTCGAACAGGGTTATCTGATCGTCGAAGACGTGGTGCCCGTGGCGCTCTGCGAG
This sequence comes from Pseudomonadales bacterium, assembly GCA_963665455.1. Taxonomy (GTDB): domain Bacteria; phylum Pseudomonadota; class Gammaproteobacteria; order Pseudomonadales; family Azotimanducaceae; genus VXNE01. Next base: position 2,439,873 of record OY762279.1, on the reverse strand, counting down.
GCCGTGGTGGAGGCGACCGCCCGCTTCATGGGTATCGCGCCTGACGACTCGGACGCCTGGTACCACAACTGCAGCCCGGGCCACGGTATTGTGCCGTTGCACCACGGCCAGGCGCTGTGGAACGTGCGTCAGTGGCCGTGCGTCCACGCGGTCTTCCGTGAACTCCTTGAGGAAGAGGCGCTGTGGGTGTCCATGGACCGGGTGTCGTGCAAGGTGCCGGCCGCCGGCTGGGACGGCGGCCAACGCGTGAGCCCGCTGCACTGGGATACGGACCCCCGCCAGCCCCGTCGCGCGGAGTTCCAGGGATTGGTGTACCTGCGCGACACGGCAGAGGACCAGGGCGCCTTCTGCTGCGCCCCGGAGGTCTACGCGAACTTGCCCGACTGGGTGACCGGCCGTTCCGTGGTGGAGGCACGGGCCGCGGTGAACGCAAGCGAGACGCCCATCCTGCGCATCGGCGGCCCGGCGGGCGCGATGGTGATCTGGCATCGCCAGATGCCGCACTCGTCGGCGCGCAACGACGGGTCGCTGCCCCGTTGGGTGCAGTACGTGACGATGGACGTGGCCGGTTCGGAGGCGGAGCGGCTGGAACGCGTACGGCTCTTCGAGGAACGGCGTCCTCCCGATTGGGCCGTTCGTCAGAAGTTGCCGGGGCAGTTGATCCCCGAGCCCGGCCCGGCGGCGGAACTCACCGCGCTGGGGCGTCGGCTGGTCGGCCTCGATCGGTGGTCCGGCGGGGAGTGGGTCTAGGAACATCTGAACAAGCCTACCCGGCCAGGCCCGTCCATGGGCTTGTTCAGATCGCAAGAGAGCCCTCAGCCGGGGAGCGCGAGGGTGCCCTCACAGGGGCTTGCCCCTCGCGGACAGAGAAGCGCGGTTTCGTCTTGCTCGGCAAATTCAATGGCTTGCGCCATCGGATTTGGCGGCACGTCGTAAGCGCCGCGCTAGGGAAGGTCTTAATCGGACCTTCCCTAGACATCATGTTTTGACCTGCCCGTCCTCAACGCGCGTGGGTTACCTTGGCGGCGGAGTGCCGGGCAAGGCAGGGCCACATTGAGGAGGGCAGGAGGTTGCAAGACTACAAGATGTCGGAGGGCGGGATGAGTGATTGCGGGGGGTCGTACGGGGCGTACGTCGGGTTGGACGTGCACAAGGACACGATCGCGGTGGCGGTGGCGCCGGCGGGGCGCGGGGCGCCGGAGGATCTCGGTGAGATCGCGAACCGACCGGCGGCGGTCGCCAGGCTGGCGCGGGAGTTGTGCGCGGCGCACGGCGGCGGGATGCCGTTGTTCAGCTACGAGGCGGGGCCCTGTGGGTATGGGTTGTACCGCCAGTTGCGGGAGCTGGGCTTCGACTGCGAGGTGGTGGCGCCGTCGCGCATCCCCAGGGCGCCGGCGGAGCGGGTGAAGACGGACCGTCGCGACGCGCGCAAGCTGGCGCGGCTGTCGCGCGGCGGCGAGTTGACGGCGGTGTGGGTTCCGGACGAGGACCACGAGGCGATGCGGGACCTGGTGCGGGCGCGGTCGGACCTGAAGGACGCGGAGCGCAGGGCGCGCCAGCGCCTCGGCGCGTTCCTGCTGCGCCACGACCGCCGCTGGTCGGCCGGGCGCTGGAGCAGGGCGCACTGGGCGTGGCTGGACGGCCAGCGCTTCGAGCGGGACTGGCAGGAGTGGGCGTACCGGGAGTACCTGGAGGCGGCGCGGACCGCGGGCGAGCGGGTCGCGGCGCTGACGGGCCAGCTGGAGCGGGCGTTGTCCGATTGGTCGCTGGCGCCGGTGGTGCGCGCGTTGGTGGCGTTGCGCGGCGTGGACCGGATCACGGCGGCGACGCTGCTGGCGGAGCTGGGCGACATCGGCCGCTTCGACTCGCCGCGCCAGTTGATGGCGTTCCTGGGGTTGGTGCCGAGCGAGCACAGCTCGGGCGGGCGGCGCCGCCGCGGCGCGATCACGCGCACCGGCAACGGGGCGGCGCGGCGCGCGCTGGTGGAGTCGGCCTGGAGCTACCGGTTCCCGGCGCGGCGCACGGCGCACCTGGAACGCAAGGCGGCCGGCGCGTCCGAAGAGGCCAGGGCCATCGCGTGGCGCGCCCAGCGGCGCCTGTGCGGTCGCTACCGGCACCTGCTCGCGTCCGGCAAGAACACCAAGCAGACGACCGTGGCCGTGGCGCGCGAGCTGGCCGGCTTCGTGTGGGACATCGTCCGCGTCGAGGTGGCGCGGATGGCGGAGGCCGGCGCCGGGACGTCGGCGACGCGTTGACGCGCGGTTGAAGGAAGGGAGTTCGTTTCGAGTGTTGGATCGGGGCGGGGCCGGGCCGGTGTGGAGAACCCTCGGCCGGGCTACGACGGCGTCGGCGGATGGTTCGCAACGCGGACCCTCCGGCGCGACGACCCCCGCCACTAGAGAGAGGCCAGCTCCGCGACGCAGTGAGGTAGGGTCGGTAACCAATCCACGCATATCAGCATGATCCACCGTCGCAATCTGTCCGGCCCCGTCCCGACCCACCGCGCCCGCGCCGGACCCGACCCACCGCGCCCGCGCCGGACCCGGCACGGCTGGCGAACATCGCCGGCCGGGCCGGCGCCCGCGATTTCCACCGCCCGCCCACCGCCGCTCCATCATTTGCGGGGACCGCGGCCGTGGACGGCCCGTGGAAATCGCTCCGTGCCCCCGGTTGGCCGCGACACCCCGACGGGCGCCGGAAAAGGCGGGTCACGACCGTTCCGAACCGTCGCCTCGACGAACTCGGTGCGATCGGAGCACCCTGGAACGGAGTACCGATTGACAGGTCAAAACATATCAGCCCGCATTTCTCACCAGGTCGCTTGTGCATGGACCGCAAGTCCTTGGTCCATTTGGGTTTATCGTCGATCTCAAGCGTCGGTGGCCGGATACGGAGCGCTGGCCGCGCCCTCGCCGGTCTTTTCGCCCCGTGCGCGCACGTGCTCCCTCAAACTTAGGCCCCACTAGGCTTTCGGTCGGCGAGCGCGACGCAAGCGTCGTGCGCACGGGGCGAAAATCCTCGGCGATCATCGCGGCCCGTGGTGAGAAATGCGGGCTAGCGGTCGCTGTTGGCCGCCGCTGAACGATCACCAGGCCGGCCATGTTTGCCGCTCGCGATCATATGGAACCCAATCTCGGCCATATGTTCGTCAGCGTACAATATGGTGCCCGACAGCGGTCCTTATTCGCAGTAGAGCAACTATGGCGAACGGCGGTCGTCCAGCGCACCGCGCCGGGCGTTACGAGAGGCATCCCGAAGGGTATCGCGCTTTCCTGCCGAAGGCGCTGCCCCCCGATCCGCCGTTGGAGTTCGACGAGGAGCTGCGGGCCCTGCTTTCGTTCGCGGATCAAGCCTTGGGCCGACTCGACGGCGCCGTGCAGATCCTCCCGAACCCCGACCTCTTCGTGCTCATGTTCGTCCGTCGAGAGGCCGTGCTCTCTAGCCAGATCGAGGGCACGCAGAGTTCCCTGCACGACCTCCTACGCGCCGAAGCGGACATCTATGACCCGGACCGCCCAACCGACGTCGCCGAGGTGGTGAACTACGTGGGGGCGTTGAACCACGGAGTGCGGGCGCTCGCGTCCGGACCGCTTTCGGTGGCCTTGATGCTCGATCTGCATCGGCGGCTCCTGAGCGGCTTGCGTGGCTCGGACCTGTTTCCCGGGGAACTCCGCAGCGACGTGGTGTGGATCGGCCCGGCGAGCGCTTCCCTGCGGGATGCGACGTTCGTGCCCCCGCCGCCCGAAGCCGTGCCAGCGTGCATGGAACAACTGCAACGTTTCCTACAGCGCGACGACGCCATGCCGGCGTTGATCAAGGCCGGCGTCGTGCACGCGCAGTTCGAGACCATCCATCCGTTCTTTGATGGGAACGGCCGCGTGGGGCGTCAGTTGATCGCGTTGTCGCTGTGCGAAGCGGGGATTCTGCACAAGCCGGTGCTCTATCTGTCGCACTACCTCAAGGCTCGACGGACGGAGTACTATGAGCGCCTGCAGGCCGTGCGCGACGAGGGCGCTTGGGAGGATTGGCTTAAGTTCCTCATCGCCGGCATCGCGGCGGTCGCGGTCGAATCCACGGACACGGCCCGCGCCATCGTGGCGCTGCGGGAGGAAACCCGGGAGGATCTCCTCGCCCACCTAGGGCGCGCGGCGGGCAACGCCCTGCGCCTGCACGAGCGCCTCTTCGAGACCCCGATCATCGGGGTGAGGCACGCCTGCGAACTGCTGGACATCGGATTCGCCGCCGCCAATCGGCTGATCGACCGGATGGTGGAACGGGGCGTGTTGGTCGAGATCACGGGGAACGCGAGGAACCGTCGCTTCGCGCATCAGCGCTACATCGCGCTTTTCGAGGACTGAGGCCGGCGCGAGGCTCGTTCCGACTCGGCAAACCGCGGGATACCCGACTATCATTCATCGTTCGTGTGGGCGCGGAGATCGCCCGTGGCCGGCAACAGTAGGAGGAACGAAGGTGTTTACGCAACCGAGTGCAGGGCTGAACGAGCGGGTTGAATACGGGTCGGCGGAGTGGCTGGCCGAAGCGCAGCGTTTCCTGGAGTCGGCGGGCGCCACCTTCCCGAACGTCTCGTTCAGCTTCTCCGCGCACCTCGACAACCCGCCCCCGCACCTCAACGGCGGCGACGACCCATTCGGGTACGTGGTGCGCACCGTCAACGGTAGCGTCGAAACCGAGCCGCGGCCGAGCGCGGACGTCGACCTCTTCCAGCGCGGCGACTACAACGCGGCGCTGCCCCTGGCCTGGGTCGTCTACGGCGACGATCCGACGGGCCGGGAGCGTATTGTCCGGGAGTACCACCATCTGGCGGGCGACCGCGCCGAGGCGCCCGTCGGGGCCATGCCGGAAGATCCCGCGGTCGCCGGTTTGCTCGGCGCCCTACACGACCACTTGGCGCGTCGCACCCTCAACAACCCCGACGTCGGTCATCGCATCAAGCACTACGGCCTCGAACGCCATGTCGCGGAACTTGCCGACACCGGCTACACGGTGATGGAGGACGCGTTCACGCCCGAGTACGCGCTGGCGCTGCGGGAAGAGACCCACAAGAACCACGCCGGCCGGGCGGAGGACGCGAGTTTCCGTGCGACGATGCTGCTCGAACGGGGGCAGATCTGGGAGGAGGCGGTCATCCACCCCTGGGTGCTCACCCTTGCCGATCATCTGTTGGGGCGCGGCCACCTGATCTATCAGTCCGACACCATCGTGAAGGGCCCCGGCCTCGACACGCACCCCGGCCTGCACTCCGACTACGCGGCATCGATGGTGGAGGAACCCTTCCCGGACTTCTGCCTCGAGGCCACCGCCGTGTGGGCGATCGACGACTTCCGCGGTGACTGCGGCCCCACGGTCATCATGCCGGGCAGCTTCCGCGAGAAGCGCCAGGTACCGGCGGGCGTGACCCAGGACGGCTCCGTCACCATCGAGATGCCGCCCGGCTGCATCGCGTTCTGGCACGGGGCGACCTGGCATGGCTCGACGCCGCGCAAGGCACCGGGCAAGCGCACGTCCCTACACAACGCCTACTCCCGGAACTTCATGCGTCCCATCGAGCGCTACGAGGAGATCGACCAAGCCATCGTCGACCGCAACCCCCCGGTGTTCTCCACGCTATGCGGCCTCGACGATGCGTTCGGCAAGAGCGGCGAGATGGGGGCGGACTTCGAGCGCTTGGGCTATGCCGCACGGTCGGGGTTCGGGCGATCAACGGCGTTCGGGACGGCGTTGCTGGAGGATTGAATTCGCCGACCGGCGACATCCGAAGTGCTCGGGGGCTCTCCGGCACCGTATGAAGTTCTGGTAATTTCGGCGTAACAGCTACGGATTTACCAGTATTATGGTCGGCATGACGGACCGCTTGCCGAATTTGGGTGCCAATCTGCGCGACGCAAGGAAGCGCCGCTACCCCGGCGATGACCTAGCCAGTTTCGCGTTGCGCGTCGGCGTCAGCCGCTCCACCCTGCAAAAGATGGAGCAGGGCGACTTGTCGGTGAGCATTGGCCGCTACTGGCGGGCGGCCGACATACTTGATCTCACCGGAACGTTCGATGCGCTGTTCGTGGCGGAGGAGAGTCTGTTTGACGATCCGCCGTGACATCTACGTAAACACGGCAGCCACGGGCCTCCTGCACGCGGCCGACTGCGTCATCGAGGAGGTGGAGGGCCGCGTGCGGCGAGTCGCCTTCCGTTACCGCGCCGCATATCTGGAACACCCGGGTGCGTTCACCATCGACCCCGTGACCCTCCCGCTGACCGGCGGCGAGTTCGACCTGCGGTGTGACGGCGGCATGCCCGGCTTTCTGGACGACTACCTGCCCGACGATTGGGGGCGCAAGGTGCTCGCGCGTGCGGCCCTGCACGGCGGGGATGAACGATTCGATGGCAACCGCGTCTCCCATCTCTTGGCGGGCATGGGCGCGAGCCAGATCGGCGCGTTGTCGTTCGTCGCCCCGGGAGAGGCGCCAAGCTACACGTGCGGCGTGTCCTTGGACGCCCTCCGCGAGCTGGAGCAGGAAGCTGCCGCGACCGATGGGATGGTGGCTCGCGGGGAGGCGGAAGACTCGGCCGCGCGAGAGCGGTTTCTCCTGCAACTGTTGCTGGCGGCGGGCAGCGTGGGTGGCGCACGCCCGAAGGCGCTGGTCTTCGACGACGGCGGGAAGTACCTCGCGAAACTCAACCGGCGTCGCACCGACGAATACAACACAGACGACCACGAGCGCAACTTCAGCCTGATTCACCGCCGCGACGGCTACCGCCTCTCGCCGGCGTATGACCTCACGCCGAGCTTGGCGCTCGGCGCGTACCACGCGGCGGGCTTCGGTTACGAGCCCTCGCCGCCGGCCCCCAGCGAGCTATCGAAGCTCGGCCGGGTCTTCGGCCTGAGCAAGCCCCAGGTACGCCGTTGCGCGGAGGAGGTTGCCGCCGCCGTCGAGCGATGGCCGGAGTTCGCGGAGCGGGCCGGCGTCGAGGAAGAAGAGACGGCGCGGATTGGGCGCTGTTTCTGCCGTTGACCCCGCCTCCCTCAGTCGTCGAACTCCAAAATCGCCCGCCCCGCGATCTCGCCCGCCCGCAACGCCTCCGTCGCCTCGTTGATTTCCTCGATGGGGTAGCGCTCCGTGACGAGGGCGTCGAGGTCGAGGTCCCCGTTGGCGTGCCAGTCGAGGAACGTCGGGAAGTCGCGGTCGGGGCAGCAGGATCCGCCGATGCTGCCGCGGAACTGTTTCTCCTGGCTGACGATCTGCATCGCGTTCAGCTCCACCGGCGTGCTCGGAATGCCCACGAGCACCGCGGTGCCGCCTTGGCAGACGCCGAAGTGGCCGGGTCGGCAGGACGGCACGAGTTGCTCCATGGTCGTCTTCAGGCCGATGCAGTCGAAGGCGTAGTCGACTCCCGTGACGGGCCGCCGCGTAATGGCGGTCTGCTCCGGCCGGCCGGTGATCTCGTGGATGGCCTCCACCGCGTCCACCTTCGCCGCGTTGACGCCGTGGGTAGCGCCGAAGCGCTTGGCGAACGCGAGCTTCTCGTCGTCGAGGTCCACCGCGATGATGGGTTCGGCGCCGCGCATCCGTGCCCCGACCACGGCGGAGAGTCCGACGCCCCCGACGCCGAACACGGCCACGCTTTCACCGGGCTGCACGTCCGCCGTATTCAAGACGGCGCCGGCCCCCGTCATGATCGCGCAGCCGATGATGGCGGTGACGTCCTTGGCAATCCCGGGATGCGCCTTCACCACGTACTGCTGGTCGGCGATCGTGTGGTCCGCCCAGGTGAACACGTTGGGTGCCTGGGCGGTGCCACCGGCGACCTCCAGCGTCGCGAAGGTCGGCAATTCTCCGGCATGGGCCGCGTCCCGCGGCACCCAAGTGACGAGTACGGTATCGCCCTCGTCGACGTGCGTCACGGCGCTGCCCTTGGCGATGACGATCCCCGTCGACTCGTGCCCGAGGATCAGCGGCTGCTGCCGCGGGCGGCCGATCTGGTGCAGTTGCGAGTGGCAGACGCCGGAGGCGAACTGTTTCACGACCACCTGGGCCGGAGCGGGATCGGGCAACCGTACGTCCTGCACCTCCAACGGTCCGGGATCCTTCGGTACGACGACGACGCGTGCGGGTGTGGTCATGGGACTTCTCCTGATCGGTGGGCGGGCTCTGGACGGTCACTCGCTGCTTGGCGTTGCGATCTCGAAGGATAGCGTCTCGAAGCCCGCGGCCCGCAGGGCGTCGCTCACGCGGTCGGTCGCCTCCGGGGCGAGGGCCACGATGGAACCGCCTCCGCCCCCGCCCGTGAGCTTGGCCCCGACGGCGCCGTTCGTGCGCGCGATGTCGAGCATTCCCTCCAGTTCCGGCGTGGACACCTGGAGGGCATTCAGTTGGCCTTGGCAGAGGTTCATGCACTCGCCGAGTTCCTCCAGGCTGCCCTCGCGCACGGCCTCGACGGCGGCTTGGGTCAGCGCGTCGATCTGGTCGAATACCGCTTCGTAGGGTGCCGGGCGGCGCTCCCATGCCGCGCGGACGGCGGCGACCGTGTCCGCGGTCAGGCTACCCTTGCTGCCGATGCCGATCACGAGGGGCAGGGGTCGGGCGACCGCGACGGGCTCGAAGACCGGGGACGCCCCGCTTTGCTCCCCACTCCGATAGAGCAGCGGCTTCCCGTAGGTCGCGACGGTGTTGTCCACGCCGGACGCCCGCCCGTGGGCCGCCTGCTCGCACTCGAACGCGAGGGCGTTGATGTCCTCGTCCGCGAGTCCTAGCCCGAAGTGGCCGTCGAGCGCGCGCAATACGGCGACCGCAAGGGCGGCCGATCCGCCCAGCCCCATCGCGGGCGGCACGTGTGGGACCACTTCGATGTTCATCGCGCGGTTGGCGAGCGCAAGCCGTCCGAGGAGTGTCGCGAGAATGCCCGACGCGCCGCCCGTCTGCCCGTCCCGGGGTGGCATGGGCTGCTCCAGGCCCCAGCGCGGAATGGACAGGCGGATACCTTCCTTCGCGTCGCCAACGCGGGCCTCCACGGCGAGTGGAATCGGCGCGGCCAGGGCCGTGCGGCCGTAGACCACCGCGTGTTCGCCGAGCAGGATCACCTTGCCGCTCGCGACGCCGTGCGGCGGATCCTCGGGCGCGGCTTGGGGCGCCGATGTACGCGACGCGGCACCGATCCGCTCCGCGAGTTCGCGGGCCTTCCAGACCTTGATCTCCCCCGATTCGATGAGGGCATCGACGACCCGGTCGAAGAGGTTCTCCGGGACGTCGGCGGCGGACGCGACGCTGCGGGCGTGGAGCCGCATGTGGTTCTGTTGGATGCCGGCCGTGGTCAGGGCGCGCAGGGCGGCGTAGTTCTGGGCGAGGCCGACGGCACCCATGACCCCGGCGAGTTCGGTGGCCACGGGCGAGCCGAGCAGGCGGTGATTGATGCGTACGGTCGGGTTCGTCTCCAGCGCCCCGCCCACCGTGCCGACCTTCATCGGCATGTCGAGTTCGCCGACGAGGTCCCCGTCCGCGTTGCGCGTCCAGCGCGTCAGTCCCCTATAACGTCCGTCGCGGGCCGCGTAGGCGTGGGCCGCGGCCTCGATGGCGCGGAAGTCGTTTCCGGTCGCGATGGCGACGGCGTCGACACCGTTCATGATGCCCTTGTTGTGGGTCGCGGCGCGGTAGGGATCGACCAGGGCGAGGTCGTTCGCGAGGATGATTCCATCGCGGACCGCCGCTCCGCCGAAGCCCCGCATTTCCAGGTTCTCGACGGGAATGCGGACACGGGCGCGCACCAATGCGCGGTCGGTGAGGTTGGAGAGGATGCGCAGAAAGACCTTCCCGCCCGTGATCGATTCGACGAGATGGGCGATTTCCTCGCACATGCCGTTGACGAGGTTCGCGCCCATGGCATCGCGGGTGTCCACGAGCAGGTGCAGGACGGTCATCTCGCGACCGTCCTCCGGCGCGTGATGGCGGAACACCTCGATGTCCCGGGCGCCTCCGCCGCGGTCCACCATCTTTGGATGGAGGCTGTTGGCGAGTTCCAGAATGTCCTGCTTGTGGGCGATGAGCGCCGCCACGGCCCGGTCCGGGTGCGGGGCGTCCACCACCTGCACCTGACCGATCAGGATCGGGTCGGTGGTGGTGGCCTCGAAGCCGCCCGACAGCCGCGCGGTGCGCGCGGCGCCGGACAGCCCGGCGACGACGGACGGCTCTTCCACGGACAGCGGCACCACGTAGTCGCGCCCATTGATCAGGAAGTTGAGGCCGAGACCGAGGGGCAGGCCGAGCACGCCGACCACGTTCTCGATCATCTTGTCGGCGACGTGGCGCTTCAGGGTGTGCTCGCCCGACTCGAGCAGGCGCAGGTCCGCGTCCGTCAGCATGCCGCGTTCGTGGAGCGCGCGAATGCGCTCGGGGACGGGCAGCCGGAAGAAGTTCGGTATGCGGGACGTGCTGTTCGCGTCGGCGGGCTGCGATGTCATGCCTGCGTTTTCCTTGGGCGACGGTCGACCCAGGACGTGAGGCGGATTCTACGACGGGATGGAGCTTCCGCCGTACCGGGTGGCGAGCTGCGCGATGGTGCCGAAGAACTGCTCCTCGATCTCGTCGAGAATCTCCGCGACCGGACGCACCGCGTCGATGCGCCCGCACACCTGTCCCGTCAACGCGATGCTCGCCTCCATGTCGCCCCCAAAGTAGAGGTCCAACGCCGTGCCGAACTCCGTCATGGCGTTCGTCTCGTGGTCCTTCTCGAGGCGCGTGGTTTTGTCCGTGCGCAGGGCGCGGAGCGCCGGGGAGTTGAAGCGGTTGAGGAACACCGTGTCGGTCTCCCGCGCGGCGACGATGGCGTCCTTCCAGTTGCCGTGGACGGGCGACTCGGCGGCGGAGACCATGCGCGTGCCCATCTGAATGCCCTCCGCACCGAGGGCGAAGGCCGCGGCCATCGACGCGCCGTCCACGAACCCGCCCGCCGCGACGATGGGCACCTCCACGCTGGACCGCACGAGGGGCAACAGCACCATGCTCGCCACCTCCCGGGGGTTCTTGAACCCGCCGCCCTCGCCGCCCTCCACGATGAGGCCGTCCACGCCGCAGTCCACCGCCTTGCGGGCGGCGGAAAGGCTCGGCACGACGTGAAAGACGGTCAGCCCGGCGCCCTTGATCTGCTCGGTGTACCGCTCCGGGCTGCCGGCGGACGTGGTGACGAACTTGACGCCTTGGTCGATGACGAAGTTGACGATGCCGGGGTCGCGCACGAACGCTTGGGCGATGTTGACGCCGAAGGGCTTGTCGGTGAGTTGCCGCATCCGGCGGATCTCTTCCCGGATCGCGTCGAGTTCGCCCGACGACGTCTCGATGATGCCGAGGCCGCCGGCGTTCGACACGGCGGAGGCGAGTTGGGAACGCGCGATCCAGCCCATCGGGGCTTGGACGATGGGGCGCTCGACGCCGAGCATGCGGGTGACGCGGTTGTCGAATGTTCTCGTTGCGGTGGTTGCTGCCGTCATCGGGGTACCGTGGTCTGGGAGGAACTTGTCGTCGAACCGGGCCGGGCGGCCGGTGGCGTATGTCCGAAGGTGGGCCAGCGCCTGCCCCGCGCCATAGGTCCTGTTGGCCCGCAGCCGCTCGGCGAAGCCCTCGGGGTCGAGCCGGGCGGATGCCCCGCGCCGTGGAATCAGCGCCCCGTGAACTGCGGCTTGCGCCGCTCCAGAAACGCCCGCACGCCCTCCTCGAAGTCCTCGCTCGCGAACATGGCGTTCAGGTGCACCATGAGGTGGTCGACCGCGGTGTCGTAGGACTCCTCGAGCCCCATGCGCATCATGCGTTTCGTGGTTTGCACGGCCATCGGCGCGTTGTCGGCGATCTCGTTCGCCCACGCGAGGGCGGTGGGCATGAGTTCGTCGTCCGGCACCACCGTGTTGACGAGACCGATCTCCAAGGCCTCTTCCGCGCCGATCGTGCGGGCGCGGTAGTAGAGTTCCGCCGCCTTCGCCCAGCCGATCAGCCGGGGCAGGAGCCAGGTGCCGCCGCTCTCGGGGACGACGTTGCGCTTCGCGGTGACGGCCGCCATCTTGGCCCGCTCCGCGGCGATGCGGATGTCGGCCAGGAGCGTGATGTCCATGCCGTAGCCCGCCGCCGCGCCGTTGATCGCGCACACGACGGGCGTGTCGATGTTCCACATGACGTTGATGGGCGCATCGCGCAGATCGAACAACTGCCGTGGGCGGTTCTGCCCACGCGCCGTGTTCCGGCTGCCGATGCCGCCTTCGTTGACGGCGACCAGATCGAGCCCCGCGCAGAAGCCGCGTCCGGCGCCTGTCAGCACGATGCAGCGGATATCGGGATCCTTGTTCGCCTCCACCAGCTTCGCCGAGAGCTCGTCGAGCATCTCGCGGCTGATCGCGTTCAGCCGCTCCGGTCGGTTGAGCGTCAGGATGAGGATGCGGTCCTGCTGCTCGACGAGGACTTCGTCGGTGGCGGATGCGCTGATCGTCATGGGGCCTCCGTGGGGTGGTGTTGGCGAAAGGCGCGCAAGTATGTCAGAGCACATCGCGGGCTGCACGTCGATGGCCAAGGATTCTGTACCGTTGTACAGTACGGCTACGGGTCGCCTGACGATGCCGAATCAGCCGGGCGTTTCCGTGCCGCCGACTTCGGCGGGACCTCGGTGGATGGGAGGATCGCGCCTTGCCGGAGGCAGCGACGACATGGAGGCAAGTGCCGGGACCGCCGTCGGCGGCGCGGCTGCGCGACCTACTGCGTGCGGACCTCGGGTTTCACGGGAGTAGCGGGAAGTTCGCGACCCACGCTTGGCACCCCTTTCCCGCGAAGTTCCCGCCGCAACTCGCGCACTACTTCATCAAGGGTCTTTCGGCACCGGGAGCGACGGTGCTCGACCCGATGTGTGGATCGGGCACGACCCTCGTCGAGGCGCAGCGCTTGGGCCGTCGGGCCGTGGGATGCGATATCGATCCCCTCGCGCGGCTGATCTGTGAGGCGAAGCTGAGCCCGGTGGCGGCGCGTGAGGGGATGGCGGCGGGACGAGCCGTGCTCGAAGGTGCTCGGCGCGACCTCTCGAAGTGGCGGAGGATCCTCGAGGCGGAGCTACGGGATCGTTTCGATACCGAGTCGCGGCGCTTTCTCGACTACTGGTTCCCGGCGCGGCAACAGCTCGAGCTGATGTCCCTGATGCGGCGGATCGAGGCGGTTGCGGCCGAGCCGATGCGCCGATTCCTGCGGATGGTCTTCTCCGGGACGATCATCGCCAAGTCCGGCGGCGTATCGTGGGCGCGCGATCTGGCGCACACCCGGCCACACCGCGTGTTGGACAAGACCCCGCCTTCGGCCTTCGACGCCTTCGAGAAGCGCCTGGACGCGAACCTTGCCGTGGACCTGCCACCTCCCCCGGGTGCGGCGGCGAACGTTCTCGCGTCCAATGCCGACGCCACGGGACTGCCGTCAAACAGCGTGGACCTGATCGTGACCTCGCCGCCGTACGCGAACAACGCCATCGACTACATGCGCGCCCACAAGTTCTCCCTGGTGTGGTTCGGCTGGAAGCTCACCGACCTGCGGGCGCTGCGCAAGGCCTGCTTGGGACACGACGGGCTGGCGCCGGACGCGGCGGGGCCGTTGCCGGGGCGGTGCGAGACAACGTTGGCCCGGCTCGCGGCCCGCGATGCGAGGAAGGCCGCCGTGTTGCGGCGGTACTTTGGCGAGGTGGCGGGCGTGTTGACCGAGATGCATCGCGTGCTGCGCCATGGAGGCGCTGCGGTGGTCGTGGTCGGGTCGTCGACCCTCCGGGGCATCGACGTCGAGACGCACCACGCCTTCGTCGCCATCGCGGAACGGGAGGGTTTCGAGTGCGCCGGCCTCGGCGCGCGGCAGCTGGACCGGGACAAGCGGATGATGCCGGCGCGCTGGGGTCAGGGGAAGCGGACCGGAATCGAGGGCCGGATGCATGACGAGCATGTGATCGGGCTGATCAAGCCGTGAGCGTCGGTCGTTGAATGGCCGCCTTGGCGCATGGCGGAAACACAACGGGAGCTCCGATGCCGGAACGCATCTTCAACTTCGCCGTAGGGCGCACCAATCCCGAGACCTTCCCCATCGAGCGCATGCAGCGTGCGGCGACGGCCGCCATCGCCCGCGAGTTCGCGGAACTCACGGACTATCCCGGCAAGCTCGGCCACCCGGGGCTGCGGGCCGCGATGGCGCGGCGGGAGTCCGAGCGCGAGGGCGTGCCGGTGGACGCGGATCGCATCGCGTTGACGAACGGCTCGATGCAGGCCGTCACGCTCACGGCGGAGGCGCTCACGCGGCCGGGCGATACGGTGCTCTGCGAGGAGTTCACGTACGTCGGCACGATCGGGGCGTATCGGTCCCTCGGCATCGACATGGCCGGGTTGCCGGTGGACGAGGCCGGCATGCGCGTGGACCTGCTGGAGGCGAAACTCGACGAACTCGGCGCGGCACGGCGGCCGAAGTTCATCTACGTCCTCACGACGTACCAGAATCCGACCGGGGCAACGATGCCGGTGGAGCGCCGCCGACGGCTGATCGAGATCGCGGAGCGTCACGGCATCCCGGTCGTCGAGGACAACTGCTACGGCGACGTACACTTCGATGGCGAGAAACCCCCGGCGTTGTTCGCGCTGTCGGACTACGAAGGCATCGTCTACCTCTGTTCGCTCTCGAAGATTCTCGCGCCCGGCGTGCGGCTCGGCTATCTGTTCGCCAAGGGGCCGCTCTTCGAGACGATCCTGGCGCGGCGCCACGACGCCGGCGCCAACACCTTCGCCGCGGCGGTTGTCGCGGAACTCTACCGGGAGGGTGTCTGGGACCTCACCGAGGAGCTCAACGCCCATCTCAAGGTGAAGAAAAATCTCGTGGTGGAGCGACTCGGCAACGAGCTGTCGGACGTTTGCGCCTGGTCGGACCCGGCCGGCGGATTATTCGTGTGGGTGCGGTTTCCCGACGACGTGGATCAGGACAAGTTGGTCCGCGTCGCCGCCGAGCGCGGCGTGCACTTCGCGCCGGGCGCCAACTTCCACATCCACGGTGCGCGCGTCCCCTACCTGCGGCTGGCCTTCGGGCATGTACCGGATGCGGACATCCGCGAGGGCATCCCGATACTCGCGCGTTGCATCCGGGAGGCGCGCACCAGCAACGCGCCACCGGGGTTCAAGGGTTTGTTCGACTGAGGCAGCGTACCTCGGCACCGTCCTCGCGACGCACCTGGACACCCTCGGGGTCGATGGATGCGGGAACGACGTGCAGGCCCGCCTCGGCGACGGCGGTACAAAACGCCTCCAGGGCTCCACCGTCCGAGGAAAGCGCGACGCCCATGTCGCCGCCGCCCGCGCCGCACGGCTTGTAGAGCAGGCCGTGTCGCCGGGCGAGTGCGGCGGCGGCGCGATGGGGTTCCGAGAGAATGCCGATGCGCGCCGCCCGGTCGAGAGCGTCGAGGGCATCGATGTACGCCGCGAGTGGTTCGAGGAAAGCGCCGCCCGGTGCCGCGACGGCCTCGGCGCACGCCACGAGGCGGCGCAGCTCCGGCGGGTCGCCGTGGCGTCGCCAGTCGTTGAACCGCTGGACCAGCTCGCGCGTTTCCGTGCTCCAACCGACGTAGACGAAGGCATGGCGGAGGTCGCTCGGGAGTTGGGTCGGCTCCACCTCTCCGGCACGGTAACGGATCACGCCCCCTTGAAACGAGGCGGCGACGTCCAGACCGCTGCCGGTGCCGCCCTGCAGGGCCGCGTGGATGGCGAGCATCCGCGCAAGGGTGCATTCGACGCCGGCCATGGCGGCCAACGCTGCGCCGAGGGAGACCGTCGCGGCCGCGCTGGAGCCGAGGCCCAGCTTGGCCGTTCCCAGGTAGCAGGGACGGGAGTCGATGTCGAAACGCAGTTGGTCGGGCAGTGCGCTCGGGTCTATGCCGAGCTGTTCCGCGGCGTGGCGGGCCAGTGTGGCCGGATCTCCCGGCGTCGTCGGCAGGGCGTCCCGTTGATGCTCGGAACGCGCTTCGAACCCGCGGCTGTAGAAGTGCCAGCCGTCTTGATCGAGACCGGTGATGCGGGACGTTACGCGCCGGTCGATAGCGGCCACCACCGCCGGGGCCCCGGCGAGAACCGCGTACTCGCCGGCCAGGACGAGCTTCCCAGGGGCGCTGGTGTGCACGAGTTCGGTGAACACCCGCGGCCTACGGATGCTCCGCTCCGACGGAGCACGACGCGCCCCGGCCGAGGCCGCTGACGAGCACTTCCTCGACGCCGAGGACGGTTTCGAGGGCGTCGCGAACGGTGGCTTCGTGTTCCGGCGTGCACACCGCCTTGACCTGCGGTCCGGCGTCCACGGTGAAGAAGACTTCTTTACCGGCGGCCCGCAGGGAGCGGACGCGGTGCAGGCACTCCACGGTCGCGGCGTTCCAGTAGAGCAGCGCGGGGTCGCTCGACAGCATCAGCGCGTGCATCTTGAAGCAACTTCGCTCGGCGACCCGCGCGAGCCCATCGAAGTCGCGCTCCGCCACCGCGCGCTTTGCTTCGGCGAAATCCGCTACCGTCGTCCGCACCCAAGCGGCGTAGAAGGGGGATGTCGTCCGGGAGCGTTCCATGCCCTCCGTGGAACCGACGGCCTTGGGGCTCCGGGACGTGACGGCGATGACGACGCGCAGGGGCCAAGCGTCGGGCGCCAGCAGTTCCTCCGCCACCCACTCCCCATCGTGTTCCGCGAGCGTCCCAAAGCCGCCGACCACGGACCGGGCGGCGGAGCCGGAACCGCGCCGCGCCCATTCCGAGCGCCCACTGGCGTCGAGCCCCAGGCCTAGGGCCGCGTCGATGGCTGTGACGAGCGCGGCGAAGCCGGAGGCGGACGACGCCAGACCGCAGCCGGTGGGAAAGTCGTTGGTGGTGGCCACTTCCAGGGGTGGGATGTGGAACGTGCCGCGCATAGCCTGAAGAAAGGAACCGATCTTGGGGTCCGTCACGGGCGCGCCGTTCAGCACGACCCCGTCCGTGGCCGCGACGCGCACCGCCGTCGTGGTGGTCAGCGCATCCAGCGTTAATGACAGGGAGGGCGTCGCGGGGAGGTTGTCGGCACCCGGCCGCTTGCCCCAGTACTTGACGAGCGCGATGTTGGGGTGGGCGGTGGCGGTGGCTCGATTCGGCATCGGCGCTTCTCGTCCCCGGCCGCGAAGCGCTGACCGGCGGGGTCCATCCGCAGCGTGGGCCGGGATCATAGCACCGGGCCGCTTGGGCGGCGGGATGCCCGAAGTGCTTTAATCGACGCGTGTTGCGGAGGGAGACGAGCGATGCCGGGCCGTTTCGAGACGCTCGACGTGGATGGGTCGTCCATGCCCGTCTACCTGGCGGGAGTGGAGGACGGCGAAGAGGCTTCCCGTGCCGGGGTCCTCGTGTGCATGCACGCGCCGGGCGTGGACGAATTCATCCAAGACATCTGCCACCGGCTCGCCGATGCCGGCTTCGTTGCCGCCGCGCCGGATCTCTACCATCGCCAGGAAGCGGGCGGCCTTAACCCCTTGGAGCGCATGGGCTTGCTGCGGGACGCGGAGATCGTGCGCGACTACGAGGTGGCTGACGCCTGGTTGGCCGAGCGCTCGGATGCCGACCGGCAGTGCGTCATCGGATTCTGCATGGGCGGACGCCTCTCGTACCTCTGGGCGGCCCACCGTGAAGGGTTGGCCGCAGCCGTGGTGTTCTACGGCGGCAACATCCTGGTGCCGTGGGGCGATGGCCCGGCGCCGTTCGACCGCACGGCGGAGATCGACTGTCCGATCCTGGGCTTGTTCGGCAACGACGACGAGAATCCGAGTCCGGCGGATGTCGACCGGATCGCGGCGGAACTCGACCGCACCGGCAAGACCTACGAGTTCCACCAATACGACGGCGCAGGCCACGCGTTCCTCAACTTCATGCGTCCCTCCCTCCGGGAAGAGGCCGCGGCGGACGCGTGGGCGCGATGTACCGCGTTCCTTCGGGCACATGCGTGACCGCGCGAGCCGGTACGCGCCGCAGCACTTCACGCTCTTTTCGCTAGAATCGCGGCGCATCGGGTGGGTGCAGCGAGAGGAGGACAGATGGCCGAACCCGCACAGTACGAATTGACCGATCACGTGGCGGTGGTCACCCTCGACGACGGCAAGGCGAATGCCTTCGGCCCCCACATGATCGCGACGGTGAACGGGCTGCTCGACCGGGCCGAGGGCGAGGCGAAGGCCGTGGTGCTGATGGGGCGGTCGGGAATCTTCTCCGGTGGCTTCGACCTCAAGGTGATTCGAGGCGGCGATCCGAAGGCCGCCCGGGACATGTCGCTCGCCGGCGGGCGGTTGATGATGCGGCTCTATGGGTTCCCGCTTCCGGTCGTGGCGGCGGCGACCGGTCACGCGGTCGCGCTCGGCGCCTTCTGCCTGCTGAGCGCGGACTATCGCGTGGGCGCCGATGGCGAGTTCGTCATCGGCTTGAACGAGACCGCCATCGGCATGCCGTTGCCGCCCTTCGGGCTCACCCTCGCGCGGGAGCGCTTGTCGAAGCGGTACCTCGCCCGAGCCGCCATCGGTGCGACGATGTTCCCGCCGGCGCAGGCGCGGGATGCAGGGTTCCTAGACGAGGTGGTGGCGCCGGACGCGGTACGCGACGCGGCGCTGGCGGCGGCGGCCAATCTGGTCAAGCTGGACGGCTCCTCGTACGCCCAGGTCAAGCAGGGGCTGCGCGGCGAATCCATCGCCGAGGTGGTGGCGGGGTTGGACGCGGCCTAGCCCGCGTCGCCGGACATACAAGCAGCATCTTGGCTTGCTCGGACGGCTTCGTCCGAAACAGGTCCGACGTGACGGAAGCACGTGGCGCCGGCCGCATCGGTCCGCACAACGTACGCCGCGTCTTCCCGATCGGCCTCGAAGCCCACCAGCGCCCGCCACCCGGCCGCGTTCTTCGTCACGATGAGGACGGAATTGCGGTCTTCCTTCGGTACGGCGCGGCGGACCCCGCGAACGATCAACCCCCGCACCCAACGCGGCGCGCCCTCGAGGACGAGTACGCTGTAGGCAGGCGTGGGTGGTCGCATGGTATCCACCCCCTCGCGCCACGGCTCGGTCTGCTCATTCGACCCGCGCGAGAAGCCGACGATCAGCAGCGCTCCCGGCGGCAGGTCGCCGGGCACGGCCACGTCCGCCCCGCCGAGCGTGCGGGCCGGCAGGTCTGCGGGCTGTGCGGCGGCCGAAAGGGCCGCACCGAGCAACAGCAATGCGCCGACGACTCGACTGGATAGAGCTGCCGACACGGCCCCGCCTTCGTGGCGCCCGCTAGCCCCGCGCCGCGATCTTGAAGATCGCGGTGTGCCGGATCTCGGTCTTCACGCCACCGTCCGTCACGTAGGCGACGTAGAGTTCGATGAACTCGTGTCCCTTGCGCCGCCACTTCTCGACCGGCACCGCGCGCACCTCGATCTCGTCGCCGACATGGATCGGTTCCCGGAACAAGATGCGGGAGCCGACGTGCAGCCACGCCGGCAGCCGGAACCGGTTCGAAAGCGCGCGGTTCGCCGTTGAGAGGATGGCGTGGGGATGGAGCAGGTTGCCGTGCCAGATCGGCAGGTCGTCATCGACCTGGGTGGCATACACGACGTGTTCCTCCATGTCGGGGGTCCACCGGAATGCCGGGAACGGCTCGCCGACGTGGATGAGGTCCCAGGCGATCTCGGGATGATCGTCGACGGGGTCGCCTCCGGGAACCGCCGCCATCGCGTCGAGCGGCGGGACGCCGGCGCTCGATCGCATCTCGGAGAGCAGCACGCCCCGGGCAGTGCAGCGCACGACGTGCTCGCCGGCGTCCTCGGAGTGCTCTATGGCGAGGGCGTCGCCGTCGTACGCCGGCTTGATGAGGCGAATGTCCGCGGAATGGCCGCCGAGCCAGTCGGCACCAAGCGACGCCACGAGGGGACGGGTCATGTGGCCGAAGACGGCCACGCCGGGCACGAGGGCCGCGTCGAAGCCGTAGGTCCGGGCGGCGCCGTCGCTGTGGATGCGGTTCTCGGACTCCTCGGAGTAGTTGCGCGCGGTCGCGTTGTGGAGGTTCATGGTCCGGTCCCTACGCGGCTTGCAGGTCGGACGCGACCACGAGGCGGTCCGCCCGTCGCTTGAGATCGCCGATGTTCGTCGCGAACAAGCCACAGACGATCTGGTCCACCCCGGCATCCGCGTAGGCACGCGCGATGTCCGGGCTGATGCGCAATCCCCCGACGCCGACGTAGCGGCGCACCGAGGCCGGATCGCGGCCCGCCTCGCGGAGCTTGGCGTCGAGCCCGGCGAAGGCCGCGCGCGCGGCATCCGGATCGAGGTTGTAGGCATACCACCCGTCGCCCTGGGTGACCACGCGGTGGACGGCGGCGTCGCTCTCGCCGCCGAACAGTATGGGTGGATGCGGCTTCTGCACGGGCTTGGGATTGAGGTAGCACGGCGACAACTGGACCGTCGGTCCATCGAAAGTGGACACCTCCTGCGTCCATAGCGCCTTCATGGCGTCGATGTACTCGGCGCAGCGGCTCGCCCGGGCGCGGAAGCTCATCTGGAGGTTCTCGAACTCCTCGCGCAGCCAGCCGATGCCGACGCCGAACTCGAAGCGCCCGCCGGACAGGTAGTCGAGGTCCGCCACCATCTTGGCCGTGTACACCGGCTGGCGCTGGGGCACGAGGCAGATGCCGGTGCCGAGGCGGATGCGGGACGTGTGGGCGGCCACGTACGTGAGGGCGGTGAAGGGATCGAGGATGCCGTTGGGGTTGCCCGGAATCTTGCCGTCCTCGGAGTACGGGTAGGACGAGGCGTACTCGGGGAAGAACAGGACATGCTCGGGCGCCCAGATCGACGCGAAGCCGGCCGCCTCGAGGTGGCGCGCGGCGTCGGCGATGTAGTCGACCGGGGTGCGGTGGCTGAAGGGAATGGCGACGCCTACGTCCATGGGGAATCTCCTGGCCGGTGGAGGCGCTGATGCTATCACCGGGAATCACCTTGGGCTGCGTCGGCTCCGGAGCGGTGACCGTCGTTTACACTGTCGGGCACAAGTACCCACGGACAGTCTCCGCGTCAATGGAAGCCCCGTTCGCACGGAGGTCCATCACTGCTTTCGGGATGATGCGGACAACCCATGACTGACACCGTGACGATCCCCAAGGTGGAATACGAACGCCTGTGCGCCTCGGAAGAGGATCTCGCGGACCTCCAGGCTGCCTTGGCCGTGCAAACGCAGATCGATGCCGGCACGGAAGAACTGGTGCCTTGGGACGTGGCTAGCCGGCTGATCGACGGACAAGCGCCGGTTCGTGTCTGGCGCGAACACCGCGGGCTGTCGCAATCTGCCCTGGCCCGTGCGTCCGGCGTCCATCGGGTCCAGGTCGCCGACATCGAAGCGGGCCGCAAGACCGGCTCCGTCCACACGTTATGTAGGCTTGCCGACGCGCTGGGCGTTGCGGTAGACGACCTGGGCACGCGTGATTCCTCGCCTGCCTGACCGGCGGAGGGGGCGGCGGTCGCCCGCAGCTAGGTCAGGGAGATCACCGAGAGACAGATTCGAGACAGATTCGAAAAGGCGCGAGGGAGTCTGTAATCTACGCGCCCTTCGGGATCCCCTTCCCTTCTGTCGGAGCACATCCTTGGCACCGATGTCTGACGTCTCGGGTTGCGGCTGCGCATGGCTCGGTGGGCCGTTGCGAGTGCGGACTTCGCGTTCGCGTTGCGGGAGGGCGCAACCGTGCTGATCGGCGTCCCGAGGGAAAGCGCCGGGGGCGAATTGCGGGTCGCCTGCACGCCCGCGACGGTGGTCCGGCTGACGAAGCTAGGCCTCGAGGTCGCCGTGGAGTCCGGCGCGGGCGCGGGGTCGGCGATCCGGGACGAGGACTACGAAAGCGCGGGCGCGTCCGTGGATGCGAACGGAACGCGTGCCTGGGGTGCGGATATCGTGCTCCGCGTGCGGAGGCCCACGGACGACGAGGCCGAGGGCTTGGCCAAAGGGGCCGTACACGTCAGCTTCCTCGATCCCTTCCGCGAGGGAGAGCTCATCCGGCGCCTCGCCGGCCGGGGCGTCACGGCGGTGTCCATGGAGATGATCCCGCGGAGCACGCGCGCGCAGAAGATGGACGCCCTCTCGTCCCAGGCGAGCCTCGCGGGTTACGTGACGGTGATCCAGGCGTCGTTCCACAGCCCGAGAATCTTCCCGATGATGATGACCCCGGCGGGCACCATTCCGCCGGCGCGGGTATTCGTGATCGGCGCGGGCGTCGCCGGGTTGCAGGCCATCGCCACGGCCAAGCGCCTCGGGGCGCGGGTGGAGGCGTTCGACACGCGGCCGGTGGTTGCCGAGCAGGTGCGGTCGCTGGGCGCGCGCTTCGTCGAGATCGACATCGGCGAAGTGGGGCAGACCGAACAGGGCTATGCGAAGGCCCTGACGCCGGAGCAGATTGCGCTACAGCAGGAGGGCATGCAGCGCGTGATCGCCGGATCCGACGTGGTGATCACGACGGCGCAGGTGTTCGGCCGCCCGGCGCCGCGCATCGTGACGCGGGAGATGGTCGAAGCGATGCAGCCCGGTAGCGTGGTGGTCGACATGGCCGTCGAGTCCGGCGGCAACGTCGAGGGCTCGGTGCTCGACGAGGCCGTGGACATCGGCGGCGTCATGGTGCTCGGGCAAGGCAACCTGCCGTCCGCGGTGGCCCGGAACGCGAGCGAGATGTACGCCGCGAACCTCGCGCATTTCATCGAGGAGTTCTGGGATGCCGAGGCGGGCGCGCTGCGGCTCGACCCGGCGGACGAGATCGTGGCCGCGGCCGTCGTGGCGCGGGACGGTGCCGTCCTCGGCGTCGCGGCCGGCGGCGGCGAGCGCCCGAACTAAACCGAACCCGCAAACGCGACCGGAGCTTCCCGTGGAATCGATCCCCGTCTATCTGGCCTTCATCCTCGTCCTGTCCATCTTCCTGGGCTTCGAACTCATCTCGAAGGTGCCGGCGACGTTGCACACCCCGCTGATGTCCGGCGCGAACGCGATCTCCGGCATCACCCTAGTGGGTGCCCTGATGGCGGCGGGAGCGGCCGGCGGAGAGGGGCACTCGACGATCGCTACCGTCCTCGGGGTCGCGGCGGTGGTGTTCGCTACCATCAACGTGGTGGGCGGCTACATGGTCACGGACCGGATGCTCGGCATGTTCCGCAAGCGCGGCGGTGAAGACCGATGAGCCCGGTGATCATCAACATCGCGTACATCGCCGCGGCGGCGCTGTTCGTCTTCGGGCTGAAGATGCTCGCCTCGCCGGCCACCGCCCGGCGCGGCAACGCCCTGTCCTCCATCGGGATGCTGGTCGCCATCGTGGTGACGCTCACGGCGCACGAGATTGTCAGCTACGAGTGGATCGCGGCGGGGGCGATCATCGGGGCGGCGATCGGCGCCGTCGCCGCGCGCCTGGTCGCGATGACGTCGATGCCCGAGATGGTGGCGCTCTTCAACGGCTCGGGCGGCACGGCGAGCCTGCTGGTCGGTTGGGCGGCGATCCATGGCGAGCAGGACGTGGCCGCGTTCACGGCCTTCGTGGCGTTCCTCTCCATCCTCATCGGCGGCGTCACGGCGTCCGGCTCGGTGGTGGCCTGGGGCAAGCTCGCGGAGGTGATGGCGAGCCGCGCCCTGGTCTTCGCCGGGCAGCGTTTCCTGAACGGGCTGCTGCTCGCGGCGCTGATCGCGGTCGGCGTGCTCTTCACGATGGAGCCCTCGACCACCTCGTGGGTGTTCTACGCCATCATCGGTTTGGCGCTCGTGCTCGGCATCATGGCGGTCATCCCCATCGGCGGGGCGGACATGCCGGTGGTGATCTCGCTCCTCAACAGCTACTCCGGGCTCGCCGCGTGCGCCGCCGGGTTCGCGATCAACAACAACATCCTCATCGTCGCCGGTTCCCTCGTCGGCGCGGCCGGCATCATCCTCACGAACATCATGTGCAAGGCGATGAACCGGTCCCTCGCGAACGTGCTCTTCAGCGGCTTCGGCGCCGTTCGGTCGGCGACGAAGGTCGAGGGCGAGGTCAAGCCGATCAACGTGGAGGATGCCTATCTCATCCTGGAGGCCGCCTCCTCGGTGAGCTTCGTGCCGGGCTACGGCATGGCGGTGGCGCAGGCGCAGCACGTCGTGCGGGAGCTGGCGGACCTGTTGGAGGAGAACGGCGCGGAGGTGACCTACGCCATCCATCCGGTCGCGGGCCGCATGCCGGGGCACATGAACGTGCTGCTCGCGGAGGCGAGCGTGTCCTACGACCAACTCGTGGAGATGGAGGACATCAACCCGCGCATGGACGGCATCGACGTGGCGGTGGTCATCGGCGCGAACGACGTCGTCAACCCCGCCGCGCGCACGGACGAGGCAAGCCCCATCTACGGCATGCCGATCATCGACGTGGACCACGCGCGGACCGTGTTCGTGCTGAAGCGCTCGATGGCGTCGGGGTTCGCCGGGGTGGACAACCCGCTCTTCTTCGGCACGAACACCCGCATGCTGTTCGGGGACGCGAAGGAATCGATCTCGGGCATCGTGGGGCAGTTCAAGGGCTGAGGTCCCCGCCGGTCCACGGGGGGACGCTACCCCTGGAGCCGGCGCGCCCGCCCGAGGTACTTGCCCACGGCCTCCGGGCGGAACCAGCCGGCCTCGCAGGCGTCGGCGGCATGAAGCCGCTGGATGAAGGCGCTCCAACCGAGCGTGCCCGTTCTGCACAACGGTTCCAGCAATTCGGCGAGCGTGGTGCGGGCTTGGTCGGCACGTATGGGATGCGAGGCACGCCAGTCCGGATCCGGCAGCAGCGTGCCGGTCATCGCGAGGATGCCCAGGGCGACCAGACCCGAGCGTGCATTGACGCGGGCACCGAGGCAGCGGTTCGCCTCGATCCAGGAGAGCCTGCCTCGTAGGGCACCCACGAGGAGCACCGCGAAGAGCCGTGATGCCGGGAAGGTGCCGGCGCGGACGAGGTCGCGGCGCGTCTGCAACACGAAGTCGCAGCGCTCCCGTTCGCGGCGCCACCATTCGGCGTCGGAGGCGCCGAGCCCGGGCCACTCCGCGGGGTCCGCCTGCGCGACGAGGGACTGGTGGACCGGGGCGGAGGCGTGTTCGCGAGCCCATAGGCAGAGCGTCATTTCGTTGGCGGCCGTCCAGAAGGGAAAGAAGCCCCGGCCGAGCCCGGCGAAGCGGCCCAGGGCGAATGCGATCGCCTGTTCTTCGCGGAAGAACGCCACCGGGGGCGCCCCGGCGTCCCGGGCGAGGTGGCCACGGTATCCGTACATGCCGGGAGCGCACCGCACGACATCCGGGAGACGCGCCACCGCGCCGGCGACGGTCCGCGGCGTGTTGGGTTGCGCGGCCCGCGCCAGTTCCGCCCACGTCATGGGTCCGCGGTCGTGCAACAGTTGCAGCACGGTATTGCGCACGTCGCGCTCGCCGGCATCGATCGGCTGGAGACTGCCGCGGTTGTCGTGCGGCGTGGCCCGCAGGCGGCGAGGCAACGCCGTGAGCGAGCACCATTGGTGGTCCCAGAGGCGCAGAAACAGTTGGGGGGCGGAACTCAACGTCCGGTACAGGTCACGCACGCGGCCGGACTCGTGCGTGGCGAGGTGGTCGTTCAGTTCGCTTACGGTCAGCGGCACCCCGGCATTGCGCAACACGCCGTCCAGAAAGAGCGGCCGGTTGCGGCGCGGCTTGGCGATGGCGTAGCCCCGCTCGCAGCGCAGGCGGGTGCCGGACCGCAGCAGCACCTCGATGTCCCGCTCCGGCAGGTCGAAACGGGCCGCCAGCCGGAACAGGGGTTGCGGGAGCACCCACTCCTCCAACAACTCGTCCTCGAAGGCGAGCGCGCGTTGCCGGACGGCCTCGGAACTGTCGGCCTTCAGGAGCCAGCGGTTGTTCACGCGCTCGCAGTAGCGTGCGAGGCAGGCGTCGAAACCACCGACCGCTTCGCAGAGATAACGCATGGGGGGCTCGAGCAGATCGGCCGTCTTGCGCCCGCCCGGACAATCGACACCCCCGCGGCAAAGGCGGGGCCACCAGGACCGGAAGGCGAAATCGAGCGTGTGCCACGCACCGTAGCGTATGCCGAGGGCCCGCAGGCTGTGGCGGGCCTCCCGTTCGAGGGTTCGGACGCGCTCCTTGTGGGTGCCGAACTCGTCGGCGAGCTGGGCAAGGGTCCGCCGCGGCAGGATGCCGACCCGGGCCTCGAAGATGTGGCGGGAGTCTGGCGTCAGGGCCTCGATGGCGCGGCGATGGAAGGTGCCCGGGGGCACGATGCCCGGCTCGCTCCCGACGCGGTCGGACGTTTGTTCCGACTTCCCGGCGCGGGCGAGAAAGGTCGACAGTGCGACCACCAACTGCTGCACGGCGCGCAGGGAGAAGCCTGGGATTTCGTGGTCCCGCAGGGCGTAGCACCAAGGGATGTAGTTCTCGGGAAGGTACCGTATGGGCGTGAGGACGGCGCGAGCGCGCCGCTTGGCGGCGCGCCGGATCCACGGGTCCACCGTGGTCGAAACCGGATAGCGGCGAACGAACTCGGCAAGGGTCATCGAAAGCTCGTCCGCCGGGTCGGTCCTGGCGGCCCGGCCGGGCGGCTTGGGCGGCCGCGGGACGTCGGCGCTCGGTTGCTCGCGGGTGGGCCGGCCGCCGGCGGTGGTCGTCGGCGGCCGTTTCGCCCGGACGTTCCGGGAAGGGGCATCGTGCGTAGGCATGGGTGCCCATCCTAAGGATCGGATAGGCGGTGTGAAGTGGACTTTTGCTATTTGGCGAGGGGGAAATCTCGCACACGCATCGACCGGGGAGCCTGCTGCCCCGGCGACCCGGGCGACCCTACAACGTAATGTCCCGCTGCCAGTACTCGTCGCCCTCGACGGCGATCTCGGCGCGTGCCCGCTCGTTCCAATGGCTGTCGCCGAGATAGCTGCCCCGGTAGTCGTAGGGCGTCTCGTCGGGGTAGCGCTGGCGCCGGGCGTCGATGGCCAGCGGAATCATGCGCGTCCGCCGCAGCACGTAGTCCTCGGAATACTTGATCGTCTTGGTGTCCCCCGGCTTCTTGAAGGCGTGCACGTTGGTCGTCTCCGCGCCGATCGCGGAGTCGCGCTTGTGGAAGCCCATCACCATCGTGTTGCGCCGAATCGAGGTCTTGTTGGGGAACGAGCCGTGCAGCGAACTGCGGTTGACCATGCCCACGTCGCCGGGCTCCAGCATCATGGGCACGGCTTCGGCCAAGCGGTCCGTGATCGGGGGAAAGCTCCCGCCGTTCGCGAGACGCCAGCGGCGATGGCTCCCCGGCACGACCCACAGGCCGTTTTCGGGGGTACAGCGCGACCACGCCACGGAGAGGTTGAAGCCGTGCGTCTTGCCGGAGCCGTCCGATTGCTCCAGGGCCGCGCCGTCCTCGGTCCAGTGCGTGCGTCCGTCCTGGTGCCAGGGCGTGGGCGCGCCCTCGCCGGGATCCTTGTTGAAGATGCTCTCGTGGAAGGGCACGAAGTCGGGGCCGTTGAAGCTCGCGGCCATCCGCAGGATGTCCGGATGGGCGTAGGCCCGGAGCGCCGAGTCCATCATCATGAGGGGGTGGGAGACGAGGTGGACTGGCGCGGCTTGCTCTCCCTCCCCCGCATCCTCCGGCTGCTTGATCCGGCTGTCGCGGATGTTGCCGAGCGTGTAGTAGCCGGGGAAGCGCACGGGCCGTCCGTGGCGGTCCAGGTCGCCGCTCTCGGTCAGCGGGGCGTTGTCCAGGACTTCGGCGAACTCGGCCTCAAGTTCGGCGCACTCGTCGGCGGAGAGGACGCCGGTGAAGACATAGAACCCGTGCTGCCGGTAGCCGTCGAGTTGATCCTGGGCGAGCACGCCGTGCTCGTCGAAGCGCATCGGGCCCCGGTTGCCGAGGGCAAGCGCGCGGCGGATGCCGTCCGCGCGGTACTCCTCCCAGGATTGATCGGACGCTGTGTCGATGGCCGCTGCCGTTCCCGTCATGCCAGAACCTCCGTCGTCTGCTCCCCGAAACACCATACGCTATACGCGGCTATCGCCGCCTGCAAGCCGTCGCCGCAGCCGTGTCACCCCGGAGGATCGACCACGACCGTCCTGAAATCCGCCGGCGCCACGACCTCGAGCACCTCGAAGTCGTCGGACACCGCGACCTCCCGGTGCGGGATGCCCGGACGCTGGTTGATGCAGTCGCCCTTCCGGATGGTTCGCTCGCCCACGTCCGCGTACTCGAACGTGGCCCACCCGTTCAGCACATAGACCATCTGGAACGTGCACTCGTGGATGTGCCACTGCTGCACGGCGTCGGATTCGGTGCGGCCGTTGGCGCGGATCAGGTGGGCGACGTAGTCGCCGTTCGTCGCGTCCTCGACGCCGAGGTCGCGGTAGTCGAAGATGCGGCGCAGGCCTTCCGTCCACTGGGCGGCGGCGGCGCTGTCGATGTTGAAGCGCCAGTCTGTCGTGGGTTCCATGGGCGTCCTCCTGTCGGTGCGGCGCTTGGCCGGCCGGTCAAGCCGTGCGTGCTGCGAGCACGTCGTGGAGCCCCGCCAGGAACGGCACCCCGCCCATGGCCCCCTCGTCGCCTTCGCGCCGCATCTTGCCTTGGGCCGTCGCCTCCTCCACCGCCTTCTGCGCGAGGGCGATGTTGCCGGGATTTCCATCGAAGGCCATCCGCGCGAGGGGAACGGTGGTCTGGTAGTCCGCCACGATGGTCGCATCGGCGTCCGCCAGTACGCCGTGGCCCACTTCCACTTTCCCGCCGCTGATGCGAAAATACCACCCTGTGATGCCACCGGGTTCCGTGGCGATTTCATCGGGCGCGTCGGCAAACTTCTCACAGAAGGAGGTTTCGATGTCGGTGATATCGTTCGCGGCACATTGGGTCTCTATGAAGTCGCGGGCCACGCCCACCCAAGGCGCACTACAGAACGGGTACTTCTCCATCGCTTGAACGTCCGGGCAACCGGTTTTTCCACTTCCCTATTCGCAGTCAGTCTACTATGTCCGCAGAACCACAAGCCACGCACATCCAATACCCACTGCGCGAGCGCCGCAAGCAGCGCACCCGGGCCGCATTGATCGATGCGGCCATCGGACTCTTCTCGACGAAGGGGTACGACGACACCACCCTCGAGGAAGTCGCCGACCACGCCGGCCTGCACGTGCAGACCCTCTACCGGCACTTCCCGTCGAAGCCCGAACTCGCGATCGCCGTTGATCGCCGCCAGATCAAGACGTTCCGTCAGGCCATCGAGGATCCGGCGCGCACGACCACCACCTTCGAGTTCTGGCGCGAGCGGATCGTGCTCAACACCACGCAGTTGCGGGAGGAAGCCGGGGGACTCTCCAATCTCCGAACGCTCGTCCGCCAGCAGCACCGCTCGCCATCCATCGCCTTGCGGTTGCATACGCTCAACGACGAGTACGAGGATCTCCTCACGACGTCGCTGGCGAACGACTTCGGCGTCGATCCGGCACGGGACCGCCTGCCAAGGCTGGTGGCCTGCATGCTCGTCGCCGGCAACCGCCATGCCATGAACCGTTGGGCGCTTGAAGGGGGCTTCGACCTCGCCGAGGAAGTTTTGGCGGTGGCCGACCACGTAGCGGCGCTGTTCGAGCATCACGTCGTCCGCGGCGCGGCCAACGCCTAGCCCGCATTTCTCACCAGGTCGCTTGTGCATGGACCGCAAGTCGTTGGTCCATTTGGGTTTATCCTCGATCTCACACGTCGGCGGCCGGATGCAGACCGCTGGCCGCGCCCTCGCCGGTCTTTTCGCCCCGTGCGCGCACGTGCTCCCTCAAACTTAGGCCCCACTAGGCTTTCGGTCGCGAGCACGCGCACGGGGCGAAAATCCTCGGCGATCATCGCGGCCCGTGATGAGAAATGCGGGCTAGCGCCGCGGCCACTGACCGGAGCACCGGCCACCACGGGCATGGTGCCGTCGGACGTCGTCCAATTCTGGTTCGAGGACGCATGGAGCGATCCGGCCGCGGCGGAGGCGCGCTCCCAGTTCTGGTACGGCGGGGGCGAGGCCCTGGACGACACCATCCGCGAGCGTTTCGAACCGACGTTGCGCAAGGCCGCGGCCGGGAGCCTGCGCGACTGGGAAAAAACCCCCGAAGGAGCCCTGGCGACCGTCGTTCTCCTCGATCAGTTCTCCAGGCACTGCCATCGCGGTAGCCCGGACGCATTCGCCCAGGACGATGCCACCCTAGCGGTGGCCAAACGCGCGATCGCCGGGGGCCTCGATCAAGCGCTCCCCCCACCCGGCCAGGTCTTCCTGCTGCACCCGTTCCACCACAGCGAATCCCTCGCCGAGCAACAGCACTACGTGAACGCCATCGATACGCTCGTGGGATCGGTGCCGTCGGCTTGGCGGCCATTCGCCGAGAGCTTCGTCCGCTACGCCGTCCACCATCGCGACGTCGTCGCACGCTTCGGCCGCTTCCCACACCGCAACGAGGTGCTCGGCCGCGTCAACACCGAGGCCGAGGATGCCTACCTTGCCCGAACCGGCGGCGCGCCCGTCTGGCAACCTCCAGAGCCCTAGGCCACACCGGACCCAGCCATGCGCGTTTCGTGTATCTTCCTGATCCATAGGGGACGGAAGGGGCGGACGGAACCGGGGCGGCGAAGCATATGCTCTGGGTCGTCGACAAGAAGGTGATCCGGCACACGGTCGACGCCGTGTCGGCGTTGGTCGACGTGCCGATCCGGATTCGCTTCGAGTATTGCCTGCGCGACGAGCGGTTCGTCGAGGGTACGGTGACGCGGGAGTTCCTCTACAACCGGCCCGAGTTGCTGCGCCGCTTCCCCAGACTGGAGGCGGCGGGCCTCGACGCGGACATCGAGCACGCGGTGGACCGCGCGATCATCGAACATCTGAAGTTTGCCGGGTACGCCGCGGGCAACGTGCGGTTGTTCCCGGCCGGCGACGAGGCGAACGGCGAACCGGCGCACGAAGCTGCGCCGGAGATCGTCTTGCCGCGCTCCTCGCGGTATCGGAGGGGCGCGGGGGCGCAAGAAACGGAGGACTGATGGGACTCTATGCAAAATACCTCTTGCCGCGGCTGATCGACTGTGCCTGTGCGCAAGAGCCCATGGCGGAGGTGCGTGCCGCCTACGTGGCCCGCGCCCGGGGCCGCGTGCTCGAGATCGGCTTCGGCACCGGTCACAACCTAGCCCACTACGCCACCGGCAAGGACGCCCCCGAGTCCTTGTTCGCCCTGGAGCCGGCCACCGACATCGCGGAACGCGCCCGAGAACGCCTCGCCGAGACGACGATCCCCGTCGAGGTGTCGAGCGCCTCCGCCGAGGACATCCCGACCGAGGATCGCAGCTTCGACACGGTGGTCTCCACCTGGACGTTGTGCTCGGTCCCCAACGTCTATCGCTGTCTCGCCGAGCTGCGGCGGGTACTGAAGCCCGGTGGCCGGCTGATCTTCGCCGAACACGGCGCGAGCCCCGATCCGGCGATCCACCGCTGGCAGCGGCGCATCGAACCCCTCTGGAAGGTGATCGGCGGCGGCTGCCACCTAGCACGCAGCGCGGACATCCTCATCGCCAACGCGGGCTTCCGCCTCGACGAACTCGAAACCGGCTATCTGCCCGGGCCGAAACTCGCGACCTTCACGTACCGAGGCGTCGCCACGCCACGGTGAGGGGCGAGGGAAGGCCTTGATCAGACCCTCCCTAGAACCCGTACTCGAAGGAGACCCCCACCGCCCAGATCGCGCCGCCGTACTCGAAATCGCCGCGGTTCGCCGTGAAGCTCAAGGTGTCTTGGTCCAGCAGGTTCGGCAGGGACACGCCACCGAGGTTCTGGCTCTTGCCGGCACGAATCTTGCGGCTGTCGTACATGAGCGCCTGCACGCCGCCCATCAGCATCAAGCCGCTGTCGAACTGGGTTTCGCGGCGATCGAACACCATCCCTATGGAGTAGATGTTCCGGTCGGAGTCGTACGTCAGGATGTCCACCCGGCTGTCGTCGAAGATGGCACCGTCGCGGGCGTAGCCCAGGATCAGCGACAAGCTCGACGTGAGGTTCACCTCCAGACCGGTGCGGAACGTGAACGTATCGCTCCCGTCGTAGTCGAGCTCGAGGTCGTTGATGAAGCCCACCAACGGCGCATCGAACTTGATCACGGCCGGGGAGCCGATGCCGTCCGCTGCCGACCAGCGCGTCCATTGGATGTCGAAGGACCAATCGAGCTTTTCGGGGATGATCTCGTAGGCCATGCCGACCTGTAGGTGCGCGGGCATGTCGAGGTCGAGATTGAAGCCGACGGTTTGGGGTGCGCCGCCGATCTCGGCCGTCAGGTCTCCCTCCCACTCGGAATCCGTCGCCGTCCGGTACACGGCCCCGAAGCGCAACCACTCGCTCATCTTGTACTCGACGCCGAACGTGAGCGCGAATTCGTCGAAGGCGGCGGCGAAGTTGTCAGGCGGGATGCCGAGGCGCACGTCGTCCGACGTCTCCAGCGAGAGGGAGCCGATGATCTCGCTGTCCGGCGTGGTCGGGATGATCGCCCCCGCGCCACCCAGGGCCGGCGGCAGGGCCGCCCCGAAGCTCAACGGAATCAACGTCTCGAGCTTGAGGTGCTTCAGCGCGATGATGTTGAGCCCGACGCCCACCGACCACTGCTCGTTGATCTTGAAGGCCACGGTGGGCGTCAAGTCCAGCACGAACAGCGCCTGGTTCGACATGTTGTAGCGATGCAGGCCGTCGTCGTTGGTCCAATCCGCGGTGATCGCGAACGGTGCGCCGAGGCCCAAGCCGAGCACGATGCGCTCGCCCAACGGGTAGTAGCCGGCGAGCGTGGGCGCGAGCGCTAGTTTCGCCTCGGTGTTCGTCTGCGGGATGTCGTGCTCGCCGGCGCTGTCGATGAGATCGAGGTTCGTCGTATCCAGGATCCGGAAGTTGCCGCCGACGAGCGGATCCTTGAACGCGGTCGCCGCGGCCGGGTTGTGGTAGTACGCCCCGTAGTCGTCCGCCTTGGCGACGCACGCCCCGCCCATCGAGATGCAGCGCTCGCTCTGACCGACGGACTGAATCCACTCGGCCTTGGCGAACCCGGCGAGCACGCACAAGCCGCCCGCGATGATCGATTTCATGGTCTTCTCCCGCGTTGTGCGCCCTAGCCGGGCATTCCGACGAACTTCGGCAGCGCGTCGTCCATCGCCGCCCACGGCTGCGCGCTCGCGCAGTAGATGTGCATGGACTTTGCTCATGACACCAGCTCCTCCTAGCACGGATTCGCGGCTTCAACCTTCATGGAAGCCGCACCAGAGCGACTCGGCGGCGCACGCGCCCGCGGCGGGAGCGCCATTGACGCGCACATTGCGCCACCCTCGCGCCAGGACCGGGGACAACGCTTCCGCGCCGCGCGCCGAATATACGCCAAGCGCGCCCGCTCCGTGGCAGTTCGCCAGCATGGACGCCATGGCCTCCTCCGACCGATACGTCGACAGGTAAAGCACCGGTCCCGGCAAGTCCGCGCCCCGGGCCAGCGCCTCGGGGGTGGGATCGATCACGACGCTCGGGCTCACGAAGTAGCCCATCGGGTGGCGCGACGGCCGCCTTGGCGTCCCGATCATCGATTCCGGGGCGTGCGGTCCCAAGGTGCCGAGGAACCGGACTACGCGTTCGCGCCGGTCCTCGCTGACCAGCGGGGCGACGCTCCTGCCCCACCCGCCCCCCGCGTCCAGGGCATCGAGCGCGCCTTGCAGCGCCTCGCGCATCTCCGCCAGGCGCGCCTCCGGCACCAGGCACCAGCGGCTTGCGAAGCCGCCCTGCCCCGCGTGCGCGAACAAGGTCGCCGCAAGCACGCCCGCCAGCAACTCCACGTCGCCGTCGGCGTACACCACCGAGGGGTTGAGGTTGCCCGTGACGATGGCGCAGCCCGTCAGGGGCTGCGCCGCGCTGCGCATCACCATGCGCGCCGCGTCCCGGCCGCCGACGAATCCGAGCCGGTCCACCTTCGGGCTGCGCGCCAGCGCCGTGCCGGCATCGCCGCCCGTACCCTGCAGCAACGCAAAGCTCCCGGCCGGCAGATCGAGATCCGCGAGGAGCTCGGCGAAGCAAACGGCGCTCAGGGGCGTGCTCGACGACGGCTTGAGCACCACCGCATCGCCGGCGAGCAACGCGTCCAGCACCTGCGTGCAGTACAGCCAGAAGGGCGCATAGGCGGGGAGGAGCCAAGCGCTGCAACCGCACGCCGAGACCTCCGCGTCGGGCGTGGATTGCTCCAGCCGACCCTCCAGCCAAGATACCGAATCGAGGACACAGCGCGTGGCGAAGTCCAGCGGGACGCCCGAATCCAGATTCTCGACGCGCGCGATCCGCGCCGCCCGGGTACGGAGGAGTTCGCAGAACTTCCAGGCGCGTTGACGCGCGACGAGGCCGAGGTCGTGCCGCAACGCCCCACGCGCCGCGTCCAGGGCATCCTCCACGTCGGCGGCGGCGGACCTCGGCACCGCCCCGAGTTCCTCGATGCTGCACGTCGATCTCGTAGCCATGCCTCGGCAGACGCCACTGGCCGCCCACGAAGTTCCGGGCGACGTGCGCTTCGGCGGCACCGGACGGCGCGGCGTTCACCACGGCGCCCCTTGGCGGGCGGTCCGGTTCGGGTTTGCGGCCAGGGCGGCGCGCACCCGACGAGACCGAGGCCCCATGAACGGCCCGCGCCACCGTCAGCCGTCGAGGACGCCGGAGAGCCCGGCATCGTCGAGTAGCTTGGCCAACCCCGCCTCCGCCGAACTGCGGATGGCGGCTCCATCGCGCTCGGAGTATTCGCCCAGGAGCGTGCCGAAGCTCTCCATCGCCGCGTGCGTCTTCGACGCATGGGCCTTCGCGGTCGCCTGCAATAGCTGCCGGTTGGCCTCGTCCTGCTCGATCAGGAAGCGCGACAAGGCAACGCTCCAACGCATGGAGCGCTCGGCGTCCTCGAACAGATTCGCGGCGATCAACGCGTCGAGCGTGTCGCCGTTTTCTTCGGCCACCGGCCCAAACTCCTGGAGCGACAACAGGTCGAGGGCCGGCTTCACGAGCAAGTTGGTCGCAACGAAGGCCTCGTGCCACTTGAACACGACGAGCAACTCCTCCACGGCCCGCCGTACCGGTTGCCACAACGCGTCCTGCTCCCAGATCGCCCGTTCCCCCGTGCCGAAACCGGCATCCGGCCACGCTAGCGACAGTTGCTTGGTCCGGTAGGCGGTGCGCTCCACGCGACGCAACTGATCCGCGGTCTGGAACGCGGCGGCGTTGCCCGCGTAGGACGTCGGCGCCAGCTGCTGGATGTAGGCCGACGCCATCTGCAGGCCGTGGACCAGATATCGGGACGGGGCGAGGACCCGCGCCAGCAAGCGGACGCACCGGCCGTCGAGACCGCCGTCGCCGTTCGTCCGCTCGGTGTACTGTTCAATCGCCTGGTCGACGAACGACTCCGCCCGATCCTGCTGCTGGTTGTAGAGGCGATAGATCATCGCGTCCGGGTCGCGGAACGCCTCCCAGTCGCCGACCTTGAGCCCACCATCGTCGCGGTACTGTTTCATCCACTGGTTCGGGAAGGTCTCCGCGCCCATCTCCAGCGGGACTTCCTTGGCGGTGTGCACCATCTCGTGGGTGACGATCTCGTACTCCGTGGGCACCCGGCCCAGGTCGCCCATGCGGCTCCAGGTCTTGCGCCGCGCCGCGCGTCTTTCCTGCAACGAACTCATCTTGCGCTCCCCCTCCTAGGCCTTCTGACTACGTCTCGTAGTACCAAAGGAACTGTTGGTTCACGGTCTTCATGCGCCCGGTGAACGAGGGCATCTCCCGCTCGAGCAGCGTGATGTCGAACGGATAGCCCAGGTGCTTCTCAAGCGTCGCCTGCGTCAGCAGGCAGCGCCGGTCCGTGTGGATGCGGAGGTAGTCGCCGCGGTCGGAGACCTCGACCTCCTTGTCCGGGTTGTCCTCGGCGATCGCGTCGACCACCGCGTCGGCGAGTTCGCCGGCCCGGATGATCGGTCCGACGCCGTTGTATTCGATCGTGTTTGCCATGCTCTTCTCCGACTCCGCGGTGTCCTCCGCCGGCGCGTCCCCGTCGCCGCGCCCGGAGAACAGCGCCTTAATCCGCTCCCAAGGCGACGCCCGTCGCGTCTCGCCCAGGCCGTTCCGCGTTGGTTCCGACATATACGTCACCCTCCCGTACCTCCACGGGGTACCTCGCGAGGCACGCCCGCCGGGGGTTGACCCCATCGCCCGTGGTGAGGTCGAACACCCAGTTGTGCCCGCGGCACGTCAATCGGGCGCCGTCGAGATTGCCCTCCACCAACGCCACGGATTGGTGGGGGCAGATCCCCTGATACGCCCGGTAGACGCCGTCGAACTTCGCCATCAGGACGGATCCCTGCGGCAGTTCCACCGCGTCGATCTCGCCGTCCCACAACTCGTCCTCGCCGCATACCCGCACGAACGTTGCCTCCGGAGCGCTCGCCTGGTCGGTCATGCGCGCTTCCAGCGCACGTCCACCCAGTAGAGCGGCGCGAGGTTGAGTTCGCCCAAGGTTTTGTCGTCGGCGATCACCTCGCCGTCGACGAGCACCTCGTAGCCGTCGGCGTCCGGCTTCGGCGGCACCCGCCGTCCAACCGAGTGCACCGCGACCTTCTCGGCGATGGCCGGCATCGTGTCGTCGGTGTCGACCGGACACAGATGCGGCACGAAGTCCCCCTCGAAACGCCCGATGATTGGAAACAGCGCCATATTCGCCTCCTACAACCCCCTTGCCGGCGACAACCCAGGTCTTCCCTAGCGCAACGCCCCTAGGCGGCCTCGGTCTCCTTGTAGTCCTCGGCCCACGCATAACCGTAGACATCGTCCCCCATCACGTCCGGCGTGAGGCCCATCCACTCGAGTCCGCCCTCGAGGCTCATCGGCTGAATCTCCCCGGCGATGAAGCGGTCCACCACGTTCATGTGTCCCGCGTAACGCTCCGCATCCTGGTTGAAGATCCACCGGCACGGCTCGCTGCAGAAGTGATAGACGCGGCCGTTGCGCGTCTCCATCTCCGGCTTCAGGTGATGCCGGTCGAGCGCGGATCCGAGCGGGAGCTGGCAGATGTTGCACAGCGCCGGGAGGGTGAGGGGCAGGGTTTGGCCCATCTCGCCCTTCGCGGCGTTCTCGCCGATCACGTCCCACATGTAGCCCCAACTGTCGTCCCAGGACGGGTATTTCTCGTTGAGCCACTTGCGTTCGGCCCGGGAGATGCCCGCGTTCGGCTTCCACCACAAGGTCGGCCGCCAGAACCAGGTGCCGATGTGCAGCGCGTGGTGGCCGTGTTCCAGGCTCAGCATGAACTGGTCCCAATACCAGGGCTTGTCGAGTCCGTAGTCCTGCAGGGTGCGTTCGTGATGGTTCACGATCCACTCCAGCATGAACTCCTTGAAGGACATCTTCCGGCGCTTGAGCGGCGTGTAGTAGTCCATCGCCGGGCCCGTCAGCACGTGGAACAGCCGCAGCGCGCGCCAGAAGCTCATGTCGAGCAGGGTCTGCGCGCGTTCCTTATCGTGCTGCACCAGCACCTCCAGCGTCGGGAACCCCTGCTGGGCGTGCCGGGCCTCGTCGGTTTGGATGCTCGACAGGATGTTCGAGAAGTTCACGTCCCCCGCTTCCATGGCGTCCGCCGCGAAGGCGATGAACTGCATGTTCGTGAAGCCGTGTTCGACCGTGAGGTTCTGGGTGATCGTCGCATCGACGCAATTGCCGCCGAGCATGAACCCGTCGAAGAAGTGCCGGACGGCGATAATGCCCCACTCGTTGGTGTGGAAGGCCTTCTGCGTCCAGTCGAAGCGCGGATCCTTCTTCACCAGGTCGTGGGCGAAGGAGAGATCGAGCTGCGCGTGCCGGATCTCGTCGAGCATGCCGAACACGCCGAGGCTGCGCCACCGGGGGCTCGGCGCGAACCGGGCGAAGCGGCTCTGCATCGTCACCGCGGTCTGCTCCACGGCACAGGTGCTGCCCATGTGGAGGTGCGCGGCGGCCTTGTGCCCCTCGTCCAGCATGTCGAAGATGTTCGCCCGCTTGAACGCGTCCTTGACCGCGTACACGCCGGTGTCCTTCTCGCGCTGGGTGCGCACGTAGTCCCGGTAGGAAACCCGGAACGGTTCGTCCCAGGTGCCGAAGGCGTCCTTGGGCACCTTGCCAAGCCCTTGCCAGCCTTCCGGGAACGCGTCCTCCACCTCGACATAGCTCGGCTCCCAGTCCACGTCCCGGGCGATGTCGTACCAGTCGTCCCTATTCAGCAATGCCATGACTGCCTCCTGATGCTCGTTCTTGGGCGCCCTGCCCGTCTCAGATTGCGTAGGTTTCTCTGAATCTCGCGCAGTAGCGCACGAAGTTGTCCTTGCCGAGCGCATATTCCCGGCCCGGCCACTCGAAGGGCACGTACATCGTGTGCCGCAGGTACGAGTAGACGGTGGCGTCCACCGTGGTCGGGGCGTCGCCCATGAACCACGGCTTGTCTCCGAGAAAGTCCGCCAGCGCATCGACGTCGATCCGGTAGATGTCGAAGACCTCGGCGTCGTTGCGGCCGCCCATGCCCTGGAGGTTGAACTCCTCCACGATGTGCACCCGGAAGGCATCGAGGGCCTCCCGCAGTTCGGGCCCGACCTCGGCGCCCCCCACGATGGCGGGGATGTACGTCTCCCAACCCGCGTCCTCGCGCCAGCGCGGCTGGATGACCCCGGACCAGTACAGGTGCTCGTCGCAGAGCCGCGTCCAGGCGATGCTCTGCGCCTTCTCCACCGGGGAGAGGCGACCGTCGAGCGGGTCTCCATGCGTGCGCTTGAAGTAGGCGATGATCTCGTTGGAGTCGCACACCTTGGAGCCGTCGTCGAGCACGATGTAGGGGAGCTTCCCCCGGGGCGCGTCATCGCCGAGCGTGCCGAGGTCCTGCTGGACGATCTCGGCCTCGAGGCCCGTCATCTTCATGTAGTTGATGACCTTCGTCACGTACGGGCTGATGCACGGCGTCTCCCATGCCGAGATGTACTGATAAAGCTTCATGCTAGTCCTCCCCTGTGCCTCGCCCGCGCGATGGACGGCGCTCGCCGGCCTACCACGGCAGGTATTCCCCGTTCGCATGCCGGAAGCGGCCGGAGTCCTCAAGCGTCAACTCGTCCATGTTGCGCATGAGCCCGGCCGCCGCCTCCTCCGGCCGAATGTAATCGAAATCGCCCGGCAGGTCCTTGGTCAGGTCCGTGGCGACCATGCCGGGATGGAGCAGCAACACGGCGATCCCGCGCGGCGCCAGATCGTGGTGCAGGTTGAGCCCGACCATGTTCGCCGCGGCCTTGGAGAGGCGGTAGGCATACATCCCGCCGGTACCGTTGTCCGCCAACGAGCCGACGCGGCTGGTGACGATCCCGACCTTGGCGCCGGGCGCGAGCACTGGCAGGCACGCCTGCACGGTGCGCAGCGGCCCGAGCGTATTGATCTCGAACTGGCGGCGCACCTCCGCGAGATCGATCTCGCCGAGCCGGTCGAGGCCGAGCACGCCGGCCACGTGTACCAGCACGTTCACGGTCACGGCATCCGCCGCCAGCCGCGCGACCATGTTGGCCACCGCCGCGTCGCTCGTGACATCCACGCCCGGCTCGACCCGCGCGCCCCGCGCCGCGAGCGGGCTCTCGCCGCCCAGGCACGCCGCGATGAGCCGCTCGCCCCGGTCCAGGTACAGCTCCGCCAGCGCCTTGGCGATGCCGCGGTCGGCCCCGATGACGAGCACCGTCGCCCTGGAGCCGTTCACGCCGCCGCTCCGCGCGCGGACCAGCACGGTTCCCGGGGCGCGCCATAGCACTCGGGTCCAACGACCGCGGCGTCCCGCAGTTCCGCGATGCGGTCCGGCGAGAATCCGCACTCCGCCAGGACCTCATCCGTGTGCTCCCCGAGCCGCGGCGCGCCGCGGCCGATGCGGGTCGGCGTGCTCAGGAACCGCGCCGGCGTGCCCGTCTGCCGCAAGCGCCCGGCGGCCGGATGCTCATACTCGAGCACGATGCCGTTGGCGACGATCTGCGGATCCTCGATCACCTGGCCCCGGGTGAGCGCGCGGGCGCAGGGCACCCCCTCGCGCTCGAGCCGCAGCATGATCTCGTCGGTGGTGTACTTGCCGATCTCGCGCTGCGTGAGCTCCAACCGCTCGTTGACGTGGGCATCGCGCGCGGCGGGCGTGGCGAAGCGCGGATCGTCGGCCCACTCCGCCCGGTCCAGCGCCCGGGTCAGCGCGCGCCATTCCTTGTCCCGCATCACCGCGGCCGTGACGTAGCCGTCGCGGGTCTCGTAGATGAGGTCGATGAAGCTCGCCGCCTCCTGGTGGGTCGCCGGTTGGTCCACGAAGGTTTGGGCACCCATGTCCGACGCCCACAGAAACGCGAGCATCGCATCGATCATCGAGAGCTTGACGTGCTGTCCCGCCCCGGAGCGCTCCCGGGCGAGCAGGGCCGCCGTGATCGACTGCGACGCCAGTACCGCGGAGAGTTTGTCGGGCAGGACGGTACGGATCAGGCGGGGGCGGGCGTCGTCCGACCCCGCCTGCACCGTGGTCAACCCCGACAGGGCCTGGATGATCGGATCGTAGACCGGCTTGTCCGCGTACGGGCCCGCGTCGCCAAAACCGCTGATCGACACGTAGACGATGCCGGGATTCGCGGCGCGGATGTCTTCTTCGCCCACCCCCAGCCGATCGACGACTCCGGGACGGAAGTTCTGCACGAAGGCATCCGCCGAACGCGCCAGCTCGCGCAGCACGTCGCGGCCCCGGGGCTTCTTCAGATCGATCGTGATGGAGCGCTTGCTGCGGTTGATGTTGAGGTACATCGACGACAGCCCGCCCCGGCGGTTACCGAGCGAGCGGGTGTGATCGCCGGTCTCCGGGACCTCGACCTTGATCACGTCGGCGCCTTGGTCCCCGAGCAGCATCGTGGCCCAGGGACCCGAGAGCATCGTCGTCAGGTCCAGAATGCGAAATCCCGCCAGGGGACCCGAGGCCCCGTTGCCGGGATCGTCTGCGTGGCCGTCCAGCATCTGCGCCATCGACCGCGTCCCCTCCACGCGCTCGTTGTCGGTACGGCGTCAGTCTCCTATGATTCAAAGGGCGGCAAAAACGGCCAAATGCCGGACAGTGAGTTTGAAAAATACGAACAATGGTATTCGCCATCTGAATCGGCTGGCCATCTTCGCCAACGTGGTCGAGAAGGGTTCGTTCACGCGTGCCGCCGAGACGCTCGGCTTGACCAAGTCCACGGTTAGCCAGCAGGTCAAGAAGCTCGAGGACGAACTCGACGTGCAGTTGCTGAACCGCAGCACGCGCTCGCTCCATCTCACCGACGAGGGCGCGCGGCTCTACGGCGCCGGCCGTTCGATGCTCGACATCGCCAACCACGCCTTCAGCGAGGTGTCCTCCCTGCACGAGGAAGCGGTCGGGAGGATCCGGCTGACGGCGCCGCACAATCTCGGCGTGACGTTCCTGGACCAGTGCATCGTTGAGTTCCGGCGGCTCTACCCGGGCGTGGATTTCGACGTGGTCCTCGACGACAGCATCGTGCCGATGATCCAGGAGGGCTTCGACCTCGCCATCCGCGTCGGCTGGCCGCGCAACTCGTCGCTCTATGCACGCAAGCTCTGCGACTTCGAGATGCTGATCTGCGCGGGCGGGGAGTACTTCCGGGACCAGCGGCGCATCCGTGTGCCGGAAGACCTGCTCCAGCACGACTGGGTGTCCATCAAGCAACTCGGATTCGGCGACGCCATCGCCCTCACGAACGGTCGGGGCCGCCGCGTGCAGGTCAAGATCAATACGCGCATCGAGACGAATTCCGGTCTCGCGGCGCGGGAGTTCATTTCCCGGTGCAGCGGCATCGGCGTGTTGCCGGGCTACGCCATCCAGCCCGACCTCAAGTCCGGCGCCCTCGTCGGGGTGCTGCCCGACTGGCACATCGAGACGGCCACCATCTTCGCGGTGTTTCCGGACCGCGACCACATGACCAAGCGCACCCGGCTGTTCGTGGACTATCTCGTGGAAGTGGCCGGCCGCCTCGCGGATACGGAGTAATGCGGTGATCGCTTGGGAATCGAAGCTCAGTCCTAGCACCATCACCGCACCGCTAACGCACATCCGCGTCATCGACGCCACCACCCGATGGGGAGAGATGGCCGGGCGGCTACTCGCCGAACTCGGCGCGGAGGTGATCAAGGTCGAGCCGCCCGGCGGTTGCGAGAGCCGGACCCTGCCCCCGTTCGCCGGGGACGAATCCCTGTACTGGGCCGCCCTCGGCGCCGGCAAGCGCAGCATCGTGGCCGAAGACCCGACGGACTTCCTCGCCGACGCCGACGTCTTCGTCGAATCCCGCCGCACCGAGGGCATCTCGGAACGCTTCCCGCACCTGATTCACGCGTCCGTCACCCCGTTCGGGACGAGTGGTCCCGCCGCAAGCATGCCCGCGGCGGAATTGACCGTGGAGGCCGCCGGCGGACTGATCGGGCTGCAGGGCAATCCGGATCGTCCCCCGCTGCCGATGGGCGTCATGCCCCAGGCGGCGTTCCACGCCGGCGCACAAGCCGCCGCCGACATCGTCGTGGCACTATGCGAGCGCGC
This sequence comes from Pseudomonadales bacterium, assembly GCA_963665455.1. Taxonomy (GTDB): domain Bacteria; phylum Pseudomonadota; class Gammaproteobacteria; order Pseudomonadales; family Azotimanducaceae; genus VXNE01. Next base: position 2,397,236 of record OY762279.1, on the reverse strand, counting down.
CGTGTCGGGCCTCGGCCAGCACCTCGACGTATCGGGCCAAGCGGCGGTCGTCTGGACGCTGATGAACGCGACCGGCTTCCCGCCGAACACGGGAACCAACCCGCCCGGTACGAGCGAGCATCGCGGCCAGCGCCCGGCCCCGGTCGCCCCCGGACTCAAGCTGCCCTACGTTGTTCCCTGCGCGGATGGCAACGTCATCCTGTTCTTCCAGATGCCGATTCTGGGCGAGCGGACGTTGCATCACCTCGTGCGTTGGGCGGAGGAAGACGGCGCGGACGTGCCCGAGGAGATTCGCGGCCGGGACTTCACGCGGTGGCTCGCGGACCTCGAGGCGGGAGAGTTGGCCACCGATCAGGTCGGGGCCGCCGCCGACCTATGCCGCACATTCGTCGAGACCAAGAGCAAGCAGCAGATGCAGGCGTTCGCGGCGCGCCACGGACTCTGCATCGCGGCCATCCACGACGTCGCGGACCTCCTGGACGACCCCCATCTCGCAGCCCGGGAATTCTGGACCGACGTGGGCGGCCGCAAGCATCCCGGCCCCTTCGCCAAGCTATCCGGTACGCCGCTCGTTGGGGGACGGGGCGCACCCCCGCTCGGGAATGTCACCCGCCTAGCACCGCACGCCCCCTCGCCGCCCGTTTCGAGGGCACCCTCGCCCGCGCCCTTCGCCGGCCTCAAGGTCGCCGACTTCAGTTGGGTCGGCGTGGGACCGATGATCGCTAAGGCCCTCGCCGACCACGGCGCCACCGTCGTACGCATCGAGTCCCCGAACCGGCTCGACATCGTGCGCATCCGGGGACCGTTCAAGGACAACGTGCCGGGGCCGAACCGGACGCAGTTCTACGCGAACTTCAATACCTCCAAGCTCGGCATGACCCTGGACTTGAAGACGGAGGGCGGGCGCGAACTGGCGACGCGCATGGCCGCCTGGTCCGACGTGGTCGTCGAGAACTTCTCCCCCGGCACCATGGCCCGCTTCGGCCTCGACTACGAGACCCTCGCCGCCGGGCGGCGCGACCTCGTCATGCTCTCCACCTGCATGCGCGGCCAGACCGGCCCCGAACGCGGCTACTCCGGATTCGGCAATCAGGGCGCGGCGGTGGCCGGCCTCTTCGGACTCGTCGGCTGGCCCGAACGGGCCCCCGTCGGGCCGTGGGGCGCCTACACCGACTTCATCGCGCCCCGTTTCGGCGTCGCCGCCCTCGCCGCCGCGCTGTTGCACCGCAAGCGCACGGGGGAGGGCCAGCACATCGACCTTTCGCAGATCGAAACCGGAATCCGCTTCATCGAGCCCTTGATTCTCGACTACGCCGTCAACGGCCGCGTGGCGGGCGCGCTCGGCCAGCGCTCACCATACGCGTGTCCCCACGGCGTGTACCCAGCGGCGGGCCACGAACGCTACGTCGCCGTCGCCGTGGAATCACGCGGGCACTGGGACGCCCTGGCGACCGTGTTGGCGCTCCCCTGCGCCTTCGCCGAGCGATTCGACCATGCCGACGCACTCGACGACGCGCTGACGGCCTGGACCCAAGAACGGGAACCCTTCGCCGCGGCCGAGCGACTCCGACGCGCGGGCGTGCCGGCGCACGCCGTGCTCCGCCCCAGCGACCTCTACCACGATCCGCAACTGGCCCACCGCGGATTCTTCGTGACGCTGGACCACCCCGAGATGGGCCCAACCCCCTACGACGGTCCGGTCACCATCTTCTCGCGCACGCCCCAGACCCTCCGCCGCCCCGCGCCCCTGCTCGGTGAGCACAACGATGAGGTGCTGCGTGAGATCCTCGGGCTCTCGGAGGAGGAGATCGCACGGTATCGCGGCAACGGCGCGATGGGCGCACGCTGACGACGGATCTCGTCAGTAGGGCACGCCCTGGGCGTCCACGTAGAGCGCGTAGAGGGATTGCGCGCCCGTCATGAAGAGCCGGTTGCGCTTCACCCCGCCGAAACAGACGTTGGAGACGCCTTCCGGCAGGTGGATCGCGCCGATCTTCGTGCCGTCCGGGGCGAAGACGTGCACGCCGTCCTCCTCCGGACCGGCCCACCCCGCGCTCGACCAGACGTTGCCGTCGACGTCCACCCGGATGCCGTCGGGCATGGCGCGGCCAAGGTCACAGAACTCGCGGCCGTGCTCGGCGCGGGTGCCATCCACCACGTCGTAGACCTTGATGTGGTGCGGGTGGCCCGGCTTGTGGGACGCCCCCGTGTCGGTGACGTAGAGCAGCGCATGATCCGGCGAGAAGGCGAGGCCGTTCGGTTTCTCCATGTCCTCGATGACGACCTGGGCGTCCAAGGTCTCGGGATCGATGCGGTAGACCCGCGTCGGCAACTCGAACGGCGCCTTGTGGCCCTCGTAGTTCCAGATGATCCCGTAGCCGGGGTCCGTGAACCAAACGCCGCCGTCCGGGTGCACCACCACGTCGTTGGGGGCGTTCAGCCGCCGGCCCTCGAAGCGGTCGAGGAGCACCGTCACCGTGCCGTCGTGCTCCGTGCGCGTCACCCGCCGCGTGCCGTGCTCGCAGGTGACGAGCCGGCCCTGGCGATCCCGGGTGTTGCCATTGGCATTGTGAGAGGGGGCACGGTAGACGGTCACCGCGTTCGTCTCCTCCATCCAGCGCAGCATCCGGTCGTTCGGGATGTCGCTGAAGACGAGGTAGCGGCCGTCGCCGAACCAGGCCGGACCCTCGGTCCAGCGTGCCCCGGTCCACAGGCGCTCCACCGCCGCGCTGCCGAGGACATACGGCCGGAACCGGGGATCGAGCACCTCGACCGCAGGATCGGGATAGCGAATCGGTTGGCTCCAGTCCCGGTCGAGTCGCCGGTCCGTCATGGCGTGGTCCCCTTCCCAACCGCGATTACAGCGGAATCTCGATCTCTTCCACGAAGCCGACCCGCGTCCGCTCGAAATCGATGATCGTCCCCTCGAACGCTCCGACGCGGGCCATCTCCGGCGAGGTGAACGTCCTCTCGCGGTCCGCGATCCAGAGCGAGGCGACGGCGTCGCAGGCGGGCGTCCGGCCACTACGGTAGATGCCCATCCGGCAATGCGCCTGCTCGTAGCGCGGGATGCCGGAGACGGCACGGACCAGGCCGCCGAGTTCGTCTCGGTAGAGTTCGAAGAACCGCTCCGGGGCGTGCTGTTCCTGGCGGAAGACGAGCGCCATCAGCTTCTCCGCATCGCCGTCCGGCGCGCCGTCCTTGATGACGTGCTCGTCGGCGATGATCCCGCCCATGCCCGCCGTGTCGAGGAAGTTCGCCTCGTCGGCCCGCACGGCATCGAGTTCCGGCGCACCGGCGTTCGCCCGCATCGCGTCCATGTCCTCGAACCACACCTCGGCGATGCCGTCGAACGGGCCATCGTCGGCGATGGCATGGTTCTGGACGTACCGCTTGAGTCCGGGGAGGCGGCACACGAACTCGGGATGGCGGTTGCGCCAATAATCGTGAAAGGCGGCCGGCTCTAGGTCGGGCCGGCGCTTGAAGAAGGTGGCTTGCTTGATCATCGGGTGCCTGCGCTTGGGAGACGGAGCAGTGTACCCGCTACCCACGACTACGCATGGGGACGCTGATCCGAAGACCGTCGCGGCGACGGCACGCATCTTTCGACCGTGGCACACTAAGAACGTTGCGGAAACGGCGGGAAGGTGATGGCAGCTCCTCAGGCCGACACACGATTTGGCCGGCACGGCCGACCGGTCGTGCCCGCGCCCAGCCCCGAGGCGCCGCAGAACGCTCGCGAGGTCGAGCAGCGTCTCCACAAGCGCTTCCGCCAGATCGAGGGACGCAGCCTAGCCGAGGAATTGATCCGCGAACGGCGCGCCGAAGCACGACGCGAATCCCTCCCCTGAAGGTGGTTCCGCCGCCCGGCAACGACCAATGGATGCACGCTTCTTCGTGGGCCAGATCGTCGCCCATAACCGATTCGGGTATCGGGGCGTCGTGGCCGGCGTCGATCCGTGCTTCTCCCTCAGCGAGGAGTGGTACGAGGAAGTCGCGCGGAGCCGGCCGCCGAAGGACCGGCCCTGGTATCACGTCCTCGTGGACGGGGGCCTACACACCACCTACGTGGCCGAGCGGCATCTCGAACCCAGCGAGGACGCCTCCCAGATCGACCATCCCTTGCTCGGCGCGCACTTCGACCGCTTTGACGGGCAGCGTTACTACGCGACCGCCCGGCCGCATTAGGGAACCTCTGAACAAGCCCCTCCATGGGCTTGTTGGCTTGTTCAGGTCGCAAGCCAAAAGCGCGGTTTCGGCTTGCTCTGCAAATTCAATGGCTTGCGCCATCGAATTTGGCGGCACATCCCTGTGCCGCGCTAGGGAAGGTCTTAATCAGACCTTCCCTAGGCGCCGCCCCAACGCGAGACGGCTCCCCTCCGCCTGGGCGAGCCGCGAACGTGGCCCCTACTGCAAACCAAACCCCGGCGCCGCGTTGTCCCAGAAGATCTTGCGGATGCTCTCCTCGCCGAGCGGCTGCTGCTCCAGGCGTTCCATGCCGAGGGGCCACGTGCCGTCCGGGTGCGGATAGTCCGTGTTGAAGGTGACGTAGTCGTCCCCGACCAGGTCGCACACCGAGGGCAGGGTCATTTCGTCGCCCCGGCACGCAACGAGGAAGTTCGACTTGAAGTACTCGGTCGGGCGCCGCTGCAGCTCCGGGTGCTCGGCGTTGCCGGAGAACTCCCAGTGCTGTTCCATGCGCTGTAGCCAGTAGGGGAGCCAGCCGGCGTCCGCCTCGACGTGTACGACGCGCAGCCTAGGGTGGCGCTCGATGACGCCGAACCAGATCAGGCTCATCATGGCGACCATCGCCTCGAACGGGTGCGCGATGATGTGCCCCGAGGTGTGCGTCTCCATGCGGTCCCCGTAGGACGGCAGGTAGGGCGAGCCCGAGTCGTGGATGCACATCGGCAGGCCGATCTCCTCCAGGGCCGTCCACAGCGGCTCGTAGCGCTCGTGGTAGAGGTTGCGGTCCTCCACCGGGTTCGGGCGAACGTAGAAGCACGCGGCACCAGCCTCCGCCGCGCGGCGCGCTTCCTCGATGGCGAGGTCCGGGGCCTGGACCGGCAGCATTGCGGACATGCGCAGGCGTTCCGGGGCGTGGCTACAGTATTCCAAGCTCCAATCGTTGTAGGCGCGGCAAACCGCCGCCAACAACTCAGTGTCCTCGAACGGCTTGCCGAGCATCTGTCCCCCGACCGTGGGATAGATCACCTGGGCGTCGACGCCATGCTCGTCCATGTCGTGCACGCGGCTCTTCGGGTCGAAGCCCGCCGCCCGGGCCGCCTCGTGCTTCTCCATCCCGCGCGCCGCCGCCTCCAGGAACTCCTTCGAGTGCATGGGGTAGCTGCCGTCCTGCTTCGTGATCGGCATGTCCTCGACGATCATGCCGGGACGGCCGTTGCCCATGTCGCCGATCCGCGGAGCCCGGTCGGCGAAGTTCGGATCGATGTAGTCGCGCCAGATGGAGGGCGGCTCCATCTGGTGGGCGTCCGTGTCGAGGACGCGGAATCCGTTGCGCATGGCGTCTCCCCCAACATTCGCTCAAGCTCGCTAGCTTATCGTATTCTCTCGGCTTCCCTCCCCGGCGGGCCGCCGGACGCGAGACCGCATGAGCGACCACCAACACCCGCCCTCCCCCATGGCCCTGCGCGTGAAGGCGTTGGAGACCCTGCTCACGGAACGGGGCGTCGTGGACCCACAAGCGATGGACGCCGTGCTCGATCTCTACGAGCACACGGTCGGGCCTCGGAACGGCGCGCGGGTGGTGGCCCGTGCCTGGAGCGACCCGGCCTTCAAGGCCCGCTTGTTGGAGGATGCGACGGCGGCGATCGGCGAGTTGGGCTTCCTCGGCATGCAGGGCGAACACATGGTCGCCGTCGAGAACACCAATACCGTCCACAACGTCGTCGTCTGCACCCTGTGCTCCTGCTATCCCTGGTCCGTGCTGGGGCTGCCACCGGCTTGGTACAAATCCCACGCCTACCGGAGCCGCGTCGTGCGGGAGCCGCGAGCCGTGCTGCGCGAGTTCGGCGCGGACCTGCCCGATGACGTCGAGGTCCGCGTCTGGGACAGCACCGCGGAAGTGCGTTATCTGGTCGTCCCGAGAAGACCCACCGGCACCGCCCACCTCGACGAAGCCGCCCTCGCGGGCCTGGTCACGCGGGATTCCATGGTGGGAACAACCGTCCTATGAACGGCATCCACGACATGGGGGGCATGCACGGCTTCGGGCCCGTGGACCCCGCCGACGCGAACCCGTGGCATGCCGAATGGGAAGGACGCGTGTTCGCCTTGACCCTCGCCGCCTCGGGCCATCTCCGCTCCAACCTCGACAACGGGCGCTTCCAACTTGAGATGCTGCCGCCCGACGTGTATCTGCAGGGGTACTTCGAGCGTTGGTTCGCGAGGCTCCTCGACCAAGCGGTGCAGGCCGGACTCATCGACGCGGGCGCGCGGACGGCCATCGAACACGGCGAACCCGCCCCGGCGGGAACCCAGGACCACGAGCCGTTGCCCGCCGCAGTGCTGGTGCACGCCGCCGGCAAGGGACGCCCAACCCTTCGGGAACTCGACGACGCACCGGCGTTCGCGGTGGGAGACACGGTCCGCGCCAGAAACCTCCACCCGCCGGGACACACCCGCCTGCCAGGCTACGTGCGCGGCAAGCGCGGCACCATCGTCGGCCATCACGGCGGGCACGTTTTTCCCGACTCGAATGCCGCACTTGCGGGCGAAGACCCGCAGCACCTCTACGCCGTGCGCTTCTCCGCGCGCGCCCTCTGGGGCGGCGAAGCTTCGTCTCACGACAGTGTCACCCTGGACCTCTTCGAACCGTACCTCGAGACCGCGGCGTGAGCGCCCAAGATGCCGGCACCGGGGGTCCGTTCGCCGCGGCACTGGCCTCCGACGGACGCACCTTCGACGAACCATGGCAGGCCGAGGCGTTCGCCCTGGCCGTGCAGCTGCACGCGGCCGGCGTGTTCTCGTGGCAGGAGTGGTCGCGGGCGCTCGGCGCGGAGATGGCGGCACTCAACGAGCGCGGCGAAGAGGACTACTTCCTGTGCTGGCTGAACGCGCTGGAGGGACTGCTCACCGCGAAGGGGATCGCTTCGCCCGAAGAGTTGCAGGGTCTCGCGACTGCTTGGGGCGAGGCGTATCGCGCCACCCCACATGGCCTGCCCGTGGCCGCACCCACCGCCCGCAGCACGCGGGACACCGCGATAGCATGACCAGGATGGCCCCCGAGCCCGGCGTCACTGAACAGGAGGAAGCGTGAAGTTCGGACTGCGCTACTGCAACATCGGCCCGTTCATCGACCCCGCCAAGGCCGTCGAACTCGTGCAGGCCGCCGAGGAAGCCGGGTTCGAATCGGCCTGGACCGTCGAGCACACCGTGGTGCCCGAGGGGTACGAATCCGAGTACCCGTACTCGCCCACCGGGCGGATGGGGCCCCGCGACGACGTGCCCATTCCCGACCCGCTCATCTGGATGTCCTACATCGCCGCCGCGACGACCCGCATCAAGCTCGCGACCGGCATCCTCATCCTCCCCCAGCACAACCCGGTCATCACCGCCAAGCAGGTGGCGACCCTCGACTGCATGTCCGGCGGCCGCGTGCTGCTCGGCATCGGCGTCGGCTGGTTGAAGGAGGAGTTCGACGCCATCGGCGCCCCGTTCGAGGAGCGCGCCGCCCGGACCGACGAGTACGTGGAGGTGATGCGCGCGCTATGGAGCATGGAGGCGCCGACCTTCCACGGCCAATTCTTCAACTTCGAGAACATCCACTGCCTGCCCCAACCCCCCGGCGGTAGCGTACCGATCATCGTGGGCGGGCACTCCAAGGCCGCCGCCCGGCGCGCGGGACGCTTGGGGGACGGGTTCTTTCCGGCGCGGGAGACTCGGGAGGACCTCATCGAACTGGCGCGGCGAACGGCGAGCGAGCACGGGCGCGACCCCGCAGAACTGGAGATCACGATCAGCGTGCCGTCCGATCTCGATGAACTCGACCACCTCGCGAATCTCGGCGTGTCCCGGGTCGTCGTGCCGGTGACGCCGTTCCCCGGCATGGCGGCGACGGTCGGGACCCCCGAGGAGGCCCTCGCCTGGAAACCGCGCATCGAACGGTACGCCGATGCCTGACTCGCTCAGCGACGGTCTGCGCCGGCAACTCGAGGCCCTGGACGCGAAGATCGCCGGGGGCGAGGTGCTGGCAGGGTGGAAGGTGGGCCTGACGTCGGGCACGTCCCGGGACGCCATGGGACGCGGCTTCCGACCCTTCGGGTACGTGCTCGAGAGCCGGGTTTCCGACAGCGGCGCTACCCTCCGCCTCGCCGACTTCACCGCCATCGGCGTGGAAAACGAAGTGTGCTTCACCATCGGCGACACGATCCGCTCCGACGGGACGGACGTGGACCGGGACACCGTGGCCGGTGCCGTCGCCGGCGCGGCACCGGGCTTCGAGATCAACGAGCCGCGGCTGCCCAGGGACGCGTCCCCGGCTGATCGTCTGGCCGACAACCTCTCCCAATGGGGCATCGTCGCCGGACCGCCTCGGCCGGTGGCGGACATCGACTTCGACGCCCTCGAGGTCACCCTTTCCCAAGACGGCGAGCCCGTGACAACCGTGGCCGCCACGGGCCACATCGACGACCACTTCGCGTCCATCGCCGCGCTGGCCATGCAACTCGGCCGCTTCGGACTCGCGTTAGAGCCCGGCCAGCGCGTGATCACGGGGGCGTTCGCCCGGCGTCCCGTGACCGTCCCTTCCCATTGGCGCGGCGACTTCGGCCCCGCCCTCGGCACCGTGGAGGTCACGTTCACATGAAGGTACTCATCATTCCCGGGCTCACCTTGCGGGAGGTCACGGAAACGGATCTCGCGCGGGTGCGTTCGGCCGCCGGAGACGCGGAGATTGTCGTCTCCGACTTCCGCGACGCGATCCGCCACATCGGCGACGCCGACGTCGTGCTCGGCTTCGTAACCCGCGAAATGTTCCTGGCCGCGCCGAAGCTCCGCTGGGTGCAGTCCATCTCGTCCGGGGTCGATTCCTTCATGTTCGAGGAGTTCCGCACGAGCGACGTGGTGCTCACCAGCGAGAAGGGCCTCGTCGGCGAACACCTGGCGGACCATGCGTTCGGGTTGCTCCTGATGCTCACCCGCCAACTCCACACGGCCCTCCGGCACGGGCCCGACGCCTGGAACCACCGGCCCGAGATGCGCAGCCGGGAGATCGAACTCACCGGGTCCGTGATGGGCATCTTCGGCTTCGGGGGCACGGGCCGCGCGATGGCGCGCCGCGCCGCCGCCTTCGGCATGACCGTCCATGCGCTCGACCGGGACCCCGTCCCGACCTCCCCCGAAGTGGAAACGGTATGGGGCCCCGACCGCTTCGAGCACCTCCTCGAAACGTCCGACGTGCTGGCCGTCTGCTGCCCCCTCACCGAGGAAACCCGCAACCGCTTCGACGCCGCCGCCTTCGCCCGCATGAAGGCGACCGCGTACCTCGTCAACGTGACGCGCGGGGAAGTGATGGTCGAGGAAGACCTCGTTCACGCCCTCGAGGCGGGGGAGATCGCGGGCGCGGCATTGGACGTGGCGCCCCGCGAGCCGTTGCCCCCGGAAAGCCGGCTGTGGAAGCTGCCAAACGTCGTGATGACGCCCCACACCGCCGGCGCCAGCCAGTTCCGCGCGCCACGCAACCTCGACCGCTTCGTCGAGAACCTGCGGCGATTCGTGGCGGGCGAGCCCCTCGAAGGGGTGATCGACAAATCGCTTGGATATTGATCGGCCGATGAGCACGACGAACCGTCCCAAGTCGGCGGCGAGAAGCATCGCCCTACTGATCTTGCTCGCGTGCTCCCCCGCCCTCGCCCAGGAAACAGGCCGCGAGCACTTCATCCCGCTGTTCATGTCCGCCGACGACCCCGATGGCCGTCAAGGCTTCCTGCGCATCATCAATCACTCGGACCGGGGCGGTACCGTCCGCATCTACGGCGTCGACGATGCCGGCGTGCGCCGGGGCCCCGCGCGACTGACCATCGATGCCCTGGAAACCGTGCACGTCAACTCCGGGGACGTGGAAAGGAGCAACGCCGACAAGGGTCTTTCAGACGGCTTGGGCGCGGGCGAGGGGAACTGGCGTCTACTAATCTACGGCGGGGACCTCGACATCGAACCCCTGTCGTACATCCGCACCATCAAGGACGGATTCCTGACCAGCATGCACGACGTGGTCCGGGAGGCGGCGACGCGCCATCGCGTGCCGATCTTCAACCCCGGCAGCAACGACCGCCACCGCAGTTGGCTGCGGCTGATCAACCCCGCCACGGTGGAGGCCAACGTGACGATCACGGGCCGCGACGACGCCGGGGCCGCTTCCACGGACTCCGCCCGCCTGATGATAGCCGCCGGCGCCGCCGCCACGGTGACCTCGGCGGACCTGGAGGCCGGCGCCGGTGGCTTGGTCGGCCAGTTGGGGGACGGCAGCGGCAAGTGGTCGCTCTCCATCACCGCCGACGTGCCAATCCTGGCGATGAGCCTGATGAGCACGCCTACCGGGCACCTGTCCAACCTTTCGGGCGCGAAGCGCGAGTACCGTGGCGCGACGGGGCTATGGCGCATCGCGTTCGAAGACCAAGCGGACCGGGAGGGCTACCTCGTATTGCTGCCGGATAGCCGGATGTACGCGTGGCTACCCGAGCCGGCGGACGTCGACCGCATCGCCCGTGGCACCTACCGCACCGGCCTCGGCGAAGTGTCGGGCGCCGGCGAGTTGTTCGAGTCGGGCAAGGTCGAACTGGCCGGTCTCGACGTCTCCGGCGGGAGCCAGCCTTTCGACCTGACCGCCGAGTACCGCACCAAGGATTGGATTCGGGGCACGTATACGCCCGCCGGCGGCAGTCCGCGCGCCTTCCATGGTTGGGCCTTCACCGGGTTCGAGCGGGGCGCCTCGAACGAGGCCGTGACGGGTCTGTGGCAACCAGCCGATGGAGCGGATTCGGACCTCCCGGGAGATTTCGAGCCGGCCGCTGGCGGCGGTTTTGACTTCACGTTCTCGACGGACGCCATCAGTTGCGACGTCGAGGGCGTGCTGGGGACCATCAATCCCGCGTTCGGCGTCTACGAGGCCGTGCCGACGATCCGCTGCCTCGTCCTGGAGTTTCCGACCGGCAGCGTCGAGATGCTGTTCGTCGTCATGGATGCGCCCACCGTGCCGGGCGGTGGGGGCCGGGCCCTGGCATTGGTGCTGATTCCCGACGAACGCAAGATCGCCTTCGGGGCGCTGTTCGAGTTAGCTGGTTCTTGACGCAGTCTCGTCGACCCGTGGCAGCGACAGCCGAAACGACGCACCCCGTTTCGAGGACACGAGCTCGATCGCGCCCCCGGCGTTGCGCACCAACGCCCTGCTGATCGCGAGGCCGAGGCCCGTGCCACCCCGGTCCCGCCGCGTCGTGAAGAACGGTTCGAACAGCCGCGCGCGATTGCCCTCGGACACGCCCTCGCCATCGTCGTCCACCCACACCTCGACCGCCTCCCCATCCGCCTCCCCACGCACGTCCACCCGCGACGCACCGTGCTGTAGGGCGTTGTCGACGAGGTTGGTCAGCACGGCTTCGACCGATGAACGCCCGATCCGCGCCGTCGCGTGTCCCGGCGCAACACACACCCTCCGCTCGCCGAGTCCCCGGGCCACCTCCAACACGTCGGTCACTTCGGAACTCGCCCCGCCCATGTCTGCCTGCGCGAGTTCCAGGAGCCGCAGCGTCAGCCGGTCCAGACGCGCGACATCCGACGCCACGTTGTCCAGGAAGTGCGTCCGTTCGGCCTCGCTCATGTCCGCGAAGTGGTCCCGCAGCACTTCGACCGCGCCCTGGATGGCGGTGATGGGCGTCTTGAACTCGTGGCTGACGTGGCGCGCCAAGTCCCGGACGTAGCCCGCGCGCCACTGCAGGTTCGACGCCATCGCCGCCACCGTGTCCGCCAACTCGGCAATCTCGCGGACGCGGTAGTGCCGGCGCCGCTCGAAGGTGTCCGTCTCGCCGGCGGACAATCGCTCCGCGTCCCGGGCGAGCCGCCGGATCGGTAGCACCAGGGTGCGGGCCGTGAACGACGCGATGCCGAACACCACGGCCAGGACCAATACGGTGGCCTGCAGCAACAGGAACCACTTGTTGGAGAGCGCGTCGAGAATCGTGGGCGGCGTCCCCCACAGCGTCACGGCACCGATGATGCGTTCCGCCAGAATGATGGGCTCCGCCACCACCACCACGATGCCCGTGCTGCGGCTGAGGGCCGCCACCGGGTCCGGGTCCGCCACGAGCGTCGTGCGCAGACGGCTGACTCCCCCGCCCCGCAGTGCCGCCGCCACCTCCTCCCGGTGCGCGAGCGACAATCCGCCGTCCGCACCGGTGGTCGCCGCCACCGTGCCGGCGGGATCGACCACCCGAATCTCCGCTCCGGTGTGCGATGCGGCGTCCATCAGGGTCGGCGCCAGCTCCTCGCCGGTGCTTCGTGCGAGCGCGTCGAGTTCCGAGCCCCGAACTGCCTCCGGCAACGGTGGATGCACGATGGACTCGGCGAGATCCAGCGTCTCCGCAGGGCCTACCCGGCGGGGTTCCCTAGGCCTGCCATACGCTTCGTCCCCGGCGGTGGCGAAGGACTTGTCGAACGCCGTCCGATAGGACGCCGCCACGAACGCGGCCTGTGCCTGCAGCTCGGATTCCGTCTGCCGCAACAGGGCGCTCTCGTAAAGCCGCAGCACCTGCACGGCCGCCACCGGCAACACCAGGACGAACAGGCTGACGACCAAGAGAACCGTACGAAGCCTGAGCCGCAACATCACTCAAAACTCAGGCGATACCCCACGCCATGCACCGTGCGAATGGGGTCGGGTCCTCGCTCCCGTAGCTTCTCGCGCAGGCGCCGCACGTGGCTGTCGATGGTGCGCTCGCTCACCACGCGCCGCGTGAGGTACGCGCCGCGCATCAGCGTCGCGCGGTCGATCACCGCCCCCGCATGACGGGCGAACGTGGCGAGCAGGCCGAACTCCGTGCCCGTCAGCCGCAACGGTTCGCCGTGCAGATGGGCGCGGCGACCGGGCGCATCGACCACGAGCGGCCCAACGACCAGCTCCGTGCCCCGCTCTTCCGCCCGCGCGTCGATGCCCCGGAAGGTCGCCCGCACCCGGGCCACCAACTCGCGGGGACTGAAGGGCTTCGTCACATAGTCGTCGCCGCCGGCCTCCAGCCCCGCGACGCGGTCGCCCTCCGCGTCCTTCGAAGACAGGAACAAGATCGGTACGTTGGACGCCCGCCGGATGGCGCGACAGACGTCCACCCCGTCCATCTCGGGCATGAGCACGTCGAGCACGACGAGGTCCGGCGCCTCGTCCCGGAACGCCTCCAGCGCGGCGGCGCCATCCGCCGCGCCGCAGGTAGCGAAGCCGGCGCGGCGCAGGGCGAACGCCACCACGTCCCGGATGTGCGGGTCGTCGTCGGCGATCAGGACCTTGCGCATCCGGTTTGCTCCGTCACTTCCCCGCCGCGTGCCCCCATCGCCCTGCCGGCTTGGGATCGCCCTCGGGGCAATCCGAAGATAGCCGAAACGCCACCGGCTCTCCATGTCGTCTCGCGCGGCGATACTCGCCGGGCGACGCTCGCTCGGTGAGCCCCTTGAAACCTCGCCTTCCCCGTTCAGAATGGCAGCCGTTTGGCTAACGCGGAGGCATGCGCAGATGGAGATTACGGAAGTCAGGGTGGAGGTGTTCGGTTGGCGCGTGGCCCCGTGGCGGGTCGGCGGCGGAATGCGGTTCGGGGGCTCGCGGCAACTCGGCGTCGTCACGGTCGAGACCGATGAGGGGATCTCCGGCAACGCCTTTCTGAACGCGCCGGAGCATCAGGCGAAGTACCTCGTCGACATCGTGAAGCCGCGCCTGATGGGGCGGAACCCGCAGGACATCGGCACCATCTGGGCGGAGTTGTGGAAGCTCAATCGCGGCGTTCCCACCAGCGTCATCGGGGCGGCCGACATCTGCCTCTGGGACATCAACGGCAAGCTCGCCGGCCAGCCGATCCACCGGCTGCTCGGCACCTGCAAGGAGTCCGTGCCCGTGTACTCCAGCACGGCCTGGTGGGACACCCCGGAGGAGTATCAGGAGGAGGCGCTGCGCTTCCAGAACGACGGCTGGACGGCGCACAAGATCCATCCCCATGCCGACCCCAAGGCAGACATCGAGATCTGCCGCGCCGTGCGGGAGGCGGTGGGCGACGACATGATCCTGATGCTGGATTCGATGTGGGCCTACGGCTACGAGGACGCGGTGCGGGTCGGCCGGGCCGTCGAGGAGCTCGGCTACTACTGGTACGAAGACCCGCTCGCCGAGGAAGACATCTACAGCTACGTCAAGCTGAACGAGAAGCTCGACATTCCCATCATGGCGACGGAGTTCGCCCCGGGCCGCTACTACGGCATGACCCAATGGATCACCCGCTACGCCACCGACATCCTGCGCGGCGACGTCGCGGTGACCGGGGGCATCACCCCGCTCGTGCGCCTCTGCCACCTCGCCGAGGGCTTCCGCATGAAGTGCGAGATTCATCACGGCGGCAACTCGCTCAACAACGTCGCCAACCTGCACGTCACCATGGCCGTGCCGAACTGCGAGTTCTACGAGTACTTCCCCTGCACGGGGGCGAACATGCATGGGCTGGTGGAGGACATCGACATGTCCGGCGGTGTCGTCCACGCCCCCACGGGGCCCGGTCTCGGATACGAGATCGACTGGGACCGCTTGCGGCGTGACCACATGGGCACCGTGGAGTAAGGGCCACCCCCGGTTGGCGGCGTGGGGTATCCGCGAGCGCTATCCCACGAAAGGCAACGGCGAAATCGCACACGATCTACAGCGTTGGCGCAACGACTTGGAGGCCAAGCGGGGCCTACGCTCTGCGGATGGCCGATCGAGAAACCACGCCCCACGACGCCATCGCCAAGCGGCTCTACCGCGACCCGCGCGTCGTCGCCGATCTCTTGGACGGCTTCCTGCCGCAGAGCCTCGCCGCACAACTCGACCTCGCCACGCTCGAAGAACTCCCCGCCACCCACGTGGGCAGGCACCTGCAACGGCGCAGCGGCGACGCCCTGTGGCGTGTGCAACGCCGCTGCCAACCAGCCGGCGGGCGCGAGTGGGTCTACGTCCTCGTGCTGCTCGAGTTTCAGTCGAGCATAGACCCCTTCATGGCCCTGCGCATTCTCACCTACACGGGCCTCGCCTACGAGAGCCTACTCCAACGCGGCACCGTCCAGCGCGGCGAGCCCTTGCCGCCGGTGCTGCCGTTCGTCGTCCACGGCGGCGAGCGGCGCTGGTCCGCCCCGCGCGACGTGGCGGAACTGATCGCCGAGACCGACGCGGAACTCGCCGCGCTCCAGCCGCGCAACCACTACCTATTGCTTGACGAGAACGCGACGAAGGCCGACGATTTGCCCAAGGACAACCTCGTCGCCGCACAGATCGCACTGAAGCACCATGCGCCGGACGCCGGCGCCATGGCGCGTTGGCTGGACACCCGGCTCGACGGGCCGGAACACGCGGAGTTGCGCAGGGCGTTCACCCAATGGGGCGCATACTGGCACCAGCGCGGAGGCGGACCACCGGGGCTGCGCGAGGCATGGCGGCGGCTGGCCGATACGGGAGACATCGAGCGCATGGGAAACATGTTTGAACGGCAGTGGGCGGAACTGGCGGAGAAGCACCGGCAGGAGGGCATCGAATTGGGCATTCAGCGGGCCGTCGAGCGGGAATTGGTTCGCGATCGGTCGCTGCTCTCCCGCCATGCGCGACGCAAGTTCGACCCCGAGACCGCCGCCCAACTGTCCGAGTTGTTGCCGCGCATCGCCGACCCCGACCGGCTGATCGAGATCGGCGACGCGATCATCGACTGCTCCACCGGAGCCGAGCTGCTGGAACGCTCGCGTCGCGTGGCGCTAGGGAAGGTCTGAACAAGACCTTCCCTAGTGCGGCACAGGGATGTGCCGCCAGATTCGATGGCGTAAGCCATTGAATCTGCGGAGCAAGCCGAAACCGCGCTTTTGGCTTGCGACCTGAACAAGTCCATGGACGGGCTTGTGCAGAGGTTCCCTAGAGGACCAGGGCGCCTGACCCGGCCGGCTCGACGGACCGGAACACCACGAGCTCCGCGGGGCGTTCACCGAGAGGGGCGCATACTGGCACCAGCGCGGAGGCGGACCACCGGGGCTGCGCGAGGCATGGCGGCGGCTGGCCGATACGGGAGACATCGAGCGCATGGGAAACATGTTTGAACGACCCGCAGGCCCTCAACTCCACCGATCCCACCGGAGCGTCTCCTCCACGGGCAGCCGGGTGACCGGGCCGAAGCTCCCCATGGGATAGCCCACCGGGATCAGACAGAAGGCCTCCATGTTGTCCGGGAGCCCGAGCACCTTCCGCGCCGCGTCGCGATCCGAGAGCCCGAGGGTCGTGGGCGCGGCCCCCAGCCCGAGCGCCCGGGCCGCCAGCAACAGATTCTGCACGGCCGGCCAGATCGAGCCGCCACCCATGGCGGCGGCACCGCGCGGCACCGGTTCGGCGAACTGATAGCACGCGATGACGAGGGCGGGGATGTCCTGCATGTGCTCGGCCTGCCAGAGGACGGCGTTGAGCATCCGCTCGCGCTTGCCGGCCTCTTGGTGGGGCAACGCCGCCGGACGGCCCGAGTCCGGGCCGATGTACGCCGTCACGGCCTTCTTGTTGAGGGCGGCAAGCTTCGCCCGTTGTTCGGCGTCCCGCACCACGATCCACCGGGCACCCTGCATGTTGGAGCCGGTCGGCGCCTGGTTCGCCGCATCGATGAGCCGGACGAGCAGCTCCTCGGGCACCGGATCCGGCTTCAGCCGCCGCATCGCGCGGCAGTGGTAGATGGCCTCGAAGAGCCCCATTTCTTCCGACATTTCCGACTTCTCCCAGTGGGTGCTTTGACACCCGCGCACCTAATCGCTTCACATAATACGGTCACGGGCTCGCAACGGGGAGACGAAACGAATGGCGGGATCGCTCGCGGGCATACGTGTGATCGACATGACGACGATCTATTCCGGCCCCATCGCCGCGTCGATCCTGGGCGATCAGGGTGCAGACGTGATCAAGGTGGAGGCCCCCGCCGGGGACGCCATGCGCCGGCCGTATCGGCTGTCCCGCAACGGACTCTCCGGCCCCTTCGCCATGATGAACCGCAACAAGCGCGCCATCGTCGTCGATCTCTCCGGGGATGCGGGCAAGGACGTGTTGCGGCGCCTTGCGGCGTCCGCCGACGTGGTGATGGAGAACTTCCGGCCGGGCGTCATGGACCGGCTCGGCCTCGGCTTCGAGCACTTGCGCAAGGACAACCCCCGGCTCGTCTTCGCCTCCATCAACGGTGTCGGCCCGACCGGGCCGTATTCGAAGCGCCGGGTCTACGACGCCGTGATCCAGGCCATCTCCGGCTTCGCGGCCCTCCAGGCCGACCCATCCACCGAGACGCCGGTGATGGTGAACACCCTCATGTGCGACAAGATCACGGCGATGACGGCGGCGCAATCCATCTGTTCGGCCCTCGTGGCGCGGGAGCGCACGGGCGTGGGGCAGCGGGTCGAGGTCTCCATGCTCGATGCGAGCCTGTTCTTTCTCTGGCCGGACAGCATGTCGAACTTCCACTTCATCGGGGACGAAGTGCCGAAGCCGCCGGTGGGTTCCCACGCCTACTTCGTGCGCAAGACGGCGGACGGCTACGTGGCGACGATGCCCGTGCAAGCCGGCGAGTGGGCGGGGCTCTTCCGCTCCCTCGAGTTGCCGAACCTGCTGGAGGACGAGCGCTTCTCGACGCCGGTCCGCCGCCAACAGAACAGCGCACTCTTCCAGCAACTGCTGAACGAAGGCTACGCGCGCTTCCCCACCGCCCTGCTGTGCGAGCGCTTCGAGGAGAACCAAGTCCCGTTCGCGAAGATCAACACGCGCGACGAAGTGATCACCGACCCGCAGGTCGAGGCGATGGGCGCACTCCTCGAGGTCGACCACCCGGTGGGCGGCAAGCTGCGGCAGCCGCGTCCACCGGGGCGCTTTAGCGAGACGCCCGCGGGCGTGTTCCGAACGTCGCCGGGGCTCGGAGAGCACACCGAGGACGTGTTGAGGGAAGGCGGGTTCGAGGACGACGAGATAGCGGGCCTTCGGGAGGCCGGCATCATCCGGTAACCCGCAGAAGCGCGAGCTGGAGAATAGGGCAGGCACGGAAGTCCGCGGCCCGCAGAACTAGCGGCGGCTCAAGAACGCGAATCCGAGTCGCTGGGCGTGACGACGTACCTAGCCAACTCCTCTCGGATCACCGGCCGGATCGTCTCCGCCAACTCCTCGCGTTCCCTCGTTCTTCGCGTCGGCTGAGACGCAACGTGCATTCGCAACGCGGCGTTCATCAGCGTCTGGTAACTCCCACCTCCTGCCGTGCGCACTTGGTCTCGAAACCACTCCAACACATCATCGTCTATGCGGATGGTGATGCGCGTCTTGCCGGCTGCCGGGAGGATGGGTCCGCGTGTCGCATTCGAAAAATCGTATTCGGCTTGCATCGACGCCATGCTTGGCGGAGTTCGCGTCCGCCTTCGACGGATCCCACTCAAAGCGCACGACCGGAGTATGCACATGCGTGCATACACCTGTCTAGCCCGATGGAGGCGGTGGCCCAAGCGATAGGCACCCTTCAACTGGCTGACGTCCTCGTAACGGTGCGGCATCGGGTTCCAGGCATCGCCGCATCCGTGCATGGTGCCGATCCTGCGGCACACCCGTGCTCGGCCCGCTGGCGGCAAGCCACGCCGCCGGAATAAACACGCCCGTTCGGCGTATCTTCGGTACATGTCCATGGAACCGGCGCAGATGCGTCTAGCGGTTGAACAAGCGGCACCCGACGGATACGCGCTCGCCGCGCATCTGCTCGGCAACCCCGATGACGCCGCGGACGCGCTTCAGGACGCCGTGTTGCGCGTGTTCGGGTCCGACTCCTATCGGCCATCCGAAGGTGCCTTCAGGCCATGGTTCCTCGCAATCGTACGCAACCGCTGCCTGGACCTGCTGCGCCAGCGGCGCCGCCATCCGCGGCTGGAACTCGACGAGACGGAACTCGCGAGCGACGACGCGAATCCCGAAGCCGCGTTCGAGCGCGACGAAGAGGCGTCCCTAGTGGCAGCGGAACTGGCCGCGCTGCCCGCCGCGCAACGCGAGATCCTGATTCTCCGCGAGTATCTGGACCTCTCCTACGCCGAGATCGCCCGGGTGCTCTCGATCCCGCCCGGGACCGTGATGTCGCGCCTGCACCGGGCCCGGTCCGCCCTCGCGGCCCGCTTTCGGGAACGGGGGATACGATGACGAACGATCAAACCGCGGACTGCGATGCCATCGACGAGCTGTTGTCCGGTCTGCTCGATGGCGAACTCACGCAAGGCACCCGGCAACGCGTGGAGGTGCACGTCGGCGGCTGCGCCCGTTGCACGGCGCGCCTGACCGAACTCAAGGCCGTGCACGTGGGCGTTCGCGACCTGCGCATCGCCGAGTTGGACCGAGATGTTTGGAGGAAGATGATGAACGACGCGACGGCCCGCACCACGAGCGGAATAGGCTGGCTGCTGCTGATCGGTGGAGTCCTAGCCGTCCTGGGCTACGCCGCCTACGAATGGCTGCTCGCCGACACCACGCCGCTCGTCAAGTGGGGCGTGGCCGCCATCTACTCGGGCTTGGGTGCGCTGCTGTTGGGCGTCCTCCGGCAGCGGTGGATCGCGCGCAAGACCGACCGATACAAAGACGTGGAGATATAGCGATGATCGTCGTCACTTCGGAGGAGATCGCCGGCAAGCGCATCGTGCGGTCCCTGGGGCTGGTCCGCGGCAACACCGTGCGGGCGCGGCACATCGGCCGGGACATCGTGGCCGGGCTGCGCAACGTCGTGGGCGGGGAAATCCACGAATACGCGAAGCTCATCGCCGAGAGCCGCGAACAGGCCCTCGACCGCATGGTGGCGGAAGCCGAAAGCCTGGGGGCGAACGCGGTGATCGCGACGCGCTTCACGACGTCCGTGATGATGGGCGGCGCCGCGGAACTCCTGGCGGTGGGGACCGCGGTGGTGGTGGAGGACGAAGGCTAACCGTACCGTCATTCGTTGCTACGGCGCGGAAGTCTCAATCAGACCTCCCCTACTCCACGAACCGGACCACGCCCGCGTCGCCATCCACCTCCACGACCTGATCGTCCTCAAAGCGCGTGGTCACGTCCTGGATGCCCGTCACGCACGGCTTGCCGTACTCCCGTGCAATCAACGCCCCGTGCTGCAACGCGCCGCCGATCTCGAGGATGATCCCAGCCGCGTTCAGGAACAACGGCGTCCAGCCGGGGTCCGTGGTCACCGCCACGAGGATGTCTCCGGGACGCACGGGCTTCTCGAACGGGTCGTTGAGCACGCGCACGGGGCCCCGGGCGACGCCCGGGGACAGCGCCCCGCCGACCAGGGCACCCTCCTCGTACACCGGCTCCGGGCGCAGGATTCGGCCGCGGGAATCGATGCACATCGGGAAGTGGCGAACCCTGGAGCGCACCCTGCGCGCGAACGCGCCGCGTTCGGCGACAGCGGCGCGCACGTCCAAGTCGGGGTCTTCCGCCGCGCGGTCCACGTCCTCCATCCTGAGCTCGAACACCTGCTCGCGGCGGTCCAGGCGGCCCGCCGCGACGAACTCGTCCGCGCGGTGCAGCAGCAGCGCACGCAGCCGTTCGTTCACCTGCATCAGGTGGTGCTTGAACAGCTCCCGCGAACTCGCATAACGCGTGCAGGTGTCGTAGTGCTTCGCCAGTCGACGCGCCTTCCGCGGGGGAAGGGCAGCGCGCAGCTTCCCGTACGCTTCTTCCCGGCGCGCGATCTGCCGACGCCGCATCTCGCGTGGATCGAATGCGCCCCCGGCGGCGCGGATGTGGGCCATCTGCCGCAGCGCCAGCGATGGCGCTTCCCGGTACTTCGGATTGGCGATCTCCATCTCGAGGGGACCCCGGCAGCCGTAGCGCGCGACGAACGCATCCCAGCGCTCGAGAAAGGCCTCCGGCAGGTCGCGGGCGCGGAGCCGGTCTTCGAGCGCGTCGATGTCCTCGAAGTCGGACGGCGGGAGCGCCATCGCCAGTTCGTAGATGGCGACACCCATCTCCACGATCATGTCGTCCTCGTGGCCGCCGCCCGCGATCGTCTCTGCCCATTCCACCTGTTCGGGCGAGTCCGCGTCGGCGAGCGCCCGGATGCGGAACATCGAGACCACGGCATGCAGGATGGCCGGGTACGACGACGCGATGACCGTGGACCCCGCACGGTCAAGGTCCTCCTGGAACGTCTCGGCGACGCTCCGGGACGGATCCGGCGGGCGGGTCATCCAGGCATCCAGCGACTCGATCTCGGCCGCGTACTCCCGCTCGAACCGCGAGCGATTCAACGCGGGGCGAATGAGCGTCGTGACCGCCCGACGCATGTTCCAGAGCAGGCGCGGCAGATGCCCGAGCAGGCGCGGGAGCCGCAGGTGTCGCGGTGGCGTCTCGACCCGGTACCGGTCGATCTCCGGCGAGAGGATGACCTGCGCCATGAGCTGGTTCCCCTCCTCGCTGAGCTTCGCGAGCTGTTCCTCGTTGTCGCCCACGAGGTGCAGGTACATGGAGATGTCCATGTATATGCGGCCACATCCCAAGTGCAAACCCCACGCCCCGCAATCGAGCGCACCGGGCGGGCGGCCGAACACCCAGGCCATGAACATCCGCACCAGGGTCTCCATTGCGTCGTCGGCCATCGGCGAGATCGGCTCGCTCATCGTGATGCCTTCGGCGAGATAGCGGTCCATGTACAGTCGGCGGGGCGCTCCCGGGGCGGTCTGGAGCGAGTCGTGCAACGGGACATAGGTCGTGATCGGCCGGGCCTGCAGGACCTTGAGGCCGTCCGCGGCATAGGCCCATTCCACGTCCACGGGTTCGCCGTACAGCGCCTCGACGCCCTTGACCATGTCCTTGATTTCTGCGATGCGAGCCCCGTCGAGGCACGCTTCGTCCGGCCGGTCGCCGCCCTTGTCGCCCAGACGTTGTTCGACGATTTCGCCGTTCACTGCGTCTACGACCGTCGCATCCGGCGTGATCTCGCCCTGCACCAGGGCTTCCCCAAGGCCCCAGCTCGCGTTGATGAGCACCTCGTCGAAGTCGTTCGTAAGCGGGTTGAGGGAGAACGCGACCCCCGCGACCTCGCTGTCCACGAGTTCCTGGACGATCACCGCGATCTTCGGATCGAAGTCCTCGAAGCCCTTCTCCCGCTTGTAGGCCAGCACCCGCGGATTGAGGCAGGACCCGAAACACCGGCGCACGGCATCTTCGAGGGACCCCGCATCCACGCCAAGGATCGTCTCGTAGAGCCCGGCAAACGACGCGCCCGATAGATCCTCCTCCGGCGACGAGGAGCGCACGGCGTAGCGGGATGCTCCGAGCCCGGCAGCGACCCGATCCAGGACCACGCGCTGCTCCGCGGCGAACTCGAGCTCTCCGGCCCACTGCTTGAGGCGGGCACAACGCTGATCGAGGTCCGCGCCTTCCGCATCCAGGACCGACGCCCATGCCGACGACGCGCGAACCTGCGCCAGCCACGGCTCGAAGAAGACGGTCGTGAACACGCTGCCAGGCGGGACCTCGAACCCAGCCTGATGCAACCGGATCAGGGACGCCGCCTTGCCGCCGACTTCCGCAAGGACAGGAGCCTCCGCGGACTCGAGGGAGACCGCCAGCGGAAGGTCCGTGCGTGTCATGTTTTCGAGCCTCCGCGTTCAGCGAACACGCGCGGCCGCCACGTCGAGCAGCCGCGCGTAGGTGCCGGCGTCGTCGTCCCTGACATAGATCGGGTCGTCCGTCGCAGCCGGGTCAAATCCCTCGTGGCGCAACGACACCTTGCGCAGCTTGAAGGTGCCGGTCACGTCGGACTCGGACTGCAGACGCACGAAGACCGGTGTCGCGTAGGACGGAAGTTTCGAGGCGGCGAGTTCGTAGAACGCCCTTGCGTCGAAGGAAGCATTGTGCCCCGCTTCGAGCGCCAAGGCCACCATCCCGGCCCGCCCCTCGTGCCCCGGCACCTCGACGCCATAGACGTTCGCTGTCTCGACGCCCGGAAACCCCGACAGCGCTTCCGCCACCTCCTGCGTCGAAACGTTCTCGCCCTTCCAGCGGAACGTGTCGCCGATGCGGTCCACGAAGTAGTAGTAGCCCTCCTCGTCCCGCTTGAGGAGATCCCCGCTACGGAAGTACGCGTCGCCTGGCTTCTTGACGTCGCGCAGGATCTTCTTCTCCGTGGCCGCGGCGCTCGTGTAGCCCTGGAACTGCCGCAACATGCTCTTCGAACCGACCGGAATCCGGCCGAGCAGTTCCCCGACCTCGCCCGGCCGGCACTCCACGTAGCGCCCTCCGGAGTCGCGAACGAGCTCGTCCCGTTCGATGTCGTAGCGCAACAGCATCCCGCCCCGGACCTTGCCGACGGAGCCGACCTTGCCCGCGAAGTTGACGCCGCCCACGTTCGCCTCGGTGGCGCCGTAGGCCTCCACGATCCGGGGGACGCGGAACCGCTTCTGGAACGGCGCCCAGACGTCCGCCCGCAGCCCGATGCCGAACATCCATCGCAGATTGTGCTCGCCGTCGCGCGCATCCGGCGGGCGGTTGAGCAGAAACCGGCACAGTTCCCCGATATAGATGACCCCCCTCGCGTCGTACCGGCGCACGTCGTCCCAGAAGCCCGAGGCGGAGAACTTCCGCGCGATGGCGACTGCGCCACCGGTACCCATGGCGATCATGACCGCGCCGATACCGCCGGCGCCGTGGTAGAGCGGCAGTGGACAGTAGACGACCTCGCCCTTGCGGAGGCCCAACAGCGCACCCGAGAGACCGCCCACAGCGAGCTTCTGGTGGTTGAAGTTCGTCGCCTTCGGCAGGCCCGTGGTGCCCGACGTGTAGATGTAGAAGGCTGAGTCGCCGGTGCGGACGGAGGCCCGGTGCGCTGGCTCCGGGTTGGACTCCGGCTGTGCCGCGAGGGCGTTGCGGATGTCCTCGGTCCCGGGAACACCCGCGTTCCCGGCGCCCTCCTCCGGCAGCACGTAGACCGGCACGTTGGACAGGGCCGCATCGGCGACGTTTGGCGCGCACTCGGGACCGAGCAGCAGCCGCTCGGCACCGGCCACCTCCAACGCGTGCACGACGCTTGCTCCCACGAGGTTCGTGTTGATCAGCGCGGCCTTGACGCCGATCTTCGCGAGCCCGCTCCAGACCGGCACGTACTCCGCCCGGTTGGTCATCATGAAGCCGATGGTGTCGCCGGCCTTGAGCCCCACCGACAGTCCCCAATGGGCGATCCGGTTCGCCATCGCGTTGTACTCGCGGTAGGTGATCCGGCGGTCCTCGAACAGGATGAACGGCTGGTCGGCGAACTCTTCGACCTGGCCCTCGATGTAGTCGGCGATGGTGTAGCGGGAGTCGGCCTTGAGGCGCAGCAGGGGCAGGGCCTTGAGGACGGGGACAACGGCGGCGAGGTAGGTGGACCACGTGCTCCCGACTCGAATCACGATACCTCCCCTTCCGGTACTACGCTGCTACGCCCGTTGCCCGGACAGCGCCCGATTGCTCCCCATCATCCACACCGGCAACACCGACAACAACATCAACACCGCGATGACGACGAACGCATCCCGATACCCCAGCATGCTCCCCTGGCTCGTCACCACGGCCATGACGTAGCCGAAGCTCATTTCGAAGCCTTGGTAGCCGAGGAAGCCAAGGTACGTGAACTCCTCCTGCACGAGCCGGATCAGCTCGCCCATGCCGCTGTTGTCCCAGGTCTGGGTCGCGAGCGCACGGCCCTGGTGCTGCGCGGTCTGCTCGATGAGGGCGAACGAGATGAGGTTTACGCCAAGCGCCCCGCCCAACTGCCGCACGAAGTTGATCATGCCGGCTCCGGCCGGGATGAGTTCGAGGGGCAGCGCGTTCACCGGCGCGGCGTTCAGGCCGGGGAAGATCAGCGCGAGGCCCGCGCGGCTGATCGCATACCAGATCACCAAGTCCAGCACGGGGGTGTAGGCGTCGATGTCGCGCATCGCCCAGCTCGACCACGCCGTGATCACGAGGCCCACGGTGATGAGCGTGCGTATGGAGAAGCGGTCGGCCAAGTAGCCCGAGAACGGGAAGAGCGCCGCCATCACGAGGCCTGCGGGCGCCATCAGCAGCCCGGACTCCGTCGGAATGAGCCGCGAGATCGATTGCAGGAAGAGCGGGAAGATGTAGGTGGAGCCGTAGAGCGCGGCGCCCACGGTGAACGTCACGATGGCCGCGCCGAGGAAGCGCATGTTGCGGAACAGCCGCAGGTCGAGGATCGGCTCGTCCACCCGCGCCTCCCAGGCGATCCACGCCACGAAGCTGATGACGGTGCCGGCGAGGGCGATCGTCACGCGGTCGTCGTACCAGCCCTCGCTCTGCGCCTCGGTCAGCGCCGTCAGCAGAGAGAGCAGGAAGACGCCGCACAGGAACACGCCGACCCAGTCGAAGGACGGCCGCGGCCCGCGTTCCTCCCGCGTGGGGAAGAAGACGAGGGCCAGGGGGAGGCTCACCACCGCGAACGGCACCGCCATGAAGAACACCCACCGCCACGAGAGGTTGTCCACCAGATAGCCGCCGAGGGTCGGGCCGAGGGCCGGGGCGAGCACCGTTCCCACGGCCATCCAGCCCATCGCCATGCCGCGTCGGCCGAGGGGGAAGACCTGGGCGATCATGATCATCGACAGCGGCATGATGATGCCGGACGCGGCCCCCTGCACCAGCCGCGCCAGGAACAGGATCTCGCCGGTCATGGCCAAGCCCCCGGCGATGGACGACAGCGCGAACAGCACCATGTTGAAGAGATAGGTGGCGAGGATGCCGAAGGCCCGGATCGACCAGGCCGTCATCAACATCGTGACCGTGCCCGCCGCGAGGTGCGCGCTGACGAGGTTCTGCGCCTCGTCGATGGTCAAGCCGAGGGCGCCCATGATGTCCGGAATCGCGACGTTGATGATCGTCGCCGTGAGCAGCGTGGCGAACGATCCGAGGACGCTGACGCCCGTCACCCACCACGGATACGCCGCCCCGTGGCGCTCATACATCGCCAGGACGCCCGGCGTCGCCTCGATGCCTGGGGGAACGCGGCTCGCCCCCTCCGCGCCCGACCCGTTGGCCACCTACCCGTCCGCGTCCCCTGCGGCGGCGTCGCCCTTGGGAATCTTCACCTGCACCATGAGGCCCGGCCGCAGCCGCGGATCCGGCTCGTCGAAGGTCAGCTTCACCTCCACGCGCTGGGTGATCTTGGTGAAGTTGCCGCTCGGGTTCGGGTTCGGGAGCAGGGCGAACTCGCTGGTCGCCGCATGGCCGATCCGCGTGATCGTGGCGGTGTAGGCGTCGTCCGGGAAGGCATCCACCTCGACCTGGGCGGTCTTGCCGACGCGCAGGTGGCGCAGGTCCGTCTCCTTGACGTTCGTCTTCACCCAGTACACGTCCGGGTCGTGCAGCATCAGCACGCGCTGGCCCTGTGCCACGTACTCGCCGGGGTCGATGAAGACTTCGTCGATGACGCCCGCGATGGGGCTCTTGATCACGTGGTCCGCCAGTTCCTCCGCCGCTCGATCACGCTGTAGCCGAAGCGCGAGCCGTTCGCTCTCAAGGCGCGCGAGTTCCGCGTCCAACATGGCGAGGCGCGCCCGCTCCGAGCGCATCTCGCGCACGTCCGCCTCCGCGCCGCGCAACTGCGCCGCGCGGCTCTTCTCCGCCTGTTCCGACGTGCGGAACGCCGTGCGCCGCGCGGCCCAGTCCTGCTCGGAAAGCAGGTTGCGCTCGCGCAGGGCGTCCGCCCGGTGCCACTCCTCCTCCAAGGTCTCCCGGATGGAACCGGCGGCGTCGAGTTCCGACCGCGCGGCCACCAGGTCGGACTCCGCCGCCTCGATGCGGCTCGTCGTCACCGCCCGCCGGTACGCGATTTCCGCCTGCACCGCTGCCGTGCGCGCATCCAGCGTCGCGAGCGCGGCGTCGAGTTCCTCCCGGCGCAGCCGCGCCTGCCGATCATCGACGACGAGCAGCGGTGCGCCCGCCACCACGCGATCGCCCTCCCCGGCCGGCCGCTCCGTCACCCAGCCGGCGACGCGGCTGCTGAGGAGGATCATGTCCGACGCCACACGAGCATCCATCACATAGACGTTGGCGAGCCGGTCGTAGAGCCACCACGCCCCGACGAGGGTGGCGGCGAGCAACGCGGCGGCGACGGCGGCGGTGCGCGGTGCAATCCGCCGCCGTCTGACGGCCGGCGCCGTGTGCGTCTCCTCCTGGCCGATGCGTGCGACTTCCGCCACGGGGTCTCCCACCGCGCCTCCGCGACTCAGAGGCGGCGCAAACGAGCATCGTAGCAG
This sequence comes from Pseudomonadales bacterium, assembly GCA_963665455.1. Lineage (GTDB taxonomy): Bacteria > Pseudomonadota > Gammaproteobacteria > Pseudomonadales > Azotimanducaceae > VXNE01. The sequence goes on along the minus strand of OY762279.1, from coordinate 2,369,726 downwards.
ACGGGCCTTACGGCAGGCCGTCGGTGCCTACCGGCAAGATCGCTTCCCATAGCCGACTCCGCCTCGCCCACCGCCGGGATAGGCCAGCCTTCAAGGCTGTCCTTTCTCGTCGCCCGCGCCGACACCGCCGGCGGGCGGTATACTCGGCCCGTGTCCGGCTAGCCCGGCGTGCGCCATGCCCGACGACGATTTCGCGCGGCCGCCGCCCCCACCGCCATTACCCCTCGATGACTGGCTGTTGCGGCGCGACCGTGCCGACTCCTACCGTGAGCCCTTCTTCTGTGGACGCGAGGGGGACTACGACGTGTTTCGGGATGCGGCCCGCGGGCTTGCCCGTGGTTTCGTGGGCGGCGAGACGGTGATTATCCAAGGCGCGCCCGGCGGCGGCAAGAGCGCACTGCGGCATGAATGCATGGCGGCGGTCGCGGCGCGCTCGAAGCGTACCGACCCCTGGGTCGCGGTCGCGATCCCACCGGCGAGTCTCGCCCACCCCGCCGCAACGGTGGCCGCCATCGCGGCGGCGGCACGGCGCGAGCGCCACCGGCTCGCCGGGGCGGCGGGGCGATGGCGCGGGGCATGGGAGCGAGGTGCACAGAGTATGCGCGGCGCACTCGCGGGCGCGGCCCGGCGCGGCGGTGGTATGGCGGGGGTGCGACTCGGCGGTGCGGTGCCGGACGACGGCCGGGGCGACGCGGCGACGGCGTTCGCCGGCATCTCACGCTTGTGCGCCGGCATGCGGGTGGTGGTGTTCGTCGATGAGGCGCAAAACGTCCCTGCGGGGGCCGAGCCGGTGTTGGACTGCATGGCACGCGGGTATACGGGGGTGGATTTACTGCCGGTGTTTTTCGGGCTGTGCAACACTACCGACGTGCTGCGCAAGCGCGGTGTCTCGCGCCCTCCCGCCGAGCGTATCGCCAACCTCGCGCCGCTAAGCGCCGACGAGGCACGCGCGTCGCTTACGCTGGCGTTCGATGCGTACGGCGTGCATGGGCACGCACGAGAGCGCTGGCTGGATGAGCTGACGGCGCTTTCGCAAGGCTGGCCGCAACATCTCAACCGCATTGCCGTGGGAGCGGGACGCGCCGCGCGGAAGTGCGGCATGAACGTGGACGAGGCGTCACTCGACGAGGCGCTCGCACGCGGCGCCGAGAGCAAGGCGGAGTATTACGCCACCCTGCTCGGCGGGCTGCCGGCGGGCCACTTGGGCGTCTACAAGCGGCTTGCGCAACGCCTATCCCACGCGGCGGCCGGTGGCGTAATCAACGAGGACGCGATTCGCGACGTGGCGCGCGCCGCAGGTCTGCCCGACGCAGACCACGTCGAGTGGCTCGCGGACGCCCTGCATCGCGGCCTGCTGGCACCGCTCCCGGGGACCAGCGGGGTTTACCACGGCCCCCTGCCCTCCTTGGCTGCGCATCTGTGCGCGCTCCCCGTGGCGCCCAGCGCCGCGCCCGAGCCGCGCTCGGATCAATCCTCCCCGTCGCCCTGACCCGTGACCGGTTGGCCCTGCGATGACGATCCGAGAACGACTCCTGGCCGGGGGCCTTGCGCTTGCGTTCACCACCTTCGGCTACGCCGCCGAGGTCGTCGTGGCGTTCGGGGCGGAGCCCGTCCAGGTGGACCCCACGCGCTCGTCCGCCGGCGTGGACCAGTACTTCACGAATCTCTTCTACGAGCAGCTCCTGGCCGTCAATCCGGAACTGGAGCGCGTTAACTGGCTCGCCGAGTCCTGGGAGGTGGACCAGGCGGGCAAGGACACCGTGATCCGCGTGACGCTCCGGGAGAACGTGCGGTTCCACAACGGCGACCTCCTCACGTCGGACGACTTCCGCTACGCCTACGACCGCCAGCGTGACCCCATCTCGCGGAACGCCGGCCGCTTCCGCTACATCCGCGATCTCGTCGTGCTCGACGAACGCCGCTTCGACATCGTGTTCGATACGCCGGACGGGGCCTTCATTCCACTGAACCTTGCGCTCTGGGCCATCCCACGGCGGTACTTCGAGGAAGTCGGCGAGGCCGGCGTGCAGGCGCATCCCATTGGCACCGGCCCGTGGAAATTCGTCTCCCGCAAGCCCCGGGAGGAACTCGTCGTTGAGCGGTTCGAGGACTATTGGAACCCCGCCGCGCAACCCGCCGCCGAACGGCTCGTCATCAAGATCATCCCCGAGGACACGACCCGGGTGGCCGCGTTCAAGACGGGTGGCGTGGACTGGATGGACGCGGTGCCGCCCGCCCTGATCGCGGATTTCGAGCGCATCCCGGGCGTGCGCGTCGTCTCCCTGCCCGCGCCGAACAACCTGTTCCTCAACATCAACGCGACGGATCCGAAGCATCCCCTGCATGACGTGCGGGTGCGCCGGGCCATCGCCCACGCCATCGACTTCGACGCGATCATCGAGTTCATCCTCTACGGGCAGGGCATCCGCACCGCCCAGCTCGCGCCCGGTTCCCTCGGCTACGATCCGGACCTCGCCCCATATCCGTATGACCCCGAACGCGCCCGCGCACTCCTCGCCGAGGCGGGCTTCGACCGCGGCATCAACGTCAACTGCTACAACCTCACGACGCCCCGCGAGCCCTACATCAAGGAGATGGGCGAGGCCGTGTTCGCCTACCTCGGCACGGTCGGCATCCGCTGCCGCATCGTGCAGTTGGAGTACGGTGCCTGGATCAACCTGGCGCGGGTGAACGCCCGTCCGGTGATGGACGGCATCTTGAGCACCATGTGGGGCCACGGCCTGCCCGGCGACCCCACCGACCCCTGGTCCGGCCACCTGCACTCGCACGGCGACGGCTGGGGACCTTATTCCTATCACGCGGACCCGGAAATCGACCGGCTCGTCGAGGACTTCCGCACCACCCTCGATCCCGAACGCCGGGAGCGCATGGCCCGGGCCCTGGCGCGCATCAAGCACGAGCGCGTGGCCGGCGGACTGCCGACGTATCGCCCGATGATCACCTTCGCCTGGCGCGACACCATCGACTACCGTCCCTGGCCGGGCGCCTTCTGGCGATCGATGCGCGAGATCGGCCCGGCGCGGGCGGCGGCGGGCGCGGCCAATCCCTGACATGCGCCGCTACATCCTCCATCGACTCTGGCAGGGCGCCGTCGCCGTGGTCGGGGCGCTGCTGATCGTGTTCGTGGCGCAGCGCCTGTCCGGCGATCCGGTGGCGCTGTTGCTGCCGATGGATGCCACGGAGGCGGATTTCGAGGCGATGCGTCGCGCCCTCGGGCTCGACCGGCCGCTTCCGGTGCAGTTCGTCGTCTTTCTGCGGGATGCCGTGCTCGGCGACTTCGGACACTCCTACCTGTGGAACATGCCGGCGATGGACCTGATCCTCGCGCGGTTGCCGGCCACCCTCGAACTGGCGCTGGCCGGACTCGTGTTCGCCCTCGTCCTCGCCGTGCCCCTCGGCGTGCTCTCGGCGGTGCACCGGGGCGGCTGGATCGACAACGCCGCGAAGCTGTTCGCGATGCTCGGCCAGGCGATGCCGAACTTCTGGGTCGGGCTGCTGCTCATCGTCTTCGTCGCCGTCCAGCTACAGTGGCTGCCGGCCTACGGACGCGGCACGATCGGTCATCTCATCCTCCCCGCGATCGCCCTCGGCTGGTACCCGGTGGCCGCGATGACCCGCACGCTGCGCTCGGCCATGCTCGACATCATGCAGAGCGACTACGTGCGGATGGAGCGCGCCATCGGCCTCCCCGAACGGGCGATCATCTGGCGCTTCGCGCTGCGCAACGCCGCCGTGCCGTTGATCACGCTCATCGGCGTCTATTTCGCGAACATGCTGGGCGGGGCGTTCGTCATCGAGGTGGTGTTCGCCTGGCCGGGGGTCGGCCGCGCCGTGGTCGAGGCGGTCTTCGCGCGGGACTTCCCGGTCGTGCAGGCCGGCGTGATCCTCGCTGCGGTCGTCTTCGTGGTCGTCAACCTGATCGTCGATCTCACCTACGGGCTGATCGATCCGAGAATCCGCCATGGGTGAGGTCGCACCCTCGCCGCTGCCGGGCTTCGGCGTCGGGCGCGCCGTGCGCCGCGTGGTCGGACGCGGTTTCCCGTGGACGGCGGCGTCGATCCTCCTCCTCGTGCTGGTGTGCGCCGTGGGTGGCCCCTTCCTCACGCCCCACGCGCCGGACGCCATCTCGCTGCGGGACGCGATGCAGCCCCCGGTCTGGCAGGAGGGTGGCAGCACGCGCTTCCTGCTCGGCACGGACAACCTCGGGCGCGACATCCTGAGCCGCATCATCGCCGGCGCCCGCATCTCGGTGACCATCGCCGCCTACGCGATCCTCCTCTCGGGGTTCATCGGCGCGTTGCTCGGCATGGCCGCCGGCTACTTCGGCGGTATCGTCGATGCCGTCATCTCCAGGCTCATCGACATCCAGATGTCCGTGCCCGCACTGCCCCTGGCGATGCTCTTCGCGGCGGTGCTGCCGCCCGGCGAGGGCATGGTGGTGCTCGTCATCGTCCTCACCTACTGGACCTGGTACGCCCGCATCGTGCGCGGCGACGTATTGAGCCTGCGGGAGCGGGACTACATCGCGCTGGCGAAGGTGGCCGGGGTGTCGACGCCGACGATCTTCTGGCGCCACCTGACGCCGAACATCCTGAACATCATGCTCGTGCTCGCCACGCTGCAATTCGGCAGCGTGATCGTGTTCGAGGCGGGGCTCAGCTTCCTTGGGCTCGGCATCCAGCCGCCGCAGGTGTCCTGGGGCGGCATGCTGGCGGACGGGCGCAACTTCATCGAAGTCGCGTGGTGGCTGATCACGGTTCCCGGCATCGCCATCATGGCGGCGTGTCTCGCGTCGAACCTGCTCGGCGACTGGCTGCGCGACACCTTCGATCCGATGCGGCGGCAGGTATGAAAGCCCCGCTCCTCGCCGTCGAGAACCTCAAGACGCACCTCTTCCTGCGGCGCGGCGTCGTCAAGGCGGTGGACGGCGTGTCCTTCACCCTCGATGGTGGAGAGACGCTCGGCCTCATCGGCGAATCCGGCAGCGGCAAGACCATGACCGGCCTCTCCCTCCTCGGCCTGCCGCCGAAGCCGGCGGGGCGCATCGTCGCCGGGTCGATCCGCCTCGACGGCCGGGAACTGGTGGGGCTCGACGAGGAGGTGCTGGCCACCGAGGTCCGCGGGCGGCGCATCGCGATGATCTCCCAGGATCCCATGACCTCGCTCAACCCCGTGTTCTCCGTGGGCGAACAGGTCGCGGCACCGCTGCGGGCGCACGGCCTTGCCCGGGACCGCGCGGCCGTCGATCTCGCCATCCACGAGCTCGAGCGCGTGCGCGTGCCCTCCGCCCTGGAACGATCCCGCGACTATCCACACCAGTTCAGCGGCGGCATGCGCCAGCGCGTGGTCGCCGCCATGGCGATTGCCTGCCAGCCACGGCTGTTGATCGCCGACGAACCCACCAGCGCCCTCGATGTGACCATCCAAGTCCAGTTCATGGATCTGCTGGAAGCCTTGCAGGAGGAAACTGGCGCTGCGCTGCTGTTCATCACCCACGATCTCGGCGTTGCCGCGAGCCTGTGCCACCGCATCGCGGTGATGTACGCCGGGCGCATCGTCGAGACGGCGGATGCGCGCACGCTCTACTCCAAGCCGGCGCATCCCTACACGCAGGGCTTGCTCGACTCCCTGCCGCGCCTCGGCCGGCGGCGGGGGCGATTGACGGCCATTGGCGGGGCACCCCCGGACGCGTTGCAGCTACCCAGCGGATGCGCGTTCCATCCGCGTTGCCCACACGCGACGGACCGCTGCCGCGAGGCTGCGCCGCCGGAGACGCGGCTCGACGCCGGGCATGTAGTCCGTTGCTGGCTGCACGAGGAGGCGGCTTGACCCTCCTAGCGCTGGAGGACGTGCGTTGCCACTTCGCGATGGGCGGCGGGCGCGTGTTGAAGGCCGTGGATGGCGTGGACCTGACGTTGGACGCCGGACAGACCTACGCCCTCGTGGGAGAGTCCGGCTGCGGCAAGAGCACGCTGGCCAAGCTCGTCCTGGGTCTCGAGCAGCTGCACGGGGGCCGCGTCGTCTTCGACGGTGTAGACGTGGCCCGCCTCGACCGCGTCGGACGCCGCCGCTTCCGCGCGCGGGTCCAAGCGGTGTTTCAAGACCCGTACAGTTCGCTCAACCCCCGGCTCCGCGTCGGCACGATCCTCTCCGAGCCCCTCACCGCGAGGGGCGAGCGCGGTCGCGCCGTGCGGGAACGCATCGCCGAAGTGCTCGAGCTGGTCGGGCTGCCGGACAACGCGGCCCGGCTCTATCCCCACGAGTTCTCCGGCGGCCAGCGGCAACGGATCGCCATCGCGCGAGCACTGGTCCCGAAGCCGGACCTAATCGTGCTCGACGAACCGGTGTCCGCCCTCGACGTCTCCATCCGGGCGCAAATCCTCAACCTGCTACAGGATTTGCAGACCGAGTTGTCCCTCGCCTATCTGCTCATCGCCCACGACCTCGCCCTGGTCGAGCACACCAGCGACCAGCTCGGCGTCATGTATCTCGGCGAGATCGTGGAGAGCGGCCCGAGTGCCGCGGTGTTCGCCGAGCCCCGGCACCCCTATACCCAGGCGTTGCTGGCGGCGGTGCCGCGGCCCGACCCCGGCCATCCCCGCGCGAGCGGACACGTCACCGGGGAGATCGCGACGGCCCTCGATCCCCCGTCCGGATGCCGGTTTCACCCGCGGTGTCCGCACGTGATGGAGGTGTGCCGGTCGGTGGCGCCGGGGGCTGTCGAGACGGCGGAGGCGACGGCGCGCGTGGTGCCCGGCGGGGGGGAAACGGGGCCGGACGTACGCTTGGCCAAGTGTCATTTGGTCGATCAGTAGGCCGTGTACCAGTGCGTCGCCACCACCTTCAACGTTGCACAACATGCTCTAAGGACGTTGCAAAAGGTGCCATCTAAATGTTGCAAAAGGTGCTTTTCGGCGGTCCCGACGGATGACCTCGTGCGGCATACGGGCGCCGGGCGAATCGCGCGCATGCGTCTGCGCACGATGTCCTTGTACGAGCAGGGACAGTCGTCCCGGGAAGCGTCACTCGCGGATCTGCTTGCCAATCAGCGGATCGCCGTGCTCACCCGGCCTCACCCTCTCCGATATCGTCGAGGCGATCTGTCGCGGGGGATGGCCGGCTACCCTACGCGCTCGCTCCGACCACGCCATACGCTACGTCCGCAACTACGTCGACGAAGTGCGTCGGACGGACATCGAGCGTGCCTCGGGCGTGCATCACGATCCCAACCGCGTATTGCGGCTAATGCAGTCCCTTGCGCGCAACGTCGCCACGGACGTCAACGTCGCCACCCTGGCTCGGGATGTCTCCGATGCGGATCGGGCCGTCCAAGATCGCACTGTCGCGACCTATCTGGACGCGCTCGAACGGCTCTTCGTCGTTGAGAACCAACCCGCCTTCTCCCCCCATCTGCGCTCGCGCTCCAGGCTCCGCAAGGCACCCAAGCGCCACTTCTGCGACCCATCCGTAGCGGTTGCCGCTTTACGAACGGGCCCGAACCGCGTGATGAGCGACCTCAGCTTCCTCGGCTTGCTGTTCGAGTCGCTCGTCGTGCGCGACCTGCGCATCTATGCGGCCACCCAAGACGCCGACGTTCGCCACTACCGAGACAACACCGGCCTCGAGGTCGACGCGGTCGTCGAGACGGCCGCCGGCCAGTGGATCCCGGTGGAGGTCAAACTCGGTGGAGACGCCTTGGTGGAGGCTGCGGCTGCGAGTTTGCTCAAACTGAAGGACCGCGTGGACGTGACCCGAATGGTAGAACCCGTGAAGCTACTGGTCGTCACGGCCACCGGGTATGGCTACGAGCGGACGGACGGCGTCACGGTGGTGCCCATCGGCGCGCTGGGCCCGTGAGTCGGCGGCGCTCGGGCGCTTGGAACTCACGGATCACGCAGGTCCGCGTCGAACACGCACACGAACGGCCACGCGATCCGCCGTGGCCCACGATTGGTGAATGACACCGCCCGTGTCGCCGTGGTCTGATTCGCCGCAAATACGCCCTGGCGTCCCGTGGCCATCGGCGGCGGCACCTCGGGTGACGCATGGACTGGGCGGGGCAACAGTCGTCACGGCGGCGTTGCCCCCTTATCTTAGGTCCGGTCACCTTGCGCCGGCCGCCAACGAATGATCGCCTCGACGCGCGCACGAACCGCTCCATCCAAGCCGTCGACCGTCTCCAATCGCCTCGCCAGCACTTCGGGCTCGACCAGCCGAAACTCCTGAAGCGTCCGGCAAAACTCCCGATCTTTCTCCCGTCCGGCGATGGCCTTGGAGATCCAAAGGTCGTGAACCTCCAAGCAGTGCGCACGGACCCCACTCGTCCCGAGGCTCTCGTAGACTACAAGCCGCTCCCTCCAGCCCGGCGGGAGCACCGCCGTCGTTGCCGTCGCACCTTGGGCGTAGTACCCGAAGGTTGAATGGAACATTGAGAGTTCGCCGATGGTGCCGTCGATGAGGTCCGCGCCCGGTCCCGTGTCGTCGAAAGACGCAACGTCTACCTCCAAGGATCGCAGCGCCTCCGGGAAGAGCGACCGGAGGGAACCGTGGACTGCCTGACTCCCAATGACCAACACGTCGTTGGTCCCGAGCACGGCGCCCGCCGCCCGGACAATGTGCTCGAATTGTTGTCGGTTCACGGCATCCCTTCGCTCTTCTGGAATTCGCGGATCACGCATGTCCTCGTCGCCGCATCGAGCACGCCCGCGAACGGCGACGCGTGGCGCATCTCACAGGCCTCCTCGTCCGTAGCGAGCATCCGCTCGATCAATGCGTCGAGCGGTAGGGAAAGCGCCCGTTCCCAAACGGTCAGGATCGGGTCTGCGTAGGGGTGTAGTTCCTTCAGCCGCCGCAGGTTCCGGTGTGCGATGGCGAGCACCCACTCCGGCTCTCTGCGCAAAACGCGAACCAGCGCGTGGTTGTACGCGACGCTGCGGCGTTGGTCGCGGGTGAGGGTTGGGACATCGGCCATCTTAGCGATGATCCACCCCCAAACGACAAGTGGCAACACGTTGCGCAAGCCCGCCTCAGCAACGCCAACGCTTGGCATTCCGCGCCAAGGCGCGGTTACATGGCGCACCCCTGCCCGGAGCCGAACCATGCAACGCCTTCCCACCCTGCTGCTGCCCCTAGTCCTAATCGTCGCGGCATGGACCGCCGCACCGGCCTTTGCCGGCTTTTCCGCCGAACGGCTGACGCGGCTCGACACCTTCTTGGACGCATACGTCGAGCAGGGGCGCTTGCCCGGCGCCGTTCTCCAACTCACCCACGACGGCGAGACCGTCTACCACCGCACCGCAGGCTTCCGCGACGTGGAAGCCGCCGCCCCCATGCAGCCCGATACGATCTTCCGGATCGCCTCCATGTCCAAGGCCGTCGTCAGCGCCGCCGTCCTGATGCTCCAGGAGCGCGGGGCGTTGGTCATCGGGCAGCCCGTGGGGGATTTCCTGCCCGAGTACGCGCAGACCGCCGTCGCCGTGGCCGGCGAGGACGGCGGTTACGAGGTGGTGGAAGCCGAACGTCCGATCACGATCCGAGACTTGCTCACGCACACCGCCGGCATCGGCTACGGCTACGGCCCCGCCGCCGAGCAGTGGCAAGCGGCCGGGCTACAGCATTGGTACTTCGGCCATCGTGACGAACCCATCCGGGAAACCGTGCGCCGCATCGGGGGCATGGCGATGGACGCCCAGCCCGGCGAGCGTTTCGTCTACGGCTACAACACCGACATTCTCGGGGCGCTGGTCGAAGCCGCGAGCGGGCAACCCCTCGACCGCTTTCTGGCGACGGAACTCTTCGCGCCGCTCGGGATGGGCGACACGTCGTTCTATCTGCCGCCGGCAAAAGCGGATCGGCTCGCCGTCGTGTACTCGCGCACCGAAGGGGGCGATCTCGTGCGCGCTGGCGGCGACACCCCCTTCCACGGCCAAGGCCATTACGTGAACGGCCCCCGCGCCACTCTCTCCGGCGGCGCCGGGCTACTCTCCACGACCGACGACTACACGCGCTTCCTTGAGGCCCTGCGCCGCGGTGGACCCATCCTCAGGCGCAAGTCCGTAGAACTCATGACCGCCAACCACCTCGGTCCCGAGATCGCCGCACTCCAGCCCGGCACGGGCTTTGGGTTGGGCTTCGCCGTCGTGATGGATGTCGGCGCATCGGGCCAACCGGGCTCCGTGGGCGAGTACTCCTGGGGCGGGGCCTATCACACCCGGTACTGGGTCGATCCAGCCGAGAAGCTCACCGTCGTCTACATGACGCAGGTGCTTCCCGCGCCCGGACTGGACGACTTCGCCAAGGTGCGCGCGCTCATCTACCAAGCGCTCGAATAGGATGGCCCGCCCGCGAGGCAGCGACCAAGGCATCTGCCCACGAAGCGCCCGCGCGTGATAGATTTGCGCGCCCACGCACCCCAGCGGAGTGACCACCATGGGCACCGTACTGACCTCCAACGACTTCGCCGGCGCACGCGCCGTCCAGTCGGCCACCCTCAAGGAACTCGGCGTCGCGCCCATCTGCATGGCGCCCGGCCAAGAGGACGCCGGCCACAGCCACACCATCGTCGAGGAAATCGTGATCGTGCAGAAGGGCGAGGGCCGGATTCAGATCGAGAACGAGACCTACGACCTCTGTCCGGGTTCCGTCGCCGTCGTGCCCGCCGGCCAGTTCCATGCCATGTGCAACCCCGGCAAGGAGAACTTCGAGGCCGTCGCCATCTTCAATTCCAACTTCGATCGCGAGGCGGTCGTGCTGAAGACACGGAAGGAGCACTTCGGCGAGGAGAAGAGCGACGAGGCGGATGTCGATGCGCTCAAGGCCGAACTCTCGGAGCTTGGCAAGACGGTGCGCAAGTTGCAGAGGCAGCTCTCGGCGAAGAAGTAACGGTCCGGCTTCAACGCACGGGGCTCGTCCCCGTTACGCCTAGCCCCACGAGTTCCTCGTATTCCTCGGGATCGATCCCGAGTTCCTCCCTGAGCACCTCCGCGCTGTGCTCGCCAAAGCACGGCGAGTACGTCAGGGGTGGCGTCTCGGCGTTGGCGAACAGCCACGGCGCGGACGGCAGGTAGTGCGTGCCCGTCTCTGGATGCGTCACCGGCGTCATGAACCCGCGTTGCCGAAACTGCGGACACGGATCGGCGTAGACCTCCTGGAAGGGCTCAACGCGTGCCGCCGCCGCGCCCATGCCGGTGAACGCCGCGACCAGTTGGTCCACATCCCGGTTCGCGCACCATGCAGCGACGAGCGCATCGATCTCGGCCTCGTGCGCCTTGCGGTCCGCTTCCCGGCCGAAGCGGGAATCATCGATGGCCAAGTGTTCGGCGACGGCGACCCAGGTCGCATCGTTCTGAACGGCCAGGGCGATCCACTCTCCGTCTCCAGCGCGATACACGCCATGGGGCGCATGGCGAGGATGCCGGTTGCCCGTCGGCCGCCGCACCGTGCCGTTCGCGTCGAACTCCATGATCGCGTCGCCCACCTGCACCGCCACCGCCTCCATCATCGCCGCGTCCACCCGTTGGCCAATGCCCGTGCGTGCCCGGTGATGGAGCGCCGCGAGGATGGCTGCGGCGAAGTAGTAGCCCGAGATGGGGTCCGGGATCAGCCCGCCGGTGTTCGCCGCCCCGTCCCCTTCGTAGCCATGAATCGACGAGAAACCGGACATCGGCTCCGTCGTGAAGCCGTTGGCCGGATACTCCGCAAACGGTCCCCGGGTGCCGAAGCCGGAGACCGAGGCGAACACGATGTCCGGCTTGACGGCGCGCAGGGTGTCGAGGGTGACGCCCCAATTCGGCATCACGTGGGGACTGAAGTTGTCCGAGACCACGTCGAAGCGCGGCACCAGCCGCCAGAAGAGCTCCTTGCCGCGCGCGTGCGTCATGTCCAACGTGATCGCGCGCTTGTTCATGTTGACGGAGTTGTACATGCCGTTGGTGTTGAGCGGGCTCTGGTCGATGTCGTCCCGGCGCACGGCCGGCGGCACGGGCGCACCGGCACCCCGCCACACATCGGGACGCTTGCGCGATTCGATCTGCACGACGTCGGCACCGAGGCGGGCGAGGAGTTCCGTGCCGAAGGTGCCCGCCCACGCCTGGGTGAACGCGAGCACGCGCACGCCGTCCAGGGGGAGGTCCGATCCCGCCGACGGGGAGGTGTCCGGAACCTTGGCGCTCGTGCCGCGGCCCGGCCGCAACTCCGCGCCATGCTCATCCAAGCGCGGCGCCGGCCGTTCCAGTCTCCAGGGGGTCTCGGATAGCTGCGCGGAGGGACCCGCCGCACGGGCAGACTCTTCACTCACGCGCCCCGGAACGATGAAGCCCCTGGCGTGCAGTTGCTCGCTCTCGACCAGCTCGGACGCGTCCTGCACCACGCCCGCCAGGCAACGCAAGCGCGACAAGCCGTCGAAGAGTTCCCACTTGTCCCGGGTCGCCGCGGCACGGGCCAGCGCGTGACGCACCGGCAACGGATCCCGGGTGTTGCGGCCGTGGACCGGCTCGTAGACCGGATCGTGCGCCAATTCATCAAGGCCCAGCAGCTCCATCGCCTCCGGCCAGCGGGGCCAATCGCCAAAGCCGAAGTTGATCGAACCGTTCGCCGCCTGCCACAGTGGGGACGGCTCGCCGCGTTTGCGGGCACCGCCCGGGCCGTGGGCCAAGCGGTCGCCGCCGATGAAGATGCCGAGGATCGCCCAGGGCGCGTTGGTCAGGGCGAGCGCCTCGAATTCGCTCACGTCCACGCGCTCGCCCGCCCCCGTGCGTAGCCGTCGCAGGAGGGCGGCGACCGCGCCGACGTGCCCTGCAACGCCCGCGATGTACCCAGCCTGGCGCACCGGCAACTGTAGCGGCGGTTCGTCGGCGAGCCGGTTGATGATGCTCCAGCCGACTCGGGCGCACCCAGTCAGGTTGTCGCCGGGGACCGATGCTAAGGGTCCCTCGAGCCCGTGCGGCGTGATCGACAAGTGGACCGCGTCCCGCCGCAGCGCCGCGACGGCCGCCTCGATGGCCTCCGGCCAAGGCGGGGCCGCCGTGGTGACGAGCACGTCCGCGTCCGCGGCAAGGGCGGCCGTCTCTTCGGCGTTGCGGACGGCGACGGAACGCTTGTTCCAATTCGCGTACGCGTGCAGGATCGAACGCTCCAAGCCGGGCTCGCCGTGCAGAAACGGCGGCTCGTGGCGCAGCGCGTGGCCTTCCGGCGGCTCCACGAGCACGACATCGGCACCGTAGTCACCGAACAGCCGCGCGGCCCAAGCGCCGGACAGCCGGTCCGAGAGATCGACGACGCGCACCCCGTCGAACGCCTTGGCCATCGGGAACTCCTTTGGCAACCGCTACGGAAAGGATGCGGGAGCCTACGCGAGCGTGCGGCCACGGTCCACGCTTCGCCGGCTTGCTCCACAGGGAAGCCTCGGTTCGGAACCGGGGTCGTAGTGCCCGCCACCGGACCGGCGTAGGATGCACACCCATGCCCCGCTCGAGTTGAGCCTCCCGTGGACAAGGCAGCCCTTTTCGGCATGGTTTCCGACGCCGACCGCGAGTACTTCGCACGGCTGGGCGAGGCCAATACGGCCGCACGCGCAGCTACGGAGCGCCCCGCGGGCAGCTTGGCCGTCGCGCTCGAGCGGACGGACATGATCGAGCGCTACATGGGGATCGACGGCGTGGCGATCGCGCGGAACCACTGGCCGGACCGTGAATCGCACATGTCGTTCCTCGCGGCGGTGAAGGACAAAATCGCCGTCGCCGGAACCAGCTTCGGCATGGACGGTCCGCGTGAGTGACGCGGTGCCACCGCTAATCGCCACATTGCGCGCGGTCGGGGAGATGTTGGCAGAACACTCGCGAGAGACTCGCGTTGCCGCCACCGGAGAGGCTTGCCCCGGAGTAGCTGCCGCCCTCATCTCAAGCTAGGAAAGCCGATCCTGGGGCGTCTTCCCTTTCGAGCGGTACCTCCAATACCCGACCCCACCCACGCCAAGCACGCAATTCTCGGCCCAAGCAACCCACCCACCTTCACCCAACCACCGCCGACAACCGTTGACCCGCGACCACGCCACTTGGCATCCTCTCCCCGTGGCAGATTCCGCCCCAACCCCCGCCCCGAGCCCTGCTGCCACCCCATACGGCGCCCTACCCCCGCCCACCCGGGCCGTCGCCCAAGCCATCGGGGCGTTGGCGCCCTGTGCATTGGGTGTTGTCCGCCTGCGCAAGGTGCTTTCCGCGGCCAACGTCACCGTGGCCGGCTACCGGCTGCAAGACAAACAGATCCGCACGGCCATCCAGGAGCTTGAGGCCGCCGGCATCGTCAACCGCCGGCACGATGGCGTTCGTGCGCAACCGGATTGGGAGCTGTTCCTCACGCGGGCGGCGCATCAGGCGTCTGCCCTCGCCGGGATCGTGAGCGCGTTCTTCCAGACCGGTCCGTCGAGTCCCTGGGACGGCTCGGACCAAGCGATGCTGTTCCGCACCCATGTCGTCCTCGGGGACTTCGTCGCGCTCGACGAACTCACGGGCGGCGAATGCCCCGCCGCAGGGAGTTGGTGGTTCCTGGCAAACCCGCTCGCCGCCGATCTCCTGGCGCAACTGCCGCCACGATACCTAGAACCCGCGTTGACGGACTGCCTCGACTACGTCATCCATGCCTGCGTGCCGGCGGAACCCGTCATCGAAGCGTGCCGGCGTCTCTCCGGCGAACTGTCGAGCCATGCCGCGGACATCGCCTTCCTGCACATCCTCCAAGGGCGGTTCGACGCCGCCGAAGAGGTCTTCGCCGGCCTGCCGGAAGCGGACCGCGACTCCCGCGCGGCGGCAACGGGACTGGCCGCCACGCGGGCGCTGATCGCCGTGCTCCGCGGGGACGACGCCGACGCCAAGGCGCATATCGACGCCGCCATCGCGGCCGAGAAACGCGGCACGCGCAGGCGCATCGTGTTTCCGGACTCCCGGGCGTTCGCCATGGCGCTGCTGTCCCTGGTGCGCACGGACACCCCGGAATCGATCGCCCTGCTTCAGGAATTGCTGAAGGCCGCCGACCGCCGGCACGTCGAGCGCGACGCCGAGCTCGCCCTGGTCACCAACGCCCTGGCCGCCAAGCGCGACCAACGCATCTTCCCCGCCAGGGTGGGATTCCCCTGCCTCGATCTCCTCTACGAAGGGCTGGCGTTCGGTTGGCGCGGCCACGAGATGCTACGAGACTACGCCTGGCGCGAGTTGGTGGCGACCTACGGCGCGGGCGCAACGGAGTACGGCTACCACTGGGTGGCGGCGGAGTGCGCGGCGCTCCTGCTGCGGGCCGGTGTGCCCACGATGCCCGGGGACACCCTCGCGGTGGACGACCATGCCGAGCTCGGCACGACGTCGCTTACCACCCTCGCGGCACCGGCCCCGGAGTGGGAGCGGTCCCTGCGCGCCCTCGAGCAGTACGCTTACGACACCGCCGGTCAAGCGAGCCGCCAACGTGCCGAAGGCCCGGAGCGGAGGCTCGCCTGGGAAATTCAGGAGGGGTTCGCGCACGTGGAGCTCATGGCGCGGGAACAACGCCGGAACAAGAGCGGCACCTGGGGCAAGGGCAGGAAAGTGTCCCTGAAGCGCCTCGCCCACGAGGGCCACACGTTCGATTTTCTCCGCGACGAGGACCGTGCCGCGGCGGCGGCGATCACCGTGTCCCACGGTTGGTACGGCGATGACCGGTATGCGCTCGGCGCGGAGGGTCTCTATGCCCTCGCGGGCCACCCCCACGTCTTCAACGCCGACGGCGAAACGGTGGACGTTGTCCGCAGGGAGGTGGAACTGCGCATCGACGAAGACGCGGAGTGGGTGACGGCGACGATCGAACCGCACCCTCCGGAGGTCGACGCCGACACCGACTATGCCTGCCACCTCAGCGGCCGGCGCTGCGAGGTGACGCACTTCACGCCGGGCCGTCAGCGCTTGCTCGAGATTGTCCCACCCGAAGGGATCAAGCTCCCCCGTACCGCCCGGCCCCGCCTGATGGAGGCGGTCTCCGCCCTCGTATCCGAGGTCCGGGTACACGGCGGCGTGGACGATGACGCGCCGGGCACGTCCCTGGTCGAGGCCGACCCGGAACCCTGGGTCCGGCTGGAACCGTTCGACGCCGGCTTGAAGGCCGCGCTCGCGGTGGAACCCGTGGCGGACTCCGGCATCTGCTTCGAGCCCGGCGCGGGGGGCGTGACGGTGTTCGCGGTCCGGGACGGCGAGAGCGTCCGCGCCCGCCGCGACCTCGACGCCGAGCGCGGGGCCGTCGCCGATCTCATCGAACGTTGCCCGGTACTCGCGCCGCGGCCCACCGAACAGCAACCGCTGCTGCTCCCGGAGCCCGTCGACTGCCTGGAGTTCCTGGATCGGCTACAGGGTGCCGGGGCGCGGTGCAAGTGGCCGCGTGGCGAGCCGCTGCGCATCGTCGCCCGGGCATCCGCGAAGTCGCTCGCGCTCAACGTCAAGTCGGCGGCGGAGTGGTTGCGCGCCTCCGGCGAATTGCGGGTGGACGCGGAGCGCCTGCTCGACCTGCAACGCCTATTCGCCCTGCTGGAGGCCCATCCCGGCTCACGCTTCCTCGAACTCGAACCGGGCGAGTTCCTGGCCCTGACGGACGGGTTCCGGCGCCAACTGGACGACTTGGCAAGCCTCGCGGCACCCGCAAGTGGCGGGGCGATGACCCTCCATCCGATGGGCGCTCTTGCGCTCGATGACCTGCTGGAGGACGCCGAGCTCACCGCCGACCAAGCGTGGCGCGAGCGGCGCGCGCGCCTCGCGGCGGCGGAGTCCTTCGAACCCGAATTGCCGAGTACGCTGCAGGCCGAGTTGCGTCCGTATCAGTTGGACGGCTTTCGCTGG
Organism: Pseudomonadales bacterium; assembly: GCA_963665455.1. Classification (GTDB taxonomy): domain Bacteria; phylum Pseudomonadota; class Gammaproteobacteria; order Pseudomonadales; family Azotimanducaceae; genus VXNE01. Next base: position 2,352,858 of record OY762279.1, on the reverse strand, counting down.
CTCTCGCGGCTGAGCCGCTGGGGCGCCGGGGCGTGCCTCGCGGACGACATGGGCCTCGGCAAGACCGTGCAGGCCCTCGCCATTCTCGTCGAGCGGGCACCGGACGGACCGGCCCTGGTGGTGGCGCCGACCTCGGTGGTCGCGAACTGGGCGGACGAAGCCCGGCGCTTCGCTCCGACGCTGCGCGTCAAGCGGCTGGTCGGCAGCGCGAGTTCGCGGGCCCGGCTCCTGGAGGCCCCGTCACCATTCGACCTCTATCTGACCACCTATGGCCTGCTACAGAACGACGCCGACGCGCTGGCGGACGTACCCTGGCACAGCGCCGTGCTCGACGAGGCCCAGGCGATCAAGAACCCCACCGCCAAGCGGGCCCGGGCCGCCCGGCGGCTCGGCGCCGACTTCCGCCTCGTCACCACGGGCACGCCCATCCAGAACAACCTGATGGACCTGCACTCCCTGTTCGCCTTCGTGAATCCCGGGCTGCTCGGCTCCACCGAGCGTTTCCGCCGTCACTTCGGCCTGCCCATCGAACGCGACGGCGACGAGGACGCGCGGGGGCGCCTGCGGCGGGTGATCGCCCCATTCGTGCTGCGCCGCCTCAAGAGCGAGGTGATCGAGGACCTGCCGGAGCGCACCGAGATCGCCCTGCATGTGGAGATGTCCGTGGAGGAAGCCGCGCTCTACGAGACCATCCGGGAGCGTGCCGTCGCCGAACTCGAGGAGACCCACGCGGGGACCGGCGATGCCCAGCAGCGCATACGCATCCTCGCGCACCTCACCCGGTTGCGGCTCGCCTGCTGCAACCCCCGGCTGGTGCTCGATGCCGGCGCCTCCGCCCCGCCGAGCTCGAAGCTCGCCACGTTCGCGGCAACCTTGGACGAACTGCTCGCCAATCGTCACAAGGTGCTGGTCTTCTCCCAGTTCGTGAAGCATCTCAAGCTCGTCGAGGAGCACCTGCGCGAGGCCGGCATCCCCTACCAGTATCTGGACGGCGCCACCCCGGCGAAGACCCGCGCCGAACGCATCGCCGCGTTCCAGGCCGGCGTCGGGGACGCATTCCTGATTTCCCTCAAGGCTGGGGGCGTGGGGCTCAACTTGACGGCCGCCGACTACGTCATCCACATGGACCCGTGGTGGAACCCCGCGGTCGAGGACCAGGCCTCGGACCGGGCGCACCGCATCGGTCAGACGCGCCCCGTCACCATCTACCGCCTGATCGCGAAGGGCACCATCGAGGAGCAGATCGTCGACCTGCACCACCGCAAGCGCGACCTCGCCGAACGCCTCCTCGAAGGGGCCGATGCCGCCGCCCGGCTCGATCCCGAGGCGTTGCTTGCGCTGTTGCGGCAGCCGTTGCAAAGGGACTGAGACGCTGCCGCCCCCGGCCTCGAACGCCGCCCGGGAATCGCGGTCGGGACCGCACCGCGAGCGACCGTCGCCGTTCAGGACGCGCCCAGGGCGACGAATACCAGTTCCCAAGCCCGATCCGCGTCGATCCCGTACGCAACGCGCACGTTGCCGGGATCGCGCCGGCGGCTGATCCGCTGATCCACCACCGTCATGCCCCGGGTCAATGCCCCCTCCGTCTCCACGTCCACGGCGCGGGTCTCGGTATCGATGAGGTCCGGGTGCGTCACCGCGAGCACGGCGCAGGGATCGTGCAACGCGGCGTCCCGGCTGCCGATGAACTCCGCCATGCGCGCATGGAGATAGTCGAACGACTGCGCCGCGAGGGTGGCCCGTGGATCGTCCACTCCCCGCAGACGCTCGGTGATCGCGTCCGTCGAGCGGAACTGGTGGGTGAGGTTGAGGCCGCACATGGTCAACTCCGCCCCCGCCCCGAACACGCGTGCCGCGGCTTCCGGGTCCGCCCAGATGTTGAACTCGGCCACCCGCGTGACGTTGCCCACCGTCGCGCTGCCGCCCATGATCGAGATGCCCGCGATGCGGCGCACCCAACCCGGGTCGCGCTCGATGGCGAGCGCCAAGTTGGTAAGCGGCCCAAGCGCCACGATCCAGTCGTCGGGCCCCGGCGCATCGAGGAGAAAGCCGACGGCGTCCGTGCTCGCCACCGCCCGGTCGTGCTCAATCCGCGTGACGCCGCCGAGTCCCGAACTGCCATGCACGGCCTGCGCATGGGGCGCCGGTCCCGCGAGCGCCTCCGAGGCGCCGGAATGCACCGGCGTGTCGACGTCGAGCAACGCCGTCATCATCAGGGCGTTGGCGGTCGTGGCCTCGAGGGGGGCGTTGCCGGCGACGGTGGTGATGCCGAGCACCTCGGCGTGTTGGTGCGCCAGGATCAACGCGATGGCGTCGTCATGGCCGGGGTCGCAGTCGACGATCATGCGGTGCATGGGGAGAGGTTACCAACGTCCTACAATGATGTGTCCACACGGAATCGTGATGAGTGAAGTCCCGCGTTTGGACGCGCGGGCGTAACGCCGATTTGACGCGGTGCGGTACTTGCCTACCGCGCAGTCGGCAAAGCCGGAGTAATGCGGGATGACAGCTTTGCAACCGAGGCGGCAAGGGTGACGACAGAACATGAGGACATCCATCCGGACGTGGTGCGACTCGTGGGAAGGACGCTGGAGAGGACGAGTTTCGCCGACGTTGCCGAAGCCATCGGCAACGGCCTGACCCGGGACGGCTTGTTGGAGTTGCTCATGCAAGGCGAGGATGTCGCCCAGGCGGACGAAACGCTCATGCACTATGAATCGCTGCTCCGGCAGCAACCGCCGTTTCGGCTGGAGTGCGACGCCGACGGCAACGTGCATCTGGTGTTGATGCTCGGCAATAGACGCCTCCACACGTGGGCACCCGTGACGGACACCGTCGACGCCGAGGTGATTGCGCTGCTCGGCGAGAGCCTCAGGAGTATCGTTCGTCAAGGCATCGAGAGTTCCGGCGGCGGAACCTCCGGCCCCACAACGGCGTTGCCGGAGCTCGCGGGTCCCGACCAAGTCGCCCCGGCCGACCGTGCAAGCCGAGTCGTCGGGGCGGTACGGACGAGGCTCGGAACCTCGAACGCCCTGACGGAGTTGATCGGCACCGGGAAGAGCCGCGACGAGCTCTTGGATATGTCGTTGCCGGAACTGCCGGAGCACGCGCAGGCCGTGCTCGTGCAAAAGCTCAACGAGCAGCCTCCCTTTCGGCTGGAGTGCGACGAGGACGGCGGCGTCCGTCTCCTGCTGATCGTCAGTGGTGAGCGCGTCCATGCCTGGTCGCCGGAGGAGCTCGGTTTGCCTCCGTCCAGATCGTGGCGGAGAGTCGCTTACCCCGTGTTGGGCGGCCTGTTTGTCCTCGGCGTGGCGACGGGCGGGTATTCGGGCGATGGCTTGGTGCTCAGTGCCATGCCGCTTGCCCTCTACGGCATGTTTGATGGGTTCCGTTTTCTGCGGCGCAACCGCGCCGAGATGGCGTGGCGCGCGTATTGGACCGCGGCCGTGCTGTGGGTCCTGGCCGCGGTAACCCTGGAGAGCCCAGCCGCCGGCTCGGTGGCAATGCTCATGGTCATCGGTCGACTCGGCTATCTGTGGATCTGGATCAACTTGATCTACCCGTTCACGCGGGGACGAGACGTCCTCGAATGCCCGAATTGCGGAGTCCTTACGACACACCGCGTTTGGGTCAAGGACCCCAACGATGCGTGCCGAGGATGCGGCACGACGACGCCCCCGACCGAGACCGGTCGACGTGCCAACTGGATGGGTCGGGCGGACTAGAATCCTGCTTTGTCTGCCCTTCCTCGTGGCAAACTGGACTTCCGCAACCCAAGCTGGGCTCGATATGACGACGGGCAAGGGGGTTCCAGGCTCGCCACTCCTTCCGGCCTGGGCCGCTCGCGCCGCCGTGGCCCGGCTGGCGACCGCGGGCGACCGGCAGCCACACCTCGTGCCCGTCGTCTTCTGCGAGCAAGGCGGCGCCCTGTTCATCCCCATCGATGGCAAGCCGAAGAGCGGACGCAAGCTGCGGCGCATCGAGAACATCGAGGCCAACCCGGCGGTATGCCTGCTCATCGACGAGTACCAAGACGATTGGTCGCGGCTGCGCTGGCTACGCGCCGACGGCACCGCCACGGTCGTCCCGCTAGAGCCGGCGATCCGCGCAACGCTCCTGCGCAAGTACCCTCAGTACGAGGCGACGCCCACGGGATCCACCGCGATCCGCATCGACATCGACGGCATCCGGTCCTGGTCGGCAACGGGCGGCTCGTAGGGAACGCGACCACGCCGTGATAGCCTGTGGCGTGGGTTCCCGCAATACCGGAGCAGGCTCCATGCCGTACGACCTCGTCATCAAGAACGGTTCCATCGTGGACGGCTCCGGCGCCCCGGCCTACCGCGCCGACCTCGGCATCGCGGGCGGCCGCATCGCGGCGATTGGGCGCATTCGCGAGAACGGGCGGAAGGACACCATCGACGCCGAGGGCCATGTCGTGACGCCAGGTTTCGTGGACGGGCACACCCACATGGACGCGCAAGTCTTCTGGGATCCCATCGGCTCGTGCTCCTGCTATCACGGCGTCACGAGCGTCGTCATGGGCAACTGCGGCTTCACCCTGGCACCGTGCCGGGAGGAGGAAGCAGACCTGGTATTCCGCAACCTCGAACGGGCGGAGGACATCGCCCGCGAGTCCATGCTGGAGGGCATCCGCTGGCGCTGGGAGACGTATCCCGAGTACCTCGACGTGCTGGACGCCCTGCCGAAGGGCATCAACTACGCGGGCTACGTCGGACACTCCGCCGTGCGCACGTACGTGATGGGCGAGCGCGCCTTCACGGAACCCGCGAACGAGGACGACCTCGCCCGCATGGCGGCCATCGTGCGCCAAGCCGTGCGGGCCGGCGCGATGGGCTTCACGACATCCCGTTCCCCCAACCACCAGACCTCGGACCACAAGCCGGTCGCGAGCCGCGTCGCGAGCTGGGAGGAGGTGCGCGCCATCGTGCGGGCGATGGGCGAGACCGGCGCCGGCATGTTCGAGATCGCCGGCGAGCGCACCGGTCCCGACCCGGACCGGATTCGCGACTACCACGAGCGGCTGCGCGACCTCTCCGTCGAGACCGGCGTGCCCGTCACGTGGGGCATGTTCGCGTCCCGGCACGCGCCGGACCTGTGGCGGCGCTACTTCGACCTGCTCGACGAGACGGCAACGGCGGGCGGACGCATGTTCGCGCAAGTGCACTCCCGTTCGCTCAACGTCCTCTACACGTTCGAGTCCTACACCCCCTTCGACGGCTGGAACGTCTGGCGCGACGTGCGTGCGCTACCCATCGAGGCGCAGCGCGTGAAGCTGGCCGATCCGGTGCTCCAGGCGAAGCTCGTGGACATCGCGAGCCGCCCGAGCGAGCGCCACGCGGCGCGGGGCGTCACGGCGGCCCCGCCGGATTGGGATTGGTTGTTCGTGATGGACTCGATGACGGAACGACACCGCTCGTTGGCGGAAGTCGCGGCGGAACGCGGCGTCGCGCCCGCCCAGGCGTTCCTCGACATCGCGTTGGAGGGCGACCTCAAGACCCTCTTCCGCCACCCGATCAACAACGAGGTCGACGCCGACGTGCTCGCCATGATGAAGCATCCCCGCTCCGTCGTGACGTTCTCGGACTCCGGCGCGCACGTCTCGCAGATCATGGACAGCTCGCTACAGACGCACCTCTTCAGCCACTGGGTGCGGGAGAAGCAGGCGCTGACCCTGGAGGAAGCGGTGCGGATGGTGACCCTCGAGCCGGCGACGCACTGGGGGCTCCACGACCGGGGCCTGCTCCGCGTCGGCTTCGCCGGGGACGTGACGGTGTTCGACCCCGACCGGATCGGGCCCCGGATGCCGGTAGTCGTCCACGACCTGCCCGGCGGCGCCAAGCGCTTCAAGCAAACCGCCAACGGCATCGCGGCGACGGTGGTGAACGGCGAGGTCCTGCTGCGCGACAACGCGCACACGGGCGCCGCGTCCGGGCGGCTGCTACGCGGCCCGCTGGCCCGTGGCGCGGCGTGACGCGGGGACCACGGCAGCCATGTCCGACGATCGCAAACGCGCGTCCGAGGAACGGCGCGGACTGACGTCCCAGCGCATCCTGGCGCTCGCGATGGTCTTCATCCTCGTCTCGATGGGCGCCCTGCTCTGGTACATGCCGTTTCCGTAGGGAGGACTCGGCAGGGATCCGTGTCACCCCACCGCCAGCCGCGCCAGCGCCGTCTCGTTGAGTTCGATCCCGAAGCCCGGCTTGTCCGTCAGGGTCATCGCGCCGTTGCGCGGCAGCACGTCCTCGCCATAGAGGTCCGCGACGTCGTCGAGGGGCCCGGAGAACTCGATCGAGAACTCATGGGGCCGCGTCGCGTTCTGCACGGTCGCGTAGACGTGCAGGGACGCCATCGAGTTGATGCCCGCCTGCGGGCTGTGCGGCATGACCGGCTTGTCGAGGGTCGTCGCCATCTCGAAGATGCGCTTGACCTCGCTCGGCCCGCCGGCGTTCAGGATGTCGGGCTGGAGGATGTCCGGGTCGCCCAGCAGTACCAGATTCTGGAACCACCAGCGGAAGGCGTCCTGCTCCCCCGCCGATACCGCCACGTCTAGCGCATCGCTGACCTGCTTCAGCCCCGGCAGGTCGTAGTGGGGGATCGGCTCCTCGAAGTGGTCGATGCCGAGGGCCTCGAAACGCCGCCCCTGCTGGATGGCGGTGGACACCGAGTAGCCATTGTTGGCGTCGAAGCCGAGATACTCGCCCCCGGACAGGAACTCGCGGGCGCGCCGGAAGAGCTGGAAGTCCTTCTCCGGGTCCATGTCCTGCCGCCAACCACGCCAATCCATGCGGATCTTGAAGGCGCGAAATCCCCGCTCCCAACCGTCCCGGACCAACGCCAGCATCTCCTCCGGCTGCATGCGCCAGCCCGACCCCGTACTCCAGTACAGCGGAATCGTCGTGCGGCGCGCCCCGCCCATGAGCGTGTGTACCGGGAGCCCCGTTTCCTTGCCGAGGAGGTCCCAAAGGGCCACGTCGACGACGCCGACGACCCAGCCGGGCAGTTTGAAGAAGCGCTCCTCGCGCCCGAGCGCTAACGTCTCCCAGTGCCGGTCGATGAGGCGAGGGGCCTGCCCGACGAGGACGGGTGCGATCACGCCCTCCAGATAGCCGTCGAAGACGCGGTTGTTGCGGCCCGGCACCTCCGCCCAGCCCTCGACCCCGGCGTCCGTCTCGACGCGGAGCAGGCTCTTGCCGAGGGTGAGCGGGGTGGTGGAGAACCGGGTGATCTTCACGGCTTGTACCTGATCCGTTCCCCTTCGATGGCGATGTACTTGCGCTCCTTCAGACCGTCCACCAGCGTGTCGAGTTGCTCGTCGGAGAGGCTCTTGCCGAAGAGATTGTTGATGGTCGTCTTGAGCGTGCGCACCTTGCGTGGGCGCGACTTGCCCTGGAGGTCGAAGTTCTGGACCACCTTGTCTAGCTGCTCGGCGAGCGAATCCGTTTCGGCCACCTCGAGCCACGGAATCTCGAACAGCCCCTTCCTCCGCTCCACTTCGATGCCGTTCGCCTGCAAGTGCCTGATGAGCGGGTCGAACCCAGTGTCCCTGGAAACGAGATGGAAGTGGTCGCCCGAGCCGGGCTCGGCGAGCTTGCCCAGGTAGTAGGCGATGTGGAAATCGAGCGCGTTCTTGCCGCTCCCCGAGATCTCGATGTAGTCCGCCCCGCTACCGAAGGACTGCATCTCGAACACGAGGTCCTTCGGAATCTTGGTCTGATTGGCCCCAACGAACACGATGACGCGGAAGGAGCGGCCCTTCGCATCGTCCTTCAGCGCCGCCAAGTTCTTCGGCTGTACGTTCTCGTAGTCGATCAGTACGTAATGGATCGGCACGTCGGTCCCTGCTCCCCAGCGGCCTGATGTGCAACGATTGTAGAACGAAGCGCGATGGTCCGGCGTCCGCATGGGCGGCCCGGGGCTTTTGATCCGGCAGGGCGTTGCCCCCTATTCCGCGACCGATCGCGCCGAAAGCTCCTTCAGCAGGGCCGGCGTGGCCACCTGGCGCCAGCCGTGTTCGAGGATTCCGGGCATCGCCTCCCAGCGAACGGTCTCCAGGTTGACCAGCACCATCGGATAGTCGGCGTAGTGGTCCGTGATGTAGAACGTCTCGGGCGCGGCCTGCAGGAGCATCTCGCGCTCCATGAAGTCGCACTGGATCGCGAGGCCATCCTCGGCTTCGGAACGTAGGCGGGCCAGCAGCCGGCGCTTGACCTTGATCGACGGCGTGCCGTAGCTCCTGCTCTCCACCACCCCCGGCAGACGGCTCGCCAGCGCGACGACGCGCCCGAAGAGCGCCGCCAGTTTCTCGTCCGGCGGGAACTTGATCGGTACCGGTTCCTTCGCGGCCATCCGCGTCCTCCACCACGTCGTCCACGGCAGCCCGCCGATTTCACCACATCGGGGCAGGCGGGGCGCGATCCCCACGGGGGCCGAGCCTCTTCACCGCTCCCAGCGGGTCGCGGCCGTGTTGATCCCATGCGGCGGCGGGTGTTCACTACCTCCCTCGACTTACGGCGGAGTCCCCCATGGCCGCTTTGGATGGCATGCGCATTCTCGACATGACGCAATACGAGGCGGGCACGTCCTGCACCCAGGCGCTCGCGTGGCTCGGGGCGGATGTCGTGAAGGTGGAGGCGCCGGAGTACGGCGACCCCGGCCGGGGCGTTGGACGGACGGAGAACCTGGACTACTCCGCCTACTTCTGCGCCTGGAACGCCAACAAGCGCAGCATCGCGGTGAACCTGCGGACGGAGGAGGGACGCGCGCTCTTCCTGGAACTCGTGCCGAAGTTCGACGTGTTCGTCGAGAACTACGGCCCCGGCGTGGTCGAGAAGCTCGGCATCACCTACGAGGACCTGAAGGCGGTCCATCCCGGCATCATCTACGCCCGCATCAAGGGCTTCGGCACCGACGGCCCCTACGCGGGCTTCCGCTCCATGGACATGGTGGCCCAGGCCGCGGCCGGCGCCTTCTCGATCACCGGCGAGGCCGACGGTCCGCCGATGATGCCGGGGCCGACCACCGGCGACGCGGGCACCGGCGTGCAGACGGCCATGGCGATCCTCGCCGCGTACGTGCAGAAGCAGCGCACGAGCATCGGCCAGGAGATCGAGGTGTCGATGCAGGAGGCCATGACCTACTACGTCCGCACCCGCGCCTTCATCGGCTCGGCGTGGGGCACCCAGGCGACGGGGCGCAACGGGAACTCCGGCGGCCTGCCGCCCGTGGACCTCTACCCGTGCAAGCCCTTCGGGCCGAACGACTACATCTACCTCATGCCCGTGACCGCCGACCATTGGGACGGGCTCTGCGCCGCGATGGAGCGGCCGGATCTCCTCCTCGATCCGCGCTTCGAGACCATGGAGGCGAGGGTCCGGCACGAGCAGGCCCTGTACGACGAGATCGAGCGGTGGTGCGGCGAGCGCACCAAGTACGAGGCCATGGAGACGATCGCCGCCGCCGGGGTCCCGTGTTCGGCGACCTTGGACACCCGTGACCTGCACCATGACCGGCACCTCACCTCCCGGGGGTTCGTGCATCGCATGGAGCTTCCCGTACACGGGGAGGTACCCCTGCTCGGCTTCGCGCCGCGCCTGTCGGAGTCCCAAGTGGACCTGCGCAACCCGCCTCGGCTCGGTGAGCACACCGACGAACTGCTTGCCGCGGAGCTCGGCCTATCGGAAGAAAGGCTCGCCGGCCTGCGCGATGCCGGCGCCATCGGCGACCCGGCGCGGTTCACGGGGTAGGCCACCATCCACGCCACGGCATCATCTCCCCTCCATTCAACGCACCATCGGAGTCCATTACCCATGAAGCACACGGCTCTCGCCCTCGTCCTGTTAGCTATTGGTTGCGGCATACAGGCCGCAGCGGACACCACGGCGTCCCCCGGCGGCGGGGACACGACCGGCGCGAAGCTTTGCATCGACATGGGGCCGCAAACGCCGCGCGATATCGCGAGCACGTCCGGGCTCAACACCGAAACGTTCCCGCTCGCCCCGCCGGCCAGCGAAATGAACCTCTGCAACATCCACACGCACACCCACGCCGAACACAAGGGACCCGGATTCGGCATCTTCGTCGGCGACACCGAGGACGGCGGCTTCGCTTGCAACGAAACGCCCGACCTCGGCGAGGCTGAGCTTGCGCCGGCACCCGGGGCCTACCAGGGCGTGGAACCGGGCGACACGATAGAAGTGCACTGGGTGCACACCTCCTGCGACGCGTCGCCGGGGGAAGGGCTTGGCGCTTGCGTCCCGGAGGGCTGCGGCGACCCCGTTCTCCGCGTGGAGGCTCAAGCGTTCCTCGTGGTCAACGACCCGGACGCCCTCGACTTCGCCACGATGGCGTATGGTGGCAACGTCGTCGATGGCCGCCACCAAGCGAAATCGATTCCGTCTTCGACTGGCGAGCCGGTGCTGTTCCGTGGATCGACGACCGGGCCGTCGTACGATCAGAGCAACTGCTCCCCGGCCCGCGTGACGTGGAACGTGCGGCCGCGGTGCGCACGGCTCGACATCCATTCGCTGCACCGTTGGGCGGAACAGGGGAACGTGTTCAACGAGACTGGTTCGCACGGCGTGCGGCAGTTGGTGACCACGCTGGAATTGCTCGCGCCCATCGGGGATCTCGGTCAACCGTAGCGCCCCATCGTTCTACCCCTTCGGCAGCAACTCCCGCGCCGTTTCGACAATCCCCTCCGGCCACGGCGCGGGACGCCGCCGGGCCTTGTCGAGATGCACGCCCACCTGGGTCAGGCGCGCCACCTCCACGCCGTCCACGACCCGGGACAACCGATGTTCAATGGCGAGCGAGGTGCGTCCAACGTGGGTGACGCACGAGCGGGTCGCCAGCGGCGTGCCGACATCGGCATCCCCTCCGTGGTGGAAATCGAAGCGCACGGTCGAGAAGCCGACGCTCCGATCCCTGGCGTAGCTCGGCGTCATCCCGACTCGGGTGCGCAAGTGTTCGCCCGCGGCGGAGAAACGCAGCACGCAGGAGCGGGCGCTCAGGCGGCCCGGGAGGCCGTGATCCGCCGCCGTCACCATGTCCCTGCCCGTGTCGAGCCAAATCGCGCCGGCCGGGCCCGACGCGCCCTCCATGGCCGCGCCACCATCGGCCCAATCCCACGCGACCTCCACGGAACGGGGCTCTTCAGCGGGCATCGGCATGTCCGGGACCGGCGCCGACAGCGACTGGTGGAAGCGCGTGCACACGGCGTCGGTCTCGGCGTTGAACAGCACGTGTCCGAGCACGTCCCGGCCAAGGGGCACGGTCTCGATGCGGTAGACATCCCCCTTGCGCAACTCCGCGTCGAAGCGGACCTGGCAGCGCGTCATCCGTAGCGCGTCCGGATCGGTGGGGTCCAAGCCGCAAGCCGCCAGCGCCGCGGCCGTCGCGTGCTCGAGCTTCTCGAAGTAGTAGCCGACCGTGAAGTGATCGACCGCGTCGCACTCCCAGGGCGGGACCGTGCTCATGAACGTGATGCGTGATTGCGTCATTCGCCCCTCCCCCGCGCTTCGCGCCCCCTCCCGTATCCCGTCGGCTGCCGTTTACCGTCGCCTCGTCCGGCAGTAAGCTCGCGCGCCACCCCGGCAGGCGCTCGGTCGGACGCGACCGCGGCAGTTTTCTCACCGCAGGGCGCAACATGCAATCGGACACTGCACGAACGACCCGTTCGCGAACAACGGCCAGGCGTTCGCGGACGGCGGCCACCCGTTCGGGATCGGTCGTCGCGTACACGTCATCGGCAACAGCAACTCCGGCAAGAGCACCCTTGCCCAGCGGCTGGCGCAGGCCCTCGGGGCGGATTTCGTGGAGCTGGACGCGCTCAACTGGTTGCCCGGGTGGGTCGGACTCAACGAAACGGATCCGGACGAGCTGCACCGGCGCATCCGGAACGCCACGCGGGGCGACGCGTGGATCGTCGCGGGCTCCTATTCCGCCCATTCCCAACGGGCGTTCTGGTCCCGGCTGGAGACGATCATCTGGCTCGACCTCCCCCTGCGCGTACTGCTCGCCCGCTTCTTCCGGCGGTCGTGGCGACGCTGGCACCGCCGCGAACTGTTGTGGGGCACGAACATCGAGCGGTTCTGGCCGCAATTCGCGCTGTGGCGGGGTGCCGACTCCCTCCTATACTGGATCCTCTTCCACCACCACCGCAAGCGTCGGGACATGCTCGGCTGGATGACGGATCCACGCTGGTCCCACATCCGCTTCGTGCGCTTGCGGACGGTGCGGGAGATAGACACGTTCGCCAGCCGAGTGGAGGCAGCACAGCGTCCTTGATGCCGAACCGCGCTGGCGATTGCCCGCCGCATCGGACAGACTGTCGCGATTGCCACCACCGGCGCACCGCATGGCGCAACCCCAGAGTCCCGCCGTCGAGCGCGGCACCCTCCCCTCCACCCGTCCCGCATCCGGCATCGACCGCGTCCTGTTCGGCGCCTGCGTCGGCCTGATCGTGGCCGCCTGCGTGCCGATGGCGCTGTTTCCCGAACAGGCCTCCGTGGTGGTCACCGCCCTCTACGACTGGATCGCCGGCGAGATGGGGTTGCTCTATCAGTGGGTCACCCTCGCCGCCACGATCGTCTTGGGGGTGCTCGCCTTCGGCAAGTACGGCGCGCGGCGCCTGGGGGGCGAGGACGCCACGCCCGACTTCGGCAATCTCTCCTGGATGGCGATGCTGTTCTGCGCCGGCATCGGCGCCGGGCTCATCTACTGGTCCGTCATCGAGTGGGCCTACTACCTCGACGCACCGCCCTTCGGCCACGAGCCCGGTTCGCCCGAAGCGCGGGAGTGGTCCGCGACCTACGGCATCTTCCACTGGGGGCTATCGGCGTGGTGCCTCTATTGCCTGCCCACCGTGGCCATCGCCTATCCGTACTACCAGCGCCGCGTCGCCTCGCTGCGTCTCTCGACCTCGCTGGTCGGCATCTTCGGCGACGACGTGGGCCAGCGGCCGGTCGGGCGCGCGGTGGATTTCGTGTTCGTCATCGCCCTGGTCGGGGGCACGGGCACGTCCCTCGGCCTCGGCACCCCCATGATCGCGGCCAGCGTGTCGGAACTCTTCGGTATCGCCGAGTCCCACACCCTCGACGTCGCGATCGTGCTGCTCGCGGTCGCGCTCTTCGCCTTCAGTGTCTATCGGGGCCTCGACCGGGGCATCCGGCGTTTCTCCGACGTCAACGTGGCCATCGCCGGCGGGTTCGCCCTGTTCGTGCTGCTCGCGGGGCCGACGGGGTTCCAACTCGAACTCGGCACGAACAGCATCGGGCTGATGCTCCAGGAGTTCATCCGGCTCAATACCTGGACCGATCCCATCCTCGAGACCGGCTTCGTCGAGGACTGGAGCATCTTCTACTGGGCCTGGTGGCTCGCGTATGGACCCTACATGGGGCTCTTCGTCACCCGCATTTCCCGGGGGCGGACCCTCAAGCAGCTCATTCTCGGCATGGTCGGCTTCGGCGCCCTCGGCTGCGCCCTGTTCTACGTCACCATCGGCAATGCCGCGATGTGGATGGACATGGAGGGCATCGTGCCGGTGCGGGAACTCGTGGGCGCGGGCCACGCGGACACGGCGATTGCCCAAGTCGTCGCGGCGCTCCCCCTTCAGCCGCTGCCGCTGGTCGCCTTCATCGTGATGGCGTTGATCTTCGTCGCCACCACCTACGACTCCGCGTCCTATGCCATCGCCGCGTCGGTCACCCGGAAGATGCCGGCGGGGGGCAATCCACACCGGGCGAATCGCGTGTTCTGGGCCTTCGCCCTGGCGGTGCTGCCGATCACGCTGCTCATCGTGGGCGGGCTGCGCGCGATTCAGTCCGCGGTCCTGGTGGTGTCGTTGCCATTGCTGGTGATCGGCGTGGCGATGACGGTCTCGCTCTGGCGGTCGCTGCGGGAGTGACCAGCGAGACGGAGTTGCTGGCCGGCATTGACGCGGCCGGACGCAGGCCGGTCACGCGCGCAAGCCTCGGGGCGGACTTCCGGGCGATTGGCCTGACTGAAGGCGCGACGGTGATCGTCCACACGTCCATGTCGAGGCTCGGTTGGGTGGCCGGCGGCCCGCAGGCGGTGATCGATGCCCTCCTCGACACCATCGGATCGCGGGGGACGCTGGTGATGCCCACGCATAGCGGGCAACTCACCGATCCCGCCGGCTGGCGGGCACCGCCGGTTCCCGAGTCCTGGTGGGAGACGATCCGCGAGGAAATGCCCGCCTATGACCCGGCCCGCACGCCCACGCGCAACATGGGCGCGGTCGCCGAATCCTTCCGCACCCATCCCGGGGTCCGGCGCAGCGCGCATCCCCACGTCTCCTTCGCCGCCCTCGGCCCCGCCCGGGACCGCATCGTGGGTGAGCATCCCCTCGGGTCCATGTTCGGGGAGCGCTCGCCCCTGGCACGGCTCCACGACCTCGGCGCCCACGTGCTGCTCGCCGGCGTCGGCCACGGCAACAACACGGCGATTCACCTCGGCGAATACCGGGCGGACTTTCCGGGCAAGCGCACCGGCATGGAAGGCGCGCCGATGTGCGTGGACGACGAGCGACGGTGGGTTCGCTTCGAGGAGGTCCTCCCCGACGATGGAGACTTCGCCGCGCTCGGAGAGGACTTCGCGCGCGAAACCGGCCAAGAAAGGCGCGGGGGCCTCGGCTGGGGCGAGGGCCGTCTGATGCGCGTGCGGGCGATCGTGGACTATGCGGAAGGGTGGCTGGCCAAGCATCGCTCCGGGCAGCCAGACCCCGAACCCCCTACAACTCCCACTTGATATCGACGACGGCCGTCGTGCCCACGTCCTGCTCCAGGATCATTACGCCCTCCTGCTCGATCTCCACGCTCTGGTCGAGCAGGTTCTTAACGCGCACCTTCAGTGTGAGGTTCTCCGTGGCGAACCAGCTATAGACGAAGTCGAGCGCATGGAACGGCTGCTCGTATGCATCGTCGAAGCTCTCGATGCCGGCGAAGAAGATGCGCTCGCCGAAGCTGTTGTAGACGAGCGTCGCGCCATGTTGGCCGTCGAAGGAGTCGAAGCCGAGCTGTACGTTGACAACCCACTCGGACTGCTGCGTCATCCGCCGCGAGGTATTCGTGATGTTCCCGGCGAGGCCCCCGGCGCGGATGTCGAGCTTGGAGTCCGACAACGTGACGTTGCCGGCGATGTAGAACTGATCGATCCAGTCGCCCACCCGGCCCCCCAGGAAGCCGAGGCTCTTCAGGCCCTCTACCTCGGCACCGTAGATCTCGACGGAGCCGGCGTTGACGAAGTTAAACACGATGTTGTCTTCCGTCGCCGCACCCTGGAGCGTTTCGATCGGGTCCGCAACATCCTTGTAGAAGGCGGAAATCGTGAAGTTGTCGCCGTTGTCCCAGAACCACTCGCCGCGGAAGTCGAAGTTGGTTAGTGTCGAGGGCACGAGGTAGGGATTGCCCCGCACCCGGGCTTCGGTCAGCGGGTCGATATACGTCGATTGTGATACCTCCCTGAGATCCGGCCGCGCCACCGTCTCCCCCCAACTGAAGCGCAACTGGAACTCGTCCGACCAGAAGCCCGGCCGGATGTACGTGAGGGCCAGGGAGGGATGGATGTCGTCCTCGTTGATGGTGGCGTTGGCGATCTCCTCCGCCGAGAAGGGAATCCGGTTGCCGCCGAACTCCAACAGGTCCACGGGCACGGATACCTGGATGAAGTTCTCCCAGCGCGCACCACCGGAGATGCGCCAGGTTTCGTCGATCAGGATGTCGAACTTGCCGTACGTCGCTTCGGTGGTCTGCGCCGCGTAGTAGCTCTCGAGGCCGAAGCCCCCGACGCCGAGGAGCGTAATGAATCCGTTCTCTGGGTTGGTTAGGTTGGCGTCGGAGAACACCTCGCTCGGCGTTCCCTCGCTGATCGCGTTGAAGCCCGGCGCCGTGCTGCCTAGCCCTAAGGAGATTTGTTCGTAGGAGCGGGCCTTGCGCGCGTAGTCGTAGCCGGCGGACAGTTCGATGTCCCAGCTACCCACGCGGAAGGGGAAGGTGACGTCCGAACCCCAGGTCTCGACGTCGTCCGCAAGGTCCGAGAAGCGGAAGTCTCCGGCGGTGCCCGACGAGCGGACGTTGGTGCTTACGACATCGCCGTACGGGGCGTCCAGCACGTCGAGCATGCCGACGCGCACCTCGTTCGGAATGTTCGTGGTGGCCTTTGCTTCGGAGTAGTACCACGTCACCGTGGCGTCGCGGATGAAGCGGAGCCGCTCCAGGAACGGGAAGATCTCGAAGGTGTCGTCTCCGAGTGTGTGTTCGCCACGTATCTGGTTGACGATCAGCTGGCGTTGCTCGAAACGAATGTCCGCCACGCGGCCCTGGGTGGGGTTGTCGTCCGCGCAGTCGTTGAACTGGCCCTGCCGGCAAGTCAGGGAGAACGACGCGTCGTCCTCGGTGTTGCGCAACAGCATGCTCATCGTGCCGATCTCGTGGTCGTCCGTGAAGCGCAGGCCGAGGTTGCCGATGCCCGTGACGTTCACGGATTCGACGGTGCGCTGCGTGCGCGAGAAGTCGGTCTCCGGATTCGCCACGTTGCGGTTGATCCGGTTGCGGTTCCGCCAGTTGTTGGCGTACGAACCGAGGGCGAGGAAGCCGAACTCCCAGTGCTCGCCCAGGAACCACCGATAGCCGCCCGTCACCTCGCCCTTCACGTCGGGCGAGAGGTCTTCCGGGCCGATGTCGATGTCCCGATTCAGCGCGGTCGCGAGCTGACGGTTGATGGCCTGGGCGTCCGCCAGGGTCGGCGAGCCGCCGGCTCGGCGCAGGGTGTTGAGGATGTTGACCTCGGAGAAGCTGCCTCGGTACGTCTGTATGGCTTCGCGGAGCTGGCTCGAAAGGGCGCGGGTGCCATCGTCCTCACCCATGCGGTCGTCGCCGCCGCCGCGGTACGACAGGCCGTCGTCGCTGCTGCCCGTGTTCCAGCCCGCCTTGATCTTGATGCTGAAGACGCGGTCCTCCGGCACCTGCTTGGTGCGGATGTCCACGTTGCCCCCGCCGAAGGCCGCCGGCATCTCCGGAGAGAAACTCTTCCGTACGGCGAGCGCATCGATGATTTCCGTCGGAAAGATGTCAAGCGGCAGGACGTTGCGGGTGAGGTCCGGCGAGGGGACCGCCGCGCCGTTCAGCAGCGTGCTTGAGTATCGCTCGCCGAGACCGCGCACGTAGACGAACTTGCCTTGTGCGACCGTCAGACCCGGCACGCGCCGCAGCGCCTGGGCGACATCGCTGTCGCCGACGCGGGAAATACCCTCGGCGTCGAGCATGTCTATGGGCACGTCGCTCTCGATCCGTTCCGAGACGATGTCCGTCGCGGCGGCCTTGAAGCGGCCGAGTACCACCACCTCTTCGATGGCGTTGGGGTCCGCCATCTCCACGGCGGGTGCCGACTCCTGCTCCTGCTGGACGTCGCCGACATCCTGCGCGTGCGCCCCCGCCCCGACGAGCGTCGCCAAGGCCGCGGCGGCGGGCAGGATCTGACGGCTGCACGTAGTCACGTTAGTCGAACCACAGAGAATCGAGACCCACCGTCCAGTTCGCCGTCCAGTCGTCTCCCGGCGACACGGCACCGAGCATCTCGTCGTCCGTGTTCCCGTCGCCGTCCGTATCTACGAGCGTCACGCCGAGTGCGGCACCGTCCGGGCCCGTCAGTTCGCCCGCCGTATGGAACGGCTTCGCGCCGCCGAGCAGCGACAGGTTCGCGCTGTCGCTCTCCAGGACGATGACGTTGCCCACGTTGTTGGGGTACTTGATGACGTTGGCGATCCACTCGCTGATCGGATCGTCGTTGCCGAGGCTGTCCCTCGTCGCTTCCTCGCACGCGATGACCGTGCCGGAGACGGACGCTTCTCCCGCCTCTGCGGCGTCCCGCGTATTTTCGTCGTCCAGCTCGAAGCATTCGTTGCCGCCCCTCGAGAGGACGGTGCGGGCATACCCGTCGAAGATGATGCTATTGCGGAGCTGGGTGCGGGCGCCCTCCCGGTTCACGATCCCTTCCGAGTCACCATGGGTGCCCGTGCCGGCGGGCACCTCGTCGGATCCGGAGCTAATACAGGTAAGGTTGTTTATGTAGACATTCGTGACGGGCATGCCCGCGTCCGTCGCACTCAGGCTATCCCCCTCGATGCAGCGGTTGCCGTCCGCGGAGGGGTGGATGACGAGCGCATGGTCGATGCCGCCGGTCCAGCCCTGGTCGTAGTCGATGGAGTCGTCGCGGACATAGAGGGCGACGTAGTGATCCACCTCGACCGCGCCGCCGAAGAACTCGATGCCGTCGTCGAAGGTGCTGTACGCCTGTAGATGGCTGACCACCGTGTCGGAACCGACCGCGTTGAAGCTCACGCCGTTCAGTTCGTCCCCCGGCGCGGCCTCGAAGCCGGTGTGCTTGACGACCACGTAGCGCAGGGCGCCGGAGCTGTCCTCGTTGTCGCTCCCTCCGTAGTGGGACGGCTTGCCCTCCGCCAAGACATTGCATTCGTTGTTGGCCCGCTGATCGTCGCTGCACTTGTTGGTGAAGCCCCGGCCATTGATGACGACACCACCCCAGAGCTGCACGTCCTCGGCGCCCGCCGTCCCGGTGACGGCATCCGTGAAGCCGGTGAACGTGACGGGTGCCGTCCGCGACCCGTTCGCGAAAATCCGCGAGCCGCGGTTGATGAGGAGGTAGTCCCCGGGGTTCGCCCAGGCGAGGGTGTTGCCCGCCGCGATGGTCAGGCTCGGGCCCGCGCCCTTGCCGGGAGGCGGCGTCGTGCCGTCGGTGTCCTCGCCGACGACGAGGGTGTCCTCGAAGATGTGGACGCCGGAGATGAACGGGATGGACAGGTCGACCATCAGCGGGTTGTTGATGCCGACGAAATTCGAATCGTAGACGCAATTCTGGCCATCGAACCTACCCTCGACGTCCGCGCCCGAGTCCGCGTCCGTGTAGCTGGCGCACGGATTGTTGCTGCCGCCGGAGGTCGTGGTGCTCGTCGAGTTGTCGGTGACCGAAGAGTTGTTGTCCGCCGAGATGTTTACGTCGCCGCCGCTACAACCTGCCAGAAGGGCCATCCCCGCGGCCAACAAAACACCTTCTGGAACCTTCATCATCTTTGCCTCGTTCAGCCCCCAGTAGAGTGCGGCGTAATGCCCGCACCCAATGTCAGCCCTCCCCCAAATCGCGGCGGCAACATAGCAATGGGGAGTGACAGGTTCGTGACACGCGGAGGAGGCGCGCCGGAAGGGGCCCGAAAAAGGTGGGGCGGCGCGGCGTCCTACGTCAGCCTCAACCGCCGGTCCGGAGCGAAACGCGGCAGCCAGCCGGCACGTCCGCCCTGGCCGACGCAGTCGGTCAGGGTGGTGTCCAGGCGGGCGTCGTGCAACTGTTCCTCGCCAACCACCAACTTGCCGTGGTGGAAACCGCCAAAGCAGGTATTGAGCGGGCGAGCGTTGCGGACGGCAGACGGATGGGCCATGACCCCTTGCGCGGAGAGCCCCTTGGTGGCTTCGATGCGCTCGGCTAGCTGTTCCGCCGTCAGGTCGGCCCCGAAAGCGGGCCACGCGGTGGCCACCACAAGCCAGACCGCGCCAAGTAATCGTTTCTTCATAATGGCGGAGGCTACTCGACCATTATGACGTGTTGATGACACCCAGCTTGGAAGTGCCCCGAGTTAGGTGTCCACTGATTTAGGAGATTTCTTCCTATTCTCACGAGACTTGTCTCGGCGATTTGTCCCGGAGCGCCGTCCACCGTCCTTGCCGAACTTGTGGCGCAGCGTATACCAGCTCGCGTAGGGGATGGGGCGCGGGTCCTTCTTGGAGGTCCAGAAACGCACCACGCGGCCGTCCGAAAGGCGTAGCGCCTTCGCGACGTCCTTGTTAGAGAGTCCCTTCTTGTCCATCCACTCGCGCAGCTCCTTGGCGGTGGGCGGGTACTTCTTCACGGGCGCCGGACTCGCGATTTGGCGGCGTCGAGGATCGTACCGAATGTCGTGCCCATTGGGGGAACAAGGATCCGCCGGCCCGAGCGCAGCCTACCGAACGTGCCCGTAGCGGCCGTCGAGGCTCTGATAGAGACCGACCCCCTGTAGTCGAGACGGTAGTTCGAGCGATCCCGTCTCCGGGAGCCGCACCGGGCGCCGACTTGCGCGGCCCAAGGTGACGTGCGCACGGAACGGACGCGGGTCCTCGCGGCGAGCGTCGGCCAGCCCCTCCGCAAGCTCCTCCAGCACGCCCCCGGAGTCCGCGCGCGCGGCGACGACCCGCGCACGGCGTCCGTTCGGAAACCCCTCGACCGCCCGCGCGGTGCAATCGACCGGGAAGCGCGCTGCCAACATCGCCGCCGCATCCCGCCAAACCGCGACGTCCGCCGGATCAAGCTCGCCGAGAAACCGCAGCGTGACGTGGTACTTCTCCGGGGCGACCCAACGCACGCCCTCGACGTGTGGCCGCAGGGCGACTAAGGAACCTCTGAACAAGTCCGTCCATGGACTCGTTCAGGTCGCAAGCCAAAAGCGCGGTTTCGGCTTGCTCCACAGATTCAATGGCTTACGCCATCGAATCCGGCGGCACGTCCCTGTGCCGCACTAGGGAAGGTCTTGTTCAGACCTTCCCTAACTGCTCCCGCGCCCGGGCGGGGAGGAAGGCGGCCACGAAACAACGCATGGCTCGGTAGAATACCCCCCGCCCAAGGGAGAAGCGCAGGCGCGACGAGCGCATGGTCGATGACTCCATCCTCGCCGATCTCGGTACCCGGGGCCCCGCTGATGGAGGCGCGGCCCACGAACTGACCGAGACCATCGTTGGTTACCGCATCAAGCAGGGCCCCGTTCGCTTGACGGATCACGACCCCGCCGACACCGGCCCCTTCACCGGGGACGACCGCGAACTCTCCCGCGCCCTGCTCCGCGCCCACACCGCCTGGCTCACCGGGCGGCAACGATCCCTCGCCGCCCAGGGAGGGTGGGCCGTGCTCCTCGTCCTGCAGGGCCGGGACGCCGCCGGCAAGGACAGCCTGATCCGCCACGTCATGTCGGGCCTCAATCCCCAGGGCTGCGACGTGACCTCCTTCGACGTGCCCAACGCGGAGGAGCTGCGCCACGACTTCCTCTGGCGCTACCACCGGCACCTGCCGGCGCGGGGCAAGGTGGGCGTGTTCAACCGCTCCCACTACGAGGAGGTGCTCGTCGTGCGCGTTCGCCCGGAGCACCTCCAATCACAGCACCTGCCTCCCTCCCTGATCGGCCCCGATGTCTGGGACGAGCGCCTCCGGGACATCGCCACCTTCGAGGACTACCTCGCCCGCAACGGCACGGCGATCATCAAGATATTCCTCAACGTCTCGAAGGAGGAGCAGAGGCAGCGCTTCCTGAAGCGTCTGCGCGAGCCCGCCAAGCACTTCAAGTTCTCGCCTTCGGACATCCGCGACCGCGCGCGTTGGGATGCCTACACCGAAGCCTACGAAGCGGCCCTCGGCGCCACCTCCACACCCGTCGCCCCCTGGTACGTCGTACCGGCCGACCACAAGTGGTACGCGCGCCTGGCCGTGGCGGCGATCCTGGTACACGAGATCGCGAAGCTCGACCTCACGCATCCGGCGCCCCCGCTCGCCGAGCCCGAGACGCTCGTGGCGGCTCGCAGGGCCCTCGAGAACGAGTGAGGAACGCCTCCCAGCAGGCGGCCCGCCGGTTCGCCGCCGCGTTGGCGATGCTGTGCCTGGCCGCCTGCGGACCGTCCGATGCTCCCCCAGATTCGGGGCCCGAAACCCCGGCACCGGCGGAAGCCGCGTATGTCGGCAGTAACGCCTGCGCCTCCTGCCACGCCGAGGCCTTCGAGCACTGGTCCGGTTCCCACCACGATCTGGCCATGCGGACCCCCACCGCAGCCTCCGTCGTCGGCGACTTCAACGACACCTCCTTCACGAAGGATGGGGTGACGACCCGCTTCCACCGCCAAGGCGACGCTTACCTGGTGGAGACCGACGGCCCGTCCGGCACCATGGAGACCTACCCCGTCGCCTACACCTTCGGCGTGGAACCGCTGCAACAGTACTTGCTGGAGACCGCCCCGGGCCGCCTGCAAGCCCTCGGCGTCGCCTGGGACGCCCGTCCCGAAGGTCAGCGTTGGTTCCACCTCTATCCGGACGAGACGATCGCCCACGACGACATCCTGCATTGGACCGCGGATTCGCAGAACTGGAACTCCATGTGCGCGGACTGCCACTCGACCAACGTGCGCAAGGGCTTCGACCTCGAGACGAAGGCGTTCTCGACCACGCACTCCGAGATCAACGTCGGCTGCGAGGCCTGTCACGGCCCCGGTTCGCTCCACGCTGCCGTGCCGCAAGCGGGGTACGGGGCCGCAGCCGGCATGATCGAGACCTGCGCCCCGTGTCACAGCCGCCGCGCCCAGCTCGCCGAGGGCTTCCGGCCGGGCGCCGCCTTCCTAGACCACTACCTGCCCGCGGCCGTCACCCCCCCGCTGTACCACGCCGATGGCCAGATCCGGGAGGAGGTCTATGTCTACGGCTCCTTCCTACAGAGCCGCATGTACAAGGAGAGCGTCACCTGTGGCGACTGCCACGACCCGCACACGGCCGCGCCACGCCTCGCCGGGGACGCGCTATGCATCCAATGCCACTCCGAAAGCCCGCGTCCGGAATTTCCGACCCTAGTGGCCCGGCGCTACGACCACCCCACCCACCACTTCCACCAAGACATCGCGTGCGTGGACTGCCACATGCCGAGCCGCGTCTACATGGGCGTCGATGCCAGGCGCGACCACGGCTTTCGCGTCCCGCGCCCGGACCTCACGCTGACCTACGGCGTGCCCAACGCCTGCAACGGCTGCCACGAGGACCGTTCCCCGGCCTGGGCGCGGGACGAGATCGCGAGCCGTACCGGCACGCCTCCGAAACCCCGCGCCGCCGACATCCTCGCCCTCGCCACCACCCAACACTTCGATGCGGAACGGCCCCTGTCCGACGCCGCGACCGACGCCACGCTGCCCGGCCTCGTGCGGCGCACCGCCCTGCTTGCCCTCGGCCCGTACGAGTTCGGGTTCTCCCAGGACGCCATCGCCGCCGCGTTGCGCGACGCCGACGCCCTCGTGCGCCTCGGGGCCCTCGAACACCTGTCGCGCCTCCCCGAGGCACCCCGCTTCGCAGCCATCCGACGCCTGCTCCGCGACCCCTTGCGCGCCGTCCGGGTCGCCGTGGCGCCCGCCGCCGCACCCTATCTCGGGCAGTCCGTGTCCTCGGCCGACCGCGCCCTCATCGAAGGCGCGCTGGAGGAGCATCGCCAAGTGCAGGAACTGAACGCGGAACGGCCCGAGGCCCACACGAACCTGGCCGTCGTCCATGCCGCGCTGGGGGACGACGAGGCCGCGGAAGCCGCCCTCAAGCACGCCCTCGACATCGAACCGAATTGGATTCCCGCTCTCGTGAACCTGGCCGACCTGTATCGATCCTCCGGGCGGGATGTCGAAGGCGGCGCCCTGCTCGCCACGGCGGCCCGCGTGCGGCCCGCGAGCGGCGACGCTGCGTACGCGTATGGCCTCTGGCTCATTCGCCAGGGCCAGTCCGCCCGCGCCCTCGAACAGTTGCAGCGCGCATACGAACTCGACCCCGAGCACCTGCGCAATGGCTACATCTACGCCTTGGCACTGCACAACGCGGACGACGCCCCGTCCGCCATCGCCGTGCTTGAGGACCAACTCGCCAAATTCGGCGACCATCGCACGACGCTGGAGGCCCTGGCCACGATCTCGCGAGACCTGGGCGACACCGAAACCGCAGTGCGCCACGCCAAGCGTCTCGTGGCGACTTTCGGCGCGCGCTACGAGGGGCTATTGGGCGAGATCGAGGCGGGTGAACCCCGTTCGTAACCCGCAGCGCCAACCCTTCACACCGGCTCTTCGCGCTCCCCCGGCCCAAAACCCGGCACGTCGTCCCCAATACCCGGCGCCCGCCAGCCAGGCCGTTCCTTCGGGCCACCCTCCTGCGTCCGCGCCCCGCCGAGTTCCGCCGCCACCGCGCTGTCCTGGAACTGGAGTTCGTGCAGCGTGTAGTAGATGCCGCGCCGCGCGATCAGTTCGTCGTGGGTGCCGAGTTCGCGGACCTTCCCATGGTGCAGCACCAGCACCCGGTCGCATTCCTGGATGGTTTGCAGGCGGTGGGCGATGACGATCGAGGTCCGTCCCTCGGTGATCCGGTGCAGGGCGTCCTGGATGGCGAGTTCGGAGCCCGTGTCGATGCTGGACGTGGCCTCGTCGAGCACCAGGATCTCGGGATCCGCCGCCAGCACCCGGGCGAAGGCGAGCAGTTGCTGCTGCCCCTGGGACAGGTTGTGGCCGCGCTCCGCGAGTTCGGTATCGTAGCCGTCCGAAAGCTGCCGAATGAACGGATCCGCGTTCGCCGCCCGGGCCGCCCACTGCGCGCGCTCCCGGGTGATCGCCGGATTGCTGAGGGCGATGTTGTCGAGCACCGTCCCGGAGAAGACATGGAAATCCTGTAGCACGACGCCGATGCGCCGGCGCAGGTCCCGGGTCGCGATGCCGTTCACGTCCGCCCCGTCGAGAAAGATCATCCCGTCGTCGAAGTCGTAGAAGCGCGCCAGGAGCCGGATCACGGTGCTCTTGCCCGAGCCCGTGGGACCGACGATGGCCAGCTTCTCGCCGGGGGCGATGCGGAAGGAGACCCCCTTGAGAATGTCCTCGCCCCCCGCATAGCCGAAGCGCACGTCGCGGAACTCGATCTCGCCCCGCAGCCGTTCCGGCAACCGCGCCGGCCGCCGGGGCTCGTGGATCCGCTCGTCCCAGTCGAGGGCCTGGAAGATGCGCTCCCCCGACGCCATCGAGCGGAACAGGGTGTTGAACTGCTGCCCCACCGCCACGACGGGGTTGATCATCATGTTGATGTACTGGTTGAAGAGGATGATGGAGCCGAGGGAGATTTCCTCCCGCACCACCTCCCCGCCCCCGTACCAGATGACGACGGCGATGGCGATGCTCGCGAGGCTCGTGTTGAAGGTCTCGAACACCACCTCGTGGTCGATGGCGCGGAACTCCTGGTGGCGGTTCTCCTGGTTGCGCCGGCGGTACTCCTCGGCATTGCGCGCCTCGCGGCCCGAGAGCTGCACCACCTCGATGCCCATCAGGTCTTCCTGCATGTACTGGTTGAGTCCGGACACCGAGTCCCGCACGAGCCGGAAGATCTCGCGCATGGCCATGCGGAACACGTACGTCGCCACCGCCGCCACCGGGATGACGAGCAGCAGCAGCCCCGTCACCTCGGTGCTGATGTGGAACATCAGGAACAGCGCCAGGAAGAACGGCACGAACTCCCCGGCCAGCATGCCGAAGCCGAGCAGCAGCTCGAACAGGTTCTCGACGTCGTTGGTGACCCGCGTCATGACCCGACCCACGGCCACCCGGTCGTAGAACGAGGCCGGCTTGTGCTCCAGGGCGGCGAACAGGTCGAGGCGCAGGTCCCGGAGCGCCTTCAGCGCGCTGCTCGCAAGCGTCAGCCTGTGCGCGAACATCAGCAGCGCCTGGGCGACGACGAGCACGATGAAGAGCAGCACCGCGGCCGTCAGCGGCGTCACCGACAGGGCCGACACCAGCCACTCCGTCGCGTCCACCAAGCCGTAGTCCGGCAGGTCCGAAGACGCGGGATTGGGCAGGAGGATGGTGTCGACCACCACCCGCCCCTGGATGACGGGCAGCAGCACGCTCATCGCCGCCGCGGCCACGACCAAGGCAAGGCTCGTGAACAACGTGATCCGGTAGGGCCTCATCCACCCGAGCAGGCGCACGAACAGCCGCACGTTCAGGGCTTGATGGGTCAACTCCGCATCGAACGCGGAGTAGTCGCGGGTTCCTGCCGTTGCCGCTCGACCCACCGACTCGCTCATGCATCACCCCCGGCCGCCGCCAAGGCCGGCGCGTCCGCTTCGAGGTCGTGCAGCAGGCGGCTCTTGCGCGCCCGGTCGCGGTCCTGATTGCTCTGCACGGCCTCCAGATCCGCGTAGTAGCCACCCGCCGCCAGGAGTTCCGCGTGGGTGCCCGACTCGAGCACGTGGCCGTTGTCGATGATGTAGATGCGGTCCGCGTGGCGCGCGGTGGACACGCGGTGCGAGACGAGCAGCGTGGTGCGTCCCCCGCGCAACCGCCGCAGGTGCTGGAGGATGCGCTCCTCCGTCTCCGTGTCCACGCTGGAGAAGCAGTCGTCGAGAAGCAGCACGGGCGCGTTCCGGATCAACCCCCGCGCGAGGGTGGCGCGCTGTTTCTGGCCGCCCGACAGCGTGATGCCGCGCTCCCCCACCTCGGTGTCGAGGCCGTCCCCCAGCTCCCGCAGCGTGTCGCCCAGCCCCGCGGCTTCGGCCGCCCGCAGGATGATGTCGTCCGCGCGCCCCGGGGCGTCGTAGGTGAGGTTGTCCCGCAGCGACGTCGAGAACAGGAAGGGATCCTGCGGCACCAAGGTGACGACCTCGCGCAACCTGGCCAGAGGCAGTTCGCATACGTCCTTGCCGTCGAGGAACACCATCCCTCGTGGCGTGTCCAGGAGCCGGACCGCGGCCTTCAGCAGCGTGGACTTGCCCGAGCCGACGCGGCCAAGCAACGCCACGGTCTCCCCCGCCGCCACCTCGAGGTCGATGCCGTCGATGGTCGGCCGGGCCGCGCCCGGATGGCGGTAGCGGAAGTCCCCGAACGAAAGGGCTCCGCGCACTTCGGCCGGCACGTCGGCGGACGCTTGGTCGGCGACTTCCCGGGGCGTGTCGAGCACCTCGAAGATGCGCTGCGTCCCGGCCGCGGCCGCAGTGAACAAGGAGAGCGACCAACCGATGGACGTGATGGATCCCGAGACCATCATCAAGTACGCCGAGAAGGCCGTGAACTCACCGACCGTCAGCGTGCCCGCCAGCACCAGCGAACCGCCGTGGAAGAGGATGATGATCGGCGAGATCGGGATCAGCACCGACATCGCCAGGTTCATGAAGCCCTGGTAGCGCGTCGCCCGATAGACCTTCTGCGCATAGCGCGTGCCGACCCGGCGAAAGCGGGCGATCTCGTGCTCCTCCTGGGCCATCGCCTGGATGGTGCGGATGCCGTTCAGGTTCTCCTGGGTAAAGGAGGTGACGTCCGCCATCGCCTCCTGGCGGTCGCGGAAGTACGGGAACATGCCCCGCGCCATGAAGAACGCCGTCAGCGCGACCACCGGCAGGGGCAGCACCACCCACGCCGTCAGCTCCGGCGACATGTCGATCATGAAGTAGAGCCCAGCCGCGAGGGTGAAGGCGAACAGGACCACCGTCACCCAGCCGAACGACACCACCATGCGGATCATGCGGATGTCGTTCACGGCGCGGGACATCAGGTCCCCGGTGCCGAACCGGTTGAAGAACGCCGGGCCCTGGTATTGGACGTGGTTGAAGAAGCGCTTGCGCAGGTCGTAGCAGATGGAGATGGAGATGCGCCGAAGCGCCCGGCGCGAGACGACGTAGACGACGAACCGCGCGGCGACGATGCCGAGGATGGCGAGGGCCGGCCCCACCAGATTCGGCGCGATGGCGTCGTCGGCCAGGCTGTCGATGGCGATCTTCAGGAACTGCGGGACGAACGCGTCGAGGAGCCGCGTCACCAGGAGCCCCGCGAGGGCGGCGCCGAGCACCCACCCGTAGCGCCGCGCATACGGGAACAGGCGTGTAAGGTGGCCGAGGTGCCGGGCCGACGCGCGTTCGCGGCGCGGACCCGGCACGCGAAACTCGTCTCTCAAGGCGGCTACCGCGTTCGGGGGACGGCCCATGTTACTCGACGGCCGGGGGGCGGCCGGGACCGTGGCCGCAAGGCTATAATCCGCGCCATGCCGAGGGCCGGTCCCACCTCCCACGTCTACTTCTCGCAACGCCTACGTCTGCACTACGTGGACTGGGGCAACGAGGACGCGCCGCCCATGCTGCTGGTACACGGCGGGCGCGACCATTGCCGGAACTGGGACTGGGTGGCGGAGGACCTCTCCCGCGACTACCACATCATCGCGCCGGACCTACGCGGGCACGGCGACTCCCAATGGATGATCGGCGGGGACTACAACCACGTCGACTACGTCTACGACATCGCGCAACTGCTGCGCCAGACGAAGATGACGCCGGTGACGATCATCGGGCACTCCCTCGGCGGGTCGGTGTCCCTGGCCTACTCCGGCGTGTACCCGGAGACCGTGACGAAGCTCGTCTCCATCGAGGGCATGGGGCCCCCGCCCCGCATGACGGCCGGACACGACCAACTTTCGACCCACGAACGCCTGCGGAGCTGGGTGGACGACCTCCGCCAGCTCTCCGGACGCCTGCCGCGGCGCTATCCGACGCTGGAGGAAGCCTTCCAACGGATGCAGACGGAGAACCCGCACCTCTCCGAGGCCCAGGCGCGCCACCTCACCATCCACGGCAGCAACCAGAACGAAGACGGCACGTATAGCTGGAAGTTCGACAATTACGTGCGCACCTTCCCGCCCATCGGCCTGTCGCCCAAGCAGACGCAAGCGCTGTACGCGCGCATCTCCTGTCCGACGCTCCTGATCTACGGCGCGGAGTCCTGGGCGTCGGACCCGGCCGCGGACGGCCGCGCCGAGTCTTTCCAGGACGTGCGCGTCGAGCGCATCGAGGAAGCGGGCCACTGGGCGCATCACGACCAGCTCGATACGTTCGTCTCGATCGTCCGCGACTTCCTCCGCCAGTAACGAGACCGGTGAGCAACGAGGAGGCCGTACGCGCGCTGCACGAGCACCCCGCGCGGGGCGTCCTTGCCGTGACGGGCGGCGGTTCGCTGCTGCTTTCGGACCTGCTCGGCGTACCCGGCGCTTCCCAGACCGTTGTCTACGGGGCCGTGCCCTATGCCGCGTCGGCCTTGGCGGTGTTCATCGGTGGAACCCCGGACTCCGCGTGCAGCCCCGCGACGGCGCGCGACCTCGCGATGCGTTGCTTCCTCCAAGCGACGCAACTGGACCCCGGACCGGATCGTTTCGGCTTCGCCGTCACCGCGAGCCTCGCCACGAACCGGATGAAGGCCGGTCCCCACCGCGCGCACCTCGCGATGCAGACGGCCTCCGTCACGCGCACTTGGTCCCTACATCTCGCCAAGGGGGCAAGGAGCCGCACCGAAGAAGAGCGCTTGGTCGCGGACGTGGCGCTGCGCGTGCTCACGGCGTCTTGGGGCGTTCCGGGCAGCGCGCCGGCATTGCTCGACACGGAAACGCTGGAGGCCGACAGCGCCACCGGGGAGGCCTCTTGGCAGGCGCTACTGGCCGGGGACCGTCAAGCGGTCGGCGAAGCTCAACCCCGCGCCCTCTTTCCCGGCGCGTTCCATCCGCTCCACGACGGACACCGCCGCATCGCGCACCTCGCCGCCAAGCGCCTGGGCGTTCCCGTGACCTACGAGATTTCCGTCGACAACGTCGACAAGCCGCCGCTCAACTTCCACGACTTGCGCGAGCGGGTCGCCCAGTTCGACGCGCGGGAGCTGTGCCTCACGAACACCGCCACCTTCGTCGAGAAGGCCCGCGCGTTCCCGGGCGTTACGTTCGTCGTGGGCGCGGACACATTACGACGCATCGGGGATCCCAAGTACTACGCCGGCGGAAGCCCGTCGGAGGCGGCTGCGAAGATCGCCGGTCAAGGCTGCCGCTTTCTGGTGTTCGGACGCAGGGACGGCGACCGATTCGTCACGCTCGACGAATTGCCATTGCCGGCCGCGCTGCGCCCCCTGTGCGAGGGCGTGCCGGAAGCCGAGTTCCGCAACGACATCTCTTCGACCGCGCTGCGGACGCAGGGGCCTTCCTGACCGTGGAGGCTGCCTGATCGCAGCCGAAAAAGCGTTGACGCGATTCCCCCACGCGTACAGACTTCCACCCATCGGCATGTAGGCGATCCGCCCAGAAATCGCGCGGTTCCGTCCTGCATACAAACCTGCCTCGAGGCGCGACCATGGCCCCTTCAATCGGCAACGATTCGAATGCGAGGCCCATGATGAATCATCAATTCCTGACCTTGATCGCCGCCATCCTGCTGATGGGCGTGACCTCAATAGGGATCAGCTCGGTCCTCATCGACTCGCGCTTCGGGGTGATGGACGCCCGGTTCGCGCAGGTGGACGCACGGTTCGAGCAGGTCGACGCCCGGTTCGAGCAGGTGGACGCACGGTTCGAGCAGGTGGACGCCCGGTTCGAGCGGCTTGAGGACCGCATGGACCGCCTCGAAGACCGCATGGACCAGATGGATCGCCGCATGGCCGAGGGGTTTCGCGAGATGGCGGTGGCCATCGCTCGTCTGGAGGGGCTGATCCAGGGTCTACAGGGTGCGCCCGCCACGTCAGAGAGCGTTCCAACCCCCCAGGACCAAGAACAAAGCGAGGGACGCACGCCGGCGTAGGCGCTGCAACACGGCGCGCTCCCCAAAGACGAAACGCTGCGCATCCCCGCACGCACCCAGTCTGGAGCCCAACCCATGAACGACGACAACGGCACCGTCACGACCGAACGGGATGGCCACATCCTGGTGATCACCGTCGACCGCGAGGCGAAGCGCAACAGCTTCACGCCCGAGATGTTCGATCAGCTCTCCGCCGCCCTCGGCGAACTCGACCGGGATGCCGATCTGTGGGTCGGCGTGCTCCAGTTCGCCGGAGATCACACGTCCGCCGGCCTCGACCTGCCGCGCTTCTTCGGCCCCGGCGCCGATGCCCGCGGCGCGCCGGACCCAGACCGCATCGACGCGTTCTCGATGGGCCGCCGCTGCAGCAAGCCCGTCGTCGTCGCCGTGCAGGGGCTCGTCCTCACCATCGCCATCGAGATGATGCTCGGCTTCGACATTGTCATCGCGGCCGACGACTGCCGCTTCCGGCAACTGGAGCCGAAACGCGGGCTCGCCGTCTTCGGAGGCGCCCACGTCCGCTACGTCGAGCGCGCCGGGTGGGGCAACGCGATGTATCACCTCCTGCGGGCCGACGAGTTCAACGCGGAGCGCGCCCTCCAGCTCGGCCTCGTGCAGGAAGTGGTGCCGGCGGGCGAGCAACGCGACCGCGCCCGGCAGGTGGCCGCCGAGATCTGCCAATGCGCGCCGATCGCCGTCCGGGAGATCAAGCGCGCCGCCCTCGTCTACCTGGAGCAGGGCGAGCGCGCGGCCTTCGATGAGGTACCGACCATGCGCGACCGCACCGTCAACTCCGAGGACGCCCGCGAGGGCATGATGTCCTTCATCGAACGGCGCGAGGCGGAGTTCAAGGGCCGCTGAGGCGGCTGCCGTCCCCCGCCCGTCAATGTCCCTCCAACTCCTCGATCCGCTTCGGCCAAGTATCCTTGAGGAGCCTCGATAGCGACCGGTCCGCCAGGACGCGCCCACCGGTCTGGCACCGCGCACAATAGTTGCTCTCGTTCTCCGCGTGCACGATGCGCTGTATCGGCGCCCCGCACACGGGACACGGCTGGCGGTACTTGCCGTGCGCCGCCATCTCGTCGTGGAACGCCGTCACCTTGTCCGGGAACGCGTCGCCCGATTTCGCGCGCAGGATCGCCACCCAGTCCGTCAGCGTCTTGCGGCACGTCTCGAACAGGCGTTCGCCCTCCTCCTCGCTCACGTCCCGTGCCCGCTTGAACGGCGATAGGCCGGCGTGCAGGAGGATTTCGTCCGAGTAGGCGTTGCCGATACCGGCGAAGATGCGCTGATCCGTGAGCGTACGCTTCAGCGTGTGCCGCGACGCCCGCAGCCGCTCTAGGAACGTTGCGAAATCGATATCCAGCACTTCCAGGCCACCCGGGTCGAGTTCTCCGAGGGCTTCCTCGCCCCGGACGAGACGCAGCGACGCACGCTTCTTCTTGCTCGCCTCCGTGAAGATCAGCGTCCCGGACGAGAAGTCGAAGGCAGCGAGGCCGGCGCGTCTCGGCACGGCCCGACCGCGTTCGTACCAACGCAGGCGCCCCGAGATCATCAGGTGCACCACCACGAAGAGGTCCCCCTCGAGCACCAGCACCACCTGCTTCGCGAGCCGCCGTGTCCCCAGGACGAGCCGGTCGCGCACGTCCTCCACGGCGGGCGAGACCGAGCGCAGCACGAACGGGCTCGCGAGCCGAATGTCGAGCAGCCGCTCCCCGACGACGCGCCGGTCGAGGTGCTCGAGGTAGACGGTGAGATCCGGGAGTTCCGGCATGACTTCGTCCGCAGGCGGCCGCGTGCGCCTCAGCGCCCCCCCGCCGCCAACCCCGGCTCCAACCGCACCATCGTCTTCCACCGCCCGGACCGGAACCGCAGGAGCAGCATCACGCTCTTCACGCCGTATTCACCGATCAGCGTTGCATAGACCCACAGGACGGGCAAGCCCAGGAAGGTGAAGAGCGCCGCGAACGTGCAGCGCACGCCGATCAGCCCCACGAACGTGGCGATCAACGGCGTGCGGGTGTCCCCAGCGCCGCGCAGGCTCCCGCCGATGCCGAATTCCACCGCGAGGAGCGGCATCAGGGCGGCCATGATCCAGGTCATCTGCACCGTGTAGCGGACCGTGAGCGGTTCGTCGCCCAGGAAGAATCGCGCCAGCGGCTCCGCGAACAGGGCGACCACGGCGCCCAAGCTCGTCATCGCGAGCATCGCGTAGCCCGCCGACCGCCAGCCGCTCGCGAGCGCGGCGTCGAAGTCGTCCGCCCCGAGATGCTGGCCCACCAGCGTGGACCCGGCGATGGAGAACCCGAACCCCACCACCATGCAGAGCATCAGCAGGTTCGCGCCGACGCTGTAGGCGGCGAACGCCTCCGTCCCGTAGTAGTTGCCGATCAACATCAGGAAGGCGAAGAAGCCCACTTGGAACACCACCATCTCGGCCCCGGCCGGATACCCGATGCGCATGAGCTGGGCGAGCCGTTCCCGGGTGAACCACCCGGCGACGATGTACTTCACCACGAGCGCCTGCCGATGCCACAGCCCGACCAGCACGACGCCGCCGACCGTGAACGAGAGCCCCGCCGCGACCGCCGCCCCGCCGACGCCCATCGCCGGGAAGCCCCAGTGGCCGAAGATGAAGGCGTACAGCAGCGGGATGTTTATCACGTTGACCCCCATGCCCACCCACAGCGGCGTCCAGGCGTCGCCGGCCGCCCGGAGCGCGGCACCCAGGATGAAGTTCGCGGCGAACGCGACGTTGAACACCGACAGCCAGCGGATGTTGTCCGCCGCCATCGCCACCGTCTCCTCGTCGAGACCGAACACCGTCGCCAACGGCGCCGCGAAGAGCACGCCCGGCACCGTCAGCGCCAGCCCGAACGCGCCCGCGATCACCAAGCTCGCCATCGTCACCCGGCCCGCCTCGTCGTATTCCTCCGCGCCCCACGCCCGCGCCACCAGCGCCGTCGTCCCCGCGCTGATCGCGATCATCACCGCCTGCAGGGCGAAGAACACGCGCTGCCCCGCGCCCACGGCCGCCACCGCTTGCGGACCGAGTTCCCCGACGAACTTCGTCTGCACCATCGCGACGACCGAATAGAGCAGGTTCCCCAGGATCGAGGGGAACGCGAGCTGCATGATGCTCGGGCGTTCGGAGGGGTTGTTGCGGGCGGGCTGCATCTATCCGCCTAAGATGTCACGCGGCAAGAGCGGGAGCGATGGGGCATGCGTTACGGGCTTCTTGGACGGTATGCAAAGTTACTCGCGAGTCATTTTGACCTTTCGCGGAGAGTGCCGGCGCGAACCCACGGTGGAACCGGACGGGATTCGGCGACCTGAAACCAAGGCTCAGGTCCGCACGTCGGCGTGCGTGTTGGGTCAGTCCTCCCCCACCGCCGTTTCGAAGAACATGCGCTCGTGCTCACTCAACTCCGCGAGCTCGAACAGTTCATCGTTGACCTCAACGTACCCCGCCTCCCACAGGGTTCGGGCCTTCGCCTTGCGCGCGGCGGATTCGGCGGCGAACTCCGCCTTGCGCAGTGCGCGTCGCATCGGAGAATCGAAGTACGCCTTCGGGATCGCCTCGATCAAGGCGGCTTGGCGACCACGCGTGCCGGCTACGACTGATCCAAACCGGGCTTCCTGCATGGACGCGGTGCGGACCTCGGACACCGCCTCCTCGTAGCAGCGTGCACGTTCCGCATCCGTCAGTGTTTTCCAGTAGGCGTATTCGACAGGGTCGACTTCCGTCTGCCTAGCCATGGCGAGCGTGTGTTTCCGTTCCATGGCGTCCCCCCAAGTCGTCGCGATTGGCGCATGGCAAACCAAAGGCGCGGCGAAAGCAAGCTCGGCGGAAAGCCCAATGGAGTTGGACCTGCTACACCGTCGCCAACGGCGGACGTCGAAACACCTCCCGGCGGTGCCAACGAACGTGTCCGTCCTCGGGTCGGTCGGGTCCGCTCAGAGGCGCTCGCAGGCGTTCGCCGTGATAGTCCCGCAGCCACCGCAACGCCGTGCTTTGGCCGTGTACGTCGCTCGAGACCAGAATTCGGAACCCAGTGTCGACGGCCTCCAGACCCCAAGCACCCCGGTCGAACGCCTTGTGGTGGAAGCCACACAACGCAAGGCCGTTGCTGACTTGATCCGGCCCTCCCGCAGCGTGCCATTTGATGTGGGCGGCTTCGAGTCCGAGCAGCTCGTCTCCCAGGCGGAGATCATAGTTGCACACCGCGCATCTACGTTCGTATGCCCGCAACACGGCCCTTCGGAAGTTCGGATCGCGCGTTAACGGTGCGGCGTCGCGTACCACCCAGTCGGCCCGAAGGCCGGTGGCATCGCGAATGTCGTCGTGTAGAGACTCAGGGAAGTGGCCCTGCAAGAGGAATTGCGCGGCGCTCGCCAGGAGGTCCGGATCGCCCAGCAACAGCTCGTGAAGCGCTCGGGGAAACCCACCTCGTACCTGCTTTCGTTTGAGCGGCCCCTTGTGCAAGTCGCCGGAGCGCGACTGCGGCAAGGCCTCGTCACCCGGAACTTCCCACAGACCATCCCTGCGTAGACGCCCGAACGGATACTCCGGATGCTCCGCCTTCCGCGGCGGTCCGAAACGCCGCAGCAACTCGGTCAGGGGCTCGTCGATATCCTCGAACAGCACAAGCCGTCCCTCGCCGCGTCGCAGACGGCCCAAGGCCAGAAGTAGGAGCAGCGGCTTGTGCGGCGCTCGTTGACCACCGGCGCTCCACACGTTGAGCCGCCGGATGCGCGCGAGGAAGTCCCGTCTATTCACGGGTGGAACCTCGACCCCATGGGCACCTGCGCGCAACTTCGGAGCCTGTATCATCCGCGCTCGCAACACCAACGCCCACGACAAGGCACCAGCGAATCCAGACCACGGAGGACACACCATGGATCTCACCAAACCCGGCGTCTGGTACTTTACCGACGGCATGTCCGCGTCCGAGGCTGCCGAGGCCGCGCAACGCGTCGAAGCACTCGGCTACAGCGCCCTCTGGATTCCGGAGACCGTCGGGCG
Source organism: Pseudomonadales bacterium (assembly GCA_963665455.1). Taxonomy (GTDB): domain Bacteria; phylum Pseudomonadota; class Gammaproteobacteria; order Pseudomonadales; family Azotimanducaceae; genus VXNE01. The sequence continues at coordinate 2,317,393 of OY762279.1, read as the reverse complement.
CCACCCCTTCGCCCATGCCGCGTGGCTGCTGGCGAACACCAGCGAGCTCGTCGTCGCCACGGGCATCGCCTCCATCTACCACCGCGAGCCGGGCGTCACCCTGGCGGCGCAGAACACGCTCGCCGAGCAGTCGGGCAACCGCTTCCTGCTCGGGCTCGGCGTGTCCCACAAGCCGATGGTCGAGGGCGTGCGCGGCCTCGCCTACGGCAAACCCGTCGCCACGATGCGGTCCTATCTCGAGAAGATGGACGCGTCTCCCTACAGCGGGCCGAAGCCCGATCCGGCACCGCCGCGGGTGATCGCGGCACTTGGGCCGAAGATGTTGGAACTCGCGCGGGACGCCTGCCAAGGGGCGCATCCGTACTTCACGTCCCCCGAACACACGGCGATGGCGCGCGGCGTCCTTGGCCCGGACTCCTGGCTCTGCGTCGAACAGAAGGTGATCATGGAGGAGGATCCGGCCAAGGCGCGGGAACTCGGCCGGCAGACCGCGCAGGTGTACATCGGCCTCCCCAACTACCGCAACAACTGGCTGCGCATGGGGCTCGAAGAGGCGGATCTGGAGGACGGGGGCTCCGACCGGTTCATCGACACGACGTTCGCTTGGGGGAACGCGGCGGCAATTCGCGAGCGCATCCAAGCGCACTACGATGCCGGCGCGAGCCACGTGTGCATTCAGCCCGTCCACCCAGACGGCGCGTACGGCCCGTTGCACTGGGAGGCCCTGGAGGCCCTCGCGTGAGCGGCATCGAGGGCCGGAAGGCCATCGTCACGGGCGCCGCCGGCGTGTTGGGCGCCGCGGTTGCCCAAGCCCTGCACGACGCGGGCGCACAGGTCACGGGCATCGACATCGTGTCCGCGGACGCGCCCTGGCCGATCCATATCGCGGACCTGACCGACGCCGCCGCCACGGCAGAGGCATTCGCGCAGGTCGGCGACATCGGCATCCTCGCGAACGTCGCCGGCGGCTTCACGATGGGCGACACCGTGGACGGGACCTCCGACGAAACCTGGGACTTCATGTTCAACCTGAACGCGCGCACGGTGCTGAACGCGGCGCGGGCCGCCGTGCCGGGCATGCGCGCGCGGGGCGCGGGCAAGATCGTGAACATCGGCGCCCGCGCCGCGCTGCGCGGGACGGGCGCGATGGGTGCCTACTGCGCGTCGAAGAGCGTGGTCCTGCGCCTCACGGAGACCCTCGCCGACGAACTGAAGGCGAGCGGCATCAACGTGAACTGCATCCTGCCGAGCATCATCGACACGCCGCGCAACCGCTCGGACATGCCGGGCGCGGATTTCTCGAAGTGGGTGACGCCCGCGGAAGTGGCCGGGGTGGTCCTGTTCCTGGCCTCCGATGCGGCGAATGCCGTGCACGGGGCGTCGATTCCGGTGGAGGGGCTGTCGTGACCTCGCTCCCCAGCGCGAACCGGTTTCGCGGCCTCAGGAATCGATCAGCCACGCCAACAGCGCCGTCGGTACCGCGACGACATCCGGCCCCGACACGTCCAACTCTGACCGCGTCGCCACGACCCCGCGCCATCGGGACGCCTTGAGCGTGAGGGCATCGCGCCGCCACTTGCCATCGACATACTTCGACTCGAACGCCAATCCTCCAAAACCGCGGCCCACAAAATCGATTTCCCGCCGTGACTCGGTGCGGTGGTGCAGCACACCCTCGAAGTCCGTGAGCGTGCCCGGCGCCTCGCGTTCTCCGGCACGGAGCAGCGCCATGCCCAACTGCTGCTGTGACAACTGCGAGAGGTCCAGCCGGAACGTCGGATCGGGGCCCAAGCCATCCCCGTTCGGGTCCACGAGTTGCGTGTAGACGGGATCGGTGAAGTAAAACTTGGACTGCGCACCAAGTCGCGGACGCAAATCCCGCTCGCGATAGCAAGGCCACACCACGAACGCGTCCCGCAGGTCGTCAAGCCTACGCCTTGTCAAACCCTGAGAGATGCCGATGTCGTTGGACAGCGACGCGATATTGAGAGGCGAGCACAGGCCGAGACCGATGCGCCGCAGGAGATCCGCGCTCTGGGGACGCGACCAGTCGGCCCGCCGGAATGCGTCGCCGTGGATCACGTCGAGCAGGCTGGCTCGTAGCGCCCATGGCTCGTCGCGATTCGACACGTAGCTCGCGACGGCCCCCGGAAACCCACCCACCCGCAAGTAGACGTCCCATGCCCGAATGAGCGTGTTCAGCCAAGGCGCCAGTTCCCTTGCCAAATCGCCTAGGCGGCCACCCGTTAGATCCTTGATGACCGGTTGGGACGCCAACGAAGGAGCGTCCGCGACGGTCAGCGCGACGAAGGATCTGAATCCGATCGGCATCAACACCCGATCCGGCGCCGCGACCGTCCCCCTCCGGCCAGCCAAGGCCTTGGTGGCGGCGGTGAGGTCCGCCGCCGATGAACCGGTGAGCACCACCGTGTCCGTACGGAAACGGGGATCGTTGTCCCGCAACCATTTGATGCGCTCGGGCCAGCCGTCGGTGATGCCCGTGATCTCGTCGAAGAACCAGAACCGAACTCCGTCTTCCAGCATCAACGGCTCGGCCGCGTCCACCAACAGGGCCAAGTCGCGGCTCCGCAGGCCGTCCACGGCCAAGTGCGCGATGCGCCGCGGCGGGACGCCGCCCGCGATCAACGCCTGAATGGCCTGCTTGATCGCAACCGTCTTGCCGACACGGCGCGGCCCGCGAAGCACGTAGAGGCCTCCTGGCGTCACATCGTCTAGGGCCGTCGCACGATAGCCGTAAGGTGCTTCGGCCACGTCGCGTAGGTCAGGATCGGCCGAATGCCACCCCTGCGGATCGCGCCACCAGCGATTGGTGGCTGCAAGCAACTGTTGGGCTTCGCCGCGTTTCATTCCGATTCGCGCGGTGCCCCGACCATGGATCGAGGCATTAGGGGGCGTTTTCGCTCACCCATAGAACAAAATGTATACATAATTTCACTTTAGCGGACTATTATGCATACTTCTGGGATCGAAACGAAGGATGACGCGACGCCTGAGCATGGATCGGACGCTCGGAGTGTCCTGACGCCGTGTAGGCGGCGACGGCCATTTGTAGCGCCGGATTCACTCACCCCACCCGCCACCCCTCGATATCGAGTTCCTCCGGCAACGGCACGAACACCATCCGCACCGGCCCTTCGATCACCTCGCTCGTGTGGCCCTTGCCCTCCACGTCGTCCGGGAGAAATGCCTCGCCCGGTCCCCAGCGCCGCTTCTCGCCGTCCGTCGTGCCGATCTCCCACACGCCTTCGAGCATGAAGCAGATTTGGCGGCGCGGCGCGTTGTGCCAATCCTGAAACGCGCCCTCGGCGATCTCGAAGAGGCGCACGGCCGGCGACGAGAACGAGGCGCTGACGCGCATGGCGTTCCCCCACGGATCCTCGGCGGAGTCGTGCCAGGGGATCTCCAGTTCGTCGAACGCCGAGCCCCCCTCCGGCGTCGTGAAGAAGCGGACTACGCGCACGGCTGGCTCCTGTGCTGATGGTGGCGGGGGCATTGTAGGGGACCGCCCTGTGGGCGCGGTAAAATGCGCCCATGAGCACGCCGGGCGCACCAGACAAACCCCGGGCACGGGACGCGCTCGACATCCCGTGGTCGGAACTCGCCACGCCGGCCGGACGCCCGGCGCCCAACGAAAAACGCCAGCAGCGGGCTCGGGCTGAAGAGGCGGAGCGCCGTGCGGCGGCCCGCAGGGCGACGCGATGCCGGTCACCGTAGACACGAACAGGATCATGTTCCCCACCCAGCGGCGATTCAACGCCGCATGGCGGGAGATGTCCGGCGACCGGATCCGGCTGTTGCCTCAAGTGGCACGCGAGATCATGCACCACCGGCTCGACCCGGAGTTCATGGAGGAGGAAGTCGAACGGGCGCGAACGGGGCTGGAGCGCGTCCGCAACTCCGCTACCGAGCGGGAAAATCCCGCAAGTCCAGGACGATGCGGTCCCCGACCACCCCTACCCACCTCAAGCCGCCAGCAGGCAGAATGCACCTCCCACCGTAGGCACGCGCAACAGGAGCCGACCCATGCCCACCCCCCACACCGAAGAGTGGTACGCCGCCGTCCAGGAGGAGATCGTCGAGCCGGACCGTCCCATCATCGACACCCATCACCACCTGTGGGAGATCACGACGCCGCTGTGAGGCCGTTACGTGCTCGAGGACCTGTGGGCCGACACCGACTCCGGCCACCACATCGAGAAGACGGTGTTCGTGGACTGCCGTTCGGGTTACCGCACCGAGGGCCCGAAGCACCTGCGACCCGTGGGCGAGACGGAGTTCATCGCCGGGGTCGCGGCGGAGAGCGCGAAGCGGGACGGTGCGGCGACGATCGCCGGCATCGTGTCACACGCCGACCTGCTCCTCGGCGATGCCGTCGAGGAGGTGCTCGAGGCGCACGAGGTGGCCGGCAACGGCCTGTTCCGGGGCATCCGGCACGCCGGCCCCCACGACACCACCGGCACGCTCACGAACATGGGCCGGGGGCGTCCCTGTCCCTACGGCGAGCCCGCGTTCCGCGAAGGGATGCGGACCCTGGGCCGCCTCGGCTACACGTACGACACCTGGCACTTCTACCACCAGAACCGGGACTACCTGGATTTGGCGCGCGCGGTGCCCGACACGACGATGGTCCTCGACCACTTCGGCACCCCACTCGGTGCCGGGGCCTATGCCGGCAAGCAGGAGGAGATCTTCGCCGTGTGGCGGGAGGACATCGCGGCCATCGCGGAATGTCCGAACGTCGTCGCCAAGCTCGGCGGCCTCGCCATGCCAGACAATGGCTTCGGCTGGCACGACCGGGAGCTACCCCCCACTTCGGACGAGTTCATAGCGGCCCAGAGCCGCTACTACCTACACACCATCGAGTGCTTCGGGCCGGACCGCTGCATGTTCGAGAGCAACTTCCCCGTGGACCGGCTGTCGATCTCCTACCACGTCATGTGGAACGGGATGAAGAAGATCGTCGCGGATTTCTCCGAGGACGAGAAGCACGCGATGTTCCACGGCACGGCGCAGCGGGTGTACCGGCTGTAGGCGAGGCGCGGTTCAGCGTCCAAACAGCCACTTCAGGAGGCCGACCGCAGCGAGCAACGCAATCACCCAGGGCACGGCGAACAGCAGCGCGATGACGCCGCCGATCACGGCCAACACCGCGCCGATGACGATGCTCACGGTGACGCCCAAGATGGGCAGGACGACGAAGAGCGCCAGCCACACCACGGCGACGCCGAGTGCAACCGTGCATGCCCCGATCAGAAACCGCGCCAGCGGGCTCCGCACCGGGCCGCCGTTGACGCGCATGTAGTGGCGTTCCCATTCCGTGGAGTAGCGTCTGTTCAACTGCGCGCTCCCCTCGTGCTCGATCTTCCAAGGCCGTCGCCCAACTTGCCGGTCAGGCGCCGGGCCACCCGGCGCCCGAGCGCGTAGCCCGCGGCAGCCACCAGCGGGTGCCGCGTCACCGCGAAGGCCACCGCGGCCACCCCCACGCCAGCCGCCCAGGTCGCGAGTTGCGGACTCTCCGCGCGACCATCCGCCGCCCGCGTGACGGTGTGTTCGCAGTTGTTCGTGAAAGGGTTGTATGAGCGCCGCTCGCCCTGCTCCGCATACCGGAGGGTGTTCCCGCGCCGGGCCGCGTCGAGTCGGCGCACGCGCATCGGCTTGCCCCGGCGGAACTCGGCCTCCGTGGAGACGTGCTCGCCGCGCAGCGGCGTGTTGTGCAGCACCGTGCCGTCCCGCAGCACGACGCCCTGGTGCATGAAGATGCCCTTGCGGCGCGAAACGATGTCGCCTGGAAGCCAGTGGGTCATGAACGTCCTTCGCCCTTGTGCCTGCCAACATCTAAGCAGGAATCAGGCCAACACGACAGAGTCGCCGAAATCAACAGGTTGCGGACATCAACCACCGTCGGCGGGGCCGATCACGCCAACAAGTGGCGGAACCTGCCACGAAACCAGCGCGTGCCCACGCATGGCAAGGTGATTCACGTCGTGCGGGCGCACCGCCTTGCACGACGCACGGTCGTCCTGCCCAACTCGGTGAGCACGCCCTCATCCAAGCCAGGCTGGCTCAAACGTCCCGCCACCTCTTCCGCGCAGGCCTGCACCCTTTCCGCGACCTCCGCCACCCGCCGACGCACCAACGGCAGGCTCAGGCCCCCGGCACGCGCGAACAACGCCCAGCCGCGGGCATCCATCTCCTCCAGCGTCCCCCGCCTCCCCATCCGCATGGCGAGCCGCGGCGAGAGGTCCGGATAGGCCACGGTCACGAGCAAGTCGTACAGCGGCGCAAGGCGCGTGCCCCCGTTCTCGTGCAGTAGGGAGAAGTTCTTGCCGTGCGCATCGGCGTTGCCGACGATCAGGTTGAAGATCGCGGCGTCGAGCAACTTCAGCACGTCGACGGCGGGGCGGGCCGCCACCCGCCGCAACAGCGCGAAACAGTCGCGGAACGCCGGACCGCGATCATGCGCATACTTGCGCTCCGGCGGGATGCCCAGTGCTTGGCAGAAGTCCTCCTGATGCACCCGCGACACGCCGTCCGCGGTGACCACCCGATCATAGCGTTCCACCAACAGGAACGTGCGGCCCTCGACGGTCCGAGGCTCCACCGGGGCAACCTCAAGATCGGCCGCCGCGGCCAAGCGCATGGCGAAGGCCTCGTTCTCCGTCGTGCCGGGAAACCGGGCATGGCGGGCTTGAGGATATGCGTGGTGGGCTGCTCGTAGGCCGGCAACGCCACGGCACCCTCGACGAGTACCACGGGGAGCTTCGGTTGTGCCCCGGCCAAGGAAGACCTGAGCTGCCCTTCCCCCGCCAGCAGGGGCCGGAGCGGCAGCGTGTCGAGGACGCGGACCAACGCCGCATCGTCGAGGGGCTCCGGCGGGCATTCTCGCGCGGAATCCGAGGGGGACTCGTCGGGCGGCAGCAACTGGAGCGCTCCCGCCACGTCCCCGCCGAGCCGCTCGAGCAGGGCGAAGTCGTTCCCGGCCGAAACCCCCAGGGCCCGCGCCGCGCCGGTACGTTGCCCTTCATCCGGCAGGAGCCCAGCGAAGAAGGGCCTGCACTCGCGACGCGTGAAAGGCTCCTCACGCTTGGGCAACGAGGCGGACAGGGCCAGAGCGTCCGTGCCGTCTAGCCATTCAGGCGCATAGGTGAACCGCAAGGCGCCACGTTGGTCCTGGACGAGCCGACCGACCCGGCACCGGCCCCACCAGACATCGAGCGTTCCGGCCACGCGACCGCTCTTCAGGCATCCGGGGGCGTGATGTCGAGCATGCAGCCGAGCACTTCCAGCATCCTAAGGTCCATCGCCCTCGTCCGCCGTCTCACTCGGCATCGCCTCAAGCATGTAGTCGATCGAGTCCCGCAGTTGCTCTTCGCTACACGCCATGCACAGGCCCATCACCGGCATGCCGGGCGGCATCCCGTCGATCACGGACTGCAGCAAGGCGTCCTCGCCCTTGTCGAGGCGCGTGCCCCACGATTCCCGGTCCCCGAACATCGGCGCGTCGGCCACGCCCGCCGCATGGCACGAGAAGCAGTAGCGCTCGTAGGTGCGCTTACCGGGATGTTCGGTGGAGTCGCCCCGTTCACAGGCCGGCAGCCACGCGGCGAGCGCGGCCAGGACTAGGATTCGCATCGTGGTGTGCATCGGTGTGTCGGGCTCATCCCGGGCGGCTACGCGGCACTCTTCGCAAGCGCAGATCGGCGGCGCGGATTCGCGGCGTGCATCTACGGACGCAGGTCGAAGTGGTCGGCGTCCCGCCACGCGGGAAACGCGGCACGATAGCCGTCGAGTGCGGCCCTGTCCAACGCCATGTGCACGATCCGTTCCTCGTCGAAGACCTCCACCAGCGGCGTGCCCTCGAAGTCGTAGACCGCCGTCCCGCCCCCGTACACGACACCGTTGCCGTCCTCGCCGACCCGGTTCACGCCGACGACATAGCACTGGTTCTCGATGGCGCGGGCACGCAGCAGGCTGTTCCAGTGCGTTTGCCGCGCGGCCGGCCAGTTTGCGGGGTAGAGGAGCACGTCGTAGTCGCCGCGGTTGCGGGACCACACCGGAAAACGCAGGTCGTAGCAGATGAGCGGACACACGCGCCAATCGCCGTGGGAGACCACCACCCGCGCATCCCCGGCGTCGTAGTGCTCGTGCTCCCCGGCCATGCGGAAGCGGTGGCGCTTGTCGTACGTCGTGGGCGTGCCTTCCGGCGGCATCCAGACGAGCCGGTTGAACCACCGCTCTCCCTCCCGGATCACCACGCTCCCCACGAGCACCGCGCCGAGGGACGCCGCCCGCGCCCGCAGCCAAGCCACGGTCGGCCCCGTCATCGTCTCCGCGACGTTCCGCGAGTCCATCGTGAACCCCGTACTGAACATCTCGGGCAGGACGACGAGCTCCGTGCCGGGCTCCACCTGCTCGAACCACGCATCGAAACGCCGCCGGTTCGCGGGCGCGTCGTGCCAGTCGAGCACGCTCTGGACGACGGCGATCTTCACAGCCCGCAGAGGATCTCGGCGGCCCGCGCCAGGGTTTCGTCGTCCTTCGCGAAGCAGAACCTCAGGAAGCGCTCCTTGGGCGGCTCGGCATAGAACACGGAGACCGGGATCGACGCGATCTTGTGCTCCACCGTCAGCCGCCGCGCCAGGTCCGCGTCGCCTTCGTTGCTGACGGCCGAGTAGTCGAGCAACTGGAAGAACGTCCCGGCGGAGGGCGTGAGGGTGAAGCGCGAGTCCGCAAGCAGGCCGTTGAAGAGGTCGCGCTTGTGCTGATAGAAGCTCGCAAGCTCACGATGGTGTTCGGGGCATTGCTCGAGGAAATCCGCGATGCCGTGCTGCAACGGCGTCGGCGTCGTGAAGTTCACCCACTGATGAATGCCCCGAAACTCCCGCGTCAGCGGCGCCGGGGCGACGCAGTAGCCCACCTTCCAACCGGTGGCGTGGTACGTCTTGCCGAAGGAGGACACCACGAAGCTCCGCTCGAAGAGCCCCGGCGTGCGCACCATGCTCTCGTGGCGGCGGCCGTCGAAGACGATGTGCTCGTACACCTCGTCGGAGACGATGTAGACCTCGCGATTGCGCAGAATGTCGTCTAACGCGGCCGTGTCCTCCGCAGTCCACGCGCCACCCGTGGGGTTGTGCGGCGTATTCACCACCACGAGCCGCGTGCGGTCGTTCACCGCGTCGCGCACGCGGTCCCAGTCCGGCCGGAACGTTGGCGCGGTGAGCGGCAGGCGCACCGGCACGCCGCCGTTCAGGTCCACCACCGGGCGGTACGCGTCGTAGGCGGGATCGAACAGGATCACCTCGTCGCCCGGATGCACCACCGCCGTCATCGCGCAGTAGAGCGCCTCGGTGCCTCCGGACGTAACCGTGACCTCGCTCTCCGGATCGACGCGCACGCCGTAAAGTTCGTGAACCTTAGCCGCGATGCCCTCCCGGAGCGTCGCGATGCCCGACATCGGCGGATACTGGTTGTAGCCGTGGGTCAGGTAGTGGCCCACCCGCTCCAACAGCGCCGGCGGCGCGTCGAAATCCGGGAAGCCCTGGGAGAGGTTCATCGCCCCCTGGTCCGCGGCGAGCTTCGACATGATCGTGAAGATCGTCGTGCCCTCGTCGGGCAACTTGCTGCGCAGGGGCAAGGCGAACGTTCCTCGGTTCGGCGCGGCCGGGGGCGTCAGCGTCTTCGGATTGCGCGCGCGGCGGAGCGCCTAACCGTTGTACTTCCAATTCCCGTGGAACCCGTACGGCACCCGATGCGGCAGCTCCGCGCAGGCGATGGGGCCGTCCGCCAGGTTCTCGGCATCGAAGAACACCAGGTCGCTGCGCTTCTCCTCCGCCCGGTAGATCACGCTGAGCAGGTATCCATCTCCCTCCTCGGCATCCTTGGACCGAGGCACGAACACCGGCTCCCCGGTGGCGTCCCCCGCGGGCAGCGTGTACTGGGCGCGGCGACCGGTCGCGAAGTCGTGGCGCGCGATGGCGTTGAACCCCAGCGTCGGCAGGCCGTCGATCGCGGCGGCATAGTAACCATGCCGGTAGCCGTTGCCCGCGAAGCGTTCGTCGAGCCGGGGGAACTCGCCGCTCACGTCGTCCAGGTAGCGGCGTTGGATGCCATTGGAGTTGTCGGCCAAGTCGATGACCCACTCGCAGAGGCGTGCGCTGGCCTTCTCGGGGTCCGTGGGCGTGCCGTCCACGCGCGGGAACAGCGGCGCCTCCTCGAACTGCATGACGTGGGCCACGATGCGGTCGCCCTCGGTATAGGCGTTCATCGGGTGGAACACGTAGCACGGGTCCGTCTCGAACCAACGGATGTCGGCCACCGAGCCGTCGCGCCGCATCACGCCGACGTGGGTGCCCTTCTCCGGCTCCCACGCGAAGGCCGGTTGGCCGGCAAACGCGCGCTCCATGCTGCCGGTGAGCGGGAAAATCGGGAACAGCACGTGCTCGTCGGTGGCGACGAAGTCGTGGACCATGCTCGCAAACGGGGCCTCGAAGCGTTCGGACCGGGTGAGCGTGCCGTCCCGGCCGACCGTCTGGTAGCTGATGCCCGGCGTGAACGGGCCGTCCGCCATGTACCCGAAGAACAGCATCTCGCCCGTCTTCGGGTCCATCTTCGGATGGGCCGTCATCGGGCCTTCAAGGCGGCCGTCGAAGGGCCATGCCCCCCGCGACTCCAGCGTCCCGGGATCGATCTCGAACGGCGCATGGCCCTCCTCCAGCGCGAGGAGCTTGCCGCCATGCCACACGACATTCGTGTTGGCGAGGCCGTCCGTCTCGACGCCCTCGGTGACGGGATCGTTCTCCATCGGGTTGAAGGGATTGAACAGGCTGCGCCCCTCGCGGCGCTCCAGCGTCCACTTCACCGTGCGCACCCAGCGGTTGCGGTAGCGCACGCGCCCATCGCGAATCTGGAACATGTGCAGCATGCCGTCCCCGGCGAACCAGTGATGGTCGCTACGCGGCGGGAACTGCGGGTCCGGGCCGTTGCGGTAGTAGGTGATGTCGAGGTCGCTCGGCAGGTCGCCGCGCACGACCATGTCGTCGATGTCGCACTCCATGCGGATGGGCGCGAAGTTGCCGGTGAGTTGGGGATGGTCGGGGTATGGAGTCGTCACGGTCGATCCTCCGGGGGTTCCGTAAGCTGCCTCGGCAGTCTATGCGAGTTGGGGCGGGGCTTCGAGCGTTGGCGGTAGCATACGAAGGGAAGGGGCACCATCAGCCGCACGAGATTCGAAGTCCGGGGCCTTACGCGCCGCTGGGATTGGTGTCTGCAAGACGGTACATACGGTTGCGCCTTCGTGCTTGACACGGAAGGGGACGGTCGCTACTACGATTTCGGAAGGGAGATGGCCGACGCCGACGGGGCGAGGCGCACGAAGCCATCGGAGTGGTTCAAGTGCACGCGGCGTCGGGGCGGGTGACGGGAATCGGCATCATGAACGGTGAACACGCACTCGAACTTGTACGCGGAAGCGGCAATGTCTTTCGGGATTTCGGCGATCCCGACGCCGATCTCAAACAGGACAAGGCGATCCTAGCTGGCCGGATCATCAACGCCTTGGACGCCAGAGAACTCACCGTTGGCCAGGCAGCCCAACTGACCGGCTACGCTGCGATTGACTTCTCTCGAGTTCGAAACGCCAATCCCGGACGCTTCACCCTCGATCAACTCACGCGGATGCTTGCCGCCGTGGACATCCAAGCCAGGGTCACGGTGTGACGCCACACTAGGGCACCGGGGTGGACTCCTCGGCCAACTCCGCCATCTCCACCGCGAACCAAAGCGCCATCGCCCCGCCCCGAGCGTCCGTCCCCGTGCTGAAAGGACGCTCCACGTAGGCTTCCCGCGACTCAAGCGGACCGGTGCCGACGCACACCTGATCCAACTCGCCGCCCGATCCGATGCGGGCCGCCGCGCCGTCCCACGCCCGTTCGACCACGGAGCGCCACGGATCGCTCGGCAGGATGCCGTCGCGTAGCCCACGGGCGAGGGCGATGCCGATCATCGTCGTGGCGCTGTGCTCAAGATACGTACCGGGGTCGTCGATGAGTTGCCGCCAGAGACCGGATGCGTCCTGATGCTCGGCCAACGCGGTCAAGTGCGCGACGTGGGTGGCTACCATATCCTCCGCGCCGTCGGTCCTGAGGTGCGTGAGCGCCTCCGCGAACCCGAGGGCGGCGAAGGCGTTGCCACGCCCCCAGAAGTACGGCGACGCATGGCAGTGCCAATAGAGGCCGTTCGGCTGGCGGGTGTCGATGGCCCGCAGGAAGTCCAGCAGCCGGTCGCGATAGGACGCCTCGCCGGTGACGGCATGGGCGCGGCCGAGCAGGGTTCCGGCGAAGAAAAAGTCCTCGACCCGAACGTCCGCGTCGGCGACGAAACGATTCGCCTGGTGGACGAGGAAGTCCCGGTAGCGCCGATCGTCCGTCGCGTCAAGGAGCGCGTCCGCGAAGCAGGCCATCGCCAGGCAGGGGGCCCAGTCGGGCACCGAGTCCGGCTCCGACACCAGGGGTTCGACCAGCCGCACGATGTCGTCGACAACCTCCGAGCCCGGGCCGGCCAACCGCAGCCGCCCCAGGAAGGCGACCCCCGTGGGATACATGACCGGGGACTCGACGGCGTGGCCGTAGATGCCGGCCAGCCGCTCGGCGACGGCGCGCGGATCGTGTTTCATCGCGCCGACGGTAGCACACCCCGTGTCGCCCGCCGTCCGCTCCGTGGCGCACCCCGGAGCTGCTGGCGTAGCATGGACGCGGACACACACCAGACGGAGACCCATGACGGACCCGGCCGCCGGCCCCCAACGCGCCATCGTCATCCTGCTCGACAGCCTCAACCGGCACATGATCGGCGACTACGGCGGTACCGAGTTCGAGACCCCGAACATCGACCGCTTCGCCCGCCGCGCCGTGCGCTTCGAGCGGCACTTCACCGGTTCGCTACCCTGCATGCCGGCCCGCCACGACATCCTCTGCGGCGCCCTCGATTTCCTCTGGAAGCCCTGGGGCTCCATCGAGCTCTGGGAGGAACCGATCACGGCACAATTGCGCCGCGACGGCGTCACCACCATGCTCGTCACCGACCACCCGCACCTCTTCGAGACCGGCGGCGAGAACTACCACACCGATTTCTACGCCTGGGACTACCTGCGCGGCCACGAGGGCGACCCGTGGCGTTCGCGGCCGGACCCGTCCTGGATGGGCGCGCCGGCGCTGCCGGCGACGCAAGCCGGGTTTCACTACGACGAATCGCGCACCTGGTTCCGCGAAGAACTCGACTTCCCCGGCCCGAAGACGATGCAGGCGACCACCGATTGGATCGACGAGAACGCGGCGGACTTCGACCGCTTTCTGTTGTTCGTGGACGAATTCGACCCGCACGAACCGTTCGACACGCCCGCGCCCTGGGTCAACCGCTACGACGACACCTGGCAGGGCGACGTGATGATCTGGCCACCCTATACCGTACGCGGCGTCGAGCGCGGCATCATCACCGAGCGCGAGGCCCGGCACGTGCGCTGCAACTACGGCTCGAAGCTCTCCATGATCGACCACTGGTTCGGCAAGGTGCTCGACGCCATCGACCGGCAGGGGCTCTGGGACGACACGATGGTGGTCCTCTGCACGGATCACGGCCACTACCTGGGCGACAAGGACCTGTTCGGGAAGCCGATGGTCCCGCAGTACGAGCCGCTCGGACACACGCCGCTCTACATCTATTGCCCGGGCATCGAGCGCCACCGGGTGGACGCGCTGACCACCAACGTCGACATCAACGCCACGCTCTGCGACGTGTTCGGCGTCGCGCCCGCGCACCGCACCCACGGCAGGTCCCTCGTGCCGCTGCTCGACGGCAGCGCGGTATCCGTGCGCGAATGGGCGCTGGGCGGCATCTTCGGCAACTGGGTGCAGGTGTACGACGGGCACCGCAAATACGCCCGCGCCCCGGCCACGTCGCCCTACCCGCTGTCGATGTGGTCAAACCGCTGGTCCACCATGCCGATCCATCGTTTCGACCCCACGTTCCCGAAGCCGGACCGCCGCGCGCGGATCGACTTCATGCCGGGCAGCGATGTTCCCGTGCTGCGCCAACCCTTCGGGCCGGGCGATCCGCTACCGTACTGGTGCGCGCGGCCCCGGATCGGCGAGCACCACCTCTACGACATCGACCTCGATCCCGGCGAGGACGAGAACCGGCTCGGTGGCGCCGACGAGGCCGACATGGTGGAAATGCTGCGCGAGGGGCTGAAGGCGGTCGAGGCACCGGCGGAACAATTCGAACGACTCGGGGTGGCGTGACCGCCCCCGGCAACCCAGGAGGAACCCGCATGAAAGTCATCACCGGCGTGGGCGGCTGGCCCGCCTCCATCCCCGAGCAGGCGCGCGCCGCCGAAGCCCAGGGCTTCGACTGCCTCACCTGCGGCGAACTCGACCACGACTCGATCCTCATCATGACCCTCGCCGCCACGGCGACGGAGCGGATCGGCCTGCAGACCTCCGTGACCATCGCGTTCCCGCGCAGTCCGTTCGTCCTGGCGATGGAGGCCTGGGACCTACAGCACCTGTCGCGAGGCCGCTTCTGCCTCGGCCTCGGCAGCCAGGTGAAGGGCCACAACGAGCGTCGCTTCGGCGGCACCTGGTCCGCGCCCGCGCCGCGCATGCGCGAGTACATCCAGATGATGCACGCCGTCTGGGATTCCTGGCAGGACGGCAAGCGGGCAGAGTTCCTCGGCAAGCAGTACACGTACACGCTGATGACGCCGAACTTCAATCCCGGTCCCATCGAGTTCGACCGGCCGCAGGTCGGCCTCGCCATCGTCGGCCCCGGCATGGCGCGGGTGACCGGCGAGGTCGCAGACATCGCCATGCCCCACGGCGGCATCATGTCGGACAAGTACATGCGCGAGGTGCTGTTGCCCGCCATCCGCGAGGGCCTCGAACGGTCCGGCCGCACCTGGGCCGACATCGAGGTGGCCGAGAGCGGCTACCTGATCCTCGGCGAGAACGACAGCGAGATCGAGCAGAAGGCCCTCGGCATGCGGCGAACCCTCTCCTTCTACGGCTCCACGCGCACCTACCACAAGGTGCTGGCGCTGCACGGCCTCGAAGACCTCGGCATGAAGCTCCACCGGCTGTCGCTGGAGGGCAAGTGGGACGAGATGCGCGACACGGTGACCGTGGACGACATCCTCACCCTCGCCCAGACCTCCACCTACGACGGCCTGCCCGACTTTCTCGGCGCGCACCGGGAATACGCGTCGCGCACGAGCCTCGCCGGCGTCCCCCGCGAAACGCCGGAGCAGGAGGAACGCTTCCGCGACCTCCTAACGCGCGTGCAGGCGGTGGACACGCCCGGCGTGCCGCGCGGCCTCGACATGCCGACCTCGGCGGGTTGAAGCGCCATGGCCTACGACCCCGACAACATCTTCGCCAAGATCCTCCGTGGCGAGGCGACCGCCCACGTCGTGCTCGACGAGGAGCACTGCATGGCCTTCATGGACCTCATGCCCCAGAGCCCGGGCCACACGCTCATCATCCCGCGCGAGCCCGCCGCGACCCTGTTCGACCTGAGTCCCGAGGCATGGCAGGCCGTGACGGCGACCACCCGCCGCGTGGCCCACGCCGTGCAGGCGGCCTTCGAGCCCGCAGGGATGATGCTGATGCAGCTCAACGGGCCGGACGCCGGGCAGACGGTGTTCCATCTGCACTTCCATGTCGTGCCGAGGTACGAGGGAGAGGGGTTGGCGTTCCATGCGCGGGGGATGGCGGAGCCGGCGGTGTTGGCGGAGCATGCGGCGCGGATTAGGGGTGCGTTGGACGGATGATTACGCAGTCCTGGGTGGAGTCCTTGCCGCGCCGGGAGGGACGGCGACCTTCGAAAACACGTCTCATTGCACGTCGGTCAATCTCATCTGATCGGGACAAGGCAGTGCCAACCTCCATCCAGCGATCCGCTACGCGCCGGCACCGTCGTACGTGCCCGTCCCAATGGCGCAAATCGACGCGACCTGGCGAATCGTAGAGAGCCGCCAACCGATTCATCAGCGCAACTCGCCCCGCGAGCTTGGCGATGCTGGCCTCGGCCTCCGCTTGGACCGCGTGCACGTTGTCCGAGAACTCCGTGCGCACGACATCCGTGGTGAAGACCGCCAACCGATCCTCCACCTCGGCACACCGAAGCAGTGCCTGGGAAGCAGCATGGTCCTCCGGGTAGGCGTCCCCCCGGAGCGGATCCCGCAGAAGGTCCAACACTGCACAAGTGTCCAGTCAGAGCAGGGGCAGGCGCTCGCGGAGGTCGGACATCACACCGGGAGACGCAGACGCTTGCCAGCCCGCTCCGCCTCGCCTTCCGTCAGGAAGGCGTTGCACGCCTCAAGCTCCCGCTCCGTATCGCGCACGGTCCGCCAATGCACCGCCGCCGTCCACCGTTGGGCGAAGTCGAGCATGCGCACCAGTGGTTCCGCAGTGTTGTTGTGCGAGAGTGCTCGACACGCAGCGAGGTAGTCGCCGCGGTACACCGTGGGGATGACGATGCGTTCCTCGTTCGCCGCCACCAACTCGGCATTCATCATGATCCGGGCCAGTCGCCCGTTGCCATCCGCGAACGGATGCACCTCGGAGACGAGAAAGTGCACGAACGCGGCGCGCTGGAACGCCGTGGGCAGACTACGACCGATCTCGAACCCCCGTTCCAGCGTGCCGGGCACGGCGTCCGGCGTGACGAACACGGTGGCGCCCACTCGGTTGGATACGCGCTTGAAGCTGCCCGGGTCCACCTCCGGACGCTCGGCGAGCACCGCGGCATGGCGACGCCGCAGGATTTCCAGCAGTTCCTCCGCCTCGTCCGGCACGCGACGCATCTCTGCCGGATCCGAAACTACCCGCCACACGCCGAGGATGTCGTGGGCGTCCACGGGACGGTGTCGTGGAATGCGCCCCCGAAAGACGATGTCGGCCGCCTCACGCAACTCGAACTCCGTCCCCTCGATGAAGTTCGAGAAGTACGCTTCGTAGAAGGCGAGCGTCGCGGCCCCCACGCCATCGCGCATCGCGGTCGGGCGGGGCGCCACCGGCGTCCGCCGCAGGGCCGCCTGAAGGTTCTCGAACATCACAAGCCTCGTCGGGTCGTAGGGCCGCCCCCCGGCGCGAGCACGTGCCAGAGGCGCGCTGAGTGGAGCGCTGCGCGTGCCGCCCAAGGCGCCGACGATCTCGTCCAAGGCGACGTGTTGTTTCTCCCGGCCGATGATCGGCGCGATCCTGCGGGCGTCGTCCCGCAGCCGGTTGAGCGCCGCAACGCCCGTGCTCGCCATCGTCCGGGCAAGTGCATCCTCGATGGCGCTTCTTCCGAGCGTGCGGGACAGACGGCCACCGCGCGCCCGCGAGCTGCGTAGGTTGTCCAGGTAGGCCCGCGCGGAAGAACTGAGATGGAGGCCGCCCATGAAGAGACGGTCGTCCTCAAGTGGGGGCGCTCCGCGACGGGGTCGCAGGACAACACCGGGTAGCCCTATTTCCGCGCCACGTTCCGTGACCAGACAGACGGAGCCGTCCGACGCCGGCTCATACTCGAGCGCCGTGCGGTCGGCAACCAGAGCCCCGGGGAAGAAGCCCGCGACAATCGACCAGAGATTGCGCCGCACGATCACCTCGGCATCGTCGTCGAGATTATTCGTGTAGAGTCTCGACGCGAGCTTGCGCAGCCGTCCCGCCGCCACCCGCCGGGACACTTCGCGGCTGATTCGCGTGTCGGAGACGAACGCTTCCGGCAGGTCCGCGAGCAGGCGCGAGGGGGAATTCTTGGCCATTAGGCGCGGGCGATGACGCGAGTTTGCGAAAAACGCGAGAATAACAGGGAGATTCCGAGAACAATAGGGACTTTAGGGGGAGCGACTTGGTAGCCGCATGGCCGATGACACCGTAGTACCGCAGCATCTCGTCTGGTGCCGCGAGTCCCTGCGCCACGTCGCGGAGGACGTGGGGTCGTACGTCCGACGGAAGCCGCGCCGGGTCCATCACGCGCCGGACATGGCATCCCTGGCCAGCACGCATTTGCACAAGATCAGCACGACGGCAGGCAGGATCAGCGAGGCCATCAACCACGGGGTGCAGCCGGCCGTCGCCAACCCGGACGCCACCGAAGCCGAGATCCGTAGCGCCGTCAACCACATGCAGCTTTGCTTGGCTGACCTGCTGCGCGGTTACGACGAGGTGCTCCGTATCAGTCCGGCGCATGACGAGGGAGTTGGCTTGAAGCTCCTCCAGAACCTCTATCGGCACGTCGTCCTGCAACTGTACCGCTGGCTCTGGAGCGCGATCGAGCTCTTGGGCGTGCCCGGGGTGGCAGCGGAGCAGCCGGGCGCCACGGGGGCTGCCGAAGCGCCCCTCCGCCTTCGACTCCATCGCACCGCCGAGACGCAAGCGGTGAGGGCGTGGATTGAAGAGCGCCCGGCCGCGCGGGAGCGGCAGGCCCGGGAGGCCGAGCGGCGGGCCGCAAAACGCCGGAACAGATGGGACATGGCACTCGTGGCGCTGCTCGTCCTTACGACAGGTTCGGGGACCGGAGAGGACGACTGCCGCTGAGTCCCCACGTCCCGATGCAGGGGCGTAGCCGGCCGCTGTCGCAACCCCGCGCCGGGAACGCCCCGGGCCACTTGTATAATTGCCCGTTTCCCCGCGAGGAGCCCCCATGGCCGACTACAAGGTCGCCGATATCGGCCTAGCCGACTTCGGCCGCCGCGAGATTGCCCTGGCCGAAGGCGAGATGCCGGCGCTGATGGCGCTGCGCCGCAAGTACCGCGACGAGCAGCCGCTCGCCGGGGCGCGCATCATCGGGTGCATCCACATGACCATCCAGACCGCCGTGCTGATCGAGACGCTGGTCGCCCTCGGGGCCGAGGTGCGCTGGTCGTCGTGCAACATTTTCTCCACGCAGGATCACGCCGCCGCCGCGATGGCCGCCGCGGGCATTCCCGTCTTCGCGTGGAAGGGCGAGACGGAGGAGGAATACGACTGGTGCATCGAGCAGACCATCCTGAAGGACGGTGCCCCGTGGAACGCCAACCTGCTCCTCGACGATGGCGGCGACCTCACCCTCATGATCCACGAGAAGTACCCCGCGATGCTCGACGCGATCCACGGCCTGAGCGAGGAGACCACCACGGGCGTACACCGCCTGTACGACATGCTCGCCGAAGGCGCGCTCAAGGTTCCGGCCGTCAACGTCAACGATTCGGTGACGAAGTCCAAGAACGACAACCGCTACGGCTGCCGCCACGGCCTGAACGACGCGATCAAGCGCGGCACGGACATGCTCATGGCCGGCAAGCGGGCGCTCGTGATCGGCTACGGCGACGTCGGCAAGGGCTCCGCCCAGAGCCTCAGGCAGGAAGGCATGATCGTGCGCATCGTCGAGGTTGACCCGATATGCGCGATGCAGGCGTGCCTCGATGGCTACGAGGTGGTCTCGCCCTACCTCGACGGCCGCAATACCGGGCGCGTCGAGGACATCGACCGCCGGCTGCTCCAAGACACCGACCTCCTCGTCACCTGCACCGGCAACACCGGGGTGTGCGACTCGGCCATGCTGCGGACCCTCAAGCCCGGTGCCATCGTCTGCAACATCGGCCACTTCGACAACGAGATCGACACCGCCTACACGCGCGAGCACTGGCGCTGGGAAAAGGTCAAGGACCAGGTCCACCAGATCTTCCGCAGCGACGATCCGGCGGACTACCTGATTCTGCTCTCGGAGGGGCGCCTCGTGAACCTCGGCAACGCGATGGGCCACCCCTCCCGCGTCATGGACGGCTCCTTCGCCAACCAGGTGCTCGCGCAGATGCACATCTACGGCGAGCGCTGGGCGGAGCAGCCGGCGGACCAGCGCGCGCCGGTCGGCATCGAGGTGCTGCCGAAGAAGCTCGACGAGGAGGTGGCGCAGTTGATGGTGGAGGGTTTCGGAGGGGTCGTGACGACGCTCACGGACGAGCAGGCCCGCTACATCAACGTGCCAGCCGACGGTCCGTTCAAGCCGGAAGCCTACAAGTACTGACGGGTGGGCGCGCCGGACAGCGCCGGCACGGCGCGGCGCTATCCCGCAGCCTGCCCCGCGTCCGCCAACTCGCCGATGAGCCTGCCTTCGTCGGGGAACTCCCCGGTCTCGTGCTTGGAATAGACGAGGGCGCCGTCCACCTTCACGTCGAAGATGCCGCCGCCCCCAACAATCAACTCCGCGTCCACGCCGAACGCTTCCTTCAGACCGGCAGCCAAACTGACCGCTTTCGGTTCGTAGTTTCAGACGCCGCAGTAGGTGATGGAGACTTCCATGGTGCGCACTCGCATTTGGACCAGACCGGGGGCGACCATAGCACCGAAGACGGCGGCGTGGCGAGCGGGTTTCCCTGCCCCGCGCGTTCCGCGAGAATCCCGGCCATCCTCAAGGAAAGCGGTCATGGACGCCGACCATCTCGAACACTTGGGTTTCCGCTACGACCCCGTCGCGTTTCGCGCCGCACGCGCGCCGGACGTGCGGCGGGCTTGTTTCCGCGTCCGGAAGGTGCTCGAAGGCGTGGTTCACGACACGGTCGCACTCGAAGGCAATCCGTTCACCTTCCCCGAGGTGAAGACCCTCCTCGAGGGCATCACGGTCGGCGGGCACCGGGTGGAGGACGAGCGGCAGGTGGTGAATCAGGCGGCCAGCTGGAGGGAGTTGCTGGCGCGGGTCGAGTCCGGCAAGTTCGCCCTGGACCGACGCACCTACTGCGACCTCCACGCGCTGGTAGCCCGGGAGGAGGCGGTCGAGTGGGGCGTCTTTCGCACCAGCTCCGTAACCATCGCCGGCACGGACCACCGGCCTCCCCCGCCCGAAACGCTGCCGGCGCGATACGACAGTGGAATCACCGCCCTCTTGCGCATCGCCAGCATCCCCGAGCGGGCCATCGCGACCTTCCTGTTCGGTGCCCTGCACCAGTTCTTCTACGACGGCAACAAGCGCACTGCCCGACTCATGATGAATGGCCTCTTGCTCTCAGCGGGCGAGGACGCGATTTCCGTCCCCGCACGGCGGCGGCTGGAGTTCAACGAGGCCATGATCCGCTTCTACGACACCCAAGACGGGAGCGAGATGATGCGCTTCATGGCCGGGTGTTCGCTCGACCGGGACGCGGTCTGACCGGGATCCCGTGAGACGCCTCCGCAAACCGTGTAAGCCAACAGCCCAGGCTCTTGCCTCCCGCCCACGGCGTCGAGTACAACTCGACTGGAACGGCCTCCGAGGAACTCCCATGGGCATCGTCCAGGTCACCGTCACCATCCGCAACCCCGCCGAACCAGACAGATCGTGGGACGGGCTCTTCCTAGTGGACACCGGTTCCACGGATTGCATGGTGCCCGGCAACGCGCTGCGCAGTATCGGCCTCGCGCCGAAGGGCCGGCGCACCTACGAACTTGCAGATGGCCGAGAAGAGACAGTCGACATCACCACTGCCGATGTCGAGTTCATGGGCGAGATCGTCGGGGCGACGGTCGGCTTCGGCCCGGATGGCATCGAGCCTCTCCTTGGCCTGACGGCACTCGAGTCTGTCGGCATCGAAATCGATCCGGTGACACAGCGTCTCAAGCGCAGGCCGGCGGTGCGGATGAAGGTCCACCGCCAAGCGGCCTGACGCCCAAGGGCCACGTTTAGAACCAGCTGCTCAGGTTGTGTGCCAGAACGTGACCGGGGAGGCCATCGCAGCATGAGAATCGGAATCTCCTTGGCGAGTGCGTACGGCGTGGACGATGTCCGCGCCGGCGCCCGGTACATGGTGGAGCGGGCCCGGGTCGCCGACGCGGCGGGCCTCGACTCGCTGTTCGTCGGGGACCACCACGGCACGCGGGCGCCCTACTACCAGAACTCCCCGATTCTTGGGCGCGTACTGGCGGAGTGGGGTGAGCGGGAGGCCGGGGCGCTCTATCTCTTGCCGTTGTGGAACCCGGTGCTGGTCGCGGAACAGACGGCCACGCTCGCCACCATCGCGCGGGGTCCGTTCGTCTTGCAGTGCGCCATCGGTGGAGGACGTTCCCATTTCGCATCGATGGGCGTGAGCTACGGAGGCAAGCCGGCGAAGTTCGAGGAGGCGCTGTCGATCATCCGCGCGCTGTGGCGCGGCGAGACCGTCGACGGCCCGGAGGGGCATTGGCCCGTCGCCGGCGCGCGGATCGCGCCGCTGCCGCCGGAACCGATCGAGGTGTGGATCGGCGCGTCGGCAAAGCCCGCCATCGACCGCGCCGCGCGCCTGGGGGATGCGTGGCTCGGCAGCCCGGGCACGACCCTCGCCCAGACGCGCCGGCAACTCGACTGGTATCGCGAGGCCTGTGCCGTCCACGGCCGGACGCCAGAGCGGGTCGCGCTACGGCGCGATGTGTATGTCGGCGCGAGTGTCTCGGAAGCGCGAAACACGATGCGTCCGTATGTCGAACGTGGCTACCGTGGCTTCGACCCGGAGGCGTTGGTGATGGGGGATGCCACCGCAGTGGCGGACCAGCTCGCAGCGTACGCCGAACTCGGCTTCACCGATGTCCTCGTCCGCAACATCACGGCGGACCAGGCCCAGGCCTTGGCGACCATCGAGCGGTTGGCGCAGGTGCGGGAAACACTGGCGTGATCAAGATCGATCCCGTTTCACAACGGCTCAAGCACAGGCCGGCGGTGCGGATGAAGGAAGCGCCGCGCCGGGCGGTCCGACCACTGGACGACTCCTGCCAGAACGAGCTAAAGTAGCTACTTTAGCTTCTTGCAACGCCCATGCAAGTCACCACCGCCCGCGAAGCCAAGAACCGATTCGGACAGTTGCTCGACCGCGCTCAACGCCGCCCCGTCGCCATCACCAAGAACGGTCGTGCCGTAACCGTCATGTTGTCGGTTGACCAGTACGAGCGCCTCCGTGGGGCCGCATTGGCCAGGCTCGCCGACATCATGGACCGCATCTCGGAAGAAGCCGCGGGCAACGGCCTGACGGAGGAGACATTGGAGGCGCTCCTTGCCGACGAGAGCTGATCGTCTCGTCGTCGATACGAATGTGCTGATCAGTGCCGCCTTGCGAACGGACACCCCTCCACGCCAAGTGCTAGACGTTGTACAGAGTGCCGGCGGCGTTCTGGTGTTCTCGGACGAGACGTTCACAGAGGTCCATGATCGGCTGCTGAAGCCGAAGTTCGATCAATACGTCACGCCGGCAAGCCGAACCGCCTTTCTCGGTCACCTAATCGCGGTGTCCGAGTGGGTGTCCATCAGCCAAGCCAAGCTCGGCTGCCGGGACCCGGATGACGACAAACTGCTGGAAACCGCATTGGCCGGAGACGCCACCTGCTTGGTCACCGGAGACCGCGATCTGCTGGACATGCATCCGTTCAGGGGCGTTCCCATCCTAAATCCGACTTCGTTTCTCGTTGACCGGGCATAGTCTCGAGACCCTCGGCGGCCCAGTCAGAACAGGCTGCTCATATTCTGCGCCAGGATCACCGTCTGCTCCAGGAACACGCGCCGCCGCGCCAACCGGAACGCGCCGTCAACCCGCCGCAGCACGTCCTCCCGACACCCGATCCAGCTATCCTCCTCGCTGTCGAGGCGCGTGCGGTAGAGCTGGAAGTTCGACGCGACGGTCACCTCCGCCCCTTCGCCATGCCCATCGCCAGTCACGACCCGGACGTTCGTGATGAGGCGCCGAGTGCGAGACGGCGGGTCTTCCGCCCACGCCCGGCCCAGGAGCATGCGGTCCACCCGCATCTTCAAGGTCGCGAAGTCGTCGTCGAAGAAGGCGACGCCGCCGGGTTGGGTGAACTCGCGGTCCACCTCGCGCGCGGTGGTGGTCCGGCGCACCGGCATCCAGTAGTGGATGTCCTCAGTCAACAAATCGAGCCAGTCCTCGTAGCGCCGGGAATCCAGCACGTCCGCTTCGAGGAACAGGAACTCCTCGACCTCGTGCTTGAGCAGCAGCCGTGCTTCGCGGCCGAGGCCCCGCGAGTCCCCCATCAGACCGTGCCGGTCGGCGGCATCGAGTGATTCGCGATGAGTTCCTGCCAGCTCTCGGCCCGCATCCACTCCTGCCAGGACTGGTAGGTCCAACGCTGCGCGTGCTCGTTGACGACGGTCTCGATGCGGGCCTGGCCGGACGGGTCCGCCAGCACTCGGTCCGCGCCCTTGCCCATCGTGAGGTTCGCCGGCAGCGTCCGCGAGACGTTGCCCTTGGCGCCAAACGTCGCGTGGCTCCAATTCTCTGCGTCGTCCTGTTCGAGGAGCCCCGCCGGCCCGAAATAGTGGTTCGCCATGTAGAGATTCCGCCGCCGCTGGCCCTCGCTCATCTCCTTGGTCTGGAAGGTGAACCACCAGAGCTCGGTTTCGAGGGGTCCGCGCGGGATGCGCAGGCACACCTGGGGGCTCGTGGAAACCCAGAGGTTGGGGAAGAGGTTCGGGTGGCCGAAGGAGCGTCTGCCGACCGTCCCAAGAGCGTCCTCCGCCGAGGCCCTGCGGCGCCTGGCGACCATCGCGTCGTACCAGACGCCGCGATCGCCGGCGGCGAGCCGCGCGAGGGACTCCTCATACTGCCGCTCCGTGATCCCCGGGCCGGAGATGCCATGCCCGAACTCGCCCAAGAGCACCATCTGATCCATGGGACCCAGGAACTCCTCGTCGAAGAGGCCCGCGCGCAGCGAAGATCCATGAGACACACCAACGTGATACCAGTCATGGACGTTGTCGACGGCCAGCTTCCAGTTGCAGCGCACGCGATTCTTCTGCACGCCGTCCAGGAACTCCACCTCGCCAAGCGCGGCCATGAAGTCGATGCCGAGCCGTCCGACCCACCCGAGGTAGTCCTCAAGCGGCGGGGCCGTCGGGTCCAGGGTCGCGAAGACGAAACCGTGGTAGCTCGCGACCTGTGCCGCGGCGGTCATCCCCCAGGCGCTCTTGTTGAGGTTGCCCCGGTAGAAGACCTCCTCGTTCGGCATGCCCGCCAGCGAACCGTCCAGCTCGAAGCTCCAGCCGTGGTACGAGCACAGGAATCGCTTCGCGTTGCCGATCTCGGCGCGGCACACCTTGTTGCCACGGTGCGGGCAGGTGTTCAGCAGCACGCGGACCGCGCCCTCCGTGCCGCGCACGGCGATCACCTCGTCCTCGCCGATCCAGTTGGTGAAGAAGTCGCCCGGCTCGGGGATCTGGGACTCGTGGCACATGAAGTTCCACGCCCGGGCGAAGATCTTCTCGAGTTCCCCCCGATAGATTGCCTCGTCCGCGAAGATGCTGCGGTCGAGGATGCCGGTCTCGACGTCGAAGTAATCGCGCTCCATCACGGACGCCATCCCCGCTCCGCTCCTTCAGTACCGCCCGCCCAGCTTCGCGTGGTCCCAGGTCACGTACCGCTCCGGAGTGAACTTGAGGAGCACGCGCTTGTTCGCCCTCGGGGCCACCTCCTCGCGCAGCTTGGCCCACGCCTCCTCGTCCAACTCGCGGTCCCCGGCGTTCACGTCCACCAGGGTGTCGATGACCCGCTCCGGGTCCTCGATGATCTCGGTGGTCGCATAGATGAGCACGCCCTTCAGCTCCGCGTACTCCTCGCCGCTCTCGACGAGCAGCGTCGCCTTCGGGTCGCGGCGCCAGTTCATCACCTTCTGGCTCTTGCCGAAGGTCGTGCAAAGGAGGCAGCCGTCGCGGTCGACCCAGAACCACATCGGCATCGCGTGGGGGTACCCGTTGCGCCCGTTCGAGACGATGATGAGAGTCTTCTCCGTGGCCAGGTAGTCCCGGATTTCGTCATCGGTGAGCTGGATCAGTTCGCGGCGCGACGGCATGGCCTCTTTCCGTGGTGTGTGCGACGGACGGAACTTACCCGAAACGTGTCGGGTTGTCCGGTGGCGTAACATGGCGATGAAGACCATACGAAGCGACCCGGAAGCGGAGCCGGTACCGAGGGGCAGCCGAGATACCGAAGCTGCGCGCCCGGTTGTGGTGCCCGTCGTGCGCCATTGCCCCACCCATCGCGGGCGGATCTCCCACTGGATCTTGAGAGATAGCCGATTCCACATCTCCCGCAGGTGCCTGAAGCTATGCCCGAACGAACTACCGGACGCGGCGCATGGCAAGGCCCGTCAGCCACGACCAGAACTTCAAGAACCTGATCCTCGACTACCCGCGCCACGCGCTGGCGTTCTTCGCGCCGGAGGAGGCGCCCGCGCCGGAGGACGACGTGGAGATCGTGCCCCTGCGGCAGGAGCAGCTACAGGAGCGCCTCGGCCAACGGTACCACGAGCTGGACGCGCCGCTGCGCGTCGATTGGGCCGACGGCCGCCGCGACGCCGTGGTCTTCGCCCTGGAGGAGGAGACCGACGGCGGGCGCTTCTCGCGCCATCGGCTGGCGCACTATTGCCTCGACGTCGCCGAGCTGTTCAAGACGAACCGCGTGGTGCCGGTGTCCATCTTCCTGCGCGCCGGTCCGGCGCCGGCAAGGCTGGCGCTCGGCACCGAACGCGGCGACTACCTGACGTTCCACCACCTGTCCTGCCGGCTCGACGCGCTGGACGCCGGGGCGTGGCGGGACAGCGACAACCCCGTCGCGCTCGTGAACCTGCCGAACATGCACCGGCCAGCGGACATGGACCGGGTGGACGTGTTCGCCCGCGCGGCGCACGGCCTGCGGGCGCTGGAGCCGGACGGCGCCAAGCTCGCGAAGTACGTCCAGTTCATCGACATCTACGCCGCGCTCACGGAGAATGAGCAGGAAACCTACCGGCGGCGGTATCCGGAGGAGAGCAAGACCATGGCGGGAATGATCCAGAGGGCGCGCGACGAGGGCATGCGGCTAGGCCGCGACGAGGGCATGCGCGTGGGGCGCGACGAGGGCATGCGCCAAGGACGAGTCCAGATGTTGGAGCAGCAGTTGACGCGGCGCTTCGGTTCGCTTGCGCCGGCCGTCTCGGACAGGCTGCACCAGGGGTCGGCGGCCGACCTTGAGGCGTGGGCCGGGAGCCTGCTCGACGCGCGCACGGTGGACGATGTGTTCGATTCGGATGCCCGGGAGCCTGGGCGTTAGCGCCACCAAGCCATCGCCCTCACGGGCGCTGCCCTTGGCCCCAGCCGCCCGCCGTTCTATCGCTCCGTCGGCCTCGGACCCGCTTCGCAGGTCCAAGTCCACAAGCCGCCACTAGGTGCCCGCGAAAGCGAGCGCCTACGCGAACTCCTCGCGAATGGCGGGGCCATGTTGGTCGAGGGCTGGGACCGCCACGTCTTCCGGTAGATCCCGCGCCGCGTCCGGGTGCGCCGGCAGCGCCACGTCCCCGGTCTCGCTCCCGACCGTCCAACGCCTGAGCGCCGGGTGCGAGGATAGCCCCGCCAGATCGTTGACGGCGCCGTGGGCGATCCGGGCTTCGCGCAAGCGCTGCTCCATCTCGTCCCGCGTGTGGCCCGCGAAGAACGCCGCCACCGCCCCGTCGACCTCCGGGCGGCGCCGCACGCGATCCGCGTTGGTCGCGTAGGTCGGATCCGCCGCCAGGTCCGGCCTCTCCATCGCCTTGCCGGCCAAGTCCCGCCACTCCCGGTCGCTCTGGATCGAGATGACGAGGGTCACGCCGTCGGCGGTCACGAAGCCGCCGTAGGGCGCGATGGAGGGATGCGCGAGGCCGACGCGTTCGGGACCGCGCTCCGTGTAGTCGTGGTGCAGGAGCGGAACCGCCATCCAGTCGGCGATCACGTCGAAGAGCGACAGCTTGATGCCCTTGCCCCGGCCCGTGCGCGCTCGCTCGAACAGCGCTTCGGTGATGGCGAGCGCCGCCGAGACGCCGGTCGCGATGTCGCAGACGGACACCCCGACGCGGCCGTACTCCCCCGGCGGCCCCGAGACGGACACTAGTCCCGACTCGGACTGCACCAAGAGGTCGTACGCCTTCATGTTCGCGTACGGCCCTTCTTCGCCGTAGCCGGAGATGTCGCAAGTGACGAGCCGCGGGAAGCGCTGGCGTAGATCTTCCGAGCCGAGGCCCGAACGCGCCGCCGCGCCGACGGCCAAGTTCTGGATGAAGACATCGGCCTTCGCGAGGATGCGATGGACCAAGGCCCGGTCCGCAGCGTCCTTGATGTCCACCGCGAGGGATTCCTTGCCGCGGTTCAGCCACGCGAAATAGGAGGACTGGCCGTTCGCCGCCGCGTCGTAGCCCCGCGCGAAGTCGCCCTCGGCGCGTTCGAGCTTGATGACGCGGGCGCCGGCGTCGGCGAGCCGGCACGACGCCATGGGCGCGGCGGCGGCCTGCTCGAGCGTGACGACGAGTATGCCGTCGAGGGGTCCCGCCACGCCCGGCCTCAGTCGTCGCCCGTCAACCGCAGGTCGAAGTACGTCCCCGTCGTCTCGGCCGACGACAGTTCCGCGGGTGCCTGCTGCCGATAGTCGATCAGGATTCGGTAGACGATGCCGTGGGCGCTGTAGAGCAGCGCGTTGCGGAACACGTACTCCTTGTCCGCCTGCTCGGCGCGCTTCAGCAGGTTTTCGAACGTCTGCGCGAAGTGGTTCGAATGCCGCGCACGGATCGGGGTGCCGTAGAAGAAGCGGTAGCGCCGCGGCTCGTCGACCGTGTTCAGGTAGAAATAGATGATCTCCCGCGAGAAGACCTCGTTGTCGTTGGCGCTCAGCTCCTTGAACATGCGGCCCTGCTCCTCGACGCTCACGTCCCCCCCGGCGTCCGCCGCCTGGCTCGAGATGTAGAGGAAGCCCGCGATGGCGCCGAGCTGCGCACGCATCTGACCCGCGAGCTCGAGGTAGGCCTGTTGCCGCGCATGCACCTCACTGGCCTTCAGGCTCTGCGTCTGCAACGCCGTCTGCTGGTTGGCGATGCGGATTTCCTCGTGCTGCGCCCGCAGCGCGCGGCTGGCCTCGTGCAGTTCGCGCTGCTGGAGGAAGTAGCCGATGACGAGCCACAGGAAGGCGAGCGGCGCGAAGGCACCTTCGAGGAAGCTGCCGAGGTTGTCCGCCGGCAGGGCGATGAAATCCTCGAAGCCCTGCGCCAGCACGTACGCGAGCGCCAGCATCAGGTAGACGATCGTCGCGCCGACCCCGAGCCAGATGCGCCAGTCGAGCTTCATGGCCGACGATAGACTACGCCGTCCTTCATCACGAAGTGCACCTTGCCGGCGAGCGCGATGTCCTCCAGTGGATCGCCGGGCACCGCGACGATGTCCGCGAGCATGCCGGCCTCGATGCGGCCGAGTTCGTCGGAACCGAGCAGTTCCGCCGCGGCGACCGTCGCCGACTGGAACGCCTCCATCGGCGGCATGCCGGCCTCCACCATGAAGACGAACTCCCGCCAGTTCTCGCCGTGGGGCGAGACGCCGCTGTCGGTGCCGAAGGCGATGGGCACCCCGGCGCGCCACGAACGGGCGAAGGTGTCCTGGATGCCCGGTCCGATCGCCGCCGCCTTCGGCCGCACGGTCTCCGAGAAGTAACCATCGATCTTCGCCTTTTCGGCAACGAACTTGCCGGCGGCGATGGTCGGGACGTGGAACGTGCCGCGTTCCTTCATGAGCGCCATGATCTCGTCCGTCATGTACGTGCCGTGTTCGATGGAGTGTACGCCGCCGAGCACCGCGCGCTTCATCCCCTCCGACCCGTGGGCGTGGGCGGCGACCTTGAAGCCGTAGTCCGCCGCGGCCGCGACGATGGCCTGCACCTCCGCCACCGTGAACTGCGCGTTCTCGCCGCTGCGCGCCTCGCTCAGCACGCCGCCCGTCGCCGTGATCTTGATGAGGTCCGCACCCTCCTTGTAGCGGGCGCGCACGCCCTTGTAGGCGTCCTCCACGCCGTTCACCACGCCCTCGGCGGGACCAAGATCCCGCGTCAGCACTTGGTTGACGCCGACGTTCGGATCCGCGTGGCCGCCGGTGGTGGCGAGGCTCTTGCCCGCCGCGTAGACCCGGGGGCCGACGATCCATCCGCCCCGGATGGCATCCCGCAACGCTTGGGCGACGCGGGCGTCGCTACCCAAGTCCCGCACGGTCGTGAAGCCGGCCATGAGCGTCCTTTCGGCGTAGCGCGTCGCCCGCAACGCCGCGTCCGCGGGATCAAGACGGAACCGGTCGATGCCGGAAGCCGCGGAACGCTCGCCGGAGAGGTGTACGTGCATGTCGATCCAGCCCGGCATGACGGTGGAGGCGGAGAGATCCACGACCTCGTCGCCCTCTCCCGCCGCCGCGTAACCGTCGCTGACCCCGGCAATGCGATCACCGGCAACGCGGACGGTGACCGCCTCGCGCACCGCTCCGGCCTCGGTGTCTACGAGGCGGCCGGCGTGGATGAGAACGTCGGCGGAAGCAGCACCGGCGGCGAGGGCCGCAACCACCACCGCCCCGGCACGCCTGCTCGACACCAGCACGCTCATGCTCCCTCCTCGACGCCCATGATCGACGGAAGCTGCGTGCGCAGCCCGATCGCGTCCTCGATATCCAACTGAAACGCGATGCCCGTACCCGGTTCGCTATCGAACTTGCCCGCCCGGCCGATGCTGATCAGGATTTCGTGGGCCCGCGCCGCCGAGACCAGGAACATGAGGACGTTGCGGCTCGTGCTGAGGTCGAGCCCGAGGAATGTCTTCTGCGGTGTGAGTCCCTCGCCGCGTACGCCGGTGACGACGGTGGCGCCCGTCGCCCCGGCCTCCCGGGCCGCGTCGATGACCGCGTCGGTGCGCTCGTCGTCGACCAGCGCGAAGATCAGTTTCAGCTTCATGCTGCATCCTCGATGGAACGTTTGGCTTGCCGCCTCCGGGCGATCCACGACACCGTCATGGAATAGCCGAGTACGGACATGATGGGAAAGACGCTCGCGAAAGCAATAAGCCCGAATCCGTCGATTAGCGGACTGCGTCCGGGCACGCTGGCCGCGAGCCCGAGGCCGAGGGCCGCCACGACCGGCACGGTGACCGTGGAGGTCGTCACGCCGCCGCAGTCGTAGGCGAGCGGCACGATGGTCTTGGTGGCACGGAAGGTCTGCGCGATGACCACCACGTAGGCGGCGATGATGTACCACGGCAGCGGCGTGCCGGTGACGATGCGGAAGCAGCCGAGGGATACGCCCACGGCGACGCCAACGGCCACCGCGATGCGCAGCCCCCACGCGCCGATCGCGCCGCCGGAGACGTGTTCCGCCTTGAGCGCCACGGCGATCAGGGGCGGCTCCGCCACGGTCGCCGCGAAGCCGATGGCGGCGGCGAAGACGTACACGAGGGCGTAGTCGCGCCAATCCACGCCCGCTTCGGGCGCCAGCCCGCCGACGCTCGCCTCCGTCAACTGGCGCGCCATCGTCTCGCCGATGGGAAAGAGCGCCTGCTCCAAGCCGATCAGGAACAGGGACAGACCGAGCAGCACGCAGACAAAGCCCGTGACGATGCCGCGCAGGTTCGCCGGGCGCTGCCGCAGCACGACGGCCTGGAAGGTGACGAGGATGGCGACGATCGGTGCCACGTCGAATACGGTGCCGACCACCGTGCCGAGGAAGTCCGTTGCCAAATCCAGGGCGGCGTTCACGCGATCAGGCCGAAGGTGAGCACGAAAATCATCGGGTTCAGGACCGCGAAGGCGATCAGCCCGAAGCCGTCGGTCATCGGATTGCGGCCCTTGATGGCGGTGGCGAGGCCGACCCCGAGCGCGGTCACGAGCGGCACGGTGATCGTGCTGGTGGCCACCCCGCCCGCGTCGTAGGCGACCCCCACGATCTCGTCCGGCGCGAAGGCCGTCAGCGCGGTGACGAGCACGTAGCCGCCGATGATGAGCCGGTGGATGGGCCAGCCCTTGAGGATGCGCAGGACGCCGATGACGATGGCGACGCCGACCGACAGGGCCACCACCATGCGCAGGCTGAACGCGTAGCCGTCCCGCGCGGCCTCGTCGGCGGCGATGGCACCCGCCTCGGAGGCCACCTCGGCCGCTTCGGCGGCAATGGCGATCAGCGCCGGCTCGGCCACCGTCGTGCCGAAACCCAGGCAGAAGGCGAACGCGAGGAGCGCCGTAACGCTGCCCTTGCGGGCGAACGCGTGGGCGATGTTCTCCCCGAGCGGAAAGAGCCCGCTCTCAAGGCCCTGAATGAAGAGCGCGAGGCCGGCCACCACGCAGAGGAGCCCCACGAACACGCTCCCGAAGTTCGGAAACGGCTGCTGGAGCACGACCACCTGGAAGAACGCGATCACCCCGATGATCGGCGCGAGGTCCCGCAGGGCGTCGAGGACGCGGCGGGACAGGGCGGCGGTGGGCGCGTTCATGCGGCCTGTGGCGGCACCGGGTCGGGCGGGCCGGGGACCACACTCAACCTATTGAAATAAGAGGAAAAACGCGATTGTCGGTATACATCCGGCAAGCGCCCGGCGATAATAGCACGCTTTGTGTCGCGCACAGGGCGGGGGACGAAGGTGAGGGGAAGGGGGTAGAGACGTGAGGGGGAGGGGGTAGACAGTGGCCGAGCCGGCGACCGACATCGCACAACTGACCGAGTCCGTGGCGGCCTTGAAGGACAGCTTCGAGGTCCACCGCTATATCTGTAGCGACCAGATCTCCACGGCGGTCTACCTCGCCTACCACCTACGCAAGCCCGTCCTGATCGAAGGTCCGCCCGGGGTCGGCAAAACCGAGCT
Organism: Pseudomonadales bacterium; assembly: GCA_963665455.1. Classification (GTDB taxonomy): domain Bacteria; phylum Pseudomonadota; class Gammaproteobacteria; order Pseudomonadales; family Azotimanducaceae; genus VXNE01. Next base: position 2,284,748 of record OY762279.1, on the reverse strand, counting down.
CGCCAAGACCACCGCCGAGATGTTCGACCTGCCCCTCATCCGGCTGCAATGCTACGAAGGGCTCGACGAGGCGAAGGCCATCTACGAGTGGAAGTACGGCAAGCAGTTGCTCTACACCCAGGTCTTGAAGGAGACCCTGGACGAGGTATTGCAGGGTGCCCAGGGCTTCGCCGAATCCGTCAACCGCCTGCACGAGTTCGGAGACATTTTCTTCTCGGAGGAGTTCCTGGAGCCCAGGCCATTGCTGAAGGCGCTGCGCGAAGAGGACGGCTGCGTCCTGCTCATCGACGAGGTGGACAAGTCGGACCACGAGTTCGAGTCGCTCCTTCTGGAGATCCTGTCGGACTTCCAGGTTTCCATCCCGGAGATCGGCACGGTAAAGGCGAGCCGGGAGCCGCCGATGGTGTTCCTCACCAGCAACAACACCCGCGAAATCTCCGACGCCCTGAAGCGCCGCTGCCTGCACCTCTACATCCCGTTCCCGGACGCGGACCTCGAACAGCGCATCATCCACGCGCGCGTCCCCGAGATCCCGCCGGAGCTACGCCGCCAACTCGTGAGCTTCATCCAGGACCTGCGCGACCTCGACCTGAAGAAGGTGCCCGCCATTAGCGAGACCATCGACTGGGCGCGCACCCTCCTGCTGCTACACACCGAGTCCCTAGACCCCCAGCTCGTGCGCGACACGCTGAACGTGATCCTCAAGTTCCAGGAGGACATCGAGAACGTGGACGTGGAGGTGACGACGCTGACGAACAAGGCGTTGAAAGGGTAGGCGCGGCGCTGCCGACACCCGCCCTTCGCCCATGAATGCACGGGACGACGCGGAAGGTCTGTTCCGGAAGATACTGCGCTCGGGCCGCCTACAGGGATTCCCCAGCCATCCCCACCGCCTCGACCTAGTGCTCGCCGTAGCCGCCGGCGGGTTGGTCCGGCGGCATCCCTACGCCGAGGAAGACGTCAACGAGGTGCTCATAGACTGGCTGGAGTCCGTGCGCGCCCGCATCGACCATGTGACGCTGCGGCGCCGGATGGTGGACTGCGGCTTCCTCAAGCGCACGCGGGACGGGTCGCGGTACCTGCTGAACTATGGGCGGGTGGCGGGAGTGCTCGGCGACCCGGCGCCCCACGTCGACGCGGGCGCGATCCTCGACGGCATCCTGCGGGAGCGCGAGTCACGGAAGCTGGCCTACGGCCGGAAGGGATGATCGGTCGGCGGGCCCCTTCCGCCGCATTCAGCCCAACAGGTCGTCCATCGCCGCCCCGGCCCCAACATCTCGAGACCGTTGTCGGTCAAACCACGCCATTTGCTCGCCGATGCGCATCCCGGCCAGCGGGACCTCCACCGAGACGCGCCGGTCCCTGAGGTCTTGCTCGATGAACTCCCTGTAGCGCTGTCCGGCCAAAATGACCAACGTGTCGTCTTCACCGATGTGCGCGCGAAGCTGCCTGAGCACCTTGTCCGCCCAGCGGCGGCGCTCGGCGCGGGGCATGGCATCGAGCGACTGTTCGTACGGCCGGATCCTCGAGTCCGGCTTCAGGAGCCCGTGCCGGGCCGAGAGGAGAAACCAGGGGTGACCGGTCCGCTCGACATGCTCCCGCGCCTTGCGAAACCACGGTGACGTATAGAGTTCCCTCGCGCGGCCCCGTGTTGCCCGCTTCTCCTTCACGCAGGACACGAGGTACACGGTCCCCCGGCCCGCCTCCCCCGACGGCGGTCGTGCCGCCACGCTCAGTCCGCCTTGGCGTCGGGCGCGTTCTCCCTTGCGAGGGGCAAGCCCCTCGCGCTGCCCTTCCTTGCGAGGGGCAAGCCCCTCGCGCTCCCCGGCTGAGGGCTCCTTCTTGCGAGGGGCAAGCCCCTCGCGCTCCCTAGCTGAGGGCTCTTCTTGCGGAACCTGAGCGTCATCCGGTCGGACTCGCCGATTGCTCGATAGTGGCCCTCGCAGGCCTCCCGTTCGGCACCCTCCGCCATCTCCCGACATGCGCGAAGCCCCGGCGGCAACGTCCACACGCCCGCCTCGTGCTCGTGGGTGTCGAGCGGATTCGCGTTGACTTCCGAGGACGCCTCGAGGGCCAGCCCCGCGGCCTCCGCCATCTCGATCACGAGCGCCTCGGCGACGTAGCCCGTCCTGCCCGCGTCCTCCGCAGTCCAGCCCGGCGGCGCCCGGTGCGTGACCAGCCCAAGCACGCCTCCGGGACGCAGCGCGCGGGCCATCAGGCGGAACATCTCCGGTGCGTAGCCACCACGAATCCAGTTATGGACGTTGCGGAACGTCAACACGAAGTCCACGGTTCCCGGCGGCGCAATGGTCGTGCGCTCCGGCACGCTCAGTTCCGTCGTGACCACCGCATCGTATAGCTCCGGCTGCGCTTCGAGCTTCTCGGCGAAGCGCTTCTGCGCGTTCTTGCGCCATTGGGGCGTGCGGTCGGCGGTCATGGCGAAGCCCGCCGCGTAGTAGATGCCCTCGTCGCGCAGGGCCGGGGCGAGAATCTCCGTCCACCAGCCATCGCTCGGCCATATCTCGACCACGCTGGAATCGGGCCGCACCCCGAAGAAGGCAAGCACCTCGACTGGATGCCGGTAGGGGTCGCGGGCGCGCTTGTCCGGATCCCGGTGTTCGCCGGCGACGGATGCTTCTAGCCATGCCCGGGTTGGCGCGTCGGGCGTAGCGGCCTCCACGGCGACGGTCATCGACACGGCAAGGATGATCGGCAGCGTGGTGGTTCGCAAGTTCATCACGCTGGCTCCCCCTCCACGACCAACCCCGGTATGCCGGCGAAATCCCTGAAGTTGCGCGTGAGCAGCGTCGCCTCCCGCGCCGCCGCCGTCACGCCGATCGCGATGTCCGCCGCACGCCGACGCGGCGATCCTAGGTGGCGAAAAGTATCCGCCGCCGACGCGGCCAGTACCTCGGAGAACGGGATGACGGCGTCCGCACCGAAGAACGCCCGGGCGACGGCGAGTTGCTCGGGCGTCCGAGGCCCCCTAGAGAATTCGTACCACGCGACGGCGCTGATCTCGATTGCCCGTTCCGAATCGGCAAGCTGAAGCAGCCGACGCCTCTCCCAACCCGCACTCATTACTGCCTTGACCAGGAAGTCCGTGTCCACATGCACGGTCATTAGAACCCCTCGTCCTCCTCTTTCAGACGACGAATCTCCTCGTCCGCATCATGGCCTTCGAACAAGTCGAATAGCCGCTCAAGAGCCCGTACGCGCTCCGCGCGCCGGGCCGGCGGGATGCCGAAAACGGTCTCCCGGTGCCGCAGCACGGCGCGACGAATAGCCTCGGAGGTCGAGCAGTCGTATCGTAGGGCCAACGCCCGGGCGGCGGCGCGCGTCTCGTCGTCCAACAGCAGCGTGGTCCGATGGAGCATATGATATGTCGTGTGTCATAGCATGGAATATGCCGCCATTGTATCCTCCAGCAGTACCGTCGGACACCCCGCCACAAACTGCGTGTACGGACCCGCGGCATCGCGGGCGTGTCCCGAGAAGGACAACGGACCGATCCGGCGAGACCGATGCAACATGCTATGTTCGTACACCCAGATAGCCGCACGCCGCCCACGCAGGAGCGCCCCATGGACATCAGCGAATACGGAGTCTCCCCCAACGCGGACCCCATCGTTCGGGACCTCGCGAAGTACGACCTCCTGAAGCATGCGGTGGAGCTACAGGCCTACGGCATGACGGTCGTGCCGAAGGAGAAGATGGGCGTGGACGACAACTTCGTCGAGCGCCTGCGGGGGGCCATCCTGCGTGCCTGCGAGAAGCGCAACGGCGTCGCGGTCAACGACCACACCTCGGACGAACCCGACCTGAAGGCGATCAGCAAGAACTCCTGGTATCTGCTGCAGGAGGACGAGGCCTTCGTCGAGGCGGCGACCAACCCCCGTTCGCTCGCGCTGATACGCTGGCTGTGCGGCCAGAGCGTCTGCCTGACGGGCCAGACCTGGATCATCAAGCCGCCCACCCAGGAAAAAGTGGACCCGGACGCCAGCGTCGGCCTGCACAGCGACGCCCACGGTATTCCGCCCGGCGGCGGCCACATTGCCCACATGTGCAACGCGTCCTGGCTCTGCACCGACTACGAAGGCGCGGCAGACGGTCCCACGGTCTTCGTGCCCGGCAGCCACCACTACGGGCGCGCGACCCTGCCCCACGAATCCAGCATGGGCTTGAGCGACGACTCGCCCTTCAAGGTGTTCCCGCTGATCGGTGAGGCCGGCTCGCTCGCGCTGTGGCACGGCGCCACCTGGCACGGCACGACGCCCCGCACGAAGCCCGGCCTGCGGGTCACGCTCGTGCAGGTCTACATGCGCATGCACATGCGGCCCATCCACATGTGGGACGATGTCTCGCCGCAGCTCATGGAGAAGTACCCCGAGCTCAAGCGCGTCCTCGGCGAACACACCTACCCGTTCCGGGAGAACATCAAGCGGCCCGAGACCGTCGCGCCGTTCATGGCCACCGGCACCGATCCGTACGCCTAGCGCACCGCAGCCGACACGGGAGAAGACCTTTGGACATCAGCGAATACGGCGTCTCCGCCCATGCAGATCCCATCGTGCGGGATCTCGTCAAGCACGACCTGCTGAAACACGCGGTGGAGCTTGAAGCGTATGGCATGACGGTGGTGCCGCCGGAGAAGATGGGCGTCGATGCCGACTTCGTCGAACGGCTGCGTGGCGCGATCCTGCGCACCTGCGAAAAGCGCAGCGGAGTGCACATCAACGACCACACCACCGACGAGCCGGACGTCATGAAGATGGGCGCCCGGAGCTGGTACCTGCTACACGAGGACGAGGCCTTCGCCGAGGCCGCGACCAACCCCCGCATGCTCGCGCTGGTGCGCTGGCTGTGCGGCCAAAGCGCCTGCCTGACCGCGCAGACCTGGATCATCAAGCCGCCCACCGAGAACCCGGGCAAGCGCGTCGGCCTGCACAGCGACGCCCACGGCATCCCGCCCGGCGGCGGGCACATCGCCCACGTCTGCAACGCCTCGTGGCTCTGCACCGACTACGCCGGCGCGGAGGACGGCCCCACCGTCTTCGTCCCCGGTAGCCACCGCTACGGCCGCGCGACCCTGCCCCACGAGGCGACCATGGAGATGGGGGACGACGCCCCGTTCCCGTTGGTCCCGCTCATCGGCAAGGCCGGCTCCCTCGCACTCTGGCACGGCGGCATCTGGCACGGCTCGACGCCGCGCAGCCAGCGCGGGCTGCGCATCACCCTCGTGCAGGTGTTCATGCGCATGCACATGCGGCCACACCACTTCTGGGAGGACGTTCCGCCGGCGTTTCTGGAGAAGTACCCGGAACTCCAGCGCGTGCTGGGAGACCCCGGCTACCCGTTCAAGGAGAGCATCGACAACATGCAGGGCATCAGCCAATTCATGCTGACGGGGACGGATCCGTACGCTTGAGGGGGCACATGCCCCCACCTGTCGCCGGACCCGGACACCCACCGCTGCCCCGACAACGGCGCCGGCGTGCATCTGGCCGACTGCAGGCTACTCACCGGGCAAGGGCGCGGTGGAGCTCGCTACCGTTTGGCGCGACCCGGACTTCGACCCGACGCAACACGCGACGTACTACGCCCGGGTGCTGGAGAACCCGACCTGCCGCTGGTCGACCTGGGGACGCGATCCGCGCGGGGATCGCCCCGACCACTTCCGAAGCGGCGACGATTCAGGAACGCGCCTGGAGTTCGCCCATCGCCTACCGGCCGTAACGCCCTGGCAATGCGCTGGAACGGTTTGGCCGCGGCCAGAGGCGGCGCCCGTAAGGCGATGGCTTAGGTGGCGCTAGCCGGGCCGCCCCGTGAACCAGTCCCACTCCCGGACATCGCACTCCCCGAACACGTCCGCCTCGGCATAGGGGCAGTCGTTCAAGAACGCGCGCACCGCATCGACCGAGGGCGCCTCCGCGACCAGCAGCAACCCCGTGGGGGTCTCTCCGTCGTCCCCGAGGGTCGGCCCGCCGTGATGCACGACCACGTCCGGGTGCGCGGGATGATCGCGCAGATAGGCCCGGAACGCGTCCTGGGTCTCGCTGCGCACCTGCGTCGTCCCGGGTTTGTCCGTGATGAATGCGGCCACGTACATCGCAATGCTCCTTTTCCACCCGACGCCAGTTAAGCCGCGGCTTCGACCGGTGTCAACGTGTGTGTCCCGGAATCGACGCGATGTGTGTGTCCCGAAGTCGGCGTGTGTCCCGAAAAGCGGCTCCGAAAAGCGGCGTGTGTCCCGAAATCCGAAATCAGCACGGCGTGTGTCCCAAACCGGCGCCAAACCGGCGCTGTGGAGTCGGCGCGGTACCGGGCGGCCCTGGGCGGTCCACCCCGCTACTAGTCCGCCGTGATGCGCCCCCCCGCCTGCTCGACCCGGACGGTCACGATGTCCGTGTCGTGGTACTGCTGATGGCGCACCGAGGAAGCGAGATGACGCAACAGCCGCAGGGACACCTCCCGTTCGAGCACGTCGCCGGTGCCGGTCTCGCTCAGGAGCGCGATCCGGTCCTGAACGTTCTCCTCGCCTCGGGCGGCGACGAACTCCAGGGTCGCGCCCCGGTCTTCGCGGCGCGCCACGACCAGTAGCCGCCGGGGCCCCGCGTCGGCGGCGTCCTCGTCCTGGGCCAGGAGCGTCAGCAAGGTCTCTTCGCTCACCGCATGGAGGCGCGCCGCCATCGCGTCATCCCAACCCGAACGGGCCGAGAAGCCGGCCACGAACTCCCGAATCTCGCGCAGGGCGGAGCGGTCGAACGGCACCTCCACCTTGCGGCTGCGCGGCTTGGTCAGTTCCACGAACAGCGTCGCGACGATGGCGACCACGCCACCGGCGATCATGCCGTTGAGCGGGGTGCCACCGGTCAAGGCAGCGAAGAAATCCGGGAAGACAACGCCATTCTCGAACCCGACGCCGACCCAGAACGCGATGCCCACGATGGTGCCCTTGCGAAAGTCGAGCCCGTCCTGAACGACCACCCGCACGCCGACGACGAAGATGGTCGCCATCATGATCGTGATGAACGTCGCGGTGACGGGCCCCGGTATCGCCAGGACCACGGCGAGGGCTTTCGGCAGGAACGCCAGCGCCACGAATGCCGCGCCGGACGCGATGCCGATGGATCGGGCGCCGATGCCCGTGATCTCGATGATCGAAGTGCCGGTCGGCCGGATTCCCACGGGCATGGTCCCGGCCAGCCCCGACAGCAGGTTGCCCGCGGAGTCGGTGGCGACGGACCCCTGGACGGCACGGAAGTCCACCGCCCTCGGGCTTCCCCACGACACGGGCTGGACCGCCACGGCACCGCTAATGGTCTGGATCGTGCAGACGACGGCGATGAACAAGAACGCCGGCAGCAGTGTCCAGAAGGCCGCCCCGAACTTGAGATCGATGCCGGGCCACGCCGGGTTGGGGAAGCCGGTCCACGGCGCATTTGCAACGCGGCCAACGTCGTAGAAGCCAAACGCCGCCGCGACCAGCGACCCGGCGACGATGCCGATGATGGGCGCCCACAGGCGCAGCGCGCCCCGCGCCTTCAGCGTGATGCCGACGACCACGGCAAGGGTCGCCGCCGCGCTCAGGGGTCCGCCGGCCGGCGCCGTACCGGCGGGCACGTTGTTCAACTGCTCGAAGATCACCGGCATCACCGTCACCGGCGTGAGCATGATGATCGTGCCGGTCACCGTGGGCGTGAGGATGCGCCGGAACAGCGCGAGCCGGGCGGAGAAGGCGAACTGTAGGAGTGCCATGGCGAGCACCAGTGTGGCCAGTAGCGCCGGACCGCCCGCCTCGAGCGCGGCGATGCTGACCGCGATGGCGGCACCGGACGCTCCGGTGGCGATGAGGTAGCCCGCGCCGAAACGCCCCACCCGCAGCGCCTGCAGCGCCGTGGCGGCACCGGAGACCACGACGGAGGCGAACACCGCCCAGAGCAGGACGTCCTCGGGCTGCCCGCCGCTGCGAAAGACGATCGTCGGAATCAGGACCGCGCCCGGCAGCACCAGCGCGGCGAGTTGCAGACCGAGGCCCACGGCAAGCGGTGCCCCGACCCTCGCGTTCGGGCCGGACGCCGCTTCGACCGCTTGGTCAGACTCTTCAAGGCCCATGCAGTGCTCTCCGCTGCGTGGCGAGGCCCGGCGCGGCCCGGCGCGAACAACGGGACACACACCTCGTCGCCGGGGTCAGAAAAACGGGACACACACATTGCCGCCGTACGCAGATTACGCCAATTCCGCGAGCCAGAGGCAGACCTCCGGCACCATCAGGAGGATCGCGAGGAGTAAGAAGCCGCTCCACAGGAACGGAACCGTGCCCCGGAAGGACTCGCCCAGACGCAAGCTCCGATCCATCGCGTTGATCGCGTAGACGTTGAGGCCAATCGGCGGCGTGATCAGCCCGATCTCCACGACGATCAGCGCCATGACGCCGAACCAAATGGCGATCTCTTCTTCCGTGTAGCCGAGGTCGAGCCCCGTCACGAGGGGAAAGAAGACGGGGACCGTCAACAGGATCATGGCGAGGCTGTCCATGACGCAACCCAAGACCAGATAGACAAGCAGGATGCCGAGCAGGATCACGATGGGCGCCAGCCCGGAAGCCCCCAGCCCCTCGGCCAAGGCCGTGGGAATCTGGGTGAGCGCGAGGAAGGCGTTGAAGATCTCGGCGCCGATCAGGATGAGGAAGATCATGCCCGTCGTCCTCGCGGTGTCGAGCAAGCTCGCCGAGAAGGTCCTCCAGCGCAGCCGTCCGGAGACCAGCGCGACCAGCCCGATCGCCGCGGCCCCCATCGCCGCGGCCTCGGTCGGCGTGAACACGCCCAGATAGATGCCACCGATGACGGCGACGAAGATGGCCACCACCGGCCACACCTTGCCGACGCTGCGCAGGCGTTCCGCGAACGGGAGCGACGGCGCGGCCGGTCCCGCTCCCGGATTGATTCGGACACACACCGTGATCGCGGCCACGTAGCCGAGCATCGCGATGACGCCAGGGACGAGCGCGGCGAGGAACAGCTTGCCGATCGACTGCTCGGTGATGACCGCGTAGATCACGAGGATGATCGATGGCGGAAACAGGATTCCCAGCGTTCCGCCCGCAGCCAGGGTGCCGGCGGCGAGCGCGCCCGAGTAGCCTTGCCGGCGCATCTCGGGCAGCGCCACCGACGCCATCGTGGCCGCGGTCGCGAGGGAGGATCCGCAAACGGCGCCGAACCCGGCGCACCCGCCGATGGTCGCAACGGCCAGACCGCCCCGGCGGTGCCCGACGCACGCCCGCGCCGCATCGAACAGCAGGCGGCTGAGCCCGGCGCGGGTCGCGAGCTGGCCCATCAGCAGGAACAGTGGCACCACGGACAGCGTGTAGCTCGACACCCGGCCGAATGGCGCGGTGTTGAGGAGGTTCAGGAACGCCGACCATCCCGCGAGCGAGGCGAAACCGACGCCGCCGACCACAAACATCGCCACCGCGACCGGCATCCGCAGCCCGATCAGTAGCAGGCAGACGCCGAACAGGAGCGCGCCGAACTCGGTGTCGGTCATCGGCGGACGGCGCGCAGATGGCGATGCACGACCGGGACACACACCACCGCGAGAAGCCCCGCGGCGATCAATGCCGCGAAGTACGCCGCGTGGATCGGGATCCCCAGGAACAGGGTCGTTTCGCCGTCTTCGAGCTTGCGCATGGCGCCCACCAGCAGGCGCCAGGCGACCAGACCGGCCATGATGGTGAACGCGATGCCGTGCAACGCGTCCAGCGCGGACCGGTGGCGGGGACTTAGCCGGCTGGTGAAGAAGTCGACGACCACGTTGCCTCGGGTCACGTGGCAATGGGGGAAGAAGGCGAACACCGCGATCCCGCAGGCGAGTTCCGTCAGCTCGTAGTCCCCCGGGATCGGCACGCCGAAGATGTAGCGGCCCAAGACGCTCGCCACCGTCATCACCACGACCCCGGCTAGCAGCAGTCCGCCCGCCAAAGCGAACGCCCGGGCAAGGCGTTCCAAGCCCGCCGCAAACGGGTCGCCCAGCGCACTACTTGGGCCCGGCGACGTCGGATCCGCCGCGGGCTCGGGCGGCCTACGGTGCCGACGCATTGCCGTATCCGGCGATCAGACGCCTTGCGTCCGCAAGCAGCGCTCGTCCGTCGTATCCCACGGCATCGACCTTCTCGACCCAGGCATCGACCACTGGCGCGGTGGCCGTCCGCCAGCGGGCGCGCTCCTCCTCCGGCAGGGAGATCACGGGATGTCCGCGTTGCCTCGCGATGTCGCGTCCGGCCTCCTCGTCCTCCTGCCAGAGCCGGCCCAGCCGTTGGGCCAGCGCCATGCCCGTGGAATCGTCTAGGAGCCGCCTGACGTCGGTGGGCAACCCGTCGTAACGCGCCTTGTTCATTGCCAGCACGAACGGCGTGCAGCCGAGGCCAACCTCCGTGTGATGGCGCGTGACCTCGTGCAGCCGGAAGGGACGCATGATGGTCCAGGGGACCATCGCCCCCTCCACGACACCCCGCGCAAGGGCCTCGTAAACCTGTGGAATCGGCATGCCGACCGGGACCGCGCCGAGCGCCGCGAGCATCTCGGCAACGGTTTGCGACGCGGCACGCATCTCCAGCCCCTTGAGATCTTCGAGGGTCTGGACCGGCCGGTCGACGGTGTGGATCTGGCCGGGTGCCGTGGCATGGAACACCAGCGGGTGTGTGTCCCGGTACTCGTCCCGCATCCACTTGCGGTGGAACGTCGTCAGCGCTTGGCTGGTCGCCACCGCGTCGCCACAGACAAAGGGCAGTTCGAACACCTCGGTCAGGGGGAACCGCCCGGGCGAATACCCCGGCAACGTCCAGACGAGGTCGACGACGCCGTCACGCGCCTGCCCATAAAGATCGGCTGGCCTGCCCCCAAGTTGCATCGCCGGGAACACCTGGACCGTGACCCGGCCATCCGACCTCGTCTCGATCTCCCGCGACCACGGCTCAAGGAACAACTGGTTCACGATGGCCTTGGGCGAATTGAAGGTGTGCAGGCGCAACGTGATCGGCTCTGCATTGGAGCTGATCGTCGCAACGCAGAGCACGCACGCGGCCAAGGACGCCCGCCCCAGCGCCCCGCGCATCACACCCACGGGGCTCCCGACACACCGGCTTTGATGATCGCCCATATGTTCCAAACGTTCGGACACACGCCGATTCCGTCCTACGCCGGCCAGGCAGAAAACGCACACGAGACAAGGCGATTTTCGCACCGGAATTGCGGAAATTGTCGAAATGGAAAAAGCGTGTCGGTGTGGGATTCTCGCCCACATGGCGACGCCCCGATACAAGTTGGTCGACGAGGAGAACGCGGCCTGTTACCACCTCACATCGCGCTGCGTTCGGCAAGCGTGGCTGTGCGGCCACGACCGGGTCACCGGACGCGACTACTCGCATCGCAAGGGTTGGCTGGTGGACAGGATGAAGCAGTTGGCGCGCTGTTTCGCGGTCGAGATATTCGGATACGCCGTTCTGAGCAACCACTTCCACATGGTGCTGCGCTACGACCCCAAGGCGTGCGAGTCCTGGAGCGACGAGGAGGTGGCACGCCGCTGGGTGGAGGCGTTCCCACCGAGGGAACCCGCCCCCGCGCGGCGGAAAGGAAAGAAGGTGCCGGTGGAAGAGCAGCAGCGCGCAAAGGCAAGGCGCCAGGCCGAGGCACGCGAGCTGCTGGTCGGACATCCCGACGGGTTGGCGCGGGCGCGGCGGACGCTGGGCTCGTTGTCGGGGTTCATGAAGCACCTCAAGCAGCCGATCGCGTGGCGCGCCAACCAAGAAGACAATTGCAAGGGGCACTTCTTCGAACAGCGCTTCTATTCCGGCGCCCTGCTGAGCGAGAAGGCGCTGCTGGCGGCGATGGTGTACGTGGACCTCAACCCCGTTCGCGCCGGTGAGGTGAGGGAGTTGATCGAGTGTGACGACGCGTCGATAGGGGAACGGCTTCGGGAGCACGACGAGGCAGCGCTGGAGGAGTACCTCGCACCGCTGGCCTCCGGCCTAGAGGGCTGCGGGGGCGGCTCGGCGACCGCGCCGTCGATCAAGCTCCGGGACTACATCGCCTTGGTGCGCGACATTGTCGCCGCCGAGGCCGGCACGTGCGCTCCTCCGGACCGCATCGCACTGTGGATCGCCTGGGTGGAGTCCTTCAGCCGGCCACAGCGCGCGTACGGCTCGAAGGAGGAGCTACAGAGCTGGACCGCGGCGCGGCGCATGCAGTGCCGGGAGACGCCTCTGCCCGTCTGAGGGCGTCCGTCGAAGCCACTGCCTAGTCGCCGGGAATAGCGGGCCCCGGACATCGCCAAGGACCGCAGCTTCGTCCTTCAGTGGTCCATGAACGACCGCGATAGCACCCTGATCGGGCCAAAAACGACCACGCCAACGGTCACGGGCGTGATCCCAATCGCATTCCGGTCTGCGACTTGACATGGCGTGTGTCTCGTTCTGAACGGCACATCGCAAGTGTGTGTCCCGTTTCCCGCTGTCCGCCGCCGCCAAATGCACTTCGCCACCCGGCAGCGTGCAATCACCCTGGCTCCCGCTGTGTGTCCCGTTTCCCGCTGCCCGGCCCTCGGTTAAGCTACGAGTCCTCCTCAGAGGTGCACCCGTGGCCCACGCGCATCCCGAATACCTGATCTCGCCCGACGAGCTGGCCGCCGGCCTAGACGGCAAGCGCGTGCTCGATGCCACGGTGATCTTCGCCCCGGCCCCGGAGGGAGGTTTCATCGTGGAGTCCGGGATGGCCCGGTTCAACGAAGGGCACATCCCCGGAGCTCAGTTTCTAGATCTGATCAACGACGCGTCGGACGCCTCTTCGGATCTCGGCTTCACGCTGCCGCCCGTAGCGCAGCTCCAGGCGCTGTTCCGCCGCCTCGGCATCTCCAACGACACCGAGGTGGTGGTGTACAGCCGCGAACTGATCGCGTTGGCCACCCGGGCCTGGTGGCTGTTCCACTACTGCGGCCATCGCCACGTGCGCGTCCTCGACGGCGGGCTCGAAGCTTGGCAAGCCGCCGGACACGCGCTGTCGACCGAACCGGCGAGCTACCCCGTGGGCGACTTCCAAGCCAGCCCGAATCCCGCACGGTTCGTGGACAAGGACCAAGTCCTCGCCGCGATCGACGACCCCGACATCTGCACCGTCAACTCGCTCTCCCCGGACGACTTCGCGGGCGAAGGCACCTTCAGCATGGGGCGTAAGGGCCGCATTCCGGGGAGCATTAACCTGTTCTTCTTCGATCTCCTCGAAAACGGCCGCTTCAAGAACGACAGGGCGCTGCGGCAGACACTCGACGCGAAGGGCCTGCTCGCCGCCCCCAAGGTGATCAACTATTGCGCCGTCGGCGTCACCGCGACCATGAACGCGTTCGCCTGCCTGCTCTGCGGCCAGAAAAACGTCGCGCTCTACGACGGCTCTCTCGCCGAATGGGCGCGCGACGAATCGCTGCCCATGGAAACCGGCCGCTAGCGCCCGTCGCACGGAGTTCCCGCCCCCATCCCATGGATCGCACCCTCACCAACTTCATCGCCGCTTTGCGCAACGCGGAGGTGCGTGTGTCCCCGGCCGAGACGCTGGACGCGCTGAACGCGGTGGAACTGGTCGGCTACCGCGACCGTCACCTCCTGAAGAACGCCCTGGCGCTCATGCTTCCGAAGACAATCGACGAGAAGGAGACCTTCGACGACACCTTCGACCGCTTCTTCGCCTTCGAGGACGTGGCCGGCGAGACCGCCATGTTGGAGATCGAAGGCGACGATGCCGAGGACGGCGAGGGCGAAGGTGCCGGGGACGGCCAGGGCGGTGGCAACGGCCAGGGCGAGGGCCGCGGCACCGGCGGCCGCAAGGGCAAGGGCAAGAACAAGAAGAACCGCTTCCTCGCGGCCGACGAAGAGGAGGAGGAAGACCTCGGACCCGGCGAGATGGCCTCGCCCCATTCCGCGCTCGGCCGGCTCCTCATGCAGGACAGCCGCATCGAACTCACGGTCCAGATGGCCGACGCCGGCCGCGCCGTGAACCTCGAGGAGATTCAGGTCTTCACACAGAAGGGCCTCTACACACGCCGCATCATGGAGGAGATGGGCCTCTCCGAAATGCAACGCGAAATCGGTGATCTCAAGCAGAGCCGCATCGTCCCGGAACGTCGCCTGGGTCAGGAACTCAAGAAGCGCCGCGATTGGCTCCGCGAACAAGTGCGGGACTACGTCGAGCGGCAGTTCCTCCTGCACGCCGACGCCTCCGGTCGGCGTCTACGCGAGGAACTCCTGCGCAAGGTGAAGCTCAGCAACGTCGAGCATCGCAACTTCCGACTCATCCAGGAGGTTGTCTACAAAATGGCGAAGAAGTTGGTGGCGCTCCACTCCCGCCGCAAGAAGGTGTTCAAGCGCGGCCAGCTCAACGTGCCCCGCACCCTGCGCCACAACATGGCCTACGACGGCTCGATCTTCGACCTGCACTGGAAGTCCGTGAAGGTCGACCGTCCGAAGGTCTTCGCGATCTGCGATGTCTCCGGCTCAGTCGCGAACTACGCACGCTTCATGCTGATGTTCCTCTACAGCCTGGAGGAGGTGATGCCGAAGGTCCGCTCGTTCGCCTTCTCCTCCGACCTCGCCGAGGTGACGGACCTCTTCGAGCGCAACAAGATCGAGGACGCCATCGCCAAGACCCTACGGGACTACAGCGGCGGCTCCACGGACTACGGGCAGGCGTTCGAGGACTTCAAGAAAAATTGCATGGACGACGTGGACAACCGCACCACGATCATCATCCTCGGCGACGCGCGGAACAACTATGGCGACCCGCGCACCGAGATCCTGAAGGAGATGTACGACCGGTCGAAACGCGTGCTCTGGCTGAACCCGGAGTCCCGCGCCACCTGGACCGTCGGCGACGCCGAGATGCGCAAGTACACCGCCTACGTGCACCAGGCGGAGGAATGCAACTCGCTCATGCACCTCGAACGCGTCGTCGGCAACCTACTCAGGACCGTGCAATGACGCCCCGACGCGTGACGCCCCGACGCGGACACGGGGACACAGGGAACGGGAACACACACCGATTCGGAGGCGGTCGCGGACCCGGACCGGGACAACCCGGACCGGGACACACACCGAACAGACGGGGACACACACCGTGATTTCTCAACGAACCGGATCCGCGGGCGGACCCGGACACACACCGAGCGGACCGGGACACACACCGTGATTTCCCGACTCGGACACACACCGCACGCCCCACGCCCACGCGCCGCCGCCGGCGGCACGAACACCGCCCAACCCAAGCCCCAACCCGTCCCACCCGGCACCGGCGCCGACATCTTCAACAAGACCGCAGGCAGAGACCTCCTGCTTCTCGGCCTCGCCGCCATCGCCGGCTTCGTCGTGCTCATGGCAGTACTCGCCTGGGCCTCCGAAGCCACCGGCGGCGGTGCCGCCGAGGACGCCCTCGACCCCGCCACCGGCACCATCACCGTCGCACTCAGCACCGAGCCGCCCCAACTCGACAGCACCCGCGCCACCGACATGGTGAGCGGCCAAGTACTCGGCCACACAATGGAGGGCCTGCTCCGCTACGATCAGTTCAACCGCATCGTCCCCGGCGTGGCAGAGCGCTGGGAGATCGGCCCCGAACGCGCCGTCTTCCACCTGCGCCCCGATGCCCGCTGGAGCGACGGCACCCCGGTGACGGCCCACGATTTCGCCTTCGCCTGGCGCACTGCCCTCGCCCCCGCCACCGCCTCGGAGTACGCCTTCATCCTCTACTCCATCAAGAACGCCCAGGCCGCCAACATCGGCGACGTGCCCCTAGACGCCGTCGGCATCCAGACCCCCGACGACCGCACCCTCGTCATCGAACTCGAGCGCCCCACCGCGTACTTCGACAAGCTGATGGCCTTCCCCACCTTCTTCCCCATCAAGCAGGCCTTCTACGAGGGAACCGAAGGCCGCTACGGCGCCGACGCCGTGGAACTCCTTTACAACGGCCCCTTCGTCATCACCCGCTGGGTCCATGGCGCGTCGCTGCGCATGGAGCGCAACCCGCACTACTGGGACCACGACCGCATCCGCATCAACGCCATCGACCACGCGTACATCACCTCCGACATCAACGCCGTCATCAACCTCTACAAGGACGGCAAGATCGCCATGGCGGGCTTGAGCGCCGAGACCCTCGAGGACGCCCTCGACCGGCGCTGGAACCTGCACCGCTTCATCGACGGCTCCGTCTTCTACATCGGCCTGAACCATCGCCCCGAGCGCCCCACGTCCAACCTCAACCTGCGCAAGGCCATGCAACTGGTCACGGATTCCGCCGAGCTCGTCTACAAGGTGATCAAGCTGCCGGGGAACTTGCCGGGCGAGTCGTTATTCCCAGTTTGGCTCAAGGGCGTGAGCGGTTATTTCCGCCAAGAATATCCCGCGCCGCGCCCAGTCTTGGACACACACCGTGCACTTGAGCACCTAGCGCGGGCGAAAGAGGAGCTTGGCTACGATGAACTGCCGCCCCTCATCTTCCTGACCGGCGACAACCCCGCCTCCAACAAGCAGTCCGAGTACTTCCAAGAGGTCTACAAGTCCCGCCTCGGCCTCGAGGTCAAGATCGACCGCCAAATCTTCAAGCAGCGCCTCGCGAAGATGACCGCCGGCGACTACGACCTCGTCCTCGCCGGCTGGGGCCCGGACTACGCCGACCCCCTCACCTTCGGCGACCTCTTCGCCTCTTGGAACCAGAACAACCGGGGCCGCTACGCGAATCCGGTGCTCGACGAGTGGGTCGCCGTGGCCCAGGGCTCCCTCGACCCCGTGGAACGCATGGAGGCGTTCGACCAGATCCAGAAGATCATCCACGAGGACGTCGTGATCCTGCCCAACTACGAGCGCGGCAGCGTCTACGTGCGCGACCCGCGGTTGAAGGGCGTGGTGCGCCGCGCGGTGGGCACGGACCCGGACTTCACGAACGCGTGGATCGACGGATGAAGGCGAGATGCTCCGCTATACCCTGAAGCGCCTGATCCAAGGCGTCGTCACCGTCTGGTTCATCGCGACCGCCACGTTCCTCGCGATGCACAGCATCCCGGGCGACCCGCTCACGAGCGACAAGGCCGTCTCCGAGGAGATCCGCAAGAACCTCGAAGCCAAGTACGGCCTCGACAAGCCCCTCCTCGAGCAGTACGGCATCTACCTCACGAACATGCTCCGGGGCGACTTCGGCATCTCCTTCTCCCAAGAGAACCGCAGCGTCAACGACATCATCCGCGAGCACTTCCCGGTGTCCGCCACCCTCGGCATCCTCGCGATCGCGTTCGCCGGGCTCGGCGGCATCCTGTTCGGCGCGCTGACGGCCCTCTACCGGAACCGCCTGCCGGACATCGTGATCATGTTCCTCGTGATCCTCGGCATCTCGGTGCCGAGCTTCGTGTTCGCGGCCCTCGGCCAACTCGCCCTCGTCAACCTGAACGACCTCTTCGGCACCTCCGTGTTGCCCGTCGCGGGCTGGGGGGGCGTCGCGCACATGATCGCGCCCTCGCTCGTGCTCGGGCTCGGGACGATGGCCTTCCTCACGCGCCTGATGCGCTCGTCGATGCTCGAGATCGTGAACTCGGACTACGTGCGCACCGCGAACTCCAAGGGCCTGCCGCCCACCAGAATCTTCCTGAAGCACCAGCTCAGAAACGCGATCCTTCCCGTCATCACCGTCCTCGGCCCCTCCATCGCCGCCATCACCACCGGCGGCTTCGTGGTGGAACTCGTGTTCGCCATTCCCGGCCTTGGCCGCTACTTCGTCGAAGCGGTGCAGCAGAGCGACTACACCGTGATCATGGGCACCACCGTGTTCTACGGCGCCTTCCTCGTCTTCATGGTGATCGTGGTCGACCTCCTCTACGGCCTGGTCGACCCTCGGGTGCGGCTCGAGTGATGGCGGAACCGGCGCTCTCCCCGCAACGTGTGTCCGCCCCGCACGGTGTGTGTCCCCGTCACGCGGCGCGTCAGGCGCGCGGTGTGTGTCCCCGTCCCGCCCGTCACGCAACGAGGCTCGACTGATGGCCGAGGCGGCACTTTCCTTCGAACGAGTCTCCGTCTCGCGGGACGTCGAGACGATCTCGCGTCCGTCGCTCTCGTACTGGCAGGATGCCTGGGTCCGCCTGAAGGCCAACACCCGCGCGCTGATCTCCCTCTACATCGTGATCGCGCTCGGCGTGTTCACCCTCGCCGGCCCGCTTTTCTGGCCCGTCGATCCCTCCGCGCAGGACCTCGACCAGATCTCCATCGCGCCGGGCACGGACCGCGCCGCCGTCATCGTGCCGCCCTACGCACAGTGGAGCGGCACGACGGTCCGCGTGGAAGGCCCCGCGCTCCCAGCCGAAGAAATGACCACCGCGACGGTCTCCGTCTCCATAGTCGGGGAGCCGAACACCCAGGCGGTACGCATCCAGTGGGATCCCGTCCCCGGCGCGAGCGGCTACCGCGTCTACCGCAACATCGCGGACCCCGCCCCGGACGACGCCCTCGGCCTGCCGCTCGCCGACCTCCTCGCCGCGGACCGCGTGAGCTTCGAGGACCGCCTCGACCTCAAGTCCCGCGACTACTTCTACTCCGTCGTCGCCCTAGACCAGAACGGCATGCCGGCCCCCGTGTACAACACCGTCGCCACCGTCCCCACCCGCGTCATCACGGCCGACGAAGCCGTGCAGCGGGGCCTCTCGGACATACGCGATGCACTCCGCCTCGGGGAGACCGTGCACCTCGCGCTGCATCCCCTCGGCACCGACTACCTCGGCCGCGACATGCTCGCGCGCCTCATGCACGGCGCCCGCGTGTCCCTATTCATCGGCATCGTCGCGCCGTTCATCTTCGTCCTCATCGGCATCCTCTACGGCAGCACCGCCGGCTTCGCGGGTGGGCGCACGGATCAGGTCCTCATGCGCTTCGCGGACTTCGTGGTCGCGCTGCCGTTCCTGCTCTTCATGATCCTGTTCCGCATCCTCTTCAAGATCGAGGGCGGCGACAGCGGCATCCTGCCGATGATGATCGCGATGGCGATCCTCTCCTGGCCCGCCGCCGCGCGCCTCGTGCGGGGCCAGATCCTGCAAATCCGCGAAGAAGGCTACGTGAGCGCGTCGCGCCTGCTCGGCGCCAAGACGAACTACCTCGTGCTGCGCCACATGATCCCGAACACGATGGGCGTGATCCTCGTGACGCTCACGTTCGCCGTGCCGAGCGCGATCTTCACCGAGGCGTTCCTCTCGTTCATCGGCATGGGCGTGGCCCCGCCGACGCCGTCCTGGGGCAGCATGTGCAACGAGGGCATCAAGACGATGCTCACGCATCCGCACGAACTCGTCTTCCCCGCCCTCTTCATCAGCGTCACCGTCCTCGCCTTCAACCTGCTCGGGGACGGCCTGCGCGACGCCCTCGACGCACGCATGAGGTCCCGGGAATGACGGTTCGGGACACACACCGCGCGGTTCCGGTTCGGGACACACACCGTGCAAGGCGCGCGGCTCAAGTTCGGGACACACACCGTGCAGGATCGGCCGGCCGGGCAGTTCGGGACACACACCGTGCAACAGCCGTGGACCCAGCTCGGGACCCAGGTCGGGACACACACCGTGCAATGCCCATCCACGGGCGTGCAGTTCGGGACACACACCGCGCGAGGCCAGTCCAATGACGGTCCGGGACACACACCGCACAACCGCCACCCAAGGCCCTCCCGCCCTCCTCGAAGTCCGCGACCTCTCCGTCGAGTTCGACACCTACGGCGGGACGGTCCATGCGGTGCGCGGCGTCTCCTTCGACGTGCACGCCGGCCGGACCCTCGCCATCGTCGGCGAATCCGGCTGCGGCAAGTCCGTCACCGTCCAGAGCGTGATGGGCCTCATTCCCATGCCGCCCGGACGCATCGTGGGCGGCACCGCCCTCTTTCGCGGCCAAGACATCCTCGGGCAGAAGACCATCGACGGCGAGGACATCCGCGGCTCGCAGATCGGCATGATCTTCCAAGACCCGATGACCTCCCTGAACCCCACCATGACCATCGGCGACCAGATCGCCGAAACCTTGCAGGCGCACCGCGGCCAAAGCCACCGCCAAGCCCTCGCCCGCGCCGTCGAGCTCCTCGAGATGACGCGCATCAACGAGCCCGACAAGCGCGCGCGCCAGTACCCGTTCGAGTTCTCCGGCGGCATGCTGCAACGCTCGATGATCGCGATGGCGCTCGCGTGCGAACCCGCCATCCTCATCGCCGACGAACCGACCACGGCCCTAGACGTCACCATCCAGGCCCAGATCCTCGACCTCATGCGCGAACTACAGCGCAGCAACGACATGGCCATCATCCTCATCACCCACGACCTCGGCGTCGTCGCGAGGATGGCGGACCAGGTGGCCGTGATGTACGCCGGGGAGATCCTCGAGACCGGCACCGCCGAGGACGTCTTCTACCGCTCCGCGCACCCCTACACGCTCGGCCTCAAGGACGCCATGCCGACCAACCGCGACGAGGCCGAGCAGAACCTGACGCCCATCCTCGGCTCGCCGCCCGACCTCTTCGCCCCGCCCGCCGGCTGCGCCTACTTCGCGCGCTGCCCCCACGCCATGCGCGTGTGCGAGGACACACACCCCGAAACGTTCACCATCGGCACCGCCCACGCCACCCAGTGCTGGCTCCACCACGCCGACTGCACCGAGCGTCCCGACGACGTCCACTACGGGACACACACCGACGCGGGGACACACACCGACGCAGGGACACACACCGACGTAGAGAACGCCCCGTGACCCCCCTCGTCGAAATCCGCAACCTCACCCGCCACTTCGACCTCGGGCGCAACCAGATCGTGCACGCCGTGGACGACGTGAGCCTCGACATCGCCCCGCGCGAGATCGTCGGCCTCGTCGGCGAGAGCGGCTCCGGCAAGTCCACTCTCGGCAAGACCATGCTCGGGCTCCACGACAAGACCGCCGGCGAGGTGCTCTACAAGGGCGAGCCCCTCCCGCGGCGCTACGCCCCCGGGGACTTCCAGCGCCATGCCCGCTCCATGCAGATGATCTTCCAGGATCCCTACTCGTCCCTGAACCCACGCATGACCGTGGGCGAGATCGTCGCCGAGGGCCTGCGCCTGCACACGGACCTCGCCACCCGCGAAATCCGCGACCGCGTGGCCGAGTGGCTCGAGCGCGTCGGCCTCAACGCCGGACACACGTCGCGCTACCCGCACGAGTTCTCCGGCGGCCAACGCCAACGCATCGGCATCGCGCGGGCGCTCATCATGGAGCCCGAGTTCGTCGTCTGCGACGAGCCCATCTCCGCCCTGGACGTCTCCGTGCAGGCCCAGGTCGTCAACCTCCTCGGCGAACTGAAGGAATCCCTCGGCCTCACGATGCTCTTCATCGCCCACGACCTCTCGATGGTGCGCTACATCTCGGATCGCATGGCCGTGATGTACCTCGGCTCGCTCATCGAGCTCGGCCCCGCCAACCGCGTGTTCTTCCAGCCGAAGCATCCGTACACCGAGATGCTCGTGGGATCGAATCCGGAGCCCGACCCCGCAACGGAGCGGAATCGGCCGCCCACGGCCATCCGCGGCGAAATCCCGTCACCGGTGAACGTGCAGCCGGGGTGCCGTTTCGCGAATCGGTGCCCGAAGGCGATGGACGTGTGCCAGGGGCAGACGCCGGAGTTGCGGGTGGTGCAGGATCCCGGCGCGGGCGAGCGGATCGTCGCTTGTCACCTGTACTGACGCAAGACAATCCCCGATGCCCTACCTGCCCCTCGCCTACATCCATCTCGCAACGGTCCTGCCCTGCTTCCTCATCGGCGCCTGGCTGCTCTCGCGACGCAAGGGCACCGCCGTACACAGGCGTTTGGGGAAGGTGTATGCCGGGCTTATCCTCTTCACGGCGCTCGTGACGCTCTTCATGCCGGCCGTGGTCGGCCCACGATTGCTCGACCACTTCGGCTTCATCCACCTGTTCAGCGTGCTGGTACTCGTCTCCGTGCCCGCAGCGCTCTACCACATCCGACGGGGCAACGTGCGCGGCCACCTCGGCCACATGGTGGGCGTGTACGTGGGGGGCATCCTCATTGCCGGGACGTTCGCGCTCATGCCGGGACGGCTGCTGTACAGCTGGCTGTTCGCCTGACCGTATTCGCACATAAGCCAAGGATCCCGCGACCCTCGTCGACGCCAGTACTCGGTCTCGTCATGCCTGCGTGCGGGCCGGGCTGTCCGACGGCAGCCTCGAGGCAGGGTGCATCGCAAGCCGACCCGGGCGACACCCCGCCGGGCGCCCCGCGAGCCCTGCGTCCCCCGAGCAGCTCTTCGGCACGACCTGATCGACCCTAGACAAAAGTTGCCGCCAGCGCAACGTGCCGGCCATCGACATCTGCTCGGAAGCTGTACAGACCCGGGTGCAACCCACGCAATCGCCAGTCCGCCAAAGATAGACTACGCCCCACCCAGCGCCCAAGGACTGCCAAGCACGGCTCATGACCGACGCTACCGGAACACCAATTCTCGTCTCGCAGCAAGGGACGATGCCGCTCCCCAGAAGCTCCGGCCTACCCGAGCGCTGGCTACAGGAGCTCATCCACAATCATTCGGTTTGTCTGCCCATGGACCAGATCGAGCGGGGCATCGGGCGGCTCGTCCCAGTCTGCATGGAGTTGCCCCTTCGCATCGGGTCGGTCGACAACCTCTTCATCACACCGGAAGGCAATCTCGTGCTGGTGGAGGTCAAGCTCTGGGGCAATCCGGAGTCCCGGCGCACCGTCGTTGCACAAGCCTTGGAGTACGCGACGGCCTTGTTTCAGCTCGATTACGAGCAGCTCGAGACCGCCGTCTTGAAGGCAGAGTTCAGCGGACCACCCCCCAAGAGCCTCTACGCCGTCGTGGACGGTGCCGACTGTCCAACCGAAAGCGTCTTCGCTGATCGCGTCAGCCGCAACCTCCGCGAGGGTCGCATCGTCGTGTTGATCGTCGGCGACGAGATCCGTCCCGAAGCGGACGCACTCGTCGCAGGCCTCCAAGCGCATGCGAACTTTCACTTCACCTTCGCGCTTGTGGAGATGGCGGTGTACTCGCGCGGCCGACCGGATGCTACCGAGGACTTCATCGTCGTCCCGCGCGTCCCCGTGAAGACAGTCACCATTCCGCGGTTCACGATTCGCACGGACGGAGGCTCCGTCGCCGTCGCCGACGCCGGCATCGACGAGCCCGGAGCAGGAAAACCGTCGAGGCGATCAACCATCTCTTCCGAAGAGTTCTACGACGCCATGGCCGATCGATCCCCGGAGACTCCCCAACGGCTCAAGGATTTCTTGGACGAAGTCGCCAGCATCGGCGTTCGACCCGACTTCCTCGCCTCTCTGAACCTCAAATGGGACCCGCCAGGCGGACAGACCGTGAATCTCGGCTACATCAGACGCGATGGTGAGGTCTCGACCGAGGCGAGCTATTGGAAGGTGGACCGCGATCTCGCCGAGGACTACAACGCCCGGCTCGCGGAACTGTTTGGTGGCCAAGTCAGGACAGGCCGAACGAAGAAGGATGGTACTCCAGAGCGATGGGTGACCCGTAACGACGGCTCGCCCTGTTACATCGAGGAGATCCAAAATCGGCTGTTCGACTGGGGAAGGATAATCGAGCGCTTCCAGGATGCCGTGGAAGAGCGCGCGCGGAACAAGGATGGCGAATAACCATACCCTCGGCTAACGCCGCAGAGACCCCGCCTTCCGCCCACCGCACATCCAGCTCGCGCTGAATCTTCGCGCCTCAACTGGCGGAAAAGACGGCCGCCATTCGTCTATCCCCTCACAAGCGGCTCGGGCCATGCGGTGCGTGCTGCCAAGGTATCTGTGCCTGCTCAAGTCGCGCGTTCGCCCCGGAGGTGGAACACCCATGAAGATCGCAAACGTCGCAATCTGCGCGCTTCTCGCCGTCGCGCTGTCCGCGTCCGCCAGTGACGACATCCCGAGAATGGCGGACGGCAAGCCCGATTTCTCGGGCACGTACGACATCGCGAGCCTCACGCCGTTCCAGCGGCCGGAGGCCCATGTCGAGAGCTTGTACCTGCCCGACGACACGGTCCGAGAACTGGAGCAGGCGGCCCTGGACGTGGTGATCGAGGGCGATGCGCCGAGCGACCCGAATCGACCTCCGCCGGAGAAGGGCGCCGACGTCGGCTTCTACAACCTGGCCTGGCTCGACATGGGCGACCGCCTGTTCAAGATCGACGGACGCTACCGGTCGTCGATTCTCGTCAATCCGCCGGACGGGCGGATGCCCCCGCTCACGGAGGCCGGGCAAGCAAGGCGCGACGCGGCCCCAGAGCTCTCGAACGCCCACGAGAGTTACCTGTTCCTGGATATCGATTTCAATCTCGACGGCGCCGTGGATTTCAACGACTGCTTCGACCCAATGGCCGTTGCCCTCGGTCTTCCTGGATGCCACCTATCAGGATGAGACGCTCTACGCGTTTGGCGCCGGGAAGGGTGATAGCTATACGGTCTTCAACGGGCGCTTGAGTTTTTCCGCCTTGGACGAACGATGGGGTGTCAGCATCTGGGGCAGGAATCTCGCTGACGAGGAGTACTTCAATTTCTGGGCAAGTAGCCTGGATGTCTTGGGCTATGTCTACTCGCATGTCGGGGCGCCCCGGACCTACGGTGTCGAGCTGACGTATCGTTTCTGAGGAGTGAGAGCGCTCGGATCGTCTCGCTGAAGTCCTCCGCTTCTTCAGCCGTGCATAGGGCCTTGGCGGCCGGTTCCGCCGGGCGTTTCCAGCGGAGTTTTTCCGCTATTCTGCGGCGCGTGGCAGGACAGTCCACCGAGGGAAGCATGCCGACAAAGAGCAGGTGGCCACTGAGAACCATCGCGGTCGTGATCGGGGCCATCGGTTTGCCGATGACCTGGTGGGGCGCGGAGCTCGCGTTCATGGGCGGGACGCCGTACTACGTCGTCGCGGGCCTTCTGATGTCCCTCAGTGCCATCGAACTGTGGCGGGCGCAGCCCCGAGGGTTCTACCTGTTTTCCACGGTGCTGCTGCTGACCCTCGCCTGGGCGGTCTACGAGGCGGGCACCGAGTTCTGGTTGGTCGGATCGCGAATCTGGCTGGTCGGCATCCTCTGGCTCCTGCTTTGCACACCGTTCGTTCGACGCCGCTTGTGGCCGGACTACACGCCCGCACCGTTCCGTACGCGCACCCTGCAGGTCTGCGGGGCGGCCAGCGTCCTCCTGCTCGCCGCGATGACCTTCAATCTGATCAGTACGGATGCGCTGCCCCTAGACGACGTGCGCTACGGTCCGCCCCAGAACTCGCCGGATTGGGACGCCTATGGCGCGAGCCAGGCCGGAACGCGCTATGCGCCGCACGCGCAGATCAACACGGAGAACGTCGGCGACCTGGCCCGGGCCTGGCATGCGGATACCTCCCAGGTCGGAACGTTCAGCGGAACACCCATCCAGATCGACGATGGACTCTACCTCTGTACCGCCAGAAACATCATGATCTCGCTGGACGCGGACACCGGCGCCGAACGCTGGCGTTTCGACCCCGGGAACGACACGCCGGCCTTCGGCATCGCCGCCAACTGTCGCGGCGTGACCTACTACCGCATTCCCGATCGCCCAAGGGGCGAACGCTGCGCCGAACGCATCTATACCGCCACAACCGACGCCCGCATGATCGCGGTGGACAAGGCGACCGGCACGCCTTGCGACGAGTTCGGCGATACCGGGCAGATCTCGCTGCTCGCGGGAATGGGCGAGGTGAAACCGGGCTACTACTTCGTCACCTCGCCGCCCACGGTCGCGAGCGGCTCGCTGGTGGTCGGCGGGTGGGTCGCGGACAACCAGGAAACGGGGGAGCCCTCGGGCGTCGTGCGCGGCTACGACCCCCGCACCGGCGAGCTGCTCTGGGCCTGGGACATCGGCCGCGAGGGCAAGACCGTCATGCCACCGGAAGGCGACTCCTACACGCGTGGCACGCCCAATGTCTGGAGCCTGACGTCGGCGGACGACGCGCTGGGGCTCGTCTATGTGCCCACCGGCAACGCCACGCCCGACTATTTCGGGGGCCACCGCACCGAGGTTATGGACAGGTTCGCGAGCTCCATCGTCGCCATCGACGCGCGCACCGGGCTGACGCGCTGGCATTTTCAGACCACCCACCACGACGTCTGGGACTACGACGTTCCGTCGCAACCCACGCTGGTGGACCTGACGCTCGACGGCATGCGCCGCAAGGCGGTGATCGTGCCCACCAAGCGCGGCGAGCTGTTCGTGCTGGATCGGGAGACCGGCGCGCTGCTGACCGAAGTGACCGAACGAGACGTGCCGCAGTCGGATCTGCCGGGGGAACGCACGGCCGCCACCCAACCCTTCTCCACGGGGATGCCGTCCTTTGCGCACCCGCGCATCCGCGAGCAGGACCTCTTCGGCATCTCGCCGTTCGACCAGATGGCGTGTCGAACCGCTTTTCGCGGGCTGCGCTACGAAGGCCCGATGACCCCACCGTCCGTGCAGGGAACGCTGCTCTATCCCGGGCCGGCCGGAGGCATGAACTGGGGCAGCGTCGCGGTCGACGAAGAACGCCAGCTGATGGTCGTGAACAACCTGCACCTGCCGTGGATGGTGCACATCGTTCCCCGGGAAGAAGACCTGCGGTCGCGGGGTTCCGAGGAGGCGTTCTCGCGTGGCTATGGAATCGGCGGTCCGCAGCGCGGCACCCCGTTTGCGGCCGTCGTGCGGATGTTCAGCTCGCCGCTGCAACTGCCCTGCCTCAAGCCACCCTATGGAGAAATCGCGGTGGTCGACCTCACCACCCAGCAGATCGTCTGGCGCCGGGGCATGGGTACGCTTGGATTGGGTTTCCCCTCCGTGGCGGGCTCCTTCATCACCGCCGGCGGCCTGATCTTCAATGGGGGTGTCTCGGACGCGCAACTGCGCGCCATCGACGTGCTGACGGGCGAAGTGCTCTGGAAGGATCCACTGCGCGGCAGTTCGGAAGGCACGCCGATGAGCTACGTCAGCCCGAAGACCGGCCGCCAGTACGTGGTCGTCACCGTGCCCGGGACGGTGGGGCCGCAAGACGAGGGCACGCCCGAGACCGGCGGGAGGGTGATCGCCTACGCGTTGCCGGATGGATCGGAGGATTGAAGTATCAGTACTCGGGCGTCCACAAGCCGTCAGCCATAACCCTCTGTTCTTCTTTGCCGAATACCTTTAAGGCATTGCCGCCGAGCACCTGGCGCAATTCTTCGTCGCTCAGCCCAAAATTCCTGATTGACTCCACCGAGGCTTGAGGAGTACTGGCGGGAAAGTCCGAACCGAACAGAATGCGATGAAATCCGAATTCACGGAGATGCCAGATGTAGCTTGCGAAAGGGGGCGAGTCCGGTGGGTAAAGGATGGAGGTCGCAGAGAGGTCCATATAGAGATTATTCAGGGACTGGCGGAGCGTATCTTCGATTATCTTGACGTCGACCAGTTCTTCATAGTGATGCCCGAGACCGTGCGCCAGTACAACGGTGGTGGCCGGATTGGCCATCACCAACTGGATCATCGTCATGATCTGGGTATCGTCAAGCCAATTGAAATCGATCAACACTGGGAAGCCGGGCCGCAATTCGGCCGCCTTTTTGAAAAATCCGTCCACAATCGCCAGGTGCCCCGGATTACTGAGACTCATCTGATCAGCCATGAGATGCAGTTTGAGCCCGGAGAGTCCCAACTCTTTAACGCAGCGCTCGAATTCCGCCAGTGCCCACTCCTGGGGCGCTGATACCGAGCACAGACCGATGAAACGATCCGGGTTAGTCCGCACCTGGGCGGCGGCGAAGTTGTTTTCGTACTCTGCAAGCGCCTGTTCTTTGAAGAAGTAAGCTCCACTGAGCAGCACCGCCATATCAACTCCGGCGGCGTCGAGCTGTTGACTGGCCAGCGCCGCATCCAGGGGACCATCGATTACACCCATGACACCAATAGGCGACTGCTGCCAGTTTTCAGGGCTCACCAGATGAAAGTGTGAATCGACGGTGATTGCATCCATTACATCGTCCTCACCTGCACACCCAAGGATCAAAGTTGACATTAAAACGACTAAAGAGATTTTCATTAGGTAAAGATCTCCCTTCAATAGAGTTATCTGGTGATGCATCCAGTTCCGACACCTCAACGTTCATGTGCATTACACAATGCACGAGCAAGAGTTCGGGCTTGCGTGTGTTGCTGATAAGGTCTGTCATGTATTGAAGCTCCTAGCCCGTTCTGCCGCCGCAGACGCGGGCGCCGCCTGATCGCTACGCGATAGCAGCCCACCCAGGTCCACGACGTGATCGGGCGACTCGGCCTCGTAGTCGAGCGGGTGACACGTGAGGACGATGACCTGTGCGCCCTCCGCCACCTGTGCCAGGAGCCGGCGCGTCCACGCCATGCGCGTGTCGTCGGTCTGCGTGAGCTGGTCGTCGAGCACCACGAACGTCCCGAGTGCCTCGGCGATCGCGAGCCGCAACACGAGCGCGATCTGCTCCCGGGTTCCGACCGAGAGCGCGCCGAACCCGCGCTCGGACCCGCCCATGTCGATCCCCGTGGCATCGAGCTGCGGTCCCAATGCCAACTCGCCATATCGGCCGGCGGTGAGACTCGCGATCCGTGCGCTGACCGGCCGCACCAGAGCGCGGCCGAGATGCGCCGCCCCTTCCCGCTCCGCCTCGCCCAAGGTCTCCTGGAGCAGTTTCCAAGCCGTGTAGTCGAGCTCGAGTTCCTGCTCGCGCCTCGCCAGCGCCTCCGCCGCCTCCCTGGCCTGCTCGCGCTGCTCGTCAAGTTGCTGACCGCCCGTCTGCTCCAGCGCGCCCTCGGCCCTCCGTAGCTCGGCCTCAAGTTCCCCGATACTCCGATCCGCCCGGTCAGCCTCTTCTCGCATGGCGGCCGCATCCGCTCCTTCCCGGTCCATGGACGGCAGCGCCTCGAGCGCCTCCCGGGCTCCGTCACGAACGGTGTGCAGGGCATCGAGATCGAGGCCCTCGGCATGCTCGATTAGCAGCGGGGCCTCTCCCTCGAGCCGGGCAAGTTCCGTCCGCCCCTCGGCGAGTGCCCGTGCAGCCTCTTCGAGCGCCGCCTCTTCTTCCGCCTGCCTCTCCTCCAGACCCCCAAGCGCACTCCGCGCCTCCCCGACCTCGTGCGCGGTCTCGGCGCGGAGCTCGCGGAGTTCCGCATCGACGCCGGCCAATTCGCGATCAAGACGCCCTTTCTCCTCCTCGGCATTCTCCAGGACCGCCTTCCAGTCCCCAAGCGCCGCCGACCGCTCGGCGAACCGTGCTTCCTGCTCCTCCCGCCGCGCTCGCTTGTCCTCCAGTGCACGCATATCGCCGTCGATCTGGACCGTCATGCGCTCCGACAGCGACCGGCGTTCCTGGAGGCCCGCCTGGAGGGTGTCGATCTCGCTGCCAAGCGCGGCCTCGTCGAGGGCAACGTCGAAGGTCGCGGCCAACGCTTCGACGGTCTGCCCCTCGTCCAGCTGCCCGGCAAGGTCACCGGCATGCCGGTCGCGCTCCGCGCGCGCGGTGGCGAGCCGTTGTTCGATGAGGTTGAGGCCCTCCCCGCGAAGCCGGGCCGCCTCCGCTTCGCGGGCCAGTTCGTCGGCCTTGGACCGCAGCTCCTCGGCGCGCTGGTGCAGCGCAACGAGCTCATCGAGGTTGCTACAGCCGGTGCGGCTGAACACGGGCCCAGAAGCGACCTCCCACCGGGCCGCGGCGGCAGCGGCCTCGTCCTTGAGGTCACGGCCGCCCCCGCGCACGCGCAGCGTCGCCACGCCGGGCAGCTCGATGGCAAGCTCTCGTTCGGCTTCGAACTCGGCGGGCGTGCCCACCTCCGGCGTCAGCCTCCGCGCGCCCCCGTCGATGTCCAGCGTCGCCTCGATGGCAGCTTGCAGCGTCAACTCCGCGGTGAGTCCCACCGAGAGCTTCGCCGCAGCGAACCGCGCCGCTTCGTCCGCGGCGCGCAGGCGCGCCAGTTCCGCGTCATCCGGCGCATCGAGGGTGGCGGCCTCGTCGCGCAGGGCCACGGCACGCGCCTCACCCTCCGTCGCCTGCCGCGCGAGTTCGAGGGCATCGGCCCGTTCCTTCTCCAGCGCCGCGGTGGAGGCCGCGGCCGCGCGATACCGGGCGACCAGCCGTTCGAGCCGGCGGGCGTCGATGGTCTCTTCCGCCCGCGCGTTGGCGGCATCGGCTTGTGCAAGGCGGCCGCGCTTCTCCGCAAGCGCCGCCTCCAGCCCCTCGATGTCTTGCGTGCCCGCTGCGATCACCGTCCCGAGTTCGCGGATCGCCGTCGCCTTCTCGACGTCCGCCACGTGTGCGGCGAGCTTCTGCTGCTGCTCCAGACGGGTGTTCTCCAGTTCCTGTTCGCGCAGCCGCCGCCGTTGTTCGGCGTCGTCCGACTCGAGTTCCCGCACATGCGCCCGCGCCGCTTCCACGCGGATGGCCGTGTCGGCCAGGGTCTCGGCGAGCGCCTTGCGTTTCGCCTCCAACGACCGAAGCGCCTCCCCCGCCCCGGCGACCGCCTGCTCGTTCGACTTGCGCCGGCCAACAGCCGCCTCGGCCGCCACGAACCGCTCCTCGGCCGCCTCGAAGGCCGTCTCGGCGGCGGCCCGCGCATCGTGCAGGGCGATCTCGCCGCGAACCCGGTCGCGCTTCCCGCGTGCGTCGAAGAGCTGCCGGTTGAGCTCGTCGATGCGTGCCCGGACGCCCGCCGTTTCCTCCGACTGCCGGTGAACGTCCCGCTCCCACTCTTCGGCCCGCCGGCGCTCGTCGGCCAGACCCCGCCACGGCGAACCCTGGCCCACACGCTTTCGCCCGGTAGGCGTGAAGGCCTCGTCGACCCGCGCCTGCACGACATCGACGATCTGCTTGAACCGCGGATCCTCGGCGAGCGCGTGCAGGGCCTCGGTCAGGCGGTCGCGGCCGGAATCGTCGGCGTCGTCGGCAAGGCTCCGGCCAAGGATGGCTTCGACGTCGCTCTGGTCGGACAGCAGCGCCGTGGTGATGAGGGACGACGGCATGCCCCGGCGGCCTCGCCCCCCCGGCGCCTCGATGCCCCAACGCAGGATCTCCTGCACTCTCCCGTCGACCTCGCGGCCCCGTGCGTCCGTATCGAACTGCTCCCCGTCCCGCGAAACGTCCAGGAACGCCTTTCCACCGCCCCCGGAAAAGGTCTTGCGGACCCGCCACACGCGGCCATCGTCGTCCTCGAACGTGACACTGACCTCGGGTGGCTCCTGGGCGTTCCAGTCCTGCAGGCCGCTCGCCAGGGAGGACGTGGCGGGCAACAGGAACGCCGCGCGCAGGGCCGTCACCAGCGTCGACTTGCCCGTTTCATTCGGGCCGTGCAGGACATTGAAGCCCCGGTGCAGGTCCACCGTCCCCGCGGCGATCCCCGCGCAGTGGCGAACCTCGATGCGGCGGATCCACATGGCTCAGGCGGTCTCCGTGTCCTGCACGAGCCGGTAGAGGTGGTGCAGGGCGCGTCCGGCGACCTCCGGTTCCGTCTCCGCCCGCGCCCGGAGTCGATCGACGGTGGCGTGGACCGCGTCGGGCAGATTCGCTCCGAACTCGATGGGCGCGTCGGCCGCCAGCCGGAACCGTTCGCGGTTCACCGTCAGCACGCCCACGCGCGGGCTCGCCGCCATGGAGCCGGACAGTTCGCCGAGCAGCCGCTCCGCCTCGTCGTACCCGGCCATCGGCACCTCCATGTCGAGGACGAGGCGCAGCACCGTACGGCGCAGGTGCGGGTCGGCGAGGAGGGCCTTGAGGGCGGGTACCGACGTGCAGGTCTCGTCCCGCCAAATCCAGCGTCCCACGGATTCGGGACGGACCATGGCACGCCGGCGCCGATCCCGGGGGAAGAACACGAGGGCGACGTTGCCGGTATCCCGTTCGCCGAAGTTGGTCGCTTCCGGCGCGCCCGGATACACGGTGGGCGCTTGGGCTTGCGGCTCGACGTCCCGAAACGCGTGGGTGTCGCCGATGGCGAGATAGTCGAGGCCACGATCCAAGGCGGTGCCCCTGGCGATCGGGAAGTTCGTCTGGTGGCCCTCGATGTCGAAGGTCTGACCGTGTACCAGGCCAATCCGAATGCGTTCGTCGCCCGCCTCGCGCGCCGGCAGCGAGGCGGCGAGGTCGGTCTGCCCCGCCCGCGAGGTGCAGGGGTTGGCGATCACCACGGCGCCTTCACCCAACGACAGTTCCCAGCCCTTGCGGTCCACGACGTGGACGTACCCGGGCAGGCCGGCCCGGAACGGGTGGGCGGCGTCGTAGAGCGAGTTCGGCGTCAGCGGGTCGTGATTGCCCGGCAGCAGGATCACCGGCCGGCTCCAGTCCCGGCGCGCGAACTCGCGCTGCAAGCCGCCCCACCACGCCTCGTCGGGCGACGGCTCGTCGAAGAGATCGCCGGCGCAGAGCACGGCGTCGACGTTCCGGCTCTCCGCCAGATCCAGGATCCGGCCGACGGCCTCGAGCCGCGCCCGGGTAAGCTGCTGCTCTTGGTCGCGCTCGAAGGCGGGGAACCGGCGCCCGAGGTGCCAGTCGGCGGTGTGCAGCAGCGTCAGCGCCACGTCGTCCTCCCGTGTTGGTGCACGGCCGGTCACGCGATCTCGAAGGCGGCAACCAGCAGGCGTTCTACGGCCGGTGCCGCATACCGCCGGCGATGTGCGCGCTCGCGGGCGCGTTCGTAGGTATCGTCGTTGCGAGCCTCCAACGCCTCGATCCGGCGGTCGATGCGCTCCAACTCGCCCTCCGCGGCACGCACCTGATGGTCGGCCCGGCCGCGCCGCTCGGCACCCATCGCCCGGTCGCGCGCGTTCTCCGCCGCCACGAGCCGTTGCTGCTGCCGCGCGCGCATGCGGCGGAGCACCAGCAGCCGGTCCGCGATGTAACGGTCGAGTTGGTCGATCGTGTCGCGGAAGTTCGACTCGTCCGCGCCCCCGAGTTCGTGGCAATCGAAGAACAGTTCCTCGTCCACCACTTCCTCGAGGTCCGCCTCGGTGACGCGCAGCGGCGGATCGAACCGCGCCACGTCCTCGCACGGTTGGCGGATGAGGTCGAGCGCGGCCTCCGCGGGGCGCAGCACCTCGGCGTCCTCGAAGACGGCCGTCACCCGCAGCCGGTCCTCCCGCTCGAACCCGTGGTGCGCGATCCGCGTCAGTGCCAGACGGCCCCGGCGCCCCCTGTGTTCCCGCAGCACGGGCGGGGCATTGGGGCCAAGATCGAACCGGACCCGGAAGTCGGTTCCAGCGCCTCGTGCCTCGGCGACGGCGGCGGCAATGAGCGGGTGGGACAGGTGAACCGTGTCGAAGCCGGTGCTACTGCCACCGCTGCCGCCACCGACGGCCACCGATACCCCACCG
The DNA here is from genome assembly GCA_963665455.1 of Pseudomonadales bacterium. Classification (GTDB taxonomy): domain Bacteria; phylum Pseudomonadota; class Gammaproteobacteria; order Pseudomonadales; family Azotimanducaceae; genus VXNE01. The sequence continues at coordinate 2,251,324 of OY762279.1, read as the reverse complement.
GCGAGCGCGGGGGGCAGCCGCGGCGAGGCACCGATGTGTACCACGCGCCGTCCGTCGTGTTCTTCGGCACCCCAGGGAACCTCCGCCGCCTCGAGGTACGCCTTGAGCAATCGCTCCAGTTCCCCGTCGAAGGCGGCGAGTTCCGCCGTGAGGTCCGTCCGAATGCGCCGGAACACTTCGCGCACCGAGTTGTCGAGGCCGGTCTCGATGAGGCCCACCGTGCGCTCGCGCACGCGTTCGAGTTCCCGCCGGCGGCCCTCCATCGACTCGCCCAGGCGACGCAGTTCGTCCTCGACCTCCGCAACCGAGCGCGCGCGTTCCCAGATTCGGCGAAGCTCGCCCTCGAAGTCCGGGCCTAGCGCCGAGACCAGCTGCTGGGAGGCGTTGGACCGCGGCGTCTGCAACACGACGTCCGACATGTCGAGGACGTTGCCGAACAGATCGAGCTTGGTGCTGAGAATGTCGAACGTGAGCCGCTGTGCCTGGTTGTCCCGGGCGAGGAAGTTGATGACCGTGACGTCGCGCTTCTGTCCGTAGCGGTGGCAACGACCGATCCGCTGCTCGATCCGCTGCGGGTTCCACGGCAGGTCGTAGTTGATGACGGTGTCGCAGAACTGCAGGTTCAGCCCCTTCGCCCCGGCCTCCGACGAGATCATGACGATGGAGCGCCGGCGGAACTCGTCCACCAGCGCAAGGCGCACGGCAACCGACGTGCTCGGCGCCCGAGGGCCGTGGCCGTTGGCGTCGCGCCACGCCTCCAGGGCGGCTCGAGCCCGGGGCGAATCGTTGTTGCCCCGGAACAGGGTGATGTCCGCGTCGCGCAGTTCCGTCTGTTCGAGCAGGAGCCCGCGCAGGTAATCCTGGGTCGTCAGGGACTCGGTGAAGATCACCACCTTGCGCCGATCCGCCGGCCGGTCCATGACCATGCGCACGGCCTGGACGAGGCTCGCCGCCTTGCTGTCCCGGGGCAGGGCGCGGGCGCGGCGCACGAAGTCCTCGACCCGCGCGAGCTCGTCCCGGATCGCCTCGGCCTCCACCGGCAGCGGCCGCACCTGTGCCGTGGCCGCCCCCGCGCCGTTCTCCGCAACCTCGTCCTCTTCCTCGAGGTCGCGCACAAAGTCCGCCACGGCCAGTTCGCCCGCGTCGCCGTCCCCGAGCATGCCGCGCAATCTCGACGCGACCCGGTCCAGGCTCTCCGCGAGCGCCGGGATCGACGACGCCATGCGGCGGTGAAAACCGAGCAGGAGCAACTGGCGCGCATTCCCCCGAAACGCATGCAGGGTGGGCGACAGGAGGTAGTCCGTGACGTCGTCATACAGCGCGCGCTCGTCCCGGCTCATGCGGTACTCGAAGAGCTGCGCCCGCCGCCCGACGAAGGGCCGGTCCAGAAACTCCTGCGCCTGCCGGCGGAGGGTGCGCTGCACCACGGCGGCGAGGCGCTGCCGCAGTTCCTCCGATTGGTGGGGCGCGACGCCACGGCCATCGTCGGCGCAGAACACATCCTCGAACACGGGCTTGTCCCCGAGCAGCGTGCCGCTCGGGTCGACGTACTGAACGAGCCCCCAGAGTTCGCGCAGGGAGTTCTGGATTGGCGTGGCCGTGAGGAGCAGAACGGGCGACGCCCCAATCACCTGGCGGACCCGGTGCGCCATGAGCGCTTGCGGGCTCTCCTCGGCGTAGAGGCCGGCCCGGTCGTAGCGGCGATGAATCCCGGCGAACACCTCGTGCGCCTCGTCGATCAGGCAGAGGTCCCAGGGCGCGGCGGCGAGACGCGCCGCGCCCGCCTCGCCCCCCGCGTACTCGCGCCCCGCGAGAAAGACGCCCTTCCCTTCGGTATCGACCGACGGATCCGCCGCCTCCCGCGCCTCGATGTCGAACAGGTCGACAAGCTCCGCCTGCCACTGGCCGAGCAGCGGACGCGGAACGACGATGAGGATCCGCGTCGCGCCTTCGGCCAGCAGTTGGGCAATCACGAGGCCCGCCTCGATCGTCTTGCCGAGCCCGACCTCGTCCGCAAGGATGCAGCCGCCCTCCGGAATCCGCCGCAGGGCGAACATCACCGCGTCGATCTGGTGGGGATTCGGGTCCACGCGCCCGCGCCGCTGGGAGGACACCTGGCGGCGGCGCTCGCCGGCGCGACGCTGACGCACGAGGTCCTCGGCGTAGTAGCGGCGGTGAATGGGGTGCATGGGCATGGGCCGTGGGGAAGTCTATCCGGGGCGAGGGCATTGTCGAAAGGCACGGCGTCCCATTCCCGCCCCGGTACAATCGTCCTTGGCGACGCGTTCTGATATCTCGTAGCGGGAGCGGACCCATGCGCAACGGCGACCCCAACATCCTGTTCCTCTTCAGCGACCAGCACCGCCATGACGTGCTCGGCTGCGCCGGCCACCCGGTGGTCCAGACCCCCCATCTCGATCGTTTGGCCGCGGAGGGCGTAGGGTTCACCGAAACCTGGTGTCAGAGCCCGGTATGCCAGCCCTCGAGGGCGTCCGTCATCACCGGGCAGTACACGCATCAATTCAACATGTTCAACAACACCGGACCACTGGATCCGGCCCGGCCCACGGCGATGCAGGCGCTACAGGCGAGCGGCTACGAGACGGCCACGATCGGCAAGACCCACTACCACGGCATGCCGACGCCGCAACAGGTCGAGGTCAGCGATGGACCCTTCGACATGCGTGGGTTCGAACCCTTCGTGGAGGATTTCGGCTGGGACCACGTGCTCGAAGAGTATGACCGTTACGTCCACGTCAACAAGAAAATCAGAACCCCCTACACCGATCACCTGGCGAACTACGGCGTGCTCGAGCCATACCGGGACATGATCAAGGGCGTGTTTCGCCTGACGCCCGATCACTGGCGGGCGCGCACGTCCGTGTTGCCACAGGAACTGGACCTCTCTTCCTTCTTGGCGGATCGCGCCATCGACTGGCTGCGCGGCCGGACGAGCAACAAGCCGTTTCTACTCATGCTGGGCTTCGTGCAGCCCCATGTCCCCCTAATCGACGACCCTGTCTGGGCGGAGTACTACCAAGACGCCGACATCGAGCTACCGGACCAGACCGTGATCGAGGCTCCGAACCCGGTTTGGGGCGCGTACCTCGACTTCCTCAATGGTCATTCGCAAGTCCAGGTGATGGACGAGGCGTTCATCAGGGAGGGCATTCGCCACTACCTCGGCATGGTCTCGCTCATCGACCAGCGGATCGGCGACGTCATCAAGGTTCTTGAGGAGAGCGGCGAGATCGAAAACACCTGGATCATCTACTCCTGCGACCACGGCGAGATGCTCGGCGAACACCACCTGTGGGCCAAGCACAACTTCTACCGGGGCTCGGCAAGGGTGCCGTTGATCATCCGACCGCCGGGGGGGACGGCAGGCCGCACGGATGCCGGGCTCACGGAGCTGACGGACGTCACCGCGACCCTGGCGGACATCGGGGGCGCCTCGCTACCGACGTGCCGGGGGCAATCGCTCCTGCCGCGCGTATCCGGTCCGGCTCGATCCAGCCGGGAGCATGCGTTTTCGCGGATACGCTCGTTCGCCGCTTTGCGCGGGGAGCGTTATCGGCTGACGGTCGAGGTCGAATCGGACACGGCCTGTGAACTGTTCGATCTGGTGGAGGATCCTGGTGAGTTGCGGAATCTTGTCAATGAATCGGCGCATGCCGGCTTGATCGAGGAACTCAGGCACACGGTGCTGGCGGAGCATTTGGCGAGCTGACACCTGGGCCCGCGGGCGCCGCGAGAAGACCAGGTGAAGGAATCTCGCATCACGCCCGGATCACGTTCAGCCCAAATCGAGATCGACGTCGATCTCGATGCGACAGTGGTCGCTCGGACCCCACTCTTCCGGTGCGTTAAGGGCTCTCGTCGTGATTTGCTCGTGAAAGCCACGAGAGGCGAAGACGTAGTCGAGCTGGTTGATGGCTGTCTCGGGCCGACCCCGTTTCGTCCGTAAGGTGGGGACGTTGCGCGTGTCCACAGGAAGTCCTTCGGGCACGGGGTCGGCCCTTCCGCCCGCCGGATAGCGCGGACCCAGGAACTCGAACCCAAGAGCCTCCAGGCGCGCAAACACGCTCCTTTCCCGAGCTGGGAGCGCAAGGCGATTCGACTCGGTGGCACCATAAATCAGATTGAAGTCGCCCGCGATCAGGATGCGGTGACGCGCTGGATCCTTGTGTCCGATGAAGGCACTCAAATCGGAAATGGCGCGATGTGCCATCGCGTCCGAAAAGTCGCTAAAGCCGGCGGGATAGGCGGCATGCGGCTTCTCCCACCGTGCGTAAAGCGATACTGCAAGGAAGGGAGCTCCCCTTTCCGGATAAATGCGGGCCGCAGCAATCGTGCCAGCCGCGCTGACACTGAACTCGTCGACTTTCGGCTTGCGCCCCAAAGGGATGCTACGAAAGTGGATGACCTTTGTTCGATTCGACAATCCGACCACCTTGGCACGGCGGTTGTAGTGGTTCCCCTCCCAACTGTCTTGCGGGATAGGCGCCTCCTGAAGGAGCGCGACATCGTACGCCGAACCTTCGCCTTCAAGGAAATCGGCCACCTTCGCTTCACGGAGGTCGATGTTCCAACTAACCAAGTTCAGGACGGAGGCCAAGCGTGCTCCACTCGCTGCTCTCGCAGGCACCAAAGCCTAACGAATCCCGAAACAAGGCGTAAGCACAGCCGTGTAAACTCGCACCCCCGCTCGGAATCGAAAGACAGAACGTCGCAACGGCTCCTCAATGTGAGGGCACTTGGCTTCCCCCGAGCACAGCCGCCGCAAGCGCACCCCGCGGACCGGTGATGGCGACGTGATGCCCGGCTTCCGGACGTTGACGAAGAGCGTGCCCCCGTCCGGCGAGAACGTCGCGCCCGCCCACTCGGCGCCCCGGTAGCCACCCGGCTCGATCTGCGGCCAGGCTAGGCCGCGTGCACCGAACCTATGGGCCCACATCAGTCCGCCGTGCCTCGAGGCCGTCGCGGCAGCAGGGTGTGCAACGCGACCTAGCGCACGACACCAACTCACGTCGGTGCCCGAATCCTCAGCCTACCTCGTTCCGCAGTCACGATGGCACCGGACTCCAGTTCGGCGCCATGGGCATCGAGCACCAGCCCACAAACCTTGGCCTGCTGAGCAGCCGCATGGTCGACCAAGCGGAGGATTCCGCTATGCGGACGCCGAAGCACGAGAGCGAGTTCGCCGAAATCCTTGTCCAGCGTTACTAGCACGCGACCCTCGCCATGAGCGATCTCCAGGATCGCTTCATCACCCGGATCCTTCTCCCAATCCCCCGACCAGACAACGTCGTGTCCGGCAGTCCTCAGCTCCGCAACGGCACCACCCCAGACACAGGTATCGAGGAGGAGCTTCATTCATCGCGCGCGACCACAGGCGGTTCGACCCGCTCGTGGCCGACCAGGCGATGCGCATAGACCAGGCAGGCCAGGATGTCTTCGGGCTCCAGCCACGGGTAGCCTTCGAGGATCGTGTCGTGATCGTCGCCGGCCGCCAACATCCCCAAGACATGCTCGACGGCCAGCCTCCGACCCCGGATGATTGGCTTGCCGCCAAAGATGGCGGGCACGATCGAGATCCGGTTCAGCAACTCGTCTTCATTCGCGGCCGGTTGCACGCTGCGCACCCCATTCGTTCTGCGAACGCATCATACACTTCAGCGGCACAGTCGCCGCCGACGGTGTTCCTAAGTCACGATGCGTGTCTTCGCCCCCCGCCTAGCGCCCAGCGGCCAGCGCATTCCAAGGCCCCGTGATCGCAAACGTGATGCCCGGCGTCTGGATGTTGACGAAGAGCGTCGCACCATCCGGCGAGAACGTCGCGCCCGCCCACTCGGCGCCGCGGTAGTCCCCGGGCTCGATCTCCGGCCTACCGGGAACCAGCCCATCGAGGACGATGTTGTTCTCGCCCACTTCGACGACGCCCCCATCCCTGCCGAGGGCGAGCAGCCGCGTTCCACGGATGAGTGCGCCGGCGGTGTCGTGCAGGCCGCCGCCGTCCTCGCAGGCGAGCACGAGGCCATTCGCGTGTACGGTGATGTTGTCCGGCGCGTCGGCGACCGCTTCGCGCGGCGAGACGTAGAGCGCCCGCAGGACGGACCTCGCCGGGTCGTACACCCACACGGCGCCCGCGCCGGCCGCGCCGCCCGCCGTATCCACCCAGTAGATCGCGCCGCCGTGCTGCCATGCGCCCTCGCCACGGGCGAACCGCGCGGCACCGGCTTCCTCGCCCTGCTGGTAGGGGCCCGACTTCCCCATGCCGATGACGTTGCCCCCGAGCTCCTCCGGCATGAACGCCTCGGGGTCGCGGTCCGGCTCCGGGATGGGGACCCAGTCGACCTCGTGCTCGTCGCCCAGGGCCGGGGCACGCAGGTCCGCGTTCGGCACGCCGCGCACGCGCAACATCTCGAGGCGGCCGCCTTCTTCCAGCGCCCCGGGGCGCCTCTCCCGATTCTGCGGCAGGAAGCGGTAGAAGCCGGAGTGCGGGCTCATGTCCTCCGTCAGGTAGACGATCCCCGTCGCCGGGTCCACCGCCGCGGCCTCGTGCCGGAACAGGCCCATGTCGATGATCGGCCGCCCGCTCGCCGCGCCGGTCGCCGGGACCTCAAAGACGTAGCCGTGATCCCGCGCGCCGATGCGGCTCGTGCGCAGGACGATCTCCTCGCAGGTGAGCCACGATCCCCAGCCGGTCGGTCCCCCCGCGCAGTTCACGGCGGTGCCCGCAAGCAGCGGGACGGTCGAGGGCTCGCGGCCGGGCGTGTAGGACACTGCGGTGACGCCCCCTGCGAAGCCCGCAAAGCCCTCCTCGGCCCCTTCGGTACCCGGCGGAAGGGCGAACTTGTCGTACACGGGTGTCCCGGCGTCGCCCATCGGCGCACCGATGATCTCCTCGTGGTTGCGCAGCAGCGTGACGCCGCCGCCCGGCGCCGGGACCGCCGCCATGCCGTCGTGTCTCGCGGGCACGACCCCGCCGCCCGCCATGGCGTCGCCGGTCCAGGAGAAGGAGCGGTACGAGAATCCCTCCCGCAGTCGCAGGAGCGGCAGGTCGGTGGTGGCGTCGGCGACGGGGGCGAGGGTGTTCGGGAGGGCGGGTTCGCTGGCCCAGAGTCCCCGTAGTGAGGGGAGGGCGAACGCTGCCGCACCGACACCCAGCATCGATCTCCTGCTTACTCCGGCCACGGCGACCTCCTCGAGATTCTGCGGGTACGCGCGTCGGCCGCCATGTTAGCAGTCGATCACCCGCTCCTTTCGCACGCTGCTACCGGACCGAGAAACTCGCCTTCGAACCCACCCCAGCGCATGGGCCACCTCACATGGCCTCTGGTAGCTCGCGTACGCGTATCTCTCCGCCTCGTAGCGCTGGGATCTGCTGCCGCTTGAGGTCGAGGCGTTGCGCCAGTTGGCGTTGGGTGCGCCCCCTCGCGATCCGCGCCTTAATCAGGTCTTCCGGGAGTCATCGATCAACGACTCCACGATGGCGGACACCCCGGCCGATTTCAAACGCTCGTACTCCTCGATTTCTCCCCGCAGACTCGCGAGCTGTGAGGCTATCGCCTCGCGCTCCGCTTGGACCAAACTGGGATGCACCCCGGCGCGTTTCGGCGCTTCGGCATCGAATTCCTCCAGTGCCCGGGCGAAGTTTTTCGCCTGGTTCCGTGTGATCCCGTACTGTCGCTCGTTCGTGATCATGGTGTGGTTCCGAGATCTACGAGGACGACGCGAGTTTTGCGCGGATAGCGGCCTTCACTCACGTAAATGTCGCGCCGAACCCCGCCGCGGCAGACAAGACCTCTTCAAGCCGCCCGTCGCTCAACCTCTCGATGGGCCGCGCCGCCGTCTCGTCGAATGGCCATTCCTGGCTCAGAAACGCCCAAGCGAGTTCCGGGTCACCGACCGCTTCCACGACGTCAGCCAAGCCGGGAATGACCCGGCCGGGACCAACAATCTGTTCTGCTGGAATGTTCAACCTCCGCTTCGTCGACCGCCAAGCGATCAGCGTGTTTCTGCTCGCCCAGTCGTACACCGTGGTGCGCGAGAGGCGGAGCCTCGCCGCCGCTTCGGTGACACCGAGAATCTGCTCGGTGGTACGACTGTCGACGAACGGCCGCAGTTGTTCCGGTACTTCCTCAACCCGCACTCCGGCGCGCATCTCCGATTGCGCCGCTGCAGTTTCGAGGGCCACCGCCACCGCCATCCGCGCTTCATCCGGGTGTCTGCGGACGAAATCCCTAGCGCCACTAGAGAGTTCTGGAGGTCTCTCGGTCAGAAAGCCCATCGTCCGACCTGTCGAGGTTGTCACCACGCTTCCCCACTGGCCAACTCTCGAACCGATGTTTGACCATAATGTCCAGTTTGTAAAGCACTTCCGGTGCGAGCCGGATCCGGGGACATCCAGAAGCCGAGTCTACTGACCGTAGCTTTCCGGACTCCCCTTTGCGCCATTCCAATCACCACGCAGCCGCTTCCCCGATACACTGCGAGTCAACGCGATGCGCGCCCGTGCCGGGGAGAGGAAGAACCATGCGCCGACTCCTGCAATGGCTCGGAGCCGTGTTGGCCGTTCTGGTCGTCCTGATCGGGCTGGCGATCTTGAACCCCGTCGCGGCGTCGCGCGTGCTGTGGCCGTTGGTGGAGAACGCGAGCCTCGATCCGTTTGTCGGCATCACCACCGACGGCGAAATCCAGCCCGACCTCTTTCACATCGAGGCCACCGGCGTCAGCACCGCACCGATCCGCGACGCCGCCGTCGCGTTTCTCGCGAGCCTCACCCCGGAGCAGCGCGACCGCACGCTGTTCCCCGTCGACGATTCGGAGTGGCGGCGCTGGTCCAACATCCACCTCGCGGCACGGCAGGGCGTCGGCCTCCTCGAGATGGACGCGGCGCAGACCGCGGCCGCGTTCGGCTTGATGGCCGCGACATTGAGCGCGCGGGGATTTGAGACGTCGCGGGACATCATGCGTCTCGAGGGACACCTGGCCGACCTGATGGACAACTACGACGAGTACGGTGAACAGCGTTACTGGTTCACGGTGATGGGCGAGCCGTCAGAAAGCGATCCGTGGGGTTGGCAGCTCGACGGTCACCATCTCATCGTGAACTGCTTCGTGCTGGGCGATCAGGTGGTGCTGACGCCGACGTTCATGGGCTCCGAGCCGATGCACGCCGACACGGGACGCTACGCCGGCACGGCGATCCTGGAGGAGGAACTGGCGGCCGGCCTCGCGCTCATCAACGCGCTCGACGACGCGCAGCGCGCGGTCGCCATCGTCGATCCGAACAAGCCCGGAAACAATGCCCGTGCGCAGCAGTTCCAGGACAACGTGGTGGTGCCGTACGAGGGCCTTCGGCTCGCCGGGCTCGACGACATCCAGCGGGAGCTCGCCCTTGAACTGATCGGGCTCTACACCGGGAACCTGCGGGACGGGCATGCCGAGGTGCGTCTCTCGGAGGTGGTGCGCCACTGGGACGACACGTACTTCGCCTGGGTCGGCGGCACGGGGCCGGACGCGGTCTTCTACTACCGCATCCACTCCCCGGTGATCATGATCGAGTACGACCAGCAGGGGCCGGTGGCGTTAGATGGACCTAGCGTGCCGAGCCGGAACCATGTGCATTCGGTGGTGCGGACGCCGAATGGGAATGACTATGGGAAGGATCTGTTGAGGCAGCATCTGCTCGAACAGGTGCATTGAGCGGGCGTGCCGATCACTATGGCCCCGGTCTCGCCGCAGTGCAGCCCGCCAGTTCGCGAAGGCGACTTCGATCAAGCATGACGGTCAGCCGCGAACCAGCGGAAACTCCGGTCCATCCAGCGGCGCACCGTGCGCCAGCCTCACTTCGCGGAAGGGCGGCGAGGTGACGCCTGCCCGCACTGCGAAGGTCGTCCCGTCCCCGAGCCAACGGCTGGAGAAGGCGCGCCGACGCCGGCGGGGCGAGCGGTTCGGCGGCGCGCCGTGCAAGGTGCGGAAGGTGAAGGCGACGGCATCCCCGGGCTCCAGCGCCCAGCGCAGAATGTCGTAGTCGTCGCGGTACGCGTCGATATCCGGCGGGGCATCGAGCGGGTCCCCTGCGTTCAGCGCGGTGCGGTTGAATCGTTCCGGCCGGTACAGCTTTCCCCAGCGATGGGACCCGGCCACGAATTGCGCACAGGTGGTAAGCGGCACCGCGTCGAGCACCAGCCAGAGGCTGCAACTCAGCTCGGTGTCGACGCAGTAGTAGGGCAGGTCCTGGTGCCAGGGCGTGGGAATTCCGGTTCCCGTTTCCTTGACCAGCACGTGCTCGTGGAACAGCCGCGCGGTTCGGGAGCGCATCAGGGCGCGCGCGATATCCGCCGCCTCCGACTCGAACAGGAACTCCCGGTACTCGGGAATCCGCGACCAGTTGCAGTAATCGCCGAAGAAGCGGCCGCCACCCTCGTCCCGGTAGTCCCGCACGTCCGGGCCGGGGTGCGCCATGTTGCGCTCGACTCCCCGGCGCAGGCTGTCCACCCAAGCATCGAAGCGCCCGCGGACGGGCACCGCGCCGTCACGCTCGAAGGCGGTGATCGTGTCTTCCTCGACCAGGGCGGATGGCGGGTTCATTCCTCGCCCGTGCGACGACACCACGATGGCCGACACTCCTCGATCTCTTCCCGCAGACTCGCGAGCTGTGAGGCTATCGCCTCGCGCTCCGCTTGGACCAGCCTAGGATGCACGCCGGCGCGTTTCGGCGAGTCGGCATCGAATTCCTCCAGCGCCCGCTCGAAGCTCTTCGCCCGATTCCGCGTGATCCCGTACTGCCGCTCGTTCGTGATCATGGCGCGCTCCCAGGTACATGAGGACGATGCCCTTCTCGACGCCGTCGCGATCCGTCCGAAAGAAGTCGCGGAAGAGCATTCCCGGTTCGGCCATCGCCGACGCCGCGAATAGCATGGACAAAACTATCATTAGCAGCCGGTGGCACTTGACGATCCTAACGTGCCAAGCCGGAATCATGCTCATTCGGTGGTGCGGACGCCGAATGGGAATGACTATGGGAAGGATCTGCCGCGGCAGCACCCGCTCGAACAGGCGCATTGAGGGGCGTCGTCCATCTCGTCAGCCTGACACCGGTCGACGCAAGCACGGCCCTAGAATTCGCAATCGACGACTCCCAAGTCAGACTATGAACTACCCAAGCGACATCGCCGAACTTGAGGCCGAACTGGAACGCGTCCAGAGCATCGTCGAGCGCGACGAGACTGCGATGGCCCGATCACAGAGGCCGCAAATCGAGAAACTGTTTCTGTGCTCCTCACGTAAGTTGCAGCAGGATCTTCGGGATCGCTTGCGTCAGGCCAAAGCGGGCGACTTCGGATAGTCGTTCGAGAACATGCCCATGCAGTTCATCTATCCGGCGAATCTCGCCCACATCGGCCCGGACGAAGTGGTCGTCTCATTCCGCGACCTGCCCGAATGCCTGACCTCGGGCACGGACACAAAGGACGCCCTGGCCGCAGCGGCCGATGCGCTCGGCGAGGCGCTGGCCGGACGCATTGACGACGGGGAACCCATCCCCACACCGAGCGCGGCCAAGCCAGGCGAATTCGGGATTGCGATACCGCCCGGGATGGCCGCGAAGACGGCCCTTGCGATGGCCTTCCGGGAGAGCGGTTTGACGCGAGTTGCGTTCGCCGCATCGATGGGAGTCGACGAGAAGGTCGTCCACCGGATGCTGGACCCGCGTCATGCCACGTCGTTGGATCGCATCGACAGGGCGCTCCGTTCCCTGGGCCAACGTATCGCCGTGGCCGTAGAGGCGGGCTGAGCGACTCGACGAAGGCGACCGGCCGGGGGACGCCGACGTTAGTCCGCGTTACCGTCGAGGTTCGGCCTCGTTGCTCCGGTCGGAGGCGACGCGCGGCTTCGACACGATCTTCGCCGCCATTGCATTACGACAGTTTTGCCATTAGATTTCTGACAAACGAAGCGGAGACGCCGGCCAATGCGAGGCCTTCCCAAGCACATCATGGAACACGCCCAAGCGCTTCCGGAGGCTACTCCGCTGTGTGCGGGCGCTCTGCTGCACCTCGGTCATCGTGCGGCAATAGACCAAGCATTGTCGCGCTTGGCCCGCTCGGGAAAGCTGATGCGGATCTGCCAGGGCGTCTACATGCTTCCCATCGAGACCCGGTTCGGCTGGCGGGCACCTCGCCTGGGCAAGGTCCTCGCCGCCCTGTCCTTACTCTGGGGCGAAACCATCGTGCCTTGCGGCGGCGCGGCCGCCAACCGCCTCGGCCTGATTACGCAGAATCCGATTCGTGCGGTCTACCTGACCTCCGGCCCCAACCGTCGTCTCTGCTTCGGATCGTCGGTCGTCGAGTTGCGGCACGCACCGCGCTGGCAACTCGTAGCCCCGCACCGCAAGGCCGGCGACGTCATCCGCGCATTGGCGTGGCTCGGTCCGGAAGAGGTCGAGGGCGCGTTGGAGGCGGCTCTCCCGACGCTTGGCGACGAGGATCGCCACGAGCTCTCGGCCGCGCGTGCCACCATGCCGAACTGGATGGCGCAACCCGTCAGCGCTCGCATGTCGCATGGCTGAGACGCGGTATCAGGACCTCTCCGGCGACGACCGAAGAGACGCCTTGGAGGTCGCGGAGCGCAGCAGCAACCATCGGGCGCACCTTTTGGAGAAGGACATCTGGGTCGTCGCGACGCTCTCCGCCCTCTTCGACGGCCCATTTGCCCAACACCTGACGTTCAAGGGTGGCACATCGCTGTCGAAGGCGTGGCACGCGATCCGGCGCTTCTCCGAAGACGTTGACGTCACCTACGACATCCGCGCCGTCGCGCCAGACCTCGTTTCGGGCTTCGGCGACGAGCCGCTGCCGCCAACGCGCAGCCAGGAAAAGCGCTGGTCGCGGGCGATCCGCGCCCGCGTGGACGAATGGGTTCGGGATGAGGCGGTGCCGATCGTCCAGGACCGGCTCGCGCACGCGGGCTTCGCCCCGGTGCTCGGTATCGACGCGCACCGCCTCTATGTCGGCTACGACCCGCTGTTCGAGGACACCGGATTGGTGCGCCCAGAGGTTCTGGTCGAGTTCGGCGCACGGTCCACCGGCGAACCGCACGAGATTCGTCCGGTCGTTTGCGATGCGGCGGCGCACTTGCCTGCGCTGGCGTTCCCGACAGCGACGCCCACCGTCATGCTGGCCGAGCGGACCTTCTGGGAGAAGGCGACCGCGATCCACGTCTTCTGCCGCCAAGAGCGGCGACGCGGCGAGCGACTCTCCCGGCACTGGCACGATCTCGCACGCCTCGACGAGACTGGCGTTGCCGCGCGCGCATTGGCAGATCGCGCACTTGCGCTGTCGGTGGCCCGCCACAAGGGCATGTTCTTCTCCGAGAACGACGCCAGCGGCACGCGCATCGACTACGAGGCAGCGGTTTCCGGTGGGCTCCAACTCGTGCCCGCCGGGGCCGCACGCGACGTCCTCGCTGAGGACTATGCGCGGATGCTGGCGGACGGCATGCTCCTTGAGGACGCCGAACCGTTCGAGGCGCTCATCGAACGATGCACCGCGATCGAGGCGCGGGCCAACGACGCGGGGTCGAGGAGTCTCTGAAGGGGTGCGCCAGGAGTGTCGCTTCAACGCGACCGCCACCTTCCGGAGCCGCCTGATGTCGCTCCAATCACGGGCATTCGGCCCAAGGTACGCTGTCCACCGAACCGGGTAGGTCCAATGGCTGGTTTTGTCAACGGAGGTTCCGAACCATCATGCAAGCGAAGTTACTCAATACAGGGCTCGCCGGCGCATTGCTGGCCGCGGGGATCGCCGCCCCAACCATGGCCGCCCAAGCGCAGGACCAAGCCACGGCGTACACGGCCGCAACGCACCTTTTCGTCAAGCGCGGCAACGCCGAGACGCCGGAACCCAGCGCGACGACGGTCAGCAGGGTCATGTTGACGGCGGATATGAACTAGACGGCAAATGGCTGCCATACGCCATCCAACGTATGGTGAAGCTCTCCTATCCTGCAACGAAAGTCCATACCAAGGTCTTTCGGACTTTCGGACCTACGGACGTTCCCTGGCGGGCCTTGCCTTGCCACGCCTAGAGATACGCGTCGACGTCCAACCGGTCGAGTGTCGCGATCACCTCTTCCGTGCGTTCGTCGTGGATCAGGTTGATCGCCCGCGCCCCATCCAACTGCGGGTGCCGGACGTACAGCCAAGCGCGTATTTGCTCGTGACCGTAGTATTCGACCAGCCGCATCACGACGTACGACAGGTCCGACAGGATCAACTGCGTGTGCGGATGGGGCAACTTCTGGCCGCTGGCCCAGCGCGAGACGGTCGCCTTCGACACGCCCGTGAAGTTGGCGATGTCAGTGCCCTTCAATCCTCCGGTCTCCTGCAGCCGCCTCAAGAACTGCACGACCGGCCTTGCCTGTGCCGTCTGGCTCATGTTCGGCTCCCCTGATTCTCCGCGCCCAGATCCCGACCTTCGCAGCTCGCGGGAGGCACGGATCAGCCCTCGCCTGCTCCAGTACCGTCGCAGTCACATCCCTGAAGCCACGCAGTACGTCGAAGGCCCCCGCCATAGCCATCCCGATCAGGGGACTCCCGTCCGCCGTTACGAGTCGCTCTCCCACCCTTCGATTGCCCGGACGTCCTCGCGGACCGTGGCCCGGGTTCCTCTGACCACCGGGATACCCAGGTGCGAAACGTGTTGGATGAAGTCCGCCGTGGCAAGGCCGGAAAACCGGGCCGCCAGACCGAGCGACAGACTACGTTCCCGATACAGGGCCGTTGCGAGCGCGAGCCTGACACCCGGTTCGGCCAGAAGCGTGTCGTCGTCGAGGTGTACGAGCACCGCCTCGGGACAGTTCCGGCTCAGCACCACAACCGGCCCCTCTCGAGCGGCACGCAACGCCGCCGACGGGTTGTCCTTCAGTTGCCGAACTCCGAAAGCCTTCATCGTTTCGCCCGCCTACGTTCGGGGGAACATAGCGCGGGAACATGCGGGGGCAAGATGAACCATCCCAACCGATCACGGCATGGCTCCCACGCGACTTCCGCGTCCTCGGCTGCGACGCGTTCACGAAACGAACTCCGCGTGGGCAGCAGCTATCCTCGCCGTCCCCGCGGGCCCTGGATCACTCCAACCCCGAAAGCCATCAGCACGTCCCCAACCGCCCCTGCCCAGCCGGGTTGCCGCCCGCATAGATCACCACGTACTGCAGGCCCTCCCACTCTTTGCCGCATGGAACCGTATCGCTGGCGCTGGCAGCCTGTCGGACTTGGACCTGCGAAGCGGGTGCTAAATCCGACAGAGCGATAGGGCGGCCGGCGGTTGGGGCCAAGGGCAGGGCCCGTGAGGGCGATGGCTTTGGTGGCGCTAGCAGGGTGTCGGACTTGCCGCGATAGCGGCATGCCCGATGCCGTGCTGGAACGGCTTGGGCTGGGGCCAGAGGCGGCGCCCGTCCGGGCGACGGCTTCGGTGGCGCTAACGCCCAGGCTCCCGGGCATCCGAATCGAACACATCGTCCACCGTGCGCGCGTCGAGCAGGCTCCCGGCCCACGCCTCAAGGTCGGTCGCCGACCCCTGGTGCAACCTGTCCGAGACGGCCGGCGCAAGCGGACCGAAGCGCCGCGTCAACTGCTGCTCCAACATCTGGACTTGTCCTTGCCGCATGCCCTCGTCCCGAGCCCTCTGGATCATTCCCGCCATGGTCTTGCTCTCCTCCGGATACCGCCGCCGGTAGGTTTCCTGCTCATTCTCCGTGAGGGCGGCGTAGATGTCGATGAACCGGACGTACTTCGCGAGCTTGGCGCCGTCCGGCTCCACCGCCCGCAGGCCGTGCGCCGCGTGCGCGAACACATCCACCCGGTCCATGTCCGCCGGCCGGCGCATGTTCGGCAGGTTCACCAAGGCGACCGGGTTGTCGCTGTCCCGCCACTCCCCGGCGTCCATCGCGTCGAGCCGGCAGGACAGGTGGTCGAACGTCAGGTAGGTACCGTGCTCCGTGCCTAGCGCGAGCGGCTTCCGTGTTGGACCGTCGCGCAGGAAGATGGACACGGGCACCACGCGGTTCGTCTTGAACAGCTCGGCGACGTCGAGGCAATAGTGCGCCAGCCGGTGCCGCGAGAAGCGCCCGCCGTCGGTCTCCTCCTCGAGGGCGAACACCACCGTTTCGCGGCGGCCGTCGGCCCAATCGACGCGCAGGGGCGTGTCGAGCTCGTGGTAGCGTTGTCCGAGCCGCTCTTGTAGCTGCTGCTGGCGCAGCGGGACGATCTCCACGCCGTCCTCCGGCCCGTGGGATCCACGTCTGCCTGTACGTTACCGCTCCCCGCCACGGCACCTTCTTGATCAAGTCCACGATCCCGAGGTTACTCCGCTGGAGGGACATGGGATTCCTAGAGAGTCTTGCCACGGGGCAACAACCTTTTGAGCCGCTCCACGATTCGCTCACGCCGGGCATCGTAGAAGGCGCCGAAGCCGTAAAGGTCTTCGGGCAGGGCGCGCCAATCGCCCAGATCCTGCAGGGCTGCGTAGCTGTCTCGGGACCCGTCATCGGTGAAGGCGGCCGACGACTTCATCCACTGGCGCGGGAGCGTCGCCGATTTGCTCTTGTTTTCCCGTCCGTTGAGCAGTTGCAGATTGGGCAGCAAGTTGATGCGCTCCAAGATGTATCTGCGGTCATCATCTTCCAAACCCGCACGGTCCATTTTCGCCGCCGTCGCCTGCCCGCGCGGCACGACATGGTCGATGTGGAAAACGCTGTTCGCTGTATCGACATGATCGAACAGCAGCGACAACAGCGAATAGGCCGACCAGTCGCCATAGGAAGTTTCCGCGAGATCCTCTATCTCCTCGTCGCTGAATGCCATCCCGCCAGCACCCGCCATCGCGGATGCCACGACGTCACCGTCGAATCCGGCGACACAATGCTCCTCTATGGCGTTGCGGGCACGACGGAGCAGAGCATCCGTGCTCACCCAGAGTCCGCGTTTGACAAGCACCGTCATCAACCACATGCGCAAAGCCCTGCGATCTTCATTGGACTCATCAAGGACACGGCTTCGGTCGGTCCTGCGGCTGAGAAAGTAGGCGATGATCATCACCGCGTTCTGGTTGGCGAAGTTCATGCCCGAGAAGCCGAACGAGGAGATCAGCTGCACCGTAGTCGTCAGGGACTCCGAGATCAGGTCCCATTTCCGCTCGACCATCTCCATGTTCTCGCGATTGAAGTTCGTCACCTTGAAGCGGATATCGGACACGTCGGAGATCAATAACGCCGCCTTGAGCACCATGTCCTTGTTGAACTGAAATCGCCCGCCGATTTTGTTAAGGTCGTCGACCAAGCCGTGGATTTCCTCTCGTGCGTTCCGTCCCTTCCATGCGGCGACGGCGACGCTCATCAGGAGGTCGGAATATGACAGTTCCGTTCCTCCGCTGTTTGTTCGGATAAAGATATCGAGAACCTTATCGACGTCTTGGTCTCTTTCCTCATAGAACGAGATCACACTGTCCGAGTAAACTACGTCGTGAAGTCGGCCCAAGTGGTCGAACGCCAATGGATGATCAGCCAACTCGATAGTTTGAAGATATCTGTGTATCTGCCTAGCGTCCTGGAACTTCCGAACATCCCTGACGCGGAACCACGAATGATCGCCCGCTGTTTCGCCCTCGGGCACCATCCTAGTACCTTTCTTTGCCAACATCTTGAACAGGAACTCGGAACCTGATTCGTCGTCATCAGCCTTTTCCGTCAGTTTCAGATACAGATGCCGCCTCGGAAAGGCATACGGATTGTTCCACCACAGCCGCGGCAACTTTTGGGCGTAGCTCCCATAGATCCCGATGTTAAGCGCCGTCAAACGCTGCTGCCCATCCAGGACCGCTGTGACACCTCGGGAACGGTCCGCTATCGTTAGCTCATGGCAGTGAGGATCATCCTTCTGGTGGTACTTGGTGATGAACTCGTACCAGCTGTGCTTGCGCAGCAGTTTCTTCTTGACGGTCCAGAACAAGAATGCGCCGATCGGATAGCCGCGCATGAGGCTGTCGAAGAGCGCGCAAATCTGCTCCTGGCTCCAAACGAACTCGCGCTGGATCGCGGGTAGGGCGTAGTGCCGCTTGTGTATTCGCTCAAGCGCGTCGCTGATCGTGATGGGTGTCTGGAATGCCATCGCAATGACCTCCTGTCCTTCGAAACTGTTCAGATTCTATAGTGACAGGCCGGGAACCGAGAAGCCGCACACCACGCGTGAAGCCAGTAAGGCGTGGCTGCCCCGCCGGGTTCAGTGAAGCCCAAACGCCATCACCACATCCCCCAGCCGCCCCTGCCCTGCCGGGTTGCCGCCCGCCTGGATCACCACGTACTGCCGCCCCTCCCACACGTACGTCATCGGCGTGGCCTGCCCCGCGGCGGGCAGTTGCCGCTGCCACAGCAACGCGCCCGTCGCCACGTCGAAGGCACGCAGCAG
Organism: Pseudomonadales bacterium; assembly: GCA_963665455.1. GTDB lineage: Bacteria > Pseudomonadota > Gammaproteobacteria > Pseudomonadales > Azotimanducaceae > VXNE01. The sequence goes on along the minus strand of OY762279.1, from coordinate 2,232,855 downwards.
GTCGTCGAGCGGCGTGCCGCCGATGAACACGAGGCCGCCCGCCGTCACGATGGGGCCGCCCAGGCTCGGCAGGCCCAGGGCCGCGCCGTAGACCTCGCCGAGGGCGGTGCGCCAGACGATCTCTCCGCTGGCCAGGTCCACCGTGGCCGGGACGCCCCAGGGCGGTGGCGTACAGGGGAGGCCGAGCGGAGAGAGCAGCAGCTCGCGCTTCATCCCGAACGGTGCCCCGGTCTGGGGGGAGACTTCCCGGCCGTGGAACACCCGGCGCGCCTGCTCGACGCGCTCGGCGGGGATCAACTGGATGTGGTGCGCCATGTTGTTCATGTTGACGATCAGCAGGTTGCGCGTCGGGTCGTACGCGGCGCCGCCCCAGTTCGCGCCCCCGCCGGTGAACGGATAGAGCAGCGTGCCCCGTTCCGAGGGCGGGGTGAACAGGCCGTCCGCCACGGAGTCCGCGATGCGCGCGCGGCAGCTCAGGCGGTCGAACATTGGTCAGGCCGAACGCGTCGTCCGGCGACAGGCGGTTCGGCACGATGGGCGGCGCGCGACCGGGAACGGCTGCGTCGGCGAGAGCCACTCGCCGGGAGCACCCGCCTGCGGGACGGGCCGTTCCTCGCCGGGCAGGAACGGCTCGCCGGTGTCGCGGTCCAGGACGAAGACGAAGCCCGTCTTCGTCACCTGGCGCCCCGAGGTCGCCAGCCCAATCCACGCCTTCCGTGCAGTCGTCGCGTGGCCCGCGCCTACGCCCCCAAGGCCGGCCTAACCCGAACTGCTATTCGCTCCCGCACTTCCTCGTAGATCGGAATAGGCAAAAGGAGGCTTTCCGCGACTTCCAAGGTCACCGCCAAGCCGAAGCGAACCGGTTCGACGATATCGCCAGCGTCACTGCGGCAACTAACCTTGACGATGAGATCGTCCCCGTCCTGGATGGCCACGGCGTCACGTCCCTCGAATACTTCGTGCTGTACCGTTCCCCGCCGCACCGCCCGGTGATCCGCGCAGGTACGCGTACTCGCCACGTTCCCGACGACGTCGAACCACAGATGCGCCACCCGGTAGTTTTGCCGCCGGCTGTTGATCGGCGACATCCAACCCAGCGTCACGACTACGCGCCGTTTAACGTTGACGCCGGACAGGCTTGGCGGCAGCGGCAGCGCGAACGCCGCAGCGTCGCCGTCGCCCAACGATCCAAATCCCAGTATGGTCACGCGCTGCTCCTCACCCACCGCCACGCGTCCGAAGTCGGGGCGACCGTACCCCAAGAAGCGCGCCACGTAGTTGCGGAACGTACGCCCCGGATGCGCCGCCCCTAGCGCTTGCCGGTAAGGGCCCAGCAGGCCGTCCCACGCCGAGCCGTGCACCAGCAACGCCTTCATCAGAACGGCATCGAACTCTAGGGGAATCTCGCGGTCGGGCTGCGCGCGCAGCGCTTCGAGCAACTCGTAGAAGAAGTACGCGCCTCGGGTGCCCAGGGCCGCGGCATTGCTCGTACCCCGGGTGTGGTGCGTGGCGGTCAGCGTGCCGGCCGCGCCCGGCGTCGCCACCCGTTGTCCAGGCTCTCGCGTCGACAGTGCCGGCCGCAGCACCGCTGTTCCCGCAGGCGGCACGGGATCCTCCGACATGAGCTGCCTGCCACCCGGCAGATGGATCTCCGGCTTGATCGCACGGCGGTAACCCGGACCGTGCGCGGATATGACACTCGGCAATCCGATCCCCACCGGATCCACAAGCTGCCCAACCCAGGGACCGGAGCCGTCCGCGTGAACGGCACCCACAGTCACCCCGTTCAGCGTCTCCGCAGGCGACAATAGCCGCCGATGCCTCGTATCCTCGGCCACAGCCGAGATCAGCAATCGCTGGCGAGTCTCCGCCGGGAGGCCCCGAAAACTCGAGTTCGGCGTGGCCATCGAAAGTTCCCGCAGGTGGTTCCCCGCACTCACCACGAACAGAACGTCGTACTTCCAAGACAGCCAGTCGAGCAGCCGCGCCCACCCGCTCATCTCCCGGCCCAGCGGTCGCGCCCGGTCGCCGATCGAGAGGTTCACCACGCGCACGTCGGGCGCAACGGGCGGCTCCCCACCTTCGCCATCGAAAAGCCGAACCACCGCCCTATGCACTAAGTCCACCGGCAGCACATCCTCCGGCACGGTTTCCTCGAACCGGCCATCGAACCACCGCCGCGGCTGCATGATCGGCCGTACGTACACCGGCCTTCCGATCGCCGTCCCCCCCACATTGAGATCGTCGTGGCAGATAAGTGAGGCCATCGCCGTCCCATGGCTCCGCTCGGCCGCCTGGTAGGTGTCCTCGTAGCTGTCCGGGTCGTCGACCACGAGGCGACCGCTAAGCAGCACATGCCCAGTCAGCGGCATGCCGTCCAACAGGGCGATCACCGGCGCTCCCTCCACAACACGCTCGGGTTCCGCCGGCCGAACCGGCAGCGTTTCCTCCGTATCCTCGCCGATCAGCACCGCGCACTGCCCGACGGGCCGCAGGAACATGACGTCGTCGCAGCGGAACAGCCCCACGTCACGCCGCGTTTCCGGTCGATCAATCAGGTCGCGCACCCGAGCGACGTCCATCCGGCCAAGTATCCCGTGGTACGCGATGTCTTCGACCACGCACTCGCTGACTATCTCGCCGTCCAACGCGGCTATCGCTTGGCGCAGTTGGTCGGCTGCGGCACGGCGCCGCGAAGCGCTCCCCCGATACCAGAGTTCCGCCTCGAACGAGACCGTCTCCTGCCCGAACGCCGCCCGCTCGTTCCAATCCTCCAGCAGGCCCGTGTCCGCCAGCCGGTCTTCGACGTCCCATGGCCGGATCTCTCGCAGGTATTGGAACGCCCGCTTGAGCGGTGCGAGGCCACGACTGAACGGAGCGTCCGGATCCCGGCGCCAACCTTCGAAGAGGCCGCGAAGTTCGGCGAGTGCTCGCCCGTCCGACATCATGAGGAAGAGTTGCCCGCTCAGGCGCTTCTCTGGATCGTCCTCGTGCTCGAATCCGTCGCCGGGCGGGATGTCGTCGAGCTCGTACTCAGCCAGCCATTCGAGGCCTTCGACCCGTTCCACGGCCCGGATGAAGTTCGCCACCGGCCCGACCGTCTCCAGCACCAGCACCTGCTCGGGTACTATCCCCGCCGAGGTTTCCTGGAGCGCCAAACGGCGATTCGCCAACGCCTCTTCCAAGCGCTGGAACTGCGGCGCTAGCCGTTCTCCCTGTCTACCCGCCCCGGGGCGTCTCGGCGGTCTGCCAAATCCAGACCGTCTGGCCCTTTCCGCGAGCGCAGGCGCAGGAAACACCAGGATCGGGTAGTCGCTCTCCGCCACGGTTTAGGCGTTCGATTCGATTCCATCGACCAGCTCTGCTCCGAACCGATGCTTCCACTGCCGCAGGCGGCACTCGAGGATCTCCCGCGGACGAGCATCCGGTCCGTCCAAGACGAGCTTGCGCAAGAGATCGGTACAGAAATCTTCCACTTCCGCGAAACTCAACCCGCGCAGCTTGCGCGCAAGGTCCCTCGGCTGGATGCCGAACGAATGCCCCGTCCGCGCCTCGAACCCGCGATACCAACGTTCGATCTGCCGTTGCGTCGGCTTTTCAAGTTCCAACTGGACTTGGAACCGCCGCCAGGCTGCCCGATCGAGCAGCTCCGGGTGGTTGCTCGCCGCCACCACCACGACGTAGCTCGGCAGCGCGTCGATTTGCAGCAAGAGCGAGCTCACCACTCGCTTGATTTCCCCGGTTTCGTGAGCGTCGCCCCGTTCCTTGCCCACCGCATCGAACTCGTCGAACAGCAGAACGCACTGTCGCGCTCGGGCGTGCTCGAACACTCTGGCGATGCGTTGCGCGGTCTCACCCAGATAGCTGCCGATCACGGCCTCGTACCGGACGACAAAGAGCGACACGCCCAAGGCGTCGGCCAGCGCCTCAGCCAAGGTGGTCTTGCCGTTCCCAGGCGGCCCCGCCAGCAGCACTCGATTGCGGGGTTCCAAGTTGTACGACCTGAGCAAGTCCGCCCGGTGGTGTTCCGCCACCAACTCGCGCACCGTCTCTCCGACCACGGGCGCCAGCACCATCTCGTCCAGCCCCCGGCATGGAACCTTCTCCGCGATCAGCGGCGTTTCGGACTTCCGCGTGACGGAACCAGCGTTGACGTTGCGCCCGTTCTCGACCTGGAGTTGCGCAAGCAGGCGGTCCGCAAGGATCGTGTGGTTCTTCGCCCGCTCGTTGGCCGCCAGCGCTTCTACCGTCTTGCGGACTTGCGCTTCGTTCCCCAGACGGCTCGCTCTGACAAGATTCAGGATGAGATCCGCGCGAGCCATCCGTCAGTCCAAAACCCGCACGCGTGACCTGCTGCGGATCGGCGACATTCTTCGTCCGCTTAGGCGCATCGAGCCGTTCCACTATCCACCCGACATATTAGCCCCAAGGCTGAGGACACGCCACCGCGGCAGCGTCGCGAACGCGCTTCTGTTGACCCGCGCACGCTGCCCGTACGTGGTGCTCCGCCATGTGAGCCCGACCCGCCCAAGGCTCGGCGGACAGTTTTCTCGGCCTCACCACGGATGGCGAAAACCCCCGTTCCCGGAGCCGGGTCTAAAGCCGCACAACCGATCTTGCCTCTGCCGCCTGGCCCATGTTCGGCTCATGCTGACTCTCCGCAGACTACAGCCGGCCGTGGCCGTCACGTCCGGCATCCGCTTCGTCGACCATCAAGCGATCAGTGTGACCCCGTCGGGCTGAGGGCTGAAGGCTCAAGTCTCGGACACACCCAATCCGCTTTCCGCGTCGCACGGGCTTGCTGAGGAGGTCTAGACCGTGCCCTCGGCTCGAAGCGGCAGTCCCGTCAGTTCTTCGACAGCCCGTCGAAAGCGGTCCGCGTTCTCCTCCCCGCGAAGCCGCCACCATCGATGCCGGCCCTGTTGCTCGAACCCGTGTCCGCGCAGGATCTCCCGGTAATGGGCGACGTTCGAGGCGAACGGATTCAGGATGTACCAGTGGCGGTTGCGGCACTCCCAGCCACCGATGGGCTTTTGGTCGAGACGGAGCTGGAACCCGGTTTTCTGGCGGCGGGCTACGTAGTGCCCGCTCGCGTTGGCGACCTCGAATGCGGCTTCTACGGTCATCGCGTCCAGCTTACATCGAGTCCGCGCTTCCCACCCAACCCGCCGGGCTCAGCGAAGCCCAAACGCCATCACCACATCCCCCAACCGCCCCTGCCCTGCCGGATTGCCCCCCGCCTGGATCACCACGTACTGCCGCCCCTCCCACACGTACGTCATCGGCGTGGCCTGCCCCGCGGCGGGCAGTTGCCGCTGCCACAGCAAGGCGCCCGTCGCCACGTCGAAGGCACGCAGCATGTCGTCGATGGGCGTGCCGATGAACACGAGACCACCCCCCGTCACGATGGGGCCACCCAGGCTCGGCAGTCCCAGGGTCACGCCGTAGACCTCGCCGAGCGTGGTGCGCCAGACGATCTCTCCGCTGGCCAGATCGACGGCGGCCAGGACGCCCCAAGACGGTGGCGTGCAGGGCAGGCCGAGCGGAGAGAGCAGCAGTTCGCGCTTCATCCCGAACGGCGCCCCGGTCTGTGGGGAGACCTCCTGGTCGTGGAACACCCTGCGCGCCTGCTCGACGCGCTCGGCCGGGATCAACTGGATGTGGTGCGCAATGTTGTTCATGTTGACGATCAGCAGGTTGCGCATCGGGTCGTACGCAGCGCCACCCCAGTTCGCGCCGCCGCCGGTGAACGGATAGAGCAGCGTGCCCCGTTCCGAGGGCGGGGTGAACAGGCCGTCGGCCACGGCGTCCGCGATCCGCGCGCGCAGCTCAGGCGGTCGAACAGCGTCAGGCCGAACGCGTCGTCCGGCGACAGGCGGTGCGGCACGATGGGCGGCGGCGCGACCGGGAACGGCCGCGTCGGCGAGAGCCACTCGCCGGGACCGCCCGTCTGCGGGACCGGCCGTTCCTCGACGGGCAGGAACGGCTCGCCGGTGTCGCGGTTCAGGACGAAGACGAAGCCAATCTTCGTCACCTGGGCCACCACGTCGTGCAGCGCGCCGTCGCGCCAGACCGAGTACAGGCCCGGCTGCGCCGGCACGTCGTAGTCCCAGATGTCCCTGAACCGGCTCAAGCACTGAACCCCCTCAAGCGGTTGCGCTGACGCACCGCTTGGCGTACCGTCGCACTGCCTCGTCCCAGGAGCCCCGCTGCGTGAGCCGGATGCGCCGACGCGCTGCGGCGTCCTGCGGCTCGAACTTCATCTCTGGTAGTCGGACTCCGGACCCACTGCCTCCAAGGCACTGCAGGGCAATATGGCTTGCGGGAGGAATGCGCTTCGTAGCGCCCAGGATCCTAGATACATTGAAGGATAGTACATGCACCTGAAAAGCGTCCAAGTCACCAGTTTCAGATCCGTGGACGACAGCGAAACCTTCGAGTTGGCACCGGTCACGTGTCTAGTCGGCAAAAACGAAGCCGGGAAGAGCGCTATTCTGCTCGCCCTTGCGGCGCTGAATCCGCACCCCGCTACCCCCGTAGTCCTAGACCTCGAACGCGACTATCCCCGTCGTTTGCTGACTCAATACGACTCCGCCCACGGCGAGAAAGGCGCCCTCGCGATAAGCACTACGTGGGAACTCGAAGACACCGAAATCCAGACTATCTCCGATCAAGTGGGTGACGGCGTGTTGAAGTCCAAACTGGTCACTGTAGCCAGGCGCTATGGCAAAGACCTAGAAATTCATGCGCAATTGGACTACAGGCACGCCGTTGAGCTCTTGTATCAGAGGTTCGCGCTGAACGCACCCGAGCGATCAGCCCTAGGCTCGCCCTCGACGACCTCCGACCTCATCAAATCGCTCAACGCCCTGGAAGCCCCAACGCCTAAGCACAAATCCCTCCAGCAGCACCTTCAACAGCACGGTCCTGTCACCGCCCAGGCCCGTCGATTGATCCAGCCCATGTTGCCCAGCTTCATGTACGTTTCCTCCTACGACCGTATGGATGGCGCGATCCAGCTCGAGCAAACCAACAACCTGATTCAGAGCAACCAGCTCGACCGAGACGACCAGCGGGGGGTGAGACTGTTTTGCGAGTTTCTCGAGTTCGCCGGTGTCTCGATTGACGACATCGTCAACGTCCGGACCTACGAGACCTTCAACGCCAAGCTACAGGCGGCATCCAACAACATCACAGACCAGATCCTCGAGTACTGGACCCAGAACCCTGACCTTGATGTGCTGGTACGTGTCGAGCAAGCCCGGCCAGGCGACCCCGCACCGTTCAACTCCGGCACCATAGCCCGCGCGAGGATCGTCAATCAGCTTCATCGCGTGGACACACCTTTTTCGGAGCGTAGTGCAGGCTTCGTCTGGTTCTTCTCCTTTCTCGTAAAGTTCGCCCAGATCAAGGCCGACGACTCGCCGGTCGTCCTACTACTTGATGAGCCCGGACTGTCGCTCCACGGAAAGGCGCAAGCGGATCTGCTCCGGTTCTTCGAGGAGAAGCTCGCCCCCCATCATCAAATCGTCTACTCGACGCACTCGCCGTTCATGGTGCCTGCGTCCGCATTCGACCGCGTCAGAATAGTCGAGGACAAAATCGAAACCAAAAGACAACGTCGCATACCTCTCGGCACAAAAGTCCGCGAGGACGTCCTTGAACTGGATCCTGATACTCTGTTCCCCCTACAGGGGGCCCTAGGGTACGAGATTACCCAATCCTTGTTCGTCGGAGAGCACACTTTACTCGTGGAGGGACCAAGCGACGTCCTGTATCTTCAAGCTCTTTCCGCAGCTTTGCACGCACGAAACAGAGCGGGCCTGGACGCACGATGGACCCTTTGCCCATCGGGCGGGATTGACAAGATCATGCCATTCGTATCCCTGTTCGCTGGCAACAAGCTCCATATCGCTGTTCTTTCGGACCAGAGCATTGGCGACAAAAAGAAGCTGGAGCGCATCACCAAGTCCGGCATATTGCAGGCAGGCCACCTCTACTCGATCACCGACTTCATCGACTCCGACGAAGGGGATGTTGAAAGTCTTTTTGAGCCGGAGCTGCTGATCGAAATCGTCAACGCCTGCTACTCACTGGACGACTCACTCGCCCTTACAGTTGACAAAGTGAACGCCACAACCACGACATCAACAAGAGTCGTCAAGAGAGTCGAGGAGCTTTTCCGGCTCATGCCCGAGGAAGTACCGGTCTTCAACCATTTCTCTCCCTCTTCTTGGCTGATCCGCAACCCCGAGACGTTAGAAGGGGATTCCGATCCGATCAAACAGACACTCGCAAGGGCCGAAAAGCTGTTCAAGACTTACAACGATCTAATTTGACTCCGCGATTAGGGAACTGCACCACCGGCACCGGGACCTCCTCCATCTTGCCGATGGACAGTCCTAGCGTAGCGTCTCCAATAAAACGATGATTATGCATTGGGCAGCGCGTCCCGCGCGCGGCCGACCTTGCGCATGATCTCCCCGACCGACTTCGTCCAGACGAACGGACGCGGATCCTCGTTGTAGGCGGCCAGGTATTCGCGGAGGCACTTCTCGAGGTGCGGCACCGACGTGAACACGCCACGCCGGATTTGCTTGTCCGTCAGCACCGCGAAGAACCGCTCCACGAGGTTGGCCCACGACGCGCTGGTCGGCGTGAAGTGCAGGAAGACGCGCTTCCTGCGCTCGATCCAGGCGAGCACCTTCTCGTGCTTGTGCGTCGCGTAGTTGTCCAGGACCAGATGAATCTCCTGGTCCCTGGGCACCGTCTTCTCGACCTCCCGCAGGAACCGCAACACCTCCTGGTGGCGGTGCCTGCGGTACGTCCTGCCGATCACCTCCCCGGTGGCGACGTTCAGCGCCGCGAACAGCGTCGTGGTGCCGTGGCGCTTGTAGTCGTGCGTCATCGTCCCGCCGCGGCCCTTCTTGATCGGCAGCCCCGGCTGCGTGCGGTCCAGCGCCTAGATCTGGCTCTTCTCGTCGAAGCTGAACACCACCGCGTTGCGCGGCGGGTCGAGGTACAACCCGACCACGTCGCGCAGCTTCTCCTCGAAGCGCGGATCGTTGCTCACCTTGAAGGTGCGGATCAGGTGCGGCTTCAGCCCGTGGGCGCGCCACACCCGGTTCACGAAGCTGTGCGTCGTCCCCAGATGCCGCGCCATCGACCGGCACGACCAGTGGGTCGCGTCCGCCGGCGTCGTCTGCGTCGTCACCTCCAGGATCCTGCCGCGCAGCTCCGCCTGCTCGTTGGAGTCCCTGCCGCCGTGGTTCGCCCCGCGCGGACGTTCCTTCTCAATGCTCGACAGCCCCTCCCGCGCCACGCGGCTTCGCCATCGACCGACCTTGTTCGCGTCCGTGCCCAGCTCCGCCGCGATGTCCTTGTTGGTCATCCCCTCGGAGGCCATCAACACGATGCGCGCGCGCTCCCGCAGGCGCGCCGGGGTGCTCGACGACGCCCACGTCGCAAGCTTGCCCCGTTCCGCCCTGGACAAGTCGATCCTGGCCCCCACCCCCATCGCGTCGCCCCCGAAATCACGGACGCGAGAAAGCATAACCCGTCTCAAGCCAATGAAATACGTTTTATTCGAGACACTACACTAGCTCGAACTCCTCCCGACCTTGCCCATATCCTCCGGCGTCAAGAGCATGTCGATCAACGCGCCCTGTGGTAGCTTTCTATCGTCCATACCCAAGTCGCTTCTCATCTGGCGCATGAACGCATCCCACATTTGCAGCATCTCATAAGGATCGGCACCCTGGAGCACTTGCCCCATGTTGACTTCGATCTCGTTCCACATCTCTATGGAACGGGCGTCCGCCCAAATGATAAGTTTCCGTTTGAATTCGAGCATTCGGCTTGCCAGTTTCTTTTCGCCGACAGGCTGGCGTCCAAGCTCTTTGGCTTTCTGCCCCGCTAGGACGTCGAAGATCAGAGTCATGAAATCCTCATAGACCGCCCGCTTTTCTTGGAACTGACGAGCTTGAATGTCTCGTTTCTTCGCCGAGATGTGAGTGATGATGCCAGCGATAACGACCCCGAACAGAGCGAGAATGGAGGTTTGGACTTCGACCGAGGCTCTCAAAAACAACGTCACAAACCAGCCGAATAGACCTAAACCGAGCCCAAACACTACGAAGCCGACGACCTTTTGTACAGTCTTTGATCCCATGGCCTTCTCCTCCTATATTCCGACTGCGGCTTGAACCGAGTCCCAAGACTTGTAATTCCAGGTTGACCTCTGTTTACAGGAAGGAGAACCTGCATGAAAGCTCTGGCTGGGTGGAACACTGACACCCCTCAAGGCATTCAGACTGAAGCAGACCGGAGAGGGAGCGATCGAGTCTTAGTTGTCCCTAAAGGAGGAGGATGCCCGTGTCCGCAAAAGAAGTAAGTCAATACGTTGAACCAGGTGGCGCAGCTCTCCTGACCTTACGGTTACCTTTACAGCCTCGTTCAAGCCGGGTAGACCACCAACTTCAATGTCGGCAAGATGGTTGGCCCTGAAGCCCCATACTCTCGAGAGCCTGACGAGTCCTTCGCATCAACGCCGATGAGCCTTCAGCTTCCTGATCTACACCAACACGAAGGGCAGGGTTCCCGCGCTCGTCAACGTCCTCGACCAAGAGTAGCGCTTGAATTCTACGAGCCATAGTTCCTGCCCCAGAGGGTCAAAATCGCAGTGTCGAGTAACTTTGAGTTAGCTCCGTACCATCAGCGGGTAACCGCGTTACGGATTGGGCACCAAGAGCCAGACATGTCCACTTACCGATCCATTTGTTAACAATATCTTGACCCAGCTCCCCACATAGCCTGTTGTAAGTGGTTAGCCAACCCGAGTTGCTTTCGATGGCTTTGAACACAACTAGTGTTACGTGCTCGTTCAAAGGGCGTGTCAGGCCTTCCAAGACTTCTTCGGTTAGAGCTTTGACGCCCTCTGTTTTCATGGTAGTTCTCCGCCAGCACCTAAGCCTGCTTCACTCCTTGCCTGGATGATGAGGATTCGGTACTCGCACACGCCGGTGTGACTGATAGGGCCACCAATAGCAGGGAAAGGGAAACTGGTCGCATTCGACGATCTCCTGTTGAGCGACAGCATGAGTCGGCTTAGGGGTTCCGGCAGTCCTGCCGAAGTCTAGCGCAGGGCCAAGCGGTGGACAAGCCGCCGTGCGGGTTCAGGATATCTGGGACAGGGAGGGGCAGTCCCTGGATGTTTGAAGGTATTCCATTGGGGTTTGCCAGTCGAGGGTCTGGTGTGGCCGGACGTGGTTGTAGAAGTGCTGGGAGTCGGCGAGGGCCCGGTTGGCCTCGGTGACGGTGAGGTCGCCGTCGTACAGGTCCCGAACTCGACGCGGGTGGTGTCGTTGGCGCGCTCGACGCAGCCGTTGAATTGGGGGCGGCGGGACGTAGAGCGGGATGTCGAGCGCCGCGCAGGCGCGTTAGAACTCGGCCATGAACTCGCCGCCGCCATCGACCTGCACGGAGAGCAGTTCGTGGGGCATCTCGGCGCACACGGCGTCGAGGAAGCGTTCGGCGTTGTGCGCGGTGGCGCGGGCATGGGCGCGCGCCACCATGTGCTTGCCGATCGGCGAGACCGCCTTGAACTCCTTGAGGTGCTGGCCGTAGCGCCAGCGCCGCGCGTGGCCGTTGAAGTCGCGGCGCCGCCTGGACCGCACGCGGCCGCGGCAGAACGCGCACGGCTCGACGCGCCCCAGCCGCACGCCCTTGGCGAGGATGCGCCCGATGGTGGACGCGCCGAGCTCCAGCCCCTCGCGCGCGAGCATCACGCGCAGGCGGCTCTTGCCCATGAAGGGATGGCGCTGCCGCATGGCCCACACGCGCCGCTCGGCATCCCGCGTCCAACGCGGGCGTAGCGAAGACAATGCAGATGCTCACGTGCTCGGGAAGCGGATCTCGGGTGAGAATCTGCCTGGCGCGTGCCGCTCGTTCCTCGGCTGAAGGGAGCCCCGGACCGAGCGCACCGGTCAGCCTAGCCTGCTCGCTGTCCAACGCCGCACTTCGGGCCTCGCTATTCCTCCATGAACTCCCTCGCACGGATCAGCGCCGGATCGTTGAAACCCCATCTCCCCACCAGCCCCTCGTGGAGTCGGTCAGCGAGCCGCCAGTCCCCCCGGTCGATCGCATCATGTAACTCTCGAAGCGCAGCGACGCCCAAGTCGTCGCGATCATCCGTCCGCATGTGCTCGCGCAAGATCGCGTTCGTGTCCCGGCCCTCGACGAAGACCGTGCCCTCCTGAAGCCCCCCGTCCACGAGTCGCCGCACTTGGCGGTTTTCCGCGCTGCTGAGCACCTGCGGTGAGTGCGTAGAGACGACGAACTGCAGTTTCGGGAACGCTTCGCGAAGGCGCGGTAGCGCGACGCGCTGCCAACGCGGATGCAGGTGCAGGTCGAGTACGTCGATGAGCACCACGCCGCCCACGCGTGCCGGCGCTTCCACGCCATCAAACTCGTTGAGCATGACAGCACGGCGGGCGATGTCGGCGACCAACGCGATGAACGCATGGTAGCCGCCGGAAAGCTCCGCCCAGGGCGCCACGTGCCCATCCTCGAACCGCATCACCGGACTTCCCGTCACCGCGTCGTACCAAGCGTCCGTCACGCCGGGCGTTGCCCGCACGGTTGCCTCCATCACAGCCTCGTGGGACGAACGCTCCGGCACGTTCTGCTGTTGGCGAGCCACGTCTCCGCAGAATTCGTCCCGTAGCCACGCAAGCAGCGGGCCCTCTTCCAGGTTCGCGTCAAGCGAGGAGTCGTAGGCTTCCCAGCGGTCCCGCGTGTGCTCGACCTTGCGACGGCCGCGAGCGGATACCAAGCGCCGAACGCCGTACCACGCGAACAACGGCCAGCGCTCGCCGGGCACTCGAACCTGCTCCATGGCATCCAGAATCGACCGGTGCCGGTTCGTGGCTCGTGCGGACCCGGTGCACGGGTTGATCGTCGTTGACCACGTGACGGATTCCGTGTCGCCCACGGCTGCGGTCCACGTCACCTCGCACTGGCCGACCGGCTCGCGTCTCCTCTGCCCTTCGAGGGTGCGCATCCGGGGGTCGTGCGCTGGATCGAGCGTCAGGGTCTTCGACGAACCCCTATGGAACACGGCGAGACCGATCGCGAGAGCGTTGAGCAACGCGGTCTTTCCGCCGCCATTCTCGGCGAAGAGGACGGTGGCGTCTTCCTCAAGCGAAAGCGTTAGCTCGTCGAAGCAACGGTAGTTCTTCACGCGGAGTTCGCGTAGCTGGAAGCGGCTCATGTCGCCGTCCTCAGGGGTCCGACCAGCGATTCATAGCGTACGCCTCGCAGGGCAGCGGTCGCCAGTTGGAACGGTCATGCCCCGTGTGGCGCCCGCGAACCCGACAACGGTCGCTCCTGCGTCCCCATCGAATCCCCGTCCAAGCCAGAGCGGCAAGTCGCTTGATACCATGGTGTCCGAAGGAGCCATCGCTTCGAAGACGGTCGGCGAACGCGACACCCGTAGGGGTCACTCAGGGTCCGACCGGTTCACGGACTCGATGGAGACGAGCGAGAGGAAATCATGATCACGGGCGAACTGAAGTCCAAGGTCGACCGAATCTGGGACACGATGTGGTCCGGCGGGATATCGAACCCGCTTTCGGTCATCGAGCAGCTCACCTACCTGCTCTTCATCAAGGAGCTGGACGAGTTGCACACGCGCAAGGAGCGCAAGGCCGCTCGGACCGGCAAGCCGATCGAGGAACCGGTGTTCGCCGCCGACGAAGACGGTCTGCGTTGGTCGCGCTTCAAGGAGCTTGCGCCGGAGCAGATGTTCGAGACGGTGCGTGACAGGGTGTTCCCCTTCATCAAGTCGATCGGGCAGACGGAGGACTTGGAAGAAGGATCCACCTACTCCCATCACATGCAGGACGCCCTCTTCATGATGCCCGCGGCTCGGGTGCTGGCGAACGTGGTCGACCAGCTCGACGACATCGACATGGCGGACCGCGATACCAAGGGCGATCTCTACGAGTACATGCTCGGCAAGATCGCGACCGCCGGGCAGAACGGGCAGTTCCGCACGCCGCGCCACATCATCAAGCTGATGGTGGACATGACCGCACCCACGCCCGAGGACGTCATCTGCGATCCGGCCTGCGGCACCGCCGGCTTTCTCGTCGCGGCGTCCGAGCATCTCGTCGAGCATCACGGCGACCGTATCTACAGGAACGCCCCGGCACGTCGCCGGTTCAACGACGGCACCTTCCACGGCTACGACTTCGACAACACCATGCTGCGCATCGGCAGCATGAACATGCTGCTGCACGGCATCGAGAATCCGGACATCCGCTACCGGGACTCGCTGGCCCAGACCGACGCGACAGGCGGGGACGATGCCGAGCGGTACTCACTCGTCCTCGCTAATCCGCCGTTCGCGGGAAGTCTCGACTACGAGTCCACTGCCAAGGATCTCCAGCAGGTCGTCAAGACAAAGAAGACGGAACTGCTGTTCGTCGCCCTGTTCCTGCGTCTGCTCCACACCGGCGGTCGGGCCGCCGTCATCGTGCCCGACGGCGTGCTCTTCGGGTCGAGCAAGGCGCACAGGACCTTGCGCAGGGTTTTGGCCGAGGAGCAGAAGCTCGACGCCGTTGTCTCCATGCCCTCCGGCGTCTTCAAGCCATACGCCGGGGTCTCCACGGCCATCCTGCTCTTTACAAAGACCAACTCCGGAGGCACCGATGATGTCTGGTTCTACGATATGCAGGCCGACGGCTACTCGCTGGACGACAAGCGGGTTCCACAGCCCGAGAACAGCGACCTGGCCGACGTCCTTGCTCGGTGGGGGAACCGTGAGGCAGAGCGCAAGCGGGCACGGACGGACCGGAGTTTTCTCGTGCCCATGGCCGAGATTGCGGGGAACGACTACGACCTCTCTATCAACCGCTACAAGGAGGTGGACTACGAGGCGATGGAGTACGACCCGCCAACGGTGATCATGGCGCGCCTTGCGAAGCTGGAGGACGAGATCGCGAAGGGACGTGAGGAGTTGGAGGGAATCTTGGGATGAGATGGAAGGAGCATCCCATCGCCGACTGTGTCAGCAAATGCCAGACTTGGAATCCAAAGTCCAGCCGTGGCGGTAGCTTCGACTACATCGATCTCAGCTCTGTGGACAAGGGCACCAAGTCCATTGCGTCAACCGAGCGTTACGACTGCTCTGGCGCACCCAGCCGGGCGAGGCAGTTGGTGGAAGCCGGCGACGTTCTGATTGCCACGGTGCGCCCCAACCTGAATGGCGTTGCGCTAGTCAATAGTGCCCATCATGGTATGACAGCGTCCACCGGTTACTGCGTCCTCCGACCCGACGAGGACAAGCTAGATTCGAGGTTCCTGTTTCACTGGGTCAAAACCGACGTGTTTGTGCAGCGGATGGTGGATGTCGCGACGGGGGCGAACTACCCGGCTGTCTCGGATGCCAAAGTCAAGGCATCGAAGATTCCCCTCCCGCCCCTCACCGAGCAGAAGCGGATTGCCGGCATTCTGGATGCGGCGGACGCCTTGCGGACCAAACGCCGCGACGCCCTCACCCAACTCGACGCTCTCATCCGGTCCTTCTTTCTCGACATGTTCGGCGACCTTGTCACGAATCCGATGGGTTGGCCACCGACCTCCTTGCTCGCGGTGTCCGACGAGCTCCGGGACGGCCCCTTTGGTTCGAATCTGAAGTCCTCTCACTATGTAGAGAGCGGCGTGAGGGTGATCCGACTCCAGAACATCGGGGTCGGGGAGATGCTGGATGACGACCTCGCCTTCATTTCCGAAGAGCACTTCGCCAGCCTGCCAAAGAATCACTGCCGGCCCGGCGATGTGATTATCGGAACCATGGGAGATCCCAATCTTCGGGCCTGCGTCGTCCCCTCAGGCCTACAGCGCGCCCTCAACAAGGCTGACTGCATTCTCATGAGGGTGAACGACAAGAAGGCGGATGCGAGTTACGTTTGCCAGCTCCTGAACGATCAACGCATGGTTTCGATGGCGCTTCAGCTCGTCCGTGGTCAAACGCGCGGGCGCATTAGCCTTGGACGCTTGAAGGAACTTCAGATCCTTCTTCCCCCAATGGAGCTTCAACGTCGCTTCTCAGACATCGTCAGATCCGTCGAACAACACAAAGCTGCACAGCGGGCTCACCTGACCGAACTGGACACCCTCTTCGCCTCCCTGCAATCCCGCGCCTTCCGGGGCGACCTTTAGCCCATCATGGAAGTCTCCGCAAACTTCGCGTTCCTGAAACAGGAGTTCCCGCATGCCGCGGAGAGCGCGACCTATGCGGAGCATCACGTCTACGGCGACCCACGCGCCTCCTGCTTCCACGCACGCCATGCGCTGGAGCGCCTGGTCAAGCGCGTCTACAGGGTCGAGAAGGCCCTGAGCCCGCCGAAGGTGACGAACCTGGACGCCTACCTCAGCGAGCCCGCCTTCCGGACAGTCGTGCCGGACGTGGTGTGGCAGAAGGCCGAGTACATCCGGCAGGCGGGCAACGTGGCGGTACACGGCAACAAGACGCCCTCGCCGGAACACGCGTTGAACGTGGTGCGGGAGCTGGCTCACGTCCTCTACTGGGCGGGGCGCACCTATCTGGGGAAGGGCGCGGAGGAGCTCCACGGCAAGACCTTCGACGAGTCCCTCGTCCCCAAGCTGGAACCGCACACCACGCCGGCCAGCCTCCAGGAACTCGATACGCTCAAGAGCCAGCTGGATGCGGCCGACGACGCGCGCAGGGAACTCGAAGGCGAGTTGGAGGCGTTGCGCGAACGGCTAGCCGCCATCAAGGCGGAGAACGAGCACGTTCCCGAAACCCATGACTGGAACGAGGACAAGACCCGCAGGCTGATCATCGACCTGGACCTGCAACGCGCCGGCTGGCCGTTGGATCGGGAGCGCGACCGCGAGTACGAAGTCACGGGCATGCCGAACCCGTCGGGGATCGGCTACGTCGACTACGTGCTTTGGGGCGACGACGGCAAGCCGCTGGCGGTGGTGGAGGCGAAGCGGACCACCGTCGATGCCGCGAAGGGTCGGCAGCAGGCCAAGCTCTACGCGGACTGCCTGGAGGCCATGCACGGCCAACGTCCGATCATCTACTACACGAACGGGTACGAGACCCATCTGTGGGACGACCAAAGCTACGCGCCGCGACGCGTCGCCGGCTTCCACAAGAAGGATGAACTGGCGTCGCTGCTCCATCGTCGGACGCACCGTGAACCCTTGGATGTCGCCCAAGTCAAGGACGCCATCGTCGAGCGCTACTACCAGAAGCGGGCCATCGGGAGCATCGGCGAGCAGTTCTCGCAGGCGCGGCGCAAGGCGCTGCTGGTGATGGCGACTGGCAGCGGCAAGACCCGCGTGGCGATCGCGCTGGTCGATCTGCTACAGCGGGCCGGGTGGGTGAAGCGGACCTGTTTCTCGCCGACCG
Source organism: Pseudomonadales bacterium (assembly GCA_963665455.1). GTDB lineage: Bacteria > Pseudomonadota > Gammaproteobacteria > Pseudomonadales > Azotimanducaceae > VXNE01. The sequence continues at coordinate 2,215,409 of OY762279.1, read as the reverse complement.
GCTGGCGCTGGTGAAACAGGCGGTAGGGGCGTTCAAGACGCACTTGCCGGAGTCCAGCCCGGTGAACCTCGTGACCGAGAAGGACAAGACGGGCCGGGTCTACGTCTGCACCTATCCGACGATGATGGGGCTGATCAACGAGACGGCCGGCGCGGAGGCCCGCTTCGGGGTGGGGCACTTCGACCTCGTGATCATCGACGAGGCGCACCGGTCGGTGTATCAGAAATACAGTGCCATCTTTCGGTACTTCGATTCGCTACTTGTGGGCCTGACCGCGACGCCTCGGGATCAGGTCGACCGCAACACGTACGAACTCTTCGACCTGGAGCCGGGCGTGCCCACCGACGCGTACGAGCTCGCGACCGCGGTTGCGGACGGTTTTCTGGTGCCGCCTAAGGTTCAGCAAGTGGACCTCCGGTTTCCGCGAGAGGGCATCGACTACGACTCGCTCAGCGAGGAGGAACAGGCGCAGTGGGAGAGCCTGGACTGGGGCGACGACGAGGAGGACGGCGCGTTGCCGGACCGGGTCAATGCTTCCGCCATCAACAGTTGGCTCTTCAACACGGACACGGTCGACAAGGTGCTGCAACACCTCATGGAGCACGGCCACGCGGTGGACGGCGGCGACCGACTGGCCAAGACGATCATCTTCGCGCGCAATCATGCGCACGCGATGTTCATCGAGGAGCGGTTCGACCACCACTATCCGCAGCACGCCGGGCACTTCGCCCGCGTCATCGATCACCACGCCCCGTACGCGCAGAGCCTGCTCGACGACTTCTCGCGGCAGGACGAGGCGCCGCACATCGCCATCTCCGTGGACATGCTCGACACCGGCATCGACGTGCCCGAGGTCGCCAACTTGGTCTTCTTCAAGCCGGTCTACTCGCGGATCAAGTTCTGGCAGATGATCGGCCGGGGCACGCGGCTGTGTCCCGATCTGTTCGGACCCGGGGACGACAAGCAGGACTTCCGCGTTTTCGACTTCTGCTTCAACTTCGACTTCTTCAATGAGCATCCGGAGGGCATTGAGGTCGGTGCCGCGATTCCCCTCGGCGCCCGGCTCTTTGGATCACGGGTGCGATTGCTGACCCACGTCCAAGGCGCGCCGGACTTGGATCGGGAAGGGGCACTGGCCGGGGCGTTGGCGACGGAACTTCACGGCCAGGTCGTGGCGATGAACCCCGAGAACTTCATCGTGCGGATGCACCTCGAAGCGGTCGAGCGTTTTCAGGAGCGGAAGGCGTGGGAGCGGCTCGACCCGTCCGATGTCGAGGTATTGCAGACCGAGGTGGCCGGACTGCCCAGCGGGGTCGAGACAGGCGACATCGAGTCCCGCCTGTTCGATCTCACGGCGCTCACGATGCAACTCGCCCTTGCCGAGGGCGATGCCGGCACGTTCGAGCGGCATCGCCAGCGGGTGGTGGAGATCGCCACGATGCTTGAGGAGAAGCGCACGATTCCCGCGGTGACGGCCCAACTCGCCTACCTCGCGTCCGTACAGGAGAGCGGCTTCTGGGAGGGCATCGGCCTGAACGATCTCGAGGAACTGCGGCTGCGCCTGCGCGGCTTGGTGCCCTTCCTGGACAAGAAGACGCGCACGATTGTCCGCACCGCGTTTCAGGACGAGGTCCTGGGCATGCGCGAGGACGCCGCCATCGACCTGCCGAAGATGACCGGCATCCAGTACGAGAAGAAGGTGCAGGAGTACCTGAGGAACCATCTCGACCACCTCGTGATCCGTCGCCTCCGCACGAACCAGCCGCTCACCGCCACCGATCTGGAGGGGTTGGAGCAGACGCTGGTCGAGATCGGCGAGGACGATGGACAGACGTTGTTGACGGGTCTTCTGGCCCGCAACTACTCGCCCTCACTGGTCCATCTCGTGCGGAGCATGGTCGGCATGGACCGCGCTGCGGCGCAGGAGGCGTTCTCGGAGTTTCTCTCGGATCGCAGCCTGACGACGGCGCAAATGCGGTTCGTCGAGATGGTGATCGATCAGCTTACGGCGCGGGGAGTGATGGAGCCGTCCGCGTTGTACGAGGCGCCGTTTAGTGGGCTGCATGCTGGGGGGCCGGAGGCGTTGTTTGCGGGGAGGGATAGGGTGATTGAGGGGATTTTTGAGAGGTTGAAGGCGTTGCAAGAGGGGGTTTTGGCGGATGTCGGGTGAGCGCACCCGCGCCACCGGGCCGCACGAAGCCTAGACCGAAACCTCACTGGTTGCCGCTAGACCTGCCGCAATCTCCATCCACGCGACCCCCACTAACACGACCGAAAAGAGCACCAAGAATGTCCAAGGGAGAACCGCCTCTGCTTGCGTAAGGCGCCAATACCGACCTCGGTCTTCACCCTCGCCAAGCAATTGCCATTCGCGTTTGAAAAACGGATACTCAAGCCGCGTCTCGAGTTCCTGTAGAACCTTGAGTTTACCCGAATTGAGCTGACGATAGGATCGAATGACAAGGAGCCACGAAGCCGACAACGCCACGCCAACGGCTCCCACCGCACCCACAACGACACCGCCTGGCAAATCTCCCATACCGAAGCGAAACAGTGCGGCCAAGAACAGGACTAGCGCGAGCAACAGGCTTACATACAAGCGGTTTGCGCCCTCGCGGCGTTGACTAACCCGGTCCGCAAGCTCGGCGTGGAGCCGGTACATCTCGAGCAACTCGTTACGCGCTTTATCGTCCATCACGTGACGTCTCGGATCGCCGCCACGATGCTATCCTTGTTCCAACTTACAATCCTATTCGCAGCCTGCTGTACAGGCTTGGACAATCTGACATTGCCTCGCGGCCGAATGGCAATGATCGGCTTGGGAACAACGAAGCCTCTCTGGGCCAGTCTGATCTCCTCGTCGATCCACTTGCTGTATGTCGCGTAGACGCCAGCGAGGATTAGCACGGCCCCGCAAGGACTCATCTGCTGCCGGATAGCAGTCCTAAGCGCGACAACAGTCCGTGCATTGTGGATCGGGTCGTCCCGCGGCACGGAGTAGTCCTTGAATCGAAAGTACTTTCGCCTTCGGAGCAGACTGACAAGTCTATCGTAGGTATTAGAGTATGCCCACGAGTGACTGATGAACAGATGGTGAGTCCTCACGGGCTTTTGAGCAGTTCCTTCAGGTTGGTCCATGTCCAAGGCTCCATGCGGTCCCATCCAAGCGCGTTCTTAGGCTTGCTGCAGGTCCGGTCTGGCCGTCCCTTGAGCAGGAAATAGCGCTTGCGCTCGCTATGTGCGATCGACATCTCTGCCGCCATCCCCGCTGCGGAGTGCGTGTTAACACCGCAGATGAACACGACGACATCGACCTCGCGGATGCGTGCCCTCACTTGACGTTTCCAGTTGCCGTCGTGGATCGCACTCGGGAGCGATCGGTCGACGATAGAGAACGGCGAGTCCAGCGACTTGGCTTGCGCGACTAAGCTACCGTAGAGCTCCCTGTCGTGGTCATAGTCGAAGCTGACGAAGATTTTGGTCATTGGGGTTCCTGTTACCAACTGAATGCGTCGCGTGGTATAGGCGGGAGCATTGGCCCGCGCCTAGATGTAATGCCGAAACGGCAAGGGCGGCAAGTCCCCCACAGGCGCGGCCGTCAAGATTTGACCCACCGCGTCCGCAAACTTCAGGGTAACAGGAAGCCCATCGGAGAACGTGCAGGCGTTAAAGTTGACCTTGGTGAGGCACATGACGTCCTCCATGACGGTGCGGAGGTCCGCGTCGCCCCTGTGGACATCGACGACGAGCGCGTTCGGAACCTCCCAGCCAGGGTACGTTCGGAGACGCGGAGTGAAGCCTTTGGTCCACAAGAACGCCCGTCGGTCCGTAACCCGCCGGGCCATACCCCGGAGCACTGGCATCTCGCGAGAGGTGTACAGTTTCAGCCCGGAGCTTCGCGCGATGCGTACACCCACCAAGTTCGTGTCCTCGGGCACAGCGGACTGAAAGCCAGCCCACTCGTCATCCTCGAAGCGCTTGCGTCCATGGATGAACAGTTCCGTTGGCGCGGTTCCGTGGTTGTTCCGGTACGACTCTACCACGAGGCCCATCAATTCAGCCGCCTTGTCGCGACTCAGGTGAAACTCGTTGCGTTCCTCGGAATACCAAGGGCCGACGGCCCCACGGAAGACGAGTCCGTCACCGGAGTCTAGGAACATCTGGGCTCCACAGCAGGCGTTGCCGCCATCGGGGTCTGTGTCGTCCAACTTGAAGACTAAGCCGACGTAACACACACCCGGCCTGATTCGAGCTTGTTTCCATGGCTTACCGCTAGCCTTGAAGAACGCCGTAGTGCACAGATTCCAAGCAACCGTGGCTGGATCCTCCAACGCTCGACCCGCTGTAGCATTGCCTTCCCTCGCTGCCAAAGTGGTTTCTCGCACGATCTGGACCACGACTTTGATATCGAGTAGCCGTGCCTTGATTTGGTGGTGGAAGTTCCTCTGAAAACGGTACATCTGCGCTGCTTTGACATCCTCGGGGAACAGCGAACCGTGCTGGAGGATTTCACGACCCGTAGCCCGATTGAGATACTGCGATCCGGCAACTCGCTCGCCGGTCGGCACGGATGACTGCGGCCTTCCCAAGCGGTAGAGGTCCTCCGGGATCACCACGAACCAGATGGCCGGTGGGGTCTCACTCTCGCGCAGGTATCTTCGAATAGGATCAGCGAATAGGCCCACGGTCTTGTATATGGCTTCGTGCGGATCGTGGAGCCGTATCGTATCGTGTACCGCCTTGCCGTCGACCGTGAGCGTTGCGAGTGGTGTCGTCGACCATTGGGCGCCAAACACGGCCTTGAACCCGGGCCAGCCGACATGATGGCTGCGACCCGCCGCTTTCGGAGGGATGTATTGTTGTATGCTGTTCACCCACTTTGCATAGTGCGCCAAACCCTCGCGAGTGCCGATCACGCCGACACGCATCTCGATGGGGTTCGCCTTATCTTCTACGGGTCCAAACAGAAACAGTCCATCTTTAGGGTGTTCCGTCACTTGACCGTGTCCAAAGAGCAGCTTTGGTTCCTCAAGGTACTCAAGCTGGTAGTCGTCCTGCATGTCTTCTTTAGCTCCTAGTTCCTCGGCGATGGAAGTCAAGGCCAATCCTCCCTCTCGCCCTCTTCGTCGACGGCGTCCCTATCGCAGACCGCACCGTCCTCCTCAGGACCGATTGCTATTGCGTCCTCGTCACCCACCCAGACAGGCGCACAGAACGGCATTGGAGCTACAGCCACTGGAACGGTGGCGCCTGGAGCCAAGGGTAGCTCTATCTGATCTACTTGACCCGCGAGGTTGGCGACGAATCCACGCAGCATGTCGCGCCAGCGCGGGTTCCACCAATTCTTGCAGAAGCTCCGTCTCAATCGGTGAGCTCTCCGTCCTTCGATCGGCGTTTCACCATCTTCCGTAAATACAACATGCGAGCGCAAAGCGAAGTAGCACGGTTCTGCGATCGTTGCCCGCGCCGAAACGGCATAGTGCCAACAGATCGTCCGCGCTTCGCTGCGCCCAGCCAGTAGACGCCAGCTTGTCTTGCCATCGTCACCGGTGAACACACCTCGGTCCTTGTCGAACAAGCCTAGCGGTACGAACCACGAGTCCCCGGTGACGAACTCCCGGCGCAGGAGCCCTCGCTCCTCACAGAACTTTCCCCAAGTTTCATTCAGCATCGCAGTCACTATGTTCCGAGCGTCCCGCCGGAAGATTCCCGGCGCGTTGGCCGGGCACCCCGCCAGAAAGTCCTTCGTATCGACCTCGTAGGCGTCTTCCAGCTGAACATTCGGAGCGTCGGCCATTAGCGCACTCGCGTCCGCGAAGCTGATGGCAAGGCGGTGGTGGCGGTGCGCCGGGATGCGGAAGCGCTCGAACGCTGGGTCAATGGCCGAGGAATGAAGGAAGCGCGAGTACCGGATGCGGGGAGGGAGGGGACCAAGCTTGAACCAGTTGGACAAGAGCAGGTCAGGTCGGTCGGTCCGCAACGCGCAGCCACGCGACCTAAAGGCGTGCCATGCGGTCATTGCTTCGATCCCACCACGATCCGACCTCAGCGGCCCGGATTCCTCTAGGGCAGTGAGCAGATCGTGCAGACCATCGGCCCAATCGCGAGAGAAGTCGATGGACAGGGTACGGACCAGTTGGTCGGGGAACTCGGACATCTGCAGGTCGTCCAACACAACGGGAATCAAGAATCTTCGTATTCCGAGTTTGCGTCCAACTTGCGACGCGATGGCAACTTCATCGAGCACGCCTGCCTTTCTGTAGGACGCCCGTGACAGGGCGACAATCACGATGGCCGCTTGGTCCCTGATGACATCGCCAATCACCGGAGCGATGGCGTCGCCGCCGACGAGCGAGAGAATGTCCGCCCAGACGTCATAGCCGGCGTTCGAGAGGCGGCTGCCGAGCCAGGATGCGAAATCGTTGTCTTCGGGATTGGCGTGACTGATGAACACCGTCCGACGCTGATCCATTTGCCAAACTCCTGATCGTGTGTGGGTTCTCCGATAGCCGCAGCTACGGTACGGCGGTCCGACAAGAGTCCATCGGGCCGCCCCATTTGCTCGCGAGCGCTTCAGGACCTCGCGATACTGTACGAATATTCATAATTCCGTATCGGTTGTCAACGGCGCGAACACGATTCTTGACGCGAGTCAGCAAGCCGAGTTGACCCACGCCGGATCGCTCCTGCCCGTTTCCTCAGCTTCCGGCCAGCAGATCGAACCGCGTGAGGCGGACACATCCCTGAGGGGCACGCCGTGGTCGCCCGTCGGGCAGTGCAGGCCATCGGCCCGCACTTAGCCCCTCGGCGTCCGTGCGCATCCGCGCCCCCAATCTGCGTACTAGACCACCGCGTGACGTCACAAAGCGGGCCTCACTCCCTGGACTTTGCTGCGCTGTCAAGCACGTTCAAGTGGATGACGTTGCTCCGAAGCTGCCGAGCCGGCGCCATACGATGTGGGCGTGGCGCTGGCAGCTCTAGGGGTAGCTGCTCCCGCACGGTCGACCCCGTGGGGTAGCTCGCCCACGAAACGCGGCGCGGAAGACGCTCCGTACAGTCGGACCAGTCTAGCTCTCGTTGAATTGGCATATCGTCCTCCCGACGGCAGGGCAAAATGGGCGATAAGCGTACCACCAAATCGGACCTTCCTACCACATCTAGTGCTACGCAGCGTCCTCGGATACCAGTCCTTGGGGCAACAGCGAGTCTGGCGGGGTCTTCGCCGATCCGACCGGACGCCCGAAGGAAGGAATGGCTCGACCGCCTACAAGACGGCACGGCAGGCCCATTGATCGCGAGGGCTGCGGAGCCTTCCGGGGGTGGGCCACGCGTCCGAATTGGCTATCATGCCCCCGCTGTGCACACCCGCGAGGAACCCCAAGATGCACGACCTAATCATCCAAAACGCCACCATCGCCGACGGCACCGGCACCCCACCACGCCCCGGCGACGTCGTCGTCAACGCCGGCAAGATCACCGCCGTCACCCCTCCCGGCACCAGCCCCACCAAGGCCACCCGCCTCATCAACGCCAAGGGCGACCTCCTAACCCCCGGCTTCGTCGACATCCACACCCACTACGACGGCCAGGTCTGCTGGGACAAGCACGTCACGCCGACGAGTTGGCACGGTGTCACCTCCATCATCATGGGCAACTGCGGCGTCGGGTTCGCCCCCGTGCGGCCCGGCACCGAGGATCGGCTCGTGGAGCTCATGGAGAGCGTGGAGGACATCCCCGGCACCGCGCTCCACGACGGCATCCCCTGGGGCTGGGAGTCCTTCGCCGACTACCTCGACGGCATCGACACCCCCTACGCGGTGGACGTGGGCACCCAGGTGCCGCACGTGGCCATGCGGCTCTACGTCATGGGCGAGCGCTGCTACGACGACGCCACGCCCGAGGACATGGCCGAGATGCGCCGGCTCACCCGTGCGGCGCTGGAGGCGGGCGCATTGGGGTTCTCCACCTCGCGCTTCTACGGCCATGTGGACCGGGCGGGCAACCTGGTGCCGGGCACGCGGGCGTCCGCGCGGGAGATGAAGACCATCGGCAGCGCGTTCGAGGGGCTGGACTACGGCACCATGGAGTTCGTCTCCGACAGCCTCAACCAGCCCGAGGAACTGGCGTGGATCGAGCACATCACGCGCACCACGGGCTGCATCGTCACGCCGCTGATGACCGCCGGTCCCGCGCCGGTGTGGGACCTCGCCGAGAAGCTGCACGCCGAGGGCTTCCACCTGCGCCCGCAGGTGGGCGCACGCCCCGCGTCGATCCTGATGACCCTGGACGGCACCATCAATCCCATGCGGCAGTTCCCGGCCTACCGGGAGATTCACGGGCGGCCCCTCGCCGAGCGCCGCGCCATCCTGAGGGACCCCGAGTTCCGCCGCCGCGTGCTCTCCGAGGAACCGGCGCTGCCGCCCAACGCGGACGCCGTGCGCTTCCTCACCGACCACGAGTACCAATACGTCATGGACGCCGAGCTCACCTACGAGCCCGGCCCCGAGGACACCGTGGCCGCCGTGGCGCGCGCCCGCGGGCTCCACCCGCGCGAGGTCATGATGGACACCCTCGCCGACGGCCAGCCGCTGCTGGTGCTGTTCGGCCGCTACGAGGGGGACCTCGAGGGCCAGCGCGCCGTCATCGAGCATCCGCAGAGCGTGTTCGGCCTCTCCGACGGCGGCGCCCACTGCGGCGTGCTGGTGGACGCGAGCGTGCCCACCTACATGCTGAGCTACTTCACCCGCGACCGCCGACGCGGCCCGCGCCTGCCGCTTGAGTTCGTGGTGCACAAGCTCACCCAGGATTCGGCCTCGGTGTATGGGTTGAAGGACCGTGGGGTGATCGCGCCCGGGTACAAGGCGGACTTCAACCTGATCGACTACGACGGGCTGCGGCTGTTGCCGCCGGAGATGGCGTACGACCTTCCGGCCGGCGGCAAGCGGCTGGTGCAGAAGGCGGAGGGGTATCGGATGACGATCAAGGGTGGGGAGGTGACGTATGAGGATGGGGAGGCGACGGGGGCGTTGCCGGGGCGGTTGATTCGGGGGGCGCAGGGTGGGCCGGGGGTTGCGGCTGGGTGAGGCTGGCCGTGTTGGAGAGCGAGCCGGCGTGAAAGAAGTGCATCCCAAAGGCAACTTGGACGGGCCCATGTCGCAGGAAGAGGCCGTTTGGGTCGATCCGGACCCACCAGCCGAACACGACTGCAATCCCCTTCGATCAAACGCGAGTGCGCCCTCGCACGGCGCTACACAATGCTGGAAACCGTCCCCAGTGATCGATGCCGACGATGTCAGCCCGCCGGCCTTTACCGCGGCGTGATAAGATCGCCTAACCCAAGACCGACGATCCGCTCCTACACCACACCCGCGACACTCCAAAAGGAACGCTGCGATGACGAGAGCCTTGATTGCACTGGCACTGGCTGCCTCAGCCTCTGCATACGCCGTTACGGATGTGTGTACCTACAACGCCTTTAACGATTCAGATCTATGGCGCGTTTCGATACGCAATCAGGAGTGCCTGCCTCTGGCGGAAAGCACTATGAAGGCGGCACGAGACACACTAGGCGTGAAGGTAGTACGCATTCCTCACGGCGAGCTCAATCATCACCCTGAGATTACGGTGACCTATCTTGGCCGGGAGGATGACGCAAGCTTCAGAGGTGTCGTCTACATGAGGAGGGATTGGTGGCTACGAGAGCGGCCTCAAACACTCTTCAAGCCTTCACGTGCTGACGACGAAACACGGGTTTTCGACATCAGGCTACAAGGACTAGCCTACCAAGTCCTTCTAACACGGGGGATGAGATGCGCACGTAATCCTGGCTATAGCGCTCAGGTAACTGGGTGGCTCGATGACCCTGCGGGACACCGGAGATACGCCTTACTGCGTGAGGCGTTGGCTGACGGCATCGTGGTTAGGTTCGTCTGCGAGGACGCAGAGCTAGTCCAGCTAACGCTCGCACGTGAGTACTAGGAGCCTATGTTCGCGTTTGGCATGGGTCGCCCGAGATGGCCTACGATCTCCTGATCGGCGGTTAGCGGCCGGCGCAGAGCGCGCACGTCTGAAGCGCCGATAGGCTAACATAAGGTCGTCGAACACTGCAGCGGTCGGAGTAGTTCAGCCATGGATTTTTCGCCATGGGGCATGATCGGGGCGGTCGCCACCGTCATCGCCGTCTTGGTGATGGTCGTGACCGCCGTCACCAACAGGACCAGGAAGTCACTTTCCTGCATAGTAAGCAGGGTTCCTGTCTTGACGATGGGAGATCGCGCTGATGCCAGCAACGTCAAGGTCCTCTATGGTGAAACGGAGGTTCAGAGCCTTCATCGTGTGCGTATCCGATTTCGCAGCTCGGGCAACAAGGCTATAACACCCGCAGATTTCGTCCGTCCCATTGTCGTTACAGTGCAGGCACCCGCGAAGATACTCACAGCGACTGTGATCGAATCAAATCCAGTGGATGTGAGCGAAGGGATCGACTATGCAGGGACCGCAAAGATCACGGTCGTTCCACTTCTGATGAATCCCAAGGACGAGTTCTCCATTGAAGCGTTGATCGGTGACTTAGCGACTAAACCGATAATCCGCGGTAGAATTATGGACGGTAAGCTAGTGTATCGAGAACAGCCCGAAGAGGACTCCACTGCACGCGCGGCAGCGGTCTCCTCGCGGGCAGCTATCGTCGCCGCTGCCGTGGGCTCGATCGCGTTCGGCGCCAGCATTGCGCCGCGTACTGCGGAGTCGCTCCTCTCAGTTCTCTCAAGCTGGATAACCATTGAGGCATTGTTGGGAGTCACGTCCGCCGTGGCAGCATTGGCAGCGACCGTGACGGGATTCGGCCTAGCAACAGGTTGGCGACGCAATCACCCTTCGGACAACGGCGACTGAGCATCGCTGCGCCTTAAACTGAATCTCCGGCGACTTTCGAGTCCGGCGGCTGTCGGCGTTCCGTCAGGCCGCCAACACGAGCGGCGCGGCGCGAGGCTCCAGGGCACCATCGCTTCGTACAGCCAGTAGAAGCGCAAGTTGGTCTTGGCGAAACGTACGCACACCCGCCGCGCGCGTCACCTCCGCTGGCCCCGTTTGCGCGTCCAGCTCGACTAGCGCGCCGTCCACATCGATCCCGGTGGCGTCGATGAACAGGCGCACATTGCCCCCGCGTCTCCAACTCGTGGGCCACGATCGACGGCACCATCCGCCCGGCGAACCGCCGCGCCGCCTGCCACAGCCCCTTCCCGTCGCACGTGCGGAGACGCGCCAGCCACTACCCGGCCCGCCGCGCGTCGGGAACTTAGGCGCGCCACGGGGTCGGTGCGTAGCGTGGAGGTCCGACAACGCACGGTCGTCCCGGACCAAAGGCGGGCAATGAGGGACCACAGCGTCTCTGCGTCGCTCGCGCTGCGTAGGCGGTCAGGCTCACGTCGGTGAGCTCCATTTGGACCTTAGGGGAAGGATCTTCCGCTTCCGCAAGCCTCGCCTCGCAGGTGACTGACGTGCTCATTTCGCACACCGCCCCCGAGCACCGCGCACTCGCAGCACTTCCCTCGACGTCTATCCAGGAATCGGGGTGCGGTGAGCATCCCGTGGTGCGTGCCTCGACGATGCGGTAGCATCGACGACTGAGAACGTTAGATTTCTGAAGGGTTGCTGCCAGGAATCGATGCGCTCGTGCGCTTGCGGTTCGAATGACGCCCATGCGCTAGATTCGTCAACCGGCTCCGCCCGCAGGCGATGCCGCCGCCAGCGGGAAACGAGCCCGCAGTGGGGTACGTATTGAAGGCCACCAGCATCTCCTTACTCTTCATCGGACTCGCCGCTGTCGGCGTCTATTCGACCATCCCCGATGAAGAACTGATCAGACTCCTGTTCACCGCCATCGTAGGGGCGATCATCGCTACGTTCCTCAGCCCCCACAACCAAAGGTGGCTCTTCGACATGTCCAAATGGATGATGCAGAAGTTCTCCTTCAGGCGAACCGGGCGCAGGCGAAACGCCCAGACGACGCACCAGTATCGGGTACCCAAGGGCATCGAGTCGAGCGTGGGCTCGCTCTCGAACCTTCGAGCGATCCGGGTGCCCGAACTCTGGGTGGTGTCCAGCGGCAAGGGAGGTGTCGGCAAGTCACTGCTCTCCCTCGGCTTAGCAGAACGGCTCACGCAGAAGGAACCCGTCCTCCTGGTCGACTTCGACCTGCACAATCGCGGTCTGACCTCTCTTTTGGATGCCCGCGTTGCAGGATCATCGAGCACCACCTTCGGGCTCTTGGGACATTTCCGAGAGATGCTCAGGACAGCCGCAGAAGACTCACCATACAAGAGTGTTTTGTACAACCCATACGCACTCCCGGCCGACTTCCAAGAAGTTCATTTCAACACGATGTCCTTGAAGTACGCCCGAGACATAAGACTGGATCCCAACAAGTGGGATGATGTCGGCAAGTACAGGCGGACGACACCCAAGTTCCCTGACCTCGACAGACTCACCGGGGCACGTCCTTCACTCCGCAAGAACGGTCTACATGCAGCCAATCTGAGATTTCTCCCCGGCAGAACAGCTGACGACGACTTTCTTCTTTCGGACCAGTCTACTTCGTCCTATGTGGTTGTAGCGTTGTTTCTGCATGCACTGTGCGACTGGATAAACGAAACCGACACGGCTACCAAGATCATCTTGGATTGTCACGGTGCCCACGATCACCTTACCGCTGGAGCCATAGTCGCGGCCGACAAACTGCTCGTCGTCACAACGACGGATCCCGGAAGCTACGACGGTACGGCGGAGCTCCTTGACTTCGTCTCGGGAATAAGCGGTAGCAGGCTGCCCACGGTTATCGCGCTAAACAACTGCACGTCTTGGGACAGGAGGTTCGATCAGGCAAATCGGGTGCTCAAGTCCTACAAAGGGAAGCTGCATATTGAGGGCATAGTCCAGTTGCAGCACAAGTCCACGGTTCGCGAAATAACCGGTGACTACCGGTTCGGGAAAGTCGCGGAAGATCGGACGCTTTGGCCATCCGTATGCAGGTTACATGAACTCCTGGAAGCGCAGGATCCCGCCGACGGAGTCGTTGCCAACGCCACAAGTCCGCAGAGCGACGACGCAGGCGGGCAGGGACCGGCGTCGAAGAACCGTACTCGCTCAACCAAGGGCGCGACTGTCACGCCGTCAGCGGACCGAGCCAGCCGGTAGCGCTTCCGGCGCATGGCACCTCCGGCGATTTGGTCTGTCTGTGAATTGCTTGCTAACCAACACAAGCATAGCCAAAATTCCGGTTTCTCACCACGCTAAACGGGCAGTTCCTTGATCAAATCAAGCCGTTAAGATTCTACGGACGAGAACTAGCTAGCCCAGCCAAGGCGCGGCGCCTCATCAACGCCAACGAAGACCTCCTAACCCCCGGCTTCGTCGACATCCACACCCACTACGACGGCCAGGTCTGCTGGGACAAGCACGTCACGCCGACGAGCTGGCACGGCGTCACCTCCATCGTCATGGGCAACTGCGGCGTCGGGTTCGCCCCGGTGCGTCCCGGCGCGGAGGACCGGCTCGTGGAGCTCATGGAGAGCGTGGAGGACATCCCCGGCACGGCGCTCCACGACGGCATCCCCTGGGGCTGGGAGTCCTTCGCCGACTACCTCGACGGCATCGACACCCCCTACGCGGTGGACGTGGGCACCCAGGTGCCGCACGTGGCCATGCGGCTCTACGTCATGGGCGAGCGCTGCTACGACGACGCGACGCCCGAGGACATGGCCGAGATGCGCCGGCTCACCCGTGCGGCGCTGGAGGCGGGCGCATTGGGGTTCTCCACCTCGCGCTTCTACGGCCATGTGGACCGGGCGGGCAACCTGGTGCCGGGCACGCGGGCGTCCGCGCGGGAGATGAAGACCATCGGCAGCGCGTTCGAGGGGCTGGACTACGGCACCATGGAGTTCGTCTCCGACAGCCTCAACCAGCCCGAGGAACTGGCGTGGATCGAGCACATCACGCGCACCACGGGCTGCATCGTCACGCCGCTGATGACCGCCGGTCCCGCGCCGGTGTGGGACCTCGCCGAGAAGCTGCACGCCGAGGGCTTCCACCTGCGCCCGCAGGTGGGCGCACGCCCCGCGTCGATCCTGATGACCCTGGACGGCACCATCAATCCCATGCGGCAGTTCCCGGCCTACCGGGAGATTCACGGGCGGCCCCTCGCCGAGCGCCGCGCCATCCTGAGGGACCCCGAGTTCCGCCGCCGCGTGCTCTCCGAGGAACCGGCGCTGCCGCCCAACGCGGACGCCGTGCGCTTCCTCACCGACCACGAGTACCAATACGTCATGGACGCCGAGCTCACCTACGAGCCCGGCCCCGAGGACACCGTGGCCGCCGTGGCGCGCGCCCGCGGGCTCCACCCGCGCGAGGTCATGATGGACACCCTCGCCGACGGCCAGCCGCTGCTGGTGCTGTTCGGCCGCTACGAGGGGGACCTCGAGGGCCAGCGCGCCGTCATCGAGCATCCGCAGAGCGTGTTCGGCCTCTCCGACGGCGGCGCCCACTGCGGCGTGCTGGTGGACGCGAGCGTGCCCACCTACATGCTGAGCTACTTCACCCGCGACCGCCGACGCGGCCCGCGCCTGCCGCTTGAGTTCGTGGTGCACAAGCTCACCCAGGATTCGGCCTCGGTGTATGGGTTGAAGGACCGTGGGGTGATCGCGCCCGGGTACAAGGCGGACTTCAACCTGATCGACTACGACGGGCTGCGGCTGTTGCCGCCGGAGATGGCGTACGACCTTCCGGCCGGCGGCAAGCGGCTGGTGCAGAAGGCGGAGGGGTATCGGATGACGATCAAGGGTGGGGAGGTGACGTATGAGGATGGGGAGGCGACGGGGGCGTTGCCGGGGCGGTTGATTCGGGGGGCGCAGGGTGGGCCGGTGGGTGGGGCTGGCTGAAGCCGGCCGCGTCTTTCACGGAATGCGGGGCCGCCTACCCTACCCAGCCAAGCGGCTCGATCCGGGACGCCAAGCACCTTCCGAGGGCCGGCCCGTTCGCCTATTCCCTGGACCGCCGACGGTCGCCCCGTCAGCCGATGCTGCAAGACGCCACCCTGCCCACCACCGCTACAGCGTGACGGTGTAGTTCAACCTTGCATGGATTGACGACCGTCCGACACCGCGCCATGGGGACACAAACCTACTGCAAAAGCCGAGAAACGTCATGAAGCCCCGCCCCAACATCTTCCGCTACGCGACCAAGGAACTCTCGCAGGACGCCGTCATCTGCTGGCTGATCGCCTGGGCCGACGCCGAGGTGGCAAGCGGTCCCGGCGACGAGGAGTTACGCCAGCTCGGCCGCAGGTTCCTCGAAGCGCTGTTCGACAAGTGGAAGGACTGGCCCGTCAATCTCGGTGACGAGGTGTCCGTCGACGTCTGCAAGCAGGTGCAGAACATCGACGTTCTGGTGCGCGTCAACGGGCGATACGTCTTGCTGATCGAGGACAAGACCGGAACCGGCGTGCACGATGGTCAACTCGATAGGTACTGGCATGCGGTCACGGCCGGGGAGACGGTGTTCGGCGAATTGGATCCAGACGACTTGTATCCCATCTACTTCAAGACCGGGAACCAGGCGCTGTCCACTGCGGACGACATCAGCCGACGTCACGAGTACGCTGTGTTCGAACGGGCGGACTTCCTTGCAGTGCTGAACGTTTACGACGGCGACCATTCGATCGTGCTCGACTACAGGACGTACCTACAGGACCTCGAGGACCGGACGAACAGCTTCGTGCAGTGGACTCCAGACAACCCCCGAAACGACGTGCTCGCCTGGGAGGGCCTGTACCGGAAGATTGAGGAAGACCTTGCCCGCCGGCGAACGCCGCCAACGCTTGGCCATGTCTATCATCGCCTGCTTGGGGGATTCACCGGGGTCTGGTGGCGGCCGTCGGACGTGGATCCGGCCGCGGCGCTGTGGCTTGAGGCGAAGGACGGCGAGGCACAGCTATCGGTCAAGCTCAACGTCGCGGATGCTCGGCGCCGGAAGGCGTTGCAGCGGTCTTGGCACGAAGCCCTGCTGTCGGCCGGCGGACTACGAATGGCTAAACCGAAGCGGATGCGGCAGGGCGCCATCATGGCCGTAGCAGAGTGGGCGGACGAGGTATTGGCCTTCGACGGCGAACCCGCTCGGCTGGATTTGCCCGGCACGATGCGTCATCTCCGTTCCGCCGAGCGCGTGCTGCGCCAGGCGTCACGCGAGCTAGCCAAGACACGATGACAGCGCGAGCCGGGGCCGACGCCCAATGCGGACGCGGTAAGCTCCTCCCCGATCACCCGTACCAACACGCCACGGACGCCGCCTTACCCAAGAGCCCGGGCCCGCCATTCTTCGTCATCCTGTTCCTCGCACGCCAACTGCGGCCAGCTGAGCCTATGCCTGCCCCTTGGCTAACCTTCAGCCCTTCCGCGAGTCAATCCGCACGAAATCACCCCGACTCTCCGCCTTGCCCTCCGAGTTGCAGAGCGTCGGTTTCATCGTCATGGGCCACGACAACGACATCTGTCGATCTACAGCGGCCTGCATCCAGAGGGGCCATTCTCCGGCCTTGATCCCTGCCGATTCCCTAGGGGCCATCAACACGAAGTGCGGTCGTACCTTTGCCCCATCCCGAATCGTGTCACCAAATATCCCGCGCAGGCGCGACGCCTTCGACTCCAGCTGCGAGTTGCTCCAAGACGTCTCGCCCTTGGCTTCTATCAGCACGATGTGCACAGCTCCACTCAACCTGAACGCCACCAGCAAGTCGACATCCTCCTGATTGCCCATCACGCGCCCCTCGTTCCGTGCGGGCATCTGTTTCGTGGGCAGTTCGTCTCGTCCCGACAGCCAAACTGCCATGCTGATCCAATCAAGATGGTAGTCGATCATCACCAGGGCGCCGGGCGGAACGCGCTCCCCGATATTCCTCCCCAAATCCTCGCGGAACTCGTCACTCAGACGAAACGACCGCCCTTCGTATCCCAATACGTGGTGTAGAAGGTGAAAACGTTCCTTGCGGTTGAACAGCCTCAATGCGTCGATGAGATCCATGTTTAGCTCAGTGTGACACCAGCCCGGAAACAACTGAGCGTCGCATGCAGGCCATTCCGCGCGCCAGCCACGCTGATTGTCAGGCAGGCTGTTCTAACGTGAAAATGGGGTTATAGATGATGCCCAATGCTCTCCTCAAATGCGGGCAGTGCCGGGTAGCAAGATGACTTGGCCGTGGCTTCCCATACATGGCGCGTAAAGCCCCGGCAGTATAATCAATGGACCTCCCCATTGTGAACCAGCCAGCCACCAGCCATCGACGGGCGCTCGGCTCGCGGCCGTCCGGGTACGCCGAGCGAGTGCCCAGTAGCGTTCAGCGCGAACGCCATTCGAGCCCCGCTACTGACACCTGCTCCTGGGTCTGGTGGCGGGATCCGCGGTACACGTCGCCGTCGAGGGGTCGCGTCGGGCGCGGACGAGGGTTTCGACATAGGAGACCCGGCCAACATCTCGCCGCTGGCCGTCTGGCTGGCGGGCGCCGACTGCGCGGCAACGGTTCAAGTCCTTCGGCTTTTCGGTCACCCCCTGTGGCCCGCCGAACGTGTACGACTTTCGGGATCCCGCCGTGGTGAGCGAGGTCTAGACGGCCTCGGCCTGGGCGGCGACCTCGCCGGATGGGGTGGGTTCGGGTCGGCGCGTTCTACCGTGATCTTTTGGAATGAGGTTGCGTAGAAGCCCGTTCCAACTCTGGGGCGCGCCATCAGTGCCATCAGTAGGAGTGGTTGACACGCCCGTACTGGAACGTAGTCTCGAGACTTGGCGCTTGCGAAGGACTGGACCCCAACACCGTGTCGGGCTTTATGACAGGCAGCGCAAGCCAGCCGATGTCGCTGGAGGAAGCCGTTTGGGTCGATCCCGGGCGGATGAGCGGAACACCCTGCTTCCGTGGCACCCGCGTGCCCGTTGAGCAACTGTTCGACTGGCTCGCGGACGGCCTCGGGCTCGACGCGTTTCTTGAAGAGTTCCAGATCGACCGCAGAGCCGCCGAGGCCGTGCTGCGCGAGGGCTGTTCGGCCATATGCGCTGAGGCCGTGAGGGGACAGCGGAGCCTCGCGATGTCGAAGGAGCCGGGTACGGCCGGGAAGTTCGCCGCCAAGCTGGCGGCACGGGAGATGGAGCCAATCCGGAAGTACTTCCGCGAACGGAACCGCGCCTCATAGGTGGGGCCGCGAGATGGCGTAAGTCGGCAGGACCGACCGCCCGATCGGACAAATCTACTTCGTGGGCAGTCGCATCCACCGCCCTGTATCGCGTTGGCGACGACCCTCGCGACACCCACAACTGCCTACGTGGCATCCGCCGCCAGCGTCGCCCGGCACCCCTAGCAAGGCCGCGTAAACCGACACTGCGGGTACGACGCGCACCCGTAGAACTGGGAACCCCGATTCGACCCCCGGCGTGCCGTTCGCAGGACCAGCTCCGATCCACAATGGGGGCACAGAGTCGTTCCCGCCGCCTCGTCGTCGCTGTCGTCGGCACCATCGGCCTGTCGCACCGGAAGATCGCCCATCATCGCCACTAGCCCATCACCGTCGATCAGTTCCATCGCCACGGGCCGCGCGAAGTCGACTGCCTCGGGCGTGAACGTTCCGGCCGTGACCACGATGCCCCCCGTCGCGCCCTCCGCGGCGACGACTCCGAACAGCTCCCGGACGACCTTGACTCCAACCCGTTGCGTCCGCCACTGCTTGCATTGCACCAGATAGGTCTCGCCACCCGGCTTGCTGATTCGAACGTCCACACCGCCATCGGAACCGGCCCCGCCCTCGCGGCGGACGCGGAATCCAAGACGCCGATAGTGGGCCTCGATCAGTTCCTCGAACTGCTCCCAGTCCAGCGACCGAATGTCCTCCTTGGTCCGGTTGGCAGCGAGCATTCGCCTGCCTCGCCAGACATGGAGGACCGACCGCACAGCCGGTATCAGGAAGATCGCGGCGATCCACACGGCCAAGCCGGAGATCGCGTCCACAAAGGCACCGCCAGCCAAGGACGGCAGTATCTCGGCCAGTCCGATGTAGACCACCGCCGCCACGATAGCGCTCACCCACCACGGAGCGCGGCCCAGCTCATCGAGCAGCCGCTCCAGATCCCCTCTCCTGCGGGCCATTGCTCTACGTCCCCTCCGCGCCAACCAACCCTCGCCACGTCCACCAGCGCTCAGTGCGCCAACGCAAGCTCCCCCGCGAACCAGTCCCCCAGCCCCTCGAACGCCAGATCGTTCAGGAACTGCCGACGCCAAAGCAACCGCCGATCAGCATCGCTGAGTGCCGCCTCGTCGCACACCGACGCCCAGTGTTCCGCAATGGCGGCAACCTGCCGGCGCATGATCGTCAATGCCCGTTCCTCCGAGAGCAGGAACTTGTGCGCGGCGGCGCGGCACAGCGAGAGCTGACTGCGACGCGCCCGGCCGTGAATCTGCATGCCCTGCGACGCTCCGTGCCCGACCCGCGACTGCGGGCAGACGTCATAGCCCGGCGTGAGCGCAAGGCTACTGCCATCCCAGAACGCGGCGTGATTGCGGGCATGGTCGTCCGTGTTGCCGACCAAAATGTTGAAGGTCATGCGCGAGAACAGTTCTTCCAGGGTCTGTTTCGGCTCGGAAAACCGCGCCCGGACGATGTCGGCGAGGTCTTCATTCACCCGGCGACCCCAGGCATCAGGTGCCGCGTCGCGCAGCGCGTTGGCGATGGGGAGACCCGGGGGCGGCTCGAGCCAGCCGGGACGTAGGGGGAGTTCCGGCTCGAAGATCGGGATGGCGTTGTCCCGAGCGAGATACGACCCGCCATACCTGAAGGCATGCACCGCGCCCCGTGCCCTGATCTGTCCCGCGACCACCGGCGAGGTCTGGCCGGGCAACCAGATCCAGACGAACGCCTCTTGGGGCGGCGCCGCTTCAGAAGTCATCGTCGATCACCCGCACGGACTTGCGGACGGACCAGGGCACCAGCGCCAGCTTGTCCTGCATGCGCTCCAGTTCGGGCGCCAGCGTCCGCGCTTCGGGCACGAACAGATCTACTCCCACGAGCACCGCGGCTTCGAACATCAGGCCGACGCCCACGGAGGGGGCACCCTTCTCGATGAGTTGGACGGTGCTGCGGGCCACGCCGATGCGGTCCGCAAGATCCTGTTCCGTCATGCGCCGGCGCTTGCGGGCAAGCTGAATCTGCCCCGCCAGGAGCAGCAGGGCTTCCCGGGTGAGCTTCGAGTAGCTGCGTGGGATGCGGGCCATCACGCCGCCTTGTGACCGGTTAATCGGTCAAAAATGTATCTTGTGACCGATATTGCAGTCAATCCGGGTTGCGGGCCTGCTCGTGGTCGAGCCCGGGATCCCCGATCTCGAAGACGCCCGTGCCGGGGTGCGGCGCCAGAGCGCTGTTGACGTATGGGTGAATCTCGTGGCTACCTACATCTTCTACCCATTCGATAGCAGCGAAGACACGGGCGGTTTCCAGCGGGTGTGATGAACGTCTTCGGCATCGTTGCCAAGGGGCTCGCGGGCGCCCTGCTGCCGGCAGGGTTCGCCCTGGCTGCCGATCCGCCTAGCTCGGCCGATTGGCCCCTCCTAGGCAATTCGCCCGAGATGCAGCACCATTCGGATCTGGATCAGATCAACACCGATACCGTCGCGCGGCTGGGGTTGGTCTGGTCTGTCGATCTGCCTACGCTGGATGGTCCGGTCGGCAACCCGCTCATCAAGGATGGCCGGATCTTTCAGAGCGGTTCACGGAGCCAGGTGTTCGCCCATGACCTGCGCACGGGCGAACTGTTATGGACGCACGAGCCCTTGAAGTCCCCACGGTCCGGTTCTATCGACGAGGCGCTCGGGATGCGTATCAACCGGGGTGTCGCGCTTTACGGCGATCTCGCCATCGTCGCGACCGCGGACTGCCGCCTCGTGGCCATCGACCAGGCCACGGGGGTCGGGCGCTGGGAGGCAGAGGCCTGCGATGCCGCGCAGGGCTACAGCATCACCGGCGCGCCCAGGGTGGGTGCGGGCAAGGTGTTCATCGGCAACGCCTGCCAGGACTCGGGCAGCAATCGCGGCCATGTGAATGCGTTCGATGCCGGAACCGGCAAGCATCTCTGGCGCTTCTACACGGTACCGGGCGATCCGGACCAGCCACCCGAGAACGAGCTCTACCTCCGCGCCATGGCCACCTGGGGGGAGGGTTGGTATGAGCGCACCAAGGGCTGCGGCAGCGTCTGGGATGCGATGGTCTACGACGCACAGACGAATCAGCTCATCATCGGCACCGGCGGGCCCGCACCCCTGAACCCCACCATGCGCGGCAAGGGTGCGGGCGATGAGCTCTTCACCAACGCGTTGGTGGCGCTGGATGCGGACACGGGCGACTACCGATGGCACTTCTCCCAGGTTCCCGGCGACGGCTGGAATTGGGAACCCGCGGTCGGGCTCATGCTCGCGACGCTGCCTGTCTTTGGCGCAGACCGCCGGGTGGTCGTCAGCGTGCCCAAGAACGGTTTCGTTTACTTGTTCGATGCGGCCAGCGGCGAGTTCCTTTCGGGAAAGAACTACGTACCGGTCACCTGGGCGAAAGGGTTGGATGAATTCGGGCGGCCGATCTTCGACCCGTCGGCGCGGTATTGGGAGCAAGGGGACGGGGTGACGAGACTGGTGCCTACCGGCGGCCTTGGCGCGCATGGATGGGAACCGTTGGCATTCAATCCACAGCGGCACCTCCTGTATATCCCCGTAATGAACATACCGACGGCAATGTCGAGGGACGATGGCGGTGTGGGCTTCCGCTTTGACTTCTACTACGGAGATCCGTCCGATCCGTCCTGGCGGAGATTCGGTGAGGTGGTGGCCTGGGACCTGATCACGCAAAGCGAGGTGTGGCGGCGGTCGAGCGGGTTGCCGGTGAACGGTGGCCTGCTCCACACCAGCGGTGGCTTGGTGTTCCAGGGCAGCGCCGAAGGTTACCTGACCGCGTATGACGCCTCGTCCGGCGAACCGCGCTGGAGCGCCCCCGCAGGCGGCGCGATCCGCGCCGCGCCATCGACGGTGATGGTCGAGGGACGCCAGTTCGTTATCGTTCCCGCGGGCAGACCGACGGCATCCATGACCTCGACCGGGCTCGGGCATTACTCCAGTACACCGCGTGCGCGCAGTCAGCCTCGTCTCCTGGCCTTTGCGCTGGACGGTGAAGCGGAGACGCCCGCCTGGGCGGAACCCACGCGGATACCGAGACCCACTGTCGCACGCATGGACCCCGTTTTGGCCGGAGCCGGCGCACTGGCATATGAGACATACGGCTGCATGATCTGTCACGGGAAGTACGCCGTAGGTCTCGGCGGCACGGCGCCCGACCTGCGCGTAAAACTCCCAACGTCGCTGGAGTATCTACAGGCGGTGCTTGACGGGGCGCTGAAATCCACGGGCATGCCGGCTTACGAGGTCGACGAGCGGACCGCCGAGACTTTGCTTGCATATCAGGTCAATGCGGCCTGGGATGCCTATGAGGCGCAGCAACACGGCGGCGGCATGGGGCCTCCCTAAAAGCGCATCCGCAGCCCCGCCTCGATCGTGCGTCCCATCTGGGGCGCCATGTCCTTGACGATGGACGTGTGCAGCCGCTGCTCGTCGTCGGTGAGGTTGCGCCCGGCCAGGTATAGGTCGACGGTCATGTCGGCGGGGCGGAACCGCCAGGCGATCCGCGCGCGCAGGTCGTCGTAGCCGTCCGTCGGCAGCTCGAACTCGGAGACGTCATCCTGGTCGGAGGCCCGCACGTAGTCCACGTTGGCCAGCAGGCGGTCGCTCGTGAAGTCGAGGGACACCCCGACCCGGTCGGGCGGAATGAGCGGCAGGTTGTCGTTGCCCGAGATGTCCAGTTCCGGCGACACCGTGTCGAAGAACGCCCCGAGGTCGAGACGGCCGACGCCCCACTCGGCGATGGTCACGCGGCCCTCCACCTCGAAGCCGGCGAAGGTCGCGTCGGCCTGGGCGTACCGGCGCACGTCGAAGCCTTCCCGCTCCTCGTCCGTCGCGGCCTGGTAGATGAAGTCCGCGAAGTCCGTGTAGTAGAAGGTGCCCCGCACGGACCAGCGGTCTCGGCCGCCGCTGATCGTGGCCGCCAGGTTGCGGGCCTTCTCGTGGTCGAGCCCCGGATCCCCGATCTCGAAGACGCCCGTACCGGGGTGCGGGCTGTCGGAGAAGAGTTCCTCGCCCACCGGCGCACGGGACGAGTAGTCGGCCAGCAACGTGCCCTCCCAACCCGCGCCGAGCGGCACGATGAGGCCGAGCGAGGCGCTGCCGCCGCCGAAGTCGCGGCTGCGGCCGTCGGCGGGGGCGTGCTCGACGCGGTCGTAGCGCACGCCCGCCTCCAGGCCGAGTTCACCGAGGGCGCGTTCGCCGACCCAGAACAGCCCGGCGGACGACGTGTCCACGGGAGGCGTGAAGGCTTCTTCGCCGACCACCGAGAACTCCCGGTCGCCAAGCTGGACGCCGAGGGCGCCGCGCCAACCGCCGACCGGACGGTGCGTCAACTCCGCGCGGGCCTCCCACGCCTCGTTCGAGAAGACCGTTCCCACCTCGCCGGCTTCGTTCTCCGCGTGTTCGTAGTCGTTGATGCCGAGCCGGAGGCTCAGGCGCTCGAAGCCGTCGAACGGATCGGCCAAGCCTGCCTCGAAGTCGATGCGCGTCTGCTCGAGGTCGACGACGGGAGGGCTCTCGGCTTCATCGTGGTGCTCCTCGTCGTCGTGGTCGTCCTCCGCGTGCTCGTCGTCGTCATGGTCGTCCGCGTGCTCGTCGTCGTCGTGGTGTCCGGCTTCTTCGTGCTCGTCGTGGTGGCCGTGGGCGTGGCTGTGGCCGGGGATGCCGTACTCGGAGTCGAGGCGACTGACGGCCAGGCCGACGAAGCCACGCTCGCCGATGAAGGAGAAGCCGACGGAACCGCCGCGGACCTCGATGCCACTACCGGGAAGGTGCCCGCGGACCTCCTCCTCGTGCCCATGCTCGTCCTCGTGCCCTTCCTCGTCGTCGTGGTGGTCTTCCTCGTCGTCGTGGTCATCCGCCTCGTCGTCGTGGTCGTCGGCACCGTGCTCGTCCCCGTGCTCGTCGTGGTGCCCCTCCTCTTCTTCAAGGGCGCGCAGGTACGCGGACTCGGCGAACCCGGGGATGTCGTAGTCGTCCGCCTCGCGGGAGAAGCCGTCGAGGTGCCACGCCATGTTGCCCCCGCCGCCGTCGAGCCGGAAGGAGCCGTTCCGGCCGTCGCCATTGTCGGAGCCGCGCAGGTCCACGGCACCGCGGACGCGCTCGGGCACCTCGTGCGGGATGCGTCCGGTGTGGACATCGACCACGCCCCCGATGGCGCCCGAGCCGTAGAGCAGGGTGGCCGAGCCCTTCAGGACCTCCACGCGCTCGGCGATGAAGGGGTCGACGGTGACGGCGTGGTCGCCGCTGCTGACGGAAACGTCGAGCGTGTCGATCTGTTCCTCCATGACGCGCACGCGCGCGCCGCCGAGGCCGTGGATGATGGGTCGCCCCGCCCCCGCGCCGTACGAACTGTTGTGGATGCCCGGCTCGTTGCCGACGGTCGCGCCGATGTTGTCCACCACCTTGCGGTCCAGCTCGTCGGCTTCGAGCACGTCGCTCGGCTGCGCGAGTCCGTCGCGCGCGAGCGGGTGCGCCAGGACGAGGATCTCCTCGACCAGGTCCGGCGCTTCCTCGGCAACCCCTTCTTCGGCGAACGTGGCCGCCGCCAGCCACGGTGCCGCCGCCAGCAAGATCATTCGTTTGCGTTTCATGGCCATCTCCAGTGAGTCCAGTGAACAAACACGCGCGATGCACGGGGCGACCGCGCGCGCTTGGTTGCGTTGGGGTCAGGAGACGGGAGGGGCGCGGGGGCTACCGGCTTCGTAGGAACGGGGAGGAAGGGTGGCCGAGCACGCCGGCAAGGGGTTCGACCGGCGCCATTCGGACGGCTGGGCGTCAACCCGGCCGAGTTCCGGAACGTATCCCTGCTCGCAGGGCGCGCAGAGCGTGCAGACCTCCTCTTCACAATCGTCCAGGGGGAGGTGCACATCGGCGACCGTGGTCCCCACGCACAGCACGAATGCGGCAAGCAAGGCCCCTCGCCGGAGCATGCGGGCATCCGGCCGAGAGCGACTAACGTTGTCGTGATGGGGTGCGGACACGGAACGCCAAGGTGCCGTTGCGATCAAAACTACAGTACGTTATAACATAACCTTTCTGGCGGCGGAAACGGCGGCATTCATGGGTTCGTTCGACGCCAAGGATGTGCGGTGGCGCCCGGCGGCGCGGTGGGATATGTACGCGGTCGGGCTCTCGACCCTGTGCGTGCTCCACTGTGTCGCGCTACCCGTGCTGGTGGGGCTGATGCCGCTGGTTGCCCAGGCTGCGGGGAGCGAGTTGGTGCATCGCGTCCTGGTGGTCGCGGCGGTACCCGTGAGCCTCCGCGTGATCTGGAAGACCCGGCCGATGGCCGGCAACCGGCTGTTCGTCGGTGCGGCATTGACTGGCCTCGGGTTGCTGCTGCTGGCCGCGTTCGTGGAGGCGGCGTCGGCGTACGAGGAAACGATCACCGTTGCCGGCGGCGTGCTCTTGGCCTCGGCGCACGTTTGGCACTGGCTACGAAGATGTGGTCCCGACGGTGCGCAAGGCTTCCCGGCCGAATCCAATGAACCTTGATCGTCGGCAACCGGAGTGATCGGGGGGCTCCCGAGGGTGCATGGAATTGGCTAAACGGTTGGTGAGCGCGGCCCCGCTCGCGGCGAAGTGGCGCAGGCTCGCCGAAGGGCGCTGCGCGGAGAAGGGCGAGCGGCTGACCCCGGCCCGCCTAGCGGTCTACGCGGAGATGCTGGCCTGCGGCCGGCCGGTTTCCGCCTACGAACTCATCGCGCTTCTGGAGCAGCGGCAGGAACGCAAGATCGCGCCGCTGACCGTCTACCGGCACCTGGACTTCCTCATGCGCACCGGCCTCGTCCACCGGCTGCAATCCGCCCAAACCTACTTGGCGTGCGACCATCCCCACCACGCGCACGAGAGCCAGTTCCTGCTCTGTTCCTCCTGCGGACACGTGGACGAGGTGGAGTCCAGGGGGCTGGAGACGCTGCTGTCCCAGATCGCGGACGCGCACGGGTTCCGGCCGGACAACGCGGTGGTCGAGATCAAGGGGGTGTGTGGTACTTGCGCCGTCGGGGAGCCGAACTGATCGCCACGCGGTGGGCGAGTCGCAGCGCTATTCGTTGCAGCGGCGCTAGGAGAGGTCAGCCGCCGTGGCGGCGACGCCCTGTTCGGCGTCGAACTGCGCGGCGTTGCCGGACGGGCGCCCCGCCTATGTGGTGGTGTCCACCGAGTTTCAGTCCGGCAACGACCCGAACATGCCGGAACGCATGCGCGAGTACGCCGCCCGGCAACTGGACACGCTGCGCCGCCAGGGACTGATTCCCGCCGGGGACGCGCCGCTAGTGCTGCCGGTCGTCGTGTACGACGGCGCCGCGCGGTGGTCGACGGCGGACGGCCTGGAGCCGCTGCGGCCGTTGCCGGCGGGGCCGGCGGCGCAACTGGCGCCGTTCCAGCCGCAGGCGTACATCCTGCTTGACCTAGCGGATGGACGATTGGCCCGAGGACAACCGCCTGCGCGCGGTGGCGCGGCTGCTGCGGCAGGACGACGCGCCGGACGGACTGGCGGCGGCGCTCGCAGAGGAGCTTGCCCGGTTCGCCGGTGCCGCGGGTTTGCCGTTCCGCCAGGCGCTGCATGCGTGGGCGGGGGAGTTGTGGACGAGATTGTCGGGGGGCGGTTCGCTGCCGCCGTTCGACGCACTGGAGGGAACGGAGGCGCCGGACATGACGAGCATGATCGAGGTGCGGTTCAACGAGTGGAAGGCCGAGCATTTCGGGCGCGAGCGCGCGGAGGGCATGGCCCAGGGCCGGGCGGAGGGCGTGGCCCAGGGCCGGGCGGAGGGCGTGGCCGAGGGGGTCGCAGAAGGCGTGGAGCGCCAGCGCGCGATGCTCTACCGCCTGGCGGAGCGCAAGTTCGGTTCCGACACGGCGGCGGCGCTCGCGCGCCGTCTCGCCGGTGTCGCGGACCACGACGCGCTCGCGCTGGTGGGCGAGCGGATCATCGACTGCGATACGGGCGCGGGGTTGCTGGAGCGGGTGGAGGACTTGAGCTAGCCACCGAAGCCGTCGCCCTGGCGGGCGCCGAGTCTTCATGCGAGCGCCCCATAGCCGGTCCGGTGCTTCGCTCCCGCTACGCACCGGCGCGACGCTCGCGTCGCCGCCTCCGGCCCAGCCACACCAGCCTTGCATGGAGCAACCCGCTCGCTCCCCCGGCTGAAGGCTCCTGGCCCCAGCCCAAGCCGTTCCAGCTCGGCGTTGGGCGTCACGTGTGGGGGCTTATCGTTGCCGCAATAGGTCCGACACTCTGCTAGCCGTTGCGCCGACGCCGTGCCTTCCGGAAGCGCCATCCGTACATCATCCGCCCGTAGAAGTTGAACCACTTGCGGGCGTCGTTGTCCTCGAACGGATAGTCGGCGCCGAGCTGCCGCGCCGTCACGAGGCCGGTGACGAAACACGTCTCCTGGCTGTTGATCAGCGTGTGCGCGCCGCAGTGCCAGGTGCGTCGCTTGCCCTGGATTAGGCGGAATATCTGGACCACGAAGGCGATATGGCGCACATCGTGTACGACGTGCTGGAACCACCAGCGCTTGACGATCTTGCTCTCGTCGATGCGGCTGACCGGGTTGTAGGTCACGAGGCAGGGCTTGTCCGAAGACTTCGCCCACGGCTGCTGGTTGTGCATGATGTAGGTGATTTCGTAGTTGTCGGGGCGGGCGCCGTACTGCTCGATGTGGTTGCTGCGGGTCTCCAAGGGCTGCGCTTCGTTGTCCGGCAGGAGCGAGGCGTCGGAGTGGACGATGGCGTGGTTGTGCAGTTCGCTCTCGTAGCGGATCGACGACAGCAGCCAGCCCTCGAGGAAGCTCGGCTTGTCCAGGGCCATCAGGGTCTGGTTGGCGTTGCAGGCGAAGATCACGTCGTCGAACGTCTCGACCGCGCCGTGCTCGTCGTGTACGCGCACCGACGACCCGGACCGGACGACCTTGGCGACCCGCCGTTGGAGATGGATCCGGTCGCGAAACGGTTCCGTCAGACTCTCGTAGATGCGCCGCGTCCCGCCCTCCCAGGTCCGCATGGGCGTGGCGTTCACGATGTCGAAGAACTCGAGATACCG
Source organism: Pseudomonadales bacterium (assembly GCA_963665455.1). GTDB lineage: Bacteria > Pseudomonadota > Gammaproteobacteria > Pseudomonadales > Azotimanducaceae > VXNE01. The sequence goes on along the minus strand of OY762279.1, from coordinate 2,187,123 downwards.
GGCGAACAGCGAGGCCGGCATGTCGAAGACGTTCGTCGCCATCAGGAAGTTGACGAACATGGGCTTCAGCACCTTGTAGCGGAAGTCCCCGGAGAACCGGCCGAAGTTGAGGACGGCGCCCATGCTCACGTAGTTGTAGGGGTTGAGGGCATTCAGGAACTTGGACCGCGACCGGTTGAGGCGGCCAAACCGTTGCAGGCGCTTGAGCACCCGCTGGAACTTCTCGATCTCCGGTGCCAGCTCGCGGGCGATGTCGCAGTCCAGGTCATGCGCGTAGATGCCGCCCCGGTAGCGGACGCTGTAGCTGAAGCGGGTGTCGATGAGTCCGATGCCGAGTTGCCGCATCACGATCAGGATGTGGTGATACACCGACGGGATGCACGCGGTGACGGAGATGTCGAAGGGAATCGACGTCCCGTCGTCCTGGGGCATGTCGGCGGTGATCGCGTTGCCGCCCAAGTGCGCCTCGGCTTCGAACACGCGGAAGTCGAACCGGTCGGGATGCCGGTGCAACGCCCACGCGGCGCCGAGGCCCGCGACCCCCGCGCCGACGATGGCGACTCTCCTTGGCATCGGGTCGGATCCTTCGTGTGTCGTTAGGGGGCTACGCCGGGCGTCTCCGCCGGCCGCGCTTGCGGGCTGGTCGGCGGTGCGCCGGACAACCGCCCGTCGCCGCGCTTCGCGCAGGCCAAACGCATGCAGCGGAAAGTACCGGCGATGCGGCCCGCAGTCCAGAAGGGCCGGTGCGGTCCGGTGAGACCGCCGCCCCGATGGCCGCGGGCCGGAAATAATCTTTTGGCAAAATATATTTTGCCAAAAGTTCCTTTCCGAGCTACGATCTGACCATTGGATGGGAAACCGGGACCATGATACGGAACGTGACCGGGCCGCCCGTGGTCGGCGACGATCTGTACGGGCGGGAGCAGGAGGTCGAGCAGTTGTGGAGCGCGTTGGCCCGAGGTGAGAGCCTCCTCATGCTCGCACCACGGCGGGTCGGGAAGACGAGCCTCATGCAGGAGTTGCAGCGGAACCCACGCACGAACTGGGACGTCGTCTACATCGATGTCGAAGACGCGAGAGGCGCAGCAGACCTCTTCGCGCGAATCATCGCGGGGCTGGCCCAAGACGGGCGCTACCGGAACTGGCTTTGAGTCCGGCCGGGTCCCCCATGCGCTCAGGAGCGCTTGGGCTTCGCTAATGCATGTGAAGGCGCTGGGTGTCGAACTCAAGAAGGCCTTGGGTCGGAACTGGGCGGCCCTGGCCGACTATCTCGAAGTGCGGCTGGAGCGACAGCCGGACGGGCGGCGCATGCTCATCATCATCGACGAGTTACCGATACTGATCGCACGAATGCTGGACTCGGAAGATGGGCGCGAGGACGCTTCGTTGTTGCTCGCAAGACTTCGGAGTTGGCGGCAGACACCGGCGCTCCGGGACAAGGTGCAGACGTTGATTGGTGGCTCGATCGGGCTCGAAGGGGTACTCCGCCGCGCACGCCTCTCGTCCTCCATCAACGACTTGGCACCGTTTCGGGTGGCGTCCTGGACCCGGCGGACCGCAGCTCGCTTCCTGCGAGACCTGGGGGAGGACGTCGGATTCCCGCTGACCGATCAGTGGATCGATCGGATGCTGGAACTGCTCCGCGACTCCGTTCCTTACCATGTGCAGCTATTCTTCGCGGCGCTTCAAGACGACTGCGGCGGTGCGCCGGAGCGGCTCTCGTTGGCCGTCATTGACCGGTGCTTCGAGGAGCGCCTCACGGGGCCTGAGGGCACGCCCTACCTCGACCACTACGCCTCGCGCCTAGAATTCACCTTCAGTTCCCCTGAACGGGAGTTCGCCTACGGCATGCTGGCTCGGGCAAGCCGATTCGAGAACGGCATCGCACGCTCAGAAATCGGCGCAGCCGGCGGTGGGCAGGCCGCCCGTACGGCGTACGTATTGCAGGCCCTCGTGGCGGATGGCTACCTAGAACGGCGCGATGATCACTTCGCGTTTCAATCGAACTTGGTGCGCGTCTGGTGGCGCAAGCACCGCGGTACGGCATCATGATTCGCCAGCGCATCCACAACCCTGCGCAGTTGACGCCGGAAGAACTCAAGGCGTCCTTCATCGCCCGGCACGAAACCCTCGCGCGCATGCTGCGCATTCTCGCCGAGCAGAAGCCGGGGCATCCCTGCCAGCACGTCATCGTTGTCGGTGCCCGCGGCATGGGGAAAACGACGCTCGGGCTGTCCTTCCTCCAGGCGGTTCGCGAGGATCCGGAGCATTCGTCGAACTGGCAGCCGGTGCCGTTTCCCGAGGAAAGCTACGACATCGTCGACTTGGCGGACTTCTGGCTCGCCGCGCTCCATCACCTCACTGAAGCAACCGGCCAGGAGCAGTGGGGTGCCAGGGCGGACGAACTGCGGCAAGACGAACCCGACCCCGAGCGTTCGGCCGTCTACGCTCTCGCCGCCCTGCTCGACTTCTGCCAAGAAGAGGGCCAGCGGCTAATACTGTTCGTCGAGAATCTCGAGCTCCTCTTCGGGCAACTGCGCGACGAACGCGAAGTCCACGCATTGCGGGCAGCGTTGATGGAACATTCCGAAATCCTTCTCGTCGGCTCGGCCAACGCAGTCTTCGACGCCATACAGAGCGAAGGAGAGCCGCTATACGAGTTCTTTCGGCTCGTCACGCTCCGTGGGCTAGATCGAGAGGAGTGCCGCGAGCTCCTCAGGACTTTGGCGGACCGGGAGACAGGTGCCGCACATCCGGTCTCGCTGGACATCGAGGACGGCCGCCTGGAGACCATCCGCCAACTGACGGGTGGCAATCCGCGCTTGCTGGTGCTTGCCTGCCGCATGCTGTTGGAGTCGCCACTCGGGTCCGCCATCGACGATCTCGAACAGCTGATCGACGAGCAGACCCCTTACTTCAAAGCCCGCATCGAAGCACTCGCTCCACAGGCCAGAAAGGTTTTCCACTGCCTCGCCCAAGCGTGGTCGCCTCTGCTGGCGCGGGAGGTGGCCAACCTCGCCAAGCTGGGTTCGTCCCACGCGAGTTCCCAGCTCCGCCAACTCATCGACAAGGGGTATGTGCGCGAAGTCCGACTCCCCGAAGAGACGCGCGGTCGTTACGAGGTCAGCGACCGGTTCTACAACCTCTACTACCTGCTGCGCTTCTCCCACGCCGGGCGCGCCCGGTTGGAGCGGCTGGTCGACTTTCTCCACCAGTTGTTCGGGCCTGTCGGGATGCGGCATACCTACAACGAGGCGTTGGAGGTTCTCCGCAAGGGCGCGTTCTCGCCGCCCGATCTGTCCGACTGGCTCGCCGTGTTCGGGCGCAGGGTGGCGCGGGACCATGAGTACCGGGAGCGGGAAGATTGGCTTGCGGGTGCGACGGCGCTCGTCCGCGATGCATCGCGAGGCACCGCGAGTATGGCCGACGAACTCGCCAGGATCGTTGCCACTGAAAGGTGGGGACAGACCGACATGGCACGGGTTCTTGAAACCGGGATCGATCAACTGCTGACCGGGCAGGCGAAGAAGGCAGAGGCGGCGTTTCGGGACGTGATGGCGACCGAACCGGATGTGCAACCCATCGCGCAGGGCGTGCTGGGGAAGGCACTGTACGATCAGGCGCGATTCGAGGACGCCGTCAGGGCGTTCGAGAGTGCCGCGACGGGTTGCGCAGGCCACGAAGAACGGTGGGTCCAGGGACTCAGCGGCCTAGCTACGTTGGGCGCGTCGTTCGGGCTCCTTCGACTGGAACAAACAGAGGCCGCGATCAGCGCCCTTGAGTGCGCCTTGCTGCTTGCCAAACCCATCGATGCGACGGCGCAGTGCATACACGCTTCAGTGCTGTGCCACTTAGGCGACGAGCTCGTTGTGCGCGGGCGGACCGACTCCGCGATGCACGCTTGGTCACGCGCGGCGGAAGTCGCCGAGCTGGGTGACAGCGTGGAGCTGCGCGATTTGCGAAGCTACGCCCTGTCGAGGCAAATCCCTTTGCTGCTGGGCCAACGCCGACTGCAAGACGTCCGCGCGCTTGGCAAGAAGGCTGTCGAAGGAATCCGACTAGACGATCCTCCGAGACTGCGGCACTCCGGGATTACATCTCGGGTCGCGATGGCCCTCGCATCCGCCCATATGAAGGAGCCACAAGACACCCTCGATACCTTGGACCGCCTGTCGGAGTACGTTCAACCCGACGATCCAGAGAGCCTGCGCCGCGACGTCGCTCAAGGCCTAGCCACCTCCAGCCGCGCTTTTGGGGGACTCGGCTACCCCGAGACTGCTGAGATAGCCGCTCGCGAAGCAACGAAAGTCGACCCGACCTCCGCGGATGCTTGGTGCGCGCTGGCGGAAGCGGTCCTAAGTGGACCGAAGAAGCACCTTTCCGAAGCCGAGCGGCATGCGCGCCGCGCCGTCGACCTCGCGCCGGACAACAGCACACTGCTGACGCTGTACGCCGTGCTCAAGCGCCGAGGGAAGCGCAAGCAAGCCAAGGAACTGCTGGCGCGAGTGCCCGAAGCCAGCCGGATCGACGCCAAACAACGGCACTTGCACCGTTGGACGCAAGGGATGATCTCGATGATCGCCGACGGCCACGCCGCCCATGTTCGCGAGTTGCTCGCGGCCGGCGGCTTGATGGAATCCCAAGAGCCTCTCTGGCACGCGGCGCGCGCAGAGTTGGGCGAGGAACTCGGTCCGCTCCCGGCAGAAGTCATGGACGCGGTGATAGAGGTCAGGCGACAAGTCGCTCAAGAGCGCGGTTGAAGCAAACCCGTAGGCCGGACGCCCCGTGCTAACCCCGCACCCTGCTCACCCGCCCTCCCGCGTCCCCGTGAACGCGTACACGTCGCCGTACTGACTCTCTGCCCGCCCCCGCATCCGGTCCCCGTCCACCGTCGCGCAGATGGGCACCGGGCCGCCGACATCGAGCCGGAAGAACAGCACGTTGCCGGCCACGGCGGCGGCCTCTATGGGCATCTCGCCTTGCCCGGACGCCGTGGTGCCCTGCCATCCGCCGTCGCCGGCCCACAGCCGCAGCGTGAGTTCGGGGGTGGCGGGGATGTCGCGGTTGTCCGGGTCGAAGACCACGTGCCACGTCCCTGCAACGTCGACGTTGGGCCCCTGCGGCACGGGGGCGTCCAGGAACAGCCAGGCAACCGGGGCGCGAACCTCCGCCAGCATCGCGCCGTAGACCAACCCGTGCGGCGTGTGCGTCACCGTGCCCCGGATGGCGTCGGCGGTGTCGCACTCGCGTGCGAGCCGGAGCAGGCGGCGGAAGCTACGGAGGTACTCCTCGGAGAGCGACGCGCGGAACGGCGAGCCGAAGAAGAACTCCGCATCGGCGCGAACGCTGCCGAAGGTGGCTTCCTGCAGCCCGCTCTCAATCTTGAGCAAGAGGCGCGGAAAGCTCTCGTAGTCGCCCGCGGCATGCGCGGACCAGTGCCGCTCCAACTCCTCTTCGCTCTCCACCAAGTCGTTGTCGCCCGCCGCGAGCATCGCGCCGATCAGGTTGCCGGTCTGGCGCCGCACGTTCTCGGCGATCAGGAAGAACGCCTGCTGCCGGGCCGTGAGCGCGGTGGCCTCCATGGCGCTAGCCTGCTGGGCGGCGAGGGCGTTCGCCCGCTGCATCTCGTCCCGGGTGCGGGCGAGCTCCTTCTGCTGGATGAACAACCCGACGACGAGCCAGAGGAAGGCCAAGGGGGCGAAGAACCCCTCGAAGAAGCCGCCGATGTCGTCCGCTTCCCCCTGCCAGAGCGTCCAGCCGACGCCCGTGGCGAGATAGACCACCCCAGCGCCAAGCCAAAGCACCGTGAGCAGCGAACTGCCCCAGATCCGCCAGTCCCAGTCGGGCAACCGCTTGCCGCGCACGGCGTCGCCTCCGCGTGTGCCAGGCGCCATGCTATGCCCGCACGGCTGCCTCGGACAAACCGAGAGGGGGGCGAATGTCGCCGCCGGCGAACTTTCAGACATTTCCTACAGACACGGGGCTGAAAACCGTTCTCTAATCCGGCGCCGGGCTGGCTACGGCCCGGATCATCGGTCACGGGCGTCCGCGTCTGCGGCCATTGCACAGATTGGATATTCTTCAAGGAGGAACTCACGTTATGACCCAACCCGTGATCGATACGCTGCAAGTCTCCAACGTGCTCAAGAACACCGGCATGGCGCCCGAGCAGGCCGAGGGGGTCGCCCGCGTGCTTGGCGCGGAACTCGGCGCGCACCTCGTCGTGCAGAAGGACTTGGAGTCCGGATTCCAAGGGGTCCGCACCGACCTACGGGTGGAAATCCAGAAGCTGGATGCCAAAGTGGTCGGCATCGAGGGCCGCATGGACGGCATGGACCGCAAGATCGAAGCCCTGAACTGGAAGCTGACCTTCATCGTCGGAGGCTTCGGCCTCCTCCTAAGCATCCTGACCGTCGCGAGCGGCATGGGATTCTTCGAGCGCACGCCGCCGAGCCCGCAGCCGTACTCCCTCACCGCTCCGCACCCGCCGTCACCGTCGATGCCTCCTGTTTCGGCACCAACCGCGACGCCACCCACGAGCCTCTGAAGGCGCTCGGGATCCCGACCGTCCATCCGGAGACGCCATGAACCGACTAGCAGGACGCCCCGTCATCGTCACTGGTGGCGGGAGCGGCATCGGCAGGGGCACCTGCCTGCGGATCGCCGAGGAAGGCGCACGGGTCGCGGTCGCCGACATCCGCCTTGGCATCGCCCAGGAGACTGCGGAGTTGGTGCGCGCCGCCGGGGGCGAGGCCATCGCCGTCGAGTGCAACGTGGCGGACGAGGATCAAGTGGCCGAGACCGTGCGCCGGACGGTGGCCGAATTCGGCGGCCTCTGGGGCCTCGTCGCCAACGCGGGGACCGCCGGCTGGGGCTGGATCCACGAGACGGACCTCGCCGACTGGCAATTCGTGCTGGACGTCAACCTCACCGGACCGTTTCTTTGCAGCAAGCACGCCCTGCCACACATGATGGAGGGCGGCGGCGGTTCGATCGTCATGACGTCCTCCATCGCGGGTTCGGTGATCGGGCCCGGTGGCTCCAACGCGTCCTACGCCACCTCCAAGCACGGCCTCATCGGGCTCGCGAAACAGATCGCCGTGGACTACGGCGGCTACCACATTCGCGCGAATGCCATCCAGCCTTCGGGGGTGGACGGGAGCAACTGGAGCCTTCAGCAGGCACGCGGCGGAGGATCGCGAGCACATGAAGACGCCGCGGGCCGAGTTGCCCCGGGGAAGGGGTTGGCTCGCGATCCGGCGGCAGGGGAAGCTCAAGGAGGAGTACGGCGCCACCATCGCGTTCCTGCTCTCCGACGATGCCGGGTACATCACGGGGTCCGCGGTGCCGGTGGACGGGGGGTTCTTGGCGACGTGAGGGTGGGCCGGGCAGAGGACGGTGCTTAGCCGGTCCGCTGGAGCTGCCGATGCTTGAGATTTCCGCACCAGAGCTCAGGCGTCTCCTGCTCGGCGACGACGAAATCGCGCTGCTCGACGTGCGCGAGGAGGGCGCCTTCGCGGAGGCCCATCTCCTGTTCGCCGCGTGCGTGCCGTTCAGTCGTCTGGAACTCCTGATCGGCGACCTCGTGCCACGCCACGACGCGCCCGTCGTTGTCGTCGGCGAATCAGAGCATGGCGAATCGGCGCACGGCGACGTGGACCGGCGCGCCCTCACGCACCTACACGAACTCGGCTACACGGACGTACGCGTGCTGGCGGGCGGTATCGCGGCCTGGCGGGCGGCCGGCTTCGAACTCTTCTCCGGGGTCAACGTACCGAGCAAGGCGTTCGGCGAGTTCGTCGAGCACACCTGCGGGACGCCCCGTCTCACCGCGGCCGAGGTCAAGCGCATGCTGGACGCGGAGCGGGACATGGTCATCGTCGACGCCCGGCCGTTCGAGGAATACACGCGGATGAACATCCCCTCCGCGACGGACATGCCGGGCGCCGAACTCGCGTTCCGCATCCACGACGCAGCACCTGATCCCGAGACGTTCGTGGTCGTGAACTGCGCGGGGCGGACGCGGTCGATCATCGGCGCACAGAGCCTGATCAACGCCGGCATCGAGAACCCGGTCGCGGCGCTGAAGGACGGGACCATGGGCTGGCACCTGGCGGGTTTCGAACTGGAGCACGGCGCGACGCGTATGGCGCCTCCACCGAGCGCCGCCGGCATGGCGAAGGCGTTGGCGGCGGCGGAGCGCGTGGCCGAGCGGTTCGGGGTACGGACCGTGGATCCCGCAACCGTCGACCAGTGGCGGCGCACGGCGGGGCGCACCACCTACCTGCTCGACGTGCGCTCCCCGGACGAATACGCCGAAGGGCATCTGCCGGGCTACCGCAACGCGCCGGGCGGCCAGCTCGTGCAGGCCACCGACGCGTTCGTGGCCGTGCGCAACGCATGGCTGGTGCTCGCCGACGATGTCGGCGTGCGGGCCACCATGACGGCGTCCTGGCTGCTGCAGATGGGTTGGCCGAACGTGTACGTGCTCGAGGGCGGCATCGGTTCGGGGCCGCTGGCAACGGGCGCGTGGCAACCGACCGTGCTCGGGTCGCGCGGCGCCGCCACCGTCACCCCCGACGCGCTGGCGGCGCGCCTCGGCGTGGTGCGCGTCGTCGATCTCGGGCCCAGCCCGGCATACGAGCGGCATCACATTCCCGGGGCCCTGTGGTGCGCGCGTTCGCGCCTGGCGGCGGCGTTCGCCGACCTCCCCACGGACGTCGACGTGGTGCTCACCTCCCCCGACGGCACGCTCGCGGAGCTCGCACTCGAGGAGGCGCGCGGACTGGGCGGACACCGGGTGCAAGCCCTGCGGGGCGGCACCGAGGGATGGCTGGCGGGAGGACGTGAGACGGAGGCCGGCCTTGTGCGCACCGTCGGCCCGACGGACGACGTCTGGTACAAGCCCTACGAGCATCGCGGCGCGCAGGAGCAGTTCATGCGCGAGTACCTGACTTGGGAAGTCGGCCTGGTCGAGCAGATCGAGCATGATGGAACGACGCGGTTCCGGAAGTTCTGACGGTTGCGGAAACGGACAACCGGGCCATAGTCTTCACCCGCCTACGCGGATCGCGTATAGTCAACGGTCGTGCTCTTCATCGAGACATCGACATTCACCAGGGAGTTGCCCCGACATCTCGACGACGACAGCTACGCCGCGTTGCAGGGGTTCCTGAGCATCCATCCCGAGGCCGGCGACATCATCCGTGGCACCGGCGGCATCCGCAAGATCCGCTGGACGATGTCCGGCCGCGGCAAGCGCGGCGGCAGCCGGGTGGTCTACTACTGGGTGACGGCGCGCGACCACATCTACTTGCTCACGGTGTACGCCAAGGGGGTCAAGGACGACCTGACGGCCGCCGAACGCGAGGCTTGGCGCAAGGCAGCGGAGGCAATCGACAATGACTGAACGCAACATCGCCGCCGAAGTACTCGACGGCCTGCGCGAAATCCGCGAGCACCGGGCCGGCCGGCTTACGCTCCGCACCATGCGGGTCGAGCCTCGACCGCTACCCGAGCTTACGCCGGAGACCATCCGCGGCATCCGGTCCCGCCTCGACGTGTCCCGCGCGGTTTTCGCCCACATGATCCGCGTCCCCGTCCGCACCGTGGAGCGCTGGGAGCAAGGCCGGTCGAGGCCACCGGACGCCGCCGCCGCCCTGGTCCTCATGGCGGACAAGTACCCGGACACCTTCGAGCGTCTCGCCTCGCTGTAGGCCCGCGCACCGCGTCGTCAGCTGGCATCGTTAGCGACCGCTGCAAGGCCTTCCTGTTCCTGCCGGTATCTCCTGACGGTTGCGGAAACGGACAACCGGGCCATAGTCTCTCCAAACACCACAGGAGAGGTTGCATGGGCTATTCCCTCGCCCAGTTCTGCCACGACGTGCGCGCGATCCTCCGGGAAGGCGACGACCGAGCCGGCCGGGAGCGCGTCCGGCAGAAACTCGAGGCGCTCCTGGGCGACAGGGACTTCTGCGCGAGGTACGTCGGGCCGGGCAACGACGGCGGCATGGAACAGATACACGAGGATCCGGAACTCCGCTTCTGCGTGCTGGCATACAACATGACGGAGCCGCGCACGTCGCCACCCCACGACCACGGGGCGTCGTGGGCGGTGTATGGCCAGGCGGCCGGGCACACTGACATGACGGTCTGGGCCACGGGGGACGACGCTGGACGCCTCCAGCCCGTGCGGACCTTCCGCCTAGCGGCCGGACAGGCCGGGCTGTTCGACGTTCGCGAGATCCATTCCATCGACTACACTGCGGGGGCCAAGTTCGTTCGGGTGACCGGCGTGGACATGACCCACGAAGCGCGGCGGGTGTTCGACCAGGAGACCGGGGAGGCGCGGGAAGTGCAGGGCGTCGGAACGACCGGCGGAAGGAGTTGACGGATGCGTACGGGCCTGACCACGCACCTGCGCGCGGGGACCCGCAGGCCCGGTGCATTTGGTGACGTTGCGCGGCGGGGGATGTGCTGCATCGCGTTCACCGGGGGGACCTCGAAGGGAACGCCTTCAACCCCTGCGAAGGCGGCAAGACCCGCTTCGCCCCCATTTGGGATGCGCAGGGTCGCTGCGTTCCATAGGGAGCTGGTCGTGGCGGGCGTACGCGATGGCTCGGATGCGTCCTTCCCGGGGGATGTCCGAGAGGCGGGCGACCGCGGTGGGATCCGGATTACGTTGTGAGTGTGAACCACCGGCTGGTCGTAGGCGTGTCGCGGGGACTTCTTGAATGCTGGCCCTGCTCACCATCTTCCTGCTCGGCTTCCTGGAGATCAGCTTGCCGCTGCCCATCGTCATCGTCATGGATTGATCGGAGCGTGAGCGCGCACGGGCACCTTCGCCGTGATTCCAACGCGCCGCCACTGCTGCTAATCTGGCTCTCGAGATGGTCGATCCAAGCAGGATTCACGGGATCGCCGGCGCGGCGCTGGTGGGCGGCGCGATGGTGCTCTTCGGGGCCGGATACGCCATCTTTCACGCCCTGGCGGGGCTGACCCGGTCCCGGCGTTTCGCGTACATCTCCCTCGTCTCCTACGCGGCCCTGGTCGCCTGCGCGTTGGCGCTGGTGCCGCTGCTCGGCCTCGAGGGCTGGTGGCTCGGCCTGATCGCGCTGCTGCTGATCGGGTACTTCGTCGCGCCCCGATTCATCTGGCGGCTGTCGCTGGCGGTGCATGGCGAGGAGGGGGTGGAGCGCGAACACACCGGGCCGCGGGAGGCTCGACGAGCCGCGGAATAGGAGAGGTACCATGGCGGAGCAACCCGGCACCGAATGGTGGGCAAGCGAGTCCTTCTGGCGCAAGTGCGCGATCTTCGTCACGGCCTTCATGGCCGTGGTCCTGGTGATGCTGACCTTCCACACGCTCACGGTCATCGCCGCCGGCGCGGAGGCCGGCCGGGTACCCGCCTATTCGGTCATCAACCACCGCATCGGGTACGTGTTCGACGATGAACGCAACTACCTGGTGCCGGTGATCGGACCGAAGGCGCCCCTGTTCGGCGAGGAACTCGACGAGGACGCGGCGCGGGCGCTGGTGGACCACGGCAAGCTCACCGTGCAGGCGCGCAACTGCATGAACTGCCACACCATCCTCGGCAACGGCGCCTACTACGCGCCCGATCTCACGAAGGCCTGGCTCGACCCGGGCTGGGGCAACGAGCAAGCCCGCGAACTCCTGATGACGATGTTCCTCAAGGATCCGGTAACCAACGCGCGCACGTTCGGCACCGGGCGGCGCATGCCGAACCAGGAGCTGACCGACGCCGAGGTGCGCGCCGTGATCGCCTACCTCAAGTGGATGTCCGCCATCGACACCAACGGCTTCCCGGCGGGCTTCACGCCGCTGCCGCAGGGTGACCTGCGAGGAGACGCGTCATGACCCTCGGGGCCCTCCACTACCACGAACTCACCTTCGCCCAACGGCTGGCGGTGAAGTACTTCATCGTGGCGATGGTGCTGTTCCTCGCCCAGATGCTGTTCGGCCTGCTGGCCGCCGCGCAGTTCCTCTGGCCGGATTTCCTGTTCGGCGTGCTCGACTTCAACGTGAACCGGATGGTCCACATCAACGCCATGGTGGTGTGGATGCTGTACGGCTTCATCGGGTCCATCTTCTGGCTGGTGGAGGACGAATCCGGCGTGGCGCTCATCGGCCCACGCATCGCCGAGGCGACGTTCTGGGTGCTGACCGTCGCGGTGACGGTGGTGGTCGTCGTCTACCTAGTGGTGCAGAGCGGCCCGGGCGAGCCGTGGACGCTGTGGCTCATCAACGAGGGCCGGGAGTACATCGAGGCACCGCGCTGGGCGGACATCGGCATCGTCCTGTGCATGGTGGCGATCTTCTACAACGTCGCCGGCACGTTCGTGGCCGGGCGCTGGAGCGGCATCTCGGGCGTGCTGGTGCTCGACCTCATCGCGCTGGCCGGGCTGTATCTCGCGGGGATGTTCTACACGACGAACCTGCCGATGGACCAGTACTGGTGGTGGTGGGTGATCCACCTGTGGGTGGAGGCGACCTGGGAGGTGCTCGTCGGCTGCATCATGGCCTGGGGACTCATCAAGACCCTGGGCGCGCGGCGCCGCATCGTCACGACGTGGCTCTACATAGAGGTGGCGCTGATGTTCGGCTCCGGGATCCTCGGGCTCGGCCACCACTACTTCTGGATCGGGACGCCGGAGTACTGGCTCGGCATCGGCGGCTTCTTCTCCGCGCTCGAACCGGTGCCGCTGGTGGCGATGGTCGTACACGCGGTGTACGACGCCGGGCGGCACAACTTCCGGTCCAACAACCATCCGGCGCTCGCCTGGCTGATTGCGCACGCGTTCGGCAACTTCCTGGGGGCCGGGGTATGGGGGTTCATGCAGACCCTGCCGCAGATCAACCTGTACACGCACGGGACGCAGTGGTCCTCGTCCCACGGGCACCTCGCGTTCTTCGGGGCCTACACCACCATCGTGGTGGCGGTCCTCTATCTCGTCGTCCAGCGCCTGCGCGGCAACGTGTGGATGTCCGCCGGCATGGACGGCGCCTGGCGCTGGAAGTGGGCGCTGGCGCTCCTGCACATCGGCATGGTGGGCATGACCATCGCGCTCCTGATCGCGGGCTACGAACAATCCTTCGTCGAGCGGGCCGTGGGCGGATCCACCTGGGAGGCCTACTTCGCCGGACAGACGCAGCCGTGGTTCATACAGGCGATGTGGTGGCGGCTCGCGTTCGGCGTGCTGATGACGGCGGGCCTCGTGCTGCTGTTGGTCGATTTCGTCCGGGCCGGGGCGCGGGAGACGCGGCCCATCAAGTCCCTCGCCGCCCCGCAGGCGGCACCTGCCGGAGGATGACGGAGATGTGCATGAGGATCATTCGATGGATCGGCCTGGCCACGGCGGTGCTCGCCGCCCACGCCGCCCTCGCCCAGGGGGTCGGCGACGCGGACGCCGGCCGTGCCAAGGCCGCGCTGTGCGCCGCGTGTCACGGGCCGAAGGGGATTTCGATCAATCCCCTGTGGCCAAGCCTCGCCGGCCAGCAGCGGCTCTATCTGGTGAACCAGATCCGCGCTTTCCGGGACGGGGAGCGCGTCGACGTGACGATGCAGCCGTTCGTTGCGAACCTGACGGACCAGGACGTGGAGGACCTCGCGGCGTTCTACGCGGAGCAGTCGCCCTGTCCGTGAGGCGGGCCGTGCTTTAGCCGGCCCACCTCATCGACGACGTCGTTATGCCTTTAGCGACTCGTGCGCGGCCGCGATCAAGTTGAGCGTGCGGGGGTCGTCGGTCGCCACGAGCTGCATCTTGTTCATCACGTAGCCGAATGCGATCTCGGCCTTCGGGTCCGCGAATCCGAGCGAGCCGCCCGCGCCCCCGTGCCCGAACGCGCCCTCCTGGCCGAGGCTGCCGTCCATGTCGAGCGAGAAGCCGAGCCCGAAGCGTGTCCGGATCCGCATCACCTCGTCGCGGCCATCGGACGCCTCGGCGGACGCCCGCGCGACGGTCTCGTCGTTGAGCAGCCGCACGCCGTCGACGCCGTCGCCGATCAGGGACGCGTACATGCGCGCCAGCGAGCGCGCGTCCGTGACGCCGTTCCCGGCGGGGATCTCGGCGGCGCGGAACGCCCGGGTGTTCATGTCCAGCGGCTCCGTGGTCGATGGTCGGTTGAGGAGCGAATCCGGCTCCCTGGCGGCTTCGAGGAGCGCGCGCCTCCTCTCCGTCTGCGCCTGCTCGTCGATCTCGCCGTCCTGTAGGTCGATCCCGATCATCGGCACCACCCGGTGCTCCTCGCTCTCGGGCAGGCCGATCCAGAAGTCGAGGCCGAGGGGGGCCGCGACCTCGTCGGCAAAGAACGTGCCCACGCTCTTGCCGCTGACCCTGCGGATCACCTCGCCGACGAGCCAGCCGTAGGTGCCCGCGTGGTAGCCATGCACGGTTCCCGCTTCCCACACCGGCTTCTGGGCCGCGAGTGCCTGGACGGGCGGATCCCACGCCAGCCAATCCTCCACCGTCATCGGATTGTCGAAGACCGGGAGGCCGACCTGGTGGGACAGCAGCCAGCGCACCGGGATGTCCTGCTTGCCGGCCGCGGCGAACTCGGGCCAGTACTCGGCCACCGGGGCATCGAGATCCAGCTCGCCCCGCTGGGCCAGCAGGTGCGCACAGATCGCGGTGGCCCCCTTCGTGCTCGAGAACACCAGGATGACGCTGTCCTCCGCCCAGGGCCGGCCGGTCTCCACGTCCGCCACGCCGCCCCAGAGATCGACCACCTTCACGCCCCGGTGATAGAGGCTGAACGCCGCGCCGACGTCGCCATGCTGCTCGAAGTTGGCGGCGAAGGCGTCTCGTACCGGCTCGAAGCCGGGGGCTACTTCGCCGTGAATCTGGGCCGACGACGACGCATCGCTAGGGCCCGCCCGGGAAACGCCCGCCAGCGCGCCACCGAGCGCCACCATCGAGAGCTTGCCGAAATCACGGCGGCTGAGGTTCTTGAGACGCGTTCGTGCCATGGGATCACCTTTCGATTCGAGTGCGGTAACGATATGGGAGTCTGGCTATCGTAATGGAGTTGAGGGCACTTGTGACTCAACTCTTCGCGTTGTTCAAAGTCCGCACGAACTTCGCGTAGTCGCCCACATAGTCGAAGTCCTTCTTGTAGAAGTAGTCCTCCTCGCCCAGGAGCTGCGACATGGGCGTGCCGTAGCGCTCGATGAGTTCGTCCGCGATGTCCGAGTAGTTGTCGCCCTGGCGCAGCAGGACGCGGTAATAGGAGGCGTGGAGGACGACGCGTTGTCCGTCGATGTTGCGCGGCCAGTTGCCGTGCCAGACGCGGCCGTCCCAGAGGGCGACGGAGCCCGCCGGGCACTCCATCGCGACCGCCCGCTCGACGGCCGCCGCGGATTCCTCGTCGGTCGGGTGGCGCAGCAGGGCCCCGGTGCCGGGGACCACGAGCGTGGCGCCGCCCTCCTTCGTGAAATCGTCGCAGGCCCAGCACGCCGTCAGCATCATGTTGTGCTCGGGAAGGGGTGCCGGGAACATGTCCTGGTCGCAGTGCACGGCCAGCGCCGGGTTGCCCTTCGCGCGGACGGTGGCGATCAGGCTGCCGAGCAGGAATCCCCGGCCGACGGAAAACTCGGCCAGGGCCATCACCTTCGGGTTCAGGGTCGCTTCGGCGTACACCGGGTCCTTCGCGAGCGCGCTATAGACGTTGCCATTGCCGGCGTCGTCGATCTCCGCCGTCGCGAGGATGGTCTGGCGCAGCCGCGCCACGAACGCCGGGTCGGCGGCATTCTCGACGATCGTCCAGCCCTCTTCCGCTAGCTCGCGGCAGTTCTCGACCAGGCCCAGCTCCTCGACCACGGGGCGGAGTTGCGGGCTGATCTCGTGGGGCGGCACCGTTGCGGTGCGTCTCGTCTCGACGGGGATTGTCGCCGCAGTCGCGGCTGGGCTCTCCTCGGCGGCATCGTCGCGGGAACCCCGCGACCCGGAGACCGCACCCTCGCCGTACTCCCCGAATTGCGCCGTACCGCTCACCGAGTCGCCGTCGAACGTCACCGCGAACTCCAGTGTCATGGGCATCGGCTGGGTCGCGCTCACCTTCCACTCCGCCCGATTTCCGTCGATCAAGCCCTCCTCGATGGGCATCGTCTCGAACATGCTGCCCGCCACCGTCCCGGTGATCGAGCCGCCGGCCTCGGTGACGTGGAAGACGGCCGGGAGGTTGCCGTAGGAGGATTGGATTTCGACGTCCCAGCGACCGCTCGCTGCGGAAAGGGCTGCTACCGCCGTTTCGGCGGTGGCCTCGTCGGCATTGGCTGTCATTCGCGTGACCTCGCTGACGCTGCGCGCCGTCGGATTGAAGTTCGGTGGAAGACTATCAAGCGTGCGCCCGTCGGTCCTTCGAGTACCATGCCGCAGCTCGCCTCGGCAGGATACCGGGGAGCCGCGCCGCAAGGCGATCTAGGGCGGCAAGAGAGGAGAAGAGACATGCCAGAGCGCCACGTCCGGCACGGTTTCGGCACCGTGCGCCCCTACCTGTACGGCGCCTACGAACTGCCCGAGTTTCTCGCCACCGTGTTCGGCGCGCACGAGGTCGAGCGGCACGAGATGCCGGGCCGGCGCGGCGCGCACGTCGAGATGGCGCTCGGGGACAGCGCGTTGGTGGTCGAGGCGGGCGAACTGCCCCCCGGACACGAGCCCACCTGGGCATCCGTTTACGTTTACGTCGAGGACGTCGATGCCGTGTACCGCCGCGCCATGGACGCGAGCGCCGAGTCGATCACGCCGCCGGAGGACAAACCGTACGGTGAGCGCGGCTGCGGGTTTCGGGCGTTCGGCAACGTCTGGTGGGTGGCGACGTACGTGGGGTGAAGCTGACGGACCGAGCTCGCGGGTTAGATCGCCCCACGCACGCTCCCCGCTGGACGCTGGCAATAGGGGCGTTCTGCAAGAACACCTTCCGCGGGTGGGTTGTGCAGGCGTAGCAGGTGGCGGCAACCACGCTGGATTTCTGGACGGCTCGAAAAACGGGACCACGGACGTCCGGCGCACGACTTCCGAGCGCGGAACGCCCGCAGTCCCGAGGGGAGAACCAGGGGGCGACGGGACTACCAACGATAGGAGAGGTTCACGCCATAGGTGCGGGGCATCCCCCAGGTCTCACCCCATCCGACGGTGGAGGTCAGCACCTGCGCGCGATACTCCTCGTCGAACAGGTTCCGGCCCCACAGCGCGACTTCCCAGCCCTTACGCCCGCCGGACGGCCGCAACGCGAGGCGCAGGTTGGCGAGCCAGTAGCCGTCCTCGATGGTCTCCCGGGGCGCGCGGACGATATCGTAGGCCACCTCGTCCTTATAGCTGGTGTGGGCCAGGAGTTCGAAGGCGAGGCCGGGCGTGAGCTGCCGCGCGTAGTCGAGGCGGACGTTGAAGTTTGTTTCGGGTGCGTTCGGTAGCCGGCTCCCGGAAGCGACCGGGGACAGCACGGACTTGGTGACTTCGGTATCGAGCAGCCCGAGCCCGAGATGGAGTCCCAATTCCGCGTTCAACTGCCAAGAGAGTTCCAGTTCCGCGCCACGGACCTCCGCGTCCCCTACGTTGTCAATGCCGAAGAGCGGATCGATGGGCTCGGTGTAGATGGACCCGTAGATCTGTAGATCCCGGTAGTCGTACAAGAACACCGACGCCGTGAGCAGTAGCGCGTTGTCGGCGAGTCGTCCCTTGAACCCGAGTTCGTAGGAGAGGACCTCCTCCGCGTCGAAGGGCTCGAGGTCGGAAGGGATGAACGTGAGTTGCCCTTGGAAGTTGCCGGACTTGAAGCCTTTGGCGACGCTGAAGTAAACGAGGGCGTTCTCCAAGCCCGTGTAGTCGAGCCCGATCCTCCCGGACACGTCGCTTTCCGCATACTCCTGTTCGACGGGCGGGAAGATGCCGATCTCGAAGCCTCCCGCGGAAGGCAACGCATCCACGTAGATGAAGGTATAGGCGTTGGAGAAATCCTTGTCCTCGTCGGTGTAGCGTAGGCCGCCAGTGAGCCGCCAACTCGGGGTGGATTGCCACTCCACGTTCACGAACGCGGCCTTCGAGTCGGTCTCCTGCCGGTACTCGTTGCCCACCGCCCGGAACGGAAAGATGCCGGCGGCGAAGAAGTCGTCGGTCTCGAACTCGTCGCGCGTCTCCACCTCGTCGTTCGCGAAGATCGCCCCCGCGATCCATACGACGCCGGCCCCTTCCCACGTCAGCCGCAGCTCCTGCGAGAACTGCTCGATCTCGTTCGCGAAACGGCCGTCCAAGTGGCTGAGCGACGTGCCGTCCCGATCCTCGACGTGGCGGCGCGAGAACTCTTCCGCCGCCGTGATGGAGGTGAAGGTGAGGGCGGCGTTCGGACTCCAGCGCACGGTCAGCACGCCGCCATCGCTCTCGACGTCCATGAAGGTGTCCGGGCGACCTGCGGAACTGAACGGATCGCCCGGGAAGTACGCGTCGTCGTCGGGCGTGAAGATGTTGTCCACCTTCAACAACAGCGTGTCCGATTGGTCGCGCCCGGAGTGCCACTCCCCCAGAATGTCGACGCTGTCCGAGGGTTGCAGGCGAATCATCCCACGCCAGGAGATGCGGTCCACTTCCCCGACGTTCTTGCCGGTGGCCCGGTTGCGCTGGTGGCCGCGCCCCCGTTGGTCCGACCGGAATGCCAGCCGCGCCGAGACGCCATCGGCGATCGGTCCGCCGAGCGCCCCGCCGAGTTGCGTGTGGTCGAGGTTGCCGTAGCCCAAGTCCAGGTAGCCCTCCATCTCGTCGCCCGGGCGCCGGCTGACGAAGTTGATCGCACCCGCGGTGGTGTTGCGGCCGTAGAGGGTTCCTTGCGGACCCTTCAGCACCTCCACCCGTTCCAGGTCGAACAACTGGAAGGAGAGCATGGCGGGAGAAACGAGATACACCTCGTCCGCGTACACGCCCACGGCGGGGTTGTTGTTGACGGCGTAGTCGTTGAGGCCGATGCCGCGAACGCTGATGTTCGGGATGCTGTTGCCGAACACGATGTTGGCGTTGAGATTCGGGGTCTGGGCCGCGAGGTCGACGGGTTCCGCCAAGCCCAGTTCATCGAGGTCCGCCCCGGTGAACGCGGTGACCGAGACGCCGACGTCGACGAGGGGCTGCTCGCGCTTCAACGCGGTGACGACGATCTCGTCGATGACCGAGTCCACGGAGGTTGGGGTTGCCTCCGCAGCTGCCGCGGACGCACCGATGAGCGCGCAGGCCAAGAGCCCACCGGATGCGGCCCGTTGCACGATGCGATGTCGGTCCATCCTGCCACCTCCACCAGTCGCGGTGTCCCGCCCTCTGCCCGAACATAGCCAGCGGCATGGGGGCGGTGAACACACGAAGCGGGTAGGTGTCGGCGGGCGGTAGGGTAGGTGCGCCATGCCGTGTACCGGCTCGCGGTCGGTGGCGGCCGGCGAAGAGCGCGTCAGAGCAGACGGGTCTTGGCGGCGGCGTGGATGGCCGCGCGCCGGTTCTGCACACCGAGCTTTCCGTAGAGGTTCTTGAGGTGGAACTTCACCGTGTTGACCGAGAGCTCGAGTTCCGCCGCCATTTCGCCGTAGGTCAGGCCCTCGACCAGTAGCCCGAGCACCTGCTTCTCGCGGCGACTGAGCATCCCTTCGCCGGCCGATGGCCTGCGGTGGCCACCTTGGGACAGCTCCACGCGCAGTTCCGCCAGATAGGCATCGCGCAGCCGGTTGGTGCGCCTTGCGCCCGCCTCCTCGATCAGGTCGGGCATCACCTCCGGCAGTACCGCACCTTCCTCCACGAACGGCTGCTTGATCCCCTCGAATAGACAGGCCGACACCGCAGACTCGAATGCGCCGACCGCCTCGGGCTGCCGGCCGAGGCGCCAAAGCGCTCCGGCCAACAAGATGGAGGCACTGAGCCAGGTCCGCGTCCGCCCCGCCTCGTGCGCCGCGTCGGCCTCGGTCCGCAACAGTGCCGTGGCCCGCTCGCAGGCGCCGGCGCGAATCCAGCCCCGGCCCACCGCCAGCGTCAGCTCGTGCCGCACCATCGGATGGCGACAATCCTCCAACGCCCCCGACCACTCTTCGCACTGCGCGGCGGCGGCGTTGGCTTCCAAGGTTTCCAAGCTCCGCGCTTCGCGCCTGATCGACACGCACTGCGCGAGCCGGGGCAAGCGCCGCGCCCGCGCCGTCGCGGACGCCCGCCCCGCCATCTCGTCGAACAACCAGTCGTCGCCGTTCTGCTCGGCCATGGAGAGCGCGATGCCGTAGGCCGCGGAGTAGACCTCCAGCCAGCCGTCGAAGCGCTCGACGTGTTCGAGGGAGGCATCGAGGAACTTCTGCGCGCGCGCCATCTGATTGCGTTCATGGTGGATCAGCGCGAGGAACACGCCGCCTATCGCCACGAGGTCGCTCGCGGCGCCGAAGCGCTCCAGCGCCATGTCGTACCCGGCCAGGAAAAGCGCTTCCGCATCCCGCAACCGTGCCTGCTGGACGCACGCGTAGCCCTGGTGGAAGTAGATGAAGACCTCGCCGAACACCGAGCCGAACGCCCGGAAATGCGTGATCGCCTGGTCGCCGCTCGGGAAGCAGGCGTCGTACCGGCCGGTGCTGACGTAGAACGCGCACAACAGATTGCAGCGCACGGCATGCATCGCGTGATGATGTACCGGGAACTCCTGGCTGAGGCTCTCGAGCATCCGGAGCTGCCGCTCGTCGATCTCGTCGCCATAGCGCGCGAGCAGCCCCGACATGATCTCCATCTCGGCGCGCAACTCGGCGTCCGTGGCCGGCGCCTCCCGGCGTAGTGCCTCCATCTCGGCCAAGGCCTGATCTAGATGACCACGCCGGGCCGCGAGGAAGATCGACGCGAGGCGGACCCGTGGGAAACGATTCGCCGCGGCCTCGTCCACGCATTCGAGCGCGCGTTCGACCAGCCCCACGTTCCCCTGCACCGCGAACTGCCAGCCGCCGACGGACTCGAGGATGGTCGCCACCAGGATGGCCCGACCGCTTCGTTGCGCGTGTTGTAGGGCGGGGAGCACGTGGCCATGTTCGTGAAGCCAGGACGCCGCACGGGCATGGAGGTGGTCGAGGCTCGCGCCGTCGCGCCGGAGGCGTTCGAGCAGGAACTCACGGAAGAGTCCGTGGTAACGGAACCACTCCCGCGCGTCATCGATTGCGTGGACGAATAGGTCCCGGCGCTCGAGTTCCTCCAACACCTGCCAGCCGTGCGGCTTGCCGTACAGGCAACTACCGAGATCGCCGTTGACGCGCTCCAAGATCGACGTGCGCTGTAGGAACTGTTGCTGATCCTCGTCCAGCCCACTGAACACCTGCTCAAGGAAGTAGTGCGCGAGGTCCGCACTACGGCCCGAGAGTTCCCGCAGGGTCGCGTCCAGATCGTCGCCGTCGTCGAGCCGCCGCCGCACCATCTGCAGTGCCGCCGGCCATCCCTCCGTGCGGGCCACCACCCGCTCGACCAGCGTGCGCCGGTCCCGCCCGGCGATGCGCGATCCGAAGTACGCGACCACATCGTCCTCCGAGAACCGAAGGTGGCCGTCCGACACCTCGAACAACCGGTCGTGTAGCCTGAGATCCGCAGTGACCAAATCCGCCGGCAACACCCGGGTGCCCACCACGATACGGAATGCCTGCGGCAGGTCCTCCACGAGTTGGTTCACGCACCGCACGACCTCGCCACTTGCCGCCCGGTGCAGATCATCGAACACGAGGACGTGCTCGCCTTCACAGCCCGATAGCGTTGCGAGGAGGAGACGGCGGGCGGAATCGGGATCCTCCGCCTCAATCCATTGCCTACGGCGAAAGAAGCCCGCCTCCGCGCACGCCTCGAGGAGGCTCCCGACGAACTGATCCACCGCGCGGTCGAACTCATCGAGCGAGAGCCACGCGACCCGACGCCCGCCGTTGCGTAGCAGCCGAAGCCACTGCGCGAGTAGCGTAGTCTTGCCGTAGCCTGCGGGCGCATGCACGACGGTGAGCCGTGCCGCCCGCAGGCCGTCGAGACCGTCGGCTTCCAGCCGGCGCTCCACGCGATCGGAAGTGCCCGCGCCGGGCTCGAGCTTGGAGCGGGCGAGAAAGCCGGGGCTACCGTGTTGGACGCTCATGCCACGCCATAGCGTAGCAGCGCGCGCCCACTGCGGCGCCGGAGAGTCAGCCGGCGGCTCCCGCTTGGCCCACCAAGCGCAAGCTATATCCCTTCATCGGCTTGGCGCGCGGGTTGGGGTAGGTCTGTTTGCTGTGGCTGAGGCCGGTCCTGACCAGACCATCCGCCACGTGTACCGCGAGCGGGATGGGATCGATGACGGGCACCTCGAGCCCCGCCTCCGCGAGCGCGTGCGACATCGCGTCCGCGCAACCGAGAAATCCCGTACAGCCGAGCACGAGGGCACCGGCATGGTCTTCGCGGACCGCCTTCACGCCCTTCGCGACCAACGCTTCGTGGAGCCGGGACTCGTCCTTGCCGATGTCGAGCACGGGGATGTCGACGGCCTCAAAGGAAGCGTAGCTCGCCGTCAGGCCGTACTTCGCCACCAAGTCCGCGATCATGGGACGCAGACGGTCGAGCACCGTGATGAAGCTGAAGGTGTGCCCGAGCATCGCGGCGACGTGCATCGCGGTCTGGCACGGGCCGATCACGGGCACGGTGGCCAGCTCCCGGCAGGCGGCGAGACCCGGATCCCCCATGCAGTCGATGATGATCGCCGACGCCCCGGCGCGTTCGGCGTCCAGCACCGCCTCGATGGTGCCGGGCAGGCTCATCGCCTCGTCGAAGCCGGACTCGATGGAGGCCGGTCCACTATCGATGAGGCTGTGGCGGAACTCCAGATCGTCCCGCGCATAGGGCTCCACGTCGCCGAGGGTCCGAATCCCCCGCGTCACGATCGGCGTGACGATGTGAATGACGGTCTTCATCGAAGTGCCTCCTCCCTACTCGGTGAACCTACGCGTCCGCCAGCGATTCAAGCGGCACGAACGCTTCCTCCAACCCAAACGCCTGCGGCCCGAAGATGGAAAGCGACTCCGGCGAGCGCATCACGGGCGGCGCGCTCACGCCGAGGACCTTCAGCCGCTGGCCATAACGCACCGAATCGGCAGGCACGGGCTGGGCGGTTTCGCGCTCCACGAGGCATACCAAGTCCGGCACGACGGCGCGCAGCCGGCCGCCCTCCCGCGCCAGGAGGAACTCGTTCTGGACCACGATCTCCATGTGCCGGTCGCGGTTCTCCACGTGCGCCAGACGCAGGTGGCCGACGGAAAAACCGCCCTCCACTTCCCGGCGGACATCGACCACGCGGCCATCGAACAGCAGTCTGCACTCGGCATAGTGGGGCGTCGTGCGCATGTGTTCGATCAGCGCGCCTACGGGATCCGCCGAGCGGGTACCCGAGTGGATGGCCCGCCCCACGTCCCGGGCGACGGACAGCGTTCCGTGAACGGAGCAATCCTTGGCTTGGCGACCGGTCATGGGATAACTGCACAGCACCGCGCTGCAGCCGAGCGCGACCGAAACCGTGCGGATCATCCCCTCCGCCGAGCCGGCGTCGGGGGCTTCGAGCAGCAGCCAGGTGCCGTGGTCATCGGTGAGGGCCAAGGGCGTCGTGGAGACACCGTGCGCGTTGAACGTGGTCATCTGGAGTTCCGGGAACGCACGGCCCATGCCGTCCGCATCGATCAGGGGCAGGCCCAAGCGCGCCGCCGCCATGACGGGAACCAGCGAGTTGATGCCGCCGATTTCGAGCGGCATTAGGTAGTCCGCGGTCTCGCCAAGGTGGGCTTCCAGGCGACGGATCGCCATGTCCACCTCATCGCCTGCGACGGCCTTCTCCAACATGATCGTCGGGGCGCCAAGCATGGCGATCGTCAGCACCCGGGCACCGTCGGGGACTGTTTCGGCCGGACACAACTCTGGCGCGCCAAACGCATCGATGGCCGCGCGCGCGAGGAGGCGTCCGAGATAGGGGTCGCCGCCTCCGCCGGCCCCGAGAAAGGCCGCGCCGGTGGCCAAGTGCAGGAGGTCGCCGCGTTCGAGCTTCATGGCGAGATTCCCGCCGTCGCGCCCGCCATGTCCCCAGCCACCTTGACGCGCACGCGCACCGATCCTCCCGGCACGTAGGCCACGGGCAGTTCCTCCACCTCTAGGGTCTCGATGCTCTCGGCGACGGCCCCCGCGGCGACCGCGCGCTCCGCCGCCTCCCGCGTCGCCGTCTCGATGGCCTCGGCACGCTCCGTCTTCTCGTAGGAGAAGACGCGGTCGGTCTCGCCGCTGATCTTGGCGATGGTCGCTCCAACGGCGTTCGCGACGCCGGCGTGTTCCGGCACGACGACTTCCGATACACCCGGGATGTCTCGCTCGACGAGGGCCGCCCCACCGCCCACGAGCACCAACGGCAGCGGTTCCGCGCTCGTCTTCATGCGGTCCACGCCCTCTTCCACGATGCCCTGGACACGCTCGACGCCGCGCCTCACGGTGTCCCCTGGGAGCCGCCGCGCCCGTGACCGATCCCCGATGTCCGCCAATCCGGCCGCCACGGCGACGTCCGTGGCCGTCACCGTCGTGCCGCCGAACACGACTGCCTCGCTCGTCAGCCGGTAGCCCACCGACTCGGGACCGACGTGCACTTCCCCATCGCGCTCCGCCACCCGCGATCCGCCACCGAGGGCGCGCACGAGCAGGTCCGGCATGCGGAAGTTCGTGCGCACGCCGCCGATATCGCTCTCGATGAAGGACTCGCGCGGGAACCCTCGGGTCAGCACGCCGATGTCCGTGGTGGTGCCCCCGACATCGACCACCAACGCGTCGTCCAGCCCGGAGAGAAAACCGGCGCCGCGCATGCTGTTCGTGGGGCCGGACGCGAACGTCAGCACCGGGTAGCGGGCCACGAAGCCGTCGTTCATCAGCGTGCCGTCGTTCTGGCTGATGAAGAGCGGCGCCTCGATGCGCAGGGCCGACAGTGCGGCGCGGAAGGCATCCACCACCCGCCGCGACAGATCGACCAGGCTAGCGTTCAGGATCGCGGCGTTCTCGCGTTCGAGCAGGCCGAGGCGCCCGATGGTGGAGGACAGGGTCAGGTGCGCGTCCGGGTGTTCGTTGTGCACGATCTCCGCAGCCCGCGCCTCCATCGCCCCATTCACCGGGGAAAAGAGGCCGGTCAGCGCCACCGAGCGAATGCCGCGGGCGTCCATCTCGCGCAATGCGCGGACCAAGCCGTCCTCGTCAAGGGCGTCGGCCACTTCGCCCGTGTACTGGTAACCCCCGCGCACGAGCCAACTCCCGCCACCCACCAGCGCGGACAGGTCTTCGGGCCAGTCCGTGAGCGGCGGGATGGCCGCAGTGGACGGCAGCGCCACCCGCACCACCCCCACCGGCAACAACCCCTTGCGCTCCAGCACCGCGTTGGTGAAGTGCGTCGTGCCGATCATCACGGCCTCGACCTCGTCCACCTCCCGACCGCTGGCCGCGAGCACCGCGCCGATGGCGTCCACGACGCCCCGCGTGACGTCGGCGGTGGTCGGCGTCTTGTGCGCCGCCACGACACGCCCGTCCACGACCACCACCGCGTCCGTGTTCGTGCCGCCGACGTCCACGCCAATTCTCGTGGCCATGGGCGGAGATTGGCCACGGGGTGCGCGGCGGGGAACACCTTGGGTGGGTAGGGGGGTGGGCGGTGGCGGGTAGGTGGCCTTCCAGCGCACGCCCGGCAAGCCGGGGCCGCGCCTACCCAAGATCGACGGAGCGTCCTACCCGTTTCGGGTGTGTACAGGGTACGCGAGGGGTCACTAGGGAAGGTCTGATTAAGGCCTTCCCTAGCGCGGCACAGGGATGTGCCGCCAAATTCGATGGCGTAAGCCATTGAATTTGCGGAGCAAGGCGAAACCGCGCTTTGCCTTGCGACCTGAACAAGCCCATGGACGGGCTTGTTCAGACGTTCCCTAGTGTGACGCCACGGCCCACATGGCCGACGAATCGCGGGGGAGCATGAAAACAATGAACCGCCTATCGGTTGTCCGTCTCTTGCCGCTGACCTTTTGCGCTCTGGCGACATCGATGCTGCTGGGTACCGCCGCACATGCAGAGGTTGTTGCGGAGGAGGAGACGGTTTCCTTCGTGATCGAAGAAGTTCTGGTAACGGCCCGTCGCCGGGAAGAAGGGCTGCAAGAGTCTCCGGTATCCGTGTCGGCCCTTTCCGGCCAGCGCTTGGACCGGATGGGTGCCCGGACATTTCAGGACTTCGCGATTGCCGTGCCCAGTCTGTCCTTCGTCGGCAACAACAGCCCGGAAAACAAGATCGTCCTCCGAGGGGTGTCCACGGGGGTGGTCACCCGCGATGAAGGTTCGGTGATCGGGCTCTACGTGGACGACATGCCGGTTGGCAGCCGGCGTTTCAATCCGGACCTCCGGCTCTACGACATCGAGCGGGTCGAGGTGCTTCGCGGCCCGCAAGGCACGCTGTTCGGAGAGGGCTCAATCGGAGGCACGCTCCGTCTCGTAACGGCCAAGCCAGATCTCAACGAGTTCGATGCATGGATACAGGCGAGCGGGTCCGCCACGCACAAGGGAGGCAGGGACTACGAGGCCGTCGTGGGTGCCAACGTGCCTCTGGTGGAGAACGGACTGGGACTTCGACTACTCGGTTATCAGGTAGACGAATCCGGGTTTGTCGACAACGTGACATTGGACAAGAAGGACGTCAACCAGACCGACACCGAGGGCTTCCGCGTGCTCGGCACCTACGCACCGAGCGATAAGTTGTCGATCATGGGTTCGATCATCTCGCAGGACACCAACGTCCCGGGGAAGGCCCAGTACGATCCCGAACTGGGCGACCTGCTGCAGGCGCGAAACTTCGACGAGGCCTTGGGCGATGACTTCACGCTGGCCAACCTGATCATGGAGTGGGACCTTGGCGGCGCCACCTTGGTGGGTTCGGTGGCATCTCTCGACAGGGAGGTGGTGAATCTTCGCGACATCTCTCCTCTCGTCGGTGGCTTGCCCTTGTTTCTCGACGACTTGACGGAGTTCGAGTCCGTCGTCCAAGAGTTCAGGATCAGCTCGAACAGGGGACTATTCGACAATCGGCTGGATTGGCTCGTCGGCGCCTTCTACCGGAAGGACGACGAGTTCTTTCGTCAAGATGCGCAGGCACCCGCCCTTGGCGGAGACGTCTTTGACTCCGACAACTTCCTGGACAAACGTCATCTCGCGTTGTTCGGCGAGTTCGACTGGCGCGCCACCGACCGTCTCACGGCCACCGCGGGGTTACGGTGGTTCAAGATCGACCAGGACGGCCGCAACTTCAATGCGGGGTTGTTGGCGGGGCTGCCGCCCGGCGTGGTCGACGTCACCCGCACCGACGCCTCGGAAGACGGCGTCAGCCCGAAGTTCCGGCTGTCCCTTGATGTCGGCGGGCACGCCCTGCTCTATGCCCTCGCATCCCGGGGTTTTCGCGAGGGAGGCCCCACGGGGGAGGGGGTGCCCCCGGATCCCGAAACCGGCCAGCCCGCCCCCACGCAATTCGATTCCGACGCGCTCTGGAACTACGAGCTTGGCATGAAGCTGGGGTTGGCCGAAGACCGCGTGGTGCTCAATGGCGCCATCTTCTACATAGATTGGGAGGACATCCAGACGACTTCGATCCGTGCGGATGGACACACCTTTACGGTCAATGCCGGCAGCGCTCGCAGCCAAGGCGCCGAAGCGGAGCTTCGCGCCATACCCACCCCGGGCCTCGAGTTGTTCCTCGCGGCATCCCACGTTGACAGCACGCTTACGGACGATCAACTCCCGCCGGGCGACGGCAGGGACGGCGACAGGATTCCCGGCGTGCCCAAACTGACCTTCAGCACTGGCCTGCACTTCGAACGCTCCCTGTCAAACGACCAGCTCGGCTTCGCGAATCTCAGCTATCAACACGTTGGCGACTCGTTCAACGGTTTCGGAACGTCCACCGGCATCAGCGCCGCCGGGGCCGACAAGCAGGAGCCGTATGACCTCCTACACCTTCGACTGGGGCTTCGTCGTCCATCTTGGCAGGCGACGCTGTTCGCCAACAACCTCACGGACGAGCGGGCAGTGCTGTTCTTCAACCGCATCATCGGCGACGTGCGCATCAACACCAACCGTCCGCGCACCGTCGGTCTCGAGATCCGTTATCGCTTTTGACATCGTGGTCGTACGTCGATGTTGACGTACGTCTAATCCGACGTACGACCTCTCGGGTCTTTTGCGGACTGGGAGGCTCCTTGGCCGATATCGCCCCTACCTCGCCAGACCGACCCGACTACAGTTCGTCAGCGCAGGATAGCCGCCGGAAGTCGCCGCCACGTACAATGGACTCCACCAGGACCGAACCGTCCGCCACCCCCCTCCCGTCCCCGCAAGGAGAGTACGCCTTGAACCTGACGCAACGACACCGCCTCCCGCTCCTCCTAGTCACGATCCTGTCAATCCCGGCTGTCCTCGCAACCGCCGACTCCCTCACCGTGGTCTCTTGGGGCGGCTCCTACGCGAAGGCCTCCGTCGAGGGCTACCACAAGGCGTTCACCGCCGAAACCGGCATCGAGATCAAGCTGGAGGACTACAACGGCGGCCTGGCGCAGGTGCGTGCCCAGGTGGAGGCCGGGAGCGTGCACTGGGACGTGGTGGACGTGGAACTGGCGGACGGCGTGCGCGGCTGCGAGGAAGGCCTGTTCGAGGTGTTCGACCCGGCGAGCCTGCCGCCGGGCGCCAACGGCGAGCCGGCGGCGGACGACTACCCGCCGGGCATGATCACCGAGTGCGGCGCCAACCTGCTCTTCTACTCCACGGTGTACGCGTACAACGCGGAGCGGTTGTCCGGCGAGCCGCCCACCACCGTGCGCGACTTCTTCGATCTCGATCAGTTTCCGGGACGTCGTGGCATGCGGCGGTCGCCGCTCGGGAACCTCGAGTTCGCGCTCATGGCCGACGGCGTGCCGGTCGAGGAGGTCTACGCGGTGCTCGACACCGAGGCGGGCATCGACCGCGCCTTCCGCATGCTCGACACGATCAAGGAGGAAATCGTCTGGTGGGAGGCCGGCGCCCAGCCGCCACAGATGTTGGCGGACGGGGAGGTGGCCATGACGACCGCCTACAACGGACGGATCTTCAACGCCCAGGTGTTGGAGGAGCAACCGTTCGTCATCGTGTGGGACGGCCAGATACTCGACTCCGGCTACCTCGCCATCCTCTCCGGCGCGCCCAACCTGGAAGCGGCGCATCGATTTGTTGCCTTCGCCTCGAGGCCGTCGTCCATGGCCGGCGTGGCGCGGCATATCTCCTACGGTCCGACGCGGCTGTCCGCCCGGCCGTTGGTGTCGACCCACGCGGAAACCGGCGCGGACATGCACCCGCACATGCCGACCAATCCCGAGAACATGCGACGCGCCCTGCCCCATGACTGGCAGTGGTGGAGCGACAATCGCGACGAGATGAATGTGCGTTTCGCCGTGTGGCTGGCGCGGTGACGCACGACCGGGGGCTGGAAGACGCGCAATAGCGCGGATTGACCACGTCGGCCCCATCGGGGACGCTGCCCCCATGACGGCCTCGTTCCCATGGTATGACCTGCCTTCGGTCCGGTGGGCCAACGACGCGCTCTGGCGGGCCACCGGCCTCGGCGGAGGATTGGACCGCGTCACGCCGCCGGACGCCCAATGGCGATCCGGGGACTTGGTCGTATCCCAGGCTTGCGGCCTCGATCTGTTCCTTTCCGACGCACCCATCACACCCGTGCTCGCGCCGGTCTTCGATCTCGACTGCGAAGCGGGTTGCTACTACAGCTACCTCGTCGGCGCCAGGGAGGGCGTCGCCGCAGTCAATGCGCTGTCCTCGCGTTCCGGATGGTCCGCGCTGTTGACCCTGTGCGAGCCGACGTCGGTGGTCGTGACCGGTTCCCACGTCGCGAGCCTTGCCGCGGTGCGCGAGGGGGCGGCGGACATGGCCTGCATCGACGCCGTGACGTGGCATATCCTCGCCCGGGACGCGCCCGGCCACCTCCGTGGCGTGCCCCCGCTGGACCGCACCCGCGCCGCGCCCGCACCGCCCTTCGTGGTGCGCAAGGGAGTAGGCCCGAACGCGCTCGTGTCCGGCGTCACCGCGGCGATGGAGGACCCCGCCACGCTGCGCGCGCGGCAAGCGCTCCTGCTACGGGGCGTCGTTCCCGTCACGATGGCGGACTATGCGCCGGTGCTCAAGGAGTACCGGGAAGTCGTCGGCCGGAATCCCGGTCTCGCCGAGGCGGTCCAGAACCCGGCGCTGAATCTTCCGGACGCGCCGGGGTGGGGCGGGACCGGTGCAGAGCCTACCCCCCACCGGCCATCAAGCCCGCCTGCAGGTCCGTGATCAACGCCCGCCGCGCCGCCTCGTCCACCTGGACATGGCACACGGGATTGGTCGCCCCCGTGTTCGAGAGCAGTACGTCGAAGTCCACCTCGGCCAGGACATCCAACGTGGCCACCATCGTCTTGCGGCTCTTCTTGCCGACGGGGCATATCCAGCGGTCGCCGTCGTGGTAGATGGAGTCGCCGGCGAAGAGACACCGCCGCCCGCCCAGGTCGACCAGGTACGACACGGCGCCCGGCCGATGTCCCGGCGTCGGGATGACCTCCACGCCCGGCGCGAGCACGTGCCGTTCGAACGGGAACGTGACGACCTGCTTCACCTTGCGGCGCACGTCCGGCCCTTCGGTCTCGCTGCACATGGTGGTCACGCCGAAGCGCTCGTCCACGGCGTCGTTGTGGCGGGCGGCGAAGTGCATGTCGCCCAAGAGATGCAGGGCGACGCCGCCCAGGGCCTCGATGTCGCCGAAGCTGTCCTCGAAGCTGCTATGGCCGCCGAGGCACGAGAAAAGCAGGTTGCCCTCCGGGCGCACGACGAACAGGGTCGAGTACTTCGCTGGCGTCACCTTGGAGGGGGTGATGCGATAGACGTTGTCGAAGAGTAGCTGCATGCCGTCTCGCCGGCCCCGAACCGGGCCGTAGTAAACAGCATCCCTCAGCCCGTGCGCAAAGGGCGGCCACGGCCTCGCGCTTGATCGCACCCGACACCTTGCACCACAGCGGTGCGCATCCGCGGCGACCTACCCTTACACTGTCTCCACCGAGCCCAACGCGGCAGACAAGCGACGCGAGACTCCCATGCCCGACCTGACCACCGCCCAAACCATCGCCGCCTTCCTCACGCCCACCGCCGTGTTCGCCCTCCTCCTCGTGCTGCACGCGATCATTCCCGCCATGCACGTGGACGGCTATGCGCACCCGAGCGCTGCCGGTTCACCCAACCGATACCGCCTCAACGGTCTCGCCGTGTTCATCGCGGCGCTCCTCATCTGGTGGCTGGAGCTCACGTTCGCTCCGCTCGGCTGGCTGTGGGTGGCGAAGTGGCACGTCATCGCCGGGGGCGTGGTGCTCAGCATCGTCCTCACCGCGTGGATGGTCCTGCGCGCGCCCACGGACGACCGCGGCACGCTGATCCAGTGGCTTGAGGGACGCTCGCGCAACGTGCAGTTCGCCGGGGACATCGACGTCAAGATGTACATGTACATCTTCGGGGGCGCGCTGCTCGGGCTGAACGCCGTCTCGAGCGCCGCCTACCACCACGAGCAGTTCGGCGAGGCCATGAACGTCGGCCTGCTCCTACACTCGGCCATGTGGGTGTGGTTCGTGGCCGACTACTTCGTCTTCGAGCGCGTACAGCTCTACACCTTCGACATCATCGAGGAACGGCTCGGCTTCAAGCTCATCGTCGGCTGCTTCGTGGTCTACCCGTGCCTCTATCCGGTCGCGCTTTGGGGGACGGCCGGCCTTCCCGCGCCGGACATCGACCCCGCGTGGCAACCGCTATGGCTCGGCGGCGCGGCGGTGGTGTTCCTGCTCGGGTGGGTGATCACGCGGGGGGCGAACTATCAGAAGTACCGGTTCAAGCGGTTCCCCGAGCGCTCCTTCCTCGGTCTGATCGCGCCGGACACCATGACGGACGGCGAGCGCACCATCCTATGCAGCGGATTCTGGGGCAAGGCCCGCCACATGAACTACACCGGCGAGATCCTGGAGGCGCTCGGGATGGCATTGGCCATCGGGCACTTCACGAACGTGTGGACCTGGGCGTACTTCGTCTACCTGACGATCTTCTTCATCGTCCGGGAGCGCATCGACGAGGGGCGCTGCGCGGGCAAGTACGGCGAACTCTGGACGCGGTACCGGGCGAAGGCACGCCATCGGTTGGTGCCGGGCGTCTATTGAGGCGACCTTGGGCACGCGGCGGATCGACGCCGGACGGTAGCGGGCTGGCGTCGGACCCGATCGAACATCCGTTGCGCATTTTCAGAGATTTCCTACAGACATCGCGCTGCCAAGGCCCTCTAACTCGCCTCAGGGGCAATTGGCCCGAGGCGTCCGATTACGACACTCGTTGGTCCGGGATCGGGCAAATTGGTTATCCTTGGAGGAGGGATCCGCGCGATGAATCAGCCCGTGATCAACACGCTGGAACTTTGTGACGCCTTGCGCAAGACCGGCATGGAAGGGGAGCAGGCAGAGGGCCTTGCACGCGCCCTGGGGAAAGAACTCGGAGCACATGTCGCGGTACGGAGCGACCTTCAGCTGGGGTTCCAAGGGGTGCGCAACGATCTGGGCTCCGAGATACAGAAGGTACGGAGCGACCTGGGCTCCGAGATACAGAAGGTCCGCAACGATTTGGGCGCCGAAATCGAGAAGGTCCGGAGCGACCTGGGCTCCGAGATACAGAAGGTCCGCAACGATTTGGGCACCGAGATACAGAAGGTCCGGAGCGACTTGGGCTCCGAGATCCAAAAGCTGCGCAGCGACCTGACGGCGAAGTTCCAAGCCGTGGACAAGAAGGTGGATGTCCTACGCGCGGAGTTGACGGCCCGGATGGACGCCCTCGAATCGAAGCTGACCTTCATGATCGCGGGGTTCGGGCTCCTCCTGACGGTGCTCACCGTGGCGGGCGGCATGGGCCTATTCCAGCGCCCCCCACCGAGCCCCCAGCCCCAGTGGGTGCCGGAAGTCGTTACGCCTTCATCGCCCAACGCGGCTGCGGCACCCACGCCTCAAGTCGCCGCACCGGCCGCGCAAGCTCCGGCCAGCCCCTGACGCTACGGCGCGGCCGGCGGCGGATCGCCTACGGGGGTCCGTTGGGCTCCTCCCGCTTCCGCGCGAGCACCAGCGACGGCACCACGAAGTCCTTCAGCATCTGGCGCAGGCGGAACTCGCTGCTGGCGAAGGGAAAATTCACCGTCTGCACGGACATGACGACAAACATGCACCACTCGACGTACTTGTCCAGCGTGACGCCCTCGCGCAGGCGGCCGTTGCGCCGGGCGCGCTCGAACGAGGGGCGCGAGCACGCGAGGGCGGCGTCGAAGGCGACGGCCAACGTCTCGTCGATGCGCTCGTAGAGCTGGGCGCTGTTGTTGGCGAAGAGCACGCGGATGGCCGGCCGCCGCCGGAGCTGGCGGATGAACCATACGACGTCTTCGACGATCTGCTCATCGAGATCCTCGTGTTCGTAGCGCTGCGTGTGGAAGTCGGTCATCACCGCGTCGAAGTCCCGCGTCACCGCCTGCCGCAGCACATCGTCCGCGTCCTTGAAGTAGCGATAGAACGTCGTTCGACCGAGCCGGGCGCGCTTGATGATGGCGCTGACGGTGGTGTTCTCCGCCCCCCGGGCCAGATATAGCCCCACCGCCGTGTCGAGGATGATGCGGCGGGTGTCTTCGGCGCGCGCCTGCAGGCGCCCGGTGCGCGGGCTCTCCGGCATGATGACAACGTACCACAGACGCCGCTCCGGCCACTTCGGGTCATTCCACGGACGAGGCACAAATCAGGGACAAAACATCGAAAAACATTCCATTTGACCCTTGAAATCGGGACATTTCCTCTTAACATGTTCCGTACATCGGGGTTTCAGCCGCGCCATCCAGCCTCAACGGGGAGAACGCGCATGGGCGTCTCAGCAACGTCGACCGAGACCGGTCAACGGCCCGGCCACGGAACGCCGGTGCAACGCCCGGACCTGCCGATCCCCTTCGGCTGGTTCGCGCTGGCGAAGGCCGCCGATCTCGCGCCCGGCGACGTACGCCCGCTGTTCTTCTTCGACGAGCATCTCGTGCTGTTTCGAACCGAGGATGGGGAAGCCCATGTCACCGGCGCCTTCTGTCCCCATCTCGGCGCACATCTCGGTCACGGGGGAAAGGTTGAGGGCGACGCGCTCGTATGCCCGTTCCACGGCTGGCGCTTCGACGGGGAAGGCTCCTGCGTCGACGTGCCCTACGCGCGTTCCATCCCCCCGCGCCCAACTGCCGGGCCATGCCTGCGGAGCTATCCCGTGGTGCAGCGCAACCGCATGATCTGGGCTTGGTACCACCCAAGCGGTAACGCGCCCCTGTTCGACCTCGACCTCGTGCCCGAGCTAGACGACCCGGACTGGAGCGAGCCCGAGCACTACGAGTGGGAGGTCGACAGCCCCATCCAGGAGGCGGGCGAGAACGCGGTCGATGTCGCCCACTTCGTCGCGGTACACGGCGCCGCCGAGGTGCCGAAGGCGAAGATCACCCTCGTCGGGCACCGCCGCGACACGCGACTGACGTGCGCAGCGCCGGCGATCAATGCGGACGGCATGATCGACCCGACGCGAATCGAACCGTTCGACCTCGTGACCAAGAACTGCGGTCCCGGCATGAGCTCGCAGTCGTTCGAACACGGCGTCCGCACGGTCATGCTCGGCACCGTGACGCCCATCACCGCCCACCGCATGCACCTGCGATTCGCGTTCACCAAGCCGTTGAACGTGACGCCCCAACAGGATTTGCTGGTCAACGGCCTGATCGCGGAGATCGTGCGCCAAGTGGAGCAGGATATCCCCATCTGGGAGCACAAGACGTATCACGAGCGCCCGCTGTTGTGCGACGGCGATGGACCCATCGCCAAGTATCGCCGGTGGTTCCGGCAGTTCTATAGCGATGGCGAGGCGGCGGGCGTGGTGACGGAATCCCTCCGCGGCCGCGCCCGCACATGGCTTGCCCCGGCGGCGTCCGAGCTTGTCGCGTTCGGGCGCCTATGCCGCGAGTGGTTCCTGGGTCTCGCGGGCAACCGCCACGTCCCCGCGTGGCTCCTCGCGCGGCCGGCCGCTTCCCGTCAGCCGCTGGCCGGGTCCAAGCGGAAGAAGTGACGCGGGGCGAAGCCCATCAGGATGCGCGCCACGATTGGGATGGGATGGTCCGCCTGCACGCGCTCGTGCTCCGCGCCGCTCACCAGCACGGCGGTGTAGTCGCTCGTTTCGTCTCCCCGCGTGATCCGGACCGCGGGATTCTCCAGGGCCCGGCGATACCACGCGCGCGGCCAGTGATTCACCGCAACGTAGAACTGCCCCTCGCTATCGAGGCCCGATAGCACCCGGTCGTGGCTCGTGCCGTCGGCGTCGAAGGTCGTGATGACCACGGTGGCGTCGCCGGCCTCCGGCTGAAAGTAGCCCAGCAGCGACTCGAAGATGGCGACGATGCCCATGTAGACGAGCAGCAAAATGCCGAGGATCTTGATGGCCTTCATCGATTCCTCCAAAGAAATCCCAATAACCGCGTGCGAGCTTAAGCAAGCCGACGCTGTTGTTCCATCCGCAATCTCGCGTAGGCTTGGGGGTTGCGCCCGATGCCGGAGGCCCGCGACGAGGCCGGCGGCCGCAAGGGCAGCTCCGAACAAGCTGTAGAAGGTTCCCCATGTCCCTGATCACCTGGTCCTGGCTCTTCCTCGTTCTATACGTCGGCGGCATGCTCGCCCTCGGCGTCGTCGGCCAGCGCCGCATCAAGCACGCGGACGACTTCGCGACCGCGCGGGGCTCCTACGGCCCGCTGTTCCTCGCCCTCGCGTTCGCGGCCACCACGGCGAGCGGCGCAACGTTTCTCGGCAGCCCCGGCCTCGCCTACGAGTGGGGGATCGCGAGCGTGTGGAGCAAGTTCCTGTATCCGATGGGCGTGTACTTCGGCGTGCTCATCTCCATGCGCCTGATCGCGACGGCGGGCAACCGCTTCGGCAACCGCTCCATCCCCGAGTACCTCGGGGACCGCTACGGCTCCGAGGGGATCCGGATCCTCGTCTCCATCTTCTCGCTGGTGCTCTTCTTCTACTTGGCGGGACAACTCGTCTCCGGGCTCGTGATGTTCGAGACCATGCTCGGGCTGCCGGCGGAGTGGGCGCTCATCATCACCACGGCCGTGCTGCTGCTCTACGTCGTGCTCGGGGGCGCCCACGCCGACATCCTGACGGACGGTGCCCAGGGGTTCATGATGCTCGGCCTGGCCGTCGTGGTGATCATCTTGTTCCTGTTCGGCGTAGGCGTCGAAGGGGGGCTGTCCGGCGTCATCGGCAGCTTGCGGGAACAAGACGAGGACCTCGTCGGACTCCTGAACACCGACACCCCGCTCTACCACTCGTGGTGGGCCATCATCGCGGTCCTCTTCGCCCACATCCCACTTGGGCTGTTGCCACACCTCGGCAACAAGCTCTGGGCCCTCCGGAACACCGCCCAGCAACGGAGCTTCATCAAGCTCGCCTTCGCGTTCGGCCTCACGCTCGGCATGATGGGGCTCGCGGGGTTGCTCGCGCGGGCCATGATGGGGGATGCGCTCTACGCGGAGGGCGAGACGCCGAACGCCGCGTTGCCCATGCTCTTCATCGAGTTGTTCCCCACCTGGCTCGCGGCCCTCATCGGCGTGGGCATCCTGGCGGCCATCATGTCGACGGCCGATGGGTTGGTCGTCTCCTCGTCGCAGATCATCGCCAACGACCTCTACCGGCGCTCCATCGCGCCGCGCCTGCGCAAGGTGCCGGACGAGGCCACCCTCGACCGGCAGGTCCTGCGCATCAGCCGGGTCAGCACCATCGTGGTGTTGCTGATCTGCATGGGGATGGCGTGGGCCCTGATCGACGTGAACATCGCGCTCATCGTGTGGATCGGCAACGGTGGGATGATGGCGGCGTTCGCCGGCCCCCTCGTCGTCGGCGCGCTTTGGCGCGGGGTCACCCGAACCGGCGCCTATGCCGGGCTGACGAGCGGCTTCGGCACCTTCCTCGTTCTGCACATGCAGTTGCTGGACCCCGCCTGGTTCGGTAGCGGCGTCGTGCACGAGGCGGTCACCTGGCTATACAACGAGGGGCCGAACCCGTTCTCCTGCGCCGCGATCGGCGAGGCCGTGTCCGTGGCCGTTACCTACACCGTGTCCAAGGCAACGCAGCCGCTGCCCGAGGCGCATGTGAAGGAGGTGTTTGGCAGTGCCTGAGCAGCCGAATCCGTGACAGGAACCCGAGCGCGATAGTAGGCTCACCGGCTGCTTCCAACGGCGGCAGCGATGGCCGAAACAGCCGCGCAGGCGGACCCCTTCGACGACAACGGCGGAATCTCCTGGTATCGGTCCTTCATCGACCGGGATCCCTCCCGAAACCAAGGACGACCGTGCCGACCACGAAGGACCTGAGCCTACACACCAAGTTCTCGTACTGGATCGGCCAGGTCGCCGAGGGCCAGAAGGGCGCGATCTTCGCCCTCTTCCTCCTCTTCTACTACAATCAGGTGCTCGGCCTTTCCGGCTCGCTCTGCGGCATCGCGCTGATGATCGCCATGGCCGTGGACGCCGTCACCGACCCGCTCATGGGTTCGATCACCGACCGTTGGCGTTCGCGTTGGGGCCGGCGCCACCCCTTCATGTACGGAGCCGCCGTGCCTATGGCCATCGCGGTCTACTTCACGTTCGACCCGTGGGTGGATTCGCAGGCCGGGCTCTTCGTCTGGCTGCTCGTGTTCGGCATCGCCTCGCGCATGTTGATGACGCTGTACTCCGTGCCGCACATGGCGCTCGGGGCGGAGATG
Source organism: Pseudomonadales bacterium (assembly GCA_963665455.1). Taxonomy (GTDB): domain Bacteria; phylum Pseudomonadota; class Gammaproteobacteria; order Pseudomonadales; family Azotimanducaceae; genus VXNE01. Next base: position 2,149,216 of record OY762279.1, on the reverse strand, counting down.
ACGAACGACTACCAGGAACGCACGGTCGTCGTCGCCGGGCGTTCGCTTTTCGGCTATCTCGGGCAGTTCGTCGTCTACTTCTTCGGCTTCGCCGTCTTCTTCGCGAGCAGCGCCGAGTTCGAGAACGGCCAGTTGAACTCCGCCGCCTATCCGCCCTTCGCGTTGCTGATGGGCGTGATCATGATCGTCTCGATCCTCTATTCGGCGGCCGGCACCCATCACCTCATTCCGCGTCTCCAGCAGCCCGCGAAGCCGCAGACGCACCCCGTCAAGCAGTTGCTCCTAGACACCGGCGAAGCGCTGAAGAACCCGTCGTTTCGCTGGATCGCCCTCGGCTTCATCGTGGTGGCCGGGCCGGTGGGGACCGGCATGGCCTTCGCCCTGTACATGAACACCTTCTTCTGGGAGGTGCCCCCCGAGGGGATGACCTACATCCTGCTCGCCACACCGGTCGGGACCGCGACCGGCTACCTGTTCGCGCCACCCCTGGCCCGCTATCTCGAGAAGCGGCAGTCGTTGATCCTCGGCGCGCTCGGATGGGCGGTGTTCGCCGTCGCGCCCGTCTGCCTGCACTACGCCGGCCTCTTCCCCGCGCCGGGCACCACAGGCGTGGTCGTGGGACTCTCGGTCTGTGCCTTCCTCGCGGGGCTGATCGTCTCGCAGGTCGGGGTGGCCGTCGGCTCCATCCTGGGCGACGTCTCCGACGAGCAGGAACTCGCGAACGGCAAGCGCCAGGAGGGCGTGTTCTACGGTGCCTACGCGTTCGTCAACAAGGCGACGGGGGGCATCGGCGGCGCCTTCAGCGGCTTCATCCTCGACCTCATCGACTGGCCCCGGGGCGCGCACGTCCAGTCCGCGGCGGACATTCCTCCGGACGCCCTCTTCGCGCTCGCGATGGTGGCCGGTCCGGGGCTCGCCCTCGGCTTCCTCCCGGCGGTGTGGTGCTTCATGCACTACCGGCTCGACCGGGAGAAGCATCGCGCCATCGTGGCCGAACTGGACGCCCGCAAGGCTGCGGGCAATACTGTTTCACCGGCCCCCGCCGGCCCCACCTGAACACCCGACAATCATCTGGAAACCCACCATGGCATTACTCAAGTTCGGCACGCTCGGCGCCGCCCGGATCACCCCGAGGGTCCTCGTACACCCGGTCTCCGAAGACCCCGAAGTCGAGATCAGCGTGGTCGCTGCACGGGATCGCAAGCGCGGAGAGGAGTTTGCGGCCCAGCACGGCATCGGCCGGGTGGCCGACAGCTACGAGGCGGTCATCGAAGACCCGGACATCGACGCCGTCTACGTGCCCCTGCCCGTGACGCTGCACTGCGAGTGGACGGTGAAGGCGCTCGAGGCGGGCAAGCACGTCCTGACGGAGAAGGCGTTCTGCGCCAACGCCGTCGAGGCGCGGCGCATGGCGGACGCCGCGCGCGCGGCGAATCGCGTCTGCATGGAGGCGTTTCACTACCGCTATCACCCAGTGTGGGCCCGGCTGCTCGAGATCGTCGGCAGCGGCGTACTCGGGCGCATCGAGCACGTGGAAGGCGTGTTCGAGGGCACGGACCTCCCGGACGAAGGTTGGGAGACCTACAAGAACCCGGAGCTCGGCGGCGGATCCATGATGCATCTCGGCTGCTACCCCGTCTCCTGGCTGCGCCACATCCTGCCCGAGGAGCCGGAGGTCACGGAGGCCGAGTTCGAGCCGAACCAGTTCGGCGCCGACGCGCGGCTCGAGGGCGACGCGCGCTACCCCGGCGGTGCCACCGGACACTTCCGGGGTTGGCTACGCCCCGGTGGCGCGTTCGACATGCACCTGACGGTGACCGGCACCGACGGACGGCTGCACGCCAACAATCCGCTGGTGCCGCAGAACGGCCACAGCATCGAGCTGACGACTTCCGAAGGCACCCGCACCGAGCAAGCGGACCTGCGTCCGAGCTATTGCTACCAACTCGACGTGTTCAAGGACGCGGTGTGGAACGGCGCGCCCCTCCTGACGGATGCGGAGGACGCCGTGCAGCAGATGGCCTTCATCGATGCGGCGTTTCGGGCGGCTGGGCGGGTGCCCTACGGGCTCGAGGCCTGACGACCGCCTCTCGTCGATGGCACGCGTCCCGCAGACATGAGCGCAGACCCGCCCTACACCATCACCCCGGCCATCTTGGCCCGGGTCGAGGAGATTGGTGAGGCCATCGGGCGCGCCGAGACCATGGCGGTCTGGCAAGACCTGCGACTGCGACGCATCAATCGCATTCGCAGCATTCGGGGCTCGCTCGCGATCGAAGGCAACGTGCTAACCGAGGACGAGGTCACGACGCTCCTCGAGGGCAAGCCGGTCATCGCACCGTTACGGGACATCCAAGAGGCACGCAACGCCATCAAGGCATATGATCGGCTTGCCGATTGGAGCCCCACCGATGAATCGCACCTGCTAGGAAAGGTCCGATTAAGACCTTCCCTAGCGCGGCACAGGGATGTGCCGCCAGATTCGATGGCGTAAGCCGTTGAATCTGTGGAGCAAGCCGAAACCGCGCTTTTGGCTTGCGACCTGAACGAGTCCATGAACGGACTTGTTCAGAGGTTCCCTAAGCGCTCACGAGGTGTTGATGAGCGCCCTGCTCGACGGGCCCGGACGGTGTCGCCAAGGGCAGGCGGCCGTCGTCGGAGGCGGAAAGGTGCGCCACGTTGGCCCACCGGCCCCCCGAGTTCCCCGGTTGATGGCGGACCTCCTCCGCTGGCTCTCCGACACCGACGCGCACCGCTCATCGCCAGCTCCGTATTCCACTACGAGTTTGAGTTCACCCACCCGTTCGAGGACGGCAACGGGCGCCTCGGCCGCCTTTGGCAGACCCTGATCCTGTCGGCGTGGAATCCGTTGTTCCTGCACGTCCCCGTGGAGAGCCTCGTCCACGCGAGGCAGACGGACTACTACGGCGCCATCCAGCAGAGTACCGACGAGGGAGCGAGCACGCCGTTCGTCGGCTTCATGCTGGAAGTCATCCTTGAGGCGTTGCGGACCCCCCAAGAAACCCCCCAAGTTCTGAGACTGCTCGCCGTGCTGGACGGTGCGATGTCCGCATCCGAGATCCTGCTTGCACTGGGACTTCGCGACCGGAAGTCTCTGCGGCAGGGGTACCTGCTCCCAGCCCTGCAGCGCGGCCATATCGAAATGACCCGACCCGACACCCCTAGGGCGCGCAACCAGCGATACCGGCTGACGGAGCGCGGCAGGGCCGCACGGAAGCCCTCTCGCGGCGTGCCCTGAGCCGCCCGAACGCGAGACCCTTCAGCCCGCGTTTTGGGCCACTTGGAACCCCGGCCGCTCGCGCAGGCGCGCCACGTACGCCTGGGTGTTGGGGTAGTCGTCCGTCAGCACGCCGAAGTTGCCGGCGAGGTACAGGGTGTAGCCGTTCATGATGTCGGCGATGCCGAACGCATTGGCGACGAGGTAGTCGGCGCCGTCCAGGGCACGTTCGAGCGTGTCCAAGCACAGGCGCGCCCGCACCCTGCAGTCCTCGACGACGAAGTCCACCGCGCCGCCTTCCGGCGCGACGCGGTGGTGGTTGACGATCTCGCCGAGGGGTCGGGCGAACGTCGCCTCCCCGAACCAGCACCATTGCCGGCAGAGCGCGCTGTCCGCCGTGCCCGGCGCCGGCACCAGATCCCCGCCGCCGTACCGCTCGACGAGGTAGTCGACCATCGCGCCAGACTCGAACATCGTGAGGTCCCCGTCGGTCATCACCGGCACCTTCCCCGTCGGACTGAGCGCACGCCATTCCGGGCTCGAGCGGAACTCGGCGGAGAAGTCGATCACCTCGATCTCGTAGGGCAGCCCACGCTCCTCACAAAACCAGATGGGGCGGAATCCACGGGTGTTCTTTACGTGGTAGATCTTCAGCATCGCTCTCTGCTCGACAGGCTCGGTCGCCCGGAATCTAGCAGAGACGGCGTCGCACCTACACGTCGCCAGCAGACGAGTCCCCTCGACCCCGTGGCATTCCAACGGCGTTCCCCACACCCACGAATGACTTCCCGGATGCACTCGCGGCAACACATCGCTATGCTCCAAGGAGCACTCCAGACGTGGTGCCTCAACCGGTGGCAGACACCCTCCGGCTACGAACGTACTACTCGCTGCTCGCCGGGCCAGCCGTGTTCGACCGGTTCGCGCCGACGGCACGGCCGGCGGCGGAAGTGCTCTGGACGCCGCCCGTCCCCCCGGAGACGCACGCGCCGTCTATCCCCAGCCCAACTGCTCCCGTCCCCGAAACCCCCACGAGCCCATCAAGATGACGCTTCCATCGAGCCTCCCCTCCCACCACAATGGCAGCTTCTGGTTCCACTCCCTGGAAGACCTGCCGGAGCCCGAAGTTCCCGTCTCCTTGCCAGACGCAGTGGACGTGGCCATTGTGGGCGGCGGTTTCACCGGCCTGTGGACCGCGTACTACCTGAACCGCCACAACCCCGGTCTCGGCATCGCCGTCTTCGAGGCGGAGACCGTCGGGTTCGGCGCGAGCGGCCGCAACGGCGGCTGGTGCATGGGGATGGCGGAGGGCATCGAGGAGCGGCTGCACGGCCCCGAACGGGAAGCCGGCATCGCCCTGCTGCGCGAGATGCAGGACACCGTGGACGAGATCGGGCGGGTTTGCCAGGCGGAGAACATCGACTGTCACTTCGCCAAGGGCGGGACGCTCGTCGTGGCCACCACCGAGGGTCACGCGCGACGGTTCCGCGAGGACACGGCGGCCAAGCATGCCCTCGGCTTCACCGACCACGACTTCACCTTCCTCGAGCCCGAAGAGTCCGCACGCCGCATCGGTGTTCGGCCCAACTTCGGCGCCACCTACACCAGCCACTGCGCGGCGATTCATCCCGCCCGGCTGGTTCGGGGCCTCGGCGATACCGTGCGCGGCAAGGGCATCACCATCTGCGAGCGCACCCCCGTGAACGCCATCGCGCCGGGCCGTGTCGAAACGTCTCGCGGAACCGTGCGCGCCGGCATCGTGCTGCGGGCGACGGAGGGGTATACGGACACCATCGCGGGCCACCGGCGCCGCCTGGCCCCCGTCTACACCATGATGGTCACCACGGAGCCCCTGTCCGCGGAAACCTGGAGCGAACTTGGGCTCGCACGGCGCGAAACGTTCGCGGACGGACGGCGCATCACGATCTACGGCCAGAGAACCCTCGACGACCGTCTCGCCTTCGGCGGGCGCATCGGCTACCGGTACGGCTCCGGGATACGGCCGCGGGTCGAACCGGACGACCCCGGTCTCGTCGAGGTCGAGGCGTCCATGCGCGCCCTGCTGCCGGCCCTCGGCGACGCGCGGGTGACGCACCGCTGGGGCGGCGTGCTCGGCGTGCCACGCCATGGCCGACCGTTCGTCACGCTCGATGGGCCCACCGGCTTTGGCGCCGCCGGGGGATACACCGGCGAGGGCGTGGGCGCGTCGAACCTCGCCGCCCGCATCCTCGCGGACCTCGTCCTCGAGCGCGACACGCCGCTGGTGAAACTCGCGTGGGTCGACGACGTGCCCCCGAAGTGGCCGGTGGAACCGTTCCGCTGGTTGGGGGCGAAGGCCATCGGGACGCTCGGACGCATGGCGGACCGGAAGGAAATGCGCAAACAGGGTCGCTCCCGCGTCGCCGGCCCGCTGTTCGAGCGGTTGTTCTGAGGCCGGCCCCAGCGTTTCCGAACGGGTCCCGGCCTTGTCCCGCCCCGCAACGAGCCTATACTTCCGCGTTGCCGCTCGTTGAGCGCAATCGTTCCGGTAGCACCCGCACCGGAATCCGAATGGAGCGACTCGGCCACTCGATCAGACGCGACGCGACCGCGCAGATGCGCGGGGCAATTGCCCTCGCGGTCCTTGCCCTCATCGCGCCCGGTGCGGCGACCGCCGAATCCGAAGGCGATGGCCTCGGCCACCCGACCTTCCTTAGTCCCCACGCGCGCCCGCTAGCGGTACGCGGTGCCTTCGTCTATGTAGCCAACACCCCGGCGGATTCGCTCGACATCATCCACAGGGCACGCCGCACCGTGGTGGCACGCATTCCGGTCGGCATCGATCCGGTGAGCGTGGCCGTCCGCCCAGACGGCAGGGAGGTGTGGGTCGCCAACCACGTCTCGGATTCGATCAGCGTCATCGACACCAACCCCCGGAGTGCCACGTATCGCCACGTCGTCGCCATGATCCAGGACGTCGACCCCGCGACCTTCGCCACCCGCTTCGACGAACCCGTGGGCATCGCCTTCGCGAGCAACGCCAAGGCCTACGTCGCCTTATCCCCCTCCAACCGGGTGGCGATCATCGACGTCGCCACGCGTTCCGTCACGGGCCATCTCGATATTCGCGCCCAAGACCCCCGCGCCCTCGCGGTGCGCGGCGAGCGGCTGTACGTCATCCCCTTCGAGTCCAACAACCAGAGCCAGCTCTCGGGCTGCATCGCGAGCGGCATCGACGGGGATACCTGCACCTTCGACGCCGTCGAGCATGTCTTCACGAACAACAATGTCCTCTCCGCCGGCTATGACGCCGACATCGTGAAGAACGACCGCCTGCCCGACCGCGACCTCTTCGTATTCGACATCGGCACGGACACGCTGGTCGATACGGTGACGGGCGTTGGCACGCTGCTCTACGGCCTGGCCGTGGATGGCCAGGGCAACGTGTTCGTGGCCCAGGCCGACGCCCGCAACGTGGACAACGGGCGTGCCGGTACCGAGGGCCACGGCTTGGCGGAAATGGAGAATCGGGCGTTCCTGAACCAGATCACCCGGGTGGCGTGTTCCGCCGCCGGCTGCTCCGGCCCGGAGCGCTTCGACCTGGAGCCCCTGCCGCCGGACCATCCCGAGCCGGGGATGGCGCTCGCCACGCCGTTCGGCATCCGGGTGAGCGACGACGACTCCACGCTGGTGGTCACCGCTGCAAGTTCGGACAAGGTGTTCACCGTCGATGCCGAGACCGGTGCCGTGCTCGGCCGCGTTGCCGTGGACGCGGTGCCCCGGGGCGTCGCCTTGGTTTCGGACGCCGACGGGGCGCCCCGCGAAGCCTGGGTCTTGAACGCCGTGGCGAACACGGTGTCGCTGGTCGATGTGTCCGCCACCGATAACCCGGCGCTACGCGCCACGATCACCCTCGAAGACCCCACGCACCCGGAGCTCAAGCGAGGACGCATTGCGTTCAACGACGCCGACGCTTCCTCCACTGGAACGTTCTCCTGCGAGAGCTGCCATCCCGACGGACACACCGACCAGCTCCTCTGGGTCCTCGCGACACCGGTGTGCGACGTGGAGGGCTGCACGCAGATTCCACCCCGGCTGACGATGCCGGTCCGGGGCCTTCGCAACACCGCGCCCTACCACTGGGACGGCATCCCGGGGGATCCCTACGGCGGCAACAACACGTCCTCCATCAACGCCGACGTGGCACCGAACTGTAGCCTCGACGACGCCCAGAGCTGCACGCGCCACCTAGTGGACGGCAGCATGGCGACCACCATGTGCGACCAGAGCAACTGCGCGACCAACGACGAGGGCAAGGCGGGGCTGCTCGACGCCGCGGACCGGGACGCCCTCGCCCGGTTCATCCTCAGCATCCCCTACCCGCCGGCGCCCGAGCGCCCCGTCAGCAACGCATTAACGAGCGAGGCCCGCAACGGTTTCTTCGAGTTCAACTTCATCAACGACAGCGGCGAGACGACCGGAGCGCAGACCTGCGGCTCGTGCCATCTGCCGCCGTTCCTGGTGAGCACCAACACGCCGGGCACCGGCATGGACGCGCCGACCTGGCGCGGCGCGTACGACCGCTGGACGATGCTCCCCCAGGGCCGCCTCAACATCATCGACCTCATGACCATCGTCCGGATGGACGACACCTTCCCCGAACGCGACATGTGGATCCTGGCCGGGGCCTCCGCCGAAATCTGGCAGATGGTGCGCCAAGGCAGTACCGGGTTCCACGGCGCCTTTGCGCGGCAGGTGACGTTGAACCCGGACACGGCGCAGACGGCCGAAACCCGTGCCATGCTCGCGCGGCTCGAACGGGCAGCCGCCGACGGCGCCATCGTGCTGCGCGGGGACGGCATGCGCAGGGACGCGAGCGGCAGGAGCCATCGCCTCGCTATCGAATACCGCAACGGCCGCTACGAAGCGATCAACGGCCGCGGCGTCTATGGGAGTCCGCGGCTCCGCCGCGGCGCCGCCGATGGCGACATGGTCGTCACGCTGACGGGCCAAGCCGGCCCGGGCGTCGGCGTGGACCACATGCAACCGGCGCTGTGGCCCGTGGCGCCGATTCAGGCACAGGTTCGCGACGTAGAGATCCCGTTCCTCAGCGAGGCTTCGACCCTACGCCTCAACGCGCGGCACATCGACCCGAACGCCTCCGTGTTCGTGGATGGGCGCAAGGCCGGGGCGAGCCTCGCCTGCGAAGTCGGCACCCTCCCCGGCTGCGAGGGCGAGACCCTGATCGTCACGCTCACCGACAATCCCGAGCCCGGCGGGCTCCACTTCCTGCAACTCCAGAACCCGAAGGGCCTCTTCAGCAACGACCTGATGTTCTTCTCCGAGCAGTCGCCGCTCGCCCCGAGGCGCGGCAACCTCATCACGAGCGGCGGCGCGTTCACGCCGGGGCAGTTCGAGAACAACTGGAACACCGTGGAACTCGTCACCAACTCCATCGAGGAGCGCAACGGCGCCGTCTTCGTCGACATTGACACCGCCCACGATGACCCCTGGCGGGCACAACTCAGCCACGCCGTGCTCGTGGTCGCCGGGCAGGAATACACCCTCTGCTATCGCGCCCGGTCCCAGGGCGCGGGCCGCTTCATCACGGCCTACGTCGATACCCACCTCGACAACTGGCGCAACCTGAGCGGCGGCCAGCACCGGGCGGATCTCTCACTCTCCTGGAAGTCGTTCAGCCACACCTTCACGATCCAGGAGACGGACTTGAAGGCCCGCGTCGCCTTCGACTTCGCGCAGAGCGCCCTCGACGTGTGGATCGACGATATTGGGTTGTACGAGGGGAGTTCCTGCGGGAGGCCGTGAGTGCTAGGGGCTCGGTGGTTATCTTTTCTACCCCAAAAAGATAACCAAACGTGCGATTCGCCAGAAAAGTTATCTTTTTTTGTCACGGCGCGGTCGAACTCGGCAACGTCCCCCTACACCCGCACCCTCCACAACACCGGCCGCGTAGCCAAAATCAGCACCGTCACCGCGAGCAACGAGAGCGCGAGCACCGGGAACAGCACCTCCAGGCCGATCCACTGTCCGACGGCGGCGAGCGGCAGCGTGACCAGTTGCGCCACGCCCATGTTCAGATTCAGGAGGCTCATCACGCGGCCGCGGACTTCGCCGGGGGCGATCAACTGGATCAGCGCCGTCCCCGCGACCTGCGCGCTCGCCATCGAGACGCCGAGGCCGAAGTTGCCGATCACGGCGTTCGCCACCGTGTGGCCGCCGCCGAACACCAGAAACGACAGCCCGAACACCAGCGCGGCGAAGGCCACGATGCGTCCCTTGCGGGGGTAGTGCGAGTAGCGCGCCAGGGTCATGGACGCCAGGAGTGCGCCCAGGCCCCAGGTCGCGGCCACCAGTCCGAACTCCCGGATCGGGACGCCGACCACCGTCGTGATCCAGGTCGGCCCGAGGTTGGCGACCGCCGGGAAGCCGAACCCCATCATCGCGACGAGGAGCACGACCACCCAGAGGATGACCGGCTCGCCGCGCGTGTAGGCGATGCCGTCGCGAATGTCGCGCAACGCGACGCCGGGACGCAGCCCCGCGGATCCCTCGCGCCGCGTGCGTATCCGCATGGACGTGAGCGCCGCAAGTTGCGCCAAGTGCGCCACGGAGCCCACGAGATAGCCGATGCCCGCGCCGAACGCGTCGATGACGAAGCCCGTGCCCATGATCGCCACCGGCAGCGCGATCTGTCCGCCCGCGGCGTTGAGCGCGATGCCGGCGGTCGTCAACCGGCGTCCGACGATGTCCGGGACGATCGCCTGCCGCGTCGGGAGGTCAATGGACATGAGCGCCGACGCGCCGAAGGTGAGTGCGTAGAAGAGCAACAGCGCCGCCCCCTCCGGGTGCCCGAAGACCATCACGACGCCGATGGCGACGTTGAGGACGAGGGCCCCGAGCTGCGTGACGATGAGGAGCTTGCGCCGGTCGAAGCGGTCCGCGAGGGCGCCCCCATAGAGGCCGAACAGGAGCATGCCGCCGCCCCGCATCGCCGCAATCAGGCCGACGAGGACGATCCGCTGGTCCTCCGGCGCGCTGATCTGCACCCAGATGATCTGGGCCACGAACTGAAATGGCGTGAGGGCCTGGCCGAGCAGGAGCCCCAGGAACAGCAGGCGGAAGTCGCGCACCGCGAGGGGCGCGAACATGCCGTGGGGCCGGGTGGCGGTCAGGTCAGCCCGTCCGCGAGGGTCAAGGGATGCGCTTCAAGCGAGCAGCGGCGTGAGCTTCTCGGCCTCGTCCGCATAGAGGAACTGTAGGCCATCGGCGAACATCGGTGGAATGACCGTGAAGTGATCCCGGTCCGCGTAGAGCTGGGTCTTCAAGGCCAGCGACGGGTAGCGCCGCATCCTCAGGTTCTCCGCGAGGAAGACCGAACGGCTGACGAGGCGCGACGCCGCCATCTCCAAGTTGTTCACCTCGTCGGCCCCGCAGCCGACGAACACGCGCGCCGGCAGGTCGTCGTGCGACTCGGCGTATCCGGCCTCGAGGTCCAGGGTCTGCGGGTGGGTGCCGCTCCCGATGAGGTAGCGCCGGAAGCCGCCCACCCGCGCGAACAGCGCGTACCCCGTGAAGTACCCCCCGGACGAGTGCCCCATCAGCGCGTGGTCGCCATTCATCCGGTAGCGCTCCGTCAGCTCGGGGCGGAGCTGGTCGATGAGGAAGTCCAGGAACCGGTCGCCCTTGAAGTCGGCGGACATCTCCTCGAAGGCACCGGCCTCACCCTCGGTCAGGATGCCCTTCGCCAGTTCGTCGTCCCCGAAGATGGATCCTGCGGGATGGAGGTCGAATTCCCGCTTCGAGAAGCCCGCCATGCCCTCCGCGCTCGGGTGCCCAACGCTCACGACGATCATCTCCGGCAGCCGCTGTCCCAGGGTGTACATGTCGACGATGCCGGCGATCAGCCGGTGCGCCATGGTGCCATCCATGGCCCAGACGGCGGGATAGGACCGGTCCGGCGCCACCGAGTGCGACGGCGGCAGCGTCACCAGCACCTCGTGGTCGTAGTCGTAGCCCCGGGCCCGGAAGGAGAGCGGCGCCTCGCTCGCCATCGAGTATGGTGTGACGGTGTCCTGCATCATCTGCTCGAGGTCGACTTCGCTCATGGGTGCTCCGTTCCGGTCCGGTGAACCCGCCGACCGTGCGCCTCCGTTGCAGCGATGTCAAACGCGGTTGGACGGGGCCGCATGACACCGCCCGCCGAACGCGGCGCGGGCCACGTCCTCGTTTGGATGTGCGTCCTCATCGCCGTGAATCAGCTCGGCTTCGGCGCCGTGATTCCGGTGCTCCCCCTGTACGCCCAGTCCTTCGGCGTGTCCCAGGCGGCCATTGGCGGAACGGTCGCCGTCTACGGCCTGGCACGCGTGCTCCTGAGCGTGCCAACCGGCCGCGCCGCGGACTGGCTCGGACGCCGTAGCGCCCTGGCCGCCGGAGGCGTCCTCTCGGCCATCGGCAACCTGTGGTGTGCCTTTGCCGCCACCTACCCGGAACTGGTCGCCGCACGGTTCGTTGCCGGGGCGGGCGCCGGCGTCGTCATGACCGCCGGCATGATCGTGCTGGCGGACATCAGCCGGCCGGCGAATCGCGGCCGGATGATGGCGATCTACCAAGGGGTGTTCCTGTTCGCCGTCGGCATCGGGCCGTTCCCCGGCGGCTATCTGGCGGAGCGGTTCGGACTCGACGCTCCTTTCCTCCTATACGGCATCGCCAGCGGCCTCGTGACCTTGGTGGCCTGGTTCGGCGTGGCGGAGACGCGGGGCTTGAGCACGCTCCACGGCGCGGGACAGGCCGCCCTCGCCACGCTGCGTCACCAGCTTCGCGTGCTGGCGGGCAACGTCGGCTTCCTGTTGGTCTGCCTGATCAGTCTGATCAACGCGGTGGCGCGCACCGGCGCCCTGTTCAGCGTCGTGCCCGTGCTGGCCCGGGAGCGCCTCGACCTCTCGCCCACGGAGATCGGCCTTGGCTTCGCCCTCGGCAGCGTTCTCGGCCTCGCCGTGACCTATCCCGCCGGCGCGCTCGCGGACCATCTGGGACGCAAGGCCGTGATCGTACCCGCCACGATCCTTATCGGCGTCTCCATGCTGTCCTTCAGTCTCGCTCCCGACTATGCATGGTTCCTAGTGGCCTGCGCGGTGTGGGGTGGAGCGGTCGCGGCCGGCGGGGCGACCCCCGCCGCCTACGCCGCCGACACGGCACCGCCGGGCGCGAACGCCGCGGCCATGAGTTCGTATCGCATGCTGAGCGACATCGGGTATGTCGTCGGGCCGATCCTGCTCGGTTGGCTCGGCGACGCCCGGGGGTTGGACGCGCCGCTGTGGGTCTCCGCCGTGGCGCTGGTCGTCATCGCCGTGCTGTTCGGCGCACTCGCGGCGGAGACGCACCGGAGAGCGTGAGGCCGGCCGGCTGCTACACTACCGCGCCCGTCCTCCCGCCCGGCAACCCATGCGATGCAAATGCCCGTTCGGCCTCTCACGCGCACGTTGGGCGCGGCCACATGCCTTCTCGGGATGACCGCGACCGCAGCCGCTCCCTCCACGGCCGATAGCCGCCTTGAAGTCGCGCGAAGCTACTTCGAGGCGCTGCACGCCGGCCACTGGGATCGCGTGCGCGCCGTGACCGGGCCCGGTTTCCGGTTCTCTGATCCGACCGCCGAGGGCCACGAAACGGTCATCACGGGCGCCGACGATCTGGAGGATTTCCTCGACTATCTGCAGGCCAATCGCTCGGACGGCGCGGAAGCGGTCGTGGAGGACGGTTTCGCCTCGGGCTCCCACGTGACGCTGGTCGTCCGCTATCGCGGCCATTTCGACGGCGAGGTCCTCGGAACACAGGGCGGCCCACGCCGGTTCGACACGCCCGGAGTCACGATCCTGACCGTGGTGGGCGGGAAAGTCGTGCACCATCTGGACTACGTGGACTACGAGACCCTCGAGCGCCAACTGCGCGACCCCGCTCGAACCTCCGGATCCGAGCCGTAGGACTACCGTCCTCCGTACAGATCCGCGAACTTGCGGGCCATCCGCAGCACCGACTCCTCATCCGTCACTTCCGGCAGCGCGTCCACATCGATCCAGGCGAGGTCCACGGATTCGGGGCCTACTCGAAACTGGTCGGAACCCTCGACGACGAACGCGAAGCGCACGTCGTAGTGCAGGTGTGTCGGATCCGTGCCCCGAGCCGGGAAAGCGTGGATGTCCACGTCGAGCACGCGGCCGTCGATGGATCGAACCGCGAGGCCGGTCTCCTCTTCCGCCTCGCGGTGCGCCACGGCCAGCGTGTCGGGGTCGCCATCGCTGTGGCCTCCCGGCTGCAGCCACCTGCCGAGCTTGCGGTGGTGTGTGAGGAGCACTCTCGACGCGGTTCCGTCCACGACCCACGCCGAACCCGTGACGTGACCATCATCGAAGCAGTCCCGTTCGAAGCAGCGCGGCTGGCGCCGCAGGAAGCCCTCCAGCCGCGCCGCGTCCGGTTCGTCGGGGTAACGCCGGCGATAAGTCGCGAGCAGTTCGAGCAGGGCCTGGGCGTCGGACACCGTGGGATTCGTTTCGGCCGCGGAGCCTGCTATTCTCCGCCGCGGACAGGGACGAGGACTACCCATGATCGCATTGTTGGCACGCCTTCAGGTCGCGGAGGGCAAGGAAGAAGAGTTCGAGAAGGTCATGCTCGGCCTGGCGGCCGAGGTGCGGGCGAACGAACCGGGCAACCACCTCTACACGCTCGTCAAGGACGACGAGGGCTACGCCGTGATGGAGCTCTACGACGACGATGAAGCCCTCGCTGCCCACGGCGCCAGCGATCACTTCAAGGCCGCCGGCGCGAAGTTCGCCGGGCTGATGGCCGGACGGCCCACCCTGATGCGCTTCGAGGTCGTCGGCTGACAGGGGCGGTGCCCGTGCCCGATGCGGTGGTGGGCCAAAACGCGGCGTTGCGGTAACTCGGACGTGAACCAGTCCCGAGAGTTCGCATTGGCAATCTGACGGCGACCAGCGTCAGGCTATGGGCCTCTACTCCGCCCCCGCGGACGCAATCTCTGGCGGTTGGGGGTCGGAAAGTTCTTTGACCCACCGAAGGGCCCCGTCGAAGAAGAACCGATCATCCGGGATGTCGCCGAGCACGCTTCGGTATCTGCTTTTCACTGCGGCCTTGCCGGCATCGGTTTCCTCCAGCCCTACGACTTCGATGTCCTCCGGCGGCAGATCCCGTAGCGCTTCGGAGAAGAGGACGCGGGCGGCGGCGTCGGTTGGTGGGAAGGAGTAACCAACGAACGTGACTCCGTCGGCGGCCGCAAGCCTGTCGAAGGCGCGGGTCCAGACCAGCCGTAGGACGGGTTGCGCTGCGAGTCCAGACTTGGTGAGGACCGGCGGCACAATCAGCGGTTCGGGCTCGAGGTGGCGCGCAACATGAGGGTGGAGATAGCTCGCGCGCTGGTCTCCCCATGATTGATGGTGCGTGATCGCGGCGAGTGGGTAGGGCTCGCCGTATCCGAGCCGCGCCCACCAGTTGACGGATCCATGCAGTTTCAGCAGAAGCATCCGTGAGACCATTCGATCCCCGTCGATGGCGGACACCGCAGCCAGAGATGATCGGCAAAAGAAGCCGTAACCCCAATCGGGGTTCCACGGAGCAGACTTCGACAAGGCTTCGTCCAAGAAGTCATCGTAGTTGAAGGTGATGCAGGTTCCACCGCTTGCGGCACAGTGTTGGGCGAACGCACGAATGTCGTCCGCGGCGACGGGACCTGACCGGGCATGGGAGAGCCTCGAGAGAAAAGACCGTTTGAGCTCGGCGTACAGAAAGTCGATCTCGTCGACGGCCTTGTGGCTGTAGTCGTACGGCATCAATGCATCGAGACGGGTCATCAACCGTTCGAGGTCGATAAACCCATTCGAGTGGCGGCTTCGCTCGGATTCGAGCAACTGGCTCGCCTTGGGCAGGCCACGCACCTTTTCGACAAGCTCATCGTTGCCGAAATCGTCAACCAAGAGGGGCGCATTCGCAGCGAACGCACGGGTGAAACCCGCACCTGTTACGAACACTCGGCGTCCGGGGTCTTCCATGACAGGGCTTCCCAAGCTGGATAGGTGGCCTTCGAGCTACCCGGCCTGCATCGATGGCCGCTTGACCTTTCGCTCCCACTCCCAAGCGTCTCGATGAGACGTCGGCTCGCCGATCTGCTCGATGCGCGCGTTCGGCCAACGGCGCCGGTGCTCCTGTTCACGGCGCTGCAAATCCGTGGTGAAGCCGTGGTAGACCGTCCGGTCTCCCACGATCAGCCGGTACCTATAGGTGTTGCGGGCTAGCATGGCTCCTTCCTCGCCCGACAGTATGGTTTTCGAGTCTAGAGAGGTCAACTCTCGACAGTGGGCACGCAGCCGCGCTATCCCTCCACCTCGAACAACTCCGCCAACTGCTCCGTCATGGCCCCGCCCAACTGCTCCGCGTCCGTGATGGTCACCGCTCGCCGGTAGTGGTGGGTAACGTCGTGCCCGATGCCGATGGCGATCAATTCGACTTCGGAGTGGTTCTCGATCTGGTCGATGGCGTGCTTGAGGTGCTGCTCCAGGTAGTTGTTCGGGTTGACGAGCAGCGTCGAGTTGTCGACGGGCAGGCCGTCGGAGATCACCATCAGCACGCGGCGTTGCTCCTGGCGGGTGACCAGGCGGTTGTGCGCCCAAATGAGGGCCTCGCCGTCGATGTTCTCCTTCAATAGCTCCTCGCGCATCATGAGGCCGAGGTTGCGGCGGGTGCGGCGCCACGGGTCGTCGGCGGCCTTGTAGACGATGTGGCGCAGGTCGTTTAGGCGACCCGGACTCGCTGGTTTGCCGGCGTTGATCCATTCCTCCCGGGACTGGCCGCCGCGCCAGGCGCGGGTGGTGAAGCCAAGGATCTCGACCCGCACCGAGCAGCGTTCCAGGGTGCGGCCCAGGATGTCGGCGCACACCGCGGCGATGGTGATGGAACGCCCGCGCATGGACCCGGAGCTGTCGATCAGCATCGTGACGACGGTGTCGCGGAAGTTCGTCTCCTTCTCCTGCTTGTAGGCGAGCGGGCTCATCGGATCCACGACCACCTGGGAGAGCCGAGACGTGTCGAGGATGCCCTCGTCGAGGTCGAACTCCCAGGCGCGGGTCTGCTTCGCGAGCAGGCGGCGTTGTAGGCGATTCGCCAGCTTCGAGGTCGCGTGCTGGAGCGAAACGAGTTGTTGGTCGAGCAGTCCACGGAGCCGCGATAGCTCCTCCGAATCGCACAGCTCCTCGGCCTTCACCACCTCGTCGAACTCGGTCGTGAACGCCTGGTAGTTGAAATCGACGCGGATGCGCCCCTGATCGTCCTGGGTGGTGTTCGGCGCCTCGTCGTCCTCGGACTGGGCGGCGAGTTCCGACAGGTCCATGTCGGCATCCATCTCGACGACGGTGGTCTCGCCGTCCGCGTCCTCCTCGCCGAGGGAGTCCTCGTCCAAGACGACGTCCTCC
This sequence comes from Pseudomonadales bacterium, assembly GCA_963665455.1. Lineage (GTDB taxonomy): Bacteria > Pseudomonadota > Gammaproteobacteria > Pseudomonadales > Azotimanducaceae > VXNE01. The sequence goes on along the minus strand of OY762279.1, from coordinate 2,132,506 downwards.
GGGGAGAGTTCAGACTCCGGTTCCTGGCCGTCCTCCAGGGATTCGGCGTCCTGGTCACTGTCGTCCATGGGCGGATCGTCGAACTCCGCGGCGAGCCCCAGGTCCGCCAGGATGGAGCGGCAGCGGCGAGCGAAGGTCGCTTGGTCGCGCATGCAGTCGCGCAGTTCGTCGATGTGCTCGCCCGCGCGTTCCTGCACGTAGTCGCGCCAGAAGCGCACCACGTTCTCCGCCGACGGCGGCAGCGCGCGCCCGGTGAGGCGCTGGCGCACCAAGAGCCCCACGGCGACGCTGAGCGGTGCCTCGGTTTCCGCCGTCACCGTGTCGAACGCGGCCTGCCGGCAGAGCGCCTCCAGCGAGGCGTCGAGGTTGCGGGCCACGCCCTCCATGCGCAACGTGCCGATGGACGCGATGCGGGCGTCCTCCACCCACTGGAAGAGCTCCTGGGCCGGTCCCGCGTTCGGCGCGTGGGCGCGGTGCACGGCGTCGTCGTGATAGCGGCGCCGCAGCGCGAATTCGTCGCCGACGCCGCGCACGGCGTCGAGTTCCGCCTCCGTGCAGCCGACGTTCGGCAGCGGCAGGTGGGCGGCGTTGCCGCGCAGGGAGGGGTTGCCCTTGCCGAAGGTGACCTCGAGTTCGTCGTTCTCCGCGATGGCGCGCATCGTCGCCGTCGTCGCGCGCTTGAAGGGCTCGATCGGGTTTTCGTCGTTTCTCATCGGAGGGTCAATGCGCCGGCATGCCCGGCGTGGCGCACTCGTACACGCCCGCGCCGGCCGCGCTCACGAGCGCAGGGTGATCCCACGCGTCGCGTCGCCGAGGTCCTCGCCCATGCAGCGCTGGTAGTACTCCGCGACCACCGGCCGCTCCAACTCGTCGCACTTGTTGAGGAACGACACCCGGAATCCGAACCCTAGGTCGTCGAAGATGTCGGCGTTCTCCGCCCAGGTCAACACGGTGCGCGGCGACATGACCACGGAGATGTCGCCGTTGACGAAGCCCTTGCGGGTCAGGTCCGCCACCGAAACCATGTTCGAGATGACCCGGCGCCCCTCGTTGTGGTCCCGCCACGCCTTCGCCTTGCCGTAGACGATCTCGACCTCCTGGTCGTGTTCCAGGTAGTTGAGCGTCGTCACGATGTTCCAGCGGTCCATCTGTCCCTGGTTGATCTGCTGGGTGCCGTGGTAGAGGCCCGTGGTGTCGCCGAGGCCGATCGTGTTGGTCGTCGAGAACAGCCGGAACGCGGGATGCGGGCGGACGACGCGGTTCTGGTCGAGCAGCGTGAGCTTGCCCTCGACCTCCAGCACCCGCTGGATGACGAACATCACGTCCGGGCGGCCGGCATCGTACTCGTCGAAGCAGAGGGCGGTCGGATGCTGGAGCGCCCACGGCAGGATGCCTTCCTTGAAGCTCGTCACCTGCTGGCCGTCCTCGATGACGATGGCGTCCTTGCCGACAAGATCGATGCGGCTGATGTGGCTGTCGAGGTTCACCCGGATGCAGGGCCAGTTGAGGCGGGCGGCCACCTGCTCGACGTGGGTGGACTTGCCCGTGCCGTGGTAGCCCTGGATCATGACGCGGCGGTTGTGCGCGAAGCCCGCCAGGATCGCCAGCGTCGTGTCGTGGTCGAACTGGTAGTCGGTGTCGATGTCCGGGACGTAGTCCGTCCGCTCGCTGAAGGCCGGGACGCTGAGGTCTTGATCGATGTCGAACGTTTCCCGCACACTGATGGTGGTGTCGGGCGTCATGTCCGGCGACAGGCCGGATTCGTGCACATTCATCGGTCGTGGCGCTTCCGAGGGACAAGCGGCGTATTTAACCACTAATCCGCCCACCAACGCAGGCAACGAAAGGCGTAAAGACGTGGCAATCGTGTACATGGTGCGGCACGGAAGGGCCGCCGCCGGCTTCGACGGACACATCGATCCCGGGTTGGACAAGCTCGGCGCGGAACAGGCAGAGGCCACCGCGCAGGCCCTTGCGCCGCTCGGTCCCCTGCCGGTCTATTCGAGCCCGCTGGCCCGGGCGCGGGAGACCGCGGCACCGCTGGCGGAACGTTGGAACACCACCCCCATGATCGAGCCCCGGGTCGCGGAAATTCCCTCGCCCACCGACGACCTCCGCGAGCGCGCCCGCTGGCTGGGCGGGGTGATGGGAGAGCGCTGGTCCAACCTGCCCGAGGAACTCCTCGCCTGGCGCGGCGCCATGATCGACTGCGTGGCAGCCTACACCGAGGATTGCGTGGTGTTCTGCCACTTCATCGCGATCAACGTGATCGTCGGCGCGGCCACCGGCGCGGACGCCATGATCACGTTCCGCCCCGACAACGGTTCCGTGACCAAGATCGGCTCGGACGATGGACGGCTCAGCCTGATCGCACTGGGCGCGGAGGCCTCCACTCGCGTCAATTGAGCGTTCGTTCGCCGCGCTCGCCGGACCCCGACAGCACGGACCACTTGGCGGCCACGACGGCCAGCGCCACCAAGCCTTCCACGGCAACGATGGTGCAAGCCGCCGGGGCGCCCACCCAAGCGGCGAGGAGCCCGAGATGGGCGAAACCGATCGGACCGCTGCCGATGAACACCGACAGCAGCCCCATCATCCGCTGGCGGCTGGCCTCCGGCGCGCTTAGCAGCATCAACGTGCTCTGCATGGCGGCGAAACCCGCCATCGCCAAGCCCATCCCGAAGAGCAGCGTTCCCGCGAGGAACGCGTCCAACGCGTTCGCGAAGCCGAGGGTGACCAAGAGGTAAAGCAGCACGCTCAGGAAGAACAGCAGACGGAACTGGGAGCGTCGGGCGAACGCCGCCATGACGACGGCGCCGACCAGGGAGCCGAGCCCTTCCATGCTCGCCAACACACCGATCTCGAACGGCGCAAGCCGGAGCTGCTCCGAACCCAACACCGGCACCATCGAGATCACCGGGAAGCCCCATACGTTGAACACCACGGTGATCGCGAGGATGCCCTGCACCAGGGGCAACCGGCCGAGTTCGCGGAAGGCCGAGCCCATGGAACGCAATACGCCCTCGGCCCCACGCGGGGCACCGAGCACGACCTTCGGCAGGCCGAGCAGGATGCACATGGCCGCCCCATGGGCGAGCGCCACCAACAGGAACGCGCCGTCCATGCCCGCGACCGCATACAGCCCGCCGCCAAGCACCGGACCCGCCATCCGCGTACCGGAACTCGCCACGATGTCCAGGCTCATCGCCGCGCCGACTCGGGCACCGCCCGCCACGTCGGCCAGCAGCGTCCTGCGCACGGGGAAGTCCATCGCCCAGGCGACGCCGGTCAGGAACGCTCCCACCGCGACATGCCAGACCTCGAGGCGGTCGAGGACGGCGAGCCCCGCGAGGGCGGCGGCCAACACGGCCAGCATCCCGAGTGTGGTCAACAGCACGCGCTTGCGGTCGAAGCGGCTCGCGACTTCGCCACCGAACGTGCCGAAAAGCGCCAGCGGCAACATGCGCAGCATCAACATGGCGGCGACCAAGAGCGGCGAGCCCGTCTCCTCGAACACGAAGATGCCGACGGCGAGCATTTCGAGCCAACGCGCCGTCGCCGCAAACGCCCCGGCAAGCCAGACGCGCAGGAAGTCCGGGTCCGCTAGCAAGGGCCGCGGCGACGGTGCCGCCACGCCACTCACGAATAGCGCAGGTAGTCGAGTTCCGCCTCGAGCCCGGATACGGGCGCTCCAGCGAGATAGACCGCGATCCGTTCCAGCGATTGCCAAGCGTCGCCGCGCAGCATGCCCTTCGCCTGGAGGTCGAGCAGTGCGCAGTCGGAAACCGCCGTCTCCAGGCCCGCCTTGCCGAGCCGCTTCGCGAGGCGTTCCAGCGTTCGGGCGCGCTGGGGCGGCAGGCGCACGCGCTCGCCCGCGGCCAGGCGCAGCGCGCTGCGGAGTTGGCTCGCGAGCGCGCCCAAGATCATGAACACGGGAATGCCCTCCTGACGCAACACCCGCACCATCTTGCGCACGCGCGGCGCCTCGCCGGCGCAGGCCGCGTCGATCAACTCGAAGGTGTCGAAGTGGGAAGAATCGCCGACCGCATCCGCGAGGGTTTCGGCGTCCACGGGAGAGCGGACCCCGGCGAGCTTCAGCTTCTCGATCTCCTGCACCGCCGCCAGCAGGTTGCCCTCCACCCGGTCGGCGAGCAGCGCCAAGGCGTCGCGCGACAGTTGGAGCCCCGCCGCGCGACAACGGCCACCCAGCCAACCCGGCAGCTCCCGTGCGCCGAGGGGCCAGACGAGCATGGTGACGCCGGCCGCGTCGATGGCCTTGAACCACGCGCTCGAGCGTTGCCGAAACTCCAGCCGCTCGGTGCGGATGAGCAGGACGGTATCCTCGAAGGGCGCGCCCACGTACTTGCGCAGGGCGTCGGACGCCTGCCGGTCGAAGCCCTTGGGGGAAACCCGCACATCCAATATGCGGCGTTCCGCCAGCAGCGACAGGTTGCCGGCGGAGGCGAACGCCGCATTCCAATCCACCTTCGGGTTGCCCTCCACCACGTTGCGCTCGCCGTGGCCGCGCTCCCGCGCCACCCGGACGATGGCGTCGCAGGCCTCTTGTACGAGCAAGGTCTCGTCGCCGGAGACCAGGTAGACCGGGGCGAGCCCTTCGGCCAGACGGCGTTCGAGGTCTCCGGGGCGCACTTGCATGATTGCCCCCCTACGCCCCGGCGCCGGACGCCGCATCGGCGCGGGCGTGTTCGGCGGCGCGGCCCAGGCTGCGGACCATGCGCTGCACCAGGTCCGCGCGCAGTTCGCGCACGATCAAGGTCTCTTCCTCGCGGCTGCCGACAAGATTGTCCACGTCCAGCCGATACGTGCGCTCGGCGCGCAGCGTTCGGGTCGGGATCAGCTCTTCGCCCTCGGCGTTCTCGACCCCGAAGGAGACCACCAGCGTCATTTCGTACTCGGCGACCCGTGCGCCGCCCGTGACGGAGGCGGTCCTGCGGGATTCCCGTTCGCCGGACAACCGCACGACCACGTCGCCCTCGCCCCGCGTTTCCGCGACCGTGACACCTGTTTGGTCCAAGGCGCGTTCCAGTTCCCGCCGCAGCACCGGCGCGTCCGCGCCCACGACCCGCACGCGCTCCAGGCCGGCGAGATCCCAGGTTCGCAGTTGAAAGCCGCAGCCGCCCGCGAGCATGACGGCCAAGAGAGCGCAGACGGCCATCGGCGGCTGCGACGCCGCAGCGGCGGGGACTGCCCCACGCGCCCGCGTCATCCCACGACCAGATTGACGAGCTTGTCCGGCACGACGATGGTCTTGCGCAACGTCTTGTCCGCCAGATGCCGGGCCACGTTCTCGTTGGCCGTGGCCGCCGCGATCACGTCCGCTTCGTCTACTCCCGCCGCGATGGAGACCCGACCCCGAAGCCGGCCGTTCACCTGCACGGCGATCTCGACCGTCTCGTCGGCGAGCTTGCTTTCGTCCCACGCCGGCCAGGACGCCCCGTCGAAGATGCTCCGCGCGTGGCCGAAACGGGCGTGGAGTTCCTCCGCGACGTGGGGCACGAACGGCGCGAGCAGGACGAGCAGCGGCTCCAGCTCGGACCGGCGCGGCGTGCGGCCGTCCGCGCGCACGACGTTCAGGTACTCCATCATCGCGGCGATGGCGGTGTTGTACTGGAGCGCGGGCACCTGCTCGGTGACCTGGCGGATCGTCCGGTGCAGGGCGCGCTCCACGTCCGGATCCGGTGCGCCGTCCACCGCGTCGCGGGCACTCTGCCAGAGGCGGTTCAGGAAGCCGAAGGGACCCTGGATGCCCTTGTCCTGCCAGTCCCCGCCGTGTTCGTACGGCCCGAGGAACAGCAGGTAGAGCCGCATCGTATCCGCGCCGAAGCGGGCCACGATCTTGTCCGGCAGCACCACGTTGCCCTTGCTCTTCGACATCTTGCGGCCGCCGCTAATCAGCAGACCGTGGGCGCGGAAGCGGTCGAACGGTTCCTCGAAGTCGAGCACGCCCAAGTCATGCAGGGCCATGGTGAGGAAGCGGGCGTACATCAGGTGCAGCACCGCATGCTCGTTGCCGCCGATGTAGCTGTCCACGGGGAGCCACTTGCGGGTGAGTTCGGGATCGAGGGCCACGTCGTCGTGCCGGGCGCTCGGGTAGCGCAGGAAGTACCAGCCGCTACAGAGGAAGTTGTCGGTGACGTCCGTCTCCCGGTGCGCGTCGCGGCCACACCGGGGACACGGGGTCTCGTACCACTCCGTCGCGCGCCGGAGCGGGCTGACGCCGGAGTCGTCCGGCTGGAAGTCCTCGAGGGGCGGGTGCTCCACCGGCAACTCGGACTCGGGCACGGGGACCGGGCCGCAAGTGTCGCAGTGGATGATCGGAATCGGCGGTCCCCAGTAGCGCTGGCGAGACACGCACCAATCGTGCAGGCGAAAGTTCACCCGGGCGCGTGCCGCACTCTTGTCGTTGGCCAGCCATTCGACCACGGCGCGCTTGCCTTCGGCGACGGTCAGCCCGTCGAAGCGTCCGGAGTTCACCATGACGCCGTCGCCGGCGTAGGCCTCGGTCAAGGGAGTGGAGGCGTCGTCGCCCGGCCTCGCGATGACCCGCACGATGGGGAGATCGAACGCCGTTGCGAAGTCGAAGTCGCGTTGATCGTGGCCGGGTACCGCCATGATCGCCCCGGACCCGTAGCCCATCAGCACGTAGTCGGCGATCCAGACCGGAATCTCCTGGCCGTTCGTGGGATTGACGGCGAAGCTCCCGGTGAAGACCCCGGTCTTGTCCTTGCGCTCCTTCTGGCGCTCCACGAGATCGCGGGTGGCGACTTCGGCGCGGTAGGCCTCCACCGCAGCCCGCTGCTCCGGGGTGGTGAGCCGGTCCACGTCCGGATGCTCGGGCGCCAGCACCATGTACGTCGCGCCGAACAGGGTGTCCGGGCGGGTGGTGAAGACCTCGATGACGCCGGCCCCCGCCGGAAACGCGACCTCCGCCCCCTCGCTGCGGCCGATCCAGTTGGCCTGGGCCTTCTTCGTGACGTCCGACCAGTCGATCTGCTCTAGGTTGCCGAGGAGCCGCTCGGCGTACCGGGTGATCTTGAAGAACCACTGCGGCAGGCGGCGCTGCTCGACCGTCGCCTCGCAGCGTTCGCAGAGCCCCGCGATCACCTGCTCGTTCGCGAGCACGGTCAGGCACGAGGGGCACCAGTTCACCGGCGCCTCCCGGCGCTCCACCAAGCCGCCCTCGAAGAGCTTCAGGAACACCCACTGCGTCCAGCGGTAGTACGACGGGTCCGTGGTGTCCACCGTGTGGTTCCAGTCGTACATGCCGCCGAAGCGCTTCAACTGCCGCGTGAAGTTGGCGATGTTCTGGGGAATCAGTTCGTTCGGGTTCGTGCCAACCTTCAGCGCATAGTTCTCCGCGTGGATGCCGAACGCATCGAAGCCCATCGGTTCGAACACGTCCTTGCCGCGCAGGCGCCAGTACCGACCGTTCGCGTCCGCCCCCACATAGGCGTAGACGTTCCCGATGTGCAGCCCCTCCGCGGACGGATAGGGGAACATCATCAGGTTGTAGTAGGGATCCTCCGCAGTGCGCAGCTCGTCGTCCGTGAAGAGGTTCGTGCCGCGCCGCTCCCACTCCTCCTGCCACTTGCGCTCGACGATTTCGGGGTCGTAGCGATCCGTCCTGACAGTCATCGGGTCGTGCCGGAAGGGGAAAAGCGGCGTACCGTATCACCAAAGGGGGCGCGGCGGAACCGCGCCCGGCGACCGCTTTGGCGACCGCCTACTCCAACCAGGGAAGCCGGTAGGCGAAGGGCTCCCCGCCGGTCGCCAGATCGCGCTGGCCGCGCCCCGTGACCGGCAGCCGGCTGCCGTCCAACTCGGGATCGACGTAGCTCGCGTACCAGTCGTCCAGTTCCCGCCGCAGGGCGCGGATGCGCTCCGTGTGTCCGGGGCGGCTGAAGAGATTCCGGCGTTCGTCCGGATCCTCCGCGACGTGGTAGAGCTCGTGCGGACCGCCCGGATAGCGCCACACGAGCTTCCACTCCCGGCACCGGATCATCCGCACGGGGCCGTATTCGTCGAAGACGTAGACGCTCTCGCGCTCGCCGATGACCCGCCCCGAGAGCAGCGGCGCGAACGAACGGCCCGGCAGGCCCTTCGGTACGCGGTCGGCCGCGCCGACGTAATCCATTAGCGTCGGCAACCAGTCGTACTGGCTCAGGAGTTCGCCATGGACGCGGCCGGCGGGCACGTGGCCCGGGCGGCTCACTAGGCAGGGCACCTTGACGCTCGTGTCGAACATGTTCTGCGGCCAGGTCGCGTTGCCCTTCCCGTAGAGGCCGTGGTGGCCCATGTTCATGCCGTTGTCGCTGATGAAGACGACGAGCGTATTACCCCGCAGATTCCGCTCGTCGAGCCAATCGAGGAGCCTTCCCACGTTGCGGTCCATCCCCTCGATCGCGGCGAAGTAGCCGGCCAGATTGTCCCGCCGCCGCTCCGCATCGACGTAGGGGGCCTGGTAGCCCAGCGGCCGGGGTTCGTCCGGTCCGGGAACGGATTCGAAGGGGCAGCGCTCGTGGTAGTCGTCCCAGAGGTCGGCCGGATGGTGCTCGCGGCCCCACGGGGCGTGCGGTGCCGTGTAATGAACGTCGAGGCAGAACGGCCGGTCCGCGTCAGCCTGGCGGTCGAGGAACTCGAGGGCGTTGTCGGTGAAGAGATCCGAGGCGTGGGTGTCGTGTACCGTCAGTCGGCCGTCCTTCACCACCGGCACCTGGTAGTAGTTGGTCGCGCCGTACGGCATGGGGTTCCACGTCTGGAAGCCGCATCGGGGGGTCAGGCCGTCGCCCAGGTGCCATTTGCCGGACAGGCAGGTGTCGTAGCCAAGGTCCGTGAGCAACTCCGCGTAGGTGGTCATCCCCGCGAGGAAGTGCACGCCGTCGGCGGGCACCGGGCGATCAAGTCCGCCGGAACCGGTGTCGGATTCCCAGTGCAGGAAGTCGTGGACGCCGTGCTGGGACGGAATCCGGCCCGTCAGGAGGGACGCCCGGGCCGGCGAGCAGACGGGGGACGTGCAAAAGAAGTTCTCGAAGCGGATGCCCTCCCGCGCCAGCCGGTCGAGGTTCGGCGAGCGGATCTCCGCGTTGCCGGCGCAGCCCATGGCCCAGGCGCCCTGATCGTCGGTCAGGAGGAGAAGGATGTTCGGGCGTTGCGGGTCGCGGCTGGCCATTGTGGCTGTTTCCGGCTGCTCCGCGCCGGCGTAAGCAGATTACTCCACCACCGGCTTGGTGCGCTCAGGCCCCTTCCGCTTCGAGCAGCGGCCGTCCGAGCCCGCGCCGGTGCGTGTTGTGGTAGTGCCGCAGGGCCGGTTCGTTGCGGCCGAACAGGACATGTTTCACGACGCCGGCCTCCGCCGTCCGCTGCGTCGTCTCCGCCGTCCGGTAGTCCTCCAGAAAGACGACGTCGTTGAAGCCCTTGAAACGCTCCTCGACGGTCCACTCCGTGGCGTCCGGATCCTCGAACCGGGCCTGTACTTCCGGCAGGACGTACATGCTGTGCGCCGTGCGGGACCGGCCCGTTTCGTTGCCGTCCGGGAAGATGCGGATCACGTCCATCGCCTCGGGGCCCACGAGGAAGATGGTGTTCGGGTAGACGAAATACACGCACAGCGTCATCCGCCGGAACGGCCACTCGCCCATCGGCAGCGCGTCCGTGTCGACCTCCGCGAAGCCGGGCAGCCGCGCGAACACCATCCGGTAGTTCGAGTCGAGCACGTCGTGGGTTTGCAGGTTGCCCTTGATGTCCGGCGCGAGCGTCTCGCGGTGCAGGACGTCGAAGTGATAGTTCTCGCCGAACGTGTCGATGGCGAGCTTCCAGTTCGTGCGCGCCTCCAGGACCTGCGATTCGACGTACACCTGTTGGGACAGGCCCCAGTGCGACATGTCGTCCGCGAGGGTGCCCAGGCACGCGTCGACGTCGATCGCCTCGCCGGGGGTGGGCCGGACCCACAGCATGCCGTGGGCTTCGGCGGACGGCAGCTCGACCAAGCCATAGCGCGTCTTGTCCACGTCGCCGAACCGCTCCGCACGATTCACGGCGATCAGGTTCCCGCCACTGTTGTACGTCCACGCATGGAAGGGACAGGCGAACCGCGCCCGCGAGCCCCGACCGTCCGGCACCACCTGCGCACCCCGGTGCCGGCACGAGTTGGCGAATGCGCGGAAGCGCCCCGCGTCGTCTCGCGTCATCAGGATCGCGGAGCCGGTCTGGCTATCCGCCCAATAGCTGCCGTTCTCCGGCAGGTCGCCGGAGAGGCCCATGAAGAGGGGCGTCTCCCGGAAGAAGACCCGCTGCTCCTCCGCCAATAGGTCCGGGCAGGTGAAGTCCGCGAGGGGACTCCTGACGATGGCATCGCCGTGGACGGCGCCGCCATGCTCCAAGCCGTGCTTCAGAAAGCCGAGCAGGCGTTGCCGCTCCTCCATGCGCATCGTTCGGTTCCCCCATGCTGCTTCGCGCGAAGGCGCGGGATTTTAGCAGCCTGCTTACGCCAGGACGTGCAGGGTGCGCGTCCGATTAGCGCGTCGCAGCGATGGGCGGCGGCGCGACTGACTCCGCCGCCTAGGAGCCCGCGCCGTAGAACGGCGCGGGCGCGTAGGCCGGTGGGGCTGGGCCGGGAGCGGAGCCAAAGGCGACGGTTCCGGGGCGCTAGCCAAGGTGATCGACGGTCAGGCCACCCCAACGGTCGTTGAGGTACTCCGCCACCAGCCGGCGATGACAATGGTGCGGCCGATCCTCGCTGCACAGCAGACACCCATCCGCCACCGTGTCCCGGGAAACGGTCTTTTCAATGCGCCGCTCGCGCATCAGGTCGAGGAACCCTGCTTCGTAGGTATCCCAGTCCCGATGTCCCTTCCGGTAGTCGTCGAGCAGCTCCTTGGTGGGCGCTAGCTGCGGGAGGTGCACGTATTCGATGCCACAAATCCCCTCTAGGAAGTACGCTAGATCGTCTCGCTTGGCGAATCCAGCGAGCTGGGAGACATTGTGCAGCCGCACATCGACGACACGCTTGGCCCCCGACTCCGCCAGCATTCCGAAGAACCGCCGGGCCGACTTCTTCGTGAAGCCGATGGTGAACACTCTCATGATGAGTTCTCCCGTGTTGGCCGAATCGGCTCGATGGTCTGTCCAACCCTTCGCTGCCTAGCGGCGACCGCGAGGGCGATCAACTCATCCCGTCTCTGGTAGAGATCCTGTTGCGGCAGCTTCGCGTTATCGAGCAACCGGTCCATCGCTTGTTCGTGCGTCTCCAGCGCTCCATCGCCGTGAATGTGCCGAACCTCCAGGCCCCGCTCGTCGAGGGCCCGGGCCACGAGGAGCGTCCGGTGACAGTCGAGCGGTTCCTGCTCGGCGCACATCAGTGCGATGCGGTGCTCGGCCGCACCGCGAACGAGGCGGGCCAGCCCACGCTTGAAGTGCTCGGTTGCCGCCACGCGCTCATATCGAATCCGCCCGTCCTCGTAACAGGCGGGGTCGTCGGGGCGGCCGCCCAATGTGTCGCCGAGATACGCGTAGCGTATGCCGCCCTCGTCGAGCGCATCGGACAAGGACGCGCGGTTGAACTGAGGATTGAACCGGCTGTACGGGGCCGACCGCACATCCGCGACCGCGGTGACGCCGTGGCGCCGCAGCAAGGCCAGGAACGCCGGGAGCGCGTGCCTCGAGTGGCCGATGGTGAACATCGCACCGCCTCCCCGGGGCAGCGTTCTACTCATCCCGTTCGACGATGACTGCGGCGATCAGCTTGTGGCAGGCGTCCCCGAAGGGCTCGCCAAGACTCACGGTGACGAAACACTCGCCGATGTGATACATGCAGACGGATCCGCGCTCCCGCCATCGAGTAGTCCCGGTGCGCCACGGCATTCACGAGGGCTTCGAAGACCGCGCGCTCACTGAACTGAGGACGCTCCATCCCGCCCCTGGACTTGGTCGCCCGCACCAGCATGTTGCGGCGAACGAAGTGCAGTGCCTCCGTCACCTGCGCGTCCAGCGGTCCGCCGATGTCGCGGGCATCGGTTTGATACTGCAAATCAGATCGTTCGCCCGCATAGCTAACGGCCTGTACGTACGCGTGAGGCAGCCACTTCTGGGGCTCTGAGGTACACAGGAGTACCCCGGCAAGGGTCAGACGCGGGGTACCGTCGGCCTCGTCGCCCAGCAGCCGTAGCTTGCGCACGACTTCATCCGTGACCCCCGCGTCCGCCAGATCATTGGACAGGAATCGTCGCGTGAGTCCGTAGTCCAGATCCGTTTTGTCCGTGGTCGGCACCAGTGACTCGTCAAACCGGATCGTGCGACTCTGGCCGCGCTCCTCGAACATCCGCGCCAAGACATCGGGGGTCAGCTCGCGTTTCGAACTCCCTAGGCGGCGAAAGTAGCCGCTTGGGCTCTTGTGGACGAACAAGCTGCGGGGAACCTCGACGCGAATCACCGGCACGGGCTCGCCATCGGAACCCATCAACTCCAGTTTGTCGACATCGGCGTCCAACGGTGGTGTCACGGAGTCCCTGCAGATTTCCCGCACCCAAGTCTCCACGACGGCCAGGCGGTCAAGCGGGATGCCGCGAACCTCCCTGTTGTCGTCGACGCCCAGCAAGACCGTCCCGCCCCTTGCATTGGCGAAGGCCGCCAGCTCGTCAGCAAACGCATCCCGACCGGGGCCCGTCACGCGGTTTCCGCGCAGCATGATCGTCCCCAACTCCAAACTGGAGTCTTCGCCAAGACGAATCCGTCTGATCAAGCCTGCGGTGTCGTTCATTGACGCAGTCCCTCTTTCGCGCCCACGGCGCCAGCCCCCGGTCCTTCGCACCGCTTTGAAGTGTCCCGCCCCCCAATTGGTTCGGTCAACGATCATCAACCGCAAGGCACGAGCCAAGGCGTCGATCCTCGCCTCGCCTGCCGATCACCGCCGGCGTCGGATACGCCAATCCGCAACCACCCCGACGAGCAATACAATACAGAGCGGTCCAACCACCACCACCGACCCCCAGCGTCCGAACGGCGTCCTCCCCGTCCCTCCGCGGACTTCGCCCGCCAACACCCCCTGTTCGAATTGCGGAAGCTGGCCCACGACGCGGCCGTACGCATCGACGATGGCCGTCACCCCGTTATTCGTTGCCCGCAGCAGCGGACGCCCGTTCTCCAGCGCCCGCATGCGGGCGATCTGGAGATGTTGGTGCGGGCCGATCGAGGCGCCGAACCAGGTATCGTTGCTGATCGTCACCAGGGCATCGGCCTCCCCGGCGGAGCTCCGCACGAGTTCGGGATAGGCGATTTCGTAGCAGATCGACATGGCGAGGCCCGCGTGTCCGGCGCGGAGCAACGGTTGTTCATAGTCCCCGGGGACGATGCGCGACATCGGCAGGTCGAAGAAACCGATCAGCCCCCGCAGTGCGGACTGGAACGGGACGTAGTCGCCGAAGGGCACGAGCCGCCGCTTGGCGTACCGGCCGGAGCCGTCACCGACGGAAACGGCGCCGTTGTACCACCGTGCTCCGTCCGGCCAGCGTTCGCCGATGAGGATGCCGAGCACCAAGGCGCCCTTCGCACGTCCGGCCATCTCGGAGAGGAACGAACCCGCCGCGTGCAGGGGCAGCGTGACCGCGGCCTCCGGCCAGACCACGATGTCGCGGTCCCACACCGGCTCGGACAACGTCGCGTAACGCGCCAGGATCTCGGCGCGGCTCGCCTCGTCCCACTTGGTGGCCTGATCGATGTTGCCCTGTACCAGGGCGACCCGATAGCGTTCCGCCGGGGCGGTCCATTGCACGCCCGTTATCGCCCAGCTCGCGAGCCAAGGCAGGGCCGCGGCGACGAGCGCGGCCGGCGACCGCCAGCGCACGAAGCACGCCGCCGTCAGCACCCCGGCGAAGCTCACGAGCAGCACGCCGCCCACGGGGGCGAGGGCCTCGAGGGGGGTGTCGAGCATGGCGTACCCGGCGAAGAGCCAGGGGAACCCGGTCAGGAACCAGGTGAGCAACCACTCCGTCAGCACCCACACCGCGGCGAAGGCCAAGGCGGCGAGCACGGGACCCGACGGGCGAAAACGCACGAAGAGCCAAGCGGCGCCGGCGTGGAAGACGGCCATGCCGGCCACGAACAGCGCGACCAGGGCGCCCGCCAGGAGCGGTGACGCGTCGCCGTAGACATGGATGCTCACGTAGATCCAGGAGGTCCCGACGCCGTACTTGCCGACGCCGAAGAGCCAGCCGAGCAGCACCGGGCGGGCGGATTGGCGGGACAGCGCCCAGAACAACGCGCCGATGGCAAGCAGCGCCGCCGGCCAGACATCGAACGGGGCCAGCCCCAAGGGAAAGATGGCACCGGCCCCGAGCGCCAGGGCCAGCGCGCCGAATCGGCGGCCGACGCGGCCGGGGGTCAACGGCAACGCAGTTGCAGCAGCCGGATGCGGCGGCTGTCGGCGTGCAGCACCTGGAAGTCGAAACGGTCCACGGACACCTTGTCGCCGCGCTTCGGCAAACAGCCGAACTGGCGCAGTACGACGCCGCCGATCGTGTCGCTCGCGTCCTCGTCGAAGTTGGCCTGGAAGTACTCGTTGAAGTCCCCGACCGTGGTGACCGCCTTGACCGTGTAGTTGCCGGAATCGAGTTCCTTGATGAAGCTATCGTCGTCGACGTCGTACTCGTCCTCGATCTCGCCGACGATCTGCTCCAGGACGTCCTCGATGGTGACGGCCCCGGAGACGTGTCCGTACTCGTCGATGACCACCGCCATGTGGTTGCGGGTCTGGCGGAACTCCTGCAACAGGATGTTCAGGCGCTTGCTCTCGGGAATGATGGCGGCCGGGCGGATGCAGTCCTTGAGGTCGAAGCCGTCCCGGTCGTCCCGGAGCACGAGCGGCAGGAGATCCTTGGCGTGCAGAACCCCCTTGATGTCGTCCATGTCGTCGCCGGTGACGGGGTAGCGCGAGTGCTTCGCCTCGATAACCTGCTCCAACAGCGTCTCGAGGGGCGCGTCGGCCCGGACGCACACGAGCTGCGAACGCGGGATCATGACGTCGCGCGCATGCATGTCGGAGACCTGCAACGCGCCGAAGATGATGTTGAGCGCCTCGCCGTCCAGGATCTCCCGGTCCGCGGCGTCGCTCAACACCTGTTGCAGCTCGCCCCGGTCCGCCGGCTCGCCGGCGAAGAGGTCGGCCACCCAGTCGCGCCAGCCCCGCTTCTGCTCTAGCTTCGGTTCGCTCATGCCGGCGGGTAGGGGTCGGCGAAGCCCAAGGTGCGAAGGAGCGCCGTCTCCCGGGCCTCCATGCGCGCGGCGTCCACGTCGTTGGCGTGGTCCATCCCCCTCAGGTGCAGCACGCCATGCACCACCATGTGCGCGAAGTGCGCATCGAGGGGCTTCTCTTGCGCGCGCGCCTCCGCCGCCACCACGGGAGCGCAGATCGCGATATCCCCGAGCAGGCCGGCCTCGTCCGCGGGGAAGGAGAGCACGTTCGTTGCGGCCTGGCGGCCTCGATAACGCGCGTTCAACGCCGCGCCCTCGGTGCGGTCCACCAACCGGATGCAGACATGCCGCGGGTCACCGTCGAGCGCCGCCGCCGCCCATCCCGCGATGGCCTCGGCATCCGGCGCGGGACTGCCGGCGAACTGGACGGCGACGGCCGGCTCCCCCGGGCGCGCGGGCTCGGGCCGCGTCCCGGATGCGGGCAACGGAGGTTGGCCCCGCGCCGCCGGTGCCGCGCCGCTCACGCCGATCCTCCTTCGCCCTGTGCGCGCTCGGCGTCTACGGAGCGGCCGGAGTCCTCGCGTGCGTACGCTTCCACGATGCGCTGCACCAACGGGTGGCGCACGACGTCCTTGGCGCCGAAGCGGGTGAAGCTCAAGCCCTCCACGTCCTTCAGCACGTTCAGCACGTGGATGAGCCCCGACCGCTGCCCGCCGGGCAGGTCGATCTGCGTGATGTCCCCGGTGATGACGGCCGTGGATCCGAAGCCGATCCGCGTCAGGAACATCTTCATCTGCTCGACGGTGGTGTTCTGGCCCTCGTCCAGGATGATGAACGAGCCGTTCAGCGTGCGGCCCCGCATGAAGGCCAGCGGCGCCACCTCGATGACGTTGCGCTCGATGTACTTGTTGACGCGCTCGACCCCGAGCATCTCGTACAGGGCGTCGTAGAGCGGTCGCAGGTACGGGTCGATCTTCTGCGCGAGGTCCCCCGGCAGGAACCCGAGTTTCTCCCCCGCCTCCACGGCGGGCCGCACGAGCAGGATGCGCGACACCTCCCGATTCTCCAGAGCCTCCACGGCACACGCCACGGCGAGGTACGTCTTGCCGGTCCCCGCCGGCCCCACCCCAAAGCAGATGTCGTTGCCGCGCATGGCCTCGACGTAGCGCAACTGGTTGCGGCCACGCAGCTTGATGGCCTTCCGCCGCGTGCGGATCACCGCGTCGGGTTCCTCCGCGCCGACCAGAAGTTCCTCCATGCCCGACTCCTGCAGGTAGAGGTGCACGGTGTCCGGCGCGACCACGTCCGCGCCCTCGGTCTCCCCGTACAGCTTGGTCAGAAGCGCCCGCGCCGCCCGGACGCGCGTCTCCGGCCCGCTGATCTGAAAGAGGTTGCCGCGATTGGTGATGCGGATCCCCAGACGGCGTTCCAGCTGCTTCAGGTTCTGGTCGAGCGGACCGCACAAGGCGGCCAGACGGCGGGAGTCGTTGGGTTCCAGATTGACGCTGGCGGTGAGTGCCACCACCCGCGATGAGTCTTCGCTCAAGTGCGGTTCAATTCGTGATCGGGACCCGTAGCATATCGGGCATCGCGATGCTGTCAACGGGGACGGTCGAGCTGGCCTCGGGGACCGGCAACCCGCGCAGCGAGTTCGGCAGCGCCTCCATGATGCGCACGTCCGCGAAGCCGCCGATGAGGGCGTCGTCCACGCTGCGGAAGTTCACGACCCGGTTGTTCTCCGTCCGTCCCTGGAGCTGTCCCGGGTCGCGGGGCGAACGGCCCGTCACCAGCACGCGCTCGACACCACCCACCATGGCGGCCGCGTGGTCCGCCGCTTGCGCACGCAACTGGTCCTGCAGGATGGCCAGCCGATGCCGCTTCACCTCCGGGCGCGTGGCGTCCGGCAGGCCGGCCGCCGGCGTGCCGGGACGGGGGCTGTAGATGAAGCTGAACGAGAGGTCGTAGTCGAGTTCGCGCACCAATTCGAGGGTGTCCTCGAAGTCCCGGTCCGTCTCGCCGGGGAAGCCCACGATGAAGTCCGACGACAGCGCCACGTCGGGACGCGCTTCGCGCAGCCGCCGGATCTTTTCCCGGTACTGCGTCACCGTGTAGCGGCGCTGCATTGCCGCGAGCACGCGGTCCGAGCCGGACTGCACGGGCAGGTGCAGGTGGCTGGCGAGTTCCGGCACCTCCCGGAACGCCTCGATCAGGGCGTTGCCGAAGGCCAGGGGATGCGACGTCGTGAAGCGGATCCGGTCGATGCCGTCGATCGCCGCCGCGTCACGGACGAGTCTGGCGAGGTCCGCCTTGCGCCCCCCGGTCTCCCCCCGGTAGGCGTTGACGTTCTGGCCGAGGAAAGTGACCTCGCGCACGCCCTGGTCGGCCAGCGCCGTGACTTCCCGCAGCACGTCGGCGAGCGGCCGGCTCACTTCCTCGCCGCGGGTGTAGGGAACCACGCAGAAGGTGCAGTAGCGGCTACAGCCTTCCATGACGGAAACGTAGGCCGTGGGCCCCTCCGCGCGGGGCTCGGGCAGGGCGTCGAACTTCTCGATCTCCGGAAAGCTCACGTCGACCACGGGCCCGTCTCCCCACCGCGCCCGTTCGAGGAGGTCCGGCAGCCGGTGCAGGGTCTGGGGCCCGAACACGACGTCCACCTGGCGCGCACGGGCGTGGATGGCGTCCCCCTCCTGGCTCGCGACGCAGCCGCCCACGCCGATCAACACGTCCGGCCGCTTGGCCTTGACGCGCTTCCAGCGCCCGAGCTGGTGGAAGACCTTCTCCTGCGCCTTCTCCCGGATCGAACAGGTGTTGAGCAACAGGACGTCCGCCTCCTCCGCGGTGTCCACGAGTTCGGCGCCATCGCTCGCGCGCAGGAGATCCGCCATGCGCGACGAGTCGTACACGTTCATTTGGCAGCCCTGGGTCTGGACGTAGACCTTCATGGCGGGCGACGGCGGCATCCCGATCCGATGAGCGGCGCACATTGGACCACATACGACACTGGGTCGCATGCCCGCATTCGTCCATCGCTCCGCGTCCGCACCGTCACGCCGACCTTGAAATGCGACGGCCCGCGCATATATAAGCCGCCCATGGCTACCGACAACCAGCAGCACATCTACCGGATCTACTTCCACAGCCACGGCCAGATCTACGAGGTGTACGCCCACGCGATCTACCAGAGCGACCTGTACGGGTTCGTCGAGATCGAGGACTACATCTTCGGCGAGAAGGCCCAGGTGGTGATCGATCCGGCGGAGGACAAGCTGCGCACGGAGTTCTCCGGCGTGCAGCGCAGCTTCGTGCCGATGCACGCGATCATCCGCATCGACGAGGTCGAGAAGGAGGGGACCGCCAAGGTCACCGACTCCAGCGGCCAAAACGTCACGCCGTTCCCGATGCCGATGCCGAAGAACACCAGTTCGTAGGGATCCCGAACGCTCGGCGCCGCCCGCCCACGCGGCCAAGACGGCCCCGCGCCGGGGTAGACTCGCCGATTCCGCCACGCCCAGAACCCCTTGGAGACTCCCGTGACCGACATCGCCTTCCGCACCGCCGCCGACCTCGCCGGCATGATCGACCGCCGCGAGATCGGCTCCGAGGAGCTACTCGACCTGTATCTCGACCGGGTGGAGCAGTTCAATCCCAAGCTGAACGCGATCATCGTCCTCGATGCGGATGGGGCACGCGCACGGGCCAGGGAGGCGGACGCGGCGCTGGCGCGGGGGGAGCGGTGGGGCCCGCTGCACGGCGTGCCCATGACGATCAAGGAGTCCTACAACGTCGCCGGGACGCCGACCACCTGGGGCAATCCCGCGATGCGCGACAACATCGCGGTGGAGGACGCCCTGGCGGTGCGGCGGCTCAAGGCCGCCGGGGTGGTGCTGTTCGGCAAGACGAACGTGCCCCTGGGCCTCGCCGACTTCCAGAGCTACAACGAGATCTACGGCACCACCAACAATCCGTGGAATACGGACCGCATCCCCGGTGGCTCGTCCGGAGGGTCGGCCGCGGCGTTGGCGGCGGGCATCACCGGCTTCGAAAGCGGGTCCGACATCGGCGGATCGATCCGCAATCCGGCCCACTACTGCGGAGTGTTCGGGCACAAACCGACCTGGGGACTGATCCCCCCGCGCGGCCACGCGATGCCCGGCGTGCTCGGGCAACCGGACCTGTCCGTCGTCGGTCCCATGGGACGGGGGGCGAGCGACCTCGAACTCGGCGTCGCCGCCATGGCGGGACCGGACGAGATACAGTGCGCCGGCTACGAGCTGCGCCTGCGGAGTCCCGAGCAGCGCATGCTGTCTGAATACCGCATCGCGTGCTGGACCGACCACGAGGCGGCCCCGGTAAGTGCCGAGACCCGGCGGCGCGTGACGGCGGTGGCCGAGGCCGTGTCCGCCGCCGGGGGCCAGGCGGACTTCGATGCCCCGCCGGACTTCGATCTCGCAGAGCAGTTCGAGACCTACCAGACGCTGCTGCAGGCCGTGATGATGTCGCGCCAGCCGCCGGAGGTGTACGACCGCCTGCAGCGGGAGGTGCGCGAGCTCGATGCCGACGACGAGAGCGAGCGGGCCCGGACCCTGCGCCGACAGGTCGCGACGTACCGCGACTACGCGATGGCGAACGAAGCGCGCACCCACCTGCGCTGGGCGTGGCACGCGTTCTTCGAGCGCTACGACGCCCTGGTGGCGCCCATCATGTCCACCCCGGCCTTCCCCCACGACCACCGGCCCTTCGGCGAACGCACGCTGACGGTGGACAACGCGGAGCAGCCCTACTTCGATCAGGTGTTCTGGGCCGGGCTCGCGATCTGCAGCTATCTGCCGGCCACGGTCATCCCGACGGGGCCGGACGCCGACGGATTGCCCATCGGCGTGCAGATCATCGGACCCGAGTACGGCGACCTCAAGACCATCGGCCTCGCCAAGCTGCTCGAGGCCGAGGGCTTCGCCTTCACGCCGCCGCCCGGCTATTGAGGGGTCAGGCCGGCCGTTCGGCGGTTTCCTGGGCCTCCACCTCGCGCTCCTCGTCGGCGCTTTCGTCCTGGAGGGCCTCGTCCTCGAGGGCTTCGTCGTCGAACCCATCGTCCTCGGCCCCCGGCCGGTCGACGAGTTCGATATAGGCGACGGGGGCGGCGTCGCCGGCGCGGAAGCCGGCCTTCAGGATGCGGGTGTAGCCACCGGGCCGGTCCTGATACCTCGGACCGAGTTCGGTGAACAACTTGCCCACCGCCGCCTTGCTGCGGGTCCGGTCGAAGGCTAGGCGGCGGTTGGCGACGGTGTCCCGTTTCGCCAGCGTGATCAGCGGCTCCGCGACCCGGCGCAATTCCTTCGCCTTCGGCACGGTGGTCTTGATGACCTCATGCTCGATCAGCGACACGGCCATGTTGCGAAACATCGCCTTGCGGTGGGAACTGGTCCGGTTGAAGTGCCGGCCGCTCTTTCTGTGTCTCATCAGGGCTTCCCCAGGGAACCGTCGGCCGACCGATCAGGCGACCCGGTCGTCGCCGCGCAGGCTCGGCGGGGGCCAGTTTTCGAGCCGCATGCCGAGGGCCAGGCCGCGGGATCCGAGCACTTCCTTGATCTCCGTGAGCGATTTCTTGCCCAGGTTCGGCGTCTTGAGCAGCTCGACCTCGCTGCGCTGGATGAGGTCGCCAATGTAGTAGATGTTCTCCGCCTTCAGGCAGTTGGCGGAACGCACCGTGAGCTCGAGATCGTCCACGGGGCGCAGCAGGATGGGCGCGACCTCGTCGTGCCGCTCCTCGATCACCGGCTCGCCATCGCCCTCGAGGTTCACGAACGGGTCGAGCTGCCGCTGGAGGATCGTGGCCGCGTGGCGCACCGCCTCCTCCGGGTCGATCGTGCCGTTCGACTCGATGTCGAGGATCAGCTTGTCGAGGTCCGTGCGTTGCTCGACCCGTGCGTTCTCCACCTCGTAGGCAACGCGGCGCATGGGGCTGTAGCTCGCATCGAGCCGCAGGATGCCGATGCTGCGCGTCTCCTCCTCCTCGTCCCCGGTGTATTCCACCGGCACGTAGCCCCGGCCCCGGGTGACCTTCGCCTCCATGCGGATGGCGCCGTTTTCGTTCAGGGTGCAGACGAGGTGGTCCGGGTTGACGACCTCGACGTCCTGCGAAAGCTGGAAGTCGCCGGCGGTCACCTGCCCCGTCCCCTCCCGAGACAGGGTGATCGAGGCGGAATCCCCGTGGTGCAGCCGCACGGCGATGCCCTTGAGGTTCAGCAGGATGTCGATCACGTCCTCCTGGACCCCCTCCATGGTGCTGTATTCGTGCAGCACGCCGTCGATCTGGACCTCCGTGATGGCCGCGCCACGCATCGACGACAGCAGGATGCGCCGCAGCGTGTTGCCGAGCGTATGGCCGAAGCCGCGCTCCAGGGGCTCAAGGGTCACCCGCGCCCGGGTGGGGCTGACCTCCTGGACGCGAATCTGTCTCGGGGTGAGCAGTTCGTTCGCCGACTGTGTCATGTGTGCATCGTCCTCCGATCGCACCGAAAGGATTGCGGGCACTACTTGGAGTAGAGCTCCACGATCAAGTTCTCGTTGATGTCCTGCGCCAACTCGCCGCGGTCCGGCGGGCGCCGGAAGACGCCCTCGAGCTTGTCGGGATCGACCTCCACCCACTCGGCCATCCCGCGCTGCGCGGCGAGCTCGAGGGCCGCCTTGATGCGCAGCTGGCCCTTGGCCTTGTCGCGCACGGCCACGACGTCATCCTGCCGCACCTGGTAGGACGGGATGTTGACCGTCTGGCCGTTGACCTGCAGGGCCTTGTGGGACACGAGCTGGCGCGACTCCGCCCGGGTGGCGCCGAAGCCCATCCGATAGACCACGTTGTCGAGCCGGCACTCGAGCAGCCGGAGCAGGTTTTCGCCGGTGGCGCCGCGCTGGCGGTCCGCCTTCTTGTAGTAGTTGCGGAACTGCTTCTCGAGGACACCGTAGAGGCGCCGCACCTTCTGTTTCTCGCGCAACTGCACGGCGTAGTCCGACAAGCGCGTCCGGCGCGTGCCGTGCTGCCCGGGGGGCGTGTCGAGCTTGCACTTGGCGTCGATGGAGGTGACGCCGCTCGTCAGAAAGAGGTCGGTGCCCTCCCGGCGGGCGAGCTTGAGTCTCGGTCCGGTGTAACGTGCCATCGTGAGTTCCCCGTCAGACCCGCCGCCGCTTCGGCGGGCGGCAACCGTTGTGTGGAATCGGCGTCACGTCGGCGATGCTGTTGATCTTGAGGCCGGCCGCGTTCATGGCGCGCACGGACGACTCCCGGCCGGGACCGGGACCCTTGACGAATACGTCCACGCTCTTCATGCCGTGGTTGTCCACCATGTCCGTCGCGACCCGTTCGGCGGCGATCTGCGCCGCGAACGGCGTGCTCTTGCGGGAGCCGCGGAACCCGGAACCCCCGGCCGTGGCCCAGCCGAGGACGTTCCCCTGCCGGTCCGCGATGGTGATGATCGTGTTGTTGAACGACGCGTGGACGTGCGCGACGCCGTCCATCACGACGCGCTTGCCCCTCCTGCGACTCGGTTCTGCCATCTTGAATGTCTTTCCGTCTATGCCTTCTCTTGGCGTTCTGCTCGCGTCTCTCCGTCCGTCTTTTCGCGCGCCCGCCGCGCGCCGCTGGTCCGGAGCGTTACCGCTTGATCGGCCGCGGCGGGCCCTTGCGCGTGCGGGCGTTGGTGCGCGTGCGTTGCCCGCGCACCGGCAGCCCGCGGCGGTGGCGTATGCCCCGGTAGGTACCGAGGTCCATCAGGCGCTTCACGTTCATCGACAGTTCCCGCCGCAGGTCGCCCTCCACGGGAAGCCGCGTGACCACGTTGCGGATCGCGTCCAAGTCGGCCTCGGACAGCTCCCCGACATTGCGCGCCGGATCCACGCCGGCCTCCGCGCACACCTCAAGGGCCCGGGAGCGCCCGATGCCGAAAATGTACGTGAGCGAAATGCTCGCGTGCTTGTTGTCCGGGACGTTGATCCCCGCAATTCGCGCCATCGACCTGTGTCTCCGTTCTCTCCTGTCACGCGACGGTGACGCCGCGCTACCCTTGGCGTTGCTTGTGCCGGGGCTCCGCCGTGCAGACGACCCGGACCACCCCGTGCCGCTTCACGATCTTGCAGTTGCGGCACATTTTCTTGACCGAGGCTCTTACCTTCATTTGCCCGTCTCCCGTCTTCGCCGGCCGAACCCGGCGCGCGTTCGGCCTACCGCCGCCGCCCGTAGTTCTGTAGGTTCGACTTCTCCATCAGCTTCGCGTACTGGCTCGACATCAGGTGCGCCTGTACCTGGGTCATGAAGTCCATGGCCACGACCACCACGATCAGGAGCGCGGTGCCCCCGAGCTGGAAGGTGATGTTGAACGCCACGATCATGAACTCCGGCAGCAGGCACACCAGCGTGACGTAGAGGCCGCCGAACAGCGTCAGCCGCGTGATGACGTCGTCGATGTGCCGCGCGGTCTGCGCCCCCGGCCGAATGCCCGGCACGTAGGCGCCCTGGCGCTTCAGGTTGTCCGCCATGTCCTTCGGATCGAAGACGATGGCGGTATAGAAGAAGCTGAAGAAGATGATCCCAGCGGCGAACAGCATGATGTAGAGCGGCTGGCCGGGGGACAGCACGAGGGCCACCTCCTGCAACCACGACATGCTCGGCGACTGGCCGAACCAGGTCGCCATCGAGGCCGGGGCCAGCAGCAGGCTCGATGCGAAGATGGCCGGGATGACGCCGGCCATGTTCACCTTGAGCGGCAGGGCGCTCGACTGCGCCTGATACACGCGCCGCCCCTGCTGGCGCTTGGCGTAGTTCACCGTGATGCGCCGCTCGCCGCGCTCGATGAAGACCACGAACCCGACGATGACGATCGCGAAGACGCCGATGGCGAGGAGCGCAATGATGTTGATGTCGCCCTGGCGCGCGGCCTCGAACGACTGGCCCACCGCGGCCGGGAAGCCGGACACGATGCCGGCGAAGATGAGCAGCGAGATGCCGTTGCCGACGCCGCGCTCCGTGATCTGCTCGCCGAGCCACATCAGGAACAACGCCCCCGTAACCAGGGTGATGAGGGCGATGACGTAGAAGGCGACGCCCGGATTGAACGCGAGCCCCTGCGCCATCAACGTGCCGGTGAGCGCCGCGCCCTGGATGAGGGCCACGATGAGGGTGCCGTAGCGGGTGTAGCGCGTGATCTTGCGCCGTCCCGCCTCGCCTTCCTTGCGCAACTGCTGCAGCGTCGGATACATCATCGTCAGCAGGTTCATCACGATGCTCGACGTGATGTACGGCATCACGCCGAGTGCCAGGATGCTCATGCGCTCGAGGGCACCGCCCCCGAACATGTTCACGAGTTCGAGGATGCCGCCCTGATTCTGCTCGAAGAGGTTGCGCAGGGCGTCCGGGTTGATGCCGGGCACGGGGATGTGCGTCCCGACGCGGTACACCAGCAGCGCGAACAGGACGAACAGCAGCCGGCCGCGCAGTTCGGAGAGTCCCGCCTGCGTGCCCGCCAAACCTTGTCGCGTCGTCGCCATGCTATTCGGCTTCCCGGTCCGGCTTGTCCGCGGAGTCTGCTTCCACATCGGAGTCCGCCGATGCTTCCGTGTCGGCGTCGGCGTCGGCCTCTGCGGTCAAGTCGGTCTCTGTTCCCGCCTCGGTCTCGGCTTGCGCTTCCGCGTCGGCTTGCGCTGCCGCCGTGTCCTCCCGCGGCCCCTCTGCCGGCCCCGTTTCCGGCACCGCGGTGGTATCGACGTTTGCCTGGGTACCCGCGGCCGCCTCCACCGTGCCGCCGGCCGCCTCGACCGCCGCCGCCGCCGCTGGCGTCAGCTTGATGCCGCGGACCGTCAACGGCCGGTCGATGGCGCCGGACAGCATGACGCGCACGCGCTTCGTGTTGCGCGTCACGACATTGGCCGCCTTCAGCGAAGCGAGGTCCGCCACGTCCTCCGCCACCTTGCCGAGTTCACCAAGGCGCACCTCCGCGGTGGTCAGGCCGACGCGCGAACGGAAACCGAATTTCGGCACGCGCATCTGCAAGGGCAGCTGCCCGCCCTCGAACCAGGGACGTATCTTGGCTCCGGAGCGCGACTTCTGTCCCTTCTGTCCACGCCCGCAGGTCTTGCCCACCCCCGAGCCGACACCCCGGCCCACGCGCTTGCGGCGCTTCTTCGCGCCGGGCGCCGGATGTAGCGAATTGAGTTCCATGGTCATGGCATTCCTTCCCTGCGACCGTCAGGCCGCCGTGCTGTCCGCAGGCTGGTCCAGGACTTCGACCAGATAGCTCACCTTGGCGACCATGCCGCGCACGGCCGGCGTGTCCTCCACCTGCACGACGTGCCCAATGCGCCGCAGCCCGAGCCCGGCCAGGCACGCCTTGTGGCGCTTCAGGCGCCCGCTCGAGCTCTTCACCTGCCGGACCGTCAGCATCTTCCTGGCCGTCGCCTGCTCTTTCGCCATCGCGCTACGCCTCCCTCACCGCCCGGGTCAGGCCCGGATCTCCTCGACGGTCTTGCCGCGCCGCTCCGCCACCATCTCCGGCGAGCGCATACCCGCAAGGGCCTTGAAGGTGGCGCGCACCACGTTCACCCGGTTGGTCGATCCATAGCACTTGGCGAGCACGTTTTGCACGCCGGCGGCCTCGAGGACGGCACGCATCGGGCCGCCCGCGATGACGCCCGTGCCTTCCGACGCCGGCTGCATGTAGACGGTGGAGGCCCCATGACGCTCGCGCACTGGGTACCAAAGGGTGGTGCCGTTCAACTCGACATCCACCATGTCCCGCCGCGCCGCCTCCATCGCCTTTTGGATGGCCACCGGCACTTCCCGGGCCTTGCCCCGGCCGAATCCGACCCGCCCGTTGCCGTCGCCCACCACCGTCAGTGCCGTGAAGCCGAAGATGCGGCCGCCCTTGACGACCTTGGCCACCCGGTTGACATCGACGAGCTTCTCTACGAGCCCTTCTTCCTTGATTTCTTCGCTATACGCCATTGTCTTGTCAGAACTCCAGTCCACCTTCCCGGGCGGCGTCCGCGAGGGCCTTCACGCGGCCGTGATACTTGTACCCCGAGCGGTCGAACGCGACGCGGGTGACCCCAACGCCCTTCGCCCGATCCGCGATCAGCGCGCCGACTTGCCGCGCGGCGTCCGCATTCCCCGTGGCCCCGTTGGCCCGCAGCGACGCGTCGAGGGTGGATGCCTGCGCGAGGACGCGGCCGCCATCGGCGGAAATCACTTGGGCGTAGATGTGCCGGGACGACCGGTACACCGTCAACCGGGTCGCGCCGAGTTCGCGCATCTTCCGCCGCCCGCGTTTCGCACGCCGGAGACGGGATGTCTTCTTGTCGCTCATGGCCGTCGCGCCGTTCCTGCCTTCCTGTCTACTTCTTCTTGGCCTACTTCTTCTTGGCCTACTTCTTCTTGGCCTACTTCTTCTTGGCCTCTTTGCGCCGCACGCGTTCGTCGGCGTAGCGCACGCCCTTGCCCTTGTAGGGCTCCGGCGGCCGGAACCTCCGGATCTCGGCGGCCGCCTGGCCCACCGCCTGCTTGTCCACGCCCCGGACGACGATCTCCGTCTGGGTCGGGGTCTCCACCTCGACGCCGTCCGGTAGCGCGTACTCCACGGGGTGGGAGAAACCAAGCTGGAGGGTCAGGGCGCCGCCCTTCGCCTGGGCCCGGTAGCCGACGCCGACAAGCTGCAAGCGCCGCTCGAATCCCTGGCTCACGCCGATCACCATGTTGTTCACCAACGAACGCACGGTGCCGGCCATCGCCCGGGCGCGGCGGTCCTGGCGCGCCGGCGCGAAGGTCAGCACGCCGTCCGCGCGCTCGACGGTGACATCACCGGTCAGCGGCAGTTCCATGGCGCCGCGGCTACCCTTGACCATGATGCCCTCGGCGGCGAGTTCGACCTCCACGCCGCCGGGCACTTCCACGGGGTTGTTCGCTACGCGGGACATGGCGTCAGAACACGGTGCAAAGGACTTCGCCGCCGACGCCCGATCTGCGCGCCGCACGGTCGCTCATCACCCCCCGGGGGGTGCTCATCACCGCGACGCCCAAGCCGCCGCGCACCGGTGGCATCTCCCGGCACCCGCGATACACCCGCAGACCGGGCCGGCTGACCCGGGCGAGTTCCTCGATGGCCGGCATCCCCTTGTGGTACTTGAGGGACACCGTGAGGGTGGGCTTCGCTCCTTCGCCGACGGCGAAATCGGTGATGTAGCCCTCGTCCCGCAGCACGCCGCAGACCGCAACCTTGAGTTTCGAACTCGGCATCGCCACGCTCCGATGGCGCGCGGAGAGGCCGTTGCGAACGCGCGTCAGGAGGTCGGCGAGGGGATCTTGCATGCTCATCGCTTGAGTCCTACCAACTGGCCTTCAGGAGGCCGGGCACGTCGCCGCGCATGGCCGCCTCGCGCAGCTTGTTGCGCCCCAGGCCGAACTTCCGATAGACGCCACGCGGCCGGCCGGTCTGGCCGCAACGGCGCTGCAGGCGTATGGGGCTCGCGTTGCGCGGCAGTTTCTGCAGCTTCAACTGCGCATCCCACCGCTCGTCGTCGGAGGCGTCGCGGTCCGCGATGACCGCCTTCAGCGCCCGCCGTTTCGCCGCGTAGCGCGCGACGGTCTTCTCGCGCTTCTTCTCGCGTTCGCGCATGGACACCTTGGCCATTCCTTAAGTTCCTCTTGGCAGTCCCGTGGGCGCTAGTTCCGGAACGGGAAGTTGAAGCCCCGCAGCAGGGCAAGCCCTTCCTCGTCCGTCCGCGCCGACGTCGTGATGGCGATATCGAGCCCCCGCACGGCGTCGACCTTGTCGTAGTCGATTTCCGGAAAGACGATTTGCTCGGAGACACCCATCGAATAGTTGCCGCGGCCGTCGAAGGACCGGGGGCTCAGGCCCCGGAAATCCCGCATCCGCGGAATGGCGATGCCGATCAAGCGGTCGATGAACTCGTACATCCGTTCCCGCCGCAGCGTCACCTTGCACCCGACCGGCCACCCGGCGCGGATCTTGAAGGCGGCCTCGGACTTCCGCGCCAGCGTCACGATTGCCTTCTGGCCCGCGATCAGCGTCAGGTCGGAGACGGCGTTGTCCATGATCTTGCGGTCCGCGACGGCCTCGCCCACGCCCATGTTGAGCGTGACCTTGACCAGGCGCGGCGCTTGCATGGGCGTGCCATAGGCGAACTGCTCCATCAGGGCCGGCTGTATCTCCTGATCGTATCTTGCGCGTAGATCCGTCATGGCTATTCTCGGGTCACTCGTCGATGAGGCTACCGTCGGACTTGAAGTAGCGGACGCGGCGTCCTTCCTCGGTGCGGATGCCCACCCGGTCCGCCCGGTCGCTTTCCTCGTTGTAGATCGCCACGTTCGACACGTGGATCGGCGCCTCCTGGTCCACGATGCCGCCTTGCTGGTTCGCCTGGGGATTCGCGCGCTGGTGTTTCTTCACCATGTTCACGCCCGTCACCACCAGGCGGTCGTTGTCGAGCACGCGCACGACCTCGCCGCGCTTGCCCTTGTCGCGGCCCGCGATGACGATCACCTGGTCCTCTCGCCTGATCTTTTGCATGTCCGGCGCCTCAAAGGACCTCGGGGGCCAACGAGATGATGCGCATG
Source organism: Pseudomonadales bacterium (assembly GCA_963665455.1). Lineage (GTDB taxonomy): Bacteria > Pseudomonadota > Gammaproteobacteria > Pseudomonadales > Azotimanducaceae > VXNE01. The sequence continues at coordinate 2,103,687 of OY762279.1, read as the reverse complement.
AAGTTCTCAGTGCGCAGTTCCCGGGTCACGGGTCCGAAGATGCGCGTCCCGACGGGCTGCAGTTGCGGGGTCAGGAGCACCGCCGCGTTGCGGTCGAAGCGAATCACGGAGCCGTCCGACCGCCGCACGCCCTTGCGGGTGCGCACCACCACGGCATCCATCACCTGCCCCTTGCGGACGCGGCCCCGGGGGATGGCCTCCTTGATGGCCACCTTGATCACGTCGCCGATACCGGCGTAGCGGCGTCTCGAACCCCCGAGCACCTTGATGCACTGCACCCGGCGCGCGCCGCTGTTGTCGGCGATGTCGAGCATGGTTTCCGCCTGAATCACTTACGCGGTCTCCTCGCCAGCGGGCGCTTCCGACACCGCCCTGCTATCCAGGCTCTGCAGCCGCCACGACTTGATCTTCGAGATCGGCCGCGTCTCGACGATGGTCACCAGGTCGCCCACCCGGCAGGCGTTGTGCTCGTCGTGGGCGTGGATCTTCGAGCGGCGGCGCAGGATCTTCCCGTACACGGGGTGCTTCACGCTGCGCTCGACGAGCACGGTGACCGTCTTGTCCATGCGGTCGGACACCACGGCCCCGGACAGCGTACGAGCGCCGGGCCGCTGCCTTTTCGTGTTCGTGTTCGTGGCGGCCTGGTCCGCGGCGGTCTCGGCGGTTTGGCTCGAATCAGTCACCGTCGCGCTCCTCCGCAGGCTGGTCCGTGGCCGGCGCGGCCAACACGCCCTCGGCCCGCTCCCGCAAGCAAGTCTTCACGCGCGCGATGTCGCGGCGCGTCTCCTTCAGGAGGTGGGTTTGGGGCAGGTGCTCGCTGCCGCGCTGCATGCGCAGGCCAAACTGCTCCTTGCGCAGGCGCAGGAGCTCCTCCTGCAACGCCTCCCGATCCATGTCCCTGAGTTCCGATGCCTTCATGTCGTCTCGTTCGTTCTTCGTGCGTCTCGCGTCCGCCCGTCTACATCGCCGAGCGGGTGACCATGGTGGTCGAGAACGGCAGCTTCGCCGCCGCCAACTCGAACGCGCGCCGGGCGACGTCCTCGGACACGCCCTCCATCTCGTACAGCACGCGTCCGGGCTTGATCTGCGCGACCCAATACTCGACGCTGCCCTTGCCCTTGCCCTGGCGAACCTCGAGCGGCTTCTTGGTGATCGGCTTGTCCGGAAACACCCGTATCCAAACCTTGCCGCCCCGGCGCGCGTGGCGCGTCATCGCGCGCCGCGCCGCCTCGATCTGACGCGCCGTCAACCGCCCGCGCCCCGTGGCCTTGAGGCCGAACTCTCCGAAGCTGACCTTGTTGCCACGGGAGGCAAGGCCCCGATTGCGGCCCTTCTGCTGCTTCCTGAAGCGTGTTCTCTTTGGCTGCAACATCGTTCCAGTCCGTGCTCCCGTGCCCCGCCGCTAACGCGACTGCGCGTCGTCGTCGGCATCCTCGCCGGGCATCACCTCGCCCTTGAAGATCCATACCTTGACGCCGATGATCCCGTAGGTTGTCTTCGCCTCCGCGGTGGCGTAGTCGATGTCCGCGCGCAAGGTGTGCAGCGGCACCCGGCCTTGGTGGTACACCTCGGCACGGGCGATTTCGGCACCACCGAGACGGCCCGCGACGCGCACCTTGATGCCCTTGGCACCGAGCCGCATCGCGTTCTGGATGACCCGGCGCATGGCGCGTCGAAACTGCACGCGCCGCTCAAGCTGCTGGGCGACGTTCTGCGCGACGAGCAGGGCGTCCACCTCGGGCTTGCGCACCTCCTCCACGTTGATGTGCACGGGTACCTGCATGAGCTTGTACAACTCGGCGCGCAGCCGCTCCACGTCCTCGCCCTTCTTGCCGATCACGATGCCCGGCCGGGCGGTGTGGATGGTGACCCGGGCGGTCTGCGCGGGGCGCTCGATTTCGATCCGGCTGACCGACGCCTGGGCGAGGCGCTTGCGCAGGTAGTCGCGAACCTCCAAATCGTTCAGCAAGTAGTCCGAGTAGGTGCTCCGCTCGGCATACCACACCGAGCGGTGGTCGGCCACGATGCCGAGCCGCAGCCCCGTCGGATTGACTTTCTGACCCATGCTTCTTCCTATGCCTTCCCGCTCTTGCCTTCCCGCTCTTCGCCTGCCCGCTTGTCGCCTTCAGAGGCCCGGCGGCCTAGGCCTGATCGTCCGTCACCGCCACGGTGACGTGACTCGTGCGCTTCAGGATGCGGTCCGCCCGGCCCCGGGCACGGGGGCGGATGCGCTTCATCGTGACGCCCTCGTCGACGAATATCTCGCCGACCTTGAGTTCATCGACGTCGGCACCTTCGTTCTCCTCCGCGTTCGCGATGGCGGATTCGAGCACCTTCGACACCAAGCCGGCGGCCTTCTGCGGGCTGAACGTGAGGATGTCCTGCGCTTCCTCCACCGGCTTGCCCCGCACGAGGTCGGCCACCAGCCGTGCCTTGCGCGGCGATACGCGCAGCATCTTTGCCTTGGCCACGACGCGCATCCCTAGCGCCTCGCCTTGCGGTCCGCGGCGTGGCCGCGGTACGTGCGCGTCGGCGCGAACTCGCCGAGCTTGTGGCCGACCATGTCCTCCGTCACGAACACCGGCACGTGCTGGCGGCCGTTGTGCACGGCGATGGTCAGGCCCACCATGTCCGGGGCGATCATCGACCGGCGCGACCACGTCCGGATCGGGCGTTTGTCCCCCCGTTCCTGGGCCGCGGTCACCTTCTTCGCGAGGTGCAGGTCCACGAACGGACCCTTGCGCAATGATCTCGGCATGTGCAGCGCCTCCTCCGCCCTTGCCGCTACCGCGACTTCCGCGTTCGCCGACGCACGATCAGCGCGTCCGTACGCTTGTTGGTGCGCGTCTTGTGGCCCTTCGTCGGCACGCCCCACGGCGTGACCGGATGCCGGCCACCCGAGGACTTGCCCTCGCCGCCGCCGTGCGGATGATCCACCGGATTCATCGCAACGCCGCGCACCGTCGGCCGCCGGCCGCGCCAGCGCGCCGCCCCGGCCTTGCCGAGGGAGCGCAGGTTGTGTTCGCTGTTCCCGACCTCGCCCAGGGTCGCCCGGCACTCGACGAGCACCCGGCGCATCTCCCCCGACCGCAGCCGCAGGGTCGCGTAGGTGCCTTCCCTGGCGACCAGTTGGGCCGACGTGCCGGCGCTGCGCGCGAGCTGGGCGCCCTTGCCGGGCTTGAGCTCGACGCAGTGAATCACGCTGCCGAGGGGCACGTTGCGCAACGCCAGCGCGTTGCCGGAACGAATGGGTGCGCTGGACCCGGACATCAACTCGTCGCCGACCGCGACCCCGCGCGGCGCGACGATGTAGCGGCGCTCGCCGTCGGCATACCTCAGGAGCGCCAGATGGGCACTGCGGTTTGGATCGTACTCGAGCCGCTCGACCACCGCGCGGATGCCGTCCTTGTTGCGCCGAAAGTCCACCTTCCGGTAGTTGCGCTTGTGTCCACCGCCACGGTGGCGAGTGGTGATGCGCCCGTTCGCGTTGCGGCCGCCGGTCTTCGGGTTCGGCTCCACGAGGGGCTTGTGCGGCCCCCCCCGATGCAGCGCCGGGTCGACGATCTTGACGACGAAGCGGCGTCCGGGGGAGGTGGGTCGGGTCTTGACGGCCGGCATGTCAGCGCTCCGCGGCGAAGTCGATGTCCTGGCCCTCGGCGAGCCGGACATAGGCCTTCTTCCAGTCTTTCTTGCGCGACACGCGCCGTAACCCCCGCTTCACCTTGCCCTTCTGGTTGAGGGTGGTCACGCGCAGCACCGAGACCTCGAAGATGGACTCGACCGCTTCCTTCACCTCGGCCTTGGTCGCGTCTCGGGTCACCTTGAAGGCGTACTGGTTGTGGGCGTCGCCCAAGTTCGAGACCTTCTCCGAGACGTGCGGTTCGACGAGCACCATGTAGCGCCGCTCCGGGTTCACGACAGCGCCTCCTCGAGGGCCCGAACCGCGTCCACCGTCACGAGCACCTTGTCGTGGTTCAGCAGGCTCACCGGATCCACCGCCGGGACATCGCGCACGTCGACCCCGCGCAGGTTGCGGGCCGCGAGGTAGAGGTTCTCGTCGATGGACGTGGCCACGATGAGCACCTTCCCTCGTAGAGGGGACAGGTCGAGGGCGGTGAGTTGGGCGGCGAGTGCCTGGGTCTTGGGGGTTTCGACGGAGAAATCGGAGGTGACGAGGAGGCGGTCTTGGCGAATGAGCTCGGAGAAGATGCAGCGCAGGGCCCCGCGGTACATCTTGCGGTTGACCTTTTGCGCATGACTGCGCGGCTTCGCCGGGAAGGTCCGGCCGCCGCCGCGCCGTAGCGGGCTGCGCGTCGAGCCCACACGCGCCCGACCGGTCCCCTTCTGCCGATACGGCTTGCGGCCGCCGCCCCGGACCTCCCCCCGCGTCTTCTGGGCGTGGTTGCCGCTGCGGCCGGCCGCCTGGTAGGCGACCACGACCTGATGCACGAGCGCCTCGTTGAAGGCACGCGCGAAGGTCGCGTCCGCCACCTCGACGCTGCCGCCGTTGTCCTGGAGGGAGAGTTGCACGGTTTCCTGCCTTCGTCTCTCTGCTCTCTGCCTTCGTCTTCCGCCGACTTCCCGTTCTCGGCCTAGCGCCGCGCCTTCACGGCCGGGCGGATCAGCACGTCCCCTCCGGCCGGGCCCGGCACGGCGCCCTTGACGAGCACCAGGTTCCGTTCCGCGTCCACGCGCACGACCGTCAGGTTCTGGGTCGTGACGCGCTCGTCGCCCATGTGGCCCGCCATCTTCTTGCCCTTGAAGACCCGGCCCGGCGTCTGGCACTGGCCGATCGATCCCGGCGCCCGGTGCGCCTGGGAGTTGCCGTGGCTCCAGCCTTGGGCGCCGAAGTTCCAGCGCTTGATGGTCCCGGCATAGCCCTTGCCCTTGGAGACGCCCGTCACGTCGACCCTTTGGCCCTCCTCGAACTGGTCCGCGCCGATCTCGGCGCCGGGATCCAGAGCCTCCGCGCTCTCCCCGGACAACTCCCCGGAGAGCCGGAACTCCCACAAGCCGCGCCCGGCCGCGGTGCCGGCCTTCGCGAAATGTCCGGCCATCGGCTTCGTCACGCGGTTCGCGCGGGCCGCGCCCGCGGTGACCTGCACCGCGTCGTAGCCGTCCGACGCCGCGGTCTTGACCTGGGTGACGCGGTTCGGCTCCACGGCGATCACCGTCACCGGGATGGACTCGCCCTCCTCGGTGAACACGCGCGTCATGCCGCTCTTTCTGCCAACGACCCCGATGGCCATCCGGTCTTCTCTCTATCTCTCCGTGTGCCCCATGCGCCTTCCCCGAAGGAAGGCTACAGGTACGAAAACGCCGCCTCGTTGCGGAGGCGGCGTTGTCTGGTCTAGTTCAAGCTGATCTGCACCTCTACGCCGGCGGCCAGATCGAGCTTCATCAGCGCATCGACGGTTTTCTCCGTCGGCTCGACGATGTCGAGCAACCGCTTATGGGTGCGAATCTCGTATTGGTCCCGCGCATCCTTGTCGACATGCGGGGAAATCAGGACGGTGTAGCGCTCCTTGCGGGTCGGCAACGGGATGGGCCCGAGCACCTGCGCACCGGTACGCTTCGCCGTGTCGACGATCTCCTCCGTCGACACGTCGATCAACCGATGATCGAACGCCTTCAGGCGTATGCGAATACGCTGGTTTTGGACCACGAACTACCCCGAAGCTGTTTCTGTGCGTTCTGCACGGTGCCACATGCCCACCGCGCTCATTCAATTTCCTGTGGCCGTACTCTTTCCGACCGTACTTGCGCACGCTCCGCCGCAATACTCGGTATGCGAGCACGCGCTCGCCGCCCCTGAACAAGGGACCGCGCATTCTACGTTCGGCTTGCGCATTTCGCAACGACTAGAACGCGTTCCCTTTCGAGTTCCCTTGGCCGGAGAGAAAGCGCTTCCCTAGCGATTGACGATCTCCTGGGCGATGTTGCGCGGCACCTCCGCGTAGCGCGCGAACTCCATGGTGAAGGTGGCGCGCCCCTGGGTCGCCGAACGCAGGTCCGTCGCGTAGCCGAACATCTCCCCCAGGGGGACGTAGGCACGCACGATCTTACCCGTCGGGTTCTCGTCGAGCCCGTCGATCATGCCCCGGCGGCGGTTCAGGTCGCCCACCACATGCCCCATGTACTCGCCCGGCGTCACCGCCTCCACGGCCACCACGGGTTCGAGGAGCACCGGCTTCGCCCGCAGCGCGCCGTCGCGCAGCGCCTGGGAGCCGGCGATGCGGAACGCCACCTCGGAGGAGTCCACCTCGTGGAAGGAGCCGTCGTAGAGCGTCACCTTGACGCCGATGAGGGGATAGCCGGCCAGCACGCCGTTCGTCATCTGCTCCGCGACGCCCCGCTCCACGGCCGGGATGTACTCCTTTGGCACCGCGCCACCCACGATCTCGTCGACGAACTCGAACACGCCGCCGTCCGCGGACTCCCCGGCGAGGGGCTCGATGCGCAGCCACACGTGGCCATACTGGCCCCGGCCGCCGGTCTGGCGCACGAAACGCCCCTCCACCTCGACACTGTCGCGGATCGTCTCGCGGTAGGCCACCTGGGGCTTGCCGACATTGGCCTCGACGCCGAACTCCCGCTTCATGCGATCGACGATGATGTCGAGATGCAGTTCGCCCATCCCGGCGATGATGGTCTGTCCGGACTCCTTGTCCGTGGTCACCCGGAACGAAGGATCCTCCTGCGCGAGCTTGCCGAGGGCGATCGCCATCTTGTCCTGATCCGCCACGGAACGCGGCTCGACGGCGACGTCGATGACCGGTTCCGGGAACTCCATCCGCTCCAGCGTGATCGGATGCCGCATGTCGCACAGGGTGTCGCCGGTCGTGACGTCCTTCAGCCCGATGGCCGCCGCGATGTCCCCGGCGCGCACCTCCCTGATCTCGTTGCGGCTATTCGAGTGCATCTGCACCATCCGGCCGACCCGCTCCCGCCGGCCCTTCACGGAGTTGAAGATTTGGTCCCCGGAGCCGAGCACCCCCGAGTAGACGCGGAAGAACGTCAGCGTGCCGACGAAGGGATCGGTGGCGATCTTGAACGCGAGCGCCGCGAACGGCTCGTCGTCGTCCGATGCCCGGGTCGCCATGCTGCGGTCCTCGAGGGCGCCCTCGATCGCCTTGACCTCCGTGGGGGCCGGAAGGAAGTCGACGACGGCGTCGAGCATCGCCTGCACGCCCTTGTTGCGGAACGCGGAGCCGCAGAGCGCCGGGACGATCTCGTTGTCGAGGGTGCGGATGCGCAATCCGCTGCGAATGTCCGCGGGCGACAGGTCCCCCTCCTCCAGATAGCGGTCCATCAGCTCCTCGGAGGCCTCGGCGGCGGCCTCCACCATCTGCTCGCGGAAGGATTCGGCATCGGCGCGCAACGCGTCCGGAATCTCCTCCTCGACGGACGAGATGCCGAGGTCGTCGTCGCTCCAGGTGATCGCCTTCATGGAGACGAGGTCGATGACGCCCCGGAACCCCTCCTCCGCGCCGACGGGCAACTGCACCGGCACGGGCTGGGCGCCGAGCCGCTCGCGAATCTGTCCGACGACCCGCAGGAAGTCGGCCCCGGCCCGGTCCATCTTGTTCACGAAGACCATGCGGGGCACTTCGTACCGATTCGCCTGGCGCCACACCGTCTCCGACTGGGGTTCGACGCCGGCGGTGCCGCAGAACACCACGACCGCGCCGTCGAGGACCCGCAGGGAGCGCTCCACCTCGATGGTGAAGTCGACATGCCCCGGCGTGTCGATGATATTGATGCGGTGCTCGTCGAACTGGTTGCCCATCCCGCGCCAGAAACAGGTGGTGGCCGCGGAGGTGATCGTGATGCCCCGCTCCTGCTCCTGCTCCATCCAGTCCATGACGGCCGCGCCATCGTGCACCTCGCCCAGCTTGTGGGACAGGCCGGTGTAGAACAGGACGCGTTCCGTGGTCGTCGTCTTGCCCGCGTCCACGTGGGCGACGATTCCGATGTTGCGATACCGCCCGATTGGGGTACTGCGAACCATCGTCATGCTCCTTCCATCGCGCTGCGCACCGAACCGGCGGCCGGCAGACGCGCGTCGTAGTCGTATTAGTGGCGCGGCGTCCGTTCCGCGTCCAAACTGCGTCCAGCCCCGGCCCGCCGACACCGCGACGCGGGAAGGGGGCGTAGGCCGCTAAAACCTGTAGTGGGAGAAGGCTCGGTTCGCCTCGGCCATCCGGTGGGTGTCCTCGCGCTTGCGCACGGCCGTGCCGCGGCCCTCCGCGGCGTCGGACAGCTCCCCGGCCAGCCGCGCCGCCATCGATTTCTCGCCCCGGGCGCGGGCGCTGTCCACCAGCCAGCGCATCGCGAGGGCCTGCCGCCGCGACGGGCGCACCTCGACCGGCACCTGGTAGGTCGCGCCGCCGACGCGGCGCGACTTCACCTCCACGAACGGCGCGACGGCCTCGAGGGCCTTTTCGAACGTTCCGATGGCGTCGCCGTGGTCGCGCTGTTCGATCCGCGCCAGGGCACCGTAGACGATGCGTTCGGCGACGGACTTCTTGCCGCTCACCATGACGTGGTTGATGAACTTCGCCACGGTCTGGTTGTGGTACTTGGGGTCCGGGAGGATTTCCCGTTTCGCGACGACTCTTCGTCTCGGCATGGCGACTCGATCTCCTTCAGGGGTGTCTGCCAGACATGGGCAGCCTTACTCGAAACCCGCCCGCTCAAGTGCAGCGCGGGCCCCGTGGTCGTTGCTGTTACTCGGGCCTCCGGCCTCTATTTTGGTTTCTTGGCGCCGTACTTGGAGCGGGCGCCGCGCCGGTCGGACACGCCGGAGGCGTCGAGCGTGCCCCGAATCGTGTGGTACCGCACGCCCGGCAGGTCGCGCACGCGCCCGCCCCGGATCAGCACCACCGAGTGCTCCTGTAGGTTGTGGCCCTCGCCGCCAATGTAGGAGTTCACCTCGTAGCCGTTGGTGAGCCGCACCCGGCATACCTTCCGGAGCGCCGAATTCGGCTTCTTCGGCGTGGTGGTGTAGACGCGCGTACACACGCCGCGCTTCTGCGGCGATTTTTGTAGCGCGGGAACGATGTTCTTCGCGACCCGGCGCTTGCGCGGCTTGCGCACCAACTGGCTGATCGTGGCCATGCGTTCTCCAGACGAGTGACCCGGCGACTGCGGATCGCGGCGACCGACCCGTTCCCCACCTCCGAGAAGGCGCGGGATTCTATAGTTCCGCCGCCGGTGCTTCAACCGGCGGCATGTCTCAACGATGTCTCAACGTGTCCCGCAGGCGGCGTCCCTAGGGAAGGTCTGATTAAGACCTTTCCTAGAGCGGCACAGGGATGTGCCGCCAGATTCGATGGCGTAAGCCATTGAATCTGTGGAGCAAGCCGAAACCGCGCTTTTTGGCTTGCGACCTGAACAAGCCCATGGACGGGCTTGTTCAGACGTTCCCTAGCCCGCACTTCTCACCCCTCCCTGCTCGCGAGCGCCTCGGACAGCGCCTGTTCGACCTCGTCCGCCGTCGGGCCCTGCTCGGCCAGTGCCTCCTCCTCGCGGCGCCGCTTGCGTTCCGCGTGGTAGGTCAAGCCCGTGCCGGCTGGAATCAGGCGCCCGACGACCACGTTCTCCTTGAGCCCGTGCAGGACGTCCCGCTTGCCGGTGACCGCGGCCTCGGTCAGCACCCGGGTCGTCTCCTGGAACGACGCCGCCGAGATGAAGGACTCCGTCGCGAGGGAGGCCTTGGTGATGCCGAGCAGCAACCGCTCGAACTCGACGGGGGCCAAGCCTTCCTCCGCCAAGCGCTCGTTTTCCTCGATGACCGTCACGTACTGCACCTGCTCGCCCCGGATGAAGCGCGACCCGCCGGGGCCCTTGACCTCGGCCTTGCGCAGCATCTGCCGCACGATCACCTCGATGTGCTTGTCGTTGATCGTGACGCCCTGCAGGCGGTAGACCTCCTGGATCTCGTTGATGATGAACTTCGCGAGTTCCGCGACCCCCTTCAAGCGCAGGATGTCGTGGGGGCTCGGCGGCCCTTCGGAGACGACCTCGCCCTTCTCCACGTGCTCGCCGTCGAAGACGGAGATTTGCCGCCACTTCGGAATCAGCGTCTCCACCGGGTCGCCGCCGGGCGGCGTGATCACGAGGCGCCGCTTGCCCTTCGTCTCCTTCCCGAAGCTGACGGTGCCCGTCGCCTCGGCCAGGATCGCCGGCTCCTTGGGCTTGCGCGCCTCGAAGAGGTCGGCCACGCGGGGCATGCCCCCGGTGATGTCCCGGGTCTTGGACCCCTCCTGCGGAATCCGCGCGATGACGTCGCCGATGCCGATCTCGTCGTTGTCCTCGAGGTTCAGCACCGCGCCACCGGGCAGCGGATACCGCGCCGGCATCTCGGTCCCGACGAGGTGCACTTCCTCGCCCTCCGCGTCGACCAGCCGCACCTCGGCGCGCAGCTCCTTGCCGGCCGGCGGCCGGTCGTTCACGTCGAGCACGCTGATGCTCGTCAGGCCGGTCAGTTCGTCCGTCTGGCGGTGAATGGAGACGCCCTCCTCCATCTGATCGAAGACGACCTTGCCGGCCACCTCGGTGATGATCGGGTGCGTGTGCGGATCCCACTGCGCGATCATGCGGCCGGCGTCGACGCTCGCCCCCTCGTTCACGAGGATGACGGCGCCGTAGGGCAGCTTGTAGCGCTCCCGTTCCCGGCCGTGCTCGTCGGCGATGGCAATCTCGCCCGAACGCGACACCGCGACCAGTTCGCCCGTCGTGCGCTCCACGGTCTTCAGGTTGTGCAGGCGCACCTCGCCGCCGTGCTTGACCTGGATGCTGTCGATCGCCGTCGCCCGGGAGGCCGCCCCACCGATGTGGAACGTCTGCATGGTCAACTGGGTGCCCGGCTCGCCGATGGACTGCGCGGCCATCACCCCCACGGCTTCGCCCACGTTCACCTCGTGCCCCCGGGCAAGGTCCCGGCCGTAGCACTTGGCGCAGACACCGTGCCGGGTGCCGCAGGTGATCGGCGAGCGGACATGCAACTCGTCCACGCCCAGGCTGTCGAGCCGCTCGACCCAGGACTCGTCCAGCATGGTGCCGGCCGGGATGACCGTGTCGGTGTCCGCGGCGTTGCGCACGTCCCGCGCGACGACGCGGCCCAACACCCGCGCGGCAAGCGGTTCGACCACGTCGCCGCCCTCGATCATCGCGCTCATGAGGAGGCCATCCTCGGTACCGCAGTCCGGCTCGGTGACCACCAGATCCTGCGCCACGTCGACCAAGCGCCGGGTCAGGTAGCCCGACGTCGCCGTCTTCAGCGCCGTATCCGCCAGCCCCTTGCGCGCCCCGTGGGTGGAGATGAAGTACTCGTTCACCGTCAGCCCCTCGCGGAAGTTCGCGATGATGGGCGTCTCGATGATGCTGCCGTCCGGCCGCGTCATCAGCCCCCGCATCCCGGCGAGCTGGCGGATCTGCGCCGGGGAGCCCCGGGCGCCCGAATCCGAGTAGATGTAGACCGAGTTGAAGGACTCCTGGTCCTGCTCGATGCCCTCGCGGTTGATGACCGACTCCGTGGAGATGCCCTCCATCATGGAGCGTGCGACCAGCTCGTTGGCCCGCGACCAGATGTCCACCACCTTGTTGTACTTCTCGCCCTGGGTGACGAGGCCGGACGCGTACTGCGACTCGATCTCCGTCACCTCCATCTCGGCGTCCCCGATGATGGTGACCTTGTCGTCCGGGATCACGAAGTCGTCCACGCCGATGGAGGCACCCGACGCCGTCGAATAGTGGAAGCCCGTGTACATGAGCTGGTCGGCGAACACGACCGTTTCCTTCAGTCCCACCCTCCGGTAGCAGGCGTTGATCAGGTTCGAGATCGCCTTCTTGTCCATCGGCTGGTTGACCAAGCCGTAGGGCAATTCGGGCGGCACGATCTCGTAGAGCAGCGCCCGGCCCACCGTGGTGTCCACCATGCACGTGCCGTCGAGGTCCGTGACCCGCACCTTGATCTGGGCGTGCAGGTCCACGGCCTTGCTGCCGAAGGCGCGATGCACCTCGTCTAGGTTGGCGAAGCGCATGCCCTCGCCCCTGGCGTTCACCCGTGCCCGGGTCATGTAGTAGAGGCCGAGCACGACGTCCTGGGACGGCACGATGATCGGCTCCCCGCTGGCCGGCGAGAGGATGTTGTTGGTGGACATCATCAGCGCCCGGGATTCGAGCTGCGCCTCCAGCGTGAGCGGCACGTGCACCGCCATCTGGTCCCCGTCGAAGTCCGCGTTGTAGGCCGCGCACACGAGCGGATGGAGCTGGATCGCCTTGCCCTCGATGAGGACGGGCTCGAAGGCCTGGATGCCGAGGCGGTGGAGCGTGGGCGCCCGGTTCAGGAGCACCGGGTGCTCGCGAATGACCTCCGCGAGGATGTCCCACACCTCCGGCGTCTCCCGCTCGACCATCTTCTTGGCCGCCTTGATGGTGGTCGCGAGGCCACGCGTTTCCAGCTTGCCGAAGATGAAGGGCTTGAAGAGCTCGAGGGCCATCTTCTTCGGCAGGCCGCATTCGTGCAGGCGCAGGGTCGGTCCCACGACGATGACGGAGCGGCCGGAGTAGTCCACCCGCTTGCCGAGCAGGTTCTGGCGGAAGCGCCCCTGCTTGCCCTTGATCATGTCCGCGAGGGACTTCAGCGGGCGGCGGTTGGACCCGGTGATCGCGCGGCCCCGGCGGCCGTTGTCGAGCAGGGCGTCCACGGACTCCTGCAACATCCGCTTCTCGTTGCGCACGATGATGTCGGGGGCGGATAGATCGAGCAGCCGCTTGAGCCGGTTGTTGCGGTTGATGACCCGGCGATACAGGTCGTTCAGGTCCGAGGTCGCGAACCGGCCGCCGTCGAGGGGGACCAGGGGCCGCAGGTCGGGCGGCAGCACGGGCAGGACCGTCAGCACCATCCACTCCGGACGATTCCCCGAGTTGACGAAGGCCTCCATCAGCTTCAGGCGCCGCGACAGCTTCTTGATCTTCGTCTCGGAATTGGTCGCCGGAATCGCCTCGCGCAGCTCCGCGATCTCGCCGTCGAGATCCAGGTTGATCAACAACTGCTGGACGGCCTCCGCGCCCATCTTCGCGGTGAACTCGTCGCCGTGTTCCTCGAGCTTCGCGTAGTACTCCTCGTCCGTCAGGAGCTGACCGGGCTCAAGATCGGTCAGCCCCGGATCGATCACCACGTACGACTCGAAATACAGGACGCGCTCGATCTCGCGCAACGTCATGTCGAGGAGCAGGCCGATGCGGGAGGGCAGGGACTTCAGGAACCAGATGTGCGCGGTGGGGCTCGCGAGTTCGATGTGCCCCATGCGCTCGCGGCGCACCTTCGCGAGGGTCACCTCGACGCCGCACTTCTCGCAGATCACGCCCCGGTGCTTGAGGCGCTTGTACTTGCCGCAGAGGCACTCGTAGTCCTTCACGGGACCGAAGATCCGCGCGCAGAACAGCCCGTCGCGCTCGGGCTTGTGGGTCCGGTAGTTGATCGTCTCGGGCTTCTTCACCTCCCCGTACGACCAGGACCGGATCTTCTCCGGGGACGCGAGGCCAATGCGCAGGGCGTCGAATTCCTCGATCTCGCTCTGCTGCTTCATCAGGTTCAACAGATCTCTCATATCGCTATCTCTTCCCTACCTCGCCCCAATGCCACTGCCCTTTCCCTTCGCTCGTCCGGAAGTCGCTTCCGAGCCGCCACGAGTTGCGAAGCAACTCGAACGCGACGCCGGAGGCGTCGCGCTCGCGCACGCTCAGTCGGTCTCCAGCTCGATGTCGATCCCCAGCGAGCGGATCTCCTTCACGAGCACGTTGAACGACTCCGGCATCCCGGGTTCCATGAGGAAGTCCCCGTCGACGATGTTCTTGTACATCTTCGTCCGGCCCCCCACGTCGTCCGACTTGACCGTCAGCATCTCCTGCAGCGTGTAGGAGGCACCGTAGGCCTCCAGGGCCCACACCTCCATCTCGCCGAAGCGCTGGCCGCCGAACTGCGCCTTGCCCCCCAGCGGCTGCTGGGTGACGAGGCTGTACGAGCCCGTCGAGCGCGCGTGCATCTTGTCGTCCACGAGGTGGTTGAGCTTCATCATGTACATGTAGCCCACGGTCACCGGCCGGTCGAAACGCTCTCCGGTCCGCCCGTCGTAGAGCGTGCTCTGCCCGGACTCCGGCACGCCGGCGAGCGCGAGCAGCCGCTTGATGTCCTCCTCCTTCGCGCCGTCGAAGACCGGCGTCGCGATGGGTAGCCCCCCGGTGAGGTTGCCGGCGAGTTCCAGGATCTCGTCGTCACCGAGCTCTCCGAAGTCCTCCTTCCGGCCGTCGAGGGCGTTGTAGATGCCGTCCAGATACTCCCGCACCCGAGCCGCGCGCTCCCCGGCCGCGAGCAGGTCGCCGATCTTCGCGCCGATGCCCTTGGCGGCCCATCCGAGGTGCGTCTCCAGGACCTGGCCGACGTTCATGCGCGACGGCACGCCCAACGGGTTCAGCACGATGTCCACCGGCTCCCCTTTGTCGTCGAAGGGCATGTCCTCCACCGGCATGATCACGGAGATGACGCCCTTGTTGCCGTGCCGTCCGGCCATCTTGTCGCCCGGCTGGATGCGGCGCTTGATCGCGAGGTAGACCTTGACGATCTTGAGCACCCCCGGGGCCATCTCGTCGCCGGAGCGGAGCTTCTCGTGCTTGTCCTGGAACTTTGCCTCGAGCTCCTCCTTGCTCTTCTTGAGGCGCACCGCCGCCTTGTCGAGTTGCTCGTTGAGGGACTCGTCCTCCATGCGGATGGCGAACCACTGGTCCCGGGGCAGGCTCGCGAGGTAGGACGGCTCGAGCACGTCCCCCTCCGACTTGCCCGGCGCCCGTGCCGCCGGCTTGCCCGTCAGCGCATTGGCGAGCCGTTCATGCATGGCGGTCTCGACGATGCGATACTCATCGTCGAGGTCCTTGCGGATGCGCGCCAGCTCCGCCTCCTCGAGATCCTTGGCGCGCTGGTCCTTCTCGACGCCGTCCCGGGTGAAGACCCGCACGTCGATGATGGTGCCCTTGACGCCGGTCGGCACGCGCAGCGACGTGTCCTTCACGTCCGACGCCTTCTCGCCGAAGATCGCCCGCAGGAGCTTCTCCTCCGGCGTCAGCTGCGTCTCGCCCTTCGGCGTCACCTTGCCGACCAGGATGTCGCCGGTGACGACCTCCGCGCCGATGTAGACGATGCCGGATTCGTCGAGCTTGCCCAAGGCGGACTCGCCGACGTTCGGGATGTCGCAGGTGATCTCCTCCGGCCCGAGCTTCGTGTCCCGGGCGATGCAGGTGAGCTCCTGGATGTGGATGCTGGTGAAGCGGTCCTCCGCCACAACCCGCTCGGAGATGAGCACGGAGTCCTCGAAGTTGTAGCCGTTCCAGGGCATGAACGCGATGCGCATGTTCTGCCCGAGGGCGAGTTCCCCCATGTCGATGGAGGGGCCGTCCGCCAGGATGTCGCCCTGGGCGATGCGGTCGCCCTTCTTGACCAGCGGCGTCTGGTTGATGCAGGTGTTCTGGTTGGAGCGCGTGAACTTCGTGAGGTTGTAGATGTCCACGCCCGCTTCGCCCACTTCGGTCTCGTCGTCCGCCACCCGCACGATGATGCGGCCCGCGTCGACGCTGTCCACGACGCCGCCGCGCTCGGCGATCACGCAGACCCCGGAGTCCCGCGCCACGTGTACTTCCATCCCGGTGCCCACGAGCGGCTTCTCCGCCCGCAGCGTCGGGACCGCCTGGCGCTGCATGTTCGATCCCATCAGCGCCCGGTTCGCGTCGTCGTGCTCGAGGAACGGAATGAGCGCCGCGGAGACGGACACCACCTGCTTGGGGGACACGTCCATGTAGGACACGTTGGCGGACGAGGTCTTGGTGAACTCGTTCCGATGCCGCACGTCCACCAGGTCGCCCTCGAGGCGCCCTTCCGCGTCCAGGCGCGAGTTCGCCTGGGCGATCACGTACTCCGCCTCGTCGATCGCCGACAGATACTCGATCTCGTCAGTGACCTGGCCTTCGACGACCCGGCGATAGGGCGTCTCGAGGAAGCCGTAGTCGTTGGTCCGCGCGTAGGTGGCCAAGCGGTTGATGAGGCCGATGTTCGGGCCTTCCGGCGTCTCGACCGGACATACCCGGCCGTAGTGCGTGGGATGCACGTCCCGCACTTCGAAGCCGGCGCGTTCGCGCGTCAGCCCGCCCGGGCCGAGCGCCGACACGGTGCGCTTGTTGGTGACCTCGGACAGCGGGTTGTGCTGGTCCATGAACTGCGACAACTGGCTGGAGCCGAAGAACTCCTTGATCGCCGCGGCCACGGGCTTGGCGTTGATCATGTCCTGGGGCATCAGGCCCTCGGACTCCGCCAGGGAGAGGCGTTCCTTCACCGCGCGCTCGACCCGGATCAGGCCCACGCGGAAGGCGTTCTCCGCCATCTCGCCCACCGAGCGGACGCGGCGATTGCCCAGGTGGTCGATGTCGTCCACCGAGCCCTTGCCATTACGAATGTCGATCAGGGTGCGCAGGACGTCGATGATGTCGTCGTCCGAGAGGATGCCGCCGCCCTCGATCTTGTCCCGTCCGAGCCGCCGGTTGAACTTCATGCGGCCCACGGTCGAGAGGTCGTAGCGCTCCGCGGAGAAGAACAGGTTGTTGAAGAGGTTCTCCGCCGCCTCCTTGGTCGGCGGCTCGCCCGGACGCATCATCCGATAGATTTCGACGAGCGCCTCGAGGCGGGTGCGCGTGATGTCGCTCCCCAGCGTGTCCGCAAGGTAGGGCCCGCAGTCCAGGTCATTCGTGTAGATCGTCTCGATCGACTTGATGCCGGACGCCAGGATCTGATCGAGCACCTCGTCGGTGATCGTCGAGTTGCAGGCAACGATGATCTCGCCGGTCTCCGGATCGACCATGTCCCGGGCGACCACGCGCCCCACCACGTATTCCCGGGGCACGTCGAGGCGCTTCAGGCGCGAGCGCTCGAGCAGGCGTACGTGGCGTGCCGTGATGCGGCGGCCCGCTTCCACGATGACGTTGCGGTTGCGGTCCACGAGGTCGAAGGTGGCGGATTCGCCGCGCATGCGTTCCGGCACCAGGTCCATCGACAGCCCGTCCTTCTTGACGTGGAAGACGTTCTTGTCGAAGAACAGATCGAGGATCTCGTCGGACGAGTAGCCGAGGGCCCGCAGCATGACGGTCGCCGGCAGCTTGCGCCGGCGGTCGATGCGCACGAACACCAGATCCTTCGGGTCGAACTCGAAGTCGAGCCAGGAGCCCCGGTAGGGAATCACCCGCGCGGAGTAGAGGAGTTTCCCGGACGAGTGCGTCTTGCCCTTGTCGTGGTCGAAGAAGACCCCCGGCGAGCGATGGAGCTGCGACACCACGACGCGTTCGGTGCCGTTGATGACGAAGGTGCCGTTGGCCGTCATGAGCGGTATCTCGCCCATGTAGACTTCTTGTTCCTTGACGTCCTTGACCGCCTTGCTGGAGGACTCGCGGTCGTAGATGATGAGCCGCACGCGCACCCGCAGCGGCGCCGCGTAGGTGACCCCGCGCGACACGCTCTCCTTCACGTCGAACGGGGCCTCGCCCAAGCGGTAGTCCACGTACTCGAGGGCCGCGTTGCCGGAATAGCTCACGATCGGGAACACCGAGCGGAACGCCGCGTGCAGACCCACGTCCCGGCGCTTGCGCGCCTTGACCTCGAGCTGCAGGAACTTGCTGTAGGAGTCCAACTGGATGGAGAGAAGGTGCGGCAGCTCCATGATCTCCGGCAGACGCCCGAAATCCTTGCGGATGCGCTTCTTCTCGGTAAACCTGTAGGCCATTCGAGTCTCCGTTAGTGCGGCGACAAAGGGCTCACCCGCGGCGCGGGCCGGGTGGAGCCTTCGAGAATCTGGTGCGGTGCCCCCGGGGCGGCCGGCCGGGATGCCGGGCCGGCCATGCGGCGCGGCGGCATGCCGGCCTTGCGCCCGCCTGGCCGGCGGGCGCCGAAGTTCGGTCCAGGGGCGTCAACGTCACGTGCGCGTCACGCGAGCGACGATCACTGCACCTCCACCGTGGCGCCGGCTTCCTCGAGCTGGGCCTTGATGTCTTCGGCCTCGTCCTTGGTGACGCCCTTCTTGACCGGATTCGGCGCTTCGTCGACGAGAGCCTTCGCTTCCTTCAGTCCAAGACCGGTTATGGCGCGCACGGCCTTGATGACGCCCACCTTCTTCTCGCCGAACGTGGCCAGGATCACGTCGAACTCGGTCTGCTCCTCCACGGCGGCGGCGCCGCCGTTGTCCGCGGAGGCCGGCGCGACGGCGACCGCGGCAGCCGCGGAGACGCCGAACTTCTCTTCCATCGCCGAAACGAGGTCGACCACTTCCATCACACTCATTTCCGCGATGGCGTTCAGAATGTCATCTTGCGATAGAGCCATTTCCTTCCTTCTCAAGTTGCGGCCGCGAACGACCTCCCAATCTGGTTTTAAGAACCTGGCGAGCCCAACCCCGCTCAGGCGTCCCCTGGTTCCTGTTTGGCGTCACGTACCGCGGCCAAGGTGCGCACGAGCTTGGCCGGCACCTCCGACAGCGTCCGCGCGAGCTTGCCGACCGGCGCGGTCATCACGCTCATCAACCGTGCCCGGGCCTCGTCGAGGGTGGGCAAGGCCGCCACGTCCGGCAGCGCGTCCGCCTCCAAGAGGCGTCCGCCGATGCTCAAGGCCTTGACCTCGAGGGCATCGTACTCGGCGACGTACTGACGCATGAGCCTGGCGGCCAGGCCCGGGTCCGCCGCCGAGTCCGACAGGGCCAGCATGGTCGGACCCACGAACGCCTCTCCAAGCGGTTCGTGGTCGGTCCCGGCCAGCGCCCGGCGCGCCAGCGTATTGCGCACCACGCGCAACTGGACCCCGCTGTCGCGGGCCGCCGCCCGCAACCCGGTCATCTGGGCGACCGTCAGCCCGCGATAGTCGGCGGCGACCGCCGCGAACGCCGCGTTGGCCGCCGCATTCACCTCGGCGACGATCTCCTGCTTCCGCTCGATCCTCAACGCCATGGGTTCATACCTCCAGCGAGGCTTGATCGACCACGATGCCGGGGCCCATGGTGGTGGAGAGGGTGACCTTCTTGAGGTATTGGCCCTTCGCCGACGCCGGCTTGGCCCGCTTCAGGTCGTTGATGAGCGCCTCGACGTTCTCCTTGATCTGTACGGGCTCGAAGTCCAGCTTGCCGACGCGCCCGTGCACGATGCCGGCGCGGTCCGCCCGAAACTGGACTTGGCCGGCCTTGGCGTTGCGCACGGCGGACTCGACGTCCGGCGTCACGGTGCCGGTCTTCGGGTTCGGCATCAGGCCCCGGGGTCCGAGGATGCGCCCGAGCGGGCCAACCACCCGCATGGTGTCCGGCGTGGCGATCACCACGTCAAAGTTCAGTTGGCCGGCCTTGACCTGTTCCGCGAGATCCTCGAATCCGACCACGTCGGCGCCGGCGTTCTCGGCCTTCTCCGCGTTGTCGCCCTGGGCGAACACCGCGACGCGGACCTCCTTGCCGGAGCCGTGGGGCAGCGTGGTCGCGCCGCGCACCACCTGGTCGGACTTGCGCGGATCGACGCCAAGATTCACGGCCACGTCCACGGACTCGCCGAACTTGGTCTTCGACACGTCGGACAGCAGACCCACGGCCTCCTCGACCGGATAGGCGCGGTGCCGATCCACCTTCTCCGCGATCTCGCGCATGCGCTTGCTTCTGGCCGCCATCTACGCGACTCCTTCCTGTGAGGGGCTCTCCGCCGGGCTCTCTTCCGGGCTCTCTTCCGGGCTGGGGACGCCCTCGACTTCGATGCCGGCGCTGCGGGCACTCCCGGCGATGGTCCGCACGGCCGCGTCCATGTCCGCGGCGGTCAGGTCCGGATCCTTGATCTTCGCGATCTCCTCGAGCTGCGCCCGGGTGACGCGGTTGCCCACCTTGGCCGTGTTCGGCGTGGGGCTGCCCTTGGCGACGGCCGCCGCCTTGCGCAGCAGCACGGACGCGGGGGGCGTCTTCGTGATGAAGGAGAACGTGCGATCCGCATAGACGGTGATGATCACCGGGATGGGGATGCCCGGCTCCTCGCCCTGCGTCTGCGCATTGAACGCCTTGCAGAAGTCCATGATGTTCACGCCGTGCTGGCCGAGCGCCGGCCCCACCGGTGGGCTCGGATTCGCTTGGGCCGCCGGGACCTGCAGCTTGACGTATGCTTCGACTTTCTTGGCCATGGTTCCTGTTCGCTCGCCCGTCCGCTCGCCGCGCGTCAGCCCTTCTCGACCTGCGAGAAGTCGAGTTCCACCGGCGTCGACCGGCCGAAGATGGTCACCGCCACGTTGAGGCGGCTCTTCTCGTAGTTCACTTCCTCGACGACCCCGCTGAAGTCGTTGAAGGGACCGTCCACCACGCGCACCAGTTCGCCGGGCTCGAAGAGGGTCTTCGGCGTCGCCTTCTCGCTGCCCGACTGGACCCGGTCCAGAATCGCCTTGGCCTCCGCCGGGGACAGGGGGGCGGGCCGATCCGCCTTGCCGCCAATGAAGCCCATCACGCGCGGCGTCTGCTTGACCAGATGCCAGGTGTCGTCGTTTAGCTCCATCTGCACCAGCACGTAGCCCGGGAAGAACTTGCGCTCACTCCGCCGCTTCTGGCCGGCGCGCATCTCGACGACCTCCTCCGTGGGGACGAGCACCTCGCCGAAGCACTCGCCGTGCGGGGAGAGATCGATGCGCTCGCGCAGGGCCCGGGCGACGTTCTTCTCGAAGCCCGAATACGCGTGCACGACGTACCAGCGCTTGCTGTCCGGGGCCTCGGCCGTCTGGACAGTGGACTGCGCGACCGTCTCCACCGCGTCGTCGTTCATGGCGTCTCTCCGCTCATGCTTCCGGTCCCCGTGCCGTCCCCGTCAACCAATGACCGAGGAGACCAACCAACTCAGCAGCGAGTCGAGTCCCCACAGGATCAGCGCGAACACCAGCACCAACGCCACCACGATGAACGTGGTCTGGGTGGTGACCTGCCGCGTCGGCCAGACGACGCGCCGAATCTCCCGCCGGGCCTCCTTCGCGAGGTTCCACAGCGCTTGACCCCGTTCCGTCTGCAGGGCCACGAAGCCGGCCACCGCGGCGAGGGCGACCAGCGCCAGCACCCTCGCCAGCAGCGACTGATCCTGAAAGTACCAGTTGCCGACGACCCCGCCGGCGACCAGCGCGACCACCAAGGCCCACTTCAGGTGGTCGAACAGGGACTGCCCCTCTTGTTTCGATTCGACGCGCGTGTTCAAGGTCTGTTTCCGTCCCCGGCCGTCCGTGGCGTCCGCACCCGGTCCCGGCCGGGCCATGTCGTCCCGGGGCGGTCGCCGCTCCGCCCGTCGAAACGATGGTGGCAGGCCAGGAGGGAATCGAACCCCCAACCTGTGGTTTTGGAGACCACTGCTCTGCCAAATTGAGCTACTGGCCTGAAGTTTCTAATGCTCTGCTCGCAAGCTCCGTAGCGGAAGGCTCCGCGTCACCCGCCCGCTAGGCGTCAATGCGCGTGACGACGCCCGCGCCCACGGTGCGGCCGCCTTCGCGGATGGCGAAGCGCAGCCCTTCATCCATGGCGATCGGGCTGATCAACGTCACGTCCATGTTCACGTTGTCCCCGGGCATGACCATCTCCACGCCCTCCGGGAGCTCCACGGAGCCGGTCACGTCCGTCGTGCGGAAGTAGAACTGTGGGCGATAGCCCTGGAAGAACGGCGTGTGCCGGCCACCCTCGTCCTTGCTCAGCACGTACACCTCGGCCTCGAAGCGCGTGTGCGGGGTGATCGCCCCGGGCGCCGACAGCACCTGGCCGCGCTCCACGCCGTCCCGCTTCGTGCCGCGCAGCAACACGCCGATGTTCTCGCCCGCGCGCCCCTCGTCGAGCAGCTTGCGGAACATCTCCACGCCCGTACACACCGTCTTGTCGGTCTCCCGGATGCCGACGATCTCGACCTCCTCGCCGACCCGGATCACGCCCCGGTCCACCCGGCCCGTGACCACCGTGCCGCGTCCCGAGATCGAGAACACGTCCTCGATGGGCATCAGGAACGGCTGATCGATGTCGCGCTCCGGCTGGGGAATGTACTCGTCCAGCGCTTCGAGAAGACGCTCGATGCTACCGGTGCCCTGCTCGGACTCCTCGCCCTCGAGGGCCTTCAGGGCACTGCCCGTGATCACCGGGGTGTCGTCGCCCGGGAAACCATGGTCGTCGAGCAGCTCCCGGACCTCCATCTCGACGAGTTCGAGGAGTTCCTCGTCGTCCACCATGTCGGACTTGTTCATGTAGACCACGATGCGCGGCACGCCGACCTGCCGGGACAGGAGGATGTGCTCCCGCGTCTGCGGCATCGGTCCGTCCGCGGCCGACACGACCAGGATCGCGCCGTCCATCTGCGCGGCGCCCGTGATCATGTTCTTGACGTAGTCGGCGTGTCCGGGACAGTCCACGTGCGCGTAGTGGCGGTCGTCGGACTCGTACTCGACGTGGGCCGTCGCGATCGTGATGCCGCGTTCACGTTCCTCGGGGGCGTTGTCGATCTGGTCGAACTCCCGGATCTCGCCGCCCCGCGCCGCCGCGCACACCTTCGTCAACGCCGCCGTCAACGTCGTCTTGCCATGGTCCACGTGCCCGATCGTGCCCACGTTCACGTGCGGCTTGGTCCGTTCGAATTTTTCCTTGGCCACCTGCTGCTTCTCCTTGGATCGGTGTCGTTAGCGTTTCTTGGCGTTTCTTGGCGCTTCTTTAGCGTCTCTTAGCGTTTCTCGGCGTCCATCAGCGTCTCGATGGACGCTAAGTGGTGCTCACAATCGGGTTTGAACCGATGACCTCGTCCTTACCAAGGACGCGCTCTACCGACTGAGCTATGTGAGCGTTCGTCTCTTGTCTGCTTCCTGTCTTGTGGAGCGGGTAGCGGGAATTGAACCCGCGCCATCAGCTTGGAAGGCTGAGGTTCTACCACTGAACTATACCCGCGACTACACCCGCGACCATCACCCGCGGCCGTACCCGCGAATACCCCGCGGGACTCGACTAGTCGGATCCGACCCGCCGCCTCGCCCGCTCGCAGCCGCGCCGTGGCGGGTGGTGGAGGGGGTAGGATTCGAACCTACGAAGGCTGAGCCATCAGATTTACAGTCTGGTCCCTTTGGCCACTCGGGAACCCCTCCGGGAACCCCGCACAAAAGGCGCGAAATTGTGCGCTTCGCCGCGCCGCGTGTCAACGCCGCGAATGCGGCTGCAGCAGTTCTCATTTTGGCCCGACTTGGCAACGGAGTCGGGGATTCCGTCCGCGAACGGGTTGACAACATAGGACGGCGCCCCTATGGTGCGGGCCATGGGCAACCCATGGTTCGGATCGAAGGCGACGTCGGGGCTGTGGCAGGCGCTGGTGGCGCTGATGCCGCCGCACGCGGTGTACATCGAAACGCACCTGGGCGGCGGCGCGGTGATGAAGCGCAAGCCGGGGGCGCTGCGCAACATCGGCATCGACCTGGACGCGCGGGCGCTGGAGTCGTTCGAATGCGGCCATCCGGTGGAGCTGGTGCACGCGGACTGCCACGCGTGGCTGGCCGGGTTCCCGTTCGACGGTTCGGAACTGGTGTACAGCGACCCGCCGTACCTGCGCGGCGCGCGCAAGTCCGGGCGCCGCTACCGGCACGACTACGAGGACGCGGACCACGCGGCGCTGCTGGAACTGCTGAAGGGCCTGCCGTGCGCGGTGATGGTGTCGGGATACCCGTCGGCGCTGTACGACGAGCTGCTGGGCGGCTGGCGCAGCGCGGCGCTGCAGGTGATGAACCACGCGGGGGTGGTCACCGAGAAGGTGTGGTTCAACTTCGCGCCGGACCGCGTGCACTGGGCGTCGCGCGCGGGACGGAACTTCACGCACCGGCAGACGGTCAAGCGCAAGGCGCATGGCTGGGGCCGGCGCTACGCGGCGATGCCAGCGGCGGAGCGCCTGGCGGTGCTGGCGGCGATCATGGCGGTGGAGGCCGGCGCCGCGCCGTGAGGTTCCTCGCGCGCCATCTCGACCGGCTGCGGACATGCTTCGCCGGGCTGCCGGACCCGCGCCGCGGACGCAACCGCCGCTACGCCATGGCGGACGTTGGCATGGCCGCGCTGTCGGTGTTCCTGATGCAGTCGCCGTCGTTCCTGGCGCACCAGCGCGCGCTCGCCGCGGGCGGTCGCCGCTCCAACGCGCACACCCTGTTCGGCCTCGACCGCATCCCCTGCGACAACCACGTCCGGCAACTGCTCGACGGCGTGCCGCCGGAGCACTTCGACGACCGGTTCCACGACCTCGTCGAGGACCTCGACGCGCGCGGCGCGCTCGAACCGATGCGCCGCCTCGACGGCCGCGCGCTCGTCGCCATCGACGGCACGGAGTTCTTCCGCTCGCGCAACATCCACTGCGACAACTGCTCGACCCGCAGGCGCGGCGACGGCGGCACCGAGTACTTCCACCAGATGGTCGCCGCCACCGTCGTGGCGCCCGGCCGGGCGCAGTCGCTGCCGCTGCCCCCCGAGTTCGTCGCGCCGCAGGACGGCGCGGCCAAGCAGGACTGCGAGCGCCAGGCGGTCAAGCGCTGGCTGCGGTCCCACGGCGACCGCTGCGCCGCACTGCGCCCGGTCTATCTCGGCGACGACCTGTACGCCTGCCAGCCCGTCTGCCGGGCCATGCTCGACGCCGGCGGCGACTTCCTGCTGACCGCCAAGCCGGCCAGCCACAAGACCCTGTACGAGTACCTCGACGGCATCGACATCCCCGTGCGCCGCCGCACGACGGGCCGCGGCGCGCAACGGCGCACCCACCGCTACCGCTGGATGACGGACCTGCCCATCCGCGACGGCGACGACGCCCTGCGCGTCAACTGGCTGGAGGTCACCAGCGCGCGGCCCGGCGGCAAGGTCACCTACCGCGGAACCTTCGTCACCAGCCTGCCCGTGGACCGCGACAACGTCGCCGAACTCGCCGACTGCGCCCGCGCCCGCTGGAAGATCGAGAACGAGACCTTCAACGTCCTCAAGCAGCACGGCTACCACCTCGAACACAACTTCGGGCACGGCAAGGACACCCTCGCCGCCGTGCTCGTCGTTCTCAACCTGCTCGCCTTCGCCCTGCACACCGCGTGCGAAGTCGCCGAGTCCACTTGGCGACGGGCCCGCGAGCGCCTCGGCACCCGCGCCCGCCTGTTCGAGCACCTGCGCACCGTCACCGAATACCAGGTGTTCCCCGACTGGAACGCGCTGATCGGCCTGCTCGCCACGGGCGGGCCCGCCGCCCAGCCTCCCTGACGCACAGACCACGCCGCCAGCCGCCAAATCCACGAACCTCGGACAGTCCCGAAACCCAATGCCTCAATCGTCAAAATGAGAACTGCTGATGCGGCTGTGAATGCGGCCCGCGGATGCGCGGGTGCGGACCCCTCGGAGGCGCGGCGAGGACGAGGCCGGGGACACCCCCGTGGACACCGCTCTCGACACCCGGAGGGGCGCAATCCTGGTGCCGCCACAAGGAATCGAACCCTGGACCTTCTCATTACAAGTGAGCTGCTCTACCGACTGAGCTACGGCGGCCCGCACGACCTCGAAAAGCCGCGCTCGAATCACTGCGGATTCTAGTGGATACCGGCGTGGCGGGCAATGAAGACGG
The DNA here is from genome assembly GCA_963665455.1 of Pseudomonadales bacterium. Classification (GTDB taxonomy): domain Bacteria; phylum Pseudomonadota; class Gammaproteobacteria; order Pseudomonadales; family Azotimanducaceae; genus VXNE01. The sequence continues at coordinate 2,078,007 of OY762279.1, read as the reverse complement.
CCGTGCCGGCGCACCCGCCAAGGCGTCGCCCCGGCGTCCGGCGTGCAGCCCCCGTTAGACAATCCACCGCCAACCTCCGTACACTCGGTGGCCGGTATCAGCGCCTTGGGGGAGGACGATGGGACCGTTGCACGGGATGCGCGTGATCGAGTTGGCCGGGATCGGTCCCGGCCCCTTCTGCGGGATGATGCTCTCGGACATGGGGGCCGAGGTCATCCGCGTGGACCGGGTGGGGGGTGCCAACGCGCGGCCACGGGACGTGCTCGCGCGCAACCGCCGCTCGATCGCCGTGGACCTCAAGCAGCCCGAGGGCGTCGAGGTCGTGCTCAAGCTCTGCGAGACGGCCGATGCGCTCTTCGAGGGCTTCCGGCCCGGCGTCACCGAGCGCCTCGGACTCGGCCCCGAGGACTGCATGGCCCGCAACGAGCGCTTGGTCTACGGCCGCATGACCGGCTGGGGCCAGGAGGGGCCGCTGGCCCACGCCGCCGGCCACGACATCAACTACATCGGCCTCGCGGGCGCCCTGCACGCCATCGGCGAGGAGGGGCAGAAGCCCGTGCCGCCGCTCAACCTCATCGGCGACTTCGGCGGCGGCGGCATGCTGCTCGCGTTCGGCCTGGTGTGCGGGATGCTGGAGGCGCAGCGCTCCGGCAAGGGCCAGGTGATCGACGCGGCGATGGTGGACGGCGCCGCCGCCCTCATGGCCATGTTCTTCTCCATGGGCGACCGCTTCAGCGACCGCCGCGGCACGAACCTGCTCGACACCGGCTCCCACTTCTACAACACTTACGAGACCAAGGACGGCGAGCACGTCTGCGTCGGTTCCATCGAGCCGCAGTTCTATCAGTTGCTCGTCGAGAAAGCCGGCGTGGACGCCAACCGCTTCGGGCCGCAGATGGACACCGGCCAATGGCCCGACTTCAAGGACGAGCTCGTGGCGGTCTTCAAGACGCGCACCCGCGACGAATGGTGCGAGATCATGGAGGGCAGCGACGTCTGCTTCGCGCCCGTGCTGTCGATCTTCGAGGCACCCGAGCATCCCCACAACAAGGAGCGCGAGACCTTCGTCGACGTCGAGGGGATCGTGCAGCCGGCACCGGCGCCCCGCTTCAGCCGCACGGTTCCGAAGGTCTCCCACGGCGCGCGCATTCCGGGAGAAGACTCCACGGACGTGCTCGCGGACGCCGGCTTCAGCCCGCAGGACATCGAGGCACTGCGCGAGAAGCAGGTCATCCCGGCGGCGTGAAGACGAAGCGGACCCGCGGCGGAGGCATCGCCGCCGGCCGCCCCCGGAGGAGGCCGCCATGAGCGTCGAGTATCTGGATACGGCCGGCTTCCACGGCTTCCGCGTACGCCGGCAGATCGACAACCGAACCTATCAGGAGTACTTCTCCCTGAAGGACGGTCCCCGCCGCATGCACGGCGCCGCCCGCGCCCGGGTGCGCCAAGCCGCCGAAGCGCGCGACGCCGAACTGGCGTCCTCCCAGCGCCGCGCGCGGGAACGGGCCGCGCGACGGGTGCACTTCGACGAGCGCGGCCGGGTGCGGGGCATTCTTTTCCGCCGGAAGAAGGAGAAGAACGGCCGGGCCACGCCGCTCTTTCAGATCGGCATTCACTCCACCCTCGAGGACCGGCTCGTCAACACGACGGTCTCGATCTGGTCCCACGGCCTGGACGAAGCCTGGCGGCGGGCGATCAACTTCTACGCGCGCCACAAGGAAATCCCGCGACATTCGACCGCCTATCGGCGGCTGCTCGCGGGCAAGCCGCACTACGGGGAACTCGCGGATCGGTATGGCCCGCTTCGTTCGCGCCGCGGGCCGCCCCCGAGCCGCACACCGCGTCCCCCGCTGCGCGTCGGCAGCAGGGCCGCCGCGGGGTGAAGTCCTACTCTGAGGAGTACCGGCGCTCCCTTGAGGCGCCGGAGGATTTCTGGCGGGAACAGGCCCAGGCCATCGATTGGTTCGAGTTCCCGCCGACCATCCTGGACCAGGACGACAACGGCGCCTGGCGCTGGTTCCGGGGCGGCAAGCTCAACACGGCCTGGCTGGCACTCGACCGTCACGTCGAAGCGGGACGCGGCGCGGCCACGGCACTCATCTACGATTCCCCGGCCACCGGCCAGATCCGCAAGTTCACCTTCGCCGAACTGACCGAGCGCGTTGCGCGGGTGGCCGGAGGACTCGCGCGGCTCGGCGTCGGCAAGGGCGACCGGGTGATCGTCTACATGCCCATGGTGCCGGAAGCCGTCATCGCCATGCTCGCCTGCGCCCGGCTCGGCGCGGTGCACTCGGTGGTGTTCGGGGGATTCGCCGCGCCCGAACTCGCGGTGCGCATCGACGACGCCGGGCCCAAGGCCGTGCTCTCCGCGTCCTGCGGCATCGAGTTCGACCGCGTCATCCCCTACAAGCCGTTGCTCGACGAGGCCCTCGCGCTGGCCGAACACCAGCCGGACCGCTGCGTGATCCTCCAGCGCCCCGAGGCGACCGCCCCCCTCACCGACGGGCGCGACCTCGATTGGCGGGAGTGGGAGGCCGCGAGCGCGCCCACCGACCCGGTGCCCGTGGACGCCACGGATCCGCTCTACATCCTCTACACGTCTGGCACCACCGGCAAACCCAAGGGCGTGCTGCGCGACCACGGCGGGCACGCCGTCGCGCTGCACTACACCATGCACGCCGTCTACGGCGTGGACGTGGGCGACGTCTTCTGGGCCGCCTCGGACGTGGGTTGGGTGGTCGGCCACTCCTACATCGCGTATGCGCCCCTGCTGCAGGGCTCCACGAGCATCCTCTACGAGGGCAAGCCGGTGCGGACCCCGGACGCGGGGGCGTTCTGGCGGGTCATCGCCGAGCACCGGGTGAAGTCGTTCTTCGTGGCGCCCACGGCCTTCCGCGCCATCAAGAAGGAGGATCCGGAGGCCCGCCTCAAGGGCGCCCACGACACGAGCTGCCTGGAATACCTCTTCGTTGCCGGCGAACGGCTCGACCCCCCCACCTACCACTGGCTCCGGGACATCCTGCCGGGCATCCCCGTCATCGACCACTGGTGGCAGACGGAAACCGGCTGGGCGATTTGCGCCAACATGGCCGGCTATGACCTGCATGAAACCCGCGCCGGCAGCCCGAGCTTCCCGGTGCCGGGCTACGACCTGCGCATCCTGGACGAGGACGGGCGCGAACTCGGCCCCGGCGAAGAGGGCAACGTCGTGGTGGCGGAACCCCTGCCGCCCGGTTGCTTCCCGACGGTGTGGGGCGACCACGAGCGCTTCGTCGATGCGTACTTCCGGCAGTACCCGGGCTACTACCTCACCGGCGACGGCGGCTACCGGGACGCCGACGGCTACGTCTACATCATGGGCCGCGTCGACGACGTCATGAACGTGGCCGGGCACCGGCTCTCCACGGGCGAGCTGGAGGAAGTGGTCGCGGGGCACCCGGCGGTGGCCGAGTGCGCGGTGGTGGGCATCCGGGACGAGGAGAAGGGGCAGGTGCCGTTGGGGCTTCTCCTGCTGAAGGATGGCGTGAACCTCGACGCCGCCACCCTCGAACGGGAGCTGGTGCAGATGGTGCGCCAGGGCGTCGGGCCGTTCGCCAACTTCCGGCGGGCCTTGGTCGTCCCCCGCCTGCCGAAGACGCGTTCGGGGAAGATTCTCCGCCAGGTGCTGCGCAGGATGATCGACGGCGACCCCTACGTGACGCCCTCGACCATCGACGACCCGGCGATCCTCGGCGAGATCGAGGACGTGCTCGTGGGCGCGGGGGTGATGCCGGGCGCTTCCTGAACGGCGCCGGTGCCCACGGCGAATGCCCCGCCGGGGAGTATGATCCCGCGACCGCAGGCAGGGCCGGGGACATGCTGCAGCGCTTCTTCCACTACCTCCGCTGGTTCGCAAGAACCCTGGTTCGCCAGTTCTTCGAGTACCGCTGCATGCACAGCGCGGCGGCGCTGACGTTCACCACGCTGCTCGCCCTCGTTCCGGTGATGACGGTGACCTACGTATTCCTCTCGGCGTTCCCCGAGCTCTCGATGCTCGGCAAGAGCGTCGAGGGCTTCGTGCTGGAGAACTTCGTCCCCGACGCCGGCGCGGCCGTCGTGCGCCAGCTCTCCGTGTTCTCCGCCGAGGCGGCCCAACTCGGCGTGCTGAGCTTCGCGATGGTGCTGCTGACCGCCATCCTGGCGCTGGTGAACATCGAGGAGGTGTTCAACGTCATCTGGCGGATTCCGACGCCCCGGAAGGGCCTCCAGCGGCTCTTGGTCTACTGGGGCGTCCTCAGCTTCGGGCCCCCGCTCCTGATCGGCGCGCTGCTGGCGACCTCCTACCTATACGCCCTTCCCCTGGTCACGGACCTCGACACCCTCGGCGTGCGCGAGTTCGTCATCGCGATGCTGCCGACCCTCGCCATCACCGCCACGTTCACCCTCCTCTACTTCGCCGTGCCGAACACGCCGGTCTCGTTCCTGCACGCGCTATTGGGCGGCGTCCTGACGATGCTGCTCTTCGAGGCCGCGCGATGGGTGTTCGCGGAATTCGTGGTGCAGTCGGTGACCGCGGTGGTGTACGGCACGTTCGCGGCCGTGCCGTTCTTCCTGATCTGGCTCTACCTCGTTTGGACGATGATCCTGGCCGGGGCCGTGTTCGTGCGCACGCTGTCGCTGCCCCAAGACCGCGCCGACGAATCCCGCGAACCGCGCATCCTGCAATGCGCGGGGGTGCTCGCGCTGCTCCACGACGCCCACCAACGCGGCGCCTCCGTCGGCATGGACGCGATCGTGCGCGACGCGGGCCTTAACGCGGCGGACCGCCAAGCCATCTTCGCCGTGCTCGAACGCGGCGGCCTCGTCCAACAGACCGACAAGGGCCTGCTGACCCTCGGCCGCAGCCTGAAGACCGTGACCCTATGGGATCTCTACCGGGAACTGCCGGAAGCCCTCGACGCGGACAGCCTGCAAGCCGCCCCCGGCGTCGAGGCCGTGGCCGAGCGCCTGCGGGCATTCGCGGGTCTCGGCGCACGCGAACTCGACGTGAGCCTGGAACGTGTGCTCTCGCAACCGTAGCCGCACGCCCGGCCACCGGCACGCCGCGGCCCCCGCGCTCGTCGCGCTGGCCGTCCTGCTCGTCGGCTGCGCCCCCGACTCGGCCCGGCTGGCGGACGGCACCAGCGCGCGCTGGTCGCATTGGCGGGACCGGCCCATCGTCCTGAACTACTGGGCCGAGTGGTGCGCGCCGTGCCGGCACGAGATTCCCGAACTGAACGCGCTGCACCGGGAACGCGCCGAGACCGGTACGGTGATCCTCGGCGTCAACTACGACGGCATCACCGGGGAACGCCTCACCGCGCTGGTCGAACGCATGGGCATCGAGTTCCCCGTCCTGGTCGACGATCCCAAGCACCGCTGGGACTACGCCCGGCCCGAGGTGCTGCCAACCACGGTGATCGTGGGAAGTGACGGCATCGTGCGCGAAGTACTCGTCGGACCGCAGACCCGGGAGAGCATCCGGGCGGTCCTGGAAGGCGACGCTCCCGATACGCCTCACTCAGCGCCGGACGTGACCGCCGAGCGCGTGTAGGCGCGACGCCCATGGCGTGCGGCACCAAGATCGGGTCTCGTGCTACACTGTACCCGTGCTACACGAGTTAGCCCGTATGAACCTGACGATCACCGTGGACAGTCACGTCCTCAAGCGTGCCAGGCTCCGTGCGTTGGAGGAAGACACTTCCGTGAACGCCATCCTCGGCGAGTACCTCGAAGCCTACGCCGGCGGCACCGCACGGAACCGTCAAGCCGTTCGCCGACTGTTGCTGCTGGCGGAAACCAGCGACTCGGGACGCGGAAGCGCCGCCTGGACGCGCGGCGAACTGCATGAGCGCTGAGCCGTGGTTCGTCGATACGAACGTCCTGGTCTACGCGTTCGACGACGACTCGCCCCGCAAGCAGCAGGCCGCCAGAGAACTCCTCGACGAGGAGGCGCACCGAGTCGTGCTGAGCACACAAGTGCTTAGCGAGTTCTACGTGACCGTGACGCGCAAGCTCGGCAGGCCACTCTCGATCGACCAGGCCATCGAGGCATTGGATGCGCTGTGCGAACTTCCCGTCCACACGTTGGGAACCGAGATCGTCCGCGCGGCGGTGCGCAGAAGCGCCGCATCGCAAGTGTCCTATTGGGATGCGCTGATCATCGAGACCGCGCTGGCGGCGGGCGCCACCGTGCTGCTGACCGAGGATCTGCAACATGGCCAGCAGTTCGGACGTCTTCGGGTGACCAATCCACTCCTCGTGGGTGATCGGAGTTGATGCAGCGCGTCGTTGATCCGGGGTAGCCGCGCAACACAAGCCCGGCCTGGATCCAGGGTCCGCGAGTACTCAACCGGACACCACGAAGTGGCCTCCCTACGGAAGCTCGGCGGAACCGATGCGCCCCAACGCCTCCTCAATGGGCACGCGGGCACTCTCGCTCTCCGCCCGCCGGCGCACTTCCACGACACCGTCCCGGAGCCCCCGCGCCCCGACCGTCACCCGGTGCGGGATGCCGATCAGGTCCGCATCCGCGAACTTGACGCCCGGGCGTTCGTCGCGGTCGTCGAGGAGCACTTCGAGACCCGCATGCGCGGCGGCGTCGTGGATGGCCTCGGCCACGCCGCGCACCTCCTCGGAGCGACCATAGTCCAGCGCCAGCACATGCAGATCGAACGGCGCCACCGCCGCCGGCCATAGGATCCCGGCGTCGTCATGGCACTGCTCGACGATGGCGGCGACCAACCTGGAGACGCCCATGCCGTAGCAGCCCATGATGAGCGCGGTCTCACCGCCCGAACCGTCCTGCAGCGCGAGCTGCATCGCATCGGAATACTTGGTGCCGAGCTTGAAGATGTGCCCGACCTCGATGCCCCGGGTGAATCGCAGCGCGCCCTTCCCGTCCGGCGACGGGTCGCCCTCCACGACGTTGCGCAGATCGACCACCTCTGCCGTCGCGTCCCGGCCCCAGTTCACCCCGGTGAGGTGGACATCGTCCTCGTTGGCGCCGCAGATGAGGTTGGTGAGGGCGGTCGCGGACTCGTCCGCGTACACGGGCAGGCCAAGCCCCACCGGCCCGATCGAGCCGACCGAGCACCCCACGGCAGCTTCGACCTCGGCGTCCGAGGCAAAAGCGACCGGCGCGGCGACGGCCGGAAGCCGGCCGGCCTTGGTTTCGTTCAACTGATGGTCGCCACGCAGGACGAGGGCCACCAGCGGCGCCTCCGTGCCGCGCACGATCAAGGTCTTCACGCAACGCGTCGCGTCCACCCCAAGGAACGCCGAGACCTCCGCGATGGTTCGGCACTCCGGCGTCGCGACACGCTCAAGCGGCTGCGCGGGATGCGTCTCGCGCTCGGGCGGCAGCGCCCGCGCCTTTTCAACGTTGGCCGCATAGCCGCTCTCGGGGCAGTAGGCGATGAGGTCCTCCCCGGACGCCGCGAGAACCTGGAACTCGTGGGACTCGTTGTCCCCGATGTTCCCGGCGTCCGCCTCGACCGCCCGGAACTTGAGGCCGATGCGCTCGAGGATCGCGGTGTAGGCGTCGTGCATGTCCCGGTAGGTCTGCTCGAACGAGTCGTCCGTCAGATGGAAGGAGTAGCCATCCTTCATCAGGAACTCGCGTGCGCGGAGCAGGCCGAAGCGCGGACGGATCTCGTCGCGGAACTTCGTCTGGATCTGGTAGAGGTTGAGGGGGACCTGCTGGTAGCTATCGACCACCCGCCGCACGAGGTCCGTGACGACCTCCTCGTGCGTCGGGCTCATCGCGTAGTCCCGCTCGTGCCGGTCCTGCATCCTGAGCAACTCGGGGCCCATCACCTCCCACCGGCCGCTTTCCCGCCACAGCTCGGCCGGCTGCACGACGGGCATCTGCACCTCCCGCGCGCCCCGCCGGTCGAGCTCCTCCCGGATGATGGTTTCCACCTTCCGCAACACGCGCAGCCCGAGCGGCAGCCAGGTGTAGAGCCCGGTCGCGACCTGCCGGATGCAGCCCGCGCGCAGGAGCAGCACGTGGCTCGGGATCTCGGCGTCCGCCGGGGTCTCCTTGAGGGTGGGGATGAGGACTTCGCTGGCGCGCATGGGATGCTGGACCGTTCCGGCGAACGGCGTCTACGTCTCCACCCGGTACACCCGCACCGCGGTATCGTGGAACAGCGCCGCCTTCTCGGCGTCCGAGAGCCCCGCCGCGATCTTCTTGAAGGAGTTGTAGAGCACGTGGTACGAGCAGCTTTGCTTGTCCACCGGGAAGTTGCTCTCAAACATGCAGCGGTCCGGACCGAAGCAGTCGATCATGTGCAGGTAGTAGTCCCGGGTGGCCGCGACGAGTTCGTCGGAGGTGGCCGGGGTGTCGCGCTTGTGGAAGCCGAAACCGTTGATCGGCATGACGAGGCCCCCGAGCTTGGCGGCGACGTTCTCGCAGCGGGAGAGTTCGGCCACGTCGTCCTTCCACTTCGCGAAGATCTCCGCCCCGCGGCCGGCGTAGGGTCCGATGCCGAGCGGCCCGCCGAAGTGATCGAGGATGATCGGCTGCTCCGGGAAGGCTCGCGCCAGCACCGTCAGCTCGGGAATCTGCGTGTGGTACATCCACGCGTCGAAGGTCAGTCCGCGCTTGCCGAGTTCCGCGAAGCCCCGGCGGAAGGCGCTCTCGCCGAGGAGGCCTTCCGTCGGATTGGTGTGGGAGTTGCGCACCGCCTCACTCGCGTCCCATCCCGACGCGTGGCGGATGCCGCGAAACCGCAGGCTCGCCAACATCTGCGCGTCGAGGACCATGCCCGCGTCCGGCAGCGTCAGGTCCACGAAGCCGACAATGGACGCGCACATCCGCGCCTCTCCGTAGCCGCCGCTCGCGCTCATGGCGGCGACGCCGTTCACGAACTCGGTTTCGCCGACCGGCCTGAGTGCCTCCGGGCCGTCCGCGCGGTACATCGCCATGCACTCCATGAAGACCGTGGATACGACGTTGTGCCCACTCCCGGTGTCCGCCAGGAGCTCGTCGAGCAGATAGCGGTTGGCCGGGTGGTCCCAGAGGTGGTGATGTGGGTCGCAGATGGGCAGGTCGGGTTCGAGGATCTCCTCCTCCACCTGTGCCAGCCACGCGTCTCTATCCATGTCTCGCTCCTTCCGCATCAATACACCACCACCGACCGGATCGACTTGCCTTCGTGCATCAGGTCGAAGGCGTCGTTGATTTCGCCCAGGGGCATCGTGTGGGTGATGAGATCGTCGATGTTGATCTTGCCGTCCATGTACCAGTCCACGATCTTCGGCACCTCCGTGCGCCCCTTCGCGCCACCGAAGGCGGTGCCGCGCCAGACGCGTCCCGTGACGAGCTGGAACGGGCGCGTCGCGATCTCTTGGCCGGACCCCGCCACCCCGATGATGATGCTCTCGCCCCACCCCTTGTGGCAGCACTCCAGGGCCTGGCGCATCACGTCGACGTTGCCGATGCACTCGAAGGAGTAGTCCACGCCGCCGTCGGTCATGTCCACGATGGCCTCGACCACATCGTCCACGTCTTGCGGGTTGAGGAAGTCCGTCATGCCGAACTGCTCCGCCAGCGGGCGCTTGTCGGGGTTGATGTCGACGCCGATGATGCGGTCGGCGCCCACGAGGCGCGCCCCCTGGATGACGTTGAGCCCGATCCCGCCGAGCCCGAACACGGCAACGTTCGAGCCGGGTTCCACCTTCGCGGTGTTCATGACCGCCCCGAGGCCCGTCGTGACGCCGCAGCCGATGTAGCAGACCTTGTCGAAGGGCGCGTCCTCGCGGATCTTCGCGACGGCGATCTCGGGCAGGACGGTGTAGTTCGAGAACGTCGACGTGCCCATGTAGTGGAAGATGGTGTCGCCATTCATGGAGAACCTCGACGTGCCATCGGGCATGAGCCCCTGTCCCTGGGTCGCCCGGATGGCCCCGCAGAGGTTCGTCTTGCCGGAGAGGCAGAATTTGCATTGGCGGCATTCCGGCGTGTAGAGCGGGATGACGTGGTCGCCCACGGCGAGGCTCGTCACGCCCTCCCCTACTTCGACCACCACGCCGGCGCCCTCGTGCCCCATGATGGCGGGGAACAGCCCTTCGGGATCCGCGCCGGACAACGTGTAGGCGTCGGTGTGGCAGATGCCGGTCGCCCGGATCTCGACCATGACCTCCCCGGCCCGTGGGCCGTCGAGCTGCACCGTCTCCATCGCTAGCGGCTGACCCGCCTCGAACGCTACCGCGGCTTGCGTGTCCATGCTTCCTCCCCCTTGCTCGATTCGACGGACGGTGGCGCGATGGGCGGTTGTACCCGTTCGCGCCGCCGCTTCCGCGCCGTCTTCCGGCGCGGACTGATAGAGTTGCGCCCCATGTTCACGGGTGTCAAGGACTGGGCGCGTCGTCTGCGGCACGTGCGCGTGCCGATGGCGGAGCGCGTGCTCGCGCCGGGGGCCGGTGCCGCCCGGGATGCGGCCAGTGCCTTCCGCTCCCTCGCGGGCCGCCGCTCGGTGGCGCGGTTCATCCCCATCGCAGCGGTGCTCGCGAGCTATCGGCGGGAGGACTTTCACCACGATCTGGTCGCCGGACTGGTCCTCGGCGTCGTCACCGTGCCCCAGGCGGTCGCCTATGCGTTTCTCGCCGGGCTGCCGGCGCAGGCGGGCCTCTACGCCTGCCTCGCGCCGATGGCGATCCACGCCGTGCTCGGCTCCACCCGGCAACTGGTGGTCGGTCCGGTCGCCATAGCGGCGCTGATGGTGGCCGCCACCGTCGGCGAACACGCCCCGGCGTACTCGGACGCGTACCTCTCGATCACCGCCATTCTGTGCCTCGAGGTGTGCGTGGTGCTCTGGCTGCTGCGCGTGCTGCAGATGGGCGGCATCGTCAATCTGCTGAGTCACCCGGTGATCGCGGGCTTCGTCAACGGCGCCGCGATCCTCATCATCATCAGCCAGTTGCCGGCGTTCGCCGGGGTCGCCATCGACACGAGCGGCAACCCCTACGAGCAGCTCTCGCGGCTCGTCCAGGCGGCCGCGGACCTCTCGCCGGTCACGCTCACGATCGGGGGCGCGAGCATCCTCGGCGTGTTGGCGGTACGCCGTTTCGGTAGCCTGCCATTCGGCCGCCCGGACCACCCCGCGGCGCGGACGGGTCCGATGCTCGTCGCCATCGTCGCGACCCTCTGCGTCTTTCTGTTCGATCTCGACGTCGCCGCGGTGGGCTTCGTCCCCAGCGGGCTACCGGACTTCAACCTGCCGCCCCTCGACCCGGCGCTCTGGATCGACCTGGCCCCCGCGGCGGCGATCATCGCGCTGGTCGCGTTCGTGGAGACCTACTCGATCGCCGCCACCCTCGCCACGCGGCGGCGCGAGCGCGTGGACGCGCCCCAGGAACTGCTGGCGCTCGGCGCGTCGAACTTGGGGGCGGCGTTGACGGGCGCGTATCCGGTGGCCGGCAGCTTCAGCAAGTCGAGCGTCAACCATGCCGCCGGCGCCCGCACCCAGGTCAGCATGCTCGTCTGCGTCGCCGGGATCATCCTCACCCTGCTCATCCTCACGCCGCTGTTCCGCTACCTGCCCCACGCCACCCTCGCGGCCATCGTCATCGTCTCGGTCGTCAGCCTCATCGACTTCTCCACCCTGCGCGAACATTGGCATTTCTACCGGGGCGATGTCGCGGTGCATCTCCTCACGCTCTCCGGCGTCTTGATCCTCGGCGTCGAAGGCGGCCTGCTGCTCGGGGCCGGAACGGCGGTGGCGCTCTTTCTGCGGCAGTCGAGCCGGCCGCACATCGCCGTCCTCGGCAGGCTCGGGGACTCGACCCACTTCCGCAACATCACCCGCTACGAGACCGAGACCCTGCCCCACGCCGTCGCCATCCGCGTCGATGAGAATCTCCACTTCGCCAACGCGCACGAGGTCGAGGACCGGGTACTGGAAATCCTCACCCGCTATCGGGACGCACGTCATCTGGTGCTCGTGTGCAGCGCCATCAACTTCATCGACAACTCGGGCCTCGAGATGCTGCGCCGCCTGAACCACCGGCTCGAGGGACGGAACGTCGCGCTGCACATGTCGGAGGTCAAGAGCCCGGTGCAGGACCAACTCGCGACGGCGGGTCTGTCGGAGGAGTTGTCCGGCGAGGTGTTCCTCACCACGGACGAGGCGATGCGGGCGATGGACGGGGCCGCGGCGAGCGGGCGCTAACGCCGGCCTCTCCCGCTCCGGATGCGTTGCGGCGGATGGACCCGTGCTTGCGGCCCCGGCCGCACATCGGACAGACTCACCGCTCCGCCAGCGACGAACGGGTGCCATCCATGTATCCAGGCAAGTGGGCCGAGGTCTCTCCGGACAAGCCGGCCGTCATCGACAGCGTGACGGGGGCGCAGCGGACGTACCGCGAGCTAAACGACCGTTCGAACCAACTCGCGCGGCTCATGCATGACCGGGGGCTGCGCCGGGGCGACCACGTCTCCATCTTCGCGGAGAACCAGGTCGCCTGGTTCGACGTGGTGTGGGCGGCACTGCGTTCGGGACTGTACCTGACGACGGTGAACCGCTACCTGACCGACGAGGAGGCCGGCTACATCGTCGAAAACTCCGAGTCCCGGGTGTTGATCGCGACCCGCTCCCGGGCCGACGTGGCGCGCAACATTCCCCAATACGCGCCGAACTGCCACTCCTGGCTCATGCTCGACGGCGCCATCGACGGCTACGAGGATTTCGAGACCGCCGTCGCCGCGCACCCCGCGGAACCCCTGGAGGAACAACCCGCCGGCGCATTCATGCTCTACAGCTCCGGCACCACCGGGCGGCCAAAGGGCATCCTGCGCCCGCTGCCGGAGGCCTCCATCGAAGAGGACTCGAATCTCGTGGGCGGGCTGCAGAGCATGCTGTGGGGGTTCGACGAGCAGAGCGTGTATCTCTCGCCGGCACCGCTGTACCACTCCGCGCCCCTTGCCTTCTGCACGGGCACGCAGTCCCTCGGCGGTACCGTGGTGATGATGCCCCGCTTCGATCCCGTGCATGCGCTCGCCGCCATCGAGGAACACCGGATCACCCACAGCCAGTGGGTGCCGACGATGTTCTCGCGGATGCTCAAGCTCGACGAGGAGGCGCGCCACCGCCACGATCTCTCCTCCCACAAGGTGGCCATTCACGCCGCGGCGCCCTGTCCCCCGATGGTGAAGGAGCAGATGTTCGATTGGTGGGGCCGGATCCTCTACGAATACTACGCCGGCACCGAGATCAACGGAATGACGCACACCGGGCCCGACGACTGGTTCGAGCATCCGGGCACGGTGGGGAGGCCGATACTCGGGGTGATCCACATCTGCGACGAGGACGGCCGGGAGCTACCGGTCGGTGAACCCGGCATCGTCTACTTCGAACTACCCGCCACGCCCTTCGAGTACCTGAAGGATCCGGAGAAGACCAAGGAGGCCCAGCACCCCGAACACCCGAACTGGAGCGCCCTGGGCGACGTCGGCTACGTGGACGAGGACGGCTTCCTATACCTCACCGACCGAGCCACGTACATGATCATCTCCGGCGGCGTGAACATCTATCCGCAGGAGATCGAGGACGCCATGGTGATGCATCCCAAGGTGCTCGACGTGGCCGTCATCGGCGTGCCCAACGAGGAGATGGGCGAGGAGGTGAAGGCGGTGGTGCAGCCCGCGCCCGGCGTCGCCCCGGACGTGGCGCTGGAGGCGGAGCTGGTCGCCTACGCCCGGGAGCACATCGCCCACTACAAGTGCCCGCGGAGCGTCGACTTCCGCGACGAACTCCCGCGGCTACCGACGGGCAAGCTCTACAAGCGGTTGCTGAAGGACGAGTACTGGGGCAAGGAGGGCTCGCGCATCGTTTGAGGCGAGCGGCGCGCCCACGCCGCGGCCTACGCCGTCTGCTCCTCGACGGCCCGCCACGCCGCATCGATGGCGGCATCCAGATAGGCGCGGCCCTCGGCATCCGAATTGGCGATGGAGATGCGCCCGAATCGCGCGCGGCCGAGTTCGTGCGGCGCCTGCCCTTCCGCCCACTCCGGGTCGTCCAACGACATGTATTCGTACGCGTATCCGTGCGGCCAGCGGTTCACGGTGATCGCCCTGATGTCGGTCTCGTGATCGAAGCCATGCGCGCCGAGCAACCCCTGAAGTTGCTCTCGGATTTCCCGCTCATACGTGTCGAAGCCGGTCGCATACATCTGGTGACGCGCCCTCAGCAGCAACTCGCGCGCGGTTTCGTCGCCGGCCGGCACCACCGACGGGACGCCAAGCATGAACACGACCATGGGCTCATCCGGCCCACCCGGAGGTTGGAAGCCGCCAGTCGTCGTGGGCGGAGCGGTGGTCACCGCCACGTATGGATCCTTGGGGCAGCTCACGTAGCCCGCTCCGAGCTTCGAAAAGGCACGACCGTTTCGCAGCAGGACGTTGGTGAGGACCAACGGTATCTTGACGCCATAGCGCAGCGCTTCCTTCTGGCTTTCCGGCAACTCCGGGCACAGGTGCGGGATGGCCGCGTTGTAGCAGGCGAGTACGCAATGGCCGCCCGTGACGCTCAGGGCATCGCCGTTGCGAACATAGTCCACCTGCACCCGGTTGTTCCCGACCTCCCGCACCCCAACGGCCGTGCTGTTGAGCCGCAGACGAACCGCGTCCCCATCGCGGTCGAGCATGCCGTAGTCGAAGACGCTGGCGGCGATGTCGTCGAACCCCCGCGCGTCGGGCGCAACCGCAGGGATCAGGTGGCGTACCAGTAGCCTGGCCACGGACGCATTCCCATCCGCGAAGTACAGCGTCTCGTAGCCGCCCGCGAAGCTCACGAAGGTCCGGTCCGCCAGCCTGCCGAGCCAGCCCATGCCCCGCAGGCCGGGACACCCCAGATAGATCGCCTCCTGGACGCTGTACCGCGATGCGGCGGCGCCGCCCATGAGCTTGGGAATGGGGTAGAAGATCGGAATCGTTTCGTCCGCGAGACCCACCCTCTCGGTGAGGAACCGGCGGTAGGTGGTCGACTGGATGTACGCGTACTTTTCGCTCAGCGACAGATCGTCGAGGTAGTCGCGGCCGCCGCCGAACAACTCGATCAGCTTGTCCTGTTCCCCAGCCGGCAAGGCCAGTTGCCGCACGGCGGACGCGTAGTCGCCCCTGCCGTGCATGAAGCCAAGCCAGTTGCCGCCGACCGTCACATGGCCGGCGGGGCCGGGCAGCGCCAACGCGTTGTCCGCATCCATGTTCAGCAGCGCGAACTCATCGATGTTGGACGCCATGGCCTCGAGGTCGATGCCGAGATCGTCTAGGAGACCCTTGGCGACCGCGCTGTAGCCATCGGGACTATCCAGGTTGACCGAGCCACCGACGCCCAGCAGCATCCGTCCATCCTGGTGAAACTCATTGCGTTTGGCGTGTCCGCCAAAGTCGTCGTGGTTGTCGAGCAGCAGGACGCTCGCCCGAGGCCCCATCTTCTGCCTGTAGAACCAGGCCGCCGCCAGGCCACTCACGCCCGCACCGACGATCACGAGGTCGTAGTGCTCGTCGAGCTTGCGGTGCCGAGGAGGCTTCTGGCCGTTCCAGGCGAGGGCGTGTGCCACTTCATAGGAGCCGGGGTGGCTGCCACGCATCCCGGTGAGGGTAGGCGGGTAGTGGACGGACGCGTTAGCGGAGACGATCCGCGCTTGCAGCTCGGCGGGCGCAAGCAGGCCCGTCGCGGTGCCGATGGCAACGCCATTCAAGAAATCGCGCCGTGTAATCTCGTGCATCGCTCGGCGTTTGCCGTATCCGCCGCAGGGGTTCGCACGCTGCATGATACGCTCGCCGCCATGAAGGAAGACATCATCCATTTCGTCGACGACCACGCGGACGCCCTGCTCGCCGTGTCCCACGAGATTCACGCCCACCCGGAGCTCGCCTTCCGGGAAGTACGGGCGAGCACGCTGCTGGTGGAGACCGCAGAGCGGTTCGGCATCGCCATGGACGGGGGCGTCTATGGCCTCGACACCGCGTTCGAGGGCCGCATCGGCACCGGCGACGGCCCCAACGTGGCCGTGCTCGCCGAGTACGACGCGCTGCCGGGCATCGGCCATGCGTGCGGCCACAACCTGATCGCCACCGCGGCGCTCGGCGCGGCACTTGCCCTGGACCGGGTGAAGGACCATCTGCACGGCACGGTGACCTTCCTCGGCACCCCCGCCGAGGAGAAGGGCGGGGGCAAGGAGGTGATGGCCCGCGCGGGCGCATTCGATGGCGTGGACGCCGCGTTGATGGTGCATCCGGCCGGGGTGAACCTGGCGACGATGCCGTGCATCTGCGTGGCCGAAGTCGAGGCCGTTTACCACGGCAGGGCCGCGCACGCCTCGGCCATGCCGCATCGGGGACTCAACGCCCTCGATGGCCTCTTGCTCGCCTACCAGGCCATCTCGAACCTGCGCCAGCACATCCGCCCGACGGAGCGCATTCACGGCATCGTGACCGACGGCGGGCAGGCGCCCAACATCGTTCCCGAGCGCGCCGCCGGGGAGTTCTATGTCCGTGCCAAGGACGAGGCGGCGCTGGCGAAGCTCAAGCCCCGGGTGCAGGCCTGCTTCGAGGCGGGCGCGAAGGGCTCCGGCTGCAGGGTGGACGTGCGCTGGGCCGACGTCGACTACCTGGACCTCAACACCAACGAGCCACTCGCGGAGGTGTTCCAGCGACACGCCGAGGGGCTCGGCCGCACCTTCGAATCGTTCGAGGCGCAGCGGTTCGGGAGCGGCAGCACGGACATGGGCAACGTCAGCCACCGCGTGCCGTCGATCCACCCGATGCTCGCCGCGGCCCCGCCCAACGTCGTGATCCACCATCCCGACTTCGCCAAGTGGGCGGCGTCGGACCTCGGCGACCGCGCGGCCCTGGACGGCGCGAAGGCGTTGGCCCTCACGGCGGCGGACTACCTGACCAGCGGGACGCTACGGGACCAAGCGAGCCGGGCATTCGAGGTGTCCAAGGGCCTTGCATAGCCGACCCTCCCCGGTGACGGGAGGCGAAGGGCCGTGAAGTACTTCGCGTACGGTTCCAACATGTCTTCAAAGCGCCTGCGGGCGCGGACCCCGAGCGCCCGCGCCCTCGGCGTCTATGCCCTGCCCCGCTTCGCCCTGCGCTTCCACAAGGTGGGCAAGGACGGTTCGGGCAAGTGCGACGCGTTCCATACCGGCAAGGAGGCAGACCAGGTGATCGGTGTCTTGTATGAGCTCGATGCCGCGGACGAAGGGCCCCTCGACCGCGTCGAGGGGCTGGGTTGGGGCTACCGCAAGGAGCAGGTTCGCGTCATCGGGAAGGACGGCGGCCAAGCATGCGCCTTCACGTACTGCGCGATCCGCGTGGACTCCGCGCTGTTCCCCTTCTCTTGGTACATGGGGCACGTGCTCGCCGGGGCGCGCGAGGCGGGGCTGCCCGACAAGTACATCGCCGCGCTGGAGCAACAACGCACAATGGCGGATCCATGCGGCGAGCGGGATCAAGCAGAGCGAGCAATTCATGCCTGAGCGCGACGGCGCGACGGCAGAGGGAGACAGGCGGCGGGCACCGCAAGAACCCGTATGGGTGTTCGGCTACGGTTCCCTCATCTGGCGTCCCGACTTCCCCTTCGTGGAGCGCCGCCCCGCCACCGTCGCCGGCTGGGCGCGCAGGTTCTGGCAGGGATCGCACGACCACCGCGGCGTCCCCGACGCGCCCGGCCGGGTCGTCACCCTCGTCCCGGCACCCGGCGAGACCTGCATCGGCATTGCGTACCGCATCGAACACGCCGTGTTCGATCACCTGGACTATCGGGAGAAGAACGGTTACGAGCGCGTCGCGGTCTCCCTGACGCTGGAGGACGCCGACATCGCGGACGGCGTCGTCTACATCGCACCGATCGGCAATCACGCGTTCCTCGGCGACGCGCCCATCGAGGAGATGGCCCGCCAGATCCGCCGGTCCGCCGGGCCGAGCGGAAAGAACGTGGATTACCTGATCGAGCTCGCCGACGCGCTACGCGGACTGGGGGCCGACGACCCCCACGTGTTCACGCTGGAGGCTGCAGTGCGCGCCGGCTGACCGCAGCTAGGACGCGCCGGCAATCAGTCCACCACCGTCGCGGCGTCCTCCTCCGCAATCGTGTGCTCGATGTGGCCGATGCGGTCGATCTCGATGCGCACCACGTCGCCCACCTTGAGCCACGCCGGCGGCTTCATCGCCAGGGCGACCCCCGACGACGTGCCGGTGTAGATGACATCGCCCGGCTCCAGGGTGAAGGCCTGGGTCAGATGCGCGATCTGGTCGAAGCAGTCGAAGACCAGGTGCTCGGTGTTGGAGTCCTGGCGCGTCTCGCCGTTGACGAGCGTGCGAAGCCCTAAGGTGTGCGGATCGCCGATCTCGTCGGGGGTCACGATCCAGGGCCCGAACGGTGCATGGGTGTCGAAGGACTTGCCGATCTGCATGGTCGGCGCTGCCCGCTGCCAATCGCGGACGCTCACGTCGTTGCCGCAGCAGTACCCGGCGATGATCTCGTGGGCGCGCTCCCTCGGCACGTGCTTGCCGCGCTTGCCGACCACGTAGACGAGTTCCCCCTCGTAGTCGAGATAGCTCGAGACCGAGGGCATCGCGATGGATCCGTACGGGGCGTTGGTCGCCGTCGTCTGCTTGTTGAACCAGATCTGGGTCTTCGGGGGCTTCGCCCCGGTCTCCTCGATGTGGTCCCGGTAGTTCAGCCCGATGGCGAGGATCTTGCCCGGGCGCGGGACCGGGGCCAAGAGCTCGACGTCGTTCAGGGCGAGCGCGTGGTCCGCGTCGGTCTGCGCCTCGCGCGCCCGCGCCATCGCCGCGTCGCCCGCCGCGAGAAACTCGACCATGTCCGTCGGCAGCTCCGGAGCCGCCGCGGAAAGGTCGACCACGAGTTCTCCCACGACCGCCCCGATACGGGTCCGATCCCCGTGCGTGAAGGTGACCAGTTTCATGTTGCGCGTGCTCCGCCTGACCGAAAGGCGCCATTATGCCGCCTACGAGGCCGCGCCGTAGAACGGCGCGGGCGCGTAGGCCGGTGGGGCTGGGCCGCGAGCGGAGCCAAAGGCGACGGTTGCGGGGCGTTTGCCCCGCTCGGAACGATGCAGGTCACGCGGCTACGGGGAGCCAAGCGCGGAGGCGAATCCGTGAATGTCCCGGATGGTCGCGTAGTAGGCTTCCGGCAGTACCTGCGGCGTCACCGTGTCTCCACCATGGGCCGTGCCGTTGACGGTGCGGCTGACCGTCCGGACGCCGGCCGCCATGAGCTTGCGCGCGTAGATGAGACCCTCGTCCCGCAGCGGGTCGAGTTCGTTAACGGAGACCACGTGCGGGGGCAGCCCGACGAGGTCGTCCCGCGCCGCATGGTAGGGCCAAGCAAGCGGGTTCCTCGCGTTCTCGCCGCCCGGATCGTAGGCCGTGGCCGTCACCTTGCCCATCACCTCGTTCATCATGTAGCCACCGTTCTCGCGCCAAGAGACCAGCGCGGGCGGCGGCGGGTGATACTCGCCCGCGATATACGGGCAGCACGCGTACACCCCGGCGATCTCGTCGATCCAGCCCTCGCGCAAGGCCTTGAGCGCCGTGGCGAGACTGAGGTTGCCACCCCCCGACTCGCCGGAGACCACGACGTGCGAGATGCCGAGCGCCTCCCGGTTCCGGTACGTCCAACGCGTGCCGCTGGCGCAGTCGTTGAGACTCGCGGGAAACGGATGCACGCCCATTTTGCCGGCCGCGTTGCGGAAGTCGACGCCCACCACGACCAGCCCCGTCGCGGCCAGTTCGTCGCGCCAGCGGACATAGGGCGCCTCTTCGGCAGAGAAGAAGCACATGCCCCCGCCGTGCGTGTGCACGATGCCCGGCACCCGTCCCTGCCGCTCAGCGGGCTGCACGATGTGGAGCGTGATCGCGTTGCCATCGACGCCCTCAATGACTTCCGTGCGCCTGGCCACGCCCTCCACCGGCGGCAGGTCCGCGTAGCCCTCGTCCATCGCGGCACCTTCGGCCTCGAACTCCGCGATGAACGCCAGAATGTCCGCCAGGGGAGCATCCGGTCCGACCGGAGGGGCTTGCGCCAATTCCCCGAGTCCGCCCTCGAGCGTCGCCCGGACGCGTGGGTCGAGTCGCGGGTCCGTGGCGATCGTCAGGTCGGGATCGCCCAGCCTGCCGGGGAGATAAGCATCGGGCCGCGTCATGGCAGGTAACTCCTTAAGTTCAGCCGGGAACGAGCATGGTCATGGCCTCGAAGGTCTTGGTGCCGCGCCGTCATCCGCGTAGCACGAACTCCCTCGCGTAACCGGCCATCTCGGCAAAGACATCGTCGGTCCGCGTGCGCTTGCGTTTCAGCACCTTGTAGCCGTGGTCCGCGGTGTCGAGCCATCGTAGCGTCGCGCCGATACGGTGGACGACCTGGGTCAGCAGTTCAGGTTCCGCGAGCCCGTCGCGGGTGCCGGAGAGGAACAGCATCGGCGCGTCGATCGCGTCCATGTGGTCCGCGCGGTGCGTGGACGGCCTGCCGGCGGGATGCAGCGGAAACGAGCCGAAGATCATGCCCGCCACGGCGAGGCCGCGATCGACCACGGCGTGCGTCGCCATGCGGCCGCCGAAGCTGTGCCCGCCGAGGTAGCGCGGCCCGTCGCAGGCGTCCTTCGCCAACGCCAGGGCGGCGGCGACCGTGGCTACCGAGGTGTCCTTCGAATCCACCCGCGACTTGCCGAGTTCCTTGAAGGGGAAGTTGAAGCGCAGGGTCGAGATCCCGGCACTGCCAAAGGCTCCCGCGATGGCCTCCATGCTGGCGTGATGCATGTCCGCGCCCGCCCCGTGGCCAAACACCAGCGTGGCAATGGGTTCCCGCGCCTCGACGAGGAGCGCGCCGACCTCCGCCACGGGGCCGGTGTCGATACCGATGCGGAGTTCGCGTGCCAAGCGCTTCTCCGGCGCCCGCCTCCGGGCACGTCAGGACGTGAGTTCGTCCACCGACTGGATGATGCTCCCGACCAGCCCGTACTCGACGGATTCCTCCGCGCTCATCCAGTAGTCCCGGTCGGTGTCGCTCTGCACCTTGTCCAGCGGCTGGCCGGTCTGGTCCGCGATGATCTGGTTGATGCGTTCGCGGGTCTTCAGGATCTCCCGGGCGTGAATCTCGATGTCCGAAGCGTCCCCGCCGAAGCCCCCGGCCGGCTGGTGAATGAGGAACCGCGTGTTCGGCAGCGCG
This sequence comes from Pseudomonadales bacterium, assembly GCA_963665455.1. Classification (GTDB taxonomy): domain Bacteria; phylum Pseudomonadota; class Gammaproteobacteria; order Pseudomonadales; family Azotimanducaceae; genus VXNE01. The sequence continues at coordinate 2,056,789 of OY762279.1, read as the reverse complement.
AAGCGATGCTCCTTGTCCGTCGCGAGATAGATGTGCGTCGCGATGCTGCCCACCCAGCCGGTGCCGACGGTGCGCACGGTCGGCTTGATGTAGCGGATCATGTCGAAGATCGTGTCGCCGGATTCGACGTGCCCGCCCGGCGAGCCGATGAAGAGGGTGATCGGCTCGTCGCTCTCGAAGGACAGCGCCAGCAAGCGCTCGGCGCTGCGCTGGGCGACGAGTTGGTTGATCTCCCCGAAGATGGTCAACGTGCGATTCTTGAGGAGCGTGTTCTCGAGGAACGCGAACTGCTTGGCGAGGTCCGCGGCTTCCTCCGCGCCGTCCAGTCGGGGCATGGTCTGCCTCATTCGGGAAAAGCCGGCGATGGTACCATCGCCCACGCCTTCCGGGACGAGCCCGTGCGTCCCCGCCCGGCGTTGACATCCACGGAGACCCGCCCATGCCCCTGCATCCCGAATACGAGGCCATGCTCGCCCAACTCGCCGAGGCGGGCGGGCCGAATCTCATCGACATGCCGCCGCCCGCCGCGCGGGAGATGATGCGGGCGATGCAGCCACCGGTCGACCTCCCGGTGGGCAAGGTCGAGAACGTCTCCATCGAGGGCCCCGGGGGATCGATCCCGCTACGCATCTACACGCCCGAAGGGAACGGTCCCTGCCCGGTCACCATGATGTTCCACGGTGGCGGTTGGGTGCTCGGCGACCTCGACACCGCCGACAGCCAGAGCCGGGAACTGTGCCAGGGGACGGACAGCATCGTCGTCTCCGTGGACTACCGGCTGGCGCCCGAGCACCGCTTCCCCGCCGCGGCCGACGACTGCTACGCGGCGACGTGCTGGGCGAAGGAGAACGCGGCGTCCCTCGGTGGCGACCCGGACCACTTCGCCGTGGCCGGGGACAGCGCCGGGGGCAACCTCGCCGCCGTCGTCTCGCTCATGGCCCGGGACCAGGACGGCCCCGCGATCGACTTCCAGCTCCTGGTCTATCCGGTGACCGACGGCACCACCTTCGACACCGCCTCCTACCGCGACAACGCCGAGGGTTACCTCCTGACCACCGACGCCATGCACTGGTTCTGGGACCATTACACGGATCCGGCCGACCGGGCGAACCCCTATGCATCGCCCGCGCGGGCATCCGACCTCTCCGGGCTCCCGCCGGCGCTGGTCATGACGGCGGAGTTCGACCCGCTGCGCGACGAGGGAGAGGCCTACGCGCGGCTGCTCGAGGACGCCGGCAACACCGTCGAGTGCGTGCGTTTCGACGGGCTGATCCATGGCTTCTTCGCACAGGGGCCGGTCATCCCGGCCGCCCGCCCCGGCATGGAAAAGGCCTGTTCCGCACTGTGCGCGGCCTTCGCCAACTGAGGGCGATGCAGTTCGTCCTCGAGCATGAACATCTGCTTCAGCCCCCCGGCGCCGCTGCGGCGGGATTTCGCGAAGCGGAAACTCCAAGGCGACCGAAAGGTCGCCCGCGCTCCCCGGCTGAGGCCTCTAGCCCGGCCGCGTCTCGTCCATCGCCTCCGTGAGCGCCCACACCTGCCGGCACAGCTTCTCCAAACCGGGCGACCCTGCGGCGTGGCCCTCGAGGAGCCGGTCCACGCTGCCCTCCGGCAGGCCACCTAGCAGCGCACCGGACACCGCCGCCGCGTAGGTCGTCATTTCGTCCCTCCTCGACATCTCCTGCTGGATCGAAGAAATCGCCAGGTCTTCACTCCCTTTTCACATTTAGGGAATTGAATATGTATATCCGTACAGCATTCCTGTCAAGGCTCGGTGGTGGTCCCAGACGCCGGCCTCCGCGGCACCCGCCGCAGGAGGCCGGCTTGACTGGTCAGTCGACGCGGGCTTGCGCGGACCCCTTCAAAACGACATCGCCCTTCTGGTTGACCGTGGTCACGTCGAGATCGACAAGGCCATCCTCGACCTTCGTGATCGTCGCGGTCGCGTCCAGGGTGTCGCCCGGCCACACTTGGTTGGTGAAGCGCACGCCGTACTCGGTGAGCCGTCCGTCGCCGACGTAGTTGGTCAACATGCGGCCGGTCATGCCCATGGTCAACATGCCGTGGGCGAAGACGGTCGGATAGCCGGCCACCTCCTTCGTGAAGAGTTCGTCGGTGTGCACCGGGTTGTAGTCCCCCGAGGCGCCCGCGTACTGGACGATCTGCGTGCGCTTCAAGTCTTCGACGAGCCGTTCGGTGTGGGCGTCGCCGACGTTCAGGTCCGCTGCTTTCAAAGCCATGTTCTTTCTCCGTGTTCCGTGCGAAGCGACCGTAAGGTCCGCTACCCCTGATCGACCGGACGTTCCGTCTGAACGCCCACGCCCGTCGCCGTGACGACGAGTTCCCCGTTCTGGTCCCGGTATTCCGTGACCGTCTCCGAGAACTTGAGCGTGCCGGCGCGCCGGCTCTGACGCTCCCACTTGTTGCCCGGTCGCGTGGTGGCCGTCAACACGTCGCCCACGCGCGGATGACGGTGATAGACATAGCGCTGCTCCGCGTGGAGCCCACCTCCACCGCCGCCGCCCCCTCCGCCGCCGCTCTCGCGGACGACGCCGGTCGGCTTGCCGCCCGAGCCGAACCACGGCTCGCCGACCTTCGGACGCAGGAAGTAGTCCGGATCGAACTGGGCGCTCGCCTGGACGAACGTCGGCGGCGCGACGACGCCCTCGCACTCCGTGGACTTCGCGTAGTCCTCGTCGTAGTAGATCTGGTTGTCGTCGCCGATCGAGCGCGCGAACATCATGATGTGCCCGGCCTCGACCGGGAACTTCTCTATGGCCATGGATTCCCCTGTCCGTCGTCAAAAGGCCGCAAAGTTACCAAGGATCAGCGGCCTTTGAAATCGGGTTTGCGCTTTTCGAGGAAGGCGGAGATGCCCTCCTGCTTGTCCTCGGTCTGCACCAGCGCGCCCTGGGCGTACTTCTCCAGCATCAACGCCCCCGCGAGGCTCGCCTCCATGCCGAAGTTCACCATCGCCTTCATGGTGCGGGGGACGAACGGAGCGAAACTCGCCAGGTGCTCCGCGACCCGCCGCGTCTCCGGGAGTAGCTCCTCGGGCTCGACCAAGCGCGTCACGAGGCCGATGGAGAGCGCGCGCTCCGCGTCGATCGGCTCGCCCATCAGCATCATCTCCATCGCCCACCCGCGCCCCACGATGCGCGGCAGGCGCGCCGTCGCGCCGCCGCCGGGGATGATCCCGAGCTTCCCTTCCGGCGTCGCGAAGCGGGAACGGTGCGTCGCGATCCGTAGGTCGCAGCCGAGGGCAACCTCCAGCCCACCACCCATGCAGATGCCGTCTATGGCGGCGATGGTCGGCTTCGGCGTCCGTTCGAGCTGATCCGCGAGCCCCTGCACGATGGGCTCGAGCGCCTTCCTGAAGTCCCGGTGCAGAACCTCCGAGAGGTCCGAACCCGACGCGAACGCGCGGCCCCCGGCACCCGTGATGGCGATCACGCGCACCGCGTCGTCCGTCGCCGCGAGGCGCACCGCCCCATGCAACTCCTCCAGCGTGTCGAGGGAGATGGCGTTGTGGCGCTGCGGGCGATTGATGGTGAGGAGCGCGAGCGCACCCTCCACCTCGTAGAGGATTTCCTTGAAGTCCATGATCGGAAGTGTAGCCGGAGGGCTCGGCGCACGCATTCGGCGCACGCCCAAAAAAGAAAGCCCGCCAGCCTGGAGAGGGAGCTGGCGGGCCGGGTCGACCTCGAAGATCGAGGCCGCAAGGGGAGGGAGATGCCTCTTGCGGGGCGGGTGCCGCCCAATGGGCTAGTCGGCCCCTCAACCCCTGGAGCTTCAGCCTTGGTGGCTGACTCGTCTCACCCCGCGGTCATCCTGCCAAAGGGCTGTTTCCCGCTGATTTCCGCCGCGGGCGGTTTTGTGTCCGTTTGTATCAGGGTGCTGATCGAAATCCACACGTCGGCCCCGCCCGACTCGCTCGCATCGATGCCCACGCGCCAGCCGTGCGCCAGGCAGAGCTGTTGCACGATGGCGAGCCCCAGCCCGCTGCCGCCGGCGTCCCCCCGTTCCGGGGGCGCGAGCCGGAAGAACGGCTGGAACACGCGTTCGCGCTCCGCTTCGGGAATACCCGGTCCGCCGTCCACGACATGGACGATCAACTCGTCCCCGACCTCCACGACGACGGCGGCCTCGCCGGCGTGGCGTCGCGCGTTGTCGATCAGGTTGGCCAACACGCGCCTCAGGGCACCTGGCGCCACCAATCCCCGCGCCTCCTCGTCGCCCCGCCACCGCACGGCCACCTCGGCGTCGATGTCGGCCACCACCGACTCGACGTACGGCTTGAGTAGCAGTTCCTGGGCGGCCTCGCCGGCGCTCCGCGCAAAGCGCAACGCGTCGCCGATGAGTTCGTCCATCTGTTCCAGGTTGCCCGCCATCCGCGCGACCAGGGCCGGGTCGACGTCGTCGGGCAACAGCTCCACCGCCAGCCGCATCCGCGCCAGGGGCGTCCGCAGGTCGTGGGAGATGCCCGCGAGCAGCGTCGTCCGGCTCGAAAGGAGCGCACTGATGTCGCTGGCCATGCGGTTGAAGCTCGCGGCGAGGGTCACCAACTCGCGGGGGCCCTTCTCCGGCAGCGGCGCGAATCCCTCGGCACCCCGGAACGCCTCGACGGCCCCGGCGGTCTCGGCGAGGGGTTGCGCGATGCGCCGCACGACGAGCGACGAAGTGACGAGCACGATCACCGTGCCCACGATGCCGATGACCAGGCCCACGTAGGGCAGTTGGTCATCCTGCTGTCCCGGCACGAAGCCGATCTGCAACGTCCCCCCCGGGATGGGCAGCTCGGCCCACACCAGCTCGTCGCCCTCCAACAACCGGACCGGGGCGCCGAGACGCTCCGAGATTCGCATCCTGAGCAACGCGTGGTAATCGTTGTCCGCTTGGACGGGCGGCAGGTCGCGCAGGTCCGAGCTGATGACCAGGTCGTGCATGCGCGCCATCTCGAGCTCGAACGCCGGGCGCGCGTCCGTGTAGTCCGGCAGTTCCGCCCACGTCTGGGCCGAGAGCACCACGAGCCCGGCTTCGTCGTCCGCGGAGCGCTCCGTCATCGGACCGACCACGAGCACCTGCAATGCCACCAGGGCGGTCGCGACGATGGCCACCGCGCTGAAGGCCAGCACCACGTTGGTCCGCGCCAACAGCGACGCTTGGGGCGCGAGCAGCCGTTCCGGAGCATCGCCCGTGGCCGATGGGTTGCGTCCGCCGCGCGCCAACGCTGCCCCCAACGGCCCGGTCAGGCGCTGTCCGGAGAGAACAGGTAGCCCTTGCCCCAGATCGTCTTGATGTAGACGGGCGAGGAGGGATCCGTTTCGATCTTGCCGCGCAGCCGCGTGACGCGCACGTCGATGCTGCGGTCGAACGGCGAGCGCTCGGCACCCTTCAACAGGTCGAGGATGCGGTCCCGGTCGAGCACCTTGTTCGGGTGCCGCGCGAAGACGCTCAGCAGGTCGAATTCGCCCGTGGTCAGCGGGACGGTGCGCTCGTCGTCGGACAGCCGGTGCGCATTGAGGTCGAGCCGGAACGAGCCGAACTCCACGACGTGCGCGTCCGTCGTGCCCTCCTGCCCCGAGGTCCGGCGCATCACCGCGCGGATGCGGGCCAGCAGTTCGCGCGGGTTGAAGGGCTTCGTCATGTAGTCGTCGGCACCGACCTCGAGGCCCACGATCCGGTCGACGTCCTCGCCCTGGGCGGACACCATGATGATGGGGACGGCGGAGGTCCGCTTCAGGCGCTTGGCGATCGACAGGCCATCCTCGCCCGGCAGCATCACGTCCAGGATGACGAGATCGATGTCGTGCGCCGCGAGCGCCTCGTCCATCGCCGCGCCATCCTCCACGCCGACGACGCGGTAGCCCTTCTGCTCCAGGTACTGGTGGGCAAGATCCCGCAGCTCGGCATCGTCGTCGACAACGAGCAAGGTCGCCCTCTCACGGCCCATCGCTGACTCGGTCAATCGTCCTCGACCGTCTTGTTGACCTTGACCACGGCGCGGTCGGCCGCGGAATCCTCGCTCCGTTCGGAGCGTTGCTCGAATCCCCTGCCGTAGTCGGACGGCGCGCCCTCCGCCGGAGGCGCCGCGCCCGGGCGGATGCGCACGACCTGCTCGATGCGCACCACCGAGCCGTCCGGCCCCCGCACGACGCGGCCGAAGCGGCGCTGCACCTCGACGGCCTTGCGGCCGCTGTCGGCCATGCGCCGGCGCATCTCGAGGACGAAGTCGCGGCGCTCCTCCGTGTTCAAGGTCTCCCACGCGGACGCGACCCGGGTGAGTTCCTCGTCGGAATGGTCCGCATAGGGATTCGCGGCGGCCGGGACGGTTGCCGACGCTCCCGCGAAGGCGCACACGGCGACGGCGAGGCGCACCCACACGGGCCCGCGCGCCGGAAGGCGCTTCTCTCGGGAGCGTCGCGTCAACATGCCGTGCAACGACCCTCTGTAACCCCGGCCCGGCCGAACCGTCCCGCACGGACGACCCGGCCGATGCCTGGGAGCGACCGCTGGTTAGGCGGCCTCGAACAGTCCGGCGGCACCCTGTCCGCCACCGATGCACATCGTCACGACGCCGTACTTCTGGTTGCGCCGCTTCAGTTCCCGCAGCACGGAGCCCGTGAGCCGCGAGCCGGTCATGCCGAACGGATGCCCGATCGCGATGCTGCCGCCGTTGACGTTGTACTTCTCGTTGTCGATGCCGAGATTGTCGCGGCAGTAGACGCACTGGGAGGCGAACGCTTCGTTCAGTTCCCACAGGTCCACGTCGTCCTGCTTCAGCCCGACATTGTCGAGCAGCCGCGGGATGGCGAACACCGGGCCGATGCCCATCTCGTCCGGCTCGCACGCGGCGACGGTGAAGCCGCGATAGACGCCCATCGGCTGGATGCCGAGCTGGCCGGCGCGTTCCGCGCTCATCAGCAGGGTCATCGACGCCCCGTCGGAGAGCTGCGAGGCGTTGCCGGCGGTGACCGTGCCGTCCTCCTCGAACGCCGGCGCAAGGCCGGAGAGGCCGTCCAGCGTCGTCGTCGGACGGTTGCACTCGTCGCGGTCCACCATCACGTCCACTTGGCTCTCCTCGCCGGTCTCCCTGTCCGTCTTCAGCATGGTGGCCGGCATCGGCACGATTTCCTCGCTCATCCAGCCCGCCTCCTGCGCGCGCGCATACCGCTGTTGGCTCTGGAGGGCGTAGACGTCCTGCATCTCGCGGGTCACCTGATAGCGCCGCGCCACGACCTCGGCGGTGTTGCCCATCGCCATGAAGATGTCGGGCTTCTCGTCGAGGAGGCGCTGGTTGGCCTTCGACTTGCCCGGATCCTGACGCGTGCGCATCGAGATCGAGTCGACGCCCCCCGCGATGGCCACCTGGGTGTTGCCGGACGCGATCTGGTTCGCGGCGATCGCGATGGATTGCAGGCCGGACGAGCAGAAGCGGTTGATGGTCATGCCCGCGGCGGTGATCGGCAGGCGGGACAGCACGACCGCGAGACGCGCCAGGTTGCCGTCCTGCTCGCCGACGTGGCTGGCGGCACCGACGACGACGTCCTCGACCTCCTCCGGCGAGACGGTGGGATTCCGGTCCAGCAGCGAATCGATGAGATGCGCGAGCATGTCATCGGACCGCGTCAGGTTGAAACTGCCGCGGAAGGACTTCGCCAGTCCGGTCCGGACACTGTCTACGACTACCACATCACGCATCTTTTCCCCCTTTTCGGTTTGATGGTCTGTCGGTGGTTCGCGGCACGGTATGTGCCGGACGATGTGACAGCGGGCGAGTGTACTACGGAAACGAAAATCGCCAAACGCGGGGGCCGCCCCTCGCCGGCGTCTGCCCGGGGCGCGCTAAGGAACCTCTGAACGCCCCGGGCCGAGGTCCGACCACCAGGGTTCCGCCAGCGCTTGCCGCTCGGGCCAGACCTTGTCCAGGGTGTCGCCCTCGAACACCTCTCCGTTCTTGACGACGTAGGCGATGTCGTCCGAGTGGCGGATATCGGCGAGCGGGTCGGCGCGCAGGATGACCAGGTCCGCCAGCTTACCGGGCGTGACGGTGCCGACATCCCGGGACACGCCGATCATCTCCGCCCCGTGACGCGTGGCCGCGCGCAGGGCCTCCGCCGGGGTCAGCCCGCCACTCGCGAGGGCCCAGAGTTCCCAGTGATAACCGAGGCCCTGCAGCTGGCCGTGCGAGCCCACCCCCACCCGGCCCCCGGCACGCAGGATCTTCGCCGCCTGGGCGGCCACCCGCGGGTAGACGTGCTCCTCTTCGGCGAACCACGACCGCCGCTGGGTGCGGGCCGCCAGGAACGGGCGTGGCGTGAAGTGGGCAAGCTTGGCGTCGTCGCGCGGCGACTCGTGGATGTAGAAGTGGTCCTCCGCCGCCGGGCCGCCGTAGGCCACGAGCAGGGTCGGCGTATATCCGATGCCCGAACGCGCCACCAGCTCGACCACGTCCCGATGCAGGTCCAGCACCGGGAAGTTGTGCTCGTTCCCGCTGAAGCCGTCGATGACGTGGGTGAGGTCGAGCTTGAGATCGAGGGCGCCCTCGGTGGTCGGCATGAGCCCGAGCTCCCGCGCCGCCTGGGCGAGCCACTGGCGCTGCTTCCGGTTGCCCGGGATGTACGCCTTGACGTTGCGGACGCGGTAATGGTCCCGGTAGCGGCGCAGTACGGCCCGGGCATGGTCGGCGGACTTCAAGCGGACATTGCTGAAGATGCCCGGCCCGGTCGACAAGGCGCGGGGCCCGATCATCACGCCGGCGTCGACGAGATCCTGGTACGGCAAGACATCCACCGTACTCGGCTGGACGTCGAGGGCCGTGGTGACGCCGTAGGCCAGATTCGCCAGGAACGACCAGTTGTCGAGGTCGAGCACCCGGCGGGCCACGCGGAAGTGCGCGTGCGTATCCACGTATCCCGGGACGATGAAGTGCCCGGCGACATCGATCACATCGGCATCCTCCGGGATATCGACGGCACCGCGCGGGCCAACGTCCTCGATGCGGTCACGGCGAATGAGCACGACGGCATCGTCGATCAACCGGCCGGCGTCCTCGACGGGGGTCCCGGACATGGGCGCCATCTCCTCTCCGGGCGCCTCCATCGTCAACACCCGCGCCCCGACCAGCGCCACCGTGCCCTCGGGCTCGAAGCGCGGCTGGTAGATCTCGATCGGGAAGCTGGTGACGGCCTCGTGTTCCTCGGCGACCTCCGACCCTTCCGAGCCACCATCGGCGACATCCCCCGACGCCACCGGCTCGTCCCCCTCCGCGCCCGGCCTTCCGGACTCGGTTCCGGCTACGCCTTCCTCCTCGCTCTCGTCGCCTTCGGCGGTCTGGTCGTCGCCCTCCTCCGTCGGCCCGAACTCCACCGACGCCAGCGCCCGGGAGTAGACGCGATGGCCGACGCTCCAGTGGATGATCGCGCCATCGCCGCTCCACGCCGCCGCATCGACGCCGACGTCCGTAAGCCGCGCGAGGGGCACGGACGGGCTCGTCACGGTCGTCTGGAGGTTCGCCAGATGGCGGTTCAGGAGTCGCAGGACATAGAGCTGATTGGCGTGGACGACCAGTGCATGGCGGCCGTCGGGGGCCAGCCGGATCTCCTCGGCAGGCACGTTCTCCTCGGCGAAGTAGATGCCCGGACCCTTGACCCCGAGATGCACGCGCCGGTCGCTGCCGTCGTAACGCACGGAGGTGAGCGACGACTCGCCGCGCCGCGTGAACGGCCCTTCGGAGGCGTACAGATAGATGCGGTCCGCCTCCGGCCCGAAGTGCGGCGCCCGCAACCCCCGGGCGGGCACCACCAGCCGCGCCTCGCCCCCGTTCGCCGGCAACCAGATCACGTCCGAGGCGATGGGCACGCCGGAATCCCACTCGCGGTACAGCCGATCATGGCTGGTGCCGCGCAGGGCCACGATGCGTTCGCCATCCGGCGACCAGGCGGGATCCGTGTAGAAGGCCGCGTGCTCGGTCAGCCGGCGGGGGTTCCCGCGGCCATTGGCCCGGGTCCGCCAGATGTGCCCGCCGCGATTGGACCAGGTGACATACGCGATCCAGCGGCCGTCCGGCGACCAGACGGGATGGAACGCCGGCGTCCCGGCGTCGAGTAGGGCGCGATGCCGGCCCGTGTCCACGTCGTAGACATGGAGGGCCGCCAACGCCGAGAAGGCGAACGCCCCGCCCCCCGGCGCCGGGGCGAGGCCCCGGACGAGGCGCGCCTTCACCGGGCCCAGCCCCAAGCGATACGGCGCATGTAGCGCCGGCCCGAGGGCCAGGTCGATGTCGAGTTGGAAGGGAATGGGAACCGTCTCGCCCGACGCGATGTCGACGCGCCAGATGCCTCCCTCGCGGGTGTACAGGACCGACCGCCCATCCGGCGTGAAGGCGTAGCCGGGGAACAGGTCGCGCGTGAAGCGGGACTCCTGTTCGTCGCGCTGGACGGGCCAGGCCAACCAGTCATCCTCGCCGGTGTTCAGGTCGCGGAGCCGTAGGCCGGTCCGCGTCTCGTGCCGCGTCGCGTAGACCAAGCGCGTGCCATCCGGCGACAGCAACGGCCGCATCGCACTGCCGACGGCCCCGGTCAGGACATCCTCCGTGCCCTCGCGCAGGTCGCGGCGCGCCACCTGCCACAAGGGCAGCCGCAGCCCATAGCCGAAGCCGCCGTTCTTGCGTGCGTAGTAAAGGTAGCGCCCGTCCGGCGAATAGACCGCACCGAGGGTGTTGGCCCGCTGATCGATCGGGGCATTGCCCCGCGCCTTGGCCCGGGTGATCCGCACCCCCTTGCCACCGTCCACGTGGTAGGCCCACAGTTCGAAGGTGCCGAGTCCCCACTGCGTCTTGGAGACGACGACGTGCGACCCGTCGGGGGACCAGGCCGGCGAAGCGAATTCGGTCTTGTCGCCGCCCCCGGCAATCTTGCGCGGATCGCTCCCGTCGCTCCCGGCGACCCAAACGGCCTCGTTGCCATCCCGGTCGCTAATGAAGACGATGCGTTCGCCGTCGGGCGCGAAGCGTGGCTGCGAGTCGAAGGCCATGCCCTCGGTGATGCGCTCCGCGCGCCCGCCCTCGATGGGCATCACATAGAGGTCGCCGAGGGCCTCCAGCACCACACTCCCGCCGTCCGGAGATACGTCGAGGGAGAGCCAGGTGACCGCATCGGTCTCGAACCGGATAGTGCGCGCTCCCTCGAGAGGCAGGTCTGCCGCCGCAGCACCCGCCACCAAGGCGGCGGCGAGCGCCCACCGGCCGTCACCCATCGTCGTTCGCCAACCGGCGCTCGAGGCGGGCGAGCGACTCCCGCGCCGCCCGCAACTCTCGGAGGAGTTCCTCCCGGGACGGCGCGTCGGTCTTCCCCGCGAGCCGTTCCGCCTTCGCCTCGTCGAGGTTGTTCAGCACGACGGCGATGAACAGGTTGATCACGACGAACGTCCCCACGACGACGAAGCTCACGAAATACGCCCACGCCCACCAATAGTGCTCCATGGCGGCATACATCACGTCGGTCCAGTCCTCCAGGGTCACGATACGGAACAGGGTGATGAGCGAGATGCCGAGCGTGTCCCAGTGGGTCGGGTCGATCTCGTGGAAGAGGTGATAGCCCGCCACGGCGTAGATGTAGAAGATGATCGACATGAGGACGATCACGTTGAACATGCCCGGCACGGTGCGCACCAGGGTCGAGACGATCAGCCGCAACTCCGGCAGGGCGGAGACGAGCCGCAGGACGCGCAACAGCCGTGCCAGGCGAGCGAGGGTCGCGAGCTCTCCCGTCGCCGGCAGCAGGCTGATCGCCACGATCGTGAAATCGAATACGTTCCAGCCGTCCCGGAAGTAGCGCGCCGGCCGCGGGTGCTGCGCGACCAACTTGACGATGATCTCGACCACGAAGATGCCGAGGAACACCTGGTTCGCGAGTTCGAAGGCGCCGCCGAACCGCTCCCGCAGGCCCGCGGACGTGTCGAGCCCGATCACGACCGCGTTCACCGCGATCACCCCGACGATGCCCCACTGAAACCAGCGGGCCTCGGCGATCTTCCTTGCCATCTCAACCATGTCGTGCTCAGTCCAGCTCCCGAAAGCCCTGCTCGGCCATGCGCGCCGCCCGGAAGATGGCGCGGCCCTTGTTCATGCTCTCCTTCCACTCGAGACGCGGTATCGAGTCCGCGACGATGCCGCCGCCCGCCTCGATGTAGAGCACGCCGTCCTGGATGACCGCCGTGCGGATGGCGATGGCCATGTCCATGTTGCCGCCCCAGGAGAGATAGCCGACCGCGCCGCCGTACACGCCCCGCTTCACCGGCTCGAGTTCGTCGATGATCTCCATGGCGCGGATCTTAGGTGCGCCGGAGAGCGTGCCCACGGGAAGCGTCGCGCGCAGCACGTCCATGGCCGTCTTGCCGGCCCGCAGCCGCCCCTCGACGCTGGAGGAGATGTGCATGACGTGGGAGTAGCGCTCGATGGCGAACTGCTGCGTCACCTCGACGGAACCGGTCTCCGCCACGCGGCCCACGTCGTTGCGCCCGAGGTCGATGAGCATCAGGTGTTCGGCGATTTCCTTCGGATCGTTCAGCAGCTCTTGCTCAAGGGCAAGATCCTCTTCCTCCGTGTGGCCCCGCCGGCGCGTCCCGGCGAGCGGACGGTTGACGATGCGGCCGTTCTCGACCCGGGCGAGGATCTCCGGGGACGAACCGACGACGTGAAAGTCGTCGAGGTGCATGTAGTACATGTAGGGGGACGGGTTGAGGCTCCGCAGCGCCCGGTACAGGTCGATGGGCGCCGCGCCGAACGGCACCGACATGCGCTGGGCGAGCACCACCTGCATCGCGTCCCCGGCCCGGGTGTACTCGCGGATGCGGTCGACCGCCGCCATGAACGCGTCGCGACCGAACTCGGATACGAAGTCCGTCTCCTCCGGGGGACGATTGGCGCGGGTTACGGCGCGCGCCGGCACCGCCCCCGCGAGGCGGGCCGCCAGCTTCGCGAGCCGCGTCCGGGCTTGGTCCAGGGCCTCCGGGCGGTCCTGGTCAACCCAGCCGATGAGCTGCATCCGGCCACGCACGTTGTCGAAAACGATCACGTCGTCCGACACCATCAGCAGGATGTCCGGCGTGCCCAGGGGATCCGGGGGCGTGGATTCCGCGAGCCGCGGCTCGATGTAGCGCACCGTGTCGTAGCCGAAGTAGCCGACCAGTCCGCCCATGAAGCGGGGCAGCGCGTCCGTGTCGAGGGTGCCCTCGGGAATCTCGAAACGCTTCCGGTAGTCCTCGATGAACGCGAGCGGATCGTCGGACTCGACGGCTTGCACGACCCGCCCATCGGTCTCCACCGTCACTCGGCGTCCCCGCACCCGAATCACGGTACGGCAAGGCAGTCCGATGATCGAGTACCGTCCCCACTTCTCGCCGCCCTCCGCCGACTCGAGCAGGTAGCTGTACGGCGCGTCGGCGAGCTTTAGGTACACGGACAGGGGCGTGTCGAGGTCGGCGAGCACCTCGTGTACCACGGGAACGCGGTGGCTTGCGCCGGAACCGGCGTGCATTGACTTGTTCATGGAGGTGGTACCCGAAGGACGAGTGGCGGCGTGGCCGTTGCGGCACTGTTTCGGCCGCGTTGCGGCGGACAGGGCCGGCGCGTGGTTCAGTTGGAACCGGGCAGGATCATCGCCAGCGGGGATGGGCTTTCGCGCTCGGCACCGCAGCACTCCAGGGCGGGCTCGCTCGGGTGAGGCGGGGAGGCTATATCAGGGCCATGAGCGAATCAACGATGCGGTCGGCGCCCAGATCCTCGGGCGGCGTGCCGGCGCGATACCCATAGGACACGCACACCACGTCGCAACCCGCCGCCCGGGCGCAGGCCACGTCGGTCGCGGAGTCTCCGACGAAGAGCGTGGCCCCCGCGGCAACGCCCAGCTCGTCACAGGCATGCAGCGCCGGATCCGGCGCGGGTTTGGCGACGGCAAGGGTGTCGCCGGCGACGACAACGCCGAAGTACCGCGACAGGTCGAGGGCGTCGAGCAGCAGACCGGTCAGCCGCGCGGGCTTGTTGGTGACGACGCCGAGGGCGGCGCGGCCCTGCAACGCATCGAGCGCCTCCCGCACGCCCGGATACGGCCCGCCACGGTCCGCGATGTGGCGGGCGTAGTGGTCCCGGAAGCGCTCGACCATCCCGTCGATCACGTCCGGTGGGGGGTCGGGCTGTCCGTGGTGGCCGAGTGCGAGACGGATCAGGGCAAGGACGCCCCTGCCGACCCAGTCCCGGGTGCGCGCCTCGTCCACGGCGGGGTATCCGTACTCCGCGAAGGTGACGTTGAGGCCCGCCATGATGTCGGGCGCGGTGTCGACCAGGGTCCCGTCCAGGTCGAACAGATAGGCCTCGTAGCACGCCTCGTGCACGGCAGGATCAGGCAAGCCGCGCCCGCATGGCGGCGATGGTGGCGGCGTAGTCTTCGGAACCGAAGATCGCGGACCCCGCAACGAACGTGTCCGCCCCCGCCTCGCGTGCCGCACGGATATTGTCGACCTTGATGCCGCCGTCGATCTCTAGGCGCACTTCCCGATCAAGGCGGTCGAGGCGACCGCGCACCGCGCGCGCGGCTTCGAGACTCCTCGGCAGGAACGCCTGGCCCCCGAAGCCCGGGTTCACCGACATCACGAGCACGAGATCCACGAGGTCGAGGACGGGGTCGAGGACGGCCACCGGGGTCCCGGGATTCAGGGCAAGCCCCGGCTTCGCACCCCCTTCGCGAATCAGGGACAGGGAGCGGTGTACGTGCTCCGTCGCTTCCGGATGGATCGTCACGTAGTCCGCCCCGGCGTCGATGAAGTCGCCGACGATGCGGTCCACCGGCTTCACCATCAGGTGCACGTCCACCGGGGCCGATACGCCGTGCTCCCGCAGTGCCCGCAGCACCAAGGGGCCGACCGTAAGGTTCGGCACGTAGTGGTTGTCCATGACGTCGAAGTGGACGAGGTCCGCCCCGGCCTCGAGCACGGCGTCGACCTCCGCGCCCAGGCGTGCGAAGTCGGCCGAGAGTATCGACGGGGCAATCCAAGCGGGCAGCGGCATTCCGCCATTCTACGCCGGCAAGGTCGCGCTCAGTCCGTCAACCGCCGCACCGCGCGCAGTTGATCGTGCGCGCCGATGTCGAACCACGTTCCCTCGAAGCGCTCCCCCGTCAGGCGGCCCGCACCGGCGGCATCGAAGTAGATCTCGCGGGCCAGGTCGAAGGGGCCATCGGGCGTCCCGGCGAAGATCGCGGGGTTGACCATCGCGATCCCACAGAAGACGAGATCGTCCCGCTCGTCGCCGTGCCGGCGCAACCGTCCATCCACCAAGGCGAAATCGGCATGGGCGCGATGGAGCGGACGGGGCGTGAGCACGAGATGCGCGGCTTCGGGCGCCACGTCCAGGAGCCTCCGGAACGCGAAGTTCGTCCAGATGTCGCCGTTCAGCACCAGGAAGGGGTCCTCGCCAAGCAGGGGCAGTGCGCGCTTAATCCCGCCCCCGGTGCCGAGGAGCGTCTCCTCCCGGCTATAGCGGACCCGAACGCCAACGTCGCTCCCGTTCCCCACATGGCCTGCCACCTGCTCGCCCAGATGATGCAGGTTGATGACGACGTCCTCGATCCCGGCACGCCGTAGCCACCGCAGTTGATGCACGATCAGGGGCTCGCCGGCGATGGGAATCATCGGCTTCGGCACGCGTTCGGTGAGGGGCCGGAGCCGCTCGCCCCGGCCGGCGGCCAGGATCATCGCGCGCATAGCGCCGCCACCACCCTGGGCAGGACCTCGTTGCCGATCCACTCGGCCAACCGGCGGGTCTCCGGATAGCCGCGGCCCACGGCGACCACCCGCTCGAGCGTCGGCGCGATGTCCCGCAAGTGACTGTCCCGGTCGTCGCGCAGCCAGAGCCGCACGAATATCCCCGCCGCCTTCAGATGCCGCTGCACGCCCGTCAGGTCGAAGGCGCGCACGAACGCCACCTCGTCCATGCCACAGTCCGTGAGCGACCGGTAGCGGGCACGCCACGACGCCACGACGGATTCCGGGAAGGCGTGGTAGCAGTCCCGGAGCAGGGACACGAGATCGTAGGTGACCGGGCCGGCGAGCGCGTCCTGGAAGTCCACGATGCCCAGTGCCCCATCGTCCCGGAGCAGCAGGTTGCGGCTGTGGTAGTCCCGGTGGATGGTCACGGTCGGTTGCGCCTGGGTGACGTCCACGAGCGTGCGCCACACGTCCGGGAGAAATCCCGGCGTCGCGCCACCGAGAAGCCCTCCCAGGAGCCACTCGCCGAAGATCTCCAGTTCGTCGCGGAAACGCCCCGGCGTGTAGGGGGGCACGGCATCCGGGGAGATGCCCTGAATGCGGACGAGGGCTTCCAGGGCGCGCTCGAGCGCCTCGTCCTCCCGGCCCTCCGCGTAGGCCGTGGAGAACAGCCGGTTCCCGAAATCCGTGACCAACAGAAAGCCGCGCTCGTCGAAGGCCGTGACCTCCGGCACCGGCACCCCGTGCCGGCGGAAGAGCTCCGACAGGTTGCGGAAGCGCAAGTTGTCTTCCGTGGCGGGAGGCGCATCCATGGCGATGTGCGTGCCCCCGGCGACCCGCACTCGGTAGAAGCGCCGCGTGCTCGCCTCCACGGGCAACGCATCGAACGCGAAGACGCCGCCGAGCTGCGCCTCGCACCACCCCTCGAGCTGCCGCCGCCGATCCTCCACGGGTCGGCATTGTACGCAGGGGCCGGTGGCCGGCGACGCGCTCGGGCTATAGTCTTGATTCTCCATCATCCGACCGCGTGACCCCGGACGGTGCCCAAGAGCAAGCCCCCCAGGACAAGGAGAGTGCGCTGACCACCGGGCCTCGCCCCACGCGCGCCATGGCACGACTGTCCCGATGCGCCGCCTGGGCCGCCGGACTGGTGCTCGCAATGCCGCTCGCCCACGGCGAGAGCCCGACGCCCGGAGGTGAAATCGCCCGCAGCTACTGGAAGGCCCGGGCGGAACTCCCCGCCCACCGCGCCGCCGCGCTGCCGTCCTGGTGCCGGGGCGCCTATGTCGAACCCGACTATCCCGAGCCGCGGGACGTGGACTCGTCGCGGTTCCCCGTGCGCGCCACCGCGAGCCGCGCGCGGCACCGCTCCGGGGCCGGCACCGAGTTGTTCGGCGATGTTGTCCTGTCCCAGGGGAACCGGTTGCTACAAGGGCCGCGCGCCGTGCTGCACCGGGACTCCGGCCGCATCGAACTACCCGACGGGGGCATCCTTTCCGAACCCGGCATCACGCTCACCAGCGTACGGGCCGATATCGAGACCGGCGCGCGGCAGGCTCAATTGTCGGACGTGAAGTTCCTGCTCTTCGACACCGAGTTTCGCGGCACCGCCCACGCCGTTGAGCGCCATGACGATGCCTGGAGCTTCTCCGACGCCCGCATCACGCGCTGCGGCCCGGACAGTCGCGCCTGGGAGATCGCCGCCACGCACCTCGCCGTCGAGGAGGACGCCGGTTTCGCCCGCGCCCGGAGCGCCAAGGTGCGCGTCCGTGGCGTGCCGGTGTTCTACGCGCCGCGCCTGCGCATCCCCCTGTCCGCCGAGCGCCAGTCCGGCTTCCTGTTTCCGAGCGCCGGGACGTCAAGGGACGCCGGGGTGCGGCTGGAACTGCCGTACTACCTCAACCTGGCGCCAAACTACGACGCCACGGTCACCGCGCACCACGCCTCGAAACGCGGCACGGGCGCGGAACTCGAGGCGCGTCATCTGTCCCGCTTCGCCCGCACGGAAGCGACGGGCGCGTTCCTGGCGGGAGACCGGCAATACGACGGGCGTTTCGACCGGGACGACTTTCGCGACCTGGGATTGCCGGGCCGCTTCGAGCCGGCCGACCGCTGGCTCCTCGGCCTCGACCACCTCGGCCAAATCGGTGCGGCCACGACCCGCATCGATGCGGTGGCCGCCAGCGACGACGACTACTTCCGGGACTTGGGCACCGGGCTCGCCGTGACGAGCCGGGCGTACCTGACGCGCTTCGCCGAGGCCCGCTACGCACGCGGCGGCCTCACCGCGGGCATCAGCGGCCTGGGGTTCCAGATGCTGGAGGAGCGGCGCGAGCCCTACCGGCGCTTGCCCGAGATCGACGTGAGTTATGCCGGTGCCAGGGCCGGTCCCTTCGAGTGGTCGCTGGCGACGGTCTGGACGGCCTTCGATCATCCCGAGTCCGGCAAAGTGCCAATCCCCGGCGGACGGCGACTACACGTCGAGCCTCGGATGCGGCTGCCCATGCAACGCTCCTGGGGTTTTCTGAACGTCGGGGCCGGCTACCGCTACACGGGCTACGACCTCGACGACGCACTCATCCGCATCGACGGAACGCCGGAACGCGGCATCGCCTTCGGAGACATCGACGCCGGGCTTTTCTTCGAACGCGACGCCGCCATCGGGGGCCGAACGCTCATCCAGACCCTGGAGCCGCGCATCCACTACCTGCGCCAGCAGTTCGCCGACCAAGCCGACCTGCCCCGGTTCGACGCCAGCGAGCCGAGCTTCTCGATCCCGCAACTGTTCCGGCGCAACCGCTTCTCGGGCCTCGACCGCATCGGCGACGCCAACCGCGTGGCCGTCGGCCTGACCTCCCGCCTCCTCCACGCGGACACCGGCCGCGAATACGTGCGGGCGAGCGTCGGCACCATCGCGCACTTCGAGGATCGCCGGGTGACGTTGCGCGGACGGCCCACGGACGCCGAGCAGCACGAGACCTCTCCCGTCGTCGCCGAGTTCGCGAGCCGCGCCGGGCGTTTCTCCGCCACCGCCGGCATCACCTGGGATCCCGCCGACGCCGAGGAGGACGAAGTCGGCGTCGCCGTGCAATATCGCCGCGACAACCGCCGCATCGTCAACATCGGCCACCGCAAACGCCGCCTCTCGCGGATCGACCAGAGCGACGTGTCGTTCGTCTGGCCCCTCGGTGGCCGGGTCGCCGCCCTCGGCAAGTGGAACTACGACTTCGAGCGGGAACGCACAAACGAGGCGTTGCTCGGCTTCGAATACGCCGACTGCTGTTGGCAGGTGCGCCTCCTATACCACCGGCACGTCGAGCCACGCTCCCTCTACACCGTCACCGAGGCGGACGACGACGAGGGCATCCTGCTACAGTTCGTCTTCCGTGGCCTGGCCGGCTTCGGCGCGGGCGTCGAGCGGGTACTGGCGCAGGGCATCAAGGGCTATCGAGAGGAGGCCGGATGGTGAAGGCACTGTGGAGACTGGCCGTCGCGGCCGTGGTGGCGGTTCCGGCCTCGGCCGACATCGAACGTCTCGACGGCATCGTCGCCGTGGTCAACGACGATGTCGTGCTCGCCTCCGAACTCGTCGAGCGGCGGGATGCCGTCCATGAGCGCCTGCGGCAGGAGGGCGCCACCGAAATGCCCCCCACGGACGTCCTGATGAGTCAGCTCATGGAGCGCCTCGTCATCGAGAACATCCAGCTGCAGATGGCGAACCAACGCGGCATCGTCATCGACGACGAAACCCTCACCCAGGCCGTCAACCAGTTCGCGGTACAGAACGAGATGTCTCTCGACGCGTTCCGCGAGTCGCTGGAAGCCGAGGGCCAGAGCTACCGCAAGCTGCGCGAGGACGTGCGGCGCGAACTCCAGTTGCAGCGCGTCCAGCGGTTGCTGGTGAACCGCCGCATCACGATCACCGACCAGGACCTCGACGATCTGGTCGCCTCGCCATTCTTTCAGGAGATGATCTCCGACGAATACCGCGTGGGACACATCCTGCTGGCCGTCGACGGCGCCGAACCCGACACCATCGCCCGGGCCGCCCAAGCGGCGGAGCAGATCGTGGCGCAGCTGCGCGACGGCGCGGACTTCGCGCAGATGGCGATGGAGCACTCCGCCGCCTCCACGGCCCTAGAGGGAGGCGATCTTGGCTGGCGGGGCGCCGGCGAGTTGCCGAGCCTCTTCGCCGAGCAGATCGTGGCCATGTCCCCCGGGGAGACCGCGGACCCGATCCGCAACAGCCTGGGCTTCCACGTCGTGCAACTGCTCGAACAGCGCGGCGTCAGCCGGGAGCGGCAGATGCAGTCCTTGGTGCGGCACATCCTCGTGCGGCCTTCCGCGATCCGCAGCCCGGACGAAACCCGGGACCTGATCTTCGACGTGCGCGAGCGGCTCCGGGACGGCGAGGATTTCGCCGAACTCGCGAAGGAGTTCTCCGACGATCCGGGCAGCGCCCTCGCCGGCGGAGAACTCGGGTGGTCGGACGGCAGCGACTTCGTGCCCGAGTTCCGCGACGTCATGCTCGCGCTCGACGTGGGGGAGGTGAGCACGCCGTTCGAGAGCCTGCATGGATGGCACGTGGTCGAGGTGCTCGACCGGCGCGACCGGGACATGTCCGACGAGGCGCGCCGCAACATGGCCATGCGGGTGCTCCACAATCGCCGCTTCGAGGAGGAACTACAGGAATGGTTGCAGGAAATCCGCGACGAGGCCTACATCGAGATGCGCATCGGGCAGTAGCCCGCCAATGGCCCACCCCGGCACCGGACCGCGCATCGCCATCACGCCGGGGGAGCCGGCCGGCATCGGTCCCGACATCGTCATCCAAGCCTTCCAGGAAGGCCGCAGCTACGACGCCACCGTCATCGCCGATCCGGACGTGTTGCGCACACGGGCCGACCGCCTCGGGCTGCCCCTCATCGTCGAGGAACGGGACACGCGCGGCGCGGCGCGGATGACGGTTCTGCCCGTTCCCGCGAAGGCGCCCGTCCTGCCGGGGGTGCTCGACCCCGCCAACGCGGACTACGTGTCGCGGACCCTGACCCTCGCCGTGGAGGGGTGTCTCGCCGGCGACTTCGGGGCGCTCGTGACCGGTCCGGTGCAGAAGTCGATCCTCGACCGCGACGGCACGCCGTTCACCGGCCACACCAGCTTCCTGCGCGATGCATGCGGCAAGGAGGACGTCGTGATGCTGCTCGTCGCGGATAGGCTACGGGTGGCCCTCGCCACCGAGCACGTGCCGCTCGCGGACGTGCCCAAGCTGATCACGGTCGAGCGGATCGACCGCAAGCTGCGCATTCTGATAGAGGGCTTAAGGTCCGTGTTCGGGATCGACGCACCCCGCATCGCGGTGGCGGGGCTGAATCCCCACGCCGGAGAGGCCGGCCACCTGGGCCGCGAGGAGATCGACGTGCTCGAACCCGTGTGCCGACGGTGGCGGGCGCGCGGTGCCGCCGTCGAGGGCCCCTTGCCGGCCGACACGATCTTCCAAAGCGCCCAACAGGCGGACGCGATCCTCGCCATGTACCACGACCAGGGCCTGCCGGTGCTGAAGTACGCCTCGTTCGGCAAGGCGGCCAACGTGACCCTGGGGTTGCCGTTCGTACGCACCTCCGTCGACCACGGCACGGCGCTGGGACTCGCCGGCACGGGTACCGCGGACCCGGGCAGCCTGGCGACGGCCCTCGACACGGCATATCGACTTGCCGCCCGCGCGTAAACGCTTCGGGCAGCACTTCCTCGCCGACCCGGCGGTCGCGGATGCCATCGTGGCCGCGATTTCTCCCACGGAGGGCGATCCAATCCTGGAGATCGGTCCCGGCAGGGGTGCACTGACCGAGGCCCTCTGCCCGTCCGGGGCACACGTCACGGCCATCGAGCTGGACCGGGACCTCATCGGCCCGCTGCGGCAACGGTTCCCGCACGTCACGGTGGTGGAGGGCGATGCCCTGGTGGTCGACTTGGGCGCGCTCGCCGACGGCGGACCCCTGCGTGTCGTGGGCAACCTGCCGTACAACATCTCGACCCCGCTGCTGAATCGCCTGTTCGACGCGTCCGGGGCGGGCCTCCCGCTCCTCGACATGCACTTCATGCTCCAAGCCGAGGTCGTGGACCGACTCGCCGCCGCCCCCGGGTTCAAGGCGTGGGGAAGGCTGTCGGTCATCGCGCAGTATCACTGCACCATCGAGCCCCTGTTCCGAGTGCCGCCGGACGCGTTCGTGCCGCGCCCCAAGGTCGTCTCGCAATTCGTGCGGCTGACCCCCCGGCCACCGGTGGAGCCGGTTGACGACGTCGCCGCCCTGCGCACCGTCTTGCGCGTGGCCTTCGGCGCCCGCCGCAAGCGGCTGGGCAATGCCGTAAAATCGCTTGGACTCGACGTCGCCGCCCTAGGGCTCGATCCGGGAACCCGCCCCGACGCGGTGGGCCTCGACGGCTTCGTCGCCCTGGCGAACCAGTTGGCGCGCAAGACATGAACACGGACGAGAGCAGCGGCACCGGTGCCGAGAAAGGCGCCGACGCCTTCACCGTGACCGTGGAGCCCCGCTACCTCCCCCGCGAATCCGCCCCGGACCAAGGGCGCTACGTGTTCGCCTACACCATCGTGATCGAGAACGTGGGCGAGCGCGCCGCCCGCCTGATGAGCCGCCGCTGGCTCATCACCGACGGCGATGGGCGCAAGCAGGAAGTCCAGGGACCCGGCGTCGTCGGCAAGCAACCCCACATCCCGCCCGGCGAATCCTTCCGCTACACCAGCGCCGCGGTGCTGGAGACCGCCGTCGGCTGCATGGAGGGCCACTACGCGTTCCACGCCGACGACGGCACGGTTTTCGAGGTGCCCATTCCGGCATTTACGCTGGCGATGCCGAACGTGGTGCATTGACCAAATGCGACCCCGCAACTTCCAAGTTCCGGTCTCACACCAAGTGTGACAGTCCGAAACGCCCGCAGGCGACGTACAGCTACTAATCCAACTCGGACTCCTCGATGTACGTCGCTTCACCATCCTCCAGGCGCAGGATGAGTTTCGCGTTCGCGCCGACCCAGCCAAAGGGTACGCTGCGCCTGAAGCGCTGCTCGCTAGCACGGGAGTACGGACGCGCCGCTTCCCATTCATCAAAGAACTCCGTCAAATCCGGCCCATCGCTGTAGCGCACCTCGACGTAGCCCAACTCATCCCTGTGCGAGATGAAGATGTGCCCAGCTTCGCGATCAGCGTCTAGCTTTTCCTTCCAAGAGTTCTTGTGGTACTGATATTCGAAGGAGCTGCCCGCAAGCGCCGACTTGACTTCATAACTCTCAAGATCTGGTCCTTTGGACCCCTCCGCACCGGCATTCCTCAATAGAATGGAAGCGAATATCTCCCAGTCTTCTGACATCGCCATACGAGGCCGCAAGCCCCGCTCCTTATACAGGCGCACTTTGCCGCGAATAGGCCCGTACATGTACGCGTGAAAGTAGATCAACGCCATATGTACGTCGAGCGATGGGGGCAACGGCATCGTCAACCCTCCTCGGCTGCGTACGTCACCAAAGGTTGAGGTAGTCGGAGCTGAAGCGCTCCCCAACAACTCTCGTTCCCGACCAAAAAGCCGAATGCATGATCCACCAACCATCGAACGGCAGGCACGCAGACAGCGTCTCCGAAACCCATCTGCGCTTGACGACGGCCTACGCGAATTGGAAACGTATCAGCCCCTTGCAATCGCGCGTACTCGCGACCAGTCAGGGGACGAATCCGCGTATCCGCCGCACGACAATCCACCAAAAACTGTACGCTACTGCCCCCTTGAGGAGTCCTTAGGCAACCGGCGATACAGTCACTCCGAACCTCGCCAACCGTTCGACCGTGGCGCACCCTGCGATACATGGTGGCGACTCCGTCCTGAGCTCCGCGCGCAAGCTGCTCAACCCGCGCACGGTGCGCCGGCGCCATTGCCTCAAGAGTCGCTTCGACGCGTTCTTGCGGCCACCAAATCTCGTCCCCCGCCGGCACGTCTTCGAGCGTCGACACGAGCGTCTCGCGCGAGCCATGCGGTGGTTCTGGCAGTGGCAATTCCACGAAGGGTACATCCCGATGCGATAGCTGAAACCGACGTATCGTGGCGCCACGCAACCGCGTGACGTGGCCCGTGGGCTCCATCGGCTCCGCAATAAGATCCTCGCGAATCGCCAAGAGAAACAATCGAGGCCGACTCTGCGGCGTGAACCAGCGAGCATCCACAACGACCAAGTCAAGCAGATATCCGAACTCGCCAATCGCTGCGCAAACGTCGTTTAAGTCACGTCCAGAACGCGAGGTGAGGAACCCAGTAACATTCTCAAGAACAAGCGCACTTGGCCAAGACCTCTCTCGACCCAACGCCGCAACTAACTCTACGAACGGCCATACGGTGCCTGAATGCGCACCAGCTAGACCAGCTCGATTCCCGGCTAACGAAAGATCAATGCACGGGAACGAGGCAGTTAGAAGGTCCAGCTCGTCAGGAACATCCGCAATTGCTACCCGGTGGATGTCGCGAACAAGCAAGTGTTCGCCACCGAAGCGCGCCGCATACATCTCGGCCTTGTCCTGCGCGATATCGTTCGCGAACGCGCACTCCCAGCCGAGCGGCTCAATCGCCTCCCGTACCAGCCCTATCCCAGCGAAGAACTCCGCGAATCTGGCCACCGCCCCTCCTTGACAGAGAACAGACCGCCTTCGGCACGGTCACATTGCGTCGCTAGCGTCCCGTGACCGATCATACCACCGACGCATCCTCGGTTGACAGGAGAGTGGGGAATCACGTCGTCAGTTTTGGACATGGCTCACGGGTGGTCGCGACCGGGCGAGCCGCGATGCATCTGCCAGTTCGACGGGTCAGCACCCCAAGCGGAGCTGCCGGCTAATGTCCACCTACGTCATCGGCGACGTGCAGGGCTGCTTCGCGCAACTCGAGGCATTGCTCGCGAAGGTCCGTTATCGGGAGAAACGCGATGCGCTCTGGTTCGTGGGCGACCTCGTCAACCGCGGGCCGGACTCCCTCGCGACCCTGCGGTTCGTGCGCACGCTCGGGGACCGCGCCGTCACCGTGCTCGGCAACCACGACCTGCACTTTCTCGCGATCGTCTTCGGCGGCCACTCGGCCCGCTCCTCGGACACCCTCGACGAACTGCTCGGCGCGAAGGACTGTCGGCAACTCGCCCACTGGCTGCGGGGCCTGCCCGTCCTCCACAAGGGCGGCGGGGTGGTCATGACCCATGCCGGGGTGCCGCACATCTGGAGCCTCAAGCAGGCGAGGAAACGTGCGCGGGAAGTGGAAGCGGTGATCGCCGGCGGCCAGTACCAAGCGTTCTTCCGGCGGATGTACGGCAACGAGCCCGCCCGATGGTCCAGGTCCCTCGACGGGATGGCCCGGTGGCGCACGATCGTGAACTACCTTACGCGCATGCGCTTCGTGAACGCGGCCGGGGAACTCGACTTCGCGCACAAGGGTCCCGCGGACGACGCGCCGCCGGGCTTCAAGCCCTGGTTCGAGTTCCCGCCCCGTGTCCGCCGCCCGGTGGTCTTCGGGCACTGGGCGTCCCTCGAGGGCGTCCACCACAGCCACGCCATCGGCGTGGACACGGGATGCGTGTGGGGACGCGCGTTGACCGCGTTCCGCCTGGAGGACGGGAAGCTGTTTCAGGTCGGGTACGACGAGCACGTGTAGCCCCGGCGTTAGCCGTTACCAGTTCTCCACCCAGGGCCGCAGCACCACCTCGAACGCCCAGGTCGAGCGGTGCTGCCGGTGCAGGTGCAGATAGGTGTCCGCGATGCGGTCCGGATCCGCCATGTTGTCGTCCTGGGAGGTGCCGGCCATGCGGTGCGCTCGGCTGCCGTCCGGTTGCGTCCAGCCGATGGCGGCGTCGATCGGGACGTGGGCGACGTGGATGCCCTGCGGCATGAGTTCCCGCGCCATGCTCTCCGCGAGCCCGGATTTCGCCTGGCACGCCATGGCGAACGCCCCGCTCCGCGGGTAGCCCTTGAACGCGGCGCTGGCGTTGGTGAAGAGGATCGTGCCCCGGTGGCCGTCGGGCACCGACGGTTCCCGCGCGAGCATGTGCGTCGCCGCTTGTTGCGCCACCAGGAAGGCGCTGTAGGCCGAGTTCGTCAACACCTCGCGCACCAGATCCGGGTCCGCTTCGGTGATGCCCTTGCGGAAGATGTCGCGCATGCGGCCGTCGATGTTGTGTACGACCAGCCGCGGCGCGCCGAGGTCCGCGGTCACGGACTCGAAGAGCCCCGCCACGGCCTCACCGTCGGCGGCGTCGCAGGCGTAGTTCCTAACGCCGAATTCTGCGGCCAAGTCCTTAAGCACCGGCTTGTCGGGGTTGCGCGCGGCGATGGCGACGCGCATGCCGTCGCGGCTGAAGAGGCGCGCGCAGCTCGCGCTGATGCCCGGGCCGCCGCCCACGATCAACGCCACCTCGGCGGGCGTGTTATCCGTCATGTCTCTCTCCTTGGGGAATGCGCGATCGAGGTCCGGTCACGGGGCCCTCCTGGCCCGGAACAGGAATCGGTCGGTGCGCAGGTAGATGGCGTCGTTGTACACCATCAGCGTGTGGTCGTCCTCCGGGTTCGCGTAGAGGTCGCTCTCCGCCTCGACGACGAAACCGGCCTCCCGCACCAGCGTCCGCGCCAAGTCCGGCTCGATGCGATGTAGCCGCTCGTTGTCCGCGCCCGGCACGCCGACGTGGTCGGTGAGCCCGAGCACGCCGCCGGGCTTGAGCGTCGTGCGGATGTTCGCCAGCAGCGCCACCGCCCCCTCGCGTCCATCCCGGCGAAGGAAATCGTGCAGCAGATTGCCGAGGAACGCGACGTCCACCGTCCCGTCGAGACCGAGATCGTCGTACTCGCGCACATGCTGCACGACGTTCGGCAGGCGGTCGTTCGCGAGCCGCTCCTCCATCGTGCGCCCGTAGTAGCCGTCCGCGAAGTGGGTCAGCACGCGTTCGCGGTTGTGGGAGTAGACCTTGCCCGTTGGTCCGACCGCCGCCGACAGCATCTCCGTCGTGTAGCCGGCGTAGGCCCCGACGTCCAGGGCCGTCATGCCCTCGCGCAACCCCAGAAAGCGGAAGGCCGCGAAGGGCTTGCGGGCCGCGTCCCGGGGCGCGTCGAAGCGATGCCGGTCCGGCGCTTGCTGCTGCGCCTCGATGCGGGCCGCCATGGCTTCGTGTGCGTCGTCAGCTCCCACGCTCCAGCCCGCCGTACACGCCACCGCCAGGGCGAGCCCTCGCATCCAGCCGCTTTGGTCCGCCATCGCCGCCCCCCTCGCTCGGGATGGGCGCAAGTGTATGCGCTCCTCCCCGCCTTCGACAGGCACTTTACCGATCCGGGCGCGCGTCCCCTGCACCACCCCGCAGCCAATGTTCCGCGGACACGGAGCGGGCCACGGCCGACGCCGCCGGCTTGACGACCCGCACGCGGACCTCCTCGAGCCGGAAAGCCGCCGCCAACCGCTCGGCGGTGGTCTTCGCCACGGTCTCTATCAGGAAGTAACGGCCGGCAAGAACATGCTCCTGCACAAGTCGCACGACGGCGGAGTAGTCCACCGCGGCATCGATGGCGTCCGCGGACGGCGGCGCCACCACGAACTCGACGTCGATCAGGAGGGTCTGGGGCACCTCGCGTTCATGCTCGCGCACCCCGACGATGGCGGCCAACTCCAGCCCGTCGATGCAGATCTTCATGCCGGCGCCAGCTCCGTCAGTGGCCAGCGCGCCCGGGTGGTGATCCCAAGCGGCTCGGAGGCACCGGCCGCCAGCCGCAGGTACCCCGCGTAGGCGATCATGGCACCGTTGTCCGTGCACAGCGCCGGCGCGGCATGAAACACGGCAGGCACGGCGGCGGCCAAGCGGGCGCGTAGTTCGACGTTCGCGGCAACCCCGCCGGCAAGAACCAACGCGCTCGCTTGCGCAGCCTCGAGTGCCCGGCGGCACTTGATGACCAAGGTGTCCACGACGGCTTCCTGGAAGGCGAGGGCGACATCCGCGACGTCCTGGTCAGTGAGCGGCCCTAGCTGCCTGACCCGGTTCGCGACGGCGGTCTTCAGGCCGCTGAAGCTGAAGTCGAGGCCGGGACGGTCTGTCATGGGGCGCGGAAACGCGAAGCGGCCAGGCCGTCCCCGCGCCGCTTCCCGGGCCACGGCGGGGCCCCCGGGATACCCCAGGCCGAGCAACTTCGCCGTCTTGTCGAACGCCTCGCCGGCCGCGTCGTCCAGGGACTCTCCGAGGAGTTCGTACCGCCCGACCCCCGCCACCTTCACAAGTTGGGTGTGGCCCCCCGACACGAGCAGCGCCACGAACGGCGGACGCGGTCCCTCCGCCTCAAGCATCGGCGCGAGCAGGTGGGCTTCCATGTGGTGCACGCCGAGGGCCGGGACGCCCAGGGACCACGCGAGCGAACGGCCCACCCCGGCCCCGACCATGAGGGCACCGATCAGCCCCGGGCCTGCCGTGTAGGCCACCCCGTCGAGATCCCCCACCCGCCGCTCCCCCTCCTCGAGCGTCTTGCGAACGAGGGGCAGTATCTTGCGGATATGGTCCCGCGAGGCGAGCTCCGGGACGACGCCGCCATACTCCGCGTGCATCGCGACCTGGCTGTACAGCGTTTGCGCAAGGAGGCCGGCGCTCCCGTCGTACAGGGCGACCCCGGTCTCGTCGCAGGACGTTTCGATGCCGAGTACGAGCATGATGGCCTTCTAGGAACAGACGCCGGCGGAAGCGTAAGCGACCGGCGACGTCCGGTCCATGCGGTTCAACGAGACGTGCGGGCGCCGCCGGGCCGGCAGGCACCGCGCTTTGCAAAGCGTTCCGGCCCCCGAGTAGAATCGCGCCCCCCTGATCGGAGGGCGCCATCCTTCCCATGCCGAGTGTCAAGATTCGGGAGAACGAACCGTTCGACGTCGCCCTGCGGCGTTTCAAGCGCTCCTGCGAGAAGGCGGGCATCCTTTCCGAGGTGCGCCGCCGCGAGTACTACGAGAAGCCGACGGCCGTGCGCAAGCGGAAGGCCGCGGCAGCGGTCAAGCGACACCTGAAGAAGCTCCAGCGCGAAGCTCGGCGCTTCGAGAAGTCCTACTGACGACGCCGTTCGCGCCATCCCAAGCGCGCGCCGCAACCGCCATTCCTCCAACACCGACGATACGGCACGCCTAAGGCGGGCTCGCGGGCTGTCGCTCGTTGCGGCAAAGGGGTACATTGACCCGCAATGGGCCGGATTCCGCAGTCGTTCATCAACGATCTCCTGCAGCGCGTCGACATCGTCGAGGTCATCGGCGCACGCGTGGGACTGAAGAAGGCCGGCCGCAACCATAAGGCATGCTGCCCATTCCACGAGGAGAAGACGCCCTCGTTCAACGTCAACCCGGAGCGTGGCTTCTACAAGTGCTTCGGCTGCGGCGTGGCGGGCACCGCGCTCACCTTCCTGATGGAGTACGAGCACCTCGAGTTCGTCGAGGCGGTCGAGGTGCTCGCCCGCAGCGTCGGCGTCGAGGTCCCGCGCGAACAAGGACGCGGCGAGCGCAAGCCGGACGAGGAACTCTACACGCTGCTCCGGCGAACCGCCGGACTCTACCGCCGCGCCCTCCGCCAGCATCCGGAGTCCGCCGGCGCACGAGACTACCTCAAAGGACGTGGCCTGACCGGCGAGATCGCCCGTGATTTCGGCATCGGATACGCCCCGCCGGGGTGGGGGTTCGTCCGCGACGCGCTCGGCACGAACGACGCGGCTACGGGCAAGCTGACAGAGGCCGGCGTGCTCGCCCGCAGCGAAGGGGGCCGCGTGTACGACCGGTTGCGCGACCGGATCGTGTTCCCGATCCACGATACGCGAGGACGCGTGGTGGGGTTCGGCGGACGAGTGCTCCCCGGCCAGGACGAGGATCAGGGTCCAAAGTACCTGAATTCGCCGGAAACGCCCGTCTTCCACAAGGCCCGCGAACTGTACGGTCTGTACCAGGCGCGCCGCACGCCGGGCCGGCGCCTAGAGCGCCTGATCGTCGTCGAGGGATACATGGACGTCGTCGCCCTCGCGCAGCTCGGCATCGAGAACGCCGTCGCTACGCTCGGGACCGCCGTCGGAAGAGACCACTTGGAAAAGCTCTTCCGCAACGTGCCGGAGGTCGTGTGCTGCTTCGACGGCGACGCCGCGGGGCGCGAGGCCGCTTGGCGCGCGCTCGAGGCGGGGCTGGCATCCCTTGAGGAAGGGCGCCGGCTCAAGTTCGTCTTCCTCCCTGAGGGCGAGGATCCCGACACGCTGGTACGGAGCGCCGGCAAGGCCGCGTTCGAGGCGCTCGTCGAGGAGGCCGTTCCAGCTGGGGATTATCTGGTCGAGCGATTGTCGGACGGACTCGACTTCGCCTCGCTGGACGACCAGGCGATCTTCGGGGAAACCGCCCGCCCTTTGCTGGCCCGAATCCCCCGGGGTGTGCACCGCCAAGTTTTGATCGAGCGGATTGCCCGGCAGATCGGCGTGTCGCCCGCAACGTTCAACGTCCCGGAAACGCCTCCCACAGACAACGCGCCGCAGTCGCGAGACCCTCGAGCCTCGCCCACTACTAAAGCGGGATCCCTTCTCGATGAACGCCTCCTGCGGGACCTAGCGCGTAACCCCCGGCTTTTCCGGACGTTGCCCGCACAGGTCGCCGCGAAGCTCCTCAAGATACCCGACGATACATCGCTCTTCATACGCGTGGTAGGGGCCGTAGCCCAAGAACCGGACATGACACCTGACGTGCTACTCGCCACCTTCAGCCGCGATCCCGAGTATGAGAGGCTTCGTCAGTTAGCCTCAACCGTCCCACTGCTCGACGGAGAAGCAACATCTGCGGATTTCAACGAGCGAGTTCGTCACTTTCTTGAACCGAGATCGTCCCGCAAGATCCTCGCTGAGGCGCTCAAGACCGATAGTTCTCCGTCAGAGGTAGTGCGCTACTTCGAGGCGCAGCAGCAGGCCGTTCGGTCCATCGGCATGGAGGCCGAGTCCCGGACGTGACCGCGTCCCCTTGAAAACGCGCCCATCCGCACGCATCTCTCCCGATAGCGGAAACTGATCCGCGTGGGGCGAAAAGCGGCTACAATAGCTCGGTTACGCGTGCCGCACGCCCCGACGCGGCGTCCCACCACGCACCGCCTCCGAGAAGGCAGACCGAGACCGGCCCACGGCGGTCGACCGCGCATCCGCGCTGGACTTGAGGAAACCCCCGACTCACCCAAGATCAGGACGCCATGGCCACCGAGACCGAACACCAGCAATCTCGATTGAAGAAGTTGATCGCGAAGGGCAAGGAGCAGGGCTTCCTGACCTACGCCGAGGTCAACGATCACCTGCCGGACGATATCTCCGATCCGGACCAGATCGAAGACATCATCCGCATGATCAACGACATGGGGATCACGGTGTACGAGACGGCACCGGACCCCGACGAGTTGCTGAACGCGGAGGAGAACACCGCCGACGAACTCGCCGCCGAGGAGGCCGCCGCCGCCCTGGCGGCCGTCGAGACCGAGGCCGGCCGCACCACGGACCCGGTCCGCATGTACATGCGCGAGATGGGCACGGTCGAACTCCTGACGCGGGAGGGCGAGATCGCCATCGCCAAGCGCATCGAGGAGGGCATCCGCGACGTGCTGACCGCCCTGGCCTATTTCCCCGGCACGACCAGCTACCTGCTCGACCGCTACAACGAGGCGAGTGCGGAGGGGAAGCTCTCGGATGTCCTCGTCGGCTATCTCGACCCGGCCGACGAGGTGCCGACGCCGGCCCAGGTGGTGGCGGGCCAGCCGCCGAAGAACGGCGACAACAAGGAAGAGAAGGCCGAGGACAAGGGTCCCGATCCGGAAGAGGCGCGGCGACGCTTCGGTGCGCTGAAGCGCGCGCAGCAGGAGGCGCGCAAGGCCGTCGAGGAACACGGCCGCACGTCGAAGGAGGCCCAGGAACCCCTCGCCAAGGCCGGGGAGGCCATGTCGCCCTTCAAGCTCGTGCCGAAGCACCACGAGGAAATCGTGGCCATGCCCCGCGCGGCGCTCAAGCGCATCCGCAAGCACGAGCGCGCGGTCATGGTCCTGTGCGTGAACGAGGCGCGGATGCCGCGCGCCGAATTCCTGAAGGATTTCCTGCGCAGCGAAACCTCGATCGCCTGGGTGAACCGGCGCATCAAGGGCCGCCACGCCTACAGCGACGCGCTGCGGGTGCGCAAGGACGAGATCGTGCGCGTGCAGAAGAAGCTGAAGGCGATCACGCACGAAACCGGCCTCTCGATCAGCGAGATCAAGGACATCAACCGCCGCATGTCCCTCGGCGAGGCGAAGGCCCGCCGCGCGAAGAAGGACATGGTGGAGGCGAACCTCCGGCTCGTCATCTCCATCGCCAAGAAGTACACCAATCGCGGCCTGCAGTTCCTGGACCTCATCCAGGAGGGCAACATCGGCCTGATGAAGGCGGTGGACAAGTTCGAGTACCGGCGCGGCTACAAGTTCTCGACCTACGCGACGTGGTGGATTCGCCAGGCGATCACGCGCTCGATCGCCGATCAGGCGCGCACGATCCGCATCCCGGTCCACATGATCGAGACCATCAACAAGCTCAACCGGATCTCGCGGCAGATGCTGCAGGAGAAGGGCCGCGAGCCGACGCCCGAGGAACTCGCGGTGCGCATGGAGATGCCCGAGGAGAAGGTGCGGCGCGTGGCGAAGATCGCCCGGGAGCCCATCTCCATGGAGACCCCCATCGGCGACGACGAGGACTCCCACCTCGGCGACTTCATCGAGGACTCGACCATCGGCTCCCCGGTGGAACTCGCCACGGGGCAAGGCCTGAAGGAGGCGACCCGGGAGGTGCTCGGCGGGCTCACGGCGCGGGAGGCGAAGGTGCTGCGCATGCGCTTCGGCATCGACATGAACACGGACCACACCCTGGAGGAGGTCGGCAAGCAGTTCGACGTCACCCGGGAGCGGATCCGGCAGATCGAGGCGAAGGCCCTGCGCAAGCTGCGGCACCCGAGCCGGTCGGACCACCTGCGGAGCTTCCTCGACGAGGCCGGCGAGACGACGCGTTGAGGGTGGTGCCGAGCAGGGCTGCCGGCAACGCCGGGCCCGCTACGCGTACAATCTCCGCTGGGGGCCCATAGCTCAGCAGGTTAGAGCGGTCGACTCATAATCGATTGGTCCTAGGTTCGAGTCCTAGTGGGCCCACCACGACCCCGACGACGGACCGCGGCTCGCGGGCGGGCGACAGTGCGTGTCCGGCCCGGCTATGCTTCTTCGCCATGGCCACCAACCACGACGTCCGCTACGAAGCGGACGAACGCCCGCCCCTCCCCCTCGCCATCGGCCTCGGCGCACAATACACGGTCCTCGCCCTCGCGTCCGTCGTTCTGACCCCCGCCATCCTCATCAGCGTCGCCGGCGAGACCGACGCATACCTCTCCTGGGCGGTGTTCGCCGCGCTCGGGGTCAGTGGCCTCGTCACCATCGTGCAGGCGGTACGCATCGGCCGGATCGGTGCCGGCTACATCCTGGTGATGGGCAGCACCTCCGCGTTCCTGCCCATGAGCGTGACCGCACTCGTCGAGGGCGGACCGGCGCTACTGGCCACCCTCATCGTCGCGTCCTCCCTCGTGCAGTTCGTCCTCGGCGCGAAGATGGCCATGCTGCGGCGCGTGTTCACGCCGACCGTCGCCGGCACCGTGCTGATGTTGATCCCGGTGAGCCTTGCGCCGATTGTCTTCAAGAAGCTCACTGACGTGCCCGCGGGCGCCCCGGAGATGGCCGCGCCCGTCACCGCCCTCGCCACGCTGGCCGCGACCGTCCTGGTGGCACTACGGCTCTCCGGCGTCTGGCGCGTCTGGGCGCCGGCGATCGGGCTCGCCGCCGGGGGCCTCGCGGGCCTCGCCTTCGGCATCTACGACTTGGAGCGCGTCGCCTCCGCGCCCTGGGTCGGCGTGCCCGACTTCGCGGCCTATCCCGGCCTGGACCTGGGCTTCGGCGGCGTCTTCTGGGCGTTGCTGCCGGGCTTCCTCATCGTCACCCTCGTCGGCGCGATGGACACCTTGGGCGACGCCATCGCCATCCAACGGGCCTCCTGGCGCACCCCGCGCGCCATCGACTTCCGCGCCATCCAGGGCGCGATCAACGCGGACGGTCTCGGTAACCTGTTGTCCGGCATCGGCGGCACGGTGCCGAACACCACCTACGGCGCCAGCATCGCGGTGGCCGAACTCACCGGGATCGCGGCCCGGTCCGTGGGCGTCTGCGTGGGGGTGATGTTCATTGCGCTCGCCTTCCTGCCGAAGGTCGTGGCCTTGGTCGTCGCGCTGCCCGGTCCCGTCGCGGGGGCCTACCTCGCGGTGATCATCGCGTTGCTGTTCGTCTTCGGCGTGAAGATTCTCACCCACGACGGCCTCGGCTACCGCAAGAGCCTGATCGTGGGATTCGCGTTCTGGGTCGGCCTGGCGTTCCAGTTCGACATGGTTTATCCCGAGCTCCTCGACGGCTTGTGGGGCGAGCTACTGGGGCACGGGATGACCGCCGGAGGGGTCACCGTAATCGTCCTTTCGGGCTTCCTCGATCTCACCAGCAACCGGCCCAAGCGGCTCCGCACGGCCCTATCCGTGGAGGCGCTGCCGCGCATCGACGCCTTCCTGTGCGATTTCTCCGAGCGCATGCGGTGCGACGAGACGATGACCACCCGCCTGCGGGCCGTCGCGGAGGAGACCGTACACACGCTCCTCGACGACGGGCCGGGCACCGAGCGAAAGCTATTGCTGGTGGCGCGGGCCGACGGCCGGGCGGCGGACCTGGAGTTCATCGCGAGCGGGTCGGAAGGCAACCTGGAGGATCAACTCGCCATGCTGAGCGAGGGCGCGGCCGAGCTTCCGAACGAGGCGGAAACGCCCCTGCGCCTGCTCCGGCACTACGCCACGTCGGTGCGCCACCAGCAGTATCACGACACCGACATCGCGACCATCCGGGTGGAGCCGCGGGCGTAGCGCGCGGACGGGGCATGAACCGCCTCCTCGATTATCGCGTCCCGATCAGCGCCACGCTCCTCGTCCTCTCGCTGGCCTCGATGTTCGTCCTCACGAGCCAGAGCGGCTCCAGCTTGCCCACCTACGTCCTAGCTGCGTACACGCTCCTTGGTTTCCGGCGCTGGACGGGACTCTGGCTCAACTGGACATTCCTGCTCACCGTCGCCGTGTCGGCGTACATCGCGCTGACGAGTTTCTGGTCGACACCCTTCGACGCCCGGGGTGCCTTCAGTCAGTGCACGCGCGCGCTTCTCGGCATCTGCTTCGTGGTGGCGGTGGCGGAGGGCTTCCGCGTGGACTGGTTCCGCGCCCGGATGACGGCGACGCTGGCACTCTGCGGCGGCATCGCGGCGGCTGCCGCCGTCGTGCTCTTCCTGGCGGATCCGCCGGCGGATGGCTGGCTGAACGGCCTCGGCCAGCTCGATGCGCACATTCGCGCCGCCCTCTGCTTCGGCGTCTCGCTGCTGTGCGCGATCGCGTGGATGAGCGAGACGCCCTCGGCCGGTTCGCGCGTGGCCGCCGGAATCGCCGCCCTATTCCTGGCCGCGGCCGTCGCGCTCTCGGGCTCCCGCAACGCCTGGGTGGCCGTGCCCTTCGGATGCCTCGTGTTCCTCGTCTCCCGATACGCGCCGGAGCGTGGGCTACTCGCCGCCTGCGGCGCGGCCTTCGCCCTCGTCGCGGTGTCTCTGGCGGCGGCGCTCTGGTTCGAGCCGGCGCGGGACGCGCTCCTGTCCCGCGGCGACGGCTACCGGCCCGACGTCTGGGCGGAAATCCTGCGCCGGGTCGCCGAGGGCGGGCCTTGGTTCGGCAACGGCGTGCTCTCGGACGACGGCGTGGCCGTGGCCGGCCTCGTCCTGCCTCATCCCCACAACATGTACCTGGCGTTGCTCTTCCAGGGCGGGATCGTCGCCTTGCTGCCGTTCGGATTGCTCGTCGCGCTGGCCCTGCGCACGCTGCTCACCCACCTCGCCGAGCCCGAGGCCAAGCTCGCCCTCGGCATCCTCGCCATCGGCCTGCCCGCCTGGTTGCTGGACGGTTACGAACTCGTCGACAAGATCGGCTGGACGTGGATGCTGTTCTGGCTGCCCGTGGCCATCGCCGTGGGGCTTGAGAGCCGGCGCGGGCTCGCGGACGCGCGGCGCTTCAGCGCCGACTGAGGCCTCGCGCCGAGGCTTCGGCGGGTGGCTCCGCTAGGGCTGAACTCCCGTTCAGGTCCCGGTAGATCTCCGCATAGCGCAACCCCATCAGCTCCCCGGTGAAGAGCTTCTCGTAGCGGCCCCGTGCGTTCCGGCCCATCCTCCGGGCCAGCTCCGGCCGATGGTGGAGTTGGTCCATCGCGCGGCGCAACGCGGACGCCGACCCCGGAGCCACGACCAACCCGGTTTCGCCGTCCACGTTCACGTGGCTGGTGCCGGAGCCGACCTCCGTGGACACCAACGGCCGTCCGTACATCGCGCCTTCGAGCAGCCCCACGCCGAACGCTTCGGAGCGCAGATAAGAAGGGAACACGACGCCCCGGGCAAGGCGCAGCAGCGCGACCTTCTCGGCGTCGGGAACGTAGCCGGCAAAGTGGACGTTGTCCTGAATCCCGAGGCGCTCGACCTGGGCCCGGAGGTCCCGCTCCGTGGGGCCGGAACCGGCGATGACGACGCGATAGGGCGCGCCGGGCAACGCATCGAGCAGGATGTGCAGGCACTTGTAGTAGCGGAGCACGCCCACGAACAGAAAGAAATCCCGGCCGTACTCGCGCCGTGCCGCGTCCACGGCCGCGTCGGACACGCTCGGGTAGGTGTCCTCGTTCAGGCCGATCGGGACGATGTCCACCTTGTCCTCGAAGCGGCTCAGCACGTCGCTGGTCGCGAAGTAGTTCGGCGAGGTTCCGACGATGCGGTCCACCGCCCCGAGAAATCGGTTCATCAGAGGCCGATAGAGCACGCGCAGCAGGCGCTGCCGGACGATGTCGGAGTGGTAGGTGACCACGGCGCGCCTCGGCCGGCGCGCCGTCAGGTGCAGGACATCGCCGAAGGGCCACGGGTAGTGGTAGTGCACGACGTCGGCCCACTCCGCCAGCCGGCGGTAGACGCCGAAGGCCTCGAGGGACATGCCGCAGGACGCCACCTCGACGTTCCGATAGGCTCGGTACACCCGCGCCTCGGCACGGCGCATGGCCCGGCGGCGCACGTTCGTGCTCAGCGCGAGGATGCGGTTCTCGATGCCGAGGGGGCCGGTGTTGACGCAGATCTGCCGAATGACCTCCTCAATCCCGCCCTGGGTATCCGGGAAATACGTTCTGTAGACCTGAAGTACGCGCATCGCCGCCGATTCCCGTGGCCGCATCCCCGCGACGCGCGCCTTGATTCGCCGCCGGAAGGAGGCGGACGGCGCAATATGTGCCGTCGTCCCATGGAACGCAAGCGGGGCGGCGGGGCGCTGTGGCTCGTCGCCTCGGAGCCTTCCCCTGCCCCGCCCGCTGTGATTGACTTGCCCGATTCCGACGGACACGCGCATGGAACGGTCGATGAAGGGAGTTCCGCGCCGAGCAGCGACTGTTCCAGGCGCGGTCGGCGTGGCTGGCGGCACCCCCGGGCGATGAGCGGCACCAAGGCCATCATCCTCGCCGGCGGGCGGGGCACGCGCCTGTATCCGGTGACCCGCAGCGTTTCGAAGCAGCTGCTGCCGGTCTACGACAAGCCGATGATCTACTACCCGCTGACCACGCTCATGCTGGCGGGACTGCGGGACATCCTGATCATCGCGACCCCCGAAGACTTGCCCCGGTACCGCGAGCTACTCGGCGACGGCAGTCAGTGGGGCATCTCCCTCGCCTACGTGGTGCAGCAGGAGCCCCGGGGACTCGCCGACGCCTTCTTGGTCGCCAAGGCGTTCATCGGACGCGACGCCGTAACCCTCATACTGGGCGACAACATCTACTTCGGCGCGGACCTTCCGGGGCTGGTGCGCCGCGCCATCGACGACAACGCGGGCGCGACCGTGTTCGCCTGCCAGGTACAGGACGCGACCGGACTTGGGGTGCTTCGCTACGAGGATGGGCAGGTCGCGGACATCGTGGAGAAGCCCGACGAACCCCCCTCCAACCACGCCGTGACGGGCTTGTACGTCTACGACAACGACGTCGTCGCCGTGGCGGAATCCCTCGAGCCTTCTCCCCGGGGGGAATTGGAGATCACCGACGTGAATCGCCGCTACCTGGGCGAAGGCAGGCTCGAGGTGGTCTTCCTGGGGCGCGGCATCGCGTGGCTCGACACGGGCACCCACGACACGCTGCTCGAGGCGAGCCAGTTCGTGCGTACCATCGAGCACCGGCAGGGGCTGAAGATCGCGTGCCCGGAGGAGGTCGCCTGGCGGATGGAATGGATTTCCGACGCGGACCTGATGCGACTGGCCGGCGGAACGAGCCCGGCCTACGCAGACTACCTGCGGGGGCTGCTCGACGAGCGGGGAATGCGGTAGGGGCAGCGCCCCGATCCTCCGCCGTCGCCGCCGCACGCAAGATGAAGATCCTCATGGTGAACGACCACCACCCCGAGGAGGTGCTCGGCGGTACGGAGCGCTATGTCCTCGATGTATCCCGCGCCCTCGGCGAGCGTGGTCACGACGTACACCTCTTCGCCATGTCCGACCAGAGCTCGCAGGAGACACCCACGCGGCGCGTCTTCCACGCCCGCGCCCGCAACCTGCTGGCCCTATACCTCAAGCGCACCTTCTTCTATCCGGCCCTCTACCGTGCGTTACGCGAGTACGCGCACGCCGTGCGGCCGGACGTGGTCCACCTGCACAACAACTATCGCCACGCCATCACGGTGAACCTGGCCCTGCGCGGTCATCGCATCGTGCAGACCGTGCACGACTACTCCGCACTTTATCCCACGGCCTTCTGCGCCCAGGAGCGCTCCTGCGCCGGACGCTCGCCCCTCATTGCCGTCCGCCACGGCTGCCTGGACTGGAAGGTGTTCCTGGCGGCCGGCTGGCTGCTCTACAACCGGCGCTTCCTGGACCGGCGCATCGTCCACCGCTTCGTGGCACCGAGCCGCGACCTCGCCTCGCATCTGGAGAAACGCGGGTATCGCGACGTCCACCACCTCCCGAACTTCACCTCCGAACCGCTACAGCCCGAAGCACCGCTGCCGGACAAGCCCATCGTCCTCTACGTGGGCAGCTTGATCGCGCACAAGGGGGTCGATGTGCTGCTGCGGGCGTTCGGTCAGGTGGCGTCAGAGGTCCGAGGCGCCGCGCTGTGGCTGGTGGGGTCCGGGCCGGACGAAGCCAAGCTACGCGCCCTCGCCCGCGAACTGGCGCTACCCCGGGTGCGGTTCCTCGGACGCCAAGAGCACGACGCCCTCCCGACCCTCTACAGCGCGGCCCGCGTCGTGGTGATTCCGAGTCTGTGGCTGGAGAACGCGCCCCTCGTCGCCTACGAGGCCATGGCGCACCGCCGCCCCATCGTCGCGAGCGACGTGGGAGGACTCCCGGAACTGGTGGCGCGGCATGAGAATGGGTACCTGTGCGGCCGCGGGGACGTTGAGGGCTTCGCCACCCACCTCCGCCGGCTGTTGGCCGATGTCGGGCTGGCGCAGGAAGTGGGGGCCCGGGGCGCGTTGGTGCTGCGGGAACTCGGGGACGCGGATCGTCATGTTGAGCGGTTGGTGAGGTTGTACGGCGAGTAGGGCGTAACCGCGAGCAGGGCCGTCCCCGGTAGTCCCCGTACCGCGGTCGATGAGCCAAGCAACCGTCTAGGCCGTCTCCTCGAACGAAGTCAGCACGGTTTCCCTCAGTTGCCTCGCTCATCGGGGAGTGGGCGACCTCATGGCGCAAGCTCTAGCCGGGCTTCGTCACCAGCTCCAGCAAATCGTTACCGGCCTCGCAGTCGATGATCCGTTCGCCCACCATCGCGAGCTCCTCCGGGTCGGACACGCCGGCGATTCGCTTGGTGAACTCGTGCTCGATCGCCGGCCCGAACTTGCGTCCCGCCTGGCGGGCCAGCATGGTGCGCAGGCGTTCCCGCCCGCGTTGGATGCTCCGTTGGATGCCCTGATCAATGCCCTGATCAATGCCCAGTTCGATGCCCCGCTCCTCCCCGCGCTCCAGCAGTTCGGCCTCCCAGATCTTCACCCTATTCGCCAGCCAGGTCAGGCCTTTGCCCTCGCTCAGAAACTCGCGTCGCCAAGCGTCTCGCCTTGCCTCGTCCACCAACTCCAGCAAGTCTTCGCCGCCGTCGCAGTCGATGATCCAGTCGCCCACCAACGCGAGCTCCTCCGGATTCGGCACGCGGTCGATTCGCGCGGCGAGCTCGTACGCGGCCTCCGGGCCGAACTTGCGCCCCGCCTGGCGGGCCAGCATGGTGCGCTGGAATCCCCGCTCCCGTTGGGCACCCCGTTTGATGCCCTGTTCCATGCCTTTTTCGATGCCCCGCCCCTCCCCGCGCTCCAGCAGTTCGGCCTCCCAGACCTTCACCCTATCGGCCAGCGTGGTCATGTTCTTCTCCTCGTTCAGAAACTCTCGCCACCGAAGCCCTACCTCGGCCACCAAACCCCTCGCTACGCATGGTGCCTAGCTCCAGCCCACACCTCTCCATGGGCATGTGCCCAAGAACGTCACTTCGCTCCGTTCTGCGGCGCTCGATCCCGGCTTCCGCAACCGCCCTCGGCGACCGCCGGGGAGGCAGCCCTCCGCGGCGAGCCCTACCGCGACGGCGGCGCCGGCATCGTCCTGTGCGGCACCGGACCTGTCAACCAAACAGGTAGCGGCGGAACCGCGGCGGGACCAGTTTCGTCGGCGTCGTCCACGCCGACGCGGGGTTGGGACCGTTCGTCGGCGCCCAAGAAGCTCCGCCTTCCTCCCCGGGGCCCGCCCCGTCGGAAGCGCGACGGACGGTCCATGCTCGGCTCCATGGTGGTACTGACGACCGCAGCAGGCGGACTTGCGGGTGATGACCTGCCTCTACAGGTCTACCTCGTCAGCCTTCCGGGTCGAGCATGCCCTGCCGCCGTAGCGCATCGGGCGCGAACATCTCGTGGCGCAGCACCCGGATCGCCATGCCGTGGTCCACGGTGGACTGGAGTTCGATCAGCAGGACCAGCGAGCACCCCGAGCCGTCCGCGTATCAGACGCGGCACGCGACGCCGCCGTGACGCTGCTCGCCGCCGGGCGCAACCCAGCTCACCGGTAGCGGGTGCAGGGTGTCGAGATCCAATAGTTCGGCGACCTCGCCGGCAAAGCCGCGCAGTAGGTGCCGCACGGCGACGGGTCGTCCGAGGAGGCGCTTCCAGGCGGCGTCTTGGTCCATCGGGCCGAACTAGAGGAGCACGGACCACCCAGGAAGTCGTCATCGTCCCGTCGGCAGATGAGACATCGCCCAGAGGCGTGTGCGCCAAAGCCCCGGGTTACCGTTTCCGGAGGCCTCGTCACCGTAAACGACCACCGCCCGCGCTTCCGCAGCCCCGCGGCGTGTGCCAAGATGTCCAACAGTCACCAACCATCGACGGAGCCGAGTCGCAATGGTTGCCAGCCAGCTTGAGGCCGATCTCTCCTCACTGCCGCCGGACGTGCGCGTCGAGTGCCGTATGGGATCGCTCGGGTCCCGGATACTCTACGTACACGGTGCCCGTGACGCGCTGGAGCGTGCGGCCGAGCAGCTCTCCCGCCAATATCGCAAGTGTTGGCGGAACCTTGCTTCGGGTTTCGCCGCGTTCATGGCACCGAGCGGTGCCCACGAAGTCGACGCCGAAGGCTTCGGCGATCTCGTGAACGCGCTGTGCCACCATTGTGGCCTAGCCGTAGTCCGCATGCGCTCGACCACCGCGCGCGCGATGGACGATCCGACCGGCAAGAGCGGCGATCCGGACCAGTCCTTCTTCATCGGCACCAAGGCCGAAGACTTCCTAGCGCGGGCCGGCAGGGATGGCTGGGATCGCGCCGCTCAAGTGATGGAGGGCATCCCGCGGGACTTGGCGATCGAGGTCGAGCACGCCCACTTGGAGCGCGCCAAACGGAGCATCTATCGAGACGCCGGCGTGGCCGAGCTTTGGGAAGTGGCGACCTTGCGGGCCGGACGCGGGCGCGCACCGGTGATCTGGGACTTGCAGGCGCCAGACACGCCTTGCGCCATCGCCGCCTCACGCGTGCTTCCCGGCGTCCGCGCCGAGTGCCTTCGCGACGCGCTCGACGCGCTCCGGGGGATGGGCGGCTACGGACAATTCATGCTACGTGTTGGTCGCGGCGAGGCGGTGGCCGAGCGTCTGGCGCGCGCTGCGGGGATTCCCGAATCGTCCGGCTAGCAACGTGTCGGCCGTCGCACGACGACGCGGAGCGGGACGCCATTGCCCATACTTCGTTTTCAAGAGCGCAGTCCTGCCACTATTGCTCGCCTCCCAATGTCCGCAACGACCTTTTCCGTCTCCTTAAAGACTCGACTATTATTGGTCGAGCGGTGTCTTTTGGCTAGCTGTAGAACAAGATCGCCAACTCGGATGGCTTCATCCCACTCACCCAACATCGCTAGGGTTATCGCCAGATTCCGCATGGGCACTATGTTGACGAAGCCACCATCATCCTCTGGGTGCCGTTGCAGATAGGACGCGACGCAATTCCTGAAGTGCGATTTCGCCGTTTGGTAGTCGTCACGATCCATGGCAGATGCGCCCGCTGCAAGCATCGTGTTTGGGAAGCGTACCCTTCCTTCCTCCATGTCGCGGCGGAACATCTCAAGATCGGGAAACAGAGCCGCGTGATGTATGCCGTATTCCCGTTCGAGAATTTGGAGGATGGCCCTCTTGTCGCACTCCTCGATTATCACGTTTCGAGTCACTGCCGTGTCCGGGATCGTGCCGGACTCGATATGCACAAGCACACCTCGTTGCACGGCGATTCGGTTCTCGATCTGTCGAGGCCGGAACACCCTACCGCTTAGGCTCCGTTTCTCCACCGGCAAGTTGCCCTCACCCAGCCAACGGTAGGCGACGGCTTGCGCTTTCGGAAAGTCCCTCGACTTGTAATAGAGCGCCGCAGTACTCACCACCGATATGCCCGGAGTCCGCTTCTTGTTGGTATCCGAAACCGCAACTGCCTGCTCTTCGGTAGCCGCAGCGCGGGCGTAGAGTACTTGCGCAGCCCGCGGGTTGTTGCTGCGTAACTCGTCTTCAGCCCGCGAGGCTAGTAGCGCGCTTTCTCTGTGATGTTCCTTCCAAGACATCCGCTAGCCCCCCTAACCGATCAGCAACCCGCTCTTCTACGTCCGTCGGGCCAAGCTAAGGTGCGCGGGCCGACCAAAAGTCCTCATCGTGCCGTCGATACTTGCGGCATCGCCCGGAATTGCATTGGCTCAATCCCGCAGCACCGGGCGGAAAAGCGCTCGTTACACATCCCACTGCGGCGATCCAACGACTATTCCCACCCTTCGCCGCGCTTCGGAACAGCGCCCCGCGAGGCGGCTGATCGCGGCGCGATTGTCCCGCCGGGCCGCATCTGCCAAGTCGTCATCCAAGGCAGGTTCGCACGGAGGACTCCGAGGCCCACCTATTGACGGGGACCGGCTTGTCGACCTCGCGCTTCGCACCCTTCGGACATCCCTTCAATCTGTCAGCATGGTCGTCACGGGTCAAACCAGATCAACCGCCAATCAGGCAACCTTCTCACCAAGAAGACCTGCAATGCGCTCGCCGCAGCGAACCAGTTGCGGCCTTAGGCGAGTCCCCCGAAACGAAATCCTAGCCCCGCGCAACTCCTTGAGCGCCAGCTTGCCGACGCCCTTCCCGTGCGCAAGGACCGGAACGAGCCGC
Source organism: Pseudomonadales bacterium (assembly GCA_963665455.1). Classification (GTDB taxonomy): domain Bacteria; phylum Pseudomonadota; class Gammaproteobacteria; order Pseudomonadales; family Azotimanducaceae; genus VXNE01. The sequence goes on along the minus strand of OY762279.1, from coordinate 2,013,183 downwards.
GCCGTCCCCCAGTTCCTTGCCCATCTCTGCGCGAAATCGGCACCTGCCTGCAACTGCCCCACCACCGCACGACCGTTGTTCACCCGGCCGCTTTTCATCTCGATAGGTACGATCCGTAAGGTCTGATCGCTCCCACTGACCACCACGTAGTCACAGCGCACTGCATCGCCCGGTATCCCAAGCGCGTCGCAGTCCATGTCCACGACCACCCGAGGCTGGGGTACTCCGGCTAGCAACACCGAGCACCTGTCCTTGCTGCATCGTTGCTTCTGACAGGACTCCGGAACCACCCGCTTCACGGTGTCCACGACGCTCATCCACCGCCCCCTTGCCTAGCGTTGAAGAGCTCTGCACTCTCGTTGTACAGCGCCTCGCTTACCCTGTCGTACTCGGCGGGATACAACCCCGTCTCCTGATCGATCCGTAACTCCTCGACGGTGGAACCTGCCTTGCTCGGCCGAAAGAGCCATGCACCTACGTCCTCCGGTTGCAGACTCCCTCCGGCGTCCTGTTGTTCCTCCGACAAGGCGGATCGCTGAACGAGGTTCGCGAGTTGCTCAAGCAGCCAGTCGCTGTGCGTCGTCAGAACGATGCGCACGCCGGCTGGCACGATGGCTGCTAGCGCTCGGGCCAAGTCCGCCTGCTTCGCCGGGTGCAAGTGTGCCTCGGGCTCCTCGATTATGAGTAGGTCTTTCGCCATCACGACGTGCCGCAGATACAACACGATCGGTGCCAACTCCGACACCATGGAGGAGGCCTGCCCAAGGGGCAAATCCTCCCTCCACCCCTGCGGACGATACGCGAACGTCGGATACCCTGTTGTCCCTACATCCACCCGGATCGAACCATCCAACAGCCCTTCCACTCCGCGCGCCAACACGGCACTTTTCCTGCGACGGCCGCGTTTCTCCAGTCGACTGATACGTGTGACCAAAACGTCGATGAAGTCGGCCATAACGCCCGATAGCAGCGGCACCGGAGCCGTCGGCCTCACCCCCGCCAACGCGGCGTTCTGCAACAACGTGCTGACGATCACCTGATGGCTGTCCATGACGCCAGTCCTGTCCGCCAAGAGATAGTACGCCCGACGAGCAAGCGGCGACATCAACCTTAGCGTCGCTTCGCAAATCTCATCAATAAGCCCAACCTCATCTAGCGTCCACTCAGGTTTGCCGTCCTCCTGCTCATGCCCGAAGGTCGCATCCCACACACAGGCGCGAAGCGTGCTTCTAGGGAACCCTTTGGCCAAAGCGCCCAGCCAGACCGTCGCCTCGTTGGGCGACAAGGCCACCTCCAGGCTCCCTAGCTCGCCCGCGCTGACGGCTATCGACGCGGCATTGCCCCCACGCCGGCTCAGCTCGGCGGCATCTTCTACGCCGAAGCATCGGGCTATCTCCTTGGGGACCTCTCCACGGAGCCGCTCCCGCAGTTCCTTCTCAACGTATTCCCTAACCCCCGCCGGCCATTCCAACAACTCGTCTTGATTACGTTCCGATGATTCCACCATCTTGGCCCAGCGGACAACTTCTCGGCGTATCGCCGCGGGCACTGTCCGGCGTTCAAGAGCCATCGAGCGTCCGAACCCGACCATAGCCGGACCGCGGCCAGCTCCTACGGACCGGTGCAACGCATAGAGCGCCTCGGCCAAGAACGACTTCCCGGTGTTGCTCGGCCCCACAAACACGGTCAGCGGCCGCACATCGACCTCCGCCGTCCCAATCGGGCCGAAATCCTTGACGCTCAGCCCATAGCTATGGCCCGTCATTCGTCGATATCTCCCGCGCCCGGCGGGCGCACGTCTTCCAGTCCTTTAGAACGCCCTAAAGCACGCCTCCCGAAGCCCGGTGATTTCGACACCACTTGGCAGGCGATCCTCTGCCAACCGAGTCCGCTGCGATTACGGAATCTGCTCCTATCGTAAACCCGCGAACCCCATGGCGGTAGGCCAGCGCCGATAGAGCCGCGCCACCCTGTCGACGCGCCGTGCGGACGCAGTGCCGGCATCCCAGCGTCCGTCCCGACGTGGAGCGCCGACAGCGGCCGCAGCTCACCGTCGGCTTCGAGCTCCCCTTGGCGCCGCAGGGCGTCACGGGCCAGCGTTTCGTACCGCAGCATCCCGACCGCCATCTCGTCGTCCACCATGCACTGGAGTTCGAACAGCAGGACCATCGAGTGCCCCCAACCGTCCGCGTACGATACGGGCCACGCGACGTCGCCCTGGTACTGTTCGCCGTCGGGCACGACCCAGTTCGCCAGCAGAGCCGCGGGGTGTCGGAGATCGAACAGCTCGACCAACTGCGCAGCGAAGCCCCGCAGCAGGTCCCGCACGACGACGGGTCGTCCGAAGAGAGGCTTCCACCCGTTTTGTCCATTGGCCCATGCTAAGGAAGCGTCGGCGGCCCAGAAAGTCGTCATCGTCCCGTCCACGGTTGCGAAATCGCCCAGAAATCGCGTGCGCAAAAGCGCGCGGGCGTTCATGGCTTCGAGCCGTGGTGTCTCCCAGCCGCGCATCCCCCGCCGTTACCTCCCCGTTGGCCTTGCCAACGGGGACGATACCGGCAACATGGAGTGCGCAACTTGCGCTTGTCACGAATGCGCAAGATCGCGGAGGATCGGGTGCACCAAAGCGCACGGGCGTTCATCACGTCGAGTCAAATGCCCCTTGCCGTCGAATCCACTCTCGAGAATCGCCGAGCACGTCCCGATACCTAGTGTAGTGTCTCTAACAAAAAGATGATTATGCATTGGATAGCGCGTCCCGCGCGCGGCCGACCTTCTGGATGATCTCCCCGACCGATTTGGTCCAGACGAACGGGCGCGGATCCTCGTTGTAGTTGGCCAGGTATTCGCGAAGGCACCTCTCGAGGTGCGGCACCGAAGTGAACACGCCGCGCCGGATTTGCTTGTCCGTCAGCACCGCGAAGAACCGCTCCACGAGGTTGGCCCATGAGGCGCTGGTCGGCGTGAAGTGCAGGAAGACGCGCTTCCCGCGCTCGATCCAGGCGAGCACCTTCTCGTGCTTGTGCGTCGCGTAGTTGTCCAGGACCAGATGAATCTCCTGGTCCCTGGGCACCGTCTTCTCGACCTCCCGCAGGAACCGCAACACCTCCTGGTGGCGGTGCCTGCGGTACGTCCTGCCGATCACCTCCCCGGTGGCGACGTTCAGCGCCGCGAACAGCGTCGTGGTGCCGTGGCGCTTGTAGTCGTGCGTCATCGTCCCGCCGCGGCCCTTCTTGATCGGCAGCCCCGGCTGCGTGCGGTCCAGCGCCTGGATCTGGCTCTTCTCGTCGAAGCTGAACACCACCGCGTTGCGCGGCGGGTCGAGGTACAACCCGACCACGTCGCGCAGCTTCTCCTCGAAGCGCGGGTCGTTGCTGACCTTGAAGGTGCGGATCAGGTGCGGCTTGAGGCCGTGCGCGCGCCACACCCGGTTCACGAAGCTGTGCGTCGTTCCAAGATGCCGCGCCAGCGAGCGGCACGACCAGTGCGTGGCGTCGACCGGCGTCGTCTGCGTGGTCGCCTCGAGGATCCTGGCGCGCAGCACCGCCTGCGCCGCGCTGTCCCTGCCACCGTGGTTCGCCCCGCGCGGGCGTTCCTTCTCGATGCTCGACAGCCCCTCCCGGGCCACGCGGCTTCGCCATCGACCGACCTTGTTCGCGTCGGTGCCCAGCTCCGCCGCGATGTCCTTGTTGGTCATCCCCTCGGAGGCCATCAACACGATGCGCGCGCGCTCCCGCAGCCGCACGGGCGTGCTGCGCGACGACACCCACGTCGCAAGCCTGCCCCGCTCCGCCCTGGACAGCTCGATCCTGGCCGCCACCCGCATCGTGTCGCCCTCGAATCCACAACGCGGCAAGGATACCTCAACTCAAGCAGATAAACACCATTTTATTCGGGACACTACACTAGACTTCAGCGCGATGGTCCCGCGTCGTGCCTTATGACGGCTACCGCTTCGGGCGGTAAGTCCGCGAGCTTCCGCGAAGAGCACCCGCGCCGCCGTGTCAGTCGCGGGAACCCGTTAGAGCCCCAGTACCATCCGAAACAATTCAACAGCATCGTTGGTGCAGCCTTGTCCGCCGTGCTCGAGCGTCTCCTGTTTGTGTTCCGGCGCGTTGGACGACGAATAGAAGTAAAGCGGGATGTCGTTGCCTTGCCTTCGTAGCGTATCCAATAGAACATATCCTTCACGGGGGCCCTCTTGTCGGCCCATATCCGAGATGATGGCAACATAGTGGTCCTTGAGCGAGTCGCTCCAAGGCTTCGCTTGTGGACAGCGCCAAGGAGACCTGAAGGCCCACCGCCTCAAACGCGTCGCGCTCATGCTGGTTGTTTTCCGGTTTGTCGTCTACCCAGAGTATTCTGGAACGGACCGGATTGGTCGCGTGACGAAAACCCCCGCCCGTGTTGCGAGGGCCGGCCGAGGAGATCAGGCCCGAGATAGGTATCTTAAGTTTCTTGTCCGCAGCCCAGAGATTCGCCACAACGCGCATATAGTTCTGCTCGTCCCGATAGTCCTCCGGCGCATAGAGCTTGTCGTGGTGTCGTACGACTAGCCACGCGAAAACAAATAGCACTAGGACAGGGAACAGGACCAGGAACCAGACGATTATGGATTTATGGTCACCAGCAGCGATGAGTGCGACTGATGCCATCATGTACACAAGCACAATGAAAAGGGCGACGATACCCAAGGGGTTCTTTGCCAGGGATTTGGCGGTTGTGGCGAAATCCGCCACCTCTCGAGTAGCCTGATCGTTCTCTGTGCCGGTCAAGGGACTTTGTCGCATGGGCTCTTTGCTCTCAATGAGCCGTGATCACTATGTCTCAAACCAAAATCGAACGGCGTTCAACTCGCCGTACGGGGCCCGAGTATCTCTCCGCCAGGGCTGCACCGTTGGCCCAGGGAACACCGTAGGCCTGTGCCTCCAGTATGTCAACGCACGGACCGTTCGTGAGGCCGGTGGACACGACCGGACAGTATGTGCCGGGCGACCGCCGATTGTGGGAGGGGCGGATCGAGTTCAAGGACGGTCGGGGCCGAGATCCGGGATGACCCGAGGCGGTATCGTTATCTGCCGTCGCGCCTGAACCGGCTGCTACCTTCCTCACCTCGCCATATTCGCCCCACGCCCGTTTCCGCAGACCCCTACTCGATTTGCCCAACGTGTTCGAGCAGGGCGACCCCCGTGTCGCAGTCGATGATCCAGTCCCCCACCGCCTCAAGGCGCTCCGCATCGGCCACGCCCGCAATGCGACCGGCGAGTTCGCGCGAGGTCACGCGGCCGAACTTGCGCTCCGCGAGCCGGCCCAACATCGCGCGCTGGCGTTCAATGCCCTGTTCGATCCCCCGTTCAAGCCCCCGTTCCAGGAAGTCCGCCTCCCACTCCCTCACCCGTTCCGCAAGCGTGTTCATGCCCTCCTCCTCGTGCAACAACGCACGCCGCCAAGCCGCCAGCGCCGCCGCGTCCGTGTCCGGGAACAGCCGCGGCCACAGTATCCACAGCCAATCCAATACCGCACCCGCCGACTCCGCGTCCCCGCGCGAGGACCACGCGCGCACCAACCTCCCCAAGCGCGTCCCGGCGTCCACCGGCGAGGACGCGCCGGACAACCACAAGGCCGCCGCCACGACGTTCTCCGTGGCGAGATCGTCTTGCGCGCCGCGCCGGGTGTCAAGCAACAGGTAGGGGCGCAGCGTGCGCACGGCAGTGCCGTCGCCCTCCACCACCACGCGCGTCACCGCGCCCGCCGCGTTCCAGACCTCCATCCCCGAGTGGACCACCACCGACAGGAGGCGCAGTTCGCCGTCCCGGTCGGGCACGCCCTGCCGCCGCAGGGCGTCGTAGGCGAAGAGCTCGTAGCGGAGCACCCGGACCGCCATGTCCGGGTGCACGGTGGACTGGTGTTCGATCAGCAGCACCAGCGAGCGCCCCGATCCGTCCGCGTACGGCGCGCGCCACGCGACGTCGCCGTGGCGCTGCTCGCCGTCGGGCGCGACCCAACTCGCCGGCAGCGGGCTCAGCGTGTCGAGATCCAACAGCTCGGCGACCTCGCCCTCGAAGCCGTGCAGCAGGTGCCGCACGGCGACGGGCCGGCCGAGGAGGCGCTTCCAGGCGGCGTCTTGGTCCATTGGGCCAACGTAGAGGAGCATCGGCGGCCCGGGAAGTCGTCATCGTCCCGTCAATGGCGGAGATATCACCCTGAATCGCGTGCGCCAAGGCCTACGTCCCTAGCGAAAGAGCCCCACGGCGGGGCGGGATTGCCCGAGCATGTGCCCGAAAGCGGCCGGCCTCCCGCAACGACGGGCGCCCCGGCCTTCTCGCGGCGTCTCGACACGCAACCATCGCCACCATCGTGACGAACACGCCGTTCGCGCGCTCGCCGTGACCCTCGCCGGCGCGTACTATCATGCGCGGACTGAAGGCCTAATATGTGAGCCACATGTCGGATACGAAACGAAAGGGCCAACGTGAGGAGCGATCGGGACATCCGGTATCCGCTCTCAGCATGGTCCACCGAGCCGTGCCCGCCGTTCGCGGTAAGGGCGAGGCGGATATCGACAGCGCGGATTTCGGGGCACCATCCCACGCTCCTTCCGTGGCCATGGAAGATCCGTCCCTTCGCGAGTCCGCGCTCACCTTCGCCCTACACGCCCCTGTGACCCGGGCATTCATGGAGGCAGATGACTTCTGGAATCGGATGATTCGTGAATCCGAGGGGAACGGGGACGCGAAGCGGATGGAATCGGTTGTTCGCGCTAGGCTGGAAGCCGAAGGGTTCCTGCCCAAGAGCGCCTACGACTCGCCCTGACCGCCGATGCGCGAAGCCGTCATCGACGCGGGCTTGATCGCGCCCTACAGCACAAGAGTGTTCATCGGTCACCTCGCGGAGGCCGGCGAATTCCGTATGGTGGGCACGGAGGAAACGCGGCTTGAAGAGATCGTCGCCAGTCGCCAAATCTTGGCGAGGTCACGGCACGTTTCGGCCTCGACGCGGCTCGAACAGGCGCTGACCGACATCGAGCGTTGGAAAGCGCACTATCGGGACGCCGGTCTGTGGCGGGACTGTTCGACGGATGACTATCTCCCCACCCTTGCAACCGAAGAGAACGACGAGATTCTGGAGACGCTTTGGCGCGAGTACCGGACTGATCCGGAGGACATTCACCTAGCGAAGACCTCCGTCATGTGCGGACTGGACGCGTTGCACTCCTCTAACATGAACATGATTCGCGACGAAGACTGGTCGCGCATCATGGCCGCGCTCCGTCTACCCAGCCCACCGGTTCTTTGCCGCCGTGAAGCGATTCCTTCGTGGAGCTTGGGACCGTCGTTCGATGCCTCCCCCGCCGAAACGGTCATCAATCTGGCTCTCGCGACCATGCGACCATCGGATCGTCTCGGGGCAGCCCTGTCCGCTTGGGCGGCTCGCGTCCAAGGTGCCTTCCCGAACCTCTCCCGAACGATTCGCTCACGCTTGTCCGACGTGGCGGAAGCATCGTTGCGGGAGCGATGCGAATCGCTGACCGCCGCATCCGCCAATCCCATAACGCGGTCCTTCCTGTCCTCGGGCCATGCCCGGCCCATGAGTTCATGAGTTTCAACAGCTTCCATCCTCGATGCTGAGGCGTCCTTCGCAGCCTGCCAGCTCAGCGGAAAGCACAGTCCCGCAGACGTGGCGGCGACGCGACGAGCGGAACTTGATCGAGCCAACCAACGAGCAGGTCGACCCCACGCAAGTAGACAACTTCCGCCTGCTCGCAACGAGCCACGGGCGCCTTGATCCAACGCTGAAGACCGTTTGACGACTGCTCGAGGCGGCGGGATGGGAGCACAACGATGAGCATCGGGCACGACAACCGATCCGATGCCAGAGCGCGGACCACCGCAACGTGGCACACGCTCGCGACGGCATGGAACGCCCATGCCGACCGCAACACCGCCATCGTCCTCAGCCTCGCCACCGCTGTCTGGCTGCTGGATCTCCTCGTCCCAACGCTCGACCAGATCAGCCACTACGACGATGCCGCCTACATTCGGTCCGGCCAGTGGCTGCTGGACGAGGGAACGCTGCGGTCGTTGGCCTGGGGCCCGCTCATCTCGTTCGTGCATGGCCTCGCGTACCTGGTCGTTCAGGAGTCGCCCAACTGGTTCGTGTGGACTGCGGCGGGGGGCAGGTTGGCGACATACGCCGCGTTCTGCGTCGGCATGTACCTCTGTGCGAGAACGCTCTCGAGCAGGCCCGCAGCGCACGCAGCGCTGGTCATCGGGCTGACATGGCCCGTGGCCACGTCCTTCTTCGCCGCCTGGAACTCAAGTGACCTTCTCTTCGTCGCCATGTCGGCCCTGGGCCTGTCCCAACTGCTCGCTTGGCTGTCCGATCGCTCGCCACGGCACCTCGCATGGGGGTCCGCGTTTGTCGGCTTGGCGGCCCTGACGCGGCCCGACGGGCTCGTCCTGCTCGCGTCGTTCGTCGTCATGGTTTTGGCGACCATCGCGTGGGAGGTTCGGAGCCTGCGGCCTGCCAGTTGGCGGAAGCTGCTCGCGGCGTCGCTTCTGCCGGGTCTCCTGATCGTGGGCGGCTATCTGCAGACCCCTACTCGACTTGCCCAACGCGTTCGAGCAGGGCAGGCCCCGTGTCGCAGTCGATGATCCAGTCGCCCACCGCCTCAAGGCGCTCCGCATCGGCCACGTCCGCAATGCGACCGGCGAGTTCGCGCGAGGTCGTCGGGCCGAACTTGCGCTCCGCGAGCCGGCCCAACATCGCGCGCTGGCGTTCAATGCCCTGTTCGATCCCCCGTTCAATGCCCTGTTCGATCCCCCGCTCAAGTCCTCGTTCGATCCCCCGCTCAAGCCCCCGTTCCAGGAGGGCCGCCTCCCACTCCCTCACCCGTTCCGCAAGCGTGTTCATGCCCTCCTCCTCGTGCAACAACGCACGCCGCCAAGCCGCCAGCGCCGCCGCGTCCGTGTCCGGGAACAGCCGCGGCCACAGTATCCACAGCCAATCCAATACCGCACCCGCCGACTCCGCGTCCCCGCGCGAGGACCACGCGCGCACCAACCTCCCCAAGCGCGTCCCGGCGTCCACCGGCGAGGATGCGCCGGACAACCACAAGGCCGCCGCCACGACGTTCTCCGTGGCGAGATCGTCTTGCGCGCCGCGCCGGGTGTCAAGCAACAGGTAGGGGCGCAGGGTGCGCACGGCAGTGCCGTCGCCCTCCACCACCACGCGCGTCACCGCGCCCGCCGCGTTCCAGACCTTCATCCCCGAGTGGACCACCACCGAAAGGAGGCGCAGTTCGCCGTCCCGGTCCGGCACATCCTGCCGCCGCAGGGCGTCGTAGGCGAAGAGCTCGTAGCGGAGCACCCGGACCGCCATGTCCGGGTGTACGGTGGACTGGTGTTCGATCAGCAGCACCAGCGAGCGCCCCGATCCGTCCGCGTACGGCGCGCGCCACGCGACGTCGCCGTGGCGCTGCTCGCCGTCGGGCGCGACCCAACTCGCCGGCAGCGGGCTCAGCGTGTCGAGATCCAACAGCTCGGCGACCTCGCCCTCGAAGCCGTGCAGCAGGTGCCGCACGGCGACGGGCCGGCCGAGGAGGCGCTTCCAGGCGGCGTCTTGGTCCATCGGGCCAAGCTAGAAGAGCATGGACCACCCAGGAAGTCGTGATCGCCCCGCCGATGATTGCGACATCTCTCGGAATCGTGTGCGCCAACGCGCACGGTACCACCCCTGTGATCGTCGGAGGCGGTGCGAGGACGGTGGGCGACCCCTCGTAGAGAGTGTGTCTCCGTGGTACGGTCGCTCCGCAGAACGGTCGGCGGAGTGTGCCTGGATGTCCTACGCGGTGAGCGCAAGCGGTCAGGGCATTCGTATTGACTACGACGGTGAGCGGATCGGCCGGTGGAACGTCGGTGATCACCATCTGGTCGTCTATGACGCACCCGGACGGGAGACGATCCTCCGCGAACACGGCTTCACGCCGATGAAACGACCAGCGGGGGGGCTTTGGTGGAAACTCCCGGAGGACCGGCTAGCGTCGTTTCGCGAGGCTGTAGAAGCCATCACCGGCGAACGAATCTGGTTCCCGGATACGTGAAGCCGCACCTCCATGTGCCGCCAGCGATGGCTTGCCGCCGTGTCCGCCAAGAGGCGCACCAGCTCGACGACAACGCCCTGGTCCGCGAGTCCCCGCCCTCCGCCGGCGACGCCAACGGCCCGCAAAGGCTGGGATCGCGGCATCCGGCCCTGGGACCCGCCGCAGAGAGTGCCCTGGTCGACCAGTTCCCGCCGCGAACGCGATTTCGGGGAACTCTCCTCGCCTTTCGGCACGGAGACCGCACGGAGTTCGGCCGACTTCCGGCCAGAATCGGCCTCGTCGGTGACTGCCGCATCCTGATGTAGCAGGTCGGCCACCTACGTCGACCGGGCACGGGCGACCGCCCCCGTCTCCAGCCCCGCTTCGTTGACGCAGTCACGCAGCCGCTTGCCGGGTTCCTGACCGGCTGCTCCACGTCATCAGCCACAAGGCTGCCCGTGTGGCGCAGCGCGACCCGCCTGACTGGCTGACTGGCCAGCAGTTCTCATTTTGACGATTGAGGCATTGGGTTTCGGGACTGTCCGAGGTTCGTGGATTTGGCGGCTGGCGGCGTGGTCTGTGCGTCAGGGAGGCTGGGCGGCGGGCCCGCCCGTGGCGAGCAGGCCGATCAGCGCGTTCCAGTCGGGGAACACCTGGTATTCGGTGACGGTGCGCAGGTGCTCGAACAGGCGGGCGCGGGTGCCGAGGCGCTCGCGGGCCCGTCGCCAAGTGGACTCGGCGACTTCGCACGCGGTGTGCAGGGCGAAGGCGAGCAGGTTGAGAACGACGAGCACGGCGGCGAGGGTGTCCTTGCCGTGCCCGAAGTTGTGTTCGAGGTGGTAGCCGTGCTGCTTGAGGACGTTGAAGGTCTCGTTCTCGATCTTCCAGCGGGCGCGGGCGCAGTCGGCGAGTTCGGCGACGTTGTCGCGGTCCACGGGCAGGCTGGTGACGAAGGTTCCGCGGTAGGTGACCTTGCCGCCGGGCCGCGCGCTGGTGACCTCCAGCCAGTTGACGCGCAGGGCGTCGTCGCCGTCGCGGATGGGCAGGTCCGTCATCCAGCGGTAGCGGTGGGTGCGCCGTTGCGCGCCGCGGCCCGTCGTGCGGCGGCGCACGGGGATGTCGATGCCGTCGAGGTACTCGTACAGGGTCTTGTGGCTGGCCGGCTTGGCGGTCAGCAGGAAGTCGCCGCCGGCGTCGAGCATGGCCCGGCAGACGGGCTGGCAGGCGTACAGGTCGTCGCCGAGATAGACCGGGCGCAGTGCGGCGCAGCGGTCGCCGTGGGACCGCAGCCAGCGCTTGACCGCCTGGCGCTCGCAGTCCTGCTTGGCCGCGCCGTCCTGCGGCGCGACGAACTCGGGGGGCAGCGGCAGCGACTGCGCCCGGCCGGGCGCCACGACGGTGGCGGCGACCATCTGGTGGAAGTACTCGGTGCCGCCGTCGCCGCGCCTGCGGGTCGAGCAGTTGTCGCAGTGGATGTTGCGCGAGCGGAAGAACTCCGTGCCGTCGATGGCGACGAGCGCGCGGCCGTCGAGGCGGCGCATCGGTTCGAGCGCGCCGCGCGCGTCGAGGTCCTCGACGAGGTCGTGGAACCGGTCGTCGAAGTGCTCCGGCGGCACGCCGTCGAGCAGTTGCCGGACGTGGTTGTCGCAGGGGATGCGGTCGAGGCCGAACAGGGTGTGCGCGTTGGAGCGGCGACCGCCCGCGGCGAGCGCGCGCTGGTGCGCCAGGAACGACGGCGACTGCATCAGGAACACCGACAGCGCGGCCATGCCAACGTCCGCCATGGCGTAGCGGCGGTTGCGTCCGCGGCGCGGGTCCGGCAGCCCGGCGAAGCATGTCCGCAGCCGGTCGAGATGGCGCGCGAGGAACCTCACGGCGCGGCGCCGGCCTCCACCGCCATGATCGCCGCCAGCACCGCCAGGCGCTCCGCCGCTGGCATCGCCGCGTAGCGCCGGCCCCAGCCATGCGCCTTGCGCTTGACCGTCTGCCGGTGCGTGAAGTTCCGTCCCGCGCGCGACGCCCAGTGCACGCGGTCCGGCGCGAAGTTGAACCACACCTTCTCGGTGACCACCCCCGCGTGGTTCATCACCTGCAGCGCCGCGCTGCGCCAGCCGCCCAGCAGCTCGTCGTACAGCGCCGACGGGTATCCCGACACCATCACCGCGCACGGCAGGCCCTTCAGCAGTTCCAGCAGCGCCGCGTGGTCCGCGTCCTCGTAGTCGTGCCGGTAGCGGCGCCCGGACTTGCGCGCGCCGCGCAGGTACGGCGGGTCGCTGTACACCAGTTCCGAACCGTCGAACGGGAACCCGGCCAGCCACGCGTGGCAGTCCGCGTGCACCAGCTCCACCGGATGGCCGCATTCGAACGACTCCAGCGCCCGCGCGTCCAGGTCGATGCCGATGTTGCGCAGCGCCCCCGGCTTGCGCTTCATCACCGCGCCGCCGCCCAGGTGCGTTTCGATGTACACCGCGTGCGGCGGCATCAGCGCCACCAGCGCCTGCCACAGCCCCGACGTCGCCTTCGATCCGAACCATGGGTTGCCCATGGCCCGCACCATAGGGGCGCCGTCCTATGTTGTCAACCCGTTCGCGGACGGAATCCCCGACTCCGTTGCCAAGTCGGGCCAAAATGAGAACTGCTGCTGACTGGCAGCGTCCCTTCACCGCCGTCACACGATATGCTATTGTTCCGGCGGGTTTTACAGGCGCGACGACGATGGTCGGCTACAGTCACCTTGTCCGATCCGATCCAACTGCCGCTCGCTGGGCACCATCGTCGTTGTGACGAGCACCGTTCCTGCCTGTTTTCCATGCCCCCGCGCTTGTTCCACGCATACCGACCGTCGTGCTACGTGCGGGTAGCTCACCACGGCCATCCAGCCACCCGGACCCCCGGCGCCGGCGCCGATATCGCCGTTAGCCGCCGATGGCGCTTCGGCGCCCCTGAACGCATGCTTCGTGCCTGAGTCGCGCCAGGCCCGTCCAGCGCGCAACCGCGTCCGTCCGTGCTGCAGACCGCCTCAACCGACCGTCGCACCGACGCCCACCTACAGGTTTCAGACAGCCCCCGGCCCGCCTTACGACGCCCGCACGTTAGCGCCGGTGCCCCCAAAGCCGAATAGACGAACCCGAGGAACTTCAACAATGGCCGAGAAAGACCAACCTGCCCGGACCTCCCCACGCACGTTGCAAGTCGTCGACCGCACCTCGAGTCGGCCCACGATCCCCGCGAAAGACGTCGGCGTCACTCTCACTATCAGTGAGGAGGCGCTCGAGGAGATGGACCGCATCCACGACGAGACGATCAAGGCCGCGCAGGAAGCCCAGAGGTTCTCCCTGCGTTAGAAGACGCCCAACACTCTTTCCACGCTCCTTCTCCGACTCCCTACATCCTAGATGCGCATCACATATTCGGTCGGATCGCTACAGACGACCGACGACTGGAATGCACTCGAACATCTGCTAGGCGACGGCCACCCGATGGCCGTCGCCAGCACCATCCGTCATCTACGCATCCTCGGCGCGCGGTCCTACGTCCTTGAGGACCGCTACATCGACCGCGACTACTCGGCCGACTACCTGCATTTCTACGCGCGTACGTTCCGGACCCACGCACGCCATTGCCAACGCGCCCACTTCTTCTCAAACGACATCTCGCCAGAGCTAGGCGAAGCCCGATCCACCGAAGCGATCAATCAGCTCCGCAACCTCGCTGCCACAAGCTACTGCGGCTTCTGCGTCATTCGCCCTTTGCCCACGGCACCGATCGGAAGGACCGTCCTGCGCGCCGATCTGCGCGGTCGGTCGAACATGGAGGCCAGCGTCACCTGCCGTGCGACGTTCGAGGCCAACCTCCTCGGAATAGACCTCAAGGTCCCGGGGGCTGCCTATCTCCAGCAGGACGCCCGCGTCGGGGCGTGCGCACAAGTCGCGATCTGGGCCGGCATGCGCCACATGCACGCCCGACATGGCTACAACTGGGTCTCAGTCGCGGACATCACCAGGCTCGCCACCCCGACAGCACCGGACGAAGCCACTTCGCTGCCCGCGGGATCTGATTTTCTCGCCACCGAGCGTATGCTCCGGGCCATCAGCGAAGCCGGCTACCAACCGCTCTGCTTCCGCCACCCGCCATCAAGCTGTGATCAAAAAGGGGACTCCGAGTACATCGGAGCGGCAATCCTGCCGTACGTCGAGTCCGGCATTCCCGTGATCCTCGGCCTCGGCATCGGCACCGACGTTGGCCACGCCGTCACGGTGATCGGTCGCATCTTCGCAACCCAGTCCGGTCCCATCGGTGCCGCAATCGACTACGTGCCCGCCTTCGTCGTCCACGACGACCAAGGCGGTCCCTACATGTCACTACCGGTCAAGGATCCGGCCACCACACCGCACCCCTTCAGCGAAGACACGATCACGCGCCGAACCGCCTCTGGCACCACGCTTGAGTTGAGCGCGGTCCACGCAACCTTCGCCGTGGCCCTCATGTCGCCCAGGGTGTTCTCCACCGCGGCAGCCGCCGAGGTCTCGACCCGCGACCGGCTCCGGGACGCCTTCGCCAAGCTCCCGCTCATCCGCCAACATCTCCTCGAGCTCGAATTCCCAGTCAACGAGCGGCTTCTCAACGAACTCGAGGACGCGCGCCGAGTCAATCGCATCATTCTGCGAACGTATCTCACGTCTGCCCGCGGCTACCGCCGCCACATTGCCGCCAGCACCGCCAGCGATGACCTCAAGGATGCTTTGCTCGAACTACACCTCCCTCATTTCACCTGGATCACCGAGATCTTGACGGTCGACTCCTACAACAACCATTCGGCTGGCATGCGCCGAATGTACGGCCACACCATCATCGATGCCACGTCCACCGGCAGGGACGGCGACGGATTGCTCATGCTCCACCTCCCCGGGTTACTCTTCACCAAGAACCTCGACGCGGTTTCAGGGGAGGAACCGGAGAAGCTGTCCATCATCGAAAACGACGACCTCTACAACTGCCGCGCGAAACGCCTCGACTAGCCCCCTTGAGCGCATCGGCAACACCGCGTTTTCCGCCATCCCGAAGCGGCTGTGATCGGCCCCCGAGCACTCGCCACACGTGCCTGGTCACCAACCGAGTTTCCTTGGTGACCGTCAAGCCGGGATAGTGTGCGTACTCGCATGACGCACGGGATGGACTGCCGTCATGACCAACCGTTGAGGCGGACGCCGTGGCCGACGCGGCCATGAAGATCGTGTGGCGTCGCGCACCGTCGTTTACACACCGTACGCTGGCGTCCGCTCACACACGCGTCGTACGCTCGATGCGGGAGGGCATCTCCAGACGGTTGACCGTTTGACTGCCCCTCCGAGTCGAGGCGGCGGGATGGGAGCGCAACGATGAGCATCGGACATGACAACCGATCCAATGCCAGAGCGCGGCCCCCCGCAACGTGGCACAGGCTTTGGACGGCGTGGGGCACCCACACCGACCGCAACACCGCCATCGTCCTCAGCCTCGCGACCGCAGTCTGGCTCCTGGACCTCCTCGCCCCCACGTTCGACCAGATCGGCCACTACGACGATGCCGCCTACATCCGATCCGGCCAGTGGCTGGTGGACGAGGGAACGCTGCGGTCGTTGGCCTGGGGCCCGCTCATCTCGTTCGTGCATGGCCTCGCGTACCTGGTCGTTCAGGAGTCGCCCAACTGGTTCGTGTGGACTGCGGCGGGGGGCAGGTTGGCGACATACGCCGCGTTCTGCGTCGGCATGTACCTCTGTGCGAGAAGGCTCTCGAGCAGGCCCGCAGCGCACGCAGCGCTGGTCATCGGGCTGACATGGCCCGTGGCCACGTCCTTCTTCGCCGATTGGAACTCAAGTGACCTTCTCTTCATCGCCATGTCGGCCCTGGGCCTGTCCCAACTGCTTGCTTGGCTGTCCGATCGCTCGCCACGGCACCTCGCATGGGGTTCCGCGTTTGTCGGCTTGGCGGCCCTGACGCGGCCCGACGGGCTCGTCCTGCTCGCGTCGTTCGTCGTCATGGTCTTGGCGACGGTCGCGTGGGAGGTTAGGAGCCTGCGGCCTCCCGGTTGGCCGAAGCTGCTTGCGGCGTCGCTGCTGCCGGGTCTCCTGATCGTGGGCGGCTACCTGGCACTGTACGGCACTGAGACCGGAGTCTGGCGCACGGGTGTCGAGTCACGGACGTACCAAGCGTTCGAGCAAGGGCATGGTGTCGTTTTTCGCGAGCGGTACGCGCACTCGGGCCAAGACACCATGGCGGCGGGCTATGACGACGCCCGTGCCCTGTTCGGCACGCGCGCGGACAACGATGGCTCCGTGATCAGGGCGATCGCGCGGAACCCCGCGGCGTTCGCCGAGCGCCTCGCCCGTTCCTTCGCCGACCTGCCGGCCAAGGTCGGCAGTGCGCTCGGCGGGCCGCTGGCGGTCGCGTTCCTGTTGCTGGCAGCACGGGGTGCGCTCGCCCTCCTGCGCGGCAGGGAGCGATGGCTGCTACTTGTGCTCCTAGGCTGGCATGTGCACATGGCGAGCTACTTCGTCACCTTCTGGCGGCCCGGTTACGTGCGGTTCGCGTTTGAAGCACCAAGGCGGGGTGCGGTCGACCGACGAGCGGTGCAGCCCGTCCATTGCCGGTTCAATGATTGCGAGATCGCCCGGAGTCCCGTGCGCAAAGTCCACGCCGGCAGCCCTGCCGTGCGTCCCGGCTCGACGAGCCTTCACAGAGCGTCTCGCCGGCGCAGCCCAAATCCCGTCGGCGGTCAAAGCCCTGCTCTCGGACGTAGGAGTTCCAAACGCGCTTCATCCCTGCATTTCGTCACACCAACCGGCCAGACGAGGTTGAACCGCCAAAACGTCGCCCGCCGCTGATCCGCCAGATCGCTAGCCAAGTCACGTCGGAAGAGGCCAGCACGAAGGATGCCAATGCCGGCCCGCTTCCCGCTTCCGCAGTCCCCCCGCGTGTGTCATGATGCCCAATCGCTCCGAGACGCATCCACGGAAGCCGGCGCAATGTCCCCTACCCAGACCGAGGCCGACCTCTCCGCGTTGCCGTCGAGGCCCGCGTCGACTTCCGGACACGATCGCTCGGCTCCTGCGTACTCTACGTGCATGGGGCGCAACGGGAAGGCCCCCTTCCGCCACGGCCCCCTAGACTAGCCCCTCCGAGCTCAAGCATGACGATCAAAGGCGTTGTCGCACGCGTGGCACCCGGTGGCGTGTTAGGTTGGTGCATTGATGACGAGAATGATCAACCCGTCGAGGTCGAAGTCCGGATCGGCGGCGTTTTCGTTGGCAAGGTGCGCGCCGACATTCCCCGCGAAGACATTCGAGCCCGCTTCGGCCGGAGTGTATCTGGCTATCGATTTCCGTTCTCGGAGCGATTGTACGCTCTGCTGGCCCATCGCGCCCGCGTAGATGTCGAGACAACGACCGGCGAGTCACTCAGAGTCGCCCCGCATTGCGATCCGCACATCGACAATCCGTCCCAACCCGACATGGACGAACTCCGTCAGTTGCTCACCAGCGGCTACACCATCAGCGCGAAGACCGGGAAACTCTTCCTTCCTCTCGGTCGCCGAGACATCGATGATATCTTCTTCCATGCGCTCAATACGGCGGGCGACATCTTCCGGGATATCTTCTCCAAAGACCTATTCCTTTGCTACGGAACGCTGCTCGGCTGCATTCGGAGCGATGACTTCATTCCGCATGACGACGATGTCGACGTCGCGTTCTTTGCGGAAAGTGACGGTTTCGATGCCGCCATGGCCGAGTTCCGAACGGTCGTTGCTCGTCTACGCGGTAACGGCCAATCGGTTTCCGTCTCGAACAAGGCCCATCTGCACTGGCAGGTCGCGAATACCGTGCTCGATGTCTTCATGGTCTGGACGGAAGGCGAGCGCATCTACATGTACAGTGCTGGGGGCGACTTGGGACGTGAGCGCTTCTTGCCGCTGCGGCACACGCTGTTCAAGCGCCGCCATGTCCTCGTGCCAAACGATCCGGACAGTGTGTTGGAGTTCATCTACGGCTCCGGCTGGCGCGTCCCAGACCCCATGTTCCAGTGGCGACTAAGCCCCGATGTTGCGGCAAAGATGGCAGCCGTCCGGCTAAGCGATGCCGAGCAGATCGAGATGGCCACACTAGGTGAGTCGGCCCCTGGCAGCACGGTGGAGGGGCCGACGCCAGATGCTCCGCCCCCGCTCAATATGGGGGATGATCGAGACCGCCACTGGACGAATTTCTATCGTCAACCGCATACCACTCTGCCTTCGCCGTTTGGTGCCGCAGTGGCACTGGAACTCACCCAACCGCACTGGGTGCTTGACCTCGGATGCGGCAATGGGCGGGATACGTTGCACTTCGCAAGGCAAGGCCACCACGTCCTCGGTTTGGATGCCGCCGAAAACGCCATTGAACGCAATTCGCGTGCGTCGGAAGCGGAGGGAATCCGTAAAGCCGCATTCGTGGCACTCGATTTGACGGCACCCCACGCGGCGACCGAGGTCATCCGGCAAGTGGTTGCGGAGGCGGACGCCCTCGACCGCAGAGTAGTCGTTTACTCCCGGTTCTTCCTGCACGCCATAGCAGAGGAGCAGGAAAACGTCGTCCTCCGGACGCTAGCCGAAACGCTACCAATCGGCACCCGCTGCTATTTTGAGTTCCGAACCAAGGGTGACGCCCACGGCCACAAGCGCTTCGGCGACCACTATCGACGCTTTCTCGATCTGCATGCATTCGTTGCCAAGGCAGCACGCCTGGGCTTCGAATGTACATACCGGGTCGAAGGTCGGGGTCTCGCGAAGTTCGAACTCGAAGATCCCCAGGTTGGCCGCGCTCACCTCCGGCTGCGCGGGGTGGAGTGAGCCCGCGGGCTGCTCGAACCTTGCCAAGCGGCGCGCGGGAATCTCGCCACCGTGCCAACCCGTCCAAGTCCCACACCTTGGCGCTCCCGTGAAGCCCGGCAATGCGCGCCACACCCACAATGCGAGGGAACCGTCCGAAGACGCGCTTCATCGTTCCGGTCCTCGGGCCACGCAAAGGAGCGGTTCGGTCCGGTCCGGAAATCGCCAAGCCGCGTCAAGGGCTGCCCCGTCGCCGCGTCACGCACGCCAAGGCGCCATGATGCCCGCCGCGTGACGTTTGCAGGCGACCGAGCGGTTGCGAGGATGCCGCGACGGCTGGCCGAACTGCTAGACTCCGCACGCCATGTTCCTACTCCAGCCCCACCTGTGGCGCTACGCCCTCTATCGCGCCTACCTGAACCTTATCGGCGAAGCGTCGCGCCAGTACCTCGGGTGGCTTTGGTGGTTCCTCGAGCCCATCGCGATGACCGGTGTCTTCTTCTTCGTCTTCACGTACCTGCGCAGATCGCCGATGGAGAACTTCCAGTTCTTCCTTATCGTCGGCGTGACGACCTGGCTCTGGTTCAACAACGGCGTGTCGAACTCCACCGATAGTCTCCTGTCGGCGAGGAGCATCGTCTCCCAGATGCGCCTGCCGAAGCTGCTGTTCCCCTTCACCGCCGTCGTATCGGCCACGTTTAAGCATGGGTTCGTGTTCGCCATCGTCCTAGCCGTCATGGGCCTGATGTTCGGCGTCTCGGCAGCGTGGTTGTACCTCCCCGTCTTGGTGGTTACGCAATTCCTGCTGATCCTCGCCACGGCGTCCGCGGTCGCCCTAATCTGCTGCTGGATCCGGGACGTGCGCTTCATCGTCCGTTCCGGGCTGACGCTGATGATGTTCTGCTCGGGCATCTTCTTCATGATTGACAACATGCCGCCGGCCTACCAAGACGTGCTGCGTCTGAATCCGATGGCCATCCTGATCGAGGACTATCGCGAGGTCCTCCTCCAAGGAGTCGTGCCGGATGGCGGGTCGTCCGCGCGAATCGGGATCGTGAGCGTCGTCTGGCTCTACCTGATGCAGTGGGCGTACGGGCGTTTCGATCTCACGCTCACGCGCCGGATAGTCTCCTAATGCGACTGTCGAACGTATCGGTCGTCTACTCCGAGTACCGCTGGTTCTCGCCGACGCCCGCCGTCCCCGCGCTGACGGACGTGTCGCTGGAGGTCAAGCCGGGCGACAAGCTCGGCGTGCTCGGCCGAAACGGTGCGGGCAAGACCACGTTGTTACGCGTGTTGGCGGGCGTTCTGAACCCGAACGCCGGCGTCGTGGATCAGGAAGGCATGTCCACCGCGCTACTGTCCCTGAACGCCGGTTTCGACGGCGAGCTCTCCGGGGTCCACAACGTCGTCATGCACGGCATGCTGATGGGGCTCTCACGCAAGGAGGCAGCCTCTCGAGTCGAGGCCGTCACCGAGATGTCGGGGCTCGGCGAAGCGATCCACCGGCGCGTCAGCACCTACTCCTCCGGCATGCGAAGCAGGCTCTGCTTCTCCACGGCCATCAGCCTCGATCCCGACGTGCTGCTCCTCGACGAGGTGTTCAGCGTGGGAGATCGGGAGTTTCAGGAACGATCGCGGCAAATCATGCTGGACCGCTTCACCCAAGAGAAGGCCATCGTCTACGTCACACACAACATCAACATGGTCAAGCGCGTGTGCGACCACGTCATTTGGTTGGACGGCGGTAGGATACGCGGGTGTGGCGACATTGATCGAGTCGTCGCCGACTATCGTGCCGCCAGCCGCGTTGACCCGAAGGATACCTGAGGGCGAGGATGCCGCCACTATGCCGCAGCCGAACGGAAAGCGAACCCTGCTGATACACATCGGCTGCCCCAAGGGGGGCAGTTCGGCGATCCAGAGGGCCTTGCGGCTCAACTGGCGGGAGTTGGCATCCCGGGGCGTGGCCGTGCCGACTTCGGACCTTCGCCCCGAATCCGAGGTGACCGGCACGCAAGCGAGCTTCTTCGAGACGAGCGTGCGCGACCGCCAGGCAAACCCGATCCCGGGGCTCGGCGACCTGCTCGAAGCGGCGGCAGACGCCCACGCGGCTTCCACGATCGTGCTATCCGCCGAGAACCTATCGAATCCGATGGGCTTTGAGAAGTTGTTCGCCGACCTAGCCGAGCGCTTCGATATTCGCATCCTGATGTACGTTAGAAGACAAGACGACTTCCTTGAGGCATCTTGGCAGCAATGGGACATCAAGCTCGGTGGCTCGCTGCTCGCGTGGATGATCAAGAGCATAGGTGTACGCGGCAATTGGGGCGCAACGCTGGAGCCTTGGTCCACCGCGTTCGGCGACGACCGAATCACCGTCCGCGTCTATGACCGGGAACGACTCGTCGGAGGAGACGTGTTTCTGGATTTCTGCGACGCGCTCGGCCAGGATCCCGAAGGCCTCACCGCCCCAGGCGAAGCGAACCCCAGCTTGAGTCCCATGCTGAGCCGCATGATCGAGGGTGCGGAGTATCTCTTCGACGGACCTCACGACCACGCGTTCTACGAGAGCTTGCGCAAGCTCGCGCCCGACCTCGTCGATCTGGTGGCAGGCGACCCGCGGCTACTCACCGACGAGGAGGCCCACGCCGTCATGAGCGTCTACGCACAGGCCAATGAACGTTTCCGTCGCCGATACGTACCGCACGTCAAGCGCCCTCTGTTTCGAGCCCAACGTCCACCGAGTGATCGCCCTCGGATGTCCCAGGACGTTTTCGAGCGACAGCTCCTGTTGCTACAGATTTTCAATCTCCACAAGGAGATCGAGGAGCTACGCGCCTCCATGGATCCCCCGGGGGACGTTCCCAAGCCTTAGTCCGCCGTTCGCGCCGCGCCTTGCGCCGCCGCCCTGGCCAAGGCCACCAGCCAAGGCACCGGCTCAATGGTGTTGTTGCGCAAGAACTCCACATAGTTACTGCATAGCCGGAGCCTGTTCGCGTCAAACGCATCGGGATCGAAGCGCTCTCGGACGAGCGTGGCCACTTGCTCACGCGTGACCCCATCGAGCACATCGTTCGCTGGAACGAAAGGCACACCCATCGTGCGGCACATTTCCGTCGTGCGGACATCGTGGGCGATGCACAACGCGGGCACACCCGCTTGGAGCGCGAGGAGGGTGCCATGGATGCGCGTGCCAACCACGATGTCGAACCGGCGATAGTGTTCCAGCCAATGGGAGATGTCGAAGAAAACGTTACCGTGCTCGCGGCTCCACTTCGCGAAGCTCGGCAGGGACATATCCGGACAAATGAAGTCCCTGCAGCGCGACAATGCTTCGTCGGCCATCTGGTCCGCCTCGCCGCGTGTGAGCATGACCATTTCCAACGGTGCTTGCCCGACATACGAGCCGTGGCTGTCGTCGACTAATTTGGCCAAGGACGCTTCCAGGCGCCAAAGCCGTTTCCATCCAAAGTGGCCGGCAACCACGGCTACGCGTTCGAGCACGCCCATCCTATCGGCAACGTCTCGCCCGAGACTCGGGTTGGGGCTGAGGAACAGCGAAGGACAACCTAGGACCGTGGCTCGGTCGGCCAATCCAAAGTGCTCCAGGACACGTAACGAATACGCTCCCCGAACGCCAATGTTGGGGCCATCGGCGGGAGCGTGATTCGCAATGCCCTCAATCCAGCGCAGCGTTCCCTCGGAAACTTCGGGGATGTGCTCCTCGTTGGGTCCTTGGGCACCAAGGCCGATCATGACCATTCGTACGTCCAGATCGGACCAGCGACGGGCCAACCAGGCGAAATCTGTGTGCCGGCCGAGTTGGTTGGCCGCCGGGATGACCCCGACTCGTCCAGCACCTTCCACGCGCTCGTTGGTAGCTGACCACTCGACTACGTCGACGCCCGCACTTTCGCCGCCAAGGTGCTCATAAATGGCTCGCGCGAACGCCAGGTTGCCGGTGTTGCCGACTTTGCGGTACAGGGTTTCGGTCGTGTCGAACGCGCTGTCCGCCGCAACAGGCTGACCGAGGACGAACGCGCCGACCGAAGGTGATGCCGGCGTACTCGCACCCTTCCATGAGCCGCGCTGACCGCGTGCGCAAACATAACGCTCCAACGCCTCCTCCCACGCCCCCAGCCCCCCAAACCGCGCCGCCATCTTCCCATTATCCAACACGCTGTACCGGGGCCGCATCGCCCGCGTCGGAAACTCCTCGCTCGTGCAGGGCGTCACCTCCGCGTCCACGCCCGCCTGCCGGACGATCTCCCGGGCAAACCCGCACCAAGTGGCCGCGCCGCTGTTCACGACGTGATAGCAGCCCGCCTCGCACCCTTCCGACAATAGCCGCACGACGACCCGCGCCACATCCGCCGTCGCCGTGGGCGACATCACCTGATCGTCCACGACTGTCAGCGCCCCGCGCTCGCGAGCCAACCGCAACATCGTCTCGACGAAATTGCCGCCCTTCCCGCTGGCCCCCGCCACGCCGAACAAGGACGCGACGCGCAGCACCACCACGTCCTCGCAGGCGAGCCGCGCCAGGGTCTCCCCGAGTGCCTTCGAGGCCCCGTATACGTTGACCGGCGCGATCGGGTCGTCCTCGCGCAACGGCGCGGCGCGGTCCGTGTCGCCCCCGAACACGTAGTCCGTGCTCACGTGCACCAGCCGTGCGCGGTGACGTTCGCAGGCCCTAGCCATCCGCTGCACCGCGTGGGCGTTGACGGCGAAAGCCAGCGCGGCGTGGTCCTCCACCTCGTCGGTCTTGTGGTAGCCGGTGCAGTTCACCAGCATGTCGAAGGAGCGCTCCATCAGACGTGCTTCCAGATCCGGGTCCGTCACGTCCAGCACGTCGCGGCCCACCGGCACCAACTCGAAGGGCGCCCCCGCCTCCGCGTGGGCGGCGCGAATGTCGTGCCCGAGTTGCCCGTTCGGCCCCAGTAGGACGACCTTCATATCTCCACGATCCCGCCGTACATCTCCACGCCCCGAATCAGGCGCTGCCAATGCACGAGTTGCTTGTACCAGTCGAGGGTGATGGTTTCCGGCGTCCGGTCCACCGTCCCGGCCGCCAACGCCTCGCAGATCTCGGCCACGCCATCCGCCGCGCTCCACTGCGTGCGGTAGCCCAAGCCCTCGATCTTGTCGAACGACACGCGATAGCTACGATGGTCCGGATCGCCATACCACTCGATCTCGGCCTCGTTCGGCACGGAGGACGCGACGACTTCGCCGAGCGGCCCGATCTGCCACGTCTCGTCGGCGGAACCCACGTTGAAGATCTCTCCGTTCACCCGTTCATGATCGGCTTCGAGCATGAAGATCTGCGCCCGGGCGGTGTCGCGGACGTGGATCATCGGGCGCCACTGGGTGCCGTCCCGCATCAGGGGCAGCTTGCCCGTCTTCCAGGCGCCATAGGTCATGCCGTTGATCGCGAGATCGAAACGCATGCGCGGGGAGAGTCCGAACACCGTGGCCTGACGCAGCACGACGACGCAGAAGGCATCGTCGGCCAGGGCCATCACGCCGCGCTCGGCCATTTCGTTGGCGCGGGCGTAGGTGGTCAGGGGACGCGGCGGCGCGGCCTCATCCGCGACGACGCCCGGTTCCTGGAAGCCGTAGATGCTGCACGAGGAGGGGAGGATGTAGCGCTCGGCCCCGGCTTCCCTGGCGAGCCGCGCCGAGCGGACGCGGCTCTCGTGATTGATGGCGAGGGTCGCGTCGCGGAACAGTTCACCGGACGGGTCGTTCGAGATGGCGACGAGATCGATCACCGCGTCGATGTCGGCGAAACACGCCGGCGCGAGCCGGCGGCTGTCCTCCACCAGGACCTCCAGGCGGGGATGGGGCTTGAGCACGTCGCGGCCGAAGAAGAAGCGGTCGACGGCGCACACGTCGTATCCCGCGTCCAGCAACATCGGGGTGAGAACGCTGCCGATGTAGCCACCCGCGCCGGTCACCAGCACGCGGGTCACGTGGCCTCCCGTGAGTGCGGATACATCGTCTCAGACCGCCGCCGGCGCGGCACGGTACGCGAAGGGCGTCTCGAAGTCCGCAAGCACCGGCTGGGCGCGGTCCTTGTCGGAGAGCACCGCCCCCGCCGTGGGGATCGGCCATTCGATCCCGAGGGCCGGGTCGTTCCAGAGGATGCCCCGGTCGTGGTCCGGTGCGTAGTGCTCGCTCACCTTGTAGACGACTTCCGTGTCGGCCTCCAGCGTCATCAGCCCATGGGCGAAGCCGGCGGGGACCAACACTTGGTTGCCGTCGTCGGCGCTCAGGGTCACGGTCACGTGCCGGCCGAAGGTGGGCGAGCCCCGGCGCAGGTCCACGGCGACATCGAACACGGCACCGCGAACCACGCGCACCAGCTTGGCCTGCGCGAATGGCGGCACCTGAAAGTGTAGGCCGCGTACGGTGCCGCGTTCGGCCGAGCGGGAGTGGTTGTCCTGCACGAAGTCGATGGAGATGCCGGCCGCTTCGAGCCGCTCGCGGTTGTAGACCTCCGAGAAGAAGCCCCGGTGGTCGCCGTGGCGCACGGGCACCAACACCTTCACGTCGGCGATCTCGGTGGGCTGGATGTCCATCGGAGTCGGGCGGTCAGCCCACGGCCGCCGACGGCGCGGCAGATGTTCCGGCTAGCCGTTCCAAGGCCTCTTCGAGGGTGCGCAGCTTCTCGGCCCCGTCGTACTCGGCGCGGACTTCAGGCAGCGGATTCTCCCGTCCCTCGCGCTGCCCATCGTGGGCGAAGATGCCGGGCAACGCGTTGGCGATGCGGTCCACGTCCGGCGGTCCGGTGAACGCGTATCCGAAGCGCGCCAGGGCGGCCGCGCTCGCCCCCGTTCCGGAGAACGCGAGCACGGCCTTGCCGAGCAACAACGCCTCGGCGATGACCAAGGGGTTTGGATCCTCCCGGGAGGTGAGCACGAATGCATCGATGCGGCGCAGGTGCGCGTAGGGGTTGTCGACCAGGCCCGTGACGTAGAAGTTCGGCAGACGTTCCTTCCCGAAGCGCTCCACCGTCGCCCCGTTCAGGTCCGTCTCGGGCGGTGCCCACGGCCCGATCCACACGAAATCGTGGTCAGGCAGTCGCTTGGCCACCTCGAAGAACAAATCCGCTCCCTTGCGCGGTTGCGCCAGTCCGCACATGCCCACCGTCCGGCGCTCGCTAGCGTCGCCATCCGGAAGCGGCGTCCCGTCGGCGGTGACGGGCGGAAGAACCTGCGCCTTGCTTTGCTCCAGCACCGTGTCCGCATCGACGAAGATGCCCAACTCGAAGTGCCTGCGCACGGTCGTGCCGGTGAGTTCCTCGATATCCTCGATCGCGCCTCGGGACGCGCCGATCAACAGGTCCGTCCAGCGAAGCACTCGGGGGGTACATACGCCCGACAGCAGCCCCGGCAGGCTGTCCCGGGTCTCGTGGGTGTGCAGGGCGACCGGCACCCCGGCGCGCGCGCCGGCCTCGCACCACTCTCCCGAGGCGACGGAGTTGACGTAGAGCAGATCCGGCCCGAGATCCTCGAGCACGGCCCTGGCACCCTCCACGCGCTGCCGATAGGTCTGGTTGGACACCTCATGGCTAGTGTCCAGGCACCGATAGCCGTCGCGCAAGCCCGCGTAGCGGGGAAAGTCGATCAGCGGCCCGCCCCGCTTCACGAGCAACGTCGTCTCGTGGCGTTCGGCCAGCGAGGCGGCGATGTCGAAACCGATACGCGGCGCGCCGGTCAGGCTCCCTTCGTGACACACGACGACGATGCGCATGATCGTTCCGCCTCAGCGCCACTCGAACCGATAGCCCATGTCGCGGACCACGGCCCCGAACACCCGCTCGACGGCGTGCGCCCAAGCCCCGTCGGGGTCGCCCTCGACAACTCGGGCGTCGCTTCGCTCGAAGGCCTGGTCATGGGCCGTCTCGAAGACCCGCTCCAACACGTCGGCCCGCAGGAACATCATGGTGCCCGAGAGAAACTCCACCTCGGCCGAATCCCGGGCAATCCCCATCCGTTCCAGCAACTGCCCATACTTCTCCTCGTTCGCGTTCATCTCCGTGTAGCGGCAGCGCGCCGAGCCGAGTAAGCCGATGCCCTCGTCGTCGAGCATCGTCCGGAGGTTTTCCGCGGCGCATGCCCGGGTGCCCAGCAGCGGTTCGAGGAGCTTCCGGCGCCACCGCTGCACCTCGCCCTCGGCCATGTGCGGGCTCTTCTTCGTGTGCAGCAGGCAGAAGAGCGCGTAGTCCGCGATGCGCAGGTTGCGGAGGACGTGGAAGTGCCCGCCGATGTCGCGGCCCACGTTCTCGCTGATGTAGATGCGGGCGGCGGGGAACTGGCCCCGGATGCGGGCGAGCAACGCCGGGTCGAACGTGTCGTCGACGAGGTTGACGTAGAGGTCGAAGCGGTCCGCCGGGAGATTGCCGAGATAGCCGGCCAGCTCTTCCCACAACTCCGGGTAGTAGACGTGGGCCAAGATGCAAAGCGGGCGCTCGCTGCGCCTCGGTTCGCTCGCTTCCACGCCGTCCGTTGCGGCCCCCGCGGCCTCCGCCGGGTCCGTGCGCAGCGTGTGCAGGCGCGGTTCGAAGCGGCCGTGGCGCATGTAGTGGCGCAAGGCTTCGAGCGGAGACTGGTCGGCGAGCCAGCGGAGGTCCGGGTACAGGCGGATGTACTCCGCCGCGTTGAAGTCGAGGGGGATCTCCCGGGGGTTGTCGCAGATTTCGGCCACGAACGCGCCCTTGGAGCCGACGCGTTCGCCGTCCGGTCCGCAAATCAGGGCCAGTTCCGGGTCGCTTAGGCCCGCGAGTTCCGGATGGAGGACGCGGCAGAACGCGGCATCGAAGGCGTCCGCTTCCTCGGAGGCCGGATCCAGCCGGTGCAGGGCCTGGATCGTTGGATCGACGTCCGCGGGATCCAGATCCACGGGCCAGCGACCCTCGACGGCGCCGTGGTTCAAGTAGTGCTGCAACGGATCGATATCGGCGTCGCGAAGGTCCGGATAGGTCGCCAGGTACCAATCCGGGTCGAAGAGGATCGGCGTGCCCGCGCCATTCGCACGGGCTTCGTGGTTGCGGTCCGCGAGGTCCAACCAGCCGGAGTGTATGTAGGAGCGGACCGGCGTTGCGCCCGCGCCCTCCCGGGTGAGCCGCCGTAAGCCGGGGACCGCCCGCATGGCCCGCTCCTTGAGCGCCGCGCGCCGTACCGCGGGCAAGGGCACGAGCCGCCAAGCGACGCCCAACATGACGCCGACGAGGCGTCGGACCACCCGCAACGCCACGTGCCCCGCGTCGCGGACCACCTGCTTGCCGGCCCGAAGCGGTTTCGTGACGCGCCAGGATGCGGAGGCGTACACCCCTGCGAGCTCCTCGTCCCGGTGCTCGACCACGTCGTGCAGCGCGTTGATCTGGGCGTCGCGGTCGGACACGCCCTTGTGCAGGGTCTCGACCTCGGCCTTGAGCGTCCCGATCTCGCCGTCGCGCCCCGCGACGACGTGGTTGAGGGCATCGATCTGGCGGTCGCGGTCCGTCACCGTCGCGCCCATCGCGTCGAGTTCCCGGTCCTTGGCGCGGACGACGCCGTCTAGGTACTCCACGTTTTCGTCCCGGTCCGCGATGGCGCGGTTCAGCGAGTCGATCTGGCCCTCGCGATCCGTAAGCGCCTCTTGCAGGTTCCCGACTTCGCGTTCGAGGCCGCGGTTGTGCTGCACCGCCCGCACGCCGCTTACGACGGCCCGGGCGAAGGACGGTCCTGCTTCGTTGAACGCGGCCCGGATGGCGTCCAGCAGAGCCGCGTCGCCGTCGCGCATGTCGCCTTGGGTCCATCGATGCACGATCTCGAAGGTCGATTCCACCCATCGCGAGACCTCGGGACTGTTGGCCACCGCAGCGTCGTCGCGCACCTGGTGGCGTCCGGAAGCGGTCAGTTCCGCCTCGATCTCGAGGGCTGCCGTGGTGGAGCGGCGAGGCCAGGACACTTGTATATCTCGGGCCAAGGTTTCCGCCAACGGATGCCAGTTCCGCAACAGATCTTCAAAGCGCACGAAGGCGCGGGGACGGTCCCGGGAGGCATGCTCCGCGTCGAGCACGTGCCGCAGCCAAAGGAGCAGACCGACCGGCGGTTCGAGCACGTCGCGATCCTGGAGCGACGCCGCCACCTCCAGGGGATTCCGAATGGGGAGCACGACCCGGGCGTCCGCGCCGAACCCGTGCAGCGCATCGATCCAGAAATCGAGCAGTCGGCAGGCCCGCGGATCCTTCAGTACGAACAGGCGGCTGTCGCCGAACTCCTCGGCCAGGGCTTCGCACGCCCGGGCGCGGAACTCCCCGGCCAGCGGAGACGCCCGCCAGTCGGCATTGACCGGTTCCCAGTCGTCCCAGGTGGAGCCGGCGGAGGCGAGCAGTTCCTCGTTGAAGGCCGATATCTTCTCGGACTCCCAATAGCCCGCCGGGTTGAACTCGTTCGGCGGCATCAGGGTGCGGGGCAGGTCGCAGCCGAGGTGGCCCAACACCCGCGTCAGCGCGGAGGTGCCGCTGCGGTGCATGCCCGCGACGACGATGGCCACCTTCCTCACGTCAGCGTCCACGCCGCGATCCAGAGCGTCACTTGGCCCGCTCGTCCACGCGGAAGTTGGCCGTCACGTAGTCGACCAGCGTCGCCACGCAGTCGTCCACGCCGTGCGCGATGGTGTCGATGGTCAACGAGGGCCGCTCCGGCGGTTCATACACATCGTCCACGGCGGTGAAGTTCCGGATTTGGCCGGCGCGGGCCTTGCGGTAGAGGCCCTTCGGGTCCCGCCGCTCGCAGGTGGCGAGGTCCGCCCGCACGTAGACCTCGTGAAAGCGCCCCGGTGCCGCCGCGCGGGCGGCCTGCCGGTCCGTGCGGTAGGGCGAGATGAACGCGGCGATGCACAGGAATCCGGCGTCCGCGAACAGGGCCGCCACCTCCCCGGCCCGACGGATGTTCTCGCGCCGATCGTTCCGGGAAAAGCCGAGGTCGCCGCTCAGGCCGTGGCGTAGATTGTCGCCGTCGAGCACATAGACCTGAAATCCCTCGTGGAACAGGCGTTCCTCGAGGGCGAAGGCGAGGGTGGACTTGCCCGCCCCCGACAGGCCGGTGAACCAGAGCACGCCGCCCCGGTGCGCGTTCCTCCCCTCGCGGTCGCACAGGGCGACCCGGTGCTCGACGCGAGCGATGTCGGGGGCTGATTCCATGGACGGAGGGCGTGGGGCAAGGCCGCGCATCTTGCGGTTTGGGGTTGGATATTGTCAATCGAAGCGGGTCGCCTAGGCCGCCTAGGCGTACCGCCAAGCGTCACGGGTAGCCGGTGATGCGGAAGTGCCGCCCCCAAACCGCAGGCACGCCCTTACGGCAGTGAGGCGGATCCGGAAGGGCCTGCCCAACTGTTGGCGATCAGGTCCCGGGAAAGGCCCTTATGACTAGGGTGGCGATCCCGACACCGACCGGAATGGCGCCAAGCACCCCCACGAGGATCCAGACCTTCAAGTCGGAGATGTCCTTCTTCGTCGCCATGTTCTTGTCGATGTTCTTGACCTCGGTCTTTACCGTGGCCATGTCGATCTCCACTCGGCGCAACGTTCCGTCGAAGCCATTCCCAGCGCCGCCCGGGATCGAGCGCTGTCGACGCTCGTCCTCGATGTCGTAGTGTTCAGCCATCGTTGTCCTTTTGAACCGCCGGCCCCTCGTCAGCTACCGGCTCGTCGATGCCAATCGAAAGGGTATTGAAAACGTCCATCTTCCCACAGTTGCCAATGGAATGAGTGCCGGTGTGCCGGCGCGTGCCGTCGGTCCGCTACCACTTAGCGCGCCCCGCCTCAACTCGGCCGGAACTCCGCGTCCAGGTCGTGGTCGTCGCAGAAGTAGAAGAACGCGTCGCGCAGTTCCGCGATGCGCACGTCCGGCGGCAGCTCCACCTCCATGATGAGGGAGAAGATCGGCGTGCCGGTGTGGGCGGCGCGTTCGCTCACGGTGTCGAGGTTGTAGATGTTGATGTCGCGGGACGAGAAGAAGCTCGCGACGCGGTGCACGATGCCGGGATGGTCCATGGCCGTGACGCTCACGGTGTAGGGCACGCGGCCCTCCACGTCGGTGCGCTCCCCGGTGCGGCGGAGCAGCCACGCGAGGTCCCGCTCGTCGGCCAGGCGCCCGAGCTTGGTTTCGAGGCGGTGTAGCGCCAAGTCTCCGCCGACGACGCTCATCAGCACCGCGAACTCGCCGCCGAGCACGGTCATCCGGCTGTCCTCGATGGAGAGGTTCAGGTCGGCGGCGAGCTTCGCCAGATCGTTCACGAGTCCCGGACGGTCGTGACCGATGACGGAGATGACGACCCGGCTCATGCGGCCGCCCCTTCCGCGAAGTATTCGCGCACGTACGCCGGGAGATCCGCGACGGCGACGCGGCTCTGCGCCATGGTGTCGCGGTCCCGGACGGTGACGGTGTCGTCGTCCTCGATGGTCTGGAAGTCGACGGTGAGGCACAGGGGCGTGCCCACCTCGTCGTGGCGGCGATAGCCCTTGCCGATGTTGCCGGTGTCCTCGTAGAGCACCCTGCCGAAACCGAGCGCTTGCAGGTCCCGTCGGATGGCCCGGGCCTTGCCGACGATGCCCTCGTGGTTCCGCTTGAGCGGCAGCACGGCGACCTTGATCGGCGCGAGGTGCGGCTTGAAGCCGAGCACGGTGCGCTCCGATCCGTTGTCCAGGGTCTCGACCCGGTACGCCTCGTTCAGCACGGCGAGCACGCCCCGGTCCACGCCGGCGGAGGGCTCGATGACGTAGGGCACGCGCCAGGTGTTGGACTGTTGGTCCCGGATGGCGAGGCGGGCGTTGGAGTCCGGGTTCGTGGCCACGGCGGCGTCGATGCCGAGGTTCTCCTGCTCCTTGGTGTGGGAGCCGAGGTCGAAGTCCGTCCGGTTGGCGATGCCCTCGAGTTCCTCCACGCCGTGCGGGAAGCGGTACATGACGTCGAGGGTCGCCTTGGAATAGTGCGCGAGATCGTTCGGCGGCACGCGATAGAGTTCCAGCCGATTCTCCTCGATGCCCTGCCGCCGCCACCAATCGAGCCGCGCCTCCACCCACGTCTCGTGCCACGCCTCGTCCGTGCCGGGTTCGACGAAGAACTCCAGCTCCATCTGCTCGAACTCGCGCACCCGGAAGATGAAGTTCCGGGGCGTGATCTCGTTGCG
Source organism: Pseudomonadales bacterium (assembly GCA_963665455.1). Lineage (GTDB taxonomy): Bacteria > Pseudomonadota > Gammaproteobacteria > Pseudomonadales > Azotimanducaceae > VXNE01. The sequence goes on along the minus strand of OY762279.1, from coordinate 1,981,078 downwards.
GAACGCCTTGCCGATCTGCGCGATGCCGAACGGCAGGCGGCGCGAGGTGGAGTCCAGGACGTGCTTGAAGTTCGTGAAGATGGACTGGGCCGTCTCCGGCCGCAGGTAGGCCGAGGACGCCGCATCCTCCACCGGGCCCACCTGGGTGCGGAACATGAGGTTGAAGGGCCGGGGGTCCGTGAGTTGATCGGAGCCGCACTTCGGGCAGCGCACCCCGTCGAGGTGGTCGGCGCGCCACCGCGACCGGCATTGGCGGCAGTCCACGAGCGGGTCGGTGAAGGTGGCCTCGTGACCGGAGTATTGCAGCACCTTGCGGTTCGTGAGGATCGCGGAGTCCAGCCCCTCCACGTCGTCCCGCTCGTAGACCATGGCGCGCCACCAGGCGGCCTTCAGGTTGTTCTTCAGCTCGACGCCGAGGGGGCCGTAGTCGTAGACCCCCTGCAAGCCACCGTAGAGGTCGCTCGCCTGGAACACGAAGCCCCGGCGCTTGCACAGCGCGACCAGTTCGTCCATGGATTGTGCGGGCACGGCGGCCTCCGGGGGGCGGCGTGGCGGGTGGGGCGAAGCGGCGGAAATATACAGGAAAGAGAGGGCTTGGGCATGGACTTGGCGGCCGCCCGTCGCGGCGGCGAGGGGACGCCGCGACCGGCCGGGGACTTCCGCCGTGCGCCATACCGGGGCAATATGGTTGGCGCGATGCGGGCCTGCGTTGGCGCCGGGATCGCGCACGCTGACTTCGGAGCATGGCTATGACGGGGAGCAGATGGTGGACGAAGACGATTTTCTGGGGGGGCTTGGCCGCCGGCGCGCTATTGCTCGTCGGCGCGCTCGGTAGCCGGGCCGGCCTCTGGCCGTTCAACACGGGCTTCCTCGTGGGCGGGGCCGGCATCGCCATCGCCCTCGCGACGGCGGTTTGGGGGCTCGGCGGGCTTTGGTTCGCGCTGCGCAAGGCATTGCGATCCGAGGTGGTTCCGCTGGTGGTCGGAATGGCCGTCGGCGTGGTCGTCCTGGTCGCGTTCGCGGTGCAGATCGTGCGGCTGAACTCGGTGCCGCCCATCCATCAGGTGACGACGGACACCATCGATCCGCCTACGTTCGATGCGATCATCGCCCTGCGTCCCCCGGGCACGAACTCCCTCGCCTACGACCCCGAGCAGCCGGTCGCCGGCGGGACGACCCTCGCCGAGGCCCAGCGGGGGGCTTGGCCGGAGCTCGTCACGTATCGTTCCTCCCTCGACCCGGAGGCTGCACTGGAGCGGGCGACGCGCGTTTTGGAGGAGATGGGGTTGGAGATCGTCAACGTTGATGGGGAGGCCGGCATCGTCGAGGCGACCGACACCACCCTGTGGTTCGGCTTCAAGGACGATCTGGTCGTGCGCGTGCGCGGCGATGGGGACGGCGCATCCGTCGACGCGCGTTCCATCTCCAGGGTGGGTATCGCGGACTTGGGCGTAAACGCCAGACGCGTGCTCGGCTTCCTTGAGCGCTTCAGGGCCGAAAGCGGCAAATAGCGTCGGAGTTGTTTCCCCCTACCCCGGGGCGGGCGGGACCGGCGCGGACTCGGCCGACCTCGGGCCCGGTGCCACCGGCCCGGCAGCGCTCGGTGTCGGCTGCGCAACCGCCGTTCCGGGCACTACCCATGGAACGTAGATGGTCGTCGCCGGCGCAGGGGCGGGGGCCGGAGTCGGCTTGTTGAGATCAATCCAACCCATTCCGACCAGCACCGAGAGAAACGCCAGCATCAACCCGAACCCCCAGTTGAACTTCGTGTTGAACTCGGTGCGCAGGAGGGCGATCTCCGCACGGACGCTGTCGATCCGGGCGTCCAGGTTCGAGCGCGTGGCGTCGATGTCGGCCTCTAAGTTCGAGCGCGTGAGGGCGATCTCCGAACGCACGCCGTCGAATCCCGCGTCCAAGTCCTTCCGCACCGCAACGTGCTCGTCGAGTTCCGCGCCAAGTGCTCCAGCCATGGCCTCGGCTTGGCCGGGCTCCACGCCCGACTCCCGCAACCGATTGGATAGCCGCAAGGTGTCCATCACCGGCTGTCCCATCCTTCCGTTCCTCCGTTCAGAATAGCGACTCGCCCGCCGCGATGCACGCCCCGTTCCGGGCGCTTGGCCCGGCCCGGGGGTTGCTGTCGGGCAAGAAGGACTGTAAAGCAGCCGTGCGGCCCAGTCGTTCAGCCATCTCTGCAGGAACGTGGCAGAAATCCGCCATACGGAGCGTGGGAAAAAGACCCTAAACCTCGCAGGTCGAGACCGCCGGCGAAGCTCGCGCGTTCAGAAATGCAGCAGCCGCGCGTCGAGGGACTCGAGGTCGACGACGCCGACCGCGTTGAGTCCCTGCATGTGGCCGGCACACTCACCGGGGTTGAAGATCAGGTGGTACTCGCGCTGCTCGACGCGGGTGCGGTGGGTGTGGCCGTGCAGGGCCAGCTGATGGCCGGGGCCGAGGACGCCGTCGAACTCCAACGGGTCGTGCACGACGACGATGCGGCGTCCCGCCCACGTGACCTCCCACGGCGGATCCTGGAACCGAAAACCGAGCCGGGCCACGGCTTCCTCCAGCGACGCACGCTCCTGATCGTTGTTGCCGAAGACCCCGTAGAGAGGTGCCTCCAACTCCCCGAAGACCTGAAGCGTCTTGGCTTGGGTGATGTCGCCGGTGTGCACCACGGCATCGACCGAGGCTTCGTTGAAGAGCTCGACGATGCGGCGGCAGTTCTTCAGGTTGTTGTGGGTGTCGCTGACGACGCCGATGCGCATGACCGGAAACCAGAACGCAAGAGAGCGCACACGCCCCGAGGACGTGTGCGCCCTTCAACCCTAGGCCTAGGGAAGGTCTGATTAAGACCTTCCCTAGTGCGGCACAGGGATGTGCCGCCAAATTCGATGGCGTAAGCCATTGAATTTGCGGAGCAAGGCGAAACCGCGCTTTTGCCTTGCGACCTGAACAAGTCCATGGAGGGGCTTGTTCAGACGTTCCTAGCGGGGCGTCGGCCTTGCCGCACCAGCGGCATGCCGACGCGCGGACCCCGCCGTTAGGCCGCCGCCTTCTCCAGGATGTGGATCCCGCAGGCGCTGCCGAGCCCGATCACGTGGGTCAGGCCGATGCGCGCGTTCTCCACCTGGCGGTCGCCCGCCTCGCCGCGCAGATGCGTGGACACCTCGTAGATGTTGGCGATGCCCGTCGCGCCGAGCGGGTGGCCCTTGGAGAGGAGCCCGCCCGAAACGTTGACGGGGATGCTGCCGCCGAGGGCGACTTCGCCGTCGTCGATCATCCGGCCGGCTTCGCCGTCGCCGCAGATGCCGAGGTTCTCGTAGTGCAGGATCTCCGCCGTGGCGAAGCAGTCGTGCAGTTCGATGAGGTCCACGTCGTCCGGGCCGACCCCGGCCATCTCGTAGGCCGCCGCCGCCGCCTTGCGCGTGCAGGTGTTGACGTCCGGCATCACGAGGTCGCGTTCCTGCCACGGGTCCGACGTGAGCACCGAGGCGCGCACCTTGATGGCGCGATTCATCAGCCCGAGTTCCCGCGCCTTCCGCTCGCTCGCGATCACCGCCGCCGCCGACCCGTCCACGTTCACCGAGCACATCAGCTTGGTGTTGGGGTAGGAGATCATCTCGGCGTTCATGACCGTCTCGAGGGGCGTCTCGATCTGGTACATCGCCTTCGGGTTCATGGTGGAGTGGTGATGGTTCTTCACCGACACCTTGGCGAACTGCTCGAAGGTCGTGCCGTACTTGCGCGCATGCTCCATGCCCGCCTCGGCGAAGACCGTCGGCATCGTGCCGGAGCCGAGCAGCCCTTCCTTCGGGATGCCCGTGGCGCCGCCGGCGCTGCCGAGCAGGCCCTTGCCCATCTGTTCCACGCCCACCGCCAGCACGAGGTCGTAGAGGCCGGCCTTGACCGACGTCCAGGCCTCGCGGAACGCCGTCGCGCCGGTGGCGCAGGCGTTCGCGCAGTTCACGACCGGGATGCCCGTCTGGCCGATCTGCTGCAGGATGCGCTGGCCGACCATGCCGCTCGACTGGCCGAGGTTGCCGCAGTAGAGCGCGTCGATGTCCTGGATCGTGAGACCACAGTCGTCGAGCGCCATGAGCGCCGCTTCCGAGCCGAGTTGCGGAACGGACTTTTCGGGGAATCGTCCGAACTTGATCATGTCTACGCCGACAACGTATGCGTCAGTCATTAACACTTTCCTCCGTGGCGGTGGCCACTATTTCTGGGGTTGAAACTCTGGGGTTGAAACTGGTGGTTGAAGCTACCTGGGTTGAAAGAAGTACGACAGGTACGAGTTGCCGTCCCTGTCCTTGCGGCCGAGGGCGTCGTCGTAGACGACCTCCACCGGCATGCCGAACTCGATCTTGTCGGGGTCGGGATCGATGTTGATCAGGTTGCCCTTCACCGTGCCGCCCCCGTCGAGGTCGACGATGGCGGAGATGTAGGGGACGTCGATGCCCGGATAGGACCGGTGGACGATGGAATAGGAGTAGAGCGACCCCGTGTTGGAGAGCGTGATCGGCCTGATCCCTTCACGCGCTCCGCACTTCGAGCAGTAGTGGCGCTCCCCGAGAAACACGGCCCCGCAGGAGCTGCACTTGTATCCCTCAAGAAAGGGATCCCCCTGCTCGGGAATTTTCAGGTAATCCACGGCCGGCAGTGGTCGGTCGGACATCGAGCGCCATTCCCCCTGATGCTTGAACCGCGAGCATACACCGCCCGCGTCAGCGCATGAACCCCCTATCGCGCAACAACCCAAGCACCCGCTCCGCGCAGGCGTCCACGTCGAGCGCTCCGGTGTCCATGACGAGATCCGGCGCGGCCGGTTCCTCGAAGGCGGCGTTCACGCCCGGGAAGCTCGGGATCTCGCCGCGCTCCGCCGCCTCATACATGCCCTCGTCGTCGCGGTCCTTGAGGACATCGAGGGGCGCGGTCAGGAACACCTCGAGGAAGCGCTCGCCACCGACGGTCTCCCGCATTCGCTTTCGCACGCTCTCGTGGGGCACGACAAACGCGGTCAGGCAGACGAGTCCGGCGTCGTTCATCAGCCGCGCGGTCTCCGCGGCGCGCCGGAGGTTCTCCGAGCGATCATCCGCCGAGAAACCCAGATCGCGGCTCATGCCGAGGCGGAAATTCTGTCCGTCGAGCACCGTGGCCAGACGGCCAAGGTCGAAGAGCTTGCGTTCGAGGGCGCGGGCCACCACCGTCTTGCCGCTCTTCGAGAGGCCCGTGAACAGGACCGTGACCGGCGTCTGTCCGAGCCGCAGGGCTCGTTCCTCCGCGGTCACGGCGGAGGCGGAGGCAACAAACGCTCCGTGGGGCGCCTCGTCCCAGTGCGGTCCGGCGACCGCGCCGCCCTCCGCCGCGATCATCCCGGCGCCCACGGTGACGTTGCTGATGCGATCGATGACGATGAAGGCCCCCATGCCCCGGTTGTCCTCGTAGGGGTCAAACACGACCGGCTCCGCGAGCACGAAGCGGACCTGGCCGATCTCGTTGAGGCGCAACTCCGGGGCCGGGCCCTGCTCCAGGGTGTTCACGTCGATGCGGTGCCGCAGCGTCTGCACCCTGCCGAACAACTGGCGCGCCCCATGCTTCACGACGTACTGCCGGCCCGGCACCATCGGCGCGTCGGCGAGCCAGACGAGCGTGGCGTCGAAGGTGTCGGAGATGTGTGCCAGGCGGTCGGTCCCCGAGAGCACGTCGCCCCGGCCCACGTCGATGTCGTCGTCGAGGGTGAGCGTGACCGCCATCGGGGGGAACGCCTCGTCGAGGTCCCCGTCCATGGTCACGATGCGCTCCACCGTCGCCGCGAGCCCCGACGGCAGGGCGCGCACCCGGTCCCCGGGGCGGACCACGCCGCTCGCGACGGTCCCGCTGTAGCCACGGAACGCGGCATCGGGCCGGTTCACCCTTTGCACCGGCATGCGGAAGCTGCGGGAGCCCCGGTCCGTGGCGACGTGGACGTGTTCCAGCAGGTGCATCAGGGACGCGCCCTGGTACCAAGGCATGTTCTCGGACTGCGCGACGACGTTGTCGCCGTGCTTTGCCGAGATGGGCACGAACGTGAGGTCGTCGACGGCGAGGCGCGACACGAAGGCGTCGTAGTCCCGGCAGATGGCGTCGAACACCGCCTCGTCGTAGCCCACGGTATCCATCTTGTTCACGGCGACGATGAGGTGGCGGATGCCGACGAGGCGGGCGAGGAACGTGTGCCGCTTCGTCTGGGTCAGCACGCCGTGCGCCGCGTCGATCAGGATGACCGCGACGTCGCAGGTGGACGCCCCGGTCACCATGTTGCGCGTGTACTGCTCGTGACCGGGGGTATCCGCGATGATGAACTTGCGCCGGTCCGTCGAGAAGTACCGGTACGCGACGTCGATGGTGATGCCCTGCTCGCGCTCGGCCTGCAGGCCGTCCACCAAGAGCGCGAGATCCATGTCGTCGCCGGCGCTGCCCGTGCTCTTGCTGTCGCGCTTGATCGCGGCGAGCTGATCCTCGTAGATCAGGCGTGAGTCATGCAGGAGGCGGCCGATCAGCGTGCTCTTGCCGTCGTCGACGGAACCACAGGTCAGGAAACGGAGAATCTCCTTGCGCTCGTGGCGTGCGAGATACGCGAGAACGTCGTCGCCGATGGGATCGCCGTCGCCGCCCACTCAGAAATACCCTTCGCGTTTCTTCTGCTCCATCGACCCCGCCGCGTCGAAGTCGATGAGCCGTCCCTGCCGCTCGGAAAACTTGGCGCGCAGCATCTCCTCGATGATCTCGGGTAGGGTGGCCGCGGTCGATTCGATGGCACCGGACAGCGGGTAGCAGCCGAGGGTCCGGAAGCGGACGCTCCGCATCTCCGGTTCCTCCCCCGGCTCGAGGGGCATGCGGTCGTCGTCCACCATGATCCACGTCCCGTCGCGCCGCACGACCGGCCGCGGCGCGGCGAAATACAGCGGGACGATCTCGATGCCCTCCAGCAGGATGTACTGCCAGACGTCGAGCTCCGTCCAGTTCGACAGCGGGAAGACCCGCACCTCCTCGCCCCGGTTGATGTTGCCGTTGTAGAGGTTCCAAAGCTCCGGCCGTTGGTTGCGGGGATCCCAGCGATGGTTGCCGTCGCGCACCGAGTAGACCCGCTCCTTGGCCCGGGAGCGCTCCTCGTCCCGCCGCGCCCCGCCGAACGCCGCGTCGAAGCCGTGCGCGTCGAGGCCCTCCAGCAAGGCGTGGGTCTTCATGATGTCCGTGTATTTGCGGCTGCCGTAGGTGAAGGGCGTCACGCCGTCGCGCACCCCTTCCTGGTTGGTGTGGACGATGAGGTCGAGGTCGAGCTCCCGCGCGATCCGGTCCCGAAACGCGATCATGTCGCGGAACTTCCACGTCGTGTCCACGTGCATCAGGGGGAACGGCAACCGGCCCGGAAAGAACGCCTTGCGGGCGAGGTGCAGCAGCACGGAGGAATCCTTGCCGATGGAATAGAGCATCACCGGGCGCTCGAACTCCGCCACGACCTCGCGGATGATGTGGATGCTCTCGGCTTCGAGCTGCTTGATGTGGGTCAGGCCGGCCATGGCCGTATCTTAATGCCTGAAGCGAAGGGCGACGCGCCGCCAATGAGCAGATCGAGTTATAACGATAGCCAGTGCGCTCGCGGCCCCGCGATCACGCGCCCGCCCGCAAGACGTCGCGCAGCAGCGCATTGACCCGTTTCGGGTCCGCCTTGCCCGCAGTCTCGCGCATCACGCGGCCGACGAAGAACCCCAGCAGCTTCTCCTTCCCGCCACGGAACTGTTCCACCTGTGCCGGGTGTGCGTCCACGACGCGCCGTACGATCTCTTCGAGTTCCGCCGTGTCGCGCATCTGCCGCAGTCCCCGCGCGTCGATGATGGCGTCGACGTCGCCGCCTTCCTCCCACAGCACGTCGAAGACGGTGCCCGCGATCTTGCCGGAGATCACGCCCTCGTCGATGCGCGCGAGCAGGCGCCCGAGCTGTTCGGGAGATACGCGGCATTGCGCGATGTCCAAGCCGGTCCGGTTGAGCGACGCGGCCACGCGGTCCATGAGCCAATTCGCCGCCGGCTTCGCGCTACAGCCGGTGGCGAGGGTGGCCTCGAAGTAGGCCGCGACGTTCGGGTCGCCCGTGAGGAAGCGCACGTCCGCCTCGGGCAAGCCAAAGTCGTCGCGGTAGCGGCGGCGTTTCGCCCGCGGCAGCTCCGGAATGCACGCCCGGGCTTCCTCAAGCAGCTCCGGCGTGACGCGCAGCGGCAACAGGTCCGGGTCCGGAAAGTACCGATAGTCGTCGGACAGTTCCTTGCCGCGCATCGGGCGGGTCTCATCGCGCAGGGGATCGTAGAGGCGCGTCTCCCGCACGATGCTCCCGCCCGACTCGAGGGCGTCGATCTGCCGCGAGATCTCGTGCGCGATGGCCTGTTCGAGGAAGCGGAAGGAGTTGAGGTTCTTGATCTCGGTGCGTTCGCCCAAGGGGTCCGTTCCCCGCGGCCGCACGGACACGTTCGCGTCGCAGCGCATGGACCCTTCGTTCAGGTTGCCGTCCGAGATGCCGAGATAGCGCACCAGGGCGTGCATCTCCCGGAAGAACGCCGCCGCCTCCGCCGGCGTGCGCAGGTCGGGTTCCGTGACGACCTCGAGCAGGGGCGTGCCCGCCCGGTTCAGATCGACCCCGGTCATGCCCGCGTAGTCTTCGTGCAGCGACTTGCCGGCGTCCTCCTCCAGGTGCGCGCGCCGGATGCGTATCCGGCTGGTCACGCCGTTGAATTCCATGTCGATGGCGCCGGCGCCGACGATCGGCTGGTCGAACTGGCTGATTTGGTAGCCCTTCGGCAGATCGGGATAGAAGTAGTTCTTCCGGTCGAAACGGCAGGTGCGGGCGATCTCGGCGTCGATGGCTAGGCCGAAGGTCAACGCCATGCGCACCGCCTCCCGGTTCAGGACCGGGAGGACCCCGGGCATGCCGAGGTCCACCGCGCACGCCTGGGTGTTGGGGGCCGCGCCGAAGCCCGCGTCCGCGCCCGAGAAGATCTTCGAGCGGGTGGCGAGCTGCACGTGGACTTCCAACCCGATCACGCTTTCCCAATCCATCACGCCGCCTCTCTCGGGTGCCGCCGGTGCCAGTCCGTGCGGCGCTGGAAGTCGCCGCCCAGGGCCAGCAGCCGACCTTCCTCGAAACCGGGCCCAATCAACTGCAGCCCGACCGGCAGCCGGTCGACGAAGCCGCAGGGCAGCGACATCGCGGGCAACCCGGCCAGACTGGCGGGCGTCGTGAAGACGTCCTGGCGGTACATCGCCACCGGGTCGCTCACCGCGCCGAGTTCGAACGCCGGACCCGGCGCCACCGGCGCGGCGATGGCGTCCACGGTGTCGAAGGCGTCCAGGAAGTCGCGCTGAATCAGCCGGCGCACCCGCTGTGCCTTGAGGTAATACGCATCGTAGTAGCCCACGGAGAGCGTATACGTACCCGTCAGGATGCGACGCTTCACCTCGGTGCCGAAGCCCGCGGCCCGGGAACGCCGGTACAGGTCATCCAAGTCATTCGGGTCCGCCGCGCGGAAGCCGAAGCGCACCCCATCATAGCGGGCCAGGTTGGCGGACGCCTCGGCCCCCGCGATGACGTAGTAGGCGGGGACCGCCGCCCGCGTATGCGGCAAGGACACCGATACGAGGGTGTGGCCAGCCGCCTCGAGCTCCCGCGCGGCCGCGTGCAGGCAGTCCCCCATGGCACCGTCGAGGCCGTCCCAATACTCGGCGGGCATGCCGATGCGCAGGCGCTCCTCGCCGCCACGCCGCGTCGGGCCGCGTGCCGCGCTCGTCGAGTCGAGGGGATCGTGGCCCTCCATGGCGCCCAGGACGATCTCGACATCCTCCACGGTGAGCCCGAACACGCCGCCCTGGTCCAGGCTCGACGCGAAGGCGATCATGCCGTGGCGCGACACCCGCCCGTAGGTCGGCTTCAGGCCCGTGACGCCGCAGAGCGCCGCCGGCTGGCGGATGGAGCCGCCCGTGTCCGTGCCCGTGGCGCAGGGGACGAGGCCCGCGCTCACCGCCGCCGCCGAACCGCCGGACGAACCCCCGGGCGCGCGGGCGGGATCCCAAGGGTTGCGCACGGGCCCGAACCAACTCGTCTCGCTGGAGGACCCCATCGCGAATTCGTCCATGTTGGTCTTGCCGAGACACACCGCGCCGGCCCCGGCGAGCCGCGCGACGACGGTGGCGTCGTAGGGCGGCACGAAGTCGGCGAGCATGCGCGAGGCGCACGTCGTCGCGACGCCCGCCGTGCAGAAGATGTCCTTGTGCGCCAGGGGAATGCCCGTCAACGGGCCCGCGGCGCCCTTCGCGATGCGGGCATCGGCGGCATCCGCCTCCCGCAACGCGGGCTCCTCGGCAACGTGTACGAACGCGTTGAGCTGCCCGTTGGCGGCGGCGATGCACCCGAGGTGGAAGCTCGCGAGTTCCCGCGCGCTGTAGTCGCCCCGGGCGAGTCCGCGCGCGAGTTCGGCGATGGGGGTATGTGGCTCCATGCAAGACCGCCGATCAGCGAAAGCGGTTACTCGACCACCTTCGGCACGAGGTAAAGACCGTCCGCCGCGTGGGGCGCCACGGCGAGAAACGCCTCGCGGTCCACGGTCTCCGTCACGGCGTCCTCGCGCAGGGGCTGGTCCATGTCAAGGGGGTGGGCGAGGGGTTCGACGCCTTCGGTATTCACGGCCCGCAACTCGTCGATGAGTGCCACGATGCGGCCGAGGTCGTCGAGCACTAGGCGCTCCTCGTCCTCCGAGAGCGCAAGTTGGCTGAGGCGGGTTAGCCGGTCGAGGGTGTGCCGATCCATGTCCGCGCGGCGCCGGGGCCAAACGGAAAATTGTGGGTTGCGGGCGGGCGTTTGTCGAGCCGGCGCGAACTCGCGCTCGCGGCCACCTTCGGATGGTGGGGGTTTCGCGATCGCGAAACTCCGGCACCCGGCACCCGGCACCCGGCACCCGGCACCCGGCACGCAGCGTCGAGCGTCGTTGCGTTCTAGGGCGCAAGCCCCTAGCGCCGCCAGACGCCTCGCTCACGCTCGGTGCCTGGCCCCAGCCCCCACCTGCCTATGGCCTCGCGCCCTGGAACGCCACTACCGTTGCGTTCCGGGGCGCAAGCCCCTAGAGTCGCGCCGTTACGCGTGCGCGACCCGCGGGGGCCTTTTTCGCACCTATGCTCAAGAACATACGAGGGCTCTTCTCGCGGGATCTCTCCATCGATCTCGGAACGGCGAACACACTGATCTTCGTGCGCGACGAGGGGATCGTCCTCAACGAACCCTCGGTCGTGGCCATCCGCACCAACGAAAACCGCTCCAGCATCGCGGCGGTGGGCCACTCCGCCAAGCGCATGCTCGGGCGCACGCCCGGCAGCATCTCGGCGATCCGTCCCCTGCGGGACGGCGTCATCGCGGACTTCCTCGTCACGGAGAAGATGCTGCAGTACTTCATCAAGAAGGTGCACGAGAATTCCTGGATACGTCCAAGCCCGCGCGTGCTCGTCTGCATACCGTGCAAGGCGACGGAGGTCGAGCGGCGCGCGATCCGCGAGTCCGCCCTGTCCGCCGGCGCGCGGGACGTGCGGCTGATCGAGGAGCCGATGGCGGCGGCCATCGGCGCGGGGCTGCCCGTGCACGAGGCGGTCGGCACGATGGTGGTGGACATCGGCGGCGGCACCACCGAGATCGCCGTCATCTCCCTCAACAGCGTCGTCTATAGCGACACCCTACGCGTCGGCGGCGACCGTTTCGACGACGCCATCGTCACGTACGTGCGCCGCAACCACGGCAGCGTGATCGGCGACTCCACCGCGGAGCGCATCAAGATGGAAATCGGCGCGGCATGCCCGCAACCCCAGATGCTCGAAATCGACGTGCGCGGCCGCAACCTCGCCGAGGGCGTGCCACGCAGCGTCACGCTGAACAGCGAGGGCATCCTCGATGCGTTGGGCGAACCGCTGGCCATGATCCTGCAACACGTCCGGAACGCCCTGGAGCAGACGCCGCCGGAACTCGCCGGGGACATCGCGGACACCGGCATCGTGCTTACGGGGGGCGGCGCCCTCCTGCGCGACATGGACGTGCTGCTGTCGAAGGAGACCGGGCTGCCCGTCATCGTCGCCGAAGACCCGCTCACCTGCGTCGCGCGCGGCGGCGGACGGGCCCTCGAACTGATGGACGAGTGGCAGAACGAACTGCTCTTCGGATGAGTTCCCGACGGGCGCAGCGCACGCTCGACGACTTCTCCCGCCCCGCGGCCTCCGGCGCACGCCGATTCGCCCCCGACCTATCCGTTGGCGAGAATCAAAAAACCCTGTTCCGCAGCGATTCGACCGCGCTCTACACCGCGCTCACGCTGGCCGCGGCATCCGTGCTCCTGATGGCCATCGACGCCAACACCCGCTTCCTCGACCCGGTGCGGTCCGCCATCGCCACGTTGGGTAGTCCGGTGTACTACGCCGCCGAGGCACCCTACGCGCTCGCCAGGGGCGTCGGTCGCCTTACCGACTCGGCCCTGGAGGTCGAACGTCTCGAACGGCGCGTGCTCGAGCTCTCGCTGGTCGCCCAGCAGGCCGTGGCCACCCGGGCCGAGAACAACCGGTTGCGAGAACTTCTGGGGAGCCAACCCCGGGAGTCCCGGCAGGTGCTCGTCACCGAACTGATCGGCGTGGCGCCGGACCCGCGCGCGCACCGCGTGGTGGTCGACAAGGGCACGGCGGATGGCGTGTCGGTCGGCGAAGCCGTGGTCGACGCCGAGGGCTTGTTCGGACAGGTCGTCGAGGTGTCGCGCACCACCAGCGTCGTCCTGCTCATCACCGACCCGACCCACGCGACCCCCGTGGAGGTCGGACGCAACAACCTGCGTTCGATCGCCGGCGGGCTTGGCCGCTACGACGCGATGGAGCTCGAGGCGGTGCCCTTCTCCGCGGACATCCGCGAAGGCGACCTGCTGGTGAGTTCCGGCCTCGGGGGCAGGTTCCCCCGGGGCTACGCCGTGGGGGAGGTCACCCGGGTGGAGAGGGACTCCACCGAACGCTTCGCGACGGTCCGCGTCCGCCCCAGCGCTGCGCTGAACCGGAGTCGCCACGTGCTGATCGTGTTTTCCGACGAACGGAATCCGCAATGAACCCGCTCCAGGGCGGCTGGTTCATCGGCCTGACCTTCCTGGTGGCCGCCACGCTGTCCGTGGCGCACCTGCCGGAAGGGCGACCCGACTGGATCGGCTGGGTGCGGCCGGCGTGGGTGCCGCTCATCCTGTTCTTCTGGACCCTCGAGCGTCCCCACCGCGTCGGCCTCATCACGGTGTGGACGTTCGGGTTGCTGCTGGACGTACTCCTGTCGGAGCCCCTGGGGCTGAACGGGCTCCTGCTCACGCTCATGGCGCTGCTCGGCAAGTCGTTCTACGAGCGGCTCCGGATGACCAAGGGTCTGCAACAAGCCCTCGTGCTCGCGGCCCTCGTCTTGCTGATCGGCCTGGCCAAGGATGTCGCGGTGCTCGGGACACAGGGCACGCCGGTGTCGATACAGCCCGTGACCGCCGCGGCGGTGACGGTGCTGCTCTGGCTATTGCTCGCCCAACCCCTGCGGTGGCTAGCCTGGCGCGCGGGAACCGCATGATCGTGCTCGCGTCCGCATCGCCGCGCCGGGCGGAATGGCTCACCCGCATCGGCGTGTCCTTCCGCGCCTCGCCGGTCGACATCGACGAATCGCCCCGCCCCGGCGAGGATGCCGCCGCGTACGTCCTGCGGCTCGCCCGGGAAAAGGCCGCGGCCGCCACCGCCACGCGGAAGCCGGTCCTGGCCGCCGACACGACCGTCCGCCTCGACGGACGCATCCTCGGCAAGCCCGACGGCGAGCGCCAGGGCATCGCCATGCTGCTGGCGCTGTCGGGGCGGACACACGAGGTCTTCACGGCGGTGACCGTCCGCTCCGCCGAGCGCGAAGCGTGCCGGCTTGCGTCCGCCAGCGTGACGTTCCGGCCGATCGATGCGGCCGAAGCCGCCTCCTACTGGCGCACGGGCGAGCCCGCCGACAAGGCCGGGGGCTACGGCATCCAGGGCATGGGCGCGGTATTCGTGAGCCGCATCGATGGTAGTCCCGGCGCGGTCGTGGGCCTCCCCCTGCGAGAGACCCACGACCTGCTGCGGTCCTTCGGCATTCCCTGCTGGAGAAGCTCTGGGTAACGGCGCACGTTCAAGTCGGATTCATGCCGCAGGAGTATGATGTGCGCGTCCGCTTGCCACCGCCGAGTCGCCCGTTGCCCGGTTTTGGAAGGAGGTTGTTCGTCGTGGCCGCCGTGGCCGCCGTCTGCGCCGCGGTATTGCAGGGCGGCGGACGCGTTCTGGTGGCCGCGCTCCCGGCCCTCGAGCCCCGCCTGAACACTTGGCTCGCCTCCCGGGACATCTCCATCGAGGGCCTATGGGGCTCCTGGAGGTACCTGAACCCCATCGTCGGCGCCGCCTCGTTAACCCTGCCCGGCGCGGAATTCCACGACGTCGCCCTCGAACTCGACGTGGCGGAGAGCCTGTGGCGCAATCGCGTCGTGGCGCGGCGCTTCGAGGTCGCCTCCGCGCGCCTGCGTCTGGAACCCGGCCCTTCCGGGTGGCGGCTGGCGGGCTCCACCGTGGCGGAGGGTCCCGACCTCCAGGCGTTCTTCCTGCATAGCGACGAGGTGCGGCTCGCCGCCCGCGTCGAGTTCGCGGCCAACGACGCCGTGGGCGCCCTCGATCTGGAACTCTCCGCAAGGAACGAGGCGGCGTCGCATCGGTGGCGCGCGGCGGTATCGACCGATCCCGGCTGCGCCGAATGCTACGCGCGCCTGGACGCCGACATCCATCAGACCGGGCCCGGCGTCGGCGACGAGCGCGGCGCGGCCCATCTGGAGGCGCGGGGCTTCCACGTTCCCGGGGCGCTCGCGGAGGCCCTGTCGTTGCCGGCCATGTCGCTGGAGGGGGCGGCGCATTGGTCCGGAGACGGCGCCAACGCCATTGCTCACGCGGCACTGCACGCGACCGGCATCGCGCTGCCCGGCGCGCCGGCGCGCGTCCTGGCCACCGCCACGGCCCGGGGCGCCCATGGGCTTTACCGCGGCGTGGCCACGCTCCAGGCCGGGACGCCGGAGGAGGAAGTGTCCCTCGGCGGCATCGGCTTCGCGGCGGACGCCGCCGGCGCCATCACCCTCTGGACGGACCTGCTCGACCTGGGCGCCTGGAACGCCCTGTTCGTCTCCGCACTCGGTGCCGGGGACACCGTGGGCCGCTGGCTGAACGGGGTGGATGCACGAGGCGAGCTTCAGGATCTGCGGCTGCACATCGACGGGGAGGGCATCGCCTACCAAGGCCTGCTGCGCGGCGCGCGCACATCGAGCTTCAATGGGATTCCGCAACTCGACGGCGCCACGGGCCGGCTACGGGGACACCTGCACGCCCTGCACATCGCCCTCGAGGGAGACCCCTTGCGCGCCGCCATGCCGGAACACTTCGACGGCGAGTGGCAATACGACAGCGCCGTCGGCGGCGTCACGCTGTGGTTCGACCTCGGCTACCTGGGCTTGCGGGGCACCGGTCAGGTCCGCTCCGACGCCGCGGACGTGGAGCTCGCGCTGGCGCTAACGCGCCCGAGCGACCCCATCGAGGGGCACCTCTCGATGGTGGCGAGGGTACACCACACCAGCGTCGGCCACGCAAAGCAGTATCTGCCGAGGGAGCTGGGCGGCCCGCTCCGGTCGTGGCTCGAAACCGGACTCGTTGCCGGACACCTCGACGACGGCGCGATGACCTATCACGGCCACACGCGCACGCTGCCGGGCCTCCCCATGCGCAGGATCGCGATGACCGGCGCGGTGCGCGACGGCGTCGTCGCCTACCACCCCGATTGGCCGCCGGCGGAGGAACTCGGCGGCCACCTTGTCGTCAGCGGCACGGCCGTGCGCGCCCGCCTGGACCGTGGCATGTCGCTCGGGCTCCCGGTACGGCGGCTGGAGGTGGACGTGCCCCCGGGCGCGGGCTACGCGGACGTGCGCCTCGCGGCGCGGTCCACCGCCGACGACGCGCTCGCGTTCGCCTTCGCGACCCCCATCGCGGAACTCGCCCCATTTGCATGCCCGTGCTGGCGTGGGGACGGGCCCTTGGGCATCGAAGCGGACCTCAGGCTGCCGTTCGACGGTCCCCCCAAGCCCGGCGGCGTACGGGTGGATTTCGACCTCGCCGGCGTCTCGCTCAATCTCGCCGACCTGCGTCTGCGCTTCACCGAACTCGTGGGGGCGGCACGGTACCGGTCTCCCCACCGCCTGACCGCCGCGCGCGTGGATGGTGCGCTGTTCGGCTTCCCCGTGCGCATCGAGGCGACCTCCAACGACGACGCGGTATCGTTCGACCTGCGGGGCCGCGCGGGCGTCACCGACGTGCTCGACGTGCTGGAGATGGACGGACTCCCGGCCAGCGCGACGGGCGACGCCGCCGCCCACGGCGCGTTCGCTTTCGACGCGCGGTTCGACTTCTTCGCCGGCCGGGATCAGCCGCCGGTGCTCGAGGTATCGACCGACGCGGTGGGCGTCGTTCTCGACCTTCCCGAGCCCCTGGCCAAGGACGCCGAGACCCCAAGGGCACTGACCGCGCGCATGCGCTTCGCCGACGATGTCGTCCATGCGGAAGGCGGCGACGATGTCGCCTCGTGGTGGCTGCGCGTCGGGGCGGACTCGGCACTCTCGGGCGCGGTCGGAATCGGCGTGCCGCCAACACGGAGCGAACGCGCCGCAGAGGGGATCTCCATCAGCGGAGCGCTCGCGCGCCTGGACGCCTCGGGCGCGTCGTCGTTGTCGGACGAGCCGTTTCGCTGGCACGTGGACGGCCTGTCGGTCGATCAGGTGCGGCTACACGACTTCGAGTTGCACAATGCGCGCTTCGACGGAACGGGCGGCCACGGCGCAGTCACGCTCCGCTTCGACAGCACCGAGATGACGGGCGCCCTCGCGACGCGGCCGGGCGAGCCGATGAAACTCGATCTCGCCGAGATCCGGCTGCCGGGGGGAGAGACGGGAGTCGACCCCCTCGACGTATCCGCGATCCCGCTGTTGCCGGCGGCGGACGTCACGATTCGGCGCGTGCTCCTCGATGGAGAGCACTTCGGGAGCTGGCGCTTCGGGGTGCGCCCGACCGGAGACTCGGTCCACTTCACCGACGTGTCCGGCGACATCAAGGGGTTGCGCATCGACGCCCGCAAGGACATCGTCTGGACGGCGGACGACGCGTCGCAGTTCCGGGGCACGGTCACCGCCTCCAACCTCGCCTCCGTGCTGCCGGCCTGGGGCTACGCGACCAGCGTGGAGAGCACGGACGTCGAGATCACGGGGGACGTCACCTGGCCCGGTTCCCCCCTGAACTTCCAGCTCGACTACCTGTCGGGGAACATCGGCCTGAACGTCACCGACGGGCGCTTCCTGGACGTGGGCGAGGTACCGGCCGGCCGCATCCTCACCCTGTTCGACTTCTCGAAGGTGGCCCAACGGCTGCGGTTCGACTTCTCCGACGTGTTCGGTCGAGGCATCGGCTTCGACCGCATCCGCGCCAACACCCGCCTCGACCGCGGCGTGCTGCGCTTCGAGGAGCCCCTCGAGATCGAGGGTCCGAGCTCCGCGTTCCGCATCTACGGCACGGTGGACTTCCAGGACGGCGCGCTCGACAACGACATGGTCGTGACGCTGCCGCTGTCGTCGAGCTTGCCGTGGTACGCCGTCTGGCTCGCATCGACGAATCCGGCCACCGCCGCGGGGGTGCTGCTCGGCCGGGAAGTGTTCAAGCGGCAGATCGAGGCGCTCTCCAGCGCCCGCTATCGCGTCACGGGAACCCTCGAGGAGCCGAAGCCGAGCTTCGTGGGCATATTCACGGGCGAGTTCACGCCCGAACTCGGGCCCGAGGCCGCGCCCGAATCCCCGGAGGCCACGCGGCCCGGGAATCCAAATCAGGAGGCGCAACAGTGAACACGCCGGTCGAGATCGCCAAGCGGGAACTGTGGGACGGCAGCGACGTCGCCGACCGCGACGTGGACCGCCTCGTTGGCCGGCTCATGAGCCGCGCCGTGGACACCGGGGAGCTGTTCTTCCAGCACCGGCGTTCCGAGTCCTGGACCCTGGAGGATGGCTCGGTCAAGGACGGCTGCTACAGCGTCGACCGGGGGGTCGGCGTGCGCGCGATCAGCGGCGAGAAAACCGGCTTCGCCTACGCGGACGACATCGCGCTGCCGGCACTCAGCCAGGCGGCGGACGCGGCCCGTACCATTGCCCGCAGTGGGGGCAGCAACTCCGTGCAAGCCTATCGGACCAACGCGCCCACGCCCCGGTACGCCGCGACCGACCCCATCGGCTCGGCGCCGGAGGAGGACAAGGTGGCCCTCCTCTCCCGCATCGATGCGTTCGCGCGCGGCCTGGATCCACGGGTCCGCGAAGTCACGGCACGCATCGCCGCGAGCCACGAGATCCACCTCGTCGTCGCGAGCGACGGCACCCTGGCCGGGGATGTCCGCCCACTGGTGCGCTTCGACGTGACCGTCATCGCCGAACGGGACGGCCGCCGGGAGCGGGGCTTCGGGGGCGCCGGCGGCCGGCACGACCTCGGATGGCTCCTGCCGCAGGGGCCCGACGGCAAGGACGCCGCGGCGGAGGCCGTCGCCCGCGAAGCCGTCCGCCAAGCCCTGCTCAACCTCGACGCGGTGGACGCGCCCGCGGGTTCCATGCCCGTCGTACTCGGCCCCGGCTGGCCGGGCGTGCTCCTGCATGAGGCGGTGGGGCATGGCCTGGAAGGGGATTTCAACCGCAAGGGCACCTCCACGTACTCCGGCCGCATCGGCGAACGCATCGCCTCGGAGTTGTGCACGGTGATCGACGACGCCACCCTGGGCGACCGGCGCGGCTCCCTGACCCTCGACGACGAGGGCACCCCCGGCCAACGCACCGTCCTGATCGAGAACGGCGTGCTGACGGGCTACATGCAGGACAAGCTGAACGCCGGGCTGATGGGCGCGGCACCGACGGGCAATGGCCGGCGGCAGTCGTACGCCCACCTGCCCATGCCGCGCATGACCAACACGTTCCTACTCGACGGCGCCTCCGAGCCGGACGAGATCGTGGCCAGCGTCGACCGCGGCGTGTTCGCGGTGAGCTTCGGGGGCGGCCAGGTCGACATCGCGTCCGGCCAGTTCACCTTCTCGGCGACCGAGGCCTACCTGATCGAGGGAGGCCGCGTGACCACGCCCATCCGCGGTGCCACCCTGATCGGCAACGGCCCGGACATCATGACCCGCGTATCCATGGTGGGGAACGATCTGGAGCTCGACCACGGCGTCGGCGTTTGCGGCAAGGACGGCCAGACCGTTCCCGTCGGCGTGGGGCAACCCACCCTCAAGATCGACCAGATCACCGTCGGCGGCACGCGTTCGTAGGGAACGGAGGGTTCGTCAATCCGCCCCGGCGGCGCGGGCCAGCTCCTCACATTCCCGCAGCAGCCGGAAGAGGCGGCGCGCGAAGTCCGCGCGCTCGGTGGGATCCCGTGCCTTGCGCGTGCGTCCGATCAGGTGCCGCAACGCCTGCACGTCCGCGCCCGGATGCGAGGCCACATACTCCGTGAGCGCGTCGGGTTCCGCGAGGAGGCGCTCCCGCCAGCCCTCGAGCACGCGGTTCTCGCGCCGCTCACCGGGCGTGAGCTCCGTAAGGCGCGTCAGGGCGGCGGTGATCGCCTCTCGGTCCTCGGCCCGCATCAGCCGGCCAATCCGCTGTAGTTGACGCCGGCGGGCCTCGCGTCCCGACAGCCCGCGATAAGCCTCAAGGGCATCTAACAGCCCCTCGCTCATCGGAATGCGCTTCAAGCGCGCTGGATCGAGTTCCGTCAGGGCCTCGCCCAAGCGGCGCGCCGCCTGGGCATCGCGCTTGCGGGCGGACTTGCTGACCGCCGACGCCGCCTCCTCGCCGTTCGCCATGTCAGCTATCGCCACCAAAACCATCGCCCTGACGGGCGCTGGATTGGCCCCAGCCGCCCGCCGCCATATCGCTCTGTCGGGCTTGAACCGCTGCGCAGGTCCAAACCCGACAGGCTGCTATCCTAACCGCATGCCAAAAGCCCTCATGGACGCCTCCGAACAGGAGCGTGCGCTCACCGGTCTGGTCTCCAACATTCTCGACGAAGCGCGTCGTCAAGGCGCGTCGGCGGCCGAGGTCTCCGTGAGCGAGGACGAGGGGCTCACCGTGTCCGTGCGCCAGCGCGATCTGGAGACCGTCGAATTCAACCGCGACCGGGGCTTCGGCATCACCGTGTACTCCGGTGCGCGCAAGGGGTCGGCGAGCACGTCCGACCCAAGCCCCGAGGCGGTACAAGCCACCGTCCGCGCCGCCCTCGGCATCGCGCGGCATACGGGCGAAGACGCCTGCAACGGCCTCGCCGACGCTGAGCGCATGGCGACGGAATGGCCGGAACTCGACCTCTACCATCCGTGGCACGTGGACGCCGACGACCTGCGCGAGTTGGCGCTCGAGATGGAGGCGGCCGGCCTCGACCACGACCCTCGGATCGTCAATTCTGAAGGGGCGCAGATGTCCACCCAGCGGACCTGCCGGGTCTACGGCAACAGCCATGGCTTCCTCGGTGCGATGCGCGGGACCCGCCACGGCGGCACCTGCGTCATGATCGCCCGGGACGATCAGGGCATGCAGCGCGACTATTGGTACAGCGTCGCGCGGGATGCCGACAATCTCGAAGGCCATGTCAGCGTAGGCGAGGAGGCGGCGCGGCGCACCGTCGCGCGCCTCGGCACCCGGCCGATCACCACCGGCTCGTGGCCGGTGCTGTTCCGTCCCAGGGTGGCGGCCGGTTTGGTGGGACACCTGATCGGCGCGATCAGCGGGGGCGCGCAGTTCCGCCGTGCCTCTTACCTGCTCGACGCCCTCGGCAAGGAGGTCGCTTGCCCCTCGCTGACCCTGGCGGAACATCCCCACCTGCCCAAGGCGCTCGGCAGCGCCGGATTCGATGGCGACGGCGTTGCGACCGCGGGCAAGGCGTTCGTCACCGAAGGGCGGCTCACCAGCTACGTGCTCGACACCTACGCCGCCCGCCGCTTGGGCAGGGAAACCACGGGCAACGCCGGGGGCGTCTTCAATCTCAGCGTCGAATACCCCCACCGCGAGACGCCCGAGACATTGATGGAGCAGATGGGCACCGGCCTCGTCGTCAACGAGCTGATGGGGCAAGGCGTGAACGTCGTGTCGGGCGACTACTCCCGGGGCGCCGCCGGGTTCTGGGTGGAGGGCGGCAAGCCGGCCTTTCCGGTCGACCAGATCACCATCGCCTCCCACCTCGACGCCATGTTCAAGGGCATCGTCGGCGTCGGCGACGACATCGACCCGCGCGGCAACATCCGCACGGGTTCCATCCTGGTGGATGCCATGACCGTCGCCGCGTGAGCTGCCGGCCGGTCCAACCTACTCGGCCTCCCCAAAACGCCCGGCGACGAGCCGCGTGAGCGCGGCGTAGGCCTCCGCGTCGTCCGGTCCGTCCACCCGCAGGGTCAGGATCGTCCCGCGCGCCGCCGCCAACATCATCACCCCCATGATGCTCTTGCCGTCGACGCGGTTGTCCCCGAGCTCCAGTTCCACGGTCGACGCGAACGTCTTCGCCAGGTTCACGAACTTCGCCGCGGCCCGCGCATGTAGGCCGAGCGCGTTGACCACGGCGAGCCGTCCCTCGATCACCGGCCACTCGCGGCATGGCGCACGGTCACGTCGGCCACGCCGCCACGCAGGCGGCCGGCCAGGCGCTCCGCCAGATAGACCGAGCGGTGCTGACCCCCCGTGCAACCGATGGCGACGTGCATGGTCTCCCGGTCGCGCGCCGCAAACTTCGGCAACCAAACCTCCAGGTAGCGCTGGATGTCTTCGCACATGCGCTCGGCGTCGGGGTCGCGATCCAGAAACTCGATGACGGCCCCGTCGCGCCCCGTCAGCGCACGCAGGGATTCGACCCAGTGCGGATTGGCGAGGCAGCGCGCGTCGAACACGAAATCCGCGTCGGGCGGAAGTCCATGCTTGTAGCCGAAGGAGCTGACCAGAATGCGCATGAACGAAACGACAAGAAGTGGTGTACGGAAGGTAACAGACCTTTCTTACGCACGCCGCAAGGGCAACCCCTTCACCTAGCCCGCATTTCTCACCACGGGCCGCGATGATCGCCGAGGATTTTCGCTCCGTGCGCGTGCTCGCGACCGAAAGCCTAGTGGGGCCTAAGTTTGAGGGAGCACGTGCGCGCACGGGGCGAAAAGACCGGCGAGGGCGCGGCCAGCGCTCCGCATCCGGCTGCCGACGCTTGAGATCGACGATAAACCCCAATGGACCAAGGGACTTGCGGTCTATGCACAAGCGACTTGGTGAGAAATGCGGGCTAGGGAACGTCTGAACAAGCCCGTCCATGGGCTTGTTCAGGTCGCAAGCCAAAAGCGCGGTTTCGGCTTGCTCCACAGATTCAATGGCTTACGCCATCGAACCTGGGCGGCACGTCCCTTTGCCGCGCTAGGGGAGGTCTTAATCAGACCTTCCCTAGTCCGCCGGGGCGACCATCCGCAAGAGCGTCTCGCACAACTCGGCATCGTCCTCCGCGCGCCGGAGCGCCTCGCGGTTCGCCCGGGCGTCGAACACCCGCGCCAAGGCCCCGAGAATCTCAAGATGACGCCGCATCTCTTCGCCCGGCACCACCAGCACGAAGAGCAGATCGACGGGCAGCCCGTCCGGCGCCTCGAAATCCAACGGCACCGCGAGCCGCAGCAGCGCCCCGGCGGCGCGAGCACCGGGCATCCGGCAGTGCGGGATGGCCACCCCATCGCCGAGACAGGTGTTGCCCAGCCGCTCGCGCGCGAGGAGCGCCTCGAAGACCGGGCGCGCCTCGATGTCCGGGTGGCTCGCCGCGAGGAGTTCGCAGGCGTCCTCCAAGGCCGCCTTCTTCGAGGCGACCCGATGCCCGGCGCGGGTACAGGACGGCAGCAGCAACTCGCCGAACTCGATCATCGCGGCCCGGTCTCGGGGTCCGTCGGCATGGGCGGTTCGGAGACCCGCGGGCCGCGCCGGCGCCGCTCAGTGGGCGCGAACGCGATGGTCGCTGCTCTTCTCCTTGTGCTTGACCACCTGCCTGTCGAGCTTGTCCGCCAACGCATCGACCGCGGCATAGAGGTCCGCGTCGTCCGCGTTCGCGAAGAGCTCCGCCCCGTTCGTATGGACCGTCGCCTCCGCCCGCTGCACGAGCTTGTTCACCGAGAGGATCACGTGCACGTTGGTGATGTGATCATCGTGCCGTTCCAGACGGTTCATCTTGTTTCTCACGTAGGTCTTCAGGGCTTCGGTGACGTCGATGTGCCGTCCCGAGATGCTGAGCTGCATGAAACCTCCTGCGCGGCACGAATGTTTGAAAAACAAGTGTACACGGGGACCCAGCGGGCGTCCGTGCCTTCTCGGCTGTTCGCATCGGATCAGAGCTTCCCCAGCCGCCGCCGCTCGCTCGACGGCGGCATCGACATCGACTCGCGGTACTTGGCGACGGTGCGCCGGGCCACCACGATGTTGCGCTCCGAAAGCAACGCCACGATGCGGCTGTCGGACAGCGGCTTGCGCGGATCCTCCTCCGCCACGAGCCGGCGGATCAGGGCCCGGATGGCCGTGCTCGACACCTCGCCGCCGGTCAACGTCCCCACGTGGCTGGAGAAGAAGTACTTCAGTTCGAAGATGCCCCGGGGCGTGTGCAGATACTTGCGCGTCGTCACGCGCGAAATCGTGGACTCGTGCATGCCGATGGCGGCGGCGATCTCGGCGAGCCCCAACGGCACCATGGCCTCTTCCCCGTGTTCCAGGAAGGCGCGCTGGAACTCCACGATCTTCGACGTCACCGCCAGCAGCGTCTCCCCCCGGTTGTGCAGGCTCTTGAGGAACCAGCGGGCCTCGCGCAGGTGGTCCCGCAGGAAGACGTTGTCCGGGCTGTTGTCCCCGCGCCGCACGAGACAGGCGTAGTCGCCGTTGATCCGCACGCGCGGCAGGATCTCCTGGTTGAGTTCCACCACCCAGCGGCCGCCCTCCCTGCGGACGAACACGTCCGGCTCGACGTACTCCCCGGCAAAGTCGCCCACCGCGGAACCCGGGCGCGGGTGCAGGGAACGCACCAGCGCGAGGGCGGCATCGAGGGCACCGTCCTCGAGGCCCGAACGCCGTGCCAAGGCCCCGTAGTCCCGCGCCGCTAGCGCCCCGAAGCAGTATTCGACGAGGTGCCGGGCCGCGTCCCGGTGGGGCACGTCCTCCGGCAGATCGTCCAGCTGCAGGAGCAGGCACTCCCGCAAATCGCGCGCCCCGACGCCGGCCGGCTCGAAGCGCTGGACGAGCTTCAACATGGCCTTGACCGCCACGGCCTCGACGGACAGGTCCCGGGCGATGTCCTCCACCCCCGCCGTCAACATGCCGTCGGGGTCGATGGCACGGATGATGGCCATGCAAATGACGCGGTCGGTGGTCGAGACGGGCGTGAGGTTGAGCTGCCACAGCAGGTGGTCGGTGAGGGACTCGCCGCCGCCCCCCAGTTCGGCGTCCCGCGCGCCGGGGGCGGTGGCCGGGCCCGGCGGGGTCTGGTAGATCTCGTCCCAACTCGTATCGACGGGGAGTTCGTCGGGAATGTCCGAGGTCTCCGGCGAAACCTCCGCCGCTTCCTCCGCCCAGTCGGATGCCGGCGGTTCACCATCCTCCCACGTCCCGTCGAGGTCCGCGTCGTCGTCCGTCCCTGGATCCTCCGAGCCCTCCACCGCCGCGTCGTCCCCCATCGCGTCCGCGTCGTCCTCGGCATAGTCGAGCATCGGATTGCTCTCGATGGCCTCCCGCACCTCGAGGGCGAGTTCGACGGACGAGAGCTGCGTCAGCCGTATCGCCAGCTGCAACTGCGGCGTCATCGTGACCTGCTGGCCCATCCGCAGGGACAGCACGGGCTTCATAGCGCGAACCGCTCCCCGAGGTACACGCGACGCACGGTCTCGTTCGACAGGATGCCCTCCGCATCCCCCTCCGCGATGACGTGCCCCTCGTTGACGATGTAGGCGCGGTCGCAGATGTCCAGGGTCTCGCGCACGTTGTGATCGGTGATCAGCACCCCGATCCGCCGACGCGCCAGGCCCCGGATCTCCCGCTTGAGATCGTCGACGGAAATCGGATCGATGCCGGCGAAGGGCTCGTCGAGGAGGATGAACGCCGGGGCCCCGGCCAGTGCCCTGGCGATCTCCAAACGCCGCCGCTCGCCGCCGGAGAGGCGCTCGCCCAGCGTCTCCCGGATGCCGTCGAGCCGAAACTCCTCGATGAGCCGATCCACGAGCCGCCGCCGCTCGACCCGGTTCACGTCGCGCCGCAGTTCCACGATGGCATGGAGATTGTCCTCCACGGACAGCCGGCGGAACACGCTCTCCTCCTGGGGCAGGTAGCCGACGCCCGCGCGGGCGCGCACGTGCATCGGCGCGCCGCTCAGATCCTTCCCATCGAGGATGATGCGGCCGGCATCCATGCGCGCGAGTCCGACGATCATGTAGAAGCAGGTGGTCTTGCCGGCGCCGTTGGGGCCGAGCAGCCCCACGATCTCGCCGCTGGCGAGGCGCAGGGTCACGTCCTCGACGACCGTGCGGTCGCGGTAGCGCTTCCTGAGCCCGCTGGCCACCAATTCAGACATCTGGCGTGGCGCCCCGTCCACCGCTCCCCGGCCTACGGGGACGACGGCGAACCGGCTTCTCCATCGCGCTCGGGGCGCCAGATCATCTCGACGCTCCCACCGCCATCGCCCTCGGCGTCGATCCGTCCCTCCCGCACGTCATAGTGGATGACCTCCCCTCGAAACTCGTTCGGTTCCTGGGCCAGGTAGGCGCGGCCGATCAGCTCCACGCGTTCCTCCAGGGCGTCGTACACGATCCGCTCGGCGTCCGCCCGGATCGGTTGGGCATCGGGCTCCGGCCGCTGGCGGTAGCGGGCCAGGTCGCCTTCCGCCACGACGCGCACCACCCTGCCCGCGTCGTACTCGATGACCATGCGGTCCGCCTCCACCCGCAGCGTGCCCCGGTCCATTTGCACCGCCCCCGTGAGGATCGTGCGGCCGGCGGCATCGCCCTCCGCGTGATCCGCGCGCCAATGGATGGGCTCCTCCGCACCATCGTCGCCGGCCCCTTCACGCGCGGCGGCCAACCCGGCGGCGAAGATGCAGACCAGCGCGTACCCCACGAGTAGGGCCCGCGGCGGGGCGGCGTTGCTCCCGGCAATGCGCGCGTGGCATGTGTGATCGCTTTGTCGCGGGTTCTGGCGCATGTTCTCTCTCGCCGGCTCGCCACCGCGACGGTATCGGTTCGGCCAGGTCATCCCGGAACGGCGACCCCACCCGGCGCCACCACGATGTGGACCCGCTGTCCGGGCGCGGACGACAGGCGCATCCACCCGCGCTCGAGGTCCCCTTCGAAACCCGCGGCGGTACTGCGCCGGCCGGGTGTCTCGATCATAACAGGTCGATCCGTGCGGGCGTATTGACGCTCGGGATAGAGATAGAGCAGCGCCGTGCTGAGGACGAGGGTCCCGCCGTCCCCCAGGTCGCGTTGGAGCACCACGTCGCCGCGCAACAGCAACTGTTCTTCGGGCGGCCCCGACGGCCCCGGAACGGTCCGCAGGACGCCGCTTTCGGCCCTGACGCGCCACGGCGGCGCCGCCGGCCGGTGCAGGTCGAGCAAGGGTCGGTCGAGGGTCGCCAAGCCGTCCCTTTCGTACCGGCGGATCTCGTCCGATTCGATGCGGTAGCGAATCCCGCCATCCTCCCGGTACTGCGTGATGACGGCGCCATCGATGTAGACGTCCGGTTCGTCGCGCAGTTCCGGCGGCAGTTCCGGGGCGGGAGGCGCCTCGGACGCGAGCAGGACGAGGACCAGAACGAAGGCCGCCGCCGCCCCGCCGCCCCAATACCAACGCTGCACGAGCTGCCTACCCCGTGGAGGCCGAGGGCCGGGCCGGCTTCCCACCACGCTCCCGGGCGAGGGCCGCCGCCCAGAGCCCCCGGGCCACCAAGATCAGGTGGCACGCCTCCCGCACCGCCCCCGCGCCCGGACCGGCGTTCGTGACATAGTCCGCTTCGGCCGCCACGGCGGGATGGGCGCCCGGCACGCTGATGCGGAAGCCCACCCGGTCGAACAACGCCAGATCCGCGATGTCGTCCCCGGCGTGGGCCATGCGCTCCGCCGCGACTCCCGTGTCCCCACACAGCGCGTCGAGCGCCCGGGCCTTGTCGGCCACACCTTGGTGCACGTGGCCGATCCCCAGTTCCGCCGCCCGCCGCGCCACCGCCGCCGAATCCCGTCCGGAGATGATCGCCACGGCAACGCCCGCCGCCTGGAGCATCTTGATGGCCGCGCCGTCCTGGGCGTGGAAGGCCTTGGTCTCCACGCCTTGGTCCGAGTAGTGCAGGCGGCCGTCCGTCAGTACGCCATCCACGTCGAGGATGAGCACCTCCACGTCCCGGGCACCCGACAGTGCGGCGTCGGGGAACGGGAATGTCTCGGAGGTCACGGTCACGACCGTCCAGCTCACGACTGGTGGTACAGCAGCACCATGTACCCGACCCATGCCAGCACCATGACTGAGCCCTCGAAGCGCGTGATGACGGGCCGCGACCCGAACGCGTACGCGAACAAGACGAGCATCGCCGTCAACGCGGCCATCATGCCGAAATCGCGCCAGAGCACGTGGGCCTCGATGCCCACCGGATGCACCAGCGCCGGCACCGCCATCACCGCTAGGATGTTGAGGATGTTCGAGCCGACGACGTTGCCGATGGCGATGTCGGGATGGCCCTTGATCGCGGCCCCCAGGGTGGCGGCGAGTTCCGGCAGACTCGTGCCCACGGCCACGACCGTCAGCCCGATGACCAACTCGCTCACCCCGAGCAAGCGGGCAATCTCCGTGGCGGCCCAGACCAGCACCCATGCCGCGGCGAGCAGCACCGCGAGGCCGGTCCCGGTCCAGACGACCGCCCGTACGGTGGTCATGCTCGGCAGTTCGTCGAGTTCTTCCTCAAGCGACTCGCGAATTCCGTACGCCGCGCCGCGCTGCTTGCGCATGAGCCGGTGCATCACCAGCCACAGCCCCGCGAGCAGCACCAGTCCATCGAACGTGCCGAGCCACAAGTCGAAGAGGCAGATCAGCGCGAGGAGCGTCGCCGCGATGAGCCAGGGCAGTTCCAGCTTCAGGACGCCCGGCGCGAAGGGCAGGGGCGCGACCATGGCGGTCACGCCGAGCACCAGGCCGACGTTGGCGATGTTTGATCCGATGGCGTTGCCAATGGCGAGGGAGGAGGATTCCTCCAGGGCGGCGGCGAGGGCCACCAGGATTTCCGGGGCCGAGGTGCCCAACGACACGACCGTCAGCCCGATCAGGACCTTGGAGACGTTGAGATTGCTGGCGGTGGCCGCGGCGCCCGACACGAAGCGATCCGCGCTCCAGATCAGAGCGACGAAACCAAGAATCAGTGCGAGGATCGGAACCCACATGGGGAACGGCCGGCTCGGGGGTTATCCTGACGCATCGCACCGGGCATGTTAACGTGAATCCGCCGCCGCCAAGGCGGGCCGATCCGCACAGGGCGACGGGGTGAGCAAGGCGTGAAGGAATCGATCGCGGAATTGGTGCGCGCCCACATCGACGAGGCGGATGTCGAAGTGCGCTCCGAGGGGAGCCACTTCGAGCTGCTCGTCACGAGTCCCGCCTTCGGCGGGCTGAACCGCGTGCGGCGGCAACAATTGGTCTACCAAGCCATCGGCGACCTGATCCGCGATGGGTCGGTACACGCGGTCACGATCCGCGCGCGGACCCCCGGCGAGGCCGCGGAATCCTCGAGCCGGGGTTCGACCGCGGGGCCCGGGTAACCCGGCCGGACGCCGACCACCGTTGGACCGACTCGTCATTCACGGCGGCACGCCCCTCTCGGGGGAACTCCGGGTATCCGGCGCCAAGAACTCCGTCCTGCCGATTCTCGCCGCGGCGCTCCTGGCGGAGGCCCCGGTGCGCGTGCGGAACGTGCCCCGCCTGCGCGATGTCGCGACGATGATCGCGCTGTTGCGCAACCTCGGCGCAACGGTGTCCGGCGAAGATACGTTGGTGGAGGTGGCGCAGTCCCAAGTGTCCCGGTTCCGGGCACCCTACGATCTGGTCAAGACCATGCGGGCGTCGTTCCTGCTGATGGGCCCCCTGCTGGCGCGTTTCGGCCGCGCCGAGGTCTCCTTGCCGGGCGGCTGCGCCATCGGCCCGCGGCCCGTGGACCAACATCTCAAGGGCTTCCAGGCGATGGGCGCGGAGGTCGATTTGGAGGATGGCTACGTCAACGCGCGCGCCCCGCGCGGGCTGCGCGGCTGCAGGATCGTCCTGGACGTGTCCACGGTGGGCGGGACCGAGAACCTGCTGATGGCCGCCACGCTCGCGCAAGGAGCCACGCGGATCGAGAATGCCGCCCGGGAGCCGGAGATCGTGGACCTCGCCCGATGCCTCATCGCCATGGGCGCCCGCATCGAGGGCCACGGCACCCCCGTCATCGACATCGAGGGCGTGCCCGCCCTCGCGGGTTGCGAGCACCCGGTGATGCCCGACCGCGTCGAGGCGGGCACCTATCTCATTGCCGCCGCGGCGACCCGGGGCGACATCCGCCTGCTCGACGTGGAGCCATCCTCGCTGACGGCGGTGCTGGCAAAGCTGCGGGAGGCCGGCGCAAGCGTCGCCGCCGAGGCGGGCCGCATCGCCCTCGACATGGGCGGCCGGAGGCCCCGGGCGGTGGACATCGCCACCGCGCCCTACCCGGGCTTTCCCACGGACATGCAGGCCCAGTTCATGGCCATGAATGCGGTCGCGCAAGGCACGGCCCGGGTGACGGAGACGATCTTCGAGAACCGCTTCATGCACGTGAACGAGTTGCTCCGTCTCGGGGCGACGGTGCGCCTCGAGGACTCGCGAACGGCCATCGTGCGCGGCGTCTCCCGGCTGCACGGCGCCCCGGTCATGGCGACGGACCTGCGGGCTTCCTTCGGACTGGTGGTCGGCGCCCTCGTGGCCCAGGGCGAGACCGTGATCGACCGCATCTACCACATGGATCGCGGTTACGAGCGGATCGAACGGAAGCTCGGCGGGCTGGGGGCGACGGTGCGCCGCGTCTCGGCGGGCGCTGCCTAGTCGTGATCGCCATCGCCCGCCTCGACACCACGGCACCGGACTTCGACGCCGCGCTGGCACGGCTCGCCTACTGGGACACGGCGGAGGACCAGGCCGTCGAGCGCGCCGTGGCGGACGTGCTGCGCGATGTCCGGAAACGGGGCGACGCCGCCGTGCTCGACTACGCGCAACGTTTCGACGGCGTGGCGGTCGAAGGCGTCGAAGCGCTGCGGCTGACGCCGGAACAGCTCGCCGCGGGCCATGCCCGGCTCCCCGAGGAGGACCGGGAAGCCCTCGATGCCGCCGCCGCCCGGATACGGGCGTTCCACGAGCGCCAGCTAGAGGACGCGGCGCCGTTCGACTACGACGACGGTCTCGGCAACCGCCTCGGCCAGCGCGTCGTCCCCCTCGACCGCGTCGGCGTCTACGTGCCCGGGGGCCAGGCGGCATATCCATCCACGGTGCTCATGACCGTCGTACCCGCCCGCGTCGCCGGCGTGCGCGAGGTCGTGGCCACCGTCGCCACGCCCCGGGGCGAACACAACGACCACGTGCTGGCCGCCCTGCACGTCGCGGGGGTCGATCTCGCCCTCACCATCGGCGGCGCCCAGGCGATCGCCGCGCTCGCCTTCGGCACGGCCACGGTCCCCCGGGTCGACAAGATCGTGGGGCCCGGGGGCGCGCATGTCGCCGCGGCCAAGCGCCAGGTGTTCGGGCCCGTCGGCATCGACAGCATCGCCGGGCCCAGCGAAATCGCCGTCATCGCCGATGGCTCCGTCCCCGCCCGCTGGACGGCCCTCGACCTCTTCTCGCAGGCGGAGCACGACACCGTGGCCCAGGCCGTGTTGTTGTGTCCCGACGAGCGTTATCTCGACGCCGTCTCGCGGGAGATGGAACGCTTGCTCCCCGGCATGGCGCGCCGGGACATCATCGCGGCTTCGCTCGGCGCACGGGGGGCCTTGATCCGGACTCGCGGCCTCGGCGACGCCGTCGACGTCACCAACCGCCTGGCGCCGGAGCACCTACAGCTCGCGGTGGCCGATCCCGATGCCCTGTTGCCCCGGGTACGCCACGCCGGCGCGATCTTCCTGGGCGGACACGCCGCCGAAGCGCTCGGCGACTACAGCGCCGGGCCGAGCCACGTCCTGCCCACCTTCGGCACCGCGCGCCACGCATCGCCCCTCGGCGTGAACGACTTCCGCAAGCGCAGTTCGATCATCCGGGTATCCGCCGCCGGCGTGGAACCCCTGGCCCGCACGGCAGCAGCCATCGCGCGCGCCGAGGGCCTCGACGCCCACGCCCGCTCCGCCCTCGCCCGCCTCGAGGACGCTTGAGGGGCAGGCGCCTCCTCCGGGCCGTTCCTGGAATGGACCTTCCGCCGCCGTGACCACTCCGAGCGCCGCGCACGAACGCAACCGCGCACGGCGGAACTTTGTCCACGACCCGGCGCAGGACGCGGCGTTGGACGAACTCGACGCGCTCCATCTCCGACTCTCCCGCCGGCACGCACCGCGACGATGGCGCCGCTTGCCCGCGGCGTGGCCGTGGCGCGAGGCGCCGCACATCGGCGGGCTCTACCTGTGGGGCGGCGTCGGCCGGGGCAAGACCTACCTGATGGACCTCTTCTTCGAGTGCCTGCCGTTCGAGGCCAAGCTCCGCCTGCACTTCCACCGCTTCATGCTGCGCGTACACGAGGATCTGCGGCGCTTCGCCGGCGCGCCGAATCCCCTGTCCCGGGTGGCGGACGGCATGGCCCGGGAAGCCCGCGTGCTCTGCTTCGACGAGTTCTTCGTCTCCGACATCGGCGACGCGATGATCCTCGGCGAACTCTTGGGCGCCCTGTTCGACCGGGGCGTCACGCTGGTCGCCACGTCCAACGTCGAGCCACGCCGCCTGTACGAGAACGGGCTGCAGCGGCGGCGCTTCCTGCCCGCCATCGAAGGCATCGAGGCGCACATGACCGTGCTGCACCTCGACGGCGGGGCGGACTACCGGTTGCGCGTGCTGTCCGACGCGGACACCTACCACTGGCCGGCCTCCCCGGCGGCGGAGGAGCGGCTCGCCGAGTGTTTCGCGGCCCTCGCCCCCCAACCGCCGCGGGACGCCGAACGCCTCGAAGTGAACGGGCGGGCACTCCAGACCCGCCGCACCACGGACGACGTCGCCTGGTTCGACTTCGCGGAACTGTGCGAGGGGCCGCGCAGCCAGAACGACTACATCGAGCTGTCCCGCGAATTCCACGCCGTCGTGGTGAGCGGCGTTCCGGTGTTCGGCCCGGCGCGGGAGGACGCGGCCCGCCGGTTCATCGGCCTCATCGACGAACTCTACGACCGCAACGTCAAGCTCGTGCTCTCCGCCGAGGGCGACATCGGCGATCTCTACCGGGGCGAGCGGCTGCGCGCCGAGTTCGAGCGCACCGCCAGCCGCCTCCGGGAAATGCAGTCCCTGGACTACCTCGCGCGCTCCCACAAACCTTGATCGGCGGCGCACTCGTTCGATAGAATCCGCGCGCTTCTTACGCCGGACCCCTCCGCATGAAGACCGTCAGCATGCGTGCTCAGGATGTCGAGCGCGCGTGGTATGTCATCGACGCCGACCGGCAGACCCTCGGCCGCCTCGCGACCGAGATTGCGCGCCGGCTGCGCGGCAAGCACAAGGCCGCCTACACGCCCCACGTCGACACCGGGGACTACATCGTGGTGGTCAATGCCGAGAAGGTCCAGGTGACCGGAAACAAGGCCACCGACAAGACGTACTACCGTCACTCGGGATATCCGGGCGGCATCAAGGCGACGCGCTTCCGCGACATGATCGAGAAGCACCCGGAGCGGGTCATCGAGAAGGCGGTCAAGGGCATGCTGCCGCGCAATCCCCTCGGACGCGCGGCATTTCGCAAGCTCAAGGTCTATGCGGGGCCCGAGCATCCGCATTCCGCACAGCAACCGAGGCCATTGGCGCTGTAGCCGCCCCGGCGGCCGCGGCAACGGGCCCGGATTGAGGACGAACGACGAGCTATGGCACAGGGACAACACTACGGCACGGGTCGCCGCAAGAGTTCCACGGCGCGGGTTTTCGTGCGGCCGGGCAACGGCCGCATCCTCGTGAACGACCGGCCGGTGGACGAGTACTTCGGCCGCGAGACCTCCCGCATGATCGTGCGCCAGCCGCTCGAGGTCGCCGGAGCACTGGACCGCTTCGACATCGCCGTGACGGTGAAGGGCGGGGGCTCCTCCGGCCAAGCGGGCGCCATCCGGCATGGCATCGCCCGCGCCCTCG
The DNA here is from genome assembly GCA_963665455.1 of Pseudomonadales bacterium. Lineage (GTDB taxonomy): Bacteria > Pseudomonadota > Gammaproteobacteria > Pseudomonadales > Azotimanducaceae > VXNE01. Next base: position 1,947,569 of record OY762279.1, on the reverse strand, counting down.
TGGACTACGACGAAACGCTGCGTAGCGGCCTGCGGCAGGCCGGCTTCATCACCCGGGACGCCCGCGAGGTGGAGCGCAAGAAGGTCGGGCTGCGCAAGGCGCGCAAGCGCCCGCAGTACTCCAAGCGGTGAACCGGGCGGACGTGCGTCGGCCGGTTGCAGGGTACGCATGAGCACATCGGAAGCCCATGGCGCCGAAGGGGCGCCGGCGGCCGAAGAACCCGGCGTCAACACCGGACGCCGGTACTTCCTGATCGCCTCGACCACCGCCGTTGGCGGCGTGGGCGTCGTTGGCGCGGCCATCCCCTTCGTCAAGGCCTGGATGCCGAGCGCCAAGGCCAAGGCCCTCGGGGCACCCATCCGCATCGACATCGCCAAGCTGCGGCCGGGTGAGATTCTCGGCCCCATCCCCGCATGGCGGGGCCAGCCCGTGTTCGTCATCTATCGCGGCGACGCGTCGGTGGCGGCCCTCGAGTCCGCGACCGAAGACCTGGCCGACCCGGATTCGGAAAACGCCGAAATGCAGCCGGACTACGCGCGCAACCCCTGGCGCTCGCGGCGTCCCGAGATCGGCGTGTATCTCGGGCTCTGCACGCACCTCGGCTGCTCGCCCAAGTACTACGGCGAAATCCAGCCCGAGACGTTCGACGCCAACTGGCAGGGCGGCTTCTTTTGCCCCTGCCACGGCTCGCGGTTCGACCTGGCAGGGCGCGTGGTCAAGGCCGTGCCGGCACCCGACAACCTGCCCGTGCCGCCCCACTTCTTCGAGACGGAGGACGTGATCGTCATCGGCCTGGACGAGGACACCGCGTAATGGCCGAAACCGACACCCGCGCGCCCGGCCGCCTGACCCGCTTCGTGGCGTGGCTCGATGCGCGCATGCCGCTCACCGAGACGATCGAGTATCACGCGACCAAGTACTACGCGCCGAAGAACTTCAACTTCTGGTACTACTTCGGCGTCCTCGGCATCGTCGTCCTCGTCATCCAGCTCCTGTCCGGACTCTGGCTCACGATGTCGTACGTGCCGAGCGGCGACGGCGCTTTCGCCTCCGTCGAGTACATCATGCGCGACGTGGAGTACGGCTGGCTGATCCGCTACCTGCACTCCACCGGCGCGTCGGCGTTCTTCCTCGTCGTCTACCTGCACATGTTCCGCGCCCTCGCCTACGGGTCGTACCGGGCGCCCAGGGAGCTGCTGTGGCTCATCGGCATGGCGATCTATCTCGTGCTGATGGCGGAGGGCTTCTTCGGCTACGTCCTGACGTGGGGCAACATGTCGTTCTGGGCCGCGCAGGTGATCGTGTCGCTGGTCGGGGCCATCCCGATCATCGGCCCGGACCTCATGGAGTGGGTCCGGGGCGACTACGGCATGTCCGGCATCACCCTGAACCGCTTCTTCGCCCTGCACGTCGTCTTGCTGCCGCTCGCCTTGGTGGGGCTCGTGTTCCTGCACATCGTGGCGTTGCACCACGTGGGGTCGAACAATCCGGAAGGGGTGGACATCAAGAAGCACAAGGACGCCCAGGGCGTGCCCCTCGACGGCATCCCGTTCCATCCGTACTACACGGTACACGACCTGATGGCGACGATCGGTTTCCTGATTCTGTTCTGCGCCATCGTCTTCTTCGCGCCGGAGATGTTCGGGTACTTCATCGAGAAGCCGAACTTCGAGGAGGCCGACCCGCTCAAGACCCCGGAACACATCGCGCCGGTCTGGTACTACACGCCCTTCTACGCCATGTTGCGGGCGACGACCTTCCCGCTGTTCGGGTTGTCCGCCAAGTTCTGGGGCCTCATCGTCATGGCGGCGGCCATCGTGATCCCCGCGATCCTCCCCTGGCTGGATCGGAGCCGCGTCCGCTCGATCCGCTACCGGGGCGCGCTCTCGAAGCTCATGCTGGCGATGTTGGTCGTCAGCTTCATCGTGCTCGGCTACCTGGGGACGATTCCACCCTCCCCCACCGCCACGGCATTGGCGCAGGTCTTCACGGTGCTCTACTTCGCCTACTTCCTGCTCATGCCTTGGTACTCGCGGGTCGACAAGACCAAGCCCGTGCCGGACCGCATCCCGTGACGATGCGAACGCTCGCGCTGCTCTGCGCCTGTCTCTGGCTCTGCGTCGGCGCGATGCCCCGGGCCGCCGCCGCCACCTCGGACTGGCCGATGCGGCCCATGACGCCGGACCTGCACGACCAGCCCTCGCTGCAGCGCGGGCTCGCCCTGTATGTCAACTACTGCCTGGGCTGCCACTCGCTCAAGTTCCAGCGCTATGAACGCACGGCCGACGACCTCGGCATCCCACACGACCTCTTCCTGGAGAACCTGGTGTTCACCGGCCAAAAGATCGGCGAGCTGATGGCGACGTCCATGCCGGAAGAGGACGCCAAGGCGTGGTTCGGCGCCCGCCCGCCCGACCTCACCATGGTCGCCCGGGTGCGCGGCGAGGAGTGGCTCTACAACTACCTCCGGACGTTCTACATCGACCCCACGCGCCCGTTCGGCGTGAACAACAAGGTGTTCGAAAACGTCGGCATGCCCCATGCGATGATGGACCTTCAGGGTGCCCAGCACGAGGTATGCAGGGGCTTCAAGCCCATCGACCTGCTCGACGGCGAATCCGTCATCGGCGCCGAACCCGAAACGCGCTGTTTTCTGGAGGTGGAGGAAGGCTCCGGCAAGCTGAGTGCCGCGGAGTTCGACGCTGCCGTGTACGACATCGTCAACTTCCTGTACTACGTCGGGGAACCCACCCGCCTGGAACGCGAGCGCCTGGGAGTCTACGTTCTGCTCTTCCTGGCGCTGTTGTTCGTCTTCGCGTTTCTACTCAATCGCGAATACTGGAAGGACGTCCACTGATCCTACGAGAGGTGCCAATGAGCGTCCTGACCCGACGAGGCTCGATGACGTTGTACTCGGATGCGTCCGACCACCAGAGCCATCGGGTGCGGATGGTCGTGGCGGAGAAGGGCATCAACGTCGACATCGTGGACGTCGATCCGCGCCACAAGCCGCAGGAACTGGGGCAGATCAACCCCTACAACACCCTGCCGACCCTCCTCGATCGCGAACTCGTGCTCTACGAGAGCACCGTGATCATGGAGTACCTCGACGAGCGCTTCCCGCATCCCCCGCTGCTCGCCGTCTACCCGGTCGCCCGCGCCCAGAGCCGCCTGCTCATGCACCGCATCGAGAAGGACTGGAGCCGCCGCGTCCACATGCTGATGTCGGGACGGGGCCGGGCCGAGTCGCTCAACAAGGCGCGCAAGGAGTTGAGCGAGAGCCTGCTGGCCGTCGCACCCGTGTTCAATAGCCAGCCGTTCTTCATGAGCGACGAGTTCACGCTGGTGGACTGCTGCGTCGCGCCGATTCTCTGGCGGCTCAAGGCGATGGACCTCAAGCTCCCCGAGCGCCCCACCCGCGCGATGCGGCAATACATGCGCCGCATCGTCGAACGCGAGTCGTTCCGGCGCAGCCTCACCGAGGCGGAAGTCGAAATGCGGGAGTGACGTGCGCTCGCCCCGTCCCTACCTGATCCGCGCCCTCATCGACTGGATCGTCGACAACGACTGGACCCCGCACCTGCTGGTCGCCGCCGACGTCGAGGGCGTCGCCGTCCCGCGCGGCTATGTCAAGGACGAGCGCATCGTGCTGAACGTATCCGCCCGGGCCGTGCGCGGCTTCGACTGCGGCGACGACGCCGTGTCGTTCGACTCCCGTTTCGGCGGACAGCCGTTTCACGTCGTCGTGCCGTTGGAGGGCATCCTCGCCGTCTATGCTCGTGAGACCGGGGGCGGGCTCGCCTTCCAGGGCGCGGGCGTTTCGGGCAGCTTTCCGGTTCCGGCGGACGGAACCGAGGGTGAAGGCGAGCGCGCACCAGGCCTGCGTCCGGTGGAGGCGGAGTCGAGTTCGGAGGCCGAATCCGACCGCCGGCAACCCAAATCCCCCGGCGACGCCAAGGGACCGCCCAAGCTGACGGTGATCGATTAGCCCACGCCCGCGTCCGGCCCGGCGCACGGGCGTATAGTACGCGGCACTGTACGGAGCAGGCGTCGCAACGGTTCTTCGGAACGCTCCGTTTCCCACGCCGAAACGCGTCCCGAAATGCCACCACCTTGGCAAGGAGGTGCGAAAGCCATGGCGAATCGGATGTGGATCTGGGACCGGCCCGGCTGGCCGGAATGGGACTATGGCCTGCGGCCCCCCACGCTCGAACGGCTGCGCGACATCCACGCCCGGCGCGAGCGGCTCGCCGGGGCGTTGGCGGAGGCCCCGGAGCTGGCGGCCCGGGCCGTCCGGGGAGCGCTGCTCCGGGAGTCGTCCGCGACCAGCGAGATCGAGGGCGAGCACGTTTCCTACGAGGACATCCGGGACGTGGTCGAGGGATTCGAGCCGGCGGCGGACGCCGACCCGAGGGCCGCCGGCGTGGTCGGCATGCTGGAGCTATGCCGGGCCGCCCCGGCCCTGGACCGCCAGACCCTGTGCGAGATGCACGGACGGCTCCTGGGATACTTGCGGGGTCGCCACTTCCAGGGCACGCCGCCGCAGATCGGCGCATACCGGCGCACCCACGTCCACATCGGCAGCCGTGACCGCGGGATCATCTACGAGGCACCCGGGCCGGAACGCGTGGAGCAGCTCATGGCGCACTATCTGGACTGGCTGGGCCGCCCCCTCGAACTGCCGATGAACGCAACGCCCGAGCCGATACGCGACCAAGCCTTCCTCACGCCGGTGAAGGCAGCCGTCGCCCATATCTGGTTCGAGAACATCCACCCCTTCTACGACGGCAACGGACGCATCGGCCGCGCCATCGCGGAACGGGTCTTGCGGGGCCCCGGCGCCGGCGCCGGCTACCTGGCGACGGCGACCGACGTGCGTCGCGAGGGCTACTACGAGGAGCTCGGCAGGTACGGCAAGGATAGCCAGGGCAACGACATCTCCTCCTGGGTGGACTGGTTCGTCCACGTCTGTAGCCTCAGTCTCGATTGGGAAGAGGAGCGCATGCGCTTCGAGCGCGACCGCGAGGCGTTCTTCCGCGATGTGGCGGTAGACCTCTCCGAGGCGGCGCGACGGGCGCTGGAGGAGATACTCGGGGACTGGCCCGGCGGCAGGTTCATGGCGGGGGTGGACGACGCCGAGTGGGATGCATTGTTGGGTGGTGCGGCACCCGGCGCGAGCGCTCGGACGCTCCACGAACGCGGCGTCCTGTCGGCGGCGGACGAGCCGGGACGCTACAACCCGCTCGCCCACTTCCGGGACGTGGGCCACCAACTCTTCGAGGTCGGCGTGCACTGGATTCCGTCCTTTTGCGAGGAACGACCGAGCACAGGATCCGGATCATCACCGTCCCCGCCGTAGCCGGAGGGGAAGGGTCCGGTCCCAAAGGCCGCGACACGGGCTCGCCGACCTGTAACCGGGTCGACGCGTTGCTGGGCACGGACATCGCGGTCTGCGACCCGGTGCGCATGGAGGTGCTCGCTGGGGCGCGCGATGAACGGCACCTGCGCGACCTTCGACTCCTACAGATCGCCCACTGACGCAAGGGCCTCGGGTAAACGCGACTTGCGCTCATCCCGGTACGTTCCTTCCACCGCCACGCGGCCAGCCGGCGCACCTTGGGCGGCGCCACTAGAGACGCGCGTCTCACCACCCAGGAAGTGCCCGACTTAATCGAGGAGATGAGGAACTCCTCCGCGCCGATGCACGTCCGTAAGTTCGCGGGGCGTTCACCGGTCTGTCAATGGGGGTCGCCGTACCCGCGAGCATCGGCAGCCGCCGGGCACCTTGGGCATTTGCGCGCCATCGCCCCACCCATGGCGAGCCAATTTCCCACGGGATCTTGAGAGATAGCCGATTCCACATTCGCCGCGGGTACCTGAAGCTTCCCCGGAACGCACCACCGGACGCGGCGCATGGCAAGAACCAGCCACGACCAGAACTTCAAGAACCTGATCCTCGACTATCCGCGCCACGCGCTCGCGTTCTTTGCCGCAGAGGAGGCGCCCGGACCCGAGGACGACGTGGAGATCGTGCCCCTGCGGCAGGAGCACCTTGCATGGAACGTCCGACGACGGGAGCGTAGCGACCGATGGCGGGTGTTCCATGGACGGACGGCGGGGCTGGGACGCGGGCGGAGCCGTTGCCGAGCGGGAACGAGGCAGCGGGCCGGCCACGGGGCGTGCAGGAGCGCCTCGGCCAACGCTACCACGAGCTCGACACGCCGCTGCGCGTCGATTGGGCCGACGGCCGGCGCGAAACGGTGGTTTTCGCGCTCGAGGAGGAGACCGACGGCGGGCGCTTCTCGCGCCACCGGCTGGCGCACTACTGCCTCGACGTCGCCGAGCTGTTCAAGACGAACCGCGTGGTGCCGGTGTCCATCTTCCTGCGCGACGGCCCGGACCCGGAGACGCTCGCGCTCGGCACCGGGCACCGCCGCTACCTGACGTTCGAACACCTTTCTTGCCGGCTCGACGCGATGGACGCCGGGGCGTGGCGGGACAGCGACAACCCCGTCGCGCTCGTGAACCTGCCGAACATGCGCCGGCCGGCGGACATGGACCGGGTGGACGTGTTCGCCCGCGCGGTGCACGGCCCGCGGGCGCTGGAGCCGGACGGCGCCAAGCTCGCGAAGTACGTCCAGTTCATCGACATCTACGCCGCGCTCACGGAGAATGAGCAGGAAACCTACCGGCGGCGCTATCCGGAGGAGAGCAAGACCATGGCGGGAATGATCCAGAGGGCTCGGGACGAGGGCATCCGCGAGGGCCGCGTCGATGGAGAACGCACGGTCCTGGAGCGGCAATTGCGGCGGCGCTTCGGCCCGCTGTCTCCGGCAGTCGCGGACCGGCTACGCAAGGCGCCGGTGGCCGACCTGGAGGCGTGGGCCGAAAGTCTACTCGACGCACGCTCGCTCGACGCCGTGTTCGATCCGAACGCGTGACGGGGCCGCATACGAGCGCCAGCGGCGGCGCTATCCGGAGGAGAGCAAGACCATGGCGGGATTGATCCAGCGGGCGCGCGACGAGGGCATGCGGCTAGGCATGCGCCAAGGACGTGACGAGGGCATGCGCGAGGGCCGCGTCGAAGGCGTGCGCGTGGACCGCGTGGACGGCGAGCGCACGGTCCTGGAACGCCAGTTGCGGCGGCGCTTCGGGCCGCTGTCCCCGCCGTCGCGGAGCGGCTGCGCAAGGCGTCGGCGTCCGACTTGGAGGCGTGGGCCGAGAGGGTGCTGGATGCGCGCGCGGTGGACGAGGTGTTCGATCCGAACACCTAGCCAGAAGCCGCTGCCGCCCTCTCCGGCACCGGTCACGACCAGCCATCGCGCGCGTCATCGTCGTCCAGAGGTTTGACGGCCGCGAACGCGCAAGCCCTCTCGGCGTGCGGCCTAGCGTCGCCGGCCAGCACCACGAACCCGGCGTAGCCCGACCCCGCCGGATGGACAAGCCCGCCGATACGTGGACAATAGGGGGGTAGCGCCTGCCGACTATATCCACGTTCGCCGCGGATTCGCCGCCACCGGGCATTTATGGCCGGCGGTCGCCATGCTAACGAGAGGGAGAGCATCAACATGAGGAGAGCATCGAGCGCCCATGCGCTTCGCATTCTGGCGGCCGGCGCCGCCATCGCCCTAGCCGCGCCCCCGGCGCTGGCCGAGGAGGACAACGAAGAACGGGCATCCGGCGTCGTCGAGGAGATCGTGGTTTCCGCCACGTACCGGGACACCCGCCTGATGGACACGCCGCTGACGATCTCCGCGGTTACCGACCACGACATCGTCAACAAGGGCATCGAGGACATCCAGACGCTCTACCAGTCCATCCCCGGCCTGGCCTATCGGAGCAACTCGCAGACCTACAACACGTTGTCGGTGCGCGGGATCACCCCGCCGGCCGGCGGCACCGGCGCCACCGTCGGCGTCTACTTCGACAATATGCCGATCACGGACGCCACCACCGGCGGCCTCGCACAGACGCTCGGGCCGCTCTTCGACCTGGAGCGGGTCGAGGTGCTGAAGGGTCCCCAGGGCACGCTCTACGGCGAGGGCGCCATGGGCGGCTCGATCCGCTACATCACGAAGAAGCCCGACCCGAGCGGCTTCGACTACGCGATACAGGCAAACGTCGAGGCCATCGGCGAGTCCGACGGCCTGTCCTACCGGACCGACGGCATGTTGAACGTCCCGCTCGGCGACCACCTCGCCGCCCGGGCCGTCGTCTACCGGCGCGACCGCCAAGGCGTCATCGACCAAGTGGCCCCGCGGTCCGAGGAGGACGTTGACACGTTCCTTGAGGACGGCATGCGCCTCGTGGTGGCGTGGTACCCCACGGATACCATCGAGGTGTCCGGCATGGTCAACGTCATCGACGGTGAATACGGCGGTCCGGGGCTCGCATACCACTGCTTCTCCGAGTCCACCCCATCGGACCCGAATGGACAGGTCCATGTATACGACCTCCCGGGAACCATCTGCGAAGGTCAGTTCGACCAGTTCCGGCGGCGCGACCCGTACCAGACGCACCTCGGGCACTGGCACCACCAGAGCGGCGGCTACGACGAGCAGACGATGTACAACTTCACCGTCGAGTGGGAGCTGCCGTTCGCGACCTTCACCGCAAGCAGCTCGTTCTTCGACCGCGAGATCGACTACTCGGAGGAAACCAGCCCGCGCTATTCGATCGGGCTGATCCAGTTGGTCGACGGCGGCTGCTTCGGTTTGCTGGATCTGTGCGGGCCGGACAAGATGACGGGCCTCGGCGGCGACGGGCTCTTCTACCGCGCCTCGGAGCGCTTCGTTCAGGAGCTGCGTCTCGTGTCCAACACCGACAGCCGCTGGCAGTGGACGGTCGGGGCCTACTACAAGGACGACGAGTCCCAAACCGGGGAGCACGCGCGATGCCACAACGGCGGGCCGCCGGCCTACGACGGCCTCGATACCCACTGTTGGCTACAGTACAACTTCTACCCGGACGTCCCGATTGACGAGCAGCAGGCGATCATCGGCCTCTTGAACGCCATCGTCCCCACCGAAGTCAACTTTCTCGACTTCGGGGAACAGGCGGTGTTCGGCGAATTGAGTTATGCGATCAACGACCAGTGGGAGATCTTGGTCGGCGCGCGGTGGGCCGAAGTGTCCAACGATCTGATCGTGGCACAGAACAATTCGGATTCGCGGTCCAACCCGTTGAAAACCTTGGGCATCACAACGGATATTTCCTCTCCCAAGGTGACGTTGACTTGGAGACCGATGCCGGACTTCATGGCGTACGTGACCTATTCGCAAGGATACCGACCCGGTATTATCAACCCAGCCGTGGTGGACCTCCGCGCCGACCTCGACGACCTCCGGCAAGACGATCCCATCGCGCAGCGGTACTACGACGAACTCGCATCAGTAGTGACCGCAGAGGGTGACGAAGCCATCAACCTCGAGCTCGGCGTGAAGGCGACGCTGGCGGACGGCCGCTTCAGCTTCACGGCCTCGCTCTACCAAATCGACTGGCAGGACACCATCGTGCGGATCCAACAGGAAGTCCCGGAGTTTCCGACCGCCTTCCCCCTCGGCTTCGCGTACAACCGCAACGAGGGGTCCGCCGAGAGTCAAGGCATCGAGTACGAGTTCCGCATAGTCCCGATGGAGGACCTGAGCGTCAATTTCGGCGGCGACTGGAACTGGACTGCCCGCATCGACGCCGCCGCGGCGGGCCGTTACCTCGGCGTGGACATTCAGCCCGGCAACCGCCTGGCCAACGCGCCCGAGTACAGCCAGTACCTCGGGGTTGCGTACGACTTCGGGCTCGGCAACTTCAACGCGACCGCCCGGGTCGACGCCTACTGGGTTGGCGAGTCTTGGAATACGGCGAACAACGAACGGCCGGCACCCGCCTACCAGACCGGGGACGCCAAGTTGCTGCTAGGGCGCGACGACTGGCAGATCGGACTCTACGTGCGCAACTTCACGGACGAACGCGTGGTCTATGAGTTGAACCAGGTCGGCTATCGGTTCGGTCGCCCCCGCACGTTCGGAGTGCAACTCAACTACAGCCTGTAAGGCCCCGGCCTTACCTTCCGACAACAGCGGCCCGCGCATCGCGCGGGCCGTTTCCTTTCGCACGGCGGCGCGCCCGCTTCAAGGCGACTGCGGGGCCCCGCGCGGCAGGCGCGTTGACAACGCCCTCCAAGCGTGCGAAATAGGGAGTCGATACTGGCGGCTACATTGATGCCCGCCGCTATGGCGGGCAGTGGTAGTAGTCGGTGCTTCAATCAGGGAGGGTTTCGCAGATGAGGAGAGCATCGAGCATTCACGCGCTTCGGATCCTGGCGGCCGGTGCCGCGGTCGCTTTGGCCGCGCCCCCGGCGCTGGCCGAGGAGGACGACGACGAACGGGCGTCCGGCGTCGTCGAGGAGATCGTGGTTTCCGCCACGTACCGGGACACGCGCCTGATGGACACTCCCCTGACGATCTCCGCGGTCACGGACCACGACATCGTCAACAAGGGCATCGAGGACATCCAGACCCTCTACCAGTCCATCCCCGGCCTCGCCTACCGCAGCAACTCGCAGACCTACAACACGCTGACGGTGCGCGGGATCACCCCGCCCGCGGCCGGTGGCGGCGCCACGGTCGGCGTCTACTTCGACAACATGCCGATCACGGACGCCAACTCCGGCGGGCTCGCCCAAACGCTCGGGCCCCTGTTCGACCTGGAGCGGGTCGAAGTGCTGAAGGGTCCCCAAGGCACGCTCTATGGCGAGGGCGCCATGGGCGGCTCGATCCGCTACATCACGAAGAAGCCGGACCCAAGCGAGTTCGATTACTCGGCCCAGGTCAACGTCGAGGCCATCGGCGAGTCGGACGGGCTCTCCTACCGGGCGGACGCCATGGTGAACATCCCGCTCGGCGACCACCTCGCGGCAAGGGCGGTCGTCTACCGGCGCGACCGCCAGGGCATCCTCGACCAGGTGGCGCCGCGCAACAACGAGGACAGCGACACCTTCCTCGAGGACGGCATGCGGCTCCGGGTGGCGTGGTACCCCACGGACACCATCGAAATCTCCGGCATGATCAACGTCATCGACGGCGAGTACGGCGGTCCGGGGCTCGCCTTCCACTGTTTCGCGGAGTCGACGCCTTCCGACCCGAACGGCCAGGTGCACGTGTACGACCTCCCCGGCACGGTCTGCGAAGGCCAGTTCGATCAGTTCCGCAGGCGTGACCCGTACGTGACGCACCTCGGGCACTGGGACCACCAGAGCGGCGGCTACGACGACCAGGAGATGTACAACTTCAGCATCGAGTGGGAGCTGCCGTTCGCCGATTTCACTTCGAGCACTTCCTATTTCGACCGCTCGACGGACTACTCGGAAGAGACCAGCCCACGCTACTCCATCGGCCTGATCAACGTCGTGAACGCCGTCTTCGGACCCGACCTGATGACCGGGTTGGGCGGCGACGGCGCGTTCTACCGCGCCTCAGAGCGATTCGTCCAGGAACTGCGTCTGGTGTCCAACACGGACAGCCGTTGGCAGTGGACAGTTGGTGCCTACTACAAGGACGACGAGTCCCAGGGTGGAGAGCACGCACGCTGTCACAACGGCGGGCCGGCGGCCTACGACGGCCTCGATACCCATTGCTGGCTGCAGTACAACTTCTACCCCGAGGTTCCGGTTGCGACCCAGCAGGCGGTCATCGGCTTCCTGAACGCCATCGTTCCGGGCAATACCAGCTACAACGATTTCGGCGAAGAGGCCGTCTTCGGCGAGGTGAGCTACGCGCTCAGCGACCAGTGGGAGATCCTGGTCGGAGCCCGTTTCGGCGAGGTGTCCTATGACCTCACCGTCGCACCCCCGGGCGTGGACACGAGGTCGAACGCCGTGAACGAACTCGGCATCTCCACGGACATCACCTCGCCCAAGGTGACGTTGACGTGGCGCCCGATGGCGGACTTCATGATGTACCTGACCTATTCACAGGGCTATCGGCCGGGCATCGTGAACAGGAGCGTCGCGACGAAGGTCGCCGAGTTGGACGCCATCCGGGCAAACAACCCCCGAGCGCAGGAATATTACGACCAGTACGTCGGGGTGCAGACGGTGGAAGGAGACCAAACGGTCAACATCGAACTGGGCATCAAGGCGACCCTCGCCGAAGGCCGCTTCAGCTTCACCGCCTCGCTCTACCAGATCGACTGGGAAGACACGATCGTGGCCTTCAACGACGAGATTCCGGACATTCCCGATGTCAGTCCGCTCGGTTTCAGCTTCAACCGCAACGAAGGCTCCGCCGAGAGCCAGGGCATCGAGTACGAGTTCCGCATGGTCCCGATGGAGAACCTGAGCGTGAACTTCGGCGGCGACTGGAACTGGACGGCCGAGATCCACGCCGCCGCGGCGGGCCGTTACCTCGGGGTGGACATCCAGCCCGGCAACCGGCTGGCCAACGCCCCCGAGTACAGCCAGTACCTAGGCGTTGCCTACGACTTCGGGCTCGGCAACTTCAACGCGACCGCGAGGGTGGACGCGTACTGGGTTGGCGAGTCGTGGAACACGGCCAACAACGAACGCCCAGCGCCCGCCTACCAGACCGGTGACGTCAAGCTGCTGCTCGGACGGGACGACTGGCAGATCGGCCTCTACGTGCGCAACATGACCGACGAGCGCGTCGTGTACGAGCTGAACCAGGTCGGCTACCGCTTCGGTCGGCCGCGCACGTTCGGAGTGCAACTCAACTACAGCCTGTAAGGCCCCGTCCTTACCTTCCGACAACAGCGGCCCGCGCATCGCGCGGGCCGTTTTCTTTCGCACCGCGGAGCGCCCGCATCAAGGCACCTGCAGGGCTCCTCGCGGCGAGTATCACGTCCTCGCCATCGACCAAACACGCGAAGATCTCCTGCCGAGTCCCTGCGAGGAGACAAGGACCACCGCGGAACAGACGATTGAGCACATGTGGTTCGAGGGCGTCCACTCCGACGTCGGGGCTAGTACGAGCACCGCAGGCTGTCGAACATCTCCTCGCATTGGATGCTCGGCAACGCCACCGGTGCGGGTTTCGCCTCCGGATTCCAACGGAGGAGAGATTGGCCCAACCCCCACGAAGAGGCTCACCGCTCCGACACGAGGAGCTGGATGGCACCTCCGTGAGCGCCTTGAGCGGGCCGGTGGCACGCGGGTGGACCCGTGCACGTGGCAAGGACCGCGGCCACGCGAGGAACGCCGGCAAGAGCGCAGCGAAGGTTGACGGGCAGCGGGTCGGCTGGCAAGTTTAGGCGTGCGCATAGGAGTTGGGCGGCGATGTGGAAGAACCAGCCACTCAAGGTGTATCACGGTTGTGACGACGTGTCGGCCAACCAAATCGTTCCCGCAGGCGGCAGGCATGGGATCAGTCTGGCGAGCGGAAGTCCAACCACGGATTTCGGTCAGGGTTTCTACACGACGACGAACGTGCATCAGGCGGAACAGTGGGCCAACCGCCGGTTCTACATCGGTCAAGGTCGGGGCGCGAAGAGCGCGGCGGTCGTGGAATTCACGATTGACCGAGATACCATGGCGGACCTAGAGCATATGGCCTTTGTGCGGGAGGACTTCGCGCCGAACTCGGACTATTGGCAACTGGTGGCTCACTGCCGCAGCGGGAACAACCACGCCAGAGCGGGGTCGGGGTACTACGACGTGGTGTACGGGCCAGTGTCTTTGTACCCGCAATTCTTGGTTATCGCCAATGCTGACCAGATCAGCTTTCATACCGAAGATGCGCTGAAGGTGCTGACCACTGCGGCGATCATCTCGCACGGAAACCCCGTGTATTGATGGAGGAAGGAACGATGGGAGTTGCGAGGAAGGCAGAGGACATCGACACGCACGCCTACTGGGCGGATGTGACAGACGCACTGATGGAAGTCTGTAAGTGGCCTGCAGACGACGCAATGGCAGCCGTGTCGAAGTCGCGGCAAGCACTGACAGGCCTTTCAGACTGGGGTAGGCTGCTCGCCTACCACGATAGTGTGCCGCAGGCGGCAGAGGATCTCTGGAAACAGAAGGCTGGGGCAGAGGCTGGCAAGGAAAGAGCGGACGCAGTCCGGCGGGAGCTGATCAAGTGGTATGTGGAACGCAATAGAGAACGCGGGTTGCCCCACAGCGCCGCCGATTCTTCCGTGCGAGGCTAAATGACAAAGCAAGCGCATGCCGATTCCGAACGCGCCGCACACGCATGGTCTTCCGAAGGGCTTTCGCCAATACAGCGAACGGCATCGCAGCTCTGGACCGCTTCAATTCGGCAATCCCCCACGTCATGACCATCGGTCGACAGGCCAACTCCGCCGCCACCTTCCTTGGCCAGTTCGTCGTCAAGCACGGCCGAACCACGGGCCTGACGTTCGGGTCCGCCAAGTCGTCATCGTCGGCGAAATCGCTTCGGCACCACGGTCGCCGTCATATGACCGACATTCAGCACGCTAAGCGCTCGGACGCGGACTGCGCGCCGTCGACGGCTTCGTAGGCATCGGCATCGGGAGAGACGGCATTCGGCTTTACGTGAATGCGGAAACGGCACCCAACGTTCAGACTGCTTCACAACAAATGGCGTGCCAACTATCGGGGCCTCGCCGTCTCGGTGGTTCCCACCGACAGCGCCATAAGGGATTAGCGCTGCGGCGGAGTCCTGTGGACTGGCCCGGCCCTGCTCTCAGCCTTCCACGGTACAACACGGGCGCCCGGATCATGTGGGCGAGCACGGCCCTGGATACGTCGAGACTCGCGCAAATCAGATCCGCACCGGCCCGCCCGCCTGGTCCGTCAATCCCTCGACGTCGAACGTCATCATCACCAAGTCCCGCGATCTCCCGCTCCGGTCCACCACGAAGTCCGCCAACAGCGCTTCCGGCACGAACCCAAGCCGACGAAACGCCGCCTGGGCCCCCGGTTGGTCCGCGGTCATCTGCGCGACGAGCTTCTGGAGCGCGAACGCCCGCGCCATGTCGAACACATGCGAAACGAGCAGCCGGCCCAACCCTTGCGCCCGCACGGCCGGCGCCACGTTGACGCGGATCTCGCCGATGTGGCGCATCCAGGGCGCGGGATTGCGATGCACGGCGGCGTAGCCCAGGAAGACGTCGTCCCGGTACGCGGCAAGGGCCGCCATGCTGCCGCCGCGGATGTTGCCGACCCACGCGTCCACCACGTCCGCCTCGGTCAAATCCACGCGCAGGAATAGGAGATCCTCCTCCGGCAGCGCCCGCGCGAACCCGAGGATGGCATCCCGATCGTCCGACGACATCACCCGAAGCTCGACCGACGAGCCGTCGGCGAGCGGAAACGTCCGCGGATACTGGTCAGCCAAACCGGTGGTATCAAACTGGTTGTCCGTTGCCCTTGCCAATGCTCTGCCTCGCTAGTCTTGGTTGGTGGCCTGCCCGGCTTCCTGGCGCGCTTCTTCCAGCAGCTCGTCGAACGTGCTGCCCACGCCTTCGACGATCAACTCCAGATCGGGGAGCAGCCGAGGTTCGCAGATGAATCCGAAGAACAACTCCTTGTTGTAGCTCAAGATCGTGATGCTGAAGCCCACGTTGCCCGCCAGCACCAGGAGCCCGATGGTGTCGAGCACCTTGTGGCCGGCCAGATACTGCGGCACCTGGACGCCGGGCACGTTCGTACAGACGAGGTTGACCCCCGGGTTCGGCGGGCGCCAGCCGAAGCTCGGGGGCACCGGCGCCGGCATCCGTGCGGCGAGGGCGGTCGGATCGAACGGCGTGCCGACCAGCTGCGTGGGCGCCATCGCCAACGGCCAGACCCCCGCCGCCGCTTCCGTCGCGAGGGTCATCGCCTGCGCCTCCTCGCGCTCCTTGATGCGCTCCATCTCGGCACGCACCGCCGCGAGACGCCGGCGACCCGGCATGGGCCAGGCCGGAAGCATCGGAAACACCCCGGAGACCTGGTTGCCGAGCGCACCGCTTTGGTCCTCCGTGCGGACGTTCACGGGGCACATGATCCGCAGGTATTGTCTATCGACCCGTTCGCCGTGCGCGCGCAGATAGCGGGCCACCCCTTCCGAAACGATGGTCAGCGCGACATCGTTGATCGTGCCGCCGAAGGCACGCCGAATCTCCCGTATCTCGCCAAACGGCTTTTTCAGGTACCGCACGCGCCGCCGCGGACCCACCGCGCCCGCATTGAACGGGGCTGTGATCGCCGGGCGCATCAGGAAGTTGCCGAAGACCGACGCGGCACGACCCACCAGCTCGCGCTGCTTCTCGGTATCCGGAAACAGGCCTCGCGGATCGGCGCCCCGTAGATTCGCGAGATTCTCCTGCAGGGCCTCGCCGAACAGATCCATGTTTGTCGGTGCCGGGGCAGGCCGCCACGGCCCGTCCGGCGGCTCGATCTCCCGCGGCGTCGGTTGGAAGTCGTAGATCACCGTGGTGAGCTCTACACCGGAGGCCCCGTCGATCAATGCATGATGCGTCGCCTGCAGGATCAGCGTCCGGTCGGGCACCCCGGTGATGACATGGACCAGCCACAGGGGACGACTACGATCCAGCATCGGTTCGTTGAGCTTCGTCGCGGCGTCGATGCCGTCCTGCAGGGTCGCGCCCGGGGACAGTTCGTGATGCCGAATGTGGTGGTCCAGATCGAAGTTGGGATCGTCCACCCACTTGGGATGGCCCACGTTGAGCGGCACGTGGGCAATCTTGCGCCGGTAGCTCGGAACGAGATGGATGCGCTCCGCGAAGTGCTCATGCACGCGTGCGGGGCTCAACTCCCCTTCCAGGACGTAGATCGAGGAGATGTGCATCGGGCCACTGACGGATTCCGCATACAGGAATGAGGCATCCATGGGGCTGAGTCGCATCTTTGCACTCCCTCGGCTGCACCGTCGCCGGCACCACGGCGGTGAATGCGCAAGCCTATGATTTGATGCGGCGCTCGGCTAGTCCCTCGTGGTGCCGGCCCCGTCACGCCGACTTGGTGCGGTGCCGCGATGGGCCAGCGCTCGGCTTCGTAGGCCTCGATCAGCACGGATAGCACCTCGAGCCGGTCTCCCCTCCGGAGTGTCCGGGGCCGCGCCCATCAAGGCGTCCACCTCGGCCAGCGAGGTATCGTACTCCGCCTCGCTCCTGATCGGCCTCAGTGGCGTGTGCATGTGCGCGTCCTGATCAGACATGAAATGCGCCAACGCTATCGTACTAACGGAGCAACTCTTCCTCACCCGCCACGTTACGAAAGCACCCGATCCAGATCCTCGCAAAGATCCTCCGCGTCCTCCAACCCAACGGACAGCCGGAAGACCCCGTCGCCCGCGAACTCCCGATATCCGGCGAGCTGCGCGCCGTCGAGGTGGAACGAGGACGCCATCATGGCGTCCGTGTCGATCCAGTAGATCAGGCTCCGGTGATGCCCGAGCGAGACCGCGTAGTGGATGATCGACAGTTCCTTGGCCATGCGCCGCGCCAAGGCACCGCCGTCGCCGCGCACCTGAAAGGACAGCGTGCCCGAGCAGTTCGCCATCTGCCGCTCGGCCAAGGCGCGCTGCGGGTGCGAAGCGAGCCCCGGATAGTTGACGCGCTTGACGCCAGGATGACCTTCGAGGAACTCGGCCACGCGACGGGCACCCTCCTCGTGGGCCCGCATGCGGATCGGGAGCGTCGCCGCGCCCCGGGCGATCAACCATGCGTTGAACGGGCTCAGCACGCCGCCAAAGTGCACCAGGGCGTGGGTCCGCAACGGCTCGACGCGCTCTCGGCTGCCAAGGACCGCGCCGCCGAGGGCGTCGCCGTGGCCGCCAATGTACTTGGTCAGGGAGTGCACCACGAAGTCCGCGCCGAGGGCCAAGGGCTGGGTCGCGATGGGGGTGGCGAAGGTCGAGTCCACGACCAGCGGCACGTCCGCGCTTCCCGCGATCTCGGCGACGGCGGCAATGTCGGTGAGCCGCAGGATGGGATTCGCCGGCGTCTCGATCCAGAGCATCCGGGTCTCGGGCCGCATCGCCGCTTCTACGGCCGCGAGGTCGCTCGTGTCGACCGCGGTGGTCCGGATGCCGAACTCCGGCAAGGTGTTCCGCGCCAGTTCCGCAGTCCCGGCGTAGTTGACGTCGCTCATCACCAGGTGGTCGCCCGCCTTGAGGCCCGAGAGCAGCACGGCCGAGGTCGCCGCCATGCCGGAGCCGAAAACGACGCAGTCCTCCGCCCCTTCGAGGGCCGCGAGCTTCTCCTCGAGCATGCGGACCGTCGGGTTGCCCCAGCGCGTGTAGATGTAGGGCAGTTCGCCCTCGAACGCGTTGATGGAGAAGCCGGCCGGTTCCTCCATCGCGAACGTCGTCGACATGACGAGGTTCGGTGCCGATGCGCCGGTGATCGGGTCCGGCGCCTCGCCGGCGTGTACTGCAAGCGTGTTCGGTCCTCTTTCGCTCATTTCTGCTTCGGTCCTGCGATGCGGACGGCCATCATAAGCGCCGTTGACGCGCCCGGCGGCCGTGCCCAACATCGGCCGGATGGAGCGGCCTGACGGAGTGCACGGAGCCCTTGCTCGCCTGGGCGGCCTGTTGCTGGCCTGCCTCACCGCGTCGGGAGTGGCCGCCGCCGAGGCGGACATCGCATCGGCGCGCTCGGTCCGGGGCGGCGTCTACACCGAGGCCCAAGCCATGCGCGGCGAAGCGGCCTACCGCGCGCACTGCGTCGAATGCCACGGCGAGGATCTGCGCGGCGCACACATGACCCCGTCGATGGTGGGCATGGGGTTCACGTTCCGCTGGCGGAACCGGAACCTGTTCGACTTCTACGAGGGCATGCGCACCACGATGCCGCAGAGCGCTCCCGGCGGGCTGAGTGCGAACGTCTATGCCGACCTCGTCGCCTTCATCCTGGCGCGGAATGGATACCCGGCGGGGGACGCGGAGCTTCCGTTGGAGGAGAACCTCCTCCGGGGCATCGTCATCGAAGCGGAGTTCTGAACCCGGCAGTTCAGCCCGATCAATCCGGCAGCGCGAACACGAACAAGTTGTTCCCGGCGCTCGGCCGCAATTCCCGCGTCATCCGCAGCAGCAGGCTCGAAATGCCCGAGCGGCCCGTGCTGACCGCGACATGCTGGCGGCCATCGACGGCGTAGGAGATCGGAAATCCCGTGATCGGAGAACCGAGGTTGATCTCCCACAGGACCTCGCCATTCCTTTGGTCGAACGCCTTGAACCGGCCACCCACGTCGCCGCCGAACACGAGCCCGCCGCCAGTGGTCACCAGGGAGGTCGTCGCGGCCCGTTGCTCGTGCACCCAGAGGATCTTGCCCGTCTCGGCCGAGACGGCATAGATCGCGCCAACCGCGTCCTTGCCCGGGGCCACCGTGTAATCGACGGTGAGGCCCAGGATGGCGAGCGTCGCGTCGGGCGAGTCCGTCGCCATGGTCGGCATGCAGACATTGCGCATCGGCATGTACATCGCGTTCGTCAGCGGGCTGTAGGCGCCCGCCTCCCAATCCTTGCCGCCGACGGCGCTCGGGCAGATGAGGTGCATCTGTCCCATCGCCGTGAAGACGAAGTCCTCGTTCTCCGACACCCTGCCCGTGCTTCCGTCAATGTCGAAGACCACGTTCTGGGTGATCGTCGGCGTCGCCCATAGGAACTCTCCCGTCGCCCGGTCCAATGTGTAGACGATGCCGGTCTTGCCCGGGATGCCGGTGACGACCTCGCGCCGCTCGCCGGGGACGAGGTTCGGGTTCAGCCAACGCACCGCGCTCCGGTCCGGCGCGACTACCGTATCGACCAGCAATCGCTCGAAGGGATGGTCGAGATCCCAGTGGTCGCGCATGTGCTGGTAGTGCCAGCGGATTTCGCCGGTGTCGCCGTCCAGGGCCAGGGTGGAGTTGTGGTAGAGGTAGTCCTTGTCCACGCCGTCCAGCATGAACTTCGGCGACGGCGCGGTGACGGAGGTGCCCGCCAAGACCAGGTTCAACTCCGGGTCGTAGCTCGGCGGCATCCAGGAACCGACGTGTACGCGTTTCTCGAAGGGAACGTCGCCCCACGTCTCGTCTCCCGGCTCGCCGGGCCCCGGCACGGTGCGCCGGCGCCAGACCTCCGCGCCGGTGCGGGCGTCGTGCGCCGTGATCACGCAGGCGTCGGGGCCGGCCTCTGGCATGCAACTGCGTCCCGAGACCGCCTTGCCGTTCGCGATGATCGGCCCGGCGCCCTGGACGATCAGCTCGGGTGACACGTCGGGCGAGATTGGGGTCTCCCAGACCGGACGCCCCGTGGCCGCATCGACGGCGAAGACATGGGCATCGGAACTCGAGTCGATGATGAGGTTGCCGTAGATGGCGAAGTTGCGGTTGTTGCCGCCGAGTGGCCAGTACTCCGATTGGCGGATTTCCGGTGCGACCGGGCGCACGTGCTCCCAAATCAGATTCCCCGTCCTGGCATCGATCGCCTGCATCACGTCACCGGGGTTCGGCATGTAGAGCACGCCGTTGTAGGCGAGGGGCGTGCCGGATTGGCTGCCTTCCCGCAGCGCCCGCGTCCAGACCATGCGAAGCGACGCCACGTTGTCGCGGGTGATCTGGTCCAGCGGGCTATGGCCGTGGCCGTCGGTGGTGCGCCGCCAACTCAGCCAGTCGGAAGGATCCGGATCCTGGAGCATGGCGTCGGTGACGGGCACGAAGGTCGACGCGTCCCCGTCGCTGCGCGGCTCCGCGGCCCAGACCGTCGAGGCGACGGCAGCCCCGAGCGTCGCGAGCATCCGTAGCCAAGCCCCGTGCTGATGGGAGGTGCTCCTCACAGCGCCCCTTCCCGCAACAGCCGATCCACCGCTCTCGCGACGCCGGCCTCCGTGTTCGGGGTGCTCACGAACGTCGCCGCCCGTTTCGTCGCCTCGTCCGCCTGCCCCATCGCCACGGACGCCCCCGCCGCGCGGAACATCTCGATATCGTTCTCCGCATCGCCGAAGGCCACCGCCTGGTTCGCCCCGAACCCCATGTGGCTGCATGCGGCCCGGAGCGCGTGGCCCTTGCTAGCGTTGGCCCCGGTAGCGGTCAGGATGATCTTGCCGTTCGGGCCGATGGAGTCCGCGATGTGCACGCTCCCCGCGTACTTCGGCTCCAGTTCGGAACGAATCCTCGCAACGACCGCGCTCCCCTGTATCGCCGCGACGCGCGGCAGCGACGGCTCGGCGCCGGTCAACGCCGGCGTCCACTCGAGGTCCGGCAGGTTCAACGTCTCGGGTCCGCCGTCGAGCTTCACCAACACGCGGTCCGAGAACGTCACCGTCGCGATGCAGCGGTTGGCGTCGCACAGCGCAAACAGCTCCGCCGCAAAGTCCGCCGGGAGGCGCTCGTCGAACACGTCCTCCCCGGTGGCCGGGTCATGGACCTCAGCGCCCGAGCAGGCGATGACCGGATCGGCGACGCCGATTTCCTCGGCGATCCGGAGCGCCATCTGCCGCCATCGCGCGGTGGCGATCAGGATGCGGTAGCCCGCGTCCCGCGCCTCCCGCAGCGCGCGCACGTTCTCCGCCGGAAGCTCCTCGCCGACGAGCAGGGTCCCGTCGAGGTCGAGGGCGAGCGCCCGATAGGCCATCAAGCCACCTTCGCGATGACTTCCTCGCCGAAGCGCGGCAACGCGCTCGCGGGATCGCCGCCGAGGGCGAAAAGCGGCACGACGAGGCGATGGACCCCGAGGTCCTCGAAGGCGCGCACCGCATCCGGACCACCGCGGCCGGGCCACATGCAGGTGATCTCGATCTCGGAATGGTCCCGGCCGACCTCCGCGCACGCGTCCTTGAGGGGCGCGAGCAGCTTGGCGATCTCCTCCATGTCCGTACCGGGGACATACCAGCCGTTGCCGTGCCGCGCGATGCGCTCGAGGATCTTGCCCTTGGATCCGCCGATGATGACCGGCAGGGGATCCTGGACCGGACGGGGATAGCTCTTGAAGCCGGACCACTCGACGAAATCGCTCTCGTGCTCCACCACATCGCCGGACCACACCTTGCGCATCGCGGCGACGTAGTCGTCGAAGCGGGCGCCGCGGCGCTCGAACGGGACGCCCATCGCGTCGAATTCCTCGCGCAGCCAGCCGATCCCGAGCCCGAGCAGCAGGCGTCCGCCCGAGAGCGCGTCCAAGCTCGCCGCCTGCTTGGCAAGAAACAGCGGATTGGCCTGCGGGAGGATGTTGACGCCCGTGCCGAGCCGAATGGTCTTCGTGCCCGCCGCCACCGCGGTCAGCGCGATCAGTGGGTCCACGAAAGGCGTCTCCGGGGACGCACCCATCTTCCCGGAGGCGTCGTAGGGGTACTTCGACTCGTACTCGAGCGGGACCACGACATGCTCGAAGGTCCAGACGGACTCGAAACCCGAATCCTCGGCAAGCCGGGCGAGCCCGACCACTTCCTCTGCCGTGCTGACGCCGATGTTGACGGGGATCATTCCTATTTTCATGGCGGGCGGGCCTCCAAACCGGTCCAGGCGCTGTCGCAAAGCGCGGCATTATGGCGAAACGACGCCCGGGATTCTCGCCGGCCGGTTGTATGATCCCGCTGCCCGCTTCGAGGACCGCGCCATCAGACCGCTCGCGACCCTGCTCGCCCTAGGGGCGACGCTCGCCCTCGCCGAGCCGCGCTGGGAACACGGCATATCCTTCTTCGGCACCTTCAAGTATCCCCCGGACCTCGCCCACTTCGACTACGTCAATCCCGACGCGCCGCAGGGCGGCACCCTCGTCCTCGCCTCCCAAACAAACTGGAACAGCTTCACCCCGCTGCTCGGCAAGGGCGTCCCGACGCCCGGGATGAACGTCATCTTCGAGTCGGTCCTCTATGACGGCCTGCTCATGGGGAGCGACGACGAACTGGGCGCGTATTACGGCAACCTGGCCGAAGCGGTCATGGTCCCCGACGACTTCCGCTGGGCACGCTTCCGACTACGGCCCGAGGCGCGCTTCCACGACGGGACGCCCGTGACGGCCGGGGATGTCGCCTTCACCTTCGACCACATCCGCGAGAACTCCTGGGCCGGCGTGCGCGTCGCCTTCAGCATGGTCGCGGAGACGGAGATCCACAACGACCGCGAGGTGACCTTCCACTTCCACGACACCGGGGGGCTGAACGCCGGAGTGGTCATCAGCCTCGGCAAGGTGCCGATCATCCCCGAGCATTACTGGCGGGACCGGGACATCTCCGCCACCACCCTGACGCCTCCCCTCGGCAACGGACCGTACCGGGTCGCCCGGGCGGAGCAGGGGCGTTTCCTGCTGTACGAGCGCGTGCCCGACTACTGGGGCCGGGAGTTGGGTATCCACCGGGGCCGCCACAACTTCGACTTCATCCGCTACGACTACTACCGGGACGCCACGGTCGCCCGGGAGGCCTTCCGCAAGGGCCTGGTCGACTACCGGACCGAATCCGACCCCCGCTACTGGCGGCACGGCTACCAGATCCCGGCGCTCGCGAAGGGCTTTCTGGTCAAGCGCCGCCACAACTACGGGATGTACGTCGGCATCCTGCGCGGGCTCGCGATCAACGCCCGCCGGGAGCGCCTGGCCGACGTGCGCGTGCGGGAGGCCCTGACCCTCGCGTACGACTTCGACTGGTTCAACCGCGTGCTGAACGACCACTTCAACGACCGCGTGGAGAGCTACTTTCCGCACACCCGTTTCGCCGCCACCGGCCTGCCGAGCCCCGCCGAACTCGCCTTCCTGGAACCGTACCGGGCGACGTTGCCCGAGCGTTTGTTCACCAAGCCGTTCGAACTGCCGCGCGGAGACGGCTTCGGGCGCAACCGGGAGGCGCTCGACCGGGCGCGCGAGCTTCTCGGCGAGGCCGGCTGGACCGTGCGCGACGGCCAGCTACGGAACGCCGCCGGCGAGCCCTTCGAGCTGACGATGCTCGTGCGTACCAGCAACGACGTGCGTCTGCTGACCCACTACGCGGACCAGCTCCGCCTCCTCGGCTTCGACGCCAAGATCCGGCTCGTCGAGACGGCGCAATACGTCAACCTCCTGAACGCCTTCGACTTCGACATCGTCCTGAACGCCTACGGAACCGCGCAGCCGCCCACCGCGGAGGTGATCTCGTACTTTCACTCCGCCACCATCGACAGACCCCTCACGCGCAACCGGCCCGGCATCGACCTGCCGGTCGTGGACGACCTCGTGATGCGCGTCCTGAACGCCCGGAACCGCGAGGAACTAACCGCCGCGCAACGGGCCCTCGACCGCGTGCTGCTGTGGCATTTCTACATGATCCCGATCGTCGGGGTCGAAGGGCCCCGGGTCGTCTACTGGGACAAGTTCGGGCGGCCACCATACGACGCGGAGTTCCGGACGAGTTTCCCGGATGCTTGGTGGTATGACGGGGAGAGGGCGGCGCGGCTGCCGCAGCCGGGGGCGCAGTAAACCCCTAGATTCTCCCACGCCCGAAGGCGTCCATGTCCTACGTCCGGTGTGGGTGTTTTCTGACACGACTTTGCGGAAACGGCTGAACGACAAGGTGCTGCCACACCTCTACGCTCCCAAGGGTCCGACGACCCTCGCGAGGGAGCAGGTCCGTCGGGTTTGGGGGACGTCGGCATGTCGGCGGGCCAACCGGACCCAACGTACGTGCGCAGCGTCGGGCAAGTCGCTATTCTTAAGAGGAGAAGGAACATGACGCAGCCAGTGATGGATACATTGCGGCTCTCCAAGAGGCTACGGGAAGCAGGCATGGACGGCGAGCAGGCCGATGGCATGGCGCGGGCGCTCAGTAGCGAACTCGACGAACACGTCGCCGTGCGGAAGGACGTCGATACCGGATTCGAGGGCGTGAGTTCTGAGGTGGCGTTGGTCCGCTCGGGACTCGACGCGAAGATCGAAGGCGTGCGCTCGGAGGTGGCGTTGGTCCGCTCCGAACTCGAGGCAAAGATCGAAGGCGTGCGCTCGGAGGTGGCGTTGGTCCGCTCCGAACTCGAGGCAAAGATCGAAGGCGTGCGCTCGGAGATGGCCCTGATGCGCTCCGAACTCGACGCGAAGATCGAGGAGGTGCGCTCGGAGATGGCCCTGATGCGCTCCGAGTTGGATGCGAAGATCGATCTTGTGCGTTCGGATCTCTCGGCCCGCATCGATGCCCTCGACGCGAAGTTCAATGTACTCGGCCTTGGGATCGGCTTGGCCCTCGCCTTCCTGACCCTCTTGGTTGGGGTGGTGGCGGTGGGAGTGTACCGGGAGCCGCAAGCGGTACCGGCGCCCGTCCCCGTGGTGATTCCGATGTGGCAGCCGGCACCGACCGTACCGGCCGCGACACCCAACGGGAGCGGCGGCACCGAGCCGAACGACAGTCCGTAGCGCCCCGAGGCAGCCGATGGAAGTGGACGGCGAGACGAACCAGCCAGGGAAGGTCTGATTAAGACCTTCCCCGGCGCCCCGCAACCGTCGCCTACGGCTCCGCTCGCGGCCCTAGCGTACTCGGTCAGCGAGACGGCCCGAACACCGAAGCTCCGGTAAACGGATCGAACACGTCGACATCGAGAGTTCGGAAATCGGCCAGGTTTCTCGTCGCCACGGTCAGACCGTGAACTCTGGCCGTGGCCGCAATCATGGCGTCAACGAGCAACGTGTCTGATCGCCGATGTCTGATGCGTCCCCACTCCCGGAAGCTGTCGGCGTCCATCGGCAAGATCTCGTGACTCGCCACCAGTTGTGCGAGCCACGCTTCCAACTCATCGGCCTTGGCGGGATCCTGCTCTCTCGTGCGCTGAATTCCCGCTTGTATCTCGCCCACCGAGACAGCCGACACGAAGATGTCGCGAGCGGGGATGCTCTCCACCCATTCCACAACCCCTGGATGCGGTCTTCGCCGACGCAGTTCGGAGACCACGTTCGTGTCAAGGAGATACACGGTCAGTCGAACGTGGGCAGTGGTCGCGTCCGTTCCGGACCCCGGAGCGAAGCCAGTTCCTCCGTTCTCGACCCCGGCTGCAGTAGCACGTCCTTCAACCGAGGCATAGCGGACTCTCTGAGTCTTCGCCACTCCCCTATGGGCACAAGCACCGCTGTCTCGACGCCACGACGCGTCACCACTTGGGGGCCTTGCGTCAGACTCGCAGACAGAAACTCACTGAAACGCGCCTTAGCCTCCTGAACCTGCCAAGTTCCCGCCATCGCCGACACCCGCCCACGCCTCCTGACCAGATATATGACTATTTGGCGCTGCCGTCAAGGCCCGGGCACCGAACTCGTCAGCCCTTGAGCAAGCGCGAATCAACGTTACCGAAACGCCGACCGCCTCCCCTCCATGTTCGAATGCACGTCGATCAGCACGGTCCGGCCATCCGCGTTCAACTCCTGTGCCGAGCGGAGCGCCGGGGCCATCTCCTCCACCTGCGTGACGGTGATGCCGACCGCCCCCATGCCCTCCGCGAGCTTCGCGTAGTCGCCCTGCATCTTCGAGACGCCGAACTCCTCCCGGGCGACCGGGAAGAAGCCATCGGGATAGGTCGCCATGCCCTCGTTGTGGAGCAGGACCGTTGTGATGGGGAGCCCCGCGCGGACCGACGTCTCGATGTCGAGGCCCGACATGCCGAAGGCGCCATCCCCCATGAGGTTCAGGCAGAAGCGGTCGGGGTGGGCGAGCTTGGCGCCGATCATCAGCGGAATGCCGAAGCCGAGATGCGTCGTCTTGCCCCAACCGATGTAGCTGTGGGGCGTGGTGGCCGTGTAGAAAGGCACCATCGAATCCCGCGGGGCGCCGGCGTCGTGGGTGACCATGCTGTGGTCGCGGTCGAGCACGGTGTCGATCGCGTGGATCACCCGGTAGGTGTTGAGCGGTGTCTCGTTGGAGTGCAGGAGCGGGTTCCAGGTCTCGAGCCACTCCGCCCGGAGCGCCGCGATCTCGGCCTTCACGTCGGCGGCATCGCCCACGCCCCCCTCCCCGACCCGCGCCTTCACCTCGTCGATGAGGCCTTCGATGGTGAGCTTCGCGTCGCCGACCAACGCGAGATCGACGGACTCGTCCTTGTTGATCTCGTCCGGGCTGTTCGTGTTCTGGATGAGGGTCTTGCCGGGATGGATGCGCTGCCCGTACGGCGTGCGCGTCAGGCTTGAGCCAAGGCACAGCAGAACGTCGCACTCCTTGAGCCAACGGTGCGCCGCAAGCGTCGTCATTCCGCTGCCGGCGCCGAGCGCGAGCGGGTGCGTCTCGTTCATCGCCGACTTGCCGGGCATCGTGCAGAACACCGGTACGCCCGACAGCTCGGACAGCGCGCGAAGTTCCTCCGTCGCCCCGGCGAGCAGCACGCCCGCGCCCGCCCAAATCAACGGCTTCTTCGCTTCGAGCAGCAGGCGCGCCGCATCGCGCAGGTCGCCCGCCGTGGGGCACTGCACCGTCGCCTTCGGTGAGCGATAGCTAAGCCCGCGCTCCGGCACTTCCTGGTGGCACGCGTCCGCCGTCAACTCAACGACGACCGGGCCCGGCGCCCCGTTCTTGAGCGCATGGAACGCGCGGCGCATGACGTCGCCCACCTGACCCGGATCGTAGATCGCCTCGACGTGCTTCGCGATGCCGCCGTAGTTCGCCGCGGCCGAGAAGTTCGGACGCACCGAGATTTGGCTGCGCAGCACGCCGCCCGGCAGCACGAGGATGGGAATGTTGTCGGCATACGCCTGCGCGATGCCGCCCATGGCGTTCTCGGCGCCCGCCTGGGACTGCACCGCCACGACGCCGAACCGTTGCCGGTCGCTGGTGCGGCTGAACCCGTCCGCGGCCATCACGGCACCGCGCTCGTGGCGGAACATGATCGGGCGGATCCCGATCTTCGCGGCGGCCTCAATGACGGGGTTCGTCGGGAAGCAGGTAATCGCCTCCACGCCTTCTTCCTTGAGGATGCTCGCGATGTAGTCGATGCCGTTCATGCTTCCCCCTTGTCGGACCGGACGGGTCCAGAGACGCGCAAGTCTACATGCCCGGTCCCGCAAACCCGCGGACGGCGCGACGGAACGCCCCTCGTGTTCCGTATACTCGATGGCAATGAAAGCGCGAGTGACCCTCATCGGCGTCATCGTCCTCGCGGCGGCGGGCGGCTGGTCGCTCTATGCCCTCGCCCCGGCCTCCGAGCAGCTCGAATACACCTTCGCCACAGTCGAATCCGGGGACATCGAGAGCGTCGTGGTCTCGTCCGGAACGCTCCGCGCGCTGAACACCGTCATCGTCGGCTCCCAGCTCTCGGGCCAGATCGCGGAGCTGCACGCGGACTTCAACGACACCGTCGCGGCCGGCGACCTCGTGGCGCGCATCGACCCGCGGACCTTCGAGGCCCGGGTCCAGCAAAACCGCGCCGACGTGACGGTGGCCCTCGCGAACATCGAGAGCCGCAAGGCCGAGCTGGTTCGCGCCACCGCGACGCTCGGCCAGGCCCGGCGCGAACTCAAGCGGCGCCAGTCCCTCGTCGCCAACGGACACATCTCCGCCTCCGAACTCGATCACGACGTCACCTTGGTCGAGACGTCCCAAGCGCAGGTCGCCATCGCCCACGCGGCCATCACCAACGCGGAGGCGAACCTGGAGCAGCGCACGGCCGCCCTGGCGCAGGCGGAACTCGATCTGGAACGCACGAACATCCGTTCGCCCGTTTCCGGCACGGTCATCAACCGCCAGGTGGAGGTCGGCCAGACCGTCGCCGCGAGCTTCACGGCGCCCGTCCTGTTCGAGATCGGGGAGAACCTCCGGCGCATGCAGGTGGAGGCGAGCGTCGACGAGGCGGACATCGGGCGGGTGCGCGAGGGCATGCAGTGCCGCTTCACCGTGGACTCCTACCCCGACCGGCAGTTCCGCGGCCGCATCGAACAGGTCCGCAAGGCCCCGGAGGAACTACAGAACGTCGTCACCTACAAGGTGATCGTGACCGCCGCCAACGACGATCTCGCGCTGCTGCCCGGGATGACGGCGAACGTGGAGATGGTCCTCGGGAGCAAGTCCGACGTACTCAACATTCCGAACGCCGCGCTCCGCTTCGCGCCCCGGGGCGTGCGCAACGAGGAACCGGCGTCCGACACCGCCCGAAGCCCGTTCGGACCCCCAAACATGGGCGGCGGCTTCCGTCGTCCGGGCGGACCCGGCGGCCGGCCCGGCGGACTCGGCGACAGCCCGGTGGAGGCCATACGGGAGCAATTCGAGCTGACGGCGGAGCAATCCGCCGCGCTGGACGCCATCGAAGCGCGCCAGCGCACCGCCGTGCAGGACGCTCTCCAGGGCGCCGCCGGCGACCGCGAACTGATGCGCGAGCGCATGCGGTCCCTGGGCGCCAACCTGCGCCGCGAACTCACGGCCGTCCTGGATGCGGACCAGTTGCGCACCTTCGACGCCCTGCAGGCGGGTCGCGCCGAGCGCCGCCGCGCCACGGTCTGGATGCTCGAGGACGGCGAGCCGACACCGAGACGCGTGGTCACCGGCCTCGCCGACGAGCAGTCGACCGAAGTGCTCCGGGGTCTCGCCGAGGGCGACCGCGTCATCGTGCGCGCCACCCGCCGCCCAGGGTAGCCGGCCGGTCCACGGAGTCCGCCCGCATGCTTGTCTGCGAAGACCTCCACAAAGACTACCTCGTCGGCAACGAGATCGTCTGCGCCCTGGACGACGTTTCGGTGCGCGTCGAACGCGGCGAGTTCCTGTCCGTGATGGGCCCGTCGGGTTCCGGCAAGTCGACCTTCATGAACATGGTCGGATGTCTCGACACCCCCACCCGGGGCAGCATCGTCGTGGACGGGGAGACGGTCTCGGAACTGTCCCGCGACGCACTGGCCGAGGTCCGCAACCGGAAGATCGGCTTCGTCTTCCAGCAGTTCCACCTGCTCGGGCGCACGAGCGCCCTCGACAACGTCGAGCTGCCGCTTCTGTACGCGGGCGTGCCTCGCGCCGAGCGAGCCGGGCGGGCGCGGGAAGCGCTGGAGCGGGTGGGGCTCGCCGACCGCATGGGACACGTGCCCGCGCAGCTCTCCGGCGGCCAGCAGCAGCGCGTGGCCATCGCCCGAGCGCTCGTCAACGCACCCGTCGTGTTGCTCGCCGACGAGCCCACCGGCGCCCTCGACACCGCCACGGGCGTCGAGATCATGGAGCTATTCCAGCAGCTGAACGAGGCCGGCATCACCGTCCTCGTCGTCACGCACGAACCGGAAGTCGCCGCCTACGCCCGCCGCGTGCTGCGGTTCCGCGATGGCCGGGTCATCTCCGACGAGACTCAGCCGGCAGCGAAGACGGCCTAACGATGCCCCTCCTCGAACTCCTGCGCGTCGCCCTCGAGGCGCTCCGCGTCAACCTGATGCGCAGCGTGCTGACCATGCTCGGCATCATCATCGGCGTGGCCGCGGTCATCGCGATGGTCACCGTCGGCGCCGGCGCCCAGGCCGAGATCGACCGCCAGATCAGCTCCCTCGGCAGCAACCTGTTCATGGTGATGTCCAGCGCGCGCAGCCGGGGCGGGGTGCGTTCGGCGAGCGGCAGCGAGTTGCGGCTGACCGTGGCCGACGCCCGGGCGCTCAAGGCCGAGATCCCCGAGATCGTCGCCGCGGCACCCACGATGCGCGGCGCGGCCCAGGTGGTCGTCGGCAACACCAACTGGTCGACAACCATCCAGGGCATCGACAACGAGTACCTGGTGGCGCGCGGCTGGCAGATCGACGAGGGCCGGGACCTCGAGCCCCAGGAGATACGCGGCGGCAGCAAGGTCGCGCTGCTCGGATCCCGCGTGGCCACGGAGCTCTTCGGCGCCGGGAACGCCATCGGGCAGACCGTGCGCATCAAGAACGTCCCCTTCGTCGTGGTCGGCACCTTGCTCGAGAAGGGGCAGAGTTCGATGGGGTTCGATCAGGACGACATCGCCATGGTCCCCCTCGACGCCGCCCGGGGCCGCGTGCTCGGCCGGGGGGGACCCCGGTCGGACACCGTGAGCGTCATCTTCGTGTCCGTCGCCGAGGGCTGGATGATGGACGACGTCGAACGCCAGATCGGCGAAGTACTACGGCAGCGCCACCGCGTACGCCCCGGGGCCGAGGATCCCTTCGCCATCCGCAACATGTCGGAGATCGTCGAGACCCGCGCGGAGGCCCGGCAGGTCTTCAACATGCTGCTCGCCGCCGTCGCCTCGGTGTCGCTGGTCGTGGGTGGCATCGGGATCATGAACATCATGCTGGTCTCCGTCACCGAACGGACCCGGGAGATTGGGCTGCGCATGGCCGTCGGCGCGAAGGGACGCGACATCCTGCTGCAGTTCCTGGTCGAGGCCGTCACGCTCTGCTTGATCGGCGGCTTCCTCGGCATCCTCTGTGCCCTCGTGATAACGTTCGGCATCGCGAGGATCGCGGAGTGGCCGGTGCTCCTGCAGTGGCCCGTGGTGGTCCTCGCACTCGGATTCTCCGCCGCCATAGGGATCTTCTTCGGCTTCTATCCCGCGCGGAAGGCGGCCGCGAAGGATCCCATCGAGGCGCTGCGCACGGAGTGAACATGGCGGCCGTCCTGGACGAACTGATCGAGCTGCGCGGCCTGCGCTTCCACTACCGCGATTGGGAGGGGCCGGCGGCGGAGGCGCAAGACCTCGTCCTGCTGCATGGCTACACCGGGCATTCCCGCTCCTGGGATGCCTTCGCGGAGGCGATGTCGTCCGGCTACCGCGTCCTCGCCTTGGACCAACGCGGCCACGGCGAGACGGCGTGGGCACCTCCTGACCAGTACGGCACGTTCGAGATGGTCGCGGATCTCGAGGCGTTCGTCGCCGCGCTGGGGCTCGGCCGCTTCGTGCTGTTGGGGCTCTCCATGGGCGGCATCGTCGCGATCGAGTACGCCGGCCGGCGGCCGTCCGCGCTCGAACGCCTGGTGATCGTCGACATCGCGCCGGAGATCGCGACGGACGGCATGCGCAACATCACCGAGAGCGTGGCAAGGAGCGACGTGTTCGACTCCGTCGACGCCGCGTTCGCCCGGGCGCGGGAGGACAACCCGATCCCGCCGGAGGCGCATCAATTCCACCGCGTGCGCCACTCCCTGATGCGCACGGACGACGGACGCTGGACCTATCGCTATGACCGCGCTTTGCGCGACCCCGGCAACATCCGCCCCCGGCCGTCCGTGGAGGATGGCTGGCGCTCGGTCGCCGCGATCAACGTCCCATCGCTCCTGATCCGGGGCGAGGACAGCAACATCCTCGACCGGGCCGTGGCCGACCGCATGGTCCGCGACATCCCGGACTGCCAATTTGTCGAAGTCGCCGGTTCGGGCCACTCGGTGCCCCTGGACAAGCCGGACGGATTCCTCGACGCCGTACGCACATTCCTCTGATGCTCCGTCCCTTGGCGCTCGCCGCGTTGCTGGCCGCCGCCGGTTGCCAGTCCACCCTCGAGGAGCCGCCGCCGTCGATCTTCGACCTCTCCGGCACCTGGGAGCTCAACACGAGGGCCAGCGATGCCGCCCCCGACCTGAAGGAGATTCGTCGGCTGGAGGACCGCGACGTCCTGCGGGGCCGCCAGCGCGACGCCGAGGCTTCGAGCATTTTCGTGACGGAGGACTTCCCCGTCCTCGGCGCCACGCGCATGACGATCGAGCAGGACGCCCGCTCCATGGGCATCCAATACGCGAACGGGCCCTACCGGGACGTGTCCTGGGGCGAAAGGGAGCGCGGCTTCTGGACCATTCGCGCCGGCTGGCACGAGGGCGCGTTGGTCATCGACTCGCGGCGCAACCTGACCCGGGGCCGCGAGACCATGCGCCTCGAACGCGGCGGGCGGCGGCTTCGGATCGACGTGGCCGTCCAGACCGGTGGGCGGGACGTCAACGCGGTGCGGGTGTTTGACCGGCGCTGACCCAGCCTTCCCCGTTCGCCCGCGGCACGCGCGAACGCGGCTTCCGCGGGGCCTCTGCATGGCCGCCTGTTGTGGCGCCATGCTCGCCCTTGCGGCGCCGGCCCACGCCAGCGAATCCGAGGCCACGACGATCGAGGAGATCGTCGTCGTCGGGTCGCTCATCAAGCGCACCTCCGTATACGACGGTCACGCGCCGGTACAAAGCCTGGACGCGGAGACCATCGACGCCCTCGGCGCGGCGCAGCCCGTGGATCTGCTGAAGGCGCTCACCGCGAACACCGGCTCCGTGCTGGCGACCCAGCAGACATACCTGCAAGGCACGTCGCAGTTCAGCCTGCGCGGCCTCGGGCTTTCCTCCACGCTCACGCTGCTCAACGGCCGGCGGGCCGGACTGGCCCCGGTCTCCAACGGCGCGGGGCACGGCTTCCTGGACATCAACACGTTGCCGCTCGCGATGATCGAGCGCGTCGAGATTCTGCGGGACGGCGCCTCCGCCATCTACGGTTCCCAGGCCGTGGCCGGCGTCGCGAACATCGTCACCCGGCAGGATTTCGAGGGCGTGGAGGTCAGCGTGGGCCATCGCCGCAGCATCAACGAGGCCTCCGACCTGGGCTTCGCGGCCGGCTTCGCCTCCGCCACCTGGCGGGTCAATCTCTTCGGCGGCTACTACCGCCAGAACGAGAACTTCCGCACCGAGTTCGACTGGATGACCCCGCGCGCCATCGACCCGAACGGCGACGGCGACATCGTCGACGGCTCGTTCGACTCGGGCCGCGGCTCGCCCGGCAGCTTCCGCCGCGCCGTGGTCAACGCCGACGGCACCTACGCGCCCTTCCTAGTGAACGGCATCCACGCCCCGCGCCGCCCCGACGCCGACTGCGCCGCCGCCGGCGGCTATCCAAGCGGAGCGCTGTGCCGCATGGACTTCTCCGATCAACGCACCATGATCGCCGCCGAGGAGCGCGCGCAGTTCTTCGCCGAGGCCGAGTTCGACCTCGGGGACACGGCGACGCTGTTCGCGGAGGTCGGCCATTCCGCGAACACGATCACCGACCGCGTGGGCAACATGCTGCTGTTCAACGGCAACGTGGAGGGCACGAACGAGTTCTTCGTGCCGGCGCACCACCCGTTCAACTTCTGGACGGACCCGGACGGCGACGGCGTGTTGGACTACGTGCGGCCGGAGGATTGGCGGCCGGGACAACACGAGGCCGTGGACGTGGGCTACTTCGGTCGCCCCCTCGGCGCGGAGGCGAGCGCGGGCAACGCCGGGGATGAGCGGCGGCGGTTCGACACCACCCGCGTGTTGCTCGGGGTCCGCTTCGACTTGCCGAGCGACTGGAGTGGCACCTTCTACGCCGCGCACACGGCGTCCGAACTCGCGGTGCGGGCGGATCGCCACTGGATCGCCGCCGAGTTCGCCCGCGCCATCGTCGAGGGACGGTGGAATCCGTTCGGGACGCGCCTGACGGCACCCACGCTCACGACGCCGAAGACCGTGGCGGACGACGACCTCGCGCCGTCCCTCGCCGGGGCCCGGGCGGGGAACGATCCCGAGACGCGGCGGCGATTCGAGACGCGGCGCATCGAGAGCGCCGACACGGAGCAGCGCGTCGTCGAGTTCCTGGCGTCGGGCGACGTCGCCGAGTGGTCGACCGGGCCGGTCGCCCTCGCGTTGGGCCTGCAATATCGCGATCTGGACTACCACCAGCAGCCCGATCCGCTCAACATGGCCGGCGGGGGTCCAAGCGGAATCCGGGAGTTCCCGGCCACCGCCGGTCAATCCGTGGCGGCCGCATTCGCGGAGTCCCTGCTTCCGGTCGGCAGCATCGCCGAACTGCAACTCGCACTGCGCCACGAGAGCTACGACCAGGCGGGCGCGACCACGGACCCGAAGATCGGGATGCAGGTCTTCCTGGGCGACCGTCTCTCGCTACGCGCCTCGTGGGGCACCTCCTTCCAGGCGCCCAGCGTGTTCCAGACCGCCGGCAACACCACCGCGCGCACCCTCAGCGATCCATTCCGCTTCGGCAGGGACGGCGTGGGCCGCTGCGAGGTCGATCCGGGGGGCGCGATCATCTCCCGGGGAGACAACTTCAACGCGACCACGGTGCTGCGGGGCGGCGCGCTGCGGCCGCAGTCCGCCGAACTGTTCAACGTCGGCATCTTGGCGCAGGCGCACCGCGACGCGGCCATCAGCCTCGACTATTGGCATATCGACTACCGCGACGTCATCGCCCAAGGGCGCAGCTTCCAGGCCATCCTCGACGATGACTGCCGCGACGACGGGGTGGCGAACGACCCGCGCGTGCTGCGAGACTCGTCCGGTCAACTCGTCGTCGTCACGACGGACTACGAGAACGTGGGGATGGTGCGCACCAGCGGCATCGACCTCAACGCCCACGTCGACTTCGCCACCCGCCTCGGCGAGGTGCGCCTGAATGCCGAAGCGACGTTGTTGACCCGTTTCGACGTCGGCAACCGCGGCCAGCCCCTCGCCGACGCGCTCGGGAGCCGCAACGACACCAACGGCTTCGGCCCGACGCCGCCGCTGCGCGCCAGCGTGGGCATCACCTGGCGGCGCGGCCCCCATAGCGCACACGCCGCCGTGCGCCATATCGACTCCTACGAGAACGACGAGGTGGCGGCGCTGCCGGAGATCGACGCCTGGACGACCCTCGACGTCCAATACGCCTACGGGTTCGACGCACCCGGCGGCGGAGAGGCCACGCTGACGCTGGGGGCAACCAATCTCACCGACGAGGATCCGCCACCGCTGCCGAGCGGCCTGGACGGCACGCAACGCTACAACCTGCGCCCCGGTTTCGACGGCTTCGTACACGACATCAAGGGGCGGGTGGTGTACGTGCGGTATCGGCACCGGTTCTAGTCAGACCCCATCCACGTACCGCGCCAGCCTCGATCACCCGCCGGCCGCCGGTGCCCTGTACCAGATCGGCGACGACCAAGCCCGCTCCTGGACCGTCGCGGGGATGCCCTCCCGGGGCCCGAAACCCGCCTGCACCGCCTGCCACGTCGTCCAGCGGCAGGTCGGATTCTCCAGCACGCGCACGTAGTAGACGGCGTTGCCGTCGGTCGCGTCGAAGTCCGGGTCCGTCCAGACCGTCTTCAGTTCCGTTGCTCCGACATCCTCGGAGATCGAGCAGTCCGTTAGGTCCACCCGCGCGCCGTTGTCGGGGCAGCGGTGCGTCTCCGGGTCCACTACGAGGCCGTCCGAACACGCCACGTCGTAGACGCGCTCGTTGGTCTGCTTGCGATGCCCCGCGTCGTACCATGCCTTGACGATCTGCAGGCGCTGCAGCGGGGCGCCGTGTACGTCGCGCTGTGCCCAGACCAGGAACTGTGGTGCCGAGGCATCGCTCGCGACCAGATCGCCACCCATCGGCACCCCGCCGGCGTAGGCCCGTGTGATTAGGTCTTCCGCGTCGAGGTCCAAGCTCGCAAGGTCGAACCCGCCGAAGAAGCGCACGCGTATCCGGTTGCCCGAGGTGCCGTAGGTCTCCTTGCGCCGGAACGCGGCGAAGATGGCCTCGCGGGTGTTCTCCTCCGCCCAGGCCGCCGCCAGTCCCGAAGCGGTGAACTGCGTCCCCCGGATGCCGAGGTAGGTGCCCTGCTCCTCGTCCACCAGGCCTGCCCATTCCTGCTCCCGCGGCCCGAGGCCCGAGATGTAGTCGAGACGTTCCTGCGAGGCGGGAATGGCGCCACGGTTCTCGGGCGACCCCGAAGTGGGCGCGGAACCGAAATAGTTCGACTCGTCGAACGACGGCGCCCCGTTGTGCGTGTCGGTGGCCGCGACGAAGCCCATCTTGAACGGGTTGCCGCGGCCTTCCTGCTCCAGGGCTATGCCGTTGGCGAGGGCCTCCCGCACGTAGCTGCCGTGCGGGTTGCTCCACTGGGAGATCTTGCCCTTGCGGGTGTTCAGGATCTCGAAGTCCGCCCATTCGTCGTCCGGCGACAGGCGCGGATGCGTCTCCGACGTGCCCTTCACCTGGGTGATCTCGACCAGAGGCTCGTTGCGCATCCGCATGGCGGCGAACTCGGTGTCCACCGCACGGCCGTCCGCGTACTTCAGGCGGAAGACCTGGCCGTTCGACTGGTTGGTGTTGTGCGGGATGGCGAGGCTGTCCACCCCCTGCGCCCGGAGCCGGTCCATCCATGCCCAGAGCTTCTCGGGGTCATTCGAGTCGATCAGCGAGAAAGGCCGTACCGGCGCCCGTGACGACTCGAAGATGACGTTGCGGTGATACGCGGAGGACTCCGGCGGGTCCGTCGAGGCGGTCCACTCGTAGGCGATGAACGTGGTGAAGTTGCCCGGATCGTTGTGGCGCTCCGCCGCCAGGATCGTGTCGTGCCAGGCGTCGAGATGGGCGTCGTAGTCGAACGACCGGGAGGCCACCGCCGGGTTGTTGGTCCGCCACGCCTCGAAGCGCGTGAGCGCGTCCGCGGGCTCTCTTCGGAATCGTCCCATGTTCTCGCGGAAGAGCACGGTGCGTTCCTGGGAGGCCCAGTGCCGGTTGAACTCGCGCTCATTGACGTTGTGAAACGGCGCAGCGCCGGGCAGCTGCCCCGTCCTGCTCGTCGGGTCGGCCCACTGGGCGATCACGCCGAGGAACACCCCGTGGTCCGTGACGGCCATGAAGTCGAGGGGCTCGCGTAGCCGCATCTCCACCCCGAACGTGTTCGTCAGCGTCTCGCCCCGGGCGTAGCGGTAGCTCTCGTCCGGCGACACCTCCGTGCCGAGCAGGTAGGCGTCCATGGAGTACCGCGTGTGGACGTGCAGGTCACCGAAGTAGACGTTGCGCTCGGCGCTGTAGTCCGCGCTCCGGGGCGGGTCGGGGGTTTCCGTGCCGAAGTCCCGGACTTGTAGTGAATCGTCCGTGCATCCCGCCAGGATCAGCAGGAGTCCCAGGGTCCCAGTTGGCCATGATCGCATGTCAGTCCTCCTCGCGGTGCCGATAGAAACGTATCACGCACGCCGGAGGAGGGGCGTCAGGGGCTCAGGGCGCCTGGTACCAGATCGGCGAGGACCAGGCCCGCTCCTGGATCGTCACCGCCAGTCCCGCCCTCGGTCGCACGCCATTGCGTACCGCGTCCCAGGTGCTCCAGCGGCAGGTCGGATTCTCGAGCACGCGCGCGTAGTAGAAGGCATCGCCGTCGGCCGGATCGAAGTCCGGATCAGCCCACAGCACCTTGAGCTCCGTCGCGCCCAAATCTTCCGGAATGGAACAGTCCGCGAGGTCGACGCGCGCACCGTTGTCCGGGCAGCGGTGCGTTTCCGGATCCACGGCGAGCCCGTCCGAGCAGGCGACGTCGTACACGCGTTCGTTGGTCTGCTTGCGGAACCCCGCGTCGTACCAGCCCTTCACGACCTGGACCCGCTGCAGGGGAGCACCGTGGACATCGCGTTGCGCCCACACCAGGAACCGGGGGGCGGACACGTCGGCCGCCACGAGATCGCCCCCCATCGGCACGCCGCCCGCGTACGCGGCTTCGAGCAGATCGTCCCCCTCCACGTCGAGTCCCACGTAGTCGAAGCCGCCGAAGAAGCGCAGCCGGATGCGGTTGCCGGACGTGCCGTAGGTCTCCTTGCGTCGGAAGGCGGCGAAGATCGACTCCCTCGTGTTCTCCTCCGCCCACGCCGCCGCGAGTCCGGACGCCGCCCGCTGCGCGTCCCGAATGCCGAAGTACGTGCCCTGCTCCTCGTCGGAGGTTCTCACCCAAGGCTGGACCTCGGGCGGCAGCGTCGCCAGGTAGTCGAGGCGTTCCCGGGAGACGGGTATCGAAGACCGGTTCTCCGCCGTCCCGAAGAACGGCGACGACGCGAAGAAGGCCGACTCGTCGAACGACGGCGCGCCGTTGTGCGTGTCGCTCGAACCGATGAAGCCCATCTTGAACGGATTGCCCCGGCCCTCCTGCGCCAGGGCGATGCCGTTCTTGAGCGCGTCGCGCACATAGCTGCCCCGGGGCTCGCTCCACTGCGTCGTCTTGCCCTTGCGGGAGTTCAGGATCTCGAAATCCGCCCACTCGTCGTCCGGCGACAGGCGCGGATGCGTCTCCGACGTGCCCTTGACCTGGGTGATCTCGACGAGCGGCTCGTTGCGCATCCGCAGTTCCGCGAAGTCCGTATCGATCGCCCGGCCGTCCGAGTACCGCAGCCGGAAGGCCTGGCCGTTCGACCCGTTCGTGTTGTGGGGGATGGCAAGGCTGTCGACGCCCTGGGCGCGCAGCAGGTCCATCCAGTTCCAGAGGTCCTCGGGCTCGTGCGAGTCGATGGACGAGAAAGGTCGGGCGGGTGCGCGCGATGAGGCAAAGACGATGTTGCGGTGGTACGCCGCGGACTCCGGCTGGGGCGTGGAAGCCGTCCACTCGTAGGCGATGAACGTCGTGAAGTTGCCCGGGTCGTTGTGGCGTTCCGCGGCCCCGATGATGTCCTCCCAGGCCGAGCGGTGCGCGCCGTCGTCGAATGACGCGAGCGCCCGCGCCGGGTGATTCGTGCGCCACGCCTGGAACCGCTCCCAGGGACCGGCCGGAACCGACCGGATGCGTCGCGCGGTCCCGCGGAACGCCATGTTGCGGGTCTGCATCGACCAGTAGTCGAGGTTCTCGGGCCGGTTGATGTCGTGGAAGGCCTCGGCGCCCGGCAACTGACCCGGCCCGCTCTCAGGGTCCGCCCACGTCGCGACGACCCCCAGGAACACGCCGTGATCGGTGACTCCGAGGAAGTCCAGCGGCTCCCGCAACCGCATCTCGTGACCGAAGGGGTTCATCACGGTCTCGCCCTTGGCGTGGCGATAGCTCTCGTCCGGCGACACCGTGGTGCCGAAGCTGAACGCGTCCATGGAATGACGGCTGTGGACGTGCAGGTCGCCGAAGTAGACGTTGCGCTGGGCGTTGTACCCGGCCGTTCGGCCTGCCTCCGCCGACGGCCCGACGCCGTGTTCCTCGACGCGCAGCGCGTCGTCCGTGCATCCCACGAGGGCCAGCAACAGGCTGCCCAGCAGGGTCGATCGCGTTTGCATCGCAGATTCCCCTCTCTACCGCATCGGCAAAGCTAACATGCACCCGAGACGTCGAGATCACGCACGAGTACTTCAACACCAAGCGCGTGGTGTTTCCCTGCGATGTCGAGGCGTCCCGGCGACATCTGTGAGGATGCGAGGCTCCCGGGAGGGGCGCTCTGGACAAGCGCTACGGCGAAGTGACCCCCGGCAGGCGCTGCATCGCCTTGTCGAGTGTATACACGCCGTTCAACGTCTCGCCCGACGCCGAGGCGACCCACTGTGCCTTGCGGACCCCAAGCGCGTCCGCGAGGCCCATCTCCCCGCCGGATCCGTCGTGTCCTGCCGTGGAGTCACGATACGTCTGCAATGCACGCCAAACGACCTGATCGTCCTCGAAGCGGACGTTCGGCTCGCTGAAGAGGCGTTCGACCACGTCAACGAGATCCCGCGCGGACAAGCGGTATTTTCGGCCCCTCAACGTCCAGATCGCCTCCGCGAGTACGACGTCCGTGATGAGAACATCGTCGGTACCACCGAAAACGCGATCCGCGAGCGCTGCTTGTCCAGGATCGTCGTGGAGCAGGTAGCGAAGCAGCACGTTGGTGTCGACGGCGATCAATGCTCAGACTCGTCCAGCGCGCTTCGCAACGAGTCCTCGTCGCTGAGCGAAGGATCCCCCTGCAGATGCCGCAGGCAACCCTTGGCCGAACCGGGAATCATCGGCACGATGGTGATGCGGCCGTCGGCAACGAAGCTGCGGAACAGATCGCCGGGACCGATACCGACCTCCCGGCACTGATCCACCGGCAAGGTGATCTGGCGTTTGGCGCTGACTCGAGGCATGGGATCCGAACCGTCTTGGGAAGTTCGAGGCAACGTAAGCCCGGTCTTTACCTTTTGTCAAATGGTAAAGATGGGTGATCGGTCTCGCCCATGAAGCGCGGGCGCGATCCACGGGAGCCAGGGCATTCCCTCAGAACTTCCGCAGCCGCCCAGTGTAGTTGTCCAAACTACCGCGAGTCGGCTAGCATCACCCGCCTCCCGCCCGACGCACCCTAGGAGGTGTCTGCCCGATGAGCGAAGCCGCAGTGGACCTGACGCAGGAGCGCGAGCCGACGTCGCGCGAGATCGTCTTCGGCGAGATACGCCGGCTCGGACTCGAGAAGAACGTCGTCGAGATCGAGGAGCAGGGCTTCTCCATCGTCGAGAACGCCGTGCCGATGGACATGGTCGAGCGCATGCGCGAGGTGATCCTGGCCCAGGTCGCGGACAAGACCGGCAAGGAGCCGGACCTCGAGCACTGGGACGGCGGCACGCTCCGCGAAGGCTGCTACCTGCTGTACGAAGACCCGGTCTTCGAGAAGCTCGTGCAGAACGAATACGTGATCGCCCTGATGCGCTACCTGCTCGGCCGCAGCATGGTCCTCTCGACCGTCTACTCCCACGTCCGCGCCAAGGGCGATCCGCCGCTGCCGCTGCACACGGACCAGTGGACGCTGCAACTCTCCAACCCGGTGTCGGTCGCCGTCGCGAACTATGCGCTCGTCGACTACGAGCGCGATCTCGGCGCCTTCGCCGTCGTGCCCGGCAGCAACCAGTTGCTGCGCCGGCCGGTGTCCGAGGAGGAGAGCAACGTCTACACGAACCCGGACTGTGTCCCGCTCGAGATGAAGGCCGGTTCCGTGGTCGTCACCGCGGGCTGCACCTGGCACGGCTGCTACGAGCGCAAGGTGCCGGGACTGCGGGTCAACGCCGCGGTCGTCTACTGCCGCTCCTACATCCGCACGCAGGAGTTCATCCGGGAAGGCGTCACCCAGGAGATGCTCGACCGCAATCCGCCGGAGTTCGCCGATCTGCTGGGCGTCAACAACTTCCTCGGCTTCGGCCGCGAGGGGCCGGACTTCTCCAAGATCAAGTCCTTCGGCCTCGGCCGCTTCGACTGACACGAAGAGGAACCTTCCCATGAGTGAAGCCGTCGCGCTGACGGAAACGCCGGAACCGACCTCGCGCGAGGTCGTCTTCGGAGAGATACGCCGGCTCGGACTCGAGAAGAATGTCGTCGAGATCGAGGAGCAGGGGTTCACCGTCGTCGAGAACGCACTCTCGGCGGACATGGTCGAGGGCCTGCGCGAGGTCATCCTCCGGCAGTCCAGCGACAAGACCGGCAAGGAACTCGACCTGCACAACTGGGATGACGGCACCGTACGCGAGGGCTGCTACCTCCTCTACGAGGACCCGATCTTCGAGAAGCTCGCGCAGAACGAGTACACGGTCGCCCTGATGCGCTACCTGCTCGGGCGCAGCATGGTGCTGTCGACGATGGCCTCCCACGTACGCGCGAAGGGCGACCCATCCCTGCGGCTGCACACTGACCAATGGACGCTGCAGCTCTCGAACCCGGTGTCCGTCGCCGTCGCCAACTACGCCCTCGTCGACTACGAGCGCGATCTCGGCGCCTTCGCCGTGGTCCCCGGCAGCAACCAGTTTCTGCGCCGGCCGGTTTCCGAGGAGGAGAGCAACGTCTACACGAACCCGGACTGCGTACCGCTCGAGATGAAGGCCGGTTCCGTGGTCGTCACCGCGGGCTGCACCTGGCACGGCTGCTACGAGCGCAAGGTGCCGGGACTGCGGGTCAACGCCGCGGTCGCCTACTGCCGCTCCTACATCCGCACGCAGGAGTTCATCCGCGAGGGCGTGACGCAGGACATGCTCGACCGCAATCCGCCGGAGTTCGCCGACCTCTTGGGCGTCAACAACTTCCTCGGGTTCGGCCGCGAGGGGCCGGACTTCTCCAAGATCAAGTCGTTCGGTCTCGGCCGCTTCGACTGACACCAGGAGGAACCTTCCCATGAGTGAAGCCGTCGCGCTGAAGGAAGCGCCCGAACCAACGTCGCGCGAGGTCGTCTTCGGCGAGATACGTCGCCTCGGTCTCGAGGAGAACGTTTTCGAACTCGAGGAGCGGGGATACACCGTCGTGCCCGACGCCATCCCGATGGACATGGTCGAGTACATGCGCGAGGTGATCATCGCGCAGGTGAGCGAGAAGACCGGCAAGCAGCTCGATCTCCACACCTGGGACGGCGGGCCGGTGCGCGAAGGATGCTACCTGCTCTACGAGGACCCGATCTTCGAGAAGCTCGCGCAGAACGCTTACACCGTCGCCCTGATGCGCTACCTGCTC
Source organism: Pseudomonadales bacterium (assembly GCA_963665455.1). Classification (GTDB taxonomy): domain Bacteria; phylum Pseudomonadota; class Gammaproteobacteria; order Pseudomonadales; family Azotimanducaceae; genus VXNE01. The sequence continues at coordinate 1,904,583 of OY762279.1, read as the reverse complement.
GGGCGCAGCATGGTGCTCTCGACGATCTACTCCCACGTGCGCACGAAAGGGGGCCCGGTGCCGCAGTTGCACACCGACCAGTGGACGCTACAGCTCTCGAACCCGGTATCGGTCGCCGTAGCCAACTACGCGCTGGTCGACTACGAGCGCGACCTCGGCGCATTCGCGGTCGTCCCGGGCAGCAACCAACTCATGCGCCGGCCCGTCTCCGAAGAAGAGAGCAACGTCAACACCAACCCGGACTGCATACCGCTCGAAATGGAGGCGGGCTCCGTGGTCGTCACTGCCGGCAACACGTGGCACGCGGCCTACGAGCGCAAGGTGCCGGGGCTCAGGGTCAACGCCGCGGTGGCCTACTGCCGCTCCTACATCCGGACGCAGGAACTCATCCGGGAAGGGGTGACCCAGGAGATGCTCGACCGCAACCCACCGGAGTTCGCGGACCTGCTGGGGGTCAACAACTTCCTCGGCTTCGGGCGGGAGGGGCCGAACTTCGGCAAGCGGAAGCCGCTGCTGGGGCGATTCGACTAGGACTAGGAAGCCCCGGTGAAGCCACATGATCGAACCGCGCTCCGGCCCGCCGCAGGACCCCCACGCTCACGCGAATCGGACCGTGCGTGCGCGACACACGATAGCCGCGACTTCAGGCTGGCTCGAACGGCAGCACCCGCCTCAGATATGCATCGAATAGCGGCACGGTAAAGGCCGTGTCGCCTCGCGCTGGGCTGTAGATCATGCCCTTGGCGATGAGTTTGGCTCGGGTCGGCGCAACCGCACGCACGCTGCGGCCGAGCGTTTCGGCGACTTCTCCGGATCGGTGCGGCCCCGCCCCACGAGCCGCCATGCCTCGCAGGTAACGCTTCTCCGAAGGCGTCAGGCGGTCGAAGCGTGCGCGAAAGAAGCTGGCATCCAGTTCCGCATTGGCCACCGCGCTCGCCAGCTGCGCGTCGGCCCCGGTGACGGTAGGAGACTCCGCGCAGTCCCAGCAGTGCTTGCCCCATTCTTGCAGGAAATAGGGATAGCGGGCCGTCTCCTTGAGAATCGTCGTCAGTGCCTCCGCCTCGAAAGTCACGCCGAGACGACTGGCCGGCGCTTCGACGGCGCGGCACGCGGCCTCCGCCGACAACGGGCCGATCTCCGGGAAATGGAACAATCGCTCCGCGTAGGACTTGGCCGCGGCCGTGCGCGCCACGAGCTGCGGCAGACCGGCCCCGAGCAGCGCCACGGGTAGTTGGCGCTGCGTCGTCCGATGCAAGGCCATGATGAGGGCTGCCAAGTCCTGTTCGGGGACGTATTGCAGCTCGTCGACGAAGAGCGCGAGTGCCGTGTCTTGTTCCCGCGCCGCCTCCCCGACCGACTCCAACAACGCCGTCAGGTCCGCGTCCAGAATGCCGCTATCCGCCAAACCCGGCTCCGATGGCACCTGCAGGCTGATGTTGAAGTCCCGACTGCCAACCTTGATGGCGCCGACCAACCCCGCCAAGGCGCTCAAGGCCCGCCCGACCGCTCGACTCGCGGCCGCGCGCCGACTCAGCCGCACCAGCGCGGCGTGGAGCGGTGGGACGAGGAGACCCGGCAAGGACTGCTCTTCGGGCGCTTCGAGGAGGACCGTGGTGAAGCCGCGACAGCGCGCCTCTTCGCTGATGCGATTCAGCAGAACGGTCTTGCCGACGCCCCGCAGCCCGACCATCAACATGCTCTTGGCCGACAGGCCGTTGCGAATGCGGTCAAGCGCGATGGACGCAGACTCCAGCAGCGCGTCGCGGCCCGCGAGTTCCGGTGGGGGCGTTCCCGCGCCCGGGGCATACGGATTGCGTCTCGGATCCATGTCAAGCGAAGTTAACCCATGTTATCGAAATTCGCAAACTTCGTGGTTCTAGTCGGCGGCAAGCCCCCAATCAAGTAGAGTTATCATAAGTTATACGAATTCGATAACTCCAAAGTTCCGAGCCCGCTCGCTCAGTTCTCTTGACATCCGTCCCTCGCGGTCGCAGTGTCGGTCGCAGTGAACGTTCCGTTGGGTCTCCGCCAAGTCGGGTTCCCGCCGAATACCACGGTCGTAGTGCGACATTGGGGGTAGCTCCCCGGCGCCTACGAACCCATCGCACCCCACCGGACCTTCATGGAATCCGGCGCCTTGAGCCGGGCAACACGAACGAAACGTGTGGTGACCGGTCATGCGGAAACGCGTTCTTGCGGTTCTATCCGTTGCGGCGATAGCAGTGGTGGTCGCGGCCCTCGCCGCGCTTTTGCTTCCCCACGCCGACGCGCCGACCGGACCAGCGAGCGCGTCGGCCGAGGCACCCCGGCCTCCGGGCCTAGGTGACCCGGCCGGCACGGGGAGCCCAGTCGAACCCCTGGGTGCAACCGGCAACGCACCGCTCTGGTCCGAAGTGGACGAGGCGGACGTGGACGCCCTTCCGCACTACGCACCCGAGTGGGCGACCGAGGGACGTGTCCTCGTGCGCGTCACCGAGGCCGCCAACGCCGCGGGAGGCTGGCGGGTCGGCGACCAGATCGCGCTACCCCTGCCGCAACTCGGCGTGGTCTACCGCACCCTGATCGAGGAACTCGATGTCGGCCCGGGGCCGTCCATATCCGCCCTCGGGAAGGTCGAGGACGACGACGGGCATCGCCGGCGCTGGGTGGTGACGGTCGGGCCGGCCCACGCCTTCGCCTACATCGACACGCCGCGTGGTCCCTACGAACTCATGGGCGACATCGACTACGGCTGGCTACTGCCCTCGTCGAGCATGATGGCGGGGTTCGACTTCAGCGAGCCGGACTACATCCTGCCCGAGCCTTGGGGCACCCCGGACGCACGGTGACTTAGCGAACAGTTTTCCACGTGGCCGGCGTCGGCGGCAGGCATCGCAAGGGCCGAAGGTGAGAACGAGAACGGAGGTAGATGACATGCGACTAACCATCTGGAGCGCCGTTTTGCTGACCCTGGCGGCGCAATCGGGCGCGTGGGCCGCGAAGCTCGCCATCGACGCCAAGGTTACCCGCACCCTGGCGTCCGACGACGCGAGGTTCGGCGGGTGCATGGCATGGCTCAGCGTGTCTCCCGGGGGCGAGGGCCTCGACTGCCCCGGCGGCAACTGGGTGACGTTCAGTTGCACGGGGGAGCACGTCTCGAAGTCCTCGGCGCTGCGCATGTTCGACTCCGCGCAGCTCGCGTTCGTCGGCGGACTCAACGTGCGCGTCACCGTGGACGACTCGCGCAAGCACAACAGTTGGTGCCTGGTCGAGCGCATCGACGTGTTGGCGACGCCGTGAGGTAGGGAGGCTCGGCCGATGCGAGGGTGGTCGAGAACGCGTTGCCGTAACGTGGTGTTTCGCGTTGGCTGGACGGTGAGCTTGGTTGCCATGGCCGGCGGCGCTCCCGCCTTGGGGGAGGATCCGCGCGACGTCGTGTTCGACTGCCCGTGCAGCGCCGAGTGGACGGTCGGCGAATCCGGTGGAGACGGCGAACTGACGCTCACGTTCGGCTTGCGGAGCTACCGGGCGGTCGAGAGCGGCGAGATGCACCTGACCACGAACATGGCCGAGCTTTGGTGGGTCGGCGAGCCCGGACGGGATCCCGCAGCGTCCTTGGGGAACGTGGCTGCCGGTACCGAGGACGCTGGACGTCGCGTCGCCATCCGTTTAGCGCAACCCAATCCCGGACAAGCCGTCGCCGTCACCCTCTGGGAGCACGTGGGGCGCACACCCGAAGGCGTGCCGGATCCGGGCCCGTGGACAGCATGGATGGTGCGGGGAGCATGGAAAACCGTCGAGGGACTGACCCTCTGGCCGGTGCCGGGCGACGACCCGGATCGCGTCGCCTTCGTCGACATCCTCACCGACACCGACGGAGACGGCGTGGGCGACGTGAACGAACGGTTGGCGAGCACTTCGCCCACGGACGAGGCCTCCCGCCCTCGCGGCGCCTCCACCATCGACGTGCTGGCGCTCTACAACGATGGCTTCCGCGAGTGGTTGGGTGGCTACCCACACACGCGCATCCACCACGTCATGACGCTGACCAGGGCGATGTTCGCGGACAGCGCCACCAATGTACGGCTCCGCACCGTGGGCATGGCGGAGATCGCTCTCGGGGAGGGTGGCAGTCCACCGGTGGAGGATCTCCAGGGCCTGAAGGATCTCCATGGAGCCGACATGTCCCTGCGATTTCACGCGGGGGAAACGGCGCTGGATTGCCCCTCGGGCGCCGGGGGCTGCGCATCCTTGCTGGGAGCCTTCTCGAGTGGCTTTTGGCAACCGCAGGCCGACTCCTACGCGCGCATGCTCGGAACGGCGTCGGCACACACCGCCGCCCACGAACTGGGGCACTTGTTCGGACTCGCGCACTCGGCGCGCCAAGGCGAGACCGCCGGGCCGTTCCGATGGTCCCGGGGACACTATGTCGACGCCACGTGGGGCACCATCATGTCCTACGGGCGGTATCTTCTAGGCGGCGTCTTCGCCGACCCGGCCGCGGATTGCCTGGGCGGTCCGTGCGGCGTGCCGGACGACCACGTGGCCGGCGCGAACGCCGTCAAGAGCCTGGACCTCGTGCGCTGGCAGGTCGCCGCGAACCGCACCGCGAAGCCCGACTCGGACGGGGACGGCATCGTGGACCCGGGCGACGCCCTGCCGGACGATCCCTCCGAGTATGCGGACGCCGACGGCGACGGCATCGGCGACAACGCGGATACCGACGACGACAACGATGGCGTCGCCGATCACGAAGATGCGTTTCCGACCGACCCCGACGAGTGGGCGGACGCCGACGGCGACGGCATCGGCGACAACGCGGACGGCGACGTCCTGGACCTCGATCCGTTTCGGGATCCCGCCCTGCGGGCCATCGTCGAGGCGGCATTGGACAAGGCCCCGGGTGCGTCGATCACCGCGTCGGAGCTCGCGACGCTCACCACGTTGGAGGCACCGTGGGGCGGCGTCGTGCGCGACCTCACGGGCCTGGAGTTGGCCGGGAACCTCGAAGTGCTGCGGCTGAACGGCAACCAGGTCAAGGACCTCTCCCCGCTGGCCGGTTTGGAGAGGCTTCGCGAAGCCCTGCTTCATTACAACCACATCTCCGATCTTGGGCCGCTGGCCGGCCTATCCGCGCTCGACCACTTGGACGTGGGGGCGAACCCGGTTTCCGATCTGGCCCCCCTGACCAGACTGCCAAGGCTCCGGATACTCAGGGTGGGTGGCCAATCGAGCCGCGTCCTCGACCCGTCTCCCCTGGCAAGATTGTCGCAACTCCAACAGCTCTACGCCGACGGCGTCGGCATCTCCGATCTCTCGCTCCTATCGGCCTTGCGCGAACTCCGAGTACTACACGTGCAAAACAACCCCATCGCCGATCTCTCCGTCCTGCGCACCATGTCGGAACTCCGCGGGGTGAACATCGACGGTACCGACGTGGCCGACCTAACGCCATTGTCGGAACTGGACCTGTGGGTTCTGTACGTCGGCGACACCGAGGTGACGCTCGACGACGTGTTGGCCCTGCCCAACGCACGACAACTCGGTTATCTGGGAGTGCGCGGGCTCGGCGTGGAGGACATATCGGGTTTGGGGGAGTTGCCGCGGCTCCGTGGCCTATGGCTCAGCGACAACCGAATCTCCGACGTCTCTCCACTGGGGAGTCTCGCGGAACTTGAAAGGCTCGACCTGAACAACAACCGGGTGTCCGACCTGTCGCCGCTGGAGAGCCTGAAGGAACTCTACTTGCTGCGGCTTCGCACCAACCAGGTATCCGACCTGTCGCCGCTGCGGAGCCTATCCGGCCTACGCGAACTCGACCTTCACGACAACGACGTATCGAACGTCGGCCCGCTCGTGCGGCGCGAGCTATGGGACCTTGCCCGCGCGCCAAGATTGTGGCTACACGACAACCCCTTGGACCGGGCATCCCTGCGCGAACACATCCCGCGCCTCGAGGCGTGGGGTGTTGCCGTGGAGAATGCCGATTCTCCCGCCGTAACCATCGCCGATCCCGTCCTGCACGCGGTCGTGGCCCAGGCCGTGGCGCGCGCGGGGGACTTGGTGGACGACCTGGTCACCGAAGAAACCATCGGGCGGCTGACGCACCTGCACGCGCTCAACGCCGGCGTCTCCGACCTCGCCGGCCTGGAGGCGGCCAGCGAGCTATCCATGGTCTTCCTGGGATCGAACGCCGTTTCCGACCTGACTCCGTTGGCCAAGCTGCCGAGACTCGATGGGTTGGACCTCAGCGACAACCGCATCTCGGACCTGTCGCCGCTGGTCGCGAACACCGCCCTCGACGCGGGCGACTGGATCACGCTGGACGCCAACCCGCTCAGCGAGGAATCGCTCAACGAGCACGTGCCGGCGTTGCTGAACCGGGGCGTCATCGTGGGCCTCGACTCCGTCAGGTTGCGGATTCCCTGGCGGGGCGGCACGGTGGCCTTCGAGACCGCGGGCTACTTCGCCGCGCGGGTCGGCGAGGGTGCGCGATTCGCCGTGTCGGTCCTCGATCCCGACGCGGCAACCGCGAGCGTCACGGACGGCGTGCTGCGGGTGACGCCCGGCAAGGTCGGCCGCGACACCACGGTCACCGTCACCGCCACCGGAACCGACGGCACCAGCGCCACGTTGGCGTTCCTCGTGTCGTTCGCCGGGCCGCCGCGTCCGGTGGCGGCCGTGCCGGTCACGGACCTCGCATCCTCCGGCGACGCCATCGACATCGCCCTGGACCGCTTGTTCGCCGGTGACGGCGCACTGATGTTCACCGCACGTTCCAGCGACCCGAGCCTGGTGACGGTGAAGGTGGTGGGCGGCGTGCTCACCGTCCGGTTCGTCGCGGAGGACGGCGCGGAGGGCAGCGCCACCATCACGGTGACGGCGACCGACGCCGGCGGCTTGTCGGGCAGGCTGACGTTCGAGGTGACCGTCGGCTACCAACCCACGAGCCTGCTGCGCGGCTGGCGCCGGGCGTGGATGGAGCAGCAGTACCGAGAGGCAGACGCGGGCGGTTGAAAGGCGGGACACTCGCTATTCGCGCCGTCTCAGCAGAAGGGTCTCGCCGTGCGCGGCCTGATGGCGTCACTACGGCGTCATGCCCAAGAAGATCCGGGAGTTGGCGACGGCCCTGGAACAAGCGGGTTTCCGGCGAAAGCCCGGGAACCATTCGATCATGCGTTATGCCCCCTCGCCGCGCCGGATGGCCGGCCGGACCTCACGGCACCACGCGCTCGCGAACGTAATCCATCAGGCTCGGGATGCCGGGGTGCCATGCATCGCCCGCGGCGGGCGGGTTCCAGACATAGCCCAAGTCGGTGAGTTCATCTCGACACCGCAGGACGTCGGCGGTCGTTGCCGCAGCCGGGAGCCCCTCGGCGATGGCGGTGTTCAGCGCGGGCCGCGGCAGCGTGGGCTGGCCCGCGAACGCAATGGCCAATCGGGCCGCCACGTCCAGGAGTTCGTGTCGCTCCAATTCGTGAAAGCGGTCCTGGTAGTACGCGGACTGGTCAACCTCCACCGCGTGCGCCGCACCCGCAACCGTCCGTCGATCAATCGGTTCCGGCCCCCTCGCGCGCCAAAGCGCAGCCCCCCACAGTTGGACGAAGTACGGATAGCACTGGCTCGCACTGACCACATCCGCAATGGCCGACGCGGTACAGTTGATGGCAGGCGTTTGCGCAGCGAGCGGTCTTTCTATGGCCGCCGCGGCCGCAGTTTCGTCCAAGCGGCCGATGCCCAGCTTTTCGGCGCGGCTCCAAAACGTCGCGGACATGGTATTGAGGTGCTGCGGCAGGCCCGGTGTGCCGGCCATCACCAGGAGGAACGGCGCCTCGGCGCACACGGTCTGCGCCGCGTTCAGCAGCACATGGCCGATTTCGCGGTCGAGCGTGTGGCACTCGTCGAGGGCCAAGACCAACGCTTTGCGTGTGCAACGCGCCTTCAGAAGCGGTGCCAATGCGCCGCGCTGCCCGTCGAGTTGCCAGCCCAGCTTCCCGATTCCGATGTGGAATGGCAGATTGTCCGGACGTAGGGCCGTGAACCGGCGGGGCGGCACCAGCCGCGTGGCCAGCTCATCCAGATTCGAGATTTCGCTCGGCGTCAGCCAAACCGCATCGATGTCGCTCGCCTCCCCCTCTTGGCAAAGCCAGCGCAGCAAGGCCGTCTTGCCGTTGCCACGCGGACCAGCTAGCACGGCGTTGCGCGGAGCGCCCTTGCCGGCGCGAAGGTAGGCGAGCAGGTTCCGCAGGGCGGTCTGTTCGCGCTCGCGTCCCGCCAGATACGGCGGCATCTGACCGTGCCCGGGAACGAACGGATTCGGGGGCGCAACGTCCATGGCGTCACGATAACAGACCGGCTCGGGCTTGGCCGGGCCGTGCCCCTGGCTCCCCCCCAGCACGGGCTGCTTGAAGGCCGATCCCGCAACAGTGCTATCGTGGGGCGCATGCAGTAAGCGAGACCGAAGCGGAGGAGCCCATGAGGGTCTTGAAATGGACCGGTACCGTGCTCGGCGTCGTCCTCGTGGTGGCCGCCGGCGCATACGTGTTCCGCACCGACCCCATCTTCATGGTCAGCGGCAAGCGCCTCTCCGGCGAAGAACTCCCCTATCCCGCCGACTGGTCGGCGTGCAACGAGCACCAGACGGTGGCCGTCGAGACCCGGGCGGACGATCCGCATTCCGTCACGACGCTCTGTTTCGTGCATGAGGGCGATCTCGTCATCCCGGCGATGAACGGCAGCGAGAAGGAATGGCCGGCGCACGTGGTGCGGGATCCGCGTGTCCGGGTGAAGATCGGCGACCATGTCTATCAGGCACGCGCCGAGCGCATGGTGGAAGTGTCGCTCGATGACCTCGTCGAGTCGGTCGCCGCCAAGTACCCGCAGATCGCCGAGCGAGATCCGGCGGACGCCCCGCAGGATGTCTGGCTGTTCCGCATCTCGGCGCGTTGACCGCATCGAGCGTTGCCGCAACACGCCCCTTCTCGAGTCCATGCACGAAATCCGTTGACACCCGCCAATCCGGCGCTATAGTCGCGCCCCCTCGCCGGGACCGTGGCATGCGACGGGCGGCGACGAGCAAGGGACGGGCAAGACACATGCTATCAGCAACATCCAGACCAGCAGGCTTCAGGAGCGCGCTGCCGACGGCATGGCCGTTGCCGCACGCTGGCCTATCCCGCTGCGACGACGCGCCTGCCCAAAGCGGCGAGGCGAGCATGCGCTGACCTTCCACGATCTTCTGGAAGCGATGCGCAAGGCATCCTTCCAGGCACCAGAAAAGCCCTGGTCGGATTGCCGAACAGGGCTTTTTTTGTGCTTTTTTGTGAATGGAGGGAAACGAATCGAGAGGCGGCGACGAGGACATTCGCAGTCGTCGGCTCGACGGCGGGGGACCCCGCCAGACGAAGGTTGGGCGGCGTGCGGCGTTCCATGGTTCGGGTTCGGAAGGCCCGTCTGGCGCACTCACGCTACCCATCGCACGGTGTGTACCGAGCGTTCTGTGCGCACCCAACCTGCCTGGAATTAGCTCAGTGGGTAGAGCACCAGCCCGGGAAGCTGGGAGCGCCGGTTCGAGTCCGGCATTCCTCCTGATCGGCTTGTCTAGAAACCAGGCCAACACGGCTCATAACCGTGCAGCGGTGGTGACGACCGCCAATTCGTCACACGGGGCGTCCGTTCCCCGCGCGTTCTTGCTCCGTGGCAAGCGCGGTCGCGAAAGCGAGTGCGTCGTGCCCAGGCGAGGACGCGCAGCAACGGCGCAGCCGGTCGAGGGCGTCGGCGCGATTTCGTCGTGCCGGCCGCCGGGCGGTCCGGCGCATCGCCCGCTCCCTGCGCGGCAAACCGACTCTCAAGGAGCCGGTACGCCGCCAGATGGGCACGCGTTGCGTCCGATCGTCGGGCACCGTCGATCCGCTCGTCCTTGTGGGAACGGACGCAATTCTCTCAGCACCGAAGTCAAGAAGAGGAGAACGTGATGTTGTTTTTTCAGAAGTTCATCGTGCGCAAGCACGAACGCGGACTCCTGTTCAAGGACGCCGACTTTGTCCGCTTCCTGGAACCGGGGACCTACCGCTTCAACACCCTGCGCCGGCGTTACGAGGTGCAGTGCTTCGACGTGACCGAACCGGCGTTCACCCACGCCCTGGCCGACTACCTCGTCGAAGCCGAGCCCGAGGACGTCCCACGCCTGTTCACGGTCGTCGCCACCCGCGAGCGCGAGGTAGCCGTCGTGTACTGGAACGACCGGATCGCCGAAGTCGTTCGGCCGGCCGAGCGCAAGCTCTACTGGAACGGACCGGTGACGATCCGCGTGGAACGGTTCGACCTGGATGCTGGCCTCGCCATCGATGCCAGGCTCGCCAAGCGGCTCTTAGCCGAGCCGGGCCTGGCCGCGGGCTCGGACGGTCTGCTCGGTCTGCGCGGCGTCGGCCGGCACGCGATACATGCCGAGGAGATCCCCCACGGGCACGTGGGCCTCCTCTACGTCGATGGCGAACTCACCGGGTCGCTGGAACCCGGACTGCACGCCCACTGGACCCTCGGTCCGAGCGTGCGCGTCGACGTGGTCGACCTGCGCGTCAAGACGCTGGAGGTCCAGGGCCAGGAGATCCTCACCCGCGACAAGGTGAGCCTGCGCATCAACCTGACGGCCACCTACCGGTTCGCCGATGCATCGCGGGCGGTGAGCGCGGCCAAGGATCCGTTGGACCACCTGTACAAGGAGATCCAGTTCGGGCTGCGGGCGGCGGTCGGAACGCGCACGCTCGACGCCCTCCTGGAGGACAAGTCGGCCATCGACCGGGCCGTCGCCGAGCGTGTCGGGCCGCGGTTCGCCGAGATCGGCATCGCCGTGGACAGCGTCGGCGTCAAGGACATCATCCTGCCCGGCGACATGAAGGAGCTGCTCGGCAAGGTGGTGGAGGCGGAGAAGGCCGCGCAAGCCAACGTGATCCGCCGTCGCGAGGAAACCAACGCCACGCGTTCGCTCCTCAACACGGCCAAGGTCATGGAGAGCAACGCCGTCGCGCTGCGTCTCAAGGAATTGGAGACGCTGGAGAGGGTCACCGAGAAGGTCGGCAACCTGTCGGTCTACGGCGGCCTCGACGGCGTGCTCAACGAACTGGTTCGGCTGAAGCAGTGAGCGGCGGGAGGGGCGGCGGGCGGACCACCGTCCGCCGCTCCATTCCCGTGCGCCGTCTGCGAACCGGCCGGGATCCACGCGACTAGTACCACCACACCTTTCATGACCATATAATGCGTCAATAAAGTTGTGATCAGTCCGATATGCAGGTCGAAAAGCTCGTAGAGGACCGGATCTTCTCGCCGGCCCTTATCGCCGACGAGCTTCGCACCACCAGGCGCGAACTCGCCCGGACGCTCGGGCTCGGCGCCGATGCGCTCACGCGCTCCACGAGGATTCGGGCACGCAGGTCCCAGACTCGGCTGCGGGAGATGGTCGAAATCATGAACCGCATCGAACCGGAGCTCGATTCGCCGATAGCGGCTTACGCCTGGTTCCGTAGCGCTAGGCTTCCCGGTTTCGGGGGCGCGACGCCGCACATGCTGGTGCGCGACGGGAAGAGTGATCGCGTACACGCCTACCTCGACCGCATTGCGGCCGGAGGGTATGCCTGACGGCCGTTGCCGGGCATGCGCTTTCGCGGGACCGTCTACCGAGCCCATAACCCCGAATGGGCATGGACGCCGCTCTCCAGCGAGGGGGCGCGCCGTTATGGCGGGCGCTTCAACAGGCGGGGTGTCCCCGCGCTTTACTGTTCCCTCTCCCAGATCACCGCCATCCGCGAGGCTACGCCGTTGGGCAGACCCATGCAGCCGCTCACGCTCTGCGCATACGAGGTCGATGCCGAGCCCGTCTTCGATGCCACCGACCCGACGCGGTTGCTGGAGCGTGGGTTACGCGAAGCCGATCTGGCCTGCCCCACGTGGGAAGCCGACATGCTCGACGGCGGTGTCGCGGCGTCCCAACGTGTCGCCGAAGAGATGGTCGCTGCCGGCTATGTGGGTATGCTCGTGCGCAGTTTCGCCGTTGGGGCAAGCGACGAAGATCTCAACCTGGTGATGTGGAACTGGGGGGGCGCCCACCCGACGCGCGTGGCTCTGGTTGACGACGAAGGTCGGCTTGCACGCACGTGAAAACGCGGGCCGCCAGTGTCCAGATGGCGCCAGCTTGCGTCCGGTCCAGCCGGTCCACGCCGCCTCAGTAGCGCGCCATCACCTGCTCGGCGAAATCCGTCAGCATCTCCTCCGCGAACTCCATTGGCGGGAGGAGGAGGATTTCCTTCAGGCCGGCCTGCTCCCGTTCCCGCAGCGTCGCGATGATCTCGTCCGGTTCGCCGACGAGTATGCTCCCGCTCCCCCGGATCGCTTCGGGTGTCACGAACTGTCGTTCATCCTCCAGCAGGTAGGTACAGTGGCCCTCGTGCACGACCTGGCCGGCGCGTTCGCGCGGAAGGTTCTTCGCCGCGATGAAGTCTCGGTACGCCTCCCACGTCGGCCGAAACGCCTCCGGCACGATGTCCTCGGTGCCCCGCCAGCGCACGATCTCCCATAAACCGTGCAGCGCGTTCCCGACCATCGAGCCGCACCGGTCCACCACGCGGTCCGAGTCGAGCCGTTCGCCGGGTTTCAGCACGCATATGCCGGTCAGGCCGGCCGTGTGATAAGTGTCCCGGTCCAGCGTCCGCCCGATCGCGCTCGCCCCCTGCTCGATGCGATCCACGTTACGGCGAAGTGTGCCCGCGGTTTCCATCCCCGCCCCCACCCGACCATCCCCGTAGGCGCCCGCCACGCGCAACGCGAGCGGTCCGTTGGCGGCCACGTAGATGGGAATGGGGTGGTCGATGTCGATGAAGCGAAGATCCCGGTGCAGGAAGCGGATGCGCCGGGTTTCGCCGTCCAGCGTGTACTCCACCTCTTCGCCGGCGAGCAGTTCCCGCACGACCCGAACGTACTCCCGGAATGCGGGCGCCTTGATCGGGTCGAAGCCCATCACACGCATCGCGGTGTGACCGCTGCCGATGCCGAGGAACGTACGGCCCGGAGCGATGCGGTTGATGGTGGCGATGGAGTGGGCGGTGACCGGGGCGATCCGCGTTCCGACGATCGCGACGCCGGTGCCGAGCTGGATGCGCGACGTCCGCTGCGCCGCCAGCGCCAGGGTGGCGTAGCAGTCGGACCAGATCATCTGGGAGTCCGGCACCCACACCCGGTCGAACCCGAGGCGCTCAGCGTGTTCGATCAACCCGATGTTGTCGATGTGGGTCGCTACGCAGAGACCGAATTGCATGGTGCTTGTCTCCGTGATACGTGCGGCTTCCTCCGCGTCGACTTACGTGGACGCAAAAGAGGGGCAGACTCGAGCTGGCAAGACCATCGGCTAGAAGCCCAACTCGAATCTGTCAAGCGGTAGGACCGCGGTGTCGCGCCGCACGCGCCTGCCGAAGTTGATTGTAAACCTTGGGGTCGAACCGGCTGATGGAGACAACTTCCTTCATGGCGATCGTAACGGCGTAGTTTTCAAGCCATTGTTGCGGCAATTGGCTGTAGTTCGTGGTTATTCGTAAACGTCCCGTTGTCGGATCACGATAGCCGCTAAGAAAAGGCAGCAGTGCCACGTCCCGTTCCCACTCCGCAGCCGTGCGGACGTAGCCGATGTATGCCTTTCCGCTGGTTGTCGACACCTCCACCAAGAGCCGCTCTTCAAGCGACTTTCGGAGAATCCAGCCAAACCGACTCTCATGCTTCTCTGCCCATCGCGCGGCTGCCTCGTCGTCGCTGATGCAAACATTCACAACAACCGCCGCGACGAGTCCAAGAACGACCGTCAGTACCAACGTGCCAGAGTACTCGAACGGTGCAAATCGCTCCCATCCGAACCCTCCAAAACCCGTGGCCTCGGCAATCCACTCTGCGCCCAGCGCCAGAATTCGCGCGACCGAGAGAAGCAAGCCACCGGCGGTGGCAGCCGCGAAGAAAAACTCGTAGCCTGTCGTGGAAAGAAACGCTCGCCGCGTGAGATGACAGACCCGAAGAAACCAATAGCCAGCCATTACCGGCACCAACCAGACTCCGATGTTCACGGCCTGAGACCCTGCTCAGTGGGCGTCGCGACTATCCAACTCGATATTCCGAAGCTCCTTGATGTCTTGTCGGACGGACTCGGTGTTAAGGAGTTCCTTGACGTCTACGGTGCGCGCTCCCCCCTTCGTCACGTGGACATGCTTCCACTCACTCTCAGGCCTCTTGGCGGGGATAAGGGCAAACCAAGCTTTGGCACGTTCCGGCATGGCGAATCTCCTCTACGCCTTTCGCACAGCGTACGGGGCAGGCCAGCGGGTCGTCAAGGTGTCGTCTTCCGTCACATCTCGCACTTGAAACGGGCCTGAACCGACGGCGTCAATCCGCGCGAGATGCGCCGAGCGTGGGGGCGGGCCACCTCAGGCCGGTCTCGAAGCTCAACGCCGACCCTGTGCAGACGCTCGACGAGGCTCCGCTCTCGTGGGCAATCATCCGCGCTTCGCCGAGGGCCGGCCCTACCGACGTGATCGATCAGCCGACATTCTCGCGGACGCGAATCATCGCCTAGTCGCGTCGTTGTTGCCCACTCCTCGGCCTGTCTCGCCTTAGCCCCGTCCGCCAGCGTGCAGCGTGCAATGCTGGCCACAATCGGGGGCCGATGGTATCGTCGAGCCTCGGTCGCATGGCCAAACCCGCCAACGCAGATATGCCCACCCAGCAGCCGCAAAGTCTCCATAGGCACCCAGCCTTGCGCGAAGTCATCGATTCCATGCCGAGAAAGATCAAGCGACAACTGTTGGCTCTTTACCCTCGTTTTCGCGATCACCGCTTGGTCTCCGAAGGGATCGGCGGCCAACCAGTCCCGATAGTCAGACTCCACCGGGACGGCGAGCGTACCATTGCGGGAATGGCGGCTCCCCCGCAGAGCCGGAAAGACCGCCGCGTTTACGGGCAGGCCAACCTGTTGGACGCCGCCACACGTATGGCCATCGCCAGACACCGTAGCGGCGCAGGCTATCGGGAAACGTGGCGGTCCGTTCTGAAGACCTTGCGCTCCGACAGACTGGAGCTGACCGATGCCGAGCAGGCTCGCTACAACCATTGGCTCCTTTCCGTCACACGCGATCCAGCGACCCCCCCGGCCTCCCAAGGGGCCGCCGGGGAGGCGCGCGCGTCGACCCGGGCCTAGTCCCACCAGGACTTGCCGGGCGTCAGCGCGACCTTGTTCAGGTCGTACCCTTCCTCCTTGAACGAGTACTGATAGAGGTTCTTGCCCATCAGCTCAGCGAAGCGGGGCGGGTTGGCGTCCAGGATCTCCTGGGTGACTTCCTCGCGGTAGCGCTCCTGCGGAATGACGAAGGGCCGCGTGTAGATCGTGACGAGCGTCAGCCGGAGCCCGGGATCCCGGCGCGGATACGAGCCGTGCCAGATGCTGCCGCTCCAGACCACCATCGAGCCCGCCGGCGCCTCGATGGCCGTCGGCTGGGCGACCTCGTCGCCCCGCGGGCCGTGTCCGAGGGTGTGGCTGCCCGGCACGAGACAGAGCGCGCCGCCCGACTTCGTGTAGTCCGTCAACACCCAGGTGCAGTTCAGCAGCAGCGGATACGCGGGATACGGCGCCGGGACCGCGAGAGCGCCGTTGTCGGTGTGCAGCCCGAGGGGCGCGTCTCCCGGACCCTTCACCAGTCCGATGCAGGTGGAGAACATGCAGCTCCGGCCGACGGTGTAGTCCGCGAGCGCGAGCGGCACGGGATTGAGTATCGCTTCCTGAAAGACGGGATCCTCGAAGAGCAGGAACGTGAACGGTGCCCACGCGCCCTCCCCCTGACCGTCCAGTGCCCCCGTGCGCGCCAGGTCGAGCGCGATGCCGGTCCGCCGCTCCACCGTCGCGCAGAACGCGCCGCGCAGCCGCTCCAGGAACGCCGGCGTCGTCAGCTTCTCGGGCGGAATGACCGTGTAGCCGACCGCTTCGAGTTCGGCAACGTGCTTCTCGAGTCCGAGGCGCTGGATTCCTTCCCAGGCGCGAGCGAAGTCCGCCTGCGCCTTGCCCGACTGCAGCGGCGGCGCCCGCAACTCGCCGTCCGCCGAAACCGCCGTCTCTTCCAGAACCTGCTCGGCCATCGTTCAATCCCCCCTGTCGTTGCATCCGAGCTTACCAAACCGGAGGCGTGCAACCGCTGCCGTTGCCCACGCTCGGCAGCCTTTCGGCATAATGCGGAACGCCTTCGCGAAAGGGGACGCACCAGGTGGCCTACGAAATCAAGCGCTTTCCATACGACGGCACGGTCGACGCCGACGGGCACATCCTCGAGCCGCCCGACCTCTGGGAGAACTACCTCGAGGAACGCTACAAGCCCCGGGCGCTGCGCATCGGCGTGGACGACAACGGTCTCGAATACCTGGAGATCGACCGGCGGCCATCCGCGAGAACGAACAAGGGCTCCCTCGGCATCATGGGCGCGATGGGGGCGGAGGACATGCGCCCGAGCCCCGAGCGCCGCTACGCCGACAGCATGCCCTACGGGGCCTGCGACGCCGCCGAGCGTCTCGACCTCATGGCGCGGGAGAACCTGGAGTACTGCCTCCTCTATCCGACGATCGGACTGCTCTGGGAGGTGGAACTCACCGACCCGGAATTGAGCCTCGCGTACTGCCGCGCCTACAACCGCTGGATCGCGGACTTCTGCCGGGACGCCGGCGGCAAGCTCGTCCCAATCGCCCAGCTCACCCTGCTGGACGTGGAGGGATCGGTGGCGGAACTGGAACGGGCCGTGAAGGACGGCTGCCGGGGGGCCTGGGTCAACCAGTTCAACCACAACCGCGTGATCCACGGCAGCCCGGCACACGACGCCCTGTTCGCGAAGTGCTGCGAACTCGATGTGCCGCTCGCCATCCACCCGACGTTTACGCCGCACGCGGCGGCGGCCGGCATCTTCGACTGGCCGCGCGAGGGCCGCCCATGGGGCGAGATGATCTGGCTGCGTTCGGTCATCCAGCAGGCGCTCATCTCGTTCTTCAGCCTCGGCACGCTCGAACGCTTCCCGGAGCTGCGCCTCGGCGTGCTCGAAGCCGGCTCCGGCTGGGTCGGGCCCATGCTCGACCGTCTCAACGCCTACAACGCGTCGATGAACTCCGCACGCTTCCGCGCATCGGAGCTGTTCCGCCGCCAGTGTTTCATTTCCGGCGACCCGGACGAGACCATCGCGCCCTACACCATCGAGCATGTCGGCGACGACTGCTTCATGTGGGCGACCGACTACCCGCATCCGGACCACCCCCACACCTGGGTCGACGACCTGATCGTCTACGCGAACAAGCTGCCGGAGACGACGCGCGGGAAGGTCCTCGGCGGCAACGTGAAGCGCATCTACAAGCTGTAGGGGCGACCCTCGTGGTCGCGACAACGATGAATGAGACGAACAGGAGGATCGACAACCTCCTCAGGCAGACCATGATCGGTTTCCTGAGCACGCTGAACCGGGACGGTTCACCGAACACCCTGCCGCTCTGGTACGAGTGGGACGGGGAGCGGATCCTCATGGTTTCCGAAGCCGAGACGGCCAAGATCAGGCGCTTGCGCCGCGATCCGAGAGCGGCCCTGTGCATTGCCGAAGGAGTGGGCAGCATGGAAGCCTGGGTCAGCGTGGAAGGCACCGTCGAGCTCGTCGATGACCCGCAACGGACCTGGCACTTGGCCCGCCGCATGATGGAACGGTACTACGACCCTGACCGGGCGCGAACGACCATCGAGACTTTGTCGAACGCCGGAGGCCTCCTGCTGCTGGAATTGAAACCCAATCGCATCCGGAGCTTCTGGGGACCGTACGACGGGAGCTCCCCGCCGCCATGACGCATATGAACGCACCAAGACCCACACTCGTGCTCCTCGCCTCACTGCTCTGCGCGCCGGCCATGGCCCAGGCTCCCGACGGGACGGACCGGTTCCTGCTCCCCGCCGCGGCACCGATGCGCGAGGCGGACCTGGCGGAGCGTCCCAACGTCCTGCTCATCATGGCGGACGACCTGAACGTCGCCCTCGGCTCCTACCGCGAGTCGACGCCCGCCCCGCACTACGCCGGCGTGAAGACGCCGAACCTGGACCGGCTGGCGGCCGAGGGCGTCCGTTTCGACCGCGCCTACGTGCAGAACCCGCTCTGCAGCCCGTCGCGGATATCGATCCTGAGCGGCCTGCGACCGGCCACCACGGGCGTCTACGACAACGGAACGGCACCCCGTGAGCGGATCGGAGACGCCCTGCGCCTCCTGCCCGAGCACTTCCACGACCACGGGTACTTCACGGCGCGGGTGGGCAAGATCGGACACAACAGCTACGAGCATGTGGTGTCCTGGGACTCATCGAACTTCGCCCTCTCGAGGGAGCCGGCATTCCGCTTTCACCTGCCGGGATACCTGCCGGGGATCGACCTGTCGGAGCAACGCGACAACACCTGGACGGAAGGGTCCGAGCACGGCATGTCGCGCGCCGACATCCTCGCGCCGCTCGGGCGGACGGGGGGCCTGCCCCTGTCCTGGCGCGCGACCACCGAATCGCCGCGCATGACCCCCGACGGGACCACCGCCACGCGCGTCATCCAGTTAATGGCCGACCACCGCGACAAGCCGTTCTTCATCGGTGCCGGCTTCCACAAGCCGCATCAGCCGTGGGTCGGCCCGGCGCAGTTCTTCGCCCAGCACCCGCCCGACGAGGTGAACCTACCCCAGACGCCCCCGGGCAACACTGACGACCTGCCGGCAGCGGCATTCGAGCCGTACCAAGACGACCTCGATCACAGCGACCAGCAAATCAAGCAGGCCATCGCCGCGTATCACTCGATGGTCACGATGACCGACTTCTACGTCGGCCAGTTGCTGGCGGCCCTGGAGGTCCTCGATCTCGCCGACTCCACCATCGTCGTGTTCACCAGCGACCACGGCTTTCTGCTCAGCGAGCACGGTGGCCTGTGGCGCAAGCGATACCAGTTCGAGGAGTCGACGCGGGTGCCCTTCATCGTACGGTTGCCGGACGGCAGGCAGGCGGGCGAGGTCGCGCGCGGATTGGTCGAACTGGTCGACCTTTACCCGACGCTCGTCGAACTGTCGAACCTGCCGCAGCCCGCCCATGCGCTCGAAGGCACCAGCCTCCGGCCGTTGCTCGACGATCCGGACCTGCCGTGGAAGTCGGCGGCCTTCTCGGAGAGCGTGCTCGAGGGATTCCATGGCCGCACCCTGCGCACGGCTCGCCACCGCTACACGGAGTGGACGCCCGTGGACGCGCCCGAGACCGAGCCGGACCGCGAGCTCTACGATCACGCCGAGGATCCGTTCGAGTACGACAACCTGGCCACCGACCCGGCCCACCGAAGCCTGATCGACGCGCTGTCCGAACAACTCCGCACGGGATGGCAGGCGGCGCGGCCGGAATCCGCCTGATGGCCATGGGAGGCTACGACGCCGAGGACCACGCCGACGTCTATTGACATCGGTAGGCCATTGGCCTAGAAAAGCGGATGGAGTTCGAGTGGGACGATGCCAAGAGCGATGCCTGTTTCGCGGACCGCGGCTTCGATTTCGAGTACGTCGCGCACGCTTTCCTCGACGAGGATCGGACCGTCGCACAGGATCGGCGCTGGGACTACGGCGAGGATCGCTACCGGCTGCTGGGCACCATCGAGGGTCGGGTGTTCGCAGTGATCTACACCATGCGGGACGCGGCGATCCGCATCATTTCCGCCCGCAAGGCCAACCGCAGGGAGGTTCGGGAGTATGAGCAGAGCACGGATGACGATTGATCCTGACAACCCACGGGGGCTTCCCGGAGGCCGGGTCGATTACGAAGTTCTGGACGCGACCGGTGAGGACGACATCGCCCGCCAAGCGCGCGACGACGACGCCGAGGCGATGCACGACATGGGGCGCTTCGCCCGCCGGGTGCGGCGGCGTCTCGGGCTCACCCAGATTGAGTTCGCGCGTCGCATCGACGTGCCGCACGAGACCATCCGCAACTGGGAGCAGGGCAAGCGGGGTCCGACGGGTGCGGCCAGGGCGTTGCTCAGGATCCTCGACAAGGCACCCGAGACCGCGCTGCGTGTACTTGGCTGACGGTGGACCGCTGGCCTGCGAACTGATCCGTGCAGCCGGACAAACGGTCGAGTACCGGTCGTTCACCGGGATGGGGCACTCGATGCATGGAGCAGACCCGGAGTTGTTCGCCCGCACCGAGTGGGCAACGAGCCTTGCCCCTCCATGACCGTCCGCTGGGGAATCCTCGCAACCGGCCGCATCGCGGGCACGTTCGCGGACGCCATCGCTTCCTCGGAAACCGCCATGCTCGCCGCGGTCGGCAGTCGCACGCAGGACGCGGCCGCGCGGTTCGTCCACGACCGTGTCGGCGTCACGCCGCACGGCAGCTACGAGGCGTTGCTCGCGGACGCCGAGGTTGACGCTGTCTACGTCGCCACCCCCCATCCCCAGCACGCGGAGTGGACCATCAAGGCGTTCGAGGCCGGCAAGGCCGTGCTCTGCGAGAAGCCCATGGGGGTGAACCACGCGCAGGTCATGGCCATGGTGGAAGCTGCCCGCGAGCATGACGTTTTCTTGATGGAAGCGTTCATGTACCGCGTCCATCCGATGACGGAGCTCGTCGTCCAGCTCGTCCGCGAGGGCACCATCGGCGAGGTGCGGCACATCGACGCGAGCTTCGGTTTCGCCGCGCCCTTCTCCCCGGACAGCCGCCTGTACCGCAACGACCTCGCCGGGGGCGGGATCATGGACGTGGGCTGCTACGCGGTGTCGATGTGCCGCCTGATCGCGGCTGCGGCGGCGGGCGTGCCGATCGGCCATGCGGAACCCGAGGACGTGCGCGCCGTGGCGAGCTTCGCCGAGACGGGCATCGATGCGCGATCCGCAGCCGTTCTGCGTTTCCCCTCGGGGATCGTCGCCCAGGTCGCCACGGCGGTCTCCGTCGGCCTGCCCAACCGGGTGACGATCTCCGGATCGGACGGTTCGATCCACGTCCCCCAGCCCTGGTTCTGCGCCGACGGGGACGGCCACTGGCGGTTCGAGATCCGGCGTGGTGCCGAGGCCGAGGTCGTCGAAGGCCAGTCCGCACCGCTCTACGTCCACGAGGTGGACGCGGTGTCGGAAGCCCTCGGCCGCGGCGCACGCGAGTCCCCGCACATGTCCTGGGCCGACAGTCTCGGCAACGCGCGCACCCTCGACGCGTGGCGCGAGAGCATCGGCCTCGTGTTCGACATGGAGCGGCCCGAGCGGCAGACGGTGCCGGTCCATGGACGCCCGCTCGCCGTCGCCGAGCCGATGATGCGGCACGGCACCGTCTCCGGGATCGACAAACCCGTGTCCCGCCTCGTGATGGGCTGCGACAACCAGCCCGACATACGCCACGCGGCGGTGATGTTCGACCACTACTTCGAGCGCGGCGGCAACACATTCGACACCGCGCACATCTACGGCGGCGGCCGGATGGAGTCCCTGCTCGGCACGTGGATGGCCAACCGGGGCGTGCGGGACGACGTCGTCATCATCGGCAAGGGCGCCCACACCCCAGCGAACTTCCCGGCCCGTGTCGCCCCCCAGCTCGATGAGTCCCTGGAGCGCCTCGGCACCGACCACGTCGACCTGTACTTCCTGCACCGCGACAACCCCGATGTGGACGTGGCCGAGTGGATCGACGTCCTGAACCGTGAGTGCGATGCCGGGAGGGTGCACGCCTTCGGCGCATCGAACTGGTCGCTGGAACGGGTCCTCGCGGCCAACGCCCATGCCCGGGCGAACGGCCTGCGCCCCTTCGTCGCCGTCTCCAACCAGTTCAGCCTCGCGCACATGGTGGATCCGATCTGGCCGGGTTGCGTTTCGGCCTCGACCCCGGACTGGCGCGCCTCGCTCGCGGCGGAGGAACTGGCGCTGTTCCCGTGGTCGAGCCAGGCGCGCGGCTTCTTCACGTCCCGTTTCGACGCGATCCACGCCCGGGAGTCGTCAGGCGTGGATCGTCGCCATGGCAACCAGCCGAGCGACGACGAGATGCGGCGCTGTTGGTTCGCCGAGGACAACTTCGCCCGCCGCGAGCGTGCGGTCGCGACGGCGGTCGGGCGCGGCGTCTCTCCCATCGTCGTCGCGCTCGCCTGGGTGCTGAGCCAGCCGTTTCCCTGCTTCCCGCTCATCGGGCCCCGCGTGCTGGCGGGGACCGCCGAGTCCCTAACCGCGCTCGGCCTCGCACTCACGCCCGAGGAGCTCCGCAAGCTCCACGGGGAGTGAATGGCGGTGTTCCACACCCTCTGGGGATATCGAACTCCGCCTAGGTGGCGACGATTCTAGCGCGACACGGATGGCGCTCGAGCCACGTGTAGGTGGTCGAATGCCATCGTGATCGAGTGCAGTTCGCCCCTCACGGTGTTCCTGCCAGAAAGATCGATGAGCCGTGTACTCGGTCGACCAAGCCGTCGATCATCGCGCATGGCGGGTGTGGGGAACGCCGGAAGGCGGATCTCACGCCCGTGTATCGCGCGATCCTGCTGGGGCGACGGAAGGAAAACCTGCATCACCTCATTGCCGTACGCGAGCACTAGGAACGCGTACGGTACGTCATTCGCGCTCGGGCGCCGCCGCATCAGTATGGCCGCAACGAGATCGTTCGGCATGGGATCCGGCTGGAAAGTGTAGAAGACCGGACATCCGGAGACAAAGCCCTCGGCATGGTCCGGATTTCGAACCCAGTCGAGCGTCTCCCGAAAATTCCGCAGTTCGTCGTTCGGCAACAGCGTCAGCCCTACTCGAACGAGCGCTTTCAGAACCCCAACCGGTGTGAAGGGATCACGGATCAGATCAAGTCGGAGTTGTCGTGCGGCGACATCGACATGGAACTTGGGATTCTCCTCGTACTGTGTGATGCGCAAGGCAGTTCCATCGTACTCAATTCGCCAGCCTTCCTTCTCGTTCTTCAAGATCGGCACACCGCTCTTGCCACGGATTCGCGAGAACGTCCGGCTTGGTTTCGTCCAGTTTCCGAGGTCATTCTCAATCGTGGAACCGAAAAAACGCATTGCATTGGTCACACTCTTCGAGCGTGAACAGGGTTTTGTTGCCGAGCAGCTCCGGGATCGCGTGCGCGGCGGTGCGAAACGTCGCGTCTGCGCTGTCACGGTCGCAAAAGCGGCAGCGTCTCGCATCCGTCCCACCAAGCACCAGCTTGG
Source organism: Pseudomonadales bacterium (assembly GCA_963665455.1). Taxonomy (GTDB): domain Bacteria; phylum Pseudomonadota; class Gammaproteobacteria; order Pseudomonadales; family Azotimanducaceae; genus VXNE01. The sequence continues at coordinate 1,881,361 of OY762279.1, read as the reverse complement.
TGCCGGGCCGAAGGAACAGTGGCTGGGCACCGACGTACCTCTTTTCGTAGAAGCGGGCGGCATCCGCCGCCTTCGTGTCGAGGATGATCGGGTCCATGTCACAGGGCTCCGCTTCGACTCCCGGAAGGTGCTTGACGACTAGCGGCATTGTATGCGGGCTGCTCTTGCGGGACAGCACGTCTTCGTCGCGAGAGGCGCACTGCTTCGACTGCGGGCGACGGCATCGCTGCTCTGCCTGCCCGGCCACGCCCAGGCCCCCCGATGGGACGGACCCGCTCCTGCTCTCCGCCGCGGCGCCGATGCAGGAAACAGGACTTGGCCGAGCGTCCCAACGTCCTGCTGATCATGGTGGACGACCTGAACGTCGCGCTCAGCCCCTACCTCGAGTCGACGCCCGCCCCGCACTACGCAGGCGTGAAGACGCCGAACCTGGACCGTCTCGCGGCAGAGGGTGTCCGGTTCGACCGCGCCTACGCGCAGAACCCGCTCTGCGACCCGTCGCGCATATCGATCCTCAGCGGAATGCGACCGGCCACCACCGGCGTCTACGACAACGGCACCGCGCCCCGTGTGCGGATAGGAGACGCCGTGCGCCTCCTGCCCGAGCACTTCCAAGACCAGGGCTACTACACGGCTCGGGTGGGCAAGATCGGACACAACAGCTACGAGCACGTCGTGTCCTGGGATTCGTCGAACTTCGCCCTTTCGAGGGAGCCGGCATTCCGCTTTCGCCTGCCGGGATACCTACCGGGAATCGACCTGTCGGGGCAACGCGACAACACGTGGACCGAGGGGTCCGAGAACGGCATGTCGCGCACCGAGCTCCTGGCGCCGCTCGGGCGGACCGGCGGCCTGCCACTGTCCTGGCGCGCGACCACCGAGTCGGCGCGCATGACCCCCGACGGGACCACGGCGACGCGCGTCATCCAGTTGATGGCCGACAACCGCGACAAGCCGTTCTTCATCGGCGCGGGCTTCCACAAGCCACACCAGCCGTGGGTCGGTCCCGCCCAGTTCTTCGCGCAGCACCCGCCGGACGCCGTGCGACTGCCCCTGATCGCTTCGCGACCCGTGATAAACTACCCTAGCATTTCGACCGTAGCTCAGTTGGGGGTGTAGCTCACTGCTAGCCAGTGGGTTTCTTTCCAACCCCGGAACGCAGAGTCAAGGTCGAAAAAGGGGGGTTCGCTCAACCAACGTGCCGCCACGGAGGCCGAGTTGCCAGTGAGCTCCAACGACTTAGGAGGGTTGGCCATTGCTTGAGGGTCAGATCGAGTGCGCTCACTGTGCTACGCCGTTCTACCCTCGGTGGAACAGCACCAGCTTGGGCTGCGAGGATCCAGCTCGTCAGCGTACGGAGACTGTGGCCAATTTGCTCGCGACCACATGTACCTCCTGCGGCGAAGCGATCGTCCATCTCGAGGTCGTTGCACGAGAAGGGTCCGAGGGATGGCCGCGGGGATCAGTCTTTCCGATTCCGCCCGAGCACTCAATCGAAGTCGTCGTCAAAATCGTCGTCGACTTCGCCGATGCGAAGTATCGAGGAGAGCACGATGGCGTGCCCATGCCCGAGAACGAGAGGAACGGGCTCTCAGAAACTCTAAGGAACGGGTTCGAGAGCATGATGGCAGCCGCGAAGGGAGGTGCTGACCTGCTCGCGATCACCGACCGCGTCCGGTCCGTCTGGGATTCGCTCAACGGTCCCGGGATCACTTAGCAGTGATGCGGGTCCGGCTTTTGGAGGCGGAGGGGTGGACCGGGTAACTGACATCGCCACTTCGGAGTTCCTTGGGGACTATGATCGGGGCGCTACTGGGAGTGGTCGTAACGGCGGTCACGAACTGGATCGATGCCTGCGAAGACGATTGTCTCCGCCTTCCTTCAAGACTTGCTCGGCAACGCAGGTCACTTAATCGAGAACCTAAAGGCCAACCGTGATCGCAACCGGGTCATGGACAACAACCGTTTGGTGAGTTTCTCTTAGCGTAGTCTCTAGCTACGCTAGCCGGCCTGCCTGCAGCTCACGACATAGATACAAGTGTACCGGCGAAGCAGGCGACTCCGGCTTTGGCAATGCCTCGGGCAGATTCCGTGGTATGCGGCTGCCGACGGCCCGCCGTTTGGAACACAGGAGTGCGCTACGAAATGAAGCTCACCCTCCAGCAGCTAGGGAAGGTCTGAACAAGCCCGATTCGGGACGCAAAAACAAGAGGTTCCACGCACGTTAGTGCGTAATGAAATAAGCGCGGTGGTTATAACAATATCCATCGATGGTAGATGGCCGTAAACGGCCCTATTGGTCCCGTCCCACGGGCGACGGGCATGGCCGTCCCGCGTGAGGCGGGGCCTAGCGGCCAGCGATAAGCAGGTTCGTGAAGCCCAGCAGCAAGGCGATCCGGTGCGCGTTCTTCGCCAGGCCACGATAGCGAACCTTGTTGTAGCCGAAGTGGCGCTTAACGTACAGGAGCGGATGCTCCACCTTCGCCTTGCGCATCTCGGCCACCTCGGCCGGCCCCGACTTGTCCAATAACCGGCGCTTGCCGGGCTTCATCGCCGTCGATGACTCCACGTCCCGGCCCTTGTTCTCCCCCGCTTGCCGACGCCCTGGTAGCCGGCGTCGCCGTGCACCTCCGCCTCGTCGCCGCGCAGCACCGCGTGCGCCGTCTCCACGTCCGTGACGTTCGCCGGCGTCGTCTCCAGACCGTCGCCAGTCCCCACTCGGCATCGACGCCAACGTGCGCCTTCATGCCGAAGTACCAATGGTTGCCCTTCTTCGTTTGGTGCATCCCCGGGTCCCGCTTGCCTGCCTCGTTCTTCGTCGAGCTCGGCGCCTCGATGAGGGCCATCATTGAGGGCCATCTTCTGCAACACTAACACCGCCCCCGACAGCGGGAAGGGTCAAGGGGTGAAGTCGGTATAGTGATTGCCTGCAAGCTCGTGGTCGGAGTGAGGTCGGATGTGCGGACGAGTCGAGTTGTGTCTGCTCGCCGTTTAGCTTCCTTCCGCCTGTCGTTGTCCCGGAAACTCGTCGTCCCGACGGACCACCCGCGCGGATGCATTGTGAGCTAGCCCGCTCCGTTTGGCCAACGCGATCCAGTACCCCGCCTGGCCTTCGGTCACCTTCACCGGCGGCATACGGTCGGCCGCCGAGGAAGCTCACTACTTAATCCCGACTTCCCGCGCCTGGTCCTCCAGGAATCGGATGATCGTGTCTTCGGCCTCCTGGCTCGGCGGGATACTCGTCTCGAACGGGTCGCGCACAAGGACCAGCCGATCGATCCCGAGGTCCTCGTAACGCTTCGCCGTGTCGGCGTCGATCGGCCCAAGGGAGCTGATGATGATCTCAAGCCGACCAAGGGACGCCGGACGATCCGTCGTCTTCGCCGCCTCCTCGAGCGCCTTCAGCATCTGCGCCGTCTCCTCGACGCCGTGGAAGCTGTACCAGCCGTTCGCCTGCGCCACCGCGCGGCGCAGCGCCGGGGGCGAGTCCCCGCCCAGGATGATCGGCGGGTGGGGCTTCTGGATGGGGAGCGGACGCGACTGAACCCCGGAGAACTTCGTGAACTGACCGTCGAAGGCCGGCTGCTCCGCCGTCCACAGTGTACGCAGCACCTCGATGTGCTCGCTCGTCCGGGGACCGCGCTCCTCCCAGGGCACGCCGAGCGTCTCGAATTCCCGGGGCACGAAGCCGACGCCGAAGCCGGCGAGGAGGCGCCCGTCGGAAAGGACATCGACGGCGGCCAGTTCCTTGGCGAGCATGATCGGGTCGCGCAAGGCGATGAGAATGATCCCCGAGCCGATCTTGATGCGCTCCGTCTTCGCGGCGGCGAACGCGAGGCTGGCGATCGAGCCAACGAGGTTCGACTTCGGGGGCACGGGCAGCACCGGATCCTCCGGGTCCATCATGACCAGGTGCTCGGCGGACCACACCGATTCGTAGCCGAGTTGCTCGGCGGCAACGACGACGCGCTCGATGGCACCGGCGTTGCTGAGCGGACCCGTGTTGAAGCCGAAGAATCCGTAATCCATGCCTATCCCGTCCCGAAGCGGTCGCCCGAGCATAGTCGAACGTTGACGCGCACCGCACGCCGCGCCGGTCCGCCGCTTGCCGAACCGCCCCAACACGGCGATCATCGGCCCGGATGAGCGACCCAGTCACGGACGGCGTTCTCCTCACCGGCGCCAACGGCCACCTCGGCCGCCTGGTGATCCGCGCCCTGGCCAACGACCCGCGTGGGGGAACCGTGCGCGCCGTGGTCCGGTCCGAGCGCGCCGCCAAGAGCCTCGAAGACCTGCCGCACCCCGAACGGCGCGAGGTCCGGATCGTCGACTACCAAGACCGCGCCGGCCTCGAGGACGCGGCGCACGGATGCGGCACCGCCATCCACCTCGTGGGGATCCTCAAGCAGACCCGCGCGAACCGTTACCAAGACGCCCACGAGCGGCCGGCCGAGGCACTGTCCGCGGCCTGCGCGGCCGCGGGCGTGTCGCGCATCGTACACACGAGCATCCACGGCGCGGACCCCAAGTCCCGCAACGGCTGCCTCGCCTCCCGGGGGCGGGCGGACGAGATCCTGCTCGCATCGTCCGTACCGGCCGTGATCCTCCGCGTTCCCATGGTGCTAGGCCCCGGAGACGCCGCTACCGACGCCCTGCGACGCCAAGCCACAGCCGGACGGACGTCGCTGGTCCGGGGCGGGGCGACCCTGGAGCAGCCCATCGCCGCGGCGGACGTGGTGGCGGCCCTGCTCGCCGGCACGCGTCCGGCCGTCCCGGACGACACGGTGCTGGAACTCGGCGGCCCCGAGTCGCTAACCCACCGCGCGCTCGTCGAACGCACCGCCGCCGTGCTGGGCACCGATGTCCAACTCGGCAGCACCCCCCTCTTCGCGGCCCGCGCGTTCGCCTGGCTGGCGGAGACGTTCTTCGCCGACCCACCACTCACCCGCGACATGCTCGGCGTCCTCGAGCAGGACGATGCCATCGACCCCGAGCCCGCCCGTGCGATGCTAGGCATCGAACTCACGCCGCTCGACAACGCCCTGCGCGCCGCCTTCAACGAGGACACCCCATGACGACCGCCGACCCCAACGACGCCGCGCCCGCTGCCCGACCGTGGTGGCCCCGGGCGCTGCTCTGGCTCATCACGCTCGCGTGCTTCGCATGGCTGTACACGCGCATCGACGCCGCGGCGGCCCGCGAGGGCGAGACGATGGCGAGCTACCTCCTCCAGGTATTCGCGAGCGTCTCCTGGGGCACCTGGCTCGCCCTGATGATCCCGTACTCCGCCTTCTTCTTCCTCGTCGACTCCGCGGTGGTGTGGCGCGTCGTCTCGTGGTTCAACGCGCACGTGCCCTACAAGGACATCCTGCCCGTCCGCGCCAGCGCATACATCATCTCCATCGTGAACGAGCAGGTGGGCAAGGGCGCCATGGCGCTCTACCTCAACCGCCGCCACGACGTTCCCGGCTGGGAGGTCGGCTCGTCGATGCTCTTCATCATGTTCTGCGAGCTGCTCTATCTCACGTTCTGGGCGAACGTCGGCTACGCGATCGCTGCCGACACGCTGCCACCCCAGTTCGAGCTAGTGCCCTGGATCGGGATCGGCGTGCTCGTGGTGTTCGGGCTTTGGGTGGCCTTCTTCCGCGGCCTCATTCCCGTCGGCAAGGGCCTCAAGGAGCGCGCGCTCCTGAAGGCGTTCCGCGAGGCGTCGCCGCTGCACTACATCATCGTGGCCGCGATCCGCTCGCCGGCCCTGCTCGGGGCGGTCGTGGTGTACACGCTGGCCCTGCGCCTCTTCGGCGTCGAAGCGTCGTACTTCGACATGCTGGGGGTGCTGCCGGTGATCTTCTTCGCCGCCGCGATCCCAACCCCGATGCGCGCCGCCGCCATCACCATCTGGGTGGTGCTCTACCAGGACAACGCGGCGCAGCTCTCGGCCTTCGGGCTCGTGATGCACAACTTCTTCATCTTCTTCAACGCGGCGATCGGCCTGCTGTTCCTGCGGCGCGCCAACCGCGAGCTGTTCGGGTAAGCCGTCGATGCGTACGGTGATTTGCGAAGCGTTCGGGCCTCCGGCCTCCCTTCGGGAGGTCGATATCGAGCGTCCCGCGCCGGGGCGGCGCGAAGTGCTCGTGCGTGTGGAAGCCACGGGCATCGGGTTCGTCGACGGGTTAATGATCCAGGGGAAGTATCAGGTCAAACCCGCGCTGCCCCACTATCCCGGCAGCGAGTTCGCGGGGACGGTGGAGGCCATCGGCGACGACGTCACCGAGTTCGCGCCGGGCGACCCCGTGTTCGGCACGGCCAACGGCGCGCTCGCGGACTACGTCCGCACGGCGACCAGCCGTTGCCACCGGACCCCGGCCGGACTCGGCGCTGCGCAGGCAGCGAGCCTGTACACCAACTACCTCACCGCCCTGTTTGGTCTGCGGGACCGCGGACACCTGCGCACCGGCGAGACCCTGCTCGTGCTGGGGGCCGCCGGCGGGGTCGGCACGGCGGCCATCGCCGTCGCGAAAGCCATGGGGGCCCGCGTCATCGGCGCGGCGTCTACGCCGGACAAGCGCGCCACGGCCGAGGCCGCCGGCGCGGACGTCACGGTCGACTACTCCCGGGAGGACTGGCGTGATGCGCTTCGGGCGGTGACAGCGGAGGGCCTGAACGTCGTCTACGACCCGGTCGGCGGCGATGTCGCTGAGCCGGCGTTCCGCTCCCTCGCCCCCGGCGGACGGTTCCTCGTGGTGGGCTTCGCCAGCGGCATCATTCCACGGCTGCCGCTGAACCTGGCCCTACTCAAGCGTTCGGCCGTCGTGGGGGTGGACTGGGGCGGCGAGGTCCGGACACGTCCGGGAATGAACGCCGAACTCGCCGCCACGCTGATCGACTGGATCGAACGGGACGGGCTCCGGGTCGCGCCGGTCACAGAGCGCCCGGCAGGCGAGTATGTACAGGCGCTCGAAGATCAACTTGCCGGCCGCATCCTCGGCAAGCTCGTTCTCACGCGCTGACTCCCTCGGCACGTCATCCGGCCGTTCGCGCCGGGAGGGTATAGTGCACCTACCTCCCTGTAGGCCCGTAGCATGACCCAACGCCGAGCACTCTCCTGGCTGCTGACCCTCGCCCTCGGTTGCGCGGCCAACGCGGCGGACCCCGCCCCCATGAACGTCCTGTTCATCATCGCCGACGACCTGAACGTCGCCCTCGGCACCTACGCGGGCGCGACGCCACGCCCCAACCACGCCACGGCCAAGACGCCCAACCTCGACCGGCTGGCGGCCCAGGGCGTCCGGTTCGATCGCGCCTACGTGCAGAACCCCTTGTGCAACCCGTCGCGCGCGTCCTTGCTGAGCGGGCTGCGCCCGACGTCCACGGACGTCCACGACGGCCAGACCTGGCCGCGCCACCGGATCGGCGACGACCTGGCGATGCTCCCCGAGCACTTCGCGGCGCACGGCTACTTCACGGGCCGCGTGGGCAAAGTCGGGCACAACCGCTTCGAGCACGCGATCCGCTGGGACGTCTCGCGCTACGCCCTCTCGCGGGAGCCGGCGCGCCGCCATCACGGTCCCGGCTACCTGCCGGGGGTCGACCTCTCCACCGTGCGCGACAACACCTGGACCGACGGTTCCGAGCACGGCATGTCGCGGGCGGAAGTGCTCGCCCCGCTCGGACGGCCGGCGGGCCTGCCCCTGTCCTGGCGCGCCACCCGCGAGTCGCCGCGCATGACCCCGGACGGGACGACGGCCACGCGGATCATCGAACTCCTAGCAGATCATCGCGAGGAGCCGTTCTTCATCGCCGCCGGCTTCCACAAGCCGCACCAGCCGTGGGTCGGCCCGGTGGAGTTCTTCGAGCAGCATCCCGTCGACGAGATCGAACTACCGCCCGCACTGGACGGCGACCTCGACGACGTCCCGGAGCCCGGCTGGCAGATCCGCCCCGATGACGCGGCGCACAGCGACCGGCAACGGCGGCAGGCCATCGCCGCCTACCACGCGATGGTCACGATGATCGACTCGTACGTCGGGCGGCTCCTCGACGCCCTCGAGGAACTGGAACTCGCGGACTCGACGATCGTCGTCTTCACCAGCGACCACGGCTTCCTGCTGAACGAGCACCTGGGACTCTGGCGCAAGACGCAGCAGTTCGAGGAATCGACGCGCGTGCCGCTCATCGTCCGCGTGCCGGGCACGGCCCACGCGGGACAGGCGGCGGCGGGTTTCGTCGAGCTTGTGGACCTCTACCCCACCCTGCTGGACCTCTGTGGTCTCCCGCTCCCGGCGCACGCCCTCGAGGGCACGAGTTTCCGGCCCGTGCTCGAAGCTCCCGGACGCCCCTGGAAGACCGCCGCCTTCTCGGAGTCCCGCCGCGAGGGGTACCACGGGCGCACGATCCGCACCGAGGAATACCGCTACACCGAGTGGGCGCCGCTCGACGGCGAAGGGGCGGTGCTTCGCGAGTACTATGATCTGGGAGACGATCCCGGCGAGTTCACGAACCTGGGAGCCGACCCCGCTCAAGCGGCGGCCGTCGAGGCGGCATCCCTGCGCCTGCACGCCGGCTGGCGGGCCGCGCTCCCCGAGTCCATCTGACGAGTAGCGAACGCATGAAGAGAGCCACGATCATCCTGCTTGCATCCACGCTCACCATGGCCGCGTGGGCCGTCGAAGGCCCCGAGCGCCAGGCCTGGTTCGGCGATACACACATCCACACCGCGTTCTCGATGGATGCGTTCATGGCCATGGGCGTACGCACCACGCCGGACGACGCCTACGACTACGCCAAGGGGAAGGCGATCCCGCACACGGACGGCACGATGCTGCGGATCTCCGGGCCGCCCCTCGACTTCCTGATGGTGAGCGACCACGCCGGCTACCTGGGCGTGAACCGGGCACTCCTGGACCCGACGAGCCCCACGTACGGCCATCCGGATGCGGACGTGCTCACGCCGGCCTCGTCCTCCCTCGCCGACGTCCTCGACAACTTCCGGCGCGTGGCGGCGCAGGATCACGAACTGATGGGGCCCGCGGTGATCGCGGACGCGTGGTCGAAAGTCGTTGCCGCGGCCGAGCGCCACAACGACCCCGGCACGTTCACCACCTTCAGCGGCTACGAGTACACGCCCTCCGTGGGCGGTCGCCACCTCCACCGGAACGTCGTGTTCCGCGGCACGGCGCCCAAGCGCCCCTTCAGCGCGCGCGACTCCGGCGATCCCGAAGATCTCTGGACCTGGCTGGACGGGCTCCGCGAAGAGGGCATCGAGGCACTCGCCATCCCCCACAACATGAACCAGAGCGACGGCCTCGCTTTCATGGAGAGCACCTGGAAGGGCATCCCCATCGACGCCGCCTGGGCCGAGAAGCGCATGCGCAACGAGCCTATCGCCGAGATGACGCAGCAGAAGGGCACCTCCGAGACGCACCCCTCCCTCTCCCCCAACGACGAGTGGGCCGACTTCCAGATCGTCCAGTACTACCTGAACCGGCGCGAGAACACGGATCCCATCTCGGTATTCAAAGGGGGCTACTGGCGCGATGCGCTGCTCACCGGGCTCAAGATGCAGGCAAGCAGCGGTTTCAATCCGTACCAGCTCGGCGCCATCGGCGCTTCCGACAGCCACGCCTCCGCCGGGTCGTACGAGGAAGACCGCCGCTTCAGCAACGGCCGCAATACCGCGGTGGGCCGCGGCTCGGCCTACCCGGACCACGCCGATCCCAACGCGAGCTGGGAGGGCTTCTGGACGCCACGCCAAGCGACCCACGGCAGCGGCGGGCTCGCCGGGGTGTGGGCGGACGAAAACACGCGCGAGGCGCTCTACGACGCCATGCGCCGGCGCGAGACGTTCGCGACGACCGGACCCCGCATCCGGGTGCGACTGTTCGGCGGGTTCGCGCTGCCCGGGGGAATCGCCGAGGCATCGGACTGGGTCGAGCAAGCCTACGCACACGGCGTGCCGATGGGCGGCATGCTGCCGGACGCCGGCGAAGGCGCGCCGAGCTTCCTCGCGTGGGCGGCCCGCGACCCGCACGAGGGCTGGCTTCAGCGGTTGCAGATCGTCAAGGGCTGGGTGGAGGACGGCGAAGCGAGGGAGCGGATCTACGACGTCGCCTGTTCCGACGGCGGCAACCCGGACCCGGCCACGCATCGCTGCCCGGACAACGGCGCACGGGTGAACCTGGCCGACTGCAGCATCACGCGGGACAAGGGAGACGTGGAACTCTCGGCCGTGTGGCGCGACCCGGCATTCCACCCGGGCCAGCAGGCCTTCTACTACCTCCGCGTGCTCGAGAACCCGAGCTGCCGCTGGTCCACGTGGGACGCGCTGCGGCTCGGTATCCCGCCGAACCCGGACCTCCACGCGACCCATCAGGAACGCGCGTGGAGTTCGCCGATCTGGTACCAGCCGTAGCCGATGGGACGCGCTCGGCCCGTCCCGTCTCGAGCGCACGCCCCCAACAGCACGGCATTGCCGCTGACACCTGCGGTGGTAGACTAGCGCACCTTTCCGCCTTAGCTCAGTTGGTAGAGCAGCTGACTGTTAATCAGCGGGTCGCTGGTTCGAGCCCAGCAGGCGGAGCCAATCAAGTCAAATCTCGCGCCGAACGATCGCTCTCGTAGAGAATCAGGTCGTCCAGCTCGACGTTCAGAACGCGCGCGATGGCCGCCAACGTCTTCGTCGAGCCCTGCCGCCGTCCTCGCACGATCTGCGAGAGATAGGTCGGGTGGATGCCGACTTCCTCCGCGACGTGTCGGTGCCGCATGCCCCGGTGCCGGCAGAACACCGCAATCGGGTGCTCACCGTCGATCAGGGCTTGCACGACTTCCACCGGAAAGGACTCCTCGTCGGACGCCTTGGCGAGGTCATACAGCTCCTCGTCCGTCAACGCCTCCTCGGCTTGGCGGGCGCCCGCCAGCCGTTCGAACTCTCGCCACGGCAAGACCGCGAACGCCGGCTGGCCGGCATCGTCTCGAATGATCTGTGGTTTGTTCATTGCGTGCGTCCTGTTTGCCTGTACGCTTGTCCGCGCGGGGCGATTCGCAGGATGGTGATCTGCTGTCGCTTGTCGTCGCGCTCGAAGACGATGCGCATGCCTCCGACCCGCAACCGGTAACCCGGTCGCCCCTGCAACGCCTTGACGTCGACATCCGGACGACCCGGGCTCTCCGCGAGCTTCTGCAATCGTTCGAGAACGCGCTCACCCTCCTGACGCGGCAACCTGACCAGAGCCTTCATGGCTTGCCGCTTGAACGAGAGGTTATAGCTCACGCCCTAGACCATAGCAGATAGCTTGTCACTTCAGAAGCGTATCGCTATGTTTCTTCCGACGCTAGTAGGAACCTCGAGACTTGCGAAACCTTGAGAGGCCGGACAGAACCCGGCACTCTCTCGAAACGTACTTTGTGGAAAAGAACCGGGGGCTGACGGCATGGACTTCGTGAAGATGTTCGAGGATTGGCGGCGGATCGTGGCGCGTTCGGTCCTGGTGTTCCACATCGTGTGCGCCGCGATGGGGCTGTTCGCGCTGCTCGGCGTGACCTCGATGCCCTTCATGGGGGATCCGTCTCCGGGCGGCGCCGCGCTCGCCACGGCAGCCGTGACCGGGGTGGTCTGCCTGCTTGCGTTGTGTGCGCTCGGGGGTGGGGTTCGCTATGCGGTCTACGGCGACTTCAAGCTGCTGCCGAGCCGGAGCTTCCGCGACTACTTCTCCGGGGACGACGACGGTGGCGAGGAGGCGGCCCACGTGGCGCCGCCGCTTCCCGCACGCACCCAGCGCGGCCCCGACGACGATCTGGTCGATCGGGCCGGCGAGTGCGTTTCGGGCGGCGACCTGGACGGTTTTCAGGACGTCTTCAACCGGCTCCAGGCCAGCCCGGCGATTCCCGCGGGCGAGATCTCCGAGGAGCTGGCGCCGCGCATTCGCGAGTTGGGTCTCGAGCGCAACTGCCGCGAGCTCTGGGAGCAGGGCTACACCGTGGTCGAGGACGTCGCGCCGCCGGAATACTGGCGCGATCTGCGGGCGACCATCCTCAAGGCCGCGTCCCATGACCCCGGAGCAAGGGCTGGATCCATGGGCTCCACCTTGATGTCGAAGTATCCGGTCGTCGCCGAAGCTGCGATCAACCCGAAAATGATGGCGCTCGCGGAGTTCTCGGTGGGCGCCGGGTTCATCCTCAGCAATATTGCCTCGTCCATCCGCAGAAAGGGGGACCGGAGCATCGGCCTGCACTGCGATCAAGTTTGGCACCCCGTGCCGTTTCCCGACCACAACCTCTTCCTGACGGCGTGCTGGGCCTGCGATGACTTCACGCCCGAGGCCGGCCCGACCACCGTCGTCCCCGGCAGCGCGGCACGACGTCGGCCGCCGAACCTCGATGAGATCGGCTCGACGGCGACCGTGCCCATCGAGTGCAAGGCGGGGTCGATCGCCGTGTGGGACGGTCGCACCTGGCACGACAACGCCCCTCGGACGATCGACGGCGAGCGCGCCGTTCTGCACGTGTCCTACACGCGGCTGATGATGCGGCAGATGGAGGTCTATGCGCGGTCGGTCCAGGATCGCCTCGTCGAACGGTACGGCGAGCCGATGGCCCAGCTCATGGGTCGCTACGACTTCCTGGCCAAGCCGGAGGGCAAGCTCTACGTGGACGGCTTCATGCGCGCGGTCGCCTACTCGCGCCGGTAGCGGGTTTCTGTCTGAGTTGATGCACCAATCCCGATCCAATCGCGCGGAGCCCTCGTCAGCGTTGTCGCGCTGCGGATCGGGAGGGTTCGAGCGGGGTAGCCGGGCGAACCCCCAGTGAGGCCCACCTACCGCAGCGAGCTCCGTCGAACCCGAGGACACCGAGAGCGGCTGGCGAGTTCGCGACGCGGCGTGGGCGTGATCCTGCGAGACGTGCCGCCGACGAGTGGTTTCAACGGCGTCGCGCTACGCGTGCAGCAGTCGCCGCTGCAGCAACGACTGCATGTCACGCCGCCCGTCGGCGATGACGAGGACGTAGACCGTCTCCTCGATTACCCGGTAGATGACGCGGTAGGGCTTGAACAAGACCTCCCGGTACTCCCGAATCCCGAGGTCGAGCAACTCGTCTGGATAACTCCCACGCTGGGGAAGCTCGGACAGGCTCCGGAACGCGCTCTCGATCTGATCCAGGACGTAGTCCGCCCGAGCCGACGAATCGCGGCGCGAGATGTAGTCCCAGATTTCTTCCAGGTCGCGGGCCGCGTCATTGGTGAGCGCAACCCCAAAAGCCATCAGCGCTCCCGCAGCCGCGCGATGACGTCCGCCGCAGGCTGCACCTGCCCCGATTCGATCTGCCGGTTGCCCAGGGCCAGCATCTTGAGCAGCGCCATGGTCTCCTGCGTCTTCTCGAAGCTTTCGATGTCCTGCAGGACGACCTTGGCGGCGCCGTTCTGGGTGATGACCAAGGGCTCCCCCCGGTCGCCGAGCGTACGCACGATCTCCGAGGCATGGGCCTTCAGGTAGCTGATGGGCTTGATCTGGCCGGACAGTTTCATGGGTACGCCCTCCTGCCGGTCCAAATGTAACCCATAAACAGGTCGAACCAACCACGGCGCGGCATCGATCCAAGCGGATGTCCCGAGCTCCGAGTGGTCACCCCTGCAATCACTCCCGCAGAGCTGAGCCGCGCGATGCCGCCTCGCCCGCCCTCAGCGCACGTCCAGATCCGCGAAGTCCGGCTCCCGCAGCGCGTTCCACACCTCCAGCGGCGTCAACGGGTTCTGCGTCGCGGAGCGGCCGAACTTGGTCCAGTAGTAGTTCTCCGCACGGGAGTCGCTCCACGCCATGCGCCGGTTGCGCTCGTCGACCATCTCGTTGTAGCGCCGGTAGGGCTCCTCCCGGACGTCGATCGACTGCTTGTCGTCGAGGATGAGCCGCTCGATGCACCGGAGCGCGTAGTACGTTTCCATCTCCTGGAACGCCGGAACCAGCAGGCCACCGTTGGTGTTGGGACCATACAGCGTCCACAGATTGGGACAGCCGGGGATCATGGCACCGAGGTAGCCCTGCGCACCGGTTTGCGACCAGAGCTCCTCGACCGTCCTGCCGCCGCGGCCGGTGATCGACATCGGAAACAGGTATTCGGTCGCCTTGAAGCCGGTGGCGTAGACAATGGTATCCACCTCGTGGACCGTGCCGTCCTCGGTTTCCACGCCGGCTTCGGTGATCCCGCGAATGCCATCGGTGACGAGGGTGACGTCGTCGCGCTGGATGGCATCGAGGATGCTGTACTCGGGATCTACCAGCACGGGACGCGCCGACAGCACGGGGTGTTCCGGCGTCATCTTCTCGACCAGCTCCGGGTCGGCGAGCTTCTCCTTCAGGAACGCGATGCAGTTGTCGCGCGCGGCCTTGTTGACCGGGCTGGTCGCGTGCTCGTCCTGGAAGTGGGGATCGACTTGGGCGATCGGACCGAACCCCGCGAGGAACCCCCCGGCGATGCGCAGGCGCATGAAGTTCGTGTGGTACGGCAGGTTGCGATCCAGCCAGGGCACCTGCGACGGGAACGGCGAGCGGTAGCCCGGGGCTCCAAAGAGCCACTGGGGCGTGCGCTGAAAGACCGTGACGTGTCCGGCCTCAAGCGCCAGTTCCGGCACCATCTGGTAGCCCGTGCAGCCCGTGCCGATGACGGCCACGCGCTTGCCCTTCGGATCGAACTCGGCGGGCCAGCGCGCCGTGTGCCAAGACGGACCTCGGAAGCGCTCCATGCCGGGGATATCCGGCATGTTCGGGCGGTTGAGGAAACCGACCGCGGTGATGACGGCGTTCGAGCGCAACGTACGCCGACCCTCCGGGCCGTCCACCGTGATGTCCCACATCGAGGCCGCCTCGTCCCAAACCAGCGAGCGGACCTCCGTGTTGAAGGTGATGTCGTCGCGGACGTCGAACGTGTCGGCCACCCAGTTGAAGTACTTCCGGTTCTCCGTCCAGGGACAGAACGGATACGCGTAGCTGTAGTCAACGCCGAACACATGGGTGTAGAGCCGGCTCGGGGTGTCGACGCGCGCACCGGGATAGCGATTCTCGTACCAAGTGCCGCCGACACCCGCGTTCTTCTCGATGACCGTGAACGGAATGCCCGCCCGCTTGAGCTGGATGGCCGCGTTGAGGCCACCCATTCCGGCGCCGATGACGGTGACGGAGAACTCCTCGCGCCGTTGCGTCGGCGCCCGCGACCATTCCAGGCCCCGGGTCCAGGGATTCAGGGCCAGCTCCTCGAGCCACAGGTCGATGGCGTCGGGTTCGGGCTCGGAGCCGATGGTCAGGGCCGTGCTCGTTAGCAGGCGATCCGCGGGACCAATGTCCAACTCGCCGGCGCCGCTGTCCCGATAGGACTTGAGAAACTCGGTGGCCTTGCGGCGGACGAGGGCGGAATCCTCCTCGTCCAGCGTCAGGCCGCCGAACAAGCCGGTGCCGCGGCGCACCACGGGCGTGGTCGCCGCGATTTCCGGGTCCCCCGTGAGCTGATAGATCAGGCCCCGAAGCACCATCGCGTCGCCGTGGGCCGTTGCATCCTCGATCATCTCGTCGCTCGCGCCGAGCAGCTCATCGCGCGCCCGAACGTCCGAGACCGAGTCGTAGTCGCTTAGTTTCTGGATTGGTTCTGCCATGTCTCCGAGTATATGCAGGCAACGCGCTTCGGGGATAGCACCGATTTACTTGCCCGTGGCCGCACCCGATCCACGACGCGCCTTAGGCCTACGCTCGCGCCCGGCCTCCGTCACGCGCCGGCGCGGCCCCCACACCCCGCTCGGCCAGCCAGATGCCACCCAGCACGAGGGCGAGGGCGACCCCGTGATGGACGTGGAAGTCCTCGCCCAGGTACGCCACGGCGATCAGCGCCGCGAACACGGGTACGAGATTGATGAAGATGCCCGCGCGGCCCGGCCCGATGATCTCCACGCCCCGAATGAACAGGACCTGGGCGAGGAACGATGGGAACAACGCGACCAACGCAACCACTCCCCAGCCCTGCCACGTCGGCCCTTGGAACGCTCCGAGCCAGGCCTCCGCCGCCACCATCGGCAACGACGCCAGAAATGCCGCCCCGGCCAGCACGGTGAACAACCCCAGTGCCGTCGCCGCCGGCCGCCGCCGCAACCCCACCGTGTATCCCGCGTAGAGCAGGATGGCGAGCACCACCAGCATGTCCCCGGTGTTGAAGCGCAGTCGGAGCACGCGCTCGACGTCTCCGCCCGACGCCACGACGACGATGCCCGCCAACGTCACCCCGGCGCCCAACCACTGCAACTTCCCCGCCGGCGTCCGGTACGCGAGGAACGCGCCCACCAGCACGAACACCGGCATCATGCCTTGAATGATGCCCATGTTGATGGCCGTCGTATGGTGCGCGGCGATGTAGAACAGGCCATTGAAGGTGGCGAACCCAAGCGCGCCCATGGCGAAGAGAAATCCCAGGTGTGGCCGGAGATGGGGCCAATCGCGGGCGAGGGCTCGCCTGTTGAACGCCACGAGCAACGCCACGACCAAGAGCCAGCGCAACGCCACCACGACCATGGGCGACGCCTCGCCGACCAGCAGTTTGGCGAACGTCGTGTTGGCGCCGAAGCAGATCGCCGTGAACGTGAGAAACAGGTACGCGCGGGCGGGCGGCGCCTGCGCGCGTTGTTCAGCCTCTGCCGCGACCAAGCCCGTCCCACCCCAAACCGTAGTTTCCCCAAGTCTCGAAGGTCACTTAGTCAGCACGCGCCATCCTTCCGCGCGTGGGAATGGTCCGCGTTGGCGACCCGTTACGCAAGGCGCGCTCCGATTTCGTATGATCGGTGGGCTCAAGGGGGCCAACAGGAGGGCAACGAACATGCGGGCCGTCCAAGACCACTCTCCCTTCGCCGCTCTCGCGGTCGCGAGCGTGTTCCTGGCCGTCGCCGCGACCGGCGACTACAGCCCGTCGCGCACGACCGAAGGCCATCCCGACCTGTCCGGCGTATGGGATTTCCGCACGCTCACGCCCCTCGAGCGGCCGGAAGACCAGCAGGCATTCCTGAAGCCGGAGGAAGCCCACGCCATCGAGGCCAAGGCGCACGCGGATTCGGCCGCGCTGCACGCCCCGAGTGATCCAGACCGGCCGGCGCCGCCCAAGGGCCAGGACGTAGGTGCCTACAACGGGTTCTGGTTGGACCACGGCGCGCGGGTCAGCGAGGACGGGCGCACGTCGCTTCTGATCGACCCGCCGGACGGCCGGCTTCCACCGACACAGCCCGGGGTCAAGCGCCAGGTGATGGGGGACGATCAGCCCGACGACGCGCCGGTCCGGCTGCTCGTCGGGGGCGTCGGCGCTGCCCACCCCGAGAGTCGGGGCCTCGCCGAACGTTGCATCGTCGGCTTCAACGCCGGCCCACCGATCTGGCCCGGCGGCTACAACCAGAACCTCAAGATCATCCACGCGCCCGGGTACGTAGTCGTATTGATGGAGATGGTGCACGAGGCCCGGATCATCCCGACCGACGGCCGCGGCCGCCCGCCGATGGAAATCCGTCCGTGGACGGGCTCTTCCCTCGGGCGTTGGGAGGCGGACACCCTGGTCGTCGAGACGGCCAACTTCCCGGCCAAGCGCTCGAGCTTCGCGCCGACGCCGTTCCAATCCGTCGGCACCGCCGAGCACATGCGCCTCACGGAACGCTTCACCCTCGTGGACGAAGACACCCTGCGCTATGAGTACACGGTAGACGATCCCGCAACCTACACGCGTCCGTTTACTGCGGCCCTGCTGATGCAGAAGAGCGCGGGGCAGATCTACGAGTACGCCTGTCACGAAGGCAACTACGGGCTACGCAACATCTTGGCGGGCGCACGCATGCAAGAGAAGCTGGCGATGGCCGGCGGGGAATGAGTCAACAGCGAACTCGGAGGCAGACATGAGGATGGGAGACTGGGAGAGCACGAAGGACCTGAACGACGTCTACCGTGAGATCGAGCGGCTGGGCCTCGAGCGGCACGTCAACGAGCTCGATGCCTACGGCTTCACGGTCGTGGAGAACATGATGGACCCGGAGACGGTGCGGACCGCCCGTCAGGCGATCTGCGACATCTGCGAGAAGCAGACCGGCAGGAAGCCGGACCTCGAGCGCGGCGAGGAGCACCCGGACTGGCGCTTCGTCCCCTACCTGATGCCGCGCCACGAAGTCTTCCAGGACATCATGCTGGACGAGACGGGCCTCGCCCTGATCAGCTACCTGGTCGGTAAGAGCGCGCAGTTGTTCAGCATGGGGTGTCATTTCAAAGGCCCAGGCGAAGGCGGCCAGATCGGCCTACACGCGGACGCCAGTCTTCCACCTCCGCTGCCCTCCTACTCCGCCATCTGCAACATCAACTACGCACTCACCGACTACACGAAGGAGGCCGGCTGCCTCGCCATCGTGCCCGGCAGCCACAAGCTCTGCCGACAGCCGAATCCGGAAGAGTCCTTGCTCGACGGGCCGAACGCGAACCCGCACGCCGTGCCCATGGAGGGGCCCGCCGGAACCGCCGTGATCTGGCACGGGAACACGTGGCACGGCTCCTTCCCGCGCAAGATTCCGGGGCTGCGACTGAACCTGGCGGTGCCCTACGCACGCCCGTTCATGAAGGTGCAGGAGCGTTACGGAACGGAGCTCCCGCAGTCCGTCATCGACCGCAACTCCAACCACCCGCGCTTCCGCCAACTGGCTGGGCTCGAAGATAGCTACGGCTGGAAGGAGGAAGGCCCAAGGTTTCTGGACCAGGTGAACGGCGGCTACAAGGAGGAGTTCCGGAACCGCGAGGCGGGCAAGGGACACTACGCGTAGCTGGAAGGCGCAGCTGGAAGATCAGTGGAGTTTCCCGCACCACAACCGGTGTTAGGGGCTCGCATCGATCCTGAGAGCCTCACCGTAGTCGCATGATCACGTTTCGGACGCCGCTCGCGATCATCGCGTTCGTGATGGTCGGCCAGACGGCGTCCGCCAGCTCGGGCACCGGCGATTTCGACGGCGATGGCCGGGACGACGTGCTCTTGCGCCACGAACGGAGCGGCGGCTGGCTCTACCACTCGTTCGCCGACGCGGCCGCCCAGGCGCACGCGCTCGCCCTTCCCGCCGACAACGGGCACCGCTTCATGGGCATCGGGGACTTTGACGGTGACGGACGGCACGACGCGCTGTTCCAACACAAGGAGGATGGGGCTTGGCTCTACTACGCCGTGCAGTCCCCAAACGCCTCGCCCGGGGTCGTGCGCCGAGAGGACTTCGGCGTGGCATCGGACCCGGCGTTCGAGTTGCGCGGAATCGGTGACCTGAACGGCGACGGTAACCACGACCTGCTGTTTCGGAACGCCGACACCGGCGCATGGCGGGTCTACTTCATGGATGGCGCGGGCGCGGAGGTCCACGATGGATTACGCGCCACGCGAAATCGCAGTTACGCGTTTGCGGGCCTCGCGGACTTCAACGGCGATGGCCGGGACGACCTCCTCCTCCGCCACGGGAACGCCGGCGCCTGGATCTCCTACGAGGTGCGCGCCGACGGGCGGGGCGTGCTGCGGCGCCCGGCCATCACCAGGAACCGCGCCTACGGCTTCGAAGGCATCGGCGACCTCAACGGAGACGGCCGCGACGACGTGCTGTTGCGTCACGAGGACACCGGGCAGTGGATCTACTACCAGATGAACGGGGCACGGGCCGCGCTGCGCCGGGTGCGGGGTATGACGCAGGATTCCGTCTACCGGCGCATCGCCGTCGGGGATTTCGACGGCGACGGCATGGACTCCGTGCTCGTACGCCACGCGGTCGACGGAGACTGGATCGAGTATGGCGTTTCAGCGGCACGTGCCGTGGCGACCCGCCATGCGGGTTTGGTGCGCGATGTCGCATGGCACGGCGTGGACGCCGCGGAGGCGGCACCCGCCGACGGCCCGTGGACCACCGACGACGGACGGATCGTCTTGGAGGTGGCGCCCGGCGACGTCACCGGGAAGAACCCCTTCGACCTCGACGGGCGTTCCGTGATCTTCCTCCCGGACGGAGACGGTGCGTACGCACGCGAGGTGCGGCGCTTGGAGTGGGAGTCGAACGTCGGGGACAAGGTCAGCTCGGGCGCGGAGGTTCAACTGCCCTTCGGATTCGATTTCGGCGGGCGCACGCAGCGCGCCGTCACGGTCCACCGCCAAGGCTTGCTGACCTTCGACGACGAATTCCAGGATCCCTACTGGGAGCTGGACAAGCGCTTCGTTTCTATGGCGCAACAGGCCCAGCACTTCGCGTTGACACCGCACCCCGCCATCGCGCCGCTTTGGAAGCCGTGGGCCCTGGGGTCGTTGCACGTCTCGACCCAAACGGATCGTGTCGTCGTCACTTGGTCCGTCACGGATTGGATGTTCCACGTTCACGGCGTGGCGCCACGGACTCGCAGCCAGTTCCAAGCCGTATTGCACGCGGACGGCGGCGTCGCGTTTCACTACCGGAACGTGGACTTCGGCGATGGTCTGGTCGGCTTGTTCACCGGACGGGGCGTGGTGAAGGGAGAACTGATCGCGCGCATCGAGGATCCCACGGACGCCACCGTGCCCGGCTATCTGGACCTGACCAGCGCGACGATCCACCGCTCGAACCTCGGTGCCGGCGTCGTCGTCGAGTTCACGACGCGCGATCCGATACCCGAACTCGACGACGGCATAAGCGTGTCCTACCGCCTCTACTTCGATGTGGACGAGCCGCATTGGAGGGGATTCGACGGAAGCGACTTGGATTTCTGGTGGGAAATCACGCTCAGCGACGATGGCGACGCACGCACATGGCCCGGGACTCTGCTCCCGCGCAAGGACGCCAATCGCATCGCGCTGTTCGCCGACGCCGGGGACCTCTCAGGGATTTCCGCCAGCGTCATCGCGGAGGCCGTGCAGTGGGAGGACGGGGCGGCGTCCCGGTGGGAGCAGGCTGCGCCCACCTCGGTCCCGTTTCCCATCCCGCCTCCAGCGCCCGATCTTTCCGAACCCGGCGCAGTAGCCGACGCCGCGCCGCACGAAGCGTTCCACTTCCGCAGCATGGCCGATCTCCGCAGCCTCGGCTGCCGCATCGTCGAACAACTCGGCGACGGCTACGACCTGCTCGTCTTCCACAGCGAGTTCCGCATGGACGTCCAGGAGGACCTGACGCCATGGTACGCGTACCTGGCCAACGTCGGCGTGACCGGCGTCGGCCTCGACGGTCGCGATGGCTTGCCGCCGTGCGAGAGCGACCGGCTCAAGGGCCAGTGGGTGCTGCCGATATGGATCAAGGCGCCCGCCGTGGCCGACGACTCCCGCCCGGCGGTGGAGCGCTTCGAGCGAGGTTCCTTCCTGTTCGCCCACGAGTTCACCCACTCCTGGACGGCACACCTGTCGTTTGCACGGAACGAGTCTCACGAACCGCTGTTCGGCGTGTACTGCCGTTGCCATTGGCGCGACGAACTCCACACCCCGGCGGCGTTCTCTTGGCGCGCCCACGCCGGCAACCGCTCCATCATGGGCGGCGAGCATTGGCGCGAGAACGCGGACGGCTCGTTCAGCCGCATGAGCCGGTGGGAAGCCGGGGGCTTTTCGTGGCTGGACCTCTACGCCATGGGCCTCGCGGACGCCAACGAGGTGCCGGAAAGCTTCCTCCTGCGCGACCTCCGCCGCGTCGGGGTCGGCGCGGACGGACGCGACCTGTACCGAGGCGAGAAGGAGGTCGTGACGATCGACCAGATCATCGCCGCCGAGGGGCCGCGCGTGCCCGCCCCCGCCGACGCCCAGACCGTGTTCAACGCGGGCTTCGTCTACCTCGTCGAACCGGGCAAGACGCCCGATGCGGATATGCTCGCCCTGCACCGGGCGTACCGCGATCAAGTCGTGGCGGATTGGGCCAGCGCCACGGGCGGGCGATCCGAGATCACGACGCGGGTCCCGGACCCAGCCACCGTGCGCGTGCTCCGCCGCGGCCGTTCGTCGGAACGCCCACCGCTCAGGGACTACGGCCGGCACTAGGAATCCCTTGAACAAGTCCGCCCACTTTGCGGTCTGACTGCATAACATCCAGAATGGCCGCGCCCGACGTGGCGCCGCAGACGTAAGAAGTTCGCCACACGAGATGGGGGAGAAGCATGGCCGAACCGCAGGTTGAGCTCGCCGGGCCCGGCGCAGACACCGCCTTGAAACCCGACTACGAGGTCGTCGTCATCGGCGCCGGCGTCGCCGGCATCTACCAGATCAAGCGCCTGAAGGATCTGGGCGTCCGGGCCACCGTCCTCGAGGCGAATCCCGACCTCGGCGGCACCTGGTACAACAACCGCTACCCCGGTGCCCGCTTCGACTCGGAGAGCTTCACCTACGGCTATTCCTTCTCCCGCGAGCTGCTCGACGAGTGGCACTGGACCGAGCAGTTCTCGCCCCAGCCCGAGACCCTGCGCTACCTGGAGTACGTCACGGAGAAGTTCGACCTGCGGGACCACATGCAGTTCGGCCGCCGGGTCGAGGCGATGGTGTTCGATGAAGAGACGGACACCTGGACGCTCCGGCTGCAGGACGGGAACGCGGTCACCACGCGCTTCGTGACCACGGCGCTCGGCGTGCTCTCGATCCCGACGATGCCTAGGATCGAGGGAACGGACCGCTTCCAGGGGCCGTCCTTCCACTCCTTCCATTGGCCCCACGACCCCATTGAACTCAGCGGCAAGCGCGTCGCCGTGATCGGTACCGGCGCGACGGCCATACAGCTCATCCCGGAGGTTGCCAAGGAGGCGGCGGCGCTGACCGTGTTCCAGCGGCGTCCGAACTGGGCCGCGCCGTTGAACAACGCGCCCATCTCCGAATCCGAAATGGCCGAGATCCGCGCCCGCTACGACGAGATCTTCGCCACCTGCGCACGTACCCCCGGCGGCTTTGAACACGAGCCGGACCGGCGGGGTTTCTACAACGTCAGTCCCGAGGAACGGCGCGAACTCTGGGACCGCCTCTACGATGCGCCGGGGTTCGCCATCTGGCTCAGGAACTTCGTCGAGATATTCATCGACGAGGACGCCAACGCCGAGTTCTCCGAATACATCGCCGACCGCATCCGGCAACGGGTACACGATCCCGTGCTCGCGGAGAAGCTCATTCCGAAGGACCACGGGTTCGGCATCCAGCGATTGCCAATGGAGACGGGCTACTTCGAGACCTACAACCGCGACAACGTCGAACTCGTCGACTCGTCCGACACGCCGATCCTGCGCATTACGCCCGGCGGACTCGAGACGACCGACCGGTCGTTCGAATTCGACGTCATCGTCTACTCGACGGGCTTCGATGCGTTCACAGGCGCGTACGACCGCATCGACATTCAGGGCGCGGACGGCCAACGGCTACGCGACAAGTGGGCGGACGGCCCGGTGACCTATCTTGGCCTCCTCGTCAGCGGCTTCCCCAACATGATCATGCTGGCCGGGCCGCAGGGCGCGGCGACGAATTTTCCCCGGGGCGCGGAACTTGCCGTCGATTGGGCGACGTCGTTCCTCGAGTACCTCCTGGCCCACGGCCACCGCCGATTCGACGTGGAGGAAGCCGCGGAGGCGGAGTGGTTCGAGCACGTCAAGGAGATGTACCAGGGGCTGCTCCTGCGCACGGCGAAGAGCTGGATCACCGGCTACAACTCGAACCTCGACGGCCACGAGTACGGCAAGACGCGGTACAACATCTACAACGGGGGCGGGCCGAAGTACGCCAAGCGCCTGCGCGACATGGTGGCGAACGGCTACGAGGGGGTCACATTCCAGTAACGCGCCGCTTCGATCCTCCTTCGGCCAACTGCTTCATCCCCGCGCGGACAGCCCTCCGTCCACCGGCAGGCAGATGCCCGTGATGTAGGCCGCGTCGTCGGAGGCGAGGAACAGCGCGGCGTTCGCGACATCCCAGCCCGTGCCCTGCCGCCCCAGCAGTGGCACCCGTCGCGCGCGCTCCGCACGGATCTCCTCCCGCGAACGGTTCTGCTCCCGCGCCCGGCGCTCGATGGCCATCGGGGTGTCCATGAGGCCCGGCATGATGGCGTTCACCCGGATGCCGTGGGACGCGTTGTGGATAGCCATGGACTTCGTCAGCGCGTTCATGCCCGCCTTCGAGACGCCGTAGGTCATGTTCATGTGCGCGCCGTGGGCGGCCATGGACGAGATGCCGATGATGACGCCGGACCGCTGCTCGCGCATGGGGGGCAGCGCGTGCTTGCAGGTGAGGTAGTAACCCGTCAGGTTGAGCGTCATGATGCCGGACCAGCCCTCCAAGGCGAGGTTCGCCACCTCCCCGTCGCCCTGGCTCTTCCCGACGTTGTAGTGGAGCACGTCGATGCGGCCAAAGAGCGCGTTGGCCTCGTCGGAGATCGACCTACAGCCGGCTTCGTCCGTCACGTCCGCCACGAGGATGTTCGCCTCGAACCCCTCCTCGGCGAGCATCGACCGGGTCTCAGCTACGCGCTCCTCGATATGGTCCACCAAGAGCAGCTTTGCCCCCTCCCGCGCGTAGGTGATCGCGGCGGCGCGGCCATTGCCGATGGTCTCGCCCGGGGTCTGGCCGGCGCCGACAACGACGCAGACCCGATTCTCCAGCTTCATGATTCCTCGCTACGCCGCCTTCATGTCCTCGATCAGGGTCTTCCGTTCCGCCACGACCAGTTCCCGATAGACGTCGCCGACCATCTCCCACGTCCCACAGAAGCCTTTCGGCACCAAGATGTGGTCCCCGGTTTCGGCTTCGCACACGTGCCCCTGACCGTCCGTCAGGATCAGCTTCCCGGCCAGCACGTGGACGTACTCGTCGTAGAGCGTGTCCACGAGTTCGAACTTACCTGGCGGGCTCTCGTAGACGGCGACGATCACGTCGCCAATGAACAGGACGGTGTTCTTGGGGTTGCCGTCCGGCGCCACCAGAATCCGGCGCGGGTTGCCGACCTCCCTATCCGTCTGGGCCGGCGCCTCGTCCAACCCGCGTCCCGCTAGCAATTCCGGGTCCAGTATCAGCGGCACGCCGCCCAACTCGTTTCGATGCACTGGTGTTGTCCTCCACCGTCTGTCCCGACGGGCCAGTGTCCCACAGATCGCGGCCCCGGATTTGCCGCGCGAGGGCCCCAAGTCAGAACTTCCAGGCCACGCGCGCCTGGAAGTGGCGCGGCAGTTCCGGCAGCACCACCACGCCACCGAACAGGTTCGGGAAGTTCGCCCGGAAGTAGCGTTCGTCCGTCAGGTTCTTGCCCGAGACGGTCACCGACCATCGGCGTCCGTCGAACTGCATGCCGGCGTTCACCAAGGTGTAGGCCGGCAGCTTCACCTTCCGCGAGAAGCCCGAGTACACGCTCGCCACGTCGGCGACGCTCGCAAACACCCGCCAATCGTTCCATTCGTAGATTGCGGTCACCGCCGTGAGGTGCTTCGGAACGCCGGCCCGGACCGCCTCCGGGTTCGACGTCAGCGTGACGAAGCCCCCCACGGTACCGCCGTAGAAGGTCGTCGGGTCCGTATCCGGCAGGTCGCCCGCCCCGAGGAAGCTGAAACGGCCACCGCTGGCCAACGTATTGAGGTTCACCACTTCGAGGTTCGTGTACGCCGCGATTACGGACAAGCGCTCCGTCGCCTGCCAGCGCATTTCCAACTCGAACCCCTCGGACCGCGACGCTTGGTTGGTGACGATGGACTGCGCGTTGAAGTCCGTCCGCTCCTGCTCGAAGTACACGGCCTGCGCGAATAGCCGGCCATCGAGGAACGCGCCCTTCACCCCGAACTCGGCCAGCTCCGAGGTGGCGACGGCGGTGCCTCCCGTCACGTTGGTGGGGAGGATCTGCGCCCCCTGGCCGGCAACGACCGTCGTCTGTTCCGAGAACGTGACGTACGGCATGAGGCCCGCCGGGGTTCGGTACGAGACGCTTGCCGTCCATGAGAGGACCTCCTCGGTATCCCGCGCGTCGATGCCAGCGCCGTCGCGCGTACGGCCGGCCGGCTGGCGGCTGTCGAGATCGATGCGTTCCCACCGAACGCCGAGGACCGCATTGAGCCCGTTGTCCCACTCGATGTCCCCGAGCAGCGCGAGTCCAAACGTGGTGTACGAGCCCTCGGAGTACGTCGAATAGTCCCGGCCGATGCGCGTGGCGAGCAGGCGCCGGTCCCGTGCCGTCGCCGGGCCCGTCAGGTCGCGGCGGTCGAAATGCTCGTTCGCGAAGTCGTCGGCGTGTTCGAAGTCCGTACGGCGCACGGACGGGGAGACGAGCACCCGGACGCGCCCCCATCCGGTGGCCTGGGAGAAGGTCACAATGAGTTGGTCCTCGACCACCCGGGAATCCGCGAACTCGGCGAACCCGTAGGCGACTTCCGAAAGGTGGTCGTAGCCCTCGAAGTAGAGCTTGTTCGTCACTTCCCAACGCGGTCCGGGCGTGTAGTGCAGGTCCGCGTAGAAGACGACATCCTCCGTCCGCAGCACGTCCCCACGCGCCACGAGCACCTCGTCGCCGTCGAGCTTCGCCACGCCCACGGTGTGCGGCTCCAAGCTGAAATCCGGCCCGAAGACGCTCGTCTCCCGGCGGCTGTCCGGGTCGACAACGAACGCGAAGAGCCCACCGCCCCCGTTGGCCGCCTCGTATTCGGCATGGGAGATGAACCCGTCGCCATCCGCGTCCAGGGATTGGGCGAGTCCCGTCTGGTACCTCCCATGATCGATCAGTTCCTGGGTGAGCCGGTTCCAGCCGCCGATCTCATTGCCCCGGTAGTCCTGGTACATGCCGCCCCAGAGCAAACGCAACCGATCGCCGAGGTCGAAGTTGAACGTCGCCTGCAAGACCACGTTGTCCGTCGCCGTGTCGCGGTAGTAGCTGTCCGAGTCCTCCCACTCGCCATATAGGTAGTAGCCGAACGGCCGCTCTCCGAGCGCGCCCGGACCGCCCACTTCGCCGGCCACCACCGCCTTGTCCCAGCTCCCCCCGGTCACGGACAGTTCGCCCGTGGGCGCACGGAGATACTGGCCCGTCTCGGCCCGCGCGGACTTGGGCACGAAGTTCATGTAGCCACCGATCTTGCTCGGCCCGTGGATCACGGAGGCCGGGCCACGCACGATGTCGACGCGATCCGCCGCGCCGATCGGCGTCGCGTAGTTGCCCGGATTGTCCAGACGGCGGACGCCGTTGAAGTAGTTCTCGCCCGACGTGCCCCGCAGGTCGAGCGAGCCGGACACCCCGAAGAACGACTGGGTGAAGCTCGAGGGCGAGAGCATCACTAGGTCGTCGATGTCGGTCATGCCGAGGCGGTCCATCGTCTCGACCGCAATGCTCGTCGCCGACCGCGGCGTCTCGAACAGGGACTTCTCAAGCCCGAAGACCACATCGGCCGGCTCGGACGGGACGATGCCGATGCGGTCGGTCGTGTCCCCGCGGACGAGAACGGTCTCGTCGGCCTCGGGCTCGTCCTGCGCTTGCGCGGGCCACGCGGCGGACAGGGAGACCACGAGGAATACAAGGGTCAGACTGTGGCATTCTGAACGCATGATGATGTCCCCTTTAGGCGTCCGTCTTACGTCGCGTGTTCCCACGGAACCCGTCCTCAAGACGGCAGCGACCGGCTTTCCCGTCGTCCCGCCGGCCCGGAAAGACTACCCTGCTCCAATAACTTTTCGGGAGCCGTCGCCGCTGGCAATGCAACCCAGATCGACCATCCAAGTAGAATGCCCGCGTCCGCTCGCACGTTCCCGCAATTCCATCGGGTCTGAGCGGGCTACCGGAACAGGAGACACCTCATGCACCTCAGCCTCTGGCCCAGCCCGACCCTGTCGTTCACCGAAGTCCTCGATCTCGCCCGTCACGCCGAGGCGACCGGCTGGGACGGCCTGTGGTACGCGGACCACTTCATGCCCAATGCCCCGGACACCAGCGCGCCCTGGCCGGAGGCGTGGACGACCCTGACGGGTATCGGCGCCCTGGTCCCGAGGCTGCGCCTGGGAACGCTCGTCACCGGGAACACGTACCGCCATCCCGCGGTGCTGGCCAAGATGGCGGCGACGCTCGACCACATCACCGGGGGGCGGGCCGTGCTCGGGCTCGGCAGCGGCTGGCAGGAGAACGAGCACCAGCAGTACGGCATTCCGTTCTACACGGTCCGGGAGCGGCTCGAACGGCTGGACGAAGCCTGCGCCGTCATCAAGGCGCTCTTCACCGAGCCGAAGGCGAGTTTCGAGGGGCGCTTCTACCAGCTCAGCGACGCCTCCCTCGAGCCCAAGCCCGTGCAGGAACCCCTCCCCCTGCTGATCGGCGGCGGCGGGGAAAAGCGCACCCTACGCATCACGGCGCGCCATGCGGACGCGTGGAACGTGTGGGGCGACGTGGAGATCCTGCGCCACAAGATGGAAATCCTCGATCGGCATTGCGCCGATTTGGGCCGAGACCCCGCAGCCATCCGGCGCACCGCCGTCGCCCTGCTCTTCATGAGCGACGACGAGAAGTACCTCGAGCAGATGCGCAAGGCGGACATCGCGATGCCGACCGTGATCGGCACCCCGGAAGAGGTCCGGGAGACCCTCGACGCCTACGCGTCCATCGGCGTGGACGAGTTCATCGTGCCGGACTTCAATCTCGGCGGGCAGGCCGAGAAGGTCGAGACGCTGGACAGGTTCATCAGGGAAGTCGCCGAGCGGTAGCCGCCAGGCTCCGCCGTCACTTCAGGTAGAGATCCCGATCCCGCCACGAGCACCGGCCGCGCGCACGTCGCTTTGGAGCGATCGGTCGATCCTTCCGTCTCGGCTGCCAACCACTGCGAGGTCGGCCGGCGCCACGCGATCACCAAAGAACACGACGGCACTGTCCATTGGCGCCGCGCGACCTCCGGTCGCGTTCACCGTGGCTTGCCGCCTCGCGTCGCCGCTGCCGCCTCGACCGCCTCGTTGCGCAGGAGGTCCCGCAGGGAAATCCCTGCCTTGTCGAGGTGACGCTGGCGGAGTACGTAGTAGACCACGCCAAGCCCTATCAGGCCGATGTAGAAGAGGCCCGGCAGCAGGTTGTCGCGCACGCCGATGTAGAGAAACGTCACGGACACCGCGATCTTGATGGCGGCGACCACGCGGATGCCGGTCCCGTTCAGCCGGAACGCCGCCTTCGCGTAGTGCTCGGGCATCACCGCCGGTAGCCGCAGCAGCGCGATTGCCCAGATGATCCCGAAGATCATGATGCCGATCACGCTGACGGACGCATATTGCACGACCGTGCCCTGCGCCGCGATGCCGCCCAGCACGATCAGCACGACGAAGATCATCGCCAGGTCCGGTTCTCCCGTGCGGTGGCCGACGCGGCTGAGCGCCCGGGGGTAGACCCGGTTGCGCGCGAGGGCGAAGAAGCTCCGCGATGTCGCGAGAATGACCACGTTGATGGACGTCGCCGCCGCAAGCAGCGC
Organism: Pseudomonadales bacterium; assembly: GCA_963665455.1. GTDB lineage: Bacteria > Pseudomonadota > Gammaproteobacteria > Pseudomonadales > Azotimanducaceae > VXNE01. Next base: position 1,851,962 of record OY762279.1, on the reverse strand, counting down.
ACTGAAGCTGATCGCGGTGGCGAACCAGTCCGGCAGGAACAGGGTGGATGCATAACTCATCGGCGCGACGATGGTGCCGAGCTCGCGCCAGGGGACCAGCCCCGGCAACACGATCGTCACGAGCGTGTAGGTCACCGCCACGACGAGAAAGGTGAGCAGCAGGGCGAGCGGGATGTTGCGCCCCGGGTTGCGGATCTCCTCGCCGACGACGACCACCGTCAGGAAGCCCCCGTAGGAGAAGAACGCCGGCACGGCCGCGCTCATGACCGAGCCGATGCCGTTCGGCACCATCGGCCTCAGGTTCGCCGGCTCGATGTGGAAGAGGCCGCCAATGCCGAACGCCAGCAGGGCACTCACGAAGATCGAGACCATGACCACCTGCGTGCGCACGCTGGTCCTGAGACCGAGGAGATTTCAGCGCGAGCAGCACCAGCATGATGCCGACCGCGATCGCCAGCCGGTCCCACTCCGGCACGAAGAAGCGCAGATAGTCCGCGAAGCCGAAGGCGAGGACGGGCATGCCCACGGCGAGCCCGATCATCGCTGCCCAGACCCCGAGGAACCCCAGGAGTGGATGCAGCACGAGGCTGGTGAACACGTAGTCCCCGGCGCTCACCGGAAGGATCGTCCCAACCTGAGCCGCGATCAGGCAGTTGACGATGGCCAAGCCACCCGCGATGAAGTAGGCGAATACGACGGCCGGCCCGGCGGTGGCCGCCAGTTGCCCGGGCAGGATGAAGATCGATGCGCCGATGATGAGGCCGACGAGCAGGAAGACCGCTCCGCCGAGGCCGACCTTGCGTTCGAGGCGGGCGTCAGGCATTCGGATGGCGTCTGGTTTCGGCCGCGATAGGAAACGGCGGTGTCATGTGAGTAGCGGTCGGGCCTTATGCGGTCGGCGGTCCGCGGTCATGACGCGCCATGCTCTCTTGCCTTGCCGGAAGCCGCAACCGGATCGCTGACGTTCTCCGGCCCGCAGCATCAAGCGCCGTTGACAGACCCCCCGGGACGCGGCGAGACTTAGCCCGATTTAGCTAATACAGGCCACGTCATGCAAGTCAACATGCACGAAGCCAAATCGCAGCTGTCTCGACTAGGCAGGCTGGCATGGGAAGGCGAGGAGGTTGTGATCGCCAAGTCCGGTGAACCGTACTTGCGGCTGGAACCTTACCGCCAGCCGCGGGGCAGGCGTGTTCTCGGGACCCTCGCCGGGCAGATACGCATGGCACCGGACTTCGACGAAACCCCCCAAGAGGTCATCGACGCCTTCCATGGTTCACGTCTGATGCCCGATGAAGACGCGCCATGATGCGTCTGCTGCTCGACACCCACGCCGTGCTTTGGGCGCTCGGCGAACCCTCGACGCTGAGCCACGCGGCCTTCGAGGCCATCGCGGACGAGCGCAACGACGTCTTCGTCAGCGCGGCCAGCGCGTGGGAGGTAGCCATCAAACGCGCCCTCGGCAAGCTCGTGGCACCGGACGATCTCGAGGCCAAGATCGTGAGCCAAGGCTTCTCACCCCTACCCATCACCTTCCACCACGCCGAGTCTGCCGGCGCCCTGCCCCGACATCATGCCGACCCATTTGATCGGATGCTCATCGCCCAAGCCCAGGCGGAGGGTTTGACCCTCGTCACGCGGGACGCGCATATGCCACGCTATGACGTACGGATCTTGGGGGCTTGATATCGGCGGCATTCAAGGTGCGGCGGCAGTTTCGAGTCGGTAACGTGAGGTTGAAGGATCCTGGGTGCGACGCACGACTACATCGAGGGTGTTTTGTCGGACTCTTCCACGATCTCCCTTAGCGCACTCGCAACCATGTGCGTGTTCGCGACATCGACGACCGCCACGTGGAACACCGCCGACGTCCCCGCGACGCGCCAACGACGGAGGATGGGCCTCGGCTCCGTCGCCAAGCCCTCGTGCCACGGATAGAGCAGGACCAACCGGCGCGCTTCATAGGCATGCCCATACGCAAGCATCTGGTAGACATCCGCCTGCTCGACACCAAGATTCCGTTTGTCGGTCCTAAGTCGCTTCCACTTCGTGTCGATGACGATGTTCCCGTCCACAACGATATCCGGCCGCAACGCGAATAGGCGTTCTTGCCCGGATTCGAGCGCGTACAGCCCCGTGTGCTGTAGACGGACGTTCCTCCGTGCGAGGGCCACTCTCATGCTCCGTCCGACGAACTCCTCGAACAGTTCGTTCATCGGGAACAGCAGCGCGAACCCCTGTTGGCCGCCCATGGCCGTCCCCTGCCAATCGCCACCTAGCAACAATCGGGCCAACCCATAGAGCCGATGGAACGCGACATTCGTGCGGTCTAGGCGCACCGGTTCACGACTCGGGTCCCGACTATCGCCCACGAACTCGAAACGGGCGCGGAGTTCCGTGAGCTTGCGCACATTCGCCGTCGACCTTGCAACGCCGATCAACCGCTCCACCGCCGCCTTGAGCACGCGGTTCAACGGCGTGTCAACGGACAACTCCTCGAACTCGCACGCCAAACGATCAGCACCAACGGCGTGGCGGGTGATTTGGCGATGGACCTGGAGTTTGCCGCGCAGGAAGGCGAGGTCGTCTTCCCTCGCGCGATATCGGTGCGGCAGGCCACGCCGCACGGCGATCAGCAATCGATCCGAGAATAGCCGGATGAGCACTTCCAACAGGCTGTCGCGCTGCGTTGCCAAGAGCGCCGGCTCGCTGTCGGCAATCGGTAGGCCCCAAGCGACCGCAAGCATCCTCGTCAGCGCCTGTCGAACGCCTGCGTCTTCTTCGCCGTCGATCTTGGGCAGAATCTCGACCGATACATCGGGCACCGAGAGCACGCCCACGACCTGACCGGCGCGCAGACTTGGCGTAGCCGTCCGCGTGAGGACTGGTTGAGGCACCCGCAGGCGTCGGGTTTCGCGCTCGGCGAGCGCATGGAGTCGTCGCGCACCAACGGGAGACACCCCTTCTTCTCCGATGGGGAGATGCCCCCATTCGGGCAGGGTGTACGTTGCCGGCGCGGTGCTCACTCTCCGGCTTCGGCGGGAGCCGAACGGTTCAGCAGCCGTTCGTAGGCATCCTTGGCGAACGCTTGGCGTATCGTCCACCGGTACCGCTCCTCGCCTAGGTCGGCATCGAGACCCGGCGGTTGATTGAGTCTTCGGCGTTCGACGAAGTGATCCGTTCCCCCAAGCACGGCCCCGACCTTGCTCCAATCGTCGTAGAAGTACTCGGCGATCAACGGGATGATTCTGTGGCGCATCACCAAGTCCACGTCCTCGCGAGTTCGCACGTCCATGAACCACGCGTGCCCGATGAGGTGGTCTCGATCCACCAAGTACTCCAGGCGCTCGTTCATCGTGCGCAGGACATCGGGGAGGTCCACCTCCGTGCGCCCTCCCGCCTCGATGAGCAGGTCCGGGTCAGAGGACATTTCCTCGAATCGAAAACGCCGCCGGAGGGCCGTATCCGACAGGGCAATCGATCGGTCGGCCGTACATCGTCCCCAGGATGTACAAGTTCGCAGGCAGCGTGAATGGCTTCTGCGAGTATGGAAGCGTGACCGCGACCTCGTTCTCGGCACCCTCGCGCTTGTCCTCCTCAAGCAGCGTGATGAGTTCGCCCATCACCTTGGAGACGTTGGCTCGGTTGATCTCGTCGATCACCAGAACGTGTGGGCGGACTTGATCGTTTCGCGCCTTCTCCGCAATGCGTTTGAGGACACTAGGCACGATCTCCAACCTCATGCCGCCCGCGTCCGATGCTGTCGGGCGTAGACCCTCCACGAACTCCTCGTAGCCGTACGATTGATGGAAGGTTACGAAGTCGATGCGGTTTTCAGCCCTCAGGGCATCGTACCGAACGCGAAGCTCCGTCGGCTGCTCCGGTACCCGTCCGTCGCAAATCTCGACGCATCGCCGGGTGGTCTCATAAGTCTTGCCCGTGCCCGGCGGTCCGTAGAGGATGGTGTTCCGAGCTCGGAGGACATCGGCGACCGCGTCGCTGTTCACCGCTTCGTGGTCCGCCTCAATCACTTCCAGCCGCCCGTGCTTGACGCACCATCGGACCGTGTCCAAGGCCCTCGACCGCCCATGCACCTCCCCGTTGGGTTGGACGAACGCCGAGGCAGCGGCCACCAGCTTCGAGCCCGTGGCCTGCGGCTTGGCCAAACCGTGCAGCAGTTCGATCACGCTGCCAGGCTTCCCCGGCTTGCCGGCCGCCTTGTACACTGCGGCTTCCGTGGCCGTGGCGGGCTCGGCAATCGATGACTTCAGGTCATCGGCGGCTTGGCGGTTTCGCGCAAGTGCCATTAAAGCGTCCAAAAACGTACCTACGGCCTCGACTCGATCCGGAAACGGGATGCGCTGTTCCAAGCCTCCGGCCAACGCTTCGAACTGCTTCTTGCGCTCCGAGTTCCGGCCATCCTGCTTGGAAGGCCCGTACTTCCAAACCAACTCGCGTCCACCCACACCTTGCTCTGACTTCCATAGTTCGACCAAGGCAGCCCGATCCTCCGCAGCGAACACCACCAAGTAGTACTTGTCGACCCTCCAGTTGACAAACGCGAACCAATAGCGATCGCCAGAAGCAACTCGTTCAACCAGCATCGCACTCAGGCACTCTCTCTCAGCCGCACGATATGGAAAGCCTGCTAGGTTTTTCCTTTGCTCCACGACCTTGAACGATCCGCTGCCGTTAAGTCCTCGTCGTACCAAGCTGGAGAGCTGAGCCAGTTCTTCTCTTTCCATGCTTACCACCCGCCGCGATCAAGCCACCGCAGAGAGCGAAAGAACGGCTGGCATCCCCTGCCCGCACATTTCCCAGTCCGCCCCGTCACTAACCCGCCAAACTTCCCCCGTATCCGTGCCAACGACCACACCCCCCGGCACCTCCGGATCCACCGTCAACCCATGAAAATTCGCCGCACTCGGCGAGTGCTCCTCGTCACAGAGCGACCGCCAAGACTCCCCACCATCCTCGGACCGGAACAACATCGCCTGCGCCCCATTCTCCCCACGGTAGCTGGAGAAGGCCGTCGGAGCACTGGCCACGGTCAGTCCAAACGGCGCACGATGGTCGATGCACATGGGTCGGGAGTAGCGGGGCGTGATGCCCTTCCAGGCGTAGGTCCAACTGCCGCCGCCATCTTCCGAGCGAAACACGCCGGCGTTGCCCTCGACCATCTCCGCCACGCCGTCGAGGCGTCCGTAGCCGGTGGAGGCGTAGAGCGTGTCCGGCGCCTCGGGGTGGGCGAACAACATGTGGAGGTCAGGGTTGTCGCCGGGCAGCACGACGGACCAAGTCTCCCCCGCATCCTTCGACACGGCGATGCCGCCGACCTCGACGCCGGCCCAGATGCGCGAGCCCGATACGACTAGGGCACGCGTTCGCGCCTTAACCGGCGGATCGGTGGGAATGCACCATCCGTCCGCCTCGGCGAGCTCCGCCAAGGCGGCGATTTCCGTCCAAGTGTCGCCGTGGTCCTTGCTCCGGTGGAGCCCGGTCGGCGCCGTGCCCGCGTAGAGCGTTCCGTTGCCGTCGTCGCGGACCTGCCAGACCTCGTTGCCTTCTAGACCCGACGCCCGCCAAGTGCGTCCGCAGTCGTCCGATGCGAATAGGCCGTCACCCGTGCCGGCAAAGCACCGTCCGCGAATGCCGACCAGTTCCCGCACGCCGCGGCTCTCAAGTACGTGGGTCGCGTTGCCGTTGTCGAGCGTGAACACGCCCTTGCTGGTTCCGGCGCAGATTTGCATGTCGTTCCCCGATCGTCGACGCCCGGACCAGTGTAGCAGCGGCACCCGCGGCCGGCGCCGTGTCGGCCACCGCCCTCCGAACGCTATCGGACGGGCAGCGGAGGACCCGAGCAATCAGAGGTGGCTGCGCGCCCCGACGAAGGAAACCGACGGGACCATCGGAGCGGCAGCCCCGGCGGCTACAATACGCCAGTGGACATGGGACACGAGACGACGGCTCGCGGGACGGATATCACGTGGGGCGACGCTTGGGAGATGACGCCGTGCGTGTTGCTCCCCGTAGAGGCCTTCGCCGACAGCGACGACGTACGGCGGAACGTTGGCCTGCGCCGTCTCTGGGGCGCACCCGACGAGGAGACGCGCGAGCATAGCCGCGCGGTCACTTGGCGTTTCTTCTCGTGTACGGCAGGCTGGCCCGAGCCACCGACGGCGGCGGAACTGTACGTCGCCATTCAGGCGGTGGCACCGACGCCCCGGCAGCGTGCAGTGATTCGGACATGGCTTGAAGAGGCCACCTACGAGGAACTGATGCTCGCGTGGATAGAGGAAGCCTATACGTGGCAGGAACTGGTAGCCGCGGCACACCGAATCGGCTTCAACGGGTATGGCATCAGCCGCTGGCTCAACGCCTTGGCGGGCGATACACCGCGTGCCTGACCGTTTGACGTTGCCGGAGCCCGCCGCGGGCATGTATGCGCGGGCTCAGGGAGTCTTGCACGAGTTTCTGACGCCGCTCGCGGGGGGAGAGGGGTGGTGGATAGGAGGAGGCACGGTTCTCGCGGCGGAGTGGGCGCATCGGAGCAGTACGGATCTGGACATTTTCCTGCCGTCCAGCCGCAGCATAGTTCCGCTGACGCCTCGCTATGGGGGTACCTTTCTGGACGAGATGGAAGCCGTGGGCGCGAGCTCGTTTGCAGTGCAGTCGCGTTCAATCAAGGTTGGCTTCGAGCACGGGCGCATAGAGATCACCGCGCTTGACCCCGTGCCCGCACTCGCGCCCCGCGCAGTTTCAATAGACGGGCAGGCCGCTTGGGTGCTGCGCGAGGCGGCGATCATGACGGGCAAGATGCACCGCTGCCTTACACAGATGCGCACGGCACCGCGGGACGTCTTCGACATGTGCGTCGCCTCGGTTGCGGCGCCCGCAGCTCTCCGCTGTGCCGTCAATCACATCTTGCCCGCACAGCGGCTCGCCATCGCGCAGCGGCTGCTGGCGAGCGCTTCCGACTATCGTGACATCGCCCCGAAGGAGATTCTCCAGCCTGCCCCAGAGTACGCGCGCTTCATGCGGGAAGCCCCTGAAATGGCCGCGGATCTGATCCACAAGGAGTCCTACGACGGAAATCACGAGATACGGTATGAAGGAGGGCTCGCGAGCGTCACCGTGCGCACGAATGGGGGTGCGGAAGTGCGCCACTCGTGCCCTACCGGCACCGCACTTGCCCAAGCGTTGCGTGAAATGGGACTCGAGGGAGCGCTGTACGGCCGCGACGGCACAACGGCCCAATTCATCGCGGAAGCAGACCGGCATATCGCAAGAGTGTCCCCCCGGGGGTCCGTCGGGCCTCCACCATAGCGGACCACGGTCTCGTTTCCCGCCAAGGGGCTGTTGCCCAGGGAAGCGCGCGCGGCGCCACATACGCCGTGGCACGGAACCGTGCGCGAACACCCCATCGTGCCCGATCAACCGGTGACCGCGCTCTCGCGCCCACTCAGCCCCAGGCCAGCGCCTCGGTGCCGTGCCCGAACGCCTCGGTCTCCAACCCCATCGCCCGCAACAACGTCACGAAGAGGTTCGACAGTGGCAGGTCCTCCTCGCCCTCGTGCACGACATGCGCACCGTGGCGGAAGGGGCCACCCGCGACGAGGATCGGCAGGTGCTTGGCGCTGTGCGAGTTGGCGTTGCCGAGGTTGCTGCCGAACAGGACAGTAGTACTGTCGAGCAGGTCCCGGTCGCGCAGGCTGGTCAGCAGGTCGCCGAACGCGGAGACCAGCGCCGCCTCCACCTTCCTGAGCTGGGCGATCTTCGACGGGTCCTGGCCGTGGTGGGAGAGCCCGTGGTGTTCCCCGGTCACGCCCGGCACCTTCACGACCACGCCATGGTCCTGGATCATGAGGCTGATCACGCGCGACGAATCCGTCTCCAGGATCAGCGGGATCATGCGGAACATCAGGCGTACCCGGCCGATGAGGTCGGCCTTGTCCCCGATGTCCTCCGGCGGTTTCGCGTGTACCGCGGGCTTGGGGCGGTCGAGCCAAGCCCGCACTTCGGTCAGTTCCCGCTCCGCGGTTCGCACGGCCTCGAAGTAGGCGTCGAGGCGGGCGCGGTCCGCAGCGCTCACCCGGGCCCGCAACGACTCCCGTTCGCTCGAAAGGTGATCGAGGACGCTGCCGCCCCCCACGAGGCGTCGCGTCTCCCGCGCGACCTCTTCGGGATCGCCCTGCAGGAACAGCCGCTTGAACAGCGCCGCCGGGCTCGTCTCGGCGGGCACCATGACGCCGCTCGCCGTGTAGGACTGGCTCTGTGGGCTGGTGGTGCCAAGGACGATCGAGGGGAACCGCGTGACATAGCCGAGATGGTCGGCTGCGGCCTGGTCGATCGAGATCGTGTTGCGGAAGCCGTCGAGCCCGGGATGCTCCGCCGAGGTCAGCCAAGTGATTTCCGAGTTGTGCGCCTGCCGGCCGCTCTGGTTCGCGTGGCCGAGGCCGGAGAACAGCGTGTAGTGCTGCCGGTGCTCGTCGATGAGCGCGAGATACTCGCTCGCTTCGTAGTTGCGGCCCGCGCCCGTCGGGAACCAAGAGTCCGCATAGAGGCCCAAGGTGGCGCACACGTTCACCATGCGTGCGGGCACGACAGCCCGCGTGTCGGCGAGCGACATGGTCTCGAGCAGCGGCAGCGACAGTGCCACGCCCGATGCCTTCAGGAACGTACGCCGATCCAGCCTGCGCATGTCTACGGACTCCTGAACAAGTCGCTACGGGCCACTTCGTGGATCATGGAACGGACCCCGAAGTCCCGTCCCGCAACCCGCTCGACGATCCGGTCCCGCGCCGCCCTGTCAGCGAACTGCACCTCCGCACCGGTGGCGAGTACGAGGAATTGCGAGACCAAGTGCCGGGCCACCTGATCGAGCTGGTGGGTGGCAAGGTACTCGCGATACGCCTCGAATCCGTCGAAGGCATGGCCGTCCAACGTGACGCCGCTCGCATCGACCAGTAACCCTTGGCGGTACGGGCCGGGGTAGGTCTGTCCATCGACCTCGATCTCCTCGCCGGAGGCGCGATACCGCGTGCGGAAGCCGCCGATGGGATCGAAGGACTCGAGCGCCAAGCCCGGCGGATCGATGGAGAGATGGCACGTCGCGCACATCGGGTTCTCCCGGTGGGCGCTTAGCTGTTCGCGGATCGTCGTCGTGCCGCGCGTGTCCGGTTCGAGACCCGCGACCTCGGGCGGCGGGGGCGGCGCCGGTTGCCCGAGCAGGTTGCTGAGCACGAAGTTGCCGCGCGGCACCGGCGACGTGACGGTGCCGTTGGCCGTGATCTTGTGAATCGCGGCCTGGCCGAGCACTCCGCCACGAACGCTGTCCTCCGGCAGCGACACCCGACGCATCGCCTGCCCCTCGACGCCCTCGACGCCGTAGTGCTCGGCGAGGCGGCGGTTCAGGAACGTGAAGTCCGCATCGATCAGGTTGCGTACACCGAGGTTCCGGGCGATCAGATCTTCCAGGAACAACTCGGTCTCCGCGACCATCGCCTGGGCGAGACGTTCGTCGAACTCCGGGTAGAGGCCCGCGTCCGGCGTGGTCGCCTGCATCTCGTAGAGGCGGAAGGCCTGGCCCGCGAAATCCTTCACGAAGCGCTCGCTCTTCGGATCCGCCAGCATGCGTTCCACCTGCGCCGCCATGACTTCCGGATCGGACAGCCGACCGCTCTCCGCAACCGCGAACAGTTCCTCGTCCGGCATGCTGCGCCAGAGGAAATAGGACAGCCGCGTGGCGAGGGCGAAGTCGTCGAGCGCATCGTCGGCGCCCGAGGCCAGGGCGCCTGAGTGGAACAGGAACGACGGCGCGCTCAGGATCGCCCGCAGGGGGACGCGCAACGCATCGACGAAGGCCTCGCCCCGTTCGAGCGGATCTTTCGCGAGCCGTGCCCAAGCCTCGGCCTCGCCCAGTTCGACCGGCCGCCGGAAGGCCCGCGCCGCGAAGTCGGCGACGATCGCGAGGACATGCTCGTAGGGTTCCCGGCTCAGGACAACCTCGCCGTCGACCACGGGCAATCCCAGAAGCTCCGTGACGCTCTGCGGCGGCCAGGCGTCGTACAGCGGCCCTTCGACCGCCAGCGAGCGGATGGCGATGCCCTCGCCCGTGTAGTCCCGCACGTTCTTGTCCGGCAGGTAGTAGTTGACGTAGGGCCCCGGCGGCACCGCGAGATCCGCGACGGACGGGCTGACCACATCGCCCGGACGCAGGAAGGCCGTCACTTCGGCGGTGCGCACCTCCTCGCCTACGAGATCGAAGCTGCCGATGAGATCGGTGAGCGTGGCGGAGGCGGCGACACCCTCCTTCCCCTGGAACAGCGTCAGCGTCACCGGCGACGCGGCTTGGTACGGATGCGCCTCCACGGTCACGCGATAGCGCCCCGCGCGGGGCACGCTATAGCCCTCGGTGTCGGTGTGGAACATGTACGTCGACGTCGTGTCGAAGAAGGTCGCCACGGCGTCCTCCAGCGGCAAGGTCACGCCGGAGCCCAGGAAGTCCCCCTCGTGCAGGTAGCCAAGGTAGCGCGACTTCGCGTATTCCACCTTGAACGCTTGGACCTCAGGCGCGGGACCGAGATCGAGGGCGATGTCGAGGGCGCGGTCCGCAGCATCGAGATAGCCCCGCACATGCAGCGCCGAGATGCTCTGGTTGGCGGCCACCGTATCGAAGCCGCCGGAGTCCGCTTCCGCCGGCAACGACTCCGCGAGCGCCCGCGCATGCTCCTCGTCGATGCGGAGCAGATCGGCGATGGTGTACTGGTATTCGAGCCGCGTCAGCCGCCTAAGCGGCGTCCGCTGGGGACCGCGCGCCGCCAAGTTCGCCTCGGCGAGCGCCGCGCCCAGGCCGCCGAGCGCCGCTTCGACGACGGCGGGATCGACAGGGGGCATTGGGGGCGGCGGCATGTCGCCCCGCTCGACGCGGTCGTACACCCGCTCCCAAGCGCGGAAGACCGCCGGATCGGACAGGTCATGGCTGATCGCCGTGAGGTCCAGCGGACTCAGCACGGTATTGCTGTGGCAGCCGATGCATCCCGAATCGAGCAGGGGGCGCACGACCGTCTCGAAGCCGTTGGCGGTGCCCGCGAAGAGCAGGATGGCGGCCGTCCATCCCCGGGCGCACGAGGCCCGGAAGTGCGCAAAGCGTCGATGTCCGTCCGCGGCCATGCGCCCGTTCCCCGCGTTCCGTGGCGGGAAATCGTATCAGCTTGTCGGCCCCACGGAAGCCGGTCCGCCGGGATGGTCCGCCGCCAGCGGTAACCCCCCGCAGGCGAAGGTTGTGGTCCCGCTAGTGTGTCGTCCCATAAATAAGTAGTACAATCGGGTGGCACGGTTTTCGAGCAGGAACTACGCCATGGCACCTCCCGCGACCCCCATCGTCCTGGACGACCAGCAACGCTCCGACCTGACCGCCCTGGCGTGCTCGCGCACGCTGCCGCACCAACTGGTGCAGCGCGCGCGGATCGTGCTCGCCTGCGCGGACGGCGAGTCCGGCGCCGCCATTGCCCGGCGCCTGGAGGTGAACAAGAACACCGTCGGCAAGTGGCGCGCGCGCTACGCCGAACTCGGCATCGAGGGCCTGCACGACGAACTGCGCCCGGGCCGGCCGCGCACGCACGGCGACGAGCGCGTCGCCGAGGTGATCAACGCGGCGCTGCAGACGCGGCCGGCGCACAGGACGCAGTGGAGCGTGCGCGCCATGGAGGAGCACACGGGGGTGTCGAAGAGCACCGTGCAGCGCTGGTTCGCGCTGTTCGGCGTGCAGCCGCACCGCCAGCGCTCGTTCCGGCTGTCGAACGACCCGTTCTTCGTCGAGAAGGTGCGCGACGTCGTCGGGCTGTACCTCGACCCGCCGGACAAGGCGGTGGTGCTGTGCGTGGACGAGAAGTCGCAGGTCCAGGCGCTGGAGCGGCACCAGCCGATGCTGCCGATGGGCCTGGGCCACGCGCAGGGCGTGAGCCACGGCTACGTCCGGCACGGCACGACGACGCTGTTCGCGGCGCTCGACATCGCCACCGGCAAGGTGCACGCGCAATGCAAGCGGCGCCACCGCCACCAGGACTACCTGGCGTTCCTGCGCCACATCGACAAGAACGTGCCCGAGGACCTCGACGTGCACCTGGTGGTGGACAACTACGCCACGCACAAGCACGCCAGGGTGAGGGCGTGGCTGGCGCGGCGGCCGCGCTACCACGTCCACTACACGCCCACCTACGCCTCCTGGCTGAACCAGGTCGAGCGCTGGTTCGGCATCATCACCCAGCAGGCCATCCGCCGCGGGTCGTTCTCCTCGGTCGCGCAACTGCGGCGGCGCATCAACGCGTTCGTCGACAACTACAACAAGAACTGCCGCCCCTTCGCGTGGACCGCCACCGCCGAGTCCATCCTCGCCAAGGTCGAACGCATTGGCCTACTTATTTCCGGGACGGCACACTAGCAGGGTGTCGGACTTCGCGCGCCAGCGCGATGACCGACGCCGTGCCGGAACGGCTTGGGCTGGGGCCAGAGGCGGCGCCCGACAGGGCGACGGCTTCGGTGGCGCTAGCTGGGCAACCGCGCCGCTACGCCAGCCACGCGTTCCAAAATCGTCTCACACATCTCCACCACTGCCCGACACGCACGCTGATCGAAGTCCTCGTCCAACTCGTAGTCCGCCCGATTTCTCATCCGGCGACAGGTGGTCAGCTGGTACGAAACCGCGCGGGCGTCGCTTCCGCTCTGTCTTTGCTGCAGCACCACCGGAACGTCCTGATGGGCCGTCGACGTAGACAAATCCGCAAGCGGGTCGAGCTGCTGGGCAAGTTCACGACATCCATGGAAGGCCCGGTAGTAGGCACGACTGATCGCATTGCGCCAGTCCACTTCAGTGCTGCCGCCATCGCACAACACTCTGGCAGATTCCAGGATCATCGCCGGAGTGACCGACACGTTCCTAATCCAAGCCAATGAACATGGGGGTGAACGATAGGCCCGGATCCAGCCCCAAGTCGTCGCTGCTCGCCCACGCGTCCGCAAGCGCCTCGTTCATCTCCGCCGCCTCCTCGGGAGACGAGTACACGGAGCGCTCCATCAGAAACGCGTGCGGCATCTCTCGATCCTCCACGATGCCAAACCTGCCCGCGTGTACACGTCTCTCTTGCTGGACGGCGCTCGCCAGTTCCATCAGCCTACGCACGCCGGGCTCGCTGAAGGCTCCAGCTACGACCGCTTCGACGAGCCTTCCGGACACACCCGTCAACTGGTGCGGGCGCTCAGGGCGCAGTGCGTTGTAGCGCACGCAGTAGTCGTGCATGGAGCGTAGCCGTCCCGCGCCAAGAGCCTGACGAATCAAGTTGTCCAGATAGTGGGGCGCGTCGGGTACCTGCCGATGCGCCTCTTCCGCCCTGAGGTAGGACTCCCCTATCTCCTCGACCAGCGACAGACCCACCGAACAGTTCAACAGAGTCAACGCCCGATCATTGGCGTGCTGCAACGCGACTCGGAAGTGCTCCTTCACCCCCTCCACGTCGAATCGAAGGGCGGCCACGCCGCCAAGCGCCACGTGCGCACCCGCCGCGTCGACGCGCATCAAGGCGTTCGCTGCGGTCTCCAGTCTCCGCAACGTCAGCTCGTCCGTCTTGTGATCCGTCGTGGCCTCGGCCACCTGCCCGATCAGGTCCGCGGCCTTGGTCTGCGGTGTCGGGCGATAGCTCATGAACATCTCCCTTTGTCCGTGGCGCTTCTGTCGGCCAGGTCGCCGACGGCTCCCGCAACTACAGTTCGCCGATGGCGAACTCGGATGCGCGAGAGTACCACGCTTCCCGAGATTCCCGCCGCTCCAACACGACCTCCAACACGACCTCCACGGCGAAGCCGTTATCATCCCGCCCCCGTCCTGCTTCCCGACCATCGACCAGTGATCAACCGACTCCTCGTCGCCAATCGCGGCGAAATCGCCATCCGCATCATCCGCACCGCTTCGGACCTCGGGATCGAGACCGTGGCCGCCTACGCGGAAGACGACGGCCTCTCCCTCCACACGCGCCACGCAGACGAAGCGGTTGGCCTCGGGGCCGAAGGGGTGCCGGCCTATCTCGACAGCGCCCGGATGATCGAGGTGGCGCAGGACGCCGGCTGCGAGGCGATCCATCCCGGCTACGGTTTCTTGAGCGAATCGGCCGCGTTCTCCGATGCCTGCGACGGGGCGGGGTTGCTGTTCGTCGGTCCCACGGGCGAGACGCTGCAACGCTTCGGGGACAAGGCGACGGCCAGACGCCTCGCGGAGGAGTGTGGCGTGCCGGTCCCGCCGGGGCTGAGCCACGCGGTCACCCTCGAAGAGGCGGGTGCCTTCTTCGACAGCCTTGGACCGAGGGGTGCCGTGATGCTGAAGGCCATCGCCGGGGGCGGAGGGCGCGGCATGCGTCCAGTCACGGAACGGGCGGACCTCGACGAGGCGTTTGCCCGCGCCGCCTCCGAGGCGAACAAGGCCTTCGGCTCCGCCGACCTCTACGTGGAGGAACTGATCCCCCGGGCGCGGCATGTCGAAGTCCAGGTCGTCGGCGACGGCACGGGGGCGGTCGCGCATCTTTGGGACCGCGAGTGCAGCTTGCAGCGGCAGCGTCAGAAGCTCATCGAAGTCGCCCCCGCATTCGGGCTACCCGAGAGCATGCGGCAGGACATCCTGGAGGCCGCCGTCAGGATTGCGTCGGCGGTCCGTTACCGGGGCGTCGGCACCATCGAGTTCCTGGTCGGCGCGGAGCGCTTCGTGTTCATGGAGGCGAACGCGCGCTTGCAGGTCGAACACACGGTGACCGAAGAGGTGACCGGGCTGGACCTCGTGGCCCTTCAGCTCCGGGTCGCCGCAGGTGCGACGTTGGCCGATCTCGGGCTGACGGGCACGCCGCCCCCGACCCGGGGCGTGGCGCTGCAAGCGCGCGTCAATCTCGAAACGATGCACGCCGACGGCACGTCGCGACCGGCCGGTGGCCTGATCAGCGCGTATGACCCGCCGGCCGGCCCCGGCATTCGCATCGACGGCTGCGGCTATACAGGCTACGCGACCAGCCAACGCTACGATTCGCTACTCGCGAAGCTCGTCGTCCACGCGGTCGACCTGGACGCCGCCGCCCGCAAGGCACGGCGCGCGCTCGCGGAGTTCCGCATCGAGGGCGTGCGCAGCAACATCGCCTTCCTGCAGGCGTTGCTAAAGCAGGCCGACTTCGCGGCGGGGGCCATCCACACGCGATACGTGGAGGAGCACATGGCGACGCTCCTCGAAGAGGCCCGCGACCGACCGCGCCACTTCACGCCGGAGCGCGACGTGGAGCACGCCGGCGTCAAGGTGGATCCGGACGACCCGCTCGCCGTCCTGAACGTGCCGCGTGCCGATACGCAGTCGGCAACCCCGGCGGCGGCGGATCAGCCCCCGATCATCCAGGGCCCGGAAGGCACCGTGGCGGTGCCCGCGCCGATCCAGGGCATGGTCGTCGAGATCTCCGTCCAGGAGGGCGACACCTTGCAGAAGGGCCAGCCCGTGGCGGTGCTCGAGGCGCTGAAGATGGAGCACGTGATCGCGACCGAGGATGCGGGCGTCGTGCGGGAAGTCGCCCTCGAGGTCGGCGACACCATCTTCGAGGGGACGCCCATCGTCTTCGTGGAGCCCCGGGACGTCGAGGGCGAGTACAGCACCGGCGAGGAGATCGACCTCGACGCCATCCGCCCGGACATCGCCGAGGTGGACCACTTCCGCAGCCTCGCCATGGACGAAGCGCGGGTCGCGGCGACCACGAAACGGCACGGCCAGGGCAAACGGACGGCCCGAGAGAACATCGAGGACCTGTGCGACCCCGGCTCATTCTTCGAGTACGGCCCGCTGGTGACCGCGACGCGCTATCGCGACGATACGCCGGAGCAGCTCGAGGAACGCATCATCAGGACCGCGGCCGACGCCATGGTGATGGGCGTTGGCCGGGTGAACGGCGATCTCGTAGGCCGGGAGAACGCCCGCTGCATCGCGATGTCCTACGACTACAGCGTGCTGGCGGGCACCCAGGGCCACAAGAACCACCAGAAGCAGGACCGCATGTTCGGGGTCGCGAAGAAGCACCGGCTGCCGGTCGTCCTGTACACGGAGGGCGGCGGCGGGCGGACGCAGAACGGCCCGCGCAGCGGTGGCAATCGCTCGATGGGGTCGGTCGGCGGACTCCAGACCCGCACCTGGCGCGAGCTCGGCAAGCTGTCCGGCCTGGTGCCGATCGTCGGGGTCAGTTCCGGCTACTGCTTCGCCGGCAACGTCGTCCTGCTCGGTGCCTGCGACGTGATCATCGCGACCGAGGACTCAAGCCTGGGCGTGGGCGGGCCGGCCGTGATCGAGGGCGGCGGACTCGGCGTCTACGCGCCGGGCGAGGTGGGTCCGGTCAGCATCCAGGAGCCGAACGGCGTCATCGACATCGTCACGAAGGACGAGGCGGCGGCAACCGCAGCGGCCAGGCACTACCTCTCCTTCTTCCAAGGCCCGGTCGGCGCGTGGGAGGAGCACGACCAGCGCATCCTGCGGCACATCGTCCCCGAGAACCGGCGCGCCGTCTACGACCTCCGGCAGGTGGTCGAGACCCTGGGCGACGTAGGTTCCATGCTGGAACTGCGCCCGAAGTTCGGCCTCGCCATGGTGACGG
Organism: Pseudomonadales bacterium; assembly: GCA_963665455.1. Lineage (GTDB taxonomy): Bacteria > Pseudomonadota > Gammaproteobacteria > Pseudomonadales > Azotimanducaceae > VXNE01. Next base: position 1,835,304 of record OY762279.1, on the reverse strand, counting down.
CGTTCATCCGCATTGAAGGACGCCCCGTCGGCGTCATCGCGAACAACTCCAACTCCCCCACCGGCGGCGCCATCGACGCCGACGCCGCGGACAAGGCGTCCCGGTTCATGCAGCTCTGCGACGCCTTCGACATCCCCATCCTGTCGCTCATCGACTGTCCCGGCAACATGGTCGGCCCGGAAGCGGAGAAGGCCGCGCTGATCCGCCACTGCGGGCGCATGTACGTCGCCGGTGCCAACCTGACCGTCCCCTACTTCGTGGTCGTGCTGCGCAAGGCGTACGGACTCGGCGCCCTTGCGATGGCGACCGGTAGCTTCGACGAAACCTCCTTCGCCATCTCCTGGCCCACCGGCGAGTTCGCCGGGATGGGACTCGAAGGCTCGATCAAGCTCGGCCGCCGCCGCGAACTCGAAGCGATCACGGACATCCCGCAACGCAAGGCGCGCTACGACGAACTCGTCGCGGAAGCCTACGCCTGGTCACGAGCCCTCAACGCCGGCACCGTGTTCGAGGTGGACGACGTGATCGACCCGGCCATGACCCGCCGCTGGGTGGCGATGGGACTGGATTCGGCACCACCCGCGATTCCCCGGGAAGGCAAGAAGCTGAGTTGGGTGGATACTTGGTAGCAGGAATCGGCGACGGCCGGAAGGTGGACATGTGAAGGAGGTAGTGTGAGACGCGATCCAGGCGAGTGGCTCGAAAAACGGCTTCTTGAGCGAGCGTTCCTCGCCGTGCTACTGGCGGCGCTGGGATTGGCTTGGCTCTGTAGCGGGGGCTTGGTGCTCTGGTTGATGCACGGTACATCGATAGGGCCGTCGTGGGTGGACTGGATCGTATGGCTGCCGGCGGCGGGATTCCTCGCGGCTGCGTTCTACAAGTTGTACAGAGACAAGCGCGGCTGGCGACTGTCAGACATGGAAAAGGGCACGCACGCCGAGAAGACCATCGGCCAAGCGATCGAGTTCGCGCTGACCCGAGAGTCGTGCGCGGTGGCGCACGGTGTGCAGGAGATCGCCCGGGTCGGCGACATCGACCACCTAGTCGCGACGCCGCGTGGGCTTTGGGTGATCGAAACGAAGTACGGACGCGTTCCCAAGTCGGAGTTCCGTGAGGTTTTACGCCGCATCGCGAGCAACGTCCAAGCCGTCCGGGAATGGGCACCAGAAACTCCGGTGACCGGATGCCTCGTTTTCGGCAGCGAACAGGAGAAGCGCCCGAAGGCGACCTATACGCATCGAGGCGAGAAGATCAGGGCTTTCGCAGACCCGACTGCGTTGATGCGCGCCTTGCGCAAGGACGCGCAGGGAACTGGAGTTTCCCCGAAGCTCGTCGACCAGGTGTGGGAGCTCGGTAAGTTGGAGGCTCCGGATCAATCCGTGCCGGCCGGCTAACGGCGAGACGCTCCGGTCCGCTACCCGGCGACGCGCAACTCAACTCCGCGCGTTCTCCAACGTCCGCGCAAACGTCTCGTAGTCCCCCACATAGTCGAAATGCTTCTTGTAGAGGAAGTCGTCCTCGCCAAGAAGTTGCGACATCCGCGGTCCATGCCGTTCAATGAGCGCATCCGCGATGTCCGAGTAGTCGTCCGCCGGCCGCATCAGCAACCGATAGTACGTGGCGTGTAGCACGACGCGCTGGCCGTCGAGGGTGCGCGGCCAGTTGCCATGCCACACTCGCCCGTCCCAGACCGCGATGGAGCCTGCCGGGCACTCCGCCGCAATCGCGCCCGCCGCCGCAGCGGACTCCTCCTCCGTCGGCGGACGCAGGTGGCGGTGCGTGCCCGGGATCACGAGGGTGGCACCACCTTCCCGCGTGAAGTCGTCGCACGCCCAACACGCCGTCAGCATCATGTTGTGCTGCGGAAAGGGGCTCGGGAAGAACGCTTGGTCGGAGTGGACGGAGGCCTGAGCATCGCCCTTCGAGCGGATCGAGGAGATGAGGCTGCCGAGCAGGCAGCCGCGGCCCACCGAGAACTCCGCCAGGGCCATCACCTTCGGATTGATGGCCGCTTCGGCAAAGATCGGCTCGTGCCGGAGCAGGCGGTACTGGCCTTCGCTGTCCAGGATCGTCCCGCGCAGGCGCGCGAAGAAGTCCGGATCGGCAGCGTTCTCGATGATCGTCCAGCCCTCTTCGGCGAGCTGCCGACAGTTCTCGACCATCCCGAGTTCCTCCACCGCCGGCAGGAGTTCCGCCGAGATCTCCCAGGGAGGGCCGGTCGGGCCGAGCATCGGGTTGGCGGTCGCTGGCGCTTGGGCTTCGGCGTTCATACCGTTTCCTCCTGAAGATTCAGCGTAGCTGCGGGTAGATGTCGGAACGAAACGGGGCACCGTCCGTCTGGTCTTCCATCCACGAGAGGTCCACGCCGGAAAGGGGATCGTACCCTAGGAGCGCCCTAAAGCCGGTCCGGCGCTTTGTCGGTCCGCTATCGCTGCGCGCCGGCTCCGCCTCCGGCCCAGCCACGCCGATCGCCCATGGAACACGCGGTCCCAGTCGCTGCGCTCCGTCACAGCCTATTCCATGCAAGCGCCCTAAAGCCGGTCCGGCGCTTTGTCGGTCCGCTATCGCTGCGCGCCGGCTCCGCCTCCGGCCCAGCCACGCCGATCGCCCATGGAACACGCGGTCCCAGTCGCTGCGCTCCGTCACAGCCTATTCCATGCAAGGCCCCGCCGTTGGACCCAACGGAACGTTTCCATCAACATTCTGATTTAAGCCATTTTTCCCGGCTTGTCCAGAACCGCGTACGGGTCCGATTACCGGTTTGGCGACCCGAACGGAAGTACCGCGGCGGAGCGCGTTTTCGAGTATCCGATCGGTCGTCCCGGTCACGCCGTATGCGAATCTGACCGGCATCGCGCCAAACGACGCAGTGGAGCGCAGCATCGGCACCGCTTCAAGGGCGTCCAGAGCACGGCACACTAGGTTGTCTGAACTCGGCGGTTGCGTTCGACCGTCCGGGTGTCGCAATACTTGGGGCCGAGTATTCCAATGAGCAGGTGCTCCAAGCGGGCGATCTTCTGAGTGTCCTCACCTCGATGGAACGAGGCAATCCACAGGCGACATTGGGCGATCTCTGCCTTGTACTCTTGCAAGTTGCAGCCGTTCGCCTTAAACCAGTTCTTCCGCAACGTCCCGCCGGAACTTTCAGCGAGGTGCTGCCCTATGCGTTTCTTCAAGTCCTGATCCCCACCTCGACTCTTCGTCCCGCACTCCCCCACATAGATCACGCTGCCGTCTAGTTGAAAGGCGTAGACGCCAATACGGCAACGAACGTGGTCTAGCCCGGCCAGAGTGTTCTCTCCGCCCACGTTTACAAGTTCTTTGACCAACAAGGAGCTGATTGTATGGTCGCCGACCTCCAGATCGACGTAAGCACAGAAGGCTGCAAGACCCTCGCAGGTCAGAGCGTGTCCGTCCCTTATAGCTTCAAAGATGTCCACGAAGCACCTCCATCAGATTCAGATGAGTACGACCGAACCCTAGCAACTTCACAATGGACCTGCCCCGGTTTAGTGGACAGTTTACTTGTTGGGGCGGCTGCCCCGTGAATCGGGCGTGATCGGTCGGTTCGGAACCGGCCGACGACGCCCGGTGCGCGTCACCCGCTTAAGGCGGGCGGGCGGCGTGCGGTCCGCCAACCTCGGCTCGGCCGACGGGAGCTTGCGGGAGAGCGTCACGCCGCCTCCCGGCCCGCGGCTCCGCTCGAACGCCGCCGGACTGAGATAGCCAAGGGCCGAGTGACGGCGCTTGCGGTTGTCGAACGCCTCGACGAGGTCGAATACCGCCCGGCGACCCTCGTCGACGTCCGCCCGGCGCACGCAGTTGCGGATCGCCTGCGCGGAGCAGCCGAACTCCCGCGACAACTCCTCCGCCCCCCGGCCCGTGCGAACCAACTCCACCACCTGCCGCCGGTACTCCGGCGCATATCGCCTAGCCATCGTGAACACCTCCTTCCCCAAGTGTCGGGGTGTCCACTAAACCGGGTCAACTTCGATGTAGCGGTGTTGTCAGTCGTGCCCGCACGTCTCACGCATTGACCGGCATCCCGCTGCAGAACGTCCTGGGTGGCCACGTCAGTGGGATCCGGGGGTGTCGGAACCACCTGCCACATACCGCCTCGCCCGAACGCTTATCGTCGCCACCCAGCGGACCATGCGATGCCGGCGCCGGGAGCGCCACCGCCGTCAACGGGTCAACCCGCTGCGCGGGTCCTCCGCCGGCGCTGCGGCCCTGCCGGTGACGCGGCGTCGTCGAACCGGGTGCGCCCGGAGGCGGACGGTGGCATTCGGCGAGGGGAACGCGCCATGGTGCCAGACCACGCGCCCGGCAGCGCGGAGGGTGGCCCCGTTCGATGTTTGGCCCGCGCTTTTCAAAACCAAGGCACTCTCGCGCACGTTGCGGCGGCCGCCGCTGGTTGCCGCACCCGTTATTTTGCATGGCGGGGGGACCATGTCCGGCCTTGGGGCGCCCTTGCCGCCCTCGACGGAGGGCAGGTAGCTGGCGCACCGCACAGGACCCGCGCGGGGCTTAAGCACGCCGCGTCCGGCGCGCGTTGGGCGCTGGGTCGGGGGTCCGAAGGACCCTTACCCAGCGTGGGGGCGTGACGGGACGCGGGAGGCGGCCGGGACGATGGCGGCGTGTGGCCGGAGCGCGTGGCAAAGACGTGCCCGACAACCCGCCGGCGACCCGATCTCCGCCATGCTGCCGAACAACAACGCACAAGTTGTCCACAGAGGGGCGCTGCCGCACGCGCGGGTGGGCGCGGCGGTCGCGATCGCGCGGCGCTCGGGCGCGTACTGCGGCACGGTGCTCTCGTTCGAGTTCCTGGTGCTCACCGCGACCCGCTCGGCCGAGGTGCGCGGCGCGACGTGGGACGAGATCGACCCCGACGCCGCGGTGTGGACCATCGGCGCCGGGCGCATGAAGGCCGCCCGCGAGCACCGCGTGCCGCCTGTCCGGCGGGATCTCGCCGTACTCGACGAGGCGCACCGGGAACTGCCCCGGGCGGCCAACCTCGTGTTCCCGTCGGAGCGGGGCCGGCCGCAGGGCCACCATCCGATGGGGCGGATGATGAAGGCGCTCGGGATCGACGCCGTGCCGCACGGCTTCCGCTCCAGCTTCCGCGACTGGGCCGCCGAGTGCACCGACGCGACGCGCGAGGTCTGCGAGCTCGCCCTGGCGCACGTCAACAACGACCGCGTCCAGGCCGCCTGCCGCCGCAGCGGCCTGTTCGAGCGCCGCAGGACCCTCATGCAGCAGTGGGCCGACTACCTCGGCCACCCCGGCTGAACGAGCCTGCGTTTGAACGCAGGAGCGTTGAGGCCGCCTTGTCTAACGCGCCTCTCGCCAACTAGCCCGTAGGACATGAAGGAGCAGGTACATTGCAGTATCGGGGGCCAATTGCGCCGATGAGCAAGTGCTCCAATCGCGCGAGCTTTTGCGTGTCCTCACCTTGAGGGAACGAGATCGTCCAGAGCGCACATTCAGCAATCTCCTGTTTGAAGGCCGCGAAGTCGCACCCATGCCTTCTGAACCAGTTAATCCGCAACGTCCCGCCGGTGTCGTGCTCACGCAAGTGCTGAGATATCCGATCCCGCAGATCCCGATCGCTTGTATCCGTTCCACTCTTCCCAACATAGATTACGCAGTCTCCGAGTTGGAAGGCATAGACACCCACGCGAGAGCGGAGAGGTTCGAGTGGGCTAAGGCTGTTCCTGCTCCCCGCGACGCTCACGATGCCCGAGAGCGGTAGCGTCCTGATCGTGTCGTCGTCTACGGCCATCCCAACGTACTCGCAGAACGCCGCAAGACGATCGGTAGTCAGGTCGTGCGGTTCAACGATTGCGTCTTGGAAGTTCAACTATGCTCCTCCCGGCGAATTCCAATGCGCTCGGCGTCGTCAATCGCCCAGTTGCTTCGGCAGACGTGAGGTGGCTACGCCCTCCCGCAGGTCACGGACTTACGTGGCTTCGCCCAAGAACTCTTCTAGCACCCGACCAGTCCCCCTCGACAAGTCTTCGCTCGACGGTAACACGACACACATCCTCGCCTGCCCGCGCTCTTGGACAAGCGGCTCAAGCACACCACGCGCGAAGCCACGCCGATCATCGGCCGCGTACATGTCTCTCAACATGTCGGGCAAATCCAGCGTCTGGAAATCCTCAAGGACCGCCTCCGCTTCCTCTCTGGTCAACAAGTACTCGACGCACAACCCGCCAAATACCTCTTCGACTATCGCCAACATTTCCTTCGCATCGTCTTCGATGAATCGGCCAAGGACGACCAGCGCAGTCTTCGACGCCGCCGTGCCGATACCCAGCGATCCGAGCAAGCCGCCGACGAATGCTCCGATAGCGGTTCCCGGCCCAGGAGCAGCCGATCCAATGGCCGCGCCCGCAGCCGCACCTCCGACCCAGCCAGCGGTGCCGCCCGCCACGCCCGAAGCCGTAACGGTGACGTTCTTGAAGAGCTGCGCGCCGGACATCCGTCCGTTGAACATCCGAACGAAATCCACCGATGACAGGACTGCCGTCGTCGCGATCGCCGTCACGACGTTGCCGCGCAGCACCTTGCTGACGTGATTTATCGCCGCCCCGCCTTTTGCGCTGGAGCCGAGGCCGCCGATCCGACCGCTCCGGCACCTACACCCGCTACTTCGTCAGCCGACAGGGCAGTTCCATCAGCTCGCTCGTTCTCTCGCCGGTCGCCACGCACTTCCCCAGCACGCGGAAGTTGCTCTTCCCCGTCGTACCTGGAAGTTCTCACAGTATTTCCTGCCCTCCGCTCAGTGATCCGCCAGCTCGCTCCGGGAGTCCGTAGGCGCAACTCGACACGATACGTCAACGGCACATGCCGATCCACAACAGAGTTGGGAACGGGGAACGCGGGGGAACGTGACAATCGCCGCGACATGCTCCGAGTCCACGCCCGCCGACCGAATCCCTCCACCATCCCATCTGGCACTACTTTGCGCCACCTGCTCGAAAGAGCACGCAGGCCGCTGTCCACGTTCTCAGCTCGCCCCGATTCTGTGGGACGGACTTGACAGTCGCGTCCCACAGCGTCGGGCATGAGCTTCCGCCGGACCGCGCAGCCTCCGCGCGCCGATGGCCCTGCGCGACCGCCTACTTCATCACCGCGCCCACGCGCTGCCTGACGCACGCGGCGGTCTCCGTCTTGGTGGTCCAGATGGGCAGCAGCACGGCCATGACGTCCGCCATGGAGACGGCGTCGACGGGCCCGTCGGACAGCCTGGGGAACACGTAGTCGCGCATCTTCGCGCGCCAGTTCGCCTCGTTCCTGCCACCGGGCTTCCAGCCGCCGGCGTGGATGGCGATGACGGTCTCGCAGGCCTCGGCGAAGGTCGGCGCGGCGCCGGGGATCGCGGGAGCTATCCCGGACAGCCCTGAAACCCACGATTTGCGCCGTAGCACGGCGCGGGCGCCTGGGGTAGGCGACGGTCGCACGGCGCTAGAGTGCGGTATATTTCGGGGGTTCACGCGGAGGACGAACATGAGCGAAGCAGCCGAGATCACCGAAGACAAGCTGGTCACCGAGAGGGCCAGGCGTTTCCTCGAGGGGGAAACGGAGCACCTGAAGCCCCTCCTCGACAGCGTGGAGAAGAGCAAGGGTTTGCTCGGGCCGGACGACGTGGCCGATCACCTTCAGGCGCGGATCGATGAACTCGGCCTCGCCGACTCCCTCGCGCACTTCTGCGAGCACGGCTACGCCGTCATTGAGAACGTGGCACCGGCGGAGGAGATGGACGAGCTACGGGAAGCCATCCACGGCCTCGCCGAAGCCCCGCCGGTCCCCGGCGTGGGCATGCGGTCGGCACCGTTCCTGCTCGGTCGCCATCCCGCCGTCGACCGCATCGCCACCAATCCCAAGATCCTCGCGTTCGCGGAAGTGAGCGTGGGCAACGGGCTGCGCGCGAGCCAGTTCGCGGGTTCCATCATGTTCAAGAGCGATGCCGACCTCCCGGGCGTCCACGCGGACCAGAACTGGCTGCCGGCCCCGTTCCCGGAGCACAACTGCGTCATCACGTTCTGCATTCCCTGCGAGGGCATGACGGACGAAGGGGGCGCGACGCGCGTCGTCCCGGGCTCGGGTGTCAAACGGCGCCACCCCACACCCGAGGAAGTCCGCTCGGAGACCGTCCCGATCAAGGTTGAGAAGGGCGGCGTGGCGGTCTGGAATGGGTCCGTCTGGCACGGCGCCGGCGTGCGGCGCGTCGACGGCACGCGCACGGTGCTCCACGCCACCTACCAGCGGCTCTACACCCAGCCCATCGACGACTACACGTACCTGCTCGAGGACGAGGAGTACATGGCTTCGGCCCCGGAGGCCATGCGAGGACTGTTGGGCGCCAATCTCTTCTTCGGCACGGCCAAGCCCGGCAGCATGGTCGACATGCGTAAGTTCGGCGAGGCAACGATTCGGTCGAAGCTGTAGGGGCACCTCCGCCGACCCGCTGGGCCACGCGCCATGACCCTGCCCAAGGCGTCCTTCGCCATGGTGCAGACCGCGCCGCGGGTGCTCGAACCCCGGGACATTCCAATCCCGGACATCGACGACGACGGCGCGATCCTGCGCCTCGAGGCGTGCGGCATCTGCGGCAGCGACTACGAGCAGTTCGAAGGCGTGCTGCGCACCCCGATGCCCGTCATCCCCGGGCACGAACCCCTCGGCCGCATCGCGAAGATCGGGGATCGCGCCGCCGCCCGCTGGGGCGTGGATGTCGGCGACCGGGTGGCGGTGGAGACGATGCTCTCGTGCCGCCACTGCGACCCGTGCCTCTCCGGGCACTACCACCTATGCGACACCCGCCGCATCTACTCGTTCATTCCGTTGACCGAGGAACCCGGCCTCTGGGGCGGTTACGCCCAATACATGTACCTGCACCCCAACTCGATCCTGCACAAGGTCGATCCCGCCCTGCCGCCGGAGATCGGCGTGATCTTCAATCCGCTCGGCGCGGGCTTCCGGTGGGCGGTGGAGATGCCGGACACACAGCCCGGAGACACCGTCGTGATCCTGGGGCCCGGGCAGCGCGGCCTCGCGAGCGTCATCGCGTGCCGCGCGGTCGGTGCCGGAACAATCATCGTAACGGGGCTGGAGGCGGATGCCCGCAAGCTCGCCCTCGCCCGCTCCTTCGGCGCCGACCACACCATCGACGTGGACAACGAGGATGCCGTGCGCCGCGTGAACGAGCTCACGAACGGACGCGGTGCCGACGTGGTCCTCGACGTCAGCGCCTACGCCACGAAGCCGATCACGGACGCCCTCTCCATGGTGCGCCCGGGCGGCACCGTCGTGCTCGCCGGCATGAAGGGCTTCAAGGCCGTGGACGACTTCGTGTCCGACCTGATCGTGCTGAAGGAGATCAACATCCGGGGCGCCATCGGCGTGACCTCGTCCGGCTACCGCAACGCCATCCGCCTGATCGAATCCGGCACGGTGCCCGTGGCGGACATGCACACCCACGACTTCGCGCTGGAGGACGCGGCCCTCGCGATTCGGACCCTGGCGCGGGAGATCGACGGCGACGAGTCCATCCACTCGTGCCTGCTACCGCCGGATTGACGGCCGGCGCTCACCCACCCAAGGACCACGTCAGCCCCAATCGAAACCTCCGGCCCTTGGCCGTGTGCGTGAACCCATCCATCCCCTGCTCCAGGTTCGCCGCCGGCGCCTCCGCGTCGGCAATGTTCAACGCCGACAAGCTTACGTGCAGCCCGCGCACCGGGGGCTCCCACTGCAGGGTCATGTCCCACGTGAGGAAACTATCGATGCGCGGCACGGTCGTGTTCGGGATTTCGTCCTTGTAGGAGGAGAGATAGCCGAGGTGGCTCGACAGCGCATAGCCGCCGCGTAGCCAGGTCGCGGAGAGCCGCACCTTCAGTTGCGGCATCGAAGGCGCCAGCGGATGCCCGAAGTTCAGCCGGCCGGCCGCTTTCCGCTTCGGTTCCAGCTCTAGCCCGCCCTCGGTGAGCGCCGCGACGTCATAGTCGATGGTGTAGCTCGCCTCGAGCTCCGGAATGAGTTCGCCCCCGCCAAAGGGAATGTGGCTACTGAGGTGCACGTCGATCCCGGACGAGCGGATGCCCGGCCAGTTGACCAACGGTGCCTCCACCCGCGCGATGTTGCCGGGGGCACACGGGGTTCCGCCGGCGGCGGCAATCCGGTCCGCGCGGCCCGCCGGGCAAATGATGCGGGACGCGACCAGATGCCGCGTCGCCGGCGCGTCGTACAGATTGACGAGCGAGCCGTGGGGTGCGCTGTCGATCGCGTCCTCGAATCGGTAGTACCAATAGTCCAGCGTCGCTTCGACCGCATCGTCGATCAGCAGGATCGCACCCACGTTGTAGGTGAACGCGTGCTCCGGCTCCAGGTAGTCGCCGCCGGTCCGGTCCAACGGTATGTACGTGCCGGTTTGCGCCACGAATTCGAGGGTGGTGAGTTTGTCTTCGTTCAGTTCGTCCGCCGACGGCGCCCGGTAGGTGGTCTGCGCGGAAGCCCGCAGGGCGAAGGCCTCGTTGAGATGCCAGTGCACGGCGATGCGGGGGTCGAAACTGCTCTCCACGTCGTAGTTCTCGTAGTTCGCCGCGATCTGCATGTGTACGTCGTGACCCCAGGCCAGGGCGGCTTCCACGAACACCCGGTGCACGGTCTGGTCCACGTCATACGGATCGTAGGTGGTGTTGAACGCATAGGGCCCGAACCGGTCGCGTTCGGCGCAGCCCTGGTCGAAGCGCACCTGACAGGGATGCACCTCGAAGTTGCTTTCGTCGGTCGGCCGCGCGTTCGCGTCGAAGCGGCGGAACTGGTAGCCGAGGGCGTAACTCAATCGGTCCGGGAACACGTCGCCGCTGATCGTCGCGTCGAACACGAACAACTCGGACTCGCTGCGGTTCTCGAGGACGTTGCCGAGCCACCCCTTGAGTGCTTCGCTGTTCGCGAGTTCGGTCCGATGGTTGGGGTTGTCCTCCCCGACGAACCGCGCGCCGTATTGGGCCGAACGCCGCAACGCGTTGCTGAAGGGGTTGAAGTACTCACAATCGCCCGCGCCCGGAGTACGCCCCGCCAAGTCGTCCGGATCGAGCCGCATCTTGGCCGGCGACGCCGCATCGGCGATGACGCCGACGCCACAGTCCGGGCCGCCGTAGCCCCGAAAGGCGAGGAATAGCCGCTCCGTATAGCTCCCCGGATCGGTCATGATGCCTCGGCTTCGCGACCACGACACGCCCAGGTCGTAGTCGTGCGTCCGGTTCAGGAAGGTCACCAGCCCGCCCAGGGACCCCGCCAAGCGGAAGGTCTCGGACTCGCGCTCGACCTCGGTCGGGGGGCCGGCATTGCCGATGGTCCGCCCCCGGAAGTACCAAACGTCGTCCCCGGCGCAGCGCTCGATGTCGCCGCCGAAATCCTCGCAGAAGGCCACGCGGCCGGGATGATTCGGCGCCACTTCCAGCACGTCCGTGCCCAGCAGGGTGACGAAGGGATACGACGGCGAAGCGCGCACCTCCGGCGAGCGGGCGCGGGACCACAGCGCCTCCAGGTGGTATTCGCCCGCCGCTCCCCACTGACCGTTCAGTTCGGTGAACAGACGGTCGAACTCCGTATCCTCGATCAGGTTGAAGAACGATTGGTACCGGTAGCGGCAGGTGAACGGCTCGACGAAGCCCCCGAACGCCTCGCACGAGGGATCCACCACCACGTCCGTCACGCGCCGTTCGGCGTCGCGCACCAGATACGCGCCGGGATTGCCGAACGACGACCAGCCACCCCGCTGACCGGGCCGCCAATCCGCCAGCGTGTACGGCCGTTCGCGTTCCGGCAACTTGCGGAAGCGCTCGTGCTCGTAGCTCGCCACCAAGTGGCCGGCGGCGAACTCCCGGCCCCAGATGATGCCCGCTTGGCTATTGCCCGCGTCCTCGATGGCCTCGTGGTCCACCGACACGTCGAGGCCCTCGAAGTTTCGGCGCGTCGCGAAGTTCACCACGCCGGCGAGGGCGTCCGAGCCATAGATGGCGGACGCGCCCTCCTTCAACACTTCGACCCGCTCGACCGCGATGCGCGGCAGCACGTTGACGTCCACGAAGCGTCCCCCGATCAGGCGCGCCGGCAGATAGACCTGCCGCCGGCCATTGAACAGCACCAACGTGCGCGAGGCCCCCAGACCGCGCAGATTCACGTTGCCGACGCTGCTCGCGACGGTATTGAACTGCTTCGAATTGAACGCACTCGACCGCTCGCCCAAGACGCCCCGGCTGGCACCGAGCCCCTTGAAGAAGTCCGGCCAGGTCGGCGCGCCCCGGGCATCCAGGCCATCCCGGTTCATCGAGGTGACGGCGAAGGGCGAGTCGATCGGCGTGCCCTTGATGGCCGTGCCGATGACCGTGACGGTCTCTATGAATCCGCTGTGGGCATGGTCCGAGTGATCCGCGTGTTCCGCCTCGTGGGCGTGCTCGGTTTCGTGGGCGTGCCCCGCTTCATGGGCGTGCTCCGAATCGTGGGCGTGGTCCGAGTCGCGGGCCTGCCCGTGTTCCTCGTCGCTCGCCGCGGCCGTGGTCGCGAACACGACCGCGGCGAGCGCGATGGCGAAACGGCTCGTGGCGCGTAGCATGTGGGGGAACTCCCACCCCGGGGCGGAGGCGCGCATTAGGCAGGATGCTCCGCCGCGAGGTCAACGACGGAAATCGTCCAACCAAACCGCCGACGACACCTCGTCTCGTTCTATCCTACTGACCGAAATCGGAGAGCGAAGATGAGCACACTCAGTCTGCGACTGCCCAACTCGCTGCACAATCAGATCGGGATCCTGGCGAAGCGGGACGGCGTGTCCATCAACCAGTTGATCGCGAGCGCGGTCGCGGAGAAAGTGGCGGCGCTGTCGACGGAGGAGTATCTGGCCGGGCGGGCGAAACGAGCCGATCGCGACCACTACAACGCGGCGCTGGCAAAGGTGCCGGACGTGGAGACTGCTCCCGAAGACGCCTTGTAGCCGCTCCGGACCGCTACACGACGATATCGAACTCCGCGCGGACGCGCCCGGGTTCCGCAGGCGCAAGGCTCGCCGTCTGTAGCGCCGCCGCCTCCCCGGAGCGTGCGAAGCGGCCGGGGCCACCGAGTTCCGCGAAGTAGAGCTGGCTGGTGAGCAGTTCCTCCCCGTCCGACCAGACCTTGTAGTGCACGTGCTCGGCCGGCCGCACGGCATAGCTCCCCGGCACGTAGGTGCGGAAGGAGAACCGGCCCGTGCCGTCCGTGACCGCTTCCCCGCAGTAGAGGAATTCCTCAAGCAGCCGATCCTGCTCTCGGTCGCGAGGATGCTTGTAGCGCCCCTTCGGGTCCGCGTGCCAGATATCCACCACCACCCCGGCATGGGGGTCGCCATGCGGCGTCAGCACCCGGCCGCCCCATTGAAGGACATCGAAACGCGGGACGCCGACGATCAGGTCGCTGGTGCGGTTGCGTGGGTTGCGGGGATAGAAGGGTCCGGTGTAGTCCCGCGGCGTCTTGGGGAGTTTCCCCGCCACGGCAACCGAACCCGCGCCGGCGAGGACGCCCGCGGCCATCGCGGATCCGACCAGATTGCGTCGATTCATGGCACGGCCCTCCCGTTCGTACTATACGCCTGCCACGGACCGCTCCGTCGCCCACCGCACCAAGACACCAACCGCCCTAGCCCGCATTTCTCACCAAGTCGCTTATGCATGGACCGCAAGTCCTTGGTCCATTCGGGTTTTTCGTCGATCTCAAGCATCGGCAGCCGGATGCGGAGCGCTCGCCGCGCCCTCGCCGGTCTTTTCGCCCCGTGCGCGCACGTGCTCCCTCAAACTTAGGCCCCACTAGGCTTTCGGTCGCGAGCACGCGCACGGGGCGAAAATCCTCGGCGATCATCACGGCCCGTGGTGAGAAATGCGGGCTAGGCAGCCTCCCCGCGCCGCTCCCCAATGATCCCGTCCGCCAACAAGGCGCGGTGGTGCCTCGCATCGCCGAGCAGCACCTGGCCGTGCATCTGGCGCTTGAAGAAGAGGTGTACGTGGCACTCCCACGTGAAGCCGATGCCGCCGTGGAACTGCACGGCGCGGCTCGCGGTGGCGGCGGCCATGTCGCTCGCGGCGGCCTTCGCCATGCGTGCGAAGGCCAGCGACCGCTCCGGCTCGTGATCCACCGCGCACGCCGCGTTGTAGGTGAGCGACTTGGCGGCATCGATGTCCAGCATGCAGTTGACCAACGGATGCTTGATGGCCTGGAAGAAGCCGAGGGGGCGGTCGAACTGGGTGCGCGTCCGGGCGTACTCCGCGGTGGTCTGGAGCAGCCACTCACCGGCGCCCACCATGTCCGCGGACGCGATGCAGAGCATGGCCGGCAACGCCTGCGCGATGGCTGCATCGCCTTGGCCCGGTGGGACGGCCTCGACGGCCTCGACGCCTTCGAAGGTCAGTGTCGCCTGGTCGCGCGTCAGATCGACGATGGCGTCGGGCCGGATCGTTAGCCCCGGGGCGCCGGCTTCCACGAGGTAGAGCCCGCATCCGTCCGCATGTCGAGCGCGCACCACGAACCGATCCGCCTTCCGCGCTTCCTGCACGAACGCCGCCTCGCCATGCAGAACGCCACGTGCACACGTCACGTCGGTGTTGCCATCCCCGAGTTCGCCGCGTCGATCCGTGATCGCAACGCTCGTTGACGTGCCGCCCGCGATGTCCCGCAGCGCTTGCCGAGCAGCTTCCGTCCCGCAAGCGTTCAGGACGCACGTCGCCTGGAAGGTGGCCAGGAGCGGCGACGAAAAGCCCGCCCTCCCCACTTCCTCCGCCAGCGCCACCGCGGCGACCAGCGGCATCCCGACCCCGCCCGCGTCTTCGGGGACGCAGACGGCCGGCCAGCCGAGTTCCACGAGTTGCTCCCAGTGGTCCCGATTCCAGGCCGCCACGTTCGGCCGGTCGAGGCCGCTTTCCGAAGCGACGAGGGCGTGCAGCTTGTCGGGCGTGTAGTGGTCCTCGAAGAACTTGCGCGCCGCGTCGCGCAGCATCGCCTCGTCCTCGCCGAAGCCGAAGTTTTCGGGCTGTTGGGACATGGCCTACGGCCCGCTCACTTCGACTTCGGCAGGCCGAGCACACGCTCGCCCAGGATGTTGCGCTGGATCTCGCTCGTGCCGGCGGCGATGGTGCCGCCGAAGCTGTTCATGTAGGCCAGCGGATAGAGGCCGCCGGCGGGCGCCCGTTCGTCCGTGACGTGGAGCGTGCTCCGCATGCCCTCGATCTGGTAAGACAACGCCCCGATGTCCTGCGTGAGTTCGCTGCCGACCAGCTTTGCCTGCAACGGCAACCGGGCGGGATGGTCCGTCAGCGCGGGAACGCGACCGCGGCGGGCGCTCTGCCTCTGGGCTTCCTCGCGAATGCGCAACTGGATCAGTTCATCGCGGATGGTCGCGTCGTCGGCTGCCGTCCCGACACCGCGCGGCTCGCTCCTGGCCAACTCGATCAGCGACGCGACGCTCGAGGTTCGCACGCCGCCCTCTTCCTCGAGGGGCATGCCGCCGGCGGCGGGGTTGACCAGTGCCGCCGCGCCGCGCTCGTGGGTCAGCGTGGTCATCGCGACCTTCCAGCCCTCGCCCACCGCGCCGAGGCGATACCGGTCCGACACCACCAGATCGTCGAACAGCACCTCGTTGAAACCCGTCTCCCCGGTCATCTTGATCAGGGGCCGCACCGTCACGCCGTTGCCGAGCGCGGCCTTGATGGGCACGACGAAGTACGAGAGGCCGCCGTACTTGTCGCCCTTGTCCGTGCGACAGAGCAGGATCATCCAGTCCGCGAAGTGCGCGAGGGAGGTCCACACCTTGTGTCCGTTGATGATCCAGTGGTCCCCGTCGCGACGGGCGAAGGTCTGTTGGTTCGCCAGGTCCGAACCCGCCCCCGGCTCGCTGAACCCCTGGCACCAGATGTGCTCGGCGGAGAGGAGCGGCGGCAGCAGTTCGCGCTTCACGTCCTCGTTGCCGTGGAAGAGGATCGTGGGCCCAGCCATCCCCATCCCGACGATGTTCACGAGATACGGCGTCTTCGCCGCATGCATCTCCTCGTTGGCGATGACCTGGCAGTCCGTCCGGCCTCCGCCGCCGTAGGCCACCGGGTAGTCGCAGCCGACGAGGCCCGCGTCGTAGGCGGATTTCTGCCAGCCCTGGAGCCACTCGACGGCTCTGCGATCATCGAGCAGGAGCTGCGAGAGCGGTAGGGGGACGGGCGGGCGGCCCGGATGGTTGCCGGCCAGCCACTCGCGGCAGTAGGCGCGGAACTCGTCTCGCTCGGACGTGTCGGCACCCATCGGCGCACCCGAGTCGGACATGGTGTCTCCCGCGCCCGGTTTCACGAGAAGCTCGCCCCGTCAAAGGCATCGACGGTGGCGAACTCCGCCACCGGCTTGCGCTTGAGCCGCGTCAACTGCTTGACGGGCTTGCCGATGGGCAGCATCGCCGCCAAGGCATGGTTGTCCGGGATGCCGAACAGCGCCTTCACCTTGGGCTCTTGCGACACCAGGAACGTGGTGAGCACGCCGCCCAAGCCCTCGTTGCGGGCGGCGAGCAGGATGTTCCACACGAACGGATAGATGGAGCCGCCGGGGACCACGCCGATGCGCGTCAGGTGCTGGTCCATGGCCGCGACCACGGACAGATCGACGGTGACGAGCAACAGCACGGGCGCGTGTACGAGCCGGTCGATGAAGCCGGGCGGCACCGGGGTCGCGTCGATGACGGATGGGTCGAGCGCGGCCGGCGCCACCGTGTTCCACGGATTGGCGCCGGACATCATCTCCGCCAGATAGCGCTTGACCGCCGGTTCCATCAATGTCCCAAGGGCGGCGCGCTTCGCCGGGTCGCGCACCACGATGACATGCCACCCCTGCCGGTTGCCGCCGTTCGGGGCGAACCGGGCATGGTCGAGGATGCGGTGGAGTACGTCGTCGGGCACGGGCTCGCCGGTGAAGTCCCGGGCCGCGAAGGTGGTGCGCATTGCGTCGTAGAGTTCCATGCAGGTCTCGCCGTCAGTCCAGCAACGTGAAGTGTACGACCACGGCATCCCGCACCGCCGCATCGAACTCGCTGTCGGTTTCAGCTGACCGGTTCGCCCTTGGGCACGTGCTGGAACTGCCGATGAATCTCCACGATCCCGAAGGAAGCGACCAACGCCCAGGCGGCGAGCGCCCCGGCCACCCAGCCGGCGGGCAGCACCAAGAACGCGGCGAGCCAGCCGGCGGCAAAGAGGCGGATGCGCCGGAACATCTTCGGCGCATGCGCCGACGGTTTGTCCCCCTCCCGCGCCAACGGGAACGCCTTCGGCCGCAGGAACCACCCGTGCGCCAGAAGGATGCCGAGAAACTCCGGCCAGGAAAGATCGCGGTGCCGGAACTCGGGATTCTCATCGAGCGCCGCATCCGGCCCCTCGGCGCCAAGCCGCGACTGGATCTCCCTCCACACGTACTCCGGCGTCGGGCGCTGGCCGGCCCCGTTCATGTTGCTGTAGGTCGGCCGGCACCGCCACCGGTAGAGCACGCGCCCTCCACGGCCCACCGCCAGCACGCCGGGCTGGAAGTAGCCCTTCGGATGGCTCGCCCAGGACCGCGCGCGGAGGTGGCCGTAGTCCTCGTTGGAGAAGAGATTCAGCCAGCCCCGTTCCCGGCAGCCGTCCTTGATCTCGTGATGGGGATCGCCCACGCACGGGAACCCGATCTCCCATGCCTCCTCCGCCTCGGTGGCGAGGCTCTGCGGTTCACTGGTCAGGCCGAAGACCTCGCCTCCCGCCCCGTGAATCGCCGCCACGACCCCGGACTTCACGTAGCTCCGCAACTCGGAGCGGCAGGGAGGTCACCACAGCCCGCGGTAGTAGAGGAGGACGATGAACTCGTGCCGCTCAAGCGCTTGGTCGAGCCACTCCCGGCGCACGCCGACCGGCGGATCGAGATGGGCCGGGATCAATGACGGACCCGCCTCCACACCGGCGACCTCGAAGCCGTCGCCGGCGGCGCGCACGCGCACCTGCTCGCGCAGGCAAAGATCGCCATCGCAGAGCACGAGGCCGAGTTCCATCGGTTCCCCGGCCCGCGCGTCGAGCGCCGCCTCCGGATCGACGAGCCCGGTCACCCGAAACCGCGCATCGCGTTCCGCGTTGATCCACGCAAGCGCGGCCTCGGCGGCCGGTTGCAGGGCGTCGGGGATTTCTTCGACAACACTTGGCATGGCGAACTTGGCATACTGAATCGCGCTCGATGCGGCATTGGACAGCAGAAGCCCGCCGTTCTGCAATCGCCGCCGCCACGATCACCGAAATCAGGAGCACGGAGAACCATGGCCGACTTGCATCCCGGAGCCAAGGAGTTCCTCGAGGAGAGGACCCGTCTCGGCGTCGTGACGACGCTACGCGCGAACGGCACGCCCTGCACGATACCGCTCTGGTACGACTGGGACGGCACCACCGTGCGCTTCTTCTCGGGCGTGACCTCGGCGAAGCTCAAGCGTCTACAGAACGATCCACGCATCACCCTCACCGTCTCCAGCGAGATGGACGAGGACCTCTACCGCTGGGTCTCCTTCGAGGGCCGGGCGACGGTGTCGCAGGAAGGCGCCAAGGAGCTGGCCATCGTTCTGGCGCAACGCTACTCCGACCAAGCTCCGGACAATCCCCGGGGCAAGCAACTGATCACCACCTTCGAGGGCATGTCCGAAGAGTACGTGCGGCTCGTGGCGTTCGTCCCGGAGCGCGGCCATTGCATGCTCGGGGATGATCGCGTCGTGGAGTTGTTCCAGGGGTAGGACCGAAGACGCGCATTGCAGGCACGGTTCCGATGCAGGCCACCATCAAGGCATTCCGGTCCACGGACCCAACAGCCGACATCGCCGACGCGTTGCGGCGCGACGGTGCCGCGGTCATCCGCGAACTGGTGGCCCCGGAGATCGTCGACATGATCGCCGAACGAATCACGCCCGTGCTGCGCACCCAAGAGCCCGGCGGCGAGAGCTTCTTCGGAGCACCCACGCGGGGACTCGGAGACCTCTTCGTACACGCCCCCGAGATCGCCCATCACCTGCTGCTGAACGAGACCTTCCTGGAGGTGGCGGACGCGATCCTGCTACCGCAAGCGCCGATGGCGGCGTCGGCGGCAAGGTCCCGCCCGTCCGGGACCTGGGAGGAGGGCCTCGACGCCGCCCTGGACGACTACCAGAACCTGAAGCCCCGGGATCCCGTGCTCGGCCCGAACTGCCATCACTATCGGCTCAACATTTCCGGGGCCCGGCAGGTCTGCCCCGGGGACGCACACCAGTTCCTGCACCGCGAGATGGACACCTTCCGGCCGTTCCTGGAACACGACCCGGACGCACCGGAACGGGCTCTGGCCATCGTGTGGGCGATCACGGATTTCACCCTCGAAAACGGGGCCACGCGCCTCGTGCCCGGCAGCCATCGCTGGCCCCGGGAGCGCGTCGCGCACGAACACGAGGTGGCCCGCGCCGTGATGCCCAAGGGTTCCGCCGCGCTTTGGACCGGGAAGACCCTGCACGGCTTGGCGGCGAGCCGGGACGAATCCCGCACGTCCGTGACGTTCGTCTTCATGGCCGATTGGCTCACGACGGAGGAGAACCAGTTCTTCGCCATCCCGCCGGAGGTGGCGCGCGCCCTGCCCGAGCGGGCACAGCAACTCATCGGCTATCGCGCGAGTCCGGCCCTAGGTTGGGTGAGCGGACGCGACCCGGAGAATCTTCTGCGCTCGCCGGGTGCGCCGGGATGAAGATCGAACCCTTGCCAGGCCCGTTCGGCGTCGAGGTCTCCGACGTCGCCCTCCAGACTTGTTCGGACGATGCCCTGGCCGAGATTCTGTCGGCGATCTACGACCAGCGGTTCGCCGTCATCCGCACCGGCGGCATGCATGACCAAGACCTCGTGCGCTTCGGCCATCGCTGCGGCAGTCTGGTGCGCTTCGACGAGACGGCGGAGCATCCCGAGATTCTGCACGTCAGCAACGAGGGCGTGGACACCCTGAGCGACGGCCGGGGCGCCGCGCATTGGCACACCGACCTGTCCTTCACGCCCGTCAAGGCGTCGTTCACGATGCTGTACTCGGTGGCCGCCCCCGCCGACGGTGGAGAGACGCGGTTCTGCAACCTCGCGGCGGCCTACGACGCCCTGCCGGAGGCGACCCAACGGGACATCGAGGACCTCACCGTCGAACACCGGCACGGGGTTTCCGTGAGCGTGCGGCCCGGCGACCACACCCCCATTCCCCCGGAGGGATGGGACGAGCGCACGACGGTGTTCCATCCCCTCGTGCGCCGACACCCGGTGACGGGACGGAAGACCCTCTACGCGATCACGGGCACCAGTCAGGGGATCCGGGGCATGGATGCGTCCGCCGGCGCCGAACTTCTGAACGCCCTGTGCGAACACGCGTTCCGGCCGCCCTTCCTCGCCAGCCACCAGCATCGCGTGGACGATCTCGTGATCTGGGACAACCCGACGACGATGCACAGCGCGACCCCCATCGGCGCCGCCACGGGCCCGAAGGACACGCGGATCCTGCATCGCCTGAGCCTCTACGGAAAACCCTCCATCCCGCTGCCCGCGGCCTGACAGAGGAGCACACCGCATGCCGATCTCCCGCAAGCTGGCACTCGACGACGCCGAGGTCGAAGAACTGATGACAACGACCTGGAACTGCCGCATCGCCACCCTCGGCCCCGGCGACCGGATCAACCTCACCCCGATGTGGTTCGCGTGGGCCGGTGGACGCGTGTACCTGTACGGACGGGGCCAGAAGGTGGTGAACCTGCGGCGCAACTCGGCCTGTTCCATTGTCGTGGACCGCAACGAGCGCTTCCCGGAGTTGCAGGCCGTCACGATGCAGGGCACGGCCACCGTGCTCGAGGATGCCGGGGCCGAGGCCGCGGACCCGCATCT
Source organism: Pseudomonadales bacterium (assembly GCA_963665455.1). GTDB lineage: Bacteria > Pseudomonadota > Gammaproteobacteria > Pseudomonadales > Azotimanducaceae > VXNE01. The sequence continues at coordinate 1,814,359 of OY762279.1, read as the reverse complement.
GGAGGAGGCACGCGTCCAGTTCGGGCGCAAGTACAACGGCGGGCACGGCCAGCCGGCCGTGGACGATCCGCCTCCCAACGCGGCGACGGCACGGGGCGCAAACGCACGTTGGATGGTGTTCACGCCCGAGAAGCGGGTGACCTGGGACAACTTCAAGCTCGCGGCGCGGTAGACGAGCCGACGGCGGCGCGGTGGGCCACCTCCCGGCACCGCACGTGCTCCGCGCAAGCCCCACAGAACCCGGTCCGGCCGCTCGCACGCGCCCGCGGCTCGCGCACGGGCGACCGCACGCTCGTCAACGCGATAAGACAACGCCCCAACATTCTGCATCTGATCGGCTGCGCTGAGACCCCGTATCGCCGGGCCGTCAGTGCACGCCAAAGACACGATCCGTGCCCCCGATTCACATTTCCGACATAATTTAGTAGATTATTCGCCACTCATAAACGTGGACTTTGCGCCACCCGCACGGGATTACCCGGATCTCGCGGGCGCGGCCACAGAGCGATTTCAATGGACCCGGCGAGTGCCAAGGTGTCGGCAAGGGAGGGCGTTGTGCCGTGCGAACGGCACGCAGCACGGATGTTCGGATGTTCCCGCCCGACGCTTAGGGGTTCGGGGCTCCTCCAGCGAGTTGTCGCCCAAGTAGCCGAGACGACGGCGACCCTACCGCCCGCCGGGGTCGCCTTCCTGACACCGTGACACCGCGAAGCCACCCCTCCGGCGCGGCAGCCCGGCCGCTACCCCGTGCCAACCGCACCTTCCCGCAGCGCTGGGCTGACGCCGGCGTGACGCGGTGGGGTGTCCAGATCGCCCTGTTCGTCGGCTTCGCGCTGTCCCAAGCGGCCTGGGCGCAGAACACGCCGCCCAAGCCGACCAGCGTGACCGTCACCGGCGGCGACGCCTCCGTCACGCTGGGCTGGACCTCGGGCGGCAACGGCGGCGCCGAGATCACCAAGTGGCAGTACCTCAAGAAGGACGGCGACGACTGGGACAGCACCTGGACCGACATCTGCGTGACGTCGTCCGACAGCAACTGCCCGAGCAAGGCCAGCCACTCCGTCTCCAGCCTGAACAACGGCACGGCCTACAAGTTCAAGGTTCGAGCCGTGAACACCCACGGCGACGGCGCCGAGTCCGACGAATCCGCCTCCGTCACCCCCGCGGGCAAGCCGCCGAAGCCGACCGGCGTGACCGTTTCCGGCGGCAACGCCTCCGTCACGCTGGGCTGGACCTCGGGCGGCAACGGCGGCGCCGAGATCACCAAGTGGCAGTACCTCAAGAAGGACGGCGACGACTGGGACAGCACCTGGACCGACATCTGTGAGACGTCGTCCGACAGCAACTGCCCGAGCACGGCCAGCCACTCCGTCTCCAGCCTGAACAACGGAACGGCCTACAAGTTCAAGGTTCGAGCCGTGAACACCCACGGCGACGGCGCGGAGTCCGACGAATCCGCCGCCGTCACCCCCGCGACCAAGCCGCCCAAGCCGACCAGCGTGACCGTTTCCGGCGGCAACGCCTCCGTCACGCTGGGCTGGACCTCGGGCGGCAACGGCGGCGCCGAGATCACCAAGTGGCAGTACCTCAAGAAGGACGGCGACGACTGGGACAGCACCTGGACCGACATCTGCGTGACGTCGACCGACAGCAACTGCCCGAGCAAGACCAGCCACTCCGTCTCCAGCCTGAACAACGGCACCGCCTACAAGTTCAAGGTTCGAGCCGTGAACACCCACGGCGACGGCGCCGAGTCCGACGAATCCGCCGCCGTCACCCCCGCGACCAAGCCGCCCAAGCCGACCAACGTGACCGTCTCCCGCGGCGACGCTTCCGTCACGCTGGGCTGGACCTCGGGCGGCAACGGCGGCTCGGCGATCACCAAGTGGCAGTACCTCAAGGAGGACGGCGGCACCTGGGACAGCACCTGGACGGACATCTGCGAGACGGCGTCCGACAGCAACTGCCCCAGCGTCGCCAGCCACACCGTGTCGAGCCTGACCAACGGCACCGCCTACAAGTTCAAGGTCCGCGCCGTGAACACCCACGGCGACGGCGCGGAGTCCGACGCGTCCGCATCGGTCACCCCCGCGACGAAGCCCCCCAAGCCGACCGGCGTGACCGTCTCCGGCGGCGACGCCTCGGTCACGCTGGGCTGGACCTCGGGCGGCAACGGCGGCTCGGCGATCACCAAGTGGCAATACCTCAAGGAGGACGGCGGCACCTGGGACAGCACCTGGACGGACATCTGCGAGACGGCGTCCGACAGCGACTGCCCGAGCACGGCCAGCCACACCGTCTCCAGCCTGACCAACGGCACGGCCTACAAGTTCAAGGTGCGCGCGGTCAACGCGCTCGGCGACGGCGCGGAGTCCGACGAGTCCGCATCCGTCACTCCCGAGGGCAAGCCGTTCAAGCCGACCAACGTGACCGTCACCCGTGGCGATCAGTCGGTCACGGTGGGCTGGACGTCGGGCGGCGACGGCGGCTCTGCGATCACCAAGTGGCAGTACCGCAAGCAGACCGACTCGACCTGGGACAGCTCCTGGACGGACATCTGCGAGACGCCGCCCGACAGCAACTGCGCGAGCGTCACCAGCCACACCGTATCGAACCTGACCAACGGCACGACCTACAACTTCAAGGTGCGCGGCGTGAACACCCACGGCGAGGGGGCGGAGTCCGACGAATCCGCCTCGGTCAAGCCCGCGGGCAAGCCGCCGAAGCCCACGAAGCCGACGGTCGTGGCGGGGCACAGGAACGTCATCGTCTCGTCATCCGTCTCGTCGAGCAACGGTTCCCCCATCTCCAAGTGGCAGTACAAGAAGAAGACCGGCGGCACCTGGGACAGCGACTGGACCGACGTCGCGAACAGCGCCCAGACCGAAACCATGACCGTCACCGTCGTAGGTCTCGTCAACGGCACGACGTACCGGTTCAAGGTGCAGGCGGTGAACGGCGCCGGCGCGAGCGACGAGTCGGACGAGTCCGACGCGGCCACGCCGAAGATCTACACGTTCGGGGTGAGGGACCGGACGGAGACGACCGCAACGCTCAGCCTCACGGGATACCCGGGCCCTTGGTATTACAAGGGCGGGAAGGGCGGCTCTGGAAGCTGCACGGCGGTCTTGGCCGGCACCACCACGGTGGCACTGGCAAGCCTGACCGCGGGCGCGTCCTACACCTACACCGCCCACAACACCACGAACGAAAACTGCACGTCGGACAGCCAACTCGGCAGCGCACTGTCGTTCTCGACCCTCGACTTCCGGCTCTCGACGAAGACGAACACCACGGCAAACCTCGAGCTGGACCATTGGTCGCAGGGGAACCCGTGGTCGTACAAGAAGGAGCATCCCGGCGTCGGTAGCTGCACCAACACGACGACCACGAGCGTGAGCCTCGCCGACTTGGAAGAAAACACGTCGTACACCTACCGCGCCTACCGCGGTTCGGGCTGCGCCACGGGCCAGCCAATCGGCGTCGTACACTTCAAGACAACCCCCGCGCACGGGATCTTCACCGGCGACGTCAAGGCCACGACCGCGCAGCTGCGCCTCAACACCGCGGGCGCGGACATCGCCTGGTCGCACAAGAAGACCGCCGGGCCGGGCGCGGCGTCCTGCGTCGCGGTTGCTTCCGGAACGAATACCGTCGACTTGGCCGGTCTGACGGCGGAGCAGTCCTATACCTGGACCGCGTATCGCGATGGGAGCTGCGCCGAAAACAAGAAGATCGACGACGTGACCTTCGCCACCAAGAAGCCGTCGAAACCCACCAAGCCGACGGCGACGACCGGCAACGCGCAGGTCACGCTGACGTCGTCCGTCCAGACCAACGGCGGCCCGGCGATCACGAAGTGGCAGTACATCAAGAAGGAGGGCGACAACGCCTGGGAGACCGACTGGAAGGACATCTCCAGCAGCGCGGACAATGCGCTCTCCACCACGATCACAAGCCTTAGCAACAACAAGCCGCACAGGTTCAAGGTCCGCGCCGTGAACAGCGTCGGGGGCGGCCCGGCGTCCGACGAGTCGGTTGCCGTGACCCCGAAGGCCCCGGCGCTGACCGCGAGCAAAGTGGAGGACGACACCGCGACCCTGACCATTGCCCACCATTCGGGCAACTGGTACTACAAGTACACCTCGCCGTCGAACGGAAGTTGTTCCTCAGATGCGGTAAGCGGCAACACGGTAGACCTGTCGGATCTCTCCACCGCCACCAGCTACACCTTCAAGGCGTACAACGAAAGCACCTGCTCGACCGAACTGGCGACGGCCAGCGCCTTTCTCACCAAGCCCGGCCAGGTGTCCGGCCTGACCCTTACCGCGTACTCGACGCAGATCGACGTTTCCTGGACGGCGCAGAGCGGGACGGTGACCGGCTACAAGGTGCAGTGGAAGTCGAGCAGCGACAGCGACTACAACACCGGCGACCGCCAGAACGAGGTGACGGGCACCACGGCCTCGATCACGGGCCTGACGAACGCGACGGAGTACACCGTCCGCGTCACCGCCTACAACACTACCGGCGACGGCACCCCGTCGGCGGAGTCCACGGCGACACCCACGGCGGCAACGCTGACGGCGAGCGACGTGGAGGACGACACGGCGACGCTCACCATCGCCAGTCATTCGGGCAACTGGTACTACAAGTACACCTCGCCGTCGAACGGAAGTTGTTCCTCAGATGCGGTAAGCGGCAACACGGTAGACCTGTCGGATCTCTCCACCGCCACTAGCTACACCTTCAAGGCGTACAGCGACAGCGGCTGCCAGACCGCGGTGGCGACGGCCAGCGCCTTCCTCACCAAGCCCGGGCAGGTCTCCGGCGTCACCCTCACGCCGTACTCGCAGAAGATCGATGTTTCCTGGACGGCACAGACCGGCACGCTGACCGGCTACAAGGTGCAGTGGAAGTCGAGCAGCGACACCGACTACAACACCGGCGACCGCCAGAGCGAGGTGACCGGCACTTCGACCTCCATCACGGGTCTGACGAACGCGACGGAGTACACCGTGCGCGTCACCGCCTACAACACTACCGGCGACGGGACACCCTCGGCGGAGTCCAAGGCCACGCCGTCAGCCGTCACGTTGACGGCGACCAAGGTGGAAGACGATACGGCGACGCTCACCATCAACAACCACTCGGGCAACTGGCACTACAAATACACGTCGCCGAACGGCGGGCAGTGCTCCTCCACGGCGGTGTCGGGGACGACGGTGGATCTGAGCGATCTCGCCACGGCGACCAGCTACACCTTCAAGGCTTACGGCAACAGCACCTGCTCGACGGAGCTGGCGGCGGCGTCCGCCTTCCTCACCAAACCCGGCCAAGTGTCGGGGGTCGCCCTCACCGCGTACTCGACACGGATCGATGTTTCCTGGACGGCGCAGACCGGAACCCTGACGGGCTACAAGGTGCAGTGGAAGTCGAGCAGCGACACCGACTACAACACCGGCGACCGCCAGAAGACGGTGACCTCGGGGACCACGGCGTCGATTACTGGCCTGACGAACGCCACGGAGTACACCGTGCGCGTCACCGCCTACAACGGCACGGGCGACGGCACGCCATCCGCGGAGTCGAAGGCAACGCCCGCGGCAGTAACGCTGAGCGCCAGCGACGTGGAGGACGACACGGCAACGCTCACCATCACCAACCATGCCGACGCCTGGTGGTACAAGGGCAGCCAGAGCGGGGCGACCTGCACGAAGGTCACCGCCGGCACCAAAGAGGGCGAGCCTAACGAGCCTCGCCACCGCCACCAGCCACACCTACAAGGCGTACAGCAACGACGACTGCTCGACATTGGTCGCGACGGCCTCCGCGTTCCTCACGAAACCCGGACAGGTTGCCGGCGTCACCCTCACCGCGTACTCCAAGCAGATCGACGTCTCCTGGACCGCCCACAGCGGGACGGTAAGCGGCTACAAGGTCCAATGGAAGTCGAGCACCGACAGCGACTACAACACCGGCAACCGCCAGAAGGACGTGACACCCGGCACCGCGACGTCGACCTCGATCACGGGGTTGACGAACGCGAAGGAATACACCGTCCGCGTCACCGCCTACAACAACACGGGCGACGGCGACCCGTCGGCGGAGTCCAAGGCGACGCCCGCCGTGGCGACGCTGACGGCGAGCGACGTGGAGGACGACACGGCGACCCTCACCATCAACAACCATGCCGGGGCCTGGTGGTACAAGGGCAGCCAGAGCGGGGCGACCTGCACGAAGGTCGCGGCCGGCACCACGACGGCGGACCTCGCCGACCTCGCCACCGCCACCAGCCACACCTACAAGGCGTACAGCAACGACAACTGTTCGACCTTGGTCGCGACGGCCTCGGCGTTCCTGACCAAGCCGGGGCAAGTGTCGGGCGTGACGGTCACCGGACTGCACAAGTCCCTGAGCATCTCCTGGACGGCGCAAACGGGAACGCTGAACGGCTACAAGGTGCAGTGGAAGTCGAGCAGCGACGACGACTACAACACCGGTAATCGACTCAAGTCGGTGACTTCGGGCGCCACGGCCTTGATCACGAGTCTGACCAACGCCACCGAGTACACGGTGAAGGTGACGGCCTACAACGACACCGGCGACGGCGACCCGTCGGCGGAGTCGAAGGCCACGGCGACCGCGGCGACACTGACCCCCGCAACGGCGACGGCGTCGGGCATGACGCTGACGATCGATAACTGGTCGGCCAAGTGGTACTACAAGTACACGACGCCCGATGGCGGAAACTGTTACTCGACGGCGGTGCCGGCAGGCACGTCCTCGAAGGCGGTGACGGGCCTGAAGTCGAACACGGCCTACGTCTTCAAGGCATACGAGGACAGTTCGTGCGGCACCGAACTCGCCACAGCCGCTTCCCACGTCACCAAGCCGCCGAAGCCGGCAACGCCGACGCTGACGGTGGGCTTGGGCGACGGCAAGGTGCAACTGGCCTCTTCCGTCAGCGGCACGGCGTCGCTGACCAAGTGGCAATACAAGAAGCAGAAGGACGGCGGTAACTACGACGCGGACTGGACGGACATCGAGAGCACCTCGACATCGCTCTCGCACACCGTCGCCGAACTGACGGACGGCTCCTCGTACAAGTTCAAGGTCCGGGCGCGCAACGCCTCGGGCTTCGGCGCGGAGTCGAACGGGTCGGCGGCGGCGACGCCGAGGGCGGTGACGCTGTCCGCGGGCACGGCCACGGCGACGGGCATAACCTTGACGATCAGCAACTACTCCCTCGCCTGGTATTACCAGTACACGACGCCCGACGGCGGGAGCTGTTCGTCGACCGCAGTGTCGGCGGGCACGTCCTCGAAGGCGATAACGGGGTTGGACTCGAACACGGCCTACGTCTTCAAGACGTACAACGACAGCGGTTGCCAGACCGAACTCGCGGCCGCGGCGTCCTACACCACCAAGCCGCCGAAGCCCGCCAAGCCGACGCTGAGCAATGATGGCAGCCGCAAGCTACGGGTGTCGTCGTCGGTGACGGGCACCGCATCGCTGACCAAGTGGCAGTACAAGAAGAAGCAGGGCGGCAACGCCTGGGACGCGAACTGGACCGACATCAACAGCACGTCGACCAGCCTGTCGCACACGGTCGGCCAACTCACCAACGACGCGTCGTACCAGTTCAAGGTCCGGGCGCGCAACGCCTCGGGCTTCGGCGCGGAGTCGGCCCCCTCCGCCGCCGGCACGCCCCGGGACGAGTCGCTCGCGACCAGCGCGGTGACGGCGACCGGCCTCACCCTGACCATCAACAACCATTCCGGCGCCTGGTACTACAAGCACACCACGCCGAGCAACGGATCCTGTGTCTCGGTGGCCGACGGCACGTCGTCCAAGGCGGTGACCGGCCTCGACTCGAATACCGACTACATCTTCAAGGCATACACCAACAATAGCTGCTCGACGGAACTGGCGGCAGGGGCGTCCGTGCCGACGCTGCCATCGCAGGCGGCCAAGCCGACCCTGACCGTGAATCTAGGCAGCGGCAAGGTGCGGGTGTCGTCCTCCGTGACGGGCACGGCCGCGCTCTCGAAGTGGCAGTACAAGAAGAAGAAGGACAGCGGCAACTACGACACCAACTGGAGCGATATCGGCAGCACGTCGAAGACCCTGGCGCACACCCTAGGCGGGCTGACGGACGGCTCCGCGTACGAGTTCAAGGTGCGGGCGCGCAACGCGTCCGGCTTCGGCGAGGCATCGAGCGAGTCGGACGCGGCCACCCCGCGGGCGCCGACGCTCACCCCGGGCGCGGTCGAGGCCAAGTCCGCGACGCTGACCATCGCCAACTACTCCCCGAACTGGCGCTACAAGTACACGTCGCCCTCGGGCGGACGATGCTCGTCGGCGGTGAGTGGCACGACGGCGAGTCCGGCGGACCTCAGCTCCGGCACGACCTATACCTTCAAGGCATACGGCGACAACTCGTGCTCGACGCCGCTGGCCACCGCGTCCTCGTTCCTGACCAAGCCGGGCAAGGTGACGGGGGTGCGGGCCGCCGGAACGCACCGGTCCATCTCTCTCAACTGGGGGGCACAAACCGGCGCGGCGAGCTACAAGGTCCAATGGAAGTCGGGAGCCGAGAACTGGGACACGACCCGGCAGGCGACTTCGACCACGGCCTCCGCCCTGGTCGGGAACCTCACGAGCGGCACCGAATACACCGTCCGGGTGATGGCGACCAACGCCACCGGCGACGGCGCGTGGTCCGACGAGGCGACCGCGACACCGGCCAACGCGTTGCTCGAGGTCCGCAACATCACGGCGAACTCGGCGACGCTCGCGATCAGCAACTACGCCGCGGCATGGTGGTACCAGGGTAGCCAGCAGGGCGCGGCCTGCACGGCGGTGGCCAAGGGCACCAACACGGCGAGCCTTGCGGAATTGACGGCGGTGACGAGCTACACATACACGGCGTATGGCGCCTCGGATTGCGCCTCGCAGACCCTTGCCGCGGTTAACTTCAAGACGACGGAGAATACCGACGACTTCGACGATACCGATGACTCCGATGATGCGGCGCCATTCGCGCCCTCGCGCCCGACGGTCACTCCGGGGGACGCGTCGGTCACGCTGGGCTGGACTTCCGGAGGCGACGGCGGCGCCCCCATCACCGAATGGCAATACCAGCAGCAGGAAGGCGCAAAGGCATGGGGGCCGTGGACCGCGATTCCCGGCAGCGGCGCGGACACGACGCGCCATACGGTCACCAGCCTCGTCAACGGGACGACCTACCGGTTCCGGGTGCGCGCGGTGAACGGTAACGGCGACGGGGCGGCGTCGCCCCAATCGGACGCCGTGGTGCCACGAGCGGCGAACGGCGTAGCCTTCGGCGACGCCGTCGAAGACCAAGCGTTCACGCAAAACAGCCCCATCGAACGGCTCGTCCTCCCCGCGGCCACGGGCGGGGACGGCGCCCTGACCTACGCACTGACCCCGGAACCGCCCGCCGGCCTCGTCCTCGACGCCGCCACGCGCACACTCTCCGGCACGCCCACGGCGGCACTCCCGGACACCACGTACACCTGGACCGCCACCGACGCTGACGGCGACGCGGCGGCAACGACGTTCACCATCACCGTGGCCGCCGACCTGGCACCGAGCTTCGGCGACGCCACCGTGGCGGATGCATCGTACATACAGGACAGTGCCATCGAGCCGCTCGTGCTTCCGGCGGCCACCGGCGGCGACGGCGCGCTCGCCTACACGCTGACCCCGGAACCGCCCGCCGGCCTCGTCCTCGACCCGGCCACGATGACGCTCTCGGGCACGCCCACGGCGGCACTCCCCGCCACCACGTTCACATGGACCGCCACCGACATCGACGGCGATGCCGCGACCTTGACGTTCACCATCGTGGTGGAGGCGGACCTCATGCCGAGTTTCGGCGACGCACGCATCAGCGACCAGTCGTACCCACAGGGTCTCGCCATCGAGCCCCTCACCCTGCCGCTCGCGACGGGCGGCAACGGCGATCTGATCTATGCCCTGACGCCCGAACCGCCCGCCGGGCTCCACTTCGACGCAGCGACGCGCAGCCTATCCGGTACCCCCGCGGGCGCACACCCCGCAACCACCTATAGCTGGACCGCGACCGACGCGGACGGCGACGCGACCGAACTACTGTTCACCATCGCCGTGCCGGCCGACCTCGCACCAAGCTTCGGCGGCGCGCGCGTGGCGGACCTGCGCCTGACGAACAACCGCGCGATGACGCCGCTGGCGTTGCCGGCGGCCACCGGCGGCGACGGCCGGCTGACCTATGCCCTGAGTCCCGAACTCCCGGACGGCCTGCGCTTCGACCCCTTGACGCGCACGCTCGCGGGTACGCCTCGGGAAATCCTGGCGCCCCGGGCGTACGAATACACCGCCACCGATTCCGACCCAAGCGAGCCGGACGTGGCGAGCCTGACCTTCACCATCGAGGTGGCGGTCTCCGAGGCCCGGCGCGCCGTGCTGAACGACGCGCTGGCCGCGCAGGGACGCGCGCTGCTGACCGGCGCGACGGACGCGATAGGGGAGCGGTTCCGGGCATCGCCCGCCACGGAGCGGCCGGAGAGCGGGCGTGCCGACGCGGCGCTGGACGCGATTGCCGCGTTCCTGGCCGGGGCCGGCGGGGCCTACGACGGACGGGAGACGAGCTTCACGCCCACCGGTGGATCATGGGCTGTGGCCGGTAGGCCAGACGCCCCCCTCGCCAATGGACATGGCTTCTTTGGCGGACAGCCGTTCTCCGCAGGCGCGCCCAGCGTCGTGCACGCACCCCATGGGCCCGGCAACATGCCCGCCGGAAGCGACGCGCCGAAGCTCCACTGGGGATACATGCTCGACGGCCAATCCTTCGCGATGCCGTTGGACGCGGCAGGCGACGACGGCGACGACGGAGCACCCGGACGCTGGACCCTATGGGGCGCCGCGTCGGCGCAACGCTTCGACGGCCAGTCCGATGCCGGCGGCTACGACGGCGGCGTGACCTCGCTTTATCTGGGCGCGGACGCCCGGATCGGCGACTGGCTCGCTGGTGCCGCCCTCGCCACGAGCCGCGGAGAAGCGGACTACGTGACCGTGGACGGACCCGGCCGGCTGGAGACGGAGTTGACGGCGGTGCATCCCTACGCGCGCGGCGAAACCGCGTCCGGCACGGAGTTCTGGGCCGTCGCCGGCGTCGGTGCCGGCGAGGCGGAGCACGGCCCTGACCAAGGAGGCGCGGCGGACGCGACCGACCTCTCCATGCACATGGGCGCGGCGGGGCTGCGGCGGCGCGTCGGCAGCCGCGGCGCCCTGGACTTCTCGGTGGTCGGCGGCGCGGGCTACTTGTCGCTCTCGACGGACGGCGGCATGCGCGCCGTGGACGGCCTCGATGCCGGTGTCTCCCAGGGACGGTTGGCGCTGGAGCTTTCCCGCAACGGCACCTTCGCGCCCTATCTGCAGGTGGGCGCACGTGCGGACGGCGGCGACGGGGAGACCGGCGGCGGCCTGGAACTGGTCGCCGGGCTGCGCTACGGCGGCGAGCGAGTCGACTTCGAGGCGCGCGTGCGCGGGCTGGCCGCGCGTTCGGATGGAGACCACGAGGAGTACGGCGGCATGGCGCGGCTCGAGGTGCGGCCACGCGAGGACGGCTCGGGGCTGCGCCTGAGTCTTGCGCCCAGTTGGGGCGCAACCGGCTTCGAGCAGCTACTCGGCGAGGGCGAGGGGTTGCTCGGCGGCGGCAACGCAGGCGCGGCGATGTACGGCCCGGGGGCACCGCTGATGCGCCCGATGGGGATGTCCCTCGAGGCCAAGGTGGGCTACGGCTTCGCGCTCGAGCGCGGGCTTCTCACGCTCGGCGCGGACCAAACCCGCGACCCATTCGGCGTGCGCGAGATCGTAGGCCTCGCGTGGCGCTCCGACGAATCCGCAACCGGCATCTGGCGTGGGTGGTCGGGACGTGTCGGCTACGAGGCGGCGACCGCGTTCACCGACGGCGGACCGAACGTTGAATTGGTGTACGGCATCGAGTTCTGACGCGTAGCGTGCTCCCACGGCCATCGCGCCCCAGGCTCGGAGGGCGCGGTTCTGCCCGGTGGAGCGCGTCGTCCATCAGTCTCGAAATCCAGAACGACTCTCGACGTCGCAGCACCGGGCGTCACCCGCAACGCGGCACGTGACGCCAGTGCAAATCCACAGCCGACGGAGCTTTCTACAGGCTGGACGCCTGCACAGGTTGACCAGCCTAGGGTGTGCGTTCGATGATGCCGTATCCTATGTTCCTGCAAGCGCCGTGGTGGAGTGTCATGGCTAAGAACCTCTTCGCCCTCATCTGCCGAGAGGGAGACAGCCAGTTGGCCCAAAAGGCGGGCCAAGCGTACGAGAGCGCCTACGAATGTCGGCCTGGCGTACTGCTCATTGCGACGGACGCGATTGCGGCTTCGGTCATCAAGCGACTCAATATCGGGGGCGAAGACGACACGCTTGGCGTGCTCCTGCCATTGAAGGGGCAACCGGGAGGGTACTGGGAACCCGCCGTCTGGGAGTGGTTCGAAACACAGAGAGAGAGCTGATCCTAATGATCTCAGCCGCCCCTTCCAGTCCGGCTCCCCCAAATCCCACCCCGCCGCCTTCCAACGGAAGGCGCGACCCGTGGTCGAAGAGCGAGATCATCGCGGCGCTCATCGGTGCCGTTCTGGTCCCTTTGGGTGGGTGGATCGCCTTCACACTGACGACGCTTCAGGTGGAGGTCGGCGTCATCAATCAGCGCCTGGACGGAATCGACGGCAAGCTCGCGTCCATCGACAAGAAGTTGGGAGAGCTTGAGAACTGGCGCCTCGACCACATCACCGACCACGCGCCCAAAGTGTCGATGTCGAGTGACGAAGCGCCCTCCATGGCTGCCGACTGAGCTCGGTACTACGTCCCATCCTCCGTCAGGAGCCTGTTCGAGGCAGCCGTTCCCCGGCCACGCAAATGTCGGGCCGGCGAGATTGGCCCGGCGCGTTGGCCCTTCGCGCCCCGTGTGCCAAACTTGCCCGCTCTTTCTTACCCGAGGAGCAGCGCCTCGTCCCGCCGCCGGCGTGGACGAGACCGGTCGATACGCCATGAGCTGGGAGCAGGAAGTCCGGGAGATCGAGCGTCGGCGCCATCTCGCGAAGCAACAGGGCGGCAAGGAGGGCATCGCGAAGCAGCATGCGCGGGGCCGGCTGACCATCCGCGAGCGCATCGACGCGCTACTCGACGACGGCACCTTCCAGGAGCACGGCAAGGCGACCGCCATCCCGGAGTACGACGATCAGGACAACTGCACCGGCTTCGTGCCCGCGAACTACGTCGTCGGGTTCGGCAAGATCGAGGACCGGCGCGTCGTGGTGGGCGGCGAGGACTTCACCCTGAAGGGCGGCTCCCCGAACGCGGCGGGGCTGCGCAAGAGCGTCTATGCCGAGCACCTCGCCGTGCAGTACCGGGTGCCGTTGGTGCGGATGCTCGAAGGCGGTGGCGGCAGCGTCAAGGGGGGCGGGCGGCGCGGCGGAACCGTCGGCGAACCGGTCTTCAGCGCGCCGCGCTTCCGCATCATCGCCGACGCCATGGGGCAGGTGCCCATCGTCTCCATCGCCGGCGGCGCGGTCGCCGGGTTCCCGGCCGGGCGCCTGGTCGCGTCGCACTTCTCGGTAATGACGCGCCACACGGCCCAGATCCTGATCGGCGGTCCGGCCCTGGTGGAGCGGGCTCTCGGCGTGCGGCTCTCCAAGGATGAACTCGGCGGCGCGCAGGTACATGCCGCCAGCGGCATCGTCGACAACATCGCGGAGGACGAATACGCGGCATTCGCCGAGACCCGGCGCTTCCTGAGCTACCTGCCGTCCAGTGTCCACCAACGGGCACCCCGCACGGCGTCGGCGGACGATCCGGAACGGATGGAGCAGGATTTGCTCACCGCCGTGCCCCGGGACTCCAACGCCGGCTTCGACATGCGCGAGATCGTGCGCATGGTGGTGGACCTCGACTCCTTCTTCGAACTCGGGGCCACCTACGGCCCGAGCCAGATCGTGGGCCTTGCCCGGCTCGACGGCCAGCCCGTGGGCGTGCTCGCCAACGACTGCAACGTCTACGCCGGCGCGATGACGGCGGAGGCCGGCCAGAAGTACCGCCGCTTCGTCGAGACGTGCGACACCTTCCACCTGCCGATCATCAACTTCGTGGACCAGCCCGGCTTCATGATCGGTCCCGAAGCGGAGCGCAACGGCACCATCCGCTATGGCATGGCGGCCGTCTGCGCCGCCGCCCAGGCGTCGGTGCCGTGGGCCTCCATCCAGGTGCACAAGGGGTTCGGCGTGGCCACGGCGGCGCACTACGGCCCGAACGCCTACGTGCTCGCGTGGCCTTCCGTCGAGAGTGGCGCCTTGCCCCTCGAAGGGGGCGTGGCCGTGGCCTTCCACCGCGAGATTGACGGCGCGGAGGATCCGGCCGCCAAGCGCCGCGAGTTGGAGGAACACCTGCGCGCCGCCCGCTCGCCCTTCCCCCGGGCCGAGTCGTTCGCGGTACACGAGTTGATCGATCCGCGCGAGACGCGGCCCGTGCTCTGCCAGTGGATCGACTGGATCCAGCCCCTGCTCGACGACCTCAAGGGGCCGACTACCTTCCCGATGCGGCCGTAGCCGGGCCGTTCCCGGTCATCCGCAGCGCACCTACGGACGAACCACACGCCCATGGCCTCCGTCGTTCTCTCCCTGACGCTCTCCTTCATCGTGGCCGCGGTCATTTGGCTCGCCGCCGGCCCTCGGCTCCGCCTCTCGGAGGATCCGAAGCAGAACGAAGTGCTGAACGTCTTCGCCTACCTGGCGATGGCCTTCCCCGTGGTGTTCGGCATCGTGTTCTTTCTCGTGGAAAGGCTATAGGTCCATAGGCAGCATGTTGCCGAGGATTCGCGGGGTATACGAGGTCGCCATCAAGGTGCGCGACCTTGCCAGGGCCGAGGCCTTCTACCGCGATGTACTGGGCCTCGAAGAGGGACTACGGGACGAGCCTCGACGATGGCTCTTCCTCCGGGCCGGCGGGCACGCCGGGATGGTCGTGTTGCAGGAAGACCCCGCCGCGTTCGCACCCCAGCACGTCGCCTTCACCGTGGCGGACGCCGACCTCGAGCCCGCCAGCGCCGCACTGCGAGCCGCGGACATCGCGGTGGAAGGTCCCGTGACGCACGCTTGGATGCCCGCACGGTCCGTCTACTTCTCGGACCCCGACGGTCACGCCCTCGAACTGTGCGCGCCGGGGGACGGGGCGTAGCGCACGGAGGAGGGCCCGTGGCGCCAGGGCCGGGACCGTGTTCACGGCGGAGCCGAGTGTTGATCGTCCGCCAGCTTTCGCATATATTTCTTGCAAATTCCATTATGCAAGATTCTTGAACTTTCGATGACGGGGCAAATGATAGGCGTGCGGATTAAGGCG
Source organism: Pseudomonadales bacterium (assembly GCA_963665455.1). Lineage (GTDB taxonomy): Bacteria > Pseudomonadota > Gammaproteobacteria > Pseudomonadales > Azotimanducaceae > VXNE01. The sequence continues at coordinate 1,798,924 of OY762279.1, read as the reverse complement.
CTGCGTCAGGAACGCGGGCTGTCGCAGGACGAGATGGCGCGCGTGTTCGGCTTCAAGGACCGCCAGACGGTGTCGGCGATCGAAACGGGTGTGCGGCGCGTTGCAGCCACGGAGCTCTTGCTCGCGGCGGAGAGGCTCGACGTGCCACTCGACTACTTCACCGATCCATTCCGCGTGGACGGCGAGGTCCGTTTCTCCTGGCGTCAGAGCGCCGTGGGCCGGGCGGAGCTTGCTGGCTACGAGACAAAGGCCGGTAGTTGGGTCGGGGCCTATCGCGCGCTCAACGCGCAACTCGGGAGGCGGTTGCCTTTGATGCGCAGGGCACTCGGCCTGACCAAGGCGGCCAGACTAGAAGACGCGGCAGATGCCGGCGAGCGTTTCGCCTCCGAATTCGAACTCGGCGAGGTGCCCGCGCATCGACTCGCAGCGACGATGCAGGAGCGGCTCGGGATACTCGTCCTCATGGTGGACGCCTCTCGAGGGATTTCCGGCGCGGCGTGCCGCCTCCCGGAATTCGACGCGGTGTTGATCGCGCGCGGCGAAGTTGCGGGACGACGCAGTTTCGATCTCGCACACGAGTTGTTCCACATCCTGACTTGGGACGCGATGCCCCCCGCCCACGTAGAGCAGGCCGTCGACTTTGGCGGCAATCGGGTCGAGCAGCTTGCGAACAGTTTCGCCGCAGCATTGCTTATGCCGGAGGGGGTCGTCGAGTCCTTCGCCGATTGGGGACAGCTGAACAGGGATGATCTCATCGCCCGACTGAACGCCGCGGCGGATTCGTTGAGCGTGACATCGTCGGCCTTGAGGTGGCGACTGGTCACGCTCGGGCACTTGACCATTGCGACCGCGCGAGCGCTACCGGAAGCCTCGCTGCGAAACAACGGCCGGAAGCGACCGGAGGAGGCAGCGCCGCTGTTGTTCTCACCCGCTTTTGCCGAGGTCTTGGTGAAGGCCATCCAACAGGGACACCTTTCGGTGCGACGGGCAGCCAGATTGGTCGGGTTGCAGATCGAGGCACTGGAGGAGTTGTTCGCGGCCCACGGCTTCGAGTATGCGCTTGAGTTGTGAGTGGCAAGCTGGGGCCAGGAGCGTCTGTGCTCGTGGACGCCAACGTAATCATCGAGTCGCATCGGATCGGAGCGTGGCCGGCGCTGGCGGGCGGATACCGCGTCGAGACCGTCGAAGACTGCGTGACGGAAACGCAGACCGGCTTTCAGTTGCGGCGGGAGGAACAGTCGATCAGTCTCAGTGAGTTGCGAGCATCACTCGCGGCAGAGCATCCAGTCGATGATCGTGAACGGGCCGAGCTTCTGGTCCGGATCGACGGGATCGTTTTGGACAGGGGCGAGGAGTCGCTATGGGCCCACGCGCTGGGCAGGGACGACAGTTGGTTCCTGTGCGGCCCTGATCGGGCAAGTTTGCGATGCGGGGTCAGGCTTGGCTTCCGCGACCGGATCGTGTCCTTGGAGGCTTTGCTCGCGGGGATCGGCCACCGGGCGAGGATGGCCCCTAAGGAACCTCTGAACAAGCCCCTCCATGGGCTTGTTCAGGTCGCAAGCCAAAAGCGCGGTTTCGGCTTGCTCTGCAAATTCAATGGCTTGCGCCATCGAATTTGGCGGCACATCCCTGTGCCGCGCTAGGGAAGGTCTTAATCAGACCTTTCCCTAAGCGCCACTACACGAGACAGTGGCAGGAGGGCGTATTGGTGGAGTTCGGCTTCGCCGAGACGCAGAGAAACGCTCAAGGGGGAAGCAGCCGCTTGTGAGGGGACGCGGCACCGGCCAAAAGGCGGTTCCCCTGGAAAGCCGGTAGGCCCTGAGCCGTTGGACGGTAAGCGACAAGGAGGCGATTCGTGGATGATCTGTTAGAGGCGCTGCGCAGGTTTGACGCCTTGCGAGACGCAGAAGCCGGAGGAGACGTGGTCAACCGACGCGTCCTTGAGCCGATAGCGCCGGAGTACGCGCCTGAAGATCCCGGTAAGGGGCTCGGTACACCACTGAGGAACGCACTGGCCAACCGCGGGATCACGCGGCTCTACCAGCACCAAGCGGAGGCGGTAACGCAGGCCCTCGCGGGAAAGAACGTGGTCCTCCAAGCTCCCACCGCCAGCGGCAAGACGCTCGCATTTCAAATCCCGATGCTCGAGTCCTTGCGCGAGCCCGGCAAACACGCGCTGATGCTGTATCCCACCAAGGCGCTCGCGCTGGACCAACGGGAACAGTTGACGCAGCTGACGAATGTCATGCCGGGACGACGGATCGAATCGTGGTGGTACGACGGGGACACGGACCGCGAGCATCGCGCCGTGCTACGCAAGACTCCGCCGCCGATCCTGATCACGAATCCAGACATGCTGCACAACAGCTTTCTCGGCCACTCGGAACAGTGGGAGACGTTCTATCGCGGACTGGAATGGGTGATCGTCGACGAGATGCACGAATATCGGGGCTACTTCGGTTCGAACGTAGCGATGATCCTTCGACGGCTGTCCTACCACCTCGCCTCCCTCGGGGTGCGACCGCAGTTCTTCCTGAGCTCGGCAACCTGCGCGAACGCGAAGGAACACGCGGAGAACCTGACGGGACTCAAGTTCGCGGAGGTGAATGCGAGCGGACGGATGCGTCCACGCAGGGAGTTCGCGTTTGTGCGGCCGGACATACCGGACTACCAGTACAAAGTAGGGGCGGTGGAGTTCGCGGAAACGCTGCTGGCAGCGACCCAAGGCGGTCCGACGGGCATGTTCCGTAACGGACTCTGGGAGCCCGTGGCAAGATCAGGAACAGGCTAGGGAACCAAGACGGTCTCGACCCAGCCATCTCCGTCCCGGGTGTAGCGGCGACGGTCATGGACGCCGCCGTCGCCGGCGAGGTCGAGCCGCTCCACCTCCACCGGTTCGAGCCAATAGCCCACCGCGGACTCGGGCGCGACGAGGGGGTCCGGCAACGCCACGCTCTCGAGCAGGCCTAGGAGCGCTTCCCTATCCGCCACCGGCGAACTCTGGGCGTGGCTCGCGTACAGCCAGTCCATGCGTTTCGGCACTGGCGGCCGCATCTGCCACCCAGCGTGGACGTCCGCAGCCGCCATCCGCTCCAGCGCGCATTGCAGCCGATACTGCACGCCGATGCTCGGCAGGTAGGCGAGCACGGCGGCGGTGGGTGAGTGCGAGAACTCCCCGACCTTGGGGGACGTCGCGTTGACGAAAATGCCGAGGCGGTCGTCGAGCTCCCGCAGCACGAGCACGCGCACAGCCGGTTCGCCGGTGGCCGTGACGCTGGCGACGGCGCACAGGTTCGCCCAGGGGTCGTCGCGCTCTCGTGCGGACGCCCGCTCCTGCGCGAACCGCGCGAGGGGATCGATCACGGGGCCGAGCTAGTCGTCACCCTCCGTGGCCTCCTCCGCGTCCTCCCCGTCCTCGGCATCCTCCTGCCGGGCCTCCGCCATGCGGCGCAATTCGGCGATGTCGCGCTGGACTTCGCCCAAGCGGTAGATCACGTCCGGCAGCTGATCCGATACGCGCCAGGCGAAGTAGGCGGTGGCGATCACGCCGAGCAGGATGAGAAACGTCATGGCAACCCCCTTGGGAAATCAGTACGAGCAACGAGTACGGAACGGGTACGAAACGGGTACGAGACGGAAACCGGAGCGTAAGCGACGCGGGCGGTCTGGTCCATCCGGGGGAACCGCCCTCTCAGGCGTCCTCCACGGTCGCCGGCGTCACGAGCGCGTCAAGCCGCCCGGTTCCGAACTCCACGTCGCGCCACGAGCCCGTCAGGGTGAACTGCGCAATGCCGAACGTCGGCAGGTTCCCGAGCACGGACCAGCCCGCCATCTGGTTCACGAAGCGCGTAATCCCCGGATTGTGTCCCACCAACGCCACGTTGCCGGTGTCCTCGGGCAGGGAGCGCAGCGCATCGAGCAGGTCGCCGGCATCCGCGAGGTACAGCCCGCGCCGTTCGAGCATCGCCGCTCCCGGCAAGCCGAAGGCCCGGCGGACATGCTCCGCAGTCTCCATCGCGCGCTCGGCCGCACTGGTCAGGACCAACTGCGCCCCGACATCCCGCGTCCGCAGCCACGCCGCCATCCGGGGCGCCTGACGGCGGCCACGCGGCGCGAGGGGCCGCGAGAAGTCCGCCACTCCCCAAGGATAGGAGGACTTGGCGTGCCGGATGACCCACAGTACGCGTTCGATCAAGGCTCGTCCCGCCGCCCATCAGTCCCAGATGGAGAAGAACTCCTCGAACGCGACGAACTGCCCACCGTTCGCGGAGGAGGGCACGATGATGGGGGTCTTGATGCCCGCGTCGAACCACGCCTCGATCCCGTCCCGGACCTCCGCCGCCGAACCGAACAGCGTCGTATCCGCGAGCCATCGGTCCGACAGGGCGTCGGGCACCCGGTCGAACTCACCCGCCTCCATCGCCGCCTCGACGCCGGCCATCTCCTCCTCGTAGCCCGCTTCCTTCCAATAGTTGCGGTAGTTCGGCAGCATCGCGTAGCTCGTGAGCGTGCGTCGGTTCACCGCCGCCGCCGCGTCGCGGTCGTCGCTGACGCACGTCGGGATCATGTTGCCGATGAAGAAGTCGCCGTCCCGCGCGTCGTCCGACAGGACGCCGAGGGAGTCCGCCATGTGCGAGCGGGCGCCATTGGCGAACACCATGCCGTCGCCGATCTCCTCGGCGAGCCCGATCATGCGTTTGCGCAGGGTCGCGAGGACCAACGGCGGCAGTTGTCCGGCGCGCGGAACGGCCTTCAGGTCCGCGACGAATTTGCGCATGTCGCCCAGGGGCTTGCCCGGTTCGATGCCGAGCCGGTCCAGCGCCGGTCCGTGGCTGACGCCGATGCCGAAGCGGAACCGGCCCCCCGAGACCTCGTGGATGAAGGACGCCGCGTTCGCGAAATCCTGCACGTGGCGCGTGTAGATCGGCGTGATGGAGGTGCCGAAGGTGAGTTCGCGTGTCGCGAACGCGAGGGCCTCGCACAAGGCGAGTCCGTCCGCGAGGCTCGGACAGTAGATGCCGGGGAATCCGCGCCGCTCGATCTCACCGGCCAGTTCCAGGGTTTTGGCGCGCCGGCCGGGCACGGCGGCCAAGCTCATCGCGGGCATCCGGGTCATGCTTGCTCCTCAGCACATCGCACGGGCGAAACCGGCGCAAGTTAGCAGATTCGCCGGCGCCAGGTCACGCTGGCTGGGTGGGCCCCGGTGGGCCCCAGGCGGGCTCCTGATTCCCGGTTAAGCGTTTGATGGAAGCACTGCGGGTGCGCGGCACGCAAGGCCGGGTGTTGGAAAATGGCGGGGTCGCGTCAGTCACCCGGGAGGTGAAGCTGGCGGAAGCGGAAGATCCGTCCCCCCAGGGTCGAAATGGACTTCACCGACCTGAACCTGACCGCCTACGGAGGCTCCTCGATTCTCGCCCGGACGGCCCGGCAGTACGGGCTGTTCGAACTGTTGGACGAGGCGGCCCGGGTGAAGGTCCGCAACCGCGGCGCGAGCGACGCGGAGACGCTGTGGTCGCTCGTTGCCTGCCTGGCGCGGGGCGACGGCGCGCTGTCGGACCTCGACGCGCTGCGCGCCGACCCGGTGGCGCGGCGCCTGCTCGGGCTGGACAACGTTCCCGAGGCGCGGCGGGCCGGGGAGTGGCTGGCGCGGCTGCGCACGCGCGACGTGAAGGGGCTGTGGCGGGCGGCGCGGCGGTTCGCCGAACGGGCGGCGCCGTTGATCGTATCGCACGAGGTGGAGACGCGGGGCTACGTGCCGCTGTTCATCGACGCCACCGGGATCGAGGTGGACGGCGCGCTGTTCGAGCGGCCGCGCCGGGACTACGAGGGCCGGCGCGGCCATTGGCTGCACGCGACGTTCCTAGCCCGCATTTCTCACCAAGTCGCTTGTGCATAGACCGCAAGTCCTTGGTCGATTTGGGTTCATCTTCGATTTCAAGCGTCGGTGGCCGGATACAGACCGCTGGCCGCGCCCTCGCCGGTCTTTTCGCCCCGTGCGCGCACATGCTCCCTCAAACTTAGGCCCCACTAGGCTTTCGGTCGCGAGCACTCGCACGGGGCGAAAATCCTCGGCGATCATCGCGGCCCGTGGTGAGAAATGCGGGCTAGGCGGGCTGTGGTCGGCGGGCCAGCTGCTTCTTCCCCTGTCATCTGAGCCTCACCTTCTCGTTCAGTTGGTACTTCAACCGGCGTCGGCATCGACCGGCAGAAGTGGTTCAACGCCGGGTCATGTAGAGTGCGTGGCCTCGAAACCGGTTCCAAGGGGAGTGCATGTTCGCAAGGCTCGATCACGTGTCCATCGGCGTTCTCGATATCGACAAGGCCCGTCGACTGTTCTGCGACGTGCTCGGGGGTGAGCCCCTGCCGGACGCGGGCACGGCCGAGGGGGAAGGCTTCGACTGGATGACCTTCATGCTGGGCGGCAAGAAGATGGAACTCGTCACGCCCCACACCGAGGGTGAAGGCGGCGTGGGGCGGTACCTTGAGAAACACGGCGAGGGCTTCCACCACATCTGTTGCACGGTCGAGGACATCCCGGCGGCCATCGCGCACTGCGAGGCCCACGGGATCAGGATTCTCGGCGGGGACGGCCGCCGCTACTTCTACCTGCATCCTCAAGACACGTTCGGCGCGCTGATCCAGGTGGTCGAGGAAACCCCGAACACCCTCGCCCTGGCTGGACCGTGAGTTCGGTGAAACGCACGTGGTGCGCCGCATTCGTCACCTGCGTCGCGGTGGTGCTCGCCCTCACGGCGCGAGCGTCGGACGGGCAGTCCACCGCGATCGTCGGCGTCAAGCTGATCGATGGCAGTGGCGCCCCGCCGGTCGAGGACGCCACGATAGTTGTGCGCGGCGAACGCGTTGTGGCGGCGGGTCTGCGGGCGGACGTCGCGGTACCCGACGACGCCATCGTCCTCGACGCTTCGGGCAAGTTCCTCATCCCCGGGCTCGTCGATCTGCATAGCCACTACGGGGGCGGACGAGCGGGGCTCGAGCGCCTCTTCGCGCTGCAACTCGAGTTCGGCGTCACCACCGCGCGCAGCCTCGGTGCGGACGGGGCCGAGAACCTGGCCGTCATCGCCGACGCGAAGGCCGGCAAGATTCCGGCTCCACGCCTGTACACCGCCGGCGCGGGCTTCTCGCATCCCCAGGGCATGCCGCCCGGGGAGGTCATCCAGCGACCCACCACGCCGGAGGAGGCCCGCCAGATGGTGCGCGACCTCGCCGCCGTCAATGTCGACCTCATCAAGATGTGGGTGGACGCGACGCTCGACGGCCGGCTGGCGTGGAGCTTCGACTGGAACGACGGCGCGGCGCCAATCCCGAAGATCAGTGCCGAGATCCGTACCGCGCTCGTGCAGGAGGCGGCGCGGCACGGCCTTCCCGCGGTCGCCCACATCTACGACGAGGAAGACGTCCGGCAACTGAAGGCCATCGGCGTGAGGCACTTCGTCCATACCGTGCGCCGTGCGCCCGTCGATGCCGCGTTCGCGCGGTGGGCCAGGGAGCAGTCGCTTTCCTTCGCCCCGGCGCTCAGCAAGGCCCAGGATTCCTGGTTCATGGCCGAGCATCCCGAGGTGCTGGACGACCCCACCCTGCTGCGCGCATGGGGGCAGGAGCGGGTAGATCGGATGAAGTCCGCGGAGACGCGGGCGAACATGCTGGCGAACCCGCAGGACGCGCAGCTGCGCACCGTGTACGGGCGCATGCAACGCTTCGCAAAGCAGATGCAGGAAGCCGGTGTCACCATCGCCGTCGGGTCCGACAGCGGGGCCGGCAACGTTCCCTTCGGTTGGGGCACGCATCACGAACTCGCGCTCTTGGTGGAAGCCGGCCTCACCCCGCTACAGGCGATCCGGGCGGGGACGGCGAACGGTGCCTGGGTGCTCGAGGGCGATGATGCGACGTTCGGCACGATCGCGCCCGGCATGGCGGCCGATCTCGTGCTCCTGTCCCGCGATCCGACCGCGGAAATCGGGAACTCGCGTAGCATCGAGCGTGTCATGCAGGCGGGCAGGTGGCTGGATGCGCCGTCCGAGTAGAGAAGGAGTCGCAGTCCAATGACCACGAAACTATTTGGCGTCCTGGCGTCAATCACGGCCTTGCTTCTCCTAGCCGGATGCGAACGCGACCTGCCCGCCGGCGATGGCGACTGGCCCCACCATCAAGGCGACCTCGCGGCCTCCAAGTACGCGCCCCTCGACCAGATCACCCCCGAGAACTTCGAGCAGCTCGAAGTGGCATGGCGCTGGGAGTCCGCGGACCGCCGTCTCGGCGACGTGTACGAGACGGGTACTTATGTGGCGACGCCCCTGAAGGTGGGGGACCGGCTCTACACGGCCACGTCCCACGGCCAAGTGGCGGCCCTCGATCCCGCAACGGGCCGGCAACTTTGGCTACACGATCCCCGAAGCTGGGCCGAAGAGATGCCGACCCAGCTCCCCCGGCACACCCGGGGCGTCGAGTACTGGACCGACGGCGAGATCGAGCGCATCCTCATCGCCACCCTCGGCAAGCAGCTCGTGTCCATCGACGCGGTGACCGGCAAGCCGGACCCGGCCTTCGGCGTCAACGGCGTCGTGGACCTGAAGAACGACCTCGGCGACGGTGACTGGATCACGGCGCATCTCGGCCACCGCGCGCCGCCCCTCGTCGTACGCGACACCGTCGTCGTCGGCTCGGGCGTCCACGACTACGTCTCGGAGATGCGCAATCCGCCGGGTCACGTGCGCGCCTATGACGTCCGCACCGGGGCACTGAAGTGGCGCTTCGACACGATCCCTCCGAAGGGCGCGCCGTTCGCGGACACCTGGCCCGAGGAAACCATCGAGAAACAGGGCAACACCAACGTCTGGACGTACCTGTCCGCGGACGAGGAACTCGGCCACGTGTACCTCCCGACCTCGACGCCCACCAACGACTACTACGGCGGCGAACGGCACGGCGACAACCTGTTCGCGGAGAGCATCGTGGCCGTGGATGTTGAGACGGGGGAACGGGTCTGGCACTTCCAGACGGTGCACCACGGCATCTGGGACTACGACATCGCGTCCGCGCCGAACGTCCTCGACGTGGAGATCGACGGACAACCGAGGAAGGTCCTCGCCCAGATGTCGAAGACCGCCTTCGCGTACGTCTTCGACCGCGTGACCGGAGAGCCCATCTGGCCGATCGAGGAGCGCCCGGTGCCGCAGAGTACGGTCCCCGGGGAGAAGACCGCGGCGACGCAGCCGTTCCCGACGAAGCCGGCCCCCTTTGATCGCCAGGGCATCACCGAAGACGACCTGATCGATTTCACCCCGGAGCTTCGGGCCGAAGCCCTTCAGATCGCGTCGCAATTCCGGCTAGGGCCGATCTTCGAACCGCTCATCGTCGAGGGGGACGGCGGCAAGCTCGCGACGTACGTTGTCCCCGGCGCGGGCGGTGGTGCCTCCTACCCCGGCGCGTCATGGGATCCGGAGACGGGCATCCTCTACGTGGAGTCGAAGACCCGGCCCACGACCATGGCGCTCGTGAAGCCGCAGAGCGGTCAATCGGTCACCTTCGGCCTGCCGGAGTCCGGCCAGTCCGACTTCGCCTACGAGATCAAGTACCACACCACCGACGGACCGCAGGGACTGCCGCTCCTCAAGCCGCCCTACCGCCGCCTGACCGCCATCGACATGAAGACCGGCGAGCATGTGTTCCAGGTTCCCCAGGGACAAGGCCCGACCGATCATCCCGCGCTCGCGGGTCTGGACCTCGGCCCGCTCGGCACGCCGTACCGGGGCGTCTCCGCCGGCGGCATCGTGGTCACGAAGACGATGCTCATCGGTTTCGTGACGAAGGACCGGCCGCATGGCGCGGACGCCTACCCGGAGGGTGCCTATCTCCGCGCACAGGACAAGGCGACCGGGGCAGTCCTCGCGCAGATCGAGGTGGACCGCACCCTGCACGGGTCGCCGATGACGTACATGCACGAGGGACGGCAGTACATCGCCATCGCCGGGGGCGGGTACGGCGAGCCGCAGGAACTGCTTGCGTTCGCCCTGTCGACGCAGTAACGCCCTTGTCTCGATTTCCCGCGTTGCCGCTCGTCGGGGCCGCATGGCTCGCGGCCGGGTGCGCCCAGGAGCTGCCGGACTCGGACGCCGGGGTCTATCTGGGCGACGCGGCAAGGAGCCACTACTCTCCCCTCACGCAGATTGATCGGCACAATGTCGCTTCGCTGGAACCCGCGTGGGTCCACGACACCAACGAGTACGGCGACGGCGTCTCGACGATGTTCACGAGCCCGCTCGTGGTCGATGGCGTCCTGTACGGACTGACGCCCCGCCTCAACGCCTTCGCCTTGGACGCCGCCACGGGCGCCCGGCTGTGGCACTTCGATGCGGACGTGGCGGGCGGCATCCAGCGTGGGCTGACTTGGTGGGAGCGAAATGGGACGCCTCGGTTGTTCTACAGCGCGGGACACTTCCTGTTCGCCCTCGATCCGCGCACCGGTCAGCTGGTTTCGGACTTCGCCGCCGACGGCAGACTCGACTTGCGCACGTTCGTGGATGGGGCCGAGGTCGCCGCGCCCGCGCCGGCCGTGGCCTTCGAGGATTGGCTCTTGGTCGGCCTCGAGTCCAGCGACGCTGCCAAAGCCGCGTCCGTGGTCGCCGTAGATGCACGATCCGGAACCTCCGCCTGGCGTTTCTCCGCCGGCGCATCCGCCGGCATCGGCATGGCGCTCGATGCCGGGCGCGCACTCCTATTCGTGCCCACCGGACCGCCCACCCCACATCACGTCGGGAAGGACCGGTCCACGGACGGCGTCCTCTCGGACACCCTGCTGGCCCTGGACGTTCGCGCCGGAACGCTGCGTTGGCACCGTCAACTCGTCCAAGATGGCCTTCGTGGCCGCGAGCTGACAGCGCCCCCCACCCTCGTCGAGCTGCAACGCGCCGGGGCATTGGTCGAGGCCGTGGCCCTGCCGAGCCGGTCCGGTGCCCTGTATCTCTTTGACCGCGACACCGGCACATCGCTGTTCGAGACCCGCAAAGTCGCGGCCCCGCCGAGCGACGTTCCCGGCGAGACGGCAACGCCAACGCACACGCTGTCGAACGTACATCTCAGTCGGCAGAGTTTCGCCATCACCGACCGCGAAGGGGCACCCATCGAGCCGAACCTCGCCGCCCTTCGCCGCGAACCCTTCGCGCCCCCTTCAATCCAGGGAACCCTAATCTTCCCCGGCATCGGCGCCGGCGTCGGCTGGGGCGGCGCGGCCTACGACCCCACGGCGCGCAAGCTGCTCGTCAACGTGCAGGAGACCGCCTCCATCGTGCGGCTCCTCGAGATGCCCGCGGGCTTCAGCGCCCAAGACGCCTATCTCGCCCACTGCGCCCGCTGCCACGGCGCGGACCGCAAGGGCCTCTACCTCGACCGGCAAGACCGCTACGGCGCCGGTGGCCCGAGCCTCGCCGGCATCGGCCAACGCTTCACGGAACGCGAAATCGAGGCCACGATCACGCGCGGAAGGGGGGCCATGCAGCCCCTTCCCGAAGTCGGCGAACTGCACCGCCTGGCCATCGTCGAGTACCTGATTTCCGAACCGAACTACCTCACCTACGACGCCCGCACCACCGAGACCACGCACATCGCCCTCGAGCCCGTCACCCTCCGCGACGCAGACGGACTACCGGCCAACGCACCCCCTTGGGGATCCTTGGTCGCCGTGGACCTCGACACCGGCGAGATCGAATGGCGCGTGCCCCTGGGCGAGTACCCCGCGCATCCCAGACTCGGGCACGGCGCGGAGAACGCCGGAGGCCCGCTCCTCACCGGTTCGGGACTGCTGTTCATTGCGGCGACCCCAGACGGCAAGTTGCGTGCCTTCGACGCCGAGGATGGCAGCCTGCTTTGGGAGGCGGAGCTCGATGCGGCCGGCCATGCGACGCCGATCACGTACATCGCCGCCGGCGACCAATACATCGCCGTCGCCGCCGGCGGAGGGCTGCTGGGACCTCCCTCCGGAGCGACGTACGCGGCGTACCGCTTGCCCCGATAACCGCCGGGAAGCACTTGATGGCAAAAGTGCCACGAAATTTGTGAGAGTAGGGTATCCTCGTGCGCCCTTTGCATCGGTCTCGCCATGGTCACGCCTCGAACACGAAATCTCCTCGGAGCTTTATGCGGTCCGCTGGCACTGGCAATGGCCAGCTGGGTGAATGCGGTGGACCTCGAGCTACCACGCCCCACCAGCCTGACGGTCACCAACGCGATGATCGAGTGCTTCGACGAGAGCGGATGCGACTACGCCCTCGCGTGCTCGTCCGATCCGTCCGTTCCCTTCGAGGACCACGATTTCGGAACGCCCACGATGCTCGAGCGGGGGGACACGGCGTCAACACGCCGGCGAGGATCGGCGCGCGAACTCTGCGTGTTGCGGGTGCGCGGCGGCGCCAACGTAACCGGCTTCCGCTACATGAGACTCAAGCGGGCCCACGGTAGCTTCTACTACGCGGGCGTGACGGAGGTATCCCTGCACCGCGCCGGATCCGTCGCCCGGGTGATGCTGCCGGATGTCGTGACCCCGGAAACGCATCCCTTCGTGGTCGTGCTCACCGAGGCGCGGCTCAAGCACGACGCGCCGCCGGTCGATCTCCACGTGCTGGCCTCGAAGGTCAGAACCGTGCTCGGCGAAATGGGATTCTCGGAGCACACGGACTACCGGCTCATCACACACCCACGCACGGTCGACATCACGGCCGTGGCGGACCAAGTGCTCGCGGAGGGCTCTTCGGCGCCGGCCACGCGTGCGTTTACGAAGACCGTGTCGGAAGCCGTCGGCTATGCGGCACCCCAAGGCCACGGTCTTGTTTACGTCGGCGCGGTTTCCGAGTGGCCCACCGGTCGAGACCACGGCAGCTATCGTCTTGGGGGACCGGGAGTGAACTTCGTGTCGTTCTGCGCAACGGCCGGCTTTCTGACGTGTTCCGTTAGGGAGGACTGCCTGGGTCATGAGCTCGGCCATGCGTTCGGCATGGAGCACGAGCGTCACAACTGGTACGGCTACGCGCCCGACGCGGGACACGCCACCATGATGCGCCGCCTGACCCGTTGCGCACCGGAACCCGACGACGGTTGGGGGAACGGCATCTGGTCCGAGGACGTGCTGGCCAATCTAGGAGATTGACGGGCGCGGCCACGGCGGGCGCGACCAGTGTCCGCCGGCCCCGCCTCAACCCTCGCGCTGCACGTACTCCAACGTCGCGTCGAGCGCCCGCTCGAACTTCGTGAAGAGTTCGTCCACCTGCGCCTCGGTGATGATGAGTGGTGGGCAGAACGCGATGATGTCCCCGAGGGCGCGCACGATCAGGCCGTGTTCTTCGGACTGGTCCATGCAGCGGGCCCCCACCTTGAGGCTCGACGGGAAGTTGCGCTTGGTCTCCTTGTCCGCCACCAACTCCACGGCGCCGATCAGGCCCTTGCCGCGGGCGTCGCCGACCAGGGGATGGTCCTCGAGTGACGCCAGGCGCGCCTGAAAGACCTCGCCGACCCGGGCCGCATGGGTGAAGAGGTCGCGCTCCTCCATCAGCTCGAGGGTGCGCAGCGCCACCGCGGCGCACACGGGGTGGCCGGAATAGGTGAAGCCGTGGGCGAAGTTCCCGACTTCGGCGCTCGCGGCCACGAACGCGTCGTACATCCACTCCGGGACGAGGACGGCGGATATCGGTAGGTAGGCCGACGAAAGCGCCTTCGCAACACTCATCGTCGTGGGCGCGATGCCCATCGTCTCGGCCCCGAACGGACGCCCCGTGCGCCCGAAGCCGCAGATGACCTCGTCGTCGATGAAGTGCACGCCATGTTTCGACAGCACGGCCTGGATCTTGGCGTAGTAGCCATCCGGCGGCACGATCACGCCCCCGGCACCCATCACCGGTTCCGCGATGAAGGCGGCCACCGTTTCCGGGCCCTCGGCAACGATCAGGTCTTCGAGTTCGTTGGCGAGGCGCGTGGTGAAGGCGTCCTCGGTCTCGCCTTCGCGCGCCTGCCGGTAGTAGTGGGGATTCGCGGTGTGCAGGATGTTCGGAATCGGGAGGTCGAAGTGCTTGTGGAACGGGGGCAGGCCCGTGAGGCTGCCGCTCGCCACCGTCACGCCGTGGTACCCCCCGAGGCGCGAGATGATCTTCTTCTTTTCGGGCTTGCCGGCGAGGTTGTGGTAGTACCACATCAGCTTGACCTGGGTGTCGTTGGCGTCTGAACCGGATAGTCCGAAGAAGACCCGCCCCGCATCGAACGGCACCATCGACTTCAGCTTCTCGGCCAACAGCACGCTCGGCTCGTTGGTCTTGCCGGCGAAGAGCTGCGAATACGCGAGTTGACGCATCTGCTCGTCGGCCACGCGCGCGAGCTCCGGCTCCGCGTAGCCGAGCGCCGTGCACCAGAGACCGGCCATGCCTTCGAGATACTGCTTGCCGCGGTTATCCCACAGGTAGACGCCTTCCGCCCGCTCATGCACCGACGGACCCTGGGCGTGGTGGTCGGCCAGATTCGTCGTCGGGTGGAGCAGGTGCCGCAAGTCCTTCGACTCGATGGACTCGGGCGGGAACTCGTTGTGCAGGGGATCGGCCATGGGGTCTCCAAGATTGGCCCGCCGTCGGTCGGGCTCACCCCCTCCCGCCGGACGCGGAAAGGCGGCAAATTCTACAGCGTTCGACCAGTCGGGCTCGGAGGACCCACGTCTACGCCTCGGCGTGCTGGAGGCCGGGGCATGCCGCCCCGGCCCCCACGCTTCCGTGCCGACGACCCATGGAGTCGCCGTTTCCCTCCAACGTTCCGCGGCCTTCGCGAGGGGAGTCGGCGCCCGCGTCCGCGGCATCGGCGCCTGCCAATGCCTCCGCGACCGCTGGATGCCGTATGTGGCCGGCGTGAACGTTCAAACCCCGGGCGAGATGCGGATCATCGGCCAGCGCTTCGCGCCAGCCCTTGGCGGCCAACGTTTGGACGTAGGGGAGAACGACGTTGCTGAACGCCAAGGTGGACGTCCGCGCCACCGCCCCGGGCATGTTCGTAACGCAGTAGTGCACCACCCCTTCCTCGACGTAGGTCGGGGCGTCGTGGGTGGTCGGGCGGCTGGTATCGGCGCACCCGCCCTGGTCGATGCAGATGTCCACGAGCACGGCACCGTCGCGCATCGACCGCACCAAGTCGCGGGAGAGCAGCTTGGGCGCGGCGGCACCCGGAACGAGCGCCGCGCCGACGACCAGATCGGCGCCGCGTACCGCAAACTGAATCAACTCGGGCCGTGCGGAGAGAACCCGTGCCCGGTTCTCGAAATCCTTGCGCAGGCAGGCCAAGCGGGCGGGGGACTTCTCGATGATCGTGACGTCCGCACCGAGGCCGAGGGCCATGCGCGCCGCGTTCACCCCCGCGACGCCGCCGCCCAGGATCACGACGCTGGCCGGCGGGACGCCCGTCGCACCAGAGAGCAACACGCCGCGGCCGCCGCTGGCGCATTGCAGGGCGGTGGCGCCGACCTGGACCGACATGCGCCCGGCGACCTCGCTCATGGGAGCGAGCATCGGCAGGGACCCATCCTCCGCCGTCACCGTCTCGCACGCGATGGCGGTGACCCCGGAACGGACGAGACCCCAAGCAAGGTCCGGGCACGCGGCCAGGTGCAAGTAGCAGAAGAGCACCTGGCCGGGTCGCAGGCGGACGTATTCTGCCGGCTGCGGCTCCTTCACCTTGACGATGAGTTCCGCGTCGAAGACGGCATCCACGTGGCCGATGCGCGCCCCGACGTCCCGGTACTGCTCGTCCGGGAAACCCGACCCAACGCCGGCGCCCGTTTCGACGATCACGTCGTGCCCGGCGCTGGTCAATACGCCGACCGCAGCCGGCGCCAGCCCAACCCGGCGCTCCTGGTTCTTGACTTCCTTGGGGATTCCGATGTCCATGGGTGGCACTGTAGGGGAGCCGAAGGAAAAGGTGCTTGCTTTTTTTGCCGGGTTCGCGAACGCTATCGCAAGTATCTGCCGCTCAGAGGCCCTTTCATGGAGGACTTTGCCACGCTGGATAGTTTCGACCGGAACATCCTGCACGAGCTACAGAACGATGGACGCATCTCGAACACGGCCCTCGCCGCCCGGGTGAACCTCTCGGAATCCGCTTGCCTGCGCCGGACGCGGAACTTGGAGCGCAGCGGCATGATCCGGGGCTATGTCGGCCTCGTGGACCAGACCCAAGCGGGCTATCCGGACAACGTCTTCGTCCAGATCACCCTGCACTCGCATCACCGCGACGACCTGCTGGCCTTCGAGGAGGCCGTCAAGGCCGTGCCCGAGGTGATGGAGTGCTACCTGATGTCGGGCGAGGCGGACTATCTGCTGCGCGTGATCGTCCGCGACGCAAGGGACTACGAACGGGTATACAGCCGTCACCTGACGCAACTGCCGAAGGTCAGCCGGGTCCACTCGAGCTTCGGGCTGCGCACCATCGTGAAGAAGACCGAGTTGCCGGTGCGCGAAGCGGATTGAGGGAAGTACTGAGGCCGCGAGACGACCCCCTCGACTTGGCGTATCGTGAGGCGTGTCGTCTTGGCCGGGACCGGGCCGGAGAGGAGGAGCAATGAAGATCGATGTCGAAGGCACCGCGCTGAACGTCGAGGCGGACGGGCCGGAACATGCCCCCGCCGTCCTCCTCTGGCACGGCGCAAACTGCACCCTCCGCTCCTGGGACCTCGTCGTCCCGATGCTGGCGGAACGCTACCGGCTGATCCGCTTCGACGTGCGGGGGCACGGCCAAAGTGACGCCACGCGGGATCCTTCGACGGAATACACGTTCGAGCGCTACGCCGTAGACGCCAACCACCTACTCGATCACTTCGGCGTCGCACGCTGTCACGTATGGGGCTTCGCCTGGGGTGCCCGCGGGGCCCTCGCGTACTCCGCCCTACACCCCGAGCGCGTCCTGAGCGCCGCCCTCTACGACGCGAGCATCGGCCAACCCAACATCAAGGCACAGCGCGAAGGCACCCGGGAAGCCGTGCGCCGCCAACGCGCCGCCGGCATCCGCTTCCAGCCGCCGGAGGGGTGGAACGCGCACGCCGACCCGGAGGCCGCCCAAGCCAGCCTGCGCGCGACCGGGCGCTTCGACCTGCCGGCCGCCGCAGATGGGTTGACGCTACCGACGCTCGTGGCGACGGGTGATCTGGACCCGAACCTGGAATCCAGTCGAGATCTCGTCGCCCGGGCTGCGGACGCACGCTTGGTGGTCCTACCCGATGTCGGGCACGGCTCCATCCTCCAGCGCCCGGACCTCTCGGTCGAGACATGGCTCGACTTCCAAGGGTCGCTCCCCGGGGCGCTATAATCGACCCATGGCCGAAGCCATCGCATTCGACACCCATCGCTTCGTCAAGCGACTGACGGAGTGCGGCTTCACGGAGAAGCAGGCCGAGACCCTCGCCGAGGAACATGTCGCCCTGCTTAACGCCAACCCAGGAGGCCGCGCCGTAGAACGGCGCGGGCGCGTAGGCCGGTGGGCTGGGCCGCGAGCGGAGCCGTAGGCGGCGGTTGCGGGGCGCTAGCGACGAAGGCCGATGTCGCGGCGCTCAAGACCGACCTCGCAAAGCTCAAGACCGACATCGCAAGGCTCGACGTCAAGATCGAGTCGGTCAAGGCCGACCTCTTGAAGTGGATGTTCGGCACCCTGGTCGCGCAGGGCGGCCTGATCGTCGCCCTGATCAAGCTCCTGTGACGGGAACGCCCGGGTTCTTCAAATCAGATCGGCCGGCGCCAAGCTGAATTCCTCGATCACCTGGTCCGCGTAGTCGATGCGGCCCGTGATGGCCGAGGCGTCGCCGTGGCAAAGCCGCAAGCACGCTTCCGCCATGTGCTCCACCGGCGTCACGCGGTCCTTGTTCGTCTCGTTGATGAGCTTGTGGTGGACCACCCCCGGCGTCGCGACGAGTCCCGGCGAGATGACGTTCACGCCAACGCCCTTCCCGTAGAGCTCCTGGGCGAGGCCCGTGGTGAAGCGTTCAAGGGCCGCCTTGCACATGCCGTAGACCGTGCCGCCGTGCCCGCCGGGCGCGTTCGCCTCCGGGTGGATCGCCGCGTGGGAGGAGATGTTGAGGATCCAGCCCGAGCCGCGCTCGACCATGCCCGGCAACACGCGCTGCGTCAGTTCGAACGGGGAGTAGACCTGCACGTCCATCATCGTGCGGTAGCGCCGCTCGGAGAAATCGAGGACGGGCATGAACCACGTGACGGCGGCGTTGTTGACCAGGATGTCCACCGGGCCGAACGTGCTCTCCGTCTCGCTGATGAGCCGCTCGCGCTCTTCGGGGTCCGCCAAGTTACAGCGAATCGCGGCGGCTTCGCCCCCGGCGGCCTCGATGTCCGCCACGCACTGCTTGATCGTGCCGGGCAGGAAGTGATCCGACGCCTCCACCGTGCGTGCGGACACCACCACCTTTGCGCCCTCCATGGCGAAGCGCTTGGCGATCGCCTCGCCGATGCCGCGGCTCGCGCCGGTAACAACGGCGACCTGCCCCTCGAGTACGCCGTTCCGATTAACCTCTGCCATGAAATCGTCCCCCCGAAGCACTTCATGCGCGGCGAAACGCCGCATCATACCCCAACGACCCCGGGCAGATAGCGCCGCTCCACCCGCGCGCCGATGCCCGTGAGGACCTCGTAGGCGATCGTGTCCGCCCAGGCAGCCACTTCGTCCACGCCGACCGTCGGCCCGAAGAACTCCACCCAGTCGCCGCGCTGCACCGCCACGTCGGTCGCGTCCACGTGGGTTAGGTCCATGGAGACGCGCCCGAGGACGGGCATCCGCACGCCGCCGAACGCAACTTCGCCGCGATTCGAGAGCAGCCTCGGCACGCCGTCCGCGTAGCCCGCGCCCACCACGGCCACCCGCGTGGCCAGTTCCAGCCGGCGCGTACCACCATAGCCCACGGTCTCTCCCGCCCGTACCCGCCTGAGTTGCAGGACTTGGCCCTCGAACGTCGCGACGCACCGCATCGGATTGGCGCGATCCGCGTAGGGTTTACCGCCATAGAGACCGATACCCGGACGGCCGACGCCCCGCACGCCGTTCAGGATCCCGGCCGAGTTGCCGATGCTGACCGGCACGCCGGGGAAACGGGCCGCGACCGCCTCGAAGCGCTCGAGCTGGAGCGCGTTGAGCGGGTGCTCCGGCGTGTCGGCGCACGCGAGGTGGGTGAGCAGCAGGCGCACGTCGGCGTGATCCGGCACCTCGTCGGGCGCAAACCCGAGCCGATGCATGCCCGTATCGACGTGTAGGGCGATCGGGCCCGGGCGCAGTTGCGAGGTTTGGTTGACGACCGGGATTAATCCCTCTGCGGAGGCTTCGCCGGACAGGACGTAAATCTCGCAATCCGCGGCAAGCACGCCGCGCAGTGCAACGCCCTCGGCTTCCGTGGCCACGAAAAAGCGCTCGCAGCCCTCCTCCGCGAGCCGCCCGGCGACGGGCGCCACCCCTAGTCCATAGGCGTCGGCCTTGACCACCGCCGCAGCGCCGTCCGCCGACCGCGCACGGAACACGCGATAGTTGGCCGCGAGCGCATCGAGATCGACGGTCAGGCGGGCGTGACGCATGCGGATTCCGGGCGGACGGGCGTCCAAAAAATACACCAAGTCGCCCCAGCAGCGCTTAGACTTGCGCGCCGAACCGAACCACACCGAACCACCCAGAGGGGGAACCCGATGCCAACCAAGGTGACCGCCACCGCCGCCGCCATTACACTGACCGCCGCCATGGCTACCGCCGACCTCCTCGAACGCGTCGAGCACAAGTACGCCGACAACGACGGCGTGTCCATCCACTACGCCCTCGCCGGGGAAGGTCCGCTCGTCGTCGCGATCCACGGCTTTCCGGACTTCTGGTACACGTGGCGCGACCAGATGGAAGCGCTCGAGGGCGAGTACCGCATCGCGGCGGTGGACCTGCGCGGCTACAACCTGAGCGACCAGCCCGAGGGCGTCGCGAGCTACGCCATGCCAAACCTCGTGGCGGACATCGCGGCCGTCGTCGCCGCCGAGGGCGAGGATTCCGCAGTGGTGATGGGACACGACTGGGGCGGCGCCATCGCATGGAACGTCGCGATGGCGAGGCCCGACCTGGTCCGTGCCCTCGTCATTCTCAACCTGCCCCATCCCGCCGGGCTCGGCCGCGAACTCGCGACCAATCCGCAGCAGCAGGAGAACAGCCAGTACGCGCGCAACTTCCAGCAGCCCGGCGCGCACGAGCACCTGACGGTGGAGGCCCTGACCCGGTGGGTCCAGGACCCGGCCGCCCGGGAGCACTACGCCGCCGCCTTCGAGCGTTCGGACTTCGAAGCCATGCTGAACTACTACAAGGCGAACTACCCACGCGGATCGGGCGACACCACGGCCCCGGCCCCGGAGTTCCCGAAAGTGCAGAGCCCCGTCCTGATGTTCCACGGCCTCGACGACCAAGCGCTCCTGCCGGGGGGACTCAACGACACCTGGAACTGGCTCGAACGGGACCTCACCCTCGTGACCATTCCCGGCGCGGGACACTTCGTGCAGCAGGACGCGAGCCGGCTCGTCAGCGAGACCCTCACCGACTGGTTGCGGCGACGGGTGGCTTCCGGCGCATAGCGGCGCAGAGTATCCCTACAGCGGGTGCAAGCGTACCGGGAGGTCCTTGATGCCCCGGATGAAGTTGTTGGCCACGCGCTCGACATCGCCCGCGACCTCAACCTTGCGGAAACGCTTCTGGATCTCCTCCCAGAGGATGCGCAGTTGGAGTTCGGCCAACCGGTTGCCCAGGCAACGGTGCACGCCAAAACCGAATGCGACGTGCACTCTCGCATTGGGGCGATCGATGATGAGCTTGTCCGCATTCGGGAACACGGATTCGTCCCGGTTGCCGGAGATGTACCACATGACCACCTTGTCCCCCTCTCGGATCCGTCGGCCGCCAAGCTCATAGTCCCGTAGGGCGGTTCGGCGCATGTGGATCACCGGGGTTTGCCAGCGGACCATTTCGGCGACCATGTCCGGGATGAGGGCGGGGTTTTCGCGCAGCTTCCGGTACTGGTCGGGATACTGGTTGAGCGCGATCACGCCGCCGCTGATGCTATTGCGGGTCGTGTCGTTGCCGCCAACGATCAAGAGCAGGAGGGTGCCCAGGAAAAGCCCGGGATCCTCGTTCATGCGAGCGGTTTCTTGGTTGTGGATGAGCAAGGAGATCAGGTCGAACCCAGGCGGCTCCTGTGCCCGTTCCGCCCAGATTCGATAGAACACGGCCGCCGCGCCCATCAGCTCTTCGTACCGTTTGCCCGTGTCGATGCTGTCGTCGCCGGTGACCTCTGGAATAGTCGTGGTGAGGTCCGACCAATAGATGAGCTTGCGTCGGTCCTCGTACGGGAAACCGAGCAGGGTCGCGAGCATCCTGGCGGTCAGTTCGATGGAAACCTCCTGCACCCAGTTGAACGTTTCGCCCACCGGCAGGCCATCGAGAATGTCGATGACCCGCTCGCGTATCACGGGCTCCAGCTCGGCCAGGTTGCGCGCTGCAAGGGCGGGTGCCACCGCCATCCGTTGCGGCCTGTGTTTCGGCTCGTCCAAGCCGATGAAACTCTGGCCCACGACCGGGTACTCCTCGGTCGCCTCCGCCAGGTCGACAATCGCGATGCCGCCCTTCTCCGACGAAAACACGCCGTGGTTCGTATCCACCTCCTTGATCAGGCCGTGGCTCGTGACCGACCAGAACGGCCCGTTCGCGCTGTCGGCAAGGTAGTGCACGGGCGCTTCTTTTCGGAGCCGCGCAAACCACGGCCGCCAGGTATCGTCCCGGTAGAGTTCCGGCCGGCTGACGTCGATTTTCTCCAGGGGAACGCTGGTCGCCCGCGAGGCTTCATCTGCATGCATCGGTTGCTTCCTCTAGCGGTCCCAAGGGATCGCCGTGCCTCAGTTGTGTACGCTGAAGTGAAGCCAATTCGCGAATGCCGCGCAACTCCCTGCTTCACCCGAGATGCGTTGGCCCCGCAGCAGCCGGAGCGGGGTTGCCCTCCGCGAGCCGTACGGCAACGTACAATCTCCCCGCGCCACGCACTTTGGCTTGGCCGACCACACCGGAGGATCCCGGCATGAGCCTGAAGGAATTCGACCTGACGGGACGCACGGCCATCGTCACCGGGGCCGCCCGCGGCATCGGGAAGGGCATCGCGCTGACCCTCGCCGACGCGGGAGCAGACGTCGTGGCGACGGACGTGTTGCCGGAGATCGAGCAGACGAGCGAGGAAATTCGCGAGCGGGGCCGCCGCAGCCTGGCGATTCCCACCGACGTGCGCCAGACGGAACAGGTCGACGCCATGGTCGAGGCCACCGTCGCCGAGTTCGGCAAGGTCGACATCCTGGTGTCCAACGCCGGGATCGACATCAAGAAGCCGCTGATCCTGGTGGATGGCGGATCCCCCCTGCGGATGCGGGCCGAAGCGCATTTCGACTCGCCGCTCCTGGAAGAGGAGTGGGAGGCGATGCTCGACATCAACCTGAAGGGCTACGTCCGGTGCGCCGTGGCCGTCGGGCGCCACATGATCGAGCAGGGCAGCGGCAGGATCATCGCCATCGGCTCCGTTGCGGGCTTGCGGGCCGGGGACATCGGCACGATCTACGCGGCGACGAAGGCCGGCGTACACCAGTTCTCGAAGGCCCTGTCGCGGGAGTGGTCACCGTTCAACATCACGGTCAACTGCATCGCACCCGGGGCCATCGGACCGACGGAGTCCTGGTACGTGCCGTCGTGGAACATCTCCCGGGAGGAGCACGAGGAGAGCTTCAAGCGCGTGGTCCGCAGCGTACCCCTGAAGCGCTTCGGGGATCCGCGCGAACTGGGCATGCTGACGGTCTTCCTCGCGTCCGAGGCCGGGGCCTACGTCAGCGGGCAGGTCATCGCGCACGACGGAGGGTTCAGTGCATGAACGCCGAAGCGGACCAGGGAGGGGGCATGGACATTCCCGAAGAAAAGCTCCTCTGGATGTACCGGACGATGGTCACGACCCGCAAGCTCTACGAGACGATGTACGAGATGTACCGTCACGGGTCGAGCCTCGGCAACTTCGTCGCGGGCGAGGGCGAGGAGGCCATTCCCGCGGCCATCTGCGCGAATCTCCGGCGCGAGGACTCGTACAAGCCGAACTTCCGGCAGACGAGTTGCCTGTTCGCCAAGGAGGGCTACGAGCTGGCCGACGTCTTCTCCGGCAACCTGTTCGATGCCGAGCGTGGATACCTCGGCTTCAGCCTCGCGCTCGGCGAGGACGTGGGCGTCTACACCGGATTCGCCCTCGCCGCCCAGATGCGCAAGACGGGGCAGGTGTGCGTGTGTACGTTCGGGGAGGGCACCGCGAGCAAGGGTTCCATCCACGAAGCGATGGTGATCGCCGCCGCGTGGCAGCTCCCGATCATCTTCGTGCTCCAGAACAACCAGTACTGTGGCGGGACCCGGTACTCGAAGGTCTACCGCTTCGACGATCTCGCGGATCGGGCCCGGGGCTACGGCATCCCGGGCCGCAGCGTGGACGGCAACGACGTGTTGGCAACCTACCAGGTGGTCCGGGAGTTCGTCGAGCGGGCCCGCGCGGGCGGCGGTCCCGGCCTGATCGTCGCCGAGACCTATCGCCTGAGCCCGTATTTCGAAAGAGCGCCGGGCGAGGTCGTCATCGAAGAGTACCGGCCCGAGGGCGAACTGGAGGAGGCCCGGGAGCGAGACCCGATTCCCCGGTTCCGCGCGACGCTTGCCGACATGGGGCTCCTGAGCGACGCGGATGTCGAGCGCATCGACCGCGAGATAGAGACCGAGATCGCCCACGCCATGTCGGATGGCCGGCAGCGGCCGCGGGTCGACTACGAACAGTACGTCCAGTACGCGGTCGCCGAGTTGTAGCGGCTCGCGAAGCAGGAGGGAACGATGGCCGCGAACCCAGAAGCCAAAGTGCGGATGCTCGATTGCGGCGAGGCGATCAACGCCGCGTTCCGGGAGGAGATGCGCCGGGACGAGCGCGTCGTCATGTGGGGCGAGGACGTGATCACGATGGAATCGCCCACCGCCGGCGCGGATCTCTGCACCCGGGGCCTGTTCGAGGAGTTCGGCGGCGACCGCATCCGGGACACGCCGGTGGTCGAGGCGGCCATCATCGAGACCGCCATCGGCGCCGCCCTGGCGGGCCTGCGGCCCATCGCCCACGTGATGACGGGCGGGTTCCAGATGGGCTGTTTCGATCCGATCTTCGCCCGGTTGGGCACCGCATACCAGGAATGGAAGCACCCCGGTTCGCTACCGGTGGTGGTCATGGCGTCCGTGCTCGGCGGCGCGGCGAAGGGCGCGGACCATGCGCTCTCGCCGGAAGCGCTGTTCATGCACAGCCCCGGGCTCAAGATCGCCATGCCCAGCACCGCCTACGATACGAAGGGCCTCTTGAAGACCGCCATCCGCGACGATTTCCCGGTCCTGTTCTATACGCACCGGGAGGTGATGATCCGGGAGGAGAAGGAACCGATACCGGACGAGGAATACCTGATCCCGTTCGGCAAGGCCGACGTGAAGCGCCCCGGCGCGGACGTGACCATCGTGACCTGGTCCGGAATGGTGTTGCGGGCGCTCGCCGCCGCGGACGAGTTGGCCGGGCAGGGCATCAACGCCGAAGTCGTCGATCTGCGCACGCTAGTGCCGATGGACGTGGACACGATCGTCGCGTCCGTGAAGAAAACCGGGAGGCTCCTCATCGTCCACGAGGCCATGAAGCGCGCGGGCGCGGCCGGCGAGGTCGCCATGCGCGTCACCGAGGCCGCTCCCGATGTCGTGCGCGCCATGCGGACGCCGATCCGGCGGCTGGCCGCCAAGAACGTCGCACTGCCCACGAGCTTGAGGATCGAGCGCCGCCTCGTCCCGCAAGTGGCCAACATCGTGGCGACCGCCGAGGAACTGGTTCAGGAGAGTAGATAGATGGCCGAGCTGCTGTACGAAGTGAAGGACGAGATCGCCTGGACCCGGTTCAACCGGCCGGAGATTCTCAACGCACTGGATTCGGAGGAACTCGGAGCGTTCGTGCGCGCGCTGCAACAAGCCGCGGACGATCCCGAGGTCAAGGCGATCATCATCTCGAGCGTCGGCGACGCGTTCTGCGCCGGCGAGGACCTGAAGAACGCCCTCAAGGAATACCCGCAGATCAAGACCGGGGAGATTCACCCGATCCTCGACATCGTGGAGGACATCACCGAGGGCCTCCAGGCGATCCCGCGCATCATCCGCATGGCGCGGAAGGTGGTGATCGCCTCGGTGCGCGGGCTCGCCGTGGGGGGCGGCTTCGAGATCGCCATCGACTCCGACCTGATCGTCGCCGCCGAGAACGCCCGCTTCGGCTTTCCGGAAGGCAACGCCGGCATGACGATTACGGGTGGCGCGACCAAGTTGCTGCCCCTGAGCGTCGGGCTACACAAGGCCCGGGAATTGGCGCTGACCGGCGAGTTCATCGACGCCGCCGAGGCGCATCGCATCGGGTTGGTGAATCGCGTCGTGCCGGCCGGCGAGGAGGATCTCGAGGCGGAGCGGCTCGCCCGGCGCATCATGACCCGCGCACCCTTCTCCGTCGTCAACCACAAGCGCCTGCTGCAGAACGCCGCCGAGATCGGCTTCGAGGCGACGCTGGAACTCGAGAAGCAGACCATCACGAACATGATCTACACGGAGGACTACGGCGAGGCGATCACGGCCTTCGGGGAGAAGCGCACGCCGACGTTCAAGGGCCGCTGAGGATTTGGAGCCGCGACCACGGCCGTCCGATACTCGGCCACGGTGGCCCCGGTCCGCATGTTGGGCGGCACTTTTCTTGATCACCCCAAGCAGAGTCTCGACCGGGTTCACTCGGGTGGCTTCCAGACCGGTCTGCCGCGCGTTTCCGGAGGCTTCCAGAAGACGACGAAGTAGGAGTGGTTCTTGCGGGCGTGGACCTGACGTACCGAGGAGCTCACGCCCGGCCGGTTGTTTCGCATCGTGACGAAAAGGTCTTCGGCGATGAAGCCCATTTCATCGTAGGCGGTCATGATCTCAACGTGGGTGAAGCGTTGGCGATTCGAGCAGACCTCGTCCTGACACTTGACGATCATGGTGCCGCGCTCGCGCAGCACGCGAAAGGCCTCTCGGCCAGCGCCTTCGTAGAGCTCCAGCACCGCTTCGTGGTACTTCCGCCCGGACTGTCCACCGGGGCCGTTGTTCCGGTAGTGGCGTTCAAACGCCGGGTGCGCCATGTGGGCCGTCCCGCCCGGCGAGTGCATGTAGGGTGGATCGAGGACCACGCAGTCGATCTCGGCGTCGGCGTAGGGGAGACTTCGGCAGTCCACGCCATCGAGCAGGTCCTTGGGACGCAAGTCGTAGAGGCCGTCGGGGACGTTGCGCCAGAACACGCCCTTGCCGTAGGTCACGTCCGCGACGGTGCTCCCTGGCTTCACGTATAGATCGAGAATGCGCGGGAACACCTTGTCGTTCCCCTCGGCGTGCGCGGTCAGTAGGAGTTCGTTGGTAGGTTGGCCGTTGGTGACTTGGCGACGATTCATAGAGAGAAACCGGCGGGGACAGCCGCGCGCATCAACGCCACCGCGAGGTAATCGTGGCCAAGTCGGGCCGAAGCTGTCAAGGCGACGCCGGTGTTTCGAGTGGGCACCAAGCCTCGGAGCCACACCGCCATTCCGCCGCCATGACCCTGATTTGACGCCCTGACCGTGCGCCCCCAAACTTCCCGCCGGAGCGCGGCCATGACTTCCCGAACCACCGCCTACGCAGCCGCCTGCGCGGCCATCGGACGCCTGCTCGCCGAAACCGGGCGCAAGGCGATTCTGCGCTCCGAACTGACGCCCCAAGCGCCGGCCCACGCCTGTGATCGGGCCTTGAAGCACTACTGCGAAGCGGGCCGGCTGACGCGGGTCGGCCGGGGCATCTACGGCGTTGGCGCGGCCAAGGTGTTCGAGATCGTGCCGGAGGTGCTGCCGAAGCTCGGCTACCGCATTCTGCCGGGTGCCCCGGTGCGCGGCTATAGCCAGAAGTCCGGCGGCGCGGTGTGGCGTCTCGACCGGCCCTGCCGGCGGGTGATCCGCAAGCGCGGGGTGCAGGCGATGTTCGAGACGCCGGACGGAAAGCTCGTCGGCCCACGGCAAGGAGGCACCATGAACACCTCGGCAGAGCAACCCCGGCATCAGGAGATCGAGGCCCACTTCCACCGCTTCGAGCGGTGCCACTCCCTTGCGCGGGCCGAGAAGGATCTGCTCGTGCGTCGGGCGCTCGTCGCCATGGAGGGATTTCGGAGCGACCGGGCCACCCTCGCCATCGAGGGCGGAACCGCACTGGTGGCCTACCACCGGATGACCACGCGGTTTTCCGAGGACATCGACATTCGTCTGATCCCGAACGACGCCGTGCGGCGCATGGAGACGGAAGATCAGGCCGCCGCGCTCAAGGAGATCGGCCAAGAGTTCAAGGCGCACGTGGCGGCCGAGATGCCGTTTCTGAAACCTACGCGCAAGGGACGTATTCGCAAGGATGCGGTGCTACAGACCTTCATCTACGACTACCAGAGCGTCGTGCCCAACGAGGAGGTGGTGGCGGGTATCAAGTGTGAGTTGGTGCACGTTCCGTTGTTGATGCCTACCGTGAGACGGCCCGGGGTGGCGGGCGAGCGGGTCGAGGCGATTCGTGTTCAGGAAATCGCGAGCGGTAAGTGGCAGGCACTGACCACTCGCCTGCCTCGCAATGCCGATTCGTATCCCGATCTCGTGCGCCATGTCCACGACCTTGCTGCAACCGGCCCGGTGCTCGAGGCCCTCGACGCGGACACCGCACGACGCACCATGCTACGCGACGAGACCACCCATGAGTCGGTGGCGGCTGTGCTTGAGGAGCTCTCGCGACCCGTCTGGCGGGAACACTACGAGAGCTACATGCGCCGCATGGGAGTCCTGCCGGTGAGCGACTGGCCCAACTGCCACCCGCCATGGAACATCGTGCGCGGGAGCTTCGCCGCGTTGGCGCGTCACCTCGGTCTGTCGGAGTCCCCTCCGACTGCTTGACCACTCCGCCAGTAGGTCCGCCGGTGCTCAATCAATAGGGCGCCGGAGAAGGCTGATGTTCCAACTCGCCGTAGTGCCCCACAATAGCCGCCCGCGCCCGCAACGGATCCGCGAGCACATCCTTCCTGGCCGCGCCCACCTCTCGCGCATCCAAGGGACGGAAGCCCGCCGGTAGCGTATCGGCGCTGAACTCCCACAACACCCAGTTCAGTAGGCGCGCGAGCCTGTCATCTCCAAGCGGGGCCTGGGCAACCTCGGGAACGCGCGCCGTGTATGCCCGGCCCTCGGGCGTGGCCACGATCCTGCCAATGGGTCCAAGCAACGATGGCACCTCGGGCGGCGCGCCGGCCCCGTCCGGCCGATGGCAGCCGGAGCAGTGCAGGAGGTAGTCGATGCGCGCCGCCGCAGCATCCTCCGCCTGCCTTGGCGCGCCAACCGTTGCCAGCCCGCCACACAGCAACGCCAGCATGCCCAGCCGCCGATACGCGGGCCGGGGCGCGGGCCACTCGGTCATCCCGCGGCGTCCGCCTCCCCGGCCTCCGCCTCCTCCGTGACCTCGCCGATCACGGCCGCGACCGTGCAGTGATAGGCATGGCTCGCGACGCCGAAGCACCAGAGGACATTGTTGCTCTTGCTCGGGAAGTAGACCGGCTTGGCGCCTTCGGTGCGGTGGCAGAAACACCGGGGACAGACGGCCTTCCCGCAGCAGTCGTTGTACGAGATCAGATATTGCCGGTCGTCCACCGGGTTGCGGCAGGTGCCGACCCAAGTGATCGGCGACGGCTCGGCGCCGGGCGGGCAGGTGCTCTCGCTGCCGCCGCAGCACGCGCACAGCGCACCGCCCAGGCCGCAGTAACGCCAGTAGTCGCAGCTTTGCGGATCGCCGAATTCGGTCAGTCCCCCCACCTCCGGTGCGTCCCCTTGGGGCAGGGGGGCTTCATCCGCCTCCTCCGCGCCGAACGCGCGCTCCACCGGCAGCAGCGGTAGCGCTCCCGCGCCGGCCAGCACGCCGCCCAAGCGTCCGAGGAAGCCCCGGCGCGAGGTGCGTTCCGCCAACCCCGTCGTCGTGCGCCGCGTGGCGGCATCGAACCATCGCGCGAGCATCGCCCGGCGAACGCCCATGTTGTTCATCGCGTCTCCCCTTGTGGGATGAGCCCGTCATTGCCGGGGGCGGGGTCGAAGTGTCCAACCCCATCCGTCTGCTCCACCCCCTCCGTCCCGAGCACGAAGTCCTGCAGCGTGGCCACACCCGTGCGCCAAGACTCCAACAAGCTCTCCAGATGCTCGCGGGTGTTCACCAACCCGCGGCCCCGCAACACCCCGTCCGCCCCGATCAGCACGGCGAAGGGTAGCCGACTGACGCCGTAGCGCATGCCCAATGCCTGCGACACCACGTAGGGGAACCGGGCGATACCAGCCTCGCCGGCGAACGCGCGGTGCCGCTCCACGTCGAAGCCATCGCTCGCGAAGATGAGTTCCAGGCGCTCCGCGGAGGCCAACGACTTCGCGGCCGGCAACAGGGTCTTGCACACGGGGCACGTGGGTGAGATGAAGAGCACCAGCACGTTCGCGCCCTGCTCCGGGCCACCGATTCCGATGCGGTCGCCCGCGAGATCCTCGGTCTGGACCAGCTCGGTCAACTCGCCGATCTTCGGTCCCCGGGTCGGCATCAAGGCACCCGCCGGCGCGACCCGCTGATGCAGTACGCCCACTTGACGCGCCAGGGCCAGCACCGCGAGCGTGAGCAGACCCACGAGCACCCAGAGCACCACGTCGAGGACGAGGGCGCCCGTCATGGCGAATCCTCCGCCCAGGGGCGCATCGCGGCGGCGTTGGCGAGCAGCGTGCCCGTCGCCAAGTAAAGGCAGGCGGCGGCACCGAGCATCGGCAACGACAGGAGCAAGTCTCCCCACCCCGGCCCTTCCGCGTTCAGGACCGCGAGCGGGGCGAGCGCCAGTGCCGCGAGGACGCCGTTACGCCCCACGAGCACCCACGAAAGCTGCTCGCCTCCGCCACAGCCACAGTCGATCCAGGAACGTCCCCGGGCAAGGTTGGCCGCCATGGCCGCGCCATAACCGAGCATTAGCAAGGCGGTACCGACCCCCGCGAGACGTGCCGCGTCCGCCTGCCATGCTGCCGCCAGCCATGGGACCACGAGCATGCCCTCCACCACCGGCACGGCGCGGGCGACCACGCCCACCAGACCCTCGGGCAACAACCGGTAGTCGGCCAACACCGCCTCGAACGCGGCGGCATCGCGGAACTTGCTCCACGCCGCCGCGCCGAGCAACAGCGCAAAGCCCGCCGCCACGGCCAGCATTGGAGCGCTCCCAACGCCCACGTTAGTACGCCAGCAACGCGCCGGAGGCACCCGTTTCGATAACGCGCTTCCGCTTGCCGGTGCGAAGCTCATAGACGTGGACGCCGCCGCTGACGGTGGCCAGCAGCAACGGTTCGTCCCCTTCGACCACCAACACCCCGGAGGCCGGCGCGTCGAACGTGACCTTGCCGATGCGGCGTTGGGTGGCGCGGTGGTGCAGCCACGCTTCGGGACCCGCTTGGTCCTGGGTGTCTTTACCCCCCTCGTGCATCAGCGTTACCAGCAGGTCATGTCCGGCATGGAAGGCCGCAGGCTGGTCGCCACCCGGCTTCCAACCCTCGTCGTCCTCCCCAAGCAGCGGCCAAGACTCGCCGAGTACGATCTCGCCGTCTCGCACGGCGACCTCCCGCGTCAGGCCGTCGAAGCTCGTGAACTGCCAACCGTCGCTCGTCCGCACCGGCTGGTCGAACAGCGGATCGTCGTCCACCGAGAAGAACGGCGCCGTGCGCACCCGGGCCACCTCCGCGCCTTTTTCGTCGAGGCCGATCCATTGCAGCGTGCCGTCGCCGCAGATCATGAGGAAGCCGCGCTCTCCAGCCGGCAGCGTGGTGGCGCAGCCGGGGGTGGAGATCTCGCCGACGAAGTTGCGGTTCTCGACGTCCACCACCGTCACCGACTGTGCCGGGGTCATGTTGAAGACCGTCACGTAACGCCCGCCCGAGAGAATGCTCAGATAGTGGCGGTGCAGCGCCGTCATCTTGGGCGGGATGACGACCTCCGCCGTGGGCGCAAGGGTGTTGTGGGCGTAGATGCGCAGCACGTCCGTCCGCTCCCCGTCGTAGCGCCGGGTGTAGTGCGTCTCGGCCGCGTAGAGCTCCGCACGGCCCGCGTGGCGGCGCACCGTCGGCGTCCAGGGCGTCAGCGACAGCGTTCCCCGCATCTCGCCGTCCGCCGCGTCGAACACGAAGGCACCACCGAGCAGGCCCTTGACGATGAACCAGGTCGGGGCCGGAGGGCCGAGTTCGGTGGCGGCTACCGGGGACGGGGGGACGCCGGCGGCGAAGGCGGTCGTGGTGAAGAAGAGCGACGCGAGGCACGCCGCACGCGCCACCTTCGCATCTATACGTCCCGCCACCATCCGACCCATTCCGTACCCCCCCGACGGACCACCTATGCCGAGTGTGTCGAATCGCCTAGGGGAGCGCAAGGACGGGAACAGCCAGGCGCATGGTACGCTCGTTTCGCCAAGACGCGGACGGCGCCAGTCGCCCGATGCGAAGCGCTGGACCTTTTGTTGGAGCGCAGGCAATGAGTCGTGTGCAAGATCTCGTCGTTCAGAACGTGCGTTGCTTCCAAGGCGCGCAAGCGGGACGACTGCGCCCAATCACACTGCTCGTCGGCGAGAACAGCACGGGCAAGTCGACGTTCTTGGCGTGCCACCGCGTTCTGTCGAACGTGCTCAACTCGCCGGGCCGCATCGCATTGCAGCCGAACTTCAACGAGGACCCGTTCCTCATGGGGTCCTTTCGGGACATCGTACGCTCCCGGCGCGGACCGAAGGGGCGCATCGACGAGTTCGGGATCGGGTTCAGGGTGGGCTGCGCCGAGCCGAACGTCGACGACTTCCTGCTGTGGGCCGCGTTCTCCGA
The DNA here is from genome assembly GCA_963665455.1 of Pseudomonadales bacterium. Taxonomy (GTDB): domain Bacteria; phylum Pseudomonadota; class Gammaproteobacteria; order Pseudomonadales; family Azotimanducaceae; genus VXNE01. Next base: position 1,766,870 of record OY762279.1, on the reverse strand, counting down.
GGAGGGCTCGCAACCGCGCCTGTCCTCGTACCGATGGAGCTTCACGAACAACCACTTCGTCGAGGTCGGTCCGGATGCGAACGGCTGCGCCACCTGGCGAATCCCCGGCCTGCAGGCCCGGTCAGAGGAGCCCTTCGCGTTCTTCCAGTTCGGCCCTGCCACGTTCAACCGCGGCGTGGACGACGATGAGCTGGAGGAGGTTGTCACGTATCTGAATGGGTTGTTCCCCGACGCCGGAGGGTTCTTCGACTGGCTATGCCCGCCCATCCCGACGCCCGAAGCGATCGCGCCGCTGCGGGCGAAGCCCGCTCGGACCTACGATCCCATCGGCGAGATTCCGTCCTCGGAAGGCGGTCACGTGCCGATGCTGATGATGCGGCTGGATCGAACCGACCGCCCGGACTGGGAGGAACTCCGCAACTCCCTCGTCGCTTTCGGGGACGAATCCGGCATGTTCTCCGACGTGAGGGTGAGGCGACACGGCACCCAAATGAGCGATCCATTTCAGTTGCAGGTCAAGGTGCGGAGCGGACCTCGCGCGAATCTCATGGACGTAGGCTACGGCGTGAGCCAGATTCTTCCCATCCTCGTCGACGTGATGCGTCCCGGCAACCGCGGCAGGACTTTCCTGTTGCAGCAGCCCGAGGTGCACCTCCACCCACGCGGACAGGCGGCGCTCGCCAGCCTCTTCGCACACTCCGCCAGCAGCCAGCGGCACCAATTCCTGATCGAAACCCATAGCGACTACATCGTCGACCGCGTCCGCATCTGCGTGCGCAAGCGAGAGATCGCCCCGGAGGACGTATCGATTCTCTACTTCGAGCCGCGCGGCAACACGGTGACGATACACAACCTGACGCTGGACGCGGACGGCAACCTCGAGGGCGCTCCCCCTGGCTACCGGGCGTTCTTCGCCAGGGAGACGGACACGCTCCTCGGCTTTGCCGACTGAGGAAACCGCCGTGTGCCTCATCGCGGACGCATCTACGTTCGGAGACTTGCTCGCGGACCCCGCCACGGAGGACGCAGCACCGATCCACGCGTGGTTGGAACGCGGCGGGACGTTGGTCTACTCGACCGGTGGCAAGTTCGGTATCGAAGTCGAGCGCTCGCGCAACCTGAAGCGGAGGCTGGAGGTCTACGTCAGGGCCGGCAAGGCCCGTTTGATTCCGCATAGACGCCTCGCGGAAGACGAAGCGAGTCTCTCCAATCGACCTGATCTGCGGTCGAACGACCCACACGTGCTCGCCTTGGCCAGGGAGAGCGGAACTCGCCTTCTCTTCACGCGCGACGCAGCCCTCATGGCGGACTTCAAGAACAAGACACTTATCGACCGTCCACGCGGCAAGGTCTACTCTGGTGCCTCCAACCGCAGCTTGCTCACGCGATCAGTTTGCAAACCCCCACCAACGAGGAACTGACATGCGCACCGTCCAAATGCTCGGCAACTGCGGCGTAGACGTCGTTGACCTGCCGGAACCCGAGCCTCAAGATAGCGACGAGGTCGTTGTGCAGGTCATGTCCTCACCGCTCTGCGGGTCCGAGCGGCACGCCTGGGACGGTCCCAAGGCGATGGGCGAGGGCCAGGTGGCGAACGCCGGCCACGAAGGGGCCGGTGTCGTCGCCAAGACGCGCGGGTCGAAGCACGTCAAGGAAGGCGACCGCGTTGCCCTGCACGCCGCTGCACCGTGCGGACGTTGCCGCTACTGCGTCGCCGGGCACTGGGTGCTCTGCGACAGCCCGCCCGGCCGCCGCTTCCCCGGCAATCACTCCCAGTTCGTCCTCGTCAACGACCGCAGTTGCCTGCCCCTCGCGGACGACATCTCCTTCGAGACGGGGGCGCTCTTCGGGGACGCCATCGGCACCCCCTTCCGCGCCATCAAGCGCCTCGGCGTGACGGGCTTCGATACCGTGCTGATCACCGGCCAGGGTCCGATCGGTCTGGCGGCGACGATGCTCTGCCGGTTCCTGAACGCCTTCACCATCGCGCTGGACGTGAACGCGTACCGGCTCGAACGGGGCCGGCAGTGCGGTGCCGACGTCTGCGTAAATCCGGCCGAGGAGCCCGACATCCGCGCCCGGCTCGCCGAGATCGCGGGACCACGCGGGATCGACGTGGCGCTAGAGTGCTCCGCCGCACCGGAAGCCCAAACCCTCTGTCTCGACGTGCTGCGGAAGAGCGGGCGCATGGCGTTGGTCGGGGTCAGCGGCACGGGACCGACCATCGACACCATGCAACACTTCACGCTGAAGGAGATCGAGGTGATCGGCACGTGGTACTCGGCGCCGACCGACCACGAGGAACTCGAGGCGCTCACGCGGCGCGGCCTGCCGGCGGCCGACATGGTCACGCATCGGATGGGCATCGAGCAGGCCCCCGAGGCCTTCGACCTGTTCTTCGGCGGAGAGGCCGCCAAGGTCGTGCTCGAACCCTGGGGCTGACGCAGGCGCGCCAGCGCTGAAGCGGCAAAATCTCAGAGTCTTGCCGCCGTGTAGACCATCTCCATCGGCAATCCGTGGCCGTCCTCTCTCCTTTTCTCGGGCAAGGTCCGCAACAGCTTCTCGTCCTGACACGCCGTCAAGGCAGCTACAGCGGCGTCCAACACGTCGTCGCGCCCTACATGCTTGCGCCGTTCTTTCGTGAGTGCGTCCTCGATCAGCACATCAATGTTCGGCCACACCTCGCGAAGTACCGCACGACGCTCCTCGAATCCCGCCACCTTTTTCTTGTTGTGCGTCAACGGGTTCCCTGCCAAGCCCGCAAAGCACACCTCCGGGTGGATCTCTCGGACCAAGCCTCGCGCCCTAGGGCAACCACGCAAGAGTGTGTCCACTTCCGAGATTTTTGGGATGATCGCGAAAGCCTGCTTCGTGATCCCCTTGCCTGTGCCAACACCGCTGGACGTTGCATTTCGACTGATCGTGCCCGCCTCAGCGAAGGTGGTCGCCTCGAGCACGTCTCGTACAGGGACCCGGAATACACTACTCGCGCGCGGCCGACGGAGCATCCGGCGCGCCGCCCGGTCGCACTCCCTCTCGTCCGGGCCGTCAGGCAGCCCAATAGGTACGTCAACGAAGATCCTATCGGCTTCTTCGGCCATTCGTACAAGACACTCGACCGCCGGCACGACTTGCCACTCCGGCTCGCCTATCGACCGCACGATGACTACGAACCAACCGGCGGGGCATCCATCAACGCCGTACGCGGTGAAGCTATCGGGTCGACTAACGAAGGGCACAACGTGGCTCAATGGAACGCGGCCTGTGAGGGGTGGCGCCTTTCAACCGATCAACCCAAGAACGGTCGTCGCGGCGCCCCCGAGAAACGTCGCTTTTCCCCGTCTGAACACAGCCCCCAAGGCAGAACTCGGGCGTCGGAAGGCTGAGCTGCTTGAACAGGTGGTTCAAAATATCATGATAATCGGAAGTAGCGCTTCCGATTATCACGAGCCGCGTCGGCTTTGAACTCGGAGAACTTGGGGCGTTTCGCGATATCCGAAACCGCCCAACGCCCCTACGGCACCCCGATCAATCCCCAAGCCGGATCCGCGCCGCCTTCTCCGCGTCGTACCACCACCCGTGGGGAAACGGAGACATGTACTTCGCTTCGAGCGCCCGGGCCGACCGGCCGAACTTGTCCCAGTAGACGAGGAAGGGATCGGCGACCGCGTTCAGTGGAATCTGGTAGTAGCCCCAAAGCAGCACCCGGTCGAGCGCCTGGAGGGCAACCCGCATCTCCTCGTACGACGTGGTGTTGGTCGCCCTCTCCACCAACGCGTCCACGGCCGGGTGGGCGATGCCGGCCAGGTTGCGGGTCAGCGGCATGTTGACGGACACCGAATGGAAGAACCCCTTGAGCTCGATGATCGGCGGGAGGAGGATGTCGTGGTTGCGGAGGCTCGCCTCGAAGTCGAGGGTCCTCCGCCGGTTGATGTACTCCGTGTTGTCCACGGTCCGAATCGTGCCCTGGATGCCGAGCTGCGCGAGGCTGTCGATGTAGGGCAGCAGCGTCCGCTGGTCGGCCCGGGAGCGCGACAGGAACTCGATTTCCAAGGGCTCGCCATCCGCGTTGACGAGCGTCCCGCCCCGCGCCCGCCAGCCGGCCTCCTCCAGCAGCGCCCGGGCGCGCTCTAGGCCGGCGCGGTTGCGTCCGGTGCCGGGCGACTTCGGCAGCGTGAAGGGCGCCGTGAAGAGCTCCGGGGGCAACGCGTCGCGGAATGGCTCCAACAACGCGAGTTCCGCCGTATCCGGCAAACCGGTGGCCGCGAACGGCGTGTTGGGGAAGTGGCTCTGCGCACGCTCGTGGAGTCCCCAATGGAGCGCCCGGTTCTGCCAGTCGAAATCCATGGCGTAGGTCAGCGCCTCGCGCACGCGGCGGTCGTCGAAGGGCACCCGGCGGGTGTTCCACGACAGCATCAGGCGCACGCCGATCTCGATCCGCAGGTAGTACTTGCCCTTGACCAGCCAGCCCCGCGCCCGGGCCGGCGTGTCGTACGACGACATCCAGTGCCGCAAATCCTGCTCGACCCAATAGTCGAAGAGCCCCTTGCGGAAGGCCTCCCGCGCCACCGTGGCGTCCCGGTACACCTCGTAGCGCAGCACGTCGAAGTTGTAGCGGCCCCGGTTCGGCGGCGTGTCGCGGCCCCAGTAGTCCGGCACGCGCACGTACCGCACGTTGCGGCCCGGGTCGAAGTCCGCCACGCGGTACGGGCCACTGCCGAGATGCGGGACGAGGTCCGGCGTTCGGGGGTCGCGGCCCTTCCAGTAGTGCGCCGGCAATATGGTCATGAAGTTGAGGATCGTGAAGTTGGCGGGCGTCACGTCCGCATGGGTATGCAGGATGAACTCCCGGTCGTTCAGCACCTCGATCCGCGCGATCCAGCCCAGCACGTCCGGCAGTCCCGCGGCGAACGGGTCCGACTTGATCGTCTCCATGGTGTAGGCCACGTCCGCCGACGTGATCGGCACGCCGTCGTGCCAGCGGGCCTCCGCGCGCAGCTTGAACGCGATCGAGCGCCGGTCTGCGGACACGGCCAGCCCCTCGGCCAAATCGCCGTAGTAGGCGTTCATTTCGTCGCCGGAGATCGTCAGCAGCCGGTCGAGGGCCAGGTCCGAACCCGGTGCCCGCGTGCCGGTGGATGAAAGCGGCGCAAACGTGTCGAACCCGCTCATGTGCGACATCACGAGTGTCCCGCCCTTCGGCGCGTCCGGGTTGAGGTAGTCGAAGTGGGTGTAGTCCGGCGGGTACTTCAAGTCGCCGAACATCGAAAAGCCGTGGCTATACTCGATCGGCGCGCGGCCCGCGTCCGGCTCGGCCAAGGCCGCGACCGCTGCGGCGACGCCGAGCACGGCGACGAGCCGTCTGCACATGATGGTCAGGCGTCGATGAGGACGCCCGGATTGAGGATGCCGTTCGGGTCCAGCCGTCCCTTCGCCGCCTTCAGCACCTCGGCGAACAGGTCCGGGCGCTGGCGGTCCCAGCCGGGGCGGTGCATGCGACCCACGGCGTGGTGATGCGTCACCGTGCCCCCGGCATCGACGATCGCCGCGGTGGCTTCGTCCTTGATCGCCTGCCACTGTTCGGCTTCGCCGCCGAGGGACGCCGGGCCATTCCAGGAGTAGTAGGGCGCCGGACCATCCGGATAAACGTGGGTGAAGCGGCAGGATAGCGCCGCGCCCTCGCCCAGCACCTCCTCGAGCACGCGTGTCATCCGGTCCCGCACGGCGGCGTCGAATTGGGGCCAGCGGTCCCAGGTGATGGCCGTCTCGAAGGTGTCGGAGAGCAATCCGAGGCCGTTCGTCGCGCCCGCGTTGACTCCGATGAACGCGTTGCGCCACGCCCCGACCGCGCCGCCCCGGCCGGTCGCCCGGCCGCTACCGTCGTCGATCAGGATGTCGTCGTCCGCGATGTTCCCACCATGGTCCCGAGCCAACGCGACCGCTTCGTGGACGTGCCCGCCTTGCCGGACGTCCGCAGACTCGAAACCGACGATGAGTAGCGCCGAGTCGCCATCGAGCCCGGCGCTCGCCCGCGCCTCGACGGGATCGAGAATCCTCAAGTTGGCCGGCCACAGCTTCGCCTGGACGATGGCGCGCACCGCGTCCGTACCCGTGTGCCAATCGGAAAAGGTGATGCCGGCGGTGGCCCGGAACGTCGGACGCTTCTGCAAGCGCAACCAGCATTCGCTGATGATGCCGAGCGTACCCTCCGAACCGATCACGAGCCGGTCCGGGCTCGGCCCCGCACCACTGCCCGGCAGCCGGCGCGTCTCCATCCATCCCGCCGGCGAGAGCATGCGGGTGGACTCCACGAAATCGTCGATGTGGGTGTGATTCGTCGCGTAGTGGCCGCCGGAGCGGGTCGCGACCCACCCGCCGACCGTGGACCACGGGAAGCTCTGCGGAAAGTGGCGCAGGGTGAGCCCCATCGGCCGCAACGCCGCTTCGAGGTCCGGGCCCAGGATGCCTGCCTGAAAGCGGCCGGCCCGCGAGACCTCGTCGATCTCCACGACCTCGCTCAAGTGGTCGAGGTCGATGCTGACCGCGGCTTCCGCGCCCTCGGGAACGTTCACCCCCCATACCACCGACGTGGCACCGCCGTAGGGGATTGCCGTGTAGCCATTGGCGTCGCACCACTCCAGCACGGCCTCCAGCTCGTCCTCCGTGCGCGGGTGCGCCACCGCGTCCGGCGGGTTGTCGAACACCCCGCGCAGCGCCTTCAGGAGTTCCATGGAGTGTCCGCCGTAGGTGTGTGTCGCCCGTTCGACATGCTCGGCGGTGACGAACCCGGCAAGGCGGGCCGGCACCGCAACCCGACCCGGCCGCAACGGCACGTCCGCGAGATCGGGAATGGGCGGCGGCGCGACGGCGCGCCCGAGGCGGGCCGACAGCCGCTCGGCGGAGGCCTTGCGCTCCGCGTCGGACGGCTCGTCCGAGACATGGCCCCAGGTCCAGAAGCTGCGTCGTTCCGAGCGTGCAGGCACGGTGGGATTCCCTCTTTCGACCAGGCGATGGGGTAAGCTACCACGCTCGCGGGCCGAGCCCGGTCCGCCGGTGCACGTCAGTCGAACTCAGCTTAAGGAAGCCGAATCGCCATGCGCGAAGCCGCCTTCGCCGCCATGCAGCGTCACATCGACACCTTCTGGATCGCGACCTGCGTGGACGGTCACTGGGGCATCCAGTTCCGTTCGAGCCACCTGCGCTAGCAGACATGGGACTCGACCGCGTGCACGGCATCGTGCAGGAGGGCTTCTCGCGGACCATGGGGATCGAGTTCGTCGAGTCCGCCCCCGACCGCGTCGTCCTGCGTCTGCCCTATCGGCCCCACCTGGGCGTCGGGCGCATCCACGGCGGCGCGATCAGCGCGTTCGTCGATACGGCCGCCACGGCAGCCTTCTGGTCGTTGCCCGATCCACCTCCGAACGCGCGCGGCGCCACCATCGGCTTCACGATCCACTTCCTGCGCCTCGCCGTCGCCGTGGACCTCATCGCCACGGCAACGGTCCGCCGGCGCGGCGGCACGATCTCCGTTGGCGAGGTGAGCGTGACGGATTCCGACGGGGCCGAGATCGCCATGGCCACGGTTACCTACAAGCTCGACGCCGGGAAGCGTTGACGCACCATCGATTTGCACGTTGGAGATAGTGATGCCGAAACGGATAGCCACCCTCGTCCTCGCCGCAGCCGTGGGCCATGCGGCCCTTGCCGAGGACACCGCCACGGCAGAGATTGCGGCCCTCCTCGAGCGCTACGCAACCGCCGTCAACGAACTGGACCTGGAGCTTGCCGAGGATATCTGGAGCCAAGCGCCCGGCGTCTCCTTCATACAGCCGCGTGGCCACCAACGCGGCTGGGAGGACATCCGGCAGAACTTCTACGAAGGTGCCATGGGGGGTCTGCCGACGCGCCATCTCACGATCGGCGATTTCGAGGTGTACCAACTCACCGACGACACGGCATGGTCCGAGTTCTACTGGACCTTCGAGGCCACCCTCCCGAACGGCACGCCCATCAACTCGGCGGGCCGGGAAACGCAGATATACAAGCGCGAGAACCGCGTCTGGCAGATCCACCACGTACACTACTCGGGCATGCCGACCCAGGAAGAAGGCGAGGGTTTCTAGCCGCCCCGACCGGCCTCCCCAACGCACATCGGAGCCCCGCATGAAAGCCGTCTTCATCCTGCTCGACAGCCTGAACCGCAACTACCTGCCCATCTACGGCAACGACTGGGTGCGGGCGCCGAACATCACGCGCCTCGCCAACGCCGGCGTCGTCCACGACAACCACTGGCTCGGCTCCGCCCCGTGCATGCCCGCCCGGCGCGACATCATGACGGGGCGGCTCAACTTCCTCGAACGGCCCTGGGGCGCCATCGAGCCGTTTGACGTGCCGTTCCCCGGGCTCCTGCGCCAGGCCGGCATCCGCTCGCACATGGAGACGGACCACTACCACTACTTCCACGTCGGCGGCGAGAACTACCACACCCAGTTCGACACCTATCAGTTCCACCGGGGCCAGGAGAACGACTGCTGGCAGTCGCGCACGCGGCCGCCGGCCGAGCCGGAACATCTCGGCCGATGGACCGAGCAATACGCGCTGAACGCCGAGCGCTTCACGTCGGCGGCGGAGTTCCCCACGCCGAAGACCTTCCTCGGCGCCATCGACTGGCTGCAGCGCAACGAGGGCACCGACGACTTCCTCCTGTGGGTGGAGGGCTTCGATCCCCACGAGCCCTTCGACTGCCCGAAGGTGTACGTCGATCAATACGGCGACGATTGGAACGGTCCGCTCAACGTATGGACCGGCTACGACCGCGCCGAGGGCGGCGACGAGGCGATACGCCATCTCCGGCGGCGCTACGCCGGCACCCTGTCCATGGCGGACGAATACCTCGGCAGGCTCCTCGACGAATTGCAGCGGCAGGGCATCTTCGAGGAGACGCTCATCATCCTGACCACGGACCACGGCCACCTGATCGGCGAGCACGGCTGCACCGGCAAGAACCGCTGGCACGCCTGGAACGAGCTCGCGAACCTGCCCTTCGTGGCGAAGCTCCCCGGCAACCGGCACGCCGGCCAGCGCCGGCGCCAACTCACCCAGAACATCGACGTGATGCCGACGCTGCTCGACTACTTCGGGGTGGATTGCCCGCACGCCATCCACGGCGAGTCCCTGCGCGGAGCGTTCGAACGGGACGCGCCGATGGCCCGGGAGGCCGCCCTCTATGGCTGGTTCGGGATGCCGGTGAACGTGACGGACGGCGGCTACACCTACATGCGCGCCGCCGCCCAGCCCGACAACGCGCCCCTCTACCTGCACTATCAGGTGCCGACGAGCTACCACTTCCACAGCCTGCCCGGCGCCGGAATGTTCCGCGATGCGGAGCTCGGGAACTTCCTGCCGTACACGGACATGCCCGTCATCCGTGCGCGTTCCAGGATGCGGCGGACGGACATCGTGCGGGATTCCCAACTCTTCAACATCGGGAACGATCCCGGACAGACGCGCAATCTCGTCGGCACGCCCGTGGAGGCGCGCTACGCGGAACTGCTGCGGCACGCGATGGAGCGGTCCGACGCGCCGCCCTCGCAGTACGAGCGGCTCGGGCTGTAGGGCGCCGCCGCGTCGCTCGATATGGGCACTCTCACCGCCACGGCCCTTGTGCTCGCGTTCGCCGCGCCGGACGACCGCGCACTGTCCCTGTTCCGCTCCGTGGTGGAGGCCAATCCCCCGACGGATGAGCGACTCTCGTGCGACTACACCACCGTGGCGACCATTCAGGGGCGCGTGCTGAAGGAACGCTTCACGGCCGAGGCCGGCTGGGGCCTGGTGACCATCAACGACGAGTCCCCCTCGGTCAAGGACTTCGAGCGCTATGAGCAGGGTGCGGAGGACCGGGGCCGCCGCGGGCATCCCACCGAGTTCGATCTCGCCACCATGGCCCTTGAGGACTCCGTCGCCCTCGCCGACGAGGACTACGAGACCCTCACCTTCACCTTCGCGCTGGCCCCTTCGGAGGAGGAAGACGCCCCGCCGTTTCTGGACCAGCTCCAGGGCACGCTGACCGTCCGCAAGGCCGGCTTCGAGCCGATCCGCTTCGTGTTGGAGACCCTCGAAGAAGTCTCGCCGGCACCGACCGTGACGATTCGCGAGTTCCGCCAGGAGACGACGTTTTTCCGCGATCCCGAGTTCGACGCGCTGCTGGTCGAATCGGTCCATGTCGCCATGCGCGGCAAGGCGTTCCTCTTCCGGACCGTGGACGAGGATCGGCGCGTGCGCTACGGCGACTACGACTGCACGGCCCGTCCATCCGACGGCACCGGAGCGGCGCGCTGAGCGACGACCCCTACACCATTCGGCCCGGGGAAACGCGGGAACCGCCCCAGGGGCTCGCCGGCCGCCTGCGCAATCTCGGTCCGGGCATCGTGGTGTCCGGGTCCATCGTGGGTTCGGGGGAGATCCTGCTCACGGCGGGGCTCGGTGCCGCGGCCGGCTTCGTCCTGCTCTGGTGGGTGTTGCTCTCCTGCTGGATCAAGTCCCTGATCCAGGCGGAACTCGCCCGCTACGTGGTGACCACCGGAGACACCTACCTGCGCGCGCTGAACCGGCTGCCCGGCAAGCTCCGTTTCTTCAACAAGGAGCGCGTCGCGTGGCCCATCTGGCTCGGCCTGGTCGGCTTCGTGCCGAGCACGCTCATCGGCGGCGGGATCATCGGCGGGGCGGGTCAGGCCCTTGGTTTGCTCGTCGGACCCGCGGTACCGGCCCTGACAGAGACCTGGGCCACCGTCTCCGCCGCCGCGTTGGTCATGTTGATCCTCGGCACGGGCGCCTACGTGCGGCTGGAGAAGGCGATGCTCGTCCTCGTGATGAGCTTCACCGCGGCGACGATCCTCTCCGCGCTACTCATGCAGACCACGGAGTTCCGGGCCACCGGGGCCGACATCCTCTCCGGCCTGACCTTCGACTTTCCCCTCGAACATGCCGTGCTTGCGCTGGCCATGTACGGGGCCACGGGCGTCGCGTCCGGCGAGATCGCGGCCTATACGTACTGGTGCGTGGAGAAGGGCTATCCGACCTTCGTGGGCGGAGACCGCGACGAGCCCGGCTGGGTGGAGCGGGCGAAGGGCTGGGTGCGCGTCGTGCAGACCGACGTCTGGGTGACGCTCATCATCCTGACCTTCGCGACGCTGTCATTCTTCTTCCTCGGGGCCGGGGTGCTGCACCGGATCGGGGAACTGCCGTCCGGTTCCGAGACGATCGCCGTCCTCTCCCGGATGTACACCCAGACCCTCGGCCCCTGGTCCTTCTGGCTGTTCACCTTCGGGGCCTTCTGCATCCTGTTCTCGACGTCCCTGTCCGGCATCGGCGCGGGGTCGCGCAGCTTCCCCGACCTGCTCGTGACCCTCGGCTTCATCCCGCGCAGCAATCTCGGGCTGCGGCGCAGGTGGATCGCCGGCTACGTCGTCGCGATGCCCATCGTGAGCGCCGGGCTCTACCTGTGGTTCCCGCAGCCCATCGTGCTCGTCACCTTCGGGGCGACCTACGGGGCGTTCATGCTGCCGTTGCAGAGCTTTCTGACGTTCTATCTGCAGAAGCGGCGCATGGACGCGCGCGTCCTGCCCCGGGCGTGGGTGCGCTGGGCGGTCGCGGGAATCTTCGTGGTGCAGGCGTTCCTGTCGCTGTTCATCATTCGGAACATCGTGATGGCCTGACGCAAGCGTCCCGTGCGCTGGCGTGAAATCGAAGGCCCTGCCAAGGTTGCCGGCTGACTCGAGAACCACGATCCTGCTGGACAGGGGTCTAGTCCTCGTTGAACGTCGCGAGCTTCTTGAACGCGTCGAGCACCTTGCCCCCGAAACGCTCGTCGATTTCCCGGCCAACGCTGGGCGGTACGCAGACATCGTCGCGCGCGTCCACGGCGCCCGTGATCACCGTCAGCAGCACGGCGTTGTCCTCGCCGGCGTTGCGGAACCCCCGGTAGGCGCCCGGCGGACACGAAAACGTATCCCACTTGCCGAGGGTCACCTTCTCCTCCCCCTCGGGGCCGACCCGGAACTCGATGGTGCCATCGAGCACCACGAAGGTTTCGTAGGTGTTGTCGTGCGCGTGGAGGCAGGGGCCTTGACCGGGCGGCATGATCGAGACATTCATGGTCGTGCCCGCCGCCCCGTAGATCCCCGCGGTCTTGCCGAAGGGGTTCTTCGTCTGCTCGATGATGATCGGCCGCAGGTCGCGGGCGAATATGACGTCCATGGCGTCCTGGGGCACCCAGTCGAGTTCCTGCGCCGTGGACATCGGCTTGAGGTCGCCGAACCGCGCCACCCGGCCCCGGATCTCCTCGGCGGTCATGCTTCTTTTCGGTTCCATGTCGCTTCGTTCCTCCCGGTTTGTCGGGCTCCGAGCCTCATCCCCAGAGCCGTTCCGTCGCGATCGCCGCGCCGTCCGCCATGGCCCTCATCTTCGCCCAGACCACGTCGGGCGCGACCATGGTGTAGCCCGCGAAGGTGGAGAACCCGCAGTCGGTGTTGGCGATCACCCGTTCCCGGTCGCCGATCACGTCCACCCAGTGGCAGAGGCGGTTGGCCACCACCTCCGGGTGCTCGAGCATGTTGGTGGTGACGTCGATGACGCCCGGGAACATCACCATGTCCTCGGGCAGCGGCATCTCCCGGAACAGGTCCACCTCGTGGGCGTGGCGCGGGTTCGCGCAGGCGAGCGACAGTCCGCCCACCCGGGCCTGGTAGATGATGGGCAGGATCGACTCGAGGTCCACGTCGTCGCAGTGCGGCCCGTCCCAGTTGCCCCAGCAGACGTGCAGGCGCACCCGGCCCTTCGGAATGTTCTCGAGGGCCTCGTTCAACGCCGCCACGTGCACCTCCATGCGCGCCTGGAACTCGGCGAGGGGCCGGTCGACGAACAGGATCTGGCGCTCGAGGGCGAGGTCCGGGGCATCGAGCTGCAGGATGTGTCCGCAGGAGACGATGTACTCGTATTCCCGCCGGAGTTCCCGGGCCAGGGCGAAGACGTAGTCCTCGTCCCGCGCGTAGGCCGGGTTGTCCGGATTGCGCAGCAGCGTGGTCGCGAGGATCCCGGGCGTGACGGCGGTGACGAACGTCCCCGCGAAACCGCCGCTCGCTTCCGGCTCCGCCGCGAGCGCATCCGCAAAGAGGTTCAGTTCCTCCTTCGCCTGGGTCAGTTCCGGGTCGTAGCGCACCTCGTCCACGCATTCGGGGGTCTGCCACACCGACGCCGACTTGCCGGCGGTCGACTGTCCGGCGGAACGGCTGACCACCAGTTCCGCGTAGCCAGGGAACTTGGCGAAGTCGGTCACGGTCCCGCGCTGCGCGACGCCGCCGAACCCGGTCATCCGGTCCTTGGCGTAGAACGAGAAGCCGATGCGCGGCAACTCGCCGTCGCCGGCGATGTCGATGCCCGCCGCCGCCTGCTCGCGCACCACCTCCCTGAGCCCATCGAGCACCTCCGCCTGGAATGCGCCCCGGTCGACGTCTTCGCCGGCTTCCGCCTGTCCGAGCATGTCGAGCAGGGCCGGGGAACGCGGCAGGCTGCCGACATGGGTGACCAGGATGCGATCGTTGCTGTAGTGCATGGTCGAGGGTCTCCTTGGACCCGGGGTGCGAGCCGATCATACGATCATTGCCGAAAAAACCTATGATTTCCTCTGTTGGCGCGGCCGGGTCATTGGCCAAGCCGTCGTTGCGAAGGACAAGGTAATGAACGCGCGGGTTGTCGGTATCGGCCTCCTTGCGGGAGCACTTCTGGCCGGTTGCGGCACGGGGCCCGAACGGACCGCAGACGCCGTGGCGGAGGGCGTCGACACGCAGGAGACCGTCCGACTGGTCGTCGGTAAACCCGTCCGCATCGGTACGGGGGTATCTCCGCTGGACGGCGACTGCGGAAAGCTGAGCGACGGCTACACCTATCCGGACGACACCGAGACGGACCCGCGTCTCGCGATATCCCACACCGATCCCGCACGCGTCGCGGTCGCCTTCATGCGCGATCCGGTATTGGCCATATCCACTGCGGCTTCGGAAGACGGCGGCGCGACCTGGCGCGAAGCGGAGCCCCCGGGGCTGTCGCCCTGCACCGGGACGTCCTACAACAGTTACGGCGACCAAGACCTTGCCGCCGGCGTAGACGAGCGCCTATATCTCGCATCGGTCCAAGGCGACTTCCTACCCGAAGGACAGCCACTGGTCGTGGGCGGGGAGTACTGGATGAACAGCGCCGTGACGGTATCGACTTCCGCGGATTTCGGCCGCTCTTGGTCGGAGCCTCACGTCGTCTCACCCTTGGGCGAGTACCAGCACACGACCTTGGTCGCGACGGACCCCACCCGCCCCGGCATCGCCCATGTCGCCTGGCACGTGCACCGCAACCCAAGCCAACCCGAAGGCACCGAATCCCATCTGGACGACGGGGCGGTGTATATCGCTTCGACGGTGGACGGCGGCGCCTCTTGGAGCGAACCCGAGTTGGTGATGGCGGCCCGGGGCGCGCTGGACCTCTTGCACTTCGACGACGGCGAACTGCTGGCGGTGGCCCTTCTCGGGGAAGACCCGGCCACGGCGGCCATGGCCTTCAGCCGCCGCTCCGAGGACGGCTGGAGCGAACCCACCGCCTTGCCCCTGCAATCCAACACGTCCGCCTTCATGCACCCGGAAAACGAGATGGTGCTCGCCATCGACATGCCGGTGTCCCTGGGCCCGGACGGCACGCTCCACCAAGTCGCTTCGACGTACGACCCGGCCACCAACCGGGGCACGGTGGCCGTCGTGACCTCGCCCGATCGGGGTGCGTCCTGGAGCGCCCCGACGACAGTGGCCGAGGTCGATGGCCCGGCCTGGAACGCAGCCATCGGCGCCGCGCCCGATGGAGCGCTTGGCGTGTTCTGGTACGACGCCCGCGACGACGTGGCCGGCGACGGCAGCATCACTACCCGGGCGCGATTCGCGGTGTCGCTGGACGGTGCATCCTGGACGGAGACCGCGTTGTCGGAACCATTCGACCTCGCCCTAGGCCCTCGACCCCACGTACTGCTCTATCTCGGCAACTACTTCGAGGTAAAGGCCGCCGGGCCGGGCGCTTTCGGCCTCGCGTTCGCCGTGGCTCCGCCCCTGTCCACGGGCGCGGCCGACCTGCACTACGTCACCGTGGCCTATCGACGCGCGTAGGCCGCCGACGCACATGCTGATTGACCCCAACAATCATCTCGGGCTCATGGCCCTGCTCTTCGCCATCGTCGGCGTCTGCTGCTGGGCCGAACGCTTCGCCTGGGCGAGCCGCGCCTCGGCTCCGGTGCTGGTCATCCTGCTGGCCCTCGTCCTCTCCAACCTGGGGCTGATCCCGAGGGAGGCGCCGAGCTACGCCTTCGTGTCCGAGTACTTCGTGATGGCGTCCATCCCGCTGCTGCTGTTCAAGGCGGACCTGCGCCTCATCGTCGCAGAGACCGGACGGCTGCTCTTCGCGTTCCTCATCGCCGCTGGCGGCACGGTGCTTGGTGTCGTCACCGCTTTCTTCCTGGTACCCGTGGGCGACGTGGCCGCCCAAGCCGCCGCGGCAATCACCGGGGGCTATACCGGGGGCGGGATGAACTTCGTGGCCGTCTCGAAGGTGGTGGGGCTCGAGGACCCGACCCGATTCGCCGTGGTCCTCGGGGCGGAGGCGAGCGTAGGACTGGCTTACCTGATGCTGCTCTCGGCGATGCCCGCATTCGCCTGGTTCACCCGCTGGGACGCCTCCTCCGCACCCGCCGCGGCGCCGCCCGCCGAACCGGAGCGGCAAGCGACCGCCGACGGGCCCGACCTGACCCACATGGGGCTGGCGCTCGGGTTGAGCCTCACCGTCTGCGCCGTGGGCACCGGGCTTGCGGCCCTCGCCGGGCAGCCCCGTTTCGCGATCCTCGCGATCACGCTGATCGCCATCGCCGCCGCCAACCTGGCCCGCCGCCAGATGCAGGCCCTGAAGGGCGATTTCACGCTGGGGATGCTCCTGCTCTATGTCTTCTTCGGCGTGTTCGGCGCCGGCGTCGACCTGATATCCATGCTGCGCCAGGCGCCCCTGCTCATGCTCTTCGCCTTCGTGATCATCGCCGTGCATGCGCTCGTCGCCTTCGGCGTGGGCCGGCTGTTCGGCTTCAGCGCCCGGGAGCTGGCCATCGCCTCCAACGCCTGCGTCCTCGGTCCTCCGACGGCCGCGGCGCTGGCAGCTCGCTCCGGGTGGCACGAACTGGTCACGCCGGGCATCCTCTGCGGAGTCTTCGGCTACCTGATCGGCAACTTCTTGGGCGCGGGCGTGTTCGAGCTGTTGCGGTAGGGCCATGTGAGGTTACCGCTCCCGGATTGCGTCCTTGCCTGCAACGTCCCCACCGGAGCCTGAGCCGCAAAATGCACCGCCGCGACATGCTGATCTCCACCCTGGCCGGATCGGCCGCCCTGGCGTTCGCGCCCCGCGCCGCCGCCGGGGGCCAGCGCGACTGGGCGGCCCTGGCCCGCGAGGACCTCAAGCCAATCCAGGCCAATCTCGCGAACGTCCATGCCACCGGCAGCCGCGTCATGGCGTCGAGCGACCATCCCTACGCCACGGAGGCGGCGCTGTGGGCGCTCGAACGCGGCGGCACGGCCGCCGACGCGTACATGACGGCGGCCGTCGCGCAGTGCGTACTGGAACCGACCATGACCACGCTGGGCGGCGGCTTCGGCATGGCGTTCTGGGAAGCGGAGACCGGGCAACTCAAGCAGGGCGGCGGCTTCTTCGCCTTTCCGAGCGGTGCCCCCGCCACGGAGCCCTACGACGAGCGCAAGTCCTGGACGGCGTGGGGCGCCATGGTGCCCGGCTTCGTGCGCGGGCTCGAGGTCTGCCACGAGGCTTGGGGCAAGCTGCCCTGGGAGGACCTCTTCGAACCCGCCATCGTCTTCGCGCGCGAGGGCTTCGTCATCGACCACATGCTGTGGGGCTACGCGAAGGCGACCCGCAAGATGATCGGACGCTTCCCGGGCACCGGCCGCGACGCCTGGTTCCGAAACGGCTACATGCTCGGCGTCGGCGACATGCTCAGGCAGCCGGCGCTCGCGGCGACGCTCGAGGCGTTGCGCGATGAAGGGCCCGACTACTTCTACACCGGGCCGTTCGCGCGGGAGCTCGCGGCGGAAGTGCAACGCCGGGGCGGCGGCATTACCTACGAGGACCTCCAGAACTTCGACCAGGCGCTGGTCTCGCCGCCCTGGAAACCGGGTGAAGCGGGCGGTACGCCTTACCGCGGGTTCGAGGTGGCGCCCGTCTCCGGGGCACTCTTCCAGCTCGGTCTGCGGGTCTACGAGGCCGCGGACCTCGGGGGCATGGGCCACCCCACGGAATCCGTCGAGGCGCTGCACGCCCAGGTGCGCCTCGCCCAGGAACTCTGGATTCGCGGCCGGGACATCACCCCGGAAAACCAGGCCGAGTGGGTCTCGGAAACGCACGCCGCCGAGGTACTGGAGGCGATTCGTAGCGGCATGCCGCGCCCGTTCCGGGGCTTCTCGGCAGCAACCTGCGCGCTCACCATCGTCGATGCGGCGGGCAACGTGGCGGCGGGCACGCATTCGAGCTCGTCGGAGCCATTCGGCACGGGCGTCAACGTCGGCGGCGTCATCCTCAATCGCGCCACCTTTATCCGCAAGTTCACCGACATGCCCCAAGGATTCTCGACCCAGCTCTGGCTGTTCCGGGACGGCAAGCCGGCGCTCGCCATGGCGACGCCGAGCCGTTCCCTCATGGAATGCCTGCTGCAGGGCGCGGCGAACGCGGTCGAATACGAGATGTCGCTAACGGACACCGTGTCCGCGCCCCGGTTCGGACATCCGCATCCGGGCATGACCGCCATCGAGATCGAAGGGGACTTCAGCGAGGAGGTGCTGACCGGGCTAGCGGCCAAGGGGCACGATCTCTACCGAGTCTCGCCGAAGGACACGAACATGGGGAGCATTCACGGCGTGCGCCTGGCCGACGGCATCATCGAGGGGGTCGCGGATCCCCGGCGGCGGGGTCTCGCCAAGGGTGCCTGAGGCTCGAGTGCTCAGTACGCGAACGCGCGCCCGTTCGTGTACGGGTGGGCAGCGGCCATCAGGTCGCCGGTCTCCGCGTCCCGGCTGATCCCCACCCAGAGGCCCTGGGTGTAGCGGCGCTTCTCGGCGGGCAACTGTTCCACCGGCAGGCCGCTGGCCTCGAGCACCGCATCGTCTAATTCCCCTTCCATCACCCGCACCACCCACTTGGGCACGGCTTCGGCGGACGACGCATCGAGAACGGGCTTGGGCAGGAAGAACGCCGGGGCGTCCACCGCCTCCTTGACGTTCATGCCGAAGTGAATGGTGTTGAACAGCGACTGGAACGTCTGCTGGTGCAGGCCCGTGGCCATGGAGGCGAACGCGACCGC
Source organism: Pseudomonadales bacterium (assembly GCA_963665455.1). GTDB lineage: Bacteria > Pseudomonadota > Gammaproteobacteria > Pseudomonadales > Azotimanducaceae > VXNE01. Next base: position 1,748,434 of record OY762279.1, on the reverse strand, counting down.
CGGACGCCCGTTCCGGGTGAGGATGCCCACCTCGATCGGATCCGCCACCCGCCCGCCGGGCCCGGCCGCCGCCACCGCCGCCTTCTGGTTGACCGCGGGGTCGCCGATGGAAATCCCGTCGACGATGATGCCCGTGGCGCCCCACACCACGCAGTTGATGGAGTGGGTCACCGCGGTCATGTTGCCCCATTGGTCGACAGCGACCACGGTGTCCGAATGTGAGGGCGGCGTGTCCGCGTACTGGGCCGGCATCGCGCCGTCCTCCATGCGCGACCAGAGGGCGGCCGCCGTTTCCGGCCGGATGCGGCTCGCATGGCTGAGATCGAGCCCCGGGTAGAGCTGCTCCAGGACCTCGGTCGGCACCATCGACAGCATCATGTTGAAGGTCAGGTTCGATGCGCGCCGCAGGGATTCGCCGTTCTCCGACCAATGGCCGAGGGACTCGATGCCCGCCGCCTTGCCCAGATGCAGCGCCTCGATCATGTTGACGCCGCCGAAGGACGGCAGACCGTTCGCGTGAATCCGGTAGTCCCCCACGTTCGCCTCCAGCGCCGGAACCCACATCACGTCGTAGGCCGCGAGATCCTCCAGCGACATGCTGCCGCCGTCCGCCTGCACCGCCGCCACCGCCCGCTCCGCCCACGGGCCGGTGTACATGTAGTCGGCGCCCTGTTCGGCGACCGCCTTCAGACTGCCTGCGAGTGCGGACTGACGGAACGGCTGCCCTTCCTCGATCCACGCGCCGTCCGCGTTCGTGAACAGGGCCTTCGATTCCGGTAGTCGCGACAGCGTGTGCTTGCGCGGTTCGAGGAAGCTTACCAGCCGGGTACTGAACGGGATCCCCGCCTCGGCGATGTGGATCGCCGGCGCGAACAGGTGCTTGAAGTCGAGCTTCCCGTAGCGGCCGTGCGCCGCCTCCAAGGCCTTCATGAAGCCGCCCACCAGCGCGGTGCGCCCGCTCGGTTCGTCGGAGCCGTACATTTCCTCTTCCGAACCCATGCCGATGGTGCCGGGGATCGACATCGGGTCGTCCTCGCCGAGCACCGCGTTCCAGCCCGCGTTGAGCGAGACGATCTCATCGGTCGAGGCATCGTAGTGCACCATCGTCATGATGCCGAAGTAGCTGATGACCGCCCCAGCGCCCAGGGCCACCTGGGTGAGCGCAGTGGTCATGGCGGCATCGACAGACGACCCGCCCTGACGCAAGGCTTCCAGTCCCGCCCGCTGGGCGAGGGCGTGGTAGCTGCCCGTCACCGCGCCTTGGCTGCCCTCGACCAGGGGGTTGCCGGGGAACGCGACGTCCTCGAGCGCGAGGTACTTCTCCCATTCGCCGGCGGGCCAGCCGCCCGGGGACAGATCGACCCCAAGCGTTTCGGACTCTGCTCCAGCCGCCGCTTCGGGCTTTGTCGCTTCCTCGGAACAACCGCCGACCAACGCCACCAACAGCAACGGGAGCAGCAAGGGAAGGGCGCGGACCGCCACCGAACGCATCATCCGCATACCTCCGCGAACACCCGCAGGAAGTTCTCGCCGAGGATCCCCCGCACGGCCTCGTCCGGGTATCCCCGCGCAACCAGGCCCCGGGTGAAGTTGACGAAGTCCCGCGCATCGTCGTAGCCGACGAGGTTCTGCCGGATCGTGATGCCGTGTTCGGCACGGAACCCCAACTCCTCGGTGTTCTGGCCGATGGTCTCTTCCGCAATCCCGTGGCTGAGCATGAAGGGCCAGTCGGTGCCGATGCCCACATGCTCCCAGCCGACCACGCCGACGATATGGTCGATGTGATCGAGCATGACGTCCACCGTCGCCTTGGCCTCGGGCGGCGCCAGGAAGAACGGCACCGCGTAGACGCCGATCAGCCCGCCGGTGTCCGCGATCGCCCTGAGCTCTTCGTCGGACTTGGCCCGGTCGTGCATGTAGACGCCCTCGGCGCTCGTGTGGTTGGCCGTGACGGGCGCTTTCGAGAACGCGCAGGCATCGAGGGTCGTCTGCCGGCTGCAATGGGAGGTGTCGACGATGAGCCCGATGTCGTTCATCTTCTCGACGACCTCGATGCCGTAGTTGCTCAAGCCCGCATTGGTCCGGTCGGTGCAGCCGGAGCCGACGAAGTCCTGCCGGTTGTAGGTGAGCATGACGGAGCGCGTGCCGAGCGCCTTGGCCCGGTCGAACTGCCCCAAATCCCGGGGAAGGCCTTCCAAGCCGGGCTGGGCGAAACCGTAGGTAACGTAGTTCCCCGCCTCGTGGGCCGCGCGGAAATCCGCGACCGTGCCGGCGAAATCCATCCAGGGCACGGATTCGACCTGTTCGTTCAGCCGCTCAAGGGGTTCGAGCGAACGTTCGCTGACCCCGCCCATGGCGAAGCTCGCCGCGCTGTGGCCCTTGCAGAAGACCTGTAGCGCATCGGACGCCCCCGCCGCGGTCAGCGCGTAAGGCAGTTCCATGCCCTCGAGAAAGCGCTGCCACGGATTCATCGACGGCGGCAGGCGCTCCTCGACCACGTCGCTCGGCAACCGGTCATAGAGCGCGGGCCCGCCCGGCCCCATGCTGCACATGTCGATGCTGATGCTGGTCCGGTGCAATTCGGCGGCGCGCTGCTCCTGCTCCCCGCTCAGACCCAACTCGTAGTCTCCAGGCACGTCGGCTCTCCTCAGGCTGGAAATCTTTGACTATGCCGGCCGAACGCCGGCCCTCACAAACGCGCCTTCCGCAGTTCGGCCAAGACGCTGGAAATGTACTTCTCGACCATGCTCACCGAGACGCCCATCCGGCCGGCGATGTCCGCGTAGGAGCACCCCTCGACCCGATGGCACAGGAACGCGCTCGCCGCCTTGTCGTTGACCTGGGCCAACGCCCCGTCGAGTTGTTCAAGTTGCTCGATCTGTTCCGTCCAGAGCGAGGGATCGTGCTCTTCCGCGTCCTTGAGATCGCCGAATCCGTCCAGGGAGTCCGTCTGGTCGAGCCGCCGGGCCGCGCGGCGACGCCAGCGGTCCCGCAACAAGTTCGCCGCCGCGGAGAACAGGAATCCCTTGCAGTTCGTGGGCGGCGCCCGGTCCACCTGGCGAATCAGCCGAACGTACAGTTCCTGTAGCAGATCCTCCGCCTCCGACTCGCTGACGGTGCGCTGGAAGAACGTACGCAGCTGGCGGCTGTAAGCGGCATAGCTGTCGGACACGTAGTCGTTGCGTCGCGACGGCGGGGCCGAGCCTTCAGCCGGGGAGCGCGAGGGGCTTGCCCCGCGCAGAGAAACGGCGGTTGCCAGACTGTGCACAATGCCCCTCCCCCTTGAGCTCTGTGACCCGGTAAACATACGGCAATGTATGGAAACAGTACAGCGCTGTATGGAAGGGGCGAAAACCGGGCTCCGGCAGCGGCCCGAACCTGTGCATCCTTACATATTCAGGTTGATAAAAGGGGGGCGGCCCTCATAGACTTCGCTTCGGACGCCTCAAGGCGCTTGATCACCCCAACTGGCGACTCGGAAGCCACCATCAAGGACGACGCGGGGACGAGATTGCAGGAGACGGACACGCCCCACATGAGGCCGAACGGCAGGGGGACGAAAGGCGGGAAGCCCAAGGCGGTGAGCCTGTTCGCGGGCGCCGGCGGACTGGACATCGGGGTGGACGCAGCCGGATTCAGGACCGTCTGCGCGGTCGAAATGGACGTGCATTGCGTCTCGACGCTACTCCAGAACGCACGGAACAAGACCATCTGGCAGGTGGACGTGAGAGCGTTGGACCCAGCCGGTGTTGGGGCCGCACTTGAGCTTCGGCCCGGCGAACTGGCGCTCCTGCACGGCGGCCCGCCGTGCCAACCCTTCAGTCAAATCGGCAAGAAGGGCGGGGTGAACGATCCGCGCGGCCAACTCGCGTTCCAGATGGTCCGATTCGCCAAGGCATTCCGGCCTGCCGCCGTCCTCATCGAGCAGGTGCCCAAGTTCCTCAATACTTGGGCCGCTACCGGCATGACCATGCTCGACGTGCTCGGCGAGGAGTTCTCGCAGATCGGTTACGGACTTCAGGCAACCGTGCTGGATGCGGCGGACTACGGCGTGCCGCAGAAGCGCAAGCGCGCGATCATCGTCGCCGTGCCCCATGGTCAAGATTTCGTATTCCCGTTGGTGGGTGCTCGCCAACCCATCACCGTCGGGGAGGCGATTAGCGACCTGCCCGAGGCCGTGCCGCCCGAACGCGATCCCCTGGTTCCGAATCACATAGACATTACGCCTCCAAGGGACCGGCATCGGATTTCGTTCGTTGCCGAGGGAGAGTGGTTGTCGAAGTCGCGGGACGCGCCGCCGGACGTCGTGCAACGGCTGAAGCCGAAGGACTCGACCAAATTCCGCCGACTGCACCGCAACCTGCCGTCCTTGACGTTGAGGTGTGGCGAGGCGCTATACCATCCGGTCGAGGATCGTTATCTCACGCCGCGCGAGGCTGCGCGCATCCAAGGGTTCCCGGACGCGCACGTGTTCGTTGGCCCGATCCGCAGGAGAATAGGCACGGTTCGCGATCTTGATCAGCACCGCCAGGTCGCCAATGCGGTGCCCCCGCCGTTGGCGGAGGCCGTTTCGGCGACGGTCAAGTCAACGTTGTGCCTCTAGGGATACTCTGGCGGGCCGGCAGACGAAGCTCGGTACGGTGAACGTCGTGCCTCGGGCTGTGGAACGGGACGGAGCCATGCGTTTTACGGATTGCCGGTAATCGGAGGGACGCATGGCGAAGGGCGAATTGAGTAGCCGCGACCGGCGGCTCGGCATAGGCGAGCCCATCACGCGGCGGGACTTCATCGGTTCGGCGCTGGTGGGTGCCGGCGCGACCCTCCTGTCGGGCTGCGCCCCACTCGCCGCCACCCCGCAAGCCGTTCAGCCCCGGGGATTCCACCCATGGGACGGCTACGGCGGCGTCGGCGACTACGCCACGAGCAACGGCAACACCCAGGCCGTCATGGATGCCGCGCACGTGTTGCGCGACGGCGGGCAGGCCAGAGCCGTCGCCTCCGCCGCACCCACGGGCGAGACCTTCGACTTGGTGGTCGTGGGTGGCGGATTCGCGGGGCTCGCCGCCGCCTTCCAGTTTCACGCCGGGAGCGAAGGCAACACCTGCCTCATTCTCGACAACCACCCGGTGTTCGGCGGCGAAGCCAAGGAAAACGAGTTTTCCGTCGGCGGCTTCCGGCTGTTCGGACCCCAGGGTTCCAACGGCTTCATGCCGCCGGTCGGGCGGACCACCCTGTCGGACGACGTGTGGCGCGCCGTCGGCATGCCGATGGAGTACGAGTTCGCCGACGCCGACGAGACCTTCGGCCTGCGCCTCGCCCACGACAGCTACGACGCGATGTTCTGGGGCGAACCGCACCTCGATGTCGGTCACTACTTCCGTGACGGCAACGGGGGCCGGTGGGTGAAGAACATCTGGGAAGACGGTCTCGCACGCACGCCGTGGTCCGAGCCGCTGCGCCGCGACATGCTCCGCGCCTTCACCGGGAAGGAGACGGCGCACGGCATGGAGGGCCTCGGCCCCTGGCTCGACGCCATGAGCTACCGCGACTACCTGGTGCGGGAACTCAAGCTGCATCCCGGCGTCGCCGACCACATCGACCCGGTGCTCGCCATCGCAAACTACGGTTTCGGATGCGACGTGATATCGGCCTACGCGGCGTACCTGCTGCAGTTGCCCGGCATGAAGGGCTACTTCGCCGCCGACACCTACGACTTCTCGCAGATCAAGATCATGAGCTTCCCCGGCGGCAACACCACCTATGCCCGCTACATCGTCAAGTACCTGATTCCGGACGCCATCCCCGGGCAGGGGCTTACGAACATCGCCCACGGCAGGATCGATTTCGACGCCCTCGACACGAACGACGCACCGACCCGCCTACGCCTCGGCGCCACGGCCATCGACGTGCGGCACGAGGGCGACGGCGTGCGCGTGACGTACCTGCGCAACGGGCGCACCGAGCAGGTCCGCGCGCGCACCGTGGCGATCGCCGCCAGCGGCCAGATGGCCCGCAGCATCGTCGCCGACATGCCCGAACCCGTGCGCGCGAACTACGCACAGTTCCATCACGGCGCCGTGCTGGTCGTCAACGTGGCCCTCAACAACTGGCGCTTCCTGCACCGCCTCGGCATCGGCGCGGGACGCTGGTACGACGGCTTCGGCTTCGTCGGCAGCATCCGCGCCCCGATGAAGGTCGGCGGGATGACCGCCCCCTATCACCCCGACCTGCCGATGGTGATGACCTTCTACGTGCCCTTCTATACACCGGGACTCGACATCGACGCCCAGGCCCGGATCGCCCGCGCCGAGCTGCTCGCCAAGCCCTACCTCGACTACGAGCGCGAGATCCGCACGCACATGAACGAACTGTTCGGGTCCGCCGGTTTCGACGCCCGCCGCGACATCGCCGGCATCATCCTCAACCGCTGGGGGCACGCGTACATCGCGCCGCAACCGGGCTTCTACTTCGGCGGCGAGAACGGCGAGGGCCTCACCGCGCCCATGAAGCAGGGCCACGGCCGCATCTTCTACGGCCACTCCGAACTCGGCTGGCGCATGAACTACCGGAACGCCATCACGGAGGGCGGTCGCGCCGGCGAGCAGGCCGCCGCGGCACTCGGCTGAGCGCGCGCCCCGCCACGCGCCACGAAAGGCAACAGTATGAGCAAGGTACCTAGCGCACCCCCCGGGGACCGAGACACCATGCGCCCGGAGTACGACTTCTCCAATGCGGTCCGAGGCGTCACCGCGCGACGGTTCGCGCAGGGCGCCAACGTCGTCGTCGTCGCGCCGGACCTCCTCGATGTCTTCCCGGACGCGAAGTCGGTCGATGAAACCCTGCGCGCGATCGCCCCGCTTCTCCGGCGCGCCAACTCCTCCTGACCGCTACGGGCCGAAGCCGTCCGGAGGTTAAGTCCCTTCGGCTAGCGCATCCGCCACGCTATCGTCCGGCACCGTCAACAGCGCACTGAAGAACGTACTCATGTCCGGATTGCCGCCGATCTCCAGGTAGGCCTGGCGGAACTCGTCCGGCGAGACCACCGAGTTGTCCTGCAGGAAAGTCGAAACCGCCGCGGTGTTCGTACCATGCTCGCGGAGGTCGCGGGCGCCTTGGACGAACGCTTCGGCGTCCCAGTTGTCCTGGCTGCCCGCCCGGTCCGGGTTGAGCATGGCGGCATCCGCCGCCTGTTGGATCTGCTCGTCGGACACGGGCGTCGGAATGGCGATGGCGTAGTTGAAGGCGGCGGTGAACAGTACGCCGCGAGCATAAGAAACCTTCCTGGCCCAGTCCGCGCCGGTACGGCGCTCGGCCACGTCCGGCACCGCGGCATCGACGAGCAGCCAGTGCTCGATGAAGCTGCGCAGCATGGTGACGTCCGGAGCGATCTCCGGGACCGCCCAGTTGTTGGTCGCGTAGACCACCGCCGTGTCGAAGTTGGGCCACGCGATCCCCCAGTTCTGCCAGCCGTACATGTGGGCGCCGCCATGCTGGATGTTGTAAGCCGGCTCGCCGACGTTACCGAGCATCCACGCCAGACCCATCTGCATGCCGCCCATGGATTCGGACTGCGGCGTCAAGGCCAGCTCGACGGTCTCGGCCCCGAGGATCCGCACTCCCCCATACTCGCCCCCGTTCAGGAACGCCAAGAAGAACCGTACGAAGTCGCCCGGCGTCGCGACGAAGCCGCCCGCCGGGAACTCGCCGAAGTAGACCGCCGGCGTGGGTATCCAGACCGATCCCATGGGCATGTAGCCCGTGGACTTGCGTTCCCAGAGGTCCGGGCGGATGTGCTCCTGGTCCTGTACCGGCGGGTACTGGGAGTAGCGCATGCCGAGCGGCGCCATGAAGTGCTTCTCGACGAACTCCGAGTAGGACAGCCCCTCCGGGTTGTTCTCCTCCACGATCAGGCCGAGCGTGCCCATGCCGAGGTTGGAGTACATGAACGCTTCTCCCGCCTTCGCGTGCCAGCGGGGCATGCTGTCGCCCCCCATCATGGGCACCATCGGGCGGCCATACTCCGCCTCGATTTCCTCCCGCAGCGAGCGGGGCCGCTCGAACAGGCTCAGGGCCGCGTCCGCCGAGAGCCCCGGCCTGTGCGTCAGGAGATCGCGCACGGTGATGTCCCGGCCACCGAGGGGATTGCGCACCTCGAAGGGGAGGTAGTCGTTGATCGACCCGTCGAGATCGAGGACGCCCTCCTCGACGAGCTTCAGGATCGCCATGCCCGTGTAGAGCTTGCCCATGGAACCGGACTGGAACACCGTCTCCGGCGTCATGGGCTTCCCCTCGGCCAAGTCCGCGTAGCCGAATCCCGCCTCCCAGACCACGGCTCCTCGCCGCGCCAGCGCGATGTTGAACCCCGGCGATCCGTAGTTGCGCATCAACGCGGGGATGAACGCGCGCAGGGCATGGATGAGCCTGAGGTCCTTCTCGTCTTCCGTGTGGACAACTTCGGTCAACGGGATGTCCCGACCCGCAGGCGCCGGTTCGGCATCCGTTGCCGGTGTGGAAGGCGGCGCGCAGGCGCCGAGCGCAAGTGTCAGCGACAACGCCAGGCCCAATGTGCACGGACCCATCGTGGAGCCGATGCAGTCTCGCAAGGAGTTTCTCCGGTGCATTGCGTTCGCTCTCCTGATCAGCTTGCGGAAACCGCAGTCGCTTAGTCGTCTTGCCCGAGCGCCCAGCCGTCGAAGTACGGCGATACCGCCCCGCGGCGGATGCCCGTTTCGGGGTCGATGTGGATGCCGACCCAGTATCCGCGCCAGCCGCCGGCGGTCTCGCCGGGAATCTCCTGCATCGGCTGCCCCATCGCGCGCACCTGCTCGAGCAGCTCGCCATCGAAGGCGCCCGCTTCCACGGTCTGGGCGGCGGCGTTCTCGATCTCGGCGCCCAGCGCCCGGTCCAGACCGCCGCTCATCGGCCGCAGTACCTGGGCGCTCTCCGCGGCGGCCTTGGGATCGAGCCCGTACTCCAGGATGTTGACGATGGCCTGGTAGGTCTGTTCGTGCACGCCCATGCCGATGCTGGACGAGACCAGCACGGGCTTGCCGTTCCTGGAAATCAGCACCGGGTTGGTCTCGATGGGCAGGCGGTTGCCCGGGCCGGCGCGGGCGATCTTGGTCTGCTGGTACTTGGCCGAATCGGCGATCGCGACGCCGTCGACGAAGATCCCGGTCGTGCCCCAGAGCGCCGTGTTGATCGTGTGCAGCAGCGCCGCGGCATTCCCCTCGGCATCCACGGCCACGACGGCGTCCGAGTGGTTGCCGGACGAAGGATCGGGCCGCCATTCGTAGGCCTCAACATTCAGGGCGTCCCAAGCGTCGGTCTGCATGGCCTGCCAGAGCTGCTTCGCCGCCGCCTTGGAGGTGCGTGCCTCCGGCGCCGTGGCGACCCCTGGCGCATGGCGGTCGATCAGCGCCGCGGGCGTCACGTGATGCGTAAGCGACGTGCCCATGATGTCCATCATGCGGGCGATCCGGGTGAGGCGGAACAGCGCCTCGGGCGACTCCGTGTAATGGCCGAGCCGACCTAGGTCGGCCTGTTCGACGAGGTTCAGCGCCTCGACCATGTTCACGCCGCCGAGATTGGGCTGGGCGGTGGCATGCACGTCGTAGCCACGGAAGGTCGAGGTGAGCGCCGCGTGCCAGGTCGGCTCGTAGCGTTCGAGGTCCTCCAGGGTCATCTTGCCGCCCTCGGACTGGACGGCCTCGACCAGCCTGCGCGCCCACGGGCCCTTGTACATGTACTGCGCCCCTTGCTCGGCCACCTGGTGCAGCGTGTGGGCCAGTTCCGGCTGGGTGAAGTGATCGCCCGTGACGTACCAGCTACCGTCGTCCTTCGTGAAGATGGCTTGCGTCTCGGGTCGGCGGGAGAGCACGTCCTTGCGCATCCCCATCATGCCTCCGAGCATCGCCTGCACTTCGAACCCTTCCTCGGCGAAGTAGATCGCTGGGCCGAACAGCGCCTCGAAGGGCAGCTTGCCGAAGCGCTCGTGCGCCGCCTCGACCCCCGCCATGAATCCAGGCACCAGCGAGCCGCGCCCGCTCGGCACGCCGTCCACGGGAATGGAGAGCGGGTCGTCCTCGCCGAGCACCGTGTTCCAGCCGCCGTTGAGGTGATGCACTTCTCCGGTGGCCGCCTCGAACACCATGAGGTCCATGAATCCCGCGTGGCTGACGCAGCAGCTCGCCACCAGCGTGATCTCCGCCAGGGCATGGGTGAGCACCGCATCGACGGCGCTCCCACCCTGGTTGAGCGCCTCGAGGCCCGCCCGGGCGGCCGGCGCGGCGGTCGTGCTGACGATGATGCCCGTCCCGGATTCCGCCAGCGGCTTCTCCGCGCCGAACAGGTTTTCGTAGCGTTCCAGTTCGCCTGGCGGCCAGCTTCGCGGCGACAGGTCGATGTCGGTCGCCAACGCGATGTTGGCGAGGAGACCCAGCACCAGGGATGTGATGCGTGTCATGCGGAGCTCCGTCACGAGCGATGCCCGGCAAGACGCACCCGGCCGATACGCCCCTCAGAATCACCCCTCCTTGGCGTTTACCGATCCGGGAACCGTCTCGCCTCCCGAAGGCCGTTTCGCATGACCCCCGGCACATCGTCCACGTGCGAACGAGCAGGTCGAGCTTGCTCCAACGGGTGCATGTGGGGACGGCCGACGGTCTCCTCCGCGGAAGTCTCGTCCGAGAGGACGGTGACCCCGCGCCGGCCGCCGCGCCAGCCAGCTCGGCGTCGCCATCGATCCCGAATCGGGGAGGTTCAGTGGCGGCATCGCGAGGCCGTTCGATGGTGTCGTGGTTGGGGAATAGGCTGGCGACCGCAGCGAAGCTCGCCCTACGACCCGGCCTCCCGGGCCTCCTGATCGAACACGTCGTCCACCGCGCGCGCATCCAGCACGTTCTCGGCCCATGCCTCGAGGTCTGGCGCCGACGCCCCATGCAGCCGCTCTGCGACGGCCGGCGACAGCGGACCGAAACGCCGTCGCAACAGCCGCTCCAGGACCGTGCGCTCTCCGTCAACGCGTCCCTGCCGCATGCCCTCGTCATGCGCCCTCTGGATCATTCCCGCCATGGTCTTGCTCTCCTCCGGTATCGCCGCCGGTAGATGCGGCCCTCATTCTCCGTGAGGGCGGCGTAGATATCGATGAACTCGGCGTACTTCGCCTGACCGGTTCCGTGCGGGCGCCAGATATGGAAATCCGGCTCGGCCCGACTGCTTCGAAGCCGACTCGGAACCCTCCGTCCAGCTCGCGGGGGCAACGTAAACCCGACCCAAGAGCTGGCTACCGTTCCGCGGAACCCGCGCCTGTTCATCACTTACGGACTCGTTCATGAATTCACGGGTCAATCGAGACCCCGCGCATCGCCTCGACGAAGCTGATGCCGGTTCCCCAAAGTTCCCGGTAGCCGGATGAGAATATGTGCGGGAACACCGAGCCATGGGTCTCACGGTCGAAGCGTCGAGTGGTGACGTCCAAGGCGGGATCGCTGGTCTGCAGGCGTTCCAGCAATGCGACGCCGCGCTCGATGTACTGGGTGAGGTAGGGGTCGTCCTCTTCCGCTCCGCCGTACCCGCAGAACACGCGAAGCGGTCGCGCCGCCGTCATGGCACCAAACCGCTTCTCTCGTTCCGGCAGGGTCGCTTCCAGCACGTCCGTGCCGAACGACCCGACGATGAAGCGACTGAACGGGGTCTGCTTGCGCAGCAGCGTGTCCACCGCGAAATCTCCACCCGAAGAGTGTCCCGCCACGCCGACCTCGTCGAGATCGATGCGATACCGGGACGTCATGTCCGCGAGGATCTGGTCCGCTAGAAAGGCGTGGAAGGCGTCCGTACCACCGAAGCCGTCCTCGAACTGCATCCCGGCCGCTTCGAACAGCTTCTCGTACATCTCCCAGAAGGAAAACTCGGTGCCGGGCGACGCGGCGCGAACCTCGTCCGTGGGTACCTCCGCAGAGTAGTCGATGGTGCGCTGGATCCCGTGTGCACCCGGTGGCGCGGTAGATACGCCGACCACGATGGCGGGTTTCGCTTCGCCGATGGTCGAGACCACGGACACCGTTTCGATGGCCGTACCCACGAACATGCCGCCGTCGAGCACGAACAGCACGGGATAGGGCTGATCGCTCTGTTCGTACCCCGGCGGGCACCAGGTCCACACGTCGTAGTCGATCCCGTTGCTGTCCGCGGTCACCACCTCGTGCGTGAGATCCTGCATGGCCTGCGGCAGTCGAACTCCGGTGTTCATGATGTTGCTCCAAAGTAGGTGTTGGTCCGGACGCCCGCGGTGCTACTCCGCGCCGACCCGATAGCCCTCCGGCGGGCGCCTCCCCAACAAGTGGGTGACGAAGTAGTCCCACTGCCGGCGCGAGAAGTACCCGGTCGCCTCCCCGGGGGCGTGTCCCGCGTTCGGCAGGATGAGCAAGTCGAAGTCCTTGTTGGCTTGGACGAGCGCCTCGACCACGGCGTAGGTGTTCGCCGGATGTACGTTGTCGTCGAGCGCGCCATGTATCAGGAACAGCTTGCCCTTCAGGTTGCCGGCGAGGTGGGCGTTCGAGCCGGCCTCGTAGTACGCATCGTCGGTATCGCCCTGGTAGCTCTCCCCCCAGATGGGCAGGTAGGTGCGCGGGTCGTGATTGCCGGCGCCGGACACCGCGACCTTGTAGAAATCCGGGTAGCGCAGGATGGCGTGGGTCGAGGCGTAGCCGCCACCCGACCAGCCGTAGATACCGACGCGCTCCGCGTCGATGTAGGGCCGCTCCGCCGCGAGCTGTTCGATGGCGGCGATGTGATCGTCCAGGTTGCCGGCGGAATCGAGCAGGTTCACGCCCGGCGGGAAGTGGAAGTCCCGGCTGCGCCCCGGCGTGCCGCGGCCATCGACGGTCATGACGACGAAACCGATTTCCGCCATGGCCTGGGCGCCGAACAGGCCGTACAGCGAGCCGGCGAACTGATGGGGGTCGCGCCAGATCTGCGGGCCCGGGTAGATGGAGTCGATGATGGGATAGGACCGCCCGGAGTCGAAGTCCGCGGGGAAGAACAGCGTGCCGTAGAGCGTCGTCTCGCCGTCTGCGGAGGTCACGGTGAAGGGTTCCGGGGGGATGAAGCCGTCCGCCTCCAGGGGCGAGGCATCGGCGGTTTCGAGCACCGCGATCAACTCACCCTCGCGGGTCAGCAACTCGGTGCGGCCCGGGTCCGTGGTGGTGCTCCAGGTCACGACTAGGTAGTCGCCGCCGGGCGAGAAGGGAGAAGCGCCGGTGACCAGGGCCATCATCGAACCGTGATTGCCGGGGCTGGGCGTGACCCTCGCGAAATCCGATCCATCCACATCGACGCCGTAGAGGAAGTGATGGTAGGGATTGCCCTCCGCCTCGGATTGGGATCCGAGGAAGTACAGCCGCCCCGCTTCGTGATCGACATGCACGATCGCCCCGACGTTCCAGTCCCCCGACGTGATCTGCGCGACATCGCCATCGGCGTGCTTGCGGTACAGGTGCCCGTAGCCGCTTTCGTCGGAGAACCAGACCAGGCTGCCGTCCGCGAAGTCGACCACTTGGGGCGGCAGCGGCGTGGCCAGCCCCGGCGAGGACGTGCGTTCGCTCACGCGGTCCACTTCTAGGCGGACCTCGCCGGTGTCCAGGTCGACGCGATGCACGGAGAAGCCCCGGGCAAACGGCTTGCGGTGTACGAATCCGAACCCCCGGCCGTCCTCCCGCCACCATACTTCCCCCGAGTCGGGGCCGGTGATCGCGGCGTAGGTGAGCTCGATGTCGGGGTAGTCGATGTCCATGCGCGCGCCGCTCGGGATGTCGAACACGACGAAGCGGCCCCGGGGTTTGACCTCGTCGCGCGCGAAGGCGTAACGCATCGTGTGCGTGCGCGGCCGACGGCTGCCGTCGGCGGGGACGTGTTCGATGATCGAGAGTTCGCCGACGCCGCGCTCGTCGACCCGTTGGGTGAGCAGCTTCGTTCCATCCGGCGACCATTTCACTTGCGGCGCGTGACCACCGAGCAGCCGCTGCATCGAGACGTAGGAGACGCTGGTGCCGAGCTGGCCGCCGTAGTGCCACGCTTCCTCGCCGTCCGTGGTCAAGCGGATGCGGGTCTCGCCGTCCGCCGAGCGGACCCAGAGGTCGTGGTCCTCGTGATAGGCGGCCCACTTGCCGTCCGGCGAGGGCGCTTCCAGTGGCGTGAACGGCGGTGTGGGCGGTTCGGATGCCGTGCAGGCTTTCGCCGTGCAACGGTAGAACGTCTCTCCAGCCGAGAAGTCGATGCCGCCGTCGTCGTTAAACGTGAACGTGTCGAACGGGAGCGTCGTTTCCGTGTACTCCCCCTCCTCGTCCAGCCGGGATAGCGCACGGGCGATGAGCGCGTGGTCGAACGACGATTCCCGTTCGCCGGTCGCGGCCGTGACCGTGACGAACTGCCCGCCGCCGCCCGCGAGGGCGCACCGGTACCAGAAGCGGTCGCCCTCGCCGATCCAGTTCGGGGTGACCGAGGCGTTGAGCACATACTGGTCCTGCTTGCCCAGCAGGAAGCGCTCGGCGCGCCGGTAGGCCTCCACCGGCACCATCGCCGCCTCCCCGGCACGATCCGATGCCCCCGCAGCGTCGTCCACGCCAGCGGGCTCGCAACCCCATACCACCGCGAGCGGGGCGGACCAGAAGAGGAACCGCGTCCATCTGTTCATTCGAACGGCCTCAGCAGCTCGACGAGATACCGTTTCTTCAACTCCATGTTGAACTCCCCCGTCTTGCCCATGGCACCGTGGCCCGTGTCGGGATAGATCATCATGCGGTGCTGCTTGCCGAGCCGGATCAGGTGCTCGGTCATCTGGAACATGTCCGCCTGGGTGCCGGTATCGTTGATACCGCCCGTCTGGAGCAGTTCGCCTTGCAGCAGCGGCGCGAGCGCCATGGCGTCCGCCGCATCGTAGGCCGCCTTGTTCTCCTGGGGCATGCCGAGATACACCTCGTAGAGGGTGAACCGGCGCGAGCTGTAGCCGGGCACCTCGCTGATCCCGACCTTGTAGAGGTCCGGCGCCTGCGTCATGGCGCGGAACGTGAAATGGCCGCCCCAGGACGCGCCCATGACGCCGACGCGGTCGAGGTCCATGAACGGCAACCGCTCGCCGAGCTGGCGAATGGCACCGGCGTGGTCGTCGATCTCGAACTGCCCCCAGTTCATGTACACCGTGTCGTGAAACGCCTTGGAACGTTCCGGCGTACCGCGGCCGTCGAGCGTGACCACGAGGAATCCGAGTTGCGCGAGGGCCCGCGGGAAGTTCACGGAGCGCCCGACGAGGGCACCAAACGGCCCGAGATCATCGCCGAAGTCCACGGGACGCCACGTGGTCTGCGGCCCGGCGTAGATGTACTCGACCACCGGGTATTGCTTGTCGGCGTCGAAATCGTTGGGGAAGTACATCGTCACCCAGAGATCGGTCTCCCCGTCGGCCGCCTTCACCACGTACTCCTGCGGCGGCACCCAGCCGAACGCCTCGAGGCGGCTGATGTCCGCTTCGCCCAGCACGCGCACCAGGCTGCCGTCGGCGGCCCGCAGTTCCGTGCGGGGCGGCGCGTCGACGTTCGAGTACGTATCGACGAAGTACTGCGCGGACGGCGCGATGCTGGCGGCGTGTTGGCCGATGCCTTTGCTAAGCTGCGCGAAATCCCGCCCGTTCAGACCCACCCGGTAGAGGTGGGTGTCGTAGGGCCGCGCCTGGTCGCCGTGCCCGGTGAAGTACACCCAGCCGCCGTCCTGATCGACCCGCACCACGTCCTTGACGGGCCACTCGCCGCTCGTGAGTTGCCGGACCAGGCGGCCATCCATGTCGTAGTGATACAGGTGGTCCCAACCGGTCCGCTCCGAATTCCACAGGAAGCCGGAGCCGTCCGGCAGCAGGAAGAACCCGGTCTCCGTCGCCCAGATGGCTTCGTGATGATTGGTCAGGAAGGTCTCCGACGCCTCGGTCATGACGGTGCGTACCTCGCGCGTCAACGCATCCACCGCGAGCAGTTCCACGCGGCTCAGCACCCGGTCGTAGCGCGCGACGATCAACTCCGACCCGTCCGGCAGCCACGTGAGCACGCGCAGGTAGTGATCGGTGTTGTCTCCCATGTCTACGCGCTGGGCGTCCCGGGCGTGGATGTCGAGCAAATACAGTTCCGATCGGTAGAGCGTGGCACCGGCCGGAATGGTGAGCACCTCCCGGACCTCCTCCAGCGGCTTCAACCACTTGATGGTGGGGATGGTGGGCAGTCCGCCCGCGTGCTGCTTCATCACGGCGATCTGCTCCCCGGTCGGCGACCAAGGCTGCCAGAGGGCCGCCTCCACGTCCCAGAAATCGGTGGAGGTGCCGTCGTCCGTGACCATCACCTCCTGCCCATCCACCGTCGCCCTGAGCGCGAGGTTGTTGTCGCGCACCGTCGCGAACCACTTGCCGTCCGGCGACATGGCTTCCGGCGAGGGTAGCGGGCCGAGCCCCTGGAAACGTTCCCGAGGGTAGGTTCCCGGCAGGGCCCGTTCGGCCTCGCTCTTGACGAGTTCCATGGAGAACCCGGACGGGGGGAGCTGGCGCGTCACCTCGTAGGTGTCGAGGTCCAGCGTGAAGCTCGCGCCCTCCAGCGTGAAGGACACGGCGCCCGTTCCGACCCACTGAAAGCTGGCGAACGGCACCCCGGTGCCCGCCGGTTCGTGGCCCAGCGCTTCGGTCAGCGCGGCCCGCAGCCGGGCGTTGTCGAACAGAGGTTCGACCGTGTTTTCCGCGGGATCGACCTTGAGGATCTCCCTCGCGTTCGGCCCCCCGGTCTGGTACCAGAACGTCGAGCCGTCGGGCAGCCAGTGGGGCACGACGCGGCCGCCATCGATCATGCGCTGGTAGTCGAGATAGGCCTGGTACGCGGCTTCGCGGTCCGCGGGGATGTCCACGGCCACGGATGGAGCGGCGATGGCTGCCGTCAGGGACACGCCGGCGAAGAACCTCAGCATGTTCGCTTCTCCAGAGTCGGTTGTGTGGACTAGGACGCTGTGCGGCCCGCACTCCCTCACGGGCGGAGCACCGGAATCAGAAGTACTCGGCGATCTCTTCCGGGGTGAACTTGCCGGTCAGCACGTAGACGTACATGGGCAGCAACGCCATCCGGGCATCGAGGGATTCGTTGAAGCCGATGGTGTAGTAGCCCACCTGGTGGAAGTAGGTGATGCGAGCGCGGATGAAGGCCTCGTCCTCTTCGTACCCGAAGTCCAGGAAGATGCGCTTGATGTAGGCGATGCGCTCCTCGTCCACCGCCTTGACGACCGCCGCGACCTCTTCGGACGTGCGTGCCCAGTCGCGCATGGCGGACTCGAGGGACGGATCGAACTCGGACTCGTCGATCCACAGATGTACCAGCCGCACGAACTCTTCCATGCCGGATGCCGCGTCACCGCCCACCAGGCGATCAAACATCTCGTGACTCTCGTCCCGCCATTGGGAGAGCAGCGTCTGGAGCAGGTGGTTCCGGTCCCGGAAGTGCCAATAGAAGCTGCCGCGCGTGACCTTCAGGTCCTCCGCGAGCGGGCCGATCTTCACCGCGTCGATGCCGCCGCCGACCAGCCGCCGCCGGGCGCCGTGCAGCCAATCTTCCGGTCGCAACCGGGAGATGGTGCGCAGACCGCGCTCATCGAGCGGAGCCCCCCGCCCCTGTGTTGCGACGCTCGATTCAGGCATGGCCACCATCATCGCATGAGGTAGTCACCGGTGCTCCATTGGGCGTCGTCATGGAGGCTCCGACGCAGGACGGGGCATGCTCCCTCAGCGACTTGGACGCGAACGCGGATCGGGCATGAACGGGTTCGGTACTCCTGAACAATGTCGTCGGCGAGCACGATGCGGCGGCGGCCCAATGCCTCCACCACCACACGACCGCAGACCCTGCGGCTGTGCGCCGCCGACACGACGACGTTGCACTCGATGACGACTCTCACCCTTGCCGGGCGCGACGCGCCTTCCGCGCCTCGGCGATGTCCGCGATCACTTCGGCCATGATTTCGTCTTCGGAGCGCCGGACGTCCTCGGGCGTGGGCTCGATAGCATCGAGGATCGCTGCCACGCGATCAGCGGCGCCGCGATCCACAACGTCCTTGAGGCGCAAGAGGATGCCGTCCTCGACGACCGTGGCTTCCATGACGTCGCCTTCGCGGAGGTTCAGCCCCTTGCGCAGCCTCGCGGGAATGGTGACCTGATACTTGGGCTTGACGGTAACGAGGGGCATGGAACCTCCCTTGCGGGCATGGAGTAGTATTTTACGACTTTTCGAAAGTAGTTCTACTGTGGTGACCGGGCCGCCCGGGCGTCATGGATACACCGCCAAGGAGAACGCCGATGAAGTTTCTGTTCGGGCTTGCCCTGTGTGCCGCCACCATCGCCTTCGCCGACGAGAGCGCGCGGCCGAAGTACGCCATCGACCTTTCGAATCCCTTCTCCACCGACAGCGTGGCGGCCTATGCCGGCGACCATGCGGCCGTACACGCCTACATTGACGCCGAGATCGAGGCGCACACCGCCGCTCTGCAGCGGTGGATGCGCCAGCGCTCGATCAGCGCCCAGAACGTCGGCGTGCGCGACATGGCGGAGATGGTGCGGGGCGACTTCGAGGCGCTCGGCTTCGCGGAAGCCGAACTGGTGGAAACCGCCGGCCATCCCGGCGTCTGGGGCTACTACGACGCCGGCGCCGAGAAGACGCTGATGGTCTACATGATGTACGACGTGCAACCGGTGGATCCCGAGGACTGGCGCTCGCCGCCCTTCGAGGCGGGCATGGTCGAAACGCCCCAGGGCCGGGCCATCATGGCGCGGGGGGCCACCAATCAGAAGGGTCCCCAGCGCGCCTTCCTGAACGCGGTGGAAGCCATACTCGCGGTGGACGGCGAGCTGCCAGTGAACCTCATGATCACCGCGGAAGGCGAAGAGGAACTCGGCTCGCCGAACTATCCCGAGATCATCGACCGCTACGAGGCGCGCCTCAAGCAGGCGGACGGCGTGATCTTTCCCATGTCGGGACAGGACACCCAAGGCCAGACGAGCCTCGTGCTCGGGGTCAAGGGGATCATCTACTGGGAACTGGAAGCCAGGGGCGGCGCCTGGGGCGGGCCCGTCGCGGCGGAGATACACGGTTCGTACAAGGCCATCACGGATTCGCCCGTGCTGCGCCTGGTGCGGGCGATCTCGACGCTGGTCAGCGCAGATGGCAACACCATCGAAGTGCCGGGGTACTACGACGACGTACGACCGCCCACGCCGGAGGAGCAGTCGCTGATCGCCGGCTACGTGGAGAAGGCGAACCTGGCCACCATGCGCGAACTGCTGGGCATCGAGCGCTGGATCGACGGCATGGAGGGGGTCGACGTGCTGCACGACCTCATCTACGCGCCGACGATGAATATCGACGGGATGTGGGCCGGCTACACCGGCCTCGGCGTCAAGACGATCCTGCCGCACATGGCCACGGCGAAGATGGATTCCCGCCTGCCCATCGGCATCGATCCCGAGGAAGCCCTGGCCAGCATCCGCGCCCACCTCGACGCACACGGTTTCGAGGATGTCGCCATGAACGTCTTGGCCGCCTATCCAGCCTCACAGACCTCGGTGGACACGGCCCTGGTCCGCGCCGCCATCGCCGTCTACAAGCGCTACGGCGCGACGCCCATCGTCAATCCCCGCGTCGCCGGGAGCGCGCCCTTCTACGAGTTCACCAAACGCCTCGGCCTGCCGATGATCCCCTTCGGCCTCGGTCACGGACGCGGCGCCCATGCGCCCAACGAGGTCTACGTGATCGAGTCGGCGGGACAGGTGGCAGGCCTCGCCGAGATCGAGAAGGCCTACGTCGATCTGCTGTACGCGTTCGCGGTTGACTGACGGCGAGCTTGCCCTCAGAACCGATACGTGAGGTTCACGCCATAAGTCGTCGGACGGTTCACATACGACGAGAACACGATGTTCCCTGCCGGTCCCGTCTGTAGCCGCGACTGATCGCTCAACTCGTTGGCCACGTTCTCGATGGAGAAGATCGCCGACCAGGTCTCGCTCTGCAGGCCGGCGCGCAGGTTGACGAGGCGGTATTCGCTCAGCAGGGAGTTCTCGCTGTTGAGCGCGCTCTGATAGCGCTCGTCTATCCACATGAAGTCCAGACGGCCCACGAAGTCGATGCCCGGCCGCACCTCGGGATAGAGGACGTCCAGCGCGAGGCTCAGGCTGTACTCCGGCACGTTGGGGAGCTTGTTGCCGTCGTCGATCACCGCGGGCGGACGCCCGAGGGCTTCGCGCACCGCCTCCGCCAGCCCGGTCTCGTACAACTGGTCGCCGGAGAACTCGGATGCCGTGTAGTTGAACGCGCCGGTGAAGGCCACGTAGTCGTTGATGGCCCACACGGACTCCACCTCGAAGCCCGAGCTCGAAGCATCGCCGGCATTGTCGAGAAGACCGCCCGCACTGGTGATGAGCATCACCTGGATGTCGTCCCAATCGTTGTAGAAGACGGCCGCGTTCAGAATCAGCTTGCCCTCTAGCAGCGTGTTCTTGAGCCCGACCTCGTAGGCGGTCATCTCGTCCTGGTCGAAATCCACTTCGTCGTTGGGCACTTCCGGGGCCGTGGAAACGACGAACGTCGAGTTCAGCCCCCCGTTGCGCACGCCCTTGCTCATGGAGGCATAGGCCAGCGTTTCCTCGCTGACGTCCCACTCGATCGAGAGCTTCGGCAGCCACTCGCCTTCGACGGACGTCTTCACCTCCGTGAGGTCTTGCAGGCCGACGGCGCTCAGCAGTTGCAGATTCGTGATGTAGATCGCCGCGCCGCAGGGGTCGTCGGTGCCCGCCGCAAAAGTGGGCGGCCGGGGCATGAAGCTCTTCGTGAGGATGCAGGTGGCGAGGATGGGGTCGTTGTTGGTCGCGGGATTCTGCGTCGGGGAGGTGAGGTCCTCGTCCATCCAGCGCAGGCCGGCGATCAGGCGGACGCTTTCCGTCATGCTCCAGGTGATCTCGCCGAACAGCGACAGTTGCTCCCGGTTGGACGGGCCGCTCTCCACGTCCGAGCCGAAGAACAGGTCGCTCCCCGGACCCGGAATCCCCAGCAGGAGGTTCCCGAGCGTGGTGAGCGGCACGATCTGCGGGCTGCGGGCGATGGAATAGCCGTAGCCTTCCTGGTCCTTGTAGTAGGCGCCCAAGAGCATGTTGACCGGCCCGTCGAAGTCCGACACGAGCCGTAGCTCCTGGTTGAAGCTCTCGTCCCGGCCATAGGTCTCCGTCGTCACGTCGAGAATCTGCCCGAACAACACCGGACCGGAGTTCTGGCCCTGCACGAAGTCGTAGCGTGACCAGAGCAGCTCGCGTTCGTAGTAGCCCGTCACGGAGGTGAGGGTGAGCGCCCCGAAATCGTATTCCAGCGTCAGGCTGTACAGTTCGTACTCGTCCTCCCATTCCTCGTCGATCGGCCGCTGGCTGAATCGCGGGTCGGAGCCGTCGTCGTCGGCGAGCCAGTCCCCGGCGTGCTCATCCTGGGTGAAGTGCGCCACGGCCCGCGCGCGGAATCGGTCGCTCGGTTGCCAAGCCAGCGAGACCCGGCCTCCGTCGCTCTGGTAGTCGTTGTAGTCGTTGGTTCCCGTCAAGGCGTTGTCGATGAACCCCTCGTCGTCCCGGGTAAATCCCACCACCCGCACGCCCAACACGTCCGGAACGAGGGTGGCGTCGATCACGCCCTGCAACGCGTAGACCTCGCCGCCGTCCTGGATGCTGCCGAATCTCGCGTTCACGGTGCCCCGAGCGCCGGCTTCCAGGGTGGGCGCGTTGCTGAAGTAACGCACCGTGCCGCCCACCGAGCCTTCCCCGAAATAGGTGGGCTGCGGGCCGCGAAGCACTTCGATGCGGCTCATGTCGAAGGTATTGATGTCCCGCTGCCGGGAGCTGGCGGCCTGTATCGGAACCGAGTCCACGAACTGGCTGACCACCGGCTGCGAACCGAGGATGTCCAGCGTGCCCTGGTTGACGATCTTTGCCACGCCTCGAATGGATACTTCGTTCGCGTTCGGACCCCGGTAGGTGAAGTCGAGTCCGGCGGTGCGCCGCGCGATGTCGGCGAAGTCGACGATGCCCGCGCGTTCGATTTCGTCCTGGGCGATGGCGCGTATGCTCTGGCCGATGTCCTGGGCGCTCTCCTCCCGTAGGCGCGCCGTGACGACGATCTCCTCGATCAGGGACGCGCCATCGTCGGACTCCTGGCCCAGGGCGGGCAGGGCGACCCCGAGGTGGGCCGCCAGAGCCGTGCAGAACAACACCAACCCCGTCGGTTGGGTGAAACGATGCCTGGTCTGATTCATCTCTCTCTCCTGACGTTATCCGGGTCGCCCGATGTGGCGCGATTCATTCTTCGGCCGCACCGCGGGCAGCTCACTCCGCGATGAGGACCGCGTCCTCCAGCCAATCGCGCAGGTACTTCCCGTAGCCGCGATCCACATAGATTTCGAATTCGTCCGCGCCGGTAGCCACGATGGCGACCGCGACCTGTGCAAAGCGCGTTGGACGGCAACCGCCCGGCGGGAAACTCGACGCGCGGAAGTCCAGTGCCGCCCCCGAAGCCAGCACGCCTCGGACATCCGCCCCCGCAACGCGCAGCACGGAGAAGGCCGCCGACTGATCGACGGCGTTGTGGAGCACGCCGTCTAGCGTCGCCGCGCAATGTTCGATCATGTCGGACGCCGCCCGTGTCGTGCTCGCCAGCAACCAGTGATCCGGGCCGAGCCAGAGGCTTTGCCGATCCTCGCCGGCGACGCAGAGCGGCAGGGCCAGATGCAGGCGGCGGGCTGCCTCCTCGGCCGCGCCTCGCGCAACCCTGAGCGACACCAGTGCGCGGTCCGTGGCCTGCTCGATGCGGATGTCGAGTCCGTCAGGCACGCATCCGCTCCCCGGCCGGATCATAGAAGCAGGGATCGACGACGCGCGCCGGCGTGGTCCGGCCAGCGTCGTAGACGAGCACCTCCTCGCCCTTGCGGCCAAAGCCCCCCTCGATGAGGCCGATGCCGATGGGTCTGCCGAGTGTCGGGCTCCGGAAGGCGCTGGTGACGAAGCCCTCGCTCCGCATGCCGTTGCCAGCCGTCACGACGTGGGCCCCAGCCGCGAGGCCGGCATCGCCGTCCAGGAGTTCGAAACCCACGAGCTGGCGGCGATCCGCCCGCTGGTCGTTGGGCCGCGCCAGGGACCGCGCGCCGATGAACTCCCGCTGCTTGCGGGCAACCACGCCGCCGAAGCCGATATCCAAGGGGTTCGTGGTGCCGTCGGTGTCGACGCCAACGTGAATGAAGCCCTTCTCCGTGCGCAGCACCATCAGCGCCTCGACGCCGACCGGCACGACCCCGACATCGGCCGCCGACCGGAGCCGTTCGAAGATCGACACGGCGCAGCTCGACGGCACGCTGAGTTCATAGCTCTGCTCGCCGGAAAAGCTCACGCGCTGCAGGCGATACGGCGTGTCGTCGGCAAGGCGGCCCTCGGCGAAGCGCATGTGCGGGAAGTTGGACGTGGAGAGGTCGATCAGTCCCGGTAGGGACTCCAGAACCGTGCGCGCCTCCGGACCCGCCAGAGTCGCGACCGCCCATTGGGAGGTAACGGGACTCAGCACTACCTCGATGTCGAAGTACTCGCACTGATGCCATTCCTCGAGCCAAGCCGCGACCCGGTCCGCGTTGCCCGACGTGGTGTTGACCAGGAAGTGATCCTCGGCGATGCGCACGAACACGCCGTCGTCCATGACGATCCCGTTCTCGTTCAGCATCAGGCCGTAGCGCACGCGTCCGGGCTTGAGGGACGGGACGTTGTTGACGTAGATGCGATCGAGGAACGTGGCCGCATCCGGCCCCCGGACCTCGATCTTGCCGAGCGGCGACCCGTCGAAGAGTCCCACGGACTGCCGCACTGCCAATACCTCCCGGGCAATCGCGGCGTCCCGGTCCGGGCCGTAGCAGGCCGGCCGCTTCCAGCTTCCATAGTCGTCGAACACCGCGCCCTGGGCGGCATGCCAGTCGTGGGCGGCCAGGAGCTTCGGGGGACGGTAGAAGTCGCCGCGCCGATTGCCGGCGATGGCCCCCATGGTCACCGGGGCGAACTGTGGCCGGCTGGTGGTCGTGCCGACCTCGCCGGGAGTCCTGCCGGTCAGTTGCCCGAGGAGCGTGAGGGCGTTCAGGTTGCTCGTCTTGCCCTGATCCACCGCCATGCCGGCCGTGGTGTAGCGTTTCATGTGCTCGACGGAGATGTAGTCCTCGCGCACGGCCAACTCGATGTCCGCCACCGTCACGTCGTGCTGGAAGTCCACCCATTGCCGCCCGGTACGCACGGGCGCGGGTGCGGACGGAAGCACCGAAGCACCGCCGCCGGGGGCGAAGCTGCCGCTCGCGGCACCCACCGCTTCCCATCCCGCGGGATCCTGGTCCGGCAGGAAGCAGTGGAGCGCCGCGTCGTAGCGCAGCTTGCCGCCGGCCTGGGAGTAGAGTTGCGTCGCGGGGTTCCACCCTCCGGACATGGCGATGACGTCGCAGTCCACCTGCTGGACCGTTCCTTCGCCATCGGCGAAACGCAACGCCCGCACACCCCGCGACCCACGCGCCTTCAGCGGCGTGGCTCCACGGTAAACGGGGATGCCCCGTGCGCCCGCGGCCTCGAGCAGATCCGCTTCGACATCGCGCCGCGTATCGACGATGGCGCACACGGGGGCTCCGCCATCGTGCACGGCGAGGAGCGCGCGCCAGCCGGAATCGTTATTGACGACCCCCGCCACGCGCCGGCCGCAGTCCACCGCAAAGCGGCTCGCGTATTTCCGAACGGCCCCGGCCAGCATCACCCCCGGCAGGTCGTTTTTGCCGAAGAGCATCGGCTGTTCGAACGCGCCGGTGGCCAGCACGACCTGCTTGGCGCGAACCTTCCAGAAGCTCTCCACGCCGCCGTCGCCCCGATAGGCGGCGCCGCGGTCGTGGATCGTGAGCAGGTTGTGGTCGTAGCACCCGGCCACGGTCGCGTTGGCCATGCGCCGGACGTTGTCCATGCCGTCGAGCTCGGCCAGGGTCGCCGCCAGCCATGCGTCCGAACCGGTGCCGTCGATCTCCATCGGATCGTGGAGCAGGGAACCGCCGAACTCGGAATCCTGCTCGACCAGCAGCACGTCCTCGCCCCGGCGGCCTGCCGCGAGCGCGGCCATCAGCCCCGACGGACCCGAGCCGACCACGAGCACCGCGCAATGGCCGTTCACATGCCGGTACCGCGCCGGGTCCGTGCCGCCGGGCACGCGCCCGAGTCCACCGGCGCGGCGCACCGCCCACTCGAACGCGTGCCAGTTCGGCCACTTGAACATCTTGTAGTAGAAGCCGGCGGGCCAAAGGGCGCGGGTGTAGTCGAGCACGCGCCCCACGTCGAAGTTGACCGACGGAAAACAGTTCTGGGACCTCCCCTCCAGCCCTTCGAGCAGGGGCATGGCGGTGGCGCGCACCGACGGGATCCTCCCCGCGCCCCAGTCCACGCTCAGCAGCGCGTTGGGTTCCTCGATGCCCGCCGTCAGCACGCCGCGGGGGCGATGGAACTTCATGCCGCGGCCCATGATCCGCACGCCGTTGGCCAGCAACGCCGAGGCCAGGGTATCGCCGGGATGGCCAAGATAGCGGCGCCCGTCGAACGTGAACGCGACGTCGCGCGTCCGGTCGATGCGGCCACCTTCGGCCTTGCGGAAGGGCTGAGGCGAACTCATCCGCGGGACTTCGCCGCCACGCCGTCCACGTCGCCAACATCGATTTCGTCCGCGATGGGAGCCGGCTGGCCGACTTGGTACACGGCGTGAACTCTGTGCGTCACGGTGTCGCGCACCACCTGGAACCACTGGTTGCAGCCGTAGCTGTGACACCAGCGTTCGTGCATGAGCCCCTTCGGGTTGTCCCGGTGGAACAGGTAGTCCGACCAGGCGCCATCGCTGGCACCGGAGGGCGGAACCTCCTGCTGCGCCTCGCCGCCGTAACGAAACTCCGCCTCGTCGCGGTCGCCGCAGAACGGGCAGGGGATCGTGAGCATCAGTGCGACACCCCGGACGCCGCGCCCTCGTCGATGAGCGCCCCGGTCTCGAACCGGTCCAGACCGAAGTCGGCGATCAGGGGATGGGGCGCGTCGTGGGCGATGGTGTGCGCCATGGTCTCCCCGCCGGCCGGAATCGCCTTGTATCCGCCCGTGCCCCAGCCGCCGCTCACGTACAGGTTCCCGACCGGCGTCGGACCCATGATGGGCGTCGTGTCCGGCGTGATGTCCACGATCCCCGCCCATTGGCGCATCAGCTTCAGGCGGCTGAACGCGGGGAAGAGTTCGATCAGCGCCGCCAGGTTCTCCTCCAGCAGCGGAACGCCTCCGCGCTGCGCGTAGCTGTTGTAGGCATCCGCCCCGCCGCCGATGACGAGTTCGCCGCGGTCCGACTGGCTGACGTACATGTGAATCACCGGCGAGAGGACAACGGTGTCGAGGCAGGGCTTCAGCGGCTCGCTGACCATCGCCTGTAGCGCCATGCTGGTGATCGGCACGCGAAAACCCGCCTTCGCCGCGAGCACACTCGTATGCCCGGCCACGCAGAGGCAGACACGGTCTGCCGCAATGGAGCCCCGGTTGGTGGACACCCCCGTCACCCGGCCGTGGTCGATCTCGAACCCGGTGACCTCGCACTGCTCGACGAGGGTCACGCCCAAGGTGCCGGCGGCACGGGCGTAGCCCCAGGCCACGGCATCGTGGCGCGAGATCCCGCCTCGGCGCTGGATGAACCCGCCGTGCACCGGGAAGCGGGCGTCCAGGTTGAGCAGCGGCACCAGCTTGCCGATCTCGGCGGGCGTCAGGACGTCCGAATCGATGCCGTTGATGCGGATCGCGTTCGTCCAGCGGCGCAGGGCCTCCATCTCGTGATGGCTGTGCGCCAGGGTCAGGATGCCGCGCTGGCTCAGCATCACGTTGAAGTTGAGCTCCCGGCTCAGGCCCTCGTAGAGCTCGAGCGAGCGCTCGAAGAACGCCGCGCTCTGCGGCCAGAAGTAGTTCGACCGCGTGACCTGGGTGTTGCGCCCCGTGTTCCCGCCGCCGAGCCAGCCCTTCTCCAGCACGGCCACGTTCGTGATCCCGTGCTGCTTCGCCAGATAGTAGGCCGTGGCGAGCCCATGACCGCCACCGCCCACCACGACGACGTCGTAGGACCGCCCGGGCTCGCCGGACCGCCACGCGGGAGGCCAGCGCCGATGGCCGCGCAGCGCCCGCCCGAACACTGTCGAGAACGAATAACCCCTCATGGGAGCTTCCCTTGCTGGCCGCACCACCCACGGGTTGCGTGGTCCCATCGCCCGCCGAGGCGGCGAGCCCATCGCGTTCGGGGGCTGAGCCGTTCGGTCTATCCGTGACGCAACAATCCCGGCTGACCCTCAATGGACGTTCGGCGTCGTGCGGCGATAGCTGATCGGTCGCCGGTCACCGGACCCCGCTGAGGTCGACGCCGGGACCTGCGTTTCGTAGCGTAGGAGACAGCCGTCGAACTTCCGGCCGTGACACCGCAGATTGACCGATGCAGGAACCGCCCGTGCACATACCCATCCTCGACCGCGACACCGTCCTCCAAACCCTCTCGATGCCCACCTGCATCGACCTCATGGCCGCCACCCAGGCCGCCATCAGCCGGGGCGACATCGAATTGCCACTGCGCTCGATGCTGAGCGTCTCGGAGGGCGCCGGCTACTTCGGCGTGATGCCCGGCGAAATCAGCGCCGACGAGGTGTTCGGCGCCAAGCTGGTCACCCTGTTCCCGGACAATCCGTCCCGTGGCATCCCGACCGTGCAGGGCTACATCCTGCTCTTCGACCGCGCCGACGGTTCGCCCCTCGCCTTGGTGGAGGCCGCCTCCGTCACCGCGCTGCGCACCGCCGCCGCAAGTGGTGCCGCGACCCGCGTATTGGCACGGGAGGACGCCTCGACCCTCGCCATCCTCGGGTGCGGCGTGCTGGCTGAGACGCACCTCGACGCCATGCTGGCGGTACGGTCGGTGCGGGAGGTGCGGATTTGGGGGAGAAACCTTGAGAAGGCGACGGCCCTCGCCAAACGCCACGGTGATCACGGCGAAACGCGTGTGCGGGCCGTGGCCGACGCCGCCGAGGCAGTGGCGGATGCCCACCTGATCTGCACCGTCACCGGCAGCCACACGCCGATCCTCCAAGGCGATTGGTTGGCACCCGGAGCGCACGTCAACCTCGTCGGTGCCCACAATCCCGCAACCCGGGAGGCCGACGGCGTGGTTCTGGCGCGGGGACGCGTCTACACGGAGATCACCGAGTTCGCCCTCGCGGAAGCCGGCGATCTGTTGCTGGCCGTCGAGGAGGGGCACTTCGCGCTGGACGACATCGTCGGGGAGATCGGGCAGGCCATCGACGGGACGGCTTCGGGGCGGACGGGGGAGGATGAGATCACGGTCTACAAGAGCTTGGGGAATACGGCGCAGGACTTGGCTGCGGCGCGAGCCGTCTACGGTCGGGCGGCCCAACGCGGCGGAGATTGAACCGTAGGCTCCGAACGCTCCGATTGGACTCCGCACGAGCGACTTCAAGGTGTTTCGAGGGAGTAGCGCCGGTAGACTGACCGGCTCGACAGGGCTGCGGCCGGCGACGCGTAGGGAAGACGAGTGGCGAACGCCGATCTCAACTGGATTGCCAACTACATCTGGGGCATCGCGGACGACGTGCTCCGCGACCTCTACCAGCGTGGCAAGTACCGCGACGTGATCCTGCCGATGACGGTCCTCCGGCGTCTGGACGCCGTGTTGGAGGATGGCAAGGCCGACGTTCTCGCGATGAAGGAGACGCTGGACGAGGCGGGCATCGTCGAGCAGGAGGCGACGCTGCGCCAAGCCGCGGGACAGGCGTTCTACAACACCTCGAAGTTCACCCTGCGCGACCTGCGCTCGCGTGCCAGCCGGGAGCGGCTGGAGGCCGACTTCCTCGACTACCTGGACGGCTACTCCCGCAACGTGCAGGACATCCTCGACTCGTTCGAGTTCCGCAACCAGGTCCCGAAGCTGAGCAAGGCCGACGCGCTGGGAACGCTGATCGAAAGGGTCACCTCGCCCAGCGTGAACCTGAGCCCCGAACCCGTCAGGAACGCGGACGGCTCCATCCGCCATCCGGGTCTCGACAACCACGGCATGGGCACGATCTTCGAGGAGCTCGTGCGCCGCTTCAACGAGGAGAACAACGAGGAGGCGGGCGAACACTGGACGCCCCGGGACGCCGTGAAGCTGATGGCGAAGCTCGTCTTCCTGCCGGCCGCGGACGAGATCGAGTCCGGGACGTACCTGCTCTACGACGGCGCCTGCGGCACCGGCGGGATGCTGACGGTGGCGGAGGACACGCTGCGCGAACTGGCGACCGAGCACGGCAAGGAGGTGTCCACCCACCTCTACGGACAGGAGATCAACGCCGAAACCTACGCCATCTGCAAGGCGGACCTGTTGCTCAAGGGCGAGGGCGACGCCGCCGACAACATCGTCGGCGGCCCGGAGCATTCGACGCTCTCGAACGACGCCTTCCCGTCCCACGAGTTCGACTTCATGCTGTCCAACCCGCCCTACGGGAAGAGCTGGAAGATGGACCTGGAGCGCATGGGCGGCAAGAAGGACATGCGCGATCCGAGGTTCGTCGTCGATCACGCCGAC
The DNA here is from genome assembly GCA_963665455.1 of Pseudomonadales bacterium. GTDB lineage: Bacteria > Pseudomonadota > Gammaproteobacteria > Pseudomonadales > Azotimanducaceae > VXNE01. Next base: position 1,718,705 of record OY762279.1, on the reverse strand, counting down.
GATCCGGAGTACTCGCTGGTCACGCGTTCGAGCGACGGCCAGATGCTGTTCCTCGCGAACAAGCTCTCGAAGATGAAGCGTGACACGACGCTTGGGAGCCGTCTGGCAGAGGTACACAACGGGAGCTCGCTCTTCACGGGCGACGCGGGACAGGGCGAGAGCAACATACGCCGCTGGATCATCGAGAACGACTGGCTGGAGGCCATCGTCGCGCTGCCGCTCAACCTGTTCTACAACACCGGCATCGCCACGTACGTGTGGGTGCTGACCAACCGCAAGCCCGCCCACCGTCGCGGCAAGGTGCAGCTCATCGACGCGACCGAGTGGCATCGGCCCCTGCGCAAGAACCTCGGCAAGAAGAACTGCGAACTCGGGGACGACGACATCGAGCGCATCTGTCGCGCCTTCCTCGACTTCGAGGAGACGGAGCAGAGCCGCATCTTCGACAACGACGCGTTCGGCTACTGGAAGGTGACGGTGGAGCGGCCCTTGCGGATCGAGGGCGCTGATCCCGAGCGCGCCTACAAGGCGGCCGAGATCAAGGAGCTGCGCGAGCACGGCACGCGATGCGAGAGCGCCCCGGCGGTGATCCGTCGCATCCATGGGGCGGACACCGAAGCTGACCCATTGCGCGGACTGTGCGAAGCGATGATCGACGGCAAGTCCGCCGTGGTCGAGTACGAGCCGGATACGGACCTGCGCGACACGGAGCAGATTCCGTTGCAGGAGCAAGGGGGAATCGAAGAGTTCCTGCGCCGGGAAGTCCTCCCCTATGCTGCCGATGCCTGGTACCGACCGGAGGGCGTGAAGATCGGCTACGAGATCAGCTTCAACCGATACTTTCACACGCCCGAGCCGATGCGCTCGTTGGAGGAGATCATGGCGGACATTCTGACTTTGGAGAAGGAGACCGAGGGGCTGGTCGACGGAATGATGGTCCGGGAGCCCCGCAGCACCTATGTCACCCGTGGCAAACTGCGCGTGTACGCCGACACTTCGGTGATCGGGGGCTGCCTTGATGACGAGTTCAGCGGGCCGTCGCGCCGCCTGATCGAACGATGCGCTCGGGGCGACGCCACGCTGGTGGTGTCGAGTATGACGTTGGACGAGCTGGAACTCGCGCCTCAGCGTGTCCAGGATGTTCTCCGGCAACTTGGAGAAGACGCTTACGAGACAATACCAGTCACGGAGGAGATCGCCGCGCTTGCCGATCGTTACATCGAGAGCGGGGCTCTCGGAGAGAAGATGCGGAGCGATGCCGTACACATCGCCGCAGCAACAATCGCACAGGTTGACGTCATGGCGAGCTGGAACTTCCAGCACATCGTCAACGCACGCCGAATCAGCTTGTTCAACGAAGTGAATCGACAAATGGGGGTTGGCGAAATCGACATCCGTCCTCCGGAGGAGCTCGAAAATGACCGATGAAACTCGACAGAAGTCGTTCGACTGCGTGCAGTGGACGCGCAACATCCGAGACCAGATGTACGAGGAAACCAAGCACATGTCGCGAGAGCAGCGGCTGCATTGGCTGCAGTCCAGGCGCCCGACGGATCCGGTGCTTGCGAAGATGTGGGACAGCGCCAAGCCGCTTCCCAGCAGCCGTTGGCGCGACCATGGCACGCACCGAGTGGATGGCCGCGACGAGACGCAGGTCGTCATCGAAATCTCCAAGGATGACGCGACAGGTCGGTACGCGGCCAGCGCACTGGGAGGCAGCATTCGTGCGCAAGGCGATTCCCTCGACGAGATCCGCACCAACGTGAAGAAAGCCGTCGAACGCTATCTGGACGACACGGCTCCGTTGGCGCGCCCGAAGTACATCTGCCTGCGCTTCCTGCGCGACGAAGTGATTCCGGCCTGAGGTGATCCCATGGCCAGGTCGAGCGTTGGGCTAACCTGCAACCACTTGCTTCTGGGGTGGCTTGCCCTTGCTTGTTCTGTCCCCCGGCTCGGTCCACGCCGCCGCCGGCCGGCGGGGCGAGGGCGGGCCGGCGGGGCGGGCCGTGGCGCGTGATCCAGGGCCGAGAATGAACGAATGGGAGACGCTCCGACGCATCCGGGCACGCGAGCGCCGGGAGGTGTGGCGACGAATCGTGGACGAAACGCCCGGAGAGTTGCCAGCAGGCTGCCTTTGGGTTTTGGCCTTGGCGTTCCTAGCCTGGTGCGCGTGGATCGTAAGCGTTTAAGGCACTTGGAGCGCGGCCGGACGGAGGGCCGCTTCAATCGGAAATCTGCTAAAGCCGGAAACCAGGCGACAATGACGGGAAATGGCCCTAGCATGACGGTGCGCGACGCGTCCCCGGGGTTTGACAGCCCGCATGTGCGAACGGCTAGCGCGAACGCGCGGAGACGACAGATTGGGGCCGGGCATGGTTGAGCGACTGGGGCCCTATCTCGCCTACAAGCCTTCGGGCTCGGATTGGCTCGGGGACGTGCCGGCGCATTGGAAGGTGCGCCGGCTGCGTAATGTGGCCGATATGCGCGTAAGCAACGTGGACAAGCACACGCGCGACGGCGAGCAAGCGGTGCGCCTGTGCAACTACGTTGATGTATACAAACACGAGTCCATCGGTCGCGAGATCGATTACGTGGCCGCGACCGCGACCGCGGACGAAGTCGAACGCTTCAAGCTGGCAACTGGTGATGTGCTCATCACGAAGGACTCGGAGGACTGGACCGATATTGGTGTACCAGCTACCGTCGAAGACGTGCCGAACGACGTTCTTTGCGGGTATCACTTGGCCATGCTTCGACCGCACTCTGACCATATGCAGAGCAGGTTCCTGCTACGCGCCCTTCAGGCGAGGGCGGTCGCCTCGCAGTTCCACGTCCGAGCGAACGGAGTCACACGGTACGGTCTCTCCCACAATGCCATTAAATCGATTTGGCTACCTGTTCCCCCACTGTCGGAACAATCCGCCATCGCACGCTTCCTCGACCGCACCAATGGCAGGGTCGAGCGCTATGTCCGTGCCAAGGAGAAGCTGATCACGTTCTTCGAGGAGCAGAAGCGTACGTTCGCCAAACAGGCCGTGACGGGGCAGATCGACGTTCGTACGAGGCAGCCCTATCCCGCCTACAAGGCTTCAGGTTTCGGTTGGCTCGGCGACATGCCCGAACACTGGCAGATGATCCGTAACGCACGCCTGTTCGCTCAGCGCAACGAGATTGGCCGTCCGGAGCTTCCGATTCTGGAGGTGTCGCTGAGGAGTGGCGTTCGCGTGCGGGACTTCGAGGGCTCGAGCCGGAAGCAGGTCATGTCCGATCGCAGCCTGTACAAGCGGGCTGCGAAGGGCGACGTTGCGTACAACATGATGCGGATGTGGCAGGGAGCCGTTGGCGTCGCGCCGACCGATGGGCTGGTGAGCCCCGCCTATGTCGTCGCCAAACCCATGCCGGGGATCGATTCGAGGTATTTCGATCATCTGTTCCATACTCGTGCTTACATGACCGAGGTGGACAAGTACTCTCGCGGAATCGTGAAGGACCGCAACAGGCTGTACTGGGAGGACTTCAAGCAGATGCCGACTCCTTGTCCGCCACCAGAGGAACAAGCCGCGATCGCCGCTGCCGTTGACGGCCAAACCGCCACGACGAGCGCTTGCATACGAAACATGCGGTCCCAGATCAGTCTGGCGCACGAATACCGCACGCGGCTAGTCGCCGATCTGGTGACCGGCAAGCTGGACGTGCGCGAAGCGGCGACACGTCTCTCGAGCGAGCCTGACACCCTAGGCGCCGTCGACCACAGAGAGGGGGCCGTCCCATGATCGACTGGTCAACCTGTCCAGCGGTGGAGCAAATCCCCGGCAAGGTCAGCGGCGCCTGGTTATTCACGAACACCCGAGTGCCGGTCTCCCACCTGTTTTCCAACTTGGAGGGCGCAACCATCGAGGAGTTCCTCGAATGGTTCGAGGGTGTCGAGGACTGGCAGGTTCGGGCCGTGCTGGCGCACCTGGAATCCAGCTTGTTGAAGGACCTCAAGGTCCCCACACCAACACAGGCGCCGAACCGGTGACCACCGACACGAGCGAACAGGGTCTCGAACGGCTGATTTGCATCGCCTTGACCGGCGATCCGTGCGACCCACCGAAGGCGGACACCATCCGGGAAGCACACGACGGCTATGGCGGTGTCGGATGGCGCGCCGGGAGCTGGCTCGACTACGACCGCGACCACTGCTTCGACCTGGTCCAGTTGACCGCCTTCATGCGGGAAACCCAACCGGAGACGTCGGAGTCGCTCGAACTCTCCAACGACGGTCCCGTTCGGCGCAGGTTTCTCGCACGACTACAGGGCGAGATCAGCAAGCGCGGCACCATCGACGTGCTGCGCCACGGGGTCGGCCACGGCCCGCACGACCTCAAACTATTCTATGGCAGTCCCTCGGAGGGCAACGAGACGGCCCGCGGGCGTTTCGAGCAGAACCGCTTCACCGTGACGCGGCAGTTGCGCTACAGCCGCGACGAGACCCAGCGCGCGTTGGACATCGCGCTCTTCGTCAACGGCCTGCCGGTATTCACGTTCGAGTTGAAGAACAGCCTCACGAAACAGACGGTGGACGACGCCGTCAGGCAATACCGCAAGGACCGCAATCCCCGCGAGCGGCTCTTCGAGTTCGGCCGGTGCGTGGCCCACTTCGCGGTCGACGAGCACGAGGCCCGTTTCTGCACGCATCTCGCCGGCGGCGACTCTTGGTTCCTCCCGTTCAACCGCGGCTGGAACGACGGCGCCGGGAATCCCCCGAACCCGGACGGCATCAAGACCGACTACCTGTGGCGCGAGGTGCTCGCCCGGGAAAGCGTGGCGGAGATCCTCGAGAACTACGCCCAGGTCGTCGAGGTCAGGGACGAGAAGACCGGGCGGAAGAAGAAGACGCAAATCTGGCCGCGCCATCACCAGCTCGACGTGGTGCGCCGCCTGCTCGCCGATGCGGGCGAGAACGGCGTGGGCCGGCGCTATCTGGTCCAGCATTCCGCCGGCAGCGGCAAGAGCAACTCCATCGCGTGGCTCGCGCATCAACTGATCGGGCTCGAGCGCGATGGCGCGCCGGTGTTTGACTCCATCGTCGTAGTGACCGACCGCCGCATTCTGGACCGGCAGATCGGCGACACCATCGGCCAGTACGCGCAGGTCGCCGCGACGGTGGGCAAGGCGAACCGGGCGGGCGACCTCAAGCGCTTCATCGAGTCCGGCAAGAAGATCATCGTCTCGACGGTGCAGAAGTTCCCGTTCATCCTGGACGAGATCGGGTCCTTTTCACGAGGGGCAAGCCCCTCGCGCTCCCCGGCTGAGGGCTCCCAACGGAACCGCCGCTTCGCGATCATCATCGACGAGGCGCACTCCAGCCAAGGCGGCAAGACGTCGGCGGCGATGGCGGGGACGCTCTCCGAGGCGGGCAGGGACGAGGAGGACGAGACCTACGAGGACCGCATCAACCGCATCATGGAGTCGCGCAGGCTGCTGCGGAACGCGAGCTACTTCGCGTTCACGGCGACGCCGAAGAATAAGACGCTGGAACTGTTTGGCGAGCGCGACCCGCAGTCGGACGGCGCCGTCCGGCACCGCGCGTTCCACGGCTACACGATGAAGCAAGCCGTCGAGGAGGGCTTCATCGTGGACGTCGTCAAGCACTACACGCCCGTGGAGAGCTACTACCGGCTGGCCAAGACGGTCTCGGACGACCCCAAGTTCGACGCGAGAAAGGCACAGCGGAAGCTGCGGCGCTACGTGGAACGCCATGACCACGCCATCCGCCTGAAGGCCGAGATCATGGTGGACCATTTCCACGAACAGGTGCTGACCCGGAACCGGATAGGTGGACAGGCCCGGGCGATGGTGGTCACGAACGGCATCGCGGTCGCCATTCAATACTTCCACGCACTCACGGACTATCTGCGCGAACGCAAGAGCCAGCATCGCGCCATCGTCGCATTCTCCGGCGAGCACGAGTTCGGCGGCGAGAAGGTGACGGAGGCCACCCTCAACGGCTTCCCGTCGCGGGACATTGCCGACCGGATACGGGAGGATCCGTACCGCTTCCTCGTCTGCGCGGACAAGTTCCAGACCGGCTACGACGAGCCGCTCCTGCACACGATGTACGTGGACAAGCACCTCTCGGGCATCAAGGCGGTGCAGACGTTGTCGCGTCTGAACCGGGCGCACCCGAAGAAGCACGACGCGTTCGTCCTCGATTTCCAGAACGACAGCGACACGATCCGGGACGCCTTCGCGGACTACTTCCGCGGCACCGTGCTCGCCGACGAAACCGATCCCGACAAGCTGCACGACCTACAGGCCGAACTCGACGGTGCCCGGGTGTACACCGAGGAGCAGGTCAAGGAGGTCGCCCGCCGCTTCGTGGAGGGCGAGGACCGCGACCGCCTCGATCCGGTGCTCGACGCCTGTGTCGCGGTGTACAAGGAGGATCTCGACGAGGATGGCCAGGTGGCGTTCAAGGGCAACGCGAAGGCGTTCGTGCGGACCTACGGCTTCCTGTCCTGCGTCCTCCCGTATACGCGGGTCGCGTGGGAGGAACTCTCGATCTTCCTGGACCTGCTCATTCCGAAGCTACCGTCGCCCCGCGAGGACGACCTGTCGCGTGGCATTCTGGAAGCCATCGACATGGAGAGCTACCGGGTCGAAAAACGTGCCGCACGGAGCATCTTGCTGCCGGACGAGGACGCGGAAATCGACCCCGTGCCCACTTCGGGCGGCGGCGGACGGCCGGAGCCGGAAATCGACCTGCTCTCGAACATCCTGCGCGTCTTCAACGAGCACTTCGGCGACATTGGGTGGGAGGACGCCGACCGGGTTCGGCAACTCATCACGGAGACGATTCCCGCGCGGGTGGCGGACGACACCGCGTTCCGCAACGCCCGCCGGAACTCGGACGAGCAGAACGCGAGGATCGAGCACGACCGGGCGCTGGTGCGGGTCATGACAGAGGTGCTGAAGGACGACGCGGAGCTGTTCAAGCAGTTCATGGACAACGACGGGTTCAAGCGGTGGATGACGGATACTGTGTTTGCCTTGGCATACGAGCGGCCGAGTCCTTGAACCAACTGAGGTCATTCCGCCAAGAGCCGAACGCACCCCACCCGTCAGTCCACCCGCTTGTACAGCCGGCCCATGCCGGCCAGGTGTCTAGGCATGCCCGCCTCTGGATTGACCAGCGCGTAGGCCGTTGGCAGTTCGCCCATCTGGTCTCGGGCGAGGAAGACGTTCTGATCGACGAACCGGATGGGCTGCGCCGGCATCCAATCCGTGGTGATCCCGTCGTAGAACGCGAACTTCATCTTGAGGCGCATGCCGTAGCCGTCCTCGTGCTCCAGGATCTCGAAGACCTGCGCACAGTTTTCGAACTGGCCGAACACCGTCGAAGGGTTCTCCAACGGGACCTCGGGGCGTGCGGCGAGTTCTTCAAGTTCGCTGCCGCGGACGGCCATTCCGAGTTCCGTGAGGTAAGGGTCAGCCACCTCGTTGATGATGGCCATCCCGTGCGCGACGTTGGTCAGGACGGCAATGGCGAAGTCATGGTCCGGATGCGCCGACAGCCAGGACAGGATGCCCGGACCGCCGCCGCCGTGGCCCATGCTGCCGTCGTCGTCGAGCATCCAGCCGAGCCCAAAGCCACCGGCGAACCCCGGCCCCTGGTAGCCGATGGTGCGGGATTGCATCGCCCGCGCGCTCGCCTCGCTCAGGATGCGCGTGCCGTTGGGGCCGACGCCGCCGTTCAGGTGCGCGCGGCAGAAGGTTACGAGATCGGCGGCGGACATCATCAGGGTGGCGCCCGCCGGCGCGAAGCTCAGGGGCAGGAAGGCGAAGCTCGTGCGCACGTTCTTCCCGCTCCGGGGATCAAGAAAGTGCCCCACGCTCGCCCGGTGCAACAGCGCATCTTCCGGGAGCTCCGCAGCGTGCTCCATGCCGAGCGGCTCGAAAATCCGCTCGCGCACAAGGTCGTACCAGCTCTTGCCGGTCAGCTTCTGGCAAAGGTAGCCGGCGATGACGGTGGCCGTGTTGCAGTACGAGCAGTCCTCGCCCGGGCCGTGGACCTGGCCCATTTCGGCGAAGCGGGGGATGGCGTGGGCGATCGTCTCCTGGTCGTGCCCGTGCTCCGGCACGATCTCGCCGTCGATGCCGCTCGTGTGGTTGACCAGCATCTTCAGCGTGATGGCCGCGAGCGCATGGGGGTCGCCGAGCTTCAGTTCCGGCAAGTGCCGGCTTACCGGATCGTCGAGCGCGACGAGCCCTTCGTCCACCAACTGCATGAGCAGCGTGGTGTTGAAGATCTTGGTGATCGAGCCGATGTGTAGGAGCGTTTCCGGCGTCATCTCCACGCCGGAGACGTTGTTCGCCAGGCCCGCAGCCGCGATGGTGACCTCGCCGCCTCGATAGATGGCGGCACTCGCCCCGACGCCGTTGTGCTTCGCAAGGGCCGCTTCCAACTCCTTCTGCAAGTCCGTCCGATCCATGTTCAGCCTCCTACTGGTGCCCGTCGATCCACCGCCGCACCCGATTGTCCAACACCTTCAGCGGCAACGAACCGCCCGTGAGTACCTCGACGTGAAACTCCCGCAGGTCGAACCGGTCCCCAAGCGCGTCTTCCGCACGCCGGCGTAGTTCCCGAATCTTCAGTTCCCCATGCTTGTAGGCCGTGGCCTGGCCGGGATAGGTGATGTAGCGGTCCACTTCGGCGATCACGTTGGCGCGGGTCAGGCCGGTGTTGGCCAGCATGAAGTCGATGGCCTCTTGGCGGGTCCAGCCCATGGCGTGCATGCCGGTGTCCACCACCAAGCGCGCCGCACGCCACATGTCGTAGCTCAGTCGACCGAATCGCTCGTAGGGGGTGGTGTAGATGCCCATCTCCTCCCCGAGGAACTCGGCGTATAGGCCCCATCCCTCGCCGAAGGCATGGAAGTAGTAGAAGCGCCGCCAGTTGGGGAGATCCTGGTTCTCGCCCTGGATCGATATCTGTAGGTGGTGACCCGGCACGGACTCGTGCAGGCCCAATGCGGGCAGCTCGTAGAGCGGACGGCTCGACAGGTCATGCAGATTCACGAAGTACTGACCGGCGCGCGTGCCGTCCGGCGCACCGGGCTGATAGAAGGCCGTGGCGGTTAGGGGCGCGATCTGTTCGGGGATCACGCTGATGCCATACGGGTTGCTCGGTAGCCGGGAGAAGAACTGCGGCAAGCGGGCCTCGATGGTCTTGCCGATCCACGCGACGCGATGCAGATAGGTCTCTTCGTCGCTCGCATAGAACTGCGGGTCGGAGCGCAGGAAGGCCAGGAACTCGGCGAAGGAGCCCTCGAACTCCACCTCCGTCATCACCGCCTCCATTTCCGCACGGATGCGGTCGACTTCCCGGCGGCCGAGGGCGTGGATCGTTGGGGCATCGGTGGCCAGGCTGGTGTAGTAGCGCAAGGCGTGGTCATAGGCTTCCCGCCCACCCGGCAGGGACGAAAGGCCCACCGCAGTGCGGCAGGCCGGGTCGTAGCTCTCGGCATAGAAGTCCGCGAAGGCTTGGTAGGCGGGGTTGACGACTTCCTCGATCACGCGCATGGCCTCGCCGCGCAACTCCTCGCGGACCGCCTCGGCCACGGAATCGGGCATGGCCGCGAACGGCTTGGCGAAGACGCTGGCTTCCGGCGTATCCGAGACGTAGTCCGAGATGGACTTCCCGTATCCCCGGAGCGACGCGCAGGGCTGGGTGTAGCCGCTTTCCATCCCGACGCGCAGGAGGTCGATGTTCTGCCGGGCGTACCGGCCGAACCCCGTCAGGCGCGTGAGTAGATCACGGTAGTCCTGCTCCGACGCATAGGGGGTCGCCGAGATCAGGTCGGCAAACCGGCTGTGCCAGCCGCCGAGGGAGGTGATGGTGAAGAAGCGGGTGCCGAAATCCAGGTTGCGCCGCTCGTGGGTCAGCATCCACTCGAAGGCTTCGTAGTGTTCGCGATTGGCGGCGCTCAGGTCCTCCCGGTCGATCTCCCCGAGCGCGGTGATCGCTTGATCGAGCCTCGCGACCTGGGCCGCGAGCGCTTCCGGGCTGAGGTCGTCGACCTGATCCCGATACCGGTTCTCCCCCCACAGGCTGGCCGCGAGCGGCGCGGCGCGGACCTGGGCCTCCCAGAAGTCCTCCATGAGCAGCTCCAGCGCTTCATCGGAGGGCGAGGCATGGGTGAGCCCGCCCACGGCCAAGACGAGTGCGAGAAGGACGAGTCGGCATGGGCCTGGGCGCGGCGGTAGTGGTTCGGTCATCGTTGCAGCCTTTGGGATGGGGCAGGAGTGGGAGACAATCGCCTCTGTGGCGTGATCCTATGACGCATCGCGCCAAAAGCCACTCAGCAGGGGTGCTCCCGGGGGTAGAGAAATGAAGCCAAGACCATGCACAGCATCGCACCGAAACGTCGCACCCCGCTGTGTCGTTTCGTGGTTGGCGGCCATGGCGGTGGTCAGCCTCTCGGGATGTGAGCCCGCCGCCGAACGCTCCCCCGAACCCGTCGGGGAGACCACTTCCGGTTACGCCTTCGCGAACGTCAACGTGGTCTCAATGACCTCGGACCACGTCGATGCGGACCAGACCGTCGTCGTCACGGACGGCCGCATCACGACCGTCGGTCCCGCCGCAAGCGTCGCGATTCCACCGGGCGCCCAGGTCATCGACGGCACCGGCAAGTACCTCGCTCCGGGCCTCGCGGACATGCACGCGCACCCCATGACCACGGTCGATCTCGATGCCTACCTCGCCAACGGCGTGACGCTGATCCGGGCCATGTGGGGAGAACCCGCCGTGCTCGAGCTTCGCGAAGGCGTCGCCTCGGGCGCCATCCCGGGTCCGCGGATCGTCACCGGCGGGCGCATCGTCGATGGCGAGCCCGTCATCCACTACGGCAGCGACATCGTACTGAGCGCCGCGGACGCCGCGGCCGTGGTGGCGCGGCACAAGGCGGCGGGCTACGACTTCATCAAGGTCTACTCGAACCTGAGCGTCGAGGCCTTCGACGCCATCGCCGACGCGGCCAAGGAAAACGGCATCCCCTTCGCCGGACACATTCCCGACGCCGTCGCCGCGGACCACGCGTTCCGGTCCGGCATGCAGACGGCGGAACACCTGATCGGCATCGGTCCGGCAACGCTCGCCGACGGCGCCGAGTACTACACTCGGTTCCATCCCGCCTTCGCCGACTATGCGGCGCGGATCGGCTCGGGCGAGCTTTCGATGGATGCGGTCTACGACGACGCCAAGCTGCGGCAACTGGCGGAGCTCGCCAGGGAGACCGGCATCTGGACGGTGCCGACCCTGACCACCATCCGCGGCACGGCGCTCTCGCCGGAGGAGATGCCCGCGTTCCTGGCGCGGGACGCGGCGCGATACGTCGACTACACGGTGATGTCTTTCTGGCAGGCGTCCGCGGCCTTCCGGGCGGCGTGGACTCCGGACACCTATCGCGGGGCAGAGCTTCAGTTCCAGGAAGACCTCCGCCAAGTCAAGGCCTTCCACGATGCCGGCGCCCGCATCCTCGCCGGCACGGATGCGCCCAATCCATGGGCATTCGTGGGCTTCGGCATGGTCGACGAGCTGGAACTCTACGTCGAAGCCGGGCTGTCGACCCATGCCGCCCTACAGACCGCGACCACCGCGGCGGCGGAGTTCATGCACGAGACTGGCGAGAGCGGCATCGTGGTACGCGGCGCGCGGGCCGATCTCGTACTACTCGACGGCGACCCGCTGGCGGACATCGCCGCCTACCGGCGCATCGACGGGGTGATGGCCGCCGGCGTTTGGCATGATCGCGCGTCCCTCGACGCACGCTTGGCCGCCCTCGCGGAAGCCAGCGACCGCAAGGCGGCGGTGTTCCGCGACGCACCTTCCTGGCCCGTCCAGGCGTCCGAGCAGATCCTGATCAGCGCCGAGTTCGTGCTGGAGCAGGGCGAGGAGCGTTCCGGTGCCGAACGCATGGCATCCGTGCCGATGGAGAACGGGGCGACCGCCTTTCTTGGACAGTTCCTCGGCCCCGACGGGTCGGTGCGCAATACGCGGGTGGAAGCCGGCGAGGGAGGCTTCGCGCGGAAGATCGTTGTCGAGCAGACGTCCGCCGACGGTACCGTCGAAAGGCGCGTCTACGAACTGCAAGGCGGGGATGCCCACATCCTCACCGGCACCGCCCTCGACTGGCTCGCGCTCGGCACGCCCCTCGCGGCCATGCAGGACGGCGAGACCCGCGAAATCCCGATACGGCGCCTGGAGGACGGGGGACCGGCCGAGACCGGAACCATGACCGCGACCCGGCATCCCAGCGAAGTGATCGTGGGGCACTTCTACTTCACCGGGGCGAATCGCTACGACATCGTCGTAAGCGATTCGAGCGGAGTCCGGGAACTCGCCGTCTGGATGGGCGGGGGCTTCTACACCGGCTGGCCCGTCAAGATCGTCGCGCACGCGACCGAATCGGACGGCCCGGCCATGGAGTACCGGAGAATCCTGTAGCGAGTGGGAGGGGCTGTCGCCGCTCCGTGGCGACCGCGTGATGCGGGCGTTACGATACCCTTCGTAGCGTCCCACCGGCACCATTCGGTGGGATCGCGATTCGGGAGCGCGCCGTGACCACCTACACCATCGACACGGCGGCGGCGATCAAGCGGGATGGCCGAAGCCGGTCTGCCCCGGGAACAGGCGGAGGCCATCGTCGAGACGGTCGCCCAGAGCCAACACGGATTGATGTCCAAGGCTGTCCTTCAATCCACCGTTGACCAGCTGGAGGCCCGTCTCACGGTTCGAATCGTCACGGCACAGGTGGCGACCGCGACACTGTTGTTCTTGCTGCTGAAACTCTTCGGCTAGTCGCCGCGCGCCGTGCCTGACCCTAAAGCTGCGTCTCGATCGGCAGTTCCGTGCTGTTCTTGATCTCGGTCACCGCGATGTGCGAGTGCAGTTCGCCGATGAAGGGGCTGCTCAGGAGGGTGTTGCGCGCGAACGACTCGTAGTGGGCGATGTCCCGCGTCACCACCTTCAGCACGTAGTCCCAGATGCCGGCCATGGTGTAGCACTCCACCACTTCCGGGTGCCGGGCGATGGCGTTTTCGAACTCCTCCAGCTTCAGGCGCCCGTTGGTCGTGAGGTTGACCGTAGCGAACACCACCACCTCCATCCCGAGGGCGCGGCGGTCGAGCAGCGCCACGCGCTTGCGGATGTAGCCCGCCTGTTCGATCCGGTTGATGCGGCGCCAGCAGGGGGACTGGGAGAGATTGAGGCGCTCGGCGATGGCCCCGGTGGTCAGGTTCGCGTCGTTTTGGAGCATCCGCAGGATTTCGACATCGGTTTTCCCGAGTTGCATGGGCATCCGTTTTCTCCAACGCCATGTTCAGAGAACAATTTATGCGCACTTCGACGAAATGTATAGCTAATCAGCATAGAAATCCCTGGCCGTGGGAGTAACATGGTCCTGAAGAAGAAACACGAGATCACATAGCGATGGCCGCCCCCGCTCCCGTGCTGCATCCGACGTCCCTGGACGACAAGTACGCACTGGAGCGAGGACGGGCCTACATGACCGGCATCGAGGCGCTCGTGCGCCTACCGATCATGCAGCATCAGCGCGACCGCGCCCGGGGGCTAAACACCGCGGCATTCATCTCCGGTTACCGCGGCTCCCCGGTCGGCGGTTTCGACCAAGCCCTGTGGAACGCCCAGCGCTGGCTCGACGAGCACAACATCCACTTCCAACCCGGCGTGAACGAGGAACTCGCCGCCACGGCGGTCTGGGGCAGCCAGCAGACCAACCTGTTCGCCGGCGCCAAGTACGACGGCGTCTTCGGCATGTGGTACGGCAAGGGTCCCGGCGTGGACCGCAGCGTGGACGCCTTCAAGCACGCCAACGCCTGCGGCACCTCCCGCCACGGCGGCGTGCTGGCCATCGCCGGCGACGACCACGCGGCCAAGTCCTCGACCCTGCCCCACCAGTCCGAGCACATCTTCATCGGCGCCTCCATCCCGGTGCTCAATCCCGCCAACGTCCAGGAAGTGCTCGATCTCGGCATCTATGGGTGGGAGCTATCGCGCTACAGCGGCTGCTGGGTGGCGATGAAGGCCATCACGGACAGCATGGACTCCGCCATCTCCGCCGTCATCGACCCGGACCGGATCGATGTCGTCATTCCCGAGGACTTCGAGTTGCCCGAGGGCGGCATGCACGCGCGCTGGCCGGACTCCTGGCACGAACAGGAGGTGCGCCTCAACCGCTACAAGATCTACGCGGCCCGGGAATTCGCCCGGGTCAACTCCTTCGTGCGAGGGGCAAGCCCCTCGCGCACCCCGGCTGACGGCTCTGGCCTGAACCGCATCGTCATCGACAGCCCCAACGCGCGCTTCGGCATCATCACCACCGGCAAGGCCTATCTGGACGTGGTCCAGGCGCTGGAAGACCTAGGCATCGACGAGGCATCAGCCGCCCGGATCGGCCTGCGCGTCTTCAAGGTGGGCATGAGCTGGCCGCTGGAACCGGTCTCCACCCACGCATTTGCCGAAGGTCTCGAGGAGATCCTCGTGGTCGAGGAGAAGCGCTCCATCGTCGAAGATCAGCTCACCGGCCAGCTCTACAACCAGCCCGTGGCCAGGCGCCCGCGCGTGGTGGGCGAGTTCGACGAGGAGGGGCGGATTCTCCTGCCGAACTATGGCGAGCTCACCCCGGCCGCCATCGCCCGCGCCATCGCCGGGCGCATCGCACGCTTCCATGACTCCGACGCCATCCGCGCCCGCCTGAAGTTCCTGGACCATAAGGAACGCTCGTTGGCGCGGCCCCGCAAGACCGCCGAGCGCACCCCCTACTTCTGCTCCGGTTGCCCGCACAACACCTCCACCCGGATTCCGGAGGGCAGCCGCGCCGCCGCGGGCATCGGCTGCCACTACATGGCCACCTGGATGGCCGATCGCCCCACCGCCACGTTCACGCAGATGGGCGGCGAGGGCGCTGCCTGGATCGGCCAGGCACCGTTCACCGACACGCCCCACATCTTCCAGAACCTGGGCGACGGCACCTACAACCACTCGGGCATCCTGGCCATTCGCGCGGCCCGGGCGGCCGGCGTCTCGATGACCTACAAGATCCTCTGCAACGACGCCGTCGCCATGACCGGCGGGCAGCCCGTGGACGGCGAGTTCTCGGTTCCGAACCTGATCCAGCAGTTGCGTGGCGAAGGGATCGAGCGGATCGCCCTGGTCAGCGACGAACCCGGCGCCTGGCAGGGACGGTTCAAGGACGTGCCCGGGTTCAGCCTGCACCACCGGGACGACATGGACGCCCTACAGCGCGAGTTGCGCGAGTTCCAGGGCGTCTCGGTGCTCGTCTATCAGCAGACATGCGCCGCCGAAAAGCGGCGCCGGCGCAAGCGCGGCCTCCTCGAAGACCCGCCCAAGCGCGTGTTCATCAACGACGCGGTGTGCGAGGGATGCGGCGACTGCAGCCGCGCCTCGAACTGCCTCTCCGTGGTGCCGCACGAGACGGAACTCGGCCGCAAGCGCAAGATCGACCAGAGCGCCTGCAACAAGGACTACAGTTGCGTCAACGGGTTCTGCCCGAGCTTCGTGACCGTCCACGGCGGCGAACTCGCACAACGCTCGGGTATCGCCGGCTCGGCCGGCGTCGCGTTCGATGACTTGCCCGAACCCAAATTGCCGGCTATCGATGCCCCCTGGAACGCCATCGTCACCGGCGTCGGCGGCACCGGCGTGCTCACCGTCACGGCGATGGTCGCCATGGCCGCGCACATCGAGGGCAAGGGCTGCGCGACCATGAACCAGACCGGTCTGGCGCAGAAGTTCGGCGCCGTGGTCAGCCACGTGCGGGTGGCGAACCGGCAGGACGACATCAAGGCCGTGCGCATATCGGCCGGCGAGGCGGACCTGATGCTCGGCTGCGACCTCGCCGTGGCCTCCGGTTTCGAGGCACTCGCCAAGGTCCATGCCGGCCGCTCGCACGCCGTGGTGAACTGCGCGGAAGTGCCCAATGCGGCCTTCGTGCTCAACCCGGACGCCGAGTTCCTCACCGCGGAGATGCAGCAAACCCTCCGCGAGGAAGTCGGCGCAGACCGCTGCCACTTCATCGACTCCACCGGCATCGCCACCGAACTGCTCGGCAACTCCATCGCGGGCAACCTCTTCCTGCTCGGATTCGCGTGGCAGCGGGGCCTGGTGCCCGTGAGCCGTCAGGCGCTCGAGCGGGCCATCGAGCTCAACGGCGTCGCCGTGGACCTCAACAGGCAGGCGTTCCTGTGGGGCCGCCGCGCCGCCCACGATCCGGAACAGGTCACGAGCCTCGTCGGCAAGGCGCTCGAGAAACCCCGCCGCCTTGCGCTCGACGAACTCATCGCCGACCGGGCGAACCGTTTGACGGCGTATCAGAATGCCGCATACGCGCGGGAGTACACGGACTTCGTCCATGGCGTCAGCGCGGCCGACGACCATCCCGAACGACCCCTGACCCGGGCGGTCGCGGAGGCGCTGTACAAGCTGATGGCCTACAAGGACGAGTACGAGGTGGCGCGCCTCTACAGCGATGGGGAATTCCAGCGCAAACTGAAGGCGCAATTCGCCGGCGACTACAAGCTGCGCTTCCACCTCGCGCCGCCGCTGTGGTCCAAGCGAGACCCCCACACCGGTCACCTCTCCAAGCGCGAATTCCCCGGCTGGACCCTCCACGTGTTCGGGGCGCTCGCGAAACTCCGGTTCCTGCGCGGTTCCGCCTTCGACCTCTTCGGATACTCCGGGGAACGGCGGCGGGAGCGGCAGGACATCGTCGACTACCGCGCGCTCCTCGATGAGTTGCTCCCCAACCTCACCGATGCGAACTACGCCGTCGGCGTGCAGCTCGCCGAGCTACCCATGCAGTTGCGCGGTTTCGGCCACGTCAAGGACGACAACCGGGCCAAGCTCACGCTGCAGCGCGACGGGCTGCTGTCCACGTTCAGGGGGGAGAGCCCGGTGAGGATCGTCGAAGAGGCTGCTTGAGACAGGACCAGCGTTGACCGACCCATAGCTCCGAAACATTGTCTAATCTTTCACGAGAATAGGCGACATTCGTCTTTTCCTAGGAAAGATTTGATAATCTTTTCCGGCAATGGCGACGGTTCCGCAGATCGGCGAAGTGCCCGGCACCCTCACACCAGACGCCTTTTGGGAGCTGTTCGGCCACGTTGAGCACGCCCAGCTCGACTTCAAGCGGGGCGTTGCCACCGATGTCCGCGACACGGTCGCCGCGATGGCGATGACGGAGGGCGGCTTGATCGTCCACGGCGTGGACGATCAGCGGCGCATCGTCGGCTGTCCGCTGTCCCAGAACACCCAGGATCGGATCACCCGCGTCGCCATGGAGTGCGGCGTTGATGTCCAGATTCGCCAAGTGACGGTCGCCGACGTCGAACTGACCATCACCGCCGTTCCCGCCGTCCGCGGCCGGATCGTCACGACCCCGGACGGGCGGTTGCTGCGCCGGGTCGGCGGAGACTCTCAGCCGCTGCGTGGTGATGCCATGGCGCGCTTCGTCCGCGAACGGGAGCAACGCACCGCGGAAGACCAACCCGTGGTCACGTTCGACCCGTCCGCGTTCTCCGTTGAAGCGATCAGTGAGGCGCTCCTCGCCGACGACCGTCCGGCGATCGACGCCAGCCGGGTACCCCGTGCCCTTGCGGACCTTCGCGTTGCCGTTGCCGCATCGCCGCCCCTCGATCAGCGGGTACTTCGCGCCGCGGTCGTTCTGTTCGCCAAGGATCCCCGTGACGCAATGCGCGGCGCAGCCGTTCAGCTTGTCCGGCGTTCCGGCACGGGGCCTCGGACGGGGCCCTCCATCGAGCGAGCGGAGTGCGCGGGCCCCTTGACGGAGACCGTTGCGTGCTCCATGGACTTCATTGCCCGACACGGTGGTGGGTTGGAAGTCGTGACCGGGAACCGCCGGGAGGCCTTGCCGGCATACCCCCCGACGGTGGTCAGGGAAGCCGTGGTCAATGCCCTCGCGCATCGGGACTATGGATTGGCCGGCGCAACCGTGGACATCACCATGTGGGACGACCGGGTCGAGGTCAGGAGCCCGGGCGGTCTGCCGGGACACATCACGGTCGACAACATGCGCGGGGAACACTACAGCCGGAATCCGCGCATCATGCGGGTGCTGAAGACGCTCGGCTACGTCGAGGAGTACGGCGAGGGCGTCGATCGGATGTTCCGCGAGATGGAGGCCCGGCTCATGGAACCGCCGACCTTCGAAGCGACCGCCGATTCCGTGACCGTAACGCTTCGCAACAGGGTGCTGGTGGATGTCGACGATCAAGTTTGGCTCAACCAACTCGACACCGGCGCGCTCGGCCGCAACGAGGCCCAGGTGCTGGTCGCAGCTCGCCGCCGGGGCGCCGTCACCCCGCGCTCGTTGCGTGCCTGGATGCCCGACACGGACGTCGCCGCGATGCTGGCGCGAATGGTCTCGAAAGGCCTCTTGCGCCGGGTCGGCGTTCGCGGCGGTTCCCGCTATGTGCTTTCGGACACGACCATCGCGCGAGCGGGAACCGGGCCGCCGGACGACCGGCAGACGCTGCTCGACGAAATCCGTCATCGGGGCAGCCTGTCATCGGCGGAAGGTGGGATGCTGATCGACCGGGACGCAGCCTACGCCCGTGGACTGTTGAACGAGCTTGTCGAAGCGGGGTTGCTTCGCGCCGAGGGACGGACACGGGCGCGGCGGTACCACCCGGATTGAGCAGCGCTCTTGGACGTCGAACTCGATACCGCCGCTCGATAGCGCCAGAGCCGCGCACCCTCGACCTTTCGGCTACGAAACCGGCCGCAAGCCGCTCAAGCGCTTCAGGTCCATGGCTCTGACGGGCAGCAGCCGGTGGCCGATCAAGTCCACCGCGGCACCGCACTGTTCCAGCGCGATGTAGCCAAGCAGCGGCTCATATTCGCCATCGACGGGCAGCATGTCGACGAATAGCACCTCGCCGTGTATGACCCGAAACCCCTCGACCTGAATCCGTGCGGGCCCACACACAATGCCTGTGGCGATTTCTTGTGTCGCTGTCTCGAAGTCTACCTCCTCCTCCACAGCGAACGTGCCGAACCGGTCCCGCCAGGCACTCGGTAACGTGATGTGGCTGGCACCGGTGTCGACCAACGCATCGATCCGCCGCGCGCAGTCGGGTTGCGCGACGTTCTGGATCTCCATTGCAGCGACGATTCGTCCCATTGGACACCGCTTCGGCATCCCCGCCGAGACAGCGGCATTCTGACCAGCCCGCAGCCGGACGGCAACTCACTGCCGCCGCCCCCGCCGACGGTGCGCAAGCGGGCCTTGCTCCCGGAACGTTGCAAGGCGGTAGCAACATTGGTCCAATCCCGGTTCGAAACCCCTTGGGAGCGTTCAACTTGCCCGCCCTGACTCACTACCCGTTCGGCAACCGCCGGACCTTTCTCAAGTCCCTGGCCGCCGGCGCGGCGGCCGGCGCCTTCGTACCGCCTCTTTTGAACAAAGGCCACCTGGCTTTCGCCGACCAGGTAGCGCGGCTCTCCGACGAGGAGCGGCGGCGCCTGCTGGAGCTGGCCCACTTCGGCCGCAAGGCGCCCGCCTCCGGCAGCAAGGGGATGGTCGTCTGCTCCCATCCGCTCGCGACCCGCGCCGGCGTGGACGTGCTCAAGGCCGGCGGCAACGCGGCCGATGCGGCACTCGCCACGTCGATCTGCCAGACGGTCGTGGAACCGCACATGACCGGCATCACCGGCGTGCTCTCGATGCTCTACTTCGACGCGGCGACCGGCGAGACCACCTACGTGAACGGCAGCGCGGCGCGCCCAGAGGCGGCGCTCGACGGGTTCTCGCCCGCCGATCTCGCGACCGGCCGCGGCGTCGCCGTGCCCGGCTTCTGGGCCGGCTTCGAGGCGGCCCATGCGCGCCACGGCAAGGCCGGGAGGGAAACCTTGATGGAAGCCGCGATCGGTTATGCCCGGGACGGCTTCGAGATCCATCCCTTCCTTTGGGGCGAGATCTTCGTCGAGTACGGGAAGATCGGCCGCACGCCGCAGGGCCGGGAGATCTTCTCGCGGAACGACACCCTGCCCCGGCCCGGCGACCTGCTCGTGCAAGAGCGCGCCGCCGACACGCTGACGGCGCTGCTCGAGGAAGGCAACGACTACTTCTATCGCGGCGCGTTCGCGCAGGAACTCGTGGACGTAGTGCAGGCGGCGGGTGGGGTCCTCACCCTCGAGGACATGGAGCAATACGAGGCACGGTGGCAGCCGCCCGCCGAGGGCAGCTATCGCGGATACAAGGTGCTCGGGTCCCCACCACCGGACCACGGCGGTTCGCACCTGATCGAGATTCTCAACATGGTGGAACTGTTGGACCTCGAGAAGCTGGGTCCGCCGACGGAGTCCGCCGAGAGCCTGTTCCACATGGCGCGCATCGCCAACCAGGTCTACCTCGACGGCTTCAAGCAGCACGACCCGGCGACCCACGAACTACCCCTGGAGCTGATCCTCAGCAAGGAATACGCGCGGATGCGGTTCGACCTGATGCAGATGGACCGCACGGTCGACGCGGGCCCCGCGCCGCCGCCCGCCGGCAGCAATCACGTGACCGCGGTGGACGCCGACGGCAACGTCGCGACCATCCTGCACTCCTGCATGTCGCTGCCCTGGTCGAACGGGCTCTTCGCCGGTGGCGTGACCGTCGTCGCGGCGGGCGCCCACTACATGCGCGTGATGCCTGGCCCGGGCGACCGCATCTCGGCGTACGTGTGCCCCAACATCGTGTTCGACGGCGAACGGCCGATGCTGGCGTCGGGGTCGCCGAGCGTGAGCCTCTTGCAGAACATCCTGCAGAACACTTCGAACATCATCGACTTCGGCATGCCCATCGCCGAGTCGGTCAACCGGCCGCGTTTCGGGGGCGGGTCCTACACGAGCCCTGGGAAGCTGCTCATCGAGGTCGACCTCGACGAGAAGGTGCGCAAGGCCGCCGCAAAGCGCGGCATCGCCTGGGACGTGGTCAACCCGTGGAACTGGCACCACGGCTCGTTCGAGGGCATCTTCATGGACTCCGACGGCACGGCCCACGCCTGCGGCGACCCGCGCCGGAACGCCATGGCGCTGGCGGTCTGACCTGCGCAGCCAACCACCGGGAGGAAACGATGAAACGACGTGAATCGCCTTGGAAGCGTCTTGCCCTCGTGCCGATAGCCGCCATGCTCGCGCTTTCGCCGCTTGCGAATGGCGAACCCTTGACCGCAACGAAGGAGGGCTTCGCCGAGACCGCCGACGGAGTCCGGATTCACTACCGCGTGCTCGGGCCAAGCGACGCCCCGACGCTATGGGTCGGCTACCCGTGGACCGAGGGCTGGGACCGGATCATGCAGGACCTGGGCAGCACCAGCAGCACCGACGTGAGCAGGCAGCTCCTCGAGACGCTCACGGAGAAGTACCAGGTCCTGCACGTGGACTACCCGCGCGGGACCGGACAGTCCACCGGCCCCCTGCCGGGCGACATCAACCCGGCAACCGTGGCCGAGGATTACGTGGCGGTGGCCGACGCCGCCGGCATCGACCGCTTCGTCGCGATGGGATACTCGTGGGGCGCGGGATTCGGCATACACGTCGCGAGCCGGACGAAACGCTGTGCCGGCCTGGCCATCGGGGGCTGGCCGGTGCTCGGCGCGCCCTACGCGCAGATACTGGAGGGCTCCGGCGCGAGTTCGAGCGCCCTGCCCGCCGATACTGCAGCGGGGAAGGTGCTGCGCTCCAACACGCAGTTCTACGCCGACATCGTCGCCGACATGGGCAGCGGCGACTGGACCGAAGAAGACGCCGTCGAATCCATGCGCGACCGGGCCGGGCTACTCTATCTCTACGTGGGATCGGAAGACGTTGGCGTCCCCTCGATGAATCTCACGCTACCGATCGCCGAGCCGATCATCGAGAACAAGGCAAGGCTCGAGGCCGCCGGCTGGCGAGTGGACGTGATCGAAGGCTACGACCACATGAACCTGCCGCTCGATGCGTGGGTGCCTCGTGTGCTCGACTTCCTTGAGGGCAAGAGCTGGTAGAGCCTGATCGGCGCGAGACTACGCGCTCCCGACCTGGAGAATCTCGGCGGGCGTGGTGTAAGTGTCCTTCAGGTTCTCCAGCAACCATTCCCTGGAGTCCTGCCGCGGCAGGGTCAACCTGGGTGCACCCTTCGTGGCGATGCGATAGTAGAGGCGCGCGTCTGCAAGGCTCGTGATCCCGATCTTGACCGGCGGCAGGCAGTGCAGCAGCGCGTAGTCATCCCAGATGACCAGGTCCCCTTCTTCGTGCGGGTGGTTGTATCGGAAGCGCGGTTGCAGGCAGTGCGCCTCGAGTTCGTCCAGGAACGCCTTCGTCTCCGCCTTGCTCATGCCCTCGATCTGCGGCGGAGGGATGTTCTGCAGGACGAAGCGGCTGCCATAGACGGGTGAGTAGATCATCCTGCGTCCGCTGCGGGGATTGGTGCGTATCAGCGGACAGTAGTAACCCTTGCCGTCGACGTCGTCTCCCGGCCGCTCGTACTTCACCATCCGAATCTTCTCGAGCCGCTCCCGCTTCGCGCGCGGCAGCGCTTCGAACGCCGCAACGGTGTCCGCAAAGGCTGTCTCGGCGTTCAGCGGCAGATGCTGCTGCCGCAAGCGCACCAACCTCGTATCGGTGGTATGAAAATGCTCCATGCCCTCCGGCAGGTCGGGATGCCTGTAGAAGGTGTCGTAGTCGACTTCGGGATAGCTGCCCAGCCAGTTTCCGGAACCGGAGTCTCGCGCCGTGGGGTGCTTGTGGACCAGGAACATCGTCGTGTTGCAGGCGATCCGTTCATGGTCCTGGTCCGTGTGCCACAGCACCTCGCAGCGCACCTGGTCGGAGATGTCCTGCCGGCTGGGATTCCTCGCCCTCGGCCGTGGCGTCAGAACCCGAACCGAGCCCTCCTTGACCGGCTCCACGTTGGTGACGGTGTAGAGCGCCGAGGATTCGGGTGGGACGGGCAGGTGATCGAGGCGTTCGCCCTCCGGGCCGGTGATCTGGGTCAGGGCTTCGTTGACCGCATCGACGACACCGTCGGTGACTACCTTCGGGACGGGTTGCGGTGCACCGAAGTGATTCGCGAAACGCTCGAAGTGCGCCAGTGACACCCGCCGAAGGTCCTGACCGGCAAAGACGACGATCGAGTGCATGCTGAGCGCGTCGATCAGGTACGCCGCCTGCTCGGCACCGAGTCGTTGCGCAACATCCACCCCGCGAAAGCGGCAACCGATGCCCGTCGGCGCCAGCGGACCTTCCATGGCGGCCTGCGGACCGAAGAGTGCCTTCAGACGCCCTTCGGAGAGGGGGTCGTCGTCGCGTGTGTAGGCACGGGAGAAGAGACCGTGCTGCGCACCGAAAACCTCCTCGGCCGTGGCCGCCGCGCGGAGGCGTCTCGCGGCAGTCATCGTCGATCCTCAGTCCGCACATCCCAACATGGCATCGACCAGCAAGTTGCTCCTCCGGTCACCGACCGCCGCCAGTATTCGATTGTTGCAGTAACCGAGCCCCAGGCCACTGTCCGGGTCCGCAAACGCGATATGACCGCCACTGCCGTAATGAAAGTAGCAGCGGGGCCTGCCCAACAGACTCCGATGCTCTGAATTCGGTTTCATCATGCCGGCCTGGAACAGGACTCTCGCACCCATGACGGCTTCGATTTCATCCTTTCCGGTCCCGGGATGCCTTCTTTCCCACTGGGCAAGGCTCTCTCCCGAGAGTCCCAGCGATGCCCCACCGCTGGCGCAAGCCCCCATGATATGCGCCATGGCCCTGGCAGTTCCGTGACCGTTCCCCGCCGGGATCTCCACGCGCCGGACGGCACGGGTGTTGAACTGGTCGAATTGACCCAGTTCCACCGGGTTCTTCAGCATCTTCGCCTGCAGCGTGTCCCTTTCGAACAGAAACCTGAGCATCGTACCCATCGTGGATACAGGCTTGTTCGTGAGCATGTCCAGGAGCGTTCGAAGATTGGTGAACTCTTCCGACAGCCGGTGGTCCGGAACCGTATCCGGCAAGCCGATGTAGAACTCCTCACCAAGGGACTCGCTGATTTCCTTCGCGACGAACTGGCCGACACTACGGCCGTCCGGGTCCGTCCGGCGCATGATCTCGTTCGCGTACATGCCAAACGTCCAACCGTGATAACCATGACGGGTACCGGGTTCCCACTGCGGCTTCTGTCGCGCCAGGATCTCCCTCAAGCCATCCAGATCGGCCAGGTGCTCGATAGTCAGGGTTTCCTCGACGACAGGCAGTCCCGCCGAATGGTCCAGGATCTGCCCGATCGTGATGTGCTGCTTGCCGTGGACACCGAACTCGGGCCAGTGCGAGACGACCGTGTCATCCAGGGAAAAGTGGCCTCTGGATACGGCCATGGCCATGGCGACCGCCGTGATTGCCTTGGTGGTCGAGTGCACACACGCCAGCGTGTCGTCGTTCCACCTCTCGGTTCTTGCCTGGTCCCTGTACCCGCCCCACAGGTGCACCAGCATTTCATCGCCCCTGTAGATGGCGCAGGCCGCTCCAACTTCGCCGCGCCGGCGGAAGTTCTCCGTGAACACTTGCAGAACATCCTCGAAGCCGGCGGCGACAACGCCGCTTATCGAAGCGCCGCTGACGTCCTCGGAAACGGATAGCAGATCTGCCGCGGCACTCATCGGTTGGTTATGGATGGCGTAGCCGTACGGCGATGCCGCGCAGCGTCTCCGCCAATCCGCTTCGCCGCTTCGCCGCGATGTCCCCGCCGGCGCCGGTTCCGACCGACGCCGCCAACGCATCGAACCGGTCGGCCAGCTCCGGGTCACTTCCCTCTTCCCCCAGCGCCGCGGCAGCCAGGTCGAGCGCCGCATCGAGATCCGCCAGGGACGCTTCGTCGAACCCGTCGTCGTGCGCCAGTTGGTCGACATAGGCGCGGGCCACCACCGGTTCGGCCGGCCAGTCGTAGCTTCGCTGCTGCTGGGGATTGAACTCCCGGCCCTGGTCGGCGAGTACCGCCGCGGCAATCTCGTTCGCCGAGAGGAAGTCGCTCGGCAGGAGCGACAGCACGTCGATCCCCCGGAGGATCTCGGTCCCGTAGATCCTCCCGTCGTACCAGTACGCGGACCAGTAGCCGCCGAGGGTCAGGTGTTCCTCGTCGACGGGGCCGCGGTCGAAGTAGGCGATCTCGACCGGCTTGGCCGAATCCGTGAAGTCGATCACGGAGATGCCCCCCTGGTACCAAGCCTGGACGAAGATGTCGCGCCCGGGCACCGGCACCACGGAGCCGTTGTGCGCCACGCAGTTCTCCTGCTCGTCCTGCGGCGCCGGGATCTTGTAGTAGCTCCTGAACTCGAGCTTCCCGTCGACGATGTCGTAAATGGCGTTGGCGCCCCAGTCGAGCGGGTCGTAGGCGCGGCATCGCGGCATCATGCCGCCGCCCCATTCGTCGGTGTACAGCACCTTGGTGCCGTCGTTGTTGAAAGTCGCCGAGTGCCAGTACGCAAACCCCTTGTCGACCGCCGCGTCGATCCGCGTCGGGTTCAGTGGATCGGAAATGTCGAACAGGATGCCGTTGCCCGCGCAGGCCCCGGCGGCGATGTTTCGGGCCGGGAAGACGGTGATGTCGTGGCACTGGTCGGTGGAGTGGGTCTCCTGGGTATGCTCGCCGTGGTCGCCTCCGCGCCAGAGGCCGGCCAGCGTGCCGTCTTCCGGGTCGGCGAACACCGCGGGGCTGTGCACGATGCGCGCCCTGGAAGGATCTTGGACCGGAATCTCGATGACATCGATGCGGAAGAGCGCCGTCCGGTAGTCGCCCGGCGTCTCGTCGATGCAACCCGGCAGTTCGTCCTCTTCGCGAATCAGGGAGACGCCGGAGTTGTAGACGATGATCTTCCGGTCGTCGGCGGCGACCACCGAGTGGGTGTGCGAGCCGCGGCAGGTTTGGACGGCGCCGACTTGCACGGGCCGGCGGAGGTCGCCGACATCAAAGATGCGAAGGCCCCGGAACCGGTCGCTGCTTACGTCTTCGGCGATGCCCTCGAGGCCGCAATCGACCCGTCCCCGCGTCTCCTCCACCGACATGATGAGCAGGTCGCCGACGACCGAGACATCGCCCTGGCCGCCAGGACATACCACGGAACTGAGCTGTTCCGCCGCGCCCTCTCCATCCAACCGGTAGACGTTGAAGCCGTGGTAGCTGCCGGCGAACAGCACATCGTCACGAAAGGCCATGTCCGTATTGGAGAAACTCAGCAGGGGCCTGCGCTCCCAGTCCTCCTCGTCCTCCTCGTCCTCTTCGTCGCCTTCCGCTTCGGGCTCCTTGCCGCCGTTCCCGGCGTCTTCCCCGACATCCTCCGGCGCGTCCTCGGCCGCATCGTCCTCCGGCT
Organism: Pseudomonadales bacterium; assembly: GCA_963665455.1. Lineage (GTDB taxonomy): Bacteria > Pseudomonadota > Gammaproteobacteria > Pseudomonadales > Azotimanducaceae > VXNE01. The sequence goes on along the minus strand of OY762279.1, from coordinate 1,692,275 downwards.
GCTCCGGCGGCAGGCTGGCGGGATTCTCCGGGTCGAAGAACCCCGGGGGCCTCGGCACGGAAGCCAGGAGCGCCAGGTTCAGGATCGCCTGGCCGGCGTCGTCGAACCCCGCCTTGAGGCCCGCGCGCGGGTCGTCCGAGAGCGTGATGAGCACCGCGTGCATCCGCTCGATTTCGGCGGTCTGATCGTTGGTGACGTCCGTGGTGAACTCGAACAGTACCGGGTCGTACGCCGCGCCCGGCTGCTCGTGCAGCTCCTCGACCATCGTCACCGCGCCCTCGTGGTGCGTGATCATCAACTGCAGGAAGAGACGGTCGAATTCCGTGCCCGTCGCGGCGGCGAGATCGGCCATCTGCTTCGGCGTGGCCATGCCGGCCATGCGATGGTCGGTGTGCATGGCGGCGTGGTCCGAAGGATCCGGAACGGCCTCGCCGCGGTCGGTGAGCCATTGCTCCATGAACTCGATCTCGTCCCGCTGGGAGAGATTGATGCGGCCGGCCGCGTCGGCGAGTTCCGGCCGGTTGGTGCGGTCCGCCACCAGTGCGGCCATCTCCACGGCCTGGTGGTGGTGCGGAATCATGTCCTGCATGAAGCGGACATCGTCGGGCGAGTAACTGCTGACGGCGACGTCTATCGCCTGTTCGGCGGTCAGCTCCCGAGCCGGTTCCCCCGGCTTGCCCGGCTGGACGATGGGGGCCGGGTCCGCGGCGAGCGTTGCCGCCAACAGCAGCATGGCGACGGATACCGGGCAACGCAGGCGTCGCATGAGGTTGCGTCCTGTTCTGGTCAACGAATTCGTGTCACCCCGGCGTGCGCTACAGCCCCTCGAGGGGCAGCGCGCCTTCCGGAATGCCCTTCTGGGCCTTGTCCCGCGCCACCATGTCGCGGATGTCGCCCAGCAGCTCTTTCGCGTTGTAGACGATCCCGTCCTTGACGGTGTACTCGACGCCGCCCACGCGCTGCAGCCTGTCGTTCTCGTCGAGCCGCAGGGCGCCGGTGCCGTACAGCACCTTGAAGTTGTCGAGGGGGTTCTCGCCGACGATCACGAGGTCCGCCTTCTTGCCGAGCTCGATGCTGCCGGTTTCCTCGTCGATGCCGAGCGCTTCCGCCCCGTGCAGGGTCGCCGCGCGCAGCACCTCCAGGGCGTTGAAGCCGGCTTCCTGGAGCAACTCCAGTTCGCGCACGTAACAGAACCCGTAGAGGCACCAGACGTAGCCCGCGTCGCTCCCGGCGGTGACCCGCCCGCCCCGGTTCTTGAACTCGTTGACGAATGCCATGCCCAGGCGATAGTCCTCCGCGCCGGCCGCCTCGTCCTCGGTCGTCCAGTCGAAGAAGAACGAGCCGTGGCTCTTGCGGCTGATGGTGTAGAATTTCCACTGCCAGGGCATCGTGTAGGTGTCGTGCCATTCGCGCCGGGCCGCCGCCATGACGTCGCGGGTGGCTTCCTTCACGGCGAAGGTCGGGGAGATGGTGAAGTCGCGCTCCACCAGGGTGTCCATCACCTCGTTCCAGTGGTCCGAGCCCGGGGGCGCCGCCTGCGACAGGATGCGCGCCGCGCCCTGGAAGCGGTGCTCCTCGTTCTCGTAGTTGTGGTAGGTGGGGTAGTGCTGGATGCGCTGGTTCTCGAACAGCGCTTCCGGCAGGCCGTACCACCAGTGCTCCATCGACTCGAGGCCCCAGCCCGACGTGTCGAGCACGTTGGCCCGGGGGCTCGCGATCTGCGCATGGTGCATGGTGGTCCGGATGTCCTGCGCCTGCGCCTCGTCTATGGCCGCTTCCAGCAGGGTAGGCGAACCGTGGTGGAACTTGATGCCCCGGGCGCCCGCCTCCGTGATGGCCCGCACCCACCGGCGCGCATCGTCCGCGGTGCGCAGGTCCGACGTGGGCAGCTCCGGGGCGAAGAAGGCATAGGCATGCAGGTCGGGCCCGTCGATGTCCCCGGCCTCGAGTTGCCTCGACTGCTCCACCGTCCACGTCAGCCCGCCGCGATGGGATCCGACCGCACGCACGGTGGTCAGGCCGTGGGCGAGCCACAGCTTGTAGACGTAGTCCATGCTGAAGTCGACGACCTGGTACGGCCCGGTATGAGAGTGGCTGTTGATGAACCCGGGGAGGACGTACATGCCCGTCGCGTCGATCTCCCGGTCGCCGGACGCGGGGCGGGCGGCCTCGACTAGGTTCGTTCCCGAGATGGCGGCGATGCGGTCCCCTTCGACGACGATGTCCACCGGGCCGCGCGCGGGCGCGCCCGTGCCGGCGACGTAGTACACGCCGCGTATCACCAACCGGGAATAGGGTCCCTCGCCCCGGTCCGGCGAGTCGCCTGGGCTGGGATAGACCGGTTCGTCCTCCAGGAAGAAGTAGGCGCTGACCATTTCGTCGCCGGGTTTCGTGCGCGCCTTGGCCGCGGCCATGCGCGCCTCGATCTCGGCCCGGGTTTCCTCGAGGCTCTTCTCGTCCTGCGCCATCGCTGAGGCGGAGAGGCCAACCGCAGCGGCCAGGGCTACTGTGATGGAGGTAATGGTTCTCATCGTTCCTTGCTTCTGGATTGCTGGATAACGTCCGGGATGGGCGTCGGGCCCGCTCAGGGTACCGGGCCGCCGAGATGTTCCTCGAAGAACCGCCGCTGCCGCTTGACGATGTAGGGATGGGCGGCGGCGCCGCCGTGGTTCGCGTCGGGCACGACGTAGGACGTGAAGTCCTTGTCCGCCTTCATCAACGCATCGAAGATGGCCATCCCGGCCCGGAATGGCACGTTCTCGTCGATCTCCCCGTACACCAGCATGAGGTCGGCCTCGAGGCGGTCGATGATGGCGATGTTGCTCGTCAGCGCGTGGACGTCGCGGTCGCTGCCCGGGACGCCGAAGAAGCGTTCCACCGAGATGCCCGACGTGACCGAGTGCAGGTATTCATGCGGTCCGACATGGGAGACCACCACGTCGAAGAACCCGGGGAAGAGCAGGGCCGCGCGCAGGGAGCCGTAGCCCCCGAACGAGGCGCCCGTGATGCCGACGCGGGTCGTGTCCATGTAGGGCCGGTCGACCGCCAGGTTCTCGATGGCCGCCTGGTGGTCCGCGGCGCCGAAGAGATCCTCCGTGCCCGAGAAGGCATACCGGAAGTCCCGATCGCGGCGGGTGGTGCCGCGGCCGTCCACGGTCACCACCACGAAACCCGCCTGGGCCGTCGCCTGTGCGTCCCGCGTCGTGATGGCGGCGAAGTTGTCGAGGAAGGTGTGGGGTCCGGAGTCGATCTGCGGTCCCGGGTAGGTCTGGTCAACGACCGCGTACTTCCGGGCGGGGTCGAAGTCGAGCGGCTTGAACAGTGCCCCGTACAGGTCGGTCTCGCCGTCGGCCGCCTTGACGACGAATCGCTCGGGAGGCTGCCAACCGGTCGCGAGCAGGCGGGACGCGTCGGCGCGCAGCACTTCGGCAACGAGGTTGCCGTCGCGGTCGCGGATCACCATCGTCGGCGGCTGCTCGAGGGTGGAGAAGACGTCGACGAAATAGTCGCCGGACGGCGAGAACTTCGAGAGCGAGCCGAACCCGACCCGCACCCCAAGGGCGTAGCGGAAGAACTCGTGGGCGGCGTCCTCCGGCGTGAGCAGTTCCGCGTCGCCTTCGAACGAAGCGCGGTACAGGTGCGCGAAGTAGGGATTGCGTCCGTCCTCGCGGCCGCCCGCGGTGAAGTAGACCTTCCGCGCGGCGTCGTCGACACGGATGACGTCGAAGACCACGCCGCCCTCGGTGACCTGGTTCTTGAGTTCGCCGGTGCGCGCGTCGTACAGGTAGAGCTGGCCGGCCCCCGAGCGTTGCGAGTACCAAAGCGCCTCGGACCCGTCCGCGGTGACGTGGAAGTTCGGCCGGTGGTAGTCCCGCGCCGAGAAAGCGTAGAAGTGGGTCTCGCTCTCCTCGAGGACCGTGCGCACCGCCCCCGTATCGAGGTCCATGGCGGCGATGCCATAGGTCTGACCGCCGTGGTCTGCCGTCACGAAGAAGAGTTCGTCGTCCGAGCTCCACCACAGCACATTCGACGAGAAGTGAAACGGCGCGAAGTCCTGCAGGCGGGCCGGGTCGACGTCCGCTCGAACGATGCGGCCGGCCTGCGTATCGATGACCGTGATCTCTCTCGCGGGCGCCGTCTTCTCCCCCGGCACGAGCACTCGGTCGAGGTGGATGGCCGTGAAGGGCAGGTCGGGGGGCAGGTGCTCCTTGATGTAGGAGCGCACCGGCACGGCGCGCAGGTCCACCCGCATCGCGGCGAGGTAACGGCCGTCCGGAGACCAGTTCACCGAGACGATCGGCGCCGGTTCACCGGCCCGGCGGCGCTGGATCCGGTTCAGTTCGAAACCGAGGTGTCCGTAGGCGAAACCGTCCTCTCCATCGGTGGTGAGTTGCGTTTCCTCGCCCGAATCGAGGTCCCGGATCCAGAGGTTGGCGTCCCGGATGAAGGCGGCGCGGGTTCCGTCCGGCGATGCGCGTTCGGCGGACGAAGGCGGCGGCGATTCGTCCTTCGCGCACTCGGTTGCATCCGCAGAGCAGGCGAACACGCCGCTCGCCGTGGTGACGACCAGGCCGTCGCCCTCCAGCCCGAGCGCGGTGATCGGCAGGTTGTCGGCGTCGGCGTCCTCGAGCCCCGCGTCGGCAAGCGACTCCGCGAGGCCGGCGTGATCGAATGCGGGCTCCTGCTCCCCGGATGCCGCATCGACTACGACGAAACGGGCGCCGTCGCCGGTCTCCTGTTTCATCCAGAACCGGTCTTCGTCCCCGATCCAGTGGGCCTCCGGACGGAGGTTCGTCACGAGCGCCATCAGCGCAGCGGACTCGAAATCGGCGGGATCCTGCCGCGCCTCGTCGCTGTCCATTGCGCAGCCACTAACGGCCCAGAGGGCCATCGCCGCCACGGCGACGGATCGTGTGTGACGTTTCATCGTGCTTCGTCCATCAGTAAAGCGGCGCCTCGAGTTCCTCGGCAGCATCCGCGTACACCCACTTCAGCCCGTCCCCGATGATGATCGGCAACACGTCGAAGTGGTCGCGGTCGCGGTACAGCCGCGTCTGGAGCGCCAGCGACGGATACCGGCGTAGCAGCAGGTTCTCCGCGAATAGCACCGTGCGGCTGACGATGCGCTGCGCCGACATCGGGAGATTGTTGGCCTCGAGGTCGCCGGCACCAACGAAGACCCGCGCCGGGAGGTCGTCGTGTTCCGCGGCATAGTCGGCTTCCATGGTCAGGCTGAGCCCGTTGGTGCCGCTGCCGATGATGTAGCGGTCGAAGCCTCCGGGACGCGCCAGCAACGCGTAGCCGGTGAACGCCCCGCCCGCGGAATGGCCGAACAGGGCGTGGTCGTCCGCCATGCGGTACTTCTCCGCCAGCAGCGGGCGCAGCCGGTCGATGAGAAAGGCCAGGAAGGCGTCGCCCTTGACGTTGGCAAAGACGTCCTCCGGCTCGAACCCCAACGGAGACATCTCGTCGCGCATGTAGTCGAGCGCGGGTCCCGATTCCGACAGCGACGACCCCGGCGGAAAGAGATCGACGGTCCGCTTGGCGAGCCCCGCGAGTCCTTCCTCGCTGGGATGCCCGACGCCCACGACGATCAGCTCCGGAATCCGGTTGCCCGCCGCGTAGAAGCCCGCCAGGCCCACCGTCATGTCGAACAGGAGCGCGCCGTCCATGGCCCAGAGCACCGGGTAGCGCTTCTCGGGCAGCGCGTTGTAGGTGGCCGGCAGCGCGACCAGCACCTCGTGGTCGTAGTCGTAGCCCTCCGCCCGGAAGCGCATCGCCGGCAACTGCTGCATGGCGTAGTGGGCACCCTCGACCTGGACCTGGTTCTGCTGCGCCCACGCCATGCAACACGCGAGCACGCAGGCAACGGCGGTCGGTATCCGTATCCGCGCATTCATCTTCGCTTTTGCTACCGCAACACTTCCGACAGCCACTCGTCGATGACCGGGATGTGCACGTCCGGCGCGGCGGCGTCCAGGTGGTTCCTGCCGGGAAGGATCTGGACATCCCAGCCCGCGGCTTCGAGTTCGGCACGGTTGCGGATGATCACCTCGCCCATGTGGGTCAGGGGTTCGCCGTTCAGGGTGGGGACGTCCTGGTCACCGATCCAGTTCAGCCGCGGCACGACGAGCGCGCCCTGGACCGCCCGGTCATCGAAGCTTTGCAGGCCCTCGTAGTACGTCAGGAACTGGCGGCCGTTCTCCGGCGAGTCGTACACGAGGCCATAGAGGGTGCCCGTACCCTCGGTCATCGAGCGCGCGGTCTCGAGCATGTCCTCGTAGACGCCGTCCATCACCGGGAAGCCCCCGCAGACCAGCGCCGTCAACCGATCGGTGCGCAACGCCAACTGCAGGCCGGTGACGCACCCCCACGAGAACCCCGCGTAGGCGAACTCCCGGGCGCCGGCCGCATCCGCGATCGCCAGGTAGTCGCGCGCGACGGCGGCGGGGGTCAGGGTGTATAGCTTCGGCTCGATCCCGGGGTACTCGATGAAGATCAGTCGGTACTTCGAACCGAGGGCATCGATGTACGCCTGCTTCGCCTGCCCAAGGGCTTCGCGAAAGACTTCGGGCATCATTTCCTGTCCCGGCAAGGCCGGCAGCGCGCGCGCCGCCGCGGTGCCCGGTCCGAGGAACAGGAACTTCTCCCCACCGCCGTGCACCTCGAAGTAGATCGGGGAGCCGTCGTGGGCGACCGCCTGCCCCGCCTCGGCCATCGCCGGGCCTGCCGTCATGCCGAGCAGCAGTGCCCAAGCCCAGGACCATCGCTTCGTTCGCTTCATCGGAATCCTCCTATCCAGATAGCGTCAGCGCCAAACCTGCTCCGCAACGCGCATGTTGTTGCCGCCGAGCAGGCCTCGCAACGCGTCGTCGTCCCAACCCTGGTTCAAGAGCCGCTCGGCGATCTCGGGTATGCGCTCCGGCTCCACCATGCGCAGCCCGCTTCGATAGCCCTTCTCCGGCGGAAACAGCTCCGGATCGGCCGCGATCAGGTCATCGAGCTCCGAGGCGTCGAACACGAAGTCGAGCCCGAGCCCGACATGTTCCGGGCCAACGAGGTCCGCGACGTAGTCGATGTGCCGTACGATGGCGTCGGTGGAGTTGTCGTTGTCGCCCATGAAGAAGCCGATGCCGTTGACGTTGACGACCCCGCCGCTCGCGGCGCACGCCTCGATCAGGTCGTCGGGGATGTTGCGCTCGTGGTCCCAGAGGGCCCGCGGGTTGGAATGGGAGAAGATCACCGGGTTCGTCGAGTACTCGATCGCCTCCCGCGCCGTGCGGTAGCCGGTGTGACTGCAGCAGAGCACCATGCCCACCCGGGCCATCTCGTCGATCACGCGCCGCCCGAAGTCGGTGAGGCCGCAGTCGTCGTCCTGGCACCCGCCGCCGACGCGGTTGTTGCGGTTGTAGGCGATCAGCATCCACTTTACGCCCAGCGCGGCATAAGGTTCGACCAGTTCCGGCAGGTCGTCGACGGCCACGGCGCCCTCGAGGTCGAAGGCGACGCCGAGCTTGCCCTCCCGCTTGGCGCGCTGCACGTCGCTCACCCGGTCGACCAGCAGGTACCGTTCCGGGTGCCGCTTGATCCAGCTCCGGAACGTGGCCAGCATCTTGAATCCGTAGTGCCAGGGGAAGTAGTCGAAGGAGACGTTCAGGCTTACGAACGAGACGCCGCTCCGCCGATGCCGTTCGAGGTCGTCGAGGAAGGAGACATCACCGGCCCGCACCGGCATGCAGGCGTGGTTGTCCCAGACGATCGCCTCGGCGAGCAGTTTCTCGAGGCGGGGCGACATGAGCTAAGCCTCCCGACTTGCGGTTACCGTATTGAGGACGGGCCTGATCCGCTGCGTCCTTGCGAAGCGGACCACCAAATCGTTGGCGACGATCGGAAGAACACCATGCAACGCAGACATTTCCTGTCCGGGGCGGCAACGCTCGCCGCGGCCACGTCCATTCCCGGGGCTTTGGACGCACGAGCAGCCGATGCCCCCAACGTCACCCCCTCGAACGCACCCTGGCCGCTTCGGGGATCGGAGAGCTTCGTCATCGACTCCGAAGCGGTCGGCGACCGCCTGGCGGTCGGCGTCTCGGAACCCGATGCGCAGATGCTGGAACTCCTCGGCAGGACCGCCGAACTCCCCCCGCCGGACCTCGTCTACGTGCTGGATGGTTCCTGGGCTTTGGCGATCGCGGCGTTCATCGCCCGGTTGCAGCTCGTGGACCTGGTCAAGCCCGGCTTCCCGCCCCTGGTGATGGTGGGCGTCGACTACCCGGAAGACCAACCCAACGCCCGCACCCGGGACTACACGCACACGGACCTAGCGACGCCCCTGCAACCCGGGGAGTTGCCGCCGGAGCAGACCATCGGCGGCGCGGACAACTTCCTGCGCTTCCTGGAGGAAGAACTGGATCCGCTCATTCGCGCACGCTACAACGTGAGCGACCGGCCCGCCGGGATCCTCGGCGACTCCTACGGCGGCACGTTCACCTTCCACGCGTTCCGCCGCCAGTCGAAGCTGTTCGACAAGTACTTCCTGGGCAGTCCGGGGCTGTTCACCACCGGCGTTGACTACATTGGCGAGGTGCGAAAACTCCTGGAAGGCGACCTGGTGCACGACACGAAGATGTACCTCTCGTTCGGGGCCATGGAAGCCAACGGCGGCGTGTCGTTCTACGAGGACATGGGGCGCAACTACAACAGCCTCGTGAGCGTGCTCCACTCGACGCCCAACGACCAGCTCACGTTCGCATCGAAGATGTACCCCGGCCACACGCATACCACGATCCTCGCCCCGGCGATCAACGATGCGCTCCTCTACCTGTACGGGCCGCACCTGCCGAGGGGCTGAGGGCGCTGGGTGAATCGAAGACGACTCCTCCAGACAGCGGCGGGTCTCGCCCTGCTTCCGCAGGCCGTCCCGGTGTCGGGTTCCGCGTTGTCCGCGCGAACGCTGAAGCTGCTGGCCGAAAGCCCGATCCTCGACATGACGGGCGCCAACTCGCCCATTCACGCGATCTCGATGCAGCCGGTGGGCTACGACTCCTGGATCGCCAAGTACAAGGAGGCGAAGGTCACCTGGCTCTCCATGACGGCCGGGTCCGACTTCACCAAGACCACCGGCCAGATGCTCCACGTGCTCGCGGCGAACCGGCGCTACATCCTGGAACGGCCGGACGAGTACGTCTTCGTGCACAAGGTCGCGGACGTGGCCCGCGCCAAGGCCGAGGGCAAGCTCGGGGTCAACTTCAACTTCCAGGGATCGACCCCGCTCGAAGGGGACATCAACCTGGTGGAGGTACTGTACGGCCTCGGCGTCGGGCACATGCTGCTCGCCTACAACGACAAGAACCTGGCCTCCGGGGGCAGCCACGACCACGACAACCCGGGGCTGTCGAACTTCGGCCGCGCACTCGTCGCCGAAATGAACCGCGTCGGCATGGTCTGCGACGGCAGCCACATGTCGGAGCGCTCGACGCTGGAGATGTGCGAGCACTCGACGGCGCCGGTGATTTTCTCGCACTCCTCGGCCCGGGCGTTGCGCGATCACGAACGCAACATCAGCGACACCCAGATCCGGGCGGCGGCGGCCACCGGGGGCGTGATCGGCATCAACGGTGTCTCGCTGTTCCTGTCGGAAGCGCTGTACGACCCCTCGGCGGAGCAGATGTTCCGCCATGTCGACTACGTCGCGGAGCTGGTGGGCGACCGGCACGTTGGCCTCGGGCTCGACCACGTCCCCCTCATGGACGAGCCCCTGCCGGTGGAGAACGTGGTCCCGCAGTACACGGAACTCTACGGCGAGGAGCAGTACCCGCCGATGAACCGCCTGGCCATCGCCGGCCCGTCGGTGATCGTGCCCCTGACCGAACTGATGGTCGGTCACGGCTACACCGACGACCAGGTACGCGGCATCCTGGGCGGGAACTTCCTGCGCGTCTTCGGTCAGGTGTGGGGGTAGCGCCACCGAAACCACCATCCCTGGCGGGCGCTGCCAGTGGCCCCAGCTCAGGGCCCTTCCAGCACGGAAGCATCGGCCGGCGTCGGTGTCCGACTGCCTGGCATCGGCTCCCAGGCCCGTTCCAAGCGTTGCGTCGCTGAGCTCGGGTCGATTCCCAACGCCAAATTCGATCTCAGCCCGCACGGCAGCGAAGCTCCGACCTCGCGCCATGCCGGCCGTCACCTCGTGCCCGGGAACTCGTCGCGCAAGCGGTCGCGAACGTCCGTATTCCCCTTGAAGACCTCCATCCAAACGGACCAGAATCCCGTCGCCTTGGCCAGCTCGACAACGACGTCCACATCAGTGTGTCCTTCGGCCAGCTTGCCACGCGCCATCTCCGCAGTTCGCCAAGCGTCCAGGCGGTGCAGATAACGCAAGTCCGATGCGGCGGGGTCCGACATGGGGGTCCGCCCCAGCCCCACCAAGTCAAACAGGCGTTCAGCCTTGACCCGCCTTGAGTCCGGCAGGTTCCCGGCGACCTTGATTCGCCCTTCGGGCAGGTACTCAAACGCCTGCCACGTCACATCGTCATCCGGCCACGTATAGCCGTCGCGAGAGTTGTTGCGACAACGCTTGATCGAGTTGCAGTTGACGCACCCGAGCAGGAGATTCGTCCAATCTTCCGCAAGATCAGGCCGATGGCGTCTTGGAATGACGTGCTCTACGTGAAGGTCTCCCGTCCGCTCGCAGTAGCTGCAATAGGGGCCAAGCCGATCAAGCAAGTCCCGTTTCGCCTTCCGGTACGGACGGAAGGACTTCGGCTGGCCGCCCTCGTCCGGCCAAGGACCACTCGATACGGTGCTGGGAGACGGGGGACGGCTCCTCGTCTTCTGCATCGAGGTTGATCACGCCACCGCAATCCGCCATCGACTGGATGATGAAGGGCGAGTGGCTGCTGGCAACGAATTGGATGTTTGGGAAGGCGGAGCGCAGGTCCTGCACCACGCGGCGCTGCCAGCGCGGATGCAGGTGCAGGTCGAGCTCGTCGATCAGCACGACGCCGGGGGTCTCGCGGCACGCTTCGCCGTTCAAGTGCGGGTTGAGCAGCGTGCAACGCATCGCAATGTCGGCGGCCATCGCAGCCATACCCCGCTGTCCGTCGCTGAGCATCCTGAACGGCGCCCGCACACCACTCTCGAACGTGACGGAAATGTCGTCTTCATCAAAGTCGAAGGAGGCGCTGGTCGCATCCTCCACGCAGTTCGCCACCGCATCGAGGATGGTCGCCAGCGTCTCCAGCTGCACGCCTCTCTGCGCCTGGATCAACGTCAGCCGCTTTATCCGCTGAACGAGGTGGCGCGTGGAGGATCTCGGTGTCAAGCAGTTGCGGTAGCCGTCGTATCGGGCAGTTTCCCCCCCGGGTCCACGCCGCCCTCCGTCGTCCGGCGCTGCTCCAGCCACAGCCGCCCGGTGCCGTAGTAGCCGATGTAGGGGAACACCGCATCGCCGCCGTTCCGACCCCGCTCCATGAGCCGTTTCATTGCATCGCGGAGGTTCCTGGCTTCCCGATGGGTAGTGTGGGACTTGGCGGACCGGAACTCCCGTCGCCAAGAGAGAGACTGACCTGCGAACACACCTTCGGCCGTCACACTAGCCGGGTAGTGCTCTTCAACCCCGCCCACTTCGACGCCGCCCGGATGGCTCCGCCGAACATCCACACGGCGGATAAGCCTGCTGGAAGCGTCCGGAACGGCGGTCAGCGCCGCGCCGACTGCAATCGCCAAGGCATCGAGAACAGCTGTCTTCCCGGTGGCGTTCGCGCCGATCAGAAGAGTGAACCCATCCGCGAAGAAGAAGTCTCGGGCCGAAGCACCTGAAGTTCTTGAGGCGCAAGTGCTCTACGCGCATGGCACATCCTCCTTATTCCGCGGCCCCGGAGGGCGCCGGACCCTTGAAGCCATTGTACGGGATCAGTGCGTTCAAACAGCGGTCAAGGCGCATCGATGTGACACGCGGCAAGCTGCCCATCGGCCGGGGCAGGCTCCCGGTCGAGACGGGCTTCCCGGTTCGTCGCTGGGCGACTCGCCAAGCACCGTAGCCGTCTGAGGGTACCGGAGCCGGGCGACCAATTCTCTACCCGTGACTCTGCAATGCTCGGTGGCGGCCGGGCTAGCGCCCGCCCCCGACCTCGTCCTCCCAGACCAGCGGATACTGCGCGCTGTCCAGCCGGTCGCCGTCGCGGAGAACACTGTTTCGCAAGTCCCGGTTCGTGCCCGCACGGATCGAGTAGGTGACGTCGTTGCCCGTGTAGCGGACCGCGTAGCCGCGCCGGCGCACGTGATCGCTCGCGTTGCCGCCGGCGCCGTGCAGCACCAGCGCGTGAAACGCGTACACGTCGCCGGGTTCGAGATCGAAGCTGAAGATGTCGTAGTCGGCCCGCGCCGACTCGACATCGGGCGCCGGCTCGTAGTCCGGGTTGCTCTCGTAGCCCTCGAGGTGCGTGCGCCCGAAGACCTCAGGCTGGTAGAACCGTCCCCAGCGATGGGACCCGCGCACGAACTCCACGGCGCCCGTCCCGGCGAAGGTGGGGTCGAGCGCCACCCAGAACGACAGGATCTGGTTCCCGGCGACGGGCCAGTAGGGCTGGTCGTTGTGCCAGCGGGTGCGGTTGAGCGTGCCCGGCTCCTTCACGAAGAGCTGGTCGTAGAGCAGGTTGATCCGCCGGCAACCGAGCAGCTCCGCGGCCAGGCCCGGCAGCGGCGACTCGAAGCAGAAGCGCCGGAAGCCGTCGTGGAACTCCCAGGTGCGCAGGTTGCCGTGAAAGCGGCCCCGACCGTCCTCCGGCTCGTAGCCGTGGTAGAAGGGTCCCGGGTTCGCGATGTCGTCCTCGATGGCGTCGGCCAGGACACGCAGCCATTCCCCGTCCACCACCCCGCGCAGGGCGATCGCCCCGTCCGCGTGGAACGCTTCGATGTCCGTTCGGCTCAGGGTCATTCCCGATGCCGGCTACCGCATCTCAAGCCCGTACCGTAAGCGACGGGCCGACTCCGCACCACCCCGGTCAAGTTTGGAGTAGCATCGCTCAACGCAGGCGGGGGCCTTCGAACGGCGATGCGCTGACGCAACCGGCGTAAGTCGCAGCGGCCACCGTTTGCCCGCAAAAGATGTGGCACGAACTTGGGGGATCCTGTGGAACAGCATGCAAAGCGCGTTGTGATGGCGTTGGCACTCTTCACCGCCATCGGTTTGGCACCGGCGTACGCCGAAGAACTTGAGGAAGTGGTGGTCGTCGCGAAGCCGATCAGGGCGAGCCAGATTTCCGCGATTGAAGCCAAACGCAACGCGAACAACGTGGCGGACATCATTTCGGCCGACGCGATCGGCCGCTTCCCGGACCAGAACCTCGCGGATGCGCTGGGCAGACTCGCCGGGCTCGCGATCGAGCGTGACCAGGGGCAGGCGCGCTATGTCAGCTTTCGGGGATCGCCCAAGCGCTACACGACGACGGCCTTCAACGGCATCGACATTCCCGGCGTCGAGAACGGCAGGATTCCCAGATTCGACGCCTACCCCGCCGTCATCACGGGCCAGGTCGTGGCCAACAAGGCCATCACGGCCGACATGCCCGGCGAGTCCATCTCGGGCTACATCAACATCAAGGCGTTCAGGCCGTCGGACGTGAGGGGCTGGTCGGCTACGGCCGAGTACGGCATCGGGGAGCAGGATCTCGGTGGGGGCAACATAGACCGCCGCAACGCGCGCCTATCCTATTCCAACGACAGGTTCGGCTTCCTCGTCTACGGCTCGGACAATCTGCGGGAACAGATCACCGACAACCGCGAGATGGAGTACGTCGGCACCCCTGGCAGCCTGGTTCCGGTATTCCTCGACTTCAGAAACTACTTCGTCGATCGCGGTGACGAAGCGTACGGCGGCTCGCTGGAGTACTACCTCGACAACGGAGGAAGAGTCTACGTCGATGTGCTCAGCACGGAGTTCACCGACGAGGAAGAGCGCAACCAGTGGATATTCAATTTCCCCGAAGGCGTTCCCGCGCAAACGGGCACCATACCGAGTGCCTCGGTTTACCGCGCGTTGGAGGACGGCGACTACGTGAACGAAACGGACGTGGTCACGCTCGGCGCGGATCTCAGCGTCGGGGACTGGGATGTCGACGCGAGCTACAGCCAGATCGACACCGCATTCGACTCCTATCTGCCGGTCCCGTACCTACTCGGCTTCAACCAGATCAGCAACGTGTTTTACGATCTTTCCGACGCACAGGAGCCAATCCTGACGTTCGACGAGCGTCTGCAGGACCTCGAGTACGCTCTGCCGCTGTTTGCTGAACTGATCGGCAATCTGGAGACCGATGCGAAGCAGTTCAACATCCACGTGAACCGAGCCAACCGATGGGGCGAACTGAAGTTCGGCCTCAAGCACGACGACCGCGACGCCACCGGCGGCGGTGCACCGCTCTCCGTCATCATCACCGGCTTTGGTATCCCCGTCGAGCCGTTCTACTCCGGTCCGTGGGACACGAGCTTCAAAAACACGATCGGGGGTTACCACGCCGACAACCCGGCGATCCTCGACGCCCTGAAAGCCAACGGCCTGACGCGTGCACCGTTTCCGCCGGAGGAAGTGCTCGCACTGGAGGAAACGATCATGGCGGCGTACGTCATGCAGACCATCGATCGGGACTGGGGCAACATCGTCCTGGGGGTCCGAATCGAGGACACCGACTACGAAACCACCGGATCGCGGCTCGTCGGCGCTGACTTCGAGCCCCTCCGCGTATCCAGAAGCTACACGAACGTCCTCCCGAGCGCCCACGTCAACTGGGATTTCCGCGACAACCAGAAGCTGCGGTTCTCGTTCTCCAGCGGCATCAGCCGCCCGACCTACATCGAGGCTCGGGCGTCCGCCTCCATCAACCCCGTGGGTCGGGCCGTGTCGGGCGGCAATCCCGAACTCGAGGAAGAAACCTCCTGGGGTGTGGATGTGGCTTACGAGTGGTACTTCGCCGAGGCCAGCATCCTGGCCGTAACGGCGTTCCACCGCTCCATAGACAACGTTATCGGAGAAGCCAACGAAAGGGTCCTCGGCAGCATCTACTCGGACATCGCTCAACCGGGTGAGATGTGGACCCTGCAGGCATTCGGCAACGGCAAGGACGGGAGGCTCCAGGGGCTCGAGATCTCGTTCACCGGCAGGCTGGACAACTACATGGAGGGCTTCTTGTCCGGTTTCGGCCTAGAGGCGAATCTGACCCTGATCGACTCCGAGTACACGTCCGTCCAGGGGGCAAAACTCGATCTGCCCGGGCAGTCCGACAGCGCTTACAACGTTTCCCTGTTCTATGAGAACTACGGCCTGTCCGCACGGGTCAGCTATCGCTACCGCGATGCATGGCTCGACGAGACCGAGGCGGTGGCGTTCGACGATCCCACGGCGATCTGGTGGGACGAACAGAAGCGGCTGGACTTTTCCGTCCGCTACGACCTGGAAGAGCTCACGGGCTACAAGGTGCAGGTCTTCGTCGACGCCAACAATCTCTCGGACGAAACCGATGTCCGCTTTACCGGACGCGCCTGGAACCCGAACCAGGTCGAGGCCTACGGACGCCGTTACGTCGCCGGCGTGCGGTTGAGCATATAGCGCAGTCGGGCCAGCCGATTCGAAGCGGAGCAAGCCCCATGTCCTACGACCCGTTTCCGCGCGGCGACTTCCCCGTCGGGGTCAGGCACGTCGATCTGAATGACGACGGACGGCCCATTCCCCTGGCAGTCTGGTTCCCGGCGACGGATGCGCACCGGGGGCAGGATCTCGCGGAGGACACGCAGGACGTGATTTCCTTCGAGCCGCCGAATCCCTGGCGGCCCAGGCGTCAGGCCGCAGTCCGCGATGCAACGCCAAGGGACGACGTGTTTCCGCTCGTCATCTACTCCCACGGCGCCACCGACTCCCGCTTCAGCGCCGGGTTCCTGGCCACCCACCTCGCGAGCCACGGTTACGTCGTCGCCGCCGCCGATCACCCGGGCGACAACAAGATCGTGGAGCCCGGCGACCAGTACGAACTGGCGCCCCTGCGGGAGACGCGGCCCAGGGACATACGCTTCGTGACGGATCGCCTGCTCGGGGGAGCGGCCGGCGACGGGATCAAGTTCGACGCCGAGAGGATCGGCCTCACGGGCGTCAGCTTTGGCGGCTGGACGACGTTGATGCTGTTGCAGGAGGACGATCGCTTCTCCGCGGCGGTCCCCTTGACGCCCGGTCTTGGCGACAGCCCGCTTTCCCCGGGGATGGCGGACAACAGGGCGGCGCTCAACCTCGATGCCTGGCCCAGGCCGGTCCCCACCCTGCTGGTCGCCGGGGACCGGGACGCGCTGGTCCTGATCGACGCGATGCGCGCCCTGTTCCGAGACCTGCCGGAACCGAAGCGGATGGTCGAGATTCACGACATCGGGCACTTCCAGTTCGTCGAGCATTGCGAGGAGCGGCATGACGCGTTCGTTGAGCAACTGCGGGTGCAGGGCGCATTCACACCCGGCCTCGATGTCGAGGTGATGCTGCGAACGGTCGGCCGTCACGAAGACATGCTGGCGACGGACAAGGCGCACGCCGCCCTGCAGGCGTTGCTCCTGGCGCAAATGGACGCGCATCTGAAAGACAACGGCGACGCTGCGAGCTACCTGGCGTCCGGCCTCGAGAAGCGCATGGCGGATCACGGTACCAGAGTCACCGTCGCCTGAGCCAGAGGAGATTCGCCCGGTGTACGCACGACCCTCCTTCCGAGGTTCGGCCGTTGGACTGTGCCTCCTTTCGCTCACGGGCTGTGGTGCCTCCGAGCCGGTCGACGGCGTTCAGGCGGACGCGCGCCCGCTGACCGCTGCCGACTACACCGCCGCCGCGGCGCTGCTCGAAGGCAACGTGGCCGGCCTCGTGAAGAACGCCCGCGTCGAACCGCACTGGCTGGGGGATACGGGCCGGTTCTGGTACCGGCGGGATACGGAGGCGGGGCACGAGTATGTCGTCTTCGACGCCGCGAACGGGGAGAGGTCCAGAGCTTTCGATCACGATGCGGTCGCGGTCGCAATCGGCGACGCACTCGATCTTGAAGGGCCGCTCGATGCGAAAAGCCTCGCCCTAGGCACGCTGACCCTCGCCGGAGACCTGTCGAGCCTCGAAGCCGACGTGGGCGTTGGAGCCGAGGCACGGCGCGTGGCTTGCACGCTGCAACCCGTCTCCTGCACCCCGGCGCCGGCCGATGCCGCGCCGGCAGACCGATTGGTCTCCCCCGACGGCCGTACCGCCGTCCTCGCGCGGGACGACAATCTCCACGCCATCGACCTCGAGACGGGCGACGAACGTCCGCTGACCACCGATGGATCGCCGGGGCGCTCCTACGGCAAGTGGCCCGACACCACGCTGATCACCATCCCGCGCAGGAAGACCGACTGGCCGCTGCCGCCCTACATGACGGCCTGGTCCCCCGACAGCCGTGCCCTGATCGCCGCCCGCGTCGACGAAAGGGGCCTGCCGGCGATGCCCTTCCTCGAGTGGGTGCCGACGGACGGGTCGCGCCGGCCCGTGGTACACAACGTGCGCATGCCGATCGCCGGGGATGCAGACACGCTCGCGATCGACTTCTTCGTCATCGACGTCGAGACCGGCGCCGGCGTGCGGATCGCATTGCCCGAGGGGCACCAGGTGAACAGCCTGCTCGACGCCGGCGTGCTCGGCTGGAGCACCGCCCGCGGCCAGGCGTTCATGGTCGTCGCCACCCCCACCGCCCAGTCCGCCGCGCTCCTCCGCGTCGATCTCGCGACCGGTGTCGCAGTGCCCGTGATCGAGGAGACCTCCGCGGTACGCCTCGAGACGAACACGCTGATGTACAACCGGCCCAACATCCGCCTGCTCGGCGATGGCGACGAGGTCGTCTGGTACTCCGACGCAAGCGGCTGGGGTCACCTGTACCTCCACGACGCACAGACCGGGGATCGCAAGGGTGCCATCACCTCCGGCGACTGGGCGGTGTTCGACATCCACGCGCTGGACGAGGAAGCGCGGGAGATCTACTTCACCGCCGGGGGCCGCGAAGCCGATCGCGACCCCTACTACCGGCACTTGTACCGCGCGTCGCTGGATGGCGGCGATCCGGTCCTGCTGACGGAAAGCGACGCCGATCACATGATCCCGGCGGACCCGATCCCGTTGTTCACCGTGCTGTACGGGACGGCGCCCGGCGAACCCCTGGTACGGCCGGACCTAGGCCTCTTCATCGACACCTGGTCCACGGTGGATGAGCCGCCGGTCACCGTTCTGCGTTCCACCCGGGACGGCAGCATCGTCGCCGAGCTCGAACGCGCCGACGCCGGTGCGCTCTACGCCGCCGGTTGGCAGGCCCCGGTGCGTCAACTCGTCAAGGCGGCGGACGGCGAAACGGACATCGCGACGGTCTACTACGCCCCGGCCCGCGCCGTGCCCGGCGGTAAGCACCCGGTCATCGATTCCGCCTACGGCGGCCCACAGGTCTACGTGGCGCCGCGCAACTTCATGGAGGCGCACATGGGCAGGAACCCCATCGGCGAGAGCGCCCTGGCGCGCCTCGGTTTCGCCGTCGCCGTCACCGACGGGCGCGGCACGCCGGGACGCGGCAACGCGTTCCGGAACGCCGGTTACACGGAGTTCACCCAGGTCGGCATCGACGACCACATCGCCGCCATCCGGCAACTGGCCGAGCAACACCCCGAGATCGACCTGGAACGGGCCGGCATCTACGGCTGGTCCTGGGGCGGCACCTTCGCGGCCCAGGCCATCCTGAGCCGTCCCGCGTTCTACGACGTGTCCGTCTCCGGCGCCGGCGTGTACGACTACGCGGCCATCTACCCCGGCTTCGAGACGATGACCGGCGCACCGGTCTACGAGGGCGGCTCCTCCAAGCGAACCGCGTCGGACGAATACCCTGCCAACTGGGCGCCCCTGGACATCACCGCCCTCGCCGGCAACCTGGAGGGGCACCTGCTGCTCGTCTACGGTGACCTGGACGAGAACGTGCCTCCGGTGCAGGCGTTCCGGCTGATCGACGCGCTGGTGGCGGCCCACAAGCCCTACGACCTGCTCGCAATGCCGAACCGCACCCACGGCGCCGCGGGCGAGGGCTACGTCGTCCAGCGCACCTGGGACTACTTCGTCCGGCACCTGCACGGCATGGACCCGCCCCGGGACGTCACCGTGACCAACGCCCCGGTGCCGCTCTTGTGAGGTAGCGCCCCAACGCTTGCGTCCAATTCAGCAGTCCATTCGCGAGCGGAACGGCATGATCGCTTTCACGAACGCACGGGTCTTCGACGGGGTGAACGAGGCCCTCAAGCGGGTCAACGTCACCGTAACGGGGGAACGCATCTCCGCTGTCTCCGCCGCGCCCCCGGACCCGGGCGCGGAAGTGATCGACTGCGGCGGCCGCGTGCTGATGCCGGGCCTGATCGATGCCCACGTGCACGTCTACGCCTACGACCTGAACGTCACCCGCGCGCAGCACCTGCCGATGACGATGATCGCCCACCATGCCGCGAACATGCTGCGCGACTGCCTCGACCGGGGCTTCACCACGGTGCGCGATACGGCCGGCGCCGACTTCGGCCTGTCGTTGGCCATAGCGCCAGGTCACCGGGTTGAACGCGGAGATACTCGATGCCAAGGGGGACATCGGCGAGATCGCCGAGGGCGCCTACGCCGACATCCTGGTGGTGGAGGGCAATCCGCTCGAGGACCTCGAGGTGCTTGAGAGCGACGGGGCCGACATTCCCGTGGTGATGAAGGGTGGGGAGTTCCACCGCAACCGACTTGAGGAAGTCGCAGCATGAAGCAACCATCGAAGCGGGCCGCCCGAGTGACCGTAGCCTCCTTCTGCCTGTTAGCCGCTGTTTCTTCGGCCCAGGCCGAGACGGCTCAGGAAGCCCCGGTCGACCTCAGCCTGGTCACCCACAACGCGGTCACCATCGCCGCTCCGGCGGAGCGCATCTGGCCGCACATCGTGGAACCCGACGCGTGGAAGGCGGGCGCGCAACTGGTGCCGGTCGAGGGCGCGCAACACCGCTTCCAGGCCGTGATGCCGAACGCGCCCGACACGCCGTTGTTCCACGTCACGAACGTCGAGTTCGACCCCCCGGCCCGGCGCACGATCCGGCTGAACGCCCTCGACGGCGCCCTGATCGGCTTCGCGACGTGGGAACTGACCGAGACGGACGGCGGCACGCGCGTCGCCTACCACGTCTACAGTCAGCAAGAGGCTCCGCCTGGCGCACCGGCCATCGACCGGGAGGCCTACGTCGAGGACAACCGCCAGCGGTTCCAAGACGAGTTGGACGCGCTCAAGGCACTGGTCGAAGGGGGTTGATCCGGGCGCGACTCCGCGCCATGACCGACCGAAGTCGGTGGGCAACGCCGATCCGCCGAGCGTTGTCTTCGTCCACCCCGGCGCTCGCCGCGAACCCTGGCCAGTCCCGCACCGCGCTCGCGACCTGATCGATGACGCGGCTTGCGGAGCTCTTCTTAAGCCCCGAGTTGTCCGCGAACCGGAGGACGTCCTCCCGGTCGAAGCCGTCGCGTTTCCCGGCTGCGCTCATCTGGTGCTCGTGCGTCCATTGTCCCGACGGGTTGTACGAGTAAGCCACGTCGTAGGCGGGCGAGAGCCGCCACGCGCCGCTGCGGTCCATCAGGAACGCGATGTTCTTCACGTGATCGTCCTGGTTGCGGGCGACGATGTTGAACACCGCGCGCCGGTACTGCTCTTCGACCACTGCCATCCCGAGGCCCATGGCCCGGATCGTCTCCATCACCTGCTCGTAGGCGTAGGCGCCCGCCATGTTGAAATCGAAGTGTCGTAACGCCCCGAAAGTCTGCATGTGGATCTTGTCCCCCCGGGTGTCGCGGTCGAAGCGGCGGGTCATGAAGTGGCTCCGCCCCCCTTCATGGTGCAGTCGGCAATCCGACATCTCGATCCCGGCTGCACGCGCCATCAGGTGGTACGCGTACTCGATCCGGCCGTAACCCCGAGCGTCCGCCACCTGGGTGTCCCCGGGGCTCGCGACGCCGTCGAACTTCAACAGCCAGTCCTCGAAGCCGTCCCCCGCTTTGGTCTGGCCAGACCGGAACTCCCCGGTCGCCGGGTTCCAGGCCAGCACGGCCTTCGCCCTGGCTCCGCCAGCGGAGGTCCCCACGCTGAGAATGTCCTCCAGGGCCGCCTTGTCGTCCTGACCGTCGAGCCTTCCCGTCAGGCGCTCCCGTTCGTGGAGAACGCGATTGGCGAGATCGACCAACTGAGCAACCTCGATGCGGTGACGTCGGTCCGGCCGCCGGATTGCCGGCGCGAACTCGAGCGCCCCGACCCCCCGCGTACCGATGTAGCAGAGCCGGTCGACGGGGCTAAACGACTCCCGCGTGCGACCCGTCTCCGCCAGCCAAGCGTCGATCAGCGCGTTGCCGTAGCGATCCGGCAACGCATCGGCCAGTAGGCCCGGCAGGCCCTTGAACGCCCCGTGGTCAAGCTCTGGAAACTCGTACGGGCCCTCCCGCACCGGCATGACCACGGGCGAGACCTCGATACCGGCCCGCACAAAACGCGGGTCGTACTCGAAAACCCCTTTTCCGCCCCCGGTGTCCCACGACACCGCCCCGATCCGGCGGCCCCACAGGATCACGCTCGCGTCGGTCACTTAAGGGGGCTCCGACCAGGACCAGCGCTCCGATGCTTCGCTGGTCTTGGGCGGCCGTGCACGCTGACGTTCGCCCCGCGGCGAGTCGACGCGCTCGATCGGCCGGATCGCGTGCTCGGGAACACCGCTGATCAGCGCGTCCGCGAGCCCAAGCGCGATCACAATCCGCAGCACGCTGTCGAACCCGCTCGGCTCCCCCGCTTCGATGCGCCGCAGTGTACGCAGCCCGACCCCGGCGCTTTCCGCGAGCGCCGCTTGCGTCACGTTCCTCGCCAGGCGCTGGCGCGCGAGCCGGCGCCCGAATTCCGTGCGCAGTGCGCGGGACGTCACGGCTTCGCCCATCTTGGTAGATGCCATATTTGACCCCTAACGCCGCTATTCCGTCCTTATGGGTCGTATCCTACCTCTTATTGGACCGCTATCACCAGCGGTAAGGGCACCGCCGGGCCGACGATCAAACCGCAGCCGTCCCGAGCGAACTGACAGTCCGAAGGCACTCCTCGATCACACCCAATGATCCGGCCGCCTAACCGCGCGGGTCCGGGCAGACACCGGACCAGCGGCTTACGCGCCGCCGTCCCGCCAACCCCATGTTGGTGCGTCGTGTCTCTGGCTAAAACCCTCCCCGGACGCTGATGCCCATGGTGCGCGGCTGTTGGAGGTAGTAGTCCGCCAGGGCTCCGATGGGTCTCCCAAGTACGTTTTCTTCTTCCGTCAGATTCTCGACAAAGAAGTGGACGCTCCAGTTGTCTCTCAACGCCCCGACACGCAAATTCAGCATCACCTGACCATCGTTCGTCTGGCTTTCCTCAGGATAGCCAAACCCGCGTATATTGATCTCGGTGTCGTCTGACGCTAGGTAATCGGCACGCACATGACCCGTGAATCCCGCAGGCAGTCCAAAGGTGTAGTCCGCCGAAATGGAGAAGGTAAACTCCGGCACCGAGTCCATGGGTTCCCCCGACCTGTGGGTCAAAGTATCCTCGGTATATTCCCCATCGTTTAGCCCGTAGCTCGCCTCCAGGTAAAAGCTCTCGCTAAGGCGAAGTGAGCCCTGAAACTCAAGTCCGCGCACTTCGGCCGCGCCTCCGTTGGCGAAAGCCTGCAAGCCAAGTGGATTCGAGAAGTAGATTTGAATGTTCTCGTAATCCATGAAGAAGGCCGCAACTTCGTACCTGAAGGTCCCGTCACCCAGCACGCCCTTGGCGCCCACTTCCCAGGTGGAAAGATCTTCTGGATCAAACGTATTCGGCAGGCCGAGCGACGCCTCAGTATCGAAGAACTGCACACCTCCAGACCTGAAGCCCTGGCCGAAGCTCGCATAGGTCATGAGATCATCGTGGAATTCATACTTGAGTACCGCGCGTGCTACGGTTGAGTCATTGTCAAGGCCATCGACAACCGAAAGTGGACCTCCAAACAGAGACACGATGTTCTCCGATCCACGCTCATCCGTGTAATAGCGAACACCTAGCGTGCCCTCCAGGCGCTCAGTGAACGAGACCACTGCCTCCGCGAAATAGGCCAGCGCCTCCGTTTCGATCAGCAGGTAGCCCTCCAGCGCTTGGATGGGCAGCACGTTTGGATCTGGGTAGTAGTCGGAAACCAGCGGGGCGAAATGCTCTGAGTCCTTGTAGTACACGCCCGCCGTCAGTAGGGTGTTATCGGAGATCTCCGCGTTCACTCTGACTTCCTGGGTAAGCGTCTCGACCACGGTGTCAAGAAAGTACCCGATGTTGGTGATGTAGTTCGGTACGGCGATGGCGTTGCCAAATAAGGGTGCCCAGTCCGTGTAACCCGGGAAGAACAGTTCCACAAATGCCTTGTACGCGGAGACATCGAATGCAGTGATTACAGTACGGTCCTGGTAGCCGGTCGAACTCGTGATCGAGAAGTTGTCCAGCTCCCACTTGAGCACCAGATTCGCCATGTCATAGAACGTTTCACTTGGAACGGGATAGTAGGCGGTCGTGTTGAAATTGGGATCGCTGTATCCGAGAATTGGAACCTCGTTCTCTTGTGTCTCGTACATGAGGCTGGCGGTGAATCGATCACTCGGCGTGAACACCGCCTTCGCGCGGATCAACCAGCGATCCATCGTATTGGCGTCATCGCCAAACAAAGTGCTGTCGACCCACCCTGGGGATTCCTCGAAATACCCTGCAAGCCGCAATCCGAACACGTCGGAATCAAACGGTAGGTTCCCGGCGACCCAGCCTCGGTAGCCGTCACCGCCATCGTCGACTGAACGACCGCTGAGTTCGAAGATGCCGTCAATCTCTCCTGGGGTCGGGTTGCGCGTCAGGTACTTGACGGTGCCACTGATGGACCCTTCGCCATAGAGAGTGCCCTGCGGTCCCTTGAGCACCTCGACGCGTTCGATATCCACGAGCGGGAAGGAGAGTCCGTAGCCTGTGGTTTCGGCGTTGATCGTCATCTCATCAACGAGACGACCGACGGTGGGCAGCAGGCTGCCGGGAGGGGAAATCCCTCGCACCCGTATGGTCTCGACGATGCCGGCATAGGAACTGACAAACAGGCTCGGGATCTTGAACTGGATGTCCGCAAGGTTGACGGCGCCCATCGCTGCGACATCGTCCGCCGAGAGAGCCGAAACCGACATGGGCACCTCCATGAGCGCCTGGTCCCGTTTCTGCGCGGTCACCACGATCTCTTCGATCACGGATGCGTCCTCTTCCTCCTCGGCCGAAGTCGAGGCGAAGGGCGTGAAGGCGAGCAGTGCCGCGAGGGCGAGGCCCCGCCAGCCGAATCTGTTCAGGTACATGATCTCTCCGTCGTACGCGCGTTGAGGATTTCCCTCTGACAAGGGTAGGACGCAGTACGCCCGATTTCCCTCAGCCGAAGCTCAGGACTCCGCGGGAACGACCTGCACGGCGGGGCATCCCCCCAGTTCCATCTCCGCCGGCGCGACGCGGGCGTTCAGCTTCTGCGTGTCGCACCCCTTCTGTACGTACGCGACCACCTCCCTCCCGTCCGGTGAACCCGGACTCACCGGATGCACCAGACCGTCCGGGCGCAGCATGCACGGCACGAAGCCGATGCCGGTAATGCCGCCCGCCTCCACGCTTGCCCAGGCCAGCAGCGTCATGCGCGACTCGGCGTGCAGCGGCAGCAGCGGCCATCCCTCCCGGGGAGCGACCCCGTAGAAGTCCGGGTCCTCCCCGGCGCCACCCAACATCTCGAGCAGGTCCGCGGGTAACTCCGCGCGCAGGTCGAACACGAAATGCCCCAGCCCGTAGAGGATCGGCTTGCCCTCGTACCACTCCATCCCGCGCAGCACGTGGTGGTGATGCCCGACGACCATGTCCGCGCCCTCGTCGATGCAGAAGCGGGCGGTGCGGACTTCGTGGTCGGTAAGGTGAAACGGCTTCATGAAGTCGCCCCAGTGGAACGTGGCGACGACGAGGTCCGCCCCCTCACGGGCACGGGCGATGTCCTCGCGCAGGTTCGCGACGTCTTCTTCGAAGGGCACGGTCTTCACCCGGGGCGCGCAGCCGGGCGCGTGGTAGTTGTCGTAGGCGTCCATGTAGAGGTTGTGCGCCCGCATCGGCGCGATGCCCGGCACGGTGGAGCGGGCTTCGTACCCCGACGGGAAGATCGAGGCATACCCGAGGAAGGCGATCTTCAGGCCGCCGGCCTCGACGATCGCCGGGGCCCGGGCTTGCGCCAGGTCGCGGCCCGCGCCGCAGGTCGCCACGCCCTGCGCGTTCAGACGCGCCCGGGTGTCCAGCATGGCCGCGTGACCGGCGTCGACGATGTGATTGTTGGCCATCGTCACCACGTCGAACCCGCACTGCGCGTAGACATCCAGGTTCCGCGCGGCGGGAAGCACCTGCACCGGCGCGCTCGGCGACATGTGCGGATCGTCGGTGTACGGTCCTTCCAGGTTGGCGAACAGCACGTCGGTGGCATCGAGCACCGGTTGCACCTTGCTGAACACTTCCGGCGGTTCGTCGCGGTCGACCAGGACGTCGCCCACGAGCCCCAGGATTAGCTGCCCTTCGTTCACGAGTCCTTCCTCCTCAGTCCTGATGCACGGCCTCCCCGGCCGCACAGGCCTCGCCGCAGTGCAGGGCGAGAACGCAGGCCATGAGCCGCTGG
Organism: Pseudomonadales bacterium; assembly: GCA_963665455.1. Taxonomy (GTDB): domain Bacteria; phylum Pseudomonadota; class Gammaproteobacteria; order Pseudomonadales; family Azotimanducaceae; genus VXNE01. The sequence goes on along the minus strand of OY762279.1, from coordinate 1,666,493 downwards.
CGCGTTGCGGGCGCGGTCTGGCCCATGTGGCCGCCGGTGGTCAGGTGCAGCCCGGCGTTCGGCAGCTTCTCCGCCCACACCTTGTTGTAGGGAGTACCGACCTCGGTCACGCCCGTGAAGAACTCGACCCGGGGCGCGATGTCGAAGATGTCGAAGCCCCATCCGGACCGGTCGAGCACGAATCCCACTTCCCGGAGGAGTGCGTCGGATTCGAACTCGGCCGCCGCGAAATACGCCCGCACGACCTCCGTCTCCGTGTCTTCCGGAAACTGTTGATAGGGGTCTGAAGCCCGGTATGCCGCGATCTCCTCGTCGCTGCCGGTCGCGAGGGACGCGCCGAGTTCCCGCGTTCCCTTCGCCCACGCCGCGGGTCCCGACTCGGCGAGGGCGTGGTAGATGGGCGTCAGGGTCCAAGCCGCTTCGTCGTCGAACACCGGCGTCGCGGGGTTGAGAGGCATGGCGCCCGCGATCCGTTCGGGCAAGGCGTGCGCCAGCGCGAGCGCGAACATGCCGCCGTTGGAGTTCCCCATGACCACGACCCGCGGGAGCTCCAGCGCGTCGAGGAGTTGCACGAAGTCGTCGTGGTAGCTGGCCACGGCGAAACCGTCGTGGGGCGTGGAGCCGCCGACGCCGGGACGCGACACCGAGATCACCCGCACGCCCCCGGCCAGTGCGTCCCGATGGTAGACCACCCCCGAGAGATGGTTGGCGCCGCCACCGTGCAGTTCGACAACCGGCGCGCCGTTGGGATCGCCGTAGTCCGCATGGACGAGCGTGCGGCCGTCGCGCAGGATCAGTCGGCGCACGCGGCTGTCGCCGGCCGCAATCTCGGCCAATGTCGGCGTGGCGGCGCCCTGCCCCAGGTGTTCGGCGATCCGCTTCTGCAACCCGATGTGAATCCCGCCGAGCACGGAAAGGTGGCCCCGGAGCGTTCGCACCTTCTCCAGGGCGACGTCCGGCTCGTCCTCGGCGATGCCGGTGACGTTGGCCGCGTCCTCCACGATCCAGTCCCAGATCATCGCGTACCGCTCGAAGGAGTCGTACAGCGTGGCACGTTCGATCAGCCAGCCGTACTCGAGATACGGGGCAGCCCGGCTTGTCTGCGCCACGCGCCAGGCCGCGGTGGAGATTCTCGGAAAGGGAAGGTCCAGCTCGTCCAGCGACTCGTCGAGCGCCTCGAGCCCGACGCCGTCGCGCTGCCGTTGGCGCAATATCTCCACCAGCTGCTCGACGGTCGCCCTCCCGGCGGTGAGTCCGGCCTCGGCGGCTTCGAGCTCGGCCAGGTTCCCCTCGATCTCGGCTTCCACCGCGAGCCGCACCTCGGCCGCGGTCGCCAGGAGTTCCCGCTCGTCCCACCACTCTTCGGCGCCGAGGGCGAGCAGGACGGCGAACACGATCAGGATCGCCTGGACGGAGAGGTCGACGACCCGCTCCCGCAGCCTCAGGGTCCAGGCCGGGGCTCTCACCGGATCAGCAGATCGTCCCCGGCTCGCACGATTTCCCGACCCCCGTGGGGTCGGCCTCGCGCTCCGGGTAGTTGTAGGCGTCGAGTCGTCTCACCGGGGGCTTCGTCAGTCCTGGATGACGGCCGATGGCGTGAAGATCGGCTCGCCGAGGTCCGAAGCGAACGTCAGGGTGCCGCGGGGCGTCTCGATGCGGAGTTCGAATCCGGGCGCGTCTCCGACAACCACGGTGACGGGGATGCCCACGCCGTCATAGACCGCGGCGAGACCCTCCGGCTCGGGGTGGACCGCACGGAACGACAGCAGCTTCAATCCCTGCGCCGACGTTGCCGACGGGTGCGGGGTCTCGCCCCAATCGATGTAGAAAGGCACCTGGTCGCCGTGGCCGTGCCCCGTCAGGTAGAGCCCCTTCCATGCGAGCAGGATGCCATCCGGCGTCTCCCTCGATCCTGCCGCGGGGCCCACCGTGCCGAGCCCAGCCGCCTCCGCCGCCGCGACGGTGGCACCCACGTCTTCGGTCCGCACGGCGAACGAGGCGATCCGCGGCTCCTCGTAGGAAACGAGCCTCGCCCCGAGCCCCTCCGGCGTTTCGAGTTCCGGGTTCGGCGCGATGAACTCCAGGTAGACCCCGTCGCCGACCGAAGCCAGCAGGTTGGCGGTGCCGAGCCCGGGATGGGCGCCGCCGACGGTCAGCGCCACGCCGGTCTCGGCCTCGAATCGGCTCTTGAACCCCTCGAGGTCGCCTATGAGAAGAATGATGTGGTCGAGCATCTACGTGGTCCCGTTCCGTTGGCCGTGGGTCATTCTCCGTGTTTGACCCGGCAACGCCAACCCGGCGCGGATCGCGTCAGGAGTCGAGTGCTGACTCCGGGGGCGGCGACTCCCGCCTCACGGCGAACCCCCGGGCACCTCCACCCGGTACGCCCGCCGAATCACCACGGGTTCTTCCAGGATCTGTCCCTCGAGCATCTCGATGGCCGTTGGGGCATCGCTCGACAGCCGCTGAATACGCTCCACCACCCGCAGCCCACGCAGCACGCGCCCGAACGTCGCATAGCCCTCTCCGTCGCGCCCCTCGGCCTCGTACCCGGTGTCGAGCATCGGGTTGTCCTGCACGTTGAAGAAGAACTCGGAGTTCGCGGTTCCGGGTTCCAGGCGTGCGAACGCGATGCTGCCGCGTTCGTTGAGGATGCCCGTCACGTCGGTGGTTTCGTGCGCGACGGGCGGGAGGGGGGAGTCCGCCTCGGCGTACGCTTCGATGCCCTCCCTGTCCGCACGCATCGCGCCGGCCAGCAAGCCACCCTGCGCCACCTCGATCCCACTCCCCTCGGACCGCCGCGTCACGCGGTAGAAGCTGGCGCCGTCGTAGTGCCCACCGTCCACATGGGCCAGGAATTGGGCTGCTGATAGCGGCGCGCGTTCGGGATAGAGGGCGATTTCGATGTCGCCCAGCGAAGTTTCCAACACCACCTGCACCGTTCGATCCCGGGGGTTGGCGGCCAGCCACCATTCGCGCAGGTCGTCGACGCGGTCCGGACCCACGTCGCCGGAGTACCGGGCGAACTCTTCGTCGGGAAACCCGTTGTCGAGGCCGCGCAGGTACTTGTCGAAGAAGCCCCGCACGAAGTCGTTCTGCGCCCCGATGATGGTGTCGGCCGCTATGCTCCCGAAGAGCGGGGTGCGCCAGGGCGTGCGCATGAACAGCGCGAAATCGGAAACCCCGAGATGCGTGACGTCGTCGACGATCAGGCGATGGACGTCGGCTCGCAGCCCCGCCGTCTCGTGGCGCTCGTAGGAGAAGTCGTTGAAGCCGTGGCCGGCGGCATCCGGGTCTCCGCTGAGCATGGCCGCGATGACGTCCACGTCCGAATAGAACATGAGGAACGGTACCGGGATGTTGCGATTGAAGGGCCGGAAGTCGTAGTCGCCGCCGTCCAGGTTGACCCCGGCCCCGCAACGGGGATCGACCATGCAGACCCCGCCCGTCGTGGAGCCGCCGAAGGACATGCCGATCTCCCCGACCGAGGAGAGGTCCCCCGCGGCCACGATGCCGGCCACGTTGTCTGGTACTTCGCCGGCCTCGAGACTGTCATGAACGAAGATGCGGTCCGCCCGCCAAATGTCCGCGCTCACCAAGGCTATGCGCTGGCCGTTCGCCAACGCGTTCTCGTAGTTCGCCAGCGTGGCCTCGCGCCGCTCGTCGAAGGTCTCGCCGATGAAGCCCTCCATCTGCTCCTCGGGCATTTCCGCCGCCAGTTCCCGCATTTCGGCGAGCAGGGCCGGATCCATCGGTGCGACATCGCCGTTCGGGAAGGCCACGGGCGATGAGTCATAAGTGTGCTGCACGGAGTAGACGATATAGCCGTGGCTCGCGAGTTCTTCCATGAGCGCCGTGTTCTGGCCCAGGAAGGACGTATAGCCGTGGCTGTAGATGACGACCGGCCGATTCGCCGCGCCGTCCAGGAGCGATGCGTTCTCGTGGGAGTTGGTGGAACTGTGCTTGAGGTATTGGAAGAAGAACGGCATGCCCATCGTGCTGCCGAGTCCGCTGGCGGTGGTGGCGGCTTCCCGGTCGTCGAAGTAGGGCCGCGGGGGGAGCCCCGTCACGTCCCCGGCCGGATACCAGACACGCACCAGCAGGCGTCGCGGCTCGTCCTCGGCCGCGGCCAGCACGCCCATGCGCGCGTGGTCGGCCAGCTCGAAGTCCCGCACGCCCACCGGGTGCTCCCCCGACGGCGCCGGCAGCGTGGTGACCACGAAGATGAACGGCAGTCCGAACGCGCCGACCCCCAGGAGCGCGAACAGCGTCCCGCTCACATAGGGCGTGCGCACGGGCTTCCTGCCCTCCCGGAGTTTGCCGAGCCATGCCGCAAGGAGTAGCAGCAAGGCCACGACGACCCCGGCCGCCGCCTGCCAGCGATGATCCATGATCGCCACCAGGCCCAGAACCACGGCGACGAGCGAGGCCAACACGACGATGGGCCGGCGCCCCGGCACCCCCGTCCTCCACCAGGAAACAATGCCGACGGCCAAGGCAGCGCAGAGTATCCAGTCGATGATCAGCACGAGGTTGCTCCTTTCACGCGGTTGACGTCGCGGCCCCCGACGGCGGCGGAAGCGCTGCGATGTTCCATGCGAATCAGACGCGCATCGAGCGCGGCGCCCTCAACAGCGGACGAGACATCGCGGTTATGGTTCACTGCCTCTGGTCGCGTCTATTGTCCAACGACGAACCGCCCATCCAAGGAGCATGCCATGGCACCCGCCCTCCGACCGCTGCGCCAGGACGACATCTACAAGGCCCACTACGTGGTGGGCGGCGCCCTCTCCCCCGATGGCACCGCCGCCGTCTATGTCCTGTCCGAGACGCACGGCAGCGGCGAGGAGGAACGTCAAGCCACCTCCCTTTGGCAGGTGTCTACCCAAGGGGGACGGTCCCGGCGCCTGACCGGCGAAGCGGGCGACGACTCGAGTCCCCGGTTCGCGCCGGACGGCAAGTCGGTCTACTTCCTTTCCACCCGCTCCAACGTGCAGCAGGTGTACCGCATCCCGCTTGACGGCGGGGAAGCGGAACAACTCACCCACCTACCCCAAGGCGTAGGCACTTTCGAACTATCCCCGGACGGCGGCAGCATCGCCTTTACCGCCCTGGCCGCGCCGCCCCAGCCCCCCGGTCCGAACGACCACGTACGCATCTCGCGTAGCTGGTACCGCATGGATGGGATGGGCTACCTACAGGACATGGGCCAGGCCGTGTACACGATGCCGAGCCGGGGCGGCAAGCCGAAGCCGATCACCGGCCATGACGGCGTGGTCATGGCCCTCGCCTTCTCGCCGGACGGTATGCGGCTGGGTTATCTGCTGACCGGGCAGGAACACCATGAGTTCATGCGGGGCAGCTTGCGGGTGGTCGACGCCGCGGGCACGAACGCGCAAGCCGTGGTGGACAACCAGCCCATCATGAGTTTCTTCTGGTGCAACGACCAGCAACTCGGCTTCCTCGCACCGCCAGCGGGCGACCTCTCCCGGCAGTTCCAGCTCTTCGTCGTCGGCATCGACGGCAAGCGCCCGCGGTCCCGCACGGCCGACTTCGACATCGCGGTCGGTGGCCTGATCCAGACGAACTCCCCGGCGGCGCGCACGCCGGCGCGGGCCGTGGTCACCGGCGGCGACGTGTGCATGCCGGTTGCCGAGGGCGGCGAGGCGCAGATTCGCAGGATTGCCCTCGCCGGCGCCCGCCGGTGCGAGACCGTGGTGGCCGGCGACCGGGTGATCGGGCTCCTCGACGGCAACGACCACGCGCTGCTACTGGCGGTCCAGACGCCGAACGCCCCGCCAGACCTGGTGCTCTTCGACATCGCATCCGGCACCGAACGGACGCTGACCCGCCACAACCGGGCCTGGCAGGCGCGCATCCAATGGCCCGACGTAGAGCGCGTGGTGGCCCGGGTGACCCGCAGCGTCGAGGTCGAGGGCTGGGTGCTGAAACCCCTGCACGAGAAGCCGCCCTACCGGACGATCCTCTACATCCACGGCGGGCCGCATGGCGGGTTCGGCTCGAGCTTCAACGCGGATTTCCAGGAGTTGGTCGGCGCCGGCTACGCGGTGGCCTACTGCAATCCCCGCGGCTCCACGGGCTACGGGGATGACTTCTCCACCGCCATCATCGGCTGCTGGGGCAAGCCGGAACTGAAGGACTTCGACGCCTTCCTGGACAAGCTCGTGGCGGACGGCATCGCCGACCCGGACCGCCTCGGCGTCACCGGCGTCTCCGGCGGCGGGCATCTCTCCGGCTGGCTGATCGGCAACTCCCGCCGCTACAAGGCGGCGGTGCCGGAACAGGGCGTGTACAACATGCTCAGCATGTGGGGCGTCTCCGATGCCGGCAAGGCCCTGATCAGCCTGGAGATGGGCGGCGACCCCCACCGGCTTCCAGACCGCTATTGGGAACTGTCACCCCTCGCGCACGCCCACAAGTGCCGCACGCCGACGCTGCTCATCCAGGGCGAGAACGACCTGCGCTGCCCCATGGAGCAGGCCGAGCAGTTCTACACGGCGCTGGAGGCGGCGGGCTGCGAAGTCGAACTGCTGCGGCTCGCCAACTGCTCGCACGGCGTCGAGCTGATCGGCCCGCCGGCGCTCCGCCGCTATCGCATGAACGCCATGCGCGAGTGGTTCGACGCGCACATCGAGTGAGTCGAGGACCTCATTTCATGCAACGTACTGACCACGCACTGCTGCTGGCCCTGATTCTCTCGGCCGGGCCGGCGATGGCCGCGGACGGCGGTCCCGCGGCGCTCGAAGCGTTGCCCGCCGTCGCATTCCACGTTCAGCACGCCCGGGACATCGCCGGCGACGACTTCCGGTTCCTCTCCGACGGGCTCCTGTGCGGCCCCGCCGACGACACCATTCCCAAGGCCATCAGGACCGTTCCTGGCTTCCTGGACCCGGATGCCCCCGGCATCGAACCCTTCGCCGCCTTCGACAACCTCTACTACATCGGCATGTACGCCTGGGGAACGTTCGTACTCGACACCGGCGAAGGATTGATCCTGTTCGACTCCCTCACCAACGAGCAGCAGGTGAACGACATCCTGCTGCCCGGCATGGCGGAGCTGGGGCTCGACCCCAACGACCTGAAGCACCTGATCATCACGCACGCCCATGTCGATCACTATGGCGGCGCGCAATACCTCAAGGACGAGTACGGCGTGCCCATCATGATGTCGGCGGCCGACTGGGACGCGCTTCCCGACGACATCTCCTATCCCTATTTCGTACAGGCCGGTTATCCCCCGATCGTGCAGCCGAAGCGCGATGTCGCCGTGGAGGACGGCGACATCCTGAGCCTGGGCAACGCCAGCGTGACGTTCGTCCTGACGCCCGGACACACACCCGGGACGCTATCGCCGATCATCGAGGTGCGGGACCGGGGGCAGACCCACACCATCGCCATGTGGGGAGGGCAGGCCCTGCATGACGACCTCGCGACGCTCGGCCAAATGCACAACTCCCTGCACAAGTTCTGGAGCCTCGGCAAGGAGCGGGGCGTGGAGGGCTTGATCAGCACCCACGCCTGGTTCGTCGGGAACTTCGAGCAGCACGCCCGGGGGCGCGTGGACGGCAAGAGTCCCCTGTTGATCGGCCAGGACGGCTTCGAGCGCATGATGGGCATCTACGATGCGTGCATCGACGCCCAGTTCGCGCGTTCCCACGCGAAGCTGGACTGAACGTTCCCAACCGGGCGGAACGGTCCGCAACCATGACGGGTGGGGCGTTAGGGGTCGGGTGTCGGCCAGTTGTTGCGGTATCGGGACAGGTCGCGCTCCCCGCAAAGGATGGTGGAATCGTCGAAGACCAGACGGAGGATGATCGCGTCGCCGTCGGTGCCGCTTAGTCCGTGGAGTACGTGTTCGTGGTGGAGCCTTGGGCGCTCCGCGACGAGGAAGTCGGACCAGCGGCCCTCTCGGAAGACGGCGATCTCTTTGGTCACGGGACAGTGTTGATGGCAGCCAACTCATGTGCCGCGTCGAGCAGCTCGATTTTGGAGGCGATTTGCCCAATGCCCTCGCGGCGGAGTCCGGTGAGGACTTCGGCAACGGTCCAGAGGAGATCGTCCCTGCCAAGCATGGCAGTGAAGTCCTGCTGCATTTCGTAGCGGATGAAGAGGCTCTCGGGGAGGGGCGTATCGGCCGGGATCCCCGTGTCGTTAACGAACTCGCGGCTATGAGGCTCGAGTTCGAACGTGCATCCGTCGGACTGCGTGCCGACGAGGATGGAGATGGTCTTCATGGCCGATCCTGCGTGGGATTGGGGGAGAATGGCATGCACGGGGGTGCTGATCAATCGGAGAATCGTGGCACAAGCGCACTCTCGCGTTGGCCCCGTACGGCGGTCCCGACGAGCCTGCCATCTCCGCGCCAACGGCAATGGGACGGGGCCCGGTCAACGCAGCGCGTTACGGATGAAGGCACCCCCCTTCATCACCACCGGCATCTCCTCACGATAGCGCTCGAAGATGCTGATGTCGTCGAGTGGATTGCCGTCGAGCACCAGCAGATCGGCGAAGTAGCCGGGGGCCACCCGCCCGAGATCGTCACCGCGCTGGGCGATCTCGGCGTTCACCGACGTCGCCGAGCGCAGGATGTCGATGGGCGTGTCCACGGCGGACCTGAAGCGCATCTCGCTCGCCTGCATGTCGTGGAACTCGGTGCCGAAGAGGTCCGTCCCCATGCCGATCTTCACGCCCGCGCGCCGGCAGGATTCGATGGAGGCCAGTACCGTATCGAGCATGCCCTCCACCTTGTCGATGCTGTCCTGGGGCATGCCGGCTTCGGCGCCGCTCTCCAGGATCTCGTGGACCACGGCGAGGGTCGGCACGGTGTAGGAACCGGCCTCCGCGATCAGGCGGGCGGTCTCGTCCGTGACGTGGCTCGCGTGGTCGATGGAGCGGATGCCCGTCTCGACGCAGCGCAGGGCGCCGTCATCGGTGTGGCAGTGGGCGATCACGTACTTGCGCCGCGTGGCCGCCTCCTCGACGGCGGCGCGCAGTTCGTCGTTGGTGAACTGAGGCATCCAGATGGGATCGCTCGGGGAAGCCACGCCGCCGGAGATGAACACCTTCACGTGATCCGCGCCCTTGCGCAGTTCGTCCCGCGCCACCTTGCGCACTTCGTCCACCCCGTCCACGACCTGGCAGATCACACCCGAGTAGGCGCAGTTGCAGGGCTCCTCCTCCACGCCTGGGCGCATGTCCCCGTGGCCGCCGGTCTGCGAGAGCGCCTTACCGCCGTAGAGGAACCTCGGGCCACGGATCAGGCCGCGCTCAACGACGAGCGACAGACCGACATCGCCCCCGCCCGGATCGCGCACCGTGGTGAAGCCGCGCTGCACCGCGTCCACGAGATGCTTGATGGCATAGCCGACGAGCAGCGGCTTGGGCATGCGGTCGAGTGCGTGCATGTCGAAGGTGGGCGAGTAGGCGTGGAAGTGCAGGTCGAGCAGGCCAGGCATCAGGAAGCGGCCGCCGCAGTCGATGACGGTGGCACCGTCCAGCGCGATGGGCTTGTCCGAGACCTCGCGAATGCGGTCGTCCTCGACGGCGACGTGCATGCCGCCTTCCACAGCCTCGTTCACGCCGTCGAACAGTTCGCAGTTGGCCATTACGTACAGACTCATGGGGGCTCCATCTCGTCGCCGGGGCGCGTTCGACAGTGGACGCAATAGGCCACGGTGGGCCGCAGCCCGAGTTTGGGGAAACCGCTCGGGGCGTGCGTCTCTACATGGAACCATCGCCACGGGAAACGTGATGAAACTCCATCCGGTCCTGCTGTCCGTCCTGTGCCTAGGACTGGCCGGTTGCGGACCCGCCGGCGAGCCCGCCGAGCCCCCGCCCAGCGCCCCTGCCGCCGACGAATCCTCCGTCACCGCCCTGGTCGGCGCCACCCTGATCGACGGCACGGGTGCGGCGCCGCTCGCCGATGCCGTCGTGCTCGTCGACGGAACGGACATCACCGCCGCCGGCGCCCGCGCCGACGTGGCGGTCCCCGCAGGCGCCCGCACCGTCGATGTCGGCGGCAAGTGGCTGGTGCCCGGGCTGATCGACGCCCACGTCCACTTCATGGAGTCCGGCCGCATCTACACGAAGCCGGGGCAGATCGACCTGACCCACCTCGTGCCCTACGACGAGGAAGTGGCCTGGATGCAGCAGCGCGTCCCGGTGACCCTCACGTCCTACCTGTGTGCCGGGGTGACCGGCGCGGTGTCCGTTGGCGGGCCGAGATTCGAGTACGAGGTGCGCGAGCAGGCTCGGGCGCGCCCGGACGCCCCCGATGTCTACGTCGCCCACGGCCCCGTTACCTTGGTGCCGGCGGAGATTCTCTTCCCGCCGTTCGATGGCGACATGTCGGTACGCTCGGTCACTGACGCGGCCAGCGCGGCCGAGACCATCCGGCAGGGCGCCGAGTGGAAGGCGGACCTCGTCAAGAGCGGCTACCTCGGCGGACCGTTCGCCGAGTACGAGCAGGACTACGCCGCAGTACACGAGGCGATCGTCGCCGAATCTGCGGTACACGGATTGCCCGTCACTTCCCACGTCACCGAACTGGAGCCGGCGCGAGTCCTGGTCGACCTGGGCGTCGACAGTCTCCAGCACCTGCCCCTGGATGCTCCCCTCGATGAGGCGTTCGTGGACCTCGTCAAGGCGCGCGGCGTTGTGGTCGCCCCGACGCTCGCCGTCTGGAAGCGGAACTTCGTGGACATCTACGACCGCAGTTTCGATCTCCTGCCGATCGAGGAGCAATGCGGCGACCCCGACGTGATCGCTTCCTGGCACGAGGTTGACGAGCTGCCCACCCCGCCGCCGGAGGTTCTGGAGATGTTCGGCGCAAGCATTAGCGTTGCCGCGGCGAACACCAAGCTGCTCCTCGATGCCGGCGTGCCCCTCGCGGCGGGCTCGGACACCGGCAACCTCGGGCTGCTGCACGGCCCCTCCCTGCACTACGAACTGAAGCTCATGGCCGAGGCGGGGGTATCGCCCACGGAACTGATCGTCGCCGCCACGCTGAACTCCGCCAAGATTGCCGGACAAGCGCACCGCGTCGGCTCCATCGAGCCCGGCAAGCAGGCGGACGTGCTCGTGCTCGACGCCGACCCACTCGCCGACATCGGCAACCTGCAGGCGATCGACCATGTCATGAAAAGCGGCGTCCTGTTCGATCAGACCAACCTGCTCCCGCCCGCGAGGTAGCCATCCATGAAAGCACTCCACCCTCCGCTTCTGCTTCTGGCCCTGCTCACCGCCCAGGCCGGCGCGGGGCAACATCTCATTCAGAACGCCAACGTCATTCCCATGACCGGGGAAGTCGTCTTGGAAGGCCACTCGGTGCTGGTGCGCGACGGCCTGATCGCCGAGCTCTGCGCGCCGGGCGCCCCGTGCGGGGAGGGCGACGCCGAGATCATCGACGGCACGGGCAAGTTCCTCATTCCGGGCCTGATCGACATGCACGCCCACACGAGCCCGGGCGACATCCCCGCCATGGACGCGGAGATACGGGAAATGGCCCACCGCGTTCAGTCCCAACAGTTGCGGCAGTACGTGATGTTCGGCGTCACCACCCTGCGCGACACCGCGGGCGGCCCCGCCAACCTCGCGGTTCGCGAGCGGATCGCGCGCGGGGAGGCGATCGGTCCGCGCATCTTCACCGCATTCGGCGCCATGGACGGCGACCCGCCGCTCCACGCCGCGACCACGCCCTTCGCGACCGGCGAGGAGGCGGCCACCTACGTCTTCAACACGGCGGCGGCCGGCTACGACTTCGTCAAGATCTACTCCACCCTGCCGCAACCCGTCTTCGACGCCATCATCGAAGCCGCCGGGGAAGTCGGTCTGCCGGTCATCGGGCACGTGCCGATGCCAATCGACATCGAGTACGCCCTGCAGCGCGGCATGCGCTCCATCGAACACCTCTCCGGCTACGACGTGGCCTGTGCCGGGCCGGAGGCCGGGATCGAGCCGACCATGGACGACGTCTACCAAGGCATGAACTACTGCACGCCGGAGAAGCTCCGGCAGCTCGCCGAAATGACGACGCGGTACGACGCCTGGAACTGCCCCACGCTCATCGTCCAGGACAACGTGAAGTCCGAATGGGACCGCCACACCGTCTTCAACGAGGAGGAGGCCCGCTACACGCCGCCGATGCTGCGCATCTTCCAGGAGTACCTCTACGACATCTTCCTGCCTCGGGCCCGCGCCGGGCTGAAGGCCGCCCGCACGCCGCGCATGGCGCTGGTCGAGGCGTTGAGCGATGCCGGGGCGCCCCTCCTGCTCGGTACCGACACCGCCGCGTCCGGCTACAACGTGCACCAGGAACTGGCGCTATTGGTCGAGTCGGGGCTCACGCCCCATCAGGCGCTGACCGCGGCCACCTCGGAACCGGCGCGTTATTTCGAGCGCGTGGGCGAGTTCGGGACCATCGTGCCCGGCGGCAGCGCGGACTTGGTGTTGCTGGACGCGAACCCGATCGAGGACGTCGCCAACGCCCGCGGGATCGCGGGGGTCATGCTGCGCGGCGACTGGTGGCCGCGACCGCGTATCGAGCAGGAAATCGCGGCGATTCAGGAGGAATACGCGCGGGATGCGGAGATCCTCGCGAAGCAGGGCCCGGGCGAGCCCTAACGGGCCCGCGAATCAGAGGTTCGACAAGCACGACCAAAGCATAGGGGCGTCTACAGGCGTTGCCACGACCCCTCACTCCCACGCCGCCCGGCCCGGGCCAACGGCTGCGGAGCCGCGTCGGACGCAGGCGAACTACCCGAACTCGCCGCGCGATGCGCTGGTGGAAAACGCAGGGGCCGTGCGCTAGGTTTCGTCGGGCGGGATCCGTTTCGCGTAGGCGACTGGCCGCCCTCCGAGACGTCCGGTTGATGTCGTGTGGATGACCGCGCAAGTGCGCCCGGCCATGGAATGACGGATGGAAACTCAGATCAAGGTGATCGCGAAAAAGCACCCCGATGGCTACGTCGCCTACCCGCTGGGCGTTAAGGGCGTGGTGGTCGGCCAGGGAGAAAGCTATCAGGCGGCGCTCGACGATGTGCGCTCGGCGATCGCCTTCCACGTCGAGACATTCGGTGCGGAGGCCCTGGTGGACGACGACTCGCCGATCATGGAGGTTTTCGTCGCCGAGGCGAGCATGGCCAGCTAGGCCGTGGCGCGCTTCCCGAAGGACGCGCCGCGACGGAAGGTCGTTCGCGCCTTGGGCGAGTTGGGCTTCTAGGTGGTGCGCGAGGGCAGCCACATTGCCATGCGGAGAAGAAACGACGACGGCAGCGTCACCCCGTTGACGATGCCCAACCACGCGCGTCTGAAGTCGTCGACGTTACGCGCGATCTGCAATCAGTCGGGAGTGACCCGCGAGGACTTTCTGCGGGCGTACGAGCGAACATAGGACGATCACGTGAGCCAGATCACTGCCCGCTTGCCCCACGAGCTCGTCAAAGCCCTCGATGCCGTCGCCCACCGATCAAACCGCAGCCGCGCAGAGATCGTCCGTCAGGCTATCGAGTGCTACCTGGAGGACTTTGACGACTTGTCCGTAGTCCTCGAACGACTTCGGGACCACAGTGACCCCGTACTGGACTGGGACGAAGTCCGTGGAGCCCTCAGCCCCGGAGCTTTGTGAGGTTCCTGCTCGACGCCAGTGCGGCAATCGCGCACGTTCCAGCAGGCCTTCGTCGCCCGTCAAAGCTCCAGGATCGGCAGCTCGACGCGGCTCGGGTGCTCCGCGTCGTGATGAATCCTGATCTCGCTGGTCTGCATCCGCGTGGCGGTGGCGATTATGTAGATCCCGCAACGGAAAGACCCACAGACGACCGTCACCGCGCCGCCACGCCCGGTCCGGCCGCGTCCGGGTCGAGCGCTTCCGCGCACAGCTTCAGGCCCAGGGCACCGACCACACGCAGCACGGTCTCGAACGTAGGGACGCGTTCCCCGGACAGGGCCTTGTAGAGGCTCTCCCGTGACAGCCCGGCGTCGGACGCCACCTGCGCCATGCCCCGCGCGCGGGCGATATCACCCAACGCCTTGGCCACGAAAGCGGCGTCGCGGCCCGACTCCTCGATGGACGCCTCCACGTAAGCAGCCATCTCCTCGCGGGTGCGCAGGTGCTCGGCAACGTCGTAGCGTGCGGTAGCGATCTTGGTCATGGTATCCACCTGCGCACTTCGAGCATGCGCGAAAAGTAGCCGACCGGCTACACCACCGCCAATCCCGCCTCGCCGTCCCCAGCCGTCTCGTTGTGGCCCACCGGTGGGATGCCTACAGGCGTCCCGTCGGCCGACCGCCCATCGAGCGACGGTCCCCTTGCGTTCAGCCTCGTCACGGCCGGGCATCTCGGACCAAGCCGACTGGACACAGCGCTCGGGCGGTTGGTGTTGATGACGGCACGATGGGGGACTAGTCTGCAACCTGTCGGCGCGAGGTGGCCGACAGTTTCCGCGGCGGAGCGAACCGATGGGAAGAACATGACGGACACCGAGCTACTCGGTCGCATTACCGTCCGCGGTGACGTTTTCGGCGGCAAGCCCATCATCCGCGACATGCGCATTGCGGTGGAGCACGTGCTGGCCATGCTGGCGGCCGGAGATACTGCTGAGACCATCCTCGAGGAGTACCCAGACCTCCAAGCCGAGGACATCCGTGCCTGTCTGTTGTTCGCCCATCGCGCACTCTCCGGCGAACATGTGCATGACCGGGTCGCCGTCCGCAAGGCTTCGTGAAGTTCCTGCTCGATGTCTGTGCGGCATCGCGCACGGTGCAGCAGGCGTTGGTCGATGACGGCCACGATGTTCTTTCCGCCCGGGACGGCCACGGTCAGGCGTCCGACGAGGAGCTGCTCGCGCTCGCTCACGGCGAGGAACGAGTGCTCGTCACCGAGGACAAGGACTTCGGGGAACTGGTGTTCCTGCGCCGCCTGCCGCATCCCTGCATCGTGCGGCTCGTCGGGCTGGGCGTCGCGGAACAGGCTGATGCGCTTCGCGATCTGATCGAACGTCACGGCGACGCGTTGGGCGCTGGGGCGATCATCGTCGTGAGCTCGACGCGCGTGCGAATACGACCTCCGCCGGGTGGCGACCACAACCCATGACGCAGAACCGCTTTACGGGCAGAGCTTCTCGAAGTCCAGGCCTGACGGGAAAGGCGCGATTGAGAGTTCCTGATACCGCGCGTAGATCAAAGCTCCAGGATCGGCAGCTCGATCCGGCTCGGGCGCTCCGCGTCGTGATGAATCGTGATCTCGCTCGTCTGCATCCGCGTCGCGGTCGCGATCGGCTCGCCGGTGTTCGGGTTGGGATCGAGTATCGGGAACTCGGTGCCCGAGACCGTCACGCGTAGCACGTTGCCCGCGGCCAAGGTGTGCCCGACGTACGCCAGGGGAATCTCCACGGTGTAGATCCTCCCCGGATCGAGTCGCACTTGCCGGTCGAAGCCCTCGTGGTAGCGCAGCCTGAGGCCGCCTCCGGCCCCGAGGCGGATCGCCCGGCCGTCGGGATGGACCTCGTGCAGGTTCACGACGAGGTCGGCATCCGGCGTCGATATGGAGACGTGGACCACGGCCCGGCTTTCACCGATGACCGTCAGTGGCTCCGCCAGCGGCGCCGAGTCGTAGACCAGGACCGCTTCGTTCCGATGGGAGTCGGAGTACTCACCGATCCCCGTCATCAGGTCGGTGATCGCCACCACCGGGTTGGATGGATCGGCGATCGTCACGTCGGCCGGGGCAGCCGAACCGGACTCGAACCCCAACGAACCGTCGCCGCCCGCGCCGTTGGCCGCGCCCTCGCTGGCCAGATACACCGGCGTCTTCGCGAGCCTGGGCACCGGCAGGCTGTCGAATTCCCGCCAGACGTTGCTACCGGTGACGAACACCCGCACGCGCTGCGGCAGCGGTACCGAAGCGGGCAGCCCCTTCAGATAACGGTCGAAGAAGGCGATGCGTAGCGCGGACATGTCGACGGCACCCGCGCCGTTGAAATCGTACGGCCCCTCGGCCGGCGGTATGCCGACGTAGGAGCCGCCGTGATTCCACGGTCCGATCAGGAGCTTGCGGTGCTGTGGGTTGGGCGCGTTCTCCTCGAGCTCCCGCCAAGCGTGCAGGGTGCCGGTGGTCGGGTCGAAGTTGCCGCTCACCAGCAGCACGGGGATGGCCACGTTTGCATAGTGCTCGTCCATCATCATCGTCTCGCGCCAGTAGTCGCTGTCGATGACCGGTTCCGTGAGGAACCTGCGGAACTGGACGAGTTCGTCGCCGTCGAGGTAGCCGTTCGCGGAGTCGATGAGCGGGCGCGACGTGAGCAGCCGCTGCCACTCGGGGTCGTCGATCACCCGGCTGGAATCCATGAAGCCGACGCCGGTCTCCTCGAAGGAGCGCAGCCGGAGCAGCTTGTGCCAGTTCAGCATGTGGTAGCGCATGAAGATGCCGCCCGAGTACGGCGTCTCCCGGAAGAAATGCGACGACGGCACGAACGGGATGATCGCCTTCAGCGCCGGCGGGGCCGTGCTCGCGGCCTGCAACTGCGTCATGGCGTTGTACGAGCCGTGATCCATGCCGACGTTGCCGTCGCTCCAGGGCTGTGCGGCGATCCACGCGATGCAGTCGTAGCCGTCGTTGCGGTCGTCGGCGATGAACCGGTAGTGCCCGTCGTTGTCGCCGATGCCGCGCGCGAGTTGCCAGACGACTGCGTACCCCGCGTCGAGGTAGGCATCCATGATCGGGTTGTGGCGCGGCCCGATGGAGAGCAGGTAGGGCGTGCGCACGAGCACCGTGGGGAAAGGCCCCTCGCCGGCCGGCAGGTTCACGTACGTCAGGAGCCTCGCGCCGTCGCGCATGGCCACGCGAACCTCGATTTCCGCTGGCCTCGCAGCGGGATCCGCCGCGTCCTGCGCCCAGGCCGCGCCGCCCAGCCCGCAGGCAAGCACCCAGGCCAGGACCAGCCCATGGCGCACATCGGTCAGTCGTTTTCTCATCGGTTCCTTCCCACCAATCCGGTGTCCGTCACATGCTGTACCCGATCCGGAGCCCATAGGTCCGGGGCGGCGCTAGCAGCCCGCGCATCCCGAGCAGGCCACTCGGGTAGATCTGCAGCACGTAGACCTCATCGCCCAGGTTCTTGCCCCAGGCGGCCACCGTCCAGCGTCCGTCGGAACTGGTGTAGGTGACGTATGCGTTCCAGAGTTCGTAGCTGTCCTGCTTCGTCTGGTCCACGTTGAACTGGTCGAAGTAGATCTTGCCGCTGGTGATGTACTCGCCGCGTAGCGCAAGGGACCCCGCCCCGCCGAGTTCGAACGCGTATTCCGCGCCGAGGTTGGCCTTGAGCCTCGGGGAGTGGATCATCCGGTTGCCGGAGAGATCCTGGAGCGCGTTGCCGGCGTTGGGGTTCGCCGTGATGTAGTCCTCGTACGTGCCGTCGATCCAGGCGATGGACAGGTCGAGCCGGAAGCTCGGAGAGGGTATGAGGCTGCCTTCGATCTCGACGCCCGTGACCTCCGCCTTGGACGCGTTGTCGATGGGGATGGGCGCGCCGGTGACCTCGGGATAGATGCGCACCTGGATGTCGGTGTAGTCGTAGATGAAGGCCGTTACGGCGCCGCGCACGCGGCCGTCGGCCGCCGTGCCCTTGAGGCCCGCCTCGTAGTTCCAGAGATACTCCGGGTCGAACACCGGGGAGTTCGAGACCGAGTTGAAGCCGCCGCTCTTGAAGCCGCGGCTGGCGGTGGCGTAGACGAAGAGGGCTTCGCCGAGGTCGTAGCCGATGGTGAGCTTCGGCGTGAACGCGTCCCAGGATGCCGTGCCGGACGAGTCCGGCAGCATCACGCCGTTCATGATCGTCACGTGGTCCTTGGTCTCGTCGCTGTAGCGCAGGCCGGCGGTCAGCTTCAGCCGCTCGGTCGGGTTGTAGGCGACCTCGCCGAACAGCGCCCAGGCCTCGACGCCCAGGTCGGAGAGCGGCACCAGCGCCAGCACGCCGCCGAGCAATTCGAGATTCAGGTCCTGCCGCGCGTCCTCGTCGAAATAGAAGTACCCGGCCATCCACTCCCACGCGCCGGCGCCGGTGTACTCGATGCGCAGCTCCTCCGAGATCGTCCTGGACTCCTCCTGCGAGACCGGCACAACCGAGAGGATCGGCCGCTCGGTGCCGTCGGCGTCGTAGTCGAGGTCCGTCTCGAAGTGCTTCCAGGCGGTGAGCGAGGTGATCCGGAAGTTCTCGAAATCCCAGGTGAGGCTGGCGTTGAAGCCGCGCGAGTCCATGTCGTTCCTGGAGTCGCTGACCCGGAAGTCGGAACCGTTGACGAAGGGGTCCGGGTCGAAGGCGAGGCCGGCGTGCCCCGCGCCCGGGGCGAGGACGCGAGTCGAGACGACGCCGAGCGCGTTGTCCTGCAACTGGTCGTAACGCAGCAGCGCCTCGAAGCGGTCGCTCGGCTGCCACTTGAGCGAGGCGTTGGCGGCGAACATGTCCTCCACGTCGAGGCGCTCGCGGAAGACCGGGTTGTAGGAGTAGTTCTCCTTGTTGTTGTAGACCAGGGCCAGGCGTCCGAAGACCGTGTCGGAGAACGCCCCGCCTCCGGCAACCCGCGCCTTGCGTCCCGAGAAGTTGCTGACTTCCACGTCGCCCTTGAACGACGTCTCCGCCGACGGCTGCTTCGTGACGATGTTGATGGCGCCCCCGGTGGCGTTCCGGCCGTAGAGCGTCCCCTGCGGCCCCTTGACCAGTTCCACCCGCTCGACATCCACGAAGTTGTTGAGGGCCGTCGTGAACCGCGGCGTGTAGACGCCGTCGACGTAGATCGCCACGCTGGAGTCGGCGCCCACGGCGATGATCTCGTTGCCGACGCCGCGCATGAAGATGTTCGAGCCGCCCGCCGAGACGTTGTTCGCCGTCAGGCTCGGGGCGAAGCGGCCGAGGTCCGCCACGTCGTCGAGGATCGCCTGCTCGAGCCTCTCGTCGTCGAAGGCGCTCACCGCCACCGGCACCTCGTAGAGGTTCTCCTCGCGCTTCTGCGCCGTGACGACAATCTCCTCGAGAGCCTGCTGGCCGTGGGCGACGTTTCCAACCAGAAGCAGCGGTGGCAGGGCGAGCGCGGGCAGCCAGGGGGTGCGCCGCGTGTCCCGCCGCGAACGGATGGTGTCCAGAGCTTTCATGTCCGGGATACTCCATGCGACGCGAGGCCGCCTCGTCTTCCCAAAAAAGGACGCACCAATCCGGTCAACCCCTCAGAACAGGCACGGCACGCGACTCCCCTTCTCCGGGCTACCATCTGCGCCCACATGGGAAGGGTCTCGAAGACATGATCAACACCACCGGACGGACCGTCGCGTTGATTTGTGCGGCGTTGCTCGCGGCCTGCGCGCCCCCGAACGAGGCCCCGCACGAAGAGGAGCAACCCGGACAGGTCGACAAGGGCATGGTCGTCGGCACCACCGGCGACGCCGCCGTGCAGGCCGGGGTCGACATCCTGAAGGCGGGCGGCTCGGCGATGGACGCCGCGCTCGCCACCGCGATGGCGCAGGTGACTCTCGCCGCCGGGAGCTGGGTGAGCTTCGCGGGGATCATGACCCTCGTGTACTACGACGCCGAGACCGACACCGTCTACAACATGAACGCCTCGTACAACACGGTGGCCGGCGAGGACGACCCGATGACCATCCCGGGCGTGGACATGGACGACATCCTGTCCACGAAGATCCACCCGTCCGGCCGCGCGACCCTGGTGCCCGGATTCATGAAAGGCGTGGAAGCGGGTCATGCGCGCTTCGGCAAGGTCCCTTTCGCGGACCTGTTCGACGCATCCATACGCATCGCGGAGGAAGGCATCCCGTTCAACGCCGGCCTGGTCCAGAACCTCCAGTTCCGTTCCAACGTGCTCTCCCGCCGGCCGGAGACCCTGGCGGTTTTCTCACGCGAAGACGGGGCCCTGTACGAACTCGACGACACCTTCCGCCAGCCGGCGCTCGCGGCGACGCTGCGCCGGGTCGCCGCCGACGGCAACGTCGACTACCTCTATACCGGCGAGTGGGCCGAGAGGCTGGTCGCGGCGGTGCGCGAGGAAGGTGGCCGGATGACGATGGACGACCTCGCGGCCTACGAAGTCCTCTGGAGCGACCCCGTGGTGGCCGACTACGCCCGGCACCGGGTCTTCTCCCACGGACTTCCGGCCACCGGCGGCGTCAACACCACCGAGGCGCTGAACGTCCTCGAAGCCGCGGACATCAAGTCCATGGGGCACTACACCGAATCGCCGGAAGCCCTGTTCTGGCTGACGCAGCTCACGCGGCTGTCCATGGTCGGCTACCTGTTCCCGCATCTCGCCGACGAGGTGCCCGGCGTGGACATGTCCCTCGAAGGGCGGCTCGGCAAGGCGCACGGCCGCGCCCTCTGGGCGGCGCTGCAGGCCGGCGACATCCCTTTCGCGCGTCCCCGGCAACCCGTGCCGGTGCACTCCGACACCATCGCCACCGTCGACCAGTGGGGCAACATGCTCGGCATGGTGCACTCCATCAACACCGTGAGCTGGGGCATGACCGGCATCTTCGTCGACGGCATCTCCATCCCCGACTCCGGCGCGCACCAGCAGGCGCAGATCGCCGCCGCCGGCCCGGGCGTCCGGCTGCCCGATCCCACCAATCCCGGCATCGTGATGCGCGACGGCACACCCTTGCTCGCCTTCGGCTCGATCGGCATGGGCCTGCACCAGAAGACCATCCAGGCCCTGCACTCCATCCTGGACTTCGGCTACAGCCCCGAGGAAGCGGCGAGCGCGCCGGCGTTCGGTTCTCCGGAGTTCACCTCGACCGGCCTCACCGAGCGCACCAGCATCGTCGAAGGCAGGTTCGATCCCGAATTGGTGGCGGCCGCGAACGCCATGGGCGCGAACCTCTACGAGGACGACGTGCTCCAGGGCGGCTGGTCCGGGGCCATGATCGACCCCGACACCGGCAAGCGCAGCGGCGGCGTCTCGATGGTCTGGGCGCTGACGCCGGCGAACGACAGCCGGCCGGTCGGGTATTGAGCGGGCTTAGCGTTCGGGGCGCTATGCCATCTCCAGGTAACGGGCCAGTTCCCAGTCCGACACGCCCTCGTCGTCGAGGCCTTCCATGGCCGAGGCATGGCACTGGGACTCGATGCGGCGGCTGTGCGCGTAGAAGCGCACGAAGTCCTCTCCCAGAACGGCGTTCACGACCTCGCTGCGCTCGAACAGTTCCACGGCTTCGTCGATGGTCGCGGGCACGCGGCCCAGCGAGGCATCGGCGTACGCATCCGACTCGGTCGGCGGCGGAGGTTCGAGTTCGTCCTCGATGCCGTGCAGGCCCGCCCCGATGCAGGCCGCGAGGAGCAGGTAGGGATTCACGTCGCCGCCGGCGGTGCGTTGCTCGACGCGGGTCAGCGACGGGCTCTCGGTGACGCAACGAATGGCGTTCGACTTGTTGTCGAATCCCCAGGACAACATCATGCCGGTGGAAAAGTACGGCACGAAGCGGCGGTAGGCATTGACGGTGGGCGCATACATCAGCGTGAACTCCGGCAGGGTGCGCACCACGCCGGCCACGAAATGCCGCATCAGGCTCGACATCCCAGTTTCCGCATCCGGCGAATGGAAGGCGTTTTCACCGTCACGCCACAGCGAGAAGTTGAGGTGGGTGCCGTTGCCGAAACCGTCCGGGGTCAGCTTCGATATGAAGCTGGCGTAGACATCCCGCCCGACCGCTAGTTCCTTGACGGCGTGCTTGAACAGGAACCCATGGTCCGCCGCCGGAAGGGCCGGGCCGGGCGCCAGGTTGATCTCCACCTGGCCGGGGCCGCCTTCGACGTTCCAGGTTTCCACCGGCAGCCCGAATCCCTCCAGCGCCCGGCTCATCCCCGAGAGCAGTTCGTCGTGGACGCCCAGGGTCGTCAAGCGGTATGCCTGGGGGGTGCGCCAGAGGGGTACGAGGTCCCGATAGCCCTTCTCGGCCACCGAGCGGTGCGTCTCGTCGAAGAGCATGAACTCCATCTCGATGGCCGCGCGGCTCTCGAGACCCAGGTCGGCCAGGCGCTGGACCAGGCGCGTGAGGGTGGCGCGGGGCAGGTATTCCAGGATGCCCCGCCCGTCCACGTGCTCGAAATCACCGACCACCAGCCCGGTACCGGGCTGCCAGGGCACCACCCGGGCCGTGGTGGGGTCCACCACCATCCTGGTGTCGGCATAGCCCTCGCTCCAGGAGGGCCACCAGCGGTCGTCGTTTTCCGGCGGCGGATGGGGTATGCCGGCGTAATCGAGCATGACCATCAGGTTGGACATCCGCATGGGCGAACCGTCGCCCTCCAGGATGCGCCGGGCCGGCACTTTCTTGCCCCGCGCGATGCCGTGCAGGTCGGGCACCGTCACCGACACGGCGTCGAGCTTATGCTCCCGGATGAATTGCCTTAAAGTGTCTTGTCCGCCGGTCACCGAGCCTCCCGTCCCTTGCGATGGATAGCCGATACAGTACAACCACCACAGAGCGACTGCGACCGTACCCATGAATCCTGGGCAATTCGAACTGCGCGGCTTCATTGACGAGGTGTTCGCGCCGGAGCCGGGGGAGCGTGTCCTCATCCTCGTGGACGAGCCGACCGGGCGGACTCCGATGAACCCGGACTGGGAAGCCCGTTACGCCCTCGCCGAGGATTGGCAAACCGCATTCGCCGAACTCGGCGAGGAACGGGGCTTCGAGGTGCTGCCGATCCTGCGGCACGCCGCCGCGGCCGGGCACCACGCCCCCTTCCCCGAAAGCGGCCGGCTCGACGGCCGAGACGTCGGCATCAACGACCTCCTCGACCAGGTGAGCCTCGCCATCGGCATGAACGAGGTGTCCATGACGTCGGGGCTCGCCATGGCGTCGCTGCGGCGGCCGGGCGCCGCCCGTTTCCGGGCCGCCAGCGCCCCCCTGTTGCGCAAGGACATGGAAGACGCTTGCCTCGCCATAGACTACGAAGCCTTGCGGGAGCGTTGCGCCAGGCTGCAGGCACTGGTCGACAACGCGGTCGCCGCCGAGGTCGCGTTCACCACCGGCGACCGCTGCCGATTCGATCTGCGGCATCGCGGCGCCGGCGTCGACAACGGCTACCTGCGCCGCGACAAGGTGGGCATGCCCCTCATCAACCTGCCGAGCGGGGAGGTCTGGATCACCCCCTACGAAGGCGAGATTCCGGGCGACGAGCCGCGCACCGAGGGCACCATTCCAGTAGCGGCGGAGGACGGTTCCGTGGCCCTGTTCCGGGTGGAGGCGAACCGGGTGGTGGCGGTGGAAGGCGAAGCACCGGCAAGGGACTTCTACCGGCGGATCTTCGACGTGGACCCGATACGCGGCAACGTGGGCGAGATCGCCTTCGGCTGCAATCCGGGCGCACGGGTCTCGGGGCTCTACATCGAGGACGAGAAGGCCGGTTTCCACTGGGGCTTCGGCCGCAGCGACTTTCTCGGCGGCACCGTGGGGCCCGCCCATTTCATCGACGAGAGCACCGTGCTGCACATCGACAATCCGTACGCGCGGGACTGCTCGATCACCGTCTCGGCGGACCTGATCGATGCCGGGGGCGGACGCACCCCCGTGCTGCGCACCGGCAGCTACGTCGCCTGATCGGGCTCATGAGCAACGCCCCGAAATGCCCGGTGACCGCGGACTGGCAACCGTACGACCCGGCGTTCCGCATGGATCCCTTTCCGGTGTACGAGCGGTTTCGCCGCGAGTGTCCCATTGGTTGGGTCGATGCCTTCGACGGTTTCTGGGCCGTGTCCCGTTACGAAGATGTCTTCCGGGTCGCACTGGACCCGGAGACCTTCTGCTCCTCGAAGGGCATCGCCATACCGCCCATGGAGTACGACGGCCGGGCGCTGCCCATGGAGTCGGACCCGCCCGAGCACACCGCCCTGCGCAGCATCCTGGCCCGGGAACTCTCCCGCGACGCCGTCGCGGCACGCGAGCCCATGCTGCGCCACTGCGCCCGCCGGCTGCTCAGGGAGATCTCGGAAGCCGGCGCGGCCGACTTCAGCGAGCGCTATGCCAAGCTGCTGCCCACCAACGTCATCTGCCGGCTGCTCGACATCGAGGGCGACGAGGCACGGTTGCGCGATCTCCAGGCCTGGACGGAGGAGATCGTCTACGAACGCCGGGATGCGGAATCCGCGCGACGCGCCTCCGACAACATCGTGGCCTTCTTCGACGAGATCATTCCGCGGCGGCGCGCGCGTCCCGGGTCCGATTTCATCAGCACGCTGCTGGCGGCGGAAGTCGACGGCAAGCCCCTCGGCGACCGGGAGATCATGGACTTCTGCTGGTTCCTGCTGATCGCGGGCCTCGACAACACCGCCTTCACCATCCGCAACCTGCTGCTGCAGATCAGCGCCAGCGACAGCCTTCGGGAGCGACTGATCCGCGAGCCCGCCCGCATCGCCGACGCGGTGGAGGAGGTGCTGCGCCTCTACTCGCCGGTGTGGGGAATCGCCCGCACGGCCACCCGGGACACCGAAATCGACGGCCAGGCCATCGCCGCCGGCGAACGGGTGATGATGCTGTTCGCTTCGGCCGACCGCGACGAGGCGAAGTTCCCCGAACCCGACCGGTTCGTGCTCGGCCGCAAACCCAACGTGCACGTGGCGTTCGGCGTAGGCAAGCACCGCTGCCTTGGCACGCACCTGGCACGGCTGGAAGTCAGGGTCGCCGTCGAGGAGGTGCTGCGCCACCTGCCGGACTACCAGGTCGTCGGCGAAGTGGGCTGGAACGGCATGGGGCCGCTCCCGGTGACCTACACCGCGAAAACCATCAATCTGGACGCGACTGCGTAGAAAGCGCAGTCCCCTCTCCCGCCGCCCGCACCAGGTCGTCAAACAGTTCCTGGTCCTGGGGTGGCGGCAGCTTCTCCGGATGCCATTGCACCGCGACCACGTAACCCGGCCCTTCGGATTCGATCGCCTCCACGACGCCGTCCGGCGCCCAGGCAACCGGCGAGAACCCTGGCGCCAATTCGCTGACTGCCTGGTGATGGGTGGAATTCACCCGGCGTGATCCGGACCCCAGGATCCTCGCGAGCCTGCTGTTCGGCGCCACCTCGAGATCGTGCCTTTGCGCGAGCACGTCCGCGAGCACCTCGGGACGCCGCGGGTGACAGTCGCTGTCGCCGAGCATGTCCTGGTGCAGCGTCCCGCCGAAGGCCACGTTGAGAATCTGCACGCCGCGGCAGATGCCGAGCACCGGAACCCTACGGGCGACGGCCTGCTTCAGGAGTTCGATCTCGCCGAGGTCGGCCTCGAGGTCCGTCTCGAGAGAGACACCCTCGTCATCCGCCCCATAGGCCCCGGGGTGTACGTCGTCGCCGCCGCTGACGATCAGGCCGTCGATGCTCCGTGCGGCGACGAGCGCCTCCTCGATTCCGAGCTGCGGCAGAAGCACCGGCACGCCTCCGGCCGCGCGAACGCGCTGCGCATAACTGCAGTCGAGGAAATAGACTTCCATCCCGCTCGACATCAGTTCCATCTCGCGGCGCATGCAGGTAACGCCGATCACAGGTTTGCGCATCGCTGGGCAGTATAAGCGGACGCACGGGCAGGGACCGTTGGGACGTAGGCCCGGTTGAGGAACCGAGCGCACGCCGCGTTTAGTGCAGGGTGCTCGGCACCTGCGCCGTTTGGCGCCACGACTCGCCGTGCGCGACCCTGATTTGCATGTTGGCGGTGGCCGCCTCCTTCAGTCCAGTTCTCTTTCTCCCGGCCTCTCGTACACCGCCGTGCAGTCGCACCCCGGGTTCCGAACATCGGTCCCCGACTAACCGCACACAAGCCCCTGACTACACATCGGGATCGAAGTCCCGATGCACAATCCTTGCCCGAACCCCAATGCGCGTGAGCAGGCGTCTCACGGGAACTGCGTGATCGGCACCGCACACGTAGAGCACAGGCCACTTGTCGCAGTTGAGGATCCCGCGATGGTAGCCGCCGGCTCAATATGACGTGGCAGACGTGCGATTTTGATGATAGAGTGTCGATTGGACATCGTGGAGCCGGAAGTGGCAGCCCAACATCCCGACATGCAGGCGGTTTCGATGATGGAGTGCATTCGGCTCGAGACGGACCTCTTTCGCGACCGGGCGTCCTATATCCGCGTGGCGCGCGAGGGAGTTCGGGGCGAGGTGGCGCGGGATGCCGTCGCCACGTTCGGCCATCGCGAACTCTTCGCGAAGGTGCTGCATACCTCCCCGGCGAACCTGAGCAGGTGCTATCGCCGTGAGTCCCTGACCCCGGCGCAGTCGGAGGGCTTGCTGGACACTCTGCGGCTGTTCGACTATGCCGGGCGGGTGTTCGGTGCCTTGGGCAAGGTTCAGGCATGGCTCGATGCCGAGGTTCCGGCCCTCGGGCACCGGCGTCCGGCCGAGTTGCTCGACACCTTCGAGGGACGAGCCTTCGTCACCGAAGCGCTCGAGAAGATCGAGTACGGCGATTTCTCCTGATTCAGCCTTGATCCGCATCTATCGGATCTGTCCCGAACGCCACCTTGCGGACTACCGCGGGCTGGGCGGAAGCTATCGCAGAGGCGGTCGCTGGAACCTGCCGGGCGCTCCGGTGCTCTTTTTCGGTTCGTCGCCTTCCGTCGCGATGCTGGAAATGGCTAACTACATCGCCATTCCGAGCGCGCTCCCCGAAGACTATCTTCTCGGGACGTACCAGTTGCCCGCTGACGTTCCCACCGAGACATGGCAGGTCGACCAACTACCGGACAATTGGGATGCGTGTCCGTATCGCTGGGAGACGCAGCGATTGGGTACGCGTTGGCTGGCAGAGGCGAAAGCCGCCTTGCTTTTGGTGCCAAGTGCAGCCGTGCCAGGCGGGCTGGAGAGCAACGTCGTCTACAATCCGCGTCATCCGGATGCCTACCGCCTGGAGCTGATTGCCAGTGAGCGAAGAATCTACAGCGACCGGATGTTCGCCGGTACCTGACGGCCCATCCGTCCGATTGGAACAGGTTGACGGATGACGGTCGCCTTGGCCTTCCTGACCACCGATTCCGCCGCGCGCGGCTGGCGCCGGGAACTCTCCGACTGACCGACATCCAACGCGAGTGGTACCTGCTGGAGGCCAAATGAACGCGATCAACCCCTGCGACCGTCTCCGGTTCGCTCCCCTCCTCGCGGTCCTGCTCCTGTCGAGTGCGGGCGTTTTCGCCGCGGAGGGGGAGTCCACCCATCCCCTGTGGCCGGCCTACGAGCGGGCGGCCGCCGCCCAGGCGCACCTCCAGGACCGGTGGGTGCTCAACCAGGCCGTCCATCCGCGATGGATCGACGGGTCCACCTTCTGGTACGAGCGCGAAACGCCCGAGGGGAAGGAGTACACCCTGGTGGATGCGCGGCGCGGCGAGAAGCGGCCGGCCTTCGACCACGATGCCCTCGCGGCAGCCCTCGCCGAGGACACCGGCCAGGAGATGGACGCCTCCGCACTGCCCATCGTCGGCGTCGAGATAGAACCCGCTGCCGTGACCTTCACGAACGCCGGGCGGTTCTTTCGCTTCGGGGACGGCGAGCTCACGGAACTGGACGCCAATCCCAACGACCCGTCCTGGCTGGTGTCTCCCGACGGGTCCCGCGCGGTCTATTCGAAGGGCCACAATCTCTGGCTCAAGCACGTCGCTTCCGGCGAGGAGAAGCAACTCACCACCGACGGCGCGCCGTTCTACGCCTATGGGGCAACTCCCAACGCCACTGGCCGCCCCGCGATCAAGCCGGAAGCGGTCTGGTCGCCGGACTCGCGCTACGTGTTCACCGCGCAGACCGACGACCGGCAGGTGAAGTCCTTGCCGGTGATCGATTTCGCGCCCGCCGACGGCAGCATCCGGCCCAGGGTGATCGACTACCGCCAGGCGTTGCCCGGGGACGAGCACGTCACGCGGTTCCGCATGACGATCATCGACACGGACACCGGCAAGCAGACGCCCATTCACTACGCGGACCTTGCCGCCACGCGGATGAACGACACCCCCTTCGGAGGCAACCGGGCCTGGTGGTCCGCAGACTCCGCAGCGGTCTACTTCGTCGACATCCTGCGCGGCGAGCGGGAAGCCCGCGTGGTGACCGCGCCGCGCGACTCGGGGCTCACCCGCGTGGTGTTCCGGGAGACCACCGACACCTACCTGGAACTCGGCTCCAACGTGTACATGCCGACCTTCATCGTGCCCCTGCCCGAGAGCGGCGAGTTCGCCTGGTACTCGGAGAAGTCGGGGTGGGGACACCTGTACCTGCACGACGCGGCGACCGGCGAGGAGAAACGCGCGCTGACGGCCGGCGACTGGCTCGTGCGGGACGTCCTCGGGGTGGACCGGGAAGGGCGCGAACTCTTCCTGACCATCGGCGGACGTCGGCCGGACGCCAACCCCTACTCTCGCGAGGTGGCCCGTGTAAATCTGGACACGACCGAACTCACCTTGCTCAGTTCCGGCGACGACGACCGCCTCGTGCTCTCGCAGGGGGACTTTTCGCTGCTGATCCTCACCGTCTTCGGTCAGGATCCGGGCGCGGTCTCCGGGCTGTCACCCGACGGCGCCTACTACGTGGAGACCCGCCAGCGCCCGGACCGGCCGAACGTCACCGCGCTCGTGTCGGCGGACGGCGAAGAGCGCATGGTCATCGAAGAGGCAACGCCGCACTCCCTGCCCGGGGAGCGGCCCTGGCCGGAGCCATTCTCCGTCACCGCCGCCGACGGCGAGACGGAGATTCGCGGCGTGATGGTCAAGCCCAGCGATTTCGACGACGACCGGTCGTATCCGGTGATCGATTACATCTACGGCGGGCCGCAGGTCGCGAACGTACCCAAGTCGGGTTTCGGCTCCGCGGGCTCCCTGAGCCTCGATTCGGCCACCTCCCTGGCGGAACTCGGGTTCGTCGTGGTCATCCTGGACGGGCGCGGCACGACGGAACGCTCGCGCGCCTTCCACGAGGCGTCCTACGGCCGGCTGCAGACCGCGAGCAACCTGGAAGACCACATGGCCGGGATTCGGCAGCTTGCCGAGCGGTTCCCGTACCTGGACGCGGAGCGCGTCGGCATCACCGGCGTCTCCGGCGGTGGCTACATGGCGGCGCGGGGGATGCTCAAGTTCCCGGAGTTCTTCAAGGTCGGCGTCTCCATCGCCGGCAACCACGACCAGCGGCTCTTCTGGCACAGTTGGGGCGAGCGCTACCAGGGGCTTCTGGCCGGCGACAACTACCTCGAGCAGGCGAACCTCACGCACGCCGCGAACCTCGAGGGCAAGCTGTTGTTCATCCATGGCATGCTGGACTTCGGCGTGCACCCGGGCGGCCTCTTCCAGCTCACCCAGGCCCTGATGGACGCCAACAAGGTGTTCGACCTGGTACTCATGCCCCAGGCGGGCCATGCCCTGCCGGGTTACGCGATGGTGCGCATGTGGGACTACTTCGTGCGGCATCTCGCAGGACAGGAGCCGCCGCCCGGCTTCAGCGCCAAGTCCTCCTCGGACTACATGTTGGAGAAGGCCAAGACGATTCAGATGGCTGCGATGGCACAACCCGAGGCGCCCGGAGGCGCGGACCCAGCCGAGGACGAGTGGGGCCTGGCGGTTGGGGTCACGCTGGAAACGGACGCGGGGAACCTCGAAGTGGCCGTGTATCCCGAGGCGGCGCCCGAATCGGCCGGCAGTTTCCTCGCGCACGTCGACCAGGGGCTCTTCGACGGCGGCGCCTTCTACCGCGTCGTGCGGCGCAACAACGACAACGGCGCGCCGGTGATCGAGGTGATCCAGGGTGGGGTGACGGACCCCTCGAAGGCCTTGTCGGCGGTTTCCCACGAGACCACCGAGCAGACCGGGATCCGCCACCTCGACGGTACGTTGTCACTCGGCAGGACGGACCCGGGCAGCGCCAGCGGGAGCGCGTTCTTCGTGGTGATCGGCGATCAGCCGAGCCTCGACTTCGGCGGCACGCGCAACCCCGACGGCCTCGGCTTCGCCGCCTTCGGACGCGTGACGTCCGGCATGGACGTGGTGCACGGGATTCACCAGAGGGAATCCACGTCGCCCACGGACGACGGCTACACGCGGGGGCAGTTGCTGAACGAGCCGGTGGCCATTCGCAAGGCGTATCGGCAACCCTGATTCACCCTTGGCCAAGCAAGCGTCACGCAACGGCGTGCTCGAACGTCACCACGTTGCGGGACGCGCTGCTGAACTCCACGCCGACCAAGTGCACGGGCACCCCGGGCGCGCGGTACTTGTCCGCGTACCCGCGCTCCACGAGCTGCGCCATCGCGGTGCCCTCCCCCGCCTGCTCCACCACCTTGAACTCGAACACGTACACGCGGCCCTCGAAGCGCACCGCCATGTCGAGCCGCCCCCGGCTCGTGCTCTCCTCGACCGCCACGTCGAGCCCCAGGCCCGCGAAGTACGAGTAGAACACGCTCGCGTAGAAGCCCTCGTAGTCGGCGATGTCGTTGTTCGCGTACCACTGGTGGGGGATGCTCGCGTAGAAGGCATGGAACAGTGCCTCCATGCCGGGGACGTCGCCGGCCTCCAGCAGCCGGTACAGCCGCACGCTGTTCGCCGTTTGCTCGGCGCCGTCCTGCCCCAGCCGCCGCAAAAGGCTGCGATTCAGGCTCTGGCGCACCTCGCGGTTCGGGTAGCCCAGCCGGTAAAGGAACTCCCCGGCGAGATCCTCCCGCTCCCGGATCGTCAGGTAGCCGGTCTGGAACAGCAGCGCCTCCGGGGCGATCTCGTCCACGTCGAACGTCGACAGCAGCTCGCCGCTCGTGAGCGTCCCGTCCAGGTCCAGTGAGCGCACCCGGCGCCGGAACAGGGTGTCCACCAGGAACGTCGGCGAGCCGGTCTCGAACCAATGCGCCTTGAACTCCCGGTTGCGGAACAGCAGCAGGATGTCGAACGGGTTGTAGACCTTCTCCTCGCCGAGCCACGAGTAGCCGTTGTACCACTCGCGGATCGCCTCCCGGTCGAGGCCCGGCAGCTCCGGCGTGAACACCGCGTCCAGATCCGCCTCCGTATAGCCACAAAGGTCCGAGAACTGCGGGTCGAGCGTGATGTCCGTGAGGTTGTTCAACCCCGAGAACACACTGACCTTAGAGAACTTGCTCACCCCGGTGATGAAACTCAGCCGGACGTGCGCGTCTGAGGACTTCAGGGTCGAGTACAGGCCGCGCAGGTAGTCCCGGTTGGCACGCGCAACGTCCGGACTCTCCAGCGCGTCGAGGATGGGTTTGTCGTATTCGTCCACCAGCACCACGACGCGCTGCCCGGTGCGCCCGCGCAGTTCGCGAATCAACTGCCGGAGGCGGATCGGTGCCGTGCACCCGGCGAGCTCGATCCCGGCCTCCGCGGCGATCACGTCGAGCTGGTCCGCGACCTCGGCATGGAGATCGTCGACGCTCGCGAAGCTGCCCGAGGAGAAGTCCAGGCGCACCACCGGATGCCGCATCGACCAGTCCCAGCCCGTCCCGTGGATGGCCAGACCCTCGAACAGTTCCTCGCTACCCTCGAAAAACTCCTTCAGCGTGTCGAGGAACAGGCTCTTGCCGAAGCGCCTCGGCCGCGACAGGAAGTAGTGCTTGCCGCCGTCGAGCAGGCGCTGGATGTGGGGCGTCTTGTCGACGTAGTAGCAGTCGTCCTCCCGCACCTCGCGGAAGGTCTGGATGCCGATGGGAAGCCGGCGCCGTTGCATGACCGGATGCTAGTGTGTCGTCCCATAAATAAGTAGTACAATCGGGTGGCACGGTTTTCGAGCAGGAACTACGCCATGGCACCTCCCGCGACCCCCATCGTCCTGGACGACCAGCAACGCTCCGACCTGACCGCCCTGGCGTGCTCGCGCACGCTGCCGCACCAACTGGTGCAGCGCGCGCGGATCGTGCTCGCCTGCGCGGACGGCGAGTCCGGCGCCGCCATTGCCCGGCGCCTGGAGGTGAACAAGAACACCGTCGGCAAGTGGCGCGCGCGCTACGCCGAACTCGGCATCGAGGGCCTGCACGACGAACTGCGCCCGGGCCGGCCGCGCACGCACGGCGACGAGCGCGTCGCCGAGGTGATCAACGCGGCGCTGCAGACGCGGCCGGCGCACAGGACGCAGTGGAGCGTGCGCGCCATGGAGGAGCACACGGGGGTGTCGAAGAGCACCGTGCAGCGCTGGTTCGCGCTGTTCGGCGTGCAGCCGCACCGCCAGCGCTCGTTCCGGCTGTCGAACGACCCGTTCTTCGTCGAGAAGGTGCGCGACGTCGTCGGGCTGTACCTCGACCCGCCGGACAAGGCGGTGGTGCTGTGCGTGGACGAGAAGTCGCAGGTCCAGGCGCTGGAGCGGCACCAGCCGATGCTGCCGATGGGCCTGGGCCACGCGCAGGGCGTGAGCCACGGCTACGTCCGGCACGGCACGACGACGCTGTTCGCGGCGCTCGACATCGCCACCGGCAAGGTGCACGCGCAATGCAAGCGGCGCCACCGCCACCAGGACTACCTGGCGTTCCTGCGCCACATCGACAAGAACGTGCCCGAGGACCTCGACGTGCACCTGGTGGTGGACAACTACGCCACGCACAAGCACGCCAGGGTGAGGGCGTGGCTGGCGCGGCGGCCGCGCTACCACGTCCACTACACGCCCACCTACGCCTCCTGGCTGAACCAGGTCGAGCGCTGGTTCGGCATCATCACCCAGCAGGCCATCCGCCGCGGGTCGTTCTCCTCGGTCGCGCAACTGCGGCGGCGCATCAACGCGTTCGTCGACAACTACAACAAGAACTGCCGCCCCTTCGCGTGGACCGCCACCGCCGAGTCCATCCTCGCCAAGGTCGAACGCATTGGCCTACTTATTTCCGGGACGGCACACTAGCAGGGTGTCGGACTTCGTGCGTCAGCGCGAAGCCCAACGTGTGACGCCCCAACGCCATGCTAGAACGGCTTGGGCTGGGGCCAGGAGCCCTCAGCCGGGGGAGCGCGAGGGGCTTCCCCTCGCAAGAAAGAGCCCTCAGCCGGGGAGCGCGAGGGTGGCCCTCACAGGGCACGCCCCTCGCAAGAAGACTCCGCGCCCCTCAGGGCGATGGCTTCGGTGGCGCTAGCAGCTTGGGCCGTGGAACGGCGCGACGCACACGCCGAGGTTCGCGTGGCATGCTAGGCAACCACTAACGCGCCCGGGGCGGAGCCGACTGGATGGCCTACACCGATGCCGAGTTGGAGGCGATGGCAGCCGACACCGAGTCGGATCTCGTCGAGCGCAAGGCCACCTTCGACGGGCAGGCGCCGGCGACGGTGCGTCAGGCCATCTGCGCGTTCGCCAACGATCTGCCCGGCCACCGCCGGGCCGGCGTGATCTTCATCGGCCTGCACGACGACGGCTCACCCAGCGAGGTGGAAGTCAACGACGCGCTGCTGCAACGCCTCGCCCACTGCAAGACGGACGGCAACATCCTGCCGCCGCCAACGATGACGGTGTCCAAGTGCGCGCTCGGCAACCGGGAGGTGGCGGTCGTGACCGTCGAGCCGGCCGACTCTCCCCCGGTACGCTACGGTGGCCGCATCTGGATCCGCGTAGGTCCGCGCAGGGCACTGGCAACGGCCCAGGACGAACGCATCCTCAACGAGAAGCGCCGCCACGGCGACGCGCCGTTCGATGCCCGGCCCATGCGCGGCGCCACCCTCGCCGACCTCGATCTGCCGAGGTTCCAGTATCTGTATCTGCCCCGCGCCTTCGACGCCGACGTACTCGCCCGAAACGACCGGACGATGGAGGAACGCCTCGCGGCCACCAAGATGATCGCCACCGTGGATGATCCGGTGCCGACGGCAACGGGCTTGCTGGTGCTCTGCCCGAACCCGGTGCGCCACCTGCCCGGCGCCTACGTCCAGTTCCTGCGTTTCCAAGGCACCGACCGCGCCGATCCGGTGGTCGACAGCCAACGTTTCGAGGGCCCGGTGGAGGAAGTGGTGCGCGACCTCGACAGCACCATGCGCGGCCACGTCCGGGTTGCCGTGGACTTCGGGACGGCGCACAAGGAGATACGGCGCACGAGCTACGCGCTCACGGCGTTGCAGGAGCTAACCCGCAACGCGCTGCTCCACCGCACCTACGAATCGTCGAACAGTCCGGTGCAGGTGTCCTGGTTCGATGATCGGGTCGAGATCGTCAGTTCGGGCGGCACCTACGGCGACGTCACCCCGGCGACGTTCGGCCGGCCGGGTCTGATCAGCTACCGCAATCCGAACCTGGCGGACGCGATGCGCGTGCTGGGCCTCGTGCAGCGATACGGAGCGGGCATCCCGTTGGCGCGCCGAGCGCTGCGGGACAACGGGCAACCCGAACCCGAGTTCGAGGTGGACGCGAAACGCGTCGTCTGTACCGTGCGGATTCGACCGGGCTAGCCAACCATCCACCGGGAGTAATGTACCGATGTCCACGACAGCTATGGCCGATGTTGCCGCCTTTCAGATTCTAGGCCCCAGAAAGCGGCAGGAGGATGCCGCCCTTCACGTCCGTATTGGCCGCGGCCGACTGCTGGTCGTTGCCGACGGCATGGGGGGCGAGCCGGCGGGCGATGTTGCGTCGATGTCCGCCGTCCTGGGGTTCGAGAAGGGGTTCGGCGTGCCGCCGGACGAGCCCGAGGACAACATGCGGTGGGCGATCCGGTTCTTGGACGGCTTGCGCGGCGCACTCGATGGCATGGCGGAAGCGCTGGCCCGGGGAGAGGGCGCGGACGGCATGGCCACGACGCTGGCGGCGGTCTGGGTGGAGCCGCACGGAATGCGCTGGCTGAGCGTGGGCGACAGTGGCATCTGGACCGGTACCACGTTCGGCAGGATTTTCCCGACCCGTCTGAACCGTCGGCACGGCGAGGGCAATCGGGTGGACTCCGCCTTGATGGCCAGCGCCGGGCCGTTTCGATCCGCGTCGATCGCGGCGGAATACTGCGTATCCGAGATCGACTTGCACCCCGGGCTCCACTACGTGTCGAGCGGGCTGATCCTGGTGGCGAGCGACGGTTTGGACGTTCTCGCGAACCCGGACGTCCCGGGCGGCTGGACGCGCGGGCCGGGACTGCAAGACGCACGGCTGCCGGAGGATTGGTACCGGGCATTTCACGATATGAACCCCCGGGACTTCCTCTCCCATGTCGAGTCGGTGCTCCTCGCCGGGGCCGCGAACGACAACACCACGGCCATCGCCCTGCGGCCGCCGGCGGCGGGCGGCACCAAATGGGCCGAAAAATACGTCCCGGTGTCGGATGCGCCCGAACGGGAAGTTCTGGGAGGTGTTTCGGGCTGACGGGGGGTGAGCGAGAGATGAGCGAGGCAATTCCAAGGAAATCAGGATTTCAACAGTGCCCTGAACCGCGTATGCGCGTAGCGACGGCTCGGGTTGCTCCCGACCTCGTGGAACGACAGGAGCGCCATGCGTCCCCAGACCCCCGAGAAGAACTCCCTGGGCAACGCCGCCGGGGCGAACAGGTTGTCGTGAATCGCCGAGTAGGCGACCGTCGGCGTCGCGTCGCTCGAACCAGCGTAGAGTTCGAGTACCTCGCGCTGCTCCTCGCTGGCCGGCAGGTAGTGCGAGGTCACGTCGAGTTCGTCGGCGCCCTTCCCGGCACGCACTTCCGCTCGTGACTCGAAGGACTCGTAGTCGCCCGCGTAGTGACTCATCGGCAGGGTGGTCGGCGCTTCCGTGAACGGCGGCGCGACGGTCAGCCCCAGATGCTCCTGCAACACCGTGCTGACCAACTGATCGTGCATGGGGCTCGACCCCGGCCCCGTGCCGAAACTCGCGATCACCAGGTCGTACTCCGGAAACACGGTCAGCCCGGCGGTGCCGCCCGGCGACCCACCGCCGTGCCACCACGCCGTCGTCCCGCCGATGGGCGGCAGGAACCAGCCGAGGCCTATCGGCGGCGCATTGGGTGTCTTGAGATCGAATGTCGGGGTGCGCATGGTCCGACAGAGCTCCGACGACAGTACGCGCGTTCCGTTGGGCGCCACGCCGTCCGCGAGGTGCGTGCGCCCGAACGCAATGAGGTCCGGGACGGTCGTGATGGGCGTCGCTCCGGCCGGCGCCGCGGATACGGGCAGCATGAACAGCCGCGCCGCGGACATCTCGCCGTCCGGGCCCGGATAGGCACCGACCGCGGTGCGGTGCAGGATCGCCTGGGTGGCCGACGTGACGGATCGGTCCATGCCGATGGGCGCGAAGATCTCTTCCTCTAGCGTCCGGTCGAAACGCTTGCCGGAGAGGGTCTCGATGATCCGCCCAGCAATGGTGAAGCCCGGGTTCGTGTAGTGGAGCAGTTCGTCCGGGGCGAACAGGGTGCCGATCCCGGCGAGCGCGTCGATGTAGGACTGCACGGCGTTGGGGCCGAACTCCTTCGCGGGCATGAGGGTGTCCGCATCGATGCCGTTGGTGTGATTGACGAGCTGCCGCACCCGGATGCGCTCCGCAGCGCCCGGCTCGGCGAGACGGAGGTCGGGAAGGTAGCGGGTGATGGGCGCGTCGAGATCGATCCGGCCGGCCTCCACGTACTTCAGCAGGAGGGTCGTCGTCATCACCTTGGTGATGGAGCCGAGCAGCCAGGCCGTGTCCGTCGTCATGGGATCGCCGGTGTTGAGGTTGCGCACGCCGTGGGCGAACAGCCACTCCGCCCCATCGTGATAGATGCCGGCCACATAGCCCGGCGAGCCGAGTTGCCCGGCGAGTTGGGGGATCAGCTCGGAGAGCAGCTCGCCGATGCCCGCGAGGGACGAACTCCCGGCCTGCCCGGCAGCCGCAGCGGCGGGCCGGCCGGTGAGCGCGATGGCGGGTGCCGCGGCCAGCGTGGCCGCACTGCTAACGAACTGTCGACGTCGCATGCCGGAACCTCTCTGGCAAATCCGTTCTTGAGGAGACGCAGCGGCTACCGCCCCGCCTCCATCACGTTTCTCGCAAAGAAGCCGGCGAGCTTGCGAATGAAGTACTCCTCGGCGACTCCGGTGTAGCCGTGCCCCTCTTCCGGAAGCACGACCTGGTCGTGGTCGATGCCGGCGTCGATCAGCGCCCGGCTCATGCGCATGAACTCCGGAAACGTCGCGAAATCCGCGAGGCCGCCGACGAGCATCAGCCTGCCCTTCACCCGCGGTGCTAGGCGGTAGGGGGATGCGAACTCGTAGGCGTCCTTGGCCCGCTCCGGGAGGTCGAGGTAGGGCTCGTACAGGAGTGACGAGTAAGGGTTGTAGCCCGGTGCGCTGGAGACCGCGGCCCGGTACAAGTCCGGCGCCTGGGCCAGCGCCGCGAACGCGTAGTAGCCACCCCAGGAATGGCCCCAGATGCCGACGCGATCAAGGTCCATGAAGGGATGCCGTTCGCCGAGCTGCCGGATGGCGGCGGCATGGTCCGCGATCTCGTTCTTGCCCCAGCTCCGGTAGATGACGTCCTGGAACGCCTTCGAGCGCTCCGGCGTGCCGCGCCCGTCCAGGGTGACCACCACGTAGCCGAGCTGGGCCATGGCCCGAGGGAGGTTCTGGGTCTTGGACAGCCCGAGCGAGAAGGACCGGTCGGTGGCGACGATCTGGGGACCGGCGTAAAGGTACTCCAGCACCGGATACCGCTTCCCGGGGTCGAAATCGTAGGGCCGGTGCATCACGCCCCAGAGATCCGTCTCGCCGTCCGCCGCCTTGACGCTGAACTCGACCGTCGGTGTCCAGCCGAGTGATTCCAGCGCGGACGTGTCCGCCTCGGACAGCGTACGGACCAGGGAGCCGTCGGCGGCGCGCAGGTCCACGCGTGGCGCCCGGCCGGGGCTTGAGTGGCTATCGAGGAAGTAGGAAAGCGACGGCGAGAACCGCACGGCGTGCTGGCCCTCGTCCTCCGTCAGCCGCTGCGCCGCGCCACCGCGGAGCGCCACCCGGTATAGGTGCGTGTCGTAGACCCGGGGACGCTCGCCATGGGCCGTGAAGTACACCCAGCCGTTCTCCTGATCGACCTTCTGCACTTCGAGCACCGGGTAATCCCCCCGGGTTAGCTGGCGTTCGAGACGTCCATCGTTGCGATAGAGATACAGGTGGTTCCAGCCGTCGCGGGTCGATTCCCAGAGGAAACCGCTCCCGTCCGGCAGCGCGGTGAAGCCGGCGTTGCCGAAGGAGACGACGTCGTGCTGGATCTTCACGAACGTCTCCGCCGTCTCGGTGAACAGCGTGCGCACCGACCCGTCTTCGGCGCGCGCGGCCATGACGTACACCGTCTTGAAGTCCCGGGAGAACCGCGCGAACAGCGCCTCCGACGCGTCCGGCAGCCATCCCAGAAGGACGAAATAGTAGTCCTCCGTATCCACGTCGACGGCGATCCGCTCCCCCGACAGGATGTGCAGGATGTGGGGCCGCACGTGATCGAGGTGGCCTCCGGCAACGGCGAAGGGCCGCGGGACGATGCGCTCAAGGGTCTCCATGTAATGGAGCTCCCCCTTGCGCGGGAGCTTCGAACGGTCCGTCAGGGTCGCCCAGAGCTTCAGGCTATCCGGGGACCACGACGTGAACGGAACGTAGGCGATCGTGCCGCCCGCGGCGAGCGTGAGGCGCGTGCCTTCCACGTCCCAGGCGTCATCGAACGTGCCGTCCGCGGTGAGCGCATGGATGCTCCCGTCCGCCGCCGAGCGCAGGGCCACGTTCTCGTCGATCAGCGTCGCGTACCACTTGCCGTCCGGGGAGCGCACCTCGGGCGACGGCACGGGCAGGCTGAAGTAGCCGCGGCGGGGAAACGTGCCCGGCCGCACGTTCGTCGCCGGTGTCGCCGCCCGCGCGGGTTGGGCCTCCACCTTGTACGTCGCCATGTCCAGGCCGAACCGTCCGCCTTCGAGGGCGAAGCTCGCCGTGGCGCCGTCGGGGGCCAGCTGGAAGGTCTCGAACGGAACCCCCGCATAAGGCGGTTCGTGGCCGATCGCTTCGGCGATGGCGGTGCGCAGGCGGGGGACATCGAACAGCGGCAGCACCACGTCGGCGGCCGGATCCACGCGCCAGATCACCCGGTCCGCCGGGCCACCGTCGGCGAACCAGAAGCTCGATCCGTCGGCGAGCCAATTCGGCTCGATGGAACCGCCCTGCATCAGTGCGGCGAAGCCGAGATACTGCTCGAACA
This sequence comes from Pseudomonadales bacterium, assembly GCA_963665455.1. Taxonomy (GTDB): domain Bacteria; phylum Pseudomonadota; class Gammaproteobacteria; order Pseudomonadales; family Azotimanducaceae; genus VXNE01. The sequence continues at coordinate 1,627,377 of OY762279.1, read as the reverse complement.
CCGCTTGCCGGTTGTCTTCGGCCACCGCGTGTGCCGCGACCGCCAAAGTCAACGCGACGCCGAACGCCGCCGGCATGCTCCCTCTTCCGTTCATGGTCTTAAGCTCCAGATCAGTAGGCTTCCACGAGCCCGGCATAGTCGGTGACGCCCCCGGTGCGCATGCCGGCCGTGACGGCCCCGCTTAGCACGCCCGTTTCCGGATCCCGGGCGGCGACCACCCAGATGCCGCCCGAGGTCACCCGTGCGGGATCGGTCGTCGCTTCGATGTCGATGCCCCGGGCGCGCACCTCGGCCAGCAACTCCGTGGCGAAGTTCCCCTGGCCGCCGACAAGCTGGCGCACCGGTTGGCCGGGTGGCCACTGCTTGTAGAACATCGGCTGCGCCCCCGCCTCCTCGGGGCTCATCCCGTATTCGATCATGTTCACCAGCCCCTGCTGGGCGACCACGTCGAAACTCGCGCCGATATTGCCGCAGGCGAGCAGCGGCTGGCCGTTGCGGAGGGCGATCGCGGGACAGGAGGGGATGCCGCTCCCGCCGTAGACCCCGAGAATCCGTCCCGGGCCGGTCGCCGCGATGGAAGCCTGTGCGAACGCGCCCGGGTCGACCACGGAGACGCCCTCCACGAACACGCCCAGTTCGCCCCAGACCGCGCTCGTCACCGAGTGCACGAGCGAGGTGACATTGCCTTCGGCGTCAATGACGGCGATGCCGGCCGTGTGATCGGGGCGGGCGACGTCCTCGTTTTCGTTAGCCTCTTCCTCCTGTTCGCGCACCGCGAAGTCGCGGATCAGGTTGGCGATGATCTCCGCCTGCCGGACCTGCTCCGCCTCGGACCGGGCTTGCACCTCTGCCCACTCCGGCGTCTGCATGGCCGCCCATAGGCGTCCGGTAATCTCCGGCGCGTAACGGCCCTCGTCCGACAGGTCCAGCGACGGCAGCAGCGCTTCGGCCTCCTCCCGACGCAGTCCGCCGCCCACGAGGTGCGGGCCGATGGCGCTGTTCACCCGCGCGATCTGCATGAGCCAGTAGAGCGCGTCCACCGACTGGCTGTAGTGCCCGCGCGAACGCAGGTCCGCGAGTTCCGCGAGGCGCAGCTTCTCCACGAGGTTGGGGCTGCCGAAAAGGTCGACTCCCCGCACCCGCGCCGACGGCAACTCGTCCCATACCGGTTCGTAGCGGGCCAAGTCTTCCAGGGCCATGTGCCCGCCTTCCGCCTGCACGGACTGTACGAAGCGGCTGGCCCAGTCCCCTTCGTACATGTACGCCGCACCCTCGCGGCGGACCTTGCGCAGGAAGCCCGCCACACGCGGTTGCCGGAACAGGTCGCCGGCGTCCGGAAGCTTGCCCTCCGCGTCGAGGAACAGCGTCCGGCCGCTCTCAAGGCGCGTCAGCACATGCGCGCGCTGCCGCATCATGGCCGCCCTGGCGCCCGAGATCGGCACGCCCTCCTCGGCGAGATGAATGGCCGGCGAGAACAGCTCCCCGAACGGCACGCGCCCGAAACGCTCGGACGCGGCCTCGATCCCCGCCATGAAGCCGGGCACCATGACCGCCCGGCCGGACGGGGTGCCGTAACCGGGGATGCTCATCGGATCGCCTTCGCCCAACACCGTGGCGTAACCAGCGTTCAGACGATGCGCGATCCCCGTGGCGGCCTCGTAGTGGATCAGCGACAACTGCCCCGCATAGCTGGTCGCCCCACCGAGATGATCCGCGACCTGGGTGAGCGCCACGGTCAGCGCGGCATCGATGGCATTGCCGCCACGTTTCAGCGTTTCGAGCCCCGCGTGCACGGCGAACGGGCTCGAGGTCGAGGCGACCAGGCCGGTCTCGCCGGTTGTCTGGAGGGGCGTCCCCGCCGCGGCCAACGCCTCCACCAGCGACTGGCCCGAGAACCGGCTCGTGACCGACTGGTCGGCGATCGCCGCGCGATACGCGGCCAGGACCTCGGGGGCCCAGGTCTCTGGCGAGAGATCGACGGACGTGGCGGGCTCCGGGCGCGTGGAGTCCGGGGGCTGCGCCTCCGTGTCGGACGGCGCCGGAGCACAGGCGGCTACCGCTACGACGCAGAACAGCGTGAGCCCAAGGGCCGCCCGTGCAGCGGCCAGCGTGGCCCCGCAGGAAACCAACCGCCGCTGTCCCATGCGCACCATCCCGTCAAGCACGTTCTCAGGAGACGCACGCAGGCCGTATCGACCTGAATCCGCTCGGGTGAGAACGCCGCAGGCCAACAGTAATGACGTCAAGCGAGACGGAAGCGAGCACCGTATCCGGGGCGCAGAAGGGAGTCCGCCACGGCCCCGATGAACAGGTCGCTCCCGTAGGCGTTCACGTGGCCGAGATTCGGTATCACGAGCAGCATGGTCTCGGGGAGGTGGGCGCGCAGCTCGAGCATCCCCGGATACGATGCGTCCCGGTCTCCGGCCGCCGCAATCAGGGGGACGTTGCCCGCCGCAAGTTCCTCGTAGGAAACACGCAGGTCCGGGAGCGATCTCAGAACGTGGCCGACCGCCACGGGGTCGATCCGAATCTCCCTCAGTTCCTCGTAGAACTCGAGGATCGGTTCGTAACGGTACACGGGCAGGTGGGCATGCTCGGCGTTCTGTTCGACCAGAATGTCGGGCATGTTTCGACCCGACCTAATGGCCTCCTTGGCCGCCAAGCCCACCGGGTGTTCGTCGGGATCCACTTGTTGCCCATCGTCGAGCAGGATCGCGGGCGCGTACCCACCGATCACCGCCACACGCAGGCGCTCCGGAAACCTGGCCGCGAGCCAGATGGCGATCATCCCGCCCATCGAGTAGCCGAACACCGTTGCCCGCGCGATGTCGAGATGGTCGAGCAGGCGTATCACGTCGAGTGCCATCTCGAGGCCGTAGCGACCGGCATCGTGGGGACCCTCGCTGCGGCCGTGCCCGCGCACGTCGAGGGCGATCACCCGGAAATCGGCCTCGAGGATTCGCCTGGCCGATGCCCAGTTCAACGACTGATCGACGAGCAAGCCGTGTACCAGGACCATGGGTGGCCCGTTGGGCTTGCCCGTGTCGGTGTAGTGAATCGCCGTGCCGTTCGAGTCGAAGTAGGCTGGTGTGTTTGCGGCCGGGTGTTTGGAGGACATGGCGACGGCTTCCCGTCCAGCGCGTCGGAAGGCGATTCTAGCAACGCGTGCCGGAGCGTCTTCGCTCCCGTCGCCCAACCCCGGCTTGGGCTTGGCGGGTCGTCAGCGGCGTTGTACCTTGAGATTCGTCAACGCGGAACGGTGCGAGGTTCGATATGAAGCGGATGGGCAAGCTCGGTCCGGCGGTCGCGGCGCTCCTGCTCGGCGCCCTGGCGGCGACGTCGCAAGCAGCAGGCAAGCTCGGCCCGATGACTCCGATGACCGGGTTGCACGGCGCCGAGTTCGTCGACTACTACTCCGCCGCCATCGACGAGAAATTCCGGATTTTCGTGGCCTCGCCCACGTTCGTGGAGCCCGGGAAGAAGTACGCGGTCATCTATGCGCTGGACGCCAACGGCATTTTCGGCTCGGTCATGGAGATGGTGCGGCTGCTCGCGTTCACCGGCGAGATTCCGGCCGCGTTCGTCGTCGGCATCGGTTACGCCGTGGACCATGGTCTCGCCGGGGCCTTGAGCAAGCGCTACCGCGACCTCTCTCCGACCAAGGGCGGGGTCCTCGAAGACATGACACGCCAGTGGGCGGCCGGCGCGGAACCGGTGACGCCGGGAGGCGGCCCAGCCTTCCTGAAGTTCCTCCGCGAAGAGATCAAGCCCGCCATCGAAGCCGCATACCCCGTGGACCCCGACGACGCCACCATCGGCGGTGCCTCCCTCGCCGGGCTGTTCCTCGCCTGGACGCTGCTGACCGAGCCCGAGAGCTTCCAGCGCTACGTCGTCATCAGCCCGTCCATCTGGTGGAACCAGGAGGAAGTGTGGCAGTGGGAAGAAGCGCTCGCGGCCCAAAGCCGCGACATCGACGCCACCGTTTTCGTCACGGCCGGCGAGCTGGAGGTGTTCGACCAACTCAAGGCGGTGGTGGAGGACTGGCGCGCCAATCCTCCGCCAGGCATCCCGCCGTCGGGCGTGCAGGAGCTATACGACGCCTACGAGAAGTATGGCTGGCCCCGCATGGCGGCGATCACGCCCGAATTCGTCGGGAAGCTGAAGTCGCGCGAGTATTCGAGCCTGAAGATCGACGTGCACAACATGCCGCACGAGACGCATATGTCAGTGGGGCCTGGTGCATGGTCGCGGGGGTTGCGGTATGTGTTTGGGCGTTGGGCGCCTTGAGTGTTCGTGCATCCGTCGAGTGACGCTCAGGCGACCGGCCCAATCAAGGCCCATTGAGAGAACTCGCTTCACCGGCTAGGCCGCCACCTTCGTCTCGTCGCCGAAGACGCGACAGAACATCGAATGACGCCGCCTTTGGGCCACCGTCCCGTACCGTCCGTGTCATCGAGGTCTAGTTACATCTATAACTCCGGCGGTACCGGGCCGAATGTCGCCCAGCCTGACCGCGCCTCCACCAATCGCTAGAGACTCGGCTGTTTCTCTGGTACTGATCCATCCGGGTTTGGCTTGACGACCAGTGCCCGTCTGTAGAGACTCCTGTTTCCGCCATACTGCCGAAGCATCCTCAGTGCTCGGCACTGATTTGGACGAATACCCACCCAAGCGCAAACACCATAGCTCTTCAAACGGCAGCAGCTGTAACCTCTCCTTCATGTGGTTTGGCGACCCACCAGCCCGTACAACCTTCCTGTTATACCTCATCACAGACGGTAAGCGCTTCGATCTGCCAAGCACATCCACCGCCCGTTGCATAAGACGACGAGACCCCGGGATGTCGCCCTCCATTGCCGCAGCGAGCGACCCACAGTACGCTCCGCATGCGACTCTATCCGGATGTGGGTTATCAGCGTCTACCATTCCTAGTAGCCGCGCTGACTCGTCCGCAACTCGGTCTGACCGCCCCTGCCGCAGCGCGTCCAGCCACATCTTGACGAGCTCTTCAAGAGACACCGTGTTCTCCTCGTCCATATGGGCGAGTATGTCGGGGAATAAAACGCTGTGGCCTATGCCGATGCTCTCGAGAAAAGATCGGATGCTTACCTTCGTCGGCCCCGGCAGCCTCACCGCTTCCCGCAGTGCATCTCTTGGGATGACGCCGGACGGGTTCTCTACCAACAATCCGCTCTGGTTCCGCATCCGCGTCGCGGATATCGTGTCTGATGAAGGTCGTTGGGTAATCCGGGTCCCGGTGCTTCCCGCCTTGGTCGTGTCCAACGCCCATACGCGTCCGCAGTGCCCCTCGTCTCCTCCCGTGGCAAAGTACATGGCGACCCAGATGTTCCTAGAGAAATCTATGTCATTCGTCATACCTCCGAGGTGCTGCACATCTGCACGGATGTCGACGCCATCCCGATCATGGCCGACGAATTTCCGCGCATCGGCCACGCTCCTCTGGGAGATGGACGCTATGACGTCAGGATCGGATGTTTCGTACCTTCTGGCAATGCCCGACGCGACCTCAGGGTACAGATCATCTTCCCCTCGAAACACGAAACGACCTCCGGCGGATTCCTGCCAATCGACCGCCGTTTGGATGCAATGGAGAACCGACGGATTAAATCTCCCTGTCCTGAGCAACCATCGAATAAACCATGGTGCTGCGCCGAGCATAGCCCATACCATCGCGTCTGGCCGCTTGGGCTCTGCCCACGATAGTACGCCGTCTTGGTACCCCGCATCCAAACTCGGCAGGAAGTCTATTCCCGCAGCATGCAGTACAGCAGCGGCCTGTTCCATGCCGGTGTCGGGCAGGCGTGCCATCCCGCTATGCATCATTTCTACTTCCCCCGGCCGCATAGGGTCGATTGCGATGCACTTTACGACTAGATCCGATGGGTATCGATACGTCCTGAATACGCTGAGAATAGCGGTGAGCTGCTTCACAACTTGGTCGTTGATGTCACGGTCAGTCATGCATGGCTCTCCTGGCGTCATGTCCAAGGGGTGGACGCGCGTTCCGGCGTCCACGTCTGGACGGGTCTGTCGCGGTCCCGCGCTGTGCGCGGGCGCGCATTCTAGCGCCGCGAGCGCGTGGCCACAGTGCGTCCATCCGCAGCCAAAGGCCCAGCATCGCGGACGCTCGCGCCCCCTCTACTCTCCCCCTGGAGGCGACCGGGTTCGACTAGCGCATCCTGGTATCGCGTGGCCGGGTCGCATACAGAGCTTCGGAGCAGTGGCTTCGCATGTTCAACGCTCGGTGTCGAGTCAGACGGCTTGCGCTGCTCGAACACCTGGGCGGTCCCGGCTCGCAGTAAGTCCGACACGCGCGGGCCGACCACACACGGTCGGGCAGGCAACGCGGCGTACGCAGACCCCTACTCTTCGTGTCTAGCGAGCATCAACCGCCATCGCGTCAGACGGCCCACCCCGCCGACAACACCTCCGCCTGCTCGATCACCGTCCTCGTCGCGCTCTCCTGCTTGTCCGGCGGATACCCATGCTTCCGCAGGATGCGCCTGACCAAGCGCCTTAGGTTCGCCCGAACGTTCTCCCGCAACGTCCAGTCGATGGTCACGTTCTCCCGCACCGTCCGCACAAGCTCGCGGGCGATCACGCACAGCGTCTCGTCCCCGAGCACCCGCACCGCGCTGTCGTTGGTCTCCAGGGCGTCGTAGAACGCGAGTTCGTCGTCCGAAAGCCCCAGTTGCTCACCGCGCGCCCCCGCCTCACGCATCTCGCGGGCCAGTTCGATCAGTTCCTCAATGACCTGGGCCGCAGCGACCGACCGATTCTGGTAGCGCCGGATGGCGAGGTCTAGCATCTCCGCGAAGGACCGCGCCTGCACCACGTTGCGGCGGCGACGGACGGCCACCTCTCCCTTGAGAAGCTTCTGGAGCAGTTCCACGGCCAGGTTGCGGTGCTCCATGCCGCGCACCTCGGCGAGAAACTCGTCCGACAGGATCGAGATGTCGGGCTTGGCGAGTCCCGCCGCCTCGAAAATGTCGAGCACGCCCTCGGGGGCGACGGCGCGGGAGATGATCCGGCCAACGGCGGCGTCGAGTTCCTCCTGTGGTCTAGTTTCGGTCGCGGCGCGCTTCACGAGGACGGACTGCACGGCCTGGAGAAAGCTCACGTCGTCCCGGATGCGCGTCGCCTCGTCGCTGGGCACCGCGAGGGCGAAGGCGCGGGAAAGGTCGCGCACAGCGGCGACGAAGCGGTCCTTGCCGTCCTCCTGCGCGAGGATGTGCTCCTGCGCCGCCGGCAATAGTCCCAGCCGCTCGGCGGGCGTGCCCGTGGTCCACGCGCCGAAGTCGAAGCCGTGCAGCATGGCGATGCAGACCTCGTGCTTCTCCAGCATGAGCGCGACCGCCTCGCCCTTGTCCACCGCCGTCCGTCCGGTGCCGCCGCTCTCGGTGTAGGTGGCGAGGGCCTGCTTGAGTTCGTGGGACAGGCCCAGGTAGTCGACGACCAGCCCGCCGGGCTTGTCGCGGAACACGCGGTTGACGCGGGCGATGGCCTGCATCAGTCCGTGGCCGCGCATCGGCTTGTCCACGTACATGGTGTGCAGGCTCGGGGCGTCGAAACCAGTGAGCCACATGTCGCGTACCAGTACGACCTGGAAGGCGTCTGCGGGATCCCGGAAGCGCTTCGCGAGGGCTTCCCGGCGCGCCTTGTTGCGGATGTGCGGCTGCCAGTCCGACGGGTCCGAGGCCGAACCCGTCATCACCACCTTGATGCGACCGCCCGCGTCGTCGTCTTCGTGCCAGTCGGGGCGCAGGCGGGCGAGTTCGTCGTGGAGTTCGACGCAGATGCGGCGGCTCATGCACACGACCATCGCCTTGCCCTCCATGGCCTCGGTGCGGTCGTCGAAGTGGGCGACGATGTCCTCCGCGACGAGACGCAGCCGTTGCCTGGTTCCCACGATGGCCTCGAGCTGCGCCCATCGCGTCTTGAGCCGCTCCTTGCGCTCGACCTCTTCTCCTTCGGTCGCCTCCTCGAAGTCCGGGTCGATGCTGGGGCGCGCGGCCTCGTCCAGCGCCAGCTTCGCGAGGCGGCTTTCGTAGTAGATGGGCACCGTGGCGCCGTCCTCGACGGCGCGCTGGATGTCGTAGACGCTGATGTAGTCGCCGAACACGGCCCGCGTGTTGGCGTCCTGCAGCTCGATGGGCGTGCCCGTGAAGCCGATGAACGATGCGTTGGGTAGCGCGTCACGCATGTGCCGGGCGTAGCCGTCGATGAAATCGTATTGGCTGCGGTGCGCCTCGTCGGCGATCACCACGATGTTGCGGCGGGGGGAAAGAAGTGGGTGCCGGTCGCCCTTCTGTCTCTTGCGAGGGGCGAGCCCCTCGCGCTGCTCTTTCATGCGAGGGGCAAGCCCCTCGCGCTCCCCGGCCGCAGGCGCTTCGGGAAAGAACTTCTGGATCGTGGTGAACACCACGCCGCCCTGGGCGACGGAGAGTTTGGCGCGAAGGTCCGCACGACTCGCCGCTTGTACGGGCGGCTGGCCCAGCAGGTCGCTGCAGTGCGCGAAGGTGCCGAACAACTGATCGTCGAGGTCGTTGCGGTCCGTCAGGACAACGATGGTCGGGTTGTTCATTGCAGGTTCGCGAGCGATGCGCCCGGCGTAGAACGCCATGGTCAGGCTCTTGCCCGCGCCCTGGGTGTGCCAGACGACGCCGATGCGGCGGTCGCCGGGGTCACCGCCGGGACGGCCCGACTCGTAACGGCCGAGGACGTCACGCATCTCTTGGGAGCGCTGCATTTCCGCCGCCCGCAGCGTCTCGGCGACGGCGGTCTGTACTGCATGGAACTGATGGTAGCCCGCGATCTTTTTCGCCAGAGGACCGCCGCCGTCCTCGAAGACGATGAAGTCGCGGACCAACGCGAGGAAACGCGACTTCTCGAACACGCCCTCAATCAATACGCGAAGCTCCGGGTAGAACACGGGCGCGAGTTCTTGGCCCGCGATGGTCCGCCAAGGCTTGAACCATTCGCGGCCCGCCGTGAGTGAGCCGATGCGTGCGTCGAGACCGTCGGAAACGACCAGCACCGCGTTCATGGTGAACATGGCCGGGAGCTCCGACTTGTACGTCTACAGCTGCTGCCACGCCGTCCAGACCGTTGCGCTCTCGTCGGTCGGGTTCTTCAGTTCGATCACGCCGAGCGGCAGTCCGTTGACGAACACGACGAGGTCCGGCCGTCTCGTGTGCTGGTTCTCCTGAACCGTGAACTGATTGACGACCATCCAGTCGTTGGCGTCCGGATTGTCGAAGTCCAGGACGTGCGCCTGCGCACCCCGGACGGCACCGTCCCCGTCACGGAACTCGACGGTCACGCCATCAACGAGCATGCGGTGAAAGTCGCGATTGCGGGCCTCAAGCGTCGCGCCTTGCGGACGGAGCAGTTTCCGCTGGGCATCCCGCAACGCGCCTTCCGGGAGTGCGGGATTCAAGGTCTTGAGCGCGCCGCGTAGCGGCGAATCGAGCACGACGTCGCCATAGCTCTTTCGGAGCGCGTGTGGATCGGGACCGATGTCCGGGCCACCGAGCACGTGGTAGCCGAGGGCGCGGTACCAGTCGAGGGCCGCATCCTCGACGATGGATTCGGTGACGATGGTCACCGGACCGGCTCGCGATCAAGTGAGCGCAACGACTCCATTCGGAGGAGCCACTGGCCGACAAGCTCCCCGATGAAGGACTCTTCGGTATGACCCTCGTCCACAACGACCAACTCGGTCACGGTCAGGGCCTTCCCCCGAAGGTGTTCATCATCCAAAGTTCGCCAAGCGAGTGGTCGTCCAGCCACTCTGCTAGCTGATCCAGATCCAGCCGGCGAAAGACCGAGGCACCATCGCTGCGCTCCGTCACGACGACGGCCTCAGGCCGCATTTCGTTCAGCAGATCGACGGACTGGGTGGACACCACGACTTGACGAGATGCCGACGCCGCTTCGAGTAGCTCGGCCAACAGCGTTAACGCAAAGGGGTGCAGGCCCAATTCGGGCTCATCGATCAGAATCGTCGACGGCTGCATCTGTATTGGCTGGAGGAGGAGGGTCGCAAGGCAGGTCAAGCGAATCGTCGCATCGGAGAGCTGACGTGGGCCAAGAATCCCCGGTTCGACATCTTCTCAAGCCACTCCAGGCCCAAGCGCTCGCTAGCTTCTCCGCGGTAGAGGAAGTCCTCGATGTAGGCGCTGCAAGACGCACGGTGTGAAGAATCTGTCGGTAGCTATCGGGGTGGCGTTCCTTGATGTGGTGGAGGAACGGCGCAATGTTCCTCCCCGTGGAGTGCAATTGGACGTTGTCTCGCGCCGGCCACGACTGGCGCATTCCTGCCTCGATGGTCGTGTCATGGAAGTGAAACACTCGCCACCCGGACATGGCCTCCCGTAGGAGCCGTGCCAAGGGGTCAGACGCCGTCTTCTCGGGGACCGTTAGATCCGACTCGTGGTGACCCTTTCCGACCCAGCCAAGATTGGTTTCTTCATGCGCGAGGACCAAATGTTCTCCAACCGGGGCGAGGCGGACGCGGTAGGTGAGATTGGGGAAGCCAAGCTCGATCTCCATCTCGGGCGTGTGCTTCCGGCCCCGATGGAGCAGCGCGTCCGGGCCGTCCTCCTTCGCCACGAATAGCCGAAGGCGCCCATTGGCCAGCGCCCCCATCATGCGGAACACGTCGAGTAGATTCGACTTGCCGGCACCGTTCGGACCGATCAGGACGTTGAGCGAACCGAGTTCGAAACGCTCCAGCGCCGCAATCGACTTGAAGCCGCAGACCGTCAGATGGCTGACGCTAGACATCTGGTTCGGTCACACCGTCTAGCCGTACGGCCCGCGCATCGCAGTCGGTGGCTTCACGAACAGCGATGGCCGCACCCGAGGCTTCAGTCCCTACGGCCTCGCTCGCGGGCGCACGGCAGCATCCAAGGGCTCCCTCGGGAAGGCTCATGGTCACGGCTCGAACGGCCTGTATTCCAGCAGCGCCGAGCGCCCGACGATGTCGACGATCGTCACGGCCAACTCCGCCCCGTAGGCATCCGTCAGCCGCAGCGGCCTGCCGACGCGGAACGTCACGGGCTGCTTCCGTCCCTGCTCAATGGCGATGTTGTCCGCGTACAGATAGGTGCGGTCGGAGTCATCGAGGATGGGGTTGAGCCGACCGCGCAGCCCGGGAAGCTGTCCACTCTCTTGACGGAAGATCGCCGCGCCACCACTCGGCAGGGGCGCGAGTTCGAGCACCAAGCCGCCCCGGTCGGGCCGCCATCCTTGCTCGAGTCCCGCGGCATATCCCGGCGTTGCCGCATAGACGGTCATTGGCAGATTGGTCGTGTAGAGGTCGAGCGCCGCTTCGCCGGACTCGTCCGTCACCGCTCGCTGCCAAGTGTTGTTCGGAAACAGCGCAAGGACCTCCACACCGGACAAGGGTTCACCGCCCGAGTGCACGGCCACCGTGGAATCGGCCGGGGTGAGCTGTAGTTTGGCGGCCGGGATCGTCAAAGTCAGATTTCCGCCGGCGACCTGATAGTCCGGTAGCGCGCCGGTGGCCTCACGGGTCTCCTTCAGAATGATCGAGACGCCGTCCCCCCGGCGCTCCATCAAGTTCTCCCGGTGCGCGGCGCCCGGCATGTCGCCTGCGGGCGTACGCCCGAACACTGCGGCGATCACTTCGTTGCGGGTCGCTTGGGTAGACGCCATGCCTTCGACGGTCAGGCCGTTCGGTAGCTGACCGGGCGAGTCGATCTCAAGACGGTCCCGGAACATGGACAGCCTGATCCGCCGCGCGCGCATCGAGTAGTCGCGGTGGGCGACGGCGTTGACGATCGCCTCGAAGACCGCTGCCGTGCGGTACTGCGGGATGTCCACCCTTGCCGGCGTCTTGCGTGCGGCGACGCGCATGTTGCGGATCACGAATTGCACGGCATCCGCGATCTGAAGGGCCAGCGGCCCGGCGATTTCGCGTGCGTCCAACTGGCCGGACGCCCGATCCAGGCCACGATAGTGGGTGGCCATGATCGCCGCCTGCGGCAGCCAGTCGTGCGGGGCGGCCGTGCACAGGAGCACGCCGGCCACCGTGGCGCGCTCCGTCCCGGTGTCGTCCGTCGCCAACAGGCGCAGATTTCTCAGGCCGCGGCGCGGATCCGCCGCTCCGGTCGTGCTGAGCAGCGGTTCCCAAAGACGTTCGCCGAGGGTCGCGAAACCCGTATTGGGCACGGTCTGCTCATCGAACCATTGGAGACGGCTCTGTGCCCGCGCCTGCGCCAGCCGCAGGCGCTCGTCCCTGCACAGCGGACGTTTGCCGGCGCCGACGCGAGTGAAAGCCCGCCCGGATCGTTCATGAACGGCAACGCTACGCGGCACCTCCACAACCACCAGCGCTCTCCCGTCGATCTCGCGGTGGTGGATTTCCAGCCACAGCGGCGGTTCAACGGCGTCGGTACACGCCTCGACCAACAAGCGGTTGACGGCCACCAACTGTTCCGGTGAAAGGCCTTGTAGCTTGCGGTCGTCCGTCACCCCGCAGAGCATCGCGCCGCCGCCAGCGTTAGCGAAGGCACAGAGTTCGTCCGCGAGATCGTCCCGTTTCGGGCTCGTCGGCTGGTTGCCCTTGAACTCCATCCGCTTGAACTCACAAGTGCTGTCCTCGCCCAGGCGCAGGTACCGGCGAATGTCCTCTTCGGTGACGCTCATGCGACATCCTCGACGATGCGTTCGGCATCGGGGACGCGGAGTTCGCCGGAGATGAGTTTAGGGAGGAGCGCGTCGCGGACCTTGGCGAGCGTGCCGTTCTGCTCCTTGTTGGACTCGATTCGGTCCAGGAAAGGGGAGGCCAGGTCCGAGAAGACATGCATCAGGGCGTGATCGGGAACTACAGCTTGTGTGGCGCCCACCACTTTTGGTCTGACAGCGGGATAGGCCGCGCCATCCGCCAAGTGGGTGAGACGCTCGATGTTCTCGGGTGCGGTTGCGGCGAGGAACACAAAGGCACTATCGCGGCGTTGGTGCGGCCTAAGGACTGCGAAGCCGGTACTGCCCGTGAGCCCATCAGCCCCAATGAATGCGAAAGAGCCGTTGCCGGGCCGCACCATCCCCACGATGGTGTCGCCCCTTCTCAAAATGCGCGTAGCTCGGCTGGGTGCGTCCTCCCATGTGAAGCACTGTGTCCCCTCAATAGTGCCCCATTTCGTGTTGGCGAGATCAACGTACTCGACCCGTTCGGGGACGTTGTCCTTTGACCAAGACTCCGGATTCACTTGGGCCAACGCATACAAGGTCTCTGATGACCAATCGGACGGCTTATGTTCGTCGTCGAACGCGTTGGGGAACAGATCAACGATACGGTCCGGTAGTCCAGTATCTCCTCCCGCCATCTTCGCCCGCACCGGCTCGAAGTCCACGAACCACGACTTGAACAGCGTCCGCGCCATCGCCTCCAGCGTCTCGTTCATGCGCCGGTTCAGCTCGATCTTGTCGTCCAGCGCGCCGAGGATATGGGCGATGGCTCCTTGATCACCCATCGGGGGCACGCGAACGTTGAGTGCCTTTAGTTCCTCACTGTTGAGCCTTCCTGTCCCGTGGCCGGCAAGGTCAACCATATTCTTCAAACGGGCCGCGTTTCCAAGAACGAGGTACGGTAGGTAGTCGGGGAGGATGCGTGAACTCGGCCGAAGCGCTTTGACGTCCTGGTTGAAGGCCATGTCGCGGTCGAGCAGGCAAACGGGCACGGAGTTGAGCAAAGTCATACCCCGTGTGAGCAGAAGAACTGACCCCCTCGGAACTACTCGCGTGCCATTTGCCGCGCCTTCAGCCGTAATGTGATCTTGGGTGTCTGACAGTCGGAAGCTCTTCATGTCCTTCGCGGACACCCAGGGGATTGAGCCTCGCCAGAACGCAGGGTTGCCCTTGGAGGGCGTTCCGCCGGAGTGAAAGGTGACAAGGCTGCCCAATGGCACCTCGGGCCAAGTACTCTCGTCGACGTGGGAGGCGACGTAGGTCATTCTCCGCCCGCCAGGAGGTGCCGCACTTCCGCGATGAGGCTTGACAGGCGCGTTTCGACCACGTTCCATACCAAACGGTCGTCCACGCTGGCGTAGCCATGAATGAGAATGTTACGAAAGGCAATGATTCGCTGGTAGTCGCTGATCCGTTCGACCGTCGTTTCGTCCGTTCTCGCCAACTGCCCTACCGCTTCGCCGATGATCTCGAACTGCCGCTCCACCGCTGACCGGAGCATCGCGTCTCCTGCGTAGTCCGCAGCAGTCTTACCGGCCACGAACTCCTCTATCAGCGTTGCCCCCTGTTCGATGTCGTGAAGGTATTTTCTCGCCTCAAGCTTCATAGAGAGGTTTCTTCGTAGCCTTAACGGAATCAAGAAAGTAGGGGTTCTTGATGGCGGACTGGACCACAAGGTCCACTGGGCAACCAAAGAGGTTCTGTAGTGCCTCCAATAGGCCGAAGTAGGCGTCGGCATACTCAGCCAGGGCCTCGGGTTTGAACTCCACGACGAAGTCGAGGTCGCTTTGGTCGGCGATATGGCGACCCGTTGATGCGGAGCCGAAGAGTTCCAGGCTTTGCACTTGGTAGCGTACGCAGAGACGCTGCATTTCATCTGCATATCGCTCGAATGCGGCAATCATCGTGCTCCCTCCACTAGCGGGAAACCCAACGCCTCAAGATTCCGCGCGATGGTGCCGTCGAGCTTGGCGCCTTCCTCCTGCTGCTCGCCCAGTTCGGCGACGAGGCGCTGCATTTTCTCGGCGAACGGTTCGCCGTCGTCTACCGGTGGCGGCGCCCCCACGTAGCGGCCCGGCGTGAGAACATGGTCGTGCCGGCGGACTTCCTCAAGGGACACGCTCCGGCAGAACCCCGGCTCATCCTCGTATCCGTCCGCCTCGCCGCGCCAGCGGTGGTACGTGTCGGTGATCCGGTCGATGTCGTCCGCGGTCAACTCGCGATGCGTGCGATCAACCATGCTGCCCAATTCGCGAGCGTCGATGAACAGCACCTCGCCGCGCCTGTCCCGCAGCTTGCCGTCGTCACGGTCTCGGGCGAGGAACCAGAGGCATGCCGGTATCTGCGTCGAGTAGAACAATTGGCCCGGGAGGGCGACCATGCAGTCGACCAGGTCGGTCTCGACGAGGTTGCGCCGGATCTCGCCCTCGCCCGATTGACTCGATGACATGGATCCGTTGGCCAGCACGAACCCGGCGGTTCCGGTCGGGGCGAGATGGTGGACGATGTGCTGCACCCAGGCGAAGTTGGCGTTTCCCTTCGGCGGGACGCCGTACCGCCAGCGCTGGTCGTCCGTCAGGCGGTCGCCGCCCCAGTCCTTCACGTTGAAGGGCGGGTTGGCGAGGATGAAGTCCGCCTTGAGGTCCGGGTGGCGGTCGTCGTGGAAGGTGTCGCCGTGGGCGATCTGGCCCTCGATGCCACGGATGGCGAGGTTCATCCGGGCGAGGCGCCAGGTCGTGTAGTTCGACTCCTGCCCCCAGATGGAGATGTCGCCCCGCGCCCGGCCGCCGTTGCCGTTGCCCGTCGCATGGGCCTCGATGAACTCGACGGACTGCACGAACATGCCGGACGAGCCGCAGCAGGGGTCGTACACGCGGCCCGAATACGGTTCGAGCATCTCGACCAGCAGCCGGACCACGCAGCGGGGCGTGTAGAACTCGCCGCCCTTCTTGCCCTCGGCGCCCGCGAACTGGCCGAGGAAGTACTCGTAGACGCGCCCGAGCACGTCGTTGGCGCGGGCCTGCGCGTCGCCGACCGCGATGTTGCCGACCATGTCGATGAGCTGTCCGAGGCGCTGCTTGTCGAGCGCGGGGCGGGCGTAGTCCTTCGGCAGGACGTCCTTGAGCGCGGGGTTGTCCCGTTCGACGCCGGTCATGGCGTCGTCGACGGTTTGGCCGATGGTGGGCTGCCGCGCCTGGGCGCTTAAGCGCCCCCAGCGCGCCTCGGGGGGCACCCAGAAGATGGCCTCGGCGGTGTACTCGTCCGGGTCTTCGGCGGCTTCCTCGCCCCACTCGGCCAGCACGGCGGCGTGGCGCTCCTCGAAGGCGTCGGAGACGTACTTCAGGAAGATGAGGCCGAGCACGACGTGCTTGTACTCGGCGGCGTCCATCGAGCCGCGCAACGCGTCGGCCATGGACCAGAGTTCGGACTCGTCGATGCCGATGAGGTGCCGGTCTTCGTCCGGCGGGCGGGCTGCGGTCGTCTTGGAGGGCATGGACGGGACTGTCCGTCGGCGCGGTCGGTTGCGATTCTAGCAACGGCAGGGCAGTCGTGGTGCGGCCCATGCGCGGTAGCCGGTGCAGACGCCACGTTGCCGAAGCGCACCCCGCGCCCACGTCCCGTCGCCGGACATCGACGGCCCACGCTCAAGCCTGAAGATCGACGTGCACCATCTGCCGCACGAGATGCACATGTCGGTGGGGCCCCGCGCGTGGTCGCGGGGGCTGCGGTATGTGTTTGGGCATTGGGCGCCTTGAGGCGTACAAGCCGTAGCGGCCTATCGCCGGCCGCTGCCCAGCTACGCCTTCCATCCATCGAACGACCACAGTCCGGCGCGTTTATCTCAGACAACCGCCCGCTCGTGGAATCCAAGTCCAGCGTACATGTCGAACCCGACAAGTCGCCTTACCTCCGGCGTTAACTCCGCCATTCGCTCCCGTGGCACGTTCAGGTACTGGTTCTCTTCCTGCCGCACCCAGCCCAGCGAGTAGGTGAGGATTACTCCGTAGCGCCAGTCCCGTGACGTGTTCGCCCCCGCGCCGTGCAACGTTCCACCCATCCAGAACAGCACTGAACCGGCCGGCATCTCTGCGTTTAGGATTTCGTCGGGTGCAGCCTTTCTCTCGGCTGGCCACCTGTGGCTGCCGGGGACCAGTAGCGTCGCGCCGTTGTCCGCGCGGAAGTCCGTGACTGCCCACATGCTGGCCACAATGATGTTGGGGCGCGGCAGGGGAAAGAAAGTGAACGAATTCTCCTCCCGATGCAGAACCTGCTCGCGTGCGCCGGGGCCTACGTCCAGAGCGGCGGAGACATGTAGCTGGTAGCCGTACTCGCAGTTCGGCAGTAGCTGCGTCTCGCAAACTTGCAGGCTCAACGGGTGTGCGACGAGGCGGTCCGTCACGCTGGGAGAGCGCGCTACGAGGGCGGATACGCGGCGGGTGCGGCCGGGGTAGAACTGGGTCGGGTCATCCTCTTCGATCAAGCGCGCGTTCGTCATGTGTGGCGCCAACTCGTCCGTAATGGACTGCCGCAACCCGGCATCCATCATTCCGGTTACCACGGCACATCCCGCTTCACCCAACGCCGCGTTAATTTCACGCGCCGACGTGTCGGCCGAAAACTGGGGTATGGACATCTTGCTTGCTCTCCATTCGCCGGGTTCATGCCGGCGGGGGATCCTTTACGTCGGAACTATCGGCAACTCCACATGGGACGGATACTCCCCGCCGTGATGGACCGTGATCGTCGCCTTGCGCCCTTCCGACTCGCGAACCGTATCCCCTCCCGTGTTCATGTTGCGGTCATAGGTCGGGAGGTTCGAACTCGTGATGTCCACGCGGATGCGGTGGCCGGGCTGGAAGTAGTTGGCGTAGACCAGCATGTCGATCTCGATCGGGTAGACCACGCCGGGCTCCATCAGGACCATCCTGTCATAGCCTTCGCGATAGCGTAGCCGCAGGTAGCCCTCCTGCAGCGCGAACGCGCGGCCGTCCGGGTAGACGTCGTAGAGCTTCACGGACAGGTCCGTGTCCGGCACGTCCGTGGACACGTGGATCGTCGCCCGCATCTTTCCGGTGATCTCGATGCCTTCCGCGAGGGGTTCGCTCGTATAGACGAGCACGTCCGGGCGTTTCTGCACGTCCGAGAGATCGAAGCTGCCGCTGTGCACGGCGCGTATCGGTTCCATGATCGGATTGGCCGGATCGTAGACGTAGGTGTCGGATCCGGTCGTGTCTGGCGCCGAAAGGACGATCCTTCCGGAGTCCATGCTGCTGCCCGCTTCGCCGGTGCTTCCGAGGAAGAAGCGGGTCGGCGTGGTGCCTTCGATGGGCCACACATCCGAGGACTTCCACGCGTTCCGCCCGGGAACGTAGTACTGGATCTTCGGCTCCTCGTCGAAACCATTGTCCACGCCTTTCAGGGTGTAATCCCACCACCGGAGATACGTGCCCCAGATGTCCTTGCGGGCGTCGCCCATGTCCCGCTGGCCCGAAACCGTCCTCGACGAGACGGATTCGATGTTGCAGTGCGCCAGCGGCGAGATGATCACGAACTGGTTGTCGCGCGCGTACTGCGTCTCGGCCTTCTCGCTGAAGTGCCGGAACTGCAGGAACGTTTCATTGACGCCATAGTCGTGCCACGAGTTGATGTGCAGGGCCGCCGCATTGACCCGGGTATCGTCCTCCAGGTAATCGCCCCCGTCCCACCAGGGATCCATGGGCTCGCGAGTGAGGTCTTCCCAGTCCGACGGGGGCGAGTCGAGGACCTCTGCGATGTCGATCGAAGGCAGCACCAGCATGGCGTCGACGAAGTACTTGTTGTACAGGTCCGGGTCTTCCGCCATCGACCGCAGATCGACGCCAAGATCCGGGGCCGGATCGAAGAAATCGGCCACCCGCAGGAACTCTTCCCGCGAGAGCCGGCGGGATGGGCGGTAAAACAGGTTCGTGCCAGAGAAGTGCGCCCAGAGCGCCATGGTCAGGTTGGTGGCTCCGCCGCGCTTCCAGAGTTTCGCCATGGTGCCGCCAGCAGTGCCGTGCCCGGTGGCCGCGGATTGGGGGACGATGGAGGTCAGCGCCGGATGCAGCGTCTGGGCCGCCTTGATCTGGTTGGCACCCGGGATCGAGCAGCCGATCATGCTGGTCTTGCCGCTGAACCAAGGCTGTTCGGCGAACCAGTCGAGCGTGTCGGCGGCGTCCTCGACGTCGCCGTTCAAGACCACGTAGTCGCCTTCCGATTCGAACTTGCCGCGCCGGTCCTGGACGGCGAACACGTAGCCGTGGCTCCCGTAGTAGTAGGCCTGATTGGCCATCGAAATGGGCGCGTCCGGGTCGGCATGGCGCTTGCTGCCCTTGTCGTACGGCGTCCGTTCGAGAATGACGGGCAGCTCACCCTCGACCCCGACGGGGAAGTAGAGGTCCGTGGAGAGCCGCACGCCATCGCGCATCGGTACGAAGTGGCTGCGCTCGATCCTGACTTCGTAGGGGCCTTTCTCGAACGGGACGGTCTCCGGCTCGGGCGCGGGCGTCTCTGCGGCCGGCGCCTCGGCCTCCTGGTCCTCCGAACAGGCAGAGACCACCAGGACAGCCGTCCACAGCAACAGGGACCGTAGGTGCGTTCGCATTCGCTGGAGCCTCTTCACGATGTCGTCGAGATTGCGCTCGATGAAGTTATGGTACGGATTGACGATCACCGCTGCCGGCCTTTCGTCCGCCGTAAGCTCGATGAGGGTCTCCTCTTCGGTGATCCATCGCCGGACGTCCGCCAGCAGGTTCGCGCTACAGCGGTCTCCCTCGTCGATCGACCCGTCCACGACCACGATCCGGGCGCACGCGCAACCGGTCGAAGTGGCAAGGAGCATCCCTCCCGCCGCCCGATGCAGCTATTGTCGGCGTTCGGGCGCTCAGGCATAACCGACCGAAATCGGCGCCGTGCTTGACATCGCCTGGGGACTGGCCCAACTTCGCTCTATCGCTTCCCCGCCACAGGCTCGGGGTTCGGAGTACGCCATGACCACGGCGGGAATGATGGCGCGAATCACGATCGACCCCAACGTGATGGGAGGCAAGGCGTGCATCCGCGGACTTCGGGTAACGGCAGGCACGGTGCTTGGCCTGCTCGCGGCGGGCCGTGAGCCCCATGAGATCGTCGACGCCTATCCCTACCTCGAGCGCGAGGACATCGACGCAGCTCTAGCGTACGCGGCGTGGCGTCTCGAAGAGCGCGAGGTACCGCTCTCGGGGGCATGACGGTCAGCCTGCTGATCGACGTGAACCTCTCTCCGAAGTGGGCGCCCGTGTTGAGGGGACTGGGATGGCCGGCCGTTCACTGGTCGGATATCGGCGATCCTCGCGCAACCGACGAGGCGATCATGGCGTGGGCGCGAGAGAACGACCACGTGGTGTTCACTCACGATTTGGACTTTGGCGCGATGCTTGCGTTGTCCGGTGCAGGCGGACCTAGCGTGTTGCAGGTTCGGTCTCAGGATGTTCTACCGGAACACCTGGCCGATGTGGTCGCAAGCACGCTAACGCAACACGAAGCCGATCTGGCCTCCGGCGCATTGGTGGTCGTCGACCGGAACCGCGCCCGAGTGCGCGTCCTACCGATCCGAACGCCCACCGCTTAAACGTCCGTCTCGAGACCGGTGCGGACATCAGCCGTCCTCTCCGGGCGCGGCTTCCGGCGCCGGAATCGAACTGATCACGGGCGCGACCGGCAGCGCGTCGAGGTCCACGACCGCGCCGTCCTTGACGACCATTTCGATCTCCCGGTAGTGGGCCGCGCTCCGCAGCGGGTCCTTGCCGAGCACCACGATGTCCGCGGCCTTGCCGGGCTCCAGCGTTCCCAACCGGTCGTCCACCCGATAGGCCCTGGCGATGTGGCTGGTGGCGGACTGCAGGATTTCCTGCGGAGCCATGCCCAGTTCCTCGAGCCCGGCGAGCGCGTTGAAATGCCCTTCCCCGAGCTTCGTTCGCGGATCCGCGTTCGGGCCCTCGGACTCGGCGGCGACCACCGGGTTTTCGACGCCCGCGTCCGTCGAGAGCAGCATGTTCACGCCCTGCTCGATCATCGCCTTTTGGTTCTCGCGGCCCACCTTCATGTACGGGGCCAAGATCGCCCCGGGGACGCGCGGGTGTATCTCCGCGTACTCGTCGATGCGCCGCTGCGTGATCGGCAGGACGGACACCGGGATGCCCCGGTCGACGAGCTTCCGCAGCGTCTCGTCCGGTATCGGCACTTGCGGGCCGGAGATGTCGCCGTGGGTGACGATGTCGACCCCGGCGTCGATGGCCATGTCGAGGCTCTCGACCGAGGTGGTGTGCGCCTGCACGGTCATGCCGGCCTTGTGTGCCTCCTCCACGATGGCGCGCTGGACCCGGGGGGAGAACTGGATGAAGAACATGTCGGTGTGGCCGCTCGCGCCGTACTTGAGGAAGTCCATCCCCTTGCCCGCGTACTCGGCGACCGCTGCGCGGACGTCGTCCGGCGTCATCCACATGAGGTCGCGGCCGGTGCCCTGCTCCCAGGTCTCGTTGATGCGCTTGACGAACGTCTTGGTCAGGAAGGGAGCGGCGGCGCCCAGGAAGTCGGGCGACAGCGGGCCGCCGAACCCGATGATGTTCCCCGCGAGATAGATGCGGCTGCCCGACACCTCGCCCGCGTTGATGGCATCCCGCGCCGCCTTCAGCGCGGCCAGCGGCCCCCAGGTGTCGAAGACTGTCGTCTGCCCGGTCTTGAGCGCAATCTGGGCGGCTTCCAGGACGATCTCGTCGTAGCGGTCCTCGAACTTGATGAGGGTCTCGAGACGGATGTTGATCATCAGGTGCAGGTTGGCGTCCATGAGCCCGGGGATGAGGTACTTGCCCCGCACGTCGAGGGTGCGCGCGTCCGCCGGGACGGCAACGTCGCGCCCGACGGCCGCGATTCGGCCATCTTCGACCAGCACGGTCGCGTTGCCGATCGGCGGCGCGCCAGTGCCGTCGATGACCGTTCCGCCGGTCAGGGCGAGGGAATCTGCCCGGGCGATGCCGGTGCAGAGCAGCAGGCCCGCCATGCCCGCTGCGACCGCAAAACGATGGCACCGTCGATCCATGCCGTTCACCCCTCCGCTCCCGGCGCGTGTTTCCCGAACCACCCGAGCAGCGTCGTCATCTTCGACATCGCATGGCTCGGCCGCCCGACGATGCCGTGCGCCTCCTCCGGAACCCGGACGAGCACGGTCTCCACGCCCTGCAGCTTGAGCGCCTTGTAGTACTGCTCGGACTCGGACATCGGCGTGCGCCAGTCCTCCTCGCCGGTCATGATGAGCGTCGGCGTCTTCACGTTCTCCGACGCGCGCAGCAGCGAGCGCGCCTCGAAGTTGTCCCGGTGGCGCCAGGGCAGTCCGGGCATCCAGTATTCGAGGAACAACCCGGACAGGTCCGCGGTGAAGATGAAGCTCTCCCAGTTGATCACCGGGTAGAAGGCCACGGCCGCGCGGAAGCGGTCCGTATTGCCGATCATCCAGGCCGTCAGCACGCCCCCGCCGCTGCCGCCGGTCACGTAGAGCCGCTCCTCGTCCACGAAGCCCATCCCGACGACGTGGTCCACCGCGGAGTTCAGGTCGTGGAAGTCGTCTCCCGGGTAGGCGTGGTGGATGAGATTGCCGAACTCCTCGCCGTAGCTGATGCTGCCGCGGGGGTTGGTGTAGAGCACGACGTAGCCGGCGGCGGCCATGAGCTGTTTCTCCGTGTCGAACACGTCGCCATAGTCCGCGAAGGGTCCGCCGTGCATCTCCAGGATCAGCGGGTACTTCCGCGAGGCGTCGAACCCGGGCGGCTTGATGATCCAGCCGTGCACGGGTCGGCCGTCCTGCGACGAGGTCCAGCGCAACTCCTCCACGGCGCCGAGTTCCCGCGCGCCGAACACGTCCGCGTTCAGGTCGGTCAGCATGCGGCCGGCCCCGCCGGGATCGGCGACGGCGACATCGCCGGGCATGGCCGGGCCCGGCACCGTGTACGCCAGGCGACCCTCGTTGCTGGTCGACCAGAGCGTGTTGTGGTTGATGTAGCCCGTCTCGCCGCTGCCGATGTCGGGGACGACAACGCGGCGGCCGCCGTCCAGCGAGAACAGCACGAGCCGCGCATTGCCCGCGTCGTGGACGACACCGTAGATGCCGGTGCCGTCCGGTGCCCATTGGGGTCCGCCCCCGCCGCGGCGCGCGGCGTCCTGCACGTGGCGGTCATAGTCCCCGGTCAGGTTCCGGACGTTGGAACCGTCCCGGTCCGCCAAGTACAGGTCGTTCTGCTGATGTCCCTGCCGCCTGTCGTCGTAACCCACGTAGGCGATGTAGCGGCCGTCCGGCGACACCGACGCGGACACGTCGGGGCCCTCGCGGTCGATGAGCCGATGGGGCGAACCGTCGGCCAGCGCGACCTCGTAGACGTCCGGATTGCCCACGTCGTAGATCTCGGCACCTTCCGTGAGGTTGGCGGAGACGATCAGGGATTCGCCTTCCGGCGCCCAGACGAAGGAGCCGGCACCGAACTGGCGCTCGCCCCGCGTCACCTGCCGTGGCGTGCCGCCGTCGGCGGCGACGACGAAGAGGTGCATGTAGCCCGGTGGCACGTCGCCTACCTGGTCGAAGCGGAATGCCAGCATGTCGGTGTATTTCGGCGACGGCGCCCACTCGGCGCCCTCCGGCGCCGGCGGCATCTCGCCGATGACCAGCGGCGGTTCCGGGACGAGGCGCGTGAACGCGATGCGAGTCCCGTCCGGCGACCAGGCGAAGTTGCCCGGCGGCATGGCATGACTAGTAACTGCGGCGGTGTCGCCCGTGTCCATCCAGCGCACATGGAGCTGCGTGCTGCCGCTCTCGTCCGACCGGTACGCCAGGCGGCGCCCGTCCGGCGACCAGCGCGGGGAGTTCGCCAAGTGCTTCCCGGTGTTAAGCGGCCGGTGGTTCGACCCGTCCGCATCGACCATCCAGAGGTTCTGGTGGCGGCGATCGGTCATCACGTCGTTGAAGTGGCGCACGTAGACCACCTGCTCGCCGTTCGGCGAGATCTGGGCGTCGGTGGCGTACTCCAGTTCGAAGATGTCCATCACTTCGAGCGGCTGCGCCGCATGCGCCGCCACGGCGAGGACCGGAAGGACAAGGGCTGTTCGGATCATCGGGTTGCTCTCCTGGCGGATCGCTTTCAATCCTGGCTCATGTATCGGTCGACGTGCGCTTCCAACACCGGCAGGGGCATGGCGCCGCTGCCGAGCACCGCGGCGTGGAACGTGCGGATGTCGAACGCTTCGCCCAGCTTCGCCTCCTGCGCGGCGCGGATCTCCCGGATCTTCTCGAGGCCGAGCTTGTAGGCCAGGGCCTGGGCGGGCATGTCCGTGGAGTAGCGCAGGGTTTCCGTGGCCGTTTCCTCCGCGCTGGAGAACGTGTTCGCCCGCATGTATTCCATGGCCCGCTCCCGCGACCAGCCTAGGTGGTTCATGCCGGTGTCCACGACCAGGCGGTTGGCGATGAAGGCGTCGAAGAGCAGCCAGCCATAGCGCTCGTAGGGTTCGTCGAGGACCCCCATCTCGAGCGCGAGGCTCGCGGCGTAGTTGGCCCACCCCTCGGTGAAGGCCGCGTAGAAGAGACTCGTGAGTTGCCGGAGCCGGGAACTCGCCTCGGTCTCCAGTTGCAGGGCGATATGGAAATGGTGCCCCGGTATCAGTTCATGAAAGATGAGGGGCCCCGTCCAGACCATGGGACGGCTCTCCAGCTTCGAGCCGTTGTAGTTGTATTCGCCGCGCGGATTGGCCGGCGTCGGCGTCTGGTAGTAGCCGAAGGTCATGCCCGGTTCCGCCGCCGGGTCCAAGCGCCGGACGCCGTAGGGCGCGTCGGGCAGCACCGAGAAGTAGTCCGCGATGTGCGGTTCCACTTCGCGGATGTAGGCCATGTAGCGGGCTTCCACCTCCTCCGGCGTCTTCGCGAAGAAACGGGGATCGGCGCGCATCTGCTCGTGGAACTCCTCAGCCGTGCCCTCGAAACCCAACTCGTCCCGGATGGCCTGCATCTGCTGCTGGAGGTCGGCCATGTAGGCGAGGCCGCGCTCGTGGATGTCCGCGGGGTCGAGCTCCATGGTGGTCTGCTGGAGGATGGCGAAGCGGTAGGCCGCCTCGCCGCCGGGGTACTGGCCGAGGCCCACCGCTTCCGGCGCCCGCGCCAGGTAGTCCTCCCCTAGATAGTCGAGCAGCGCGTCGATGGCTGGGTACACCTGTTCGGCGATGGCCGCCTCGATGCCCGCGTCCAGGGCCGCGCGCTCCTCCTCGGAAAGTGCCGCAACGCGCTCGGGAGCGACCGCCGCCAGGGTTCCGATGCCGGCACGCAGCGCCTCGAACACCGATCTGGCCCCCGGGATGGCGGGCTTCGGCAGCAGGATGCCCCGCTCCTCCTGCCCTTGCAGTCGGCTCAGGTCGTCCCTGACGTAGCGCCCGAGATCCGCCAACAGGGCGAGATAGGCCGCGGCGTCCTCCTGCGTTTCGAAGCTGTAGCCGCCCAACGCGCGCGGGACCATGGAACTGAAGACGAAGCCCGCCGCGTAGGGCGTGACGTTGAACTTGTGCCAGAAGTGGGTCGGTGCCTCGGTGGCAGACTGCAGCACGCCCTCGAGGATCGCGTAGGTGATCCGGTCGTCGTCGCCCAGTTGTGACTCGTCGATCGCCCGCAGTTCCTCAAGCGCCGCCGCGGCCTTCGCCGCCTCCCGCTCCACACGGGCGAAGCTGTTGTCGTCCATCGCCGCGACGCGCCGCCCTTCGAGCAGTTGCAGCGAGGCCGAGGCATCGGTCAGGTCCGCCATGATCCGGTCTGCAATCGCGACAACGGCGGCCGAACCCTCCTCCGCTGCGGACTCCGGCGCCCCGGCATCCGGCGCGTCCCCCGGCTCCGCGCAACCCCACAGGACGAGCATTCCCAGTATCGCCAGCGCGAACCGCACGTGGCTTCGCAGTTTTTCCTTCATCGTTTCTCCAGCCGAACCTCGATGAAAAGCGTAGTCCGCCCGCACCGCTAGGGAGCCGTCCAAGCAGCCTCCGCGCGCAGGGGGAGTTAGACCGATGGACGCAGGGCCGGCCGATGAACCCCAACGGGCGGACTGCGGACTGACCGGCGCCACTGCGTCCAAGCCTCCATGGCCGAAGCAACGACCCAACCACCCGCCGTCCAACCGAAGATGGCGGTATCCAACGGATACCTGAACTACGTCCTGTTCATGCTGGCCGTGGTGGCCTTCTTCAACTACCTCGACCGCATGGTGCTGTCGATGCTGGTGGAGCCCATCAAGGCGGACCTCGGCTTCAGCGACACCCAGCTCGGGCTCCTGACCGGCTTCGCCTTCGCGCTCTTCTACGCCACGTTCGGCATTCCCATCGCCCGGCTCGCGGACACCCGCTCACGGGTGACGATCCTCTCGGTCTGCATGGCCCTGTGGAGCGCGATGACGGCCCTGTGCGGACTCGCGCAGAACTTCCTGCACATGCTGCTGGCGCGCGTGGGTGTCGGCGTCGGCGAAGCCGGCTGCGTGCCGTCCAGCCACAGCCTGCTGACGGACTATGTGCCCGTGGAGAAGCGGGCGCTGGCGCTCGGCATCTTCCAGACCGGCGGCGCCGTCGGCATCATGGTGGGACTGATCGCCGCGGGCTGGCTCGCCGACGCCTACGGCTGGCGGACCACCTTCTTCATCGTCGGCATTCCGGGCGTCGTGTTGGCCGTCGTCGCCAAGTTCACGGTGAAGGACCCGCCCCGGGGCAACTTCTCCGACGCGCCGGAACCCGAGCCGCAGTCGTTCGCCGTGGCCGTCGCCAGCCTGTTCCGCCGCAGGACGTTCATCCACATCGTGATCGCGTATTCCCTGGGACTGTTCGGGGTCTACGGCATCGCGCAGTGGACGCCGGCGTTCTACATCCGGGTACACGAGATGACGCTCACCGAGGTGGGCTGGGGGGTGGGCATCGCCAGCGGACTCGGCGGCGTGATCGGCACGTTCATCGGCTCGGTGCTCGCGCCCCGCTACATCGCGCGGGACCGGCGCTGGGAGTTGTGGTGGCCGGCGTGGGCGTACCTCGCGTGCATTCCCACCTACGCCGTCGCGTTCGTGACGGGCGACCTGATGACCTCATTTGCGCTGGTGTTCCTCGCTTCCGTGATCGCTGGCACGAGCATTGCGCCAGGGATGGCGAGCGTGCAGTCCGTCGCCGAGCCGCACCAGCGCGCCACCGCCGTGGCCATCGTGATGTTCTGTTCGGCCATCCTCGGCCAGGGGCTCGGGCCCACGGCCATCGGCATCACCTCGGACCTGCTGACGCCGACGCTCGGGAGCGACGGGCTGCGCTGGGCACTGGTGTTCTCGCTGGTGCTGTTTGGGTGGTCCTGGGTGCACTTCATGGTGGCGGCGCGGACGGCGGAGGGCGACCGCATCTCCTGACTGGCCGCGATTCAGCCGCACACCTCCTCGAACACCCGCATGAAGTTCTCGCCGAGGATGCCGGTGATCTGCTCGTCGTCGTAGCCTCGGGCGACCAGGCCCCGGGTGATGTTGGGCATGTCCCGGTAGTCCTGGAAGCCGCGCAGCGTGTGGGTGGTCGAGATGTTGTCCTCCGGGCGGAAGCCGATCTCGTCGACAATCGCGCCGAGCGTCGCCTCGATGACGTCCTCCGGCGCCTGCATGGGCCAGTCCGTGCCGATGCCGATGTGCCGCCAGCCGATCCGGTCGTTGATGTAGTCGATGTGGTCGAGCACCACGTCCACGGACGCATCCGGGTCCGGCGAGAGGAAGAAGGGCACGGCGACCAGCCCGACCAGGCCGCCGGTCTCGGCGATGGCGTCGAGTTCCTCGTCGCTCTTGCCTCGGGCGTGGCCGTAGACGCCCTGGGCGCAGCTATGGTTCGCCAACACCGGCGTACTCGATAGGCGGCAGGCGTCCAGCGTCGTCTGCATCCCGCAATGGGAGGTGTCGACGACGATCCCCAGTTCGTTGCACCGCTCGACAACCTGACAGCCGAAGCGGGACAGGCCGGCATCGGTCGGCTCGGTACAGCCCGCGCCGACGTAGTCCTGGCGGTTGTAGGTGAGCATGAGCACGCGCAGGCCGTCGTCGTAGGCCCGGTTCACGTCGTCGATGTCCTGGGAGAGGCCGTACACCGGCTGGCAGTAGCCGTACATGGCGACCGCGCCCTCGGCCTTGGCGGCGCGGATCTCCGGGGCGGTGGTGCACTTCTTGAGCCACCCGAGGCCCCATAGCAGGTCCACCATCTCCCGGTAGCCGCCCATTGCCTCGATGATGTGGGGAGGACCCATGCGCACGCCGAAGACGCCGAGGTCCACGCCGCTCTGCCGCCACCAGCGGTGAATCTCGTCCGATTGTCCCGTGGCTGCGAGGCGATAGGGGGCCGCGATGGCCTGGCCGACGCCCGAGAGCCCTTCCTCCACGTCGCCGAGCGCCTGCTTTAGCTGCCTTGGATCGTAGGTCTTGAAGATGTTGGCGCCGCCGGGGTGCTGATTCATCAGGTCCGCGACCAGGCACTCCTGATGCAGCCGCGCCGCGCGGGCTTCCTGTTCGTCGTTCAGGCCGAAGTCCCACCGGCCGGGCTTGTATCTTGCGAGGGGTGCCCCCTGTTGAGGGCCACCCTCGCGCTCCCCGGCTGAAGGCTCTTTTCTTGCGAGGGGTCCCCCCTCGCGCTCCCCGGCTGAAGGCTCTCTTGACTGCCCCATGCCGTGTTCCTCCTGTTCCACGCCAGCGACGAATGATCGCCCCGTCCTTCATGACGAAGTCGACCCATTTTGTCGCGCTGAACGCATCAAGCAGCTTGATCCAGTCGGCGCCGTAGGAGATCTCCTGGGTCACGATCCTATTGGCCACAGCCGCCCATCATTCGATCATGCCGGCGGCTCGGCCCCGCTCGTCGCCGTCTATAGGCCGTGGTTCGACAGATCCCTCCCGATCTCCTCCGGGGTCACCCCGGGCTCGTAACGCGCCAACACGTCGCCCTCGCCATCCACCAGGAACTTCGTGAAATTCCAGGCCACGTCGGGCTTGCCCTTGGGGCTCGCCTTCCGCGACGTGAGGTAACGATACAGGTCACAAGCATCCCTCCCCTTCACCTTGACCTTCTCGAACATCGGGAAGTTCGCGTCGTAGCGGGAGCGCGCGAACTCGAGAATCTCGGCGTTGGTGCCCGGCTCCTGTCCGCCGAACTGGTTGCACGGGAAGCCGAGCACGGTCACGTTGCCTTCATCGTGCAGGGTACGCAGACCTGCGTACTGACGGGTGTGGCCTCATTGACTGGCGAGGTTCACGACCAGGCAGGCACCGCCCTTGTACTGTTCGAAGGACACCGGCTCGCCGGTGATCGCGTTCATCGTGAGGTCGTGGAAGTCGGACATCGGGGGGCCTCATAGGGAGCAGGCGACGACGGGAGCGTACGCCACCGGCGGCGGTTGGTCCATGGGACGTCGATCAGGAGGGCGCACTGGAGGGGACGTCCGCTTCTCCCGGCGCTGCAAGACCCGGCGCCGCGAGCAACGCCGCCACGAGCAACGCCCCGTTCCCAACGGGGCCCTCACACGAAGGGATTGACGATGGTCAGTCCAGCAATGCGGCGCCCCGCCTGCAGATCCTCCGTGAGCAGCACCTCGCAACCCGCCTCCAACGCCGAAGCGAGAATGAGCGCATCGTAGAAGTTGATGCCGTGCGTCCGCGCCAGATCGAGCGCTTCGGTATGCGTCGAGACATCGAGCGGCCGGACGGTACCCAACGCGGTACAAACGTCCTCGACAACCGCTTCCACGGCATCCCATTCGAGGTGAAACTTGCGGCGCAGCACCGAAGCGCACTCGTTCAGGACCTGCACGCTGATCGTGCCGCCGTCCAGGATTGCCTTGCGAGCGATTTCCGCCTTTGGACCATCGCCCTGCGCGTAGACGAGCACGTTGGTATCGAGGAACGTCGTCATCGCGCGTTGGCGGCGTCCCTGTCGAAGCGATAATCGTCGGGAATCCGCAACGCCCGCGCGCGCATGCGCTCCACCGCCAGTTCCTTCCGTTGGTCGCGGGCGAGCACGATGCGTCTGGCGGAGGCCGAGACGACCTCAAGCTCGTCCCCCGCCTTCAGACCGAACTTGTCCACCAACTGCCGGGGAAGCCGGACAGCCAGGCTGTTTCCCCACTTGGCCACCAGCACAATATCCTCCTAGATATCCTGAAGCCTGACGATATTCTAGTGCCCGGCGCGTCCCGTGCAAGGCCGCCGCTGCCAATAGAACTCCCCGAAGCGGTCTTGCGCTTCTCGAGCGCGTGTCCGACGAGGCGAGGAGGTGATCGCCACACGAACGACAAACCCGTCGCACAGCGGCCTGCCGGTCGGCTGGCCGTGGACCACCGGCCATTCGTCCCGTAACCTCCCGCGCCACGATTTCCCCGGACGCCGCCCATGAACTTCGACATCCCCGCCGACCTGCGCGACTATCTCGCCGAACTCGACCACTTCATCGAGCGCGAGATCAAGCCCCTTGAGGAGGCCGACGACAACATCCGCTTCTTCGACCACCGCCGCGAGGACGCGCGCACCGACTGGGAGCGCGGGGGGCTGCCGAACGAGGCATGGGAGGAACTGATGGCCGAAGCGCGCCGCCGCGCGGACGCCGCCGGGCACTACCGCTATCCCTTCCCGAAAGCGTACGGCGGCAAGGAAGGGACCAATCTCGGCATGGCCGTCATCCGGGAACATCTCGCCGCCAAGGGCCTCGGGTTGCACTGCGACCTCCAGACCGAACACTCGATCGTCGGCAACAACGTCGGTCTCCTGCTGATGCTCGAGTACGGCACCGAGCAGCAGAAGGCCGAGTGGATCGATGATCTCGCCGAAGGGCGCCGCGGGTTCGCGTTCGGCATCACGGAACCGGAGCACGGCTCGGACGCGACGCACATGGACACCCACGCCGAGCGCGACGGCGACGAGTGGGTCATCAACGGCGCCAAGACCTGGAACACCGGCATCCACAAGGCGAAGTACGACCTCATCATGGCCCGCACGGCGGGCAAGGCCGGCGACGGGGAGGGCATCACCGCGTTCATCACGCCGACCGATGCCGAAGGGTTCAAGATCGAGGAGATGCTCTGGACCTTCAACATGCCGACGGACCATGGCCGCATCTCGCTCCAGGACGTCCGCGTGCCCCACGACACCATCTTCGGCGGCGAGGGGCGCGGCTTGCAGGTGGTGCAGCACTTCTTCAACGAAAACCGCATCCGGCAGGCCGCATCGAGCCTGGGCGCCGCGCAGTTCTGCATCGACGAGTCCGTCGAATACGCCAAGGTGCGCAAACCCTTCGGCAAGCCGCTCTCGCAGAACCAGGCGATCCAATTCCCCCTCGCCGAACTCCAGACCCAGGCCGAGATGCTGCGGGCGCTCATCCACAAGACGGCGTGGGAGATGGACACCTACGGGGCCTTCTCCGTGTCCGACAAGGTGTCGATGTGCAACTACTACTCGAACCGGCTGTGCTGCGAGGCCGCCGACCGCGCGATGCAGGTGCATGGCGGACTCGGCTATTCGCGTCACAAGCCGTTCGAGCACATCTACCGGCACCACCGCCGCTATCGGATCACGGAGGGTGCAGAAGAGATCCAGATTCGGCGGGTCGCGGGCTACATGTTCGGCTTCATGAAGCAGCGGGCGCCGAAGGGCGTTTCGGAGTCCAAGGGACGCTGAACGCCGCCATCCGCGCGTCCACCAAGCTAGGCAGGCCGTCGTCGCGGGGACCGGGATCACGGGCGTGCATTACGCATAAACCGGATACGCATATGTGCATATCCGGTTTTATGCGTTTCCTGATTTTGCGTAGTGCGGGCGCTGCTGCGCGGCATCGCGGAGGCCGAGCACGGCGTGCCACATCCCACTTCACACGGCTTCCTGGGAAAACTGCGGCTACCGGTATCGACCGGTGTGCGGGCGCGGGATGCGCTGGAACGCGACGATCTGATCCAACAGGAGGCGGACGGGCGCTGGATGCTGGTGGACCCGGCCATGGCGGCTTGGCTGCGGCGGCTATGAAGCTGCCGACTTTCCGCGTGCGAAAGTCCCCATCGTCCCGTAGTATCGGGAACGCAGACTTCTGGAGGGGCTCAAGCATCATGCGACTGAAGACACTGCTCGTTCTGCTCACCGGCACGTTCCTGGCCGTGCCGCCCATTCACGCCGAAGAGACCGGGGAAGGCGCACAGGTCATCGAGGAACTGGTCGTCACCGCCCGGCGGCGGGAGGAGACGGTCCAGGAGGTACCCATCCCGGTGACCGCGCTCGACGGCCAGGGACTCAGGGACCGGGCGGCGGACGACCTAAGCGACCTGACCCGGCTCACGCCGAACATGAACTTCAGCGTCTCGGGCGTTGCACGGAATACGGCGAACGTCTTCCTGCGCGGCATCGGCCAAGTCAACTGGGCGCCCTCGCAGGATCCGAAGATCGGCACGTACGTCGACGGGGTCTACCTTGGCCGACCCCAAGGCGGGGTCTTCGACTTTTTGGACATCGAACGGGTGGAGGTGCTGCGCGGTCCGCAGGGGACGCTGTTCGGGCGCAACACCACGGCGGGACTGGTGCACGTCATCAGCAACCGGCCCACGGACGAGTTCGACTACTCCGTGGGCGCCGCCATCGGCAACGACGACGCGCGCAGGGTCGAGGGGATGCTCAACCTGCCCCTCAGCGACGTCCTCGCCGCCCGGGTGGCCTTCCAGCATCGCGAAGCCAACGGCTACGTCGAGAACGTCGGCTCCGGCGAGGACTGGGGCGACGAGAACTCGATGAGCGCCAGGCTGTCCTTCCGCTGGACGCCGAACGACCGCGCCCACGCGGACCTGATCATCGAGGCGTACCGCGCCGACGAGACGGCGCTGCTCGGTTCGTGCGAGTGGGGCGGGCCGCCGAACGGCGCCAACACGGCACCCTTCACCGTCATGTGGGCGGCCTGGGTCTTCAACGTCTACGATGAACTGCGCAACGCATGCATCAGTTCGTCTCCCTACCGGTCCAACGACAACGACCCGGACAGCAGCAGCGACGCCGAGACGTACAGCGTGACGCTGGACCTGTCCGTGGACCTCGGTTTCGCGGACCTCACCTCCATCTCCTCGTTCCGGGACCTCACGAGCTACAACGGCTCCTGGGGCTGGGGGACCGACGCCGTCGGGACCGCCTCGCTCATCGAGGTGCTCGGCACGACGGACGACGAGGGCGAGCAGTGGTCGCAGGAGTTCCGCCTGTCCGGCATCGCCATGGACGACCGCCTCGACTGGGTGATCGGCGTGTACGCGTTCGAGGAGAACAACGTCATCAACCTGGACGTGCCCCTCCTCCGCGGTGCGGCGGTACCCGACTGTGCGGTCTGGCCGGTTTTCTGCCTGCCTAGCGGCATTCCCGGAGTTCCCCTGGGCTTTCTCGTGCAGGGGGCCTTCCAGATTGGCGCCAGCCGCAACCAGACGATGGATGGTACCAACGCCTCGCAGGCGGTCTTCGGCGAGGTCACCTGGAGGTTCGCGGACACCTGGTCCCTGACCGCCGGTGCCCGCTACTCCCGCGACAAGCGCGAGTTCGAGCGCTCCGACTACAACTATGGGGTAGGGGGGCCGAGACCGGGCCACACCTGCCGCCCGGGCGCCGGGCCGGTACGCAACGGCACGACTTGTGGGGACGATGTCTCATTCAACGAAGTCACGCCCCGCGCGATCCTGAGCTGGGACGTGGCGGAGAACGTGATGCTCTATGCCGGCTGGAGCAAGGGATACTCGAGCGGTGGCTTCAACCAGGACGTGGCCATCCGGCCCTACGACCCGGAGATCTCGGGCAACTGGGAAGGCGGCATGAAGTCGACCTGGGGCAATGGCACCCGGCTGCTCAACCTCACGGCCTTCCACAACACCTACGAGAACCAGCAGATCACCGTGAGCCGCATCGTGAACGGCTTTCCGACGGCGGACCTGATCAACGCCCAGGAGGCGACCCTCTTCGGCGTCGAGGGCGAGTTCCGCGTCGAGTTGCCGGCCGGCTGGTACACCCAGGGGACGTTCGGGTGGATGAACGGCGAGTACCAGGAGTTCACGGTCCTGGACAACCTCGGCCTGCTCGGGCAGGAGCCCGTCATCGTCGAGCGCGACCTCTCCGACACCGAGACCATCCGTGGCGCGCCGTACACGTACAGCGTCGCGGTTGGCAAGACCCAGCCCCTCGCCAACGGCGGCATGTTCGTCGGGCAGGTCGGCTGGGCGTTTCGCGGACGCACCTACAACACTCTGGAGACCTTCCAGAGTTCGCGCCAAGGCAAGTACGGCCTGCTCGACGCCCGCTTCGTGTGGGCGCTCCCGAACGGCCAGACCACGGTCTCCCTCACGGGCAACAACCTGCTCGGCCGGGTGTACTACCTCGGTGCCGTCGATTTGACCGGGCCTGGGGACCTCGGCACCAACACGAAGTACTGGGCCGAGCCGCGGCGATTCCGGGTGGAGATCACGCACCGCCTGGGGCGGTAGTCCCGCCCCGAACACCGCGCCGGTCTCGGACGATTCCGAGACCGGCAACGAAGTTCGGCGTGGCCGAGACGCTATACGCCGGTTATCCGGCGTCACGCCAGCGATGGCGTGCGCTGGACGCCGGAGATTCGGGCATAGACTTCGGGCATAGGTACGACTCAGGCGTGCGCATCGCCCCAAGACCAGTCGACCCCATCCCGAGCGACGTTTCGGAAATACTCCGGCTTGTCGGTCTTGTCCGGGGCCGCAAGCGATTCCTGCCACACCACCACCGGCTCTACCACGAAGTCATAATCGGCCCTCGCCCAGTACGTCCGCCTGCGCACTTCGTGATCGGCCCGGATGCGGCTCACGTCCCCGCGCCGTGCCATGACTACGGCCACGTCGATATCGCTCGAGTCGACAAAATCCCCGCGCGCCCGGCTGCCGAACAGAAGGATGCGTACAATGGGCAGGTCGGCAGGCACCAAAGCGGTGACAAACGCGTTGACGGCGTCCACCGTCAACCCGTCCAGCCTAGAATCCTCAGTTTCGGGGCCAATTTCCCCTGGCCGCTTCATCTCCTGCGCCCGACCGCCGCGCCGTGCGGCACGCTTGCCACGCGCCCGCATGGCTGCTTGCGGGACGCCCATTGGCCCGCCCTTTGTTCGGTCGTCAGACACGTCAAGCCCGCATTTCGACCTCTTCACCTGCAATGGTACGCTCCGTTTTGCGCACATGCATTCAGCATTCCCGGCGCATCCCAAGCGGGTTTCCGACCGTTCAGCCTGTTTCGGGGACGGCGAGCACGAGAGCCTCGCGGGGTCAGCCCGAAGGGGTTGGCGGTTCGTCCGTGTCCTGGCCGAAGATCAGCATGTGGCCGGCTGGGTCCGTGGTCTCGAACTCCTTCATGCCGTAGAAACGCACGACGAGATCCGTGGCCGGCCAGCCCCGCTCGCGGACGGAGGCGTGGAGCACCGCCACGTCGTCCACGTAGAGGTAATGGAACGCCTGGGTGTGCCGGCCATCGATCTTCGGGGCCGCCGGTATGTAGGTGGGACTCGCCAACATGATGCGCGCACCCCCGCACTCCAGCGACGCCCAGCCGCTCCCCCCGACGTCGTCCATGCGGTCGCGGACCTCGAAGCCGAGGATGTCCCTGTAGAAGGCGAGCGCCTCCTGCACGTCGTCGCAGAGCAGCATGGGCACCAGCCCGGAGATTCGCGGGGCGGGCATGGGAATCCTCCAAATCCGGCTCTCGACGCTTTCATGGTATATCCCACGTGACGAACGCGAGGGGAAATCTCGATGGCCGAAGGAACACCGCTGGGCATCACCGTGGGGAGCTTGGGAATTCTCGGTCCCCGGGCGACCACGGAGATCGCCCAACTGGCCGAGTCGATGGGCTACCGTTCGCTGTGGACCGTCGAAGCGACCGGCACGGATGCCTTCACGCTATTGGGCGCGGTCTCCGCCGTGGCGCCGAACATGGGCCTCGGCACGGGCATCGTTCCCATACAGCTACGCACCCCGCCGCTCGCGGCCATGTCCGCGGCCACGTTGCAGGCGCTGAGTCCCGATGCCGACGTTTGGTTGGGGCTCGGCGTCTCCGCGCCCGGCATCCTGCGACAGCACGGCAAGCCGGGAGCGGATCGGCCGGTCGCCATAATGCGCGAATACGTCGCCCTCCTGCGCGAGTGCCTCTCCGGAGAGTCCGTGACCTTCGAGGGCGACTTCTGGCAGGTGCGGCGGTTTCGCCTCGGCGTGCGGCTGGGCGAGCGGCGGCCGAAAATCGTGCTGGCGGCGCTGAACCCCCGGATGCTGCGGCTCGCCGGCGAGGTCGCCGACGGCGTATTGCTGAACTACATTCCAACGTCCCACGTTGGTCCTTCCATCGAGCACGTGCGCGCCGGAGGCGATGCGACAATCTTCGCCTACGTACACGCCGCCGTCAGCGACTTCGAACGGCGCGCGATGTCCGCCCGCCGGGATCTCTTCAACTACGCCATGGCCGACGGCTACGCCAGGATGTTCCGGGCGAGCGGCTTCGCCGACGAAATGGATGCACTGCGTGCGCGGCAAGCGGAACGGGACCGTGACGGGGCACTGGCGGCCATCTCGGACCGCATGATCCAGGCAATCGACTTCATCGGCGACGCCGACGCGGTCACGGACTTCGTGCGCGGCTACGTGGACGCCGGGATCGAACATCCGGTACTGATGCCGATGCCGTGGGGAGACGACCGATTCGCGGTGACGAAGGCGACGATGGAGGCGGCGGCGAAGGCGGTTGCGTGAAGGCAGGGGAGTGGGGACAAGGGCAGTGGGGACGCTTGACCCCAACGGCCTTCCCGTGAACACTTGCCCTCCCCTGCGGGGCCGCGCGCGGTTGTGCGTTGTGCGCCGAATCGTCGGGTGCGTAGCTCAGTTGGTTAGAGCGCTGTCTTCACATGGCAGAAGTCGCTGGTTCGAATCCAGCCGCGCCCACCACCTTCCGTCTCGTCATCACGCCGCGTTCGTCCCCCAGTTGCGCGCGCACCGCCGCCGGTAGGCCGCATTCGCGGCGTCCTATCCCTCGCCGCGGACAGCCCGCTTGCGCGCCTCGCGTTCCTCGCGTAGCCGCGCCTGCCGTCGTGCGACCTCCCGGCGGCGCAGCAAGGTGGCGCACCACTCCGCCATCTCCTCGTCCGGCAGGCGCAAGTCGATCTCGCCTCGCTCCGCGACGAACTGCGGCAGCGGCGTTGGAATCCGGTCCACCGTCTCTTCCGAGTTGTCCGCCACCTCCAAGAGATCGAAGTCGTCCAAGTGCCGGCGAAGGTTCGACAACGAGTAGCGATAGCGTCCCGGCAACCGCTCGGGTGCCACGAAGTGCCCCGTGTTGGACAACACGCGGTAGTCAATCCGGGCCGCATTGATCTCCGCCGACTCCGTTCCGATGTAGTACCCCTCCGTTCGGTAGCCTTCGCGGATGGCGCGCTCCAATAGCTCCGGGCCGGCCTGACCGGAAAACGTGCTCTCGAAACCGAAGTCCAGCCGTTTCGCAAAGCTCTCGTCGATCTGTCCGTTCACATACTCCCGGGTCCGATCACGAGCACCCGGGTCGTTCCAGTCGCCGATGCCGCCGGCGATGCTGTCCTGATCGAAGTACCGCTCCGGCAGGCGGTCGTAGTTGGCCCGTTTCCATGCGGACTTGCCCGCGCCATTACACCCCATGACGATTACGAGCTTCGGTCGGGGGTCGATGAGTTCAGCCATGCGCGTGCAACGAGTAGCGGTGGTTTCCCGGACAGGCTTACTCCCGCCCTCCGGGTTGGCCGGTCATCCCCGCAGCGGCCATCAACCGCTTATCGACGGCGTCCCCCCGCTCCATCCCGCGCACCAACCCCACGAGGCTCCCGATTCGCTCGAGCTCGGCGATGGCTGCTAGAAGGCCGTCCGCCTGAACCCCGGGGAGCACCTGCGAACTCGCCAACGCCACCGGTGCCCCTTGCGCCTGCAAGTCCCAGATCGCGGGTGCACGGCCAGCGGCACCAGTGGCGAGTTCCCATAACTCCGGGACTCCGGCGCTTCGGTAGATGCCAAGCTTGGCCGCATCACGGCGCGAATGCTCGACCTCGACCACGAGGTCGCGGGGCTCGTTCTCCATCTCGACAATGGCGGTCGCTCGCCCCCTCGACCGCATGATGTCGAGGAACCGTTCGGCGCGCGGGCCGACGAAGAAGGACTCGTCGGGATCCGCGCCGGAGGATCCGTCCGGGGCCCTCGCGGTCGCAGCGCCCATGACCACGACGGCGAGGCCGCCGCATTCCCCCAACGCCCGCACCAACTCCAGGATCGTGCGGGCGGTGTTCTCGTGCATCGCGCTGGGTGCCATGAACACGGCGATTCCTCGCGCGAGGTCGAACCAGGCCTTGCGGAACCGCTGTGCGAGCTGCTCGACGATGGGGCCGAGCACCTCGGGGCAGCCGCCGGAGAGTTCCAGGGTGGCGGAGCCGAGCGATCCCGTAGCTTCCCGACACTCCGGGATCACCCGCATGCGTTCGACCGAAAGTGGGTTGGCAGCCATTACGCGAAGCCGACGGTGTGCCTAGGCCCCCAACCCTAACACTTCGCCACCAGCTCGCCACCATCAAGGCCGATACGGCACCGGCGGCTCGCCGAGCTGGGTGCGCAGGACGCGCTGGGCCTCCTCGGCGAATTCGCATAGCACGATGCGCGTGTCGCGGGGGTCGATGATGTCCTGTCCGGTGGCCTCGGCCGTGCGGAACGGCGAGGCGACCGCGTGCAGCCGGGCCTCGATCTCGCGACGCTTCGCGTCCGGGTCCGGCGCGTTGTCGATCTCGCGGCGATACGCAGCCGAGGTTCCACCGGCGATGGGCATGGAGCCCCAGGTCGCGGACGGCCACGCATAGCGGCGGAACATGCCGCTCGCGCGGTGATGGGTCGAGCCGGCGACGCCGAATACGCGGCCGATGGCCATCGTGATGAAGGGTATCCGCGTCTGCGACGTCACCACCAGAAGCTGCGCCCCGGCGCGTTCGATCCCCTGCTTCTCCGCCTCCAGCCCGACCATGAACCCCGGCTCGTCGCAGAGGCTCACGACCGGCAGGTGGAACACGTCGCAGAGCTGCAGGAGGCGCATCACCTTGCCGCCGCCGGCCACGTCCGTCGCGCCGCCGTGGTGACGCGGGTTGTTGGCCATGATGCCCACGGGATAGCCGTGCAGCCGGCCGAGCCCCGTGATCCGGGCGCGGCCGTGGCGCGGGGCGATCTCGAAGAACGACCCTTCGTCCAGCACGGAGTGGATCAGCTTGTAGATGTCGTAGAGCTTGCGGCGGTCCCGGGGCATGAGGTCGACGAGGGCTTCGTCGCGCCGGTGCGGATCGTCGTCGGTCGGGCCCCGGGGCGGCAGCTCCCAGACGTTCGACGGCAGGTAGCCGAGGAAGCGCCGGATCATGTCGAAGGCCTCCTCCTCGGTGTTCGCCAAGTTGTCCACGCTGCCGCTGACCCGCGTATGGATGTGGGCGCCGCCCAGGTCCTCCTTCGAGATGTCGTACCCAAGGGCGGCCTTCACCACCGGCGGGCCACCCGGAAAGAGCTGGCTCGTGTCCTTCACCATAACGTTGAAGTGGGCCAGGCAGGCGTGGATCGCGGGGCCGCCGGCCACCGAGCCCAAGATCGCCGCGACCACCGGAACCTTGGACAACATGTCCACGTCGATCAGCCACCATGAACTGCCGTCGGGCAGGTAGGTGCGGCCGATCTCCTCAAAGTGCCGGACGCTGCCGCCGGCAGCGTCGAGCAGGCGCACGAGCGGCACCTTCCACTCCCGGGCGCGCTCGTTGGGCGCCAGTTCGGAGCCCATGCCGCCCCCGGCGCCACCGGAGCCGCCCCGGATGGTGAAGTCGCCGGCCGTCAGGACGAGCGTGCGTCCATCGACCCGGGCGGTGCCCTCCACCACGGCGCGCGGGATGAAGGACTTGAGGTCGTTGCCTTCGTACGTGCCCTCGCCGGCCAAGGAGTAGAACTCGCGGAACGAGCCCTCATCGACGAAGGCCCCGATGCGCTCCCGCGCCGTCAGCTTGCCGTGCCGATGCTGCCGCTCGATGCCTTCCGGCCCGCCCATCTGTTCGCGCAGCCGCCGGCGTTTCTCGATTTCCGCGACTTCCGCCCGCCATCCCCGTTCTTCCATCTCGCGTCCGCTCCGCGTCTCGCCGCTTGGGGCGGAATGGTCACTTAGGCGCGGCCGATCATGCAAGGAACCCCCTCCGGCACTCCGGCACCTCTTGTACCCCTTGTACGCCCCAGTCGCCGCGCGGCCTCCAATCCGACATGATCGCGAAAGGCTACGCCGCGATGGGTATCATGGCCCCCGCGCACATGGCGGTCGTGTGGCCGGGGAAGCATCCGCCCGTGCGCCGATGGTAAGCCGAACAAAGGAGTCCCCACCCATGCGATTCTTCGTCCCCACGCCGATCATCATCGCGCTGCTCGCCGGCGCGCCCCTGGTAGCTCCCGCCCAGGCCGAGGAGGCCGCCGCAAACGAAGCCCCGATGGAGGAGATCGTCGTCATCGGCTCGCGCTTCGCCACGGCCCGCTCCGCCTCGGACGCCACGGCGCCGGTCGACGTCCTCTCCTCCGAGGACATCGGCCGCGTCGGCAACCACGCCGACCTGACCGACAGCCTGCGCGCCCTCGCACCGTCCTACAACGCCCCGACGGCTTCCGGCGACGGCGACACCTTCGTCCGCTCCACGTCGTTGCGCGGCTTGGCCCCGGACCAGACCCTCGTCATGATCAACGGCAAGCGCCGCCACCGCGCCGCGCTGATCGCGGAGTTCGTCCCCGCCGCCGGCAAGGGCGCGCACGGCCCGAACATCGGCCTGATCCCGTCCATCGCCGTCGAGCGGGTGGAGATCCTGCGCGACGGCGCGGTCGCCCAGTACGGCGCCGACGCCATCGCCGGGGTGATCAACCTGCGCATGAAGGATGCCGCCGAGGGCGGCGAGCTGCGGGTCGACTACGGACGCTTCTACGAGGGCGAGGAGAGCATCAAGGTGGCCGCCAACGTGGGCCTCCCCCTCGGCCACGAGGGCTTCCTCAACATGAGCCTCGAATACGTCGACAACGAAGGGCTCTCCCGGGGCCGGCAGCGCCCGAACGCCCAAGCCTTGATAGACGCCGGGGTCCCCGGCGTGGGTGTGGACGCCCCCTTCGACGACGCCCCGTTCGTGCAGACCTGGGGCCGGCCGGCGACGGAGGACTACCGTTTCTTCGCGAACATGGGCGTGCCGCTATCCGAGACCTCGGAGGCGTACGCGCACGTCAACTACGCCGAGACCGCGGGCCGCTACCGGTTCTTCTACCGTTCCGGCGACAACCCCACGACCGAGGCGAACGAGGCCCACAGCACCATCAAGGCGCTCGGCATCGAAGACCGGCTCCCACAGGGGTTCACGCCGTACTTCGACGGCGACCATCGGGACTACAGCGTGGTCACCGGCATCCGGGGCGACGCGGGCGAACTCGGCTACGACTTCAGCGTGGGACTCGGCCAAGACACGCTGGACTTCTTCCTGAACAACACGGTGAACCCCGATGTCGGCCTCGGAGCGGACGGCCTGCCGGCGCAGATGGACTTCGACGTGGGCGCGCTACGCCAAGAGGAGGTCAACCTCAACGCCGATTTCACCCGACGCCTGACCGACACCCTACAGTTCGCCTTCGGCGCCGAATGGCGCAGGGAGACGTTCACGGTGATGGCCGGGGAGCCCAACTCGTACCTCGGCGCCGGGTCGAGCGGCTTCAAGGGCCTGGAGCCGATCAACGCCGGGGCCTTCTCCCGGCACAACAACGCTGCCTACGGCGAGTTCGAGCAGGAACTCGGCACCCGCACCCTGTTGCAGTACGCGGTCCGCTACGAGCGTTTCTCGGACTTCGGCGACACCTGGAACGGCAAGCTCGCGGCCCGCGTCGACGTGAACGACTCGCTGACCCTCCGGGGCTCCGTCAACACGGGCTTCCACGCCCCGACCCCGGGCCAGTCCAACCTACAGAAGATCACGACGACGTTCGACAACGACACCGGCCTGCAGGTGGAATCCGGCACCGTGCCGCCGGACCATCCCTCGGCGCTGGCGGCGGGAGGCGCACCCCTGGAAGAGGAGCAGTCCCTCGACTTCAGCGTGGGCTTCTGGGCCGCCGTCGGACCCATCGAGCTGACCGTGGACGCCTACAACATCGACATCGATGGCCGCATTTACAAGACCCAGAACCTGCCGTTCTTCGACGCCGCCGGGGTGGCCCGGAACGTCCAGTTCTTCACCAACGCGCTAAACCTGGAGGTCACCGGCGTGGACGTCGTCGCGACCACCCACTTCGACTGGGGCGACTCCGGCGTGCGCACGGACGTGAACTTCGCGTACAACCACAACGAGGTGGACGTCGTCAGCCAGTCCCGGGTGAACGGCATCCTGCCCGTGAGCGCCGCGGACGTGGAGGACATCGAGAAGAGCTATCCAGAGGATCGCTTCAGCATCACCGCCAGCACGTTGCTGACCCCGCGCCTCGACCTCATGGTGCGCGTCAACTACTACGGCGAGCACTACGACGAGCGCGGTCGGATCAAGGGCGTGGACGGCAACGCGCCGACCAAGCTGCTCGGCTCGACCGTGTTCGTGGACCTGGAGCTGCGGTACGACCTGAACGACTCCACGCGCATCGCCTTCGGCGGCACGAACGTGTTCGACGAATACATCGACGTGATCGGCGCGCCATACGCGAACCGGCTCAACGTCGGGCTACCGTACGCCCGTCGAACCG
This sequence comes from Pseudomonadales bacterium, assembly GCA_963665455.1. GTDB lineage: Bacteria > Pseudomonadota > Gammaproteobacteria > Pseudomonadales > Azotimanducaceae > VXNE01. The sequence goes on along the minus strand of OY762279.1, from coordinate 1,584,791 downwards.
CCGCCAACTTCGAAGGCGGCTCGTGGTACCTGCGGGCGTCCCACCGGTGGTAGGGGCACCCGGGATGCCCTGATCAGAGCGTCCCCAGGGCGGCGCGCTCAAGATGCGCCGCCCGGCGCGGGCGTCAGCGGCGCGGGCGGTCGCCGCGCGGCCGGGCTTGGTTGACCGTGATCATCCGTCCCTGGAGCTGGGTGGAGTTCAGCTCCTTGATGGCCCGGTCCGCCTCCGAGTTGTTCGGCATTTCGATAAAGCCGAATCCCTTGGAACGCCCGGTCTCGCGGTCCATGATGACCGTCGCGTCCTGCACATGGCCGTACTCGCCGAACATCTCGGAAAGATCCTCGGAGGTGATGCTGTACGGCATGTTGCCGATGTAAATCCTCAAGTGCCTCGTCTCCCGTAGCAGTTCAACCCCGCCGGCATTCCGCTCGCCCCACGGCACGGACACCGCAGACAGACACGTCCCGCTTCGCTTGCGCTCGCGCAGGCGTTTGTTCCGGGAAAGGCATGTGTCTACGGATGTGGTGCCCGAAAAGGCCAACGGCGGCTGGGGTCAATCAGGTGCATACTAACAGCGATGCCGTCAGGCGGCTACCGATAGTTCATGACCGATTCGTCGCGGCCCGACGCCGCCGCCCGCCCGTCGAGCGAGTCCGCGTCCGCCGCCGCGCCCCCACGGGAGTTCTCCCCACGCTACCGCGGGTACGTGCTGTTCGTCCTGATGGGCGTCAACGTCTTCAACTACGGGGACCGCTCGATCCTCGGCGTGCTCATCCAGCCCATCAAGGAGGAGCTCGGGGCGAGCGACACCGAGATGGGCATCCTCACCGGGCTCGCGTTCGCCATCTTCTACGCCATCTGCGGCTTCCCGATCGCGCGGCTCGCCGACCGGGGCCTGCGCGTGCGCGTGATCGCCTGGGCGATGGCCATCTGGAGCTTCATGACGGCCGTGTCCGGCCTGGCCGGCGCCTATTGGCACCTGCTGCTCGCCCGCATCGGCGTCGGCATCGGGGAGGCCGGCGGCAATCCGCCGGCCCAAGCGCTGCTCGCGGACTACTTCCCGATCGAACAGCGCGCCCGCGCCATCGCCATCTTCGTGGCGGGCGCCCACGTCGGGGTGTTCCTGGGCACCCTGCTCGCCGGCTACATCGGCGACGAGCATGGCTGGCGGACGGCCTTCATCGTGCTCGGCCTGCCGGGCGTCGCCTTCGCCCTACTCGTGCGCTACACGGTGGCCGAGCCGCCGCCCCGGGGGAAGGTCGAGAGCATCGAGTCGCCCCTGCGCAGCGGCTCGCTCTGGCAAGCCAGCCGACACCTCTTCGAGGGACGCGCGTTCCGGCATCTGATGATCGCCGTGGGGATCCTGTGGTTCAGCAACGTGGGCGCGGGGCAGTGGCATGCCCCGTTCCTGCAGCGCTCCCACGGTCTATCGCTCACGGAGGTGGGCCTGCTGCTCAGCCTCCTGAGCATTCCCAACCTCGTGGCGGTCATGGTGGGCGGCTACATCGCCGACCGGATGGCGAAGCGCAATCCCGCCTGGCAGGTCTACATCCCGCTCCTCAGCACGTTGCTCTCGCTGCCCTTCCTGCTCGGCTTCTACCTGGCGCCGAGTTGGCAACTCGCGTTCGCGTCGGCGGTGCTCGCGATGCTCGCCGCGGGCGCCTTCGCCGGGGTGTTGCTGGCTGCCGTCCAAGGTCTCGTCGGGCCGCACGCGCGGGCGCTCGCCGGGGCCATCCTGATGTTCTCGTCCAATCTAATCGGGGTAGGACTCGGGCCGTTCGCCGTCGGTGCGCTATCGGACGTCCTCGCGCCCGCGCTCGGAGACGAGTCGCTGCGCTGGGCCCTCGTGCTCATGAAGGCGCTGCCGTTGCTCGCCGTCTATCACATGTGGCTAGCGTCCCGGGTGTTCACGGAGGAGCTGCGCGAGGCACCACCGACCGCGGAAGCACGGCCATGAAGCGGCCGGCCGGCGCGCTATTCGTGTCGCTGTCCTTGCTCGCCACGCCGGTGGTGGCCGAAGACGCCCTAGTGGCGGTGGCCGCCAACTTCGCCGCGGCCATGGCATCGCTTACGGTGGCGTTCGAGCATGGGAGCCCACATCGCCTGCGGGTGTCCACCGGGGCGACCGGCACCCTGTACGCCCAAGCAACCCATGGCGCGCCCTACGACATCCTCATGGCTGCCGACCGCACCCGTCCCGAGCGGCTCGAGGCGGCCGGTCTCACCGTGCCGGGCTCGCGCCGCACCTATGCCGTCGGCCGACTCCTGCTCTGGAGCCCCCACCCGGACCGCGTGGCGCACAACGGGATCGACACCCTACGCGGCGGCCACTTCCGCAAGCTCGCCATCGCGAACCCCGAACTCGCGCCCTACGGCGCCGCGGCGCGGGACGCCATGCGCGCGCTGGGCGTGTACGAAGGACTCAAGAGCCGCATCGTCATGGGCCAGCACATCGGCCAGGCATACGCCCTGGTCACCACCGGCAACGCGGAACTCGGCTTCGTGGGGCTCGCCCAGGTCGGCGACGCCGCGGCCGGCAGCCGTTGGGAAGTGCCCGCGACGCTCCATGCCCCGATCCGGCAAGACCTCGTGCTGCTGCGCCGCGCGGCGCGCAACGCCGCCGCCCAGGCCTTTCTCGACTTTCTGGCGGCCCCCCGCGCCCGGCAGATCATCGCCGCGCACGGGTATGACGCCCCGGCGGGGGCACGCCCCTCGCATGGGGGCGCCCGCTGATGGAGCTTGGCGCGGTCGGACTGACGCTGCATCTCGCCGCCGTCACGACCCTCGTGCTGCTCCTGCTCGGCACGCCCCTGGCATGGTGGCTGGCGACGACGCGGAGCCCGTTGCGGCCCGCGGTGGAAGCCCTCACCGCCCTGCCCCTGGTGTTGCCCCCGACGGTGCTCGGCTTCTACCTGCTGGTCGCCCTCAATCCCGGCGCACCGCTCGGCGCGTTCTGGGTGGAACTCACCGGCAACACGCTGACGTTCTCGTTCGCCGGGCTGGTCGTCGGTTCGGTGATCTACTCGCTACCGTTCATGGTGCAGCCCCTACATGGATCCTTCGCTGCCGTCGGACGCGCGCCGCTCGAAGCGGCGGCGAGCCTCCGCGCGCGCCCCCTCGACGCCTTCTTCACCATCGCCGTCCCCCTCTCCGCACGCGGCTTCGTGACCGCGTGCGTGCTGACCTTCGCCCACACGGTGGGCGAGTTCGGCGTCGTGCTGATGATCGGCGGCAACATCCCGGGCGAAACCCGCGTGGTCTCCATCGCCATCTACGAACACGTGGAGACCCTGCGCTACGCAGACGCCCATGTCCTCTCCGCGGCGCTGCTTGGTTTCTCGTTCGTGGTGCTGCTCGCCGTCTACAGCATGAACCGCCGGTTCCCGATCCGTGCCTTCTGAAGTCCTCGACATCGACGTGGCCGTCGCCCTCGGCGACTTCCGGCTGGAAGTGACCCAAGCATTGCCGTTCACCGGCATCACGGCCGTCTTCGGGCCCAGCGCAAGCGGCAAGAGCACCCTGCTGCGCGCCCTAGCGGGGTTCGAACCCGCGCGGGGGCGCATCGTGGTGGCGGGGAACCCCTGGCTCGACAGCACGCGCGGGGTCGTGCTTCCCGCCTTCCGCCGCCGCGTCGGCTTTCTGTTCCAGGACGCGCGGCTGTTTCCGCACCTCGACGTCGCCGACAATCTCCGCTACGCGGCCCGACGCGCCGGCGACGGGGCGCCGGCGATCACCCTAGAGGACGTGGTCGCCGCGTTCGATCTCGAACCCCTGCTCGCCCGGCGCGTCGACGCCCTGTCCGGTGGCGAACGGCAGCGCGTCGCCCTGGGGCGCACCCTCCTGACGCGGCCCGCCCTGCTCCTGCTGGACGAGCCGCTGGCGGCAATCGACCTGGATCGCAAGGCCGAGATCCTGCCGTACCTGGAGTCGCTATCGACGCGCTTCGAGATTCCGACTCTCTACGTGAGCCACGCCATCGACGAAGTGGCCCGGCTCGCGGACCGCACCCTGGTGTTGACGGACGGTCGCGTGCGGGCGTTCGGACCGACGCCCACGATCCTGGAGCGGCTCGACGTGCAGTCTCTCGCCGGCCCGCTGGAGGCGAGCGTGGTGCTCGAGGCCCGCGTAACCGGACACGATACGCGCTATCGGCTGACGCGGCTGGATCTCCGCGGCGACGCCGTGTCCGTACCAGACATGCCGGACCTCGAGGTCGGTGCGACCGCCCGCCTACGCATCCGCGCCCGCGACGTGGCCATCGCCACCTCCAGGCCGAGCGCGCTCAGCATCCGCAACGTGTTCCAGGGCACCGTGTCCGAAATCACCACCGACGCCGACTCGCCGTTCGCCGAGGTGCTCCTGGACGTGCATGGCCAGCACCTGCGCGCCCGCATCACCCGGGCCGCCGCCGAGGATCTCGGATTGCACGTCGGCCTACCCGTCCATGCGCTGGTGAAGAGCGTGAGCTTCGACGGCTGACGCACCATGCCGTGGTCCGCAGTTAGAATTCGGGACGGCAACAACGGAGGCGGCATGGCCATCAAGAGCATCTTCGCGCAGGTGGAGGCGGTGAAGCAGGGCATCGAGAACCTGTCCGTCGAGGAGTTGAAGGCGGAACTTGCCGGGGGCGGCGACACGCTCCTGCTCGACATCCGCGAGATCCAGGAACAGGTGGACCTCGGCACGATCCCGGGCGCGAAGCATGCACCGCGCGGGATGCTGGAGTTCTGGGCCGACCCCGGCAGCCCCTACTATCGGGACTGGTTCCAGGAGGACCGCCGCACCGTCCTGTTCTGTGCCGCCGGGGGCCGCTCCGCCCTTGCCGTCCAGGCGTTGGCGGAGATGGGCTTCAGCAACGTCGCGCATCTCGAGGCGGGATTCGGCGGCTGGAAGGACGCCGGCGAGGAGCTCGAGGACGTGAGTGCGAAGAGCCGCTGGGTACGGCGCGGCAAGCCCTGACCGCCACCGTCGGCCGGTTGCCACGCCACGGTCTGCAAGCGTTCCTCGCACCCCTTTCTTACCCGTACCACAGCGTTCGCCCGCCTCCGGCAGGGCAAATCTCGCACACGACGGCGGGCCGATGTCGCACAAGAGATCTGGCAAATTGGCCGTTTTGGCGGGTCGCCCCGTTCTCTAGGGAACCTCTGAACAAGTCCGTCCATGGACTCGTTCAGGTCGCAAGCCAAAAGCGCGGTTTCGGCTTGCTCCACAGATTCAATGGCTTACGCCATCGAATCTGGCGGCACATCCCTGTGCCGCACTAGGAAAGGTCTTAATCAGACCTTCCCTAGAGTCGCCCCATGGCGATGCGGCACGACGAAGCCTTCAAGTTCCTGTTCGACGTCCCCGAGGTGTGCACCGACACGCTGCGCGTGGCGGCCCCGGCGCTGTGGCCGCACCTCGACCCGGACTCCGTGCGCAACCTGCGCGTCGGCGACACGGTGGCGGCGGACCTGAGCCGCCGCGGCGGCGACGCCCTGTTCGCCGTGAACCTGCGCGGCGCGGCGCTGCCCGACGACCGCCCCGCGTACGTGGTGGTGCCCACGGAGTTCCAGTCCGGCGACGACCCGGACATGCCCGGGCGCATGCGCGAGTACGCCGCGCGGCAACTGGACACGCTGCGCCGCCAGGGGTTGATCGCCGCCGCCGACACGCCCCCGGTGCTGCCGGTGGTGGTGTACGACGGCGCCGCGCGCCGTCTCGCGGGCGTCGCGGATCCGGACGCGCTCGCGCTGGTGGGCGAGCGGATCATCGACTGCGACACCGGCGCGGGGTTGCTGGACCCAGCGGAGGATTCCCGTAAAGGCTCGCCTCGCTAGGGAAGGTCTGATTAAGACCTTCCCTAGCGCGGCACAGGGATGTGCCGCCAAATTCGATGGCGTAAGCCATTGAATTTGTGGAGCAAGCCGAAACCGCGCTGCTATATCTTGCGAGGGCAAGCCCTCGCGCTCCCGGGCTGAAGGCTCTCTTGCGACCTGAACAAGCCCACGGACGGGCTTGTTCAGACGTTCCCTAAAACAACGCGAGTTGCGTGTCGTCGCCGATGACGTTCTCGAACTCAAGCCCGAGGGCGTCGAGCACGGGCTCCGCCACTGGCCGCACCTGCTTCTCCACGTAGTGCTCGCGGTCTAGCTCCGCGGTAATGTTGTCGAGGGGCTCCGGGCCCGCGAGCGTGATGACGTAGGAGACGAGGCGTCCCGGCGCCGTCCGCGACTTGCGCGCCGCCGCGACGTGGGGAGGGTTGCTCCGGTCGTACGCCGCGAGCGGCTTGCGCAGGCCCTTGCGGTAGACGAGGGCGTCGTCCAGATCGCCGGCGCGCACGTCACGAACGACGCCGCAGAGGTATTCGTCCACCGGGTGATCGCGGAATAGCCGGGCATAGAGTTCGCGCTGCACGGTCTTGGCGAGTTCCGTCCAGTCTCGCCGGACCACTTCCATACCGACGAAGTCCACTGCCGACGCTCCACGCACGATCCCCGCGTAGCGCTTGCGGGCACCCGCCGCGCCGTGGCGCACGGACGGCAGAAAGAGCCGGGTGTAAAGCTTCTCGAACTCCAACTCGAGCCGGCTCTCGACGCGCCATTCCGTCCGCACGTGCTCCGCCACCGCAGCATCGATCTCGGCCACCAACGTCACGCCCCGGGCCTGGGCGCGTTCGGGGTCGCGCTCCCCCGAGCGGACGAACAGGCTGTCCGTGTCGCCGTACAACACGCTGAACCCACGCTCCTCGAACCACGCCTTGCACCACAGCAGGAAGTAGCGGCCCTGCCCGGTGATGGCGTTGGCGATGGCCGTATTGTGGAACCGGCAAGCAGGCGTGCCCAGGACGCCATAGAACGAGTTCATCAGGATCTTGATCGCTTGGGACGCCACGCCGTCGTCGGCCCGCTTGGCGGCCTCCCGCGCCGCCGCCAACCGGTCCAGCATGCGCGGCAGGATGGCCTCTCCGCGCCGGAACGCCGCGCCGCTCGACGTGCGGATCGTGTCGTCGCCGGGCCGGGGTTCCGCGACGAACCCGAGCGGGTCCATGTTGAACGTGCGCATCACGCTCGGATACAGGCTCTTGAAATCGAACACCCAGACGTTGTCGTGCATGCCGGTGACGGGTTCGAGCACGTGCCCGCCGGCCTGCGCGGCCGACACCCGGGCGTCGCTCGAACGCACCGTAGGGGCCACGACCCCGCGCTTGGCCAGCTCGGAGAGATAGACGAAGTCGAAGGAGGCGATGCTGGCGGACACGCGGTCCGGCGTCATCCCCGTCAGGCGGCTGCGCGCCACCGCCAAGGAGACAAGATTCAGCTTCTCGACGATCTCGAGGGCCAGCCGTGCGTCCGTCCTCGCATACCGGGCGAACCCCGGGAGGTCGTTCCGGTAACGTTCCATGATCTCCCCGGCGCGGTCGCGAACGTCCCCCTCCACGGCCTTGCCCTCGCCGAGCACGGAACGCGCCACGGCATCGAGGGAGTAGTCGTCCATGCGCACGAAGGCGCCGCGCACGAGGTCCATGCCGTCGAGCACGACGCGCCCGGGAATGCTCGCCTGACCGCTGCCGAAATAGCCCTGCGCCGCGCGCACCCGCAACGCGCCGGGCTCGCGCCCCAGTTGGAACGGATGCTTGACGCGCGCGGCAATCCGGCCGAGCACGCTCAGATCGAAGTCGACGACGTTCCAGCCCGTGAGGACATCCGCGTCGGTTTGCGCCACCCGGCGGCAAAACGCCTCGAGGGCGGCGTGCTCGTCTTCCGCCGCAACGGCCCGTTCCGGCATCGCCCGCCCCTCGCCGTCGACGATGTACACCTCGTCCACGCCGCATCCGTAGAGCGAGATGGCGAGCAGCCGTTGCGCCTTCGGGTCCGTCTCGATGTCGAACGACAGGACCTTCGGCACGATGCCCACGGCCGCCGGGCCGAGCTCCGGATCGTCGAACACCCAATCGACCCCCGCGACCCCCGCGGACTCCCCCGAGTCGGCGTCGCCCTCGATGGTGACCCCGCCCCTCACGTCCCGGTCGATGAGGTACCGCACCGCGAAGCGGACGTCCGCCTCGAAGGTCTCGATGCCGCGGTCCTGCAAGCGGTCGCGCATCGGCGGCGCGTCCGGGGGGGTGTGGACTTCGATGCGCGTGACCGGCTCGCCGGCGAACGTTCGACGATGGGTCGCGCGCTGCCGCGTCGCCCCGCACTCCCGCGCACGTGCCGCGTCCCCGGCGCGGATGTAGAAGGACGGCGTCTGCCGGGCGTCGCGAACGAGGAACGTCTCGCCGTTCTCCAGCCGCCCATGCAGATGCACGACCGTGGCCTCGCCCCGGATGCGGTAGCTCGCCTGCATGACGAAGCCGCGCGCCTTCATGGGGATGATGTTATCTCCGGGAGCGCCTCCCGGCAGGCCGTGGACTCAGACCGACCCCATGGCGCGGACGCGGCGGCGTCCGAGCCATGGCATCAGAGGAGCCTCAACTCCACATGTTCGTCCCGCCGCACACGGTCAGGGCCTGGCCCGTCATGAACGTGCTCGCATCCGACGCGAGGAACACGACCACCCCCTTGAGGTCCTCCGGTTCTCCCAAGCGGCGCAGCGGCGTGTTCGTCTCCGCGTTCTGCTTGGCTTCCGGGTTGTCCCAGAGGGCGCGGGCGAAGTCCGTCTTGATGAGGCCCGGACAGATGGCGTTCACCCGCACGCCGCTCGGGCCGTACTCTAGGGCCAGATTGCGCACGAGCCCGATGTCCGCGAGCTTCGAGATGGCGTACGTGCCAAGCATCTCCGACGCGTTAAAGGCTCCGGTGGACGCCGTGATCATCATGCTGCCCCGGCCCTTGGCGACCATGTCCGGCGCCACCATCTGGCAGAGCCAGTGATTCGAACGCACGTTGGAGCTCATGATCTTGTCGAAGGCGGAGTCCGGAATCTTCGACATCGGTCCGTAGAACGGATTGACCCCCGCGTTCGCGACCAGGATGTCGATGGGCCCCAGGCGACTCCGCGTCTCGGCGACGAGGCTCTCAAGCTGCTCCTTGTAGCCGATGTTGCAGGCGATGGGGATGGCCCGCTCCGCGCCGCACTTCTCGTTGATCTGGGCGACCGCCGCCTCGCACTGGTCGAGCTTGCGGCTCGACACCACCACCTTCGCGCCATGTTCGGCCAGCCCCTCCGCCATGTAGAGGCCCATGCCCTTCGACGCGCCCGTCAACAGCGCCACGCGTCCCGTCAGGTCGAAGAGTGTCGTCTCCACGCCCATCGCTCACTCCGGTTGCAGGGAAACGGTGAAGATTACGGGAAGGGGGCCGACCTAGGGAAGCGCATGAACGATCAAACCCGACCACGCGGAATTTTTTTCCTAACCTGATCCTTGCCTTTCCGGGCCCGCGGGCGTAATGTCACGAAACTGTCACATTGGAGAGGGCTCTCTGGTGACTCGTTTCGCACAGATCGCGGCACTCGTCGCCGCCGTGGCATTCGCTCATGGGTGCTCGACGCTCCAGGCCGGCAACGACGCCGAGCCGACCCACCGCTGGGAGCGGTCCAACACGACGATGGCCGAATACAACTACGACAACACGAGTTGCGCCGAGGAGTCGGCCATCCCGCTCCGGGGGGTCGCAACGATGACGGAGGCCTTCCGGCGCTACCAGCATTGCATGGAGAGCCGGGGCTACGCTTGGACGACCCTCTTGCCGTGATCGCCGCCGACCGGCACCCGTAGCACGGCCACCTTAAGCTCGCGGCCATCCCGACCCACGCCGGGATCAGACAGTTTCCGGTAGTTCTCCGTACGCCTCCTGCATCTTGCCGAGGTGCTCGTCCGGTGCCAGTCCGCCGCCGAGCGTCCTGAGACAGACGTGCGTGAGCCCCATTTCGCGCCAACCCCGCACGCGGTCGCGCCATTCCGGTGCCCTGGGACCGACGACGGCCACCCCGGCCTCCATGCCGATGGATTCGGGAGCGCGCCCAGCATCGCGGGCCGCAGCGTCGATGTCCGCCTTGATCTCGGGGAACTCCTCGGGCGAGCACAGCACGAACCAGCCATCTGCCTGACGTCCGATGCGGCGGCGTATCCGTGCGATCGGCACGCCCCGGGCACCGATCCAGATCGGGATCGGCCGTTGTACCGGTAGCGGCGCCAGGCCCGCGCCACGGACGGTTTCCCAACGCCCCTCGAAATCGGCCTCTTCCTGCGTCCACAACGCCTGCATCAGCCGGATCTGCTCCTCGACGCGAGCCCCCCGCGTCGAGAAGTCCTGATTCATTGCGGCGTACTCTTCCGCGCTGCCGCCCACGCCGACTCCCAGCCGCACGCGCCCGCCCGTCAGTATGTCGAGTTCCGCCGCCTGCTTCGCGAGCAGCACGGTCTGGCGCGCCGGCGTCACGATCACGGACGGGACAAGCTCGATGCGCTCCGTCACCGCCGCGACGTGGGCGAGCAGCATCATCGGTTCATGCAGGGGACCGCTCCCTGGGCGCAGTACCTGATCGGGCACGCGCAGGTGCGTGTATCCGATCTCGTCCGCCGCCTGCGCGAACGCCCGGATCGCCCCCATGTCGTTGCCGAGCTCCCGCACCGGGAGCGAAACACCCACTCGCATTCGACCTCCTGCCCGTCCTGTAGAATCGAGCGCCTTGCCCGCGCCAAAGCTCTTGGTCCAGCGTAAGCGACCAAGGCCTCGCGGGTCCACGGGCACGGGAACGAGGGGGACGCCCATGCAGAATCTCTTCTCCATCGAGGGCAAGGTCGCCCTCGTGACCGGCGGGTCGCGCGGCATCGGGGAGATGATCGCCGCCGGTTTTCTGGCGCACGGCGCGAAGGTCTACATCAGCTCCCGCAAGGCGGATGCCTGCGACGCGGCGTGCTCACGCCTCATGCAGGCTCACGGGGGCGAGTGCAGCCCGTTGCCGGCGGACCTCTCCGCGCTGCCCGGGATCGAGTCGGTCGCGGCCGAACTGGCGCGGCGCGAATCCCACCTCGACATCCTCGTCAACAACGCCGGGGCCGCCTGGGGCGCGCCCCTCGATGAGTTTCCGGAGGCCGGCTGGGACAAGGTGATGGACACCAACGTGAAGGGCGTGTTCTTTCTGACGCAAAAGCTCTTGCCGCTGCTGCGCGAGGCCGCGACGCACGAAGATCCCGCCCGGGTCATCAACGTCGGCTCCGTGGACGGCATCAAGACGCCGGTGTTCGACAACTTCCCGTATGGCCCCTCCAAGGCCGCGCTGCATCATCTGACGCGGGTGTTGGCGGCCCATCTCGTCAAGGAGAACATCCTCGTCAACGCCATCGCGCCGGGTCCGTTCCCCACGTGGATGCTGAGCCTCGGCGTCGGCTTCGGCGGCGAGGTGGAGGGCGAGGGCGCGGATTGGGACGCCGTCGGCGCACAGAACCCGCGCGGCCGGGTCGGAACGATGGAGGACATCGCGGGACTCGCGATCTTTCTAAGCTCCCGCGCCGGCGCCTATACGGTGGGCGAGACCATCAGCTGCGACGGGGGCGCCGTTGCCGCCTCCTGAACCGGTGCCGGAGGAGGAACGGACAGGGGCGCTGCGGGACGTTCGCGTCCTCGACCTCACCGACGAGCGCGCCATCTACGGGGCGAAGCTGCTCGCCGACCTCGGCGCGGACGTGGTGCGTCCCGAACCGCCGGACGGCGATCCGCTGCGCAAGCGCGGCCCCCACGCCGACGACGCGGCGGCAGGGACCGGGTCGTTCTGGCACGCCTTCTTCGCCTCCTCGCGCCGCTTCTTCGCGCTCGATCCGACGACGGAGTCCGGGGGGAAGCAACTCCGGAGCCTCCTCGACCACGCCCACATCGTGCTGGCCAATACCGGCGCATTCGCGGTGGAGGAGGCGCGCCTCGGGGACGCGGCAGCGCGGCGCCAAGAACTGGTGGTGGTGGAAGTGTCCTCCTTCGGCGCCGATGGCCCTTGGGCGGACTACCTGGCACCGGATCTGGTTGCCGGCGCCCTCGGCGGCGCGGTCGCCACCACGGGAGACGTGGACACGCCGCCCCTGAAGACCTTCGGCGAACTCAACTTCATGGTCTCCGGCGCCTATGCCGCCGTCGCGGCCCTCGCGGGCCTGCACTGCGCGCGCCGCACCGGCGTCGGTCAGCGCATCCACGTGCCCGTCCACGAGTGCATCGCCTCGGCGCTCGAGCATGTCTTCATGTGGTACTGGTACGAGGATCGTCTGGGCTTGGCCGAGCGGCCCGTCCTCGAACGCCGCGGAAGCCTCCACTGGAGCAACGCCTACCAAGTCATGCAGGGCAAGACCGGCGCGGCGATGGTGACGCCGATCCCCGAGCTCGATGGCCAGCTCGTCTGGCTGCTCGAGCATGGTCTCGGGGAGGAACTGCTGGACCCCCGCTATCAGCTTCCCGAGCACCGCCGCGAATTCGTCGACCGGCTCATGGAGACGCTCCGAACTTGGGTGGCGTCGGAGGACGCCGAAGCCCTGTTCCTCGAAGCGCAGTCGCGCCATCTGCCCTATGGACACGTCAAGCGCCTGGAGGAAGTCGCCGCGAACCCCCACCTCGCGGCCCGGCGCTGGTGGGCGACTTACCCACTGGAAGGGGAGAGGACCGTTCAGGGACCCGGCGCGCCCTACCACTTCAGCGAAACGCCGTGGCGCGTGGGCACCCACGGCGACCCCGGCCGAGATGCCGAAGCGATCCTCGACGAAATCGGCTGGGAATCCGCCCGGTGAGGCCCCTCGAAGGGACCCGCGTGCTGGACTTCACCCACGTTCTGGCCGGTCCCTACGCCACACGCATGCTGGGGGACATGGGCGCCGACGTGGTGAAGATCAACACCAATACGCGGGCCGGCCCCAACGCGCCCGGATCGCCCTACTACCTCATGTGGAACCGCAACAAGCGCGCGCTCGCCCTCGACCTATCGCACGATGAAGCGCGGACGATCTGCCGCCGGCTGTGCGGCCAGGCCGACGTGGTCATCGACAACTTCTCCGTGGGCGTGCTCGACCGTTGGGGCGTTGGCTACGAGGCCATGCGAGAGGAGAACTCCGGCGTCGTCTACGTGCAGATGTCCGGCATGGGCAGCGTCGGGCCGTGGTCCGATTTCGTGACGTACGCACCGACCATCCATGCCCTCGCCGGCATCACGCACCTGACCGGCGTGGCGGGACGCAACGACATCGGCATCGGCTTCTCCTACAACGACCATCAGGCGGGGCTGCACGGCGCGGTCGCCATCCTCGCGGCCCTTGAGGCGCGGCGCGTCACCGGCCGGGGACAACGCGTGGACCTCTCCCAATTCGAGGTCGGCGTGAACTTCGTGGGCCCCGCCCTGCTCGACTACTTCGCGAACGGGCGCGCCGCGCGGCCCGCCGGAAACCGGCTGCCCTATGACGAGGCAGCCCCTCACGGTTGCTTCCCCTGCACCGGTGCCGCTTCGGAGCACGCCGCCGACGAACGCTGGGTGGCCATCGCCTGCATGACGGATGGACAGTGGGAACGGCTGCGGACGGTGATGGGGAATCCGGAGTGGTCTTCCGATCCCGCCTTCGCGACCGCCGCCGGGCGGCTTGCCGCGGAGGCCGAGTTGGAGGCCCACATCTCCGCATGGACGTCGGCGCTCGAAGCGACGGAGGTGATGGAGCGCTGCCAGGCCGCCGGCGTCCCCGCCGGCGTCGTCCAGACCGGCGTCGATCTAGTGGAGCACGATCCGCAGCTTGCCCGTTCCGGGTTTCTTCGGAAGATCGACGATTCGCACCCCACGGCCGGCACGACCCATGCCGACCGTTTGCCGATCTACTTCGAGCGCACGCCCTGCGACGGCTACGAGCGTCCGAGGGAGATTGGGGAGGACAACGCCGAGGTGCTCAAGGATTGGCTGGGGATGGGGGAGGAAGAGGTGCGCGCGGGGGAGGCGCGGGGCATCTTGGCCTGAGAAGCCGTCCGTACCGGCGTGCCGCGAGTGGGTGCGGGACTGGGCCGAAAGACGGCATGGGCGCGGTGCCCTTGAGGGCATCGACTTGACGAGACCCCTCGACACCGGACGGCGAGTGGACCTTTGGTTTAACCTGTTGGATACGAACGTGATCTCCGAAGTCCGCAAGGGGTCTCGATGCGACGCACGGGTCGCCGCTTGGTACGCGCGAGTCGAAGCCTGTGATCGATGCCGACGCGTGGCAGAGCCTTCGCTCCGACACATCGCGCCCGTTCACGAGACCCGCCTCCGGGCGCATCGCGGTAAAGGCCATCAACGATCTGGGCGACGAAGTCATGAAGGTGATCGTCCGTTGAAGCGTTGCCTCCAACCAGCGTAAGGACGAGCAACATGCCCGGCAACCCGCCCCCTCGATTCACCGAACGGCAAGGCCAGTACCTCGCCTTCATCCATGCCTACACGAAGATCCACAGACGCCCGCCCGCGCAGGCCGACCTGACTCGCTACTTCCGGGTCACGCCGCCGAGCGTCCACCAAATGCTCCTCACGCTGGAGCGGAGGGGCCTGTTGCGTCGGACGCCCGGACAGGCGCGCGCCATCGAGGTGCTGGTTCCTCCGGAGGATCTCCCGCCGCTGGTTTGACGAGGTTTGACGTTCCTAGCTAGTGTCGCGCCGAGGGGCTTGTCCAGCCACGTCCGCGTCATGCCGGTGGCCCGGTCAGCACGATGTCGTACTCGTCGAGGGCGTCCAGGAACTCAGCATGGCGAACAAGCTCCGAAGTGCCCCCAACGCGCAACCGAACGAAGGCGCGGTCGAACACCGCCACGCACAGGTCACCGGTAAAGCGGGACCTGAAACAGGAATCCGTCCGCTTCCGGCACACCGCCATGGACAGCGGCAGAAAGGGCGCGGCCGGCGGCATGGTTCGCGTCGTGCACGACCGCGCTGGGCGCGCCGATACGCACCGGCCCGTCGCCACGAAGGTCGACCAGGGACAGCGTGCCCTCCGAGCGAATCGACACCACCAGCCGGGCTTCCACCTCGGACCGCGGCAGGTCTCGCTGCCGCCGTCGCGCGAAACCGGTTGCGCCCCAGGACCTCCCAGAAGGCGCAGCGCACCGACTCCGCTGCATACAGCACCGCATAGCGCGTCCGCGGGTCGCTGAAACGGCTGGGCGCCGGTACCGCAGCCAGTGGCGCGGCGCGGTGGCTTCGATGGATCATGCGGAACATGGCTTCCAAACGCACCCTGCGCAGCCCGGAGCGCAGCCGGTCCGGGTCATGGCCGCGGGTCACCCAAAGTCGCCCTGCCGGTCTCCCCGGGCCGCGTCCGCCACACGTTCCGCCTTGCCCTCGGCCAACAGGGCGAGCGGCATAGCCCCATCGAGCGACGGCAGCGGAGTCGTAAGCCAGGCCCATGCCGCGTAGCCGTCGTCGAAGAGCCTCGCCACATCCTTCAGGCCTGGCACCGGACGATTCTGCCCGTCGAGCTGGCCGGCCGGGAAGACGTAGCCCCGCTTGGCGTTCTGCCAACCGACGATCCTTCCCTTCCTGCGCCAGTCGTGTACCGATTGGCGGGTTTTCAGCCCGGCTCGAGCCGCCAACTCATCCGAACTCAGCAACGTTTCCGGTGCGCCGTCGCACGCCCGCGTCGACAACCTCCGGTTCGCCTCCGACGCGCCTACCACTGTTGGGGCATTGCCTGCGACCGTTTCGACTTCGTCCGGTCGTTCCCAATCGTCGGTAGTCAGTGCATCGGCCACCGCCGCCAGCGCTGAACGCACCGCGTACGGATGTGCGATCAGTGCCGCCACGTGCACCGGGCTGAGGCGCCCGGCGGCGTCATGGAGCATCCCCTCCAAGGCCTTCCGTTCCTGCATCCCGCCCTCTGCGGTAGACGCCATCCCCAACTCCCACGTCCGTTGCCGCCATCGCCCCATATTCGTCTATTCCGTCTGTTCGGTCAAACCGGCTCGGCGCTGCAGAGCTCGTCCCCTCTAGGGTAGGTTGCGCTCAAGCGTCTCCAAAGACCTCCGCTAAACCACGCCGCGCAGCCGTTCGAGGAAGCGCTGCTTACGTTCGTGCCGCTTGCGAAGCGCGTTCAAGCGATCAGCGAAGTTGTCCATCGCGCCGTCTTCCTCCGCTATTGCGCGCAGATCGAAGAGCAAGTTGGCGGCACGGTCGTAGCCGGCAGCGTTGCGCCTTGTGACTTCCGCCTCCACCTCGCGCCAGACATCCTCTCCTCGCCGACGCAGAGCTCTCAGGCGCGCCCGCGTCGCCCGCGCCGCCAACTTCTCCTGCCGCTGGCGCTCGGCGCGGCGGCGCTCCGCCGCCGCAGCTTCGCGGTCCTTTCGGATGGCCTCGGCGCGCTTGCGCAAAGCACCGGCGGAGCGCAGCGTTGGCGACTCCCTCTGTCGAGACAGGGCACTTCGGACTCGGCTCCGCAACTCCGCAGCCACATGCGGATCCCCTTCGGCGAGCCTGAGCAGCAACGTGGTCTTTTCCGAGTCGGGCAGGGCGGCTATCACCGTGCGAGGCGCGGTGGACGACTCTTGACTCGGCGCGTCCTCGGGCACCTCGGCCGCCGCCCGCACGAGATCTCCGTCGATGCGGAAGAAATCCGCAAAGGCGAGGAGGCCGCCGTTCACGGGCGCGATGCCGGCCAGTGGTTCCAGAGCTTCGTCGAGGAGGCTACCGTTCTCCACGCCCGTCAGCCATAGTAGGTACGGAAGACGCCAGTCGCCGGACAGCAGGTCCGCACGCAGCGGCGACATCGCACCAAGCCACCCGGAGCCATCGTCCCACTCGCCGTCCCAAGCGTCTTCGCCGTCATCGCAGATGTCGAGGATCAGGTTGTCTCCAGCATCGAGGACTTCCGCGAGGTCCGTGCCCATCAACCAAGCGTCAAGCCGGTCGCGATCAACCAGCCGCTTGGGCAGGCGGATCATCAATCGGCGCGTTCCCCAGTTGGCGACGTAAAGATGGAGGTCGAACCAGCGTTCCATGAGTTCGCGTGGGGAACCCTTGAAGTCCCCCCACTCGTAGTGGTTGCTGAAGCTGGTCGCGGTGATCCGCGCTCTCGAGGACACTCCGCGGCAACGCCTTCTGATCGGCCTCGTCGAGCGGCCGGTCCACGGCTTGAAACTCGTAGTACTGGTACTCGCTCAGCTTTACTCACTCCCCAGTCCGGGGGCACGTTCGCAAGCTCGCGCCCAGTGGCCTCCCCCGGGATGACCTAGAACGACGGCAGCGCCGAGGGCGTCGCCGGCGCGCACGAGTCGCGAGCGATGGAACGCGGGTTCAAGTTCCGGGGTGCCGTGCGCGATGTCGAGACTATCGCCGTCTCAGGGCGACGGCTTCGGTGGCGCTGGCGCTACCCCCGCCCCACGAACGGCATCTGCGTCGCCATCACCGTCATGAACAATACGTTCGCATCAAGGGGCAGGTTGGCCATGTAGACCACCGCGCGCGCCACGTTATCGACATCCATCGTCGCCTCGGCCCGCACCGAACCGTCGGGCTGCGCCACGCCCTCGCCCATGCGGGCGGTCATGTCCGTGTAGGCGTTGCCGATGTCGATCTGGCCACATGCAATGTTGTGGGGCCGCCCGTCGAGGGCCGTCGCCTTGGTGAGACCCGTCATGCCGTGCTTCGTGGCCGTATACGGGGCGGAGTTGGGCCGGGGCGTATGGGCGGAGATGGAGCCGTTGTTGATGATGCGGCCGCCGGAAGGGTTCTGCGCCTTCATGATGCGGAAGGCTTCCTGAGTGCAGACGAAGGCGCCGGTGAGGTTCACGTCCACCACTTGGCGCCACTTGTCGACCGCCAAGTCCTCCAAGGGCACCGGCGCGGCCCCCCGGCCGGCGTTATTGAAGAGCAAGTCGAGCCGCCCGAAGCGCTCCTTCGTCGCCGCGAAGAGATCGCCAATCGACCCATCGTCGCTGACGTCCGTCGGAACGATGAGCGCTCGGTCGCCCGCGCCCGATTCGGCGACCGCCGCGCGCAGCCGTTCTTCGCGCCGGCCGGCGAACACGACGGCGTAGCCGTCCTCCAGCAGGGCCAGGGCCGAAGCCTTGCCGACGCCGCTGCCGGCGCCCGTCACGATGGCTACGCGCTGGTCGTGTTCGCTCATCCCGCACCTCCCAAAGGCCCAAGGATGCTAGCAGGCTGTCTGGCCCAAGTCTGCGAAGGAAAGTCCAGCGCTTGTCCAGCGCCCACCTACCCGTGACGAGTCACTGCTTGCACCCACGCGCCAACATCCCACACACTTCCAACACTCAAGACGGACGAGGGGCGGGTCATGCGGCGGTTCGGAATGCTGATCCTGAGCGGGCTCTTGGCGGCGGGGTGCGAGCAGCCAACGGAATCTCCCCCATCTGCGGAAGGCGGTCCACCGGACGCTGCGACGGCCCCCCAAGCAGCGCCGACCATCGATACCACCCCGGTTCCAGAGCGCCAAGCCTTCTTCGGGGACCTGCACGTCCACACAAGCTACTCCTACGACGCCTTCGTCTTCGGTACCCGGGCCGACCCGGACGCCGCGCATGAATTCGCCAAGGGCCATCCCATCGAGCACCCCGCCGGCTTCACGATGCAGCTCGACACGCCGCTCGACTTCCACGGCGTGAGCGACCACGCGAACTACCTCGGCATGCTCCCGGCCATGCTCGATCCGGAGCAGCCGGCGTACAACCATCCGGCGGCCGACACGGTGCGCACCGCGAAGACCGTGACGGAGCGGCGCGGCATCTTCCGGGCCCTGCAGCCCTACGTCCGCTACATGGAGGATTCCAATCCCGCCGTGCGCGAGCATCTCGACATGAATGTTGTGCGCACCGCCTGGGCCGAGATCGTGGCGAGCGCAAACCGACACAACGACCCCGGCAACTACACGGCCTTCATCGCCTACGAATACACCTCGGCCGGCGCCGGCGGCATCTACAACAACCTGCACCGCAACGTGGTCTTCCGCGGTGGCGAGGCGCCCGCAGCACCGTTCTCCCGACTCGACTCGTTCAACCCGGAGGACCTCTGGGCGGTGATGGACACGTGGCGCGCAACCGGCATCGACTCTTTGGCGATCCCGCACAACATGAACGGCTCCGGCGGGCGGATGTTCGAGTACACCTACTTCGACCGCGAGACGCCGATCGACGCCGCGTACGTCGATCTGCGCTCGCGCAACGAGCCCACGGTCGAGGTGACGCAGACGAAGGGCACGTCGGAGACCCATCCGGCGTTGTCTCCCAACGACGAGTGGGCCGGCTTCGAGATCATGCCCTACCGCGTCTCGACCTCGATCCTGAGCGAGCCCGAGGGGAGCTACGTGCGCAACGCGCTGCACCGGGGCCTTGAGATCGCCGAGGGCGGCTTGGCCAACCCCTACAAGTTCGGCTTCATCGGCTCCACCGACACCCACGTCGCCGCCGGTGCCTTCGAAGAGGAAACGTACTGGGACGCCGCGGGCCTAACCCAAGTCACCGCCGAGCGGCGTGGCTCGATCCCGGTGCGTCCGGATAGCGAGGAAGCCGCCGCGGACACCGTGGACGACGGCAGCGGGCGGCAATACCGGCTGGTCACGGCCACCACCCACGGTGCTTCCGGGCTCGCCGGGGTGTGGGCCGAGGAGAACACGCGTACGTCGCTCTTCGACGCCATGCGGCGCAAGGAAACCTTCGCCACCTCCGGCCCGCGCATCCGCGTACGGTTCTTCGGTGGCGTCGGCCTCGCCGGGCTCGACACGGGCGACGCGGAACTGGTCGCCAACGCGTATCGGCTCGGCGTGGCCATGGGCGGCGACCTGCCGGCGTCCAACGGCACGCCGCCGAGCTTTCTGGCCTGGGCCGCCCGCGACCCCGGCGCGGCGCCGCTGCAGCGCCTACAGATCGTGAAGGGATGGCTCGATGAGGGCGAGACCCGGGAGCAGGTGTATGACGTCGCGTGCTCCGATGGCCTGACCGTGGACCCCGAAACACACCGGTGCCCACCGAACGGCGCGACCGTGGACTTCGCCACGTGCGCGATCAGCGCGGACGCCGGTGCCGCGGAGCTCCGGGTGATCTGGACCGACCCCGACTTCAACGCGGCCCAGCCGGCCTTCTACTACGCGCGGGTGCTTGAGAATCCGACCTGCCGGTGGTCCACGTGGGACGCCATCCGCGCCGGCGTGACGCCCCGCAACGACTTCGCGGCGGCGATTCAGGAGCGGGCCTGGTCGTCGCCGATCTGGTACTCGGGAGGCGGGGCGCCGGATCCGGAGGCCTGACCCACCTAGGGCTCGTCGACGCCGCCCTCCGGCACGACCTCGATCTCGAAGAGTCGCGGCCAGCGCTTGCCGGTGACGAACAGGCGGCCGGTCGCCGGGTCGTGGGCGATGCCGTTCATCTCGGCCGTGCCCTCGCGGCGGAAGACGATGGGCAGGATGCCGTCGAGACGCAGCCACCCGAGCAAGCGTCCATCCGCCGGATCGATCATGGCGATGCGCTCCGTTTGCCAAACGTTGGCGTAGAGGGCGTCGCCGACGAACTCCAGTTCGTTGAGGCCCGTCACCGGCCCTTCCGGTCCGACCACCCGAAGCCGGTGCGACTCCTTGAACGTGGCCGGGTCCAGGAACCGCAAGGTGGCCGTGCCATCGCTCATGACGAGCCGTTCGCCGTCGCTCGCGAGTCCCCAGCCCTCGCCCTCGTACGCGAAATCGCCCACCGTGCGCAACGTGCCGGCGTCGTAGAGCAGGCCGATGCCCTCCCGCCAAGTGAGCTGGACGAGCCGTTCACCCACGAGCGCGAGACCCTCTCCGAACAGGCCCTCCCCCAACCGCCGCTCCCGCACGACCCGCCCCGTTTCGAGTTCCACTTCGCGCAGCGTCGATGATCCGTAGCCCCCGGTGCTCTCGAACAACCGCCCGTCGTGGAACAGCAGCCCCTGGGTGAAGGCCTCGGGGTCGTGCGGAAAGCTCCCTACGGCACGGTAGCCGTACTCGGCGGCGGGTGGCGTCCCGGCCGCCGGGAGCAGGCCCGCGCAGGCCGCAACGGCGCACCACCGCACCAGGCGGTTCGAGGCGAGAACGCGGCGCGAACACATGGGCGCGCCAACATGCCGGACCTCCCCCCACCCCGCAAGGGGCCCCACGCGCCGTGATACGCTCCGCCGCTTTTCTCAAGCCGCGAGGGGCCCCATGACCGACCTGCTGGCCGGCGTCCGCGTCATCGACTTCACCCACGTCCACGCGGGCCCGTTGTGCACCTATCAACTCGCGCTCATGGGCGCGGACGTGATCAAGGTGGAGGCACCGGGTTCGGGAGACCAGATGCGGAGCATGGGGCCGCAGTTGGCCCCGGGCATGTCCTCGGGCTTCCTCGGCCAGAACGCGAACAAGCGTTCCATCGCCGTGGACCTCAAGTCGGAAGCGGGGCTTGGCGTCGTCCATGCCCTCCTGGAAACTGCGGACGTATTGGTCCTCAACATGCGCCCCGGCACGCCGGATCGGATCGGCATCGGCTACGAGGCCGTCAGGGCGCTCAATCCCCGCATCGTCTATTGCGCCATCTCCGGCTACGGGCAGTCCGGCCCGGAGAGCGACCGCCCGGCGTTCGACCACCTGATCCAGGGCGAGTCCGGCATGTTCAACGCCACCGGTACGCCTGAACAACCCGTCCGCGTGGGCTTCGCCGTGGTGGACGCGGGAACGGCCATCGTCGCGAGTTCCGCCATCAACGCGGCCCTCCTGCGCCGCGAGCGTACCGGCGAGGGGGCGTTCCTCGATGTCTCCATGCTCGAGTCGTCCATGACGCTCATGGGCCTGAACTACTACGGCTTCCTTGCCACCGGGCGCATCGGGCCCCGCGTCGGACCGAATCCACTGGCGCAGAGCGGCTCGGCGGGCACCTTCGAGACGCAAGACGGACTCTTGATGGTGAACGCGAACAACCGTCGGTTGTTCGAACGGCTCGCCCGCGCCGTCGGGCGCGCCGACCTCATCGAGGACGAGCGGTTCGCCACCCCAAGCGCGGCCCATGAGAATCGCGTCGCGCTACGCAACATCTTCGCCGACATCTTCGCGGCGAACACCGCAGAGCACTGGGACGGCGTCCTGCGCGAGGGCGGCGTCCCCGCCGGGCGTGCCAAGACCCCGGCGGAAACGGTCCAGCATCCCCAGATCGCGCACCGGGGCAGCCTCGCCACGCTCTCCGAGGTGCCGGGCGTGGACGAACTCACCTTCCTCGGCGCCGGCTTCACGGTGGACGAGGCACCGACGACTCCGGAACGTCCCCCGCCATTGCTCGGCGAGCAGACCGACGAGATCCTGGCCGAACTCGGGATGGATGCCGCAGCGCTTAGGGATCAGGGAGTGGTGGCGTAAACTCGGGCACGGAGGGAGCGGGCCTATCCATGAACGCCCACCGCGTGTACCACTCGAAGACGACGCCATGGCTCGTCGCCGTCATGGTCCTGGCCTTGGTCGTGCTTGCCAACGCGTTGTGGACAGCGTGGCACGAAAGCAGCACGACGGAGTTCGCCATCACCGCGCCCCTGATCGTCCTCGGCATGGCCTTGGTCCTCTCCGGATTCCGGGTACGCTACTGGATCGCCGATTCGGTGCTGTACGTCCGAGCCTCCCTGTTTCGCTGGACGATCCCCGTCGACTCCATCATAAGCGTGAAGCCGTCTCGGAGTTGGATGAGCGCGCCGGCGTTGTCCACCGATCGCCTCGAGATTCTGCACGAACGCGGCACCGTGATGATCTCGCCTCGCGAACGGGACGCGTTCCTGCGCGAGCTGGAGCGGGCGCGCGGCGGCGCGGCCGGTTGATGCCGTGAAGAGCCGGGGCAAAACCGCGTGACCCGCGTCATCGTCGTCGGCGGGGGCAACGCGGCCCTCTGCACCGCCATCTCCGCCCGGGAACAGGGGGCGGACGTGACGGTCCTCGAACGCGCGCCGTTCGAACAACGCGGCGGCAACTCGCGGTTCACCGCCGGGGGCATGCGCGTCGTCTACGACGGCAACCCCGACATGCAGGCGCTGATGCCGGACCTGACCGACGACGAACTCGCCCGCACGGATTTCGGCGCCTACTCGCGCGACCGCTTCTACGACGACATGGGTCGCATCACGGAGTACCGGACCGACCCGGACCTCGCCGGGAAACTCATCGACGAGAGCTTCGACACCCTGCGCTGGATGTCGGGCCACGGCGTGCGGTTCCTGCCCATGTACGGTCGCCAGTCGTTCGAAACCGACGGCCGCGCGCGGTTCTGGGGCGGACTGACGGTGGAGGCGTGGGGCGGCGGACCCGGGCTCGTGGATAGCCTGACGGACATCGCGCGGCGTGCCGGCGTCGAGATCCGGTACGGCACCCGGGCCGTGGGGCTGGAACTCAAGGCCGGCGGCGTGTCCGGGGTACGCACGACGGAGGCAACCCTGCCCGCCGACGGCGTCGTCCTCGCCTGCGGCGGCTTCGAATCCAACGCCGCATGGCGCACCCAGTATCTGGGCCCGGGCTGGGAAATCGCCAAGGTGCGCGGCACGCGCTTCAACACCGGGGACGGCATCCGCATGGCGCTGGACGCCGGTGCCGCGAGCCGGGGCAACTGGTCCGGCTGTCACGCCGTCGCCTGGGACATGCACGCGCCCGATTTCGGCGACCTCGACGTCGGCGACAACTTCCAGAAGCACTCGTATCCCCTCGGTGTCGTGCTGAACGCAGAGGGGCGGCGCTTCGTCGACGAGGGCGCGGACTTCCGCAACTACACCTACGCCAAGTACGGCCGCGAGATCCTCCAGCAGACGGGCCAGTTCGCCTGGCAGATCTTCGACGCCAAGGTGCTCCCCCTGCTGCGCGACGAATACCGCATCAAGCGCATGACGAAGGTCTCGGCCGACAGCCTCGAGGGGCTGGTGCGAAGGCTCGACGGCGTGGACGCCGACCAGGCCCTCGACACGCTCCGGGCCTTCAACGCCGCCGTCGATGTCGAGACACCGTTCGACCCCGCCGCGAAGGACGGCCGCGCCGCCCGCGGCATCGATCCGCCGAAGTCGAATTGGGCGAACCGCCTCGACACGCCGCCCTTCGAGGCTTATGGCGTCACGTGCGGGATCACCTTCACCTTCGGCGGGCTGCATGTCGACCACGAGGCCCGCGTCGTGGGCGTGGACGGCGCGCCCATCCCCGGCCTATTCGCGGCGGGCGAACTGGTGGGCGGGCTCTTCTACTTCAACTATCCGGGCGGTACCGGGCTCACCTCCGGCGCCGTGTTCGGGCGCACGGCGGGGCGCAACGCCGCGTCCGCTCCGGGATAGTCGCGAGTAGCCCCGATGCCCGCAGGCGACGCGCGCCGACGCAAGCTCCGCAGCCTGCGCGAAGCGGTCCGCGCCGCAACGTACCTCGACGAGACCCGGGCCGTCCGCGCCCTGCTCGCGGAGGTCGACCTCTCCGTCGGCCAACGGCAGCGCGCCATGGCACGGGCCCGCGACCTCGTGCAGGCGTGCCGCGCCCGCAGCCACGAGCGTTCCCTCCTCGACTCGTTCCTGCAGGAATTCGGCCTCTCCAACGAGGAGGGCATCGCCCTCATGTGCCTGGCCGAATCCGTGCTCCGGGTGCCGGACCCACGCACCGCCGAGGAACTAGTGGCCGACAAGCTGGCGCACGGCAACTGGACGGAGCACGCCGGCGCCTCCGACTCCTTCTTCGTGAACGCCTCGACCTGGGCGCTGGTCCTCACGGGCAACGTCCTGTCGTTGTCGGAGCACATCACCCGGGACGCGGACGGCTGGTTCGCGGGCCTCGTGTCCCGGCTCGGCGAAGGCGCGGCCCGGGCCGGCATCGCGAGGGCCATGCGCATCCTGGGCCGGGGCTTCATCCTCGGGGAGGACATCGGCGAAGCGCTCGCGAACGAGGGGGCCGCGCTGTCTTCGTTCGACATGCTCGGCGAGGGCGCGCGCACGGCGGCGGACGCCGAACGCTACTTCGACGGCTACCGCCATGCACTCGCCGCCATCGCCGCCGCATATCCCGAGGCCACCCCGGAAGCCGCCTCCGGCATCTCCGTCAAGCTCTCGGCCCTGCACCCGAACCTCCGCCAGGCACGGCGTGACGACGTGCTCCGCGAACTCACGCCGAGGGCCACCGCGCTCGGCGTCCAGGCAGCCCGCGCCAACGTACACCTCACCATTGACGCGGAGGAAGCCGCGCGCCTGGACCTGACCCTGGACATCATCGAGTGCATCGCCCACCACGACGACACCCGGGGTTGGCAGGGTCTCGGCGTCGCCGTGCAGGCGTATTCCAAGCGCGCGCCGGCCATCCTCGACTGGCTCGCCGAGCTGGCACGCGCCACCTCCCGGCGCATCATGGTGCGGCTCGTGAAGGGCGCGTACTGGGACACCGAGATCAAGCGCGCCCAGGTCGGCGGCTTCGAGGCTTATCCGGTGTTCACGCGCAAGGCCTCGACGGACCTCTCCTACCTCGCCTGCGCGATCAAGCTCTGCCGCGCGCCCGACGCGCTCTTCCCCCAATTCGCCACCCACAACGCCCACACCCTCGCGGTCGTGGCGGAACTCGCGCGCGGACACGAATTCGAGATGCAGCGCCTGCATGGGATGGGCGAACTGCTCTACGACGAGGCGGCGCGGCAGATTCCCGAGCTACCCCGCGTACGGGTCTACGCGCCGGTCGGCATGCACGAGGACCTGCTTCCCTATCTGGTGCGCCGCCTGCTTGAGAACGGTGCGAACTCGTCCTTCGTCAACCGTTTCCTCGACGCCGAGATCAGCCTGAACGAGGTGGTGCGGGACCCGGTCGCGGACGTCACCCACTTCGGGCGCATCCCGCATCCCCGGATTCCGCTGCCCCGTGCCCTGTATGGCGACGCTCGGATGAACTCTGCCGGAATCGACCTAGATCACCCGACGCAGGCCGCGGAGTTGCTCGCCGCCATGGAGCCCTTCCGCACCATCCGTTGGGGAGACGGAGCAGGCAAGCCCGTCGCCAACCCCGCAGATCACGAAGACGTCGTCGGGCACGCACGAGCCGCCACCCCGGCGGAAATCGACGCCGCCCTCGACCGCGCCGTGGCCGCCCAACCCCGGTGGGACGACACCCCGCCCACGGTCCGCGCCCACGCCCTCCTCGACACCGCGCACGCCTTCGAGGCGCATCGTGCGGAGTTCGCGGCGCTCCTCGTTCGCGAAGCCGGCAAGACCGTCGCCGACGCCCTGGCCGAGATCCGCGAAGCGGTGGACTTCTGCCGCTACTACGCCGCACAGTGCCGGCACCACTTCGAAGCCGGCTCCGCGCTGCCCGGACCGACCGGCGAATCCAACACGCTCCGGCTCCACGGGCGCGGCGTGTTCGCCACCATCGCGCCGTGGAACTTCCCCCTGGCGATCTTCACGGGCCAGACCGTCGCGGCCCTGGCGGCGGGCAACGCCGTGTGCGCGAAGCCCGCGGAGCAGACGCCCCTGGTGGCGCGGCGCGCGGTCGAGTTGATGCACGAAGCCGGCATACCCAACGACGTGCTGCATCTCCTCCCCGGCACCGGCGAGGACGTGGGCCAAGCGCTCGTCGCCGACCCCCGGATTGCAGGAGTCGCCTTCACGGGATCCACGGCGACCGCCCGCCGCATTCACCAGACGCTCGCGGCCCGGCCGGGCCCCATCGTGCCGCTCATCGCCGAGACCGGCGGCCAGAACGCGATGCTGGTCGACTCGACCGCGCTACCCGAACAGGCCGTCGACGACATCCTGCGCTCGGCCTTCGGCGCCGCCGGCCAGCGTTGTTCGGCGCTGCGGGTGCTGTACGTGCAGGACGACATCGCGGACCGGCTGCTCGACATGCTCGCGGGCGCGATGGACGAACTTCGTATGGGCGATCCGTGGGACTTGGCCACCGACGTCGGTCCCGTCATCGACGCGGACGCCCGCGCCGCGCTCGCCGCCCACGCCGACGCATCCGCGCCACGGCGTCTGCACGGCTGCCCACTGCCCGAGCGATGCGCGCGCGGCACGTTCCTGGCGCCCCAAGTGTTCGAGATCGACGCCGTCTCGGACCTGGAGGACGAGCACTTCGGCCCCCTCCTGCACGTCGTTCGGTTCAAGGCCAGGGACTGGCACCGCTGCCTCGCCGACATTCGCACTTCGGGCTTCGGCCTCACGATGGGCGTCCACAGCCGCATCGGGCGGCGGGCGGAGCAGGTGGCGGCCCTCTCGCGGGTCGGCAATCTCTACGTCAATCGGGACATGGTCGGTGCCGTGGTGGGCACGCAGCCCTTCGGCGGCGAGGGCTTGAGCGGCACGGGGCCGAAGGCCGGCGGCCCGAACTACCTGCCCCGCTTCGCCGTGGAACGGGTCGTCACGGTCAACACCGCCGCAACCGGCGGCAACGCCGAACTCCTCGAACTGCCGCCTTGAGCGCCCGAGCGGGCCTCGGGTCAGTGGTGTTGGGGCTGCGGCACACCGTTGCGCCCCCGCCAGAACACGTCCACGTGGGCGAGGGCCATCAGGAACCACATGAGATTGTGGGACGTGATCCGCAACCCCGCCAGTTCGAAGCTCACGTGGGTGCCGCCGGCGGCGAGCAGGCCGAACGCGAGGAAGACGATGGGCCAGAGGCGCGGATAGAGGTACTTGAACACCGGAGAACCCCGAGGGCTGGACGAAAGCGCGGCATGATACGCATCGGGCACGGAATCCCCTAGTGCACGTCGTCCGGCCCGGTGTTGCGTAATCCGAACGTGCCCACGATGCGTGCCTGTCGAGTAACATTGCCCTTCAGAACGAGAGGATGCGCGCTCTGGGAAGACGAGATGACGGCGGCAATCCAAGAGCCGGACTGGTCCACCATCGAGGTGAGAATCCAAGACATGGTGCGCACGACACACTCGGAGGTGGAGTTCGCCGACATTTGGGTGCTCCCCGGCAAGTCTTGGTGCGACATGGACATGGTGGACGTCTGGGCCATCTACGATGGCAAACCCGATGATCTGGCCCCGCCGACCAGTCCGAGCCTAGAGGTTCTAATTCAAGACATCTTGTGGGACATGGACGTCGATGCCTGGCCCGCGACGCACCTAGTCGCGAAGGCCGACGCCAAGGATTGGCGACCTGAACGCTTCTGACTTCCTCACCACGGCGGAGCGGTTGATCCCGGCGGGCCGCGGAAGGCCACCGGGGTCGGATCTTCGTCGTGCCGTGAGCACGACCTACTACGCGCTGTTTCACGCGCTCGCACAGTGCTGCGCTGACGAACTGGTTGGCCGAACTCAGTCCTCGACCGAGCCGTGGGTACGCGTCTATCGCGCGTTGAGCCACAGACAGGCCGCGGAAGCCTGCAAGGGATCCGAGTTGTCGTCGCTGTCCATCGAGGTCAGGAACTTTGCGCAGTTGTTCCTGTACCTGCAGGGACAGGGCGGAGGACGCCGTCGCCGCCGGGTAGCGGGTGACCGGGTCCGTTACGGACGTCGCGAGGCCCAGCCGCTCCGTGACCGCTCCCGCGAGCGCGAGGCAGACGTATGGGTCGCCCCACAGGTTCTG
This sequence comes from Pseudomonadales bacterium, assembly GCA_963665455.1. Lineage (GTDB taxonomy): Bacteria > Pseudomonadota > Gammaproteobacteria > Pseudomonadales > Azotimanducaceae > VXNE01. The sequence continues at coordinate 1,556,366 of OY762279.1, read as the reverse complement.
GGAGTCGACGACGAGCATGCCGTCCCAGCCCACCGCTTCGGCACGACGGGCGAAGTCCGCACTCAGGGTGGGCGTGGCGAAGGTGGGTGTCCAGAACTCCATGGCGCCTCTCCTCGTCAGGCACCGCGCAGCCGCGGCAGGACATCCTCCGCGAAGCGGGCCGCGGCGGCCCGGGCCTCTGCGGACGGTGCCGCGAAGTTCGGCCCCATGACGAGGAACTTCTCGATGCCGAGCTCCACGAGGTCGTTCAGTCGCGACGCGCAATGATCGGGACCGCCGACGATCGCGTAGCCGTCGATGAAATCCTCCGTGAGCGCCGTCGTCTGCTGGCCGCCGGCCTGGCCGTGGGCGTTCATGTCATAGAGGTCGTGCAGGTTGTGGAACACCTCGGCCTGCGCCTCGTCGGCGGGCCCGGAGATCTCTCCGTACATCACCGAGAACCGGGCGAAGAGGCCGGTGGTGGCCCGCCCCAGCTCCCGGCCCACCGCCGGATCGTCGTGGCAGACCACGTTGACGTAGGCACCGAACCGCAACGCATCCGGGTCCCGTCCCGCCGCCTTCGCCGCCTGGCGCGCCGTCTCGATCCCCCATGCGATCCGCTTCGGCTCGGCACCGAGGGCAAGGAGCACCCGGTCCGCATGCCGCGCGGCAATCCCGACAACCCGCGGGCCGGTAGCAACCACCTCGACGGGGACCTTGGGGCCGCCGCCGATCCAGCGGATGGCACTGGTCTCCGGCTCGTCCGCCAAGCCGAGCACCTCGGTCGGACCCGCCGCGTCATCGGGAATTCCCACTTCCTCGAAGGCCACCTCCTCGCCACGCAGGTACGCCTGCAGGTGCGCCACATAACGTTCGAACCAGCCGAGGCGCGCCGGCGCCCGGCCCAGATGCGCCAAGGCGCTATCGCCGCGCCCGATGCCGACCACCATGCGCCCGTGGGACACGCGCTGAAGGGACAGCGCCGACGACGCCGTGACCGCCGGGTAGCGCGTCACCGGATTCGTCACGGACGTGGCGAGTCCCAGGGTGTCCGTCGCTTCCGCCGCCAGCGCGAGGCAGATGTAGGGGTCGCCGGAGAGGTTCTGCGAGTCCACGACGAGCATTCCGTCCCAACCGGCGGCCTCCGCCCGCCGTGCGAAGTCGGCGCTGCGGGTCGGCGCGGCCACGGTCGAGGTCCAGAACTCCATGACGAACTCCTCTGCGGGGGGAATCGCAGTGTAGCCGCTTCGGTTACTCGCAGGCTTCGCCGCAGCTCAACTGCCGGAAGTAGCGGGCGACGTCCTCGGAGTCGTACGCATCGTCGCGTCGCGCCTCCGCACGAATGCCGGCGCGCCCCGACCGCAGGAGCGTGATTTCGAGGCGGTCAAGGCGGTCGAGGGTCATCCGGTAAAGGCGTTCGGTGTTCTCGCCGGAGGTGCCGAGCGCTCGGTATTGGGCGCGGTCCGGCGAGAGATCGGGCCTGTCCCCGGGGCCGAGCACTTCCAGTGCCATGGCGGCCACGGCGTGCGCGACCTGCTCCATCGCCCCGGCGTCGCCCCCAGCGGCAGCCTGCTCGAAGTCGCGCCGCAGGTCCTGGGCCCGGGCAAGTCCGGTTTTGGTCGGCTCGCCGCCCGTGCGCGCCGCCAGCCGGGCCGCGAGCCGTCCGAGGCGCTCCCCGAAACGCACAAGCGCCTCCTCGACGAATTCCTCTTGCCCGATCAGGAAGAGTGGCCGGCCCCGGTCGAACACCTCCGCCGCCGCGGCCATGCGTTCAACGATCCGCGCGTCGGATACCTCGTCGAGCGCACTTGCGAGCGACGCCCCCTCCCGTTCCGGCAGCGACGACCGCAACGCCTCGAGGCGACGCACGATCTCGCCGAACTCCTCCTGCATGCGGCGCTTGCGGTCGGCGTCCGTCGCAACGTCCAGCGCGGCGGCGGCCCGCCCTTGGGAGTCGTGGGGGATCCGCGTTCCCCGCCGTGCCGCGTCGAGACTTTCGTCCTGTAGGGCCGTCAAGCGCTCATTGATCCCCTGCTGCGTACGCACGAGGCCCGACACGCCGCGCCGCGCTTCCTCGATGGCCTCGATGCCTTTCCGGCGATCCGCTTCGCGCAGGCCCTCGGCCGCCTCGCGCAGGGCATCCGCGATGCGCTCCTGTTCGCGCTGCCCGCCCCGTCCCTCAAGGGTGTCGTCGATGGCGTTGCGTGCTTCGTCCAGACGCCCGATCGCGTCGTCTATGCGCCCGGAACGACCGCCCCCGGCCCGCGCCAGCCGCTGCCGCATCTCCTCGATTTCCCTGCGCAGCCGTTCCTGGCGCCAACGCGAAACGGGCATTTGCTGACGGTCCGCCGAGCGCGCGAGCGCCTCCTGGCGGCGGGCAAGTTCGGCGAGACGCTTCCACTCCTCGTCGTCCCCCGTCCCCGCATCCCGTCCCCCCGGCGCACGCGGCATCTCGTAGCGGTTGCGTTCGGGATCCATCTCGAGGTCGATCAATTCCGACAGCGAGCGGTCCATGCCGCCGCCCGCGCCGGCCGCCTCGGACGCAAGGGACACGTTCATCTCGCGTAGACCGGCCTCGGCCGCCAGCGCGTGCTGCAGGGCCTTCTGCTCCAGCGGAAGTGCCTCGTCGAGGGCGTGTTCCGCCAGACGCTCGGCCGCCGGCGCCATGAACTCCCGGGCCTGCGCGAGTTCCATCACGAATACGTCGATCTCCGCGCTCGCGGAGAGTCCGCGGCCCTCGCTCCGCGCGATGAGCGTGTCGATCTGCTCCATGAGCCGTTCCTGGAGGAGCGCGAGCACGTCGGTGCGGTCCGCGAGTTCCGGGCCGCCGCGTTCGCCCCGGTCCCGCTCGAGGATGAGGTTCCAGGTCGCGCTCACGATGTCCCGTTGGCGGGCCGCGATGTCGATGCCTTGGCCACCGCTCCCGCCGCCGCCCCGCGCCTGCCGTTCACGGTAGCGGCGGTCGAATGGGCGCACGTCGGCGAAGTAGAGCGCGCTGCGCGTCGCGTGCTCCCGGTCGCGCGCCTCGGCGAAGAAGGAGACGACATCGCCGGGGCGGAGCGCCCGCGCCGTTTCCCCTTCCGGGGTCGTCAGGTCCTCGAACATCAGCAGTGTGCCGCCCTCCACTTCCGTATCCCGCTCCGCGAGCAATTCGCGTTGCACGGAGGGGCCGCCGTTCGCCGAATAGTGGAGCGCGAGACCCTCGATGCCGAAGTCGTCCTCGGCCTGGAAGCGCAGCGCGAGTTCCTCGATGGCGGTGATGGAACGGTCGTGGCCGGGGAAGGCGAACTCGACCTCGGGCGGCGTGTCCACCGCGAGGTCGATCGCGAACTCCTCGGTGATGCGCACGAGCACGCCCTGGTGAACCACCGCGAGATGCCAGGTACCCGCCCCGTCGATCTCGAAGCCCGCGGTACCGACGTGGCCGTCTATCTCCATCGGGCGCGCCGTGCCGTCCCGGACCAGGTGCGCGCCGATGAAAGGCAGATCCGCCGCGGCCTCGACCGCCACGCGCGTCCCCTCCACCCCCGCGACGTCGCCCTCGAACTGTCTGCGCGTGGGGATCCCCGTCCACTCCGGCCAAGTGACGTCGAGCGCCAGGGTCTCGACGACCGGCAGGTCCGCGACGTCCACCCGGAAGCGTGCCGAGTTGAGCGACCCGGCGGACACGTAGTACTCGACCGGTTCCGTCACGGCCACGAGCACGAACTCGGACGCGCCCTCGCCGGCGGAGGACATGTCCACCCGTTCCCAGCCTGGGCCGCCGGCGAATGCCGCATGTAGACGCATGGCGCCGGGTTCGAAACCCCACGGAGTCGCTCGCACCACCACGTCCGAGCCGCGTGGTACGACGACATCGCCGGGTTGCACGACGACGCGGGGTTGTCCGTCCGCGAAAAGCGAACCCGTGAAGAGCCGCTGCCCGGCGAGCTGCCACGCGGTGGGCGCCGCGACGAGCAGCCAAACCAGGGCCGCAACGGCGGCACCGGCCACGAGCGACCAAGGGACGAACCGACGTGCGGGAACGACCGTCGCGGGACGATGCTCCGCGGCGATGGACGCCGTTTCGCGCGCCAGGGCCGTCAGGAGCCGTGACTCGCGGCCCCCGCGCCGCGCATCGGCCCACGTCGCCAAGCGACCGTCGAAATCGGGTACCAAGCGTTCGATGCGGTAGGCCGGAGCGACGCCCCGTCCGCGGATCCACCACGCCACCCCGAACGGCAGCATCGCGGCGATGCAGAGGAGCATGCGCGCCGCGACGGCCCACCAAGCGCCCGGCACCCAATGGACAACGACCGCCGAGAACAGCGCCGTCGCGGCAAGCGCTCCGAGGAGTGCGATAGCCGCGAGCCGCACGGCCGCCGCCCGGCGCAAACGCCGCGCACACCGTGCGACGTACGCTTCGAGAACCCCGTGCGCGGCCGGCTCCTTCACCGGAGTCGCAGTCTCCGACATCCCCTTAGATCACGAGACGTCGTGGGCGCATCGAATCCCTCGCGAAACACGCTATGGTTGACCAGCACTTCTGTGTCGCCGCACCGGAACTCCTCCACTACGCGGCGACGTGTTGCCGTTCACCGTCGCCCCACTCACGCTATGACGATTCGATAGTTCGGCGTTCAGGGTTTGGATGGTGGCGACAACCACCCGAGTCTGAACGCGCGCTCCGGTGACGTCACCTTGAGGCCTAAAGCCTTCAGTGCCCACACGGTTTCGCTATCCCCCGCCAGCTCCGGGTGTACATACGTTACCTTCCCGTGGGTGCCGTCCCAGTCTGGTTGTGGCAGGAACAGCGCTTCCGGGTCCGGCATCCCCCAGCTACCGTCGTGCCTCAAGACAATTCTCCCGAGGCGCTCGTTGCGCCGCTTTTGGGCCGAAATGGCAGCGGCGGTCCGGATTGCCGCCTTCGAAGCCTGAATCGCATCGTCGTCTTTTTTGCCTTCCACAAGAGCTTCGAGCCACTCGGCCAGTCGTGCCCGAGGCGCGCGTCGTTCGTCGCCAGTCCAACGCGGCGGAAACAACCGGTTGATGGCGGCAAGCCGGTCGCGAGTAAGCGCCTTGTGATGGACCCAATCCCTTGGCCGGCCGGGGAACGCCGCCCATAGTTCGAGAGGTTCTGTATCCGTCCCTTCAGTCAGCTCTACCGGCGGGTACGAGACTTCATCGATGAGACGCAACCTGCCGTCTTGGTCGGGGACGACCTCCCGTCCTTCAAGGCTAGAGAACAGGCTCGTGCGAAGAAGACCGGCTTGTCTTGAGTCGTCCCCCCCCCGGCGCCGGCGCGGAAGCGCGTCCAAGTGCCTCGCAGGGTCGCTATCCGTCGCGAGTTGCGGAAGCCTTTCCGCAATCATCGCAGCCGCCGCTTCGATCAGCTCCTCGTTGTAGGGCCCCGGCAGCAGACTTTGGCGATCGTCGTTGGTCTTCCATGGCGCGTTCAGGACGCCGGCCACCAGGCTGTTGGTTTCGGTAGGCAAGAACGCCCAGAATCGACCCGGGCGATCCAGCCTATCGAGCGGAGCAGCCCACCAGAGCGGCACTTTGTCGCCTTCATCGTGCAAATGCCAATCGTCTCGAGCCTCTTCGGTAAGACGATGCTTGATGTCAAACAGGCGCCATCTCGTGACTTCTTGGCCGGTGTCGACTAGCAACTCACCGTACTTTTGATGCAGCATGAAGGCTCGTGAGATCTCGCCATCCTCAAGGGTCAGATAGCGAACATGATCGACGAAGAGCAAGAACTCCGGCGGAAAGTCTCGCATCTGCTGGACAAGATCGTCGTGCGTTCCGGGCTTGAGGGGTAGGCGAACGACATTCGTCGCCCAACGCATCATCTCCCGCAAATCCTCATCGGCTTTGTCATTCGGCTCGACGGGTTCCGGTAAACGCAACACTGGATAGTGTCCGACCGACTCGAACTCTGCAATGCGCTCCTTCGCGCGTTTCCTATCGAATCGGAAGGATCCCGAACGGCTGTAAAACTCTGGTGCGTCCGTCACGCGCAGTACGGATTTGAAGCCTCGCCCAAACCTTCCTATTGCCCGTGTGTTTCGCTTGGTTCCCATCCGGTCGAACATGAGGCCCTTGACCCCATCTTCGTCGATGGCCTTTCCGTCGTCCGCGCAATAGAGGAATCCGTTCCCTAGGCGGATCAGGATGCTCCTCCCCTTTTGCGACCCTAAGAGAGCGTCGGCGCTGTTCTGAACGAGTTCGGCTATCTGGAGATGAGCACATCCGCCGTGCGCCGTATCCAATTCCGAACGAGCGTGTTCCGCAATCAGTTCTGGTTGTTCGCGATAGGCGTTCAGGCTCTTTCGCGCTTCCCGGACGACAAACTTGCCTATCGGGCCAGATGGGCCGACCCAACCCGACTCTCGGTCGGAAGTAGGCAAGCTCACCTTGGCCCCTTCGCGGAAGAACCTGCCGCGCTCCGCTTCAGAGAAGTCGTATTCCTGCTTCACTGTCCCGACTCGTATTGACGTCGCTCCCTAGGGGTGGCCGGACGAGCTGAGATGATCCGCACCAACATGTCGTCCCCCTCCTCAACAATCGTATGGGAAATGACTAACAGCCGACCGTCCTGCGCTACTCCCATCGTTATCCAACGCTCCTCGAACGCGCCGTGATGCTCGTCGAGAACTGACCTCGCCGACCGATCCACGATGATCGGAGCCGCGAGTTCGAATTCGACGGCGTGCTTCCGAACGTTACTCGCCGCCTTAGCGGGATCCCACTCGAACGTGACCATGTCGTCCCGCTCAAGCTGGTCGCGGATCGCGGAGCCCGCATGGCCTCAGCAAAGAGCACAGACGTGCCCTGTGCGAACCTGAGAAGAAGTGCGCCACGGTCTCCGTAGGGCGCTCGGTTCGTCTTTGGCGCACGCATTTAAACCTTTTGCCACAGTCCGGCTAGACCTGCAAGCTGGCGCCCACCGCCCAACACGAGCACTCTGTGACTCCCGGCTCCGCCCCCGATCAGACCACCGCGAGCGCCTGGTCGAGATCCTCCAAGATGTCCTCGATATGCTCGATGCCGACGGAGAGCCGGATCGTCTCCGGGCGCACGCCGACGCTCGCCTGTTCCTCCTCGGTGAGCTGCCGGTGCGTCGTCGACGCCGGATGGCAGGCGAGGGACTTGGCGTCGCCGATGTTCACCAGCCGCTTGAAGAGCTTGAGCGCGTCGTAGAACTTCACGCCCGCGTCAAAGCCGCCGTGGACGCCGAAGGTCAGGATGCCCGACGCGCGGCCACCCATGTAGCGCTGCGCGAGGTCGTGGTAGCGGTCGCCCGGCAGTCCCGCGTAGCTCACCCACTCCACCTTGGAATGGTCCTGCAAGTGCTGCGCGGCCGCGAGCGTATTCTCGCAGTGGCGCTCCATGCGCAGGTTCAGGGTCTCCACCCCCTGCATGATCAGGAACGCGTTGAACGGCGAGATGGCCGAACCCGTGTTGCGCAGGGGCACCGTGCGGGCGCGCCCGATGTATGCGGCCGGTCCGAGTGCATCCGTGTAGACGACGCCGTGGTAGCTCGGCTCCGGGGTCGTGAACATGGGGTAGCGCTCCGCATGGTCCGCCCAGGAGAACTTCCCGCCGTCCACGATCACGCCGCCGAGCGAGTTGCCGTGGCCGCCCATGTACTTCGTCATCGAGTGCACGACGATGTCGAATCCATGATCGACCGGCTTCAGCAGGGCCGGAGTCGCCACCGTGTTGTCCACGATCGTCGCGATGCCGTGTGCACGGGCCATGTCGGCCACGGCCTCGAGGTCGATGATGTTGCCGGCCGGGTTGCCGATGCTCTCGCAGAAGATGGCCTTGGTGCGGCCGTCCACCAGCTTCTCGAGGTCCGCCGGGCCGTCGTCCTCGGCGAAGCGCACCTCGATGCCCTGCTTCGGCAGCATGTGGGCGAACAGCGTGTAGGTGCCGCCGTAGAGTTGCGGGACGGTGACGATGTTGTCGCCCGCCTCCGCGAGATTCAGGATGGAGTAGTTGACCGCCGCGCTGCCGGAGGACAGCACGAGCGACCCGACGCCGTGTTCGAGTTCCGCGCACCGCTGCTCGAGCACCGCCTGGGTCGGGTTCATGATCCGCGTATAGATGTTGCCCGGCACGGCCAGGTTGAAGAGGTCGGCCCCGTGCTGGGCGTCGTCGAACTCGTAGGCGACCGTTTGGTAGATCGGCACGGCCACGGCGTGGGTGGCCGGGTCCGTCTCGTAACCCGCGTGGATCGCGATGGTCTCGTCTCTCATGGTGCCGGTGCTCCTTTCGCCTCGGGAAGGCCTGCAAACCTGCAAGCATATCGCGACCCGCGACGGGTCTTTACCCCGGAGCCCGGAGCAGTCCCGGCAGGCGGCCCACGTTGGCGACCAGAGGCTCGGCAAGCAACAACAGGGCCAGGAGCCCAAGAAGCCAGGCACCTAGCGGTTGCCCTTGGCCCGCCGCAGCCGGTGTTCCCCCCGTCGCCCCAATCGGGGCGCTTCCGGCCGCCTCCGCACCAATCGCGTCCTGCCAACGCGCCAGCAGCGCCGGGTCGGCCGTGCGCAGGTCCGATTCGCGCGGATCCACGTTCACCGCCAGCAGCGTGCCGCGCCCCGGCGTGCGCACCGTGTAGAAGCCGGGCTCGGGCAGGCGCACCGTCGGGCGATCCTTGGTGCTCGCGAGACGGAGCACCCGCACGCCGTCCGCGTCGAAGACCTGCACGGAAGCGGCGGGCACGTGCAGCGGGACGCCGGCCAGTGCTTCGAGCGCACCGAGATCGTTGCCAAGGTAACGCAGCGCGTCCGCGACGAAACGCACGAAAGCCGGACGGACGACCAGCGACGTCCACTCCCGGTCGAGCGCGGTGTACAGGACCAGCACCCGGCCCGGGCCGACCCGGCGTTCCACGAGCAGGGGCCGTCCCCCTTCCAGCGCCAAGAGCGTTTCTCCAACCGTCGGCTGGACGGGAACAACGCTCCGGAAGACCTCGACGTCGCGCCAGCTATCCCCCACAGCCGGATGGTCCGCGTCCTCCAGGACCACTCGCACACCCCCAGCGTGGGTGCGCACCGTCCGTCCCACCGCCTGGTCCACGAAGGGAAGCATCCCCGCGCCGGCGGAGCGGGGTCCGGCGGCCAGGAGCACGCCGCCACCGCCCGCGAGGAGCCGAGATACCCGGCGGGAGACCTCCGCGGTGAGGCCACCCGGGTCGAGGAGCGCGACGAGTTCCATATCCGCCGGCCAGTCTTGGGAATCCCGTCTGCCACCGACCCTGATCGGTGCGAAGGGGAGCGCTGCCGCCTCGGCGGCGGCCGCCACGTACTCCGCCGCCGCGTCCCGCGAGGCCATGATCGCCAAGGCACCCGACCTCCGCGCCCGCAGCACCGCGCGCGCCACGTCATCCGCCGGCAGCGCATCCGGGGATTCGAGCGAGACGACGATCCCCACGTCCTGCCCCACCGCCTGGGTGTCGGGCGGCAATGCGAAGCGCACCTCCGTCCGCCCACGCGGCGGCAGGGCCAGCATCATGCGCCCCGCGACCGCATCCCCAACGTGCAGCGCAACGCCGACCTCGCGCCGCGTGTCTGCATGACTCACGATTCGCGCGATGGCCTCTTCGCCGGACACGCGCACCGACTCGACCGCCCAGTTGTCCTCGGCCTCGCCGACCCGATGGACCATCAGCGGCCACGCGCCACCCTCGATCAATGCGTTGAAACGCTCCGGCACGGCGGAGGCCTGGAAGTCGGACACCAAGTGCACCACGAACCCCCTCCCGCTCTGCGGCAGGTTCGCGGCGACCGCCGCGACGCGGGACGCGAGCCCCCCGAATGCCAGATGGGCGGCCTCCGGGGCCGTCGAGCCGGGCGAGTCCGCCAGCCACTCCAGCTCCCCGCCGGCGCCGAGCACCACCGCGGCGCGATCGGCGACAAGCTGCTCCACGCGCCGCACGGCTTCCTCCCACACGCCCGCACGCGACATGGACAGGGAACGATCCAGCACCACAAGCGGTACCCGCCCATCGTCCGCGCCCCCGCTGCCACCGTCCTCGCGCAACAGCCCGGAGAGCACCGGGCCGGCGAACGCCAGCGCAGCCGCGACCAGCACCGCGCAGCGCACCGCCAATAGCACGAGATGCCGCAGGGTTCGCTCCGCGTGCACGGGTTCCTCGGCCGGACGCATCAGGAACAGCGAACTGAAGCCGCGCCGGGGCGCCTCCCGGTGCGCGCGGTGCAGCCACAGTGGCACGGCCACGAGCAGCAGGCCGAGGAGCAGGGGCGCGGCGACGAAGCTCACGGTCGGCGAAGAGCCCAGCACGGGCACTCTACAAGCGGCCTATGGCCGAAAGATGCGTGCTTTGATAGCGCAGATGTCATATAGCAGTTGCTATATCGTCGGCGCGGGCGTATTCTGCCGGCGTCATCGTTCGAGCACCTTCGAGCGGCCCATGCAATCGGCAAGCGACATCCCTAGAGATTACCCTTTTCGCGTTAAGGACCTGCGAGAGCGGCTCGGGCTGACGCAAGTCCAAATGGCCGCGCACGTCGGCGTATCGTTCGCAACGGTCAACCGGTGGGAGAACGGCAAATCCAAGCCGACGGCCTTGGCTTGGCAACGGCTTCTCGAAACGAACGCAGCGGCCGAAGGCCCGAATCGGCCGCCCGAAGCTCCCGTCGCCCCGGCGACTCCCACTCTGGACTTCGCGGCCAAGCCAGAGGTGGTCTCCGCAGTCGCCGAGGCAAACCGTCTCGCCCACGGGCACGTTTTCAACCCGACGTTCGCGACCGAGATCTCGTCGATCGACCCACTGCCCCACCAACGCATTGCCGTCTACGAGCACATGCTTGGGCAAACGCCGCTCCGCTTCCTGCTCGCCGACGACGCCGGCGCGGGCAAGACGATCATGACGGGGCTCTACCTACGCGAGACCATGGCACGCCAACTCTTGAAGCGCGTGCTTATCGTTCCACCCGCAGGACTCGTCGGCAACTGGGAGCGTGAGATGCGCACGCTGTTCCGACTCCCGTTCCGCATCGTGCGTGGCACCGATGCTCGCGCCGGAAACCCGTTCGCCGAGCCAGATAGCGACCGAATGATCGTCAGTGTCGACACGCTCGCGGGCGAGCGCATGTTCGCACGGTTGCGCGAGGCAGGTGCCCCCGGCATGGCACGCCCGTACGACCTGGTGGTGTTCGACGAGGCCCACAAGCTAGCCGCCAGACGAGGCAACGACCTACGCGTCCACAAAACAGAACGCTACCGGCTCGCAGAAGCCTTGGCCGGCCTGCCTGCTCGGGAGCAGCGCTGGCAGCTTGGCTGGTCCGCCCGCAACATCCTGCTGCTGACCGCGACGCCGCACATGGGCAAGGACTTCCCCTACTACTGTCTGTGGCGGTTGCTCGCGCCCGACGCCCTCCCGACCCTCGATGCCTTCGAGGCCTTTCCGGAGGCACATCGCTGCCGTCACTTCATTCGCAGGACCAAAGAGGAAATGGTCCGCTTCGACGGTCGCCCTCTCTACCCTCAACGGCGCTGCGACACCTTGAGCTATGCCCTCACCCCGGCGGAGCAAGCCCTCTACGACGCCACGACAGCCTACGTCTCCGAAACCTACAACAAGGCCCGCATTCTCAATCGGTCCGCCGCCCGCCTGGCGATGAGCGTGTTCCAACGCCGCCTCGCGAGCTCGTCCTACGCCTTAATGCGTTCCTTCGAACGTCGTCTCGGCCGGATAGACGAGGCGATCCTGCTCGTGCAGGAAGGCCGTTCCGACGAGTTGGACCGGCGCCAAACCCGCATTGGCCGTACCACCGACGTGTTCGAGTCCCTGACCGCCGACGAGGATACGGACGACGCCGGCCAGCGCGAGGCCCACGAAGCCTTTGAGGAGGAAGCGCTCGGTGGCCTCGTTGCGATCACCCTAACCGAGCTGCGGGAAGAGCGCGCCGAAGTCGAGTCCCTTCTCTCCCAGGCACGCGAGCTGGCCAACGCCGGCGAGGACTCCAAGTTCGAGAAGCTGCGTACGCTCATGGCCGATCCGGCCTTTGCCGGCGAGAAGCTCATCGTCTTCACCGAACACAGGGACACGGCGGAGTCCCTCGTGCACCGTCTCGAAGGCCTCGGCTTCACCGGACGGGTGGCCCTGATACACGGCGGGCTCGACTACCGCGAGCGGGAGGCTCAGGTCGAACTATTCCGCCGCCCATCCGAGCAAGGCGGCGCCAGCTATCTGGTGGCGACGGACGCCGCCGGCGAGGGCATCAATCTCCAGTTCTGCTGGCTGATGGCGAACTACGACGTGCCTTGGAACCCCGCACGACTGGAGCAGCGGATGGGTCGCATCCACCGCTATGGGCAGCAGCACGACCCCGTCGTGATCGTCAACATCATCGCGGGCGAAACCCGTGAAGGGCGGGTTCTCACGGTGCTGCTGGAGAAGCTCGAGGCGATCCGCAAGGAACTCCACTCCGACAAGGTGTTCGACGTCGTCGGTCGCCTACTCGAGAACGTCTCGCTCAAGGACTACTTCGAGCAGGCCGTGACGGAGGGGGGCGCACGCGAGGCCGTCGCGACGCTCAACGGCCACCTCACGGTCGAGCAGGTGGTCGCCATCGCGGATCAGGAAGGCGACTTGTACGGCACGAGCGAAGTCCGGCAACGATTGCCCGAGATCAACGCCGCCATGGACCGCGAACGGTTTCGTCGCATGCTGCCCGGCTACGTTCGCCGTTTCGTTGAAGCGTCCGCTGCCCTGCTCGAGCTGCGCGTGGAGGGCGACACAGGCGAAGTCTTCGAGCTCGCACCCGAGAGCCCACGAGCCGCCGACGAGTTGCGCGAGGCGATGGACACCTACCCGGACGGAATGCGGGGTAGGCTAACAGTCCATCGCCCCACCAGCGACGTCGAAGCCATCTGGATGCACCCCGGCGAACCGGTCTTCGAGCGCTTCCGGGCCAATCTGCTGAAACGGCGAGGCGGCGAGGCGCTACGAGGCGGGGTGTTCGTCGATCCCCACGCCGAAGCGCCCTATCTGTACCACCTAGCCCGAATCTCCATCACCCGACGCGACGGAGATCGACCGAAGACGGTCGAGAATCGCCTGCTCGGGCTGCGCCAGGAGGCCGACGGCGCCATCGCCTCGTGCCCGCTGGAACACCTCCTGCTGCTACGCGGCGCCGGAGGCATCGCGCCGGGCAGCGTTCCCCTGGCGCATGGCGCACGCGAACTGACGGAACAGGCGGACACTTGGCTGCGTGAGACCACACTCGCCATGGTGGCCGAACATCGGGCGCGTGCCGAGGAATCGCTACCGGAGCGGCGTCGCTGGCTTGCCGCCGGCTACGCGCACAGGACAGCAGAACTCATGGAAAGGCGGCGATACCTGAGCACGGACGGGCGCGAAGGGGATTCGGGCCGCCTGGCCGAGCTCGACCTCGTGAAGGAAGAACAGGGTCGCCTGGCGGCGGAGAGGCAGCGGGCCTTGACCTTGCTCGAGGACGAAAGCTCCCTGATCGAGCCCGGCGAAGCCACGATGGTCGCCCACGCCCTCGTGGTCCCAACCGACGACCCCGCAGAGCGCCAACGACACGACTCCGAAGTCGAAGCGATCGCCATGCGCTTCGCTCGCGCCCATGAAGAAGCGGCCGGGGCCAGTGTCGAAGACGTTTCGCTACCAGAACTCGCGCGCCGCGCCGGTCTCGGTGACTGGCCCGGCTTCGACCTTCGCTCGGTGCGTCCCGCCAGTGCGCTCGGTCCCCTGGAGGACCGCGCCATCGAGGTCAAGGGCCGCGCCGGCACCGGTGACGTGGAGGTGAGCGCGAATGAGTGGGCTGCGGCCTGCAACCTCCGGGACGCCTACTGGCTGTACGCCGTCTTCGACTGCGCCACGCCACAACCCCGTCTGGTGAAGGTCTGCGACCCGTTCGGCCGGTTGCTCGCCAAGGCGAAGGGAAGCGTCCTCCTTGCCGCCTCGGAGATTCAGGCGGCGGGGACGCTCGAGACGGAATCTATATCGTGACCTTTGTCCACGAGTGGGCCACTTTGCTCATCGCGCTCCGGCGGCTTGCGAAAGGGAGGCGAGCTGACGATCATGGACGTTAACCTGAAGGTGCCGGCGCTCGACAAGCTGGTCGACTACGCGGGCAGCGGCATCGGCGCAATCGCCGGGCCGATGCTGGCCCCGTGGAGGGCGCGACAGCAAGCAAAAGCCAAGCTCATTGAAGCCAAGGCGGAAGCCGACAGTCTCAAGCTCGTTGCCGACGCACAGGCAGAGGCGCAACGGCTACTTGTCGAACCTGACCACGCGGCCTCGGGAGGCTTGGCACTCAACGCGGGCGGTATCACGCAACGGATCGAGTTCCAGGAGAAGAAGCGGCAGGCGAACATCGCGGCTACCGTCCTAGAGGCCGCTGCGGAACTCGGCGACAAGGAAGTGCTCGACCACGAGCCGAATCCGGACTGGACCGCACGGTTCTTCGATTGCGTTCAGGATGTCTCTTCCGAGGACATGCGGAAGCTCTGGGCGAAGGTGCTCTCGGGAGAAGTCGAAAGGCCAGAAGCGACTTCGCTGCGGACGCTGGAGGTTCTCAGGAACATGACCGCCCAAGATGCGGCGATCTTCCAGGACGTATGCAGTTACGTCATTCTGGACTTCGTGTTCAGGTCCGAGGAAGTCCAGACGAACCATCCCACTCTATCATTCGATCACCTGCTTCGGCTCATGGACGCCGGTCTCATCAATACGAGCGGGACACTCATGAAAAAACTGAAGTTCCACCCAACGGCCAGCTATCTCCGCCACCAAAACCGGCTCCTGAGGGTCTCGCCCACAGGCCATAGGACCGAGATCGACGTTCCCGAGTACCTCCTTACTTCCGCAGGCAGGGAACTCTATGGGCTTGCGGAATGTACACCCCAAGAGGACTACCTCCGATCATTCTCGCATTTCCTCCGGAGCCATAGCTGCGAGCTGTCCTCCGCTCGAATCATCAAGGCGCTTCCCGACGGTGTCGTGCTACACGGTGAGTTTTCGCCCATCGAGCCCGACGACCAACGCTCCGAGGACGCTCGACCATGACATCCAACGACACCCGCCTCATCGAAGTCGACTTTCCCCTGGAGCGGGTCTCGCTCGACTCGGTCCACGAGAAGAGCGTCCGGCACGGGCACATCTCGACGCTGCACATTTGGCCAGCACGGCGACCGCTAGCGGCTTGCCGTGCGGCGCTTATCGCGACGCTGTTGCCTGATCCCGGCAACGCGGCGGAGCGCCAGGAAATCTGGCGGCGGCTTGCGGGCGAGGTAGTGGAGACGGTCAAGACCAAGCGGCGTGACGGGCGTATGGTGGAGGAGCGGAAGCGCGAGACGCGGGGCGGCATCCTCCGCTGGGGTCGGGAAAGCGCGGCAGACCTCGACTGGTTCCGCGAGAAGATTTGCGAGGCGTATGGAGGCCACACACCGAAGGTGCTGGATCCCTTCGCTGGTGGTGGCGCGATCCCGCTGGAGGCGATGCGGCTGGGTTGCGAGGCCACCGCTGCGGACATCAATCCTGTCGCTTGGTTCATCCTCAAATGCACGCTCGACTATCCACACCGGCTAGCGGGAGAGACGCTGCCCCTGCCGGCCTTCGCTCGCGCCGACCGCGAGTTCATGGAGGCGTTCCTCAAAGCCAAGGGCTTCAAGGGTAAGCGACTCAGATGCCAACTGGCGGCGCTCGGGTTCGACGGCGAGCACCCAGAGCCGGAGCTCCTCGACAGCTCGCACGACGACGACCTTTTTCACGCCAGCCTCGCTTGGCAGTTGCGGGCTTGGGGCCGGCATGTGCTGGCGCGTACGCGCACGAAATTAGCAACCCGGTATCCCACCTACGCCGAGTTTCAGACACTAGCGCCCGGCAACCAGCCCTTCGCGCGGGAGCCCCTCGCACTATTGGCCCCGGACGATGCAGGCGAGGTGGACGTAGGGCCGCTAAACGTCCAATTCAGCCCGGAGTACCTGAAGGATCCGCGTAACCCGCGCTGGGTGGCCAAGCCGACTGTGGCCTATCTCTGGGCTCGCACGGTCCGCTGCAAGGGTTGCCGCGCAACGCTGCCGCTGCTCAAGACGCGCTGGCTGGCGAAGACCGACAAGAAGCGAGTACTGCTGACGCTTACGCCGAGGGAGGACGGCTCAGGCGTCGAGTTCGGCCTCCAGACCGAGGTGCCTCGCGTAGGGGGTAACGCAGCGCGACGACGCGAGCACGACAAGCGGCTGGGCGTCGCCACTATGAGCCGCAGCGGTGCACGCTGTCCGTGCTGCCCCACCATCATGAGCATGGAGGATGTTCGCGTCGAAGGTCGGGCCGGCCGGTTGGGCACCGTTATGACCGCCGTCGTGGTGGATGGGGTAAGGGGTAAGGAGTACAGACTGCCCGAGGCGGACGAGCGAACGGCTTCAGAAATCCCAATCGACAAGCTGAACGCGACTTATGGCGACGTACCCTTCGGCCTGCCCACAGACCCACTGCCGGGAAAAGAAGCCCTGGGATTTCGCATACCGCTCTACGGCTTCGACCGTTGGGCCAAGCTGTTCACCGATCGTCAACTAATGACGCTCGGTACGTTCGTGGGGGAAATGCGCCAGCTATCCGAAAGCACCGCCGTCCTGCCGGAAGACTGGCGTGAAGCAATAGGGGCTTTCAACGCAGTGTGCCTAGACCGCCTCGCCGACTATTCGAGCGCAGTCTGCTCATGGCACAACGGCGGAGAGAAGCTCAGCCACACATTCGCACGTTTCGCCTTGCCCATCGTCTGGGACTACACGGAAGTAAATCCCCTATCCGACACGTCGGGGAACTTCCTAGGGGCGTTGGAGTGGATCGCGCGCGTTGTCGAGCATCTACAGGAAGCCACTAGGGTTTCGCCGGGTGCCAGAGTGGTTCAGCGATCTGCGACAGACCCCGCACCCGGGGGCTTCGACGTGATCTGCACCGACCCGCCCTACTACGACGCGATCCCCTATTCCGATTTGATGGATTTCTTCCATGTCTGGCTGCGGCGGACCATGCATGGCGTGGCTCAGGAAGCAGAGGCTGCTTTTGCCGACCCGCTCGGCCCCAAGTGGGACGCGGCCACACAGGACGGCGAACTGATCGACGACCCCAGTCGGTTCGGCGGCGACAAGGCACTATCGAAGAAAGCCTATGAAGACGGTATGGCGCGCGCATTCCGTACATGCCGTGACGCATTGAACGAGGGAGGGCGGCTGGTGGTTGTGTTCGCGAACAAGTCTCCCGACGCATGGGAAACACTTGCTGGCGCACTGATCCGTGCTGGCTTCGTCGTAGTCGGTTCATGGCCGATCCAAACCGAGATGCAGACTCGCCAGCGCTCCCTCGGGTCGTCTGCACTCGCCTCCTCCGTCTGGCTGGTCTGCCGCAAACGCCAAGCAGCCCGACCGGGCTGGGACGCCGCCGTACTAGCCGAGATGCGCGAGAACATCACACGCCGACTCCGTGACTTCTGGGACGCCGGCATCCGGGGTCCAGACTTCGTGTGGGCGGCAACGGGCCCCGCACTCGAAGCATTCTCTCGCCACCCCACGGTAAAAAAAGCCGACGAACCCGGCGCGGTGATGACAGTCTCCGATTTTCTGCGCGAGGTCCGCCGGATGGTGGTCGACTTCGTCGTTGGCCGTGTCCTCACCGGAGAGGGCGAAGCCGAGGTGGCGAGCGGCCTAGACGACGTGACGACCTACTACCTGCTGCATCGCGGCGACTTCGGCCTAGGCGATGCGCCCGCTGGTGCCTGCATCCTCTATGCTCTGTCCTGCAATCTCTCGGATCGTGCCCTCTCGGACCGGTTCGACATCCTTTCGCGTTCCAACCGCACGCTGTTCGACGATCTGGACGAAGAGGGCGCCGCGGCCGACGAAGACGCCGCTGCCGGCGCGAGCGGGAGTGCCGGCAAGGTCAAGCTGTTGCCGTGGAATCGGCGCAAGGCAAAGTGGCTCGGATACGAGGGTCCTAGCGGACGCCCCGTCCCGCTGATCGACCGGGCGCACCGGCTGATGCAGCTATGGCAGGCCGGCGATGAAGCCAAGGTAAACGCCTACCTCGACGACCACGGCCTCGGTCGCCACGCGCTCTTCGCCCACCTGCTGCAAGCCCTGATCGAATTGTCGCCCGCGGGGTCCGACGAACGCGCGATCCTCGAATCCCTGTCCAACCACATCGCCGCCCGCGCTGGCTTGGGACGCCCGCCCCAGCGCGCATTGGGGCTGGAGACGCCGCCATGATTACGTCGTTACGCCTGATCGACTTCAAGAGTTTCGCCGACGAAACGCTGCACCTCGGTCCCTTCACCCTAGTTGTCGGAGCCAACGCCAGCGGCAAGAGCAATATCCGGGACGCCTTCCGCTTCCTGCATGGCATCGGCCGGGGCTATACGCTCGCGGAGATCGTCGGAGGGAAGTACGGAACCGACTGGAAGCCCATCCGCGGATCGGCGGGTGGCATTGCACGATTCAGCGCTCGCGAACCCGGAGAGGACTTCCCCCCGTTCACGCTCGAAGCGCGGATGCGCCTGGACTCCGGCAACTTCTTCGCCTTCGCCGAAGGCACCGAGTCGTCGCGCGAAGCGACCTACCGAATCAAGGCGCGTGCCGACGCGCTAGGCGGCGGCCGACTTGCCGTGATTGAGGAGAGTACGGCGGTCGACTCGGAGAACGTGTACTCGGACAATGTCTTCGACGACCCAGCGCGGCGGTTTGCCCGGACTCAGCCGGCGCTGCATCAGATGTTGCGCTGCAACCTCAAGCAGCAAGACTACGAAAAGACGCGCGGAGTCATCGAAACGCTCGATCGGGTTCGTTTCCTCGACCTAGTGCCCGACGGTATGCGAGAACCGGCTTCCCCAACGCAGCTGCGCCTCGGCGACGGCGGGGAGAACCTCCCCGCGGCTCTGCGGAAGATCTGTGAACGCCCCCAACGTAAAGCGATCCTGATCGACTGGGTTCGAGAGCTAACGCCGATGGACGTGACGGACTTCGAGTTCGCCTCCGATCCCTCCGACAGAACTTATCTTGTCATTCACGAAGGCCACGGCAGCAAAGTACGCGCCGATAGCGCATCGGACGGAACCTTGCGCTTTCTCGCCATGCTTGCCGCATTGCTAGGCGAGGATGCGGGGGGGCTTTACTTCTTCGAGGAGATCGAGAGCGGCCTTCACCCGTCGCGCCTGCACCTGCTCGTGGAGTTGATCGAGCGGCAAACCGCCAAGGGTCGGGTTCAGGTGATCGCCACGACGCATTCGCCCGACCTGCTCTCAACGGTAAGCAACGAGACTTTCGAAAACGTCGCCGTCACCTGCCGACTTGAGGACACCAACGACGCCATCATCCGCCGCGTCGCCGACCTGCCCAACGCGACGAAACTGAGGAGTTCCCAAGGCTTTGGCCGGCTTCTGGCCGGAGGTTGGGTGGAACGCGCGCTTGAGTTCACGGCAGGTACAGGGGAGGACGGCGGCGAATGAACGTGCTCGTCATTCCCGAGGACTTCCGAAGGGATCAGTATATCCTGAGGCCTCTGATCAAGCGGCTCTTCAGAGCGTTGAGGCGCCCGGCGAAAGTCGAAATTTGCATGGAACCGTTGCTCGGCGGGGTAGGCAAGGCGCTGAAGTCCGAGAGCATTGGGGAGGTCGTCGATCAGCACCGCGAGATGACCAACGTCTTCATCCTCTGCATCGACCGAGACGGCGATGTGGGTCGCAGACAGAGGCTGGACCAGTTGGAAGCCCAGTTCGGCAAGGGCCGCACGTTCCTCGCCGCCAACGCATGGGAGGAGATCGAAACATGGGTGCTCGCCGGCTTGGACCTCCCAAAGGACTGGCAGTGGCGAGAGGTCCGGGAAGAAGTCGACGTCAAGGAGCGTTACTTCGACAGACTGGCCCGCGAACGTGGCGTCGCCGACGGCCCCGGAGGAGGGCGCAAGGCCCTCGCCGAGGAAGCCGTCCGCAACATCCGGGCAATCCGCCAGAAGTGTCGGGAGGACTTCGACGACTTGGCCCGGCGCATCGAAGCCGTCCCGTGAACTCCATCAAGCGAGGTTGACATGGCGCGACACTCACCGTGGGCCCCTTGGCACGAGGTCGTCACGCTCCGCGACGACGTACGCACGGGCGAACTCTCCCTTGCCGACTTCGCCGCCGACCTCTACGACGTCGCGATGCAAAGGGGCGCGCGACCGGTCTATGAGGATCCGGCCCGCTTCTTCGCACTGACCTACCCCACCCTCCCGCTGAGGGAGCTTGCCCGCGACGTGGCGTTGCGCCTCGCCGGCAGGAACACCAAGGCCATCCGCCAGCTCGAACTCACCTACGGCGGGGGCAAGACCCATACGCTCGTGACGCTCCACCACCTCGCCTGCGATCCCGAGTCGCTACCTCCACTGCCCGTCGTCGAGCAGTTCCGCGCCCACATCGAAGCACCGCTGCCGGCCGCGCGTGTCGCCGCACTTTGCTTCGACAAGCTCGATGTCGAGAAGGGCATGGAGGTGCGTAACCCCAACGGCGATTTGCGCTGGCTCAAGCATCCCTGGAGCGTACTGGTGTTCCAGCTAGCAGGCGACGAGGGCTTGCGCGCACTCCATCCGGAAGGCGCGAACACGGAGCGCGAGACGCCGCCGGCCGAGCCGTTGCTCGCCGACCTACTGGCGCGGCCACAGCGAGAGGGTCTGGCAACCTTGGTGCTGATCGACGAGGTGTTGATGTACGCCCGCGAGAAGGCGGTAATGGACCCAAGTTGGCGCACGCGGCTCGTGGACTTCTTCCAGTATCTCTGCCAAGCGACCACCCGTGTCGACCGCTGCGCCCTGGTCGCTTCGTTGCTCGCGTCCGATCCAAGCAAGGGTGACGCGTTGGGGAAGGAGCTTACGCAGCAGATCTTCGAGATCTTCAACCGGCAGAGGGAGGAGGGCATTCAGCCGGTGCAGAAGGAGGATGTGGCCGAAGTGCTGCGGCGGCGCTTTTTCGAAACCGAGTCGATCTCGGACCCGGACGCCTTCCGCCCCCACGTCACGGCAGCGGTCGCCAACATCGCCGCGATCGACGAGACCGTGCGCAAGGACCGGATGAATGCGGAACAGCGGTTCCTTGATAGCTACCCCTTCCACCCGGATCTCACCGACATCTTCTATACGAAGTGGACGCAACTCGATGGATTCCAGCGTACCCGCGGCATCCTGAGAACCTTTGCAATCGCGCTGCGCGACGCCGAACCATGGGACACCGCACCGCTGGTGGGTCCCAACGTCTTCCTGCGGGCACCAGGCGAGGAGGCCCTGGCCGAAGCCGCCCGCGAGCTCACGGGCACGGCCACTCGCGAACTGACGGAAGCAGGGGGCAATGAATGGAGCGCCGTGCTCGAAGGAGAGCTCGTCAAAGCCCGGGCCATACAGGACGAGCAAGGGGCGCTGAAGCATCGCGAACTCGAACAATCCGTGTGCGCGACTTTTCTGAACTCGCAACCCATTGGCCAAAAGGCACACACCCCCGAGTTGGTGGCGCTGGTCGGCGCGACGCGGCCGGACCGCATCGAACTTGAGAAGGGCCTGCGACGTTGGACGGAAGTATCCTGGTTCCTCGACGAAGCGGAATTCCCCGGCGTCCAACCGGCGGACAGCCCTGCCGCGTTGCCCAAGGCGTGGCGGCTCGGCAATCGGCCCAACCTCAAGCAGATGCACCACGACGCCTGTGCCAACCGGGTCACGGGGGAGGTGGTGGAAGAAGCGCTGCTCGCGGAGGTCCGGCGGACAAAGAGCCTCACGCAAGGCGCAACGGCGGCGGGCGCGCGGGTTCACACGTTGCCCGAGCGGCCCCGCGACATTGAGGACGACGGCGAGTTTCATTTCGCCATCCTCGGGACCACGGCGGTTTCGGACTCCGGCAGGCCAAGCGCGGCGGCACGGCGGTTCATCGACGAGACGACGCGGGCGGACCGTCCCCGCATTCAACGGAACGCCGTGGTGCTCGTCGCCCCTTCCCGGGACGGGCTGGAAGCCGCACGCACGCGTGTTCGCGAGTATCTGGGATGGGAGGACGTACGCAGTCAGCTACAGGACCAGACCCAAGACACGTTGCGCGAGGGGATACTCGCCAACTCGCTGAATCAGGCGCGCAAACGCATCCCGGACGCCATTCGCCAAGCGTGGTCCATCGTGGTCACCGTGAACGCCAGCAACGAAATCCAAGCGTTCAAGGCCACTGTCGGTGGGGAGGAGCCGCTGTTCACGATCGTGAAGGCGGACCGGCGAGCGCGCATTCAGGAAACCGAGATCAGTGCGGAGGCGATGCTGCCCGGCGGCCCCTACGATCTTTGGCGCGACGACGAGCCTTCGCGCCGGGTGAAGGATCTGGCCGGAGCGTTCGCGCAGAACCCGAAGCTACCGAAGATGCTTCGCCGCAAGGAGATCCTCGACACCATCGACCGGGGCGTTCGCGACGGGATGTTTGTCGCGTCGCTCACCCGACCGGACAGGTCCGTACGAACATGGTGGCGGACTCCGTTAGACGAGGCAAGTCGTTCAGAACCTGCTTTGGAACTGTTCCTGCCCGAGGGGGCAACGCTAGCCGATCTCGAGCCCGCAGTGCTGTTGCCGAACGTGCTGCCCGAGTTGTGGTCCGGCGAGACGATCACGGTCGCCGACGCCATCGCCTACTTCGCGAAGGGCCACGTCGTCAACGTGCAGCGCGAAGGCTACGAGGAACCGATGGGGATAGCGGCCTGCCCCCGTGAGGCGGTCGAAGCGGCGGCCCGCGATGCGATCCACCAAGGGATGCTCTGGCTGGTGAACGGCCCAGCCAGCTTCCAAGGCGAACCGGTGCCGCCCGGCGTGTTCACGGAAGCGGCGGTGCTACGCGCCCCGATGCAACCGCTGTCGGTGGATCGACTCACGACCAAAGCCGTGCCCGAGGCTTGGCAAGATGGCCAGACGAACGTCTTGGCCTTGTCGGCCGCACTCGCGGTGCGGGAGGGCGCGCCGGTTCCTTGGCCCATCATGCGCAGGGTGATCGACGACGCACTAGCGGCACGGTGGCTCGAACTGGATTCCCACAGCGATGCGTGGCCGTGCGACCCCGCCGGCGCGGCTGCCGTCACGTTGACCGTCCCGGAGGGACCATTGGTCGCTCGCGACCGGGCCGATACTGAGCCGGGACCGGAAGATGGCCGAACTGCGGCCACCGAGCTCGAACCCAACGAGCTGCAAGATCTGGTGGAGGCCTTACCGGACGTGCTGAAAGCTGCGGCCGGCGTTCGGCTGCGGTTCCGCTTGGGCATCACCCTCGGAGAGGGCGATGACCTCCCGTCCGAGTCGGTTGCGTCGGTCAACGAGATTCTGGAGCGGATACATCCGGAGTTGCGTTTGTAGCGAACGGCGCGGACGCGAGGGGCGTCACGACGGCCGGGCCCGGAACCGCAGGTACTCGAAGAGCGCCCGGTCGAGGGGTTGGTCGGTGTCCACGCGGACGTAGTCGGCCCCGGCGGATGCCGCCGCGCGCCGCAACTCCCGTTCGTGCTCGGCGAGCCGCTCCGGGTAGCCCGACGCCAACTCGTGGCCGTGGACTTCCATGACCTCCCCGGTCTCCGCGTCCCGCAGGGCGGCGCCCCGGCCAATGTCTGGTTCGCGCTCCGCAGGGTCCAGCACATGCACCAGGAACACGTCGTGGCCCCGCACGCACAAGCCCCGCAGCGCCTGGCCGAGCACGTCGGGGGCGCAGTAGAAGTCCGAGAACACGGCCAGGATGCCGCGCCGCGGGACGCGGGCACCCAGATGCCTCAGCGCCGCCGGCCAATCCGTCCCGGAACTGGCGCGTAATCCGTCGAGCGTATGGAAGAGCCGCTCCCCGGCCACGCCGCGCCCGGAAGGCGGTTGGAACGCGGCCACGGCGTCGTGAAAGGCGAGGAGCCCTACCGCGTCGTGCTGGCGGTGCGCCAACCAGGCGAGGGCCGCGGCGAGCCAGCGGGCGTAGTCCAGCTTCGAAACGTCCCCGGCCCCAAAGCCCATCGAGGCACTCACGTCGAGCATCAGCATGAGGCGGGTATTGGTCTCGCCCTCGAAGCGCTTGATGTACGGGCGATCGGTGCGCGCGTAGGCGTTCCAGTCCACGAAACGGGGATCGTCGCCGGGCACATAGTCGCGATACTCCGCGAACTCCTGGCTGAAGCCGAACACGTCGGAGCGGTGCAGCCCGTTCAGCATGCCGTCCACCACCGCGCGCGCCACGAGTTCCAGGTTGCCGAGCCCCGCCAGGATTTCGGGCGGGATCAGCCGCGTCGGCGTACGCCGGCCCGCGGGTACGTTCACCCCGGTTCCCGAACGCCGTCCAGCACGTCCGCGATGAGCGCGTCGACCGTCACGCCGTCGGACTCCGCTAGGTAGTTGCGCTGCAGCCGGTGGCGCAACACGGCCGGTACCAACGCCCGGATGTCCGCCGCCGTGACGTGGTAGCGGCCCGCAAGCAGTGCCCGGGCCCGAGCGCCCATGGTGAGGAAGATCGCGGCGCGCACGCTCGCGCCGTAGCCGAGGTAGGCACGCACCCGTTCGCCCGACGACGCGTCGTCCGGGCGCGTGGCGCGCACGACATCGACCGCGTAGCGCGTCACCGCGTCGGCGACGGGCACCTCGCGGACCAGGCGCTGGAAGCCGAGCAGCGCCTCCGTATCGGTACACGGCGCGACGTCTTCGTCCACGACGCCGAGCACGTTGCGTTCCACGACCGCCACCTCCTCGCCGGCACCGAGGTAGTCCAGTACGACGTTGAACACGAAACGGTCGAGCTGCGCCTCCGGTAGCGGGTAGGTCCCCTCCAGCTCGATCGGGTTCTGTGTCGCGAGCACCACGAACGGGCGGGCGAGCGGATAAGTCCTCCCTCGGGCCGTGACGCTCGCCTCCTGCATGGCTTCCAGCAGCGCCGACTGGGTCTTCGGCGGCGTACGGTTGATCTCGTCGGCGAGCAGCACGTTGGTGAACACCGGGCCCTGCTCAAAGCGCCAGCGGCGCTCCCCGGAGGCGGGGTCCTCGTCGAGGATGTCCGTGCCCGTCACGTCCGCGGGCATCAGGTCCGGCGTAAACTGGATGCGCTTGAAGTCGAGCCCGAGCGCCTGGGCGAGTCCCCGTACCATGAGCGTCTTGGCCGTGCCGGGCAGGCCGGTGATCAGGCAGTGCCCGCCGATCAGCACGGTGATGAGCAACTGTTCGATCACGGCGTCCTGTCCGACGATGACGTGGCCAAGCCCACCGCGGATGCTCTCCATCGTCTCGCGGAAGGCCCGCACGTCGGCCTCGGTGCGCGCCACCTCGTCCGTCGCCGCGTCCGCGCCCGCCGAGGCCGTTGTGGTGTCGTTCATCCTTCGATCTCAAGCAGGAGCGCCAGCGCCGCACGGAAACGCGGCGCGATCTCCAGCGCGTATAGCACATGCCGCCGCGCCGCCGCGAGCCGATCCGCGCCCCGGTACGCCCGTGCGATGCGGTAGTGGGCGTCCGCGCGGTCGTGAGGGCGCAACGCGAGATGGGCCTCGTACTCGAGGATCGCATCCTCGTACTGGCCCGCTTCCATCAGGAAGTCACCCAGGCGGCGGCGCTCCTCCGGGACGAGGGGCGCCACCAACGCGAGGGAGCGCTGCACGGGCAGAGCTTCCGCAGGTCGGTCGGCCGACCGGAGCCACTCGACTAGGCGTCGCAGCGTCCCCGGGGCGCGACCGCCGCGGCGCCAGTACTCGGTGAGCGCGACGCTCGCCTCGCCCATGCGCCCGCGACTGGCCTCGGCTTCCGCCACGAGCGGCCAGGCGCTCGCGGGGCCTACGTAGTCCGGATATATGGTCGCTGCCTCGCCCGCCGCTTCGGACGCCGCCACCCACTCCTCCGCCTTGAGATGACCCGACGCCGCTCGCACCTTCGCGCGGAACCGGTCCGGATCGACATCGCCGAAACGTGTGTCCAGATGCGACTCGAACGCCTCGTCCAACGCCTCCGGTGCCAGATCGAGTCCCCGCCGGATGGCCCCCGCCGTGTCCTCCCCATCCGCGTAGGCAGCGAGTACCCGGCCGAGCGCGGCGACGCCCCAGGTGTCCTCCATGTACTCGCAGAGCAGACCCGCCTGCACGTAGGAGAGCGCGACGCGGCCCGGCGTATCCGGCTGCATGAATCCCCCGTCGAGTTCCTCCACCGGCAGCAGCCGCCCGGCCTGCGCGGCCTCGATGAACTCGAGCGGTACGGAACGGCTCCGGCTCGGGCCCGTGCGCCATTCCTCCAGCACGGAGACGCCTTCGCTGAACCACCGCGAGACGAGGTTGTCCGTGGCATTCAGCGTGACGACGTGGGCGAGTTCGTGCCACAGTGCGCTCGCCCAGTCGAAACCGTCGTCGATGCCGCGCGCCGACGGGCTATCCATCGCGATCACGTCCCCGAAGGTCGCGCCCAGGATGCCGATGCCCGGCAGCCCCGAGGTGCGCACGGCGAAGTCGTCGTGGTGGGGGTAGAGCTCGATGACGACCGGCTCCTCGACGACGTGGCCGTACCTAGCGCCCATGGTGGAGATTGCATCGATGACGAGCCGCCGCACATACCCTTCGAGCGCCCCGGTCTCGTCCCGGTGCGTGCGCAGGACCAGACCGGCCTTTTCCGTGAGATCGAACCTGTGCAGGCTGTCCAGCATGCGTAGCGTGTTCACCACCTCATGGTCGTAGGGGTCGCCCTCGAATGATCGGGCGAGGTGTCGCTGCGCATCGTCGAACCGATTGACGCGCAGGAGATTGATCCCGAGGGCGGCATGGGCGCTATAGAGGCGAGGATCCACCTCCACCGCCCGCTCCAGCATCGCGACCGCTTCCTCGTAGCGCCGGGTGATCACGTAGAAGTGCGCGATGGTCTCGAAGACCGCGCCATGGTGGGGGCTCTCGTTGAGCGCGCGCTCGGTCCACGGGCTTGGGATCTGGCCTTGCAGATGGTCGGCCGCGGCGAGGAGCGCCATCGCCTCGAGACGCGCACCAGGATCGTCCGACTCGACGGCCGGCCGCAAAAGTTCCCGTGCGGCGGCCACATCCCCCACCGTGAGCGCCTCGCGGGCCAGCACGAAGAGCGCGCCCGGGTGGTCAGGAGCGCGTGCCAGCACCGAGTTCGCGATCGCCCGGGCGCGACCGTCGAATCTGCCCGCGGCCACCTCGGCCACGCCGACCAGCGCTTCGATGTGCCCTCCATCGAGTTCCAACGCCTCATGGAATAGCTCCTCCGCGTCGGCATCCTGGTGCGCCTCCAGATAGAGCCTGCCCCAGCGCACGCGCACCTCCGGATCTCGGGGAGCCGCCGAAACCGCCGCACGGAACGCACGGTTGGCGCCCTGCCAGTCCCCCAGGCCCGAGAGCGCCTCCGCTTGGACTGCGGGAGAGGGGTCGAGTAGCAGCCCGCGGTAGCACTCGGTGGAAGCGTCCCCGTCCGTGTAGCCAAGTCGAGCGCAGTCCTCCGGGATTGCGCCGGCATGCACGACGGTCGCGACGGCCAGTCCAACAAGAAGCGCGGAGGGCGGCAATGGGCGCCGGCTACGAGCCATCGGACAGCTCCCGCTCGATCAGCGCGAGCTCGAGCAGCAATTCCTGCAACCGCGCGAAGTACGCTTCGATCTCCATCGCGTCCTTCTCTCCCCGCAGGCCGGCGATGGCGTCCTCGATCTCGGAGCGCCGCGCGGCGAGCCGGCGCGCGTTGGCGTCCGGCAGCCGCTCCGGCTCTAGGCGGGACACGAGGATCGCGGATTCCGGGCCTTCCATGCGCGGGTGTTCGGTCGCCATCAGACCCCGCGCCTCGAAGTGACGCTCCACCGCCGCGCTCGTGAACCGGAACGCCTCCGCCGCTCCCACCGCGCCGTCCTTGTTCGTGTCCGCGGACACCGCGCGCAGGGCTTCGAGCCAATAGTCGCCGAAGACGACGGCGCTCTGCTCCGTGCCGCTCTTGGTCGCCGCGATCACCGTTCGGCCCGCGCGTTGCAGGGGCTCGGCGAGCGCCCCGCTGGCGCTGGTGGCGACGACCACGAGCTGGCGCTCGGGGCGTAGCGCGGCCAGCCACTCCGATAGGTCCTCGTCAGTCGGGTCCGGCCCCGGAACGTTGAAGCGATAGGTCTCGCCATCGTAGGTGCCGTGGCCGAAGAGGTGTACGACGGCGACATCCTCCTTCGTGGAGACCCGCCCGAGTTCGCCGACCGCATCCCGAATGCTCTCCCGGGTGGCGTCGGCCCCCGTCAACAGCGTGACCTCGGCCCCCGTTCCCCGTGCGCTCCGTGCCGCCGATTCGGCGATGGCCACGAACGCCTCCGCATACTTCGTCTCACCTCCGAGGCCGGACACGACCAAGGTGCGCGTCGCGGCGGACGCCGGTAGACCGATCACGGACAATAGGCAAAACCAGGCCGCGTGGCGCACAAGCGTTCTCGCATGAAAACAAGGACAACCTTCGGTTGACACCTAGCGCCCCGCAACCGTCGCCTCCGGCGCCGCTCCCAGGTCGGGCCCGACCGGTTCAACGCGTGTCGTCAAGCCTAATAGGAGCACATATCGGCAGGCCACCGCCCGCGAACCGTACCATCACCAAGAACGGCGACGATCTGCGGCGCCCTCGACAACCTGATTGCGGGCCGGGTGGCAGGCTACCGCGAAGCACGCTGCGAGAACGCCAGCGGCCGGCGGCGCGTCTGCGGTACGATACTCGCGTTCTCCAGTTGCCGGGAGGGCCAGACCATGCTGCTAGTCAAACTACGCGCGAGGAACCAGATCACGCTGCCGGCCCAAGCGGTGGGCGCAATCGGCGCCCGTGAGGGGGACATGCTCAAAGTGGCCGCCGACGGAGAGCGGCTCGTCATCACGACCGAGGAACTGCGCGACCGAGGTCGCTCCTACACGATGAGCGACCTGCTCGGCGCGGCGCCGGGCCTCTACGAGTCGGTGGACGACATCGACCAGGAGATCGACGCCGGGCGAGCGGAGTGAGTTCCCGTACGTCGTCCTTGGAACTGCTTGGCCAGCGGCTCTACCTCGACGCGAATCTCTACATCTACCTGTTCGAGGGTGCTGAGCCCTACCGCGAGCGGATGAGACGGTTGGTGTCAGAGATCGACCGCTGGGAGTCTGAAGTGATTGCCAGCGAGCTGATGTTCGCGGAGTTGCTGCCGCGACCGCTTCGGGAAGGCAGGCAAGATCTCGTGGACCGCTACCTCGAACTAATGCAGCGGACTCCCGCGATTAATCTGGTGCCCGTCGACCGGCGGATCATCCTGCGGGCGGCGCGCCTCCGAGCGGATGCCGGCCTCAGATCCATGGACGCCCTCCACCTGGCCACGGCGCTTGTCCATGACTGCGGGACTTTTCTGACGAATGATCGGCGCCTCGTTTCCGTCGACGATCTTCAAGTGCTGACGCTCAGCGAATTGGACGGATAGTCAGCCAACCATTTGGCGAGGTCGTCGCCTCACTAGTCTGCGCGCGGTGGCGCTCGTTGATCGTCGCCTCCGTTGGGTCCGACGAAATGGCTGACAGCGCGTGCGTTGGAGGTAGAGCCCCCACGACGCGCGGCGACACGCGCCTATGGTCGAAAAAGCAGCATGTCCCGAAGGTGGCTACAGCGACGTGCCGGATTAGCCTTGACGCTCATACCCCTCCCCACCGCCGACGCAACCCCCACTCGGCGCACTTCAGCAATACGATGAGCAGGTAGAAGAACGGCGCGTCCCAGAGTGGCAACGCACGGCGCTCGTGCACGCCCGCGCCCTCGAGAGAGATCACCCGTGCAATCCCCGCGACGCCGTCGGGTGCCCAGTAACGACCGCCCGTCGCCTCGGCGATGCGTTCGAGAAGGGGCCGGTTGAGCGTCGCGCCGAAGTACTCGACATCCTCGCCGCCGACTTGGGCAAACTGCGTAACCAAGTGCTGGTCTTCGCCGGCCCGCGCAGTCACGTCTACCCGGTACACGCCGGGCGCGTCGGTTCGCCACCGCCCCTCGAAGGCACCGCTCTGGGCGCCCGCCGCGAGCGTCCCTTCGAAAGCCGCGCCGTCCGGCCCGGTGACCTTCGCACGCACGTCCGCATCCGCAACCGGCTCGTAGCGCTCGTCCCGCAGGGCGAGGCGTACCGCCAGGGCATCCGCGCCACCCTCGACGGTCACCCGTTCGCGCTGCTGCGCCGCCCGCGCAAGGTGCCGCAGCAACTGCCTCCAGAAGAGACCATGCCGCGGATCGTCGGGCGGCGTGCGCATGCGCCAGCGCCACGTGGTCGCGGACGCGAGCACCGCCGCGCGGCCGAAGCCGTAGGGCTGTTCGACGAGCAGGGGTGCGACGGCGTCCTCCCCGACCCATTCGAGCAGCACCGTCGCACCGGGCTTCGCCGGACCGAGCGCCTGGTGGTCCGCGAGTCTCGGCAGGCCGGCCCAGCCGTTCGACTCGCCCGCCCCGATCGCCACGACCGGGGAGGCGCGTCCCTCCCGTGCGGGACGCGCCATGCCTTCGACAAACCGGTACGTGGGCTGGTCGCCGCGCTCGAGGATCACGGGCAGCGCCTTCGCGAGCGGCGCCAAGTCCCAGCCGCCGTCCGCCAGCGCGTCGCGGCCGGCCAGGGCCAGCAACCCGCCGCCCCGCTTGCCCACGAACGACTCGAGCCAGGCGTGCTGCTCGTCGTTCAGGGCCGCGGCGGGCAGGCTGCCGAGGACGACCACGTCGTACGCATAGAGCTTCGATAAGTCGTCCGGGAAGCCCGCCGCGAGTTCCTCCGCGCCCGCGACCCCCTGGCGATACGTCTTGCGCGGCGTGGTGCGCAGCCAACTTACGATGTCCATCACGTCGTCTTCGGCCACCGCGCGGCGGAGGAACTTGTACTCCCAGCGCGGCTCTCCCTCGAGATGGAGCACGCTGTGACGGCGTTCGGCAATCTCGAGCAACCGCCGTCGGACATCGTTGCGGGACAGCGGATCCCCCGGCGGCGGCTCGATCTCGAAGGTGAGTTCGCGCAACCCCGGCCCGCCGCTCGGGATCGCGATGGCCGTGCTGGTGACGGCCCCTTCGCCGGCGAGCGTAACCGTCTTCGCCGCCAACACCGCCTCGCCGTCGCGTACCCGCACCCGAACATCGCCCACTGTCGCGTGCCGCAGGGTGAGGCGTGCCGTGACTTCGCTCCCCAGGGGAACCGTCCGCGGCAGCTCGACCGCAGCGAGTTCCACGTCGCCGGCGTTCGACTCCGGGCCGATACCCACCGCGTGAACGGGCACGCCCGCGGCAAGCAGCGTTCCGAGGTCGTCGCCCCGATCGGCGTTGGCCGCACCGTCCGTCACGACGACGACGGCGGCAAGCGCCTCGTTGTCGAATGCCGCGGCCGCCTGCGTGAGCGAGGCGACCAAGCCGGTGCGACCACCGTCGGCCGTCAGTGCATCCAGGGACTCGACGCGGCGCGCGCCCTCCGCGAAGCGGAACAGGGCGACGCTGGAACGCTCGCCGACGGCAGGCACGATGTCGCGTTCCGCGACGCGTCGGGCGAGGGCGAGGCGCGACTCCCCACCGCCCGCGGGCAGGGACATGCTCTCGGAGTCGTCGATCAGGACGGCGATCGTGTTCGCGCCCGGCTTGATTTGGCGGACCACGAGTGTCGGCTGCGCCAGCAACGCGAGAATCACCGCCAAGGATGCCGCCTGGAAGCCGAAGACGACGAGGCGCCGGGCACCGGACCAGCGCGCGAGGCGGCCGCGCCGCCACAGGCTCGCCGCAAGCAGGGCGAGGGCGGCAGCACCGATCACGACCCACCACGCCGACGCGAGGCCGGTCGCGAACGTGAACTCGGCTTGGCGATACAAGTCGGACGAGTACTTGAAGAGCCACTCGAACACCGATTCCGCTCCGGGCTGTGGTAGCTCCGCTACGCCGCGGACCCCTGGCGCTCTCGGTCCAAGTAGCCTTTGAAGTACGTCGAGAACGCCTCGGTCTGGCTGAGTTCCAGCATGTGCCCGTAGGCGCGTGGGTATTCGTCGGGCGCATCACGGCTGACCGGATCGAGCCCAACGGCGGCCAGCCGCCGATGACCCCGGCGCTCCCCTAGGAATTGCGCGAAGTCGCAGACGAAGGCAATGTCCGCGATGGATAGCGCGTCCCCCGCCAGGTGGTCCGCACGGCCAAGCGCGCTTTCGACTCCGGCCAGGTAGAACTCGTAGGCAGCCGCCATGCGTGCGTGGGTGGCCGCGTTCGGTTCCCGCAGCTCCAGCAGGTACACCTGCGCCTCGCGCGCGAACACGAGGTTGGCGTCGAGGAAGCTATCGATCCGGGACGCCTCGTAGCTGTCGCGCCCGTAGAGCGAACGACTCTGCGCACCCGCGCGCGCCACGGCCCGCAGGATGCTGTTCGACTCGAAGACGCCGACGTCTCCTCCGGGCGAGAACGCCGCCGGCACCGTCCCGAAGGGGTGCGCTTCCAGGAAGGCATCGGTCTTGAAGAGCGTGCCGGAGAAGCCCCGGCGGCCCTTGCGCGCGTGCGGGCTGTCGGCGGTGCGTTCGTCATCCGGCAGGGGCCGGGCGTCGTAGTCCCAGAGCCAGTTGCCGAGGTTGGGGGGCTCGTCGCCGACCACCTCCACCTCGACGCCGCAGAGATCCGCGGCGATCAGGGCCTTCCAGACCCTCGGATTCGGGAGATAGGAGAAGATTCGCAGCACGGAGGTAGTCATGGCGGATTCCAGGGTCGGGTTTCGTGATCGTACCCCGCCGCGCCGTCGGGCCGCGTCATGCGGGACCGCCCCACTCCGGCACCTGCTGGTCGTTCGAGAGCCGCATGCGCTGCAGCGACATCGCGGTGAAGATGTCGTCGGGATCCGCGCTCCCGCCGAGCGCCGGCAGCCGCGCACGCGCCTCGAGGCGGAAACGCTCGTCGAGCGCGGCTTCGGAACAGTAGGCGACACTCCACCACTCGAGGATGCGGTCCCTCGCGCCCCGCAGGGTCCGGTCGTCGGGGAGCAGGTCGCGCTTCTGCCGCTGGTTCACGGCGCGCGTTGCCGGCATGAGGTTCCACAGATCGTCGCAGGGCCAGGCGGAATAGGGGAAGCAGTGGTCGATGTCCACGCCATCCCCGCGCAGGCGCTTGCCCGTCCAGACGCAGTGCAACGGCGACTTGCTCGCCATCAGGACTTCGGCGCGCTTCTTGGCGGTGGCGACCTCGCGCTCCGCCTCGTACCACTGCATGGCCCGGCGGACCGCGACGGGGTCTAGCGCGCGCGACTGCGTGCTGGCGTAGCCGTCCGTCAACCCGATCCACTCCTCCACGAGCGCGGGTTCGATCCAGACCGAGTAACGCTGCATCGCCCGCCACAGGTGCGCGGGGACGCGAAGCGTTCCGAAGGCTCGCAGATACCCCGCGTCGAGCAGGCCCCCGCGCGCCGCCACGCGCCTGGGCCGCCGCACCGGAAAGATCGGCAAACCATCGGGCCAGGTCAGATGCTTGGCGGGCATCCGCTCGATGGTGGCGCAAACGTCCCGGAGTGCGCGATGGAGCATGGCGCCCCGGTCGCCCCCGATGGTCGCGCCGGGGGCCAGATCGACCGGCGACAGCGCGCCCGACAACGCGCGCAACGGCGCTCTAGCGAATCCGATGTGCTCGAAGTCCCTCGTGTTTGTGGGGCTCTGCGGCAGGTCGCCGGAGAGCAGCGGCAGATAGAGCCTAATCCAGAAGAGCGCGACGAGCCCGAGCGGAACGTCCACATGCTGTGTGTCCACCTGCCGGGTGAACCCGGGCGCGCCATGGGCGACGCGGCACACCGCGCGCAGAAGGCCGAGCTTGTAGGTGGACGACTTGTTATCGTTCAGCACGATGCGCCGCACCAGCGGCAGGGCACCGGATCCGTCGTCGGGCAGACGCACCACGACGCGCAGCCACGACACCTCCATCCTGCCGTACAGATCCGGCGCCTCCGAGACGGCTTCCACGTACGCCCCATGGCGGCGCGCCAGCCCCTCGATCTCCTC
This sequence comes from Pseudomonadales bacterium, assembly GCA_963665455.1. GTDB lineage: Bacteria > Pseudomonadota > Gammaproteobacteria > Pseudomonadales > Azotimanducaceae > VXNE01. Next base: position 1,522,415 of record OY762279.1, on the reverse strand, counting down.
GGCGTCCACCGGATGCATGCCCCGCACGCGGTCCACGGGCCGCCGCAGCGAAAACGCGATTACGCCCCGGGGCTTCAAGAGCGTCACGAGCTTGCGGAAGCTGCGCTCCCGGTCCCTCGGCGGGACGAACATCCACACCGCGTTGAGCAGGATCAGGTCGAACGCCAGGCCGGTGCGGCCGGTCGCCGCTAGCTTCGGAAGGCCTTCCGGGAGCAGTTCGAAGCGGCGCTCCGGACGTATCCGCTCGGCCTCCCGCCGCATTGCGCAGTCGGGTTCGACGGCGACGACTTCGTGCCCGCGCTCCGTCAGCCACTGTGCGTCCCTGCCGCTACCCGCGCCGACATCGAGGACGCAACCGCCCTCCTCCGGCAGCAGATCGCGCAACCACGCATTCAGCGCCTCGGCGTCGACCGCCTCGTAGCGCTGTGCGGCCGCCGTGGCCTCGGCTTGGGAGTGGCCTGTCTCGCGCCTCGACATGGGTGTCAGTGCGTCAGCGCGTAGACGATCACGTTAATTCCCAGCCGGTACGCCTTCGTCGAGAAGTGTTCGAAGTACCACTCCCCGTACGCCTCGCGTTCCCAGCCGTCCGCGATGTCCGTGTTGTGGGTGGCGATGACCATGGGGCGGCCCTCGTCGTCGAGATAGGCGCGGATCTGCGGAACCTCCAGCGAGCCTTGGGGATAGCGGTGGATCCAGGGCGGCTCCGCGGTGTCGCCCGTCCAGGCGAAGTCCCGCGCCGGAATCTGCGGCATCTCTTCAATCTCGAACACCGTGTGGAAGATCGGATGCTCCATCGGCAACGGTTGCCAGCGCCGGTCCGGGAGCACGTCCCGCATTGCCCGCTCGAAGCTCGCCCACTCCGCGTCGCCCCAGAAATCGTCGGCCCACAGGAAGCCGCCGTTCTCCAGATAGACCCCGAGATGCCGTTTCTCGTCGGACGTCAGGTGCATGTAGCCGACATCGGACATGAAGATGAGGGGCGAATCGCCAAGGTCCTCGTCCGTCAGGCGCCGCTGCGCGGGCGTTTTCGACGCGACGATGGACGTCAGCTCCGTCAGGCGCTTCGCGAAGTTGTGCTCGGCTTGGGGGAAGTCCGTCTCCCAACGAGCCCAGAGACGACCTTCGTAGTAGTAGTACGCCTCGCCGAGGCCGCCCACGCTGTCGTATTGGACGCGGGAGGGGATGAAGGTGGTGAGGTCATGCGCGGGTGGCGTGGCCGACGCGGCGTCGTCGGCGCCGGCCGCAAGGGCCGTGCCGATGGCGAAGGCGCAAGCCACCGTGCGTCTCATGCCAGCAAGGGTATGCGCCGATGGCCATGAGGTACAGGGCTTACACGGCTCCTCGACAGGCCGGACGCTGCTGACGCAAGATACCCTCATGCGCAAACTCCTCCTCCTTCCGGTTCTCCTCGCCGCCGCCCACCTTGCCGCCGACGAGGCCACCGCCGTCTTCGCCGGCGGCTGCTTCTGGTGCATGGAGCCGCCCTACGACAAGCTCCCGGGCGTCCTCGACACCACCTCCGGCTACACCGGCGGGCGTACGGACAACCCGACCTACGAGCAGGTCACGGCGGGCGGCACGGGACACTTCGAGGCCGTCCGCGTCACCTACGATCCCGACCGCATCTCCTACGACGAGTTGCTGGCCGTGTTCTGGCGCAACATCGACCCCTTCGACGACCGCGGCCAGTTCTGCGACCGGGGCTCGAGCTATCGGGCGGCGGTCTTCTTCGGCAACGAGGCGGAGCGCATTCTCGTCGAGGCCGGGAAGGCCGACATCGAGCTGCGTTTCGGGCGCAAGGTGGCGACCCGCGTCCTGCCCGCGGCACCGTTTCATCCCGCCGAGGGCTATCACCAGAACTACTACACCGAAAACCCGCTGCGGTACCGCTACTACCGCTACAGTTGCGGAAGGGACGAGCGGCTGAAGGAAGTCTGGGGCGACGCGGCCACGGACGTGACGCCATCGTCCTGACGTAGCCGCGCCCCGCAAACTCGACACATCCGGCATCACGCCATGCCACGGGGCAAGACACCGCTGGGCGCCGTCGCTTGCGGGCATCCGATCACCGCCAATGCGGCGGCCGAAGTGCTCCGCGACGGCGGCAACGCGTTCGACGCGGTAATCGCCGCGCAGTCTGCGGCCTGCGCCGCCGAACCGGTCCTCGCTTCGCTCGCGGGCGGCGGCTTCCTGCTCGCCCATCCCGTGAACGCGGCGCCCGTGCTTTACGACTTCTTCGTCCAGACGCCATTGGCGAAGCGGGCACCCGGCACGCTGGACTTCTACCCCGTGGAGGTCGATTTCGGAGGCGTGACGCAAGAGTTCCACATCGGCGTCGGCGCCGCGGCCACGCCGGGCTTCGTACGCGGCCTGTTCGACATACACGCGGACCTGTGCAGCCTGCCCCTCGAGCGCCTGATGCGGCCGGCCATCGAGGCCGCGCGCGGCGGCGTCGAGGTCACTGCCCTGCAGGCCTACATGATGGACGTGGTGGGGCCCATCTACTGCGGCAACGAAGACACACGCCGCATCTACGGGGGCGGCGGCGAGCATCCGCTCAGGGAAGGCGCGATCCTGCGGCAGCCGGACTTGGCGGATTCGTTCGAGGCCCTGCACCGCGAGGGCGCGGAACTCTTCTACCGCGGAGCGCTCGGCACGGCGTTGGTGGAGCTGTGCCGCGACGGTGGCCAGCTTCAGCTTGACGACCTCGCGCGCTATCGCACGGAGCGGCGCAGACCCCTCGCCCTGCGCTACCGCGATGCCGACGTGTGGACGAATCCCCTGCCCTCGACGGGCGGCGTGTTGATCGCGCTGGCCCTCGATTTGCTGGACGGGACGGAAGCGCAAAACGAGGCCGAGCGCGTCGCGAACATCGCCCGTGCCATGCGCCTCACGAACGAGGCGCGTATCGAGGCCGGCACGGAAACCCCGTTCGACGCCGAACTCGTTGCGCGCTATCGCCGCCGGATGCGGTCACGCGCCCGCTCCCGGCGGGGCACGACGCACATCAGCGTCGCGGACCGAGACGGCAATCTCGGGGCGATGACGGTCTCGAACGGCGAAGGTTGCGGCCGCTTCATCCCGGGCACCGGCATCATGGTGAACAACATGCTCGGCGAGGAGGACCTCAATCCCGGCGGCTTCCACGCCTGGACGCCGGGCACGCGGCTCGCCTCGATGATGGCACCCACCCTGCTCGAGATGCCCGACAAACGGCTCGCCCTCGGCAGCGGCGGCTCCAACCGCATCCGCAGCGCGATTCTGCAAGCCGTCGACCAACTCGTGCGGGTCGGGGCGTCTCCGGAGGCGGCGGTGACCGCGCCCCGGCTGCACGTCGAAGGGGAACGGCTCAGCTTGGAGAGCGGTTTCGCGGCCGATGCGGTGGCGGTCCTCGAAGAGACCTTCGACGACATCGAGCACTGGGGCCGCACTAACCTGTTCTTCGGGGGGGTGCACGTCGCCGGGACGCGGCACGGTAAGTTCACGGCCGTCGGCGACGCGCGCCGTGGGGGCTGTGGCATCGTCGTGACGTAGCCGCCTTCCGGGGCCATACGCTCGGCGCTACATTTGGCCGAGCCATCGGAACACCCATCACACGACGGACACCATGGCGGGCTTGCTCGCCCCATCGCCGGGGTGCTGTTCAGCAGGTCGATTCCCGGAACCACCGCCTAAGCGTCATCGCGAATCGGTGGCCGGCTGCGCGACCGGCGCTCCACCCCACAAGACCTCGCCTCATCCGGTGGCCCCTCCCCCAATTTCCACGTACATTAGCCGCCTCTCGCGAGGGCCTCACGATGAACGACCGCAACGGCAACGGCAAGACCAACCTCGACCGCGCTTGGGCGGAGATTCGCGAATTGGGGCTCGAGTCCTATGTCGCCGATCTCGACGCCCACGGCTACACGGTGATTCCGGCGGAGATCGCCACCCCGAACGGATTGGCGGACCGCCTGCTTGAAGCCGTCCTCGACGTCGCCGAGCGGCGCAACGGCGTCCGGCCCGACCTCGATGCCGGCTCGACCCACGCCCGGCACAAGGGCCGCTTCGCCGCGTTGGCGCGGTCCGGGGGCGACTCCCCGATTGGGGACCTGATGCAGTCCCTGCTATTCGAGGACCGCGTATTCGAGGAAGCGCTGATGAACCCGGTGCTGCTGGCCATGGCGACCTACCTCTGCGGGTACAGCGTCGTCCTTTCCAGCATGGGGTGCTTCATGAAGGGCCCGAACGAGAGCACCTTCAACCTGCATTCGGACACGCCCCTGCCGGCACCGCTGCCACCGCAAGCACTGGTCTGCAACATGACGTACGTGCTGACGGACTTCAATCGCGAGAACGGCTCCACGGCGTTCGTGCCCGGGAGCCACAAATGGTGCCGCAAACCCATCGGCCGCGAGGCGATCGTCGGCGAGGGCGGCAACGAAGAGGCCATCGCGGTGGAATGCCCGGCCGGGTCGCTCCTCGCCTGGCACGGCAACACCTGGCACGGGGCCTTCAACCGAACGGCACCGGGCCTGCGAGTTAGCGTCCCCGTCTACATGGCACGCCCGTACATGCGCACCCAGGAAGGGCTCGTCGGCAAGATTCCGCAGGAGATGCTCGACCGGAATCCGCCGCGCTTCGCGATCCTGACGCAGCAGGGCATCTCGTACGGCTACGAGAGCCAAGACGACTCCATCGCCCGCGCCGAGCGCGCCGGCGTGTTCCTCGCCGCCTACGCGGAATCCCAGGAGACCCTGTTCGACCACGGCCTCTATAGCTGACGCCATGCGCCGTGCCGCATTGATTTTCGCGGCGCTCCTCGGCTGCACCCCGGCCGCGCAGACCACCATGGACGGAATGATCGACGCCATCCAGGACGACGTCCGGCGCACCCGCGGCATCACCGGGGTCGGCCGGCTGGACGAGCGCGTCATGGAGGCGATGCGCACCGTGCGCAGGGACGAGTTCGTGCCGGAGCGCGCCCAGCGGGAGGCCTACGTCAACCGTCCCCTCCCGATCGGGCACGGGCAAACGATCTCCCAGCCCTACATCGTCGCGATCATGACCCACCTGATGGAGACGGAGCCCGGCGACCGCGTGCTCGAGATCGGGACGGGCTCGGGATATCAGGCCGCCGTGCTCGCGGAGATCGTGGAGAGCGTCCACACCATCGAGATCATCCCCGAACTCGCGGCATCGGCCACGGCACGCCTGGTGCGGCTCGGCTACGACAACGTCCAGGTCCGCACCGGTGACGGCTGGTATGGCTGGCCCGAGGCGGCCCCCTTCGACGCGATCATCGTGACCGCCGTGGGCGAGGACGTGCCGGGCAAGCTCGTGGACCAACTGCGCCCCGGGGGGAACCTGGTCCTCCCCATCGGTTCGGACTGGGACCAGAACCTCGCCGTGCTGGAGAAGGCCGACGACGGCGAGATCTCGATGCGCTACGTGCTGCCCGTGCGGTTCGTGCCCCTGACCGGCGATCACTGACGCATGCACGAAGCCGAGCGCCTGTGGACGCTGGCCCGCACGCCTCCCGACGGCTGGCCCGTGGACGAGGACTTCGCCTGGCACGAGCGCGACGTGCCGACGCCGGGCCCGGGACAGATGCTCACCCGCACGCTCTACCTCTCCCTCGATCCCTATCAATGGGGACGCCTGCGTTCCGCGATGGAACCCTCGGGCGAGGCATGCCACGGGCGGACCGTCTCCCAGGTGATCGAGAGCAACATCCCGGAATACGCGCCGGGCGACTTCGTGTTCAACACCAACGGCTGGCGTAGCCACGGCCTGACGGGCGAGGGCGTCTCCGTGTTCGGCTACATGTTCCCGCGCAAGCTCGATCCCCAGGTCGCCCCCATCTCCACGGCAGTCGGCATCCTCGGGATGCTGGGCTTGACGGCCTATTCCGGCCTGATCGTGCAGTGCGAGCCTCGGGCTGGAGAGACCGTAGTCGTCTCGGCAGCCTCCGGCGGCGTTGGGCAGGCCGCGGGACAGATGGCGAAGATTCACGGCTGCCGCGTCGTCGGCATCGCGGGACGGGAGGAGAAGTGTGCGTTCGCGCGGGACGATCTCGGCTTCGCCTGCGTGTCGCATCTCTCGGAATCCTTCGCCGACGACCTCGCCGCGGCCTGCCCCGACGGCGTGGACATCTACTTCGAGAACGTCGGCGGCAAGGTGTTCGAAACCGTGCTACCGCTCCTGAACCGGCGGTCGCGCATCACCCTGTGCGGCATGATCTCCCAATACGGCAATACCGACCGCGACGCCGGAGAGGCGTGGCGCGAGACCGGCCGGCCGTACTTCGACCGCCAGGACGTTGTCGTACACGGACTTGCGGTGCGGAACTTCGTCGAGGACTACCAGGACCGCTTCCTCGACGAAATGGGCGGCTGGATCCGCGACGGGCTCGTCCGCTACCGAGAGGATGTGTGGGACGGACTCGAACGGGCGCCCGCAGCCTTCCAGGCGATGCTCCGGGGCGGGAACTTCGGCAAGACGCTGGTGGCCGTGGCCGACGACCCGACCCTCGACCCGCGCCTGCGCGACCACCGCGCGGCGGGCAATACCCTCGGCGCCGTCACGGGGTAGGCGGTTGGCCACCGCGGCAAGCGACGAGATCGTCCTGATCGTTGACGCGTCCAACCGGCCCGTCGGCGCGGCGCGAAGGCATCGCATGCGCGCGGAGAAGCTGCCGCACCGGGCCACCTACATCTTCGTGCTCGATGCCCGCGACCGCATCCTCGTGCAACGCCGCACCGAGACCAAGGACCTCTTTCCCGGCTACTACGACCTCGCCGCCGGTGGCGTCGTCGCGGCCGGAGAGTCCTACGAGGAGGGCGCGGTGCGCGAGGCGGAAGAGGAACTCGGCATCCGCGACACGCCGCTCGTCGAGCAGTTCGACTTCCACTACGCCGACGACAGGACGCGGTGCTTCGGGCGGGTCTTCGTCTGTCGTCACGAGGGTCCGTTCGTACTACAGGAGGAGGAGGTCGCCGCGGTGGCCTTCCACTCTCCGGACGAGATCGCGCGGGGCGACCTCGCGCCGGTGACGCCGGATTCGATGGTGGCGTTCCGGCGACTGTTTACTGCCCATGCGGTCGGTGCGCCCGGCTGACTCACCAGGGCCGCTCGTCCTGATCGTCGAAGCGCGCGTTGTGTGACTTCGACCAGCCGATACGGTCGGTGGGGTCGCTCTGTCCATCAATCGTCTCGCCGATGCTCATCACCCAGAAGTTGCCGGAGGCGCGCACGGCGGCCGTCTGCCCCATGATGTCCGCAGCCTGGTTGATCGACATCTTCGATACCCGCAATGCGTACTCCGTGTTGCGCGCGATGCGCCGCGCCAGCCAACGGGTGCCCGCCTCCAGCTTGTCGTCGGGCACGACGTGATTGACCATCCCCAGGCCGTGCGCCTCTTCCGCGCTCAGGAAGTCTCCGGTCCAGAGGATTTCCTTGGCCTTGCGGACGCCCAGCTCCCAGAAGTGGGTTGCGTATTCGTGGTGGGCGCCGCCCCAGCGCACCGACCGGTCGGCGAAGCGCGCCGTCGTCGATGCCATGACGAGATCACAGCTCGCGGCAAGCATCCAGGAGCCCATGATGCAATAGCCGCGCACCATGGCGATGGTCGGCTTGCCGAGATTCCGCCAGCGATCGTGCAGGCGGAAGTAGACGCCGCGGTCCATGTCTCGTACGCGGCCGAGGGCGGAGAAGTCCCGTGGATACTCGTCGAGCTCCGCGCGCATCTCCGCGCTGCCGATGTCGTGTCCGGCACCGAAATGCTGCCCGACGCCGGCGACGACGATGACACGTGCCTCGCCGTCCTCCTCGGCGGCCGTGAACGCCTCGTCGAGCTCCGCGTAGACCTTGCGGCTAATGGCGTTCATCACCTCGGGCCGGTCGATGGTGATGGTCGCGACGTTGTCCTCGCACGTGAGACGGACATACTCCATGGTCGTTCACCTCAATCACGCATGGCTGCGGCAGGCTAACATCCTTCCTTACGCCTACCGGGCAACGACCGATGCTCCTCACCCTCTCCACCACTCATCGCCCCGCGACGGACCTAGGGTACCTGCTGCACAAGAATCCCGCCCGTGCCCAGGTGTTCGACCTGGCGTTCGGCAAGGCACACGTGTTCTATCCGGAAGCCTCCGAGGAACGCTGCACGGCGGCGCTCCTGCTCGACGTGGACCCCATCGCCCTCGTGCGGCGCCGCAACCCGGTGCTGACGGACTACGTCAACGACCGCCCCTACAGCGCCTCCTCGTTCCTCAGCGTCGCCATCTCCAAGGTGTTCGGCAGCGCGCTCGGCGGACGCAGCGCCGAGCGGCCGGAGCTGGCCGCGCAACCGCTGCCGCTCACGGCCGGGATCGCCGCGTTGCGTTGCGGGGGCGAGGCGCTGGTGCGGGAACTGTTCGAGCCCCTCGGCTATGACGTGTCGGTCGATCCCGCCGACGCCGACCCGGAGGCGGGCCGGTACCGCAACGTCACGCTATCGGGCGAGACGCGGCTCGCCGAGTTGCTCACGCACCTCTACGTGCTCATCCCCGCCCTCGACAACCGCAAGCACTATTGGATCGGCGACGAAGAGGTCGACAAGCTGATCGCCCGGGGCAAGGGCTGGCTGGAAGACCATCCCCTGCGGGAACTCATCACGCGCCGCTATCTCAAGCATCGCCCGAACCTCGTCGGCGAGGCGTTGGCGCGGCTCTCGGACGACGGCTCGGAGGAAGGCGCCGCAGACTTGTCCGCCGTGACATGGCTGCCGCCGACCTCGTCCGAGGACGAGGAAGCGCCGTTGCCCCTCGCGGATCAACGCATCGCCGCGGTTGTGCAAGCCCTTGAGGAAAGCGCAGCAGCCCGCGTGCTGGACCTCGGCTGCGGCGAGGGCCGGTTGGTCGAGGCGCTACTGGCGTCGCCGCGGTTCACCGAGATCGTCGGCGTCGATGTCTCCGCCGGCGCGCTCGCCCGGGCGGAACGCCGGCTGGGTCTCGAAAGGCTCCCGGAACGCCAAGGCAAGCGGGTGAAGCTCCTGCAAGGCTCGCTCACCTATCGTGACCGGCGTTTGGCCGGCTACGACGCCGCCGCGGTGGTGGAGGCGCTGGAGCATCTCGACCCAAATCGGTTGCCCATGTTCGAGCAGGCCCTATTCGGCCACGCGAAGCCGAAGACGGTGGTGCTCACGACGCCCAACCGGGAGTACAACGTCCTCTATCCCGGCATCCCGGAAGGGGGCTTGCGGCATCCCGACCATCGCTTCGAGTGGACCCGGGCGGAGTTCCAAGCCTGGGCGGACGCCGTGGCGGAGGCGCACGGATACACGGTCACGTACCAGCCGTTGGGCGAAGTCGATGCCGAACACGGCGGACCGACCCAGATGGCGGTCCTTACACAATGCGCATAGAGATTCCCGAGTACTGCCTCGTCCTGCTGATCGGCGCATCGGGCTCCGGCAAGTCCACGTTCGCGAGCAAGCACTTCGCATCCACGGAGGTGATCTCGTCGGACACCTGCCGGGGCATCGTGAGCGACGACCCGAATAGCTGGGAGGCCACCAAGGATGCCTTCGAGCTGGTGGAGTTCATCGTCCGCAAGCGGCTGGCGCGGCGCAAGCTGACCGTCGTGGATGCGACGAACGTGCATGCGGAAGACCGCGCGAACTTCATTCGGATCGCACGCGAGTACCACGCCCTGGCCGTCGCGATCATCCTGGACCTCCCGCTCTTCGTTTGCCGACCGCGCAGCGACGTCCCGCACAACGCCGTGCGCAACCATGTGCGCCGGCTTCGCCAATCCGTCAATCGTCTCGGGCGCGAGGGATTCCGTTACCGCTATCACCTGCAATCCGAAGACGAAATCGACGCCGTCGAGATCGTGCGGCGGAAACTCTGGACGGACCGCCGCGACGACGCCGGGCCGTTCGACATCATCGGCGACGTACACGGTTGCTTCGACGAACTCCAGACGCTCCTGGACGAACTGGGCTATGTCGTGAATCGCGAGCCCGAACGGTTCGTGGTCTCTCACCCGAGGGGCCGGCGGCTCGTTTTCCTGGGCGACCTCGTGGATCGAGGACCGGGCGTCGCCGACTGCCTGCGCCTCGCCATGGACGCGGTGGAGGCCGGCACCGCGCTGTGCGTGCCCGGCAACCACGAGGTCAAGCTGCTGCGCAAGCTCCGGGGGCGGAAAGTCCAGGTAACACATGGGCTCGACCTCACGCTCGCCCAGTTGGAAGCCGAGTCCCCTGCGTTTCGCGAGCGCGTGGCGGCGTTCATCGATGGCTTGGTGAGCCACTACGTGTTCGACGACGGGCAACTCGCCGTCGCCCACGCGGGCATGCGGGAAGACCTGCTGAACCGATCTTCCCGGACCGTCCGCGACTTCGCGCTGTTCGGCGACACCACCGGCGAGACCGACGAGTTCGGCTTGCCGGTGCGATACGACTGGGCCGCCGAGTACCGGGGCGAAGCCGCCATCGTGTACGGACACACGCCGGTCACGGTGCCGGAGTGGGTGAACCGCACGATCTGTATCGACACGGGATGCGTCTTCGGGGGCCAGCTCACGGCGCTTCGTTACCCCGAGCGTGAGCTGGTGTCGGTGCCCGCAACGAAGACCTACTACGAGCCCATCCGGCCGGCGCAGGAACCTGCGGCGACCGGTCGGGACCGCTTCCTGCTCGACGTGGAGGACGTGCAGGGCAAGCGGATCGTGAACACGCGCCATCTACCCAAGGTCACCGTGCGCGCCGAGAACGCCGCAGCAGCCTTCGAGGTGATGAACCGGTACGCCATCGACCCGCGCTGGCTCATCTACCTGCCGCCCACGATGTCGCCCTGTGCCACGAGCGCGGAGGAAGGTCTCCTCGAGCACCCCGCCGAGGCCTTCGGGTACTACCGCGCGAATGGCGTGCCGCGCGCGATCTGCCAAGAGAAGCACATGGGATCCCGCGCGATCGCGGTGGTGTGCCGGGGCGAAGACGTGGCGCGGGATCGCTTCGGCATCGAGGGGCAGGGCTCCGGCGTCATCTACACGCGGACCGGGCGGGCCTTCTTCGGCCCCGGCGAGGACGCCCAGTTCGAAGGGGAACTGCTCGCCCGCCTGCGTGCCGCGGCCGACCGCTGCGGCCTGTGGGACCGGCTCGAAACGGACTGGTTCTGCCTCGATGCGGAATTGATGCCTTGGTCCGCGAAGGCCGGCGAACTGCTGGTCAAGCACTACCGGCCGGTCGCGGAGGCCGCCCGGGTGGGGCTGCCGTTGGCGACGGCGACTCTCGAGGCCGCAAGTGCCCGAGGCATGGATTGCGGGGAACTCGCGGCGGACTTCCAAGCACGTTCGACGATGGCCGATGACTACGCCGCCGCGCTGGAGCGTTACGTCTGGCCCGTGGCGGACAGCACCGACCTCCGCCTCGCGCCCTTCCATCTGCTCGCGAGCGAGGGTGCGGTCCACGCGGACAAGGACCATGGATGGCACATGGCGACCCTCGCCGACCTCTGCGAGGGCGACGACGTCTTGGCGCCGACCGCGCACCGGATCGTCGATCTGGAAGACCCGGCAAGCTGCGCGGAAGCCGTCGCCTGGTGGGAGTCCCTTACCGCGGACGGCGGCGAGGGCATGGTCGTGAAGCCGTGGGACTTCGTCGCGCGCAAGGGGAACCGCGTCCTGCAGCCGGCGGTGAAGTGCCGAGGCCGCGAGTACCTACGGATCATCTATGGGCCGGAGTACACCGCCGAAAGGCACCTCTCCCGGCTGCGGCAGCGGGACCCGCGGCGGAAGCGCGGACTCGCCCATCGCGAGTTCGCCCTGGGTCTCGAAGCGCTGGCGCGATTCGTCGAGCGCGAGCCGCTGCATCGCGTCCACGAGTGCGTCTTCGCGGTGTTGGCGATGGAGTCGGAACCGGTGGATCCGCGGTTGTGAAAAGGGCGGCTACGGACGCCGTTTGAGGCGCGCGATCTCGGCGTGCGCCGCACGCAACGCTTCACCCTGTTCCCGATGGGTCAGGAGGTAGTCGCCGGCTGCGGGGTCAAAAAAGCGCAGCCGGCTCTCCTCTAGGCGCAATTCCAAGCCGAGCAGGCTCCCGTGGCACAACGCGCCGTCCCGCTCCTCCAGTTCCAACGGCTGGTAGTGGCCTGCCGCGTCCAGCCGGCGGCCCTTCAGCCTCGGGTCGAGGTACTTCCCCTCTGGGTCGAACTGCCAGTACTCCCGCACGCCCAGCCGCGCGAACAGGTCCCTCTTCGGCCCCGCGTCCCTGCTCTTCGAGCTCTCGGACGTCAACTCCAGCACGAAGTCCGCGAACCGGCCGCCCTCCACCCAGGTGCGCCACACCCGCCGCTCCGGCAGCTTCGGCACGCCCAACGTCACAAACACGTCCGGCGACACGCTGGTGTCGGTGTCGTCCTCCACGTAGTACATCATCATGTTGCCGCCCACGTAGACGTCGGGGCGGTCGCGGAAGAACTCCGTCAGCATCCCGACAGCCTCCAGCATCGCCCGCAGGTGCCACGGCGTCTCGCCCATCGGCCTGCCGTCCGACGCCGGATAGTCGTACAGCGTCGGCTTCGCCGCAGGACGTGGCCTGGCGCGCCGCGGCGTCTTCGTCGCCCCGTCCGGCACGGGAACGGCTTCGGCTTCCGACATGGCGAACTCCCGCTTCGGGCCGCAACGCGATGGACGGAACGCTAGCACACGCGGGCCAGCCCGGTAAGGGAGACGGGACCAAACCAATGGCGGTGACGGCTTCCGGCATGGGTCGGCGCAACGCGGCTGCAAAAACCCACGTTGTGCCACAGCCAAAACGAAATTCATGCCGGAAATCCGCCCGTCAGTTTGTACGAAATCCCCCGGGCGGCCGTTGGGCCATCGCTTACTCGAACTGCGATCCCGTCACCGGCCGCATCCCCAACCCGATCTGGCTAGGCCCGTCTTGAATCCAAGGGTTCGCACAGTGCAGGCCCATCAGCGTGCTGAAGCGCGCCGGGTTGCGGGCGATCATTTCGGGCGTCGTCGTCGCCCAGTAGAGTTCCTGCGGCTGGATGTGGTCGCGCACGTGGGGCAACACGAGGGTGACGCGCTGTCCCTCCGCGGTGCGGGGAACGGCACCATGCCACAGACTACCGTGCCAGACGATCACGGAGCCCTTCGGCATCTCGAGCACCTCGATCTCCTCGCGGTCGTGACCCATGACGACGTCGTCCGGGACGGGGCGGCAGAAGCGGTGGCTGCCCGGCCACACGCAGACGGCGCCGTTCTCGCGGGTGTAGTCCGTCGTCACCCACGTCACGTTGCAGTACTGCGCGACGCTCGGCCACGGCGCCGGGAGCTTGCCGCTGTGGTCCGCGTGGATCCCGAGCGCCGTGGCGCGGCTGTCCTTGATCAGGACCGTGGACTGGCTGAGCTTCGCCCGGTAGCCGAGCAGGTAGGTCACCAGCGTCAGGGGCGCGGGCGCCATGAGGGCTTCCTCGAAGATGCGGTCCCGTGGAAGCAGGTGGAAGAGCGTCGTGCCGAGGCCCATGTCGGGGCCCAGCGGCCCCGTCCGGTGCGTCTCCGCGAGCCGGAGGATCGTCTCCCCCAGGCGGTCGAAGAACTCGACGGGCTTCGCCTTGCCGGGCGGCAGGATGGCGTAGCCCTTGGTCTCGAGGTCGGCGATCTCGGACTTGAGGTCGTAACGCTCGATGTCCGCCTGCAGGCGCTTGCCCGCCTCCTCGCCGTTCGGCAGCGGCTCGTCCTCGAGCTTCGCGAGCGCCAAGCTCCGCAACTCCGTCAGGTCCGCCGCAAGCTGTACCGCGTCGATCGCCATCGCTCCTGTCCCCAAGCCCCACGCCAATTGAAGAGCCTACCAAGGCGTGACACCCGCATGCCACTAGGCCGGCCGTTCACCTTCAACCATAGGACTGTGTGGGGCTACAATATGCCGGCACTACCGCTACCTTTGGTACGCTGAGGAAAACGATGCGAAACTCGACCCTCCATGGCGCGTCGGGCCGAATGGCCTTAGGCACAGCAGCAATCGCAACGCTTTTGTCGACTACGGCCTATACCGGCGATTATGAGCTACCACGCCCGACGAGCCTGACGGCGACGGAGGCGGTAATCGAGTGCGTAGACCCGTCGGGATGCAGCGTTCACTTAGCGTGTTCTCGTGATTCGGCGCACATCTTTTTTGATGAGGACTTTGTGGAGTTACGCGGTTCTCCAATAAGCGCCGGGCAGATCTTGAGTACAGCGCGCAAAACCAATCCACGCGAGCGGTGCGTTGTTCGCTTGGCCGCCGACTCCCCGGCAGCTTCGGCGCCTGCTGCTGACGAACGAGTAGCAAATGTCCTGGGGTTTCGCTTTGTCAAGATGAAGAAGTCCCACGGCAGCTTTCACTACTCAGGTATGTCCCAAGTGCCTATCCACCGCGCTGGTCCAGCTTCGCGCGTACATGTTAGCCCTCCAAGCGACCAAAACGCTCTGGCTACCTACTTCTTTTCCGAGCTAGGCTCGACGACGAGCTTCTCGGAGTTCGTAGAGAGTCGTTGCGGGCCAGACAGAGTAGGATCGAGACACCGACAAGCATGTCGTGACGGTTACATCGCGGAGTACGACTTCCTACAGTACATCGCGGACACGGGCTACAGTCGTTGCGTAGCAGACTGGGTGAAACCGTACATTCGACACATTCATCACGCCCCAATAGAACTGGAATCCGTAGAGGAGGCTTTCGAGACCGGCAGTACGGGACTGGCCGTGTTAAAGCAAGCCTTCGGACTGATATCCCATGGAGCCGGCGGCTCTCGTTTCGACTGGTCTCCGAAAGTTGCGCACACGCCTCAGGACGGAGACGATCTAGATCGTCAAGAAGGAGCCCGGCGAGCCATCGCCAAGGCGGAGGAATGCCAAGCGCTGCAGCCGCCCGCACTCAAGCTTGAGTGAGTCGTGGGAGCTTTCGCGCGGTAGCCGAGCAGGTAGGTGACCAGAGTCGGGGGGCGCAGGCGCCATCAGCGCTTCGTCGAAGACGCGGTCTTGCGGAAGCACATGGAAGGCGTCGTGCCAAGCCGGAATCCAGCCCGATTGGACCGTCCGGTTACGTCTCGGGCCGGCCGAAGGATCTCCGACTTGAGATCGTAACGCTCGGTGTCCGCCTGCAAGGGGCGTGGCCGCGTCCTCGCGATTCGGCAGCGGCTCTTTAATGAGCTTCTCGTTCACTACTCCGTCAGCTCCACCGGCAATCGCACCGCGTCCGATCACGATGGCTTCCCCGCACACATGTCGCCCAAGACGAGAGGGGAGCCTACACCGCGCTTCTCCGCGAACGAACGCCGTTGTATATTCCGCAGCCAGCATACGGACCGGATCGACGACCATGACCGCCAAGACCAAAATGGAAGAACTCCAGGACACCATCGCGGAACTCGGACTCGAACCCTACGTCGAGCAGATCGACGAGCAGGGCTACGCGGTCGTGCCGCCGGATGTCAACGGAGTCACCATGGCGGAGGTGGACGAACTCGTGCAGTTGCTCCTCGATAAATCCGAGGAGTACATCGGCTGCAAATTCACCGTCGACGATGGCCCCGAGACCGAACTCGATTACGGGGACTTCCGTGGCGTCCTCGAGCTGCCGTCCGGCGCAACGCCCAGCCAGTTCCAGCTCATGCAACTATGCACCTATCACCGCGCCTTCCGCGACCTCGCGGTCAACCGTGCCGGCACGGCGCTGATCAACTACATGATCGGCAGTTTCGGGCACCCGCTGTTCGGGGCCGAGGTGTGGGCGGCCCG
Organism: Pseudomonadales bacterium; assembly: GCA_963665455.1. Lineage (GTDB taxonomy): Bacteria > Pseudomonadota > Gammaproteobacteria > Pseudomonadales > Azotimanducaceae > VXNE01. The sequence goes on along the minus strand of OY762279.1, from coordinate 1,506,665 downwards.
GTTCAGTTCGCACAACTCCTTCATCAAGTGGGCCGGAGACGGCTACGGCGAGTCGCTCGGGCTGCACGTCGATCAGGGCGGCATTCCGCAGCCCTGGGGCGACAAGGCCCTGAACGCCAACTGCAACTGGTGCCTGACGGACTACACGCGGGAGGACGGCGCCTTCGCCTGTGTGCCGGGGTCACACAAGCGCAAGTGCCATCCGCACGAGAACGCGGCGGAGGAAGCCATCCCCATCGAGTGCCCGCGCGGCTCGGTGATCGCGTTCCACGGCGCGCTGTGGCACGGTGCCTACCCGAAGAAGACGCCCGGACTGCGCGTGACCATCGCCAACTACTACCGGCACATGTCGATCTTGCCGCAGGACGATATCCCCAACCATTTCCCGCAGGAACTGGCGGACGACTGCGCTGACCCGGCGACATTCCGGGAGCTCGCGGGGTTCGGGAGTCCCTACCAGTCGCAGGTGTATCCGTTGCCGAAGGCGGTACACGCGTAAGGGCGGGCTACGAGCATGTCGCACGGTTCCGCCACCCGCCGCCATCCTATCGGAGTCTCGCTCTTCTGCCTGGCCGCGTTCGTCGCCGGGTGTTCCGATCCGGTGTCCGAGTCCCCGGCCGTGCCGCCGACCCTTGGTCTGGAAGTCCGGGTGACGGACGGCGCGATCCGCGGCACCGGTGACACGTCTCCCGGCGGCCTGAAGCAGTACCACGGCATACCCTACGCGGCGCCGCCCACGGGAGACCTTCGCTGGGCGCCGCCGGCGCCGGTCGTACCATGGGAGGGCGTCCGCGATGCCGGCGCTCCCGGCCCCATTTGCATGCAGCGCCGCGCCATGAGCGTTCCGTTCTACGCGGCCCAGCAGAACAGGCCGCCGAACCAGCAAAGCGAAGACTGCCTGACGTTGAACGTCTGGACCGAAGCGGACCGGCCTGACGAATTGCGGCCGGTGATGGTGTGGATACACGGCGGTGGGCTGGTGGCAGGCGGCGGTTCCAAGCACGCGGGCTGGCAGCTCGCGGGGAAAGGGGCGGTGTTCGTCACCTTCAACTATCGCCTCGGCCAGTTAGGGTTCTTCGCGCACCCCGAACTGAGCGCGGAAAATCCCCAGGGCGTTTCCGGGAACCAAGGTTTCCGCGACCAGATCCAGGCACTGCAATGGGTGCGGGACAACATTGCGGAGTTCGGGGGAGACCCGGACAACGTCACCATCCTGGGCGAGTCCTCGGGCAGTACGAGCGTGGCCGTCCTGCAGGCCAGCCCGCTCGCCCGCGGCCTGTTCCATCGCGCCATCGGCCAGAGCGGCGCCCCATTCCACCCCATGCGACAGCGGACCCGGGATCAGCCCTTCGCGCCGTCCGGCGAGTCCAACGGGCTACGTCTCGGGGCCGTCCTCGCTGGTGACGAAGGAGACCAGTCCCTAGCCGCGCTGCGCATGATTCCCGCCGAACGGATCTTGGAAGCAGCCCAGTCCAGCCGCGATTTTTCCGTCTACGAATACCTGCCGATGGTCGACGGGGAGGTGCTCGTGCAGGACGTGGCAACGACGTTCGCCAGCGGCAACCAGGCCGACGTGCCGACCATGGTCGGCTCCACTTCCGACGAATCCTCCGCGCCCGTGGAACAGCTCGCGAAGGTGATGGCGCCGGGGATTCGTGGGTTCCGGATGTTCGCCGCGGCCATGCTGCCCGAGGTCCGGGAGGAACTGGCGTCACATTACCCGGCCACGACCGACGAGGAGGCCATCCGATCCTGGCAGGACCTGCTGAACGACATGAACTTCAACTACCCCATGCGTGCCTGGGCCAGGGGCATGACGAACGTCGAGAGCGACGCGTTCCTGTACTGGTTCAGTTGGCGTCCACCCACACCCAACGCCGAGTACTACGGCGCCTTTCACGGATCGTTCCAGATGTACCTGCTGGGAGACCTCGAGGGTTTCCGGGCCGTCCCGACGGATGCCGACCGGGAGTTCTCGTCGATGCTGGCCGAGACCTGGGTCCGCTTCGCCAAGACCGGGGACCCGAACGGCGGGCCGCTGCCCGAATGGCCGGCATTCAATCTGGAAGACGAACCCTACATGGAGCTCGGATCAACGCTTGCCGTTGGCAACCGCCTGCGCACGGAGCAACTGGAACTGATCGCCAAGGCCTGGGCGAGGCGCCGTGCGGCCGGTTCCGACGAAGCGGAGGACGGTTTCAAGGCCGGTGATCGGCCTTGGTGATGGGATGAGCGTCACAGGACCGAACGCGCACCGCTTGAGGCTACGTACGCTATTCCGTACTCTTGCAGCCCTACGATGGAGCGATCAGGCATGACCATCATCACCGCCACCGAAGCCCGCGCCAACCTCTACCGCCTCATGGACGCCGCCGCCGAGTCCCACGAACCCGTGTTCATCACCGGCAGGCGGACCAAGGCTGTTCTCGTCGCCGAGGAGGATTGGCGGGCGGTACAAGAAACGTTGTATCTGCTCTCGGTGCCGGGAATGCGGGAGTCCATTCGCGAGGGCCTCGACACAGATGTCAATGAGTGCGTCGAGGAACTCGATTGGTGACGTGGCGTCTCGTGTACACGAGGCAAGCACAGCGGGACGCCAAGAAGCTGAACTCGAGCGGGCTCAAGCCGAAGACCGAGCGGTTGCTGGCGATCTTGGCCACCGATCCCTACCGGAGCCCTCCGCCCTTCGAGAAGCTCGTCGGCGACCTTGCGGGTGCCTACTCCCGCAGGATCAACGTCCAGCACCGCATCGTGTACGAGGTACTGGACGGCGACCGCGTCGTGAAGGTTCTGCGCATGTGGACTCACTACGAATAGGGGCGCGAGCGCGTCGGCAGGAATTGTGCGCACATAGTTGACGAATTTCCGGTACTTCCGTCAGCTAGAGTTACTCAACTCGCGGTTCCTAGCGCCGGACGGAAGCCGCCACAGGACGAAGACACTTCCACCATGCACCGAGAACTCCGCATCCCCCACTGCGACGCCCCCTTCGAGATCTGCCACGATCATCTCGGAATCCCGCACGTCTACGCCTCGACCGTGGCCGACGCCTACCGCGGCATGGGGTACGTCGAGGGCTACGAACGTCTCTGGCAAATCCACCTCTCGTGCCTCTACGCCAACGGGAATGCCGCCGAAGTCATGGGCGAGCGGTTCGTGCGGCAGGACTTGCTCCACCGCGCCTTCGGCGTGCCGGCCGGCCGCGTCGGCATCCCCGAGAGCGAGGGGGACTGGATCGTCGACGCCTATCTCGACGGGCTCAACGCGTACGTGGAGTCCCTGGGCGAGCCACCTCCCGAGTTCGCGGGGATTGGCGCGACGCCACGGCCCTTCACCCGCGCCGACATCGCCTCCCGCTACCGCTTCACGAACTGGTTCCAGGGGCACACCTTCCCGGAGAAGATGTTCCTCGGGCGGATCATGGCGCGCCATGGGATCGAGCGGTTCCGCAGCCACGCGCCGATCTTCTCGGAGGCCGACGCCGGCGAGGTCCGGCGCCTAGCCGAGCCGCTGCGCGAACTCGATCTGCGGCCGATCAGCCTCGTGAACCCGGATGCGCGGTTCGGCGGCAGCAACAACTGGGCCGTCACCGGGGCGCTCACGGCATCCGGCAAACCGATGCTGGCGATGGATCCGCACCAGCCGCACTCCATCCCGAACACCTTCTTCTACATCCACCTACACGCGCCGGGCTGGGACATCTTCGGCGCGTCGTTCCCCGGCGTGCCCTACTTCATGATGGGGTACACGCGGGATATCGCCTGGGGCCTCACGACCGGCCGGATCGACAGCGAGGACGTCTACATCGAGGAGCTCGACGGCGACCGGGCGCGCACGCCCGACGGCTGGGCGCCCCTACAGCGACGCAACGAGACGGTGGCGGTGCGCGACGGCGCGCCTCGGGAGTTCGAGATCGTCTCGAGCCGCCACGGGCCGCTCCTCGAGCCCCTCGCCCACCAGATGGGGATGCGCGACGCCCCGGAGGGAAGGTTTCGCACGGCCGTGCGCTGGTCGCTCGGGCACTGCGCCACGTCCGCCGGCACCCTCGCCCGGCTACCGTTGGCGAAGACCGCGGAGGACTTCGGCGAGACCCTCTTCGAGGGCGACATCACGCCGCTCGTCAACAACATCATCTGCGTGGACCGGAACGACGGGCTCCGGCGCTTCATCGTCGCCACGTTCCCAAAGCGGCGCGGGGTCACCGGCGTAGTGCCACTCGCCGGGTGGGACGCGGGCAACGACTTCGACCAGACGACGGCCCGGGAACTCACCGTGGAAGTCGACCCGCCCCGGGGCTACGCGCTGACCGCGAACAACGACACGCTCGGCGATGCGGCGCCGTTTCCCATCCACACCTACCCCGCATCGAGTGCGCGGGCGGACCGGATCGACGAGTTGCTGCGTGGGCGTTCGGGGCTCGTGCCGGCGGATTTCGAGGCGATGCAGGCGGACTTGAAGGATCTCCGCGCCGTCGCCCTGTTGCCCGAGTTCCTTCCCTTCCTTGAAGACACCGGCGATCCGAAGCTCGACACGCTGCACGAACTGCTCGCGGGCTGGGACCATCACGCCACGACGGACTCGGCCGCCGCGGCCGTCTACTACACGTTCCTCGACCGCGTCTGGCACCGCCGTTTCCTCGTCGAAACCTTGGGTGACGACTTCTCCGCGCAGCCTTTCGCCGCACCGTTTCTGAGCCGCATCGAACCGAGCTACTATCCCGCCCCCGCTTGGGACGCGGACGCGGTTGCGAGCACCATCCGCACGGTGTTCCGCGAGGTCTTCGACGCGCTCGAACGCGAACTTGGTCCGCCGGAGCGCTGGTCCTTCGGAGCGATCCACCAGATCCAGTTCTGGCACACGCTGCGTCGGCGCGAACCGTGGCAGCACATGCAGGTGGGCCCCAACCCCATCGGCGGCAGCCCTACCACGCTGGCCATGGGCGTTCACATGGGACCCGGGCCCGGCGCGGGGGCCGCCGGCGACGGCAAGATCCCGCAGCGCGTCTGGCACGGCCCCGCCTACCGCCTGGTGGTGGACCTCGCTGACCCGGACCACTGCCGCTTCGTCATCGCCTCCGGCAACGGCGGCCGGCCAGACAGCAAGCACGTCACCGACCACTTCGAGACGTGGCTCGCGGGACGGCATTTCACCCTCGGCCTGCGCCGGGAGGAACTCGAAGTGGAGCAGACCTGGCGCATAATCCGCGCCGGCTGAAACAAGGAAGGCAAGATGCCGGAACCCCTCTCCGGAATCACCGTATTGGAGATGACGGTCGCGCTACAGGGCCCGTCGGCCGGACTCTACCTGCGCGACCAAGGCGCCGAGGTGATCAAGGTCGAGCCACCCTGGGGCGACGCCCAGAGGTTCCACCGGGGCGTCCACAACGACAGTCCCCGCCACGCGCCGCAACCCGGCTTCATCGCCGTGAGCCGGGGCAAGAAGTCGGTGTGCCTCGACCTGCACCAGCCCACCGGGCGGGAAGTGGTGACCCGTCTGCTCGACAAGGCGGACGTCTTCCTCACCAACTACCGCGAACCCTTCCTGCGCGGCATGGGGCTCGACTACGAGACCCTGGCGCCGTCGCATCCGCAACTCGTATGGGCCCGGGTCAACGGTTTCGGACCGGAAGGGCCGGACGCGAACAAGCCCATGCTGGACGGTGCCGCCCAAGCCCGCGGAGGGCTGCTGAGCCTCTCCGGCTACGAGGGCGAGACGCCCACCGGCCCCGGTGCCGCCATCGCCGACCTCGGTGGCGGCATGCAGCTCGCGCTCGGGGTCGTCACCGCGCTCTTCGCCCGGGCCCAGCACGGCCGCGGGCAGAAGGTGGAGACCTCGTCGCTCGGCGCACAGCTCTGGCTACAGCAGTGGGAACTCACCCAGTGCAGCATCACCGGACGGCCCCTGCGCGCCAACGGCCCATTCCTGCCCAACCTCGAGGGTGCCTACGGTGCCTATGACACGATGGACGGCGGCACGTTCTTGCTCGCATTGGCCCAGGATGAAGAAGCCTGGGACGCGCTGTGCGTCTTCGGCGAGATGTTCGAACTGATCGGCGACGAGAAATGGGACTCGCCGGGCAAGCGCATGGGCGCCCCGGGAACGGAGTCGGCGACGGCACTCAGGGAAGTGCTGAACAGGGGTTTCGCGAGCCGCACCACGGCGGAGTGGACCGAGTTCATGTACAGCCAGCCGAACCTCATCATGGAGCGGGTCCGCGACCACGCGGAGGTGTTGAGCGACGAGCAGAACGTCGCCAACGAGTACGTCGTGCCGATGGAATTCCCCGTCCACGGCAAGAAGCGCGTCATCGGCAATCTCGTGCGGATGAGCGAGACGCCCGGGTCCGTCAAGGGTCCGCCGCCGGAGTTGGGCGAGCACACCACGGAGGTGATGCGCGGGCTGGGGTTCGACGACGATGCCATCGCCCGGGCCGCCGGGGAGGTCGAGACAGCCAGGGAGGCGGTGTCGGGGGGAGGGTTCAGGCTCGGGTAGAGGCGACCTCCGGGGCGGCGAGAAAATCCGCGATCGCGTCTAGGAATTGCTGGTCGAACATGGCCTCCACGTGGTCTTTGCCGGCAATGACGCGCAACGTGTAGCCGGGCGTGACCTCGGCCAGCTTCTCCAGGTTGTAACGCTCCCGATCCTCGCTTCCGGTGATGCCGAGCACCGGGACCGCGATGGCGGCCACCTGATGCCGCGACAGGTTCACGATTTCGTGCATGGACACGGCGACCGCTGACAGTGCGGCCACGTCGTGACTCCGGAAGAAACCGTCCAACTCGGCGATCTGCTCGTCGGTCGGCGGGGGAAACGGACCACCCGGGCTATGGGCGTTCATCCATCGCACCGCCGGGCCGATGGTCCCATGGTCCAGCAACGACTCGCCGAGCCGGCGGTACGTCTCGGACTCGTGCGCCTCCGACCATCCCGAGCCACCGATGACGAGGGAGCGCACGCGCTCCGGGTACGCAACGGTGGTCCGCAAGGCGATCTCGGCACCCATCGAGTACCCCACCAAGTGGGCGTTCTCGATGCCCAAGCAATCCAGCAGCGCGACGGCGTCGCGCACCATCGCCATTCCGTACATCGACGGGTCGTGGGGCTTGCCGCTCTTCCCGTGCCCGCGGCAGTCGAGGGCAATCGTGCGAAAGCCGCCGGACAGCCTCGGAACGACGCCGGTCTCCGTCCAGGATTCCGCGGACGACGTCATGCCGTGGATCAGCAGGACTGGCGGTCCATCGCCCTCGTCGAGGAAGCGGATCGAGACGCCGTCGGACTCGAAATGGCGCTCTTTGGACATCGGTGGAGCGGCCGCCCGGCCTAACGACCCGGGAACATCGTATCCAGCCCCGCAGCCTCGATGCCCGCGACCGCGCACTCCTCGTCCCGGTCCGACGTGTCGCCGCTCACGCCGACCGAACCGATCGCCACCGCGCCGCCCTGCTCGCGCACCAGGACGCCGCCCGGCACCGCGATGAAGCGCCCCCCGGACGCGGCGGCAAGCTGGCCCTGGAACGCGGGTCGGTCCGCGAGGCCCAGGTTCAGGCCCCGCGTATTGGCGCCCATGCCCAACGCCGCATAGGCCTTCCCGAAGGCGACTTCGGTCCGCAGGATGCCGCTGCCGTCGGCGCGCTTCATGGCGACGATGTGGCCGCCCGCATCGAGCACGACGACGGTCAACGGATTCATGCCCTCCGCCTCGCCCTTCGCGAGCGCCTCGTCCACGATCACGGACGCGCGCACCAGTGGCAGGGTGGTGATCAAAGCCGGCATCTCGCGCCCTCCTTCTACATCAGGTTCATGAAATCCCGCTTGCCGATGGGCGTGCCCTTCATGCGGAGCATGTCGTAGGTGGTCGTGGCGTGGAAGTAGAAGTTCGGCAGGGAGAAGCCGAGCAGGAACTTCCCGCCCTGGAAGGGCATGGCGTTCTTGCCGAGCCGGAACTCAAGGGCCTTGTCCTCGAAGCCGTTCACCTGCTCCGGCGTGAACGCATCGAGGCCCTCGCGGGCTTGCGCCACGAGATCCTGCAGCGCCGCATAGTCCTCCCCGGCCGGGCTCGGCGGGGTGAAGACGCCCCCTTCGACGCCCTTGAGGGCCCCCAGCGAGTGGTGGGCGACGGAGACCACCTGGAACTGGAACGGCAACATGTCGTCGATCAACCGCGTCTGCACGACGTCGTCGAGGGCAATGCCGTTCGCTTCGCAGTGCGCCCGGCCCTTCTCGAGCACGTTCGCGGTGGCGCCGAGAATCTGCCGGTACGTGCCGACGGTGGCGTCGTAGAGGGAAATGGCCATGCGTGGTCTCTCCAATGGTGTTGTGGTGATTCGTGGATCAGCGGCCGACGAAACGCGGCTCGCGCTTCTCGACGAACGCCCGGAACGCTTCGCGCGTGTCTTCGCTCGCGCCGGTGCGGGTGTGGCGTTCGGTTTCGAGTTCGATGTAGTCGCGCAGGGACAGGCTCTCCGCGGCGACGAAGTTCTTCTTCATCTCGCCGATGGCGAGGGGTGCGGATTTCGAGATGCGCTCCGCGATGGCGTGGACCTTTTCGCGGAACGTCTCGTCCGGGAAAGTGGCAAGAACGAGGCCCATCTCAAGGGCTTCCGCCGCGCCGAACTTCTGCGAGATGAAGAAGATCTCCCGCGCCTTGGTCGCTCCCACGATGCGCGGCAGCAGCCACGGCCCGGCCATGTCCCCGGAGATGCCGACGCCTAGGAACGCGGAGTTGAACATCGCCCGTTCGCTCGCGTAGCGCAGGTCGCAGGCGCAGGCCCAGCCGAACCCGGCCCCCGCGCACGCCCCGTTGACCGCGGCGATGGTCACTTTCGGCATCTCGTGCAGCAGGCTCGTGATGTGGAAGTACTCCGGGCGGTTCGGCTCCTGTTGTTCATCGCCGGCGTACGCCTTCAGGTCCGCACCCGGACAGAAGGCCCGGCCCGCTCCGGTGAAGAGGACGGCGCGCACGTCCCGGTCGGACGCGACTTCGTTCAACGTCTCGTAGAGCTCGCGCATCATCCGGTTGGTGATGCCGTTCAGGCTGTCGGGGCGGTTGAGGGTGACGGTGGCGAGGGGGCCGTCCACCTCGTACAGGACGGTTTCGCGTGATTCTCCGGGCATTGGGTCCGCCGGGTGGTCAGGAAGCGGCCAAGCCTATCAAGTCGGCCATGACGGTGTCAGTCGCGCGGCGAAGCGTGTCAAAGCAATTTAGAAATGTCCCCTTCTCTCCAATTTAGAAATGTCCCCTCTTGTCACTTGGACCGCTCGGGCTGCGGCACGCAGTGGCGTTGTTCCGATCCGTCCCACCGTTCGGGCGCTTGGGCTGAGGGAGCGGAGCGACCGAAGGCCAAGCGCCGAACGGCGCGGCGTCAGCCGGCGGCCACCGCGTCCGGCTTGAACGGACGCCGCCAGGGATGGTCCGGCGCCGGCTTCCAGCCCGGCCGCGACTGCTGCTCCGCCTTCGCGCGGTCCACCCGCAGCCGCACGCTCTTGCCGTCCTCGACCGGCAGCGGATCCTCGCCCTCGGCCAGCAGTCGCACGGCCAGCTCCCGGCCGTCGCGCAGCACCGTCACCGTGCCGTCGAAGCCCTTGCACACCGTCACCGCGGCGCCGCGCAGCCGGTGGCCCCTGCCGTGCCCCGTCACCTGGTAGGCGTCCCCCTCGAAGCTGATCGACAGGTTCCGCGTCACCTTGCGCGCGTGGTGCTCGCACAGGATCAGGTCCAGCTCCCGTTCGTCGTGCAGCACCGGCCGGTGCGCGTCCGCGGGGTTGCGGGGCGCCACCCCGAAGCGCCGGTTGTAGTCCGCCATGAACGTCGGCAGGTAGTCGTTGCCCGCCTCGATCCCGCCGATCCCGCGCAGCCGCATCTCCTTCACCAGCCGATCCTGCAGCGTCCGGTTGGCGCGCTCGACGCGGCCCTTCGCCTGCGGGCTCCCGGCGTGGATCGACTCGATGTCCAGCGTCCGCAAGGCGCGCGCGAACTGCGTCGGCTCGCCCTCGCGGTCGCGCCGGTTCACGCGGAACACGCTGTAGCGGTCCGAGTAGTACGCCACCGGCCGGCCGTGGGCCGCCAGGTGCGCGCGCGTCGTGCGCATGTACGCCTCGGTCGTCTCCGCCGCGACGAAGCCCGCCGCCAGCAGCCGCGACGTCGCGTCGTCCACGTACACGATCAGCGTGCATGTCGGCCCGCGGCCCTCGAACCAGTCGTGCGGCGAGCCGTCGATCTGCACCAGATCGCCCGGACACTCCCGCCGCGGCCGGCTCGGATGCTCGCGCACCGCCCGGCGCGACTTCGGGCGCCACAGCCCGTCCTCGATCATCCAGCCGCGCAGCGTCTCCGCCGACAGCCGGTGGCCGTGCAACTCGACCAGCTTCTCGCACGCGAAGGTCGGACCGAAGTCCCGGTACCGCTCCCGCACCAGCTCCAGAACCTCCCGCCGCGTCGCCGCGTCGATCGCGTTGTTCGAGCGCTTGCCGCGATGGCCCGACACCAAACCCGCCGCCCCGTGCGTCCGGTACCGCGCCACCAGCCGCTTCACCTGACGCACGCTCAAACCCAGCCGCTCCGCCGCCTCGCGCTGCGTCAGCCGCCCCTCCACCACTTGCCGGATCACCCCCGCACGATCCAACTCCCGCATGCTCAACCGAATCTCCTCGCTCGACAAGGCACCCCCTCGACACGTCGAACGGGGACACTTTAACTTTGCCCAATGGGGACATTACGGCTTTGGACTAACATCGCGCGGCGAAGCGCTCAATGGCCGGCCCAGCGCCGCTGGCGACGAGACGATCCGCCCGTGGCCGCTAGACGGGGAACTCGGCGTCGCAAGACACGACCTCGGCGGCCAGTTCGGAGACCGACTTGTCGTACGTCACCCGCCAGCGATCTATGATGTCCCTACCCAGTAGGGACGGAACCCTCAACGCGTGGGTCGTCGGATGGTGAATCAGTAAAGGAATGTCGTAGCCATAGACGCGGTCTCCCTTGGCGTCGGCGAACGCCAAGCGGGCGTGCTCCACGTACGTAGGCGCGGACCCTCCGATACCAAATGAGTCGAATGGGTTCGACAGCAACGCATAGTCAACACCCAGAGTGACCGCCTCCGCAGGCATCAGCACGGAACTGTCCGCCCCGGTGTCGAAGATGAAGGAGACGTTTCCAGCCAGCCCCAGTCTGGGGATGTACACCCTACCTGAGACGTACGGACGGCCCGACGACTCGCCGAACCGACCGCGCAACATGGCTACAGGATCAACGTCCGCTGCTCACGCTCGATGAATCGGACGACCGTTTCCGCTCGGGGTACACCCCTACTGTCCAACTCCATGAGCAGGGAATCGAGATCGTCCTCGGCAGCCTTCACTTCGCCGGAGCACACGCCGACCCACTTCTGCGCGTACTTGTCCACAAGCCTGCGATCATTTGAAAGCAGTTCTGAGGACCGAGCGAAATCAAGAAGGCCCTCGGCGACGTCCTTCGGGGACGCACCAAGCCAGTCATCCATGCCTTGCTCCACTGTAGCCCGACCGCAGCTAGGCCTCTTTCCCAAGTTTAGCACGGCCCTCGTGTAGCCCCGGCGGACTCCGAGAGCCACCCACCGTCACCGCAGCCACGCCCCCCGCCGCACGATCTCCTCGGCAATCTGCACCGCGTTGGTCGCAGCACCCTTGCGCAGGTTGTCGCACACGAGCCACAAGGCGAGGCCGTTCTCGAGGGCCGTGTCCTCCCGGATGCGGCCGACGAAGACCTCGTCCCGGTCCGCGCCGTCGATGGGCATGGGATAGCCGGCGTTGGCGGGATCGTCCACGACGACGATACCGGGATAGCCGGTGAGCAACTCCCGCGCACGAGACACGCCGATCGGCCCGTCGAACGCCACGTGCACGGCTTCGCTGTGCGACACGCGCACGGGCACGCGCACGCAGGTGGTCGAGACGGGCAGGTCCGGCTCGTGCAGGATCTTGCGGGTCTCGTTCAGCATCTTCGCTTCCTCCGAGTAGTACCCGTTCTCCCGGAGCGAGCCGATGTGCGGCAGCAGGTTGAAGGCGATCTGATGCGGATACTGCTCGGCGGGTGCCGCGCCGCCGTCGAGGACGCTGCGGGTCTGTTCCTCGAGTTCGACGAGGGCCGCCGAGCCGGTGCCGGTCACGGACTGGTAGGTCGCCGCGACCACGCGCTCGATGCCGGCTTCCGCGCGCAGGGCGTCGAGCACCATCGCGAGCGGCGTGGTGGAGCAGTTCGGGATGGAGAGGATGCCCCGGTGGCCGTCCACGTCGTCCGCGTTGATCTCGGGGACCACCAGCGGCACGTCCGGATCCATGCGCCAGACGCCGCTGTCGTCGATGGTGACGCAGCCGCGCTGCCGGGCGGCGATGGCCATGTCGCGGCTGATCTCGTCCGTCGCGGAGATGAAGGCAATGTCCGACTCCTCGAAGACGTCGGGGGTGGTGTCCTCCACGCGGATCGTCTCCCCGGCGAACGTGAACTCGCGGCCGACGGACCGCGGCGAGGCGGTCAGGCGCAGGCGCGACATGGGGAAGTCGCGCTGCGCCAGCACTTCGAGCGCGACGGTGCCGACGGCGCCGGTCGCACCGACGATGGTGACTCTGGGATCGGCCATGGCGGGCGCCCCGCGGAAAAAGGCGCGGCATTATAGGCGTACGCGGGGGGAAGTCCCCATCGTGCCCCGGACCGGGGCCAGTCAGCGGATCAGCTCGATTTCGACATCGAGCTCCAGCGCGGTCCAAGCGCGGTCGGCGGTCAGCACGGGCGCCCGCTCGCGAAGCGCCAGCGCGAGACATGCCCGGTCTCCGAGCGACAGGCCGTGCCGTCGGGTCGAGCGGCGCAGCAGCCCCGCCGCGACGGCGAGGCTTTCGTCGAACGGGCGGACAGTCAGGCCAACGCCATGCAGTGCAGCCCGCGCGTCCTCGTCCTCCGCACCCCGTTCGATGAGGCGAGCGACCACCTCCGACGCATTGACGGCCGACAGGACACCGTCCCGCAGAGCCTCAGCGGCACGCTGGGCACCCGGTTCCTTGAGAAGGATGGCCAAGACCGCAGAGCTGTCAAAGACAGTGGACACGTCGGCACTACTCGGCCAAAGGCGAGGCGTCCTACTCCTCTCCCCACATGGCCCTGCGATCGGCCAGAAAGGCATCGACCTCGTCGATACCGGGGCGCTTGAGGTGACGAAACTGTCTTTGCAACCGACGGATAGCGACGCGACGCGATATGACGTGCAGTTCCCCCGCCTCCACGTGGGCCGTCACGTGGGGGTCCCCTTCGAGCAGCATCGCGTCGCGCATCTCCCGGGGGATGACGAGCCTCCCATCCGAGCCCACCGTCAACGGTTGCCACCCGACCTTGCCCAAGTCCTCATCCGCGTCCGGCGGCTCCTCGACGGCCGCGTCGTAGCTGCTCTTCCAGCGCTGGTACTGCGTGTTCGCGGTGGCCGGGTTGCCTTCCTCCGCCTCGATGCGGTCCACCACCTCGCGGCGGGACGCCCGCCGGCCACTGTCCGTGGTGATCTCGTCCGCCACCTCCCAGACGCGTCCCGTTTTCGTGCCGGGGCGAGGTCGCGAGTAGACGACGGGGCGATCCTTCCTGGGCACTTCTAGCCTCTCTGGCATTTCGATCTGACTTTGGCGAATGATATGGAAAATGGCAGAAAATGAACAAGTGCGACGTCGTAGGTGTTGCCGGCGGAGCGGCCGTTTCGCATAGCATGGCCGTCACGGATTGGCAGGGGATTCACGTCATGCGGAAAAGCACACAACTGCTAGGATTCTTGGCTCTCGGGTGGCTCGCGGCCTGCGGCCCGACCGATACCGGCGAAGCGCCCGTGACGACACCGGCCCCCGTCGGCGCCGAGGTCGCCGTCACGGGCGGAACGGTCGAGGGAATGGTCGGCGAGGACGGCCTCAAGCAGTACCACCGCATTCCCTATGCCGCCGCCCCGACCGGGGACGGCCGCTGGGCGCCCCCCGCGCCCGTCGAGCCGTGGGATGGCGTGCGGGACGCCACCGCGCCGGGACCGAAGTGCGTGCAGCCGTCCGGACAGGGCGGTTCCTTCTACGGCGAGGACGACTTCAGCGTGAGCGAGGACTGCCTCGTGCTCAACGTCTGGACCCGCGCCGCGCACGAGGACGAGGGCCTTCCGGTGATGGTGTGGATCCACGGGGGCGCGCTCGTGACCGGCGCGGGGTCGGACTATCCGGGTGAACTCCTCTCCTCGAAGGGCGTGGTGCTCGTCACCGCGAACTACCGGCTCGGACCGTTCGGATTCCTCGCGCATCCCGAACTGAGCGCCGAGAACCCGGCGGGCGTCTCGGGCAACCAGGGAATCCGGGACCAGATTGCAGCCCTCGAATGGGTGCGCGACAACATCGCCCGGTTCGGCGGCGATCCCGGCAACGTGACGATCTTCGGCGAATCCGCCGGCGCGCTCAGCATGTCGCTGCTGCAGGCGAGCCCGCTCGCACGGGGACTCTTCCACCGCGTCATCGGGCAGAGCGGCGGGGCTTTTCAACCGATGGGCTTCCGCGACCGGACGACTGCGTACGCGCCGTCCGCGGAGTCGCGCGGCCAGGCAATCGCAGCGGCCCTTGCCGGGGAAGACGGCGACGATTCCCTGGCGGGGCTGCGCGCGTTGTCTGCCGAGCATGTCCTCGCGGTGTACGAAGCCAACCCCGCCCTATTCGACTACGGCTCCCTTGCCATCGTCGACGGCGAGGTCATCCCGGACGAGGTCGCCACGATCTTCGCCGAGGGGCGGCAGGCCGCCGTGCCAGTGATGATCGGTTCCACCGCGGACGAGGGCACGACGCTCCATGCCTTCATCGTCCCGGCGTTCGGCGAGGGCATTGCCGGGTTCGAGGCGTACGCCAAAGCGGTCCTGCCGGAAGCCGGGGACGGGCTCGGAGCGCTCTATCCGTCCGGCACGGAAGACGAGGCCCTGGCGTCCGGTGAAGCGCTCTTGGCGGACATCCTGTTCACCGCGCCGATGCGCCTCTGGGCCCGCGCCACGGAGGGCGTCGAGAGCGACGCCTATCTATATTGGTTCACGTGGGCGCCGCCCATCGAAGAATCCGAACGCTACGGCGCCTTCCACGCCGCCGAGATCGGCTACGTGTTCGGCAACCTCGACCTCTTCGGCGCAGTGCCGGTAGAGGCCGACCACGCCTTCGCCGATCAGATGGCGACCATCTGGACGCAGTTCGCCCGCACCGGGAACCCCAACGGCGAGGGCCTACCGGAGTGGCCGGCCTACTCGCGAGAGAGAGAGGCATACATGGAACTCGGCGTGGATACGGGGGCGAAGAGCCACATCCGCGTGGAGGAGGTGGCGCTCATTGCTGCGGCGTGGGATGAGCGGCGGGAGATGGAGAAGCGGTCGCACCATCAGGGGGACGCGAACGAGTAGGTATCGAACCGCACCTGAAGCAAGGGGAGTCGGTGCGCGACTTCGACCGCAGGCAGGATGCCGCGCTGCGGTCTGCGGCCTTCGATTGGCTCGCGCGGGTGGTCCGAGGCATCGTCGCTGCGGCGACCGTCACCCTTGCCGCCTGCGGGAACCCGCCCGAACCCGCCACCGTCGCGGAATCCACCACCCGGCCCAACATCCTCTGGCTCGTCGCCGAGGACCTGAGCCCGATCATCCCGCCCTACGGCGACCACACCGTCGAGACCCCCAACCTCAGCCGCCTCGCGGCCGAGGGCATCCGCTACGACAACGCCTTCTCCGTCTCGGGCGTGTGCGCGCCGAGCCGGTTCGCCCTCGCGACGGGCCTCTACACCACGAGCGCCGGCGCGCACCACATGCGCACCCAGTACAACCAGCACCACCTGGAGGCCGTGGGCCTGACGGTGTACGAAGTGGTGACGCCACCCGACGTCCGCATGATGAGCGAAGTCCTGCGCGCGCACGGCTACTACGCGACGAACAACGACAAGACCGATCACCAGTTCGCGCCCACCGTCACGGCGTGGGACGCATCCGGTCCGACGGCGACTTGGCGGGGGAGACCGGCGGGCGCACCGTTCTTCGCCGTGCTCAACTTCGGCATCACCCACGAAGGGCAGGTCTGGGCCGAGCGCGTTCCGTGCCGGAACCTGCGCTACCACGCGCTCTTCGAGGCTTCCGCGGATGCCCGCGTTCACTGCGAAGGTGAGACCGGGCCGTTTCCGGACCATGCCCCCGACAACCTCGTCGCACCAAGGCCCCCCTATCTCCCCGACACAGAGCCTGTCCATCGGGACCTGCGCCGGGTCTACTCGAACATCGTCGAGCTGGACCGTCAGATCGGCCTCGTCCTGGACGCCCTCGAGTCCGACGGGCTCCTCGACGAGACGATCATCGTCTTCTACGCCGACCACGGCGGTCCGCTGCCACGGCAGAAGCGGCTGCTGTACGACTCGGGTATCCGAGTGCCGCTGATCGTGCGCTTCCCCGACGGGCGCGGTGCCGGAACCTCCACGGACCGGCTCGTCAGTTTCGTAGATTTCGCGCCGACGACGTTCTCACTCGCGGGCATCGAGCCGCCAGGCTACCTCGAAGGCACGGCGTTCCTGGGCGACTTCGAGGGCACCCCACGCGACTACGTGTACGCGGCTGCCGACCGCCTCGACGCCCAGTACGACATGATCCGCGCAGTCCGGGACAAGCGCTTCAAGTACCTGCGGAACTTCCGGCCGGAACAGCCCTACTACCTGCCCGTGGCCTACCGCGAGCAGATGGGTACGATGCGGGAGCTGCTACGGCTGCGCGACGCGGGGGGACTCGATGATATCCAGGCCCAGTGGTTTCGGCCGTCGAAACCCGAGGAGGAGTTGTTCGACACTCGGAACGATCCCCACGAGACCGAGAATCTAGCTGGACGTGCCGAGTACGCAGAGAAGCTCTTGGAACTGCGCACCGCGCTGGACCGATGGATGCGCGAGACGGACGACAAGGGGTTTCTGGGCGAGGGGGAGCTCCTTGAGTCGTTCTGGTCGGGGTGGGTGCAGCCGGTTACGGAGCCGCCCGTCGCGACGCGCCGGAACGGGTTCGTCACCCTCCTATCGGCGACCGAGGGGGCTTCAATCGGCTACCGAACCGCCGGTAGCGAATCGGACTGGCAGGTGTACGTGGCACCGTTTGAAGTCGTCCCTGGCCAGGAGGTCGAGGCGATCGCGCACCGCATCGGGTTCGCGCCGAGCGGCCGAAAAATCGACGATCCCGTGGCGGAACTCCGGCGCTTGCGCGAAGGGGTCGAACCCGGCCGATGATTGCGGTGACGGTGGACCCCGCCCGTCATCCCTCCCGCAGGCCGAACCCCATCGCCCGCGCCGCCTTGCGGAACGCACGCTCGGATTTCGCGCGCACGACGACGTGTCGCTCGCCCGCGCGCAGGCACATCTTCCCGATCCGGCGATCCGCCACGAGCGCGGCGGCGATGTCGGCGTCCGCGCACTCGATCAGGAACGCTTCCCCCTCCATCTTCAGGGCACTCGCACCCCGACTTGCACGCTTCAGGAAGCCGTCCACCGTCTCCGGGAGCGGCTGCTCGTCGCGCGCGGCGAGGAAGTCGCGCAGCTCGTCGACGTCGCCGCCCCCTTCGAGGGCCAGTAGGACCTTCTCGGCATCGATGCGCCAAGTGGCGTCAGCCTCCTCGCTCGCGTAGGTATCGAGGACGATCCGCTCCTCGGGGGAAGGCGCGCCCGTCGCCGTGACGCGTCGGTCCGGGAACACCCTCAGCGCGGTACGCGTAGTTGCCTGCGGGGGTTCGTAGTCGTTCGTCATTTCGAGACAGTAGGCGCCGAGGGCGTTCAGCCGGAAATACAGCAACCCGTCGTAGCGGCTGAGATAGGCGAGTTCGTCGGTCCCCCATAGCTGGCGGAAATCCTTGCGGGCGTCTTCGGGCGGGATGAACGCCACGTCCACCATGCCGAGGGTCGCGGCATACTCGAACAGGAGGCACCGCAGATAGCGTCCCTGGAGGATGTCCCAGGCGTGGGAGCCCTCGTAGCCGAGGCTGCCGTACTCCAATTCGCCAATGTAGAGACGCCAGGGGTCCCGGGTGACCTCGAAGTTCATCGACGCCGCCTGCATGAAGCGGCCGAACTCGTCGATGTCCACCCAGCGCCCCACCGGGCACTGGGCGAGCGCGTCGGACACGGTCACGCGACGGTCCTCGGGCGTCGTCATGGCCCGGCGTCCGCCACCGCGAAACTGGCCCTTGATGTCGTCGATGCGGCTAAACTCGTCGAGTAGGTCCGCGTAGCACCAGCTCATCCAAATCTCACGCAGCGTCACACCCGCCGGCTGCGTCAGCGCCGCGCGTCCCCGCCGGGTGAGTTCCAGCCGCGTGCCGCGCAACTGGGCCAGCTTCGCCGCCTGCAGCAGCCAAGGCCACGCGAATGCCCTGATCGGGCCCGGAACCTGATCCCATTTCCTTTGCTTGAGCGCGAACGGGTCGAAAAAATCGCCCCCATGCAACGTTTCCGCGATTCGCCGGACTCCGCCCGCGCCGGGGCGCCGCGTCTTCGGGCTGACGGGCACCGCGCCGTCGACCACCAAGCGCATTACGGCCCGCAAGTCGGCTGCCGCGGCGGTCTCCATGTTCCGCACCGTCAGCGGCACGTCCCGGCTCCCGCGTTGTGCGCTCCAAGGCACCTCGACGACGGCGGATTCCGGCGGGGCGTCGACGGTCGCGAGCGTCACCGGCGGGGGTGGCGCGGCGAACTCGCGCAGGCGCGCGGCCAGATCGGCCGGTATCGAGGCCTCCGATCCGTAACGAAAGAACAGCAGGCCCAGGCGCTCGTTCTTCGTGACCACGGGACCGTGTCGGTCGGCCGCACCGAGACCCTTCGGCGACGCGCCGTACTTGGGGCGAAACCGCGCGCCGTCGAAAAGACCGTTCCCGTGTACCGCCTCGCGCACCGCGAGTCGCTCGATCTCGTCGAGCAGCTCCCAGATGTCCCGCAGGCCCTCTTCCAGGCGCTGGGCAACGGCTTCGACCATGTCGGCCTTGCGCGTCGGGTGCGGCCTGGGTACGGACAGGAGCGCCATCATGGGCCGCAGGGTGTCGGTCGTCTGGTTCTGTAGCGTGTCGACGAGCGTTCGCGGCGGACCACCTTCCACGCGTGCACGACGGCTCATGCCAGCGCCCCTGAGCGCCGCGAGACCGGGCGGTGGAAGGCATCGCTCTTAGCGGCGCCGAACGGATCCGCGCTCATGGTGGTCTTAGTCGCCGGGTTCCCGTTTCGGGGCCGCGCCTCCCCATGGGTTGCTCAATCAGGCTGCTACGGAATTCCGCGCACTCGCAAACCGCTCGATGCCCAGTTCGTCCCGCACCTGCTGACCGATCTCCAAGGACATGTCGTCCACGGGAATCCCGATGGCGTCGGCGATGCGCGTCATGCGCTGGAAGTTCGCGGCTACGCCGGCCGCGTCCACCAGCACCGCCGGGCCGGCCGCCTCGAACAGCTCCCGGCGGTAACGTTCCAGGGCCTCGTCGCGGGACGCCACGCTCTCGGAGAAGCGCATCAGTTCCGGCCCGAACTCGATGCCGACGGCGGCTCCGTCGGCGTCCCCGTTGACGGCCTGGAGGTCGATCTCGGTCGTGTTCTGCATCGCGCTCACACGGAGCATCATGGCGTGCGCGCCGGTTCAGTAGAAACACTCGTTGACCGCGGACACCCGACCCGCGATCAGTTCGATCTGCATGCGGTTGATGGAGCGCCCCTCGAGGAGGCCGAAGTTCCGCATGCCGCCGAGTTGCATGTATTGCGCGGCGAATATCCCCCGATACTCCCGCAGCGCGTTCGGCACCAGCGACAGCGCGCGAATCACGTTGGCCGTGCGTCCACCAGGCCAGAGGTCCGCCTCCGCGCCAACGGCGCCGTCCACCGGCACGGTGGGGACGAATCCCATGTCCTCCGTGAGGTGCGCCGGCCGGTAGCGGCTGATCTCGCCGGGTTCGGGCGTGGGTAGCTGCTCGAGATCGAGTCCCAACGCACGGTGGAATTCATCGATGCTGAACACCGCGACCACGACGCCGACGAGTTCCACGTACGCTTCCTTGCTGAGACCCGCCGCGACGTTGTCCTCGACGTACTTGCGCGTGATGCGGGCCTGGTCGGTGACCACCCGGTGTACCGCGTCGATGGCCGCCTCGGGCAGGCCTTCGCCGCAGTCGTGCTGGCCGGTGACGGCCGACGGGGAGAGCGCCTGCTTCCGGGCGGCGCAGAGGCGGCACGCCGGCGCGTTGCGGGACTCCTGTGCGATGGCGACCCGCTCCGCTCCGGTCCACCAAGTTCCGGGTTGGGCGAGTTGTTCCCAATACGCACGATACGCCTGCGGGATGTCCGGGCGGATCGGGTACGGTGCTCGGTCGTAGTCGAAGAACGTCATGAGGCCTCCCGCGTCACGCAGCGAGATTAACGCGAGCGAACCGCCTGTGGTCAAGCCGACACGTTGCCGCACGTTGCGGTGGCAAGGCCGCGCGAGAGAGCCGCACGCGACGGTGCTTGATTCTGCTGGCGCGTCGCGGCAGTATCCGAACGCTGTCGTTGCTGGCATATCGATGTCATGGCTGTTCAGATTACTATCAGGGGCGTTCCGGAACACGTGCGCAACGAGCTTGCCTCGCGAGCGGCCATGCGGCACCAGTCGATGCAGGAGTTTCTCCGCCAAGAGCTTGAGCGCATCGCGGCGCGCCCCTCGATTGACGCTTGGCTCCAGACGGCACGCGAGATCAGGTCGGCCGGCGGGGCGGAGGTTTCCGCGTCAGACATCCTCGAGGCCCGGGACGCCGACCGGAAGTGACGACGGTTTTCGACGGGTCCGCCCTCGTGGCGGCCCTCGCCGGTTCGGGCCGAGAGCGACAGTGGGCAGAGTCCCTGCTTGCAGCGGACTCCGCCGCCGGCCCCGAACTGGTGACTGCCGAAGTCACCAACGTCCTGCGGCGTCTCGAGCGCGCGGGCAAATTGTCGCAAAGTCAAGCAGCCAGTGCCGCGCGCCATGTCCTGCAGCTTGAGATCGAGCTCTTTCCGTTCGCGCCGTTTGCCTCGCGTGTCTGGGAACTCCGTCACAACTTGACGAGCTACGACGCCTGGTACGTCGCGGTCGCCGAAATGCACGGCGGTCAGCTGGCGACGCTTGATCGCCGTCTTGGCCGGGCCGTCGGACCCCTATGCCAGATCGTCGTCCCGCCCCTCGATGACTGATCGGGCGGGCCGACACCTCTCCTCGAGTTACGCAATCAAGCCGCGACGAATTTCCGTGCGCTGGGGAACCGCTCGAGGTCCAGTTCCGCACGCACCTGCATGCCCATCTCGCCGGTCACGCGGTCGTCCACCGGAATCCCGACGGCATCGGCGATGCGTGTCATGCACAGGAAGTTCGCCGCCACGCCGACGGCGTCCACCAGGACGGCCGGTGCCGCAGCTTCAAGGAGGGCCTCCCGGCGGTGCTTCAGATCGTCGTCTCGCAAGGCGAGGCTCTCCGCGAAGCGCAGCAGTTCCGGCCCGAACTCGATCCCGACGGCGGTAACCCGCACGGCATCTCCGCAGTCAAGGCGCTGGGCTGATGGGCTGAGACCCCAGCAGCCTCAGCCTCACGCATGATATCGCCGCCTCCAATGCCGCACCCTTCCCGGCAGCAGTTCTCATTTTGGCCCGACTTGGCAACGGAGTCGGGGATTCCGTCCGCGAACGGGTTGACAACATAGGACGGCGCCCCTATGGTGCGGGCCATGGGCAACCCATGGTTCGGATCGAAGGCGACGTCGGGGCTGTGGCAGGCGCTGGTGGCGCTGATGCCGCCGCACGCGGTGTACATCGAAACGCACCTGGGCGGCGGCGCGGTGATGAAGCGCAAGCCGGGGGCGCTGCGCAACATCGGCATCGACCTGGACGCGCGGGCGCTGGAGTCGTTCGAATGCGGCCATCCGGTGGAGCTGGTGCACGCGGACTGCCACGCGTGGCTGGCCGGGTTCCCGTTCGACGGTTCGGAACTGGTGTACAGCGACCCGCCGTACCTGCGCGGCGCGCGCAAGTCCGGGCGCCGCTACCGGCACGACTACGAGGACGCGGACCACGCGGCGCTGCTGGAACTGCTGAAGGGCCTGCCGTGCGCGGTGATGGTGTCGGGATACCCGTCGGCGCTGTACGACGAGCTGCTGGGCGGCTGGCGCAGCGCGGCGCTGCAGGTGATGAACCACGCGGGGGTGGTCACCGAGAAGGTGTGGTTCAACTTCGCGCCGGACCGCGTGCACTGGGCGTCGCGCGCGGGACGGAACTTCACGCACCGGCAGACGGTCAAGCGCAAGGCGCATGGCTGGGGCCGGCGCTACGCGGCGATGCCAGCGGCGGAGCGCCTGGCGGTGCTGGCGGCGATCATGGCGGTGGAGGCCGGCGCCGCGCCGTGAGGTTCCTCGCGCGCCATCTCGACCGGCTGCGGACATGCTTCGCCGGGCTGCCGGACCCGCGCCGCGGACGCAACCGCCGCTACGCCATGGCGGACGTTGGCATGGCCGCGCTGTCGGTGTTCCTGATGCAGTCGCCGTCGTTCCTGGCGCACCAGCGCGCGCTCGCCGCGGGCGGTCGCCGCTCCAACGCGCACACCCTGTTCGGCCTCGACCGCATCCCCTGCGACAACCACGTCCGGCAACTGCTCGACGGCGTGCCGCCGGAGCACTTCGACGACCGGTTCCACGACCTCGTCGAGGACCTCGACGCGCGCGGCGCGCTCGAACCGATGCGCCGCCTCGACGGCCGCGCGCTCGTCGCCATCGACGGCACGGAGTTCTTCCGCTCGCGCAACATCCACTGCGACAACTGCTCGACCCGCAGGCGCGGCGACGGCGGCACCGAGTACTTCCACCAGATGGTCGCCGCCACCGTCGTGGCGCCCGGCCGGGCGCAGTCGCTGCCGCTGCCCCCCGAGTTCGTCGCGCCGCAGGACGGCGCGGCCAAGCAGGACTGCGAGCGCCAGGCGGTCAAGCGCTGGCTGCGGTCCCACGGCGACCGCTGCGCCGCACTGCGCCCGGTCTATCTCGGCGACGACCTGTACGCCTGCCAGCCCGTCTGCCGGGCCATGCTCGACGCCGGCGGCGACTTCCTGCTGACCGCCAAGCCGGCCAGCCACAAGACCCTGTACGAGTACCTCGACGGCATCGACATCCCCGTGCGCCGCCGCACGACGGGCCGCGGCGCGCAACGGCGCACCCACCGCTACCGCTGGATGACGGACCTGCCCATCCGCGACGGCGACGACGCCCTGCGCGTCAACTGGCTGGAGGTCACCAGCGCGCGGCCCGGCGGCAAGGTCACCTACCGCGGAACCTTCGTCACCAGCCTGCCCGTGGACCGCGACAACGTCGCCGAACTCGCCGACTGCGCCCGCGCCCGCTGGAAGATCGAGAACGAGACCTTCAACGTCCTCAAGCAGCACGGCTACCACCTCGAACACAACTTCGGGCACGGCAAGGACACCCTCGCCGCCGTGCTCGTCGTTCTCAACCTGCTCGCCTTCGCCCTGCACACCGCGTGCGAAGTCGCCGAGTCCACTTGGCGACGGGCCCGCGAGCGCCTCGGCACCCGCGCCCGCCTGTTCGAGCACCTGCGCACCGTCACCGAATACCAGGTGTTCCCCGACTGGAACGCGCTGATCGGCCTGCTCGCCACGGGCGGGCCCGCCGCCCAGCCTCCCTGACGCACAGACCACGCCGCCAGCCGCCAAATCCACGAACCTCGGACAGTCCCGAAACCCAATGCCTCAATCGTCAAAATGAGAACTGCTGCCTTCCCGGCCCCCGCTCGCCGCCGGATGCGGCCAATCGGGACACCGTAGAATCGGGAATCGAACGAGGGCAGTATCCCCCATGAGCGGCAAACGAACGAGCAACTGACATGCCAACCACCTTGGTAAACCGAATCGAATCCACCCTCGAACCGGGGGATCACCCCTACCTCAACGGCGCCTGGACGCCGAACCACGAGGAGTACGACGCCACCGACATGGCCGTGATCGGCGAGATTCCGCGGGACATCGATGGCGTGTACCTGCGCAATACCGAGAACCCGGTGCATGAATCCATCGGCCGCTATCACCCCTTCGACGGCGACGGCATGCTGCACATCATGAGCTTTGCCGACGGCCGCGCGGAGTACCGCAACCGCTTCGTGCGCACGGCGGGCTTCAATGCGGAGCAGGAAGCCGGCCGCGCGCTCTGGGCGGGGCTGATGGAACCTCCGTCGCGGTCGGAGCGGCCGGGATGGGGCGCACAGGGCGGGCTGAAGGACTCGTCGTCCACCGACATCATCGTGCATGCCGGCATGGCCCTTTCGACCTTCTATCAGTGCGGCGAGGGCTATCGCCTCGATCCCTACACCCTGGAACAACTCGGTACCGAACAGTGGGTGCCCGAGGGTGGCATTTCGGCGCATGCCAAGCTCGATGAACACAGCGGCGAGCTGCTGTTCTTCAATTACTCCAAGGAACCGCCCTACATGCGCTACGGCGTGGTCGGCGCCGACAACCAGCTCCGGCATCTGGTGCCGATACCGCTGCCCGGCCCGCGACTGCCCCACGACATGGCGTTCACCGAGCGCTTCGCCATCGTCAACGATCTGCCGCTCTTCTGGGATGCCGATCGGCTGACGCGCGGTCAACACGTGGTGCGCATGCACAGGGACGTGCCCAGCCGCTTTGGCATCATCCCCCGGCTGGGGCAGCCGGAGGAAATCCGCTGGTTCGAGGCCGAACCCACCTACGTCCTCCATTGGGTCAATGCCTGGGAAGAGGGCGACGAGGTGATGCTCGACGGCTATTTCCAGGAGCACCCGGAACCGCGCAGCCACCCCACGGCGCCCCCTGGCTACGCGCGCATGATGGCGTACCTCGACGTGGGCCTGACGGTGCCGCGGCTACATCGCTG
Organism: Pseudomonadales bacterium; assembly: GCA_963665455.1. Taxonomy (GTDB): domain Bacteria; phylum Pseudomonadota; class Gammaproteobacteria; order Pseudomonadales; family Azotimanducaceae; genus VXNE01. The sequence continues at coordinate 1,481,750 of OY762279.1, read as the reverse complement.
GCGCTTCAACCTGCGCACGGGCGCGACCGCCGAAGAACGGCTGGACGACCGCACGCTGGAGTTCGGCACCATCAATCAGCGCCATGCGGGCCGCAAGTACCGCTACGCCTACAGCGCGTTCAACAAGCCCGGCTGGTTCCTGTTCAGCGGGTTCACCAAGCAGGATTGGGAGTCCGGAAGCTCCGCGTCCGTCGCCTTCGGGGAGGGTCGCTACGGCAGCGAGGCCGGCTTCGCTCCGCGCATCGGCGCCACGGCGGAGGACGACGGCTACCTGGTGACCTTCGTCACCGACATGAACGAAGACCGTTCCGAGTGCGTGCTCTACGACGCGGGCGCCATGGCGGCGGAACCCGTGTGCCGCATTATGCTGCCGCACCGCATTTCGAGCGGCACCCATGCCACCTGGGCGCATGGCGAGGATATCCGCGCCGCGCGCGAGCCGATCAGGGTCGCCGGCGCGCCACCTTGAGGCCCCGCACCGCGCGAACCAACGCGCGACTGCCGAACATCGCCGCCGCGCTGGCCCTGTCGGGACTCGCATCGGCGTGCTGGGCCGCGGACCCTAGCCCGCCGGACGACGGTGCCGGCTTCCCCACTCGCCTGCTCTGGGGCGACACCCACGTACACAGCAGTTGGTCCGCCGACGCGGGCAGCTTCGGCAACCGGCGGCTCGGCCCCGACGCCGCCTATCGCTTCGCGCGCGGGGAGGAGGTCGTCGCGCACAACGGGCGGCGCGCCCGCCTACGTCGTCCATTGGACTTCCTGATGGTGTCGGATCATGCGGAGTACCTGGGGCTGTACCCCTTGCTCGAGGCGGCCGACCCGGACCTGCTCGCCACGCCGACCGGCCGGCGCCTGGCGGAGTTGTTCGACCAAGGCCGGTTCACGCGCATCGGAGACGTGATCTCCAACCTGTTCTCCGCTCCCGCGGCACCCATCCGCGACCTGCCGTTCACGCGCACCATGTGGGAGCGGGTCATCGCCAACGCCGAGCGCCACAACGAGCCGGGACGCTTCACCGCGTTCGTCGGCTACGAGTGGACCTCGATGCCCGACACCGCGAACCTGCACCGCAACGTGTTGTTCCGGGACGGCGCGGAAGCAACCGGGCAGGTCGTACCCTTCAGCGCCATCGACAGCGAGGATCCGGAGGACCTCTGGCGCTTTCTCGAAGATTACGAACGGCGCACCGGGGGTCGCGCGCTGGCCATTCCGCACAACGCCAACGTGTCCGCCGCCCGCATGTTCGAACTGCAACGCTTCGGGGGCGGCCCCATGACGGCGGCATACGCCGAGGCGCGGGCGCGGTGGGAGCCCATCGTCGAGGTGACGCAGATCAAGGGGGACAGCGAGACGGCGCCCTACCTCTCGCCGGACGACGAGTTCGCGGATTTCGGCACCTGGGACGGGATGCGCGGGATGGGCAAGCTCGGACACACGGACGCGATGTACGCCGGCGAGTACGTCCGGGCGGCACTCGGCAACGGCTTGTCGGTGGAGCGCGCCACCGGGCGCAACCCGTTCCGGTTCGGCCTGATCGGGTCGACCGACGCCCACACCGGCCTCGCGACCGCCGACGACGACAACTTCTGGGGCAAGTTCTCCCTGAACGAGCCGCGTGCCGGCCGCGCGGCGGAGCCGTGGGTGGCCCTGGACCCTGCCGGCGGCTGGCCCGTCAGGACGGTGATGTCTTGGCTGCTGCCTTCGCAGATGTACGGCTGGTCCCTCCTCGCCTCGGGCTACGCGGGCGTGTGGGCCCGGGCGAACACGCGGGAGGAGATTTTCGATGCGTTGGCGCGGCGCGAGGTGTACGCGACGACCGGGCCGCGCATCGCGGTGCGCTTCTTCGGCGGCTTCGCCTTCGTGGACGAAGATGCGCACTCGGCGGACCTCGCCGCGGTGGGCTATGCGAAGGGCGTGCCGATGGGCGGGGAGATCGCGGGTGACGGCCAGGGCCGGACGCCGACGTTCCTTCTCTCGGCATTGCGCGACCCGCTCGGCGCGCACCTCGACCGCGTGCAAATCATCAAGCTGCACGAGGCCGCGGGCGGCGAGATTCGGGAACGGATTCATGACATCGCCGTCTCCGACGGCCGCGAGGTAGAAGCGGATGGCCGCTGCCGCACGCTGGTGGGAAACACGGTGGACATCGACACCGCCACCTATTCCAACAGCATCGGGGCTGCGGCCTTGACGGCGGTGTGGCGCGACCCGGACTTCGATGCCACGCAACGCGCCGTCTACTACGCTCGAGTCATCGAGATACCGACACCGCATTGGACCACCTACGACGCCGCGCGGTTCGGCACGGAACGCCCTGCCGAGGCACCGGCGACGATCCAGCAACGCGCCTATACGTCTCCGATTTGGTATCGGCCACCGACGGTGCCGCCGTGATTGGCCTTGCCAAAGCCAACGACATCCGGCAATATCCCTGTCCAGTTTTACTCTATTCCGGAAAAAACCCTACCCGGATACCCCATGGCGCTCGACCTTCTGAAGGAGATCATCCTGGACTTCCAGGAAGCGAACCTGTCGACGGGCGTGCCCCGCCGGCTGGAGACGTCCGTTGTACCGGGGAAGGCGACGGTCTGCATTGGCCCCCGCCGTAGCGGCAAGTCCACCTATCTGTTTCAGACCGTGGAGAAACTAGAGCGCGGGGGCGTGCCCCGGGAGGACATCCTATACGTGAACTTCTTTGACGACCGTCTGCGTGGCCTGCGACACGAGGGACTTAGCGGCGTGTTGGACGCTTATTTCTCCCTGTATCCCGAGAAGAAGAACAGTCGGACCGTCTACTGCTTCTTCGACGAAATACAGGTGGTGCCGGGTTGGGAATCCTTCGTGGACCGCGTGATGCGCACCGAACGATGCCAAGTGTACGTCACCGGCTCATCGGCCACTATGCTGTCTCGGGAGATCGCGACCCAGATGCGCGGCCGGGCGCTGTCATGGGAGCTGTTCCCCTTCTCGTTCCTTGAGTTTCTCGATTACAAGGACATCGGCGGTGTCCACCCGATGTCTACGCGGCAACGGTTGCTTGTCCAGAAGGCCTTCGAAGAGTACTGGACAGTTGGAGGCTTCCCGGAGGTAGTGGGCATGGATCGAGCGTTACGGATCAAGATCCATCAAGAGTATTGGGGCGCCATGTTGTTTCGCGACCTGGTCGAGCGGCATGACATCGCACACCCTCGCGCCGTCTCCGACCTAGCGCAGCGACTCATCGAGAACACCGCCTCCCTTTACTCGATCAATCGACTCACGGGATATCTGAAGGCCCTCGGGCATCGCGCACCAAAGTCTGCGGTCGCCGACTATCTACAGTGGTTCGAGGATGCGTTTTTCCTATTCACCGTGCGCATATTCGACGCCTCCCTGGCCCGCGCCAACACCAACCCCAAGAAGATCTACTGCGTAGACCATGCCTTGGTGCGCTCGGTGTCCTCCGGCGTACTGGTCAACAGTGGCCATTTGCTCGAAAACCTCGTATTCACCGGCCTGCGCAGCGCGACCTCCGACATCGCTTACTACAAGACGCGCACGGGCCACGAAGTCGACTTCGTTGCCCGATTGCCGGACGGGAACCTTGCGCTCGTTCAAGTTTGCGAATCCTTGGCGGATCCACGTACCAAGCGCCGCGAAGTGAGCGCGCTCGCGCAAGCCATGTCCGAGCTAGAGATCCCTTCCGGCACACTGGTGACCCGCAACGTGTCGACGGAAACGGATGCGACCATCCCAGCCGGCGATGGCGTCATCGAGGTCATCCCCGCCTGGCGTTTTCTGCTCCAGCAGGAACGACGAGACCCCGGATAGCCCGCACCCCTCCAAACAGCAGTCCAGCCACCAAGAAGGCCCCGGGCGGCAACGCCGCGAGCGGCATCCCCATCGCCACGAACTCCCGCGTGGCACCAAGCGCCAAGAGCGCCACCGCGAAGCCGGCGGCCGTTCCCAAGGCATCCACGAGCGTCCTACCCACCGGCTGCCGCGAGGCGAACTGCTCGATGCGGCCCAGGATCATGCAGTTGGTGACGATGATCTGCACGAAGAGTGCGACACGCTGGTAGAGGTCGAAGGTGAAAGCCTCCATGAGCATGGTCACGAGCGTGGTGAAGGTTGCGACAACGACCATGAAGCAGGGCAGCCTCAGGTCGTCCGGGATGACGGCCCGCACCGCGGAGACGGTGACGGTCGAGCCCACCACGACCACGGCGCTCGCGGCCGCGAGACCCGCAGCGTTCTCGAGAGTCGTCGTCACGGCAAACAGCGGACACAGCGCCAGGAACTGCACCCACGCAGGATTCCGGGTCCAGGCGGCTTCTCCGAACAGCTTCATGGCGGGCACCACGGTTGACCGGCCGCGTGGCGCTGCAAAGCCGCGTCGCGCGCCCGTAGCACGGCGCTCGACGTGATGGTTGCCCCCGTCACGGCATCAAACCCCGCCTCTTCCACCCCGAGCCCGCCGATCCAGTCCGACGGATCGAGGATGTCCGCGAAGCCTATTGTCTCCCCATGCCTCGTCGCACGAATCCCGATGAAGCCGCCATCCATGAACGCGGCCGCGAGGTCCATCGTCCCGCCGTATCCGCGCTCCTGCATGGCCAGTACGACGAGCCCGTGCTCGCACGCGACCAGGTCCTCGTGTACTTCCACACCGCGGTCGATGTTCGTCAGTTCCCGCAGGATCGTTTGGGTTTCAACCCGGCGGTTCTCCGCAATGCGCTCCCCCGTAAGCGCGTTCACGCCCGCGAGCAGCAGCCCCGCGAGCGCCATCAGCCCACCGAGCACGAGCGCCCCGCGCAACGCCGCCTTCACGCCCGCAACATCAGCCGGTCGAGCGCCGGCGCGGCCAGATTGCCGAGCAGCACCGCGAAGGCGATGCCGTCCGGATAGCCACCGAACGCGCGGATCACGAAGATGGCCACGCCAATGCCGATCCCGAAGATCCACTGCGCCGCGGGCACGGAGGGGGCCGTCACCGGGTCCGTCGCGATGAAGAAAGCCGCGAGCATGGTGCCGCCGGAGAACCAGTGGAAGAGGGGCGAGCCGAGGCTCGACGAACTGCCGTTGTCGTAGCCGAGGGCCGCGCAGATGCCCAGCGTCCCCAACACGGCCACCGGGAAGCGCCAGTTGGCGATGCGGACGGCGCAGAGGTAGAGGCCCCCCGCGAGGGCTGCCGCGCCAACGATTTCGAAGCCCCGCGCACCGAGCAAGCCAAACGCTGGCGCGGCCCAAATCTCGTCCACCGTTGCGCCTTCCCGGAACCGGAACGCGTCGAGGGCCGTCGCGCCGGTGGCCGCGTCCCAGCTCGCGAACGCCTGGGGATAGGCGACCAACACCGCCGCGTAGCCGGCCATGGCCGGGTTGAAGACATTGCGGCCGAGCCCGCCGTATAGCTGCTTGGCGACGATGACCGCGATGACCACGGCCACGAGCAGGATGCCGGGATGGAGGCCCGGGGGAACGCAGAGCGCGATCAAGGCGCAGGTGATGGGCGTGCTGCCGTCCTTCACCGCGTCGAGCGAGCGCGAACGGGCCCAAACCCACGCCGCCTCCACCACGACGCCCGCGATCACGGCGATGGCAATGTTCGCGAGGACGCCCGACCCGAAGCACCAGGCCGCCGCGAGCGCCGCCGGCACGAGCGCGACCGCGACGCGGATCATGATGCCGCGTGTCGCCACGCCGGGCGTCGCCGCGCACTGCGTGGTGCTTCCCGCCCACGTCCCAACCACCTTGCGATGGCCGTCGCGGTGTTCTGGCCCGGCGGGCAGAGGTCCAGGGTCGCGCCGACGACGAGACCGAGCAGACCGAGCGTGAGAACCGCGATCACGGGGCAATTTCGCACACGTTTTGGGGGCAATAGCTGAGCGGACCCCGGTGTATGCTCGACGCATTCAGCCCATGGGTTAGAGCCCTCAGCCGGGGAGCGCGAGGGGCTCGCCCCTCGCATGCAGGAGCCCCGACATGACGACCCCCACCACTACCACTTGCAGCTTCGACTACACCCAAGGCGTGGACTACCCCGTCCGCGTCGAAGTTCCCATGCCGCGCGACCTGTTCGACCGGCTCACGTACCACGACGACGCCCCTATCTGCCGCTACGAGGAGGCGACCGGACTGGCCGAGTTCGTCGCGATGCCGACACTCTCTCACGAGAGTCGTGCGGCACTGATCGCGCGGCTCTTCGCCCATATCGAGTTCGTAATGCTCGAGTCCGGAAACGACCCCGGATTCCTCCACTCCCTGTCGGTGCGCGTGTTGAGCGACGACGGCGCGTTCGAGCCGGACGCAAGCCTGTTCGTCGATCAGTCTCGGGCAACTTTGGCCGCGGACGTGGAGGGCTACCTCGACACCCATCTCGGCCACCCCGTGCCCGACCTCGTCGTCGAGGTGGATCGCTCGGTGAGCTCTCGGCGCAAGCTCCTCCCCTACTTTGGGATGGGTATTCGCGAAGCCTGGACGTGGAGTTCCCGAGACGGGGCACGCATCTGGCTTCCAGATGCCACCACGAGCGATGGGATGACGGTGGCCGAAGCGAGCGCCGTGCTCCCCGGAGTCGACATGGAAGCTCTCGACCGACTGCTCGGCGACACCTCCCGGACCGAACGTCTCGAACTGTCTACGCAGATGGCCCGACGGGTGGCGGAGGGGTGGACTGCATGAGGTAACAGATCCCGGGAACACCATCACGCCCCCACCCCCCGGAACCCCTGGAACGCGAGGGCCATCAGCCCCACCGTGACGAGCGCCAGCGGCGCACCGCGCATCGCCGCGGGGGCCGCGCGCTCGTCGAGGCGTTCCCGCAACGCGGCGAAGCAGACGATGACCAGGGAGAAGCCGAACGCCGCACCGAGGGCCACCGCGATGGTGCCGGGCAGGCCGAGGTCCTCCCCGGTCACGAGCAGCGCCACGCCCAATACCGCGCAGTTCGTCGTGATGAGCGGGAGGTAGATGCCCAAGAGCCGATGCAGGAGCGGGCTGACGCTCTTCACGAACAGCTCCGTGAATTGCACCGCGCCCGCGATGGCGACGATGAAGGCGGGGATCTTCAGATACTCCAAGTCGAGGGGCAGCAGCACCAGCCGGTGCATCGTCCAGGACGCCACGCTCGAGAGCGTCAACACGAAGGCCGTCGCGAGGCTCATCGGCAGGGCCGTATCGAGCCGGTTCGAGACCCCCATGAACGGGCACAGGCCCAGGAACTGGACCAGCACGAAGTTGTTGACCAGTGCCGCCGTGACGAGCAAGAGCAGCAGGTCGTTCAGTCAGCGCACCTCCATGCCGGGCTTGGCCCCCTCGTCGGGACTCAGCAGGAAGATGTCCTCGCCGCCGGGACCCGCAGCCAACACCATGCCCTCCGACGTACCGAAGCGCATCTTGCGCGGCGCCAGGTTGGCGACGACGACCGCGTGCCGTCCCACCAGCCGTTCCGGGTCGTAGGCTTGGCGGATGCCGGCGAACACCTGCCGGCGATGATCGCCTACATCCAGGGTGAGCCGGACCAGCTTGTCGGCATCCGCGACGGCCTCCGCCGTCACGATGCGGGCAACGCGCAGGTCCACCTTCGCGAAGTCGTCGATGGAGATGTGCTCCCCGACGGCAGTTTCGCCGTCCTCCGCGGGCGCTGCCGGCGTAGCGGGTTCCTCCTCCTTCGACGCCTCGACCATCCGGTTGACCGCCTTCTTGTCGATGCGCTGCAAGAGCGGCTTGAACTTCTCGATGCGGTGCCCGAGCAGGGGCGTGCCGGCGTCCTCCCACGTAAGCGGCGACACATTGAGGAACGCTTCGGACTTCTCCGCCAGCCTCGGGAGAATCGGCTTCAGGTAGATCACGAGGGCACGGAACACGTTGATGCCGAGGGAACAGACGCCGTGGACCACGGCCTCCTGCCCCGGCTGCTTCACCATCTGCCACGGCGCGTGGCCGTCGATGTACTGGTTCGCGCGGTCCGCCAGCGCCGCGATCTCCCGCACCGCCCGGCTCGTGTCCCCGGCCTCGAAGCGCTCCGCAAGGCCCGCCCGCGCGCTGGAGACCGCATTCCACAGCGCCTCGTCGTGGAGTTCCCCGGACAGGGTTGAATCGAAGTGCCGGTGCAGGAACCCGGCGCAGCGCGAGGCGATGTTGACGATCTTCCCCACCAGGTCCGAGTTCACGCGCTGCACGAAGTCCTCGAGGTTGATGTCGATGTCGTCCGTGTTCGGCGCGAGCTTCGCGGCGAAGTAATACCGCAGGTACTCCGGGTCCAGATGCGCGAGGTACGTCGAAGCGTTGATGAACGTTCCTCGGGACTTCGACATCTTGGTGCCATCCACCGTGATGAAGCCGTGGGTGTGTACCCGCGTCGGCGTGCGGAAATCCGCCCCCGACAGCACCGCCGGCCAGAACAGGCAGTGGAAGTTGACGATGTCCTTGCCGATGAAGTGGCGCACCTCCAGCTCGGAGTCCGCCCGCCAGAACGCATCGAAATCGAGGCCCTCGCGGTCGCAATGGTTCTGGAAGCTCGCCATGTAGCCGATCGGCGCGTCCATCCAGACGTAGAAGTACTTGTCCTCGGTGTCCGGAACGCGGAACCCGAAATAGGGGCCGTCCCGGCTGATGTCCCAGGGCTTCAGGCCCCCGTCCAGCCACTCGGCCAGCTTGTTCGCCACCTCCGGCTGCAGGGTGCCGCTCCGCGTCCAGGACTTCAGGAAGTCCGAGAACGCGGGCAGGTCGAAGAAGTAGTGCTCTGAGGACTTGAGCACGGGGACCGCGCCGGAGAGCAGCGAGCGCGGTTCGCCCAGGTCCGTGGCGTCGTAGGTGGCGCTGCATGCCTCGCAGTTGTCGCCGTATTGGTCCGCCGCGCCGCACTTCGGGCACGTCCCCTTCACGTAGCGGTCCGCCAGGAACAGGCGCTTTTCCGGGTCGTAGAGCTGCTCCACTTCCTCCGTGAAGATGTGGCCCTTCTCGCGCAGGCGCTCGTAGATCAACTCCGAGTAGTGGCGGTTCTCCTCCGAGTGGGTGCTGTAGTAGTTGTCGTGGCTGATGAGGAAGCCGGCGAAGTCCCGCTCGTGCTCCGCCCGGATATCGTCGATCAGGGCTTCCGCCGTCGTCCCCTCCTGCTCCGCCTTGAGCATCGTCGCCGTGCCGTGGGCGTCGTCGGCGCACACGTAGATGCACTCGTTGCCGGCGAGCCGCTGGAAGCGCACCCAGATGTCCGTCTGGACGTGCTCCAGGAGGTGGCCGAGATGGATGGACCCGTTCGCGTTCGGCAACGCGCTCGAGACCATGATCCGGCGCCGTTCGGGTGCGTTCATCGGGGTTTCCCGGGACGTTCGATGAGGAGCCGCGGCAGGAGCGTGGTCGCCCCCGCCCAGTTGGGCGCGCACTCTATCAGGTTCGCGCAAGCGTCGTTACCGCCCGTCAGCCGCCGCCGGGGGGCACCACCGGGCGGCGAAGCGCGGCGACACCGCCCTATAATCGGTCCGGTTCGCTCCTCGGCACCCGGAGACCCATGGCACAACCGCTCGAAGCCTTTCCCGACCCCGTCCTGGGTACGACCTGGGGCGAACTCGGCGCCGTGCGGCGGGCGGCCCGGCTCGACGACCGCTGGCACGCCGAGGTGTGCCTGGGCTATCCCGTCGCGGGTCTCGAGGACGAATACGCCACCGCGGCCTCGGCATGGCTCGAGGACGAACTCGTGCTCGACCTCACCTTCCGCCCGCCGACCGCGAAGGCCATCTCCGGCGCGAAGAACATCGTCGCCGTGGCGTCGGGCAAGGGCGGCGTCGGCAAGTCCACGGTGGCGGTGAACCTCGCCCTCGCCCTCGACCGCATCGGCGCGAGGACGGGCATCCTGGACGCGGACATCTACGGCCCGAGCCAGGGCATCATGCTCGGCGTGCCGGAGGGGCGGCGGCCCGAAGTGCGCGACGAGAAGTTCTTCGTGCCGATCAAGGCGCACGGCATCGAGGCGATGTCCATGAGCATGCTGGTGACGGACCGCACGCCGATGGTCTGGCGCGGACCGATGGTGTCGGGCGCGCTACAGCAGCTCCTGAACCAGTCGGCGTGGAGCGACCTCGACTATCTGGTCGTGGACATGCCGCCCGGCACCGGCGACATCCAGCTCACCCTGTCCCAAGCGGTGCCCGTCGGCGGCGCCGTCATCGTCACCACGCCCCAGGACATCGCCCTCGCCGACGCCCGCAAGGGCATCGAGATGTTCTCGAAGGTGAACATCCCGATCCTAGGCGTCGTCGAGAACATGAGCTACTTCGCGTGCGGCGGCTGCGGTGCCAGGCACGACCTGTTCGGCTCCGGCGGCGGCGCGCGGGTGGCGGGCGAATACGGCACGGAGTTGCTCGGGGAGTTCCCGCTCGCGCCGGAGATCCGCGAGCAGACGGACGCGGGACGCCCCACCGTCGCAAGCGACCCGGAGAGCGAGATTGCCGCGCTCTATCGCGACTGCGCACGACGCACGGCCGCCGCGCTCTGGCGCACCGTGTCGGACGCGGCGCCGGCGCCCGCGATTCGGATGGAGTAGGTATCGCCGTGACGATCCGATCCGACCGGTGGATCCGGGAGATGGCCCTCGAGCAGGGGATGATCGAGCCGTTCGAGCCCGGCCAGGTACGCACCGTGGACGACCGCAAGGTCATCTCCTACGGGACGTCGAGCTACGGCTACGACGTACGCTGCGGTTCGGAGTTCAAGGTGTTCACGAACATCCACTCGGCGATGGTCGATCCCAAGCAGTTCGACGAGCGGAGCTTCGTGGACCATGCGGGCGAGAGCTGCATCATCCCGCCGAACTCCTTCGCCCTCGCAAGCACCGTCGAGTACTTCCGCATCCCCCGCAACGTGCTGACCCTCTGCGTCGGCAAATCCACCTACGCCCGCTGCGGCATCATCGTGAACGTCACGCCCCTGGAACCCGAGTGGGAGGGGCACGTGACGCTGGAGTTCTCCAACACGACCAACCTGCCGGCGAAGATCTACGCCAACGAGGGGGTTTCCCAGATCCTCTTTTTCGAGGCGGACGAGCAGTGCGAGACGAGTTATCGGGACCGTGGGGGGAAGTATCAGGGGCAGTTGGGGGTGACGTTGCCGAAGCCTTGAGCGGCCGACCCAGGCCCGCCTCCGCCTCAGCCCGACATCCCCAACTGCTCCATCACCGCCCGATGGCCCTGATCCATCGCCGTCTGCACGAGCGCCATCGCGCCAGCGTCGGAGTTGGCGATCGATACGCGGTTCATCTGCGCGCGGCCCGTGACGTGCGGGCCCGCGTCGCGATAGACATCGTACTCCAGCGGGTCCCAGAGCGGGTCGTAGGTGTAGGCGTAGCCGTGCGGCCAGCGGTTGACGGTGATGGCCGCGACGTCCTGGCCCGCGTCCATGCCGTAGGGGCCCCACACCTTGTCCAGTTGGGCGAGGATCGCGGCCTCGTACTCCGCGAACGGCCTCGCGAGCATCGTCGCGCGTCCCACGCGGAACTGTTCGCGCGGCGAAAGGCCGCTGCCGTCCGGAGTTTCGATCGGGTAGGCCGTGACGACCGTAGGGCCGTTCGGGTCCTTCGGGTACTCGTAGCCGCCCATGCTGACGGGGAAGTCCAGCCAGAACTCGGAGACGAAGGCGCCCGGCGAGTAGACCAATCCGTGCCCGCTCTTCGCGATGGCGCGCCAGTTGCGCAGTGCGACCTGCGTGTAGGCGAACGGCGTCTTGGAGGCGTAGCGCAGGGCCGTCTTCTGTTCCTCTCCCATTTCCGGGCAGATCCACGGGAGCATGTGGTTGTAGCAGGCCATCACGCAGTGGCTGCCACGCACCCGGTAGGGCGTGCCGCCCTGGACGTAGGTGACGTCGACGACCTTGCCGTCCGCGCCGTGGCGCACGTCCACCGCCGTGCTGTTCAGGCGAATGCGCACGGGGCTCTCCGCGGCGTCTAGGCGTCCGTAGTCGAACCGGGCCAGCACCATGTCTTCCTGGGTGCTGCCGGGGGCGACGTCCGGGATGAGGTCGCGCACGATCAACCGGGCGATACCGGAGTTGCCGCCCGGGAAGTGGCGGATGTATGCGTCGCTCGCGCCGCCGGACGCCCCCAGACCGAGCATCCGCAGCACGTCGTCGCCGAGACCCATGAGGCCAGGAATCGGGAGATTGGTGAACAGGCCGCCTACCAGGACGCTAGCGGAATCGAGGCCCAATTGGGTGCCCGGGCCCTTCAGGTAGTCGCGCAGCACGCCGCACGCCTCGTCCCCAAGCCCATGCTCCTCCCGCACGAAGGTCTCGTAGGACTGCGTCATCATCTTCCGCAGCGCCATCTCTCCCGATGTGTCCGGGTAGACCGACGCCGGTGCCGCGGTGAAGAGGCCCGTGAGTTGTTGCTTCGCCGCGTCGGATACGGGGAACTCGGCGATCATCCCCGCGTAGTCGCGCGAGCGCTCGACGCCGACGAAATCGGCAAGCGTCCCAAGGGGGCTCCTGACGAGCTTGCTCTCGCCGTAGCGCGCCGCATCGAAGTAGATGCCCGGCTGCATGTATCTCTCATAGAAGGCACGGTCGAAGTACGTCTCGAACGGCGCCGCATCGAACCCCACCTCGCGTAGCAGTCGCTTCGCTGCGGCCGGGTACTCGCTGTAGGAGTCCACGGTCTGGCTGCCCCCGTAGGAGATGAGGTGCCGCCCGTCCACCTCGAACTCCACCTGCTTGGCATGCCCGCCGAAGTCGTCGTGGTTGTCGAGGATCAGGATCCGTGCCTCCCGTCCTGCCGCCTCGCGGAAGAACCACGCGGCCGCGAGGCCGGAGAGCCCGCCTCCGACAACGACGAGGTCGTACGTTGCATCCGTTTGCTCCGCCGGTGGCTCGTAGCGGCGACCCTCGCGCCCCACCGCATGGGCGACCTCGAAGGAGCCCACGTGGGAACCGCGCAAACCGGTGAGCTGCGGCGGGTAGTAGTCCGGTCCGAGCGCGTCGGGCGACAGCAACCCTCGCGCCGCGGCCTGCAGGGGAGACAATGCACTCCCGGCGGCCAGGCTGACGGCCACGCCGTTGACGAAGTCCCGTCGGCTGATGTTGCTCATCATTGCCCTCCTCTCGTCTCGCCGTCCGACCGTCCGAGGCGGGCGGCCCCTTCCCCGACCACCAGCCGCCCGGCCGCCGGCGTCGTGCCCGCGGGAACGACCCGACCGACCATCCCCGGCGTCTCTCCTGCATCGGACAGGGCGGCAAGGACCAACTCCACCTTGGCGGGCGGCGTGGCCAGAACGTATCCGATCCCGCAGTTGAACGTCCGCAGCATCTCCAGTTCGTCCACGTTCCCGGCCTGCTGCAGCGCCGAGAACACCTCCGGCCGCGACCATGCGTCCAGATCGAGGTCCGCCGCGAGAGGTCGCCGGAACATGCGCGGGATGTTCTCCACCAAGCCGCCACCGGTGATGTGCGCCATGCCCCGTACCTCCCCCGCGGAGAGCGCGGCCGCCACCGCCGTGGCGTAGATGCGCGTCGGTGCAAGAAGAGCGTCCAACTCCGCGGCCGTTGGCACCGCCGACCGATCCTCCAGAATGCGTCGGATCAGGGAGTATCCGTTGGAATGCGGGCCACTCGACGCAAGACCAATGAGGCAATCCCCCACCTCGATGCCCTCGCCCGTGACGATCCCCTCCCGTTCCACCACCCCGACGCAGAAGCCCGCCAGGTCGTACTCGCCGGCCCCGTAGAAGCCCGGCATCTCCGCCGTTTCCCCGCCCGCGAGCGCACATCCCGCCAGCTCGCAACCCCGCGCGATGCCGACGACGACGCGTTCGGCCACGTCCACGTCGAGCTTTCCGGTCGCGTAGTAGTCGAGGAAGAGAAACGGCTCGGCGCCGGTCGCGATCACGTCGTTGACGCACATGGCGACGAGGTCTTGTCCCACGTCGTCGTGGCGGCCGTGGTCCATGGCAAGCTTGAGCTTGGTGCCGACCCCGTCGGTTCCGGTGACCAGCACGGGATTGCGGTATTTCTCCGGCATGGAGGCAAGGGCCGCGAAGCCTCCAAGATCCGAGAGGATCTCAGGCCGGTGGGTGCGTTTCGCGGCCGGGGCGATGCGGCGCACCAACTCCTGTCCGGCGTCGATGTCGACGCCCGCCTTGCGATACGTGAGTCCCGACATGACGGAGTTTGATCGAAAGGTGGCAGTTTGTACCATGCGCCCCGATATCCACAACGCCGCCGTCGCCATGGAAGCGCCCAGGAACCCTCTGACCAAGCCCGGCCGCGGGCTTGATCAGGCGCAAGGCCGTGCCCGGCGGTTCGCCGTCCGGCGTGCGGCCATCGTGTTGGCAGCGCTCATCGTCCCTTGGGGAACCCCGACTCGCGGCAACATCGTGCCGTGGCTGTACGATGTCGAGGCGCCCATCGAAAGCCAAGGCGTCGTCGACCGCCGCAACGCCTCCCGGGCCGCGCTGCGCGAGATGCTCGTGCGTCTGACCGGCCTGCGCCACGTGCCCATGAGCGAACCCGTGCAGGCGGCCCTGCGCGACCCCGACCCGTACTACGTGGGATACCGCTTCCTACCCGGAAGCGCCGAGCGCGGAATGCGGCTCGGCGTCAGCTTCTCGCCCGAGGCGGTGCGCGAGCTGATCTCCCAGGCGGCCCTGCCCATCTGGAGCGCCGACCGGCCCGTCGGGCTCGGTTGGCTGGCGGCGGAGCAGGACGGAGCGGCCATCGTGCTGTCCCGCGACTCCGCGCATCCGCTTGCCGAGGGTCTGCGCCGTCGCGCGCGCCAGCGCGGTATCGAGATCATGTTGCCGGCGATGGACGTGGAGGATGCCGAGCGCGTTTCAGTCGCGGACGTGTGGTTTCGCTTCCCCTACGTCATCGACCGCGCCAGCGCGCGATACGAACCGGACGTCGTGTTGCTCGGCCACGGGCATGTCCAGCCGCTTGGCCAATGGGTCACCGAATGGGAGCTCTGGCTCGCCGGCGGCAAGCGATCATTCAGCTTCGAGACGGCGACGCCCGAGGAGGGTGCCGCGCAGGCCGTGGACGCCGTGGCGGACGAACTCATGGACCGCTTCGCCGTGCTCGGACGCGAGGCGCGGCCCATCGAACTGGAGGTACGCGGCATCGCCACCGTGGCCGACTACGCCGGTCTCATGCGCCGTCTGGGGGAACTGGAGTTCATCGACCGCGTGGAACTACTCGCCGCGGCGCCCACCACGACCACCGTCCGGGTGACGACGCGCTCGACCCGATCGCGCTTGGCAGAGTTGCTCGCGGTCTACGGGATTCTCCGGGCCGACGGCGCGCCTCCGTTGCCCGGGGCGGGCGACCGCTTGCACCTCACTTGGATGGGGGATGGTTGACGTGCGCCAACTGCCCAACCTCATCACCATCTTCCGCCTCGTGCTGATCGCCCCGACCGGGTGGTGCCTGGCCCTCGGGGACTACGGGACGGCCCTGCTGCTGATGGCCGTGGCCGGAGGCTCCGACGCGGTGGACGGCGCGCTTGCCCGCCGCTACGCATGGACCACCCCCTTCGGTGCCTTCGCCGATCCGTTGGCGGACAAGCTGCTGGTCGGCGTGACGTTCCTCATCCTGCTGCTGCAGGGGCACGTGCCGCTCTGGCTGGCCGCCATCGTCATCGCCCGGGACGTGGTCATCGGCGGCGGCGTGATGCTCTACAGCCTGGTGATCGAGAAGGTCGACATCGCCCCGACGTTCATAAGCAAGGCCAATACGGTGGTGCAGATCGTCGTGCTCATCCTTCTGCTGATCCAACTGTTGGAGACAGGGCCGTTGCCGCCCCTGGCCGCGTGGCTGGTCGACCCCTGGGGCTTCGCCCTCGTCGGCGTGCTGGGCATCGCCTCCGGGCTCGACTACGTCATCACCTGGAGCTACCGCGCCTTCCGCACGACGAGACCGGCGCCGTGACCCGCCAGTTGCCGATGCGCTTTCCGTTGCGCGAGCGCTTCACGTTCGACCGCTTCGCCGTCGGCGCGAACCGCGAAGCGGTGGAACACCTCCGCACCCCCGTGGACGGGTTTCGCTGCATTTGGTTGTGGGGACGGGCGGGGACCGGCAAGAGCCATCTGCTACAGGCCACCTGCCACGCCTACGATGGAGCGTACGTGCCCGCCCGGAAACTCCGCGACGTTGCCGGCTACGAGGCCCTCGACCACGTGTTGATCGACGACGTTGACCTCTGGCTGGGTGATCGCGGCACGGAGGAGGCGCTCTTCCGTCTATACAACGCCTCGCTGGAGTGCGGCCATGCCCTGACGCTCACCGCCGCGCGCCCCCCCAAGAGCACCGATTTCGCCCTAACCGACCTCGCCTCCCGCCTGCGGAGCGCGACCTGCTTCGAGCTCTTGGCGCTGTCCGACGAGGACGCCGTGCCCGTCCTCAAGCGTGCCGCCCGCGACCGCGGCTTCGACCTCTCCGACGACGTCGTCGGCTACCTGATGCGCCGCGTGGGCCGCGGCCTGCCGGAAATGCTGGAACACATCGAGACCATCGACCGCGCGTCCCTGTCGGCGAGCCGCCGGGTGACCGTGCAGTTCGTCAAGGAGGCCCTCGCCCTCTGATGGAACGTGCGCCGAACGCCACGCGACGCGCGGCCATCACCGGCGGCGGCAGCGCCGGACACGTCATCCCGGCGCTTCCCGTGATCGAGGCGCTCCAGGCCAAGGGCTGGGAAGTCTCATTCATCGGCTCGGACTCGGGGCTCGAGGAACGGCTCGTCGGACCGCTTGGAGTCCGGTTCTTCAGCGTCCGGACCGGCAAGCTGCGGCGCTACTTCTCGTGGGCCAACCTGACCGACGCGATGCGGATTCCCATTGGCATCCTGCAAGCATTCGCCATCCTTGGCCGGATCAAGCCTGACGTTGTCTTCTCCAAGGGGGGCTTCGTTGCGTTCCCCGTGGTCTTCGCCGCGTGGCTGCGCCGCATCCCCGTGGTCGCGCACGAATCCGACCTGACGCCGGGGCTCGCCAATCGCCTCTCGCTCCCGTTCGTGGCCACGCTCTGCGTCAGCTTCGAGGAGACGCGGGCATCGACGCGCCGCGTCGTTCACAGCGGGACCCCGATCCGCGACGCCTTGCTGAACGCTAATGCCGAGCGGGGGATCGACGCGGCGGGTCTCCCGGGACACCGGCCCCTGCTCGTCGTGGTCGGCGGGAGCCTAGGGGCGCAACGGCTCAACGAAGTCACTCGAGCGGCGTTGCCCGGTCTCACCGAGACGTTCGAGGTGCTGCACGTCTGCGGGGCGGGGCATCTAGACCCCGGCCTTGCGAACACGCCCGGCTACGCACAGCGCGAGTTCGTCTCCGACGGCTGGGGCGACATCCTCGCGACCGCTACCGTGGTGGTTTCGCGCTCGGGCGCCAACGCCCTCCACGAACTGCTCGCCCTGCGCAAGCCCAATGTGCTCGTGCCCCTGCCGACCACCGCCAGCCGCGGCGACCAGATCGAGAACGCCGCATACGCCGCCGAGCGCGGCTTCAGTACCGTGCTGCCGGAGGCGGACCTTACGCCCGAGACGCTGGTTGCCACGGCGCGTGACGTGTTCGACACTCTCGAAGCGTGGCGGGCGCGCCTCGCGCAGTTCCGTTCGCCGGACGCGACGGGCGTAATCGTCGCCGAACTCGATGCCGCGGCGCGCCGTCCGTGAGGAGGATGCTGGTGGTCCATCCAGGAGCGAAGGCGATCCCCGTTGCATGCCCGTTCGCGCGCATTGCGTTGCTTCTTGTCGCCTGCGGCTGTCTCGCCGGCTGCTGGGGCATGGTGCCGGACGGGCTCGTGCCCGACGACACCCGTGACACGATGGTGGGCATGACCCTGTCCGCCGAGGAGGCAGAAGCACTGGAGGCACGCCTCCGGAGCCACCCCGACGAGCTGAGCGCACGGGCGCAATTGCTCTCTTACTACTCCCACGCGCGGTGGGCCGACGACGCCAAGGCACGACGGCACGGCTGGCACGTGGTTTGGCTGGTAGAGAACGATCCGCGGCATCCGTTGCTCGCATTCGGTCAAGCCAGCATCGACCCCAATCGCGATCCCTCGGCCTACGCGCGTGTCAAGGCGATCTGGATGGCCCACCTCAAAGAAGCGCCTCGTGACACGGGGCTGCTCGGCGCTGCCGCGGCCGCTTTCGAACATGGACCCGATCGGGATCTCGCGCTGTCACTGCTCGAACGGGCGCAGGAGATCGACCCCGGCGACTTCCAGTGGCCGTCCAGACTCGGGAATCTCCGTTGGCGGATGGCGCAGGAGGATCGGGAACAGCCGGACCCCGTGCTCGCGGCCGAGGCGCTGTCCGACTTTGAACGGGCCGCCGAGCTCCAGCGCCATTTCGCCTCAACCCAAGTGGACTCGGCCATGGAGGCCGCGTTCGCGGCGGGGGAATTCGACAAGGCCCGCGCCTACGCGGTGGACGCCCTCGACGGCGGCGGCATGCCCTTCAGCCTCGCACCGGAGTATCGCGCCAACCTATTCCTCGGCCGGATCGCGTTGGCCGAAGGGGACGCCAAGGCGGCGGGAGACTACCTGATCGCCGCCGGCCGGGTGGCCGCGTGGCCGTCTCTTTCTCCGCTGTGGGGCGTTTGGCGTCCAGACACGCAACTCGCCGAGGAGCTGCTGGAACGCGGCGAACGGCAAGTCGTCCTTGAGTACCTGGAGCTCTGCGCCCGCCATTGGGAGGGCGACCAGCTTCGCGAGTGGGCCAATAAGATCAGGGCCGGAGGGAATCCGGACCTCGGTGAGCCGTACTTGCCGTTCTGACACGCCGCCGGAAGCCGTGCCCCTCCTACACCGGCGACACCGGGTGCCTCGGTTCAGTCCCAGTCGGGCGCCCAAGGCGACACGTTCCTGCCGACGATCCGATACCCGGCGTGCGTTAGCTTCTCGATGCGGGCCATGTCGACGCTCGACAGGGTGAAGTCCATGATGTCGAAGTTCGCGCGGAGATTGGCCGGGTTGGTGGACATGGTGATCGCGCTCACCCCCTTCTGGATGATCCAGCGCAGCGCCACCTGGCCGGCCGACTTGTCGTAGCCCTCTCCGATCGCGGCGAACTCCGGGTGCCTGGACACCGCGCCCCGGGCTACCGAGCAGTACGCCGACAACGGGATTCCAACCTCGTCGGCACCCTCGAGCAGCCGGTCCTGGTTCAGCAGCGGGTGGAACTCCACCTGGTTGGTCACCAGCGGTGCGTCGATGATCGACACTGCGGCGCGCAGCATGGCCACGGTGTAGTTCGACACGCCGATATTGCGTGTCAGGCCCGCGTCGAACGCCTTTTGCAGCAGCTTCAGCGACGGCGCGACGTCGCCGCCGAGCGGCGGCCAGTGGAGCAGCAGCACGTCGACGAAGTCGACCCGCAGGTCACTCAGGCTCCGCTCGACGGAGGCGATGAACCTGTCCTCGCCGTAGTTGTCGGGGTGGACCTTCGTGGTGATGCAGAGCTCGTCGCGCGCGACGCCCGTCGCCTGCAGCGCTTCGCCGGTGTCGGCCTCGTTCCCGTACATCTGCGCGGTGTCGAACGCGCGATAGCCGACCTCGGCGGCGGCCAGGATCGCGGCGCGCCCCTCGCCGCCCCTGAGGGGGAAGGTGCCGAAACCGCGCTGGTGGGTGTTCCTGAAGTAGACGTTCATCATCGGTCCTCCGGATGCGGGAGCTCCCGCAAGCCGACAGTTGCGCGAATGGGAGTACCCGGTTTCCGGTGCCTGGGCGGCTTCATCGTCTTCCCGCTGCTCGATCTGGCCGCGTGGCCGTCTCCGCTACCAACAGCCCATCTACACCTTGTCGGCGAGCCTCTGCGCGTCCGCAAGGAAACGGCGCGCCTCGTCCGACGGCGTTCCCACCCGAATCCCCTCCGCCACGTGCAGCAGGTAGGCCTTGATCAGGTCGACCTCCAGGGGCGTCAGCTTGTCCTCGAAGCTCGGCATGCCTTCGGGCAGCAGCAGGCCATCGAGCACTATTTCGTGCAGCAAGCCGTACATGCCCTCGGTCGACCACGCCAGGCTCGGGATCTCTCCGCCGCCGCCTCCCGCCGAGCCGTGGCAGTGGACGCAGTGCCCCATGTAGAGGTTGTAGCCCATGCCGATCTCCAATTGGGTGGCGTCCGTCGTGAGCGCGACGACGGCGCGTTCCAACGGCGGCAGCTTCTCGGGCGGCTGCGCGTCGCCGCCCAGCTTGAACGTGTAGAGCGTGCCAGGATGCAGGCGATCAACCCCCTTGGTCCGCTTGCCCGGACCTCCCCCCCATCCCACGGCGATGGTGACGTATTGTTCGCCGTCGACAAGGTACGTGACCGGCGGCGCGATGGCGCCGCTGCGCACGTCGAACTCCCAGAGCGCATCGCCCGTCCGGGTGTCCCGGACCTTGAACCAGCCTTCCGCGTCGCCCTGGAACAGGAGCCCGCCCGCGGTCGAGAGGAGTCCGCCGTTGTAGAAGTGCGGGTGGCGGACCTCCCACTTCAGCTCCTGCGCCACCGGGTCCCATGCGATCAGGCGGCCGTACGGCTGGCCCGGCTTCGGCGCCCGAGGGTCGAGCTCCGGCACCTCTTCCACGTACAGGCTCAGGTTGTTGGCGTTGGTCGCGCCGTTGCCGCCGTTCACCCTGCGCCGGGACCGGTCCGGGACGTCGCGGTCGTAGCGCAGGGAGCCGATCTGTTCGACGGCCGGGACGTACACCCATCCGGTTTCGGGGTTGTACGACATGGGCTGCCAGTTGTGGCCACCGTGCGGGCTGGGCGCGATCCGGTGCTTCCTGCCGTCTTCGTAGCGCGCGCCTTCCCGCTCGATGGGCCGCCCGTTCGGATCGAGGCCTGTCGCCCAGTTCATGTAGGCGAATGCCGCGCCGCTGCGGAAGGCACCGGTCTCCTGGTCCAAGACGTAGAAGAACCCGTTCTTGGGCGCCTGCATGATCACCGTCTCGGGGTCGCCGTCGACGGCCAGGTCCGCGCGCATGATGTGCTGTGTCGCGGTGTAGTCCCAGG
The DNA here is from genome assembly GCA_963665455.1 of Pseudomonadales bacterium. Taxonomy (GTDB): domain Bacteria; phylum Pseudomonadota; class Gammaproteobacteria; order Pseudomonadales; family Azotimanducaceae; genus VXNE01. The sequence goes on along the minus strand of OY762279.1, from coordinate 1,460,797 downwards.
TGTCGCCCGGCGTCGTCTGGAAGTGCCATAGATACCGGCCGGTTCCGGCGTCTACCGCGACGATGCTCGAGAGGTACAGGTTGTCCCCGCCTTCGGGACTCCGGCGCAGCCGGTTCCAGGGCGTGCCGTTGCCGACCCCGATGTAGACGCGGTCGAGTTCCGGGTCGTAGGCGATCGAATCCCACGCGGTCCCGCCGCCACCGAGTTCCCACCAGGAGCCCGTCCAGGTCGCCGCGGCCTGCTCGAGGTCCAGATGTTCGAAGCCGTCGGCCGGATTGCCGGGCACGGTGTAGAAACGCCAGGCCCGCTCGCCCGTGTCGGCGCGGTACGCGCTCACGTAGCCCCGCGCCGTGAATTCGGCCCCGCCGTTGCCGATCAGTACCAGGCCGTTGGCGATGCGCGGCGCTCCGGTGATCGACTGGTAGCCCTCGGGATCGACCGTCATCACCTCCCAGTTCGGCGTGCCGTCCGCCGCGTCGAGGGAGATCAGGCGGCCGTCCAGGGTGCCGACGAACACGGCGCCCTTGTAGAGCGCGAGACCGCGATTGGACACGCCGCAGCAGAGCCGGGTCCCGACGCCCCGATGGACGCCGGGGTCGTACTCCCAGATCAGCGTGCCCTTGCGGGCGTCGATGGCATAGACCACCGACCAGGGGCCGCTCAGGAACATGATGCCGTCCACCACGAGAGGGGTGGCCTGGATGCCCCGTTTCGTGCCGAGGTCCAGCGTCCACGCCAAGCCTAGTTGGCCGACGTTCTCGCGGTGGATCGCGTCGAGCGGGCTGTAGCGGTCCTCGCGGTAGTTGCGCCCGTACGTCATCCAGTCCCCCGGCCGCGCGTCGGCGTTCTTGAGCGCAGCATCGTCGACCGCGGCAGTGACCTCGCGAATGTGGGCGGGGCTGCCCTTGGGCGGCGCGTCTCCGGTGGTGGGCGCCGTGTCTCGACCACAGGCCACCAACGCCAGAACCAAGGCCAGCGCAACGAGATTCACGGGACGTACGGCCTGCATCATGATCTTCCCCATCGGAGCTTCCGGGCGAGGCGCGGATGGGCGCGTCTCGAAGGCGCCTCGCCGCGGATGGTCCGACGGGTGCCGTGACTCGTCAAGGGCCGCGGTTCGGTGTCTTCAGTTCCCGATAGCGGCTAGGGGAGGTCTGATTAAGACCTCCCCTAGCGCGGCACATGGATGTGCCGCCAAATTCGATGGCGTCCAGAACAACCCTCAGTAACGTCGTGCGGATCTAGCGGCGGCGATTTCCGCGTCGATCTCGTCGAGGGACAGCTCGGCAACCCCAGACTCCCGCGCACTTTGCCGAATCGATTCCAGAGCCTGCACCGCCTCCGCCTGCCGGAGCGTTTCAAGGGTGCTGTCAAATGTCTCGGGAGAGGTGCGCACGAGAAACGCGACGGGCTTGCCATTGGAGGTGACGACCAAACGCCGCTGGGCGTTCAGAGCTTCCCAAACCGCAGCCGATCGACTTCGGAGTTCTCGGACACTGATGAAATCCATCGCGTCTGCTTCCGCTCATGTGTACCTGATTGTGTACCCTATCCAGAGGCACAGCGTCAAAGGGACGGCCTTGTCACGCTCGTGCCCCGTTCATGCCCTGTTCATGCCCCGAGCTGCATTGAAACCCGCGTCGGAACGGTGGTTAAATCCCGCGCCTTTTTCCGGGGCTCGCCGCCCGCGATTCGAGGGTCCCGTGTACCGCGTCAGAACGTACAACCAGATCGCCCCGCGCGGTCTTGAGCGCTTCCCCGACCAGGGCTTCGAGGTCGGCCCGGACCTCGCGGACGCGCAGGCGATCCTGCTGCGCAGCCACAAGCTCACCGCCGGCGAAGTGGGCCCGAGCGTGCGGGCCGTGGCGCGCGCCGGGGCCGGCGTCAACAACGTGCCCGTGGACCTCTGCACGGAACGCGGCGTGGTGGTGTTCAACACGCCCGGCGCGAACGCCAACTCCGTGAAGGAACTCACGCTGGCGGCGCTGTTGCTCGCATCCCGCGACGTGATGGGGGGGATGCAATATGCGAAGACCCTCTCCAACGTCACGGACGAACGGGAGTTGCACAAGCTCGTCGAGGGCGAGAAGAAGCGCTTCAAGGGCCATGAACTCTTCGGCCGCACGTTGGGCGTGGTCGGGCTCGGGGCCATCGGCTCGCGGGTCGCCCGGGCGGGGCTCGATCTGGGCATGCAGGTGGTGGGCTACGACCCCGCCCTCTCCATCGACGCGGCCTGGCGCCTGCCCGGCGAGGTGCGGCGCATGGACGACCCGCCGAGCCTATTCGCCTGCTCGGACTACGTGACGCTGCACGTCCCCTCGCTCCCCGAGACCCAGGGGATGATCGACGCCGAGGCCCTTGCCGCGTTCCAAGCCGGGGCGGCCCTCCTGAACTTCGCCCGCCAGGAGATCGTGGACGAAGGCGCCGTGCTCGACGCGCTGCGTTCCGGCCACCTTGCTGCCTACTTCTCGGACTTTCCGAGCGCGGCCCTCGCCGCCCACAAGCACGTCCACGCAACCCCCCACCTTGGGGCCAGCACGAAGGAGGCGGAGGAGAACTGCGCCGTCATGGCGGCGAACCAGCTCACCGACTTCCTGCGTTTCGGCAACATCGAGAACTCGGTGAACTTTCCCGAGGTGAACCTGGAACGCACCGAGGGCTACCGCATCGCCGTGACCAACTGGAACGTGGCGGGAACCCTGGGACAGGTGCTTTCCGTCCTCGCCGAAGCCGACATCAACGTCATCGACATGCTCAACAAGAGCCGCGACGACGTCGCCTACAACCTGATCGATCTTGAGGTGGCGCCGACGGAAGCGCTGGCCGACCGCATCGAGGCCATCGACAGCGTGATCGGGGTGCGGACGTTCGACGACTGATGGCCCGGCCGCGGTCCATGCTCCTGCCACATCGTTCCCCACGGCCCTGGAAGCCCGCGTTCGCGTTGGCCGCCCTGATCGCTGCCGGCACGAACCCGGCGCTCGCCAACTGGCGGGTCAGCACCGACCTCGGCGTCGGCTTCGCCCCGGGCATGGACCTCTTCGGCGGCGACAACGACCGCGCGGCGCGTTGCGACGGTTTCGTCAATCCCCGCTACGCCGAATGGCCCGGATGCACGGACCCGGACCGGGGGGCGGGCGCGGTCGACGACTGGCGCAACGACTTCGATGGCGCGCGAGGATTGCTCGCCGGGGCGGCCGTCGGCTATCGCTTCTCCGAACGTTGGCGGGCCGAGGTCGAATACCTGTTCTCCGAGTCCCGCTACAACGAAGCCTCCCCCATCAAGGATCCTTCCGGCGTGCCGTTCGTCGAGCGGTTCGGCCCCGAACTGCCACGCGCCCAGGAGCGCGTCGGCAGCGTCACCCTGCATGGTCTCTTCGCCAACGTGTTCTTCCAAATGCCCCTGACCAACCGACTCTCGCTGCACGTCGGGGCCGGGGCCGGGACGGCCCGCACCGAAATCGACTATGGCGCGCTGTGGGCGAGGAGCCTCGATCCCGCGACGGTGCGGACCGCCGCCGGGTTGGTGAACGAGGACGAGGTGCGGCGCAATCTGGCGGGGACCGTGACATCGGTGAACGCATCGCCATCCGCGACGCTCCTCGGCTACCAAGTGCTCGCCGGGGCGGATTACCGCCTGACGGACGCGCTCACGCTTGGCCTCGCCCTCCGCTGGACCCGCTTCGAGGAGTTCCAGCGCAAGGGCGGTCCGTATGATCGCTTGCGCAGCCACCCCTCTAACCTGCGCATCGACGGTAGCGAGCCCGTGACCTGGCGCATCGCCACCGAGGACGTGGAGTTCGTCGGCGCGACGCTGCGGCTGGCCTACGAGTTTCGTTGACGGCGAGACGCGAATGGATTGGGGCGCCGCAACTGGCGTTCCCGAAAACGCTCGACGCGGCAGAGGGATTCGATCTCACGGGCGACCGGCGGGCACTCATCGGCAATCAGGCTCGCGACCCACTCCCCCGCCAGCGTCGCCGACGTGGTGCCGCTCGAGCCGTGGCCGGCGGTGATGTAGGTGTCGGCATCCACTTGGCCGATGATGGGCATCCGGTCAGAGGTGACGGCTCGCGTGCCGCGAAACACCCCGGTGGGGGTCGCGGGCGACCAGCCGAAGAGCTTGCGGAAGCGTGCCGCGTTGGCCGCCGTGGCCTGGCCGGGCGCCCAGGGCCGGTACTCGTAGGTCGCGCCGACCCAGCAGGCTTCGGAAGACCCGGACGGGGCGGCATACCCGTCGCCCAGCACCGGCATGCGGAGGGTGGCGCCGGGGAACAGGTCCGCCTGTCCGGCGAGCGCGGCTACTTCGAGTTCGGGCATCGTTTCGGTCACGCCCGACGCCGAAGCCAAGACCTTCAGGCCACGACCCGGAGGTCCCGCTTCCAGACCAATCGTCGGATGGTCGAGCAGCGCGCGGCACAGCGTGGGACCGTCCACCACGGCGGCACGCGGGAAGTGCAACCCGTCCGCAGGCACCTCGACACCAGCGAGCTTCGACGCCTCCACCGCTGAAACCGGAACGATCCAGTCCGGCGGCAGGGCCGGCGCGATCCGCTCGAGCCGCACGGGATCGCCGTCCGGCCCCGGCAGTTGCACCGCACCCGTCCAGCGGACACCCGGCAAACCAGCAAAGCGATGGACCGCGAACGCGTAGCTATGCGCACGCCACGAAGCAGCCGCGCTACCGTCGCCAAGTAGCCGGGGATGCAGCGCGGCGGCCGGAATCGCGGACGCCCCTGCGGCAACGGCCCTGTCGTGGACCGTCACGTCGAAGCCCCGTTCCGCCAATGATCGCGCCGCACAGCACCCGGCGAAGCCGGCCCCAAGGACGGACACTGGCCGGCGTTTCGGAGGCCGAGGCGACCAAGGCCCCGCGAACACGCCCAGTAGCGCGTGCCACTTGCGCGGCCGCTGGTCGACCCGGTGCACCGTGAAGCCGGCCTCCCGCAATCCCTGCTTGACCACGCCCGCCGACGAGTAGGACGTAACCGTCGTTCCCGGACGCGAGAGCATCGCGACGGCTTCGCACACCTCGCGACTCCACATCTCGGGATTGCGGCGCGGGGCGAATCCATCGAAGAACCAGACGTCCATGCCGGCGCCGTCCCGCCCCGTCAGGTCGGACAGGCCGGCCAACACGTCCCCGAAGTAGAGCGACAGCCGTATCCGCCCGTTGGCGAACCGGCGGCGATGCCAACCGGAGATGGCCGGCGGCCAGTCCTCGACGAGCTCTTGATGTAGCGCGGCATCCAAGGGCCGCCCCGCACGTTCCAAGTCTTCGACGCGCATCGGCGCGTGTTCGAACGCCACATAATGCAGCCGCCCCGCCGAACGCGCCAGGAACCGTTCCGCCGCGACCACGAAGTTCCGTCCCGCCCCGAAACCGAGTTCGCCTATCGTGAATGACTCGGCCGACGCGACACGTTCATCGAACCTCGCCGGTTCCAAGAAGACGCGCTCGGTCTCCTCGATGCCATCGGTCCCGTGATATACGTCGTCGAACGCGACCGAGCGGGGCCGGCCCCCGTCCCAAGCGACGTCCGCCCATGCGAGGACTCGATGTGGAGGGGCCATGCGTGGAACCGTGACGCCTTCGCCTCGGTGGCGCAAGGGTCCGCGTCCCCGGCGCCCGCATGGGAACGACCAATAGCGTCGGTCAGTTCGTCGACCGCTGGAACGAGATGGCCACCTCGACTTTCCGCGCCAAGTCGTACACGCTCGCGAAGTCGTACTGGCGACCCAGCTTTGGATCGTAATAGCGCCCATGGGCCAGCCAGTGGCGATAGCCGAACGCGCTTCTAACGTCGCCGACTAGGCCAGCCGCCATTGCGCCGTGGTCCTTCCACGCTTCGAGCAGATCGTCCGACAACGACACCCTCGCGCCCTTTTCCCGGTACAACGTCCGAAACGTCCGCGACAGTCCGTCCCGATACCTCGCGTAACAGCGCTTGAGATAGTCCAGCCGAAACGCGGCCTCGACCGAGGCCAGCACCATCATCGCCGACGCGGCACCCGCTTCGTCCAGCCGCTCATCCCGCTCGGCGAGAACCTCATCCTCGGTGTAGAGTGCGAATCTCGTCTCGAAGCCGGGACTCTCCGCCGCGTAGTACAAGTGGAGGGCCTCCTCGACCAAAGCGTGATGTTCGGCCACTTCGTTCGCCGCGAGATGTGCTCCTGACAACGATACTCGTCTAGCCACCAGAGACTTCCATGATCGCGTCCCGGAACGAGTCCTCGCCGAACGGGACGACCACGCTCTCCGGGGGCGGAGTCTCGATGTACCAACCCGCTTCCTCGACCTCGCCCCGCATCATCGAACGGCTGGACTCCTCGGTAACCCCGCCATGTCTGCTCTCGGTGGTCAGAACCGGTCCCCCCTTGGCTAGCAGCACGATCTTGAGGGTCTTCCGCGATCCCGACAGGTCCACGCGCCCGCTGGCGCCGATGAGCAACGTCCCGATCGGCTTCGCCACGATCTTCTCCCGACCGATCTTGAACGTCAGTTTTTCCGCGTCGTAGGTGCCGAGATGGTCCTCTTGTAGCCGTATCGGCGCACGTTCGATCTGGATCTCCCCCGCCTGCGTGTACGGCTTGAGATTGCCTTCCATGCGGGCGTACAGCTCTTCAAGTTCGCGGAGCCAGTCCACTCGCCGCCTCGTCCAATCAATGGCCTCTTCCGTCCGCACCTGTTCCGTTTTGCGTCTCACGAACTCGTTGAATTCCTGCTCGGCCATCGCCACGCCTCCTCGCCGCCCGGGTGCCGATTGTCCCACGCCACGACGGGATGCCGAAGCCTCAACCTTGTCCCACGCGAAGCCTGAAGCGGGTCGCGGATTCATCGGGGGATGATCTCGCGGCTCGGTGTTAATCGACGGCCACGCCAGCACCGCCGTGATCGCTGCCCCTGCCCCCTTTGACCGTGGCGGGCTCGCCGGCCAGCGCGATCGGGATTGTCACGCGTCCTGCACGTCGATAACGTCCCATCGCATGATTCGCATCCATATCCGGTTGGAGCCTTCCCAGCATCAACGCCTCCAGGCATTGGCCGCACGGCGCTCCGTGTCCATCGCCCAGTTGGTGCGCGAAGGGGTCGACCACGTTCTGCTTCAAGCCGAGGTCGATGTTGCGTGGGACCGCTTGCTGTCGGTCGCCGGCACGTTCCGAGCCGAGAGCGAGCAGACGGACGTCTCGGAGAACCACGACGCCTATCTGGCAGATGCGTATCGGTGACCGCCGTCCGCGTGGAGACGTAAGTGTTGTAGCGCTACCTCAGCCCCGCCGCGACGTACTCCCTTGCGTCCTGGTAGGCGAGGTCGATCAGCGCCCCCAGCGCTCTCGCGTCAGTTTCCTCGCGGGGGCGCAGCTTGACGTGGCGCATGCGCTTGCCGGTGCCCACCAGCAGGCCCGCGGGATCGGGCAGGAACGCGCCCATGAAGAAGCCGACGTTCACATGCTTGGTGAACGCGTTCACGTAGGCGAACGGGACATCCTCGATGCATGCGACCGGGCACCCGTCGTGGAACAGCTCGAGCACGTCCTCCCCACAGCCGCGCATCCGTCCCCACCACTTGAACGCCAGTTCCCCGAGCACGTCCCCGCGTTCGGCGAACCAGGCATCCACCGCCGGGTCCCGCGGCGCCGTGCCGTTGAAGGTCAGCCGGACCTCCGTGCGGCGCGCCTCCGCCCGGGCGTCGGCGGGGTTCACCAAGCGCGCTCCATCAGCTCGCTTCCCGGAACACGACGTTCGAGTCGAGCAACGCGCTGATCTCCTCCTCCATGAACCCAGCCTCCCGCAGCACCTCCTCCGTTTGCGCCCCGATCTCCGGCGCGCGTTGCGGCGGGCGTTTCGCCTCCCCCTCGACGAAGATCGGCGAGTTGATGGTGTATTCGTAGCCCTCGCCGGGATCGTGGGTCTCGATGATGACGTCATTGACCCGGAGCTGCTCGTCCTCGACCACGTCCGCCATCGGCGCGACGACGCCGCAGGTCACCCCGTGGCCGTCGAGCCGCTCCATCAGCTCCCGTTGGGTCCACTGGGCCGTCGCCTCGGCGATGAGGGCCTTCAGGTCGTCCCGGTTGCGCAGCAAGGTGCGCATGTCCACGAAACGCGGATCGTCCAACCATTCCAGATGGCCGAGCGCCTCCGCGAGCTGCGGCCACTCGCGCTTGGTGTTGATGATGCAGAGGTTGACGAAGCGGTCGTCGCTGGTGGGGTAGGCGATGCGGAAAGGTGTCGTCCAGCCGCGTTTCTGGGCGATGGCGGCGAGGTCGACACCGGCGATGGTGCCCTGCAGCGCCATGGCGTTGGCCCACACGCCGCTCGCGGCGAGGGAGGTGCTCACCTGGCATCCCTCGCCCGTCCGCTCGCGGCGAAAGAGCCCCGTCATGATGGCACCGTACATGGCGAGCGTCGTCGCCTGGTCCCCCATGCCGGGGGCGAGCTGCAGGGGCACCTGACCCTGGTCGCGCACGAACTCCATGAGGCCCGAGCGCGCCCACCACGCCGTGGCGTCGAAGCCGCGGCGCTGCACATCCGGACCGCGTGTTCCGTACCCGGTCATCTGCGCGAAGATCAGGCGCGGGTTGATCGCCTTCAGTTCCTCGTAGGTCATGCGGAACTCCCGGAGCTGCTCGCCGAGGAAGTTCGTCAGGATGACGTCGGCGTCCGCCACCAGGCGATGGAGCACGTCCTGACCTTCCGCGCGCTTGAGGTCCAGGCAGATGCTGCGCTTGTTGCGCGAGGTCAGTTGCCAGTGGTACGGCACCGGGTGGGCGCCCACCAGCGCCCGGTAGCCGTCGCCACCGGGCGGCTCGACCTTGATCACGTCGGCGCCGAAGTCCGCGAGGATGGTGGCCGAGCCCGGACCGGCGAGGTAGGTGGCCGCATCGATGACGCGGATGCCGTTCAACAAGTAGTCCATGTGTCGTCTCCCGTGTTCAGGGCCGTTCCAAGCGGAAGATCATGCCGCCGTCGGCCACCCATCCGTCGTTCGGATCGAGGTCGTACTTCGCGTAGAACGCCGCGGCGACCTGGACGCGTTCGTCCGCATCCTCCACCAAGCTCGCCCGCAACCGGTATAGGTCACCCTCCACGCGGACGCGGACGCTCGGGTCGGCCTTGATGAACGGCGTCCAATTGGCACCGTCCGTCCCCGTGGCCACGTAGAGGTGTTCGCCGATGCCGACGCCCCAGATGTTGATGGAATACGGATCGGCCGGTCGCGTCTCGAGCTGGATCGTGTCCGGCACGCCACTCCATTGGGCCGGTGCGTCCCGTTCAGTGCCGGCCAACTCGCCGCCCGGGATGGTGACGAGCGGGTCGCCGCAGCCCGCCACGCCGATCAGCATGGCCACCATCGGGACGAGTCGAATCATGGGGAGGGCTCCCGCCGTACAATCCGCCCATGGTAGCGCGAGCCTGCGGTCGCGTTAATAATCCGGCGGGCTACAGCCTGCGGACGCGTCCCATGAACCGTCTCCCCTCAATCATCGCCCTAGTCATGCTGGCAACGATGGCCACCGCCTGCGCTCCCGACGCCGACCCGCCGCCGGCCGCCGGCGAAATGACGGTCGGCGACACCCCGACCACCGCGCGCACGCCCGACGGCCTGTTCATCAGTTGGCGCGAACACCTCATCGACGATCCCGGGACCACCGGCGTCGCGCTCAGCGGCAGCGACGGCCTGGCGATGGGGGATCTCGACGGGGATGGCTTCGAGGACGTCGTCTCCGTCCATGAATCGGATACGCGCTACGACGGGGAGGCGGACGGGCATGTACGCATCGCCTTCGCCTCGGACGACCCCGACACATGGACCAACGTCACCCTGGCGGAGGGGGCCGAGGCGGCGGCACCCGAAGATGTCTCCATCGCCGACGTCAACGGCGACGGCCACCTCGACGTGATCGTCGCCGCAGAACTCGCCCACCTGATCTACTTCCAGAATCCCGGCGCCGACGCACGCACCACGCCGTGGCCACGGCTGATGCTGCCGATGACGCGGAACCGCGGATCGTACATCCGCGTGTTCCTCGCGGACCTCGACGGCGACGGACGGCCAGAAGCGATGGCCCCCAACAAGGGCACCCAGAACCCTCGGCCCGAGGACTACGAGCGCAACACGCCGATCTCCGTCTTTCACGCGACCGGCGACCCCCTTGCCGACGACGGCTGGCAGGAGACCGTGCTCGGCAACTACAGCGTGCCGCACAACGCCCAGCCCGTGGATGTCGACGGCGACGGGGACCTCGACATCGTTGGCGGCATACGCGGCGGTCCGCGCATGATCTGGTTCGAGAACACCGGCGCGGACGTGGGCGCCTTCGTCGAGCATCCCATCGACGTCGAGGAGGGCACCGCAGTGGCCGGCTTCCACCTCGACCACGCGGACCTGAACGGCGACGGCAGGACCGACATCGTGACCGCGGCCCGGTTCGGTGAACCGGGCCCCCGTCCCTTGGCCGGATCTTCGATCGGACTGGTCTGGCTCGAACAGCCGGCGGCACCGGACGTCCCCTGGATCGTGCATCGGATCGGAGATTTCGGCTCGGACAGCGTGACGGGCATCACCCTGGCCGACATCGACGGCGACGGCACCCTCGACGTCATGTCGGGAAGCTACAGCCAGGGGCCACGCGACGAGGACGGCGAGGTGACGGCCAACGATGCGCTCGGACGCCTCGGGTGGTTCCGCAATCCCGGCGTCACGGGCGCGGAGTGGTCGCGGCACGACATCTCGCGCCGCAAGCGCGGCATGTTCGACCAATTCGCGGCCCGGGACCTCGACGGCGACGGCGACATCGACTTCGTGGGAACCCGCGGCAACAGCAAGCCCTACGACGGGGTGTTCTGGCTCGAACAGGTGCGCACCGAAACGCCCATGCCCGCGTTCACCCGGGCGCGCGCCGAGGACAGCGCCGAGATGCCCCTTCCCGAGGCGGGGCCCCGCTCGTAGCGAGCCCCCGGCAACGATGGTATCTTGCGAACGATGCAGCGGAGCTACAGATGAATCTTGAGGCTTGGTGGTACGGAGTGGTCGGGCTTTCCGTGCCGGCCGCCGTCATCTACGTGCTGGTCATGACCCATGTGACCATCGTCGGCGTCACGGTCTACCTGCACCGGTTCTCGGCGCACCGCGCGCTGGAGTTGCATCCGGCGCTGCAGCACTTCTTCCGGTTCTGGCTGTGGCTGACCACCGGGATGATCACGAAGGAGTGGACGGCCGTACACCGCAAGCACCATACGGCCGCGGACGTGGAGGGAGACCCGCACAGCCCCAAGATCCACGGGCTGCGAGCCATCCTCCTGCAAGGCGCGGAGTTCTACCGCGCCGGCGCCACGCCCGATACCCTGGAGCGCTACGGCAAGGGAACGCCGGACGACTGGATCGAGAACAAGGTCTACACGCCGCACACGTCCCTCGGGGTGACCCTGCTCCTGGCCGTGAATCTCGCGCTCTTCGGCGTGCTCGGCCTCACGGTCTGGGCGATTCAGATGCTCTGGATCCCGGTGCTCGCCGCGGGCGTGGTCAACGGGGTCGGGCACCGTCTCGGCTACCGCAACTTCGAGTGCCCGGACGCCGCCACGAACTTCTCGCCGTGGGGCATCCTCATCGGGGGCGAGGAGCTGCACAACAACCACCACACCTACCCGAACTCGGCCAAGCTCTCCGTCAAGCCCTGGGAGTTCGATCTCGGCTGGGCGTGGATTCGGCTATTCGAACGTCTCGGTCTCGCAACGCCGCTCTCCACCGGACCCGTGGTCGCGCGGGTCGACGGCAAGACCGCCATCGACATGGACACGACCTGGGCCGTGCTGAACGACCGCTTCCGGGTGATGTCGCGCTACGCGGAGGAAGTCGTGGCGCCGCTGATCAAGCAGGAGTACCGCCGCGCCGATGCCGGCACGCGGCGCCTCCTCAGGCGTTCCAAACCCGTGCTCTGCCGCCACGACACGCTGATCAGCGAACGCCAGCGGCGGCGCATCAGCGAGATCACCGGCGTGAGCCCGCTGCTCAAGACCATCTACGAGAAGCGGCTTGAACTCGCCGAGATCTGGTCCAACCGCGGACGCGGGGACGACCTGCTCACCGCCCTCCGCGAGTGGTGCCGGGAGGCCGAGGCCACCGGCATCCAGGCTCTTGAGGATTTCGTTGCGGACCTGAAGTCGTATTCGGTGCCGGCGACGGTTCGAGCCTAGCCCGCATTTCTCACCAGGTCGCTTGTGCATGGACCGCAAGTCCTTGGTCCATTTGGGTTTGTTGTCGATCTCACACGTCGGCGGCCGGATGCAGACCGCTGGCCGCGCCCTCGCCGGTCTTTTCGCCCCGTGCGCGCACGTGCTCCCTCAAGCTTAGGCCCCACTAGGCTTTCGGTCGCGAGCACGCACACGGGGCGAAAATCCTCGGCGATCATCACGGCCCGTGGTGAGAAATGCGGGCTGATATGTTTTGACCTGTCAATCGGTACTCCGTTCCAGGGTGCTCCGATCGCACCGAGTTCGTCGAGGCGACGGTTCGGAACGGTCGTGACCCGCCTTTTCCGGCGCCCGTCGGGGTGTCGCGGCCAACCGGGGGCACGGAGCGATTTCCACGGGCCGTCCACGGCCGCGGTCCCCGCAAATGATGGAGCGGCGGTGGGCGGGCGGTGGAAATCGCGGGCGCCGGCCCGGCCGGCGATGTTCGCCAGCCGTGCCGGGTCCGGCGCGGGCGCGGTGGGTCGGGTCCGGCGCGGGCGCGGTGGGTCGGGACGGGGCCGGACAGATTGCGACGGTGGATCATGCTGATATGCGTGGATTGGTTACCGACCCTACCTCACTGCGTCGCGGAGCTGGCCTCTCTCTAGTGGCGGGGGTCGTCGCGCCGGAGGGTCCGCGTTGCGAACCATCCGCCGACGCCGTCGTAGCCCGGCCGAGGGTTCTCCACACCGGCCCGGCCCCGCCCCGATCCAACACTCGAAACGAACTCCCTTCCTTCAACCGCGCGTCAACGCGTCGCCGACGTCCCGGCGCCGGCCTCCGCCATCCGCGCCATCTCGACGCGGACGATGTCCCACACGAAGCCGGCCAGCTCGCGCGCCACGGCCACGGTCGTCTGCTTGGTGTTCTTGCCGGACGCGAGCAGGTGCCGGTAGCGACCGCACAGGCGCCGCTGGGCGCGCCACGCGATGGCCCTGGCCTCTTCGGACGCGCCGGCCGCCTTGCGTTCCAGGTGCGCCGTGCGCCGCGCCGGGAACCGGTAGCTCCAGGCCGACTCCACCAGCGCGCGCCGCGCCGCCCCGTTGCCGGTGCGCGTGATCGCGCCGCGGCGGCGCCGCCCGCCCGAGCTGTGCTCGCTCGGCACCAACCCCAGGAACGCCATCAACTGGCGCGGCGAGTCGAAGCGGCCGATGTCGCCCAGCTCCGCCAGCAGCGTCGCCGCCGTGATCCGGTCCACGCCGCGCAACGCCACCAACGCGCGCACCACCGGCGCCAGCGACCAATCGGACAACGCCCGCTCCAGCTGGCCCGTCAGCGCCGCGACCCGCTCGCCCGCGGTCCGCGCCGCCTCCAGGTACTCCCGGTACGCCCACTCCTGCCAGTCCCGCTCGAAGCGCTGGCCGTCCAGCCACGCCCAGTGCGCCCTGCTCCAGCGCCCGGCCGACCAGCGGCGGTCGTGGCGCAGCAGGAACGCGCCGAGGCGCTGGCGCGCCCTGCGCTCCGCGTCCTTCAGGTCCGACCGCGCCCGCACCAGGTCCCGCATCGCCTCGTGGTCCTCGTCCGGAACCCACACCGCCGTCAACTCGCCGCCGCGCGACAGCCGCGCCAGCTTGCGCGCGTCGCGACGGTCCGTCTTCACCCGCTCCGCCGGCGCCCTGGGGATGCGCGACGGCGCCACCACCTCGCAGTCGAAGCCCAGCTCCCGCAACTGGCGGTACAACCCATACCCACAGGGCCCCGCCTCGTAGCTGAACAACGGCATCCCGCCGCCGTGCGCCGCGCACAACTCCCGCGCCAGCCTGGCGACCGCCGCCGGTCGGTTCGCGATCTCACCGAGATCCTCCGGCGCCCCGCGCCCCGCCGGCGCCACCGCCACCGCGATCGTGTCCTTGTGCACGTCCAACCCGACGTACGCCCCGTACGACCCCCCGCAATCACTCATCCCGCCCTCCGACATCTTGTAGTCTTGCAACCTCCTGCCCTCCTCAATGTGGCCCTGCCTTGCCCGGCACTCCGCCGCCAAGGTAACCCACGCGCGTTGAGGACGGGCAGGTCAAAACATGATGTCTAGGGGCGGGTCGAATCGCAGAGGGTTCGATTCCTGAGGAGATCCCGGTGCGCCCTGCCGAACGCGGGGTTCTCCTTCGTTGAGTAGACCCGCCCCCGTGGCTGGTCGATCAGCGCTTTCGTCTTGAAGTCCGCCTGTAGCGCCGACTCGTTGGTGAAGAACCTGGTGAGCGGCGTTCGCATCGATGATCGCGCACATCAGAACTGAAGCGACCTAGCAGATTCTTCCATGAAGAACCGACCGTAGCTGGGCGGCGCGTCGCACACGTTACCCTGGGCATCCAACCGCAACGAGTGGATGTTGACCTGTAGTTCATCACGCTCGAAATAGAGCAGCGAGACGTCGTCCGGCGTCAGGGGCACCTGGGAATCTCGCACATCCAGACGGATCCGGTTAATGAGGTGATCGCTATGCGTCTCGACAATCAACTGCCGCTCGTCGCTCGCGACGTGGCAGAACAACGTTCCCAAGGCCGCCTGGGCGCTGGGATGCAGGTGCACCTCCGGCTGCTGCAACAGGAACGTCGACGGCGCGTCCGGGCGCAGCATCTCCGTGATGAGCGGCAGCACCTGGCTAACGCCGTAGCCCACGTCGATGACGTTGCGGAGAGGGCCCTTCAAGCGCTCGCCACGTTTCCTCACATGCACCTGAAAGGGCTCGCCCGCCCGGGGACCGAGGGATTTAATCTCCAGGTCGTCGAACAATCCGGCGCTCTTGCCGAACCGCTCCAGCGCGGCCTTCAAGGCGGCCCATTCGCGTTTCCTCTCTCGGAACACATGCGCGAGGTACATCGGCACGTAGTCTCCTTCCGGATCGCGTGATGGGCGAGCCGGATCGTACGTGCGACGCGGCTTCGAGCGAACTGGAGCACTTGCAAACGGTCCGCTCGGCTGCGGCCGGAGCCTGATCTGAAGCAGTTTTCTGACGGCGTTCCTCTCCGCTTCGGTCGGCTCGGCTTGGTCCCGGATCTCTCTGCTGCTACGGCGACCTGCCAACGACATCAGAAAGAGCGGCGCGAGCCTGCCTTCGTCGACGGACCCGAAGTCCCCGAGCGTCTCTTCCCAAACCGCGATCCCGGCGCCCACGGTCGCCTTGAGCGTCCCATTGCGATCTTCGACCGTCACCGATGCAGTGTCGTTCCAGATGCGGCGCACCAAGGGGACGGGCGCCGTGCCGCGCTGGCCGAACTCCACGTTGAAGGAAAAGCCGATTCCCTCAGCGGTGGGACCGATGCGGAATCCGCCTTCGAACGTTTCGGCTCGCCCCGCCCGACCACCTCGATGATGGGCAACCTCGGCGAAGCTTCCCAAGTCGTAGGGCTCTTGCTTGAAGTCGGGTACCGCATCCGCGAAGGCGACGTCCCACAAGGCGCGGACCATCGCCAAGAAGGAGGTCTTTCCGCTGATGTTCTCGCCCACGATGAGCGTAAGGGGCGCCAGTCGTGCCGACTGGCGACCGTGAAAACACCGATAGTCCCTGAGGGTAATCTGGTCCATTGGGCACCCCAGTCGACCGGCGAAAGTCCGCAAGCCCGGCCGGCCAGTCTACATCCGCTCCACCGTCTCGATCCCCAAGAGCCCCAGCCCGCGTTGCAGCGTTTCCGCCGTCAGCGCGCACAACTTGAGGCGGCTCTCCCGTTGCGCCTCCGGCGCATCCAGCACGGGACACGTCTCGTAGAACTGCATGAAGCGGCCGGCGAGGTCGTAGAGGTAGGTGCA
The DNA here is from genome assembly GCA_963665455.1 of Pseudomonadales bacterium. Classification (GTDB taxonomy): domain Bacteria; phylum Pseudomonadota; class Gammaproteobacteria; order Pseudomonadales; family Azotimanducaceae; genus VXNE01. The sequence continues at coordinate 1,444,815 of OY762279.1, read as the reverse complement.
GAGGAGGTGCGGCAGCGCGTCGTCCGCCACCTGCTCCAACGTTTCCTGTAGGCGCAGCAATAGGACGGCCAAGCGGCGTTCCTCGGGTGCCTCGACGGTGGGAACGCCGCCAACAGTCTCGGGGCGCACGCCCGCGCGGCGGAACAGACTCTGGATGCGCGCATAGGCGTATTGCAGGTAGGGCGCGGTGTTCCCGTCGAAGGAGAGCATGGTGTCCCAGTCGAAGGCGTAGTCGCTCGTGCGGTTCCGCACGAGGTCGGCGTACTTGACCGCGCCGATGCCGACGACCCGGGCCACCCGCTCCGCCTCCGCACCAGTCAGATCCGGGTTTTTCTCCGCCAACAGCGCGGCGGCCCGCCGCACCGCCTCGTCGAGCAGGTCCGCAAGTTTCACCACGCCGCCAGTCCGCGTCTTGAAGGGGCGGTTGTCCGGATCGAGGATCGCGCCGAACGGGTGGTGTTCTAGGCTGCACGCGTCCGCGGCGAAGCCCGCTTGCCGCGCCACCGCGAAGAACTGCCGGAAGTGCAGCGCCTGGCGCGCGTCGGTGAAGTACAGGACGCGGTCGGCCCGGTAGTGGTCCTTGCGCAGGCGCACCGCGGCGAGGTCCGACGTGGCGTACAGGTAGCCGCCGTCGCGTTTCTGCACGATTACCGGCGCCTCGAAACCCTCGAGAAAGACGCACTTCGCGCCCTCGTCCTCCCGCAGGAGGCCGGCGCGGTCCAGGTCCTTGATGACCTTCGGCAGGTCGTCGTTGTAGCGGCTCTCCGCGTCGAGATCGGCGTCCGCAAGCGTGATGCCGAGGGTCGCGTAGACGGCGCGGCAGTGGGACAGCGATATGTCGATGAAGCGCCGCCAATAGGCCAGCACGCCTTCGTCCCCCCGTTGCAGCGCAACGACCGTGAGGCGCGCGCGATCCGCGAACGCGTCGTCCGCGTCGAACCGCCTACGCGCCTCGGCGTAGAAGACTTCGAGATCCTTCAACTCGGCGGCGGACTCTTGGCGATCCTCGAGATGCGCCACCAACATGCCGAACTGGGTCCCCCAATCGCCGACGTGGTTCTGGCGGATCACGTCGTGGCCAAGGGCCTCCAGAATCCGGGCCATGGCGTCGCCGATCGTGGTACGCAAGTGCCCGACGTGCATCTCCTTGGCGAGGTTCGGCGACGAGTAGTCGAGCACGACCCGCTCGGGCTTCGGCGTGGGTTGGATGCCGGCCGTGGCCAGCCGTTCGGACAGGAACGCTCCCGACAGGGTGACATTGACGAACCCGGGCCCGGCGACCTCCAACGTCTCCGCGACGCCCGGGTTCTCCGCGCCGAAGGCTTCCGCAACGGCCTCGGCCAGGGCCCGCGGATTCGTTCGCAGACGCTTGGCGGCGGCCATTGCACCGTTCGCCTGATAGTCCCCGAACTCCGGGCGGCCGGATGGGCGGAGCATGGGCTCGGGGTCTTCCACCCCCGCCGCCTGGAACGCATCCGCCATGCGCCGCGCGAGAAACGCACGCAGGTTCATTCGCCTTCCGCTCTAGTCGTCGGCCGGTGCGACGTCCTCCGCCTGCCAGCCCTTGCTGCGCTCCACGGCGACGAACGTCACGCGTTGGCCGTCCCGCAGGTTGCCGCGGCGGTCCGGACCCGAACGCACCGAGCGGTGATGCACGAAAATCTCGTCGCCATCCTCCCGGATGATGAAGCCGAAGCCCTTCGAGCGGCTGAACCACTTGACGGTGCCGCCTTCACGGGGACCGCTCTCGCGGCGACCACTTTCGTGGCGACCACCTTCGCGGCGACCACTTTCGCGGGGACCACCTTCGCGGCGCGCAGTCTCGCGGCGTTGGCCGCCCCTAGGCCGCGCCGGCCGGCGGGCGCGCGAACGGGCGCGAGGCCGGCCGTCGGTCAGGCGCATCGTGGCGAGCGCCGAAGCGAGACAGGCGACAAACACCACTGCCAGTAGCGCGAGGTGGCTGCCGGCCAGCAGCCAGCGATACGCTTCGGCCGCGATGACGGCGAGCAGGGCGGCGATCAACACCGCCGCGATAAGTGGCTTCATGGACGCAACACGCGAGCCCGGGCGAACGCCAATGATAGCCGTTCGTCAGCGGCGATATGCCCTCGTAATGACGACCGGCTCCACGGGCACGTCCTGCATCCCCATCTTGGCCGCCGTCTCGGAACGCTCGATTTCGTGGGCGGCGTCCATGCCCTCGATGAGGCGCCCGAACACCGTGTAGCCGGGGCGCCCAGGCCGGTAGTTGAGACTGTCGTTGTCCCGCATGTTCACGTAGAACTGCGCGCCCGCGGAGTCCGGGTCCGAGGTGCGCGCCATCGAGAGCGTGTACTGGTCGTTCGCGACGCGGTTGCGGGATTCGTTCACCACCGTGCGGGGCGGCTCGCGGTACTCCATGTCGGCGGTGTGCCCGCCGGCCTGGATCACGAACCCCTCAATGACCCGGTGGAAGATCAAGCCCTCGTAGAAGCCGGCGTCGACGAGGTCCAGGAAGTTCTCCACCGTCTTCGGCGAACGCTCCTCGTAGAGCTCCACCGCGAGGTCGCCCTTGGTGGTTTCGAGGACCACCACCGGGTTGTCGGCCATGGCCGGGCCCGACATGGTGGCGGACAGCAGCCCGGCCACGAAGGTGGTCGAGCGGGACGTGTCTTTCATTCGGTCTTCTCCTTGCTGTTTCCCAGCGCGATGGCGTCCAGGTACTTCCGCACGGTGGCCGACAGACCCCACTCCAGCGCGTCCGCCGTTAGCGCGTGGCCGATGGAGACCTCGGCGATGCCGCCCATGGCCACGAAGTGCGCCAGGTTGTCCAGGTTCAGGTCGTGGCCCGCGTTGACGCCCAAACCGAGTTCGGCAGCGCGCCGGGCCGCGTCCCGATAGGTCCGCCAACTCGTCTGGGCCGCTTCGCCCGCGACGCCGCATCGTTCCACGTGCTCCGCGTAGGGGCCCGTGTAGAGCTCGATCCGGTCCGCTCCGCACGCAGCGGTTTCCGCGATGCGTTCCCGCACCGGATCGACGAACAAGCTGACGCGCGCGCCCCAGCCCTGGTAGCGCGCGACCACCGCCGCCAGCCGTTCCGCCGCGCCGGCGTCCGAAAGATCCCACCCGTGGTCCGACGTGAGCTGCCCATCCGCATCCGGCACCAACGTCGCCTGATGCGGGCGGGCGGTCTCGATCAAGCGGTCAAACCCCGGATAGCCGTTGCCGCGGGGCCCCGCGTAGGGGTTGCCCTCGATATTGAACTCGATCTCCGGGAACTCCCGCAGCAGGGCGGCCAACGCCTCGACATCGTGCGGACGGATGTGGCGCTGATCCGGACGAGGATGCACGGTAATCCCCTGGGCACCCGCGCCGATGATGGCGCGCGCCGCCTCCGGGACCGACGGCCGCGCACCCTCGCGGGCGTTGCGCAGCCAGGCGACCTTGTTGAGATTGACCGACAGGGCGGTCACGACCAGGAACCGAGCCGCGATGAACTGCGCTGCGGCCGCGACTTGATCGCCAGGCCCAACATCAGCCCGAGAAACACCAAGCCCGCGCCGATGAGCATCCACTGCCGCTCGACGTTCTGCTCCAGGCTATCCCGCTGCGCGAGCAGGTCGTCCACCTCCGCGCGCAGGTTGACATTCAGTTGTGAGAGATTCTGGTGGGCGTCGTAGAGCGCGAGGCCTTCCTCGGACGCCTCCTCGACCCGCGCTAGTTCACTCGCCAAGGCCTCGTTGCGCCGTTCGAGCTCCGCGTTGGCTTGCGCCAACTCCCTGGCCTGCAACAGCGCGGTGGCCGCCTCGTCGCCCTCCAGGAATCCCTCGAGGGCGGCGATGCGCTCCTCGGCCTCGGCGAGGCGCATCTTCGCGATGGGCTCGTCGACGAGATACTGATTCGGCAGCCAGCCTTCCGTCCCGCTCCCCAGGCGCACATGGGTGAAGCCGGCTTCTTCGTCCACGGCCAGCATTTCAAGCTCCGTCCCGGTCGGCAGGCCGTAGTGCAGGATGCGGTGCTCACCGGACGGACCACTGCGCAACGGCACGCGGAACTCGTCGGAGATGTAGAGCGTCTCGCCCGTTCCCGACAGGCTCACCAGAAGGCACGCCGCGCCGGCCAGGACCGCCCCCCGGCGGCGACCCGTCACGGGCGCTCCGCCCCGTCGAGAACCTCCTCCTCCGGCAACTGCCCGCTGGCCGCCAGGTAGCCCACGCTGCCCACGGTGAGCAGGATCGGAATCGCGAAGGCGGACACCAGCTTGTACGTGACCCAAGCCTCCTCGCTGAACTCGTACGCCACCGCCAGATTGGCGCCCCCGGCGAGGACCATGGCGACCCCCCAACCCCAGGTGAGGTGCGCCCATGCGCGCTGGGGCAACACGAGCATCTTGCCGAGGGCCTTCTGGATGTGGTCGCCCTTCCCCACGTAGCGGCTGCCGACAATGGCGCAGGCCATGATCCAGTACACGATCGTCGGCTTCCATTGGATGAAGGTCTTGTTCTGGAAGACGAGGGTCAGCGCGCCCGAGACCAGCGCGACCCAGACCACCACCCACATCTGCCGGCTGATCGGCCAGCGCATCGCCTTGAACACGCCGAGCTGCACGACGGCACTCGCCATGAGCGCCGCCGTCGCGACGAAGATGTCCGTGAAGACATAGACGCCGACGAAGGCGAGGACGGGAAGGTAATCGACCAACTGTTTCATACTTCGCGGATAATAGCCGCCATGAGCCAATTCTTCAGCGTCCACCCGACCCATCCCCAGGCGCGGCTACTCGCCCGGGCCGCCCAGATCGTGCAGCGCGGCGGCGTCATTGCCTATCCCACGGACTCCACCTACGCCCTCGGCTGCCACATCGGCGACAAGGCCGCCCTGGACCGCATCCGGGAGATTCGCGGACTGCACCCGCGCCACCATTTCACCCTGATGTGCCGCGACCTGTCGGAACTCGCGGCATACGCCATGGTGGACAACACCAGCTACCGGATCATCAAGCGCTATACGCCGGGGCCGTTCACGTTCATCCTGAAGGCGACGCGGGAGGTGCCGCGCCGCCTGATGAGCCGCCGCCGGACCATCGGGCTGCGCGTCCCGGCAAGCCCCGTCAGCCTCGGCCTGCTCGCCCAGTTGCGGGAGCCGATGATGTCGACCACGTTGTTGCTGCCCGGGGACGACTACCCGATGACCGAGGCGGAGGACATCCGCGAGCGGCTCGAGGGCGTCGTCGACCTCATCGTGGACGCCGGCCCCTGCGTGCGCGAGTTGACGACGGTGGTCGATCTGACCGACAGCTTGCCCGAGGTCACGCGGGTGGGGCTCGGCGACTTCCAGCTATCGCCACCAGAGCCGTCGCCCTAGCGGGCACCGCCTCTAGCCCCAGCCGCCCGCCGGTCCAAGTCCGACACGCTGCTATAATCGCCCTCGCGTGTTCACCGGGATCCCGTTCAGTTGAGCAGTACGGACTCGGACCGGCGGGTTGTTTCCGGAATGCGGCCGACCGGCCGCATGCACATCGGCCACTACCACGGCGCGCTGAAGAACTGGGTGCGGTTGCAGCACGAGTACGAGTGCTTCTTCTTCGTCGCCGACTGGCACGCCCTCACGACGCACTACGAAGACCCCGGCGTCATCGAGCAGCACACCATCGACATGGTCGTGGACTGGCTCGCCGCCGGGATCAGCCCCGGCGCGTCCACGATCTTCGTCCAGAGCCGGGTGCCGGAACACGCGGAGTTGCACCTGCTGCTCTCGATGATCACCCCGGTGGGCTGGCTGGAGCGGGTGCCGACCTACAAGGAGCAGCAGCAGAAGCTCAACGACCGAGATCTGTCAACGTACGGCTTCCTGGGCTATCCCGTGCTGCAGGCCGCAGACGTGCTCATCTATCGTGCGGGGCACGTTCCCGTGGGCGCGGATCAGGTGCCCAACATCGAACTCATGCGCGAGATCGCGCGCCGCTTCAATCACATCTACGGCCGGGAACCGCGCTTCGAGGAGCATGCCGAGGCCGCCATCCGCAAGATGGGACGCAAGGCGGCGCGCCTCTATCGCTCCGCGCGGCGGGATTACCTCGAACGGGGCGACCGCGAGGCCCTCGAGCGCGCCCGCGCGCTCTTGTCCGAACAGCAGAACCTGTCGATCGGCGACCGGGAGCGGCTGTTCGGCTACCTCGAGGGCGGCGGCCGCATCGTGCTGGCGGAGACCCAAGCCCTGCTGACGGAGACCTCCGTCCTACCGGGGCTGAACGGCGACAAGATGTCGAAGTCCTACGGCAACGCCATCGCCATGCGGGAGGAACCGGAGGCCGTCGAGCAGAAGATCCGCACCATGCCGACCGATCCGGCCAGGGTGCGGCGAAGTGATCCCGGCGACCCCGACAACTGTCCGGTGTTCGCGCTGCACCAAGCGCTCTCGTCCGAGTCCGTCTGCACTTGGGCGGCCGAGAACTGCCGCTCCGCCGGCATCGGGTGCCTGGACTGCAAGGGCCCGTTGATCGACACCGTCACCACCGAGCAGGCGCAGTTCCGCGAACGCGCCGCGCAGTTCGAGGACAACCCGGATCTCGTGCGCACCATCCTCGTCGAGGGCTCGGAGGCCGCCCGCGACGTGGCGCGGGAGACGATGGAGGACGTGCGCGCCGCCGTGGGCATGAGCCACCGATGAGCGACGACCCGAACGGCGTCACCCGCCTCGACGCCGAGCGGCGCAAGCGGCGGGACGGCTCCGTCGTCGCCATCGTGGGCGAACGCGTCGTCGACGAACTCCCGACGGACCTCTACATTCCCCCGGACGCCCTCGAGGTGATCCTCGAGACCTTCGAGGGACCCCTCGATCTGCTGCTCTACCTGATTCGCCGCCAGAACCTCGACATCTTGGAGGTCCGGGTCGCGGAGATCACCGACCAGTACCTGCAATACATCGAGTTGATGTCCGCGCTCCGCCTGACGCTCGCGGGCGAATACCTCGCGATGGCGGCGACCCTCGCGGAGATCAAGTCACGGCTCCTGCTGCCCCGGCCCACCGAGGACGACGACGAGGAGGGCGATCCCCGAGCAGAACTGATTCGTCGCCTGCAGGAGTACGAGCGCATCCGCGATGCAGCCGAACGGCTGGGCGACTTGCCGCGCCTGGAGCGGGACATCTTTCCCGCCCACGCCGAGCCACCTGAGCTCGTCACCGTCCACCCCCCGCCGGCCATCGACATGAAGGAGCTGATGCTGGCCATGGCCGACCTGCTCCATCGCGCAGAGCTCCACCGGCATCACGCGGTGCACTTCGAGGCCCTCTCGGTGCGCGAACGCATGACCGGCATGCTGGCGCGGGTAAACGCCGCCACCCGGTTCGTTCCGTTTCGCGAGTGCTTCTCCCCGGACGAAGGCCGCCATGGGCTCATCGTCAGTTTCCTGGCCTTGCTCGAACTGCATCGCGAGGGGTTGATCGAGCTAGTGCAGCACCGCGCCTACGCCCCCATCTACCTGCGCGCCGCCGGAGGTTCCTGACCGGACGCTCCCCAAACCCGGAGGTTTCCGATGCTCGAACAGAAAGACATCCGCCGCATCGTCGAGGCCGCCCTGCTGGCCTCCCAGGAACCCCTCTCCCTACAACGCATGCTGCGGCTGTTCGCGCCCGCCGAGTTGCCCGAGGGCAACCCGCGCCAGGCGGTGAAGAGCGCCCTCGCCGAGATTGAATACGACCTGGAGGGGCACGGCTACCAGCTCAGGCAGGTGGCGAGCGGCTACCGCCTCCAGGTCCGTCAAGAACTGAGCCCCTGGATCGGCCGGCTGTGGGAGGAGAAGCCGCCGCGCTATTCCCGCGCGCTCCTGGAGACGCTCGCGCTCATCGCCTATCGCCAGCCCGTCACGCGCGGCGACATCGAGCACGTGCGCGGCGTCGGCGTCAGCCCAAACATCATGCGCACCCTGCTCGAACGCGGCTGGATCCGCGCCGTGGGCCACCGCGAAGTGCCGGGCCGTCCGGCACTCTACGGCACGACCAACGCCTTCCTCGACTACTTCGACCTGGCGAACCTTGAGGAGCTGCCGCCCCTCGCCGAGATTCGGGCGCTGATCGCTTCGGCCGACGACGGCGAGGAGGACGGCGCGGCGGCCTCCGCGGATACGAATGGCGAGCACGAGACGGTTCTCGCCGAGGCCGAGCCGGACACCGGCCTGGAGAACGTCGTTCCACTGCCGACCGCCGACCGCTGAGCCCAGGCGATGGGTTGGTGTCGGACAAGCTACACAAGGCATTAGCGGAACGCGGTCTCGGTTCGCGCCGCGAGATGGAGCGCTGGATCGCCGCCGGCCGGGTTACCGTCAACGGCCGGACGGCGCGGCTCGGCGACCGCGTGGAGTCCACGGACCGTCTTGCGGTCGATGGCAAGAGACTGAGTGCCCGGACGGCCCCGTCCCCACGGGTGCTCGTCATGAACAAGGCGGAGGGCACCATCTGCTCCCGCCGGGACCCCGAGGGGCGGCGCACGGTGTTCGACGGGTTGCCGGCCATCCATCGGGGGCGCTGGCTGACCGTCGGCCGGCTCGACATCAATAGCGGCGGCCTGCTCATGTTCACCAACGACGGCGGCCTGGCCCACCGCCTCATGCATCCCTCCACCGGCATCGACCGCGAGTACGCGGTGCGGGTCGATGGCGTGCTCGAAGACGCCGCGATCGAGCAACTCAAGGCCGGCGTGGACGTGGACGGCGAGCTGCAGAGCTTCTCCGACATCCGCTACTACGACGGCAGGGGGTCGAATCACTGGTACCACGTGGTGCTGATGGAGGGACGGAACCGGGAGGTGCGCAAGCTCTTCGAACGCGCCGGCCGCCGCGTGACCCGCCTGAAGCGCGTCCGCTTCGGACCGGTCGTACTGCCGGCTTGGCTGAAGCGTGGCCGAACCGCGGAGCTTGGGTCCCCGGACCTTGCCGCCCTCTATGAGCTGCTACGACTTCCCTACACCCCCCCACCCCGCTCCCGCGGCGCGGAGCGCAAACCGGCCCGCTCCCTGCTCATCCCCTACCCGGAGCTGCCGCCGTGACGTCCCCACCGTCCACGAGGGAGACCGGCGTGGCCACCGCGGATGTTCGTGAGGTCGTCCGCCGCCGGCTGCGCTACGGCCTGTCGCTACCCGAACGCGCGGTGCGCAGCACGGCGGGCATCGTGGGCGGCGCCCTGCGCGAGTCGGCGACCGTGCTGCTGCCGCGCGCCTTCAGGGATGCGAGAACCTACCGCGGATTCGTCGGACAGATGCTCGACTTCATGGCCGAGGACATGGGGGGCGTCGAACGCGAGAAGGAACGAAAGGACGCGCCGGTCGAGCGCTACGTCGCACGGAAGACCGTCGGCAACTTCGTGGAGTTGGCGAGCCTCGCGACGGTCCACATGTCGCCGATGCTGATCCTGGCACTGGTCAGCGACATCGCCTACGGCTCCAGGGCGTACCTGAGCGAATTCGCACGGGAACTCGAGCAGCGTGGCGTCATCGACGACGCGGACTCGATAAGGAAGGCGGACGACCTGCTCGACGCCGTCGCGGATGCCAGCCAGCGCACGGCCACGGCCTTCGACACACCGCCGCTGTCGGTCGACGAACTCCGGCAGACCATCCGCGAGACCCGCGACTCGCTCGCGGAACTCGACATCGCGGACGTGCTTCCCGAAGTGGAACTCCGTCGCCTATGGGACCGCATGGGCGCCGCCGCACAACGCCAGGGCGTCAGTCCGTTCGATATCTCCGGGCTCATGACCCTGGGGTCGCTGGACCGCGTTGGAGAGCCTTCAGCCGGGGAGCGTGAGGGTGGCCCTCAACAGGGGGCACCCCTCGCAAGAAAAAAACTCGGCGGTGGCGCGTTGTCGAGCGTCCAGGCGGCGGGGACGTTGCTCGACCGGCACGTCATCGACCACTATCGCATGGTCCTTGCGGACATCGAGGAGCGCGGCTTCTACCCGAGCCTGGCGACCACGAGCCGCCCCTACGCCGCGGCCGTTTGGCGCAACTTCGCGGCCGACCGGCCAACGTTGACGGAGGAGTTCCTCGCGCAGGGCGGGTTCAAGCGCACTTGGCGCCAGGCGCGGGATTGGCTGAAGACGCGCCGGCGATGAACGCTTGAAGCCTCACGGTCCTCGCCACGTCGCCGCATCGATGCTGCGCCCCGTCACTCCGACCGAGTCGGGACCCATCAGATACAGATACAAGTCCATGTGCTCCTCCGGCGTCGGCAGGCGCATGGGGTCCTCCGCCGGATAGGCCGCGGCGCGCATCGCCGTGCGGGTGCCGCCGGGATTGAGGGCGTTGACGCGGACGCGGCCGGTGTTCTCAAGCTCGTCCGCGAGGGTCTGCGAGAGCCCTTCCGTCGCGAACTTCGACACCGCGTAAGCGCCCCAGTACGCCCTTCCGATCCGTCCGACGCCGGACGACGTGAAGATGATGGACGCGTCCGGCGCGGCCTCCAGCAGCGGCAACAACGCCCGAGTGAGCAGCACGGGCGCCATCGCGTTCACCTGCATCACTTCCGCCCAGGCGTCTGCGGGGTAGTGGGCGACGGGCACGCGGGGGCCCAAGACCGACGCGTTGTGGAGTACGCCGTCGAGGCGACCGTAGTGCTCGCGAATCGCGTCCGCCAAGTTGTCCGCCGCCGCTTCGTCGAGCCCGGCGAGATCCACCGGCACGATGACGGGCTTCGTGCTCGTCTCGGCCGAGATCGTGTCGAACACCGCTTCGAGCTTGTCTCGCGTCCGGCCGAGCAGCACCACGTTCGCCCCGTGCCGTGCGTACGCAATGGCCGCAGCGCGGCCAATACCGGCGCCGGCACCCGTGACGAGTACGACGCGGCCCTCTAGCAGATTGGGAGGTGGCCGATAACGAGGACGCCCACCCTGGGTCACGCCACCGCCTCCTTCCGCGCATGAACCAGATAGTTCACGTCCACGTCGTCGTCCAGGGTGCAGTTGCGGGTGAACGGGTTGTAGCGCAGCCCGACGATCTCCTTAACGGCCAGGCCGGCCCGGCGCATCGCGCGCGCCAGTTCCGAGGGGCGGATGAACTTCTCGTAGTCGTGGGTGCCGCGCGGCAGGATGCCGAGGACGTACTCCGCTCCGAGCACGGCGAGGAGGTAGGACTTCGGGTTGCGGTTGATCGTGGAGACGACCACGTCGCCGCCTGGTGCCGCGAGGTCCGCGAGGGCCTGGACGGTCGAGGTCACGTCCGGCACGTGCTCCAGCATCTCCAGGCACGTGACGACGCCGAACGCGCCCGGCTCCGCAGCGGCGAACGCCTCGGGAGTCGTCCGTTCATAGCGAATGGCCGCATCCAGCCCCGACTCGATGGCGTGGAGCCGCGCCACGGCGAGGGGGCTCTCCGCCATGTCGATGCCCGTCACCTCCGCGCCGAGCGCCGCCACGCTCTCGGTCAGGATGCCGCCGCCGCAACCCACGTCCGCCACCCGGGCGCCGGACAGGGCGCAGCGCTCCGCGAGGTACGCCACGCGCACCGCGTTGATGTCGTGTAGGGGCTTGAAGTCGCCGTCAGGGTCCCACCACCGGTGCGCCAGCGCCTCGAACTTCTCGATCTCGGCGCGGTCGACGTTGCCGTGCGCGGTCACGACGCCATCCTCGCCGGCCACTCCGCCGCGCGGGCGAGGATCCGATCGAGATCCAGCGTGGCGAAGGACCCCGCTTGGTAGAGGCACCGTCCACCCACCCAGACGTGGCTGACATGCCGGCCGGGCTGCCCGTGTACGAGCTGCGCCAGGGGATCGTGCACCGGCTGCATGCCCGGTGCATTGAAGTCGATGGCCACGAGATCCGCCCGCTTGCCCGGCTCGATCGACCCAATCTCGTCCCCCAAGCCCAAGGCCCGTGCGCCGCCCAGGGTCGCCATCTCCAACATGTCGGCGAGGGGCGCCGCGGTGGCGTCCTCCGTCAGCGAGGTGCGCAGGAGCGCGGCGGCGCGCATCTCGTCGAAGAGGTCGAGGGAATTGTTGGAGGCGGCGCCGTCCGTGCCGAGGGCGACGTTCACCCCCGCCGCCTTGAGATCGTTGACGCGGCAGCGGCCGCTGGCGAGCTTCAGGTTGGAACGGGGGCAGTGCACGACGTGGACCCCCGCGAGGGCGATGCTCTCCAGTTCGCGGTTCGTGAGCTGGGTCATGTGGACGGCCTGCAACGCCGGGGTCAGCAACCCGATGGCCTCCAGGAACTGCACCCAACTCCCGCCCGTGCGCTGCCGCGCGGCGGTGACCTCGGAGGCGGACTCGTGCAGGTGTATCTGGATGCCGACGTCAATCTCGTCGGCGAGTACCTGCACGCGGCGCAGGATGGTCTCGTTCGTCGTGTAGGCCGCATGGGGGCCGAAGGCGACGTGTATCCGGTCGTCGTCCCGGTAGCGGTCGCGCAGCGCGAGTCCCCGGTGGATGCACTCGTCCGCCGAGCGCGCCCAGGCGTTTTCGAACTCGATGACCGGAAACGCCACGTGCAGCCGGAAGCCGGCGGCGGAGGCGACCTCCGCGGCGGCTTCCGGGAACCAATACATGTCGCTCGCGCAGGTGGTGCCGGTCGCGATCATCTCCGCGAGGGCAAGGGCCGTCCCGTCCCGCACGAACTCCGCGTCCACCCAGCGCGCCTCCAGCGGCCAAATGATCTCCTCCAGCCACGCGTCGAGGGGCTGCGACTCCGAGACGCCCCGCATCAGCGACATCGCGAGGTGTCCATGCGCGTTCACGAGGCCGGGCAGCAGCGCGTGTGCATCGAGCTCCACGGGCCGCGCGTTCGGGAAGCGGGCGTCGATCTCCACCCGGGGACCGACCGCGACGATGCGCCCATCCTCGACGACCACGCTCGCGTCCTCCAGCACCGCGTTGCGCGGTGCGATGGGCAGCAGAAAGCGGGGGTGCAGGAGCTGGGCGGGCATGCCGGGAGTATATCGGACGGCCGCGTCGCGACCCTCCGGCCGGTAGCCGGCAGAACCTCCCATCGGAGACCGATCAGAGACGCCGAAACCCCGCTTTGCCACCCCCCTTCTGGTAGAATTGGCATTTGCTCCCCACCGGTTCAAGCGACGCCGTCCATGTCCGATAGCGGGTCCGACTCCACCACGGTCGAAGGGGGTGGACGCGGTCGTGAAATCCTCTCGGTCAACATCGAAGACGAGCTCAAGCGGTCGTATCTCGACTACGCGATGAGCGTGATCGTCGGGCGCGCCCTGCCCGACGTGCGCGACGGGCTGAAGCCCGTACACAAGCGCGTCCTCTACTCGATGGCCGAGATGAACAACACCTACAACCGTCCCTACATGAAGTCGGCGCGGGTGGTGGGCGAGGTCATGGGCAAGTACCACCCCCACGGCGACCAGGCCATCTACGACACCATCGTGCGCATGGCCCAGGACTTCTCCATGCGCTACCTGCTCGTGGACGGGCAGGGCAACTTCGGCTCGATGGACGGCGACCCCCCGGCGGCCATGCGCTACACCGAGGTGCGGATGGCGCGCATCGCCGACGAGTTGCTCGCCGACCTCGACAAGGACACCGTCGACTTCGTCCCGAACTACGACGAAACGCTGACGATGCCGGAGGTATTGCCCACCCGGGTGCCGAACCTCCTGCTGAACGGTTCCTCCGGCATCGCCGTGGGGCTCGCGACGAACATCCCGCCGCACAACCTGAGCGAGGTGATCGGCGGCTGCCTGCTGCTGCTCGACGACCCGGATGCGACGGTCGACGACCTCATCGAGCACATCCACGGGCCGGACTTCCCCACCGGCGGCATCATCAACGGCCGCGCCGGGATCGTGCAGGCCTACCGCACCGGCCGGGGCCGCATCTATGTCCGCGCCCGGGCCGAGGTGGAGTCGGACCGCTCCGGCAAGGACACGATCATCGTCACCGAGATCCCCTACCAGCTCAACAAGGCGCGACTCATCGAGAAGATCGCGGAGCTCGCCCGGGACAAGAAGATCGAGGGCATCACGGAGCTACGCGACGAGTCGGACAAGGACGGCCTGCGCATCGTCATCGAGATTCGCCGGGGCGACTCCGGCGAGGTGGTGCTGAACAACCTCTACGCGCAAACCCAGCTCCAGTCCGTGTTCGGCATTAACTGCGTGGCGCTCGTCGACCGACAGCCGAAGCTCCTAAACCTGAAGGAGATGCTCGAGGCCTTCCTCAAGCACCGCCGGGAAGTGGTCATCCGGCGCACGCTCTACCTCCTCGCCCAGGCGCGGCGCCGCGGGCATCTCCTCGAAGGCCAGGCGGTGGCCCTTGAGAACATCGACGAGGTCGTCGAGCTCATCCGCAAGTCCGAAACGCCCGCCGCCGCCCGCGCCGAGCTGATGGCGCGGCGCTTCGGCTCCGAGTCCGTCGCCGAACTCATGACGCGGGCGGGTAGCGATGCCTGCCGGCCGGACGATCTCGGCGAGGAGTTCGGCTTCCGCGACGGCACGTATCGGCTCTCGGAGCAGCAGGCCCAGGCGATCCTCGACATGCAGCTGCAACGCCTGACGGCCCTGCAACGCGATAGGCTCATGGAGGACTACGGCAAGATCCTGGACGAGATCCAGGATCTCTCGGAGATACTCGGCTCCGAGGAGCGGCTGCGGACGGTCATCCGGGACGAGTTGACCGACGTGCGGGAGCGCTACGCCGATCCGCGCCGCACGGAGATCCAAGGCTCGCACCAAGACCTGACCGCCGAGGACCTGATCCCCGAAGAGGACATGGTGGTCACGGTCTCGCACCAGGGATACGCCAAGACGCAGCCCCTCGACGTCTACCAGGCCCAGCGCCGGGGCGGGCGCGGCAAGGCGGCGACCGCGGTCAAGGACGAGGACTTCGTCGAGCACCTCCTCATCGCGAACTCCCACGACACGCTGCTCTGCTTCTCCAACAAGGGCAAGGTGTACTGGCTGCGCGTGTTCCAGATCCCGCAGGGGAGCCGGGGCGCGAAAGGCCGGCCCCTCGTCAACATGCTCGCCCTCGACCCCGACGAACGCATCACCACCCTGCTGCCGATGAGCAAGGCCGGGGCGGCGGAGGACGACGCATTCGTGTTCATGGCCACCGCGAACGGCACGGTCAAGAAGACGCCCCTCGAGCAGTTCGCCCGCCAGCGCACGGCCGGGCTGATCGCCCTCGACCTCGTGGAGGACGACCACTTGATTGGGGTCGCCCTGACGGACGGCTACTCCGACATCATGCTGGTTTCCAGTTCCGGCAAGGCCGTGCGCTTCAAGGAGTCGGACGTGCGCGCCATGGGCCGCACGGCCCGGGGCGTGCGCGGGATTCGCCTCGGTAAGGGCCACTCCGTGATCTCCCTCATCATCCCGAACGACGGCTTCGTCCTGACGGCCAGTCAGAACGGTTACGGCAAGCGCACGCGCATCGGGGAGTTCCCGGTGAAGGGCAGGGCCATCCAGGGGGTGATCGCCATGCAGGGGAGCGAGCGCAACGGCCCCCTCGTCGGCGCCGCCCAAGTGTTCGATGGCGATGAGATCATGCTCATCAGCGACCAAGGCACCCTGGTCCGGACGAGCGCCGACGAGATCTCCCTGGTCGGGCGCAACACCCAGGGGGTGAAGCTCATCGCGTTGCGCGAGGGCGAACACCTCGTCGGCCTCGAACGCATCGTCGAGTCCGAGAACGGGGACGCCGAAGACGGCGAGGGCGGCGACGCCCCCTCTCCCGAGACCGACTGACCGCAAGCAAAGGCGGGCCGGTCCCGAACGCGGCCTCCCCCTGGAGGACGCCGGACCGGGACCCCGCATCCGACACGCGAGGAGCCACATGACGCGCGTACACAACTTCTCCCCCGGGCCCGCCGCCCTGCCCCTGCCCGTCCTCGAGCGCGCCCAGGCGGAAATGCTCGACTACGGCGGGCGCGGCATGTCCGTCATGGAAATGAGCCACCGCAGCCCGGAGTTCATCGCCATCGCCGAACGCGCCGAAGCCGACTTCCGGGAACTCCTCGGCATCGGCGACGACTACCACGTCCTCTTCCTACAGGGCGGCCCGACGCTGCAATGGTCGATGCTGCCGCTCAACCTCGCGCAACCGGATTCGGTGGTCGACTTCGTCCACACCGGCTCGTGGGGCACCCGGGCGATCACCGCGGCCCGCAAGCTCTGCCGAGTACACATCGCGGCATCGTCCGAGGACGAGAACTACACCTATGCACCGCCCCCCGAGGCCTGGCGGCTCACCCCCGGCGCGGCCTACATCCACCTCACCGGCAACGAGACCATCGGCGGTGTCGAATACCACGAGTATCCGGCGGACCTAGGCGCGCCCCTCACCGCCGACATGTCCTCGACGCTCCTCTCCCGGCCCCTCGACGTGTCGCGCTTCGGCGTGATCTACGCCGGCGCCCAGAAGAACCTCGGCCCCGCGGGGATCACCTTGGTCGTGGTCCACAAGGAACTCGCCGGCCGGGCGCGCCCCAACACCCCGGACATGCTCGACTATCTCGCCCACGCCGAGGCCGGCTCGATGATGAACACGCCGCCGACCTACGCCTGGTATCTGGCCGGGCTCGTCTTCGCCTGGGTGAAGCAGCAGGGCGGCCTCCCCGCCATGGCGGAACGCAACCAACGCAAGGCCGCGAAGCTCTATGCCGCCATCGACGCGAGCAACTTCTACCGCTGCCCGGTACGCGAAACCGACCGTTCCTGGATGAACATCCCCTTCACCCTGGCGGACGCCACGCTCGACCGCAGGTTCCTCGACGAGTCCGAAGCGGCCGGCCTCGCCAACCTCAAGGGACACCGCAGCGTTGGGGGAATGCGGGCCAGCCTCTACAATGCCGTCTCGGAAGAAGCCGTGGACGCCCTCATCGAGTTCATGGCCGCGTTCGAAAAGACCGCCGGGTGACGGAGGCATGGTGACCCAAGACACGCCCGACAAGCTCGGCCCGGTACGCGAACGCATCGACGCGATCGACCGCGACCTCGTGCGGCTCCTGAACGAGCGCGCCGCCTGCGCCAAGCAGGTGGCCGAGATCAAGGTGGCCGAGCCCGGCGACGAGGCCCCGGTGTTCTACCGCCCCGAGCGCGAGGCGCAGATCCTGAAGCGCGTCCAGGCGGACAACACGGGTCCGCTGGCCGACGCGGATCTGGCACGGCTGTTTCGCGAGATCATTTCGTGCTGCCTGTCCCTGGAGCAACCCCTCACCGTCGCGTATCTCGGCCCCGCCGGCACCTACACCGAGGCGGCGGTGATCAAGCACTTCGGCCACTTCACCACGCGCCGCTCCCACGCCGCCATCGACGAGGTGTTCCGGGAGGTGGAGTCCGGCGCGGCCCACTGCGGGGTCGTCCCGGTGGAGAACAGCACCGAGGGGATGGTCAACCACACCCTCGACTGCTTCATGACGTCCCAGCTCAGCATCTGTGGCGAAATCGAGTTGCCCATCCACCACGCCTTTATGTCCAAGGGCGCGAGCGACTCGATCACGGAGATCTACTCGCATGAGCAGTCGTTGGCCCAATGCCGGCGGTGGCTCGACAGCCACTATCCCGGGGTGTCGCGCACGCCACTCGCGAGCAATGCCGAGGCCGCCCGCGTCGCGGCCCGGACGGACGGCGCGGGGGCCATCGCGGGAGAGATGGCCGCGGAGCGCTACGGACTGCGCATTCTGGCGACGCAGATCGAGGACGAGCCCGACAACAAGACGCGTTTCCTCGTGCTCGGCGATCAGGAGGTCGGGCCGAGCGGGCACGACAAGACGTCCATCCTCGTCTCCACCCGCAACGAGCCCGGCGCGCTTTACGGGGTACTGGAGCCCTTCCACCGCCACGGCATCGACCTGACGCGCATCGAAACCCGCCCCTCCCGCGCGGGTACATGGAACTACGTGTTCTTCATCGACTTCGACGGCCACGAGTCGCAATCCGAGATCGAGGCCGTGCTCCAGGAAATCCGCCAGGTCTCCGTCGAGGTGCGCTCGCTCGGCTCCTATCCCAGGGCCGTCGTTTGACCGTGGCGGATGCCGCCAACATCAACGCCCGCGTCGCCGAACTGACGCCCTATCAACCCGGCAAGCCCATCGAGGAGCTGGCCCGGGAACTCGGCATCGGCGATATCGTCAAACTCGCGAGCAACGAGAATCCGCGCGGGCCGGGGCCGGCCGTGCATGCCGCCATGGAACGGGCGGCGACCGAACTGTCGCGCTATCCGGACGGCAGTGGCTATCGCCTGAAGCAGGCACTGTCCCAACACTTGTCCGTGGCCCCGGAGCAGATCACCCTGGGCAACGGCTCCAACGACGTGCTGGAACTCGCGGCCCGGGTCGCCATCTCCCCGGGCACCGAAGGAGTCGTCGACGCGCATGCGTTCGTGGTCTATCCCCTAGCAGTGAGCGCCGCGCAGGGCACGCTGGTCACGGTCCCGTCGCGGGACTGGGGGCACGACCTCGACGCCATGCGCGATGCCGTCACCGCCGCCACCCGCGTCATCTTCATTGCCAATCCCAACAATCCCACGGGAACCTGGGTGAGCGAGGCGGAACTCACGGCCTTCCTCGACGCCGTGCCACCGTCCGTCTGGGTGGTGCTCGACGAGGCGTATCACGAGTACGTCTCCGAGCCCGCCTATCCCGACGGTGTCCGGCTGGTGGCGCAATACCCGAACCTGATCGTGACGCGGACGTTCTCCAAGATCCACGGCCTCGCCGGGCTGCGCATCGGGTACGGAGTCTCGACGCCCAGCTTCGCCGACTTGATGAACCGCATCCGCCAACCCTTCAACACGTCGAGCATGGCCTTGGCGGCGGCCGAGGTGGCCTTGGCCGACGCGGAGTTCGTCCGTACCAGCAAAGCCCTGAACGATACGGGCATGCAACAGTTGACGGCGGGCCTCGACGCCCTCGGCGTGGACCAGATTCCCTCCCTCGGCAACTTCGTGACCTTCGACTGCGGGCGGGAAGCCATGCCCGTCTACGAAGCGTTGCTCCACAGGGGCGTCATCGTCCGGCCGGTCGGCAACTACGGGATGCCGCACCATCTACGCGCCTCCATCGGCCTTCCAGAAGAAAACGCGCGGTTCCTGCGGGCCTTGCGCGACGTGCTGTGAGCGTCCTGCTGCTGGTCGGCACGGGGCTGATCGGCGGATCCTTCGCATTGGCGGCGCGGCGCGGCGGCCTTTTCGACCGCATCGAGGGCATCGACGTCGATCAGGACGCCCTCGCCGCGGCACGAGCCCACGGTGTGGTCGACGGCGAAGCGTCGTCCACGACGCCCGATGCCGTGTGCGTCGCAACCCCCGCGAGCACGATCGCGGCCATCATCGAGACGATGGCGGCGCGGCATCCCGAGGCGGTGTTGTTCGACGTGGGCAGCGTGAAGTCCCCCGTGGTCGAGACCCTGCGGCAAAGACGCCGCTTGCCGTCGCGCTATGTGCCGTGTCATCCCGTCGTGGGTTCGGAGAAGAGCGGACCGACCGCCGCCCGCGCGGATCTGTTCGAAGGCCGCTCGGTGATCGTCACGGCCGTGTCGGAAACGGACCGCCGGGTCACCGAGCGGGTCGCGGGCTGGTGGCGCACGCTCGGCGCGGTCGTCACCGAACAGGCACCCGACGCCCACGACCGCATCCTCGCCGCCACCAGCCACCTGCCGCATCTCGTGGCGTTCGCATTGATGGAGGTGCTCGCGGACGTGGACGACGACACGCTGCGCGCCACGGTGGGGGGCGGTTTTCGGGATTTCAGCCGCATCGCCGGCGCCGACCCGGCCATCTGGAGCGACATCCTGCACGAGAACCGCGCCGCCGTGCTCGCCTGGGCCGAGAAGCTCGCGGCGCGGCTCGCGATCGAGCCGGACAAGGAGGCCCTGGCCCGGCGCCTGACGGCCGCCCGGGACCGGCGCCGGAGGCTGGATGGCTGATTCCCCCCAAGACCCAGCGCCCGTGATCACCATCGACGGCCCGAGCAGTTCCGGCAAGGGCACCGTCGCGGCCCGCGTTGCCGAGCACCTCCAGTGGGAACTGCTCGACAGCGGCGCGCTCTATCGCATCGTCGCGTGGGCGGGACTCGGCAGGGGCATCGCACTCGACGATGCCGACCGACTCGCAACGATGGCCGCGACGTTAAGCATCGTGCAGGCATCGGGGACCATCACCGTGGACGGCATCGACGTGACCGGAGCGATCCGGGAGGAACACATCAGCGTGGGCGCCTCCGAAGTCGCGAAGCTCCCGCCGGTGCGCCAGGCGTTGCGTGGCGTGCAACAGGGCATGCGTCGCCCGCCCGGCCTGGTCGCGGACGGACGGGACATGGGCACCGTTGTTTTCCGCGATGCGGAGCTCAAGATTTTTCTCGACGCGAGCGCGGACGAACGCGCCCGCCGCCGCCATAAGCAGTTGATGGACAAGGGTTCGAGTGTTAGTCTGCCCGACCTTTTCGCGAGCATTCGGGCACGCGACGAGCGCGACCGAAACCGCGCCGTCTCACCGCTCGAACCCGCGCCGGACGCGATCTTGATCGACACCACGGGGATGTCCATCGAGACCGTCGTAGCCGAGGTACTGAAGCATGCCGAGGCACGGGGTCTGGAGGCGGGACGCGCCGGCGAAGGGAGGGAGCTAGGGAGACAAGGCGCGCGGCCGGGCGGCGGCGCGGACATTCACTGAGGACTTCCGTCCGGGACGGCACATCGGCTCGGCGGGAGAGAACGGCAAACGGAATACAAGAGCAGCATGGCGGAGAGCTTTACCGAACTTTTTGAAGAGAGCCTGGACACCATCGAGATGGCGCCGGGTTCCATCGTCACCGGCACCGTGGTGGAAATCGACAACGAGGTCGTGATCGTCCACGCGGGTTTGAAGTCCGAGGGGGTCATCCCCCGCACCCAGTTCATCAACGAGCGGGGCGAGTTCTCCCTGGAGGTGGGTGACCAGGTCAAGGTCGCCATGGAGGCCGTCGACGATGGCTGGGGCGCCACCCGCCTCTCCCGCGAGAAGGCCCGCCGCGCCGAGTGCTGGCAAATGCTCGAGGACGCCTTCGACAACGGCAAGGTGGTCCAGGGCATCATGAACGGACGCGTGAAGGGCGGCTTCACCGTCGACATCAACGACATCCGCGCCTTCCTGCCCGGCTCCCTGGTGGATGTGCGGCCCCTGCGCGAAACCGCCCATCTCGAGGGCAAGCCCCTCGACTTCAAGGTCATCAAGCTCGACCAGAAGCGCAACAACGTCGTGGTCTCCCGGCGCGCCGTTCTCGAACAGGAGAACAGCGCCGAGCGGGAGGAATTGCTCGCCTCGCTACAGGAAGGCCAGGAACTCAAGGGCATCGTCAAGAACCTCACGGATTACGGCGCCTTCGTCGATCTCGGCGGCGTGGACGGCCTGCTGCACATCACCGACATGGCGTGGCGGCGCATCCGCCATCCGAGCGAGGTGGTCACCGTCGGCGACGAGGTGAACATCAAGATCCTCAAGTTCGACCGCGAGAAGAACCGCGTCTCCCTCGGCATGAAGCAGCTCGGCGACGACCCGTGGGTCGATCTCACCCGACGCTATCCGGAAGGCACCCGCGTACCCGCGGTGGTCACGAACCTCACCGACTACGGCTGCTTCGCCGAAATCGAGGAGGGCGTGGAGGGCCTGGTACACGTCTCGGAGATGGACTGGACGAACAAGAACGTGCATCCGTCGAAGGTGGTCGCCGTAGGCGACCAGGTCGAGGTGATGGTGCTCGACATCAACGAGGAGCGGCGCCGCATCTCGCTCGGCATCAAGCAGTGCCGGCCCAATCCGTGGGACGAGTTCGCGGCCACCTACGGGCGCGGCCAACGCATCGAGGGCCGCATCAAGTCCATCACGGACTTCGGCATCTTCATCGGCCTGCAGGGCGGCATCGACGGCTTGGTACACCTGTCGGACATCTCCTGGAACGAGCCCGGCGAAACCGCGGTGCGCCGCTATCGCAAGGGCGAGGACATCGAAACCGTCATCCTCGCCATCGACGCGGAGCGCGAGCGCATCTCGCTCGGCATCAAGCAACTCGACGAGGACGCCTTCACCGACTACATCACCGCGAACGTCAGCGGCAGCATCGTCACGGGCGAGGTGATCGAGGTCGAGCAACGGGAGGCCGTCGTGCGCCTGGCCGCCGAGGTCGAGGGCATCATCAAGGCGTCCGAAATCAGCGTGGACCGGATCGACGACGTGCGTAACGTCCTCAAGGCCGGCGACGAGGTGTCGGTCAAGATCGTCAACATCGACCGCAAGAACCGTCGGCTCGGCCTCTCGATCAAGGCGAAGGAGCAGGACGAGGAGCGCGCCAACCTGCGCGAGCATCGCGACCGGGAGTCCGACCGCCGCCGCGGTCCGACCACCCTCGGGGACCTCATCAAGCGTCAGATGGACAAGAACGCCGAGCGGGAGTAATGGGTCACGGCGGTAGGGGATGCCACCGCCGAACCGAAGTCATGCCGTTCCTTGGGAGGCGGCCGGGCGGACACAAGCCATGACGAAATCGGAACTCATCGAGGTCATCGCCCGCCGCCAGCCGCAGCTATCGACCCGGGATGTCGAGTTGTCCGTGAAGACGCTCATCGAGCAGATGTCGCGCACCCTCGCGCGGGGGGGCCGCATCGAGATCCGCGGTTTCGGCAGCTTCTCGCTCCACTACCGCGCGCCGCGCATGGGTCGCAATCCCCGCACGGGCGAGACCGTGGGCCTCGCGGGCAAGTTCGTCCCGCACTTCAAGCCCGGCAAGGACCTGCGCTACCGGGTCAACGAGAGCCTGCTCGCCGAACGATCCGGGGCCGGCGAGGGCCGGGGCGCCTGATCAAGCGTCTCAAGCTGTTTCTCTGGCTCCTCGCGGGCGGGGCCTTGGCTGCGCTCTCCGCGATCCTCGTGATGGACAACGGCACGCCCATAAGCCTCCGCCTACTGGCCTACGAGACCCCGGAGGCGCCGGTGTTCGTCTGGCTCTTCATCGCCCTCGGCGTGGGCCTCCTGGCCGGTTTCGCCCTGGCGTCGGTCAGCCTGCTTCGCGGCAGGATCGCGCAGCGGCAACTGCGGCGCGAGCGTGATCACGGAGCGCAGGAGCTACAGCGGCTGCAGGGGGCTCGGGAGGCCGAGTAACCCGCCCCGTTGCCGCGTACCGCTTGCCGCGCACGGGCTAAAGTAGTCTCATGGAGCTTTGCCGCTGACGGAGACAGCCATGCGCATTTCCCGTTCTCAACTCCTGGGCACCGCCACGATTGCGATCCTGGCGCTGCCGCTCGCGGCGTCCGAGGGTGCCGCCGAGTACCGCAAGCACACCATGGCGGCGGTCGGTGGGCACACGCAGGCGCTGTTCGACATCCTAGGGGGGAAAGTGGCGCACGCTGCCCACCTAGCAGCGCACGCGGACGCACTCAAGGCCATGTCCGGCATCGCCGGAACCCTGTTCCCCGAAGGATCGGACGGCGGGGACGCACTCCCCGCCATCTGGGCAGACGCCGAGGATTTCGCGGAGCGGCTCAGCGCATTCGAGGCCGCCGCCGGCAACTTGAGCGACGTGGTCGCCGCCGGGGGCGAGGTCATGCCCGCCGCGATGCAGCTAGGCCAGGCCTGCAAGGGCTGCCACGACAACTACCGGGCTGAGTGAGCGCGAGCGACCTTCGGTCGTTCGAGTTCGCCGGCGCAAGGCTCGGGAGGCTTGCGGCGGCCTACAGTAGCCGTAGCGCCATGTAGACAAGGCCGCCCGCCACGGCCACGGTGGCCCCGGCCCGGAGCAGATGGTCCTCGGTGGCGGGCAGATCCACCGCCTTGCGTCCCGTGATCATGGCGAGCGGCGTCGGGTCGCGCATGGCCCCGTAGACGACGTGGGCGATCAGGTGCGTCGAGACGAGCGCGATGATCAGCCAGAACGCACGGTGATGCCCCCCGTTCATCGCATCGGCGAATCCCGCGTCCACGTATCCCCGTAGCGGACCCTCCATGAAGATGTCGTCGGTGGCGAAGAGCCCCGTGGTCGCCTGCACCGCGACCATCAGGAACAGGAGCACGACCAGGGCGACGCCCGGCGCGGTGTGCGCGCGGGATTGCCCCGGCGTCGCGTCGCGCCGGCGCGGCGCGAAGTGCGCGAGGACGGCGCGGGGCGTCGTCACGTAATGCCGAAAGCGCACGTAGCGCCCGCCCCAGACGCCCCACCCGACCCGAAACAGCAACAAGGCGATGATCGTGTAGCCCGAACGCTGGTGCCACTCCATCAGGGAGAAGTCCCCCGCAAGGCCCGTGTAGAGCGAGAAGAGCACGCAGCCTCCGAAGAGCCAGTGCCAGATGCGGATCGGCAGGTCCCAAACCCGCGTGCGGGTGGGACTCGTCACGGCATGATCCCATCGAACCGCGTGTTCACCACCATGTGCACCCAGATGCTCGCGAAGTAGCCCACCGCGATGATCGGCGTCCACTTGAGGTGGCCGAAGAACGTGTACAGGCCCCGCGCCTGGCCCATCAGCGCCACGCCCGCCGCGGAGCCGATGGAGAGCATGCTGCCGCCGACCCCCGCCGTCAGCGTGACCAGGAGCCACTGCGTGATGTCCATGGCCGGGTTCATCTGGAGCACCGCGACCATCACCGGGATGTTGTCGACGATCGCCGAGAGGATGCCGACCATCGTGTTCGCGAACGTGGGCCCGAGCTCGACGTACATGTACTGCGAGACGAGCTCCAAGTAGCCGATGAAGCCGAGCCCGCCGACGCACATGATGACCCCGAAGAAGAAGAGCAGGGTGTCCCACTCCGCCCGCGCCACTTCGCGGAAGCTGTCGAAGGGCTCGATGTCGCCGGCCTCCGCCCCCAGTCGACGCCGCGCCAACGACATCTCGGTCCGGTGGAGGTAGTGGCCGAATATCTTGAGATACGCGAGCCCCGTCATCATCCCCAGGAACGGCGGCAGGTGCAGGAAGTTGTGGAAGGACACCGCCGTCGCGATCGTGCAACCGAACAGGAACATGATGCGCTTCGCCCCTCGGCGCATGCGCACCTCGCCCTCGTCGGAGTCGACCTGGGGCGTGGCCTTCTCGACGAAGAGCGCCATGATCACTGCCGGGATGACGTAGTTCACCACCGACGGGACGAACAACGCGAAGAAGGTGAAGAAGTCCACGATGCCCCGTTGCCAGACCATCAGCGTCGTGATGTCGCCGAAGGGGCTAAACGCGCCCCCGGCGTTCGCGGCGACCACGATGTTGACGCAACCGATGCTGATGAAGCGGGTGTTGCCCTTGCCGACGGCCAACACGACGGCGCACATCACGAGCGCCGTCGTCAGGTTGTCGATGATCGGAGACAAGAAGAAGCTGATGACGCCCGTGATCCAGAAGAGCTGCCGGTAGGTGAAGCCGTGCCGCACCAGCCACGACCGCAGCGCGTCGAACACGCCCCGGTCGCTCATGGAGTTCACGTAGGTCATCGCGCAGAGCAGGAACAGGAACAGCTCCCCGAACTCGATCAGGAAGTGGCGCACGGCCTCCTCGGACGCCTTGTTCATCTCGCCGCCCGCGTACTGCGCCGCGATGAAGGCCCAGATGATCCCGGCGCCCAGCATGACCGGCACCGACTTTCTGAGATGGGTGAATTCCTCGGCGATGACGACCGAGTACGAGATGACGAAAACGATAATCGCCACGATCCCGACCCAATGCCCCGTCAGATCCATGTGTTCTCTCCTTCCTGCGGCGGATCACTCGCGTTCCTTGCCCGTGCCGGTCCAACGCCGCCGGGGCAGGCCACGGCGGCAAGTGTGCCAAACGGGAGCGCGTTCGACCACGAAATCCCCGCGCAACCCTGCCCCGAACGGCCTTCGTGCGGGAAATGTGCGAGAAAGCGCACACGATTTGCCGGTCCCCTCGCACGAGATCTGCGGCTCTGACTTACAGGCAAGAGGCGATTGAGGCAGTACGTTGGCTGGCCCCTAAACCGGAGTTGGAGACAACCATGAAGATGTGGAGATTCACCGGAACCCTCGCGCGCACGGTGCTGCTGGCGGTGATCCTCGCCGCCGGCGCCCACGCCGAAGAGGCCACGGTCGACGTGAACACCGCGGATGCCGAGACCATCGCACGGGTGCTCGACGGCGTCGGGCTGTCGAAGGCCGAGGCCATCATACGCTACCGCGAGGAGCACGGCCGGTTCAGCGACCCCTACGACCTGACGGAGGTGCGCGGCATCGGCGACGCGACGGTCGAGAAGAACGAAGACCGCATCGTTCTCGAGTGACCCCCCAAGGGCGCGCCCGGCAACCGGGCGCGCCCGACCCTGTGCTAGTGTCCGATTTCGCGACCGGCGCAACCACGCCAGGACTCCGTGGGAAACGACAACCTCGATCCGATGATCCAGACGCGACCGCGCCGGGTTCCAGAACCATGTTGACCCTGACGGCGACCGCGTTCGCAGCCGGCCTCGCGCTCACCGCGGCGGCCCGCCTCGCCGCCCGCCGCTTCGGCGTCATGGCGATCCCCAACGCACGCAGTGCGCACACCGTGCCCGTGGCAACCATCGGCGGCTTGGGCTTCGTCCTGCCGACCTTGGTCTGGCTATGCTGGTCCGCCGCCGACCAGGGCGACCCGTTCTCGCTGGTCCTCGCCGCCGGCGGCGCGGTCTTGGCGTTGATCGGCCTGCTCGACGACTTGTTCGATCTTGCCGCCGGGTTGCGGCTCCCGATACACCTCGCCACCGCCGCCGTGGCGGTCGCGGTCGCCATCGACGGCCACCTCGCACTCCTGGCCGCGTGCGCGATCGGCCTCGCGTGGTTCGTCAACCTCTACAACTTCATGGACGGCATCGACGGCATCGCCGGCTCCCAAGCGGCGGTGTTCTGCCTCGGCGCGATGTACTTCGGCGCCACCGGCGGACACGACGCGGCCCTCTGGATCCTGCTCGCGTCGTGCGCCGGGTTCCTGTGCCTGAACTGGGCCCCCGCCAAGGTCATCATGGGCGACACCGGCAGTGGATTTCTGGGGTTCGTGATCGGCGCCCTCGTCCTCCACCTCTGGCAAACGGGCACCCTGTCCCTCGTCACGAGCCTCATCCTGCTCGTCGCGTTCTGGTTCGATGCGAGCTACACGCTCGCCGTCCGCTGCGTCACTCGCCAGCGAATCGCCGAGGCCCACAGCAACCACCTCTACCAGAAGCTCGCGCGGCGCTGGGGCCATGGCCGCACCACCGCCGCCCTGTGGGCCTACTCGGCGCTCTGGCTGGCGCCCCTAGGCGCGCTATACGAACGCTTCGGCCTGGGCCCGCTTTGGCTCGCCCTCGCCTCTGCTCCGCTGCTCGCCGCGTGCGTTGCGTTCCGGGCCGGACTGCCCGACCATACGCGCCATGCCTGACGACGAAACGCCCTGGTGGTACCGCCAGGCCCTCGACGCCGTGTCCGAAACCGGCAGGGTCGAGGTGCTCGGTACCGAGATTCACTACGAAGCCTGGGGCAGCGACGGCCCCGGCATCGCCCTGGTACACGGCAGCAGCGGCCACGTCGAGTGGTGGCGCTTCGTGGCACCCTTCCTGGCCGACCGCTTCCGCGTGGTGGCCCTCGACCTGTCGGGCAACGGCGACAGTGGCTGGCGCGACCGCTACGCGGGCGAGGTCTTCGCGGAAGAAACGTGGCAGGTCTGCCAAGCCGCCGGACTGCCGCCGCGGCCCTTCGTCGTCGGCCACAGCTTCGGCGGGTTCGTCGCCCTCGAGACCGGCCATCACTTCGGCGACCGCCTCGGCGGCGTCATCCTCGTCGACTACACCGTGACCCGCCCCGAGGACTACTTCGAATGGGGCGGCAAGGCGGACAACGCGGGCTACAAGAGACGACGCACCCGGGTCTACGACAACCTCGACGCCGCCGTGCAGCGCTTCCGGCTGCTACCGGATCAACCGACCCGCCACCCGGACGTAATGGCCCACGTCGCCCGCCGCTCGCTGCGCCAGGTCGAAGGCGGCTGGACGTGGAAGTTCGATCCCACGCTCTACGACCACCTCGTCCTCGGCCCCGACCAACGCGACAAGTTCGCGGGACTCTCCTGTCGTTCCGCCGTGATCGTGGGCGAACTCAGCGAGGACATCGGCGTCTCCGGCGCGGACTACATGCTCGAGATCACCGCCGGCAAGCTGCCCGTGATCAAGATGCCGCAGGTTCATCACCACATGATGTTCGAGGAACCCTTGGCACTCGCCATGGCCATCCAAGGCGTCGCGCAGACCTGGGTGGCGGAGGACGGACGCGAGGAGATGGCCGACGCGCTGGCGCGGGTGGTGGACTGAAGCGTTTCAGCGGTCGGCGACGTCGAAGCCCGCGTCCTCGATGGCCGTCTCCAACCCAACGCGGTCGATGGCGTCGGGATCGAACTCGACCGTGACGAGACCGTCGTGCAGCCGCGCGGTCGCTTGCGTCACTCCGTTGCGGTTGGTCAGGGCGTTCTGAACACTCGCCACGCAGCCCTCGCAGTGCATGCCTTCGACCATCAGTTCCAAGCGTGCCACGCGTTGTTCCTCCGCCGTCGCGCCCGATTAAGTACCACCGGCGATTCTACCCGCGCCTCGTCCGGAACGCCCTCACGTAGCCAGCGTCGGACGCCAGCCGCGCAGCAACAGAGAGTTCGCCACCACACTGACGCTGGAGAGCGCCATCGCCGCCGCCGCGAGGGTCGGGCTCAGGTATCCCGCCGCCGCGAGCGGGATGCAGACGACGTTGTAGACGAAGGCCCAGAACAGGTTCTGGCGGATCTTCGCGAACGTCGCCCGGCTGGCCGAGATCGCTCCGGCCACGAGCCGGGGATCGGGGCGCATGAGCGTGACGCCCGCGGTTTCCATCGCGATGTCCGTGCCGGTGCCCATGGCAATGCCCACGTCCGCTGCGGCCAGCGCCGGCGCGTCGTTGATGCCGTCGCCCACCATGCCGACGACGCGCCCGTTATTGACCATATCCTGCACGACCCGCGCCTTCTCGTCCGGCCGCACCGCGCCCCGCGCATCCTCGACCCCCAACGCCTCCCCGACCCGGGCGGCCACGGCCACGGCGTCACCGGAAAGCAACGAGGTTCGCACCCCCAACGCATCGAGTTGATGCACCGCGGCGGCGGCGGTCTCGCGCAACGGGTCTGCGATGGCCAGAATGCCGAGTACGCCCGCAGCCGACGCGGCGCGCTCCCCGTCCTCCGCCACCCCAGCAGCGACGAACACCGCCGTCCGACCGGCCTCTTCCCACTCTCGCGCAACCGCGAGCAAGCCCGGATCGATCCCTGCTTCTTCCCCCACGAACGCCGCACTGCCCACCATGACGCGGTGCCCGTCCACCACGCCGCGTACGCCGCGTCCCGCCACGGCCTCGAAGTCGCGCAACGGCAACAGCTCCAACTCGCGCTCCCGGGCATAGGCCAGCACGGCCCCGGCCAGCGGATGCTCGCTGCCTTGCTGCACGGAAGCCGCCAGGCACGCCAGCTCGGTCTCCGGCGTCGCAGCAGCGTGAACCTCCGCGATCCGCGGGCGGCCTTCGGTCAGCGTTCCCGTCTTGTCGAAGACCACGGTGTCGATGCGGTGGGCCTGTTCGAGCGCCGCCACGTCCTTGACTAGTATTCCGGCACGGGCGGCGGCCCCTGTCCCCGTCATGATGGCCGTCGGCGTGGCGAGCCCGAGCGCACAGGGGCACGCGATCACCAACACCGAGACGGCGGCGATCAAGGCCGCCTCCACATCGCCCGTGAACGCCAGCCAGCCGAGCAGTGTCGCCGCCGCGACCGCCACGACGCACGGCACGAACACGGCACTGATGCGGTCCACCAAGCGCTGCACCGAGGCCTTGCCGGCCTGCGCGTTCTCGACCAGGCGAATGATGCGGGCGAGGGTGGACTCCTCCCCCACCGCCGTCGCGCGCACCTTGAGCAGTCCGGCCCCGTTGACGGCGCCGCCCGTCACGGACGCACCCTCGGTCTTCGCGACCGGCAGGCTCTCCCCCGTCACGAGGGATTCGTCGACCTCGCTCGCGCCGTCGACGACGAGTCCGTCCACCGGCACCCGCTCGCCGGGACGGACCACGGCCACGTCGCCGGGACGCACCTGACCGATCGGCGTTTCCACCTCCGTACCGTCCGGCCGCACGACCCGCGCCGTCTCCGGGCGCAGCTCCATGAGCGCCCGGATCGCGGCCGTGGTTCCCCTGCGGGCGCGGCTCTCCAGATACTTGCCGAGCAGCACCAGGGTGATGATGGCGGCGGACGCCTCGAAATAGAGCTCGCCATCCGCTTCCTCGCCCAGCGTCTGGAGCAGATACCAACTGAAGCCGTACGCCGCCGTGGTGCCGAGGGCGACGAGCACATCCATGTTGGCCGTCCCGCCGCGCAGGGCGTTGAGGGCCCCCTTGTAGAAGCGCAGGCCGATGAGGAACTGGATCGGCGTCGCGAGCACGACCTCCAGCGAGGGCATTACGTGCAGGTCCTCGTAGCCGAGCACGTCCAGCGTCATGCCAATGATCATGGGCAGCGTGAGGGCCGCAGACAGGATCAGCACGCGCCGCTCCCGGTCGAGCTGGGCCTGCTCCCGTGCCTGCCTGGGACTTTCGTCCGGCTCCACGAGCAGCGCCCGGTAGCCGGCCTTCACCACGGCGCCGAGGAGGTCCGCCGGGTCGACCGATGCATGCGCGAAGGTGACGTGGGCGCGCTCGAGGGCGAGATTGACGCTCGCGTCGAACACGCCGGGAACGCGCAGCAGGGCCTTCTCCACCCGCGTCACGCAGGCCGCGCAGGTCATCCCCTCCACCGCGAAGGACAGGGTCTCGCGCCCCACCGAGAAGCCCGCCCGCGACACCGCCTCGGCCACCGAGGGAAGGTTCGTCGCGCGCCCGTCGATCATGACGACGGCCCGTTCCGTCGCCAGATTGACGGTGGCCTCGCTGACGCCGGGTGCCCGGGTCAGCGCCTTCTCCAGCCGCGTCGAGCAGGCGGCGCAGGTCATCCCCTCGATGTCGAGGGTCAGGCGCTGTGCGGCGGTGGTGCTAGCAGATGCCATGGCCGGCCCGTTCTCGGACGGCGCAGCGAGCCCGGGCCGCCGCGCCCGGCATTTCGTCAGGTATTCAGCAGCAGGGCGAACATCCCAAGCCATACGAGCAGCAGGAAGTGCCAGTACATGGCGCACAGGTCCACGCTCTGGCGCGCATCGCCGATGCCGCCGTCGCCGAACATGCGCCGGGCGGCCCGCGCCCAGGCGATCAGTCCGCCCAGGAGGTGCACGCCATGCACCCCGGTGATCATGTAGAAGAAGCCGTTGGCCGGATTCGCCTGGGCCAGGTAGCCGGCGTCGACCATCTGCTGCCAGACGACGAATTGGCCGACCAGGAAAGCGACCGTCAGGGCCCCGGCCACCAGGAACGCGCTGCGCAGGCGGGCCACGTCGCCGCGGCTGCCGGCAGCGCGGGCCCATTCGAAGGCGAGGCTGCACGCGATCAGGATGCCGGAGTTGAACCACAGGAGCCCCGGTTCCGGCATCGAGACCCAGTCCGTCGAGAGCTCGATGCGCATGTGGTACGCGGCGAAGAAGAGGAAGAACAGGACGCCGACGATGGCCAGGAAGACGACCAGCGCCACCTTTCGGTTGGGTACCGGAAAGCCCCCCGTACGCAGTTGGGCGACGCCGGTCTGATCCGGCAGCCAGGGTTTTTCCGTCAACTTCGAGAAGAGCCCCACGACCTAAGCCTCCGCTACTTGTCCACGTCCGAATCCAACCGCGAATTGTACTCCGACCGCGCGCTCGGGAGGCGGAAGCGGACGCCACACACGCCACACTAGGGTACGCTACCCGCCCCCCCGAAAGACGGAGCACACCCATGGGCCTTCAGATTCGCGACAAGCGCTTCCTCGACATCGTGGACGCCGACCTCGCACTGACGACCCTCGAAACGGGCTTCCAGTTCACGGAGGGTCCGGCGTGGCACCCCCGCGAGCGGCACCTCACCTTCAGCGACATCTTCGCGAGCACCTTGTTCCGCTGGAGCGCCGATGGGGGCCTCGAGACCTTCCGCACCCCGAGCCACCAAGCCAACGGCAACACGTACGACAAGCGGGGTCGGCTCCTCACCTGCGAACACCAAACGAGCCGCGTGACCCGCACCGAGGAGGACGGATCGGTCACGGTGCTCGCGAGCCACTACGACGGCAAGGAACTGAACAGCCCGAACGACATCATCGTGCGCGCCGACGGCACCATCTGGTTCACGGACCCCACGTATGGACGGGTCGACCCCACGGGCGACGGACGCGAGCCGGAGCTCGACTTCCGGGGCGTCTATCGCCTCGACCCCGAGAGCGGGACGCTGACCTGCCTCGCACGGGACTTCGAGATGCCGAACGGTCTCGCCTTCACGCCCGATGAGACCGCCCTCTACGTGGCCGACACGCCCCGGCGGCACATCCGCAAGTTCGCCATCGAGTCTGACGGCGTCCTCTCCGGCGGCGACGTGTTTGCCGAGTCCACGGGCGAGGGCTGGGGCGCGCCGGATGGACTCAAGACCGACAGCGCCGGCAACGTCTTCTGCGCCGGTCCCGGCGGCGTACACGTGTATCTGCCGACGGACGGCACTTGTCTAGGCGTGATCGAGACCCCGGAGTTCTGCGCCAACTTCACCTGGGGCGGCGACGATCTCCAGACATTCTTCCTGACGGCCTCGACGGCATTGCACAGCGTGCGGGTGAAGGTGCCGGGCATTCCGCTGTTCTGACGGACCGTGCGACCGTTCCGGGACCTGCTGCCGCCCTTCCCCGAAGCGCCGCTCGCCCTCGCCGTGAGCGAGTGCCTCACGGGTGCGCCGGTGCGCTACGACGGAGGGCACCGGGCGTCGGCTTGGCCCGGGGAGGCGCTTCAGGACCTCTACGCGTTCCGCCCGATCTGCCCCGAAGTAGGTATCGGCCTCGGCGTGCCCCGGGCGTCCATTCGGCTGGTCGGTGCGGCGGCGGCACCCCGTGCCGTCGGGGTCGAGGATGCGTCTCTTGACGTGACGGACCGCCTACGCGGGTTCGCGCAGGCACGGCTGCCGGACCTCGACGACGTGCATGGCTACGTGTTCAAGGCGCGCTCGCCGAGTTGCGGGGTAAGCGGCGTTGCGCTGCACCCGGACCGGGATAGTCCCGCCGCGCCGCACGGAACGGGGATCTTCGCGACTGAGATCGCCAGCGCACTGCCCGACCTGCCCCTGGCGGACGGTGAGGATCTCTTGGACGCCGGCGCGCTCGAGAGCTTCGTCACACGCACGTTCGTGCATGCCTTCTGGCAGCGGACGACCGCCGAAAGCCTCGACGCCGAGCGGCTCGTCGCCTTCCACAGCGCCTGCAAGTACCTCGTCATGGCCCACGACGTATCCGCCTATCGGCGTCTCGGCGGTCTGGTGGCCGATCTCTCCGGCAACGTGGAGGCGGTCGCCAGCGAGTACTTCGCGGCCCTGATGGACGGGCTCGCCAAACCGGCGACCCGGAGCGGCCACGCCAACGTGCTCCAGCATCTTCAGGGATACCTCAAGCGCACGCTGGGTCGGGAAGAGCGAGGCAAGCTCGGTGCGTTGATCGAGGCCTACCGGGTTGGAACGGAGCCCCTCGCCGTGCCCTTAAGCGTGCTCAAGGATCGTCTCCGGGACGCGGGAGCGGACTACGCGTCAGATCAGTACTACCTGAACGTCCCTCGCGTCGCGTTGATCAGAGACTAGCCGCGCTCCCGCTGCCGGTGAGACCTTGCCCGGTCTTCCATCTGGTACACTATGAGTGTGCCATTTGAATAGGCACCCACGATGCCTGCCACGAACAGCCGATCCAAGGGTAGCTCCCGTCAGGACATATCCACCTTGGCCTCCATTCTCAGGCAACCCCATGGGGTCACCGTCGAGACGGTCCGGGAAGGACTACCGGTGGACGCGGTAGACGGCCTGGCGGAACGCCTGCAAGTCACGTCCGCCTCACTTCAGCGTTGGCTCAAGCTATCCAAGCAGACCTACGCGCGACGCCGCGCCAAGGGTTGCCTATCCGCCGAAGAGTCCGACCGCGTTGTGCGCTACGCAGACCTGTTCCAGCGGGCCACCGACCTCCTCGGGGACGAGGGGGCCGCCGCGCAGTGGCTGCGGACGCCCGCGCCGGCGCTGGGTGGCGAGACGCCGATGGATCACGCAACCACCGAATTCGGCGCTCGGGACGTGACTCGGCTGATCGGCAGGTTGGAGCACGGCATTCCGACCTGAACGCCTTGCGCCAGAGGCGGCACTTCCCCCGATTCTCGCCGGATTCGTCTCCACCGGAGGCAACGGAACAACATTTGCAGCCACTGCCTTCTCTCGCGCAGCCACCGGATTCAACAAGTGCCCAATGAAAGTCTTTCGCGTCGCAAAGGCGAGACATG
The DNA here is from genome assembly GCA_963665455.1 of Pseudomonadales bacterium. Taxonomy (GTDB): domain Bacteria; phylum Pseudomonadota; class Gammaproteobacteria; order Pseudomonadales; family Azotimanducaceae; genus VXNE01. Next base: position 1,410,499 of record OY762279.1, on the reverse strand, counting down.
CGCCGAACGCCGAGACCATGCTGAGTGGAGAGGGTGCCCGCCAATGGGGCGGTCGTTTCAACTCTCCCGGTGTGCGAGCGGTCTACTGCGCGAGCACACTGTCCCTCGCCGCCCTAGAAATTCTGGTCCACGCGCCGCGAGTGGCTATGCTCCCCGACTACCGATTTTTGGAGATCGACGCGCCCGACGACATGATCGAGCATCTTGAGGATGAACGCCTACCGCGCGGTACTGTGGCGTTGGGAGACGAGAGGTTGGGCGCGGCCGGCGTCCTCGGATTCAGCGTCGCCAGTTTCGTCCTGCCCCTTGAGCGTAACGTCGTACTCAACCCCGACTACCCGGACTTCGCCTCATTGGTCACGCACGGCGACGTGCTGCCCTTCGTGCTCGACAAGCGACTGTTGAAGCGATGACGGCACCAAGGGGTCATCAGGAGGTATGCAGTCCCATACAGCCCGAGAGTCCATCATCCCGTACTTTTATGCGCATAAAAGTATTCCATTGACGTACCTTTTCGCGCATAAAAGTCCGAATCAAGCCGGCGGCAACGCCCCGCCATCGCCCGCCCCGCCGGCAGGTTGTCTTGCCGTCCGCGCCTTGCGACACTGCCGCCGCACCAGCGGAGTCCTCCATCCATGGCGATCCTGCGGTCGAAGGTCGACGTCCGCGACCCGTCCTTTCAGGCCAACACCGAACACCACCGCGCCCTGAGCCACCAGCTCCGGGAGCTCGTCGAGACCCTCGCCCAAGGGGGCGACGAACGCTCGCGCAAGCGGCACACGGGGCGCGGCAAGCTCTTGCCCCGAGACCGGGTGCGCACCCTGCTCGACCAAGGTTCGCCCTTCCTGGAGATCGGCCAACTCGGCGGCCACGAGCTCTACGAGGACCACATCCCCGGCGGCGGGATCGTCACCGGCATCGGCCGGGTGTCGGGGACGGAGTGCGTGGTCGTCGCCAACGACGCAACGGTGAAGGGCGGCACGTACTATCCGATCACGGTGAAGAAGCACCTGCGCGCCCAGGAGATCGCCCTCGAGAACGGATTGCCGTGCATCTATCTCGTGGACTCCGGCGGGGCGTTCCTGCCGATGCAATCCGGCGTCTTCCCGGACAAGGACCACTTCGGCCGCATCTTCTACAACCAGGCGAACCTCTCCGCCGCCGGCATCCCGCAACTGGCCGTGGTCATGGGCTCGTGTACGGCGGGCGGGGCGTACGTCCCGGCCATGTGCGACGTGGCGATCATCGTGCGCAACCAGGGCACGATCTTCCTCGGGGGGCCGCCCTTGGTGAAGGCCGCCACCGGCGAGGAAGTCGACGCGGAGAGCTTGGGCGGCGGCGAGGTCCACTCGCGCATCTCCGGCGTCACGGACTATCTCGCCGAGAACGACGAGCACGCCCTGGCGCTCGCCCGGGAGGCCGTCGCGGCGAGTCACGTGCGCTACCGCCGCACCGTTGATGTCGCGGACGCCCGCGAACCCGCATACGCCGCCGAAGAGCTCTACGGCGTGCTACCCAGCGACACCCGCACCCCCTACGACGTGCGGGAGGTGATCGCCCGGCTGGTGGACGGCTCGGACTTCCACGAGTTCAAGCAACTCTACGGCGACACCCTCGTATGCGGCTTCGCCCGCATCTTCGGCGTTCCGGTCGGCATCCTCGCGAACAACGGCATCCTCTTCTCCGAATCCGCCCTCAAGGGTGCGCACTTCATCCAGCTCGCGGACCGCCGCGGCGTGCCCCTGCTCTTCCTGCAGAACATCACCGGCTTCATGGTCGGGCAGAAGTACGAGAACCAGGGGATCGCGAAGGACGGCGCGAAGATGGTCACCGCGGTCGCGTGCGCCAAGGTGCCGAAGTTCACGGTGGTCATCGGCGGTTCGTTCGGCGCGGGCAACTACGCCATGTGCGGCCGGGCCTACGGCGCCCGCATGCTGTGGACGTGGCCGAACGCACGCATCTCCGTGATGGGCGGCGAACAGGCGGCCCACGTCCTCGCCACCGTGCGCGGCGACGGCATGGCGGCACGGGGGCAGGAATGGCCCGACGAGGAGCGCGGTGCCTTCATGGACGGTATCCGCGAGCAGTACGAACACGAGGGCCATCCGTACTTCGCGAGCGCGCGCCTGTGGGACGACGGCGTCATCGATCCCGTCGACACGCGCCGCGTCGTCGGCCTGGCCCTCACCATGGCGACCCGCGAACTCGACGTCGAGCCGAGCCGGTTCGGCATCTTCCGGATGTAGCGCGCGAGCTGCCACGATGATCCGCACCCTCCTGGTCGCAAACCGCGGCGAGATCGCCTGCCGCGTCATCCGCACCGCGCGGCGCATGGGGATCGAAACGGTCGCGGTGTACTCCGACGCGGACGCGCGCGCCCCGCACGTACGGCAAGCCGACGAGGCGATCCGCATCGGACCAGCGCCGGCGACCCAGAGCTATCTCGGCATCGAGGCGGTCCTCGGCGCGGTCGCGGCGACCGGGGCGGACGCCGTACACCCCGGCTACGGCTTCCTCTCGGAGAACGCGGAGTTCGCGGCAGCTTGTGGGGACGCGGGCTGCATCTTCGTCGGGCCTTCGCCCCACGCCATCCGGGCGATGGGCTCGAAGATCGAGGCGAAACAACTCGTCGCGGACGCCGGCACCCCGGTCGTGCCCGGCTATCTCGGCGACGATCAGGACGCCGCCGCCCTCGCCGAACAGGCGCAGTCGGTCGGTTTCCCGTTGCTCATCAAGGCGTCGGCCGGCGGGGGCGGCAAGGGCATGCGCCTCGTGACGGAAGCAGACGAATTCGCCGCCGCGCTCGAAGGTGCCCGCCGCGAGGCCCGCAGCGCCTTCGGGGACGACCGCGTGCTGCTCGAACGCTTCCTGACGAGCCCGAAGCATATCGAGGTGCAGGTGTTGGCCGACACCCACGGCAACACGCTGTACCTCTTCGAGCGGGACTGCTCGGTGCAGCGGCGGCACCAGAAGGTGGTGGAGGAAGCGCCGGCGCCGACGGTCGATCCCGAACTGCGGAAGCGCATGGGCGAGGCCGCCGTCCGCGCCGCCCGTGCCATCGACTACGTCGGCGCGGGAACGGTCGAGTTCATCTCGGAAGCCGGGGAGTTCTACTTCATGGAGATGAACACGCGGCTCCAGGTGGAGCATCCGGTGACGGAGGCCATCCTGGGGCTCGATCTCGTGGAGTTGCAGCTGCGGGTCGCGAGCGGGGAGGCGCTGCCATTCGGACAGGACGATCTCGCCATTCGGGGACATGCCATCGAGGCGCGGGTCTACTCGGAGAACGTGCGCCGGAACTTCCTGCCGTCCACCGGGAAGCTACACCGGGTGGCGTGGCCGCACACCGTGCGCGTGGATACCGGCGTCGAGACCGGGGCCGAGATTTCCGTCCACTATGACCCGATGATGGCGAAGGTCATCGCCCACGGGGCGGACCGCTCGGCAGCCGTGGTCGCGTTGCGCGAAGCACTGCGGCAGACGGAGATCGTGGGCGTCGAACACAACGTGCCGTACCTGCGCAACGTGTTGGCCCACGAACGTTTCCTCGACGGCACCTACACCACGAGCCTCGCCGAGGACGAGGCCGACGCGCTCACGCCCGGCGACGAGCCCTTGAGCGTGTTGGCGGCGGCGCTGGCCTTGGTCGCCGGCGTTCGCGACGCCGGACCCTGGGACACCGCCGACGGGTTCCAGACCAATCTCCCCCGCGAACAGCGGTTCACTATCCGCCGGGGACGCAAGCGGCTGGACGTCGATGTCACGCACACCGACGACGCGTACCACGTCGAGACACCCGACGGCGCCTTCGAGGCCCGCAACGTCGTCTTCGCGGACGAACATCTACACGCCATGGTCGGCAACGTGCGCCTCTCCGCGGCCGTCCACCGGATCGGGAGCGACGTGTTCGTCGTCAAGGACGGAGCAACCGAACGCCTCCAGATGCGCGTACTCGACGCGGGGGACTTCCGCAGCGTCGCGAGTGCCGGGGGGAAGGTCACCGCGCCGATGCCCGGCAACGTGGTGGGGGTATCCGTTGCCGTCGGGGACCGAGTGAAGGCGGGACAGACGCTCGTCGTGCTCGAAGCGATGAAGATGGAGCACAACATCGCGGCGCCCGGGAACGGGAAGGTGAGTGCGGTGAACGTGGCCGTGGGGGAGCGGGTGGAGGAGGGGGCGGAGTTGATCGTGATCGGGCGTTAGGGCCTGCCGAAGCGCGTTTGCCGCTGCTAGACGCACGACAATACGATAGTCTCAGCACCTAGGCGGGAACGCGTGCGAGCCATCATGCCGCGCAAGGTACGGCAGCTACTCGATGACCTGCGAACGGCAGGGTTCGTGGAGGTCAAGGCCGGAGGCAAGGGCTCTCACCGGAAGTTCATGCATCCCGGTTTTCGGGGCGCAGTGACGGTGAGCGGCAGGCTTGGTGACGACGCGAAGCCATATCAGGAGCAGCAGGTTGGACGCGCCGTCCAGGAGGTAGACAAGTGAGACCGAGCGACCGATACCACAAGTGGATTGAATGGAGCGATCAGGATGACGTCTACCTAGGGCGCTGCCCGGACGTCATCACCGGGATTCACGGCTCTGACCCCGTACGCCTCTATGACGAGCTTTGTACCGTCGTCGATGAAGTGCTGACGGAATTGGAACAATCCGAGCGGACCCTTCCGGAACCGCTGACTCGTCCCATGCGGGAAGTTGCCTAGCAGCAAGAGGGCAGTTCACGCGTCATCGAGAATCGACTTCAGGATATCGGGCATGAGGGCCGCGCCGCCGCGCGTTCCGGCCGACCTCACGCATGACCTGTTGGAGTGACCTGCGCGACTCGGTCGCCTCGCGCAGGCGGAGATTGACGAGCGCGTCCAGCTTGCGACGGTCGCTGTTTGAAGCGGAACGGTAGGAGTTGGCAACGTCGGTATCGACCGACACGATGATCTGTTCTGCCACAACGTCCTCCATCTCGTCTCGTGGCCAATCAAGCGTAGCACACGCCCGACGGATCCTACCGTGCCACGATGATCGTCCATCCTCGTGCCCGGTGCGGCGACAAGCGCCGCCCGCGCGACGCCACCCAAGCCGGCTCATCTCGATTCTGGTCGCTTTGGGCCTCACGGATGTTCGCCAGCGCGGCCCGCACAAGCCGTTTCGCCATCCGGATGGTCGCGCCACCACGAGGCTGCACGCGCCGTCCACGAGGTGGACAAGTCCGCTGCGGTGCTCGCGTCCATTGGGCCTACTTGCCAGTTCAGGACATAACTCTTCACTGTGGAATCCAAATTGGCATGCCTTTGTCTATTGCTTCGCACAATTTACAGGACATAAAGTTGCGGCTCAGACAGACGCGGGAGGCAAACGCATGCCCTACATCGATCCGAAACGCCTGATCCAGCTTCGTAAGCTGAAGGGCCTGTCTCGCCAAGCGTTGCATGCAGCCTCGAAGGTCTCTGTGCGCACGATCGCCCGCATAGAGGCGAGCGATGGCCCTTACGGAGTTCGAGAAGTCAACTTGCACCGATTGGCCAAAGCGTTCGACCTGACACCCGACGTAGTGACCGGGGAGGCCCCTCTTCCCGATGGCCTCGACGAGGACTCGACCGGTTCGGGCGTTCACCCCCAGGTCCTGCGCGCACTTCGAGAACAGCAGGGAATGACTCGCGCCAAGCTGGCCGAAGAGTCCGGCCTACGGGAGCGCCTGATAGCCGGACTTGAGTCCTCCGCCAAGATGATCGAGTCCACCAAGGCGGAGGACTTGGCCAAGGCTCTTGGCACTGACCAAGAGACGCTCTCCAAGCTCACAGCCAAGGCGCCATCCGAGCCGAACACAGGCATCGAACCCATGCGGACTTCCGTCGGCATGTCTACCCAGCTTCGACTCGCCTATGACCTGATTAGCCTCCGATATGGTCCGACCCGGGCTCAGATCATCCAACTCGCCCCACTCCTGTTCGCGCTACTCGCCGAGGGCTGCCTCGCATGGCGACGCAAGAGGCTCGATGAAGCGGAAGAGGCCGCAAGGCGACTACGCGAACTCAGCGACGGAGGGAGCCAACTCTATTTCACGCACTATCTCGTCGATGTCGACTACGGCGTAGCCTTGGAAAGCGAGTCCATCGAGTCCGCGGATCTGCTCGGTCGCCAAGTCCGTGACGACGATTGGGCCCGGATGAACTTCGGGGGCGACCTCGACGAAGTAACTCCGTTCTCCGACTACCTATGCAAACTGGCCGATGATCTTGCCGTGCAGGGGATCGTCGACTTTTGGCCGACGGAGTCGGAATCCGTCGTCGGATTGGACTTGCCGGACGAAATCTGGGGCGCAGAACCGTATCAAGTCTGTGGGGCCGAGTTGACGGAGCTCACGGCCGGATCGAAGCACGCCCGCTGGGCCTTGGCGTTCGGCGACGCCCAGCTATCCAAGATGCCTCGCACGCTGTTCGAAACAGAGGCGGTGGAATCGCGTGTCAAATGGCTTGAAGACCATTTGAGCGACGAGGTGCGGCAAGAGCTCGAGCGGCGGGAGTCCTGGTTAGAGGAGATGTCCAAGAAGGTCAGGCTGGACAAGGCTAACGACGGTCCCGACAGGTCGGGACAAACGGAAGAAGATGAGAAGGTCGAGCCGTTGACGGAGGAATCGCTCCACGGTTTAGACACAAGCGAAGGCTCGCCATGATCAAGATAACCGACCACGCGCTCGTCCGATATCTGGAACGCGTACTGGGATGGGATTTGGAAGGCGTCCGCCAAGTGATCGTTCGGACCCTCGACTCGCAGGGTGCGAGACGCTTAGTGGAGTTTGGTGGTGGCGCCAAGTGCAAGATCACCACCAACGGCATCGTCTTCTGCCTGCGAGGGCACACGGTGACCACCTGCTTGGGCGCCCACCGCGAGCGGCGAGTGCAGCGTCGGCCCGTAGCTCTAAGGCGCCCGCCCCGCAACCGCAGACCCCAACGCCGGCGACGCGCCCCCCTCCGCGACAAAGCCACAGTGCCGCGGAAAGAACACCTCGGGCCGTAGCTCCCGCGTGTCAATCAGCCCGATGTGCTGGTAGCGCTCGAACAGCCCGTCCGCATCGCGCACCGCGAAGCGCTCGGGATACGCCCGATACACCTCGCAGTGCCCCAACAGCCACCTCGCCATGTGGCGTCCCATCGTCCGGGAATACGCGTTCGGGTTCAGGGCCTCGTCCCAGAAGTCGTTGACGTGGTCGGCCCAGGTGAAGTCCCGCATGCGTTCCGGGCGGCCGTTCCGCCAAGCCATCAGCGCCGGACGGCGGCCCACCGCACCGTCGTGGAACAAGCCTCGATGGAACCGATAGCCCTCGTAGTTGGCGACCAGATCGGCGTTCGAGAAGCTGCCGGTCAGGAGACGCCCGAAGAGCAGATGCTCGGTCATGACGGCGCGGCGCGCGGCCTTGGCCTCGTCGCCGCTGCGCAGGTAGCGGCGGTAGAACTTGCGTCCCTGCGAGAAGAAGTGCCCGATCTTGTCCGTGCCGATGAGCACGCCGTTGACCTTGATGTTGGGTCCGAGGCCGAAGAACCGGGCCGTGCGCGTGGCGCGCACGGAGAGTTGGCCGTATAGCGATTCGCGGCGGGTGACCGGAAGGCGCTCCACTTCGTCGGAACGCATCGCCCATCGCTCGAGGCGGTCGATCGGCCAGGGGCCGCCGAGCTTGCGGTGCATCGCCCTGATGAAGCGCCACTCGTCCTCGCCGCCCTTCCAGGACGCCACGATCTGGTCGAGGGCCGCGTTCACCTCCCGGTCGAGCACCGCCGTGCTGTCGGCGATGTCGAGGTGGCGCTTGGTGTACGGGTCCGTCTCGTAGCCGAAGGCGGACGCGGCCAACACGACGCCGACGGCCCACAAGAGCGCCCCGACGCCGCCCGTGCTGGCGGCGCGGGGTCGGCCGGGCTCTCTACGAGAGCTCGACCCCTTGCATCGTGCCTTCCGCACGCCAGTCCCGCAGGATCTGGAAGAACGCTTCGGGGCCGCCCCCATAAGCGCTGCCGATCAGGGAATTCCCCACGCCCGGTTGTCCCTCGTTGTTGTAGTAGCCTGGGGTGCATTCCTCCAGGAACTTCTGGTTGAACATCGACATCCGCTTGATGGTGTCCACCCACTCATCCTCGCCCGCAACCGACGTCTCCAGGCAGTTGGCGTTGCTGTCCATCACCTGGGAGACCATGTAGGCGATGTGCAGGCTCTGCTCGTTCAGCATGTGCGGGAAGTTCGCGGTGAAGCCGCCCTGGGTCACGCCCATGAAGAAGCAGTTCGGGAAGCCGTTGGTCTGGAATCCGTGCAAAGTGCGTAGCCCGTTCGCCCACTTGTCCGAGAGCGTCCGGCCGCCCTTGCCCGTGATGTCGTAGCCGGCCCGGCGCGTGTAGGCCGTGCCCACCTCGAAGCCGGTCGCGAAGATGATGCAATCGAGTTCGTATTCGAAGCCGTTCGCCACGATGCCCTTCTCCGTGATGCGGTCCACGCCCTGTCCCTTCGTGTCGACCAAGGTGACGTTCGGCCGGTTGAACGTCGCGAGGTAGTCGTCATGGAAGCAGGGGCGCTTGCAGAATTGCCGGTACCAGGGCTTCAGTGCGTCCGCAGTCTCGGAGTCCTCGACCATCTCGTCGACCCGTGAGCGAATCTGCTCCATCTTCTTGAAGTCCGCGAGTTCCACCCGCTCGGCCATCGCGGCCGGGTCGTCCGTGTCCTTCGCTCCCCGGGTCGCGGCGATGACGGCGAGGTTGCGGATGATGTCCGTCCAGCCGTCGTTGACGAGGTCTTCCTCCTGCTGGCCGCCTGTGACGAGCACGTTGAAGTTCGTCATCCGGTGCTGCTGCCATCCGGGCGTGAGCGACTTCGCCCAGTCGGGATCGGTCGGTTTGTTGCCGCGCACGTCGATGGACGACGGGGTGCGTTGGAACACGTAGAGCTCCTTCGCCGTCTCGCCGAGATGCGGCACGCACTGCACGGCGGTCGCACCGGTGCCGATGATGCCGACGCGCTTGTCCGTCAGCTTGTGCAGGTTCCCGTTCGAATCGCCGCCCGTGTAGTGGTAGTCCCAGCGGCTGGTGTGGAAGGAGTGGCCCTGGTAGGACTCGATCCCCTCGATGCCGGGGAGCTTCGGCCGGTTGAGCGGCCCGTTCGACATCACCACGAAGCGCGCCGTCATGCGGTCGCCACGGTTCGTGTGGAGCACCCAGCGCAGGGCCTCCTCGTCCCACTCCATGTGGGTGACCTCGGTCTGGAAGCAGGCGTTGGCGTAGAGGTCGTACTTGCGGCCGATGGCCTCGGCATGCTGGAGGATTTCCGGTGCGAAGCTGTACTTCTCCTTGGGAACGTAGCCGAGTTCCTCGACCAGCGGCAGGTAGATGTAGGACTCGATGTCGCACTGGGCACCGGGATAGCGGTTCCAGTACCAGGTGCCGCCGAAGTCGCCGCCCTTCTCGATGACGCGGATGTCCTGAACGCCCGCCTCGCGCAGCCGTGCGCCGGCCAGCAAGCCGCCGAAGCCGCCGCCGATGACGACGACGTCGGTATCGTCCGTCAGCGGTTCCCGCTCGAAGGACTCGACGTACGGATCCTCCACGAAGTGCGCGAAGGTGTCCTTGACCTCGATGTACTGCTCGTTTCCGTCCCTCCGGATGCGCTTGTCGCGTTCCGTCCGGTACTTGTCTCGCAGGGCGTCGGGATCGAACCCCAGTTCGGCGTGGTCGGCAATCGCTTCGGCCATTCGAGTAGCTTCCTACAATGCTCGGTGGAACCGCCTATTGTAGAACGCCGAGGGTTGCCGAAATCAAGGCTCACAGAGGCAGCCGCTTGAACAGCGGTTCGGGAATCGCCCGCACCAAGGCCATGACGACGCGCCACCGCCCGCGCACGTAGACGACGTTCCTGCGTGCCCGCACCGCACGCCACACCGCTTCGGCGACGTCGTCCGGTTCCGCCGTCAGCCACGGCACCCGACGCCCCCCTTGGTCGTTTCCCGAGCGGACCCATCCCGGCTTCACCGTCACGACGTGTACGCCGCTGTCCGCAAGGCGGTGCCGAAGTCCCGAGAGGAAAGCCGTGAACCCGGCCTTGGCCGAACCGTAGACGTAGTTCGAGCGTCGCCCACGCTCCCCCGACACGGAGCCGATGCCGACAATCACACCCGAGCCACGGGCCGCGAATCGTTCCGCCAAGGCGCCGAGCAGCAGGGCGGGGCCCAAATAGTTCGTGCGCATCGTAGCCTCGCCCACGCGTGGGTCCCGCTCGGCTTCCCGCTGGTCCCCCGCGCCCCCGACGACGCAGACGGCGAGGTCGGGGAGCGGATCGAGCGCGTCGAGCAAGGAGGCCCCGCCATCGTCCGCAAGCACGTCGCAGCGATGCACGGAGACCCTCTCGGCGCCACCGCCCGAGAGGTTCTCGGCCTCCTGCTCCAGCCGGTCCACATCCCGTCCGGCAAGCTGCAGGCACCCGACCTCGTCGGAGAGTCGCCGCGCTATCGCCCTGCCGATGTCCGAAGTCGCTCCGACCACAAGGGCCGCTCGCATAAAGCCTCCACGCCGGTGTCGTGCGGCGGAATCGCGCGTCCCCGCTATCGTATTATGGGCCGCGAACGTCCCCATCGAGCTTGTCCAAATCATGAGCATCGAAACGAAGAGTCTGGACGGGCTGCCCGGCGCCGTTCGCTTCCACTTGGCCTCCACTCTCGTGGGAGACACGTTCGAGATCTCCGTTGCCGTGCCCGACCTCTCCGCGTTCGCGGGCTTGGAGATCCCGAACCTGCCCGACGCCTTCCGCGTCCTCTACGTCACGGATGCGGACCTGACTTTCCCGGTGGCCTACGCGGCCGTGGGCGGCCAGATGTCGCGCGCCCTCGATTCCGACCTGCCCCTTGAGCCCATCGTCGTGGTCGGCATCGGATACGGGCGGGGACTGCAGGACTGGATCGTCACCCGGGCTCGGGACCTCACGCCGCCGGGCACGCCCGTGCCGGAGGAGGCGCGGCAGGTGGTCGGCGACGCGGTCCACGGCCAGGCCGACACCTTCCTGCGGTTCATCGCGGAGGAACTCCATCCGGTCATCCAAGAGCACTTCCCAGTGCTCGACGTTCCGGCGGGACTCTTCGGGCACTCCTACGGCGGCCTGCTCTCGTCCTACGCGCTCTTCAGCCGCTTCCCGCTCTTCGACCGCTACATCATCGGAAGTCCGGGGAATGTCTTTCCGGACGACTTCGTGCTCGATCTCGAGCAACGGTGCTGGGACGCGGGGCAGACGCTGAACGCGAGCGCCTACCTGACCTGCGGCGCGCTGGAACGCACGTCCTACTCGGAGGGCCTGCGCTACATCGCCGTCGCGTACGACAAGCTCCGGGCGCGCTTGGCGGGGCGGGAGTACGAGGGGTTCACCCTCCACAACCGCGAGTACGAAGGCGAATCCCATATTTCCGTCGGCCTGCCGACGTTGATCGACGGCATCAGGCTGCTCTATCCCGGCGACCCGAGCCTCGCGCCCCGCTTTCCCGGTTCCTGACGGAGACCCAGACATGAACAGCATCCAGACGGCGTACGAGAAGAACACGCCGAAGAGCGCGGCGGCGCACCGTCGCGCCGGGGCGGCCGTCCTGGGCGGCAACTCCCGAGGCGCCGCGAACCACGGCCCCTACCCGCTGACCATCGATCACGGCGTGGGCCCGAAGCTCGTCGACATCGACGGGCGCGAGTACCTGGACCTCATCAACAACTTCACGTCGCTGGTACACGGCCACGCGTACCCGCCCATCGTCGAGGCCGCGACGCAACAGGTTGGGCGCGGCACCGCGTGGGTCGCGAACAACGTCTGGCAGACCGAGCTCGCCGAGGCCCTGATCGACCGCGTCGAATCGTTCGACAGCGTCCGCTTCACCAACTCGGGCACCGAAGCGGGGATGCTCGCACTCCAGATCGCGCGCACGATCACCGGGCGCACGAACGTGCTGATGGCCCGCTACGGCTATCACGGCAGCCTGATGGAGTTCGAGGTCGGGTCTTTTCCGATGCTCTATAACGACCACGCCCACGACCACACCTACCTCGCCACGTTCAACGACGCCGACGACTTCGAGGCCGTCCTCGCCAAACACGGTTCGGAGATCGCGGCGGTGGTCGTCGAGCCAGTGATGGGTGGCGGGGGCGTGGTGACGGCGACGCCCGAATTTCTCGCCCGCGTGCGCGACGCCACCCACGCCGCCGGCGCCCTGCTCGTCTTCGACGAGGTCATCTCCTATCGGCTCGCCACCGGTGGCGCGCAGGCCCTCGCCGGCGTCGAACCGGACCTCACGATGCTCGGCAAGCTGATCGGCGGCGGCTTCCCGGTCGGCGCGGTCGGCGGCAAGAACGAATACATGGGCATCTTCGACCCCGCCAAACCGCGCGGCTTCCACTCCGGCACCTACAACGCCAATCCCGTCACGATGGCGGCCGGTCTCGTCTCCGTTCGGGAACTCACCGCGGAGCGCATCGACCGGATGGACGCGCTCGCGAAGCGTCTCGCGGACTCCTTGACGCGCAGCGCGGGGCAACACGGATTGCCGTTCTGCCTTAGGCACCAAGGTTCCCTGATCCAGATCTTCTTCCAGGAGGAGGCCCCACCGAACACCATCCTGAGCAAGGACGGCGACCTCAGCGCCGGGTTCCACCTCGCCGCGCTCAACCACGGCATGATGATCGCGGGCCGGGGGATGATCGCGTTGTCGACGGTGATGGACGAGGCGTTCATCGACGAAGCGGCGCAGCGGGCGGATGCGGCGATGGAGGACGTGGCACGGGTGTTTGGGTAGCGTTCGACTTCAGCGACGGCCAAGCCCATCGACGCCGAGGAACGGTCCGGTCGCGATAGCCGCTCCGCGCGAGGTTCCATCCCATCACGCAGTCCGCGTTCGACGCCTCACGCGCCGATGCGATACTACCGACATGACCCCGGCACGCTTCTTCAACACGGAAGGCCCCGTGGTGGCGGACCAGCACTACCTGCTCCCGCCTCTCGAACGCGTCGACTTGGAGGAGGTCCTGACCCTCGTCGAGCGCAGACGGTACTTTGTCCTGCACGCTCCGCGGCAGACGGGCAAAACCTCCGTCCTACTCGCACTCGCCGACAGGCTCCGCGCCGACGGCGAGTGTCGCTGCGTCTACGTGAACGTGGAGGTCGCCCAGTCCGCCCGCGAGGACGTGGCCGCGGCCATACGCACGATCCTCACCCAACTCGCGCTTGAGGCGCGGCTCCTGGGAGACACCTTTCTCGACGGGGCGTGGCCGGCCATCCTAGAGAAAGCCGGTCCGCACGCCGCGCTCGGGGAGGCGTTGAGTCTTTGGGCCGGCGCGGCATCGCAACCGTTGGTGCTACTCATCGACGAAATCGATTCCCTAGTCGGCGACACGCTGTTGGCGGTCCTGCGACAGTTGCGCGGCGGCTATGCGCGGCGACCACGGGGATTCCCGCAGAGCATCGTGCTGTGTGGCGTCCGGGACGTGCGGGACTACCGCATCCGGTCGTCGGACGAGAATGCGTTGGTGCTCGGCGGCAGCGCGTTCAACATCAGCGCACGATCACTACGTCTTGGGAACTTCACCGCAGCGGAGCTGGACGCCCTCCTGATGCAGCACACGGAAGAAACGGGCCAGCGTTGGACCGACGATGCGAGGGAGGAGATCTGGAGCGCCACCCGCGGCCAGCCGTGGCTCGTGAACGCGTTGGCATACGATGCCTGCTTCGAGAGCAAGGCCGGGCGCGATCACGCACGCCCGATCACCGTGGACGCCATCCACGAAGCACGCGAGCGGCTCATCGCACGTCGGGTGGTGCATCTCGACCAGCTCGTCCACAAGCTGGAAGAGGACCGCGTGCGCCGCGTCGTCGAGCCGTTGCTCGCCGGCACCGACTATCCGAGCCCGATACCCGAGGACGACCTCAAGTACGTCCGCGACCTGGGCTTGATCGGGCAGGACGACCCCCTGGCCATTGCCAATCCGATCTATCGCGAAGTCATCCCCCGCAGTCTCACCTACACCACCCAGGCCACCCTGACCCAAGACCAAGCTTGGTACGTCGACGCTGACGGCCAGCTCCTACTCACCGACCTGCTGCTCGCCTTCCAGACGTTCTTCCGCCAGCACTCGGAACATTGGGTCGAGCGGTTCAACTACCGGGAAGCGGGACCGCAACTGTTGTTGCAGGCATTCCTGCAGCGCATCGTGAACGGCGGCGGGCGGATCGAACGGGAGTACGGCCTCGGTCGCTTGCGTACGGACCTGCTCGTGATTTGGCCGTCAGCCAATGACGCCGCCGAGACGCGCTCCGTGATCGAGTGCAAGGTGCTACACGGCGGTTTGGAGCGCACCATCCGCGAAGGCGTCAGGCAGACGCTCGCCTACATGGACCGATGCGACGCTACCGAGGGCCACCTCGTCGTGTTCGACCGCACCGCCGACAAGCCTTGGGACGACAAGGTCTTTCAGCGGGAGGAAACGGCGGCGCAACGGACCATCACGGTTTGGGGAATGTGACGTCGCCGACAGGCCGGCCACGGCACCCGATACCATCCGCAACGCCGCCCGAACGACTCGAAGGCGCGGGCGCCGCCGACGGCGTTACCCCGCAGCTTCCGCCGCCGCCCGCGCCGCTTCGATCTCCTCCTCCGTGATGGTCTCCGCCACGGCGATGAAGTGGATCTTGATGCTGTTCTTGCGGAACTCGATGGCCTTCTGGTACTCCGGCGAGTAGTAGAAGTCCTTGGCCGCCTGCACGGACGCGCACCGCTCCACGGCGAGGAGGGTTTCGCCCGCCGGCAACTCGCCTTCCAGCACTTCGACTTTCGTGCCGACCGCACCTCCGGCGATCGGCGCCAGTTCCGCCTTCTCCGCGACGCCGGCCGCATGTTCGCCGTAGCGGGGGTCCATCTCGCCGATCGTGGTGCCGCACACTACGAGGTAGGCGGGTGTCGGGGTGTCTGCCATGTCGGTGCTCCTAGTCGATGAAACGTCATCCTAGCTGATTTGACGCCCGGCCCGTTCTCTCGCATCTTTCGCCGCATGGGAGTTTCGTTCCGAGCGCTCCAAATCTGGTGCCGCGGTGCTGCGGCGACGCTACTGCTCGTCGCGACGACGCTCGCGGGGGCAAACTCCGAGCGCGGCGCACTCGAAGCCTGCCGCAACATCGCGGATGACGCGCGGCGGCTCGCCTGTTACGACGGCATTCCACTGCCGGCGACCTCGCCCCGAGCGTCCGCAGCCGTAGAGCCCGAAGCTACCCCGGCACCACCCACGACGGCGGACGCACCGCGTGCTCCGAGTCCCGCGCCGGCCCAAAACGTCGCGCCCGTCGCGCACGCAACCGGCGAAGACGGCAACGTCGTCCAGCGCGGTCTCGGCCGGCTACGCAACCTGTTCGGCCGGGACGCACCGGAACCCGTGGAGAAGCCCCCCGAACTCCAGTCGATCACCGGACAGGTGGTGAAGGTCGTCAAGCTCGCGCGCGGCAACCACTCGCTCACCCTGGAGGACGGCCAGGTGTGGCGCGAGAACGAAGTGAAGCCGCGGGCCCGTTACCGGGTGGGCGACGCCGTGGTGATCGCGCGCGGGGCGTTCGGCTCCTACAGCCTGTCGAGCGAGCGGACCGGGCATCGCGTCAAGGTCCGCAGGACTCGGTAGGGCAACGTCATGGCCTTCGCATTCACCGAAGAGCAGGAGC
This sequence comes from Pseudomonadales bacterium, assembly GCA_963665455.1. Classification (GTDB taxonomy): domain Bacteria; phylum Pseudomonadota; class Gammaproteobacteria; order Pseudomonadales; family Azotimanducaceae; genus VXNE01. The sequence continues at coordinate 1,394,797 of OY762279.1, read as the reverse complement.
AGTTCCGGGACATCGTCGCCCGCTTCCTGCGCGACACGTCTCCGGCCGCGGAGGTCCGCCGTCTCATGGAGACGGATGCGGGTTTTGACGCGGCGGTCTGGGACCGGCTGAACCAAGAGCTTGGCCTCTCCGCCGTCCACGTACCAGAAGCCTTCGGAGGCCAGGGATTCTCCTTCGTCGAACTCGGCATCGTCTGCGAGGAGATGGGCCGGGCGTTGCTGTGCGCACCGTATTTCTCGTCCTCCGTACTCGCGGCCGGAGCGATCCTGCACGCCGGAGACGAATCCCGGAAGGCCGATCTGTTGTCGGCCCTCGCCACCGGCGAGCGACGCGGTGCCCTGGCGATCACCGAACCGCATGGAAGCTGGGATCCAAGCGGGATCGAGACCACGGCGACCCGCAACGGGGCCATCTGGCGCGTCGATGGCGAGAAGAGTTTCGTCATCGACGGGCACAGCGCGGACTTCCTCGTAGTCGCCGCCCGCCTGCCCGGCTCGACCGGCGAGGATGGCATCTCGTTCTTCACGGTCGAAGGTGATGCCCCAGGTCTTGGGCGGCACTTGCTCCGCACGGTCGATCCAACGCGCAAACAGGCACGCCTCACCTTCCGCAACGTCCCGGCCACACCCCTGGCAGAGCCCAGCGGCGGAGCCCAGGCGCTGCGGCGCATCCGCATCGAGGCCATCACCGCCCTCGCCAACGAGATGGTCGGCGGCGCACAACAGATGCTCGACTCCGCCGTCGAGTACACGAAGCTCCGCATGCAGTTCGGCCGCCAGATCGGCTCCTTCCAAGCAGTGAAGCACAAATGCGCGGACATGCTCCTCGACGTGGAACTCGCGAAATCCGCCGCCTACCAAGCGGCGTCCGCGGTGGCCGACGGCGATCCCGAGGCGCCCGCGCTGGCCTCGCTCGCGAAGGCGGCGGCATCCGACGCCTACCTGCGGACCGCCGCCGACTGCATCCAGCTGCACGGCGGCATCGGCTTCACCTGGGACAACGACACGCACCTGTGGTTCAAGCGCGCCAAGAGCTCCGAAGCGATGTTCGGGGACGCCGCGTACCATCGGGAGCGGATGATGCGGCATTGGCGGGGAGGTACGCGATGAGCGAACGAGACGAAGCCCAACTCCGCGCCGACGTACGCCAATGGCTGGAAACCCACTGGGATCCCGAACGCCCCCTGGTCGAGTGGCGCAACATGTTGGCCGATGCCGGTTGGGGCGTGCCGCATTGGCCCAAGGAATGGCATGGCATGGGGCTGCCGGTCCCGCTCTCCCAGGCCATCGACGAGGAGTTCGCGGCGTTCGGCGCCGTCGGGGTCGCCAAGGCGGGCATCCGGTTGTTGGCCGCCGCCACGCTGCTCGAACACGGCAACGACTTCCACAAGGAGCGCTTCCTGCGCCGTATCCTCACCGGCGAGGACACCTGGTGCCAGCTCTTCAGCGAACCCGGGAGCGGTTCCGACCTCGCCGGGGCCACCACCCGCGCCGACTTCGATGGCCAACAGTGGGTGGTAAACGGCCAGAAGGTCTGGACGACGAGCGCCCACCACGCGCAGTACGGCCTGTTGCTGGCGCGCACGGATTGGGACGTGCCCAAGCACCAGGGCCTCACCTACTTCGTCCTCGACATGGAGCAACCGGGGGTCGAGGTGCGCCCGCTGCGCCAGATGAACGGGCATGCGTCCTTCAACCAAGTGTTCTTCACGGACGCCCGAATCCCGCCGGAGTACCAAGTCTCGGAGACCGGCAACGGCTGGCGCGTCGCCATGACGACCCTGGCCCACGAGCGGCGCGGGGCGGACGGGCTGCGCACGCACGCCTCCGCCAGCGAGCGCCGGGGCCGCATCTACGAGGAGGAGGCCCGCGAGACCGCCACCATCATGGAGCCCTACAAGTGGTACCCGCAGCGGGCGGGGCGCGTGGACCTCGTGTTGCCCCGAGCGCGTGAGACCGGACGCATCGACGATCCCGTCGTGCGCCAGGAGATCGCGAAGCTGTTGATCCTGTCGAAGTCCGCGGAGTGGACCGCCCGGCGCGCGCGTGCCGCACAAGAGCAGGGCCGTCCCCAGGGGCCGGAAGGTTCCCTTGGCAAGCTCGCCGCCAGCCACGTCGCCCGTGCCGCCGCCCGCGTCCACACGCTGATTTCCGGTGCCGATGCCATGCTCTCCGGCGACGACGGGCCACGCGACGGGACCATCGCCGAGATTCTGGTTTCGGTGCCCGCCACGTCCATCGCGGGCGGGACGGACGAGATCCAGCGCAACATCATCGCGGAGCGGGTGTTGGGCATGCCCAAGGAGCCCCGCATGGATACGGGCCCGTTTCGAGACGTGCCGAGGAACGTTGGGAGTTCCTGACCGCCGACCAACACTCAAGGAGACACGGGAATGGAGATTCACGGCCACTGCGACGAGCGCTTCGCCGCGTTGCGCGACGAGTTCGAGCGCAACTTCGCCGAGCGCGGCGATGTCGGGGCGAGCTTCGCCGCGACCATCGAGGGCGAATACGTCATCGACATCTGGGCGGGCCACCGCGACGGCGCGAAAACGCTGCCGTGGGAGGAGGACACCATCGTGTGCGTCTTCTCCACCACCAAGACGATGACGGCGCTCTCGGCGCTCGTGCTCTTCGACCGGGGCGAGCTGAGCTTCGACGACCCGGTCATCAGGTTCTGGCCCGAGTACGGCCAGAACGGCAAGGGGTCCACCGAGATTCGCCACTTCATGGGACACACGGCGGGGCTGCCCGGCTTCGGCGAGAAACTCACCGAGGCCCAGTTGTATGACTGGGACTATGTGATCGGCGTGCTCGAACGGCAGGAACCGTGGTGGACGCCGGGCAAGGAGTGTGGCTACCACGCGATCACGCAGGGCTACCTCGTCGGCGAAGTCGTCCGGCGCATCACGGGCTCGTCCCTCGGCACCTTCTTCCGCGAGAACATCGCCGAACCCCTCGGGGCGGACTTCCACATCGGGCTCGATCCGGTACATTTCGACAGGACGGCCGAGATGCTAGCCGGCGGGGCGATCCCGGAGATGCCCGAGGAGATGATCCCCGACTACATGCGCGGGCGCGAGGACGGCACGCCGGACATCATGCCGCCGGTCACGAACGGTCCCGGTTGGCGGCAAGCCGAGAGTCCGGCCGGCAACGGGCACGGCAACGCCCGCGCCGTCGTGCGCGCGCAGACGGCCATTGCCAACGGCGGGAGCGCCTTCGGCGTCGACCTGGTCTCGCCCGCGACCATCGAGCAGGTCTTTCGGGAGCAGGGCGAGATGGCGGGGCTGGGCGTGAAGCACGGCATCGGATACGGGCTCTCCGGGTTCTTTACCGACAACGTGCCGAAGGACGTGAAGATGTGCTTCTGGGGCGGCGCCGGGGGCTCGACGATCCTGCTGGACCACACGAACCGCGCGTGCATCTCCTACGTCATGAACCAGATGGACATGAACATGCTCGGCGACCAGCGCGGCGGCAGCCTGACGGCACGGTTCTACGAGGGGCTCGATTGATCCGGATGTCGGGCAGAAGTGGGCCGATCCGGTGCGGTGGAAGGATTGGGGGACCGCTTGAAGCGAGGCTCTCGGGGACCACGGCCGTGAACGTTCTTCTGCTCGGGGCCAATGGGAGGACGGGGCGAGAGGTCCTCGAGCGCGCGTTGCGCGCTGGCGACACGGTCACCGCGTTGGTGCGCACCGAGGGGAAGCTTGACGACGTCAGCCACGAACGTTTGGACATCCACGTCGGGGACGTGTGCGACCCAGGGGTCCTGGAGGCGCTTCTGCCCGGTCGGGACGTGGTGATCTCCGTTCTGGGTCCCCGTCTGCCAACCAAGGCCGCCTCCGCCATCTATTCCGATTCCGCAACCTCGATCATCGCGGCCATGGAGCGAAGCGACGTCGACCGGCTCTTGGTGACCTCCTCCGCGCTTCTGTTCCCGAGCAACCGGCTGCTCCACCGCGTCCTGCGCCGGCTCACTTCGAACATTGTCGAGGAAGCGGGTCGCATGGAAGAACGGATCCGCTCCTCCAGCCTCGACTGGACCATCGCCCGAATGGGCTTCCTCACCAACGACCCCGCCACCAGCTATCGCCACGCCGTCGACGCATCGCCGGCGCCCGGTGGCTCCATCTCGCGGGCCGCAGTGGCTTGCTTTCTCTTGGGAGCGGCGCGGCAATCCGCCCATCTTCGGCACGTCGTCGGGTTGTGCGGCTAGGGAACCTCTGAACAAGTCCGTCCATGGACTTGTTCAGGTCGCAAGCCAAAAGCGCGGTTTCGGCTTGCTCCACAGATTCAATGGCTTACGCCATCGAATCTGGCGGCAACATCCCTGTGCCGCACTAGGGAAGGTCTTGTTCAGACCTTCCCTAGCTCCGTAGACCCGGATTACAGCCGCCTGCCCTTGACGAGCAGCCAGACCATGAAGACCGGCTCGGCGAAGCCGGCGAGTATCAGGAAGTCGAGGTTCACGCCCGGCGCAACAAGCCGCCCCAACTCGCTAACGACGTACCCGAGCCCCGCCACCGCCAGCAATGCGCCGAAGATCGACGGGACGTACTCCGCACGAATCACGAGATAGGCGCGCAGCAGCAGCACGACACCGAAGACGACCAGTGCGAACCCCCAGGCGTAGGGGTACGCGTTTAGCTTGGAGGGGGTCAGGACGCGCTCCATGACGTAGCGGTTCGCGCTGCTTGCCTGATCGTGGCTGACGGCGCCAACGGCGCCCGCCCGGTCAATCTAGGGGCGTCAGGGTTGCCTGCCGCTCTACGTGGCATGATGGACCACCTTATGGTATATCTCGGTCTACGTACCATATATACTGACAAACGGCATGACAGACCTTCGTGGCAAAGAGGCGACGGCCGGTGTGCTCTCGCAACGTGTACGCATAGACGGGGCCGGGCGGATCGTCGTCCCGGTGGACATGCGCAGGGCACTCGAGATTCGAGATGGGGAAGAACTGACGGTATCCCTCGATGACGAGGGGATCAGGCTTCGAACCCTCGACGCCGGGCTCGCCCGAGTGCGGGCCATCGCCCGCCGCCGCCGGGGCGAGGGGAGCGTAGTCGACGCGTTCCTCGCCGAGCGCCGCGCCGAGGCAGCACGCGACTGAAATGGCGTCCTGCGTCCTCGACGCGTCGGCCATCCTGGCCGTCGTCTTTGTCGAACCCGGCTCCGACGTGGTTGCGCGGGCCCTGCGGACGGGTGCGGCGACCTCGGCCGTAAACGCCGCCGAGGTCGCCGCGCGCCTGAATGAGGATGGGTGGCTCGAAACGGAAATCGCCCTGACCTTCGACGAACTCCGGGTGGAGATCCTCCCCTTTGACCTCCAGTGCGCGCTCCAGACCGGACGTTACCGGCCCGCCACACGCCGCCACGGCCTAGGTTTGGGCGACCGGGCGTGTCTGGCAACCGCGCGTCTCCAAGGCCTTCCCGCGCTTACCTCGGACCGCGCCTGGAGCACGCTGGACCTCGACGTCGAGATCGTCTGCATCCGGTAGCCATCGCCACCAACAACCCGACGGCCTACAAGGCGTATCGCCGGTCCTTCGACCCGATCGGGCGGCAGCGCTTCCACTACAAGGACTTCGGGCCACGCTGAACGCTCTCACCGCCGTCCACTTCATGGCGGCCGTGACGCGAACTGGTTCAACCACCGAGCCAAGCCATGCCGGACGGCACCCGCGGAGTGGATGGCGCGAACGAGGTCGTGTCGCGACAGACCCTCGTGGAACATCATCTCCCGCAGCTCCCGGATGGAAGCGCAGGAGATCACCGCGTGCAGCCAGAAACGCTGCATCTCGTCAGGGCGCTCGGTGACAAAGGACTGGTAAAGCTGGGCCGGCGTGGGGCGGCTCTCCGCGGGCGTACCGGCCATGTGCGACGCGATCGCAGCGCGCATCCGCTGGTGGTCCGGGTCGCGCCGTCCCGACTTCGCCCGCCCCTGCGGGTTGTTGAACCAGGCGGCGGGCGCGAGTCGCGGCCGCGCGTAGTCCTCCAGCGGTCGCGAGCCCGTCAGCAGGCGCATCGGCCGTTCCGGGCCGCCGATCAGCGCCCCATGTTCGCCCAGGCCCTCCGCGACGGGGTCGCCGCCCGCGTCGATGCACAATCGGAAGAGCCTCCGCTCGCCTTCCGCAAGTTGCTCCTCGTGCGTGGGGATATCGCGGAATGGTCCCTCCGGTGGCGGGTGGAAGTAGGCGCGGCGCACGGCTTCGACTTCGGTGGACATCGCTATGGCTCCAACGGGTGGGGCGACGACCCGCGGTGGTCCGGCGAAGCGTCTCCCGCGACGAGCCGCCGTACGATCAGGACCGCACTCGACGGTGCCGCCGCCAGCGCCGGCGGCAGGACCGCTCCTATCACAGGACGACCGCTCTTGCGGGGGGTGGCCGCCCAATCCGCGGGGAGGCTCGACAGCTCGTCCGCGAGCATTCGCTTGTCGTCCGTCGATAGGGAGTCGAGCGCCGCGCGCAACTCGTCGCGCGCCAGCGTCGCCGCAGCGGCAAGGTCGTAGAGGTCGCGCAGCACAAGCACGCCGTTCGAGATCATGCGCCCGTGCAGCTTGCGGGCGAGTATCGTGGCCGGGCGTTCGAGCGGGACGCGGGCGTTCACGACCCGACCGGTTGGCGGCAGCGGAGGCAGCGGCGACGGGGGCGTCATTAGGGAGAGCTCGCCATCGGGCAAGGCGAGCTTTAGGAACCCCGACCGAATTTCCAGACGTTGCGGTCGCAGGGCATCCCGCAGCCGCGCCGCCACGGCGTCCGGCCCCCCGGCGGCGGCCAACCGTTCGGCGTACGTTGCATGGTCCGTGAAGAGGCCCACATCCGTGCTGTGCCGGTGTTGCCAGACGGCCGCCAGCGCGGTGCCGCCGCCAAGGCTGAAGCTGCCTGCGCCGAAGAGTTCGGACAGCACGGGATGAGCGCGCGCGAAGACCTCGGCCGGGCCTTCTGGGAGCGCGTACTCCGCCCAGTCCTCGACACTCATCTCCGATTCCACGCGGCGTCTCCTGCAGAGCGATTGTGGCACGCCGGGAACTTTGGGTGCAGCCTCAGCCCGGCCAGCGCACGCCCTCGCCTTCAGTCCTCCAGCGACGCCATCCCCGCGCGCACCCGCGCCGCCTTCCCCTCGTCCCACCACCAAGCATCCACGTAAGGCACCTTGGAGAGCTCGTCGCTACCCACCTCGCCGAAACGGTCCCACCAGGTGAGGCGCATGCCGGGCGCCGATGGTCCCGCGACGAAGTAGAAGTTCCACAGCAGCACGCGGTCGAGTGCCCGGGTGGCGGCATAGAGATCCTCGGGGGTGCGGGCGCGGTTGACGGACTCGGTCAGGCTGTCCACGGCCGGATCCCGGATCCGACCCCAGTTCGTCCCATAGCCCATGTCCGCGCTCGCGCTGCTGAAGCGGGCCTCGAGCCTGGGCCCGGGCATGTGGCTCGGCACGAAGTTGAAGCTGGTGCCGTCGAACGACCCGTTCCGGCTGCGGTGGAGCCAGTGCGTGACGTCCACCACGCGCACCGTCGTGGCGATGCCAACCCGTCGCAGCCGAGCGACGAACGGCATGATCGCGCGGCCGCTCGACGTCAGGACGAAGACGAAGTCGATCCGGAACGGCGCGCCGGTCTCCTTGTGCACCATCGCGCCGCCGGAGACGTGCCAGCCGGCCTCGTCGAAGAGCGCGAGTGCGCGCGCGGTGTTCTCGCGGTTGGGGCCGTACCCGTCGCTTCGGGGCAGGCGGAAGGGCTCCGTGAACACCCGCTCCGGAATCCGGCCGCGCCACGGCTCGAGCAGCGCGAGTTCGCGTGGCGAGGGCAGGCCGCTGTGCGCCATGGGGGAGTTCTGGAAGAAGCTCTCCCCCGGATCGAAGAAGCCATGGAAGTAGACGCGATTGACGTAGTCGAAGTCCGAGAGCAGCCACAGGGCCTCGCGCACGCGGATGTCGCGAAAGCGCTGCTTGTCGAGATTCCAGAATACGGGCCACCACAGGCCCGAGACCTTCGTGCCCGTCCGCAGCTCCGCCCGGAATAGCCCCTGGCGCGCGGCCGGGAACCGGTACGCCGTGGCCCAGCCCTTGGCAGTGAGCTCCTGGCGCACGTCCACGACGTCCGCCTTGTGGGCCTCCAGCATGGCGTTCTCGTCCCGAAAGTAGTCGTACTTCACGCGCTCGAAGTTGAAGCGGCCGCGGTTGACGGGCAGGTCCCGGCCCCAGTAGTCCTCGACGCGGCGGAAGGTCACGATGCGGCCGAAGACGGCCTCCTCGACGCGGTAGGGCCCGCTGCCGGGTGGCGGCACCGTCGTGGTCTTGCTGATGTCGCGCGCCGTCCAGTGGTGTTTCGGCAGGATGCCGATGAATCCGTAGACGAACGGCAGGATCGGGTTCGGTGCGAAGCCGGTTCGGGTGACGAAGCAAAGTTCCCGTTCGCCGAACGGGACGATGCGGTCGAGGCCGGCCAATGCCGTGCGTAGCTCCACCGAGCCGTGTTCGCGGATGGCGTCGAAGGTGTAGAGCACGTCCTCCCGCGTAATCGGGTGACCGTCGTGCCAGCGCGCGCCCTCGCGCAAGCGAAACGCGACCCAGCGGAGGTCCTGTTCCACCGCGACGCCATCCGCGAGGCGCACGTACGCGCTCGCATGTTCGTCCAGGCTCTCCTCCAAGAGCCGGTCGTAGACGAAGCCATCCATGGCGCTGTAGCCGTCGGGGACCCGGCCGATCTCCACGATGCCGTTGTAGTTGTCGAAGGTGCCCATCTTCGCCACGCGCATGGTGCCGGCCTTGGGTGCGTCGGGATTGACGTAGTCGAAGTGGGGGAAATCCGGCCCGTAGCGCAGGGGCATCACGTAGGAGATGCCGTGGCGGTACTCGGGGTCGGTGCATGGGCGCTCCTCCGCCCAGACGGCCCCGGTAGAGACCATTAGGACAAAGGCCGGGATGAGCATCGCCCGGAAGCCCGAGGGACTCGAGAATCGAGGTGACATCGAACCTTGTTCCAGGCGGGTGCAGCGAACGGTCACGATAGTATGGCCCAGAGCCCCCTTCCGACACGGTAACGGGCCATAGCCAGGACACCCAGCAGGGATCCGCGCAGCGACGCAGCGCTCGTGCGGATCTGCAACCTCGGCGACCCCACCGCCAGCGGCGCGGCCTTCGATGTGCTGTATCACAGACACAAGGACTACGTGCTGCGGGTCGCCCTGCGCTTCGCACCCGATGCGGACACCGCCCTCGACGTACTCCAGGAGACCTTCCTGCAACTGCTGCGCAGGTTCCCACCGACTGGCGACGGGGTTACGTTGACCGCCCGGTTGACGACGTTCCTCTATCCGATCGCCAAGAACCTCGCGATCGATGCGACACGGAAGGCCATACGGTTCCCCGCCGACCCCGACATCTCTCCGGAAGATGTCGGCGTCACGCCCGAGCCGGCGATGGACGACCTCGGCAAGATCCTCGCCGCCCTGCCCGGCCACCAAAGGGAGGTGCTCACGTTGCGCTTCGTCGACGGCCTTTCGCTGGAGGAGATCGCGACCGTGCTGGACGTTCCCCTCGGCACCGTGAAATCCCGGCTGCACCTCGGGATCAAGCGGCTCCGCTCCTCACCGGCCATTCAGGACTATTTCTCCATCGAGTGAACCTTTTGCCGCCGTCGTGCGTTATAGGGATAGAGGACGGGACATGACCGACACGAACACCCCTGACGACCGGCTCCCCGATAGCCTGATCGAGGAGCTTGCACGGCGCGACCAGGCGCCACGCATGATCACCTCACGGGCGGACCGGAACGTGGCCGCCGCCACCCGCGCGCACTTTGGCACCACGCGGACAAGGCGTCCGCAGCACGTCGGCGCCTGGCTCGCCGCGGCGGCCTGTGCGGTGTTCGCCGTCGGCCTCACGACGAACCTACTCACCGGGCGCGACGGCGCGCCCGTCTACCGGGACATCGACGGTTCCGGGCAGATCGACATCGCGGATGTCCTCGCCCTGGCGCGGGAGGGGGCGCCACAAGCACAGATCGACGCCTTCGCCTTCCACGTGGTCGCGCTGAACCAGGACGAGCAACGATGACGGCGCAGAGTTCCCATTCGGTCGCCGACGCCGCACGCAACGGTATCTCGAAGCCTTGGCTCGCGGTCCTCGCGGTATGGTTGGCGGTCGCGAACGTCGCCGCACAGGACGCCGCTTCCACGCCCCGCTTCGTCGCCGTCGAGGTCCACTTCGATTCCCCGGAACCGGTCGCCGCCTGGCAGTTCGAGCTCGCCGACCGGGCCGGTGCGATGCGGGTCGTGGGAATAGAGGGCGGGGGCCACGACGCCTTCCCGCGCGCGCCGTACTACGACCGGGAGGCCCTCGCGCGCGGCGACGCCCCGCGCATCGTCCTGGCGGACTACTCGCTAGCCGAGGACGAGGCCCTCCCCCGGGGCCGCATGCACCTCGCCACGATGCACTTGATGCTCGATGGCGAGCCCGATTTCGCGCTGCGCCTAATCAAGGCGACCAACGCCGAGGGTGTTCCGGTCACGGCATCCATTGCCCTCGGGGCGCCAGATCCACAGGAGATAGATCCATGACGCTACACACGCGCCCCGCATTGATCGCCGCGACGCTGCTGATCGGCCTGGTCGGCGTCGGTTCGTGCTCGGTCCCCGCGCCGGAGAAGCCGGTACCCACGCCGGAACCTGCCCCACCGCCCGAGCCCGAGGCCGTCGAGGAAGTCGTGGTGACGGCGGGCCACAGGAAATCTAGAACGCCGCCCTTGCCGCGTGTCCGGCCGACGCTCAACGCCGTACTCCCCGAGCGCATCGTGCTCGATGCCGACGACACCGAGCTCTGGGTCATAGCGAAAGCCGCCCAAGCGCCGGAGGAGTTCGCCGCCCCGCCACCGCCCGAGTACGGCACAACGCACCGGGATGCCTCGGATCCCGGCACCGGCGCAATGCTGGCGAGTCGAACCGCCCCCGACGCACCGGAAGCCGTTGAACGGGTGCCGCTACCCCTGGAGCACACGGCGGTGGATGCCGCCATCGCCGGCTACATCGGCACGGTCCAGGTTAACCAGCGGTTCGCGAACCCCTTCGACACGAAGATCGAGGCGGTCTACCTCTTCCCCCTGCCGGAGAAGGCCGCCGTCAGCGAGTTCCTGATGGTCATCGGGGACCGCACGATCCGCGGCATCCTCCGGGAGAAGGAGGAGGCCGAACAGATCTATCGAGCGGCGCGCGCCCAGGGCTATCGGGCGAGCCTGCTCGTCCAACGACGACCGAACATCTTCGAGCAGAAGGTGGCCAACATCGAGCCCGGCAAGGCGATCGAGGTCGACATCACGTATTTCCACACCCTGGCCTACAAGGACGGCTGGTATTCCTTCGTCTTTCCGACGGTCGTCGGGCCGCGCTACAACCCCGCCGGCCATAGCGACCCCATCGCCGCGCTGCCGCGGGGCGGCAAGACGACCTCGCCGAATGCGACGGGCGTCGAGTACCTGGCACCCACGGAGCGGTCGGGTCACGACCTCGGCATCACCGTGCGCCTCGACGCCGGGGTCGCCATCGAGGAACTGAAATCGACCCATGAGATCGTCGTCGAGGAGCAGGGGTCCGAATCCACCGTCGTGCGCCTCGCACGGGAAACGACCATCCCCAACCGCGACTTCGTGCTCGACTTCCGTGTCGCCGGTGAGACCATCAAGTCGAACCTGTTGACCCACCGCGACCCCGAGACGGGAGAGGGCTACTTCACGTTGCAGGTCATCCCGCCCAGGGACGCCCGCTCGCTCTCCCGGCAACCGATGGAGATGGTGTTCGTCATCGACTGCTCCGGCTCCATGAACGGGAGGCCGCTGGAGCAGGCGAAGGAGGCGGTCACCGCGGCACTCACCCGCCTGCGGCGCGACGACACGTTCCAGATCATCCGCTTCTCCGACGGTGCCTCCCAGTTCGGTCCGACGCCGGTCAGGGCGACCCCGCGCAATCTGGCGGCCGCGCGCCGCTACCTCGCCACCCTCGACGGCAGTGGCGGCACGGAGATGCTGCGGGGCGTCGAAACGGCCCTCGGCTTTCCGCAGAGCCCTCAGCCGGGGAGCGCGAGGGGCCTGCCCCTCGCACGAAAGAGCCCGTCGCATCTGCGCTTCGTCTCGTTCATGACCGATGGCTACATCGGCAACGAGGCCGACGTCTTGGCGGCGGTGCATCGAAACATCGGCAACGCGCGCATCTTCAGCTTCGGCGTCGGCAGTTCCGTCAACCGCTACCTGATGGAGCGCATGGCCAGCGAGGGACGTGGCGTCGCCGCCTATCTCGGGCTGCGGGACTCCGCCCAAGAGGTGATGAGCAACTTCTTTGATCGTGTAAGTCATCCCGCATTGAGGGACGTGGAGATCGACTGGGGCGGGATGGAGGTGCGGGACACCTACCCGCGCGCGCTCCCGGACCTCTTCGTCGGCCGGCCATTGGTCGTCGCGGGCAGATTCGAGGGGACGCCCGGCACGCTAACCCTCTCCGGCACCGCCGGCGACGCGCGGCGTACCCTCGCCGTGGCGACGCACGAGGGCAGTCCCGCGGCACCCTACATCGCGAAGGTCTGGGCCCGGCTCAGCATCGCGGACCTGACGGACCGGCAGGCGACGGCGGGCGATCCCCACGGGGAACTCGGCGACTCGATCCGTCGCATCGCGCTGCGGCACCAGCTCGTCTCGAGCTACACGTCCTTCGTGGCGGTGGATTCCTCCATGCGCACCGAGGGCACGCACGGCGTCACGGTCCACCAGGCGGTACCGGTACCGGACGGCGTGCGGTACGACACAACGGTGGAGTAGCCGGGCCGGCAGCCCCAGAGGCCCGCAATGGATCGCTACAATGCCCGTCAACACCGCGCCCGAGAGCAGCACCGGAGGCCTGATTCCTCATGACGACGATCCACACACGCCTCGGCGCCATCGAGGGCTCCGTCGACGGCGACATCCAGATCTTCCTCGGCATCCGCTATGGACAACCCCCGACCGGAGACCGCCGCTTCAAGGCGGCGCGGATGGCGGGGCCGTGGGAAGGCACCTACGACGCCACTAGGATTCGACATCGTTCCTGGCAGCCGCAACCGGAGGGCATCTTCGCCGAACTCCTGGAACGCGACCCGGCGGAATTCTCACGCGATGAAGACTGCCTGTTCCTGAACATCCACACGCCGGGTTGCGATGAGGGCCGGCGCCCGGTGCTGTTCTGGATTCATGGCGGCGCGTTCGGCTCGGGGTCGGGCTACGACTACAACGGCACGGCGCTCGCCGCCCAGGGCGACGTGGTCGTCGTGACCATCAACTATCGGCTGGGGTTCGCCGGTTTTCTCGACCTCTCCGACCATGGCGATGACTACCAGGGTTCCGCCTCCAATGGCATCGGCGACCAGATCCTGGCGCTCGAATGGGTCCGCCAGAACATCGCCGACTACGGCGGCGATCCGGGCAACGTGACGATTTTCGGCGAATCCGCCGGGGGCGCTTCGGTGAACTGCCTGATCGCCGCGCCGGCGGCCGACGGCCTCTATCACAAGGCGATCTCCCACTCCGGCACCATCGTCGCGACGCCGCCGATTCCCATCGCCGCGCAACTGGCCGAGCACCTCGGCGTGGATGCCGACGGCTTGCTCGACAAGCTGGCCTCCCTGAGCGGCGCGGAGCTACTCGACGTGCAGATGGCCAGCGCGCTGCCGTTCGGCGCGGCCGTGGACGGCACCATCGTGACCCGCTCGACGGCCCAGGCGATCGCGGAGAAGGGCACCGACTGCATGCCCTACATGGCCGGTTCCAACGCCAACGAGGGCACGTTGCTTTCCTTGGCGGTGCCCGCAGAAGGCCACGGCGCGATGACCCCGATGATCGCGGCCATGGCGCTCGACGGAGCCGACCCGACCGCCTATCTCGAACGCTTGGGGGCCGCGCATCCAGAAGACTCCGCCACCCAACGCTTCGAACGCACGTGGAACGACCTGTTTCGCCGCGCCGCCATCAACGCCACCCTTGCCGCCACCGCCGCCAACGATTGCGGCTGGCTCTACCGCTTCGATCTGCCCGCGACGATCATGGAAGGCGCACTCGGCGCCACCCACGCCGCCGAAATCGCCTTCACCTTCAACTCCTTCAGCCGCCCCGACCGCCCCGGCATCGTCATGCACGACGGGAACGATCCGGTGGTCGTCGGTCTGGCGCGGAAGTGGTCGGACACGGTGCTCGCGTTCGCCAGAACGGGCAACCCCAACGGGGGCGGGCTGCCGGAGTGGCCGGTCTATCGGGCCGACGAGCGGCGCTCGCTGGTGCTTGATGCGGAGTCGTACATCGCAGGCGCTTCGTTGGATGCGGAACAGCGGGCGCGATGGGGGGATGCGTGAGTTAACCTCGCTTGGTTCCCGACCAGTCCGGCTGACGGTCAGGGGACCTCCGGTCCGAGTCCGTCGATCCGCTCCAGCACTTCGCGTCCCGTGTGGCAATCCGCGACCCAAGCCCCTATCTCCACAAACGCGTCCGCGTCGCGCACATGCTCCAAGCGCGCGGCCAGCGCCGCCGCCGTTGCCTCACCGAACCTACGTTCGGCCAAGGACACGAGAAGTTGGGCCTGGCCCTCGGCGCTACCCTCCTCTCGCAACTCTTGCGCGCGTTTTGCCAACGCCATCATGCCTTCCGTCTCCTTCTCTCCCGCAAGCATGCGCCGAATCGATGCCGCCGCCTCCCGGGAAAGGTCGAGGCACACCGACATCCAGTCCGCCAATTCGTCGACCAGGACACGCGCCAACTCGGTCGAGGGCTCCCGACGCAACCACCGCGCCATTTGCTCCAGCGTCCCGTGCGCGTCCTCCGGCGCGGAGGCGTTCAAACGTAGCAGTAGCGCGACGATGTTCGCCCCACCGGAATCGTCGCGCCGCCGCGATTGGGCGTCAAGCAGAACGGCGTACGCTCGCAACGGGAGCCCGCCCTCAGTCATACCAGCCCGTCGGCGTCCCCATCATCTTCGTCGGATCCGGTCCTTCACTGGCCCACCCGTAGGGGTGATCGAGGCCGAGCAGGCGGTGGAAGCGCTCGTCGTCGGCGTGACGATCCAGCACTTCCTGGGGCACCTCGCCCTTGTGCCGCTCCTGCACCGCGACATGATGCCGTGCGAAGTAATGGGCCAAGTTCATCCGGATGCCCGGAATCTGCCTCTCGTAGGATCCGTGCCAGGTATGGCCATGCCAGACCGCGCAGTCGCCGGGGGCCATATCGAGGGGGATGGCCTCGGCATTGGCCTGATCCCCGCTCAACGCCATCTCCGAGAACGCCGGCTGGCGGGCGCGCTTGTGGCTGCCCGGGACGATGGCGGTCGCACCTCCTTCGCGGCTGTAGGGCGTGAGCGCGTAGTTGACGTTGGCGGTCTGGGCGTACGTTGGAAACGGCTGGGGCCCCAGCGTGTCCGCGTGCAACGGCAGCACGCCCGTCGGGCCCGGCCCCTTGAAGAAGCAACTGATGCTCGATATGAGGCAGCTCTCGCCGACGAGGTAGCCGACCAGGGCCAGGGGCTTCTCGGCCATCAGGATCTCCTCGAACACTTCGTCGTCGTGCAGCAAGTAGCCGATGTTGTCGAGACTCGTGCCCATCGGGCTCTGAAAGTCCTCGCCGGTCGCCGTGTCGGGATCGACGGGCCTGCCGATGCGAGATTCGACACGCTTGAGTATCGCGGACTTGGCGCATTCGACCTGATCCTCGGTCAACACGCCCCGAATGATCGTGTACCCCCGTGCATCGAGTTCGATGAGGTTGTCGTTCAGCCCCAGCCGGCCGATGGCGGCCAGCGTGCGCGCCAGTGCCTGTTGGTCGGGGGTTTGGATGGTCTGTGCGGACATGCTGTCGTTCTCCCTCGGTGGGCCGGTTCCGCCTCCACCACCACGATGGATTAGGCTATGGGCCGTCAAGCCCGAGCAGCGCATGCTGGTTCGCCAGCCGCTCCCGATGCGCCATCGAAGAGGATAGTAATCGTGGCCGAACCGGAGACATCGACATCCGCCCAACGGGCGAAGAGCGAGCCCGACCACTTCATGGCGACCCTCCCACCCTATCAAGTGTCGGATTCGCTCAAACCCCGCATCGACGAACTCGACCTATGGACGTGCATCGAAGACCTGCACGACCAGGGCTACACCGTGGTTCCACACGTCGCGCCACCAGCGCTGCTCGACGAACTACGCGAGGTCATCCACATGTTCGCCGACCAGTCAGAGGGTGAAGCCAGGGGCGTCGCCGCCGCGATGCTCTTGGGGCGTCATCCGGTGGTGGATCAGGTCGTGACGCTGCCGAAGATCTTGGCGGTCGCCGAAGCCAGCGTCGGGATGGGCTTCCGCGCCGGGCAGATCAAGGGCTCCGTCAAGCGCCAAGGCGACCCAGGGCTCTTCATGCACGCCGATCAGAACTGGGTTCCAGCTCCGTTTCCCGAACACAACCTGTTTCTGACCTTCTGCATTCCCTGCGAGGGCATGACGGAGGCCGGCGGCGCGACCCGCGTCGTGCCGGGCTCGAACCGGCTGCGCCGGCATCCGAGCCGGGACGAGATCAGGAACCCCGTGACGATCCCGGTGGAGGTCGAGCAAGGGTCAGTCGTGGCCTGGGACGGCTCCGTCTGGCACGGCAACGGACCGCGCACGATTCCCGGCACCCGCACCGTGTTGCACGCGACCTTTCAGCGGCTGTACACGCAACCGATCGACGATTACACGCACCTGCTCGAGAACGAAGAGTACGTGGCGTCCGCATCGCCGGAGCTACTCAGCGTGATCGGCAACCATGCCTTCTTCGGCACCGCGACCGCGGTGAGCGGCGGCGTCGACATGAAGAAGATCGTGCAGTGCTCGCTCATGTCCAAGCAGTAGCGGCGGACTCCGGAAGGACCACGCCAACCACCCGGACCCACCGAGACGATGGCGAGCGTCGATAACCGGCCAGGCGCACCGCGTCCACCGCGAGGGGCACGGCGCACCGAGCGCGCCGGCAAGGTGCCGCTCAGGACCAGGATCGCCTTCTCGACCGGGGCGTTCGAGGAAGCCGCGATCGGTGCCGCGGCCATCGCGACGATGGTGTTCTACAACCAGGTGCTCGGCGTGGACGCCTACCTGTGCGGCATCGTCTTCTTCGTGGCGAGCGCCGTCGATGCGGTGACCGACCCGTTGGTCGGCTCGCTGTCCGACAACTTCCGTTCGCGTTGGGGGCGGCGCCACCCATTCATGCTCGGTTCCGTGCTGCCCCTGGGCCTCGGCTTCTACCTCCTGTACGCGCCGCCGGGTGGGATGTCCGAGACGTTCTACTTCTGGTGGTTCCTCGCGACGATGGTGCTGCTGCGCATCGGCAAGACCTTCTTCGCGGTGCCGCACGATGCGCTCGGCGCGGAGTTGACCGACGACTATCACGAACGCACGTCCGTCCTCGGCCTCAACTCGGTGGTCGGCATGATCGGAGGCGTGCTCCTTGCCGCATTCGTGTTCCTCATCCTCTTCCCGAGCACGGACGGATACGAGAACGGGTTGCTCAACCCCGAAGGCTATCCCGCCATGGCGCTCGCCGGGACGGCCTTCCTCTGCCTGATGCTCATCGTCTGCACGGCCGGCACGCGAGACCAGATCCCCCACCTGCACGACGTGGAGCACCAGCGGGTGAGGCTGCGCGACAACCTTCGTGATCTCGTCTCCCTTCTGACGACCCGGTCCTACGTCTCCATCTGCGTGGCGTGGCTCGTCATGCTGGTGTCCTTCGGGATACTCGGCGTAGTCGGTACGTACACGTACATCTTCGGGTTCGACCTCACGACCGAGGAGATGTCGATCCAACGTTTCGTCATGATTCCAGGCATGGTCGTCGCGCTGCCGCTGGCCGCGTGGTTGACCCGCGCGCTCGATAAGAAACGCACCGTCATCTATTCCTCCCTCATCGGTGCCGCCCTGGTCGGGCTCCCGCCCGCGCTGAAGATGATCGGCTTCTTCCCGCCGAACGACTCCGCCTGGATGCTGCCCAGTCTGTTCGGCAGCCTGTTTCTCGGGTTCCTCATCCTCCCGGTCTCCACCATTGTCTTCGACTCGCAACTGGCCGACGTGGCCGACGAACATGAGTACCGGAGCGGCCGGCGCGCCGAGGGCATGGTCTTCTCGATCCGCACGTTCGGGCTAAAGGCCACCGGCGGATTGGGAGGCCTGATCGGGGGCCTGGGGCTCGAGATCATCAACTTCCCCGAGCACGCCACGAAGGAAATGCTCACCCCGGAGATGCTGAACGGCTTGTTCTTCATGACCGGGCCCCTGTACTGGATGCTCGTCGCGGTGGGCATGGCGTTCATGGCGCTGTACAGCCTGAACCAACAACGTCACGACGGGATGATGGAGGAGCTTAAGGCGAGGCGTGCACGCCTCTGATCCTAGATCACCGCGCGAAAGATGAGAGCGAGCATCGCCACAACCAATCCCGAGAGGGACAAGACGAACAACCTGCTGTGCCTTTTGCTCCTGTTTGACCTAATCCGGCAACCCCAACACCCGCTTCGCCACGATGTTGAGTTGCACCTCCTTCGTCCCACCGGCGATGGTCAGCGCCTTCTGCCGTAGCCAATCCCGGGTTGCCTCGATCTCCTCCGCCGCGAAGCCGTCTCCCGCCCATCCAACGCCGCGGGTACCGAGCGCCGCGAGCAGCAACTCGTTAGCCTCCTGCTCGTTCAGCGCACCCGTCAACTTGACGGCGGAGGAGGCGAAGCCCGGCGCCCGCGCCTGTAGCTCCTCGATGGTGCGGCGTTGCGTGAGCCGTTGCGCGTGGACGTTCTGCTCGTGCCGGATCAGCCGGGCGCGCAACGCCGGGTCCGCGATGCGGCCGTCGTGGGTGTCCGCGTAGCGTTTCACCTGCTCGGGCAATCGGCTGACGGACACGCGGCCGCCCTGGGAGCCGGAGATGTTGATCCCGGCGTGGGTGGAACGCTCGAATTGCAGCAGGCGCTTGCCCACCGACCACCCGTTGTTCACACCGCCGATCACGTCGGAGGCGGAGGCGACCGCGTCCTCGAACAAGGTCTCGTTGAATGGCGACGCGCCGGAGATCAGGCGTATCGGGCGCACCTGCACGCCGGGTTGATCCATGTCGACCAAGATCAGGCTGATGCCCTGGTGCTTCGGCAAGTCCGGGTTCGTGCGCGCGAGCACGAAGATGTAGTCGGACTCCATGGCGTCCGACGTCCATATCTTGCGCCCGTTCAGGATGTAGTGGTCTCCTTCCCGCACGGCCCGGAGGCTCAAGCTCGCCAGGTCCGATCCGGCCCCGGGTTCGGAATATCCCATCGCCCAGCCGCCCTCGCCCCGGGCGATGCCGGGGAGCCACCGGCGTTTCTGGGCGTCCGTGCCGAGTTCGAGAATCGTGGGGCCGATGTAGTTGACGCCGCGGCCGGTGAGCGGCGTGCGCGCCCCGATGCGCTTGAGTTCCTCGATCAGGACCGTGTACTCGTCCCGGCTCAGCTCCGCGCCGCCGTACTCCCTGGGCCAGGTGGGGACGGTCCACCCCCGCTCAGCCATCCGTTCGAGCCACAGGCGGGCGTGGGCGTCGAGGGGCACCTTGCTGCTACCCCACGGAACGGCCCCCGATCCGGATCCCCGCGCCCCCGGCGGGCAGTGCTCCTCAAGCCATGCCCGCGTGTGCGCCCGGAAGTCGTCCATCCGTCGCCCCCTTGTTCAGAACCGTGTCGCAACCCAAGGCAGCGCGAACGCCAAAATAACGCTGACGGCGAGCCCCAAGAACGCCTTCGAGGCGTCCGAGAGGACCTTGCGCGTGGTCGCGCGACCGCTCGTGTCCGCCAAGTACATCGACAATGCGAACTCGCGTCCGGCGAGAACCCCGAGGAACACCCAGGTCGTGCTCATCGGCATGTCGCTCCACTCCTTGAAGACGAGAAGCACCATCCCATAGATGAAGTCGATGATGGTCGCCGCACGGATATCGGTGGTGTCGGTCTTCGAGGTGACGATCTTCTGGATCTGGCCGCCGAACTGGTAGAAGACGATGCCGAGCAGCGCCACCGGCACCAGCACGCCGAAGGCGAACCAGCCGAGGGAGAGTTCCCGGGGCAGGTAGACGAAGATGTTCGCGAGGTCCTGGATCAGCCACTGGCTCCAGAGGAAGCCGGTCGAAAGCCATTGCAGCACCACCCAGTAGCCGGGAATCGTGCTGCCCCGGGTGCGGTGGAAGTACTCCGTCGCCCGCTTGAACACGAGGCGGAAGAGCACGATGGCGCTGACGAAGGCCACCGCGTAGCCGGCGAGGGACTTGAGCAGCATCTCCGGCAGGTTCGCGGCGGTGAACACCGTCAGAATGAGGAAGCTCGTGCTCACCGGCACGCCGAACCGGGTCAATATGAGCAGCGCCAGCGGCGGCACCACGTGATACCACTGGACGCCGCCCTCCGGAGGCGGGAACTCGTTGAGCCGACCGTACGCGGGGTCGCCGGCATTGGCCCACCAGCCGTAGGTGATCACCACGAAGAGAATCCCCCCGGCGAAGATCCACAGCACCCACCAGGGCCGGTGCGCGTTGGAGGAGAGGAACGTGCCGAGGGTCTGGATCGAGTCGTTCGCCACGACCGAGTACGCGGCGAGCAGGAACCCGACGACCATGTAGATTTCGAGCAGCGACATGGACCGTCAGGCGTCCCCTTCGCGTTCCGCCAAATGCCGTTGAATCTCGCGCGCGACGAGCCACAGGCGGTCTTGTCCCCACACCGCGAGCAGGGTCTCGCCGGCCGCGCCGAGCAGGTGGAAGCTCGGCACGCCCCATAGGCCCAAATCGTACACGGCGAGACGGTTCGCCTCGATCTCCTCCTCCCAGTCCGGGCTGCCCAAGATCCCGCGCGCCTCCTCCCACGGCAGACCGGCCCGTTCGACCACGCGGCGCATCCCCCGGTCCGTGCCGGTGTTGATCGCTTCCCAGAACGCGGCACGGAAGAAGGAGGAGAGCAACTCGACGCCCTTGGCCCGGGAGGCCGCCCACGGATAGAGCGAATAGCCGCGACGCACGGGCTCGCCGATGGGATCGTGCACGTTGCCCCAGCCCGTGAGGCCGAGCGCACGTGCCTCGCGGGCCGCGTCGGTGAAGATGTAGGCGCCCTTCTCACGCGTTGCCGGCACGCCCCGCATCACCATCGGCAGCACGGGACGCATGGACATCGTGACGCCGGTGTCCCGCGCGAGATCCACCGCCGCATCGAAGATCAGGGAGCTGTAGGGGCTGCGGAGGGAGGGGTAGATCTCCAGGGTCAGCGCGCCGTCGTCCTTCCGCGGGCCGGAGTCGATAGACGGGCGGGGCGCGATCAACGCGCCCGGGGCCTTGCGGGCGCCGAGTTCGGTAAGGCGTTCCTCCAAGTGGTACAGCCTATCGACACCCCAGTACCACTCGCCTTCATAGTGGAACATCGCGCCCGAATAGTGGCCGAGTTCCGCGCGGCGTTTCGCGCCCGCCGCTTGGCGCGCGGCGAGGGTGGACGCCGCGGCGGGCGGATGCTGTTGCGCCAAGGTCTCAAGGCCGTCGGCGGCATTTGCCCACAGCGCGGCACCCACCCGGGGGGCCACGTCCGCGAACTCCTCAGCGTCCAAACCCGCGAGCACGCGGGCGGCGAACTCCGCCCGTTCCGCGTTCGGGCGCGGCCCGTCCTCCGGGAACGCAAGCCCATAGTGCGGCGCGATCTTGGCCGAGTCGTAGCGGGAGAGATCCAGCAGCAGCTCTGGCTCCGGCGCGTTTAGGCCACTCGGGTCGCCGACGAGGTGACACACGAGCTCGACGTCGTAGGTGTCGAGCAGCGGTCGCAGGCATTGCGCCGCCAAGTGGCTGTAGCCGTCCTCCACCTGGTGGAAGTACTCGACGACGTGGCGCCGTCCGGCACGTCGGCGCGCGCGTTCGGCCCGCCGGCGCCGCGCCGTCACGCGGCCCGAATCGGACATGCGCCGCATGTAGAAGGACGCGAGGGTTCGGCGAAGCGGGGTCGGGTCCATCGTCGAGACCCCGCCTTGGTCTTCAAAGCGTTCCGGCATCTAAAGTGGGTTGTCGGCCATGAAGATAGCGCCCGCAGTCTACCCCTGAACCCTCAAGCGCTTGCGCGCGCGTATGGGGCCAGCTTCGCACGTTCCTCGTCCGCGACTCGATGTGGCTGAACGACCGGCCGACCGTCCCTGTCGAAAAACGGCGTGTTGCGGTAGCTCCCGCCCAGCACCCTGGTCAGCACCGACCAGCCGAACCGGAGCATGCCCCCGAACGTGACGCCCGGCACGTCGGCCATGGTGGCCGGATCACCGGTCGCGAACTGCTCGAACACGCGCATGCGGACGGGACCAGCGGCCGAGTCCACCGAGACATCGGCACCGTCGTCTAGGCAACGCCGGAGCAGCCCAACGAACGAGATGCGCCAGTTGGCCGGGGTGTTGCCGATCGGCGTCTTGCAGCACCCGGCGTACCAGCGATAAGGACCTTTTTCCGTCAACCGCAGGCAGGCCAGGTGTTCGGCGCCCTCGGTGAACTCGACTCTCGCGGGCTGGACCTGCAACACTTCCGTACCGCCGTGCTCGTCGAGCACCTCGTCCGCCCGGCCCAGATAGTGGACGAACGCCTGGCAGTCGTCGCAGTGACAGATCGCGCGGTTGGTGTTCGCGGGCGTCATGTCGCGCACGACCCCGCCCACGTTCCCGCAGGCGCATCGAAGGGGCACGTCCGGCATCGCGTCAGGCCTCCACGCTCATCGGCGCCACGTTGACATCGCGCTCGTCGAGTTCACGGGTCCACGCGGCGAACTCGAGTAGGATGCCGTCCGGATCCCGGAAGTACACCGAGCGGACGAAGGTGGTGTCCGTCGGCGTGGGGCTGGCCTGGGTGTCCGAGTCGTCGTGATGCACCACCTCGGTGGCGTGGATGCCGGCGTCCACCAGCTTGCTCCGATACTCGTCGAGCTTGTCGTCCGGCACGCTGAACGCGACATGGTTCATGGAGGCATGGGCGGACGCCAGCGCGCTGCCGGCGTGGGTGACGCCGGGCACCGCCTCGGGCGCGTCCGGGAACCAAAAGAACGCGAGCATGTCCCCGTTGCCCACGTCGAAGAAGAAGTGCTGCCCCGAACCGCCGGGGAGATCGATGGTTTTCGTGAGCGGCATGCCGAGCACGCCCCCGTAGAAATCCACCGTCTTCTTCATGTCCTTGCACACCAACGCCAGGTGGTGGATGCCCCGGAAATCGAACTTCGCGTTGGTGGGCATGAGCGGCTTCCACGAGGGAGTGGCGCGGCTGATTTCAGTGACTTCACCCGGCGTTGTCAACGTCGCCCGCATTGACACCACCGCTCGTGCTCCCTGAAATGAGTGCGCCCCGCCCATCCGACAAGGAGCAAAGACGATGCCGAGACTCAAGGAAACTCCGCTCGCGAACACCTCCGGAAACGTCCGCAAGTACTACCAAGCGCTGTTCGGGGACCGCGACCCCGTCGAGGAACCGGGCACCGCCACCGGCACCCCCGGCAACTGGTGGACGGTGTTCGCCTCCGTCCCGTACGTCTTCGATCACGCCACGGCGCAGTTCGGCATGTTCGGGATGTTCAGCGACGAGAGCATCAGCAAGCTCGACCCGAAGGTCCGGGAGCTCGGCATCCTGCGCACGGGGTACGCCCGGGGGAGTCAGTTCGTATTCTCGCAGCATTGCAAGGCGGCGCGGGCGTTCGGGCTTACGGAGGAACAGGTCGCGGGAATCCGCCACTGGCAGGTGGCGGATTGCTTCGACGCGAAGGAACGGGCGGTGCTGGCATGGACGGACGCCTTGATCCTCCAAGGCGGGCGCGCCTCCGACGAACTGTTCGCCGCCCTACACGAGCACCTCTCCGACGAGGACATCCTGGAACTGACGTACCACGCACTGAGCTACAACCTGCATGCCGTGATGTGCAAGGCGTTGCGGCTTGAGTTCGACGACGTGGACGAGCGCATCCGGGAAGTGCCGACTCCCCCACGCGGAGAGGTGGCCGATTGGCGACGAGCGGGTGGAGCGGGGGAGGATTGATTCAGCAGTCGACGTGGATCATCGCGACAGCCGACTCAGCCGATCCGCCCATGCAGCCCGCTCCTCCCGTACCTCCGCGCACCACTCGGCCGCGCTCTGCTCATCCAGCGCGAGCAAGCGCTGCAGCTCATCGAGGGCCGCGAGTTTCTCGTTGGCCGATGAACGCGGTTGCTCAGAGGCCAACCGGATCGCACGCCGCAGGGCGCCGGACTTGGACGTCTGCCATCTCTTGGCCAAGGCCTCGAGCCGTCGGACCGTCGCCGGATCCAGCGAGAAAGTTGACCGAACCGTCATCTTCGCCATAACAGCAAGTATCGCCATACCATCGCCTTCATCAACTCGAACCGTGCACCCCCGCAGCACCGCGGCACCGCGGCACCCCAACATTCGACACCATCCCGCCGTCCCTATAGCATTCGCGCCCTCCCAAGACCGGCGCCCCGGAGCGCAGGCCCCGTGGAAGGTCCCGACTTCGAAAAATCGCCCCTGTTACCGGCCATCGCGCAGGATGCGCGGACGGGCGACGTGCTGATGCTCGCCTACATGAACGCGGACGCGTGGGCCGAGACCCTGCGCACCCGCCGCGTCTGCTACTTCAGCCGGAGCCGCAACCAACTCTGGCGCAAGGGCGAGACGAGTGGGCACGTCCAGCAGCTCAAGCAGGCGTTCTTCGACTGCGATGCCGACACGATCTTGCTGAAGGTGGAGCAGGTCGGCGGCGCGGCGTGCCACGAGGGGTATGCGAGTTGCTTCTTCCGGGAGGTCGATCCGGACACCGCCGCCGCGACGATCATCGCCGAACGCGTGTTCGACCCCGACGAGGTGTACGGCACCCAGCGGGAGAGCGCGCACCTCGCGAAGAGGAACCCAGCGTGAGCAACGTCCTCAAGCTCGGCATCCCCGCCGGCAGTTTGCAGGAAGCGACCCGGGAGCTGTTCGAGCGGGCCGGCTACGTCATCCGTTTTTCCGCGCGCTCCTACTCTCCGACGATCGACGATCCCGAGATCGACTGCCTGATGGTGCGCGCCCAGGAGATGGCGCGCTACGTCGAGCAGGGCGTGCTGGACGCCGGCATCACCGGCCACGATTGGGTGCTCGAAACGGGCGTGGACGTGGCCGAAATCTGCGAGCTGCGCTTCTCCAAGGTGAGCCGGCGACCGGTGCGCTGGGTGCTCTGCGTGCCAAACGACTCCCCGGCGCAACAGGTCTCCGACCTCGCGGGGAAGCGCATCGCCACCGAGGTCGTGCGCATTACGAACGCGTACCTAGACCGCCACGGCGTCGACGCCACCGTCGAGTTCTCCTGGGGCGCCACCGAGGCCAAGCCACCCCGGCTCGCCGACGCCATCGTCGAAGTGACGGAGACGGGAAGCTCGATTCGGGCCAACAACCTGCGCATCATCGACGAGGTGCTGACCAGCACGCCGCGCCTGATCGCCAACCACGCGTCGAGGGAAGACCCCTGGAAGGTCGAGAAGCTCGACAACATCGCGCTCATGTTGCGTTCCTGCCTCGCCGCCGAAGGCAAGGTCGGCCTCATGCTGAATGCACGGCGCGACGATCTCTCGGAGATCACGGCGCTGCTCCCGGCCCTGCAAACCCCCACCATCTCGCGCCTCTCGGACGAAAGTTGGATCGCCCTCAACACCATCATCGACGAATCCGTGGTGCGCACGCTCATCCCGCGCCTGAAGGCCGCCGGCGCGCGCGGCATCGTCGAGTACCCGATCAGCAAGATCATCGACTGATCGCCGCCCCGCTTCCGCGCGTCCCGCGCACTTCCGGTCACCCGCACTCGCGCCGGCTCAGTCCGCAGTAGCCCCGCAGACTAAGAGAGTGCAATACACTTCAAATTCATTGGCTTACGCCAAACGATGCCATACAATCCGCGCCGCTTCGCGTCGGGGCCGGTGCCGTCGGAGAGGGACGAACCGGACGCGAGCCCGACTCGAGGCCACTACAACCATTCGCATTCGAGACACATCACTATGCAGACTTCAGGTATGGGCCGCTGGGCCATTGCCGTCCTCGCGCCGCTGTTCGCGGTCGCCCTGCTCCTCCTCCTTCCGGTCGCCCAGGCCGAGGAGGAAGCCAGCGGCGAGGTCGAGGAGATCGTCGTCACCGGGTCCTACATCAAGGGCACCCCGGAAGACGCCCCCCTGCCGGTCACCACGCTGACCCGCGACGAACTCGCGAACGAGGGCGCTCCGACCCTACTCGATCTCATCAAGGGCCTGTCCTTCAGCCAAGGCGCGGACGGCGAGACCGACCAATTCCAGGCCGGCGCCGGCGCGGACCGCGCGACCGTCAACATCCGCGGCCTCGGCCCGAGCCGTTCGCTGGTCCTCATCAACGGCCGCCGCACCACCTGGTCGCCCCACGCCATCGGGGCCCAGGCGCAACTGCTGGTGGACGTGAACGTCATCCCGTCCGTGGCCATCGAGCGCATCGAGATCCTGCGCGACGGCGCCGCCGCGACCTACGGCTCCGACGCCATCGCCGGCGTGATGAACTTCATCACGCGCCGGGACTTCGTCGGCTTCGAGGCCACGGCCAGCCACAAGACGATCGACGACTCCGACGGCGACACCGAGGCCGGGCTGATCTGGGGCACCGAATTCGCCGACGGCCGCGGGCACCTCGTGAGCTCCTTCAGCTACATCGAGCGCGGCGAATTGCTCATCGCGGACCGCGACTGGGCGCTGCTGCCCTACGCCGAGAGCCCGACGGGCGGCTGGTCGTCCGTGGGACGGCCTTCCGTGGTGGTTCCCCTAGACCGCTGGAACGCGTTTCCCGTGGGCGGGTTCGTGGGTCTGCTCGCCACGGGGATCGTCGATCCGAACTGCGAGACGCTCGGTGGAGCGCGTACGACGGTCGGCATCGCCGGCAACACCCTCGGCGGTTTCTGCCGCTTCCAGTACACCGCCTTCGACAACCTCGCCGAGGAAGCCGAACGGTGGCAGTGGCTCACCGAGGGCACCTGGGAGATCAACGATACGACGACCCTGACCGCCAGCCTCCTGATGACGGACAGCGACGTGCCCGGTTGGAACACCTCGCCGTCCTATCCGCCGAACCGGCTCGTCGACGAAAACCGCACGATCCGGGCCAACAACCCCGGTCTCATCGACATGGCAAGCAGGTATCCCGATCTCTACGGCGACATGGCCTACTGCGCCGAAGCCTACTGCCGCTACATGGGCGATCCGGCCCAGAACGAGGCCGGCATCCCGACGGCATGGCAGGAAGTCGCGTGGTTCTACGGCCGTTACTTCGGACAGGACGGGCCGATCCGCGACCACGCGCGCGAGAACGACCTACAGCGCCTGGAAATCGCGCTGGACGGCACCAGGGGCGACTATGATTGGCAGCTCTCCGCCGTCTACTCCCAGTCCGAACGCCTGTCCCTCGGCGGCGACACCATGGTGTACCGCGACGCACGGGCGCGTCAGGGTCTGGGTGGGTTCGACTGCGAGGCCACGGTCCCGAACGAGTACGACGAAAACGGCAACCTCTCGTTCTCGTTGGAGACGGTCATGACCCACGCCGGCCAGGGCCCGTGCCGCTACTGGATTCCGTTCTCGAACTCCATGCCGGGTTCGAACCCGCAGGTGCGCGACGGCATCGCGAGCAATCCCGATTTCAACCCGGCGCTCAACAACCAAGCGCTCCTCGACTACATGGTGACGGAACTCGGCGGGACGGGCGAGACCTCGCTCTTCGTGCTCGAGGGCGTCATCGGCGGTCCGCTACCGTGGACGCTGCCCGGCGGCGAGGTGAGCTTCGCCACGGGCGCCCACTGGCGCAGCGAGACCTACGAGAGCGGTCCGTTCGACATCAACAACTTCGAGCTCTTCCCGTGCGCCGCCGGACCCGAGATCAAGGACTGCACGACCAACCGCAACGGCCTGTTCGGCTTCCTGCCCCCGAGCACGACCATCGACCAGGACCGCGACATCTACGCGGTGTTCGGCGAGCTGCAGCTACCGCTGTCCGACGTCGTCGAAGGGCAGCTCTCGCTGCGCTACGAGGACTATGGCAGCGCGACCGGCGCGAGCGTCGATCCCAAGGCCGCCATCCGCTGGCAGGCGACGCCGAGCATCGGCTTGCGCGCCTCCGTCGGCACCACGTTCCGGGGACCCACGTTGAACCAGACCGTCGCGGACGACTCGTCCAACAGCCTACAGTACGTCGCGGCAACCGGCGCCTTCAAGCGCGTGGACACGAAGGGCAACCCCGACCTCGAGCCGGAGGAAGCCACGACCATCAACGTCGGGCTCCTCGTCGACCACGACGGGCTGATCGCGCAGGACGACAACCTGTTCATGACGATCGACTATTGGTCGTACGACTTCAAGAAGCCCCTCGTCACCGAGCCCTTCGGCGCCGTCCTCGCCCAAGCCTGCAATCCGGGCTGTGACCCATCGAGCCCCTACTTCAACCGGCTGACCTTCGGTGGCCCGCCCGAGGCGACGAACCTCGAGATCATCGACATCAACATCGTCAATGGCCCGGACATCGAGACCGACGGCATCGACTTCACGGCGCGGTACGAGTTCGCGATGGGACCGGGCATCGCCACCGTCGGCCTGACCGGCACGCGGATCCTCGGCTACGAGATCGATTCATGGGTGCTCGGCGGCGCGTACGATGCGCTCGGCAGCATGAACTACGGGACGTCCCTGGCCCGCACGCTCGTCGAGTGGAAGGGCCGGGCCATCGTCAACTATGCCGTCGGCCCCGTGAACATCCGCTACAACGCGAACTACGTGGACGAGTACGAGCGCGACACGGCCGACATCACGGTCGAGGAGCAGTGGACGCACGACCTGCACGTGAACTACCGCTTCCTCTCGGAGCGTCTCGAACTGTCGGCGTCCGTCCTCAACATCTCCGACGAGGATCCGCCGTTCACCGGCATCGAGATGAACTACGACGCGTTCACCCACAACCCGTTCGGCCGGATGATCAAGGTCGGCCTGACCTACAGCCTGACGAACTGACCCGCCTTCGAGCGATCCCGCTCCGGTGCAATGCCGGGGCGGGACGCGCTCCCCGCCGATTCAGCGTGGCTCGCCTAGACCGCGCCGGCCCGATTACTTACGCTCTCTTCCCTCTGCGATCACCAAGGATTCCCCATGACCGATCTCGTGCTGCGCGAGGACGACGACGGCCTCTGCACCCTCACCCTGAATCGCCCGGAGTCCCTGAACGCCCTCAACCCGGCGCTCTTCGTCGAGCTGCGCGGCCACATCGACGCCCTCGCCGAACAGACCGAATCCGTCGGCTGCGTGATCCTCTGCGGCAGCGGGCGCTCCTTCTCCGCCGGCAACGACCTGAAGGCCATTCGCGCCGGAGAGCAAGCACCGACGCCGACCTACCAAGCCGAGACCCTCGAAGCCATCGAGCGCCTTCCGCAACCCGTGATCGCCGCCGTGCAGGGCCACTGCTACACCGGCTCCCTGGAACTGGCCCTCGCGTGCGACCTCCTCGTGGCCGCGGACGATGCCCGCTTCGCGGACACGCACGGCAAGTGGGGCATGTCGCCGACCTGGGGCATGACGCAGCGGCTGCCACGGCGCATCGGCCTGCTGAACGCGCGGGAGATGATGTTCAGCGGCCGGGTCGTGGGCGGCGAGGAGGCGGTGACGCTCGGGCTCGCGAACCGCTGCGTGCCGCGTGGTGAACTCATGGACGCGGCGCGGGCGATGGCGCGCTCGTTCCTCGAGAACTCCTGGTTCACGCTGCGGGCGGACAAGATGCTGATCAACCGGGGGTTGAACCACGGTCTCGAAGCGGGCCTGCGATTCGAGCGGGAGCACAGCCCCGGGCGGGAGCCCGGGCTTGCGGAGCGGCTGGAGGGTTTTGGCGCCAACACGCGCTAACGCTGCCAACACACTGGGACTGTCCCGCAACCCCCCGACGGAGTACATTCTCCCCACTCGCACGCACCGAATAGGGAGGCGCCCATGTCCGCACTGGATGGAATGCGGATTCTCGACATGACCCAGTACGAGGCCGGCACCTCGTGTACCCAGGCCCTCGCCTGGCTCGGCGCGGACGTCGTGAAGGTCGAGGCGCCGGAACACGGCGACCCGGGCCGCGCCGTCGGCCGCAGCGAGAACATGGAGTACTCGTCCTACTTCTGCAACTGGAACGCCAACAAGCGCAGCGTCGCCATCAACCTCCGCGACGAGGCGGGCCGCGACCTCTTCCTGCGCCTCCTGCCAGGGTTCGACGTGTTCGTCGAGAACTACGGCCCGGGCGTGATCGAGCGTCTCGGCCTCGACTACGACACGCTCAAGCAAGCCCATCCCCCGATCATCCACGCCCGGCTCAAGGGCTTCGGAACGTCAGGGCCCTACGCCGACTTCAAGAGCTACGACATGATCGCCCAGGCCGCAGCCGGGGCCTTCTCCGTCACCGGCGAAGCCGACCGGCCCCCGGTCATTCCCGGACCAACGACCGGCGATTCCGGCACCGGCGTGCAACTCGCCATGGCCATTCTCGCGGCGTACGTGCAGCGCCTGCGCACGGGCGAGGGCCAGCAGATCGAGATCTCCATGCAGGAGGCGATGACCTACTACATGCGCACACGGGTCGCGATCGGCTCCAAGTGGGGCACCCAAGCCTGCGACCGCACCGGCGCCTCCGGCGGACTACCGCCCGTGGACCTCTACCCCTGCAAGCCCTTCGGCCCCAACGACTACGCCTATCTGATGCCCATCACGGACGGCCACTGGGACACGCTCTGCGCGGCCATGGGCCGCCCGGACCTATTGGTGGACGAGCGCTTCGCGGACCTGCAGACGCGCCAAGCCCACGGCGAGGCGCTGTTCGAGGAAATCGCGGCGTGGACGCGCCAACACACCAAGCAGGAGGTGATGGAGACCTTGGGCGCCGCCGGCGTGCCGTGTTCCGCCTGCCTCGACACCGGCGAACTGCACACGGACCCGCATCTGGTCGAGCGCGGCTTCGTGCACCACATCGACCACCCCATGCACGGCGAGGTCCCGCTACTCGGCTTCGCGCCCCGGATGTCCGGCTCCGACGTGCCGATTCGGCGCGCGCCCCTGCTCGGCGAACACACCGAGGAGGTGCTCGGCAGCGACCTCGGCATCGATGCCGGGGAGCTCGGCGAGCTGCACCACGCGGGGGTGATTCGGTGGGAGGGGGCGGCCGGGGGGAGTTGAGCCGAGACAGAATGCGCTCTACTCACACTCGACCCGCGAGACGCCGAACGTGACCACCGCACAACACCGCATCCCGGAGCGAGACAACGCGGAGGCCGCCCTGTTCGTCCGCCTTCAGCCGGCCCTATGCCCCAGCGAGGAGCAGTTTTTCGAGTTCTGTCGACTCAACGACGAGTTGCG
Source organism: Pseudomonadales bacterium (assembly GCA_963665455.1). GTDB lineage: Bacteria > Pseudomonadota > Gammaproteobacteria > Pseudomonadales > Azotimanducaceae > VXNE01. The sequence goes on along the minus strand of OY762279.1, from coordinate 1,363,361 downwards.
CATCGAACGCAGCGCCGAAGGAGAGGTGTTGATCATGCCCCCAGCGGGATGGCAAACGGCCGAGAAGAACGCCGCGATTACGTACCAACTCCGGCGCTGGGCGATGGCGGACGGCACGGGACAGACGGCCGACTCGTCGGCGGGTTACGTGCTGCCCAATGGCGCCATACGTTCGCCGGATGCCTCGTGGCTGCGCAACGACCGCCTCAGCTCCATCCCCGCAGGTGCCCGGTCCAGGTTCCTACCGCTCTGCCCAGATTTCGTCATCGAACTGCGGTCACCCACGGACCGCCTCGCCGTGCTACAAGGCAAAATGGCCGAGTATCTGGCGAACGGGACGCAGTTGGGTTGGCTGATCGATCCAGCCAGCCGCCGAGTGTTCGTGTACAGGCCGGGAGCGGAGGTCGAGCAGTTGGACGAGCCCGAGGAAGTACCTGGCGATCCGGTGCTGCCTGGGTTTCGGCTGGGGATCGGCGAAGTCTGGTAGTGGAGCGGCGCTCGGTTCGACGGTCGATCACGCAAACGGCGTCAGTTGCCAGCAGGACCACTACAGGTCGATCTCCCTCGGAGCGACATCGATTCTCTCGAACTCTCCGTCGTCTTGCGGGATCGCCAAGAGGAATTCCGGCAGACTCGGTGCGCTCGCGCTCTCAACGCGCTTGAGCCGATCAAACTCGGCAGCGTCAACGACGACGACCAACGCGTTCGCGCCGCTTATCACGCGTTGCGGCATGCCTTCCATCGCGGCCTTGACCACAGCGTGGAATCGGCTCATCGCATCTTCGAGCGACCAGTCACCCATCCGTCGTCCACCCCCGGTTCGAAACCGTTAACGCCGCTTTCTCGTTTCAAGCGGCAACATCCAGCATCTCAAGCAGATCACCTCGCCGAAAGGTGGCCGCAAGTTGCCGGAGCGACACGTCACGATTGCCGTAGCAGGCTTGGAGGGCCGCGCCCAGGCCTTCAAGGGCGCGCGCATAGTAGCGGTCTTCGTCCCGATCCAGCACCTCCTGCAGTTCGGCAAAGTTATCGTGCGAGACGTCCTCGACGGTCAGGTACCGGCCGCGCAATAGCTCGCGGCCGATCATCATCGCCAAGTAGTGGGACGCGTAGGGCAGGTGGTCCGCCGATCCGTCCGGTGCCTCCCTGCGCCGACGCTCGACGGCCCGATAGATCGACGTCGCGATTAGTGCCTGCGCTGCATTGAGATGCCGAAAGATCAACTCATAGAGCCGGCCGAAGTGCTCGCGGCGATGGAACTTGGCTTGGTGGGGCCTTTCCCGCCAAACGGCGAGTACTGCTTCGGCCACTTCTGCACTATTGACCTCCTGGACCACCCTCGTCCCTTCCCCGCGATGCAGGCGGTAGACGTGCCCCAGCCGCTCCATCCCGAGCGCAAGCATTCGTTGCCACTCGTCGTTGGGATGCACGTTCCGCAAGTCCACGAGGCTTTGGTTGTTGGTCGCTCTAACGATCGACCGCACCGCATCGCTAGACCCGTCCGGCAACTGGTAGATCCTGATCAGGACGTGGGCGTCCGGGGCACGGGAACCATCATCGCTCAGCGTCTGCTGGATGACCCGGCACGTCTGTCCCCCGTCAATCACGCGGACGTTTTTGAGTTGTATGCGGTAGTCGGTCTTCTGTAGCGCATTGTAGTCAAACCGGTCGCACGAGAACGTGACGCCGCTGTTGTAGAAGTAGAAGTCCGCTGACGCGGCCGTGTCGACGATTGCGGCGCGGATGTCCGTACTGACACGACTGGCGTACCCCACATGGCGGCGGATGTTGTGCTCGATCAGTCGGTCACCGTGTTGCTCAAAGAGCCGGTGTAGCTCGTGAACCGAAACCCGCCCAACCAAGACGCGCTTGAAGTTCAAGTCTTCGACAACGATCCCGCCGCTCAGCACCAACACCGCATCGATCTGCTGTCTCCGCTGTAGCGACCGCACGACCGAGTCGTGGTTCAGGTGGACGAACTCTATATGGTCACCCCACTCCCGCTCGGCTTGCGCCACCCAACGATCTGCCGGCGTCTTCCACCTCGCACCGTTGTTGCACAACACTACGCGCACCGTCGGGACGTACCCGTCGCGAATCAGCGAGCGAATCTCCTCGATCCTCGGAGCAAGCCTCGCACTCCGGGTCACGTCCCTGTTCGGATCGAACAGGGACTCGGCGGTCTTCATGGCCCTCCGGACGCCGCTCTCCGGAAAGTCCGTCGTTCCTTCGAGGTCTGCGACGCGATAACGCCCATGATAGATGGTCACGACGAAGCCCGCGTCGAGGACCTCTCCCGTGTGCAGGCCGTCCACGCCGGCGTCGTTGCCACCGTGAACCAACAACTCCACGCATTCGTCCTGCGGCAGGCCGAGGCCGGTGGACATGCACAACAACACGAAGGCCGCCGACTTGCGTGCGTACTCGTCCTCCGCAGCGAACCACTCCGGATGCCTCTCGACGATTCCGGCCACCTGCTGCTCGACGATGCTGGCATTGATGTTCATGCAGGCTCCTCCTTGGTCGCCCCGGAAGTCCGCGACAAAGTTCGCGACAAGCGCTTGACAATACCACCGAGACGTCGGAACGTCATCGGCGCGTGGGCGGCGGTTTGACGCCGCCTTCGAGACAGCATACAGTCCGCCTCCGCTTCGCGTCATCACGGGCTTAGTTCTGTGTTGGCCAGCGGTTCTTGGCGGAGAGTTCCATGACGAAACCCGCCGCTTGACGGGAGCATTTGGCTGCGAAGACCCACGGTATACACCAAGTGGTTATGGACTCGGAGAGCTGTACGGTTGCATCTCCGGGCGGGCGGAAACAGTCAAGCTGTTCGCAAATGAACGTGTTGACACGGGGGAGATCAAAGACATCAAACTGATGTGGAACGATTGGTTTGTCGATGTTGGTTACGGCGTTCACGCCGACCAAGCGCAGGCAGAAGGCTGGGTCAGGATCCTTGCGTCTCTGTATGCAAGGGGGAGAGAAGACGAACTGATCGACATCTTCCTCGGACCCGAGGACACTTCACTCGTTGTCGAAGGTTACTCGCTCGAATACACCTATCGCAGAGGACCCAAGATCGACGAACGCCTGTTCGTCCTTACGCCAGATTGAGTTGCCCGCGGGTGGACGCCGGAAGCGTCCCAAGGCCCTGCCACTAGCCGGTCCACCGAGGAGCCTCTGGTGCGATTCGCACATTTGGGTCGTCCAGCACCGAATCAACCTCGGTTTCCCGGCCCGGCCATGGTACATGGCGGACACGGTCACACGTTGCTGCGCCATCGTGTACCGGGACGGCGCGCAGACGTTCTTGGTCGGCACTCTGCTCTACTTCGGGTTCGCAAACGGCGCCATGCCCCGGGGAGAGGGCTCGTCACTCTATTCCAAACCTTCCCAGCACTGGCACGCACGCCCGGCCCATTGCACACTTAACCCCCCATCTCGACCCAAGGAGGCCCCATGCCGGGCGCCCTGTCCTCATTCCGCATCTGCGACTTCACCGGGCAACTCGCCGGGGCGGGCGCGACGAAGTGGCTCGCGTCGTTCGGCGCGGAGGTGATCCGCATCGAGGATCCCGTCCGTCAGGGCCGCTGGGACATCCTGCGGGGGCTGCCGCCCTTCGTGGACGAGCGGCGCGGGATCGAGATGGGCGGGGGGTTCAACAACCACAATACGGACAAGCAGGGGATCACGCTGAACCTGCGGACGGAGCGGGGCAAGGAACTTCTCACCCGGCTGATCGAGGTGTCCGACGTGGTGAGCGAGAACTTCGCGAAGGGGGTCCTCGAACGGTGGGGCTTCGGGTACGAACGCCTGAAGGAGATCAAGCCGGACATCATCTACGTCTCCAACTGCGGTTTCGGTCACGAGGGTCCGTACAGCGACTTCAAGAGCTGGGGGCCGATCGCGCAAGCGGTGTCGGGCCTCACCTTCTCCAACGGATTGCCGGGCCTCGAGCCCGCCGGGTGGGGCTACTCCTACATGGACCACACGGGCGCGTACTACATGGCCATCGCGATCTTGCTGGCGCTCGTGCATCGGCAGCGCACCGGCGAGGGCCAGTGGGTCGATCTCGCCTGCGCGGACGCGGCGGTGACGCTCAACGGGCCCGCGCTGCTCGATTGGACGGTCAACGGCCGGCCGCTGCGCCGGGAGGGCTCCCCCGACAGCAATCGGAACGCCTGGCCGGCCATGGCGCCACACGGCATCTACCCGAGCCGGGGAGACGACGACTGGGTGGCCATCGCCTGCCGCGACCAGCGTGACTGGGACATCCTGGCCGGCCTCATCGGGGCCGACTGGTGCAACGATCCCCGCTTTGCCGAGCTGTCTGGTCGCCTAGCTGAGCAGGACGCCCTCGACGCCCACCTCGCCGGCTGGACGCGGCAACGTACGAAATACGACACGGAGGCCTTGCTGGTCGACGCCGGGATACCCGTGGCGCCCGTGCAGAAGCCCGAGGAACGCATCGATCTCGATGCGAGCACGGGGGACTTCGGGCTCTGGCCCACCGCCCGCCATCGCGAGATGGGGGACGTGCGCGTGGACGGCCAGCCGGTGCACTTCTCGAAGACGGACTGGCGCATCGAGCGGGGTGCTCCGTGTCTTGGCGAGCACGGCGAGGACGTATTGACGCGGGTTCTGGGCCTCACGGGCGAGGACATCGCAAAACTGCGGGACGAGGGGGCGATATGAGCGCGCTGGAAGGAGTCCGCGTCATCGAACTGGCCCACGAGTCCATCGCCCTGGCCGGCAAGCTGCTGGCCGACATGGGGGCCGACGTGATCCTCGTCGAGCCCCCCGCCGGGGACCCCGCCCGTCACTACGCACCCTATCTGGACGACACGCCGGGCGAAGACCGCAGCCTGTATTGGTGGCACTACCACACGAGCAAGCGCGGCGTGACCCTGGACCTCGACGATCCCGCGGATCGCGAACGTTTCCGCGCTTTGGTCGCGACCGCCGATATCGTGCTCGAGGCCGAACCGCGACAACGGCTCGCCGCCCTCGGCCTCGACTACGACGACCTCACGGCCGTGCGGCCCGACCTCCTGCACGCCGCCGTCACCCCGTTCGGCCGCAACGATGCGAAGAGCGACCGCCCGTTCACCGACCTCACGGTGATGGCCGCCGGCGGCCCGGTGTGGAACTGCGGCTACGACGATCGCTCGTTGCCCCCGGTGCGCGGTCCCCAACAGGGCTACCACACGGCTTCGCACTTCGCCGTCCTCTCCCTGCTCACGGCGCTGCTGTACCGGAACGTCTCCGGCGAGGGCCAGTTCATCGACGTCAGCATGCACGCCGCGTGCAACGTCACGACGGAGGCCGGCAGCTACTCCTGGCTCGTCGCGGGCGAGACCGTGCAGCGTCAGACCGGGCGCCACGCCGCAGTCAACCCCTCCTCGGAGACACAGGAACAATGTGCGGACGGACGCCACGCGAACACCGGCGTGCCCCCGCGGACACCCGCGGAGTTCGACCGGCTGCTGCAATGGCTGCGGGACTTGGAGTTGGAGGATGCGCTGCCGGAAGCGGTGTTCCTCGAGATGGGCGCGGAGTGGGAGGGTCCCTTCGATCTCTCCCGCATCGGGCGCGACGACGCGGTCACGGCGATCTTCGGCGCGGGGCGCGAGGCCATGAAGCTGATCGCGTCCCGGCTGCCGGCACAAGACTTCTTCATCGGCTGCCAGCGCGCCGGGCTCGCGGCTGGGGCCGTGAACGCGCCCGAGGAAGCCTTCGAGGACGAGCACTTCAAGGCCCGCGGCATCCAGGTGGAGGTGCCGCACGATGAACTGGGCAGGAACATCATCTACCCCGGCGCACCCTACCGCATGACGGGCACCCCTTGGCGCATCTCCCGCCGCGCGCCGCGGCTCGGGGAGCACAACGAGGAGGTGCTCGGCGAGCTAGCTGCCGTCCCGTCCCCGTAACTGGCGTTCGGCCCCATCGCTCACGTACGTCACCTCTCCGCCCAACACGGCCACCATCACCATCTCCCGCGACAATACCCTGCGGGCGCGCGACCAAGGACGGTCGAGCAGGCACAAGTCCGCCGCCTCCCCGACACCCACGCGCCGGGGCGCTCCGCCGGGATCGTCCGGATGCGTGGTGAACAGGGCCAGAGCGCGTTCCGGGGAAAGCGCCTCGCCCGCGCCGAGCACCCGCCCGCCGGCCGTCTTCCGATGCACCGCGGCGTGTATCGCCAACCACGGATCCGCCTCCCCGAACGGCGCGTCCGTGCCCCCGCCGAGCGGCACGCCGGCGTCCAGGAATCCGCGGCACCGATACAGGTGTGCGTGATCGCCGGCGGGAACGTCCGCCAAATAGCGGTCCCCGCGCTCCGCCACGAAGTTGGGCTGGGTCACCACGGTCGCTCCGGCCCGCACGAGCAGGTCCATCGCCGCCGTATCCGCAACGGACGCATGTTCGATGCGGTCGCCCGGGAGCACGCCCGCGTCCAACAGGGTCGAGAGCGTGAAGACGAGCTCGGTCCGCGTCACGCAGTGCACGGCGACGGGCCGCCCCGCCGCGTGCGCGTTCGCCATCCGCGTCCGCAACGCGTCGATACCGGGCAGGTCGACATCGTCGAGCATGATCTTGAGCGCCCCCTTGGAGAGCGATTCGTTCCCCATGGCAACCACGCGCTGGCGAGCGGCCGCCGAGACGAGGGCCTCCACCGTGCCCGGATCGTTGTGCGGGGTCGCGTCGGTAAAGCCCGTTACGCCGCAGGATGCCAGAAGCTCCGTGGCGCCCCGCGCGTCGGTCTCGCCTTCCACCCGGGTTCCGAGCCAGCGGTCGCGCCGGAACAGCCGTCCGTTCGAATCGGGATCCAGTCCGGCCGCTCGGATCCCCGCCGTGTTAAGGAACCACATCTTTCCGGACCGATGCTGTATCCGCACGGGCCGGTCCGCGACCCAACCGTCCAGCCGGGTCCGATCCAGCCGGCCCGCCACGGACTCGTGATAGCCGACGCCCCGTATCCAGCCCTCGCCGGCTGCACTCCGCAACGCTGCTTCGAGCGCGGCGGCATCGCGCACCGCCGGGGGGCCGCAACGCACGGAGCGGAGCGCGGCGGCGAGGGCGAAGAAGTGCAGGTGATGATCGTGGAGACCCGGCAGCAGCGCGCCGCCGCCGACGTCCAAGACGCGCTCGCCGCCCAAGGGGAGGCGCTCGCCGATCTCGACGATCCGCCCGCCGCGGCAACGCACGTCGAGGCTTGGCACGCCTTCGACTTCGGCGTTGCGCATCAGAAGCATGGCCATCAAGCGATCCGTCTGCGAAGCCTTGATTCTAGCGACGGCTTACACTGCGCGCTTTCCCGAAGACCTCGGAGACATGACTTGCCCCAATCCCGCACCGCACCACGGCGCCGGCGCATGATGCTCTGGCTCGTGCTGACGCCCTTCCTCTTGCCGGCGTTGGTGGCGATCATGTGGCGTCTCTTCTTCGAGCAGCCCCATTGGAGCGCGGCGAGCCACGCGTCCTCGGAGCAAGCGCCGGCGCCGCAGCACGTCCCGGAAGCGGTGATTCAGGCCTACGCGGCACGCACCTGGGGGTTGCGCGGCGCCGTCGCGGTACACACCTGGATCGCCGCCAAGCGCTCGAACGCCGACGCGTATACCCGTTACGAGGTCATCGGCTGGCGACTTCGTCGCACGGGCTCGGCCCTGGTGCGAACCGAGGGCCGTCCCGACGCCATGTGGTTCTCGAACCCGCCCGAACTCTTGGTGGACCTGCGGGGCGACGGCGTGGACGGCCTGATCGACCGGGTGGAAGCCGCAGTGGAGGAGTATCCCTACGCCACGGAGTACGTGACGTGGCCGGGCCCCAACAGCAACACGTTCACCGCCCACATCGCCCGGCGCGTGCCGGAACTGGCCCTGGAGCTGCCGACCACGGCCATCGGGAAGGACTTCCTCGGCGGCGGCGCGGTCACGGGCCGCGCCCCGAGCGGCACGGGCTATCAGTTCTCGCTCTTCGGCGTCGCCGGCGTCACTGCCGCATTGCGCGAAGGCATCGAGTTGCAGCTCTTCGGCCTGGCCGTCGGACTGCGACCCCTGCCCTTCGCCATCAAGCTGCCGGGCTTCGGCGCGTGGCCGCGGAGCGCGATCCTGCCGCGCCGCATCGAGGGTTGAGGCCACCATCTTGAACGGACCCATCTCCATCGAGGCGCTGCATGCCCGCCTGAGTTCGCCGGCGACCGCGGAAGCGTTCTCCCCCCTCTCCGGGACGCCCTACGTACTGGTCGAGGGTGGCGGGAAAGCCCCGACGCTGCCCGTTTACCCACCACGTTGCCCGGTCATCGCCATCGGGCCAGCGGATGCCGACGTGGTCGACGTGCAAGTGGATTCCCTAGCCGACGCCGAACCGGTGATCGCAGCCATCGAGCGCAATCCCATCGCGTCGATGACGCTGGTACGGCTACTTCGTCACAACGTGCGCACCGACGTTCCCGACCGCTTGTTCGCGGAATCCCTGACCTACTCGACCCTCCAACATGGGGCGGAGTTTCAGGCCTGGCTGGCCGGGCGCCGGCGGAGACCCCAAGCGCCGGCGCCCGAAGCGCCGTTGGTTTTGCTGTCCCGCCTCGACAACGAGGTACGCCTGACGCTGAACCGTCCGCACAAGCGCAACGCCTATTCCGCCGAACTGCGCGACGCCCTCTGCGAGGCGCTGCAACTCGTGGCGGACGATTGCGAGATCGAGCGCGCCATCCTCTCCGGCGCGGGCGCCTGCTTCAGCGCGGGAGGCGACCTCGACGAATTCGGCGAAGCGACCGACGCCGGCCGCGCGCACGCCTCGCGCATGACGCGTAGCGCGGCCCTGCTGATGCACGGGCTACGCACCCGCGTCGAGGCCCGGTTGCACGGCGCGTGTATCGGCGCCGGCATCGAGCTCCCAGCCTTTGCCGGGACGGTCAAGGCGCGTGCGGATACGTTCTTCGTGCTCCCCGAAGTCTCAATGGGATTGGTGCCTGGTGCCGGTGGAACCGCCAGCATCCTGCCAAGGATCGGCCGGCGGCGGCTCGCCTACATGGCCCTGACGGGCGCGCGCATCGACGCCGCAATCGCACTCGACTGGGGGCTGATCGACGAGATTGTCGATTGGTGAAGCGGCACGTGCGCCCCGTATCATCCCGTCCCGACCGCTAAGGACACACTCCTCCTTGGACCGCGTACTCGAACTAGGCGGCCATGCCGCCGGATATTGCGGGCGTCTGTTCGTACAGGCCGGCTGCGACGTCGTGCGCGTCGAGACCGGCGAGCGCCCGCCGGGTTGGGTGAGCGATGGGGCGATGGACCTCTACCTCCACGCCGGCAAGCGCCGCATCCGCACGGACGACCAGGCGCTGATCGTGGAACTCGCGTCCAAGGCAGATGTGGTCGTCGTTGAGGGCGCTACGGCCAACGCGGTCGAGGCCCTCGGCTTCGACGCCTGGGACGCCCCCGTCAAAACGGCCATCACCCCCTTCGGCCGCACCGGACCGAAGCGCAACTGGCAGGCTTCGACCAACGTCCTGCTGGCCATGGGCGGCTACACCCACATCATCGGCGACCCGGACCGCGCACCCCTGACGCTGCCCGGGCACTACCCGGAGTTCCAGAGCGGCGCGCTCGCGTATGCCGCCGCGAACGCCTGCCGCCTGGGCGGGCAGCGCAACGCCATCGACATCGGCATGCTCGAGGTCGTGATGGCGCTCAGCCAGTTCACCACGGTCATGTGGCATTGCGACGGGTTGATCCGCGAACGGCACGGCAGCGATTTCTACTACGTCGTGCCGACCAACCTGTTCCGTTGCGCCGACGGCTGGGCGCACATCAACATCGTGCCGGGGTTCTGGGATCCATTCGCCACCTTCCTGGAGCGACCCGAACTGATACTTGATCCGCGTTTCGAGACCAACGAGTTGCGCCGCGAGCACCGCGACGCATTGCACGCGATCATCGCCGAGGCGATCACGCCGATGACCCGTGCCGAAGTGCGCCGCCGTGCGGAGGAATGCCGCATCCCGGTCGGGGTCGTGCAGACCCTCGACGACGTGTTGGCCGATCCCCATCTCGCCGGGCGCGGCTTCTGGCAGACCGTCGGCGGGGACGGGACGCCGTCCGTGCGCTCGCCGCGCCGGGCATGGCGCGTCGACGGCAGGACGCCGCCGGCCCGCGACCTCCTGCCCTTGGAGACACCGGGCGTGGAGGATGGCAGTGGCTGACGGACCCTTGCGCGGCGTGCGCATTCTGGACCTGACCCACGTCTGGGCCGGGCCCCTCGGCACCCGCATCCTCGCGGACCTCGGCGCGGAGGTGATCAAGATCGAGGCTCCGACCGGCCGCGGGCCCCGGGTGTTCCCGCGCCTCAACTTCAGCGGCTGGATCGGGGGCGAGCCCGGCGACGACCCGTGGAATCGCCTTGCCGTGTTCGTCAAGCTACAGCGAAACAAGCGCAGCGTCGCCATCGATCTGAAAACGGAGGCTGGACGCGCGACGTTCCTGGAGCTTGTCGCGGTCGCCGATGTCGTCATCGAGAACTTCAGCGCCGACGCCATGCCGGCCCTTGGACTCGGCCATGACGTGCTGGCCCGCGCCAATCCGTCCATCATCTACATGGCCATGCCGGGCTACGGCAAGGACGGGCCGTACCGCGACTGGGTGGCCTTCGGCCCGACCGTCGAGGTCATGTCGGGACTCACCCATGTCCTCGGATACGGCGCGGACGAACCCCGCAACACCGCCATCGCCCTCATGGATCCCATCGCCGCCCTGAACGCCGCCGGCGCCGTCGTCACCGCGCTGCGCGAGCGTGACCGGACCGGACGGGGCGCGTTCATGGAGATGTCGCTACACGAATCCGGCGTCGTCTTCTGCGGGCCGTGGCTCGTGGAGCATCAACTCGGCGGACGCGTCGAGCGGATCGGGAATGGGCATCCCGCCATGGCACCGCATGGGGTCTATCCGTCCCGGGGGGAGGACGCTTGGATCGCGATCGCGTGCCGCAACGACCGGGACTGGCGCGGGTTGTGCTCGGTGCTCGGAGGCGAACTCGACCCGTCCGCGAACCTCGCCGAGCGCCGCGCCGAACACGACGGCATCGACGCGCAAATCGCCGGGTGGACCGCAGAGCGGACCAAGGAAGATGCAGCGGAAGCCCTGCAAGCCGCCGGCGTGCCGGCCGGGCCGGTCAACGTCACGCCCGACATGACCGCCGACGCGCAAGTGCGCGAACGCGGCTTCTTCGTCCCCCTGGAACCCGGCCCGACGCCCGTGCCCGGCAACCCGATCAAGATGGACGGCATCGGCAGCCAGGACTGGACGCCATGCCCCAAGCTGGGGGCGGACAACGCGACCGTCCTGCGCGACTGGTTGGGCTACGAGGACGAACGAATCGCGGAACTGGAGCGGGATGGGGTGTTGGTGGACAAGCCACCGGCGTGAGCGCTACGCCTAAGGGAATCCGGACGTTCAGAGCCATCCCTCAGCAACCTACCCCCCGCCGCGTCAGTCCTGCAACGGATTCCTTGTCGCAAGGCCCGGAAAACGGCTGAAGTCCCTGTCCGCCGTCCAGAACTCGGTGACGCCGTGACCAATGCAAAGTGCAGCAACGCGCGCGTCGTGGACCATGGGTCCGCGGACGAGCCCCGCGCGGAGTCCATCCTGCAACAAACCCCAATGCGCGTCGGTTTCGCCAAGCAGATTGACCACTGGCGACTCCAGCCAAGCGCTCACTTGGTCGAGCGCCGCGTCAATCGAGGAGGGAGGATCGAAAATTCGAGGGTGGCTCACCACCGCCAGGAACTCATGAACGCAAGGCCACGGCAACCCCCAACCTACGCGGCCCTGCGCGAGCGAGTCTATCCGCGCACGCGCCCGGGCGTGCCACTCGGAGTCGGAGCGGTGCGCGTACACCAGAATGTTCGTGTCGGTAGCGATCAACCACCACGCCCCTCGTAGATCGCTTCGCGGATGCGCGACCAGTCGGCATCGCGGTACGCGGGATGAAGTCCGCGGCCTCCCACGCTGGCATCCCTCAGCCTGAATGGCTCCGCCTCCCGATCAGCGCGCAGCACCATGTGCAGGCCCCGCTCGATCAGCGAGCGGAGCGTGATGTTCTCCTTGGCGGCATGCGCTTTTGCGACGTTGGCGAGTTCGTCCGAGAGCTCGATGGTGGTCTTCAATACGGGTGCCCATATCATCGAATACAGGCTTACATATTACGTCATCCGCACATGGCTGTCGCGAGGGTCCAACGGGGTTGCAGACGTGATCAACAACGCAGAGCGAGCAGTAGTCGGGACACCACGTTAGGCCACCGCCCGCTATCCCTCCCCCAACCGACCCCGCACGATGCGCCGCAGCAGCTTGCCCGTCTCCGTGTAGGGCAGTTCCGACCAGAACTCCAATCGCTCCGGCACCCGGGACGAACGCATCCGGTCCTTGACCCAGGCTTGTAGCGCCTCGACCTCCGCCGACGCGCCGGGCTCCAGTACGACCGCGCCGACCACGGCTTCGCCCCACTCCTTGTCCGGCACGCCGACGATGGCCACGTCCGACACGGCCTCGTGCTCCATCAGCACGTCTTCGATCTCGCCCGGGGACATGTTCTCGCCGCCGCGCACGATGATGTCGTCGGCGCGGCCCTCGAGGAAGAGGAACCCGCCCTCGTCAAGATAGCCGGCGTCCCGGGTCGGGAACCAGCCATCGTCGTCCACCAAGCTGCCGCGGCCTTCGTATTCGCCGGAAACCTGTTCGCCCCGGACATAGACCTCGCCGTGCTCCTCCGCGCCGAGGACATTGCCGTCGTCGTCGCGGATCTCGATCTCGATGCCGGGCAAGGGCACGCCGACGGAGGTGAGGCGATGCTTGATGACGGGATCGTCGCTCGCCGCCGCATCGCGGTGCTCGTCGGGGCCGAGCACGGTGATGGTCGAACTGGTCTCCGTGAGCCCGTAGGCGTTCGTGAAATCGGTATCCGGGAACAGTTCCATCGCCCGCTCGATCACCGGCAAGGGCATCTTCCCGCCGCCGAACGAGAGGGACTCCAGATGCGGGACGTTGGCGCTCGACTCCCCTTCGAGCACGTCCACGATGCGGTGCAGCATCGTCGGGACGACGAACGCCGTGGTCACCTTCTCGGCGCGTGCTAGCTCAATCCACGCCTCGGGGGTGAAGTTCGCGAGCTGGACCACCCGGCGCCCCGAATAGACGGAACTCAGTACCGCCGCGATGCCCGCGACGTGGTAGGGGGGCACGCAGACGAGCGCCGTGTCCGCCTCGTCGGCGGACATGAACTCAACCGAGCCCAGGATGTAGGAGACGAGGTGCTTGTGGCGGAGCACCGCCGCCTTCGGCGTGCCGGTGGTGCCGCTCGTGAAGAGCAGCGCCGCCGTTTCCTCCTGGTCCATGGACCACGAAGGTTCCGGGGCCTCACCCTCCCGGGACGCGTCCAGGAAGGCATCGCGCACGTGGGCCTCAACCCCTTCGCCGTCCGCCCACCGCCCGATGCGGTCCGGGTCGCCGACCAGATAGGCCGGTTTCACGCGCTCGATCAGCGCGTCGATTTCCGGATCCGTGAGCCGGTAGTTGATCGGGACGTAGGGCACCCCGGCCCAGGCGCAGCCGAAGAGTCCGACGGGGATGGCGAGGTTCGTGACGTCGAGCATCACGAAGCGTTCGGCGTCCGACGCGGCGAGGGCCTGCGCCGCCGCGCCCGCGGCGTCGTAGAGTTCCTGGTAGGTGATCGATGCGTTTGCCTGCGCATCGACGAATGCCACGCGGTCGCCGAACCCCGACGCTGCCATCTCCAGCAGCATCATGACGTTCATGCGGGGTTTTCCTTCAGTCCGTCTTCGGGAGCTTCTTGGCGTCCTTGAGCTTCAGCGCGACGCCGCCCACGGCCAGGGAGCCGTCGCCGGGCTTGACGCACAGGACCTCAAGGCCGCCCTCTTCGTCCGTATAGCGCTTGCCGAGCGTCGTGCCGTCCGCGAAGTCGGCCGCCACGGTGCCGCCGTTGCCGCCCTCGGCGCTCATCGGCGCGCCGCCGCAGGTGAGGTCCACTTCGCCGCCGGGCGCGGCGATCACCATGATCTCGGTGTTGCAGACCGTGCTCTTGAGCCGTTTCCCGGCCGCCAGACCCGCCATCGGTCCCTCCCTTCTTGAGAAAAAACGGGTGGCGGATTTTACAAGATCAGGAATCCCCGAGCATGGCGGCGTACATCTCCGCCTTGACGGCCTCGCAGTGGGTCTGGACGGCTTCAACGTCGTCCGCGCTGAAGCCCAGTTCCCCCATGAGGTCCGCCGTGTCCGCGGCCAGTTCCGGTGGGGCCTTCGGACGTTCCGTCGGCGTCTCGCTGAAGTGCATGAGGGTGCCGATCGTGGGAGTGCTACCCGTCGCGGCCAAATCGAGGTCCACCACGTAGTCGTTCAACGTGTTCTGCGGGTCCGTCAGCACCTCGTCGTAGCCGCGCACCCGCTCCCAGATGATCTCGGGCTGCCCGGCGATGAACTCCTCGAACTCGGCAAACGTCTTCGAGGCGAATGCCGCGCGCATGCGCTCGCGAATCTCCGCGACGCCGTCGTCCACCCCCGCGAACCCCAGGCGCTTGGCGGGCGTGTCCCACGCCTCGTCCAGGAGCATCTCCGGCTGGTCGTGGAAGATCCAGAACGCCGTCCATGCCTCGTCCGTCATGGCGGCCACAAAAAGGACGGCCACGCCGTCCTTGCACAGGTATACCCCATAGGGACCCTTGATGTTGGGATGGTGCGAACCCTCCCGGGACAGCCCGACGCCGGTGATGGCGGAGTGCTGCAATTCCCAACTCTGTAGCCACAGTTGGGCGCCGAGCGAAGACGTTCGCACGATCTGTCCCCGACCGGTGGCCGAGCGGTGGAAGAGGGCGGTCATGCAGCCTAGCGCGAGCTGCATGGCACCGGCATGGTCCGCCACCGCGGCGCCCGGCGGCATCGGTGCCTGGCCCGGCAGGCCGCTCATGCTCGCCAGCCCGCCCCGCGCCTGGGCGGCACCGTCGAGCATGGCCTTGTCCGCGTCCGGGCCGAGCGGTCCGAATCCGTTCACGTGGCCCACGACGAGCTTGGGATACCTGACCGGAAGCTCCTCCAGTTCCAGGCCCATGCGTGCCAGCGCCGACGCGCGCACGTTGGTGACGAACACGTCCGCGCTGCCGAGGAGCTTGCCCATCACGGCCTGGCCGAGTTCGGTGTGCAGGTCGAGCGCCAGCGAGCGCTTCGTCTTGTTCATCGCCAGAAACTGGGAGCCGAGCGCGTCCTCCGGCAGGGTCTGGTAGTTGACCCCCCGGTGATAGCGGCTGGCATCTCCGAAGGGTGGTTCGACCTTGACCACCTCGGCACCCATGTTGGCGAAGTAGAGGCCGGCCGCCGGCCCCTGTATCGCGATGGCGAGTTCCACGACGCGCAATCCTTCGAGTGGTCCGGGCATGGGCTCTCCGTCCAAGGCCAGTGTCGGGGGGAGTGTATGACAGGCGGCGCGAACGTCACACGCGCCCGCATCGACCGAGTTGGCCCGAGGCGACCGGCCGGTCGAACCACGCCCGCACGATTCCATGCCATACTCCGGCGTTGATACGCATTCCGCAGGAGGCCGACATGGGCGTGGACTTCGCAGAACTCGTGGCCGACGACTACACGTGGGTGAGCCGCCAGGCATTCCGGGACCCCGAGATCCACGCCGCCGAGCAGGAGCGCATCTTCCAGCGTTGCTGGATGTTCCTCGGCCACGAGAGCCAGGTGCCCGAACCCGGCGACTTCTTCACCACCTACATGGGCGAGGAAGCGGTGATCGTCACCCGCGGCCTCGACGGTGCGCTGCACGCCCTGGTCAACAGCTGCCGGCACCGCGGCATGCGGGTGTGCCGGGCGGACCGCGGCAACACCAAGCGGTTCTCCTGTCCCTACCACTCCTGGACCTACAACGCGAACGGCGAACTCATCGGCGTGCCCAGGCGCAAGGAGGGGTACTACGACGAGATCGACCTATCGCAAAACGGCCTCATCCAGGCCGCCCAGGTGGACTCCTACAAGGGACTCATCTTCGCCACGTTCGCCGCCGACGCCCCGAGCCTGCTGCACTACCTCGGCGACATGGCGTGGTACATGGACCTGATCCTCGAACGGGACGGCGGCACGGAACTCATCCCCGGCATCCACAAGTGGATCGTCCGCGCCAACTGGAAGCTCCCCTGCGACAACAACGCCGGCGACTGGTACCATGTGGCGTTCGCCCATGGTTCCTCCGCCCGCCTCAATCAGAACCCGAACCAGTTCGACGAGGACGACAACCGGCTACAGATTTCCGCCGAGACGGGGCACACGCTCTGCGCGTATCAGTACCCGGCGGGCAAGCAGTGGATGGGCGCCCAGCAACAGCCCCGCATCCTCAATGAGTACTTCCAGGAAACCGCGGCGCGCCGGGCGAAGCTGCTTGGCCCGGACAAGGACCGCATGCACTTCATCGCCGGCAACGTGTTTCCGAACTTTAGCTGGATTCCCGGCAGCTACACGATTCGCCAGTATCACCCGCGCGGCCCGGACAAGACGGAGGTCTGGTCCTACTGCCTCGTGGACGCCGCGGCGCCCCGGGAAGTCAAGGACGCCATGAAGCGCATGTACACCAACTCGTTCGGTCCGAGCGGCCTGCTGGAGCAGGACGATGGCGAGAACTGGACCGGTTGCTCGGCATCCTCGAACAAACCCGTGATGGGCCGCCAGTCCTTCAACTACCAGATGGGCGTCGGACACGAGTGGCACATGCAGGGCGTGCCCGGCCAGCACGTGGGCCGCGCCACCTCCGAGGTGGTGCAGCGCAGCTTCTACCGCCGCTGGCTGGAGGAGATGACCGGCCAGAGCGAGCGCCGGCTGCGCGTCGTCGCCCGGGAGGGCTGACCTTGGAGGTCACGCGGTTGATCGCGGTGCAGCAGTTCCTCTACCGCGAGGCGCGGCTGTTGGACGAGCGGCGGTTCGACGAGTGGTTCGGGCTATTCGCGGAGGACTGCCTCTACTGGATGCCGACGCGCTACAACCGCCTGCGCGACGGCACGGACGAACAGTGGCCGGTGGACGCGGAGGTGGAGGACGAGCGCGGCCTCGCGTACTTCGAGGACAACCACCGCATGTTGAAGCGCCGCATCGACCGCCTGAAGACCGGCATGGCCTGGGCCGAGGATCCGCCCTCTCGTACGCGCCATTTCATTTCGAACGTCGAGGCGGAGGATGGCGAGCAGCCGGACGAGATCGTGGCGCGGTCCGCGTTCCTCGCCTACCGTTCGCGCAACGAGGGCATCGACGAGGACGAGGACTTCTTCTCCGGCATGCGTGAGGACATCCTCCGTGCGACCGAGAACGGCGCCTTCCAGATCGTCCGGCGCAAGATCGTGCCGGACTTCGTGGTCATCAACGCGCAGAACCTCAGCATCTTCTTCTGATCGGGAGGCCAGTCATGGCGGGCGAAGTCGAACGACTCGGATACATCGGCGTGGGCGCATCGGACTTGCCGGCCTGGGAGGAATTCGCCACCAACGTGCTCGGTGTCGCCATCCACGAGCGCGGCGAGGATGGCACCCTGTTCCTGCGCCACGACAAGAACCACTACCGCATTGCGGTGCATCCGGATCCGTCGGACGACCTCCTGTACATCGGCTGGCAAGTGGCGAACGACGCGGCGCTGGACGCGGTGCGCACCCGGCTGGGCGACCATGGCGTGGCTTTCGAGGAAGGCGGGGCGGACCTCGCCGCCAGCAGGCGTGTCGCGGACCTGATCACCCTGACCGACCCCAGCGGGGTAAGGCTTGAGATCGCCCACTCACCCCTCATGGACTACGCCAACCCGTTCCACTCGCCGCGCCCGGTGCGTGGTTTCGTCACTGACGATCAGGGGCTCGGCCACATGGTCATGTCGGTGGACGACTACGAGGCGAGCCAGGTGTTCTACCGGGAAGTCCTCGGGATGCGCGTGTCCGACTACATCGAGCGCGCGGTCGGGGAGCGGACCATGAAGATCCTGTTCCTGCACTGCAATCCGCGCCACCACTCCCTCGGCTTCGGCAGCGGCGCCGGCCGGGGCAAGCGCCTCGGCCACATCATGTTGCAGGTCACCAACCTCGACGACGTGGGCTCGACCTACGACATCTGTTTCGAACGCGGCATCGCCGACACCACCATCGGCAAGCACCCGAACGACAAGATGATCTCCTTCTACCTGCAATCGCCGAGTGGGTGGCTGTTCGAGTACGGCTATGGCGCACGCACGGTGGACGACGACGTCGACCAGGTGGAGCGCTTCACCGTGATCAGCGAGTGGGGACACCTGCGTCCCGAGGGCGGGCGGTACGGAGACCGGCGACAAGCGGCTTCCTGACCGAACGCACCCCTTCACCCTCGCGGCATTCCCCGACGGAGAATCCGATGCTCCAACTCTACGACGCCACCGTTTCGCCTTGTTGCATCAAGGTCCGGCTCTGCCTGGCCGAGAAGGGCGTGTCCGCGGAACCCGTGCCCGTGAATCTCGGCACCAAGGCCAATCTCGAACCGGACTACCTGGCCCTCAACCCCAAGGGCGTCGTGCCGACGCTCGTGGACAACGGCACGGTGATCGCGGAATCGACCCTCATCAACGAATATCTCGACGACAAGTACCCTTCGCCACCGTTGAAGCCCGATGCGCCCGCCGCCCGGGTCGAGATGCGCAAGTGGACGAAGTACATCGACGAGGAACTACATCCCGCGAACGGGGCGGTCGTGTGGCCGATCCTCTCCCTCGAACGCTTGCGGCAGCAGGACCCGGACCAAGTGCGGTCCAACCTGTCCCGGCATCCCGATCCCAAGCGCGTCGCGCGGCAACTCCAGATCTTCGATCAAGGCTACGCGGCCCCCGAGGTGGGCGCGGGCCTCAAGGTGTTCGTGGCGGCGACCGAGAAGTGGGAGGCCGCCCTCGCCGACCGGGACTACTTCGCCGGGGACGCTCCAAGCCTGGCCGATCTGGCGATCCTGCCCTATGCCAACGAGGTGATGAACTTCGGCATCGAAGCGCTGGCCGACGGCAAGCCGAATCTGCAGGCATGGTTCGAGCGCATGACCGCTCGCGATTCCTACCGCCAGGCAGTCCTCGACGTGCTCCCGGAACCGCAACGGGAGGCGATACGGGCGCGCGGTGCTGCCGCCTGGCCGGAGATGCGCGAACACCTTTCGGCATGAAGGACCTTGCCGGCAAGACCGCCGTCGTCACCGGCGCCGCGAGCGGCATCGGGCGTGCGCTGGTGCTGAGGATGCTCGAAGAGGGCATGCGCGCGGTCGCCGCGGACGTCGACGAGGCCGGGATCGAAGCACTGGCGCAGAACTCGCCCGACGTCGCCGCCGTCCGATGCGACGTGACGGACGCCGCATCCTGCGAGCAACTCGCACAAGCCGCCTGGGACCGGTTTGGCGGCGTGCACCTCCTCTGCAACAACGCCGGCGTCATCGGCCGCTTCGCACCGGTCTGGGACCAGGACCCGGACGACTGGCGGTGGCTCTTCTCGGTAAACGTCCTCGGCGTTGCCAACGTGCTGCGCACGTTCGTCCCGCGGCTGCTTGCGCAGGATGCACCGGCGCACATCGTGAACACCGCGTCGGAAGCCGCGTTCACGTCCCGCGCGTACGTCGGCGTCTATCACGCGAGCAAGCATGCAGTGCTCGCGATATCCGAGACCCTCGCGCAGGAACTCGAGGAAGAGGGCGCGCCCATCCGCGTGTCCGTACTGTGCCCGGGCGGCGTCCACACGCGCGTCCTCGACGCGGCACGCAACCGCCCCGGTGACCTGGCGCCCGAGCGCGAGGAGGCGGGCGCTGCCGCGGCGCTACGTGCGCGCTACGGGCGGCAACTGCCCGCGGCCATGGCGCCGGAGGACGTGGCCGGCGCGGTGATCGACGGGATCCGCAACGAACGCTTCTACGTCTTCTCTCACCCCGAGGTGGCCCAACTCGCCGCCGAGCGGGCCGAAGCCGTCGCGAACGACACGTATCCCAGGGTTCCACCCCGACTAGCCGCCGCGTTACAGCGGGATCTATCTGGCTCGACGCGATAACCCCATCGGACTCGGACACCGGGCTCTCGGTCGTTGGCTTGGGCTCGAGCCCTACACCGGGACACGCTTGCGACCGCCATTGCCGTTTGACCGAATGCATATGAACATCGCGGAGACAGGGTCAGGCTCATCTCCGCACGGCCCGCCACACGCAAAGAGATCGAGGTCCTATGCGAGAGGAGTATGACTTTACCGACGCTACCCGGGGTCCGGCTGTCAAGCACCAGGGCAAGACGCGGATTACGATTCTCGTCGACGGCGACGTCCTGGCCGCGTTTCGCGCTCGTGCGAAGGACACCGGACGCGGCTATCAGACCGCCATCAATCAGGCGCTCCGCGAACACCTAGCCAACGACGAACCCGAGACGAGGTCGCGGCGCATCGTACGGGAGGAGATTCGCGCCGCCGACTAGCGCCACCCAAGCCGTCGCCCTAACAGGTGCCGTCTTGACGGTTACGCCAGCCCGAGTTTCCGAAGCCGTGATCGAATGGCGCTCGGCTGACGCCCGAATCGGCTGACCAGGTCCCCCACGCTCGACCCTTCTGCCTGCAACCGTCGCAGCTCCGCGTCGTCCGCCGCTGACCAAGGTTCGTACGCATTTGGGTACTCCCGGCGTATCTCTTCGAGCCGCCCGGCACCCGCAGTCGCCGATGCTTCGGCGTCCTCGGCCGGCGCACCGTGCGCTTCCGCGAGTCCGGCAACCGGCGAACCCCCGCTCAAAGCCCAGACGACATTCGCCACCCCACCGCCGACGACCTTGGCCGCTCCTCGTTCGCGCGCGAGTTCCCTCAGCAGCCCCGATTCGAAGGACTCGTTGTTGTAGACCAGAACGTCGTCTCGCTCGCGGCGTACGGCCGCGCCCTCGTAGGCGAGGACCAGACACCCGCGCACTGGCGTATCCGGTGGAAGGCGCTCGGCCACACGGCGTACATTCGAGCGAAGCCGGGCGAGCACACGGGGAAAATCACTATTTCGCACACGCCGGTATTTTGTTTCGACGACCCACACCCGTCGGGGCGTGGCAACGAGGTGGTCGATGTCTCCGGCTTTCCCGACTCCCTTCACGTTGTGTGCGATCGCGCAGCAGTCTGCGGTAACGGCCTGTTCCAGCGCACGACCGACCTCCCTCTCCGCCAACCAACCTTTCCTGTATCGGTCCCTCGCCCGCGTATGCCGAGTCCACCCCAGCACCGCCCCGAGCAGCAAACCAACCGCAAGGCCCGCGCCGATGGACGTGCCAAGCCACGCGGCCAAACCAACGCTGACCAAGGAGAGCACTCCGGCGAGACCGAGCGCGGCCGGCCCCAGGTACTCGGCAAGGAGTTCTCGCAGCCAGTTCGCTGCGCTGACGCGCAGGGAACTGGTGGGTTGCCTGTTGCGCGGGCGTTCGATGTAAGGTCGGTCGCGCTGGGCGCGAGGCCTCGCGGGCAATGGTGCATCCATGCCCGTCTAGGAGTTTGGCCCGGACCGTGATCGGCGTTTTGACGCTGGTGGCGCGCCCCATGGGTCGCGACCCCGTATGCAAGAGTGAACGTCCCGCCGCGGTCTCGCCCAGCGCGACCCGTTGACGATGGTGGAGGATTTGGCGATGGCTGGCAAGGCGGCGGCGCCGTTGGAGGTCGTACACCCCGATTGCGCGGGGATCGACGTGGGCAAGCGCCGGCACTACGTGGCGGTGGACGGGTCGCGGTTCGAGCGGCCGGTGCGTCCGTTCGGGACGTTCACCCGCGACTTGGAGGCGATGGCGGAGTGGCTGTCGTCGTGTGGCGTTCGCCACGTGGCGATGGAGTCGACGGGGGTGTACTGGATACCGTTGTTCGAGGTGCTCGACCGGGCCGGCTTCGAGGTGCACCTGGTGAACCCGCGCGCGACCAAGCAGGTGCACGGGCGCAAGAGCGACGTGCTGGACTGCCAGTGGATCCGCCAACTGATGAGCCACGGCCTGCTGCGCGGCGCGTTCCGCGCGGCCGACGAGTTGTGCCCGCTGCGCTCGTACGCGCGCCAGCGCGAACAGCTCGTGCGCGACCGCAGCCGGTCGGTGCAGCACGTGCAGAAGGCGCTGACGCAGATGAACGTGCAGTTGGACAACGTCCTGAGCGACGTCATGGGCCAGACCGGCCAGTTGATCGTGCGCGCCATCGTCGCCGGCGAGCGCGACGGGGCGGTGCTGGCGCGGTTCCGCCACCGGCTCTGCAAGGCCGACGAGGCGACCATCGCGGCGAGCCTGCGCGGCAACTGGCGCGACGAGCACCTGTTCGCGCTGGCGCAGGCGTTGGCGCGGCACGACATGCTGCAGGGCCAGATCGACGCGTGCGAGGCGCGCATCGACGCCGAGTTGGCGCGGCACGCGGCGGCCGCGGCGACGCCCTCGTCGCGCTCCCGCGAGGCCGCCCTGCGCGAGCGGCTGCGCGGCCTGCTCGGGGTCGACCTGACGGCCATCCCCACCGTCGGCGTGGAGACCGCGCTGACGTTCGCGGCCGAGGTCGGCCCGGACCTGTCGCGCTTCCCGACGGCCGCCCACTTCTGCTCGTGGCTCGGCCTGGCGCCCGGCACCCGCATCAGCGGCGACAAGCGCCTCGGCGGCCGGCCGCCCAGGTGCGCCAACCGGCTCGGCCAGGCGCTGCGCATGGCGGCGAGCACCGCGCGCAACAACAAGACCGCCATCGGCGCGGCGCATCGCCGCCGCCTCGCGCGCATGGACTCCGCCAAGGCCGTCAAGGCCACCGCGCACCAGTTGGCTCGGCTGATCTACGCCATGCTCAAGCGCGGCGAGGAATACGTCGAGCGCGACCTGGCCGAGATGGAGGCCGAACGCCGCGACCGGCAGATCAAGAACCTGCAGCGCCAGGCGAAACACCTAAACCTGATGCTCGTCCCCGTCGAGGAAGCCGCCTAACGGGGTTAGTTCCATGCAAGGTCGGTCTCAAGCCAATTCCCTGCTTGGCGCCGGACCGGTCCGGGAGTCGGATCGTCGTGGTTCACGCGAGTTGTCCTTGGTTCCCACCGCGACATATGCGTCCCGGAACATACCTCAATACCGACCCAACCCACATCCGCATCCGCGCAGGTAGCCATAGAAGGTATGATCGCCGCCCATGATCACCCCACCCGTCCCCTACATGGACCGCACGCGCCGCTACTATGAGGCGCAGGGGTTCGAGAAGGCCTACGTCTGGGCACGGTTCGACGGCACGCCGTTCACCGTGCCCGCGAAGCCCGTCGCCGAGTCGACCGTGGCCCTCATCACGACCGCCGCGCTCTACGACCGGGAGGCGAGCGATCCGCGCATGGTGGCCTCCGCCGAGACGGACCCGACGCCCGAGCGCCTCTACGGCAACGATCTCTCCTGGGACAAGCGGGCGACGCACCTGGACGACCTCAACTCGTACTTCCCCATCGACCGTCTGCGCGAACTGGTCGGCGCAGGGCGGCTCGGCAGTCTCGCACGCCGCTTCCACTGCGTCCCCACGGAGTACAGCCAGCGCCGCACGATGACGCGGGACGCACCCGAGATCCTCGAGCGCTGCCGGGAGGACGGCGCCGACATCGCCTTGCTCGTCCCGTTGTGACCCGTCTGCCACCAGACCGTGAGTCTGGTCGCCCGGCATCTTGAGGAGGCAGGCATCCCGACGGTGATCCTCGGCTCGGCGCTGGACATCGTCCAGCACTGCGGCGTGCCGCGGTTCGTGTTCACGGACTTCCCCCTCGGCAATCCGTGCGGTCGGCCGTACGACGCCGAGATGCAGCGTGCGGTGGTGTCCACGGGTCTGGAACTCCTTGAAGATGCGACGGTGCCGGGGAGCGTCGTCCGTACGCCGTACCTGTGGAGCGCCGACGAGGGCTGGCGCGACCGCTACATGGAGATCCGCGACGAGGACATAGCCAGGCTGGCCGCCATGGGCGAAGCCCGCCGCGCTCACCGTCAGCAGCTCCGGGAGCAGGGGCGCGTACGCAGCGAGTAGCCCGTCCCGCCTGCGGGCGATACCGACAGGAAACCCACCATGACCCGAAGACCTTGCCGCGTCCTGCCGACCGCGTGCGCCGCCGGACTCATCGCGGTGGCCGGCGCCGTCCACGCCGAACTCCCGTACGTGGCCCCGGAGGACGACGCCGAACATTTCGGCGACCCCGCGCGGTTCCTGTTCTGGGAGCCAGACGAGAAGGTCGCGGGATTCCGCAACATCGCCTCCATCTACCCGACGCGCAGCATCACGGCGGGCGGACCCGTCCTAGCCCTGCCAGACTCCGAAACGCCCGTCACCGACCTGACCTACGCGTTCGAGGACGAACACTTAAGCATCGACGACTACATGAGCCGTGGCCACGTCGCCGGCCTGATCGCCGTACAGGACGGCGAGGTCGTGCTGGAACGCTACGCCGCCGGCAACGATGCGGCGAGCCCCTGGGTGTCCTTCTCCGTCGCCAAGTCCGTGGTGTCGATGCTGGCGGGCGCGGCGCTCCTCGACGGCTACATCGCCTCGGTGGACGAACCCGTGACGGCCTACCTGCCGCGCCTCAAGGGCTCCGCCTACGATGACGTCACCATCGAGGACCTCCTGCAGATGGCCTCCGGCGTGCAGTGGAACGAGGACTACGCGGACCCCGAATCCGACGTCAACACGATGCCTGCCACATTGGTCGGGCT
Organism: Pseudomonadales bacterium; assembly: GCA_963665455.1. Lineage (GTDB taxonomy): Bacteria > Pseudomonadota > Gammaproteobacteria > Pseudomonadales > Azotimanducaceae > VXNE01. The sequence continues at coordinate 1,338,629 of OY762279.1, read as the reverse complement.
GTACGGAACGCTCGCCGGGCAGGCGCGCGTGGGCACCGCCGGCGAAGTCTTCAACTACAACACGGCGGAGACGAACCTCGTCGGCGCCGTCGTGCGCGCCGCCATCGGCAACAACCTCGCCACGTATCTCTCGCACAAGGTCTGGCGGCCGTTCGGCATGGAGGCCGACGCCCACTGGATGACGCATGGTCCCGGCGGCGGGGAACTCGGCGGCTGCTGCATCAACGCGACGCTGCGGGACTACGCGCGCATCGGCTTGTTCGCACTCGCCGACGGCGTCCTCGCCGACGGCACGCGGGTGTTGCCGGAGGGATGGATGCAGGCGTCCACCACGGCCTCGAAGGGCTCGGACCAGTACGGCTACCTGTGGTGGCTGTGGCCGGAGGGCCAGTATCGGGCGCTCGGCATCTTCGGGCAGACCATCGCCGTCTACCCGGACCGGAATCTCGTCGTGGCGACCCATGGCGCCGCGCCGACCGCCGTGGGCGGGGAGCCCCCCCGGCATCGCGAGGCATTCTTCGCGGCCCTGGCCGCACACCTCGACGCTCGCGCCCCGGGCGGATGAGCGGAGGACGAAAGATGATCTACGAGATCCGCAACTACCATTACGAACCCACCGCGATGGCGGCGTACCGCACTTGGGCGACGGACATTGCGCTCCCGTACATCCGCGAACACCTCGACCTCGTGGGCTTCTGGATCAACATCGACGAGCCGGTCGAGGTCAACGGCAAGCCCCAGGACGACCTCGGGACCGCCACGGTCACCTGGATCATCCGCTGGGACGACATCGAAACGCGCCACTCCGTGATGCCCCGCGTCTTCGCCAGTGACGAGTGGCGCTCCATCATGGGACGCAACCCGGGCCTCAAGAACTACCACCGGACCGAGGCCAAGTTCGCCGAGCAGCTATAGCGCCCCCGGGGAGGGGATAGGGCCATGGGCAAGCCCGGAACGATCACGGTCTGGATCGTGGGGATCGTGCTGGTGGCGATCATGGCGGCGATGGCGTGGCAACATCTCCGTTACCAGGACGCCCGGCGCAACGCAGTCCACGACCTACAGGACGTGTTCCACTCGAGCACGGTGCTGCATGGCGTGCTGTTCCTGGAACTCGCGCCGGACACCGGCCTGTTCGACGCGATGCGCGCCCTGCGCGCGACGACCGACGCGTTGCCCGTGGCGCAGACCGTGTATGCGGGGAAGGTGGCCATGAACGGCCTCGCCTCCAGCCAGATGGTCGAGGCGCTCGGCGAGGACGTGGCCTGGGATGCAGTCGCACTCGTGCAGTTCGACGATCGGGCGGGCTACTACCCCGGCGTCCAGTATCTCCACGACCTGACCGGCAGCACGTTCTTCCGGAACATCATCGGCGACAAGCGGCTCGGCGACACGCAGTCGACGGTCACGGTGCCGATCCTGCACCTGCTCTGACCTTCCGTGCGAGGACGGCATCGGACCATGGGCAAGGCTGGCAGGATCACCGCCTGGACCGTGGGAGTCGCGCTGGCCGCGATCGTGGCGGGCGGGGTGTGGCAACACCTGCACTACCTGGACGCACGCCGCAACGCGCTCCATGACCAGCAGGAGGTCTTCTACTCGAGCGACGTTCTGCACGCGGCGACGTTGCTCACGGTCGCGCCGGGCGATGACCTGTTCGAGGCCATGCGAGCCCTGCGCGTCACCACCGATGCGTTCCCCGGCGCGAAGACCGTCTACGCGGGCAAGACGGCCATGAACGCGATCTCGTCGAGCCAGTTGACCGCGGCGTTTGGCGAAGCGGTTGCATGGGATGCGCTCGCGCTACTGCAGTTCGACGACCGCTCCACCTATGGCCGCTGGCGCGAGGACGAACGGGTGCAGGCCGCGCTGGCCGGCTTCGCCACGACCTACGCGCACGGCATGAAGCGCCCACCGATGATTAACCTGCTGCTCCACCAGGTGTTCCTCGCATGGCGCATCGCACAGGCCGTCACGTTTCAGCCAGCCGTGCTGCCCTTCGAGCCGGCCGTGGTGGACCCGGTGGCGAGGATCGGGTGGGCGCGGCGGGACCAGCTGCTCGAAGCGCGTGAACTCGGCGGGAACGCCATCCTGGTCGCCAACCTCGCCAGGGATGGCACGCCCGATGAGGTGGCCGCGAACGAGCACTATGGACAGGCCATGCTGGCGGTCATGGCCCGCGGCGGGCACGGGCCCATGCACGTCGGCGCGGGGGTAACGCTGGAGGGCGACGCCACCTTCGAGAGCATCATCTTCGTCTACTACCCGGGCGTACAGTACTTCCATGACCTGACGGGGAGCACCTTCTACGCCGGTGTCGTCGGGGACAAGCAGCTCGGCGACACGCAGGTGACGGTGACGGTACCGATCCTGCACCTGCTCTGAACTCGAGACGCACAGCCCGTGTCAACCGACTTCGTCTTCCTGGTCCTGGATGCGTTTGCCGTGCTCGCCATGACGCTCATCGGCGTCCAGTACCTCCGTCTCTTGCCCGGGAACAGGAACGCCCAGCTACTGGGACTGCTCTGCCTGGCGGCGGTCAGTCATGTCGTGCTGGGCAGGTATCAGTACGGATACTGGATAGCGGAACCCTTCCAGATCGCGCTGCCCCCCGTTGCCGAATCGGTCCTGAACGTCCTGCGCAACACGGCGCCCGGCGTGTTCCTGTTCCTGAGTCACTCGATGCTGCGGGACGGCAGGCGGCTGCCGAGAACGCTGCTTGTCCTGTTCTTCGTGCAGTTGATCCTGGAAGAGCCGATGCACTTGGTGGTCGGCCCGGGCTTTCCGGCGGAATGGCTGGTGACGGAGTTCACCCCTACCTTGCTGCAGTCGGTGTTTCTCGGCTGGGCGATGTTCTGGATCGTTGCCGAGTGGCCGTCCGACCTGGTCGAAGCCCGCCGCGGCGTCCGGTTCCTGTTCCTGGTGGTCGTTGGTGTGACCATGCTGTTGGCCGGCCTGCTGCAACGGGTCGTCGTACCGGTGAGCGAAATCGAGAACTACTTCGTCCACATGTTCCTGATCGGCGTGTACACGCTGGTGGTCTGCGTTGTGCTCGTGCGCACCCTGGCCCGCGACAGTGCGCACCTGTTGCAGCAACCGGTAGGGAGTCCAGCGACAGCGAAACGCGATGCGACTTCAGGGGACACGCCGTCCACGCGACCAGGTGCCCGGGGCGGCGCCGAGTCACCGCGGGTTGTGGACGCGCTGCGCCGGCTACTGAGTGTCGAGCGCGTTTATCGGCGTCCCAAAGTCTCGGTCCGATCGCTGGCAGACGAGATAGGGCTCCCGGAGTATCGGCTGCGCAGGCTCATTCACGAGGAACTGGGTTTCCGCAACTTCAACGCGTTCATGCATCACTATCGAATTCGTGAGGCCCGTGAGATGTTGTCCGATCCGGGTCAGGCGCGGACGCCGATCCTGACGATAGCGCTCACAGTCGGCTACCAGTCGATCAACACGTTCAATCGGGCGTTTCGAGAGGTCGTGGGGGAGACACCGTCGACCTTTCGCGCCAGGGCCCTAGATAATCCCGACGACTGACCCGAACCCCGCTCGCCTCGCGGAAAGAGCTCCCCAGACTCTGCAAGACCTTCCCGTTTCCTGAAATTGCCCATCCTCGACGAGGTTTTGGGGAGATTGGGGCCAGCGCTTGCCCGACGCTCCACCTCGCACGAACACGAGCTGGACGCACGCAACCGTGGACGGATCGGCGAAGGACAGAAAAGCGCTGCTCAGCGAACTCAGGATAGAGCGAGGCAATCGGGCCGGCGACGATGCCGTCCGGCGAGATGCGAACGCCCGCCGGAAAGGACTCTTCCTGGGTGCGCTGGTCCTGGCGTTGGGCAGTGGCGTGCTCGTCACGAACTGGAGCTTCATCGGAACCCCCGCGTCCGGCGAGACCCGGGAACCTGCACCGCTAGGGACCGCGAGCCTGGACGCGGGCGGCGATTCCGAAGGCTCTGCCGGACGCGCGACGACCCTGCCATCGGCACAGGCGCCCGCGTCCCCGAGTCAGGACGCGGTCACCGTGCTCGAAGCCACTGGCTTCGTGGTAGCCCGCAGGGAGGCGGCCGTCAGCGCGAGGATCACGGGCAGACTCGCGAGCGTCTTCGTCGAAGAGGGCGACCACGTACGGCCCGGGCAGGTCATCGCGTTGCTGGACGACTCGGCGGCCCAGGCGGAACTGGCGCTTGCGGATTCCCGCCTGATCTCCGCCAGGTCACGACTGCGGGAACTGGAGATATCCGTGGACCATGCGGCCCGGCGCCTGGGACGTTCCGTCGAGCTGGCGCGGCGTCAGCTCGTCAGCGCGGAGCGCCTGGACGACGACCGTCTGGCGAAGCAGGCGCTGGCGGCGAAGCTCGAGAACGCCCGACACGAGATCGAGGTCGCACGAAGGCAACGCGACGTCCGCGCGGTGCAGGTCGCCGAGACCCGCATACGGGCGCCCTTCGCCGGAGTCGTCATCGACAAGTCGGCGCACCCCGGCGAGGTCGTATCGCCCATGTCCGCCGGCGGATTCACGCGCAGCGGGATAGGCACGATTGTCGACATGGGCTCGCTGGAGGTCGAGGTCGACATCAACGAGGCCTACCTGAAGCGCGTGTTCCCGGATCAGCCTGCCAAGGTCAGCCTGAACGCCTGGCCGGGCCACGGGTACGAGGCACGGGTGATAGCCATCGTCCCCGCGGCGGATCGCAACAAGGCCACCGTACGGGTCCGCATCGGCCTCCTGGAGCAGGACGACCGCGTGCTGCCGAACATGGGGGTCCAGGTGCGGTTCGTCGGTGATGCCGGGAGCGCCGGCGCAAATTCAGCAAGCTAGCGAGGAGGGAGTCATGCGTGAACTGATCAGGTGCACGAACGTCTGCAAGGACTACGTCCGTGGAGCGGAGCGCGTCGGCGTACTGCGCAACGTGGACCTGTCGGTGCAGGACGGCACGTTCACCGCGTTGATGGGTCCCTCCGGTTCCGGGAAGACAACCCTGCTCAACCTGATCGGGGGTCTCGACAGTCCGACGTCGGGCGAGATCGAGGTCGACGGTCTGCGACTCGACTCCGTGGGCGGCAGAGACCTTGCCCGGTGGCGGGCCCGGTCCGTGGGCTTCGTGTTCCAGTTCTACAACCTGCTGCCCGTGCTGAACGCCCAGCGCAACGTGGAGTTGCCGCTGCTGCTCACCGGCCTGTCCCGGTCGGAGCGCCGCAAGAACGCCGGCCTGGCGTTGGAGATCGTCGGGTTGGAGGATCGCGGAAAACACAAGCCAGGCGAACTCTCCGGTGGCCAGCAGCAGCGCGTCGCCATCGCCCGGGCGTTGGTTTCCGATCCGTGCCTGCTCGTCTGCGACGAGCCCACCGGCGACCTCGACCGGGCCACCGCCGACGAGATCCTGGAACTGCTCGGGACGCTGCATCGGGAGCTTGGCAAGACCATCGTAATGGTGACCCACGATCCCAGGGCCGCCGATCGTGCGGAACACACGCTGCACATGGACAAGGGACGGCTGGCCTCGACCGAGGAGTCGGGCACGGCGGAGGCCGTGGCATGAGTCTGTCTTCGCTGCTATGGGCGAACCTGCTCCGCAAGCCGACGCGAACGTCGCTGACGTTCGTCTCGCTGGCGATCGCGTTCCTGCTCTTCATGCTGCTGCAGGCCATCTCGGACGCCTTTTCCGGCGGCGTGTCGCTCACGGGCATGGACAGGATCGTCATCGACTCCAAGTACTCCATGACGGACAACCTCCCGCTCTCCTACGTCCAGCGCATCCGCGGGCTGGACGACGTGGAACAGGTCACGAACCTGAGCTGGTTCGGCGGCTACTACCAGGAGCCCCGCAACGCCTTCGCCACCTATCCGGTCGATCCGGAGAGCTACTTCGACATCTTCCGGGAGCAGGGCATCTCCGCCGACACGCTCGCCCGGTTCCGGAACGTCCGGGTATCCGCCGTCGCCTCGGAGGCGCTTGCCACGCGCTACGGCTGGCAGCCAGGGGACACCATCCCGATCATGCAGGACATCTTTCCCCAGGAGAGCGGATCCTGGACCTGGCAGTTCGAGCTCGCGGGCACCTTTCAGTACTCCGGCGGAGAGATCCTGCTCATCAACTACGACTACTTCAACGAGGCCGTCGTCGGCTGGGGGAAGGGCCAGGTCGGGTGGCTGGTCGCCCGGGTAGCGGACCCGGCGCAGGTCGACGCGGCCATACGAGCGATCGACGGGATGTTCGAGAACTCTTCGGATCCCACGAGCAGTACCACCGAGGACGAGTACCGTCGGCAGTTCGCGAGTCAGCTCGGAGACATCGGCGCGATCAGCGGCATGATCCTGATGGCGGTCTTCTTCACGATCATCCTGTTGACGGGCAACACGGCGGCACAGGCGTTCGCCGAGCGAGTGCCGGAACTGGCCGCGATGAAGACGCTGGGCTTCCCCGACGGGTCCGTGGCCGCGCTGGTGCTCGCCGAGGCGCTGGCGCTTTGCCTGAGTGGCGGAATGGCCGGCGTCGGCGTCGCGTGGCTGCTCGAGCCCGGCCTCGAGGTGAACCTGGCCGGGACGATCGGCAGCTTCGAGATGAGCGGGTGGAGCGCGATCCAGGCCTTGGGCCTGGCGACCCTGCTCGGGCTAGCTGTCGGCGCCTACCCGGCGGTAGCCGCGAAACGGCTCGCCATCGTCGATGCGTTAAGGGAGCGCTAGTCATGTTTCGACAGATGTTCAACATCACGACCATGAACTTGCGGAGCGTCCTGTCCCGCAAGGGCTCGTCTTCCATCATCGTCGTCGGGATCGCCGGCGTCGTCGCCGTGGTTGTCGGGCTCCTTGCGATGTCCGAGGGCATCAGGTCCGCCCTGGAGGAAACGAGCCATCCGGACCGGTTCCTCGTGATGCGGACCGGTACGCAGGACGAGATAACCGGCTGGTTGTCCGCGACGGAAGTCAACGTGCTGGAGGGCATGGACGGGATCAGGACCGTCAGCGGTGAACTGGTGGTCGTGGTGGACCTCGTCATGCGCGAAACCGGCAAGCCTGGAGTCGCGGTGGCTCGCGGCGTGGACGGTCCGGCCTTCGAGCTTCGACCAGACCTTGCGCTGGTGGCGGGTAGGTGGTTTGAGCCCGGAAAGAACGAGTTGCTCATCGGGGTGAACGCGGGTGACACGTATGCAGGCCTCACCCTCGGGAGCAGCGTCCGCCTTCGCAACGCACTCTGGGAGGTGGTGGGTCAGTTCGACGCGGCAGGCAAAGCGCACGACGCCGAGGTGTGGATGGACCTGCCGGTCGCCCAGGGGGTCTTCAGGCGCGACGGCGTCGTCAGCACGGCCCGGGTGATGCTCGACGGGAGCAGTGACGCCGTGGCCGTGACGGAGCGGATCAGGCAGGAACCCCGACTGCGGGCGGACCTAGTGGCGGAGGGCGACTTCTACGTCCGCCAGTCGCAGGCCAAGACCGGCATGGTGGAATCGTTCGCCTACCTGATCGGCGCGATCATGGCCTTGGGAGCGGTGATCGCATCGGTCAACACCATGTACTCGTCCGTCAGCACGCGTTCGGTGGAGATCGGCATGCTGAGATCGCTGGGCTTTTCCAACGTCCCGGTGGTGGTTTCCGTGATGGTCGAGGCGCTGCTGCTTGGCCTCGTCGGCGGCCTCCTGGGTGGCGCTGCCGTCTACGTGCTCTACGACGGCCTCTCGAGCTCCACGCTGAACGTCGGCAGCCTGTCGCAGGTTGCGTTCGAGTTCTCGGTCACGCCGCGGCTACTACTGGTCGGACTCGGCAGCGCTCTCTTGCTGGGGACGATCGGCGGGCTGCTGCCGGCACTCCGCGCGGCGCGACTGCCTGTCGTCGCGGCGCTGCGTTCCGGGTAGTGGGTTGCGCGAGGTCGAAGTCCGACACCACACTAGCGCCAGTCCGCTGAGCGCCGGCGGCACGCGAGCTCGGGGAGACGGCGCCGATCCATGGTGCTGGTAAGCTAGCGGCCTATCTCGCATGTGGGCCGTCTGAGGAAGATCGATGATTCACCCGTTCCACGTCGCCGACGCGCCCTCGTTGGGCGCGGTCGGGGGCAAGGCCCGTTCGCTGATCGAGGCGACCGCGGCGGGTTTCAACGTTCCCGCCGGCTTTGTGCTCGATGTCGAGTTCTTCCAGCCGTGGCTCGAGCAGGTGCGTTCCGACGCGGCATGGCAGGCGTTCCTCGAAAGCGCCGAGGATGACACCCGCGCGGCATGCGATGCGGTCAAGGCGGCCTGCGCCGACCTGGCCCTCACCGATGCCCAACGCAGCGAACTCGACGAGGCCCTCGGAACGCTCAACGCCGACCACTGCTTCGCCGTGCGTTCCTCTTCCCCGGAGGAAGACCTCGAAGGCACGTCGTTCGCGGGCGGCTACGAGACCACGCTGGGGGTCACGCGGGACACCCTGGAAGAGGCACTCCGAACCAGCTTCACGTCCGTCTTCGACGAGCGCATCGTCGCCTACAAGCGCCAGCATGGCATGGGCACGGACGATCCGCGCATCGCCGTCATCGTGCAGGAACAGATCCCCTCCGAGGTCAGCGGCGTCGCCTTCTCGCTCAACCCGCGGAACAACTGCTACGACGAGGCGGTCATCAACGCCAACTTCGGTCTCGGGGAGACCGTGGTGAACGGCCACGTGACGCCCGACACGTACGTCGTGGAGAAGGTGCGCGGCGAGATCCTGGAGCGGAGCGTCGCGGCCAAGTCGCACGCGGCGTGGCTGGTCAACGGTGGCGGCACCGAGGAACGCGACAACGCGGAACCGGAGGCGCCCAGCCTGACGGACGAGCAGGTCCTGGCGGTGGCACAACTCGCGGCCGACGCCGAGGCGCACTACGGCGCACCGATGGACATCGAGTGGGCCATCCACGACGACACGTTCTACCTGCTGCAGTCGCGCCCCATCACGGCCTACGTCCCGCTGCCCCCCGCCATGATCACCGAGCCCGGCGCCCAGAAGAACCTCTACCTCGATCTCATCGTGCTCACCCAGGGCTTCGGCGACTCCCTCTCCGTGCTCGGCGCCAACCTCTTGGGTCGGATGCTGGTCCTGCTGAAGGGCGAGATCATGATCGACGCCGGTGTTACGGGCACGCTCATCAACATGGACGGCCGTCATTACCTCAATCTGTCGAGCATGCTCCGCTCGTTGGGCATGCCCATGTTGGGCAGACTCATCGCGACCTATGACACCCCGACGCGGAAGATCATGGACTCCGTCGACTTCAAGGCCGAGTACCGGCCGAAGCAGCTTCCGGAGGCCTTGAAGGGTGCGCGCTCGAATATGGTGAAGATGGGTTTGAAGGTCCTGCCGTCCTTGGTCAAGGGGTTCGTGAACCTCGACAAGGCCCTCAAGGACTACAACGATCTCTTCGAGCGGGACCTCGCCCGCTGCCGCGCCCTCGCCGGGGAGGAGATGCCGTTCGACGAGATGCAGGAGGCGCTCCTCGCCCTGTTCGGGAACCAGCTCTCGTCGATGGGCGTGGTCGGCCTGCCCGCGGTCGCCCGTCCGCGAATCGCGAAGCTGTTCCGGGACGACCCCGAAGCCCAGGATCTGCTCGTGGCGCTGGAGATGGACCTGCCCGGCAATCCGACCGCGGAGATGGGGCGCCGGATGTTCGAGCTGGCGTCCTTCGACGAACTCCAGGCGACCGCGGACGGGGACGCGTTCGAGCCGAAGATACGTGCCCGGTCGTACTCCCGGGAGTTCATGTCGGCCTACGACGCCTACATGGAGCGGTTCGGCTGCCGCGGCATCAAGGAGATCGACATCGCGACGCCGCGCGCCTACGAGAACCTGCCGGCGTTCTTCGACCAGCTACGCGCCATCGACCTCGGCAAGGACGCCATCGGCGCGGCCGAGCGGCGCCGTGTCGAAGCGCACGAACGCCTGTTCGAACTCGCCCGGGCGCGGGGCAAGGAGAAGCAGGCCCGCAAACTGGCCAACACGATCCGTAGCGCCGCCGGCTACCGGGAAGCACCGAAGTTCTTCTTCATCCACCTCGTCGACCTGCTGCGTCGCCGCGCGCTGACCCTCGCCGACCACCTGGTCGCCGCGGGCAGGATGGACGATCGGCGAGAGGTGTTCGACCTGACCCCATTCCAGCTCGCCGAGGCCGAGCGGGATGCGGATTTCGATGTCCGCGCCGCCATCGAGCGGAACCTGTCCAGCCGCCGTCCCCTCGACCGCGTCCGGGACTGGCCCCGTGCGATCGACAGCCGCGGCAAGATCCCGCGCCCACCGCTTGGCGAGACCGAGGACGGGCTCGTCGGCGACCCGATCGCGCCGGGAACGGTGCGCGGACGTGCCAAGGTGTTGCACGCGCCGTACGAGAAGCCCCTAGAAGGGGGAGAGATCCTGGTCACGCGCGCGTCGGATCCCGGCTGGACGCCCATCTTCGTCAACGCCGCGGGTGTTGTCCTCGAGGTGGGCGGACCGTTGCAGCACGGGGCCGTGATCGCCCGGGAGTACGGGCTGCCCTGCGTGTCCGGTCTCGACGGTGTCGTGGACCTGATCGAGGACGGACAGATGATCGAGGTGGACGGCAGCGCCGGCGTGGTGCGCATCCTCGACGAGGCGGCGTGAGCTGATCGCTACGGCGCAGGGGCTCCGTCCGCGTGTTCGGCGCGTTCGCCTTCCTTCTCGATCAACTCCATCAGCGCCTCCACCGTAAAGCTCCCGACAGGCAGCCCTTCGCGGGCCATCCGGTTGCCGATGCGTTGCAGCACCGTGTTCGCCGGCGCGGGGACCCCGTGCAGCCGCCCGAGCTGGACGATCTCGCCGTTCAGGTAGTCCGCCTCGATGTTGCCGGTGCCGCGCCTGATGCTCTGCCAGGACGAACCGCCGGGGCGCGAGCGGCCGGGTATCGGCGCCGAACGAATGCCGGTGGCACGGCGCGCGCGGGTTTCCTCCGCGGTGGCGCAATCGATGCCCGCCGCGTCATAGCACGCCAGGGCCTCGTTTCGCAGCATGCGCATGATCTCGCCGGTCATGCTTTCGCAGGCGGCCTGCAGGGCGTTGCCCACGTTCGCGAGCAGCTTCGCGTACTTCCACCGCATGATGGCGGGGTCCGGCAGGGAGCTGCAGCCGGCATCCGTGATGGCGCGCGCCACGGCGACCGCCGTCTCGTCGAGCCCCGAGGGATAGCAGCCCACGTCGAGGATTCCCGCCGGGTCTTCCGCCGTGTTGACGATCTCGCCCGGCTCCATGTGCTCGCCCGGCAGGTACACGACCATGCCGTACACCCTCCGAAAGCGCCGTAGGGCGATGCGCTCGTTCGCGACGCCGTTCTGCGCGCAGACGACCGGGACCTCGTCCCCGGCCGCGTCGTACAGCGCGCGTAGCGCCTCTTCGGTCTGCTGGCCCTTCACGCAGAGCAGCACGACGTCGCCGCCGCCGATTTCCGCGTCGCCGGGGTGCCCCACGGCGGGGATGCGCAGACGCTCGTCCCGCGTCGCCGTGATGAAGCGCATGCCCTCGGTGCGCAGCACGTCGAGGTGCGCGCCCCGCGCGATCAGGAGGACATCGTGGCCCGTCAGGAACAGACGTGCCCCGATGGTGCCGCCGATCCCGCCGGCACCGTAGATGATGAATCGCAAGCTCGCGCTCCTCGAGAAGACGGCGACGATTCTAAATCCAACGAACGCGTGACCCGGGATTCATGCTTTCATTGTCCGTTTTCGGAATGAGGACGGGGCGCATGGAACGGCTCGAAGCGGACTACTTGGTCGTCGGTGCCGGCGCGATGGGCATGGCGTTCACCGACGTCCTCGTCACCGAGACCGACGCGACCGTGACCCTCGTGGACCGGCGCCACCGGCCCGGCGGCCACTGGAACGACGCCTATCCCTTCGTGCGCCTCCATCAGCCCTCTTCGTTCTACGGCGTGAACTCCCTCCAACTCGGCAACAACACGATCGACGCCCAGGGCTGGAACGAGGGGCTCTACGAACTCGCCACGAACAGCGAGGTCTGCGCCTACTACGACCACATCATGCAACGCCAGTTCCTGCCCTCCGGCCGCGTGCGCTACTTCCCGATGTGCGAGTACCAGGGTGAGGGGCGCTTCGTCTCGCTGCTGTCCGGCGACGAGTACGAGGTGGCGGGCGCCAAGATCGTCGACGCGACCTATATGGACGTCACCATTCCCGCCGCCTCACCGGCACCTTTCGACGTGGCCGACGGCGTGCACTGCGCACCCCTGAACGACCTGCCGCGCCTCGCCGGGCGCTTCGAGCGCCACGTCGTTGTCGGGGCGGGCAAGACCGCCATGGACGCATGCCTCTTCCTGCTCGCCCACGATACGCCCCCCGAGTCGATCACCTGGATCATGCCCCGCGACTCGTGGATCCTGGACCGCGCAAACTTCCAGCCCGGAGGCCGATTCGCCGACCGCCTCGTCCAGACCCTCGAAGGGCAGATGCGCGCCATCGCCGACGCCGAGGACACCGATGATCTCTTCGACCGCGTGAACGCTATCGGCCAACTGCTCAGGCTAGACCCGGAGGTCCGCCCGACGATGTACCGGTGCGCCACGGTCACCCAGGCCGAACTCGAACAGCTCCGCCGCATCGAAGACGTGGTGCGGTTGGGCCATGTCGTGCGAATCGAGCCGGACACGATCATGCTCGAGGAGGGCTCGGTGCCCACTTCGGACAAGACCCTGCACGTCCACTGCGCCGCCGACGGCCTCGCGCGGCGACCTTCCGTGCCGGTGTTCGACGGCCACGCCATCACCCTGCAGGCGGTCAGGACCTGCCAGCAGGTCTTCAGCGCCGCCTTCACGGCGCACGTCGAAGCGACCGTCGAGGACGAGGCGGAAAAAAACCGGATCTGCACCCCCGTTCCCCACCCCGACACCGACATCGACTTCCTACGCACGACGCTCGCCGATTCGAACAACCTGATGCAGTGGATGATGAACGAGGAACTCGCCGAGTGGCTGCGCAACTCCCGGCTGGACCCGTTCACCGCGGCGCCGGGGGAGGATGTGCCCGAAATCGACCCGACGCCGTTCCTCGCGGCGTTGCCGAAGCTCGAACAGTTGCTGGCGGAGGCCGGCTAGCGCCACCGAAGCCGCCCCAACGGGCGCCGCCTCTGGCCCCAGCCCAAGCCGTTCCAGCACACCGGCCCACGAGCCCGCGCCGTTCTAAGACGCGACCCCCCTAAGAGCTCGCCCACCGCTGATCGGCTACTCCCGCGAAGCCGGCGACAACAGGAACCACGCCAAATGCGGAGCGCCGGCCTCGCGCATCCTGCGGCGCGCCTCCAGCAGCACCTTGCCGGTCTCGGTCTGCTCGTAGAACCATCGTTCCGCGGCCCACGGTCCGCCGGGGCCGTCCGCGAGTTCGCAGGCAAGTTCCTCGTAGTAGGTGCGAATGTCCTGACCGACCCGGCCCATCGACTCGCCCAAGCCGACCCCGTCCCACGGTTCCCCGTCGGCGATCCTCGCGAACTTGCCGATCGCGGCGGCGATGTCGTCCACGGCCACATGGGAACCCACGGTCGTGCGCCCGTTCCTTGCGACCGCGCGATCATAGGCGGCACGCAACCCCTGCGCCTCGTCGACGGCGGGGTGGAGGTTCGGGTCGTAGCGGGGTGGTACCGAACATTGGAGCGGTTCGGAATCCTCGGTCCTGATCGCTTCCGGGAAGTCCGCGAGCACCGGACCCGCCGGTTCCTCGAGGAGTGTGAAGGCCGCTTCGAGCACGCGGTGTTGAAACTCCGCATCGCCGGGCTTGCCGAGGGGCAGGCCGAGTGGAAACTCGACGGCGAGCACGCGTGGCGGATGCATGCGTTCCGCAACGTTCCGGATCGGGACGACGGCGACGGTGGACAACCCCGCAGCCTCGAAGACGTGTGCGAGCGTACACACGGTACGCGGGCAGAGGGGTCAGACGGGTGTCAGCAGGACGACCTCCACCCCGTCGTCACGAAGCTTCTTGGCGCAGGCGGGGCCGGTGTCCAGGCGCACCTCGGACACCGTGTCCGGCTGGTTGCCGGCGAACGCATAGTGATGATCCGCGACACTGCCGACGACACCGCTCGCGGCCAGTTCCGCGAGTCGGTCCACGGGATAGACGACATTCAGGTCCGCCGCAAAGCCGGCCCGGTCGAAGTTCGGACTCACGTGACCGAGCTTCAGGTCGCGCGCGTCGTTCGGGATGGTCTCGAAGTGGACATCCGGGACACCGAACGGCGGCGTGCCCTCCCGGTAGAGCGCCGCACTGGTGACGATGGCCACCCGCGCATCGCGCAGGGGAGGCGGCGTGGTGAAGGCGGTTTCGGCGAACTCGGGCACGGGCAGGGTGCCCACGAAGTTCCGCATGGCTTGGTCGTTGTCGGGCATCAGATCTCCTCGTGCGGCAAGGGGCTGACTCAGGCGCTCGGGTAACGCTGCCAATTTCGGCTTGTAGCCCGCGGGAAGTCAAGGTAACTGCCGGAAACCGGCCGGCCGCGCAGTTTGACAGGCACCGATATCAGTGCCACCATCCAGCACCGATATCAGCACCTCAACGATGCCCATGCGGTACGTGACGATGACCGAACTCAAGCAACATGCCAGTCGAATTCTCGACGACAAGAAACCGACCGCCATCCTCCGCAACAGCAAGGTGGAGGGGTACTACGTGCCGGCGGAGTCCCTAGCCTTCGACACGCTGGACGACTCCCGCGTGGCAGAACTCACCAAGTCGATCCTCGATCAGCGTTCGGAGGTCCTCGCCTACCTCGCGAAGAGATGATCGCCCTGCCGACGGAGCAGCAGGTCGCGGACCTCCATGAGCACCTGTTGGCGAGGGACGGAGGATTGCCGGGTTCGCGGGTTGGCACGTCGGTCGGCGCCGTGCTCGGTCGACTCCAGATGAATCTCGCGTACCAGTTCGAAGAGCCCACGATCCCGCAGGTGGCGGCCTTCGCCGTCTACGCGTTCACCGTGGGGCATCCCTTCAACGACGCGAACAAGCGTACGGCCCTCGCCGTGGGCGACCTGATCCTCAGGATGAACGATCACAACGTCGTCGCCAATGCGCACCAGCTCAAGCTTGCGGACCGGATCATCGAGCTTGCCGCAGGCCACCTCGGCCGGGACGAGTTCCTGGAAGCCTACGTCGAGATGCTGGATCGACCCGCATTAGGTTGAGGTCGCCCTAGGGCACCGCCCCGAATCAGGCGCTTAGCGGAACCCAAAACTGAAGAAACTATGGAACGTGCAACCTTAAGCATCTGACGCGCATAGGGATTTCGTCCGCGCGACCGCCCGCGGGTCCAAACCGTCTTTTCTTGGCAAATCGACGTGTGTATATTCCGAACCCTCACTGGCCGGTCTGTATATCGATACAGTGTAATTCTCCTCGGCAGGGCGAAAACACTTGTAGCAGCCGGCCGGTGAGGCCAAACCTCCCGACCTCTCCCGATCATCGCCGCAGCCGGTCGTCCGGCGGCTACTCGATGGCCGAGCGCTCCCAGTTCTGCATCCAGCGCGGATTCGCCCAAAGAGCCACACTGTCGTTGGCCGCGTACACAACCGGACTCACTTTCGCATCGTAAGCGCCTCAGCCGTCTCTCACTCCTCCCAGAGGGCAGTGCATCAGACCGTAGCCGTGGTCCCCATGACGATGCAGCCCGACGCCGCGAACATCCCGCCGACGCCCAGGCAGAGCGAGACCTCCGCGCCCTCCACCTGTGCCGCCGCCGTGCCCCGGATCTGCCGGACGCTCTCCTGCAGCGCGTACATGCCGTACATCCCGGAGTGCATGTAGGAGAGGCCACCGCCGTTCGTGTTGAGGGGCAGGACGCCGCCAGGCCGGGTGTTGCCGTCGGCGATGAACGCGCCCGCTTCGCCCCGGCCGCAAAAGCCCAGGTCCTCCAGACCCCAGATCGGCAGGTGCGCGAAGGCGTCGTAGACCATCATGTGATCGACGTCCCCGTGGCCGATGCCGGCGGTTCGCATCGCCTCGCCGCCCGCGACCCGGAACGCCCGCGAGGAGCGCAAATCCTGCATCTGGCTGACCATCGGCGTCTCCACGCTCTCCCCGGTGCCGAGGATGTGCACCGGCCGCTGCGGGAAGTCGTCCGCCCGGTCGGCCTTCGTGAGGATCAGCGCGCCGCCCCCGTCCGTGACGAGGCAGCATTCGAGCTTGTGGAAGGGGTAGGCGATCATCCGCGACGCCAGCACGTCCTCGACCGTGATCGGCTCGCGGAAGGACGCGCGCGGGTTGCGCCCGGCCCACTCCCGCTGCACGACGGCCACCATCGCGAGTTGTTCGTGGCTCAGGCCGTAGTCCTTCATGTAGCGCAGCACGCCGATGGTGAACATCGTCGTCGGACCCATGCCCCCGTAGGGCCCCTCGAACTGTCCGGCGAGGCTCGATCTCCCGCCGCCGCGATAGCCGCCGCGGCCGACCCCGGAGCGACCACTCTCGCCGTGGGTGATGAGCACGGTGTCCGCATGCCCGGCCTGGATCGCGGCCACGGCGTGGCGCACGTGCAGCATGAACGAACAGCCGCCCACGCTCGTCCCGTCCACCCAGCGCGGGGTGATGCCCAGGTAATGCACGATGTCCGTCGGCGCGGCACCGGCGGTCGCCACGCCGTCGATGTCCGAGGGCTTGAGGCCGGCGTCCGCCAGGGTGTTGAGCGCGGCGTCGGCGTGCAACTGGAGCTGGCTCAGGTGCGGAATGAGGCCGAGCTCCGTCGTCTCCGCCGCGCCGACGATCACGACACCGGTCATGACGCACCCCCTTCCACCGGCCGGAAGAGCGGCAGCGTGATGGATTCGTTCTGGCGGTCGAAGACGACCTCGAGGGGCATGTCGAGCACGAGCGCCTCCGGTGTCTGGGGGCAGTCGACGATGTTGGACATCAGCGTCGGGCCCTCGTCGAGCTTCACGAGGGCGATGGCGTACGGTCCGTCGAACGAGGGATGCGGCCGGTGGTTGATGACGTAGCTCAGGAGCGAGCCCCGCCCGCTCGCGGCGTACACCTCGACGTCGCGGCTCGCGCAGTCCGGGCAGAAGGGCCGCGGAGGAAAGTACGTGTCGCCGCAGGCGCGGCAGCGTTGCAGGCGTAGCTCGCCTTCCCGGGTACCGTCCCAGAAGTGCTGGGTCTCCGGGGTAGGCTCGGGCAGCGTACGCGGTCTGAGTTCGGCCAAAGGGAGTCTCCTTCGTGCGATGGCGCGAACTATGTTATGCGTTACGCGACCGGGGTGGGCGGTAGGCGCTCCTTCCAGGGGAACGCCGGATCCCCGATCGCCATGAACTCCGGATTCAGGAATGAGGCCTTCGTGTTGTATTCGAGCGGCCGTCCATCGAAACGCCGCACGGCGCCCCCGGCCGCCGCGAGCACCGCGTGGGCGGCCGCGATGTCCCACTCCGAGGTCGGGCCGAGCCGGGGATAGAAATCCGCCCTGCCCTCGGCCAGAAGACAGAGCTTCAGCGAGCTGCCGACGGGCTTGCGCGTAATCGGCCCCAACGCGGCTCCGACGGCGTCCAGGTAGCGCTCCAGGCGCTCGCCACCGTGGCTCCGGCTGGCGACGACGGTGAGGCCCCGTTCCGGCGCAGAGCGCGTACCCAGGGGCTCGCGCCCGGCCGCGGTCTCCTTGTACGCCTCCCGCGCAGCCACGTCGCCGACGAACACTTCATCCCGCGCCGGAACGCCGACCACGCCGAGCACCGGCCGGTGCCCGTCGATCAGGGCGATGTTCACGGTGAACTCGCCGTTCCGGCCGACGAACTCCTTGGTGCCGTCGAGGGGGTCCACGAGCCAATATCGGGACCAAGTCTGGCGCGTCTCGAAGTTCGGCGGGGCCGATTCCTCGGAGAGAACGGGATACTCCGGCGCGACCTCGCGCAGCCCGGCAACGATCACGGCGTGCGCCCGCAGGTCCGCTTCGGTGACGGGCGAGCTGTCGGACTTCGTCTCGACGGCGAAGTCGGTCGCATACACGTCCATGATCTCGGTGCCGGCGCGGCGCACGATGTCGATGAGAGCCGCGTGCAGTTCGGACATGACCGGCAGCGGTCAACCCCGGCCCATGTGTATCTGCGCCACCCGGATGGCCGCGAGCGAGCGCGCCTCGCTCAGTTCGTTCGACAAGAACAGATCGTCGATGCCCGCCAAGGGCCAAGTGCGTACTTCCGGGGGCTCGGGCTCGTCCCCCGGCAGACGCTCAGGGTACAAGTCGCGGGCCAGCATGGCGTGGACCGTGAAGCCCATGTGCGACGGCGCAACGCTCAGTTCGCGCAGGTACTCGATGCGGCGCGCACCGAAGCCCGCCTCCTCCTTGAGTTCGCGGTTGGCGGCCTCCTCGACGGTCTCGCCGGGACCGCTCACGGTCCCCTTCGGCAGGCCCAGTTCGTACTTGTGCAATCCCGCCAGATACTCGCGCACCAGCACGACCTCGTCAGCGTCCGTAACGGCGACGACGATGACGGCCTGCCGGCCTCGTGGCGGGAGCCGTTCGTAGCGGCGCTCCACGCCGTTCGAGAAGCGCAGGTCCAGCGCCTCGACATGGAAGAAGCGGCTCTCGGCGACGCGGGTCGCCTTGAGTATCTCGGGCAGGGGCATGACGACGGATTATAGCGCCCCATGGCCGGTCCGCCGGGCCGGCTGCCCTGGTGTATCGTCACGTCTTCTTGGTGGACTCCCGCGTCGGGCAAGGAGAAGACATGAAACTGGGCCTGTTCATGATGCCGATCCACAACCACGCGAGGGACTATCACCAGACCCTCATGGAGGACATCGACGCGATCGTCCTCGCCGACAAGCTCGGCTTCTCCGAAGCCTGGGTGGGCGAGCACTACAGTTCCAAGTCGGAACAGATCACGTCGCCGCTGCTCTTCCTCTCGCACGTGCTGCCGCAGACCGAACGGATCGTCTGCGGCACCGGCGTCATCTGCCTACCGCAGTACCATCCGGCGGTGACGGCGGGCCAGATCGCCTTGTTCGATCACCTGGCGAAGGGGCGCTACATCGCCGGCGTCGGCCCCGGCGGGCTCCCACCCGACTTCGAGCTCTTCGGCGTGATGGAGGCGGACCGCAACGCGATGATGGTCGAGGCGATCGACATGATGGTGGACATCTGGACCTCGGACCCGCCGTACGAATTCAACGGCGAGTACTGGCAGGTATCGCTGAAGGATTGGATTCACGACGACATCGGCCTCGGCTACATGGCCAAGCCGTATCAGAAGCCCCATCCGCCCCTCGCCGTCTCGGCCATGAGTCCCTTCTCCGGGTCGATCAAGTTCGCCGGCTCCCGGGGCTACATTCCCATCTCGGCGAACTTCATCGGCACCTGGTCGGTCAAGTCCCACTGGGAGGTCTACGCCGAAGAGGCGGACAAGGCCGGCCACCCGACGGACCCCGAGATCTGGCACGTCGCGCGCAACATCCACGTGGACGAGACCGACGCCGCCGCCGAGGCCTTCGTCAAGACGGCGGAAGCGAGCACGGACTGGTACTTCAGCTATCTGTTCCGCATCTTCGACCGGGGCGGCATGAAGGCGCCCTTCGTCGTCAACCAGGGCGACGACCCGGCGGCGCTCCGCCACGAAGCGCTGCGCGACAATTTCACCCTCTACGGCAGCCCGGAGACGGTGGCCGAGAAGATCCTTGCGCTGCGCGACGCGGTCGGCCACTTCGGGACCCTGATGCTCACGGCCCAGGACTGGACCGACAAGGAGCGGATGACGCGCTCGATGTCGCTGTTGGCCGAGGAAGTCATGCCGAGGGTCAACGCGGCCATCGGCGCGAACGCGACGACCGGCTGAGGTCGTCCCCTGGGCTTGAGGATCAGCGCAGGTACTTGCGCCTGAGCTCGGCCAGATCCTCGTCGTCCATCCCGAGTGCCTGCTCCGCGTACCCCTCGACCGAGCCGTACTCGCCGCGGATGCGTGCGAGGACGAACGCGAGGTAGGGGACGCCGTCCGCCGTGACCAGCGGGTTCGGCCGGTCGGGGTGGGGCGTGGCCTTGCTGTACTCCAGCATCAAGGCCGCGAAGGCGTTGGTCTTGGCGGCCTCGGCGAGGTCGACGCCGCCCTGTTCGACGGCCGGCCTGCGAAAGTCCGTGGACAGCAGGTAGTCCTCGATGACCGTGGGTTCGGGAACGCCGAGCAACAGCAGCATGAGGGCGGAAACGACCCCCGTTCGATCCTGTCCCGCCGAGCAGTTCACAACCATGGGCGCCCCCTCTGCGAGGGCCCTTTCGAAATACATCCCGATCTGGCCGCCAATCTGGGCCAGCAGCCGGGGATACAACTCCGCGATGTCCACTCGCTCCGGGGATTCGTCGTCCGAGATCATCGAGGCGAACGAGTAATCGCCCGTGACCACGTCGATGCCGCTCCTCGCCGCCCAGTGGTTGGGATACAGGTCGATCTCCTCGTTCGAGCGAAGGTCCACGATGGTCTTGATCCCGAACCCGGCCAGATACGCCATGTCCGCGTCGGTCAGCCCCGTCATCGCGCCGGAACGGAACAGCATGCCTCTCGCGACGGTCTTGCCGTCGGCCGTCCTGTAGCCGCCGAGGTCGCGGAAGTTCGAACCCCCTTCCAGGGGCAGCAGTCTTCGGTAGCTGTTGGACAGGTCCGCAACGGCTGTCCAGGCCAGGACGACCACCAAGCACAGGGAAACCAATCGCTTGATCACGGTATCTCGCCTCCGGGGCATCTAGGGGGAGCCTGAAAGTCGCCGAGTGTACACCCGCCGAGGGAGCGTTCCGGCCATTCAGAACCGGCGCGGGTCTCCTGCTAGCGGAACGGTATCCGACGTTCGCATGAACCAATCGAGCATCGACGTCTCAAGCTCCGACCGGATCCCGCGCATGCCCGGCTCGTCGATCAGGTTCCGCAGCTCCATCGGGTCGTTCTCAAGATCGTACAACTCGTCCCGGCCCGCGGTGCGCCGGATGAGCTTGTGGCTGTGGCTCCTGACCATCGTGGCACGGCACACGCTCTCCGGCACTTCCTGCTGCTGTTGTCCCTTCGGCGTGTAGACCCCCTTGGGCGGATCGTCCCAGTTCCATCGTCCCTCGAACGCATGCGGCTCCTGCAGGTCGTAGCCGCCTTCGGCGAACACCAGCCGCTCCCGGTCCTCCGGTTCGCCCCGGAGCTGCGGCACGAAGGACTTGGCGAAATGCGTGTGCGTCGGGGACAGGCGGGCGAGTTCCATGACGGAAGGCATCAGGTCGAACATCTCCACCGGACCCTCCACCACGTGGCCCGCCCTGTTGCCCGGCGCCCTGACCAACAGCGGCACCCGGTTCAGCGCCTCGCCGTAGTCGCTCGGCCACTTCTCGACCAGGCCATAGTCCCCGGCCCAATCGCCGTGATCGGAAGAAACGATCAGGACCGTGTTCTCGAAGAGCCCCAACTCCTGCATGACGGCCATCAGTTCCCCGAGCAGCCAGTCCGTGTAGCTGATCATGCCGAGATAGACGGCGTTCAAGCGACGGAAGAAGTCCTCGGGCAACTCGTCCAGCCGGCGGTACTTCCTGATGAGCGCGTAGAAGTCCGGCTTGCCCTCGAGCCCCGCCGGCCTCAGGTCCGGGATGTCCCTCGGATCGTACAAGTGATGGAAGTCCCGGTGGGTGGTGTAACCCGGATGGGGCTGGAGCAGCGGCAGGAACAGGAAGAAGGGGGCGTCCCCGGTCCCGCGGCGGCGCAGGAAGTCGATCCCCGCCCGGACCTTCAGGGTGTCGGCAACCTCCTCCCTGCTACAGTCCAGGGTCTCGAAATCGAAGGTGAAGTACGCGCTGTCGCCCCACTGGTGGCGGTTCCTGCGCGGCGCGCCCTGGGGCTCGTAGCCATACTCCTTGATGCAGGAGAGGCTGTCCCGGGCGAGCATGTCGTTCTTGCCGTACCAGTGAATGTCGTACCCGGCTTCGTGCAGGTACTTGAACAGGTGGGGTTCGTGGGCCCTCAGCAGGTGCCAGTTGGTGCGATGCCCGCCGCAGTGGGGATAGAGCCCCGTCACCATCGAGACCCTGGAGGGCGAGCAGTGGGAGTTCTGCACGTGGCACTGGTCGAAGCGCACCCCCTCCGCCGCGAGGCGGTCGTAGTTCGGCGTCCTGATCAGGGGATGGCCGTAGCAGGCCAGGCTCTCGGCCCGCATCTCGTCCGGTTGGAAGAAAACGAAATTCAATGGCTTCTGGCTACTCATGTCCTCGTCTCGAATCCGGTGGGCGCCGCCCGTTCCCGCGGCCGGGCGACGCCTCCTTCCTGACGTGCCGCGACGGCGGCGCCTCACGCCACCCGTTGCCAGCGCCCACAATATCGCGACAATGTGCCCATGCCTCCCTGGCCGGACATCGACACCGTCCTGCTCGACATGGACGGGACGCTGATCGACCTGCACTTCGACAATACGCTCTGGAACCGCCACCTCCCAAGCCTCTACGCCCGGACACACGCCATCGACATCGAGGTGGCCCACGAGCGCCTCTATGGCCACATGCGCGACGCACGGGCCACCCTCGACTTCTACTCCCTCGACTACTGGGCCGCCTACACCGGGATGGACATCGACGCGCTGCACGCCGAACTCGATCACCTGATCGTGTATCGGCCGGGCGCGGCGCGGTTCATGGCGGCGGTCCGCGCGAGCGGCCGGCGCGCCGTTCTCGTCACGAACGCCCACCCCAAGAGCCTCGCCATCAAGGACGGCAAGATCGACCTCCGGCGGCGGCTCGACGCGGATTTCTCCTCCCACGACTTCGGCGTCCCGAAGGAAGACCCCGCGTTCTGGCCCGCCTTCGCCGAACGCGAGGCGCACGACCCCGAGCGCACGCTGCTGATCGACGACAATCCGTCGGTCCTGGACGCGGCCCGCGACGCCGGCATCCGGCATCTCCTCTGCGTGGTGCAGCCGGACTCGGGCGAGCCCGGACGCGCCGACCTTGGCTTCCCGGCGTTCGACCACTTCGACGAGATCGCGCCGCCCTCGGAGCCTCCGGGATGAACGGCACCCGCATCGACCGGTGGCTCTGGGCGGCCCGCTTCTTCCGCACCCGCTCCCAGGCGAAGTCCGCCGTGGAGGGGGGGCACGTCCGGCTGAACGGCGCGCGCACCAAGCCCGCCAAGGACGTCAAGACCGGCGACACCCTCGCCATCCGCCGCGGTTTCGCGGAGTACACGGTGGAGGTCACGGGACTCTCCGACCGGCGCGGCAATGCCCAAGCCGCCGCCCTGCTGTACCGGGAGACGGCCGACTCCGAGCAGCGGCGGGAAGCGGAAGCGGCGCGCCGCAAGATGGAGCGCGCCGGTCTCGCAGCCTCCGGCGCGCGCCCAACGAAGCGGGATCGCAGACAGCTCCAGGGGCTCAAGGAGGCGCCTTCGGACTGAGCGTCCGTGGCCGCTCCGACAACCCGTTCCAAGCGCGTCAAGCGACCGGTCGTTGTGTATCATTTCCCGGACCCTCCGGCGAGCAGGATCCTGATGGCGGCGGACCCGAAGACCACCTTGGACCGAAACACCTACTTCGACCTCAGCCCGGCGGCGTTGGCCGAGATTGCGGTGCTGCGGGGCGAGGGCCGGTTCTCCTCCTCGGGCGCGGTGGTCGTCGAAACCGGGCACCGCACGGGCCGTTCCCCGCAGGACCGCTTCCTGGTGGAGGAACCCGGCACGTCTCCCTTCATCGACTGGGGCCCGATCAACCAACCCATCCAACCCGGCGTGTTCGACGCCCTGTGGGACCGCGTGCAGGTCCACCTCGCCGACACGGAGGTATTCGCCTCCCACCTGCACGTCGGCGCGGATCCCGATCACTACCTGCCCATCGAGGTCACCACGGAGTACGCCTGGCATGCGCTCTTCGGCAGGGCGCTCTTCATCGTGCCCGAGACCTTCAACCCCAGCGGCAAGGAGGTGTGGGAGGTCGTGAACGCGCCGGAATTCGTCTGCGACCCGGCCCGGGACGGCACGCGGAGCGACGCCACGGTGATGATCCACTTCGCCAAGCGCCGCGTGTTGCTGGCGGGACTGCGCTACGCCGGCGAGATGAAGAAGGCGATGTTCGGCGTGCAGAACTTCCTGCTTCCCGGAGCGGACGTGCTGCCCATGCACTGCTCGGCGAACGCCGGTGCGGACGGCTCCGTGACGCTCTTCTTCGGACTCTCCGGCACGGGCAAGACGACGCTCTCGGCGGACCCGGACCGCCTCCTCATCGGCGACGACGAGCACGGGTGGGGCAGGGGCAGCGTGTTCAACCTCGAGGGCGGCTGCTACGCGAAGTGCATCGACCTCACGCGGGAGCACGAGCCCGTCATCTTCGACGCCATCTCCTTCGGCGCCATCGTCGAGAACGTCGTCATCGACCCGGACACCCGCGAGCCCGACTACGCCGACGCCTCCCTCACCGAGAACACCCGCGCGTGTTATCCCCTCGACAACGTCGCGGGCAAGGTGCCCGAGAACCGGGCCGGGGAACCACGGCACATCGTCTTTTTGACCTGCGACGTGAGCGGCGTCCTGCCCCCCGTTTCCGTGCTCTCCAAGGAAGCCGCGGCCTACCATTTCCTCTCCGGTTACACGGCGCAGGTCGGTTCGACCGTGGTCGGTTCCACGGAGGCCTACTCCGCGACGTTCTCGACCTGTTTCGGCGCGGCCTTCTTCCCGCGCCCGGCGGGGGTCTACGCGGACCTCCTGATCAGGCGCATCGCCGAGTTCGGCTCCCGGGTCTACCTCGTGAACACGGGCTGGACCGGCGGCGGCCATGGCATCGGCGAGCGGTTCAGCATCCCGACGACCCGCGCCATCGTTTCCGCCATACAGAACGGGGCCCTGGACGGCACGCAAACGGTGCATCTGGCGGACCTCAACCTCGACATCCCCACCCACGTACCCGGGGTGGACGCGGCCCTCCTCAATCCCCGCGACACCTGGGAGGACGGTACCGCCTACGACGCGGCGGCGCGGTCGCTGATCCGCAAGTTCGTCGACAATTTCCAGAAGTTCGACGTGGACCCAGCGATCATCGACGCGGGTCCGCGCGCCGCCTGACCGGCCGGAACGTACCGTCCGGCGCTCCCCGGCCACCGCGATGATCGATCCCCTACGAGGGCGTCCGGAGCTGGCGCGGCTGCGGCGCGGCGTGGAGAAGGAAAGCCTGCGCGTCATGCCGAGCGGCGCCCTGGCGCCGACCCCACATCCCGCGGCCCTCGGCTCCGCGCTGACGCACCCGCACATCACGACGGACTTCAGCGAAGCACAACCCGAACTCATCACCGGCGTACACGACGGGGCCGACGCCTGCATCGCGGAGTTGGAGGACATCCACCGCTTCGTCTACCGGCATCTCGACGAAGAGCTGTTGTGGGCCGCGAGCATGCCCTGCATCCTGGCCGACGACGCGGACATCCCCGTCGGGCGCTACGGCACCTCGAACGTCGGACGGGCGAAGACCGTCTACCGCCTCGGCCTCGGGCACCGCTACGGACGGCTGATGCAGACCATCTCCGGCATCCACTACAACTTCTCGATACCCGACGCGCTCTGGCCCGCCGTCGCCCGGGTGCGCGACGAGGCCCTCGACGACGAGACGCCCACCCGCGCCTACTTCGACCTGATCCGCAACTTCCGCCGCCAGTCCTGGCTGCTACTCTACCTCTTCGGCGCGTCGCCGGCGGTCTGCAAGTCGTTCGTGAAGGGGACCACGCATGGACTCGCATCCTTCGACGAGGGATCGCTGTACCTGCCCCACGCCACCACCCTGCGCATGGGCCCGCTCGGTTATCAGTCGGATGCCCAGGCCTCCCTGCACGTCTCCTACAACAGCCTAGCCGACTACGGCGCGACCATCCACGATGCGCTCGCACGGCCCTATCCGCCCTACGCGGCCATCGGCCTGCAGGACGCACGGGGCGCGTACCAGCAGCTCGGCACCGGGCTCCTGCAGATCGAGAACGAGTTCTACGGCGCCATCCGGCCGAAGCGGCGCACCCGCTCGGGCGAACGCCCCATCGCGGCCCTGCGCGAGCGCGGGGTCGAGTACGTCGAGGTGCGCTGCCTCGACCTGAACCCGTTCCTGCGCGTCGGCATCGACGCCCACGCCATGCGCTTCATGGACGTGTTCCTGTTGCACTGCCTCCTCGCCGAGAGCCCGCCGGACAGCCCCGAGGAGTCCGAGCGGATGCAGGACAATCAGCGCGCCATCGTGGAACGCGGCCGCGAACCGGGTCTCACCCTCGCCGACGACACGCGCCGGCGGGACCGCTCGGGGTGGGCGAACGAGATCCTCGACGGCTGCGCCGCCATCGCCGACGCCATCGACGAGGTGGCCGGCAACGACCTCGCCCGCTACGCCGTGGAGCTACAGAAGCGCAAGGTGGCCGACCCGAAGAACACCCCCTCCGCCCGCATCCTCGCGACCATGCGCGTGCAGCGCCAACCCTTCTTCCGCTTCGCGATGAACCAGTCGGTGGCCCACCGGGGCTACTTCGACGAACACCCGATGCGTGCGGCGCGGCTCGCGTCCTTCGAGGCCTTGACGCGCAAGTCCCTCGCGGACCAGGAACGGATGGAGGCCGCGAACACAGAGAGCTTCGACGACTACGTCGCCCGGCAGCGCCTCGACACCGGCCCCGCGTGAACTTCCTGGCGCACTGCCTGCTCGGACACCCGCATCCAGGGCTCATGGCCGGGGGCTTCATCGGGGACTTCGTGAAGGGCCCGGTGCCCGACACCCTCCCGGAAGACCTGCAAGCGGGGATTCGCCTCCATCGGCGGGTGGACGCCGTGAGCAACCGCCTGCCCGGCATCGCGAAGAGCATACGGCGTCTCGACCCGGAGTTGCGCCGCGTCGCGCCGGTGCTCCTCGACATCCTCGGCGACCACTGCCTCGCCACCCGCTGGGCCCGGCACGGCCACGGCGATCTCCCGGCCTTCTCCGCATCCGCCTATGCCGCCATCGATGGCTACGCTACGCACCTGCCGGCGACCGGGCAACGCTTCTTCCGCCGGATGCGGGAGGTCGACCTGTTCGTACGCTACCTCCAACCCGAGACGCCGCTACGGGCCATGGAATACGTGCTCGAACGGCTGCGCCACACGCACCTTGCCCCGAAGCTTGGCGAGTTGGTGGGGGACGGGCTGCCGTCGCTGATGG
This sequence comes from Pseudomonadales bacterium, assembly GCA_963665455.1. GTDB lineage: Bacteria > Pseudomonadota > Gammaproteobacteria > Pseudomonadales > Azotimanducaceae > VXNE01. Next base: position 1,311,524 of record OY762279.1, on the reverse strand, counting down.
AGGATTTTGACGGGTACTTCCCGGAACTGCGGGAGGCCGTCAAAGAGTGGAAGCTGGAAGCGGGGTACGCCTGAAAAGGAATCAACCGCCTCGTGCACGCCACTGCATGACCGCGCCGGCCATCACGCCAACGAACCCCACCAACGCCCACAGCGCGATGGAGAACCCGAGAAACGGCGGCGACGCCGCGCAACCGGCCGTCCCGAAGGTCATGGCGGTCAGGGCCTCGCTCGCCATGCCGGCGTCGAGCAGATAGTCGATCCCGGCACCGCAGGCCGGGGCCTCGCCCGGGGGCAGGCTCTCCACCCAGAGCTGCCGGATCGAAAAGCCGCCGCCGACCAGCGCCGCGACGATCGTGACCAGCGGATAGATGCCGAGGCGCGGGTTGTGTACGACGCCGGCCAAGGCCACGAGCCCCGCCACCATAAACCAGACCCGCTGCATGAGGCAGAGGGCGCAGGGCGCCATGTCGAAGCCGTGTTCCAGCACGACGGCGAATGCGAGCAGGAAAGCCGTCCAGCCGACCAGCGCGAGCCCCCAAGTGGTCTTCGTCCAGTCCATGGTCAGCGATCCTCCAAGATCATCGCCGCGCCCTTCTCGCCGATCATGATCGCCGGGGCGTTGGTGTTGCCGGAGACCAAGGTCGGCATGATCGAGGCGTCCGCCACCCGCAAGCCCTCGAGGCCCCGCACCCGCAGGCGCTCGTCCACCACGGCCTGCGGGTCGCTGCCCATCTTGCAGGTGCCGATGGGATGGAAGACCGTGGCGCCGGACCGCCGGCAGAAATCCAGGATCTCGTCGTACGTCCCGACTTCGGCACCCGGAAATAGTTCGTGCTCCCGATAGCGGGCGAGGGCGGGCGCATCGCCAACGCGGCGGGCAATGTTGATGCCCTCCACGAGCGCATCCCGATCCACCTGCTCGCTCAGGAAGTTCGGACGAATGGCCGGCGGGGCTTTCGGGTCCGCGCTCTTGATGTGGATCGAGCCCCGGCTCTCCGGGCGGAGTTGGCAGACCGACAGCGTCATGCCCGGTTCCTTCTCCAGGGTTCCGCGCTTGCCGGGCTGGTAGCTCGCGTGGGCGAAGTGGAACTGTACGTCCGGGGTTTCCAGTTCCGCCCGGGTGCGCACGAAGCCATGGGCGATGCCGGCGGTGTAGGTGAAGGCGCCCCGCCGCACGGCCCCGTATTGCAGCGCCGCCAACGCGAAGCGCGCGCCCCGGGTGTCCTCGTTGAGGGTCCGCGCGTCCCGCACGCGCCAACCGACCGAACTGGCGTAGTGGTCCCGGTAGTTCTCGCCGACCCCCGGCAACTCGTGCACGACCGGGAGGTCGTGTTCGCGCAGCAGGTCCGGTTGCCCGATGCCCGATAGCTCCAGGAGCTGCGGGGACTGCACCGCACCGGCCGCGAGGACCACCTCCCGGCTGGCGCGCACCTCCGTCGCGGTGTTCCCGTTCGCCCGCGCCGTCCCGTACTCGACCCCCACCGCACGGCCATTCTCGACCAGCACCCGGTGCGTGAGCGCCCGCGTCCGGACAGTGAGGTTCGAGCGTGCTCGGGCCGGGTTCAGGAAGGCGCGGGCGGTGCTATGCCGGCGACCGCGCTGCTGCGTCACTTGGTAGTAGCCGAAACCTTCTTGGGATGCGCCGTTGTAGTCCGGGTTCCTCGGGTAGCCGATCTCCGCGCCGGCTTCGACGAACGCGTCGAGCAAGGCGTGCCGCTCCATCATGTCCGCCACGTTCAACTCGCCGTCGCCGCCCCGGAAATCGTCGCCGCCCCGTTCGAAGCGCTCCGAGCGCTTGAAGTGGGGCAGCACCTCCTCGTAGGACCAGCCACGGTTGCCGAGCTGCGCCCAGCTGTCGTAGTCGAGGGCCTGGCCGCGCACGTAGAGCATGCCGTTGATCGAACTCGACCCACCGAGCACCTTGCCGCGCGGGATCGGGAGACGGCGGTGGTCGGTTCCGGGTTCCGGCTCGCTGTCGAAGCACCAGTTCACGCTCGGCCGGTCGATCATCTTCCAGAACCCGACCGGCACGTGGATCAACGGGCTCCAGTCGCGCCCGCCCGCCTCCAGGAGCAGGACGTTGTTGGCCGGATCCGCGCTCAGCCGGTTTGCGAGCACGCAACCGGCGGATCCCGCGCCCACGACGATGTAGTCGAACTCTTCCATGGCGGTCCCAGTTTTGCCGGTCCGCGGAAGATACGTTGGCGCGTCGCGGTATGCTAGGCGCGATGGCATCCAGGACGCACCGTCATGCCCGAAACCGATAAGGAGCGCCGGACCGAGGGGTACAGACACCCCGAAGCCGATGCACTGCTACGGCCCGATATCGGCACGCAGGCGCAGTTCCGCAAGAAGAAGCCACCGGTCACGTACAGCCACGACCCGTCCCTGTCCCCCTCCCTCGATTGGGCCGGCAAGGCGGAGCGGCTGTCCTTCGACGTGCCCACGCTGCCACTGTTCGTGCACGAGCGGCTGTCCACCGCCGCCATCCTCGAAACGTTGGAGGGCCACAAGCACGACACGCAGGCGGACCTGTTCGACTTGTTCGGTGCCAGCGAACTGCCGATTCACGACCGGCTGCTCAAGGCTTACGAGCACCGGGACGGCTGGGTCAACCGGATGGTCCTGGGCGACTCCCTTGTCGTGATGAACTCGCTTCTGCACTACGAGGGGCTAGGCGGCCAAGTGCAGACCATCTACGTGGATCCCCCCTACGCAGTGAAGTTCGGCTCCAACTTCCAGCCCTTCGTGCGCAAGCGCGGGGTCGATCACGGGAAGGACGAGGACCTGCCTCGCGAGCCAGAGATGGTGCAGGCATACCGGGACACTTGGGAACTCGGAATTCACTCCTTCCTTACCTATCTCCGCGATCGCCTCCTCCTAGCCCGGGAACTCCTGCATCCCTCCGGAAGCATCTTCGTGCAGATGTCCGACACCAACCTGCACCATGTGCGCGAGGTCATGGACGAAGTGTTCGGGGCCGAGTGCTTCGTTTCGCAGATCAGCTTTCAGACGACATCGGGATTCCAGACGAACACGCTGGCGACCCTCGGCGACTTTCTGCTGTGGTATGCACGGGATCCCGAGCGGTTGAAGGTGCGAAAGCTGTTCGAGGAGCAGCCAGCGGTCCTTGGCGAGGGCAACGCTAAGTGGGCCCTACTGGCCGACGGAAGTTACCGCGGGGTCACCGCCGCTGAGAGAAGGAGAGAGATTTCGCTCCCAGACGGCGCCCGGCTGTACAGTTCGGACAACATTCAGTCGCAGGGGGCCGCCAAGGGCCCACAACCCTTCGAGTTCCAGGGCAGGAGCTACTCTCCAGCCGCGAACTCCCACTGGAAGCCCAACTATCCCCTGGGACTACAGCGCCTCGCTGCCCAAGACAGGCTGCATGTCGCCAAGAACAGCCTGCGCTATCGCCGTTTCGCTTCCGACTTCCCCTACAAGGAACGCGGCAATCTGTGGACGGACACCCTCACCGGTAGCTTCACGGACGAGAAGCTCTACGTCGTCCAAACCAATCCCAAGGTGGTCGAGCGGTGCCTCCTGATGACCTCGGACCCGGGCGATCTCGTGTTCGATCCCACCTGCGGCTCCGGCACGACTGCTTGGAGCGCGGAGAAGTGGGGACGCCGCTGGATCACGAGCGACACCTCCCGAGTCCCACTTGCCCTTTCCCGGCAACGCCTGCTGACCGCCACTTTCGACTATCACAAGCTCAAGGAGCCCGAGCGGGGCCCGGCCGGTGGATTCGCATATCGGCGCAGACAGAACAAGAAGGGTGAAGAAGTGGGCGGAATCGTGCCCCACATCACACTCGAATCCATCGCCAACGATGAGCCGGCGAAGGAGGAAGTGCTGGTGGACCGGCCGGAGCAGGAGGCCAACGTCACTCGAGTAAGCGGCCCGTTTTGTGTCGAGGCGACCATCCCGGCACCTGTGGACTGGGATAGCGACGGCGAGGAAGACTCCGGCGACGACCTTGCCATCGACGCCTATGCCAACCACGTAGAGCGCATGATCGAGGTGTTGCGCCGTGTTTCCGTGCTCCACCTCGGTGGCGGACACAAGGTCACGCTCGCCAAGGTACGAAAGCCGGCCCGAACCATGAGTTTGTCCGCCGAGGCCGTCATCGCCGGCGACAGCAACCGCACGGCCGCCATCGTGTTTGGCCCTGAGAACGGCGCAGTCGCCGAGAAAATGGCCTTCGAGGCGGCCCGTGAAGCGTACGCCAAGTCGTACGACCAACTCTACATCGTCGGCTTCGCAATCCAACCCGATGCGCGGCAGTTCATTGAGAACTGCGAACAATCGATGGGGATTCCAGCGGCCTACGTGCAGGCCAGCATGGACTTGGTGATGGGCGACCTCCTCAAGAACATGCGCTCCAGCCAGATCTTCGCAGTATGCGGTCTACCGGACGTGCGCGTCGAAAAGGTGGAGAACGAGCAGTATCAGGTGCAACTGCTCGGCCTCGACGTGTTCGACCCGGTGGCTATGGACTCGAATCATCGTACGGGCGACGATGTTCCTGCATGGTTCCTAGACACCGACTACAACGGCCTCTGCTTCCACGTCTGCCAAGCGTTCTTCCCACGCACGTCCGCCTGGGACAGCCTAAAGCGCGCCCTCAAGGCGGAGTTCGACGGGAGTGTCTGGACGCACCTTTCCGGCACGGTCAGCCAGCCGTTCCCTTCGGGCCAGCAGGGGCAGATCGCTGTCAAGGTGATCGACGACCGCGGCAACGAGCTCATCGTGGTGAAGGCGCTTGCGGAGGCGGTGCCTTGATCCACACCGTCCGCATCAAGGGCTTCAAGCGTTTCGCGGAGGTTGAATTCCGTCTGCCCGGGCATGTTGTGCTCGCCGGACCCAACAACATGGGCAAGACTACCGTGCTGCAGGCGATCGCCTCCTGGGCGTTCGCGCTCCGGCGATGGCGGGAACTGAACGACTTCAATCCGCGTAACGGGTACACCTACGCTCCGATCTCCCGGCCGGCGTTTATCACGGTGCCCCTCCGTAGTTTCGACCTGCTCTGGAAGGACCGCGTCTATCAACGGAATAGGCCGGTCGAAATCGAGCTTCGGAGTACCGTAGGCTGGTCGATCACCATGGAGTTTCGTGCGGACAGTACGGAACAAATCTACGTACGCCCCAAAGAAGGCAAGCACGCGGACGTTCTACAGTGGCTCAACTTAAGCGCCGTCTACATCCCGCCAATGACCGGGCTCGACATCGACGAACCCCTCTTCCAGCCGGCGAAGGTCAGTCAACTGCTCGGACTCGGGCGACCCGGGGAAGTGCTGCGGAATCTGATCGTGGAAGCGCACGCCGACGATTCCGCTTGGGAGGCGTTACAGACATCTATCGACAGACTGTTCGGTTTCGAGCTCCTCCCCCCCGATGCCGCGGGTGCCCACATCGTCGCGGAGTACAAGCCGCAGACGGATGACCTTCGCTTCGACATCGGCAGTGCCGGAAGCGGGTTTCAACAGGTACTGATGCTGCTGGTGCTGCTCAACACACGGCCAGGCACCCTACTACTGCTCGATGAACCAGACGCGCACCTGCATCTCATCCTCCAGGACGCGATCTATCATGAATTGCGCACCATAGCCAACCACCACGACTCGCAGCTCGTTGTCGCCACGCACTCCGAAGTGGTTATCAACAACGTCGAACCGCGCGAGCTCTACGTTATGCTCAACGAGCCTCGCAAGATCGCCGACGACAGCGAACGCAGTCGCCTCGTGTCGTCCCTGCGCGTACTGACGAACGCGGAAGTGACTCAAGCACTGGGTGTGCGGGGTATCCTCTACGTCGAGGGCTATACAGACGCGGCCATTCTACGAGCCTGGGCCAAGCAGCTGAGTCATCGCGCAGAGTCGTTACTGACCACCGAGATTATGTGGAAGCACACAGTGTTTCAGACTCACGCGGGCAGCGGCGCTTCCGGGGTGCATGCACGGGACCACTTCGAGGCCCTGCGGCTAGTACGTAGCGATCTTCCTGGGCTGGAACTACGGGACGGGGACGCACAACCAACCGTTCCCGACACGGAGATGAGCGGGGTTGGGCTCCAGCGCACGCGCTGGCGGCGGTACGAGATCGAGAGCTATTTGGTGCATCCCGAGGCGCTCGCTAGGTTCGTTCGAAAGCAAGTTGGGGACGCGGTGGCGAAGCAGCATGTCGACGACATGATGTCCTACATTCACAAAGCGCTTCCTCCGGGCTTCGTCGAAGATCCGCTGGGCAGCAACCCCCTGCTTGACCAAGCGAAGGCACGGCAGGACATCTTGCCACCTATTCTCGATGCGGCCGGACTTCAAGGGCTGTCCTACACCCGCTATCACGAAATCGCGCAGCTAATGCTCCCCGAGGAGATTCACCCTGAGGTGACCGAAAAGCTAGACGCGATCTGCCAGGCGTTCAGAGTCAAACCGTGAACGTCCACGAGGTGCCCGAACCGATTCTTAACTCTCCCTACGAGGAACCCGCCGCGCACTGGCACATTTCCGAGTATGAGCCACCCGAAAAACGGTCGGGCCGCCGGCCCGGCAGCTACTTCTACCGCCGGCCGCAGCGCGGCTCCGCCTCCGAACCCGAGGGTGTCGGCACCGCCATCGAGCTGAAGCTGGTGAACCGCATACGTGCGGCACTGGCCGAATGGCGACCGCTGGCGCTTCGGGGCGAGGGCGGCGTGTCGCGCACCACGATGGAGCTGATGCGCCACTGGCGCAGGGAGGATCGGCGCTTCCGGCTCTTCTTCGCACAGTTGGAGGCCGCCGAAACGATCATCTTTCTCACCGAGGCGCGGCCAGACTTCCTGCAAGGCATCGACGTGCCTATGGACGAACCCAGTTCCGAAGCACGGGCCGACGGCATCCATGCGTTCCGCCGCCATGCCTGCAAGATGGCCACGGGAACGGGCAAGACCACCGTAATGGGAATGCTCGGCGCCTGGAGCATCCTTAACAAACGCGCTGCCCGTAGCGACCGGCGGTACTCGGACGTGGTGCTGGTCGTGTGCCCGAACGTGACCATCCGTGATCGCCTCGAGGAACTCAAGCCCCGGGGCGGGGAAGCGAGTCTCTACCGCACGCGTGATCTCGTGCCCTCTCACATGATGCCGCAGCTCGCGCAGGGGCACGTACTCGTCACCAACTGGCATGTGTTCGAACCGAGGACCGTGCAGTCCGACGGTCACGCGGGCCGGGTGCTCCGCAACGGGCGGGAGGTGCGCACCCGCGACACGATTCGAATCGGCACCAAGTCCGCAACCTTGCGAGGCACCCGCTATCTCACGCTCGAAGACCTCGATCTGCAAAAGGCAACAGGTCTGATATCCGTACTCGGCGAGACGACGGATCGAAAGGGCAACCTAAAGTCGGTTTCCGTTGAGTCGGTTCGATACGTCGAGAGCGACGTCAGGCTCATCGAACGTCTTCTGGGCCGGGAAGTCGGTGGCAAGGGCAATATCCTCGTGATGAACGACGAAGCTCATCACGCGTACCGCCTGCGTCGCACCGACCCGGACGACGATGAGCAGGATCTCTTCGGTGACGAGAGCGAGAGCGACGAATTCTATCGCGAAGCCACCGTCTGGGTGGACGGACTCGACCGCATCCACAAGCATCGCGGCATCAACCAATGCATCGACCTTTCCGCGACGCCTTACTATCTCGGTCGCGTCGGCCAAGACGCGAATCGACCATTCCCCTGGGTCGTGAGCGACTTCGGTTTAGTGGACGCCATCGAGTCGGGCCTAGTCAAGATCCCACAACTCGCAGTGCGGGACACCAGCGGAGCGACCGTGCCGGGCTACTTCAACATCTGGCGTTGGATTATGCCAAGGCTGACGACGTCAGAAAGGGGCGGCAAGCGCGGCATCGCGAAGCCGGAAGCGGTGCTGAAGTACGCCCACGTGCCGCTCGCCATGCTCGCGGGACTTTGGGAGCAGTTGCGCGCCGAGTGGCGCGCACGTAAAGAAATCCGGCCACCAGTTTTCATCATCGTCTGCAAGAACACCGCCCTCGCGAAGGTCGTTCACCAATGGCTCGCCGAAGACAGCCCGCCGGTCGGAATCCCCCCGGCGCGACTGGAGGGACTCCGCAACATCGATGGCAACTTAAGGACCATTCGCGTGGACTCCAAGGTGGTGCGCGAGTCCGATGGCGGGGAGTCGAAGTCCGACGCCGACCGCTGGATGCGCCTGACGCTCGACACCGTTGGCAAAACCGACTGGCCAAGAGACGGACGCGGCCAAACGCTTTATCCCGAAGGATTCGCGGCTCTTGCCGGGAAGCTGGAAAAGCCTCTGCATCCTCCCGGTCGGGACGTGCGCTGCATCGTAAGTGTTGGGATGCTAACCGAGGGTTGGGACTGCAACACCGTCACACACATCATCGGGCTACGGCCGTTCATGTCCCAGTTGCTCTGCGAGCAAGTCGTTGGCCGGGGCCTGCGCCGGGCAAGCTACGCCCTGGGCGACGACGAGAAGCTCGGCGAGGAAGTCGCAAAGATCCTCGGCGTGCCCTTCGAGATCGTGCCATTGAAGGCGAACCCCCCCGGCGGCCCGAAGCCAGAGCCGACCACCTGGCGCATTCGAGCGCTTTCGGAGCGGGCGCATCTGGAGATACGGTTCCCGCGGGTCGAGGGCTATACGCAGAGCATCCGCCACCAGGTGCGAGTGGATTGGTCGAGCGTCGCTCCCCTGCTTCTCGATCCGGGGGACATTCCTCCGGAAGTAGAGATGAAGGCGGGGCTGCCCACTAATCAAGGCCGCCCATCGCTCGTGGGCCCCGGTCACATTGAGCGCGTCGACTTGAGTCCGTATCGGGAGGGCCAGCGACGCCAACGCCTGACCTTCGAGTGTGCGCGGGATCTCACGCGGCACTTCGTCGAGCAACCCGGCTGCGACGCGCCACCACACGCGCTCTTCGCCCAAATGGCTCGGATCGTCACGGTCTATCTCGACGACAAGGTACGGGCCGTCGAGCCGGCACGGGATGTAGACGTGTTCCTTTCCCCTTGGTACGGGTGGATGGTGGAGCGACTGCTCGCCGCGATTCAACCCGACCATCAGGCGGGCGAAGCCACTGAGCTGCCCCGCTTCGAGAGTGCGAGAGGGCCAGGCTCGACGGAAGAGGTTGATTACGAAACACGGCGGGAGCCGTACCCGGTGGTCAAGAGCCACATCAACGCCGTGGTTCCCGATACCGCGAAGTGGGAGCAGACGGCCGCGTACCGGCTAGACAGGCAGGAGATCGTGCGTTCGTTCGTCAAGAACGCGGGCCTCGGTTTCGCAATTCCCTACGTGCACAACGGGGAGCAGCACGAGTACATTCCGGACTTCATCGTACGTTTAGAAGTCGAGGAAGAGAGATACGTGATCTTGGAGACCAAAGGCTACGATCCCCTCACGGAAGTAAAGTCCCAAGCCGCCGAGCGGTGGGTGCATGCCGTCAATGCCAGTAGGCGTTTCGGCCAGTGGCACTATACGGTCGTCTCTGACATGGGCAACGTCGAGAGAGCCATCGCGCACGCTGCCGGCGACCCCACACGCTTGCATGGCGCAAACCCAACCCCCAGCACGCAACCCGGAGAGAGACCATGACCATCCATCACACCATCCAGTTTCTGCTGCGAGCGACCGCGTTGCTGGCAGCGGCATCCTTCGGCTTTTCCGCCGTCGCCGACAACGGCCTGCCCATGGCGGAGCCCGAGAGCGTCGGCATGTCGAGCGAGCGCCTCGAGCGCATCGGCGTGGGCATGCGCCGCCTGATCGAGGACGACAAGATCCCGGGCACGGTCACCCTCGTCGCCCGGCGCGGCAAGGTGGTGCACTTCGAGGCGAACGGCCTGCGCGATGTCGAGGCCGGGTTGCCGATGGAGCACGACACGATCTTCCGGCTCTACTCCCAGAGCAAGGTCGTCACCGGGGCCGCGGTGATGCTTCTCTTCGAGGAGGGGCACTTCCTGATGACCGATCCGGTCTCGAAGTACCTGCCCGAGTTCGCCGAGATGGAGGTTTATCTCGAAGAGGAGAACGGCGCACCCGTCACGGAGCCAGCGGCGGGACCCGTCACCATCCAGCAGCTCGCCACCCACACCTCGGGCCTGACGTACAACTTCTTCCCGACCCCCGTCGGGCGGATGTACTCCCGGCACGGCGTGGTCGCGACCGGCACGCCGTTGCCGATCCCCTCGGAGGACGAAACCATCGCCCCGCCCGAGACGCTCAAGGAATGGAGCGAACGCATAGCCACGATGCCGCTCGTCGCCCAGCCGGGGACCGAGTGGCACTACAGCGCCGGGATGGACGTCCTCGGGCGCCTCGTGGAGGCCGTGTCCGGGATGGGCTATGGCGAGTTCCTGCGCGAGCGCCTGTTCGAACCGCTGGGCATGCACGACACGGGCTTCCACGTCCCCGACGCGAAGGTCGAACGGTTTGCCGCCAACTACGGCCCGCTAGAGGGCGGCGGCATGAATCTGATCGACGCGCCGGGCACGAGTGCCTACCGCGAGCCGCCCGCCCTGGAGATGGGCGGCGCCGGCTTGGTGGGCACCGTGGCCGACTATTTCCGCTTCGCCCAGATGCTCGTGAACGGGGGCGAGTACGATGGCCAGCGGCTGCTCGGCCGCAAGACCGTGGAGTTCATGACGGCCAACCACCTCAATCCCCTGTTCCCCGACGACCCGATGACCTCCCTGCGCAGCGGGGTGATGCCCGGACCACGCCAGTGGGGGATGGGCTTCGGCATCACCGGCTCGGTGGTCACGAACCCCGCGACCTCGGGACTGCCCGTCTCGAAGGGCACGTTCTCCTGGGGCGGCGCGGCGACCACGGGGTTCTGGATCGACCACGAAGAGGAGATCGTCGGCATCGCGCACACGCAGCTCACGCCCAGCGGGACGTATCCGGTACGGGAGCTCATGCAGCTTCTCACCTACCAAGCGATCATCGACTGAATCCCGGAAACACCACAGGAGAACGACCATGACCCTCCCCCGCGCGCCATTCCACGCACTCGCAACGGCGGCCTTGCTCGCCGCCCTGCTCCTCGCCCCTACCGCACCGGCCGATGCCGATGGCTTGCCGATGGCGGCGCCCGAGAGCGTCGGCATGTCGAGCGAGCGCCTGCAGCGGATCGGCACGGGACTCGGCCGGCTGATCGACGCCGGTCACATTCCCGGCACGGTCTCCCTGGTCGCCCGGCGGGGCAAGATCGTCCACTTCGAGGCCGCCGGGCTACGCAATGTCGAGGCAGGGCTGCCCATGGAGCGGGACACCATCTTCCGGCTCTACTCGCAGACCAAGCCGGTGACCGGCGCCGCCATCATGATGCTCTTCGAGGAGGGGCACTTCCTGATGACGGACCCGATCACGGACTACCTGCCGGAGTTCGCGGAGATAGAGGTCTACCTAGGCGAGCAGGACGGCGAAATCCTGACCGAGCCGGCCGCGCCCATCACCATCCAGCAACTGGCGACCCACACCGCGGGACTCACCTACGGCTTCTTCCCGACCCCCGTCGGGCAGATGTACGCACAAGTGCTGGACGCGCCCACGGAGACCCCCGCCCCCGACAGCCTGGCGGCGTGGACCGTGGCACTCGCCGAGCTGCCCCTCGTGGCCCAGCCCGGCACCGAGTGGCACTACAGCGTCGGCATGGACGTGCTGGGCCGGCTGGTGGAAGTGGTCTCCGGCATGTCCTTCGGGGAGTTCCTCAAGCAACGCATCTTCGATCCCCTGGGCATGGTCGATACCGGCTTCCATGTGCCCGCCGACAAGCTCGACCGCTTCGCCGCCAACTACGCCCCGACGCCGGACGGCGGGATGCAGCGCATCGACGCACCGGAAACCAGCGCCTACCGCGAACCCCCCGCCGTCGAAATGGGCGGCGGCGGGTTGGTGGGCACCGTGGGCGACTACCTCAAGTTCGCCCAGATGCTCGCCAACAAGGGGGAGTACGGCGGCAAGCGCCTGCTCGGCCGCAGGACCGTCGAGTTCATGACCTCGAACCACCTGACGCCGGACTTCCCCGACGATCCGATGACGACCCTGTTCGGCATGCTCGGCGCCGGGGACAGGGCCTGGGGCGTCGGCTTCGGCATCACCGGGTCGGTGGTGACCAACCCGGCGACGTCCGGCTTGCCGGTCTCCCTCGGCACCTACGCCTGGGGTGGCGCCGCCACGACGCATTTCTGGGTGGACCACGAGGAGGAACTCGTCGGCATCGTACACACGCAGTTGCTCCCGGACGGCACCTATCCCGTGCGGGACCTCATGCAGTTGCTGACGTATCAGGCCATCGTCGACTGACCCGCGAGGAGCACGTCTCATGTACAGAACAGCCGTCGCCCTCGTTGGCGCAACGCTGCTGGGCGTCGGCGCCGCGGCCCAGGTCCTCGAGACCGACGCCGGTTTCGCGGTGTTCGGCAACGAGCAGATCTACTACGAGAGCACCGGCACCGGTGACGCCGTGGTCCTGAGCCACGGGGCCGGGGGCAGCCACGCCATCTGGATGCACCAGACGCCAGTGCTCGCCGCGCACTACCGGGTCATCACTTGGGATCAGCGCGGCTGGGGCAAGTCCACGAACGTGGCCGGACTCGCGGGCGACCCGAACACCGCGGTCGAGGATCTCCGCCGCCTGCTGGACCATCTCGGGGTCGACAAGGCCCACGTCATCGGTCAGTCGATGGGCGGCTGGGTGGTTTCCGGATTCGCGCTGCAATATCCCGAACGGACACTCTCGCTGACGCTAGCGAACACCTACGGCGGTCTCACCACCGAGGCGATGGGCGAGTTCATGACCTCCGAGCGGCTCCAGGAGCGCCAGTCACGGGGCCGGCCCTCCGACATCGCGAACCCCGTCCGGGCCTTCCAGTACCGTCAGATCAGCCGGCTCGCACCGCCCCGGCCGCCGGCCGACCTTGGCGGGCGACTGTTCGGCACCGGGTGGGATCTCGAGGCGGCCAGGAAGACCACCGTGCCGATCCTCATCATCACCGGACCCCACGACTGGATCTTCCCGCCCGAGATGATGCGGATGCTGGATGCGGAACTGCCGACGAGCCGCCTCGTGGAGATTCCCGACGCGGGGCATTCGCCGTACTTCGAGTTTCCCGAGGCGTGGAACGCGGCCGTGCTGGAGCATCTCGGAAACTGATACCTAACCACCAAGACCCCGACCGGGAGAGAAACGCTCCGAGACAGCCTTGGCATGCGAGCGCGTAGCCTCGTCTCCGACACCTGACCACGTCTCCAGCAGGCGGCTGTAGGAACACGACACGAACCGCACTTCGTCGCCGCTCACGCGGCGTGCAAACGCAGCAACCTCCTTACGGTGCCGCACCTTGGCCTCCTCATCGACTAGGCGACTGGTTCCCGCCCAGACGTCGGGCTCGGCATCCGACACTCGCTTCAGGAAGAAACCGAAAGCGTTGGCGACCAGCGCCGCCGAGGACTCGGGCCGGTCGAACTTGCCCGTTCCGATCTCGTCCCCGGGCGCGGCGCCGTAGGTCCGCGCGATCTCCGGCCCGGGGACGCCGGGAAGAAGACGTTCCCCGGAAGACGTGGTCACCGGGCTGTCGCCGGGGACTTATCGCGCACGTTGGCGAATGCCTCGCATACGGTACGCGCGACGGGCGTCAGGTCGCCGCCGCCACAGTGGGTTCCGACTTCCCCTCCGTCACGAAACGGCACGCGCCGAAAGTCCGCCGGAAAGGCGAGCGCCTGCAGCGACATCGACAGGTCGCCCCCAGTTCGCTCGGCGACGAACGCGCGCAGCGCTTCGTGCACCCCCCGGAACAACTCCCGCTTGTGTCCGCGCTGGTAGAACTTGCCGGATCCCAAGACCTCCAGCCGGACGTCGCGGACACTCATCAGGGGACGATTCGCGACGCCGAGTTCGTGCTTGCGCAGCCGGGCAAAGACATAGGCCAACCCATACTCGAGAATCTGAAAAAGGGCGTACGCGGGTCCTTGGCTGGCCCACTTCAGCTCGACGAAACGGGCGTTGTCCGTTTCACAGTAGACCAAGTCGATACATCTGCTCCCATCGGCGTATGGATCGACCACGCCGGACGCGACCGGGCACTGGTTGAACCACCCCGGCATGTGCCCGGCGTCGGCCAGATTCGCCACCGCCTTCTCCAGCAACGTTTCGGCGCGGCGATTACGGGCGTCAACGAGCGTCGCCCGACGGCATGCCCAAAGCTCCCGTGAGGCCGAGCGCGGCTGACCCGTGTAGTTGCCCTCGAGGCACGCGAAGAGGTCCCGCACCAGGGCCGAGGCCGCGTCGCTCGACAGGCTCTCCGGCAACCCGTTGGCGTTGCTCAAGCTACCCCGGCGGGCGATGCCGAGCGCTCTACAGACTATTTGGTCCGTTCCGTGGAAGAGACTAGGCATGTTTCACTCCGGGTGTTGAGGCGGCTTCGCGCTGGCTTCGCGCACGGGCGTCCTACGCCGCTGTCCGACGCATGATATGTTTCGCCGCTCCGCCCGCTGACCGGAGCCCCAACCCGTGGCCTACGACAAACCCATCCCCCCGAAGGGGCTGCACACCCAGCCGTTTTGGGACGGCGCGAAGGAGGGCAAGCTGATGCTGCCCCGGTGCACGAGCTGCAATCGCGTCCACTGGTATCCGAGGCTCATCTGCCCCTTCTGCCACGCGACGGAGATCGAGTGGATCGAGGGGAGCGGGGAAGGCCGCATCCACACCTTCGCCGTGCAGCATCGCGCGTTCGGCGGCTGGGCGAAGGAAGTGCCCTACGTGACGGCCTACATCGACCTCGCCGAAGGGGACCGCATGATGACGGTGCTCCGGGGCGTCGATGCGGAGCACCCCGAGACGATCGAGATCGGTGCGAAGGTGCGGGTCGAGTTCGAAGAGGCGGACGAAGACACCCACATCCCCTTCTGGCGCATCGCGGAGGGCTCCTGATGGCAGCGCAACTCAAGAACGCCGCGGCCATCGTCGGCGCGGCGGAATCGAACGAAATCGGCTACCCGGAAGAGCGCGGGCCCAAAATCACGTCGCTGCAGCACCACATCGAGGCGATCAAGAACGTCTCGGACATGACGGGCATCCCCATCTCCGACATCGAGGGCGTCTTCTCGACGGGCTGGTCGCAGCAGCTCGCGGAGCACCTCGGCATCCGGCCGCACTACCTTGACACCACCACCGTCGGCGGGTGCTCGTTCCAAGTACACGTCCATCACGCCCTCGCGGCGATCCACGCCGGCATCATCGACATCGCGCTGGTGAGCCACGGGCAGGCCGGCTGGTCCTATCGCGGCGCCGGCGGCGGGGGGCGACCGGTGGCGGGGGAGATCGACCCCGGCACCGAGATGACCATTCCCTACGGCGTCTTCGGCGCACCCTCGAACTACGCGCACGCCATGGTGCGCCACATGCACCGCTTCGGCACCACGCCGGAGGACTTCGCGCACGTCTCGGTGGTCACCCGGCAGTGGGCGATGCTGAACCCCCGGGCGCTCATGTTCTCGAAGGACACGAACCCCTTCGGTGGACCGATCACCGTGCAGGACGTCATGGAGGCCCGACTCATCGCCTGGCCGCTGACGCTCTTCCACTGCTGCCTCGTCACGGACCACGGCGGCGCGGTGATCGTCGCCCGCCCCGAGATCGCGCGCAGCCTGCGCACGCGCCCCGTCTGGATCGCCGGCGCCGGGGAGTCCATGGGCCACCAGAACATGCTGGAGATGGAGGACTTCACCGCCACCTCCGCCTCCCGCTCCTCCGCCATCGCCTACGAGATGGCGGGCCTCGGGCCGCAGGACATGGAGATGGCGATGATCTACGACTCGTTCACGATCACCGCCGCCATGACGGCCGAGATGCTCGGCCTCGCGCCCCGGGGCAAGGGCTACACGCTCTGGAAGGAGGGTCATGCCGCGCCCGGTGGTCGGCTGCCGATCAACACGAATGGCGGGGGCCTGTCGTTCAACCACTCAGGGATGTACGGGATGCAACTGCTGGTAGAGGCGTATCGGCAGCTTTCCGGGACGGCGGAGGACGGCGTGCACGGCATCGAGGGCAAGCAGACGAGCGCGCGGACCTGCGTTGTGAACGGCACCGGCGGGACGCTTTCGACCACCGGGACGTTGGTGTTGGCCGCGGACGGCTGAGATCCTTGGGCCGAAGCCTCGCGCGGTGATGCTTCGATGATGCGCAGCACCTAGCCCGCATTTCTCACCAAGTCGCTTGTGCATGGACCGCAAGTCCTTGGTCCATTGGGTTTATCGTCGATCTCAAGCGTCGGCCGCCGGATGCAGAGCGCTGGCCGCGCCCTCGCCGGTCTTTTCGCCCCGTGCGCGCACGTGCTCCCTCAAACTTAGGCCCCACTAGGCTTTCGGTCGCGAGCACGCGCACGGGGCGAAAATCCTCGGCGATCATCGCGGCCCGTGGTGAGAAGTGCGGGCTAGTCCGTGCCCCGTCCAACGGGGGAACTCCCATGGCGCTTCCCAAACGACTCGGGTCCCTCGCCAAGGACCAGATCGTCCCGCCGGCCGGGTTCAACCGTTGTCGGATTCCGCCCGCCGCCATCGGCATGCACCTGCGCATCGGTTCGGTGTACTCCTGGAGCGTCTTCAAACCCCGTCCTCGTCAAGGAAGTGGGCTTCGTGGCCAGCGTCGCCGGGGGACTGGAGCCTCGGGCCGGTGGTCTGGATCTTCTCGTTCACCATCGTGTGCCTCGGGCTCTGCACGGCCGCCGCCCGGCGTCCAAGGCTTCCCGTGAAACCGCCGCGGTGCCGGAAACCGGCATGGTAATGTGCCGCCGGTTCATCGAGCCGGAGCGAATGACGGCATGAAGCGACTGTTCAAGGTACTCGTGGTGCTGGCCGCGGCCGGGGCCTTGGTCTACTGGTTCGCCACCCAGACGCGCGCGGGCCAGGACCTGCTCCTCGAGCGCATGCTCAGCGCGGCACTCGGAGGAGGTGAACCGCTCGATCCGGACAGCCTGCATGTCTTCATCTGCGGCAGCGCGTCGCCCCTGCCGGCGCCCGGACGCGCACAAGCCTGCGTGGCCGTCATCGCCGGCGACAACCTCTATCTGGTAGACGCGGGCTCGGGCTCCGCTCAGCAACTGATGTTGGGGCGCCTACCCGTCGCCAACATGCGCACGATCTTTCTCACGCACTACCACTCCGACCACATCGGCGCCATCGGCGACCACAACATCAACTCGTGGGCCGGCGGGCGTCCCGCGCCATTGGAGATCGTGGGGCCAGAGGGCGTGGAGGAAGTGGTCGCGGGGCTCAATCGCGCCTTCGCGCTCGACCGCTCATACCGCACCGAGCATCACGGTGCCGAACTGATGCCCGCCGAACTCGGCGTGCTCTCCGCCCGCACCATCGAACCCGGCCTCGTACACGACGCGGACGGCCTGCGCATCCGGGCCTTCCCCGTCGATCACTCCCCCGTGGCACCCGCGTTCGGCTACCGCTTCGACTATCGAGGGCGGTCCGTGGTGGTGAGCGGAGACACCGTCGTGACGCCGGAGTTCGAGGCCGCGGCGGAGGGTGCCGACCTGGTGCTGAGCGATGCGCTCGCCGAACACTTGATCGCCGCCCTGGCACGGGCCAACGCCGAGGTGAACCCGCGCGGCGCACAAATCCTGACGGACGTGATGGACTACCACGCCCACACGGTCGACCTCGCCGCCATGGCGGAACGCGCCGGCGTCGGCCAGCTCGCGTTCTACCATCTCGTTCCGGCCCCGATGAACGCGTTCATGGAAGACGTGTTCCTGCGCGGCGTGCCGGACGACGTGGTGCTCACGGTGGAGGGGATGCGGTTTGAGTTGCCGGTTGGGTCGGATGCCGTGACGATCTCCCGTTGAACGGCCCTACGCTCCCGGCTGCAACACGAGGCCCCCGTCGAGCAATGCGTGCCACGCTCGGCGTCTTGCTGGTGGCCCTCGCCGGCCTGTTCGCCGACGCCGCCGAAGCACCGGCGGTCGCGGGGACCGTCGGCCCCGGGGACGGGGTGACACCGCCCGCCATGCCCGCGCTCCGTCTCGCGCAACTCGCCGCGCTCGACACCACGTTGGCTATCACACTTCCGCAGCCGGCCCAGCAACAACGGCTCTCGCCGTCAGAGGACCAGCCGCCCGGGCCTCTGCGCATCGGGTTCCATCGCGACCTTCCGGCGGAGTACCAAGGCGACCTGACGGACCGGCTGCAATGGGTGACCGACCCCGAGGACGGCAGCGTCACGGCGGCGGTGACCGTCATGTCGCCCACGGCGTTGGGGATGCGCATGGCCATTCGGGCGCACCTGCCGCCCGGCGGGACGATTCGTTTCTTTCGGGCCGAGGAAGTCGTTGGCACGTTCGAGGACGGGCGTGCCGCAGTACCGAGTGACCCGGAAGACCAGCCCTTGTGGTGGTCGCCCTCCGTCGACGGCGACACCATCGGGTTGGAGATCACGCTGCCGTCGCGGGAGGCGCTCGCCGAATCTGCTTTGGAGCTCGATCGGATAGCGCATCGATTCCGAGACATGCGGCCAACGCGTATGAACCCTCAAGCGCTTCGCCAGTCGGATCACTTGGAATGTTCCCATGTCGAGATCGCCTGTCGTGACGTCGGGCCGATAGCGAACGCCGTCGCACGAATTGTCTTCGAGACGACCGCGGGTTCCTTCGTCTGTTCCGGCACCCTGATGAACGCCACCGATCAGGCGCGCACCCCCTATTTCATGACGGCGCACCACTGCGTCTCGGCGCAACGTGTCGCAAGTACCTTGGAAGCGCTTTGGTTCTATCAGTACACGACTTGTTCGGGTTCAACGCTCGATGATCGATTCTCGCGCACGGTGGGCGGGGCCGACCTGCTTGCCACGAGCGAGGCGCAGGATTCGACGCTGCTGCGGCTACGACGCCGCCCGCCGGCAGGGGCTTCTCTCGCGGGCTGGAACTCCCGAGTCGTCGGCCAGGGGGAACGGGTCTACGGCGTCCACCATCCGGGAGGTGCGGAAAAAAAGTACGTCGCCGGGATAACCGAGCAAGGGGCGCACTACGAGATATGCGGCGAAGACGATGAGTGCATCTTCGTCTCGGACGCCATTCCGACCGACACGGAGGACGGGGCCACCGAGGGGGGCAGTAGCGGCTCGGGACTCTTCGTTGGCGAGCAACTCCTCGGAGTGCTTTCCGGTGGGGATGGCTGCTTCGACGCCGCCTACGGCCGTTTCAGCGACTTCTTCCCAAAGGTGGAACGCTGGTTGAATCCGGGCCCCGCCCGGGTCGGGCGTATCACCGTCCAGCCCACGACCCTGGAGATTCCAGAAGGCGGGACGCGCTCCTACGACTTGCGCCTGAGCATCGCCCCGCGGGAACGCGTCACGGTGTCGATTAGCCGGACCGGCGACCCGGACCTCACGCCGCAACCCACCAGCGTCCACTTTACGCCAGAGGACTGGCGGCCCTGGCGAATCGACGTCTCCGCCCGCGAAGACGCGGATGCGGTGGACGGTTCCGCCACCATTCGCCACGAAGTGCGCACCGACGACACCGCCTACCAAGGCATCCGCGTCGCGTCGGTCGCCGTCTACGAGCGGGACAACGATCATCCCCCCGCGCAGGTGACCGGCGTGTCCGCCACGCCGACCGAAGAACCCGGAGAGCTACGCATCACCTGGGACGATGTGCCCGGCGCGGATGCGTACATCGTCGAGTGGCGGCAACGCAGCCAAGGCTTCGCCGCGCAGCGGCGGCGCGTCGTGCGGGGTGCCACCCATACGGTCCTGTCCGACTTGGACGGCGCTTACTTCGTGCGCGTCACGGCGACCCGGGACGGGCTGCACGGCAAGCCGTCGAAGCCGGTCTCATTCGTCGCGGAGGGCCAGCTCCGCCGCTTCCTGCACGGCTGGCGCCTAGAGTGGCTGCTCGACGTTCACTCCGCCCAAGGATCGTAGCTGCCGAAGCTCCAAAGGTTCCCCTCCGGATCGCGGCAGGCGTAGTTCCGGCCGCCGTAATCCTGATCCTCCGGCGCCATCGCCACGACGGCACCCGCCGCGAGCGCCTGTGCATGGTGCGCGTCCACATCCGTCACGATCACGTAGGGGCTCTGCGACACCGGGGCGGCCGCCGATTCGAGAGGGCGTTGCAGTTGCCCGAACTCGTCGTCCCTCGCCGACCCCAGCATGATCATGCCGTTGCCGAAGGTGAGCTGGGCATGGGCCACGCCGCCCTCCCCGTCGGGCACGACCAGCTGCGGACGGAATCCGAACGCCCTCTGAAGCCAGTCGATTGCCCCGTTCGCGTCGCGATAGCGCAGCGTGGGGATGATGGTCGCCCGGGTGTCTTGGGCAAGCTCGCTCATGGGCCGATCCTCCTGTGCGGTCTTCGGGCCGCAGCATACCCCCGGCGGGCCTTTCCCCAGCGTACCTTCCTTCAGCCTGCCGCCTGCGGAGCCCCCTGCCGAGCCACGAAGCGCGTCACCGAAGCCCGGTTCCAGTACCAGCCCGCCGCGCCCATCACGACGTTCGTCAACGCGGTGGCGACGAAGATACCGATGTAGCCGTAGAGCGCATTGCCGGCGATGCATAGCGGCACGTAGAAGACGAACGTGCGCACGACCGAGATCGTCAGCGCCGGCATCGGCTTGCCACGCGCGTTGAAGCAGGCGATCGCCACCTGCATCACGCCCATGCCGCCGATGCTCGGCGCGATGATGAGGAAGAACGCGACCGCCACGGCCACGACCACCGCGTTGTCGTCGATCAGCGATACCAGGAACTCGCCCGACAACGCGAGCACCGTGAACGTCAACAGGCCCCACAGGACGCAGAATCCCTCCGTCATCTTCAGCGCCGACCGCACCCGGTCGAAACGGCGGCCACCCCAGTTCTGCCCCACGAACGGCTCGATGGAGGACGAAGCCGACCAGAGGATCATGTGGGCCAGCATCTCGACCCGGGACGCCACGTTGAAGCCCGCCACCACTTCGTGGCCGTGCCCCGCGAGCAGGCGCGTGACGATCAGCATGGAGACCGGGTTGATGAGCCCGCTCGCGATGGCCGGGCCACCGACGTGCAGGATCGCGCGCCACGAGTCCCACAGCCCGTCGAGGGACCGGCGCAGGATGCGGGCCCGGGACATCACGATCATGTACACCCAGACGCTGATCAGCCGGGACGCCACGTATGCCCAAGCCGCGCCCGCGATGCCGAGGGCCGGCAAGCCGAACCAGCCGAAGATCAGGATCGGGCAGAAGACCACCTGCAGGATCGAGCCGACCGCCATGACGATCCCGGGACTCGCCGCCCTGCCAGTGGCGCGCAGCAGCGTCGATCCGACGATGGAGAGCAGGAAGAAGGGCACGCCCAGCATATAGACGCGCAGGTACTCGATGGTCATGTCGCGCACCGCACCCGTCGCTCCGAGTGCCGTCACGATGTCGCCTGCAAACAGCGCGCCGAGGAGCGCAAGCACCACCCCCACCACGAACCCGAGAAGCTGCGCATGGGTCGCGAGCACGGCACCCCGCTCCCGGTCCCCGGCACCCATGGCCCGCGCGATCACGGACGAGGCCCCGGTGCCGATGCCCCCCGCGAACGCGAAGAGCACGATCGTGATGGGGAACGCGAAGCCCATGGCGGCCAACGCTTCGGTGCCCACCATGCCGAGAAACACGGCCTCCCCGAGCTGCGCGACGTTCAGCGCGACCGAGCCGAGCGCCATGAATGAGCCCAACCGCCAGAGATGGCCACCCACGCCACCGCCGGTAAAGCCGGCGACGCGCGTCTCCCGCGGGGGGCCGGCCGCCATCAGTGCGCCACGGGCCGCCGAGAGGGGAGAGGCGGGAATTGCGGATCCATCTTGCGCGAGAAGTCCTTCGGTGAGGAAGCCGGGCTCGGCGGCTCGGTGCAACCCGACACGGTATCCTGTCCGCCTTCGCCAAGCCAGCCCGGCGAAGCCCCCCAAAGCCCCCACGAGGTCCGCTCGGTACCGGTCGAGCCCGTTGTTCGTCGGCTGCACCGTGGCGCTCCTGCCCACGACCGCGTTCACAGCGGCGTCCTTCGCGGACATCCCCGTCGAACTACGGCTCCAGAACGTGTTGGACGACTTCCTGTGGGAGCATCCCTCCGTTCCCGGCATCATGGTCCGTTTGAAGTCCGACGAGATCGCCCTCGACTGGATGGGCGCGACCGGCATCGCCGACCGGGAATCGGGAACCCCCATCCGGTCGGACCAGCCGGCGCGGCTCGCGATCACGACGAAGACGTAGGTGGCGGCGGCATCTGCCAGCGAGCGTGCCGGCTACACGATCTTCAGCCACCTCGGTGCTTGGGGAACGGTCGGCGGTTATGTTCCCGCGCTCGGCCTCTCGTTCGGCGCGTCGGTCTCCACGCTCGAAACGGAGGGCTTGACGACCAAGCTCCTGTACCGCCTCATCGACGTGCTTGTCGAGTGACGTGGGAGGAACGTTCATGAATACGCAGGAGCAGGCGGTCTATCTCGTGCAGTGCGTATCGCGCAAGCGCAGTACTCGGGCACCGGCTCGGGAGCTGGACGAGTCTCCGCTCTTCCGCAAGATGCGGGCAGTCGTGGAAGAGCTCGGCGCCCCGTGGTTCATCCTGTCTGCGAAGCATGGCTTGCTTCGACCCGAAGCGCAGATTGACCCCTACGATCTGACGCTCAATGACATGCGCGCCTCGGAACGCCGGTCATGGGCGACAGGGGTAATCGCCCAGATGGAACGCACTCTGCCCCCGGCTGACCGGGTCGTGGTGCTCGCCGGGCACACGTATCGCGAGTTCCTGATGCACTGGCTCACGCGCCGATGGCCGGTCGTCGATACTCCGCTCGCGCATCTCCGCATCGGGCGGCAACAGCAGTTTCTGGACGCATGGTTGGAGGCCCTGCGGCGTGGTGAGGCCTCGTCACCCCCAACCGTGCGCACAACCGCGTCGCCACCCTCTCCCAAGCCAAAGCGCGAACCGTACCGCCACCACCGCGTCCCCATGCGCGCCAGCGGGGCAGGGTCGTCCAAGTACGGCGCATTGCACGACTATCTGGCCACGAGCAGCGAACCCATCGTGGAACTGGCATTCTCCGAGATCGCACAAATGGTGGGCGGGCTGCCGCGGTCCGCCTACGCGCACCGCCCGTGGTGGGCCAACGACCGCAGCCGCTCCCAGGCGAGAGCTTGGTTAGATGCGGAGAGGCGGGCCAGCGTGGACTGGGCGGCCCGCACCGTTCGGTTCCTCGGCGATGAGAGCGGCTGAGCACATGGACCGCGCCGCTGAAGTCGCCCGCTTCTACGAACTGTTGGAGGTGCTTGAGGAACGTTGCGGAGGACGTCGCGTTCTCCAAGGGTGCGACGGCCGAATGGGTTGGCCACGGCGTGGCGTGTACTTTTTCTTCGAACCAGGCGAGCGCCGCCGCGACACCGGCACCGGCGAACGGATCGTGCGCGTAGGGACACACGCCCTGAGTGAAGGATCCCGATCAAAGCTCTGGGGCCGGCTGTCTCAGCATCGGGGTTCGACGCGCGGTGGAACCGGCAACCATCGCGGCTCGATTTTTCGGCTCCTCGTGGGATCCGCAATGAAGGCGCGCACGGGCACGAACGAGCCTCGGTCCTGGGGCGTCGGCTCCGGTGCGGGCGCCGCAGCACGCAAGCTCGGATTGGACCGTGCCAGGCTGAGGGAAGCTGAGGCCCCCTTGGAGCGCGAAGTGAGTCGGCGCATCGGAGCCATGCCGTTCCTCTGGCTGCGGATCGACGACCCGGCAGGACCGGGCGGCGACCGGGGCTACGTCGAGCGCAACGTGATCGCCCTGCTCAGCAACTTCGCAAGGGCGCCGCTGGATCCACCATCCGCAGAATGGCTCGGCAGGCATTCCGACCGCGAGCGCGTGCGGATGTCCGGGCTATGGAACAACGACTTTGTTGATGGGACACCGGAAGCGGGCTTCCTCGACCGATTCCAGCAACTCATCGACGAGGAGCACCGCCGTTGAGGGCGAGTTATGCCAAAGGCGTAGGTTATCGAGGCGTCGCCGATCTGGCGACGGCGACGATCACATCCAACTTATCCCGCACCTCCTGGTCGATCTCGTTCTTCGGGACGTACCGAACGAGTTCGTGAAAGTTCTTCTTCGCCATCAGGTTGGGCAGGCCCAGCTTCGCAAAGTACGTTCTGAACAGCGGATCCAGAAAGTCGTCGCTGGCCTTGATGGTGGGGCCCCACGGTGAACCTCGACCCAGCCTCTCGAGTGCTTGGCTGATCTCCTCAATGGCCTCCCGCATCGCTTCCAACCGCTTGGTCGCCTCGGCGCTTGCGAAGAGGGGACCGACCACCTCGCCGGACGCGGACTGCGTTGCATACGCCTCCAACGTCGCCCGTGAGCAGAAGTAGTTCTCGGCCTCGCACTGTTCCCACATCAGGCACTCGACGGGAGAGATGTCCGGTGCGCCACCTTCGAGACGGTCGAACAACGCGACGCCATGGAGATGGGCCACGGCCTCCCGAATGCCGTGGTAATGCTGCCTGACCGCTCGAGGTTGATTGCCGACATAGCGCACGAATGGCCGCTCCAGCACCGCTGCGGCCTGCTCATGGCCGAGCGTGTCGGCGAACGCTTGCAGGATCGAAAGGTCCGTGGAGCCCTCGAGGTACAGGACCCAGCCCGTCTGCTCCGCCTGGTAGTACTGCTCGAACCCGATTTCGCGCAGCGCCTTCAGCACCTGACTGCCGCGATCGCCGATAGGATGGGGCGTGCCGACGAACGCGACGACAAGATCACGGTCTGCGGCTTCGTTCAGCAGGAC
This sequence comes from Pseudomonadales bacterium, assembly GCA_963665455.1. Classification (GTDB taxonomy): domain Bacteria; phylum Pseudomonadota; class Gammaproteobacteria; order Pseudomonadales; family Azotimanducaceae; genus VXNE01. Next base: position 1,286,714 of record OY762279.1, on the reverse strand, counting down.
CTCGGAGTGGCTGGCCGCAATCACCTGGCTGCCGCTCTCATGTCCCACGTTCGTCAGGAGTTGATACGTCTGCCGCTGACGGAGTATCTCAAGATGGGCATCGGGCTCGTCCAACAACAACACGGCGCCGGGGTTCGCATACATGTATGCGAGCAGGAGGAGGGTCTGCTGCAGTCCCCGACCACTCGAAGACAGGTCGAGCGTCACCTTAGACTCGGTATAGGTCATCACGATCTCGCCCCGCTTGCCAACGTAGCGCGGTGGCTGCAGACGCGACCCGAACAAGCGCTCGATCTGCGCGACGAGCACCTCCCACTGCTCGGGGCGATCCTCGTGAATTCGATAGCAGAGGTTGCGCAAAACCTCGGCCGTTCTACCCTCCCCAATGCGGACGTTGATGGCACCCTGGTCCAGCCGCGTCTCCGTTGCCGCGATGCCCGACATAGGCGGTAGGAATGCGAGCTGCACGAGCCCCGCTTCCTCCGGCACCGGCATACGCTCCGGGGTGCGTCCCCCGGTCAGGCGGAGGGGACGACAATAGAACGACTCTTCGTTCGCGTAGTCGAATTCCAGGCCGCATATCCACGACCGATCTTCCGTGACGCCCTCGACGACGATGTCGATGCGCACGTTGCTCGTCTGTTGGCGGCCGTCGACCTTGCGGATGTTCCGTACATGCAGTTCGTGCCAGAGATGGTTCGCATCCGGGACCGGAAGGAATACGAGGTCGCGCCTGTTGACCGCGACCCCAGGCCTCTTCTCCGGCGTTCGCTGACCTGACCGCCGTTCGTTCCACCGCTTGAGCCCAATGTCCCAGAGCGCAAGAGCCTGCAACGCCGATCTCTTGCCCGAGTTGTTCGGGCCGACGAAGACCACCGGATTGCCGAGCGCGATCTCCGCCTCCCCGAAGCGCTTGAAGTTGCGCACGGAGATATTGGTCAGCATCCGTCCTCCGCGAGCCCGTCCAGACCGGCACCATTGGCCCCGGGACGCTAGAAGGATAACCTCAGACGACCCATGCGCCTCCACCTCATCGACGGCACCTTCGAGCTCTTCCGCGCGCACTACGCGCCGCGTCCCGGCCGCACCGCGCCGGACGGCCGGGACGTGAAGGCGACGGTCGGCGTCGCAAGCTCCGTGCTCCGCCTGCTCGACGACCCCGACGAACGGGCCACGCATCTCGCGGTCGCCTTCGACAATCCCGTCGAATCGTTTCGCAATCGTCTCTTCGACGGCTACAAGACCGGCGAGGGCACGGACCCGGCCCTCGCCGCGCAGTTCGACCTCGTCGAGGAGGTGACGACCGCCCTCGGCATCGTCGTGTGGTCGATGGACGAGTACGAGGCCGACGACGCGCTCGCGACCGCCGCCCGGCGCTGGCGCGCCGACGTCGGCCAGGTGCGCATACTGACGCCCGACAAGGACCTCGGACAGTGCGTCGTCGGCACGCGGGTCGTGCAGGTGGATCGCATCCGCCGCCGCGTCATCGACGAAGACGGCGTGCGCGACCGCAACGGCGTCGCACCGGCTAGCATCCCGGACTGGCTCGCACTAGTCGGGGATACCGCCGACGGCATTCCGGGCATTCCGGGGTTCGGCGCGAAGACGGCCGCGGCGCTCCTCTCGCATTACGGTACCGTCGAGGCGATCCCCGAGGATCCCTCCACTTGGGCCGTCCGCGTGCGCGGCGCCCCGCGGCTGGGCGCGGCGCTCAACGCCATGCGCGATGAGGCGGCGCTGTATCGCACCTTGGCCACCCTCGTCGAAGACGTTCCGCTGGCGGAGTCGCTGGAAGACCTGCGCTGGCAAGGCGCGGACCGTGCGGCGGTGGACGAGGTGACGGCCCGCATCGGCGGTCTCGACCTCCTCCCGACTCGCTGGCGCTGAAGCCTCCGCCACGCCAAGCGGAACGCCGATCAGTCAGCCGGCGGGTCCACATGCAACCTCAGGACGTCCAGATCGTGGTACTGGCGGTGACGCACCTCGGTGGTTAGATGGCGCAAGAGGCGCAGCGACACGTCCCGTTCGATGGATTCTTCCGTCGCCGTCTCGCCGAGCACGGCCAGCCGGTCCTCGATGTTCTCGGTGCCGCCGGCGGCAATGAACTCGAGCCCCGCACCGTTGCCTTCGGGGAAGCACGTGACCAGCAGGCGCCGGTGGCGCTCCGTGCCGTCCTCCGCGTCGCGCGCCAGGGTCAGCAGCGCCTCCTCCACGACGGCATCGACACGGGCGACCAGCGCGGGACGCCACTTGTACTGCACGGCCAAGTCGCGAACGAAGTCCCGCAGTTCCGGCAGCGCCGAGACTTCCAGGCGGGTCTGGATGCGTCGTCGCCTTGGTGCCGTCGCCACCAGGAGCAAGGTGAGCGCGATGGCCACCAAGCCACCGGTGGTCAACGCGCTCTTGAACATGCCGCCCGCGAAGGTGGCGACAAAATCCGGGAAGATGAATCCGTACTGACAGCCCGTCCCCAGCCAGAAGGCGAGGCCCACGATCAGGCGCTGACGATGACCCCCTTCCGACACCGCCATCTTGAGGCCGATGGTGAACGTGGCGGCGATCATGACGATGACGTAGCCGGCGAAGACCGGGGCGGGAATCGCCAGCACGACCGCGACCATCTTCGGACAGAAGGCCACCAAAACCAGGGCTGCGCCCAACACGAGGCCAACGGGTCTGGCCGCGACCCCCGTGAGCTCCGTCCTTGCCACCGTGCCGGAGTGGCTGTTGTGCGGCATCGCGCCGGCCAGCCCCGCGGCCAGGTTGGACAAGGCGTCCGCGCCGATGGTGCCTTGCACGGGTCGGAACTCCAGGGCTCGACGTTGCCGCCACGACACCGTCTGGATGGAGAGTGCGCTGCTCATCGAGCGAATAGTGCACACGAAGAACAGGAGCGCGAAGGCGGGCAGCAGCGTTACGAATGCCGCGAAGTCGATCCCCGCCAAACCCTGTCCAAAATGTGCCGGCCACTGGGTGGGCGTGCCGAACCAGTCGGTCTTGGCGACCCGATCATAGTCATAGAGCCCGTACAGCGCGGCCACGGCGGAGCCGGCAACGATGCCGATGGCCGGCCCCCACGCGCGCAAGCGATCCGTCCCCTTGAATGAAATGCCCCCGACGGTCACCAGCGCCACCCCCGCGCACACCGGCGCGGCGGTGACATCGGTTCCCGTCGGCACATCGTCAAGCAGCCCGAACATGACCGGGAAAATGGTGACCGAAACGAGCATGAGCGCCGTGCCGGAAACGGCCGGCGTCAGCAACCGACGGAGCACGGACATCCGCAGTGCGAACGCCATCTGCATCGCAGCGGCGGTGATCGCCAGCATGGCCAGCAGGCTGGTGCCACCAGCCTTCAGGGCGTCCACGGTGACCGCGATCGCCGCACCGGCGGGGCCGGTGGTGAGCACATAGCCGGCGCCAAAGCGGCCAAGGGGATGTGCATGCAATGCCGTGATCGCGCCACAGATGACGAGGGACGCGCAGACCGCAAAGGTCACCACCTCCTCCGATGCGCCGGCGGCACGAAACGCCACCGTCGGCATCAGTATCCTGCCGGTCAGGCCCAGCAACGCGTACTGTAGGCCGACCCCCGCCACCACCGGGAGCGGGGCTTGCTCGTCCACCTGATAGGTGAGCCCGCTGCCCGGATTGGTGCTTGCCGCCATCTCGTCCCCCGGCGACCAAACGTCTCGGAGGATACACCCCGAGCTGGACGCCGCCGGCATGGCACGGGCGTGGGCTCTAGGGCTCTAGGTGTCGCGCTAGCTCGGGCGCACTGCTAGCATCACGGTAGATCACTCCACGAAGGACATTGACGATGGCGGAAGCGCAAGCCGACACGGTCGCTCAGGCGGAGGAATTCGGCGCCAACTGGGTCGGCCCCTACGAACTCTCCGAAGAACTGCGGCCCCGCATCGAGGAACTCGGCCTGTCGGAGGCAGTCGAGCACTTCCGCGAGCACGGCTATGCCCTGATCCGAGAGGCCGGACCGCCGGCCCTCATGGACGAGCTGCGGGAGGCCATCCACATGTACGCGAAGGTGCGCGACAAGGCGGGCGGCATGGCGGGCGCGCCGATGCTGCTCGGCAAGCACCCCGCGGTGGACAAGGTGGCGACGCTACCGAAGATCATGGCGTTCGGGGAGTTCGCCTGCGGCAAGGCCATGCGCGTCGGGCGCATCGTCGGCAGCATCAAGCGCAAGGGACAGGGCGGCCCCGGCGTGCACTCCGACTCGAACTGGATGCCGATACCGTTGCCCGAGCACAACCTGCTTGCCACCTTCTGCGTGGCGTGCGAGGGCATGACGGAGGAGGGCGGCGCGACGATGGTGGTACCGGGATCCCACCGTCTGCGGCGTCCGCCCTCGCCGGAGGAAGCCGAGGCGGCCAAGACGGTCTGCATCGAGGCCGAGAAGGGCGACATCGCCGTCTGGGATGGCGCGATCTGGCACGGTTCTCCCGAGCGCAAGATCGAGGGGACGCGCACCGTCCTGCACGCGACCTATCAGCGCCTCTACACCCAACCGATCGACGACTTCCGTTATCTGCTCGAGGACGAGGAGTACATGGCGAACGCCCCGGAGGGCATGCGGCAATTGCTCGGCGCGGACCTCTTCTTCCACACCGCGAAGGGAGAGACGGACACCGACATGACGAAGTTCGCCTACGCGATGGAGGCCTCGAAAGTCTGAGGACGAGCGCCGCGTCGAGTACAGCCAGACAGGGAGCACTTCATGGACCTGCAGAACATGTTCAGCGTCGCCGACAAGGTCGTCTGCGTCACGGGCGGCGGGGGAGGCATCGGCAAGGGGATTGCCGCGGCCTTCATCGGCGGGGGCGCGAAGGTGTACATCGCTTCGCGAAGCGATCTCTCAGAGGTCGCCGAAAAACTCGCAGGCGAGGGCCCGGGCCAGTGCATCGCGCTGCAGGCGGATCTCGCGAAGGACGAGGACATCGCGGCCCTCGCGCAGACGTTCGAGGAACGCGACGGGAAGCTCGACGTTCTGGTGAACAACGCCGCCCTAGGCAACTACATGGGCAGGTTCGGCGAGTTCGACATGGACATGTGGGACACCGTCACCCGCGTCAACCAGCGTGCGCCATTCGCGCTGACACAGGCCTGTCTGCCGCTCCTCACGGAAGCCGGGAGCCGCGGCCCGCACGCGTCCGTCGTCAGCATCGCTTCCGTCGACGGCATCCGCATCCCCGCCGACAACGACTGGGCCTACGGCATGAGCAAGGCCGCCCTGATCCACGTGACGCGGCAGTGGGCCGGACGCATGGGCAACAAGGGCGGACGTCCGGGCGGCAGGAACATCACCTTCAACGCGATCGCGCCGGGCCCGTTCCCCGGTATGCTCGACCCGATTCTCGCGACCGAGGAAGGCCACGCGGCGATCTCCGCGGCCACGGTCGTCGGCCGTCCCGGCAAGCCGGAAGAGATCGGCGCGGCGTGCGTGTTCTTCGCGAGCGCGGCCGGCGCGTACGTGACGGGTGCGGTGCTGCCGGTGGATGGTGGCCTGCTCGTGGGGCGCAGTTCCAATATGTGACGCAGAGTGGCACCAGCCTAGACGACCAACACGGGTAAGGCCATGTCGGCACGGCCCGCACCCAAAATTTACCACATCGTCCACGTGAATCGACTCGCGTCGATAGTCGCCGACGGATATCTTTGGTCTGACTCTGACGTACGTAAGCATCACCTCCCTGGCACGACCATCGGGATGAGCGATGTCAAAAACCGAAGGCTACGACTACGGTTGACCAGCCATCCCGAACTATCGGTCGGGGACTGCGTTCCGTTCTACTTTTGCCCCCGGTCCGTTATGCTCTACGTCATCCATCGGGCGAACCACCCGAGCTTAAGCTACCGCGGGGGGCAACAGCCAATCATTCACCTCGAAGCCGATCTTATCCAAGTTGTAGCGTGGGCGGACACGGAGGCAAGGCGATGGGCTTTCTCGACTTCGAATGCCGGATCGTCCTATTTTCTCGACTACAGCGACCTGGCCCGGTTGGACGAGTTGGATTGGCAGTCGGTGCGGGCGAGAGACTGGCAGGACCACAAGGAAGGCAAGCAGGCGGAGTTCCTAGTCGAGCGATCATTCCCATGGTCTCTAGTCTCGCGCATTGGCGTAATGTCACGACCGATCTACAATCAGGTCTCTCGATCCATTCAGGGCGCCAACCACCGGCCGGAAGTTGCGATGCGGCCCGATTGGTATTACTGAGAGAGGGCAGACAGCGATGATCGACTACCGGAAGGGGGACCTGTTCGCCTTCGCAGCGGAAGCGGAGGCGCTAGTAAACACGGTCAATTGCGTTGGCGTCATGGGGCGCGGCATCGCGCTACAATGCAAACGGGCGTTTCCCGAGAACTATCGGGCCTACGCCTCGGCCTGCAAACGTGGAGACGTGCAGCCGGGCCAAATGTTCGTGTTCGAGACAAGACAAATGACGAATCCTCGCTACATCGTGAATTTCCCCACTAAGCGCCATTGGCGAGGCAAAAGCCGTATGGAGGACATTGACGCGGGTTTGGTCGCTTTGTCGAAGGAGATACTTGCGAGAGACATCCGATCCATCATCATGCCCCCGTTAGGTAGCGGGTTGGGCGGACTGAACTGGACTGAAGTCCGCCCTCGTATCGAAGCGATGTTGAGCCGTTTCGACAACCTGAAGGCGATCGTGTACGAACCCGGCGGCGGTCCAAGCGAGACCAAGGCTAACCGATCAACGGACGTTCCACAGATGACTCTCGCCCGGGCTGTCTTAGTGGCGCTGATGGATCGGTATCTGCTCGCCCTGCTGGATCCTTTCGTCACCCTGCTGGAGGTGCACAAGCTGATGTACTTCGCCCAGGCCGCTGGCGAGCCATTGCGGTTGCGCTTCACCAAGGGACATTACGGACCATACGCTGAAAACCTTCGCCACGTCTTCCACACAATCGACGGACACTTGGTGTCCGGTTACGCGGACGGTGGAGACGCTCCTGGGAAACCGTTGGCGCTTATCCCGGGCGCACTAGCAGACGCTGAGTCGTGTCTGAAAGGCTCAGCCGAGACCCAAGAGAGACTGAACAGGGTGTTCCAATTGGTGGAGGGGTTCGAATCACCATTTGGCATGGAGTTGCTCGCGACGGTCCATTGGGTTGTCAGCCAAGAGGGTGCGCAAACAGCCGAAGAAGTCGCCAGGCGAACTCATGCATGGGGAAGGCACAAAGCCAGATTCTCTCTTCGGCAACTCGATATCGCCCGGGAAACGCTACAGGCCCAACGGTGGATCACCTAGCCAGAGCATACGGCACCGGAGACGTCGAAAACCCGCAATGGAAACACAAGCCACGGTATCGGTGCGGGGCCAGTCGGCCTCACGTTGGCCATGTCTGGCGCAATGCGGTTTCCGTGAGTGTCCTCGTCGAAGCTGCTAGGGCACGCGGATTTCCATTGAGCGTCCCGCACTGCGAAGTGCCCGCGGCGAGCGAGTGGCTACAGACCCGGCTGATACTCGTGCGTCCGGACCGACGCGTTACCTGGCGCGGCGATACCCTGCCGGCCGACTTGCACCACCTGCTCGACATTCTGACCGGCAAGCGGGTGGAGGAAGCCTGATGTACTCGCCGGTGTTGCGCTTCTCCGCCTACGCCTTGCTGTGGTCAATCTGCTGTAGTGCCGCGATCGCTGAAACCAGAGCCTACACCGGCGCGACGCTGATCGACGGAACCGGTGGACCCTCCAGCGCCAACGCCACCGTCCTCGTCGAGAACGACCGAATCCTGGCCACCGGCTCCGGCGTCGATGTTCCGGAGGGCGCGCGCGTCATCGACGTGACGGGGAAGTGGATCGTCCCGGGCCTCATCGACGCGCACATACACTTCATGACCTCCGGCCGTATGTACACGCGTCCCGCCTTCTTCGATCTGACCGACAAGGTGCCGTACGAAGAGGAGGTCGCGTGGATCAAGGCGCACATTCCCGACACCCTGCGCGCGTTCATGTGCTCCGGCGTGACGAGCGTCCTGTCCCTGGGGGGACCGAGCCTTGAGTACAACACCCGGGACCTGGCGGTCACCATGGAGGACGCACCCACGGTGTTCATCGGCCATGGCGTCATCGGCCACGCTCCGCGATTCGTCGCCGAGCGGATGATTCCGCCCTGGGACGGCGAGCTGACCCTGAAGCCCGTGGTGTCCGAGGAAGAAGGGGTCGCGGAGGTCCGGGAAGCAGTCGCTCGGGGTGCCGACCTCGTCAAGACGGCGGTCGACGATCGCGGCAGCGCCCTCCTCGCCGCGGCGATGTGGTGGTGGGATTGGCGCGAGCTGGAAGCCGCCATCATCGAAGAGGGGGCAAGACATGGCCTCATGGTGACGACCCATGCCCACGCCCTCGACTACGCCCACGGACTGGTGGAGCTGGGCGTCGCCAGCCTCCAACACATTCCCGCGGACAAGCCCGTGGACGAGGCCTTCATCGAGCTTGCCAGGGACAAGGGCGTCATCGTCGTGCCGACCCTGGGCTTGCGCAAGCGCACCTTCATCGAACTCTTCACGAAGGAGATCGATTTGCTCCCCATCGAGGAGAGCTGTTCGGTGCCCGGCGTCGTAGAGTCCTGGTACGAGCCGCTACCGCCGATCGACGACGATTCAACCCGCTATCGGGAGCAGGGCAAGATGGCCGCCATCAATGCCAAGAGCCTGTTCGAGGCCGGCGTCCCTCTTGCGGTGGGGACCGACACGGGCATGATCGGCCTCGCGGCGGGTTCGTCCATGCACCTCGAGCTGCGCGCGCTCAATCAGGCCGGCATTCCGGCGGCCTACCTCATTCAGGCCGCGACGTTGACTTCCGCCAAGGTGGCCGGGAGAGACGACGAGTACGGCAGCGTGGAGGCGGGCAAGTTCGCCGACTTCCTGGTCCTGTCCGCCGACCCGCTCGACGACATCGCCAACCTTCAGGCGATAGAACGCGTCGTGAAACACGGCAACGAGTTCAGCCAGAAGGCGTTGCTCCCGCGCTGACGCGGACTCAACCCCTGGCCACTCAGTGCATCAGTACATGCTTGGCACCAGTCTCGAACTCATGGTCCACCCAGGCGCGGTAGACCACGTCCGCCATGTCGCAGATGTGGGTGCCGGCGGTTCTGATGTCGCGCCAGTAGCGTTCCAGCGGCCGGGTAGACCAGATTGCGGCAGACCCCGCCCTGGAGAACAGCTTGTCGATGCCGAACAGAACTCGCTGGACCGCGCGCACCTGGTTGCGGCGGAACTCAAGCCGCTGGGTCTTGGTGATCGGTTCCGCATGCGGGATGTTCTGCAGCTGGTGCAGCCACTGCACGAGCATCAGGTCGATGTGGGCGATCCCGGCGGCAAGATCGGATTCGACTTCCGCCAGCGCCTCCTGCTGATAGGGGTCGGTCTTGCCGACGACGCCCGCCGCGGAAACACGCTCCCGTAGGTGCTCGCGATAGTGCTCGATCGCGCCGGTCGCCATGCCGAGGGTGGCCGCGGCGATCGCGGCGGAGAAGACGCAGCCAAAGGGCAGGTGAAAGAGGGGCGTTCCCGCGCGGCGATGAGCATACTCCCCTTCGCACATCGCGAAGTGCCCCACCGTGCGGTACTCCGGGACGAACGTACGGTCGATGCGGATGTCCTTGCTGCCCGTACCGCTCAGTCCCATGACGTGCCAGGAATCCTCGACGATCTCGTAGTCGCCCCTCGGTAGAAAGAAGTGGCGAAAGTCGGGCGGGCCGTCGTGGTCGTCCGTCTCGTCCACGACAATCCCGCCGAGCACGACCCAATCGCAATGATCCGTTCCCGTCGAATACTGCCACCGCCCCGAAAAGCGGAACCCGTCGCCCTCGCGAATGGCCCGTCCTTGCGGCGCATAGGGTGAGGCGACCCAGGTATCCGGATCGTCTGCATAGATCTCATCCTGGAGCTCGGGATCGACCAGGGCGACCTCCCAGGGATGAATCCCCACCACCCCCGCAACCCACCCCGCGGACGGGTTGTACCGTGCCGCTTCACGCACCCACGCGAAGAAGTCGGCCGGCGCGCCCTCGTCACCGCCGTGGCTGCGCGCCTGCAAGATGCGCATGCCGCCCGACTTTTCGAGTACGTCCCTCGCCCGTTCCGTCAGGAAGCCCCGCTCGTCGCTCGGCACATGCTCGTCGCGCAGCACTTGCGCGTGTTCACGGAGGTACTCGATGGCCTTGTGCATGTGTGGTCTGTCCCCGCCGTCCTTTCCTGGTACAGCCGCCGCTGGTTGCTACGCTCCGTCTTCGGCTGTACCGTGAAACGGTCGCGGGGAGTCTACAGGAGCAAGCCCATGTCAATCGTCCAGACACAGTACGGGCGCGTCGAGAGCGTCCGCGCGAACGGCCTGCACGCCTTCCTCGCCGTGCCCTTCGCGGCGCCGCCGGTCGGCGAGCTGCGCTGGCGGGCGCCCGTCGCGCCGACACCGTGGACAGGCGTGCGGCAGGCGGCGGACTTCAGCACCCAGTCCTGGCAGCCGGCTTTGGAAGGAATGGGACCGCTCCAATTCGCGTTCAACGCGGAGGGCGGCGAACGCCACGAGGACTGCCTGTATCTCAACGTGTGGACGCCCGGCCTCGACAACCGCAAACGCCCAGTGCTGGTCTGGATCCACGGCGGCGGCTTCTCCGGCGGCACCGGCGGCACGCCGATCTACGACGGGACCGCCCTCGCCAAGCGCGGCGATGCCGTCGTCGTGACGATCAACTACCGCCTCGGCGCGCTTGGCTTCGTCAACCTGAACGAAGTGACGGGCGGGCGCGTACCGGCGACGGGCAACGAGGGCCTGCTCGACCAGGTGAAGGCCCTTGAGTGGGTGCGCGACAACATCGAGGCCTTCGGGGGCGATCCCGATCGGGTGACGATCTTCGGCGAGTCGGCGGGCGGGATGAGCGTCGGCGCGTTGATGGCGTTCGCCCCAGCGGCCGGGCTCTTCCACCGGGCGATTCCGCAGAGCGGCGCGTGCAGTACCGCCCAACCGCTGGACAAGGCGGCGGAAATCGGCGAGGGGCTGCTCGAACTCGCGGGCGTGTCCGTCAACGCGTCGGCCGGGGAACTCCTGGCCCTGGATCCGGAACGCCTGGTCGAAGCGGGCACGGCGGTGGGCGCAAAGTTCGGCGGCGCCATGGTGTTTCAGCCATGTATCGACGGGGCGCAGATGACTGACATGCCGCTCGACGCGGTGGCGGCAGGATCGGCGGACGGGATCCCCGTCATGGTCGGCGCCACGCGCGACGAGTGGAAGCTGTTCACGGCCATGCCGGGATTCCCCGCGCCCGATAACGACGCGGCGCTGGGGCAGTTTCTGGCGGGCCGCATCGACGATCCCCAGGCCGTGATCTCCGCCTACCGTTCGGCACGGGAGGGACGCGGCGAGGCGGCGGATGCGGCGACCCTGTTCGCCGCCATCGAGACGGATCGCGTGTTCCGCATTCCGGCCATCCGCTTGGGAGAAACCCTGGCAGCGCGGAATCAAGACTCGTTCCAGTACGTGTTCACCTGGGAGTCGCCCTGGGACGGCGGGAAGCTCGGGTCGCCCCATGCCATCGACATCGGTTTCGTATTCGGCACCCATGCCCTCAGCGCCGGCAGTGCCGAATTCTTCGGCAGCGGCGACGCGGCGGACGCACTGGCCGGCCACGTGCAGGACGCCTGGCTCGCCTTCGCCGCCGACGGCGACCCCCGCACGGAGGCGCTCAAGGACTGGGAACCCTACGCGCCGGACACACGAGCCACTGCGCTGTTCGGTGACCCGGTCTCTATCGCCTCCGACCCCTGGGGTGAAGAGCGCGCGGTCTGGGATCGGGTTAGCGCGCGGGTCGGGGGGCTGTAGAGCCCGGCGCGACTGGGTTCCGCCAGCGCAGACCCGGGAAGCGGGCAAAGTCGCCGTCGTTCGAATGCAGCTCGGCCTGATGCTCGATGGCAAGGGCTGCCAGATGCGCATCCGTGACGAGATTGGATCCTACAGGGCCACCCAGCAGGCCCTTGAGAATGCCGGCATCGCAGTGCTCTCCATAGGGGACATCAAGATGCGCTACTGCGTCAGTTCCCGCAGGAACCCCGCGTGGTCGATCAGCGCCCCGCCGATGTGCCCGTACCCCTCGAAGACCCGCGTCCTGGCACGGAAGTGCTCCGCGAGCCACTTGCCGTGGGACGGCGGGCAGTCCTCGTCGTCCGCCGCGTACCACACCACCACCCGGTCGCCGGATAGCGCGACGTTGCGCGGGTCGAGGCCGGGCAGGTCGAGGGCCACGTCCCGGGCCATCATGTACATCATGGCGTCCAGGGGGATCGTGTTGCGCTCGAAGGTCTTGAGTTCTTCAGGGTAGTCGCGGCTCATGGCGGCATAGCTCCGTGCGGCGGGCTCGGCCATTGCCTCGAGTTGCGCCGCGAATGCCTCCGGGGGGTCCAGATCCTCGTCACCCTCGTCGGCGGGTAGGCCCATCGCTCGGCCGAATCCGACACGGCAACGCCGTACCTCAAGCGTGTTGCGCTTCACGTCCTCCGTCACCGGCAGCCGCGGCTGACCATCCGGCAGGTCGAGTTCCTCGGACAGCGGCAGGCCGAAGTAGGGCACGCGCAGCCCGATTGTCCGTACGCGCTCCGGGCCGAAATGCTGCGCGACCGCCATCGCGTGAATCGTCCCGTAACTGACGCCGTAGACGTGGAAGTCCCCCACGCCCTCCGTATCGAGAATTGGGGCCAAGTCGGCCTCGGGCCACTCCGCCACCCTGCGTCCCGGGTGCAGCGAACTCATGCCCAAGCCGGGCAGCGAGACGTTGATCATGCGGACGTTCAGCGCCTCGTAGGCTTCCGTCCACGATGCCGGCTCCCGCGTGACCGCGAAGTACCCGGCCACGACCGTGCGGGCATCCGCGCGCGTGCTGCCCGTGACGGAGTACTCGACGATGCGTCCATCTTCCGTGCGCACCCAGCGACAGCCCTTCGCCGTGATCGCGGCCGCATTGACGGTATCGGTCATGTTGGTCGCCCGGGCACCTCGAGTCTGGAATAGTCCTGCTCGGGCGTGTCCAGGTCCGGCGTCCCGGAGAGGCTTTGCTCGAGCAGGTCCAGATACCGGTGCCAACCCCCGAGGACCGCGTTGGCGATTTCCTCCTTCGTGCGGCCCCCATGGAACTGGAGCACGTCGGAGAACGTGAGCCGGCAACCAGGTTCCGTCGCCTCGAGCTCCCAGCGAATCGTGCCGCATTGCAGGACGTTGGGCGGGTCGTACTCGACCACGGGGCCCTCCACGTCCGGGGGCCCTTCGCAGTCCCCGCCGAAATGGATCGCGTAGCGCCCGCCGCGCTGCGGCTCGAACGCGAAGCCCGGAAACCAGGAAGCTAGCCGGTCCGGATGGGTGATCGCCCGCCACACGCCCTCCACCGGATGGGCGAGTCGGCGCTCGAAGCGGACGAAGGTGCTGCCGTCGTCGCCCCTCCCGACCACGCCCTGTCGTTCCGCCGGGAGTGGTGCAGGTTCCGAGGTCACGCGGACGCCGCCCCTTCCTCCTGCGCCCGTTGCGCGCGCTGGAAGCCGTCCCGGGCCTTCATCCGCTCCAAGTAGTCCCGCGTCTGGGGCTGGTAGTCGTGGTGGATGTCGAGGCTCTCGCCCAGGAGCAGCGCGTACGCGATGGCGATGTCGGCGATCGTGAAGCGGTCCGCGCAGAGGAACTCCTTCTCGGCCAAGTGCCGGTCGGCCAGGCGCAACCGCGCGAGGTACCACTTGCGGTAATCCGCGGCCACCGTCGGCTGGCGACGCTCTTCCGGTTCAAGCCGCGTGTAGCGCAGCACCAAGGTCTGCGGAAACGTCAGCGTCGCGTCGCTGTGGTAGAGCCAGTTGAGGTAGGCGCCGTACTCCGGGTGATCCGGCCGCAGCCCGAAGTCGTGGCGTTCGTACTTCTCGACGAGGTAGTGGCAGATGCCGCTCGACTCCGTCATGTGCGTCTCGCCGTCCACGAAGTAGGGGACGGTGCCCAGGACGTTGGTGCCGAGATAGGTCTTCTGGAACACCCGGGGCGGAAAGGGCAGGACTTCGAGCTCGTACTCGAGCCCCATCTCCTCCAAGGCCCAGAGCGGGCGCAGCGAGCGGGCGTTGTGGCAGTGCCAGAGCTTCATCGAATCGGTTCCCCCGGTGACAGTCAGCTGAGTGTCGTGGGTTGGCCGCCGGCATTCAAGCCAACGTCCCACCGCTCGACCGCGGTGCCCGCCGGCGGGACACGGACGGTGGCGGGAAGTCCGCGCAATTGGTAAAAAAGCAGGTTCGCAACCGGGGAGGACACACATGGACAATCTGCCGAAGTCGGTCATCATCACCGACGACACGATGCGCGAGGGGCTACAGATCGAGCGCGCGGACATTTCCGTCGACGACAAGCTACGGCTCCTCAACGCCCTCGGCGAGACCGGCGCGAAGGTGATCTCCATCGGCTCGTTCGCTCATCCGAGGTGGACGCCCCAGATGGCCTGCATCGACGAGATCGCCGAGCGCTTCGTGCCGAAGCCCGGCGTCCGCTACACTGCCGCCGTCTTCAACCAGCTCGGCTACCAACGGGCGGACGCGTACTACCCGAAGATCGACGTGCGCAAGCGCAGCTACGGCACGCTGGTGGAGATGTGCGACACCTTCGCGCGGCGCAACTACAACCGCACCCAGGGCGAGCAGATCGCGGCCCTCGACGCGGCCATCGCCGCGGCCAAGGAAGCGGGCGCGGAGTCGGGCGCCATCGCCATCGGCAACCCCTTCGGGTCCAACTTCGAGGGCCCGTTCTCCATGGAGCAGCGGCTTGCGCACCTCGAGCGCATGATCGACAAGTGGCATGAGGCGGGCATCGAGGTCACGCGTTGCTCCTTCCTCGAGGCGATGGGCTGGAACACGCCGAACGCCGTGCGCGACACCCTGATCGAGATCAAGGAGCGCTGGCCCGAGATCACCGAGTTCCACATGCACCTGCACAACACGCGCGGGCTGACCATGGCGAGCTACTACGAGGCCCTGAAGCTCGGCGTACGCGAATTCGACACGTCCATCGGCGGCATGGGCGGCTGCCCGTACTGCGGCAACGGCCGCGCGGCGGGGCACGTGCCCACGGAGGACTTCGTGGACTTCTGCCACGAGCTCGGCATCGAGACGGGCTACGACCTCGACAAGCTGATCGAGGCGGCGGCGGTCGCGGAGGAAGTGGTCGGCCACCCGCTCTGGGGCCACATCTCGAAGGCGGGGGCGCGGCCCCGGGGCGATCAGCTCTACCCGCGCGACATGCCGTTCGTGGAGACGCTGCACGAGGCCGCGCATTTCCGGCTCGGCCCGGACGTCTACGACGGCCAAATCGCGCCCTGGCAGGGCAACGAGCGGGCGGCCCTGCACCGCTAATCGGCTCGGGACCGTCGTAACCGCACCCAAGGCCGCGCCCGCGCGGGCCTGGGTGCCATCGCGAAGAGGAGATTTCGGGAGAACCTGAATGGCAGTGCTGGAAACGCAACTGGACGTCCGCGCGGACGCCTATGGCGAGAACCGGACAGGCATGCTCGACATGCTCGCCCAACTCGACGAACTGTACGAGGAGGCCGCGCGGGGCGGAGGCCCGGAGGCCATGGCCCGGCTGCGGTCCCGCGACAAGATGCCGCTGCGCGAGCGCATCTCGCTGGTCCTCGACCGGGACTCCCCCTTCCTCGAAATCAGTCCCCTGGCCGCCTGGCGCTCGAACTACAACGTCGGGTCCGGGTTCATCGTCGGCATTGGGGTGATCGAGGGCACCGAGTGCCTGATCCTCGGCCACGACCCCTCGGTCCGCGCCGGGGCCTTCAACCAGTTCAACAGCAAGAAGCTGATGCGCGGCTTGGAAATCGCCCGCGACAACCGCATTCCCTACGTGCAGTTCGTCGAGTCCGCCGGGGCGGACCTGCGCGGGGAAGGCGGGGGCGGCGACCCCGAAGCCTCCATCCGCCGCGAGGGCGGTCACTTCGCGGAGTCGGGCCGGCTCTTCTACGAGATCACCGAGCTCTCCAAGATGCGCATCCCGACCATCTCCCTGGTGTTCGGCGCGTCCACCGCCGGCGGGGCCTACCAGCCCGGCATGAGCGACTACAACATCTTCATCAAGAACCAGTCCCAGGTCGCCCTCGGCGGCCCGCCCCTGGTGAAGATGGCGACGGGCGAAGACGCCGACTACGAACAACTCGCGGGCGCGGACATGCACACCCGCATTTCGGGCCTCGGCGACTACCTCGCCCAAGACGAACTCGACGGCATTCGCATGTGCCGCGAGGTGGTGCGCCACCTTAACTGGCGCAAGCTCGGGCCCGGGCCGAGCCTGCCGGCCGATCCGCCGGTCTACGACCCCGAAGAGCTGCTCGGCATCGTGAACGAGGATCTCCGGGTGCCCTTCGATATGCGCGACGTCATCGCGCGCATCGTGGACGGCTCCCGCTTCGAGGAGTTCAAGCCCCTCTACGGCCCGACCCTCGTCACCGGCTGGTCGTCCGTCCACGGCTACCCGATCGGCATCCTCGGCAACAACGGTCCGCTGCTCTCCGAGTCCGCCGAGAAGGCGTCGCAGTTCATCCAGCTCTGCAACCAGATCGACGTGCCGCTCCTGTTCCTGCACAACATCACGGGCTACATCGTCGGCACGGACTTCGAGCAGCGCGGGATCACGAAGAACGGTTCGAAGATGATCAACGCGGTGTCGAACTCCACCGTGCCGCACATCACCGTGATCGTCGGTGCGTCCTACGGCGCCGGCAACTACGGCATGAGCGGGCGGGCCTACAACACGCGTTTCACCTACCTCTGGCCGACGGCCAAGATCGCCGTGATGGGGCCGAAGCAGATGGCGGGGGTGATGACCATCGTGCAACGCGCCGCCGCCGAGCGGCGCGGGCTCGAGTTCGACGAGGAGGCGAACACGAAGCGCGTCGAGATCGCGGAGCATTGGGCGGAGGAACGCTCGAAGGGGCTCTACGCCACCTCGCGCGTGTCCGACGACGGCATGATCGATCCCCGGGACACCCGTCTCGTGGTCGCCATGTCGCTGTCCGCGTGCCACAACAACAAGGTCCAGGGAACGAAGGAGTTCGGCACATGGCGGATGTGACCATTCGGCCCATCACGCGGCTGCTCGTCGCCAACCGCGGCGAGATCGCGCGGCGCATCATCCGCAGTGCCCACGACATGGGCATCGCCACGGTGGCGGTCTACGCGGACGGCGACGCCGGCGCGCCGTTCGTGCGCGACGCCGACGTGGCAATCGCGCTGCACGGCACCAGTTCCGCGGAGACCTACCTCGACGCGGCCAAGGTGCTCGAAGCCTGCAAGCGCTCCGGCGCGGATGCCGTGCATCCCGGTTACGGCTTCCTCTCCGAGAACGCGGATTTCGCACGCGCCGTGGAGCGCGCCGGGATGCGTTGGGTCGGGCCTTCCGCCGACGCCATCGCCGCGATGGGCGACAAGCTGACGGCCAAGGCGCTCATGCAGGAAGCGGGCGTACCGACGCTGCCGGCCATCGAGCTCAAGTCCGACACGAACTTCGCCGCCGCCGCGAGCGAGATCGGCTACCCCGTCCTCGTCAAGGCCTCCGCCGGGGGCGGCGGGCGCGGGATGCGTATCGTCGATGCCGAGGCGGACCTCGCCGAGGCCGTCGAGGGGGCGCGCCGCGAGGCGAAGGCGTCGTTCGGCGACGACACCGTGTTCCTGGAGCGCTGGCTCACGGCGCCCCGGCACGTCGAACTCCAGATCCTCGGCGACCTGCACGGCAACCTCGTGCACCTCTTCGAACGCGAGTGCTCCATCCAGCGCCGTCACCAGAAGATCATCGAGGAGGCACCCTCGCCGGCGGTCGACCCGGACCTCCGCGCCCGCATGGGCGAGGCGGCGGTGTCCGCGGCGCAGAAGATCGGCTACGCCTCGGCGGGAACGGTCGAATTCCTGCTCGACGGCGGCGAGTTCTGGTTCCTCGAAGTGAACACCCGGCTCCAGGTGGAGCACCCGGTCACGGAGGAGGTCACCGGCCTCGACCTCGTGCGCGAGCAACTCCGGATCGCCGAAGGCGAAGCCCTCGGCTACGGGCAGGACGATCTCGTCATCGACGGGCACGCCATCGAGGCGCGCGTCTACGCAGAGGACCCGGCCAACGACTTCCTCCCCACCGGCGGCACGGTGCTCGCCTGGGAAGAAGCCGACGGCGGACGTTTCGACACCGGCATCGAGACCGGCAGCGCCGTCAGCATCGAGTTCGACCCGATGATCGCGAAGGTGATCGTGCATGCGCCAACGCGTCGGGAAGCCGCGGGACGCCTCGCAAGGGTGCTCGAGAAAACCCGGCTCCAAGGCGTGACCAACAACCGCGACTTCCTCGTGGCCACGCTGCGCGAGCCGGCGTTCCTGGCCGGCGACACCACCACGGACTTCATCGACCGGGTGCAGCCATCGCGCACGCGAGGGTTGTCGACGGACGAGCTCCACCACGCCTGCATCGCCACGGCCCTGTTCGGACAGGCCCAACGCCGGGCCGCCGCGACCGTGCTCGCCGACCTCCCGAGCGGCTGGCGCAACTCGCTCATGCCGCCCCAGCGCACGAGGTTCCGCCACGACGGCGAGGAGGTTCTCGTGGAGTACCGGGCCGGGCGCAACGACACCTTCGCCGTAACCATCGGGGAATCCGACTACGCGGTCGTGTTGTACGAAGTGGACGCGGCGGGGATTGACCTGGAGATCGACGGCCGGCGCATCAAGGCATCCGTCTCGGCACGGGAGAGCCTGTGGCTCGTCCACGGTCCGGCCGGCGACGTCGAACTCCAGGAGCTGTCGCGCTTCCCGTCCAGCGAGCGCGCGACGGTGCCGGGGGGCCTCGTCGCGCCCATGCCGGGCAACGTCACCGCGGTGCACGTCGCGGAGGGGGATGCCGTCGAGGACGGGCAGCTCCTGCTGATCCTCGAGGCCATGAAGATGGAGCACCGCATCACCGCCCCGATGACGGGCTCGGTGAAGCAGTTGCTCGTGGACAAGGGCGACCAAGTGGACAACGGCGCCCTGCTCGTCGTGCTGGAAGAAGAGGAAGGGTGAGGACATGCCAACAACCGAAGCGACCCTCTACGAAATCAAGAAGGGCGCGGCCTGGATCACGCTGAACCGGCCGGAGAACCGCAACGCGCTGTCGTCGGTGCTCGTCCTCGAACTGTACGAGCACCTGCTCGCGGCGAACGAGGATCCGGCGGTGCGCTGCATCGTCATCACCGGGGCCGAGCCCGCGTTCTGTTCCGGCGCGGACCTCAAGAGCCCGCCCGGGTCCGCCATCGAGGGACGCCGGTCCGTGCCGTACCCGCAGGTCCTCACGACGATCATGGAGAGCGACAAGCCGGTCATCGCGGCGGTGAACGGGGCCGCGTTCGCCGGCGGGCTCGGTCTGGTCGGCGCCTCCGACATCGTCGTGGCGGTGGAGGACGCACGCATGTCCTTCAGCGAGGTCCGCATCGGCGTCATTCCGGCGGTGATCTCCGTGGTCTGCATCCCGAAGCTCGGCACCCATCACGCCATGAAGCTCTTCATCACCGGGGAACGATTCAGCGGGGCGGACGCGGTTTCGATGGGATTCGCCCACCGGGCCGTCCCGAAGGATCAACTCGTGGCCGCCGTCGAAGAGGAGATCGACATGATTAACCTCGGCGGGCCAAACGCGGTCGTCCAGTGCAAGAAGCTCGTGCGCCGCGTGCCGACGCTCTCCATCGAGGAAGGGTTCGAGGTGACCGCGGAGTGGAGCGGGCGCATGTTCCGTTCGGACGAGGCTGCCGAGGGGATGGCGGCGTTTCGGGAGAAGCGCAAGGCTGGGTGGATCGAGTAGGCCGGCTGACGCCACCATGGTCCACGCCCGCACACCCGTCCTGGTTGGGGTCGGCCAACTCCTGAACCGCGTCGAATCCCTCGACCAGGCGATCGAGCCCATCGAGATGATGCTCGAGGCGTGTCGTCGGGCGGAGCGCGACACCGGTGTCGGCGGGTTCCTCTCGCAGGTCCAGTCCGTGCGGGTCATCAAGGGCGTGTGGGACTACGAGAATCCCGCCGCCCTCATCGCGGAGCGGATCGGCGCGGTTGGGGCGCACACCGTCGGGACGCTCTTCGGCGGCAACCAGAACCAGGCCATCGTCAACATGACGGCCGGAGAGATCCTCCGGGGCGATTTCGAGCTCGTGCTGATCACGGGCGCCGAGAACGGCTACAGCGCCAACAAGGCGCGCAAGGCCGGCGTGACGCTCCCGCAGACCGAGGCGCCCGGCACCTACGACGTGCTCGTCGGCAAGCAGAAGCCGGAGCACCACGAATACGAGGTCGCCAAGGGCATTCGCCGCGCGATCCAGGTCTACCCGATGTACGACAACGCCATCCGCCACCAGCGCGGCGAGTCGATCCCGGAACATCTCGAACGCGTCTCCGGCCTCTGGTCGCGTTTCAACGACGTGGCCCAGACGAATCCCAACGCCTGGGTGCAATACAACATGACGGCGGAGGAGATCCGCACGCCCTCCCCCAAGAACCGCGCCATCAGCTTCCCCTACACCAAGTTCATGAACGCCAACATGATGGTGGACATGGGCGCGGCGCTCATCCTCTGCTCCGCCGGCAAGGCCCGGCAACTCGGCATCGACGAATCCCGCTGGGTGTACCCGGTGTCCGGCGCCCAGGGCTACGACCACTTCTCCGCCTCGGTGCGGGACAACTTCTACACCTCCCCCGGGGTGCGCATCACCGGGGGCCGGGCGCTCGAGATGGCCGGCATCGAGGCGTCGGACCTCGAGTACGTGGATCTCTATAGCTGCTTCCCCTCCGCGGTGCAGGTGGCGGCCGACGAACTGGGGCTGTCGCAGGAACGTCCGCTGACCGTGACGGGAGGGCTCACCTTCGGCGGCGGGCCGCTCAACAACTACGTCATGCACAGCATCGCGCGCACGGCCGAGCTGCTGCGCGAGACCTCCGGCGCGCATGGCCTCGTCACCGGGAACGGCGGCAACCTCTACAAGCACGTACACGGCGTGTACTCGAGCGATCCACCCGAGCACGACTTCCAGTTCGCCAACGTGCAGGACGAGATCGACGCGCTACCGGCCCGGAAGTGCCTGCCGGAGTATCGGGGCGACGCGGAGATCGAGTCCTACACCGTGATGTACGCCGGCGACGAGCCCGCCATCGCCCACTTGGCCCTGCGTGCTCCGGGCGGCGAGCGGGTCTGGGTGAACTCCCAGGACCGTGGCCTCATGCAGTCGATGGCGCGGGAGGAGTTCTGCGGCCGGCCGGCGCGCATCGATGGGGACGGCCAGGTCGCCGTGACCGGGTAGCGCCCTCAGGCCGGTTCGACCCGAGCAACGGGTCCAGCAGCTTTGACAGCCTCGGGCGGCATGCCGACAATGCGCGTAGTTCCAGTTGCCGACAGCACGGGCCGGGACATGAACGAAGCGCCCGCAATCACGGGTCCCTGCGTAGTCGCTACGGACGACTGTAGGCTGGCGGATGCCGAAGTCCTACAGGGGCTGTGGACGGAAGAGCAATATCTGGCCGTGTCTGGCGTATCGAACCGCCTCATCGAGTTCACCGACGGCCGCATCGAGGTCCTCCCGATGCCCACGCGACGCCACCAAGCCATCTCCCTACACCTGCTCCTCCACCTGCTGGACGCCGTGCGCGGGGCCGGCGGTGCCGTGTTCTACGCGCCGCCGCGGCTTCGCGTGCGAGAAGGCAAGTTTCGCGAGCCGGATCTCATGCTCCTCCTCGACGCCGACGACCCGCGCAGCCAGGACGCCTATTGGCTCGGCGCGGATCTCGTCATGGAAATCGTGAGCGCGGACGATCCCGCGCGGGACTTGCGCGTCAAGCGGCAGGACTACGCCGAAGCAAGCATCCCGGAGTACTGGGTGGTCAATCCCATGGACGAGACCATTTCCGTGCTCGTGCTCGAAGGCTCGCGGTACGTCGAACGGGGGGCGTTCGCTCGTGGCGAGAGCGCCCGGGGAGCGATTCTCCCGGACTTGGCGGTAGACGTGTCGGCCGTGTTCGACGCCGGATGAGCAGACCCGTGCGCCCGGGCACAACGCCAAATGAGCTCCGGTTGGGATTTAGAGAAGTTTGACCAAGGCGACAATCAAGCCGCCCTGGGCGATCAGCGCACCGAACATCCATTTCAGAAGTTCGGCCTTCAGCGCCGTGATGTTCGCTTTGGTCGCCGCTTCGAGGGCCGCGATGTCCGCCTTGGTCGCCAGATTGGAGTTGAGCAGCGTCACATGCTCTTCGGCCAAGGTCTCGGCCTGCTTCTCGGTGAAGCCGCTCTCCGTCAAACGCTTGACGAACCGGTGAGTGTCGAAGGCGATGGCCTCAGTCATGCCCCGATGATAGGCAACCCCCCGATGCGGGACAGGACCAGCGCGCGGCCCAGAACGTGGCCAGACCGCGAACACGGGTCGTGGCTTCCCAAGTTCGGGATCCGGCAATCCGAGTCAGCCTTCGGCGGCGGCCAGCGCCTCCCGCAGCCGCGGTAGATGTCCGGCAGCGGCACTGTCGTCGGCCGGGGCGCCTTCCGCCAATGTGCGCAGCCACTTGACGTCCTGCCCATACTCCTTCAGCCGGCGTTCATGGCTCGCGTGGTTCTTGGTGCACACGAGGGTGTACGGCCTGCCGCGCCGCTCGGTCTCGTGATCCATGTCCAGCCGGTGGCTGTCGATCTGCTGATGCAGATGCCCGCGCAGGTCCGCCCGTAGCGGAAAGCGTCCGACGCGCTCGACCGGATCCGCGCAGAACGCCGCGAGCCGGGCGCAGTGTTCGCAGTCGCAGCCGAGCCGAACGGCCTGCGCCCAGTCGCGGGGCGGTTCCGGCGGTCTTGCGCTACGTCCCAGCAGCGCATCCGCGGCATGGCGCCACAGCGTCAGGTACGCTCCGGAGCGTGTGAACCCGGCCTCCCCGCCCAAGGACTTCAGCGCCTTGGGGACGGTTCTCTCCGGCGTGACCGCCCGCGGGCGCTCGACGACCGCGGCTGCGGCGGTTGCAGCCTGCCCGGCGAGCCCATGCCGCCGAGCCAGGGCGAACAGGTCGTGCAGGCCCTTGGCGGTTATCGCTTTGCGCGGCGTAACGGGCCGCCAAGGGGAATCCTCGCTCGCCGTGGCCGCATCGAGCACCTCGGGCAACGTGGCAAGCGCCGCCTCCACCCCGTCTCGAAGCGTGTCCCGGAACCCGGTAACTCCTCCACGCGCCGCATCAGCTCGAGCAGGGCATCGGGTCGCACACAGAGGCGCGTGTTCACGAGTTCCACCAGAAACTCCCTGGAACGAGCGGGTCCGGTTACCGCCAGGGTTTCCATCAGCAT
Organism: Pseudomonadales bacterium; assembly: GCA_963665455.1. Lineage (GTDB taxonomy): Bacteria > Pseudomonadota > Gammaproteobacteria > Pseudomonadales > Azotimanducaceae > VXNE01. The sequence continues at coordinate 1,263,343 of OY762279.1, read as the reverse complement.
CGCGTTCTCGCCACCGTCGTAACGTCCCACGAGGACCTCCCGGAGAAAGCGCAGGCAGAGGGCAGCGTCGCCGTGGCGAGCGAGCAGGCTCAGCATCCCGCAACGGCCCAGACTGTCCCGGTCCGGCTTCCTCCAGGGCTCGGCGGGCGTCGGCCAGACATCGATCAGGCGGGAAATCAGCGCGTGACCGAGCCCGTTGTCGTCGCCGATCCGTCCCTCCACCCACGCCACGGCGCCGTCGATGGCTTCGCCGGCGAGGAGGTCCACCGTGGTCTGTTTCGGCCAGATCACGAGCGCGGCCAGCCGATACGCCCGCTCCAGCGTGGCGCCCTCGTTGCCGCTCGCCTCGTTGAGCCACTCCCGGTCCGGAACCGCGTCGTCGAGCACGCCCGCCGGCAAGGTTTCTCCGTGGCGGAGCCGGAGCGACATCTCGCCTAGGCCGGATCGCGTACCGTCCGCCGCAGCCCAACCGTCCAGCCAATACCGGCCGTCGAACACCTCGCCCATCTCCACGTCGTCGGTGGCGTCGCCGTCCCTGCCCCACTCGTCGAAGTACCCGCCGCCCAAGTAGCGCACCGAACCTGACTCCTCGACGTGAAGGATCGCCGCGTGGAGAGCGCACTCCGCTTCTTCCGCCGCGGATGTCAGCACCCCCGCCACGGCGGCGTCCGCATTCTTCAGGGCGTCGAACGACAGCCCCGCGTCGCTGTAGTTGTGTTCCAGCACCCAGACCAGCTTGTCGGGCCCGAAGCCGGAATCGCGCCACTCGATAAGTTCCCGGGCGACCTCCTTCACCTGCCGCGAGTAGTCGGGTGCCACGCGGGGCGTCTCGGTGTCGTCGGGCCGTACCACGAGGTTGAACACCAGCGAGAGCCTGTAGCCCTCGCTGACGGGCCGGGTTTCGTGCGCGCAGTCGGCGTAGAAGGCGGCGAACGCCAGCTCGGACGGCTCCGTGGCGTTCATGTCGATGCGTGCTTCTTCCTCCAGGTGACGCACCACGAGTTCGCCGCCGGCCCCGGGGGCCGGCAACGTGATGGAGAGCGTCGCGACCATCCCGTCGCACTTTTCCGTGTCGCGGTGCTCGGCGAAAAAGCCCCCCGTCTGGTAGATCAACAGCTTGTACAGCCGCGCCTCGAGACGACCGCTCGGGCAGCCGAGGCCCGCCGACACCTCGTCGAGAATGCTCGACAAAGTGTCCGGCCACCCTTTTCCGCCCAAGCGAATCCGCCCCGCGTCCACCTGCCAGCAATCGCGCACCGAGGCATCCACCAGGGTCTCCGTCCCCTTGCCGTAAGGGGCGCGTTCCGCCCCCTGCAACAGGTCGCGAATCTGGGGAGGAGGCACGGGAAAGGAGAGCGTTCCCGCGCCCTCCACCTCTACCACCGGCATGGCCGCGTACGTCCGGCCATGGGCGCAGAAACCGCCTGGACGGTCTACCGACCGCAGCAACTCTTGAAGCCGCTTCTGGTCCGACGCGTATTCGATTTCGACTGGCAAGGCATGGCCTCCATCGGTGCCTCGTACCACAGTCTCCGGGAGGGAGGCGGTGCCGGCAAGCATCCCTGCACCCCTGCATGCGGCGCTCACCCCGCGATGTCGTCGTCCCCGCGTGGCTGCTTTGGAACGGCGATATGGGAGATCTGGGCCCGGCCGCGGGAAGGAACCTGACGGTCGGTCGCCATCGGCACGCGCACGAGCGCACGTGGACGTACGTTCCGCCTACGTGTAGGCTCGCCCCCATGACTCATGCGTACCAGAACATACTCAGCGTCGGAACCTTGGTCTTGGCCTTGGCCGTCGCGACCGGCTCCGCCGTTTGGGTGGTCGCCCAAGAGATCGGAGAAATCCGCAGTGACGTTAACGACGAACTCGGATCAATCGACAAGCGGCTCGACGCGATCACCATTCGGCAGACCGCCATTGACGAGCGCCATAAGGCCCTTGCCGACAACATCGCCCGCATCGAGCGGAGCTTGGACGAGTTGCCCAGGAACATCGCCCAGGAAATCAGGGACGCCGCTCGGCGGGACGCTCCACCCCGGTAGCCCGGGCCACAGTCGAAATCGGGTTCGGTCAGCGGAGACCGGCGCGTACCATCGTCGGCAGGACTCGCGTAGCCCAGCGATGACGGTGCGAGTGCAACTCGAAGAACCCTGGATCTAGCAACTATGCGGGCTGCCAGAGACGGCATGGGCTACCAGCGCGTGGTGGTCGAGCTACAAGACGGCTTGGTCGTGAACGACGTGCTCGTACTCAACGCCGAAGAGATGGAGTGGCCTGACGGGCAACGGTCGATCCGATCCAACGAAATCGCGCGCATAACCTTGATTGATCGGTCCGAAGGCTAACGTCGCTTGAGGAACGCCGCACCATGGTCCACGCACGCACACCCGTCCTGGTCGGGGTCGGCCAACTCCTGAACCGCGTCGAGTCCCTCGACCAGGCGATCGAGCCCATCGAGATGATGCTCAAGCCGTGTCGCCATGCGGAGCGCGACACGGGTGCCGGCGGGTTCCTGTCGATGCGCTGCCGTCCCGGGAGTGCCTGCCGGAGTATCGGGGCGACGCGGAGATCGAGTCCTACACCGTGATGTACGCCGGCGGACGAGCCCGCCATCGCCCACCTGGCCCTGCGTACTCCGGCCGGCGAGCGGGTCTGGGCGAACTCCGGGGACCGCGGCCTCATGCAGTCGATGGCGCGGGAGGAGTTCTGTGGCCGACCGGCGCGCATCGATGGGGACGGCCGAATCGCCGTAACCGGGTGACGCCAAGGTCGGTCGCCCACCGGCGACTCCGCCATCAGTTCCTCCGCTTGTTGACTCCCAACGAGTACATTCTCGGCAAGGATCGCCCCTCTCAGTCCCAGCGTGAGAGCAGCAGCGTGTCATACGTCGTTATTGGGGAGTAGCATTCGTCGGTGACCGATCACGCAGGGAGTCGACCACATGATGCTCGCAACGCGTACTGCCTGGGCATCGGCGGTGCTACTGACGGGGTTTTCAATCCCCCTGCTCGCCGCGACCGAAGTCGACCCGGACACCCTCTCGTGTGACCAGTGGGGGACGGAGGCGTTCTTCAGCCGCGCCGATCCCGAGACAACGGCCCATTGCCTTGAGACCCGAGATCCCAACGAGCTGGGGAACGGCGACGATCCGGCGTGGTTTGCCGCCGCATCTCACAGCAGCAATCCCGAGGTCCTCCGCCTGCTTATTTGGGCCGGCGGAGACGTGAACGCCCGATCCGACGATGGCGACACTACCGCTCTCATTGCGGCGGCGAGGGACAACGAGAACGTGGAGGTGCTGAAGGAGCTGGTCGCGGCCGGCGCCGACCTCGACCTCCGCTCGAAGGGCGGCCCCACGCTGCTGCACTTCGCGGCGAGGAACAAGAATGTGGAGGTGCTGCGCTATCTGCTGGCCAACGGGGGCGATCCCAACGCCGTCGGCGAGTCCGGCATGACGCCGTTGCACTACGCCGGGTGCTGCAATGACAACGTGGCCGTGGTCGAGGCGCTGATCGCCGCCAAGTCCGACGTTTCGGCGCGTAGCACCCCGGGATTCACGCCGTTGGCTCAGGCCGCTTGGGGAAGCGACAACCCGGACGTGCTGAAGGCCCTGGTGGCGGCCGGCGCCGACCTCGACGTTCGTTCGAACGATGGCCGCACGCTGCTGCACTTGGCGGCGCAGAACAACGAGAACGTGGACGTGCTGCGCTATCTGCTGGCCAACGGGGGCGATCCCAAGGCAGTCAGCGAGTCCGGCCGGACAGCGCTGCACAACGCCGGATGCTGCAATGACAACGTGGCCGTGGTCGAGGTGCTGATCGCCGCCAAGTCCGACGTTTCGGCCCGGGACAACGCAGGAGTCACGCCATTGGCTGAGGCCGCTTGGGGAAGCGACAACCCGGACGTGCTGAAGGCCCTGGTGGCGGCCGGCGCTGATCTCGAGTCCCGCGCCAACGACGACGGCACGCTGCTGCACTTGGCGGCGCAAAACAACGAGACCGTCGACGTGCTGCGCTATCTGCTGGCCAACGGGGGCGATCCCAAGGCAGTCAACGAATCCGGCTGGACGCCGCTGCATTCCGCGGCGTTGGAAAATCGCAACCCGGATGTCTTGAAGGCTCTGGTGGCGGCCGGTGCCGAACTCGACGCGCGCCAAGACAGCCACGCTACGCCGCTGCACTTTGCGGTCGAAGCCGGGAACATCGGCGCGCTGCGCTATCTCCTAGCCAACGGCGGGGACGTGAACGCACGGGACGATATTGGGCGCACTCCGCTCTACTTTGCCGCGATGAGTTGGAGCAGTGTGGAGGTCGAAGCCCTGCTATCGGCCGGCGCGGACGTCGCCGCACGCAGTGAATTTGGCTTCACGGCCTTGCACGCTGCGGCGGCGGGGGGATCCGTGGCCACCGTCGAGGCGCTGCTGGCAGCCAGGGGCGACCTCCGAGGCCGGGATGAATTGGGACGAACCTCACTTCACCTTGCAGCTGCCGCAACCTACGGTCGCGGTCCGATGATCCGAAAGCTCGTGGCAGCGGGGGCGAATCTGGAGGCGCGCGATCGAGACGGCGACACGCCGCTCCACGCGGCGGCGGGCGGGTCATGGGGGGACCGCCACGCCGGCGCGTCGCTCGCGGCCTTGCTGAATCTCGGCGCGAATCCGGTGGCGCGGAACGCCGAGGGGCGTACGCCGTGGGACGTGGCGCAGGAGAACGAGGCGTTGAAGGGCACCGACGCCTACTGGCAGCTCAACGACGCCCGTTTCGCCGCCCCGCAACCACCGCGCGCCGGTGCCAATCAAGTTGCGCCGGATCCCCCGGCCACTTCCGCCGCCACGCCGTCACGAACGTGCGAGATCCCAGGCTATCCCCGGCCGAGCAACGTGGAGGACCTCGGGTTAAGTTGGTGTGGCTCCAACGTGGACTTTCAGCGCCGCGCTTTCGCGCTACAGGCCGCCGGCGCGTGGTGCGCCATAGCCGGCGGAAGTTCATCGTCGGCGGATCAGGTCACGGCGCGCCACCACGAGATCAACGCGAATTGCGACAGACTGGAGGCGATGCAGTCGCCGGGCACGCCGCAATGCCGGTGCCCGACTGACTACCGACCGTGACGGGTGAGGTTGCTCCTCGCTACTGGGAGGGCGGCGGGCAAGCGGGGCCGCAACTCTTCGGAGCGTGACCAAAGGACGCCCCACAACGGGAGTCCTTGATCCGCTCCACATCGAAAGGAGGAGTGCTTGGTCGGCGCGAACCCCGCAGCGTGGGAGCGCGCTGCGGACCGGGAGCTGGCATTGACGCTCTCCCGCAAGATCCCGTTCCAGAGTGGAGGATGGAGGTCTGCGTCGCCCAGCGTAGTCGTCCGACCCGATCCGAGGCTCTCGCCCAATTTCATGGGGCATGCAGAGAGTTGAGAGAGAGAGTTGACCTACGGAAAAACCGGGTAGACACTTTGGTGTGGGGTCGACTCTCGCCGTAGCCACGGCGGCGGTCGGGTTCTTGTCGGCGGCGGATGCCGCCATCGAGAGGAGCGGAGGAGAAATGGCAATAGCAGAAAAGGTCAGTGGCGACTACGTCCAGATGGACGAGATGGAATGGGTCCAGTTCCCGGAGGGCCTGTGCCAAGGGGACATCAAGTGGAAGCTGCTGCACGTCTCCCCGGAGGCGGGGGCGTGGACGGCGATCTTCGACTGCAAGAAGGGCTCGTCGTTCGCGAAGCACATCCACATGGGGCCCGGCGAGTACTTCCTCACCAAGGGCAAGATGCACGTGCGCGGCGGGGACGCGGCGGGCGGAGAGACGGCGGTCGCGCCCGGCTACGGCTACGAAGCCTGCAACGCCCAGCACGACCACACGGAGTTCGATGAGGACAGCGAGTTCTACATGACCTTCCTAGGGCCGCTCAACTTCATCGACGACGACGGCAACACGATTGCGCTGGTGGGTTGGGAGCAGGTCCAGGAGGCGTGGGCCGCCAGTCAGTAAGGCCGCCGGAAATCGCGTGACCGCGGCCGACGGCCGGGTCGCGCGGTTTCGACCTGCAAGAGAGGCTAGCCGCAACCGGGTGCCCCCTTTTCTCGAACTTGCCCCGGTCCGGAACTCACCGAAGGCGGAGTAGAGAGCCGTGCGTCGGCGCTGCGAGCCCCTTCGGCGTTCCTCCAGTCTACGGAGTCGGCGTGCGATCCTCCAGATACCGCCGCGTCACTGCGTGTTGCGGTTGCCGAGCGTGCTGCTGGCGCTGCTCTTGAAGTGTGCTTTCTGGAACTCGTAGCAGGTAGTCGGCGACATCCTGCGACAGTCTCGGGAACGAAGCCGTGACGCTCGCCGCCCACTGCCGCAGTGGTGTCTTCAGGTTCTTGGCCGGTCGCATGGCGCCGAGGACGATGTTCACGATCCGGTCCGGTTCGTCAGCGATCCCGTCTTCGCCGAGCATCCAGTCGATCATCGCCTCGCGCCGGCACAACTTGGCGCGAGCACCTGTTGTTGAAACCTGTGACCTCCTCTTGTCGGGTGATCCGGCTTCCAACAAGGACGACACCCCCGACTTCCGCGAGATGCCCGATGAACACGCGGGCGCTGTATGGCACTAGCAGGCTCGGGTCCACGATCGCGTGTCGGACACCCCCTCGGTCTCTCACCGCGCCGGGAGCCCCATTTCGCGAAGGTGCTGTATTCCCTCGCGGACGCGCCTCTGATGCGCCACCAGCTCCCGGTGCTCGCGCTCAACCGACGCTGCGAAGTCCGACTCGGCCATGTATGCCGATGTCACAGGGGCCGGCCGCGCCTCCGGCCGAAGGCGCGTCTCACCGCGCTGATCGGGCGCCGTAGGCCGTGCCGTGGTCGCGGCCTTCGAACGGTCATCGATTGTCATCGCCGATCTCTTATGGCCATTGCCACTGACGACAGCGCGAGTATAGCTCCGTCGCACGCTGCCGATTCTCGGCGACACTCGGGTGCAGTTCGTCCCCCACGGTCGCGCCACCTAGAAGAGGAAATCAAGCATCAGAATGAGTCCCAACCCGCCGAGCACCAGCGCGACCGATTGGAAGATCGGACGACCGGTCCACCGCGCGAACGCGCCTTGGCGGAGTTGCCCGATGTCTTCTATGAGCAAATCCAGCCGCCGCGTCTCATGGGCGTCGCCTACCGTTTGGTGCCGGCGTTCCATCAGATCCGATCGAATGCGATCTCTGGCCTGAACAGCCTCGGTCTGAAACAGCAGGACGTTGACCAGCAGGAAGCCTGCCACGCTCGCATAGACCAAGAACATGGACCAAGTCCACGCCCAACCCTCGAAGACTGTGCTTCGGGACAGCATCAGCAAGGGCAGAAGGACGAACGGAAACACGATGATAGGGCCCACAACCTCTGTCCGGTGGACTACAAGCTCCATGCTTCGCCCACGTTGGTGCGTAAAGTCCTTCGGTTCCGCATCCGGCTCCTTCTCCTCTTTCAGCCCCCGAACGTCACTCCACGCGACCTGTCGAATCAGCTTCCTCTCCAGCCTCAGGAGATCGGCCCAGAACAACGCCGCAGTCACGACGGCGACCACGGCGAGAATACGAATGGCCGTTGCCAGCACATCCAACTGCCTAGTAACAAGCGGCTGATCGTGCGCCTCGAGAGTCCATACCACGACCAAAACGCTAACCAACCAAGGGGCGATCAGCCGCTGCATCCGAGATATCCACGTGCCCTCCTCCTCGTGCCTCGCCCAGATCTTCGATATTCTCCTCTCGCCCTGTGCCTTTCGCTCCCCCGGAAGAAGATTCGGGAACAGCCAATCCGACCACTGGGGTTTTTTGTGCGATTCTTCTTCTCTGCCTTCCTCCTTTTTTTCTCCTCCTTCCTTACCCAAGTCGCCGTGAAACCCGCACTTCGCATCCTTATCTTCTTGCGCGGTCCGTGCCCAGCCAATGACGACCACACCGATAGACAGCACAACGGCGGTCATGTCCAATACGAGCGTAGGTATGGTACTGACGCCTTGAAAGAAAACGGCCGGCTCGTAGCCGACGGCGAGCCACTCATAGATGCACACTGCCAGCACGAGTGCAGACACCAACGCGAGTATGCTCATCGCCCGATGCGCCCCGTATCGCAAGTTCGAGCTTTTGGAGACGCCGTCTGCGGGAGAATCGGGCTTTAGGCGGCGCGCCATGGCAACGGCGGCCAAACCGAAGATCAGCAAAGGGCCCAGTACGCCGAGCGATGGGATCGCAGCTTCCACCACTCGACGATACCCGCTGGCCAGTTCCGACTCAGGATGTATGGCGTCCGCTTCTTCGCACAACTCCTTGCAGTCAGTGATATCTACGAGATCTTTCAGGCCTACTTCGAACAGCTTTGGAGATGGAGCACACCGGTATGGCCTCCCTATCCTCTCGCACGTCTGCGACGGTGAGGTCCCCAGGGGAACGACCGGAAGTCGGTGTGCGATACGGACGGCTCGGTAAAGCGCCGTCTGATAGGAATCTCGGAAAGCCGGACCTTTGTGATCCCGTACCGACAGGCCGTATGCGGAACCGACGATGAGGTTCCGCGTCCACGGTTTGGCTTCCGGATCACCAAGGCGCGCATCCAGATCGGTGGTGAAGAAAGTAGCGGACGGCAACTCCATGCGAAGCGCCTGAAGGATCAGCAGCTTATCGTAGACGTCGGTCCCAAGGATCCCGATGGCGACAAATCCCGCGCCGCCTCCTATCCCAGAGTTTGCGCGATCAATCTTGCGGGCCAGCCGGCGGACGTAGTCGAGCTGCGCATCGCCGAAGGCCCGTTCCGGGCGCGGCTCCCAGTCGAGCAGGCGGTCGACCGCCATGCCACCCCGCGGTGCTTCCTCCTGCTTTTCCGTTGACCTCCCCTCCGCCACGGTTTTCGGCGACTCGCCGTCTACCCCCAAAAGGTATCCGAACTCCCTTACGTCGAAGCTGCATGAGCCCGCTGCCCTGCCCCCGCGAAGCCGGTCGCTTATGATCTCGTCGAAGCGCCTCCCATAGACGGAATCCTGTTCCGCGATGATTGCCAACGTAGGGTTACCCCTCCGGCACGCGCCCCTCGCCGTCAACTCACGCAGTATGTCCATCAACACCAAGTCGTCCCTAGCAACGACCGAGCCGAAGGAAGCGATCTCAAGTTCCTTCGCAAGCCAGCCCTCGACGGCCACCGCCCTTTCGGCACTGCCGATGCGATACCTCCGATCACCGAACAGCTCGTCGAGCGGTACCGTCGCATGGGTGGACAGTAGGTGCATCTGTCGCCGCTGCTTGTCGAGGTCGCCGTCCCTCCAAGCGCGTCCAACAGCCATGAATGCCTGGGGGCGGTAAGCCACGAGTTTCTCCGCGAGATCTACCAAGGGTAGCGGACTAGGGTTTCCTTCTTCCAAGCACTTGGATACGCCTCCGATGACCTTAGCCGGGTCCGCCGACTCGAGGCAGCTAAGGAAGCGTCTTCTATGATCGTGCGTATGAAGCCTTTACGCGACCAGTTCCGGCACCAAACCCGTCTTCCGGCCTTCCAAACGATCACCGTTTCCGTTGCAGACGACCGACTCTGGCCCGGCCGAACCGGCCCGACACCGCACGCCATCGGACCATGCCTTCGTGTCGAACAGATCTTCGATGCGCCAAGGGTAGGCACTCGCGCAACGCAGGAAGTTCAGGGCGGGACGCTCATCCGGCGGCTTGGCGCGATCCGTCTTCATCTTCTGCAGGATGCTCGACTCGTTCGGCCCAAGTATTACAGAGACGTTACCAGCACCATCGTCATGGGCACCGGATCGACCTACCGAGTGGACCCTGTCCAACACGAGATCGAGTGCCGCGAGGGTGTCGAGAGGCGTCTTTCCCAAGTAATCCGAATCCACCCATAGCACGGTGACGGTGTTCCACTTGCTACTGTTGTCGGTAGAAGGGGGCTTGTATCTCTCGAATCCAACCAAGCTTATACACTTGGCCGCGAATCGAGCGGACAGTTTGGTTTCCTGCTCTTTCGGTTGCGAGTTGATCGAGTTTGGTCGCGATTCGGCGGAGCAGGGTTCCGCCGGCCCAGACCCTGCGAGCGCGGGAGCGACGAAGTAACCTACGCGATCAGACTGTACTGGCTCATAGTCCAACTCGGCCAACGCCGTCACAACGGCGTAGCGCTGTCTGCGACGGTTCTCGATATCCTCGGCATAGGGAGCGCCCGAAACCGTTACGAAGAGCCGCAACTCAGGCCCGGAGACCCGGGCGTCCCATGCCCAGCGATTGATCGTCTTTGGCCAATTCGCATCTACCGGCAGCTTTCCGTGCGCTTCAACGTGCGACACGATGCGGTGCCAATGAACGCGAATCGCCTCAAGAGGATCCTGCCAAAGCCGGGCCGTCACCACCTCGTCGGCTGTACGCGGCATTTCGGCGCCCTGCTGATCAGGGCGTTGGGAATCCAGAGGCCCGCCGAGAAGGAAGATGCTACCGACGGTCATCGTTATGACGGCAACGGCGCTCCATGCGCCCCAGTTTGTTTGGGCGTCACCCATTTACGTACCGGTCATCCTCGACTGCGGGGCCGCTGCCGCCGAGCTTGAGAGCAGGCTACAGTCTGGCGGGCAGCGCGCGCAGACCCTGTCGATACATCGCCAAATGGGCTTGGTGGCAGGCAAGACGAAAAGCCCAGCAGGCTCTTCTCAGGGGTCGCACCGCTCTGCGGTGCGACCCCGCTATCGACCTCCCCTAGAAGTGGTAGCTCAGGCTCACCGTGGTCAGCCGCGGCTGGCCGAGTGTGCCGATGACGATGGTACCCGGTTGGTCAGCAAGTTGACCGAGCAGGTTGTGGAAGTTCGGGAAGTGCTGCACGTCGTTGTAGTACCCCTCGTCGGTCAGGTTCTCCACATGGAGAACCAGCTCCATGTTCTCCCAGAGGAATCCAAGTTGGCCGTTGACCAGCGTGAAACTCGGGTTGGTGACCGGGTCCCACGCCTGCAGACCCTCGTACTCGCCGTTGTGGCTGATCTGCAGGGCGGCCATAAACTCGACGCGGTTGTTGATCGGCCGGCGGTAGTCGAGGGTCGCGCCCCAACTGAAGTCTGGAGTAACCGGCGGCGTGTTGCCGGTCAGGTCCTGGATTCCACTGCCGTCGCCCGGGTCGAAGGCGGCATCCACCCATTCGGCCTCGATGACCCCAGCGACCAGCGTCAGACTTAGCTCATCGGTCACCCGGACCGATAGATCGGCCTCGATTCCGTACTGTTCAGAGTCGCCGAAATTGGTGATGGCCTCGATTGGGTCGCCGTCCTCCTGCACGATGTGGTACTCGATCTGGCGGGCCTCGTACTCGATGAAGAACCCCGCCACCGATGCCGTGGCGCGCCCGTCCGCCCAACGGCCCTTCCAGCCTACCTCGTAGTTCACCGCCTCCTCGCGCCCGAATGGAATCAGCCCCACGAGGTCCCTGGTGGGCGCCAGGTTGAACCCGCCCGGCTCGTATCCCCAGGCGATCAGTCCGTAGAGCATCGCGTCCTCGGATAGCCAGCGGGTCAACGATAGCCGCGGCAAGACCTCGGTGTCCTCCTGGCTGTCTGCGATCAACACGTCCCTGTTCAGGCTCTCGTTCTCCCACTTGTCGACTCGCAGGCCGAGGCCCCACTCCCAATCCCCAACCGTGTACGTCATGCTGCCAAAAGCAGCCAGATGGCTTTTGTCTCGGTCCCGCAATTCGTTGGCGGTGCGGACGAACTGTCGTTCCCTGGCAGGGTCAGGGGCGTTCCCCCACCAGAATCCCGAGACGTCCTCGCTGCCGAACAGGAAGGCCGCGTTGCCCGAGTACGTCCCGTCGGGATTCGCAACGGTATCGAACCACCAGATGTAGGAGTTCATGACCTCGTCGAACTGCGAGTGGTAGATGCCCGCGATCCACTCCAGAGCGCCCTCGCCCGTCGACGTAAAACGCAGCTCATGGGTAGTCACCTTCATCTCCTCGGGTCGCAGCAAATCCAAAAGAAACTCCTGGTCCGTGTCGATGTCGGTGTACCTGCTACTGAACGTGTCCGTGTAGGAACTCAGCCACAGCACGTCCATCCCGTCGAGTTCCAGCGTGAACTCGACCAGGCCGGCTTTCGTGTCCCGGTCATGCTTGCCGGGGATCGAGTTGTTGACGACGTGGGGATGCTGCAGGTTGTCCGCATACAGTTCCTTGACCCACGTGTTGTTCGGGCCTTCGTACTCGTTGTAGCGGAACGCCCCGTAGAACGATAGGCGATCAGAGAGCGGCCCCGCGATCGAAATCCGTCCTCCTGCCTCGTCCACGGCACCGACATCCGTCGGGTTGTCGCCCCGCATCCCGTTCATTCGCGGCGGGTTCCTGTTCTCGAGATAGCCGTCGTCCGACGCGCCGAAGACGAACCCCCGCACTGCCCAGCCGGCGTCGCCGAGCGGCAGGTTGACGTGCACTTCTCCGTCTATCGTGCCTTGTTCACCCGCGAGCACCTTGACCTTGCCCGAAGCTTCCTCCGAGTTCGGCCGCACGCTCACGAACTTGATCGCACCGCCGATGTTGCTCCCGCCGTACAGCGTGCCCTGCGGCCCCTTGAGCACCTCGATCCGCTCAAGGTCTCCGAATCGCGACGATGCATCCGAGAAGATCTGCGTGTCGTCGATGTAGAACCCCACGCCCTGGGTGTTGCCGAAGGACCCCAGTCCCCGGATGGAGACGTTGGGGAATCCGTCCAGGCGCATGGACAGGTTCAGGTTGGGCACCTGGAACCCGATCTGCTCGAGGCCCTTGATGTTCCCTCGGTCGATGCTCTCGCCGGTGATCACGGCGAGGGATTCCGGAATCTCCAGGAGGCTCTCCTCGCGCTTCCGGGCCGTCACGAGGATTTCCTCGATCATCCTGGACGCGCCGTCGCCCCCATCCTCCGCGTTCGCGGTGCCCACCGGGAACAGGAAGATCAGTGCCGATGCCAAGGCCGATACGGCCAGCCGGCTGGTGTCTCTCCTAGTCATGCTCGAATCTCCCCCTACTGGACCCCCTATTGTCCGCAAATCCCTGCCTGTAGCAAGCTAGCCCGAGGGCCACTCTCCAAGGTCGCCGCAGCGGCCATGCGGTTTGCGCACCCGTCTGATTCGTGGCGATAATCCCTCCCCCATCACGGCCCGGAGAACGCCATGGCCAAGGCCATCCACACGATGATCCGCGTGCGGGAACTGGACCGCTCGATCGACTTCTACGACCGTGCCTTCGGGCTCAAGGTGGCGGAGCGGCTCGACTTCAACGACTTCACGCTCGTCTACCTGCGCAACCCCGAGAACGATTTCGAGATCGAGTTGACCTGGAATCGGGACCAGGAGGGCGCGTACACGCACGGTAGCGGCTACGGGCACGTCGCGCTGGTCGTCGAAGATTGCGCGGCGGAACGCGAGCGGTTCGAGCAGGAGGGCTTCGGCCCGCGGCCCGTGAGCGAACTCCACCGCGACGGGGCGCTATTGGCCCGCTTCTTCTTCGTCGAGGATCCGGACGGCTACAAGATCGAGGTGCTCGAGCGGCACGGGCGGTATCAGTAGGCCAGAGTCCGGGCCGAGCAGGAAACTGCTAGAGTTCGCGGAAGCGACGGCGAATGAGGGCCGGCGTTGTGGCGACGAGCTCCCTTCGATCAACGGCAAGCCCCTTGCCGGTTTGCGAGGTTCGGACAAACTCATTTGGCTCCCCCTATTGGGCGTTCCTGGCCGATCACGAGTTCGTCGTCCGCTTGGCCGCCTCGGATATCCAGAAGGCCTTCCGACGGGTGACGCTCGACCCGGTGCGCGGCTTGGTCTTGTTCATGTCACCCGCACGGGCGCATGAGCGCGCCAGCGAACTCGCCGGCGACGTCATCAAGGGATTTGCGTCGTTCCTCGGCGTCGCCGGAGTCTCGCTGCGGTCCATGCGTTGGAGGCGACCGTCGGATCCTCCCAACACCGGCCCGGAGCCGGATTGCTGCTTCTACGTCGGCGGCCATGCCAACGCATACCTGGCGGCGGAGAAGCGGGGGGAAAGCGAGGCGGAGCAGTTCGTGCTCGACAATCCGCCAGACATCGTCGTCGAAGTTGGGGTGACGCACCTTGACGAGCAGAAGATGGACGCCTACCGCGACCGGGGCGTGCCCGAGTACTGGCAGGTGGAACGCGAGCAGGGGGATGCGACACCGAGTGTTCGGATCATGTCACTGTCGGCGTCGCCGGAACCAACGCCCATGATTGCGTCCAGCCTGCTGCCGGGTGTCACGCCCGCACTGGTCGAGGATGCGTTGCGGGCGGCGAACCGGGAAGTGGACAGCCAGGCGCTACTGGCGGCCGTGCGAAAGACGATGGAGGAGCACGGAGCGATCGCACCCACGGGCTGAAGACCGGCGACTTCAGCCAACCCCTTCTAGGGGGCCGCGCCGTAGGACGGCGCGGGCGCGTAGGCCGGTGGGGTTGGGCCGCGAGCGGCGCCGTAGGCGGCGGTTGCGGGGCGCTAGCCATCCGCTTTGGGGGAGCGTTGTCGTGCAGAAGCTCCACTCGCCGCACCGAGCAGTCTCCGGTCGACCGGCTCGCCGCGCGCCCGCTTTTCCGCGAAGACGAGGGGTCCACCGATGCCGCGCAAGGTATCGACCGCGGCCGGCAACCGGTCGGCACGGACACCCGGGAGGATGTCGGAACTTGGTCGCGATCGTGGTCCGCCTTCGGCCTGCAGGTCGTAGATCATTGGCGTGCGCCCGGCGGTCGCCGTCGCCAAGTCCCAAAGCTCCTTGACGCCACAGGCTCGGTAGATCGAGATCTTGTCGGGCCGGTGGGAGGTATGTTCGACCTCGATGGCCAAGTTGGGGGGTTGCCCCTCGATCAAGGCCATGGCCGCGCCAACGCCCTCGGTAGTTTCAACGCGCCGATAGCGCGTGGCACGTTCGCCGATCAGAAACGACTCGTCTGGATCCCCGCCGGACGAACCGTCCGGTGCCTTGCACATCGATTCCTTTTGCATGGCATAGCGCGAGTATCAGGTCATGGACGTCGCGGGAGGTGAACTCGTGTGCCTGGCTGGGCGACATGAATTCGGCGAAGCCGCGGACGAGGTCGAACCAGACCTTGCGGAAACCGCCGCCGAGATCATCGACGAATTTGCTCAGAATGCGCGGGTCGTCGACCGCGAGTGAGAGGACCTGCGATTCCAGATTGTCCACGGCTAGATCCGGCGAGATGCAGGGTGCGGGAGTGCGTGCCTCGGCCATCGTCCGAATTGTGCGCTCCGCAAGCTTTCGCCGCAACGCTCGGATACCCAGATCCGACGGCTGCACGACGCCAAACCCTACCCATCCACCTCCGGTGGCGCCCGGTCCCGCTTGACCTCGCCGCGCCGCCGCTTCTGCTCGCGGCGGCGCACACGCGCTCCGGCGCTCGGGGTGGTCGGTCGACGCGGCTTTGGGGCCGCGCGGGTCTTCGCCAGCAGTTCTCCAAGCCGGGCGAGCGCTTCTTCCCGGTTCCGGGCCTGGCTACGGTGCGTTTGGGCGAAGATGACGATCTCGCCCGACGCCACCAAGCGTTGCCCGGCCATCTCGCGCGCCCGAGTGGACCACCCCTCCGGGAGCCCTGCGGCGTCTACGTCGAAACGCAGCTCCACCGCCGTCGAGACCTTGTTGACGTGCTGCCCGCCGGGGCCCGACGCCCGCACGAACTTGAAGGAGAGAGCCTCTCCGGGAACCTCGATGCCTGCCGCGATTTCGACCATCGCCATGGCCCGTTCCAGCCCGTGGCCCGGCCCCGTCAGTGTTCGAGACCGAGGGCGTCGCAGAGAAAGCCTAGGTACGGCCTGCTCGCCGCGAAGCGTTCGGCGACGTTGTCGACGAAGTCCGCGCCGGAGGCCTCGGACCGTTCCACGTCGCGCACCGCGATGTGGTCCGTCCGCTTCAGGTCCTCGATGTACGAATGGTCCGGCGGGTATCCCCGGGGCGGACGCTTGAGGCTTCTCCCGCCGATATCAAAGCAGGCGCGAAAGCCCCGGTTGTCGCGCGCCCGCTTCCACTTCGCGGGGCGCTCGACGATCGCCGTGCGGATGCCCTCCAACGCGTCCCGTGCCGGATGCCACATCCCGACCCCAAGGAAGCAGCCCGTCAGGGAGACGTGCACGTAAAACCCCGGCGCGTGCACGTCCTTCGCGCGTTCGTGACGGAACTGGATGCCGATGTTGGTCTTGTAGGGCGTCTTGTCCTTCGAGAATCGGGTGTCCCGGTAGACGCGCATGAGCGAGCCACCGGTCCGCTTGGGAATCGCCACGAAGTGATCGGAAACCGCAGTGATGTGCGGCCCCATCGCCGCGATGAAATCGAGGGCCGGCTCCAGGACGGACTCCTCGTAGCGGTGCTTGTTCTCGTTGAACCACGGCCGCTCGTTGTTCTGTTCGAGTTCTTCGAGAAACCGGAAGGTCTCCGCGCCGAACCCTCGAAAGTCACCCATTTCGCTGATCCCGTCACTCCGCTGCGCCGGGGCGACACACTAAGCGCTCACCCCGGACACCGCAATTCCGTGTGGCGCAGTGCTTGCCGCCGGGCGGCCGCGCGTATGAACATGCACGGCCATGCAGGAACGGACTCCAGCCGGGCGCCCCCCGGAAGAAGCGTCAGCGCACACCGACCGCATGGGCGGTACCCTCCGTCGCTACATGGGGCGTGGCCCCTGGTTCACCGTGGGCGTCCTCACCGCCGCCAACTCCTTCGCCTTCCTCGACCGTCAGGTGCTGGGGCTCCTGATCGAGCCCGTCCGGGCGGATCTTGGGCTCACGGACACCCAGATCAGCATCCTGATCGGCTTCGCGTTCGCGATCTTCTACTCGGTGTTCGGCATTCCCATAGGCCGCCTAGTCGACGCCCGATCCCGGCGCCTCATCATCGCCGTCGGCATCACCGTCTGGAGCCTAGCGACGGCGGCGTGTGGGCTCGCGCGATCCTTCTGGGAGCTCTTCCTCGGCCGCATTGGCGTCGGTGCCGGGGAGGCCACCCTCGGTCCCGCCGCCATGTCGATGATCTCCGACCTGTTCCCGCCGGAGCGCCGAGGTACCGCGATTGCCGTGTTCATTACCGGTGCCGCGATCGGCTCGGGCTTCGCGACGGTGCTTGCGGCCACGGTGTTCGCCGTCCTGGAGGACTTCGCCGAGATCGTCCTGCCCCTCGTCGGCACGGTGCGGCCCTGGCAGGTGGTCTTCTTCGTCGTCGGCCTGCCGGGTCTCCTGGTCGCGATCCTCGCGCTGACGATGCGGGAGCCCGCCCGGGGCGACGCCGGGGGCACCGAGGGCATCCCGCTAGGCGAGGTCTGGGCACACGTGCAGGAACACCGCGTGCTGATCACCTGCACCCTCGTCGGCTTCAGCATCCTCGCCATCAAGTCCTACGGCATCGCGGCCTGGGTGCCCACCTTCTTCGTCAGAACCCACGGCTGGTCCGTGGGCGAGGCCGGCATCTACTTCGGACTGACCCTCGCGATCACGGCCACCATCGGCGCGATCCTCGGGGGCCGCTTGTCGGACCGGCTCGCGATGCGGGGCATGGGCGACGCGAAGATCCAGATCGCGATCCTCGCCAACCTGCTCACGCTCATCCCGATCGTGGCCTACCCGCTCGTGGCCAACGACATGACCGCGATCGCCCTCGTCGCCGCCTATTACCTCTTCGCCGCCGCGACGACGCCCATGGGTGCCGCCATCGTGCAGGAAATCACGCCGCCGCGCATGCGGGGGCAGATCTACGCCGTGTTCCTGTTCGTCTCGACGCTGGTCGGCATGGGGTTTGGACCGCTGTCCATCGCGCTCATCACCGACAACGTCTTCGGCGACCCGGCGGACCTGCGCTACTCGTTGGCGATGGTGCCCTTGGTCACCGTCTCGCTGGGGCTGGTTTTCCTGCTGGCCGCGAGGCGCCGCTACAGGGCGCTGCCCCAAGTGTACTGACGGTTGGCGGGAGGCGCGGCGCTATACTCGTGGGGAACCCGTCCGCGCGTCGAGGCTTGAGCCATGCTGACCCCCGCACAGATCGACCGCTACCGCACGGACGGCTACGTCATCCCCGACTACCGCGTTCCAGAGGCGGTCCTCGCCGACATCCGCTCGGCCCACGACCGCCTGATCGAGCGCCACCCACAGTTCGCGGACTACTGCCCGGCGCTGCTCGCCTTCGACACCGGTTTCCTGAACGTCGCGCGGATTCCCGAGATCCTCGACATGGTCGAGCAGCTCATCGGCCCGGACTTCGCGCTCTGGAACTCGAGCTTCTTCGCGAAGCCCGCGCGCCACGGCACGCGCACCCCCTGGCACCAGGACGGCGAGTATTGGCCGATCCGACCGGTGGCGACGTGCTCCGTGTGGATAGCGGTCGATGCGTCGACGACGGAGAACGGCTGTCTGCGCGTGCTCCCCGGCTCCCACCGGGACCGGCGGCTGATGGCGCACCGGTTCAACGGGGCGGAGGGCCTGAGCCTCCCTCTGGAGCTACAGGCCGGGGAGTACGATGAAGGCGAGGCGCACGACATCGTGCTCGAGGCGGGGCAGGTTTCCCTGCACGACGTGTTCCTTGCGCACGCGTCGGAACCGAACACGTCGGACCGCCCCCGACGCGGCATGACCCTACGCTACATGCCCACCACGTCCGTCTACGACCGGGAACTCGCCAGAAAGCAGGCACCCAACGCCCGGCGGATCGCCATGGCCGAACGGACCCTCTACCTCATGCGCGGCGAAGACCGCTCCAGCGGGCGCAACGACTACCGGATGCGGTCTTGAGCGCGGGCCGTTCCCTTGGACACTGTTGACGAGTGAAATAGCACAGTGAGATACAATACCGGGTGCCAGCCGGCCACCGTGATCGAACATGACCTTGACCTTGGCCGTGCAGACGCTGGTGCTCGGAGCGGGACGGGCCTTTCCCCTGCTCGACACCCGCGGCCTGCGCACGCTGTTTCCCGATGACGACGACAACGCGTTCCACGCGGGGTTGCGGCGCTTGGTGCGGATCGGGCTGCTGGAGCGCGTTGCCCGCGGTGTTTACCTGAACCGCGCCCTGCCCCACCTGGGCGGTCGTGGGATCGGCACCGTCGCGCAACAGCTACGCCCCGACCACCTCGTCTATCTGAGTGGCGAATCGGCACTCGCGGAAGTCGGCTCGATGAGCCAAGTGCCCATGCGGGCGGTCGTCGCCACCACGGGGACCCGCGGTGTCTACACCACGCCCTACGGGGACATCGAGTTCACGCACACCGGCCGGTCGCTCGCCGAAATTCTACAGCGCACGACCTACGACGAACGCTGGGGCATGCGCGTTGCGGAGCCACGTCTGGCACACGAGGACCTGCGTCGGCTGCGCCGCAACCTGCATCTTGTGGATCCGGACGTCCACGCGGACGTGCTCGCCGAGTGGGACGAGGCGTAGGCAGCCCATGGCGGATTTCCAGGCGGTGGTCGACGGTCTGATCGAGGCAGCGCCGGACCTAGCGCCATGCCGACCGACCGTCGAGAAGGAACTACTGCACCTAGAGGTGCTGCGTGCTATGCACGAGGCGGGACATCTCGCCAAGCTCATGTTCAAGGGGGGCACCTGCCTGCGTCTTTGTCATGGCGCCGTCCGGCTCAGCGAAGATCTCGACTTCTCCGGGGGACCCTCCTTCCACCATCACCTGTTGGACGACCTTGAGGACGCTCTGCAGGCACGCATCGGCCGCCGATATGGACTCGACGTCTCGGTGTCCCCTCCGAAACTCGCCGACCGGCACAGCCGCACGGCGAATAGATGGATTGCCCGCATCGTGACGCGACCGGGGCGGCGTCCCCATCAACGCGTGCAACGCATCAAGGTTGAGGTTGACCTCCACGCCATTTCGCCGCGGGCGGAGACGCTCCCGGTCACGCAGTGGCACGAGTCCCTGCGGGGCACCTATGTCTCCGTACCCATTCCGACCGCACCGCTGCGTGAGGTAGCGACCGACAAGGCCATCGCCCTGCCGATGTCGATACTCGAACGCGACAATCCAAGGTACCGCGATATCTGGGACCTCGCCTGGCTCGCCGAACGCCCGCGAAACGCGACTCCGGACGCCGTCGCCGTGGTCGCCACATTGACCACCGAAGACGCCGTCGAACGGTATCGCGAAGCGTTGCGCGTAACGGGAAGCAGGTTGGGGGACATCGTCGACGCCGCGCCGTGCCGCGACGCCTTGGCGCGATTCCTGCCACGCTCAACGGCGCTCGCGACGCTGGAGGACAGCGACTATCGCCGTCACTTGACGACTAGGGTGCTGGCGTTGCTCGAACCTGTCGGCGCCCGCCTCCCCAGACTCCAGAACCTCTGATCCGCGCAGCACATCGCGACCGCCGCCAAGACGATTCGGATAGTCTCAGTCCTTGTTATCCGGACACTTCCTCCAACGTCTCCACCAGCGCCTCGAATAGCTCGTCCGCATGTTCGCGTGCGAAGACGAGGGGTGGTCGAATCTTGAGCACGTTGCGGTACTTGCCCGCATTGGAAATCAGATAGCCCTTCTCCTTCATCTGCTCGACGATGTCCGCGGCGCCCTCCCGGTCCGGCTTCGCCGTGGCGCGATCCTCCACCCAGTCGATGCCCAGGAACAGCCCGTGGCCACGCACGTCGCCGACGCGCTCGAAACGATCAGCCAACCCCGCGAGCCGGCCCTTCAGGTGGCCGCCCACGGTGGTGACGTTGGCGAGCAGCTCCTCGTCCTCGATCACGTCGAGTACGGCACCGCCCACGGCCGCCTGGAGCGGCGTCGCGGCCGTCGTATTGAAGTAGAACGACTTCCGGTGGAATGCCTCGGCGATGTCCGGGCGCGCCCCGACGCCGGAGAGCGGCAGGCCGGCCCCCATGGGCTTGCCCATCGCGACGATGTCCGGCACGCAGTCCATCACCTCGTAGCCCCACCAGCGGCCCGTCCGCCCGAACCCCGCCTGCACCTCGTCGAAGATCACCACGCCCCCGGCGTCCCGCACGAGGCCGGCCGCCTGCTGCATGAACCCGGCGGGCACGTCCGGCAATCCCTCGTTGGCGAAGATCGAGCAGAACAGCATCCCGGCGAGCGGGACACCATCCGCCGCGAAGGCCTTGATCCCCTTCTCGATCTCCCCGAGATACAGATCGCGTAGCTCCGCCTCGGAAGCGCCCTCCTTGATGGGCCGGTACGCTTCCGGAAACGGCACGCGGCGGAAGTCCGGCTCGAACGGCCCGACCGTCATCCGAAAGACCTCGGCGCTGTTGCCGTGGTAGGTCGCGTTGCTACAGAGAATGCCCTGTCCGCCGGTGAACGAGCGCGCCATCTTGAGCGCCACCTCGACCGCCTCCGTGCCCGTGCAACACATCTGCAGGACGGAGAGGGGATCGCCATGGAGCGCCATGAGCCGCTCGCAATACTCGACCACCACCTCGCTGAGATAGCGGCTATGGGTGTTGAGGGTCGCGGCTTGGCCGTGGAGCGCCGCCACCACCCTGGGATGGCAGTGCCCGACGCAGGGCACGTTGTTGTAGGCGTCCATGTAGCGGCGGCCGGTGTCGTCGTATAGCCAGACGCCCTCGCCTCGGACGAGGTGTACCGGTTCCCGGTAGAAGAGCGGCGACGCGCCCATCGCCCGCTCGCGGCGGGCCTTAAGCTGATCCATCCCCATCCGCGCTCCTCCCGTGTCCATCAGACTCCGGCCATTCTTGCATGGAACGGAAACCCCATCGCCTTTGCACGCCCCGTGCCCGGGCCGCAACGCGCTACCATGGCCACCATGTCGAATCACCTGAGCAACGCGGAGATCGCCGCGTTTCACGAGCGCGGGTACCTCTCGCCGCTGTCGGCCATCGAGGAGCATGAGGCCTTGGCATGCCGCAGTGCCCTTGAGGCGTTCGAAACCCGTGGGGCGGGCGGCGATGGTCTCGAGGCGCGCCTGCCGGCGACGGACCTGCACCTGCTGTTTCGTTGGGCCTGGGACCTTGTCCACGACCCACGCATCGTGGACCCGGTCTCCGACGTGCTCGGCCCCGACGTCCTGCTCTGGTCGCTCAACTGGTTCATCAAGGAAGCCCGCGACGGCAAGTTCGTCACGTGGCACCAGGACGCCACGTACTGGGGCCTCGAACCCCACGATGTGGTGACGGCATGGGTGGCGCTATCCGATGCGGGATCGGAGACGGGGCCGATGAAGTTCCTGCCGGGAAGCCACAAGGGACCGCTGCATAGCCACGAGAACACCCATCACGAGGACAACCTGCTGTCCCGCGGGCAGCGCATCGAAGACGACCTCGACGAGTCCTCCGCCGTCCTCGCGCCGCTGGCCGCCGGCGAGATGTCGCTCCACCACGTACGGCTCGCCCACGGCTCGGAGCCGAACCGCACCGACGACCGGCGCATCGGCCTGGTGCTGCGTTTTTGCGCCACCCACGTCCGCCAGACCCACATCCCGAGGGATACGGCGACGCTCGTCGCCGGCGAGGACCACTTCGGCCACTTCGACCTGATGCCGCCGCCGGAGGAAGACCTCGGCACGGCGGAGGTGGCGCGCCACCGGGACGCCGTGCAGCGCATGGTCCAGGCCATCATGCAGTAGGGCTCGGCGGCGCACCACGCCGTCCCAAGAGTGATATAACCGCCTCCCCATCCGGTCCCCGGGAGTCTTGTCTCGAGCGGATCGATCATCCCGGCAGGAGAGGACAGCAACGATGAGTGAGTTTGAAGGCAAGGTCGCCGTGGTCACGGGCGCGGGCGGGGGCCTCGGCCGCTGTCATGCGATCGAGTTCGCCAAGCGCGGCGCCAAGGTCGTGGTGAACGACCTCGGCGGCAGCGTCGATGGGACCGGGGAGGGGGACATGGCGGACGCCGTCGTCGCGGAAATCGAGGAACTCGGTGGCACCGCCGTCGCCAACAAGGCCTCAGTGTCGGACCGCGAGGGCGCGAAGTCGATCATCGAGACCGCCATCGACGCCTTCGGCCGCATCGACATCCTCGTCAACAACGCCGGCATCCTGCGCGACAAGACGTTCAAGAACATGACCCTCGACGAGTGGGACATCGTGATGAACGTCCACCTGAACGGCACCGCCTACGTCACCCACGCCGCGTGGCCGCTCATGTACGCGCAGAACTACGGGCGCATCGTCTTCACGAGTTCCGGCTCCGGGATCTTCGGCAACTTCGGTCAGGCCAACTACGGTGCCGCCAAGATGGGCATGGTCGGCCTCATGAACGTGCTCGCCCTCGAGGGCGCCAACCACAACGTGCGCGTCAACACCCTCGGCCCCGGCGCCGCCACGCGGATGACGAACACCGTGCCCGGCCGCACGGAGGACCTCGGCGAACCCGATCCGCTTCGGCATCCCAGGCTGGTGAGCCCCGCCGTCCTGTTCATGTGCTCCGAGGACGCGCCGAACGGCGTCGTCATCCACGCCTCGGGCGGCACGTTCTCGATGTCGCAGATCGTCGTCAACGAGCCGGTCGAACTGGGCTCGGACGCCGTCTACGAAGACCTCGAGCCGCTCCGCGACCGGCTGATGGACATGACGGGGGCGAAGCCGCGGGAGCGGCGTCGGCCGAGGCGGCGGGGGTAGGAGCCTTGGTGCGCTGCAGCTTCTCGCGCACGCCCGCCTAAGGAACCTCTGAACAAGTCGATCCTATACGCCCTGCGCCTCGCCGGATCCAACCGCTACGGAGATGTCGGTCATTGAGAAGTCCGACCCCTTGAACAACAGCGGCTCACCCATCGTTCTCGCGAGAGCATATGGGAAGCAATCGCCAAAGTTGAGGCCGGCGGGGTGACGGCGTTTGCCGTAGTCCCGGAACGCCACGCGAGCAGCATGTGCCTGGTCCTTGTCGACCGGCGCGAGCTCGATTCCCGCCTTCGCGATGAACAGGTCGAGCGCTCGCACGCCATCCGCACCTTGGCGTGTCTCGATGACCATCGACGCCTCAACAAACGAGACGACCGACATGATGCGCCGCTCGGCAGCCTCGATCGCCTCGTTGAACGCCCGGCGTTCGGGCTCGTCCTGAAGAATGGCAATCACCGCGGATGTGTCGATCACCATCAGGCGGGCAAGCCATGATCGTCGTAGCCGAGAATGTCCCCTGCCTCCCGGTCATCGAGGATCGGGAGGGAGGCGCAGTGCAGGGCGATCTCGTCAAGCTCGTCCGCCAGGTTCCTACCGGTACGTTCTCGACGAACGCGTTCCAGCCGGTCGTGCAGCGCCTTCGTGACGGCCTCCGTCTTGGTCTCTCCGGTCAGCCTCGCCAGGGTCGCCGCCAATTCCTCGGTCGTTCGGTTCCGGATGTTCAGTGCCATGGCGCTTACAATGCGTGTAGATCGATTGCTACATCGTATCATCGGTACTCGTCCTGCGAGTACGCACGAATTCCCGCCCACATGACAGAAGGCCATCGATGAACCCCCTACGCATAGGCGTCTGCTACGACTTCCGCAACCCGCCGGACTCAGGCGTCAGCGACCGGACGCTCTACGCCGAGGTTCTGGAGCAGGTGCAGTGGCTGGACGGGCTCGGGGCCGATCTCGTCTGGTTCACCGAGCATCACTTCGTCGAGGACGGCTACCTGCCGAGCTGGATTCCCGTCGCGGGGGCCATGGCGGCGGTGACCAGCCGCGTGCGCTTCGGGACGGACATCTGCCTCGCTCCGTTCAATCACCCCATCCGCTTGGCGGAGGACCTCGCGGTCCTGGACAACCTCTCGGGCGGGCGCGTGGAGGTGGGGCTCGGCATGGGGTATGCACCCCACGAGTTCCGCGGGTTCGGTTTCCCGGTCTCGCGCCGGCTGTCGCTGACGAACGAGTGCGTCGAGGTCCTGCAACGCTGCTTCACGGGAAAGCGCTTCAGCTATTCGGGCAAGCGCTACCGGTTCGAGGACGTGACCATCAGGCCAGGCTACGTGCAGGAGGGTGGCCCGCCCCTGTGGCTTGCCGCGATGTCGGAAGCCGGCGCCTTGCGTGCCGCCCACTACGGCACCCACTTCCTGCCACAAGGGCCGCGCGTCACCTTCGACCGCTGGCATCAGACGCTCACCGACAGCGGGCGCACGCCGAGCGACCATCGCGTCGGCATCATCCGCAGCATCCTCGTGACGGATGACCGCAACACTGACTGGCCCGTCATCCGTGCGGCCGAGCGCTACCGGATGGAGCTCTACCGGCGGTTCTTCGAAGAGAGCGGCGAGGGTTTCGGTCCGGGGGATGTCGAACCGATTCCCCAGACTTGGATCATCGGCAACGCCGACGAGTGCGTGGACCAGCTCCGGACATTCATCGCGGAGTTCGGCATCACCGACATCGTGACGATGGCGGTGCCGCCGGGGCTGCGCGCCGAGCGCATGGGGGACAGCCTGGAGCGGCTGTTTTCCGAAGTAGTGCCCCGGTTGAAGGCCGGCTAGGCCGCAACCCGCAACCCGTGGGGCATCAGCAAGCCGCCGCCTTCTTGAGATCCAGCTCCCGCTCCCGCGCGAAGTCCATCGCCGCATTCGCCTTGACGCGGTTGGCCCGCGCCATGGTCGACAGCGCGGCGAAGGCGATCCAGTCCCGCGAAACCTCGAAGTAGTCCCTGAGCGACTCGCGGGATTCGGAGAGCCCGAAGCCGTCCGTTCCGAGCACCGTGTACTCGCCCGGGAACCAGCGCGATATCGATAGCGGTAGCGCCTTCATGTAGTCCGAAGCGGCCACGAACACGCCTTCCTCGTTGGCCAGTAGTGCCTCCACGTAGGGCCGCGTCTCCGCGCCGCCGACGCTCAGCATCTGCTCGCGTTCCGCCAGCGTCCCCTGGCGTGCCAGCTCGTTGTAGCTGGTCACGCTCCAGACGTTGGCCGGGATGCCCCGTTCCGACAGGATCTCCGCCGCAGCGAGGGTCTCCATCATGATCGCGCCGCTGCCGAGCAGGTTGACCTGCGCCCCCTCCGCCCGCCGGAAGCAGTACATCCCGGCCACGATCCCCTCCTCGGCACCTTCGGGGATCGGCGGCATGACGTAGTTCTGGTTGGTGACCGTGACGTAGTAGAAGACGTCCTCGAACTCGCCGTACATGCGCCGGATGCCGTCGCGGACGATGACGGCGAGTTCGTAGGCGAACGCCGGGTCGTAGCTCACGAGGTTCGGCACGGTGGACGCCATCACGTGGGAGTGGCCGTCCTGGTGCTGCACGCCCTCGCCGTTCAGGGTCGTGCGGCCGGACGTGCCGCCGAGCAGGAAGCCCTTGCACATCATGTCCCCGCACGCCCAGATCATGTCCCCGACGCGCTGGAAGCCGAACATGGAGTAGAAGATGTAGAACGGGATCATGGGCAGGCCGTGGTTGGCGTAGGCCGTGCCGGCGGCGAGGAACGAGGCCATGGCGCCGGTCTCGCAGATGCCTTCCTGGAGGATCTGGCCGTCTTCCGCCTCCCGGTAGGGGGCGATGGTGCCGGCGTCCACCGGCTGATACTGCTGGCCTTCGAGGGAGAAGATGCCCGCCTGCGGGAACAACCCATCCATGCCGAAGGTGCGGGCCTCGTCCGGCACGATGGGAACGACGTAGCGGCCGAGGCCGTCGTCGCGCAGCAGCCTTTGCAGCATCCGCACGACGGCCATCGTGGTCGAGACCTCGCGCTTGCCGGAGCCGCGCAGCATGTCGGTGAAGAACTCCAGGGGCGGCGCCTCCAGCCGCGCACAATGCACCTGCCGCGCCGGGAGGCTCCCGCCGAGGGCCTCGCGGCGTGCCTTGAGGTAGCGGATCTCCTCGCCGCCCTCCGGGGGCCGGTAGAACTCCGCCCCGACGACCGCATCGTCCGGCAGGGGAATCCCGAGCCGAGCCGCCAGTTCCCGCCGCTCGTCGGCGGAGAGATGCTTCTTCTGATGGACGGTGTTGCGCCCTTCGGACTTCGGCCCCAGGCCGTCGCCCTTCACGGTCTTGAGCAGCACGACGCACGGTTTGCCCTGCACCTCGGTCGCCTGCTTGAAGGCGGCGAAGATCTTGTGGTGGTCGTGGCCGCCCCGCCGGATGGTGCGGATCTCCTCGTCGTTCAGGGAGTCCATCAGGTCCCGCAACTCCGGGGTGTGCTCCACCCAGTGTTCGCGCACCACGTCGCCGGGCGAGACGGTGTAGAACTGGTAGTCGCCATCGACGGCCTGCTCCATCCGCGCCTGTAGGATGCCCTTCGTGTCCCGTTCGAAGAGCACGTCCCAACCGCCGCCCCAGATCACCTTGATGACGTGCCAATCCGCCCCCCGGAAGGCGCGTTCGAGTTCCTGGATGATCTTGCCGTTGCCCCGCACCGGACCGTCGAGCCGTTGCAGGTTGCAGTTCACGACCACGACGAGGTTGTCCAAGTGTTCCCGCGCCGCGATGTCGATGGTGCCCAGGACTTCCGGCTCGTCGGACTCCCCGTCGCCGATGAAGTTCCAGATCTTGCCGCCGTTCTTGGGCTTCAGGCCCCGGCTCTCGAGATACTTCGCGAAGCGCGCCTGATAGATGGCGCTCGGGGTCGAGAGGCCCATGCTGGCGCACGGCATCTGCCAGAAGTCCGGCATGCGGCGCGGATGCGGATAGGAGGGCAGGCCGCCCTCGGCGGCGAGTTCCCGCCGGAAGTTCTTGAGTTGCTCCAGGTCGAGCCGGCCCTCGAGCCAGGCCCGGGCGTATACGCCGGGGGACGTGTGCGCCTGGAAGTGGACTTGGTCGCCGCCGTAGTCCGGCCCCGGCGCGCGGAAGATGTGGTGGAAGCCGACCTCCATCATGGTCGCCGCAGACAGGTAGGTCGCGATGTGCCCGCCCACGCCCGAGCCCGAGTCGTAGGCCTGCAGGACCATCGCCACGGCGTTCCAGCGCAGGATGTTCTCGATGCGCGTCTCGACATCGATGCTGCCGGGGTACGGCGGCTGCTCGGAGAGGGGGATGGTGTTGCGGTAGGGGGTGTTGAGGGCGGCGTCCGTCAGCACGACGCCCCGGCGGGAGAGCGCGTCCTGCAACCGCCGCAGGAGTGCCTTGGTGCCCTCCGGGCCGTGTTCGTCCAGGACGCCGTCGAGGGCCTCGAGCCACTCCCGCTGCTCGATCTCCCAGTCATCGCTCAATTCCGCCATGCGCCCGAGAATAGCGCGAATCGCGGGAGGTTTGGCGGCGGCTCAATCGGCCTCGGCGATTGCTCCCCGCTCTTTTTCGACGAGGAAGTCCACGACCGCCAGCATCTGCTCCAGGCCCCCCGCCATGCCCGTCTCGATGCGGTACTTGCCGGCAACGATCAGCGACGGGACGCCGGAGATTCGGTAAGCCTGACTCTGCGCGCGCGCCTGCCGGGCGCTACTCACCACGCCGAACGAGCGGAACACCTTGGAAAACTCTTCCGCCGGCGTATCCGCGTAGCGCCGGAAGATGCGGCCGAGCAACTCGGCGTCGCGAATGTCCATGCGGTGCACGTGGATGGCCTCGAAGAGCGGCATGTGTACCGCGTCGAGCACGCCGAGGGCTTCCGCCGCATAGTACGCCTGCCCCAGCATCTCCCAGACCGGGTTGAACACCGCCGGCACCCGGCGAAAGGCGACATCGTCGGGTTGCCGTTCCTTCCAGGCGCGCACGAACGGCTCGAAGTTGTAGCAGTGGATGCAGGCGTAGGAGAAAACCTCCACCACTTCCACCGCGCCCTCTGGAGCGTTGGTTTCCACCGGAATCGGCAGCTCGGCGTAGTGGACGCCGGACTCGAATTCGGCAGCGTGTGCCGTCGAGCCTAGGATCAGGTAGGCGAAGGCGAGCGCGAAGCTGAGGGCGAGAAGGTAGCGCACCGGTTCGCCGCGCCGGCTTAGTACAGGCCCTGGACGTAGTTGGCCAACGCCGCGATCTCGGTGTCCGTCAGCCGTGCCGCCACGTCGCGCATCATGCCGCCGAACTCCTCGTCGGTGGTCCGGTGTCCCTCCCGATAGGCCACCAGTTGCGCGACCACGTAGTCGTACCGCTGTCCCGAGAGGCCCGGGAAGCCCGCCGGGCCGTTGCCCCCGCCGTCCGGCGAATGGCACGCGGTGCAGGCCGCCACCCCCTTTTCCATGATGCCGCCCCGGTAGATGCGCATGCCGGCGTCGAGGTTGTCCGGCGACGAGCGGCCCACCGTGCCCGGCATGGCCGCGTAGTAGGCCGCGAGCTTGGCGAGGTCTTCGTCGGTGAGCATGTCGAGCTGCCCCGCCATCAGCGGCGCGGGGCGCTCGCCGGACTTGAGCAGCCGGAGTTGGGTGAGGAGATAGCGCTCGTTCTGCCCGGCGATGCTCGGGTAGTCCGGCATGATGCCGGTGACGCCGTCCTGGCCGTGGCACGCCGCGCAGGCGATCACCATGGTCTCGACCTCGGCGGCGCTGATCGACCCCGCCAGGACGACCGCGGCCGTCCATCGTAGATAACGCATTTCGAAGCTCGTTCCGCACACTGCCGCGGCATCGCCCGGTCGCTGCCGAGGCCCTCGCGCTCCCCTTCCTTGCGAGGGGCAAGCCCCTGTGAGGGCCACCCTCGCGCTGCTCTTCCTTGCGAGGGGCAAGCCCCTCGCGCTCCCCAGGGGCGGGACGGTAGACGGTTACACTACCGGCGTCGCGGCGAGCGGATTATACCCGCCATGCCCCTTTCCGCACGCTTCCTCACGAGTGCCTCCCGCTGGGCCGAGTGTCCGCCGGACGACGAGCCCGAAGTGGCCTTCGCCGGGCGCTCGAACGCCGGGAAGTCCAGCACCCTGAACCGCCTCACCGGCTCGAAGCGGCTCGCGCGGGTGAGCAAGACGCCGGGACGCACACGGCTCATCAACTTCTTCGCCGTCGAGGGCGGCGGGCGGCTCGTGGACCTGCCGGGTTACGGCTACGCGAAGGCCGGCAAGGCGGAACGCGCCCAGTGGAGCCGGGCGATCGACGACTACCTCACCCGCCGCGAACACTTGGCGGCCGTGGTGCTCATCATGGACGCTCGCCATCCCCTGCAGCCCTTCGACGTGCAGATGCTCGACTGGGCCGCCGAGACGGGTACGCCCCTGCTCGCGCTCCTGAACAAGTCGGACAAGCTGAAGCAAGGTGCCCGGATCGCCGTGCAGCGGGCCGTGGCGCGGCAACTTGCCGATCTCGGCACTGGCGAGGCCATCCCGTTCTCCGCGGCATCGGGGCTCGGGGCGAAAGTCGCGGAGGCGCACGTGGCCGCGTTTCTCATGGGGCAAGCCGACACCGTCGATGCCAGCGCCACCACCGCCCGGAACCCGGACGCCCAGTAGCTACGCTCCCCACTTCCGGAGCAGCGCATCGACCATTTCGTCGGATGCGAACTCCTGCGCGTCCGCCTCCACGAGTGCCTCACGGACTTCCGCGACTTGCCATTCGTTCAACTCGCCCTCTCTTGGGCCGTCGTCGTCGCGCCCGTCCTGTCCGAAAGGACCCGCTTCATCTGCCATCAATGTGCCTCGTCCCAGTTGTCCCCCACGCCCACGTCCACGACCATGCCGACCGACAGGTCCGTGGCGCGCGTCATGCGCTCGGTGACGCCGTCCACGAGCGCACCGACATCGTCCTCCGCCACCTCGAACACCAACTCGTCGTGGACCTGCATGATCATCGTCGCGTCGAGGCCCGCTTCGGCGAGCCAAGCGTCGACGTCGATCATGGCGCGCTTGATGATGTCGGCGGCGGTGCCCTGCATGGGGGCGTTGATGGCCGTGCGTTCCGCGGCCTGGCGCCGGGCGGCCTGCCTCGCCTTGATCTCCGGCAGATAGAGGCGGCGTCCGTACACCGTCTCGACGAACCCTGCTTCGCGCGCCTGGGCGCGGGTGCTGTCCATGTACTCGCGCACGCCGGGATAGCGGGTGAAGTAGAGGTCGATGTAGCCCTGGGCCACGTTGCGCGGGACGCGTAGCTGGCGGCCGAGACCGAAGGCGGACATGCCGTAGATCAGCCCGAAGTTGATGGCCTTGGCGCTGCGCCGTTGGTCGCCGCTCACGTCGTCCACGCCGACGCCGAACACTTCCGCTGCCGTCGCCCGGTGCACGTCCAGGCCGCTCGCGAAGGCCCCCACCAGCCCGTCGTCCCGCGAGAGGTGCGCCATGATGCGCAGCTCGATCTGCGAATAGTCCGCCGCGACGAGCTTGCGGCCCGGCGGGGCGACGAACGCCTGGCGGATGCGGCGGCCTTCCTCGGTGCGGATGGGGATGTTCTGCAAGTTCGGATCCTGCGAGGCGAGGCGTCCCGTGGCGGCCACCGCTTGGCCATAGGTGGTGTGGATGCGGCCGGTGCGCTGATTGACCTGCTGGGGGAGGGTGTCGGTGTAGGTGGACTTCAGCTTGGAGACCTGCCGATGGTCCAGGATGATCTGCGGCAACGGTTCGCCCCGGTCGGCGTACTCCTGGAGCACGGCCTCCGCCGTCGAGCGCTGTCCCGTCTGCGTCTTGCGCAGCGGGGTGAGCCCCATCTCGTCGTAGAGCACCTCCTGCAACTGCTTGGGCGAACCGAGATTGAACGGATGGCCGGCCGCTTCGTACGCCTGCTCCGCCAGTTCCTCCACCCGCGCCCCCAGCTCACGCCCCTGTTCCGCCAGCAACCCCGCATCGACCAGCGCCCCCGCCTGCTCCACCCGGGAAAGCACGGCAAGGAGCGGCAGCTCGATGTCCTCGTAGACGGTCTGGAGCCGTCCCGTGGACTCCAGCCGTGGCCAGAGCGCCCCGTGGAGCCGCAGGGCGACATCCGCTTCTTCCGCCGCGAAGTCCGCCGCCGCTTCGAGCGTCAGTGCCGGGAAGTCGAGCTGCTTCGCGCCCTTGCCGGCGATGTCCTCGTAGCGCGTCGGCTCGAACTTCAAGTGCTTCGTCGCGAGGGCGTCCAGGCTGTGGCGGCGCGTGCCGACGCTGTCGAGGACGTAGGATTCGAGCATCGTGTCCGACGCGATGCCATCGAGCGCCACGTCGTGCCGAGCCAGGACGTTGCGGGCCGTCTTCAGGTTGTGCCCGACCTTGCGCAACGCCGGGTCCTCCAGGAGCGGACCGAGCACCCCAAGCGTCGCCGCGAGGGACAACTGGTCCGCCCCCGCGAGGTCGTGCCCGACCGGCACGTAGGCCGCGACCCCCGGCTCCACGGCAAGGGAGAACCCCGCGATGCGGGCATCCATGTAATGGCCCCGGTCTGTGTGCACCGCAAGCGCGAACGTCCCGGCCTCGCGGAGGCGACGCGCCCAGTCCTCGAGGCCCTCCTCGTCCGTTACGCGCACGTAGTCCCGGGGCGGAGGCGGTGCCTCTTCGATCTCGACGCCGAGCTCCACCAGCCAGGACTTGAACTCGAGCCGCTCGAAGAGTTCCGCGAGCGCGGCCTCATCCGGAGCCCCCGGCACCAAATCCTCGAGGGCCACCTCAAGCTCCACGTCGCAACGGATCGTGGCCAGCTCCCGCGACAGCGGCAGTTGGTCCAGCGTCGCACGAAGGTTCTCACCGACCTTGCCCTTCACGGCGTCGGCCCCCGCGATCACTTCGTCGAGGCCCCCGAACTGACCGATCCACTTGGCCGCCGTCTTCGGGCCGACCTTCGGGACGCCGGGAATGTTGTCCACGCTGTCGCCCATCAGCGCGAGATAGTCGACGATGCGCTCCGGCGGCACGCCGTATTTCGCAACGACCCCGTCCCGGTCCGTGGTCGTCTCGCTCATCGTGTTGACGAGCGTCACGTACTCGCTCACGAGTTGCGCCATGTCCTTGTCCGAAGTCGAGACGACCGTGTGCCGGCGGCTCGCCGTCGCCTGGGCGGCGAGGGTGCCGATCACGTCGTCTGCCTCCACGTCCGGCACGATCAGGAGCGGCATCCCCATCGCCTCGATGATCTGGTGAATGGGCTCGATCTGGCTCCGCAGATCGTCCGGCATCGGCGGGCGGTTGGCCTTGTACTCGGGGTAGATGTCGTTACGAAAGGACTTGCCGGCGGCGTCGAACACGACCGCCACCGGGCTGCCCTCGAAGTCCTTGCCGAGCTTGCGCAGCATGTTGATCACGCCGAACACGGCACCCGTCGGAAACCCGTCCGCCGTCGAGAGGTCCGGCAGCGCGTGGAAGGCGCGGAAGAGATACGACGAGCCGTCGACGAGCAGTAACGGAGTGTCCTGTTGCATGCTACATTGCCTCCCGCCCGGTCACGCTATCACACGAGGCCACACCCTGCGCAGTGCCGCCCTCTCCGCCACCGTTTTCGCATGCGCGCTGTCCGCGGCGGCGCAGGAGACCGCCGAGCGCGGACCCGACATCACCCTGATCGAAGGCGAGGACCGCACGGTCTACGAGTACCGCCAGAACGGGCACCTGCGCATGGTCAAGGTGGTGCCGAGCTTCGGCAAGCCGTACTACTTGGTCCCGGTCGATCCGACGGATGGATTCGGCGACGTGGACCAGGCGGGGCTAGTCGTGCCCCAGTGGCGGATCATCGAGTTCTGAGACGTTTGGTGCCCGGTCGGCTAGACATCATGTTTTGACCTGCCCGTCCTCAACGCGCGTGGGTTACCTTGGCGGCGGAGTGCCGGGCAAGGCAGGGCCACATTGAGGAGGGCAGGAGGTTGCAAGACTACAAGATGTCGGAGGGCGGGATGAGTGATTGCGGGGGGTCGTACGGGGCGTACGTCGGGTTGGACGTGCACAAGGACACGATCGCGGTGGCGGTGGCGCCGGCGGGGCGCGGGGCGCCGGAGGATCTCGGTGAGATCGCGAACCGACCGGCGGCGGTCGCCAGGCTGGCGCGGGAGTTGTGCGCGGCGCACGGCGGCGGGATGCCGTTGTTCAGCTACGAGGCGGGGCCCTGTGGGTATGGGTTGTACCGCCAGTTGCGGGAGCTGGGCTTCGACTGCGAGGTGGTGGCGCCGTCGCGCATCCCCAGGGCGCCGGCGGAGCGGGTGAAGACGGACCGTCGCGACGCGCGCAAGCTGGCGCGGCTGTCGCGCGGCGGCGAGTTGACGGCGGTGTGGGTTCCGGACGAGGACCACGAGGCGATGCGGGACCTGGTGCGGGCGCGGTCGGACCTGAAGGACGCGGAGCGCAGGGCGCGCCAGCGCCTCGGCGCGTTCCTGCTGCGCCACGACCGCCGCTGGTCGGCCGGGCGCTGGAGCAGGGCGCACTGGGCGTGGCTGGACGGCCAGCGCTTCGAGCGGGACTGGCAGGAGTGGGCGTACCGGGAGTACCTGGAGGCGGCGCGGACCGCGGGCGAGCGGGTCGCGGCGCTGACGGGCCAGCTGGAGCGGGCGTTGTCCGATTGGTCGCTGGCGCCGGTGGTGCGCGCGTTGGTGGCGTTGCGCGGCGTGGACCGGATCACGGCGGCGACGCTGCTGGCGGAGCTGGGCGACATCGGCCGCTTCGACTCGCCGCGCCAGTTGATGGCGTTCCTGGGGTTGGTGCCGAGCGAGCACAGCTCGGGCGGGCGGCGCCGCCGCGGCGCGATCACGCGCACCGGCAACGGGGCGGCGCGGCGCGCGCTGGTGGAGTCGGCCTGGAGCTACCGGTTCCCGGCGCGGCGCACGGCGCACCTGGAACGCAAGGCGGCCGGCGCGTCCGAAGAGGCCAGGGCCATCGCGTGGCGCGCCCAGCGGCGCCTGTGCGGTCGCTACCGGCACCTGCTCGCGTCCGGCAAGAACACCAAGCAGACGACCGTGGCCGTGGCGCGCGAGCTGGCCGGCTTCGTGTGGGACATCGTCCGCGTCGAGGTGGCGCGGATGGCGGAGGCCGGCGCCGGGACGTCGGCGACGCGTTGACGCGCGGTTGAAGGAAGGGAGTTCGTTTCGAGTGTTGGATCGGGGCGGGGCCGGGCCGGTGTGGAGAACCCTCGGCCGGGCTACGACGGCGTCGGCGGATGGTTCGCAACGCGGACCCTCCGGCGCGACGACCCCCGCCACTAGAGAGAGGCCAGCTCCGCGACGCAGTGAGGTAGGGTCGGTAACCAATCCACGCATATCAGCATGATCCACCGTCGCAATCTGTCCGGCCCCGTCCCGACCCACCGCGCCCGCGCCGGACCCGACCCACCGCGCCCGCGCCGGACCCGGCACGGCTGGCGAACATCGCCGGCCGGGCCGGCGCCCGCGATTTCCACCGCCCGCCCACCGCCGCTCCATCATTTGCGGGGACCGCGGCCGTGGACGGCCCGTGGAAATCGCTCCGTGCCCCCGGTTGGCCGCGACACCCCGACGGGCGCCGGAAAAGGCGGGTCACGACCGTTCCGAACCGTCGCCTCGACGAACTCGGTGCGATCGGAGCACCCTGGAACGGAGTACCGATTGACAGGTCAAAACATATCAGCCCGCATTTTCTCACCATGGGCCGTGATGATCGCCGAGGATTTTCGCTCCGTGCGCGTGCTCGCGACCGAAAGCCTAGTGGGGCCTAAGTTTGAGGGAGCACGTGCGCGCACGGGGCGAAAAGACCGGCGAGGGCGCGGCCAGCGGTCTGCATCCGGCGACCGACGCTTGAGATCGACGATAAACCCAAATGGACCAAGGACTTGCGGTCCATGCATAAGCGACTTGGTGAGAAATGCGGGCTAGGACGCCGCCTTCGGCGTCGCTTCCTCGTTGGCCCGCCGCTCCTCGTCCTCCGGGAAGAGCGAAGGGAAGAACCACTTCGACCCCGCGGGTTCCTCCAGCAGCAGGCGCTGCCGCTCCGTCAACTCAGCGCCCTCTGGTGCCGTCACCCGCGTGCGGGACCACGTGAGCTGGGAGGCGCAATACTTGTAGAGCAGGGTGTAGCGGTGGTGATCCGCCCGCCATGCCGCCGTGCCGTGGGTGAGCGCCTCGGAGAAGAACGTCACGCTGCCGGCCGGGGCTTCCGGGATGACGACCACGTCGTCGTAGGCGTCCTGCCGGATCACCTTCGGCAGCTTGTAGTGGCTGTGGTGGCTGCCGGGGATGACGCGCAGCCCGCCGTGCTCCGGCCCGCTATCCGTCAGGTTCCAGGCCGCCACGCCGAAGCCGTGCAGCGCTTCATGGGCGGGAGGCGTGAAGAAGCGCCCGCGTTCCGCGCGGGAGAACGGGTGCGATGCCCCGTAGTCCGAGTGCAGGTGGCCATTCGGGAGGCCCTGCTTCATGTGCATGCCGAAGATGCGGTCGAGGCGGAAGCAATCGCCGAGCTGGGCGCGCATCACGTTCATGGTGAGCGGGTGATCCATCAGCGCCACGAACGGTTCGCCCCAGGCGAGGAAGCCCGGCCCGGTCGGCGCGGAGCCCCCGGCACCGCCGAAGCGGTGGCTCGGGGGCAGGTCGTCGAGCTCCGTGCCATCGACGAGCGCCTTCAAGCGGGCGACTTCTTCGGGACTCAGGACGTCCTCGATGACCAGGTAGCCCTTGAGGTCGTAGAGATAGGTTTCCAGTTCGCCGATTTCGTGCATCCGGAACTCCCGCGGCGTCCTTGGCGGGCAGGCTATCAACAAACGTCGCCGCGGGTTAAGGCCGGGGCGGGGTCAACCTCGTCAGCCGCCGGTGTACTCCAGCAGCATGACCATGAAGTACGCGCGCTCGTCCGTCCACATGCGCTGGCGTACGAAGCCCGCCTCGCCGGCAAGCTCCAGGAACTCTTCGGGGTGATACTTGTAGGAGTTCTCCGTGTGGATGCGCTCGCCCGCCTCGAAGGCGATCTCGGCACCGTTCAGCCGCACGCGCTGCGCCGCCGTGCTCGTCAGGTACATCTCGATCCGCCCCCGCGCCGGGTTGTATTCGGCCTCGTGCTCGAACCGGGCCAGGTCGAAGTCCGCGTCGAGCAGATCGTTCAGATGCCGCAGCAGGTTGAGGTTGAAGGCCTCCGTCACGCCCTGGCCGTCGTTGTACGCCGCGTGCAGGACGTCCGCGTCCTTCTTCGCGTCCACCCCCACGATGAGGCGGCCACCGCGCCCGACGACTTCGCCGACCCCGGCGAGGAACGCCGGCACCTCCCCCGGATCGAAGTTGCCGATGCTCGAGCCCGGGAAGAAGGCCACGCAGGGCAGCGCCGACGCCACCTCCGGCAGGGTGAAGGCGCGGCTGTAGTCGGCGCAGGTGGGATGGACCGAGAGCCAGTCGAAGTCGTCGTAGATCGCCCGGGCGGACCGCAGCAGGTGCGCCCGCGAAATGTCCACGGGGACGTACGCCACGGGCCGGCAGGCGTCGAGCAGGATGCGGATCTTCTCGCTCGAACCGCTGCCGTACTCCACGAGGCACACGCGGTCGCCCACGGCGCGCGCCATGTCCTCCCGGTTGTCCCGCAGGATGCCTACCTCGGTGCGCGTCAGGTAGTACTCGGGCAACCGCGTGATGTCGTCGAAGAGGCGCGAACCCGCTTCATCGTAGAAGTACTTCGGGGGAACACGCTTCGCCGTCCGGGACAGCCCGGCGACGGCTTCCGCCATCGCGTCCGGCAGGTCGGGCCGCCGGTCGTGAAAACGGAACTCCGGGGCCGGCGGGGCGCTAACCGGCATCGCGGGCGAGCCGGATGCCGGTGAATTGCCAGCGGTCGGGGCCGTGGAAGAAGTTGCGGTACGTGGCCCGGACATGCCCCGGCGGCGTGGCGCACGAGCCGCCGCGCAGGACGATCTGGTTCGCCATGAACTTGCCGTTGTACTCGCCCAAGGTCCCGGCCAGCGGGCGGTAGCCGGGGTAGGGGACGTAGGCGCTCGACGTCCACTCCCAGGCATCGCCGAAGAGTTGCGCCATGCCGGGGCCTTCGGGCGAACTGGGATGCAGGCGTCCCCCGTCGGCGAAGTGGCCCGCCACGTCCCCAGCGTCCGCAACAAACCGTGCGGCGACGGACTCCCACTCCGCC
The DNA here is from genome assembly GCA_963665455.1 of Pseudomonadales bacterium. GTDB lineage: Bacteria > Pseudomonadota > Gammaproteobacteria > Pseudomonadales > Azotimanducaceae > VXNE01. Next base: position 1,225,611 of record OY762279.1, on the reverse strand, counting down.
TCGAGGGGCAGCCGCGCATCGGCCCAACGCGCGTACGCGTCGGCCTCGTAGAAGCTGACGTGGGTCACCGGGGCGTGGGGGTCCAACGGTGCCGAACCAGAGAGGCGGTACTCGCACCAAGCGCCGTCGACGCCGTGCCAATAGAGGGGTGCCTCCCATCCGCCGCGCTCCACCGCGTCCCAGCCATCCGACAGCCACAGGGCGGGTGCGCGGTATCCGCCGTCCTCCATGAACGCCAGGTATTCGGCGTTCGTGACCAGGCGGTCCGCCAACGCGAAGGGTTGCAGCCAGACCCGGTGGCGTGGTGTTTCATTGTCGAAGCAGAATTCCGTGCCCGCCGTGCCGATCTCGGCGAAGCCCCCGGGAAACTCGACGAATGCGACGGGCCGGAGGGCGCAATCGGCGTCGTCCAAGTCTTCGCGATAGGCCGGTCGCAACGGGTTCGTGCCCAAGGTGTACTTCAGGTCCGTGACGATCAGCTCCTGGTGTTGCTGCTCGTGGTGGAGCCCGAGTTCGATCCGCGCCCGCACGGCTTCGTGGCCGCGCCCCAGCAGCGGCGCCATCGCCGCGTCCACGTGCTGTCGATAGGCGTATACCTCCTCGACTGTCGGCCGCGACAGCGTCCCGCGCCGGGGGCGCGGGAACGGTCGGCCGACCCCGTTGTAGTAGGAATTGAAGAGTGCCTCGAAGCCCTCGGCGAACGGTCGGTACCGCTCCACGAAGGGCTTGAGCAGGAAGGTCTCGAAGAACCAGGTGGTGTGGGCGAGGTGCCACTTGGGCGGGCTCGCGTCGTCCATCGGCTGGACGCCATAGTCGTCCACGGCCAGCGGACGGCACAGCATCTCCGTCTGCCGCCGCACCGTCGCGTATCGCGTGATCGAATCGTCCGCGACCTGCGCGGCTTCGGGCATGCCCACCTCGTCTTCGCGCCGCGAGCATACGGGAGCGCGCCGGGCTATTTCAACTTTGGTCCGGCCGGCGACGTGCGTGCTATCTGGTACCCGCGAGCGCCCGAAACGCCTGCACGACGTTCTCGCTGCGGCGCGGGTTCTTGAGGATCGCGGCGAACCGGCCGGAAGGATCGACGATGGCGGCGTGCCCGGAGTGGTCCACCAGGTAGCGGTCCGCCGGCGCCCCGTCCGCCGGGGCCATCTTGCTGAAGTGGGCCGCGAGTTCGAGCCCGAACGCACGCAACGGGCCCTCCGCTCCCGTGACGCCGAGGAAACGGGGCGAGAAGACCTCAACGTACGTACGTAGCGTGTCGGGCGTGTCGCGCTTGGGGTCCGCCGTCACGAGTACCGCCTGGAAGCGCGGATCGTCCAACGCGCGCTCGGCGTCCCGCAGGGTCGCCATGGTCACGGGGCAGATGTCCGGGCAGGACGCGTAGCCGAGGAAGAGGAACGACCACTTGCCCCGCAAGGCTTCGGCCCCGAACGTGCTCCCGTGCTGGTCCACCAGCGGCGGGATCCGGAGGTTCCGCGGCGTCGGGAACACGATGAGCCCCGTTTCCCCGCGAACCGCGGCCACGCGCGCTTCCTCTGGACCACCGCCGCACGCCGCCAAGGCGGCGAGCAACACCATGCCACAGGCCACGAAGGCCCGACGCGGCACTACCATGCGGCGAAGGCCGCCGGCACGAGGTGCCGGTCCGCCACGAGCAGCACGAAGAGCGCCATCAGGTAGACGATGGAATAGCGGAACGTGGCCATGGGGGCGTGCTTCGCGCGGCTCCGCAAGAGCACGACCGCCCAGTACAGGAACCGCGCCCCCAAGGCGACGGCGCCGACCAGATACACGAGCCCGCTCATGCCGGTCAGGAACGGCAAGACGCTCACGACCGCCAGCAGAACCGCGTAGAACAGGATTTGCCGCCGCGTGTACGTCTCCCCGTGCGTGACGGGCAGCATCGGGATGTCCGCGTCGGCGTACTCCTCTTTCCTGTCGAGCGCCAGCGCCCAGAAATGTGGCGGCGTCCACACGAAGATGATGAGCACCAGCAGCAGCGGTTCGAGGTCGATTGAATTGGTGATGGCGGTCCAGCCGAAGAGCGGCGGGGCGGCCCCGAAGAGCCCGCCGATGACGATGTTCTGGGGTGTGGCCCGCTTCAGGTACATCGTGTAGACGAGTCCATAGCCCACCCAGGAAAGGAGGTTCAGCCAGGCGGTCAGCGGATTGACGAGGAAGTACAGCACCCCCATCCCCGCGACGCCCAAGATCCCGGCGAAGGTCGCGCCGGCGCCGGTGCCGAGGCGTCCCTGGGCCACGGGCCGGTGTCGAGTGCGCGCCATGCGGGCGTCGATCCGCGCGTCCGCGATGTGGTTGACCGTCGCGGCGGACCCGGCGACCAACGCGATGCCCGCCAAGCCCCAGAGCACGGCTTCCGCCGTCACCGGCCCGGGTGCCAGGGCCATGCCCACGGCCGCGCAAAGCAGCATGAGGAGCACGACCCTGGGCTTGGTCATCTCCAGGTAGTCGCGCCAGGGCGCAGGAGCGCGCTCGATCGTCTCGCTCATCATCGTGTCGTTCGGGGTCGTTCGGCCGGTAACGCGGCGCCGCCGTCAATATCCGCCGGGGGGCGTGATAGGCGAGCCCACGTCACCGCGGGCGGCAGCGTACACCGTCACCAGCGCGAGCAGCAACAACGCCCCGCCCGCGTTGTGCAGCGTGGCCACGACGAGGGGCAATTCGAGCAGCACGTTCGCGATGCCCAACCCGAACTGCACCGCGAGCGCCCCTCCCACGATCCACCCCAAGCGTCCGCCCAGGCGCCACGCCAGCCAGCCGACCATGAACAGCACCACGAAGGCCCCCACGCGATGCGTCATCTGGATGGCGATGCGCGCCTCGCTCGACAGCGCCCCGCCCAGATAGTTCGGGCCGATCTCCTGCAAGACGTTGAATCCCTTCGCGAAGTCCATCTCCGGCACCAAGCTGCCATGGCAGGTGGGGAAGTCCGGGCAGGCGAGGGCCGCGTAGTTGGAGGAGGTCCAACCCCCCAAGGTCACTTGCAGCACAAGCAGCGCGATGCCGAGCACCGCCGGCCTCCCGAGCGCCGCCGGCACGAACACGGCCCCCACCATGCCGAGCCTGAGCACGTAGAGCCACAGGAGCGCCAGCGTCGCGAAGCCCCCGAGGAGATGGGCCGTGACCACCTGCGGCCAGAGCTTCAGCGTGACCGTCCACGCCCCGAACGCCCCCTGCACGATAACGAGCACGGCGAGCGACAATGGAATGGTCAAAGCCGCCTTCCGCCGCCACGCCAACCCTAGGATGACGAGGGAGAGCAGCCCCAAGCCGCTCGCGAAATAGCGGTGCACCATCTCGGGCCACGCCTTGTCCGGCTCCACCGGGGCGTCCGGGAACCGTGCCTCCGCCGCCGAGATCTCCTCCGGGGACTCGGGCACCCCCAGGAAGCCATAGCACCCCGGCCAGTCGGGACAGCCGAGGCCCGCGTCCACCAGCCGCGTATAGGCGCCGAGCACGACCACGACCAGGGCGAGCACGACCCCCGCCACCGCCAACAGGCGAAGCTCTCGGGGCGCCCCGTTCATGCCGCCTCCGCCAACGACTCGGCGAGGCCCCGGGTAGGGGGCCGGATGCCGCGCCAGAGGAAGAAGGACTCCGCCGCCTGCTCGATCAACATGCCGAGCCCGCCCGTGCGGCCCGCCGCGCCGTGCTCCGCACACCAACGGCAGAACGGCGTCTCGCCGGTCAAGGTGTAGAACATGTCGTAGCAGAAGGCCCCCTCGACGACCGCCGCGTCCATGGCCGGGCGACCGCCGGCAACCCCGGCCGAGGTGCCGTTGATGACGATCTCGTAGCCTGCGGGCAGGTCGTCCAAGGACGCCGCGTCCACGCCGGCGAACAGGCCCGCGAGCCGATCGGCCTTCGGCCGGGTCCGATTCGCCACCGTGACGCGATGCGGTCCCGCCCCGAGAAGCGGACCGAGCACGCCTTGGACGGCACCGCCCGCGCCGAGGACGAGCACCCGGCTACCCGCCACCCGAAGCCCCAAGTTCTGCTCAAGATCGCGCAGCAACCCGATGCCATCCGTGTTGTAGCCATCCACGCCGTCGCTGGAGACCGCGATCGTGTTCACGGCCCCCGCGCTGCGGGCCTCGCCATGCACCGTGCCGCGCTCTCCCACCCACTCGAAGGCGTCGAGCTTGAACGGCAGCGTGACGTTCAAGCCCCGGCCACCGCTTTCAAAGAAGCCTTCCGCCGCGTCGCGGAACGTCTCCGCCGGCAGCGTTCCGTAGGTGAGGTCCTCCCCCGTCGCGGCGGCGAAATGCCGATGAATCCGGGGCGAGAGGCTATGCGCCACGGGATTGCCGATGACGGCGTAGCGGTCCGTCATCGGAGTTCCGCGCCGTTCTCGGCCACGCGGATGCGGGAGGGTCCGCGACGGCCCGCGGTGGCTCCTGGCAGCACGAAGTCCACGGCGCGCCCGAAGTGCCGCCGCACGGTCAGTTCGGCCCGTGCCGGCGGCCGTCCGACGAGGTTCGCGGACGTCGACACCAAGGGGCCGCCGAAACGGGTCGCCAGGGCGCGCGCCTGCGCATGCCCGGGCACGCGGATCGCCACGGTGGCCGCCCCGCCGGTGATCCATGCCGGGAATCCCTGGTTCGGCACCACCCAGGTCTCCGCGCCGGGCCAGCTCGCGAGGACGGTTTCCCGCGTCGCCGGCGAGAGGCCCTCGATTTCCGCGGCGAACACTTCCGGAGACGCTCCAATGACTATGAGGCCCTTGGCAACCGGGCGGCCTTTCAGGTCCAGCACGCGGGCCACGGCACCGGCGTCGAACGGATCGCAGGCGAGGCCCCAGACGCCCTCCAGCGCGTGCGCGACCACGCCGCCTTCCGCAAGGATGTCCGCCGCCCGCGCGACGGACAATGGGGAGGCGCCCTTCGCGAGGGCGGGGAACGTCTGGTTGCGCGGCAAGTTCGTGCGATTCGTCGTCACCGACCGAGGTCGCGTTGCACGGAGGCGTTCTGGGCCTGTACCCGATCCCGCCCGGCTTGCCGGTCCGCGGCCAACGCCTCCGCCAGGTTGGCGTCGCCCACCGCGATGATCTGCGCGGCGAGGTACCCCGCGTTCCGCGCACCCGCCTTGCCCACGGCGACGGTGGCGACCGGGATGCCGGCCGGCATCTGCACGGTCGATAGCAACGCGTCCGCCCCGGCCAGCGGGCCGCTGTCGATCGGCACGCCGATGACGGGACGCACCGTGTGCGCCGCCACGGCTCCGGCGAGATGTGCCGCCATGCCCGCGGCGCAGATGAAGGCGGAGCAATCGCGGGAAACCGCGTCCGCGATGTAGGCCGCCGTGCCCTCGGGGGTGCGATGCGCCGAGGTGACGCGCACCTCGAAGCCCACGTCCAGCCCGGACAGCACTTCCGTACACGCCTGCATCGTCGGCCAGTCCGACTCCGAGCCCATCAACACGGCTACCCACGCCATTGGCCAACGCCTCCCACGCGCTAAATCGGGATCAGGAAGGGCACCGAATATACCCGCCGCCGTGGGCCGCGACAAACCCGAGCAACTCCAACTCCACCAGCGCCTCCGCAGCCGCTGCCGCGTCCAGCCCCGTCACCATCACGACTTGGTCCAGGGTCGTCACTTCCGCGCCGATCTGTTCCAGGACCGTCGCGAGACGCGCAGGGGGCCCGCCGTCGCGATCCGTTGTCCGTTCCGGGGCCTCGTAGCCGACGGCGTACAGCACGTCGTCCGCGGATTCGATCAGCGCCGCGCCGCTCTTCAGCAACCGGTGACAGCCCCCGGAGAGCGGGCTCGCCACGGGCCCGGGCACCGCCATCACCTCGCGCCCCTGCTCCGCGGCCATGCGGGCGGTGATGAGCGAGCCGCTCCTGGTGGTCGCCTCGACGATGACGACACCCAAGCTCAGTCCGCTGATCAGGCGGTTCCGCTCGGGGAACTGGTGCTTGCGCGGCGGCCGGGCGGGCGCGTACTCGGACGCCACCGCGCCCCCGCCGTCCACGATGTCTTGTGCGAGCCCGACGTGTTGGCGCGGATAGAGTTGGTCGAGACCACCCCCCAGTACCGCAACCGTGCGCCCGCCGCCGGCCAGGGCACCGCGATGCGCCGCCGCGTCGATGCCGAAGGCGAGACCGCTCACGACGACGAGCCCCACCGCAGCCAGGTCCGCCGCGAGCCCCTCCGCGAACTGGGAGCCGGCACGGGTTGCGCGGCGGCTCCCGACGATGGCGACGGCCGGTGCGGCCAGCGCCTCGACGGCACCTCGTACGTAGAGCCGTCGTGGCGGATCCGGGATCACCCGCAGCCGCTCGGGCAGGGCATGCGTCGACAGCGTTTCCATGCCCGCCGTTGTAACCCCAATGGCCCAAGCACCGCTATCAGTCTGAACGCACGCGACCCGTGCGCCTGTGCCGCCGAAAGCCGTAGGACATCACCCCCGGTCCCGCGAAACTTCTCTATCATTGCGGCTTCGGCGACGCCGCGCTCGACACGCATCGCAAGGCCAACAATGGCACTGCTAGAGATTCTGGAATACCCCGACCCCCGGCTCCGCACCCGCGCCCAGCCGGTCGCCGAGGTCACGGCCGGCATCCGCCGGCTGATCGACGACATGTTCGAGACGATGTACGCCGCACCCGGGATCGGCCTCGCCGCGAGCCAGGTGGACGTGCATCGGCGCATTATCGTCGTGGACGTCTCCCCGGACCACGACGCCCCCCACGCGTTCGTCAACCCCGAGATAGCGACCCTCGGCGGCGTTCAGGAACGCGAGGAGGGTTGCCTCTCCGTGCCGGGCTTTCACGAAGTGGTGCGCCGCGCGGAGCGCATCCGCGTCAGCGCCCTCGGCCGGGACGGCAAGCCGTTCACCCTCGAGGCGGAAGGGCTGCTCTCCGTGTGCATCCAGCACGAATGCGACCACCTCCAGGGCAAGCTCTTCGTCGACTACCTCTCCAACCTCAAGCGCAACCGCATCCGCAAGAAGTTGGAGAGACAGCGCCGCGACGAGGCCGTCAAGGCTTGAGCGCCGCCTTCCGGCTGGGCTTCGCCGGCACCCCCGAGTTCGCCGTCCGCATCCTGCGGGCGCTGCATGCGTCGCCGCACACGGTGGCGGCCGTGTTCACGCAACCGGACCGGCCCGCCGGGCGACGCCGCCGGCCCACCCCGAGCCCGGTCCGCCGCTTCGCCGAGGTCCATGAACTGGCGGTACACACGCCGGAGCGTATCGGCACCGAATTGGAGCGGATTCGGTCCTTGGACCTGCTCGTGGTCGCCGCCTACGGCCTCCTCCTGCCCCCCGAGATACTCGACGCCCCCGCCCGGGGCTGCATCAATGTCCACGCGTCGCTCTTGCCCCGCTGGCGCGGCGCCGCGCCGGTGGAGCGTGCCATCATGGCCGGGGACGCCACCACCGGCGTCAGCATCATGCAGATGGACGCCGGCCTCGACACCGGGCCCGTGCTGGCGCTCCGCGCCACCGCCATAGGCGACGAGGAGACCGGGGGCGCGCTGACGGACCGGCTGGCCGACCTCGGCGCCGCGACGCTGCTCGAATGCCTGGACCACCTCGATGCGATCACGCCCACGCCGCAAGACCCCTTGTTCGCCACCCACGCGCCGAAGCTGACCGCCAGGGACGCGATCATCGACTGGAACCGGCCCGCCGTGGACATCGCCCTGCAGGTGCGGGCGCTGTCCGGCCGGCAAAGCGCCTTCGCCACGCTGGACGGCGAACGGTTCCGCATCCTGGCCGCTCGCGCCACCGACGCCGGAGCCCCCTCGCCCGGGCTCCTGCAAGAGACCACGGGCGGAATCGCCGTAGGCTGCGGCACCGGCGCACTCTTGCTCGACACGGTGCAACTCACCCGAGGCAAGGGGCGCCCGATGTCCGCGAAGGCCGCCGCGAACGGGTTTCCGCAACTCTTCGCGCCCGGCGTGCAACTCGATGTGTCCGGGTAGCGCCACGCAGGCCACGCCCGCCGCGCTCCGCGCCCGCGCCGCCCGGGCCGTGGACGCCGTACGCCGCAAGGGGCGCCCCCTCGACGAACTGCTCGGACCCGGAACCCCGCCCCTCGTCCGCGAACTCGCCTTCGGCACCTGCCGCCACTACTTCTCGCTACGGAGCGATGTCGATGCACGGCTGGCCGAGCCCCTGCGCGAACGCCATCAGGACGTGTACGCGCTCCTCTTGGTCGGGCTCTATCAACTGCGGCACCTGCGCATTCCCGACCACGCGGCCGTGTCCGAAACCGTCGCGGCGGCCCGGGTGCTCGGCAAGCCGTGGGCCCGGGCGCTGGTCAACGGCGTCCTCCGCGGCGCCACGCGGAGTCCCGCGCCACCGGCCGCGGACGAGGAACGCTGGGAACATCCGGCCTGGTTGATCGAGGCCCTGCGCTCGGCCTGGCCCAAGGACTGCGCCGAACTGCTCGATACGAACAATACTCGTGCTCCGATGGCGATTCGCGTCAACCGGGCGAGGAACGACGTCATGGCCTACCGCGCCCTGCTCGATGCCGGCGGGTTCGCCCACCGTCCCGGACTCGCCCCGGCCTCCCTGGTCCTCGAAACCCCGACCACGGCCACACGGTTGCCCGGCTACGACCGGGGCTGGGCGGCCATCCAGGACGACGCCGCCCAACTGGCGGCCACGCTGCTTCCCCGTGGGAAGGGAGCGCGGGTTCTCGACGCCTGCGCGGCCCCGGGCGGCAAGACCTTCGCCATGCTCGAAAGCAATCCGACCGTTTCCCTCACGGCCCTCGACGCGAGCGACGCCCGCTTGGGCCGCCTGCGCGCCGAAGCGAAACGCCTTGGACATGAACCGGCCCAGATCCTCACGGGAGACGCGACCGGCTCGGCTTGGTGGGACGGCACACCCTTCGACGCCATCTTGCTGGACGCACCGTGCTCCGGCACCGGCACGCTGCGCCGCCACCCGGACATCAAGGTGTCCCGCACCCCCGCCGACGTGCGGGACGCGTCCCGGCTGCAGCGCGCCCTGCTCGAGGGCCTCTGGGGCGTGCTTTCCCAGGGCGGCAGCCTGCTTTACTGTACCTGCTCCGTCCTGCCGGAAGAGAACGACGCCGTGATCGAGGGGTTTCTCGCCGCCACGCCGGACGCCTCCCCGGCACCGCTGGACGCGCCCTGGGGCCGCGCGACGGCGCATGGGCGCATCCTCCTGCCGAGTCGAGGCGGATCGGATGGTTTCTACTACGCGCGGCTCGTCAAGACGCCGCAGGCGAGCGCGTGAACATCCTCATCCTCGGCGCCGGCCAGGTCGGCGGCACCCTCGCCGAGCACCTCGCGAGCGAGGCCTTCGACATCACCGTGGTCGACGTGGACGGCGATCGGCTCCGGGAACTGCGCGACCGCCTCGACATCCGCACCATCCACGGCTACGCCTCCCGGCCGGACGTCTTGCGCGAGGCCGGCGCCCCGGACGCGGACATGCTGATCGCCGTAACCCCGAACGACGAGGTCAACATGGTCGCGTGCCAGGTGTGCTACTCGATGTTCCGCACGCCCACCAAGATCGCACGCATCCGGGCGGACTCGTACCACACGGACACCGGCTTCTTCAGCCAGGACCACATGCCCATCGACGTGCTCATCAACCCGGAGCACGTCGTCACCGAACAGATCAAGGAGCTGCTCGAGCACCCCGGCGCCCTGCAGGTGCTCGACTTCGCCGACGGCCGCGTCAAGCTGGTCGCCGTCAAGGCCACCCACGACAGCCCGCTCGTCGGCCAGGACCTGCGCTTCCTGCGCGAGCGCATGCCGAAGGTCGATTCCCGCGTCGCCGCCATCTTCCGGCGCGGCCGGGCCATCATCCCCGAGGGCGACACGGTCATCGAGGCCGAGGACGACGTCTTCTTCATCGCCGCAGCCGACGACATCAACGCCGTCATGGCCGAGTTGCGGCGGGTGGAGCGCCCCTACAAGCGCGTGCTCGTCGCCGGGGGCGGGCACATCGGCGAGCAACTCGCCCGCGCCATCGAGCCGCTCTTCTCCGTGAAGGTGGTGGAACACGACGCCACCCGGGCCAACGAACTCGCCCAACGCCTCGACTCCGCGGTGGTCATCCACGGCGACGCCACCGACAAGGACCTGCTCCTCGAGGAGAACATCGAGCGCACCGACGCCTTCTGCGCCGTGACCAACGACGACGAGGTGAACATCATGTCGTCGCTTCTCTCCCGGCGTCTCGGCGTGCGCCAGGTGATGACCCTGATCGGCAAGCCGGCCTACGTCGACCTGATGGAGGGCGGGGACATCAACGTCGCCATCTCGCCCCAACTCGCGACCACGAGCACCATCCTCAAGCACGTGCGCCGCGCCGACATCGCCCGGGTCCACAGCCTGCGCCGGGGCGCCGCGGAAGCCATCGAGGCCGTGGTCCACGGCGACGCCAAGAGCAGCAAGGTGGCCGGACGGGCCTTGAGCGACTTGAAGCTGCCCCCCGGCACCACCGTCGGCGCGATCGTGCGCGGCGACGACGTGCTCATCGCCCACGACGACGTCGTGGCCGAACAGGACGACCACGTCATCCTGTTCCTGACCGACAAGCGGCGCATTCCCGCGGTGGAGCGGCTGTTCCAGGTCGGGCTGTCCTTCTTCTGAGCCCTCCGTAGAGAGCCGGCCCCATGCACTTCGGCGTCATCCTCCGCGTCACCGGCGTGCTGCTGATGCTGTTCAGCATCGCGATGCTGGTCCCCGTGGGGGTTGCGCTCTTCTACGGAGAGGACACCTCCGGAACGTTCCTCCTCGCGTTCGGCATCACCCTCGGGGCGGGGGCGCTCTTGCGATTCACGCAGCCGAGGGGCGAGGCGGAACTGCGCAGCCGCGAGGGGTTCCTCATCACCGTGCTCTTCTACGTCGGCCTCGGCCTCTTCGGCGCGCTGCCGCTCTACTTCGCGCCGAGCCTGGCGCACACCTTCACGGACGCCGCCTTCGAGTCCCTCTCCGGGCTGACGACCACCGGCGCGACGGTGGTCAGCGGCCTCGACGACCTGCCCCGCTCCCTCCTTTTCTACCGCCAACTGCTCCAGTGGCTCGGCGGCATGGGCATCATCGTCCTCGCGGTCGCCGTGTTGCCGATGCTCGGCGTTGGGGGGATGCAGCTCTACCGCGCCGAATCGCCCGGGCCGGTCAAGGACACCAAGCTGACGCCGCGCATCACGGAGACGGCGCGCGCGCTCTGGCTCATCTATGCCGGACTGACGCTGGCCTGCGCCCTCGCCTACTGGATGGCTGGAATGAGCCTCTTCGACGCCATCTGCCACGCCTTCTCGACCGTGGCGATCGGCGGCTTCTCGACCCACGACGCGAGTCTCGGGCACTTCGCGAGCGGCTGGGTCGAGTCCGTCGCCATCGTGTTCATGATCCTCTCCGGCATCAACTTCGGCCTGCACTTCCTCGCCTGGCGCAGACCCGCGCTCTACTTCACGGACCGGGAGGTGCGGACGTACCTTTCCGCCCTCGTCTTCGTGGGCGTGCTGGTCGTCGCGAGCCTCGTGCAGAATCCGGGCGCGACGGAGCACCCCATCCGCGATGGCATCTTCCAGGCCGTGTCCATCACCACCACCACCGGCTTCACCACGGCCAACTTCAGCCTGTGGCCCTCCTTCGTGCCGTTCCTGTTGCTCTTCGCCGCCTTCGCCGGCGGGTGCGCGGGATCGACGGCGGGGGGGATCAAGATGATGCGCGTTCTGCTCGTCGCCCGCCAAGGCCTTCGGGAAATCCGGCGGCTGATTCACCCGAACGGCGTGTTCCCGGTGAAGCTCGGGCGGGACGTGATCCCGGACCGGGTGATGGACGGCATCTGGGGCTTCTTCGCCGCATACATCACGATCTTCCTGGCCATGGTCTGCCTGGTCCTCGGCATCTCCGGCCTCGACTTCGTCAGCGCCTTCTCCGCCGTCGGCGCCTGCCTCAACAACCTGGGCCCGGGGCTTGGCTCCGTCGCGCTGAACTACGCGGACCTGACGGCCCCCACCAAGTGGGTGCTCGTCCTCGCGATGCTGCTCGGACGGCTGGAGATCTTCACGCTGCTGGTGTTGCTGACGCCGGCGTATTGGCGGAGTTGACGGGCGCGGACGGCTTTCAGGAGGCGGGTTTCGGCCCCCCACGGCGACGCCGTTCCCGAAACCGCTTGTACTCCCACTGATACTGCGCGGGGTCGCGGCGGACGGCGCGTTCGACGGCCAGATTCATCGCCGTGGCGCTCGCGACCGGATCCTCCTCCCGGATCGCGTCATCAGCCCGTTCGCAGGCGAGGTCGAAGCCCCGTGGCGACCTGCCGACCGTCACGATCAGCACTCGGGTTTCCGGGCCGATCAGGCGGCGCGCCAGGGTCATCGTCAGCACGTCCACGCCGAAAAACGGAGCGCGGACAGCGGCGTCCGGGCGAGGGGTCTGGTCCGGGAGCACGCCAACGGCCTCCCCGGCAGCCAGCGCCCGCCGTACTTGGCGCAGACCCCCGACATCGAGGCGCGCCAGGGACAGGCCCCAGCGCGTCCGGGCGCGGATGATCGAGGGTTCCAGCGCACGCACCTTGGGCGGGTCATAGAGAAAGGTGATCGGCATGCGCGTCCCCAGGGCGAACGCCAGCACCTCCCAGTTTCCCCAATGCGGAACGAGGATCAGCGTGCCACCGGGGTGGCTGCGGGCGGCTTCCAGCAGGTCGTCCCCGGCCACCACCTCCAGCGCACCCGCGAACGCCTCCCGGCTCGCGTGCCACACGAAGCCGCTTTCGCACGCGAGACGGCAGGTCTCGATCAGGCTGCGGCGGCCGAGGTCCCGCCGGGCGGGCTCGTCGAGTTCGGGGAAGCACAGGGCCAGGTTCGCTTCCGTCACCGAGGCCGCCGGGACGCGTAGCCACCAGCCGAGCCTTCCGGCGGCGCTCCCGAGCGCCCTGGCCCACGGCAGCGGCAGCCACGAGAGCGCCCGCACCAAGGCGATGACGATCCAAGCCATGCGGCGACTTAGGGGCTGCCCACGGCCAGATCCGCGTGGCGGAAGCAGTCCACGAGATGGTCGTTCACCAGCCCCGCGCTCTGCATGAAGGCATAGCAGATGGTCGGCCCGACGAAGCGGAACCCGCGTTTGCGCAGCGCCTTCGACATCGCCACGGACGCCGGCGTCTTGCTTGGCACGTCGGCCCCCGACCGCCAGCGGTTCTGGAGCGGCGCGCCGTCCACGAAGGACCAGAGGAAGTCCACCGGGTCGTCCAGCTCCAGGAAGTGCCGGGCGTTGCCGATCATCGCCGTCAGCTTGCCGCGATGGCGGATAACGCCGGCGTCGGCCAGCCACCCGGCGAGGTCCGCTTCCCCGGAGGCGGCGAGGCGTTCCGGGTCGAAGCCGTGGAAGACCCGGACCATATGCGGGCGCTTGACGAGGATCGTCCGCCACGAGAGGCCCGCCTGCATCCCTCGAGGATGAGCCGCTCGAAGAGGTCCCGCGGTTCCCGGACCGGTACGCCCCACTCGGTGTCGTGATAGCGCAGCATGTCGTCGTCCGACCTACTCCAAGGACAACGCGATTTGCTCATATCATCCGTGGTCATTCGGGATGCGCCCTCACGAAGACCCCGGAAACTACATCAAAACATGATCGCCGACCTCCGCGCCGTCCTGTTCTACGCGGGCTACGTCGTCTCGACCGTCCTCTGGGGCAGCCTTTCCGTGGCGGTTGGATGGGTGCTGCCGACAAAACCGCGCTTCCAGTTCGTCATCGGCACCTGGACGCGGATCGTCCTCGTTTGGCTCCGAATCACCTGCGGGATCCGCGCCGAGGTGGAGGGGCGGGAGCACCTGCCCGACGAACCGTGCGTGCTGCTCGTCAAGCACCAGAGCACCTGGGACACTCTCTTCGTGCAGACGCTCTTGAGCCCCCAGACCACCCTCATCAAGCGCGAGTTGCTGTGGATTCCCTTCTTCGGCTGGGCATTCGCCATCAACGGTCCCATCGCCATCGATCGCCGGGCGCCCCGGAACGCCTATCGGCTGCTGCTGGAGCGCGGCACCGCCCGCCTACGCGCCGGGGTCTCCGTCACGCTCTTCCCCGAAGGCACCCGCGTCCCCTGGGGTGAACAGCGGCCGTTCCAGGCCGGCGGCGCGGCGCTCGCGGCCCGCGCCGGCTGCCCCGTGCTGGTGGTGGCCCACGATGCAGGGCGCTATTGGCCCGCGCACCGGTTTCGGAAACGACCGGGAACGGTACGGGTAAAGATCTCGCCCGCGCTGGACATCGAGGGCAAGAAACACAAGGAAATCAATGCACTAGCTGAAGAATGGCTAGCGAACGAGATGCGCGTTCTCGAACGGGACGGTGCCCAGGGAGCCGCCTAGACGTCCAAGTTCACCACCAGCCGCGCGTTCGACTCGATGAACTCCCGCCGGGGCTCCACCCGATCCCCCATCAGCGTCGTGAACATCCGATCGGCTTCGATGGCGTCGTCCACGGTGACGCGCAACATGCGGCGGACCTCCGGGTCCATCGTCGTCTCCCAGAGTTGCTCGGGATTCATCTCCCCGAGGCCCTTGTAGCGGGAAAGGTCCACGCCCCGCCGCGCCTCCGCGAGCATCCAGGCATAGACCTCGGCGAACGACCCGACGGCCTGGCGCCGTTCCCCGCGGGCGACGAACGCACCCTCCTCCAGCAGCCCGTCGAGATCGTCTCCCAACGCACACAACGCGGCGTACTCCGGGGACCGGAAGAACTCGTATCCGAGCGCCGTTTCCTGCGTCGTGCCATGGCCGGACACGACCACGACGGGATAGTAGATCTGATACTCGCGATCAGCCCGGACCCGCACCTCCGTGGTCTTGCCGTTGCCGCCACCGCTTCCGTTGCCCGGTCCCGAGCCGTTCAGCCGGTCCCCGTACGTGCTCGCCCACTCGAGGACCCGGGCCTCGTCCGCCAGTTCCTCCAGCGTCAGCCGCGGAATGTCCAGCATCACCCGGGTGACCTCGACCGGATACACCCGGGACAGGGCGTCCAGCCGCCGCATCAACTCCTGATAGCGACGAGCCAAATCCTCCAGCGATTCGTCCGCCATCGCCGGCGCATCGGTGTTCACGTACAGCTTCGCGCGCTCGAGGGCCGACTGGAGGAAGTAGTCGTCGAGCTCGTCGTCGTCCTTGACGTACTGCTCCTGCCGGCCCCGCTTGATCTTGTAGAGCGGCGGCTGCGCGATGAATACATGGCCGGCGTCGATAAGCTCGACCATGTGCCGGAAGAAGAACGTAAGCAGCAATGTGCGGATGTGCGAGCCGTCCACGTCGGCGTCCGTCATCACGATCACGCGGTGGTAGCGGAGCTTCTGCGGGTCGAAGTCGTCGTGGCCGATGCCGCAGCCGAGTGCCGTGACCAGCGTCCCGACCTCTTGGGACGACAGCATCTTGTCGAAGCGTGCCTTCTCCACGTTCAGAATCTTGCCACGGAGCGGCAGCACGGCTTGGGTGCGCCGGTCCCGCCCCTGCTTCGCCGAGCCCCCCGCGGAGTCGCCCTCGACGAGGTAGATTTCCGAGAGCGCCGGATCCTTCTCCTGGCAGTCCGCGAGCTTCCCCGGCAGGCCGGCGATATCGAGGGCGCCCTTGCGCCGCGTCATCTCCCGGGCCTTGCGCGCCGCCTCCCGGGCCCGGGCGGCGTCGATCATCTTGGTCACGACGCTCTTGGCGTCGTCCGGGTGCTCGTCCAGATACTCCGTGAAGAGCCGGGACAGCTCCTGCTCCACGGCCGTCTTCACCTCGCTCGACACCAGCTTGTCCTTGGTCTGCGAGGAGAACTTCGGATCGGGCACCTTCACGGACACGACCGCGGTCAGCCCCTCCCGCGCATCGTCCCCGGTCGTCGCCACCTGCGCCTTCTTCAGCAGGCCCTCTCGCTCGATGTACTGGTTGAGCGTGCGGGTCAACCCACCCCGGAAGCCCGCGAGGTGCGTGCCGCCGTCCCCCTGGGGGATGTTGTTCGTGTAGGCGAACACCTGCTCCTGGAACCCGTCGTTCCACTGCATGGCGATCTCGACGCCGATGCCGTCGTCCCGCTCCGTGGCGAAGTGGAAGATGTCGTTCAACGGCGTCTTGTTCTGGTTCAGGAACTCGACGAAGGCCCGCAAGCCCCCCTCGTACAGGAATTCGGCGGATTTGCCCGTGCGTTCGTCGATCAGGTGGATCGAGACGCCGGAGTTCAGGAACGCCAGTTCCCGCAACCGCTTCGCCAGGATGTCGTAATGGAATTCGATGTTCCGGAAGGTGGCCGGGGAGGGCTTGAAGTAGCATTCGGTGCCCTGGCGCTGGGTCTCGCCGACCGCCTTCAGCGGCGCCTGCGGTTCCCCGTCGTGGTACGTCTGCAGGAACACCTTGCCTTCGCGGCGAACCGTGAGCCGAAGTTCCTCGGAGAGCGCGTTCACCACCGAGACGCCCACGCCGTGCAGCCCCCCGGAGACCTTGTAGCTGTTGTCGTCGAACTTCCCGCCGGCGTGCAGGGTGGTCATGATGACCTCGGCGGCGGAAACCCCTTCCTCGGGGTGGATGTCAACCGGAATGCCGCGCCCGTTGTCCGTGACGGTGACGGATTCCCCCGGATGCACGATCACCCGGATCTCGTCGCAGTACCCGGCGAGGGCCTCGTCGATGGCGTTGTCGACGAGTTCCTGGACCATGTGGTGCAGCCCGGTACCATCCTCCGTGTCGCCGATGTACATCCCGGGGCGTTTCCGCACCGCGTCCAGACCCCGCAGCACCTTGATGTTGCGGGAATCGTAGTTACCGTCGGTCATGTTCGCTCACGACACCTTGTTCCACGTGAAACACTCTCGATCGCTCCGGCCCGAACGCCGCCAAGTCCGGCTCCTGGGTCGAAGTCGCCAGAATCTGGCACTCCATGCCGTCGAGGAGCCCGAAAAACCGCCCGCTGTGCGCGTCGTCCAACTCCGCCCACACATCGTCGATCAGGAACAGGCTCCGGGCACCCTGTCCGTCGTACAACGCCTTCGCCTGTCCTATGCGCAGCGCACTGGCGAGCGCTTTCCCCTGACCTCTGGACAATACGCCGGCGGCCCTCCCGCGACTCGATCCCAAGCGGATATCCGCTCGGTGCGGACCTACCTGTGTGGCGCCCAATTTTACATCGCGGGGGGTGCTCTCCTCCACCTCCCGGGCCAGTGAATCGCCTTGGAATCCCGGGTAATAGTCGATGGCCACCTCGAGTCCGGGCGCGAGGCGCTCAAGACAGTCGAGAACGGTCGGGCGCATCTCCTCCAGGTACGCCCGCCTCGCCCCGGAGACGGCCTCGCCGAGCTCGATCATCCGCGCCGTCCACACGTCGAGCGTGCCGTGATCGTCGGTCCGCAGCACGGCATTGCGCTGGCGGACGGCCCGGAGGTAGTTCCGCAGGGTGTCCACATAGTCGTGTTTCACGTGAAACACGCCCCAGTCGAGCCACTGCCGCCGTTCCCGGGGCGCGCCAAACACCAGATCCGCCAAGTCCGGCAACAACAACTGCATCGGCAGCAGCCCCGCCACCACCGACGCCTGCCGCACGACTTCGCCGTTCAGCCGCAATTCCGTGTCGTTCGAGCGCTCCCTGGCAACGCCCAACCGCACCTGGCCGCGCAACGGGTCGGAGCCACGGAGATGCACGGAGAGGCCCGGTTCCCCGTGCTGGATCAACAAGGACACGCCCGGTCCGCGGAAGGAGCGCCCGCGCACGAGCAGGTGCAGCGCCTCAAGCAGCGCCGTCTTGCCGGCACCGTTGGGGCCGACCAGCAGGTTCAGTCCCGGGGAGAGATCGAGCGCGGCGGCCGTGACGTTGCGGACGCAACGAACCTCAACGTGCTCGACGATCACGTCTTCTTGCGAAGGGCCAGCCCCTCGCGCTCCCCGGCTGAGGGCTCTATAGGCGCATCGGCATCACGACGAACAGGGCGCCTTCCTCCTCCGGCTCCTCGATCAGCGCGCTACTGTTGCCGTCCGATACGCACATCCGGACGTTCTCGCCCGCCAAGGCACCCAGGATATCGAGCAGGTAGTCCGCGTTGAAGCCGATCTCCAGCGGGTCGCCGTCGTAATCGACCGCGATGACGTCCTCCGCCTCCTCCTGATCCGGGTTGTTCGCCTGCACCGTCAACTGTTCCTTGTCCAGGGACAGCCGGACCCCGCGGTACTTCTCGTTCGAGAGGATCGCCGTGCTGCGCAGGGAGCGGCGCAGCGTCTCGCGGTCGCCGGTCACGTAGTGCTGCCCGTTCTTCGGAATGACGCGCTCGTAGTCCGGAAACTGGCCATCCACCAGCTTCGACACCAAGGTGTAGCCCCCCTGCACGACGCGCAAATGATTCGAGCTCAGCCCCAGCAGCAGCGGTTCGTCGCCCTCGCCCAGCAGCCGAGCCAGCTCGCTCACTCCCTTGCGCGGGACGATGGCCTGTAGCCGGTCCACGCCCTGGGCGCCCCCGTTGCAGGTACACATCGCCAGCCGGTGGCCGTCCGTCGCCACCGTCCGCACGTACTCGCCGGTAATCTCGAACAGCATGCCGTTCAGGAAATACCGCACGTCCTGCTGCGCCATCGCGAAGCTGGTCTGGTCGAGGAGCCGCCGCACCTCGTCCACCGGGACGAGGACCTTCACGTCGCTCTTCGGGTCCGCCAGGTCCGGAAACTCGTCCACCGGCAAGGTCGCCAGCGTGAATCGGCTCTTGCCGGACCGCACCGTCACCTGCTCCGCCACCTCCACCGAGATGCCGGCGCCTTCCGGCAACGAGCGCCAGATGTCGAAGAGCTTGCGGCCGGGAACCGTCGCCCGCCCGTGGCGTTCGATGTCCACGCCGTCGCGCACGCGCACGCTCAATTCGACCTCGAGATCCGTTGCGGTCATCGAGAGGCCGTCCTCCCGCGCCTCCACCAGGAGGTTGGACAGGACCGGCAGCGTCTGCCGGCGTTCGACGACACCCGTCACCATCGACAAGGCGCGCAGCAGAGTTTCCCTTTCCGTGCTGAATTTCATCTGATCGTTCTTCCCTCGGCTATCTTTCCGGCGCGCCCCGTCCCTCTCGGGGCACGCTCCTCAAGGCTGCGGTCAACTCGTCAACATGCGCTGCAAATTGCGGATGTTCTCCGCGAGTTCGACATCGACCTCCTTTGCGTCCCGTATCTTACGATAGGCGTGCAGGACCGTTGTGTGATCCCGCCCGCCGAAGGACTTGCCAATCTCCGGCAACGAGTAGTTGGTGAGCACCTTGGCCAAGTACATCGCGACGTGCCGCGGCTGCACCACCGTGCGGCTGCGCCCCTTCGAGAGCATCTCCGACACCGTCACGCGGTAGTACTCCGCCACCACCCGCTGTATCTCGTCGATGGTGATCTGCCGGCCGTGGATGGCGAACAGGTCATGCAGCACGCGCCGCACCTGTTCCGTCGTGATGCGCGATCCGGTGAACAGCGCGTTGGCGCGTACCCGCCGCAACGCCCCTTCGAGTTCGCGCACGTTGGACCGGATGCGCTTCGCGATGAAGAACGCCACCTCCTCGTCCAACTCGAAGTCCTCCGCCTCCGCCTTCTTCATGAGAATGGCGACGCGCGTCTCCAGCTCGGGCCGATCCACCTCCACCGTCAGGCCGCAGGCGAAACGGGACTTCAACCGTTCCTCAAGGCCCTCCACTTCGCGCGGATAGCGGTCGCAGGTCAGCACCATCTGCCGCCCTTGTTCCGATAACGCATTGAAAATATGGAAGAACTCGTCTTGGGACCGCGCCTTGTGCGCGAAGAACTGCACGTCGTCGATGAGGAGCACGTTCAGCGCCCGGTAGCGGCGCGTGAAATCCTGGATGGTGGCGTCCTTGAGCGCCTTGACCATCTCGCCGACGAACTGTTGCGAATGCACGTACATCACGTTCGTCTCGGGCCGCGCCTGCAAGGCCCCGTGCCCGACCGCCTGCATGAGGTGCGTCTTGCCGAGGCCGGTGCCCCCATAGAGCAGCAGCGGGTTGTAGGAGCCGCCCGCGTTGTTGGCGACCTGAAGCGCCGCCGCCTTGGCCATCTCGTTGGACTTGCCCTCGACGAAGGTGTCGAAGGTGAAACCCGGATTCAACGCCTCCCGGGGCGCCGGCCGCCCCGCCGGGAGGGGCGCGGCGACGGTTACGCGGTTGGCTTCCGAGAGCACCACCGCCGTCGGGCTCGCCAGATCGCTGTAGTGACCGACCAGCTCCTCGATGCGCGCCAGGTAGCGCGCCTTGACGGTCTCGCGGACGTAGCGATTGGGAGCGTCGATGCGCAGGTCGGACTCGCCGTTGTAGCGCGCCCGGAGCGGCCGGATCCACGTGTTGAAGTCTTCCGACGGCAGCTCGCTCTGCAACTGCGCGACACACTCCTCCCAGACCATCTCCACCCCCCGGAAAATCGCCGACCCCCCTTCGGCGTCCATTCTATGCACGATGACAATCCGCCTGCACGAACATTCCCTTCCGAAGTCCGTCCAATTGGCGAAAATCGTTTTTAATTCAACAGGATATGGTCCTGCCGAACGCTTGGGCCGATGCCCTCCCCGGCGACGCCCGAATGCCACATCTTGTGCAGAGACCCTTGGGTATCCTGTGGACAAATGTGCCGCCATGGGAAAACCGCGACTTTCTCCCCAGCGAGCGCCCGTTTTCCCGTAGGAAATGCACATCTTCGCCTGTGCGAAATGTCCCACAAATTGAGAGGTTTAGCGCCATTGCGCACAGGCGGACACGCCACAACAACAACAACGACCACTTTCTCTGAGTGTCGGATTCTTGTCATTGACGATGGCGCGGCACGCTCCCTAAAATCCCGCTCCCGCCTGCGGAGCGGTGGCGGCAACCGCCGTGCCACCGGGTAAGCTCGAGGCGCTCGCATCGACGGAGGCGTCGTGAAACGGACCTATCAGCCAAGCCGCATCAAGCGCAAGCGGACCCACGGCTTCCGGGCGCGCATGTCCACCCGGGGCGGGCGGAAGGTGCTGAACGCACGCCGCAAGAAGGGCCGGAAGCGCCTGTCCGTCTGAACCTGCTCGCCGCGTTTCGACCGGCGACCCGTCTTCCTCCGCCTCACCCTTGTCCTCCGGGTACGCCTTCCCACGGACCGCGAGGCTGACGCGGCGGACGGACTTCGACCGCGTGTTCGCGAAACCGCGGACCCGAATGCACCACGGTCCGTTACGTCTGCTGGCCGTACCGAATAGAATGCACGGCGCACGCTTGGGGCTGGTGGTTCCCAAGCGGGTGCTGAAGCGCGCCGTTGACCGCAACCGAGCCAAGCGCCAGATTCGAGAGTCGTTTCGTCTTGCGCGGCCCGGACTGCCCGCTTGGGACATCGTGGTGGTCGTTACCAGGGTGGGCGACGTACGGCGGTCCGTGGATCGGCTGATGGAGAGGGCCACCAGTGCAATGCCAGTGCAATGAGAGAAGCGCCATGAGCAAGACAGACCCGCAGCTCGGGCGCGTGGCGCCAGATCGCGTGCCCGCGGCAACGCCCCGCTCCCGGTGGCGAGCAGCCGCGTCTTGGCTGTTGCGCACCCCCGCCGTGGCCGCGATGGCCTTGGTGCGCCTGTACCGCTATACGCTAAGTCCAATGCTGCCGCGTAGTTGCCGCTTCCACCCGTCGTGTTCCGCATACGCGCTCGAGGCCATCAAGGTCCACGGCTTCCGGCACGGCGGCTGGCTGGCCGCGAAGCGCATTGGCCGGTGTCATCCTTGGCACGACGGCGGCTACGACCCGGTGCCACGCGCCTAGGCGAACCCCGAGAGCGCCGTTCATGCCAACCCCGGAAATCCAGCGAATCATCCTCATCATCGCGTTGGCGGCGACGGGCTACCTGCTCATGCTCGCTTGGCAGGAGGACTACGGCCAGCCCCCGGCACCTTCGACTTCGGCACCCCCGACGGCCATCAACACGCCCGTCGAGCCCCCGACCGCCCCGGTGACCGACACGGGCGTGCCGGACGTGGCACCGCCGACGGAAGTCCCACTCGACGTACCCGATGTCCCCGTGGCTGCGGACCCCCAAGCGGACATGGCGCGGGAAGCCGTGGTCTCGGACTCCAGTCTGATCGAGGTCTCGACCCCCACCATGACGGTCTGGATCGACCCGAGGGGCGGGGACATCGTGGGCGTGCACCTGCCGCAGTATCCCGTCAGCCTGGACCAGCTGGACACGCCGTTCGTGCTGCTCGACCGACGCGCCGGCCACACCTACGTCGCGCAAAGCGGCCTGGTGGGCCGGGACGGCATCGATTCCAGGGGCGAACGCCCGCTCTACTCGGCGGACGCCTTGTCGTATCGCATCGAGGATGGAGAGCTCGACGTGGTGTTGCGCTTCGCGGACGCGGGGGTCGACGTGGAGAAACGCTTCCGCTTCGACGCGGCGGACTACTACGTCGACGTCGAGTACCGCGTCCGCAATCAGACCTCCGACCCGTTCTCCGCCAACCTGTTCGCCCAACTCAAGCGCGACGCCTCGCTACCCCCGGGCAGCCAGATGTTCCTGGGACCGAGGCCGTATCTCGGCGCCGCGCTGACGACCGTGGAGTCGCGCTACGACAAGGTGGACTTCGAGGACCTCGCCGAGGAGCAACTGCGCGAGGAGGTCACCGGCGGGTGGATCGCGATCCTGCAGCACTACTTCCTGAGCGCCTGGGTGGCGAACCCCGAGCAGCGCAACGCCTTCTACGGCTATCCCAACCGCCGGGGCGATGGCACCTACATCGTCGGGTTCACCGCCCCGGCGTTCACCGTCGGCCCCGGCGAGACCGGCACCGCGAGCGCGGGCTTCTATGCCGGACCGAAGGACCAGAAGCGCCTCGCCGAGATCGCCCCGAACCTCGACCTGACCGTGGACTACGGCTTCCTGTGGTGGCTGGCCGTGCCGCTCTTCTACCTCCTCGACGAGATCCACGGGTGGATCGCCAACTGGGGCGTCGCGATCATCCTCATGACGTTGGTCATCAAGCTCGTGCTCTATCCGCTGTCGGCGGCGAGCTACAAGTCGATGGCGAAGATGCGCAAGGTGGCCCCGCAGATGAAGCGCCTGCAGGAACGCCACGCCGGGGACCGCCAGAAGCTCTCCCAGGAAATGATGGAGCTCTACCGCAAGGAGAAGGCGAATCCCCTCGGCGGCTGCCTGCCGATGCTGCTCCAGATGCCGGTGTTCATCGCGCTCTATTGGGTGCTCTACGAGAGCGTCGAACTGCGCCAGGCGCCGTTCTTCGGCTGGATCGACGACCTGGCGGCGATGGACCCGTTCTTCGTCCTGCCCATCCTCATGGGCGCGTCCATGTACTTCCAGCAGATGCTGAACCCGCCGATGCCGGACCCGATGCAGGCGCGGATCATGAAGATGATGCCGATCATGTTCACCGTGCTCTTCCTCTTCTTCCCGGCCGGGCTCGTCCTCTACTGGCTCGTCAACAACCTGCTGTCCATGGCGCAGCAGTGGTACATCACCTACCGCATCGAGCACGCGGACGCGAGCGGCGCCGCAAAGGCTTGACGGCCGCGCCGCCTTCGGCTGATTGAGCCCGGGAAGGGCTGCCGGAACCCCCTCATGAAACGAACCGGAGGCGAGGACACCATCGCGGCCGTGGCGACCGCGCCGGGCCGGGGTGGCGTGGGCATCGTGCGCGTGTCCGGCCCGGCCGTGTGCGAGATTGCCCACAGCATGGTGGGGAAAACGCTCACATCACGCAGGGCCCAATTCGCACATTTTCGCGATGGGAACGGCGAGACTCTTGACCAGGGGATCGCCATCCTCTTCGAGAATCCCCACTCGTTCACGGGCGAGGACGTGCTGGAGCTGCAAGGCCACGGCGGCCCGATGGTCTTGGACCTGGTGGTCTCCCGAGTCCTCGAACTCGGTGCCCGCCGGGCGGAACCGGGCGAGTTCTCGGAACGGGCTTTCGTCAACGGCCGCATCGATCTGGTACAGGCCGAGGCGATCCTGGACTTGGTCAACAGCGCCACCCGGCGGGCGGCCCTCGGCGCGGCCCGGTCCTTGAGCGGCGCGTTCTCCGAGCGCGTCCATACCATCGACCGCGACGTCCTCGGGTTGCGGGTCTACTGCGAGGCCGCCATCGATTTCGCCGACGAGGACATCGACTTCCTCACCGGATCGGAGGTCGGTGAACGGCTCGCCGCGATCGAGCAGGCGCTGGCGGACCTCAGCGCCGAGGCGATCCAGGGCGCGCTCCTGAACGACGGCGCGAACATCGTCTTCGTCGGCGATCCCAATGTCGGAAAGTCTAGTATTTTCAATCGATTGTCGGGAGAAGACCGCGCCATCGTCACGGCCATTCCCGGCACCACGCGAGACACCTTGACGGCGGATTTCGAACTCGACGGCCTGCCCGTGCGGGTGGTGGACACCGCCGGCCTCCGGGACACGGCGGACCCGGTCGAGGCGGAAGGGGTGGACCGCGCGAAGCAGGCGATGGCGGCGGCGGATATCGTCGTGGAAGTCCAGGACGACCGCTGCGCACCAGCGTCCTCCGCGGAACGCCCCCAAGCCCGGCATCTCTTACTGCGCAACAAAGCCGATCTCAGTGGCGGCACCCCCGGCCGGGTCGAACTAGGCGTGGTCCGCGTCTGCGCTTTGACGGGTGCCGGCTTCGACGACCTCGTACAGGAACTGAAACGCCTAGCCGGCTATCAGTCCCCGGAGGGCGCGTTCACCGCACGGCGGCGGCACCTCGAAGCACTTCGTGCGGCCTCGACGGCGCTGGAGTCCGGTGCCACCCGCCTCGAGGAAGGCGAGGGCGAGCTGCTCGCGGAGGAACTCCGGGCCGCCCATGAACACCTCGGCACCATCGTCGGCGAGACCACCACCGACGATCTCCTGGGCGAAATCTTTGCCAGCTTCTGCATCGGCAAATAAGCTACGCGCCTCGAAACGCCTTGGACCCCGAGGCTCGACCATGACACGCACCCAAGACCTCCACGACGTCATCATCATCGGCGGCGGACACGCGGGCACCGAAGCGGCCCTCGCGGCGGCGCGCATGGGCGCGTCCACCCTGCTGCTGACGCAGAACATCGAGACCGTGGGCCAGATGTCGTGCAACCCGGCGATCGGCGGCATCGGCAAGAGCCATCTGGTCAAGGAAATCGACGCCCTCGGCGGCGCCATGGGCCTCGCCGCGGACGCCGCCGGCATCCACTTCCGCATCCTGAACGCCAGCAAGGGACCGGCCGTGCGGGCGACCCGCGCCCAGGCGGACCGCGTGCTCTACCGAGGCGCGATCCGGCGCATGCTGGAACGGGCGGAAAACCTCGCGATCTTCCAGCAGTCGGTCGTCGATCTGGAGATCGAGAACGGGCGATGCGTCGGCGTCCACACGGACATGGGCCTCTTCTTCCGCGCCCGAAGCGTCGTCCTAACCACCGGAACCTTCCTCGGTGGCCGCATTCACGTCGGCCTGGAGAACAAGCCCGGCGGCCGAGCCGGGGACGCACCCTCGAACGCCCTCGCGGAACGCCTGCGCGCGTTGCCGTTCACGGTGGACCGGCTGAAAACCGGCACCCCGCCGCGCATCGCGGGGGATACGGTGGATTTCGACCGGCTCGAAGTCCAGCCCGGCGACGAGCCGCGCCCCGTGATGTCGTACCTCTCGGTGCCGGAAGACCATCCGCGCCAAGTCCCGTGCCATGTCGCCGCCACGAACGAGGCGACGCACCGCATCATCCGCGGCGGCCTCGACCGCTCGCCGATGTATACCGGCGTCATCGAGGGCGTCGGCCCGCGCTACTGCCCGTCCATCGAGGACAAGGTGGTGCGCTTCGCGGACCGGACGGAGCACCGCATCTTCGTCGAGCCGGAAGGGCTCGACACGAACGAACTCTATCCGAACGGCATCTCCACCAGCCTGCCGTTCGACGTGCAGCTTGCCGCCGTGCGCACCATCGCCGGCTTCGAGCGCGCCCGCATCACGCGGCCGGGCTACGCCATCGAGTACGACTTCTTCGATCCTCGCGGCCTGCACCATTCGCTGGAGACCCGCACCGTCTCCCACCTCTTTTTCGCCGGCCAGATCAACGGCACCACCGGCTACGAAGAGGCTGCCGCACAGGGGCTGCTCGCCGGCATCAACGCTGCCCGCCGCGTCGCTGGCCGGGAACCCTGGGTGCCCGGCCGTCACGAGGCTTATTTGGGCGTGCTGGTGGACGATCTCGTAAACCTCGGGACCAACGAGCCCTACCGCATGTTCACGAGCCGCGCGGAATACCGCCTGCGCCTGCGCCAGGACAACGCGGATCTGCGCCTGACACCCATCGGCCGCGAGATGGGTTTGGCGGACGACCGCCGCTGGCGGGCCTTCGAGGCGAAGCGGGAGTCGATCCGGGCCGCGACGGCCTTGCTTGAGGCCGAGCGCGTGAGCCCCGGCACCGAGGCGGCGGGCGCGTTGGCGGCGCGCTGCGGCGAGTCCCTATCGAAGGAATCGAACCTGCTGGACCTCCTGAAGCGCCCGCGCGTCCGGGCGGCGGATATCGCCGCCATCGTGCCGGGCCTCGCCGCCTGCTCGTCGGAAGCAGTCGAACAAGTCGAAATCCAGGCGAAGTACGACGGCTACATCAAGCGCCAGGACGAAGAGATCGCCAAGGCCCGGGCTCGCGAGGAGGTCGTCCTACCCCCGGACCTAGACTACGCGGCGATCTCCGGGCTCTCGAACGAACTCAAGAGCAAGCTGTCCGAAGCGCGCCCGGCCACGCTGGCGCGGGCGGCACGCATACCGGGCGTGACGCCGGCGGCGCTCTCCCTGCTCAGGATCTTCGCCCGGCGTCACGTCGAGGGCGCGGCGACGGAGGCATTGGAACGATCTGCATGACGCTCGATGCCGCCGCGCGGGCGCGCCTCGACGCGTTCGGCGAACTCCTGCGCCGGTGGAACCGCGTCTACAACCTCGTCGGCCGCCACGACATCGCGTATCTCGAGACCAAGCACATCCAGGACAGCCTCACCCTCGTGCCCCTCGTGCGCGGAAACCGCCTCGCCGACGCGGGATCGGGCGCCGGCTTTCCGGGGGTTCCGCTCGCGATCGTGGCCACCGATTGGTCCGTCACCCTCGTGGAGCGCAGCGCCACCAAGGCCCGCTTCCTCCGCCAGGCGTTGATCGAGCTCGACATCAAGAACGCGAACGTGGTGGAGGAGGACGTTCGCCAATACCGGCCAGCGACGCCTTTCGACACCGTCACGGCACGGGCATTCGCGAAACCGCCGGTGGCGTGGGAAGCGATCCGTCCGTTGCTCGCCTCTGACGGCGTCGCCCTGCTCCAGACGGGCGCGACGCTCTCGGGCACGTCGTTCGCGGGAGGCCGAGTCCTCTCGAGTGATCGCGTCGCGTCTCCGGACGCCGCCGGCGAGCGCTACGTCACCGTCGTCACGGCAGAGGGCGAACAGCCATGACCCGGCGCCTCGCCGTCGCCAACCAGAAGGGCGGCGTCGGCAAGACCACTACCAGCGTGAACCTCGCCGCGTCCCTCACGCTACACGGCGCCAGCACGCTGCTCGTCGATCTCGACCCCCAGGGCAACGCCACCATGGGCTGCGGCGTGGACAAACGGGACTTGGCGTTGAGCACCTACGACTGGCTCGTCGGCGACGCGCCCTTGGGCGACATCTCCGTGACGGGAGCGTCCGGCATGGCACTCGCCCCGTCCAACTCGGACCTCACCGCCGCGGAACTTGAACTCCTCGGCAGCACGGACCGCAACGCCCGCCTGCGCACCCGCCTCGACCTCCAGGCGCGGCACTTCGACTACGTCGTCATGGACTGCCCGCCCTCCTTGAGCGTGCTCACCCTGAACGCGCTGATGGCGGCGGACGGCGTACTGATCCCGCTACAGTGCGAGTACTACGCCCTGGAAGGCCTCACCGCGCTCCTCGACACCATCGCCGGCGTGCGCACCCGGGGCAACCCCGGCCTCTCCATAGAGGGCATCGTGCGGACCATGTATGATCCGCGCACCAGCCTCACCCGCGACGTGTCGCGGCAGTTGATGAAGCACTTCGGCGATCGGGTTTTCCGCACCGTCATCCCCCGCAACGTCCGGCTCGCCGAGGCACCGAGCCACGGCCTCCCCGCCATCCTCTACGACCGGCACTGCGTCGGTGCCATCTCCTACATGGCGCTGGCGCGGGAGCTGATGGGGCGGGGAGAATGAGCGAGCCCGTCCGCAAACGTGGCCTGGGCCGTGGGCTCGAGGCGCTGCTCGGCGACGGGCCTCCGCCCGAGGCTCCAACGGCCACGGAAGCGAAAGCCCGCGAGTCCGTCGGCGTCGATGAGATCCATCGCAGTCCGCTCCAGCCGCGGCGTCTGTTCGCGGACGAGGGCCTCGACGAACTCGCCGCCTCCATTCGCACCCAGGGCCTGCTGCAACCCGTCGTCGTGCGCCCCCGCGCGGCGGGCGGCTTCGAGCTGATCGCCGGCGAGCGCCGCTGGCGTGCGGCGCAACGCGCGGGCCTCGACCAAGTTCCCGTCGTCGTCCGCAACGTGGATGATCGCGAAGCCCTGGCGCTCGCGCTGATCGAGAACGTGCAGCGCGAGGACCTGAACCCCATCGAGGAGGCACAGGGCCTCGAACGGTTGCGCCAAGAGTTCGCGTTGACGCAGGAACAGGTGGCAGAAGCCGTCGGCAAGTCCCGCCCGGCGGTGGCCAACCTGCTGCGGCTGCTGAACCTCCCCGAGCCGGTCCGCGAGATGCTCGCGGCCGGTGACCTGGAGATGGGCCACGCCCGCGCGCTCCTCGCCTTGCCGAGCGAAGACCAGGAACCCATGGCCCGCGTCGTCGTCAAGGGCCAGCTCTCCGTCCGCCAGACCGAGGCCCTCGTGCGGCGCGCGGGAAAGAAACCCGAACCCAAGCCGGCGACGGTCGACCCCGACATCCGCAGGCTCGAGATCCAGCTATCCGAAAGGCTGGGCGCGGGCGTCTCCATCAACCACATGGCGAAGGGCGGCGGCAAGGTCGTCATCGCCTATGCCAGCCTAGACGATTTAGACGGGCTCCTGCGGCGTCTGGGTTCGTCCATGTCCTCGTGACCGACGCGCCGAGTTTGGAGGCGACATCATGCACTGGCCCCGCTGTCCAGCGCCGGATCGCGCAGGCGGAGAAGGCCCTTGCGACGGGACTTCCTGAAGCGGCGCTGCTTCTGGCGTGGTCGGCGCTGGAGGCCGGCGCGAGGGAGTCGCTGGCGGCGGAAGGCATATCGGATTCTCGCATCTTGCGGGGGACCGGCGTCCTCATCCAAGCGATCCACCACGGCCTCCTCTCGAACGAGGAGTACAACCATCTGGACGACCTCGGCGCATACCGCCACGCCATCTCGCACGGCTTCTGCGTGGAAGACTTCGATGAAGATTTGGCGAGGCGCGTTATCGACACGGTGTGCGAGATGATCGAGGTGATGGCCGAGTGCCCAGAGGAGGCTGACGTAGCAGCCGGCCCGTAAGGCCGAGCAGCTCGCTGCCGTGCGATCTTCGAATCGGCAGCAGACCATGGCCGTGCAGCCTCGGACTTGGGAAACCCTCAAAAACGTTTGACACCCTGACGCGAAGCCCGGACACTTCCTCGTGCGGCCAACTTGGCCGCCCGAGGGTGCTCGCGAACCGAGGGAGGGAACCCAGATGCAAGAACTGTTCAACGATCCCCGTGCGTATCTCGCGGTCCTCGCGATTGGTGGCCTGATCTTCGCCGTGGGCCGATGGGTCGGTGCGGTAAATTCGGATAGAGAGTCCTTGAAGGACCTCATGGCCGAAGTCCGCAAGGACATCAAGGAGATTCTCAGCCGTCTTCCCTCCAACGTCGTCGCAAACGACAGCCCCCTACGACTAACCAAACTGGGCAGGCAGGCCTCTGCGGCGATCGGCGCGCGTGCGCTCGCCCGTGACCTCGCTCAAGAGCTGCTTTCGCAGGTTGCTGGCAAACGCCCGCACGAGATCTTCCGGTTGTGCACAGCCTACGTCGACGACACGTTCGAGCCGACGCCCGATCAATCAGAGCAGTTCGACGCCGCCGCCTATGAGCTCGGAATCAGCCGGTCGGAAGTGCGCCAAGTCATCGCGGTGGAGTTGCGCGATCACCTGCTTGCCCGGGTGTCCCCAGCCCCAAGGAGCGAGACCGAAGACCTCGATTATGCGGCACCAGCGCCCTCGGCGCCCTGAAGCACGTTCGGCAAGGGCGGCGAGTCCCCGGCAGAGCCGCCCGCCACCGCCTGCTATCGAGCGACTACCGGCGACTGCCGCCATCGAACCACCTTCAAATCCCCCACCCTCCTCCGTATAATGCCGCCCGCCTCGCGCACCCTCCCCTTCGTCCGAGCGTGGCCGTGCCGGAGCCTTACCGCATCGTGGGCTTGCAGGGCGTCGTTGTCGCGGCGGTGGCGTTGCCGATGTGGATCGTGGGAGCGGCGCAGGCAGGGTCGGCGGTGCTTGGGGGCCTCGCGGTCGTGTTGCCGAACGCGTACTTCGCCGTGGGCGCGGTGCGGCGGGCGGTCCCGGAAGGAGAGGCCGAGCGGCTGACCGAGGCCCGTAGGTTGCTGGGGCGCGGCGTGGGCAAGTGGGCCCTGACCGCGCTCCTCTTGGTCGCGGTCTTCCGGTTCGTGCCGGTGGAGCCCTTCGGGTTCTTCGCGGCGCTGACGGCCACGTTGCTCGCGCAGGCGGTGGCCCCGCTCGTGACGCCGGGCAGAGGTCGGTAAGGCAGGACAGGCAAAGGCGCGTAAAGCCGCGGGAAGACGCGCAAGACGGTACGGCGGCGACAGGCCGGCAGACGAGACATGGCGGAAAGCTCAGGCGAATACATCCAGCACCACCTGACGAACCTGACGTACGGTCAGTGCTCGGACGGGTCGTGGCAGTTCGCCCCCTGCGCGGACGGCGCGTCCATGGGCTTCATGGCCATCAACGTGGATTCGATGGGCTGGTCGATCGGCCTCGGCATCGTCTTCTGCCTCATCCTCCGCATCGCCGCGAGACGGGCGACGGCGGGCGTCCCCGGCGCACTCCAGAACGCCGTCGAGATGCTCGTTGAGTTCATCGACGACACGGTCCGCTCCATCTTCAGCCACCAGAACGCGATCATTGCGCCCCTTGCCCTCACCATCTTCGTGTGGGTGTTCCTGATGAACCTGATGGACCTCGTCCCCGTGGACTGGATCCCGCAGCTCGCGTACGTCCTCGGCATCGAGTACATGAAGATCGTCCCGACAACGGACCCGAACGTCACGATGGGCATGGCGCTCGCCGTCTTCGCCCTCATCCTCTTCTACAGCATCCGGCAGAAGGGCGCCGGCGGCTTCCTGGGGGAGCTCGCCTTCCACCCCTTCCCCAAGATCCTTGCCCCGGTCAACTTCATCCTGGAATCGGTCACCCTGCTCGCCAAGCCCCTGTCGCTCGGCCTGCGCCTCTTCGGCAACCTCTACGCGGGGGAGATGATTTTCATCCTGATCGCCCTCATGTATGTGGGGTGGGCCATCGGAATCTTCGGCGGAATACTGCAATGGGCCTGGGCGGTATTCCATGTGCTGATCATCATTCTCCAGGCGTTCATCTTCGCCGTGCTGACCGTGGTCTACCTGGCCCAGGCGTACGACGTGGAGGAAGAGCACTAACCTTCGGCAGAGAAACTCTCGGCAGAGACTTCGGCAGAGAAAAAAGAGGAGTGAACGAACCGTGGAACTAGCAGTTCTCTTGTATGTGGCCGGTGGCCTGATGATGGGCCTCGGCGCCGTCGGCGCGGCGGTGGGCGTGGGCGTCCTCGGGGGCAAGTTCCTCGAAGGCGTGGCGCGCCAGCCGGAACTCCTGCCGATGCTCCGCACGCAGCTCTTCATCGTGCTGGGCCTGGTCGACGCCGTGCCCATGATCGCGGTCGGCATCGGCCTGTACGTCATCTTCGCGGTCGGCGGCTGACGGCGGCACGCCCTTCCCCCGGCAACGCACAGGGCAAGCGGCAGCGAAAGAGGTAGTCGATGGACATCAACATGACGCTCCTGGGCCAGACGATCACGTTCATCGTGTTCGTGTGGTTCTGCTACAAGTTCATCTGGCCGTTCCTGATCGAGGCGATGCGGGAACGCCAGAAGACCATCGCCGAGGGCCTCGCCGCCGGCGAGGAGGCGGAGAAGGACCGCGAGAGCGCCCGCGAGCAAGTCGCCGAGCAGATCAAGGAAGCGCAGGCGGAGGCCCAGCGCATCATCGATCAGGCGCGCGGCCAGGCCACGCAGATGATCGAACAGGCGAAGCAAGACGCCCGCGACGAGGGCGACCGCCTGAAGGAAGCGGCGAGCGCCGAGATCGAGCAGGAGGTCAACCGCGCCCGCGAAACGCTGCGTGGTGAGGTGGCGGCGCTGGCCGTGCAGGGTGCGGAACGCATCCTCGAGGCGGATATCGACCGCGACCGCCACGGCGAACTCCTGAACCGGCTGGCGGCGGAGCTCTAGCCGCCCATGGCCGAACTCGCCACCCTCGCGCGCCCCTACGCGAACGCCGTCTTCGACCTCGCGTCCCAGCGCGACGCGTTGGATCGCTGGTCGCGCATGCTCTCGCTCGCGGCGGCCGCGGTGGCGGAACCGGCCGTGGAGGCCATGATCGAATCCCCCGCCGTCCCGGACGCCGCCAAGGCGCACCAACTCATCGAACTGGTGCGGGATGAACTTGACGACGCTGGCCGCCGTTTCCTGCACGCGCTCGCGGACAACAAGCGCCTGCCGCTCCTGCCGGAAATCGGCGCGCAGTTCGACGCGTTGAAGGCCGAGGCGGAGCGCGTGCTCGACGTGGAGATCGCGAGCGCCGTGCCCCTGACGGAAACCGAACTCGCGAGCTTCACCGACGCCCTCAAGCGCCGCCACGAGCGCGACATCGAAGTCTCCACCGTCGTGGACGAGACGCTCATCGGCGGCGCCATCGTGCGCGCCGGCGACACCGTGGTCGACGGCTCGGTGCGCGGCAAGCTCGACAAGCTCGCGGAATCCCTCACCCGGACCTGACCCTCCGCAGGCAGCGAGCCCGAACTGAATCGAGGAAAGACGAATGCAGCAGCAGCAACTGAATCCCTCCGAAATCAGCGACATCATCAAGCACCGCATCGAGAGCCTCGACGTGGCGTCGCAGCCGCGCAACGAAGGCTCCATCGTCGGCGTGTCGGACGGCATCGTGCGCATCCACGGCCTCGCCGCGGCCCGCTACGGCGAGATGATCGAGTTTCCGGGCGGCGTGTTCGGCATGGCGCTCAACCTCGAACGGGATTCCGTCGGCGTGGTGGTGCTCGGGGACTACGAAGGCCTCTCCGAAGGCATGACCGCCCGCTGCACCGAGCGCATCCTGGAAGTCCCCGTCGGCCCGGGGCTCCTCGGCCGCGTCGTGGACGCCCTCGGCAACCCCTTGGACGGCAAGGGCCCCATCGACGCGGAACGCACCGAGCCCATCGAGAAGGTCGCCCCCGGCGTCATCGCCCGCCAATCCGTCAGCCAGCCCGTGCAGATGGGCATGAAGTGCATCGACGCGATGGTCCCGATCGGCCGCGGCCAGCGCGAGTTGATCATTGGCGACCGCCAGATCGGCAAGACCGCCATCGCGGTGGACGCCGTCATCAACCAGAAGGACAGCGGCATCAAGTGCATCTACGTGGCCATCGGCCAGAAGATGTCCACCATCGCCAACATCGTGCGCACCTTCGAGGAGAACGGCGCGATGGACCACACCATCGTCGTCGCCGCCAGCGCCTCCACCCCGGCGCCCATGCAGTACATCTCCGCGTACTCGGGCTGCACGATGGGCGAATACTTCCGCGACACCGGCCAGGACGCCCTCGTCATCTACGACGACCTCACGAAGCAGGCCTGGGCCTACCGCCAGATCTCCCTCCTCTTGCGCCGCCCGCCGGGCCGCGAAGCCTACCCAGGCGACGTCTTCTACCTGCACTCGCGGCTCTTGGAGCGCGCCGCCCGCGTGAACGCCGAATACGTCGAACAGGTGACGAATGGCGAGGTGAAGGGCCAGACCGGCTCCCTGACGGCGCTCCCGATCATCGAGACCCAGGCCGGGGACGTCTCCGCCTTCGTGCCCACCAACGTGATCTCCATCACCGACGGGCAGATCTTCCTGGAGACCGACCGCTTCAACTCCGGCATCCGCCCCGCCATGAGCCCCGGCATCTCCGTCTCCCGGGTGGGCGGCTCCGCGCAGGTGCCGTTCATGAAAAAGATCTCCGGCGGCGTGAAGATGGCCCTCGCCCAGTTCCGCGAACTCGCGGCCTTCTCGCAGTTCGCGTCGGACCTCGACGAAGCCACCCGCCGCCAGCTCGAACACGGCGCCCGCGTGGAGGAGCTGATGAAGCAGCCCCAGTACGCGCCGATGACCGTCGCCGAGATGGGCGTCTCGCTCTTCGCGGCGAACGAGGGGTATCTGGAGGACGTGCCCGTCGAGCGCGTGCTCGATTTCGAGCGGGACCTCCTCGCCTACATGAACTCCGAGCACGGCGACTGGATGGCCCAGATCACCGAGACCGGTGCCTACGACGACGACATCGAGGCGTTCATGAAGCAGACCCTCGATCAGTTCAAATCCACCCACAGCTACGCGTAGCAGCGTCGAAGAAGAGGACGTAACGGAAGCACCCCATGGCCGTCGGCAGGGAAATCCTCAAGAAGATCGGCAGCGTGGAGAACACGCAGAAGATCACGAGCGCCATGCAGCTCGTCGCGGCGAGCAAGATGCGCCGCACCCAGGAGCGCATGAACGAAGGGCGCCCCTACACCCAGCGCATCCGCCAGGTGATCAGCCACCTGGCGAACTCGAACCCCGAGTACAAGCACGTCTACATGACGGAGCGCGAGGTCCAGCGCCTGGGCTACATCGTGGTCTCCACCGACAAGGGCCTCTGCGGCGGCCTCAACTCCAACCTGTTCCGCGAACTCGTGCGCAACATGGCCCAGTGGAGCGGCAAGGGCGTCGAGATCGACCTCATGCTCGTCGGCAACAAGGCGGCGGCCTTCTTCCGCGCCTTCGGCGGCAACGTCATCGCCGCGCTCAACGAGGTGGGCGAGCAACCGGTGCTGGAGGACCTGATCGGCGGCGTGAAGGTCGTTCTCGATGCCTATGCGGAAGGCCGCATCGACCGCCTCGACATCATCTCGAACGACTTCGTCAACACCATGACCCAGCGCCCCACCATCCGGCAGCTCCTGCCGCTCGACGCGAGCGACGACACCGCGATGCAGCACCGCTGGGACTATCTCTACGAGCCCGACGCGAAGGACTTGGTCGACGGGCTCGTGACGCGCTTCATCGAGGCGCAGGTCTACCACGCCGTCATCGAGAACACCGCCTGCGAGCAGGCGGCCAAGATGATCGCCATGAAGAGCGCGACGGAGAACGCGGAAGAACTGATCGGCGAGCTGACGCTGCTCTACAACAACGCGCGGCAGGCGTCGATCACGCAGGAAATCGCCGAGATCGTCGGCGGCGCGGCCGCGGTGTGAAGCGGCGCACGACGACGCATCGAGGCGCACTGGACAAGCAGAGGAAAGTCAGCAAATGAGCAATGGCAGCATTGTCTCGGTCATCGGGGCCGTCATCGACGTCGAGTTCGAGCGCGACAGCGTCCCCAAGGTCTACGACGCCCTGAAGGTGACGGACAGCGGGCTCACGCTCGAAGTCCAGCAGCAGCTCGGCGACGGCGTCGTGCGCGCCATCGCGATGGGCTCCTCCGAAGGCCTCTCGCGGGGCCTCGACGTGATCAACACCGGCCAACCCATCGCCGTGCCGGTGGGCGAGGAGACCCTCGGGCGCATCATGAACGTGCTCGGCGACGCCATCGACGAGAAGGGCCCCATCAACGCCCGGGCCACCATGCCCATCCACCGCAAGGCCCCGTCCTTCGAGGACCAGACCGGCGGCGTGGAGCTGCTCGATACGGGCGTCAAGGTGATCGACCTCATCTGCCCGATGGCGAAGGGCGGCAAGGTCGGCCTCTTCGGCGGCGCGGGCGTCGGCAAGACCGTCACCATGCTCGAGCTCATCCGCAACATCGCCATCGAGCACGCGGGCCTCTCCGTGTTCGCCGGCGTCGGCGAGCGCACCCGTGAGGGCAACGACTTCTACTACGAGATGACGGACGCGGGCGTGCTCGACAAGATCTCCCTCGTGTTCGGCCAGATGAACGAGCCCCCCGGCAACCGCCTGCGCGTCGGCCTTACCGGCCTCACCCTCGCCGAGCAGTTCCGCGACGAAGGCCGCGACGTGCTGCTCTTCATCGACAACATCTACCGCTACACCCTGGCGGGCACCGAAGTCTCGGCGCTGCTCGGCCGCATGCCCTCCGCCGTGGGCTACCAGCCCAACCTGGCGGAGGAGATGGGCACCCTCCAGGAGCGCATCACCACCACCAAGACTGGCTCCATCACCTCGGTACAGGCCATCTACGTCCCTGCGGACGACCTCACGGACCCGTCCCCGGCCACCACGTTCGCGCACCTCGATTCCACCGTGACCCTTTCCCGCGCCATCACGGACCTCGGCATCTACCCGGCGGTGGACCCGCTCGACTCCAGCTCCCGCCAGCTTGACGCGAACATCGTCGGCCAGGAGCACTACGACACCGCGCGCGGCGTGCAGGAGACCCTGCAGCGCTACCAGGAACTGCGCGACATCATCGCCATCCTCGGCATGGACGAACTCTCCGAGGAGGACAAGTCCCTCGTCTACCGCGCCCGGAAGATGCAGCAGTTCTTCTCGCAGCCGATGTTCGTGGCCGAGCAGTTCACCGGCAAGGAAGGCAAGTACGTCTCCCGCGAGGACACCGTGCGCAGCTTCAAGGCCATCCTCGACGGCGACGCGGACGACCTGCCGCAGCAAGCGTTCTACATGGTAGGCACCATCGAGGACGCCCGGGAGAAGGCGAAGACGTTGAGCTAAGGCGCCGTCGCGGGCACGCTAAATGGCAACCACCGGAGGGGAGACCCGAACCGAGACCGCCCCCATGAACGCTACGCGAGGACACTAGGGCCATGGCCACCACCATGCACTGCGACATCGTGAGCGCGGAGAAGGAGATCTTCTCTGGACCCGTGACGATGGTGATCGCGACGGGGACGCTGGGAGAGCTTGGGATCCTGCCCGGCCACGCGCCGCTCTTGACCGGGATCAAGCCCGGGCCGGTGCGGCTGCAGTTCGAGAACGGGGAGGAGGAGGTGTTCTTCGCCTCCGGCGGCTTCCTGGAAGTGCAGCCGAGCGTGGTGACGGTGCTGGCGGACACGGCGCTGCATGCGGACGACATTGACGAGGCCGCGGCGCTGGAGGCCCAGGAGCAGGCGGAGCGGGCGATCTCGGAGCAGGCGGCGGACTTCAACTTCTCGTTGGCCACGGCGCAGTTGGCGGAGGCGGCTGGGAGGCAGAGGACGTTGGAGGAGTTGCGGAAGAGGCGAAGGTGAGGGCGGACGGTGGCGGTGTGCGCAAGCTAGCGACGCTGGTGGACTCCACGACCTAGAAGACTGCTACCCTCGCCATCGGTGTTCTACAAGTACGCCCACACGCTGGTCAAGAAACGCCTGCAGAGAACCCGCATTGATGTCGACCCAGAAGACTTCTTCCCGGAAAACGCTACCATGGGTGCGGCGCTCCAACGCAGCCGCGAAGAAACCCAGGTGGAGGCTGAACAAAGGTATAAAAAGCAGAAACAGGTATCGGATTTCGTATACAAGTACGCACGGGCGCGCTACTTCAGGGAGCTGTCGAGCAAAGCTAATCGGCCTCCGTATTCGGGCTTCGAGACGATTGTCTACCTTTCGACGGGAGTGGTGCGCAACCTATTGGAGCCGTGTTACTGGATGTTCGATCAAGCGATCTCGAGGACGGACTTTACGCTGGAGGGAGGAAAGGGAGCGCCGGAGCTTCGTTCGATTGAACCAAGCATCCAGACAGAGATCATATTGAGGTTGAGCGAAAGGAGGTGGGATTGGCTCGAAACGGAACTGTCGCGCGATATTGATGAATGCAGCCTTGAAGACGGTGCTGACGCGTTTCGCCTTCTTGATGCGCTGGCGGTTCATCTTCGTTGGAGATTACACCATCACCAATCCGAG
Organism: Pseudomonadales bacterium; assembly: GCA_963665455.1. Lineage (GTDB taxonomy): Bacteria > Pseudomonadota > Gammaproteobacteria > Pseudomonadales > Azotimanducaceae > VXNE01. The sequence continues at coordinate 1,187,545 of OY762279.1, read as the reverse complement.
CCGAGGGCGATCTCATTCACGGTGTCAAATCGTGATGCGCCGGAAATGGAGAACGTGGAGCGGCTTCTGAAGATCCTGCGAAAAGCCCAGCTGGTCTATTTTCGTAGGGGACCTGCCAAGGACGACGGGGGACGGGAACAGTATTACGTACCAAACCGAATACTCTGGCCGATTCGGGGGCTGGACCCCGTGGGTCAACACGCGAGGGTATCGCTACGAGCGGACGCACTTTGGACGGCTGCCAAGATTGGTAAGCTGCCGCAGGACGCCGCGGCTGAGCAAGGAGATCTGCTAGATGAGTAACGTACTGGTCACCTTTGCGAGCTGGGAGGAACGCTTCGTACTGGGGACAAGGTTGAGTCTAAAGGAAGGGGGCTTTGGGCGGCTACTGGTTTTCTATTTGGACGAGTACTCGGATCGCACCAAATCAGCACGAGCAGCGGTAGAAGGGGACTGTGCGAGGCTCCGAATAGCATATAGGAGCGAAAGTCTTCGAGTCGGCTTTCCGTCGGCAAACTGGCTTGCTGTTGTTGACATCATTAGGACCGAGATGGCCGCTTTAGACGGTGAGGTAATGCTAGATATCTCGACGATGCCACGGGAGATTATCTGGTACCTTCTATGGGTTTTCCGAGAGAACGTGGAACCAGTTCGATATGTCTACCATAGCCCTGCTAGCTATGCGAGTGATTGGCTTTCTCGGGACCCGCGGGCACCGCGACTCGTCTATAAGCTGTCGGGCGTATCAAGACCGGACGCCAAGACCGCCTTGCTCATCACGGTCGGCTTCGATCCAGATCGGGCTCGACGCCTCGTGAGCTGGCTTGAGCCGGACAAGCTGTTATTTGGCGTGCAAGTAGACTCGCCCTTCGAGAAGAATCAGGCGACAATGGCAGATTATCGCAAGGCCTTGTCAAAAAGTTATGATTGTCACATTTTCGAGGTGGATGCGTTCGCCGATGATAGAGGGCGACAAGCAGTAGAGTCGGCGCTTCAGCGGGTAAAGGACACGCATAATACGGTCATGGCATCGCTTGGGCCGAAGATGACGGCGATTGCGCTTTTCGAGATACACATGCGCACAGAGAACACGGCGCTCGTCTATACGCCATCAAATCAGTTTAACGAAGAGTACTCCCACGGTATAGGCCGGCGATATGAAGGTGCTGTTAAGGTTGGGTGATCCTTGCCCTAGAGGGCATTCAGACCATTTGAAAAATCTGTTCGAAGACGGCTCGCGCAAGATTCGGCGGCAACGCGTTCGCGACTTGCTGTTGTTGAAAGCCGATGGAGCCGACAAAGCGGTAGGAGTCGGGAAACGACTGTAGGCGTGCCGCTTCACGGACCGATAGGCCGCGGTGTTCAGTGGGATGAACGAGCATGTTCTTCCGGTAGTTGCCAATTACGATAGCCGGCTCATCCCATTGTAGTCGATGATATATGCCGGTATGGCATCGATGACGATCCGTGTAGTTCAACATGAGCTCGTCGGGGATGGCCTCCCAGTTTCCTCCTGGCGGAATGTGTTTGTATCGCTCGACGATCAGCGTACTGTTTCTGGTGACTAAGTGGTTATGGCAACTGGACCCATCGGCGCGAAGTTTGCGCGCATAGGATGACGGTACAGATAGGCCATATGGCATGGGGTCGTCGCGGTGGCCGTTGGAGAGTGAAGGCAGGTCGGAAATGGCTTCGGCAACCGTGACAAACGGTTTTGTGGTACCGTTTGGCAATCTCGGATTACGGTATTTCCGGCTTGCGATCAAGAAGTATCGGCGCCGATTCTGTGGCACGGCGAAATGTACGGCGTTTAGCTTACCATCAACGACGTGATACCGGCCGCGCTTTAACACCGTCTTTAGCTGTCGAAGAAAAAATCCATTTGCGGTGTCGCGGAAACCGGGGACGTTCTCGAAAACAATCCACTCGGGCTGGAGCACGTCGACATAACGGAGGAACTCATAGCATAGCCAGTTGGTGGCGTTTGACCTCTTGCGATGCCGAGGGTTTGAGTAGGAGAACCCTTGACATGGGGGGCCGCCGAAAACCACCAAAGGGGCGTCCCGAGGACGTAGCGTCAGGATGTCGTTTCTCGATAACTTACGAAGGTCGAGATTGATCACTTTCGTCTGGGGATTATTTAAACGGTACGTATCGGCGGCGTGCTTGTCGATCTCGATGGCAGCAAGCACTTCAAGGCCAGCCAACGAAGCTCCCAAGCTCATTCCGCCCGCGCCGGCGAACAGGTCGATTCCATACATACGCGAGCTGACGGTAGCGTTCACCAGCCGCCGTGGTTGTCGGAAGGCGGCGTCTGGAGGCGAGGGCTCGATGTTGGCCGGACGCGCTCCAGCCCTCCGTTTATGCTCCTGTTACCGATCGCACGGACGTAGGGCCGCGTGAGGGTAGCGGACGCTCCGGCAGTTTGAATGCTCATTCCTGAGCCCTTACATCGGTCGGCTTGGCCTTAAGGGGTCGATGACTCCAGAAGGGGCAGCTCGTGGGTTCCGATTGTTCGCCCTTGAAGGTGACGAAGATCTGTAACGGCACCAAAGCGAATAAACGTCGACTCAAAACGCTCATATTGTGTTCCCCAGTAAACCATGGCGCATGACATTGGTGCACCCTTGCCAGCGTCGATACCGTTCTCAAGGAAACGAAGCCGTGTGTCGTACAAAAATGTAACTGCCGTTGCTACTCCAAAGACGTGATCCTTCCAATGACGAGTGTTCGTGGCGACGGGAACTAGGGCGAGTACCTCTGAGGCATGGTGACGGTTTGCTTCGGAGCATTTCCGAAGCCAATCTCGTATGGAGGAGTTACGCTGCCTATCACGGCCGTAAGGAGGATTCACGAATATCGTTCGGTAGTTCCAAGATGCGGTTAACCCATCGACGTCTGGTAGGGCGTACTCTACGGTTGCGCCGATGATCGAGTGGCCGTTGGAGCAGGGGTCAAGCATAGGGGGGCCGCGGAAAAACTCTCGTACAGCGTCGCCATACTTCGGTGGTGTGCACCAATGCTGGCTTAGGGATTCCGAGCTGTTTCGTCCCGCAGTCATCCTAAAGGTGCCCCCGCGGTTCGCCTGCGAGCTAGCTTCTGTAGGTTTGACCGTAGAGTTGAAAGGGTGCGTCGTCGAGGGGAAATGACGTTAAACCAAGACTCCACCTCGGTCCTGTTGTTAGCAAAGTAGTCCTGGAGTGCCGCGTCAGCGCGAGAGTCTATTCGGACCTTCGTAAACCTATTAGCCGCCCGCTTTGAGCCACGCTCACCGGAGTAGCTTGCTAGGAACGCGTCGCTGGCGGCGCGTAACTGATGCGGTGGGTTAAGGAGTACGTCCTGGATGAAAGTGGCGAGTCCGTGGTCCGTAAGAAATAATAACCAATCGTACGACTGTGCCAATACGCGCAGTTCCTTGTTTTGATCCCCAGATGTAAACCAGTTTCCGTGGTTGCTAACGACGCCGACAGTGAGTATGAATCCGGACGGAAGCCGTTCTGATGGCGGTGCCTCTATTACGTCATTGAGAAGCTCGACGTACCGGCCAGTCTTGAAGGAGCCGTCGGGTTGTTCAATTAGCCCGAAGAACTCGCCGTTTCGTAACCGGACCTTTTGGAGGGAGGAAACAGATCTGGCAACATAGGCCCCCTTGCTTTGCTTTTTCGATGGTTTGCGGCCCTTTTTTCATTCCCTCCTCTACGCCCACTCGCTTACACTCCAGTATAGCGAATGGGTCGGTGGAGAGCTCGCAGACGGACAGCGTACATCGAGACTCCCTTAGGGTGCTGATGTTAGCTATGATGGGGCCTGAATCTGGTTCGGCGAGTAAGGTAGCGTTACGTTTAATGTAGTCGGACGTTAGGAGTTGTGTGGATTTCACTTGGGTTTCGGCCAAGAAAGGAAGGCGACGCTTGAGTTTTGCGGGCGTCAGTGGTAGAGGCACTGGACTGATCTGGATTTTGTGCTTGGAGTTGACGTGGTGAAGGGAGAACTCGACGTTGTGTAGGATGTCGGGATTGGCGAATTCCGGGATTCTGCGCTCGATGACCATGTGGTCGCAGAGCCCCCAGGCTCGAAGCGTGCAGTACGTGAGCATTTCGACGAGCGTACCCAAGGCGCGACCGGCAGCCTTCTTTCGGTCGGTGGCGTATTGGAAGACGGTATCGGCGAGGGTTCGTTGAAGTGCGTCGATGGACTCAAAGCTCAAGGTCGGGTCTCCGTCCGCTTTTCGGGGTTCGGCCGCACGGGGACGCCGGCGCGCGGCGTCTTGCGCTGATGGTAGCGCATGGCGGTGGGTTTGTCGGCTCTCGGGGCCAGATCGGGACGGTCGAGACGGCCGCAATCTTGGCGCGGGACCTTCACGCGGAGATGGGAAATCGATTTCCGCGTGCGCCCGCCGACGAGGAGAAATGCGGATGGCCTGCTCACCCTGGTGATGGCAGCGACGTTCCTGCTGCGGCGTTTCGGGGTCGGACCGTGCACGTGGCTGGTGCTCAGCTTCGCGGGCGAGCAGGCGGCGTGGGCGCGCTCGGCCTTCTTGGCGGCTCGGCGGTCGTCCATAGCGAGCGCTGTCGATTGACAGCTACGGCGATGGCGGAACACTCGCCGGTGCCGGGACGGCCGGAATAGGCACCCCATGCCCAACACGGAATTCTGGCTCGCCCGCCCCACCCACTACTGGCAGCAGCCCTCCGCGCCCATAGACGGCACCTTCTCCTTCGCCCGCCGCTACGAGGACGCGGGCTTCGACGGCCTCCTCTTCTTCGACACCCAGAACCTCGCCCCCGAAGCCCTCGTGAGCCTCACCGCCGCCGCCAAGGAGACGACTCGCCTCGGCTTGGGCACCGGCGTCACCAACCCCATGACGCGGCACGCCGCAGTCGCCGCGTCCGCCTTCTCCACGTTGCAGGTCGTCAGCAACGGCCGCGCCTATCTCGGCATCGGCCGCGGCGACTCGGCCCTTGCCCACCTGGGCTACGCGCCTACGCCGGCGAGGGCGTTCGAGCAGTATCTGTCGGATCTCCAGTCCTACCTGCGCGGCGAAGCGGTCGATTTCCCGTCGGACGCGGACGTGGACAAGCTCCACCTGGCGGACACGCCCGACGCGAGCCGCATTCAGTGGTTGCAGGACTTCCCCAAGGTGCCGGTGGGCGTGGCGGCCACCGGTCCCCGGGTCATCGCGATCGCCGCGCGGCTCGCGGACCGGATCGACCTGATGCTGGGCGCCAGCGCGAAGCGGATCGCGTGGGGCATGGAACTTGCGCGCAAGGCCCGGCGGAATGCGGGGATGCAGGGGGACATCCCCGTCGCCGCATACGTCAACCTGGTCGTCCACGACGACGGCGAGCTGGCCCGCAAGCTCGCGGCCCCGGCCATTACGAGCCAGGCGCGGTTCGCGGCCATGCACGGCAAGGTAATCGGCCCCGTCTCGGACGAGGCCCGGGAGATCCTCGCGAGGGTCCACGCCTCCTACAACATGAAGCAACACGGCGCGCACGGGGCGGACTTCATCACCAGCGACTTCGCCCACGAGTTCGGCATCTACGGACCGCCCTCCTACTGCATCGACCGGCTCGCGCAACTCGCGGAACTCGGCGTGGACCGGTTCATTCTGGCGGGCGGGCCGGATCTGGCGATGCCACGGCCGGAGATCGCGGCGTTGGCGAAGCGGTTTGTGGCGGAGGTGTTGCCGGCGTTCAGGTAGGGGATTCGGCGTCCGCGATGGGGCCTTCGTCGCGTTCCGCCTGATGGGGCCGACACGCGTTTCCCGCGGGCGGAGCCGCCTGTGCCGCTATCGCATCGCCGCCGCTTTGGCCAAGACTCTGCGGGCCTGCTCAAGAGCGGTGTCAGCGTCGCCCTTCGGAAACGCCGCCTGGATTTCGTAGTCCGCGACGATCCGGAGCTTGCGGCAGAAGTCGAGCATGTACCCAACGCTCTTAAGGTCGCCCGAGTTGGCCCTGTCCTTCAACGCCTCGATGACGTCAAGATGCGCACTATGGCTCTGGATTGGCTGGAGACCCTGCTCTTCGATCAGGAAGCGGGATCTGTGGAAGGCAGCGTAGTAGGCGCGACTTGCCGCGTTACGCCAGTCTAGCTCCTCATGCCCCCGTCCGATTACCTCGGCCGCCGTCAGCAGTGCGTCAGGGTTTACTGCCATCGGATGATGTCCCCACGAAGCCGACGGTGAAAGTGGATCCCGGATTCTCCAGCAAGTCGGAACGGTCGGCGACGCGGCTCGCGAGCCGCTCATTCAGGTCTGACGCGAGCGACGGTTCGGCGTGTAGTTGGCGCAGATAGAGGTAGGACGGGGTGCCATCTGTTTGGTCCGTTCCAGAGGCACCGGTGCCGCCTAGGGTGCCAATTCGGTTCCCCACCGAGCGGACTCGGGCATCGCGTTGTACCTCATTGGCGACGTCGAGCAGACTCCGAACGGCATCCTCGGCTATCGTCCCGGCGTCCACTGCGTCGGCCAGCCTTTGTGCGAGACCGGAGTGTTCGTGGACGCGGTCAGGGACCATGGCATCCCAGCGGTTGCAGAGCGCTCGCGCCCTGCGAAAGTGGCCGGATTCCAAAGCCGTCGTTGTGGCTTGCCCGAGCAAGTCTAGGTCGTCGGGAAACCGCTCCAGAGCGGCTACCGCAACGCCGAGAGCCTCCTCCGTTTCTTCCAGCACCGATAAGGAAACGGCATAGTTGAATCGCGTGGTCTCGTTGTCGGCGAGTTGGAGGGCGATGCGATGGTGGTCCCGCGCCGCGCCGGCATCGCCCCGCAGAGCTGCCGCGCCGCCTAGCGCCGTGTGAGCCGATGCTGGATCGGCATCCATAAGCGCCCTCGCGGCGTTCTCGACTCGTCGAATCGCGAAGTCGTCCGACCCCCTCGAGGCATAGAGCTTGGCAAGCTGCTCCATCAACACGCTTGCCGCGGTCGCAGGTGCTCGGTTGTTGGCCATCAAGCTCGCCTTCAGAGCGCCAAGGCGCCCAACTTAGCACGCGGTCGCCATCCGCTCTCGTCGGCGTCCGATGGCCGGGCTCGTCCCGTCTCATTTCGCCCCGCAGAGCGACCGCGAGGGTCCGGGTAGTACCATCCCGCTGAAACGTCGGCGTCGCCACGCGCCGGCGCACAAGGGAGTCCCTTCCATGTACACCCACTACGCCCCAATGGTCTCCTACTACTCCGCGAAGACGCGCGCCTGCCTGGGCTACAAACGCATCCCCTTCGTCGAGGTCTACGAGCCCGCGACCTACCGAGACCGGATCGCCCCGGCCGTGGGGCGCACGGTCTTCCCGGTCCTGGAGAGCGACGAGGGCGAGATCCTCCAGGACACCACGGTCATCATCGATGCCCTCGAGCAGCGGCACGCCGAGCGGCCCGTGTTCCCGAAGGACCCGGTCCTGATGCTGGTCTCGAGGATCGTGGAGTTCTTCGTGGACGAGCTCTGGGTCGTCACCGCCATGCAGACGCGCTGGAACGACCCCGACGCCAGGCGCTTCGTCATCGCGGAGTTCAACCGGTTCTTCGGGCAGGGCGACGCGGAGGACATCTGGGCGAACGGCGATGCGGTGGCGGAACGCATGCAGAGCTATCTCCCGGCCATCGGGCTGGACAACGAGCCGGGACAGCGCCTCGTCCAGCGACTGTTCGAGGAGGCGACCGAACTCCTGGACCGGGCGGTCGGCCCCCGGCAGTTCGCATTCGGGCCGCGCCCGAGCCTCGCGGACTGCTGCCTCTACGCGGCCTACTACCCACACCAGTACCGGGATCACGGCACCGCGCAGGCCCATCTGAAGACGAAGGCGGCCAACCTCTGCTACTTCCTGGACAACATGCATGCGGCGTACGGCATGCCGGCAGAGGGAGAGCTCGGCCTGACGGAACCGTTTCTCGCGTACCTGCGCTACATCGGACCGATCGGCGCCGCGTATGCGACAAGCGTCGAGCAGCTCGCACAGCCCGTGCTCGCGGCAGCCGCGCCGGGGGAGGAAGTGGAGCAGGGCCTGACGCCGGAGATCGAACTCTTCGGCGAGACGTACAGGCGCTTCTGTACGGTGTTCTCGGCGTGGAAGGCGCAGCGGGTGCGGGAGGCTTACGAGTGTTTGTCTGGGACGGACCGGGAGCGGGGCGATGCACTGATGGCGGACATCGGGTGGGGGGAGTTCCTGGGATTCTCGCCCCATTTCAGGATGGAACGGGTGGGGTTTGCGTTGCAGCGGGCCGGCTGAAGGGGCCGTGTCTGCGCGGCGTCAGGACTCGCCGGGCGCCACACGCAATGTCCGCCCTTCGGTCCTGAGCGCCTTGAATACAGGCCGAGGAACGCCGAGGCTCGAATCCGATCCTGCCGGGTGCGATACTGCTTCCCGGCTGCTAGGGGAGACGTTGGATGCCGAACATCGCCGATTTGCGGCCTGCGTCGTGGGCTGTCGCAGCGCGCGGTTGCGGCGAGTGCGTCGAGCCTTCTCTGCTGATCACCCCCTCACACTCGACGGGAGCCTGATGGCAAGCGCGAGCCAACTCAAGGCGCTGCTGCAGTCATACGTCGACGGTGACGACGACCGGTTCCTGTCGGTCGCGATGCAGGTGGCTGCCCACGAAGCCCGGCTGGGCCACGGCAAGCTCGCCACGCAACTGCGCGAGACGATCGACGAAGCGAAGCGTCGCCGTGGGGCCGCTTCCCTCGTCTCGATCAGCAAGCCGCGAGGAGAACTCGCGAACCTCCTTCAGGTCTCTCAACCCAATGCTAGGCTGAGCGACCTGATCCTCGATCCGACGCTGTCCAACCAGATCGAACGCGTGATTCGCGAGCAGCGCGAGGCGACGATCATCCTGGAGCAAGGGCTCTCGCCGAGGCGCAAGCTGCTTCTGGTCGGCCCGCCGGGCACGGGCAAGACTCTGACGGCAACCGTCCTCGCCGGCGAACTCGGCCTGCCTCTGCTCCAGGTGCGCCTCGATGGCCTGATCACCCGGTACATGGGCGAAACCGCCGCGAAGCTGAGGCAGATCTTCGACGCCACGGACCGGACGCGCGGCATCTACCTGTTTGACGAGTTCGACGCCATCGGGTCTGGCCGCGGCCTGGCCAACGACGTCGGGGAGATACGCCGCGTCGTCAACAGCTTCCTCATGATGATCGAGCAGGACAGGTCCCGCAGCCTCGTGATTGCCGCCACCAACCATCCGGCGATCCTGGACCGCGCCCTCTTTCGCCGCTTCGACGACGTCCTGCACTACGACCTGCCGGACGCGGAATGCGCCGCGAAGCTCCTCGAGATGCGGCTCAGTAACAGGGCTGCTCGGGAGGTCTGTTGGGAAGCTCTGGGCAAGGAAGCTTGCCCGTTGAGCTACGCCGAGATCACGAGGGCCGCAGACGAGGTCCTGAAGGATGTTCTGATCCGCCGGGAAGAGGAATGCGTCGAGGCGGACATTCGCGCCATGCTCGCAGAGCGCAAAGCCATCGCTGCCCGATTGCCGGAGGAGTCCTCGTAGATGGCGAATGGGGGTGGGGAGACCCGCCGACACTTCATCCTCGAAGGCGTCACGAAAACCGAACGGTACCGCTCCCGCGGGGGCGGCAGCAGCCGTGTGGTCATTCCGCAAGAGGACCGCCCCGAGCATGCCGCGAGGCTGCAGGCGGGGCTGTCAGATGTCCACGCTGCAGCCGAGCGCCTCGCGCTCGAGGCTGAGGAACCTGTCGAAGGACTCGGCATACAGGTCGAGTTCGAGGGCTTCCCCGACCTGGAGCTCGCGTTCGAAAAGCTACCGCACGCAGGAAAGGGCATCGAGCTGCGAAACGTGCGAGTGCGAGACAACACTACGTTTGCGAACGTGTTCGTCCCGACTGGCAAGCTCGACCACTTCGAGAAGCTGATCCAGGACTACCTCGGATACAAGCGCAACAAGAATGGCCACCCCATAGACAACCAGAAGCTCCTCGACACGATCCGGGCCATCCGGGCCGCTAGTGTCGAAGCCCTCTGGACGGACGAAGGGCAGGAGCTGCCCGAGGCCGAGGAGCCGTTCTGGTGTGAAGTGTGGCTTGCGCATTCTCCCAACGAGGGTCGCGAGGCGGCCGTCGGGATCTTTCGGGAGCGCGCGCAGACCGTCGGGATGGAGACCGTAGCTGGAGAGGTACGGTTCCCGGAGCGGACCGTCCTGGTGGCGCGCACCAGTCTGGCCATGATCCAGCGGTCTCTTCTCCTCCTGAACAGCATCGCGGAGCTCCGGGGGGTGAGAGAGACAGCGGAGTTCTTCGACACCCTCACCCTCCCCGAGCAAACTGAGTGGATGGCCGACCTGCTTGAGCGGGCTTCCTTCAACGGAGGCGCGGAGCAGCCCTATGTCTGCCTCCTGGACACTGGTGTCAATCGGGCACACCCGCTTATCGAACCCGCCTTGGGCTCGACCGATCTGCACACGGTCGAACCGGGTTGGGGGCCGCAGGACGATCATGGGCATGGGACGGCGATGGCAGGTCTCGCGATTGCCGGGAATCTCACCGATCTTCTGGCGGGCGGAGATCGCATCGACATCGATCACCGGCTCGAGTCCGTCAAGCTCCTCGACCGGGATGGTGCCCACGGTGATGATCCTCGCCACCACGGCTATCTCACAGCCGAAGCCGTCTCGCGGCCCGAGATCGATGACTCTTCCAGACGACGTGTCTTTGGCATGGCTGTCACCGCGAAGGCCAACCGCGACCGCGGTCTACCGTCCGCGTGGTCTGCGACGTTGGACGCGCTCGCGTCTGACAGCGAGGCGCAGGGCGGCAATCCGCGACTGCTCGTGGTGGCGGCCGGTAATGTTGAGGAGAACGAAGACTGGGCGGGTTATCCGATCACGAACGACTCGGACGGTATCCACGATCCCGCTCAGGCGTGGAACGCCCTGACCGTCGGTGCGTACACGAACCTTGATCGCATCACCGAGCCGAACACGGGGGCGTACCGCCCTATCGCGGATGCCGGCGATTTGAGTCCGTTCAGTACGACGAGCCTGACGTGGGACGGCCCACGGCCACTCAAACCGGACGTCGTCTTCGAGGGCGGCAACGCGGCAGACGATGGACGCGGCGCCGTGCGAATGGCAAGCCTGAGTCTGCTTACAACCCACTTCCGGCTCACAGAGCGGCTCTTCTCGACCGTGAACGCAACCAGCGCCGCAACAGCCCTGGCCTCGCGGATGGCGGCTCAGGTGATGGCCGCCTATCCGGAGCTGTGGCCAGAGACGGTCCGGGGGTTGATCGTGCACTCGGCGGAGTGGACGCCGGCGATGAAGGCGCGGTACCTGCTAGGTGACGACCCGGGGAAGAGTGCTTACTTGCAGCTGATCCGGCGTTGTGGGTTCGGCGTGCCTGACCTGCAGCGTGCGTTGTGGACCGTGGACAACTCGCTGACGATGATCGTCGAGGGCAGCCTGCAGCCATACGAAAAGGAGACGGGGAAGGGCCCGGCGACCCGCGACATGCACCTTCATGAACTTCCCTGGCCCCGGGAAGTGCTTGAGGACCTCGGGAATGAGGAAGTGGAGATGCGAGTCACGCTGTCCTACTTCATCGAACCGAATCCCTCGCAACGCGGTTACTCCCGCTACCGGTACGAGTCCCACGGGTTGCGCTTCGATGTGAAACGCCCGACCGAGGCCACGCGATCCTTCCGGGCCCGCGTCAACGCGGCCGCTGAGGGGCAGGGGACGTCGTCCGCCCCCGAGGACCCATTCTGGCTCGTCGGCATACGAAACCGGCACAGGGGATCACTCCACTCCGACGTCTGGCGAGGTCCGGCTGTCGACCTCGCGGACCGCGCGAACGTCGCCGTGTTTCCGACGCAGGGGTGGTGGCGGCTCAGGCACAAGCTCGGCAGCGTCAACCGGAGCACACGTTACGCCCTTCTGGTCAGCATCCGTGCACCGGACACGGATGTCGACCTCTACACGGAGGTGGCCAACCAGGTTGCCGTCGCGGTGCCAGTGGGGCTCGGATGAGACGTGTAAGAGCCGCCCCCGCGGGGTAGCGGCCGCCGCGGCTCCAAGGTGTCTTCGGGGTACCTCCCACACGACGACTCTCACCCCGGCAATCAACGACGCGCGGCTACTTTTCATTGCCTTGGAGCGGCAGCTCGCGTCGCTTGACGCCCACCGACACCCGGTCTAGCTTGGCGCAGACCCATTGGTCGTCGCGGAGCTAGAGATGACGCAGTCAGCAGAGGCGGCGGCGCAGCCGGAAGTACGTCCGCCCACACCGCCCGAGCAACCGGAACTCCTGAAGCAAGTCGCCGGCAATCAAGCGGGGATGTTCCTCGTGACGCCCGGGGCCCTGGATGATGCGGACGCGCATTTGGCGCACATCCGGGAGCTGGGCCTGGACTCTCACATTCTCGAGCTGGAGGTCCGTGGATACACGGTCGTCCCTCCAGAGCTCGTGGCGCCACCCGAGTTCACCGCGCGCGTTCGGGATGCGCTGCTTCGACTGGCGGAAGAGCGAACCGGCGTGAAGCACAGCATCGATCAGAATGGCGACGCCGGAAAGTACGCAGGCTTCGCGACGGGTGGCGGTTTCTTCCTCATTTTCTATCTGCTGTTCGAGGATCCGGTATTCGAAGAGTGGATCGAGAATCCGGTCCTGGGGGCGCTGGTCAACCACACGCTGAAGGGGCAGGGTCGTCTCTCCAGCTTCGATGCGCTCGTCAGGTGGAAGGACGCTTCACAGCTCGATCCCGACGTGCAGGACCACGCACTGCATTCGGATTCGCCCCGCTGGCCCGACGGGACGCTGCTGGACGGCGGCAATCTCATGACCAACAGCGCGTACCTCCTGACGGACTACTCGAAGGAGAACGGAGCCATCGCGATGGTGCCGGGCAGCCACAGGCTCGGTCGGCTGCCCTATCCGGGTGAGGGCCTGAAGGACATGGTCCCGGTGGAGGCGCCGGCGGGCTCGCTCATCTTCTGGAAGGGTGCAACCTGGCATGGCGGCGCCTACCCCAAGCTGACGGACGGGCTGCGGCTCACCATGAACACGACGTTCTTCAACCGCTCTCTCAAGACGGTCGAGCAATTCCAGCGTGCCGTACCGAAGGAGATGCTCGAGCGCCGCAACAGGCAGTTCGCGCTCCTGGTCGGCGCGGACGACATGACTGGCTTTGGGTCCGAAGGTCCCCAGCCGGCGTATCTTGAGCCCTACTCCTTCTTCTAGGAGAGAGGTTCGAGCGCCCGTTGAGCGGCATCCAAGCCTCCAACTGGCCCGCCATCTCCACGCCGAAGACGGTCGCCACAAGAGGTCCTTGGACTCGCTTTCATTTCCGGATCAGAGAGGGACGCTGATGAACATTGCGCAACGGCAAGCGATGCCGAGCCTCGATTCGATCATGTCCGACATCGAGCGCTACGGACTCGCCCAAAACGCCGTGGAGTTGATGACCTACGGCTTCACCGTCGTCTCACCCGCGAACCTCGGGATCACCGATGCGTGGATCGAGCGTCTGCGGGACGCGGCGTTGGCCGCCTACGAGCGTAGGAACGACGTCTCGATTGATTTTCGAACCTCGACGCTCACCGCGGCCTTCTACGATCCGTTCTTCGACGAGGACGAGGTGTTCATCGAGGCGGCGATCAGCCCGCCGAAGCTGGCGCTGGTCCGACTGATGCTGGGCCAGGGCGCGGTCCTCAGGAACAACCTGATCATCCTGAAAGGCCCGACCGCCGACGCCCCCGACGACGAGTCCGCGCTGTTCCACAATCTGCCGCTGCACGTCGACCAGGACGTGGAAGGCATCCCGATGGGCGCCGGTCCGATCTGCCATCGGTTGAACTGTACGAGGATCCTGACCGACCAGGTCGACGAAGCCGACGGCCCCACCCTGTTCGTCCCCGCCAGCCAGCACATCGGCCATAGGGTCTTGCCCCACGACACCGACGTCGCCAACACGCCCTATCCGCTCGTGCGTCTCGAGGGGAAGGCCGGCTCGGTGGTGATCTGGCAGGGGGGAACGTATCACTCCGCCTTGCCGCGCACCCGCCCGGGGCTCCGAATCTCGATCAATGAGAACTGGACCCGGCCCTACATCCAGGGCCGCAACGCGGACAGTTACATTCCCAATTCGCCCCGCCGGCCATCGTCCGAGCTGCTCGAGCGTCATCCGGAACTCAAGCGCGTGCTCGGGCTCTCGCGAGGCGAATACCGCGACGTTACGCGACGAGACGAGGGCGCCCCCCTCTTCGACCCCTACGAGTAGGAGCCTGGCCCGAAGCGCAAACACTGACCCGCGAGAGGAACCATCGTATGGAATTGGCAGAACTCCAGGAACGCATCACCCGGCTCGAGGACATCGAAGCCATCAAGCAACTCAAGGCCCGGTACTGCGAGATCTGTGACCACGAAAACTACGATGCGGACGCCATGGCGTCCTTGTTCACGGAAGATGGCATCTGGGACGGGGAAGGAGTCGGAAGGGCTGAGGGTCGAGAGGCGATTCGAGCGCTCTTTGCCGGATTCCCGAAGCGGGTCGCCGGGGCACAGCACATCGTTGCCAACCCACTGATCGAGGTCGATGGGGATCGGGCGCACGGCGTCTGGTACCTCATCGCGGCCGTGACCCAGCGCGACGGAACGACGGCCAGCAACTGGCCGGGCACGGCCGCGCGGTACCACGAGGATTACGTCAAGCAGAACGGGGAGTGGAAGTTTCGCAGGGTGCGGGCCGGGTGAGGCCGGCACGGCATCCAAAGTGGGACGGCACCTCCGGCATGGGCGCCTGCGCGTTGCGCGCTACGAGTTCGACAACGTGCCCCTTCCCGACGCGCGTGCCGGGTACGGCAGCGACCAGTTCTTCGCATGCAGGTCGCCGTTGCCGACCAGCGCGGAGAACATCAGGCGCGTGGCGAACTGTGCCAGGGAGCGTGCGTCGCAGTACGCGCCGAGGGGCAGGGCGATGTGCGCGTAGCCGGGGAGCGTTTTCCAATGAGATTGTGAGCCTGAACGTGGCGCCGGTGCGGGGGAGCGCGGCCTGCCGGTTCGGACGTACGAGTGTGTTGGCATCCTAGGCGGCGCACGGGGCTTGGGGCAATGCCCGGGTCGCACGCGGGCACGTTCGAGAGTGGGTTCCCATGAACTGGGCGACGACGCCGGGAGCGCGCCGCCCGCTTCTGAAGCGGGCGGGCGGCGCGCCGAGCACGGTCCTCGATTCGGGCAACGGGATCTTGCGGGAGAGCGTCACGCGGCCGAGACGTTGGCTTCGGCGATGGTGCGCAGCAACTCGTCGCGGGCGCGGTTCGCCCGGCGGTTCGCCTCGAGGTCGGACATCGCGAGGGCGACCTTGTCGAGTTCGGCGAAGGTCACGCCGGGCTCGGGGAAGCGCTCGGCGTCCGGCAGCGACTTGAGCTTCTCGTAGGGCGTCGCGACGTCCCGACGGCGGTAGCGGCGGCGCACCTTGCCGTTGTCGTCGCGGACCTCGGTGGCGAACAGGCAGGGATGGTGGTGGTTCAGGTACGGCGTCAGCACGTCGCGGGAAAAGGCGTTCACCCGGGGCGCGAAGTGCTGCGGGATGTGGTCGTGGCCGAACCACTTGCGCACCACGCTGGCGTTCTTGCCCTCGACCAGGGCGTTGTCGTTGGAGCGCCGCGCGCGCGACTTGGTGAAGTCCGGCACGTGCAGCTTGTCGGGCATGGCCGCGACGGTGTGGTTGACATACTCGGAGCCGTTGTCGGCGTGGAAGCCGAGCACGACGAACGGCAGCGTGACCAGCATCTCCTCCAGAACCGGCACCAGAACGCCTCGGCGATCGTGGCCACGGCGCCGAGGTGCTCGAACTGGGTGACCTCGTCGATCAGGTTGATGTGGTAGACGCCCTTGACGCGGTCGCGGTCACCCTGGTGCACCGTGTCCACGCGCACGTGGCCGGGCTTGCCGCCGGGCTCCGGCCGTCGGCGTTCGCCGATGCGCACCGTCGTCGGCCGCGTGTGCCGGAAGGTCGTGCGCCGCGCGCGGTAGGTCCTGGAACGCCGCAGGTTGTACAGGTGTGACGGGGACAGTCGCGACAGGCGCTCGAAGCGCTCGTCGCCGAACACCTCGTACTGTCGGCGCAGCACCTCGCACGCCGCGGGCCCGCAGAGTTGACCGCCGATCTCGTCGGCCTCGGCCAGCAGGCGGATGTCCGCCGCCGTGTACACCCGCGCGAACGGCCGCCCGCTGTTCGCCCCGCGACGGTCCTCGACCCGGCCCGTCGCCCGGTACTGGCCGATCAGCCGCGTCACCTGGGCGCGCGACAGCCCCGTGGCCTTGCCCAGGAACTCGCGCACCGTGCCCTTGCCGGCACGACCCAGCGCGTCGTAGTCCAGACGCACCAGCGTGCGGCGCACGAAGCCGTACGCCTCCTCCCGGTCCAGCGGCCTGAAGTCCACTTCCCCGTTGCCGTCGAGAAAGTCCCTGATCTGCTCCACCGAGTGGAGCCGTTCGGTTCCAAGCGTCACGATCATCCTCCGAATGATCGTCCGAACCGAATGCTCCAGGCTCACCTAGCGTTGGAAACCCGGGGCTCCTTCAGGCTCACCTAGCGTTGGACAACTCTCGGGGTGGCGACGACAGGTGTGTTCCGCTATTGTGCAGGGTAGCGCGAGTCACCCTGCGTAAGTGGGCGCCGCCCGACGGCTGAAGGAGCCTCAGGGAAGGCCTAAGGCAGCGGAGGAGTTTGAAACTGCGCCTCCAGGACGCGTTACTGGGGGGGGGTGTGGCTACGCGGTGCGGCATGAGTTCCTGCATCGAATATCCGGAGAGGAAGATGCAGGGAATCAAGCGAATGTTCTCGCTGGCGCTTGTCAGCATGTGTGTCGGCGGCCAGGGAGTCGCTGCCCAACCCGAGGAACCCCTAGGTTCCGAAGACCCGGTCGTCGAAGAAATCTTGGTGACCGCCCTGAAGCGGGAGGCGTCCGTCCTCGACACGCCCGCCGCGATCTCCACCCTCGGCGCCGAGGCGCTCCGGGACAAGGGCATCCAAAACGTCTCCGACATCCAGTACCTGGTCCCCAGCCTCCATTACGGCGAGTTCCTGGGCAGACGCCAGGTTGCGATACGCGGCATCGGCGAGTTCGCGTACGCGCCAGGCGTCATGGTAAGTGTCGATGGCGTCGTGCAAGCCGTCGGGTCCAGTTCCCAGCTATCGCAGCTCGATCTTGAACGGGTTGAGGTCCTGCGAGGCCCTCAGGGTACGCTCTACGGTCGAAACGCTACGGGCGGAGCGATCAACTACATCGCCGCAGGCCCCTCGGACGAGTTTGGAGGCTATGCCAAGGCCGGCTACGCGGAGTACGGGCACACTACGATAGAAGGCGTCGTCAGTGGTCCGATCGGGGACCGATTGGCGGTCCGTCTGGCTGCCAATCACCTGGATGCCAGCGAGGGCTGGATAGAAAACCTGGTCCCGGGCGAAGACGATCTGATGATGGGGCAGAAGTCCAACCTTCGGCTGATCCTTGCCGCCGACCTGGCAGACAACCTCGACGCAACCTTCGCCTATGGCGCCAGCAGGTCGGAAGGCCCCTAGGATGCCTGGCCGATGATCCATCAGCACTTCGATCTTGGAGTCGCTTCCGGCTTGCCCCCGGTGAATGCCCTGACCGCACCGCCTTCCAGCGTTCTGTTTACGGAGGAAGTGAGGAAGGTCCATAACCGGGGGGAATCGGACTCGGACCGCGAATACGATATGTATAGCCTCACCCTGAACTGGGACGTCGCGGGCATCAGCGTGAAGTCCATAACCGCGTACCAGGACTGGGCAGACTCCTTCCTCGGCCCGGCGGACGCGACAAGCATCGGCCTCTTCGACCGACTGAGCGTCGCCGAGAACGAGACGTTTACCCAGGAGATCAACGTATCGGCCACAAGCGGAAATCTCGACTGGATCGTCGGGATCTACTACATGGACGATGAGCGTTCCAGCATCCTCTTCTTCGACTTCCCAGTCCCGGCGTTGATCCCCCTACCCGTTCCGATACAGCTTGACTTCAAGGAACCCTATTACAACACTGAGTCTAGGGCGGCATTCGTCGATGGAACCTATTCGGTGACAGACAGGCTCCGGATCGGCGCCGGAATACGCAGAACCGTGGAAGAAAAGGAGGAAGGACATACGATTACCTTCCTGGCCAAGTTCCCCGGGGGCCCCGTACCCATTTTCGAACGCTGCGGTCCCACCTTGTTTGAACAGGCATGGGATGAGGCCGAGAACACCATCAGGGCGTCCGTCGAATATGACCTGGCAGACGCACACATGGCATACGCGAGTTACTCCGAAGGGTTCAAAGTGGGCGGCGTCAACGCCTCCGATTGCGGAGCCCCCTGGCTTCCGGAGACCGTCGACGCCTGGGAGATCGGCTACAAGGCTAGCTTCTTCGACGGCGCAACGACCCTGAGGGCGTCGGCGTTCGACTACGACTATTCGGACTTCCAGACCGCGCAGGTGATCGGCATTCAGGGAGTCATTACCAATGCCGGTGATGCAAAGATAATCGGTCTGGAACTTGAGCTGTCTTCGATCCTGACCGAGAACTTGAGTGTCGATGCGGGGCTGACCCTGCTCGACACGGAGTACGGGCACTTCTTGAACACCGACACGCTGAGGGCTGGACTCGGAGTATTGGAAAACAAGGGGAATCCTCTTAGCTATGCGCCTGACAGGAGTTTCAATCTCGGCCTCACCTACACCGTTCCGCTTAGCGCGGGCGGGAGCGTATCGGTCAGCCTGGACGCGGCTCACAGATCGCGAGTGTTCTACCGGGAGTTCAATCAGAAGAAGGACTCCACGGACCCCTACACGATCGTGAACCTGAATGTGAACTGGCAGAGCCCGGGCGCGGCGTATTCAGCCCGGCTGTTTGTCCGAAACGCCACCGATGAGGCGTATGTCACCAACATACAAGGATCCAACACCACCTACGGCCGTCAGGGTTCATGGAACATGCCAAGGCAGGTGGGTGTGGAAGTAACCAGGTTCTTCGGCGCGCGGTAGGCCGAGGTTTCCCGGTGAAGGACATCGCTCGGCAACCCGGCCGACACCCACCGAGCAGACGGCGGCTGTTGGGGAACGCACTGCGTGGCCTTGCAGGGCTAGGTGCGGCGTTGCCCCTGCTCCGCTCGCGTCCGGCGTATGCCGAGTCCCCCGAGAGCCCGGACGAGGTCGTGTTGCCGGGCCGGCTGGGCAACCCAGACCTCACCATGATCGAAGACCCGCGGCTGGACCCCCGTGTGCGCCGAGCCCTTGCCGCTGCACCTCCAGGTGGCCCGGCCGCCGCGCTCCCCAGGGTGACCCTCGATTCGAGCTACGAGCACTGCCTGAACTGGGTAAGCGCCATGGAACAGACGCTCATGGGCCAGGATGCGGCGGCCTTGGCTGCGATGCCGGCCTTCGAGGACGTCGCGGAGCGGAAAGAAGCCATCCCGGGCGACGACGGCAGAGACATCGATCTCTACTTGGACATGCCGAAGGAACGCGGCGCGAAGCTGCCCTGCATCGTACACATCCACGGCGGAGGCATGGCCTTCACCACCGCCCAGCGTCCCCTGACCGCCCGATGGCGCAAGACCCTCGCTCGGCAGGGCATGCTGGTCGTCGGCGTCGAGTTCCGGAACGCGGGCGGCGTGCTCGGCAACCACCCCTTCCCCGCCGGGCTGAACGACTGCGCCAGGGCGGTGCAATGGGCCCATGCCAATCGAGATAGCCTCGGGGTCTCCTCCCTGATAGTCGCCGGCGAGTCCGGTGGCGGCAATCTCGCGGTCGCGACCGCGGTCAAGGCCAACCTGGACGGGTGGGTCGAGGCGATCAACGGGGTCTTCGCGATGGCCCCGATGATTCTCGGTTTCTACGCCTCGGTGCCCCCCGAACTGCTCTCGTGGCGCGAGAACCAGGGCTACCAGGGCACCAACGAGATGATGCGGGCCATGACGAAGGTGTATGACCCGCAAGACAGGCACGAAACCAACCCGATGGCCTGGCCGTTTCATGCCACCCAGGGCGACTTGCAGGGCATGCCCCCGCACATCATCACCAACTACGAACTCGACCTCATCCGGGACGACGGCGCCGTGTTCGCGCGGAAGCTGCTCGAAGCTGGCGTTCCGGCGGTGTCACGCACCATCGACGGTGCGGTACACGTACCCGAGATCGCGATGCCGGACCTGGTTCCCGATTTGGCGCGGGACACTATCCAATCGCTTGTCGGCTTCGCGAACAGTCTGCGATCATGAGCGCCCTCCGATGCCGGGCGACCATGACGGGAGTCCCGTCGGGCAGGCATCAACCACCAATACACGGGAGAATGCCGTGATCAGGTTTCTCAACCCACGTGCCAGCACGGCAGTCGAGCTCGAACCCTACGGTCTGGCGCGGGACATACGCCCGGACGACGGGTCTGGGGTAACGGTGGGCCTGTTGGCGAACGGGTTTCCGGATTCGGAGTTGTTTCTCAAGAAGGTCGCGAACGCGCTTGAGAACCACCTTCCCAACGTGAAGACCAGACTCTGGAACAAGGGCAACGCCGGAGTTCCCGCCAGCGAGGCGATGCTGGCCGAGGTCACGTCGAGTTGTCAGGTGGCGATCGCCGCCTACGGGCACTGAGGCAGTTGCACATCCGGCACCGTGCGTGACGGCATCAACATCGCAAGGCGGGGCGTTCCGGTCGTCGCCCTCGTGACGGAGGATTTCTGGGCGCAGGGGGACTTCGTGGCGCAGTCCCTCGGCATGCCGGACGTGCCGAGGGTGCAGCTTCCGCATCCGATCGCGGGGACGGGCGAGGCGCATATGGAGGAGGTCGCCGAGCAGTTCGTGCACCAAATCGTGGAGCGTCTCGCGGCGTGAACGAGATCCTAGAGGCCCCGGACGAGGAAGCAGCGCTCGAACAGCTACACGACATGGGCTGTACCGACGGTCTGCCCGTCGTCATTCCCACGCGGGCACGGGTGGACCGCCTCGTGCTCGCGAGCGGCCTCGACGCCGACATCGTCCTGGGTGAGATGGGCCCCGGCATGGGCATCGCGACGGTGGAGAAGGTCGCCATCGCGGCGGTGATGGCGGGCTGCAAGCCGGACTACATGCCGGTGGTCGTGGCGGCCGTCGAAGCGGCAAGCGACCCGAGATTCGACTTGGGGCCGCTACAGGCGACGACGCACTGCACGGCACCCCTCATCATCGTCAACGGCCCGGCGCGCAACGACTGCGGCCCGGTGGCTTCGGGATTCGGCGCGTTGGGCCCGGGACACCGCGCCAACGCCAGCGTCGGCCGGGCGCTCAGGCTCTGCCTCATCAACATCGGCGGCGGGCAGCCCGGCGTGTCGGACATGGCGCTTCTCGGCCACCCCGGCAAGTTCACTTACTGCTTGGCGGAAGCCGAGGAAGACTCGCCGTTCCCGCCGTTGCATACCAGCCTCGGTTTCGAGGCGACGGACAGCGTCGTCACCGTGTTGGGATGCGAAGCGCCCCATTCGGTGTTGTACAGCGACAACGCCGACGACCCGGAGGATGCGGAGAAGCTCCTGTACGTGTTGTCCGTGGGGCTCGCGAACCTCGCCACGAACAATGCGATCTTCTGTTCGGGCACCGCGCTGGTGGTATTGGGGCCGAAGCACGCGGACGTGCTGGCGCGGGCGAACATGAACCGAGAGGTGGTGCAGCGCCGATTATGGGAGCTGACGCACCATCCCACCGCCGACCATGACCGTTACGGGCAGCAGTTTGGTTCGAGGTTCTCGGGCGCGACCTATCCCGCGTTTGCCGAGCCGGGGAACATCCTGGTCATGGTGGCCGGGGGTAGCGGCCTGTACTCGATGGTGATGCCGAACTGGGGTGGCGCGGATCACGCCAATAGCCCCGTCAGCGTCAAGGTAAGGCACGACTTGTATTGCGAGGTACCCGGCTTGGCGGCCGAGTAGCCCGCTGCCACCCGTAACGAAACCCATCCACCGGGGCAACGAACATGGACCCGATCACGCTCTACGGCGCGCCGTTCTCGCTCTACACGGGCCGGGCGCGCAGCTACCTCATCAAGGCCGGCATCGACTATCGGGAGGAACCACACGCCTCCCCGCATTTCTACGAGTCCGTCCTGCCCAAGGCCGGCGGCCGGCGAGGAATCCCGACCATCGAGTTCCCGGGCGGGACCGTCATTCGGGACGGCGTCGCGATCATCGACCATTTCGAGTCGCTTAACGGCGGGCGGTTTTCTCCCTCGACACCCAGGCAGCGGATCGTCAGCCGCCTGCTCGACGCCATCGGTGCCGAAGGGCTGCTGCGGCCGTGCATGCACTACCGGTGGAACTTCGATCAGGACAACGACGAGTTCCTGCGCTTCCACTTCGGAACGATCTTCGCCGAGGGTGACTCTGATGAGGCGGCCCTCGAGCGGATGCGGTTCATCAAGGAGAACGTGAATCCCGCCTGGGGCGTCACGCCGGAGAACCACGAGCTGATCGAGCGGCTGCACCTCGGCACGTTGCAAACGCTGAATGCGCATTTCTCGCAGTACCCGTACTTCCTCGGCGGCAAACCCTGCATCGGCGACTTCGGCCTCATGGCCCCGTTGTATGGGCATCTGGGGCGGGACCCCGCGCCGCTTTCCCTGATGCAGACCCACGCCGTGCGGCTGTTCCGATGGGTGGAACGCATGAACCGGCCGGAGCCCGACGTGGGGGAGTTCGCGGACAAGGACTATGCCTATCTCCCCGATGACGCCGTGCCGGACACGCTCATCGACGCCCTGAAGCACTTCGCGGTCGACTACGTCCCCGAGAGCCGCGCGGCGTGCGAGCGGATCAACGAGTGGATCGAGGAGAATCCGGACACGCCGGCGCTTACCGAGGTGGAACGGGGGTTGGGCGTTTGCGAGTTCGAAGTCGAGGGCCGGCGGATCTCGGCGATGGCGCAGCCGTTTCGGTTCTATGTGCTCAAGCGCGTGCAGGACGAGTACGAGGCGCTGCGCGAGGACGACCAACGGGACGTGGAGACATTGCTCACGGCCTGCGACATGCGCGAGGTGCTGGAGTTCAAGCTCACGCGGGCGATCGGTCGGCACAACAACCTCGAGGTCTGGCTGTGACGGGACCGCGGATGGTCAGTGGCTGACCAGACGGCCGCCTCGCGCGCGCCGGACGGAGGGGATTCGACGGAGGACGCCCGGGAACCGGGCCTCGGCGGCGGTGGCCTGGGCTTCCTCGCCTTCCTGAGCTTCCTCAACGTCCTCAACTTCGTCGACCGGCAGTTGCTGTCGAGCTTCGCCAACTGGATCGTCCCGGAGCTGGGCCTCACCAACACCGAGTTCGGCCTGCTGACGGGCCTGGTGTTCATCGTGTTCTACACGGTGATGGGACTCTTCATGGGCGCGCTCGTGGACCGGATGAACCGGACCCGGCTCATCGCCGCCGGCGTGGGCCTGTGGAGCGGGCTGACGGCGCTCTCCGGCATGGCCGTGAACTTCGCGACCCTCGCCCTGCCCCGGGCGTTCATCGGGGTCGGCGAATCGGTGCTCACCCCGGCCGCCATGTCCCTGTTCGGGGACCGCTATCCCTCCAGCCGGCTTGGGGTGGTCACGGGCATCTATGGGTTGGGCGTGCCCATCGGCATCGCCTGCAGCCTGTTCATCGTCGCCTACCTCGAGCCTTACCTGGGGTGGCGGGGCTGCTTCTATGCGCTCGGCGCCATCGGCGTCGTGCTTGCGCTCGCGATGCTCTTCCTGAAGGAGACCCCGAGAGTGCAGCGGAGTGGCGGGCCAAGCGTACCCACGCCGTCGTTCCGGGAGATCATCGGGGGCCTGTTCTCGGCACTGCGCCACGCCCCGGCCCTGACCGTGACCGTGCTCGGCGCGGTGTCATTCAGCCTGCTGCTCGGTGCGTCGGTGTTCGAACAGCTCTGGTTCGTCCGGGAGCGCGGCTTCGACCGCACCGAGATCGCGGAGATCAGCGCTTGGTTCGCCATCTTCGGCGGCATCCTCGGGACGCTCGCCGGGGGCTACGGCGGCGACGTCTTCATGCGCAAGACCAACATCGGGCGACCCATGTTCCTCTTCTGGGTGATGCTCGCGCTCGCGCCCTTCAACGTGGCACTGCGCATCGTGGAGCCCGACTCCCTGCTCTTCTGGCCGGGCGTGTTCTTCATCTACTTCCAGCTCGGCGTCTTCTACGGGCCGACCTTCGCGACCGTGCAGGAACTGGCGCCCCCGCGCATTCGCGGGACCGTGGTCGCGTTCTCCATCCTGATGATCCAGTTGTTCGGCATCGCCGCGGGCGCGGTGATCGCCGGTTTCGTCATCGAGCTGCTGCAGGACGCCGGGGTGCCCAATCCCTACACGCGCACGCTGTTGGGCTTCACGTTCGTGTCCATGGCGTCGATCCCGCTGTTCTTCTATGGCGGGCGGCGGTTTCGGAGGGACCGGGAAGCGCTCTTCGTGCGGGAGCAGGTGGAAGGCGGGGCCTGACAGAGCCGTTTCTCGCGTACGTGCGCTACATTCCTGGCGGCCCTGAATGACGTGGCGCGGGCCGGCAAACATGGCCGGGCTCGCCTCGCGAAACGGGCATGAATCGCGAGGAGCTCTACAAGGGGCTGTCGGCGGACGGAAATCCGACCTTCGCAACGGTTATGCGGATCACTCGGGCATTGGGGATGCAGTTGCGCATCTCGTAACTGGGGCCTCTCTCCTGGTTGCCCGCCGGGCCGGAGCCGCGTCGCGTTGGGTGAACCCTGCAAGTTCCTCATCCGACAAGGCGGCGCGGCGGCCGACGGCAGTCAGCAGCGTGCCCAGGGGCACCCGTCCTTCCGGCAAGACGGCGTCCGCGAGGATGGCGCGCACCTCCGCTTCGGTGCTGCGGCCGTTCAAGGCGGCGCGCGCACGCAGGGCGCGATGCACCTCGTCGGGCAGGTTGCGTACGATGATCACGGCCATATGCGATTCCCGGCCACGCTCGCAATGCCAGCAAAGTACCGA
The DNA here is from genome assembly GCA_963665455.1 of Pseudomonadales bacterium. Taxonomy (GTDB): domain Bacteria; phylum Pseudomonadota; class Gammaproteobacteria; order Pseudomonadales; family Azotimanducaceae; genus VXNE01. Next base: position 1,162,599 of record OY762279.1, on the reverse strand, counting down.
ATCGAAGGCGCGCTGACGAGTGCACGCGTGTGTTGCAACGGTCTGCGTTGCCGGCAGGGGTAGCCACCCGCCCTCAACCGGTACACTGCGCGCCCACGGCCACGGAGTCCAAATGACCTCACAACGACCGAGCAAGCGCCGCCGCACGGTGGCGGCCGTAGTGATCGCGGCCTTGGTCGCCGGGCTCCTCCTGATACTGACCAACACGTCCCTCGGCACCTACATCCTCCTCGACTACCTGGGCGATGACGACAGCGGCCTCGTCGCGGATCCAAGGGCCGGACCGCTCGAGCTCTCGGAGTTCGTGGCCGCCTTCGAGGCGGCCCCGGCGATGCCACCACAGATCGATCAGCCCTCCGGCATCACCTACCTAGAGGCCGACCGCGCCTATGCCATCGTCACCGACCAAGCGGAACTCTTCGTGGTGAGTGAGGACTTCACGACAGTCCGCTCCACCACGCTGGTGTTGGACGGGCTGCTGGTGACCCGCCAGGGGGTCATGGAGGCCGCCGTGGACATCGACGGGGAGCGAATCGCGGTAAGCGGCCAGACGGGTCGCCTCGACGTCTGGCGCAAGGGCGCGGAGTCGGAGTCGGAGTTCTCGCTGGAGACGACCATCGTACTGTCCGGCTACGCCGGCGAGGGCGAAGTCGAGGGCCTCGCCCACAACCCACAGACCGGGGAGTTGTACCTCACCTTCGAGGAGAAGCTGGCCATCGCCGTCGTCGACCGGAACGGCCGCGTGCTCCGGGAACTGACGTTCGAGGACGACCTGCGGGGACAACTCAAGCCCGGCCGCGCACTGTCCGAGTACCGGCTCTCGGGTCTCGACTACGCGGACGGACTGCTGTACGCGGTCAGCGAGCCCTACAACACGCTGTTCGTCATCGACCCGGAGGATGGTCTGGTGCGCGCGCTTGGCATCGAGAACGGGGGACCGATCTCGGCCATCGCCGTGCGGGACGGCACCGCCTACCTGCCCCTCGATCACAACTACGTCGACCCGCGTCCGCCGCTGCTGGCGGTGAGGGTGGATTGACGGGCGCCGCCCGAGAAAAGCGCGAGAAACTGGACCGGTCGTTCTAGGCGCTCTTGTGGCGCATACTCCATTGGGGTAAGGAGGCATCACCGAATGGCCAGATTCAAGCTGAGTGTCAACGGCACGGACCGGGAAGTCGATGTCCGGCCCGAAATGCCGCTTCTGTGGGTTCTGCGCGACAAACTGAAACTCACCGGAACGAAGTACGGTTGCGGCATCGCCCAGTGCGGCGCCTGCACCGTGCAGGTGGACGGCGTGCCCGTGCGTTCCTGCGTGATGCCGGTGCAGGCGGTCGCCGGTGCCGTGACGACCATCGAGGGGCTCGCGGCGGAGGGCGATCTGCATCCCCTGCAGGCGGCCTGGATCGAACATGACGTGGCGCAGTGCGGGTACTGCCAAGCGGGTCAGATCATGAGCGCCGCGGCCCTGCTCGAAAGCAATCCCGAGCCAAGCGATGCGGACATCGACGAGGCGCTCGCCGGCAACTATTGCCGCTGCGGGACGTATGTTCGCATTCGCCAGGCGGTGCATAGCGCCGCCAGGGCCCGCAACGCGGCCGGGGGAGCTTGAGTATGGCTGCCTCATCAGGACTCACCCGCCGCGACCTGTTGAAGGTCTCGGCGGTCGCGGGGGGTGGCGTGCTGCTGCAGGTGACGCTGCCGATGGCCGCCGCGGCGACACCGGACGACGTGCTGGTCGGCTCGAAGGAGCTCAACGTCTACGTGCGGATCGATCGTGACGGTCAGATCACGATCTATTCGAGCATCCCCGAGATGGGGCAGGGGATCAGGACCACCCTGCCGATGATCATCGCGGAGGAGATGGGGGCGCGTTGGGAGGACGTGAGGGTCCTGGACGCGCCCCTTGACGAGGACAGGTTCGGACTCCAGATCGCCGGGGGCTCCAACTCCGTGCCCCGGAACATTGGCACGATGCGGCGCATGGGCGCATCGGCGCGCGAGATGCTCATCGGCGCCGCCGCCCTGATGATGGAGGTGGAGCGGAAGGACCTGGACGCTCGGGACAGCGAGGTGGTGCACACCTCGGGCGAGCGCCGCTCCTTCGGTCAGCTCGCGAGCCTGGCGGCGGAGCAGCCCGTCCCCGAGCCGGACACGCTGACGTACAGGGACCCAAGCGAGTACCGGATCATCGGCACGTCGGTCAGCGGCGTGGATAACTTCGTGATTGCCACGGGCCTGTCCGAGTTCGGCATAGACGTCGACGTGCCGGGCATGAAATACGCCACCTATGTGCGTTGTCCGCGTATCGGGGGCACGGCCGTCCGTTTCAACGAGAGCGAAATCAAGGCCCTGCCCGGCGTCACGGATGCCTTCATCCTGGAGCCCAACGAAGCGGCGGGGAAGTCCGAGGTGTGGTTCCTGGACGGTGCGTCCGCCTTGCGCGGCGGCGTTGCGATCGTCGGCGACGATACCTGGTCGGTGTTCGATGCCCGCCGCAGGCTCGAGGTCGAGTGGGACGAATCATCGGCGTCGACCGACGACTGGTCCGCCATGATCTCCTGGGCCGAGGGCACCGCCCGGGAAGGCGGCGGCGAGGTGATTGCCGACCATGACGGCGTCGATGCGGCGTTTGCCGACGAGGCCAACCGGACGGCCGAGGCCTTCTACCAGTTTCCCTTCGTGGCCCATGTGTGCATGGAGCCGATGAACTGCACCGCCGACTACCGCAGGGGCGGCAATGGCGAGCCGGACACCCTCGAGGTCTGGCTCGGCACCCAGTGGCCCCGGGAAGTCCCCCTGATCGCCGGCAACCTGTTCGGCATGAAGCCCGAACAAGTGCGCGTGCACACGTTGCGCATGGGCGGTGGCTTCGGACGACGGGGAGTCCACGATTTCGCGACGGAAGCCATGGCCATCTCGCACCGTGCGGGCGTGCCCGTGAAGCTCACCTGGACGCGCACGGACGACATTCACAACGACCACTTCCGCGCCGGTGGATTCGAGCACATGAAGGGCGCCGTGGCCCCGGACGGCAGGCTCGCGGCCTGGGAGCAGCACTACATCGGGATCGGCAAGAACGGCCGGCCCGTCATGGGGTCCGGGCTGCGGGGCAACGAGTTACCGGCCGTGGCTTTCCCCACCGCCCGCATCAAGCTCAGCATGCAGGAGATCTCCACACCCTGCGGCGCCTGGCGGGCGCCCGGGTCGAACACCAACGCCTTCGTGGAGCAGTGTTTCATTCATGAACTGGCGGTGCTGGCGGGCCGGGACCACCTCGAGTTCCTGCTCGAGCTCATGGGGGAGCCGCGCTGGATCAAGGAAGGCGACGTCAACGCGTTGAATACCGGTCGCGCCATGAACGTGATCAGGCTTGCGGCGGAAAAAGCGGGGTGGGGCAGGCCCATGCCGAGCGGCAGCGGCCTCGGCTTGTCCTTCTACTTCGCCCACGCCGCGCACGTGGCGGAGGTCGCCGAGGTACGGGTCACGGCAGACAGGAGGGTCAGCGTCGAAAAGGTGTGGGTGGCGGTCGATGTGGGCCCGATCATCAACATGAGCGGGGCGTTGAGCCAGGTGGAGGGTGCGGTCGTGGACGGCCTCAGCACCATGGCGCTACAGCAGATCACCATGCAGGGGGGCGTGATCCAGCAGGACAACTTCGATGAGTATCAGGTGATGCGCATCGGCCCGACCCCGGAGATTGAGGTGCACTTCATCGAGAGCGACAACCCATCGACCGGGCTGGGCGAACCGGCTCTGCCGCCGCTTGCGCCGGCCGTCGCCAACGCCATCTTCGCGGCGACGGGTGAGCGGGTGCGGTCCATGCCCTTGAGCGAAGCGGGATATACCCTGGTTTAAGAGCTGTTCTTTGAACGGCGCGGGCTCGTATTCGGCACCGCATCAGCGTAGCCGCAGATGCGCGATCCGGGCGGGATCGCCGGAAATCCGCGCCAGACGTGCGAACAGCGCCAACGCGACCACCGCGAGCCCCGTGACGAGCCCCCACCAGATGCCGTCGATGCCGATGGCGTTGATTCCCGGGACGCCGAAACAGAGCGTCGCACCCACTGGCAGACCGATCACCCAATACGCGACGAGGGCCATCATCATGGGCGCCCGCGTGTCCTTGTAGCCGCGCAAAGGCGCCCATCACGGTGGCCTGCGTGCTGTCGAACACCTGGAACAGCGCGCCGATCAGGAGCAGCCCCGCCGCGAGCCGGATGACTTCTGCTTCCGCCGTATAGAGCGCCACCAGGTCGTGACGCCAGACGAGCAACACGGTCGAGAACGTGATGCCCCAGATGGCCGTCGTCGCGGCGGCCACCCAGGCGGACCGTCTCGCGTCGGAGAGGCGCTCCGCGCCAACATGAAAGCCCACGCGGATCGTCGCCGCCACGCCCAGCGACAACGGCACCATGAAGGCAACGCCGACGATGTTGAAGGCGACCTGATGCGCGGCCACGGTCTCCACCCCGAGGCGCCCGATCAACAGGGTCGCCACGGCGAAGAAGGCCGTTTCCGCGAAGAGCGCGAGCCCGATCGGGAGCCCCAGCCGCAGGATGCGGCCGATCTCGCGGCCGTCCGGCAGGGAGAACGACGCGAACACGCCGGATGCGCGCACCCTCGAGACGGATACGACGATGACCATGGCGATGAGCGCATACGTCATCGCGATGGCCGTCGCCCAGCCACAGCCGACGCCTCCCATGGCGGGGACGCCGAGGGTCGCGTTGCCGTAGATGAACAGCCAGTTGAGCGGCACCTTGAGCGCCAGCATGCTGAGCCCGATGAACATGGCGGGCCGTGTCCACGACATGCCCTCGCACAGGCAGCGGAGCGCCCCGTAGGCGAGCATCGGCGGCAGGCCGAGGCTCGCCGCGCGGACGTACTCGGCGGCCACCGGGATAGCCCGGGGGTCCACCCCGAGGAGCCGATACGCCGGCTCCACGTTTCGCAGGAGCACGACGAGCGCGACTCCCCCGACGACGGCGATCCAGAGCGCCTGCCGCACCACGGCGCCGCTGGCGCCGATCCGACCCGCGCCGCGCAATTGCGACACCGACGGCGTCACCGCCATCACGATGCCGGACATCAGCAGCATCAGCGGCCAGTAGAGGTTGCCGCCCAGGGTGACGCCGGCGAGGTCCGTCGCACTCACGCGGCCCGCCATGATCGCGTCCGCGACGCCCATCCCCATCTGCGCGAGCTGGGTGATGACGATGGGCACTGCCAGTGCGCCGAGGGTCCGGAACTCCGCCAGCGCACGGGCAAGCCGACCGGACTGCGCACTGGTCCGGGAGCCGAGCATGCAGCCAGATCCTGCCCAAAAGGCGGCGCATGGTACAACGCGCAGGGGCCAGCGTTTCGAACGTCAGGACGAACCCGGACGCGACGTCGGCAGGACCTGAACCGCCAGACCCTGATTGCTCTTCATCCGGTTCTTCAGGGTCCGTCGACTATGCGGGGCTTCGAAGCGAGACGGGACAAGCCCGTCCCCTTTACGGCTTCACCCGAAAAATCTCACCCGTCGTTCTGAGCGCTTCGACCGTCCAGGGCTCTCCCACCCCCTCGATCAACCACTCCATGATCGCCCACAGGTCCCGGTCGGTCTGATCCGTATCCATCGGTTCGAGCCCCGGTACCAGCGCCGCGACCTCGACTGCGGCGGGAAACGGCTGGCCGGAACGTCCGGCAAAGACCAGTTCGTAGACGCGGCCCTCGACGTCGAGCAGTCCCGGTGCCTCCAGGGGCTTGTCCTTGAGCTCGAAGGTGTCGGTGAGGAATGCGGCGAACTCCGGGTAGTGGCTGACGTTCGGGTCGGTCAGCACCGGGACGCTGCGCGTGCCCGAGGGTCGTTGGGTGATGCGGCGGACGCTCATCGGTCAACCCTCCCCGTGATCGGAACGTGACGCCCGGCGAACTCGACGAGGATGTCGCCGATTTCGGCGCCCGAGTCTTCCTGCAGGAAGTGGTTGCCCGTGACCAGGTGCGTGCCTTCCGCGTGCGGCCAGATCTCGTGCCACACCGGGGCGAAAGCGTCGGCGGTGAACACGACCTCCTCGCGGCCCCAGATGACGGTCGCCGGCAGCCTGAGCTTACGGACCCCGGCTTCCAGCCATTCGAAGCGCGCTCCGGCGATGTCCGTGGCCGGATCGATGGGGATGGAGCGCGGCCACTGCCAGGTTAGCCGCCGGTCGTCCGCGTCAGGCAGCACTGAGACGTAGGCATCCAGGGCGTCCTCGCGAATGCGCTCGCGATCGACCACCGAGAGGTAGGTGGTGCGCCCGGGGAACGCGGCCTGACGACCGGACAGGAACGGGCCAACGAGGGGTGCGTGCAACGTCCGCCACGGCATGATCCGGCGATGGAACTCGGCGGACGGCTCCCGCCATGCCCAGGTGGACATCACGGCCACGGCGACCGCGCGCTCGGGCCGCGTGAGCAACGCCGAGAGGCCCGTCGGACCACCCCAGTCATGACAGACGAAGAAGATGCCGTCGAGGTCGAGCTGGTCGATCAGCGCGACGAGGTTGGCCGCGTGGTTATCCAGGCTGTGCGCGCTCGCGGCATGCGGATGTTCCGACAGGCCGAAGCCGACCTGGTCGGGCACGATCACCCGGTAGCCCGCGGCCAGCACGGGCGGGATGACGTCCCGCCACAGGTAGCCCCAGGTGGGATTGCCGTGCAGCATCAGCGCGGGCGGTGCGTCCCGCGGGCCCTCGTCGATGTAGTGCATGCGCCAGCCGTTGACGTTGGCGAACTGCGACTCGTACGGGTAGCGGCGCGCGACATGTGGGCCGAGGTCGGCGATGGTGCGGTTCATGGTGTTGGGCGGTTGGGTTCTTCGACGTTCGCGGCTTGTGCGCCAACCCGTCAGGCGGCTCATCGCCCTCTGGTAGCACGGAAAGTTGCGGTCGTCTAGTTTGACACGGCGAGTCTTGTTGCGTAACGAGCATGTGCTGGTGGGAAGGCCGTGCAAGTTCCCCACAGCTTATGCACAACAAACGCTGGATTTTGTCCACAGAAATGTCAGACACAGTCTCCAAGATCGCCCTACGCCTCCGCGCCGGAACGGAGCGCTTCACGTTCAACATCAGTGTGTTGGGTGTCCAAGAGGACGGCGCCGAATGTGCGATCGCGCTGGAGATGAGCCTCCGCGGTTACGGAGACTCGTTCGAGGACGCGTTGTCGGAGCTCGAAGGTGCCATCTGGGAGCAGGTGACTTTCTGCGCCGAGAAGGGGGACCCCGCCCAAGTATTCGTGCCTGCGGATCAACAGTATTGGCACCGGTATGCGAAACGGACCTTCGACCAGCTCCAGGAAGTTCCTACCCGATCAATACGTAAACCAAGGCTGAGACCGAGACAGGTATCCTGCACCCTTCCAACAAGCGTCACATCAGCCCGGGATTTGGCGGGCCTCTGAAAGATGCCTCGGCGCGGTAGCTCTCAACCGGACCGTCACAGCGGGTTGTCCCTCACGAAATCGACAACCACTGCGGCGAGCTGTTCGCCCTGGTCATCCTGCGGATAGTGCAGGGCGTCGCGGATGATCGCGTGCTTCTGGCCTCTCGCACCGGGGATCTCCTCCTGGAACTGCGTCGCGGCGGTGCCGGAATCGCTATCGCTGAACGCGGTAAGGAAGGGCTTGTCGAACTTGCGGAGAATCTCCCACGCCTTGCGATTGTTCGGCACTTCGGGATCGTCGGGGAACAGCGGGATCAGGCTCGGAAACTGACGCGCGCCCTGCTTGTACTCCTCCGCGGGAAACGGTGCGGAGTAGGCGCGTCGTTCCTCGGCGGTGCAGTCGTTTAGCCACAGCGCGATGATCTCGCCCGGATCGAAATCGGGATACGCGTCGCAGAACCGGATCCAGTACATGAACGACGGACGCGCATCGATGTCCTCCACCGCGTCCCGGGTCTGATCTCGAAATCCGGCAGGCCTTTCGGACTCCAGTGCCCGCTTGCGCATGACCGCGTCGAGTTCCTTCGGGGGCAGAACGCGGGTTTCCGCCAGCAGTCGCCGGAGCTTCGGTGCCATCTCGTCCGGGACGCCGCGGGCATCCGCCAACCCCGTGTTGGTAGCGACGATCCGGGCGAACCGCTCCGGGTCCGCGGTGACGACCCGCAGACCGATCGGGCCGCCCCAGTCCTGCCCCACCAGCGTGATGCCGGTGAGCGACAGGCCGCGCACGAACCCGTGCATCCAGTGTACGTGCCTGGCGAAGGTGTAGTCGCTGCGCTCGGTGGGCTTGTCCGAGCGGCCAAGCCCACGAGGTCCGGCGCGATCACCCGGCAACCGGCGGCCGTCAGCGGCGGGATCATCTTCCGATACGAATAGGACCACACCGGCTGCCCGTGCAGGCAGAGCACCACCTCGCCGTCGCTCGGACCCTCGTCCACGTAGTGCATGCGCAACCAGCCGCCGTCGCCGTCGTCGACCTCGAGGTAGTTGGGCTGGTAGGGGAAGCCGTCGAGGTCCTGGAAGCGTTCTTCCGGGGTCCTCACCGCTCTCACGGGGACGTCCCCGACAGGCTCTTCGCGAACCCGACGACCGACCGGACGGTTTCCCGGTGTACGTCGGGGATGATGTCGCCCCACCCCTGGTCGGCGCCGTGGGTGGTGCCGTGCACGGTGCGCGCAACTGCGGACACCCCTGCTGCGAGCAGCTTGCGAAAGAAGGCCAGTCCTTCATCGCGCAGGGGATCGAGCTCGTTGACGGAAATGACGTGCGGGGGCAGCCCTTCCAGATCGGACGCTGTTGCCGCGAGCGGCCATGCCAGCGGGTTGGCGCCGTGCGCGCGTTCGGGATCGTAGACCGTCACGAGGCGGTCCATCTGCTGACAGTCCAGCATGTATGTATCGTTCTCGACGAGCGACGGGAGATGGCTCGGCGGGTTTGCGTAGGCGCCGCAGATGTAGGGGCACTGGACGTAGATCCCGTCGATGTGGTCGACCCAACCTTCCTGCCTGGCTTTCAGTCCGGTTGCGAGGGCCAGATTCCCGCCGCCGCTTTCCCCGGAGACGGTGAGGGTCGAGATGCCGAGTGCATCGCGGTTCCCGTGTGTCCATCGCACTCCCGCGGCGCAGTCGTTCAGCCCGGCGGGAAAGGGATGCGGACCCAGCTTCCCGGCGCCGTTCCTGAACTCCACGCCGACCACGACGAGGCCCTCCGCCGCGAGCGTGTTCCGCCAACGCTGACTGTCGGGGTCCGCGGCCGCCGAGATCACCATCCCGCCGCCGTGGATGTGCACGAGACCGGGTAGCGGGCCTTCCGCCCCCTTCGGCCGATGGATGTAGAGCGGGATGTCGTTGCCGTCGGTCCCCTGGATCGTCTCGCTCGACTGATCGATGTGATCGAAGTTCGGCATCGCCTCGAGTTGCAGTGCTTGGGTCTCGTCCATTGCGCCCTCGAGAGCCGCGCAGTACGCGAGACAGTCCTCGTAGGACGCGTCTGCGGGAGGCACTTCGATAGCGGGGGCGATTCCCTGGAGCGCCACGGTTACGAGACGGGGATCGCAGCGCCCGTCGGTTTTGATCGTGGCATCCGGGTTGCCGAGTCGCCCCGGTAGATGGAGATCTGTGGACATCGCTTGCTCCTGGGTTGGTTGATGTGGCGCGGCGGCGTGCTACCGCTCTCCTGGCGCGAACTCCGCGTACGGCTTCACCCAGTAGCCGGCGGAACCCTCGGCGTTCAGGCCTGCGCGTTGGTGTACTTGTGCCTCTACCCGTGCTCTTGCCGTGAACATGATCTCGAAGATATCCACCGAGGGATAGAACACGAAGGCGTAGACGTCATAGTGTCGGATCGCGGGTCCAACCGCCACGCGGTCGACCGCACCCATTACCGAGATCTGACCCCCGAGCTTGCCAAGCAGCCGCGTCGCTACCTGACTGTATCGATCGTACAGCTCCTCGGCGCTGGCATCGCTGTCCGGACCGCCGGTAGGGTCTTGCGGATCCTGCTCGCGGGTCAGGAGATTGAGCATGACGATCCGTTCGCGGTAGGTGCCATCGAACAGGTTCTGCCATTGCGTCGTGTACCTGGTATCGGCCACCGCCGCTTCGATGGGCACGCTTTCCCCGGGATCGATCGACGCGTCATCGCGATAGCCGCGGAGGCGCCAGTTCATGAAGTGCAGGAGCTCGGGTGCCTGGGGTGCGATCTCAAGGAGATGGTATCGAACGATACCGTCTTCGGCTGCGATCCTGCCAACGAACTCTCGATAGTCCGCCGCGTGGTCGAAGTTCACGATCACCACCTCGTCCCACGCGCCCAGGTCCTCGCCCCCCAGTTGAATGGGCTCGAACCCGGCGAAGGCGATCTGGCCGTCCTGAAAGAGGGGGCCTTCCGGAGCGGGCTGCCAGGATGCGCCCTCGCCGTACTTGACGAACACGGCGGCCGACGCGGCGGGGAGCATCATGCTGCGGATTCCGTATCCGGCGAGCAGCAGAACCGGGAGCCCCACGGCGACACGAACCATCCACCGTTTCACGATGACTGGACTCCAGTGGCCGCTTCCTTAGGCCGCGCGGCCAGCGCGGCCGTGATTTCCGCGTGCCGCCCCTCGGTCAGGCGATAGTGCATCAGGCAGTAGACGGTGAAGACCACGAACACGCCGAGCATCGGACCATACACCGCGCCAAGGTGGAACAGCGTCGCCGCGTCCACCCCGCCGGGCGCTGCGCCGATGGGAAACTGGATGATGTCGAGGGCGAGCCCCCCGATGAGCGTGCCGAGCCCGGCGGCACCCTTCGACGCGAAGGAGAGGGCGCCGAAGAAGATGCCCTCCTGGCGACGTCCCGTTTCCAGTTCGTGTTCGTCCGCCACGTCCGCCATCATCGAGTTGCTCGACACCACCGCGAGACCCCCGGCGCCCGAGGCGACGCCGAAGGCGACGAGCATGGGGGTGAGCAAGGCGCTGTCGTTGGCGGGGAACCACTCCAGCAGGCGCAGCACCACGGGGCCTACCGCGAACGCGTAGTACAGGGTGGCTCCGACGAGCATGGTGCGGCGCTTGTCGAACCGTTCGTGTATGGGCCGGGTGATGGCGATGCCCGCGAAGAAACCGACGGGCGTCGCCATCAGGAGCAGCATCTTCGATTGGTCGTCCAGCTCCCAGAAGAAGTTCGCCATGTAGAGCTGCAGGGCGGCCTGCAGCCCGACCATGACCTGGGAGCTCAAGGCCGCCCCCGCCAGCCATCGGAACGACGCGTTGCGCAGCGCCTCCCAGGTGTCCTTGAAGACGCCGGCCAACACGGCGCCGAGCCCGGGCCTTTCCACGAACCGGGTGACCGGGAGATTCGGGATCTGGGAATGGGTCCCGGCGGCCGTGACGAAGATGGAGATGGCCATGGCGACGGCGAGCGCGATGGCGAAGGGCGGGTAGTTGTCCGCCACGAGGTCGCCGGGCTGGCCGTCGATGTCCACCAGGAAGATGGCGAAGGCGGACACCACGGCGGCCAGGTTGCCGACGATGGAGAACACCCACCGATACGCGACGATGCTCGTCCGCTCCGTGTAGTGATGCGAGAGCTCGGCCCCCAGCGCAAGGTGCGGCACGTAGTAGAGGGTCATCGTGCCGCGCACGAGCACGGTGAAGACCGTCATCCAGGCGAATAGCGCCGTGGACGACATTCCGTCGGGTGGCGCGAAGAGGAAGTAGAACGCGAACGCCATCGGGACCGCCGCCACGTATAGGAAGGGATGCCGGCGGCCTAGGCGCGACCGGAAGTTGTCCGAGACGGATCCGACGATGGGGTCCGTCACGGCGTCGAAACAGAGCGCGATGAAGATCGCGAGGCCCGCCAGGGTGCCCGAGAGTCCGAGCACCTGGTTGTAGTACAGCAGCACGAACGTGCTGAAGGCGGCGTTCTTCGCGCCTTCGGCGAACTGCCCGAAGCCGTAGCTGAGCTTGATCGGCAGTCGAACCTTGTCGGCGTCGGTGGCCAAGACGATTGCTCAGGGCCGCGCCCGGTTTCCCGTCATGGGCGAAAGCTCGGGGCTTGCCGGCAGGTTACCGAGACTCCAAGTCGGGCCGCGAGACGACGACCACGGTCTCCTCGCGCAGGATGACCTTGCCGAGTTCGGCGACGATGGCGCTGGATTCCGCCGGGTCCATCGCCTGGTCCATGGCGCGGGCCAGCCCGCGATTCGGCCAATCCACCCACTTCTTGAAGGGCCGCACGCTCATGAAGGTGCCCTGCTCGCCGCCGCCGACCTGCTGGTGCCAAATTTCGGGGGGTGCCGACTCCTGCGTCGCGAGCGCGTCGGTCACCTTGCGGAGGTTGGGCAGGAACGTGCGCGCGGAAGTCGGCCGCATGGAGAAGAAGCTCACGCTGCGGAACGGATAGGAGTCGAGATCGTCCTCCGGTGCGCGGGTGAACCCCGTCAACATGCTGTAGATGGCGCCGTTTACGGACTCGACGTGTGGCGACACCTCCGCCCGCCAACGGGCCGCAGCCTGCATGGCAAGCTCTTGGTTGCGATCGAAGTCCTCCCAGGAATGGCCCCTGCTCACCAGGTAGTAGTTGCCGACGCGCTGGCCGTGGGTCACCTCGAACACCTCCCAGCGCCACGTCGAACCCTGCTCTCCCACCCAATCCATCTGCTGCTTGAGCGCCGCTTCGAACTCGACTGCGTGACCGGGCCGGGGACCGACCTCGACCACGGCGGTTTGGGTGGGGGGATCCGGCAGTTCCTGGGCGAACGCGAACGGAGCGGCGACCGCCAGCGCGACGGCGATGGCCAGGAGGGCGTTCCGGATCGTGCGGTGCATGGCATCCCACCTGTTTCTGTGATCTGCGGCGACGGGTCAGTATTGGACCGGCGGCTTCGAGCGTCAATGCGGAGTGTGGACCGGTGGACCGGGGCCCGGCCCCGGTGCGATACTCGGCTATCCCTTCCCCCGAGTTCACCTGATGATCTGGGGCGACTCTCCACGCGGCGACATTGCCCGTCCACCGTCTCTCTCCAGAGGAACAGGCTCATGCAACGCTATTCTCCCTGCGCGGCCGCCGGTGCCGTTCTAGTCCTCGGTTCCTCTTCACGGCGGCGACGGCCCTCGCGGAGGACGCCGCCCAGCCGGACGCGGCCGTGCTGGAGGAGATCCTCGTCACGGCCACCCGGCGGAGCGAGTCTGTGGAGGACGTGCCCATTTCGATCTCGGTGGTGGGTGCCGACGATATCGCGAGCTCCGGTTCCAACAACCTGAAGGACTTGTCGACCCGGATTACTTTCTGCCGAGCCGGAGCCTGGTCAATGCCCGCATCGGCTACCGGCCCCAGGGCGACAACTGGGGCATAGCGCTGTGGGGGAGGAACCTCACCGACGACGACTCCCTGATCTACGCGGCATATCGCACCGCGTTCGGCAGCGCGGGGCACGTGGGCATGTACCAGCAGCCGAGAACGTACGGCGTGATTCTCGACTACGCGTTCTGACGATGTTGCGGTCGGGATATCTCGCCCTACTACCACGTCAGCGCGGACGACCCGCCGACGCTGCTGGTCCATGGGGACGCGGACGAACGCGTGCCGATCCAGCAGTCGGAGCGCATCCTGGAGAGATTCGAGGCTGAGGGAGTGGAGCACCGCCTGTATCGAAAGGTCGGGGGCGGGCACGGCTGGGTGCCGACGTCGGAAGAGCGGGCGACGGTTGCGGACTGGTTCGACAGCCATCTACGCGCGGCCAAGCAATAGAGCTTTGGCGAGACCCGCCACGTTGCAGGGCGGTCGCAACATTGCTCCAATCATGGGTGCGCAACCACTTGGGAATTCCGATCCCGTGAAACGACTCTCCGACGACGAGCGGCGGCGGCTGCTCGAGTTAGCCCACTTCGGCCAGAAGACCACCGCCTCCGGCAGCAAGGGGATGGTCATCTGCTCCCACCCGCTCGCGACCCGCGCCGGCGTGGACGTGCTCAAGGCCGGCGGCAACGCGGCCGACGCCGCACTCGCCGCGTCCATCTGCCAGACCGTCGTGGAACCGCACATGACGGGCATCACGGGCGTGCTCTCGATGCTGCACTTCGATGCCGCGACGGGGGAGACGACCTACATGAACGGCAGCGCGGCGCGTCCGGTGGCGGCGCTCGACCGGTTTCGCCTGGCCGACGTCGCCACCGGCCGCGGGGTCGCCGTGCCGGGTTTCTGGGCCGGGTTCGAGGCGGCCCATGAACGTCACGGACGGGCGACGCGGCAGTCCGTCATGGCGGCGGCCATCGGCTATGCCCGGGACGGCTTCGAAATTCACCCGTTCCTGTGGGGCGAGATGTTCACCGAGTATGCGAAGGCCGGCCGCACGCCCCAGGGCCGGGAGGTGTTCTCCAGGAACAACGTCATGCTCCGGCCCGGCGACCTGCTGGTGCAGGAGCGCGCCGCCGACACCCTGACGGCCCTGCTCGAGGAAGGCGGCGACTGTTTCTACCGAGGTGCCTTCGCGAAGGAGCTGGTCGACGTGGTGCAGGCCGCCGGCGGCGTGCTGACCCTTGAGGACATGGAGCAATACGAGGCACGCTGGCAGGCGCCTGCCGAGGGGACGTATCGCGGCTACAAGGTGCTCGGCTCCCCGCCGCCGGACCACGGCGGCTCGCACATGATCGAGATCCTCAACATGGTGGAGCTGCTGGACCTACAGAAGCTCGGCCCGCCGACGGACTCCGCCGAAACCCTGTTCCACATGGCCCGGATCACCAACCAGGTCTATCTCGACGGGTTCAAGCAACACGACCCGGCCACCCACGAACTGCCGCTGGAACTGATCCTCAGCAAGGAGTACGCGCGCATGCGGTTCGAGCTGATGCAGATGGACCAGAAGCTCGACCCGGGTACCGCCCCGCCGCCCGCCGGCAGCAACCACGTGACCGCGGTGGACGCCGACGGCAACGTCGCGACCATTCTGCACTCCTGCATGTCGCTGCCGTGGTCGAACGGGCTCTTCGCCGGGGGCGTGACGGTCGTCGCGGCCGGCGCCCACTACCTGCGCGTGATGCCCGGCCCCGGCGACCGCATCTCGGCCTACGTGTGCCCGAACATCGTGTTCGACGGGGAGCGGCCGATCCTCGCGTCCGGATCGCCAAGCGGGAGCCTGCTGCAGAACATCCTGCACAACACCACGAACATCCTCGACTTCGGCATCCCCATCGACGAATCCGTCAACCGGCCGTCTTTCGGAGGGGCGCCCTACACCGGCCCCGCGGGGACCCTGCTCATCGAAAGCGACCTCGACGAGAAGGTGCGCACGGCCGCCGCGGAGCGCGGCATCACCTGGAGCGTCGTGAGTCCGTGGAACTGGGAACTTGGCTCCTTCGAGGGCATCTTCCTGGACGCCGACGGCACCGCCTACGCCCGGGGCGACCCGCGCCGCAATGCCTTGGCGCTGGCAGTCTGAGCGGAAGCTACACAGGAGGAGTATCGGAATGACCACACTTGTTCAACAAGCCGCCAGGTCCCTTGTTCTCGCCCTGACCCTCTGCGGTTTCTCCGCGGTCGCCGAGGAGGAGCCCGATGACATGGCGGAGATGATGAGGTCCTCCAACATGCCGGACGACGTGATGGCCCGCTTCAGCCCGGACAGCAAGATCCCCACCCGGGGCACCGTGGATTCCGTGCGCTCGGTGCGTGCGGAAGGGTGGGAGTGGGACCACGAGGTGCGGGTCTACCTTCCGGCCAGCTACCACCTCACCGACAGGGCGTATCCGACGCTCTGGATCACCGACAACAACCTGGAACTGATCCAGGGAGCGTTGACGGGAGACGCGCTCGGCTTCTCGCCCGAACTGATCGTCGTGGCGGTGGGCGCGCCGGCGGACGTCAACCCGGCGGAGTTTCAGCGTCGCCGCAGCTACGACTTCATCCCGGACAAGTCGCTCATGGGGCCGATGTTCGCGCCGTTGCCCGCGGAGTCCATTGGTGGCGCGCCCGGCTTCCTCGACTTCCTCGTCAACCAGTTACGCCCGACGTTGGCCGGGGAGTACCGCATGGACCCGAACGATCACGGCTACGCCGGGCACTCCGGCGGCGGCCAATTCGGGCTGTACGTCCTGCTCAACCAGCCGGAGAGTTTCGCCAAGTACATCATCAGCAGCCCCGCCGCCTACCAGCCCTGGCTCGACATGGAGGCGCGCTGGCATGAGAACAACAAGGACTTGAAGGCCAAGGTGTTTCTCAGTGCCGGGGAGGCCGAGGCCGTCCACCCGGTCTGGTCCGCATCGCAGATCGTCTCCACGGTGGCGACGATGGCCGAGCGCCTCACCGTGCGCCGCTACCCCTCACTGGAACTGACGGTCAAGATCTTCCCGGACGAGGACCACCTGACCGTGATGCCGATCGCTTATACGCGGGGGATTCGGGTGCTCTGGGGCAGGTGACGGCCGCTACGCCGTCTGGTGGAACACCGGCCAGCGTGCTGCGAGCGCCCCATCGCGCACCGCGATCAGATCGCCGAACTGCAGCATGACGTGCTCGCTCTGGGTGGGCCGCAGGAAGACATGGTCGTCGACGGCGACGCCGGTGGCGGGCGAGCCGGCCAGCGGCTGCTGGTTCGTGCTGTTGTAGAGCGGCGCGAGGCCGGGCGGGGAGACCGGGTGGGCCTTCCAGTAGCCGCCGTAGAGGTAGTAGACGCGGCGCATGTTGGGGTCCCACCAGGGCATCGCCTTGGCCATCCACGGATCCCCGGGGATGCGCAGTTCGTCGTAGCGCTTCAGCACCGGGGCCGCGATGAAGAGCGCCGGCCGGTGCTCGCGCAGATGATGGGTGTCGAAGTCGGTGGGCTTGACGACCCCCGAGCCCGCGGCGAGATCGTTCATCGTTCGGTCCCGCTCGTAGATCCGTAGGGTGTGGCTGCCGGCGCCGTTGCGCGTCAGGGCGGCGGCATCGAAGCCCGCCAGCCGCGCGCGGTCCACGAAGCCGCGGTAGCGTTCGAGCACGGTCTGGACGACCGGGTGGTCCAACTCCGCCCCCAGGCCCGTCAGATGCGGCTCGTACCCCATGAAGCCCGCCAGCGAGAGATGTTCGGCGTCCGCCCGGATGGCGTCGAGGAGCGGCGTCAGCCCCTCGGGTTCCGCGATGCCGCCCCGGTGCAGGCCGACGTCGATCTCCACGTTGATGCGCATGTGGACACCTAGGCGGCGGGCGAGGGCCTGGTACTGGAGCAGCCGTTCGTACGAGTCGATGAGCCACTGCACTTGCTTGGCGGGATCGAACGCCGGCGTGCGGAGTGCGCCGTAGAATCGTTCGGCCGCGGTGGCCGGCATGGGCTTGCCGAGCAGGGCGTCCGCGTCGGGGAAGGACTCGGCCACCGCGTTGAGGAAGGGGCGGTGGAACACCATGAGGGCGCGGGTCTTGGCCCGCTCCATGACGTGCGCGAGCAACGGCACCGACGGCAGGGACTTCACGACCACGCGCCAGATCTTCTCGGGACCCACGGATCCCGCCAGAACATCGATGTTCTGGTTCATCCGCTCGACGTCGATGAGCATCACCGGGTGGCCGGGCCCCTCCCGCTTGAGGAGCGCGTTCAGCCCGGAGAAGTACGCATCGTGCGGGCCGCCCCGGTCCTCCGGACGCCACAGCAGCGCGCCCCCCGCGCCGGCGGCGAGGGCGGCGGCGGTGCCGGCGAGGATCGTTCTGCGCTTCATGCGGAGTCCTCGGAGGGTGGTTCGCCGAAGACGTGCCGCAGGTGCGCGTTCAGGAACCTGCCGTCGGGGTCGAGCCGCCGCCGCAGCGCGCGGAAGTCCTCGAAGCGCGGGTACAGCGCGGACAGTTCCGCGTGGCCGAGGGAGTGCACCTTGCCCCAGTGCGGCCGGCCACCGTACTTCAGGAAGATCGGTTCGATGGCGTCGAAGTAGGCGCGGTAGTCCTCCGTGGCCGTGCGATGGATGGAGATGGCGGCGTGGTCCTCGTCGCCGGAACTCATGCCGAGCCAGGTGTCGTCGCGGGCCACGTAGCGGTACTCCAACGGGAATACGACATCGATCTCCCGCTCCGCGATGGTGCGCAGCACCTCCCGCAGGCACTCTCCGCCGACGTGCAGCGGGACCGAATACTCCATCTCGTTGAAGCGGCTGTTGCGCACGTTGGTCAGCGCCCTGTGGGACGTGTCGACGACCTCGGAGGGCGCGATCTGGCTCGCCGCCGCGTTGATGTGCGGACGCCGCTCGCCCGGGGGCAGGCCCATCCAGCCGGCCATTGCCGCCCCGAAGCCATCGTCTTCCTCCGGTGGCGGATTGCGCACCGGCTCGTCGGTTTCGTCGATGGCGAGCACCAGCGCATAGTCCGAATGCACGAGGGGGAACATCTCGAAGTGGCGGTGCCTTGCGGCCGATTCGTCGAAGGTCTCTAGCACGGACTCCGTGGTCTGTGCCCAACTGCGTACCTTCAGCCGGTAGGGCTCGCGGTTCTGCATCCGGATGCGGGTGACGACGCCGAGGGCGCCGAGACTTACCCGGGCCGCGTGGAACGTGTCGGGGTCCGTCTCGGCATCGAGGTCCAGCACGCCGCCGTCCGCGGTCACCAAGCGCATGCCGGTGATGTAGCCGGACAAGCTCTGGTGCGCGATGCCCGTGCCGTGGGTGGCGGTGGCGGTGGCACCGGCCAACGTCTGACGGTCGATGTCGGGGAGGTTGATCATCGCCTGGCCGAGCGCTTCGAGGGGCGCGCCCAGGTCGCCGATGCGCGCGCCGCCGCCCATCGTGGCCTGGAGGGTCGCCGGATCGTGGTCGAGGATGCCGGCGAGTTGGTCGATGACGATCAGGTGCCCGTCCGTCGGGACGAGCTCGGTGAAGGAATGCCCGGAACCGACGGGGCGGACCGGGCCGCTCGTCGCGCGCAGGAAGTCGATGAGTGCTTCCTCCGACGCCGGCGCGAAGCGGCCGGCCGGACGCGCGACGATGCCGCCGGACCAGTTGCGCCAAGGTAGCGAGGGCGCGGTGGCCGCCGGAGTCGCTCCGAGGGTCGGCCGCGCCATGCCAAAGAGCCCCGCTAGGGCGCTTCCCGCAAGCCACTCGCGGCGGCTGAACCCACTCCGGCGGACGCGTCCCGTCATGGCGCGCCTCCCGCCATGAAGCGGATGAGCGCCCGGAAGTCCTCCCGCTCGCACGCCATGCAGTAGCCGAGCGGCGGCATGTCGTTGTAGCCCTCCACGGTGCGCGCGAGGAGCACGTCCTCGCCCTGGGCGAGCCGTGGCGCCCATGCCTCGGCGTCGCCCACGCGCGGCGCGTTGGCTTCGCCGTGGACGTGGCAGAGGATGCAGCTCCGGGACCAAAGCCCCATGATGTCGTCCGTGATCTCGGCGTCGGCGAACGCCCCCGGCGCGGCGGGTGCCGGCGCTTCGGGCGTGGGTTCGGCCGGCGGCTCCGCGCAGCCGGCCAGCACCGCGGCGAGGGCCAGGAGCAGGACGCGCCGCATCAGAAACGGTAGGTCACGTCGAGGCCGAGAAAGCGCGGCGTGCCGATCATCTCCTCGTTGAAGCCGAAGAACGACAGGTCGAAGGCGTACACCATGTACTCCTCGTCGCCGAGATTGCGTCCGTAGGCCGCGACCTCCCACCCGTCGTCGGCGGAGGTCCACGCGACGCGCGCGTTCCACAGCCAGTAGGAATCCTCGCTCAGCAGGGGGTTGTTCAACGCGTCGAAATCGACCTCGTCCTGGAAGTTGAAGTCCGTCTGCAGGGTCAGCGTGCCGGCGTTGCCGAGCGGGATGTCGTACTGCACGAGCCCGTTGACCGTCATCTCCGGGGACATCGGGATGCGATTGCCGGAGAAGTCGCCGTCCGGGATGACGAAGTCCTCGTACTCGGCGTTCAGGTAGCCGAGGCCGAGGTTGACGAACAGGTTGTCCACCGGCAGCCACTGCAACTCCAGCTCCGCGCCCCACACATCGGCGTCGGCCGCGTTCGAGATGGTCGAGAAGCCGATGCCGCCGACCACCACGAAGGCGTACACCTGTAGGTCGGTGTAGTCGTAGAAGAACGCCGCTCCGTTCAGGCGCAGGCGGCCGTCCGCGAGCGTCGACTTGAACCCGGCCTCGTAGCTCACGAGCTGCTCCTCGTCGTACCGGGCGATGCCGTCGGTCGTGCTGAAGACGCCGCCCGCCTTGAAGCCGGTGGCCACGCCCCCGTAGAGCATCAGGTCCTCGCTCATGTCGTAGTCGAGCACGACGCGGCCCGAGATGTTCGAGAAGTCCGTCTCGTCACCGTCGGGGAAGCCGGGCCGGGTCGGGTTGCCGGCGGCGGGCTCGTCGAAGAAGAAGGTGGTGAAGTGTTCCACTTCCTCCTCGGTGTAGCGCAGCCCGGCGGAGAGCCGGAGCGCCTCGCTCAGGTCGAGCGTGGTGTCGGCGAACACGGAACGGCTGGTGATGTCCTGCTCCGTGCCGGAGCGGGTCTTGAACACGAAGGCGTCCGGGCAGAAGCCGGTGGGGTTGCCGGGTGGCGCGAACAAGCAGTCTTCGTTGCCGACGAACAGTCCGCGCAGGTCGCGCAGGATGTCGAAGGCCGTGTTGTCCTGCGCCTCGTCGTGCAGGTAGTAGGCGCCCACGATCCAGGAGCTGCGGTCCGTCTCCCACGACACGCGCACCTCCTGGGAGAAGGACTCCTGCTCCACGGCCAGTTCGCCGGTCAGGATGTCGTTGGGGCTATCGTCGGTCTCTTCCGGGCGCGAGTCGTCCACCTTGTCGAACGAGGTGATGGACGTGATGACGTAGCGGCCCACCGTCCCGTCGACGGTGAGCGAAATGCCCCAGAAGTCCGTGTCGTTCGGGGCCTCGAAATCGTAGTTGCCCTCGTCGTAGGCCGGGGTCGCGGGCACGCTCACGCCGGTCAGAGTGGTGTACGGCCGTTCTTCCGAGTAGCCGAAGATATCGGAGCAGCGTCCGGCGCGGATGTCCGGGAGCCCGCACATGTTGCCCTCTGCGTCCCACACGCCGAGGTGGCGGTACTGCGGCGAGTCGGACTCCGTCTGGCCGCCGCGCACGTTCAGCAATGCC
Source organism: Pseudomonadales bacterium (assembly GCA_963665455.1). Taxonomy (GTDB): domain Bacteria; phylum Pseudomonadota; class Gammaproteobacteria; order Pseudomonadales; family Azotimanducaceae; genus VXNE01. The sequence goes on along the minus strand of OY762279.1, from coordinate 1,141,619 downwards.
CGGAAGGTGTCGTTGGGTTCGACGAGCAGCATCGCCCGCCAAGCCAGTTCATCGATGCCCTGTTGGTCGTTGCCGGTGTAGCGATTCTTCAACCAGCCGTCGGACACCGTCCTGAGCATGGCCGCGCGGAACGCGACCGTATCCGTCAACGGTCCGCCGAGGGCGGCCTCGCCCTTGCTGAAACCCCAGTCGCCCACGCCGCCGCGCACCCAGGCGTCCCATTCGCGGGTCGGCTTGCGGGAGATGTAGTTCACCGCGCCGCCGTTGGCGTTGCGTCCGTACAGGGTGCCCTGCGGACCGCGCAGCACCTCCACCCGCTCGGTGTCGAGAAGCTGGAATATCTGCGCCGCGTTGGACGAGACGTAGGTTTCGTCCACATAGGCGGCGATGGGGCCTTGGTTGAGCACGCCGAAATCGTTCAGGCCCACCCCGCGAATGAAGGGCGCGGGCACGCCGGTATCGCCGTTCGGGTAGCCGACGCTGAAGTTGGGCGTCTGCGCGGTGATGTCGACGGATTGCCGGAAGCCCAGCGCCTCGATGGCGTCGCCGGTGAATGCCGTCACCGACACGGGGGTGTCCTGCAGGCTCTCCTCGCGCTTGAGCGCGGTGACGACGACCTCCTCGATCAGCGCGGACGGGTTCTCCTGCGCGAGGGCCGGGGCCGCCGGCAGGAGCAGGAACAGGGGAATCGCCAGCGTCGCTTGACGGACGCGGCGGGGAAGGTGGCTGTCCATGTTCGCTCTCCATCGAACCGGTGGTCGGACTATAGCCTAGCCTAGGAGGGGCGTTGGAAGCGGCTCTTCAGAAGCGTTTCCGCGAGTGCGGCCTTGGGCTCGTCCTCGGGCTGCGTGCTCACCGCATAGATGAGCACGTTGGTGTCAATGAAGCGCATCCCGTTCGTGCAGTTCTTCGCGCGACAGGCTGTCGGCGCTCGCAAGGCCCGCGCAACGCGCCCGGATCTCCCGCAACGTGTCGGTCTGGAGGCGTTCTAGCCGGTCGAACTCGTCCAAATTTGCGCTTCCTTGGATCAGCGACACGAGGAACTGGCGGACCAGCGCGGATACCGTGGAGCCCGCCTCCGCCGCCTTGACTCGCGACAGGCGCCAGATCTCGTCGTCGACGGCTACGGTGATGTTCTTCATCGGGATACGGCGGCGATGTAACGCTGCACCGTAGCGCAACCGTTGCTGACGCGCACCCCTCACCGAAACGCCCGCACCTCAAGCCCCATGACCCGGCCCTCGCGCAATGGCGAGAAGGTGGAGCCGAAGAAGGCGCCGAGATCGACGTCCGCCACCCAAAGCCGCTCGCTCAGGAGGTTCCTGCCGTAGAGGGTGAACTCCAGCGCGTCGTTCGGGGAGAAGCAGATGCTCATGTCGAGCATCTCGCCGCCGTTCAGCATGGCCGTGTTGTCGTCCGAGAAGGCGCTGGGGTCCCGGTGCGTCAGGGCCACCCGGAGGGCGAGGTGGCCGCGGGGGCCGATCGGCCGCGCGTACGTGGCCTCGACGCCCCAGGTGAGTCTTGCGAGGCGCGGTAGCTGTAGCTTCTCGTCGCCGACGTTCGAGCCGTCCCCCGTCAGGTCGTAGCGCACGCGGTCATACTGGCCGTCGGTGTAGCCCACGAATGCGCTCAGGGTGCCTGACTGGCCGAGTGCGGCCGCGACTTCGGCCTCCACGCCCTGGATGGTCGCGTCGGCGGTGTTGGCCGTGACCTGCACGCCGCCCAACACCGGGTCGAAGGTGAGGACCTGGCGCTGCATGCCGCGAATCTGGTTGTGGAAGACGGCGAGATTCAGCCGCGCATGGCCGTCCGCCAGCTCGGACTTCAGCCCGGCTTCGAACGAGTCCTGCGCTTCTTCGTGGAATGGGCCGGGCGGGACGTTCGGCGCGGTGTTGCGCAAGTTGTAGCCGCCGCTGCGGAATCCCTTGGTGTAGTGGGCATAGGCCTGCGCGTGCTCGCCGAACCAACGCTGCACGCCGATCTTCGGCGTGACGTTGCGCCACGCATCGCCGTCCTCGAAGTCGACCGGACAACGGCGCGTCGGTCCGAAGCAGGCGGGCTGGCCGGAGGTGGCCACGCGCACGTCCTTCTCTTCGTGGGTGTAGCGCGCGCCCGCGGTCAGCACCCAATCGGGGCCGAGGTCGAAATCGGCGTTCACGAACACGCCGACGGTCGTGTGGTCCTGATCGCCGCCGAACAGGCTGCCCCACGTGTCGCGGAAGAGGCGGCGTTCCCGGTGGCGAATCTTCTGGGAGAAGAAATACGCGCCGGCCGTGACCTCCTGGCCGCCTTGGAACGCGCGGGCGTAGCGTAGCTCGTTGCTGATCTGCTCCTGCCTGGTGTCTCCGAAATAGTGGAAGAGCGGCAGCGGGGTCGAATCGGTGTCCGTGAGCGACTCGTGTTGCACCTCGCGCCAGCCGAACACGTTGGTGATCTGTCCCTGGCCGTCCGCCACGTCCCGCCGGGCGTCCACGATGAGGTGGCGCCACGCGACGTCGGCATAGCCGGTTTCATCGAGTGCCAGGTCGAAGCCGCGTAGGCGCAGGCGGTTCTGCGTCGCGGGTCCGTCCGCCGCCGTGTCGCCCCGCTCGTGGATCACGGTGATTTCGAGTTCGTCCGTGGGGGTCCAGGTGACGATGGGCCGCACGACCCAGGTGCTCTCCGCGCCGACGGCGCCTCCGCCCGGCCCTTGGTTGTCGAACCAGCCGGCGTCGTCCCGATAGCTGCCCGACACGCGGATGTCGAGCACGTCCTCCACCAGGGGGCGCTCCATGCTGCCGGTGAGACGCCATTCGGTGCCGGTTTCGGCCCGCAGCGTGCCCTGCGCCGAGGACTCGCCGCTCGGCCGGCGGGAGCGCAGCAGCACGGCGCCTCCCGTCACGTTGCGGCCGAACAGCAGGCCTTGCGGGCCGCGCAGGATTTCGATGGCCTCCAGGTCCAGCATGTCCACGATGACGCCGTAGTTGACGCCTAGGTACACGCCGTCGACGAAGGTGCCCACGGTGGGATCGATGGAGGGAATGGAGCCGGCGATGCCTTGGCCGCGAATGGAGAAGTTGGCGATGCCCTTGGCCGTGCCGACCCCGTCGAGCGCCACGTTGGGCACGGCGAGGCTCAAGTCCTGCAAGTCCGTCACGTGCCGCTCCGCGAGGGCCTCGCCGCCCAACACGGTCATCGCGATGGCCACGTCCTGCGCGCGCTCCGCGGCGTTCTTCTTGGTCGCTGTGGTGACGACCTCCTCGATGAGGCCGCCGTCCGAATGCGAATGGGTGCCGTGCCAAGGGTCTTCGTCGGCCCAACCCGGCCACGCGAGGAGCAGGAGCGGGATCAGGCCGGGGAACTGGCCCGCGCGCAGGCGTGCGCCGACCCGCGCGGCCCGCAAGGTCGAAAGGTGCATGGTCGAAAGAGGTGCTGCGACGGCGGGACGGGGATGATACCCGGAAGGGCGTTGCGGCGATTCGATCAAGGGTCCAAGCTCCTTGCCCGGGAGGGCAAAAGACTATGGAAGAAGAGCCCAGGACCCACGTGCTCCCCGATGGCCGAACGCTCGCGTACTGCGAATTCGGCGACCCCGGCGGCGACCCGATCTTCCACGCCCACGGCGTGCCGAGCTCCCGGCTCGAGGGGGTGCTCCTGCATGACGCTGCGCGGAAGTACGGCTTCCGCGTCATCAGCACGGATCGCCCCGGCATCGGCCGGTCGACCTACCTTCCCGGCCGGACCTTCTTGGACTACCCGAAGGACATCTCGTCCCTGGCCGATGCACTCGGCTTCGAGCGTTTCGGCGTGATGGGCGGCTCGGGAGGCGGCGCCCACACGGCGGTGTGCGCCTACGCGATGCCGGAGCGCCTCACCGTTAATCTCACGATGTGTCCGTTCACGAACTTCGACGAGTTCCCGGCCCCGGAAACCCTCTTGTCCGGCGCCGAGGCCGTGACCTGGAGGATGGCCCGAATCTCGCCGGCCCTGGTGTTCGCGATGTGCGCCCTGATGGGGCTCGGCATCCGTGGCCTTGGCGACCGCTACGAGAAGTGGGCGGCAACGGCGGCGAACAATACCGAGGGCCCGGACGGGGAGGTGGCGCGCGCGAACCCCGAGAAGATGGCGCGGATGGGACGGGTCACCGCGGAGGCCTTCGCCCAGGGCGGCCGGGGCGTGGCGGTGGATACCATGATCCAGTACTCGGACTGGGGTTTTCGCCTCGCCGACCTGCGGGGCAGGATCCATCTCTTCCACGGCACCGAGGACGGGCTCGTGCCGTTCGCGTTTGGCCGGCACATCGCGGAGCACGCCCCGGACTGCGAGTTCCACGTCCTGGAAGGCTGGGGCCACTTCATCAGCCTGCGATGCCCCGACTTGATCTTCGAGACGGCGCGCGGGGAGGTCGACGGACGGCGCTAACGCGGCCTGACGGCGCGGGGCCCACGCCGGTCAATGGACATCAGGAAGCATGCGGTGGATGCTGGTCCTCGACGGCGGTGCCGGGCGCTACCCCAGCGCCCCTTCGAACAGAGCGAGCAGGCGCGCCCACGCACGTTCCGCCTGCTCTTCGTTGTAGACGGCGGAATCAGGCGGGCACCACCCGTGTAGGGTGCCGGCGTACACCTCGATCTCCGCGTCCAGGTCCGCGGCATCGAAGGCTTCCCGCAACGTGACCTTCGCGTCGGGGTCGTTTTCGTCGTCGTTCTCGGCGATGGCGAACAGGAAGCTCGCGCGCATTTTCGGCACCAGCAGGTGAGGACTGCTCTCTTCGGCGGTCGCCAAGCCGCCGCCGTGGAAGGACGCGCCGGCGCCGATCCGGTCGGGAATGGCCGCGGCCGTGCGCATCGTCATCGGGCCGCCCATGCAGTAGCCGGTGGTGCCGATCTTGCGGGCCGTGTCGACGGCCGGCTGCGCGTCCAGGAACGCAACGAACGCCTTGGCATCCGTGACGTTGCCCTCCGCCGAGAGGGATTGATAGAGGGGCATGACCACCTCCCGGGTTGCGGCATCGCGGAAACTCGCGCCTTCCGGTACGACGGGCGCCCGCGTCTGCCGGTAGTAGGGGTTGACCACCAGCACGGCGTAGCCGGAACTGGCGAGTCGGTCCCCCATGGCGCGGAACGCGGGACGCAACCCAAGGATGTCGGGCCAGACGATCACCCCGGCATGCCCACCCGTTGCCGGATGCGTGAAGTAGCAGTCCGCTTGGCCGTCGGGCGTCTCGACGCTGACGTCCTCGCCCGTGACCGCCGCCGCGCCCCTCGCCCAGGGCATGATCGCCGCCGCCGCGGCGGCGGCCGTGACCGTGGCGAACCGACGCCGGGTCATGGCGTTGCCGAGCGCGGTGTCGACGTCGCGCTCAGTAGTTTCATCACACATGCTGAACGTTCCGCCCGTCGAAATGGGCACAGTCTAACCGGTTCGCTTGGCTGTCCAGGGAGGGTCGCGGTCTGCCTCGGACAAGCCCGTCCCCTACAACGATCCGCATTGACGTGAGAGCATCAGCCGCGTTCATCGGATTGGAGACCACCGTGGCCGACGTACTGCTCACGCCCTATCTCTCCCCCCACGACTGCGCCGCCGCGATCGCGTTCTACGAGAAGGCGTTCGGGGCCGTCGAGACCGGCGCGCGATTCACCGACCCCGAAGGCAGGATCGGACACTCCGAGATCACCATCGGGGGTGCCACGCTCTATCTCTCCGACGAGTTCCCGGATTTCGGCGCGCGGAGCCCGCAGTCCCTCGGCGGCTCGAGCGCGGCCCTGCACATCCGGGTCGCGGATGCGGACGAGACCGCCCGCCGCTTGGTCGCGGCCGGCGCCGAGGTTCTCCACGAGGTGGCCGAGCAGGCGGACGGCGAGCGCCGGGGCACGTTCCTCGATCCGTTCGGCTACCGCTGGATGGTCGGCGAGAAGATTCAGGAGGTGAGCAAGGAGGAACTGCGGTCCCGGGTCACGGGCTTCGACGTGACCTGACGCTCGTTATCCTCGCTGATACGCCTGCGCCATCCCCGGCACCGGGCTCGGCACCTTCACCACGAAGTCCGTCGTGATGCTGCCGATGTAGAGGTCTCTCAACCCGTCTCCACCCCAACTCACGTTCGTCGGATTCCGCATCAGCTTCCCTTCCGGGTCGTCCAGCATCGTCACGACCTCGCCCTCCGGGGTGATCGCGACCACCTTGTTCGCCATCACGAGCGTCACCCAGAGGTTGCCTTCCGCGTCGAAGCCGCAGCCGTCGGTGAGGCCGAGTCGGCTGCGCCATTCGACCGGCAGCGGTCGCTGCGCGGGCATCGCGGGAATGTCGAGTCCCAGGACCGGGCCGTACCGCTCCGGCGTTCCCAGGCTACCGTCGTCCAGGATGGGGTAGCGCTGCACGTCGCAGCCCGTCGTCTCGCAGACGAAGAGATAACGTTCGTCATCGTCCATCGCGATGCCGTTGGCGAAGCGGATGCCTTCCGCCACCACGCGCACGGCGCTGTCCTTATCCAGCCAGAATACGAAGCCGTCGTCCTCGCCAGTGCCGGCGAGCCCGACCGACGCATCCCAGGTGGAGTGGCTGCACCAGATCCTGCCGGTGGAATCGACGAGGGGATAGTTGCACCCGTAGAGCCGGCGTCCGTCGATTTCGGAGACCAGCGTCTCGACGTCGCCGGTCGCCGGATCGAGCCGCTGCACCGGCCCGTAGCCGTCGTCCGGCCCGCCGAAGTTCGCGATCACGATCCGGCCCTCGAGGTCGAAGTTGATGCCGTTCGGGGTGCCGCCGGCATCGCCCCGCCGCACGAGGTCGCCGCGCGCGTCGATCATCGCGCAGGCGCCGCCCTGGTCCGAGAGCCAGACTTCGCCGTCCGCGCTCACCGCGACGTCCTCGGGTCGGCGGGCGCCGTGGCCGACGGCCTCGCAGGCGTTCATGTCGATGGGCTGCAGCATCGTGTTCTCTCCTTCGGGATTGCGCATGGCGTGATGGCGTGTGTAATCACATCAGGCCGGTCGCTGCCTGTCCATGCAGGTGGGTAAAATGGCCGGCCGACCCAGCGGGGTTCGATCAAGGGCCATCACATGAACCGCACTGCCGAACGTTGGCTCGCCGCGGCGCTCGAGCACTCCGAGGCTTGGGGCATGGTCTGGTTCGGGCTCCTCTTCTGGGGCAGCGTCCTCTTCGCCGTCGCCCAGCAGGCGTTCGCCGACGCGAGCCCATGGACGGTGGGCTGGGCGGCTTATGCGACCGGCCTCGCCGTCGGCCTCGTGGCGAAGGTGCGGGGAGGTTGGTTGTGAGCGCGCCGTCGGAAGTGGTCGCTGTCGCGCCGGAGCCGGCCACGGACCTCTCCATCGAGGCGGAGCGCGAGGTCGCCCAGCGTTTCATGGGCCGCATCCAGTGGGAAGCCATCGCGGTGGGCCTCGGACAGTGCCTGGTCTGGTTCGCCAACTGGGGGCTCGTGCTCGCCGGGACCATTCCCCTGTGGCTCGGCTTCGTCGTCGCGACGGTCTGCGCGTGCCTCGCCTACCTGCCTTCGCACGAGGGGCAGCACGGCAACCTCTCCGGCCGGCGGAAGCGCTGGAAGTGGCTCGACGGAGTGGTCGGCCAGATCAGCCTGATTCCGCTCGCGCAGTCGCAGGAGGTGCTCCGGGTCACCCACCTGAAGCACCACGCCCACACCAATGACCCGGAACTGGACGTGGACTACCGCACCAGGGGCCCGCGCTGGTGGCACGCCGCCCTGGGGGTGCATCGCGGGTACGCGTCCGGCGGGCAGAACGTCCTCGCGGCGCACGCCGAGCGGGATCCCGCGTTTGCCGCCGGCCTAGCAAGGGGCGTGCCCGTCCTCAAGGCGCTGCGGCTGGTCCGGCTCGTCATGGTGGTGATCTGGCCGCTGGAGACGCTGCTGATGTGGTGGCTGCCGGAGAAGATCGCGGTGTCCTACCTCGGCGTCTATTTCTCGTGGTACCCCCACCATCCGATGGAGGACACCGGCCGCTACCGGGACACCCGTTTCTGGCGGATCCGGCTGCCGCGCTACCTCGACCAGTCGATGCAGACCCACGTCATCCACCACATGTACCCGGGCATCCCGCACTGGGACGAGCCGAAGGCGATGGAAGCGCTCCGGCCCTTCATCGTCGCCCGGGGCGTCCGGGGAGCGGAAGACATCCCGGAGAGGGTGCGTTTCAATCCGCTGATGTCGTGAGTGCGGTCGCCGCGCGCGGACGCCGATCTGGAGGATCCATGAACTACGTCGAACCTGCCGCCGCGCGCGAGATGGACGGCCTGCGCCTGGCGCTGACCGCACACGCCCCTGCGCCCTACAGCCTTTCGGCCCGCGCGATACTCGATCACCACGGCGTGCCCTACGTGCCCGTGCTTCAGGTCGGGGGCGGCAAGAACGAGGACCTCGTGGCGTGGACCGGCCATCGAAACGCACCGGTGGCGGTGTACAACGACGAGCCGCCGCGCGTGGGCTGGCTCGAGATACTGAACCTCGCGGAGCGCCTCGGGTCCGGGCCGTCCCTGATTCCGTCCGAGATCGACGACCGGATGTTGATGGTGGCCCTCGCGAACGAACTGATCGGCGAGAACGGCTTCATCTGGAACCTGCGGCTCGTGATGCTAGGGCTCGGCGGCGCCGAACGGGCGGCCCGGGAGCGCCTGCGCAACCCGATGTACGACCAGTACGGCTACAGTGAGGAAGCGGCGGCCCAGGGCGTCGACCGCGCCAGGGCGGTGGTGGACCGCCTGACCGTCCAGCTCCGGGCGCAGCGGGACGCCGGTCGACGCTACATCGTCGGCGACGCGCTCAGCGCCGTGGACATCTACTGGGTCTACTTCTCGCAGGCCGTGGGGACGTTCTCCGAGGCGGTCTGCCCGATGCCCAAGGGTATGCGGACCGTCTACGACGCCGTGGGGGCGATGCTGGGAGACCGGGATCCCCTCCTCGTCGAGCAGCGCGACTGGATGCTTGCCGAACGCCGTCTTCCGATGGATTTCTGACTGGTCGCGGTCCACGGGGCTCGACTGCCGGCAATAGCGGGTTCGCGGAGTTGCCTTTCGGGCTATAGGTGTCTACCGTGCGCGGCCCGATGAGGTCCCGCGGCAACAATCCTAAGCGGCGCATCGTTCCGAGGGGCTACTTCACCCGAGTGGAACTGGACGCGTTCGCGGCTCGAGCGCGGTACGAAGGGAGCGCTCTCCACAAGTTGAAGCCCGCCGACTATGGCTACCCGCCAACCAACCCCCGCGCTTCCAAGTCCGTGTGCGACGACATCCGCGTCATCGAGCTACGGGAGGCCAAGGCCCTGTTGCGAGCGGCGTTCGGCTGCGGCATGGTCAGCGCCTGCGAGCCCACGTCGCTGCCCAAGTACGCTTGGGCTGTTGATGGGGATCGCGAGGCATACGAGGCGAAGCTGGGGAGAGGGGATACCACGGCTACCGACTCGGTGAGGACGACCGCGTCATGCGCGATTGGGTGATCGAGGAATGGAACGCACGGAATCGATGAGGCTGTCCTTCGCACCGCTGGCCTTGGACGATGCTGCGGCCTCTCCGGAGGAAGCAGCGACCTCGGGCATCCTATCGATCAGCGCCAATGGGACGTCCCTTACAGAGGGTGTGTCGTTCGACGACGAAGCACTACAGCCGGGTCCCTTGGTGGCGGCCTATCCGTTGGCGGAATGGCTGGTTTGGAACTGGTGGCGCCTTAGGTGGGAGCCCACGCCGGCGCGGATCGATAGGCCCTGGACCTTCGCACACCGACTGTCTTCGGTCGGTTGCGGTTACCGTTGGCCAAATCTGGAACTGGCCTCCGATGGAGTGCGCATGCGCCTCGTGTCCGCGCCCTCCGTCGAACCGCGTGCCGGGACGTTTCGGTATGTCGGAGCGCCCCGCTCGGAAGCCGTGGCCGCAGCAGAGTTCGAGTCCGCAACGGATGCCTTCGTGCAGGCGGCGCTAGAACGGTTGGGCGAGCGCCTTGCACCGGCATCCAACCTCCGAGTGCTCGCATACGACTTGGAGAGGGATCGAGCCGATCAAGAGCGTGCGTCGTTCCGTCGCCTTGAAGCAATGTTGGGGTGCGATCCGGGCGAGGCGAACGCGGGGGCGATTCGCCGTCGTCTCGCCGACGCATCCCTCTTGGGGGAACACGCCGTTGTCGAGCTCGCCGCCGGCGGTCTGTCCGTTGAGGCGCCGGAGCTACGGAACACGTTGGATCGCGCTGGTTTCGACTTTCGGCCGGAAGATGGCGTGACGAACGATCTCGTTGAGTCTCCCGCCCAGTGGGGCACGACGGAGGCTTGGCGAGTCGGAGTGGCGCTGGCTCGACACCTGCGGGAGAGAGAGCTGCCCAATGGGACGCCTGTCACTGATCGACGCTTAGCCGAAATGGCGGGCGCGCCGGAGCGCGTGTTGTCGGAAACGGATAGCACGTCCGATGGTCTGTCGTTCGAATGGGAGACGACGGATCGGTCCCGCATCGCGCTTCGGTCGAAGTGGGCGACTGGTCGGCGTTTCGACCTCGCCCGATTGCTGGCGGACCGTCTGCTGAGTCCGGATGGTTCCGAGCCTCTGCGGGCAGTCACCAAGTCGTACACGTACGGCCAAAAGGCTCAGCGTGCGTTCGCCGCCGAGTTTCTGGCCCCCATTGACGCGGTGGATGCCTTTCTGGCAGGCGACTACTCGGAGGAAGGACAGACCTATGCGGCGGAGCACTTCGAGGTTTCGCCCTACACCATCCAGTCGCTGTTGGTGAACAACCACCGGCTTGGCCGTCAGGGTGCGCTGGACGCTCTCGACCGTATGTAGGGGCTGAATCGTTGGGGACCGGGGAACGACGGTCGCCACCGGCCACACGCCGGACCGGATCGAGGGGCTGGTCCGAGGCTCCGTATAGTTCGGATAGGCTGCCGACCGCCTTCAACATAGACCGCAGGCTCCCCGTGACCGAAACGCAGCTCTTGAGGTGGACGGTGGTCGGGTGGTCGGGCGCGAGACCCTGATCGAGAACCTGGCCCGTATCCGGGATGTCGAGGTGGGCGCGGATGGGCTGGTGTACCTGCTGCTCGAGCACGCGTCCAGCGGACGGATCGTGCGATTGGTTCCCGCGTCTGCGCGTTGACGCGGGAGTTGCTGGGTCTACCGGGAACGGGGTCAGCCACTACGACGATTCAACGAACAGTCGCTGGTCCCAGTACACCGGCTCTTCAAGGCCCACATCGATCCGTTTGGGCACCCAGTCGGGGTGCTTGGCGTTGATGATGATGTTCCGCTCCATGCGCGCGACCACGGAGGGTACGAACAGGATCGCGCTTCGCGACTCCCGGTACCACTTGCTCCCGAAGCCGCGGGCGACCGTACAACCGGGGTGAGACCAATCCGGGAGCGAGTCCTTTGTGACCACCTCGTAGCTCACCCCTTCGGGTATCGAGACTTCGACGAAGTGCTGGTTCGGAGGAAGGACGCCATTGCAGTACGCGAGTTTTCTCAAGCAGCGCGGTGGAGTAGTGTTCCGACGCGTAGATCACCTCCTCGCCTAGGTCGTGCCATCTTGCCGCAACCTGCCGAGCGCCCTCGGTGCTCCAGACGGAAAAGCGGCCACGGCGGTCGCCTATGCGATAGGCTCGAGTCGCCTCCCGCAGCACCCGCGTGGTCATCAGACGGCGACACTGGCCTCAAGGCGACGCACCAGGTTGAGTGGCGCAAGGCGTCGGCCGGCCACCGTCTCGGCTCGTGGGATACGATAGACGAATCGACTCAGCCCATCCTCGGCGGGATGACGAGCGGTATGAACAAAGCTCTCTTTCCGGAACTCGGTCCCCGGACCGGGCCTTGCCGATGACCGTACGGCGCGTCCTGGGCATCACTCTCCTCGCCGTCGTCGGCGTCTTGCTCGTCGGCGTCGGCTACGTGGCCTACGTCTACTACGAGGGCGTCACCCACGATCCCCTGACCGTCGCCTACGACGAGAACTGTAGCGTCTGCCACGGCGAGAACATGGAGGGCACGGGGCAGGGCACGCCCCTGGTCGGCATCGCCTTCCGGCACGGGGAGACCGTCGAGGAGATCGTCGCCAGCATCGCCAACGGCTTCCCGGCGCAGGGGATGCCGGGATGGTCCGGCATTCTGCCCGAGACGGAGATCCGCAAGCTCGCGATCTATGTATCCGAGCGGCGCTCCGATCTCGGCCGGGACTTCAGGGTGGGGATGGCGTTGGAGATCCCCGAGCGAACGATCCCGAGCGCGTTGCACGATTTCCGCATCGAGCCCTTCGCCGAGGGACTGGACCCGTTGCCCTACTCCATATCGCCGCTCCCCAACGGCGGATTCCTGCTAACGGAGAAGAAGCGGGGCTTGCGCCTCGTCTCGGCGGAGGGCGTGCCGTCGCCGCTCATCGAAGGCGCGCCGATGGCCCATGCGGACGCCTTCACCGTTCCGCTCGTGGCACTGGAGTTCGGCACCGGCTGGATGATGGAGGTCGCCGCGCATCCCGACTACGCGGACAACGGCTGGGTCTACCTGCACTTCGGCGACCGGTGCGACGACTGCAACGCCGTCGGGGGCGCGGTGTCGATGAACAAGGTCGTCCGGGGACGCATCGAAGAGGGCCGTTGGACGGACGAGGAGACGATCTGGAGCACGCCCGTCGAGGATTACTCCGCGATGCCCGACATGGCCGCCGGCGGGCGCCTCTGCTTCGACGGCGAGCGGCGGCTCTACGTCAGCGTCGGCATGAAGGGCCCGGTCAACTACTACGGCATCCAGGACCTAGGCGAGCCGTACGGCAAGATTCACCGCGTACACGACGACGGGGGCGTCCCGGCCGACAACCCGTTCCTCGATGACGCGCACGCGCAGCCCACCGTCTGGACCTACGGGCACCGCAGCCCCCAGGGACTGGAATGCGATCACCGGACGGGGCGGGTGTGGAGTACCGAGATGGGTCCCCGAGGCGGCGACGAGATCAACCTGCTGTTGCCGGGCCGCAACTATGGGTGGCCGCTCACCTCGAAGGGGGTGGACTACGACGGCACTCCCGTGGAGTACGGCAACGAACTCGGCATCACGTTCGATCTCAAGGACATCGAGCAGCCGGTGGTGGACCTCACGCCCTCCCCGGCGGTGTCGAGCTTTGCGTTCTACGAGGGCGATGCGTTTCCGGCTGGCGCAACCAGATGCTCGTCGGCACGCTCAAGGCCACGGAGCTCTACCGGGTGGAAGTGGACGGCGACCGGATGGTCGAGCGGGAGACCCTGATCGAGGACCTTGCCCGCATTCGTGACGTCGAGGTGGGCGTCGATGGGCTGGTGTACTTGTTGCTGGAACACGGGTCCGGGGGACGGATCGTGCGGTTGGTGCCGGTGGGCTGAGCTACGAGGGCGGGGGTTGGCGCCCCGCAACCGTGGCCTACGGCTCCGCTCGCGGTCCAACCCCACCGGCCTACGCGCAAGCGTTAGCGAAGCGTCGGACTGGTCGGTGGCCCAGGCGATGGGAAGAACCTTCCCATGGAGCCCCGGGACGGATCAGCCACTCCAGCCGAAGGCGTAGCCCGGAACGCGGCGCCGGGCCGGGGCGCAAGCCTGCTACAACAGGCGGGAGACGGACACGACCGCGGCGGAAGCGGCAGCTATCGCGAGCCCGAGCCACGCGATGAGCCTAGTGGAGTTCCCGCGTTTCACTGCGCGAACCAGATCAGGCCGGTGTTCCTGAAAGGTTTCCCACACGCTCTTCAGTTCCAGGACATGCTGCCTCGCCTGCTCGTAGAACTGGGCGCGGTCGTGTTGCGACTGCTCGGTCACCTCGAGGCTCGCACGAGCTCGGCGAATCGTCTCTACGAGGTCGCCGTAGTTTGGAATGGTGGCGGCGAAGTCTACGCGTGGGAACTGCGTCTCACGCAGTTGGTCGATCCGCGCCAAGTAGAACTGCACCGCCGAGTCGTTGATGTCGTAGATCGCTCGCTGCGCATGGCGCTTTGCGGCGTCCAGGTCGGCCTGGATCCTCTCCGGATCCTGGGAGGCCAAGGCACGAACGAGGTGCTGTCCAGCGTGGCGGAGTTGGTTCACCCCGGTCACGATCAGCACGTCCTTGATGCGGCCGACGTTCTTTAGGCCGACCTCCGCTACGTTGTAGAGCTCGCACAGGTCATTGATCTGACCAGCGTACTCCTGTGGCAGCTCCACGGCTCTTCGCCCTTGATGCAACTATTGTTCTTCTTCCACGAGGTCGCCGGTGATTTCGAACTGCCCGGCGCTCAGCAGCACCGATCCTTCGGCGTGTTGCTGGACGATGGACATCGCGATCAAGTCGTCGCTCTCCTCCATCTGCCGTTTCGATGGAACACGGTCGAGGGTGTCCGGCAACAGGAACCGAAGCCACTCCGGCACGCGGATGGCGCGAGCTTGTCTTGGCACAGTCGTTTTCCTCTTCCCAAAAGAATCAAGTCTCTCGAAACGATGTTGGTGTTGCCCGTCCGCTCGCAAGGTGGGACGGGGAGGAAACCCGCAGCGTCTTGAAGCCTCGCCGAGGTGTCAGCGCCGGGTCGTGGTAAAAGAGGGGCCAGACTGACCCTCTCTACGTGGAGAACAGCCGACTCTGGGACCGTGACAAGAGTGCTGCCTGGCGAATGGAACTCATGCGTCGTCTCCTAGCGTCTCCCGCAGGCGGCCACGTCCCTCCACCGAGGTGTGCCCGCTACGGCTGGATTCTGACACATATGGTGAGGGCGACGCCAACGGCCGGCTTCATCGTGCTCGCCTGCATCGCGCCCCCCATCCACGCCCAGAGATACGAGATCGACCCCCTGTCGGTCGCCTACACCGAGCACTGCAGCGTCTGCCACGGCGAAAACCTGGAAGGCACGCCGCTGGGGACGCCCCTCGTCGGCGCCACGCTCCAGCACGGCGACACAGCCGCGGCGATCGGCGCGAGCATCGCCGACGGTTTCCCGGCACAGGGCATGCCGGGCTGGTCCGAGATCCTGCCCGAGTCGGAGATCAAGAACCTCGCGATCTACGTCGCCGATCTGCGCGCCAACATCGACCGCTGGGATAACCGGTTGGACATGCCGCTGGTGATCCCCGAAGGGACTGTCGCCAGCGCGCTGCACGACTTCCGCGTCGAGGCGTTCGCCTCCGGGTCCGACCCGAAGGTCTACTCGATCGCACCGCTGCCCGATGGCGCGTTCCTGTTGACCGAAAAGCGGCGGGGCGTACGCATCGTCTCCGCCGACGGTGTGGTCTCGCCGACCATCGAAGGCACCGTGAAGGGCCATGCGAACGACGACCCCAACGGGCGCTGGCCCAATCGGCCGCACGGGATGGGCTGGCTCATGGAGGTCGCGACGCACCCGGACTACGAGCGCAACGGGTGGATCTACCTGCAGTTCGGAGATCGCTGCATCGACTGCAACGCGGTCGGCGGCGGGGTGTCGATGAGTCGGCTCGTCCGGGGACGGATCGAGGACGGCCGCTGGGTCGATGAGGAGACCCTCTGGGGCGTCGGGGTCGAGCGTTACACATGGCGGACGGACATGGCCGCTGGCGGCCGGATCGCTTTCGATGACGCCGGCCACGTCTTCATCAGCGTCGGCTTCAAGGGGCTGTCCACCTATCACGGCATCCAGGACCTGAGCGAGCCCTACGGCAAGATCCACCGGATGCACGACGACGGTCGCGTCCCGGCGGACAACCCCTTCGTCGACGTGCCCGGCGCGTGGCCGACCACCTGGACCTACGGGCACCGGGCGCCGGAGGGCCTCGAGTTCAATCGCCGCACCGGGCAGTTGTGGAGCACGGAGATGGGACCGCGCGGCGGGGACGAGATCAACCTGCTCCTGCCGGGACGCAACTACGGCTGGCCGCTCACCTCGAAGGGGGTCGACTACGACGGAACGCCGGTGGAGTACGGGAAGGAACTCGGCATCACGTTCGATCTTGCCGACATCGAGCAGCCGGTCGTGGATCTCACCCCCGCTCCCGCCGTCTCGAGCTTCGTGTTCTACGACGGCGACGCGTTCCCGTCTTGGCGGAACCACATGCTCGTCGGGTCCCTGCGGGCGACGGATCTCTTCCGGGTGGAGGTCGACGGCGACCGCTTGGTCGAGCAGGAGACCCTGATCGAGGATCTCGCGCGCATCCGGGACGTGGAGGTCGGCGTGGACGGGCTGGTGTACCTGCTGCTCGAGCACGCGACCGGGTGGGACATCGTGCGGCTGGTGCCGATGGCTGGCGGTTGAGGCACCCGGGCGCTAAGGAACCTCTGAACAAGCCCATGGACGGGTCTGGCCGGGTAGGCTTGTTCAGACGTTCCTTAGTTCGGATAGTAGATGTACTCGTCGTCCGGCGACTCGGGCTGGTTCAGGTGCTTGTCGATGGTGACCGCGCCCGCGGCGCGGGAGGACCAGAGAGGCGGCGCCTGTTCGGCTAGGTGCGCCGCGAGCAGCGCGTCGAGTTCGGCGACCTTGTCCGGCCGCGCGGTAGCCAGGTTGTGCTGTTCCGTCGGGTCGGAGGCGAGGTCGAACAGCCACAGGAACTCGTCGTTCGGTCCGCTCCGCTGGAGCTTCCAGTCCCCGTGCCGCACCGCGCGGTAGTGGGACTGCGTCCAGAACAGCGTCTCGTGCGGCACGCCGGAAGCCTCGCCGGTCGCGTAAGGCACGAGGTCGACGCCGTCCATCGTGCGGTCCCCTGGCATCGGCGCGCCTGCCGCCGCGGCCGCCGTCGCATACAGGTCGAAATGATGGACCGGCGCGTCGTAGACCTGGCCGGGCGGGACCCGCGCGGGCCAACGGAGCATGTAGGGCACGTGCACGCCGCCCTCGAAGAACGTCATCTTCCAGCCGCGGAAGGGCCGGTTCACGTCGGGTAGTCCCAGGTAGCCGGCGCCGCCGTTGTCCGACGTGAAGATGACGAGGGTGTTCTCGTCGAGGCCATGTTCCCGGAGCGCCGCCATGACGCGGCCGACGCTCCGGTCGAGGCCGCGGATCATGCCGGCGTAGGTGCGCTCGGTGTGGCTCTCGATGTTCGGGTACGCGTCGTAGTCGGCGCGCGTCGACTGTAACGGCGTGTGGATCGCCCAATGCGCCAGGTAGAGGAAGAAGGGGCGGTTGCGGTTGGCCTCGATCACGCGCACGGCCTCGTCGGTGTAGTAGTCCGTCACGTGCCCCTGCGGCTCGAAGGCCGGGCCACCGTTGTAGCGCACGGCGTAGACGGTCTGCGTCCAGAGGAACCGGTCGATTGGATCGAACTCCTGCTTCGAGTTCACCACGTCGGGATGGTCCTCCGGCAGGAAGAGCATGCCTCCCATGGCGAGGCTCTCGTCGAAGCCCTGGTCGTAGGCGGCCATGCCGTTGCTCTCGCCGACGTGCCACTTCCCGATGTGCACGGTGTGGTAGCCGGCCGTCTTGAGGGTCTCCGCCAGCGTGATCTCGCTCGCCGGCATGCCCATGTCTTCTAACGCTACGCGCTCGAAAGCGGGGTTGGCGAGCGACCTACGCCGTTCGACCGAGCTGGCCGATATCACCATGTCCAGGATGGGTCCCATCAACGCGGGGGTGGGCGTGAACTCGAAGCCGAAGCGCGTCCCGTATCGGCCCGAGAGAATCGCGGCCCGCGAGGGGGCGCACGTTGCGTTGGCCGCGTAGCCGGTGGTGAAGTCGACGCCTTCGCGTGCCAGCGCGTCGATGTGCGGCGTCTGAACCGTACCGGCGCCCGCCCCGCCGCCGTGGGTGGAAACATCGTTCCATCCCATGTCGTCCGCCAGGATCAGCACGATGTTGGGCGGGCGCTCAGCCGGCGGCGCGCTCGCGGTGTCAGGACCGCGTTGCCACTCCACGTCACGCGGCGGGCCGACATCACGCGTCCACTCGGTCATGGCCTTCACGGACGTCAGCGTGACCTCGACCCGGAACACCCAAGCGAGCCCGAGGAGGAGGACGAGGACGACGAGAATGCGAAGGAGCATGCGCGTATGCTAGACATCATGTTTTGACCTGCCCGTCCTCAACGCGCGTGGGTTACCTTGGCGGCGGAGTGCCGGGCAAGGCAGGGCCACATTGAGGAGGGCAGGAGGTTGCAAGACTACAAGATGTCGGAGGGCGGGATGAGTGATTGCGGGGGGTCGTACGGGGCGTACGTCGGGTTGGACGTGCACAAGGACACGATCGCGGTGGCGGTGGCGCCGGCGGGGCGCGGGGCGCCGGAGGATCTCGGTGAGATCGCGAACCGACCGGCGGCGGTCGCCAGGCTGGCGCGGGAGTTGTGCGCGGCGCACGGCGGCGGGATGCCGTTGTTCAGCTACGAGGCGGGGCCCTGTGGGTATGGGTTGTACCGCCAGTTGCGGGAGCTGGGCTTCGACTGCGAGGTGGTGGCGCCGTCGCGCATCCCCAGGGCGCCGGCGGAGCGGGTGAAGACGGACCGTCGCGACGCGCGCAAGCTGGCGCGGCTGTCGCGCGGCGGCGAGTTGACGGCGGTGTGGGTTCCGGACGAGGACCACGAGGCGATGCGGGACCTGGTGCGGGCGCGGTCGGACCTGAAGGACGCGGAGCGCAGGGCGCGCCAGCGCCTCGGCGCGTTCCTGCTGCGCCACGACCGCCGCTGGTCGGCCGGGCGCTGGAGCAGGGCGCACTGGGCGTGGCTGGACGGCCAGCGCTTCGAGCGGGACTGGCAGGAGTGGGCGTACCGGGAGTACCTGGAGGCGGCGCGGACCGCGGGCGAGCGGGTCGCGGCGCTGACGGGCCAGCTGGAGCGGGCGTTGTCCGATTGGTCGCTGGCGCCGGTGGTGCGCGCGTTGGTGGCGTTGCGCGGCGTGGACCGGATCACGGCGGCGACGCTGCTGGCGGAGCTGGGCGACATCGGCCGCTTCGACTCGCCGCGCCAGTTGATGGCGTTCCTGGGGTTGGTGCCGAGCGAGCACAGCTCGGGCGGGCGGCGCCGCCGCGGCGCGATCACGCGCACCGGCAACGGGGCGGCGCGGCGCGCGCTGGTGGAGTCGGCCTGGAGCTACCGGTTCCCGGCGCGGCGCACGGCGCACCTGGAACGCAAGGCGGCCGGCGCGTCCGAAGAGGCCAGGGCCATCGCGTGGCGCGCCCAGCGGCGCCTGTGCGGTCGCTACCGGCACCTGCTCGCGTCCGGCAAGAACACCAAGCAGACGACCGTGGCCGTGGCGCGCGAGCTGGCCGGCTTCGTGTGGGACATCGTCCGCGTCGAGGTGGCGCGGATGGCGGAGGCCGGCGCCGGGACGTCGGCGACGCGTTGACGCGCGGTTGAAGGAAGGGAGTTCGTTTCGAGTGTTGGATCGGGGCGGGGCCGGGCCGGTGTGGAGAACCCTCGGCCGGGCTACGACGGCGTCGGCGGATGGTTCGCAACGCGGACCCTCCGGCGCGACGACCCCCGCCACTAGAGAGAGGCCAGCTCCGCGACGCAGTGAGGTAGGGTCGGTAACCAATCCACGCATATCAGCATGATCCACCGTCGCAATCTGTCCGGCCCCGTCCCGACCCACCGCGCCCGCGCCGGACCCGACCCACCGCGCCCGCGCCGGACCCGGCACGGCTGGCGAACATCGCCGGCCGGGCCGGCGCCCGCGATTTCCACCGCCCGCCCACCGCCGCTCCATCATTTGCGGGGACCGCGGCCGTGGACGGCCCGTGGAAATCGCTCCGTGCCCCCGGTTGGCCGCGACACCCCGACGGGCGCCGGAAAAGGCGGGTCACGACCGTTCCGAACCGTCGCCTCGACGAACTCGGTGCGATCGGAGCACCCTGGAACGGAGTACCGATTGACAGGTCAAAACATATCAGCCCGGATGTTGCACCAGAGGGCCGTGATGATCGCCGAGGATTTTCGTCCTGTGCGCACGACGCTTGCGTCGCGCTCGCCGACTGAAAGCCTAGCCGTGCCTAGGGTTGAGGGAGCACGTGCGCGCACGGGGCGAAAAGACCGGCGAGGGCGCGGCCAGCGTTCTGTCGTCGCGCAATCACGCAGCGAAACGGCGATAACCCTGGGAACACCAAGGACTTGTGCTTCGTGCACAAGCGGCCTGGTGCAATATCCGGGCTGACGGCGTGTCGACCGCTCCTACCCTGTCGTTGGCGGGCACGCCCGCCGCGTCTCCACTCGGCTACTTCAGCTGGACCTTCGGCTAGGCTGCGCGTGATCCGTACTACATCCTGGTCATCATCTGGATCTTCTATCCGTACTTCAGCAACGTCGTGGTCGGCGATCCCGTCAGGGGCCAGGCGCTGATCGGCTACATCACCGCCGCGGCGGGGTTCCTGCTGGCGGTCACGGTACCCTTCCTGGGCGCCATTGCCGACAAGGACGGCAGACGCAAGCCCTGGCTGGTTGCCATGGTTGCAGTGATGACGGCCGGGGCCTTGTGCCTGTGGTTCATAGAACCGGAGGAGCGGGGCTTAAGCCTCGGCCTCTCGGTGATGGTCCTGTTCGTGATCAAGATCTGCTTCACGGTCACGGAGGTCTTCCACAACGCGATGCTGCCGTCGATCGCGCCCGTGCATCGCGTTGGACAGATCTCCGGGGTGGCGTTCGCGCTTGGCAACGTCGGCGGACTGGTGCTCATGATGTTCGTCCTGTTCGCCTTCGCCATGCCCGGGACGCAGACCTGGGCGTTCCTGCCGGAAGCTCCGCTGTTCGGCATCGATCAGGCCGACCACGAGCACGATCGCATCGTCGGCCCGATCTCCGGTGCCTGGATGGTCGTGTTCATGTTGCCGGTGCTGCTGTTCACGCCGGACGGCAAGGCTTCGCCCTTGCCCATGTGGCAACTGGCGAGGGCGGGTGTACAGGACGTGGTTCAGACGCTGAAACACGTCCGGCACTACGCCAACATCGCCCGCTACCTGCTTGCCCGCATGTTCTTCATCGACGGGATGGCCGGCGTGCTCACGTTTGGCGGCATCTACGCGGCCGGAACGTTCGGCTGGGGTACGACCACGATGCTCATGTTCGGGTTGTGTACCAGCGGCTCCGCGATGATCGGTGCCTACATCGGCGGCCGTCTCGATGACTATCTCGGTTCGAAGCGCACGCTCCAGATCGCCGTCGGCACGGCCTCCGTCGTGCTGTTGACCCTCGTATCGGTGCAGCCGGACACCATCCTGTACGTGTTTGAAGTGGGGTCCGAACCCGTCTGGGACTCGCCTTACTTCGCGACGCTGCCCGAGATCTTCTACTTCTGCACGAATCAGGTCTTCGCACTGTTCTTCGTGACCGGCCTGTCGGCATCCCGCACGTTGATGGCCAAGATTTCACCGCCCGAGATGGCGACGCAGTTCTTCGGGCTGTTCGCGCTTTCTTCGACCGTCACGGCTTTTCTCGCGCCGCTGATGGTGGCGACGGCCACCGACCTGTTCGACTCGCAACGGATCGGCTTCGCCTCCCTGGCGTCGCTGATGATCATCGGTGCCGTCATGTTGGTGAAGGTCCGGGAAGAACAGGCTACCGTCGTCGGGGCGGCGCAGGCGCACTCAAGCGGGGCGCAGTCCGCCGGCCGTTAAGCGCGTCAGATCCCCAGATCCAGTTGATTGTAGTTCTTGAGTACGGTCTCGCGCGTTCCTGGTGACCAGCGCAGGGAGTCCGCTTCCTGCGTCATGGGTTGATACGCGTACGGCGTCTCGTCGGGATAACGCTGCTGACGGGCGTCGATGGCGAGCTGGATGATTCGGGACCGGCCGTGAATGCGTTCATGGTCGTAAAGAACCGGCTGCCGGCCACGGAAGCTCCATCCGCGTACGCCCTCGACCGAGGCGCGCCGGTGGAAGCCGAAGACGAACGTCACGCGCGGCTCTGGCGACCGATTGGGAAAGGAGCAGTGCACCATCTGTCGGCTGCAGATGGCGACATCGCCGGCCGCGCACAGGAGGGGCACCGCGCCGGGGAGCTGGTCGGAGCCGTCGTTTTCCGCGATCAGCTTCGGGATGTTGGCCTTACCGTTGTCGTGGCTCTCCGGGAGGATCCAGAGCGCGTTCATCGGATTGGTGGGATACAACTGCGCCATGAAGTTGAAGCCGTGCGTTCCCGCATCGAGGTCGGGACTGTCCCAGTGGGTGAGTCCGTCCTGGTGCCAGGACACCGCGGCGCCGTAGTGCGCGGGCTTGACCCACACGGCATCCGTAAAGGGCACGAAGTCGGGACCGTTGATGGCCTCGGCGACGCGCAGCAGTCCCGGGTGTCCGTACAAACGGAGATTGGCGTCCATCATCTGCAGGCTTCCGCTGATCTGCAGAACCACCTGCTCGGGGGCGTCGGGGGGTGCTTCGAACTCGGTCATCCTGACGGGGTAGCGACCGCCGGCGGCGTCGGTGGCGCCCATCGGGTCGCTCAGAGGCCTCGCGAACTGGAACGTGGCGCGCTCGAACTCGCGGTCGATGGAAGGTCTGCCCTGGGCGTCCAGCTCGGCGCCCTCATGCGCGGGAGCGCGTGCCATGACGCTTTCGAAGTCCGCCACCAGGCGTTCGATTTCGTCGGTATCGAGGACACCCTCGAGCACGTAGAAGCCGTAGCGCCAATAGGCCTTCAGAATGTCCGGATGCGGTCGCCCGTCTTCGGTGAACTCGAGCGGGCCGCGGTTGGGCAATGCATGCGCCCGCATCGCGCCTTCGCTGAAGTAGTCGCCCATGTGTCGCGCCTTGATGGCCTCGCCGCATCATACGCAAAGCGAGGTCGCCCCGACGCCGGCAATTTGAGGGATCGTGGCCCGGGCGAGGGACTCGGAGCGTCCCGGAAGGCGGTGACGCCCCCCTGCCGCGGGCCCAAGCGGCGTCACGCGGAAAAGGCGCGCGTGCATCTGGTCTGCCGGCAGCCTTGACCACCCAAGGGGCCCGCGCCGTATGCTTGCAGACAAGCTCTTGCCGCTTCGGGAAGGACTCTCATGACCTCGCCGGCCATCGACATCGCCTACGTCCACATCGCGGTCGAGGACCTGGACCGCCTGTCCGAGTTCCTCGCCCGGTTCGGCATGACCTCGACGCGGGAAACCGCCGCAGACGGCCGGGACGTGCTCTACAGCCGCGGCACGGACGGCGTTCCGTACCAGCACGTTGCGGAGGCGGGGGAGAATCGCTTCGTCGGCGTCGCCTTCGAGGTCGAGCGCCCGGAAGACCTCGAGGCGCTCGCGGCGATGCCCGGCGCCTCCCCGATGGAGGACATCACCGCACCCGGCGGCGGTCGCCGCGTCCGCTTCACGGACCCGAACGGGTACGAGGTCAGCGCCGTCCAGGGCTGGGAGCGCACCGCGGCGAACGTGCCTTGGGAACGCCCCGCCATCAACACCGGCACCGCCCGGGTGCGGCTGCGCGAGCCGGTGCGCCTCGATACGCGTCCGTCGCAGGTGAAGCGGCTCGGCCACTGCGTGCTGTTCGTCAAGGATTTCCGCGAGAGCGAGGCTTGGTACAAGGAGCGCTTCGGCTTCCTGACGTCCGACGCGATCCACGCCGGGCCCCAGGAGAACGTGATCGGCGCCTTCATGCGCTGCGACCGGGGCGACATGCCGGTGGACCACCACACGCTCTTCCTGTTGCAGGCACCGGGGACGGGTTTGCAGCACGCCGCGTTCGAGGTGCACGACTGGGACGACCTGATGCTCGGCCACGATGCGCTGGAGCAGGCTGGTTACGAACACGACTGGGGCGTCGGCAAGCACGTCCTCGGCAGCCAGGTGTTCGACTACTGGCAGGATCCCTTCGGCAACATCATGGAGCACTTCACCGACGGCGACCTCTTCGACAATGCCGAAGCCCCGGGGCTGTCGCCGATCCAAGCGCTGCTCGACGTGCAATGGGGTGCCAAGAGGGCGGGGCTCGGCTGACGAAGACGAACGCGTCGCGATCCACCGGAGAACCCGCATGGACCTGAGCCAACTGGTGGCGGCGGCGAACGGGCCGCTCACCAATGCCCATCGCAACAAGCTCGTCAACGCCGAGGGGGGCAGCAAGCCCCGCTTCGAGCTGTACCACGCCGCACCCTCGCTGTGCTCGATGAAGGTGCGCACGATGCTGGCCGAGAAGCAGGTGCCCTACACCTCGCACGACCTCAACCTGATGATCCGCAAGGCGGAGGCGCCGAGTTCATGCTCGACCCGGACCGCATGCGCGAGGCGCACCGGGCCATGGATGCCCACGTCGGGGAACTGGAGGGACAACTTGCCGGCCACGACGGGCCCTGGGCCCTGGGCGAGCGGTTCACCATGGCGGACGTCATGTGGACCACGAGCCTCTTCCGCATGAAATGGCTGGGCATCGGCGGCGCGTGGGAAGAGAATGTTGCGCGCGGCAAGGTGCGCGCCTATGTGGAGCGCGCGTTCCGGAGGCCGTCGTTCCGGGACGGCGTCTTCGACTGGCCCGGTGCCTATCCGCCTTCGCCCCACGTGCCGGAGATGTCCGGCATTGGCGCGACGATCCGCTTCGCGCTGGACATGTTCCGGCGCAACCGTTGAAGATCGCAGCACACGAGATCAGGGAACCGACATGAAGCTCAAGTTCTACCACTGCCCATTCGCCTGCTCGGGCGTGACGATGAACGCCCTCGAGGAGACGGGGCTCGAATACGACGACCAGTTGGTCAACATCATGAAGGGGGAACAGAAGCGGCCCGAATACTTGGCCGTGCATCCGGACGGCAAGGTCCCCGCGCTGGCGGCGGACGACCAAGTGCTCACGGAGAACCCCTCGATCCTGGCGTTCCTCCACGGCATCGCTCCGGACGCGAAGCTGCTGCCGGACGTTGAGGGCCCGATGCAGAGTGCGCGGCAGGTCTCGGACTTGGTGTGGTGCTCGGCCACCGTGCATCCGATGGTGCGCCAGATCCGCATGCCCGTCCGTTTCACGGACGGGGATCCGAGCGGCGTGCAGGCCAAGGGGCACGAATACCTCCACGGCGTCTGCGCCCGCATCGACGAACGCCTGGACGGCCAGGACTGGTGGTACGGAGCCGAGTGGTCGATCCTGGATGTGTACCTGCGCTGGCTCGTGACGACCGCCGCGTCGGCCGGCTTCGAGGCGCAGAAGTACGCCAACGTGATGGACCTCGTCGAGCGCGTGCAGCAGCGTCCGAGCTTCCAGCGCGCCCAGGCCAGGGAGGACGCCGCCCGGGCGAACATGTAGGGCGCGGTCGCCCGTCACCTCGCAACGCACGCTCGTTACGGCTCTGCCCGACGACGATAGCTGCACACATTTGACACTTGCCGGTTGGCGGCGTTACGTTACATGTAACGCGGTGTTGCGTGACCGATGTGCATATGACCGAGGAAACCCCATCGTCGAAACCGCTCGAAGCCCGGGAGCGGGTGCAGAACTACAGGGCGCGAATGCGGGCTGCGGGCTTGCGGCCGATTCAGGTCTGGGTGCCCGACACACGATCTGAGGCATTTCGCGCGGAGGCGCATCGCCAGTCGCTGGCGGTTGCACGAAGTGCGGATGCCGATCTCGATCAGGCTTTCATCGACGCCGTATCGGATAGCCAACCCGAGTGAGGCGCGGCGACATCTGGACGCTGTCGGCTAGAGGCTACGCGGGCAAGCCTCGACCAGCCGTGATCGTCCAGGACGACCGGTTCGATTCGACCGAGTCGGTGACGGTCTGCGCATTCACGACGGACCCTACGGATGCTCCGCTGTTCCGTCTTGCGACCGAACCCGACAACCACAACGGGTTGCGAGCGACGTCGCGTCTCATGGTGGACAAGATCACGACGGTCCCGAAGCAGCGCCTAGGTGAACGCATCGGCCGGCTGCCGCCCGGCGACCTCGTGCGGCTGAATCGGGCGATCGCCGTTTTCTTGGGGTTGACCTGACTGCCCCTGCCTACCGCCGGAGCGCCCCGCGGCGAATGCCCCCCCTGCTCAGGACGGTTGATGTGGCTTGCCGCAGCCTGACTAAAATCCCCGGGTGCGGTTTGGCCGGGAGGCACGACCATGACCCGCGTCGCGATTGCGGGAATACGCCACGAAACGAACACGTACTGCCGGGACACCACGCCGGCGTCGGCGTTCCATCAGCGCCGGGGCGCGGCGATTCTGCGCGAGCGGGAGACGGAGAGTGCCGCGGGCGGCGCCATGCGGGCATGCGAGCGGCTCGGCTTCGAGGTGGCGCCCATCCTGATCGTTGATGCGCAACCGTCCGGCACCATCGAGTCCGACGCGTACGAATCCTTCAAGCGGGAGATCCTCGCGGGGATCGACGCGGCGCGGCCGGTCGATGCCGTCTTCCTGGACCTGCACGGCGCCGGCGTGGTCGAGCACCTGGAGGACCTCGAAGGCGATCTCGCAGCGGCCGTGCGCGACCTCGTCGGGGAGGCCGTTCCCATCACGGCGGTGTTCGACCTGCACGGCAACGTGACGCAGGCGATGGCCGATGCCCTCGACGGCGTGTTCGCCTGCCATCACTACCCGCACATCGACTTCCACGAGCGCGCCGACGAGGCGATCCGCCTGATCGACGCCATGTTGCGTGAGAACTTACGGCCGGTCGTGTACGTCGAGACGGTGCCGATGCTGCTGCCGACCACGACCACTTTCGGCGGCATCGGAAAGTCCATGCTCGGCGAGGTCCTCGAGGCCGAAGCCCCGGACGATGTCATCGACGTGAGCTGGTTCCATGGGTTTCCGTACACCGACATCGCGCACGTTGGCTGCCACATCGCCGTGACGGTGCGGGGGGACCGCAAGCGCGGGCGCACCGTTGCGCGGGATGCTGCGGCGTCCCTTTGGCGGCGGCGGGACGCGTTTCGGCCGCAGAGCCTCTCCGCCGAGGAGGCGGTCGCGCGGGCCAGGCAGGCGACGGAACATCCCGTGGTCATCAACGAGACCTCCGACAACTGCGGTGGTGGCTCCCCAGGGGACGGGACACACCTGCTGCGGGCGATGCTTGATGCGCGGCTCGAGAAGGCCTGCTTCGCATTCCTGGTGGACCCGGAAGTGGCCCGCCAAGCGCACGAGGCCGGGGTCGGCGGCACCATCGACGTGCGCCTCGGCGGCAAGACGGACGACCTCCACGGCGCGCCGCTCGAACTCACCACCTACGTCAAGGCGCTGCACGACGGGCGGCTGACGATGCTCGCGATGGTCAAGGGCGCATCCCTCAATCTCGGGCCGATGGCGCGCCTCGTCGTGGACGGTATCGACATCGTGGTGGCGTCGAACCGCAGCCAGACGTTCGACATCGGCCCGTTTCTGGCGGTCGGCATCGACGTGACGGCCTACCCCATCGTCGCGCTCAAGTCCTCGAATCACTTCCGGGCGGGGTTTCAGGACCTCGCCGGAACCATCATCACGGCGGACCCGCCGGGGCTCACGACACACCACATCGAGATATTTGATCGGGTGCGGGCACCGGGTCCGCTCTGGCCGATCGATCCGGCCGCTGCGTACGAAGACCTGTAGCGACCCTCACGCGCCCGCTGCGGGGCCGAAGCCGGGTGGCCATGCCTCGTATCTTGGCAGGTCGTCGTCAAGGGTGCACCAGGAGACCTGTTCGCACGTGTACATGTGGCCAAGGATGGTCACGTCGGGGTTCCCGTCGAGGGTTCCGGCGGGGATCGCGAGCGTCTCGTCGCCGGACTGTCCGTGGACGAGCAGGTGCGTCCCGCAGTGCGCGCAGAACTCCCGGTACGCGCCGGGAGAGGATTCATAGGGCGTGCGTTCTGCGTCCCGGCGGCGCCACCGCAACTGGTCGGGCCGCAGCACCACGTGGGTCGAGAAGGCCGTGCCATGGGCCTTGCGGCACATCCCGCAGTGGCAGTGCATGGCGTTGAGATGCCGCCGCGCGATCTCGTAGCGCAGCCGCCCGCAGAGACACCCGCCGGTGAAGGACATGGGCCTAACCCGTCGTCGTGGCCCCCACGTATTCTGCCCGCGGCCAGCCGCACTTGACAGCATGGAACGGCATGGCCTCGGCGGGCGTGGTCTTCACCCCGCCGGAATGGAACCGTCCGCGCCCATCTCCCGAGGCAGGTCCGACCCCTCCATGAAGGCGACCATCAGCCGCGCGAGGGCCGGCCCCGCGTCCTCCTGCACGAAGTGCCCCGCGCCCCGGATCGTGACGTTGTGCGGGTTGGGCACCCGGGTGAGGAACGCTTGTTCTCCGCCCCGGGTGATCGGGTCCGAGTCCGTGAAGGCGACCATAAAGGGCTTGGTCCAGCCCTCGAATACTTCCCAGGCCGCCTCGTTCTCGCGCAGTTGCGAGGGCACGAGGTACGGCATGATCTGCGCGGCAGCCTTGTAGCGCTGGTCCGGGAACGGAGCCTCGTAGGCGGCCACGACGCCCGGATTGCCCCCGAGGAAGCCCATGATCCGCCCGATCGGCAGGTCGGGGACGTGGTAGCTGTAAGCGACCCAACGCGGGAACGTGAGGTCCGCCGCGAGCTCCTCGAGCGTCATCTCGCCCTCCCACCAGACCGCGAGCTTGAAGAGCGGATAGGCGATCCACCCCTGCAACCCGGTCGCCGAGGGGAGCGCCGTGTTGGACACGACGACCCGGGCGAACCGGTCGGGTTCCGCGGCCACCACGCGCAGGCCGATGAGCCCGCCCCAGTCCTGACCGAAGAAGGTGGCGTTCTGGAGATCGAGGGCGCGTACGAGCTCCAGCATGTAGTCGACCTGCATCGGGTAGCTGTAGGCGTCCTCGTCCGCGAACTTGTCGGAGCGTCCGAAGCCCACGAGGTCCGGCGCCACGACTCGGTATCCGGCCTCCACGAAAACGGGGATCATCTTGCGGAAGAGATAGCTCCACGTCGGTTCCCCGTGGATGAGCAGCACGGGCTCGCCGTCCCTGGGCCCCTCGTCCACGTAGTGCAACCGGATGTCGCCGACTTGGTGGTAGTTCGGCGCATGGGGGAAGTCCTCCAGGTCCGCGAAGCGGGCCTCCGGAGTCCGCAGCACGCCCGGCGCGACTTCCTCCGCTCCCGTCGGGGCCGCGCAGAACAACGCGGCGAACGCCGCCATACCGAGGATGCGTTTGATCTTCTGGTGCATGTCCGCTCCGTCGATGGCCCTAACTGCTCGGGAAGCCCGCCACCGTCTCCTGGAGAACTCGGGCGGCCTCCTTGTTCGTCCGCGCGATTCTACGCATCCCGCCGCTCAGCTCGCCGAGGTCGCCAACCAGCCGCCAGATGGCGTGCGCTTCCTCGTGGAACGGCAGCCCCGCCATGTCGCCGAACCAGCGCCGGATGTTCGGATACGGCTCGTAGTCGGTGCAGTTCGCGTACCTGGCCTGGTTCTGCCCGAGTTCCTCGTAGGCGCTGATGTCCGCCAGCGTTACGGTCGCGCCCGCGAGATAGGGGCTTCCCCTCAGCATTCCGTCGATGATGCCCAGGGTGTTCTCCACCACCTCGGCGTTGTTCCGCAAGCCGGGGAACGTGTTGCGCTCGAACCACTGCTCGTCCGGGTCGCCAACGCCGAATACCGCCGGCCAGATGGCGCGGCTCCACTGGACGACCAGTTCCCGCGTGTTGCGGTGATGGAAGTGTAGGTACTGGTTCACCCTCGCGCGGCGCTCCGGCTCGGAGGGCCAGACGTCGGTCCACCCATGTTTCTCGCAAAGGTAGATGAGGATCGCGTGGCTCTCCCAGAGCACGATGCCGTCGTCGTCGATCGCGGGGATGGTGCCGCGTGGGTTCATCGAGGCGAGGAACTCTGGCCGCTTCGCGTCCCGGTTCTGGCTCGTCATGACGAACTCGAAGGGCAGTTCGTGCATCAGGCAGGTCCACGCGACGGCGCGGACCGGCTGGGAGTTTGGGACGCCGTAGATCTTCAGCATGGGAACCGTCTCTCGATGGACTGCCTTGGCCTGGCCTCACGCGCTCCGGCGCGCCTCCAACCCCTGTAGGATCGCGGCGTGCCGCTCGCGGTCGATGTTGTACAGGAACGCGAGCCCGAGCCCGCCGAACACGATGATCCAATAGAGCGGGCCGATCATGAAGAGCAGGCCGTCGATCACCTCCGGCGCCAGCGTCGCTACGTCGGCCCGCTCGGGGAAGCCGATGATCTCGAGGCCGAACCCCGCGAAGAGCCCGCCGAAGCCCGCCGTCATCTTGGCCCCGAACGTGCGCAGGGCGAAGATCATGCCCTCGGCGCGGTTCCCCGTCGCGAGCTCGTGCTCGTCCGCGATGTCGGAGAGGCAGGAGTCGATGACGATGGAGACGGACTGGAAGGGGATGTAGCCGATCACCCAGATGCCGAAGAACGCGACGAGCAGGGCGACCGTGTGGTTCTCCGGGAACCAGCCGGCCAGGCGCAGGCAGAACGGCAGGCCGACCAGGAACGCGGCCGTGTAGCAGAGCGCGATGACGCTGTACTTCTTGTCGATGAGCCGCGTCAGCCAGGCGCAGAGCACGATCCCGAGAAACGCGCCGGGGACGCGCACCACCTGCTGCAGCGTGATCTCCTCGGACGTGAACTCGAAGCCGTAGATGAAGGCGTAGGTGACGACCACCCCCTTGATCCCGCCGGTGATGGACAGCACGACCCAGCAGGCGAACATCGAGACATAGGAGCGGTTGCGGAACAGGCCGCCCAGGTTCTCGAAGAGATCCCGGAAGAAGCGCCGGTAGCGTTCCCGCGCCTCGTCCGGAAGGGCGGCGAGTTGCTGGTGCAGGTGCGGGATCTGGTTGGCCGTCGTCAGGGTGCAGATCAGGACCATCGCGGCCACGAAGACGCCCCCGATGACGGCGAGCCACTCGTAGCGCCGGGCGTTCAGCAGCCCGTTGTCGTACTCGGCCGTGGTCGGGAAGATGACCATCAGCACGAACGCCGTCAGCACGATGCTGCCGATGTTCATGACCACCCAGTTCCAAGCGAAGATCGACGTGCGTTCGTCGTAGTCGTCCGTCAGTTCGGCGCCGAGCGCGGCGTGCGGGACGGTGTAGAAGGTCTTGGCGATGCGGAGCACCACGAAGAACGCCGTGAACCAGAGGAACAGGCCGA
The DNA here is from genome assembly GCA_963665455.1 of Pseudomonadales bacterium. Classification (GTDB taxonomy): domain Bacteria; phylum Pseudomonadota; class Gammaproteobacteria; order Pseudomonadales; family Azotimanducaceae; genus VXNE01. Next base: position 1,110,726 of record OY762279.1, on the reverse strand, counting down.
ACTCGGAGAGGTCCGGCGGCTGGTAAAGGCAGTAGAAGCTCACGCCGAGGGGCAGTGCCGAGAGGAACATGAACGGGTGGCGGCGTCCCCAGCGCGTGCGCACGCTGTCGGACAGCGCCCCGACCGTCGGGTCGGATACGGCGTCGACGATGCTCGCGATCAGGAACGCGGTGCCGCAGAGCGCCGCCGAGACGCCGAGCACCTGGTTGTAGAAGAGCATCGTCGCGATGCCGGCGGCGCCGACCATCGCTTCTTCGAGGGAGCCGGACGCGAACGCGAGCTTCGCCGGGCGCGAGAGCTTGCGGCGGCGTCCGGAAGGGTACTGAGCTGCGGGCTCACTCATGCCCAGCCATTGTATGGGACGGCCTGACTGCTATCGTGAGCACCGTTGGCACCCCTGGGGAGACAATCCGATGCCGAATCTGACACTCGACGGCGCCCGCATCGAATACCTGGAAGTCGGCAGCGGGACACCGCTGGTCTTCTGTCACGAGTTCGCGGGCAGCCTGGAGAGCTGGGAAACGCAGGTCAGCTACTTCTCGCGCTTCTACCGGGTGTTCGCCTACAACGCTAAGGGCTATCCGCCGTCCGAGGTGCGTGCCGACTGGCGCGAGTACACCTGGGACCGGCAGGTGGCCGTCCTGCTCGGGCTGCTGGACGCGATGGACATCGACCAGGCGCATGTCTGCGGACTCTCGATGGGTGCCTACACGGCGGTGCAGTTCGCCCTGGCCCATCCCGAACGGTGCCGCGCGGTGGTGGCCGCGGGCGTGGGCACGGGCAGCGACGCCCCGGAGTCCTTCCTCGAAGACATGGACGCCCGCGCGGATGCGCTGGAGGCGCAGGGCATGGCGTCGATGGAGGCATACGTGCGAGGCCCCGCGCGGATTCGCTTTCGGGAGAAGGACCCGAGTGGTTGGGAGCGTTTCGCCGCGCTCTTCCTCGCGCATTCGGCCAAGGGGTCGGCCAACACCCTGCGCGCCTTCCAGGGCCGGCGCCCGAGCCTGTACACCCGCGAGGCGGACCTCGCCCGGCTCGAGGTCCCGCTGCTGGTCGTCTGTGGCGACGAGGATGATCCCTGCATCAACCCGTCGCTGTTTCTCAAGCGCACCGTGCCGGGGTGCGGGCTTTCGGTGCTGCCGCATACGGGACACGCGTGCAACCTGGAGGAGCCGGCGGCGTTCAACGCGGTCGTCGCGGAGTTCCTCGCCCGGGCGGAAGCCGGGCGCTGGGGGCCGCGGCCGGAAGACAGCGGCGACAACATCGGGGCCGTGCGGTCGGCCTCGGAACCGGTGCGCTCTTAACCGTCAGGCCGCCTCCGCCAGCTCCAGCACCTTGCGGACCGTGCGCCAGTTGCGCGCCGTCGCGGCGACGCCGAGCTTCCGCTCGACCGCGGCGGCGAGCTTCGACCGGGCGATGCCCTCGGGCGCGTGGAGGTAGAACACCGCGTCCGTGAGCAGCCATCGCTCGGAGTCCCTGCACAGTCCCCGGATCGCATCCAGGTCCGGATCAGGCGGCACGGACTCTAGGAAGAACAAGTGCACGGTCCCGCCGTCTTCGCCGGCGAACGGGTTGTGCTCGGCGGCCCGCCGGAACTCGGCCGCGGTCAGCACCAGCACCCGCGCTTCGACGCCGGTCTCCGCCTTTACGGCGGACGCCATCGTCGATGCGGACACCTCGCCCCCGTCCGGTGCGTCGAACACGACGTTGCCGCTCTGGATATAGGTACGCACCGCGGCGCAGCCGAGGCGCTCCAGGATGCGCCGCAGGTCGGCCATGGCGACGGAGTTCCTGCCGCCGACGTTGATGCCCCGGAGGAGGGCGACGCTTGTGGTCACGTCAACCGACGACGGCGACCTCGGCGCGGCGGCCTACTGCTCGCCCGCGTAGTCCACGGCGAGCCAGGTCTCCGGCCGGACCGTGACGGTGAGGCTATCGGCGGTCCGCATGTTCTCGGCGTACGTTTTGCCGCCCTCCTCGCCCACGTAGCGGGTGGCGAGCTGCAGGATGTCCGCGTGCGTACCCTCGGCGATCCCCACGACGGGGCCTTCCGCGGTGACGTACGCGTACGGCGGTTCCTCCTTCTGCGCGCACAGGGACACGCGCGTCCCGACCTCCAGCAGCTTCGCCTTGAGCGAGTTCCGCCCGATCATCACCCACAGATCCCCGCCCGGCTCGTAGCAGTACCAGATGGGCGCGGTCAGGGGGCCGCGGTTCTCCCGCGTGATCGACAGGACGCCGACGTGCAGTTCGCCTAGGAAGGTTTCCTTGTCTTCTTGCGTGACGGAGGTCATGTGCCTCTCCCGGTCAGGTGGTCGGTTGGGCCGCGCGGGCCCGCTCGATGACGGCGCGTACCGGATCCAGGGACGTCTCGGGGTCTCCCGCGAGTTCCCGCTCCGCGAAGCGCTTGAGGGCCAGTTCGTGGTCGACGAGGATCTGCACGGTGTCGCGGTCCTCCTCGGGCGCCAGCGCCAGGAGCCGCTCGAAGCGCTCGATGGCGGGGTCGAGCAGGGTCATCATCTGCTCCATCGCCTCCGCCCAGGACAGCTTCGCGTACTCGTCCACGAAGGCGTCGACCTGTCGATATCCCTCGGGGTCCGGCTCCGCGGAGTCGTCCACCAATGGGGTCAAGGCGTTGCCCGTCGCTTCCTCCAGTTGCGCGAGGACCTGCCACTTGGCGCGCTGGCCGGCGTCGTCCGTGCGTTCGGCGAGCTGGTCGAGGAAGGCCTTGCCCCAATGCTCTCCCTGCCACGCGAGCAGGATGCCGTCGTGGTATTCGCTGGAACCGGTGGTCATGGTGTCGCTCCCCTGATTGTGTACGCAGCCCGACAAGGGCCGGCGCAAGCCTCACACGTTCCGCCGACGATGGTCAAACGCGGTGCGCACGCACGCGGGGTATCGCGGACGGCCCTATAATCCGGCCTTTCGCCGCGCGGATTCCCCGATGGGGCTCGAAGTCATCGTCCTGGCCGCCGGACAAGGCACCCGCATGCGGTCGAACCGGCCGAAGGTGCTGCACGAGATCGGCGGGCGGCCCATGCTGAGCCACGTGCTGGAGACGGCCCGCGCCCTCTCGCCCGAACGCCTGCACGTGGTGGTGGGCGCGGGGGCGGAGGAAATCCGGGGACGCTACGCGGACGAGTGCGACCTTGCCTGGGTGCATCAATCGGAGCAGTTGGGCTCCGGTCACGCGGTGCTTCAGGCGCTGCCCGGCCTGTCCGGCGAAGCCACCGTGCTCGTGCTCTACGCGGACGTTCCCTTGGTCGGGACGGCCACCCTCGAAGCCTGCATCGCCGCCTGCAAGGACAGCGGAGGCATCGCGCTCGTCACGGCCGAAACGCCGCACCCGGAAGGCCTCGGGCGCATCGTGCGAGACCCCGATGGGGGCGTGGCGGCGATCATCGAGGACCGGGACGCCACGGACGATCAGCGGGCCATCACCGAGATCAACACCGGCATCCTCGCCGCCCCGGGCGGGCTGCTGGCCCGGCTGGTCTCCGAAATCGACAACGCCAATGCCCAGGGGGAGTACTACCTCACGGACGTCATCGCTGGGGCCGTCGCCGCGGGGATGCCCGTGGCCGCGTGCCAAGCGGCTGATCCGGACGAGGTGCTGGGCGTCAACGACCGTGCCCAACTCGCGCACGCCGAACGCCGCCATCAACGCCGCAACGCGGAAGCGGCCATGCGGTCCGGCGTCACGTTGCGGGACCCGGCGCGGTTCGACCTGCGCGGCACGCTGCGCGCGGGCGTGGACTGCGACATCGACGTGGGCGTCGTCCTGGAAGGCAACGTCGAACTCGGGACGGACGTCCGCATCGGCCCCCACTGCGTGATTCGCGATTCGGTGCTGGCCGACGGCGTGACCGTGGAGCCCCACACGGTGATCGACGGCGCGCGCATCGACCGTGGCGCCTCGGTGGGACCGTTCGCGCGGTTGCGTCCGGGCACGGAACTCGGAGCAGACACCCGTATCGGCAACTTCGTCGAGACGAAGAAGGCCCGCCTGGGCGCGGGCACCAAGGCGAGCCATCTCGCCTATTTGGGCGATGCGTTCGTCGGCGAACGCTCCAACATCGGCGCGGGGACGATCACCTGCAACTACGACGGCGTCGACAAGCACGAAACCCGCATCGGCGACGAGGTCTTCGTGGGCACGAACGCCACCCTCGTGGCCCCCCTCGAGGTCGAGGACGGGGCCTACATCGGCGCGGGTTCGACCATCACCACCCGCGTCGGGGCGGAACACCTCGCGGTGGGCCGGGCCCGCCAGCGCAACATCAAGGGCTGGAAGCCACCGGCCAAGCGGAAGCGGTAGGGCGGCCATGTGTGGCATCGTCGGCGCGGTCGCGTATCGGAACGTCCCCGGCATCCTGCTTGAGGGGTTGCAGCGTCTCGAATACCGGGGCTATGACTCCGCGGGGCTCGCGGTGGTCACGGACGATCCCTGCATCGATCGCCGGCGCACCGAGGGCAAGGTGGGCATGCTCGCCGACAGCCTGAGGGAGCACCCGGTGCGCGGCACCACCGGCATCGCCCATACGCGCTGGGCCACCCACGGCGTGCCGAGCGAGGCGAACGCGCACCCGCATCTTTCGAACGGCCGCATCGCTCTCGTGCACAACGGCATCATCGAGGGCTTCGAACCGCTCCGCGACGAGATGATCGCGGCGGGCTACCACTTCGAGTCCGAGACCGACGCCGAGGTCATCGTCCACCTCATCGACCACTACTACGAGCGGGAGGGAGACCTCCTCGCCGCGGTGCGGGCCACGGTCAAGCGTCTTGAGGGCGCGTACGCCATCGGCGTCATCTGCCGGGACGAGCCGGGACGGATGATCGGCGCGCGCCTCGGCAGCCCCCTCGTCATCGGCGTCGGCATCGAGGAGAACTTCATCGCGTCGGACGTGCTCGCGCTGCGGCCGGTGACGGACCGGTTCATCTTCCTGGAGGAAGGGGACCTGGTGGACATCCGCAGCGATTCCATCGGCGTGTGGAGCGCCGCGGACGAGACGGTCGTGCGGGCGACGGTGCGGGTCGAGCACGTCTTCGACGAGGTCGACAAGGGCAACTACCGCCACCACATGCAGCGGGAAATCTACGAGCAGCCGCGCGTCGTGCGCGACACCCTGGAGGGTCGGCTCGGCCACGCACGGGTGCGTGAACCGGCCTTCGGCGTCCGGGCGCCGGGGATTCTCGACGACACCGAGGCCGTGACGCTGGTGGCGTGCGGCACCGCCTACTACGCCGCCTGCATCGCGCGGCACTGGATCGAGCAGTACGTCGGCATCCCCGCCCAGGCGGAGATCGCGAGCGAGTGGCGCTACCGGGCGGTGTCGGCGTTGCCCGGCAGCCTCTTCCTCACGCTGTCGCAGTCTGGAGAGACGGCGGACACATTGGCGGCGCTGCGGATCGCCAAGCAGGCCGGGTTCGCCCATACGGCGACGGTGTGCAACGTGCCGATGAGTTCGCTCGTCCGCGAATCGGACATGGCGATCATGCTGCAGGCCGGGGCGGAGATCGGCGTCGCCTCCACCAAGGCGTTCACCGCGATGCTCGTGGACGCGCTGATGTGGACGATCTTGCTGGGCCGTCGGCGCGGCATGAGCGTCGAGCGGGAAGCGGAACTCGTGGCCGCACTGCACGGCCTGAGTGACGCGGTGGACGCCGCACTCGCGCTGGACGGGCGGATTCAACTCCTGGCCGAGGAATTCGTCGAGCGCCGGCACGCCCTCTTCCTGGGCCGCGGCCCGCACTTCCCGGTCGCCCTCGAGGGCGCGCTCAAGCTGAAGGAGATTTCCTACATCCACGCCGAGGGCTACCCCGCCGGGGAACTCAAGCATGGGCCGCTGGCCCTCGTCACCGACGAAATGCCCGTGGTGGCGGTGGCGCCGAACAACGATCTCTTCGAGAAGACGCGCTCGAACCTTCAGGAAGTGCGGGCGCGGGGCGGACGGCTCTACGTCTTCGCGGACTCGGAGACCGGCTTCGAGGAGGCCCCCGGCGTCACGGTCATCGAGGTGCCGAACGTGCACGAGGCGATCGCGCCCATCGTCTACGCGGTCCCGCTGCAACTGCTCGCCTATCACGTCGCCGTGCTTAAGGGGACCGACGTCGATCAGCCGAGAAACCTGGCGAAATCGGTGACGGTCGAGTAGCCGTTGGACGTCACCCACATCCTCGATGGCCTGAACGAGCGCCAACGCGAAGCGGTGACGGCGCCGGTGGGCAACCTGCTCGTCGTCGCCGGGGCCGGCAGCGGCAAGACGCGGGTGTTGGTGCACCGCATCGCGTGGCTCGTGGAGGCCGAGGGCGCGAGTCCCCACAGCGTCCTCGCGGTCACGTTCACCAACAAGGCGGCGGCAGAGATGCGGTCCCGCACGGAGGCCCTGCTCGAAGCCCCGCCCCGCGCCATGTGGGTGGGCACCTTCCACGGCATCGCGCACCGGCTCCTGCGCATGCACTGGGAGGACGCCGGCCTGCCGCAGAACTTCCAGATCATCGACGCGGACGATCAGCAGCGGCTCGTGCGCCGGGTGCTGCGGTCGCTTGACCTCGACGAGCAGAAGTGGCCGCCGCGCCAGGCCTGCTGGTTCATCAACGGCCAGAAGGACGAGGGGCGGCGCGCCCGGGAAGTCGTGACCGGCGAGGACCACTACCTGGTTACCCAGAAGCGCATCTACGAGGCCTACGAGGAACTCTGCCGTGCGGGCGGAGTGGTGGACTTCGCGGAACTCCTGCTGCGCTGCCACGAGATGTGGCTCGAACGGCCGGACGTCCTCGAGCACTACCGGAGCCGCTTCGCGCACATCCTGGTCGACGAGTTCCAGGACACGAACACGATCCAGTACGCCTCGCTCCGGGTGCTCGCGGGGGACGACGGCAGCGTGATGGCGGTGGGCGACGACGACCAGTCCATCTACGGCTGGCGCGGGGCCAAGATCGAGAACATCCACCGCTACTCCCAGGACTTCCGGGACACCCGGATCGTGCGCCTCGAGCAGAACTACCGCTCCACCGGCACCATCCTGAAGGCCGCCAACGGGCTCATCGACAACAACACGGACCGACTCGGCAAGGAACTCTGGACCGCTGCGGGCGACGGCGACCCGATCCTCGTCCACGACGCCTACAACGAAGTCGAGGAGGCGCGCTTCGTGGCGGACCGTTCCCACGAGTGGATCGACGGCGGCAGCAGCGCCGACGAGATCGCCGTCCTCTACCGCTCGAACGCCCAGTCCCGGCCCCTGGAGGAAGCCTTCCTGCGGGCGGACATCCCCTATCGTATCTACGGGGGGCTCCGGTTCTTCGAGCGTGCCGAGGTGAAGAACGCCCTCGCCTACATGCGCATGATGAACCAGCGCCACGCGGACGTGGCCTTCGAGCGCATCGTCAACCTCCCACCCCGGGGGATCGGGGCGAAGTCCGTCGATGGCATCCGTACGCTCGCCCGCGAGCGGAGCATCTCCCTGTGGCAGGCGGCGAAGGAGGGCATCGCGGAGCGGCTGTTCCCCGGCCGGATGGCGAGCGCGATCGGCGCGTTCCTGGCGTTGATCGACGACATGGCGGCGGAGGCCGGCACGCATTCGCTGCGCGAGCTCGCCCAGGTCTGCATCGAGGTCAGCGGCCTGATGGACTATCACCAGAAGGAGCCGGGGGAACGGGGCCTCGCCCGCAAGGAGAACCTGGAGGAACTCGTCGCGGCGTGCCGCCGGTTCGAGAACGACCGCACCTTCCCACTCGACCCCCGCGGCGCGAATGGCGGCGAGGAGGACGAGACCTCGATCCTCGATGACTTTCTCGACCAGGCGGCCCTGGAGTCGGGCGAGTACCAGGCGGAGGCGGGGGCCGCCGTGCAGATGATGACCCTCCACTCCGCGAAGGGCCTGGAGTTCCCGCTGGTCTTCATCACGGGCATGGAGGAGGGGCTCTTCCCGAGCAAGAGCTCCGGCGACGAGCCCGGACGCATGGAGGAGGAACGGCGGCTCGCGTACGTCGGCATCACCCGCGCCATGCGGCAGCTCTATCTGACCCGGGCCGAAACCCGGTGGATGTACGGCACGGACTCGTACAATCCCGCTTCCCGCTTCCTGTTCGAACTCCCCGAGGAGACGTGGCGGGAGGTGCGCCTCGGCGGCGCGGTGAAGCGGGCGCGGTTCGGCAGCGGCGGTGCCCGCGCCGCCGAGCCGGACGACGGTTCCGCCCTGCGCATCGGGCAGCGCGTCCACCACGGGAAGTTCGGCGAGGGCGTGGTCATGCAGAGCGAGGACAACGGCGCGCGGACCCGCGTGCAGGTGAACTTCGCAGACGTGGGCGCGAAATGGCTGATGCTGGAATTCGCGAATCTGGAAATCCTGGATTGAGGAAGACGATGAACGTGCGACACGGGCTACGCGTGGCGGCGGTGGCCGCGCTGGTGGGAACGTTGGGTGCTTGTGCGCCGGAGGCCGGCACGTCGGCCGGGTCGGACGCTGGGGCGGCCACGGACGCCCGCACCTTCGAGTGGAAGCTGGTCACGACTTGGCCGAAGAACCTCCCCGCCCTCGGCACCGCCCCGGAGCGGCTGGCGGATTTGGTCGAGGAGATGTCCGCGGGACGGTTCCAGATCAAGGTCTACGCCGCCGGCGAACTCGTCCCCGCCTTCGAGGTGTTCGACGCCGTCGCGGAGGGAAGCGCTGAGATGGGCCACGGCGCCGCCTACTATTGGCGCGGCAAGGCCCCGATCGCCGCCATCTTCGCCACGGTGCCGTTCGGCCTGAACGCCCAGGAGATGAACGGCTGGCTGCACTACGGCGGTGGCCTCGAACTCTGGCGCGAACTCTACGAACCGTTCGGCGTCGTCCCGCTGGCGGCGGGCAACAGCGGTGTACAGATGGCCGGCTGGTTCAACAAGGAGATCAACGCCCTGGAGGACCTGCAGGGCCTCAAGATGCGCATCCCCGGCATCGGGGGCGAGGTGCTCGAACGGGCGGGGGGCGTCCCCGTGGCAATGCCGGGGTCCGAGATATTCACGGCGCTGCAGACCGGCGTCATCGACGCGACCGAGTGGGTCGGCCCCTACAACGACCTTGCGCTCGGGCTACAGGGGATCGCCCAGTACTACTACTACCCCGGCTGGCACGAACCCGGCCCGGCCATCGAGGCCCTCGTCAACCGGGAGGCCCTCGACTCGCTCCCGCCGGACCTCCGGGCCATGCTGGAGACGGCCTGCCGCGCCGTGAACCAGGACATGCTCGACGAATTCACCGCCCGCAACGCCGCGGCGCTCCAGACCCTCGTGCAGGAACACGGCGTCGAGATGCGCCGCCTCCCCGACGACGTGCTGGCCCGCTTCGCGGAACTCTCCGAGGACGTGCTGCGCGAGACGGCGGCGACGGACGAGCTGTCGCAGCGGATCCTGGACTCCTACCGGGCGTTCCAAGAGCGCGTGCAGGACTACCACGCGATCACGGAGCAGTCGTATCTGGAGACGCGGGCGGCGGTGAGCCGTTGAATGGCCAGCCCCGTCTTTGTACACCGACGCCGACTCTGGGTCTGGCCTGCCGTATTGCGAGCATGGTAAACTTGGTAATCCTTGTTCAAAACGAGAAACTAAGCTCATGGAAAACCGGGTTCGTGTAGCCGATGAAGTCTGGATCGCGACGGCGTCGCTGCATCGCAAGCGTCCCGACCGAGACGACTTCGCGATCGCAGAAATCGTGGCGCAGGCGGAATCGACGGGGATTACCGGCGCCAAGACACTGCGTCCGGGCGTCAAGGTCCATGTTTACCTTCATTGCGTGGCCAACAAGCCGCCCAATCCTGGGCGCTATCGGATGCTTGTTGAGACGGCAACCGGACGCCGGCGCCTGTTCCGGCCGGGGGATCCGTGTCACCCGCTTCGCGTCAACGGCAAGTCGCTACCCCGGCGCGACGAGATTCCCGGCGACTATCGAGGCCTGATCGATTGGTATGCGGGCGACTATGTTTCGGAGGTGGTCGATGCCCAGAACGATCCGATCCTGGCCCTCCGTGGACGTGGCCGCGAACTCTGGCGGGACGAAGACGCGGACGCGTACGTTCAACGGCTGCGGGCTGACTGGAGATGAGCCGGATCTTCTGGGACACCAACCTCTTCGTCTATCTTCTCGAGGACAAGGGCGAGGCGACGGAGCGTGTAGTGATGCTGCGCAACCGCATGATCGAGCGCAGGGACGAATTGGTCACGTCGGCCCTCACCCTGGGTGAGGTGCTGGTGAAGCCCGTGGAAGCGGGCGACGAGACCCTGAGCCGCGACTACGAGCAGGCGATCGCCGGTACCGCCACCATCGTGCCGTTCGACGAGGTGGCGGCAAGGCCTTTCGCCGCGATTCGCCGAGACCGGTCGATTCGGCCACCCGATGCGATTCAACTCGCCTGCGCGTCGGTAGCGAGCGTGGACCTGTTCATCACGAACGACGAACGGCTTAGCCGCAAGGTCGTGCCGGGAATTCACTTCATCCAATCGCTCGGGACGGCGGCGATCTGACGCCCGTCCCGGAAGCGGCCGAGTCAATACAACACCCCCGGCAACCAGGTCGCCAACTCCGGCACGAATGCCAACAGCGCCAACAGCCCCAACTGCAACACGATGAAGGGCGCCACCCCCCGGTAGATGTCGAGGGTCGCTACCTCCGCCGGTGCCACCCCGCGCAGGTAGAACAGCGAGAACCCGAACGGCGGCGTCAGGAACGACGTCTGCAAGTTCACCGCGATCATCACGCCGAGCCACACCGGATCGAGGCCCATCGCCAGCAGGATCGGGCCCACGATGGGTACGACGACGTAGGTGATCTCGATGAAGTCGAGGAGGAAGCCGAGGAGGAAGATCACCACCATCACGATGATCGTGGCCCCGACCACGCCGCCGGGCATGTCCGCGAACAGGCCGCCCACCAGTTCGTCGCCGCCGTAGCCTCGGAAAACGAGAGAGAAGACCGACGCGCCGATTAGGATGAAGAAGACCATCGACGTGGTCTTCACCGTCGAGACGCCGACCTCTCGGAGCACGGACCAGGACAAGGCCCGGTAGGCCACGGCGAGCAGGAGCGCGCCCATCGCGCCGACGCCGGCGGCCTCCGTGGGCGTGGCGTACCCCGCGAGGATGGAGCCGAGTACGGCGGCGATGAGTAGGATGGGGGGCGCGAGGCCGCGGAACAGTTGCCCTAGCGGCATCGCCGGAGCGGCTTCATCGGCGTCCGGGTCGCGCCGCGCCGGTGCCCGCTCCGGCCGAAACAAGGCCGTTACGGCGATGTAGCCGAGATAGAGTCCGACGAGTACCAGCCCCGGCACGAGTGCCCCGGCAAAGAGATCCCCCACTGAGACCGTCTTCGGCGAGAACACCCCGAGCCCGAGCTGCGCCTGTTGATAGGCGCTCGACAGCACGTCGCCGAGCAGCACGAGCGCGATGGACGGCGGGATGATCTGGCCCAGGGTGCCCGTCGCGCAGATGGTGCCCGTGGCGAGCTTCGGGTCATACCCATGGCGCAGCATCGTCGGCAGCGACAGCAGGCCGAGCGTCACCACGGTGGCGCCGACGATGCCCGTGCTCGCCGCCATCATCATGCCCACGAGGGTCACCGCGATGCCGAGCCCGCCGCGCATGCGGCCGAGGAGCGCCGAGAGGCTTTCGAGCAGGGTCTCGGCGATGCGCGTGCGCTCCAGCGTGACGCCCATCGCGACGAACAGCGGCACCGCGATGAGCGTCTGGTTCGTGACGATGCCGAACAGCCGTCCCGGCAGGAAGCCGAGGTCCTTGAGGTCGAAGACGCCGAACAGCGCGCCGCCGAACGCGAACAGCAGGGCCACGCCCGCCAGGGTGGGCGCCACGGCGTAGCCGGCGATGAGCGCCGCGAACACCACGGCGAACATGACGAGGGGCAGGAACTCGATCACGCGCGGAGCGCCCGAAACTCCTGCACGGCCTGCACGGCCGCCTGGGCGATCAGCATGGCGGCGGAGAGCGGGATGAGGGTCTTCAGCGCGAAGACCGCGGGGATGCCGCCGACTTCCTGGGATCCTTCAAGGATGGACCACGAATTGGCCACGTAGTCGAGGCTCGTCAGGAAGATCGTCGCGCAAAGCGGGATCGTGAGCACCAGATGGCCCACGAGGTTGACGACGCCGCGTGCGCGCGGCGACGCCCGCCCGTACAGCACATCGACGCGCACGTGGCCGTCGTGTTGCGCCGTGTACGCGAGGCCCAGCATGAACACGGCGCCGTGCATGTAGATCACGGATTCCTGCAGCATGATCGCGCTGGCGTCGAAGCCATACCGCAGCACGACCACCACGCAGGTCACGACGATCATGGCGAAGGTCAGCCACGCGACCGCGCGGCCGGTCCAGTCGATGAGCCGCTCGATGACGCCCTCGATCACGCCGTTGCCCCGGACGGGAGCGCGTGGTCGGCGACGGCCCCGGCGAAGAGCGCGAACCCGACCCAGGTGTTGTTGCGGAAGGCCGCGAAGCACCCGGCTTCCTCGCGCCGGCGAATCAAGTGCTGCTGATAGGCGAAGAGCGCTGCTGCGGCGGCGAGGGCGACGAACCACGCCACCCCCAGCCCCGCGTTCACGCCGACGAGCACGAGCATGCCTAGGGTCCCCGCTTGCAGGCCCCCGATCATCGCCCGATCCGCGTGGCCGAAGAGGATGGCGATGGACTTGATGCCGGCGCGGAGGTCGTCGCGGCGGTCCACCATCGCGTACTCCGTGTCGTAGGCCACGATCCAGAGCATGCTCGCGAGGAACAGCAGCCAGCCCACCGCCGGCACCCCGCCCGTGACCGCCGCGAACGCCATCGGGATGCCCCAACTGAACGCCACCCCGAGCACGAGTTGCGGCAGGTGCGTGTAGCGCTTCATGAACGGGTAGGCGACCGCGATGAGGAGCCCTGCCACCGCGAGCAGGCGCGTCGCCGTGTTGAGCGTCATCACCACCGCCAAGGCAAGCAGCGCGAGCACCGCGAACACCCCCCCGGCTTCCAGACGCGACACGCGCCCGGTCGCGAGGGGTCGCTCCGCGGTGCGCCGCACATGGGGATCGAAGTCCCGGTCCGCCAGGTCGTTGACGACGCACCCCCCGGCGCGCATCAGGAAGGTTCCGGCCACGAACGCGGCGACGATGGGCCAGGGCGGCGTCCCCTCTGCGGCGATCCAGAGGGCCGCAAGCGTCGGCCAGAGCAGGAGCAGCGTCCCGACGGGCTTGTCGAGGCGCATCAGTTGCAGGTAGCCGACCAGTCTCCCGGGCATGGGCGCATGCGAAACGGGTTATTCTTCGGGGCCGCGAGTGTGTCGGATTTGCGCCGCGAAAGCGAAAGGACGGGCTCGGCCCGGAAGGACGAAGCGAACGACCGTGAAGAAATGGCAGTGCATCGTCTGCGGTTGGATTTATGACGAGGCAGAGGGCTACGAGGACGACGGCATCGCCCCTGGGACGGCCTGGGAGGACGTGCCGGAGGACTTCGTCTGTCCGGAGTGCGGGGTCGGCAAGGAAGATTTCGAGATGATCGAGATCGGCTGACCGCACGGCGTCCACGGGCAGAAGGTCAAACAGGAGGAAGGCGGATGAGCGAGAACAGCGTGTGGGGCCGCGTGGTCGGCCTGCCCTTGCATTGGCAAATCGTTGCGGCGTTGGTGCTAGCCGCGCTGGTGGCGTGGCCGTCGAGTCCGGAAACGACGATCTTCGGGGCCTCGTTGGTGGGTGTCCTGGACTTCCTGGGCGGCCTGTTCATCAACGCCCTCAAGATGGTCGTGGTGCCGCTGATCCTGGCGTCCATCATCGTCGGCGTCGGCAACATGGTGAGCGGCGGCGCCTTCGGGCGCGTCGGCGGCAAGACCGTGGGCCTCTATGTCGTGACCGGATTCTTCGCGATCTTCACCGGCATTATCCTAGTCAACGTGATCGGCCCCGGCACGACGGAATCCGCCCAGGCGATGCGCAACGCGCTGCCGGACGCGACGGGCGTGATGGCGAGCGTCGAGGGCCGCACGATGGCGGACCTCATCGGCATCATCTCCCGGGCGATCCCGCCGAACATCTTCGAAGCCGCCGCCGAGACGCAGCTCCTGGCGTTGATCTTCGTCGGCGTCGTATTCGGCTACTTCCTGTCGAAGCTCACCGGGTCGACCGCCGACACGCTGCGCAGTTTCTGGGAAGGCGTCCACCAAGTGATGATCATGATCACGATGTGGATCATGCGCTTCGCGCCCATCGGCGTGTTCGCCCTGGTCGGCAAGACGTTCATCGTTTCCGGGTTCGGGGTGCTGGGCGCCCTGCTCCTCTTCTTCCTCACGGTGCTGGCGGCGCTCGCCATCCACTTCTTCGGCTGGCTGCCGCTGCTATTGCGACTGGTCGGCGGGCTGAGCCCCTACGCGTACTACGGGAAGGTGCTCCCGGCGCAGCTGACCGCGTTCTCGACGGCCTCTTCGTCGGCGACCCTGCCCGTCAGCATGAACAGTGCGGAGCAGGCGGGCGTGTCGAAGCGCGTCACGAGCTTTGTCCTACCCCTCGGCGCGACGGTGAACATGGACGGCACGGCGCTGTACGAGTGCGTGGTGGTCATCTTCATCGCGCAGGTCTTGGGCGTGGACCTCACCTTCATGCAGCAACTGTTCATCGTGCTGCTGGCGTTGCTGACGTCCATCGGCGTGGCGGGCATCCCCTCGGCGAGCCTCGTCGCCATCGCGCTGATCCTGCCGGCCGTGGGGCTGCCGGCGGAGGCCATCGCGCTCGTGCTCGCGGTGGACCGGGTGCTCGACATGTGCCGCACCGCGGTGAATGTCACGGGCGACCTTTCCGTCACCGCGCTGGTGGCGAAGGGCGAAGGGGAGGATCTGCCGTTCGCGCAAGCTCGCCCGGCGGCGGCCTGAGGACGTATCGAGAGCGGCGGAGACGGCATGACGGCGACGGCGGAAGCGGTGGCGACGGGCCGGGCGACCATCCCGACGACGAACATCGACCGCTTGGAGACGGACGGCATCCCCGCCCTCGAGGACGCCGGCTGCCTCGTCGTCACCGGGGTCGCAACGCGCTCGGGGCGCCAGCGCCTGCGAACGGAACTGGCGCCTTACATGGCACGCACGCGTGTACAGGAGGGTAATGACCCGGGAGCTTTCTTCCCCGGGCACACGCGCCGCATCATCTCGCTCGTCCGGCGTTCCGACGTCGTGCGCGACTGGATCATGCACCCGATGCCCAGACGCCTCTGCGATCACTTCCTCCAGCCGAACTGCGACGACCGGTACCAGTTGCACCTGACGAGCGCCCTTGAGGTCGGTCCGGGCGCGCACAAGCAGCTCCTGCATCGGGAGGAGGACACGCTGCCCTACTTCCCGCTGCCGCGGCCGAACCTGGTTCTGGCCACGATGTGGGCCGTGTCGGACTTCACGGCGGACAACGGCGGAACGCTGTTGGTGCCGGGCAGCCACCGCTGGGCCAAGGAGCGCCGCCCGAGGGAGGAAGAAATCGCCGCCACGGAAATGGAGGCCGGTTCGGTGCTGGTCTGGCTCGGCGGGACGCTCCACGGAGCCGGAGCGAACGTCTCGGACAACTGGCGCTACGGGGTCATCCTGACCTACTCCGTCGGCTGGGTGCGTCAGGAAGAGAACCAGGCCCTGGCAGTGCCGGAGCAGCTAGCCCGGGAGCTGCCGAAGGACCTGCTCGACATGATCGGGCACACGACGAACGGTCTGCTGGGGTTGTCCGACCGGGGCTTTGGCAAGGGGACGCCGGCCTACGACGGGATCATGGAGATGAACCGGTAGGGCGCGATATCGCCGCGTCATGGACCGGGGATCGACTTCCGCGGGTCTGCGGTATCTTTGGCGGGACGACGCGGGGGAGGCTTCCGATGAACGTGGCGGCGACGGAGACGGCGACAATTCCCGAGGTGCGCCTCGAGGACCTGGCGGAAACGGGTATCGCCCCGCTGGAGGAGGCGGGTTGCCTGGTGATTACTGGGGTGACCGGTGCCGCGGAGCGCGACCGGTTGCGGCGAGAACTGGCCGCGGGCATGGGTCGCGCCCGCGTGTGGGAGGGCGATGACCCCAAGGCGTTCTTCCCCGGCTATACGCGGCGCATCGGGTCCATGGTCGCGCGCTCGGAGACGGCGCGGGAGTGGATCATGCACCCGCTGGCGAAGACCTGTGCGACCACTTCCTCCTGCCCAACTGTGACGACCGCTACCAGCTACACGTCACCGGCGCCATCGAGATCGGTCCAGGGGCGCGCAAGCAGGTGCTGCATCGCGAGGAGGACTCCTTCCATTTCTTCCCCCTGCCGCGCCCCAATCTCATCGTGGCCACGATGTGGTCGGTGACGGACTTCACGGTGGAGAACGGTGCGACGCTGCTCGTGCCCGGCAGCCACCGCTGGCCCCGGGAGCGGCGGGCGACGGCGGAAGAGATCGTCTCCGCCGAGATGGAGGCCGGTTCGGTTCTCATCTGGCTGGGTGGGACGCTGCACGCGGGCGGAGCGAATGTCTCCGAGGACTGGCGCTACGGCGTGATCCTGACGTACTCGGTCGGATGGCTGCGGCAGGAAGAGAACCAGTCCCTCGCGGTGCCGAGAGAGATCGCCCGCGAACTCCCGAGGGACCTGCTCGACATGATCGGGCACACGATGAGCGGCTCCCTCGGCTTCTCGGAGGGTGTCATGGGAGCGATTCCGGCGTCGGGCGATTTCGCCGCGGGTGCCGCGATCGTCGAGCTGAACGAGTGAGAAGTTGACGGGGCACGAGCGGGTTTCGGGGCGCGACGCCTCGAGATGAACTGTCGGAACGCGGGGTGAATCTCGACCTCGAGGGCAGGAGCGTGCTCGTTACCGGGGGCTATCGCGGTACGGGGCTCGTCATCGCCCGCGCTTTCCTCGAGGAGGGCGCGCGGCTCTTCGTGCACGGCTTCGAGGCCGAGCAGGCCGCAGCGGCGGTACGCGAGATCGGGGGCGGCGAGCCGGTATCCGGCGACATCCGCGAGGACGCGGGTGCCGATGCCGTCGCCGCGCAGGCCGGCGGCAGCGTCGACATCCTGGTCAACAACTACGGCGCGGCGGCGGGCGGGCGCTGGTCCGCGCTGGCCGCGGCCGAGTGGGTGGCGATGTACGAAACGAACGTGCTCTCGGCACAGCGCATGGTCGCCCGCGTGCTCCCCGGCATGCGGGAGCGCGGCTGGGGCCGCATCATCAATCTCGGCACCACCGGGGCGTTCGCGCCGGGTGCCCGCAATCCGCATTACTACGTCGCCAAGGCTGCCCTGTCCGCCCTGACCGCCAGCCTCGCGCGGGAAGTCGCCGGCACGGGCATCCGCGTCAACCAAGTGTCTCCCGGCCTGATCCGCACGCCGGAGGTCGAAGCGGGATATCTACGCCGAGGTGTGCGGGAGGGCTGGGGAAGCACCTGGGAGGAGGTGGAACCGCACGTCGCGGCGGACATCCCCATCCGCCGGATCGCGCGGCGCGAGGAGGTCGCGGACCTGGTGCTGTTCCTCGCGAGTTCCCGGGCGGACGCCATCCACGGCCAGAACATCGCCATCGACGGTGGGGCACTCGCTCGAGTTTGAGGGCTCTTCACACCTCCACGTAGTCCGCCTCCAACGTCGCACCCCAGGTCGCGAGGATCGTGGCCTTGGTGGCGTCGTCGAGGCGCTCGCCCACCTTGATCACCTCCGGAAGTAGCGGCGCGTCCCGCATGAGGTCGGCCACGCGGAACGATTGCTCGCCGGTCTGCCGCGTCCCGAGCACGTCGCCGGGCCCCCGTAGCTTGAGGTCCTTCTCGGCGATCACGAAGCCGTCGTTCGTCTCGCGCATGACGGCGAGCCGGGCCCGCGCCACTTCCGTAAGCGGGGGTTCGAAGAGCAGGATGCAGTGGCTGCGCGCGCTGCCCCGGCCGATGCGGCCCCGGAGCTGGTGTAGCTGCGCGAGGCCCAGCCGTTCGGGATTCTCGATGACCATGAGCGATGCGTTCGGCACGTCCACGCCCACCTCGATCACCGTGGTCGCGACCAGGACGTCGATCTCGCCGGCCTTGAAGCGGTTCATCACCGCGCCCCGCTCGGCCCCGGATAGGCGTCCGTGCACGAGGCCCACGGTGAGCCCCCGCAGCTCCCCGGCGAGCTCCTCGGCCACGTTCTCCGCCGCCTGGGAGTCGAGGGCCTCGGATTCCTCGATGAGCGTGCACACCCAATAGGCTTGGCGACCATCGCGGCATCCGGCGGCGACCCGCTCCATGGCCTCGGCGCGGCGGGAGCTCGGCGTCACGCCGGTGACGACCGGCTTGCGCCCCGGGGGCAGCTCGTCGATCACCGAGACGTCCATGTCGGCGTACAAGGCCATCGTCAGCGTGCGCGGAATGGGCGTGGCGGTCATGATGAGCTGGTGCGGGAGGCGGCCCTTGTTGCGCAGCGTCATGCGCTGGTGTACGCCGAAACGGTGCTGTTCGTCGATGATCGCGAGGGCGAGGTCGTCGAACTCCACCGACGACTGGATGAGCGCATGGGTGCCCACCGCCACCAACGTCTCGCCGCGCGCGAGGGCCTCTCGGCGCACCGCCCGCTCCTTCGCAGTCATCCGGCCGGTGACCAGGGCCACGTCGATGCCCAAGGGCGAGAGCCAGTTGGAGAAGCTCTCGTGATGCTGCTCGGCAAGGATCTCGGTGGGGGCCATCACCGCGGTCTGGCGCCCCTGCTCCGCGGCCCGTATCGCGGCGAACGCGGCCACCACGGTCTTGCCGGAGCCCACGTCGCCCTGTAGCAGGCGCAGCATGGGCTGCTCCCGTTCGAGATCGGTGAGCACCTCGGTGACCACCCGGCGCTGTGCCGCGGTCAACGAAAAGCCGAGGTTGCCGAGTAGCTCGCGGCCGAGGGCGCGGCCCCGCGGCAGGGCGCCGGCGGCGTGGCGGGCGCGCAGGGCCTGGCGCTGCTGCATCAGGAGGACATGGGCGAGGAGTTCGTCCTTGGCGACCCGGGCGCGGGCCGTTTCGAAGGCGTCTTGGTCCGCGTCGGGCGGTGGCCGGTGCAGGAACCGTAGCGCCTCGTCGAGGGCGGGAAGCGTCTCGTCCGCCAACACGCTCCCGCCGAGCGCCACCCTGGCATCGAGGGCTTGTGCGATCCAGGACCGGATCCGGACACTCGTCAGCCCGCCGGAAACCGGGTACACGGGAGTGAGCGTCGGTTCCGGCGGCTCGGGCTCCGTGGGCGAGGTACGGTACTCCGGATGCACCATCTCCTTGCCGGATGGCCCCGGGCGGACCTCACCGAAACAGCGCACCCACAGGCCGGGACGCAGGCTGTCGCGCTGATGGGCGGAGAAGTGGAAGAGCCGCAGGGTGAGGAAGGCGCCGCCGTCCGTGAAGGTGGCGGTGAGGCTGCGCCGGCGCCCGTAGGCCAGATCCGCCTTGACGATCTCGCCGCGCACGAGGCAGGACCGGCCGATCTCCGCTTCGGATAGCGGCACGAAACGGGTGCGGTCCTGGTAGCGGAAGGGCAGGTGCAGCAAGAGGTCGCCGAGGGTCGCCACGTCGAGCCGTGCGAGCGCCGCCGCGGCCTTCGGTCCCACGCCCCGCAGCACCGTCACGGGGTCGTCGGATTGCATGCTTCGCGCTGGCTCGGTCCCGGCTACGTCGGCAACACCAGCACGGCGTCCATCTCGACCAGCGCGCCCCGGGGCAATGCGGCCACGCCCAGGGCCGCCCGTGCGGGAAAGGGTTCGGAGAAGTACTCGCCCATGACCGCGTTGACCGTGCCGAAGTTGCCGAGGTCGGTGAGATAGACGGTGAGCTTGACGACGTCGGCGAAGCTGCCCCCGCTCGCCCGCGCGACGGCGGACAGGTTGTCGAAGACTTGACGCACCTGGGCCTCCGCCTCGTCGCCGACGAGTTCCATGCTGGCGGGATCGAGCCCGATCTGGCCGGACAGATACACGGTGTCGCCGACGCGGACCGCCTGGGAATAGGTGCCGATGGCGGCCGGGGCGGCGGGGGTGTGAATTGCCTCGCGGAACATGCCGTCTCGGGTCAGGCGGCCGGCCGGCGCACGCTCTGCACCGTCGCGATGGCCTGTAGCCGCTGCATGACGCGGGTGAGGTGCGGCTGGTTCGCCACGGAGAGATCCACGGTGACGCTCGAGAGTTCCGCGTTGCGCTCGTCCACCTTGATGTTGTTGATGCCGGCCCCGCTGTCGTTGACCGATGCGGCCACCTCCGCGATCGCTCCCTTGCGGCGGTTGATCGTGAGCAGCAGCATCGTGTCGAACTCGCCGGTCGTCGATTCGGCCCAGCGGGCGGGGATGATCTCGTCGGGGTTCTTGCGGCGCACGTCCTCGAGGTTGTTGCAGGTCTCCACGTGCACCACGAGCCCGCGCCCGGGCGTCATGTGGCCGATCACCGCGTCCCCCGGCACGGGTCCGCAGCAGCGGCCGTAGTCGATGACGAGTCCCTCGCCTCCGCGGATGGCGACGGGACCGCCCTTCTCGATGTCCACCGCCTCGTAGTCGGCGTTGTCCGCCGCGAGCAGCCGCTGCGCGACGACGTAGGCCATGCGGTTGCCGAGGCCGATCTCCGCGAGGAGATCGTCCAGCTTGCGCACCCCGAACTCCCGGAACACCTTGCGCAGGCGGCGGAAGTCGAGGTCTTTGATGGAGGTGTTCGCGTTCGCCAACGAGCGGTTCAGGAGGCGCCGCCCAAGGACGATGGATGCGGAGCGTTGCTGGCTCTTGAGGGCCTGGCGGATGGCGGAGCGCGCGCGCCCGGAGACGGTGAACGTCAGCCAGTCCGGGCTCGGCCGCGCGTAGTCGTTGGTGATGATCTCCACGGTCTGCCCGCTCTCGAGCTGCCGCGAAAGGGGCGCCAGGGAGCGGTCCACCCGGCACGCGACGCAGTGGTTGCCGATGTCGGTGTGTACCGCGTAGGCGAAGTCGATCGCGCAGGCGCCCCGGGGCAGTTCGAGGATCTGCCCCTTCGGGGTGAACACGTAGACCTCGTCGGGAAACAGGTCGATCTTCAGGTTCTCGATGAACTCGACCGAGTCCCCGGCGCGCTGCTGGAGGTCCAGAACGCCCTTCACCCACTGCCTGGCCCGCGCCTGCCCGCCCTTGAAGGAAGCCTTGCCGGACTTGTAGAGCCAATGGCCCGCGATGCCGTGGTCCGCCACCGAGTCCATCTGACGGGTGCGTATCTGCGCCTCGATGGCCACGCCGTGCATGCCGAAGAGCGTCGTGTGCAGGGACTGGTAGCCGTTCGCCTTCGGGATGGCGACGTAGTCCTTGAAGCGGCCGAGCACGGGCTTGTAGAGATTGTGGACCACGCCGAGGGCGCGATAGCAGGTGTCTACCTGGTCGACGATGATGCGCACGCCGAAGACGTCCATGATTTCGGCGAACGACTTCCGCTGGGTCTTCATCTTCAGGTAGATGGAATAGAGGTGCTTTTCGCGGCTCAGCACCGTCGCGTTGATGCCCTCGCGCCGCAGCGCCCCCTCGATGGAGCGGGCCAGCTCGTCCATCAGCGCCTTGCGGTGCCCCCTCGCGGAACTGACGGCGCGCCGCAAGCGGTCCGCCCGTAGCGGGTAGAGCGACTCGAAGCCGAGTTCCTCAAGTTCCACGCGCAGGTTGTGCATGCCGAGGCGGTTCGCGATCGGCGCGTAAAGATCCAGGGTCTCGCGGGCGATCCGCCGCCGCTTCTCCAGGGGCATCACCCCGAGGGTGCGCATGTTGTGGAGCCGGTCCGCGAGCTTGACGAGGATGACGCGCAGGTCGTTGGCCGTCGCCATCGCCATCTTCTGGAAGTTCTCGGCCTGGGCCTGCTCGTTCGTCTTGAAGATGGTGGCGAGCTTGCTGACGCCGTCGACGATCTGCGCGACTTCCTTGCCGAAGACCGATTCGAGCTTGGGCTTGGTGGCGCCCGTGTCCTCCAACACGTCGTGCAGCAGGGCGGCGGCGATGGACCGGTGATCCATGCGCATCTCGGCGAGGATGTTCGCCACCGCGAGGGGGTGCGTGATGTAGTGGTGGCCGGTGCGGCGCGTCTGCCCGTCGTGGGCCGCGCGGGCGAATTCATAGGCGCGGCGGACGCGCCTTACCTGGGTCTCGGACAGGTACTTGGAGAGCGACTCCGCCAGACTTTCGAACGTGGCGGGAGCGGCGACCGCGTCTTCGGAGGCCGCGGCGGCGAGGCGGGTCTGGAAATAGCCCCCGAAGGTCTCCGACCCGGAGGTCTCGGACCGGGAGGTCGCCGACTCGGATATTGCCGGCTCAAATGTCGCTAGCTGGGTCATCTCCCATATCGAACGGCATCGCGTCCCTGTCGATGCTCTCCAGTCGCTCGATGCCCTCGAAATCCACATCGTCAACCGTGATCTCGGGCGCGTCAAGCACCTCGTCGTTGATCAGGCCCTCGGCGATCTCGCGCAGGGCGATGACGGTGGGCTTGTCGTTCTCCTCGTCAACGAGCGGCACCACGCCGAGCCGGTAGATCTGCCGCGCACGCCGGCTGGCCACCATGACGAGTTCGAATCGGTTGTCGACGTGTTCGAGGCAGTCCTGAACGGTGACGCGAGCCATCTGGTGTGTCCGTCAAAAGGTCGGTAATGCGTGGATTCTACCGCAGGGCGCAATGCCATGACGCCCTTGGCGGCGAGGCGCGGCCGTGGAGACACGAGAATCCCGTCCGGCGCTTCGGGCGACCGGCGACCATATCGGGTAACTTAACGGCCATGCGACGCGCCGACCTCCTTGACCACTTGCGCAGGACGCATTTCGAGTCCGGCGATCGCGACCTCGCTGTGGTACATGCCGAACGCATCGCACGATTTTTGCGGGCGAGCGGCGCGCTGCGCGTGGTTGGCATCGGTTCGGCGTTCGATCGAACGCGCCCCTTTACGCATCGATCCGACATCGATCTGGTAGTTTCCGGAATCGACCCCGGGCGTTTCTACGCGGTATCGGCCGAAGCGGCGGCGCTGACGCGCTTCCGGCTGGAGGTCACGCCGATGGAGTCCGCGACGCCCGCCCTGATGCGCGTCGTCCATGGGGAGGGGGTCGAGCTTTGAGGCCCGAAGAGATGCTGGCCCGGCGCTTGCGGGCGGAGGTTGAGAATGAGCTGGCCGACCTTGGCGCGCTCGAGAAGGAGTTCGCGGACCGGCCGCTGACGGAGGACTCCTATGCGCTGCGGGCGCGGGGCTCAATCCTGCAGGACTTCTACAACGCCATTGAGCGGATCTTCACGCGTATTGCCCCCGAGCTTAACGGCGGCATCCCCCAGGCGGAGCAGTGGCATCAGCAACTGTTGGACGACATGCGGCTCGATATTCCGAAGGTCCGCCCGCCTGTCATCGATGAAGGGCTCGCCAGGGCGCTGGGGGAGTACCTGCGCTTTCGGCATGTCTTCCGGAATGTCTATGGTGGGGTGTTGGAGGCGGAGCGGCTCAAGCCCTTGGAGAATCGGCTGCCGGAAACGCTCGCCGCATTTCGCCGGCAGGTCGGCGCGTTCCTGTCGTGGATGACCGACGACGGTTAGTCGTAGGAGTTGCTTCGGCGCTTGAGCCAAGCCGAGCCTTGACGCGCCTTGCACACTCGTCCATGTTCCGCACGCGAGGCGTTGACCGAGGCCGTGGGGCCGGGTGTCGATGGCCCTGCGAAGAAGAAGGGGGAGAGCATGAACCGAATCTGGAGAGCCTTGGGGACGGCCGGCCTGATGATGGCGGGAGCGTTCCTGCCAACAAACCTGGCCCATGCGGAGGAGACCGACGAGGACGAAGCGTCCGTCGGCGGCATCGAGGAGGTCGTCGTCACGGCCCGGCGCCGGGAGGAAACGGCGCAGAGCGTGCCCATCCCCATCTCGGCGCTGTCCGCCGACCGGCTGGAGGGCCGGGGCATCACCGAAGTGCAGAACGTCGAGCAACTGACGCCCAACATGTCCTTCAACGAGAGCGTGGTGGCGCGGGGCACGGCGCAGGTGTTCCTGCGCGGCATCGGCCAGATCAACTGGGGGCCCACCCAGGACCCGAAGGTCGGCATCTACATCGATGGCGTCTACCTCGGCCGGCCCCAGGGCTCGGTCTTCGACTTCATAGACATCGACCGCGTCGAGGTGCTGCGCGGGCCCCAGGGCACGCTGTTCGGGCGCAACACCACCGCGGGACTCGTGCACGTCATCACCAAGAAGCCGGACTCCGTGTTCGATGCGAAGGTGCGCGGCGGCGTCGGCAACGCGGGCCAGCTTTCCGCGGACGGCATGGTCAATTTCCCGTTGATCGATGACGTGCTCGCGGCGCGGGTCGCGTTCCAGATGCGCAAGGACGACGGCTGGATGAAGGACGACGCGGGGCGCGAGTGGAACACCACCGACTCGCGCACCCTGAGGGGCACGCTTCTGTGGACGCCGAACGACTCGGTGGAAGTTTCGCTTGGTGCCGAGTTCTTCCGCGCGCGAGAGACCGGCGGGCTGGCCGACTGCGAGGAGCTGCTCGGGGGCCCGTCGGGGATCAACTTCCTGCCGCTCATCTTCGGCGCGTACGATGAACTCGCCGCGGCCTGTGCCCCCGACGACAACCCCTACCGGTCGAACGACAACGACGAGAACGGCCTATTCGTCGATACCAACGCCGTTACGCTCACCGTGACCTGGGACTTCGCGGACATGACGCTGACGTCCATCTCCGCCTGGCGCGACATGAAGGAGCTCAACGAGTCCTGGGGCTGGGGCAGCGACTTCTACGGGGGCCCCTCCTACCACCTCGAGGTGCTGCAGGACGAGCATTCGCCGTATGACCAGCTCTCCCACGAGTTCCGCCTCGAGGGCACGGCGTTCTCCGACCGCATGACCTGGATTACGGGGGTGTACGGTTTCACGGAGAACGCCATCGGCAACGTGTGGGTTCCGTTCATGCGCGGTCTCATGCCGCCGACGGATCCCGCGGAGGCGCCGTTGTGGGAGGCGCTCGGACCGATCGCGCTCGGAGCCCAGGCGAACATCAGTCGTCGCCAGCAAACCGACGCCACCAACAAGTCCTGGGCGGTGTTCGGAGAGGCGACCCTGGACGTCACCGAAGCCTGGTCGGTCACGGCAGGGATTCGCTGGACGAAGGACACCCGACAGTTCAAGCGCTCCCAGTGGACCTCGGACTTCGGTTTCGACCTGTTCTACGGTTGCCCCGGCAACCTCGGTCCGGACGGAATCGCCATCCGGAGCTACTGCAAGCAAGAGGTCGACTTCAGTCAGTCGACGCCGCGCGTGATCGTCAACTACAACTTCACCGACGACATCATGACGTACCTGAGCTTTTCGCGGGGCTACAGCTCGGGCGGGATGAACGGCGACGTGCGCATGCGTCCCTATGCGCCGGAGATCTCGGACAACTGGGAGGTGGGCTTGAAGTCCCAGTGGTTCGAACGCCGGCTACAGCTCAACGTCACCGTCTTCCAGAACGACTACGAGAACCAGCAGATCACGATTGGGCGCGTGGTGGACGGGCAGCCGACGGCGGACCTGATCAACGCCCAGGCCGCCACGCTCGAGGGCTATGAAGTGGAACTGCTCGCGACCCCGTCCGAGGGCTGGTTCATCACCGGGACCTACGGCTACCTCGATGGCGACTATGACGAGTTCACGGTCATCGACAACACGTTCGACCCGATCACCTTCGAGGAAACGCGCGTCGTCAGGGACCTATCGAACATCTCGTTCATCGGCTTCACGCCGAACCGGTCCTGGAACCTGAGCGTCGCCAAGGAGTTCTACCTGGACAACGCGGGCAGCATGACCGCTCAGGTTGGCTACAACTATCGGGGGCCGTATTACGCTGCCGCCGCCCTGACGCGCCTCAAGCGACATCGGACGGACCCACTCGGCTTGGTGGACGCGCGTTTGCGCTGGGACATGGAGAACGGCAGGACGTCCGTCTCCCTGTGGGGCACGAACCTGAGCGACGAGGAGTACTACCGCGGCGCCCAGGACCTCGTGGACCTCGGCATCCTGCTCTACTACTGGGCGCAGCCCCGGCGCTTCGGCCTGACGGTCGAGCACAGGTTCGGCTCGTAGAGGGGAACCTCGGGGTCGCCGCGTCAGCGTGTAGCGAGCAACTCCGCGAGGAGGCCCGCGACGTCGGGCACCCGCGCCCGCTCGCCGCGCCGCTCGGCCGCTACGATGCCGGCGAGGGCGCCCACGGCGTCGTCGAAGTCGTCGTTGACGATGGCGTAGTCGAACTCCGCGCAATGCGTCATGTCGTCGATGGCCTGACGCATGCGGAGTTCGATGACTTCGGGACCGTCCTGGCCCCTCCCTTCGAGTCTCGCGCGCAGGGCTTCGCGGGAGGGCGGCAGCACGAATACGCCGATGGCGCGTTCGAGTTGCGCCCGCACCTGCCGCGCGCCCTGCCAGTCGATCTCCAGGACGACGTCCCGCCCGGCTGCCTGGGCTTCCTGTACCCGCGCCTGCGACGTTCCGTAGTCGTACCCGAAGTTTGTCGCGTACTCCAGCAGGTCGCCGCCCCGGGCCATGGCGTTGAACGTCGCCTGATCGACGAACCGATAGTCCCTGCCGTCCACCTCGGCGGGCCGCCGGGGCCGGGTCGTGTAGGAGACGGACACCTCCAGGTTGGAGTCCCGCTCGACGAGCGCGCGGACGAGACTGGTCTTGCCGGCGCCGGAGGGGGCGGAAACCACGATGAGCAGCCCGCTCACTCGACGTTCTGCACCTGTTCGCGCATCTGCTCGATGACGACCTTGAGATCGACGGCGCGGCGGGCGCAGTCCGGCAGCACGGCCTTGGAGGCCACGGTGTTGGCCTCCCGGGTCAGCTCCTGCATCAGGAAGTCCAGGCGCCGGCCCTGGGGACCCTCCGCGCCCAGGCTGGTGCGGCAGCCCTCGACGTGGAGCACGAGGCGGTCGAGTTCCTCGGCCACGTCCGCGCGCTGCGCAAGCACGGCGACTTCCTGCTCGAAACGCCGCGGATCGGCCTGCTCGACCAGGTCGGCGATGCGGCGTTGTAGCTTGTCCCGAATCCGCGTGGACTGGGAGGCCGTCAACCCGCGGATTTCCGACACGATCGCCTCGACCTCGGCCAGCTTGGCCCACAAGATGGCGTCGATGCCCTGCCCTTCGCGCCGACGCTGGGCGATGAGCTGTTCGATGGCCGCCTCGAAGCCGGACCGGACGTCCGCGTCCAAGGCCACGGCCGCGTCCGTCGGGGCGCTCTCCAGCACGCCGGGCCAGCGCAGCAGTTCAAGGGGGTCGGGATGGCCGATCTCGGGCGCGTCCCGGCGCACCTGTTCGAGGGTGGCGAGGAGCTTGAGCAGGTTCGGGCGGTGGATGCGCACCGCGAAGCCGGCCTCGGCTTCCGCGAGGCGCAACGTCGCGTCGACCTTGCCCCTGCCGAGGGCTCCGCGCGTGTGGTCGCGCAGGGCGGGCTCGAGGTTTCGTAGTCCTTCGGGCAGCCGGAAGCTCACCTCCAGATACCGGTGATTCACGGAGCGAACCTCCCAGGAAAGCGCTGGGGATTCGAATTTGCCGAACGCGGTCATGCTCGAAATCATGGGTGGGATTCTAGCGCCACGGGGCCGGCTCGTTGGGTGTCGCCGCGTATAATCGCGCGGCGAACGTTGGGGAGGGAGCGAACGGTGCGGCGGCCGAGTGGACGAGCGCCCGATGAACTGCGCGTGGTGGAGATCGAGCGGGGCTTCACCAAGCACCCGGCCGGCTCTGTCCTGGTGGCGTTTGGGGACACCCGCGTCCTCTGCACGGCGAGCATCGAGGACCGGGTGCCGCCGTTCCGCCGGGGGTCCGGCAAGGGCTGGATCACCTCCGAATACGGCATGCTCCCCGGTTCGACCCACACCCGCACGGACCGGGAGGCGACCCGGGGCAAGCAGGGTGGCCGCACGGTGGAGATCCAGCGCCTCATCGGCCGCTCCCTGCGCGCCGCCGTGAATCTTGATCGCTTGGGCGAGCGCACCATCCGCATCGACTGCGACGTGTTGCAGGCGGACGGCGGCACGCGCACGGCCTCGATCACGGGGGGTTGCGTGGCGCTCGCGGACGCCGTGCGGAAAGTGGCCCCGGAGGCGTTCTCGGCCCTCGTCGCATCCGTGTCGGTGGGCGTGTTCCGGGGCGTGCCCGTGCTCGACCTCGACTACCCGGAGGACTCCAAGGCCGGGACGGACATGAACGTCGTGATGATCGAGGGCCAGGGCTTCATAGAGGTCCAGGGCACCGCGGAGGGCGCGCCCTTCTCCCGGGAGACGCTCTCCGAGATGCTCGCCTTGGCCGAAGGCGGCATCGAGACTCTCTTCAGCGAGCAGCGCCGCGCGCTTGGGATGTGACGGTGGACGCCGCCGCGTTCGTACGTTGGATGATCGACGAGGACGTGCTGCAGTTCGGCGAGTTCGAACTCAAGTCGGGACGGCGGAGTCCCTACTTCTTCAACTTGGGGGCCATCGACAACGGCGTGGCGTTCGACCGCCTCGGGGCCGCCTATGCGTCCTTGGCGCTACGTTTGCCCGAGGTGCCCGAGGTGCTCTTTGGTCCCGCCTACAAGGGCATTCCCATCGCCGTGGCCGCGGCGGTGGCCTTGGCGCGAAATGATGGCGTGAACGTTGGGGTCGCCTTCAACCGCAAGGAGGCGAAGAGCCACGGAGAGGGGGGGCGGCTGGTCGGGAGCCCGATGGCGGGCCGCCGGGTGGTCGTGGTGGACGACACGATCACGGATGGTGCCGCGAAGGTCGAAGCCTGCGAGTTCATCGAGGCGGCCGGTGGGCGCGTGGTCGGTGTCGTCATCGCCATGGACCGGCGGGAACGCGTGGCCGGAGGGGCGACCGCGGTGGAGGACTTGGAGCATCGGCTCGGCGTGCCGGTGCGGAGCGTCGCGCGGTTGGAGGACGTCTTGGGCGTCTTGGGGGAAGACCCCGAAGCGCGTCGTCGCCTCGATGCGGTGTCCGCCTACCGGAGCCGGTACTGCGCGACGGACTGAGTCCCTCGGCGACGGCGGTCAGAGGATCTGCGTCCCCACCCCGCCGTCGGTGAAAATCTCCAACAGCGTCGCATGCGGCACCCGCCCATCGATGATCTGCGCGTGCGTGACGCCGGCGGCCATGGCGTCCAGGGCGCAGCGGGCCTTGGGGAGCATGCCGCCGGCGATCGTCCCCGAGGCAATCATGGCCTCCACCTCATCCTGGGAAGCGGTGCCGAGCGCCGCGCCGTCGGCGTCCAGGATGCCGGGCGTGTTCGTCAGCAACACGAGCTTGTGGGCCTGGAGATGCCCGGCGACGGCGCTCGCGACCAGATCCGCGTTGATGTTGTAGGACGCGCCGTCCGGCCCGACGCCGATGGGGGCGATCACCGGGATGAAGTCCCGCGCCGTCAGGGCGTCGAGCACGCCGCTGTCCACCTCGGCGACCTCCCCGACGTGGCCGATATCGATGATCTCCGGTGCCTTGAGCTCGGGCCGCTCCCGGGTCAGCGTCAGTTGGCGGGCCTTGATGAGGCCCCCGTCCTTGCCGGTGACGCCGACGGCCCGGCCGCCCTCGGCATTGATGAGGGAGACGATCTCCTTGTTGACGAGGCCCCCGAGCACCATCTGCACCACGTCCATGGTGTCGGAGTCCGTCACGCGCATGCCGTCGACGAAGTGGGTCTCGATGTCGAGCCTCGCCAGCAGCTCGCCGATCTGGGGCCCGCCGCCGTGCACGACGATGGGGTTCATGCCCACGAGCTTCATCAACACGACATCCCGCGCGAAGGCGTGCTTCAAGGTCTCGTCCACCATCGCGTTGCCGCCGTACTTGATGACGATGGTGGAGCCGTGGAACTGCTGGATGTAGGGCAGCGCCTCGATCAGGACGCGCGCCGTGGTTTCGCGGGTCATCGTCCGCTCACCCGAAGCGTAAGGCGGTGTCGATGGCCGCCAACTCGGTCTGGAACTTGCCACGAATGCGGGCGAGCGCGGCGGGGGTGTCGGCCTCGAACCGCAGGCTGAGCACGGGGCTTGTGTTCGAGGCGCGCACGAGGCCGAAGCCGTCGGGATAGTCGACGCGAATGCCGTCGATGGCCGTGATCTCGCCCGTCCCGAAATCCGCCGTCGCCGCGAGGCGGTCCACGATCTGGAACTTCTCCGACTCGGACGTGGGTACCTTGATCTCCGGCGTGACGCACGTCGCCGGGAACTCGTCGAAGAGATCCTCGACGGTGGCTTCGACGCGGCTCGCGATGGCGAGCAGGCGGGCACCGCCGTAGAGCGCGTCGTCGAAGCCGTACCAACCCTCGGCGAAGCAGAGATGGCCGCTGAACTCGCCGCCGAGCAGCGCGCCGGTTTCGCGAAGCTTCGCCTTGATGTGGGAATGTCCCGTGCGGCACATGATGGGCTCGCCACCACAAGCGGCGATCGCCTCCCGCAGGCGTTGGGTGCACTTGACGTCGTAGACCACGCGGGCCCCGGGATTTCGGCGCAGCATGTCCTTGGCGAGGAGCATCAACAGCCGGTCGGGCCAGATGATCGTGCCGGCGTTCGTGACGACGCCGAGCCGGTCGGCGTCGCCGTCGAAGGCGAGTCCGATGTCCGCGCCGGTCCGCTGGACCAGATCGACGAGGTCCACCAGATTGTCGGGCTCCGCCGGATCGGGGTGATGGTTGGGGAAGTCGCCGTCCACGTCCGTATAGAGTCCGACGACTTCGCACCCCATGCGCTCGTATAGCACCGGCGCGACGGTGCCCGCGACCCCGTTGCCGCAGTCGATCGCCACCTTGAGCGGGCGGCGTAGCGGAATGTCGCCGACGACGCGCTCGATGTAGTGCTCGATCAGGTCCCGGGTGTCGATGGTGCCCTCCCCCGTCGAGAAGTCGCGGCGCTCGATGCGTTCCCGCAGCGCCTGGATCGCGCCTTCGGCGAGCGTCCTGCCGCCGATCATCATCTTCAGGCCGTTGTACTCGGACGGGTTGTGCGACCCGGTGATCATCACGCCCGTGCCGGTGCCGAGCACGTGGGTGGCGTAGTAGAGGAGCGGCGTGGGCACGCGCCCCACGTCGGTGACGTTGCAGCCCCCCTCGGTCAGGCCCCGCGTCAGCGCGGCGCGCAGGCGCGGGGTCGAGTGGCGGCCGTCCCCGCCGATGGCCACCCGGGCTTGCCCCTGCCCCCGGGCCTCGGCGGCGAAGGCGCGGCCGATGAGATACACGGTCTCCTCGCCCAGGCCCACGTCCACGACGCCGCGAATGTCGTAGGCACGGAAGATGTCGGGATGGATGCCCATGCGGCTGCGTTCCCGTGTGCTTAGGCCAGATGACTGCGCTTGGGTGCGTCCCGCCCGCGCTGCTCGTGGTACAGGGTGGCGATGGCGTCCACGAGCTTCGCGGCCAGGGTCTCCTTCGACTCCATGGGAAAGACGGTCTCGCCGGACGCTTGAATGAGCACGACGGCGTTTTCGTTGCTGTCGAAGCCGATCGACGCGTCCGATACGTCGTTCACGACGATGGCGTCACAGCCCTTCCGGGCGAGTTTCTCCCGCGCGTGGATTAGCGCGTCGTGGGTTTCGGCGGCGAAGCCGACGACGCAGGGGCAGCCGCTCGCGACCACGGACTCGAGAATGTCCGGGTTCTCCGTGAGGGGCAGGGTGATTTCCGCGGTCGTCATGGCGGCTTTCTTGATCTTGCGGTTCCGCGGTTCCGCCGGCCGGTAGTCGCCGACGGCGGCCACCCCGATGAACAGGTCCGTGCCCGGCAGTTCCGACGCGACGGCGGCCTGCATGTCGCGGGCGGTCGTCACGTCCACGCGGCGCACGCCGGCCGGTGCCTCTAGGTGGACCGGCCCGCTGACGAGGGTCACCGTGGCGCCGGCGGCCCGGGCGGCCCCGGCCATCGCGTAGCCCTGCTTGCCGGAGCTGTGGTTCGAGATGAACCGCACGGGGTCGATGTGCTCGCGGGTGGGTCCCGCGGTCACGAGCACGCGCACGCCGGCGAGTCTCGCGGAGGGGGCACCCTCCGGCTTGGCGAAGTGGGCCTCCAGGGCGTCCGCGAGTTCTTGCGGCTCCAGCATGCGGCCGGGGCCGGTCTCGCCGCATGCTTGGTCCCCGTCGCCGGGGCCGAGGATGCGCATCCCGTCCGCTTCGAGCCGCGTGACGTTGCGTCGCACGGCGGGGTGTTCCCACATCTGGCGGTTCATCGCCGGCGCGATGAACACCGGAGCGGCCGTGGCGAGGCAGAGGGTCGTCAGCAGATTGTCCGCCGCGCCATGCGCGAGCTGCGCGATTGTATGGGCCGTGGCCGGGGCGACGAGCACGGCGTCGGCCCATCGTGCGAGCTCGATGTGCCCCATCGCGGCCTCGGCCTCCGCGTCCCACAGATCGTCGCGCACGCGCTCGCCGGAGACCGCCTGCAGGGTCGCCGGGGTGACGAAATGGGCGGCGCCAGGGGTCAAAACCGGAGTGATTTCTGCACCGCGAGCGAGCAAATCTCGCACAAGAATTGGGGCTTTATACGCGGCGATTCCACCGCTGATGCCCAATATGATGCGTTTTCCGTGCATGGCGATGTCGGCGCGATGGAACGGGCGGCTTGAGAGGCGTCTGCCACAACAGGGACGGGTGGAACGATACCAGAGATGTCCACGGGGAACAGAGCCAATGGCGTGGCGCTGGGCGCGGAGCGTCCCCGGGAGCGCCTGCTCGTCCGGGGCGCGGCGGCCCTGGCGGATGCCGAGCTGCTGGCCGCGATCCTGCGCACCGGCGGTCCGACACGGGACGCCGTGGAACTGGCCGCCTTCCTGCTGGCGCGCTTCGGGGGAGTGCGGGGCCTGTTCGATGCGCCGGCGGCATCCATCGCCGAGTGTCCGGGCATGGGCCCGGCGAAGACCGCCGCGGTGCTCGCGGCGCGAGCGCTGCTTGATCGATACCACGCGGAACATGTCGCGGCCGGCGAGGTGCTGTCGGGTTCCACGGCGACGCGGCGCTACCTGCGCTACCGGCTGGGGCGGCGGCAGCGGGAGGTCTTCGGTGGCTTGTTCCTCGACGCGCGCAACCGCTTGATCGAGAACGAGGAGCTCTTCTACGGCTCGGTCGACCGCACGGCGGTGTACCCGCGCGAGGTGATCAAGTCCTCCCTGCGGCACAACGCCTGTGGGGTGATCCTCTATCACAACCACCCCTCGGGCGTACCGGAGCCGTCATCGAGTGACATCCAGTTGACCGGACGCATCGCGAACCTGCTCGAGGAGGTGGACGTCCGCCTCGTCGATCACGTCGTCGTCAGCGCCGACAAGCAAGTGTCGTTCGCCGAGCGCGGGCTCTTGTGACCGGGTTCAGGACGCGGCGGCGGGATCTTCGGCTTCCGGCGGCGTGAGGCGCGTCGTAACCAGTTCGAACAGCTTGTCGAGGCGTTCTTGTATCTGGCGTTGGCCCTCTTCGAGGTGCCGTTGGCCTTCTTCGAGGTGGCGTTGGCCTTCCTCGAGGCGGGTGGTGCGCTCGCGCAGATCAGTCAGCTCCACACGGAGGGCATCGTCCCCACGGTGCATGGCTTCCCGCAGGTCGGCCTGCCCTTGATAGAGGAAGGCGAAGCCGCCCATGATCGCCACCAAGGCGAAGCTCATGAACCACCTGAAGGTGCGGAACTCCCCGGCGAGCACGCTGAGCTCGATACGCAATTGATCGACGCGAGCGCACAGTCGGTCAACGCGAGCGCACAGTCGATCAACGCGTTTGGTCAGATTGTCGAACTGCTCGGGATCCACTTGTGTCGCCCGTTCCGGTGTGTGTTGCATGGCGGCCTCCCAAGGGGCCGCGCCGTAGAACGGCGCGGGCTCGTGGGCCGGTGGGGTTGGGCCGCGAGCGGAGCCTTGGGCGACGGTTGCGGGGCGCTAAGCCTAGTCCGTCTTTGGCGTTGGGTCCATATTTCAAGACGGCTCGGGCAAGATTCGAAGCGGACATTTGCCTGCTCGGATATGAGCATTCGCCGGTTCGTTTCGTGAGACATCGCCCCGGTTCGTCGCTACGCGGGGGCCTCCCCGAACTCCGCTGCGGTGCCGATGGGAGGTTGCCGCCCGGCCTCGCCCTCTGCTATAAACCGCGCCCCTACCGGCGAGCAGTCCTCCCATCATGTCCCAAGTCTGCCAAGTCACCGGCAAGCGCCCGATGAGCGGGAACCACCGTTCGCACGCGGAGAACAAGACCCGCCGCCGGTTCAAGCCGAACCTGCACTACCACCGCTTCTGGATCGAGAGCGAGAAGCGGTTCGTGCGGTTGCGGGTCTCGGCCGCGGGCATGCGGCTGATCGACAAGAAGGGCATCGACGCGGTGCTCGCCGACATGCGCAAGCGCGGCGAGCGCGTGTGACGGAGGTGATTTATGCGTGAGAAGATCAAGCTGGAGTCCACGGCCGGGACGGGCCACTTCTATACGACGGACAAGAACAAGCGGAACACGCCGGACAAGCTAGAGTTCCGCAAATACGACCCCGTCGCCCGCAAGCACGTGATCTACAAGGAAGCCAAGATCAAGTAGCCGGGCTCCCCCCGTAGCCCCATCGGGGGCTGCGTCCGCCCCACGCCGGTTTCCCTGCATGCCAGAACTGCCCGAGGTGGAGACGACCTTGCGGGGCGTCGCGCCGGCCGTGCTGGGGCAGCGCGTGGCGGCGCTGGTGGTTCGGGATCCCCGGTTGCGCTGGCCGGTGGAGGTGCCGGACACGGTGGCCGGTCAGCGCATCGTCCGCCTGTCCCGCCGCGCGAAATACCTCGTGCTGCACCTGGAGACCGGTGCGCTCATCCTCCATCTGGGGATGTCCGGGCGGCTGCGGGTCGTCTCGGGCAACGCGCCGCCGGAACGCCACGATCACGTGGACATCGTGCTCGGCAGCGGCATGGCGCTGCGGCTCACCGATCCCCGGCGCTTCGGGAGCCTGCACTGGCAGCCGGGGGACTGGGGGACGCACTGGCTGCTGCGCGGCCTCGGCGTGGAGCCGCTGTCGGACGATTTTGGTGGGTCGTATCTCTTCGCGCGCTCTCGGGGTCGCCGGGTGGCCGTCAAGAATTTCCTCATGGACGCCCGGATCGTGGTGGGCGTCGGCAACATCTACGCCAACGAGGCGCTGTTCCAGGCCGGCATACGGCCCCGCGTCGCGGCGGGGCGGGTGACGCGCCCGCGCTATCAAGCGCTGGCCGACGCGGTGCGCGAGACGTTGCGCGCCGCCATCGATCTCGGCGGGACGACCTTGCGCGACTACGTCGGGAGCGACGGCGCTCCGGGCTACTTCCGCAACGAACTGTTCGTCTACGGCCGCGACGGCAAGCCCTGCCGGGTGTGCGGGACGGCGCTCAAGGGTATTCGGCTGGGCCAACGGGGCACCGTCTATTGCCCGCGGTGTCAGGACTGAGGCGGTCGTAGGATTACGCCGGGGTCAGTCGCCGGCTTGGCGCGAGCGGTAGTACTCCGCGACGGCCGGATGCACGAATTCCGAGATATCTCCGTCGAGCAACGCGATCTCGCGCACGAGGGAGGACGAGATGAACGAGCAGGATAGCGACGTCGGCAGGAAGACGTACTCGATGCCGTGGTCCATGGCTCGGTTCATCTCCGCCATCTGGAACTCGTACTCGAAGTCGGTCACCGTGCGCAGGCCCCGCAGGACGAAATTCGTGCCCTTGGCGCGCACGTAGTCCACCAGGAGGGTGTTGAAACCCTCGACCTCCACGCGGTCGCCGAACTCCGCGAGCACCGTGCGGCAAAGATCGATGCGGTCCGCGAGATAGGTGGCGGGATCCTTCTGCGCGGAAGTGCCGATGGCGACGGTCACGCCGTCGAACAGCTTCAGCGCCCGCTTCACCAAGTCGGTATGCCCGTTGGTGATCGGATTGAAGCTTCCTGGATAGACGACCCGCATGGAACGCCCTCAAGCCGGATGCCGGTCGATACTAGCAGCTTGGGCGTTCCGGGGCGTTGGGGCCGTCGGGACGCAGCAGGCGAAAGCGGCACCCGCCGGCGCGGGACTCCCGCATCGTCTCCCAGCCCGGCATGTCCGGGGCGGTGGGCTCGAGGCTGGCGCGGGGGCCCGGGTCGGCTTCCTCGAGGTAGACGAGAACCTTGTGTCCTCGAAGCAAGGCGAGGGTCTCTGCGCCGAGCGGCGTTCCGAAGGGTGGATCGACGAAGACCAGATCCCAGCGCCACTCGCGTTGGCGGCGAAGCCACTGCGGGGCCGACGCTACGCGTACGCGACAGTCAGCGCCGAGGCGCGTGGCGGCGGCCCGCAATGCGGCCGCGGTGGCCCGGTCGCGCTCGATCAGGGTCGCGCTCGCCGCGCCCCGGGACAACGCCTCGAACGCGAGGGCGCCCGTACCCGCGAACAGGTCGAGCACGTGGCGGCCGGTCAGGTCCTGCCCGAGCCAGGCGAATAGCGTCTCGCGGACGCGGTCCATCGTGGGCCGCAGCCCGGGGCGGTCCGCGACTTCGAGCTTCCGTCCCCTCCACTTACCGCCGATAATGCGCACGCGGCGGTTTCGTTGCGTTCGTTGCGGCACGGACGTGGGCTGCGGCGGTTCCTCGGGGTGGTGGAAATGGTGGCCGAGGCGGCACGGGAAGGGAAGCGGGAAGACGGACGCGGTGGCGCGGAGCGGGGTGGCCTGTTCCAGCGGCTCTCGGCGCGGCTCGGCAAGACCCGTGCACGGCTCGCGGAGGGCATCGGAGACCTGCTCCTCGGGGAACGGGCCCTCGACGCGGACGTGCTGGAGGCGCTGGAGACCGCGCTCTTGGTGACGGATGCCGGGGTCGATGCGACGGAACGCATCATGGACGCCCTCAAGAAACGGGTGTCGCGACGCGAGCTTTCGGACACCGCCGCCTTGCGCCAGGCACTCCGCGCGGAGCTCGAAGAGACCCTCGCCCCAATGGAGCGCCCCTTCGCGGTGCGGTCGTCCCAACGGCCCTGCGTCGTGCTGCTGGTCGGCGTGAACGGCGCCGGCAAGACCACGACGATCGGCAAGCTCACGCGCCGCCTCCAGGCGGAGGGGCACTCGGTCCTGCTGGCGGCCGGGGACACCTTCCGCGCGGCGGCGGTCGAGCAACTCACGGAGTGGGGCCGCCGCAACGACACGCCCGTCATCGCCCAGGGCCAGGGCGCGGACAGCGCCTCGGTGATCCACGACGCCATCGCCGCGGCGCGGGCGCGGGGGGTGGACGTCGTGCTCGCGGACACCGCGGGCCGGTTGCAGGCGAAGCACAACCTGATGGAGGAGTTGCGCAAGA
The DNA here is from genome assembly GCA_963665455.1 of Pseudomonadales bacterium. GTDB lineage: Bacteria > Pseudomonadota > Gammaproteobacteria > Pseudomonadales > Azotimanducaceae > VXNE01. The sequence continues at coordinate 1,073,514 of OY762279.1, read as the reverse complement.
TCAAGCGGGTGGTGGCCCGCTTCGACGCGGACGCACCGCACGAGGCCATCCTGGTGCTCGACGCGGGGACCGGGCAGAACGCGCTCCGCCAGGTCGCCGAGTTCGACGCGGCGGTGGGCTTGAGCGGATTGATCGTCGCGAAGCTCGATGGGTCCGCCCGCGCCGGCGTCCTGTTCGCGGTGGCCGAGGCGCTGCGCGGGCGCGCGGAGCCGTTGCCGGTGTACTTCATTGGGGTGGGCGAAGGCGTGGAGGACCTGCGTCCCTTCGATGCCCGTGAATTCGTCGAGGCGTTGCTCGCCGACGAAGACCATGGGTAGCGTCGCCTTCCGCAACGTTACCAAGCGTTTCGCCAACGGCCATGAGGCCCTTAAGGACGTCACCGTCGAGGTGGACGAGGGCACCATGGCGTTCCTCCGGGGTCACTCCGGCGCCGGCAAGACCACGTTCCTGAAGCTCCTGCTGGGCATCGAGGCACCCACCCGGGGGCAGGTGCTCGTCAACGGCGTGGACATCGGCAAGCTGCCCCGCCGCCGTCTGCCGCGTTATCGGCAGCACCTCGGGGTGGTGTTCCAGGACCCGCACCTGCTCATGCAGCGGAGCGTGTTCGAGAACGTGGCGCTGCCGCTACAGGTCACGGGCATGGGGGAGCGCGACATCGGCCGGCGCGTCCGGCCGGCGCTCGAGAGAGTCGGGCTCCTGGCGAAGGCCGCCCATCTGCCGGTGTTTCTCTCGGCGGGGGAGCTACAACGCGTCGGCATCGCGCGGGCCGTCGTCAACCGCCCGCGGGTGCTGCTCGCGGACGAGCCGACTGGGAACCTGGATCCGCATCTCTCGCGGGAGGTCATGCGGCTCTTCCTGGACTTCCGCCGGGTGGGCACGACGGTGATCGTCGCCAGTCACGACCAGGGACTCGTCGAATCCCTCGGCATGCGCATCATCGAGCTCGACCACGGGCGGCTGACCCGGGACCATGCGTAGTCCGGCGGACCCCTGGCCCGCCCATCCCCGGCCGTTGGCCGCCACCGCGCGGGACCATGCCCGGGTCGCCCGGGAGAGCTTCCACTTCGTCAACAGCCGCATCGGCGCCAGCCTGCTCGTCTGGTTGCTGATCGGCATCGCACTCGCCCTGCCGGCGGGGTTGTATCTGCTCGACCGGAACGTCGCGGGGACGATGGAGCGATGGGAGGGCCGGGCCGGATTGTCCGTGTACTTCGAGCCCGGTGCGGATGTGCGGGCCGCGCGTAGCATGGCCGCGCGGCTCCAGGCGAAGGCGGAGGCGCAAACGGTGTGGGTCGTGACGCCGGAGGAAGCGCTGCGGGAGTTCCAGGGCCAATCCGGATTGTCGGATGCCCTGGATCTGCTGTCGGACAATCCGTTGCCGGCGAGCGTGCGGATCAGCTTGGCGGACGGCGTCTCCGCGGCGGCGCGTGCGCGGCTCGTGGCCGAGCTGGGCTCGCAGGACGCCGTGGAGGAGGTCGTGGTCGAGACGGCCTGGCTCGAGCGCCTTGCCGCGATCGGCGCGGTCGTCGAGCGCTTGGGTTGGATGCTCGCGGGATTCTTCGGCCTGGGGGCGACGCTGGTGACGGTGGCCTCGGTACGGCTGGCCATCGAGGCCCGGCTCGAGGAACTCAAGGTGCAGAAGCTCGTCGGTGCCACGGACGCCTTCGCGCGGCGGCCGTTCCTGTATCTGGGGGTGATCTATGGCGCGGGAGGCGGCGTGCTCGCGGCCGTGTTGAACGCCGCCACCGGCGTGGCCCTCGAGGCGCCCCTCGGCCGGTTGTTCGAAGGCTACGGGCGGGACTTGGAATGGAGCGGCCTCGACCACATATTCGCTTCCGGGCTGGTGGCCGTCGGCGCGGCGCTCGGCGTCTGCGGTGCGATGATCGCCTCCAGGCAGCGGTTGCGGGGTCTGGACCCCGTTTAGCGGGCGGGGATCCGAGTTAGCACTTGCGGGAATGGAGTGCTAAGATTCCACGTAGTGTTACGGGAGGTATCAATATGGCCTCGAACGTACTCTCTCTCGACAGCCTGTCGCCAGGACGCGATCTGGACACCTACATCCAGACCGTCAACGCATTTCCGGTGCTGAGCGCCGAAGAGGAGCGCGACCTCGCCGAGCGCTTCTACTACGAGCAGGACCTCGACGCCGCCCGCGAGCTCGTCCTCGCCCACCTCCGTTTCGTCATCCACCTCGCCCGCAGCTACTCCGGCTACGGGCTGCCCCAGGGCGACCTGATCCAGGAAGGCAACGTCGGGCTCATGAAGGCCGTCAAACGGTTCAATCCCGAGGTCGGCGTGCGCCTCGTGTCGTTCGCCGTACACTGGATCAAGGCCGAGATGCACGAGTACATCCTGCGCAACTGGCGCATCGTCAAGGTGGCCACCACCAAGGCCCAGCGCAAGCTCTTCTTCAACCTGCGCAGCAACAAGAAGCGGCTCGGCTGGATGAACCGGAAGGAAGTCGAGGCGGTGGCGCGGGACTTGGGCGTGACGCCCGAGGTCGTGACCCAGATGGAGGGCCGCATGGCGGCCCGGGACATGGCATTCGACGGTGCCGTGGACGACGACGAGGAGCATGCCGTGGCGCCGGTCCAGTTCCTGGCGGACGAGTCGGCGGACCCGGAAGCGTTGGTGATGGAGGACGACTGGACCGAGCAGTCGACCGCGGGGCTGTACCAAGCCCTGGAGGCACTCGACGAGCGCAGCCGCGACATCCTCCGCAGCCGCTGGCTGTCCGAGAGCAAGGCAACGCTGCATGAACTCGCGGCCCGCTACGGCGTGTCGGCGGAGCGCATCCGGCAAGTCGAGGCCAACGCGATGAAGAAGCTCCGCGTCTCCCTCGAAGCCGCCGCCTGATTCGGGGCCCACGCCTCGATCCATCCTTTCCCGCGTTCCCGGCGGTTGGCCGGGTGGCGGGCTTCACTACCTTGGAATCCAGCATGACGCGGGACGCTCGGGTGTACGTCCGGCGGCGGGGGCGGCTGACCTCGGGTCAGGCCCGTGCCCTGGCCGAACACGGAGACCGCTACCGCCTGGCCGATCCGGTGGATTGCCGGCCTCCTGTCCTGCTGGAGGTGGGCTTTGGCATGGGGCACGCCCTCGCCGAGTTCGCCGCCACCCATCCGGAGTGGACGTGCGTCGGCGTGGACGTGTATCAGCCTGGGCTCGGCTCGCTCATCCTGCAATGCGAAGCCCGCGCCCTCGGCAACGTCCGTTTCGTGGAGGACGACATCCGCGCCGTGCTCGCGACCTGGCCGGCCGAGAGCGTGCGGCTCGTTGCCGTCTACTTCCCGGACCCTTGGCCGAAGGCGCGTCACCACAAGCGGCGCCTGGTCCAACCGCCCTTCGCCGCCGAGCTGGCACGGGTGCTCGAACCGGGCGGACGGCTGCTGCTGGCGACGGACTGGGCACCCTACGCGGAACACATGCTGGAGGTGCTGGATGCGGAGCCGGCACTCACCAACGCCGCCGGGCCAGGGGTATTCGCGCCGCGGCCGGCCGAGCGTCCCGTCACCCGCTTCGAGTCGCGGGGCCGGGCGTTGGGGCACGACGTTTGGGATCTCGCCTACGTGAAGCCGGCGCCGTTGTCATAGGAAGCGGTCATAGGAAGCGTGCGACGACGGTGTCGAGGTGCCGCTGGCCGAACTCCGTCAGGGCAAGGCGTTGCTCCTCCATCAAGCCTTCCTCCCGCAACGCGGCGACGGTGTCGGCGATGGCCTCCGGCGATAGTCCGGTCCTCCGTTCAAAGACCTCTGGGCCCACCCCTTCCACCAACCGCAGGGTGTTCATCATGAACTCGACGGGCAGTTCGGTTGGATCGACCGGCGTGTCGACCGTTGACGGATCCTTGAGATAGAGTCGGGGCTGCCGCGGTTTCGCGGTTCGAAAGACGCATCCGTCGGCCCTCGTCAGCTTTCCGTGCGCGCCCGCCCCGATGCCGAGATAGTCGCCGAAGGTCCAGTAGTTGAGATTGTGGCGGCAGCGGGCGCCGGGACGGGCGTAGGCGGAGACTTCATAGCGCTCGAAACCCCGCTCCGCGAGCAGCGCCTGTCCCGCCTCGGCGATGTCGGCCACCGCATCCGCGTGTGGCAGCACCGGGGGTCGCCGGGCGAACTCGGTGCGGGGCTCGATGGTTAACTGATACCAAGAGACGTGGCTGGGCTCGAGGGCGACCGCCCGCTCGAGGTCCGCGAGGGCTTCGGCGACGGTTTGTTCGGGCAGACCGAACATTAGGTCGATGTTGAATTTGCCGAACCCGGCGGCGCGAATGGCATCGGCGGCACGGACGGCCTCGTTTCCGTCGTGGATGCGGCCGAGGTCCAGGAGCCGCGCGTCGTCAAAGGACTGTACCCCGAGGGAGACCCGATTGATGCCGGCGCTCGCGTAGGCCGCCATGGCACCCGCGGTCTCCACCGTGCCGGGATTCGCCTCCATCGTGACCTCCGCGTCGTCCGGTAGGTCGAAGGCATCCAGCAACCGTGCGAAGCTCCGGGGCGAAAACAGGCTCGGCGTGCCCCCCCCGAAATAGACGGACCGTATCGGCCACGAGGCGCGCTCCCGTTCGCGCCCGAAGTCGTCGAGGAGCGCGCGGACGTAGTCTTCCTCCGGTAGCCGGGTGCGCAGCGGGTGGGAGTTGAAGTCGCAGTAAGGGCATTTGCGCGCGCACCACGGCAGGTGTACGTACAGGCCGCTCACGGGGGCGCCTCGGCCAACTGCCGCGTCAGCGCGCGGGCGGCGAGGCCGCGGTGACTGAGCGCGTTCTTGACCTCCGGCGCGAGTTCCGCCGCGGTCGCTCCGAGCTCGGGCACGAGGAAGTGCGGGTCGTACCCGAATCCGCCGGGACCACGGGCTTGGTCCACGATCTCCCCGTGCCATGCGCCGGTCGCGACGATGGGTGCCGGATCGTCCGCCCGTTGCAGAAACACGAGCGCGCAGTAGAAATGGGCGCGCCGGTCGGGGACGCCGTCGAGGGCCGCCACGAGCTTCGCGTTGTTCTCGGCGGCGGTCGCGCCCGGTCCGGCGAAGCGCGCGGAGTAAATGCCCGGCGCGCCGCCGAGCGCGGCCACGACCAATCCGGAATCGTCTCCAATGGCCGGAAGGCCCGCGACCGCAGCGGCGTTGCGGGCCTTGATGAGCGCGTTCTCGAGGAAGGTCTGGCCGGTCTCTTCGGGAGGTTGGATGCCGAAGTCGGAAGCCGGCACCAACTCCACCGCCACCGTGGTCAGCAGCATGCCCAGCTCCCGCAGCTTGCCGGCGTTCGCGCTCGCGAGCACGGCCTTCCTCGCCGTGGTCAACGTCAATCCTCCCAGTACATCGTTTGCTGGAACGCGATGGTGGCCGGTCCGTGGCCCGGCAGGTCGGCGACGATCTCGAAGCGGAGCGCCTCGGCGTGGGGATAGGTGAGGGACGCGAGATAGTAGAGGGCGTCTCCCTCCCGGACGGCACGGAAGCGCAAGGCCTCGACCTGCCCCAGGAGGTTGCGGAAGGAGCCGGTCACCGACGCCTCGACGGCGCGCCCGTCGGCGTCCAGCACGCTGACGTTGGCGAGCGCCTTGTCGCGTCCGCGCACGATGCCGTAGCGCTCGGCGATCTGCGGTCGCAGGAAGCTCGCGTTGAAGACCACGTAGTGGACGGCGTAGTCGCCGAACGTCGCCTTCTGTTCCGCTTGGCCCACTAGGGCCAACAGCGCCAAGCCGAGCAGTATGGCGCACCGCATCCAGCCGCCCGCGGACGTCATGCGTGCGTGCGCCGCAGCCGGTAGAAGGCCGTCGTGCCGAACAGATTCGGAAAACGGTTGATCAGGGCGCCTTGCCGGTAGGCCTGATCGACGACGAAGCGCTCGGTGATCGTCAGGTCCTTGTCGCGACAGAGCGTCTCGAAATCCGTGAACGTGCACAGGTGGATGTTCGGTGTCGCGTACCACGTATAGGGAAGGTGCTTGGCGACCGGCATCCGTCCCCGGCTGGCGAGTTGCAGCCGGCAGGTCCAGTGGGCGAAGTTCGGAAAGGTGACGATGCACTCCTCGCCGACGCGCAGCATCTCGTCGAGGAGTTCGTCGGGCGCGCGCACCGCCTGTAGCGTGTCCGTCATGAGCACGAGGTCGAAACTCGCGTCGGCGAAGCGCGCTAGGCCGTCGTCGAGATCCTGCTCGATGACGTTCACCCCCGCGCGGATGCAGGCGGCGATTTCCTCGGCGCCGTTGTCGAGTCCGTAGCCGACCACGTCCTTGTGTTGCTGGAGGTGGGCGAGCAGTTCCCCGTTGCCACAGCCGAGATCCAGCACCCGTGCCCCCGGGGCCACTAGATCGGCGATGATGCGCAGTTCCTCCCTCACTGGCCGCACTCCCGGGCCACCCGGTCCAAATACTCGGACAGGACGGCCAGATAGCGCGGCACGGGCAGCAGGAACGAATCGTGGCCGTGGGAGGCCTCGACGCCCACGCTCACGACGTCGCGCCGGGCCGCCACGAGGGCATCGACGATCTCGTCCGAACGCTCCGGGGCGAAGCGCCAATCGGTGGAGAAGGAGACGACCAGAAATGCACACCGGGCGACGGACAGCGCGGCCACCAGGTCGTCGCCGTATTCGTGCGCCGGGTCGAAATAGTCGAGGGCGCGGGTCATCAACAGGTAGGTGTTGGCGTCGAAGGTCTTCGAGAACGAGCGCCCCTGGTAGTGCAGGTAGCTCTCCACCTGGAAGGTGACGTCGTGGCCGGAAGCGATGTCGCCGGAGCGGAGTTCCCGGCCGAACTTGTCGCCCATGCTGTCGTCGGAGAGGTATGTGACGTGGCCGAGCATGCGCGCCAGCATGAGGCCCCGGTCCGGATTCGCCTCGGCCTTCACGTACTCGCCGTCGCGGTAGTCCGGATCGGTGAGGATCGCCTGGCGCGCGATCTCGTTGAAGGCGATGTTCTGCGCCGAGAGCTTGGGCGCGCACGCGATCAGGAGCGCGTGGCGGATGCGCTCCGGCAGGTCGATGGCCCACTGCATTGCCTGCATCCCGCCCAGGCTGCCGCCGATGACGGCGGCGAAGGCGTCGATCCTGAGGGCGTCGGCCAGCATCGCTTGGCTCCGCACCCAATCCTTCACGGTGACGTTCGGGAAGTTCGGGCCGTAGGGCTCCCCGTTGGCGGGATTCGTCGAACGCGGCCCGGTGCTGCCGTGACAGCCGCCGAGGTTGTTCGGGCTCACCACGAAGAACCGGTTCGTGTCGATGGGCTTGCCGGGGCCGATGCACACGTCCCACCAGCCCGGCCGCCGGTCCGTCTCGGCGTGGTAGCCCGCGGCGTGGTGGCTGCCCGACAGGGCGTGGCAGATCAGCACCGCGTTCGACCGGTCTGCGTTGAGTTCGCCGTAGGTCTCGTAGACCAATTCGAACGCCGGCAGGCGTACCCCGCACTGGAGGTCGAGCGCACCGAAACGCCGCCGCTGCGGCGTCACGATGCCCACGGAATCGGGCGGCGGGAACACGGCGGTCAGAACAGCAGTCGGAAGAGCCCCGGCAGGAAGAACCGCTGCAGGAGCGCCAGCACGAGGAAGACGATGAGCGGCGACAGGTCGAGACCGCCCATCGCGGGCAGGACCCGGCGCGCCGGCGCCAGGACCGGTTCGCAGATCTCGTGCAGCAGGGCGATGACCGGGTTGTACGTGCTCGGCGCCACGAACGAGACGATGATGGTGAGGAAGATGGCGATCCAGTAGAAGCTCAGGAAGAGATCCAGCGTGCGGTAGACGCCGCCCACGATCGCCCCCACTTCGAGGCCGAGGGAATGGATGAGTTCCACGATGGTCAGGTTGCTGTAGCTGCCCGTCATCAGCACCGCCACCAGGATGGTGATGATGCTGACGATCCAGGTCGCCACGAACGCGGCCAGATCGAGATTGCGGTAGGTCGGGATCACGACGCGGAGCGGCTTCAACACCGGGTCCGTGTAGCGCACGATGCCCTGGCAGATGGGGTTGTAGAAATCCGCCCGGGTCGCCTGCAGGATGAAGCGAATCAGGAAGAGGACCGCGACGGCGCTCAGTACGAACTGGATGATGAAGGCGACCGGCGCACCCATGGCTACTTCCCGAACTCCTCGGCCAGCTCCCGGGACCGCAGCCAGGCGCCGTGGATCGCCTGGCGAACCGCTGCGTCCACCTCGTGCGATGCAAGTATAGAAAGGGCGCGCTCCGTCGTGCCACCGGGCGAGGTGACCCGGGCGCGTAGCGTGGCGGGATCCGCGTCGCCCATGTCCGCCATGCGCGCCGCACCGAGCGCCGTGGCGACGGCGAGGCGTTGGGCGATGTGGGCATCGAGGCCCAGCTCGACCCCCGCTTCGGTCATGGCTTGGAGCAGGTAGAAGAAGTAGGCGGGGCCGCTGCCCGAGAGCGCGGTTACGGCGTCGAGGTGGGCCTCGTCCTCGAACCAGACCACCTCTCCCGTGGCGGAGAGAATCTCTCCGGCAAGGTCCAAGTGGTGCTCGCCCACCGCAGCGTTCGGAACGGCGCCGGTGATCCCCGCCCCGAGGAGCGCCGGCGTGTTCGGCATGCACCGCACGATGGGTTGTCGGGGCGACGTCGACCGCGCGAGGGCCCGTAGCGGCACCCCGGCCGCGATGGAGACGACCAATTGTCCGGCGTCGAGGGAGAGTCCGGCCGTCGCGGCGGCCATGTTCTGAGGCTTCACCGCGAGCACCACGGCGTCGGCCCCGGCCGCGGCCGTAGCGTTGTCGGCGGTCGTCGCGACGCCCTCGAAACGTGTGCGCTGGGCGGGCACCGGATCCGCCACGACCATCTCGAATGCGGTCCGGTCGCGCAATCCCTGCACCAGGGCGAAGGCCATGTTGCCCCCGCCGACGAAGGCGATGCGCGTCACCTATGTTCTCCGGGGCCCGAAGATCGCCGTGCCGATGCGCACGCACGTCGAACCTTCCTGGATGGCGATCGCGTAGTCTGCGGTCATCCCCATGGACAGGGTGTCCCAGTGGTCGCCGCCCCTGGCGGCGTGCGCCTCGAACAGTTCGCGCATGCGGGCGAAGCTTGGGCGCGTCTCCTCGGGATCGTCCCGGAGCGCGGGGATGGCCATCAAGCCGCGCAGGCGCAGGCGGTCGAGGGCGTGTACGGCCTCCACGAGCTCCCCGACGCCATCGGGCGAAACGCCGGCCTTGCCCGCCTCGGCGTCCACGTTCACCTGGATGCAGACATCGAGGGGCGGCAGGTCCCCCCGGTGGCGCTGCAGGCGCTCCGCGATCCGGGGACGGTCGAGGGTGTGTACCCACTGGAAGTGGCCGGCGATGTCGCGGGTCTTGTTGGATTGGATCCTACCGATGAAGTGCCAGGTCACGCCGCTAAGGGCTTGGACCTTTGGCAGCGCGTCCTGCAGGAAGTTCTCCCCGAAGTGGCGAATGCCGGCCCGGGCCGCCGCGCGGACTTCCTCTAGGGAGCGCGTCTTCGAGACCGCGACCAACCGGACGGGTTCGGGGCTGCGTCCGGCGTCCACGGCCGCGCGCCGCACCGCGGCCGCGACGGCCTCGGCGGGATGCCCGGGAGGGGCGGCCGGTGCCGCGCGGCGCATGGCTCAACCGGTCCGCAGCAGGGCTTCGAGCCGCGCCCCGACCTCGGCCACGGAGCCACTCGGCATCCACACCATCTGGAGTTCCGCGCCGGACGCGGCGCGCTCGGCGAGTTGCTCCCCAACGGACTCGAGCGGGCCGATGACCTCGATCTCCCGGACCATCGCGTCGGAGATCGCCCGCATCGCCCCTTCACGGTCCCGTTCCCGCCAAGCGGCCCGGGAACCCATGACCTCCGCCTCGTAGCCGTTGTCGGCGAGCATGTTCCAGTAGAAATCGCCCATGCGGTTGATGTAGTGGAACAGGGGCTGGCGGGCGGCGAGCCACATTTCCTCGTCGTTGCTGCCGTCGGTGACGTAGACGTTGGTGAAGGGGGCGATGGTCACGGCGTCCGCGGGCCGTCCGGCCGCGGTGGAGGCTTCGGACAGGGCTCGGCGCAGAGCGTGGAAGCGGCCCTTCGGCCAATGGATGGGATAGATGCCGTCGGCGATCTCCCCGGTCTGTGTAATCGACTTCGGCGTGATGGCGGCGATGTAGATGGGCACCCGGGCCCGGGGCCGTTCGTAGTCGAGGCGGAAGCCGCGCCCCATCTGGAAGATCTCGCCCTGGTACTCGAGCCGGTCGCCGCGCAGGAGCAGGTCGATGATCTCGGCGTACTCGCGCAGGCGCCGCAGCGGCTTCTCGAACGGAACCCCGTGGAAGTGCTCGATCACGCGGTGCCCGGAGGAGCCGAGCCCGCAGACCATGCGCCCGCCGGAGACGATCTCCAGCATCGCGAACTCCTGCGCGATGGCCGCCGGCGAACGCGAGTAGATGTTGAGGATGCCCGTGCCCACGGCCATGCGTTCGGTGTGCTCGGCGAGGAGCGTCATCCACGGCACCGTGGACGGCCCCCAGGCCTCGCCGCTCCCCACCATCTCGTAGCCGAGGGATTCCGCGATGCGCACCTTCTCCAGGGAGTCGCGCCATGCATTCCCCCCGCCCGCCAGAACGCCCAGTCTCATTGCTTTCCTCTCGTAGCCCGCGCCAGTGTTCGGAGCGGGGCACTGTGATTCAACGGAGGCGAGGGCGCAAGTCGGATCGGCCCCCGTGACCCCCGTATAGCCCCCGTGTTGGCCCCGGCGTGCGACCGGGCGCACACGTCCTTGGGAGGCGGCGGCACCTACGGATGGACGGAAACTGACAGGCACCGCCGCGATGCCTCTCTAGGATGGCCTTCTGGAGCGTCGGAGACGGAAGAGGATGGAAATCGGGGAGCTATTGGCATGCGTTGTCGAGCGCGGCGCGTCGGACCTGCACCTATCAACGGGCATGCCACCGCTGCTGCGCGTGGACGGAGACATGCGTCCCCTCGACGGGCCGGCCCTGATGGCGTCCGACGTGCGCGCCATGGTGCGGGAGGTCATGGGGGAGGAACGGCGGCGGGCTTTCGATGGTTCGACGGAGGTGGATTTCGCCTGCGAGCGGCCCGGGGGCCTCCGCTTCCGGGTGAATGCCTATCGGCAGCATCGGGGCCCGGCCGCGGCGTTCCGCGCCATCCCGTCGGACGTGCCCGGCATGGAGGCGCTGGACATGGGCGCGGTCTACCGGGACATCGCCTGTGCGCCCCGGGGGCTCGTGCTGGTGACGGGACCGACCGGCTCCGGCAAGAGCACCACCTTGGCGGCGATGATCGACTTCATCAACGCACACCGTGCCGGACACGTCCTCACCATCGAGGATCCCATCGAGTTCGTGCACGGCAACAAGCGCTGCCTGGTGCATCAGCGCGAGGTCGGCCGGGACACCACGAGCTTCGACGCCGCGCTCCGTGCGGCCTTGCGCGAAGACCCGGACGTGATTCTCGTGGGGGAGATGCGCGACCCGGAGACCATCGCCCTGGCGTTGACCGCGGCGGAGACCGGGCATCTCGTGTTCGCGACGCTGCACACGGGCTCGGCGGCCAAGTCCATCGACCGCATCGTGGACGCGTTTCCGGCGGGCGAGAAGGCGGGGGTCCGAACCGCGCTTTCCGAGTCCCTTCACGCGGTCATTTCGCAGACCCTGGTGCCCCGGATCGGTGGCGGCCGGGCGGCGGCGCGGGAGGTGCTCGTGGCCACCCCGGCAATCCGCAACCTCATCCGCGAGGACAAGGCGGCGCAGATTTACTCCGCGATCCAGACGGGCGCGGCCGAGGGCATGCGGACCCTGGACCAGAGCCTTCTCGAACTCGTGCGCGCGGGGATGGTGGCGCCGGAGGCGGCCCGGGCAGCCGCGAAGATGCCGGATGCCTTCGGGCGGGCGTCGGTTGGTGCCGGCGCCGGTCCGTCGCACGGGCGTTGACCTGGGAGGAAGGCCGTGGAGCAGGAAGACGCACGCGCCGCCGCCGAGTTGCGGCGCCTCGACGCGGAAACTGAGAAGCTAAAGGCCGAAGCGACGAAACTCGACGAGGAAGCGCGTCGGTTTCAATACGGCACTTTCTTCGACGCCATCAAGTTGGCGTTGGCCCTGTTCGCCGCAGTCGCCGGTGCGGTAAAGTTGATCGAGGGCTTGGGTTGGCTGTAGACCCGTTCGCGAGGGACCACGATGCTCGAACGACACGAACTCACGCCGGGCGGGCGCAAGGCGGACCGCGTCTGGTGGTTCGCCACTAAGCTGGGTGCTTTCCTCGTCTTCGCCATGGTGGCGGGCTACGTGGTGGGCAAGCACGTTCTGTAGGTTTGTGGAAGGTTCCGGTCGGACGGAGCCTTCGCATCCTACAACGTCCCGAGCCACGTCTCCGCGATCACCTGCGCCGCCATCGCATGATCTCCGCCGCGCCCGACCGCCTCGAAGGTGGAGAGCCGCTCGTCCGCGTAGATCACCGCGATGCCATAGCGTTCACCCAGGCGGTCGCCGAAGCGGCGTGCCGCGCGGGACATCTCGCTCTCCGTGTCGTCCATGTTGAGCGGCAGGCCGACAACGAATCCCTCCGGCCGCCATTCCCGCACCAGCGCGTCCAGAGCTTCCCAGACCGGCACTCCGTCCCGGGCGCGGACCGTCCCTAGGGCGGAGGCGGTCCCGGCCCGGGGCTCCGTCACGGCGACGCCGATGGTCTTCAGACCAAAGTCGAACGCCAGGTGCGCCATGGGAGCGCCGCGGCGGCGTCAGGCGTTGCCGCTGTGCCCGGACATCAGGGAGAAATCGATGCCGAGCATGCGCGCCGCCGAGTCAACGCGGTCTTCGAACGGGATGTCGAAAATGACGGACTTCGACGACGGGCAGGTCAGCCAGGTGTTCTCGTCCATCTCGCGCTCGAGTTGCCCCTCGCCCCAGCCGGCGTAGCCAAGGGCGATCAGGTATTGGCGCGGGCCCTCGCCCCGGCCAATGGCCTCCAGCATTTCCATTTCCGTGGTGAGCGCGAGCGCGTTGCCGACCCGCACGGTGCGCTGGCATTCGACGTCGTTGGTGTGGAGGATGAAGGCGCAGTCGCCGCGCACCGGCCCGCCCTCGAGCAGCCGGATCGAGGGGTCGATGGAGCAGGGCAACTCCAGCTGGCCGAGCAGCTCGCCCACCGTCATCGACAGGGGGCGGTTCACGACCAGTCCGAGGGCCCCGTCCCGGTTGTGGCGGCAGACGTAGGTGATCGTGTCGCTGAAGTAGTCCCCAAAGCTGCGCAGGCTCGGCATCGAGAGCAGGAAGCGGTTCTTGAGCGACTTGTATTCCACCGGGAAGATCATACGACAACGGGCTCGGTCGCGACCCCCGGTGGGACGCTATAGGGTGCGAAATCCGTCCCGGCTCCGCCGGAATTGCCAGGTGCGGACGATTTCCAGCACGTCGGTGCTGCGGCGCATCTCGGGCGGGAAGGGGGCGAACGGCGCAGCCAGGCGGACGATGCGCAGCGCGGCATCGTCGAGCACCGAGTGCCCGGAGGACTCCAACAGCCGCACGTCGGCGAGCCCTCCGTCCGGCGTGATCGCGACGAGCAGGCGCAGGCTGCCGTAGAGGCTTCGTGCCCGGGCGGCATTGGGGTAGTTCAGGTTGCCGACCCGCTCCACCTTGCGGCGCCACGCCTCGAAGTAGTACGAGAGCTGGGGACTCGCCGGCGATACGCCGGTCACGCGGCGGATGCGGGCCGCTCCGGGGATCGAATCCTCGCCGGCGCGGGCGACCTGCCGTACGGTTTCCTCGTAGTCCGGTATGGGCCAGATCGGACGTGCGGTGGATTCGGCCGGCTGCTCGGCGACCGAATCGGGGGCCTCGCGCGCGGGAGTCGACGGTTCGGGCGGGGGAGCCTCTTGGACCGCCGGCGTCGGCTCGAGGGACGGTTCGGGGACCGCTTCCGGCGTGGCGGATGTTGTTTCGGGCGCATCCGAGCGCGACGACGTCGAGGAAGGCGGTGGCGCGAGCAAGATGGCAATGCTGCTCGCTTCGCGTTCGCTGGGCACCGGAAATGGGGTACCGAGGCCGAGGATCAGGCCCGCGTGCACGACGGTGGCCACGAACACCGCGAAGAGCATCCGATCCCGGTCCAGCGCGGAGGAGGACGCGCCGTCGCCGACGATCCGCCACCAGGCTGGCGCCGAGAGCCTCATTACAGCGAGAGCTTCTCCGCCAGGCGATCAAGCAGCATCCCGCCGATGTCGAGGGAAAACTGGGCGTCGAGTTCGCGGATGCACGTCGGGCACGTCACGTTGATCTCCGTGAGGTAGTCGCCGATCACGTCGATACCCGCGAAGAGAATGCCCCGGCGCTTCAGCTCCGGACCGACGCGCTCCGCGATCTCCCTGTCCCGTGCGGAGAGCGGGCGCCCCACCCCGGCGCCGCCGGCGGCGAGGTTGCCCCGGGATTCGCCTTGCTGCGGGATGCGCGCGAGGGCGTAGTCCACCGGCTCGCCGTCGATCAACAGGATGCGCTTGTCGCCGTCCGCGATCTCGGGCAGGTAGCGCTGCGCCATGATCTGCCGCCGCCCGAGCTCGGTGAGGTTCTCGATGATGACGTGCAGGTTCGGGTCGTCCGGCCGCACCCGGAAGATGTTCATCCCGCCCATGCCGTCGAGGGGCTTGAAGACGACGTCCCCGTGCTCGGCATGGAACTCCATCAGGCGTTCCGCACGACGCGTGATGACGAGGGGCGGCGTGCAGTCAGGGAACCAGGTGGCGAAGAACTTCTCGTTGCAGTCGCGCAGGCTGCGGGGATCGTTCACGACGGGAGTGCCCCGGGCCTGGACGTGTTCGAGGAAATACGTCGTGTAGATGTACTCCATGTCGAACGGCGGATCCTTGCGCATCATGACGAGGTCCACGGTGGCGAGATCGGTCTCCTCAGGGGGACCAAGCCGGTACCAGTCCACGGGAGCATGCGCCGGATCCAAGGTGTCGAGGAACCCAGCGTCGAGGGTCAGCTCCCGGAGCGTCGCGCGGGGCGTGTCCTCCCGCCAGAAGAGGTCCGGCTGCTCCAAGCAGCTCACGCGCCAGCCGCGCCGCAGGGCCGCGCGCACCATCGCCAACGTGCTGTCCTTCTTCAGGTGCAGCGAGGCGATGGGGTCGATCAGGAAGGCGACGTGGACCATTCGTACGCGCTTCCGTTACCCGGCCGCGCGTTCGGCGAGGCCGAGATTCTTGGCAATCGCCACGGTGGGCGGGGCCTTGTTCAGCGTATAGAAATGCAGCCCCGGTGCCCCGCCCTCCAGGAGACGCTCGCAGAGACGGGTGACCACGTCCGTGCCGAAGGCCTGTAGCGACGCCTCGTCGTCCCGGTGGGCGGCCAGGCGCAGGCGGATCCAGCGCGGAATGTCGGCCCCGCAGGCGTCGGAGAATCGCACGAGCCCCTCGTAGTTGGTGATCGGCATGATGCCGGGGACGATCGGCACGTCGATGCCGTGCCCGCGGCAACGGTCCACGAAGTAGAAGTAGCTCTCCGGCTGATAGAAGTACTGGGTGATGCAGCCGTCGGCGCCCGCGTCGACCTTCTGCTTGAGGTAGGCGAGGTCGGCCTCGGGCGAGGGCGCGTCGGGGTGGACTTCGGGATAGGCCGCCACCTCGATGCGGAAGTCCGGGTCCACGCGCTCCCGAAGGAGCCGTACGAGGTCCGCGGCATAGTGCACCGCACCGCGCGGCCCCATGCCGGAGGGCACGTCGCCGCGCAGGGCCACCATGCGGCCGATGCCGAGCGCTCGGTAGCGGTCGATCAGCTTGCGGATCGCGTCTGCCGGATCGCTGCCCCAGGACAGGTGGGGCACCGCGTTGATGCCGCCCTCGCGCAATGCCCGCACGGCCTCGAACGTCCCCGTCCGGGTCGATCCGCCGGCGCCGTAGGTGACGGAGCAGAACTCCGTGGCGTCGCCGCCGGCCTCGCGCAGACGGTGCGCGGTGCGTAGGAGGTTGGCCCGGCCCCGGTCCGTCTTCGGCGGGAAGAACTCGAAGCTCAGCCGGCGCGCGGGCCGACCCTGGGGCGCTACAACGCCGCCGCCAACGCTTCCGCCTTGTCGGTCCGTTCCCATGTAAAGTCGTCCCCGGTGCGCCCGAAGTGCCCGTATGCGGCGGTGCCGCGGTAGATCGGCCGCTTCAGGTCCAGCATCTCGATGAGGCCCCGGGGCCGCAGGTCGAAGTGTTCGCGCACGAGCCGCACGATGGCGTCGTTGTCGAGCTTGCCGGTGCCGAAGGTGTCGATGGCGATGGAGGTGGGTTCGGCCACGCCGATGGCGTAGCTCACCTGTAGTTCGCAACGGTCGGCCAGCCCCGCGGCCACGATGTTCTTAGCGACGTAGCGGCTTGCGTAGGCCGCCGAGCGGTCCACCTTCGACGGGTCCTTGCCGGAGAACGCGCCGCCGCCGTGGCGGGCCATGCCGCCGTAGGTGTCCACGATGATCTTCCGGCCCGTGACGCCACAGTCGCCGAGCGGCCCGCCGATCACGAAGCTGCCGGTGGGATTGATGTGGACCTTGGTCTCGGACGTGATCCAGTTGCCGGGCAGGACGGGCTTGACGATCTCCTCCATCACCGCCTCCTCGAGCACGTCGCGCTCGACGTCCGCGGCGTGCTGCGTGGAGAGCACGACGGTGTTCACCCCCACGGGTTGGCCTTGGTCGTACTGGAAGGTGAGTTGGCTCTTGGCGTCGGGACCGAGGAAGGAGAGGGAGTTGCGGCGCGCCTTGGCCTGCTGCCGCATCAGGCGGTGGGCGTAGGTGATCGGCGCCGGCATGAGGACGTCGGTCTCGTTGGTGGCGTAGCCGAACATGAGCCCCTGGTCGCCGGCCCCCTGTTCCCGCTCCGCCGTCGGGTCCACGCCCATCGCGATGTCCGTGGACTGCATCCCTAGGGCGTTGACGACCGCGCAGCTCTTCGGGTCGAACCCGAGGGCGATGTCGTCGTAGCCAATCTCCTCGATCACGCGCCGCGTCAGGCGGTCCACGTCCACTTGGGCGTTGGAGCGAATCTCACCGCCGAGCACGACGATGCCGTCCTTGATCAGCGTCTCGCAGGCGACCCGCGAATCCCGGTCCTGCTCGAGCATCGCGTCCAACACGGCGTCCGATATCTGGTCCGCCATCTTGTCGGGATGGCCCTCGGACACGGACTCGGAGGTGAAGACGCTGAAGTCGGACATCGGCGGGTCGGCTCTCTGGGGGGCGCGCATTGTAGCGCAAGGGCGTTGGGGTCTCGTGCCGCCGGCGGGGCGGGTTGACGCGGAATTCGCGCCCGCGCCCGCCGTTTCCGAAGCGGATTGCCCGCCCCGCCGTGCGATACTAGCCCCCCGCTCAGGATTCGCTCAGGACTCGAGAGACCCATGCCCTCCCGAACGGATCGCGCGAACGCCATCCGAGCGCTCGCCATGGATGCCGTGGAACAGGCCAAGAGCGGCCATCCCGGCGCGCCCATGGGCCTCGCCGATGTCGCCGAGGTGCTGTGGCGGGAGGTGCTGCGCTACAACCCCGCCAACCCGGATTGGTGGAACCGCGACCGGCTGGTGATGTCGAACGGGCACGGCTCGATGCTGCTCTACGCCGTGCTGCACCTCACCCGCTACGACGTCAGCGTGGACGACCTCCGCAACTTCCGGCAGCTCCATTCGAAGACGGCGGGGCACCCCGAATACGGCATCTGCCCCGGCATAGAGACCACCACCGGGCCCTTGGGCCAGGGTCTCGCCAATGGCGTCGGCATGGCCCTCGCCGAGTCGCTGCTCGCCCGGGAGTTCAACCGGGACGGCTTCCCCCTCGTGGACCATCGGACGTGGGTTCTGGCCGGCGACGGCTGCATGATGGAGGGCGTGACGCACGAAGCCGCGGCCCTCGCGGGCACCCTGGAGCTCGGCAAGCTCAACTGCCTCTACGACGACAACGGCATCTCCATCGACGGCGAAACGCGGCACTGGCACACCGAGGACGTTGCGGCGCGTTTCGAGGCCTACGGTTGGCACGTCGTTCGGGACGTGGACGGTCACGACGCCGACGAAGTGCGGGAGGCGCTCACGGCGGCGGTCGAAGAGGTCGGGCAGCCCACGTTGATCTGCTGCAAGACGATCATCGGCTTCGGTGCCCCGGTGAAGGAAGGCACCGCCGCGGCCCATGGGGCCGCGCTGGGGCCGGGCGAGGTCGCGGCCACCCGGCGGCGGCTCAACTGGGGCTACGCAGCTTTCGAGGTTCCGCCGGAGGTCTACGAGGACTGGGACATGCGGTCCCCGGGCGCCCTGCACGAAGCCGAGTGGCGGAGCCTCCTCGACGAATATCGGAGCACGTTCCCGGAACTCGCCGAGGAGTTCGAGCGGCGCATGCGGGGCACGCTGCCCCAGGGTTGGCAGCAGCGGCTCGTAGCCCACGCGCAGGGGGCCCAGATGGCGGCAACGCCCATCGAGACGCGCAAGGCGTCCCAGGCCTGCCTCGACATCCTCGGTCCCGCCGTGCCGGAGCTGCTCGGCGGCTCCGCGGACCTGACCGGCTCCAACGGCACGCAATGGTCCGGCGCGGGATGGCTGCACGAAGGCGGGCGCTATCTCAACTTCGGCGTGCGCGAATTCGGCATGACGGCCATCGCCAACGGCATCGCCCTGCACGGCGGTCTCGTGCCCTATTCCGGCACCTTCCTCGTGTTCATGGAGTACGCGCGCAACGCCGTGCGCCTGGCGGCGCTCATGGGCATCCGCAACATCTTCGTCTACACCCACGACAGCGTGGGCCTGGGAGAAGACGGCCCCACCCACCAGCCGGTGGAGCAGCTCACGAACCTGCGCACCACGCCCAACCTTTCGCTGTGGCGGCCCTGCGACGGGGTGGAGACGGCCTACGCCTGGGCGGCGGCGCTGGCGCGCACCGACGGGCCGACCGCCCTGGCTCTCACGCGGCAGAAGACGGCGTGCCAGCCACGGCGAGATATGAGGGTGATCGCCCGGGGCGGCTACATCCTGCGCCGGGAGAGCGGAACGCTGGACGTGGTGGTGATCGCGACGGGCTCGGAGGTGGAGGTCGCCGTGGAGGCGGCGGCGACGCTGACCGAAGAGGGCGTTGGTGTTCGAGTAGTGTCAATGCCGAGCGTGGATGTATTCCTGGCCCAGGACGTGGAGTACCGGGAGTTCGTGCTGCCTTCGGGTTGCCGCCGGCGCGTGGCGGTCGAGGCGGGCCACCCGGACTACTGGTACCGCTTCGTCGGCCTCGATGGCGCGGTGGTCGGCATCGACACGTTCGGCGTGTCCGCGCCGGGGGACGTGGCCATGGAAGCGATGGGCATCCACGCCGGGGCGGTCGTCGATGCGATCCGGGAGGTCGCCGCCCGGTGACCATGATCGCGATGCGCGACGTGCCCCTGGCGGGCAAGCGCGTGCTCATCCGGGAAGACCTAAACGTCCCGGTCCACAAGGGGGAGGTGCAGAACACCGCACGCATAGACGCGGCGATGCCCACGATCGCCGAATGCGTGCGCCAAGGCGCCGCAGTGATGGTCATGTCGCACCTCGGGCGCCCGGCGGAGGGCACGTGGGATCCGGGCCTCTCCCTCTCCCACGTCGCGGACCTGATCGGCGAGCGCCTCGGCCAGGAGGTGCCGCTGGCCGCCGCCGGTCACTTCGATATCGATATCGCGCCGGGCCAGGTCGTCGTCCTGGAGAACATCCGCTTCCAGCCCGGCGAAACGTCGAACGACGACGCCTTGGCGAGGCGGATGGCGGAGCACTTCGACGTGTTCGTGATGGACGCCTTCGCGACCGCCCACCGCGCCCACGCCTCGACCCATGGCGTCGCGAAGTACGCCCCGGTGGCGTGCGCGGGGCCGCTGTTGGTCAAGGAGATCGAGGCCCTGCGGCGGGCGCTCGATTCTCCGGCGCGGCCCTTGGTAGCGATTGTCGGGGGCGCGAAGGTATCGACGAAGCTGGCGGTGCTCGAGTCCCTCGCGGGGCTGGCCGACCGGCTGCTCGTGGGCGGCGGCATCGCGAACACGTTTCTTTTGGCCGCCGGGCATGCCGTGCGTTCCTCGCTGGTGGAGAAGGATCAGGTGGACGTGGCCCGGCGCATCGCCGAGAAGGTCGATGTCCCGGTGCCGGTGGACGTGATGACGGCTCGGGAGATCGAGCCCGACGTGACGGCGGTGCTGCGGGGGGCGGAGGAGGTCCCTGCCGGAGAGAAGATTCTCGATATTGGGCCGGTCACGGCGCGGTCGTTCCGGGACATCTTGACGGAAGCCGGCACGATTCTCTGGAACGGACCGCTTGGGGTGTTCGAGCACGATCAGTTTGGAGAGGGGACGCGGGTCGTCGCCGAGGCCGTCGCCGCGAGCGAGGCGTTTTCCGTGGCCGGGGGCGGGGACACGATCGCGGCCATCGACAAGTACGGGGTTCGGGAGGGGATCTCGTACATCTCGACGGGCGGGGGGGCTTTCTTGGAGTTTGTCGAGGGGCGTGGGTTGCCGGGGGTGGAGATTTTGGAGGCACGGGGGCGGTAACCAATTGCGTGTGACGATTACTCCATCGGACTCGCCCGACATCCGACTCGCGTCGGAGCACGCGGCGGCGGCCGCCCGAGGTCAACCGGCCCCGTCCCCACGACCGATCCTTCCGCATGGTCGCAAGGGCAGAGTGAAATCGAAGTTTCGCGGGGGTACACTCGGTGCGGCGGGGCCTCCCTTTCTTTCAGAGTGTAAGTGCCTGATTGTAAATATATTTTTAGGGAAATGACGTCACGTCCTGTCTCTTTCGATGGGCCAAGGATCGGCTTGTGGAGCCTGCGCCCGAAGTACGACAGCGCGACCCTACCGGATTGCCGCGTCCGTTTGGGTCGAGCGACGTTTCTTGGCGTGTTCGCGGCGTCCCTTGCGCAGCCCGCACGTGGACCTGAGGAGGTGTGCCGTTTTGGCAGCGATTCTAGTCTTTCCCGTAGTCTCAAGCTGAGCCAGATATGACCGACGTTACTAATCCATCGATGCCGCCTCTTCGAACGGTATCTAGTGTGCCGGTAGACCGTTTGGCGTTAGATTGGCGTAACCCACGGTTGATGGGAGTCAGTTCTGGTGCATCGGAGCCGGAGATCATTGCAGAGCTTTATCGCTCGGAGGACTTGAGCGAGCTACTTCAATCGATGGCCGCCAACGGCTACTTGGACATCGAGCCCCTAGTCGTGGTCGCGGAAGAAGGTCAGTTGATCGTGCTGGAAGGTAATCGGCGGCTCGCAGCAGTTCGCCTATACCGGAGTCCCGACCTAATGACGCAAGTAAGAGAGGAGAACGGAGTTAGGATTATCTTGCCAGACATGCCGGAAGAGCACGTTCCTTCGTTGGAGCATGTATCGGTTTATCGGGTAGAGTGTAGACAGGAAAGCTGGTCGTTCATCGGCTTCAAGCACATACACGGGGCTGCCCGATGGGAGTCCTATGCCAAGGCGAAGTTCGCGGCGGATTGGTATCGGGCAGACGGGACGTCGCTAGTAGAGATAGCGAAACGTATCGGTGACAAGCATGACACGATCAAGCGTATGGTCAACGCTATCTACGTGCTACAGCAGGCCGAAGAATCGAGTATTTTCTCCATCGACGACTGCGCGGCCCGGAAGTTCAGCTTTTCGCACCTTTACACGGCGTTGTCGAGAGCTCCTTACATGGAGTTTTTGGGCCTGGAAGCAGCGTGGTCTCGCTATGACCCTACACCGGATCCAATTCCCAAAGACAACCTGAAGAAGCTCGGTGAGGTGCTGCGGTGGATTTACGGATCGAAGGGGGATGACATTGAACCCATCATCAAATCGCAGAACCCCGACATCAAACGGCTAGCCGAGGTGCTAACGAGCGCAGGGGCGTTGACAGTGCTGCGCGAAACCGGCTCGTTGACCAACGCACACGCGAGTACGCAATCCGTTGGCCGAAAGTTCTCGGGGGCTCTCTTGAGAGCGCGGGAGGAGGTAAGAGAAGCAGCGAACAACCTGCGCGGGTTCGAAGGGAGGGACTATACGCTCGTTGAGATTGCGGGTGACGTGTCGGAAACTGCGCAGACGGTTCATCAACGCATGATGAAAAAAGTGCGAGATGCGGCGTCAGTCGACGAATGAGCTCTCGCGTGTATCTCCCCGTGGACGCATTTGCGGGGCGAACCCGGCCTGATCTGGACTTGGCGGCAGACTATCTGGAGCTCGAAGCGGCACTGTCACCGGTTCAGGTAGCCTTTAGCGCGGACATCGTCGATGCGCTAGAGCTAGGTGCCGAGCGGGATTTCGAGGATGTCAACGCCGAAGTCGAAACGCGCGAGTCCGTCGCGGACGGGGCGGTGGCAAGGATTGAAACGCGCGAACGCGTGTTGGGAGACGCGTACCCCTTCGCCACGGATGAACGTGGTAGCACGATCTTATTTGAGGCTGACGGCTCGTCGCTGGGTCATGCGGCGTACTTGGTATCTCTCCTTCTCTCGAACCTGCGCGCCATCACACCCTTGCTAGACGGGTCTGATGCCCATCCGTCATCGGAACAGGTTGGGGCACTTCGACAGTACTTTCAGTACTTCGCGACAGCAGCTCTGGCGGCAGAGGTCGGTGGGCCTGCATGGTCATTTGGGTTTCCCCGACTAGATGGGAGCGGCTTCTTAGGAAAGCTGTCAGAGATATGGTCGACGCTGAAGGATGGTGTGGTGTCGCCAGATGTGACCGCACCGGCCGCGGCGAAGGACGACCAGGTGGACGTTTTTGCCTGGCGAGAGCAACGGGACGGTCTACCAGGCTTCCTGTTAGCAGCAGCCCAGGTTGCCACGGGGCGAGATTGGCGGGAAAAGTCGATCAAGTCGCATGTGAAGACTGTGTTCCCCGGCCGGTGGTTCAGCCCCATCCCGGTGACGGAAATGGTCGCGTACCACGTAGTACCGTTCGCGAGGCAGGACGACCAATTCCGCGAAGATGTTCGCGAGTTGGGCAACGTCCTCCATCGTACCCGGTTGCCCAGAAGGGTCGGAGAGGCAGCGGCACTCCGGGCAG
Organism: Pseudomonadales bacterium; assembly: GCA_963665455.1. Taxonomy (GTDB): domain Bacteria; phylum Pseudomonadota; class Gammaproteobacteria; order Pseudomonadales; family Azotimanducaceae; genus VXNE01. Next base: position 1,050,559 of record OY762279.1, on the reverse strand, counting down.
GAGGACTACCCATTGAGGCATACGACCAACTGCAAGAAGCAGCGGGCTGGATTGATGCGTATTTTAAGGACGCGGCAGGCCAGACATGAGGCACCGGTTCCACTCGATCTGCCCGTATTTTGCGATGTTCCCGGAAACGTTCGTTGAGAAACACTTGGCAGCGTCAAGGTTCGATGGTGTGGTGTTCGATCCTTTCTGCGGTCGGGGGACGACCGTCTTCGAGAGCCTCATCCGCGGGCGCCATGCAGCTGGCTGTGATGTACATCCGGTGGCGGCTTGCGTTACGGGTGCCAAGTGCGACTCGCCAACCCGTGCCGAGGTCGTTCATCGGATCGCCGAGTTGGAGGAGGAGTGTGGCGATTACCGTGCGAAGGACGACATGGGGGAGCTTGCCGAGTTTTTCTCGCTGTGTTTCGCCCCTTACACGCTCAGGCAGATCCAGTTCCTGAGACGCGCGCTAGAGTGGCGAAAGGAGAGAACCGACAGGTTCGTCGCTGCGCTTTGTCTGGGGGCACTGCATGGAGAGTCGCATCGCACTTCCAACTGCTTTAGCAATCGAATGCCGAGAACAATCAGCACGAAGCCAGCCTATTCGATCCGATGGTGGCGCAGGAACGGTTGCGAACCTCCGAAGAGGGATGTCTTCAATATCCTGCGACATGTGACAACGTATCGATATCGGACACCTCCGCCGTCTATAAGAGGGGAGGCCGCGTTAGACGACGCACGAAACGCTGGCGTGACCTTCCGACATCTGACCGGGAAAGTAACCGACGTCATTACGTCGCCCCCGTATCTCGACACGACGAACTATCGCGAAGACCAATGGTTGCGTCTGTGGTTTCTCGGCGGACCAGCTACTGACAGGCAGCAGCGTGGAGACGGCAGGCACTATTGTGTCGATCAGTACAGTTCATTCTTAGCGGAGGCGTGGACTGGTATGAGGAAACTGCTCGGCGAGGGTGCGAGAATTGTCGTGAGGATCGGCGGACGGCGCCTCGGAAAGAAAGAAGCCATGGGTGTGCTGTGTGAATCGCTGGAAGAAGGTTTGAAACGGCCAGTTCGTCCAATGGATTCCGGAGTATCCTCGTGGCCTGTACGGTCGCAAGCGAACGCTTTCCGAGGGTCGAGAACCTCGCCGGCCGCGGAGCACGACTTTTCTTTCCTAGTGAATGCGTAAGCGTGAGTCGGTGCAGTGGGTGGACTCGGGTAGAGAGGTCGAACGACCAATAGCTTGGTCCAAGTTGCTGCGGGCTAGTCCTGGATTGGGAGCGACGTAGTACGCCGGAGCTGGTCCATAAATTTGGTGTTGGACTGATAGTAGCGTATGACGAGCGTTGATGGATAAAGGTCAAATGAACGATGGCGGCTTTCGTCCCTTAGGGAAGTACGCCCCTTTAGCATGGCACTTGAAAGAAGCAATAGGCGACGAGTGCGAAATGGCCTTCGATGACTTGGAGACGATCATTCGATCTGGGTTGCCAAAGACCGCAAGAGCGAAGCGTACCGGATGGCTCTGGTGGAATAATGACCAATCGCGCACCCAGGCTGCAAACGGATGGCTGGCGGCTGGTTGGCGGGTCGCGTTGGTTGATTACACGGAGGAGACTGTGCGTTTCGACCGGTACGCACGCCGGTGACGTTCGGTGTGGAATGAAATCGGTTGGCTCGCGTTTTCTGATCGATCTGACGGGATGGTCGGGTTGCTGCGGCGGAATCCGCTGATGTCGGCAACATCCTCGTACCCGTGGTGGTTGGCTCTCTAGGCGAGCGTCCTGACGGCGGGCTAGAGGTTACAGGTCTCCAACCACACCCTCGAAGCTAGCCAACGCCGACCGCAAATTCTCAACGATCTCCGCCGCAAGCACTTCCGGCTCCGGCAGATTCTCCATATCCGTCATCGACGCATCCTTCAGCCAGAACACGTCAAGGCTCGCCTTGTCGCGCTGCAGAAGGTCCTCACGCGAATACGCACGCCATCGCCCGTCCGGCGTATCCTCGCTCCAAGTCTGTTCCCTGACATACCGGTTCTCCGGCCCGTAGCACGCCACGAAGTCCTCAAGGTGCGCGTACGTCAACGGCTTCTGCTTGAGCGTGTGATGCACGTTGGTCCGGTAGTCGTAGTACCAGACCCTCGAAGTCTGAGGATCGGGACTGGCCGGCTGATTGTCGAAGAACAGGACGTTCGCCTTAACGCCCTGAGCGTAGAAGATCCCGGTTGGCAGCCGCAGGATCGTATGCAGGTCCGTGGTCTGGAGCAGCTTCCGACGAATCGTCTCCCCGGCACCGCCCTCAAACAGCACGTTGTCAGGGACGACGACGGCCGCACGCCCGGTGGTCTTCAGCATGGTCCGGATGTGCTGCACGAAGTTGAGCTGCTTGTTTGATGTCGTCGCCCAGAAGTCCTGCCGGTTGTAGGTCAGGTCGTCGGTCTCCTGCTGGCCCTCGGCGTTCGTAAAGCTCATCGAGCTCTTCTTGCCAAAGGGCGGATTGGCCAGGACGTAGTCGAAAGTATCCGACGGCGGTGAGATCAGGGCGTCTGCTGGCGAGATGGCCGTGTCGCCGGTGATCTCCCCGATTCCATGTAGGAGCAGGTTCATGAGGCAGAGCCGCCGCGTGCCCGCGACGATTTCGTTGCCATGGAAGGTCGCGTGCTTCAGGAACGCCTTCTGGTCTCGATCGAGCGCGTGGTTCTCGGGGTTGGCGAGGTACGCGTTGGCCGCAAGGAAGAACCCGCCCGTTCCGCACGCGGGGTCGGCAATCGTCTTTCCGGGCTCGGGGCGTACGCACGCGACCATGGCGCGGATGAGCGCGCGGGGCGTGAAGTACTGTCCAGCGCCGGATTTCGTGTCCTCCGCGTTTCGCTCCAGCAGTCCCTCGTAGATGTCGCCCTTCACGTCGGCGTCGAGCATCACCCAATCCGTGCCGTCCACCATGTCGATCAGCCGGAAGAGCTTGGCGGGGTCGGCGATCTTGTTCTGCGCCTTGGCGAAGACCTGGCCCAGCATGCCTCTCTCCTGGCCAAGCCTGCGGAGGAGCGCGACGTAGTGCGCTTCAAGCTCCGCGCCGCGGCGCGTGGTGAGGCTGATCCAGTCGTAGCCCTCGGGGATGCCGATGTCGCGGTCGTAGGGCGGTCTGGCGTACTCGTCCGCCATCTTGAGGAAGATCAGGTAGGTCAGTTGCTCGAGGTAGTCGCCGTAGCCGACGCCGTCGTCGCGGAGCGTCGTGCAGAAGGCCCAGACCTTGGAGACGATGGAGGCGGTGGTCATGTGCGGGAATCTCCGATCTGTCGCACCCGGGCCGCTCTCCCCGGCATGGGAGGGTGCCACTCGGTCGTTCGGCGGTGCGCGACGCGCCGATCCAGCCCCTCGTTTCGGTGCGTTTGCTCACCGGGTGATCGCCGGCCGGCTACAATGGCGGCGTGAAACCAAAGACGCTGTCCGAGACCAATCCGCACCTGCGCGATGCGGCCAGGGCAAACCGGCAGGAGATTCGCACCGTGGCCAGTTCGACGGCAATCGAGACCGGGGAGCCGGTGCGGGCAATCGAAGCAAGGATCAGGCATCTACGTTCCTTGCCGCCTCGCGTAACGCTCGCCTGACGAAGCCCGGGCGGGGCCGATGGTCGCCCCTGCCTGGCCGAGCGAGACGAATGGGACCGGCGGTCATTCGCCGGACTCGCCGATCTTGCGCGCCAGAGCCTCTCCGGCAGACGTGCGTCGGTAACTCTGCGTGCTGCTGGTGGGCTTGTCGGGCGAGGTCATCTCGATGAGGCCGGCTTCGAGCGCGGGATTGAGGTACTTCTGCACGAAGTGTGGGCGGTGCGCGATGTGCAGAATGTCCTGCATCTGGCGGCGCCGCATCTCTCCCTTCACCGCCAGAACTAGGAGCTCAACTTGTTCGGTGACTTGTTCGGTGACTTGTTCGGTAGGCGGCCTGTTTCCTTGTTTTTTCAATAAGTTATCTTGTAGGCCGTCTTGTTCGGTGTCCCGTTCGCTGCCGCGCCCTTCGGCACGCGAAAACCCCTCATGCGCAGGCAGCCGGACGCGAAACCAAGTGCGATCATCGTCGGTCTCGAAACTCGGGGCCGGCGAGCCGTTGTTGCGCATCGCCCGCAGGATCTTCGGCAACCCCGTCGAGCGGCCTTCCGCGAGGTCCAGTTCCTTGAGGAACTCGCCGATCCGCCGGTTACGGTAGCGGCGGCTCACAGCCCTGCCTTGTTGCAGATCCTCCTTGCGGATGGAGCGGTCCGCACCTGGATAGCTCAGAACCAGCAGCTCCTCCGGCGTGATCCGCACCTCCACCGGTTCGCGCTCCTCGTAGGAGCGGTGGTAGATGGCGTTGCCGAGCGCTTCTTCGACTGCTGCTACGGGGAAGTTCCAGAACCGTTCGGCTTCAAGTCTGTCGGGGTGCTTGACGACGGCTTGCTTCAGGTAGTCGCGTTCGATGTGGCGCACGGCATCACGCAGGATTGCCGCCAACGGCCCGCGAAACTCCTTCTCCTCGAAATAGTCGCCGCCGGGACCGTCCGGAAACCAGACGACATCGATCTGGGTCGCCGGGAAGAACTCGTGCGGTCGGTCGTTGAAGAACAGAAGGCCGACGTTCTTCGGGAGCACAGCCTCCGAGGGGCCGCCGACGATGTTCATGCGCCGTCCCAACGCTTCTATCGACAACCCCGACATCTCGCCGAGGAGGCCGCTCCCGACTTCCTGCAGATACTCTCGTATTAGCTGTAAGGAAACGTCATCCAGCGCGGCGTTCTGGCGATACCGATCATCGAACGGCACCGTTGCCGCCAGTCCCAGCAGTTCGCGCTCATCCTCGCCGCGCGCCCGGACCGTGCTGCTGTGCTTGCGGATGTGGTAGGCCCATTCACGCCGGCTTGCGGAGAGACTGACTCTCGTTCGATAGGGCCGCGTCTCACCGCCGGGCGCGTACAGCACGAGGATCGTCTTGCCATCGATCTCGTGGACCGCCGTCAATGGATGGTACGGCGGCTGAATGGCGGAGTTGCCGAGGTTCAGCAGCTCCTTCTGTATCCCGTCGATGGACTCGGGATCCAGTCCTTTCGGTGGCAATACGGGGCGCCCGTTCCGTTCCTCTACGCCCAGGACGACATAGCCGCCGCCGAGGTTGTGGAAATCGTTGGCGAACGCGCCGAGGGTGTGCAGGATGCTCTCCGGGTTCCATCCGGCCTTGTACTCGACGCGCTCGCTCTCGACGGTGCGCCGATGCAGCAGGCTGTCGATGTTGATGGGGAGGGCGACGGTCATGACGGCGTTGCGGCGCGTGCGCGTCGTCGAGCGGACTTTCGGGGCTTGGTGCTCGAACTCCTGTCGCGGCTGGCACGGATACGGGCGAGCAGCGCCTGCGCGGGCTCGTCGTTGGGACTCTGTGGGACCAATTCGCCGGAGAAGGCTCTCTTTAGGATGGATTGGCGGAGCGCTTCGGCGCGGGCGAGGTTGGTGTCTATCTCGGATTGAAGGGCGTCGGCGGATTCAAGGCGCTCCTCAAGGACACGCACAATCTCGGATTGCTCCGCGAGAGAAGGGAGAGGAAGCACGAACCCGCGAATATGGCCTTGATTGATTTTGTATATGCCTGCCGTCGTTCGGGCGGCCGTCTCGATTTGCTGGCGTACAGTCCACGAGTTCCACACCAGAACGAAGAACTCTGGTCGAACGGCTTTCGTATCCAGACGAATCCGGATCATGGTGTCGGGAAAGGCGACCGGCTCCGGCTCCTGCAAAACCCGGCCTGCTATACCTACGAGGCTCTTGCTACCGTTGCCTCGTGCGACGAATATGTCGCCTCGCTTCACAAGGAACGGCTTCGCTTCGTCCTCCCGCCAGTCGCCATCTTTGGACTCTCGAAGAAGGATCGCACCGCCTCTGAGGGCGGTGAGGCGGAGGACGGGGAAGCCTCCTTCCTTTTCCTTGACGGACCTGCCGTTGCAGAGTGGAGCGTCGAGCAACGCTCGAACATGGACACTCGGCCAAGGCATCTGGTTCGATGTGGATCGCTCGATGCGAACATCGGGGCACTCCAGCTTGTCTAGGTTCTCCGCCCGCCAGTCGGCGGTTAGGCGACCTTCGAAGGCGGATTTGAGGAGAGACTGGCGATAGAGATCGATGGCTCGCTTGGCATCGCGAAGGCTGTCGACGCCTCGGTCGATCTCGTTGAAGATCGTCTCGATTCTATCTGCGATTCGGCGTTGTTCGTTGGTCGGCGGCAGCCAGATTTCGTGCTGCTCAAGGACGGTGGCGGGCACGCGCTTTTGTCCGACGGCTCCAGTCATACTGTGTTCGGCGTGATGGCGAAACGCCCTGTTGGAGACCGCGTGATAGAGGAAGCGTGCGTCAATTCCCTCGCATGGCCTTAGCACGTGAAACTCCGTCGATCCAAAGCCGTACTCGCTCACCAAGTCGGGTACGATCCCCATCTTGCCGTTCTCCATGCACGGCGTGATCTTGGCGAAGAGGATGTCGCCCTTCCGAAATGGCGTGTAGCCTTTCCGAACCTCTCGGAAAGGCCGGGTCTTGCGAACATCAATCTTGCCGGTCTCTGCCTCGACGGCCGGCATGGGGACGAAGGACACAGAGCGCTCTGCATCAATGGAGTTCTTGTCGACGCGCGGGTTGATGGCGCAGATCTCATGGAGTGGCGCGCTGGACCATCCGTGCGGATACTGCGTCATGCCGAAAGGGCCTCATTCATTTCGGCCATGACGCCATCGATCCCGTCACCGAACAAGACGTACATCCTGCCCAACCCTCCGTGCGCATCGAACGGAGCCATCTCCAGATCGTCCCTCTCAATCGTGAACGACGTCGCCAAGTGATCCCGGATCATCCGGAGCCACTCCATCTGTTCCTCCGAGAACTTCTCCCCCGCCCCAGCGTGACGCTTCAGGATCCAATTCTGAAAGTTCCGCCGAACCCGATCCGAGTGCCGCGTCAACGTCTTGTCGAGGCCACACACGCGCCGGATCAGAGCGACGAGGGCCGTCAATTCGCTGACCGGTTGGTGCCCCTTGTAGTCGTCCAGATGCGCATACGCCCGCCAAACGAGGAGCGGAGCCAGGCGCGGGCGGTCCTCCTGTAGCTTCACCAGCACATCCTTGATCATGGCGAGCGTCACCTGCGACCTTCGGGCTGGTTGCATGAAGTAGATTGTGAGCGCCTCGATCTCGTCGCGGTGCTCCCTCAGATACGCCTCGAAGTCCTGCGCGATCTGCTTGGCGTTCGTGGCCACGTCGCCGGCCCATTCGGCGCGCAAGAGCGTGTCCAGGTTGTCGTGATCGATGGTCTGTTCGTTGTCGCGACGGATCGTGTCCATCAACTCGATGACGGGACCGGTGAATACGTTGGCCGCCCGCTTGATCCGCGCTTCGCGTGCGGCCTGCATGGCGGCCTCGTCGGGCTCGGGGTGGCCCGCGGCAATGGCGTCGTCCTCCACCTTGTCCGGGTCGATCGCGTCGAACAGGTCGCGGACGATGACGGAGAGAGGTTTGCCGGCGGCTTGCCTGATCTTGGCGTGGTCCTCGTCGCCGAGCTGGTTGTCGAGGCGCGATAGCCGTCCGGCGAGCGAGCTTACTGTCTCCTCGGACCGGTCGTAGCCCATCATCAACCCCATGGCGAGGTCCTTGAACGAGATGGAGGGCTTGGTATCGAGGGGCTGGCTGCCCGTTTTGATCGACTTGGTGACGCCCACGGTGTCGACGATGACGTAGTGCGTCTTGGCGAGGGCGGATGGTGTCACCTTCTGGAGGTCGTCCGGCGTGAGAACGCGCGTGCCGCGTCCTTTCATCTGCTCGAAATAGGTGCGGGACTTCACGTCGCGCATGAACACCAGGCATTCGAGCGGCTTCACGTCGGTGCCGGTGGCGATCATGTCCACGGTGACGGCGACGCGGGGGAAGTAGTCGTTGCGGAAGGCCGTCAGGGAGGACTTCGGGTTCTTGGCGGCGTTGGTGATCTTGCGGCAGAACTCGTTGCCTTCACCGAACTCTTGCCGGACGGTCTGGATGATGTCGTCCGCGTGGCTGTCGGTCTTCGCGAAGATCAGGGTCTTGGGAAGCTCCTGCCGGCCGGGGAAGATCTGCGGCCAGTTGTCTCGGAAGGCGCGAATGACAGTTCGTATCTGGTCGGGGTTCACGAAGGAACGGTCCAGTTGGGGGACCGTGTAGTCCGCCCGCTCGTCCTGCACCTCCCAGCGCTTGGCCCGCGTCTGCCGCTCGCGTCGCTCCACGAGTTGCTTGGGCTTGATCGTCCCGCCGCTTTGGCTGACCTCCGTATCGATCAGGTAGATCTCGTTGCCGACGTTCACCTTGTCGGCGACGGCTTGTTCATGCGTGTATTCGCTGACGACGTTCTTCTGGAAGAACCCGTAGGTCCGGTTTTCGGGCGTGGCGGTGAGGCCGATGAGGAAGGCGTCGAAATACTCGATCACCTGCCGCCACACGTTGTAGATCGAGCGGTGGCACTCGTCGATGATGATCACGTCGAAATGCTCCGGCGGGAGCGTGCCGTTGTAGACAACGGGCATCGGTTCCTTGCGGCGCCATTTCCGCTCCTCCGGGTGCTCCTCTTCGGCACCCTCGGCCAGTTCTTCCCCCTTCAGCGTGGCGTACATCCGCTGGATGGTCGAGATGACGACCTGGCTGTCACCGGCGATGTGGGGCGACGTGAGCCGCTGGACGGTGTAGAGCTCCGTGAACTTGTGGTTGTCGTCGTTGGGGAGGAAGGCCATGAACTCCTGTTCGGCCTGCTCGGCTAGGTTGCGTGTGTCGACCAGGAACAGGACGCGGCGTGCGTCGGCGTGCTTCAGCAGGCGGTAGACCTGCGTGATGGCGGTGAAGGTCTTGCCGGATCCGGTCGCCATTTGCACGAGCGCACGCGGCCTATCGGCCCTAAGCGAGTCCTCGAGCTTGGTGATCGCGTTGACTTGGCACTCCCGTAGGCCGAAGGGGTCCAGCGGCGGGAGGGAGGCGATGCCCGCTCGAAGGGACCGTCGGGCACGCGTCCAGTCTTGAAACGTCTCGGGCTGGTGGAACGTGAAGACTTCGCGAGAGCGCGGTTTGGGGTCGCGCCCGTCCGTGAAGCGCGTGACCTGCCCCGTGGCCTCGTAGAGGAACGGGAGCGGTTCGGCGTTCGACACCCACTTGAGCCCGGCGCGGGCGTAGCCCTCGGATTGCTCTTCGACCGTGGTGAGTCTGGCCCCATAACTGTCCGGCTTGGCCTCGACGACGCCGACGGCCCGCCGGTCGACGAAGAGCACGTAGTCGGCCGGTCCGATGTCGGTCTGGTATTCGCGGACGGCGATGCCGAGCCCGGCATGGAAGTCGATGGCGTTCGCGTCCTGCACGTGCCAGCCCGCCGCGCGGAGGCGGTCGTCGATGCGATCCCGGGCGATCTGCTCGGGGTTTTGGTTGAGGTCAGGCGGCATGGGATTGGGCTCGTCGTCGGCGCGGATCGCTCCCTACGGTTTCGTCAACGCACGACCGCCGTTTTCCACGGCCTCAGAAAACGCCCTGAAGCTCGGGCTACGGCCAGCGATGGTGGCCGGGGTGAGACCCCGGGCGATCTCTTCGGAGACGCGGGACGTATAGACGCGGTCACCCAGTAACTGCTTCAGGTGCAGCTTCGGATTGTGGATGTCGTCGGGTCTGGAAGTGTCCACCATCCCGAGATTGCGGCCAAGGAAGTCCCTGAGGCGCTGCGCGTCCGCGAAGTACCAAGCCTCGAGATGCTGCTGCGCGTAGGCGAACAGGAGTTTCGCTTCGACGCCCTTGGTTCGTCGAGGCAGCTCCGTTTCGAGTTCATGCAACGCCTCGGTCGGATTTTTTTGGTCCACATCGACTAGCACGACGAATTTGTCCGGCGGTGTTCGGGGGTTGGCGAACCAAGCGGACTTGATCAGCTTCTCCACCATCTCCGGCTGCATGCGCAAGCCCCGCGGCGGAACGCGGATGTCCTCCAACGCGATTCCGCGATCCTCCAAGTGCCGGAGAAGATGCGGCAGTGCGCGTCTCTCCGTCTCGCCCGACGCGATCACAACGACCCGTTTGCCCACGTCAGTTCGCACCAAACCCTTGGGTCTCGAAGTAAGCACCCAAGCCGAAACCGGACTGCCGCAGGGCTTCCCGGATGCCGTCGCCGTCCTCCCGCTCCGCGATCGCAGCAGCCCCATCCTCCGTGCGTTGGACGATGCGCACCGCGGACGGATCCTCCATGTAGTCGAGCAGGAGCGGCGAATGCGTCGTAACGATGAACTGGATTCGATCCAATGCGCTCCGCAGATATTCGACAAAAGAGGCGATCGCGGTCGGATGCACGTAGTTCTCCGGTTCCTCAATGCCGATCAGATTGGCTTCGGACTCGGCGAAGAGGGCGGTCATCAGCGCCAGCATGCGGAGCGTGCCGCTGGAGACGCCCATCTGGTGAACGGGAAACCGGAGACCGGGTTCATGCTGGACGAAGTAGAAACGGTCATCCGATTCGCGTGGTTCTATCTTGGACGGCAGTCCCAATACGTCCTGGGTGGCATCGACGATTCGTGCGAAGGTGTCGGGTACGGACCGTTGCAAGCCGTATAGGGTTTCGGCCAGGTTCCGACCGTAGGGATCGAAACGTCCGAAGTCCGCCCCGCTCCAGTCGCGGCGAAGCAGGAACGGATTTGGGTCGAAGAACCCCCAGCGCCTCACGAACTCGGCCACCTCCCGTGCCGGGAACGACGCATCCGCTGCGGCGGCCGCGAGCGCACAGGCATTCGGCCCTTGGCTGAGCTCGACGCGCCCCCGCTCCCCCGACCACCACCATCCCTCCCCGCCGCGGGCATCGAGAAGCTGAACGGGTGGTCTTTGGCTCTCCAGTTGGTTGACCCGTTCCTCGACCTGAAACTCGTAGCCATCCCTGACGAGACGGAGGGACCACTCGTAGCGGGTGCCGCCGCCGTCAATTTCGACGGTCAACTCCGTCTGATCGGCGGCCTCTCCCTTCCAGGGCAGATGCAGAATGCCGCCCCGCGCCCTAGCCGCAGCTACGAATTCCCGGTCGCGGACGCCTTCGTGGAGAAAGCGCAACGCGTCGAGTACCGTGCTCTTACCGGCCGCGTTGGCGCCGATGAACAGGTTGAGCCCGTTCATCTCGACCGTCACATCGCGCAGAATCCGGTAGTGGCTCGCATGGAGTTTCGCGAGCTTCATGGCACCCCCGATTACTCCGGTGATAGCCGAGCATTCTAGCGTAGGGTCGTTCGCGAGCGCGTCGCCGCTAGGTGGGCCGGCCGCGCCCGGCAAGGCGACCATGTTGCCCGTGGCGCAATAGCGGCGACCGGTATTCCGTGTTGTCGTCCAACGTCAGGGGGCATGGAATTGGGCTCCTGCACGCGCCCAAGCGAACGGGCGGTAGTCTCCGCGTTCGGGAGCGAGGCTCATCGCGGACTCGCGAGCCAAGGATCGACAACGGTGACGCCGGTGTTGCGGAACTCGCTGACGTTACGCGTGACGACACCCAGTTCCCTTGAAGCGGCGGCGGCCACGAGGAAGGCATCCGGAACGTGATCGTCGAGCGGTTCGCCGCGTCTGCGTTTATCCTCCATGATCCGTGCGCACGCTTGGGCGTCGGCTAGGGACCAGTCGACGATCCGGTCCTCGAACAATTCGTCGAGGAGGTCGTGGAATCGGGCGGTCATGCTCTCCCGGCGGCGACCCGGCGAGAGCCGGCCAATGCCGTCGAGGATTTCCCAGACGGTAACGGAGGCGATGCCGATGCCCTGCGTTTCGATGGAGTCCAAGAAAGTCGCGACGCGCTGCTCCGGTCGCGGTCGCATCATCTCGGAAACCACGTTCGTGTCGATCAACCAGGCGAGCTGGGTGGTCATCCGCGGTCCTCTTCGGCGAACGACGTTGGCCGGTAGCCGCGACGCACGGGAGTCGGCAGCTCAACGCCATGCCGCTCTCCGAAGTGGCGGGCGAAGGCTTCGGATGGCTTGGGGCGACGCTCGGTCTTGGTGCGCTTTTCGCGGATCAGGCGTCGGACGAACTCCTCCATGGACACACCGACATGGCGAGCCTCGCGCCTCAGCCAGGACTTGTCGGCGGGATCGATGTCCCGCACGGTGAGACTTGTGCTCATGCTGGAAACTCCTGAAGTGCGAACGACCGGTCTACCGAGATTGCGACAGCAAATTATGCTATCACGCGACATGCGTCGAGATTCGCGACTCGGCCTGGGTCTGGACTCGGGTGTGGGGTGCCGGCAGTTGCTCGCCACCGGGCGTCTGGACCGTGTATACCTGCCCCACGTTGGCGGTGCGGGATTCGGCGCACCACGTTGACGGGAGCGGCTCTTGCGCGGTGACGGCACCTACGATCCAACGTCGGGCTTCTCGCCGGATTACCGGCGCTTCTACGACCTCGACCTAGGCCAGCGCTTCTTCGAGGTGGACGCCGGGGGGGAACGGCTCGCCGCGCAGGTCTTCGAGCCCGAAGGCGAGGCCGAGGTGCGAGGCTCCGCGATCCTGGTACACGGGTACTACGACCACGTCGGGCTCTACGGCCATCCGATTCGCTATCTGTTGTCCCGCAGCCTGAGGGTCCTGGCCTACGACCATCAGGGCCACGGGATGTCCACCGGAGACCGCGTGACCATCGACTCCTTCGACCGCTACGTCGAGGGCCTCGAGGCGGTGCTCGATGCGGCGTCCGGCGAACTTCCCCCGCCGTGCCACGCCGTGGCGCAGAGCATGGGCGGGGCCGTGCTGATGGAGTATCTGATGCAGCCGGGCGCCGACCCATTCGACAAGGTCGTCCTGTTCGCCCCGCTCGTGCGCCCGAAGGGGTGGCGGCTGGCGCGACTGGCGTATCTGGCGGCGCGGCCATTCGTCCGCCAGGTGGCTCGGGGCGCGCCCCGGAACACCGAGGATGCGGACTTCGCCGCGTTCCTGAAGCGCGATCCGCTGCAAGCGTGGGTGCTGCCGGTGCAGTGGGTCGGGGCCATGGCCGCGTGGATGCGGCGCTTCGAGGGCTATCCGAGGAACGGGCGCCGGGTCCTGTTGCTCCAGGGCGACCGGGACGCCACGGTGGATGGGCCTTACAACGTCGGCGTAGTGAAGCGCCTGTTCGACGTGGAACTCCTCGATCTTCCGGGGGCGCGGCATCACCTCGTCAACGAGACCGCCGCCGTGCGCGAGCGCATGTGGCGTTTTCTGGACGCCCACCTTGCCGCCGCCCCGACAAGTCCGACAAACTCCCCGGAATGAAGCGGGCCCTCGAAGACATCTTCACGCCGGAGCGCGTGCGCACCTCCGCCGAAGACCTAGACGTCTGGGGCGTGGACTGGACCCGCAGCTTCCCGATCGCGCCCAGCGCGGTCGTGTTCCCGGAGACGGTCGAGGAAGTCGTCGCCGTCACGCGCTTGGCCAACGCGGAGGGCTTCGGCCTCGTGCCCTCGGGCGGGCGCACCGGCCTTTCCGGCGGGGCGGTGGCTTCGCATGGCGAGGTCGTGGTCTCGTTCGACCGCATGAATCGGGTTCTCGACTTCAACCCAGTGGATCGGATCGTCCGCTGTCAGGCCGGGGTGGTGACCGGCGCCTTGCAGGAGTATGCGGCGGAGCGTGGCCTGTTCTACCCGGTGGATTTCGCGTCGAGCGGTTCGAGCCAGATCGGCGGGAACATCGCGACGAACGCCGGGGGCATCAAGGTGATCCGCTACGGGCTCACCCGGGACTGGATTGCGGGGTTGAAGGTGGTCACGGGATCGGGCGAAGTGCTCGACTGCAACAACGGCCTGGTCAAGAACGCCACGGGCTACGACCTGCGCCATCTCTTCATCGGGGCGGAAGGGACGCTGGGGTTCGTGGTCGAGGCGGACATCCGGTTGCTCGAGGCGCCGCCGCCGCAGCGGGTGATGGTGCTCGGGGTCGAGCGCATCTCGGACATGTTGGACGTCCTGAAGCGCTTTCAGGCCGCCGTCACCCTGTCGGCGTTCGAGTTCTTCTCGGAGTCGGCCCTGCAACATGTACTCGCGCATCGGGACGTGGCGCGGCCCTTCGAGTCCCGCGCCCCCTACTACGCGCTCCTGGAGTTCGATGCCGCGGGCGAGGATGCGGCGCTGGAGACGTTCGAGGCGACCGTCGCGGAGGGCTGGGTCGGCGACGGCGTCGTCAGCCGCTCGGACGCCCAGGCCCACGCGCTCTGGACCCTGCGCGAAGGCATCTCGGAGAGCATCGCGCCGCGCACGCCGTACAAGAACGACCTGGCGGTACGGATCTCGGACGTGCCGGACTTCCTCGACGAGATCGACCGCATCGTCGGCGAGCACTACCCGGATCTAGAGGTCTGCTGGTACGGCCACATCGGCGACGGCAACCTGCACCTGAACATCCTGAAGCCGGACGACCTGTCCATCGAAGCCTTCTACGAGCGCTGCCACCGCATCAGCCCCGCGCTCTTCGAGGCGGTGCGCGTCCGCCGGGGGAGCATCTCGGCGGAGCACGGCGTCGGGCTCTTGAAGCGGGACTTCCTCGAGTTCTCGCGCTCCCCGGCCGAGATTGCCCTGATGCGGAGCCTCAAGCAGGTGTTCGATCCGAACGGCGTGATGAATCCGGGGAAGCTGCTGGCCGCGTGAGTCCGTACTCTTCCGCCGCATCTGCGATCCATTGGCGGACGTAGTCGGCGTAGCTCCGCCGGATCACGAGGTCGAAGGAGCCATCGGCGTTGGCCGCGACGAGGGCGGTGGCCTGGGCGAACGTCGTCTGCACGCAACGTCCGGGCGAGAAGTTCCGCGGGTGGAAGTCGTAGGGGCTCGACTTCTGCATCACCTCCCCCTTCCGCGGCCCCGAGAGGTTCAGCATGCAGTGTCCCCCGCTCGTGTCCACGACGGAGAACGCGCCTTCGAGCGTCTCCCGCAGGCGTTGCTCGACGTGGCCCTCCCTGCCGTTCGGCACGATCAGGAGCCACTCGTCGGGACCGAGCCAGTAGGCGGTTGCGTCCTCCGTACGCGACCAAGTGCATGGTTCCACCGGTAGCGAAGTCCCGGCCGCCGCCTCGACGGCTTGGGCAAAGCTCGGGTCGGCCGCGTTGCCGCGCAGGTTCAAGCATCCGTGGGAACCTGTTTCCCCGAGGACGACGCCGGCGGGTTCAGACATTCTGGGCCTTCCCTTCCGGGTCATAGAACACCGGATCGACGATGGTGGCCGGCAGGGCCTGCCCGTCGGCGAGGGAGCAGTAAACCTCCTCCCCAAGACGCTTCCGGCCCCCCCGCACCAGGGCGAGGGCGATGGGCCGTCCGAGCCGCGCACTGTAGTAGCTGGAACTGACGAACCCTTGGTTCGGCACGGGCGCCCCGCCCCCGGCGGCGTCCACCAAGGGCGCGCCCTCGGGCAGCACCGCGTCGGCGCTTTCGAGGCCGACGAGCTGCAGCCGATCCCCGCGCAGGTGGTCGGACAGGTCCAGGGAGCGGTCCCCGAGGAAGCCGAAGGGCTTGTTCCGCCGCACGGCCCAATCCATCCCCATGTCGCCCGGCGTCATCGACCCATCGGTGTCCTGCCCGACGATGATGAAGCCCTTTTCGGCCCGCAGCACGTGCATGGTTTCGGTGCCGTAGGGGGTGATGCCGAATTCGTCGCCGGCATCGATCAGCGCGTCCCACACCTCCCGGCCCCGGTGGGCGGGCACGTTCACCTCGAAGGAGAGTTCGCCGCTGAAGCTGATGCGGAACACCCGCGCCGGAACGCCGGCGACATGGCCCTCGCGCACGTCCATGAAGCGGAAGGCGTCCGGGGCGAGGTCGATGTCGTCGCACACCTTGCGCAGCACGTCGCGGGACTTCGGTCCCACCAGCGCGGCGGTCGCCCAGTGGTCGGTGACGGACGTGCAGTAGACGTCAAGGTCAGGCCACTCGGTCTGCCGCCAGAGCTCCAGCCACTCGAACACGGACTCGGCGTTGCCGGTGGTCGTGTGCATCAGGTAGCGGTGCTCGGCCATCCGCGCGGTCACGCCGTCGTCGAAGATCGTGCCGTCCTCGTGGAGCATGAGCCCGTAGCGGCAACGCCCGACGCCGAGACGCCGGAAGCCGATGGTGTAGATGCGGTCGAGGAAGGCGGCGGCGTCGCGGCCCTGGATGTCGATCTTGCCGAGGGTCGAGGCGTCGAGGATGGTCACGCCGTCCCGGGCTGCCAGGCATTCCCGGTTCACGGCGTCCTGCATGCGCTCCCCGGCCTTGGGATAGTAGTGGGGCCGCTTCCACCGTCCGACGTCCTCCCACACCGCCCCGTGGTCCTCGTGCCAGGCGTGCATCGGCGTATGCCGCTCCGGGTCGAAGAGCGCGCCTACGTGCCGGCCCGCGACCGCGCCGAACGTCACCGGCGTGTAGGACGGGCGGAACATGGTCGTGCCGGTGGCGGCGATGTCCTGACCGAGGGCGCGCGCCAGGATCGCGACGCCGTTCACGTTGCCGAGCTTGCCTTGGTCCGTGCCGAAGCCGAGGGCCGTATAGCGCTTGACGTGCTCGACGGACTCGTAGCCCTCCCGTGCGGCGAGCTCGATGTCGGCGACGGTGACGTCGAGTTGCAGATCCACGAACTGCTTCGGGGCGCGGCTCGGACGGCGCACGTGCGGCACGAGGAACAGCGCCCGCTGGGGCGACTGCGGAGGCTCGCTCGTCTCCGGGACGCGGACGGACACGACGCCGTCTCCGAAGCCGGCGCGTTCCGCGGCGGCGGCACCCGCGGCGGCACCGTCCTGGAGGCACGCCGCGAGCGATTGCGCGCCCGTCACGGAGCCGGCCCACGAACACCCGCTTCCGAGGTCACCCGGAAGGAACGCCACGGCCTCCTCGTTCCAGCGCGGCTTGACCCCGGTCTGGGATCCCAGATGCACCGTTGGGCTCCATCCTCCCGAGCAGGCGATCAGGTCGCAGGGCACGCGCCGGGATGGGCCGGTGAGCACGTCGTCGCTAGCGTGCAAGGGCGCGATGACCGCTTCGCGCACGCGCTTTCGGCCCCGGGCTTCGATGACGGCGTGGCCGGGGATCACCTCGATGCCCGCCTCGATCGCGGCGCGCATCCATGCGCCCGACGGCTCCGGTCGAGCGTCGATGACGGCAGCCACCTCCCGGCCGGCTTGGTGCCAGTCGATGGCGGTACGGTACGCGTGGTCGTTCGTCGTGAAGACCACGAGCCGTTCGCCCGCCGCAACGCCATAGCGGTGGAGATAGGTGCGCACGGACGAGGCGAGCATGACGCCGGGCAGGTCGTTGTGGGCGAAGACGATGGGGCGCTCGATCGCGCCGGGCGTGAGCACGACCTGTTCGGCCCGCACGCGATGCAGCCGCTCGCGTGCGCCGGGCGCATCCGTGCGCCGCTCCACGATGGTGACGAAGTTGTGGTCGTAGAGCCCGCTGACCGTGCTGCGGGAAAGCAGGATCGTGTTGGGGGGCTTCTGAAGCTCGGCGACCGCGTGCGCGAGCCAGGTCTTTCCACTCTCGCCATCGATCGCGACCGTCTCCGCCAGCAAGCTGCCGCCGAACTCCGGCTGCTCGTCCGCGATCAGGACCCGGGCGCCGGCGCGGGTCGCTTCCAGCGCCGCGGCGAGGCCCGCCGGGCCGGCACCGACGACGAGAACGTCGCAGTGCTGGTCGAACCGGTCATAGGTGTCCGGATCGGGGCCCGGCGGTATCGCGCCGAGACCTGCGGTGGCCCGCAACAGCCGTTCCCACGGCCTGAACACGCCCGCGTGCAGGAACATCTTGTAGTAGAAGCCGGTCGGGAGATGGCGGGCGAACGGGCCGGCGACGCGCTGCCACGGCGCACGGCTGGTGGTTGCCCGCAGCCCCTCGAAGAGTTCGACCTCGGTGGCGCGCTGGTTCGGAATTCGGCGTGCGCCGTCGCCCAGGTCCACGAGGGCGTTGGGCTCCTCCACGCCGTGGCCGACAATGCCCCGCCGACGTCCGTACTTGAAGCTGCGGGTGACCGTGTCGACCCCGTTGGCGAGGAGGGCGGAAGCCAGGGTGTCGCCGGCGAACCCCTGCATCGTTCGACCGTTGAAGACGAAGGACATCGGCCGGTCCCGGTCGATCCGGCCACCGCTCGGCAGGTGGCGGGAAGGGGTCGCCATCTACTCTGGCTCCGGGGATTGCACGCCCGGCGGCGGGGTCCCGATGGGATAGACCTCGAGGATCTCGTAGCTCACCGTATCCCGGAGGACGTTGAAGAAGCGCCGGCATCCAGCGGCGTGCAGCCACATCTCCCGGTGTGGACCCCGCGTATTGGTGCGCGCGTGCAGGTACTCGCCCCATTGGTGGTCCGACAGCGCGGCGGGATCCTCGGGGCGGCGGATATGCGCCTCGCCTGCGTAGGAGAACTCCTCCTCGCTGCGTGCCTCTCCGCAATGGGGGCAGCGGATGCGCAGCATCAGTGGGCGACGGCGGCGGCGCCGTGTTCGTCGACCAGGGCGCCAGTCGCGAAGCGGTCGAAGCCGAAGGCGGCGGCGAGGGGATGGGGACGTTCGCGGGCGAGGGTGTCGGCCAACACGTAGCCCGACCCGGGCGTGGCCTTGAAGCCGCCCGTGCCCCACCCGCAGTTGAAGTAGAGCCCCCGCACCGGGGACTCCCCGATGATCGGGCACGCGTCGGGGCAGATGTCCACGATGCCGCCCCAGTGCCGGTTCATGCGGACGCGGCTGAACGCCGGAAACAGCTCGCAGACCGCGGCCAGGGCGTGTTCGAGGACGTGGAACGAGCCCCGCTGGCCGTAGCCGTTGTAGGCGTCCGTCCCCGCGCCGATGACGAGATCGCCCTTCGCGGACTGGCTGATGTAGCAATGCACGGCGCCGGACATCACCACCGGGTCGAGGCAGGGCTTCAGCGGTTCGGACACCAGCGCCTGCAACGGGCGCGACTCGATGGGGAGTCGCAGGCCCGCCATGGCGGCGAGGACGCCGGAGTTGCCGGCGACGACGCAGGCGATCCGCCGCGCCGCCAAGAATCCCTGGCTGGTCTCCACCCCCGTCACCGCGCCGTTCTCGACGTGGATGCCCACCACCTCGGTTCGTTGCAGGATATCGACGCCGAGAGAGTCTGCGGCCCGGGCATAGCCCCACGCCACCGCGTCGTGTCGCGCCACGCCGGCCCGGGGTTGCCAGGAGGCGCCGAGCACGGGATAGCGGGCGTCGGGGGAACAGTTCATCAGCGGCACGAGGCGCTGCACTTCGGCGGTGGTTAGTACCTCTCCGTCCACGCCGTTCAGGCGGTTGGCGCCGACGCGCCGCTCGATGTCGCGCATGTCCTGTAGGGTGTGGCCCAGGTTGAGCACGCCCCGGGGGCTGAACATGACGTTGAAGTTCAGCTCCCGGCTGAGGCCGTTCCACAGCTCGACGGCGAAGTCGTAGAGGCGCGTGGAGGCGTCGCGGAGGTAGTTGGAGCGGATGATGGTCGTGTTCCGCCCCGTATTGCCCCCGCCGAGGTAGCCGCGCTCGATCACCGCCACGTTCGTGATGCCGTGCTCCTTGGCGAGGTAGTAGGCCGTGGCGAGGCCGTGCCCGCCCCCGCCGACGATGATGACGTCGTAGGACGCCTTCGGCGTCGGATTGCGCCATGCGCGCTGCCAGCCCTCGTGGTGGCGGCGCGCATGGCCGAGCAACCTCGGCAGGGAGTACTTCTGCATCCGGGCGGCCGCCGGCTCAGCTCCGCAACCGGGAGTTCTCGGGATCCCAGGGGCTCTCGCCCACGATCCGCGCCGGGTAGCGCTCGCCCAGGATGTCGATGTCGAACGTGACGCCCTCGAAGACGTGCTCGGGGCGGACCATCGCGAGCGCCAGCGATTGTTCGAGCCGGAACCCGTAGTTGCCGCTGGTCGCCCGGCCCACCATCTCGCCGTTGACGTAGAGCGGGTTGTTGCCGAGGGGGTCGGCGTCGGCGGGGCCGTCCACCGCGAGGGTGACGAAGGCGTTGTCGAAGCCGCGGTCGCGCCAGGCGAGGAGGCCCTCCCTCCCGCGGAAGTCCCCCTTGTCGGGATGCACGAAACGGTCGAGGCCGGATTCCAGCGCCGCGTACTCGATGGAGAGTTCCGTGCCAATCATGCGATAGGACTTCTCGATGCGCAGCGAGTCCATGGCGCGGATGCCGAAGGGGGCCAGGCCGAGGTCCCGGCCGGCCTCCCACAGGGCGTCGAAGATGGCGTTCTGGTATTGCAGGTCGTGGTGGATCTCCCAACCGAGTTCGCCAACGAAGTTGAGCCGCAGCAGCTTCGCCGGGGCGAGTCCCACGGTGGCGTCCTTGCCCGTCAGCCAACGGAATGCGGTGTTCGAGAGATCGACGTCGCAGACGCGCGACAGCAGTTCCCGGGACTTCGGGCCGGCGACGACGAGCACCCCCATCGATCCGGTGAGGTTGTCGAACCGGACGGATCCGTCGGTCGGCATCTGGCGGCGCAGCCAGTCGTGATCGAGGCGTTGGAAGGCCCCGGCGGAGACGAGGTAGAATCGGTCGGACGCCTCGCGGTGGATGGTGAACTCGGAATGCACGCCGCCGCGCTGGTCCAGGGCGTGACAGAGTCCGACGCGGCCCTGACGGGGGAGGCGGTTGGCCACCAGGCCGTCGAGGAACGCCGCCGCGCCGGGGCCGCTGACCCGGGCCTGTGCGAAGGCCGTCATGTCCTGCACGCCCACGTTGTCGCGGACGTTGCGGCACTCGTTGCCGACGTGTTCGAACCAGCGGCTGCGGCGAAACGACCAATGGTCCTCCCGCGCCACGCCCTCCGGGGCGAACCAGTTGGGGCGCTCCCAGCCGAACTTCTGCCCGAACACGGCCCCGAGTTCGCGCATGCGTCCGTAACAGGGCGCGGTGCGCAGGGGCCGCGCGGCGGGACGCTCCTCGTCGGGGTAGTGCACGGTGAAGACGTTGGCGTAGGCCTCCTCGTTCTTGGCCTTGAGGTAGGCCCCGGTGGCGTAGTCGCCGAAGCGCCGGGGATCGACGCCGAGCATGTCGATGGTGGGGGCGCCCTCCACGATCCACTCGGCGAGTTGCCAGCCCGCCCCGGCCGCCGCCGTGATGCCGAAGCTATGGCCTTCGTTCAGCCAGAAGTTCGGGAGGTCCCAGGCGGGTCCGACGATGGGGCTGCCGTCCGGCGTGTACGCGATCGCGCCGTTGTAGACGCGCTTGATGCCGAGTTCCCCGAAGGCCGGCACCCGGTGGACCGCGGACTCGATGTGCGGCATGAGCCGGTCGAGGTCACCATTGAAGAGTTCATACTCGCTCTCGGGATGCGGTCCGTCGACGTAGCAGGCCGGCGCCCCTTGCTCGTAGGGCCCGAGCAACAGCCCCCCGGCCTCCTCCCGCATGTACCAGGAGCCGTCGGATTCGCGCAGCACGCCCATCTCGGGGAGGCCGCGCCGATGGCGGTCCTGGATGTCCGCGTGGGCCTCGGTGACGATGTATTGGTGCTGGACCGGCAGCACCGGGATGTCGAGGCCAACCATCGCGCCGGTGCGACGCGCGAAGTTGCCGGTGGCCGAGACGATGTGTTCGGCCAGCCAGTCCCCCTGGTCCGTGCGCACGAGCCACTCGCCGGCGCGGGTGCGTTCGATGCCCGTGACGCACGTCTGCCGGCGGATGACGGCGCCGGCCTGGCGGGCGCCCCTGGCGAGGGCCTGGGTGAGTTCCGCCGGCTGGATGTAGCCGTCGTCCGGGTGCCGGATGGCCCCGAGCAACCCGTCGGTGACGGCCAGGGGCCAGAGGTCGTGGACTTCCTCGGGCGTGAGGAACTCGACGTTCACCCCGATGGTGCGCGCCACCCCGGCGTACTGGCGGTATTCGTCCATGCGGTCCGGCGTCATCGCGAGGCGGATGTTGCCGACGGTGCGCAACCCGACGTCCTGCCCCGTTTCCTCCTCCAGCTCGCGGTAGAGCCGCACGGAGTACTTGTGGATCTGGCCCACCGAGTAGCTCATGTTGAACAGGGGCAGGAGGCCGGCGGCGTGCCAGGTCGAGCCGGAGGTCAGCTCCTTGCGCTCGAACAGCACGGAGTCCCCCCAGCCCTTGCGGGCGAGGTGGTACAGGGTGGCGACCCCGACGACGCCGCCGCCGATCACCACCGCGCGGGCGTGTTGCGTCATGCCCGTTCCCCGGACGCTTGCCGTTCGGGCGCACTGTACCAGCGCCACATCTCGGCGCGGGCGCCACAGTCCACGTTCGGCGCGCCCCGCTTCGACTGGCGATCCGGTTCCCACACCGTACGCGTGTCGATGCCGAACCGCGTGATGCCGGAAGCATCGCTGACGCCGCCGTGCACATGGGCGGCGGAGAAGGCCAACAGTTGCCCGGGGGTGATCGACACCGGCACCGCGGGTCCGGGGGGACGCTCCCGGGCGGCGGCCAGCAGGGGGTAGTTGCCTGGGCCCGCGGCGCGAAACGCCTCGAAGCTCCAGTCCGCGCTATCGTTCGCGACCGGGCTGCGGAAGGCTTCCGGCCATACGAGCATCGTCCGCGTGTCCGTCACGGGATAGAGGGGCAACCACCAGTTGATCTGGGCGGCGATGCCGGACCCCCAGGTGTCCCTATGGGGCGCGAGCGTTTGTAGCCGGGGGTGGCCGATGTCGGTTCGCGAGGGCACCACCCGCAGCCGGATGCGGTCGAGCCAGGTGTCTTCGGGCGGATAGCCGACCGTCGCGAGGGCGTCGCCCCAATGCGACGCCACCGCCAGGTCGTCGCCAATGGCCTTGCGCGCCCGCAGCGCCAAGCGGCGAAAGGCGTCGGCCGACAAGCGGGTCTCCGCGCTGGGAGGATCGTCGGTCTCGAAGATGCGCTCCACGATGGCGCGCGCGCTCTGCATCAGCGACCGCACCGCGGGCAGGTCGTCGAAGACCAGCAGCCGGCCATCGAACAGCGCTTCGCTCAAGCGCTGCGGCGGCGACCCCGGGGCCCGGCGTTCGAAACGGACTTCCGCTCGGGCCGGGCGGCGCGGCGGGGCCGGCCCCGCGCCGCGCTCGGCTACAGTCCGGTGACCCGGCCCCATGCGTCCACCCCGATGTCCAGGGCCGCGGGTCGGCGCGGCAGGCCGGGCATGGTGACGATCTCGCCGCAGACGGCGACCACGAACCCCGCACCCGCGCAAAGGCGCACCTCCCGCACGGGCAGTACATGTCCGGCCGGCGCGCCGAGCGCCTTCGGATCTGCCGAGAAGCTGTATTGCGTCTTGGCGATACAGACGGGTAGATGGCCATGGCCGAAGCGCTCGAAGCGCTCCAGTTGACGCACGGCCGCCGGCGCGAAGGACACCTCGCGCGCGCCGTGGATGCCGGTCGCGACGGCCTCGATCTTCTGGCGCAGGGGCAGGGCTTCGGGGTAGAGCAACTCGACCGTCCCCGGACGTTGGACGCGCTCGAGCACGAGCCGGGCCAGATCGGTGGTGCCTCGGCCACCCTCCCCCCACGGGTTCGCCGCCACGCAGGGGACGCCGCGCTCGGCGGCGATGACCTCGATGGCTTCCAGCTCGGCGGCGGTGTCGTCGGCGAAGCGGTTGATGGCCACCACCGGCACCATGCCGAAGCGCCGCAGGTTCTCGATGTGCCGCAGGAGATTCGGCGCACCGGCGCGAACGGCGTCGGGATCGGGCTCGGCCAGCCGGGAGCGGGGCACGCCGGCGTGCATCTTGAGCGCGCGAACGGTGCAGACGAGCACCACGGCGTCGGGCCGGAGGCCGGACTGCCGGCACTTGATGTCCAGGAACTTCTCCGCGCCCAGGTCTGCGCCGAAGCCGGCTTCGGTGACGACGACGTCGGACAGCGCGAGCGCGGCCCGCGTGGCCGCCACGGAGCTGCAGCCGTGGGCGATGTTCGCGAATGGGCCGCCGTGTACGAACGCGGGATTGCCTTCGAGGGTCTGCACCAGGTTGGGTTGCAGGGCGTCGTGCAGCAGGGCGGTCATGGCGCCGTCCACGCCGAGGTCGCGGGCACGCACGGGCGCGCCGCCACGGGTCTCGGCGACGACGATCTCGCCCAGGCGCCGCTGTAGGTCGGCGTGGTCGCGGGCCAGGCAAAGCACGGCCATGACCTCGCTGGCCGCCGTGATGTCGAAGCCCGCCTCGCGCCGGATGCCGCGCCCCGGCCGGAGCTCCACGTCGCGCAGCGCCCGGTCGTTCAGGTCGAGCACGCGACGCCAGGAGATCGTATCCGGGTCGATGTCGAGCGCGCCGTTCCAGTAGACATGGTTGTCGAGCACCGCCGCGAGGAGGTTGTGCGCGGCGGAGACGGCGTGCAGGTCGCCGTTGAAGTGCAGGTTGATGTCGGCCGCCGGCACCACCTGGGCCTTGCCGCCGCCCGCCGCGCCGCCCTTCATGCCGAAACAGGGGCCGAGGGAGGGCTCCCGCAGACAGACCGTCGCCCGCGCCCCGAGCAGGTTCAAGGCGTCGGCCAGACCGATGCTGGTGGTGGTCTTGCCCTCGCCGGCCGGCGTGGGCGACATGGCGGTGACCAACACGAGCTTCCCGCCCGTCGCGTCCGCCCCGGCGCGGCGGATCGCGTCGAGGGATAGCTTCGCCTTGTAGTGGCCGTAGGGCGTGAGCCCGAGGGCGGGCAGACCAAGCCGCTCCTCGGCGAGCGGCACGATGGGGGATGGCGGCGTCTCGGCGTCGGGAGCCGCTTCGGACGCGACGTCGTCCCGCGTTTCCTGGGCCGTCGGCAACGGCACGACCGGACCGGCCCGCGCGGGCACCACCGCGCCGGGGCTCGCACGGCCCTTGCGGATCGGTGTCCCGCCGGCGCGCAGTTCGCGCAGCCAGCGCGCGGTACGCGGCAGCCCGCCGAACGTGAACAGGTGGATCCCGGCGAAGGACCCGTGCGGGTGTGCGGTTCGATACTGGGCCAATTCGTGTACCACGGCGTCGGGCGTCCACCGTTGCAGGAGCCGCACGATGCTCGGCCGCCGCGTCAGCATGCGTGCCGACGCGGTGACGCCACAGCGGGCGGCGAAGGCCAGCAACGTGCGCAGACGGGCGGGGCCGGGCAGTCCGATGCGCACGGGCAGCGGACAACCGCGCCTGGCCATGGCGTCCAGCCACCCGATGGCGTGCTCCGACGCGAACGTGAACTGCGTCGTGATCCACATGTCCGTCCCGGTCGCCGCGGCGTACTCCACCTTCCGGGCGAGCGCCGTCTCGAGGCCCGCGGCCGGCACGAGCGGATGGCCTTCCGGATACCCGGTCACGCCGATGCGCAGAAACCCCCGGTCCACGAGCCGCCCGGAATCGAGCACGTCGAGGGTGTCTCGGTACGGCCCGGCCGGGCGGCGGCGGTCTCCCGCCACGAGCATGAGTTCATGCACCTCCGCCTTGACCAACTCCGCCAGCCAGTCGTCGAGTTGCGATGCGGACGCGAGCTGCCGGGCCGGCAGGTGCGGCACCGGCGACATGCCGGCCGCGCGCAAGCGCCGGCACGCCTCGGAGGTATGGCGCCACCGCGCCCCCGGCACGAACGGCACGTAGACGGTCGTGCCTTCGGGCAAGTGGTCGAGGAGGGGCCCGCCGGCGTCGAGTTGGCGCGGCGAGAGTTCCACGGAGGCGTCGGCCGCCAAGGCCGCGACCGCTTCGAGCAGGTCGGCCTCGGCGGTCGTCGCCAGGCTGTTGCGGAAGGCGCTCATGGCGGTCAGTCCACGCTGTCCCGGCCGGCGTCGCGCGCGCGCTCGCGCACGTTCGGATTGACCGAGGGCCGGAACGGCACGTCCACCACTTCGGCGGGCGCGGCCTCGCCCGCCGCGTCCGCGTATTCCTCCGGCAGATGCACGCGCAGTTCGGTGCCGACGGCGCGCATCTCCCACGGCACGTAGCCGAGGGCGATGTTGGTCTCAAGCTCCGGCGAGAACCACGGGGACGTGACATAGCCCACGGGATCGCCGCCGTCCCGGCCGGAGATCAGCCAGAAGTCGTTGGCGTAGTCGGTCACCGGCTTGCCGCCGAGGACGAGGCCGACCAGCACGTTGCGGAACGGCGGGGAGCCGGCGTCGATGGCGCGGCGGGCCTCCTCCAGCGCCGCCTTGCCCACGTAATCCGCCTGCTTCTTGCGCGGGACCTGATAGCCGAGATTGCATTGGAAGGGCAGGGTCTCCTGATCGAGATCCTGCCCCCAAGAAAGGATGCCCGCCGCGATGCGCCGGTGGTGGGCCGGGGCGGTGACCATGAGCTGGTGACGCTCGCCGGCCTCGAGCACGCCGTACCAGAGGTCCTCGGCGTACAGCGTCGCGTCCTTCAGGTAGATCTCGTAGCCCTTCTCCCCGGTGAACCCGGTCTGCGAGACGATGACGTCGCGGCCGTTCACCTGTCCTTCGAGCAGGCCATAGTAGGGAATGTCCCGCACGCGCTCGCCGAAGAGGTCCACCATCAGGTCCTCGGACTTCGGCCCCTGGATCTGCACCGGCGCCACGTCGATCTCCGCGATGGAGACGTTGCAGCGGAGCCCCAGGTTCACCCCGCGCAGCCACATCTCGATGTCGCTGTCGGCGAGGGAGAACCAGAACTCGTCCTCCGCCACGCGGAGCAGGACCGGGTCGTTCAGCACGCCGCCGTCCTCGTTGCACAGGATGACGTACTTCGCGTGCATCGGCTCGATGCGGGCCGCGTTGCGGGTGATGACGTGGTTGACGAACGCTTCGGCGTCCGGCCCCTTCACCTGGATCTGCCGCTCGACGGCGACGTTCCAGAGGGTGACGTGGTTGACCAGGGCGTCGTATTCGACCATCGCCCCGCCGTCCTCGGGCCGGACGTAGCCGCGCGGGTGGTAGACGCGGTTGTAGACGGTGGCCCGCCAGCAGCCGGCCTCCATCGACAGGTGCCAGTAGGGGGACTTGCGCACCCGGGTCGAAATGAGCAGGCCGACGGGCGTCGGGCCGGACTGCCGGAGATTGATCGGTACGTGGCGATCCGACTGATCGACGCTGGCGCACTGGCTCAGACGGCCCGGGGAAATCGTTCCGTTGTTCTTCGTGGGGTTCTTCATGGGGGCGCTCCCGTGTGCCGGACGGGTCGCCGGCGCGCCGAAAGATTGCCCGAACTCGCCGTCGGCGGTGCGCTCCAAAGGCGACGCCGAATGGTCGAAAAACGACACGCCCGGAAGGGCGGTTTTTCGGCCCCTTCCGGGCTTCTCACGCGGTGGCGCGGCGTTCGTCCGAGGGGCGTCTGCCGTACCTGCCGAGGTACGACTTCGCGAAGCGCGCCGACGTGGAGAATCCACAGCGCGACGCGATGCGCGTAACGGGCATGCCGGTCTGCAACAGCAGCAGCCGGGCGTGGGCCAGACGCACGTTCAGGTAGTACCGGGAGGGCGTGGCCTTGAGGTGATCCCGGAACAGGCGCTCGAGCTGCCGGGGCGAGACGCCGACGTAGCTGGCGACCTCGGTAAGGGTGAGCGGTTCGTCGATGTTCGCTTCCATCAACGCGACGGCGTCCACCAGCTTCTCGTGGTTCGCGGCCCCGGGCATGGCGTGCAACGGCGTGCGCTGCGCGTCCTGTTCGGTGCGGATGCGCTCCACGATGAACTGCTCGGAGATGTCCCGGGCCAACTGGGCGCCGTGGGAGGCCGCGACGACGTGCAGCATCAGGTCGATGGAACTGATGCCGCCGGAGCACGTGTAGCGGTCCCGGTCGATCTCGAAAAGCCTTGAAGACACTTGTACGCGGGGGAATCGCTCGCGCATGCTGGCCGTGTTCTCCCAATGGATCGCGCAGCGGTAGCCGTCGAGCAGCCCCGCCGCGGCGAGGAAGTGCGCGCCGGTGCAGAGTGCGCCCAGGGGCACGCCCCGGCTCGCGACGCTCCGCAGCGCCAGGAGCAGCCGCCGGTCGCAGTGCCGCTCGACGTTGTAGCCGCCGCAGACGAACAGGATGTCCGCCCGGCCGAGCGCCGCGAGGTCCCCCCGGGGGACGATCTCGAGACCATCGCTGGAGGTGACCGGCGCCCCGTCCAGGGTGACGCACGTCCAGCGATAAAGCTGCTCCCCGCTCAACCGATTGGCCATGCGCAACACCGCGATCGCGCTCGCCAGCGTGACCATCGTGTAGTCGGGCGTCATCAGAAACCCGATCGGGGCGGGCTCGTCGTCACGCGGCTTGGGAGGTGCGTCGGTGGGCATCTGTGTGGCGCGCTGACCGCTCGAACGATGCCCCGAGTTTCGCGCTTTTGTCCCTTTCGGACAACGGCCCATGAACGTTGCGGGGCAGTGCCGGAATGCCCCGAACCGGGTTTGCTTTTGGGTGCACGTAATGCTATTTGGGCCGCAAATGCGCATGCATCCGTCGAGGAGGAAGTGGTCCGATGCAGGCAAAACGGAACAAGAACGGGAAGCGGCCGGGGCCGAACCATGGCCGGATCGCGATGGTGAGGCGCAAGCCTCTCGGACTCGCCATCTCGGCGGCGCTCGCGGGCATGGGTGCCGCGTCCGCGGCGGAACTCGAGGAGATCGTGGTGACCGCCACGAAACGCGAGGCGAGCGCCCAGGACGTGGCCGTGTCCGTGCAGGCCGTCACCGGCGACACGGTGCGGGACCTCGGCGTCGAGACCTTCGACGAGTACGTGGAGTACCTGCCCAACGTGGTCGGCACCGGCAACGGCCCGGGCAAGAAGGAGCTCTACATTCGCGGCAGCGCGACGGAGCAGTCGGGCGTCACGATCACCGCCGCCCAGGGCTCCGCGCCCGGCGTCGCCCTCTACGTGGACGAGCTGCCGGTGTCCCTCGGGGGGCGCAACCTCGATGTCTACGCCGTGGACCTCGAGCGGATCGAAGTCCTCTCCGGGCCCCAGGGCACCTTGTTCGGGGCCAGTTCGCAGTCCGGCAACCTCCGGCTCATCACCCGCAAGCCCGACCACGGCCAGTTCGGCGCCGGCTTCAACGCCAAGTTCGCCTCGACCACCGACGGCGCCGACAGCACGGCCGGGGACGCATGGCTGAACGTGCCGCTCTCGGACGCCCTCGCCGCGCGGGTCGTCGTCTACAACGACAACCAGGGCGGCTGGATCGACAACGTACCCGGCACCTTCACGCCGAGTGGCGAGGTGATCGACCGCAACAACGCCGCGGGATACGGCCCCCCGATGACGCAGGCGCGGGCGGACCGCGTGGGGCAGCGTCCGCCCGACTCCGTCATGAGCGTGCGCAACGACGCCCTGGTGCAGGACGACTGGAACGAGGCCTCCTACCGGGGCGGACGGTTCAGCCTCGCCTGGTCCGTCAACGACAACTGGGACGTGCTGCTGCAGCACACGGCGCAGACGCTGGAGGCCGAGGGATCCTTCCTCGTGGACACGAGCCTCGACCAGGACTACGCGGCCCAGACCTACACCCCGGACTACAACCGGGACGAGTTCGGCCTGACGGCATGGACCATCGGTGGCCGCATCGGGAATCTCGACCTGATCTACGCCGGGGGCTACCTCAACCGGGACGTGGACAGCATCATCGACTACACCCACTATAACAACGGCGGCGGCTACATCACGTACTACCTGTGCAGCGGCAACATCTACGACGCGACGGACGTCAACAATTGCTACGACCCGCTGAAGCAGTACACGGAAGCCACCGACAACGAGCGGACCACCCACGAGTTCCGGATCTCGACGGACCCGAGCCGGCGCCTGCGCTTCCTCGGCGGCGTGTACTTGAACGACGTGGAGACCAACCACATCGGCGACTTCCAGTACGCGTCGGCGAACGCGGCCTTCGGGGAGCACGTCAGCAGCTATTACAACGACAACTCCGGCGACGGCTTCCTGCTCGGCAACACCGCCGTGCCCACCAAGGGCATCAACTCGTCCGGCCCGCGATCGCCGTTCACGGTGTTCTTCAACGACTTCACCCGCACGGAGGAGGAGGAGGCCTTCTTCGGCGAGATCGCCTTCGACCTCTCCGAGCAGTGGTCCGTGTCGCTGAGCGCGCGCTACTACGACCTGACGACGCAATTGCAGGGCGCCGCCAACTTCTCCTTCGGCTGCCGCTACGGCACCGCGCCGCAGGGCTTCGGCAACTCGGTCCGCACCGCGGATGGCCGCTGCAACAGCCACGCGTTCAGCAACGACGTGACGGCGCGCCTGGAGACCCTCGGCGAGTACAAGTCGAGCGGCGACGACAGCGTGATCCTGAACGCGAAGGCCCCGAACGGGGTGCGGGACATGTTCCGGGGCGGCGGGAGCAACGCGGCGACCCTGGCCGCCATCCAGAATGGCCACCTCGACCTGGGGGACCTCGAGTCCGACGGCGCCATCAACGAGAGCGACACCATCATCAAGGCGTCGGTCAGTTGGCTGCCGACGAACGACATCCTGGTCTTCGCGACGTACTCCGAGGGGTACCGCCCGGCCACGGCCAACCGGAACGCCGGGCAGCTCTCGACGAATCAGAGCGGGGTCTACCAGAACTACGTCGTGCCGGCGGTGGCCGTGACGGACGAGCTGTCGAGCTTCGAGCTCGGCATGAAGAGCGAGTTCCTGTACGGCACGCTCCGGGTGAACGCGACCTACTACCAGACCAGCATCGACGAACTACAGGTGTCGCGCTTCGACCCGTCGAACGTGGCCTTCCTGTACTTCATCGAGAACATCGGGGACGCCGAGAGCCAGGGGCTCGACGTGGACTTCATGTGGGCCGCCACGGACCGGCTGACCATCGCCGGGGCCTTCAGCATCCTCGATACGGAGTTGACGCGCCTGAACGCGCAGTTGCAGGGCATCGCGGTGCCGGTGGGCAGCGAGCTGCCCCTCGCGCCGGAGTTCGCCGGCAACCTGCGTGCCCGCTACGACTTCCCGCTCGATGCACTTCAGGCGAACGCGTACGTTCACGCCAGCCTGAACTACCGGGGCGAGAGCGTTTCCGGCATCGTCGGCAGCGCCGAGTTCATGGACGACACGCTGTTCCGCCACTCGGGACGCTATTCGGGCCTCGACATGCAGCGCGAGGGCGGCACCTACGGCGTGATCGAGATTCCCGATGGGTCGGGGGGCATGCGCCTCCCCCACAACACGCGTTTCGTGAACCCGGACGCGACGACGATCAACGTCTCCTTCGGCGTCGAGCGCGACGGCTGGCGGGCGGAGTTCTTCGTGGACAACCTGGGCGACGAGGACGCGCCGATCATGCAGATCGCGGGCCACTACACACCGTACGTGACGGTGCAACGGCCGCGTAGCTACGGGCTGCGGTTCTCGTACGAGATGGAATAGGCGTCACGCTTCGCGTGGCGTGCGAGTTGCTTCGCAACTCGTGGTGGGTGTAGACAGGTTCCCTAGTCGTTAGGACTTGGGGCGGGCGTGTCTGAAACGGAGGCGAGGGTTCGCGAGGCACAGCGGCTGCTCGGCGAGGGTGCGCCCGATGCGGCCGCGGGGCTGATGGAGGAGGTGCTCGCCGGGGCGCCCGACCACTTCGAGGCCCGCTACGCCCTCGCCGTGGCCCGCCGCCACCAGCATCGCTGGCCCCTGGCGCTCGATACGCTCTCGACCCTCCTCGACGCCCGCCCGGACTTCGGTCGGGCGCATCAGGAGGTGGGCTACAACTACATCGCGCTGAAGAACTTCTCCCGCGCCGGGGCGGCGTTCGAGCGGGCGATCACCGCCGACCCAGGCCTGATCAATAGCTGGAAGTGCCTGGCCAAGCTCTACCACGACGCCGGGAACACGGCGCGCCTGGCGGAGGTGACGGATCAGATCGCCTTCCTGGAGACGCTGCCGGTGGAACTGCTCGCGGTGGTCAGCCTCCTCTCCGAGGACCGCCTCGCCGATGCGGAACGGCTCTGCAAGCGCTTCCTCCAGTCGAACAAGACCCATGCGGAGGGCATGCGGCTTTTGGCCGAGATCGCGACGCGCAACCGGGCCTACGACGAGGCCGAGTTCCTCTTGGAGAGCTGCGTGGAGTTCCACCCCACCCATCGCCATGCGCGCCTGCAATACGTCAACATCCTGATGCGCATGCAGAAGTTCGCCCGGGCGCACGCCGAGGCCGAGAAGCTGCTCGCCGAGGTGCGGGAAGGCCCTTCGGAGGCCGGGACGGGCGCGGGCGCGGGCGCGGGCGCGGAGCGGAGCCTGCTCCGGCCCGCCGACGAGGACAACGTCACCGCGCTCCACGCCGCGGCGTGCGCGGGGGTCGGGCGCAACGCGGACGCCATCGCGGGGTACGAGCGGCTCATGGAGCGGCATCCCGACAACCACTTCCATCCCGTGTCCCTCGCCCACGTCCACAAGGCGGAGGGCGACCTCGACCGGGCGGTGGCGCTGTACCAACGGGCGTATGGCATCAAGCCCGATCATGGCGATGCATATTGGAGCCTCGCCAACACCAAGTCCTACGAGTTCGGCGACGAGGAACTCGCTCGCATGGAGGCGCTGGCCGGGGATGCGTCGACCGGAGAGAACGACCGCATCCAGCTTTGCTTCGCGCTCGGCGACGCCTGGGAGGGAAGGGGAGACTACGAACGGTCCTTCGAGCGCTACCGCCGGGGCAATGCGCTCAAGCAGCCCTCCACCTACCACAGCGCCGAGCACCTGAGCGTGCGCATCGAGGGACAGATCGAAACCTGCACCGCCGAGTTGTTCGCCCGCCGGGAGGGGCTCGGCTGCGACGCCCCGGATCCGATCTTCGTCGTCGGCCTGCCGCGCTCGGGCTCGACCCTGCTGGAGCAGATCCTCTCCTCGCAC
Organism: Pseudomonadales bacterium; assembly: GCA_963665455.1. GTDB lineage: Bacteria > Pseudomonadota > Gammaproteobacteria > Pseudomonadales > Azotimanducaceae > VXNE01. Next base: position 1,017,892 of record OY762279.1, on the reverse strand, counting down.
AGCGCCGTCGATGGCACGATGGAACTACACAACATCCTGAACCTCGCCAAGCGCCTGCGTGGCCGGGACGCCCCTGGAGAAAGCCCCCGCTATCCCCGCATCCTCGCGGAGCTCGAGGACGACTACTTCCACCGCTTCGGCGAGCAGTTCCTCCAGGACACGCGGGCGTACCGGGGCGACGCGCCATTCTTCGTCGACAAGATGCCCAACAACTTCTTCCACGTCGGGCTCATCCGGTTGATCCTGCCCAACGCCAAGGTGATAGACGCCCGCCGCCACCCCATGGCGTGTTGCTTCAGCGGCTACAAGCAGTTGTTCGGGGAGGGCCAGGAGTTCTCCTACGGACTCACGGAGATCGGCAACTACTACCGGCAGTACGTGCGCCTGATGGACCATTGGGACCAGGTGCTGCCCGGGTTCGTGCTGCGCGTTCAGCACGAAGAGGTGGTGGACGATCTCGAAGGCCAGGTGCGCCGCATCCTCGAGTTCTGCGGCCTCCCCTTCGAGCAGGCCTGCGTGGACTACCACCGGACGGAACGCAGCATCCGCACGCCAAGTTCGGAACAGGTGCGCCAACCGATCTACCGCTCGGGCCTAGAACAGTGGCGGCACTATGAGCCTTGGCTGGGGCCGTTGAAGGAGGCGCTCGGCGAGGACGTGCGGCGGCGATACGGCGTCGACTGAGCGGCGGGTCCGTTCACTCCATCCGTGCGTCCGGCGCCAACGCCGCGTTCAGGACGCGCTGCACGAAGATCGCGTTCACCCCGATGCGATTGCTGCGCACGGTCAGCGCCCGCATGTCCGGATGCAGCCGGGCGCGCGCCTTCTCGATCAGGGCTTGGTAGTGGGGCACGCCCTCGGGCCGGTGCCCATGGAGCAGCCACGTCTCCCGCCAGTCCTGGGCGAAGCCGCGCATCCAGACGGCGTAGGAGGCCACTAGTTCGGGGGGGTTGTCCGGATGGGCGGAGAAGTCCGCGATCAGGTCTTCGATCAGCGCCGTGCACTCCCCCGGTGCCATGACCGGGAGGCTCGCGAAGCGCTCCGTCCTGAGCGCCGCCGGTGTGCCGGGCTCGAACGGGACCAGTTGCGCCCGCTCCCCGGTGGCGGCGGGATCGGCGTCCTCCACACCGCGCACGAGGTCCCAGAAGCGCGAGGAACCGCAGGTGTCGATGACGAGGTGAATGCGATGCCGGGCGCTCGCATTCACGACCCGGTGGCGGCGCCAGGAGTCGAAGATCCAGCATTCGCCGGCCGCCATGTGGAGCCGCTCCGGCCCGCAATGGAAGGTCACTTCCGGGTCGGTGACGACGGGAATGTGGATGCGCACGCGGCTGAACCAGTGGTAGTTGAAGTCGACGTGCAGGCGGACCTCGGCCCCGGCGTCGAGCTTCATCAGCCGCGAGCGGGACAGCACCTCGCCGAAGCTCGCCATCACCTGGCGCATGTAGGGACAGGCGTCGAGATGGGGCGTCGGCTGCTTCTCTCCCTCGAAGGAGTCGTTGTCGGTGCCGCCGCTGGAGATCAGCGCGATGGCGGAGTTCCCGGGCAGGCCGCTCGGATGCGCCATCCACGTTTCCGCGCTGAACTGTCCCGCCTCGGCGGCGAGGCGCTCCGCGTCGAAGCGGAACGGCAGGCGGATGAAGGGCTTGCTCAGGCGCAACGGAGGGCCTTCGGGGAAGCGGCCCGGTCGTATCCGAAGGCGTCGAAGTCGCGCCCGTAGAACTCCGTCACGACGCCGAGGAGTTCGGCGTCGTAGTAGTCCGCGTGCGCGCCGTGTTCCGTGGCGTTGCTGCGCGACAGCGGGGATGTCGCGATGCCGATGCGCCGGCAAGCCTCGTCGAAGGACCGTTGGAGCGTTTCGTAGCGCCCAACGAAGTCCATCCCAAGCTCGCCCCGCTCGTTGGCGAGCATGTCCCACTGGGGCCGCACCAAGGCCCGTTCGCGAAAACGCCGCACGCGGAGCGCGCGTTTCATGAAGCCGGTTTCGTCGCTCCCGTAGTCCGGATTGCGCTTGTTCAGCATGGCGCAGGCGGATACGAAACGGGCGTAGGGGTCGCGCACGCAGGCGAACTTGAAGTAGTCGCGCCACACGGCTTCGGGCAGGCACGCGTGCACCTGCTTGAAGGTGATGTGCCCGTGGCCGACTCTCGCAAGGGCCGGGACGGGTAGGTGGACGCGTTCCGTGAGCGACTGCTGCTCCCAATCGTCGGGACCCAGGCAATCGCGCAGGGCCGTCCTGATCGCGTGCGTCCCCGTGCGCGGCACCGCGAAGAAGATGAAGCGGTGCCGGTGCGAGACGATCATGCGGCGCGGGCGGGATCGAGCCGGGACGTGGGCCTCAACCGGCGGGCTCCGCCCGTCGGCGCGGGATCGGTATCAGGCACCGGGTGGTCGCGCGGTAGTCGCCGTAGGACGGATAGCGGCTGGCCGAAATTGATTCGCCCAGCGGGATGGAGCCGGCGAAGAGCGCGTAGAGCAGCAGGAACCCCAAGCCGGTCCAGTGGAACCACGCGCCGGACGCCGCGACGGCGAACAGGTAGAACACGGCCCACATGCCCATCTCGCAGAGGTAGTTGGGATGGCGGCAATAGCGGAAGAGTCCCGTCCGCATGAACGGTTCGGTGATGGTCTCGCCGGCCTCCATCTTTCGCTTCTTGTCCTGCTGGAAGCGCCACATCTGCTCGTCGGCGACCGTTTCGCCCACCAGGAACGTGGCGAACAGGACGATGGCGAGGAGGTCGAGCCCGTTCAGCGGCACCTCCTGGAACGTCCAAGCCTGATGTATCGGGGAGGTGAACCACCAGATCAGCAGCATCTGCCCCACCGCGACGAACACGACGTTCAGGATCTGGAAGCCGACCGGCCCGAACTTCTCGCGGACGGGCGTCCACCGATAGTCCTCCATGCCCACGCGGAACCCGCCCTTGCGCGCGAGGTTGAAGGTGAGCCGCGCGCCCCAGAGGAGGACGAGCGCGGTCATCACGTTTACGCGGGTCGACTCGAAGTCCAGGTCGGCGGCCACCATCAGGCAGTACACCCCTGGAGCAATCTGCCACAGCCGGTCCACCCACGAGTACTCGCGCGTCAGCAACGACAGCACCCAGCAGAGGGCGGCGAGGATCAGGCACAGATCCAGGGCGGCGCCGAACGGGGTGCCGGTCAGGGGGTGGGCGATGAGGTTGAGGTCGGGCATGGCGCGTAAGCTCGTGCGGCGATTTGACAACACCTTTGCAAGCGCCGCAATCTTTCAGCGGTTCCGTGCATGAGGCCGGGGGGCGGTCATGCGAATCGAATCACTTGGCCACATGGTGATCAAGGTCGGCGACATGACGCGGGCCGAAGCGTTCTATCGCGACGTGCTCGGCATGACCCTGTGCGCGCGGATGGAGGACCCGCACATGGCCTTCTTCACGATGGGCAATCATCACGACTTCGCCATCGCCTCCGTCGGTGCCGACGCCGAGCGGGCGAGCGACAAGGCGGCGGGCCTCGCGCACGTCGCGTTCAAGATCGGCAACAGCCTGGACCAACTGCGCGAGGCCAAGGACCATCTGGAGGCGGCGGGGGTCAAGACGCGGACGACCGACCACGAGGTGACCCAGTCGGTGTATTTCCGCGATCCCGACGGGAACATGCTGGAGGTCTACGTCGACACGTCGGACGCCTGGCGCGAGGATCCCCAGAAGGTGGCCCAGGGCACGCCGCTCGAGCTGTAGCCCTGCCAGTGCAAGCGGAGGAGGCACCCACGCTGCGCGAGCGTGCCGAGGCCGTGGCGACGCTCGCCCGGGACCATGCCGCCGCGACCGAGCGGCTCGGGCACCTGCATCCCAAGGTACTCGCCGCCTTGCAGGGGGCGGACCTGCCCCGGATGCTCAAGCACGGCGCTCCGTACACCATCCGCGAGTTCGTGGACGTGTGCGGCATCCTGGCGGAGGGGTGCATGTCCACGGGCTGGTGCAACTTCGTCTGGGGGATGCACAACTACGTCGTGGACCGCTATCCCGAGCGCGTACGGCAGGCCGTGTGGAGCGATCCGAAGACCCTGGTGTCCGCGAGTCTGGGCCCGGTGGGACACGCGGAGACCATCACGGAGGACGGGGCGGTCGTGAGCGGCCGGTGGAGCTTCAACTCCGGCTGCGACCACGCCCACTGGCTGCTGCTTGGCATCGCCCAACCCGACGGCGAGCCCCACCTCGGGCTGCTGCGCAAGTCCGAATGCGAGATCGATCACGAGAGCTGGAACGTGATCGGTCTGAGGGGGACCGGCTCGAAAGACGCGGTCTGCGAGAACGTCCCCGTGCCCGCGGAACGGCTCATGCCCTTCTCCCGCATCATGGTCCCCTACATGGCGCTCCTGATCCTCGTCATCGTCGGGCCGGTCATCGGCGGTGCCCAGGCGGCGGTGCGCGAGTTCGCCCGGAAGATCGGCGGTTCCGCCCCGGAGGGTGCGCTCCTGCGTATCGGGGAGGCCAGCGCCGAGGTGGACGCGGCGCGCGCGGTGGTGCTCGCGGCGGCGGACGACCTAGACGCGAATCCCACCCCGGACGGGATCGTCACCATGCGAATCATGCGCGACACGGCGTTCGCCGCACGGCTCTGCAACCGGGCGACGCAGCGGCTGTTCGAGGCCGCCGGCGGGACGGAGCTACAGGAGAGCCGGGAGTTGCAGCGCATCTTCCGCGACGTGACGGCCGGCTGCGCCCATGCGCGGCTGCAGTGGGAGGCCGGGGTGCTGCCGTATGCACGGAGGCTGGTGGAGGATCGGACCGCCTCGGCCTGAGCTTGGTCGCGGTCGTTCGCGCCGACGGCAAGGCTATACTCCGAAGGATGCTTAGACGGCACGCGGAGGCGCCCCCGAGATGAACCGGCAGATACTCGAAGAGACGGCGAACGCGATGGTCGCCCCGGGTCGGGGCATCCTCGCGATGGACGAGAGCCACCCGACCTGCAAGCGCCGCTTCGACTCCATCGGCGTCGAGTCGAACGAGGAGAACCGCAGGGCGTACCGGGAACTCCTCATCACCGCCGAGGGTTCCTCCGAACACCTGTCTGGCTACATCCTCTTCGACGAGACCATCCGGCAGCGGACCGCCGCGGGCGCGGCCTTCCCCGAGCACATCGCCGCGAACGGCAGCATCCCGGGCATCAAGGTGGACAAGGGCACGGTGGACATGCCGCTGCATCCCGGCGAGAAGTTCACCCTGGGGCTCGACGGACTCTTGGACCGCCTCGTCGAGTACCGGGCACTCGGCGCGGGTTTCGCGAAGTGGCGTGCCGTCATCACCATCGGCGACGGGCTGCCGAGCAGCGCCTGCATCGAGGCCAACATGTACTCCCTGGCGCTGTATGCGTCGCTTTGCCAGGACGCCGGCATCGTCCCGATCGTGGAGCCGGAGGTGCTAATGGACGGCGGCCACGACATCGACACCTGCGAAGCGGCGACGCGGGCGACGCTCCGGGCGCTTTACGGGGCGTTGGCGGAGCAGGACGTGCATCTTGAGGGCACGGTCCTCAAGGCGTCGATGGTGCTCTCGGGGAAGGATTGCTCGGAGCAAGCACCCGTGGCCGAAGTGGCGGAGCGGACCGTTGCTTGCCTGCGGAACACGGTGCCCGCGGCGGTGCCCGGCGTGGTGTTCCTCTCCGGGGGCCAGACGGCGGTGCAATCGACGGAGCACCTGAATGCGATGAACGCCGGTGGCGCGAGCCTCCCCTGGCGGCTCAGCTTCTCCTACGGCCGCGCCCTTCAGGAGCCGGCGCTCAAGGCTTGGGCCGGCGACGCCGCCAACGTGGCGTCGGCGCAACGCCAACTTGCCTTGCGGGCACGCCTGAACGGGGCGGCGACGCTAGGGGAGTATCGGCCGGAGATGGAGGCTGCCTAAGGCGGCAGCCGCTACAGCTGCTCGACGCCACTGGCCGTCCCCACCAACACTACCTCCGGCCGCTCCGCCGCGAAGATGCCGTTCGTGACCACGCCCGGGAGGTCGTTGATCTCGGTCTCCAACGCATCGGGGTCCGAGATGGACAGTCCGTGTACGTCCAAGATGATGTTGCCGTTGTCAGTGACGAAGCCTGGGCGGTAGACCGGCTGCCCCCCGAGGCCGGCCAGACGCCGGGCGACGAGGCCCCGGGCCATGGGGACCACCTCCACGGGCAAGGGGAATCCGCCGAGGCGTTCGACGGGCTTGGTGTCGTCCACGATGCAGATGAACTTATCCGCGCTCGCCGCGACGATCTTCTCCCGGGTCAACGCGCCGCCGCCGCCCTTGATCAGCGCCTTGGAGGGATCCACCTCGTCCGCACCATCCACATAGACGGCCACGGCCGGCGACGCGTTCAGGTCGATGACGTGGATGCCGCGGGCCCGCAGGCGTTCCGTGGACGCGTCCGAGCTTGAGACCGCCGCGTCGAAGGTGTGCCGGACCTCGGCCAGGGCGTCGATGAAGCAGTTCGCCGTGCTGCCGGTTCCGACCCCCACCACCGTGTCGTTGGCGAGCCATGGCCTGATGAGCTCCAGCGCTGCCCGGGCGACGGCGGCCTTGATCTGGTCCCGGTCCATCGCTCGCGTCCTTCGAGCCCGAGTGCTACCCCCCGCCGGCCGCGGCTTCTTCGCGGGGCAGGATGTAGCGGACGTACTCGTCCTCGAACACGAGGCGGGTGGAATCGCTGACGTGATCGACGTAGAGCCGGCCGTCCAGGTGGTCGAACTCGTGTTGGAACACGGTGGCGAGGAACCCCCGCGCCTCGATCTCCCGCGCCCGGCCCCGGAGGTCGAGATGCCGCACCCGGATTTGCTGCGGACGCTCGACCCAGCCGCGCAGACCCGGTATGGAGAGGCAGCCCTCCCAGTAGCCGGCGCTTGCCGGGTCGAGAACTTCGATCTCGGGATTGACGCAGACGGTCAGAGGCGTGTGCGCGAGTTCTCCGTACCGCGTCGCGCCGCCGGGCACCTCGACGATGGCGAGCCGCAGGCCCTCGTTGACTTGGGGGGCCGCGAGCCCGACGCCCCCGTAATCGTGCAGCGTGTCGATCATGTCGCCGACGAGCCGATGTAGTTCTTCGCTTTTGAGCTCTTCGGGCAACAGGGGCCGGGCCGACCGCCGCAGGTTGGGATGCCCCATGCGAATGATCTTGCGGACGGCCATGAGCTCAGTATAGCTGCATGCCCCGCCCCCGCCCGGTGAAACACCGCCAGCCCCGTTCCGTGACGACGGCATCGAGGGGCACGTCCCAAGTCCGTTGCGGCAGGTGCTCGACGCGCTGCAACTCGTGGGCCACCCCGATCATGGCCGGCCGGGGCTCTTTGTTGCGAGGGGCAGGCCCCTCGCGCTCCCCGGCTGAAGGCTCGGCAAAGCGCCGGTCATAGTAGCCCGCGCCCATGCCCATCCGGCCACCGTCATCGCTGAAGGCCACGAGGGGCGTCAATACGGCGGAGAGGGCGAGGGGGGCGATCGGCCGGCCCGGCAGGGGCTCGGCGATGCCGAAGCGGTTGCCTTGCAGGGCGTCGCCGTAGCGGAACGGGTGGAAGGTCATGCGGGTCGCCGACTCGACGATGGGAAGCGCGATGCGCGGGTGCCGGGCGATGAACGGCCAGAGGTCGAGTTCCCCGTCGAAGGCGGCGTAGGCCGCGACGCGTCCGCGCAGGACGAGGGCGGACCGGAAGAGCCAGCGGCAGACGAGGAGGCCGTGGCGCAGCTGGTCGGCCTCGGAGAGCGCTCGCCGCCGGGCGCGCAGTGCTTGGCGTAGCGACACGGACACACACCCCCGGCTGCGGCAAGCCGCGCGAAAAGGTCCGTCTCCCGATGGCGCCGCTGCCTGGTTTGCCCTGAACCGTCACGGTTCAGAGCGGGAACTCTTGCGAGGGCACAAGGCTTCCCGGGGCGATTGGACGGCGGTGCCTAGGCATCGCCGCACCGCGCCGGGCTTGCGCACGGCTCTCGCAGCGGAGCCCCCTTGGGTATCTCAACGGTTCGAGGACGACACCGGCTGGCGAACACCTCAGGAGACTTGCGGCTCAGTAAATCTCCGTTCGGGGCAATACGCAAGCCCCAAGTCGCCCCGGGGCGCACGTCGGTCGGTCAGACTTCGGCCTCGGCCAGCGCCCGCGTCACGCGCTCGGTCAGTTCCGCCACCTTGTCCCCGGCCGCGTGGGAGGTCCGGTCGTGGTCGTCTCGGGAAGCGAGGTAGTCGTGGGCGATGTTGAGCGCCGCCATCACGGCGATGCGGTCGAAGCCGAGGATCTTCCGACTGTCGTGGATCTCGCTCATGCGCTCGTCGAGCAGGCGGGCCGCGGCGGTGACCTGCTCGGTTTCGTGTACCGCGCAACTCACTTGGAACGGCTTGCCGAGGATCTGGACGGAGACGGTAACCGGCTCGCTCAAGGCGCCTCCTCCAAGGCCTTCAGGCGGCCGATCATCGAGTCGACCTGGCTGCTCGCCCGCTCGTTCCGCTCGAGCAGCTTGGCGCGTTCGGCGGTCAGGGCCTGACGCTGGGCCTTGAGCGCGCGGTTCTCCATGCTCAGTGCGTGGACCTTCGCGATGAGTTCATCGATCCGCTGCTCAAGCACCGCGAGATCGGACAAGGCCCCGCCCTCGACATCGCCCTTGGGTGCGGATAGTGTGGCGTGAATTGGCCTTCTTGTGAAGGTGCCGGACCAAGCGCGGCGGGGCCGGCGACACCCGGCTCATGCTCGAGAGACCTGCAATGGGCATCTCACCGCGGGAGTACATGATCGTCGGAGAGTGCCCGGCGGGCGTACCGAAGGCCACCCACGTTATCGAGGCCCTGATGCATGGCTGACAGTGGCTATGACGCCATCGTGGTAGGCGCGGGATTGGTGGGCGCGACGGCGGCCCGGGCCCTTGGCCGCGCCGGCCGCCGCGTAGCGCTCGTGGATCGGCGGCGCCCGACTGCCACGGTGGGCCGATTGGGATTCGATGTGCGAACGGTGGCCTTGACGCCCGCCTGCCTCGCCTTCCTCGGGCTGGACGTGCGCGCCGCGCCCATTCGCCGCATGCGGGTCTGGGAGGAAGCGGGCACCGGGCACCTCGACTTCGATGGCCGTACGGCGGGATGCGATGCACTCGCGAGCGTGGTGGAGGTCGGCGCGGCGAGCGCGGCGCTGTGGCGGGCGTGCGAGGACCTTGCGGAGGTGGACGTGCGCTGCGGGGCGGTGACGGGCCTCTCCGAGGGCGCCGGCGCGATGCGCGTATCCGTCGGCGACGAGATGCTGTTCGCCAAGCTCGTGATCGCGGCGGATGGCGGGGAATCGGAGGTACGGCGCTTGGCCGGGGTGGAGCTCCTGCCCCGGGGCGACTTCGACGCGGCCCTCGCGACGGTGGTGCGCACGGAACGCGGCCATGGAGACACGGCGCTGCAACGGTTCGATGCGCACGGGCCGCTCGCCTTCCTGCCTTTGCCGGACACGCATTGCTCCGCCGTGATCTGGAGCCGGGACCGGAACGCTTGCGAGCGGCTCGGCGCCCTGGACGACGACGCGTTCACCGCGGCGCTTCAAGCGGCTTCGGAAGGGACGCTCGGCCGCATCGAGGCCGTGGACCGCCGCTTCGCCTTCCCGCTGGCCCAGCGTCTGGTGCCCGACTGCAACCCGCGGCCCCGGCTGCTCCTCATCGGCGATGCGGCGCACACCGTGCATCCATTGGCCGGCCAGGGCGTCAATCTGGGCATCGAGGAAGCGGCGCGGTTGGTGGAGGTGGCGGAAGGTGCCCCGGACCTCGGCCGGGCGAACCTCTGGCGCGGATTCGCACGGCGGCGCCGGGCCCGGGCGGAGGCCATGGTCACCCTGATGACGGCGTTGCGGGGCGCGTACGGATACGGTGGCCCCGTGGGACGTTGGCTGCGCAACGTGGGCATACGCGGCTTGGACGCGGCCCCCGGGGCGAAGCGCTGGCTGATCCGCGAGGCCATGGGCCAAGGCATCCTCGGCCGCGCCCTCTGAGGATGGCCCGGCGCACGCCCCTGTTCGGCGCGCATCGCCGCGCCGGTGCCCGCATGGTCTCCTTCGCCGGCTGGGAGATGCCGCTCCACTACGGTTCGCAGGTGGCGGAGCACCACGCCGTGCGCGAGGCCGCGGGCATGTTCGACGTGTCCCACATGACGGTAACGGACGTGTCGGGCGCGGACGCCGGACCGTTCCTGCGCCGGGCGGTTGCGAACGACGTGGCCCGCATCTCCGCCCAGGGCAAGGCACTCTATGGCGCAGTGCTCAACGAGGCCGGAGGCGTCGTGGACGACCTGATCGTCTACCGGCGTACGGACGGCTACCGCGTCGTCTCGAATGCCGGGACCCGAGACCGGGTCTTGGCGTGGTTGGCGGGCTTGGCCGAGCCGTTCGACGTACGCCTACGCCAACGGACGGACCTAGCGATGATCGCCGTCCAGGGACCGGACGCCGCAGGGCGTTTCACCGAAGCCACGGGCCGGGACGAAGCGGGGCAACTCGGCGTCTTCGAGGCACGGGAGAGCGGGGACTGGATGATCGCCCGGACCGGCTACACCGGCGAGGACGGCCTTGAGGTCCTGGTGCCCGCGGATGCCGCGGAGCCGCTGTGGCGGGACTTGGAGCGTGCCGGAGTGACACCAGCCGGACTGGGCGCGCGAGACACGTTGCGGCTTGAAGCCGGCCTGAATCTCCACGGCCAGGACATGGACGAATCGGTGACGCCCCTCGAGTCGAACATGGCGTGGACCATCGCTTGGGAGCCACCGGAGCGGGATTTCGTCGGACGGGCCTCTCTGTCAGCCCAGCGTCGCAGCCAGACCCACGCGAAGCTGACCGGCGTCGTGCTCGAAGAGCGGGGCGTGCTGCGGCCGGGCATGGCGGTGGAAACGGAAGCCGGCGCGGGCGTCGTCACGAGCGGCATCTTTTCGCCAACACTGCGGTGCGGCCTCGGGCTCGTACGCGTTCCCCGCGCGGCCCGGGGCGAGGTACGCATCGCAATGCGGACTGGGGAACCACGCACGGGCCGTCTCGTGCGTCCGCCCTTCATACGTCACGGAGAGCGCGTGTTCGAGTGATGCCCGGTGGTGGTTCGCATCACGCCCTATCGGGTAGAGTAATGCGCCCCGGCCGTACCGCCGCCAGCGTCGATGCACGCATCGCGATCTTGCGGCGGCCAAAACTCCTTGAGCGAGAGGCGAAGCATGAGCGAATGTCCCACCGAGCTTGCGTACGCGGAGACCCACGAGTGGGCGCGCGTCGATGAGGACGGCAACGTCCTGGTGGGCATCTCCGACTTCGCGCAGGACCAACTCGGGGATGTCGTCTACGTCGAGCTGCCGGACCTCGACCGCTCGGTGGGCGCGGCCGAGGAGACCGGCGTCGTGGAGTCGGTCAAGGCGGCGTCGGACATCTACGCGCCCGTGAGCGGCACCATCGTGGCGGTGAACGACGCCCTGGAGGACGCGCCGGAACTCGTAAATCAAGATCCGTACGGCGACGGCTGGCTGTTCTCGATCGAACCCGCGGACGACGCGGAGCTCGAGAACCTGATGGACGCCGCAGCCTACGCGGAGTTCTGCGACGCGGTGCATGAAGCCGATCTGGATCCGGACCTGGGGGACGATCTAGCAGACGGCGACGACTTGGACGACGCCTACGACGCACGGAACGACTGACGGGCGCGTATCCTCTCAAACTCTCTCGCGCCGGACTTGCCGCCGGCGTCGCGCTTACCGGACACTACACCGCGTTGCGGGCACCTTGACCCATGCCGTTCATCCCCCACACAGACGCGGACGTGGCGTCCATGCTGGCCGCCATCGGCGTCCCCGACATCGAGTCGCTGTTCGACGAGATCCCGGCTGCGTTGCGGTCCGAGGCGCTTGAGGCCGTCGGCGAGGGATTGTCCGAGATGGACATGCTCCGCCGACTCGGCGAGCGCGCCCGGCGGGACGAGACCGGGCCGTGTTTCCTGGGCGCCGGATCGTACGACCACCACATCCCGGCGGCGGTGTGGGACATCGCCGGCCGCGGCGAGTTCATGACCGCCTACACGCCGTATCAGGCGGAGGCGAGCCAGGGCACCCTGCAACTCATCTACGAGTTCCAGACCATGATGGCGGAACTCACCGGCATGGATGTCTGCAACGCGTCGGTCTACGACGGCGGGTCTGGGCTCGCGGAAGCCGTCCTGATGGCCGTCCGCGCCAATCGCCGTGCGGCACGCCGGAACGGACCGCGCATCGTGGCCATCGCCGGCAACGCCCACCCCCTCTACGTGGCGGCGACGCGCACCATCGTCCGTAACCAGGGCATCGAGATCGCGACCCTGCCCCATGGCGCGGACGGCCGGATCGATCCCGAAGCGTTGTCCGCGCTTCCCGCGCCGCCGGTGGCGGTGGTGCTCCAGCAGCCGAACTTCTTCGGGCTCCTCGACAACGTGGACGCGCTCACGGACGAGGCGTGCGAGCTCGGAGCCCTGGTGGTGGCCTGCGTCAACCCAACTTCCCTGGCGGTGCTCAAGCCGCCGTCGCAATGGGGCGCGGGCGGGGCGGACATCGTCTGTGGCGATGGCCAGCCCCTCGGCGTGCCGATGGCGTCCGGCGGGCCGTCGTTCGGCTTCATCTGCGCCCGGCAGGCGCTGGTGCGCCAGTTGCCCGGCCGCATCGTGGGCCGCACCGAGGATCTCGATGGCCGGCCCGGCTTCACCCTGACGCTGCAGGCCAGGGAGCAACACATTCGCCGCGCGAAGGCAACCTCCAACATCTGCACGAACCAGGGGCTGCTCGTTACGGCGGCGACGGTGTACATGAGCCTGCTCGGGCCGGCGGGGCTGCGCAACGTCGCCGCGGCCTGCCACGCCGGAACGCGGGAGTTGGTGGAGACGCTGGGGTTGCCGCGCTGCTTCGACGGGCCGTTCTTCCACGAGTGCGTGCTCGATGTTGGAAGGCCGGCCGAGGAGGTCGTCGCGGCGCTGGCGGAGCGCGGCATCGTCCCGGGCCTTGCTCTCGGGGCCTATTTCCCCGACCTGGACCAGGGCCTACTGGTGTGCGCCACCGAGAAGCGCACCGACGACGACATGCGGCGGTTCGCCGATGCCCTCAGAGAAGTCGGGGTCCGCTGAATCGATGCGCACGATCTTCGACCTCTCCCGCCCCGGCCGCGCCGCCCGCGCACAGATGCCGGCATCTGCACTAGTCGACGACCTTCCGGCGGACGCGCTACGCGAAACCCCGCCCGCCCTGCCGGAAGTCTCCGAATTGCAGGCCGTGCGGCACTACACGAACCTCTCCCGGGCCAACTACTCCATCGACAACCAGTTCTACCCCCTGGGCTCCTGCACCATGAAGTACAACCCGCGGGGCGCACACCGGGCGGCGAGCGCGCGCGGATTCCTCGAACGCCATCCCCTCGCGCCGGAGTCGCTGAGCCAAGGATTCCTGGCATGCCTGCATGACCTACAGGAGATCCTGCAAGACGTCGTGGGCATGCCGGCGGTGTCGCTGACGCCGATGGCCGGCGCCCAGGGCGAGTTCGCCGGGGTCGCGATGATCCGTGCCCATCACGACGCGCGCGGGGACCATGCGCGGCGGGAGATTCTCGTGCCCCAGGGTGCCCACGGCACGAACCCAGCCACCGCGGCGATGTGTGGCTACACGGTGCGCGAAGTGGCCGTGGGGCGGGACGGCGACGTGGACCTGGGGGCGCTGAAGGCCGCGGTTGGGCCGGCCACGGCGGGGCTCATGACCACCAACCCCTCGACGTGCGGCGTGTTCGAGCGGCGGATTTCCGAAGTCGCGGACATCGTCCACGACGCCGGAGGACTCCTCTACTACGACGGCGCGAACCTGAACGCGATCCTCGGCAAGGTGAAACCGGGCGACATGGGCTTCGACGTGCTGCACGTGAACCTCCACAAGACCTTCGCCACGCCCCACGGCGGTGGGGGCCCCGGCTCGGGGCCGGTCGCGGCTGCGGAGCGCTTGGCGCCCTACCTACCCGGCCCCGTGGTGACGCCCACCGGCACGGGCTATCGGTGGACGGACCCGCCCCGGAGCATCGGCCGGCTGTCGGCCTTCATGGGCAATGCGGGCATCCTCATCCGGGCCCTGGCTTATGCCTTGATGTTGGGTGATGAAGGGATGCGCCGGGTGGGGGCGTTCGCCACCCTCAACGCGAACTACCTCGCCGCGCGCCTGCGCCGGGCCGGCTTCGATCTCGCCTACCCGGAACGCCGCGCGAGCCACGAGTTCATCGTGACCCTGGCCGCGCAGAGCCGGCGGTTCGGGGTGACGGCCATGGACTTCGCGAAGCGGTTGCTCGACCACGGCATGCACGCGCCGACGACGTACTTCCCGCTGGTCGTGCCGGAATGTCTCCTCATCGAGCCAACGGAGACGGAGTCGAAGGAGGAGATCGACGCCTTCGTCGAAGCGATGGCGGCGATCTTGGCGGAGGCGGCGTCCGAGCCGGAGGTGGTGAAGACGGCACCACACAAGCTTCCGCTGCGGCGGCTCGACGACGTGAAGGCCGCGCGGGAACTCGATTTGCGTTGGCGGCGGCCCGACTCGGGCGGGTAACGATTCCGTGCCGCGCCGCAGCGCGGAGCGTCGCGACGTTAGAATGCGCGCCTCCACCACCCCATACCCGGAGGATGGCTTTGTCCGGAAACCGTCAGAGCTTGAGTTCCGCGCAGGCGGCGGAGCGTCCCGCACCCATGCCCCGGCCCGCGGCGACCGTGCTGGTCGTCCGGCAGGGCGATGGCGACATCGAAGTGTTCATGGTGCAGCGGCCGGCCCGGGGTGACTTCCCGGACCTGCACGTCTTCCCCGGCGGCAAGGTGGACCACCACGATGGCGAACTCGGCCATGCGTGCCAGGGTCTCGACGACGGGGAGGCATCGCGCCGCTTGACGGTCGAAAGCGGCGGGCTCCGCTACTGGGTGACGGCGATTCGCGAGTGCTTCGAGGAAAGCGGCGTCCTGCTCGCCTATCGAAACGGCGCGTTGTTCGAGCCCCGGGACGACGTCGAGGAGGAGCGCTTCGAGGGCTACCGCAACGCGCTGGCGGCGAACCGCACGAGTCTGGGCGAGGTGGTGGCTTCCGAGGAACTGACCCTGGCCACCGATCGCGTCGCATACCTCAGCCACTGGATCACGCCGGAGATGGCCCCGGCCCGCTTCGACACCCGGTTCTTCGTGGCCGTGATGCCGCCCAACCAGTCCGCCAGCGGTCATCTGCGGGAGACCGTCGGCGGCGATTGGATCTCCCCGACGGCGGCCCTAGAGCGGTTCGACGCGGGGGACTGGCTGATGATCTTCCCCACCCTGACGACGCTCGGGATGGTCAAGTCGTACCGCACCGTGGACGCCTTGTTCGATGCGGTCTCCACCGGCCGGCACGGGATCGAGGTCACGCCGGAATTGCATGTGCAGGGGATGCAGTACAACTGACGGGGTAGCGTCCTAGAGCGCACAAGGGCGGCTGCCGGAGACCGAGGTCCTTCGGCAGGTTGCGCCGTCACCGGGCATTGCGGCCCTGGTCCTCCCGCGTGATTCGATCGAGCAGCGCTCGGAGGCGCGGCAATGCCCTCCGGTCCTTCTCCCGGTCCGCGGCCGCCTTCGACCGGATGACGTCCGCCAGGGACGCGACCAGAATGGTGACTCCGGCGGCCTCGACGGGCACAGCGTCGCGCTTCAGGTCGGCGAAACCACGTGTGCCTGTCGGGCTGAAGGCAAGGTCAACGTCCCCGAGGCGCGTGGTGAGGTTCAGGATGGCATCCGGCCCGAGGTTACCAAGGAACGCGCCGGTACAGTCGAACGGCACCCCCTCCGGGCTGCCTTCGGCCCGGATGCGCGCGTCAATGGCGCGCAACGCCCCGGCGAGCCGGTCGAGGTTGTCCGGATCGAACGCCGGGGCGATGTCGATGTCGAGCGTCACGCCGGCGTCGCCGTGCAGGATGGCGGCCATACCTCCGATCAGGACGTACCGGACCCCGGCATCCGCGAGCGTGCCGAGAATACGTTCGGGGTCGAACTCGACATCAGGCATTGCGGTGACGCTCTACTGTTTCGCGGCCGCGTAGCACGAATCGTGCGGCCCGGGCGGCGGCGGCGAGACGCTCTGCGGGCGTGCATTTCAGCGTGCGCTCGAACAGCGATGAGGTCTGGGGATCGAGTTCGCCGAGACCGACACGGATCTCGAACCCGGCGGCGCGTACTAGGCGTTCCACCAGATCCGTCGAAGGTGTCCGTGCGCCGGACTCGATCCGTGCGACCGTGGACTGCGGAACGCCGGCGCGCTCGGCCAATCTCACCTGTGTGAGTCCCGCCCGCTTGCGCGCCTCGCGAACCAAGCTCGGCACAACCATGGACGTCGTATAGCCAATCCGGTATTGCGCAGTCAACAAGCCATACTGGCGTATGGGTCCCAGGTGTTTCTGAACGCGGACAAGCGGTCCCGCGATCAAATCCCAAACACCGGCAACCCGTTCTCCCCGAGCACGCGGCTCTTTGCCTTCTCGTCCAGCCCCGCCACCGACCCCCGGATCAGCTCCGCCGCGTCGAGCCGCGAGTCGATGTGCGGGTAGTCGCTCCCCCAGAGGATGTTGTCCTCCCCGACCAGTTCGAGCATCGCGCCGATGGTGCGCTCCTCCGGCTCCGCGACGAAGTAGCAGTTGCGGCGGATGTAGTCGCTCGGCTTCAGCTCCATCGGCGCGAGCGCCTGGAAGAAGTGATGCTTCTCGTCTAGCCGGTCCATGAGATACGCGGCGTAGCCACACCCGGCCTCGACGCTCACGATCTTGAGGCGTGGGAACCGGTCGAACACCCGGTCGAGCACCAGGCTCGCCATGGCGGGCACAAGCTGCCCGGTGGCCCCGAGCCCGAAGCCGAAGGAGAGGCCGGCGCCCGATTCGTTCCACGCGGAGAACGCGGCCGCCGCGCCCTCGAAACGCACGATCACATGCAGGCAGCCGGGGAGGTCGGCGTCCTGTAGGCGGGACCAGATCGGATCGAAGTGCGGATCCCCCGGACGCTTGCCGCCGATCACCTCCGGGGGCACGAAGAGTCCGCGAAAGCCGAGCGCGAGGCACCGATCCAGCTCCCGTGCGGCCTCGGCGACGTCCGACCAGTTAACCACCGCGATGGGCACCACGCGGTCCGGCACGGTCTGGAAGAACTCGGCCTGCCAGGTGTTGTAGGCGCGGCAGTAGGCGTTGGCGAGGTCGGCATCGTCGGTGGGGAACGGGAGGATGCCGATGGTGGGGAAGAGGACGCCCCGGTCCACGCCCCAGTCGTCGAGGAGCTTCGCGCGGGCGTGGGGATCGTAGCTTGCGGGTTCGCATCCGTCCGCATAGCCCAACCGGCCGGGCGTGAAGAGGTCCACGCGGTCGAGATGCGCGCCGCCGAGTGCCGCGAGAACGCCCTCCAACACCACACGCTCGCCGATGACGAGCTGCTCGATGCCGTCCCGCTCCTCGATGCGGATCGCCCGGTCCCGGTACTTCGGCTCCAGGTACCGTTCCCACAGGTCGGCGGGCTCCATGATGTGGGAGTCGCAGTCGATGACCGTCACGGCGTGTTCTCCGGACTTGGGCAAGGACCGCAGACTATAGCGTTGCGGCGGAACCGCGACACGCGGCGTCTCGACGGTCTCCTCGACGCTTCCTCGACACGGAGCGGGCGACCTGCGAGGCTCCCCGGCAAGGGACATCCCATGTCGCCACGGCGAGGAGCCGCCCACCATGGACCAGACGGACGCGAACCTTCCCTTCTTCGACCTCGTGGGCAATGTCCGCGCCATGCGTCGGCTGAAGCCCGATCCCGTGCCGCTCGAACTGATCCAGCGTGTGCTCTCGGCGGGAGTGCAGGCGCCGTCGGGACAGAACACCCAGCCGTGGGCCTTCGTGCTCCTCTCGGAGCCGGACTCCAAGCAGTGGTTCGCGGAGCGCTACGCCCGCGCCATCCGGGGCACGACGCGCCGCTCGCCCAACTTAGATGGCAAGACCTCGGCCTCGCGGCAGCTCCGGGCCGTGTACTACCAGTTGGAGCACATGCACGAGACGCCCTACATCCTGCTGGTCTGCGGTAAGCGGGACTGGCCTTTCCGGGTGCCACAAGCCGAACGCGTCGGGCTCGCGCCGCCGAGCTACGGCTCCGTCTTCCCCTGCGTGCAGAACATCCTGCTCGCCTGCCGTGCGCTCGGCTTGGGCGCGGCGTTGACCACCATGCACCAGGTCTTCGAGGCGGAACTACAGGAGCGGTTCGGGATTCCGGAGGAATACGGCGTCGTCGCCACCATCCCCATCGGCTGGCCCCTCGGCAAGTTCGGCCCGGTGCGGCGCTATCCGGCGGAGAACGTGACGTTCTTCGATGCGTGGGGGGACACGGCGCCGGGAGAGGGGTGAGGGCTACGACCTTCTATTCTGCCCAATAGACGTCAATTTCTGGGCGAAATACGGCCTGCGGTCCCCTCATCATGTGGGCGTGGGAACATCCGAACTGGCCGCTCCAACGCGCGTGGGCAGCTTGTTCGCCATCCTGAGTTGCGCTAAAAGGGGCGGCTACCGCAGGAGCAGCCCACCACCATGTTCAACACCCGCGACGGCCGCACGGCCACGGACGAGATTCGCACCGAGTACCGCACCTTCGAGGTCGACAGCCTGACGCCGCACATCGGCGCCGAAGTGTGCGACATCGATCTCTCGAAGCCGCTTTCGAACGAGCAGGCGCAGGACATCCACGATGCGTGGATGGACTGGAAAGTGCTCGTCTTCCGTGACCAGCACATCGACCGCGAGCACCACAAAGCGTTCGCACGTCGCTTCGGCTCGCTGCACGTACACCCGATGCAGCACGGGTATCGCGGCGATCCCGAAATCCTGAAGGTCAAGACGACGGCGGACTCGGCCTACACCGCCGGGGATGGCTGGCACACCGACGTGACCTGCGACGAGATCCCGCCGCTCGGCTCGATGCTCTACGTCACCGAGACGCCGGCGTCGGGGGGCGGCGATACGCTGTTCGCGGACATGTACCTCGCCTACGAGACGCTGTCCGAGCCGATGCGCACGTTCCTGAACGGCCTGACGGCGGTTCACGACGGCGCGATTCCCTACGTCGGCTCCTACAAGTCGACGCCCCCCGAGGGCGGCTATCCGCGCAACGAACACCCGGTCGTCACCCGTCATCCGGGCACGGGGCGCAAGGTGCTCTACGTCAACCGCGGCTTCACGTCGCACATCGTGGGCCTGAGCCGCGCGGAGAGCACGGCGGTGCTGGAGATGCTCTACCGGCACATCAATTCGACGCCCCGCCTCTGGTGCCGCGTGGCGTGGGCGCCGAACACCTTGACCTTCTGGGACAACCGCTGCACCCAGCACCACGCGGTGTGGGACTACTACCCGCACACGCGCTACGGGGAGCGGGTGTCCATTCTGGGGGAGGAACGGCCGGCGGCGTGAGCAACCCCGACGCCCGGAAGCACCGGGGCGGCTACTACACCCCGGAATCGGTCGTCTCCAGCTTGGTGCGATGGGTCGTACGCGGCGCGGATGACCGGTTGTTGGATCCGTCCTGCGGGGACGGACGCTTCATAGCCAAGCATCGAAACAGCGTAGGCATCGAGCAGGACGTGGATGCGGCCGGACAGGCCGTGGCACGGGCACCATCGGCCCTGGTCCATCAAGGGGACTTCTTCGCGTGGGCCGCGCTCACGAACGAGCGTTTCGACTGCGCGGCAGGCAATCCGCCGTTCATCCGTTATCAGCGGTTCAAGGGTGCGACCCGTAAGCGTGCCCTGGAACTGTGCGCGGCCCAGGGGGCCGAGTTTTCGCGGCTCGCGTCGTCGTGGGCGCCGTTTCTCGTGGCGACGGCCAGCCTGCTGAAGCCGGGGGGTCGGATGGCGTTCGTGGTGCCGGCCGAGATTGGACACGCGCCTTACGCGTCGCCCCTGCTTGAGTACCTCGTTGAGCGCTTCGCGTCGGTTCAGGTGGTCGCCATACGGGAGAAGCTGTTCCCCGGTTTGTCGGAGGACTGTTGGCTGCTGTCGGCTGGGGGATTTGGCGGATCGACCTCGACGATCCAACTGTCGATCAGGGAGCATTTCGCGCCGAGTGGTGTGCCTCCGCAAGCCGATGTGGCGGTATCCGTCGATGAGTGGCACCAGGACTGGAACTGCCGTCTGCGTCCCTACCTGCTCCCGAGCGCGGTGCGGGAAATCTATCGCATCACGGCGGATGAGAAGGGGGCGAAACGGTTCGGAGACATCGCGTCGATTGGCATCGGGTACGTCACCGGCGCGAACGAGTTCTTTCACCTGCGGCCTTCCGAGGCGGCGAGGTGGGGCATTCCGGACGAGATGCTCAGCCCCAGCGTCCGCACGGGCCGGGCCTTGCCGGCACGGGCCCTCACCAAGCGTACGGTGGACTCGTGGCGGCGGACGGACGAACCGATGCTATTGCTCCACATCCCCAGGGATGCGGAGTTGCCAAGGGGAGTGATGCGGTACCTAGGGACGGATCGGGGCCGAGCGGCGCGGCGCGCGTACAAGTGCCGCGTGCGCAACCCCTGGTACTCCGTGCCCCATGTGAAGGTACCGGACTTCTTTCTGACCTACATGTGTGGCCGGGAGCCGAGCCTAGTGCGGAACTCCGCCGGGGTGACGTGTACCAATGCCATTCACGGGGTGCATTTGCACGAGGGCAGTGGGTCTTCGGGGTTGCGCGATGCCTGGACCACGCCGTTTGTCCGGTTGAGCTGCGAGCTGGAGGGTCACCCCCTGGGCGGGGGCATGTTGAAGCTCGAACCGCGGGAGGCGGGCCGGGTGGTGTTTCCCGGTGCGAGGCCCGGGTGCGCGCTTGGGGGGGACGACGTCTTGGAGGCCGTCTCCATGATGAGGAAGTGGCGGCACCATGCCGCGGCATGACGATCTCGGCAGCAGCCGGGTATGCCGTCTCGTGGCCCGACGAGACGCCCTTCGGCACTTCGCCACCTACGACGGCCCGACGCAAAGCCAGCAACACATCAAGCCGCTCCACTGGTACGTCGCCTGCCGTTTGGTGCTTGAGGGCGGGTTCCGACCCGAGGAGCTAACGCCACGGCCACCGTTTGACTTAGTTCGGCGACGAGGTGCGAACGTCCTGCAATTCGATCCGTCCAAGGCCACGGGGGGTGAAGCCACGGTCTTCGGCGGGCTAAAGACGAAAAACGTGGATGTCGTGGTGACGAAACCGCAGTTGGGTCCAGTGCTGGCCGTTTCGTGCAAGGGCATGACGGGTGCCTTCCGAAACCTCACCAACCGCATGGAGGAAACGATCGGCGAGTGCACCAACCTCCACATCACCTATCCTGCGCTGGTCTTCGGCTATCTCTTCCTCGTTCGCGCCAACGAAGCCGGAATGGTCATGGCGCCCAACGACGTGGCTGTCACCGAGGACGGTCATCCCGTCGAAGCGATCATTCGCTTCCACGCCGCCCTGCGTGAGATGTCCGGGCGCCACGGGATTCGTGACGACATCAGCCGTTACGAGGCCGTGTCCATGGGGTTGGTCAAGGTTCGCTCGGGTCTCGCGGGCCGCCTGTTGGCGGGTTTCCCGACCGACCAGAGCCCTCTGCACATCGAGCGCTTTTTCGCCACGCTCTACCAGCGTTACGAGGAGCGGTTCGTCTACGGAGCGCCGAACCTCAAGTCCGTCACGAGCCGTCTGGAATGGTCACCGGATTCGCCGGCGCTGGCGGTCGCCGGGTCGGACCTCGACTATGAGTTGCGGTTGGCAGAAATGGATCCCTGAATCGGGATCAGCGGCCCGCTCCCATCACCCCCTCGAACTCCTCGAACGAATCCATCGGTGCCGAACACACGAGCCCGCTGCACACGAACGCCGTTACGCGCTCCCGTGTCTCCGCGCTCACGAGCCGCGGGAGATAGCCGGGCAGCACGCCCTCGTCCCCGTACGGAATGCCGTAGACGGAGCGCCACGGCCGATACCCCTCCCGCGCGATCTCAAGCCACGGGCCGAGTGCGTCGGGGGGTCCACGCACGATGACCTGTTCCGGCGGCTCGACGTTCGCTTCCACGACGTTCAGCAGAGTACAGTGGCCGGCCGGATAGCGCTCGATGGAACCGCGGAGCGCCTCGAGCGTCCCGTGCGCCGCGTCGAGGTAGCGGGTTTCGCCGAGCAGGTGGCCGAGGGCGGCAAGGGCCTGTGCTGCGGTGCCGTTGCCCGGCGGCAGTGATTCGTCGAGCGTCGGCATGGGGCGGTGGATCAGTTGTTCGTGGTCGTGGGCGGTGAGGAAGAACGCGCCGGTGTCCGCATCGTGGAAGTGGGTTAGGAGGGCGTCCGCCAAGTCCCGGGCGAAGCGTGCGTCCTCGCCCCGCCACGCAGCCTGCAACAGCGCCAACACCCCGTCGAGCAGGTTCGCGTAGTCGTCGAGGTAGCCCGAGTACTTCGCCGTGCCCTCTCGCCATGTCGCCATGAGGCGCTCGCCGTCCCACAGTTCCGTGCGGAGGAAATCGAGAGCGCGTTGGGCCGAAACGAGCCAGGCCGGCTCGCCAAGTCGCACGGAGGCCTTCGCCATGCCCCGGATGGCGAGGCCGTTCCAGGACGTCAGCACCTTGGTGTCCTTGCCGGGTGGGGTGCGCTGGTCGCGGGTGGCGAGCAGCTTCGCCTTGGCGGAGGCGAGCAGGTCGTCGGCGATGGCTGGCTCGAGACTTAGCCGCTGGACTACGGCGCGCCAGGCATCCCGCCGCCGCAGGTTCCACTTGCCCTCGAAGTTCGCCGGCTTGTCGAGGCCGTAGAGGGTCTCGACGACCAGGTATTCGTCCTCGTCGAGCAGCCGCTTCACCTCGGGTCGCCGCCAGACGTAGTACTTCCCCTCCTCGCCTTCCGAATCCGCGTCCAGGGACGAAAAGTAGCCGCCTGCGGGGTGCTGCATGTCGCGCATGAGCCACGCCGCCGTCTCGCGCACCGCGCCCTCGAAGAGGGGGTCAGGACCGAGGCCGAGGGCATCCGCGTAGAGACCGAGCAGCGGACCGTTGTCGTAAAGCATCTTCTCGAAGTGCGGGATGGCCCATTGGCGGTCCGTCGCGTAGCGGCAGAAGCCGCCGCCGACGTGATCGTAGATGCCGCCCCGGGCGATCTTGGTGAGGGTGGTGGTCACCATGTCGAGGGTGCCGCGCTCCGGGGTGCCGTGCCGCGCCCCGAGCGCCCAATGGCGCAGTATGCGGTCCAGGGTGCTCGGCATCGGGAACTTCGGGGCGCTGCCGAAGCCGCCCTCGGCTTGGTCGAACTGGGAGGCAAGTTGATCGATGGCCGACTGCAGCAGGTCTTGGTCCTCGATGCCTTGAGCCTCCACCTCGGTCGGCCGCAGTTCGGACAGGGCCTCCGAGAGCTTCTCCCCCTGTTCGGTCAACTCCGAGCGCTTGTTGCTCCAGCCGTCGGAGACCCGCAGCAGCAGGTCGGTGAAGCCGGGCAGATTGAAGCGCGGGCGCTTGGGGAAGTAGGTGCCGCCGAAGAAGGGCAGCAGGGTGTGCGGATCGAGGAACATCGTGAGCGGCCAGCCGCCGGTCTGCCGGGAGAGCAGGTTGAAGGCCGTCTGGTAGATGCGGTCGAGGTCCGGGCGCTCCTCCCGGTCCACCTTCACGTTGACGAAGTGTTCGTTCATGACGGCTGCGGTGGCGTCGTCCTCGAAGGATTCGTGGGCCATCACGTGGCACCAGTGGCAGGCGGAATAGCCGACGGAGAGCAGGATGGGCTTGTCTTGCTCGCGGGCCTCGGCGAGCGCGGCCTCGTCCCAGGGGTGCCAGTGCACGGGGTTGGCGGCGTGTTGCAGGAGATAGGGACTCGTTTCGTCGGCGAGCCGGTTCATCGGGGGATGGGCGGCCTCGGGGGAGCGGCGGCTTTGGCGGATGATAGCTTATGTGGAAGAATCGTCCGCTTAATCGGCGTGCGAGAAGGATGCCCCTCCGCAGGGCGGGCGGCGCACGCCGGGGAACGTCGAAGGCCGTGGGCGGGGCAGCGGGACGGCGCGGGAGCATGCGCGAACGACGCGAGACAATTGACGCGGATGGTTACCGGCCCAACGTCGGGATCGTGTTGGCGAACGACCGCGGCCAAGTGCTGTGGGCGCGCCGCGTCGGTGGTCACGACGCGTGGCAGTTCCCGCAGGGCGGCATTCAGGCAAGGGAGTCTCCCGAACAGGCCCTCTTTCGCGAGTTGTACGAAGAGGTCGGGCTCACCCGTGATCGGGTCCAGATCCTTGGCTGTACCCAAGGCTGGCTACGCTACCGTCTCCCGAAGCGCATGCGGCGGCACGACTCGAGCCCGGGGTTCAAGGGCCAGAAGCAGAAGTGGTTCCTGCTGCGCCTGCTCGCCGACGACGCCCACGTCAGCATGGACTGCTCGGGCAAGCCCGAGTTCGACGACTGGCGCTGGGTGAGCTACTGGTATCCCGTGGGCAAGGTGGTGGCCTTCAAGCGGGACGTATATCGCCGCGCGCTGAAGCAGCTCGCGCCGTCGCTGATAGTTGACGACGAGCCGGCCCCTCCGCGTAAGGATTCCTGACCGTCCCATGCTGAAGGATCTGCGCCAGATCGTGCAGGACGTGGGCGCCGCCCCGAGCTTCAAGGCGGCGCTGGATACCATCGTGACCCGGGTGCGCACGACGCTCGGCACGGAGGTCTGCTCCGTGTACGTCGTCAACCGGGACACCGGCGACTTCCACTTCGCCGCGAACGAAGGCTCGAACACCGATGCGGTCGGCCGCGTCGTCGTCTCGCCCGGGCAGGGGCTGGTCGGACTCGTCGGGGAGCGTGCGGAGCCGATCAACCTGGATGACGCGCCCGAGCATCCCAACTTTCTGTACCTGCCGGAGATCGGCGAGGAGGCGTTCCACGCCTTTCTCGGCGTGCCGATCATTCACCATCGGCGTGTGCTCGGGGTGCTGATCGTGCGCCAGCGCGAGCGGCGCAAGTTCGACGACGAGGAGGAGGCCTTCCTCGTCACGCTCTCGGCCCAGTTGGCAGCGGTGGTGGCCCACGCCGAGGCGTCCGGGGACATTCGCGAGCTTTCCGAGCGCCTAACGGGCAAGCAGGACACGCGCTTCGCGGGGATTCCCGGTTCGCCGGGCATCGGCATCGGCACGGCGGTGGTGATCCATCCGAGCGCGACCCTCGAGGGGGTGCCGGACAAGGAGGCGGAGAACGTCACCGTCGAGCTGGTGCTGTTTGATCGCGCGATCACGGAGGTGCGCAGGGACATCGAGGATGTCGGTGCGAAGCTTGAGGCGACGCTGCCGCCGGAGGAACGCGCCCTCTTCGATGCCTATCTGCACATGCTCGACGACGACGCTTTGGCCGAGGAGGTGCGGGAGCGCATCCGGCGCGGCCAGTGGGCACAGGGCGCGCTACGGCAGGTCATTCTGGAGCACACCCGCGCCTTTGAACGCATGGAGGACTCCTACCTCCGCGAACGCGCGGCCGACGTGCGGGAACTCGGGCAACGGGTGCTCGCGTACCTCCAGGACATGCGGCGCAAGAAGACGCAGTTCCCACGCGACACCATCCTCGTGGGCGAGGAACTCAGCGCGGCGATGCTCGGCGAGATTCCGATGGAGCGCCTACAGGGCATCGTGTCGCTCAAGGGATCGAGCAACTCCCACGTCGCCATCCTGGCACGCGCCCTCGACATCCCGGCCGTGATGGGTGCGGTCGACGTGTCGCTCTACGGCGTGGAGAACCGCAAACTGATCGTGGACGGGTTCTACGGGACCGTCGTCGCCAATCCCTCGCGCCCCGTCGTCGCGCACTACACCGCGCTCATGCAGGAAGAGAGGGAGTTCGCGGAGGAACTTGAGGAGCTGCGGGATCTGCCGTGCGTCACGCGAGACGGCCAGCGCATCGCGCTGTGGGTGAACATCGGCTTGGTCGGTGAGATTACGCGCTCCCTCGACCGCGGGGCCGAGGGCATCGGCCTGTTCCGCACCGAAGTGCCCTTCATGACGGAGGATCGCTTCCCCACCGAGGAAGAGCAGCGCGCGATCTACCGGGAGCACATGGCGGCCTTCGAGCCCCGTCCGGTGACGATGCGCACGCTGGACATAGGCGGCGACAAGTCGCTGTCCTACTTCCCCATCGCCGAGGACAACCCGTTCCTGGGTTGGCGCGGCATTCGCGTGACGCTGGACCATCCGGAGATCTTCATCTCCCAAGTGCGCGCCATGGTGAAGGCGAACGCCGGCCTCGAGGGCGTGCTGCGCATCATGCTGCCGATGGTCAGCAGCCTATTCGAGGTCCGGGAGGCCGTCGGACTTGTCGAACGCGCCCACCGGGAGGTCGTGGAGGAGGGCTACGACGTCAAGCAGCCGCAGGTGGGCGTCATGATCGAAGTTCCCTCCGCTGTCTATCAGGCCCGGCAGATCGCCCGCCTCGTGGACTTCCTCGCCGTCGGCTCCAACGACCTGACGCAGTACATGCTGGCGGTGGACCGCAACAACGCCCACGTGGCGCAACTCTATTGGGAGATCCATCCCGCCGTCCTGCACGCGATGCGCGAGGTGGCCAAGGCCGCCCACGCGGAGGGCAAGGGCATCGGCATCTGCGGAGAACTCGCCGGCACGCCGGAGGGGGCGGTGCTCTGCGTCGGCATGGGCTACGACGTGCTGTCGATGAACGCCACCCACCTGCCGAAGGTGAAGTGGGTGATCCGCCACGTCTCTCTGCGGGACTGCCGCCGCATCCTCGCCAAGGCACTACGCATGGTGGACGCGCAGGAGATTCACGACCTGCTGCGCGCGGAGCTAATGGATGCCGGACTGGGACGCGTCGTGCCGCACCACGAGGTGCCGGCGAACGCTTGACACGGAGCCCTCAGCCCGGGGAGCGCGAGGGTGGCCCTCACAGGGGCCTGCCCCTCGCATGAAGAGCCCTCAGCCGGGAGCGCGAGAGGTGAAGCGTCGGGTTGGATCAGCGCGACCTCGCCGGCGCGGGGCCGGTGAGATGGGTGGGCGTGGTTGGTGCCACTCCTACGGCCCAAACTCCCGGGCGTCCGAATCGAACACGTCGTACACCGTGCGTGCGTCGAGCAGGCTCCCGGCCCAAGTTTGGAGTTCGCCCGCCGACCCCCCGCGCAGCCTCTCCGAGACGGCCGGCGACAGCGGACCGAAGCGCCGCGTCAACTGCTGCTCAAGCATCTCGACTCGGCCTATGCGCATGCCTTGCCGCATGCCCTCGTCGCGCGCCCTCTGGATCATTCCCGCCATGGTCTTGCTCTCCTCCGGATACCGCCGCCGGTAGGTCTCTTGCTCATTCTCCGTTAGGGCGGCGTAGATGTCGATGAACTCGACGTACTTCGCGAACTTGGTGCCATCCGGCTCCAGGGCCTTCAGGCCGCGCACCGCGTTCGCGTACACGTCGACCCGGTCCATGTCCGGCGGCCGGCGCATGTTCGGCAGGTTCACCAGGGCAGCCGGGTTGTCGCCGTGCAGCCACGCCGCCGCGTCCAGCGCGGCGAGCCGGCACGAATGGTGGTCGAACGTCAGGTAGCTGCCGCGCTCCGTGCCGAGCGCCAGCGTCTCCGGCGCCGGAGCGGAACGCAGGAAGATCGACACCGGCACCACGCGGTCCGTCTCGAACAACTCGGCGACGTCGAGGCAATAGCGCGCCAGCCGGTGGGGCGAGAAGCGGCTCGATTCGGTCTCCTCCTCCAGGGCGAACACCACCGCCTCGCGGCGGCCGTCGGCCCAATCGACGCGCAGCGGCGTGTCCAGCTCGTGGTACCGTTGGCCGAGGCGCTCCTGTAGCTGCTCCTGCCGCAGGGGCACGATCTCCACGTCGTCCTCCGGCGCGGGCGCCTCTTCCGGAGCGAAGAATGCCAGCGCCTGGCGCGGGTAGTCGAGGATCAGGTTCTTGAAGTTCTGGTCGTGGCTGACCGGCCTCGCCATGTGCCGCGTCCCGTGGTGGGTTCGGGCATAGCTTCGGACAACCGTCCGCGAACATGGAATCGGCTATCGCTGAACATCCTGTGCGAGATCCGCCCGGTATGCGTGAGGCGATCGCGCACAAAGGGGCGCCACAATGGGGCGCGAAGCTTCGGCACCATGCTGGAACGATTGGGCTGGGGGCAAGAGCCTTCAGCCGGGGAGCGCGAGGGTGGCCCTCGCAGGGGCTTGCCCCTCGCATGAAGACTCGCCGGTCAGACCACCCGCGATACGCCCCCGTCCATGTTGATCGCGCAGCCCGTTAGGTAGGACGCTCCCTCGGAGACGAGGAACAGCGCCACGCTCGCGCACTCCTCGGCCTCGCCTACCCGGCCCATGGGCAGCCGTTCGCCGGCCTTGGCCACGTATTCGTCGAACGAAAGTGCGGAGCCGGAGGCTTCATGACCCCGGCGGATCTGGTCGGACTTGATGCTGCCGATCATCAACGCGTTGACGAGCACGTTGTGGGGTGCGCCCTCCCCGGAGAGCACCTTTGTCAATGCCATGCCGGCCGCGCGGGACACGGAGGTGGGCGCGGAGCGGGGCGGCGGCGCCTTGGCGGCGGTGTTCAGGATGTTGACGATGCGGCCCCAGCGCCGCTCCTTCATCCCGGGAAACACCAGCCGGGAGAAGCGGATGGCCGCGAATAGCTTGAGGTCGAGGTCCGCCTGCCAGACCTCGTCGGTGATCTCCTCGAATACTCCGGTTTGGGACTGTCCCGCATTGTTGACGAGGATGTCCACGTCGCCGAGGTCGGAGACGACCCGGGCGTGGGTCTCCTTGACCTGCGCCGGATCCGTCACGTCGCAGGCGTAGGCGCGCACGCGCCCGCCCGTGTCCGCCTCGATCGCTGCCTTCGCTTCTGCCAACGGACCGGCTCGGCGCGCAAGCAACGCCACGTTCGCGCCCGCCTGATGGAAGGCCGTGGCCATCGCCCGGCCGAGGCCGAGGCTCGAGCCGGTGATCAGCGCAGTGCGGTCGTCGAGGCGGTACTCCATGATGCGGTCTCGTTTCGCGGGGGCGGGTGAAGCTATCGCGGCTACAGCACCGCCCCCTCCCACTCGCTCAGCATGGCCAGCAGCCTGAGCATCATCTCCTCCGTCTCGTCGGACGTGATCGACAGCGGCGGCGAGATCCAGATCGGCACGCCCCGGGCGAAGGCGGGCTGGCGCGAGGCACCGTAGAGCGAGCTGTACATCACGAGCCCGTGCTTCAAGGAGATGGACTGGAAGAGTTCCTGCGCATCGACGCTCTTGTCGAAGAACGTCATCGTCTCCTTGTCCTGGACCAGTTCCAGCACCATCATGAGTCCCCAGCCCCGAACATCCGCGACCGTCGGGTGGGAGAGCAGTTCGTCGCGGTAGGAGAAGACGCGTTCGCTCTGTGCGTTGCAGTTCTCCAGGAGTTTCTCGTCCCGGATCACGTGGATCAGTTCGCACGCGGCGGCGCAGCCCAGGGGATGCCCACCGAACGTGTAGCCATGCACGAACGGGAAGCCCTGCTCGAAGGGCACGTTGATCCGGCTCGATACGGAGACGGCGCCGAACGGCACGTAGCAGCTCGATATGCCCTTGGCCATCGTCATGATGTCCGCGTCCACGCTGAAGTGCTCCATTGCGAACCACTTGCCGGTGCGGCCGAAGCCGGTGACCACCTCGTCGGCGATGAGCAGCACGTCGTAGCGGTCGCAGATCTCGCGGATCGTGCGCCAATAGCTGTCGGGCGGGACGCAGGCGTAGTCCGCTCCACAGCCGTGCGGCGTCGCGAGGAATGCGGCCACGGTCTTGGGACCGGCGTAGTGGATGGCGAACTCCAGCGCCTTGGCGCATTCGACGCCCCACTCCTCGCGGCTCGTGCCTTCGGGCCGGTCGAAGTCGGAGTACTGCCGGATGTGGGGCCACTTCGGGAGCATCGGCTCGAACGCCGACTGGACGACCGGGTTGTGCGACACGCCGAGCGTGCCAAGGGTCATGCCGTGGTACGAGTCCCGGTGGCTGACGATCTTGTACTTGCCCGGGTTGCCCATGGCCATCTGCGCCTGGCGAGCCAGCTTGATCGCGGTCTCGACGGCCTCGGATCCGCCCGAGACGAGGAAGGCGTGATCGAGGTCCGCCGGGGTAATCTCGGCCAGCAGCCGACAGAACTCCGCCCGCTTCGGGTCCGCGATGGAGGGGTGCGTGTAGGTGTACTGCTCGAGCTGCTCCTGTATCGCCCGCTTCATCCGCGGGTGGTTGTGCGGCAGGTTGACCGCCATGGGCCCGCCGGACACGTCGAAGTAGCGGTTGCCGTCCCGGTCGTAGATGTGGACGCCCTCCGCCCGCGCGATCTGCACGTCCATCGGGTGATAGGAGAAGGCGTGGTGCCAATCTCCCTCGGGACGCAGCGTGCGGGGCAGGTTGTGGGTGGCGGTTGCCGTGGCCATGAGATTCGTCCCAAACGTGAGGGGGCCAAGGATGTTAGCACCCGTCGGGCGTCCGAACTGTGGGGACTTACCTTTTACTTTTGCGCTTGGGACGCCTGGGACGCGCGGATGCGAATGGTCTCCTCGACGCGTCCGCCCGGTACGCCCATCGGCCCATAGAGCTGTTCGACGAACTCGATTCGGCCGCCCTCGAAGATGACGGAGGTGGACGCCCGGGTCCCGTACTCCTCGCCCCGCAGGAAGGCCGGCGTGGCGCGGCGGGCGCTCTCGATCTCGTGGCCGTCGGCTAGGTAACCCTCCGATTCCTCCTGCATCAGCGCCAGAACGGCGTCCGCGTCGGCTTGGGCCGCGATGCGTGCGAGGGCTGCGGTGCCGCGCTTCGTCTTGGGCCACTCGTCCCCAAGCCAGGTGTTGGTGAGCCCGTAGACACCACTTCCGAGCACGCGTATGTCGCCGGTGCGGTTCGAGGCATGGACGAGCTCCGTGCCGTCGAACGCGATCAGGTTGAAGCCTTGATAAAGGCTGCCGTCTAGACCCTCGGCGTAGGCGAGCGCGCTGTCCTCTCCCTCCAGGAAATCGCGGGTCAGGTCGCCCCGGGAGGAAGCGGGCGCGGCCGCCAGATCGAAATCCGTGTAGTTGGTCAGCGCGGCGAAGCGGCCGCCGACGGATACGCCGAGCCAGGTGCCGCCGGCCTGCAGGTCCCTGCCGCCGAAGACGTGGGGGGCACCGTCCCAGTAGCGTGCGGCATGGGCGGGGCGTGCGTAAAATTCGTCCCGGTTCGCGGCGACCACGAGGGGACGCGGCGAGCGCCCGTCGTAGGCCAGCAGGATCAGGCACATGGTTCCTGTGGGGCTTGAGCGCCGGGGAAGGAGAGAAGCGCGCGAGTCTAACATGCACTATCCCCGCCTCGATCCCGTGCTGGTCGATCTCGGCGTCTTCGAGGTCCGCTGGTACGGGCTCATGTACGTGCTGGCGTTCGTCGTCTGCCACCTGCTCGCCCGGCGTCGGGCCGACGCGGCGGGCTTCACGGGCCAGGACATCTCGGACCTCGTGTTCTACGGCGTGCTCGGCGTGATCCTCGGGGGCCGCGTGGGCTTCGTGCTGTTCTACGGATACGATCAGTTCCTGGCCGACCCCCTGTGGCTACTACGCATCTGGGAAGGCGGCATGTCGTTCCACGGCGGGCTGCTCGGCGTGTGCGCGGCGCTGTGGCTGTTCGGGGCGCGGCGCGGACGCACCCTGTTCGAGGTGACGGACTTCGCGGCCCCGCTGGTGCCCATCGGCCTCGGTCTGGGGCGCATCGGCAACTTCATCAACACCGAACTGCCGGGGCGCGTGACGGACGCGGCGGTGGGTGTGCATTTCCCCTGCTCCGCGGTCGGCGAGTTGACGCTGACGTGTTTCGGTCCCTTCGAGACGGCCACCCGTCATATCTCAAGCCTCTACCAAGCGTTCTCGGAAGGCATCGTGCTGTTCGCGCTGGTGTGGCTCTTCTCCGTGCGTCCCCGGGCCGTTGGCGCCGTGTCGGGCATGTTCCTGCTCGGCTACGGGTGCGTGCGCTTCGTGACCGAGTTCTTCCGGGCACCGGACGCGCACTTGGGCCTGGTGGCCTTCGACCTGTTTACGATGGGGCAGGTGCTGTCGCTCCCGATGGTTGCCTTTGGTATCTTCCTGCTCGTACCGGGCAAGGCGACCCGATGAAGCAATATCTGGACCTGATGCGCCGCATCAGGGAGTCGGGCGTCTACAAGGGCGACCGGACGGGCACGGGCACCTACAGCGTGTTCGGCCACCAGATGCGCTTTGACCTCGGTGCCGGCTTCCCCCTCGTCACCACGAAGAAAGTGGTGCCGCGGCTGATCATCCACGAGTTGCTGTGGTTCCTCTCCGGCAGCACCAACATCGCCTACCTGAAAGAGCACGACGTCAACATCTGGGACGAGTGGGCGGACGGAGACGGGGAACTTGGACCGGTCTACGGGGCGCAGTGGCGCTCCTGGCCGACCCCCGACGGCGGCACGGTCGATCAGATCTCGGACGTGGTGGGAGAGATCGCGCGCAACCCGGACTCCCGGCGCCTGATCGTCTCCGCGTGGAACGTGCCCGAAGTGGCGCGCATGGCGTTGCCGCCCTGCCACACCATGTTCCAGTTCTACGTGGCCGAGGGCAGGCTCTCGTGCCAGCTCTATCAGCGCAGCGCGGACGTGTTCCTCGGGGTGCCGTTCAACATCGCCTCCTACGCGCTGCTGACGATGATGGTCGCGCAGGTGACGGGGCTTGAGGCCGGGGAGTTCGTGCACACGTTCGGCGACGCCCACTTGTACGCCAACCACCTCGAACAGGCCGACCGGCAGCTCGGCCGGACGCCGCGGGCGCTGCCGGAGATGCGGCTGAATCCGGAGGTGTCGGACATCTTCGGCTTCCGTATCGACGATTTCGAACTCGTCGGCTACGACCCGCATCCGGGCATCAAGGCGCCGATCGCCGTCTGAGCGGCTCGGCTCCGTCGTGCGCATCTCCCTCATCTGGGCCATGGCCCGAAACCGCGTCATCGGCCGCGGCCACGGGTTGCCCTGGCGGTTACCCAAGGACATGGCGTTCTTCATGTCCACCACGATGGGCAAGCCCGTCATCCTGGGGCGCCGCACCTTCGACACGCTGGACAAACCGCTACCGGGACGCACGAACATCGTGGTGTCGCGCTCGGGGTTCAAGGCGGACGGCGTACTTTCCGCCCCCGATGTGGAGACCGCCTTTCATCTCGCGGAGGAGCAATGCGAAAAGGACGCGGTCAAGGAGTGCTTCGTGGCCGGTGGCGCGGACATCTACGCACTGGCGCTGCCGCGGGCGGACCGGCTTTACGTGACGCTGGTGGATGCGGACCTGGACGGCGACACGTTCTTCCCGCCCGTCGAGTTCACGGACTTCCAGGTCATCTCGGTGGAGGACTTTCCCGTGGACGACGCGCATGCCTGGCCGTTCACCATCCGCATTCTGGACCGAGTGCCCGAAGGGGAAGGGGCGTAGGCCGATGTCGTTGCGACCATTGGCAAGGCAGGGGGCGAGGCTCTGCGCGGGCTTCTTGTTCGCCGCATCCTGCGCCACGCCACCGGCGGTCGCACCCGAGCGCGAGATGCTCGGCCAACTCGTCATCGACGGCGTTCCCCCGATTCCTATGGAACTCGTGGCCCGCTTGGAGGCGTATCAGAATACGCGGTCCGCGCTGTTTCTCGGCTGGCTCGGAGAGGACATTCTCATCAGCACCCGGTTCGGCAACACCGCCCAGTTGCATCGCGTGGACGAGCCCCTCGGGATGCGCGGACAGGTCACGTTCTTCGAGGAACCGGTCGCGGCGGCGGCGGTGAGCCCGGACCCGGACGCGAACGGCTTCCTCTACGTGAAGGATGTCGGCGGCTCCGAGTTCTTCCAGTTCTTCTGGCTGGACCTCGCCACGGGCGAGTCGACCTTGCTGACCGATGGGCGCTCGCGCTACTCGGACATCGCTTGGGCGGCGAGCGGACGGCGCTTCGCGTACACGACGACGGAACGCAACGGCGTGGACTGGGACATTCATGTACGGGAGCACGTACGGGAGTTCGCGGGCGGCGTGGCCGACGGCGAGGTGACCGTGGCGCTGGAGGCGGGCGGGGTGGGTTGGACGGCGGTCGACTGGTCGCCGGACGAGACCCGCCTGCTCGTGCGGCGGTACGTGTCCATCAACGAGTCGTACCTGCACGAGGTGAACCTGACAGCGGGGACGGCTAGGCAGCTTCTTGAGGAAATCGGCCCGGCGTCGATCAGGGAGGCGCGGTACGACGCGAGCGGCGAGCGCGTGCTCTTCACTTCCGACCTGGGCGGGGAATTCGTTGGGCTGCACCGGCTCGACTTGGGGACCGGCGCGGTCGAGGCACTGACGGCCGACTTGCCCTGGAACGTGGAGGCGTTCACCGTTTCGCGCGAGCGGGACCGGCTGGCCTTCACCGTCAACGAGGCCGGCATCGGCCGGCCCCAAGTGCTCACCCTGCCGGACCTCGACCCGGTGCCGTTGCCCGAACTCCCGGACGGCATCGTCCACGCGCTGTCCTTCAACGCGACGGGGGACGCCCTCGGCTTCGTGGTGAATCACGCCGCGGCGCCGGGGGACGTCTACAGCGTGGAACTCGAAGAAGGGAGCCTGACCCGGTGGACGGAAAGCGAACTCGGGGGCCTCGACGCCAACGCCCTGGTCGCCCCGGAGCTCGTCCACTACCCGAGCTTCGACGGCAGGGAAATCCCGGCCTTCATCTTTCGGCCGCCGGGCCCGGGGCCACATCCCGTGCTGGTCAGCATCCACGGCGGCCCCGAGGGCCAGTTCCGGCCGGCGTTCTCGTACTCCACGCAGTTCTTCGTGAACGAGCTGGGCCTCGCCGTGGTCGCTCCCAACGTCCGGGGCTCCTCCGGCTACGGCAGAACCTGGCTCTCCCTCGACAATGGCCTCCTCCGCGAGGACAGCGTGCGCGACATCGGCGCGCTGCTCGATTGGATTGCGGCACGGCCGGACCTCGACGCGGAGCGCGTGGCCGTCAGCGGGGGTTCCTACGGCGGCTACATGGTGCTCGCGTCGATGGTGCACTTCGGTGACCGCCTGAAGGCCGGGGTCGAGCGCGTCGGCATCAGCAACTTCGTCACCTTCCTCACGAACACCCAAGGCTATCGCCGCGACCTGCGCCGCGCCGAATACGGCGACGAGCGCGATCCGGAGATGCGCGCCTTCCTGGAACGCATCTCGCCCCTCAACCACGTCGACCGCATGACGCGGCCCATGCTGATCTCCCAGGGCCTGAACGATCCCCGCGTGCCCGCCAGCGAGAGCGCGCAGATCGTGGCGGCGCTCCGGGAGCGAGACATCCCCGTGTGGTACGTGCTCGCCCGGGACGAGGGGCACGGCTTCCGCAAGAAATTCAACCGCGACTATCAGTTGGCCGCGACGGCACTCTTCCTGACGCGACACCTGCTCGACTGACGGCCCGGCGTGTCCTCCATCGCGATCTGCGTGAACCCAATGTCGGGGCGCGACGTGCGCCGCCTCGCCGCCCGCGCGACCAACATGACCCACGAGGCGAAGCGCGACATCGTGGCCCGGGTCGCGGCGGGCGCCGATGCCGTCGGCGTCCGGGACATCTACGTGACGGCGGAACCCTTCCGCATCGCGTCGATGGCGCTGTCGCTGTTGCCGCTGTCCGCGCGGGTGCACGTATTGGAGACCGAACTTCGGCACGACGCGCGGGACACCGAGGCTGCGGTGGCGGCGTTCCTCGACGCGGGCGTGGGCACCATGGTCACGCTGGGCGGCGACGGCACCAACCGGGCGCTGGCCCGGGCCGCACGGCACGTGAACCTCATCCCCCTCTCGACCGGCACGAACAACGTCTTCCCGACCCTGGTGGAGCCGACGATTGCCGGCATGGTGGCCGGCTTGGCCGCCCGGGGCGCGCTCGACGGCCGCCGCGAGCGCTGCAAGCTCCTGCACGTGCGCTTCTCGGACGGCGTCACGGACGTGGGGCTCGTGGACGCGGCCCTCCTCGAGGGCGACTTCGTCGGCAACTTGTTGCCGTTCGATGCGGCGAAGCTGCGGCGTCTCCTGCTCACGCGGGCGGAACCGGACGCCATCGGCATGTCGCCGATTGGCGGGCTTCTCGAAGTGGTGGATGCGCGGGACGACGCGGGATTGCTGGTGGAGGTCGGTCCTGGCCGGCCCGTCAACGCGCCCCTGTCACCGGGGCTCTTCGAGCGGGTGGACGTGGCGGGCGCGACCCGGATTCCCTTCGACACCCCGGTCGTCTTTCGCGGCGAAGGCGTGCTCGCCCTCGACGGCGACCGGGATCACTGGCTGCGGAAGGGGCGCTCCGCCACGGTGTCGATCCGGCGCGACGGGCCGTGGGTGATCGATGTGCCGGGGGCGATGCGTTGGGCGGTGAGTCAGGGACTCCTGGGAGATTGAGGCGTCCGGGTCTTTTCGGGCGCTTACGGCCGTCGGGATCGCGCTACGTATCGTCCTCGGCGGCCGCGGCCGGCGCCGGTACCAAGTGGAGCCCCTCCAAACGCAGGAATCGCCGCTCGTTTCGCTCGTCCCTCGCCTTCATCTCCGCACGGATCGATGCCAGTTCGGCGTAAACAGGCTCGAACTTTGCGTCGAGCTTCGCGTCGAGCATGTGGT
Organism: Pseudomonadales bacterium; assembly: GCA_963665455.1. Taxonomy (GTDB): domain Bacteria; phylum Pseudomonadota; class Gammaproteobacteria; order Pseudomonadales; family Azotimanducaceae; genus VXNE01. The sequence continues at coordinate 981,342 of OY762279.1, read as the reverse complement.
TGATTGCGCCGAGGATTCCCGCCAAGACCGCCACCACGGCCCCGGCGATCACGGAGATGTCCTTGGCCTTGGCCAACGTTTGATCACGCATCGCGCCCACCCACGCTAGTCACGCCGCCAATCGCCTGGCGCTCGCCGTCGCCACGTCGGGGCTCGCCGGATTCACCATGACCCGGCGCGTGCGGGGCACTACCACTAGGTCCAGGTCCTGCATGGCGATGGCGCCGAGCAAGGGTTGGTACCCCATGACGAGCGCCCCAACGAAGCCGGTTCGGTTGGCGAAGCACAGTTGCAGGGGGCCCACTAGAGGCACGGACCTCTTGGAGCCGTCGGCGAGGACGATGTCGCGGGTATCGGCTTCCTCTAGCGCAAGCCGCCGTTGGAGCTCCTGCGGAATGCACATGTGGTCGCTACCCGTGTCCGCGAGGGCGTCGATTTCCACTGCGGGCAGGTCGGGCCGCCGCGGATTCCGCAGCTCAATCTTTGTTCTGGTCAGCCCCATGGGATCCCTCCGTTGCTAAAGCCCATGATAGCGCCGCCTATCGGGCTGAAAAGGGCCGATATCGCACGTTTCGTGTGCGACATCGACCCCTCAAAACGCGCGAAGTTAGCTGGCGTCGGCGCCCGCCGCGATGGCGCGAATCTCGACACGCGCGCCCGGAAACGCCAGCGCCGAAACGCCGATGGCGGTCCAGGCCGGCCACGGCTCGGCCAGCACCTCGTCGCGCACCTTCGAGAACTCGCGCATGTGGTCCGGCATCCCCACGTGGAAGGTGGTGCACTCGATCACGTCCGAGAGGCTGAGGCCGGCGTGCTCTAGGATGCGCTCCACGCCGCGCCAGGCGTTGCGGAACTCCTCCTCGGCACTGTCCGGCACGTTGCCGTCGGCCCCGAAGCCGATTTGGCCGGAGCAGATGACGAGATTCCCGGACCGGACCGCCGAGGCGAAGTGGAACCGCTCGTACATGGTCTTGCCGCTGTCCGGCACGATGACTTCTGGCATGGGAACTCCTTCTGGACCATCTGAGTGGGGCGAGTGTACGTGGACCGGCTCTCTTCGCAACGGGTGTCTAGCGGAGCGCCTCGGTTCGACCTAACATCGCCCGTTGATCGGATCGACGAGAGCGTGCAGATGGCAGGGACGCTGTGGTCCTTGGACGAGCAGACGGAAGGCAAGCACCTCGTGCTTCGCCGATATCTCGACGGATGGTTCCCCATCCTCGGCAGGTGGAACGACCGGCTTCTGTTCATCGATGGGTTTGCCGGACCGGGTGAGTATTCGGGGGGCGAGCGTGGTTCTCCCTTGGTCGTCTTGGATTGCGTACGGCGGCACAAGGATGAGCGGCGCTTGGGGGGTGTCGAGGTCGTCTGCGTGTTTGTCGAATCGGATGAGGGTCGTGCCGCACACCTACAGAGACTGCTTGACGAACAGCCGAAGATCGCTAACACCAGCGTGCACGTGCGCTCAGGTAGGTTCGATGACCACATGACCGAGATCCTCGATCAGGTTGACGCGCAGAAGGCCGCCCTTGCGCCCGTCTTCGTGATGATCGACCCGTTCGGACCAAAGGGTAGCCCCATGGAACTGATAGGGCGGGTGCTGGAGAACGACAAGAGCGAATGCCTGATCTCGTTCATGTACGAGCCGATTCGGAGATTCCACGAGCAACCAGCGTACGAGCGGAGCCTAGACGAGTTGTTCGGGACGCGCGATTGGCGAAAGAGCTTCGAGATTGAGGAGGAACCAGACCGCAAGCAATTCCTCCATGAGCTTTTCGCGAAGCAACTCAAGGGCCACGGGGCGACATACGTGGTGACGTTTGAACTGTGGAAGGGCAACCGCCATGTGTACACGCTCTACTTCACGACCGGCAGCTTGAAGGGGTGCAACCTCATGAAGGAGTCGATCTGGAAGGTCGACCCATCGGGGACCTTCGCCTTCCGTAGTCACGTAGCGGGTTTAGGCACGCTCTTTGGTCCCGACACCGACCAGCTAGGACGTCAGCTACACGCGAGGTTCGGCAAGGAGTGGACGCCGATTGAACGGGTCGACGACTTCGTGATGAGTGACGAGACGCCGTTCCATCTCGGCCACCTTCGGCGCAGTACGCTTCAACCACTCGAGCGCGACGGAAAGATCGAAGTGTCGCGTCCAAGCGGGGGCAGGAGCTTCGTGCGGGGCAAAGGTACTCGAGTTCGGTTCACGTGACGGGCAAACCGTCCCAGATTCTGTCATCGAGCATACGTCCGGCGACTTTCTTACCGTACCTACCCATTGGCGTTGAGTACGCACCATCCGCCGACACCGATCGCGGGACTGCCCCCGAAACGACGTCGACGGGCGCCCAGTCGCCCCACTGCTTGAAGTGAAAGGGAACACCGTGGTCGATGCAGCGGTCGCGAACATCGTAAAACCAACGTGGGTCACTGGGTCGTGCGCGAGGTCCGCTCTCCCCTCCGGCGATCACCCAGTGGACGGCACCCGATACCAACCATGGGTCGAGCTCGATGCGGTCGAGCAGCGGCTCGCAGGAAAGGAATCGGACCCGCGCTGGAATGTCCTTGAGGTACGGCAGGCGCTTGTCGGCCCAACGCTGCCCTTCCACGGTGGTCCCGAGCCAGACGTTGTCGGGCCACCAGTCACCCCACGGCGATAGTCGCCGGACAAGGTGGGGACGCTTCGTGAGCAGCAGCCAGTCTAGGTGCGGTGTCTCCTCGATGATCCGCCACAACCGGCGTCGCCAATCGGAGAGCCCCCTCTTCCATTCGAAGACATCTGCCATCGAAGCGCAGAACACCCGCGCACGCTCTCCCGCCCGTTCGGCGGCGGCGTTCCACTTGGCGGGTTGTCCCCAGTAGGCTTCGCTAAGCTGGCGGCGCGGCTTCCCGGCGCTCCAGATGTCGAAACCCACCCGGCGAGCCCACGCCTCGGCGTAGCAGTGGTCGCAGGCCGGGGAGACCTTCGTGCATCCCCACCAAGGATTGAACGTGTGATCCGTCCACTCGATCCTCGAGTCGCGGGCCATCGCGATACCTCCGCAACGCTGATCGACCGTTACTTCCTGAATATGTCTAAATGTACAGTATCCGGGGCTCACTTTCCAGAAGCCGACGCCAATCCACTCCGGCGTCGCTCGTGCCGCCCCGCGTCGAAGGAAGATGCTACCCTGTTTCCTGGCGGGACACGGCACCCGCCTCCGAATTCCATCGCCCGCCATCCATGAGCCGATGATCGTCAAGCCGCGCATTCGAGGATTCATCTGCACCACCGCGCATCCGACGGGCTGCGCGGCCAGCACACGTTCGCAGATTGCCCGCGTCAGTGCGCTGGGGAGCGGGCCGTCGAACGCACTCGTCATCGGGTCGTCGGGCGGATATGGCCTCGCCTCCCGCATCGTCGCCGCCTTCGGCGCCGGCGCGAAGACGTTGGGGATCTCCCTCGAGAAAGCCCCGACGGCGCGGCGGACCGGCACGGCCGGCTGGTACAACAACGCCGCCTTCGAGGAGGCCGCCGCGGAACGGAACCTCTATGCGCAGACGCTCGACGGCGATGCGTTCTCCGACGAGATGAAGTCCCGGGCCATCGCGGCCATCGCCCGGGACATGGGCCCCATCGATCTCCTGGTCTACAGCGTGGCGGCCCCGGTGCGCACCCATCCGCGCACGGGCGAGACCTTCCGCTCGGCGATCAAGCCGATCGGCGAGCGCTTTCACGTCAAGACCCTGAACCAGGCCACCGGCGATGTGCATGAAGTCGATCTGGCACCCGCCACGGAGGAAGAGACCGCGGCGACGGTCGCTGTGATGGGCGGCGAGGACTGGGAGTACTGGGTCGAGGCGCTGCACGCAGCCGACCTGCTCGCCCCGGGTTTTCGAACCATCTCCTACACATACATCGGAAGCGAGCTGACGTGGCCGATCTATTGGCAGGCGACGCTCGGCAAGGCGAAGGAAGACCTCGACCGAGCGGCCGCGGCGATCCGCGAGCGCGTCGCACCGTTGGAGGGAGACGCCCGGGTCGCCGTGCTGAAGGCCGTCGTCACCCAGGCCAGCTCCGCCATACCGGTCGTGCCGCTCTACCTGTCGCTGCTGTTCCGCGTGATGAAGGATCTCGGCAACCACGAAGACTGCCTCGCGCACGTCGATCGCCTGTTCCGCACCGGCCTCTATACGGACCATGCCGCCGGGCTCGACGAAGTCGGGCGGCTGCGCATGGACGACTACGAGCTGTCCGAACCCGTGCAGGTGGAGATTCGCCGCCGGTGGCCGATCGTCACGACCGAGAACATCGGCGAACTTGGGGACCTCGACGGGGTCCGCGACGACTTCCTGCGCATCTTCGGCTTCGGCATCGACGGCGTGGACTACGAGGCCGACGTCGATCCGCTCCTCGGGCGCGGCTGACGGCCTTGAAGTCCCGTTTCCTCTCGGCCTGCCGCGGCGAGGCCACGGACTGCACCCCCATCTGGCTGAACCGTCAGGCGGGGCGCTACATGCCCGAGTACCACGCGCTGAAGGGCGACACGGCCAGTCTCACGTTCTTCACGACGCCGGAGTTGGCCGCCCTGGCGACGTTGGACGCCCAGCGCATCCTCGGAGTAGACGCGGCCATCGTCTTCGCGGACCTCCTGCCGATGCTGATTCCGATGGGTCTGGAGTTGGACTACAAGGCCGGCGTGGGCCCGGTGTTCGCCGACCCCGTGCGGAGCGCGGCGGCGGTCGAGCGCCTTGGCGTGCCGCCGGCCGAGGAAGCGACCGGCTACATCGGGGAGACCATCGGACGGGTGCTCGACGGGCTGCCGCACCACGTTCCCCTGATCGGCTTCGCCGGCGCACCGTTCACGCTCGCCTCCTACGCGATCGAGGGCCGGGGGTCGCGCAACTACCTACACGTCAAGCGGATGATGTACGGGGCCCCGGACGTGTGGCGCGCCCTGCTGGACAAGCTCGTCGACGCCGTGGCCGGGTACGTGGCTCTACAGATCGACAGCGGCGTGCACGCCGTCCAGATCTTCGACAGTTGGGTGGGTTGCCTATCGCTCGCGGACTACAAGCGTTACGTTCAGCCGAGCACGACGCGCTTGATGGAGCGCATCGGGGGCCGCGTGCCGGTGATCTACTTCGGCACCGGCAACAGTCACCTAGTGGATGCCATGTTCGAGACGGGGCCGGACTTCCTGGCCCTCGATTGGCGCACGCCGCTGGCCGCGACATGGAAGCGGCTGGGGATGCCGGCCGTGCAGGGCAACATGGACCCGTTGGCCCTCTGCGCGGACCGCGCCACCGTGGCGGTACAGGCGCGCCGCGTGCTGGACGAAGCCGGCGGGCGCCCAGGCCACATCTTCAACCTGGGCCACGGTATCGTTCCGGAGACACCCGTCGACAACGTCAAGTTTCTGGTCGACTTCGTGCACGAGGCCGCGTGCCGGTGAGATGGGCAGCGGCGGCGGTCGCCTGCCTGTGCTGTGCGGTGGCTTTGGCGGCGGACGAGATCGAGACGATCACGGTCGTCGGCAAAACCCCGATACGCACGGACGACCTGGATGCCCGGGACTTCCCCGGCCGGCTTCAGCACTTCGACGCACAGACGCTTGCGCGAAGCGGCAGCCTAGACGTGGCCAGTTTCCTGAATCGCCGCGCGGGGGGCGTACACATCCACTCCGCCCAAGGCAATCCGCTGCAATCCGACCTCTACTATCGTGGCTTCGCGGCGTCGCCGCTGCTCGGCCTGCCGATGGGTCTCACCGTGTACCAGAACGGCGTGCGGCTGAACGAACCCCTGGGGGACGCCGTCAACTGGGACCTGATCCCGATGAACGCGGTCGCCGGGCTGACGCTGCTGGGCGGCTCGAATCCGCTGTATGGCCTCAACACGCTGGGCGGGTCGATCGCGTTGCGGATGAAGAACGGCTTCACGGACCCGGGCCACGCGGTCGAGATCGAAGGGGGCGCGCACGACCGCTTCGTCGCGAACGTGGAGAGCGGGGGCGGTAGCGAACGGCTTGCCTGGTACGCGAACCTGCAACGCTTCTACGAGGGCGGTTGGCGGGACCTCTCCGACTCCTGGGCCGAGAACGGATTCGCCAGCGTGGGGTGGCGGGGGGCGGAGTCCTCCGTGGATCTGGACTTCCACGCCAGCCGGTCCGACCTGACCGGGAATGGACTGGCCCCGCAAGGCCTTCTTGACCGCGACCGGGCGGCGATCTTCACGGCGCCGGACATTACGGAAAACGATGCGTCGCTCTGGACGCTCCGTGGCAACCGCGCGCTCGGCCCGATGGACATCGCCGCGCACGTATCCTGGCGCTCCAACGACACGGCTTCGTTCAACGGGGACGGGCTCGACGAGGACGACGTGGACGAACTGATCGACGACGGCTTCGGGGGTGTCGAAGCGCTGCGCGGCGTCCTGCGCGGCGGGTGCCGGGAGGCCGTGGTGGAGGAACTCGGGGAAGAAGGGGAGAGCTTCGATGCGCCGGACCCGGACGCCTTCGTCGAGGCCGTGGGCGAGAGTGGCTGTGGGGCGGTCAACAACTTGAGCGAACGAGAGCAGGACGCCTTGTCTGCCGTCGTCGAGTTCGACTTGACGTTCGGCGGTAGGGCTCTCGAACACGAGGTGACGGCCGGCGTGGGCTACTACCGGGGGCGCAGCGCGTTCCAGTCCGCCCAACAGTTCGCGATCCTGGACCCGGATCGGCGCTCCACGGTGACGGCGGCGGCCATCCGGGGCGGGTTCGCGGACGACCGCACGGACCTCGACACGCGCACGGCCCGCCGGTACGTCTACGCGGGCGGCACCATGCGGCTTTCGGAGCGGTGGACGGTTTCGGCATCGGGCTTCTTCCACGCAAGTGAAGTCTCCCTCGCGGACCGCAGCGGCGAGCAGCCACAACTCAACGGCCGGCACGACTACCGGAACTTCAACTGGAGCCTTGGGTCGGTGTATCGCCTGACACCGCAAACCAACGGGTACATTTCCTACAGTCAGGCGAGCCGTTTGCCCACGCCCATCGAACTGGCGTGCAGCGAACAACTCGCCTTCAACCCCGAGACGGGAGCGCTGGAGGAGTGTCGCCTACCGAACGCGTTTCTCGCGGATCCGCCCCTCGAAGAAGTGGTCTCGAGAAGCTGGGACATGGGCCTTCGCGGCGAACGGGCGGGCGTCTCGTGGGCGGTTGGCGCGTTCCACATGCGCAACCGGGACGACATCATCTGGCAGACGGGGCATACCCGCGCGCACGGACTCTTCAAGAACGTGGACGAGACATTGCGGACGGGGCTCGAAGCCTCGCTGACCGGGGCGGCGGGCCGCTGGCGCTGGAACGTCGACTACACCTTCCTCCGGGCCACGTTCGAGGACGATTTCGAGGTGCTGAGCCCGAACCATCCCCTGGCGGGCGGAGAGGGAGGGGGCGGAGACGAAGACGACGGGGGTGGCGCGGGCGGGGAGGGCGGCGGAACCCGTCCGGTCCGGGCCGGCGACGCCGTGCCGGGCATTCCGGATCACTTGTTCAAGGCGGCGGTGGAATACGTGCTCAACGATCATTGGTCGGTCGGCTTGGACCTGCTCGCCGTGTCGTCGAGCCACCTGCGGGGAGACGAGTCGAACGAACTCGACCAACTGTCGGGATACGTGACGACCAACGCTCAGGCGCACTATCGCCGGGGGAGGTTCGAGGCGTTCTTGCTTGTCGAGAATCTCTTCGACCGGGACTACGAAACGTTCGGGCTGATCGGGGAGGAGCCGGACGAGGTCGTGGGGCTCGACGACATTGGCGACGACGTGCGCTTCTATGCGCCAAGAGCGCCGCGCTCCGCTTGGGCGGGGATCAAGTGGCGGTTCTGAGGGAACGGGTTCGTCAGGGAATCGCGATGCCGAGCGTGCGTAGTTGTGCCTCGGCGACGTCGGCCCACCCACGATTGGCGGCGGGGCTCGCCGGGCTTGGGTGCAGGACCTGGCCGATGGGCACGCCGTCTCCGAGCACGTCCCGGGCGCGGCGCTCACTCCAACGTCCGATGCCGACGACCATGCGCGGCGTGAGATATTCCACCATCCGCGCGAGGGCTTGGTCGCACGCGCGGTAGAGCCGGTCTCGCTCGGCGGGGAGCAACTTGTCCGGCGTGCGGTTCCGGCCCGAAGCCTCGAGGAAGGCCAGGGGGCAATAGTTCCACACGAAGAAACGCCGGAAGAAGGCATCGGGCGTGCCGAAGCGGTCCCGGGCCCAGCCCCACAGGCGCCGGCCGCTGACTTCGCTCCGCGTGCAGGCGAAACCGTTGATCGGCCGCTTCGGATGCTGCGTTGCTGGTGCCTCCACACCCCCGTCGATGCCGAGCCAGTCGCGCACCATGGAGACCTCTCCGAACGGCACGCCCGTCTGCACCATCCCGAACGGCCCCGGGTTCATGCCGAGGAGCAGGACCTCCGCTTCCCGCGAGCAGTGGCGGTCGAGATATTGGTCATGGGCGTCCCCGGCGTAGTCGAGCGGGTTGTACACATGGTGTACGGGCGCGGCGAACACGAGGTCGCGCACATCCGCCGCCAAGGTGTGGGCGATGGCGCGCGGCGCGTCCGCGCCGAGGCTCACGGCTGCGCCACGAAATCCGAAACGGCGGCGCGCATCACGTCCCGATTCTCGTTGACGAGAATCAGGGTGGTGGGGGTCTCCCAGACGATGGCCTCTAGCTGCTTCGTGACTTGCGGGTCGAGGTCGAGCTTCCACGCCCGGCCGGAGAACCAGTCGCCGCCCTCGGCCGGCCGGTCGAAGAGCCACAAGGCAACATAGCTCGCGACGGCGAGGCGCGCGCCGTCCGGAGAGAGGTCGGCCGCCGTCGCGACCGTCACATCGTCGCGGCGGCCGACCAGCGTCAGCACGTTGTCGCGGTCCGGGTGGGTCGTGTCGAGGCGGTAGAGCTTGGCCCCCGCCTCCCAGTCGGCGATCTTGCCCGGCTGGCGATGCTTCGTGATGAAGTGGAGCCGCCCATCGGCGACGAACACCGCTTCGCAGTCGAAGTGCCACCGCTCGGCCGGAAAGCGCCGCTGGTCCGGATAACGGATCGGCAAGAACGCGTGCGCCCGCATCTTGGCGACCGCGCGGGGATCCGGCTCGGCCACCACGTAGACGCCGAGGTCGCGGCGCGCGTTGCCGTTGTTGCCGACATCGGCGACGTAGAGCATGCCGTCCGCGCGAGCGATGTCCTCCCAGTCGAAGTGCCAGGCGTTGTCGATGGCGTGGCCGGCCCAGTCCGCCACCGACCCTTCGACGAACGGCGGCTTGATCGGGACGCCATGCGGGTCGAGTGCGAACAGTCGCGCGCTGTCGCCGCTGTCGTTGTGGACCCAGTAGAAGTCGCCGCGTCCGGACTTCACGATCCCGCTGACCTCGGACAGCGCCGGATGGGTGAGCCGGCCCACCGGCTCGACCGCGTGCCCGGCCATGGCCGCCGCCGCGCTGAGCGCCACGGCGGCGACGCGCCTCACGAGTCGAACGCGTAGCGGATCATCACCCGGGAGCCATCGGCGAGCCCGGTTCGGAAGGGTTCGCCAAAGCGGGCCCAACCCGTGTCGGCGTACTTCTCGCCCATGATCGAGAGGATTTGCGCGTGCACGTCCGTCCCGGTTTCGATGGACCCCGTCGCCATCAGTTCCGGCGCCTCGCGGAACGCGCCATTGGAACGCGTCCACACGCCGAAGTCTCCGACCCAGATGCGCGTGCGCGTCAGCCCCTCGTCGACGGCTCGCGCGCGCCACGCATCGGGCTGTGTCACGACGAAAATGTCGGACCCGTCGTAGGCGAACCAGATCTCCGCCTTGCACCGGCTCTCCTCGCCGTTGCTCTTGATGGGCGTGAGGTAAACCAGCGGGGAGCTGGCGAGCCCCTCTGCGGCGTCGGCCCAGACATGGCGTCCCGCGAGCAGGAACGCCGGGGCCAGCGATGCGCCGACCACGAAGGAGCGCCGGGAGAGGGAGGCGGACTGGGGGTTGGCCATGGATCGTTTCCTCGGACGAATGGTCGTGGGCGGGAGCCTATGCGAGTGGCGCGGCACGGTCCAGCGGCGGGGCGACGCCGCCCTCTGCTACCATCCGAGCAGGCCGACCGGGGGGACCATCATGAGATACGCGATGGCGATTGTTGGCGTGGTCTGTGCGCTCGGGACCATCGGCGCGGAGCGCAATGCCTACTTCGGCGACCTGCACGTGCACACGCGGTTTTCCTTCGACGCGTTTTCCTTCGCCACACGCGGCAGTCCGGACGACGCCTATCGGTTTGCAATGGGGGGCGCGCTAGTGCACCCGGCGGGCTTCGAGGTGCGCCTCGACGAGCCCCTCGACTTCTACGCCGTCACCGATCATGCGGCGTATCTCGGTGCCATGACCGCGCTGCTGGATCCTCGGCACCCAAGGCACCAAGAGGCGACGGAACTCGGCCTCCTCGATCCGGCCACGCCCGCCGCGCGGGGCGGCTATCTCCCCACGGCGCGTCCGTTCGTCGAGTCGCTCGGGGACGACTACGACCGCAAAAACGCCTGGGCGGAGATCGTGGCCGCCGCCGAGCGCCACAACCGTCCCGGCGAGTTCACGACGTTCATCGGTTACGAGTACACGCCCTCGCGGGAGGGCGGCAACATGCACCGCAACGTGATCTTCGCCGGCGGCGAGGTGCCGGACGAAATCTTCGGCCGTCTGGAGTCGGCCAACCCCGAGGACCTCTGGCGCTGGATGGACGAGCAGCGCGCACAGGGCGGCGACGTGCTCGCGATCCCGCACAACTCGAACGGTTCCGACGGCTGGATGTTCGAAGACGTGCGATACGACGGCAGCGTGATGGACGGGGACTACGCGGACCTGCGCATGCGCAACGAGCCCCTGGTCGAGATCACCCAGGTCAAGGGAACCTCGGAGACGCACCCTTTCCTCTCGCCCAACGATGAGTGGGCCGACTTCGAGATCTTCCCCTACCGCATCGCGCAGTGGGTCAAGTCGCGCCCGCGCGGCAGCTACGTGCGCGATGCGTACCTGACGGGTTTGATCCTGGAGGAACGCGACGGCGTGAATCCCTACCGCTTCGGCATCGTGGCCGCCTCGGACACCCACAACGCCGGCTCCCGCTTCGACGAAGAGACCTTCGCCGGCAAGGTCGGCGTCCACGATGCGCTGCCGCCCCGGCGCGGCTCGGTCCCGGTGGGCGAGTACGACGGCATGCCCACCTACCGGCACGTCTACCGGGCGCACTACGGCGCGTCCGGCATGGCCGGCGTGTGGGCGGAGGAGAACACCCGGGAGGCCATCTTCTCCGCGTTCCGGCGCAAGGAGACCTTCGGCACGAGCGGCACGCGCATTCGCCTGCGGATGTTCGCCGGGCATGACCTGCCGGCGGATCTGCACGAGCGGGAGGACATGGCGGCGGGCGTGGACGGCGTGCCCCAGGGCGGCGATCTCGTCGCGGGTAACCAAGCGCCGAGCCTCGCCGTGTTGGCCCTGGCCGACCCGCGCGCCGCGCCGCTGCAACGCCTGCAAATCGTGAAGGGCTGGGTCGAGGATGGCCAAAAGCGCGAACGCGTCTTCGACATCGCCTGCTCGGACGGACTCGCCGTGGATCCGGAAACCCACCGCTGCCCGGACAACGGCGCGACCGTGGACCTCGCCACCTGCGCCATCAGCGCGGACATCGGCGCATCCCAACTCGGAGCGACCTGGACCGACCCGACCTGGGACGGTACGCGCCACGTCTTCTACTACGCACGAGTCTTGGAGAACCCCACGTGCCGATGGTCTACGTGGGACGCAATACGGGCCGGCGTGGCGCCCCGGCTCGGATTCCCGGAGACGATTCAGGAACGGGCATGGACGTCGCCGGTTTGGGTGCGGGGGGAGTGAGACACCAGACCTTTGTTGGTACCGTCGCCAGAAAGATGGGCGCTGCCTCGACTCTGCGGCTTTAGTCGCAGCTGCTGGAAGCCGCGGGCTGAACGGTCCGAACAGGGGGCTCGATCACGCCAACGCCATTCGCAGGTCGTCGACGAACGTAGCAAAACTGACCGGGCATTGTTGTTGTATTGTTTCGGTCCTCGCGTACACTGCCAGACGAAAGCGGGTTTCTCGCGAGTCGGCGACTTGCGCTTCCTCACAGATTCGGCGAAAGAACTGATGCGGATGGTCGCCCTCGTGGTCGTTTCTCCCACCCCAGATCGTCTCCGGCTTGGACGGCAGTTTGGACGATTCGACTAGCCCTACTTGCCTCCACGCCTCTTCATCCGCCAGCAGCCAACTCTCTGACGTACTTTTTGGAACACATGGAGCGCCGCCGACCCCGGGAACCCTTGAGAAACCATCCACAATCTCCTCGCGCTTTCGGCGCCACTCTTTAACTTCCTTGGAGTCCGCATCTACCATGAACACGACAATGTCGTAACTCTCAGCGTTGCCGCGTATCTTGATTGCCAGCGCTTTAGCACCGTGCCCCTTGGGGAGAGGCTGGAGCGATTTCGCCTCTCTTGGCAGCAGCACCAATTGCTGACGTTTGATCCAGACTACGTCAATCTCCTTTCCGATCAACTTTCGCAGGATTGGCTGTAGCCACCCTTCTTCGCCGGCGGCGCCGTACGCAGGACGCGTACCGATCTCGTGCTTGCCTTCGCCGCAGATCAACACTCGGAGCATTTGCCTTAGCTCGTCATGAACCGATAGGCTAGTTTGGAGGAGAACCGGCTATTTCGATTTCGTGGCGACGAGCGGGACCGATGCACCACCTCCCTCTGGAAGGACTTTCTCTCGGCCATGCTCCACAGTTCCCCCGGTCCAAAGTACTCACTCCCTTGCTTCCAAAAGTCCAGATCAGAAAACGGACACGTAGCTACCGAACCGCTTTGTCGTCGAGTCAAGATATGGATGTCGTCAGGACGGTAGAAATTGACGAGCAGGGGCGAGTGAGACGTGAACATGAACTGACTGCTAGACTCGGATACGATCTGCCCAATAATCTCCGGCAAGACGTGAGGTTCGACGCCGTCCTCGACCTCGTCCAACATTATCAAGCTTGCGGTTTCGCTGAATTCCGGAATCGCACACAACGCCATTAGGCGAAGCAAACCATCGCTCGCTTGGGATGGACTTATCCCGGACACCTGTCGAAAACGTTCGGCTATCTTCATGTCTACCCACCCGGCGCGTTTCCTGGTGGTTTGTATACTGTGTATGGGATAGAACTTGTTAAGCCGGCTGACGATGTTGCTCTTAGACTCTGTGCTCAGGCTAGCCAGAAAGCTGGCCAAGCGCTCGCCTCTTGTGCCGATATCATCGGTCGGTCCTCTGGCGCCTCCTCTCATCGCGGTGGGGCTAAGCAGCTCGAGGGATGTGATGCTATGCGCCCACTCAAGAAGCGTTCTCAATCTCAACTCATGGTCGTCCTTGGGTTCGAGGTCGAGGAACGCCATAACAGAGCCCGGCACACGTATTCGAACAAATGTCGTTTCTTCCCGCAGGTTCAAGGTGGTCCCTCGTCGGCCATGATCGACGACTATCGATGGAACGGTGGCGCCGCTTGGTAGGTGCCAAACCAACTCGCGTAGATTGCGGCCTGTTCGAAGGGAAAGATCGAACTGCCAAAGGTACAATCCGTCATTGTCGGTTTCGAACATCAAATCGGCGCGGAACGCGCTGGCAGCGGGCCCCTCGATCTGAGATCGAATGTCAAGATGGCTCCATGAGCGGTCGTCAAAAAACCGCCGGGTGTCACCACGGGCGAACTCCCGAACAAGGGCCAGCGCCTGCAAGGTGGAGGACTTCCCGGAGCCGTTGCCACCGACCAAAAGCAGAGTGCGATCTGGAATACGAAAGGTCGCTCCGTCGAGCGCTTTGAACCCAGAGACACGGAACTTGCGTAGCCTTATGATCGTATGCCTCCTTCTGAGGATGGTGAGTTTGGTGCGAGCCGATACTTCGGAAGGCCAAGTGCCCGGCCACTCTCGCAAACTAGCCGTGAGGCTGCAACTGTCGTAGATGTCCGGAAGGGGGGCGTCAAGGTGCTCGGTCCGTAACCGCCCCCTCGCTCGCCGAGCTCACCAACCGCGCATACTTCGCCAACACTCCCTTGCGCGCATAGGGTTCCGGTGGCGTCCAACCCCCGCGCCGCCGCGCCAGTTCATCCTCGGAGAGCGCCACATCGATGCGCCGGCGTTCCGCGTCGATGGTGATCTCGTCGCCGTCCTCCAGGAGCGCGATCGGCCCGCCTTCGAACGCCTCGGGGGTGATATGGCCGATGACGAAGCCGTGGGAGCCGCCGGAGAAGCGGCCGTCGGTGATAAGGGCGACGTGTTCGGACAGCCCGCGCCCGTTGATGGCGCTGGTGGGACTCAGCATTTCGCGCATGCCCGGGCCGCCGCGCGGGCCCTCGTAGCGCACGACAACGACATCCCCGCGCTCGACGCCGCCGTCCATGATGGCCGCCATTGCGGCCTCCTCGCCGTGGTAGACCTTCGCCCGGCCGGTGAAGCGCAAGCCCTCGTGCCCGGTGATCTTGGCGACGGCGCCGGTCGGCGCGAGATTGCCGTAGAGGACGACGAGGTGGCTGTCCGGCTTGATGGGGTCGGCGAGGGGCCGGATGATCCGTTGGTCCTCCGGGTAGGAATCGACGTCGGCCAAGTCCTCGGCGAGAGTCTTCCCGGTCACCGTGAGGCAGCCGCCGTGCAGGAGCCCGGCGTCGAGTAGCGTCTTCATCAGTGGCCGGATGCCGCCGATCTCGATCAGCTCCGACATGGCGTATTGGCCCGCCGGCCGCATGTCCGCGAGCACGGGAACGCGGTCGCCGATGCGCGTGAAGTCGTCGAGTTCGAGGGGAATGCCGGCGGCGTTGGCGATGGCGAGCAGGTGGAGGACCGCGTTGGTGGAGCCCTCCAGGGCGATGCAGACGGTGATGGCGTTCTCGAAGGACTCCCGGGAGAGGATGTCCGAGGGCTTGATGCCCCGCTCGATCAGGTCGGCGACCGCGGCCCCCGCGCGATAGCTGTCCTGGCGCTTGTGGTCGCTCACGGCGTTCTGGGCGGAGGAGTTCGGCAGCGACAGGCCCAGCGCCTCGATGGCGGACGCCATCGTGTTTGCGGTGTACATGCCGCCGCAGGAGCCCGGTCCCGGGATGGCGGTCTTCTCCACTTCGAGCAGCTCGCCGTCGCCGATCTTGCCCGCCGCGTGGGCGCCCACGGCCTCGAACACCGAGATGATGTCGCGCCGCTCGGCACCGGGCAGGATCGTCCCGCCGTAGACGAAGACGCTCGGCCGGTCGAGGCGTGCCATCGCCATGGCGCAGGCCGGCATGTTCTTGTCGCAGCCGCCGATGGTCACGAAGCCGTCGAAGCCCTGGGCGCCGACCACGGTCTCGATCGAGTCCGCGATGACCTCCCGCGAGACCAGCGAGTAGCGCATCCCGGGCGTGCCCATGGAAATGCCGTCCGAGACGGTGATCGTGTTGAAGACAACGCTCTTCGCCCCGGCCTCGTCGGCCCCCATGGCGGCGGCCTCCGCCAGGGTGTCGATGTGCATGTTGCAGGGGGTGACCATGCTCCAGGTGGAGGCGATGCCGATCTGCGGCTTGCCGAAATCCTCCGTTTCGAAGCCGACCGGGCGCAGCATGGCGCGGCTCGGTGCCTGCTCGACGCCGTCGACGACGATGGAGGAATGGGGACGTCTAGCGGCCATGGCTTGGGAGCTCCTTGATCAGCACCTTGGAGTTGCGCTGGTAGTTGTACAGCGCCTTGCGGGAAACGGGTAGGTCGTCGATGACACCGGGCGCGAATCCGCGTTCCCCGAACCAGTCCTCCGCGCGGGTCGTCAACACGAACATGCGGGTGAAGCCGCGTTCGCGCGCCACGGACTCGGCGTGGGCCAACACGCGCTCCCCGAGCGTCTTGCCGCCGACGCGGAAGCGGTGGCTCGGGTGCGTGGCGACGCAGGCGAGTTCCACCGTGTCCTCGTGGGGAAACAGCGCACAGCAGCCCACGACGATGCCGTCCAGTTCCGCCACCGCGAAGTGTTCGATCTCAGCTTCGAGACGGTCGCGGGGGCGGGGCACGAGCAAGCCCGCTTCCTCGAGGGGACGGATCAGCTCGACGATGCCCGCAACGTCGGCGCTCGTGGCGGCGCGGATGGCGCGGTAGTCCTCTTGGGAGATTTGGGTTCCCACGCCCTCTGCCGTGAAGAGTTCCTGCAGCAGCGCACCGTCGGCGTGGAACGAAATGAGATGGCAGCGCGGCACGCCCGCCTCGCCGGCATCGAGCAGCGCCCGCAGCCGTGCATCGGTGGGTGGGGCGAACGCACCCTCCGTGAGGGCCTCCGCGAGGGAGCTCGGCGTCATCTCGCTGGCCGCGTTCACCCGTTCGATGCCGTCGTAGACGATGAGCTTGTCCGCCCCCACCGTGGTCGCCACCTCGGCGGCGAGGGCTTCCGGCGCGAGCACATAGGCCGCCCCGGAGGCCGAATAGCCGATGGGCGGCACAAGGACGATGACGTCTTGGTCGAGCAGTTTTCGGATCTCGCCCCCGTGCACGCGCCGGACCTCGCCGACGTGACGCCGTTCGATGCCGTCGATCACGCCGGCCGGCTTGGCCGTCACCAGGTTGCCGCTCGCGAGGACTATGCGGCTTGCGCGGAGTGGACTCGACGGAATGCCGGTGGAGAAGAGCGCCTCCAGCCGGCTACGGGTGATGCCGATGGCGCCGACGTGCGCCTCTAGTGCCGCGCCGTCAACCGCGCCGTCGGGCAGGCTCTGGCCGAACCTGGCCACGGGCGGTTCGGCGATGCCGTGCACGAGCACGAGGCGCACGCCGACCACGTGCAGCAACGCTAGGTCGTGAACCGTGTTGACGAGGTTCGGCGACGCCATCGCGTCCCCGCCGAGCATCACCACGAACGTGCGTCCCCGGTGCGCGCTGATGTACGGCGTGGAGTCGCGGAACCATCTTGCGAAGTCGGCGGAGTCCATCAGGAGGGACGTTCGGAAGTCGGACACCGACACATTCTAGGCGTTTGCGCGGCAGCTGTCCGGGTTCAGAAACATATGGGACTTTGGGGACGGAACGTAACGGAGGAGTGATCGCCGCTTGCGGCCGTGGCCGGAAGCTGTGCCTGCGGCCATGGCCAACCGGGTAGCCGGGGTTCGGGCCGTGTCACCGGAACGGCCGCAGCGCCAGCGGAGGAGTCGCGTAGCGACTTGACGCGGCGCGGAGCACGGCGATGCGGCGCGGTGCCGTTTGCGTCCTGGGGGAAGCCGCACCCACCGGGGTGGGTGCGGCGAGTCGGGTAGCCTTGGATTTGCCGAAACAAGGAGGCCCGACCCATGCAGATCAAGCCCGCACCCGTGTCGTGCTACCGCAAGGTGCATGTCGACGAGACCGAGGATCCCGAGGCCCTGCGCCGCCTGGCGCTGCTCGACAAGGTCGAGGTGATGCGCGCCGCCGGCACGCCGCTGGCGGTGGCGCTGGCGGTGGTGGAGGTGACGCGCAGCACCTACTACCGCTGGCGCGCGGCGCTCCGCGATGGCGGCGCCCGCGTTGGACGCGGGATGCCGAGCGGCGCGTGTGGGCCATGCGGCGCCGCTATCCCTTCATGGGCAAGAGTCGCCTGCGCGTGATGCTCGCCCGCGAGGGGCTGGAGCTCGGCGCGTCCACCATCGGGCGCATCGTCGCCAAGGGCGTCCGCCTGGGGCGCGTCGAGCCGTGCGCGTTCTGTCGCGGCCGCGTGCGGTCCAGGCGCCGCCGCGACTTCAACGGCCACGCGCGGCGCTGGCGCCATGGCCAGCGCGCCGAACGCCCCGGCGAACTGGTGCAGATCGACCACATGTCCCTGTCCCGGGACGGCCAGCACCTCAAGGAGTTCAAGGCGGTCTCGCCGATCGGCAAGCACATGGTGGCGCGCGCCTACGCCCGCGCCACCGCGCACAACGCCGAACGCTTCCTCGACGCCGTGCGCACCGAGATGCCCCACGAACTGCTCTCCGTGCAGGTCGATGGCGGCAGCGAGTTCATGGCCGAGTTCGAACGCGCCTGCGCGACGCTCGACATCCCGCTCTACGTCCTGCCGCCCCGGCGCCCCCAGTTCAACGGCTGCGTCGAGCGCGCCAACGACACCACCCGCGTCGAGTTCTGGAACCTCTACGACGGTGACCTCACCGTCACCGAGGCCAACCGGGCGCTCGCCGAATACCAGCACTTCTACAACCACGTCCAGCCGCACCAGACCCTCGACTGGCAAACCCCAATGGAATACCTTCAAGCATCCAGGGACTGCCCCTCCCTGTCCCAGATGTCCTGAACCCGCACAGCAGCTTGACGCCTTCCCTCCGGTCTGCAAGCCTCCGGGACGACAGAGTCGGACACTCGAAGGATCGTCTGAGGACGACGCCATGAGGCCGAAGGACACGCTCGCCGCTTCGCTCATCGTGCTGGTGTGGGGCATGTCCGTGCAGGCGCACGAGTGGACCGTGCAGAAGATGGCGAGCCGGGAGAGCGGCGGATGGGCCGTGTACTGCGGTGCGCACCTAGGTGGCTATGACGACCAGGGCCGGCTGCTATCGAGCCTCGAGGTCGCCGTCTCGACGTGGACCATCAATAGGCGCATCGAGCGGGGTGATGCGGATCCGTTGGCGCCGGTAGTCTCCGGTTGGGGAAGGGTGAGCGACGGGCGGTCGCGGCTGTCCGCCGTTCCCACATTCGGCGAAACCTGCGAGCAGCGCGCGCTGTGGATTCCCGAACCGGAAGGCGGCGATTCCACTGATTCGGGCGGCGGCGCGTCGTCCAGCAGCGACGGCGACGACGGCGGCGACCACGACGATGGCACCGACGACGACTGCGACGCCACGGCGCCCGATGTCCCGGGTGGCGGCGAAACACCGGACGACGACTGTGACGAGCCCGGCGATGACGATCCGATCGACCCCGGCGATGATGGGGCGGTGGTCTGGAGCTGCGCGCCGAACCCCAACGAATACCGAGTGGTGTATCAGTGGGGCGCACAGAGCGGACGTCAGGAAGCATGGCTGCACTCTTCCGAGATATACGAGTACGACGGCACCGCACGGGCACCGAGCGAGCGGGCCGGCTTCTACTGGCCGGACTATCCTGAGGAGCTGTTCGCGTCGGACGATGCACTCAGCATCCGCTTGATCTTCGCCGGCATGGGCGCGCTGCATCCCTTCGACACGCGGCGCGCGCAGTTCCACCACACGAGCCAGCGCTTCACCTTCGATTTTGGGCGGGCCACCCTGCAAGCGCTCGAGAAGTGCCTGGACGATCATCGCCGGGGCGGCAGATTGGACCTCGGTGGCAGCCCGGAGCCTGCGGGGGTCGCACGGACGTGGCACCTGCCGACGGGTCGGCATTAGCCGGGAAGCCGCAGGAGACCGCCGTCATCTTGGTCAAAGAGCGCCTAGGCGAGCTGGGACTGGATCTTCCGCCCCCCATGCAGCTCGGAGGCTTGCCCTTCGAAGCCGTTCGCATTGCCGGGGACCGAGCCGTCATCGCGGGTCATTTGCCCCTCGACGCCGAGGGCAGGATCGCGGGTCCCCTCGGCAAGGTCGGCGCGGAGGTGAGTGCGGAACAGGGCTACGAGGCGGCGCGGCGCGTGGCGCTTGCCATGATGGCGAGCCTGGAGGCCGCCGGCATCGATCTCGACCGGGTGGAGTGGCGCAAGGTGCTCGGCATGGTGAACGCCGCGCCGGGTTTCAACGCGCTACCCGGGGTGATTAACGGCTTCTCGGATCTGTTGCTCGAGGTATTCGGCGAACGGGGCCGGCATTCCCGCTCCGCGGTGGGCGTGGCGGAGCTGCCGTTCGGAGCGCCGGTGGAGGTGGAGGCGGAGGTGGCGCTTTTGCCTGCGGTCGCCGAGCCGCCGCAACGGGCCAGGCCGTCCGGTGCGCCCCCGTCCTCGGCGGCAGACCCGGGACTACGCGCCGTGGACTACGGTGGCATCAGCCCGCTCACGCTGCCGGCGGAAGCCCTAATCCGGGCGATCAAGGCGCTCTCCCACCTCTTCTGGATTTCCATCGCGGGCACCGCGCTGGCGATCTTCCTCTCGGCGTTGGCCAATCTTGGCGGTTCGGACGGCGGCGTGCTCGCCTTCGGGGAGTACAGCATCCCGCTGTCCGTACTGCCCATCGGCTCCTTGGCGTTCGCGATGTTCATGCTCTGGCTGACGGCGGCGCGGTTCCGGATGCTCGATGCCGCCCTCGCGGACGACGACCTCACGGCCAGCTTGGCCCGCGACATCTTCCGCCTCGACCCGCCGGTGCTCGACGTGTTCGACGCCGGCAATCTGCGTCCCGTTGCGCCGCTGTCCGGCTGCTCCATGCTGCTCTGGACCTGGAGTCTCTTCTTCGGCAGTAGCATCGGCCTGATCTTCTCCGCCACCATCGACCGGGCGGCGATCACGTCCACCGACGAGGGCCCAATCTTCGGGGCCTACACCGTCGCTACCCTGGTGATCATGGCGTACGGCGCCCGCAAGATCATTGGCCCCCTGCGGCACATCTTGGCCACGTTGCACGGCGGACGTTTTGCGGTCGGCCCCACCCGCTTCGTGATGGCGATGGTAGTGCTGGTCGCGGGGGTTTGGGCGGCCAATCCCGACCTCTTCACGGCGTTCACCACCGAACAGTGGCGGACCGTGGGACCGAGTCGGGCAAACGCCGTGGATGGGGAGACGCTCGTGTTGGAGGGGGGCGAGATCGTGTCGTTGGGAGGCATCGCGGCACTGCGCCCCGGGCAGACCTGCGGCGATGCCGAAGGCAACCGCTACCCGTGCGGACATCAGGCGACCGCGTATCTCCAGTCCCTGGTGCAAGATCGCCGGGTGCACTGTTTCGTGAGCTACCCCGACCTCGGCATCTGCACACCTCTCGGAGAGGGCGAGCCCCCGCCCGCGCGCGTGGAGGACGCCCTCAAGATCGAGGGCCTTCAGGCGCAGATGGTCCTTGCCGGGTTCGCGTTCCCGGAGGGCGACGGCATCCAGTTCATGGACGTACTACAGGACGAGGCGCAACGCGCGCGCGCCGGTGCCTGGCAGGGCTCGTTCGATCCGGTCGGCCCCATGGCGGAGCGGCTGGGCCGGGATTGAACCGACTCCCAAACGTTACCGTCCGGGACTACGCACCCAACTCCGTTGACACCCCTCGCCGGGGTCGTGGACACTGCGCTTGGGAATTGCGTGGGGTGCCTGTCGCGCGGGACATGACGGTGGACGAAACGGACGACATGCGCATCGTCACTGGGGACGGCGGCACCGTGACGTACTTCGGCTGCCTGCAGGGGACGTGGACCGAACAGCAGTACCTGAAACTCACGGACGCGTGCAATCGCTTGCTCGAGTTCACGGACGGACGCATCGAGATATTGCCCATGCCCACCAAGCGCCACCAAGCCATCTCGCGGTACCTGTTCCTGGCCTTGTTCCCCTTCGTTCGGGAACTTGGGGGCGACGTGTTCTACGCACCGCTGCGCTTACGCATTCGGGAGGGTAAGTTCCGGGAACCGGATTTGATGCTGCTGCATGACGCGGGGGACCAGCGCGCCGGCGAAGACCACTGGGACGGCGCCGACCTAGTCGTCGAAATTGTGAGCCCGGACAATCCGCTACGTGACACGCGCGACAAACGCGTGGACTACGCGGAAGCGCGCATCTCCGAGTACTGGATCGTCAATCCCATCGATGACTCCATCACGGTGTTGACCTTGGACGGGGACGCGTACGCTGAGCACGGTGTCTTTCTGCGCGGGGAGCGGGCGAACTCTCGGTGTCTGGCGGGCTTTGCCGTGGACGTGGCCGCGGTGTTCGACGCCGAGTGACGCCGGCCGAGCATCCGTAGGAGCGTCACGTATCGAAATCCACGCCGGCAACCGCCTGGAGACCCTCGCCGCGCGGCTCGCCGACTGCATCGGTCGGGATCCGGGGGATCCACTAGAACCCGAACGCATCGTCGTCCCGCATCCGACCCTGGGACGGTGGCTCACCCTCGAACTCGCGGCGCGTTGCGGCATCGCCGCCCATCAACGCATCGAGCTTCCGGCCCAGTTCGCGTGGTCGATCATGCGCGACGCGGTGCCGGCGATGCCGAGGGAACAGCCGTTCGCGCCGGACCGCCTGCGCTGGCGCGTCTTCGATGTCCTCGGCGGGCTGGGGGAGGCGGCGGAGGCGCCGCTGCGCCGTTATCTGGCGGATGGAGACCCGCGCAAGCGTTTCGAGCTGGCGGACCGGCTGGCGCGGGTGTACGACCGTTGCCTCCTGTATCGGCCTGAGTGGATTCGGGCGTGGGAGAAGGGTGATGCCCCGCATTGGCAGGCGCGGCTCTGGCGGCGCCTGACCGACGATGTCCCAGCGCCGGCACATTGGGTGGGTGCGGTCGATGCCTTTCGGGAGGCTGCGCGATCTTCGGTCGCGGCGCAACCTCCGGTCGCGGCGCAACCTCCGGTTGCGTTGGAGCTGCCGCTTTTCGAGAATTTGGAAGCGGAGCGGCCTACCGCTTGGCCGCCCCGGGTGAGCTTCTTTGGTATCGGCATGTTGTCGCCGTCCTACCTGGACGTGTTGCGCACCGCCGAGGCGCACATCGACATCCATCTGTTCGTGCTCAGCCCATGCCGGGAGTATTGGAGCGACATCGCGCCGAGGCGCGTCATCCGCCGCAGGGCGGCGCCACGCCGGCCCGAGGAGGACTACCGCACGGAAGGCAACGAACTGCTCGCGGCCCTCGGCAAGCCGGCCCGGGACATGCAGGCCCTGCTCGCGGAACGCGAACTCGCACTCGGCTCGCCGGAGGAGTCCTACGACGAATCCTCCATGCACACGGCACTCGGCATGGTGCAGAACGACATGCTGAGCTTGCGCACGGCCGCCGAAGGCGCGGCCGAGACACCAGCGAGGACCGAATTGCCGGACTCCTCGCTCCAGATACACGCGTGCCACTCCGCCATGCGGGAGGCGGAGGTGCTGCATGATCGCTTGCTGGCCCTGTTCGCCGAGCATCCCGACCTCGAACCCGCGGACGTATTGGTGGTGACCCCGAACCCCCGGGAGTACGGACCGGCCATCGATTCGGTGTTCGCGACCGCCGGGCGCATTCCGTTTCACCTGGCCCGGTCGCCGGCGGCGGCAATGCGGGGGCTCCGGGCGCTCCTCGACCTCCTCGCGCTGCCGGGCGCCCGCTATGGCGCGGAAGCCGTGCTCGCGCCGTTGGAGTGTGCCTCCGTGCGGGCGCGGGCCGGCATTGCGGAGGAGCGGCTCGCGAGCGTGCGCGATTGGGTGCGCAATGCGGGAATTCGCTGGGGCGTGGACGGCGCGCATCGCCGCGACGAGGGCCTGCCGGGGATGGAGGGGCACGCCTGGCGGCTGGGCCTGCGCCGCTTGTTGCTCGGCTATGCCATGGACGACGGCGATGTGCTCTTCGAGGGCATGGCGCCGTGTCCGATGCGCGACGGTGGCCTTCCGGCCGGTCCGGAGGACTACGAGGCGCTCGGCCGGTTCGCGCGCTACTGCGACGACGCGTTCGCCCTGCGGGACTGGCTCGAGGAGGCGTGCCCGGCCGAGGAGTGGGCAACG
The DNA here is from genome assembly GCA_963665455.1 of Pseudomonadales bacterium. GTDB lineage: Bacteria > Pseudomonadota > Gammaproteobacteria > Pseudomonadales > Azotimanducaceae > VXNE01. The sequence goes on along the minus strand of OY762279.1, from coordinate 957,770 downwards.
CGGCTCCGCGAAGGCTTGGTGGCCCGCTTCTTCGCCGCTGACGAGTGGACCTTCGACGACGAGGCCCGGCGCGAGACGGCGGCGGTGCTGCGCGCGATCGATGAGTGGGAGACGCAGTGCGTGGTGGAGACGCCCATCCCGTTCCGCGTAATGCGCCAGGCCCTCGGCGAGGTGGCCGGGGCCGAGGACCGCACCGTCGCGCGGCTGGCCGACGGCGTCACCGTGACGCGCCTGGGCGCCGGCCAGACGTTCCCCGCCCAGGTCGTGTGCGCCGTCGGCATGAATGATCGGAGCTTTCCGCGCAGTCCCGGCGCACCGACCTTCGACATCCTGGCGGCGGACGAGGAGCGGCGGGGGGACCGCAACGTCCGTGACGAAGACCGGTTCGCGTTCCTGGAGGCGTTGCTCGCGGCGCGGCGGGCGTTCCTTGTTACCTATACGGGGCGTGGCCTGCGCGACGACGCGCCGATTCCCCCCTCGGTGGTGGTGGACGAATTGCGTGAATTTCTCGCGCGGCGCTTCGACGGCGTGGAGTTCGAGGTCCGTCATCCCCTGCAAGCGTTCAGCCGGCGCTACTTCGACGGCTCCGAAGGAGCGCTCTTCAGCTACTCGAGCCACATGCGGGAGGCCGCCGCAGCGCTGGTGCGCGGATCCGACGGCGGCCGGAGCCGCCTGGAGATCGAAGTCCCGTCCGAGGCCGAGCCTCCCCCCGGGGTGCCGTTGGACACGCTGACGCGATTCTTCGGCGCGCCGGCCAGGTGGTTCCTGCAGCGGCGGTTGGCGGCGCGTCTCGAAGTGGAGGAGGTCGCGCTCGAGGAGGACGAGCCGTTCGGCTTGGACCCCCTGGCGCGCTGGCAGCTACGGGACCGGTTGTGGGGATTGCGGCGCCAGGGCATGGCCGCGCGGGATGCCGCGCGCGTGGCTTCCGCGGAACCGACGCTGCCGGAAGCCGCGTTGGGCAGCATCGCGGTGACGGACACCGCGGACGCCGTGGCGGAGTTCGACGCGGCGATGACGGAGCACGCGGGGGCGCTCGGGGCCCGGCCGTTGCCCATCGACGTGTCGCACGGCGGGGTCCGCGTAACGGGCGCGTTGGAAGCGGCCGACCGGGAGGAGGGCTATCTGCTGTGGTGGCGGATCGGCTCCATCCGGGCCAAGGATCGCGTGGATGGCTGGCTCAAGCTCCTTGCGTGGACCCTCGCGAGCGACCAGCAACGCAACGCATGTCTGCTGGGCTTGGGGAGCAAGGGCCTTGAGTCCGCGTGGCTTGAGGGGCCACCTCCGGAAGAAGCGGCGGGCCTCTGGACCGCATGGCTCGACGCGTGGGCGCAGGGCCAGTCGCGGATCCTCCCGTTCGCCCCGGAGACTTCCTGGACATACGCGACGGTCATCGCCAAACCGAAGCGTGACGAAGAGGGATCGCGGCTACGCGCGAGGGCTAGGCGGGCGGCGGAGACCAAGTGGTTCGGTTCACAATTCGGCTTTCCCGAAGCCAACGAGGCCTATGCCGCGCTGGCATACGACGGCGGCGGGCCGGTGGACGACCCGTCGTTTGATCCGTTGGCGCGAAGCCTGCTGCTGCCGCTCATGGAGGCCGGCAGGAAGGATCGGCCATGAACGCCCCGGCGCAAGAACGCACCGCCCTCGGCTTGCCCCTCGCCAGCGGCGGCACCACGCTCATCGAGGCGAGCGCCGGCACCGGCAAGACATACGCCTTGACGACCCTCGTGGCGCGGCTGTTGGTGGAGGAGCCCTCAGCCGGGGAGCGAGAGGGCGGCCCTCGTAAGGGGCTTGCCCCTCGCAAGAAAGAGCCTTCAGCCGGGGAGCGCGAGGGCGGCCCTCGTAAGGGGCTTGCCCCTCGCAAGAAAGAGCCTTCAGCCGGGGAGCGCGAGGGGTTTGCCCCTCGCAAGAAAGAGCCGCTCGAGATTGGTGCGCTTCTCGTCGTCACGTTCACCAATGCCGCCACCGACGAGTTGCGCGACAAGATCCGCCACACCCTGCGCGCCGCCGTGCGCATGGCGGCCGGGGACGCCGGCCGGCAGGACGCGCAGGCCAGGGAGTTGCTGGCGCATTGGGACGCCCTCGGCATTGACCGGGAGGATGTCGTGGGCCGGCTCGAAGTGGCCATCGCAGACCTCGACCGCGCCAACGTGCTCACGATCCACGGGTTCTGCCAGCGCGTGCTGACGGACTTCGCCTTCGACTGTGGCCTGTCGTTCGGCTTCGAAGTCACCGGGGATGGTTTCGACGTGGTCCGGGCCGTGGTGCGCGACCATTCGCGGCGCGTGTTGTACCCCGCGCCATCGGTCCGCGTGCGTTACGCCATGGAGCGGAAGTTCCTCCCCGAGGAACTGGCGGACTGGGTGGCCGGCAAGGTCGCCAAGCGCGATCTCGAGATCCGGGGCGCGGAGCGGCTCGACGCGGCGGCCCGGGCGCTGCTCGAGGACCGCGAGGAGGCTTGGCGGACGGCGCTGGAGGACGCCCACGCGGCGTGGGGCGTAGCCGGGGGGGTCGGGGATGCCGACACCGAATTGGAATCGGTGGGTGCGATGCTCGACCAAGCCGAGGGGGTGTTGGCCGGGCGGCGCGGCGAGGACTTGGGAGCCGCTGAACTAGCCGACACGCTCGATGCGCGTTACGTCACCCTGCGGGAGTGCCTGAAGCGGCTCGACCGCGCCGGTACCGCATTGCGCGAGGCATACGAGGACTGGCTGCCGCGCGCCCGCCGCGAGGTCCTGGAGGAGGCCCGCGAGGCCATCGACCGCCGGGTGCGCGAGGACCGATTGCTCGGCTACGACGACCTGTTGACCGTCGTGCAGCGGGCCGTTGAGGCGTCGCCGGAACTCGCCGCGCGCCTCCGGGAACGCTTCCCCTGTGCCCTCATCGACGAATACCAGGACACCGACCGGGTCCAGGCCGACATCTTCGAGCGCATTTATCCTAGTGAGGGGAAGTCGAAGTCTGACGGGGCGAACGGCGGCACCGGCCGCATGTTCATCGTGGGCGACCCCAAGCAGTCCATCTATCGATTCCGCAGCGCCGACATCTTCGCGTATCTAGGGGCGAGTTCCCGCGTCGGCCAGGAGGAGCGTCTGCGGCTTGGGCGCAACTACCGTTCCGTGCCGGAACTCACCGAGGCGGTGAACGCCCTCTTCCGGCGGCCGCGCCCCTTCGTGCTGCCCGACATCGACTTGGAGCCCGTGGCCTCGGCCTTCCCGGCGAATGCGCCGCGCTTGGTCGTTGAAGGGGAGGAGGACGTTGCGCCGCTGCAGTTTCGAATTCTGCCCGGGCGGGGCCCGAAAAAACCCACGAAGGGCGACGCGACGACCACTGCCGCCGCTCGGGCGGCCGGCGAGATCGCCCGCCTGCTGGCGCTGGGCGCCGAGGGCCGCGCGCGCATCGGCGACCAGCCGCTCACGGGCGGCGACATCGCGGTGTTGGTCCGCAAGACGGATCAGGGTCGCACGATCGCGGAAAAGCTGCGTGGCCACGGCATCCGCAGCGTCGAGATCGGCGACGCGGACGTGTTCGAAAGCCGCGAGGCGGACCAACTCGAACGGCTGCTTTGGGCGATCTCGAAGCCGCAGTCCCCGGACCGCATCCGCGGCGCCCTCGCCGGGGACCTATTCAGTTTGGATGCCGGGGAACTCGCCCGCTTGGTGGACGACGACGAGGCGTGGAACGTCTGGAAGGAGCGGCTCGAGGCATGGCGCGGAATCTGGGAGGCCCAGGGCGTGGCCACGGCGATCCGCCGGCTGATGTGGGATTTCGATGCATCGCATGGCGTGGCGCGCATGCTGCGGCACCCCGAAGGGGCGCGGCGGCTGACGAACGTCATGCACTTGGCGGAACTGCTGCAGCAGGCCGAGGCGGACGGCCGGCTGTCGCCCACGGGCTTGGCGGCCTGGTTCAGCCGGCGGCGCGCCAACGCGCGGCGCGGTGACGAAGTCGCCCAGTTGCGGCTCGAGAGCGACGAAGAGTTGGTCAAGATCGTGTCGATCCACCGCAGCAAGGGGCTGGAGTTCCCCATCGTGTTCCTGCCGTTCGCGTGGGATGCCCGCACCCCGGCCCAGAACAAGCGCGACCGGGTGGACGCCGTGTACCACGACCGCACCGAGGTGGACTATCCGGAGGTACTTCATCTGAAGCCGGACGACGCCGCGCACCGGAGTGAATGGCTGGAGGACTACTCGGACGAGACGCGGCTGCTGTACGTGGCCCTCACCCGGGCGCGGCTACGCTGCGTCGTGACGTGGGGCCCGGCGAACCAATCCGAGCATGCGCCCTTGGGTTGGTTGCTTCAGCCGCCGGAGCCCGAGGGGGCGGACGGGGACGTGGATCCAGAGTCCGCCTTGGCGATCGCGGCGGCTGCATCGAAGGACCACTCGGCGCCGAATTGGATGGCCGCGTTGGAACGGGTGGCTGCGAATTGCCCCGGCGCCATCGCCATCGAGCCCCTGTCCGGGGCGGATGCGCCCGAGCCCGTTGGCCCCCGCACGCCGGACCCCGTCCTGCGGGCGCGGCACCTGGAACGCGCACTGCGGCGGACGCGGCAGATGACGAGCTATTCGGCCCTCGCCCGGGGCACCGGCGCGGCGGCCACGATGCCCGACCACGAAACCGTCGAGCTGCCGGACCATGACGACGACGCCCCGGAGGCCGCCGCCGAAGGCGAGGGAACGCGCGCCACCCCGCCGGAAGCGCCCGAGCGTACGCCGTTCACCTTCCCGAGCGGTCCCCGCGCGGGCAACTGCCTGCACCGGATATTCGAGCGCCTCGACGGGCGCCGCGAGTCAGGAGCCGACCTCGATGCGTTGTGCCGGGAAAGCCTGGCCGCCCACGGCTTCGGGGTCGAGTGGGCGGCGGTGGCGCGGACGATGGTGGAGAACACGCGCCGCGTGCGCCTCGTCGCGTCGGCGGGTCCTGGTGCCGGGGCGGGCTTCCGTCTGGACGATCTCGCGCGGCCGATCTCCGAAATGGAGTTCCACCTTCCCGTGCATCGCCTCGACCGCCGGCGGCTCGGCGCGACCCTTGCGGCCCACGGCCATGGCGATCCACTCGCCGGGGCGGATTCGAGACCGATCGAGGGGTTCCTGCGCGGCTTCATCGACTTGGTGGCGATGCACGACGGTTGCTGGTACGTCGTCGACTACAAGTCGAACCTCCTCGGGCCGTCGCCGGACAGCTACGCCGCGGAAGGCCTCGGCGGCGCGATGGCCCGGGGCGGCTATCGGCTGCAGTACCTTCTCTACGTGCTCGCCCTGCACCGCTACCTGAGCGCGCGTCAACCCGGCTACGACTACGAAAGCCATGTCGGCGGGGCCTTCTACCTGTTCCTGCGCGGCGTGGACCCGGCGGCGGGCATGGACCGGGGCGTCTTCTTCGACCGGCCGAGCGCGGCCTGCATCGCCGCGCTCGATGCATGCTTGGCGGAGGAAGGAACCTGAGCACCGCCACCATCGACGCGCTCTGCGACGCCGGCTTGCTGCTCGACATCGACCGGGCGTTCGCGAACCTCATCGCGGAATGCGACGGCCGCGGACGCGAGGAAGTCGCGCTGGCGGCGGCGCTGGCCAGTGCGCGCTGTAGGGCCGGACACGTGTACTTGGACCTGTCGCGCGTTGCGGGGGTCTCGGTGGCGGTGGCGCTCGACGCTGCCGCCGATGCGAGCCTTCCTCCACGGGTGACGCCGGAACTCCCGGTCTGGCGTCGCTTGCTGCGGGAGAGCCCCGCCGTGGCGGGGCCTGGCATCACGGCCCCCCGGCCCCTGGTGCTCGACGAGCGCGACCGGCTCTACCTCGCCCGTTTCCGCAGTGCCGAGCGGCGCGTTGTGGAGGGATTGCTCGCATTGGCGGCACCGCGCGGGACGCCCGGCGAGGGTGCCGAAGAACTGCTCGACGCCCTGTTCGGCAACGGGCGCACCGAGGGTCGAGCGGCGGCGCGCACCGTGCTGGAACGGGGCCTGTGCGTGGTCACCGGAGGCCCCGGTACCGGCAAGACCACCTTGGCGGCACGATTGATCGCGCTCCTCGTCGGCACGGGCTTGGCCCGGCCCGACGGCGTGCGGCTGGTCGCCCCGACGGGCAAGGCCGCGGCGCGTCTACAGGAAGCCGTCGGTGCGCAAATGGTGGAGTTGGCGGCCGCGGTTCCAGCCCTCGACGGCCTTGCCGTGCGGGCGAGCACGGTGCATCGACTGCTGTCGCGCATGCGTTGGGATTCGGGGGCGGTGCCCTTCGACGCCTTGGTGCTCGACGAGGCGTCCATGGTCGACCTGACACTCATGGCGCGGCTCGTGCGGGAACTGCCCGATGGCGCCCGCTTGATCGTGCTCGGCGACGCCGATCAGTTGGCCTCCGTACAACCGGGCGCGGTGCTTGGCGATCTGTGCGCGGCGGCGCGGCGCATGGATTCTCCCCTGGGGCCCTGCGTGGTCGTCCTAAGGAAGAGCTACCGATTCGACGCCGAGGGGGGCATCGGGCGCCTTGCCGCCGCGATCGTCGCAGGTGACGCCGCCGCGGCCCTTCAAGCCCTGCGCGACGGCACGGACTCGGCTACCGGGTTGCACGCCTTGCCGGGTGCGCCGGCTTTCGCGCGCCTCGCTTCGACATACGCCGACGCCGAAGTCGTGCCCGGCATCCGCGCCCTGCGCGCCCAGGGCGCTGCGGCGGCGCCGTTCCCGGGGGCGCGGGTGCTGTGTGCGCATCGCACCGGCCCGTTTGGGGCCGAGCGGTTCAATCGGCTGGTGGAGGATCGGCTACGCGCCGCCGGCATCGTCGCGAAGGGCGAGCCCTTCTATGCCGGGCGGCCCATCATCGTGACCCGCAACGATCCGCTCACTGGTCTATCGAACGGCGATACCGGCGTCGTGTTGCGTAGGGAGGGCGCGGACGGCGAGACGGTGACGCGGGTGTGGTTTCCGGAAGTCGGTGGTACGGACGAGCCCTTCGAGGTGGCGCCCGCGCGGCTGCCGGAACACGAGAGTTTCTTCGCGCTGACTGTGCATCGGGCCCAGGGTTCCGAATACGACGAAGTCGCGTTCGTGCCCGGCGCGGCGGACTCCCGGGTGCTGACGCGGGAGCTGTTCTATACGGCGGTGACGCGGGCGCGGCACAAGGTCACCGTGCATGGGGACGCGGCGGCCGTCTCGGCGGCGGTCGAACGCAGGACGGAGCGCGCGGCGGGGCTAGCGCTAGGCGATTCCTGAGCGCGGGTCTACCGGCAGCAATATCGCTCGATCAACGCGGACAGCGCGTCCGTGGCGGGCGCGATGAAGGCCGTGTCCAGGTACTCGTTGGGCTGATGGGCCTGATCGATGGAGCCGGGGCCGAACACCGCCGTCTCCATGCCGAGGGCGCGCAGGAAGGGTGCTTCGGTGCCGAAGGCCACCGTGCCGGCCTTCTTCCCCGAGAGTTGCTCGAGGTGCCCGATCAATTCGCCGTCGGGGGGTGTCTCGTACGGGGGCAGGGTCGGGGACAGGCGCGACACTTCGATCACGGTGCCGTGCCGGTCCGCGATGGCTTCCAGGCGGCCGGCCATGTCCGCGCGAATCCGGTCGTGGTCCATGCCGGGCAGGGAGCGCAGGTCGATCTGTAGCCGGGCCTTCTCGCAGATGCGGTTCGGGCTGTCGCCGGCGTGCAGGCAGCCGAGGTTGAGGGTCGGCACCGCCACCTCGAACGCCGGGTTCGTGTAGACGTCCGCCAGTTCCCGCCGAAAGGCGATGAGTTCGCCCATCACCGCGTGCATGGCATCGAGGGCGCTGTTGCCCCGGGCCGGGTTGGAGGAGTGGCCGGACCGGCCGGTGAGCGTGATGGACATCAGCATGATGCCCTTGTGCGCATGCACGGGTTGCAGGCTCGTGGGCTCGCCGATGACCGCCGCGCGGGCGAGGGGCCGGCCGATGGACTCCAGATAACGCGCGCCGGCCATGGACGACTCCTCGTCAGAGGTGGCGAGGATCGTGAGCGGATGGACGAGGGGGCGGTCGGCGAAACGCGCGGCGGCGTTCAGGGCGAGGGGGAAGAAGCCCTTCATGTCGCAGGTGCCGAGGCCGTAGAGGCGGTCGTCCCCTTCGGTGAGGGTGAACGGATCGTGGCGCCAGAGCGCTTCGTCGCAGGGTACCGTGTCCGTGTGTCCGGAGAGCACGAGACCTTGCGGGGCGGCCTCTTCCCGATGGGGCGCGTCGCCCTTGGTCGCGATCAGGTTGGCCTTGCGCGCGTCGCTCGGGAGCGGCAGCACCTCGACGGCGAACCCGAGACCGTCGAGCCAGTTCGCGAGGTGGTCGATGACGGCGAGGTTACTCTGGTCGCGGGCTGGTTCGGCGCAACTCACCGAGGGCTCGCCGACCAGCGTGCGGAACATCTCCCTCGTGTCGGGCAGCTTCATGGGTTGGGCCGGCGGGACGGACGGGCCGGGGATTCTCCCCCGATTGCGCCGGGCCGTCCATCCGCGTCCGTGCCGGGGGACGGCCCGGGCGGCGAGAGCACGGTGGCCTTCACCTTGCCTTCACGACGGCGTGACGCGGGCTTCACGGCGGGTGCCCTAGGGTCCACGGCATGAACGGGATGACTTGGGCATGAGATTCGGGGCGTTCCCGCGCACGGTCGCGAATTTCGTGGGCTTTCAGGCGACTTGGCTGGCTTGCGCCGTCGGTGCGGCGAACGGCCTTCCCTTGCTGGGCCCCGTCGTCGCCGTTGCGTGGCTGTGGCTGCATGTTGCGGCCCTGGAACGCGGCGCGCCAGCGGTTCCCGGGAACCCCAATCAACGCGCCGTCGAACTCCGGCTACTGATCGCCGGGGCCGCCGGGGGCTACCTCTTCGACGGCGTCTTGGTGTTCGCCGGAACCATCTCCTTCCCCGAGCATGCCGGTCCCGCCTGGCCCACGACACCGTGGATGGTCGCCCTCTGGGTGGCGTTCGCCGCGACGCTGCGGCATGGCCTGAATAGGATGCGGCGCCGCTACGGGCTCGCGGCCATCGCCGGCGCGGTCTTCGGCCCGTTCGCCTACATGACGGGCGACCGGCTCGGCGCGCTCACCCTTGCCCCGGCACCGGCGGGCTGGTTGGCCGTGGCGGCGGGGTGGGCGTTGGCGATGCCGTTGCTATTGTGGTTGAGGGAGCGGATTGAGGCGGGTGGGGTGCCCTCGGGGAACCGAGCGATGGATCCATCCGGGCCGGCCACTTCGACCAGGACGAACAGGCCGAGGTTCTCATGCACGGATCATTGACCGACGGCGATGCGCCGTCTGCCGAGGTTCGCGGCGGCGAGTCCGTCGCGTGGCTGCGAATCTCCCCCTTCATCGCCCTGCACGCGGCCTGTATCGCGCCGCTCTGGGTGGGCTATAGCCACGTCGCCTTGGCGGTGGCGGTGGCCTCTTATGCCCTGAGGGCCTTCGCCGTCAGCGCCTTCTATCATCGCGGGTTCGCGCATCGCGCGTTTCGCATGCGGCGCACGGTGCGGTTCGCCTTTGCCTTTCTTGGCGCGGCGGCGACCCAACGCGGGCCGCTGTGGTGGGCGGGCCAGCACCGGCTACACCATGCCCATGCCGACACGGCCGGCGACCCCCACTCCTCGCGGCGCGGCTTCTGGTGGTCGCACATGCTGTGGTTCCTGTGCCGCGATCACTACGACACGCCCCTGCACCGGGTGCGCGACTTGGCGCGCTTTTCCGAACTGGCGTGGCTGGACCGCTTCGACATCGTCCCGCCCCTGGTCTTCGCGGCGGCGATGTTCGCGCTGGGCGAGGGGCTCGGCACGGTGTTTCCCGCGACCGACGGATGGCAAATGCTGGTCTGGGGCTACGTGCTTCCCACGGTGGCGCTGATGCACGCCACGTTCCTGGTGAATTCGCTGTCGCACCGCGTGGGCCGGCGTCCCTTCGCCACCGCCGACGGCAGCCGCAACAATGCTTGGCTTGCGCTGCTCACGTTCGGCGAGGGCTGGCACAACAACCATCATCGGCACGCGGCGAGCGCACGGCTCGGCCTCCGCTGGTGGCAGCTCGATCTCGGCTGGCTGGGCCTCCGGTTGCTGGCGGCGTTGGGACTCGTGTGGGACCTGAGGGTGCCCCCGAAACCGGGGCTCGCGGAGGACGCTTGATGCGGGTCGCCGTGGTGGGCGGGGGCGTGTCCGGGCTTGCGGCGGCCCACGCGTGCGAGGCCTTCGCGGAGGTCACCCTCTTCGAGGCGCTGCCGAGACTGGGAGGACACACCGATACGCACCACCTGCTGGTCGACGGCCGCAGTTACTCCGTCGACTCGGGATTCATCGTCTTCAACCGCGCGAACTATCCCCGGTTCTCCGCTTGGCTCGACGAACTCGGGGTGCGGTCCCGGCCCACGGAGATGTCCTTCGGCGTGAGCACGGCGGCGGGCTTGGAGTACGGCACGTCCGGTCTCGGTGCCGTCTTCTGTCAGCGCCGCAACGCGGTGCGGCCCGGTTTCCTGCGAATGTTGAACGACATTCGGCGTTTCTACCGTCATGCCGACTCGATTTCGGACGACGATGGGCGCACGTTGGATGCCTATCTTGAGGCCGAGCGTTACTCCACCGCGTTCCGGGAACAGCACCTGCTCCCGATGTGCGCGGCGCTGTGGTCGGCGCCGAGCGAGGGCGCTCGCGAACTGCCCATCGGCCACGTGGCCGCCTTCATGGCCAACCATGGCCTCACGCGCTGGCGCGGGCGCCCGCACTGGCGGGTGGTCGGCGGCGGGTCCAGCAGCTATGTGCGGGCCTTCGCCGACGCGTTCGGTGGGAAGGTGTGGCTTGGATGCGCGGTGCGGGGCCTGGCGCGGGACACCGCCGGCGTCACGGTATCTACGGAGCGGGGGAGCGAGCGCTTCGACTACGTGGTGCTCGCCTGCCACAGCGACGAAGCGCTCGCGTTGCTGGATGCGACGCCGGAGGAGCAGGGGGTCCTGGGTGCCATCCGCTACCGGTCGAATCGCGCGGTGTTGCACTCGGATGCCTCGGTCATGCCCCGGGATCGGGCTGCGTGGTCGAGTTGGAACGTCCACGCGGCGGCGGACGGTCGCTTCGAGTTCACCTACTGGATGAATCGCCTGCAAGGGCTGGGCCCGGGCCCCCAATTCTTCGTCACCCTCAACCCGGTGCGTCCATTGGCGGGCGCATGGGTGGAGCGGGAGTATCGCCACCCGGTGTTCTCCGTCGGCGCGAAGGCGGCACAGGCGCGGGTGGACGGCATCAGCGGCCGGCGCCGCACGGTCTATTGCGGAGCGTGGCGCGGGTGGGGCTTCCACGAAGACGGCTTTGCGAGCGGCGTCGAGGCGGCCGAACGCCTGCGCTGCCTGATCGATGGCCGAGATTGACATGCTCGAAGAGCTAAGCTGCCGGGGTACGGTGGCCCACGTTCGGCGCGGCCCGCGGCGTCACGCCTTCCGCTATCCGCTCTGGATGCTCTACGTCGAACTTGATCGGCCGGATGCGGCGGCGTCGTGCCGGCCCCGCTTCCTGGCATCGGTGGATCAGGGCCACCTCCTGACGCGCGAGGCCGTGCGGGAGCGGGTCGCGGCGGCGGGGATCACGGAAGCCGGTGCGGTCGCCATGCGCGTGTTTGCCCTGACCCAGCCGCGCTCGCTGGGGGTGTCCTTCAACCCCGTGAACTTCTACTTCTGTTTCGCCGGCCAGCGGCTCGCCGCCGTGCTCGTCGACGTCACCAACACCCCTTGGGGGGAGCGCCACTGCTATGTCCTGGGCCCGGACGGATGCGGCAACGCGCCGGGCACGCGTTCGTTCCGCTTCGCCAAGCGTTTCCACGTCTCGCCCTTCCTGCCGATGGACGGGTGCTACATGCTGCGCCTCAAGCTCTCCGAGGGCGCGTTGCGCATCGCGATGCGCTTCACGGGCGGTGCCGCGCCGTTCTCCGCCTGCCTGTCCCTGAGAACGCGGCCCCTGACGCGTGCCGAGGTGCTGCGCTGCGCCTTGCGGCGCCCGGCGCAGGGCGCGCTGACCCTCGCCCGCATCTACTGGCAGGCCGGGCGGTTGTTCCTCAAGCGGGCGCCGTTCCACGCGCATCCCGGGAAGCTGCGTGCGGTGGAGGAGGGGGCCGGACGATGACGGGCCGGGCGGGCGCGATAGGCCGGGCGGGCCGCTCCGGGCTCATGCGCCGCGCCGTGTGGCGCGCGTTGGGGGCGATCGAGACCGGTACCGTGGTGATCTCGGATTCCCTGGGTGCGCGCACGTTCGGAGGCGGCGCTCCGGTGGCCCGGGTGCGCGTGCGTGATCCAGCCTTCTACCGCGGCGTCGTGTTCGGGGGTTCGACCGGTGCCGGCGAGAGCTACATGGATGGCCAATGGGACTGCGACGACCTCGTCGCGCTGGTGCGCATCATGGCCCGCAATCGCCACGCCCTTGAGGGCGTAGAGGGTCCGTTGGCGGCACCTTTGGCCTGGCTGGACGCCGCAGCGCACCGGTTGCGGCGCAACACGGTCCGGGGCAGCGGGCGCAACGTGCGCGCGCACTACGATCTCGGGGACGACCTGTTCCGTCTCTTTCTCGACGAGCGGATGATGTACTCCTCCGCCGTGTACGACACCGGCCGCGAGACGCTGGAGCAGGCGAGCGCGGCCAAGCTCGAGCGGCTCTGCCGGAAGCTCGACCTGCGCCCGGAGGACCACCTGCTTGAGATCGGCACGGGTTGGGGCGGGCTGGCCGTATTCGCGGCGGAGCGGTACGGTTGCCGGGTAACCACCACGACGATCTCCCGGGCGCAGTACGACTATAGCCGTAGATTGGTTGCCGAGCGGGGGCTGGGCGGGCGCGTGGAGGTGTTGCTGTCGGACTACCGGACGCTCGCCGGCCGCTACGACAAGCTCGTCTCGGTCGAGATGGTCGAGGCGGTGGGGCACGAGTACCTAGATGGCTACTTCGACGCCTGCGCGCGGTTGCTATGGCCGGGCGGTCTGATGGCCCTGCAGGCGATCGTGATTCGCGACGCGGCCTATCGCCGCGCGCTGCGGCGAGCCGACTTCATCAAGAAGTACATCTTTCCGGGAGGTTTCATACCGAGTAATGGCGCATTGACCGCGGCCGCCGGCAAGACCGATCTCGCGCTGGTCAACCTGGAGGACTTTGGGCCGGACTATGCCCGCACGCTGCATGCGTGGCGCCGCCGCCTGGAGGCCAACGGCGCGAAGGCCGAGGCCCTGGGCTACGGCCAGCGCTTCCTGCGCATGTGGCGGTTCTACTTCGCCTATTGCGAGGGCGGCTTCCTGGAACGCTCGATCAGCGACGTGCAGATGCTCTTCGCGATGCCGGGTCATCGGGGACCGGTGTGGCGGGCCCGCGCGCCGGTGGCCACGGCGTGAAGACCTGGATCGAGCTCGCCGAGCGCGGCCTCGCGCCGGACGGCCTAATCCGCTTCGGTGCCCGGCACCTGATCGCCGGGCGGCTGCGGGAGGAGCATCGCGACGATCCGGAGCGCGCCTCGGAACGCCAGGCGGAGCTGCTCGCAACGTTGCGCACCGCCCCGGTGGCCGTGGAGACGGCCGCCGCCAACCGTCAGCACTACGAGGTGCCGGCCGAGTTCTTCCGCCTGGTTCTGGGGCCTTGGCTCAAGTACAGCGCCGGGTATTGGCCGGGGGGCGTACACACCCTCGCCGACGCGGAGACGGCGATGCTGGAGCTGTACGCCCGGCGGGCCGGGCTCGAAGACGGCATGGGTGTTCTGGATCTGGGGTGCGGCTGGGGCTCGTTCGCGCTCTGGGCGAGCGCGCGCTACCCGCGTTCGCATATTCTTGCCGTGTCCAACTCCGCGTCGCAAAAGGCATTCATCGATGCGCGGGCACGGACGCTCGGTCTCGGCAACGTGACCGTACGCACCGCGGACGTGAACGTGCTGGACTTGGACGAACGCTTCGACAGGGTGATTTCCGTCGAGATGTTTGAGCACGTGCGCAACCATGCGGCCCTACTCGGGCGCATTCACGACTGGCTGGTGCCGGGCGGCAAGCTGTTCGTCCACATCTTCTGTCACCGGCACCTCCTCTACCCCTTCGCCCTGGAGGGCGAAGGGAACTGGCTGGGGCGGCATTTCTTCACCGGGGGATTGATGCCGGCGCGCGACACGCTACTGCACTTCCAGGACCGGCTGCGCATCGAGCGGCGCTGGGAACTGTCCGGCGCGCACTACCGCAAGACGGCGCGCGCCTGGCTCGACAATGTGGACGAGAATCGCAGCGCCGCCGCCGGCGCGCTCGGCGGGGTTGACGGGCGTGCCGGCCGCCGCGCCGTGCAACGCTGGCGCATGTTCTTCATGGCCTGCGAGGAACTCTTCGGCTGGCGCGGCGGCGGCGAATGGCTGCTCGCCCACTACCTGTTTGGACGGCGTGGCTGAGCGGAAGGGCGGTGGCCGCGGGCTGCGGGCGCGGCTGGGGCGGCTCTTCGCGGTGCAGCTCGCCGTGATCGGCACGGCCACGCTGATCGGCATCTACATCACGCAACTCGTGGTCGAGGACCTGCTGACCCGGCAAGCCTTGGCCGCCGAGGCGGCCCATTATTGGGCGCTGCGCGAGGCGAACCCGGTTCAGCCGCCGCCCGACACGGCGAACATGCGCGGCTATCTGGCGGCACCGTCATCGCCGGGGGACTCGGCGGGCGATGTCCCGGCCCCGCTCCTGGAACAGGGGCCGGGATTCCGGCGCGTACACATCGGTGGCGCCAGCCGCCTCGTGCATGTCTCGGACGCGGGGAGCGCGCGCCTCTACTTGGTGTTCGAAGCGGATCAGGTCTCGGACCTGGCGTTCTACTTCGGCACGCTCCCCCTGTCCATCGTGCTGTTGCTGATCTACGGGCTGTTGTTCGTGGCCTATCGCTGGTCGCAGGCCGCGCTGTCGCCGATCGTGCGCCTTGCCCGGCGCTTGGAGGCCGTGGACTTCGACCGCATGGGGAGCGTCCAGCTCGACTTCTCGGGGCTCCGCGAGGAGGCGGACGGCGAGGTGGCCACGATGATCCAGGCCCTCGAGGGCTTTACCGCCCGATTGGACGCGGCCATCGAGCGGGAGCGGATCTTCACCCGCGACGCCGGGCACGAACTGCGCACGCCGCTCGCCGTGTTCAAGGGATCGCTGGACCTGCTCCAACGGGAGACGGACCGGCCGGCGCATGACCGCGACGCCCTCGCCCGCATGCGCCGGACAGCGGACGAGATGGAGTCGCTGCTCAAGACGCTCCTACTGTTGGCACGGGAGGAAAGCGCCGCGGCCGAGGAGGGGCCGACGTCGGTCAACCGGGTCGTGCGCGGAGAGATACAGGCGTTGGAAGGGGCGGCTCGTAGGCGGGGCAATCAGATCCTTTGGCGTGCGGACGAGGAGGTGATGGTCGATGCCCCGGCGCCGGCGCTGCGCATCGTGGTTGGCAACCTGCTGCGCAATGCCGTCGCCTACACCGAGGACGGTACGGTCAATGTCACCCTGTTCGGCGACGGTCTGCGGCTGGAGGACAGCGGCGTGGGCATGTCGAGAGAGGAGCTCGCCAGCATGTTCGAGCCCTTCTTTCGCTCCGACGCGGCGCGCGCGGCCGGCAAGGGTCACGGGCTCGGACTCTCCATCGTGCGCCGTCTGACCCTCCAGTACGGCTGGGGGCTGAACGTCCGCAGTCAGCCCGGCGCGGGCACGACCGTGGAACTGCGGTTCCGGGCGGACGAGGGAGCACGGCCGCCGGACTCGATGTCCGCTTCAGGCCCCTGATGGGGGCGACGTTGCGGCCGGCGGCCCTTCCGGCAGGTCGAGACGATACCCACGCCCGGGAATCGTCGCGATCAGCGGCCGGTCGAAGGGCCGGTCGAGGGCTTGGCGCAGGTTGTAGAAGTGGCTGCGCAGCGCGTCGCTCTCGGGCGGTTCGTCCTGCCACACCTCGCGCTCCAGCTCGCGGCGCGACACGACCTTGGGATGTTCGCGCATCAACACCCGGAGGATCTCGAACGCGGTCCTCGAGAGCGCGATGCGCTGCCGGCGGCGGCGGACCTCGAAGGTGTCGGCGTCGAGGCTGAGTTCGCCGATCTCGTAGCGGGCCGTCAGGCCCTTCGCGCGCCGCGCCAACGCCGTGATGCGCGCGGCCAGTTCGGGCATGTCGAACGGCTTGACCAGATAGTCGTCGGCGCCCGCGTCGAATCCGGTCAGCTTGTCGTGCAACTCATCCCGGGCGGTGAGCATGATGATGGGCGTGGTCACCTTCGCGTCTTCTCGCAACCGCCGGCAGACCGCGAAGCCGTCCACGCCGGGCAACATGACGTCGAGAACCACCACGTCGTAGCTCTCGGTCACCGCCAAATGCAGCGCCACGAGGCCATCGGCGGCGTAGTCCACCACGTGACCGCAGGCTTCGAGATAGGCGCCGGTAGTCTCCGCCAGCTCCCGATGGTCCTCGACAAGCAGGACGTTGAGTGCGTCCATCGGCGACGTTTGCCCTGTGGGCTGGATCCTTGCGCACCGCGTCCGAAGGACTATACATGAGGCAAACCTCAGAACTTCCCCCCTTCGTGCAAGCGCGGTTTCCCGCCCAAACCGCCTTGGGGTTCCGATCCATGCGGCCCTTGCCGCCCGGTAGGCATGTCCGACAGACTGTCCGCTCCTCAATGCCTGACCCGCGGATCAAGCCCATGGACCGACTCGCCGACCGCGGACCGCCACCGAGCCTGCCGGAGCCCCGGCAGCGGCTGCTCGATACCCTCGGCGTGTCCGATGATCCAGCGACGGTGGCCGCGTGCGCGGTGAGCGACTTCGTCGCCACCCGTGCCCAACTCGACGGTGAATGGTTCCGCGACTTCGCCTTGCGCGGGGGGTGGCGTAACCGCCCGACCCGGGAAGAGATCCGCGCCATGCTCGAGAGCGCGGTGGCCGGGGCGGGGCGGGTGGACGAACTGCTCGACCCGTTGCGCCTCGCGCGGCACCGGCTGATGGTGGGCGTGATCTGGCGGCATGTCCTCGGCGCCGCCGAACTCGACGAGACGACCGGCTGCTGCACGGACATGGCGGACGTGTTCATCGACGTGGCCCTGGACCACGTGCATCGGTGGGCCGTCGAGCGCTTCGGCGAGCCCATCGGCGAGACGAGCGGGGCACCGCAACGGCTGGTCGTGCTCGGGCTCGGCAAGCTGGGCGCCGGCGAACTCAATCTGTCGAGCGACGTCGATCTCCAGTTCGCGTACCGCGAGACCGGCCGCACGTCCTCGGGTCGGAGCAACCAGCAGTTCTTCGTCCAAGTGGCCCAGGGGCTGGTCGGGGCGTTGGACACTCCCACCGGGCAGGGCTTCGCCTTCCGGGTGGACACGCGCCTGCGCCCCTACGGCAGCAGCGGCCCGCTGGTGTGCTCCTTCGACGCCCTCGAGCAGTACTACGCCGACCAGGGCCGGGACTGGGAGCGCTACGCCCTGGTCAAGATGCGGCCCTGCGGGGGGGACCTCGACGCAGGCGAGGACCTCATCGTCGCGTTGCAGCCCTTCGTCTACCGGCGCTATCTCGACTTTGGGGCGTTGCTCTCCATGCGATCCATGAAGGATCGCATCGACCGGGAGCGGCGCGGCGCCGGGGTGCGCAAGAACGTCAAGCTCGGTTCCGGGGGTATTCGCGAGATCGAGTTCCTGACCCAGGTGCAGCAGCTCATCTGGGGCGGCCGGCGGCTGGAACTGCGCGAGGTCCGTGCCCGGCGTGCCCTCGATGCCCTCGCGGCCCTCGACATGCTGGAGGAGGCGGTGGCCGAGCGGCTGTCCGAGGCCTACGTGTACCTGCGCAACGTGGAGCACAGCGTACAGGCGATCGCGGACCGCCAGACCCATTCGCTGCCCGACGGCGCGCTGGATCAGCAGCGCGTTGCCTGGATGATGGGCGCGACGGACTACGAGGCGTTTCTGGAGGAGGTCGACGGGCACCGAAGCTTCGTCGCACGCTGCTTCGAGGAAACCATCGCGCTTCCCGAGGCGGAGGGCGACGCGCCATCGTCCGCGCTCTGGGACGGGGAGGAGGAAGCGCCGCCGGAGGTCGCGCCGTGGCTCGACCGCCTGCGCCGGTCCCGGGACAAGGGGGCGGTGTCCGGCGAGGGTCGGGAGCGGCTCGACCGGCTGATGCCGCTCTTGCTCGAGCGGCTCGAGGAAAGCTCGGAGCCGTTGGAGCATGGGTTGTCGCGTCTCGTGCCGGTGCTGGAGGCCGTGCTGCGGCGGTCCGCCTACCTGTTGCTCCTGATCGAGAACCCGTCGGCGCTCGATGCGTTGATCGACCTCGCTTGCCGCAGCCAGTGGATCGCGAGTCAGGTGGCGCAGCATCCGGTCCTCTTCGACGAGCTCCTCGCCGGGGAGGAGGTGAGCGGCGTGCCGACCCGCGAGGGCCTCACCTGGGACATCGACTGGTCCGTGGCCCTGGCGGGACCGAGCGACCAAGAGCGCGTGCTCGATGCGATGCGGGAGTTCCGGCAGGCCCATGCCTTCCGCGCGGCGGCCGCGGAGATGGCGGGACGGTTGCCGCTGATGCAGGTGAGCGACTACCTCACCTTCCTAGCGGAGGCACTGCTCGACCGCGCCCTCGCCTACGTGTGGCGCGAGTCCTTCGGCACGACGGAACCGCGCGAGTTCGCCGTCATCGGATACGGCAAGCTCGGCGGCTTGGAGCTAGGTCCGGGGTCGGACCTCGACATGGTCTTCCTGCACGACTTCCCGCCCGCCCGCCAGCGGGAGTTGCACCGCCTGGTGCGCCGCTTCCTGCACGCGCTTACCGTGACGACCACCCGCGGGCAGCTCTACGAAGTGGACATGCGGCTACGGCCATCGGGCCGGGCGGGGCCGATGGTCAGCGCGATCGACGGGTTCGACCGCTACCAACGCGAGGAGGCGTGGACGTGGGAGAGCCAGGCCCTCGTGCGCGCCCGGGTGATCACCGGTGATCGGGCCCTAGCGGAGCGGTTCGAGGCTACCCGCCTCGCGGCGCTGACCCGTCCCCGGGACCGGAAGCAACTGCGCGAGGACATCGTCTCGATGCGCGCGCGCATCGCCGAGGCGGCGGGGCGGGACGTGGACCTCAAGCGGGATCCGGGCGGCATCGTCGACGTGGAGTTCCTGGTGCAGTACCTCGTGCTCGCCTTCGCGGGGGAGCACGAGGAGCTCGCGGTGTTCACGGACAACGTGCGGATTCTGGAGACCGCGGCGCGCGTCGGGTTGTTGGCGGAGGAGGAGGCGGCCGCGCTGACCGAGGCGTATCTGGCCCTGCGTTCGGAGTGGCACCGCTCCGTGCTAGACCTGCCCGACGCGGCGCGCGCGACCGGCGTGCTCGACCGCCATCGCGACACGATCCGGGACGCTTGGGAGCGTCTATTGGGAGCCTGATTTCTCGTACAATAAGCCGCTCACCTTCGCGCGGCCCCGCTCCGGCGGGCAAACGCCTCGAATCCGCCGCGCCAAGAGGACGGTTAAAAGCATGAAGGCCGACCCATCGTTCGCGGACCGCGACGGCTACATCTGGATGAACGGCGAACTCGTCGACTGGCGAGACGCCCGGGTCCACGTGCTCACCCACACCCTGCACTACGGCGTGGGCGTCTTCGAGGGCGTGCGAGCGTATGCGACGCCGAGTGGTCCGAGTGTGTTCCGGCTGCGGGAGCACACCGCCCGCCTGTTCGATTCGGCCCACATCCTGGGCCTGGAGATACCCTACTCGGCGGAGGAACTGAACGCGGCCCAGTGCGAGGTCCTCGCCGCCAACAAGCTCGACGAGGGCTACCTGCGCCCGGTGGTGTATCTGGGTTCGGAGGCGATGGGGCTGCGCGCCGAGGCGCTGTCGGTGAACGTCAGCATCGCCTGTTGGCCGTGGCCGGACTACATGGACCCGGAGTCCCGGGAACGGGGCATTCGCGTGCGCACCTCGTCGTACACGCGCCACCACGTCAACATCACGATGTGCAAGGCAAAGGCGAACGGCAACTACATCAACTCCATCCTCGCCCTGCGCGAGGCGCTGGAGGCCGGCTGCGACGAGGCCATGCTGCTCGACAACGAGGGGTACGTCGCCGAGGGCAGCGGGGAGAACCTCTTCGTCGTGCGCGACGGCGTCATCCACACGCCCGAACTGACGTCGTGCTTGCCCGGCATCACCCGGGACACCATCCTCGTGTTCGCCCAAGAACTCGACTACGAGGTGATCGAACGCCGCATCACCCGGGACGAGGTGTACATCGCCGACGAGGCGTTTTTCACGGGGACCGCGGCAGAGGTGTTGCCGATCCGGGAGCTCGATGGACGGCGCATCGGCGACGGGCGGCGCGGCCCGGTCACGGAGCGGCTACAGTCGCGCTACTTCGACCAGGTCCGCGGCCGGCGCGAGGCGCATCCGGAGTGGCACACGCCGGTTCGGTAGCGGCGGTGGGCACGGCTGCGCGGTGCCCATGAAGGTGCTCATCGTCGGGCCGGCCTGGGTCGGTGACATGGTGCTGGCGCAGCCCCTCGTCGCGGCGCTGGTGGACACCGGGGCGACGGTCCATGTGCTCGCGCCCCCCGCGACGGCGCCGGTGGCGGAACGCATGCCCGGCATCGACACCGTGCACCGGCTCCGGGTGGCGCACGGACAACTGGGATTGGGGGAACGCCGGCGGGTCGGGCGGTCACTGCGCGCGCACCGTTTCGAGCAGGCGTTCGTGCTGCCCAACACGTTCAAGTCGGCCCTCGTTCCTTGGTTTGCGCGGGTCCCCCGCCGGACCGGTTGGGTCGGCGAACGTCGTTACGGCGTGCTGAACGACGCAAGGCACCTCGACCCGGCCCGGTATCCGCGCCTCGTCCAGCGGTACGCGGCCCTGGCCGGCGGACCGTGCGGCACGCCGGAGTTGCAGGCGGACGCCCGAAGTCTGGCAGACGCCCGCGAAAGGCTGGGTCTCGGGGACGCGCGGCCGGTCGTCGCCCTGTGTCCGGGGGCCGCGTATGGTCCGGCCAAACGCTGGCCGGCCGAGCACTTCGCGGCGGTGGCGGCGAGTTGCATCGCCGACGGCAAGGCGGTCTGGCTCTTCGGTAGCGAGGACGAGCGAGCGCTCTGTGCAGAAATCGCCGAGCGCGTGCCGGGGACGGAGAACCTCGCCGGACGCCCGGATCTCGCCACCGCCATCGATCTACTGTCGGCGGCGGATTGCGTGGTGGCGAACGACTCGGGGCTGATGCATGTGGCGGCGGCGCTGAATCGGCCGGTGATCGCGTTGTTTGGCTCGACCTCGCCGGACTTCACCCCGCCACTGGGTGAGCGGGCGGTGGTCTTGAGCGAACCGCAACCCTGTAGCCCGTGCTTCGAGCGCACCTGTCCGCTCGGACATCTGCGCTGCCTCGTCGACCTGTCGCCCGCCCGGGTGCTCGGGGAAATCGCCGCGTGCATGTCCTCCTGATCAAGCTGTCGTCCCTCGGCGACATCGTCCACACGCTGCCGGCGGTGGAGGACGCCACCCGCCGGGGCTTCACCTTCGATTGGGTCGTGGAGGAGGGCTTCGCGGCGGCGCCGGCGCTGCACCAGGGCGTGCGCCGCGTGATTCCGACGGCCCTGCGCCGCTGGCGCCGGTCGATCTTCGGTAGCTTGGGGGAGGCCCGAGCGTTCCGGCGCGGGCTCCGCCGCAATCGGTACGACCTCGCGCTCGATGCCCAGGGCCTGATCAAGAGCGCCGTCGTCGGGCGCTGGTCGCGCTCCCGGCACTACGCGGGCTTCGATCGGGCGAGCGCGCGGGAGGCGGCGGCGTCCCTGCTCTACTCGCGGCGCCTGGCGGTGGCGCGGGACGCCCATGCCGTGGACCGCATGCGCGGCCTGTTCGCGGCGGCGCTGGGCTACGCGTGTCCGACGGAGCCGCCGGCGTTCGGGCTCGAGCAGGGCGGAGAGACCCGCAACACCTGCGTTCTGATCCACGGGACCACCTGGAACACGAAGCACTGGCCGGACCGTTTCTGGACGGCGGTCGCCGAGCGGGCGGTCGCTGCCGGGCTGACGCCGGTGTTGCCGTGGCTCTCCGAGGCCGAGCGGCGGCGGGCGGAGGCGGTCGCCGCGCGCGTCGACGGCGCGGAAGTGGCGCTCCCCATGCCCTTGGGGGAGGTCATCCCCGTACTCGCCGAGGCCTCCGCGGTCGTCGGCGTGGACAGCGGGTTGTCGCACCTTGCTGCGGCGCTCGGCCGGCCGACGGTGGTGGTCTACGGCCCGACGGATGTGCGCCTGACCGGTTGCCGGGGCGCGTTGGCGGCGGGTTTGCAGTCGGAACTGAGCTGTTCGCCCTGCCTGTCCCGGACTTGCCGGTACCAGGGTCCGTCCATCGCTTGGTGCGGCGAATCGGTGTCGCCGCCCTGTTACGCATCCCTCGACCCGGAACGCGTCTGGGCCGAGATGACGGACTTGCGAGCCCGGGCGGGCGACTGACAATGCCCCCGGCGACGGGAGCGATGGGGTAAGGTGCCGGGCGTTTCGTACCTTCACGGAGTCAAGTCATGCCCTATCTCAAGATCTTTCGCTGGACCCTGGCGGCCGCGCTCGCGTGCGCGCTGCCCGCGAGTGCCGACGATCATCCCACCGTCGCCGACCTTGCGTGGATGACCGGGTCTTGGGCGGGTCCCGTCGGCGGGGGCCTCACCCTGGAGGAGAACTGGATCATGCCGGTGGACGGCTCCATCGCGTCGCTGGTGCGGATGACGGGGAACGGCGCGACATCCATGGTCGAGATGATCGTGATCGAGGAAGAGAACGACAGCCTCGTGCTCAGGCTCCAGCAGTGGGACCCCGGCTTCGTGCCAAGGACCCCGGGACCGCACACCCTCACGCTGCGGGAGCTGGGAGGCAACCGCGTGTCCTTCGAAGCGGGTGACGAGGCGGCATTCCGTAACCTGACGTACAGCAAGGCGGATCCCGAGACCTTCGTGATCGAGGTGGTCATGGGCGACGGACAGCAGGCGAGGATCGAACTCAAGGCCCGGTGAAGCTCGCGTTCTGCATCTTCAAGTATTTCCCCTACGGCGGGGTCGCCCGCGATCTCGCCCTGATCGCGGAGGAGGCGCTCCGGCGGGGCCACTCCGTGCGGGCCTATGCACTGCGCTGGGAGGGCGCGCCGCCGGACGGGGTGGAGAAGATCGAAGTGCCCGCCTGCGGGCTGACCGGCCCCGCCCGGTATCGCCGGTTCGCGCGCTGGGTGGGCGAGCACTTGCAGGCGTCCCCGGTCGAACTCGTGGTCGGCTTCAACAAGATGCCGGGCCTCGACGTCTACGTGGCGGGGGACACCTGCTACGAGGAGAAGGCGCGGAGCGAGCGGGGTTGGCATTACCGGCTCCTGCCGCGCTACCGTCATTTCGCGCACTTTGAGCAGGCGGTGTTCGACGGCGAGCACCCCGTGAAGGTGCTGACGGTGGCACCCGCGCAGCAACCGGTCTTCAAGCGCTACTACGGCACTCCGGACGAGCGCTTCTTCCCGTTGCCGCCGGCCGTCGAGGCGGGCGAGCCCGACGTACGAGACGACGCGGACGCGGCGGAGTGGCTGAGGCGCGAGTTCAACCTTGCCGCGGGCGTTCCGGTGTTGCTGTTCGTGGGATCCGGTTTCGTCACCAAGGGGCTCGACCGGGCAATCCACGGCGTCGCCGCGCTCCGGCGAGACGGTCGGGACGTGCTCCTGCTGGTGGTGGGGGAGGACCGGCGGCGGCCCTTCGCACGGCTCGCGGAGCGCCTTGGCGTCGGCGAGCGAGTGCGCTTCGCCGGTGGCCGAGATGATGTTCCACGCATTCTCGCCGGCGCGGACGCCTTGGTGCTGCCGGCCTACAACGAAGCGGCGGGCATGGTCGTTCTTGAGGCGGCCGCGGCGGGACTCCCCGTGCTCGCCACGGACGTGTGCGGCTTTGCCCACCACATCGAACGCGCGGATGCCGGCATCGTTTCGACTTCGCCCTTCGATCAGGAACGCTTCAACGGCGAGCTTGCCGATGTCCTGACCTCCACGAAGCGCGCCGCTTGGCGCGAAAACGGCCGCGCCCTCGCCGCCAGCGGCGCGTTGGGAGGCCGTGCGAAAACGGCCTGCGACTTGATCGAGCGGTTCGTGCGCGGCGACATCCAGCCCACCGTGGTGCTGTGCGCGCACCAGGTCGAGCCCCACGACCGTACCTCCCGCGATCTCCGGGCCCTCGCCACGGCCTGCTTGGCAAAAGACTGGCAGGTGCGCGTGTATACGTTGTCCTGGCAGTTACCCGCGCCGGCGTCCCCGGGGTTGGAGGTCGTCGTCGTTCCGGTGGCCTCCATGGCGGACCACAAGCGGATCGAGCGTTTCGAACGATGGGTGCATGGCGCGCTGCGCCGCAATCCGGCCCACTGCGTGGTGGGCTTCAACAAGATGCCGGGACTCGACCTGTGCCTGGCCACCGAGCCGTGTGCGGCCCGCGAAGCCGACCGTCTGCGGACGCGGCTCTACCGGGGCACGCCACGCTTCCGGCAACTGGCCAGCGCGGAGGAAGCTGTGTTCGGAGGAGGTACGGCGGTGCTGGCGCCGAACATCGCCTGGGTCGCGGACCATCGCGACCACTACGCGGCCGATCCGGAAGTGGTCGCCCCCTTCGCCGGCGCCGACCGGCCCTGCAGCCGGTCGCGTTCGAGGGCGGAGGTCCGCCGGGCGTGGGAGGCGGCGGCGGACGACTGCGTCCTGCTCTGCGTGAGCGACGCGGGAATCGATCGCGTGCTGATGACCCTCGCGGCCCTGCCGGAGCATCTGCGGGCGGGCTTGCGGCTCGTCGCCCGCGACGCACCTGCCGGCACCCGCGCGATGACGGCCGGTCTGGGGTTGTCCGAACGCACCCGCTTCGACGACGACCCGGCGCACGCCGGTGCCTGCTACGAGGCGGCGGACCTGCTCGTGCATGTGGCGTACCGCGACTTGGGCGGGCACGCCGTGCTCGATGCGCTGACCGCCGGACTCCCGGTGCTGACCCTCGCGGACATCGGCCATAGCGAGCATGTCTCGCGGGCGGACGCGGGCGTGGTGCTCGATGTCCCTTTCGACTTCGAAGCATGCAAGCAGGCGCTAACGGGTGCCCTTGACGAGGAGCGCCGGCGCGTCTGGCGCGAGAACGCCCGACGCTACGTGGCGGACATGCCGTTCGACGGCGTGGGGCGGGTGGTCGCGTTGATCGAGGAACACGTACAGCGCCGTGGCCGAGTTCTTTCTGCGTGACGACCTGAAGTCCGCCTGGCGCGGACGTGACCCCTTCGAGGTCGCGTGGCGCCTGCAAGGCGAGACCTTCCGAGCGGTCGAGTCGCGGCGGACCCTCCGCTTCCAGGAGCAGGGTGCCGTCTACTTCGCCAAGCTCCACGAAGGTGTTGGGTGGGGCGAGATACTCAAGAACTTGGCGAGCCTCAAGATTCCCGTGACTGGGGCGCGCCGCGAATACCTGGCCTGCCGGCATCTGGCGGCGGCGGGCATCCCGGCACCCCGGGTCGCCGCGTTCGGCCGGCGTGGGCGCAACCCGGCGCGGCAGCAATCCTTCGTGGTCTGCGACGCGCTGGAGGGTTACGCGAGCCTGGAGGACATCACCGACGCATGGCGGACGACGCCGCCCCGGCCGGGGGAGCGGCGGGCCCTGATCCTGGCGCTGGCCGATCTCACCCGCGCCTTGCACGCCGCCGGCGTGAATCACCGGGACTACTATCTCTGCCACGTGCTCGCGGACACGGCGGCGCTTGCGCGGGGCGAGGCGCGTCTGGCCGTCATCGACCTGCACCGGGCCCAGGTGCGGCGTCGGACGCCACGGCGGTGGATGCTCCGCGATCTGGCCGCGCTGCACTTTTCCGCGCTGCATCTGGAACTGTCCCGTACGGAGCGATGCCGCTTCGTCGCGCGGTACACCGGCTTGCCGTTGCGCCAGGCGCTCGCGCGCGATCCGGGCCTTTGGCGGCGCGTGGAACGGCGCGCCGAGCGGCTCTGGAAGAAGGCCGTCGAGCGGGGGATCGCCCCCGGAGCGCGGCGCGGTGGACCGAATTCATGAGCAAGGTGGACGGCCGATCAACCCCTTTCTCGATCGATGGCCGGGCCGTGGGGCGCTCGGTCCGCATCGAGTGCTTGGAAGCCCTGCGCCATCTCCCCGGCAAGCGTTTGGTCGCGCGCGGTCGCCTCGACGGGGAGGACGTGGCCATCAAGCTGTTCTTTGGGCCCGGGGCGCGGCGGCGCTTCCGGCGGGAACGAAGCGGCCTCCGGTGCGTTGCGGAAACTGGGGTACCGACGCCCCGCGTGCTCGACGAGGGGTGGTTCGAGGGGGGCTGGTGGATCGCCGTCGAATGGCTCCCTGGCCGACCCGCGGCTGGTGGCGACGGGGACGGGATCGTTCGGCTCAATGCCGCGTTGCACGCCGCCGGCGTCGTCCAGCACGATCCGCACCTGGGCAACTTCGTAGTGGTGGAGGAGCGTCTCTTCCTGATCGATGGCGGGGCGGTCGCCGGTCGCCGTTTTCGTCGCATGTTGGGCCGCCGGGCGAGTTTCGCCGCGCTAGCGCGGCAGTTGGCGGCCCTCGACGCGGACGCGGCGACCATTGCGCGCAGCTACGGTCTGTACTGCGCCGCCAGGAAATGGGCGACCGGCGCCGACGAGTGCGAGCGTCTACGCAAGTGCGTGACGCGCACGCAACGGCGCCGGGTGCGGCGTTTTCTCGCCAAGACGCTACGGCCATGCACCCAGTTCGATGTCCGGCGCGGTCGGGACCGCGACGTGATCTACGAACGGGCGTGCATGTCCCCGGCCCTGGAAAGGCTGCTCGAAGCGCCGGACGCGGCGGTCGAGGGGGCCACCCGAGTCAAGGACGGCAACACGGCGACCGTGGTCCGGGTGGAGCCCTCAGCCGGGGAGCGCGAGGGGCTTGCCCCTCGCATGAAGGAGCCCTCAGCCGGGGAGCGCGAGGGGCTTGCCCCTCGCATGAACAGGACGGGGGGCTTCGTCGTCAAGCGCTACAACGCGAAACGGCGCCGCGCGCGGCGGGCGTGGGTCAACGGCCATCGCCTCTGCTTTCGCGGGATCCCCACGGCGCGACCCATTGCCGTAGTGTTGCCCCGGCGCCGCAGCCCGGCCTACCTGGTGCTCGAGGATCTCGGGGGAACGACCTTGGACGAACATGTCGCCCGCCACGGCCTGGACGACGGGACGGTCGATGCGGTGACCGCGTTGTTCGAGGCGTTGGCGCAGGAGGGACTGACCCACCGGGACACGAAAGCCACGAACTTCATCGTCGCCGACGGCACGGTGTCCCTGGTCGATCTCGACGCGCTGCGGTCGGCGCGCTCGCCGCGCGAAATCGCTGCGGACCGGCAGCGCTTCCTGGAGAACTGGGACGAAGCCGTCGCCGCGCGGTTCGCGGACGCATTCGCGCGCGGTTTGGAACCGGGTCGCCCGGCGTGATCGTCCTCGGCCTCTCCGGGGCCCTCGGCCACGATCCGTCCGCGGCGCTGCTCGTGGACGGGGAGATCGTGGCGGCGGCGGAGGAAGAGCGGTTCGTGCGCGAGAAGCACGCCCAGGGCCGGATGCCCCTGGAGTCCGCGCGCTACTGCCTCGAGGCGGCGGGGCTGCGCGCCGGGGACGTGGACGCGGTCGCCTTCCCCTACGCGCCGGTCAGCCTGCTGGAACCCGGACGCTGGCACTATGCGGCGCGGCACTGGTACGCCCCGGACCGCGCCATCGACGCGCTCGTGAACGGCAACCGCCGCTTCCGCCGCAACCGGCGACGGGTCCTCGAGGCGGGCCGGCAACTCGGCATCGATTGGGACCGCACGGCGTTCACCCCCGTCCTCCATCACCTCGCCCACGCCTCTAGCGCCTATCACCTCTCCGGCTTCGACCGCCGGACGGCCATTCTCAGCATCGACGGCAAGGGCGAATACGCCACGACGTTTCTGGGCTACGGGGAGGCGGGCCGCATCCACGGCCGCAAGGAGTTCTACGACCCCGACTCCCTGCCCGGTGCCTATGGCGCGATGACCCAGTACCTCGGCTTCGACATGCTCGATGGCGAGTACAAGGTCATGGGCATGGCCCCCTATGGTCGCGCGGACGCGTATGACCTGTCCCGGTTAGTGCGCAGAACGCGGCGGGGTTTTCGCGTCAACACGCGGCTCGTCAACACCGTGGGCCTGCGCCGCTTCCGGGAGGATGGCAGGGGACGCTACTTCGGGCGCGGCCTGGTGCGTTGGCTCGGCCCGCCGCGCCGGGGCGACGCCGCGGACGAACCCTACGTGCACTACGCCGCCGCCATGCAGGAGCTCTACGAGACATGCTGCCTCGGCCTGATCGATGCGTGGCTCGCCGACGTGCTGGCCGAGACCGGACACATCGTTCTGGCCGGAGGCGGTGCCCTCAACGTGAAGCTGAATCAGCGCATCCTGGCGCGGTCGGACGTGGACGCGATGTTCGTGCAGCCGGCCTCGGGCGACTCGGGGACGGCGCTGGGCGCGGCGACATACGTGGCGGCGGAACACGGCGACCAGCTTCGGCCCATGGAGCATGTGTTCCTGGGGCCGGCGTTCGCCACGGAGGCATGCGAGTGCGCGGCCCGGGCGCGGTCCGGGATCTCCGTGCGCCGCCTATCGAACGTGGTGGCGGAAAACCGCGGACCTCTTGGCGGCGGGGCACCCGGTGGCCTGGTTCCAGGGACGGATGGAGTTCGGTCCCCGGGCCCTCGGCGCGCGCAGCATCCTCGGCTGCCCGAGCGTGCCCGGCATCGCGGACCGCATCAACGCCCAGATCAAGTACCGGGAGCGCTGGCGCCCATTCTGCCCATCGATCCTCGACCGCGTGGCCCCGGACATCATTGGCACGGATCACCCGGCGCCATTCATGACGGTGACGTTCGACGTGAGCGACGCTTGGAGGAAGCGCATCCCCGAGGTCGTCCATGCGGACGGCACGGTGCGGGTGCAGGTGGTCGAACGCCGCTTCCACCCGCGCTATTACGATCTCATCGCGGCCTTGGAGGCGCGCACGGGCAACGCGGCCGTGCTCAACACCTCGCTCAACCGCCGGGGGGAGCCCATCGTGTGCACGCCGGAGGATGCGCTCACGATGTTCTTGGGTTGCGACCTCGAGTATCTGGTAATGGAGGATCTGTTGGTGACGAAGGGGTGACGCAGTGCGCGGCCGCTGCTCATCACGGGTTCGCCGCGTGTATGGTGAGTAACATCACGCAAGTTCCCTTGCTTGAGGCCGTTCACCTGCCATGCGCGGAATCCCTCGCGCCCGGACCCCAACACCGACCGCCGTCGCCACCGGCCACCAGAAGAACCACCAATGCACGCCGACGCGGTCCACGAGTTGTCGCCCATCCGTGAGCCAGAAGACCGCGCCGGCGGCGAGCAGGGCGAGGGCTAGGCCGGTGTCGGGGTGGCGGAGGCGGCCTGCGAGAGTGGCCACCGTCCCGCCGAGGGTCGTCGCGAAGAGGAGGAGCGCTGCGATGCCGCCGTGGAGGAAGACGGCGAGGTACATGCTGTGGGCGTGGCGGAAGTGGAGACCGTCCACGCGCACGTCGTCCGGCGTCAAAATGCCGCGGCCGAACCAGAGGCCTTGGCGCGTTGCGTCTGTGAGGACCGACTCCCAGATGGCGAAGCGGAAGCTATCGCCGCGCGGCAGCAGCACGTCCCGCGTCGCATCGTTGGCAAGGAGGACGGCGGCAACTAGCGCCAGGATGGCGCCGACGGTGGCCAACAAACCGGTGAACCGGACCGGCGAGGGCGTTTTCGCGGCGAGCAGCAAAACGGCGCAGCCGAACGGAAGCGCCGCCCATGCGGCCCGCGAACCCGTCAACACCACGGCACTGGCGGCGGCGATGGCGCTGGCGCCGCAGAGCAGCCGCCAACGTCTGGTTGGCACGCGTCGGACAGCGTCGAGAGCGACCAGGGAGACGACGGAGAAGGCTTGGGCGGCGGTCACGGAATTGTGGACGCGGCCGAGGCCGTGCAGCCGTCCCTCCGGCGGGGCGTCGAGCAGGAAGTTCGCGATCACCGCGAGGGCGGCCATTCCGCCGGCGACGGCGAACCAACGTCCGATGTGGAAGTGCAGTGCGTCCCGCGCGACGGTGTCCGCCAAGGCGACGACGAAGCAGCAAAGGACCAGAGCGCGGACGCCGAGCCGGAGGGCGTCCGCAGTGCCCGGTCCGTCAGACCACAAGCTCGTCAGCAAGAGGTAGGCGAGCAACGCCACCGCACACCAGGCCAGCCGGACACCCGCCACCGCCCGCCACAACTCTGGGCTGCACAGCACCACGGCCCCGAGTAGGTAGGTAAGCAGACGCGGGATGCTCGGCAGCGGCGCGATGAGCACCGCGACGAAGGCGAGCAGGACGAGCCCGTCCCGCACGCGTGCATGGTCTTGGAGGAGAGAGGTCACGGGTGCCGTGCGTCCGGTCCCGACCTCGGCCCTAAGACGTTGCCGGTCGTCCCACTTTGCAGGCGAGAGGGCTAGAACCCGTGTGGCTGCACCGCCATCGCGAGCGACGACTCGATGTCCCAGATCGCGTTCGAGACCGCCTGCCCGATCAGGTCCAGGCGTCGCATCTGCTCTATGCGTTCCGCGACGCTGTCCAGTTCACGGGGGGACAGCATGCTCTTGAAGAGGCCGCACGCTTGGGCGAGACAGATGATCACGAAGTCCCGGGGGTCGGGCAGGTCGTCGCTGAACAGCACGCCCATGATCCTGAGCTTCACTTCCCGTTCGGCCTTGCCGTCGATGAGCGGATAGCGGCGCGAGCGGAACGCCCACAGGAAGCGGTCCTCGCGTTGCGTGAGGATTTGCTTCTCGACCAGCCCGGCCAGGGCCGCCTCGCGTATCTCGTCCGCGCGCCCCGCCGCGCGCTCGACCCAGTAGCGGGCGTCGCGGGACTCTTCGGCGTCGGCGATTTCCGCCAGCGTGGGATCGAGCAGATCGTCGCCGATTGGCGTCGGATCGACCAGGATTACGTTTTCGAGATCCGTGTCGATGCGGTTCTCAAGCTCCAGGTCCATCAGGACGCTGCCCCCCAGCGCGTAGCGCAGCGACCAGTCCGGTACCCGGGTGAACTTGCCGTTCTCGTCGTGCAGCAGCAGCAGCATGACCTCTTCGGCGAATCTCAACATGCAGGCGTTCTCCCCAAGGTTCGTTCGACGCCCTCAAGCGGCGTGTGGCCCGGCCCTCCGACCCGTGGCGTCAGTCTGCCCCAAATTGGCGGGCACGGAAACGGGCAGCGCGAGGGATGATGAAAATTGACGGCTCTGTCGCGACTGATCATGATGAGTGAACTTGGCTGCGGATGGTCACGAGGGAAGTAGGTCACCGAGCACCTTTGCCGCGCCGCCGCGCGCGCCGCTTCCGCCGCCGTCCCCAGGTACCGTACGGAGACTCCTGCCCCTCGGGCCGCGTCTTGAAGCGGCGATGCAACCACAGGTACTGCTCGGGATGCCGCCGGATCTCGGCTTCCAGGAGGGCGTTGAGCCGCGCGGCGTCCGCGGCGTCGTCCCCGGTAGGGAAGTCCGCGACGCGCTGAAACCGCACCGACCAGGTACCGGCCTCCTCGTCCCGGAAGTGGCTGTAGAAGACCACTGGAGCTCCGCTCATGCGCGCTAGGCGCGCCGTCGCGACGACGGTGGCGGCGGGTTCTCCGAACAGGGGCGCGAACACGGAGTGCCGGCGGCCGTAGTCCTGGTCGGCGGCGTACCAGACGACGTTTCCCTCGCGCAGCCGCCGCGCCGCACGGCGCAGGTCCTGACGTTCAATCACGGCACCGTAGTGGCGTTGGCGCCCGCGCACCATGAGCCACTCGATGACGGGATTGCGGTGACCCCGGTAGACGACGTCGAAGGGTACCCGCGACGCGAGCAGGGCACCGGTGAAGTCGAGGGTCAGGAAGTGGGCGCCGGCCAGCAGCACGCCCCGGCGCTCGTCACGCGCTTCGAGCAGGACGTTGAGACCGTGGCACGTGAGCCGGTCGGCGACGGTGTCGACCCGGCCGAGCCAAGCGTGGATGGTCTCCATCAATCCGACCCCCGACGCGAGAAAGGTCCGGCGCACCAGACCGGCCCGTTCGCGCCCGGAGAGCTCCGGGAAACACAAGGCGATGTTCGCCTCCGCGATGCGCCGCCGCCTGCCACCCAAGCGCCAAGCCAGCAGGCCAAGGGCACGGCCCAGCGCGGCCTGCCACGACACCGGCAGATGGCTGGCGAGCCAGGCAAATCCGGCGCCGACCCAGGTGGGCCAGTACCGGGGCGCGGCGAGCTGTAGGGCCGAGGCTGCCATGAGCCGCGAACTGTACCCGTTTGCGGCGCCCCGTTCCGCGCACGCTTCCGCTACCATCCGAGCATGTCCCGCATGCTTCCTTCCGCATCGCCATCACGGATCGTGGTGGTAGGCGATGTCATGGTCGACAGATATTGGTTCGGGGACGCCGCACGCATTTCCCAGGAGGCGCCCGTGCCGGTGGTCGACGTTGCGGCGGCGGAGGACCGGCCCGGCGGCGCCGCGAACGTCGCCCTGAACGTCGTCGCGATGGGTGCGGGCTGCACGCTGGTGGGCGCGGTGGGTACCGATACGGCGGCCGAAGGCATGCGCGCGACGTTGGAGGCGGCGGGCGTGACATGCGATCTGGTCGAGGTTCCGGGCTGGGAGACCGCCCGCAAGCTGCGCGTCGTCAGCCAGCGGCAGCAGTTGATACGCGCGGACTTCGAGACGCCGCTGCCCGCGGGGGTGGGCACCCAGGTCGCCGCTCGGGTCGAGAAACGGGTTCGTTCCGCCGATGTGCTCGTGATCGAGGACTACGACAAGGGCGTTGTGGAACGCCCGGAACACCTCGTTGCCGCGGCGCGTCGCGCGCGGGTGGCGGTCGTCGTCGATCCGAAGCACAAGGACTTCGCCCGCTACGCCGGTGCCAAGGTCCTCAAGCCGAACCGGAACGAGTTCGAACGTGCGGCCGGCACGTGGGACAACGAGGCGGATTTCGCGGACCGGGGGCTCGCGTTGTTGCGTCGCGTGGACGTCGAGACCCTTGTCGTGACCCGGGGCGGTGAAGGTTCCACCGTGATCGGCCGCGCGGGCTTGGTCCGGCACCTTCCGGCAAGCGATGTCGAGGTGTACGACCGGACGGGAGCGGGGGACACCGTGGCGGCCGCGCTCGCGGTCGCTTTGGGGCTTGGGTGGGACGCGGTGGAGAGTGCTCGGGTCGCCAACCTTGCGGCGGGCCTGGTCTGCGCACGGATGGGCACGTCGGCGGTGACCGCCCCGGAGATCAACCAGGCGATCGCCGCCGCCGAACGGCCGGACGAGGGCGTGCTCACCCGGGAGCAGCTCCTAGCGGCGGTGCGGCTGGCCCGGGGACGCGGCGAGCGGATCGTCTTCACGAACGGCTGCTTCGACATCCTCCACGCGGGGCACGTGGGCTATCTGGAGGAAGCCCGCGAACTGGGGGACCGGCTGGTCGTCGCGGTGAATGACGACGCCTCGGCGGCGCGGCTCAAGGGACCGGGCCGGCCCGTGAACGCCTTGGAGCGGCGCCTGCGCGTGCTCGAAGGATTGTCCTCGGTGGACTGGGTGACGCCGTTCTCGGAGGATACGCCGGAGGCCTTGCTCGAAGCCGTGCGGCCGGACGTGCTGGTGAAGGGCGGCGACTACGCCGAGAGCGCGGTGGTGGGTGCCGATCTGGTCCGGGGATGGGGTGGCGAGGTGCGCGTGCTGAGTCTGCTCGCGGACTGCTCGACCAGCTCGATTGTGGACCGGATCAAGTCGGCGTAGCGCCTTCTTTCATTCGCTCAAACGCACGCTTGCGCTCACTGGCGAGGGGATGCATGACGCCGGCGCCCGCCGGCCACACGCCTGGTTCGGCCTTGATGAAGCGGGTCATGCGCCGCGCCCGGGGCGAGAGCGATTCCCAGACTGCGTGCGGCATCGTCGGCTTGAACGCGTCCCTCGAAGTCCACGGCGCCACGTACTCGATGTTCGGCAGCGCACGAACTTCCTGGCTCAGGTTCGGGGTGGCGCCGTGCCAAGCGCGGTTGTCCCGAAAAACGCCGGCCCCGGCGGGCGCGCCGACCAGCGTGGACAGCCGCATCCACTCCGGCTCTTCCTCCGGTGGCGGTGGAGGCTGCCGGGTGGCGTGGGTGCCGGGAATCTGGCGGATGGGGCCGTTCTCCCACGTGAGGTCGCTCATCGCGAAGTTGATGGTGACGAACATCGGCGTGCGCTCGACGATCAGGCGCTGGGTGGCGAGGTCGGGTTCGTCCGATCCGTCTGCGGTCTCGATGGCGACCCCGAGCGTCTTGGCTTGGGCGAACCGGCCGTCCGGAATCGTGTCGTTCTCCTGGAAATCCTGGTGCAGATGCTGATACTCGATCGCGCCGGGCAGGCATAGGTCGCCGCCACCGCCCCAGACGAGATAGTCGGGGGTGCCGAAGATGGCCTCGAGTATCGGCGACGTGGTGGGCAGGTCGATCATCGACGCCCACACGCCGTCGTGCATCATCTGGCGGGACGCCGAACTGGTTCCGTAGCTGTAGCGGTGCGGCAGGCGTCCGGTCTCCGTGAGGTACTTTCTTCCGTCCCGTCCCGCGGGCGTCAGTATGTCGCGCAGCATCCGCGCGCAGGCGGCGCGGAAGGCCTCAAGCCGCTCCGGGTCGAGGAGGTCGCGCACCACGACGAAGCCGTCGCGCCGGAAGATCCTGGCGGCGCGGTCGGTCTCGGCCGGCATGCAGATCTCCAGCCCGCGGATGCCGTTGTGGGCGCGTAGATGGCGTCGCAGTCGAACGACCTCGGGATCGTCGGGTGCCCGTCGTTCCGGTGCCTGCGGGTCCGCAACGCCGAATCCACGTTTGGGAGGAGCGGGATTGCCGTCTGCGTCCACGGTTTCGTTGGGGGGCGTGCGTTCGTCCCATCCGACCGACGTGGGCCGGTGTACGGTGAGCCCCGCGAGCTCGGCAACTCGTTCGGGCGTGCCGCTCCCGGGGGCGGCTTCTTCGGCCAGCGCCATCTGGCCGCAGCCTACCCGAATCCCGCGGCGGCGATGTCGGCTTCGAGGTGGGCCGGATCGACCGTTCCGAGGACGACGCTCGAAACCCCCGGTTGCGCTGCGACGTAGCCGAGGCTTTCGGGCCGCGCCGCGCCGCTGTCGAGCGCCTTCTTCACGAGCACGCCGACCCCACGCTCGCCGGCCTCGCGGATCACGTCTGCTTGGGTTCTGTCCGTGAAGCTGAGCGGAGACATGAGGACGTCACAGGATGCGAGTGCGAGGCGGCCCCCGGCCTCGGTTTTGTGGGAGAAACCGGACGCACGGATTTTGCCGGCCGCCTTCAGGCCGTTGAGGGTTTCGAGGACCTCGAACTGGTCGAGGATCTCCACGTCGCGGCCGTCGGAGTGGACGAGCACGATATCAAGGTAGTCCGTCCGCAACCTGCGTAGGGACGCCTCGACGCTGCGGCGCAAGGCCCGCGGCGTGAAGTCATGGTGCGACCGGCGCCCATCGAATGCCTCGCCCGCCTTGGTGCTCAGGACCCAGCGGTCGCGGCTGCCTCGCAGAAGCCGTCCGAGGCGCGTTTCGCTCTCTCCATACGCGGGCGCGGTGTCGAGCAGGTTGATCCCGAGGGCCCGCGCGCGGTCGATCAACCGGCGCGCCTCGCCCAGCGTCGGTAGGTCGAAGGGTGCGACGGAGAGCGCGGCGTTGCGGCCGAGCTTCACGGTGCCGAGCCCGATCGCGGACACCTCGATGCCGGTGGACCCGAGGGGCCGAACCGGCGTCATGCGGCGAGCGCCCGCAGCACCCGGTCTCCGACGTCCGGCGCGAGGGCGAGCTTGACGGGCCAGACGAGGAGCGCGTTCTCGTGGGCGGCGACAAATGCCTCGTTGGGGCGTTGTCCGGCTTGCTGCGCCGGCTCGGCGCGGTTGATCGACAGCGTCTCGAAACGCCGTGTGTCCCAATCGATCCAAGGTAGGGATGCGTGGAGGGCGCGCCGGGCGGCGCCAATCTGGTCGTCGTCGCTCCGCGATGCGCCGTCGGAGGCGAGTGCGCCCCCGACGTAGTGATGGCCCGGGCGCGTGGAGACCGTCAACGCGGGCTCGGGTGCGAGGCCGGCGATGCAATGGACGAACAACGGTTCCGGGCTCGGGTGGTGCACGAGCACCTGCTTCAGTGGACGCGTCTGCATCTGCGTCGTGACGCCTGCCGCCCTTGCGAGCTCCGCGTTTCCGGCGCCTGCGGCGAGCACGACGTGCTCGGCCTCGATCACGGCGTCGCCGGTGCGGAAGCCGGCGACCCGCCCATCGCGGCGGACCACGGCGCCTGGCGTAACGCGGGTACGAAGTAGCCGGTCGCCGAGGCGTGCCTCGAGGTGTCGGCAAAGCCCCGCCACGTCCAAGGCGAAGTCGTCCAGGCGATAGAGGTCTCCGGACTGTCCCGCGAATGGCGCCGGGTAGTCGCGGGGTGCCAACCGGACGGCGCGCCCATGCATCAACCGGCTGCCGAGGAACCCGGCGAGCCGTGCCGCGAGGGTCTTGCGGGACCAGAGATGACAGGCTTCGGCGACCACGGCGACCCCCCGCAGATCGAGCTCCCCTTCCCCGCGGAGACAACGCCGCCAGCGTTCGGGCATCTCCCGCAGGGCATCGAAGGCCCCGCCCGCGTGTCCCCCGAGCGCGTACTTGATGCCGCCGTGGATCAGCCCTTGGGAGGCGGGCGTCTGCGCACCGGCGACACCGCCTGGGTCGCAGACCGCCACGTCGAGGCCCCGCGTCAGGAGCACGTTCGCGATCCAAAGCCCTGCGATGCCGCCCCCCGCGATGGCCACGTCGACCTGGATCGTCCGCATCGAAGGGTGCCGCGCCCGTTGAGCCTCGGAGGGGCAGAAAGTATAAGCGCAGCATGCTGCTGCGCTTCTTCTACAACCTGCTCCTTTGTCTGGCGCTACCCGTGGTGTGGCTGCGGCTGTTCGTCCGTGCGCGGCGGGAGCCGGCGTACGCCGAACGGCGGGGCGAGCGATTCGGACGGGTGCCAGGCGACGTGGGCAGGGACGTCGTGTGGTTCCACACCGTTTCCGCCGGCGAGACCATCGGCGCCGCCCCGGTCATCCGGGCGCTGAAATCACGGCGGCCCGATCTGCGCTTCCTCGTCACGACCATGACCCCGGCCGGCAGCACGCAGGTGACGGAGCGGCTCGGCGACATCGTGGACCACTGCTACGCGCCGTACGACTTCCCGTGGGCGGTGCGACGCTTCGTCCGCCGCGTCCGGCCCCGGGCGCTCTTCCTGATGGAGACGGAGCTCTGGCCGAACCTGATTGGTGCCACCCACGCGTCCGGCGCATCCGTGTCCCTCATCAACGCCCGGCTTTCCGAGCGCTCGGCGCGGGGCTACCGGCGGGTAGGACCACTGACTCGAAGCGTGCTCGCACAACTCGACCGGATCATCTGCCAGTACGAGGACACGGCACGGCGTTTCGAGGCCCTCGGAGCGGCGCCGGAGCGGCTGTCCGTCACGGGCAGCATCAAGTTCGATCTGGCCCTACCCGACGATCTCGATGAGGAGGTAGAGCGCCTGCGTAAGGCATGGGTAGGAGACCGCCGCGCCTGGATCGCCGGGAGCACGCATCCGGGAGAGGACGAAATCGTGCTGGACGCCCACCGCGTGCTGACTGAACGCTTCCCGGGTTTGCTCCTGATCCTTGCGCCTCGCCATCCGGCGCGGGCGGATCGAGTGGCGGCGCTGACGCGGGAACGGGGACTGCATCCGGCCATGCTCTCGGCGGGATCCGGCGGCGAAGCGGCGCGAACCCCCGACGTGCTCGTGGCGGACGCCATGGGACGGCTGATCTACCTCTATGGCATCGCCGAAGTCGCGTTCCTAGGCGGGAGCCTCGTCCCCGTGGGTGGCCATAAT
This sequence comes from Pseudomonadales bacterium, assembly GCA_963665455.1. Taxonomy (GTDB): domain Bacteria; phylum Pseudomonadota; class Gammaproteobacteria; order Pseudomonadales; family Azotimanducaceae; genus VXNE01. Next base: position 919,933 of record OY762279.1, on the reverse strand, counting down.
CCGATAGAAGCCGCCGTGCATGGCATTCCGCTACTGATGGGGCCTCATTGGTTCAACTGGCCGGAAATCGTGCGACGGTTTTCGGAAGCCCAATGCCTGCACCACGCCTACAAGGACAAGCTGGCGGTGATCGCAGGCGATCTATTGGCCGACGATGCGCGGCGGGGGGCGGAAGGGCTCCAGGCCAGGTCCGTGGTGAAGCAGAATCAGGGCGCCATTGGGGAATTGGAGGCCCGCTTGCTTGCAGAGTTGTGACGCCCGACGTGCCGCCGAACGATAGGCACGGCCCTCGGCTGCGCTACGGGCGCTGCACGCATCTTCAATCTCCGGCGACGACGTCCGACAGGTCCTCGAGACGGTGGCTCCAGATGATCGTTAGTCCTTCCTGTTGGGCGGTCGGCTACGAGTACCGCGGAAGCCACGATGGCACGCGTGCGTTCATGCTCGGTGGGCTGACGAGCTTCGCGTACCCACGGAAAGCGGTGCGGGTCGATCACGTGCAGCACGATGTCGCGAACCCGCCTTGCCCGATCGGCATCGTCGCGAAGTGTTTTCGGCGCGAGCGTGGTTTCCGCCAACGTGCGTAGGTCGTCTTCGGAAACGGGTGGTGCGGCGAGGTAGCGGAACGCGGTCTTGGCATCTTCCGTTCCAACGAGTTCGGCAAGGTCGCTCGGCTCGAATGAGCCAGTCGTCAGAGCAGGCAAACGGTCAATGAGTTCCGCGAAGACGGAAGCGAAGATGTCGAAGAACTGCGAGTAGAGGGCAAGCGGCTCATCGAGCCGCGAGCGCCGAAACAAGTCCTTCGCCGTCTCGGCGTCGCTGGTCAGTTCCTCCAGCGTCCAGCTCCTGGGCTCTGGCATGTAGGTCTTCCAAAGGTGGGATTCGGACGCGCTCTAGTTCCTTCGGCTCGAACTTGGTCAGGCCGCCCGCGTACGTGCGTCCGGCGGATGTCCGAACCCCTTGGCGAAGCCAGGCGGAGAGCGCGTCGAGCGCCGCGTCCGGTAGGGGCTCGCGCGGATAGAGGCCGTGGGCGATGTTGAGGTGCCGTGCGCCGGCCACGTTGCGCACGAACGCCGGCGGTCGGCGAGCCATGTAGGTGGTGAGGATCGGCGCGGGGTCGCGCAGGCCCACGGACCACCAAGCGCGGCGGTGCCGGGCGATGTACGAAGCGTGCGCGCCTTGGGACCGCGCCCACGTCAGGAACTCCCGCACTCGGATGCGGTCGTCTTCGTTCAGTTCGTCGAGCTCGACCGGCAGGTCGATGACGCGTCTCAGCTTGTCGCTGGAGGATAGGCGCGGCATCGCGTCAAAGAGCTCTCGCGCCTTCGTCACGGTGGGTGTAAGGACGCAATCGGGCACGGCGCTGGATCCGTTCGCCGCTATCCAGACGGCATTGCAGCCTGTCACTTGGCCGCGATGCACGCTGCACAGCTCCCCGAGTTCGATGTGGCCGGCGGGCGTGGGCTTGGCGGGCTTCAGGAAGGGCGACCAGCGCCGTGCCTGCTCCAAGCGTTGCCTCGGGACTGCTCGGCCGGTGCCAAGGGGGTTGAGTTGCTCCAACTCGCCTACCGGACGGAACTCGATGCCGGTGGGTTCGCGGCCGACCTCGAAGCATGTGATGGCCGCCGTGGTGGCCGTATCGGAGAAGGGCATGGCCGCGGGTGCCACGACGTGCAATGCCTGTCCACCGAGTTCGCCCAAAAGCAGCTGCCTGACCAAAGCGCCATAGTTCACGTCGAGCCATTCGGCGGAGGTGACGAAGGCGCCGTAGTCCCCGCGCTCGGCGAGCAACAGCGTCTTGAGAAAGAAGTGAATGTGCAGGCCGGCCAGCTTGCTCGCTTTCAGACCACGCGCCAACGCCGCCTTTGCGAACCAAGCCTTCCATTCGGCTGAGATCGCGTGGTGGCGGACGTACGGCGGGTTGCCGAGGAAGAGCGTTTCGCCCGCGACCGTGGGAAGATCGACCGTCCTATAGTCCGCGACCAGCACGTTCAGGCGTTCGCCGAGCCCGAGCGTGGCCGCGTTGGCGCGCAGCAGCAGTGCGGCGAGTGGATCGCTCTCGATGGCGACCAGAGCCGCTTCGGGGAACGCCTTCGCCGCAGCGAAAATGAACCGTCCCGAACCCGCGCCGGGATCGACGATGCGTACCGGATCGCCTTGCTCCCGGGCCCACTCGGTCATCGCGGTGACAATCTGGGGCGGGGTGTAAACAGCGCCCGATTGCCGCCGAACGCTTGGCGAGCGTAGGCGGCAGAAGGAAGCACCGAGCGGATCGTCGCCGGCTTTGATGGCCCGACGGACCGACTCCAGTTGCGCCGGTGCATGCGATCCCCGGCTCCGGGCGAGAGCACACTCGGCCAGGGACGCGCCGGCGTGGTCTCCGGCCAGCGCCCACGCCACCGCCGCGAGTTCCTTCTCTGAGCCGGGGTAGATCACTGCTGGCCAAGCCCCTGGCGCCGTGGCGTCCGTGTCCGGTAACAGCGACGGTTGCGGGGCGCTAGCGCCACCGAAGCCGTCGCCCTGACGGGCGCCGCCTCTGGCCCCAGCCCAAGCCGTTCCAGCACGGCGTTGGGCGTCACACGTCGGTCATCGCGCTGGCGCGCGAAGTCCGACAGGCTGCTAGCGCCCGGGCTCCGGGGCATCCGAATTGAACACGTCGTCCACCGTGCGTGCGTCGAGCAGGCTCCCGGCCCAAGATTGGAGTTCGCCCGCCGACCCCCCGTGCAGCCTCTCCGAGACGGCCGGGGACAGCGGACCGAAGCGCCGCGTCAACTGCTGCTCCAGCATCTCGACTCGGCCTTGGCGCATGCCCTCGTCGCGGCCCGCCCGCATGCCCTCGTCGCGGCCGACGCGCATGCCTTGCCGCATGCCCTCGTCCCGAGCCCTCTGGATCATTCCCGCCATGGTCCTGCTCTCCTCCGGATACCGCCGCCGGTAGCTCTCCTGCTCATTCTCCGTGAGCGCGGCGTAGATGTCGATGAACTGGACGTACTTCGCGAGCTTGGCGCGGTCCGGCTCCACCGCCCGCAGGCCGCGCGCCGCCCGCGCGAACACGTCGACCCGGTCCATGTCCGCCGGCGGGCGCATGTTCGGCAGGTTCACGAGCGCGACGGGGTTGTCGCTGTCTCGCCATTCCCCGGCGTCCATCGCGGCGAGCCGGCAGGAGAGGTGATCAAACGTCAGATACCGACCGCGCTCGGTGCCGAGCGCGAGCGTCTCCCGTGCCGGACTTGCGCGCAGGAAGATGGACACCGGCACCACGCGGTCCGTCTCGAACAACTCCGCGATGTCCAGGCAGTAGCGCGCCAGCCGATGCGGTGAGAAGCGGCTCGAGTCGGTCTCCTCCTCCAGGGCGAACACCACCGCTTCGCGGCGGCCGTCGGCCCACTGGACCTGCAGGGGCGTGTCCAGCTCGTGGTAGCGTTGCCCGAGCCGCTCCTGTAGCTGCTCCTGCCGCAGGGGCACGATCTCCACGTCGTCCTCCGGCGCGGGCGCCTCTTCCGGAGCGAAGAACGTGAGCGCGTGGCGCGGGTAGTCGAGGATGAGGTTCTTGAAGTTCTGGTCGTGGCTGACCATCTTCGCCATGCGCCGCGTCCGGTGGTGGGTTCGGGCATAGCCTTAGGCACCTGCGGCGGACATGGAATCGGCTATCGCTGAACGTCCTGTGCGAGATCCGCCCGCGATGCGTGGGGCGATGGCGCACAAGTGTCAGGTTGCGTCCCGGTGGTAGGTCGTCCCCGGCAAGTAGTAGCGGTCGTGCCAGATGCCTCGGACCGGCTCTCCGGGAACCGGCATGCGCCAGTTGCGTACCTTGGCGTCCCACAGGGCGACGCGGTAGAGGCCGCGAGGCTGCTCGATCGTGCCCTGGATGTAGGCTTCCGCGCCCTCGTCGTCCACGTAGCGGCGCGCGATTTGGCGGTACAGGTTGCGCCACAGGTCATCCTCGCCGACGTCGTGGACGAGTTCGGCCGTGCCGTCGATGACGACCTTGCGGTATGGCTGCGCCGCCTCGTCGATGCAGAGGGACACCCTGGGGTCCCGGCGCAGACAGCCGAACCACTCCGATTCCGCCCGCGGCGTGAACCAGACGGCGCCGTCGCGATGGATGAACCAGATGGGTGTCACCAACGGGCTGCCGTCCGGGCGCACGCAGGCGATGCGCATCAACACTTCGCGGGTGTCGAGGAAGGCGTCCTGTTCCGCGGGGGTCATGTAGGGCATCAATCAGGCCCTCTCGGCGATGTGCAACGCTTCCTCTACCGGCCGGACAGGCTGTTCACTCGCACGACGGGGTTCGCCGCGTCGCTGAAGGCGGAGAGCTGTGCGATGTCGGACTCGTTGAGCGTGCCCGAGCTCTGCTTAAGCTGCAGGAGGTCGAGCACGTAGTTGTAGCGGGAGTCCGCGTAGTCGAACTGGGAGCTGAACAACCGCTGCTGGGCCTGTAGGACGTCGACAATGTTGCGCGTGCCCACCTCGTAGCCGGTCTGGGTGGCTTCGAGCGCCGACTCCGCCGACTTGATGGCGCGGATTCTGGCCTTCACGCGGACGACGTCCGTGGCGACGGCACGAAACAGGTTGCGCGTGTCCCGCGTCACGGTGACCTCGCGCTCCAGAACGGCTTGGCGCGCCTGCTCGACTTGGTAGCCGAGATCCTTGATGCCGGGGATGATGGCCGGGTGATACAGGGGCATGTTGAAGCGGAGGGCGTAGGTCTGTCCTTCGCTCTCCCGCGCGAAGCCCAGGCCGCCCGGGTCGAGTTGGGACGCACCGTGCGAGACGGACAGGTCGACTTTCGGCAACAGCCGGCCGAGGGTTGCCCGCCGCGAGCGCTCCGCCGCCTTGAGGGCCTCCCGGGCCGACAGCACCGTCGGGTTGGAGGCCATCGCCGCCGCGACCCATTCGGACTCATCCATCGGCTCCGGGTCGACGATGGGCAGCGCGCTGTCGAGCCGGTCCACCTCGGAGTGGGCGACGCCGGTGAGCGTGCGCAGGGTCTCGAAGAAGACATCGTGGTCGCCCTCCGCCTGGATGCGGCGGACGACGGCGGCGTCGTGGGCGGCGGTGGACTCGAGCACGTCGGTGATCGCCACGAGACCCACGTCGAAACGTTGCTGCACCTGCTCCATCTGGCGGGCCACCGCCTCTTCCTCCGCCTGGGCCGCCTCGAGCAGCGCCTGCGCCCGCAGGACGTTCAGGTACGCCGACGACACCCGGACGATCAGGTCCTGCTCGGCGTTGGCGAGGTCGTGGTCCGCCTGGATCCCCTGCGCCTGCGCGCTGCGGAAGTTGAACCACTTGTTCGCGTCGAAGACGGGCTGGCTGAGATCGACGGACCAGCGCTGGCTGCCCGACTCATCCTCCACGGTGCCGCCGCCGAAGCTTGGCGCGAGGGTGTGCTCTTGCCGGCTCTCGTTCTTCGACCCGTTGAGTTCGACGGTGGGCAGCAACTGCGAGCGCGCCAAGACCACCTGCGTTTTGCGCGACTGGTACCTCGCATAGACGCCTCCAAGGATCGGATCGTTCGCCTTGGAGGCCTCGTAGAGCTCTTGGATGCTGTCGGCCGCGGCGTGCTGGCCGAGCGCGGGGCAGATGACCAGCCCGAGGGCGATTGCGGCGTGCACGGGCGCTCGGATTAGCCTGTTCTTCATGTCCACGAATACCTTGGGGGAGGGAGACCTTGGGCGAGCGGGCAGTCTATCAAAGTCGCCTTTGGGACTGTCGGGCGTGGCGCGCTCCCGGTTGTTGGGATCGTGCCTGTCGAGCGTTGCGTGGTTGGCCATGCCGGTTGTACGCGGGAACCCGTTTTATTCGTCGCTCGGCTCTGGTTAAATCCCCAATGGTTCGGGTTGGGATGGCTGGCTCGCCACGGTGTTCCGGCAAGAAAGACTCGGTGGGAGCTTCGATGGAGGCTCAGGTGGGCTTCTCGGTGGGACTTGGGGTGAAACAGCGGCGCTACAGCATCGATCTCGGCGCGCACATCGCGGAGTGCGAGGCGAACTACGCCCGGTTGATGCGGCTGCTCCCCCACCTGTCCGAAAGCGACCGCCGCACGTTCCGCCTGCGCCTCGGGGAGAGCGAGCCACAGGTACACTTCGAGGTGGCCGAACGGTGCCCCTACACCACGGTGGTTCGGATGGTGCAGGACGCACCCCCACCGTCGGGGCCAGGGGTCCCGGGGCTCGCCGAAACACGCGTCGCCATCCGCATTTACCACGACGCCAAGGCTGCGGAAGTCATTGAATACCAGAACCAGCGCGGCTTTCACGCCGTCTACGACTACCCGAACGCGCGCATGCGGCATCCGGACGAGAAGGCCCAGGTCAACCGCTTCTTGGGCGAGTTCCTCGGCGTCTGCCTGGAGCATGGCGTGTCGAGCGAGCAGCCGATTCTTGCCTGACGGACACCGCGCCGCCCCGTATCGGCCCGCCGACCGGCGGCAGCACCCCCGCCGCGAGGCGCAACGACTCCACCCACCGACTCGCCCGCGCGCTGCATGAGTCTGACGGTACTGCAGGTCACCGACACGCACCTGTTTCCGGACCCGGACGCGTCCCTGCTCGGCGTTTGCACCCAGGACACCCTGGACGCCGTCCTGGATCAGGCCTTCGGTGAAGCGCAACCGGATGCCGTCATCGCGTCGGGGGACCTCGCGCAGGTCGGGGAACTGGCCACCTACCAGCGTTTCCTGGCCACCCTCAGATCACGTTTCTCGGGGCCGTGCCTGTGCGTCCCCGGCAACCACGACCTCGGCGAGCCGTTCGAAGCGATACTGCCGACCGAGCCGCTGCGCTTGGGCGGCTGGGACGTCGTGGGCGTCGACACGCACATCGATCATCGCGTGGACGGCGAAGTGGCGGTGGACGAACTGCACCGGCTCGGAGAGGCGCTATCCGGGTCGGCCGGTCGCCACGCGTTGGTGGTGGGTCACCACTGCCCGGTCGAGGTCGGCGCGCCGTGGCTCGATGCGCACCGCATCGCCAACGCGGATGCGCTCCTCGCCGTGCTCGGCGCCCACGAACGCGTGCGCGGCTATCTCGGGGGGCATGTGCATCAGGAGGTCGACCGGCGCGTCGGTGGCCTTCGGGTCCTCGCGAGCCCCTCGACCTGTTTCCAGTTCGCCCCGCGCTCCGAGCGCTTTGCCCTCGATGACGCGGCCCCCGGCTGCCGCTGGCTCACGTTGTACGACAACGGCGTGATCGAAACCCGCGTCGCCCGCCTGGCGGGTACGGAGGCGTGAACCCAACACCCGACACCTAATCGCTCGCAGGCCCATGTCAAACGCTTACTCCGCCGAATCCATCCAGGTCCTCTCCGGGCTCGACCCCGTGCGGCGGCGGCCGGGGATGTACACGGACACCACGCGGCCGAACCATCTCGTGCAGGAGGTGGTCGACAACGCCGTGGACGAGGCCCTCGCCGGATACGCCAGGGAAGTGGAGGTGACGGTGCGCGCGGACGGCGCGGTGGAGGTCATCGACGACGGCCGGGGCATGCCCGTGGACGTCCATCCGGAGCACCAGGTCACCGGCGTGGAGTTGATCCTCACGAAGCTGCACTCCGGCGGCAAGTTCGACGGCACCCACTACAACTTCTCGGGCGGCCTGCACGGGGTGGGCGTCTCCGTGGTGAACGCGCTGTCGACGTGGCTCGAGGTGGAGGTCAAGCGGGACGGCGGCGTGTTTCGCCAGCGCTTCGAGCACGGCTACAGCAAGACGCCCCTCGAGGCCATCGGTGCCGTGGGCAAGCGGAACACCGGCACCCGGGTGACGTTCCTGCCGGACCCGGACTACTTCGACTCGCCGCAGGTGAGCCTCGCCAAGCTGAAGCACGTCCTGCGGGCGAAGGCGGTGCTGTGCCCCGGGCTGCGGGTGAGCCTGTCCGTGGAGCGGGGATCTGACGAGCCGGAGAGCTGGACGTGGCATTACGAAGAGGGGCTGGCGGAGTATCTCGGCAATGCCTGCGACGCGCCGGATCCCGTCCCGGCAACCCCCTTCGTACACGAGGCGGAAGGCAACCGGGAGGCGGTCGCCTGGGCGTTGCAGTGGTCGCCGGAGGGGGGCGAGTTGATTGCCGAGAGCTACGTCAACCTGATTCCCACCCCGCTCGGGGGCACCCACGTCAACGGACTGCGCAGTGGCTTGATCGAGGCCCTGAAGGAGTTCTGCGCCTTCCGCGACCTCGTGCCCCGGGGCCTGAAGCTCGTGGCGGACGACCTGTGGGACCGTTGCTCCTACGTCCTCTCCGCCAAGCTCGCCGATCCGCAATTCAGCGGCCAGACGAAGGAGCGCTTGTCCTCCCGCCAGGCGACGGCCTTCATTGGCGGCGTCGCCAAGGACGCCTTCAGCCTGTGGCTGAACGAGCATCCCACCGAGGGCTCGGCGTTGGCCGAACTCGCCATCGCGAACGCCCAGAAGCGCGCCCAGGCGAGCCGCAAGGTGGCGCGCAAGAAGATCGCAGCCGGTCCGGCATTGCCGGGCAAGCTCACGGATTGTTCGGGCCAGGACGCGGGGCGTTCGGAGTTGTTCCTGGTGGAGGGCGACTCCGCCGGTGGGTCGGCCAAGCAGGCCCGGGACCGCGAGTTCCAGGCGGTGATGCCGCTGCGCGGCAAGATCCTGAACACCTGGGAAGTGCAGGCCGGCGAAGTGCTCGCGTCACGGGAAGTGCACGACATCTCCGTGGCCATTGGGGTGGAGCCGGGCTCCCGGGACCTGTCGGGCCTCCGCTACGGCAAGGTCTGCATCTTGGCGGATGCGGACTCGGACGGCGCGCACATCGCGACGCTGCTCTGCGCGCTCTTCCTGCGGCACTTCCCCGCGCTCGTGGAGGAGGGCCACGTCCATGTGGCGATGCCGCCGCTCTACCGCGTCGATGTCGGCAAGGAAGTGTTCTACGCGCTGGACGAGGCCGAGAAGGAAGGCGTGCTCGACCGCATCGCCGCGGAGAAGAAGCGCGGCAAGCCGGTCGTGCAGCGCTTCAAGGGGCTCGGTGAGATGAACCCGATGCAACTGCGCGAGACGACGATGGCGCCGGATACGCGGCGGCTGGTGCAGCTCTCGATGGATTCGGCGGACAAGACACGGGAGGTCATGGACATGATGCTGGCGAGGAAACGCTCCGCCGACCGCCGCGGCTGGCTGGAGCGCAAGGGCGATCAGGCGGTGCTGGCATGAGCACTGCGGAGGGTACGGCCGGTCCGGGCAACGGCACGCCGGGCAATGGCGCCGAGGTCGTGCCCCTGTGGCGCTACACGGAGAAGGCGTACCTCGACTACTCGATGTACGTCATCAACGACCGTGCGCTGCCGCATATCGGTGACGGCCTGAAGCCCGTGCAGCGCCGCATCGTGTACGCGATGTCGGAGCTCGGGCTGTCGGCGACGGCGAAGTTCGCGAAGTCCGCGCGCACCGTGGGCGACGTGCTCGGCAAGTTCCATCCCCACGGCGACAGCGCCTGCTACGAGGCAATGGTGCTGATGGCCCAGCCCTTCTCCTTCCGCTACCCGCTGGTGGATGGGCAGGGCAACTGGGGCGCGCCGGACGATCCGAAGTCGTTCGCGGCGATGCGCTACACGGAGTCCCGGCTGTCGCGGTTCGCCGAACTGCTGCTGGCGGAGGTGGACCAGGGCACCGTGGATTTCGTGCCGAACTTCGACGGCACCATCGACGAGCCGGCCCTCCTTCCGGCACGGGTGCCGTTCGTCCTCCTGAACGGCAGCACGGGCATCGCCGTCGGCATGGCCACGGACGTCCTGCCGCACAATCTCCGCGAGGTCGCGAGCGCCTGCATCCGCCTGCTGGACCAGCCCCGCGCCGGAACCCGCGATCTCATGGACCACGTGCAGGGGCCGGACTTCCCGACCGAGGCCCTGATCGTGACGCCGCGCGAGGAACTGCTGCAGGTGTACGAGACCGGCCGGGGCTCGGTCCGCGCCAGGGCGCGCCACATGGTCGAGAACGGCGAGATCGTCGTGACGGCGCTGCCCTATCAAGTCTCGCCGGCGAAGGTGCTGGAACAGATCGCCGAACAGATGCAGGCGAAGAAGCTGCCCATGCTCGTGGACCTGCGCGACGAATCCGACCACGAGACGCCGACGCGTCTGGTGCTCGTGCCGCGCTCGAACCGGGTGGACGTGGCCCGGCTGATGAGCCACCTCTTCGCCTCCACGGACCTCGAACGCAGCTACCGCGTCAACTTCAACGTCATCGGACTGGACCAGAAGCCGAAGGTGCTCGGCCTCGCCGAGATGCTCACCGAGTGGTTGAAGTTTCGGCGCGAGACCGTCCGCCGACGGCTGACCTTCCGGCTCGAGCGCATCGACGCGCGCCTGCACATCCTCGATGGTCTCCTCGTCGCCTACCTCAACCTCGATGCCGTGATCCGCATCATCCGCGAGGAGGACGAACCCCGGGCGCGGTTGATGGAGCGCTTCGGGCTGAGCACGGCGCAGGCCACCGCGATCCTCGATCTGCGCCTGCGGCAACTGGCACGCCTTGAGGAAACCCGGCTACAGGAAGAACGGGCCGCGCTGGGCGCGGAGCGGGACGACCTGACCCGCACGCTCAATTCGTCCTCGCGCATGAAGACGCTCATCAAGCGGGAGCTGACGGAGGACGCGGAACAGTACGGCGATCCGCGCCGCTCCGAATTGATCGAGGCCGCGCCCCCGCGGGCCTTCACGGCGGAGGACCTGATCTCGAACGAACCCATCACGGTCATCGTCTCGGAGAAGGGCTGGGTGCGCTCGGCCAAGGGCCACGGCGTCGATCCGGAGACGCTGTCCTACCGCACCGGCGACGCCTTCGGGTCGAGCACCCGGGGCCGCACCAACGACCTCCTCTTATTCCTGGATTCCACCGGTCGCACCTACGCCCTGGCGGCCCATGAGCTACCCTCTTCCCGCGGCCAGGGCGAACCGCTGACCGGTCGCCTGAGTCCGCCGGAGGGCGCGCGTTTCGTCGCCCCGGTGTTGGCGCCGGCGGAGACCCAGCTCTTGCTGGCGTCGGACGCCGGCTACGGCTTCCTCGGGCGCATGGAGGAGTTGGCCACGAAGAACCGCGCCGGCAAGGCCGCGCTCACCGTCCCCGGAGACGGACAGGCCCTGGCCCCGTCGCTCGCCTCCGGCAAGACCCAGGTCGCCGCGGCCACCGATCAGGGCCGTCTGTTGGTGTTCCCCCTAACCGACGTTCCGGCCCTGTCGCGGGGCAAGGGCAACAAGCTCATCGACGTGCCGGCGCGCGCGTACCGCGCCGGGGAGGAAAGGATGGTGGGCGCCGTCGCGCTCGGGGAGTCCGACCACCTCATCGTGCGTGCCGGGGCGCGCTACCTCAGGCTGCGATCCAAGGATCTCGGGGCCTATCTCGGGGAGCGGGGCAGGCGTGGCCGCAAGCTGCCCCGGGGCTTTCAGCGGGTTGAGTCGCTGGCGGTGGAGAGTGCCTAGAACCGCGCCATAGCCGCTAGCGAGCGTCACGCCGCCGCGTGCTCGAACGCCACCACGTTGCGCGAGGCGCGGCTGAACTCCACGCCGACCAGGTGGACGGGCACGTCCGGCGCGCGGTACTTGTCCGCGCAGCCGCGGTCCCTGAGCTGCGCCATCGCGGCGCCCTCCCCGGCCTGCTCCACCACCTTGAACTCGAACAGGTACACGCGGCCCCCGAAGCGCACCGCCATGTCCAGGCGCCCCCGGCTCGTGCTCTCCTCCACCGCCACGTCGAGCCCCAGGCCCGCGAAGTACGAGTAGAACACGCTCGCGTAGAAGCCCTCGTAGTCCGCGATGTCGTTGTTCGTGTACCACTGGTGCGGAATGCCCGCGTAGAATGCGTGGAACAGTGCCTCCATGCCGGGCACGTCGCCGGCCTCCAGCAGCCGGTACAGCCGCACGCTGTTCGCCGTCTGCCGGGTGCCGTCCTGGCCCAGCCGCCGCAGCAGCCGCTCGTTGAGGCTCTCGCGCACCTCCCGGTTGGGGTAGCCGAGCCGGTAGAGCGTTCGCTCGCCGACGCGCTCCCGGTCCCGGATCGTCAGGTAGCCGGTCTGGAACAACAGTGCCTCCGGGGCGATCTCGTCCACGTCGAAGGTGGATAGCAGCTCGTCGCTCGCCGGCATCCCGTCTAGATCCACCGAGCGCACCCGGCGCCGGAACAGCGTGTCCACCAGGAACGTCGGCGAGCCCGTCTCGAACCAGTGCGCCTTGAACTCCCGGTTGCGGAACAGCAGCAGGATGTCGAACGGGTTGTAGACCTTCTCCTCGCCGAGCCACGAGTAGCCGTTGTACCACTCGCGGATCGCCCCACGGTCGAGGCCCGGCAGCTCCGGCGCGAACACCGCGTCGAGGTCCGCCTCCGTGTAGCCGCAGATCGCCGAGTAGTGGGGGTCGAGCGTGATGTCCGTGAGGTTGTTCAGCCCCGAGAACAGACTCACCTTGGAGAATTTGCTGACCCCCGTGATGAAGCTGAAGCGGATGTCGGCGTCGCAGTCCTTGACCACCGCGTACAGGCCGCGCAGGTAGTCCCGGTTGGCGCGGGCGACTTCGGGCGCGTGCAGCGCGTCCAGGATCGGCTTGTCGTACTCGTCGACCAGCATGACCACCCGCCGGCCGGTGTGCTCGCGGAGGGTGCGGATCAGGTGGCGCAGACGGCCCGCGGCGCCCGCGGGTGGATCGGCGATGCCCGCCGCATCCTCCATCTCGCGCAGGCGGTCCGCGACCTCGACGCGCAGGTCGCCGTCGCCCGCGAAGTGGCCGCTGCCGAAGCTGATGCGGATGACCGGGCGTCGTACCGACCAGTCCCGGTCCCCGCCGTGGATGGCGAGTCCCTCGAACAGCTCCTCGTTGCCCTCGAACAGCTCCTTGAGCGTGTCCAGGAACAGGCTCTTGCCGAAGCGCCTCGGACGCGACAGGAAGAAGTGCTTGCCGCTTTCCAGCAGGTGGTCGACGTAGGATGTCTTGTCGACGTAGTAGCAGCCCTCCTCCCGCACCTCGCGGAAGGTCTGGATGCCGATGGGAAGCCGGCGCCGGTCCATGGCCGGATGCTACCAGCGTGCACCGTGGAACGGCGACGCCGGCCGTCGCAATGTGCTTTGCAGCGCACGGGCGGGCGACTTGGACGGCGTCGGCGACTCCGGCCACCGCTGGCGGGCTCCGGCATCCCGTGAGCGCGCCGGAGAGAGGATCGCCGCGAATACCTCCCGGTTATCGCGAACACCTCCCGGCATCCGGTATCGTTCCAAGCACGGGGAGCGAGCCTTTTCTCGGCTATCCACTTGGAGTCACCAGTGTCCACGATACCTATGGCGGATGTTGCCGCCTTTCAGATTCTGGGTCCCAGAGAGCGGCAGGAGGACGCGGCCCTTCAAGTCCGTCTTGGCCGCGGACGACTGCTCGTCGTTGCCGACGGCATGGGTGGCGAACCGGCGGGAGACGTCGCGTCGATGTCCGCCGTCTTGGGGTTCGAAAAGGGTTTCGGCGTGCCGCCGGAGGAACCGGAGGACAACATGCGGTGGACGACCCGGTTCATCGATGGTCTGCGCGGCGCCCTCGATGGGATGGCGGAGGCGTTGGCCCGGGGAGAGGGTGCCGACGGTATGGCGACGACCCTTGCGGCGGTCTGGGCGGATCCGGACGGGATACGCTGGCTGAGCGTCGGCGACAGCGGCATCTGGAAGGGCGATGCGTTCCTCGAACACGGCCCGACCCGCGTGAACCGTCGCCACGGTGAGGGCAATCGCGTGGATTCCGCCTTGATGGCCAACTCCGGACCCTTTCGCGCCGAGTCGATCGAGGCGCGATTCTGTCTAACGGAGATCGACCTGCGCCCCGGTCCCCGCACCCTGTCGCCGGGCCAACTGATATTCGTGGGGAGCGATGGCATGGATGTGCTCGGCCACCTGGATGTCCCAGGCGGCTGGCTTCAGCGGGTACAGGGGCTCCGAGACGTGCGGGTGCCGGAGGATTGGTCCCAGGCGTTTGCCGACCTGAATCCCCGGGACTTCCTCTCGCGGGTAGAGTCGGTGCTCGCAGCGGGGGCGGCGGACGACAACACCACGGCCATAGCGCTGCGGATGCCGCTCGGCGGCATCAAGCGAGCCGAGGAGTATGTTCCGGTGCCGGATGCGCCCGAACGGGAAGTTCTGGGAGGCGTTTCGACTCGATTTGATCCCTGATCACGCCGCCATCCCGCGCACGATCCGGCAGCGTCCGAGGGTCGTGCCCGTGAGTGCGGCTTGGGAGAGTTCCGGTGCCGTGTCCATCTCCAAGGCATCCGCGCGCTCGATGCGCTCGAACACGTCTTGGCTGATCGCCAGCCGCCCATCCGGGGCCAGCGCGGACAGGAGCGCCGCGTCCGAGACGTGGGCCGACTCCTCAACCCCCGCCTCGTCCGCCCACGCGTCGCATAGGTGCAGGCCGAAGCGGAAGCTTGGCGCCGGCGGGCCGTCTTGGTCCGGCGCAGGCGTGGCTTCCAGCGCGGTGCCAAGTTCCAGGGCCGCGCGCACGACCTCGAACGCGCGGGCGCCGTCGGGCCGGTCGTCGAACGCGATCAGGACGCGAGCGCCGGGCAACGCCCACGCGCGTCCGCCGTGGGATTGTGCGATGTCCGTGGCGTGCTCCAAGGCGTGGGTCAAGACGGTCTTCTGGCGCATCGGCCGGAGCCTGCCTTGGTTGAAGAGATTCGCGACGAGGACGAACTTCGCTTGAATCGGGTCGGGCGCGGTCCTGGTCCCGGTTGTGGGACGCCCCCGGCCCGGGTGCCGCCGCAGCAATACGAGCAGCGCGGCGACGGCGAATGCTGCGGGCGCGATCGGCCAGGCGGCCGCCGCCAGATCACCCCGGCCCACGCGGAAGCGGCGGCGGTCCAGGATCACCCGTGCGTAGCCCGCCAGCGTGTCTTCTGCCGTGATTGGGGCCGTGTAGTGGCCCGTATTCGGATCGTTCGAGTCCTCCCCGGCGAAGGCGAGCGTGCGCCCGTCCACCGTGTAGAGGCTACAGCCGACGACTTCGTCGAAGGCGATGATGCGGCTCGCCAGGTTGCCCAAGGCGATGCGGTCCTGCTGTAGCACGGCGGGTAGCCCAAGTCGTGCGGTCGTTTCGGCCAGATTGCTCCCGAACCGGTCCATCCGTTCGCGCGCGCGGTCGGCGAGCAGGGCATCGACTAGGGCGATGGCGAGTGCGGCGCCGGCCAGGATGCCCGCGAGACTAATCCACCCCTCTTTCATGCGAGGGGCAGGCCCCTCGCGCACCCCGGCTGAAGGCTCTTTCATGCGAGGGGCAGGCCCCTCGCGCACCCCGGCTGAAGGCTCTTTCATGCGAGGGCACGCCCCCCGCGCTGCTGTTCCATGCGAGGGGCACGCCCCTCGCGCACCCCGGCCGAGGGCTCGTAGCGCGGGCGTTTGACGATCTGGGCGACAGGCGGTAGCGTCAAAACGAAAGCGGGGCGTGGTGGCAGGTGGCGGATTCCGGCGCGAGCGAGATTCTACTGGTGAACGTTTCCGGGCGGGACAAGCCCGGACTGATGGCCATGTTGACATCGACCCTCGCGCGGCATCAAGCCCGGGTGCTCGACATCGGGCAGGCCGTCATCCACGAGGAACTGAACCTCGGCATGCTCGTGCAGATTCCCGCCGGCGTGTGCGCCGCCGACGTGCGCCGCGAGCTGCTCGACAGTGCGCATGGCATGGGGGTAAACGCCCGCTTCGAGCCCGTGACGGCGGACGACTACGGGGACTGGGTCGCGCACCAGGGCAAGTCCCGCTACATCGTGACGTTGCTGGCGAACGGCATTGGTGCCGATCAACTCGCCAGCGTGACGGGCATCATCGGCCAGCACGGCCTCAACATCGACTCGGTGCGGCGCCTGTCGGGCCGCGTCCCCCTCGACGGTTTCGCGCGTCCGGCGCGGGCGAGTGTCGAGATGTCGGTGCGGGGCCCGCGTTCGGACCAGCGCGAACTCAAGGAAGCGCTGTTCCTGGCCGCCGGCGAGCTGACGTTCGACTTCAGCGTCCAGGAAGACTCCGTCTACCGCCGCAATCGCCGGCTGGTCGTGTTCGACATGGACTCCACCCTGATCAAGGCGGAGGTGATTGACGAGCTCGCGGCGCGGCACGGCGTGGGCACCGAGGTGGCCGCCATCACGACCGCCGCCATGGATGGCGCGCTCGACTTCGAGGAGAGCCTCCGGCGTAGGGTGCGGTTGCTTGAGGGCCTGCCGGAGCGCGTGCTCGCGGAGGTGGCGGCGGCGGTGCCGGTCACGGACGGCGCCCACCGGCTCATCAACTCGCTGCGGCACTTCGGCTATCGCACGGCCATCGTCTCGGGCGGGTTCGACTACGTGGGGCGGCGCCTGCAGGAAGTGTTGGGGATCGACCACGTCTTCGCGAACACGCTGGAGGTGTCCGACGGTCGGCTGACGGGCGACGTGACCGGCAACGTCATCGATGCCCGGGGCAAGGCCCGCATTCTGGAGGACCTCTGCGGGCGCGAGAACATCTCACTGCAGCAGGCCATCGCCATCGGCGACGGGGCGAACGACCTGCCCATGCTGACCACGGCGGGCCTCGGCGTGGCCTTCCACGCGAAGCCCGCGGTGCGCGAGTCCGCCGGCCACGCCATCTCCAATTTCGGGCTCGACAGCGTGCTCTATCTGCTCGGGTTTTCCGACAGCGAGATTGCCGAGACGCAGTAGCGCTGGCGGGCGACGCACGCGCCGCGGGGGGGCACTGGAGTATCATCCCGCGCTCCCGCCCGCGAGCGAGCACCGTGGCGACCTACGCAACCAACGAGTTCCGGGCCGGCCTCAAGGTGCTCTTGGAGGGCGATCCCTGCTCCATCCTTGAGAACGAGTTCGTCAAGCCCGGCAAGGGCAGAGCGTTCAACCGGGTCAAGTTCCGCAACCTGAAGACGGGGCGCGTCTGGGAGCGCACCTTCAAGAGTGGCGAGACCATCGAGGCGGCCGAGGTGATGGAGCTCCAGATGGAGTACCTCTACACCGATGGCGAGTTCTGGCACTTCATGAAGACCGACGGCACCTATGAACAGTTCGCGGCGGGGGCCGCGGCGGTGGGCGAGACGGTGCCCTGGCTGAAGGAGCAGGAGGTCTACGGCGTCACGGTGTGGAATGGGGATCCCATCTCCGTCGTGCCGCCCAACTTCGTCGAGTTGGAGGTGACGGAAACGGATCCCGGCCTCAAGGGCGATACGGCCCAGGGGGCGACCAAGCCGGCCACGCTCTCCACCGGCGCCTCGATCAAGGTGCCCCTCTTCGTGAACCAGGGCGACGTTCTGCGCATAGACACGCGTACCGGGGAGTACGTCGGCCGCGTGCAGGGTTGAGCGCGGGCGGACCATGACGGACTGGCGGCCCTCCTGCTCCCTGGAGGCCCTGGCGGTGCGCGCGGACATGCTCGCAACGGTGCGTGCCTTCTTCGCGGCGCGCACCGTCATGGAAGTCGAGACCGCGACCCTCGCGGCCCATGGCGTCACGGACCCGGCCATCGAGAGCCTCCGCACGATGGACGGGCGCTTCCTCCAGACGTCGCCCGAGTACCAGATGAAACGGTTGCTGGCGGCCGGGGCACCCTCGATCTACTGCATTGGACCGGTGTTTCGTGCCGGGGAGGCGGGCCGCTGGCACAACCCGGAGTTCACGATGATCGAGTGGTACCGACTCGGCTTCGATGCGGACGCGTTGATGCGGGAGGTCGCGGAACTGGTGGACGTGCTGCTCGGGCCCGCGGACTATGACCGGCGGCGCTACGCGGATTTGGTCGGCGTCCCGGTGGCGACGACCCCGGACGACGAACTGGACTTGCGCATCAGCGAGGCCATCACGGCCTTGGGCCAGGCCCGCGTCTTCATCACGGACTACCCCGCTACCCAAGCGGCCTTGGCCCGCGTCGTGGGCGATGCTGCGGCCCGCTTCGAACTGGTGGTCGATGGCCTCGAAGTCGCAAATGGCTATCACGAGTTGCGCGATGCGGCGGAACTGCGCCGCCGGATGGTTCGCGACAACGCCTTGCGCCGGGAACGGGGGCAAGGTGAAGTGCCCCTCGACGAGGCCTTCCTCGCCGCCCACGAGCACGGCCTACCGGACTGCGCCGGAGTCGCCGTCGGATTCGACCGGCTCGTCGCGCTCAAGTTGGGGGTGGACAGCCTCGCCGGGGCTATGCCCTTTCCGGTGGACCGGGCCTGAGGAACGTCCCCAGGGTCTCCCCCATCCGCACCGGGCTGCCCGGTTCGAGGTCGTCGCGGAGCGTGGCGGCATCCGGGGGAAACAACACGATCGCGGTCGAGCCGAGCAGGAAGCGGCCGAGTTCGGCCCCGCGCTCGAATCGCCCGCCCGCCGCCCGCATCCGCAGCAGGCGGTAGGGAGACCGGGGACCGTCCCACACGGTTTCGATGCTCGCGACGATCAGCGCACCCACGAGCACGAGGGTGAATTCGTCGAAGACGCACACGAGGCGCTCGTTGCGCGCGAAGAGTCCCGGCACGGCGTTGGCGGTACGGTCGTTGACGGAGAACAGGTGGCCCGGCACTTCGATGGTCCGGCGCAGGGTGGCCGTGGCGGGGGCGTGGACGCGGTGGTAGTCCCGGGGCGAGAGGTAGACGGTGAAGAAGCAACCGCCTTCGTAGGACTCCGCCAATGCGGTGTCCCTCAAGAGCTCGGCAACGGAGAACGCCCGCCCCTTCGCTTGCAGGATGCTTCCGCCCGTGATCCGTCCGAACTGGCTGAGGTACCCATCCGCGGGGCTGACGACGGCATCGGACGCCTCGGGCATGGGACGAGCGCCGTCCCGGAGGGCGCGGGTGAAGAAGGCGTTGAAGGAGCGGTAACCGGCCAGGGAGGGCTCGGCGGCCTCGGTCATGTCGACGCGGTAGTGGGCGGCAAACGCCCGGATGAGCGGCTTCGCGATCAGCGGGTGTTCGGAGTGCGCCGCCCATCCGGCCACCCGCGAGATGGCGCGTTTCGGTAGCGCGTATTGCAGCGCCGCGAAGGCGTTCAATGCTCGATCGGCGTGTCGGACCGGTTCCCCCACTCGGACCAGGAACCGTGGTAGGCGCGAATGCGCGGAAAGCCGAGCAGGCGCGCGGCCATGTAGGTCAGTCCGGAGCGATGGTGCGTCTGGCAGTGGGTGATGACGTCGCGGTCGCGGGTGATGCCCCGCGCCGCGAGCCGCGCCTCGAGATCGTCGATGAGGGCGAGGCCTCGGCTCCGGTCCATGAGCTCCAGCCAGTCGAGGTGGACGGCGCCGGGGATGTGGCCGTTGCGGGCGGCGGTCCGCTTGAGGCCGGCGTACTCTTCCGCGCTGCGGCAATCCCAGATCACGGTGTCTGGAGCGTCCAATGCGGCGAGCACCTCTTCTAGTTCGGCGACGGGCGCGGGGTGGACGTCGAGTTCGATGTTGGAAGGCGTTGCGACAACTTGCGCATTGGAGAACGGCAGGCCAGCGGCGGCCCATCCGTGCATCCCGCCGTCGAGATAGAGCCAGTCCGTGTGTCCGATGGCATCGAGGGTCCAGGCCAGCCGGCCGGCCCAGCCCCCGCCCTCGTCGTCGCAGGTCACGACCGTGCGGTCCCGGGTGAGGCCGACGCGCCGGAACAACGCGACTAGCGCATCCCGATGCGGCAGCTTGCCGACGGCGGGCGGTTCTCCCCGGATCAGCTCGGCCGGCGCGACGTGCAGCGCTCCGGGGAGGTGCGCCTCGGCGTACACGTTAGGGGCGGTCACCTGCAGGATCAGCAGGTCTTCGCCAGCCATGCGGTCGCGGAGAGCGGTCGGGGAGATGGTCGCCGGTGTGGTCACGTCGGTGCCGGGCGTCGGTCGTGGCGGGCGGATGATATATGCTGTCCCCAGCGATTGCCTGCTTGGGCCGGCCGCGAAGAGGGCGCTTCCCGATGACGGCGAATCTCGTCTGGATGGACCTCGAGATGACCGGGCTCGACCTCGATGCCCACGTCATCATCGAGATCGCGACCATCGTTACGGACGCCGAGCTGGAGGTCCTCGCCGAAGGCCCGACCCTCGCCGTTGCCCAGCCCCAGTCGGCGCTCGCCGCCATGGACGAGTGGAACGTCACCCACCACACCGCGTCGGGCCTGATCGAGCGCGTGGGTCGGGAGGGCGTGCCGTTGGTGGAGGCCGAGGCGCAGACGCTGGCATTCATCGAGGGCTACGCCGCCGAGGGCGAGTCGCCCCTCTGTGGCAACTCCATCTGGCAGGACCGCCGTTTCCTCGCCAAATACATGCCGACGCTGGAGGGCCACCTCCATTACCGGAACATCGACGTGTCGAGCGTGAAGGAGCTGGCGCGGCTATGGCGGCCCGATCTCGCGGACCAGGTGGTCAAGTCGCACAGCCATGTGGCACTCATCGACATCCGGGAGTCGATCGACGAGCTTCGCTTCTACCGGAAGCACTTCCTACGCGGATACTGAACGGTCGGCGGCCGGCATCAACCTGGGCCGCGAAGTCGTTGCAGGGCCCAGTCGATGTGTTCCCGGACCATCGCTTCCGCCTCCACCCGCCGCTCCTCCAGGCGCGCGACGAGTTCCGCGGATGGCGCGGCGTTACCGGCGGCGACCGCGAGGTTCCGCACCCACTGCCGGTAGTTGATGCGGCGTAGGGCCATGCCCTCGGTCCTTGCGAGGAAGGTCGCCTCGTCCCAGGCGAGCAGGTCCGCGATGCGGGCCGCGTCGAGGCCGTGGCGGGGAGCGAAGTCGGCTTCGGCGGACCGGGTGGCGAAGCGGTTCCAGGGGCAGACGATCTGGCAGTCGTCGCAGCCGAAGACGCGATTGCCCACCGCCTCCCGTAGCTCGACCGGAATCGCCCCGTCGCTCTCGATGGTGAGATAGGAGATGCAGCGGCGCGCGTCGAGTTGCCGTGGTCCGATGATCGCGCCGGTCGGGCAGACGTTGATGCAGGCCCGGCAGGCGCCGCAGCGATCCGCCGCCCGGTGCCGCGTCACGGGGAGCGGCAGGCTCGTGTAGATCTCGCCGAGGAAGAACAGGGAGCCGGCCTCTTCGGAGAGCAGCAACGTGTTCTTGCCGATCCAGCCGAGCCCGGCCTTCTCGGCGACGGGTTTCTCAAGGACCGGGGCCGAATCCGTGAACGCCCGGTAGCGTCCTCCGGCGCACTCGTCGATGCGCCGGGCAAGCTGCACCAACCGCCGCCGCACGGTCTTGTGATAGTCCCGCCCGAGGGCGTAGCGGGAGACGTAGGCGGTCTCGGCCCCGTCAACGGGAAGCGCCGGGAGATCGTCCGGGAGGTAGTCCATGCGGGCGGAGATGACGCGCACCGTGCCATCGTGCAGGCGCTCCGGATGTAGCCGCTTCTCAACGTTGCGGGCCATGTAGCCCATCGAGCCGTGGAGCTTGCGCGACAGCCAGCGGCGCACGTCGGGGGCGTAGTCGGAGAGGTCGGTGTCGGTGATGCCGATGGCGGCGAAACCCAGTTCGCCCGCCCAGGTCTCGATGTTCTCCGCGAGCCGGTGCAGGTCCATGGCGGCTATAATTGGTGGATGCGCGGCCGGGACAAAGTCTACACGGCGGCCGAAGTCCGGGAGCTGGACCGGACCGTGATCGAGGATCGCGGCATTCCCGGCATCGCCCTCATGAAACGTGCGGGACGCGCCGTCTTCGACGAGGTGCGCAGGCGCTGGCCCGACGGCGGCGCAATCACCGTCGTGTGCGGCTCCGGCAACAACGCCGGGGATGGCTACATCGTCGCCGGCCTGGCCGTGGAAGCGGGCCTGGAGACGCGGCTTCTACAGGTAGGCGATCCGGCCAAGCTCGGGGGAGATGCGGCGCTTGCGCGGGACTGGGCCCTGTCCGTCGGTGTCGGCACTTCGCCTTTCTCCAATGACGTACCCCTCGACGGCGACGTGATCATCGACGCGCTGCTTGGGACGGGAACCACCGGCTCAGTTCGCCCGGCATTCGCGGAAGCCATCGAACGCATCAACGCGAGCGGGCGCCCTACCGTGGCGGTCGATCTGCCAAGCGGCGTTTCCGCCGACACGGGCGCCGTCCTGGGCACGGCGGTGGACGCCTCGACGACCGTTACCTTCATCGGCCGCAAGTTGGGCCTCTATACCGGCGCGGGCGTGGATCACGCCGGAGCGGTGGTGTTCGACAGCCTCGGCGTGCCGGGGGACGTCTACGACGCAGTCCCCGGTCTCCCCGTCCTCGCCCCACCGCCCATCCCGCAACGCCCCCGCTCGGCCCACAAGAACCAGTTTGGCCATGTGCTCGTCCTCGGCGGCGACCATGGCATGGGCGGCGCGCCGCTACTGACCGCGGAAGCCGCGCTACGGAGTGGCGCAGGTCTCGTGAGCATGTGGACGCGGCCGGAGCATTGCGGGGGGGTATTGGCGCGTCGGCCCGAAATCATGGTGCGCGGGGTGTCGGAGGGGGACGCGGCGGCGGACATGCTCGAAGCCTGCACGGTGGTGGCGGTCGGCCCCGGCCTCGGCCGCGGTCCGTGGGGCCGCGCGTTGCTTGAGCGTGCCCTTGGGGCGGGAAAGCCCCTGGTCATCGACGCGGACGGCCTCAACCTCATCGCCGAGGGCGGGTTCGACGTGCCGGCGATGAGCGTCATGACGCCGCATCCGGGGGAGGCGAGCCGCTTGCTCGATGGCGAGGTCGGGACCGGCCGGCCGGCCGCCGCGCGGATGCTCTCCGAGCGGTTCGGCAACGTCGTCGTGCTCAAGGGGGCGGGCACGCTGGTTGCCCAATGCGGGGCACTGCGGGGCATCTGCACCGCCGGGAATCCCGGGCTCGCGACGGCGGGCAGCGGCGACGTTCTAACCGGTGTCGTCGCGGGCCTTTTGGCCCGGGGTTTCGAGCTTGCGGAGGCTGCGGAGGCGGCGGTGTGCCTACACGCGCTCGCCGGGGATGCGGCACGGGAACGTTCCGCTCCACGGCCCCTGATCGCAAGCGACATCGTGGATCACCTCTGGCAGGGCGCATCCGATGTGGATTGAACTACGGGACGCCGAGGCGACGGTGCGCTGGGGCGCGTCCTTCGCGGAGCGGTTGGGGGGGGAGTTGGTCTTCCTGCGTGGGGAGCTCGGTGCGGGCAAGACGACCCTCGTGCGAGGCATCCTGCGGGGTTTCGGGCACCAGGGCGCCGTCAAGAGTCCCACCTACACGCTCCTAGAACCCTATGAGTTGGAGGACCGTCGGATTTATCATTTCGACTTCTACAGGATCGAAGATCCGGAGGAGTTGTCCTTCATCGGCATCGACGAACTGTTGGCTGATGCGGCGTTGAAACTCGTGGAGTGGCCGGAGCGGGCCGGCGATCGTCTGCCGGCCCCCGACATGGAGCTGGTGCTCACGATCACGGACGAGGGCAGGCGGCTTGAGCTCGTTGACCGCCGCTAGGACCGCTCTAGCCGGAGCGCTGCTCGTCGGCCTCTGCTCCGCGGACGCCGGCGCTGCGGAACTCGAAGGCATCCGCATGCATCAGGCGCCCGACCACACCCGCGTCGTGTTCGATACGACCGCCCCGATCGAGTATCGCCTCTTTACCCTCGAGCGCCCGCGCCGGGTGGTGGTCGATCTGCGCAATACGAGCCCGCGCCGTGGCTTCAAGACCCCCGAGGCGAAGGGCGACGTCGTTGATCGCGTACGGCGCGGCAAGCGGCCGAGGGGAACCTATCGCATCGTGCTCGATGTCACCCAAGAGGTGAAGCCGAAACACTTCACGCTGAAGCCGGTGCCGCCTTACGGCCACCGGCTGGTCGTGGACCTGCACATGCCGGAGTCCGAGCCCCCCACGCCGCCGGTGCGGGCGGTGGATGGACTGCGCGACGTGCTCGTGGCCGTCGATGCCGGGCACGGTGGCGACGATCCGGGCGCCATCGCCAAGGGCGGCGCCTACGAAAAGGACATCGTGCTCTCGATCGCGCGGCGCGTTCGCGACCGCATCGACAGCCTGGACGGCTTCCGTACCGTGATGGTGCGCAAGGGCGACTACTACGTGAGCCTGCGGAACCGGACGGCCATCGCGCGCCGGCATCGCGCGGACCTGTTCGTCTCGATCCATGCGGATGCTTTCCGAAGCCCCCGCGTGCGCGGCGCGTCCGTGTACGCCCTCTCCGAGCGGGGTGCCTCCTCGGAGACGGCGCGATGGCTCGCCGACCGGGAGAACCGGTCGGACCTCATCGGCGGCGTCGGTCCCGTGTCGCTCGACGACAAGGACGCCCAGGTGCGGTCGGTGCTCTTGGATCTGTCCATGGACGGCACCCTGCGTGCGAGCCTGGCGGTCGGCGAGTCCGTGGTGGGATCCCTCGCCGGGGTGAGCCGCATGCACAAGCGGCGCGTCGAACAGGCCGGGTTCGCGGTGCTGAAGTCTCCGGATGTCCCCTCCATCCTGATTGAGACCGGTTTCCTCTCGAACCCGGAGGAGGCACGCTTGCTGGCGACGGCCAGCCATCAGAACAAGGTGGCGCGGGCGATCGCCGACGGCATCCAGGGCTACCTGTTGCGCAACCCGCCGCCGGGGACCCGCATCGCCGCCGTCGAACACCAGGGCATGCGCCACGTGATCGAACGGGGCGACACGCTCTCCGAGATTGCCGAGCGCTACCGGGTCTCGACGGCCATGCTGCGCAGTGCGAACGGCCTGCGGGGAGATCGGATCTTGGTGGGGCAGGTGCTCCTCATCCCCTTCGCTTCCGGCAGCTAGCGGATGGCGCGCATCCGCAAGCTGTCGGCGTTCGTCGCGAACCAGATCGCCGCCGGGGAGGTGGTGGAGCGTCCGGCCTCGATCGTCAAGGAACTGGTCGAGAACAGCCTGGATGCCGGTGCGCGTTCGGTGCGCGTGGCGATCGAACAGGGCGGCGTGAAGCGCATCGTCGTGCAGGACGACGGCGCCGGCATGTCCGCCGACGACCTGCCTCTTGCCGTGAGCCGCTTTGCGACCAGCAAGATCGCCGATGCGGGGGATCTGGAACACATCGCCACGATGGGTTTTCGGGGCGAGGCCTTGGCCAGCATCGCCTCCGTGGCGCGGCTCGCGATCACCGCTTCGACGGGACGCGACGCCGGCGCGACGTTGGCGATCGCGGGGGGCGAGGAGGTCAAGCGCGGTCCGGCCCCGCACCCGGCGGGAACGACGGTGGAGGTGTCGGACCTCTTCTACAACACGCCGGTGCGCCGCAAGTTCCTGAAGAGCGACCGCACGGAGGCGGGGCACGTCAGCGACGTCTTCCGTCGGCTGGCCCTCGCCCACGAACAGGTCGCCTTCGAGCTGAAGCACGGCACGCGCCTCATCGAGCGGCTACCCGGCACGCCGGACGCCGGGGAACGGGTGGGGAAGGTGATGGGGCAGGAGTTCCTCGCCCAGGCGATTCGCGTGGACGCCACCGGTCCGGGGGATGCCCGCTTGCATGGCTGGGTAGGACACCCGACCCATTCCCGTGCCCAGGCGAGCGGACAGTTCTTCTTCGTCAACGGCCGTGCCGTGAAGGACAAGCTCGTCGGGCACGCGGTGCGCCAAGCGTACCGGGACGTGCTGTTTCACGGGCGTCATCCGGTGTTCGTGCTCTTCCTGGCGCTGGACCCGGCGAGCATCGACGTCAACGTCCACCCGACCAAGCATGAGATCCGCTTCCGCGATGCGCGCCGCGTGCATGATTTCGTCTTCGGTGCGCTGCATCGGCTGTTGCGGGAGTCGCGTCCGGGGTCGGACCCGCCTCCGGTCCACTACCCCACCGGCGAGGGACGGCCACGCGCCACCGCCCAGACCTCCCTGAGCCTGGCGGAACTGATGGCGGCCGAGCGGCGGGGCGCGCCGGCCTTGCGGGAGAGACCAGCCTCGCCTGCGGAGGACGTAGGCGACATGCCGCCGCTCGGCTACGCGCTCGGGCAACTGCACGGCGTCTACGTTTTGAGCCAGAACCAGGAAGGCTTGGTCGTGGTCGACATGCACGCCGCCCACGAGCGCATCACGTACGAGAAGATGAAGGCGGACTATCACGGCGGTTCCGTGGTCGCCCAGCGGCTCCTCGTGCCGGTGTCCTTCGACGCGACGCCGCGCGAGGCGGATCTTGCCGAAACGCATGCCGACGCCCTGGCGGCGTTCGGACTGTTGCTGGAACGGCGGGGACCGCGCAGTTTGGTGGTGCGGGAAGTGCCCGCGCTGCTGGCCAACGCGGACGCCGAGGGTCTGGCCCGGGACCTCCTCGCGGAAATCGCCGAGTTCGGTACGAGCGACGCCATCCGTGCCCGGTCCGAGGAGCTCCTGGCGAGCATGGCCTGCCACGGTTCGCTACGGGCCAACCGCGCGATGACGGTGCCCGAGATGAACGCCCTGCTGCGCGAGATGGAGACGACGCCGAACGGCGGCCAATGCAACCACGGACGGCCCACGTTCCTGGTGCAGGGCGTCGCGGAGTTCGACCGGCTCTTCCTGCGCGGTCAGTAGCGTGTCATCGCGCCGGCGAGAGCGCCGCGTGCTCTGTCTGATGGGCCCCACCGCTGCCGGCAAGACCGACGTCGCGCTCGCCCTGGCCGGCCGCGCCGACGTGGCCCTCGTCAGCGTCGACTCGGCGATGGTTTACCGGCACATGAACATCGGCACGGCGAAACCGGATGCGCGGACGCTGGCTCGCCATCCGCACGCCCTGATCGACGTACGCCGGCCGGTGGAACCGTTCTCGGTGGCGGACTTCCTCGACGGGGCGGACGCCGCGGTCGCAAGCGCGCTGGACCAAGGCAGGCTGCCCGTGCTCGTGGGTGGGACGATGTTGTACTTCAAGGCCTTCCGCGACGGCCTCTCGGAGCTGCCGGAAGCGGACCCCGCCACCCGAGCGGACCTTGAGGAGCGAGCTCGCGAGATCGGCTGGGCCGGGCTGCACGGAGAGCTTGAAGCGGTCGATCCCGTCGCGGCGGCGAGGATCCGTCCGAGCGATCCACAGCGCATCCAGCGGGCGTTGGAGGTGTTTCGGGTCTCCGGCCGGCCGATCTCGGAGTGGTGGTCGGCGTCGGTGGGCCGGGACGTGGCCGCGCGCCTTGATTGCACCCTCGTCTGCGTGGCCATGGCACCGCCGCGCGATACGTTGGCGGAGCGGATCGCATACCGCTTCGACGCGATGCTCGAGCGCGGTTTCGTAGAGGAAGTCCGCACCCTCCGCGCAATGCCCGGCCTTGATCGAAACAGGCCGTCGATGCGCGCCGTCGGCTATCGGCAGATCTGGGCACACCTCGACGGGGAGACGGACTTCGACACCATGCGCGAGGCCGCGATGGCGGCGACCCGGCAACTCGCCCGACGGCAGCTGACGTGGCTGCGTGCGTGGCGGAACCTGACCTGGATGGACGGCGCTCCGGCGGAGGTGGCGGATGCGGTACTGAGGCAACTTGGACCGATGGACTAGATCAGACTAGGGAACCTCTGAACAAGTCCGTCCATGGACTTGTTCAGGTCGCAGGCCAAAAGCGCGGTTTCGGCTTGCTCCACAGATTCAATGGCTTACGCCATCGAATCTGGCGGCAACATCCCTGTGCCGCACTAGGGAAGGTCCTGTTCAGACCTTCCCTAGATCGTGATCGCTTGAAATCGCGTGGGGAGGTGGCACTATGCCTGCCCCCGTCGAGGGTGCGCCCCGTCCGCCAGGAGACCGCCATGTCGAAAGGGCACTCGTTGCAGGATCCCTACCTCAACACCCTGCGGAAGGAACGTATCCCTGTCTCCATCTACCTCGTCAACGGCATCAAGCTCCAGGGCCAGATCGAGTCGTTCGACCAGTTCGTCGTCTTGCTGCGGAACTCCGTTAGCCAGATGGTCTACAAGCACGCCATCTCGACGGTGGTGCCGTCGCGCAATGTCCGGCTGCCTTCATCTGGACAGAGCGGAGAAGGCAACGAGTAAGCAAGCCGGCCACCGCCTCCGCGCCGGTTTCTGGAATGGCCGCGGCGGAGCGGCCCGTCATGTTCTTTGACCGCCCTGAAGCAGGCCGCCGTGCGGTCTTGCTAAGCCTACGTATCGGGGACGCCCGGGCCCGGCCGACCGCCTCGGTAGCGTGCGGGGGCGCCGCCGGACCGGCGGGGGAGCTCGCCGCGACCGACCATGCGCCCACCGCCGCGGTGGTCGACGAGGAGTTCAGGCAGTTGGTGGAGTCCGCCGAGATCCGGCCCACCAGACTGGTCGCCGGCAGCCGGACCCGGCCCCACCCGCGCTGGTTCGCGGGGGCCGGCAAGGTGGACGAACTCGGGGCGGCGCTCTTGGCGGAAAACGCGGATCTCCTGATCGCGAACCATGAACTCACGGCCGCGCAGCAGCGCAACCTGGAGCAGCGCCTCGGCTGCCGCGTCATGACCCGCACGGAGTTGATCCTGCATATCTTCGCCGACCGGGCGCGCACGCGAGAGGGCCAGCTACAGGTGGAACTCGCGCAGCTCACCCATGCCCGGACGCGCCTGGTGCGGGGCTGGACCCACCTAGACCGGCAGCGCGGCGGCGGCATTTCGTTGCGCGGTGTCGGGGAGAAGCAGATCGAACTCGACGCGCGCATGCTGCGCACCCGCATTCGCGGCGTGCAGGAGCGTCTCAAGGCCGTTCACGGACAGCGCGAACGTAGCCGCCGTCGCCGTCAACGGACGGGGGTGCCAACCGTCGCCCTCGTGGGCTACACCAATGCCGGCAAGTCGACGCTCTTCAACGCTCTCACGGAAACGACTAGCGATGGTGCGGGCGCGCTGGTCGCGGACCGCCTCTTCGCCACGCTGGACCCGCTCATGCGGCGCGTGGACATCGAGGGTGCCGGCGAGGTGGTGCTCGCGGACACCGTGGGCTTCATCCGCGACCTGCCGGTGAGCCTCGTGGAGGCGTTCCGGGCGACGTTGGAGCAAGTCAGCCAAGCCGACCTCCTGCTGCACGTCATGGACGCCACCGCGCCCGACATCGACGATCTTCGAGCCCAGGTCAGGGAGGTGCTGGTCCAGATCGGTGCCTCCGGCGTGCCGACGCTGGAGGTGCTCAACAAGATCGACGCCGACGGGGAGGCGCCCATGCTCCTGCCGGGAGACGACGCGCACATCGCCGTCAGCGCGCTGCGGGGAGACGGCCTAGTGGCGCTGCGGCAGGCCATCGGGCGAGCCGTCGGCGTTGCGGCCCGGCCATGGACGGTGCTGCTGGACCCGGCGGCAGGGAAGATCCGCGCCAGACTCTACGAACTCGGTGCCGTACTCTCCGAGACCTCGGCGGAAGACGGCAGGCTCGCGCTGTGCGTGCGGCTGGACGGCGCCGAAGCCGCCCGGCTGCGCGCCCAAGGGGTGGACATGAGCGACGGCGCCACGTGACCGACATCCTCACTCCAGAAGAACGCAGCGAGCGCATGTCCCGCATCCGTTCGCGGGATACGACGCCGGAGCTGGTCGTGCGCCACACCGTCCATCGCATGGGCTACCGCTACCGCCTCCATCGCCGAGACCTCCCCGGCACGCCGGACCTCGTGTTCGGCCCGCGGCGCAAGGTCATCTTCGTGCACGGCTGTTTCTGGCACCTCCACGAGGGGTGCCGTCGAGCGCGCATCCCGAAGTCGCGGGTTGATTTCTGGCGGCCGAAGTTGGAGGGTAATCGGGCGCGGGACGCGCGCAATCGCGCCGAACTCGAACGGCGCCGGTGGGGCGTGTTGGTAATCTGGGAATGCGAGATCAAGGACAGATCGGAGTTGGAGCAAAGAATCGAGGAATTCCTGGGGCGACGCACTTGAGGTCCGTGGAGTTGTTCGTTGGCGCGGGCGGCCTCGGCATGGGCGTTGATCGGGCGGGCTTTCGCCCCGAACTCGTGGTCGATTGGGATCGGCACGCTTGCGGCACCATCCGGGCCAACCAGGCGGGGAACCATCCCGCGGTCGCCGGCTGGCCGCTCCGCGAGTGCGACGTGCGTACCCTGTCGTATGACGGGATTGGCACCGGCATCGACCTCCTGTCGGGTGGCCCGCCTTGTCAGCCCTTCTCGCTAGGCGGCAAGCACCATGGGCCGTTGGACAAGCGCGACATGTTTCCGGAGGCCGTCCGGGCGGTGCGGGAGTTGAGGCCGCGCGCCTTTCTGCTGGAGAACGTCCGGGGTCTGCGGCGGCCGGCTTTCGCCCGGTACCTGGAGTACATCCGAGACAGCCTCGCGTTTCCCGAATGGACCAGCCGGCCGGACGAGTCTTGGCTGGATCACGCGAATCGTCTGCGGAAGCACCGGCTCACCTCCCGGGGACCGTGCGGACTTGAGTACCGGGTGACGACCACCGTGCTCAACGCCGCGGACTTCGGGGTTCCCCAGAAACGCGAGCGCATGATTATGGTCGGGTTCCGAAGCGACGTGGACGTCGGCTGGTCGTTTCCGGAACCCACACACCGCCACGAAGCCTTGCTCTGGGACCAGTGGGCGACCGGCAGCTATTGGGACCGGCACGAAATCGCGGCGAGCGAGCGCCCAGAACTCCCCGCGGCGCTACGCCGCCGCGTGGACCGGCTACGCGGTTTCGACTTCGCGCCCCTTCAGCGACCTTGGCGGACGGTCCGAGACGCCCTCCACGACCTGCCGGATCCCGAAACCGAACCAGCAGAGAGCGCACTGGTCCCGAACCACAAGTTCAACCCCGGCGCGCGTCCCTACCCAGGACACACGGGCAGCAGGTACGACGAACCGGCCAAGGTACTCAAGGCCGGCGACCACGGCGTTCCGGGCGGCGAGAACATGCTGGCGCGGGATGACGGCACGTGTCGCTACTTCAGCGTGCGAGAGGCCGCCCGTTTGCAGACGTTCCCGGATACCTATCGGTTCCCGGGTTCCTGGACGGAGACCATGCGGCAGATCGGCAACGCCGTTCCGGTGGTGCTGGGTCATGTCTTGGCACGGGGCGTTCGGGAGTGCCTGGAAGCGTCTACGGCTACGCGGGGAGCGGAGCGGAATTCGGACGATGTCCAACGAGCAGCCTAATCACGACCCGGGTGGCGGTCGGGTGACCCGCAGCGGCTCCGAAGTGCGTTGAACCTCGCCTCTGCACCTCCGGCGGAGTGTTAGAATCCAAGCGTTCTGACCATGTGAGATCGGTCGACGATGGCTTGGGATGACTCCGGCGGCGGAAGAGGCGGCAGGGACAAGGATCCTTGGGGGACGCAGGGCGATCAGGGGCCGCCCGATCTAGACGAGGCGCTGCGCAAACTCCAGGGGCAGCTTTCGGGCATCTTCGGCCGCCGTGGTGGCGGCGGAGGAAGCGGCACCCGAGGCGGCGGCATCAACCTGTCGATGTTCGGCATCGCCCTGGCGGTGCTGCTCTTGGGTTACGGCTTCTGGGGGCTGTATCAGGTCGACCAACAGGAGCGCGGGGTCGTGTTCCGCTTCGGCGAAGTCCGCGACGACGTCGTCATGCCCGGCCTGCATTGGAACCCGCCCATCATTGATCGGGTCGAGCGGGTCAACGTCACCCGCGTCAACGACCACGAACACCAAGCCCTGATGCTGACCGAGGACGAGAACATCGTTGATATCGGCATGACCGTCCAGTACGTCATCGACAATCCGGTCGACTACTTGGTCAAGGTCAAGAACCCGCTCGTCAGCATCGACCACGCCACGGAGAGCGCGCTGCGTCACGTGGTGGGCAGTTCGACGATGGACCTCGTGATCACCGAGGGCCGCGCCGCGCTCGGCACGGAAGTGCAGGACCGCCTGCAAAGCTACCTGAACCGTTACGAAACCGGCATCCAGGTGGTCACCGTGAACATCGACCAGAGCGGCCCGCCGCAGCAGGTTCAGGAGGCGTTCGACGACGTGCAGAAGGCCAAGGAGGACGAGGCACGCTACGTCAACGAAGCCAACGCCTACGCCGAGGAGATCGTGCCGAAGGCGCGCGGCGAGGCGCAACGGCAGATCGAGGAGGCCAATGCCTACCGGGATCAGGTCATCGCCCGGGCCGAAGGGGAGGCCGAGCGCTTCACCAAGCTACTCGGGGAATACGCCCTGGCGCGCGACGTGACCCGCGACCGCCTCTACATCGACGCCATCGAGTCCGTGCTCAGCCAGAGTACGAAGGTGATGGTCGATGTCGAGGGCGGGAACAACATGCTCTACCTGCCGCTCGATCGGCTCGCCTCACGGTCCTCCGGCCTCGGGGGCGCGGCGAATTCCGATGACGTCCGCCAGTTGGTGGACGACGCGTTGAGCGAGCGGCTCAACACCAACCGCCGGCGCGATTCCCGCTAGCCCGGGACGTCGGCACGGCATCCTTTCGAGGGAAGCGACATGACCTTTCGGACCATCTTGGTGGCCATCGTCCTGCTGTTGGCGATCCTGCTCGCGGTGGACGGAATTTTCACCGTGGACCAGCGCGAACGCGCCTTGGTGCTGCGCTTCGGAGCGGTCACGCGCGCTGACCTGGACCCGGGCCTGCACTTCAAGCTGCCGATCGCCGAAGAGGCGAAGAAGTTCGACGGGCGCATCCTGACCCTCGACTCACGCCCGGAACGCTACTTCACGCTGGAGAAGAAGCCGCTGATCGTCGACTCGTTCGTCAAGTTTCGGGTGGGGGACGTCGAGCGGTACTACACCGCCAGTTCCGGGGATGAGAATCGCGCCAGGAACCTGTTGTCGCAACGGGTGAACGAGGGTTTGCGGAACCAGATCAGCCGGCGGGACATGCACGAGGTCATTTCCGGCCAGCGTGACCAGCTCATGGCGGAACTCACGCAGGAGTTGAACGGGGAGATGACCCGCGAAATGGGCGTCGAGGTCATCGACGTGCGGGTGAAGAAGATCGATCTGCCCCCGGAAGTATCGAGCGCCGTCTACGACCGGATGAACTCGGAGCGCGAGATCGAAGCGCAGCAGCACCGGGCGACCGGACGCGAGTTGGAACTCGGTATCCGGGCGGACGCGGAACGGCAGGTCGTCGTCATCGAGGCCGAGGCCTACCGGGAGGCCGAGCAGTTGCGCGGCGATGGGGACGCGAAGGCGGCGTCCGTGTATGCCGGTGCGTACGGTGCGGATCCGGAGTTCTACGAGTTCTATCGCAGCATCAACGCGTATTCCAAGGTGTTCGGGGAGAAGGGCGACATGCTGAT
Source organism: Pseudomonadales bacterium (assembly GCA_963665455.1). Classification (GTDB taxonomy): domain Bacteria; phylum Pseudomonadota; class Gammaproteobacteria; order Pseudomonadales; family Azotimanducaceae; genus VXNE01. The sequence goes on along the minus strand of OY762279.1, from coordinate 886,884 downwards.
CATCGATCCGAACAGCGAGTTCTTCAAATACCTGAAGAGCGGGGAAGGGGCGCGCTAGCGCCAGCCGACTTCTCGGGCCGTTCGCCGGAACTTCAAGACCATAACGGCAGGATTGCGCCTGCCCCATCGATCAGGACGGAGCATTGGGCCGTAACGTCGTCGTGCTCGGCACGCAGTGGGGGGACGAGGGCAAGGGCAAGGTCGTCGACTTCCTGGCGGACCGCGCCGCCGCCGTGGCCCGCTATCAGGGAGGCCACAACGCCGGGCACACCATCGTCGTCGATGGCGTGAAGACGATCCTGCACCTGATTCCGTCCGGCGTGCTGCGGCCCCACGTACGCTGCATCATCGGCAACGGCGTCGTCCTGTCGCCGCACGCGCTGCTGAAGGAGATTGCGCGCTTGGAGGAGCAAGGCATCGCGGTGCGCGAGCGGCTCAGCATCTCTCCCGCCTGCCCGCTGATCCTCCCGTACCACGTCGCCATGGACAACGCGCGGGAGCAGGCCCTCGGCAACCGCAAGATTGGCACCACGGGCCGGGGCATTGGCCCCGCTTACGAGGACAAGGCGGCACGCCGTGCGGTACGGCTGGTTGATATGTCGGACTGGCAGGGCTTCGCCGCGAAGCTGGCCGAGGTCATGGACTACTACAACTTCCTGCTCGAGAAGTACTACGGCGCGACCGCGCTCGACCCGGCGCGGACGCAAGCGGAGGTGGCCGAGGTCTGCGAGGCCATCCTGCCGATGATGGACGACACCGGCCCCCTGCTCCACGACCTGCGCGAGGCGGGGGAGAATGTCCTCTTCGAAGGTGCCCAGGGCGCCTTGCTGGACGTGGATCTCGGCACGTACCCCTACGTCACGTCGTCCAGTACCACGGCCGGCGGCGCGGCGGTCGGCAGCGGCTTCGGCCCACGGTACCTGGACTACATTCTCGGTAGCACCAAGGCTTATGCGACGCGCGTGGGCGCGGGGCCCTTCCCGACGGAACTCTTCGACGACGTGGGCAAGGCTCTCTCGCAGCGTGGCGCGGAGTTTGGCGCCACCACGGGCCGCGCCCGGCGCAGCGGCTGGTTCGATGCCGTCGCGGCCCGCCAGGCGGTGCAGATCAACAGCCTGTCTGGGCTATGCCTCACGAAGCTGGACGTGCTCGACAAGCTTCCCGAGCTCCGCATCTGCGTGGACTACCGGACGCGGGACGGGAAAACCGTGCAGCGGCGGTTCGATGGCGAGTCCTACAAGGAGGTCGTGCCGGTCTACGAGACGCTGCCCGGATGGACGGAGTCGACGTCCGGGGTGCGGGACTTCGACGCGTTGCCCCGGAATGCCCAGGCCTACGTCGAGCGCATCGCCGAAGCGGTGGGCACGCCCGTGGACCTGATCTCGACGGGGCCGGAACGCACCGAGACGATCGTCCGGCGGCATCCGTTCGACGAGAGCGGCGACTAACGGAGACGCGATCATGATTGACGCACGGCTGCTCGAGATCCTCGTATGCCCGGTGAGCCAAGGGCCCCTCGTGTATCGCCGCGAGGCCGAGGAGTTGTGGTCCGCCCATGCGGGCTTGGCTTATCGAGTGGAGGACGGCGTTCCCGTGCTGCTCGAGGAGGAGGCCCGGGCGCTGACCGAGGAGGAGCGCGCCTCGTTGAAGTGACGGGCGGTGGATTTCGATAGAATCGATTGGGGTTGGCCGCGCCGAAGCGGCCAACGAGAGCGAGGAGTACCGTGGAAAGAGCAGCCTTGAAACCGGACCTGGCGCTGGTGAGCGACATGCCGGACATCGCGAGCCGCGAGCTGCGCGACCCGGAGGGCACGCTCGACTGGGTGGGCATGAGCGACGTACACCAGCCGCTCAAGATTCGCGATGGCGGGACGGTGAGGGAAGTCCAGTCCCAGGTGCAGATCTACGTCGATCTCGCCGACACCCAGGCGAAGGGCATCCACATGTCCCGCCTCTACCTCATCCTCGACGAACACTCGGACACCCGGCCGCTGAGCGTCGCGGGCCTCAAGCTGCTGCTCGCCTCCCTGCTCCAGTCCCATCGGGGCCTGTCGGGGCGCGCGTTCGTGCAGTTCGACTTCGACTACTACCTGCGCCGCGGCGCCCTCGTGAGCGATAACTCCGGGTGGAACGCGTATCCGGTCTCCATCAAGGGCACCTTCATCGACGGTGAGATGCATCTCGAGCTTGCCCTCGGCGTCTTCTACTCCAGCACCTGCCCGTGCTCGGCCGCCCTGGCCCGACAGGTCATCCAGCAGCAGTTCGAGGAGGATTTCGGCCAGCGCGGCCAAGTCTCGGTGGCGGACGTGAAGGCGTGGCTCGGCACGGAAGAGGGCATCGCGGCCACGCCGCACAGCCAGCGCAGCATCGCCAAGGTGCTCGTGAAGCTCGAGGACTCCCTGCCGGACTTCCCCATCACGGACTTGGTCGACACCGTCGAGGGCGCGCTCAAGACGCCGGTGCAGACTGCCGTGAAGCGCGAGGACGAGCAGGAGTTCGCGCGGCTGAACGCCTCCAACCTGATGTTCTGCGAAGACGCGGGTAGGCGGCTGAAGGTGGCGCTGGGCGACGACGCGCGGCTGGCCGACTTTTGGGTGCGCGTCGAGCACCACGAGAGCCTGCACCGGCACAACGCCGTGTCGATCTTCACCAAGGGCGTGGAACGGGGCTATCTGCCGATTCCTTGACGTCTACGCCGGGTGCTACGTCTTCGGCTAGTCCGGCAAGATTGGTGCCGAGGAGAGGACTTGAACCTCCACGGGGTTACCCCCACTAGCACCTGAAGCTAGCGTGTCTACCAATTTCACCACCTCGGCATGAAGCGGTCGGCTTCCGGCGGTCCGCCCGTGGCGTTGGGCCTCCCGAACCGGGCGCGCAATGTTCTTTCACCCCACCGGAGTTGTCAATTTGGCACGTAGGAGAAGCGCTCGCGGGCGGCGGCCGAGCATTCCGCTGACGGCGGCTGAGGTGCGTGCCGCGCTGGCCCAGGGCGGCGTCACGGACTGGCGGGCCTTGTGCGCGCACTTCGGGCTGCGGGAGAAGCGAGATACCCACCGGCTGCGGCGGTTGTTGCGCGGTCTCGAGCATCTTGGGGAGGTTGTCCGCTCGGCGAACGGGGCCTACATGCTCGACGCCGCCACCACGAAGGAGACCGACGAGGTGGTCGAGGTGGGGGACGGCCTGGCACTACGACGCTCGGGTGAGACGCTTCCGCCGAACGCAGGCGTGCGGCCCGGCGATGTCGTGGAGACGCGGCGCGGTCGCGTGGGCGTGGAAGTCGTACGCGTCGTCGAGCCCTCGCCGCAACCCCTCGTCGGCTGTTTGGTGGAGGGGTACCGGCGGCGCTTCGTCGAGTCCGTGGACCCGAGGGTCAAGGGGCGCATCGATATCGAGGGGGACGACTACTCGGCTTCCGACGGCGACATCGTGGAGATCGTGCCGCTGTGGGAGGAGCGGCGTCGCCGGCCCGGGCGTGGCCGATTGGTCGGGCGCATCGTCTCGGTCGTCGCCACGCGCAACGAAGCCGACCGGGCGGCGGTGTCGCTGCTCAAGAGCTTCGGGGTACCGACGCAGTGGCCCGAAGGCTTGGACCTGGGGGAGCCGCAAGCGGTTACGGACGCTGATCGTGCGGGCCGCCTTGACCTGACCGCGCTGCCTCTGGTCACCATCGACGGGCCGGACGCCCGGGACTTCGACGATGCCGTCTATGCCGAACGGCGACCCCGGGGCGGATGGCGCTTGGTGGTCGCCATCGCCGACGTCGCCCACTACGTGCGGCCCGGTACCGCGCTGGACGACGAAGCTCGTCGCCGCGGCAACTCCGTATACCTTCCGGATCGCGTCGTGCCCATGCTCCCGGAGGCGCTGTCGAACGGCATTTGCTCCCTCGTCCCGGGCGAGCAGCGTCTGGCACTCGTGTGCGACATGCTGGTCTCGGCGTCTGGGAGGGTGTCGCGCTATCGGTTCGAGGACGCGGTGATCGAGTCTCATGCCCGGCTCACCTACGGAGAAGTCGCTCGGGCGCCGGAGACGTTGTCCGCGTTATTCGAGGTCTATCACGCGCTCCGCACCCGCCGTGAGGCCCGGGGTGCCCTCGATTTCGACGCGCGCGAATCGCGGCTGGAACTCGCGGACGGTGCCGTTCGGCGGATCGTCCCGGAGGAGCGCAACGACGCGCACCGGGTGATCGAGGAAGCGATGATTGCGGCCAACGTGTGTGCCGCGCGGCACCTGGAGCCACTTGGCCCGATCTACCGGGTCCACGAGCCCCCGCAGACCGAGAAGCGCGAGCAACTCGCCACGGCCCTCGCCCTCGGCGGCATCCGCCTGCCCGCCGACCGAAGCTCGACGGCCGCCCTGAAGGAGGCCATCGACGAAGCACGGCATCGCTCCCACCTGCCGGCGTGGATCGTGGAAACCCTCGTCCTTCGATCCCTGTCCCAGGCCCGCTACGACCCCGTGAACCGCGGCCATTTCGGGCTGGCGTTGCCGAAGTACCTGCACTTCACGTCTCCCATCCGGCGCTACGCGGACCTCGTCACGCACCGCATGATCAAGTCCGGCACCCGGCCGGACGCGGACTGGCTCGACGAGACGGCGGCCGGCATCTCGGTGACCGAGCGCCGGGCCGACGATGTGAGCCGCGCCGTCGAGGACTGGCTGAAATGTCACTTCCTCGCGGACCGGGTGGGCGAACGCTTCGAAGGTACGGTAGTCGGCGTCGCCGAGTTCGGGCTGTTCGTGGAGCTCGAAGGCGTGTTCCTCCAAGGCCTCGTACACGTCTCGAACATCGGCCGCGACTACTACCACTTCGTCCCGGAGCGGATGAGCCTCGTCGCCGAGCGCTCCGGCGAGCGGTACGCGCTCGGAGACGCGCTCGTCGTGGAACTCGTCGAGGTATCGGTCGAGACCCGGCGCGTGGACCTGGAAATCGTGCGGCGCGGAGCGCGGCGGCGGTGAACGGAACGCCTCCGGGGGAGGATGCCTGGGTCTACGGCGTTCACGCGGTTCGCAACGCCTTGGACGCGGCGCCGGGACGGGTTCGCCGTCTTTGGATCGTGGAGGGCCGTCGCCGGAGCCGGGCGCTGGCGGAGCTGTTGGCGGACGCCCGCGCCGCCAATGTGCGCGTCGAGACCGTGGACCGGCGGGCCATGGATCGGGTCGCCCCGGGCGTACACCAGGGCGTGGCGGCACAGTGCGATAGGGTGGCGCCGGCCACGGAGGCGGAGTTCGAGCGGCGCTGGCCGGAACTTGAGAATCCGTTTCTGCTGGTGCTCGAAGGCATTCAGGATCCCCGGAATCTCGGCGCGTGCCTGCGCACGGCGGAAGCCGCCGGGGTGGACGCCGTGCTCCTGCCCAAACGCCGCAGCGCTCCGCTGACGGCCACCGCGGCAAAGGCCGCGAGCGGAGCCCTGGAGCGGCTCCTCATCGTCTCCGTGACGAACTTGGCCCGGCGACTTGCGTGGCTGGCCGACCAGGGCGTGTGGCTCGTCGGGGCGGATCCGGCGGCGGAGACGGAGCTCTTCGGCTTCGACGTTCCGGCGTCCGTCGCCGTCGTCCTCGGCGGCGAAGGAACGGGCCTGCGGCGGCTTACCCGGGAGCGCTGCGACATGCTGGTGCGCATCCCCATGGCCGGCGCGGTGTCGAGCCTCAACGTCTCCGTGGCGGCGGCCCTGATGCTGTTTGAAGTCGCGCGTTCGCGCCCGTAGAATCCGCGTCGGCTCCGGTCGCCGCGCTTGCTGGTGGCCGGGCCAACGGCGAAGGTGAACAGCAACTCCTCGCCGTACGCGCCTCAAGGCCCCAAGCCGGAGCGCGGCGGCGAACCCGAGAGGAGACCCAGATGCGACACTACGAAGTCGTGTTCCTCGTGCATCCCGACCAATCCGAACAGGTTCCGGGCATGATGGAACGCTACCGGGCACTGATCGAGCGCAACAGCGGCGTCGTGCATCGGATGGAGGACTGGGGACGGCGCCAGCTCGCCTACCCCATCTCGAAGATCCACAAAGCCCACTACGTCCTGATGAACGTCGAAATCGACGCGGCGACGCACGAGGAACTCACGAGCGCGTTCCGCTTCAACGATGCGGTGCTGCGCAACCTCATCATCAAGCGCAAGAAGCCGGTCACCGAGGTCTCCAAGATCTACGAGGAGGAGCTCAAGGAGCAGGAGAAGGAGCGCGAGCGCGAACGGCGCCGCGAGGAGGAGGCGGCGGCCCGGGCGGCGCGGCGCGCGGAGCGGGAAGCCGAGGACGCGGCACGGCCGGCGGTGGCCGCCGTCCAGCGGGACTGAGGAGGACTTAGACCATGGCAAGAGGATTCAGGCGCAAGCGCTACTGCCGCTTCACGGCGGAAGGCATCGAGGAGATCGACTACAAGGATCTCGATCTGTTGCGGCCCTACATCACCGAGACGGGCAAGATCGTCCCGAGCCGCATCACGGGCACCAGCGCGCGCTACCAGCGGCAACTGGCGACGGCGGTGAAGCGGGCGCGCTACCTCGCGCTGCTGCCTTATACCGACCAGCACAAGTAGGGCCGCGGGCATGAACATCATCCTGTTGGAGCGGATTAGCAACCTCGGCAACCTCGGCGACGAAGTCGCGGTTCGCAACGGCTACGCGCGCAACTACCTCATACCGACTGGCAAGGCCGTGCGGGCGACGGAAGAGAGCCGCCAGGCGTTCGAGGCGCGGCGCGCGGAACTCGAGGCCGTCGCCGGCGAGAAGCTGGCCGAGGCCGAGGAGCGGGGCGCCGGTCTCGACGACATCTTCTTGACGGTGATGGTGCGGGCGAGCGAGGAAGGGAAGCTCTACGGTTCTGTCGGCACGGTGGAGATCGCCCGCGCGTTGACGGAACGCGGGGTGGAGGTGGCCAAGTCCGAGGTGCGCATGCCGGAAGGGGTGATTCGCTCCGTCGGCGAGTACGAGGTCGAGGTGCAGTTGCACGCCGACGTGGTGCGCTCGGTGGTGGTGAACGTGGTGGCGGAGTAGCTATCTTCCGATGAGAAATCGCTGCACAGGTTGAGGAGGCGTTGTCCCCAAGTTGCCCATGTGCGAGTTGGCGCACAAGACGAGGCGAGCTTCTCTGTACGGTCCATTGGCGAATTTCCGTTGACCCGGTGGGGGCATGCCTTGAGGCTAGGTACGTAAGACCCTAGCCAGCCGCCCCGCTCATGGCAGAACCCGCACCCGACCTCCCCCAAACCTCCCGACTCAAGGTTCCTCCGCACAGCATCGAGGCGGAGCAGTCCGTGCTCGGCGGCCTCATGCTCGACGACCGCGCCTGGGAGCGGGTCGCGGACAAGATCGAGCCGAGCGACTTCTATCGGCCCAACCACCGCATCATCTTCGAGGTCATGCGCGAGCTCGCGAACGACCTGCAGCCCCTCGACGTGGTCACGCTATCGGACGCGTTGCGCTCCCGGGGCCTGGTCGAGAAGAGCGGCGGCGCGGCGTACCTGGCGGAAGTGGCCGAGAGCACCCCGGCGGCGAGCAACGTCGGGGCCTACGCCGACATCGTCCGCGAGCGCTCCACGCTGCGGCAACTGCTTGGGGCGGCGAACGAGATCGCGGAGTCCGCCTTCGCCCCGGAGGGCCGCAGCAGCTCGGACCTGCTCAACGAGGCCGAACAGGCGGTGTTCCGCATCTCCGAGGGGCGGCTGAAGGACGGTGGCCCGCAACCCATCACTCCCCTGTTGACCGAGGCCTCGGAGCGGATCGACCAACTCTCCAAGTCCGGCAGCCGCATCACGGGGCTCGCCACCGGCTTCGGCGATCTGGACGAGAAGACGGCGGGCTTTCAGGCGTCCGATCTCATCGTCATCGCCGGCCGGCCGGCGATGGGCAAGACGGCCCTCGCCGTCAACATCGCGGAGTACGCCGTGATGCAGGACGACGCGGACAAGCGCGCGGTCATCGTCTTCTCGATGGAGCAGCCCACCGAGCAACTAGTCATCCGCATCCTCTCGTCCCTGGGGTCCATCGACCAAGAGCATCTCCGGCGCGGACAGCTGCGCGACGACGAGTGGGACTGGCTCGGCTCCGCGCTCGGACAACTGAAGGGCAAGCCCCTCTACATCGACGACACCCCGGCGCTCACCCCGAACGACATCCGCACCCGGACACGGCGCGTCGCCCGGGAGACCGGGGGCGTGAAGCTCATCGTCGTCGACTACATGCAGCTCATGCGCACGGTGGACAAGGTGGAGAACCGCACCCTGGAGATCTCGGAGATCTCGCGCAACCTGAAGGCCATCGCGAAGGAGATGCGCTGTCCGGTGGTGGCCCTGTCGCAGCTCAATCGCAGCCTGGAGAGCCGCGAGAACAAACGCCCGCGCATGTCCGATCTGCGGGAATCCGGGGCCATCGAGCAGGACGCGGACGTGATCCTCTTCATCTACCGCGAGGAGGTCTACAACCCGGAGACGGAGAAGAAGGGCATCGCCGAGCTGATCATCGGCAAGCAGCGCAACGGGCCGATCGGCACCATCGAACTGACCTTCACGGGCAACCTCACCAAGTTCGAGACCTACGTCGACGACGGCCCCTACCAAGACACCTACGAACACCGTGGCTAAGCCGAAGATCGCCTACGTCTGCGACGACTGCGGCGTCGAGCACGCCAAGTGGCAGGGACAGTGCTCCGCCTGCGGACAGTGGAACACCTTGCGCGAGCTGTCCGTGCCGAAGAGCACCGGGGCGGCCCGCTCGGTGGGCTTCGGCGGGACGGCGGCGGAGGTGACGCGGCTGGCCGACGTGGAAACCACGCCCATGGCTCGGCTGCCCACCGGGATGGGCGAGTTCGACCGGGTGCTCGGGGGCGGGCTGGTGCCGGGCTCCGTCGTCCTGATGGGGGGCGATCCGGGCGCGGGGAAGAGCACGCTGCTGCTTCAGGTGACCGCGGCGCTCGCCCACACGATGCCCGTCCTCTACGTCAGCGGTGAAGAGTCCCTGCAGCAGATCGCCGACCGCGCGCGCCGGCTGGACCTGCCGCGCGATGACCTCACCGTGGCGTCGGAGACCCGGGTCGAGGCCATCGCGGACCTCGTGGCGCGGCAAGCTCCGAGGGTCGTCGTCATCGATTCGATCCAGGTCATGCATGTCGAGACGGCGAGCGGCGTGCCCGGCAGCGTCACCCAGGTGCGGGAATCGGCGGCGCTGCTCACGCGCCTCGCCAAGCAGACACAGACCGTGATGGTGCTGGTCGGGCACGTGACCAAGGAGGGCAACCTGGCCGGCCCCAAGGTCCTCGAACACATGATCGACTGCTTCGTCATGCTCGACAGTCCGTCCGGCACGCGCTACCGCACGTTGCGGGGACACAAGAACCGCTTCGGGGCGGTGAACGAACTCGGCGTCTTCGCCATGACGGAGGACGGTCTGAAGGAGGTCTCCAATCCGTCCGCCATCTTCCTGCGGCGTCCCGCCGAGATGTCGCCCGGCAGCGTCGTCACGGTGACGTGGGAGGGCACGCGACCCCTGCTCGTGGAACTCCAGGCGCTGGTGGACGACCTCCAGGGCGGCTATCCGAAGCGGGTCAGCGTCGGCCTCGACGGGCAGCGCCTCGGGATGCACTTGGCCGTGCTGCACCGGCATTGCGGACTGTCGCTCGGGGACCAGGACGTGTTCGCGAACGTGGTGGGCGGCGTGCGGATCGCGGAGACCGGCGTCGACCTCGCGTTGCTCGCGGCGGTGGTGTCGAGCTTCCGCAACCGGGCGCTGCCCCGGGACCTCGTCTGTTTCGGCGAGTTGGGGCTGACGGGCGAGGTGCGGCCCGTCCCGAATGGACAGGAACGTCTCCGGGAAGCGCGCAAACACGGCTTCACCCAGGCCGTCATCCCGCGCTCGAACCTGCCGAAGACGAGCATTCGGGGCATCGAGGCCCATGGCGTCACCACGCTGAACCAAGCGTTGGAGGCGTTGTCTGCGGTGGAGTAGTCGGGGAACGGGACGTTCCGGGTACACTGACTGGGTTGTGACGGAGACCAGAGACGAGCCGCTACCACTCTGGCCGGACGGGGCGCCGGCAGCGGCGGGAAACGACGTAGTCGACTATCCGGCGCTGACCGTCCACCTGCCGGTGCCGGAGCGGGCGACTGGGGCGGGCATCATCGTCAGTCCCGGCGGCGGCTACCGGGTCTTGGCATCGGATCACGAGGGGCTCCAGGTAGCGCGCTGGCTCAACCGCGCCGGCATCGCGGCGTTCGTGCTGCGCTACCGCGTCGGCCCGAAGTATCACTCCGAGGTCTCGCTGCTCGACGGGCTACGCGCCATGCGCTACGTGCGCGCCCACGCGGCGGAGTGGGGCGTCGCGACGAACCGCCTCGGCATGCTCGGCTTCTCGGCGGGCGGCCACTTGACGGTGGCCGTCGGCACCCGCCATGACGCGGGACGCCCCGACGACCCCGACCCCATCGAGCGCGAAAGCTCGCGCCCCGACTTCCTCGTCCCCGTGTACGCCGTCGTCAACGGTCCGGTTCGGGGGCGGAAGGCCGATGAATACACCCCCGCGGACGACCGCGTGACGGCGGACACGCCGCCGAGCTTCATCGTCCACACTCACGAGGACGCCATCGTCTCGGCGGAGCAATCGTTGCTCTTCTACAAGGCGCTGCTCGACGTCGGCGTCCAGGCGGAACTCCACGTCTTCGGGCATGGCGAACACGGCCTCGGCCTCGGCGTGGGCGATCCCGACCTCAACGAGTGGCCCCGGCTCCTGCTGCGCTGGCTGCGCCGCCGTGGATTCCTGACCGACGCGCAGCGGACATCCGTGTCCGGGCGGGTGACCCTGGACGGCAGGCCGATGGGGATGGCGTGGGTAACTCTCGTGCCGGACGACGAGCGCTCGCCGATCACCCGCGTCCGCATTCATCGCGACTCGGAAGGCCGCTTCGAGATTCCGGTCGACGTGGGGCCGGTGCCGGGGCCACACCGGGTCGAGGTGCATCACCTGAGCGAGCAGATTCCGCACACGAACAGGGGGACGTACAGCCTGACGGATGCAGTGCAGTACGTGACGCGTGTGAACATCGCACCGCGTCGCTACGTGGAGCTGGCGATGGTCTCGGGCTGACCGGACTGGTCAAGCTCAAGGTAGGATAGTTGCCGACCTCCGTGTAGGAGATCGGCCATTGCATCAGTCAGCTTTCGCGTGTGCGCTCGCGGTCGCGTTCGCGGCGGGGACGGTACAGGCCCATCCCTGCGACACGACCTTTTGCCTCGACGCCGTCGTGGTGGGCATCGCGGACGGCGACACGGTGACGATCCTCGACACGGAACGGCGACAGCAGACTAAGGTGCGCCTGACGGAGATCGACACGCCGGAACGGGGCCAACCCTGGGGCACGCGGGCTCGGCAGGCACTAGCGGACAAGGTGTTCCGGCGCGACGTACGCGTGGCCTCGCAAGGGCAGGACCGCTACGGGCGCCTCTTGGGACGGCTTTACGTGGGCAACCGCGACATCAATCGCGAAATGGTGCGGGAGGGCCATGCGTGGGTGTACCGGCGGTACTCCTCCGACATCTGGCTGCTCGACGACGAAGAGGCCGCGCGGGAGACGCGCCAAGGCTTGTGGTCCCTACCGGAGACCGACCGCGTGCCGCCCTGGGAGTGGCGCCGGGGCGTGCGCAGTCCCAGCGTCGCCGAAACGACCGTTCCATCGGTAGCCTTCGGGACTGCGGTTCCCCCGACCTGCGGAACGAAGACCACCTGCGGGGAGATGTCCTCCTGCGGCGAGGCGCGCTTCTTCCTCACCCAATGCGGCATCACGCGCCTCGACGGAGACGGCGATGGGGTGCCATGCGAGCGGCTATGCCGGTGATCGAACACGCACCCGTCATGCCGGCAGACCCGCGGCTCTAACGCTCGGGCACCACCTTCAGCACCGCCTCGACCTCCCGCCCCGCCTTCAACCAGTCGAGTGGCGTCATGTCCTCCAGATCCGGGTCGGCGGTGGTGAACCAACGCTGCACCGAAACCGGGTCAAGATGCGCGAGGGCCTGATTCACCCGGGCGATGTTCGGCACCAGTGCGTGCCCGGAGAGCTGGTAGGCCGGGACATGCAGGCGGCCACCGATCTTCATGGCGTAGAGGCTTTGCTTGCGAATCATCCGCCGCACCCGCCGCGGTGTGAAGCCGAGCTTCTGCGCGAGCGTTGCGGGCGTCAGGCTCGTCGCCAGAACGGCGGCGAACCCCGTCGTGTATTCGAGCATCGGACTCGGGTCGTCCGCTCGTTCGTCGACGTCCAGGCCAGCGTGCTCAAGCATCGCGGTCTCGGTGTACGGCAGTTCGGTGCGGCTGGGGCCGTGCAACATCGCTTCGAGTCTATCCTTCCGCCAAGGACGATGCTCCGTCCTCGCCATGCGCCGCCCCGTACTCGGCAAGCACGCCAAGAAACGCGGCACCGTAGCGTTCGAGCTTCGCTTCTCCCACGCCGTGTAGCTCCAGCAACTCCGCCGCCGTTCGGGGCCTCAATCGCACCATTTCCCGCAGCGTCGCGTCGTGGAAGACGACATACGGCGGCACGTCCGCTTCCGCGGCGAGTTCCTGGCGGCAGGTGCGCAGCGCCTCCCAGAGAGGACGGTCTTCGGGGCCGGGGTCGTAGTCGGTCTTGCGGGCCACCTTGGCGGGTCGGCTCGGGGTGGGGTCCTCGCGCAGGAGGATGTGCTCCTCGCCGCGTAGCAGGGGCCGGGAATTCGGGGTGAGGGACATGGCGCCGTAGCGTTCGGGGTCGGCGCGCAGATACCGTTGCACGAGGAGCTGCCGCACGATGGAACGCCACTGGGTGTCGGAGAGGTCGCCGCCGATGCCGTAGGTGCTGAGCCGGTCGTGCCGCCGGGCGCGGATCTTTTCCGTGTCCTTGCCGCGCAGCACGTCGATCACGTGGCCGGCGCCGAACCGCTGGCCGGTGCGATACACGCACGACAGGAGCTTCTGGGCCTCGGTGGTGCCATCCCAGGTGCGGGGTGGCTCCAGGCAGATGTCGCAGTTGCCGCAGTTCCCCGGCAGGTCGTCGCCGAAGTACTGTAGGAGGGCGCGGCGCCGGCACTCGGTGATCTCGCACCAGCCGAGCAGGGCATCGAGCTTCGCCCGCTCGACGCGCTTGCGGTCGTCGTTGGCTTCGGACTGGTCGACGAGTTGCGCAAGCCGCACCACGTCCTGCAGGCCGTAGACCATCCACGCGTCGGCCGGCTCGCCGTCGCGGCCGGCCCGGCCGGTCTCCTGATAGTAGGACTCGACGCTCTTCGGCAGGTCGATGTGCGCCACGAAGCGGACATCCGGCTTGTCGATGCCCATGCCGAAGGCGATGGTGGCCACGATGACGACATCGTTCTCCCGCAGAAAGCGCTCTTGGTGCGCGGCGCGGACCTCCGGGGGCAGTCCGGCGTGGTAGGGGAGCGCGTTGCAGCCGTGTCCGGACAGCATGCGCGCGGTTTCCTCGACCTTCCTGCGGGTCATCGCGTAGATAATCCCCGGCTGCCCGCGGCGGGCCTCGAGGAAGGAGACGAGTTGCCGGTTGGCGTCGGACTTGGCCTGCACGGCGTAGCGGATGTTGGGCCGGTCGAAGCCGCTCACGAAGCGCGCGGCGCTGGGCAGCTCCAGGCGTTCGAGAATCTCCTCGCGCGTGCGTGCGTCCGCGGTCGCCGTGAGGGCGATGCGCGGGGTGCCGGGAAAGCGTTCGCCGAGGACGTGTAGGCCGAGGTAGTCCTGGCGGAAGTCATGGCCCCACTGCGAGACGCAGTGCGCCTCGTCGATGGCGATCAGGGCGAGCCGAAGCTCACGGAGCAGGGCCAGGGTGTCTTCCTGAAGCAGGCGCTCGGGGGCGAGGTAGAGGAGGTCCAAAGCCCCGGCCCGAAGCGTGCGAATGACCTCGAACTGCTCCCGGGGCGGCAGCGATGAGTTGAGGAAGCTCGCCCGAATGCCGAGTTGCCGGAGCGCCGCCACCTGATCCTGCATCAACGCGATGAGGGGCGACACAACGACGCCGACCCCCTCGCGCAGCAGCGCCGGCAACTGGTAGCACAGGGACTTGCCGCCGCCCGTGGGCATGAGCACGAGCGCGTCGCCACCCTCGGCCACGGTGCGGATGATGTCTTCCTGCCGGCCACGGAATTCGGCGTAGCCATACACCGTGCGCAACAGTTCGCGGGCCCGTTCCATCACGGGGCTACCATAAGGGTGCGGCGACGCGCTGCCTAGCGGAGATCCCCCACCCTTGCTGTCAGACAACGCCCACGGCGTGCGACGAATTGATCGGAATCGAGTAGCCGGACGGGCCGGTCACGCGGAAGGAGTCGTGGATCTTGCCGCGTTCGATGTCCGTGGCCTCGACGCCGTCCTCCACGAACGCCGCGTGGACGGCATCGACATCGTCCACCATCAGGTCGAACGGGGCGCGCACGCCTTCCGTGATGGCGTCCTCGGCCTGGGTAAGGATCAGGTGCGTGCCGCCGCGCAGCTCCAGGATGCCGAAGTCCCCCCGCTCGAGAACCGCCCGCATCCCGTGACGGACGAAGAAGTCGTACGCGGAGTGAACATCCTCGACGGGCATGCTCAGGTGGCCGACGGCGAAGACGGGGCGGGAGGAATCGGTCATGGCGTTCTCCGTCCAACGGGGATGTGGAAGGCGCCTAAGGTAGCACCGCTGGATCGACCTGCTCATGGCTGACCGCGCCCGGGCGAGCTTCACCGAAGGCGATCTGTCGCGGCACGTCATGCGCCTGTCCGGGTTCATGATCCTGGGCTTCCTGGCCATGACGCTCGCGCAGTTCGTCGAGGCCGTCTATCTGGGCCTCGTCGGGACGGAGGCGCTCGCCGCGGTCACGTTCACCTTTCCGGCCGTGATGGCGCTTGGCGCGATGACCCGGGGTTTGACGCTCGGTGGCGGCGTGCGGGTGGCACGCGCCATGGGCGTGGGCGACCGGGAGGGCGCGGCACTCCTGACGACCCACGGGTTGCTGCTGCTCCTCGTCTTCACGGTGGGTTGCGCGGCGTTGGTCGCGGGCTTCGCGCGTCCCCTCTTTCACCTGCTTGGTGCCCGCGGCGAGGTCCTCGAGCTCGTGGTGGCCTACGTTCGCGTCTGGGCGCTCGGCTTCCCGTTGTTCGGGCTGTCCATGGCCGGCACGCTGTTCATGCGCTCCATCGGCGATCCGGTGTTCCCCGGCTACGTCATCACGCTGGGGTCGGTGCTGCAGGTCCTGATCGGGCCGTTCCTGATCTTTGGCTGGGCGGGTTTGCCCGCACTCGGCGTGGAGGGCGCGGCTTGGGCGTTCGTCCTGGCGCGTGCTCTGTCGTTCCTGTTGACGGTCTACTGGTTCGCGGTGCGCGAGCGGATGCTGCGGCCGTCCTTGCGGGGACTGGTCGCTTCCACCCGCGTCATCCTGCACGTGGGCGTTCCGGCCATGGCGACGAACGTCATCGAGCCGCTCGCGACCGCCGTCCTCACCCGTCTCCTGTCCGGGTTCGGTACGGCGGTGGTGGCGGGCTTCGGGGTCGCGGCCCGCATCGACGCGGTGGTGTTCATGGTGGTCATCGGCATCTCGTCGAGCACGGCGCCGCTGGTTGGGCAGAACTGGGGCGCCCGACGGTTCGACCGCGTCAACCAGGCGTTGGCGATCTGCTACCGGTACTGCCTGGTGTGGGGGGTCATCGCGGCCTGCGTGATGTGGATCGGGGGCCGCACGTTCGTTTCGCTCATCAACGACGAGCCGGTGGTGGTCGCCACCGCCACGGCGTACCTCTACATCATCCCGCTCACCATCGGCTTCATCGGCATGGCGAACGTGGCCAACGGCGCGTTCAACGCGATGTCCAAGCCCATGCCGGCGCTATGCCTGTCGGTGCTGCGGCTATTCGTCTTCTACGTGCCGCTGGCGCTGCTCGGCCGCCACTACTACGGCTACGCGGGGGTCTTCGTCGCGATGGCCTGCACGAACGTGATCGTTGGGCTTTGGGGACGGGCGTGGAACGCGCGGACGATCAGCCTCGAACGGCGGCGGCTGGCCCCCGCGTGAAACGCCTTGTCGGGATGGGACGCTCGTCTCGGCGACGGCGGTTGTAGCCCGCGTTAGCCCTGGGTGGCCGCGACCGCCGCCTCGCGGGTTTCGTGAATCGGCACGATGTTGTCGAAGCCGCTGATCCGAAAGACCTCGTCGACCAGCTTCGTCAGGGAGCAGACCGCGAACTGGGCCTGGCGCTCGCGCACGGTCTTGGCGATCAGCAGCACGGCCCGCAAGCCGGCGCTGCTGATGTAGGAGACACCTTCGAAATCCAGGATGACGTTTTCGTCGGAATCCTGGATGGCACCCGTCGCCGAGTCCTGGAACTCGTGGGCGTTGAGGCCGTCGATGCGGCCTCCGACGGTCAGGAAGAGCGTTCCGCCGTCTCTGTCGGTAGCGATGTCCATGGGTGCCTCCTGCTTTACATCTTAGCCCACGAAACGGGGTCGTGCATGAATCCCGTCTCTTCCTACGAGGGGCAAGCCCCTCGCGCTGCCTTTCCTTGCGAGGGGCAAGCCCCTCGCGCTCCCCGGCTGAGGGCTCATTCTCCCTGCTCGGCCTCGAAGCCTTCCTGGTCCGGCATCAGCACGAACTCCGGGTAGGCCTCGATCCCCAGTTCCGCCGCGTCTTGGCCCAGCTCTTCCACGCTGCGCGTGACGCGGGCGCCCATGATCTTGTGTAGTCCGGCCCAAAGCAAGAGCGAGACCGCGAATACGAAGACGCCGATGGCCAGAATCCCGATCACCTGGGTGACGAAGTCGCCGCCGGCCGCGATGCAGACCGCGAGCGTGCCCCATACGCCGGCGAAGAGGTGGGCCGGTACCGCCCCCACCACGTCGTCGAGCTTGAGATTCTCCATCAGCTTCATGCCGAGGGTGCAGATGATGCCGCCGATGGCGCCGATGATGATCGCCCAGTAGTGATCCACGATGTCCGGGCCGGCGGTGATGGAGACGAGACCCGCGATGGCCCCGTTCAGCACCGCGAGGAGATCGACCCGGCCGAGGATGGCCCGGGACACGCTGACCGCGGCCATCACGCCCGCCGCCGCCGCGAGGTTCGTGTTGACCAGCACGTTGCTCATGGCCACGGCGTCGACCGCGCCGGCGAGCGCCAGTTGCGAGCCGCCGTTGAAGCCGAACCAGCCGAGCCACAGGATGAAGACCCCGAGCGTCACGGCGGGCACGTTCGAGGGGGGCGTCGACTTGACCGAGCCGTCCTTTCGGAACTTGCCCATCCGCGCCCCGACGATGATCGTGCCGGCGAGCGCCGCCCAGCCGCCGGTCGAGTGGACGATCGTCGAGCCTGCGAAATCCTTGAAACCCATCTCCGAGAGCCAGCCGCCGCCCCACGTCCAAGCGCCCACGATGGGGTAGATGATGGCCGTGAGGACCGCGGTGAACGCGAAGAAGGTCCAGAGCTTCACCCGTTCCGCCAGCGTGCCGGAGACGATGGAGGCGGCGGTCGCCACGAACACCATCTGGAAGAACCAGTCGGACATCGTTGAATAGCCTTGCTCGACCACGGCCTCGGTCGCTTCCTCATCGCCCGCGAGCATCGCCAGTTCCGCCTCCGACGGACCGTAGAGGAACTGCACCGCGCCGATCAGGCTGCCGGTGTCCGTGTACATCAGGTTGTAGCCGATCAGGTAGTAGGCGAGCCCCGCGATGGAATAGAGGCCGATGTTCTTCAGGCAGATTACCGATGCGTTCTTGGTGCGCACGGAACCGGCCTCGAGCATGGTGAAGCCGGCGCACATCCACATGACCAGGGCGCCCCAGATGAGGAACGAGAACGTGTTGAGGACGAACTGCGACTCGGCGCTCACTTCCGCGCTGACCGTCGCCGCGTAGAGAACGGCGCCGATGGCGGCGATCGCCGCGGTGGCCTTGGGGACTCGTCGCAGCGCCGTTACGCCACCCTCTCCCAACCGATTGTCACCGAAGTGCATGGCCCCTCCTTGCACGTCTTCCGCCTCTGCGAAACTCCTCGCCCTCGATCTAGGTCCACCCCTGGACGGCGGCGGCTTCCTCCCGGACCACCTCGGGCGCACCGAGCAGTTGCCGGTCCAGACCGACACGCTTGAACCAGTAGTGTAGACCCAGCAGGTCCGTAAAACCCATGCCTCCGTGTACCTCCGTCGCGGTGCGGGCGACGAAGCGGCCCACCTCCGCGAGGTGCGCCTTCGCGTGGCATGCCATGAGACGCGCCTCTTCCGGCATCGCATCGGTGGCGTGGGCGGCATACCAGACGAGGGAGCGGCACGGTTCGAGCGTGGCCGCCATCTCGGCACAGAGGTGTTTCACCGCCTGGAACGAACCGATGACCCGGTTGAACTGCCGGCGCTCCTTCGCGTAGGCGACGGCTTGGTCGAGCATGTTCTGGGCCGCGCCCAGGGTGTCCGCCGCGAGCATGATCCGGCCCGCGTCGATGGCGGCGAGCAGCGGTTCCGGACTCTCGGCGGACCCCGGCAAGGTCTCCGCCGGCGTGGCGTCCAGGCGCACTTCCGCCACGGACCGCGTGCGATCGATCGTCGGCAGCTTCCGCACGTCGGCATCGGCGGCGCGCGCCAGATGCAGGGTGCCGTCGTTGCCGGCGATCAGCAGCATGTCGGCGTCGACGCCGTCGAGGACGAACAGGGCCTTGCCAGTCAGCCTTCCGTCGTCCGCCGTGATGCCTTCGCTTTCGCGGCTGCCGATCTGCTCCGTCACCCCGACGCCGAACACGGTCTCGCCGCCCGCGATGCGGGGCAGCCACGCGTCTTTCTGGGCATCGCTGCCGGCGAGTGCCAGGGCCACCGGTGCCATGACGGACGACCCGACGAACGGCGCGGGCGCGACCGCACCGCCGAGGCACTCCGCCACCAGCGCTGCTTCGAGTAGACCCAAGCCCACGCCGCCGTACTCCTCCGGCACCAGGATGGCGTGGACGCCGAGTTCCACCAGCCCGTCCCAGAGATCGTCGGGCCGGGTGTGCCCGGCATCGGCCGCCGCCCGCACCCGGTCCAGGGGGCACGCGGCATCGAGGTAGCCGCGCACACTTTCCTGCAGCATGCGCTGCGGTTCGTTGAGCGCGAACTCCATTAGGCGGTGGCGCCTTGGGCGAAGCGGGGATCGGCGCTTTTCGGTTCCTTGGGCAAGCCCAGAGCCCGCTCGCCGATCATGTTCTTCTGGATCTGCGCCGTGCCACCGCCGATGATGAGGCCGAGATCCAGCATGTAGCGCTGCTGCCAGATGCCCGCGTCGCGCAGGTAGTCGTTGCCCTCTTCACGGTGACCGCCGAAGCCCTTCGAGGGATACAGGACGCCCAGTTCCCCGAGGATGTCGATGGCCATCTCCGCCATGCGGTGATTCAGCTCGCAGCCGTTCAGCTTGACGATCCATCGGGGCAGGCCGGGCTCCTCGCTGCGGATGTTGTGCGTCAGCACGCGCATGCCGTTGAACCTTTGCGCGAGCATCTGCCCCTGTAGGGCCACCAGCCGGTCGCGATAGGTGGGGTGCGAGAGCAGCGGGCGGCCGTCGAGGGTTTCCTGCTTCATCATCTCGACGATCTGGTGGAAGCGGCTCTCGGCCTGGTTCGGGTCGCCGAGGCCGCCGCGCTCGTGCTTGAGCGTGGCGTTGGCCACGAACCAGCCCTCGCCGCGCCGGCCGACGATCTGGCTGGTTGGCACGCGGACGTCCGTGAAGAACGTCTCGTTGAAGGTCGCCTCGCCCGTCATGGTGACGAGGGGACGTACTTCGATGCCCGGCGTATCCATCGGGAAGAGCAGGTAGCTGATGCCCTGGTGTTTCGGTGCGTCGGGCTCCGTGCGCACGAGGCAGAAGATCATGTCCGCGTATTGGGCGCCGGAGGTCCAGATCTTCTGGCCGTTGATGACGAAGTCGTCGCCGTCCACCTCCGCCTTCGTTGAGAGGGACGCGAGGTCCGATCCGGAACCCGGCTCGGAGTACCCCTGGCACCAGGTCATCTCGCCCCGGATGGTGGGCGGGATGTACTTGCGTTTCTGCTCTTCCGTGCCGAGTTCCAGCAGCGTCGGGACGAGGCGGTTGTCGCCGTCGTGGCCGGGGCGCACCCGGGCGCGGCCGAATTCCTCCGCGATGATGTGCGACTTCAGGATGTCCGGTTCCGCCCCGTACCCGCCGTACTCCTTGGGGATGGTGCGCGCCGCGTAGCCGTGCTCGATGAGCAGTTGCTGCCACGCCTTCGCCTGTTCCGTGGGCTTGCCGCGCTGCAGGGCGGTTGGTGCCAAGTCGCGGTGGGTCTCGATGAACGCGCGCACTTCATCGCGGAAGGCGGCATATTCGGCGCTGTAGGCGAGGTCCAAGGTCAGGGCTCCGCGCTGAGTGGGCGCTCAATCGTACTACAGGGAATGCGTGGGCAAGGGGCGGTCGGTGGTGGACCGGCTACGCGCCGAACCAGAGCTCCCGGACCGCGCCGTCGAGGTCGTGCTCCATGCGCCGCTCCGCATCCAGGACCAGGACCGGACGGCGGTCGGTATCGTAAGGCGTCCATGCCGGCTCCCCGGCGGCGCTCGGCGCGCCGGTCCGCGCGAAGTTGACCCAATACTCGCGCATGGCGCGGCCCAGGTCCTCCGGCGCGCCTTGGCCGGCGAAGCGCTGCATCGCGGGCATGGCGGGGTCGTGTCCCCAGCCCCATAGGAACATGAGCTCGATGGCGTGGGTCGCGCGCAGGTGGGCGATGTCCGTTTCCCACGTACACATCCAGGACCAACAGCGCGCGCCGGCGTTCGCCGCGGCGTCGAGGATGCGGACCATGGAGTTGCGGAACATGGTGTCGGTGAGCAGGTAGACGAGTTTGCTGCGGGGCGATGCGCCCGGCGCGAACGCTTCGTAGGCGGCGAGCGTGCGGGCGGGATCGCAACCTTCGGCGGCCAGAAGTTCGCCGGCTTGGGCCGCGGAGAGTTGCGGGGGGAGGATCATGTCCGCGAAGAGCGTGCCTTCGTGCCGGCAGCCACCGCCGAGGAAGGGCACGTTGGCGGACCCCCGGGCGGCGACCGTCTCGGCGATCGGCGCGGGGATCAGCGTCCCGTCTATGGCGGGGGAGAATGTCACGTTGTCGTCGCGGCGGAGCCCAAGCGCGGGACGCGGCGGACGCTCGGGGTCGGGGATCATGAGTCCCAGGAGGGTGTCCGCGGGGACATTGCGCAAGGTCTCCATACCGTTGGTGGCCGGATCGCCGCCGAGCCGCTCGATGCAGCGGTTGGCGAAGTCGACGTGGCCCGGGCCCACGGGCAGCAGGTCCACGTGCGGGCTGTGTACGACGGCCTTGTGGAAGAGGCCCTCCGCGCGGGGACAACCGAGCAGCATGGCCGTGGACGTGCCCCCGGCGGATTCGCCGAAGATGAGCACGTTGCCGGGGTCGCCGCCGAACGCGGCGATGTTGTCCCGGGTCCACTCCAGGGCGCAGATCTGGTCGAGGATGCCGTTGTTCACGGAGGATTCGAGGCCCTCCTCGAGGTGTCCGAGATGCAGGAACCCGAGGGCCCCCATGCGGTAGTTGATCGTGACGACCACCACGTCGTGCTCCCGGGTGAACACGGAACCGTCGTACGCCCGTCCTGAGCCGCCCACGTAGCCGCCGCCGTGGATCCAGAAGAGCACGGGACGTCGCGCGTCGCCTGCGGCCGGGGTGTAGACGTTGAGGAACAGGCAATCCTCGTCCGTCGGCTCGATCGGCAACTGTAGCGGCGCGTTCTCGTCGAACATGGCGGGCTGTGGGGCGGACGGGCCGAATTCGGTGGCGTCGTAGACGTCCGGCCAGGGCGCGACGGGCTGTGGCGGTCGGAAGCGCGCCGCGCCGGTGGGCGCTTGGGCGTAGCGGATGCCCCGGAAGGCGAGGCCGCCGTGGTGCTCGGTGCCGCGGACCTTGCCGAGCGGGGTGTCGATGACGGTCATGCGTTGTGCTCCTGCCGGAAAGTGGGTTGGCGAGCGCCGGCTACTCGGAGCCGAGTTGCCGGATCATGAACAGGGCGAGTCCGACGAGGCCGAGCGCAATGGCCGCGCCGGCGACCCACTCCGAAGCGCTGGTCCGGCGCGGCGGGGGTTCCTTGTTCGCTTCGGCGGCCCTGGCGCGCTCTTGTTCGGCGCGCGCCTGCTCGGCCCGTTCGGCCTCCTGCACTTCGATCGGTTCGCCCGGACGGTCCGTCGGCAAGCCCCTCACGAAGCGCCACGAGACATAGAGCGCGCCCAATCCCACGAACAGGGCGACGGCGGTGATAACGATCGCGCCGAGAGTCACCGGGGCTCGTCAGAAGTGGTCCGGGCAGTGCGGCGCGTGCGGCGTCGCGAACAGCGCATCGGCGCGGCGTAGCGCCGGAGGTGCTCCTTCGAGCATGCCCCATGCGGCGAGTTCCCTGGCCGAGCGCCGACCCGTGTACAGCAGTGCGAGGGCCTTGACGGAGAGCTGCAGATCCGCGCTAGCGGCTCCGGGGGTGACCTCGGCCGAGCCGTCGGCTACGGACAAGCGCCAGATACCCGTGTTCCATGGCGCGAGGGCGTCCTCGGCGACGCTCAAGGAAAGCTCGCCGTCGGCGTTCCAACCGCGCCCGGCGAGCGCGGCGGGCACGTCCACCATCCGCAGCCACAACCCCTCGTGGTCCCGGGCGTGGAGGAGGCGCGGCTCCATGAAGAGCTCGACGGCGGGATCGTCCGAAGGCGCGTTGTCCCAGCGCACGCTACCCACCAGGTCGTGGCGCCGGATGAAGCTCCACAGCGAGCGATAGGCGTCGGGCGAGAGCCACGCGAGGTCCCGTATCACGATCTCCTGGTTCCGGCTCGCGTGGTCCCGCCGGCCGGCACGCAGCGTGTAGATCGCGTATCCGTCGGGCTCGCCGCTCGCGTCCCGCGAGAGCGCGATGTGGATCGGCCCCTGCGCGTCGTCCTCGTCGAGGGCGTTGTTGAGCCAAAGCGGGCGCGCGCGATGCAGATAGCACATCCGGTCCGCGATGAAGGCGATGTAGACCCGTTTCACGAGGTCGTAGCCCGCGCCCACGTCCAGACGCTCGACCTGGCTCGAACCCTCGTCCCCGTCGAAGAACCCGATGTCCGCGGTGTCCATGCGGTAGCTGCGCAGCACGGACGCCATGGCGTAGCCGTAACGCTGGTAGATGGCGGCCTGGGACGCCCAGAGCGAAGCCACCGCCTGGCCGCGCTCGCGCATGTCGGCGAACGCTTGGGTGCTGATGCGGCGCACAAGTCCCCGGCGGCGGTACTCCGGTAGCGTGCCGACCGCGGAGACGCCGCCCATCGGCACGGCCGTCCCATTGGCGCGCATCGTGAACGGGATGGTCGAGAAGCTCGACACCAGGCGTGCGCCATCGAACGCGCACAAGGTCCACTCCGGGCGGGTGGTGGCCGTGATCGTGTTCTCGGGGCCGTCGCCGTGATTGCCGCCGTAGACGTAGCTCGTGAGGTGACCGAGCTGGTCGAATTCGTCGGATCGAATCGGGCGGAGTTCGATGGGCATGGTGCTTCCCGTCGTGCCGGCGCGGCGTGCCGCAGGGCGCGGATGTTCGCAGCTTTGATTGACGGGCGTCACCATACAGGTAGTCTGGCGGTCCCGCGAGCGATGGGCACGATGGTATGTGCGCAGATCAGACCGTCGATCCGACCGCGGTGCCTATAGCGGAGGGGCGCGCAGGGGTCGGGCCCGGCCGCGTTGGCCCGGGCGACGCCCTACCGTGCCGTATCCGTCCGCGTTGCCGCTTGGTAGCCCCAGCCATCCCGGCGGTGACCGTGACCAGCGGGCGCGGCGCTGCGGATGCAATGCTGGCGGTAATCCAAGCGGTGCCCGCCCAAAGTACCCAGCCGAGCCGCTGAGGATTGAGATGATGGCAATGGGCGGAAGGGGCTGCCATTGGACAACAGGAGCTATGGCTTGATGACGAGGCACCTCGCCCGTAGCAACTCCAGGTCACCGGACCAGCCGGACCAAAGGACCGCCGACCCGATCAACGAGCGCACCTCATGCGACGGCTCGCATGGCATACCTTTGGGCGGGTGGGGTAAGGCTGCGGCGAACGCCTTGCAGGCGATCAGCGCGTCGGCGACGTGCCCGCACTTGTCCGCGCCCCTCGCCTTTGCCTCTCCGGTGACGAACGCTTCCCAAAGGAGTAGCCCCCTGCCCGACCCAGCGAATCCCGGCCAATCCAAGTGCACGGATGGCAACGGCAGCCCCTCAATGTCCAAACGCGCCCGCATCTGCCTCAGGATCCAAGCGGTCTCCGTCAAACCTGTCGCGAGAACACTCGCGCCCGCTCCTGCGGACCATGCTTTACCACCGTCTACGACGCGCCCCGCAGTCAGCCCCGAAGGATCATCCGGTACGGGAACCCAAAGAGGACACTCGAAGCCGAGCGCCACCTGCGTGCCCGACCTCAGGCTGCCGACCACGTCGTCGACCAGCCCGTCGATCTTGTGCCCGTCGCGTTGGGTAGCCCCGTGGAGAACAGCCCACCCGAAATTGCCGTTCTTGACCGAGCCGATGTCTGCGCAGTAAATCGCCAGTCCGTCCGCGTTCGCGTCTTCATCCCGTTCCCATACCCGTAATGAACGAAGTGTCGCATGCGGAACGACTCCCCAAGGCCACCCGCATGCGCGCCGAGGCGATGGGCGAAGCGGGGTTGCGTTGGATCGCCGGCCTCGACGCTTGCGTTGCCCATCTTCGACACGCTTGGGGAGCAGATCTCGCCGGCGTTCTCCAAGGGGGGTCCGAAAGTCTCGTGCTGGAGGCGACGCTCGCCGACGGTCGGCCGGCGATCGCCAAGATCGGCCTGCCGGCGTATGGCGACCTCACGGCGGAAGCGACGGTCTACCGCTTGGCGGAGGGACGCGGCTACGCCGAGCTGTTCGCCCACGATGCGGACCGCAACGCGCTGCTCCTCGAGCGTCTTGGCGCACCCTTGCACGACACCGGCGATACGACGGCGTCGCAGATAGAAGCGCTGTGCCGGACGCTCCGCGAGGCATGGACGCCGCTCGAGCACGCGCATGGATTGATGACGGGGCGCGAAAAGGCGCGTTGGCTGTTCGATTTCATTGAGGAGAAATGGGACCTGCTTGGCGCGCCTTGCGAGCGTGAAAGCCGGGACCGTGCTTTGTCCTACGCGGAGGCTCGCGCCGACGCGTTCTTGCCCGACGAGTCCATGCTCGTGCATGGCGATGCCCACGCCCAAAACACGCTCGCGGTGCCGGAGTCGGCAGGAGCAGGGCGCGCACGCTGGAAGTTCGTGGATCCGGATGGCCTCTTCGCCGAGCCGGCGTGCGATCTCGCGGTCCCGATGCGCGAGTGGGGCGATGAACTGCTCGCGGGGGACACCGTACGGCTCGCCGTTGCCCGTTGCGAATCGCTGGCGGACCTGACCGGGTTGGACCCCGAGGCGATCTGGCAGTGGGGCTACGTCGAGCGCGTCTCGACCGGGCTCACCATGCTCGACCTCGGGATGCGGGAGGAGGGGCTTGAGTCCTTGGCGGTCGCGGATCGACTACGGGGGCTGTCCGCTGCCACCTGGTGATCGCAGGCACGAAGCTTCGGGAGTGCTCAGCGCTTCGGCACGCCGTACAGGTAACGGGTGTTGACCTCTGTCTCGTTGCCGTCGGGGTCGAGCATGAACAAGGCGCGGCCCTTCCCCCGGTCGCCCATCGGTCCGCGCGTGAAGATGTTCGCGGCGGCGGCGCGTGCGGCCACGGCGTCGAAGTCCTCCTCCGTGACGCTGAACGAGAAATGCATCGGCCCGCCACCCCGGTGTCGCCCTGAGTGGCCGAGGACCTGCAACACCACGTGGCTGCGCTCGCATTGGAGATAGGCCCGCTCGTTATTGCGCGAGACCACCGGAATCCCGATGACTTGCTCGTAGAAATCCACGGCAGTGGCGAGATCGCGCACGTCGAGAAAGATCTCTTCTATGCCGAGCACGGTCATGGGGTCCCCTGACTCTTCGGTCGCGTTGCAGCCGCGAGCCGAAATTCCCGGCTTCGGAGCCTGCGGGTTTCTTGAGCCTGTCCTTCGCGTAGAGGAGCGATTGTCGGCGGCTTCAAGCGACGTCCTGCACACGGTTCGACCAGTCCTTGCCTGCCGTCGGGGGCGGCAGAGGCTTGCCTTCGGAGAGGAATAGTTCGATGACCTCGTCCACGACCCGGCAGAGTTCCACGAAAACGGACTGCTCATCATCGCCGTGGCACCCGCCCCAGAGGAGGCCGGGCGAGCTGCCCACATAGCACTGATCCTCTTCGGACCACTCGACGATCTTGACGTAGCGAGCACTCGCTCTCACGACTGTGACTCCCGGACCGCCCGATCCACCGCACGTTCCTGATACCGCTTCGCGTCGGCGCTCAGACTACCAGACAGCGTCACGGGTTTGGCGACGTTCGGATGGACCTTCGGGTGGAAATGGTTGCGGTGGCTGCCTCGACCTCCCCCCCGATTCTGGAACCCGGCCCGCTCCAATCGTGCGACCAACTCCCGAACCTTCGGCGGCATCCGCTCCCTCCATCGCCGCCGGCGGAACGAACGCGTTCGCCCGGCTTGGCCGCGGGCTATGATCGCACGCCCACATCCCACCGAGGAGCCGACGATGCCGCCGGGCCTGTCGGACGAGCGTTTGCGGAACGTCCACGCCCACGCGAAGGGCTATGTCGACCGGGGCGCGCTGCCCGGCTATGCGTGCCTCGTGTCGCGGGGGACGCCGGACGTCTGGTTCGGCGCCTACGGGCACATGGACGTCAAGCGCGAACTGCCCATTTGGCGGGACACGATCTTCCGCATCTATTCGATGACGAAGCCCATCACCAGCGTGGCGCTGATGATGCTCTACGAGGAGGGGCGGTTTCAGCTTGACGATCCCGTGTCCAAGTACATCCCGTCGTGGGCGGACCTCGAGGTCTTCGGTGAGGGCGACGAGGAACGCTTCACCACGGTGGCGCCGGAGCGCCCGATGGCCGTCAAGGATCTGCTGTCCCACACGTCCGGGCTGACCTACGGCTTCATGAACAGCCATCCGGTCGATGCGCTGTACCGCCGCGGGAACGTGGGCGAGGGAGACTTGCAGGCGATGATCGACGCCCTCGCCGGGATTCCGCTGCAGTTCTCGCCGGGCACGCGTTGGAACTATGGCTACTCGACGGACGTGTGCGGCTACCTCGTGCAGGTCCTCGCGGACCAAGACCTGGACGCCTTCGTGGCGGAACGCATCACGGAACCCCTCGGCATGCGGGATTCCGGCTTCCGGGTGCCCGAGGCTTCGCTGCCGCGCTTCGCGGCGTGCTACGAGTTCACCGGCCAGGACGCATACCGTCTCCAGGACGACCCTCGGGAGAGCCGCTACCTGCGACCTCCCGAGCGCCTTTCCGGAGGTGGCGGCATGGTCTCCACCATCGACGACTACTATCGCTTCGCGCGGATGCTGCTTGGCAAGGGCGAACTCGAGGGGACGCGGCTGCTCGGGCGCAAGACCGTGGAGCACATGACCTGCAACCACATGCCGGGGAACCGAGACCTCGCCGCGATGGGCCAACCGGTGTTCAGCGAGACGCCCTACGACGGCATCGGGTTTGGACTGGGGTTCTCGGTGACCCTCGACCCGGCCGCCGCCGGGGTGTTGGACTCGCCCGGCGAATTCGCATGGGGCGGGGCCGCCAGCACGTACTTCTGGGTCGATCCGGTGGAGGAGTTGATCGTCGTCTTCATGACGCAGTTGCTCCCGTCGTCTTCCTATCCGATCCGCAGGGAGCTCAAGACCCTCGTCTACTCCGCCCTCGTGGATTGAGGCGGCGCGCTTGAGCGGCCCGGATCCGCGCGCCCTCGGTTATCATCGCCCACCGGATTTGAGGGGGCTCCCGTCATGCGTACAGTGATCCTCGCGATCGTCGCCATCGTGGTCGCGGTCTTGGCCTACGTCTTCTATTGGCGCGATGCGCCGGCGCCCGCTCCCGAGCCGGCCGCCGCGCCCGAGACCCCGGCGCCCACCGCCCCGGCGCCGACCATCGGCCTGATCGACGACGCGCGCATCGTCGATGCCGACAGCGAGCCCGGCAACTGGTTGGCGCACGGCCGGACGTACGAGGAACGGCGCTTCTCGCCCCTGATCGGCATTGATCGCGAGAACGTGAGCGAGCTTGGCCTCGCCTGGTACCGGGACCTAGGCACGAACCGGGGCCAGGAGGCGACCCCCATCGTCGTGGACGGCACGATGTTCATCGCGAGCACCTGGAGCCGGGTACACGCGATCGACGCGGTGACCGGCGAAGAAGTCTGGTCCTACGACCCACAGGTGCCGCGCGCGTGGTCCCGGTGGGCGTGCTGCGACGTGGTCAACCGGGGCGTGGCCGTGTACGAGGGACGCGTGTACATCGGCAGCCTGGACGGACGGCTGATCGCCCTCGACGCGGCCACCGGTGCGCTCGTCTGGGAAGTCGATACGCTCCTCGACCGGGAACGTCCCTACACGATCACCGGGGCACCCCGGGCGGCGCGCGGCAAGGTGTTCATCGGCAACGGCGGCGCGGAGTATGGCGTGAGGGGCTACGTCACTGCCTATGACGCCGCGACCGGCGAACAGGCATGGCGCTTCTTCACGGTGCCGGGCGACCCCTCGCTGCCCTTCGAGCATCCCGAGATGGAGATGGCGGCGGACACCTGGAAGGGTGGCGAGTGGTGGGAGATCGGCGGTGGCGGCACGGTGTGGAACTCCATCGTCTACGATCCCGACTTCAACCACGTCTATCTCGGGGTCGGCAACGGCGCGCCGTGGACCCGCGCCATCCGCTCGCCCGGCGGCGGCGACAACCTGTTCCTCTCGGCGATCGTGGCCCTCGACGCCGACACCGGCAGCATGCAGTGGTACTACCAGACGACGCCGGGCGACAACTGGGACTACACCGCCGTGCAGGACATGGCGCTCGCCGACATGGAGGTGGACGGCGAGATGCGCAAGGTCTTGCTCCAGGCACCGAAGAACGGCTTCTTCTACGTCATCGACCGTAGCGACGGGGAGCTGCTCCGCGCGCACCCCTTCGCCGCCGTCACCTGGGCGACCCACGTCGACATGGAGACCGGGCGCCCCGTGGAGAACCCGGAACTCGACTACACCGAGGAGCCGAAGTGGATCCTGCCCGGGCCCCTCGGCGCGCACAACTGGCAGGCCATGTCGGTGGACGTGGAGGCGGGACTGGTCTATCTCCCGGCCCAGGACAACCCGCTCATCTACGGCATGTCGCGGGAATGGCAGGAGACTGGCGTCTACAAGCGCGATCCGGGCGGTTGGAACCTCGGCATCGAGTTCGGCCGGATCTCGCAGCTCCTGATCGAGAACGCGGCGGACCAGCCGACCCCGAAGGGCTACCTCAAGGCGTTCGATCCCCTGACGGGCGAGTCGGCCTGGACCATCGAGATCCCGCACTATTGGAACGGCGGCGTGCTCGGCACCGCCGGCGGATTGGTGTTCCAGGGCGACGCGCTGGGCTTCTTCACCGCGCGGGACAAGGCGACGGGCGAGCAGTTGTGGCAGTTCAACGCCCAAGTTTCCATCATGGCACCCCCGGTCACCTACCAGATCGACGGCGTCCAATACGTTTCGATCCTGACCGGAACGGGCGGCGGGGAGTTGTTCGCCGGCGAGACCGGCACGGCGTCGTTGACCTACGGGAATCTCGGGCGCGTGCTCACGTTCGCGCTCGGCGGCACGGAGGAACTGCCCCCGCCGACCGCGGTGGACCGCTCCATCCCCGAGCAACAGCTTGCCGACGTGGGTGATGCCGAACTCGCCCAGGGCGAGCGCCTCTACAACTCCTACTGTGGGGTCTGCCACGGCGTGCTGGCACGCTCCGGCGGCACGATTCCGGACCTACGCATGATGACGCCGGAGGTGCATGCCATCTTCGACCAGATCGTGCTCGAAGGCACCTTGGCGCCGAATGGCATGGCCGCGTTCGACGATGTGCTCGCGCCGGAGGACTCGGGCCGCATACACGCCTTCGTGCGGGCGCGGGCCCACGAGGACCGAGAGGTTGCGCTCGGTAATCAGGACGTGCCGCGGCTCACGTGGCTCCAGTAGCGAGGCGACACCGACGCTGCCTGCGGGAGTGGGAAGGGCACGCCTCGCAGGACAAGCGCGGTAGCAGCGACCTTAGACGATAGAGGAAACGATGAAGCGTTTTTTGACATCCTTGCCCGTGATCCTCGGGCTCTCGACCTTGGCGGCACTCCTGCTGATGTTCATCCTGGTCGATGATCCGTCCGACAGCCCGGTTGCCCCCAAGAAGGCGGAGGCGCAGGTGATGGAGAAGGCGGAGCACTAACCCACGCCCGCGTCGAAAGAAACCGCTCAGCGCGGGCCTGCGGACACGTCTGCCGGGTGATCTTCGCCGGCGTCTGGTGCGGCTTGTGTTGGGCCGCTGGGTACCGCCCAGCTACCCGGGACGGGAAAGTTGACGGTGATGGGCGAGACGGGGGCGGCCGGGACGGCGGCCGTCGGCCGGAACAGTTCGAGGCCGACCAACACGGAGAGCAGGGCGAGCGTCAAGCCGACGCCGATCCCGAACAGGTTGAGCTTCGTGCCGAGCGCCCTGACGTCGGATCGCGTGCTCTCGATCTTGGCTTCGAGATCGGCACGAACCACCTTGAGGTCGCCTCGCACGCCGTCGATCTTGGCCTCAAGATCACCGCGCACGCCGTCGATCTTGGCCTCAAGGTCGGAGCGCACGACCTCAAGGTCGCCCCGTATACCTTCTATCTTGGCCTCAAGGTCGGAGCGCACGACCTCAAGGTCGCCCCGTACACCTTCTATCTTGGCCTCAAGGTCGGAGCGCACGACCTCAAGGTCGCCCCGTACACCTTCTATCTTGGACTCAAGGCCGGAACGCACGACCTCAAGGTCGCTCTTCACGGGAACGCGCCCAGCCAACTCGCCGCCGATCGCGCGAGCGACGCCGTCCGCCTGCTCCCGCGGCATGCCGGTTCCACGCAGTGCGTCTGCAAGGTCCAGGGTGTCGACCACCGGGTTTTGTTCCGTCACGTCTTCTCTCCCTTCAGAATAACGCCTTCCGAACCCCGTGGCATCGACAGCTTCGAAGCGCCGCTGCGCACGTTCGGGCCAAGGGCATTGTCTGACCGCGCAACCCCAGAATCTGTAGGAAATCCGCCCGAGTTTTGTGCGAATTCGTCCCGAGGTTTTGTGCGCTATGTCTGCGGTGCGGACTTCGCCGGCAACGCCGGAGGCGGGACGCGGCTGAACTCGAAGTGTGGCCGTTCGCCGGCGGTCGCCGCATCGAAGCCGCCGCCGTAGTCCCCGCCCTCCACCTCCCCCTCGGCTTCGGGGTCCAGGGTTTGGCGGCTCAGGAACCCGTTGAGCGGTTCCCCCTCCTGAAGCCGCGCGAGGGCCTCTTCGGCTTCCTCCGCGGTCGCCTCGTCCCACGGGATGCGGTACGCGCGCGGGGCGCCCTGGGCGAGGCCCGCCGCATCGAGTGCGCGGACCCAGAAGTAGATCGCGCCGGCGGCCCCGGAGGCCTTGTCCGGTTCGTCCACCGTGACCCAGTGGAGGCGGAACTGGTCGGGCAGCGCTTCGGGAGTCGCCCAACCCAGGAGCCCCTTGTGCGCCTGCCAGGCGGCGACGTACAGCCCCGTGACGGCCACGATGGCCCCGGCCTTGATCGTGCGCGGCAGCCGGGTACCGAGATTGAGGTTTGCGAGCAGCGCGACCAGGGCGGCATAGGCCAGGGCGAGCCCGATAACCGCGCCGATCATGCCTTGCGGCCCGCCACCTTCACGAGGAGGTTCTTGCGCAGTTCGTTGGTGCCGGTGACCTCGCCGTTGGCGCCGACGGTGAAGCGCACCGCGGTCTGCTCGTCACCAACCCCGGTCAGTTCCCGCGTGCCGTAGTACACGAGTTCCACCTTCGGGTTGAGCTTCTCCACCTTGATGGACACCGGCAGCGGCTCGGGGTAGTTGGCTTGGTAGTGCAGCACGTTGACGACGTACTCCCCGGGCTTGAGCGCCCGCAGCGTCACCGTCTCCTGGTTGATGGGATTGGAGATGGTCCGGCCGTCCAGGGTCACCCGGTCCTGGAAGAGCCCGCGGTCGTCCCGGTCGAGGTGCATGAGGCCGGTGTCCCGATTGCGGTACCAAACCAAGTTGCCCCCGGGACCCTCGACGAGGGTGTCGACGTCGTCCGGGTGCCGGTCCGCCCAGCGCACGGTGACGAGGATCTCGGCCTTCGATTCGACGTTGCCGCCCTCGGTCGGGTCCGCCATCAGCGAGAAGGCGGCGACGAACATGAACGCGAAGCCGAGCAGGGCGTTGAACAGCAGGTCCGTGAACGCGTCCTGCGACTCCGTGCGGCCGTAGATGCTATGTCGCATCGAGCGTCACGCGCCGGGCGCACGCTGCGCGCCTTCCGTGGCGGCAACCGCGTTCTCGGAAGCGCCGTTGGCCGTGAGATAGACGTCCGTCAGCACCGCGAGCCGCGTGGCGAGCTCTGCGGCGGAGGCGTCGAGCATGTGGTATTGGAGCTTGAGCAGCGTGCTGGTCACCAGGCCGGCGAGGGTCGTATAGAGCGCGACGGCCATGCCCCCGCTCATGGCGGAGAGCAGTTGCTGCATCAGGCTCGGGTCGAACTCTTCGATGTCGCCCACCGGCAGGAGCATCAGGATGAAGCCCACGATGGTGCCTAGCAGGCCGAGCTTCAGCAGCGCGTCGCTGGCGAAGTGCCCGAGGGCGTGGCGGTTGGCGAGTTCGTCCCCGAACGCCGTCAGCAGGAGCCCGGCGTCGCCCTGGGCGCCCTTCTCCTCCCATTGGTACAGGAACTGGCCGATCAGGCCTTGGCGTGGCCCGGGGCGTCCGCCTGGGTTCGTTGCGTCGGCCCGCAACGCGCCCTCCAATGCCGCGAACCGCTTGCGTTCTTCGGTCAGCGCGTGGGAGAGCCACAGCCAGTGGCCGGTGGCGACGGCGTATAGCCCGATGATCACCCACGAGATGTAGCTGCGGTCTGCATCCAGGGCGAGGGTCAGCAATCCGCGCTCGGCGGTCAGCCACACGCCGAAGGCCACGAGCCCCAGCACGATGAGGGCGCGCAGGATCAGATTGGTGTCGGTGGGCCGGTTCACGCGGGCCGGGCCTTGGCTCCTCGGGGCGGCGAGATCAGGATGATCGGTATTCCTCCAACCACGCGTTGAACTCCGGTGGCCGCTTCTCCCGGAACGACAGTCCTCCTTCACGGGCATCCGCATGGTGGTCCGTCACCGCGGTCTTCGCGGCGATTTCGTCGAGGGACTGTTCGAACGTCATGTCCGCGGCGTTGTAGATGGAGCGCTTGAGCATCCTGATCGCGACCTGGGGACCGTTGGCGATGTCCGTCGCCAGGGCCATGACGCGGTCCTCGAGTTGGGCGTCGGGCACCACCTCGTGCAACAGGCCGAGGTCGAGTGCCTCCCGTGCGCCGACAATCCGCTTGTGGATGAAGAAGTCCATCGTCTTGGCCACGCCCATGAGCTGCACGCAGAGGTACTGCCCGCCTTCGTCGGGGAGGAGGCCGAACCGCAGGGTCGCGCTCCCGAGGCGCGCGCGCTCCGCCGCGATGCGGAAGTCGCAGGCGAGGGCGAGGGTCATGCCGGTCTGGATGGCCACGCCGTTCACGGCCGCGATGGAGATCTTGTCGCAGTTGCGCAGCGCCAGGTTGACGGTCTGCGACAGGTGGCGGAGCCCCTCGTAGGTGCCGATGGGGTTGTCGTGGCCGTGGGGGATGGAGTCCATCAGGGGCTCGCCGCCGATGTCCTTGCCCTGTCCGGAGATGTCGTCCCCCGCGCAGAACGCGCGGCCCTCGCCGGTGATCACGAGCACGCGCACCCGGTGGTCCATCTGGGCCTGCAGGATCGTCTCGATCAGATCGCGCTTGATGGCCTGGTTGAAGCCGTTCAGCCGCTCGGGGGTGTTGAAGCAGATCCAGGCGATGCCGGGATCCCGCACCTCCACCTCGAAACCATGACACGCGCCCGTCTTCATCATGCGTACTTCCTCCCAGGGCCGGGGGTTCCCCGCGCCCGTCTCTTCGCGACCATCATATCGCCTGCGCTGGCGGCCTGTCGGACTCGGACCCGCTTGCGCGTCGCAGGTCCAAGTCCGGCAGGCTGCTAGAATTTACCGTTTCGCGCCGCGGGAGCGGAAGTGTCAACAGTTCCAGCGCGGGGCGAGCCCCCCGCGCCGTCCGCACGCTCTGCGGCCGTCGAGGACATCGAACCAGGTCCGGAGCCGCCCGCTTCGGAAGAAGGCCTGATCCCGGCCGACAAGTCGATCTTCGCCTCGCTCAAGATCCGCGACTACGCGCTGCTGTGGAGCGGTCTGGTCGGCTCCGCCTTCGCGATGAACATGCAACTCGTGGCCCAGGGCTGGCTGGTCTACGAGATGACGGTCTCCGCGCTGAACCTCGCCTGGGTGACGCTCTCCTTCATGATCCCCCAGGTGGCTTTCGCGCTCGTGGGGGGCGTGTTGGCGGATCGGCTGCGCAAGCGGCACGTCATCCTCTACGGGCAGGCGCTGAACGGCGTGGCGACGTTCTTCATGGCCATCATCGTCATGACGGGCAACGTCTCGTTCTGGGATTTCATCTGGGTGGGGTTCCTGAACGGGACGCTGCTGGCCTTGTCCATGCCGGCGCGCACGGCCTTCATTCCGGAGATCGTCGGCGAGCCGCTCATGTTCAATGCGATGGCGTTCAACACGGCGGCGTGGAACCTGTCGCGGATCCTGGGCCCCGCGCTGGCCGGCTTCCTCATCGCCGTGTTCGCCGGGGGCGACACGACGTCGCACTTTGGCGTGGGCTTGGTCTACTTCGTGCTGTCCTTGCTCTACATTGTCTCTTCGGTCTCCGTGCTCTTCATGCGGCACACGGGCAAGCCGAGCCGCCGCCGGACCGCGAGCGGACCGGTGCGGGACGTCCTCGACGGCATCGAGTACGCGCGGCGCTCGCCGGTCGTCGGCGGGCTCATCCTGCTCTCCATCGTGCCGTTCCTCTTCGGCATGCCGATCAACACCCTGATGCCGGCGTTCAATACGGACGTGCTGCAAGGTGGTCCGGACGATCTCGGCCTCCTGATGACGGCGATGGGCTTCGGCGCGATCCTTGGGTCGCTCCTGTTGGCGAAGCTCGGGGCGCTGCGGCACAAGGGCGTCTGGCTCTTCCTCACCTGCTTTCTCTGGGGCGCCACCGTCGCGGCATGCGGGGCGCCGGACACCGCCTTCTGGGCGATGGCGATGGTCGGCGCCGTCGGCTTCATGAGCGCCGTGAACATGTCGATGAACCGCACGATCGTGACGCTACAGGTGTCTGCCGTGATGCGCGGCCGGGTGATGTCCATCGACATGATGTCCCACGGGCTGATGCCCCTCGGGATCCTGCCGATCAGCTATATCGCGCAGGTCTTCACGGTGCAGGCCGCCTTCGTCGTCAGCGGCGTGCTGCTGTCGCTCATCACGGCCGGGCTCTGGTTCTGGCTAAAGGAGGTGCGGGGTATTGACCAGGGCTTCCGCCCGCAGACGGCCTGACCGGCGGGGCGTACCGCCATCCACCCACACGTACCGACATCCGCAGAGAAGGGGGAGACATCGATGGAACTATTCGAAAGCATGATGACGCAGAAGAGCATCCGCCGTTACACCGACGAGCCGGTGACGGAGGAGGAAATCCGGCAATGCCTGCGCGCCGCGATCCAGGCGCCGAACGGCGGCAACTCGCAACCTTGGCAGTGGTTGGTCGTCACGGATGCGGAGAAGCGGCGTCGGATCGGAGAGATCTACAAGCGCGCCTGGGACCGCTATTGGCCGGCCATGACCCGCGATGCGGAGTTGCCCGAGTCCGAGGAGGAGCGGGAGCGCGGGATGCGCACGGCGCGCTCGGCGATCCACCTCTCGGAGCACATGGGCGAGGCCCCGGCGATGGTGATGCTGCTCGGGCCGGCGGAGTACAAGAACTTCCAGTTGATGGATGACGACGGCCCCGTGGACATCGGCCACACCTACTACACGTCCCTGGTGCCGGCGTTGCAGAACTTCATGCTCGCCGCCCGGGGCCTCGGCATCGGGACGTGCCTGACGACGCTGTTTCGCGTCCACCAGGACGAAATCCGCGCGGTCTGCGGCATACCCGACGAGTACGAGATCGAGGCGCTGGTGCCGATGGGCCGGCCCCGTGGCAACTTCGGGGTGGCCCCGCGCCGCCCCGTCGAGACGGTCACCTCTTGGGAGACGTTCGGGGCGTACCGGGATCCGGGGGCTTAGCGCGTTTGGCCGAGAGCACCGCGCGCAGCCTATCCAGCATCGACACGACGGTGGTGGCGACGAGCGCCCATCCGAGCCCGAGGACGACGCCGTCGTTCGGCCACGTCCATTCGAGGGCGTCGCGGGTGATCGGAATACCCGCGAGCACGAAGTACGCGATCCCGTTGTAGCGGCCGATGCGGCTGGTGCGCAGGGCCTTGCCGGCCAGCGCCTTGCTGTCGAGGAGGTATTGCACGAAGGCGACCGCCACCAAGGCGGGGAGCACCGTCGGCGCAAGGTCGCGAACGGCCAGGGACGCTAGGACGCACGTGCAGAAGAACGCGTCGGTGGCGTGATCGACCAAGCCACCGAGCGCGGAGACCTCGCCGCGCTTCCGGGCAACGGGCCCGTCGAGCAGGTCCGTGGCGACGGCCAGATAGAAGAGGCCGGCGGCAAGGGGCCACTGCGACGTGGCTATCGCCCACGCGCAGGCCGGTGCCGCGACGAGCCGGACCCCGCTCAGGCCGTTGGCAACGGTCAGCCAGCGACGTTCGGCGCACATGGTGCTGGTCGGAGTTGTTCGAGGCACTCGATGCAGGCGACGTCGAGGTCGCGCGCTTCGGCGACGCGGGCACGCCGCGCTGCGAGCGTGCGCGATTTGTCGGACACTTCGCGAAGGCGTGCCGCGATGTTGCCGAATTGCTCGCCAAGCCAATCGGTAGACTTCGCGTCGAGCCAGTCAGGTGCGTTGGCTCCAAGAGCCGAGAAGTACCGCCCGGCGAACGCCCGGCACTCGCTCCAGACCGACGCGTTCCACCAGTTGCCGTGCTCGTCGATGGCGTCCCCCTTGAATGCGGCGAGCCAATGGTCGTACGCATCCGGACCGAATCCGTAGGGAGTTTCGGTGAACGCCTTGGGCTGCCGCCAGGCATCTACCGCGAAGTCCACGGCATCGGCGAGCGGGCTCGCGGAACGTGGTTCGCAAGGGGCGAGACGGAAGAACCCCACGGGCGGGCCGCTCTGGCATTCGGCCCAGGTGCCGGAGGTGAGTCGTGCCGGGGTGCTCGGGGCCTCGGGACCCCATGGGCGGGCGAGGTCGAAGCCGGCTTCGTCGCAGCCCACGACGAGCTGGTGATCGAGGTTGAGCAGAGAGCACAGCACGCCGCGTTCCAGTTCGGTGCGCAGCTGCGCCTCAAGGCGTCGCTTGTCGTCGGCGCCGGCGTTGGGAGGGAGCATCCCTAGCTCGCGGACCTCGAGGCCGAGATTGGCGAGCAGTGCGAGGCAGCACTCCGTGCTCCAAACATACGGGCTGCTCGGACACAGGTCGCGCCGCAGGTTGATCGCGAAGGCGTGCCCGGAGAGCACGAACACCTCCTCCGGCGTGTGGTCCATGCCGTATTGGCGCATCGCGCCGCAGACGGCTCCGAGCAGGGACGTGTCGAAGGACGGCTGCGCGAGGGCTTCAGCCTGGGTGGTCATCGTCCGCTTTACGCATGGGCACAGTCCTACGGTGGTTTGCGAACCTCCGCAACAGGCTACACCGTTGCCGGGCCGGCTTGGGCCGAACGCCTCGGATCGAAGGCGTCCCGCACCGCCTCGCCCACGAAGATCAAGAGGCACAGCATGATCGCCAGGGTGAAGAACCCGGTCAGGCCGAGCCACGGCGCCTGGAGATTGCTCTTGCCCTGTTGCAGCAGTTCCCCCAGCGAGGGCGATCCCACCGGCAGGCCGAAGCCGAGGAAATCGAGGGCCGTCAGCGTCGTCACCGCCCCGCATAGGATGAACGGGAGGAACGTGAGCGCGGCGACCGTGGCGTTCGGCAGGACATGGCGGCGCATGATCGTGAAGTTCGAGACGCCGAGACTCCGGGCGGCGCGCACGTAGTCGAAGTTGCGTGCGCGCAGGAACTCGGCCCGCACGACGGAGACCAGCGTCATCCAACTGAAGGCGATGAGGATGCCGAGCAGGAGGAAGACATGGGGTTCGAAGATGCTGGCGAGGATGATGAGCACGAGCAGGATCGGCAAACCGGCCCAGATCTCGACGACCCGCTGGCCGGCGAGATCCACGATGCCCCCGAAATAGCCCTGCACCGCCCCGACGGTGACGCCGATGATGGAGGCGAAAAACGTCAGGGCGATGCCGAAGGAGACCGACAACCGGAACCCGTAGATCAGCCGGGCCAACACGTCCTTCGCGCCGTCGTCCGTGCCGAGCCAATGCCGCGCCGACGGCGGTGCGGGGGCGCCGGATTCGATGTAGAGGTCGATGGTGTCGTAGCTATACGGAATGGGAGGCTTGAGGGCCCAGCCGTCGCCGCGCTCGATCAGGTCGTGTACGTACGGGTCCGTGTAGTCCGCCTCGATGGGGAGCGTCCCGCCCAGGTCCACCTCGGTGACCCGCGTGAAGGCGGGGAAGTGCAGCGTGCCGTCGAGGTAGAGGACGATGGGCTGGTCGTTGGCGATCAGCTCGGCGGCGAGGGACAGCCCGAAGAGCACCGCGAACACCCACAGCGAGTACCAGCCCCGGCGGTTCGCCTTGAAGTTCGCCCAGCGGCGTTGCGCGAGGGGCGTCATTCCCGCGTCTCGAAGTCGATGCGGGGATCGACCAGCACGTAGGTGAGGTCCCCGACGAGGTGCATCACGAGCCCGATCAGGCTGAACACGAACACGGTCGCGAACAGGATGGGATAGTCGCGCTTGACGACGGCCTCGTAGGACAGGAGCCCGATGCCGTCCAGGGAGAAGATCACCTCGATCAAGAGCGAGCCGGTGAAGAGGATGCCGACGAAGGCCGCCGGGAAGCCGGCGATCACGATCAGCATGGCGTTGCGGAACACGTGCCCGTAGAGCACGCGTTTCTCGGCAAGGCCCTTGGCCCGGGCCGTCAGCACGAACTGCTTGCCGATCTCCTCGAGGAAGGAGTTCTTGGTCAGCATCGTGAGGGTGGCGAACCCGCCGATCGTGAGGGAGATGATCGGCAACGTGAGGTGCCAGAAGTAGTCCGCGATGCGGTCGGGCCAGGAGAGGTCGTCCCAATTGTCCGAGACGAGGCCGCGCAGGGGGAAGAGGTCGAGGTAGTTGCCGCCGGCGAAGACGACGATCAGGAGGATCGCGAACAGGAACCCCGGCACGGCGTAGCCGACGAAGATCACGGTGCTCGTCCAAATGTCGAAGCGCGAACCGTCCCGCACGGCCTTGGCGATGCCGAGGGGAATCGAGATGCCGTAGATCAGCAGCAGCGACCAGAGCCCGAGGGAGACCGAGACGGGCAGGCGCTCGATGACGAGATCCACCACGGGCCGGTCCTGGAAGTAGCTGGTGCCGAAGTCGAACCGGAGGTAGTTCCACACCATCGTGAAGAAGCGCTCGTGGGCCGGCCGGTCGAAGCCGAACTGGCGCTCGAGGTCCGCGAGCAACTCCGGGTCGAGGCCGTAACTGGCCGCCGTGCTCTCCGTGGCCGTGGTCTGGAGCGCCGCGGTCTCGCCGCCGCCGCTAATGCCGGCCGTGGCCGACATCTGCCCGGCGGTGACGCTCGCGATGATCTGCTCGACGGGCCCGCCCGGAGCGAACTGCACGATGATGAAGTTGATGAGGATGATGCCGAGGAGCGTGGGCACGATCAGGGCGACGCGGCGGAGGATGTAGCGGCCCATGTCAGTCCCCCGCCGTGCGCCCTTCGGAAGCACCGGCCGCCAGCCGTGCGATCCCGTCCGCCACGTGGCGCGCCTTCGCCTCGTCCCACCACCAGTTCTCGGTGAACTGCGGGTGCCGCAGGGGACCGCTCTCGGGGATGCCGAACTTGTCCCAGTAGACCAGGCGAAAGCCGGGCTGCGCCATGGCGGGCACGAAGTAGAAGCGCCACAGCAGCACGCGGTCGAACGCGCGGGTCGCGGCGTAGAAGGCGCGCGCATTGTCGGCGGACTGCACCTTCCTGATCAGCGCGTCCAGCACGGGATCGCGGATGTTCGGCCAGTTGAGGCTGTAGTCCGCGTCCGCCGCGGCGCTGCCGAAACGGGACTCGAGCTCGAAACCCGGGGTGTTGGCGGGTAGGTATACCTGCACGCCCGAGTCGAACGCGCCGGTGCGCATGCGGTACAGCCAGTTCGAGTTCTCCGGCGCGCGGCCCGTGGTCTCGATGCCGACGCGGTTCAGGGCATGAAGGTATGGCATGTACGCCCGCAACGTCGTGGCGGCGACGAACACGAAGTCCACGGTGAAGCGTTCGCCGGTCTCGACGTTGCGCATCACGCCGTCGTCAATCCTCCACCCGGCCTCGCGGAACAGTGCGATGGCCCGTTCCGTGTTGTCTCGGTTGTAGCCAAAGCCGGTGGACGGCGGCGCCCGGAAGGGCTCCGTGAACAGACGCTCCGGCAACTGGTCGCGGAAGGGCTCGAGGAGTTCGAGTTCATCCTCGGATGGAAGCCCCGACTGGGCCATCTTCGAGTTGTGAAAGAAGCTGTGGCCGTGGTCGTAGAAGCCGAACAGAATCACGCGGTTGATGTAGGGGAAGTCGTACAAGAGCCAGAGCGCTTCGCGCACCCTGGCGTCCTGGAAGCGCGTACGGTCCATGTTCCAGAACGTGGGCCACCAGAGCCCCCACGGCCGCGTGATGTAGAGCAGTTCGCGCTTGAAGAGTCCGGCCTGAACGGCGGGGAAGTTGTACTGGGTGGCCCAGTTCTTCGACACCGTCTCCTGGCGGACGTCGATGATGTCCGCCTTGTGGGCCTCCAGCATGATGTGCTCGTCGCGGAAGTAGTCGTACTTGACCCGGTCGAAGTTGAAGCGCCCCTTCATGGCCGGCAGGCCCGCGCCCCAGTAGTCGTCGACGCGCTCGTAGGTGACGGAGCGGCCGAAGTCGTGCTCGGCGATGCGGTAGGGCCCGCTGCCGAGGGGCGGTTCGACCGTCGTCTTCGAGAAGTCGCGTTCCGCCCAGTAGTGCTCGGGGAAGATGCGGAACGAGGCGTAGACGAAGGGCAGCAGCGGGTTGCGGCGCCGGCCCTCCCGGGTGACGAACCGCACCTCGTTGTCGGAGACGATCTCGACGTGGTCCAGGTCGAGCAGGGCGGACTTGTAGTAGACGGCGCTGTGTTCCTTCATCGCGTCGAACGTGAACACGATGTCCCGCGCCGTGAGCGGGGCGCCGTCGTGCCAGCGGGCGTCCTCGGTGAGGCGGAACTGCACCCAGCGGTAGTCGGGGTCGACGGCGATGCCCGTGGCCAGCCGGCCATACCAGCTTGCCGGCTCGTCCTGGGATTCCTCCATCAGGCGGTCGTGGAGGAGGTCGTCGAGGCCTTCGGCGTCCCGGCCCTTCTCGCTGATGAAGTTGAAGTTGTCGAAGGTGCCCATCTGGGGCAGGCGCAGGGTGCCGCCCTTCGGGGCGTCGGGATTGACGAACTCGAAGTGCTCGAAGTCCGGCGGGTACTTGAGGGGTTCGATGTAGGAGAGGCCGTGGCGGTACTCGACCGCATGGGCAGCCGCGCCAAGGAGCAGCGCCGCGAGCAAGGCAGCGGTGCGGGTTGTCGTCATCGTTCCCCGATGCTACCCCAAGGTGCGCCGGGTGCGCTGTCCAAGGCGTCACGTAGAATGCGCCGCTTTCCGAACCGGTCCCCACCCATGCCGCGTTCCCATGTCCGTCGGCCAAAGCGGGTCGCGCGTATGGTGCTGGCCCATGCCGTCGCCGTGGCTGGGGTGGCAGCCGCGGCTGCGGACGTGCGCGAAGTGGCTCCGGGCGAGACCCTCTATCAGGCACGTTGCGCCGCGTGTCACACGGTCCAGGGCAAGGACATGGGCCCGGCCCTCGCCGCCATGCGCGCCATGAGCTACGCCCAGGTCCTGTTCGCCGTGACGCGGGGCAAGATGCGGGAGCACGCCCGGGGCCTGAGCCGCGAAGAGCGTGGGCAGTTGATCGCCTTCGTCGCCGGGGACGCTGCCGGCGACACCCACGCCGCCGCATGGTGCCAGGAGCGGTCCGTTTCCCTCGACGCGGCCGTTCCCGGCTGGGGGTTCGATTCCGCGAACACGCGCTTCCAGCGGGAGACCGGGATCGACGCGGGCAACGTTGCCGAACTCCAACTTGCCTGGGCGTTCGGCCTACCCGACGTGGCGGAGGCCCGCTCGCATCCGGTGGTCACGGCGGACACGGTGTTCGTCGGCGCGGTTTCCGGCCATGTGTTTGCCCTCGACCGCGCCACGGGCTGCATGAAGTGGCGCTATGCAGCCGAGACGCCGCTGCGGACGCCGCTAACCTTGGGCCGGGTGGGGGACCGGGATGCGCTCTTCATCGGCGACGTCGCGACGTTCGTGCATGCCGTGGATGCGGCCACGGGCAATTTGCTCTGGAAACGGTCGGTCGGCCTGTTCGATGCGTCGATGCTGACCGCGGGCGTCGCGCAACACGGCGAGCGGCTCTTCGTCCCCATCTCGGCATTCGGCGTCGCCCTCGCGCGGAACCCGGAGTACGAGTGTTGCAAGAGCCACGGGGCCGTGCGGGCGCTCGATGCCGCGACCGGAGACGTGCTCTGGACGACGCGCATGACGCCTCCGGCGGAGCAGACTTACCAGAGCAGCGCCGGGACGCAGATGTGGGGCCCGTCCGGGGCCGCGGTGTGGACGACGCCGACGGTGGACGCGAAACGCGGACGCATCTACGTCGGCACCGGCGAGAACACCTCGACGCCGGCGACGGAACTCTCCGACGCCATCGTCGC
Source organism: Pseudomonadales bacterium (assembly GCA_963665455.1). Lineage (GTDB taxonomy): Bacteria > Pseudomonadota > Gammaproteobacteria > Pseudomonadales > Azotimanducaceae > VXNE01. The sequence goes on along the minus strand of OY762279.1, from coordinate 843,916 downwards.
CCTCGACATGGAGACCGGCGCCGTGGCGTGGAGCTTCCAGGGGACCACGGGAGATGCGTTCAACATGGCCTGCGGGTTCCGCCGGGGTCCGAGCTGTCCCAAGGAGGACGGCCCGGACTTCGACTTCGGCGCGTCGCCGGTGCTCGCGGCGCTGCCGGACGGCACGGACGTGCTCGTCGCGGGCCAGAAGTCGGGGGTCGTGCATCTGCTCGACGCGGCCACGGGCCAGCTTCGGTGGCAGCGGCGGCTCAGTGATGGCACGGCCTTGGGCGGTATCCACTGGGGCATCGCCGTGTCCGGGGACCGGGTCCTCGTGCCGGTCGCCGATCCGGAGTTTCCGCGCCGAGGCTACACGCCGAAGCCGGCGGTACACGCGCTCGACCTGGCTACCGGTGCCGTGGTTTGGACGCACCGGGCGGAACGCGGCTGTGTTTTCGAGGGATCGCCCCGGAGGGCGGCGGAGGCGTGGCCGGAGTGCTCCTACTTCTACGGCTTCTCGGCCGCCGCGAGCGCCACGGCGGACTTGGCGTTCGCGGGTGCGCTCGACGGCACGGCCTATGCGTTCTCCCTAGCGGACGGCGCGATCCTGTGGTCCCACGACACGGTGCGGCCCTACGACACGGTCAACGGCGTGGAGGCACACGGCGGCGCCATCGACAACCCGGGCATCCAGATCGCGGGAGACATGGTGTTCGTGCAGTCCGGCTATGCGCTGTTCGGTCAGATGCCGGGCAACGTGCTGCTGGCGTTTCGGTTGGCGGAGGGTTGAGGCGGTGGACGCTACTCCGCGCGCGGATGCAGCCTGCGAACGGCGTCCAGCGTGTCTGACTGCTCCGCGGCCTTGTCCGGCCGATACCGCTTGACCCGCGCGAAACGCAGCGCCATGCCGGCGGGGTAGTGCGGACTGGTCTGGACTTCGTTGCAGAGAATCTCCACGACCAACCTTGGCTCGACATGCACGGTGTACTGGTCTCGGGACGCCTCGAGGTCGAGCAGCGCCCGCGTCTGCCACGCGAGCATCTCGTCCGTCAGGCCCTTGAACGTCTTGCCGAGCATGACGAATCCGCCCGTGTCCGGGTCGCGGGCACCGAGATGCAGGTTGCTCAGCTTGCCCCGCCGCCGGCCATGCCCCCACTCCGCCGCGAGCACCACCAAGTCCAGGGTGTGCGCCGGCTTCACCTTCAGCCAAGCCTTGCCCCGGCTGCCGGCGGCATAGGGCGAACCGGGATCCTTGACCATGACGCCCTCGTGGCCGGCCGCGAGGGCCGCGTCGAGGAAATCGGACGCGGCGGCGGGGTCTTCCGTCACCATCCTCGGCATGTGCAGCGGCTCGGGGACGCGCTCCGAGAGCAGGGTGATGCGTTCCTTGAGCGGCAGCGCGATGATGTCCTCGCCGTCCGCGTGGAGGCAGTCGAAGAAACGCGCCTCGAGCGGTAGCTCGCGGCGCAAGGCGTCCACGTTCTGACGCCGGCCGAACCGCCGCATCGTGGTTTGGAATGGCAACGGGCGTCCGGCTGCATCGAAGGCGATCACCTCGCCATCGAGGACCAGAGTGCGTGCGGGCAGGGTGGCCACGGCTTCGACCACCTCCGGCACGCTGGCGGAGACGTCGTTCTGCTGCCGGGAAAACACGGCCACGTCGCCACCGGACTTGTGGACCTGCACTCGCGCCCCGTCCATCTTGTAGTCGAGCAGTGCGCGGGTGAGCGCCTCGACGGCGCTTCCCACATCCTCCGCGGTCTGGGCCAGCATCGACTGGACCGGGGTGCCGAGGGAGAGCCGCACGTTCCGCAAACCGGCCACGCCCTCGGACATCGCCACGGTGGCGACCTGGGGCAGATCGCCGCGCAGCATGTAGGCGCGGCGCACGTCGGCGGCGGCGCAACCGGATGCCTTGGCGATGGCCTCCACCATCACCCCGTCTAGCGCCCCTTGGCGGAGTTCGCCGATCAGCAAGCGGATCAGGAAGCGTTGCTCGTCCGCCGTGCACTGGCCGAAGAGCCCGCCCAACGCCTCCCGGCGGGCGGCGGCGGATCCCGGCCCCGCCAGGCCTTGGATGCGCTCCACGGCTTGGTCCACCGTCGAGATCGCCAACGTCGCCACGGAGGCCGGCGTCACGGCGGCGGCATCGCGCAGCGCTGCGGGGCCAACGCCGACCCGACCCTGCGGCAGTGCGCCGGAGAGGTAGGCGACGCCCACCGGCAACTCGTCGGGCGCCATGGCCTGGATGACCTCCGCGAGCGCGTCGCGTTTCGCGTTGCGGCTCCGGGTCGCCGCGACGGCGGCGGACACCTCGACCAAGCGCTGTAGCTTCACGGGAAGGTCCGTGGAGTCGATTTGACTCCCATCGTAACCCGCCGCGTCTCCTTGCAGTCTACGGAACGCCGCGTGCAGACTGGCCGGCGGGAATCGCTTGTTCAGCTTGCGCGGCCGCACGGAGGGGCCATGCTCGAATCGCTCCAAACACGCATCCATCTCGCCCTCGCCGCCATGAACGCGCCGGCGCCCCCGGGCACCCCGGAACTGGACTTGCTGTTCCAACGGCTACAGTCGGGCGACGCGGAGGAGCGGCGCGGGGCGACGCAACGGATCTGGGCGATCTGGTGCTCGCATCGTGATGAGGGCGCCGCCCGCGCCATGCGCAACGCCGTGAGTGCGCTGGAAGCGGGTGACCTCGCCAACGCGGGCGGCACGCTCGACGCGATGGTAGGACGTTGGCCGGAGTGGGCCGAGGCTTGGAACAAACGGGCCACGCTGCGGTTCATGGAGGACCGCCACGGCGAGAGCCTGGACGACATCGCGTGTACCTTGGAGCGGGAACCGCGCCATTTTGGCGCGCTCGGCGGCCTAGGTCAGATCTGCCTGAGCGCGGGGGACGAATCGTCCGCACTGCTGGCGTTCGAGCGCCTGCTCGCCATCGCCCCCGGATCGGCGGACGTCAAACGGGCCGTCGCCGCGCTACGCGGGAAGGTGCGTCACACGATCCACTGACGGCGGTTGCCCTTCGTCAAGGACGCCAAACAAGGCTCACGCCGACGCCGATCTCGCCGCTTTCGAGGTCCACGGGCACGGTCACCGCCACTTCCTCGAACGGCACCGTGCGCTTGGAATTGCCGTGGTCCGTATACCGCACTTCTCCCCGCAGGCCGAGGCTCCCGAAGGACTTCTCGATGGCGACCCCGGCGATCCAGGCGTCGAAGTCCTCGTCGTGGCGCTCCCGTCCGGCGACGAGTTCGCCGGGCGGGCAACCCTCGGGGGTGAGGCAGCCCGTGTAGGAAGTCTTGAAGTCCGCCTCGACGCGCCGGATGCCGACAAAGGCCGATAGGTCCGCCCCGACTATGGGCAGGGGCGCGCCGAGGCTCGCACGGATCCCGTAGCTGCGGTCCTTGGCCAGGGACCAGTTCTCCGGCCACACCTCGCCGAGGAGGTTGCGTTCGGGCGAAGCGCCCGCGCCGGGCAGGCGCCCGGAGGCCTCGCCACTGTGCTTGACGAAATCGCCCTCGACCTCGAAATCCAACGGACCCAGCCCGAGCCGGTAACCGATCAGGAGCCCCGCGTCCCAGGTGAAGTCGTCCGTCGAGTCGCGGGCGTAGAGAATCAGGCCGGCGTTGGTGGACCGGTTGCTCGGATGCCGGCTATCGACCGCCTTCTGATAGTCGACATCGTACAAGGCGGCGAAGCCGGAGACGCCGTAGTAGAGGCCGTCGTCGGCGACGGCGGTAGCGGCGCCGACCAAGATTGCGAGGGCGAAAGAGGGTCCGGCGATGGCGTGGGATCTTGTAATGGCGGGCCTGCGCAGCATGCGCGGCATTATTCTCGGAGGGCCGGATATGGTCAACCGGACCGGCGTTGCGGCAGAGGGGCGCGGCGATTCGAGCAGGGCGATTAGTGACGGTACGGCGCCTGGGGGTTACAGTAGTGGTGACCGGACGGATCGGCCGCCGTTTGACCGGCGAGAGGGAGATCGCAGGCAGGAAATGATCGAAAAGCGGTTCGACGTTCCGTTCGTCGCAGCGCTGGCGTTGCGCGAGAAACAGATCCAGCAGAGCTATCGGCCGATCATCGCGGTCCACAAGTGGTTCGCCCGACGCCCGGGGACGTTGTTCCGGGGCCTGCTGCTCTCGGAGTTCGGCAAGGGTGCCCTGGAGGACGCGTTCTACGGATCGAACGACTTCGCGGGCGTGCGCGTGGCCGATCCGTTCATGGGTGGCGGGACACCGCTTATCGAGGCGAACCGCGTCGGCTGCGAAGTGGAGGGATTCGATGTCAATCCGATGGCGGCATGGATCGTCCGCGAAGAGCTCGAGGGCTTGGATCTCCAAGCGTACGAGCGGGCCATCACCCGCCTTCTGTCGCACCTTGTGGACGAAATCGGTCGCTACTATCGGACATCGTGTCCCCTCTACGGCGACGCGGATGTCCCGGTCAAGTCCTTCCTCTGGGTCAAGGTGCTGAGGTGCGAGCGGTGTGGCGAAGAGATCGACCTATTCCCAGGGCATTTGGTCGCCAGAAACGTCCGGCACCCCCGGAGCGTGGTCGTCTGCGGAGACTGCGGGGAGCTAAACGAAATCGACGACCACGGTAGCCCGGGGCATTGCGTCTCTTGCAGGGGTGCGCTGCGGGTTGCCGGACCCGCCGGTCGGGGCAAGTGCGCGTGTGGCGACTGTGGTCACGTGAACAGCTATCCGGGCGGCAGGGATCCCCTCGATCACCGCCTGTTCGCCATCGAGTATCACAACCCGGCCCGGAAAGCGGAGCACCGGGGACGGTTTTTCAAGAAGCCGGACGCCGACGACATTGCGCGGGTCGAGGCGGCGCGCGAACGATTTGAAGGCTTGACCGCACGGTTCGTGCCAGACGAGTCCATCCCGGCGGGGGACGAGACCAACCGCTTGCGCCGGTGGGGGTATCGGCGCTATCGCGAACTGTTCAATCCGCGCCAACTGCTCGGACTCGAGTTGAGCTGCCGATGGATCGCGGAAGAGCAGGACGAGCGGTTGCGGCGTGCCTTGGCGACCAACCTCTCGGACCTCCTGCGCTACCAGAACATGCTTTGCCGGTACGACACGACGGCGTTGAAGGCGCTGGACATCTTCTCCGTGCATGGCTTTCCGGTCGGGCTGGTGCAATGCGAATCGAATCTACTCGGCATCCCGAACGGCACCGGTGCGAATGTCGGCTCCGGCGGCTGGTCGAACATCGCCCACAAGTACGCGAAGGCGAAGGCGTACTGTGAGCGGCCCTACGAAGTCCGGCGAATTGGCTCGCGCAACCATCGGGTCCCGATTGTCGGCGAACGCATCGGTACCGGGCCCAACGGGCGCCGCCAGGTGTCGATCCGATGCCGTAGCGCGACCGAGAGCGACCTCGCCCCGCAGAGTATCGACGCCGTGCTGACGGATCCGCCGTACTTCGGCAACGTGCAATACGCGGAATTGATGGACTTCTGCTACGTGTGGCTGCGCGGGCTCGTCGGACCGCATGCGGACGGATTCGACTGCCGCTCGACGCGATCGGCGAAAGAGCTGACCGGGAACCAGACGGCGTCGCGCGGCATCGAAGAGTTCACGGAGGGACTGTCGGAGATCTATCGCCGGATGGCCCTCGCCCTGAAACCGGGTGCGCCGCTGGCGTTTACGTACCATCACAACAAGGTGGACGCATATGCGGCTGCTGCGGTCGCGATGCTGGACGCGGGTTTCGCTTGTACGGCGGCACTGCCGTGCCCGGCCGAGATGGGGGGATCGATTCACATACACGGGACGGGCTCGTCGATCATCGACACCGTTTTCGTCTGCCGACGGCCGGCCAAGGCGGCAGCCCCGGTGCCGGAGGATCGAAGCGCGTTGATCGTTTTGGTCGCGGAGGACGTGGCAGCGCTGACTGTGGCCGGAAGACAACCCACTCGAGGCGACGTGCGCTGCATCTTGTTGGGGCAGGCCACCCGAGCGGCCGTTGCGGTACTTCGGGACGGGTGGGACGCGGGTGTCGCGACCACCGGGAGGCTCGCGGCTGCACGGCGTGCGATCCTCCGGATGGGGGATCCGGACAAAATGATCGTCGAGGTTGGCCGCGCTGGGGACGAAATGGTGCGGCAGAGACGGGAAACGCTTGGTCTCGGAGACGCCGCGGAGAAACAGCTTGCCCTTCCCGTTTGAAGTGGGCTTCGACGAAGTCGAGGCTGACCTCGACACGTACGTTGATGCCGTGTTCGGAGCATTGGACTCAGAGTTCTTGGTGCTGCCGAAAGGCGAAGGATTCGTCGAGTTCCCGGTGTTCGACGCAGCATACGAGGCGCTCAAGCAGGCGACCGGTGGTTTCCGCGAGATGACGCCGGGCACGATTGGGGCGGTCGTCTTGGAGCGTCCCATGTGTCTAGTGGTCCTGCGCTGCATCCTCGGGTTCACGCCGTCGGAGTGGGCGTACCACGCTAGTCAGCACTCTGGCATGGACGTGTCTCAAGGCAGCGCGCGTACGCTCGACCGCGCGATTCGCCTGGCGCCGGACGCGCCGATTTCGGAGACGGCGCAGGCGACGCGGGAACGGGTCGATGCAATGGTCGCGTCGGCGTGCCGACTGCTAGCTGTTGGCGCGAGCCCAGGGATTGGGGAGGGGCTCATCCATAGGCTGGACAAGGTGGACACCAAGGCGGGAACGGCGAGCGTGATCGCAACTTCGGAACTGGGCGCGCCGTACTCGGTCCTGCTGTACGAGCGGCTGCTCGGACGGCCATTCGCGAGCCATCGCGACTCCGTGAGTGAGCTGGTCGGCGATGTCGTTGAGAACGCGATCGAGAACGTTCTCGCGAGAGCGAGAATCAGTGACACGAAGACTGGCCGTGCGGAACAGCTTCCCGGGTTCGACCAAGCGCCGGACTTCGTGGTTCCCAACGAGCACAACGCGCAGGTGGTCATTGAGGCCAAGCTCAGCGAAGACGACGGAACGGCCCGGGACAAGGTGACGCGAATCCAGCACCTGCGCGAACTGAGCATGGAAGCCGGGGGCGGGGAGCCGAGTTTCGAAGTGGTGGCGTGCATCGCGGGCCGCGGATTCGGCGTGCGCCGCGAGGACATGAAGAAGCTCCTGTTGGCGACGCGGGGGAAGGTGTTCACGCTGCGAAACATGGCGCAGCTCGTGGAGCACACGCGGCTGGCAGACTTTAGTCCGGCAGGCGGGACCGAATTGTCGTGAGTTCAATGGTAGGGGTCGCATACCAGACGAAGAGAGCACCGGCCGCAGAGGACCAATGCTCCAAATCGATGCCGTAACACGCGACGCCTTCGAGCGCGACGGCTTCGTCGTCCTCGATTCCGCCATCGACCAGGACACCCTCGCCATGCTGCGCGAGGAGTGCGACGGCTTCGTGGCGCGCACGGACCGTTGGCTCGAGGCCCGCGGGACCGATACCCACGGCATTACCCATCGGGGGCGCCGGTACTTCATCGCCAACCGCTACCGCGAGAGTGCGCGCATGCCCGGGTTCCTCTTCGGGGATCTGATGTGTGCGGTGGCGACGACGTTCCTGGGACCGACGGTCTACCTCTTTCACGAGCAGTGGGTGGTGAAGGGCGCCGAGCAGGGCATGCGGTTTGCGTGGCACCAGGACTCGGGCTACATCCGCTTCGGGGACCCCGACAACGGCCACGCGCCGTACCTGACGTGCTGGTGCGCGCTCGACGACATGACCCGCGAGAACGGCACGATCTCCGTCCTCTCGGAGGAGCGCGTGGGCTCGCGGAACACGGTCTTCCCCCATCGCAGGGAGGCGGGCACGAACGACTTGGTCGGGTACGAGGGCGATGAACCGGGCCAGTTGATCGAGGCGCCGGCCGGCAGCATCGCGGTCTTCTGGAGCACGAACCTCCACAAGAGCGGCGCCAACTCCACGGACCGCCCGCGCCGCGCCTACCTCCCGCAGTACAGCCGGGCACCGATCCGCCGGTCCGATGGAACGCTCTGGTCGCTGGCGGTGCCGTTCGTGGCGGACGATGAAGGGGTGTACGAGCCGAAGACGGAATCCGACGCGAGAGGATCCGGATAACGCCGCGGAGCAGTTCATCGATACTGCGATTGCTGCGCACGCGTGTCGAAACCGATAAAGTGCGCGCCTCCCGCTGCCAGGGGTTCCTCGCGCGGGCGCGGCCATTCGAGGAAGCAAACATGCCGTCAACAACGGATTGGGGCGCGTCGAGCCGCCGCAATCGCCTTCTGCTTGCGGAGAACGATCCCGACATCCACGCGGCCCTGCTCGGCGAGGAGGCCCGCGAGCGTGCCGGCATCGAGCTGATCCCGTCGGAGAACTACACCTACCCGGAAGTGCTTGCCGCCCTTGGGTCGGTGTTCACGAACAAGTACGCGGAGGGCTATCCGGGACGGCGCTACTACGGCGGCCAGGAGTACACCGACGCGATTGAGGAGTGCGCGCGGAGCCGTGCACGTGAGCTGTTCGGGGCGGAGCATGCCAACGTCCAACCCCTCTCCGGCGCCCCGATGAACGCCGCCGTGTACCTCGGGATGCTCGAGCCGGGCGACACCGTTCTGGGCATGGACCTCTCGCACGGTGGACACCTTACGCACGGCGCGCCCGTGTCCCACATGGGCAAGCTCTTCCACTGGGTACGCTACAAATCGGATCCGGCCAACGCCGGCCGCATCGACTTCGACGCCCTGCGCGACATGGCGCGGCGGCACCGCCCGAAGCTGGTGGTGTGCGGCTACTCCTCCTATCCGCGCGACTACGACTACGCCCAGTTCAAATCCATTGCGGACGAGGTGGGCGCGATGACGATGGCGGACGTATCCCACATCGGCGGGCTCATCGCCGGCAAGGCCATGTCCAATCCCTGCGACCATGATTTCGACTTCGTGACGACCACCACCCACAAGTCGCTGCGCGGACCGCGGGGCGGCATGATCCTGACGAAGAAGGACCATCGCCGAAAGATCGACCAGTCCGTCTTCCCCGGACTACAGGGCGGGCCGCACATGAATCAGGTGGCCGCGGTCGCCATCGCGCTCGGCAAGGCCTTGGAACCGGCCTTCGCCGAATACGCACGGCAGGTGCTCGCGAATGCGCGGTTGCTCGCGGACGCGCTGGTGGCCGGTGGCGCGCAACTCGTCACGGGCGGCACGGACAACCACATGATGGTGCTCGACTGCATCGCGAGCTTCGGCATCGACGGCCGCGTCGCCGAGGAGGCCCTCGACGCCGTCTCCATCACTACCAACAAGCAGGTGATCCCGGACGACCCGAACCCGCCCCTGCGCCCGAGTGGCATCCGGCTCGGAACGCCCGCCGCCACGACGCGCGGCATGGGTGCCGAGGAGATGGCGCGGTTGGCGGACTGGATGCTCGAAGCCCTGCGCCACCACGAGGACGAGGCGGTGCTGGCGCGGGTGAAGGCGGAGGTCGAGGAGACCTGCGCCCGCTTTCCGGTGCCTGGGATTGGTGGCTAGTCCGCGGCTGCCCTGCTGCCGCCTCGGGCACCGGATGCCGCGGGTCCCGAGGCGCGGAGCTTCAGATCCCCAAATCCCGCGTGTTGTAGTCGCGTATCACCCGCTCGTAGGTCTCCGGGCCCCATCGGTACTCGTCTTCGAGTCCGGCGAACGGCTGATAGACGTAGGGCTCCTCGCCCGGAAAGCGCTGCCGCCGGGCGTCGATGGCGACGGCGATCACCGCCGAGCGATCGAAGATGCGCTCCTCGTCGTAGACCACCGGTTCCATGTTCGTCAGCGCGCCCTTCGCCCCGAGAACGGATGTCCGACGGTGGAAGCCGAACGTCATCGAGATGCGCAGGTCCCTGGACGTGTTGGCGAAGGAGGCGTGCAGGAGCTGGCGGTTGACGATCGTGACGTCGCCCGCCTCGCAGGCGAGCGGCACCGCGTCCGGCAAGCGGTCCGAACCGCCGTTCTCCGCCACCATGGCCTTGATGTCGAGCTTGCCGAGCTTATGCGTGCCGGGAACCACCCAGAGGCAACTGCTCGGCGTCGTGGGATAAAGCTGCACCTGGAAGTTGAAGCCGTGGATGCCCTCGTCCCACTCCGGTGAGTTCCAGTGGGTCAGGCCGTCCTGGTGCCAGGCGACCGAGCCACCGAGCCCCGGCTGCTTGACGAAGATGGCGTCGTTGAAGGGCGTGAAGTCCGGGCCGTTGATGTTCTCCGCGATGGCGAGCAACTGTGGGTGGCCGTATAGGCGCAGCGCGGGCTCCATCGTCTGGCACATGCCGTAGACCATGTAGACAGCCTGCTCCGACGCGTCCGGGTCCGGCACCGGCTCGGTCATCTTGGACTGGTGCCGGCCGCCGAGATGCTTGGTGCCGCCCCACGGATCGGTAAGCGGCGCGACGAACATGAAGCTCGGCCGTTCGAACTCGAGCCCGAGGGCGGGGCGGCCCTGGGCGTCCACCTCGGCATCCCGTTCGATGGGAGCGCGGTCGAGGGTGTCGGCCATGGCGGCGCGCAACTCGGCCAGTTCCTCGGCGCCGATCACGTTCTCGAAGACGTAGAAGCCGCGCCGCCAGTAGGCGTCGAGGATGTCTTGTGCCAGTCGCCCCGGCTTCTCGAACCGCATTGGTCCGCGATTGCCGACGGAGCGTGCCCGCGCCTCGCCTTCCGTGATGTAGCGCGCCATCGCGGCGGCGTGTTCGGCGACGGTCGGGGCCGAGTCGGTGGTGCGTTCCGGCGCCGCTACCAATGCTTCTGCGCTGTCGCTCATCGTCGTGATCGTCATGCCGTGCGGGAGTGGTGGAACCATACCATCGCGGCCAGCGGGGCAGGAAGGAATGCCGTCGCCTTGGTCACCTTCACCCCGCTACACGTTGTCACGTCATCTGCGAGCGCAGCGCCCCGAACCCTTCCGACAGGTGCGAGCAGTCGTTGAAGCGCCGCACGATGATCGATTCGCCGGCCATGACGATGTGGCTGATGGAGCCGTTGTCGGCGCCGGCGAAGGCGAACGGCTCGCTGCCGCTCGCCATCGCCATGATGCGCGCGATCACGCCGCCGTGGACGACGGCGACCACGAGTTCGTCGGGGTGTTTCGCGGCGATGCGTCGTAGCCCGCGCCCGATGCGTTCGTCGAGGACGGCGTTGGACTCGGCGCCGGGGATCACGTCCCAGCGCTGTTCGTCGCGCACGCGCTGCATGATGGGGTGGTTCTCGGCGGCCTTGATCCGCATCAGCCCGCCGTCCCATTCGCCGAGGAAGACCTCGCGCAAGTCCGCCTCGACGACGGGCTCCATGCCGAGGTGGGCGCACAACGGTGCGGCCGTCTCGGCGGTCCTTCGCAGGTTCGTCACGTAGATTGCCGCAATCGGCAATCCCTTCAGCCGCTCGCCGACCTTCCGCGCCTGCTCCCGTCCGTTCGCGTGGAGTTCCGGGTCGCCATGCCCATCCACGAGCGGGAACGGGTTCTCGGCCGTTGCCGCGCGGGACTCGCCGTGGCGCACGAGCAGAATCTGCGTCGCGCCCGGCGGCGGAACGAAGCGGGCCTGGCGGTACTCCCGGGTCGTCGCGTTGACCTCGGTGTCGGAGGTGCTCACGCCGCCGCCCGCGCGGCTTCCTCGCGGGCCTTGCGCACCTTTGCCGCATCCTGGTTGAAGAGCAGTTCGCGGCGCGCCTTCTCTTCTTCCTCCGTGAGCTCGCGCTGACCCCATTCGCGATTCGCGCGAAATCCCTTCTCGACGGCCGGCCGCTCGCGGATCTCCCCCACCCAGCGCTTCAGGTGCGTGTTCGGCTCGAACATCTCGTCGCCGAGCAGCCGCCCGATCAGCATCGCCCACGGCCAAGTGATGATGTCGGCGATGGTGTATTCGTCCCCGGCGAGGTACTGGTTCACGGAGAGTTGCGCGTCCATCACGCCGGCCAGCCGGTCCACCTCACCCACGAAGCGCTTCGTGCCGTACTCAAGCTGCTTCGGGTCGCCCGCGAGATTCTTGCCGTAGTTCTTGAAGTGGTTGGCGTTGCCCATCATCGGGCCGAGGTTCGCCATCTGCCAATGCACCCATTGCAGGGTCCGGTACTTGCCGGCGGGGTCCCGGGGCAGGAACTGGCCCGTCTTCTCGCCCAAGTACTCAAGGATCGCCCCCGATTCGAAGATCGACAGCGGCTCGCCGCCACCGAGGGGGTCGTGGTCGATGATGGCCGGCATCCGGTTATTCGGGCTGATGCGCAGGAAGTCCGGCTTGAATTGGTCGCCGCCGCCGATGTCGACGGGGATGGAGCGGTACTCGAGGCCGCACTCCTCCAACATGATGGTGGCCTTCCAGCCGTTCGGGGTCGGCCAGTAATAGAGGTCGATCACTTGGTTTCTCCTTTCGTGCGTTCCGGGGTGGAGGGCACTCGCGAACGCGGGAGTTTGTCAGGAGACGCCGGACGGCGGCAAGCGCGCGGCGTTTCCATGGTCGCTTGGGGCGGTGGATGGAGTACCCTTGGCCTCGTCAAGGCATTGGGGGTGGGCAATGGCCATCGATTTCACTGTGAACGGGTCACCGGTGCAGGTGACGGCGCCGGAGGACACGCCGCTCTTGTGGGCGCTGCGCGATGACCTCGGCATGACCGGAACGAAGTACGGCTGCGGCAAGGCGCTCTGCGGGGCGTGCACGGTCCGCATCGACGGTGCGCCGGTGCGTTCCTGCCAGACACCGCTGGGCTCCGTCCAAGGCAAATCCATCGCGACCGTCGAGGGATTGCGGGCGAGCCATCCGAAGCTGGTCGAGACGTGGGTGAAGAACAACGTGCCCCAGTGCGGGTACTGCCAGGCCGGACAGTTGATGTCCGCCTCCGCGCTGCTCGACGGCACGCCCTCGCCGACGGACGAGGACATCGACCGGGCCATGTCTGGAAACATCTGCCGATGCGGCACCTACGGGCGCATCCGGGCGGCCATCAAGGAGGCCGGGGAGGCAAGGACATGAACAACGTCACGAACCTTTCGCGCCGCCGCTTCCTGCAGGCTTCGGGCGTCCTAGTAGTCGGCGCGGCCGTGCCAGGCTGTTCTCCCGGGCCGATGCCGTCCAGGAACGCGATGCTGACGCCGAACGTGTTCCTGTCGATGTCCGGCGACGGCACGGTCACCATCACCGCCAGCCGGTCGGAGATGGGCCAGGGCATCCGCACGGCCCTCGCGCAGATCGTCGCGGACGAGCTGGAGGCGGACTGGAGCCGCGTCGTCGTGGCCCAGGCCGTGGGCGATCCGGTCTATGGCGATCAGAACACGGACGGCTCCCAGAGCATCCGCTTCCTGTTCGACGTGCTGCGCAACGCCGGTGCGAGCGCCCGCGAGATGCTGCGCACCGCCGCGGCGAACCAGTGGGATGTGCCGGTCGCGGAGGTCGAGGCCGTGGACCACGGCGTGCGTCATGCGTCCTCGGGCCGCACGGCGCCTTATGGTGACTTGGTGGGCGCGGCGTCCGAGCTGCCGGTCCCCGAGAATCCACCGTTCAAGACCCGCGACGCCTACCGCTACATCGGCAAGTACCGCGTCCACGTGGATACCGACGACGTGGCGGACGGCAAGGCGACCTTCGGTGCGGACCTCACGTTGCCGAACATGGCCCATGCCGTGATCGTGCGTCCACCGTCCCTCGGTGCCCAGGTCGCGGGATTCGAGCCGCCGGCGGAAGAACCGGGGCTGATCGCCGTAGAGACACTACCGGGGGTCACGGGCATCGGTGCCATGTTCAACCCGCTCGGCGGCGTCGCCGTGGTGGCGGACCGCACGTGGACGGCCATCCGGATCGCGAACTCTTTGGATGTGCAATGGACGGAGGGCCCCAACGCCGCGTTCGACAGCACGGAATTCACCCGGCAGTTGCGCGAAGCCGTGCAGGCCGACGGCGAGCGGTTGTTTGATTCGGGTGATGTCGATGCGGCCCTCGCGGGCGAGGGCACGGAGGTCGAGGCCCTGTACGAGACGCCGTTCCTCTCCCACGCGCCGATGGAGCCACCGGTCGCCCTCGCGAGCGTGACGGAAGGCCGCTGCGAGGTTTGGGCGCCGGTTCAGGATCCGCAGTCGACGCGGGGCCTAGTGGCGGGCTGGCTGGGCGTGGATCAGGCCGACGTCACCATCAACGTGACCCTGCTCGGCGGCGCCTTCGGCCGCAAGTCGAAGCCGGACTTCGTGCTGGAGGCCGTCGAACTCTCGAAGCGCCTGGGGCGTCCGGTCCGGGTGACCTGGACCCGCGAGGACGATATCGGCCACGACTTCTTCCACGCGGCGAGCGCCCAGTACCACCGGGCCAAGCTGGATGCGGAGGGCCACCCCGCGGCCTGGCTACAGCGCACGGCGTTCCCCACCATCGTGACCACGTTCAATGGTGCGGCCGTGCAGCCGGCGGACTGGGAGCTCGAGATGGGCTTCTCGAACATGCCCTACCGGATCGAGAACCAGCGCTACGAGTACGCGGGCATCCAGCCGGGCGTGCGCATGGGATGGCTGCGCAGCGTGTGCAACATCTTCCACTCGTTCTCGAGCAACATCTTCATGGACGAACTCGCGGCGGCGGCCGGGCGCGACCCCATCGACTACCGGCTCGAACTGCTGGGGCCGTCGGGCATCCTGGACGTGCCGGGCATGCAGCCGCCGGAAGGCCACGGCCTCGACCTGGCGCGGTTGCGCCACGTCATCGAGCGTGCGCGGGCGATCTCGGATTGGGATGCTGCGCGGGCGGCGGGGCGCGGCCTCGGCTTCGCCGTGCACCACAGTTTCCGTTCCTACGTGGCGACGGTGATGGAGGTCTCCTCCGGAGACTCGGGCGTCAGCGTGGACAAGGCCCACGTCGTGCTCGACTGCGGCACCTACATCAACCCCGACACCTGCATCGCGCAGATGGAGGGGGCGGTGGTGTTCGGCCTGTCCCTGGCGTTGCATGGAGAGATCACGATGAGCAACGGCAGCGTCGACCAGAACAACTTCGACGGCTACCCGGTGCTACGCATGTCGGAGAGCCCGGAGGTCGTCGTGGAGTTGGTCCCGTCGGAGGCGCTGCCCGCGGGGGTGGGGGAACCGGGGGTGCCACCGATCGCGCCGGCGTTGGTGAACGCCGTTTACGCGGCGACGGGGGTACGGCATCGGTCGCTGCCGCTCCGGGTCTGAGCCGGCGGCCCGGAACCGTCGGTCACCGTGAGCGTCAGAAGATGATGCTCACCGCGCCGTGCCAGGCGAGGGTTTCCATGTCTAGCACGGCGCGGCGGTGGGCGATCCTGAAGTCCGCGCCGGCCCTCAACAGCCGATAGTCGATCGCGCCCACGTAGGGGGCGCCCTCGCCCGAGCGGAAGCGGTACACGAGCACGTTTGCGGAAGCAGAAACCACGCCGTGGTCCGTTTCTTCCGCGCGCACGTTGGAGACGAAACGGCGGGTTCGGGACCGGGGCTGCTCGCGGTGCGCGTGGGGGCCCAAGAGCCGTTGCGCCCGAGCGCGCAGGCGGGTCAGGTCGTCGTCGATGAACACGAGGTCGCGGCGCGGATCGCCGTCCGGCAAGTCGGTGGTGGGCACGACGTAACGCGCATCTTCGGTAAAGAGCCCCACCCACTCGTCCAAGCGCCACTCGTCCAGCAGGGCGGCCTCCTTGAACAGGAAGTCCTCCACCAGGCCACGTAGCCTGGCGTGGTCATCCACGGTCATCCTTCCCGGCAGGACCGTCTTGTCCATCGGTGTCGCCCAGCCCCTGCATGTGGGCATGCCATTGACGCCAGAATGCGCGCATCTGGAGCTCGTCCGTCGTTCCCGGACAAGGGTTGAACATGCCGCGCGAAACATCGGACCACGCCATTTCGGTGGCTTGGAAGCCGGCTTGACACGACTCCAGCACCTCCACGTCGTCCGGGGTGGCGAACCCACCAGGTCCAAGGAACGTCAGGTAGCTGTCGAGCCGTGCGGCCAGCCGGGTGCCGGACTCCTCCTTCGGCACCAGATGCCACGCCGTCACCGCCATCCTGTCCGGGGCCAAGGGCTCGACAAACCGGATCGCGACCGCGACGAAGTCCAGGATCAGCAGATTGGGATAGATGAGCAGATTTCGCGACGTCTCGGCGATCCTTCGGGCACGTTCCTCCCCGTGCCGCTCCGCCAGCCGCTGGCGAACCCTGGCCATCGGCGCCCTGGCCTCCTCGCCAAACACCGGATGCCAGTGGGCGATGGGCCGACCGTTCAAGGGTACGTTCTCCGCCACGGCGTGTCCCTTGCCCAAGGCGCGGGCGCGTCCAGGCGGCCGGGTGGCCATCGTCTGCCCGCTGTCGTCGGTGCCGATGCCGGTGAGGTAGTCCACGTAGGCCCGATGTGTCGAGACTAGGTGATACGCATCCATGGAGTTCTCGACCAAGAGCTTCCAGTTGGCCTTGATGGCGTACCGGTTGGAGCCGGACACCACGCGCATCCCTTGCTCGGCCTGATCCACGACCAGATCGAGGTATTCCCTGGCCCCGCCGAGGTAGCTGACGAGGTCCTCGACTTGCGGATTGAAGCTGACGAAATGGAAGCCGCGGTAGCTGTCCACCCTTGGCGGCCCCCTGAGGCCCAGGGCGGTCCGGTCGAAGGAAGGACCATAGGCGTCTTCCCGCGGCACGCCGATCAGTTGCCCTTGGGTGTTGAAGGACCAAGCGTGATAGGGGCACCGCAACACGTCCGCGTTCCCGGCGTCGTGGCGGCAGATTTGGGCACCCCGATGCGGGCAGGTGTTCAGGAACACGCGAATTCGGCCGTCGCGGCTGCGGACGAACAAAAGCGGCCGGCCCGCCACGGTCCGCCGGCGGTAGTCGCCGGGGTGCTCGACTTCGGACTCGTGCCCGACGTAGATCCAGCAGCGGTCGAAGATCCGTTGCCGTTCCCGCTCGAACAAGTCTGGTGCCGTCATGGACGAGCGGTGGACGCGGAAGACCCCGCTTTGCTGGTCGTCGACAATGAGATTCTTGAGCTCCACTATCCACCCGTCAGCACGTCGAGCCGAGAAGCGCCAGAAGGATGCTGGGGACCCGAGGCGCTGCGTGGGCCGGGCTCATGCCGCCTCGATCCGCTCGACCTTGATATCGTCGATACGGTGCCGCGCCTGCCAGAGGTCGTAGGCCATCTGCAGGCCGAGCCACGTTTCCGGCGTCGAGCCGAACGCCTTGGTGAGGCGGATCGCCATGTCCACGGAGACGCCCGCGTGCTCGTTGACCAGTTCCGACAGGGACTGTCGAGACACCCCGAGGTGATCGGCGGCTGCGGTGACGGACAGTCCGAGCGGCTCGAGACACTGCCGCCTGACGATGCCGCCGGGATGCGGGGGATTGTGCATGGCCACGGTGGTTTTCTCCTCAGTGGTAGTCCAGGTAGTCCACATCGACCGCGTCGCCGTCCTTGAACCGGAAGGTCACCCGCCAGTTCCCGGAGACGGTGACGGCGTAGTGGCCCTTGAGTTCACCCTTCAGCGGGTGCACGCCCAGTCCGGGCAGGTCGACATCGTGCGGTCCGCGGCTCCGATCCAGGACGGCCAGTATGTCCAGCAGCTTGCGAACGTGCTCGGGCGCAACGCGCCGCGACCTCCCGCTTTCGTAGAGCGCCTTCAGCCCGCGATGCCTGAACGACACAATCATTGCCGGAACCTAGGCTGTCAAGTGTCGCTTGTCAATTTGACGCGGGGCGTGGGCCCGGCGCAGGTGGTCATCTCTCAGATATTTCAGTAGATTTCTCGGGGTTGTCCAATGACTCAGGAAAACGCTGGGTGACGGACGTCCGCACCGCCAAATGGCGATAAGCCACCCCAGCCGCCGTAGCTGCCATGCCGCGAATCGAGAGCGTCACCGCCGAGCTCCTACACGACCAGTCCCTCGTCAACGTCGTTGCGCGCGTGCGCGATTCCGATGGCCTCGAGGGCGTTGGGGAGGCTTGGTGGGGCATCCCCGACCGGGAGCGCCCCAGCCGGACGGCATCGCCCATCCTCGCCGTCATCAACGACTTGCTCGCGCCGAGACTCACCGGCCGCGACCCCGACGCCATCGAGCGGCTCTGGTTCGAACTGTGGGACTGGGGCTACCGGTACGCGGACCAGGGCATCTTCCCCATGGGCCTGTCCGGCGTGGACTTGGCGTTGTGGGATTTGAAGGGCAAGCGCTTGGGTTCCGGCGTCGCCGAGCTCCTGGGCGGCCCGGTGAGCGACGGTATTCCCGCGTACGCGAGCTTCCCGCGCTATGCGAATCCCGAGCGGCTGGCGGCCGAGACGGCGCGGGCCCTGGAGGCCGGATTCACCGCCGTGAAGCTGCACGAGATCGACCCGGAGATGGTCGCCGTGTTGCGGAAGGAGTTCGGGGACGCCGTGAAGATCATGGTGGACGTCAACGGTCACTTCGATCCGTTGGAGGCGGTCGCCGTGGGCACGCGGCTCGCTGAACTCGGCGTCACGTGGTTCGAGGAGCCCGTGCGGCCCATGCGGGACCACGCCGCGATGGCCCGCGTGGGTGCGGCCATCGAGTGTGATCTGGCCGCCGGCGAGAACGAGTACGCTCTGGAAGACTTCGACCGGCTGCTAGCCACGGGTGCGCTGGCCTACCTGCAGCCCGAGATCACGAAGATCGGCGGGCTGACCGCGGCGCGCCGCGTCAGCACGCTAGCGGAGCTGTACAACGTTGCGCTCTGCCCCCACAACTTCCGCCTCGGCCCCGCGCTCTACGCGTCGGTGCAATGGGCGTTCACGTCTCCCGCGTCCAGATGGCTGGAGATCCCGTGGGTGCGGCCCGGCGTCGCGTTTTCCTTCCCCGCGCCGCTGCCGCCCATGCGTGACGGGCTCGTGTTGCCGCTGGAGGGACCGGGTCTCGGTTGCGGCTGAAGCGGCCAGTTGACTGGCGCCCCTGCCGTTTTGGGGAGGTCCGATTGAGACTTCCGTTCGTCGAAGCCGTTCCGGCACCGGTCACTTGAACAGTTCGGCGTGGGTTCCGACGCGTGTGAAGTACACCGTACCGCTCGGACTATCCGTGTTGTCGACGCGATAGATGAGAAGGAAATCTCCGCCTACGTGGCATTCGCGGTACTTCTCCCAGACGCCCTTCAGCGGGTGGTCCTTCCGTTCGGGGCCGAGTGGGGCGTCGTTCTCGATCAGCTGTAGCATGACTGCTTTCAGCCGCTTCATGTCGTATCGCCCGGAACGCGAAAGCCGTTCCCAGTCCCTGAGGAAACTCCTGGCGTAGTCGACCCGGCGCGGCAGGTCGGTTCGCTTACTGGGGCGCGGTTTTTTCAAGTTCCGCAAACATCTCGTCCGCGTTCGCGAAACGCGCTCCGCGACTCTTCACCATCTCGTCGACTTCGGCCATCGCCCCTCTGGTTTCCGCGTTCGGCACCTTCAACTCCAGGGGGAAGGCTTGGTCGACCGCGATGCGGTGGAACAGCAGCCGCACGGCTTCGGAGGCCGTGAGTCCCATCGCCGCCAGCGCGTGGATCGCCTCCCGTTTCAGTTTGCTGTCCATGCGGACGTGTAGCATTGAGCTGTTCGTGGCCATCGGCGTCTCCTGTATCTCATATGAGAGATACACGGTTGACGCTCCCGAGTCAACCCGGCGAGGTCGGCCCAACGGGGGACGGCACCGGCAACTGGCGGCCGCGCCTTGAGGCGAACCGCGATTATCGTGCGATGGCCGGCGACAGAGTGGGCGGTCGGTGCGCCGCGGCGTGCTCGAACGCCACCACGTTGCGGGATTCGCTGCTGAACTCCACGCCGACGAGGTGGACGGGCACGCCCGGCGAACGGTACTTGTCCGCGTAGCCGCGCTCCACGAGCTGCGCCATCGCCGTTCCCTCGCCGGCCTGCTCCACCACCTTGAACTCGAACAGGTACACCCGGCCCTCGAAGCGCACCGCCATGTCGAGACGGCCCCGGTTCGTGCTCTCCTCCACCGTGACGTCGAGGCCGAGGCCCGCGAAATAGGAGTAGAAGACGCTCGCGTAGAAGCCTTGGTAGTCGGCGATGTCGTTGTTCGTGTACCACTGGTGCGGAACGCTGGCGTAGAACGCGTGGAACAACTCGCGCATGCCCTCGACGTCGTCCGCCTCCATCAGCCGGTGCAGCCGCATGCTGTTCGCCGTCTGGCGCGTGCCGTCCTGCCCCAACCGCAGCAGGAGCTGCTCGTTGAGGCCCTCCCGCACCTCGCGGTTGGGATATCCGAGCCGATAGAGCGTTTTACCCCCGACGCGCTCCCGCCCGCGGAGGGTCAGGTAGCCGGTCTGGAACAACAGCGCCTCCGGCGCGATCTCGTCCACGTCGAAGGTGGACAGCAGCGCACTGCTCGCCTGCATCCCGTCGAGGTCCACCGAACGCACGCGGCGCCGGAACAGCGTGTCCACCAGGAACGTCGGCGTCCCCGTCTCCAGCCAGTGCGCCTCGAACTCCTTGGTGCGGAACAGCAGCAGGATGTCGAACGGGTTGTAGAACTTCTCCTCGCCGAGCCACGAGTAGCCGTTGTACCACTCGCGGATGCGCTCCCGGTCGAGGCCCGGCAGTTCCGGGCCGAACACCGCGTCGAGGTCCCCCTCCGTGTAGCCGCAGATGTCAGAGAACTCCGGGTCGAGCGTGATGTCGGTGAGGTTGTTCAGCCCGGAAAACAAGCTGACCTTGGAGAACTTGCTCACGCCCGTGAAGAAGCTGAAGCGGACGTGCGCGTCGCAGTCCTTGACCACCGAATACAGGCCGCGCAGATAGTCGCGGTTGGCGCGGGCCACCTCGGGGCTCTCCAGCGCGTCGAGGATCGGCTTGTCGTACTCGTCCACCAGCACCGCGACCCGCCGGCCCCCACGCTCGTGCAGGGTACGGATCAGGTGGTCGAACCGTTCGGGCGAGGTCTCGTACGCGGGCTCGGCGGCGTGCTCGTGCGCCACCCGGTCCAGCAGCGCCATGACGTTCGCATGGAGTCCGTCCGGCTGCGTGAAGTGCCCGCCGCCGAAGCTCAGCCGGATCACCGGATGGTGCTCCGACCAGTCCCGGTCTCCGTGGAGCGCCAGGCCCTCGAACAGTTCCCCGTTGCCCTCGAACAGCTCCTTCAGCGTGTCCAGCAGCAGGCTCTTGCCGAAGCGCCGCGGACGCGACAGGAAGTAGTGCTTGTCGCCCTTCAGCAGGCGGTCGATGTGCGGCGTCTTGTCCACGTAGTAGTGGCCGTCCTCCCGAATCTCCCGGAAGGTCTGGATGCCGATGGGCAGCTTCAGGCGTTGCACCGGGCCACTTTAACACCGGCCGGCGAGGCGCGGCCCGGTACCTGGGAGATCGCCGGGCTTCGACGTTGCGCGTAGCGCTGGTGAATCGGCAGCCGCGAAGGCCCTGGCTGCGGCTGAATCCGTCAGTCTCCGTCCAGCCCGGCGCGGGCCGGCATGAATGTGGCCCATGCCCGGGTGAAGTAGATTTCGGTACGGCCCTCGAATCCGGAGTCGACGCCGAACAGCAACCAGATCCGGCCGTCCGGGGACGCCGTCACCGGCCCTTGCAGCGACCGCACCGGAAATGACTTCAGCATCCACACGGGCGGCTCCTCGCAGGGTCGGCCGTTGTCGACGGTGCCGAGCACGACGGCGTTCTCGCCGCCCTGCGACTGGGAGCCGATGTCCACGTTCATCCGCAGGTGCGTTCCCTCCAGAAACGGGACCGGTTCGATCGCGGCCGCGCCGGCCTTGACGTACACGCTCTCGCCCGGGGCGCCGCCGATGCCGGCGCATCCCGTCGGTACGTCGGTCGCGATCTCGACCTCCAGGGCGACGAAGTAGCCCGCGCCGGGCCGCAGGCCACCGACTTCCGCCTTGTAGAACATGAAGAGGTCGGCGCTGCGGTTGTCGCCGCCGATGAACAGGGCGCGGCCCGGGCCCAGCGGTTCGGGCAGTGACCGGTGGCCGGCCTCCAGCCGGAAGAAGTCCTTGTCGGCCGGGGGATAGTCCGCGAAGTCCGCCACGAAGCCCAGCGGGCCGCGGCGGAAGTGGTACGCGGCGGTGGAGCGGTCCGTCCCGTCGCCCGACAGGTTCGTGAGGTGGCCGGTGGGGCTCGCGAGCAGACCCACCGCGACGACGGGCTGCTCCGAGCGGACCGCGAGACGCCATTTCCCGGCACCGTCGCCGAGCGGCCCTTCAAGCCCCGTCCCGCCACCGGACTCAAGCTCGGCGGCGGAGTAGGTCCGGGCGGCCCCCGGTGGAATCTTGAGGAACACCGAACCCGCGCCCGCCTTCCCGGCGTCGTCGGTGCCCGTGATGGTGACCGCCGCGGTCTCGGTGCCCGGGTTCGCCAAGCGCAGGCGGCTCTCCTGGTTCCTGTTGCTGCCGGGATTGAATACCGGGAGGAAGAGCCCGCCGTCCGACCAACGCGCCGTGTCGTGCATCGCCGTGACGAAGCCGTCGCGGGTGCGGAGGTAGGCGAGAACCTCGATGTCGAGGTCGCTTTCGAGTTCGAGCCGCCAGTCGCCGCGCCCGGGGCCCGTGGCGCCCGTCAGCCCCTTGGCGGGATTGCCGGCTTCGAGATCGTGCGAGTTGAAGTGGGTCGCCTTGTGCGCGCCGAGCGCGAGCGTCAGCGGCCCGTAGGATGCGCCGTCGTCGTCGAAGGCGGTTAGGGAGACCTCCCCGGCCTCGCTCGAACGGTTGATCACGCGCACGAACCCGTGGCGGACGAACGGGTCCGAGGCCGACGGGAGGAACGGGACCGTGCCGCGCCACGCTGCGCCGGACGCCGAGGACAGGGCCAAGAGCGACGCGAGGAACAGGGTGCCGTGCAGAGCGAAGGGGTGACTGGCCTGAGTTGGTAAGATCACACCATGAAACATGAACTGCGCGCGCCCGGTGATCAAGTGGTGTGCCGGGGGTGGTATCCAGCATGATCACTGGCATGCCGCGCATCGCCATCGCGATGCACGATTTCGACGCGGCCGTCGAGACCTTCCGCCGGGATTTCGGAATGCCGGTCGTGGTCCTGCCCGGCAGCGTCGAGAGCCTCGGCGCGAGACTGGCCATGTGCGTTCCCGAAGGAGGCAGCAACATCGAGCTGATGTCGCCCGCCGACCCCAGCGCGCCGCTCTCCCAGAGCCTGTCGCGCTTTCTCGAACGGCGGGGCGAGGGTCTGTTCGCGTTGATGCTCGAAGCGCCCGACCCCGACGAGGAAGCAATGGGCCTCACCGACCGGGGCCTGAACGTGCTCCCGACCATGGCCGGTGCCAGTGGCCGCGACGTGCATCCGAACTCGACTCACGGCGTACTCATTCGGGTCTATCCGGTGAACTCCTACGCGGGTGAGACGTCCGCCAGCCAGAGTGGTCTCTCCGGGATCATGTGCGCCATCGTCGCGGTGCGTGACCTGGATCATGCGCGGAAGGTCTACGAAGCGGGTTTCGGACTCGCCTGCGACGCGCCACGGGACGACGACGGGCGGGGCGTGCGCGGATTCGTCTGCCGGCCGCCGTCCGGAGGCGTCATCGAATTCGTAAGCCCGAACGGTGCCGAACGCCCGTTTGCGCGGGAGGTCGCGGCCTTTCTGGATGACCGCGATGGCCTCTACGCGCTGGTACTCCGCGGCAAGGAGCGGCAATCCGTTACCGTTTGCGGCGCACGCATCATCGTCGAGCCGGACGCTTAGCCTGCCGCAACGGCCTCCCTCGCCGTCATCTCGGCGTCCCGTGGCAACGCCCGCACGGCCAGCCACAGATGCACGATGGGATACACGCCGAGGCAACTCAGGATGACCAGCGAGTAGCGCAACGAATCGTCCCCGAAGCGCGGCGCGAGCACGTCGCTCAGCATGCCGGCGAACAGCGGCCCGAGTCCCACGCCGATCATGCTCGACGAGAACATCAGGATCGCCACGGCGATGGCCCGCATGCGGTTGTCCACCACCGACTGGATCGCCGCGAACAGTGGCCCGTTGGCGAGGCCGCCGATGGTGCTCGAGACGAGGTTCAGCGACAGCGCCAGCGCCGCCCAGGGCGAGAGCAGCACGCCGAGGCTGAGCGGCAGCGTCATCGCCGAGGCGCCGACGCCGAGGATCAGCAAGGGCCTGCGCATGTCGCCCTTGCCCATCCAGTCGGCGACGTAGCCCCCGCCGAGGGTGCCGATGGCCGAGCCGAGGCCGAACGCGATGCCGAAGTAGAAGCCCACTTCCGCCGTCGACATGCCGAAGCTCCGGACATAGAAGCTCGGCAGCCACATCTGGATGCCGAACGCGGCGAAGGAGCCCATCGCGAAGACGATCACCAGGTGTACGTAGGACGAGCGCCGCGCGAAGTAGCGCAGCACCTCCCGGAGCGGCGGCTGGGGTGCGTCCACGGCGGCTTCCTCGTACGCTCCCCGGGTCGGCTCGCGCAACGTGAGCTGCGTCACGATCGCGAGCAACAGACCGGGCGCGCCAAGCATGAAGAACGCCCAGCGCCAGCCCCAAGTCTCGGCGATGTAGCCGCCCAGTACGAGCCCGCCCACGATGCCGAGGGTCGCGCCGGAGGTGTGAATGCCGAGCGCGGTGGCGCGCCGTTCCGTCGGGAAGTAGTCGGCGATCATCGAATGGGAGGGCGGCACGCAGCCGGCCTCCCCGATGCCCACGCCGAACCGCGCCAGCATCATCTGCACGAAGTTCTGCGCCATGCCGCACAGCACGGTCATGGCCGACCAGACGGCGATGGCCAGGGACACGATGGTCCGCCGCGTGCCCCGATCCGCCCAGCGCGCGATCGGAATGCCGAAGGTGGCGTAGAACACTGCGAAGGCGATGCCGGTGAGGACGCCGAGCTGTGTATCGGAAAGGTTCAGGTCGGCCTTGATGAGCGGCAGCACGACCGAGATGACCATCCGGTCCATGTAGTTGAACAGGTTCGCGGCGAACAGCAGACTCAGGGCGTACCACAGGTACCGGCTGCTGAATTCCGACTCGCGGGCGATGGGAGGCCTCCTGGCACGAGCGTGGGGATACGCTGTCCTTTCAGCATAGCATCGGCCCTCTTGGACCTTTTCCCGCAGACCGACCGATGGAGGACAACACCATGGAACAGGAACGACCGCTGGCAGGGCAGGTCGCCTGGGTCACCGGCTCGTCACGGGGCCTGGGGCGCGTGATGGCGGAGGAACTGTGCCGGCTCGGCGCGAAGGTCGCCGTGCATGGAACCCGCCCCGATAGCCCCAAGACCTTCGGCGAAGGCGAGTCCATGCAGCAGGTCGCCGACGACGTTGCCGCGGCCGCCGGGGGCGAGGCGTTGGCGGCCTGGGGGGATATCACCGAGGAAGCCGAGGTCCGGCGCGTGGCCGACGAGATTCGTCGGCGATGGGGCCAGATCGACGTGCTCGTGTGCTGCGCCGGAGGCAATATCGGAACGGGGGGCACGGGCGTTGGGGTGGCCGGCATGCCGGCAACGGACGATTGCCTGAACATCTCGCTCGACGACCTGCAACGCGTACTGGACCGCAACCTGATGAGCGCCGTCCTGTGCTGCCGCGAGGTCGCGCCGGAGATGATGGAGCGCAAGGCCGGCAAGATCGTCACCGTCGGCAGCATCGCCGGATTCAGCGGTGCCGCATGGAAGCAGGGGACCTATGCCGTGGCGAAGGCGGCGCTGCACCACTACACGCGATGTCTCGCCGAACAGCTCCGCCCGCACAACATCAACGTCAACTGCGCCGTGCCGGGCGGCTTCACTACCGAGCGGTTTCTCCGCATCGCCGCCGACTCCCTGCAAGAGTCGTGGCTCGTCGAGGACGGAACGCTCGAACGCTACGGGCAGCCGCGGGAACTGGCGGAGGTCGTCGGCTTCCTGTGCGCGCCGGCGTCCCGGTACATCACCGGTCAGCTCATCCGGGTGGACGGCGGCCTACAGACGCATCCCGGCTGACAGGACCCCAGCCTGTCAGCCGTGGTGACGGCGTGTGCCTATAGCTGGTAGCCGACTTCCAGCCCGATCTGGCGCGGGTTGAACCAGTACATCGTCGCCAGGAGGTCCCGGCCGCGCAGAATCTCGTCGTTCGCGAGATTCGTGCCGAAGAGGGCGATGCGCCACTTCTGATCGGCGCGGCGCAACGTGACGCGGCCGTTCACCTTCTTGTAACTGGGAACCATGACCATGTTCTGCGAGTCGGCGAACTGCTCGGCTACCCAGGCATGATCCAGATGCAGGTCCAGCGACCAGTTGTCGGCGACGGGCACCGAATAGTCGAGCGCGATGGATGCGCTGTTGTTGGGGGCGTACCGCAGCTCGTTGCCGTCCTCGGCGTTCTGGTAGGGCACCCCGACCTCGGTGACCTCGCTAGCGTTGACGTCGGCCGCAAGCCGTACGC
This sequence comes from Pseudomonadales bacterium, assembly GCA_963665455.1. Lineage (GTDB taxonomy): Bacteria > Pseudomonadota > Gammaproteobacteria > Pseudomonadales > Azotimanducaceae > VXNE01. The sequence goes on along the minus strand of OY762279.1, from coordinate 817,676 downwards.
TGAACCGGTCGGTGACGAAAACGTTCACCTCCAGCTCGAACCCCGTGATCTCGGCGCCCCCGCTGTTCACGTTGTGACTGTCGCCTCCCGGCGCGATGGCGGGGTCGTTGACGTAGACGAGCATGTCCTTCCAGTCAAGGTAGTAGGCGGAGGCCAGGACCGTGGCCCGGCCGCCCCATAGCGTCGCCTTCAATCCAAGCTCGTAGTTGTCCAGCTTGTCGCCGTCGAAGAACAGTCGGGACAGGGAGTCGACGATGTTCTGCTCTAGCCCGGCGATGACGCCTCTCTCTTCGACGCCGGTCTCTTCGGCGCTGGCCGGCACGCAGACGGCGGTTGCGAGGGCGGCGGAGACCGCGAGGGAAGCGAACAGGGGGCGGTGCATACGCATGAGACTGCTCATGTCCTCTCTCCTGAGAACTACGTGAACGGGACTACATTGAAAGTAGGCTGCACGCGCGGCGGTGGCGTGTCAATCGCGCGCCCGGGGGATCTTCAGGAAGCACAGGAACGCGATCGCAAACAGGGGAGCGACCAGCAGCACCTGCAACGCCAGCGCATAGTCTCCCTGGGTGTCGTACAGGTAGCCCGTCAGGGGAGCGGCCGGGGCGTAGAAGAGTAGAGAGAGCGGAGTGGCGAGGCCCATGATGCGCGTCAGGGACCCCACGCCGAACATCCGTCCGACCGCCAGGGTCACGAGCGGCATGAGTCCCCCAAAGCCGAGGCCCAGTGTGCCAGCGGCGAGCGAGAGCCCCAGTTGGCCCTCAAGTTCGGCGAACAGCACCACGGCTGCGAACTGGCACAGCATGGAGGCGATCAGCAGGCGCTTGATGGAAAGATAGTCGGCGAGCGTGCCGAACAGGGGCCCGCCGAGCGCTCCCATCAGCGTCATCACCGAGAACACCAGCGCGGCTCGCTCGCCGCTGAGTCCGGTGTCGGTCGCGTACGGGATCAGGTGCACCAGCAGCGCGACCACCGCGAAGTTGGCCGTCCCGATCGTGCCGACCACCAGCCAGACGTCGCGCGAACGCACGGCCCGCCGGATGGTCCAGGACTCGTCCGCCTCTGCCTCCGGAGCGCGCGAGACTTCCGGATCGCCGTCGGGAAGCTGGCCGCAGTCCTCCGGACGGTCCAGCACGAAGAACCAGATCACGGGCAGCAGAATGACCGTGGCTACCGCGGCCGCGAGCAGCAGGCTGGCGCGCCATCCAACGTCGTCGACGAGCAGGGACAGCACCACGGGGATCACGGCACCCGAGAGGGTCGGCCCCAGCGTGACGAGTCCGAGTGCCCGCCCGCGCAGTCGGTCGAACCAGTTGGAGACTAGGGCGATGCACGGCAGAAACAACGCCGCGGTACTGGCCACGCCGGCCAGGACTCCCAGACCCAGGTAAATCGGCCACAGCGACTGCGCGAATGCCGCCGTCGCCAGACCGAGCCCCGCGGCGGCCGCGCCGACGAGCATGATCCCTCGAATGGAACGCCTCGCGAGCAGCGCGCCGACCCATGGACTCAGCAGCGCGTTGACGGTGAGCTTCACCGTGACCACGGCGCCGAGTTCCGCCCGGCCCACGTTCAGGCTCCCGGCGATCGGCTTGACTAGGACGCCGAGGGCGTTGACCGTGCCTCCCGCGACGAGGAAGCCGATCACGAACGTGGCGGCCACGATCCACCAGCCGTAGAAGGCGCCGCCCCCGACGGGCGGTTGCCGACCGCGCTCGGTAACGGGCGCGCTCATTCCGGAACGGTGCCTAGTCGTCGGACCCGAACTGGAGGCCGCCGGACTGGAACTCGCGGCTCTTGGCTTCCTCGGTCTCTTTGAGGATGTCGCTCACCTCGGCGGGGCTGTAGCCGTACTCGAGCAGGATCGCTTCGGTGTGCGCGCCCAACTCGCAGGCGAGCGGCTTGACTTCGGCGGGAGTCTCGCTGAGTTCGATCGTGTTTCCGATCACCCTGGTTCTCCCCATTTCGGGCAGCTCGATCTCGCCGACATACCCGTTCTCGATCGCCTGCGGATCGTTCAGAACGTCCGCATAGTCGAAGACCCGTTGGAACATCAGGTACGGATCGGAAAAGAATGCTTCCCATTGCGCGGCGGTCCGGCTTGCGAACATCTCGGCCACCTGGGAGCGCAGCTCGGCCGGATCGTCCTCCGCAAGCCGCTTGTAGGCGCTGTCCCAGCGCGTTTCCCGTGCCAGTTCCGGCTTCCCGGCGACCTCGCAGAACTCGGCCCAGACCTCCGGGGACAGCGTATCGAGGAAGGCAACCGCACCCCCGTCCGCAGTGCGGAACACCCCCGAGCTGCCACCCGGCGCGAGCGGATGGATCCCGTCGGTACTCTGGGGAACGTAACCGGTCATGCTCGTATACGTCAGCTCGAACGCCTGATGCCAGAGTTGCGCACCGTAGCTCGACGTGCTCACGCGCTGCCCGACTCCAAGGCGTTCACGGGCCACGAGCGCGGTCAGAATCCCGACGATGAGCTGGGCGGCGCCCGTGGTATCGGCCAGCGCGGCACCCGCGAGAGACGGCGGCCGGTCGGGGCTTCCGGTCACGCTCGCCAGTCCGCCGCGGGCCTGCGCCATGGGATCGAGCATCGCGCGATCGGCAACGGGACCCCTCGAACCGAAGCCGCTGGCGATGGCGTAGATCAATCGCGGATTCAGCCGGTGCAGTTCCTCATAGCCGAGCCCGAGCCGGTTGAGGGCGTTCTCGCGGTAGTTGGTCAGGAATACGTCGGCCTTGGCGATCAGCCGGCGCATAACCTCGCGGCCGCGTTCGCCCTTCGCGTCGAGGGTCATCAGCCGCTTGCCGCGATTATTCGCCACGAATTGCGGCGCCGGGACGGCCTTGGGCAGGGACTTCCCGTACCCGAAGTGATGGCGGTTCTCCTCCCCGACCGGGGTCTCGATCTTGATTACCTCGGCGCCGTGCTCGGCCAGGTACATGCCTGCGGCCGGTCCCTGGATCGCGATCCCCAGTTCGACCACCTTGATTCCGCTGAGCGCTGATTCCATCCCCAACCTCTACTTGGCTCGAACTTGCCAGTCCCGACGGACTGCCTACTCGTCGCCGATCCGGCGCTCGGGCGGGAGGTACGTCACGCGCATCCCCACCTCGAGGCAGGGCCCGCCAGCCGGATCGTCGACGGCGACCTGGAACATGAAGTAGGGGAAGCGCCGCCCGCGCCCCTTGGCGCCGATCATGCCCGTGTTCGTGTACCGCCTCCCCTGGAGAACCGGGCGATGACTACGCAGGGAGACGGCGGAGACAACCATCCTGGCGGACGAGCCCTCCCCCAACATCGCGTCCAGGGGCGCCCCGAAGTCGGAGATGATGCGATAGAGCGCCATCGTCGGCGGGACGACCGGCGGACCCCAGGGAGACGCCGAGCCGTACAAGGGATCCTGTCCGCAGGCGTCGAGGAACGCGGCGATGAGGCCCGCATCGGGACAGAGTTCACCCTGGGTGACGACCGCTCCGAACGGCAGCTCGGGAAGGACAGCCGGGTCGTTCTCCCGCGTCGGCGGCGTGGATTCCCCGAGGCCGGCGCGGCCCTCCGCGCATCGTTTCAGGTCCCGGTCCTCCATGCCGAGTGCCACGCGTCCGTCGTCCTCCGGAACCGCGGTCACGCGGACCTCGTCGCCGCCGTACACGGGTGCGCGGTCCCGGTAGTCGAGCCAGCCACCCTCGTAGAACGACGGTCCGTACGCCGCGTGCAACGCGGGCATGAACGCGTGGAGAATCGCATCGGTGCCCACGATCGCGCGCGAGTAACCCACGTCCTTGCCGGCAGCCGAGTCGTGGACGGTCGCGAGCGACTCCCCCTCGCCGAGCCCCGCCAGCCGACATGCGAGTTCCGGGGCGTCTTCCGCCAGATTGCGCAGACGCTGCCAGTCTCCCTGGTATCCCTTTGGCGACGCTGCTTGGTTCGCGTTCTCCGTCACAGTCGTTCTCTGGTTCCTCGCGGTCGAGGGTGTTCAGAACACCTTCAGCATGTCACGACCTGCGGCAGATTCCGGAAGTGTCGATCCGAAGTGCAGACAACCAGGTCGTGCTGGACGGCCAGGGAGGCGATCCAAAGGTCGTTCGTCGGTATGGGCGCCCCTCGCTCCCGTAGTTGAGCGTGAAGCTGCGCGTAGTGATGCGCGGTCTGTTCATCAGGCGATAGGACCGACACCCGCGGGCTGGCCAAGAATCGCTGTAGGTTGGCGGCATTGGCCGACTCCCGGTGGCCCGCGACGAAGCCCGCCCGCAGCTCGCCCAGCACGATGACGGGCAGGACGATGGAACGCGCCGCTCGCACGACGCGGACCCGATTGTCGCGACCGCGCATGAAGTCGCTGTAGGCGTTGGTGTCGAGCGCGACGTTCACCTCCACGCGTCGTGATCGATGCGTTCGAAGTCGGCAACGGCCAGATCGAATGCCGGGTCTTCCTGCCAGGTGCCGATCAGATAATCGAGGTCGGTGTGTTCGACCGATCCCACCTCGATCTCCAGGCCTCGCGCGAGCGCTTCGACAACGACGGCATTCATGCTCTTGTCCTCTTGCCTGGCGCGACGCCGGACGGCGCGATCTATCGCGTCGGGGACGGAGCGGATGGTGTACTGCATGCTCATGACGCATGCAATGTACTCTTAGGCTTGCAGGCAACGCAACGGCTACGGCCGGGCCATCGGGTAGGGCAAACCGCGGGGCGCTACAGCGACTCGTGCACCGCCGCGATCAGCGCGGCCGGGCGGGGGTCCTCCAGGTACGGCTGCATCTTGTTCATCACGTAGCCGAAACCGATGTCCGCAACCGGGTCGGCAAAGCCGAGCGAGCCGCCGGCCCCGCCGTGCCCGAACGCGCCTTCGTTCACGAGGTTGATGGGCCCCATATGCAGCGCGAAACCGAGCCCGAAGCGGGTAGTCGCGAAGATGACCTTGTCCCGGCCGACGCACTGTTCCGTGGTCGCGAGCCGGATGGTCTCGTCGTTCAGGAGCCGGATGCCGTCGACGCCGGCGCCGATGACCGAGGCGTACATGCGGGCCAGGGAACGCGCATCGGTGACGCCGTTCGCCGCCGGGAACTCGGCTTCGTAGAACGCCGGGGTGTCGACGGGCAAGGGTGTCGTCGTGATGTTCGATGCCCTCGACTGCAGCGAGTCCGGGTCCTCGAACTGGGCCATCACCTCGCGCATCGATTCCGGCAGGCTGTCGAGGTCGACGTCCTCGACTTCCTCCCCGAGCATCGGGGACAGGCGCCCATGCTCGCTCGCGGGCAGGCCGATCCAGAAATTGAGGCCGAGCGGACCCGCGACGTTCTCGGCGAAGAACGTGCCGAGGCTCCGCCCCGTGATCCGTCGTACGACTTCACCGACGAGCCACCCGTAGGTAATGGCGTGGTAGCCGTGCGCGGTCCCTGGCTCCCATACCGGGCGCTGCGCGGCGAGTGCTTCGACGGCCGGGTTCCAGGCGAGGGCCTCCTCGACGGTAAGCGGGTTGTCGAAGAGCGGCAATCCGACCTGGTGGGTGAGCAGCCAGCGCACCGGGATGTCCTGCTTGCCGGCGGCGGCGAACTCCGGCCAGTACCGGGCCACCGGGGCGTCCATGTCGAGTTCGCCGCGCTGGGCAAGGAGCAGCGCACAGATCGCCGTGGCGCCCTTCGTCGTCGATGCGACGCCCTGTAGGCTGTTCTCCGCCCAGGGGCGCCCGCTGGTCGGGTCCGCCACGCCGCCCCAGAGGTCGACCACCATCTCGCCCCGGTGATAGAGGCTGAAGGCGGCCCCGACCTCGCCGCGCTGCTCGAAGTTCTCGGCGAAGGCGTCCCGCACCCGCTCGAAACCGCTCGCAACCGTTCCTTGTACCCCCGTCGCGCTAGACACGATAGCCTGCCTCTGTTATCCAGTGTTCTTTCGGTACGTCCCGTGGAGGATCGCATGCCCAAGTATGACTTGCTCATCAAGGGCGGAACCATCATCGACGGCCAACGCACGCCCCGGTTCACCGGCGACGTCGCGATCGCCGACGGCCGCATCGCCCAGATCGGCGGGGGACTGTCCGAGTCGCACGCGAAGCGCGTCATCGACGCGAAGGACCTGATCGTCGCGCCGGGCTTCGTGGACCTCCACACGCACTTCGACTCGCAGATCTTCTGGGATCCCTACTGCACCATGTCGGGCTGGCACGGGATCACCTCGGTGGTGATCGGCAACTGCGGTTTCGGTTTCGCCCCGGTGGCGCCCGAGCACCGCGAGCGTGCGATGCTGACCCTCGAGCGCAACGAAGCCGTGCGCGCCACCACGATGGCGGCGGGCATGCCCTGGGACTGGGTCACCTTTCCGGAGTTTCTCGGCAGCATCGAACGCACGCCCAAGGGCGTGAACGTGCTCGCGTACATGGGCATCGCTCCGCTCATGACTTGGGTGATGGGCCAGGACGCCAAGGGGCGAGCCGCGACCGCCGACGAGCAGCAGCGGATGTGCGCGATCCTCTCGGAGGCGATGGACGCCGGCGCCTGCGGGTTCTCCGCGCAGATCCTGGGCGAGAACAGCGTGCAGCGGGACTACGACGGCACGCCCATGATCACCGACGTGATGGCGCCGGACGACCTGCTCGCCTTCGCCGGCGTGCTCCGCGAGAAGGGCAGGGGCGTGGTCCAGATGATCGGTGCGGCGCCCGAGCTCTTCGAGCAGGTCGCCGAGGTCAGTGGCCGCCCGGTGATCTGGAACGCGCTGGTGTTGCAGAGCGACCAGCACGGCAACACCTACGGGTCCTACAAGGATCGCCTGAACTGGCTCGAGGAAAGCAACGCCGAGGGCAAGCGCATCTTCGGCCACGCGGTCACCTGCGACATGGACGAGCAGTTCTCCCTCGACGACTGGAACCTGTTCGACGCGATCCCCTCCTGGCGCGCGGTGACCCTCGGCGACGTCGCCGAGCGCATGAAGAAGATGAACGACCCGGAACTACGCCAGGCGATCCGCGCCGACTTCGACCAGTACGCCGAGTTGCGCAAGGTCGATCCGGTGGCGGCCACGAAGGCCGGCTCCGGGGGTCTCTTCCTGGCCATCCCCGACATGTGGATCGCGGAGGGCAGGACGGAGGCGGGGCGGGCGCTCGAAGGCTACACGGTGGGCGAGGTCGCGCAACGCGAGAACAAGCATCCCATCGACGCCATGCTCGACCTGGCCATCTCGGAGGACTTGAGGACGGTGTTCTTCCGCGAGTTCCCGAGAAACGACCCGGAGGCCATGCGCGAAGTCATCAACGCGCCGTTCGTGCTGCCCGGGATCTCGGATGGCGGCGCCCACATGAAGTTCCTGACCCTCGGCTGCTACCCCACCGACTTCATCAGCCGTCTGGTGCGCGAGCACGGGCTGATGGACCTCGAACAGGCGCACTGGCGGCTTTCGGGCTACTCGGCCATGGCGGCGGGGTTCACCGACCGCGGCTTCCTGCGCGAGGGCGCCCCGGCGGACATCCTCGTCTACGACTACGACGCGCTGCGCGTGCTGCCCCGGGAGCGGATCCACGACTTTCCGGCGGACGACTGGCGGCTGGCCCAGAAGGCCGAGGGCTACCGGCAGACCATCGTCAACGGCGAGGTCACCTTCGAGGACGGCGAGTGCACGGGTGCGACCCCCGGTACCCTGCTGCGCCACGGACTCACGACGTAGCGGGCGAGAGAAACGACAGGAGGCGCCATGAGCGAAGCGCAAGCAATAGCCGAACCGGAAATCCTCTACGACACGCTGCCGCCTGACGCCATCTCCGACGAGCTGGCGCCCGTGGTCGACGAACTGGGGCTCAGGGAGAACTGCCGGCAGCTCGCGATGGAGGGCTTCACGGTCGTAGAGGACGTGGCGCCGGAGGAGTTCAACCAGCGGCTGCGCGCCAAGATCAAGGAGATCTCCTCCGAGCCGGAAGGGGAGATTCGCGGCGCGAACATGCTGCTCGCCAAGGACGCGGTCTTCGCCGAGGCGGCCCTGAATCCCAAGATCATGGCCATGGCCGAGTTCTCCGTCGGGCGCGGTTTCCTGATTACGCAGATCGCTTCCAGCATCATGCCGCAAGGGTCGTACAGCATCCGGCTCCACGCGGACAGCAGTTGGCTCCCGGCGCCCTTTCCCGCGCACAACACGCTGCTGACCGCGTGCTGGACGCCGGACGGCTACGACAAGGCGAGCGGCGCCACCCTGGTGATTCCGGGTAGCGGCAATCTGCGCCGGCATCCCAACGCGCAGGAGACCGAGGCCAAGGCCGGGGCCATCGCCATCAAGGCCCCCCCGAACTCCGTGGCGATGTGGGACGGCAACATCTGGCACGCGAACTGGCCGCGTCAAACCGAGGGCGAGCGGGTCGTCTGCCACGTCGCCTACACGCGACTGATGATGCGGCCGGTCGAGGACTACAGCGCCCATGCGGATGACTTGATCGAGCGTCACGGGAAGCGGATGTCGCAACTGCTCGGCCGGGAGGATTTCCTGTATAGCGCCGGCGGGTTCGATCCTGCGCTCGGCATACCGACGCAGAACAACGCGAAACGGTAGATGAGCGCCACGTCCGAGTACACGCCTCCCAAGGTCTGGAAGTGGGACAAGCCGAGCGGGGGCGCCTTCGCGAGCATTAACCGGCCGACCGCGGGCCCCACCCACGAGAAGGACCTCCCGGTCGGCAAGCATCCGCTTCAGCTCTACTCGCTCGGCACGCCGAACGGCGTGAAGGTCACCATCCTGCTGGAGGAGCTACTCGCCCTAGGCCACGAAGGGGCAGAGTACGACGCCTGGCTCATCAACATCATGGAGGGCGCCCAGTTCGGGAGCGGCTTCGTGAACGCGAACCCGAACTCGAAGATTCCTGCCCTGATGGACCACTCCGCCGACCCGCCGATCCGCGTGTTCGAGTCCGGCGCGATCCTGTTCTATCTGGCCGAGAAGTTCGGGGCCTTCCTGCCGACGGAACCCCGGGCCCGCATCGAGTGCCTGAACTGGGTCTTCTGGCAGATGGCGTCGACGCCGTTCCTCGGTGGCGGCTTCGGGCACTTCTACGCCTACGCCCCGGTCAAGATCGAGTACGCGATCGACCGCTTCACGATGGAGGTGAAGCGGCAGCTCGACGTCCTCGACCGCAACCTCGCCGAACGCGAGTACATGATCGGGGATGCCTACACGATCGCCGACATGGCCATCTGGCCCTGGTACGGCGCCGTCGTGAGCAACGAGGCCTACCAGTCGGCCGAGTTTCTGGAGGCGCATACCTACGAACACCTCGGGCGGTGGTCGGAGTTGATTGGGGGACGGGAAATGGTCCGCCGCGGGCGGATGGTCAACGGCGTCTTCGGCGGGCCCGAGGACCAACTCATCGAGCGGCACGATGCCTCGGACTTCGAGACCAAGACCCGCGACAAGCTTGGGGGAGCCACGAATGACGGTGATCGGTAAAGAGGGCGCTTGGCCCCACGAGGCGACGACCTCGTTCTCGTTCCGTGAAGCGGAGGCGTGGGTCGACTTCTCGGGCGGCAAGGACTTGGCGCTCCTGATCGGCGACCCGGAATGCGGGCCCCTGATCGAACTCACGAGCCGGCCTCCCGAGCCGGAGGAGATGCCGCGCGCGCCGGCCCACGGGCACGCCTCCGACAACTGGCGGATCACGATCCGGGGCACCACGAACATGGGCAGGTATGCCTACGGCCCGGGTGAGTTCCGGTTTCAGGACGGGGGCGTTCCCTATGCGGGAGACAACCTGGCCTGGGGTCCCGACGGCGGGTTCGGGATCATTATGTTCGCGGATCGCCGCGGCTCCCCGATTCGATTCGTGGATCCGGATCACGAGTTCCAGGCGGGGGCGGACGCGGGCGCCCGTGCGTTGGCGGACGCGTACGGCTTCGAGTTGTGCGACCCCTGCCCGGGTGCTCCGGCGATTCACACGACCCTTGGCAAGACGAAACATGGACACCTTGACACGGGGTTCGAGGACTCGGACTCGTGGACGGAAGCCGTGCCGGGCGTGCGGCTTGCGACGTCGCTGCTCGGTGAACTGACAGCCGGTCCGGTCCTCGCGCTGCTCCGCTGCGAGCCGGGCGCCCCCGCCTTCCCGACGGGGTCGGTGGGCACGGAGGTGTTCCATGCGGTCGTGGAGGGCTCCTGCGTCGTTGGGACATCACGTCGCAGCCTCGGGGACGCTTGGCTGAACGAACCGGGTCCGCAGCCCGACGTCGTTGCGGGCCCGGAAGGCCTCTCCCACATCGTCGTATTCGGTGACCGGCGCGCGATTGGCGGGTTCACGGCCTCCGGCGATCGGGTCGGCCGCGACTTGGCGGCGAGTATCCTTCGCGAAACGGTCGCCCTCGCGGCGACCTGACGATTCCCCGCCGCGTTCCACGGACCGCGGTCAACAGGAAGGCATAGCACATGGCAGCATTGATCGTTCACGGCGTTCCCCTTTCACAACCGGTTCGGGCCGTACTCTGGGCCTTGGTCCGCAAGCGCAAGCCGTTCCAGCTCTCGCCCAAGGTCCCCGGCTCCCCGGCGGAGGACGGCACCCGGCACGCGAGCTTCCTGGCCATGAATCCGGGCGGGACGATGCCGTGCATCGAGGAGCCGGACACCGGCTTCGTGCTCGGGGAATCCAACGCGATCATGTGCTACCTCGCGCGCACCAACGGCTGGGACGACCTCTATCCGGCAGACCCCCGGGCGGCGGCGAAGGTCGACTGGTACCTCCACTTCCATCACCAAAGCGTCCGCCAGGCCTCGATCGGCTACATCGCGCCGGCCTTCCGGCAAGACCTAAAGATCCCGGAGCACATCGTGGGCGGCGCGAAAGCGGCGACGGAGTACGCGCTCGGAGCGCTGGACACCGGTCCACTGGCGAAATCCCGGTTCATCGGCGGCGACGGCCTCACCATCGCGGACCTCGCCGCCTACGGAGACCTCGGCCAGCTCCGGCCGGAGTTCACGAACCTCTACGACTTCTCGAAGTACGCCAACGTCCAGCGTTGGCTCGACGACATGATGGGGGCCGACGGACACGACGACGTCCACGTGGCCTTGGCCGAGCTGGGCGACATCAGCGTCGTGGGGCCCACCGTAGAGCGGCTCGGCGAGGTCAACGCCATCGCGATCAAGGCGCTGGTGAAGCAGGTGGCGGGGTTCGCCGAGTGATCGGGCGGAGGTAGCCAAGATGAAGACAAGGGGACGCTTGTGCCTTGCGATGACCGTGGGGATGGCGCTGTCCGCCGCGACGCTCGCCGACGTGGCCGCGGACTCTCCCCAGACCCGGTGTGATCGCCTGTACCAACTGAGCGACGAGAGCCATGCGGTGAGTCCGGGCGTGCTCGTCGAGGCGTCGGCCGACGTGGCGGCCCATTGCCGGGTGGACGGCACCATCGACGGCACGATCCGGTTCCGGGTCACCATGCCGCTCGAGGGTTGGTCGGGACGCCTCATGTACCTCGCGCCTGGTGGCCTTGCCGGCGAGATCGGCGACACCACGAGCCTCCTGGACGAAGGGTTCGCCATGGCGACCACGGACTCGGGGCACGAGGGCTCGAACAATCCGGGCTTCTACCGGAACGACCAGGCCAAGATCGACTTCGGCTTCCGGTCGAACCACCTGACCGCCGTGCTGGCCAAGCGGGTCGTGGCCGCATTTCATGGCCGTGAGGTCGAGCACGCCTACCTGTGGGGTTGTTCCAAGGGTGGCCATGGTGCCCTGATGGAGGCGCTGCGCTACCCGGAGGACTTCGACGGCATCATCGCCGGGGCGCCGGCGGTGGACCTCGTCACGGGTCTGATCGCCTTGGCCATCGAGAACGCGCGCAGGCAGCAGCGGCACCCGCTGACCTTGGACGACGTGGCGGTGCTCGAAGCCAATACGCTGCGGGCATGCGACATGCTGGACGGGTTGGCCGACGGCCTCATCGGCGATCCGCGCAAATGCACGGTGGACGTGCTTGGGCTCGACAAGCTCGAATGCGCGGCGGGCGGGACCGAAGGCTGTCTCACCCAAGGTCAGATCGAGACGGCGCGGGGCATCTACAAGGGGCTGACCGACGCGTCGGGTGAGGTGGTGGTGCCGGGCGTCTATCCGGGGGCGGAACTCGGCGGGGATTTCCAGCTTTGGGTCACGGGACCGGTCGACTTCCTGGACACGACCGCCAACGAACTGACGTCGCAGGTGGCGGTGGAAATCCTGCATCGAAAGGCGGGATTCAGCCTGGATGCGTTCGATACGGTGACAGGGATGGCGGATCTGGCGGAGGCTGCGGCCGCGGTGCATCTCCCGCCGCCGGACTTCGGCCGGTTCATGGCGCGCGGCGGCAAGCTGATCGTCTACAACGGCTGGCACGACATGCCCTGCCGCGCCAAGGCCCTCGAGGATTTCTACGAGGAAGCCCTGCGGCTGAACGGCCCCGACGCCGTGGACGACTTCATGCGCGTGTTCATGGTGCCGGGCATGGTGCACTGTCTGGGCGGGCCGGGTGCCTGGGCGGCGGACTACATCCAGGCCATCATGGATTGGGTCGAGGACGATGTGGCCCCGGACAGGATCATCGCCCGGCATCCCGGCAACTTCACGTTCATGGAAGGCCAGATAGCCATCGGCGGTCGGCTCGTGAGCTGGAGCGAAGCGATCCTGGAGGCGGGCGCGGAAGCGGGCGCCAACCAGTTCACCCGGCCACTTTGCCCCTATCCCCAGTACGCGCAGTACGACGGTTCCGGGGATCCGGACGATGCCGGCAGCTTCGCGTGCGTCGCTGATTGACGGCTCGGCAAGGAAGCGGATTGGCCCATGACCCGGCGCCGGTGGCGGGAGCCGATGAAACCATGTCCGACTCCCTGACGACGCCGCGCAGCGACACGCTCCCGCCCGACGCCATCTCCGACGTGCTCCTGCCCGTGGTCGAGGAGCTGGAGCTCGTGGCCAACTGCCGTGAGCTCGCCGCCGAGGGCTGGACCGTCATCAAGCACGCCGCCGACCCGGAGTTCGTGACGCGGCTACGCCGGCGCATCCTGGTCGACGGCACCAACTTCATGCGACTCGACAAGGATCCCGTCTACGCCGAGGCGGCTCTGAATCCGAAAGTCATGGCCATCGCCGAGTTCTCGGTCGGCCGGGGCTTTCTCCTCTATGGACTCACCACCACCGTGCGCGGCGAGGGCGCCCCGGCCATGCATGTCCACGCGGATCAGGCCCTGGTCCCGGCGCCGTTCCCGGACCACAACATGATGATCGTGGCGTGCTGGGCCTGCGACGAGAGTACGAAGGCAGCGGGCGGCACGTTGGTGATTCCGGGCACCAAGGTGCTGCGCCGCCATCCGCGCGAGGAGGAAGCCGCCGACCTATCGTGCGCAATCGCGATCGAGTGCCCGGCCGGTTCCATCATCGTCTGGGACGGCAGCATCTGGCACGGCAACTGGCCGCGCACGCTCCCGGGCGAGCGGGCCGTGCTGCACGCCGTCTACACGCGGCTCCTGATGCGGCCGGGCGAGAACTATGCGCACGCGGCGGACGAACTCATTGCCGCCCACGGAACGCGCATGTCGCAGCTTCTTGGCCGCGAGGACTACCTGGACGAGAAGGATTTCGACTGGATGAACGATCCCAGGAACCTGCAGACGAAGATCAACGTGAAGCTGTAGCGTCCCGAGCGAGGTTCGGGCACGAGGCCAGGTCATGCGTACTAACGACTTCCGCTCGCTCGTCCGATGGTATGTCACGTTCTGGAGGAGATTTGACTATGTTGGGACGACGAGGTACGGCGTTCCACATGGGGAGGGCCGCATGCGCACACGGGCCATCGCGGAGTTTGGTTTCGTCGAGTATGAAGGAACCTTCGAGAACGGCTGGCCCTGTGGACCCGGCACGGCGACGTGGCCAAACGGGCGAAGCTACGCGGGCGCGTTTCGCGGAGTCGGAGAGCCGGGCTGGGAAGGACATTGGACGTGGCCCGGGGACACCCCTCGGAGTGGCAGGATCACCGATCTCTCCCACAGCAGGATTGTTGCTCCGGGCCCGCATGCCAATCCATGGCAGTTTACGTTGGAGCTCGATGCCGGGAGCACGTTTGCGGGTGGATGTGCGCAAGGGTGGCCTCATGGTCAGGGCATCTGGACTTTTCGGGATGGAGCGCGGTACGAGGGCAGCTTTGTCGACGGGATTGCTCAGGAGCCTGGGCAATGGACGCTACCCGATGGGACGGTCGGGGAAGGGGAGTTCAGCCTAGATTATCCAACTTGAGGGCCGGCAGGGACACGGATTAGACTCCTCTTACCAGTCCACCATCCACAAGGAGACACGTCCCGCTCACGTAGGACGCCAGCTCCGAAGTCAGAAAGTAAACTACTTTGGCGATCTCCTCGGGCTCTCCGAAGCGCTTCAGGGGGATGGGTTGGCTCAGCTCGGCCATCACGTCCTTCGGTGATTGACCGGTTTCGCTGGACCGTCTGGTCATGCCTTGGCGGACGATATGGGTATCCACGTAGCCTGGTTCCACGGCATTGAACCGCACGCCCTTGGCGCCATACTCCCGCGTCATCAATTTCACCCAAGCAGCAATCCCGCCTCTCAGGACCGACGAGGCGGGCACGATGTCCATCGGCTCGATGGCGGCGATGGACGATATAACGACTACCGAAGCGCCGTTCTGTTCCAGCAATGAAGGAAGCGCGGTCTCTACGATAGCGAGCATACTCCGATAGAGCGCATCATAGCCCTGCTGCCAGTCAGCCAGTGTTAGTTGAGATATCGGCACGGTGGCGGAGTGAGGCGGATTCACGATGACGTGATCCAGACCATGCCACTCCTGAACCACGCCGGAGACGAAGCGCTGGGTGGCCTCGAGATCCATCAGGTTCACCTTGCGGGCGATCACTTGCGAGCCGAACCGTTGTTGCAAAATGTTTAACGGATCTTCGGATCGCGCACATAGTGCAACCCGCGCACCGTCCTTCAGGTACAGCTCCACGATGGCACGCCCCAAACCCTGCGTTCCCCCGGTCACCAATACTCTCGTGTCTCTGAACGATATCTCCATGGACCCTCGCCTCAAGCTACACGGCTGCTTGACGCCCGTGCGCTCGCGAAACTAGCATCAACCAGAGCCAGAGGGAACGAGTCATGCCCATTCCGATCATCGATTCGGACACTCACGTTACCGAGCCCGCCGACCTGTGGACCAGCCGCGTGGCGTCGAAGTGGGGCGAGCGCGTTCCGCACGTGAATTGGGACGCAACGAGCCAGGCGGAGGCGTGGTTCATCGGTGATGAGAATCTCGGCCCGGCGGCGGCGAGCGCCAGCTACGGTTGGCCCGATCAGTGGCCCTCGGTGCCGCCGACCCTGGCCGACGCGCACCCGGCGTCCTACGATGCCGTGGAGCGCTTGAAGGTGATGGACGCCAGCGGCATCTACGCCGAGGTGCTCTATCCGAACGTCGGGGGTTTCGCCTCGACGGTGTTCCGCAAGCTCCAGGAACCGGAGCTGGAACTGGCGTGCGTGCGCGCCTACAACGACTTCCTGATCGACTGGATCCGGCCCGCGCACGAGCGCTTCGTACCGGTCGCCGCCCTACCTTTCTGGGACGTGCCGGCCTCGGTGAAGGAGATCGAACGCGCCGCTTCGATCGGGCACCGTGCGGTGCTATTCAGCGGTGCCCCGCACGAACACGGCATGCCCTACCTCGCGGATCGCCACTGGGATCCCATCTGGGCGGCGGCCCAGGCTGCCGGCCTGTCGGTCAGCCTGCACGTCGGCAGCGGCGACCTGACCGACCTGTTTCGTCCGGAGCGCACCGCAATCGAGGGCAGCGCGGTCACCTATGCACGGGCCGCGGCCTCGGTGATCCAGGACACCGCTAGCCATCTTGTCGACCTCCTGCTCTCGGGCATCTTGCCCCGCTTTCCGGAACTTGTTTTCGTCTCGGTGGAGAGCGGCATCGGCTGGATCCCCTTCATGCTGGAGACGTGCGACTACCACTTCCTGCGCGGCAATGTTCGCGCCGAGCGCCCCGAGTTCGAGTTGCTGCCGAGCGACTACTTCCGGCGCCAGGTATACGGCTGCTACTGGTTCGAGAGCATCGCTCCGCGGCTGCTGCTCGACGAGATCGGCGTCGACCGCATCATGTTCGAGACGGACTTCCCGCACCCGACCTGCCTTGGTCCGGAGCTCGTGGAAGATGTCGTAGAGAACGCCCTAGGAGGGCAGAGCGAAGACGTGAAGCGTGCCATCCTCTGGGACAACGCGGCGGCGTTGTACGGGATCGAGGCGCCGAAGAGCTGACCCGCCTTGGCGCCGGACGGGACGGCCCGCTCCCTACGCATCGGGCGCCATCCCCTTGCCACGCAACTCGGCCAACGCCTCGTCACTCTTCCGCAGATGCGCAAGGCCCATGCCGCGCAGGACGTGATCGGCCTTGGTGAACTGGATCTTCGTGTAGGTCGTGATCTCCACGCGGTTCCCCCACGGATCGAGGAAGTCCATGAAGGGACCGTCGAGGAACGTCACCCCGAGCTCCACCAGACGCTCGCGCGCCAGTTCCTTGTCGTCCACCGCGATGCCGAAATGGCGCCGTTCGTCCGGCCCCTGCCGGCGTCCCTTGGCGAAGTTGATGAACTGGTCGCCGAAGTAGACGAACGCGGCCGTGTCGCTGCGCCGGGCGACCTCGAAATCCAGGAACCCGCCGTAGAACGCCAAGGCGGCATCGATGTCATCGACCTCCAGCGCGATGTGGTTGATCCCCACCGCGCGGGCCTTGCCTCCGGCTTCATCGGTCATCGGTGTTGCTTCTCTGTCCACTCGGCGGCGCCTGAAATGCGGCCGCCAATTGCGCGCCGCTCTCGAACCGATGCAGCTGGCGCCGGGGCACGAGCCAGTTCGTGCCCAGGAACGTGTACAGGCGGTCCTCCCGCCGCAGACACTGCTTGCGGACCTCGTTGAGCATCCGCGCCGCCACGGTCTCGCCCCAGAACCAGTTCTCCAGGCTGACCGGATCGGTATTGCCGCCTGGCCGTGCCGTCATCGATTCGTTGTAGTACGCCTTGAGATCCTCGGTGGCCATCTTGAGTGCCATGCCGGGGGAGACCTCGGGCAACGGGCTAGCGGGATCTTCTCCCCGGGCGAAGGCCGCGAGGAACTCCGCGACCGCGTCCGGGGCCAATCCGAGCAAGTTGGCGGTGGTGCGCTGCCGCTCGCGGACGGCGTCGTCGTACCAGTTGCGCAGTCCCGCCACCTCCGCGCGAAACGCCTCCGGAAGCTCGTCTTCGACATCAAGCTCGGAAGCGTTGCCAGCGAAACTCACCGGGCACGCCAGCGGCACATCCGGCGTGGTGGCGGGAGGTTCGTCCTCGGGGAAGTCGTCCAGCACAGGCCCCTCGGCGCGCTCCAGCAGCTCGAGGGCCGCACGCACCACCCGCGTCTGAAACGCCGGGTTGCCGTGCGGTCCGACCGGACGTCCCAGTTCAAACGGCACCCACAGTGCGCGTGGTGGCCGCATGCGTTCGGTGTGTACGCGGATCAGGCTAATCTGCGTGGTGGCGATGCCCGCCTCTTCCAGGAAGTGCCCCAGCGCGCCAACGGCGCGCGTGCAGGCGGGTCAGACCGGGACGAGCAGGGCGGCATCCACCCCGTCGGCCCGCAGGGTCTTCGCCAGTTCCTGGGCCGGCAATGCGAGGCCCGCAAGGTCGCCGATGGCACCCATGAAGGAGTAGTGGCCCCGGGCCAGGCTGCCGATCACGTCGGCCGCGGCCAGCTCGCGCAGCCGGTCGAGGGGGAACACCACGTTCCAGTCCTGCTGAAAGCCCGTGCGGTCGAAATTGGTGGAGACATGGCTCATCACCAACTCGGCCGGCGGCGTGTCGGCCGGAATGCACCGATAGTCCAGGACTCCGGGCGAGAACGGCCGGTCGTCCCGCCGGTGCAGGCCGGCGGTGGAGATCAGGGCGACGCGGCGCTGGGCCAGGGGCGGTCCGGTCACCCAGGGCGCGGTGTCGAACGCCGGACAGGGCATGTTGAGAAAGTGCTCCCGCATTCGCGGGGACATGCGGTCCAGTCGGGCCATGGCCTCGTCTCCCGTGCTGTGCTCAGAACACGCCGCCGGTGGGCTCGAGACCCAGAAAGAACTGTCCCACGGTGGTGTAGTGGGCGTCGCGTCCCTGCACCTGCTGCGTGATGACGTGGGCGTCCTGGAAGCGGCGTTGGATGGCCTTCGAGGCGAAGATCGCGTCCGCACCGCTCAGGTTGTAGGCGATGTCCACGGCCTCCATCGACTGCCGAATCGCGTGGGTGCCCGCCATGCGCAGATGGATGCGCTGCTCGATGGAGATCTCGCCGGTCGAGCGCACGCGTTCCCACACATTGCCGACCGTTTCGTGCAGCAGCGCCTTGGCCCCGCGCCACGTCGCTTCCGCCTTGCCAATCTGGTGCTGCACGACCTCGCTCTCGGAAATCGGACGCTTGACGAACCGGGGCCGCTTGTCGGCGGCCAGTTCAATGGTGGCGTCGAGGGCGGCCCGGGCCACGCCGAGGGCCACGCAGCCGAAGCCACAGGCGAACAGGAGGTGCTGCGGCACGACGTAGAGCGGCCCGGGTTCCCGCTGGGAGCCGTAGTTGTGCATCACGCGGCGCTCCGGCACGAAGAGGCCGTCCGTCTCGAACGCGAAGCTGCCGGTGCCGCGCAGCCCTTGCACCTCCCAGACGTCCACAAGGGTCACCTCGTTGCGGGGCACCATGTGCAGGCGGACGCCATCCTCGACGGTCAGCGCCGCGATCCAGTTCGCGTGCCGGCATCCGCTTGAGAACATCCAGCGTCCGCTGAGCAGATAGCCGCCGTCGGTGGGGATGGACTTGGAGCCCTTGGGCGGCCCGTTGCCCACGACCGTGCGTGGGTCGCCCCAAACCTCCCGGGCGAGCGCTTCCGAGCAGCGGGCGCTCGTGGTGGCGAACACGGCACCTTGGTTCAGACACCAGCCCACGCTGCCGTCCGCCTCGGCGACGGTACGGACCACGTCGAGGTAGTCGAGCCAGTCCATCTCCTCGCCGCCGAGGGCGCGCGGCACGAGCAGCCGGAACATGCCGGCGGAAACCATCGCGTCCACCAGCCCCTGCGGGAGCTCCCGTGCGCGGTCTATCTCGTCCGCCGCCGCCGCGATCTGCGGCGCGAGGGCGCGTGCGCGGGCCAGGGGCGTGGGCGCCTGCGGCCGGGGAGGGCGAGGGGTGCCCCCCTCGCATGAAGGGGCGACGGCGGGTTCGGATGACATCGGCTGCGTCTCGCGCACGCTACGAATCGGGCCGAATACAGTACCATCGGGAGGGTTCAGGCGGTAACAGTCCCGATGGGAGGCAAAAGGTGAAGATTGAAGACTGGCCGTCCGGGAAGACGATCCCGGCGCTGTATCGTGAACTGAAGCAGCTCGACCTGCTCGAGAACCTCGCGGAGCTTGAGGCGTTCGGGTTCACCGTCATCCCGCCGGAGAAGGTGGCGACTCCGGAGATGCACGAGGAGTACCGAGCCGCCGCGCTCCGGGTTGCCTGCGAGCGCAAGGGATGCACGCCGGAGGAGCTCCCGGGCGTGTTCGACGAGGGCCAGGAACTGCTCCGGTTCACGCTCTGGGACGACCGGGTCTTCGAGAAGATGGTGCTCACCCCGGCGGCCCTCGGGTTGATCCAGTGGCTGGTCGGCACGGACTGCATCCTGAGCCTCCACAACGTGTGGGTGAAGGGCAAGGGCGCCGAGGGCACGGGCGTCCACGCGGACTGGGCGCAGTTCGAGATGCCAAGCATGGCCGTGGAGCCGTTCGGCGCGAACTTCAACTATCTCGTGACGGACTACTCGAAGGAGGAGGGCGGCCTCTCCTTCGTCCCGTGCAGCCACCGCTGGCGGCGCTGGCCGTCCATCGAGGAGGCGGAGTACTGGACCGACCAAGCGCAGGTCATCGAGGCGCCGGCCGGCTCGATGGTGATCTGGGGCGACCACACGTGGCACGGCTCCTATCCGAAGGAGACGGACGGCCTGCGGCTCATGGTGCTCGGCATGTACAACCGGCCCCACATGCAGACGCAGGAAGCGTACCGCCAGACGGCCACGCCCGAAGCCTTGGCGCGCAACCCGGTGCGCTTCACACAGCTCATGAACGTGCACCACGGCATGCCCTGGGGCAAGAGCGGCTTGCGCTACAAGGGCTTCTCGAACGCGCCGAAGGGTTATGTCAGCCTGTTCGACACCGAGCCCGTCGGGGAAGGTGCCGAACTCCCGGCGGAGTACGACTACCACGTCTACGACCGGGAACTGGGGAACCAGCTCAAGGAGTTCTTCAAGGCGAACGCCAAGGGCAAGCGCTACCAGTTCCCGGACCTCTACAAGGACGCCCGCGAGGATCCGTCGACCGAATCGGAAGGCGAAGCCGCGGGTTGAGGAGGGACTCATGGACGCAACGATGACCGACGGCGGCGCATCGACCCTGCGACCCCTGCCGACGCGCACCGCGGCGCCGGTCCGCCACGCGGACCGCCTCGAGTTCCTGTCGAAGGAGTGGATCGACGCAGTCCGGGCGTACCTCGCGCCCCGGATCGCGGAGCGGCGGGACGCGTTGCGCGGCAAGCGCGGGTCCGTCTGCGAAGTGTTCACGGACGCGCCGCCACACCTCGGCTACGACGACAACGTGGCGGCCTTCCACATCATCGTGGACGACGGGGAGCTCACCGTGGCGCCCGGTGACCTCGTGGACGCCGACTACCGCATGCAGGCCGACTACAACCAGGCCCACATCGTCGCGACCGCCGTCTTCGCCGACTCCCCGGAGCGCCAGCGGCGGCTGGCGAACGAGGTGGCGCATCGGCATGGCACGTTCTTCGAGACGCGGGGCGCGCTGGACGACGCACCCCCGGCGCTGCTCGAAGCGATGGGCGGCATGCACGACGCCCTCGCGAAGCGCACGGTGTCGAACCCGGATGTCGAGCAACGCATCGACCGCCTCGGCATGCGGCGCCACGTCGAAGAGATAGACGAACGTGGCTACACGGTGGTCGAGAACGCCATCAGCGACGACCTGCGTGCGGAACTCGAGGAGGACCTCCGCCGCCTCATCGTCGAGACCGGCCAAGGCCGCGTCGCCTCGATGCTGCTCGCCCGCGGCATGGTGTGGGAAGAACTCGCGATGCATCCGTGGATCCATTCCATCGCGCAGCACCTACTCGGGGCGGACTGCAACATGGGCCAGTCCCTCGGGTTCACCAAGAAGCAGGGCGAGGACACGCACCGCCTCCACAATGACCCGCCGCACCCGCTCACGGGGGACCTTTGCTGCAACGTCACGACCATCTGGGCACTCGACGACTTCACGGAGACCTCCGGTTCCACGCTGGTGGTGCCGGGCAGCCACAAATGGCACCGCCCGCCAGATGCGGATGCGATGGAACGGGCGGAGAAGATCCTCATGCCGCGCGGCTCCGTCGCCCTCTGGCACGGCTCGCTCTGGCACGGCTCGTCGATCCGCGAGGACGAGGGCGAGCGCCTGACGATCCACAACACCTACCTCAGGAACTGGGTGCGGACGTTCGACAGCTATCTGGAGATCGACCCCGCGATCCTGGAGAGGAATCCCCCGACGTTCACGACGCTCTGCGGCATCGACGACCTGTACGGCAAGAACACGTACGCGGGGCCGGACTTCTCGCGGGTGGCGTGAGGCGCGACGAAGACGCAGGCGAGATTGTGGAGCCGAGGTTTGCGCAGGCGCTTTCCCGAACTTGAGGACAATCAGCAACGCGGCAGCAAGCCGCGCTGTCACCTGCTGACGGACGGAACGCGAGCAGAGATCGCAGGCCGTCTGACTGGTCTTGTGAAGCCATTCGGCGTCGTCTCGAGTGACCATGTTTGGATGCCGGCTGGCTTCGAGCGAACGGACGAGGTTCGGTTGGACCGACCGAACCCGATTGTTCCGCGAGGGCACAGCAGCGAGTTGAGGCGGTGGTGGATGGAGGACCGGAGGGGCGGTAGCCCGCACTGGGACATAGCGAGCCAGTGCGATTTTGGCGTTGGTCGGGCCGCGAGGCGTGGAGTGTTGCTCGTCGAGGCCAAGGCACATCGATCCGAGTTAGATGAAGAGACGGGCGGCAAAGTGCTCAAGGACGGCGCGAGCGAAGCCAGCCGGCGTAATCACGAGAGGATCGGGAAGGCCATAGACGAGGCGAACGTCGGCTTGCGGACGCTGACGCGCACGCGTTCTTGGGCGCTACGCCGAGATAGCTGCTACCAGATGGCCAATCGTTTCGCCTGGGCCTGGAAGCTGGTTGACCTAGGAGTTCTCGCAGCCAGTTCGCTGCGCTGACGCGCAGGGAACTGGTGGGTTGCCTGTTGCGCGGGCGTTCGATGTAAGGTCGGTCGCGCTGGGCGCGAGGCCTCGCGGGCAATGGTGCATCCATGCCCGTCTAGGAGTTTGGCCCGGACCGTGATCGGCGTTTTGACGCTGGTGGCGCGCCCCATGGGTCGCGACCCCGTATGCAAGAGTGAACGTCCCGCCGCGGTCTCGCCCAGCGCGACCCGTTGACGATGGTGGAGGATTTGGCGATGGCTGGCAAGGCGGCGGCGCCGTTGGAGGTCGTACACCCCGATTGCGCGGGGATCGACGTGGGCAAGCGCCGGCACTACGTGGCGGTGGACGGGTCGCGGTTCGAGCGGCCGGTGCGTCCGTTCGGGACGTTCACCCGCGACTTGGAGGCGATGGCGGAGTGGCTGTCGTCGTGTGGCGTTCGCCACGTGGCGATGGAGTCGACGGGGGTGTACTGGATACCGTTGTTCGAGGTGCTCGACCGGGCCGGCTTCGAGGTGCACCTGGTGAACCCGCGCGCGACCAAGCAGGTGCACGGGCGCAAGAGCGACGTGCTGGACTGCCAGTGGATCCGCCAACTGATGAGCCACGGCCTGCTGCGCGGCGCGTTCCGCGCGGCCGACGAGTTGTGCCCGCTGCGCTCGTACGCGCGCCAGCGCGAACAGCTCGTGCGCGACCGCAGCCGGTCGGTGCAGCACGTGCAGAAGGCGCTGACGCAGATGAACGTGCAGTTGGACAACGTCCTGAGCGACGTCATGGGCCAGACCGGCCAGTTGATCGTGCGCGCCATCGTCGCCGGCGAGCGCGACGGGGCGGTGCTGGCGCGGTTCCGCCACCGGCTCTGCAAGGCCGACGAGGCGACCATCGCGGCGAGCCTGCGCGGCAACTGGCGCGACGAGCACCTGTTCGCGCTGGCGCAGGCGTTGGCGCGGCACGACATGCTGCAGGGCCAGATCGACGCGTGCGAGGCGCGCATCGACGCCGAGTTGGCGCGGCACGCGGCGGCCGCGGCGACGCCCTCGTCGCGCTCCCGCGAGGCCGCCCTGCGCGAGCGGCTGCGCGGCCTGCTCGGGGTCGACCTGACGGCCATCCCCACCGTCGGCGTGGAGACCGCGCTGACGTTCGCGGCCGAGGTCGGCCCGGACCTGTCGCGCTTCCCGACGGCCGCCCACTTCTGCTCGTGGCTCGGCCTGGCGCCCGGCACCCGCATCAGCGGCGACAAGCGCCTCGGCGGCCGGCCGCCCAGGTGCGCCAACCGGCTCGGCCAGGCGCTGCGCATGGCGGCGAGCACCGCGCGCAACAACAAGACCGCCATCGGCGCGGCGCATCGCCGCCGCCTCGCGCGCATGGACTCCGCCAAGGCCGTCAAGGCCACCGCGCACCAGTTGGCTCGGCTGATCTACGCCATGCTCAAGCGCGGCGAGGAATACGTCGAGCGCGACCTGGCCGAGATGGAGGCCGAACGCCGCGACCGGCAGATCAAGAACCTGCAGCGCCAGGCGAAACACCTAAACCTGATGCTCGTCCCCGTCGAGGAAGCCGCCTAACGGGGTTAGTTCCATGCAAGTTTGGCCCGGACCGTGATCGGCGTTTTGACGCTGGTGGCGCGCCCCATGGGTCGCGACCCCGTATGCAAGAGTGAACGTCCCGCCGCGGTCTCGCCCAGCGCGACCCGTTGACGATGGTGGAGGATTTGGCGATGGCTGGCAAGGCGGCGGCGCCGTTGGAGGTCGTACACCCCGATTGCGCGGGGATCGACGTGGGCAAGCGCCGGCACTACGTGGCGGTGGACGGGTCGCGGTTCGAGCGGCCGGTGCGTCCGTTCGGGACGTTCACCCGCGACTTGGAGGCGATGGCGGAGTGGCTGTCGTCGTGTGGCGTTCGCCACGTGGCGATGGAGTCGACGGGGGTGTACTGGATACCGTTGTTCGAGGTGCTCGACCGGGCCGGCTTCGAGGTGCACCTGGTGAACCCGCGCGCGACCAAGCAGGTGCACGGGCGCAAGAGCGACGTGCTGGACTGCCAGTGGATCCGCCAACTGATGAGCCACGGCCTGCTGCGCGGCGCGTTCCGCGCGGCCGACGAGTTGTGCCCGCTGCGCTCGTACGCGCGCCAGCGCGAACAGCTCGTGCGCGACCGCAGCCGGTCGGTGCAGCACGTGCAGAAGGCGCTGACGCAGATGAACGTGCAGTTGGACAACGTCCTGAGCGACGTCATGGGCCAGACCGGCCAGTTGATCGTGCGCGCCATCGTCGCCGGCGAGCGCGACGGGGCGGTGCTGGCGCGGTTCCGCCACCGGCTCTGCAAGGCCGACGAGGCGACCATCGCGGCGAGCCTGCGCGGCAACTGGCGCGACGAGCACCTGTTCGCGCTGGCGCAGGCGTTGGCGCGGCACGACATGCTGCAGGGCCAGATCGACGCGTGCGAGGCGCGCATCGACGCCGAGTTGGCGCGGCACGCGGCGGCCGCGGCGACGCCCTCGTCGCGCTCCCGCGAGGCCGCCCTGCGCGAGCGGCTGCGCGGCCTGCTCGGGGTCGACCTGACGGCCATCCCCACCGTCGGCGTGGAGACCGCGCTGACGTTCGCGGCCGAGGTCGGCCCGGACCTGTCGCGCTTCCCGACGGCCGCCCACTTCTGCTCGTGGCTCGGCCTGGCGCCCGGCACCCGCATCAGCGGCGACAAGCGCCTCGGCGGCCGGCCGCCCAGGTGCGCCAACCGGCTCGGCCAGGCGCTGCGCATGGCGGCGAGCACCGCGCGCAACAACAAGACCGCCATCGGCGCGGCGCATCGCCGCCGCCTCGCGCGCATGGACTCCGCCAAGGCCGTCAAGGCCACCGCGCACCAGTTGGCTCGGCTGATCTACGCCATGCTCAAGCGCGGCGAGGAATACGTCGAGCGCGACCTGGCCGAGATGGAGGCCGAACGCCGCGACCGGCAGATCAAGAACCTGCAGCGCCAGGCGAAACACCTAAACCTGATGCTCGTCCCCGTCGAGGAAGCCGCCTAACGGGGTTAGTTCCATGCAAGCCCGCGCCGTAGAACGGCGCGGGCGCGTAGGTCGGTGGGGCTGGGCCGGGAGCGGAGCCAAAGGCGACGGTTCCGGGGCGCTAGGGGTGCCCGTGGTTCTCGTCTACTTGGGCTTCTTGGGCGCGACGGAGATGTCCGACCAAGGGGCGCCGTTGTCCAATGGCGACTATTGGCAGGGGTGTGTCCTGTCTCACGCCGCGGGAACGATCCCGGAGGAGGCGTGGGAGCAAAGGTACGAGACGCGCGACGGGACATCGTTCGTCCCGCGGATTCTCTCCGTCCAGCAGCCGTTGACTGCCGCCAGAGTGGCGACCTGAACTCGAGACCGGGTCGCGCACGCCGGTCCGCACGTCGAGCTATAGTCCGTTTCCGCCATCCGATCTTGCTTGCAGCCAACGCTTCAACGACGCTTGGCTCTCCTTGGAGGGGTGCCCGGCGAGCAAGCCCCCCAGGCTCACGTCCTCGTCAAGATCACGCCAGTGAATTCCGTGGCCCTCGTCCATGATCCGCCAGTTCGATCGTTCCTCGTCCGTTGCGCGGGCAAGCCTGGGATGCCAGCCAATAGGGACGGACAGAGTCCGCCCGTCGCTCAACTCGACCTGTAGCGTTTCCGCCGAAACGGAAACGTCGGAGACCTTCGGCATAGGGATCGCAACCGCCGAAACACTCATTCCATGCCTACAGCTACGCCGGCAGCTCGCGGTCGATGACCTCCCCCTTGGTGGTCTCCACCATTGAGATGTCGAATTGGGTCTGAAGGTTCATCCACAAGGCGGGCCCGGTACCTAGGAATCGGCCAAGGCGCACCGCCGTCTCGGCGCTGACGGAGCGTTTGCCGCGCAGGATTGCGGTGATCCTGTTGGCTGGAACTCGTAGCGCTAGGGCGAGCTGGTTGGCGCTCATTTCGCGTGCTTCGAGTTCCGCCTGCAGGACGCGTCCGGGATGCGTTCTAAGGCGTGCCATGGTTTCTCCGGTCTTCATCCAATGTGATAGTCCTCGATCATGACGTCGTGCGCGTTGCCGTTTCGGAAACGAAACGTAACGCGCCAACGTGCGTTCACGGTCATAGCCCATCGACCACTCATTGGTCCCTTCAGGGCGTGCAGTCGGGCCGCCTGCAATGCTCGTAGCGCTTCCAAGGCCGGTGCGGCATCGAGCGCGTCAAGCAGCAACAACGCACGGTCGTAGTCGAGGCCCTTGAAGCCACGCCGGCGACCGTCCTCGAACAAGCGGCGCGTCGTACTGTCCGCGAACGTCGTGATCACGAGGCAAGAGTAGTACGCATGGCGTAGTACGTCAAACGTAGGATGTGAGGCGTGGTACCTAACTGTAACTGAGGGGTCTGGTGCTGGTGGTCGCGCGTCTAGGCTTGGCCGCCTACCGAGCGCCCCTACGGATTGCCGACCCACACGGCGGCCTTGCGTCCACGCCAGGGCATCGCCTCCTCGAGCTGGCCGGCCACGCGAATCAGGATAGCTTCGTCCGCGTAACGCGCTGCGAGTTGGATGCCGATGGGCAGACCCTCGCCGCTCATGCCGAGCGGCAACGATATCGCCGGTTGCCCGGTGATGTTGAACTGGGGCGTGTAGGGCATGGTGTCCCGCCACAGGGCGGCCCTGTCATCGGGACGGCGTACCAGGACACCGAGTTCTGGCGCGGGCGCGGCAATCGTCGGGGAGAGGAGCAGGTCGAAGCCGTCCTCCCCGTCCCACCAAGCCGCCATCTCCCGGGCGAAGCGGTTGAACCGGGTCACGGCATCGAGGAACTCGGGACCGGAAATCGCGCGGCCGCGTTCGGCTTCGAGCCACGTACCGCGTTCTAGGTCGTCCTCGCCGAAGGCCCGCCCAAGGGCGGTCTCGAGCAGGCCGACAGTCTGGGCGATTCCAACGGAGACGATGGTGAGGCAGAGTTTGACCAAGCGCTCGGAAAAGAACGGAGCGGGCCACGCCTGCTCAACCCGGTGCCCCGAGTTGGCGAGCACGTCGGCGACGGCACGCACGGCATCGCGGCAGTCAGGATGCAGCGGCCCGGCTTGGTTGACGTCGCAGAGTCCGATGCGCAGTGGGCCCGGGTCGGCAGACACCTCCTCCCGGAACGGTCTGGCTGGCGCGGGGCAGCCGTAGGGATCGCCCGGCATGGTGCCGGCGATCACGTCGAGGGTGAGCGCGCTGTCCCGCACCGTCCGCGTCAGCATGCCCTGGGTGGCGAGGCCCGCCCAGCTCTCGGCGAGGATCGGACCCCAGGAGACGCGTCCCCGGGAGGGCTTGAGCCCCACCACGCCGTTGGCGCTGGCCGGGACGCGAATGGAACCGCCGCCGTCGTTGCCGTGCGCGACGGGGACGATGCCGGCCGCCACCGCCGCCGCCGAACCGCCGCTGGAACCCATGGGCGTGTGCGCAAGGTTCCATGGATTGCGGGTGTCGCCGAACGCCTCGTTCTCGCAGGCGGCGGGACAGTTGCCGCTGGCGAGTTCGGGGACGGTGGTCCGGCCGATAGACACGGCGCCCGCATCCTTCAGCTTGGCAACGAGGTGGCAGTCCGCATCCGCCCGGGCATCGCGTGCCTTGAGGACGCGGTTGCCGAGATACTGCGGCTCTCCCGCTTCGGGTGTGCCGAGGTCCTTCAATACGGTGGGGACGCCGGCCAGCGCGCCGCCGGAGCGGCCGGCGGCTTGGGCCTCTTCCCGGGCGCGCTCGAATCGCGTGGAGAACACGGCGTTCAGCGTCGGATTCAATCGCTCGCACGCAGCCATCGCCGCGTCGACCACCTCCACGGCGTTGATTTCGCCGCTGCGAACACGGGCGGCGAGATCCGTTGCGTCCATCTCGAGCAGGTGCATGGAGTTCCTTTGGGTTCGGGTGGTCGGCGATACTATCCCTTGAGTTCGGAACAGTGCATGCCGGTGCCGGCGCTTCCCGGGCCGGCTTTGCCGACTCTCGCGAGGCTGGTTAGCGCGGAGCCATGAACACGATGAAACGGAAGCCGATCCGCAAGGACCAAGGCCGGAAGCGATTGCGCGAGCTGCTTCTGGAAGGTGCGGCTTCACCGCAGGCCGTCGTCGTCGATGCGGAGTACTTCGACGGGCTGCGGAACCGGATACGGGAAACCGGACATCCGTGATTGGCAAACCGGCTGTCTTGGGGTAGCGGCGGGATATCGATGGGGCGGTCGCGCACTATCTGGCCCCAAACATCAATCCCGCCCCGTGAACTCCGCAACCGCCTGCGCCTTGACCGGATCCCACCACCAACTGTCGAT
Source organism: Pseudomonadales bacterium (assembly GCA_963665455.1). Taxonomy (GTDB): domain Bacteria; phylum Pseudomonadota; class Gammaproteobacteria; order Pseudomonadales; family Azotimanducaceae; genus VXNE01. Next base: position 789,087 of record OY762279.1, on the reverse strand, counting down.
GAAGGCGGTGCGGTCTAGCGGTATCGCGGGCGGCTGGCCATAGCGGTCCCAGTAGGCGACCCCGACCTTCACCTTCGTCATGCCGGGGATGTAGTAGAAGTTCCACAGGAGGACCCGGTCGATGGCGCGTGTCGCGGCGACATAGTCGGGGTAGGTGGTCGCCGACTGCATGGCCTCGATCAGGTGGTCGAGCGCCGGGTTCTTGATGTTCCCCCAGTTGGGGCTCAGCGCCTGGTCGGCGGAGGCGGTCGAGAACATGTTGGTGACGATGAGGGTCGGGGTGTTGTCCGGCCGGAACCAGTTGACGCCGGCGTCGAAATCTCCCGAGCGCATGCGGTAGAGCCAGTTCGAGAGCTCCGGAGACTTGACGGTGGACTCGATGCCGAGCCGCCGCAGCACGTGCGTGTAGGGGATCACGGACCGCGCCAGTGCCGGCGAGAACATGACGAAGCGCAGGAAGAACGGCTCGCCGGTGCGCTCGTGTACGAGACGCTTGTCCTCCACCACCCACCCGGCCTCCCGGAACAGCTCGGCCGCGCGCAAGAGGTTGTCGCGATGCCAGCCGCTGCCCTGGTGTGGCGGTGGCGCGTACGGTTCGGTAAAGACCCGTGGCGGGACGAGGTGCCGGATCGGCTCGAGGAGTGTGAGCTCCCGTTCGCTCGGCAGGCCCCTGGCGGCGAGGCGGGACCTGTAGAAGAAGCTCGTCGCCACGTCGTAGAACCCGTAGCCGATGCGCCGGTTGCTCCAGGCGAAGTCGTTCACGAGCCACAGCGCCTCCCGCACGCGGATGTCCTGGAAGCGCGCCTGGCGTTGGTTCCAGAAGATCGGCCACCAGAGGACGCTGGGTTGTGACTGGGGCAGGAGCTGGCGCCGGAAGACGCCCGCGTCCGCCGGCGGGAAGTCGTAGGCGGTCGCCCAGCGGCGCGGCACGTTCTCGACGTGGATGTCCACGATGTCGCCCTTCACCGCCTCCGTCCGCATCTGGTCGTCGCGGAAGTAGTCGTACTTGACGCGGTCGAAGTTGTAGCGGCCCCGGCTCGGGGGCAGGTCCCGCCCCCAATAGTCGGGGTCCCGCTCCCACAGAATCCAGCGGCCGAACTTGTAGCCGCCGATGCGATAGGGTCCAGAGCCGAGCGGCGGCGTGGAGGCCGGTTTGCCGGGGTCGTTCCCGGGCCGGGTCCAGTAGCGCTTTGAGAGCACGGGCAACTCGCCGATGCGGATGGGGAGCAGGCGGTTGTGGCGATGGCCGGGCCGGACGTGATAGCGGACCCGGTTGCCGTCGAGGATCTCCACCCCGGCGAACCCCGCGACGGCGACCGCGATCGCCGGATGGGCCTTGTCCTGGTAGACATGGAAGCTGAACGCGACGTCCTCGGCGTCGAGGGGTTCCCCGTCGTGCCAGTAGACGCCGTCGCGCAGGCGGAACTCGATCCAGGCGCCGTCGGGGGCGACGGCGATGCACTCGGCGATCAGGCCGTAGACGGTGGCGGGCTCGGTGGGGTTGCGGATGACGAGGCTGTCGTAGATGTGGCGCGTCGAGTTGCCGCGCGTGTCCATGCCGCGCACCGAATGTCCGAGGCCCATCCGGTTGAACGTATCCCAACTGCCCGTGTCGGCCATGCGCATGAGACCGCCCTTGGGGGCATCGGGATTCACCCAGTCGAAGTGCTCGAAGTCCGGCGGGAGCTTCGGCTCGCCCAGGAAGGCGTAGGCGTGCCGGCAGGGCGGGTTCTCGGCGTCGGCTGGATCGGCGTGGACGGTCACGGCGGCGGCAACCACGGTGGCAAACACGGCGGCGAACCCGAGCCGGGCGACCCGTGGGCCGAACTTCATTGCTCCCTCCGCTTGCCCGTGCGCGTGGGTACCACGCCCGCTTGGCTTGTGTCTACTGCCCCGCCTGTAGCTGCACCTGCGTGCCCGGGACATCGGCCCCCGGCCCGATCGCCCTGCGCGGATCGAGCGCATCCCGGACGGCCTCCCCGATGAAGATCAGCAGCGTCAGCAGCACGGCGAGCGCCACGAACACCGTGATGCCGAGCCACGGTGCTTGCAGGTTCGCCTTGGCGGCGGAGAGCAGGCGGCCGAAGGATGGCGAGTCATAGGGCAGGCCGAAGCCGAGGAAGTCCAGGAACGTCAGGATCGTGATCGCCCCCGTGAGGATGAAGGGCAGGTAGGTGAGCGCCGCCACCGTCGCGTTCGGCAGCACGTGCTTGCGCATGATGACGAGGTTCGAGACGCCGAGTGCCCGGGCCGCCCGCACGAACTCGAAGTTGCGGGCCCGCAGGAACTCCGCCCGCACGACGCCGACCAGCGCCATCCAACTGAAGAGCGAAAGGATGGCGAGCAGCCAAAAGACGTTCGGCTCGACGGTGCTTGCGAGGATGATGAGCACGAACAGGATCGGCAGGCCCTCCCAGATCTCCACCAACCGCTGGCCGAGCAGGTCGGTGAGTCCGCCGAAGTAACCCTGCAACGCGCCGACGAGAACCCCGATCGCCGAACTCACCACGGTCAGGGAGAGGCCGAACAACACGGACAGCCGGAACCCGTACAGCACCTTCGCGAACACGTCGGTCGCGCCGCCGTCGGTGCCGAGGAGGTGGTCGGCGTCGGGCGGGGAGGGCAGGTCCTCGATGCCCCAGTCGATGGTGTTGTGCGCGAAGCGGACCGGTGGCCACAGGGCCCACCCGTCCGCCTCGATCAGGTCCATGACGTAGGGGTCGCGGTAGAAGGCCTCCGTCAGGAGCTCGCCACCGAGTTCGGCTTCGGAGTAGGAAAACCAGACCGGGAAGTGCAGTTCGCCCTTGAGCGAAAACACGATGGGCTTGTCGTTGGCGATGAACTCTGAGAAGAGCGAGGTGAGGAACAGCGCGGAGAACAGCCACAGCGATACGTAGCCCCGGCGGTTGGCCCGGAAGTTCTGCAGCCGGCGTCGCGTCAGGGGCGTCATCCGCCACGCTCCTCGAAGTCGATGCGCGGGTCCACCAGCACGTAGGTCAGGTCCCCAACGAGCCGCATGGTCATGCCGATGAGCGTGAAGCAGAAGAGGGTGCCGAAGACGATGGGGTAGTCGCGCTTCACCACGGCGTCGTAGCCGAGCAGGCCGATGCCGTCCAGGGAGAAGATCACCTCGATGGCGAGGGCGCCGGTGAACAGGATGCCGATAAACGCGGCGGGGAACCCGGCGATCACGATGAGCATGGCGTTGCGGAAGACGTGGCCGAAGAGCACGCGCGGCTCCGAGAGGCCCTTCGCGCGGGCGGTCAGCACGAACTGTTTGCCAATCTCTTCGAGGAAGGTGTTCTTCGTCAGCATGGTGAGGGTCGCGAACCCGCCCACGGTGAGCGCCGTCAGGGGCAGGACGAGGTGCCACAGGTAGTCGCCGATCTGCTGGCCCAGGGTGAGTTGATCGAAGGAATCCGACACGAGCCCGCGCATGGGGAACCAGTCGAGATACGTGCCCCCCGCGAAGAACACGATCAGCATCACCGCGAAGAGATACCCCGGGATGGCGTAGGCGGTGAAGACGATGGCGCTCGTCCAGATGTCGAAACGGGTACCGTCCCGCACGGCCTTCGCCACGCCGAGCGGAATCGAGATGGTATAGATGGCGAGCAGCGACCAGAACCCCAGCGAGATCGACACCGGCAGGCGGCTCGCGATGAGCTCGAGCACCGCCCGGTCTTGGAAGTAGCTGGTCCCGAAGTCCAGGCGCATGTAGTTCCAGATCATCAGGAGGAAGCGCTCGTGGGCCGGCTTGTCGAAGCCGAACTGGGCCTCGAGTTTCGCTAGCTGCTCGGGATCGAGGCCGGAGCCGCCCTGGTAGCCGCTCGGGTCGGCCGGGCCCATGCTCTCGGCGGCCGAGATGGAGGCCGTGGTGGTCATCGACAAGCCGGACATCTCGGCGATCGCCTGCTCCACCGGTCCGCCCGGCGCGAACTGCACGATGATGAAGTTGATCACCATCACGCCGAACAGGGTCGGCGGGATCAGCAGGGCGCGGCGCAGTATGTAGCGGCCCATCGGTTACTCTCGCCCGACCCAACGGGATACGGCTTGGGCCTTATGGGGATCCCACCACCAAGTGTCCACGAAAACGTTGCGGTCCAGCGGCATCGCGGGGGGTTGGCCGTAGCGGTCCCAGTAGGCGATGCCGATCTTCACCTTCGACATGCCGGGGACGAAGTAGAAGTTCCACAGCAGCACCCGGTCGAGGGCTCGCACGGCGGCGACGTAGTCCTCGTAGGTGGAGGCCGCCTGGAGCGCCTCGATGAGCCGGTCCACCGCGGGATTCTTGATGTTGGCCCAGTTGTTGCTGAGCGGCGCGTTCGCTGCGGCCGTGGAGAACGCGTTGGCGATGACGAGGCTCGGGGTGTTGTCCGGCAGGAACCAGACGGCGCCGGCGTCGAAATCTCCGGAGCGCATGCGGTAGAGCCAGTTGGAGATCTCCGGGGACTTGATCGAGGATTCGATGCCGACGCGCCGGAGCACCCGTGTATAGGGGATGAACGAACCGCCGAGCGCCGGCGACACCGCGACGAAGCGGATGAAGAATGGCTCCCCGGTGCGCTCGTGTACCAGCCGGCCGTCCCGGATCACCCAGCCCGCCTCGCGCAGGAGTTCTGCGGCGCGCACCAGGTTGCGCCGGTGCCAGCCCGAACCCTGGTTGGGCGGGGGTGCGTAGGGTTCGGTGAATACCCGTGGCGGGACGAGGTCGCGTAGCGGCTCGAGTAGGGCCAGTTCCCTTGCGTCCGGCAGGCCGGTGGCGGCCAGGCGGGAGCGGTGGAAGAAGCTCGTGGCCACTTCGAGGAAGCCGTAACCCTGGCGCTGGTTGCCCCACTGGAAGTCGTTCAGGAGCCACAGGGCCTCGCGGACGCGGATATCCTGGAAACGGGGCTGTTCGAGGTTCCAGAAGATCGGCCACCAGAGACCCGCCGGTTGCGAGCGGGGCAGGAAGTCGAGCCGAAAGAGCCCGGCATCGGCCGGCGGAAAGTCATACGCGGTCGCCCAGCGGCGCGGCACGTTCTCGACGTGGATGTCGATCGCGTTGCCCTTCACGGCCTCGGTCTGCATCTGGTCATCGCGGAAGTAGTCGTACTTCACCCGGTCGAAGTTGTAGCGGCCGCGGTTCACGGGCAGGTCGCGCCCCCAGTATTCCGGGTCGCGCCGCCACTCGATCCAGCGCCCGATGTCGTATTCCGCGATGCGGTAGGGGCCGGACCCGAGCGGGGGACGCACGGTGGTCTTGCCCGGATCGTTGCCGGGGGCGGTCCAGTAGTGTTCGGGCAGGATCGGCGCCTCGCCGAGCCGGATCGGCAGGAGACGGTTGTGGCGGTGCTCGGGGAGGACGTGGTAGCGCACGCGGTTCCCGTCGATGACCTCCACGCCGGAGAACGGGACCGCGGCGGCCGCGATCGCCGGATTCGCCTTCTCCTTGAAGACCCCGAAGCTGAAGGTCAGGTCGGCGGCGTCGATGGGCTCGCCATCGTGCCAGGTGGCGCCGTTACGCAGCTGGAACTCGATCCAGGCGCCATCCGGAGCCACGGCGATGCACTCGGCGACCAAGCCGTAGACGGTGGCCGGCTCGTCGGGCGAGCGAATCGCGAGGCTGTCGTACAGGTGGCGTTCGTCGGTGCGCGTCGTGCCCATGCCGCGCACCACCCGCCCGAGCGCCATCGAGTTGAAGCTGTCCCAGTTGCCCATGTCCGGCACGCGGATGAGCCCGCCCTTGGGCGCGTCGGGATTGACCCAGTCGAAATGCGCGAAGTCGGGTGGGTACTTGGGTTCCGAGAGGAAGGCGTAGCCGTGGCGGCACGGCACCTCGTCCGGATCCGGGCTGCCGGCCGCAACTACGCCGGGGGACGACGACAGACAGATCGCCAAGGCCCACGCGGCGGCGTGGCTCGTGAGCGAGCCCATCGTGGCTTCGCGCACGGCCGGCACGCTATCAGCCGAACGCCGCGACGATCTCCTCCTCGACCCGCTGGTAGTGCTCGACGTCCCCCGTGCGGATGGCCCCGAACATGATCTCGTCCACCCCGGCCGCCTCGAACTCGCCGATGCGGTCGATGAGATAGCTCGTCGGGCCGGACATGGACCCCGGTCCCAGCGCCTTGATGAAACGTTCGGTCGTGGCCGGATTCTCCGTGATCTGGAGCGGCATGAGCAGCGTGCGCCGAATCTCGGCGGGATCCCGGCCCACGTCCTCGCAGTGCTGCTCGAGTACGGCGGTCTTGTGCTGGTAGAGGCTCAAGGACATCCCCTGCCTAGCCCAGCCGTCAAGATTGAACACGTCGCCATACATGGCGAGGGTGCGGAGCGTGCGCCGCTCACCCGTGCCGCCGACCATGATGGGCGTGTGCGGCTCTTGGTAGCAGCCTGGTTCGAGCGGCGCCTGGTCGAGCCGGTAGTACTGCCCTTGGTAGTCCACGGGGCCGCCCGCCGTGAACATCGTGCGAATCAGTTCGCAGGCCTCCTGAAAGCGGTCTTGGCGTTCCTTCATCGAGGGGAAGTCCCAGCCGTAGGCCTCGTGCTCGCGCTTGAACCAGGCGGCGCCCAGGGCGAGCGTGAAACGGCCTCGGGACGCCTGATCCAAGGTCGCGGCCATCTTGGCGACGAGGGCGGGGTTGCGGTAGGTGTTGCCGAGCACCAGATGGCCGAGGCGCAGCTTCTTCGTCATGCCCGCCACGACGGAGATCAGGGTGAACCCCTCGAAGGCCGTGCGGTGCTCTTCCCGGCCCGGAGGCAGGAAGTGGTCCGCGAACCACAGGCTGTGCCAGCGCCCGGCCTCCATCGCTTGAACGGACGCCTCGAGGGCGTCCCAGGTGGTGTCGTAGCAGTTGACCTGTACGCCGAACTTCATCTGTTCCTCCGTTTGTGGTCCGGGGGCTTCTCGTCGCGGCAGGTGGCCACCGCGTTATGTTCTATCCGGCGGTCGCCAACCGCGGCACTTCCTGGTTCTGCTCCAGGTAGGGGAACATGTCGTCGAAGCCAATCAGCTCGCGCATCCGGTCCGGGTCCGCGCAGTCCTCCCACGGAGTGTCGCGGAGCGTGATGCGGGTGTTCTCCTGCGGGAGGACGGCCACGTGACGGTAGTACGGCACGGCGCACAGGCGGAGTCCGGGGGTCTTCTTGGGGAAGGCCCCATGCCACGTCGTGCCGGGAAAGACGATCACCGATCCCCGGGGCGCTTCCGCCGGCACCGCCTTCTCCGCCGCTTGGGGCTGCACGGGGTGCCCGTTCGACCGGTGGGAACCGGGGACGTAGGCCAGCGCGCCGCCCTCCAGGGTGTAGTGCGTGAGACACCAGGTCGCATTGGCCGTGAGCGCCGTCCTGCCCCACGGGAGCGGGTTGAGGCCCTGGTCGCAGTGCAGTGCGAGGCTCGGCCCGTAGCCGAAGTCACCCTGCCACTTGACGAACGAGTTGCTGCTGCTGAGCCGCCGGGCCTTGCTGCCCGCCGCGGCGCGGAGGAAGTCGCTGGGGCCCATGAGGTGGTCGATGAGCGCGTCGACCACGGGATTGACCGCGAGATCCCGGAAGCAGCGGTCGAGCTGCAGGATCTGCTGGATGATCATCTGCGTGGCGGGCGGCGGCTTCTCGTTGTCCTCCAGGGCGCTCCTACCCGCCGCCTCGGACGGCCACTCCAGCTCGCCGAGCGGACCATCCTCGACCGTGATCGGGCAGCCGGTCATCTCCTCGAAGCGCCGGCAGAGAACTTCCGTGCAGCGGTCGAGGACCTCCGGCGTGACGCCAGTGACTTCCGGCGGCAGGATGGTCAGACCGTCGCTTTCGAGTTCCAGCACGAAGCGTTCGAGCCCGAGGCCCTTGATCTCTTCGCTCAACCGCGTTGCTGCCGTCTGCATGGTTGCGGGCCTCGTGCGGGTTCGTGGATGGACGGTGAAGTTTGGACTACATTGGGGCGGTGGGGAAGGCGGCGGCGGGGCGCGCTGGGCGCGGACCCGAAGGGAGTGTCCGGCATGATCTACGACGAAGCCGAGATCAGGGAGCGCCTAAGGCTAGGCGAAGACAGCGGCTGCGAGTTCATGCAGATCGCGTTCCGAACTTCCAAGTCTGGAGCTTTGCCCACATCACGGATCTACGTACGCGACCGGAACGGCTGAACGACTAGCGGGCAGAGAAGAAAAAGGCAATGAAGCGCCGAAGCACCCCAAAGCCTCCATCTCGAACTGTTCTCCAGTCCTTCAAGGTTGTCAAGCCGCAGTTGGACCTATCCACGAGTGGCGCAGACGTAGTCGGCCCACGCTGCATGAGGACGCGACGACGCTCGAACAGGTCGCTGCGGTGGGAGGCGGGCTCGATGGTGGAGGCGCGCGGCTCCAGCCCTCGCGGGCGAGCATCACGCGCGGGCTACTCTTCCCCATGAAGGGTTGGCGGCGCCGCATGGGCCACGCGCGCCGCTCGGCATCCCGTGTCCAACGCGGGCGCCGCACCGCCCGTGGTCGCCGGCTGCGCGGCGTCAGTTCGCGCACGCCACCATCGCGTAGCGCCGCGTGACCGTCAGCGTCGCGGGAACCAGTCCTTTTGGGCGTTGCGGGGAACCGGATCGGCCGCTGATATAGGATTGGACCGCGATACTTCGGTCGGTGTTGGCGATGGACCTGGACGGAAGCTGGATCAACCAGAACGGCTCGACCCTCAGGCTGGCAGTGGCTTCGGACGGCACCGTGTCCGGCGAGTTCCGCACTCGCAAGGGCCGGGCCGCAGCGGGCCGATCATACGAGATCGTGGGACGGCGCAACGGCGGGCTGCTCGCGTTCCACGTGGACTGGCAGGACTTGGAGGTGAACCTCCACGCGATGGTCTCGTTCACTGGTCGCCTGCTGCCGGACGAGGACGGCCACGACGCGATCCACACCGTGTGGGTGCTGGCGCGCGAGTTCGAGGATCAAGCCCACACGCATCCGACGGAGGCTTGGAACGCGTTTCTGACGAACGCGGACATCTGGCGTCGGGTCTGACCGGAACGCTGCCGGCCCTTGCTAACATCCGGGGCTTTGACGCACTGGCAGAGGCGGGGACTCCATGGCATACGACGCATTCGATCTGAGCGGCAAGGTGGCCGTCGTCACGGGCGGCAACGGCGGGATCGGTCTCGGATTCGCAAGGGCGGTCGCGGCGGCGGGTGCCGACGTGAGCATCTGGGGCACGAACCCGGAGAAGAACGCCGCTGCCGAGAAGGAACTCCAGGAGATCAATCCGTCCGCGTCCGCGACGATTTGCGACGTGTCGAAAGAGGACGCGGTCGAGGAGGCGATGGCCGGGGTCATCGAACGCTATGGCCGGGTGGACGCCTGCTTCCCCAATGCGGGGATCGGCACGCAGAACCAGAAGCCGTTCTTCGAGCACTCGAACGAGGACTGGTTCAACGTCATCGACGTGAACCTGCACGGCGTCTTCTACACCCTACGCGCCGCGACTCGGCAGATGGTGAAGCAGGGGGAGGGCGGCTCGCTCGTGCTCACCGCAAGTGGTACCGCCATCCAGGGTGCCGCCCGGGGTCAGGCCTACGCAGCCACCAAGGGCGGCATGATCGCCATGATGCTGGCGCTCTCGGTCGAAATGGCCCGCTACAAGATCACGGCCAACGCCATCATCCCGGGCTGGGTGGACACCGCCATGACCGAGCGGCTCTTCTCTTGGGACAAGTTCGTGGACGCCGTGATCCCGCGCATCCCCATGCGCCGTTGGGGCACGCCGGACGACTTCGGGGCCATCGCCGTGTACCTGATGAGCGAGGCGTCACGGTGGCACACGGGGGATGTGATCAAGATTGATGGGGGCTTCAGTATCTTCTGAGCGCGAGCTTCCGGCCCTCAGCGTGGCGGATCCGCCGGCGCATGGGACTTTCGGGGGACGAATCTTCCGCCTTCTGAGAGCTCCACCTCGCGGGTGCGCGCCGTGCTTCGGCCGTTTTTCCGCGCCGAGCGCTTCCTCGGCGCCGTGCGCGCCGAGATGCCCCACGAACTGCTCTCCGTGCAGGTCGATGGCGGCAGCGAGTTCATGGCCTAGTTCGAACGCGCCTGCGCGACGCTCGACATCCCGCTCTACGTCCTGCCGCCCCGGCGCCCCCAGTTCAACGGCTGCGTCGAGCGCCAACGACACCACCCGCGTCGAGTTCTGGAACCTCTACGACGGCGACCTCACCGTCGCCGAGGCCAACCGGGCGCTCGCCGACTACCAGCACTTCTACAACCACGTCCGGCCGCACCAGACCCTCGACTGGCAAAACCCCAATGGAATACCTTCAGACATCCAGGGACTGCCCCTCCCTGTCCCAGATGTCCTGAACCCGCACAGGGCCTTTACACCGCGCTTCAACTCCTTATCATCCGCCAGGCGTCGCAACGACAAGGAGGAGCCATCATGCATGCCATCCACGGAAGCGGTCCGGTCATCTGAAATGGCCGACACGAATGCGACTTTGACGGAGGCCGCAGATGCGGCCTCCGTCGCTTCTGGCTGCGTCAGTTGCGATCTTCTTCCTTGGGTGCAGACCTTCCTCGTTCCGGCCGTCATCCTGGTCACCGCCTACTTGGCCTGGCGTGTGCAGCGCGACGTCCTCGCTCGGCGAGCCGCTTTCGACTACATTGCCAATCACGAACTCGACCAAGACTGGATCGACCTGACCACCCTGGCTCGGCAACGCCTGCGCGCTCGTCCCAAGAAGGACAACTGGGCGACAATCGCCACCGACTGGTCCCAAGGCGAACTTTCCGACGACGACGTCGAGCACACCAAACCGATCTTCCGCTGGCTCAACCAGCGAGAGTTCGTCTCCATCGGCCTTCTAAACGGGTCGATGCATCAGCCCACTTACGCCGAATGGATTGGCATCCAGTTCATCAGAGACTGGGAACACGCCGAGCCGTTTGTCAACGCCTTCCGCTCTGTGGACGCGGGCGATGACGGGTTCTTCCGTAACTTTGAGGATCTCGCCACGTCACAGACCTTCAGGAACCTCGTCCAGTGGACACCTGCGAGTTCGATCAAATCCACGTCCTAATCCGCCGTCCGGGATCGAGACGGGAAAGGCTGCCCCACGCTGCTCGCCTTCGGCTTCAACGCGCCCGCAGCACAAAGAACTCGTACCCGTAGAACTCTGCGTACGCCTGCCAAATGTCAATCTCCTCCTGAATGCCGTCCGCGAGCCCACGCGCCTCCGCATCGTTCCGGTGCCGCCCACGAAAGGCGTTCACGTTGTCCTGTAGCGGTCGATAGTAGTCGTCCCACCACGCCGACGCGGGCAGCGGAAAGTGCTCCACGGTCTCGTAGCCGCAGCCCTCAATGGCCTCCCGCAATGCGGCAGTGTCGCGGATCGCCGGGTACTCGCGCTTCCAAAACGCAACGCATGCGGCCGGCGGGTTCGGCTTCTGCCAGCACGCCTCCGTCAGTGCGACGTGCCCGCCGGGGCGCAGCAGGCGACGCCAATCGCGTAGGCCCGCCTCGAAACCGACGTTGTAGATTGCCCCTTCGCACCAGATCAGGTCGAACGGCGCTTCCTCGAGTTCGAGGTGTGCCATGTCGCCGCCCCGGGCCTCCACCCGATCATCGAGGCCCAGCCGTTGCACCTCTTGGTTCAGGATGTCGACGAACGCCGGGCGGTTGTCGATCGCCAGAATCCGCGCCCGCGAAGCCTGTGCCAGCGCCAGCGTCTGGGCGCCGGTCCCGCAGCCGAGGTCCAGCACGCGGGTCTCCTGCCCGACGCCTGGAACGAGTTCGAGTGCCCGCAGCGTGCTCGCTGTGCTTCCAGGCCCTTGGCGGGGCAGCCCATCGAAGAGCTCGAAGAACAGCTTGGTGACTCGATCTTCTGTCATGGTCCGTCCGCCGCCTAGCCTCAGCGCGACTCCGAGATTGCGAAACCGCGCTGGTCCGGTGCCATCGGCACCACATCGCCGGTTTCCATGTACCAGGTAAGCAGCCGCTCCCGCATTTCGGCGGCGGCGTCCCCGTAGGCCGGGTCCGCGATGAGGTTCCGCGTCTCGCCCGGATCGTCCGCGAGGTCGTAGAGTTCGTCCGTCTCGTAGGCGCGGCGCACGTACTTCATGCGCCGCGTGCGGCACATCGCCGCCTTGGTGTGGGGCAAGGCCCCGCCCGCGCCCACTTCGCTGACCTGCAACCGGATGCGGGGTGAGTAGAGGCCGAGCGGGGTGCCCGCCGAGATGCTCTCCCGTTCGCTCGCCTGCGCCTCGGCGTGGAGGCGCCCGCCCTCGGTGAACACGGCATCGCGGTGTGCGGCGTCCAGTTGATTGAACAGGGGCGACAGGCTGCGGCCGAAGTGCCAGTAGCCGCAGTCCACGCCGGCGAGGTCGTAGACCGTCGCCGGGAAGTCGACCAGCTCCACGAGCTGGTCGCGAACGCCGGCCACGGTCGGCACCGAGGCGGGTGGCTTGACCAGGAACGGCACGCGGCTCAGGCAGTCCTGGAAGGTGTTCTGGGTTTTCTCGACGAGTCCATAGTCGCCGGTGAAGTCGCCGTGGTCCGAGAACACGAACACGGCGCTCCCCTCGTACAGCCCCGCTTCCTTGAGCGCCGCGGTCAGCATGCCGAATTGGTGGTCGACGCGGGCGCACATCCCGTAGTAGGTCGCGCGCAGTTCGCGCCAGCGGGCTTCCGTCCAACCGGAGAGCCCCTGCGCGTCGCGGATGCCGGCCAGAAGCGCCGGCTTGTCCTGCCAGTTGTCGTAGCGGTAGCGCTCCGGAACCTCGTCTCGATCCGTGATCGAGTACCAAGGCTCCTCGACACAGTACGGCGGATGCGGGTAGACGATGGGCAGGAACAGGCACAGCGGCTGCTCGCCCCGGTAGCTGCGCAGGAAGTCGATCGCGCCGTGGACCATCGCCCAGTCGCTGTCGAACCACACTTGGCCCGCGGGCGGCTGTAGGCGGCCCTTGAAGAAGCTGTAGTAGTTGTCGCTGTCGGGCTGGCCACGCCAGCCGAGGTCGCCCCCATGGGAATCGGCTTGCGGCTCGACACCCCAGCGCGCGTAGTCTTCGGCGCGCGGGCGGAAGTAGACGTCGCAGTGATCCTCGAACCCGAGTTGACCGGGCACCAGGTCGTTCTTGCCGCCCCACCACACGAAGTACCCGTGGTCGCGCAGCACCTTGAGCAGGTTCGTCTCGCCGAGGTCCGAGTTGAGCATGTGGTGCATCGTCCGGTGCCCCCGGACATGCGGGTACCAGCCGGTCATGAACGAGCAGCGGCTCGGCGTACACACGGTGGCCTGCGCGAACGCGTGCCGGAACGAGACCGCGTCCGTCGCCGCCAGCCGGTCGAGGTTCGGCGTGTGGACCGCGGGATGGCCGAGATGCCCCATGGCATCGCCGCGCCATTGGTCGGGGTTGAAGATGATGATGTGCGGTCTGTCTGGCATCGCGCGGTCTCTCTGGAGTCACCTCAGTCCCTTGTGCAGTTCACTTCCTCTGCCGCGGTGCCGCCCCCACCCGCGCCATGCCCCCGTCCACTGCGACCACCTCCCCGGTGACGTAGCGCGACGCGTCGCTGGCGAAGAACAGCACCACGTCCGCCACGTCGTCGCCGTAGCCCCAGCGCTTGAGCGCGATGTTGTCCTCCAGCCGTTCGATGAGGCCGGGGATGTTCTGCCGGTCGTGCTCCCAGATCGCGGTGGCGATGAGGCCCGGGCACAGGGAGTTGACGCGGATCTGGTGTGGTCCCCAGTCCGCCGCTAGTGCCCGGGTGATCGCGTCCACCGCGCCCTTCGTGCCGGCGTAGGCCACGCGCCCGAGGGGTCCCCGCAGGCTTGCGATGGACGAAATGTTGATCACCGAGCCGCCGCCCCGCTCCGCCATCGAGGGGCCGAGCCCGAGGGTGAGCATCAACAACGAGCGCACGTTGATGGAGAAGACCAGGTCGAAATCCTCCTCCGTCAGTTGCTCCGGCGTGCGGCGCATGGGGATGCCGGCGTTGTTGACGAGGATATCGACGCCCTCCACCGCGTCGAGCACCCGCTCGGCGAGCGCCGTCCCTGCTCGGGCAGGCGCCAGGTCGGCCGCGAGGATGATGGGCGCGTTCGAGAGTTCGGCGGCAACGCGCTCCAGATCCTCGACGGTCCGGCCCGTCAGGATTACCTGTGCACCGGCGGCGTCGAGGGCCCGCGCGCTGGCTTCCCCGATGCCGCGGGTGGCGCCGGTGACGACCGCGATCTTGCCGGTGAGTTCGGCCATGTCAGTTACCCCCCTGCGCGGCTACGGACTTCGAGGCGTTGGCGGCGTCCCCGAAGATCGCCTTGGCCATCAACGAAGTCTCGGTCCCCCGCCGCCGCTGGTACACCTCGCTGCGCACCGCATGCACGGCGGCGTTGTCCGGCTCGGCCAGGGCCGCGAGTTCCACGAGGTGGCAGGCGAGGCGCATGTCGCTGTCCGCCAACGCCTGGCCCCGCTCGGCGAGCTTGATGGCCCCGCCGGCGAGGTCGGCGACTTCATGCGCGAGCGCGGCGTCGGGGGCGGGTTTCAGGTTCGCGGGGTTGCCGTCGTACCAGCCGCCGTACATGCGCCAGATGTTGCGCACCACGAACTCCGGCTCGTCGTACATCGGCCGCAGGTAGGGCTTGTCGAGGATCGCTTGATCGACCGTCACGGTGTTCACGATGTCGTTCAGGCGCGCGCCATCGTTCATCATGGCGAGGGTGTCGGCGACGATGCCCTCGAGGGTCTCCGCCACCTCCGTCAGCACCTTCCTTATCCGGTGGGCCCCGCGAATCGGGAGTCCGTGGGCCGGCAGGAAGAGCTCCGCCTCGCGTTCCGCCATCGTGCGCAGGGCCGCCGCCCATTCCCGGGGAAAGCGCTGCACCTTCTGCGGGTTGCCGGCGTTCGGGAAGTTCCAGATGAAGAAGTCCCCTGCGCAGATCGCCCGGTACCTCGGAATCCACGCCCAGGTGTGGTCGTCCGTCTCGCCCTTGGCGTGGATGAGGTGGATGTCGAGTCCGCCGACATCGAGATTCAGGGTGTCGCGATAGAGGAGGTCCGGCTTCGCCGTGGCCTCCGGTAGGAAGCTGCCGGCACTCGCCATGTCGTAGCCGTGGCGCCGGAACTGCCCGAACTGCCGGTCGTTGATGACGCGGTTGTAGCCGTCGGTCATGGCGTAGCGGTCGAAGCGGTGCGGTACGTTCTCGTGCCCCACGACGCGGGGACGCGGGTGGCCGCGGGCCTCCGCGTCGGCGATGAACGCGCCGCAGCCGCCGACGTGGTCCATGTGCCCGTGGGTGTAGACGATGCTGTGGAAGCGGTCTTCGCGCCATCCACGTACGGCCTCGACCACCCGCGCGCCCCCGGCCGGATTGCTGGTGTCGAAAGCCACCAAGCCGTCGTCCGTCTCGAACAGCACGCAATGGGAGAAGGCCTCGACCACCGCGATGCCCTCTTCGATGGGCGAGAGCTGGTGGTTGATGCGGTTGATCGGGCCGATGTCGTCCATGCCCTTGCCCTCGTCGATGACGGCGTTGGAGAGTGCGAAGAGATCGGCCATGGGGGCTCCGGTCGCGGGGAAGCGGGCCATTATGCACGCGCGGCCTTGTATACTCGCCCGTCCTTTTCCCGAAGAGCCAATCTCATGCGTCGTACCGCCATTGCCCTGCTCGTGCTCGGCTGGCCGGCCTGGGCCCTGAACGTTCAGGACCGGGTGGACAACTTCGAACTGCTCGACCACGCGGGGGACGCGCACGAGCTCTACTACCTCTCGGACATGCGGGCGGTGGTGCTGATGTCGCACGGCAGCGCTTGCCCGACGCAGGCGGGGGCCGTGGAGGCCTTCAATGCGTCGCGGGATGTCTACGAGCGCCGGGGCGTGGCGTTTCTGCTGCTGGATTCCTCGGACGCGCGCACCGACGTCGCCGCCCGAGCGGCGGACCTCGGCGTTGCGTCGCCGATCCTTGTGGACGACACGGGCATCGTGGGCGCGTCCCTCGGCTTTGATCACGCGGGCGAGGCGTTGGTGGTGGACACCGATGGCTGGCGGCTTACTTGGCGCGGGGCGCCGGGTGGCGTGGCGGCCGCGCTCGACGCGTTCCTCGATGGGGTGGACGTACCGGCGGGCGACGTGACGGCCGCGGCCGCGGGGTGCGAGATCGCCTATCCCGAAACACCCACGGTGTCCTACGCCGACACCGTCGCGCCGCTGCTCGCGGACAACTGCGTCACCTGCCACCGCGAAGGCGGCATCGGGCCGTGGGCGATGACGGACTACAACATGATCCGGGGCTTCTCCCCGATGATCCGCGAGGTGATCCGCACGCGCCGGATGCCGCCGTGGCATGCCGATCCCGCTTATGGGCACTTCCAGAACGACCGCTCCCTGGAGCCCGAGGAGATCCGGGCGCTCGTGGGCTGGATCGAGGCCGGCTCGCCCCGTGGCGAGGGGCCGGACCCGCTCGCCGAGCTGGATCGCGAGTGGCCGACCTGGGGGCTCGGTGAGCCGGATCTCGTCATCGACATACCGCCCTATGACGTGCCCGCGTCGGGCGTGGTCGAATACCAGTATCCCCGGGTCGTCAATCCGCTGGACCACGATGTGTGGGTACGCGCCACGGAAATCCTGCCGGGCGACCGGCAGGCGCTACACCATGTGATCACGCGGTTCGTCGTGCCCCGGCCAGAGTCGGGCGAGGGCGGGTTCGGCCGGCGGGGCGGAGGACTCGGTGGCTACGTGCCGGGCTCCGTCGTGCGGGAGTATCCCGAGGACACCGGCACCCTGCTGCCGGCGGGCGCGCGCATCATCTTCCAGATGCACTACACGCCCTACGGCAGAACGACCACGGACCATTCGAAGCTCGGTCTCTACTTCCACGATGAGCCGCCGAAGCACCAGATGGCCGGCACCGTGTTGATGAACACGAAGATTCGCATCCCGCCCAACACCAAGGCGCATACGGACTCGCAGTCGGAGGTGCTCGAACGCGACGTGCTCGTCTACAGCATGCTCCCGCACTCCCACTACCGCGGGAAGGCGTCGGACTTCGTCGCCCACTACCCGGACGGGACCAGCGAGACACTCCTCTCCGTGCCGAACTACGACTTCAACTGGCAGACGAGCTACGTCCTGCGCGACCCGAAGGTGCTGCCTGCGGGAACGCGCATCGTCCACACGACGACCTGGGACAACTCGGCCCAGAACCCGGCCAACCCGGATCCGAACCGGGAGGTGCGGTGGGGGCAACAGTCGTGGAACGAGATGCTGTTCGGATCGATCTCCTTCCGCTATCTGGAAGAAGAGGAGACGGACGGCTCTGAGGGGTTCTCGCAGTTCGCGGGATCGTCGGCGGGGGAATAGCCCCCCAACGGGTGCTCCGCCCGCTCGCGGACTCGGGGGCGTAGGGGATGATCGTCGAACTCCGGTACGGGCGGCGCGGGCTGCCCGTGCGCTTCCCGCCGGAGTGCGAGGTCACCGTGGTGCGCAAGCCGAGCATGCCGGTGCTCGCCGATCCGGCCGGTGCGGTGGGGTCGGCCTTGGCCCACCCCGTCGACGCCAAGCCCCTGGCCGCTCTGGCGAAGGGATGCCAAACCGCCTGCGTCCTCGTCTGCGACATCACGCGCCCCGTGCCGAACGGACTCTTCCTGCGGCCGATGATCGAGGCGCTGCTGGTGGCAGGGGTGCCGCGTGCCGGCATCGTAGTCCTCGTCGCCACGGGACTGCACCGCCCGAACGAAGACGCCGAACTCGCACGGGTGATCGGCGACGACTGGGTGCTGCACAACGTCCGCGTTGAAAACCACTTCGCGCGCAACCGCCACGACCACGTCGACCTCGGCGCCACCGCGACGCGGGGCACTCCGGTGCGGCTCGACCGGCGGTTCGTCGATGCGGACCTGCGCATCGCGACCGGCCTCGTGGAGCCGCACTTCATGGCCGGCTACTCCGGCGGTCGCAAGGTGGTGGTTCCAGGCGTCGCGCACGAGGACACCATCCGCACGCTCCACAACGCCCGTTTCATGGCGCACCCGAAGGCGGTGCAGGCCAACTTGGACGGCAACCCGCTGCACGAAGAGCAGGTGGAGATCGTGCGCATGTTGGGCACCGTCCACGCGCTCAACGTCGTCATCGACGAAGACCGCCGGCTTTCGTTCGTGAACTTCGGAGAGATCGTCGCGAGCCACCTGGACGCCGTCGACTTCGCGCACCGCTACTGCACCGTGACGCTGCCGCGCCGATTCCCCACGGTCGTCACCTCCGCGGCCGGCTATCCCCTCGACCAGACCTACTACCAGACCGTCAAAGGCATGGTTACGCCCATGGACATCCTTGCGGACGGCGGCACGCTGATCGTCGCGTCAGCCTGCGCGGAGGGATTCGGCTCGCCGAGCTTCCGGGCGGCGCAGGCGCGGCTGACGCGGAACGGGCCGGAGCGCTTCCTCGACGAGATTGGCGGCAAGGCGCTGGCCGACATCGACGAGTGGCAGACCCAGATGCAGACGAAGCCCCAGGGAGCCGCGACCGTACAACTCTTCACCGAAGGGCTCGACGCGGCCGAGCGCGCGCTCACTGGCGTGGAACTGGTGGAGTCGGTGAGCGACGCGGTGGCCGCCAGCGTCGGGCGGAGCGCGGATTCGGCCGTGGCCGTCATCCCGGAGGGACCGTATGTGGTCCCGCTGTGCGCCTGACACCAACTATTGCTCGTTTGCCAAGTCCGGTCCATGCG
This sequence comes from Pseudomonadales bacterium, assembly GCA_963665455.1. GTDB lineage: Bacteria > Pseudomonadota > Gammaproteobacteria > Pseudomonadales > Azotimanducaceae > VXNE01. The sequence goes on along the minus strand of OY762279.1, from coordinate 770,420 downwards.
GTATGTTTGTGCCGAGAACAGACGGAAGAAGGCGGGAGCCGCGAGTGTTTCGTGAGCCACCTAGCGCGAGGAGGGCCAAGAGCGTGCAGCCGTTACCAGGTGGCTCTGGTGAGTATCTTGCGTCGTTGCGCAGGATTTGCACTTGGGTGAAGGACCGGGGACCGAGCTCCGACGAGTTGACCAAGCGGATACGGCGCGCTTACCAGATAACGGAGCGTTCTGCACGCGCGAGGCGGGCATTCCTTCTGAAGGCAGGGTTGATCGAGAACAAGGGCGGACGTCTTGATCTGGACGTCGCGATGGCGGGTTGGCTTGAGACGGGTGGGAACGAGATTCCTCTGCGGCGCCTGCACAGTAACGTGCGTTACATCGGAGAGATGCTCGCCGATTGTCGTCAACCTAGGTCGTTGGAGAAGCTTCGAGAGGCAGCGGGCGGATGAACTGCCACGCCTCGAGGAACAGCGTCAGGTGGACGGAAAAGTTGCTCCGCGTTTGGAATGTCGTCCATGCGGTCGAGTTTAGCAGCAGACAAGGATTGAGGTCGGGTCGTTGACGCTCTATCGCTGCGACATCTCGGTTCGAGCCAAACGGCCCGAGATCAGGTCCCGCCGGAACCGGTCCGGCGGGATTTCTTGGCCCGGGGTCGCCCGTTGGCCCTCACCCCCGCCGCAACATCCGCCCCGCCAGACTCCCCGTCGGCGCCCCGCCCTCCATGAACACCTGCCCGTTCACGATCGTGCAGTCGTAGCCCTTCGCGGTCTGCACGTAGCGCCCGGCGCCGCCGGGGAAGTCGTGGACGTATTCGGGCAAGCCCACCTCCATGGCGTCGAGATCGATCACGTTCACGTCGGCGAGGGCTCCGGCGTGCAACCGTCCCCGGCCTTCGACGCCGAACAGGTCGGCGGTGTCCGAAGTCCAGCGCCGCACGGCTTCCTCGATGGGGAAGAAGCCGCGTTCGCGCACCCAGTAGGAGAGCAGCCACGTGGGCTGGCTCGCGTCCATGATCTGGCCGACGTGGGCGCCGGAGTCCGCGAGTCCCATCGCGACGACGGGCTGGCGCAGCATGGCCTCGACGGTGTCCATGCGCGGGTTGAGGAAGGCGTGGTAGCAGACCATGCGGCCCTCGGTCTCAAGGCTCAGCTCGATGAAGGCCTCGATGGGGGAGACGCCGCGACGCCGTGCGTGCGCGCCTAGGGAGTCGTCCGGGTTCATGTCGTAGCGGACGTGGCCCGGCAGCAGGACGTATAGGCGGTCGAGGTCGAACGCCACCTCTTCGAGGTTCACTTCTTCGACGAGCCGACGCCGCTCCTTCGCGTCGGCGAGACGGGCGAGCCGCTCGGCGAGATCAAGCCGAGCGAGCTCTTGCCACGCCGGAGATGAGAACGGCGGGCGGTTCTGCAGGCCGAACAGCGCCCCGATGCCCCGCGAGGTCGTCTGCGGACGAATCCGCGCGCCGGACGCGTTCTCTTCGTTCACGAAGTCGATCACGGATTGGTACAGTGTTTCGCGGCGCTCGCTATGGGCGAGGCCGAAGGTGACGTTGACACCGTTCGTGCGCGACAGTTCGCCGAGCCAGGCGACTTCGCGGCGGGTGTTGGGCAGATGTGGCGCGTCCCGCTCGCCGAGGCGCGCCGCGGCCTCGAAGATCGCGCCGTGCTTGCCAAGGACGCGCCCGATGGCCAGGAGTTCTTCCGGGTCCGCATAGGTGCCCGGTACGGGGCGGCCGTCGGGCACGCGATGCAGGAACGTGCGGGAGGTCGAGAAACCGAGTGCGCCGTTGCCGACGGCTTCGTCGACCAGTTCGCACATGCGCTCGACGTCACCCGGTCCCGCCGGCGTCTCGTCCAGGCTGCGCTCGCCCATGGCGTGATAGCGCACGGCGCAGTGTCCGACCATGCCCCCGACGTTGACGCCCTTGGGCATCGCCTCGATGGCGTCGAGGTACTCGCCGTAGGTCTCCCAGTTCCAGGGCAGGCCGGTCATGATGGATTCTCGTGGGATGTCCTCCACGGATTCCATCAACTCCGCCAGATAGCCACGGTCCTCCGGCTTGCAGGGCGCGAACGTAACGCCGCAGTTGCCGAGGACGATGGACGTGATGCCGTGGTAGCACGACGACGACGCGATGGGATCCCAACCGAGCTGCGCGTCGAGGTGGGTGTGGATGTCCACGAAGCCCGGCGTCACGTACTTGCCTTGTGCGTCGATCTCGCGGGTGCCTCGTTCCTCGACGACGCCGATCTTGGTCACGCGGTCGCCGTCGATGGCGACGTCGGCTTTGGCGGGCGCGCTACCCGTACCATCCACCACCTGGCCGCCCCGGATCACGATGTCATGGCTCATGCTTCCCCCTGCTGGACGCCGCTACGGCACCCGTTGGTGTCTCGATCAAGCCGACGATCATGGCATGGGATGGGCGGCGGGTCGAGACTACGGCGGGGGTCACTCGTCGCCGGCCTGGCGGGCCTGCCACCGCTTTGACTGTCCTGATGAAGCAGGCAATAGTCCGCGACCCGAACCACGCCAAGCTAACGATTGGTCCTGGAAGCCCCGCGCGTCGCCGTCACGATCCGCAACCCGGCTGAGCCCGACAGACGTTGGGTCAGCCTGTTCCTCGTAGATACGGGGGCCATCGACTCGCTCGTGCCGAGGGCCCAGCTGGAGGCCATCGGGCTGAAGCCCAAGGGACAACGGGTCTACGAGACGGCCGATGGCCGCGAGGTGACGATGGATGTGACCAGCGCGGACATCGAGTTCATGGGCGAGTTCACGGCGGGACTCATCATCTTCGGGGAGGATGGCGTCGAGCCGCTACTCGGCGTCACGGCGCTTGGATCCGTCGGCATCGAAGTGGATCCGCAGAGTCAAAGGCTGAAGAAACTCCCCTCTGTGCGGTTGAAGGGTCTTCGAAACCCCACGGGCGCACGCCCGCGCGTGACGGCGCTGCCTCATCGCTTCCCCAGGCGCTGAACGCCCAACGCCGAACCCGTGGGCTACGGCGACCGGGGCGGTCGCCCGTTCACGGCACCGTCCCAACAGCCTGCTAGAATCCCTCGCCCCAACCCGATGCCGCATCGACGGAGCACCGATGACCGAAGACGAGCAGCGCATGATGCGCGATGCCACCCGCGCCGAGACCGTGGCGCGAGTGGTGGAGGACGCGATCTGGCGGTTCAACGACGAGCACGAGGAAACCGTGGCCGTCTACGATCTCATCGGGATCGTCATCGAGGACCTCCTGGCGGAGGGCATGTGCCCGGCATGCCTCGCGAACGCCGTGGACGACGCGTTTCAGCGCGTGAACGCGGACCGGGACACCCACGTCACCGAAGACACGCCCAACCTGGTCATCCGCAACGACAGCGGCGTCTATCACTGACGCGGCGTCACGTCGGCCAGACAGTTCTGTCGAAGCAGCGGTAACGGCGCCTGCCGTAGCGGGTTGACCCGGCCCGTGCGGCTGGCATCCTCCCCTACTCCCTCAGAACAGCCGGGAGCCCCCATGGCCTACCGCGACATCCTCTACGAGACCGACGGCCGCCTCGCCTTCATCACCCTGAACCGCCCGGAGAAGCTGAACGCGCTCGGCAACAACCTCCGGGGTGAGGTCATGGACGCCATGCGGGAGGCGGAGCACGACGACGCGATCGGCGTGATCGTTCTACGCGCCGCCGGCCGGTCCTTCTCCGCGGGGTACGACCTCTCGCCGTCTCCACCGGCGGGGGACGACGAGTTCGTGAGTCCCCGATCCAAGCTCCCCGATACCGGCAGCACACACCCGGGCGCGACGCAATGGTCGCGCCACGTCGTGATGACCAACTGGATCATCTGGGAACTCGCGAAGCCGGTGGTCGCCCAGATTCAGGGACACTGCCTGGCAGGGGGAACCGAACTCGCGACGACTTGCGACTTCCGCATCGTCGCCAAAGACGCCCAGATCGGCTACCCACCAGTGCGTGCGATGACGACCATGGACATGCTCTGGACGCCCTGGCACCTGCCGCCGGCCAAGGCCCGGGAGTTCGCCTTCCTGGGAGACTCGGTGTCGGGGGAGGAGATGGCCCGGCTCGGCTGGGCGAACTACGCCGTGCCGAAGGAGGAACTCGACGACTTCACGGAGCGCTTCGCCCGCCGCATGGGATACATCGACAACGAGATGCTCATGTACACCAAGCGGGCCGTGAACCGGCAGTACGAGACGATGGGCATTCGGACGGCCCTGCACTCAGGCACCGAAATCCAGGCGTTGAGCGCCCAGCGCGCCGCCGCCAAGGAGTGGGGCCGCCGGGTGCGCGAGGACGGCCTGAAGGCCGCGCTGGAATGGCGCGACGGTCCGTTCCGCGACTTCCGGGGTGCCTACGACAGCGCGCCGAAGGAACGACCGGTGGCCGGGATGGATCGGGACGCGGACTGAACCGCCGGCCCTCTCAATGACCGATTACGGCTTCGATACGCTCGTCGACCGCACCGGCACGTCGAGCGCCAAGTGGAACCTCTACGGCCCTGACGTCCTGCCCTTCTGGGTGGCGGACATGGACTTCCGGGCGCCTCCCGGCCTGCTGGCCGCCGTGGCGGAACGGCTCCATCACGGCGTGCTCGGCTATACGCGGACGCCGCCGGAACTCGAGGCCGCCTTCGTCGGCTGGCTGGAACGGCGGCATGGCTGGAAGGTGGTCCCGGACTGGCTCGTGTGGCTTCCCGGCGTCGTGCCGGGCCTGAACCTGGCGGGGCGCGCGGTCGGCGGCGGCAGCCTGCTCATCCCGGCTCCGGTGTACTACCCGTTCCTCGCGGTTCCGGGCAATGTCGAGAAGGCGGGCGTCGTCGCCAATCTCGTGCGGAACGGAGCGCGCTGGGTCATGGATCTAGACCAGTTCGAAGCCGCGGTGCGGAAGGACACCGGGGGCTTCCTCCTGTGCAACCCGCAGAATCCCACGGGCCGCGTCTACGGCCGGGACGAGCTTGAAGAACTCGTGGAGTTCTGCCTGCGCCATGGCTTGACGCTCGTCAGTGACGAGATCCACTGCGACCTGCTACTCGATCCGGACGTATCGCATACATGCGTGGCGAGCCTGAACCCCGAACTGCCCAGCATCACGCTCTTCGGCCCCAACAAGAGCTATAACGTGCCCGGTCTCGGGGTGGGCGTCGCGGTTATTCCGGACGCGGAGCTCCGCCGAGCCTTCCTGCACGCGAGGGCAGGATTGATCGGCCACCTGTCGCCTTTGGCCTACGCGGCGGCGCATTGGGCATACAGCGAGGGTACCGACTGGCTCGCAAGCCTCAATAGATACCTGCGGGGGAACCGGGATCGGTTGCAGGAGACCATGGCCGGTCTGAGGGGGGTCGAAATGACCCATGTGGAGGGGACGTATCTCGGTTGGATCGACGTGCGGGAGCTCCGCTTGGAGGATGCCGCCAAGCACTTCGAGCGTCATGGCCTCGGGCTCTCGGATGGCGCGCGTTTCGGGGGTCCGGGCTTCCAGCGGTTTAACTTTGGGTGTCCGCGAGCGATGCTGGAGGAGGGCTTGGCACGTTTCGTCACGGCCGTGCGAGACGCTTGACACCGAGAATCGATCGGGCGATTGGCACCCGGAGCCGGGCGGGAGACGTGGCCTCGATGTATACGTGGTCTCCACCAGCCCATTCCGCCAACCGGCGCAACCCGAGGCCGATCGCTCGCACGAGATCAGCGTCTCGCGCACTCGCGGAGCACTCCAGCCACAAGTGAGGGACGATGAGCGTGCGGGCGGCCCGATCCATCCGCAGGTCCGCCCGCCCGACGAGCCGATCGCCATGCAAGATGGGCATCACGTAGTAGCCCCATCGCCGTTTCGCGGCGGGCTTGTACACCTCCCAGACGTAGTCGAACTCGAACCACTTCGCGGCCCGGCCGCGCGCCGTGACGAACTCCAGCGGCGGGAGGAACGTGGCCTCGGCCAGCGTGTCCGCCCGTGAGGTGCGCCAGGCTCGAGGTACCGATCCACTCTGCACGGCTTCCAACTGCTGGACCCGCTCTCCAAGCAGGTAGTGCGTGGGCCCATCACCGATCTGCGTTTGTACTGCCGCTCCTGACGTCAGGAGCTCGTCCAACCTGCCACGCTCCCCGTCGGGATCCGAACGACGGCGGGCGAGGTGCCGGAACCGGCGGGCCCAGTCGCGGACTGTTGCCAGGCCCAGCAGTGCGAGCGCCTTGCGGGCGAAGAAGTCGTCGGCCTCTTCTGCCGTCGTCGCGTGCTGCACCTCGACCGGTGCGACGTCACCGCGCGAGGCGTAGAGCCGCTCGAATCCCTGGCGTCCGTATGTCATCAGCTCACCGGTCAACCAGAGATGTCGGAGGGCGCGGGCCGTATCCTTGTCCGAGCGGAACGTCCCCCGACGCCCACGCCCGGCGTAGTCCCGGTTCGTTACCGGCCCCCGTGACGAGACGTCCTCCCGGAGCGCCTCCAGAAGCTGCTTGTGCTCCGCCGCGAACGCGCGTGACTTCTCCTCGGCCGCACGACGGGCCATGTGGACCCGCCAATACGGGAGTTCGCTCATGGGCAGCACGTACAGCGTCCCGCCGTAGTCGAAGAACTCGCGGCTCGTGTACAACAAATGATCGAGATGCCCGGGACGGTAATCCCACACGCGGGCGTGCAGCGCGAGATCGTGGCTCCGGCCGACCACGTTCAACGGGTCGATCTGGACTAGGCCCGACTGATGCAGAGCCCTGCGGGTACCGGGACGGCCGACCGACCGCCGTCCGGGCCAGAGTCCTTGGCAGCCTAGGATGAACCGCCGGGCCGTCCGCACCGAAACCGCGAGCGGGGTCAACTGTCCTCTCCCAAAACGTTGGCGTTCCTCTGAGCTGTATCGGAAGTGTCCGCCTCAAGCTGTGCCGGCGCCACCAATCACCGCATTCTCTTGCATCCAGAGCACACCGCCAGCGCCTCGCGGCGCAGCGTCCGTAATGGCTTCCCTGCCCTCGCGGCGATGGACGCAGCGCGGGAGCATCCTACCCTTGAACTGTAGGGAATCTCCGCTATAGTCGCCCGTTTCTGGGCAGCCTGACCGCTGCCCGGTTTGTTTTGGGCGCGGCAAACGTGCCAAAGGAGTTGGTCAGATGACAGCGATCATGCCCACCTATGGGCGGTTCGGCGTGACGTTCGATCACGGTGAGGGTGCCCGCATCTACGACGATGCCGGGAAGGAGTACCTCGACGCGCTATGCGGTCTCGCGGTGACGGGGCTCGGCCATGCGCATCCCGGCGTGACGAAGGCCATCGCGGACCAAGCCGGGCGGCTGCTCCATACGTCGAATCTGTACGGCATCGCCGGCCAGGAGCGGCTCGCGGAGCGGCTCGTGGCGCTTTCTGGCATGGACAACGTCTTCTTCGGCAACTCCGGTGCCGAGGCCAACGAGGCCGCCATCAAGCTCGCGCGGCTCTACGGCCATGGGAAGGGGGTCGCGGCCCCGGCCGTGGTGGTGGTGGACGACAGCTTCCACGGACGCACGATGGCGACGCTGACCGCCACCGGCAACCGCAAGGTGCAGGCCGGCTTCGAGCCGCTTCTGGGAGGTTTCGTGCGGGCGCCGTACAACGACGTCGGTGCGATCCGCAACATCGCCGAGAACGACAAAAACGTCGTGGCGATCCTGGTCGAGCCGATCTTGGGCGAGGGCGGCATTCGGATTCCCGCGGACCACTACCTCCCGGAGCTACGGACGCTCTGCGACGAGTTCGACTGGCTTTTGATGCTGGACGAAGTGCAGACCGGCAACGGTCGTTCCGGTAAGTACTTCTGCTATCAGCACACGGACATCATGCCGGACGTCGTGACCACCGCGAAGGGACTCGGCAACGGTGTTCCCATCGGGGCTTGCCTGGCCCGCGGCAAGGCGGCCGAGGTGCTGGTGCCGGGGACGCATGCCTCCACCTTCGGTGGCAACCCGCTCGTCTGCGCTGCGGCGAACGCCGTGCTCGACGAACTCGAAGGGGGGCTGATCGGACGGGCCGCCGAGCTCGGCGAGCGCTTCCTCGCCGGACTCCGGGAGGGGCTCAAGGGCAACAACCAGGTGAAGGAGATTCGCGGCAAGGGACTGCTCCTCGCCGTCGAACTCCATCAGCCATGCACGCAACTCGCGCAGGAGGGACTGGACCGCGGCCTGCTGCTGAACGTCGCTGCGGGCAACGTCGTGCGGTTGTTGCCGCCGCTGATCCTGACCGATGGCGAGGCGGACGAAGTCGTGGGGATCGTCGTCGACCTCGTCAACGGGCTCGCATGACGGCCTCCGATGGCGCATTTGGTACGCGCCACTTCCTGAGCCTCACGGACTTCAGTCCAGAGGAACTGACGCACGTCGTCTCGCGCGGGGCCGAGTTGAAACGGTGGCACCGCGAGGGCCGCGACTGGCGCCCCCTCGCGGGCAGAACCCTCGCGATGGTGTTTGAACTGAACTCAACGCGCACCCGCGTTGCGTTCGAGGTGGGCATGCACCAACTCGGCGGCCACGCCATCTGCCTGACCCCGAAGGACACGCAGATATCGCGTTCCGAGCCCATTGAGGACACGGCTCGCGTGCTGGCGGAGATGGTCGACATCGTCATGCTGCGCACGCTGCGTCACGAAGACGTGACGGCGTTCGCCGAGGCTTCCGCCGTTCCGGTCATCAATGGTATGAGCGCCCGCTTCCACCCGTGCCAGTTGCTCGCGGACGTGCAGACCTTCGAGGAAGTGCGGGGTCCAATCGCGGGACGCACGGTAGCCTTCGTCGGCGATGGCTACAACATGTGCAACTCCTACATCAACGCGTCGCGTCAGTTCGGTTTCCACGTGAAGATCGCGACGCCGCTCACGCATCGCCCGGACGAGGAGCTCCTCGCGGGCGTCAACAGTGCCGAGTGGATGGATTGTCCGCGGGCGGCGGTGGAGAACGCCGACCTCGTCGTCACGGATGTCTGGTCCTCCATGGGCCACGAGGCGGAGGCTAGCGAGCGGCGGCGTGCGTTCGAGGGGTTCCAGGTGACTCCGGCGCTCCTCGACCTGGCGAGCGACGATGCCGTCTTCATGCACTGCCTGCCGGCCCACCGGGGCGAAGAGGTGAGTGCCGAAGTGCTCGACGACCCGCGATCGGTGGTGTTCACGGAGGCGGGGAACCGCCTGCATTCGCAGAAGGCGTTGCTGGAGTTCTTGCTGAGCGATTGACGCGCTCGCGGGTATCAACCATACCCGACGATCCACATCCCGCCCTGCAACACCGCGAGTGCAATGAGCCCGGCGAGCAAGTCGTCGAGCAGCACTCCGAGCCCTCCGCCCACCTCCCGGTCGGCCCACGACACGGGCCACGGCTTCCAGATATCGAACAGGCGGAAGAGGCCGAACGCTGCCGCGAGTAGCAACGGCTCCGCCGGGACCAGGAGTAACGCCACCCAGACACCGGCGATCTCGTCCAGCACGATGGCGGGATCGTCGTGCAGGGCGCGTCGCGCGCACAGGAAGTGCAGCAGCCACCCTCCGCCAGCGGCTAGGGTTGCGGCGGCCACGACTTGCACCAGGGGTGCCGCGTCCGCGAACAACAGCCACCAGATGAGCACGCCGAGCAAGGTCCCCCACGTGCCGGGTGCCGCCGGTAGGAAGCCCACGCCGAAGCCGGTGGCGAGCAGGACGTCGGGGGCCGGGAGGTCGCGGGGCGTGAGGCGGCTACTGGAAATGGCGAAAACCCGATGTGGGCGAGGTGTCCCGTGGCAAGGCTTGCCCGCCTTCGAGGACGGTGACGCCAGTACCCGGCACGATCTTGCCGATGGCGTACACGGGCACCTCGAGCGCGGACACGTCCTTCGCCGTGAAGAGCAACTCGTAGTCGTCGCCGCAGGACAGGGCGGTGTGTGCATCTACGCCGTCGGCCAACGGCAGGGACGCTAGATTGATTTCCGCGGCGACGCCGCTCGCGGCACAGACGTGGCCGAGGTCGGCGAGGAGCCCGTCGGAAATGTCGATGGCGGCGGACGCCGCATCGCGTAGCGCAACGCCCAGCCCGAGCCGGGCTTCCACCCGATAGAACCCGGGGTTGCCCGAGAGCCGTGCGGCGTGGCCGGCGCCGAGCGGTCCCGAAACGAAAACGCCGTCTCCGGGGCAGGCGCCCGAACGCAGCAACGCCTTGCCGCAAGGGACGATGCCATGGGCGGCCACGGCGATGCTCAACGGCCCCCGAGAGAGGTTGCCGCCCACGATGGCAACGTCGTGGCGTCCGGCGGCGTCGGCCAGACCGCAGGCGAACGCCTCGATCCAAGCCGTGTCGGATTCGGGGATCGTCAACGCCACCACGCAATACCGTGCCTCGGCGCCCATCGCGGCCAGGTCGGAGAGGTTCACGCCGAGGGCGCGGTGGCCGACGAGGTCTCCGGGCGCGTCGGGAGGAAAGTGCCGTCCCGCGACCAGGGTGTCCGTCGTCACCGCGAGATCGTGGCCGCTCGGCACGCGCACGAGGGCGGCATCGTCGCCGGGCCCGAGCAGTACGCCCTCGCCTCGGCTATGGTCGCCGAGAATCGCGACGATCCGGTCGATCAGGGCGAATTCGTTCATTCCGTCTCCGCGGTGCGCAGGTCCCGCGCCACGCGGTCGAGGACGCCGTTCACATACTTGTAGCTATCCTCGGCGCCGAAGGTCTTGGCCAGGCGAACATATTCGTCGATGGCCACCTTGTAGGGCACGTCGATGCGGGAGCGCAGTTCGTATGAACCGGCGCGGAGAATGGCGCGCTCGACCTGATCGAGGGCGGCGACGCTGCGGTCTAGGTAAGGAGCATAGGCGGCGTCGAGTTCGGGCGCGTCGGTCAACACGCCCCGCAGGCAGGCAGCGAAGAACTCGCCGTCGGCCTTGTCGAGGGTCCCGTTGTCGGCGAACTGGCCGCGGATGTCGTCGGCTGGTTGGCCCCCGAGCTGCCACTGGTAGATGGCTTGGACCAGGGCGCGTCGCGAGCGCCGGCGCGCCCAAGCGTTCATGTCAGACGCGGTCGAGGACCGCGGCGAGCTCGAGCGCGGCGCGGGCCGCGTCGCCGCCCTTGTCGCCTTGGTGGGGGCTGGCCCGCTCGATGGCCTGGGCGTCCGTGTTCGTGGTGAGGACGCCGAAGACCATGGGAATGCCGGTGTCGAGCGCGGCGCGTTGCAGCCCGGCGGCGCATTCGCCGGAGACGTAGTCGAAGTGCGGGGTCTCGCCCCGGATGACCGCGCCGAGGGCGATGACGGCGTGGGGCTCCGTGGCCTCGGCGGCGAGCTTGGCCACCACGGGGATGTCGAACGCGCCGGGTACACGATGGACATCGATGTCGTCGCGAGCCACGCCATGATGGACGAGCGCCGCGAGGGCGCTGTCGAGCATCGGGTCCACCACCGAGGCATTGAAGCGCGCCGCGATGATGACGATGCGGCGTCCGCTGCCGTCGAGGTCCAGCTCCCGGGGTTTTTCGTCTGCCATCCCTGTTCCCTGTGTCCGGGATCGGCGCGCGCCGGCCCGAAGCGCGGTCAGGCGCCGGCGTCGCGGCGGATCGTCAACCGCACGTCCGCTCCCAACTGCGTCACGTCGGTGATTCTACCCGCGAGGGCGTCCGCCATGTGCGCGAGGGGCAGGTGGGCCAGGGGACGGGCATCGCTGCCGAGCAGCTTCGGGGCCACGTAGACGATCAGTTCGTCCCACAGATCGTTCTCCAGGAAGGCGCCGACGAGGATCGGACCAGCCTCCACGAGCACTTCGTTGCACTGGCGTTCGGCGAGGTGTCCGAGCAAGGCGGAGAGATCGACCCTGGGCGCTTCGTGCCGCCACACGTCCGGACCGGGCGGCGGCGTGGCGCGCTGTCCGCACGCGAGGAGCGTCGCGCCCCCGTCGGAAAGCAACGTGGCGTCGGGCGGGAGGGCGGCACCCGCGGTCACCACCACCCGGAGCGGTTGCCGGAGCCGGCCGTCGGCGGCGAAGCGGTCTTCGCGTACGTTGAGTTGTGGATTGTCGGCCCGGACCGTGCCTGCGCCCGTGATGACCGCGCAGCTTCGCGCCCGCCAGTGCTGCACGTCCGCCCTCGCGTCGGTGCCGGTGATCCATTGGCTCTCCCCGCTCGCCATGGCCGTGCGCCCGTCCAGCGAGGCGGCGACCTTGATGCGCACCCACGGACGCCCGTTTTCGAGGCGCGTGATCCAGCCTCGATTCAGTTCCCGGGCCTCGGGCAGATCGACGACGTCCACCGCGATGCCGGCCTCCCGCAAGCGCTGGAATCCCGCGCCCGCGATGCGCGGATGGGGATCGGTCATCGCCGCCACCACGCGGCCGATGCCCGCGTCGATCAGGGCGTCCGTGCACGGGGGCGTCCTGCCGTGGAAGGAGCAGGGCTCGAGAGATACGTAGGCCGTGGCCCCGGAGACATCGTCACCGGCGTCCGCGAGGGCGTGGACTTCCGCATGCCCTTGTCCCGTCCAGACGTGCCAACCTCGGCCAAGCGTCCTGCCGTCCCGCACGATGAGGCAGCCCACCCGCGGATTGGGTGCGCAGGTATAGAGCCCGCGTTCGGCGAGGGCGACGGCGGCGCGCAGGAAGAGGCGGTCGGTGGTGCTCGACATGGGGCCTTCGCCGTTGCGGCCTTCAGTCGTTCTCGGGGCGTAGCTTGCGGACTTCCTCCGAGAACTCGCGGATGTCCTGGAAGTCCCGGTACACGGAGGCGAACCGCACGTACGCGACGGCGTCCATGCCGCGCAACTCCTGCATGACCGCCTCGCCGACCATGCGGGAGGGCAACTCCCGTTCCCCGGTGGAGCGCAGCATGTGGGTGATGTGGCCGACGGCGTTCTCGACGTCCTCCGCGCCCACGGGCCGCTTCTCCAGCGCCCGCAGCATGCCGGCGCGCAGCTTCTCTTCGTTGAAGGGTTCCCGGGCGCCGTTGCTCTTCACGATGTGCGGCATGACGAGGGCCGGCCGCTCGTAGGTGGTGAAGCGCTCGTTGCAGCGCTGGCAAGCACGCCGGCGGCGGACCTCACCGCCCTCGGCCACCAGCCGCGAGTCGATCACCCGGGTGTCTTCGTCGCCGCAGAAGGGGCAGTGCATGGGTTCCGCCGCCGATGGCCGGACATCGGCAGGATTGTACTGTGCGGCTGGCGGCGGTCGCGGTCTCGTATAGGCGGCGGGCGCCCAAACGATGGTGGAATCGACGGCCACTGCAGGATGTCTTTCGTGGGGATCACGGTTGGGTTTCAGGCCAAGCGACAACAGCACAACGTCTCGATTGAAGACGTGCAAAGGCTGGTTGGGAGCATCAACGAGCGTTTTGACCGAGGCGTATTCGTGACTACAGGCGCGTACTCGCAGTCAGCTCGGAATTGGATGGAGGAGGCTACCCGACCAATCGTCATTTTGGACGGCGAGCAGTTCGCGCAACAGTTGATCGATCTTGAACTGGGCGTGCAGCATATCCCTGTAGTAGAGCGAGTGATCGACGAGAGCTTCTTCTCCGGGCTACCCGACGACTGAAATCGCGTCGTTCGCGATCCCACTCGCGAGGTAGGGCGCGGAATCCGTCACGGCAAGCATCGCCCGCGCGTGCGCCGTCCGGCGTTTGCGTCCATGATACGGGCCTCGCAACCCGGGAGAGACCACCGTGATCGTCGAGCAAATCTGGACGGGCAACGCCTACCGCAACTTCAACTACCTGATCGCCTGTCCCGAGACGGGCGAGGCCTTGGCGGTCGATCCCCTCGACCACGAGAAATGCCTCGCCCGCGCCCGCGACAAGGGCTGGGAAGTCACGCAAATCTTGAACACCCACGAACATCTCGACCACACCGGCGGGAATGGCGCGATGATCGAGGCGACCGGGGCCAAGCTGCTCGCGCACAAGGACGCCGGCCCGCGCATCGACGGCATCGACGTGGGCCTCGGCGTGGGCGATGTCGTCTCGGTCGGCAAGACGGTGGAGCTGCTGGCCCTCGACACCCCCGGGCACACGATGAGCCACATCTGCCTGCTGTCGAAGACGGATACGCCGGCGCTCTTCTGCGGCGACACGTTGTTCAACGCCGGTGCCGGCAACTGCCATGGGGGTGGCCACCCGGGGGAACTCTACGAGACCTTCGTGTCCCAACTCGACGCACTCCCGGCGGAGACCCTGATCTATCCGGGCCATGACTACATCCAGAACAACCTCGGCTTCACCCTCGACCGGGAACCCGACAACGCGGCGGCGGCGACGCTGTCGGAGGAACTCTCGGACACGCACGATCCCGACGCCCCGCTCGTCACCAACCTGGCCCGGGAGCGCGAGATCAACACGTTTTTCCGCCTGACCAGCCCGACTGTCGTCGCGAGGTTGCGGGAAGCCTTCCCCGGCATGGACGAGAACCCCGGCCCGAAGGAGGTCTTCCTCAAGCTGCGCGAACTGCGGAACTCCTGGTAGGAGCGGAACATGAAGATCGAAGTGGACATCACGCCGGCGGAAGTTCGGCAACTCTTCGGCCTGCCCGACACCACGGTGACGCAGCGCTTCCTGGAGGAACGGTTCAAGCAGTTCGTCGATCAGCAGGGCGAGGGCGAGGCCGTGGGCCGGATGATGACCGCCATGTTCGAGGGTGGCCGGCAGTCGATCGAGGCGTATCAGGAGTTCCTGCGGGGGCTCGGCGGGGTGGCGGCCGGGCGCGAGGAGCGCGGGCGCGACTGACGCCGGGCATGGCGCGGGCGTACCGAGAACATCTGGTACGCTCGGGGCTGACTAGCGCGAATCGCCAAGAGGGAACCATGAAGAGGGGAACCATGAAAGCGCGACTTCTGATCGTCGCCGGGCTCGCCGGGCTCTGGCTGGCCGGGTGCTCACAGGAGCCGGCGGAGCCGCCGGCGGTGCCGGAGGAAGCGGTCGGCGGGGCCGAGGAACCGGCGCTTGCGGAGGCGAACCCGCTCCGCAATGCATACTTTGGCGACTTGCACGTCCACTCCCGCTACTCGTTCGACGCGTTCCTGTTCGGCACGGTCGCCACGCCGGACGAGGCGTATCGCTTTGCGCTGGGCGAGCCGCTCGCACACCCGGGCGGCTTTCAAATGCAGCTCCCGGAGGCGCTCGATTTCTACGCCGTCACGGACCACGCGATGTTCCTCGGCATGCTGCCGGCGATGTCCGATCCCACGACCGAGATCTCCAAGACGGAGTTCGCCCAGCCGTTCGCCAATGCGCGGACCGTGGAGGAGCGGGGGGCCGCGTTTGCGGCGATGCGCCCGTACCTGACGCCGGAGACGGCGGGTGAAGTGCTGGATCTCGGCATCGTGCGCTCCGCTTGGTCGGAAATCGTGGCGGCGGCCAACCGGCACAACGATCCCGGCAGCTTCACCGCCTTCCTCGCCTACGAGTTCACCTCGGCGCCGAACTCGCAGAACCTGCACCGCAACGTGGTGTTCCGGGGCGACGCGGCGCCGGACATGCCGTTCTCGCGGCTCGACTCGATGAACCCGGAAGACCTATGGCGCTGGATGGACCAAGCGCGCGAGAACGGCTACGACGCCCTCGCGATCCCGCACAACAGCAACGGCTCGAATGGCCAGATGTTCAAGCCCGCGACGTTTGACGACGCCGAGTTGGACGCCGGTTACGCGGACCTGCGGATGCGCAACGAGCCGCTCGTGGAGGTGACTCAGATCAAGGGGACGTCGGAAACCCATCCGCTGCTGTCTCCGAACGACGAGTGGGCGAACTTCGAGATCATGCCGTTCCGCATCGCCACCCGGATTTTGAGCAACGTGTCGGGCAGCTATGCCCGCGAAGCGTTGCTCCGCGGGATTACGTTCGAGGCGAACCAAGGCTTCAACCCGTTCAAGTTCGGCCTGATCGGCGCGAGCGACACCCACAATGCCTCCTACGCGGGCGATGAATCCGACTACTACAGCAAGGTCGGTCGGCTCGACGCCACCCCCGCCCTGCGCGCCGCCATACCCATGGAGCCGGGGGAGGGAGAAGGGCCCCTCGACGTGTACCCGTGTCCTGAGACCATACCAACCGCGGTGTCGGGCGAGTCGACGGAACAGGCGCCGAAGATCTGGTGCGGGGACGACGCCGACCGCTTCCGCGAGACCTACTACACCTACTGGGGTGCCTCGGGCCTGACCGGCGCGTGGGCGGAGGAGAACACCCGGGGCTCGATCCACGACGCGTTCCGGCGCAAGGAGACCTTCGGCACGAGTGGACCACGCATCCGCGTGCGGTTCTTCGGCGGCTACGATCTCGGGGACGTGTCCGTGGACGCCCCGGACATGGTGGAGCGCGCGGACGCCGGCGGGGTGCCGATGGGCGGTGACATCACGGGTCGGGCCGAGGGTGCCCCAACCTTCCTGGTGTGGGCGTCCCGCGACGTGCGCAGCGCCCCGCTGCAGCGGGCGCAGATCGTCAAGGGATGGGTCGAGGACGGCGCGGCACGGGAAAGTGTGTTCGACGTGGCGTGCTCGGACGGCGGTGCGGTGGACCCGGAGACCCATCGCTGCCCGGACAACGGCGCGACGGTGAACCTCGCCGACTGCTCCATCTCCGAGGACGTGGGTGCGGCCCAGCTTGCCGCGTCCTGGCAGGATCCGGCGTTCGACCCGGCGCAGCGCGCGCTCTACTACGTGCGCGTGTTGGAGAATCCGACCTGCCGTTGGTCCACCTGGGACGCGCTGAAGGCCGGTGTGTCGCCGCGGCCCGACTTGCAGTCGACGCTACAGGAACGGGCTTGGACGTCACCCATTTGGTTCACGCCCGCCGGCTGAGCGGCAATCGGGAAGGAGGGCACCATGAAGGCGAGTGCGCGGCTCATCGCGGGGCTTCTTGGCATGGGCTTGGCGGCATGTTCCCAGGAACCCGCCGGGCCACCGGACGCGGCGGCGGTGGACGATGCCGGTGCCCCCACCGAGGCTCCGCTACCTGAACCGAATCCGCTCGGCAACGCCTACTTCGGCGACCTGCACGTACACACCCGCTATTCGATGGACGCCTACATGGTGGGCACCCGGGCCGATCCGGACGAGGCGTACCGCTTCGCCAAGGGCGCGCCGATGACCCATGCGACGGGCTTCGAGATGCGCCTCGCGGACCCGCTCGACTTCTATGCGGTGACCGACCACGCAATGTTCCTCGGCATGTTCTCGGCCATCAACGATCCGGCGACGGAAATCTCGCGGCGGCCCGCGTCGCAACCCTTCGTGGACATGGACACTCCAGAGCGGCGCGCCGCCGTGGGGCAGGCCTTGCTGGCCATGCTTGGCGATCCGGCGGCGACCGCCGATTTCCTGGATGCCGATGTCTTGCGCTCGACCTGGGCCGACATCGTCGCGGCGGCGGCGCGGCACTACGAACCGGGCCGCTTCACCACCTTCGTCGGCTACGAATACACCGCCATGCCGGGGATGCAGAACCTGCACCGCAACGTGATCTTCCGGGGCGCGAGCGCACCGGACGTGCCCTTCTCGATGCTGGACTCGATGAATCCGGAGGATCTCTGGGCGTGGATGGACCGGGCGCGGGCGGAAGGGCACGAGGCGCTCGCCATCCCGCACAACAGCAACGGCTCCAACGGCCAGATGTTCAAGTCCGCCTATTTCGACGACGCGCCCCTCGATGCCGCCTACGCCGAGATGCGCATGCGCAACGAGCCCCTCGTGGAGATCACGCAGGTCAAGGGCTCCTCCGAGACGCACCCGCTGCTCTCGCCCAACGACGAGTGGGCCGGCTTCGAGATGATGCCGTTCCGGATCGCCACGCGGATCCTGAGCAACGTCTCCGGCAGCTTTGCCCGGGAAGCGCTGATCCGCGGTATCGGTCTGGAGCAGGAGCAGGGCTTCAACCCGTTCCAGTTCGGCTTCGTCGGGGCCAGCGACACGCACAACGCGTCGTACGCGGGGGACGAGTCTGACTACTACGCGAAGCTCGCGACCTTCGACGCGACGCCGCAGATGCGGGGCTCGGTTCCGCTGGAGGCGGCGCGGGAGGAGGGCCCCCTCGATGTGCGGCCCTGCCCGGCGACGGTGCCCTCGGCGGTGTCTGGCGAATCGGAAGAGAACAACCCACGGGTCTGGTGTGGGGACGACGCGGAACGCTTCGCGCAGACCGAGAGCACCTATTTCGGTGCCGCTGGCTTGGCCGGCGTCTGGGCACGGGAGAACACGCGGGAATCCATCTACGACGCGTTCCGCCGCAAGGAGACCTTCGGCACGAGCGGGCCTCGCATCCGCGTCCGGTTCTTCGGCGGCTACGGCTTAGAAGACGTCGCCCCGGACGCGGCGGACATGGTGGAACGGGCATACGGAGGTGGCGTGCCGATGGGCGGGAGCCTCGTGGGCCGCGCGGAGGGTGCTCCGGCCTTCCTCCTCTCGGCCGCCCGGGACGCCCGCGGCGCGCCGCTGCAACGGGCGCAGATCGTGAAGGGATGGGTCGAGGACGGGACCGCCCGGGAGCAGGTGTTCGACGTGGCGTGCTCGGACGGTGGTGCCGTGGACTCGGAAACCCATCGGTGTCCCGACAACGGTGCCGCGGTGGACGTCGCTGACTGCTCCATCTCCGAGGACAAGGGGGCCGCCCAACTCGCGGCTTCCTGGGAGGATCCGACCTTTGACCCGGCCCAGCACGCGGTCTACTACGTACGGGTGTTGGAGAACCCGACGTGCCGTTGGTCGACGTGGGACGCGTTGCGCGCCGGCGTCGCGCCCAGGCCGGATTTCCCCGCGACGATCCAGGAGCGGGCCTGGACATCGCCGATCTGGTACGCGCCCCCGGGCTGAAGGAGCGCGCATCGTGCCCGACGATGGCTCAGGCCGCGGCATCCGGTAGCGCGTAGAGGTCCTCGAGGGAGTACCACCCCGGCGCGTTCGCCTTCGGGACTGGTTTCCGCCGCACGAAGTACCGTCGGCTCAGCGTCGCCCCCCGAGCGTTCGGGAACAGGGTAGCCTTGCGGTCGAGTTCCGCGAGCAAGGCGGGGGAGGATCCGAAGCTGCCCCACTTGCACTCGCCGAGGTCCGTCCAGTGGTCGTCGCGGAGGCCGACCAGGTCGATTTGGACCTCCTTGCTCCAGTACTCGCCCACCTCGAAACCGGCCGTGATGCCTTCGTCCGCGTAGATCAGCGGTAGGGCCTCGCGGCAGAGTTGCTCGAAACCACTGCCGAACCAGGCATCGAGGCCGGGCGCGATCCGCTCGGTGAAGGCTTGGCCGGGGCCGGCGCTGCGCAGGATGCTGGTGTTGGGGAACACGAAGCGGAACCAGAACTTCAGCAGCGGGTCGTCGATGCGCAGGCGCAACTGTCTCGGGTTGCGCCGGGGTCCGTCGAGGGGATAGGACCGTTCGATGTAGCCCAGGTCCACGAGTTGCCCGATGTAGTAGTGCAGGCTTCGTTCGGGAAGGCCCGTGGCATCCGCCATCGCGCGGACGGTTGGCGCCCCCGAAGCGACCGCGAACAGGATGGCGTGGTAGGGCGCCACTTCGCGTAGCTCCTCGCGCAACAGGAAGGTGGGTTCGTGGAACAGGGGCGCGAACTCGTCGAGCAGGTGGTCCCGGATGTTCATGTCGATGGAACGCGTGTCGTCGAGGCACAACAGGTATTGCGGAATCCCGCCGACGAGGAAGTACGCCCGCGCGCGGTCGATGACGGACCAGCGGGGATGGAAGGCGGCGGCTTCCCGGTAGCCGAAGGGCTGCAGATGGATTTGCGCCGTGCGCCGGCCGAACAGGGGGCTGTTCCTGCCCAGCACCTCGCGCTCCATGAATCCGAGATACGAGCCGCACAGGATTAGGACAACGTTGCCGGCCGTTTTCCAGTGGCGGTCCCAGCAGTGTTGCAGTTCGGAGAGCAACTCGGGGCTCGACGCCGCGATCCACTGGAATTCGTCGAGCGCGAGGATCAACTTGCCGGGGTGGGTGGCGCTCCACTGCTCGACGACGGTGAGCAGGGCCTGCCGCCAACCCTCCACGCGGAGGTCGGCGAGCAAGGGCATGCCGAGTGCTCGGGACGCCTCGGCGAGAAACTCCGCGACTTGCAGGTCCGTGGGTGACTGCTTCCCCAGATAATACACGCCGGGCCGGTCGGCCAGGAATTGCAGGATGAGCTCGCTCTTCCCCACGCGACGGCGACCGTAGACGGGGATGAACTCGGACTGTGGAGAGTCGAAGGTCCGCGTCAGCAGGCCCAGCTCGCGACGGCGCCCGACGAAGTCGACCATGGGAGGAGTGTGACCGCCGCCACGAGTTTCGTCAAGTCGTGTTTAGACAAGTCGTGTTTAGACAAGTCGTGTCTTGGCAAAAGATCGGACTGTGGGCTGTCGTGCCTGCGTCGCGAGCGTCCTACTGGACGCTACTCTGGCGGTCGCCCCCGTGGGTCCAGCCGGAACACCTGACCCTGGGCCACCCAGTTGTCGGCGGGGTCGAGCTCGTACTTCGTCGCGAACGCGGCGCTGACGGCGTGGCGTTCGTCGCGGTCCCGGACGCGGACGGCGACGAGTTCGTAGATGGCCGTATCGACGCGCACGCGCACGTCCGGTGTCCGCTCCAGGTATTCCGTCCAGCGCGTTCCGTCCTCCCGGGTCGCCACGTAGACGTCGGGACCGATGCCCACCGCCCACATGTTGATGGAGTACGGGCTGTCGGGGCGCAACTCGAGCTGCACGTTGTGCCGCCCGCGGAGGTCGGACCAGTCCGCCGGCACCTGCGCGACCTCGCCTTCGAGCTCGCCGCCGGGGATGAAGCCGAACGGTTCGCTGCAGGCCGTGGCGGTGAGGAGCGCGGCCATCATGGGCCCGCGCAGGGTGCGCGCGGCGACGGGCCGCCGTCCGAATGCGTTGCGCAAACCAGCCGTCATGCGGGGAAGGTAGGCGTCTTTCGATGCGCGTTCAAGTCGCGGTACGGCCATCGGGGCCGGTGCCCCACCGCGTCGAGACCGCGTAGAAGACGGCACCGCTCGCGAAAATCGCGATGCCGGACAGCCCCTCGATGGGCCGCTGCAGCACGATGTAGATCAGGGTCCACGCCGTGATGCCGAGGAACAGCAGGGGCGGCAGCGGATACCACGGCACCCGGTAGGGTCGGGCGAGGTCCGGCCGGCGCACGCGCAACACGAACACGGAGGCGACGGCGAAGAGCGTGTTGACGCCGAGGGTGAACCCGGCGAAGACCAGTATGGACTCGAAGGCGGCCGTGAGCACGAAGACCAGCGCCAGTCCCGCCTGCATCAGGATGGCGACCAGCGGTACCCCGTGGCGGTTGGTGCGGCCGAGAAAGCGCAAGGCGTGGAAGTCCTGGCCGATCACTTGCAGGACGCGGGGTCCGGCGAGGGTCATGGCGCTTGTCGTCGCGACCAGCAGCAGCGCGAGCGCGATGCCCATGATCGTCGCGCCGGCGTCGCCAAAAATGAACCGTGCGGCCACGTACCCCACTTCGAGCTTGCCCGCGAGCGCCTCGACCGGCGCGGCATGCAGGAAGGTGAAGTTCAAGAGCAGGTAGAGCGTCATGACGATCCCCGTGCCGAGCAGCAGCACCCGGGAGAGGGTTTCCCGGGGCCGGTCCAGTTCGTCCGTGACGTACGTGGCGGCATTCCACCCCGTGTAGGCGTAGTTGACGTAGATGAGCGCGACGGCGAACGATCCCGAGGCGAGCAGCGCGCCGTCGCCGGGGGCGGGGGTGAAGCGGATGTCCTGGGGCGCCTCCACCAAGGTCCAGCCGAGGATGCAGAAAACCAGGATCAACACGAGCTTGAGGTAGGTGAACGTGCGCTGCGTCCCGCCGCTCGTGCGGCGCGTGGTCGCGTGCGCCGCGGCCAGGGCCACGATGAGGGAGGCTGCGAGCCAGCGCGGGGACAGGTTCGGGAACACGGAGGCGAGGTAGGTTCCGAACGTGATCGCGGCCAACGCGGCGGGCGCGGCGAAGCCGATCGTCGCCGACATCCAGCCGGACACGAAACCGACGCACGGGTGGTAGGTCCGGGAGAGGAAGTTGTACTCGCCGCCCGACCGGGGTAGCGCGGCGCCGAGCTCCGCGTAGGTCATCGCGCCGCAGAGCGCCGTGACCCCGCCGACGAACCACAGCGCGAGGATGACGAACCCGGACTGGATGTCGAGCAGTTGAAAGCCGAGGCTGGTAAACACCCCGGTGCCGATCATGTTCGAGATGACAACCGCGAGCGCGGTGCGGGTGCCAAAGCGCCCCGCGGCCGATGTTGGCCGGCTCAACGCCCTGGCCAACAATCCGTTACGCGGGTCGCGATCCAGTGTACGAGCGCGGCGTTGACCTCGCGTGGTTTCTCCTGGGCCATCCAGTGGCCGGAGTCGATGACGGTCTCGGTCAGGTCGCTACAGTAGGCGCGCATCGGCTCGGCGAGGCGCGAGGTCATGGTCTCGCAGGTGTAGTCGTAGCGGGCCCCCAGAAAGAGCACGGGCATCGTGAGCCGGCCGTCGCCCCCGGCACGCTCCGCATACGCACGGTTCGCGGCATGGTTCATGTAGTACGAGTTCGGCCCGAAGAAGCCGTTGCGGGCCAGTGCCTCTCCATAGCGCGTGAGATCGTCCTCGTTCAGGATGTCGGGGTCGTGCGGCATGTCCGGCGGCTCCGGTGCACCGCGGAACCAACCGCCGGCCTTGCGGATCATGGCCGTGCCGCTCGGCTTCCCGACACCGGCCGGATCACCCTTGCGGAACGCCAGCTTGACCATGCGGTGCGGGTTCGCGTCCATCGCCGCCGTCGCCGTGTCGAACGCCTCTTGGTAGAAGAGTTGGTACTCCCACTGTCCGGCGGGAAACTCGTCCTCGGGGTAGACCGACCGGTCCACCAGCGGTAGGCAGGCCTCCAGGCCGTACTCCAGCGTGTGGTACGGAACGCACAGGTTCGCGACGGCATCGCAGCGGTCCGGATGGTGGCTCGCGATGTTCCAGACCACGGGACTGCCCCAGTCGTGACCTACCCAGATGGCGCGCTCGCGCCCCAGGGCGTCGAGGAGGCCGATCATGTCGGCGACGACGCGCTCCTGCGCGTAGTCCTCGTGGCGCGTGTACACCGTGGAGCGGCCGTGTCCACGGAGGTCCGGCGCCACGGTGCGAAAGCCCAGCCCGGCAAGCACGGGCAACTGGTGGCGCCAACTGAAGGACAACTCCGGCCAGCCGTGGACGAAGATCACCAGCGGACCATCGTCCGGCCCGGCGTCGAGGAAGAACGAGCGATGCGCGCCGGTGCGGACCGTGCGTTCGGCGATCATCCGCCGGCGGCTTGTGCTGCGGTTGCCGCGTGCTCGGGCCGGAGACCGGGTTCGGGCGCCGTCTCGAAGAAGGGACGGTCCCCCCGGACCGTTACGCGCAAGCCGCGCCGCGTGTGGGGATGGTAGTCCCACACGGCGAGGTGTTGCGTGCAGCGGTTGTCCCACATCGCGATCGAGCCCGCCTCCCAGTGGAAGCGGCACTGGAAACGCGGGTGCTTGATGTGTTCGAAGAGGAAATCGAGCAGGGCGCGGCTCTCGGCGGCCGTCAGTTCCTCGATGCGCCGCGTGAACGAACTGTTGACGAACAGCGCCTTGCGCCTGGTGACCGGGTGGGTGCGCACGACGGGATGGACCGCCTTCGGGAACTCCCGTTGCGGCGGATGGTCGCCGTACACGCCCGTGTAGTCCGCAACGTGCAGCGCGGTCAGGCCCTCGAGCAGTGTCCGCATCTCGGCTGAGAGACCTTCGAAAGCGGCGTACATGTTCGCCCACAGGGTGTCGCCGCCTTCAGGCGGTACTTCGTGCAGGTGCAGGATGGTGCCGAGCGGGGGCTCCGCGTCTGCGGACACGTCCGAGTGCCACCCCGACCCGTTGTTGCGCTTCGAGTCGCGGTTCGTCTCGATCACCATGAGTTCGGGGTTGCCGTGGGCGTAGGGCGCGGCGGGATGGATGTGCAGGGGGCCGAAGCGGCGTCCGAAGGCGAGGTGCTGTTCCGGCGTGAGGGTCTGGTCCCGGAAGAAGAGGACGCAGTGCGCCATCCAGGCATCGTGGATCTCCTGGAACGTCTCGTCGGGCAGCGGCTCGGCCAGGTTCACCCCGTGTACGGTCCCGCCGATGGTCGGCGACAGGGGCTCCACTTCGATGTGACGGTAGGACACCTTGAAGGACTCCGGAACCGTGGAGCGGGGACTATACACCGCCGGCCGTTGCGCATCCGTGGGCCGCGGGGTCCGGGAGGTAGTAACCGCGGTCGAGGGCGGCGAGTAGGGGCTGCATCCAGGCGGGCACGCCGCCGGCGTCGGGATGGACGAAGGCCTTGACGGCGAGCCCGCGGACGTACCGGTCGTGGTCGCGAAAGGCCCGCTCCGCGAAGCGTTGCCGCTCGGACTCGGACAGTTGGCCGTTCATGGCGAGCTGGAGGAGGCCGTAGGCGATGCTCTCGCGCACGGTGGAGCGGGTCATGGCGCGGTTGGTGGAGTTGTCCGGTTCGACCTCCGGGTCGAGCCGCTCGAGGAGCGCCGCGATTGCCGTCTGCGGAAGTTCCCGGCAACGGCCGAGGTTGCCGAGTGCATACGCGGCGTTCGAGCGCACGAGGTCGTCCGGGTCGGTCAGGCTTGCCGTGAGCGTCTCGATGGCGCGATCTTGGGTCGAGCGGGTCTCGCCGATGGCGAAGACCGCCACCCGCCGGATCGGTGCCTTGGCATGGCGGGTCGCCTCGCAGAGGAGGTCGAGGGCCCGGTGCCCCGCGATGCCGAGACCGTATCCGCTCGCCCGGCGCACGGATTCCCGTTCGTGTTTCAGCGCTTCGGCGAGTGCCGCAAGGGCCGCGTCGTCGCTCCGTGCGCGGGTGCCCAGGACGTACGCCGCCTCCATGCGTGCGTCTTCCGACGGTGCATCCATTAGTTGGGGGCGATCCGCTCCAGTGGTGGATCCGGGTACGGCGGCCGCGCCGCGCAACCAAGCCCAGTTGCGCTCGATGATCGGCCGGTTCGCGCCGAAGGGCCCGGAGTAAGCCGGCCGCTGCGCCCGGTTCCGCCAGGAGGGCTCCGCCGGTTCCCGGGTGCGGAGGAAGTAGAACTTGTACATGTAGCGGCGTCCGTGGAAGTCTGGATGCTGGCGCACGCCGCGATGCATGAGATCGTAGTGGGCGAGGAGCACGCTTCCGGCGGGAACGGGCAGGCGCCGGGGCGAGAGTCCCTCAATGCCGAGTCGGCACAGCGACTCGGCGAGGCGGCGGTCGCGGTGGCCGAGGTCCGAATGGGCGGAGACGTCCTCGTTGAAGGACCGGTCGATGCCGTCGCCCGGGTGCCAGCGCGTCCCGTATTCGAAGTCCCGCGTCCAGTATTGTGAGCCGGGCAGCACCTCGGTGGGCCCGTTCTCGAGGGTCACCTCCTGCGGATAGTAGAACAGCATGGCCCAGTTCGGCCGGTGCGAACGGTAGTGCCCGCGCTCGTTCCAGGGGAGATTGCCGTCTTGGTGGAACCCCTGGTCGCGGTGCGTCGATGCGTGTACGTAGTGATGCGGATGCAGCACGTAGCCCTCGCCCAGGATGCTTGTCAGCGCACCGGCGATGTCTGGGGATTCGAGCAGCTCGAGGACGCGCGGCAGCCGTGCGATGACGTTGTCCCCGAAGTACTGGAGGTGCACCGTGTCGCCTCCGGCGCGCCGTCCCTCGTCGTACAAGTCGCTGGCGGCACTGAACATCGCATCGTGAAAACCGGGCGTCGGCTCGGGCGGGTGGAGGAGAACGTACCCGTCCGCAAGGAACCGGGACATCTGGTCGTCGTCGAGCAGGGACATTGGGACTCGTCATGGACGCGGCAGGGCGCACGATGTTATCAGCGGCGCTGGGCGCGGCTATGATGGTGGCCGGTGCAGGGGCCCGGGAGGGACGAGGCAGATGACCGCTCTGGACGGCTTTCGGGTACTCGACATGACGCAGTACGAGGCGGGAACCTCCTGTACCCAGGCCCTCGCCTGGCTCGGGGCCGACGTGGTGAAGGTCGAATCGCCCCGGGGAGACCCGGGACGCGGCCCCTCCGGCAGCGCGGAGTACTTCATCGTCTGGAACAGCAACAAGCGCAGCGTCTCCATCGACCTGCAACAGCCGCGCGGACGCCAAATGCTGCTCGACATGCTGCCCCGCTACGACGCCTTCGTGGAGAACTATGGCCCCGGCGTCATGGAGAAGCTCGACCTCGGCTACGATGTCATGAAGGCCGTCCACCCGGGCATCATCTACGCGCGCATCAAGGGTTTTGGACTGGACGGGCCTTGGTCCGACTACAAGTGCTACGACATGGTCGCCCAGTCCGCCGCCGGGGCGTTTTCCATCACGGGCGAGCCGGATGGCCCGCCGATGCGCCCGGGACCCACGACGGGCGACGCCGGCACTGGGGTGCAGATGGCCCTCGCGATCACCGCGGCATACGCGCAGAAGCTCAAGACCGGCAAGGGGCAGCACATCGAACTGTCCATGCAGGAGGCCATGACCTACTACCTGCGCACCGCGACGTCGAACACGCGGTTCGGGACGCGGCCGTCCCTGCGCGTCGCCAATGGCGGACGGCCGACGATGTCCCTCTACAAGAGCAAGGGCGACGGCCCGAACGACTATCTCTTCGTCATGGCGGTCACGGACCGCATGTGGGAGGCCCTGTGCGGCGTGATGGAACGTCCCGACCTGCTTGAGGACGCGCGCTTTGTCGACCATGCGGCCCGGCAGGAGAACCGCGAGGCGCTCGCTTCGGAGATCGCCGCGTGGGCGGCCCGTTACGACAAGTACGAGGGGATGCGCCTGCTCGCGGAGGGCGGCGTGCCGGCGAGCGCCGTGCTCGACACGAAGGATCTGTACGAGAATCCGCACCTCGTTGGCCGTGGTTTCGTGCGCGAGGTCGAGCATCCCGTACACGGCCAAATCAAGCTGCTGGCATGGCCCGGCCGCATGTCCGAAAGTGCCGTGCCGATCAAGCCCGCGCCACTGCTCGGCCAGCATTCACGCGAAGTGGTCGCCGCCGACCTCGGCCTCGCGGCGGATGCGATCGACGAACTGGTCCGGGAGGGCGTACTGACGGAAGCCTGCTGAGGGAAGCTCTGCGGTCGCGCCCGGCGCGCCCGCCGGGACCGTCTTTTCGTACGTCCGATCTACAGACCCGGCATCGCCCCTCGCCGGGCGGCCAGATACGCTTCGGCCTCGGCCTTCCAAGAGACATCGCGATCCCGCCAGCCCTCGAGCAGGCGACCGTAGAGCGTGCTTGCCTCACCGTGCTCGCCGAGTGCCGCGTGGGCGCGGGCGAGGCCTCGCAACGACAAGGGGCGGTTGGGCGTGCGCAGCAGCGACGCTTTGAACAGATCTATCGCTTCTCCCGGCCGATCCGCCGCCAGCAGCGCCTCGCCGTGCAGTTCGTGGACCGGCTTCAACGGGTTCGGCGCGCCGTTCGGGGGCCGCATCGACTCCGCGATGGCTACGCCCTCCGCGAGCAGCCCGAGGCCCGCTTCGGTGTCGCCGCGGGCCATGGCCAGCATGCCCCTCACCTCCTTCGTCATGATCTGCAGCGGTTTGCTGTTGCGGGCGTAGTAGGAGCGGTCGCCGTCTCCGGCACTCGCTTCCTCGGCGAGGATGGCAAGCCGGTCGGCGGCGACCTCGGCGAGCGCGAGGTCCCCGGTGTGGACCGCGCCTAGTCCGGTGGCGAGGAGTTCCGTCGCCGGGGAATCTTCGGTGACGGGCTGCGGGTCCCACGCCTCCCGCTCGATCGCCACGCGGGCGCGGACCTGCGGCATGATGCCGGCGACGCGGGGCTCCTTCTCCGCGTGCTCCCGCACGCCCTCGGCGCGCTCGATCCACCTCGCCGCCCGTTCGTAGTCGCCGCGCTGTAGGTCGCCGTACTGGCCCCAGTCCAACGAGTGCAGCATGTCGCCCAGGCTATCGCCGGGTTCCCAGAGATCGACCGCCGCCTCGTAGGCGGACTGGTTGGAGGACGAGACGCGGTCCCACATGCCGCGCTGGATGAAGATGTGCGAGGGCATGTGGCGTGCGTGCGAGACCTTCTCGGCGATGTCGGCGAAGACGTAGGCCGCCGGCAACGCCAGGGGTGCATGTACCGGATCGTCGAAGGCGTGGATGGCGTAGTGGGCTGCCCCGGGATGATTGGGATTCCGGTCGAGCAGTTGCAGGGCGATCGATCCCGCGAGCACATTGGTACGCATCGCTTCGCCGGCGCGGCCGGCGGACATCAGCAGGGAGAGCGCGTAGAAGGCCGCGACCTCGTCGTCGTCGGGATGGGTCTCGTGCAGGCTGCGCATCGCCTCCATGTACGCGCGCCGGCGCGTCAGCGTTTCGCCTTGGCCGAAAAAGAGCGCGTCGACGGCGGCAACAAAGCCCCTTTCCCGCTCGGTGGGCGCCTTGGCCAGCCGTTCCTCCCGCGTGTCGCCGAGGCGTCCGAGCACTGCCCTGGGCGTCTCCAGGTCCTGCTCGCCGATGAGCGGATGGTTGTAACAGAGCGACTCGCCCCAATAGGCCATCGCGAAGTCCGGGTCCAGCTCCTGCGCCGCCTGGAATTCCGTGCGCGCCTGTTTCCAGCCGAAGCTGTGCAGGATGGTGACGCCCCGGAGAAAGCGCTCCTGGGCCGGCCCGGCTGCGGAGGTCGGGAAGGAGATGGAGCCGAGGCCCTGGAGGTCCGCCCCGACTGCCGGAAAGGCCGAGAGTGCGGTGGCGAGTAGAACGGGGAGGAAACGTTGCATGGTCGCGGTTCTCCGTTGACGCGGTGGACTAAAGCAAACCGGCCGCCCGTGCCCAGCGGTACTTCGCACCGAGCACGGCCACCGGCTTTTCGGCGGTGTAGGGGTAGGCGAGGATGTCTCGGTCCATCAAGTAGTCGCAGGCCTCTTCGATCTCCACGTCCCCGACCAGGGAGGCGACCACGGGCTTGTCGATGCCGCGGCCGCGCGCATCGTCGACGGCGTCGCCGAGGAGTTCCGCGAAGACCATCGGCGGCGTGATGATCGTGTGCCAGTAACCGAGCACGAGCGCGTGGATGCGCTCGTCCGCGAGCGCGAGGTCGATGGTGGCGCGGTAGGTCGTCGGGGGTTCGCCGCCGGTGATGTCCACGGGATTGCCGGAGGCGCCGAAGGGCGGGATGAACTCCTTGAAGGCCGCGTCGAGGTCGTCGGGCATCGCCATGAGAGAAAGCCCGTGGTCGGCACAGGCATCGGACAGCAGCACGCCGGAGCCCCCGGCGCCGGTCAGGATGAGGATGTTCTCGCCCTTGGGATGCGGCAGCACCTGCAGCCCGCGCGCGAACTCCAACATGTCGTTCAGGGTGGCGGCCCGGATGACGCCGCTCTGCCGCAGGACGGCGTCGTAGACGCGGTCGTCCCCGGCGAGGGCCCCGGTGTGGGAGTTGGCGGCCCGGGCGCCCATGCTCGTGCGGCCGGCCTTGAGCACCACGACGGGTTTCTTGCGCGAGACGCGCGCGGCGACCTCGGCGAAGGCGCGGCCGTCCTTCAGGTCCTCGACGTGCATCGCGATGACCTCGGTGTTCGGATCCTGCTCGAAGAACGTCAGCAGGTCGTCCTCGTCGATGTCGGACTTGTTGCCGAGTCCGACGATGGCGGACACGCCCATCTTCGCGGAACGGCTGAAGCCGACGATCGCCATGCCGACGCCGCCGCTCTGGGACGAGAGTGCCACCTTGCCCTTCTCGGTGTAGGGCGTGCAGAACGTGGCGCAGAGGTTCTTGTGCGTGTAGTAGAAGCCGTAGATGTTCGGCCCCATGAGACGCACGTTGTTCTCTCGGGCGACCTTGACGATCTCGTCCTGCAGGGCGTGCTCGCCGACTTCGGCGAACCCGGAGGGAATGAGGATGGCGCCCGGGATGCCCTTGCGCCCGCACTCCGCCAGCGCTCCGGCGACCAGGGGCGCGGGGATGCAGAAGACGGCGATGTCGATGTCGCCCGGGACGTCGACGACGCTCGCGTAGCACTGGCGGTCGAGGATGACGTCGGCCTTGGGGTGGATCGGGTAGAGCGCGCCCTCGTAGCCACCGTCGATGAGGTTCTTCATCACGGAGTTGCCGATCTTGCCCTCCCCGGCGGACGCGCCGATGACGGCCACGGCGTCCGGCTGCATGATGCGGCGCATGGCGGCCAGGATCTCGTCCTGCGTGGGGCGATGGCGGGGCTCCGCGGGTGCCCTGAGCAGGATGCGGGCGTCCACCGCGCAGACGCCATCCGCCGTGGCGAAGACGGGGTTGAGATCGAGTTCGTCGATTTCCGGGAGGTCGGTGACGAGGCGGCCGACGGAGGTGATGAGGGACGCCAGGGCCGCGCGGTCCACGCCGGCGCCGCCGCGCACGCCGTCGAGCACGGCGGCGCCGGCGAGTTCGTCGAGCATGCCGGCGGCCTCTTCCTCCGTGGCGGGTGCCAGGCGAAAGGTCAGGTCCTTGAGCACCTCGACCAGCACGCCACCGAGCCCGAACGCCACGAGCTTGCCGAACACCGGATCCGTCACCGCGCCCACGATGACTTCCGTGGCGCCGTCGGCCGCGTCGAATTGGCGTTGGACGAGCACGCCGTCGATGCTCGCCTCGGAGTCGCGGGCGCGGGTGCGTTGGACCACTTCGTGACAGGCTTCGCGGAGGGCGTCGTCGGAGTCGATGCCCACGATCACGCCGCCGACGTCGGTCTTGTGCAGCACATCGCGCGATTCGATCTTCGCGACGACCGGATAGCCGATGCGCGCGGCAATCCCGCAGGCTTCATCGCGGGACTTGGCGACGCCCTGGGCCGGCATCGCGATGCCGTATGCGTCGCAAACCTCCTTGGCCTCGGCGGCGGTGAGGGAAGTGCGTCCGTCGCCGAGCGCTGCGGCCACGATGTCCCGGGCGGTCTGTTGATCTGTCATGCAATCCTCCTGTTGGGGAAGCGCCACCAGAGCCATCGCCCTTCGGGCGCTGCCTTTGGCCCCAGCCGAAACCGTCCTTTCGCTCCGCCGGACTTGCACCCGCTCCGCGCGTCCAAGTCCCGCTGCCTTCAAGATTAACCGAAGCTCTTCGCGCCTGCGTGGCGTGGCGGAACTCGTGCAGGGAGTGTCGTGTTCTGCAATTGACTCCCCGACGGTGGATGGCGAATATGCCATCGGGAGCACGGAGGATTTCCGGTGACCGACAAGTCGCCCAGGTGCGGGAATTGCGCCCATTGGCAGAAGTCCCGAGCGCAACGATCAAGGCCGGAAGGCTTGGAGGCGGAATGTCAGAGGAACCCTCCGACGGCTCTCGTCTTGGACGGTGAGATAAGGACGGTCTGGCCGCGAACGCTGGAGATGGAGCGTTGCGGCGCGTTCAGCCCCCGAAAGTCTCGCTCGGGCGGCGCGCTCGGGGACGACGAATTGCGGCGGCTCGTCGCGGGGGTTGACCCGGCAACCGGGCCGAAGGGGAATTCCGGGTCATCGTCGGATCCCAACCGGACGTCGGACGAGGAAGACCCGTCCGACGAGGACTCGGGGACAGAATAGGGAGAAATCCTATTCGGGTCTTCCGTGGCGGCTGCCGCTGGGGGTATCGCGAAACGCGATGAGCGCGGCTCGGGCGGAATTCGGGTTCCCGACGAAGAACGTGCGCGGCCCGGCCCGCAGGCCCAGCAGCGCCTCCCGGTCTCCGCTCAGGTTGGCAACCTCCGAACAGTCGACTGCCGCGGTCTCGAACAGGTCGAGCAGTTCGTTGCCGAGGTCGAATAGATGCATCGGCCGGGTGGTGACCCCGGCGAGGTCCCGACCGTCGCAGGTGGCGATGAAGGCGCGGAAGTATGCGGGCAGATTGCGCTCGCGGGGCGAAATGTCGAGTGTTCCGCCCTCGACGATGCCGGGTCCCACCTGTAGGGCCGACTCCAGTAGTCCGCGATGGTATTCGCGCCGCGCGAGCACGCCCAACCGGCCATCGCGGACGCCGAGGATGCGGGTATAGCCGTGTGGGGAGACCGGCGAAACGATCTTGCCGTCGATCTGCAACAGGCCGAGGGGCTCCAGGGACTGGAACTCCGAAACAAATCCGCTGCCGACGACGATGGCCGCTCCCGCCGATGCGGTTGCCCCGGTCAACCGTTGGGAGTCCGTGCGCGAGAGCACGGTGGGCTCGAAGCGGCGATGTTCCATAGCCAGCACGAGCGCTCCGGGGGTGGCATGCAGGGCGAGGCCCTCGATCGCGTCGGCGAATTGTGCCGCCGTGCTGGCCCAGGCATCCGGGGCGACCCGCTCGATGGTGTCGTCCGCGTTGAGGACCACCGCCCCGAGGAAGGTCGCGGGGGCGTCGCGCGGCCCTTCGCTACCGGGCCGGTCGCACGCTCCGAGTCCGCCGCAACAGACGGCGAGGGTCCAGATCACGGCGGGCGCACGTTTCATGTGGCGGCACGGTACCGAAAGCGCGGTCCCGCGCCAAGCACTCCGGATGCGTCGCAAGCCTCGGCGTCGGCGTTGGGGGAGAATGGCGCGGCGACTGCTCGTCCAGGATTGTCGAAGCCGGCCATGCGATTCGTTCCGCCCCTCGAACCGGGTGTGCTGGTGCGGCGCTACAAGCGGTTTCTCGCGGACGTGCGCCTGCGCGGGCGGGGCGTGGTGACCATGCACTGCGCCAACACGGGCGCGATGTTGGGTTGCGGCGAACCCGGCAGTCCGGTGTGGTTCTCCACGTCGGACAATCCGAAGCGCAAGTATCGGCACAGCCTGGAACTCGTCGAGGTGTCGGATGGCGGGCGTTCGTGCCTGGCGTGCGTGAACACCGCCCGGCCGAACCGGCTGGTGGAGGAAGCCCTCGTGGCGGGGCGGATCGCCGAAGTCGGGCCGGTGACGCCGCGCCGCGAAGCGCCGATACCGGGGGAGCCGGGCCGGTTCGATTTCCGGCTCGACGGTCCCTCGCCCGTGTTCATCGAGGTGAAGAGCGTGACGCTGTGCCGGGACGGCGTCGGTGCCTTCCCGGATGCCGTGAGCAAGCGTGCCAGCCGTCATGTCGAGGCGCTCGCCCGTCAGGTGCGGACCGGCCATCGCGCCATCCTGCTGTTCTGCGCGCCGCATACGGGCATCCGGCAGGTCACGGTCGCGGACGACATCGACCCGCGCTACGGTGCCGCGGTACGCGAGGCGGTCTCGGTGGGAGTCGAAGTACTGGCGTACGGCTGCGTGGTCACTCCGAAACGGATCGCCATCGACGTTGCGTTGCCCGTCGAACTCTGAGGCGGCGGATCACCCCGGAAACGTTTCCGTTAGCGCGCCATAGCTCGCCACGTCCGGCAGCCGCGGCCCGGCGAGGGCCACCAGTTGCGCGGCGGCGTAGTTGGCGAAACGGGCGGCGTCGGCCGGAGCGCCCTCACGGCATAGCGCATGCAGGCACGCTCCGGCGTAGATATCCCCGGCGCCGGTGGTGTCGACCGCGGAGGCCGGGAAGCCGGGGACCTCGCGTCGGCCGGAAGGCGAAACGGCGAGACTGCCCGCGCCGCCGAGGGTGATGAACACGAAGGGGGCGATGTCCGCGAGTTCCGTGGCGGCGATGTCCAGGCGGTCGGCACCGGTCCAGTGGAGGGCCTCCTCCTCGTTGCAGAAGAGTACGTGTACCCCATTGCCGAGCATCTTGAGCAGACCGTCCCGGAAGGACTCGACCATGCTCGGATCGGACAGGGTGAGGCTGGTCAGGACCCCTTCCACCTCCGCGATCTCTCGGGTGCGTATCGCCGCGGCGCGGCCGGTGTCGGAGGAGGCGAGGTATCCCTCGATGTAGAGATAGCGCGACCGAGCGAGGGCTGCCGGATCGATGTCGTCGACGTCGAGGCGTTCGGACTCCCCGAGCAGCGTGTTCATCGAGCGCTCCGCGTCCCGGGTGACCAACACGAGGCAGCGGCCCGACTGGCCCGGCCGCTCCGGATCGTGGGGGCGAACCGTGACGCCGGCGTTGGCGATCTCGGCCAGGAAGTGGGCGCCGGTCTCGTCCCCGGCCACGCGGCACGAGTAGTAACAGGCGCCCCCGAACGCCTGCACGGCGTAGACGGTATTGGCGGCCGAGCCGCCGCACATGCGCTTGGGCGTTTGCCCCTTGAGGGCGTCGAGGAGCGCCCGCATCCGCATTTCGTCGACGAGGGTCATGTGCCCCTTCGCGACGCCGTGGTCGGCGAGGAATCCATCCTCCACCGCGTACTCGATGTCGAGTAGCGCGGCCCCGACGCCGTACACGTCATAGCTCATTCGGCGAGTTGCGAGAAGGCGCGGTCGGCGGCCTCCAGGGTGTGGCGCACCTCGGCGTCGCCGTGCGCGCCGGAGAGGAAGGCGGCTTCGAATGCGGACGGCGCGAAGTAGACGCCCGCGTCGAGGAGGAGGTGGAAGAAGCGGTTGTAGCGCTCGGTGTCACAACCCGCGACGTCATCGAAGCTCCGCACGCCGGAGGCAGACGTGAAGAAGACGCTGAACATGCCGCAGACGCGGTTGATGCGCACGGGCACGTTGTGCCGCCGGGCCGCGTCCGCGAGGCCGTCCGTCAGCTCCGTGGTGCGCGCTTCGAGACGCTCGTAGAACGCTGCGTCGAGGGAGTCGAGCATGGCGAGCCCCGCAGTGGTGGCCAACGGATTCCCCGACAGCGTGCCGGCCTGGTACACCGCACCGACCGGGGCGACGCCGTCCATGATGTCGGCACGGCCCCCGAATGCCCCGACGGGCAGCCCGCCGCCGATGACCTTGCCGAGCGTCGTCAGGTCCGGCGTCACGCCGTAGCGTGCCTGCGCACCGCCGGGGGCGACGCGGAAGCCGGTCATGACCTCGTCGAAGATGAGTACGGCGCCGGCGTCCGCCGTCAGGGTCCGCAGTGCCTCGAGGAAGCCGGGCGCCGGGGGAATGCACCCCATGTTCCCCGCGACCGGCTCGAGGATGACGCAGGCGATCTGGGACCCGAACCGCTCGAAGGCGGCGCGTGCGGCGTCGATGTCGTTGAAGGGCAACGTCAGGGTGTGCTGGGCGACGGCTTCGGGAACCCCCGGCGAGTTCGGCAGACCCAGGGTCAGCACGCCGCTGCCGGCGCGCACCAGCAAGGCATCGGAGTGTCCGTGGTAGCAGCCGTCGAACTTGACCAACAGGTCGCGGCCCACGTGGCCCCGCGCCAGGCGGATCGCCGACATCGTCGCTTCCGTGCCGGAGTTGACCAGGCGCACCTTCTCGATGCCGGGCACACGCTGCACGATCTGCTCCGCCATCCGGATCTCCAGTTCCGTCGGCGCCCCGAACCCGAGGCTCGCGGCGGACTGTTCGCGGACCGCGTCCACCACGGGCGCGAAGCCGTGACCCTGGATCATGGGACCCCAGGAGCCGACGTAGTCGATGTAGCGGTTCCGGTCGACATCGACTAGATACGCTCCCTCGGCCGACTCGAAGAACACCGGCGTTCCGCCCACGCCCTTGAACGCCCGCACCGGCGAGTTGACGCCCCCGGGAATGACCCGTTCGGCGCGTCGGATGAGCCGGGCGGACGTATTGCGCTCCATGATCGTAAGAATTCCGTGTGGTTAGGGTTTGACGACGACGAGGATGACGATGGCGATGAGGAGGACGGCCGGCACCTCGTTGAACCAGCGGTAGAACCGCTCGCCGTGGGTGTTCGCGTCGTTCGCGAAGGCCCGCAGGAGACGGCCGCAGTAGCCGTGGTACGCG
This sequence comes from Pseudomonadales bacterium, assembly GCA_963665455.1. GTDB lineage: Bacteria > Pseudomonadota > Gammaproteobacteria > Pseudomonadales > Azotimanducaceae > VXNE01. Next base: position 734,827 of record OY762279.1, on the reverse strand, counting down.
TACAGCGCGAGCACGCCCGCGAGTTTCGTCCACATCCAGCCGGCGGCGGCGTAGGCGTCCCACGCCAGAATCAGATTCCAGACGCCGAACACGACCGTCAGCGCCGCGGACGGGGTCATGATGCCGCGATAGAGCTTGCGCTCCATGATCTTGAAGCGCTCGATGCTCGGCGCGTCGGTGGCCGTCGCGTGGTAGACGAAGAGCCGGGGCAGATAGAACAGTGCCGCGAACCACGTGACGACGAAGACGACGTGGAACGCCTTGATCCAGAGGATCATCGGGCTAGCCCGCATTTCTCACCACGGGCCGTGATGATCGCCGAGGATTTTCGCCCCGTGCGCGTGCTCGCGACCGAAAGCCTAGTGGGGCCTAAGTTTGAGGGAGCACGTGCGCGCACGGGGCGAAAAGACCGGCGAGGGCGCGGCCAGCGGTCTGCATCCGGCCACCGACGCGAGAGATCGACGATAAACCCAAATGGACCAAGGACTTGCGGTCTATGCATAAGCGACGTGGTGAGAAGTGCGGGCTGGCGATCCGTGGGCGAACGGCGGGCGATGATACCTATTGCGGTGGGTCCGCGTCCGGGGAGCGCGTGCGACCTTCGGTCGCATTGGAGTTTCCGCTGCGCGAAAACTCCCCTGCAGCGGCATCAGAGGGGACTGCCTGTCGGGAAGAGCGCAGCGCGGCGGGGGTGGCGAGGAATACCGACGGCTGCCGGAACAGACGCCCGGCCGTCAGCGTCGCCACGATGACGATGAGCATGGTGGGCAGGATCACGTGCGCGTTCGAAGTCAGCTCGACGACGGCCATCAGCGCGGCCAACGGGGCTTGGAGTACCGCGGCCATCATCGCCGCCATCCCGAGCACGACGTAGAAGCCCTGGGAGGACGCCTCCGGCGAGAAGAGCAGCCCTACGTGGCCCAGTAACCCGCCGCAGACCGCGCCCATGACGAGGGTGGGGCCGATCACGCCGACGGGCATGCCGAGGCCAATGCAGGCGCTTGAGGCGATCATCTTCGCGATCAGGATGATCGCCAACGCGGACCAGGCGAACGTCCCCGCCAACGCCGCGTCGACCGTGTCGTAGCCGACCCCCATCACGGCCGGAGTCACGAGCGCCGCCGCCGCGGTGACGGCGCCGGCGAGAAGGGCGCGTGCAAGGTACGGCCGCTTACCCATGCGCGTGAACAGCCGGACGGTGGCGGTGAACGCCGCGCCGACGGCCCCGATGGCGAGGCCCGCCAGCACGACGAAGGGCACGTCGAGGAGGGAGTGCATCTCGATGGTGCCGACGGCGAAGATGGGAGTGTCGCCGAATAGGGAGCGTGCGATGACGGTCGCGGTCACGGCGGCGAGGCTGACGGGGATGAAACTCGCCGCGGCATACTCCATCAGCACCACCTCCATGGCGAACACGACCCCGGCCATGGGGGTGTTGAACGATCCAGCGATGGCGGCCGCCACGCCGCACGCGACGAGTATCCTGAGGCCCTCCGGGGAGACTCCGAGCCGTTGCCCGAGCACGCTGGAGACCGTTGCGCCGAGGTGGATGGCCGGGCCCTCGCGTCCGCCGGAGAGGCCGGCGCCGAGCGCTGCCGTGCCCGCGAAGAACTGCACGACGGCGTTGGTGATGGGCATTCGGCCGCCATGCTCGCGCAGCCGTTGCAGGACGTGGGCGACCCCCGTGCGGCGGCGGTCTTCCGCGAGCCGGGTCAGCGCCAGCCCGATGAGCGCGGCGCCGGCCAGCGGCAGGGCGACTTGCAGCACCGGGTCGAGTCTCTCGAAGCCATCGCCGTCTCCGTCGAGCAAGATCAGGGCCGAGCCGTCGAGCGCCAGCCGGAACAAGGCGACCACGATCCCGGTGACGCCGCCGGCCGCAACACCGAGTAGGGCGAGGCGCGGTACCGGGTCGGCATAGGCCAGGCGGGGCCGAAACAGTCGCCGTACCGTCCGCCGGGAGAGGTCCGCAAGACGCGTTCGCGTGGTCACAGGGCGTGGGAGCTCAAGGGAGGACTTGCCCTTGAAAAAGGACGCGAGTATACCGCCAGCCACGTTCTCGCCGGTTGGTGGCATGCGCCGGAAGGGCTCGAAGCGCACGGAACGCATGACGGTGGTGCCCGTACGGAGGGGTGCGGGGTTGCTTCGTGCCGTCGCGGTGGCTTGTGCGGGGCTGCTCCTCTTGGGAATGGGTTACCTATCAGGGGTCTGGGGGATCTTCAGCGACGACCCGGTCGGGATGGCGGTCGTGGACGACGCGCCGCCCGTTCGGGAGTTGGACTTGTCCGACGTGCGTCTCGCGACGGTGGTGGAAGCCGGGGCGAACGAACAATTGCGCCGCACGATCAAGGAGCTGCGCGACCAGATCGGTGCCCTGGAGGAGGAGGCGCGGTTTTATCGCAGGCTGGTGGCACCCTCCGAGGCGGAACACGGATTCAGGATCGAGCGACTCACGATTTCGGCGACCCGGGAAGCGTCTACTTTCGCCTACCGCCTACTGCTGACGCAGATTGCGGACCAACACGATTGGCTCGAGGGCGACGTGGCGGTCGAGGTATCCGGCGAGCGCGGCGGGGTGGTCGAACGGCACGCGCTGGCGACGCTCGCGGGCGAAGCGGGTTTCGTCGGCGGCTTCAGATTCCTGTATTTTCAAGAGTTCTCGGGGCAGTTGTCGCTGCCGGACGGCTTCGTGCCCCTTGCGGTGACGGTCGTAGCGAGCGTGAAGGAGGGGACACGGCTGCGCGAGTCCTTCGATTGGCGGGTCGATGACGCGAGGGGCACGCGCACGACCGGTCCGTCGGGCTGAGGGGCGACGGTATCGACGGCGAGGTAGGCGTCGGAAAACGAGGAGGCTCGAAGGTGAAGACGAAGAACGCGAAGACGGATCGGATGGGCAACGACACGACCTTGGTGGATGCCTCGGCGGTCATCCGGGGCACCGTGACCTTCTCGGGACGCTTGTTCGTGAGTGGCGTCGTGGAAGGCGAAATCGAGGCCGAGGAGGCCAGTGGCGCGACCTTGGTCGTTGGCGAGGACGGCTACGTCAAGGGCAACATCCGGGTGCCCACCGCGGTGGTCGGCGGGCGCGTGGAGGGGGACGTGCATGCAAGCGTGCGCCTCGAATTGGGCGAGAAGGCCCGGGTGACCGGCAAGGTGTTCTATCGGCTCATCGAGATGCACGAGGGTGCGGCGCTGGAGGGCGAGCTGCACTGCGACCGCGAACTCGAAGGCGACAACGTCCATCCGTTCGAGGCGAAGGGGGCGCGGGTGGACGAGCCCGAGCAGCGCTAGCGCGACCTAACGGTCGCGTTGGGAGTTTCGCTGGCGCGAAACTCCTACGTCGCAGGCTTGCATGGAACTAACCCCGTTAGGCGGCTTCCTCGACGGGGACGAGCATCAGGTTTAGGTGTTTCGCCTGGCGCTGCAGGTTCTTGATCTGCCGGTCGCGGCGTTCGGCCTCCATCTCGGCCAGGTCGCGCTCGACGTATTCCTCGCCGCGCTTGAGCATGGCGTAGATCAGCCGAGCCAACTGGTGCGCGGTGGCCTTGACGGCCTTGGCGGAGTCCATGCGCGCGAGGCGGCGGCGATGCGCCGCGCCGATGGCGGTCTTGTTGTTGCGCGCGGTGCTCGCCGCCATGCGCAGCGCCTGGCCGAGCCGGTTGGCGCACCTGGGCGGCCGGCCGCCGAGGCGCTTGTCGCCGCTGATGCGGGTGCCGGGCGCCAGGCCGAGCCACGAGCAGAAGTGGGCGGCCGTCGGGAAGCGCGACAGGTCCGGGCCGACCTCGGCCGCGAACGTCAGCGCGGTCTCCACGCCGACGGTGGGGATGGCCGTCAGGTCGACCCCGAGCAGGCCGCGCAGCCGCTCGCGCAGGGCGGCCTCGCGGGAGCGCGACGAGGGCGTCGCCGCGGCCGCCGCGTGCCGCGCCAACTCGGCGTCGATGCGCGCCTCGCACGCGTCGATCTGGCCCTGCAGCATGTCGTGCCGCGCCAACGCCTGCGCCAGCGCGAACAGGTGCTCGTCGCGCCAGTTGCCGCGCAGGCTCGCCGCGATGGTCGCCTCGTCGGCCTTGCAGAGCCGGTGGCGGAACCGCGCCAGCACCGCCCCGTCGCGCTCGCCGGCGACGATGGCGCGCACGATCAACTGGCCGGTCTGGCCCATGACGTCGCTCAGGACGTTGTCCAACTGCACGTTCATCTGCGTCAGCGCCTTCTGCACGTGCTGCACCGACCGGCTGCGGTCGCGCACGAGCTGTTCGCGCTGGCGCGCGTACGAGCGCAGCGGGCACAACTCGTCGGCCGCGCGGAACGCGCCGCGCAGCAGGCCGTGGCTCATCAGTTGGCGGATCCACTGGCAGTCCAGCACGTCGCTCTTGCGCCCGTGCACCTGCTTGGTCGCGCGCGGGTTCACCAGGTGCACCTCGAAGCCGGCCCGGTCGAGCACCTCGAACAACGGTATCCAGTACACCCCCGTCGACTCCATCGCCACGTGGCGAACGCCACACGACGACAGCCACTCCGCCATCGCCTCCAAGTCGCGGGTGAACGTCCCGAACGGACGCACCGGCCGCTCGAACCGCGACCCGTCCACCGCCACGTAGTGCCGGCGCTTGCCCACGTCGATCCCCGCGCAATCGGGGTGTACGACCTCCAACGGCGCCGCCGCCTTGCCAGCCATCGCCAAATCCTCCACCATCGTCAACGGGTCGCGCTGGGCGAGACCGCGGCGGGACGTTCACTCTTGCATACGGGGTCGCGACCCATGGGGCGCGCCACCAGCGTCAAAACGCCGATCACGGTCCGGGCCAAACTCCTAGACGGGCATGGATGCACCATTGCCCGCGAGGCCTCGCGCCCAGCGCGACCGACCTTACATCGAACGCCCGCGCAACAGGCAACCCACCAGTTCCCTGCGCGTCAGCGCAGCGAACTGGCTGCGAGAACTCCTAGGAGCGTAGAATCCGGGCATGGACATCGAGTTCTCTGGCCGGGCGGCGAACAAGGTGGCGTCGCTCATCGAAGACGAAGGCAACGACCTTCTGAAGCTGCGCGTGTTCATCACGGGCGGCGGTTGCAGCGGTTTTTCGTACGGCTTCACGTTCGACGAGGACGTGGCGGAGGACGACGCCGTCATCGAGCGGGACGGCGTGACCATGCTCGTGGACGCCATGAGCTACCAGTATCTCTGGGGGGCGGAGATCGACTACCGGGAAGATCTTCAGGGCGCTCAGTTCATCGTGACCAACCCCAACGCCTCCTCCACCTGCGGCTGCGGCAACTCGTTCGCCATTTGACGCCGAGCGGTCCCTTGCGGCCCAAGTGATGGGCGGAGTGTCCCCCGCGAGCGGTCAACTCGGTCCGGCCGGATAGAGGGCGCCGAGTATGCGCGGGCCGGCGGCGCCGGTGACCGCGGGCGCGTTCCCCGGCAAGCGTTCGACGAAGCGGTGCGCGAGCCACGCGAACGCCGCCGCCTCGACCGCGTCGCCATCGACGCCTAGGTCGTCGGTGGTCGTCACGGCACGGGGCGCCAAACGGCGTCGGAGCCGCCGCATCAGGTCCGCGTTCCACCGCCCGCCACCGCACACCACGACCTCCTCCGTACCGGGTCCCCAGGCGCGGATGGCGTCGGCCACGCTCGCCGCGGTGAATTCGGCCAACGTTGCCTGGACCCGTCGAGCGGGCTCCGTACCTCCGAGGTGCCGCCGGATGAAATCGAGGTGATAGCGCTCCTTTCCGGTGCTCTTCGGCGGCGGCTCGCGCAGGTACGCGTCCTCTTGCAGGCGGCCAAGCAGGTCCGGGATGGGCTCGGCACTGGCGGACCATGCGCCGCCCCGGTCGAAGGCCTCGCCGCGCCGGTCCCGAATCCACGCGTCGAGGAGCGCGTTGCCCGGCCCCGTGTCGAAACCGGTCACGCTTGCCTCGCCGAGCACGGTGACGTTGGCGATGCCGCCGATGTTCAGGATGGCCCGGCGGATGTCGCGGTCGCGGAAGAGCGCGTCGTGGAAGGGTGGGACCAAGGGCGCGCCCTGGCCGCCGGCGGCCATGTCCCGGCGCCGGAAGTCCGCCACGGTGTCGATGCCGCTGACCTCCGCGATGCGGTTCGGGTCACCGATTTGCACGGTGTAGGCGGGGTGTCCGTTCGGATCGTGGCGGATGGTCTGGCCGTGGCTGCCGACTGCCGCGACGGCCCGAGCCCCGGCGAAGCTCCGCACGGCGTGGCCGATGAACGTGCCCAACGACGCATCGGCCCGCGCGACGCGGTCAAGGTGGTCGTCGTGAGGGGTCGCCAGTGCGCGCAGCTCGTGGGCGAGTTCCCCCGGCAGCGGTTCGACGCACGCGTCGACGATGCGCGGCCTCTCGCCGGCGGTGTCGAGGAGTGCGAGATCCAGGCCATCGACGCTGGTGCCCGAGATAACGCCCGCGTAGAGAGGCACGGGCTACAGCGCGGCGAGGTGGGACGTGTCCCGGTCGAGGAGCGCGAGAAGCGGCGCCGTGCGCTCGCCGAAGCGTTGACGGTCCGCCGCCGGTATCGGAAGGGCCTTCGGCAACTCGACCGTGCGGGGGTTCCGGTGTACGCCATCGACCAGGAACTCGTAGTGCAGATGCGGCCCGGTGGCGTAGCCGGTCGCGCCGACGTAACCGATCGTGTCCCCCTGGCGCACCGCCCGACCGCGCCGCGTGTTGCGGTGGAAGCGGGACAGGTGGAGATACTTGGTGCGGAACTGGCCGCCGTGCCGCAGGATGATGTAGTTGCCGTTGGCCCGGTTGCGGCCGGCGACCTCAACCGTGCCGTCGCCGGTGGCGAGTACCGGCGTACCCACGGGGGCGGCGTAGTCGATGCCCCGGTGCGGCATGGTGCGTCCGAAGAGCGGGTGGCGGCGCTTGAGGTTGAAGCGCGAACTGATGCGGGGCGAGAAGTTGAAGGGAGCGCGCAGGAACTGTTTGCGCATGGGCTCGCCTTCGGGATTGTAGAAATCCGCATCGCCGTCGGCGTCGACGTAGCGCACGGCGCGGTAGTGGTGTCCTTGGTTCACGAACTCGGCCGCGAGAATATCGCCGAACTCCACCGGCTTGCCGTTGTGCCGGCGTTCCTCGAAGACGACTTGAAAGCGGTCTCCTTCCCGGATGTCCAGGACGAAGTCGATGTCCCACTGAAAGATGTTCGCGAGCGACAACACCACGCGGTCGTCTAGGCCGATCCGTTGGCCCGCGTCGAACAGCGATTGCTTGATCGTGGCTTCCCGATGGACGCGCACCACGTTGGTCGGCTCCACGATCTCCTTGCCGACATAGCGGTCGCCCACGCGTTCGAATTCGAGCCGTTCGTAGCTAGTCCGAGCGTACGCGAAACGCAGCAGGGTGCCGTCGGCGTCCCGCGCGAAGGTCAGCGCGTCCCCCGGGCGCAGCCGGTCCAGGCGGGACGCGAGGGGACCGCTGTCCAGGATGTGCTGGAGATCGCGGGCGGGAATCCCGCGGCGCTGAAAGACCACGGAGAGGTTGTCGCCCGGGCGGACGCGCTCGACATCTGCCGAGGACTTGGGCTTGGCGGCCGGTGCTGCCGGGGTGGTGCCGGGCGTTACCGCATGGGTTCCGTGATCGAGGGCGGATAGGTCTCCGGCGACGCCCTCGAGGATCGCATCCGTCGTAAGGCGCTCGCTACGCTCGGGCGCCCCTCGGTTCACAAGCGCCGTCGCGACGATCAGGAGAACCAACAGGCCGGAAAGATAGGCGTGCGTTGCTGGGAACTGTTTGATCTTCAAACCAAGCGACCCGCCGAGGCGGACCTACAACGAATCCTTGCAACGCGTGCGGAGCTAGAATTATAGGCGATCTGTATCGTTTGGAAAGTTCCTGATAGGTTGGCTGGATGGCATCCGTTCTACAACAGTGGCAGGAGCGCGGCATGGTCGCGCAGGTATCCGACGAGCAGGGACTGGAGTCCCATCTGTCGAGCGGGCGGCGCACCGCCTATTGTGGGTTCGACCCCACGGCGGCGAGCCTCCACGTCGGCAACCTCGTGCCCCTGCTCGGGTTGCGGCGGCTACAGCGGGCCGGCCATCGGCCCATTCTCCTCATCGGCGGCGCGACCGGGTTGATCGGAGATCCGGGCGGGAAGTCGGAGGAACGCGCGCTGCACGGCCGGGAGACCGTGGGCCAATGGGCCGCCAGCATTCGGGAACAGGCGTCCGGCTTCCTGGACTTCTCGGGCGCTGCCGCGGCCTCGGTGGTGAACAATCTCGATTGGACCGGCGACCTGCCGGTGATTCCCTTCCTGCGCGACGTGGGCAAGCACTTCTCGGTCAACGCGATGGTGCGCAGGGACAGCGTGCGGTCCCGGCTCGCGCGGGAGGGCGGGGGGATCTCCTACACGGAGTTCAGCTACATGGTCCTCCAGGCGATGGACTTCCTCGAGCTCGCCCGGCGCTATGAGTGCACCGTGCAGATCGGTGGCAGCGACCAGTGGGGGAACATCCTGGGCGGCGTGGAGCTGATCCGGCGCACCTTGGGCCGGGACGCCTTCGCGTTGACGACGCCGCTCGTGACGAAGGCGGACGGCAAGAAGTTCGGCAAATCGGAGTCCGGCACCGTCTGGCTGGATCCGGCATTGACCTCGCCCTTCGCCTTCTACCAGTTCTGGATCAATGCGGCGGACGCGGACGTGCCGACGTGGCTCCGGTTTTTCACGTTTCTCGACATCGTGGACATCGACGCCGCAGTGGCCGCGGCGTCCGAGGATCCCGGCCGGCGGGGCGCGCAGCGCCTATTGGCGAGGGAGGTGACGCGGCTGGTCCATGGCGCCCCCGGCGTGGAGGCCGCCGAGCGGATCACGGCGGCGCTCTTCAGCGGCGAGGTCGCGGGTCTCGGGGCCGAGGACCTCCAACAGCTTCGCCTCGATGGCGTCGGCTGCACGGAGATTGCCACGGGTACGCCGCTGACGACCGCGATGGCGGACGGCGGCTTGGCGCCTTCCCGGAGCGCCGCTCGGCGGCTGATCGCGAGCGGCGGCGTGTCCGTGAACGGCGTGGTGGCCCGGGACGTGGAGCAGGCCCTGGCCGCGGATGCCGCCCTGCACGGGCGCTATCACCTGATTCGCCGCGGCCGCAAGGCGTGGCATCTGGCCGTCCACGAGGGCGGTTGAAGGGGCGCGAGCGGCGGACCGCGTTCCCGGCCGCGCGAGGTCCCGCTTCGGGTGCGGGGAAGGGGTCGAAAAAAACTGCCATCTTCCGCTTGCGGGCGCGGTCGACAGGCGTATAATCCGCCCCCCTTGGCCGTCGGGAACCCCCGGCGGCCCGCTCTTTGACAACCGGAACAAGCCATTCGTGTGGGCGCTCGTAACGTGGAGCCCTGACAACTCTGGATGCGCGACGAAACGCTGGAGGCTCGGCGCAAGCCGCTCCTTCGTCGACTCGCGGATCCGAATCGCTTTAATCGAAGAGTTTGATCATGGCTCAGATTGAACGTTGGCGGCAGGCCTCATACATGCAAGTCGAACGAGAAAGCTCCTTCGGGGGTGAGTAAAGTGGCGGACGGGTGAGTAACGCGTAGGAATCTACCCGGTAGTGGGGGACAACCCGAGGAAACTCGGGCTAATACCGCATACGATCCATGGGTCAAACCGTGGATGAAAGCGGGGGATCTTCGGACCTCGCGCTATCGGAGGAGCCTGCGTTGGATTAGCTAGTTGGTGAGGTAACGGCTCACCAAGGCGACGATCCATAGCTGGTCTGAGAGGACGATCAGCCACACTGGAACTGAGACACGGTCCAGACTCCTACGGGAGGCAGCAGTAGGGAATATTGTGCAATGGGCGGAAGCCTGACACAGCCATGCCGCGTGTGTGAAGAAGGCCCTAGGGTTGTAAAGCACTTTCAGTGGCGAAGAAAAGCACCGTGCTAATACCGCGGTGTCTTGACGTTAACCACAGAAGAAGTACCGGCTAACTCCGTGCCAGCAGCCGCGGTAATACGGAGGGTACGAACGTTAATCGGAATTACTGGGCGTAAAGCGCGCGTAGGCGGTTCGCTAAGTGAGGTGTGAAATCCCCGGGCTCAACCTGGGAACTGCACTTCAAACTGGCGGACTAGAGTGTAGTAGAGGGAGGCGGAATTTCCTGTGTAGCGGTGAAATGCGTAGATATAGGAAGGAACACCAGTGGCGAAGGCGGCCTCCTGGACTAACACTGACGCTGAGGCGCGAAAGCGTGGGGAGCAAACAGGATTAGATACCCTGGTAGTCCACGCCGTAAACGATGAGAACTAGCCGTTGGGCTCCTTGAGGGTTTAGTGGCGCAGCTAACGCGATAAGTTCTCCGCCTGGGGAGTACGGCCGCAAGGTTAAAACTCAAATGAATTGACGGGGGCCCGCACAAGCGGTGGAGCATGTTGTTTAATTCGATGCAACGCGAAGAACCTTACCACCCCTTGACATCCACGGAACTTTCCAGAGATGGATTGGTGCCTTCGGGAACCGTGTGACAGGTGCTGCATGGCTGTCGTCAGCTCGTGTCGTGAGATGTTGGGTTAAGTCCCGTAACGAGCGCAACCCTTATCCTTATTTGCCAGCGGGTTATGCCGGGAACTCTAAGGAGACTGCCGGTGACAAACCGGAGGAAGGCGGGGACGAGGTCAAGTCATCATGGCCCTTACGGGGTGGGCTACAAACGTGCTACAATGGGGGGTACAGAGGGCAGCGACCCCGCGAGGGTGAGCGAATCCCAAAAAACCTCTCGTAGTCCGGATAGGAGTCTGCAACTCGACTCCTTGAAGTCGGAATCGCTAGTAATCGCGAATCAGAATGTCGCGGTGAATACGTTCCCGGGCCTTGTACACACCGCCCGTCACGTCATGGAAGTGGGTTGCACCAGAAGTAGCTAGTCTAACCTTCGGGAGGGCGGTTACCACGGTGTGATTCATGACTGGGACGAAGTCGTAACAAGGTAGCCGTAGGGGAACCTGCGGCTGGATCACCTCCTTAAACCCGAAGTCCCACTGAAGGCCGGCATGTTGTCGGTCGTCGGTCGGGACCAGGCAGGGTGCCACGGGAGACACTGGCGTCTGGTGATGCGGGCCAAGCCGCCGTAAGGCGGTCTTGAACCGCGCTTCGCCGGAACCACGCTGGTGGCCCTCGCTTGCGAGGGCGCGCCCACACGAATGGTTTGTTTCCGATATGTCCGCGTGGCAAACGGTGTCCTTGGCGACAGCGAGGGCCGCGGCGTTGGACATCCAGCCGGGTCTGTAGCTCAGTTGGTTAGAGCGCGCCCCTGATAAGGGTGAGGGCGGTGGTTCAAATCCACCCAGACCCACCACTACCTCGGACGGCGGCCGTTCGTATTCCAGTCTCGCCCGTCCCTTGGGCGCGTCGCGAAGACGCCGGTCGGCTCGAATAGGGGCCGTAGCTCAGCCGGGAGAGCACCTGTTTTGCAAGCAGGAGGTCGGGAGTTCGATCCTCCTCGGCTCCACCAGCACGAAGGCACGCGGACAGCCTGCGGAAACGCGCTCTTTAATAACTTGCACGATGAAGCGTCGATGCCGGATCTAGCGACGGCATCGACATCCGAAATGTGTCTTGGTGTCGGCCACGGCGATCTTTCCGCCGAGGCCGCTGCCACCGGCAACTCTGTTTACGGCAAATGACCTGGCGTTTCGCGCGTTGGGTTATATGGTCAAGTAAACAAGCGCGTTTGGTGGATGCCTAGGCAGTTGAAGGCGATGAAGGACGTAGTAGCTTGCGATAAGCCTCGGGGAGCCGGCAAACAGGCTTTGATCCGTGGATTTCCGAATGGGGCAACCCAACCCGCTCGCGGGTTATCGTCGACTGAATACATAGGTCGGCGAGGCGAACCCGGGGAACTGAAATATCTAAATACCCGGAGGAAAAGAAATCAACCGAGATTCCCTTAGTAGTGACGAGCGAACGGGGACCAGCCCTTAAGCACGTTGGCGGTTAGCGGAAGCATCTGGAAAGTTGCGCCACAGCGGGTGACAGCCCCGTACGCGAAAACCGCCCTCGTGTGAAATCGAGTAGGGCGGGGCACGTGAAACCCTGTCTGAACGTGGGGGGACCATCCTCCAAGGCTAAATACTCTCAACTGACCGATAGTGAACCAGTACCGTGAGGGAAAGGCGAAAAGAACCCCTGTGAGGGGAGTGAAATAGATCCTGAAACCAGGCGCGTACAAGCAGTGGGAGCCATGACGTTCCAGCGATGCCGCTTTGGCGGTGCCAAAAGGGCGTTCGGTGACCGCGTACCTTTTGTATAATGGGTCAGCGACTTACTTTTACTGGCAAGGTTAACCGCATAGGGGAGCCATAGGGAAACCGAGTCTTAACAGGGCGATTGAGTCGGTAGGAGTAGACCCGAAACCGGGCGATCTAGCCATGGGCAGGGTGAAGGTCAGGTAACACTGACTGGAGGCCCGAACCCACCAATGGTTAAAAATTGGGGGATGACCTGTGGCTCGGAGTGAAAGGCTAATCAAGCCCGGAGATAGCTGGTTCTCCTCGAAAGCTATTTAGGTAGCGCCTCTCGTATCACCATCGGGGGTAGAGCACTGCTTGGGCTAGGGGGTCATCCCGACTTACCAAACCCATGCAAACTCCGAATACCGGTGAGTGCAGCGAGGGAGACAGACGGCGGGTGCTAACGTCCGTCGTCGAAAGGGAAACAACCCAGACCGCCAGCTAAGGTCCCTAAATCATGGTTAAGTGGGAAACGATGTGGGAAGGCCCAGACAACCAGGAGGTTGGCTTAGAAGCAGCCATCCTTTAAAGAAAGCGTAACAGCTCACTGGTCGAGTCGGCCCGCGCGGAAGATGTAACGGGGCTCAAACCATGTACCGAAGCTGCGGGCGCGCGCAAGCGCGCGGTAGAGGAGCGTTCTGTAGGCCTGTGAAGGCGGGGCCGCGAGGCCCGCTGGAGGCATCAGAAGCGAGAATGCTGACATGAGTAACGATAAAGGAGGTGAAAATCCTCCTCGCCGGAAGACCAAGGGTTCCTGCGCAACGCTCATCGGCGCAGGGTGAGTCGGCTCCTAAGGCGAGGCCGAAAGGCGTAGTCGATGGAAAGCTGGTTAATATTCCAGCACCACGTCCTGCTGCGACGGGGTGACGGAGAAGGCTAGGCGGGCCTGGCGATGGTTGTCCAGGTTCAAGCAGGTAGGCTGGGGCTCCAGGCAAATCCGGGGTCCCGCAAGGCCGAGACGTGATGACGAACCGATCCTATACGATCGGGAAGCCGTTGATGCCACGCTTCCAAGAAAAACCTCTAAGCTCCAGGCAGGAACGTGACCGTACCCCAAACCGACACAGGTGGTCGGGTAGAGAATACCAAGGCGCTTGAGAGAACTCGGGTGAAGGAACTAGGCAAAATGGCACCGTAACTTCGGGAGAAGGTGCGCCGCGGACGGTGACGGGACTTGCGCCCTGAGCTGTCGGCGGCCGAAGATACCAGGTGGCTGCGACTGTTTACTAAAAACACAGCACTCTGCAAACTCGCAAGAGGACGTATAGGGTGTGACGCCTGCCCGGTGCCGGAAGGTTAATTGATCAGGTTAGGACGGTCCTCGGATCATTCGAAGCTTGTGATCGAAGCCCCGGTAAACGGCGGCCGTAACTATAACGGTCCTAAGGTAGCGAAATTCCTTGTCGGGTAAGTTCCGACCTGCACGAATGGCGTAACGATGGCCACACTGTCTCCACCCGAGACTCAGTGAAATTGAAATCGCGGTGAAGATGCCGTGTACCCGCGGCTAGACGGAAAGACCCCGTGAACCTTTACTACAGCTTCACACTGGACTTTGACTTAGTTTGTGTAGGATAGGTGGGAGACTTTGAAGCAGAGGCGCTAGCCTCCGTGGAGTCGTCCTTGAAATACCACCCTGGCTACGTTGGGGTTCTAACTCAGACCCATTAGCTGGGTCGAGGACAGTGTGTGGTGGGTAGTTTGACTGGGGCGGTCTCCTCCCAAAGAGTAACGGAGGAGCACGAAGGTGCACTCAGCATGGTCGGGAATCATGCATTGCGCGTAAAGGCAGAAGTGCGCTTGACTGCGAGACTGACGAGTCGAGCAGGGTCGAAAGACGGTCTTAGTGATCAGGTGGTTCTGCATGGAAGGGCCATCGCTCAACGGATAAAAGGTACTCCGGGGATAACAGGCTGATACCGCCCAAGAGTTCACATCGACGGCGGTGTTTGGCACCTCGATGTCGGCTCAACACATCCTGGGGCCGAAGCAGGTCCCAAGGGTATGGCTGTTCGCCATTTAAAGTGTTACGCGAGCTGGGTTTAGAACGTCGTGAGACAGTTCGGTCCCTATCTGCCGTGGGCGTTTGAGATTTGAGAGGAGCTGCTCCTAGTACGAGAGGACCGGAGTGGACGAACCTCTGGTGTTCCGGTTGTCACGCCAGTGGCATCGCCGGGTAGCTATGTTCGGAAGGGATAACCGCTGAAAGCATCTAAGCGGGAAGCCCACCTCGAGATGAGATCTCACTAAATCGCAAGATTTCTGAAGGGCCCTCGAAGACTACGAGGATGATAGGCGGGATGTGTAAGCGTCGCGAGGCGTTGAGCTAACCCGTACTAATTGCCCGTGAGGCTTGACCATATAACCGAGCGCGCGACGGCGACCGTGAGACTTGAGAACGGTCGCGAAGGCGCGTACGGAGAGAAACCGGAAGGACATGTTTCGGAAGCTTCATCGCGCGAGTTCTGGCCGGGTGTGGGGTGCTTTGCAGCGCATCCGCGCGCGGCCATCCCGGTTTGCCCGACGATCATAGCGAGTCTGAACCACCTGAATCCATCTCGAACTCAGAAGTGAAGCGGCTCCGCGCCGATGGTAGTGTGGGGTTTCCCCATGTGAGAGTAGGTCATCGTCGGGCATCAGAGGATGAGAGCCCCGACCCAATCTGGGTCGGGGCTTTTTTGTATGGGGCGCTCGCGCGAACTCGGGGTTGGCCCGGAGTCCTTCGGGAACAACCACGACCACGCGATGAGCGACATTGGGACTTTCCGCTTCTTTTTCTTTACCCTAAGCGATGGCGCGGGCCGGGCGAAAGCAGCGGTCAGGGCAACGCGGGGCCGTGCGGGATGGAAGCAATGGATTTGGAGACCATTTTCGAACAGCTCGCGTCGCGTCGCGAAGCGCGGGTGGGCGCGCTCGACGCCGGGGCGCGGGACGCACTCGCGGCACTCGGCGTCTCGGTGCGGGATGGGGGCGCGACCCTCGACGACGGCATCGAGTTGCTCGCGCCCGAGGACGTTCGCCGGTACGTTGGCGAGGCTGCGGCTGCCTGGCTCGACCGGATCGAAGTACGGGCCCACATCGACTCGACCAACTCGGAACTGATGCGCCGCGCGCTTGAGAGCTCGATCGACGGCGTCGCATTGCTGGCGGAGGTCCAGAGCGCCGGACGTGGCCGCCGCGGCCGGGGTTGGACGAGCCCCTTCGGACGGAACTTGGCGCTCAGTCTGGGCGTCCGCCTGGACATGGCGCTTACGGAGCTCGGTGCCGTGAGTCTGGCCGTCGGGGTGGCCGTGGCGGACGCGCTCGAGGAACTCGGGGTCCGCGGCGTCGCGCTGAAGTGGCCGAACGACCTCCTCGTCGAGGGCCGCAAGCTCTGCGGCGTGCTGATCGAGTTGCCGCGCGCGGTGGAACCGCCGGAAATCGTGGTGGGCATCGGCATCAACATCGGGGGCGCCGAGGCCGTGGGCCGGCTTGTTGAGCAAGGCGTGGCGGACGTGACCGAGAGCGTTCCGGACGCCTCCAGAAACCGGATCGCGGGGCGGGTGATCGATGCCGTGTTCGCGGTGTGCCGGCGTTTTGAACGGGGTGGGTTCGGACCCATCAAGCCGCGCTACGACGCGCTACACCGGTTCCACGGGCAACCCGTGCGCATCCTGGCGGGTCCGGAGTCCGTCGCCGGAGTGGTCGAGGGCGTCGGCTTGGATGGCACGTTGCGCCTCCGCACGGAGTCCGGCATCCGCGAATTCCATGGAGGTGAGGTATCGCTGCGCGCGTGACGGACCGGCCCCTGCCGGGCATCCTCGATGTCGACATCGGCAACACCCGAACCAAGTGGCGCTTGGGCGATGCGTGCGGAGCGTCGGCCGGCATCGACACGCCGGCACTGCCGATGGTGCCCGAGCGCATTCGCATCGCCTGCGTCGCCGGCGACCGGGCCGAGGTCGCCGAGCGATTCCTCACCGCCTACCGCGTCGCGCCCGAGTTCGCCGAGACCAGCCCCGAACTTGCCGGAGTGCGTTGCGGATACGAAGAACCGGCGCGGCTTGGGGTGGACCGTTGGCTCGCCTGCGTCGCTGCGTGGAATGCTGTGGGCGGAGCGACGGTCGTCGTGGACCTCGGGACTGCGGCGACCCTCGATTTCGTCACAGGGGATGGACGGCATCTGGGCGGCTTCATCGTACCGGGGCTCGGCCTGATGGCCACGGCGCTTGCGCGGGATACGGCCGGCGTGCGCGTGGCGGCGGACCTCGCGCCCGGGCTCGAGCCGGGGCGCAACACGGCCCAGGCCGTGCGCCGTGGCACGACGACGATGTTGCTCGACTTCATCGACGCGTCGGTGGCCCGGTTCGCCCGGGAGGGCGGCGGCGCATCCACGGTTGTGCTTACCGGAGGAGACGCCGAACTAATCGCGGACCGCCTTGCCTGCGCGCCGCGCGTCGAACCGGATCTCGTCCTTGACGGTCTGGCGCTGGCCCTGCCGTGAGGCATCGTTTCAACGTCGCCCTCCGCTACGCCTGCTACGCACTGATCCTGGCGAACATCGCGATGGCCGCGGTGTGGGTGCTGCGAACCGAGCCGGGGGCCACCGCGACACCCTCGCCACACGATGTTCTGCCCGTGCTCGAGCGCGTCGTCGGGCACTCGCGAGAAGGAGCTGTATTGGGATACGTGCCGCTTGCGACTAATACCGGGAACGACGTCTGCTTGGCCTCCTCCTCGTTCGCAAACTTGCGTAACGCCATGGCGTTTGCCGGCCGCATCGAGGCTGCGGGTGGCTACGGAGAGGTTCGGGAAGCGCTCAAGGCGGGGCGGCCGGATCATGTCGTGTACGTGGAACCGGCGGCCTCGCGGGATGCCGCGCACCGGATAGTGCGGGAGCTGGAAGGCCAGTCGATCCGGGGACAGGTGGTCGGCGCGGGGGCGCTGGCGAACGCCGTCACGGTCGGAGTATTCGCCGAGCGGGCCGAGGCGGAGGCCCTGCTGGCGCGGGTCGCGGCATTCGGCTACCCGGTCAAGCGGCGGCCGTTGGAGCGAGTGCGCACGGTGTACCTCGTCCATTCGCGGGCGGGCGTGCTTCCGGACGGAAAGATGGCATGGCCGCCATGCGAACCATCGGCGCTGGATGGGCATTGAGGTCCCTCGGTTTCTTTGGCATGGCCTCCGCCGGCCTTGGTGCACCTGCCGAGCGCGGACAAGCAAGATGGTGCAGCGCGTGGTCACGGTGCGTTTGACAATCCCGGAACGCGCCGAGTAGCGTCGGCGGGACCGACCGGGCGGGAGGGGCACGATGCATCGAGGGATAATCGGGACGCTTTGCGTCGGCGGCATTCTGTGGGCCGGCACGCCGTACGTCCACGCCGTGGACGACGCGGCCATCGCGGATGTCGGCAATACGGCCGAGTGGCTCACCTACGGCCGCAACCACAACGAGCAGCGCTTCAGCCCGCTCACGCAGGTCAACAGCGAGAATGTCGGGAAGCTGAAGCTTGATTGGCACCTCGACGTACCAGACGCGGTGGGGCTCGTCTCGACGCCGCTAGTAGCCGACGGCGTCATGTACTTCGTCGGCTCGCGCAACATCGCCCGCGCGGTGAACGCGGTCACGGGCGAACTCCTGTGGACATACGACCCAGTGGTCACGAAGCACGCGGCGCACCGCATGCGCATCGCGTTCGTCCACGGCAGCCGGGGCATGGCGATGTGGGGCGACAAGTTGTACTTCGCCACCATCGATGGACGGTTGATCGCTCTCGAGGCTGCCACCGGCGCCCACGTATGGACCGCCACCACCATCGATCCCTCGAAGGCCATGTACATCACGGGCGCCCCGAAGGCGTTTCGCGGCAAGGTGCTGATCGGCAACGGGGGGACGGAACACGGTCCGGCGCGGGGCTACGTCACCGCGTACGACGCCGAGACCGGGAAGCAGGCGTGGCGCTTCCACATCGTCCCTGGCAATCCGGCGGACGGCTTCGAGAACGCGGCGATGGAGATGGCGGCGAAGACCTGGACGGGTGAGTGGTGGAACATGGGCGGGGGCGGCAACGCCTGGCACGGCCTCACCTACGACCCGGAGTTCAACGCCGTCTACATCGGCACGGGGAACGGCTCCCCCTGGAACCAGAAGATCCGCAGCCCCGGCGGCGGGGACAATCTCTTCCTCTGCTCCGTGCTGGCCCTGGACGCCGACACGGGCGAGTACCGTTGGCACTACCAGACGACCCCGGGCGAGACGTGGGACTACAACTCCAACATGGACATCGTGCTCGCGGACCTTGAGATCGACGACCGCGAGGTGAAGGCCCTGATGCACGCCCCGAAAAACGGCTTCTTCTACGTGATCGACCGCAGCAACGGGAAGCTGATCTCGGCGGAGCCGATCGCCGCGGTGAACTGGGCGAGCCACGTGGACCTCAAGACGGGTCGTCCCGTCGAAATGCCGGGTGTCCGCTACCTGGACGGGGGGCCGGTGTACATCACCCCCGGGCCGCTCGGCGCGCACAACTGGCCCTCGATGTCCTACAACCCGGACCATGGTCTCGTTTACATCCCAACAGTGCACCAGACCTACTCGTTCTCGGACGAAGGGATCGACATCGCCCTCTGGAAGTCGCCGAACTGGCAGGCGCCCGTGCCCAAGGAGGGCCTCGGCGTGCTCAGCTTGCCGGTGGAGGGGCCTCCGGGGCTGCCTAGGGGCACACTACAGGCTTGGGACCCGGTGCGGCAGGAGCGGGCATGGGAGGCGCCGCTCGATGTTTCCTGGAACCCGGGCACGTTGACGACCGGCGGCGACCTCGTCTTCCAAGGCACGGCCAAGGGTGACTTCGTCGCCTACCACGCGGCGAGCGGGCAAGTCTTGTGGCACCAGCCCGTGGGTCTCGGCATCGCGGCGCCGCCGATCACCTACGCCATCGACGGCCGGCAATACATCGCCCTGTTGGTCGGCTGGGGTTCCGTCTACGCCGTCAGCGGCCTTGACGAGAGCTACGAACTAGGCTGGGCCTACGGTGCCCATCCCCGCCGCCTGCTGGCCTTCTCGTTGGAGGGGGAGCAAGCCATGCCACCATCTCCCCCACCAGCCCCGCCGGTGCCGCTGGAGGATCCGACATTCGAGATCGACGACGATCTGGCCCTCTACGGCGCAGAGGTGTATGGCAACTGCCTCATCTGCCACGGGGTCGACGCGATCTCCGGCGGCGCCGCGCCGGACCTGCGCGCATCCCCCATCATGCTCTCGGATGGCGCGTTGGACGACGTCGTGCGCAAGGGAACCCTGCTTGAGAACGGCATGCCCGCCTTCCCGATGCTCTCGGATGCCCACATGGACGCGCTCAAGCACTACGTCCGGCAGCGTGCGCGGGTGGGGCTGGGGTTGATCGAGGCGCCCTCGGCGGGGTTCGGCGCGCCGTAGGAATGACTCCTGCGAGCCGCGAGGGCGCGGCATGAGCAGTATCGTGAGTCAGGGTGCCGACGGGGACTTCGGACTGTGGCGCCATCGCCCCCTTGACGAGCTGGGTCTTGGGATCTCCTGTGTCGGCGGGATCTCGGAGGAGGTGTCGCTTCGGGTCGCCTCGCGGAACTCCTGCGAAGGCGCGTCGCGGACGGGGAGATCCACCTGGTCATCGCCTGTGATCAAGCGCCGCCGGAGTTGGGCGACTTGGTTCGGGCGGCCACTAGCTTGAACGCCCTTGCCTTTGGCTTGCACGTCGTCGAAGTGCGGCCGATGGTACCGGACGACTTGCCTGAGGTCCGCCTACAGCCCCCCCGGCCCGCAATCGTTCGCCAAGTAGTCCTCCAACGACGACAACATCGCGAGATGATGCTGCGGCCACCACGGCAGGCTGTGCCAAAGGTCCACGATCTCCTCGTACTTCACGTCCTTCCCGGCCCGCTTCAGGGCGTTGGCGAACTTGCGCGATTGTTCGATGGGCACGCGCTGGTCGCGGTCGCCGTGGAAGATGTAGATGGGGATGGAGGCCTCCTTCACGTGGTCGAGGGGCGACAAGCCGCCGATCGTCGGGTTCTGGTACTCGCGGATGAAGGGCGAGCGGTAGGTGATCTTGTCGAACGTGCGTAGCTCGGAGAGGCCGGCCCCGGCGACGGCGCATTGATAGGGCGAGTCGGGCCGGACGCTCGCCGCCATCGCCGCGTAGCCGCCGTAGGAGTAGCCGAAGATCGCGATGCGGTCCGGGGCGGCGATGCCCTCCTCGGCGAGCCAGCGCGCGCCGTCGTCCTTGTCGTCCTGCATCTTCTGGCCCCACTCCCGGTCCCCGGCCCGCCATAGCGCCTGCCCCCAACCCTCGGAGCCCCGGTACTGCGGTTGCAGCACGGCATAGCCCCGGTTCGCGAGGAACTGTGCCCAGCGATCCCAGCCGAGGAAGTCCCTGGCCCAGGGACCACCGTGGGGCATGACCACCGTTGGGAACGGACCTGCCCCGGCCGGCACCGTCAGGAAGGCCGGGATCTCAAGCCCGTCCCGAGCAGCGTAGGTCACGAAGGTCATGTCCGCGAGCTTCTCCGGCACCAGATGCGGAAAGCTCCGGCCGAGCGGCACTAGCTGGCTGCCGTTCACGAGCAGGTGATAGAGCCCGGCCTCGCGCGGTCCCGAGGAACGCACGACGATGATCGTGAGGTCGTCCGACATCGACACCCATTGGTGGTCCATGTCCTCGGGTAAGGCCGCTACGAGGCGTTCCTGCAGCGACTTGCGTTTCGGCTCCGTGTACTCGCGCACGAATCCCGCGGCGAACCCCGTGAAGCCGACGACCTGCCCGAAATCCTCGGGATTGGTGGCCGTCATGATGCCGCTCGCCGCGATGTCGCCGCCGCCGAAGAGCGGTGGGCCGAGTTCCCGCGTGATGAGGTCGTACGTCCGTATCACGGCCTTGTCGCGGCCGGTGTCGTCGCGCATGTAAACCCGTCGGCCATCCGGGTCGAAACCCACCGGCTGCATGCCTTCCCGGCGTGCGGCGTAGAGGCTGTGATGCTCCTCCCATTGGTTGGTTTCCGGGTGCCGATACGAGAAGCGGATGTGTAGATCGTCGCCGCTGCCTTCGAGTTCCTGCCGGCCCCGGACGGTGCCATACGCGTCGCCGAAGATGCCTTGGTTGGTGGCGGCGCGATAGATGCGCTTTGAGTTATAGCTCCCTAGGTCGACTTCATAGAGGTCGGCGGCGAACTCCCAGTTGATCACCTGGACCAGCACCTTCTCCGGGTCGTGCGGCAGCAGGTTGAAGAGGCTTACCGAGAGCACGTTACGCGTGCGGAAGAGCTCGGTTTCACCCTTGCCCCGCCCGTCGTAGAGATACACCTTCTCCCGAAACCATCGCGTCGGACGGGCCCCGGCGCGGATGTCGAACTTCTGCCGGCCGATGACGAGGAGCCGGTCGTTGTTCAACCAAAACACCGCCCGCGCCTTCACGTCGGGTGGCCGGAAGCGAAGGGGCGCGGCGGAGAGGTCCGCCGTCCGCCACACGGTCACGTCGGGGGGCGCGTTGACGTCCGAGAGCGTCAGGGCGACCAGGCGCTCGCCGTCGGGACTGACGTCGACGCTGTCGATGACCGGATCGTGGATCCAGGCGCTCATCGGGATGACCTCGGAGGTGGCCGGCAGGCCAGCCGCGAGGCCAAGGAGCGCCGCGCCCGCCCTCAAGCGTCGGAACCGCACGTCAGAACCGCCGTGCAACCTGCACCACGAACACGCGCCCGAACAGCGGATAGCCGACGCCGGGCAGCGTGTTGAATATCCGGCCGGTCGCATTTCGGGGCACGCCGTCGCCGACCCCGGGCGGGTCCTTGTCGAAGACGTTCTGCACGGTGCCGATGACGTCCCAGTTCGTATTGCGCCAGCGCGTGGAGACCGTGTGGTAGAACTTGTCCTTGGTGACGGTCACGCGGTCGGGGTTGGTCGTATCGGGATCGAACACCGGCTCCTCCGCCGTGTCGCCGATGAAGCTCGTGCGCCAAAAGACCGTCCAGTCCCGGTAGTCGATGCGCAGGTCGAGTTCCGCGGACCATTCCGGATACCCCCAATGCCCGACGTTGTCCCAGACCTCGTCGAAGAGCTCCACCCGGTGTTCCTTCAGACGCGTCACGGTGCCGTCGATGATGAGGTCGAACGTCGGAAACTCGCGCTCGTAGAGAAAGTCGATGTCGTAGCCCCGGCTGACGCGCTTGCCGACGTTGACGAGGGAGGCGTCGACCTCGGTCAGGAACCCTAGTGGGCCGCGCGGTCCGACACGGCCGCACCAAGCGCTCGTCCGTCCGGCGGACGTGTAGCAGGTTCCGAGGACATAGCCGACCGAGGGGTCCGAAACCGTCTCGGAGATCGCGATGTCGAACCAACTCACCGCTACCGATAGGCCGATCGCCTCGGGTTGGTAGACCACGCCGCCCGTCCAGGAATCCGATGTTTCCGCCAGCAGGCCGGGATTGCCGCCGATGATGCTCTCGATGCTGGGGACGCCCTCGGACCCGAGGTCCGGCGGAAGGCCCTCGGCCGCGCAGTTGTCGTACACCACGTCGCCGGGCTCGTACAGCTCCCCGTAGTTCACGCACGGGTCGGCAAGCCCCGAGTTGAATCCGCGCTGGTTGGCGAGGAACTGTTCGTAGAGGTCCGGCGCGCGGAACGAGGTGCCCCACGTACCGCGCAGGCGCACCTCGGCGCCGACCTGATAGTCCACGGCGAGCCGATAGGTGGTGTCGTCCCCGTACGAGTCGTAGTCCGTCCACCGTCCGGATGCGTTCACGACGAACTCTTCGATCAACGGGACGCCCTTCACCAGGGGAATCTCCACCTCGGTGAAGAGCTCCATGACCGTGTCGTCACCGCTGGTGATCCCGGCGGAGGTGAACCCCCAGTAGTTGTTGCGCTGGGCTTCCGGGTCGGGCACGTCGTTGATGTCCTCGTTGCGGTACTCGAGCCCGAACACGGCGCTGACCGGTTCGTTGTTCGGCATCTGGAACAGGGGGCCCGTCACGTAGCCCGCGAACTGGTAGCTCTTGTAGGTGGTCTCGCCCTCGGTGTCCTTGCGCAGGAAGGCGATCACGTCCGGCGGCAGTCGTCCGCGTAGCAGGGCGTCCTCGGT
Organism: Pseudomonadales bacterium; assembly: GCA_963665455.1. Taxonomy (GTDB): domain Bacteria; phylum Pseudomonadota; class Gammaproteobacteria; order Pseudomonadales; family Azotimanducaceae; genus VXNE01. Next base: position 711,507 of record OY762279.1, on the reverse strand, counting down.
GAACAGGTTCGCCGGCACGCACCCCGGAATCGAGTTGTCCGCGCACACGAGGTTGCCGTCGGCGTCGAGGGTCGCATTCAGGGATGCCTGCACCCGGTCGTTCAGGAACTGCTGGCCCTCGTACGTGCCTTCCGACCAGCTATAGCCGACGTGGGCGTCGTAGCTCCAGGATTCGCTCAGGTCGCCGGTGAGGCCGACGAACACGTTGATGCGGTCGACCTCGACGAGGGAGCGGGGGTCCAGCAACTCGTAGCTCGGCAGGACCGGCAGGACGGTGAAGCCGCCGAAGCTCCCCAGCGGGCCGTACAGGCCGAAAGGGTTGGTCGGGTTGGTCCTCGGCACCGCCGGGAAGAACTGCCGGTAGCCGGAGGTGCTCTCGAACGAACGATGGTTGTAGTAGAACTCGTAGTACACGTTCGCGCTGCGGTCGGCGATCTCGAAGTCGCGGTCCGCGAAGGACGTCACGGAGTAGAGTTCGATGTCGGGCACGACTTGGTAGACGCCGGGGTCGCGTTCGTCGCGATAGAACGCGCCCTCGTTGTCGAACAAGGGCTCGCCGTTCTGCGGGTCGAACCCATGGACCGGGGTCCGCGTGAAGTAGGGAATCCCGAACGCGCTCGGCCCGGTGGCATCGAAGTAGGGATTCGCGGGATTCAGGGTGGCAAGGCTCGGCTCGTAGCGCGCCCATCCGAACGGCGAGACGGCGAATCCGTGTATGAAGCCGAAACACAGGGGTTCGCCCGTCTCGGGGTGGGTATTGTCGATCACGCCGTCGCCGTCCTGGTCCGTGCGGCGCGGCCGCATGGGGCAGCGCGACCAGTCCCGGTCGTTGGCGGTCATCTGCCGGGTCTTCGAGTAGTTGGCCGAGACGTTGAATGACCAGGTGTCGCCGACCGTGCCCCAGGTCGCGTCGATGCCGACGTCCTCGGGGGCGCCCCGGCGGGGGGCGGCGCCCTGGAGGTTGAGTTGGAATCCCTCGATGCGCTGGCGCGTGATCACGTTGACCACGCCGGCGATGGCGTCCGCACCGTAGATGGAGGACGCGCCGTCCTTCAGGATTTCGTAGCGGCCGACCACGGAACTGGGCACGGCCGTGAGGTCCACGGAGTTGGTCGTGCCGCGCACGCCCGAGGGGCCCCAACGCTTGCCGTTGACGAGCACCAAGGTGCGCTGTGCGCCCAGACCGCGCAGGGAGACGGACCGGGCGCCCGGCCCACCGTCCGTAACGAAACCCGAGAACGAGTTGTCGATCTGCTGGCCGGCGGCGACCGTCGACGTCTGTAGGATGTCCGCGGTGTTGAGGAGACCCGCGAGGGCGGAGGTCTCGCTCGTGATGACCGTGATCGGCGACGCGCTCGAGAACTCGTCGCGCCGGATGCGCGAGCCGGTGACGACGATTTCCTCCACGACATCGTCCTCGTCGGCTTCGGCCTCGGGCGGGGATGCATCCGATTCCTCGGCCGGCTGTGCGAACCCCCCCGACCCGAACGCCAAGCAAAGCCCCGCCAGAATCACCCGTAGTGTCGCTCTACACCGCATGGACGACTCCTCCATTTGCACGCGGGAAGGATCGTGCGGCCTCCATTGCTCACAGGAACCCGGTACGATCACTGCGGACCATTCAAGCCATCCCCGCCTGTTTGTCAATGCCGAACGCGCGCCGGGTGGATGCCGTTTGACCCCCGCCCCCGCCCTCCTTAAGCTCCGCTTGCCCGCCGGAGACCCGCCACCGATGTCCGATCCGTTCCCGCCCACGTTCCGGCACGGCCCCATCGAACGTACCAGAGGAGTGACATGCCCGGCCCAAGCAACGACCCCGTCGACGTCCTGATCATCGGTGCCGGCGCCTCCGGCGCGGCGGTGGCGTGGAGCCTCGCGGAAACGCGCATGCACATCGTGTGCATGGAACAGGGCGACTGGAGCAAGCCCTCGGAATACCCGACGAACTACGCGGACTGGGAGCAGCGCATCGCGGGCCCGGACCACATCGACCCGAACGTCCGGGGACGCCCGACCGACTACCCGATCAACAACGACGAGTCCCCCATCTCCGTCGTCAACTTCAACGGCGTGGGCGGCGGCACCATCCTCTATGCGGCCCACTTCCCGCGGCTGCACCCCTCGGACTTCCGCGTGCGGAGCCTCGACGGCGTGGCGGACGACTGGCCGGTGAGCTACGACACGCTGGAGCCCTACTTCGCCGAGAACGACCGCATGATGGGCGTCTCGGGCCTCGCCGGAGATCCCTCCTACCCGCCCAAGCAGCCACCGTTGCCGCCGCTGCCGCTGGGACGCCAAGGGGAGGCCGTCGCCCGGGGCTTCAATCGGCTCGGTTGGCACTGGTGGCCGGCCGACAGCGCGATCATCTCCCGCCCCTACGAAGGCCGCGATCAGTGCAAGAACCTTGGACCCTGCACCTCCGGCTGCGCCCAGGGTGCGAAATCGAGCACGGACATCACCTACTGGCCGGCGGCGCTGCGCGCGGGCGTGGAACTGTGGACCCGTTGCCGCGTGCGGGAGATCACGGTGAACCAGGACGGCATGGCCGACGGCGTCGTCTACTACGACGAGGACGGAGAGGAGCACCATCAACGGGCCGAGGTGGTCATCCTCGCCTGCAACGGCGTGGGCACCCCGCGCATCCTGTTGAATTCCACCTCGACCCAGTTCCCGGACGGGCTCGCGAATCGGAGTGGGCAGGTGGGTCGGAACCTGATGTTCCATCCCGTCGGCTTCGTGCAGGGCCTCTTCGAGGAGCGCCTGGATAGCCACAAGGGGCCGCAGGGCTGTTGCATGCTCAGCAACCAGTTCTACGAGACCGACCCGGAGCGCGACTTCGTGCGCGGCTACATGATGCAGATCGTCCGGGGCGCGACTTGGCCCTGGGGCACCGCCATGCAGGGCGCGGCCACGGGGGCTATTCCGTGGGGACCGGGGCACCACGAGGCCTTCCGCCGCCGCTTCGACCACACCGCCAACATCGGCATCCTCTGCGAGGACTTGCCCGAAGAGCACAACACGGTGACCCTCGATCCGGACCTCGCGGACTCCAACGGCATCCCCGCGCCGAAGATCAACTACACCCTGAGCGAGAACAGCCGCCGGATGCTCGACCACGGCGTCGCCCGTGCGACGGAGGTGATGGAGGCCGCTGGCGCCATCGAGGTCACCGGCGGCGGACCGGCCCGCGTCGCGGGCTGGCACCTGCTCGGCACGGCCCGCATGGGGAACGACCCCGAGCGGTCCGTGGTGAATGGGTGGGGCCGCAGCCACGACGTGAAGAACCTCTTCATCGTGGACGGCAGCATCTTCGTCACCTCCGGCGGCGTGAACCCGACGAGCACCATCCAGGCGTTGGCGCTCTACGTCGCCGACAGTATCAAGAAGAACCTCGCCAACCTGTTCGATTGAGGGCCAGCCGCGATGCACGACGAACTGATCGCCTCCGACGCACCGCTCACGGCGGAGCAGCGGGCCATCCTGACGGCGTTGGCCGACACCATCGTGCCGGCGAGCGAGGATGGGCTCATGCCGAGCGCGGGGGCGCTGGACTTCCTCGGCTATCTCGAGGCCGCCGCGCCCGAATTCCTCCCCGAACTCCCGGCGATCCTTGCCCGGTTCGACGCGGACTTCCCGGCGGAAAACCTCGCCATGCGCTGCGAGCGGGTGAAGGCTTGGAGCGAGGCGGCTCCGGAGGCGTTTCAAGGGCTGCTCGGGCACGTCTACGGCTGCTACTACCAAGATGCCAGGGTGCTGGAGGCTGTCGGCGTCGGCGCGGGTCCGCCATTCCCGCGCGGCAACGAACTGGAACCGGGCGACCTGTCGCTGCTTGACCCGGTGATGGCGAAGCCGTTGGAGTGGCGGCGGGCCTGACGACTCGCCGGCCGAGGCTATGCAGCCTCGTACGTCTCGACGTAGGACATCAGGCTAGGGATGCCCGGCTCCCACCGATCCGCCTCTCCGGGCCGGCTCCATACGTAGCCGACATTGGCCAAGCCGGATTGCAGTCGAAGCACTTCCGGATCGCGGGGATCGGCGTCCAATGTGGCCGCGATGACTCGGTCCAGTTCGGCATCCGCTAGGGTCACGCAATCGCGGAAGGCGGCGGCCACCTCGATGGCGACCGACAATAAGGTTTGGGCCTTGAGCTCCCGGCGTCGGTCCTCGTAGTAGATCGACCGTTCGTGATCGAACGCCGCCTTGGCAACGGACGCCGCTTCGACGTCGATTTGCGTGAGGTTCTCCTTCTTCGCGACGCGCCACAGCGCGTCACCCCAGATCTGGAGGAAGTACGGGTAGCCCTGGCTTTCGTTGACGATCTCCGCGAGTGCGTCGTCCGTGATGGCAAGCGGCGGCGCCTGTTCCGCCAAGGGACGTGTCACGGCCTCACCGGCGGCAACGGGCTCCAATCGCCCAATACCGATCTGCTTGGCGCGGTTCCAAAACGTTGCCGACAGTGCGTTCAAACGGGTGGGCAGATTCGGCGTTCCCGCCAGCACCAGCAAGAAGGGAGCTTCGGCCGCGACGGACTGACTGGCGTTCAGCAACGCACCGCCAACCTCCGTCTCCAGATTCTGTGCCTCGTCGAGCAGCACGACCAGAGGCTGCCGACTGCAGCGCGCTCGCAGCAAGCGCGTCAGCGATGCGGGCCGACGCCCCAATTCCCAGCCCAGTCGCCCCACCCCGATCGACAACGAGAGTGCTTCTGGACGCAGCGAGTCAAAGCGGCCCAGGGGGGTCAGCTCATTCGCGAGCGCATCGAGGTCCGGAATCTCGTTGGGCGTCAGCCAAACGACGTCGACCGTCTCGCCTTGGGACCGAATCTCGCGTTCAAACCAACGCATCAGGGCGGTCTTGCCGTTGCCCCGAGGGCCGGTCAACACCGCATCGCGAGGTGCCCCTCGACCGTTCTCGAGGTAGGCGAGCAAGGCCAGCAGGTCGTCGCGCTCCTCGTCGCGTCCTGCGAGATAAGGCGGCAACCCGCCGCGGCCGGGGACGAAGGGGCTGAATGGCGTCTTGTCGGCCATTCACGGGAGCATAGCACCGGATTTGTTGAGCGATTCCGGTGCCCAGCGTGAGACACTCGAGTGGCGTGACGGACGATGGATGCGCTCACAAGGTGTCGGCAAGACCACGCTTGCCGCCAGGCTTGGCGTGACGGAAGGCGCCGTGCGGCGACTGGTCGACCTCGATCACCGTTCCCACATCGGGCAGGTCGAGACGGCGTTGCTCGCGCTCGGGCAGCGGTTGACGGTCGCGACGCAGGCGGCGTAGGCCACGTCCCTTCCCCCGGCCAAATCGGGAGGGCTGAAGGCCATGGAAAATCTCAGGATCATCCATCTGATCGACCACGCACCGTGGCGCGAAGCGGTCACCTACCGGGACACCTGGCCCCACGAGTACGTCCTCAGCCGCAAGGACAACCAGCGCGAGTTGATCGAACTCGTCTGTGCCCGCTTCCGCGCCGGGGAGGGCGTTCCGTGCAGGTTCTTCACCATGGACAACACCTACCTGTTCCTGGGCGACCACAAGTACTGGCTCATGACGCACTGGGATGTGATCGATCTCGACGATGGCCAGAACTACGTGCTGAACCGGGCGCGCCTCTATCGGGACCGGCGCGACTTCGTGATTCAGCGTGGCGATACCGGGAGGCGGGAGGACTACCCCGCCAAACCCGCAGCAGTGAAGCGCGGTTGACCAACGGCCACGCTGGTGCGGTGACCGGTGGCGCTATCCCGCAGGCGTGTCTGCGGCGGTCAGGGCATCGTATTCATACAGCCGGGTCATCGAACGTGCCCCGGCTCGCCGTGCCGCGCGGTTGCGCAGCCAAGCCGCCATTCCGCGCAGGTGGAAGACCTTGGCGTTGCGTCGCGAACCGTTCTGGATGCCGGCCGTCCGGTCGCGGCGCAGATGCTCGTACCGCGTGAGGGCCGCCGGTAGATCGTCCGATCCGCGCAGGCAGGCGGCCAACACGGCGCCGTCCTCGATCGCCATGGCGGCGCCCTGGGCCATGAACGGCAGGGTCGGATGGCATGCGTCGCCGAGCAGCGTCACGGCCCCGTTTCCCCAGCGCGGCATCGGCGGCCGGTCGTGCAGCGCCCATTTGTAGAGCGCGTCGCGGTCGGCGTTGTCGATCAGGGCCTGAACGGCGTCGTTCCAGCCGGCGAAGTCGTCCTTCAGTTCCTCGTACTCCCCGCGCTCCGTCCAGGACTCGACCTCCCAGCCCTCCTTCTCGCGGACGCACACGCAGTTGACGAGGGTGCCGCTCCGCACGTAGTAGCAGACGAAGTGCCCCCCGGGGCCCCACCAGACCGTCGCGGCGGGAGGAATCAGCCCGTCCGGCAGTCTTTCGACGGGCACGAGCGCCCGCCAGGCGACGTTGCCCGTGAAGGTCGCCGCCTCGGGTCCGAATAGCCCGGCCCGTACGGCGGAATGAATGCCGTCGGCACCGATGAGGGCGTCGCCCGTCTCCTTCGAACCCGACACGGTCACGTGTACGCCGTGGGTGTCCTGCTCGAAGCCGCCCACGCGCGCGGACGTATGCAACGTGATGCCGTCGACTTGGTTGGCCGCGTCCACGAGCACCGCAAGCAAGTCGCCGCGATGGATGTGGTAGTAGGGGAAGCCGTGGGTCTCCCGTACGGATTCGCCGAGGGCATTGGTGCTGATGAGCCCGCCCGTCTTCCATGATCGGAACTCCGTCCGCTCGGGTAGGAACGCACACGCCTCCAGCGCGCCCGCGAGACCGAGGTGGTGCAGTACCCGCGTCGCGTTCGGGCTCAACTGTATGCCGGCGCCCACTTCTCCGAACTCTGGCGCCTGTTCGAAAACCTCGACCTCGAACCCCGACTGGGCGAGGGACAGCGCGGCGGAGAGGCCACCGATGCCGCCGCCGGCGATGAATACGTGCGTCACGGCTTGGTTTCCCGCCGGTCGCCTGGCGACCCGACCGGCAGAACTGGCTCGAATTCCGCATTGCCGTTGAACACGCGAAAGCGCACTTTCGTTCCGGGATGCAGTTGCAACGCCTCGCGAATGGGCTTCGGCACGACGAGGTGTCCGCGGCTGTCAATGGTGACACCCAACTTCTCCGGGCGGTTGATCGCGATGATCGCGATGCCGTCGCGTTCTTCGTAGAGGGTTTCGGTGGTCGACATGGGGGAGGTCTCCGGTAAGGGGCGGTGATCGAACCGCACGATGCGCTGATTTTAGGGTGCGTTGTTGACGGGCTCGCCGTGCTCTCGCCATCATGGCTGCCGCCTCTTCTTGGAGGGAGAGCGCTCTGAAAATCCTTGCGTGCGGGAGGTTTGGCCGGATCGCCGCCGTTGCGGGGTGGTTCGCGGCGTCCGCAACGGCCCAGCCGACGGAAGGCGATTTGCCGCCCGAGTGGTACGCACCCCCCAAGACGGCGAGCGAAGTCGGCCTCACGTCCTTCTCCCAGAGCCCGTTCCTCGAGGGCCGCGGCCTGCCGCCGGTCGAGGAACGCCTGCCGGACGACCCCGTGGTCATCCAGCCCTACGAGCGCATCGGGAAGTACGGCGGCAAGGCGCGCATCACCCTGTGGGATAGCTGGCAGTTCTTCAACTGGGAGCATGCGCTCACGCTCTCCGCCGACATGCGCAACGTGCTGCCGAACCTGGCCGAGTCCTGGAACCTGTCGGAGGACGGGCGCGTCACCACCGTCAAGCTCCGCGCGGGGCTCAAGTGGTCCGACGGCGCGCCACTGACCGCGGACGACTTCATGTTCCGGCTCAACCACGTCTTTCTCGACCCCGACTTCTCGCCGGTGACCTACCGGCTCGTGCGGGGTTGCGAGTTCGTGAAGATCGACGACCTGACGTTCCAGTACGTCTTTCCCGAGCCGAACCCCATGTTTGCCAACTTCTTCGCCCAGTACGGCAGCCACATGCTGGACCCGATGCACTTCTTCAAGGACTACCACGCGGCGTACCGCGACAAGGAAGAACTCGACGCGCTGGTGGAGGAAGAGGGGTTCGTCTCGTGGATGGCCATGTACCGGGCGCTGCGGGACTGGGGCAACGAGGACGCCCGCAAAGTGCCGACGGTGCGGGCATACAAGGTGGTCGAGCGCACGCCGACGAAGCTACGGCTGGAACGCAACCCCTACTACTTCAAGATCGACCCGGCCGGCCAGCAGTTGCCGTATATCGACGAGGTGGACGCGATCATCCTCCTCGAGAACTCCCAGATGATCGCGTTCCAGGCCGCCACCGGCCAACTCGACTTCGCCGCCTTCGCCCTCAAGACCCAGGACATCCCGCTGCTCAAGCTCGGCGAGGTGAAGGGCGTCAACCAAGTGCATATCTGGCGCCGCCTGCACATCAGCGACGTGTCCATCCAGCCGAACTACAACTTCGACGATCCGAAGTACCGCGAACTCCTGTGGGGCCATGGCGAACGCCGTTTCATACGTGCCCTGTCCCACGCCATCGACCGGCAGCAGATGAACGAGATGATCTACTTCGGCCGGGGCGTGCCGAGCCAGGTCACCGCGCACCCGTCGAGTCGTTGGTACGAGCCCCGCTTCGCCGAGGCCCACGCGCGCTACGACTCGGACTATGCCAGGCAGTTGCTCGACGAACTTGGCTTGGAGGACGTGGACGGGGACGGCCTGCGGGAGTATCCGGACGGCACCAAGCTCATCATCACCTTCGAGTTCCTGGACTTCGAGACGCCCAAGAGCATCACCATGGAACTGGTGCGGGACTACTGGCGCGAGTTGGGCATCGACCTCCGGCTCAAGTCCGTCGAGCGCCGTCTGCAAGCCGAGCGCGCCCAGGCCAACAAGATGCAAATGACGCTCTGGCATGCGGACAAGGTCACCGACATCCTGTTCCCGCTCGTCCCGGACTGGTTCTATCCGCACCGCACGGGGTGGGACATCGCCATGTGGAACCACTGGGCGCGCTACTACCAGACGGACGGGAGGCTCGGCGAACGCCCGCCGGACATGGTGCGGGAACTACAAGGCTGGGGCGACGCGCTGCGCATGGCCACGACCGAGGAGGATCGCACGACGGCGGCCAAGGCCCTCCTCGAAGCCGCCGCGGAGAACCTCTGGACCATCGGCACGGTCGGGCAAGCGCCCCACCCGGTGGTGGTGTCCAAGCGTCTCAAGAACGTGACGCCGACCGGCATCTGGGGCTGGGACAACCGCTGGACGCTGTCGTACCACCCGGCCACTTGGTACCTCGACGAATCGGACGGGGAAGGGGAGTAGAGCCCGGTGCGCTCCTACCTCGTCTCCCGCATCCTCGGGATGATCCCGACCCTCGCCGTCATCTCCGTCATCATCTTCACCGTCATCCAGCTGCCCGAGGGGGACATCGTCTCCTCCACGCTCGATCGCCTCCAGGCCCAGGGCGTGGACGTCACCGAGGAGTTCGTCCAGAACCTGCGCGCCCAATACAACCTCGACAAGCCCCTGGTGCTGCAATACTTCTATTGGGCGGGGAACTTCCTCACCGGGGACATGGGTTATTCGTACCTGTTCTCCCGGCCCGTGAACGAGCTGGTGTGGGAACGGCTCGGCTACACGTTGTCCATCACCGTCTCCGCCCTCTTCTTCACCTGGATCGTCGCGCTGCCCATCGGCATCTACTCGGCGGTTCGCCAGTACTCCATCGGCGACTACCTCATGACGAGCGTGGCGCTGGTGGGCCTCGCGACGCCGCCGTTTCTCCTGGCGCTCATCTTCATGCACATCGGCTTCGAGTGGTTCGGGGTCAGTACCGGCGGGCTCTTCTCCCCCGAATTCGAGGACGCCCCCTGGAGCGGGGCGCGGGTGGCGGACCTGCTGTCGCACCTTTGGCTACCCATGATCATCGTGGGGCTGGGCGCTGCGGCGTTCACGATGCGCATCCTGCGAGCCAACCTCCTGGACGAGCTGAACAAGCCCTACGTCGTCACGGCCCGGGCGAAGGGCGTGCGGCCGGCGAAATTGGTGCTGAAGTACCCGGTGCGCATCGCCATCAACCCGTTCATCAGCAACATCGGGTTGATGCTGCCGGGGCTTGTCTCCGGCGAGGCCCTGGTGTCGCTCGTGATGGGGCTGCCGACCATCGGGCCCCTGCTGTTGCAGGCCCTCCTGAACCAGGACATGTTCCTGGCGGGGAGCCTGCTCATGTGGCTCGCCATCCTGACGGTGGTGGGGATTCTCCTGTCGGACCTGCTGCTGGCGTGGGTGGACCCGAGGATTCGTTTTGAGTGAGCTCGCGCTGGAGCCCGTCGGAGGCGGCGTCGCAGTCGAGCGGGGCGTCGGCGCCGCCATCTCGCCGCGCCGGCTCATGTGGCTGCGCTTCCGGCGGCACCGCCTGGCGCTCGCGAGCGGCGCGTTCCTGCTGGTGCTCTACCTGCTTGCGGCGTTCTGCGAGTTCGTCGCGCCCTACGGGACGACGACGCGCAACGACGACGCCATCAACGCACCGCCGATGCGCGTGCACTTCTTCGACGCCGAGGGGAAGTTCCACTTTCGGCCCTTCGTCTACGCCTACCACATGGAGGTGAATCCCGACACCTGGATGCGGGAGTACGCGGAGGACACCACGCAGCGGTTCCCGATCTACTTCTTCGCGCGCGGCGAGCCTTACGAGATGTGGAACCTGTTCCCGATGGAGCGCCATCTCTTTACCACGGAGTTCACCACCGAGTTCACCACCGAAGCGGGCACCTACATCCACCTATTCGGTACGGATCCCTTGGGGCGGGACATGTTCTCGCGCGTCCTCTACGGCGCGCGCATCTCGCTCTCCATCGGCATCGTCGGCGTCGTCCTGACCATCGTGCTCGGCATCCTGCTCGGGGGAATCGCCGGCTACCTCGGAGGGCTTGCGGACCGCGTGGTCAACAAGTCCATCGAGGTGCTGCAATGCCTCCCCGCGTTGCCGCTGTGGATGGCGTTGTCCGCCGCGTTGCCGGTGCATTGGTCGCCGCTCCTCGTCTACTTCGGGATCACGATCATCCTGTCGCTGTTCGGCTGGACGGCGCTGGCGAGACAGGTGCGGGGCCGCTTCCTGGCGCTGCGCGAAGAGGAGTTCGTGATGGCGGCGCGCCTGATCGGTGCCGACACGCCGCGCGTGATCCGCAAGCACATGCTGCCGAGCTTCTCCAGCCACATCATCGCCACGGCGACCCTCGCCGTGCCGGGAATGATCCTGGGCGAGACGGCGCTCTCGTTCCTCGGCATCGGCTTGCGGCCTCCCGTGGTGAGCTGGGGGGTGCTGATGTTCCAGGCCCAGAACCCCTTGGTGATCGAACTGACGCCCTGGCAGATGTTCCCCGGACTCTTCGTGGTGCTGACGGTGATGGCATTCAACCTGCTCGGGGACGGCCTGCGCGACGCGGCGGACCCGTACAGCACGGGAGGGATGAAGTAGATGGATGCCGTGCTCTCCATTCGGGATCTGGCGGTGGAGTTCCAGACCGACACGGGGCTGACCCACGCGCTCGTGGACGTGGGCTTCGACGTGCCGCGCGGCCAGGTCACCGCCATCGTAGGCGAGTCCGGGTCCGGCAAGTCCGTCACGGCGAACTGCATCATGCGTTTGATACAGCCGCCGGGGCGGATCGTCGGGGGCACCATCGAATTCGCGCCGGAACGCGTGCCGCCGTTCGAGATCGTGGGCCTCGCGAACAAGGACCCACGATTGCTCGAACTGCACGGCGGACTCATCAGCATGGTGTTCCAGGAGCCGATGACTGCCCTCTCGCCGGTGTACACGGTGGGCAATCAGGTCGCCGAGGCGATCCTCTGCCATCGCAAGGTGAGCCGCCGGGAGGCCTGGCGGGAGTCCGCCGAAATGCTCGAACGGGTGGGTCTCGACGACATCGAGCGGCGCATGCGCCAGTATCCCTTCGAGTTCTCCGGGGGCATGCGCCAGCGCGTGGTGATCGCCATGGCGCTGGTCTGCCATCCGGAAGTGTTGATCTGCGACGAACCGACCACCGCGCTCGACGTGACGATCCAGGCCGAGATCCTCACGCTGATCAAGAACCTCCAGGCCGAACTCGGCAACTCGGTGATCTTCATCACGCATGACTTGGGCGTGGTGGCCCAGATCGCGGACCAGGTCGTCGTCATGTACCAGGGGCGGGTGCTTGAGATCGGCACGGTACGCCAGGTCCTGAAGGATCCGGCGCATCCCTACACCCGAGGCCTCCTCGCCGCCATTCCCGGCCTCGCGCCGAAGGGGGAGCCGCTCGCGACCATCGCGAGCGTCGTGGGCGGGCAGGACATCGAGACGCCCCATCCGCTGCGGCGGCTCGCGGACGGGCGCCAGGTGAGCCTGCCGGCCTCTGCGGAGTCCGGTCCATGAATGGTTCCAACGGCAATGGCGCACTACTCCAGGTGGAGGGCCTCTCGAAGTTCTTCGATGGCCTGCCGGCGGTCCGGGACGTGTCCTTCGAACTACGCCGCTCGGAGACCCTCGGAATCGTCGGCGAGTCGGGCTCGGGCAAGACCACCCTAGCGCGCTGCATCCTCCGCGCCATCGATCCCGACGCGGGCATCGTGCGCTTCCAGAGCGCGGATGGCTGGGTGGAGTTGCAGGAGCTCTCCGCGAAGGAACTCATCCCGCTCCGGCGCGAGATGCAGATGATCTTCCAGGATCCCTTCGCCTCCCTGAACCCCCGGATGACGGTGCGCGAGATCCTCGAGGAGCCGCTCATCATCCATCGCGCGGGCAACCGAGAGGAACGCCTCGCGGCCGTGCTCGACATGCTCGACCACGTGCAACTCGAACACGACTCCCTCACCCGCTATCCCCACGCCTTCTCCGGCGGCCAGCGCCAGCGCATCGGCATCGCCCGGGCGCTGATCCTGCGGCCGAACCTGGTGGTCTGCGACGAATCGGTCTCCGCACTCGACGTCTCGGTGCAGGCGCAGATCATCAATCTCCTGGAGGACTTGCAGCGCGAGCTTGGGCTCACGTACCTGTTCGTGGCCCACGATCTCTCCGTGGTGCAGCACATCTGCGACCGGGTGCTGGTCATGCACCGAGGGCGGGTGGTGGAGAGCGGTCCAGTGGACGAACTATTCGCCCATCCGCGGGAGGACTACACGCGGTTGCTGCTGTCCGCCATTCCCTCGCCGGACCCGGACGTGCCGCTACAACCACTCGACCGCCGCACGCTGGGCCTGTAGGGCGGCGGGCTCGATGGCGACGTTGGGGGGCGACGCGGGCGGCTGGCGGCGCGTTCTCGAACCCTTGCTGTGGCCGACCGCCGGTGCGGTCGCCGTGCTCGCCTTGATCGCCGACCCGACCTACCGCTTCCCGCTGCTCGCGCTTCTGTTGCCGCTCTACGTGCGCGCCGCGGCGGCGGGGCTCGGGGTCGCGGCGCGCGGGTCGAAGGCGCGCTGGCTCTTTGAGGCGATCGGCTTCGCGGGATTCGTCGCGGGCTGGCTGCTCGCGTTCGCCGCCGTGGCGTTCGGCATCGCGGTTGCCGTGTTCGCGCTGCCCGTGACCACGGCATTGCTCAAGCAGACATTGTTCGCGGGCGCCGCGGGGCTCGTGCTCGGGGCTTGGTTCTGGTGGCCGTGGTATGTCGGGGACGCGCTCGCGGCATGGCCGCGCCACGGCGTCCGCATCGCCACGGCATCCGGCAACCGCTGGGATCGGCTGTTCCTGTCGTGGCGCATGCAGCGGATGGCGGCGTCGGGGAGCCTCCGCCGGCGCGGCTTCATCGCGACGGGCTTGGTGATCGGGGTCGTCGTCCTCGCTAGCAGTGCGGGTTCCTATGCCGGGTGGCTCGCGAGGGTGGCGGAAGCGGCGTGCGTATTGGCCCTGCCGGTGCTGCATCTGCACCTGGTCGCGTCGGCGCAGGCGATCTGCGTGTTGTGGTGGGAGCGCGGCGGGGATGGATGAGGCCGAGCAAGCGGGGCGCTAGACATCCCGCAACGGAAGCTGCTTGCGCAGACGGCCCTCGACATCGCGATCGAGGACCTCGGCGTCGCTCCAACAATCGGCGATGATGCCGTCCGGGCGCACGAGCGCCATCCCGTTCGGATCGTAGGGCGCGGAGCCCGGTTCGGCCAACTGCCTCCAACACACCGGGAAGCCCGCGCCATCCGCCATTCGGCGCACGGCCTCGCGCCAGCGATCATTGCCGACCGATGCGCCGCCGACGAGCACGTACTCCATGCCGAACCAGTCGAGCACCGATTGGTCCCTCCGTTTGTCCACCCAGACGTGCGGGGCGCGTCGGCCGGCGCGCACGGCGGGGACGAAGTCCTTGGTGCGATTGTCGACCGTCGGTGGCGGTTCCGCATTCTCGGCGATCAGGGCGGACTCAAGCTCGAAGCCGAGCAGCACGCCGTCGTAGTCGGCGTATAGCCGGGTGTCGTGAACCGCGTCGGAGGTGTCCTGGCCGGCGTAGTACGCGAAGAAGATCCGCGCCATGCACTCCGTGGTCTTCACCCCGGTGGCAATCCGCTCCAGGGCGATTGGCCGGTGCTCGACGTGATAGCTGTCGAGGATCCCGGGCGGAGACACCCCCTTCAGCACGTAGGCGATCTTCCACGCCAGGTTGCGGATGCCGGCGAAGCCGATGTTGTTGCCCATGCCCCCCGTCGGCACGGAGATATGCGCCGCGTCCCCGGCCAGGAACACGCGCCCGTCGCCGAGTCGGTCCACGCACCCCGGCGTCGGGCGCCACATGCCGGTGCTGGTGATGCTGATGGGCACCTCGTCGTCCGTGCCGACCGCTTCCCGTATGCGGGCAATCGTCTCGGCTTCCGGCAGCGGCTCGTTTTCCGCGTTCGGAATCTGGCAGCGCCAACGCGTGATGCCGTTCAGGGGCTGGAACACCAGCATGCCACTCGGCGCCGCGTTGTACAGCAGCCCGGCCTTGCGTCCCTCGACGTAACCGGACAGGTCCGCCTCGAAAATCACGTCCTGGGCGAAGGTGGCCAGCGGTGCCGTCCCGAGTGCACTCCCGATGGCCTCGCGCACGGAGCTGTGCGGGCCGTCGGTGCCGAGCGTGTAGTCGGCGCGGACGGCACGCTCCTCCCCAGAATCCACATCCCTGATCACCACGGTGGTGCCGTGCTCGTCTTGGGTCACCTCGACGGCTTCGGTGCGGTAGCGCAGCGCGATGTGTTCGTTGGCGCAGGCCTCGCCCAACAGGATGTTCTCGACGTAGTCCTGACAGGTCATCACCGGCACCGTGGGACTGGTGGTTCTCGGGACCGTATGGAAGGTGGGGCTCGGAATCGCCGCGATCTGCTGCCCCGTCAGCGTGCTGAACCAGCGGTTGTACTCGGTCCAGTCCGGTCCGAGCCCGGTTGCCTCGACCGCCTTCTCCACGCCCAGGAACCGCATGAGTTCCATGGTGTTCGTGTCCACGAATCGAGAGCGCGGATGCGTATTGACCTGATCGCGCCTCTCGATCAGCAGGGAACGGACGCCGAACTTGGCGAGCAGCAAGGCCCCCGTCAGCCCGATGGGCCCCGCTCCGATGATGCACACGGGCACGTTGATCATGGCTGGACCTGGAAGGGGCTCCCGCGATGAGTCACCTCGCCATTCTGGCCCAGGGCGGTCGAACCCGGCAATCTTCTCGGAATCGGCTGCGTGCTGCCGTGTTAGCGTGGGCGGCGGGGGAACGCGGACGGAGGATTCCATGCGGACGAGAGAGGAGGTGGAGACCCGCCCGGTCGTCGCGGGCGAGGGAACCTTCACGGTCGATGTATCGGGCCCGGAAGCTGGCGAGCTGGTGCTCCTCCTGCACGGTTTCCCCCAGACCCGTCACACTTGGCGTGCGGAGATGCGGGCCCTCGCACGGGGCGGCTTCCGTGCCTGCGCGCCGGACCAGCGCGGCTACTCGCCCGGCGCCCGCCCCGCCGGCGTCGATGCCTACCGCGTTGAGCACCTCGTCGGCGATGTTCTGGGCCTCGCGGACGCGCTCGGCCGGGAACGCTTCCACCTCGTGGGGCACGACTGGGGCGGACACCTCGCCTGGGTGACGGCGGCCCTGCATACGAACCGCGTGCGCACACTGTCGGTGATCTCCCGGCCACATCCCGCAGCCTTTGCCGCCGCCATGCGCAGCGACCCGAAGCAATCCTCCCGTTCGGGCCACCACCGATCCTTCCTGCGCCCCGAGGCGACGGACGAACTGTTGGCGGACGATGCGGCCCGGCTGCGCGCGATCTATGCGCGTTCCGGCGTGCCGCCCGCCGATGCCGAAGCCTATCTCGCCACCCTGGGACGGCGGGACGCCCTCGACGCGGCGGTGAACTGGTATCGGGCGGTGGGCCGATCCGGGTTACAGGCCCCGGACGTGCCGGCGGTGACGATCCCGACGCTGTATGTCTGGGGGAACAACGACCAGACCGTGGGGCGCGTGGCGGCGGAGGGTGCGGCCGAATGCGTGGAGGCGACCTACGAATTCGTCGAGGTCCCGGGTGTCGGGCACTTCGTTACGGACGAGGCGCCGGAGGTGTTTCCGCCGCTGCTGGAGGCGCATCTCGGTGGCGCCTCGTGATCGGGACGCGACGCGGCACCAAAAAAATCGGATGGACGGTCGTAGCGCTTAGTGGCAGGCTGTTCGTGGAATGGCTTGGGGGAGCGCCATGCACCGTCAAGGGTCGGAGCGGGAGGACGCCGAACGGGTGGCTTTGAACTCGCTCCTATCGCGGCGTCGGCAGGGCGCGTTCGTTCCGAGTGCCGTCATGGCGGAGCGCCTCAGGGCAATGGCCGCGAGGAAGCGGCGTGCGTATGGCCTGGCGGATTGAGTGCCCGGCCGAAGGCAAGCACCACTTACGCCCCCCTCGCTGGCACTCCGAGCCGAATCGGAAGCCGCTGCAACGAACGGCTGAGCACGACCCGGTCCCACTCGAAGCAGTCGGTTGCGAGGCTGGCGTTCGGGAATCGCCCGAGGAAGGCCTCCAGGCCGAGCGCGCCCTCAAGCCGCGCGATGTTCGCTCCGAGACAGTAGTGGATCGAGTAGCCGAACCCGACGTGGCGGTTGGAGGGCCGCGCGACGTCGAAGGTGTCCGGGTCGTCGAAACGGCGTGGGTCGCGATTGGCGGACGCCTGCATCAGTAGCACGCGCTCGCCCGGCTCGATGCGGTGTTCGTCGTAGTCGATCGCCTCCGTGGCCTGGCGCCACATCGCCTTCATCGGTCCATCGAAGCGGAGGATCTCCTCGACCGCGGCCGGCATGGCTGACGGATCCGCCGCGAGGGCGGCTCGTGCGGGTGCATGTTCGAGGATGGCCTTCAGCCCGTTCGCGAGCAGGTTCCGGGTGGTTTCGTGCCCGGCGAATAGCAGCAGAATGCAGGTCGCGACGATCTCCTCCTCGTCGAGTACGTCGCCGCGCTCGCGGGCCGCGATGAGATCGCTCACCAAGTCATCGCGCGGATGGGCGCGGCGCTCGGCGATGATCGTGTGCAGGAACTCGGAGAACTCCCGAAAGCCGCGCTCCGCCCGCTCGTGCCGGTCGTTCAGGTGCACGGCGCCGAAGAGGACGGTCAACATGTCGTCGGACCAGCGCGTCAGGTCGGCGCGATGCTCGGGCGGGACGCCGAAGAGATGGCAGATCACCCGCACCGGCAACGGCTGCGCGAAGCGTTCCACGAAGTCGATGTCGCCCCCGTCGCCGACCTCTTCGATCAGTTCGTCCACGAGCCCCTGGATCCAGCCGCGCATCCGTTCCACCGCGGCGGGACGGAAGGCGTAGTCGGCGAGCTTCCTCAGACGGCGGTGGCGGGGCGGATCCGCGAAGACGATCCAGCGGGTCAGGACGTCGGCGGTGGTGCGCACTTCGTCCATCGTGCCCGCCGCCTTGCGCCGCTCGTAGTAGCCGGTGACCCGATCCGAGGACAGCCGCTGGTCACGGAAGGCCGCCCGCACGTCGTCGTAGCGAAGCACGAGCCACGCACCGAGGGCCTCGTCCCAATGCACGCGGGTCGCCTCGCGCAATGTGCCGAGGTGGCGGTAGGGATCCGCGATCGCGTGATCGCTTAGGAGATCGGTGACGGTTTGCACTGGGGCGGGGCCTTCGGGACGAACGGTCGCACTTTAGGGGTTGGCGGTGTGCTGGGCAACCGACGGTGCCCTGGTCGCGTTGGGCTTAGCGGGGCGTCCTGACGCCGTGCGGTCTGGGACTCCGCTAGCTGGGATCCGGGGCCAAACGGTTAGCCGGCCGGCGGCGTTGTCCAGTTCTCGACCATGAGGCCTGGGATGCCTTGGAAGTCCTTTTCGTTGTTCGTGACAAGGGACACGCCCAGCGCAATCGCGTGGGCGGCTATCTGCCGGTCGTACGCACCGCGCCGGGTCGGTGCGGCCGCTTGGACGCGTCCGAACTCTCGGGCCGCCGCCTCGTCGAACGGCTGGACATCGACCGCGGAAAGCAAGGTGGCCGCTTCCCGGCGCGCCAATTCGGGGCTGCCGCTCTTCGCAAATCCCACTTCAAGTTCACCGAGCGTGACCGTCGACATTACGAGGTCACCGGTATCGCACGCGTCCAGATGGCCATCGAGATGTTCGTTGCCGCCCATAATGGCGTAGATGCAGATGTTCGTGTCGAGCATGTGCTTCATGGCTCGCCGCTCGGCTGTGGCCGTCCGCTTATCGTACGCGTGCCGAGTGGCGTGGACTCTGTACGGGCTGCTCGCGCACAAACCCTCGAAAGTACGGTGCAAGGCTGCGGAACGCAGCACCGAGGCCCGTGAGCTTCCGCTTCGCGGGCCGCACGATCAGCTCATCACCCTGGCGCTCGATTTCCACCTCGATGTCGACGCTGTCAAAGGCAAGCGCCTTCGGGATGCGGACCGCTTGGCTGTTCCCGTTACGGAACAGCCGTGTCGGCGTGACGTTGGGGGGCAGTTGACGCATGGCCTTTAGGTCGTTTCGCTCGATGCGAAGAGCCAGCATAGACCGTCTTCCCGTCGATTGTAAATACCTCGTGTGTACGCTGAACGGTCGCGGCCAACGTGAGAAAGCACTTGCACACGAAGGGGGAAATGTCGCACGTTTCGCGTGGACATGGCTCACATCGGACGTGACGTGCGGCGACCCATCAAGGCGGTCTGGTGCGCTTTCTCGGCGGTGATCGCGGCGCAGCACCCTACGTTCGGCGACGCGGAACTCTGGCGCGGCTTGGTGGTGGCGCCGGAGGACCGCTGCGCCCCCTATGATCGCGGCGACTATCGCTATCCGCCGTCGGTCGAGGATGCGGTCATCGCGGAACTCGGCGACATCTTCAGCCCATATACCTGCACGGTGTTCCGTTCCAAGCAGGAGACCGAAATCGAGCACATGGTGGCGCTCTCGGAGGCCCACGACAGTGGCTTGTGCGCGGCGGACCGCGAGACGAAGCGGCAGTTCGCCCGGGAGATCGGGAATCTCACGTTGGCGGCACCCAGGCTGAATCGCTCGAAAGGCTCGCGGGACGCCGCGGAGTGGCTGCCGGCGTCGAACCGCTGCTGGTTCGCGGATCGGGTCGTGCAAGTGCGCCGTGCCTATCGGCTGACGATCGACCGCCCGGAGGCGGACGCGCTGGAAGGCGTCCTTTCGAAGTGCGGCGCCGGCGCTGTCCGGGCACCATTTTGCGCCGGGCCGTCGTCCTTCGTTTCGCGCTTCCTGCCGGTGATCCTCCGGGCGACGGAGGCTAACGCCCGGGAATCCCGCGAGCGTGATCCCAACGTGCGGTGAGCGGTGGCCCGATACGAGCACCGCGTAGCGAACTGGATCGGATCTCCGCAGCGCGAGTCGCCTACTCCTTGCGTTCTCCGGAAAACGGCCGCTCCCCCATCGGCGTCGCGACGGTCCCGGAAACGCTGTCGCCCGCGACCGTGCCGCTGTAGGTGAGGTCGATCATTCCCATCCGCGTGCGCATCGAGAGGTCGAAGGAGAAGGTGTCGCCATCGACCGCGACGGCGTCGATCGTGCGCTCGCCCCGGGGCCCGGCGATGTGGGCCTGATAGCCGTCGTCCGTCTCCTCGAGGGTCAGCACGTTGCGGTTCGTACCGCGGAATCCCTCCCAGGTGATGGCCCATTTGCCCGCGACTTCGGCATGGGCCGCGAGGCCCAGCGTCAGGATGGCCGCGCCGACGATGGGGCGGAAGAGACTGGTCATGGTTCGACTCCTCGTGTGTGTTGACGGAACGTGCGACCCACTATGTTACGGGAGATCGGACTGCGCACCCGGCATGCCGCCGTCGGGGCTATGATGCAACGGAGGCCGAAGGACGTCGGGCGATGAAGAAAGCGTGCATGGCGCTTCTGGCGCTACTGGGTGTGGGATGGAGCGCGGGCGCGCAGGACGAGGTAACCCCGGCCCACGTCTACCAAGCCGTCAGCCAAGTCTCCGCGAACATCGGGCTGATCCGGGAGGTGATGGGGCGTCCCGAGCTGACGACCGAACCGTGGGTGGTCATCGACGCGCAGCCGCGTCACGTCGCTCGGCTGGAGGCGAAGCTCTGATCGCTTTCCGAAGGCGCGACCACACTTGCAGGGTGGCCTTGATCCCCTCACTCCCTGCGCTGCCCGGAGAACGGCCACCACCCCCACTTTGTGCGCACGACGCCGGATAACGTGTCTCCGGAGATCGTCCCGATGTAGCGGTGGTTGACGCTGCGCCGGCCAATCCGCCGGCGGAACTCGAATGCGAAGCGGTCGCCTTCGACGACAATGGGGTCGAGCTTCCGAACCCCCTGCGGTCCGGCGATGGAGCCCCGGTAGCCGTCTTCGGTCCGTTCTACCGTCAGGACGCTGTGCAGCGTGTTCCGTTCGCCCTTGGAGGTCAGCGCCCACGAGCCCTCGAGTTCGGCATGTGCGGTGAGGCCCATCACCGCGAGGATTGCGAAGGCGAATTGCTGCACTAGACGGGTCATGGCCCTGGCCTCCACGCGTTAGCCGGCGGCGATCTCCCCTTCGTGCTCGACGAGCTGAATCTCCGCGAAGTCCCGGTACAGCCCGTTCTCGCGGAGCAGGTCCTCGTGGGTTCCTTCCGCGACGACGCGCCCCTCCGCGAGCACCACGATGCGATCCGCGTGTGCGACGGTGGACAACCGATGCGCCACGATCAGGATCGTGCAATCCCCCTTGAGCTCCGCGATGGTCTGGCGGATGGCCTGCTCGCTCCGAGCATCGAGGGCGCTCGTCGCTTCATCCATTAGCAGGATGCGGGGCTCGGGGAGGAGGGCGCGGGCGATCGCCAGACGCTGGCGTTGGCCGCCGGAGAGCCCTTGGCCCTCTTCGCCGATAACCGTGTCGAGTCCGTCGGCGAGCGCGTCCACGAACTCCGTGGCGTGGGCCGCGCGCAAGGCGTCGAGCACCCGTGTATCGTCCGCGTCCGCGTCCCCGTAGCGGACGTTGTCCCGCACCGTGCCCGCGAAGAGCACCGGGTTCTGCGGCACGAAGGCGATCTCGCGGCGCAAGGTCTCCAGGGCGAGATGCCGGGCATCCACACCGGCCACCGCCACCGTCCCCCCGGTGGGGTCGTAGAAGCGCTGGACCAAATCGAGGAGCGTGCTCTTGCCGGCGCCGGACGGGCCGACCAGGGCGACGGTCTCGCCCGGGCGCAGGTCGAGTTCGATGTCGGTGAGCACGGCCACGTCCGGACGCGTCGGATAGCAGAAGGACATGCCCCGGAAGGCAACCGCTCCGGGTCGCTGGAGTGGCATGGGGCGGGCGGGCTCCGGGAGGGCGGGCGTGGCGTTCAGCAGTTCCATGAGCCGTTCGGTGGCGCCCGCGGCCCGCTGGAGTTCCGCCCACACCTCGCTGACCGCACCGACGGCCCCGGCGACGATGAAGGCATAGAAGATGAACGCGGCGAGTTCTCCTGCGGTCGTGCGCCCGGCCAGCACGTCCTGCCCGCCGACCATGAGCATGACGGCGATGGCCGCGAGGGTGAGGACCATCACCGTGGCCACGAGCCACGCACGCTGACGAATACGTCGGACCGCGACGGCGAAGGCCACGTCCACGCGCCCGGCGAAGGCCGCGAGGTCCAGCGCTTCGTGGTTGAAGGCCTGCACGATCTTGATGTGGCGCAAGGACTCGCCGGCGTGGCTCCCGACATCGGCAAGGGTATCTTGGCTTGATCGGGACAGCCGCCGCACGCGTCGCCCGAACAGCACGATCGGGGAGATGACGACCGGTGCACTCACGATCACGATGGTGGCCAGCCGGGGATTCGTCACGAACAGGAGCACGAGGCCGCCGACGAACATGAACACGTTGCGGAGCGCGATGGAGACGGAGGAGCCGATCACCGTCTGCAGCAGCGTCGTGTCCGTCGTGATGCGGGACTGGATCTCGGTCGGCTGGTTCTCCTCGAAGAAGGCCGGATGCATGCGCACGAGGCGTGCATACACCGCGAGCCGGATGTCCGCGCTCACGCGCTCGCCCACCCAGGAGACGAAGTAGAACCGGACGAACGTTCCCGCCGCGAGCAGCAGGATCAGAGTGACGAAGACCCCGATGCTCGACATGAGGAGATCGGGGCTCCCCGTCGCGAATCCCTCGTCGATCAGCAGCCGCACGCCTTGCCCGACCGAGAGCGTCACCGACGCCGTGACCACCAGCGCACCGCTCGCCGCCGCGACCTGCCCAAGGTAGGGGCGGACGAAACGCAGCGCCGGCCTCAAGCTCGCGACGTTGCGCGTTGGCTCGCGGTCCGGCGGCGTGCGGTCCGCTTCCGTCGCGTGCCAGCGGTCGGCGGTGGTCGCTGCGGTTTGATGCGCGTTCATGGGACGGGGCGGCTTCCGACAATCTCGATCCCGACTCGGGATTGTATCGCTGGCGGGTGTCCTCGGTAGCAGGGTGTCGGACGTTGGCGGCAGCGCGAAGCCCGATACCGTGCTGGAACGGCTTGGGCTGGGACCAGGAGCCCCTCAGCGGGGGAGCCCGAGGGGCTTGCCACTCGCTGGAACTGGTGCCCGTCAGGGCGATGGCTTCGGTGGCGCTAGGCTAGGGTTGCGTTCCTCGCAGAAGCGAGAGTCTCACGATCCTGTCGGCGGAGCCGCAGGCGGTGTACGGAGGGAGCCATCCCGGTTCACCGCGTACGCCACCGCCGACCGCAACGGGCCTCGATGCCCGAGGTTTCCGTGTGCCTCCCACCGAGCTGGCCGTGGACCCGAGGGGGTAGAAGAGCGGCTTCTTTCTGTGGCATAAAGCGGACGGCGCGTTGCCCGGTCAGTCTCACATTGCGGTTGTGGTGAGCGGAGGATGCGCGGCGAAGGGCGACGCAACTAGGGCGTTCGTAAGCGAGTTGGCATCGGCACGGCGGAGGCAGTCTTCGAGGCGTGCGTGACCTCTCCGAAGCGGAGCTTGAGAGACATCACGAGGACCATGGACCGACATGAACGAGTACGTCAGACTATCCTTGGCGGGCGGTCAGACGCGAACATCCGGTTCGCCGACGTGCGGGCGCTGCTGACCCACCTTGGGTTTTCCGAGCGAGTCCACGGCAGTCACCACCTCTTTGACAAGGAAGGGATTGTGGAACTCATCAACATTCAGAGTCGGGGCGGACAGGCAAAGCCCTATCAGGTGAGGCAGATTCGTAACGTCATTCTGAAGTACGGGCTGGGAGGAGAAGACTGATGCATCGCTACGAGATTATTCTCTACTGGAGCAACGAAGACCATGCGTTCGTCGCTGAAGCGCCCGAACTGCCGGGCTGCATGGCGCACGGGGACAATCAGGAAGAGGCGTTGAAGAATATTCAGGATGCGATGCAGTTCTGGATCGAAACCGCAGGAGAACTGGGACGACCGGTGCCGCAACCTAAGGGCGAGCGCCTGATGTATGCTTGATATGGGTTGAGCACCATTCCGACGTGACGGAGGCGTCATCGCAGCAAACTGATGATGCGCCTCGTTGCCGACGGTAGGTTCCCGCGTACGACCAGTTCGTTTTCGACGATGAGCGGAAGTCCTCCAGCCGATTGGAGCATGGCGATGTGACGGTCAGTGGGATGGCCTGGCGTCAGGGGGGCTGAGAGCGCGATAACGGCTGTCCGACCGTCGGCAGTAGTGGCCAGAATGGGCGCCGTCACTGACGACCCACCCGCTTGGAAAGTCGCGTCGAGTTGGAATCGCGTCCCGTCCGTACATTGGCGTTCAAGGTCGTGGCGAAGCAACGCGGTCGAGGAGGCTAAACGGCTCGGGTTGAAATCGGCCAATTGTCCATCGATAAGGTAACGGAGCAGTTGTGCGCCGACATGTCGGTCGAGGAGACTGTGCTCGAATTTGTTCTTGAAGCTTCGCAGACAGCGATAACAGGACGCGTCACAACCCTCTTCGCAGTCCGCGAGAAGATCGAGGGCCCTTTGGAACAACTCAACGGGTGACTCAGGAAGTTGAGTCGAGAAACCGGCTCCCCCAGGCAGGGTGTCGTACAAGAAAACCTCTGCTTCAAGACCAGTCGTACCGTCGGGCGTGAGTGCGGGACGGAACTCGGCCATGAGTTCGCCCGGTTCGAGTTCGAGGAGTTGGCACGCTGCAGCGGCGAGAGCTTCGCTTACAGTTCGCAGCACGACCAGGGTGGACGTATGCCCAGGCTTGAGGCTCATCGGCGGGTTCACGCGCAAGGAGAACAGGGCAATATCGGTGATGAAATCAGTGCCCAAGACGAGGTGGCGCGTCGGGTTGATTCCATCGCAGCTGCGTTTGTCGTCGTCGTCCGGGTAGGGTTTCAGGTGAGTGCCGTGAAGTTCGTCCGAGCGGGCAGCGGTTGCTTCTATTCGACCGCACTTGGTGCAGTAAGTGTAGCCATCTTTCCTGGGACCCGTGTTGGACACGAGGAGATGTCTTCTCGATGGAAGCACCCGTAGTCGTTCATTGACGACAGTCCAGGCATCGGCGTCGTCCGGAGTGTCCATCGTCAGCTTGGCGCGGGTCGCATAGCTCGTCTCCGGGACATCGTCGGGTGAAGTGACCTCTTCGGTGTCGACTGGGTGCGCGAAGCCCGGCGGACGTAGCCAGTAGCGTCCCGGCCCGAAAGTCTGCGTCCCACTGCAAGCGGGGCAGTCTCGCGTCTCCTCACGCTGAGCCTGACCAATCGGGTAGGTGTTCGCGAAGCCGCAGATATCGCACTCCATGTAGATCCGTTTGGATTCCCATGCAGCAAATCGGGCGTTAGGATCCACCGAATAGATTGCGCTGGACGTGTAGCACTTCCCGGATATCCACACCTGTTTCCCCGGGGCGTACTGAGAGAGCGCGACCGAAAGGCCCTGTTGGGGCGCGAACCGCATGATCGGTCGGAAACGCGTAGAGCGGTCAGTGTCGAACACATGGAAAGTCGCCACGTCGGTGGGGAACGCGTACCGCGGCAGTTTGCCGCAGTACAGGAGGCGGTCGAGAAGCTTGTCCGTATTGGCGGGGTTCTGTTGAGGGTTTTCCTCGTCCCTTTCAGGCTGGTATTCGGCTTCATTCGCCTCCTCGGTGTCGTTCGGATCGGTTCGGCTTGGCGCGAACCCGATGGCGTCGTCGATTGCATCGAGACAATCATCGGCGAATTCACTAAGCAGCACATCGCGGTCCTGCGGGGCAATCTGCTCCGGAATCCATGATGCTATTCTGCTGCGCAGCCTACCCTCCTGTTCAACGAGCCATACAGCGAAGTCCGTGCGGTTGAGGAGAGAAGATGGGTCACGGAAGTCGGCGACCGTCCCGAGCACTGAGAAGAGATCGTGCTTTTGGTCGGGGTCCAATCCTGGAATGCGATCCTGATGGTAGGACTGCAACAAGAAGGCGCGGATGTGCCGCCGCACTATGTCCGCATTGTCGAGCGTTAACTTTGGATCGATGACGTCGCCCCGGATCATGCCGTCCGGGTTGGTGAAGTAGTGCTCATCGTGGCTGTCGGCGCTGCCGAAAGCGACGACAGTAGCAACGGCGTTGCCACGACGTCCGGCGCGTCCGGAGCGCTGCTGGTAGTTGGCGCGGCCCGGCGGCATGTTCCGCAGTGCGACACCGGAAAGCGCGCCAATGTCGATCCCCACCTCCATGGTGGTGGTGCTGGACAGCACGTCGACGGCGGTGGACGAGCTAGCGCGGTCACCGAGAGCGATGTCTTGGAACAGCAGTTCGTTCTCCTCCGCCTTGGAGAAGACATCCTCGTTCTGGGGGGCATTCAGTTGTGCAGTGTGCTCAGCGGCGACGAGCGCGAGCGGCGGCTTGGGCGGATCGACGAGCGCGTTCATGACGGGATTTCGATAGAAGCCTTTGCGGGCCAGGAACACGGCATCGTGGTCAGGGTTCAGTTCTTTGACATCGGGGCTGCCGCAGTCGAGGCAATGGGAGATAGTCGAAACGGGCCGGTGCACCGACTTGCAAGTCGGGCAGCGTACCCAATTGCCTTCGAAGGCCAAGGAGAGTTCGTTGCCGCGGAGGCGCCTGAAGCCGTCGCCAGTAGTCTCCGTGAACAGTTCCAAGAGCTTGGGCAACCATTGGCTGTCGAACATTCTGCGGGCCGCGCGGTCAATTAGGACAGTCTGCATCGCCCTGAACTTTCCCTTTCTCGCACGCACGCTGATTCCCTGAGAGCGGGGGCGCCGGCCCCAAACCGGCGGCATGGCGCCGAGCCAAAAGCCGTAGCTCTGCCAGCAGCGCAGCCATCCTCGCGCGAGTTCCACCTTCTCTTCGGGCGTTTCCGCCACTCCCGGAATCTCTGGGAGTTCGTTCAAACGCGGTGAGAGGTCGCCTCGTTCGACGAGTGAAGCCAGCGCGAGCGGCTCGAATCCAAGAAAGCGATCCTGCACGGTTGTCACAATCTGCTCGAGGAACGCTTCGGGCGGACGTTCCGATCGGATCTGCATACAGAGGCCGGTCAGTCCGGCATCGTCGTCCGTTTGTCCGTTGTTGAAGGCGTTTCGTACTGTAAGGTCTGCGCCAAAGCTCTCGCCGGCCTTCGTTTCGGGACGCAGGCGCACGTTGAGCGTGTGAGCCGCGAGGAGCACGGCCAAATACAAGTCGTTGAGGTTCAGGTTCGGCCGAAGAAAGGGTACGGCTTGAAGTCGCTGAAAGCCCCAAGCTATGAGCGGTCGTAGCGAGTCACGCACCGAGTACATCTGTAGGTTAGGAGCCAGACGCGCCGCGACTTGGCGCGAGTCGGAGAAGGTCAGGACTTTCCTACCCTGTAGAGGCGCGAAAGGCGTGGGCTCGGCTTGGGACGGAGGCTGGATCTGCAACTGTCGGGACACTAGGGCCTGGAACGGCTGGTCGCCCTTGGTCTGGTGATCTTGCACATAGGAAGTTCCCCATCGCGTCTTCTTGCCGCACACAGCACACGGGGCAAACTGGCCTGAAGAGACGAGTCCCGGATCGCTCCCATCGTCATCCTCATCGGTGGAGTCGACCAGCCGGTCGCCCCGAAGATAGACTCGACGCATCCGGTTTCCGAGAGTTGGAGGGTTGAGGCGGCCTGTCTCGAGATCGTAGTCGGCCGGCTCCGCTGTCTCGTCCGAAGCCGGCGTCTCGAGTAAGAGGTCGAGGGGGGCAAGGGGGGCTGTTTCGCCCTCGGCCATGCGTAGGCTCTCACCGGGTTCAGCCCACAGTGCCGAGGGGCAGTCGACATCGTCGGTGTAGGCCCTGGCGTAGGCCGTACCGCAGTTACGACAGGTGAACAGTTCGAGGACGCGGGCACCGCATTGACAGGTTTCGCGTGGTTGACTGTAAAGCGTGCCGCAAATGCCGTCGCTGTCTGCTTCGTCGAGATTCTCACATGCGGGGTCCATGCACGCCCAGAGTCCAGGCAACCCGCGGAAGAAGTTGTGGACGCGGCAAGGCAGGAGTCCGGGGGTCTTGGGGTTCAAGCGAGCGGCGCTGCCAAGGCCCATCAGAGCGTTGACGGCCATGTCGGCTGTCGCCGGATTGGCGTCGGGAAACAGATGTTGCCCTAGCTCCGCCACCGGTAAGGCCTGCTTCATGGTCATATTGACCAGGCGGCCCATGGGAGGGAAGTCCGCGAGCGCGTGGTAGAGGGCTCGCTCGGGATCAGGGTCTTCGGTGGTCTGGCGGTGTCTTACTATCGGCTCGATCACCGCTTGTCGGGCCCTCTGGGTCGGCGCATCGTAGTACCGTTCGAGGTCGACGCTAGCGAGTACGTCGGCGTCCCGGTTCGAGCCGGGACCGTCATAGGGTCGAAGATCAAGAGATCCAGAGATCGCTTGGAAGGTGCTTGCAGACAGTCCGGATAGCTGTGCACCGAAGTCTGGAGCGTAGTCGTAGTCGTGGAAGCTCGCGGTCGCACAGATTACCCGGAACCGGTCCTCGGGAACGTCGAGGCGATCGCGCAAGCGCCGCAGCAAGAGGCTCACCTCAGCACCCGCCGCGCCTCTGTAGAGGTGCGCCTCGTCAAGGACGACGAAGAAGTCCTCGTCGGGGTTGTGTTCTAGGAACGTCCTGGTCATGTCGAATATAGAACGCTCGATCGGACGCATCATCATGTACTCGAGCATCGAGTAGTTCGTGACCAGGAGATCCGGCGGCGCGGACTGGATTTCGTGCCGCGTCAGCAATTCGCTGTCGTCAGGCAACGCAACGCCTCTGATGAAATCACCTGTCTTGGGGTCTCGCCAACGAGTCCCCTTCTCGCCCAGCCAAGCTCGAAGGTTCGGTTTGGCTGGCCACTTGCCGCGCTCCTTCAAAGCTCGCTGCAGGCGTCGGGCCTCGGCGTGGCCATCGTGCTTCGGATCGTTCGCCACGCGTTCGATGTCCACGTAGAACTCCTCAAACGCCCTGAACTTGGCGGAATCCTTCTGGGAGGTTCGAACACCCGCGTAGGGCGTTCGGCTTGTGTAGCGGCCGAAGCGTGGGGGTCTGTCGGCCCAAGAATTGAAGAGCGAAACGAGTCTAGGATCGCCGAAAAGCCCGCGGAGTCGTCCTAACTGGTCGTTGACCAAGGCGTTCATCGGGTACAGGACGAGGGCGCGCATAGCTGGTTGGCCGCCGAAAGCATCCGGTTTTTCGTTCGCTTCGCGGGCTAGCTTTCCGAGTATGGGGAGCAGGAAGGACTCTGTCTTACCGGAACCTGTGCCGGTCATGATGACGAGGTTGCGACGCTGGATCAGTGTGCCCCGAACAGCCTCGGACTGGTGCAGGTATGGCGGATCGTAGATCAGCTTCGGTAGGTCACCTTGAGACTGCGAAACGGCGTTAAACGCTGCCAGTGCAGCTGGGGCGAGTCCAGCCATCTCCGAAAAGGACTCGCCAGTTTCGTATCGGGGCGTAGACTCCAGGTAGGGTATCTGATGGATGATCCCTGCGGTGTCCAGCAGGGCTTTGCGTCTATGGATCAGTGACTCGGCGCTAATGTGGTACGTCGCTTCAATGTAGTCGCGTAGGGCTCCGTGGAGCTGCTCTATCGATTGCTGGATGGTTTCCAAGAGCGTGTTCCTCAGCCAGGGCTATCGTTGTGGGCAAGCCACAGGTTCTTCCGCAGGAACGCCTCCTCGACATCTGCTTCGCTGGCGGGGACGACGTAAGAGAGCAGGCACGCGTCTCGCGGCACCGACTTACCAAGATTCATCAGCCGGCGCTCACACCATAGGGGCAGCGGAGAATAGAAGTCGAAGCGGTCTCCTTCGTCGTGGGCTCGACGGTGGTAGCGCTGCGGCGTCCCGCGACAGTGGTCAACTGCTGCTTGAAGGTGCCAAGCTGCATCACACCCGCGCCAGCGGCTTCGTGGGAGTGGGAGGTCGAGAAGCCGGACTGGGCGGCCTTCTCGCAGTTCGACGAAGCACCAAATCGGAACGCCAAACTCCTGTGGCCGCCGGGCGACAAACATGCCGTCTTGGTCTGTGGGGTCGGTCCATCGGCCACGGTAATACGTGACGGCGCGGGCGGCGTCGAGGATCTGGAGGCCCGGTATGCCTGTGATCGAGGGTTGGTTGGTCAGGAGCCGCTCGTGCCTATTGAGCATTTCGGCGGGATCTTCGGCTCGCGGGCTCCTGAGCCAAGCGCGCTCGGAGAGTTGCTGTAGTCCGAGTTCCTTCAGTTGTTGCGGGAGGTCTTCGCCAGGCTCCGGTTCAAGCATTCGCGTGGATCCACGCGAGAGAATCCGAGCGGTGAGCGTCGACGGGAGGAATGCGTCCTGGTCCGGCACGACGCCCATGAGGAAAATGGTGCGGCTGGGTCGAACAACGAAACGCGGAGGTGCGGCGAAGACCCAGGTTTGCCTGACTTCCGAGTCGTCGATGACGACATCGGCGAGTTCGAGAAGGTCTCCACTGACGATCAGTGCCTCAATGGCGCTGTCGATTGCTTCGGGGAGGGATTCGTGGCTTTTTGGTAGCCCGAACGTGCACTCGAGTAGCGAAGCCCTCAAAGTAGTACGGGAGCAAGGGCAGCGGATACCCGCGGTACGTCGCGCAAGGGACGCAAGCAATGCATCGTCGAGAGCGGCATCCTGATCACCGGGCAATCCTAGCGTTTCCCGGCAATGGGCGAGAACCTCAGCAGGCGTGACTCGGGCAATCATGTCGGGTATCTGGACCGGGGCGCGGAGGTTGCCTGGTTGGGACGATGCTCGCCGAGACGCGAGATCAGCCTCGCGCCGCGGAGCAGCGCCGGGTTTTCTACGAGTTGGCGAACACGGGAGTCGAGGTTCGGGTCGCCAAGCGCGTTGGCTTGGCGCGCTGCCACGCGAAGGGCGAATAGACAAAGGTCTTGATCGTGCGATATGCCATGCCGTCGGGCTTCGCCTGCGAAATGGACAGCGGTCCTATCGCTTACGATTGCGTCGCGCTGTCGCAGGCTGCGACCAAAGCGCGTGTGTCTGTCGACGAGGTTCTCTAAAGCATCAAGAGTGTCTGGAGACAAAGGCCGTTCGACAAAGCCCTCTTCAGCCCTTGCCCAGTTCTGGCCGCAGATGCTGCTCAAGATTGCGTTGAAGATCGAGCGCGTCACCTGATGCTGCCTCACGCCCACCAGAAAACCCGCTTGTCTCGCGTTGAACCAGAGACGGAGTAGAAGGAAGGCCTCTCGAATCGCGGGTAGGCCAGGTGCGACATGGATCTCGGGCTCGACGCCTAGCTCCTTTAGCCCGGCAGGACTCGCGCTCACGACCGCAGCGTCGTCGAACGCCGCATGTCGGGCTACGTAGAGTCCGCCGGGCGGTTGGACGACGAAGTCTGTTCGCACGAACTCGGCGTCCAAAGGGTCGCTGATGAGGGGGTTATCCATGCTGAAGAACTGGACATCGGGATTGGTCTCGTGTTGGCCGCTGTCGTCGACGAGACGTAGTAAGGTATTGCGTTGTCGCGACGAAAGGGACCACCGGAGGGGCGACGGATCGTGATCGAACCTGAGCACGCACGTACCGAGAGAGTCACCGTTGATTTCCAGTGTGCAACTTGCGGCTTCAAGGTACTTCCACGCCCGGCTCTCGTTGTTGAGGAAGTCCGCGAACGCGCGACGCCAGGTTTCGGACGTGATCGGGAAGGCCATCGAGTCGCTAACGAGAGCGGAAAGAACCCGCTGTCCGTCAGCGGTGTGCAGCTTCAGTTGCACCCTTGCCGAGAGACCTGCTGGGCCGTTGACGGAGAGATTGAGTTCGTTGCGCCATAGCGTATCGAGGCTCGCGTCGAACGGATCCGATGTGACGATCGGCCCCGGATGCGAGGCTGCACCGGGCGTCCAAGGCTCGGGCTCCCGGACCGCGAGTCTCGCGAATCCCTTGGCCGCAGGTGTTGTGGCGGCGTCGTCTAGTTCTGCACTGCGGCGGGCCTCGACGGTCAACAAGTGGGAGCCTGCAGCGAGAGGTGGTAGTCGAACGAACGTTGGAGCGCCCGAGGGATCAGTCGCGACGACCTGTTCCGATCCATCATCCAAACGAAACGAAAGCGCGTCGAGCGGGTGATCCGGGGCTATTCCGAAGGTGGGAGACTCAGTGGTCAGCCACTCCGTTCTACCATCGCCGTCCCAGCCGCGCCCGGGCAAGCCAGCTGGCCAGACTCGAATCGTACGGGCGACGCTGACTCCTAGTTCGCTCAAGCGCGTCGTCGTGTCAGCCGAAACCTGACTTGGTACGGTGAGGCGCACGGCATGGACGCCCTCGCATTCCAAGGTACAGGGAGCCGATTCTGGTACATCGTGGGGCATGTCGCCTGCTGTCACTAGGATGTAGTTATTGTCAGGCCTGACGACCGGAGAGGCGATGTGCCGTGCGATGCCGTCGCTGCCAACGCGGAATAGCCAGTGCGGACGCGGCGTCAGACGGTATTCGGACTCGAGAAGGTGGTCCATGAGAGGGTCCGCACGCTCAAATTGAACAAGAGGCACATCGGGGTCCGGCCAACGTCGGAGGGCTCCCATGCGGTTGCCAGACAACAGCCACCCCCTCGGTTTCCAGTCGGTGGCACCGTTCAGCCGGCATCGTGTCTGGTCGAGGAATAGGCGCAACGCGGTGCTTTCGGCCGCGATAGGACGTAGAGACTTTAACCGGAGAAGCACTGACCATTTGCCATCTCCGGTGTGCCGGAGGAAGAGGTCGGGGCGGATCACGAACCGCGAGGCATCCGATGGAACTGGGTCGCCGGGATCCTTGGTGTGGGGTGGACGGGGTGGGCGGTACGTTCCGCGACCGATTCCCTTGAAGCGATCCGAGACGACACGGCGCGTCTCGCTGAGCCATTCTCTGGAGCTGCGGACCCCCTCCAAGTCGGCAACGATCCGACTCAGCGTCGGGGGATGGATCAGATCGTCAGCGTCTACTGACTCTCCCGTGAGAAGTGCCGCAACGATCTGGCCGGTCAACTCTTCCTGCTCAAGAAACGCTTGGAAGCGTGTCGAAGCATGGGATGCATGTGCAGCGAGCAGGCGACCGACCATGCCGGCGTCGAGCGAGACCGAGGCAAGCTTGAACCGCAGGTCGTAAAGGAGCTTGGCGAAATGGCGCTGGAGGTACCGGGGCAGAAGTGCGTGTGTGATTGGCCAGGCGATGATGCTGAAGTGTTCGGCCCAGGGGCCGGAGGGTACTACGCCGTTGAAAGAACGCTGGAATCTCCGAAACCAGCTCTTAACCTTGGGACGATCATGATACTCCCAGGTGGGCGTTTGCTTCTCGAATGAGGGCCAGTACTCGTCGCCCTTGTATCCGTAGCCGGCTTCGCTGGCGTAGACAGCCCAAAGCAGCCAGTACGGCGTGACGGGCAGTCTGGCCCTTTGGCGCTCACGGAGGAAGGTGTTGACGCGCTGGAGTTCGGTGCGCGTCAAACCGTGTTCGAGGGCGAAGATCGGGAACCCGGAACGTTCGCGGACTTCAGCGAGTGAGCGAAAGTGTGCGAGGAGGTCGTCCTGGAGGTGCTTCAGTGAGTCGACATTGTGGTCCATCGAGTCAGATTGCCACGCTGTAGTTCGATCACCGGGACGCGATGCGCGGGGAATCGCTGAGGACAGGGTCGCTCAGTGATCGCAGAACATCGGACCGATCCCACAGTCGGTATTGGGGCCTCCGGTGGGCGCGAGGAAGTATCCAGCGGTCAAGTGCGAGGTCGGCAACCTGCTGCACACTGAGAAGGGTTGAGAGGTCGGGGCGACCCTTCCCGGTGCGCAGGATCGTTGTGGCGTTCGACGCGAGGTTGCAGATGAAGACTTGGCGCTGGATTCCGTGCCTGAGCAAATCGTCTCTGAGTCCGAGCGCCTTGAGGGCTGCACGCGTAGTCCGTAGACGCCAGTTAGGCCCCTGACCGAATCGGTGCTGGTCAGCGTATCGATGGCCGATGCTGCGCAGGTAGTCGCGTAACTCGAGAAATAGGTCATCCGAGATGTGGAAATGGCCCCATCCGCGGGTGTAGCCAATCGGTTCGAAGTAGCGCACGTCGCCTAGCTTTAGGCGGTTGTAGACGGAAGACCGTCCCATGGATGAGGAGGTGGTAGCGGCTAGGAGGCGCGCCTTCTTCGCCTTGCCGGAGATTGTCCCGAAGGTGTCGCCGTAGGTGCGCGTGAACTCGTTATAGACCTCACGGGAGCGCACAAGGCAGGCGACCAGTTTGCCGCCCAACAACGTGTTGTAGGGTGGCAAGGCACCCAGGACGTACGCGTCCATGACATTGACGAGGCGCTCGCGACGGTCGTTGGCATTCCATCCGATGAGCGTGTCTCGGACGGAGAGATTGAACACGGGATCTCCGATCGCCACGAGGCCTAGGATCTTGTCGTTGTGGTCATCCCAGACGATATAGCGGAGACGCCGACCGAACCCATTAGACACCGGTACGGACCAGGTCAGAGCGGCTACGCGAAAAAGGTCCGCTTGCCAAGTTCCGGCGTACACTCGCTCTAATCTCGGCCTGATGGAACAGGGGTCGACGTCTGTTCCGGACGCGAAGTGCGGGAGCAGGTTATCGGCGTGTCGCGCTAGGAAATCGGAGTTGGCGGAGAGTCGGTCGGCTCGCTGGGGACTGTGCAGGCGGCGGACGAGCGCCTTGTCGTCCCCATCGATCTGGAGGGTGCCGTCGCCCGACTTGTGGAAGCCGAGTGAGCGGAGTTGGCGTCTGACTTTGCGTCGGAGGGACGCCTCTCGGGCGGAGATGGAGAGGACGTTGGCGCTCTTCTTTGTCTGTCGCACTGTGGATCCGTTTCTGAGGTCCGTGGCGGATGTTGGCCCTCTCCTCTTCAACGATCTCGTAGACGCCCTGACACTTGAAGCGAGTTGGATAATCGGCAATCACGCCGAACCTTGGTGTTGATGGAGTTGACCTAGACCGGATGCTGCCAAAAGGGATGCGGACCGTCAACGAAAGACATGAGAAAGACACCAGAAAGACACGAGACGAGAGGCATTGAGCTTGATCGCACGTCGGCAGAGACGCCGAGGCGGTTCGTTGGCGATGGAGGCGGGCGCGAGATCCTCCCGACGGTCTCAGGTGCGGTCATCGAAAGTCGAAGCGTCGCCCCGAACAACGCCTGATCCCTGAGGGTGCATTCTAAGCGCCGCCCTCGTTGTATGCTTGTTCGATGGCCTTGGAACGCATCGAAATCGAACCCCCCGAAACCGCGGCCGGCACCGTGATCTGGCTGCACGGCCTGGGCGCGGACGGCCATGACTTCGAGCCCGTGGTCGACGAGCTGGACCTTCACGTCCCCCTGCGCTTCGTCTTCCCCCATGCGCCGGTGCGCCCCGTGACGATCAACGGCGGCGCGGAGATGCGGGCGTGGTACGACATCGATCCCGGTGCGCCCCTCGCCGGCACGGAGGACATCGTCGCATCCGCAACGACCATCGAGGAGATCGTCGGCGAAGAGAACGCCCGGGGCACCGCGTCGGACCGCATCGTGCTGGCCGGCTTCTCCCAGGGTGGCGTCGTGGCGCTGCAGCTTGGCTTGTCGAGCCGGGCGCGTTTCGCCGGCATCATGGCGCTCTCCACCTACGTCCACGATCACGAGCACCTGCTCGATCGAGTCAGTTTCGAAAGCGTCGACGTCCCGATCCTCATGGCGCACGGGCTGATGGATCCGATGATTCCCATCACCCGGGCGGTCACGTCCCGGGAGGCCCTCACGGCGCTCAACTATCAGGTGGAGTGGCGCGAGTACGGCATGGGGCACCAGGTCTGCCATCAGGAACTGGTAGACATCGCGCGTTGGCTGAACGCGCGTTTTCAGGCCTAACGGATTCGGGCTACCGACGGCCCGCACCATCGAAGCGCCATGGAACTGCTTGCAGCGACCGGGCCGGACTGGCTGGAGGCCGTGCTCGCGGACTTCCCCGCCTTCCTGCGCGACCACGCCTCCTGTGAGAAGAAGGCGTCCGGCATGGCCCTCGCACTCGCTGCCCACTACCCGGATCGCCCCGCGCTGGTGGGCGCGATGGCGGACCTCGCGGTGGAGGAACTGGGGCACTACCGCGAAGTCGTGCGCCTGCTGCTTGAACGCGGACTCCAGCCCGGTCCAGACGTGCGCGACCCCTACGTGAACGCGATGAACGCCGAGGTGCGGCGCGGGTCGATGGCGTATCTGCTTGATCGGCTCCTCATCGCCGCCATCGTCGAGCGAAGGGGCGCGGAGCGTTTCGGATTGCTGGCGGACGCCCACGAAGACGCGGGTTTGCGCAAGTTCTATCGCGCCATCGCCACCAGCGAGGGCCGACACTGGCGGACCTTCATGGAACTGGCGAAACGCGAGTGCCCCGAGCAGGACGTGGCCGGGCGCATTGAGGCGCTGCTCCACCGGGAAGCGGAGATCGTCGCCCACCTGCCGCCCCGCGCGGCCCTGCATTGAAAGCGCACCGTCAACTTTATCTCGCGAGTCATGGTGCCCCGGAGGCCGCGGCCGCGGAGTTACCGAAGCGCGACTACCGCTTCGCACTAACGATCCCGGCATTCGACGAGCCGGAGAGCTTCCTCGCGCGCACCCTGCCGCCGGATGCGCGGGACGTGTTGGTGATCCTCGTCGCGAACATGCCGGACAATGTTGCGCCGTCGGACCCGGCGGTCGAGCGCACGAAGAGGCTGGGGCGGCTGGCGGGACGGTTCGACGCGGCGCGCAACATCGACGTGATGGTGATCGACCGCACCGAGGTCCCCATCCCCGCGCGTCAAGGCGTCGGCCTGGCGCGGCGGATCGGCGGGGACGTCGCGTTGCGGTGTATCGAGGAGGGGACGGTCGCGACCCCGATCCTCTTCTGCACCGACGCCGACGCGGTGCTGCCGGCCGGGTACTTCGACGCGCCACGGGCCGAGCGTGCCGCCGGCTGGGTCTATCCGTTCGCGCATGTGAGCGAAGACCCGGCACTCGAGCAGGCGGCCCTCGGCTACGAGCTCTCGCTGCGTTACTACGTGAACCGGCTCGCACATGCGGGGTCGCCCTATGCCTTCCACACCGTCGGAAGCTGTCTGGCCATCGACGCCACCGCCTATGCGGTGGTGCGCGGCTTTCCGAAGCGTAACGCCGCCGAGGATTTCTACATGCTCAACAAGCTTGCGAAGGTGGGGGCGATCCGGCGGCTTGCGGAACCCCTTGTCGAGATTGAGGCCCGCGCGTCGGAACGGGTTCCGTTCGGCACCGGACCGGCCCTTGCCGCGGCGCCCGCCGACATGGCGTCCCGCAGGGACTATGCCCCCGAGACGTTCGACGTGCTCCGCCTGCTCCAGGAGGCTGCCATGCGCGGTGCCTGGGAAGCTTGGCCCGAACCGGTGTCCGAGTTGCTGCATGCCGTCGGCTACGAACGCTCTCGACCCCCGCCACGGGACGCACGCGCGTTCTTCATCTGGTTCGATGGGTTCAGGACGGTGAAGTTCGTGCACGCCGCGCGAGGGCGGTTCCCGGACGTGCCACTGGTGGATTCCCTGCGGTATCTCTTTCCGGGAGTGGACGGCCCGCTAGCGTGGAACGACGCGTTGTGTGCGGGCGAGACGCGGTTGGCGGAGTCGGCAACGGGGATCGAAGCGCTGTTGGCGAGGGGGCAACGTGCGGCGGACTGCTAAAATGCGCGTGTTTCCCGATCCTTGCGGCCCATGCACAAGGTATTCATCGACGGACAAGCGGGCACCACCGGCCTGGAGATCCTGACGCGGTTGCGGACGCGCGGCGACGTCGAGGTGTTGACCGTGCCGGACGCAATGCGGAAGGACCCCGCCTGCCGACGCCACTACTATCGCGAAGCCGACGTGGTCGTCCTGTGCCTGCCGGACGATGCGGCGCGGGAGGCCGCCGCACTCGCACCGGGCACCCGGCTCATCGACGCGAGCACGGCGCATCGCGTGGCGGAGGGCTGGGTGTACGGCATGCCGGAACTTGAGCCCGGTGCGCGCGACGCGCTCCGCGCCGCTGATCGGGTCAGCAATCCCGGCTGCTATCCGACGGGGTTCGTGCTGTCGGTCCGGCCGCTCATCGACGCGGGAATCCTCTCCCCGCACGTGCCCCTGCGGGTGAACGCGGTGTCGGGATACTCCGGCGGCGGCAAATCCCTGATCGCCACGTACGAGGCCCACGACGGCCCCGGATGGCGGGTGCGACCCTACGGGCTGCACCTCGCGCACAAGCATGTTCCGGAGATGCACCGCTACTCGGGCACGGGCGCGGCACCGCTGTTCGCGCCCATGGTGGGCCACTTCTTCAAGGGCATCCTGACGCAGGTGCCGCTGTTTCGTACTGAATTGCGGTCGGGGGCCACGGTGGAGGACATCCACGCCACGCTCGATGCGCGCTACGCCGGGGAGCCGTTCGTGCGCGTGCTGCCCCTGGGCGCGGAGGCCGCTCGGGTAGAGGGCTTTCTGGAGGCCACGGCATGCAACGACACGAACCGATTGGACCTGATGGTGTTCGGGAGCCACGAGCACGTGCTGCTCTGCGCCCGCTACGACAACCTGGGCAAGGGCGCATCCGGCGCCGCCGTACAGAACCTGAACCTCATGCTCGGCATTGAGGAAACCACGGGGCTCGCGGCGTGAGCGTTGGGCACGAACTTCTCGGCGGCATGTCGGCCCCCGAACTGGAGGAGCGGGAGCGGGTGCTTGGGGAGCGTTACCAAGGGCTACGCGCCTCCAACCTGAGCCTGGACCTCACGCGTGGCAAGCCGGGCAGCGAGCAACTGGATCTGTCCGACGCCCTGGACGGCGTCTTGGCGGGGGACTACCGCGCGTCCGACGGCACGGACACGCGCAACTACGGCGGCCTGCGGGGCATCCCCGAGGCGCGCGCGCTGGGGGCGGAGATTCTCGGCGTGCGCCCCGAACAGGTCATTGCCGGCGGCAACAGCAGCCTGACGCTCATGTACCTCGCGATGGACACCGCGTTTCACTACGGGCTGAACGGAGCGCCGTGGACGGAGGCGGGCGAGGTGAAGGCGCTCTGCCCGGTGCCGGGCTACGACCGCCACTTCACCCTCACGGACGCGCTCGGCATCGAGACCGTCCCGGTGCCGATGACGGACACGGGTCCGGACATGGACCGCGTCGAGGCCCTCGTCGCCGCGGACCCGGCGGTGAAGTCCCTCTGGTGCGTGCCGAAGTATGCGAATCCGTCGGGCTGCATCTACTCCCCGGACACCGTGCGGCGCATTGCCCGGCTGCCGGAGCGCGCCGCCGCCGGGTTCGTCACGATGTGGGACAACGCGTACGCGGTACACGACTTCGAGTTTCCGTCCGCCCCCCTTGAGAACGTGCTCGATCTGGCCTTCGAGGCGGGGACCGAGGACGGCGTGGTGTTGTTCGGCTCCACCTCGAAGATCACCTTCGCGGGGGCCGGTGTCGGGTTCATCGCGGGCAGCCCGAACACCCTCGACCGCCTCGAGGCCCGCATGTCCGTGATGACCGTGGGACACGACAAGGTCAACCAGTTGCGGCAAGCACGCTTCCTCCTTGGCCGCGTCGAGGAACACATGCGGGGCCATGCCGCCCTCGTGCGGCCGCGCTTCGAGGCCGTGGGGCGCATCCTCGGGGAGTCTCTCGACGGGTTGGGGATCGCCACCTGGACAAAGCCCAAGGGCGGATACTTCGTCACGGTCACCACCCTGACGGGGCTCGCCTCGGAGGTCGTCGCGCTGGCGGCGGAGGCGGGGGTTACCTTGACCCCCGCCGGCGCGACGCATCCCGGCGGTCACGACCCGGACGACCGGACCATCCGCCTCGCGCCGACCTTCGCGTCCACCGACGAGGTGGAGGCGGCGACGGAGATCCTCGCGCTCTGCATCGAACTCGCGAGCGTGCGGAAACTGCGGCGCGAATCATGACGGTGGCGGAGGCACCGGCGGAGGCGGAGCGCGTCGACACCTTCGACGAGTTCGGATTGCCGGCGCCGCTGCTGCGGGCCATCGACGATCTCGGCTTCGAGAGATGCACGCCCATCCAGAGCGGCGTGCTCCCCTATAGTCTCTCCGACTACGACATCACGGGCCAGGCCCAGACCGGTACCGGCAAGACGGCCGCCTTCCTCATCACCATCCTCGCGCGCCAGCAGGAGTTTCCCCTCGACCGCCCCAATCCCGCCGGCACGCCCCGGGCGCTGATCCTCGCGCCGACCCGGGAGCTCGCGCTACAGATCGACGAGGACGCCCACGATCTCTCGAACTACCTGGACACCCGCGTGACGGCGGTCTACGGCGGCATCGACTTCAACAAGCAGATGCAGCGCCTGCGCAGCACGGACATCGACATCCTGGTGGCGACGCCGGGGCGGTTGCTCGACTACTGCCGGCGCGGCATCGTGAACCTCTCCCGGGTCGAGGTGCTGGTGATCGACGAGGCCGACCGGATGCTCGACATCGGTTTCATCCCCGACGTGCGCCGCATCGTCTACCAGA
This sequence comes from Pseudomonadales bacterium, assembly GCA_963665455.1. Taxonomy (GTDB): domain Bacteria; phylum Pseudomonadota; class Gammaproteobacteria; order Pseudomonadales; family Azotimanducaceae; genus VXNE01. Next base: position 671,287 of record OY762279.1, on the reverse strand, counting down.
CGCCGCGCAAGCGCGAGCGGCAGACCCTCTTCTTCAGCGCCACGTTCAACGACGACGTCATGAACCTCGCGAAGCAGTGGACCATGGATCCCGTCCATGTCGCCATCGAGCCCGAGACGGTGGCCGCCGAAGCCGTGGAGCAGTGTTTCTGGATGCTATCGTCACAGGACAAGCGCGGCACGATCCTGCGCTTTCTCGAGGAGAAGAGGGAGGGCAAAGACGGAAAGGACGGGAAGGACGGGAAGGACGGGAAGGACGGGAAGGACGGGAAGGACGGGAAGGACGGGGGCCAGACCCTGGTGTTCGTCAACCGCCGCGACGAGGTGCATCGTCTGGTGCGCTATCTCCAGCAGCGCGGCATGGACTGCGAGGGTCTCGCCGGCGACATCCCGCAGCGCAAGCGCATGGCCACGATCAACCGGTTCAAGGAGGGCGAGGTGCCCATCGTGGTCGCCACCGACGTGGCCGGCCGCGGGATTCACGTCGAGGGCATCACCCACGTCATCAACTACGATCTCCCGGAGGACGCGGAAGACTACGTCCACCGCATCGGGCGCACCGGCCGCGCCGGTGCCACGGGCACGTCGATCAGCTTCGTCACGGAGAACGACGCCTTCAACCTGCCGGCCATCGAGGCTTTTCTGGGCCATCCGGTGACCTGCACGCAGCCGGACGTGTGAGCGACCCGGGCGGGTTATGATCGCCCCCGACTGTTCCGGTTGCGCTTCGAGGAGCCCATGACGCTGCAGCAGGTCGCCGATCTCAGGGCGGAGGGGGATGCGCTGCACGCCTTCCTCGCGACCCTTCCCGAGGACCAGTGGTCCCGGGAGACGCCGTTCAAGAACCGCACGATCAACTGGGTGGTCCAGCATCTGCACGATGCGGACCGCTGGACGGTGCACTCGGTCACGGATCCGGACGGCTTCCGTGCATGGCGGGACGAAAGGATGCGCGGTGGAACCATGCAGGAGCCCGAGCCCGTCCAAGGGCCGGCGCTCCTGGAGCGTTGGCGTACCTACTTCAGCCGCCTCTGCGATGCGCTGGAGGCAGCCGATCCGGACCTCCGCGCACCTTGGTTCGGACCGGACATGGGCATCCGCATGATGGCGACGGCCCGGCAGATGGAGACCTGGGCGCACGGCCAGGACATTTACGATCTCCTCGAGGTCGCACGCGAGCCCACCGACCGCATCCGCAACATCTGCCACATCGGGGTACGCACGTTCGGCTGGACCTTCGTGAACCGCAAGCTCGCGGTACCTGAGCCCATCCCCTACGTGCGGCTCGACGCCCCGTCCGGCGCGGTTTGGGAGTGGAACGCGCCCTCGGAGGCGGAGTACGTGGCGGGTTCGGCGGTCGAGTTCGCCCATGTGGTGACCCAGGGCCGGAACATCGCCGACTGCGGCCTGGAGGTCGTGGGCGAGGTCGCCAACGCCTGGATGGCGATCGCCCAGTGTTTCGCGGGACCGCCCGAGGAGCCACCGGCGCCGGGCCATCGGGCTTGGCCGTCCCGTGGCGATGGGTAGCAGCACGGCGTTGGCCGGCAAGGCGGGAGGCGTGCCGTGACGCAACCGTGCCGCGTCGGAGTCGTGCAGATGCGGGCGACCGCGGACGTGGAGGAGAACCTGCGTGCGACGGAGGCGCTGGTGGCCGCCGCCGCGGCGGACGGCGCCGAAGCCGTCTTCGCCCCCGAAGCCTTCACCTTCATCGGCTCGGGGCGCGTCCGGGCCGGGATGCTTGAGCCCTTGCCCGAGGGCGGGCCGGTGCTCGAACGCTGCCGGGCCATGGCGACGGACCACGGCGTGCACTTCGTGTTCGGGTTCCACGAGTCGGCGCCGGACGGACGCGCGTTCAACACCTGCGTACACCTCGACCCGGCGGGCGCGATCCAGGCGATGTACCGCAAGATCCACCTCTTCGACGTGGACCTCGCCGACGGCACGCGGCTGCTGGAGTCGAAGAGCACCGCGCCGGGGGACACGCCGACGGTGACGGAACTGCCGTTCGGGACCCTCGGGCTGACCGTGTGCTACGACGTGCGCTTTCCGGGGCTGTATCAGCGTCTGGCGGACCTCGGCGCGACGGCGCTCACCGTGCCGTCCGCGTTCACTACCACCACCGGCCCCGATCACTGGCACGTTCTGCTGCGGGCCCGGGCGATCGAGTGCCAGAGCTACGTGATCGCCCCCGCGCAGCATGGGGACCATGGCCACGCGAACCGCAGTTCCTACGGGCACGCGCTGATCGTCGATCCCTGGGGGGACGTGATCGCGGAATGTCCGGGGGAGGGCGACGCCTTCGCCACGGCCCTGATCGAGCCGGAGCGGGTGCGGCAGGTGCGGCGGGAACTGCCGAGCCTCGCCAACCGGGTGTTCTAGGCGGGGGCGCCCGAGGCTCGGATGGACCCCACGAAACCGACGAACGCGCTCCTGATCGCGGCGGCATTCGTCGTCATCGTTGCCGGGGTGAAGGCGGCGGACGACATCATGGTGCCGTTCCTGCTCGCCGTCTTCATCGCGACCATCGCGGCGACGCCCGTGTTCTGGCTGCATCGGCGGCGCGTCCCGTTCGGCCTCGCGATCGCGGCGGTGGCGTTGGCGCTGATCGTGGCCCTGGTCGGCGTGGGCGCGCTCGTCGCCGATTCGGCGCGGGCGTTCCTTGAACAGATGCCCTTCTACCAGAAGCGGCTACTCGAACTCGCCGGCGGCACCATGGAGATGCTGCGTTCCCTCGGCATCGACCTGTCGGGGGTGCCCCTGCTCGAAGCCTTCGATCCGGGCGAGGTGTTCGCCATGGCGGGCAACACCCTGCTCGGCTTCGGCAGCGTCCTCTCCAACGGCTTCCTGATCCTCCTGACGGTGATCTTCATGCTCGCCGAGGCGACGAGCTTCCCGAGGAAGCTCCGGGACGTGCTGTCCGATCCGGACGACTTGCCTTACTTCGAGCGCGTGGCGGAGAACATCAATCGCTACTTCGGCATCAAGACGACGGTCAGCCTTGGCACGGGCGTGACGGTCACGCTCTTTCTGGCGCTGGTCGGCGTCGACTTCCCCGTGCTCTGGGGTTTGCTCGCCTTCATGCTGAACTATGTTCCGACCATCGGCAGCTTCATCGCGGCGTTGCCGCCCGTGCTCCTCGCGCTGGTGCAACTCGGCCCGACCCACGCCGCGGTCGCCGCCGCCGGCTACGTGGCGGTCAACATCGTGCTCGGCAGCGTGGTCGAGCCCCGGTTCATGGGGCGGGGCCTCGGCCTTTCGACCCTCGTCGTCTTCCTGTCGTTGGTGTTCTGGGGGTGGGTGCTCGGTCCCGTGGGCATGTTGCTCTCCGTGCCGCTCACGATGACGGTGAAGATCGCCCTGGAAGCGAACCCCGGCACCGTGTGGGCGGCGCATCTGCTTGGCCCCGCGGACGAAATCGTGGATCCCGTCCCTTCGGACACCGCTGCCGCTCCGCCGGAGGCATCCGAAGAGCGATGAGCTACGAGCGGGACAACATCCGCCGGATGCGCGGCTATGCCTACGGCGAGCAGCCGGACGACCCGGACGTGGTGAAGCTCAACACCAACGAGAATCCGTATCCGCCGAGCCCCCGGGTGGCCGAGGTGCTCCGCGCGTTCGAGGTGGACCGGCTGCGCCGCTATCCGCCGCCGACGGCGGCCCCGTTTCGGGCGTTGGCGGCGGAGCGCCTCGGTCTCGCGCCGGAGCAGGTGCTTGCCACCAACGGCGGGGACGAGGCGCTGCGCCTGGCCGTCACGGCCTTCGTTGATCCCGGCGGCACGTTCGCCATGGCGGAGCCGAGCTACTCCCTCTACGAGGTGCTGGCCAGGGTGCAGGATTGCCGGATCGAAGGCATCCCGATGACGGAGGACTGGGGGCTACCCGCGGACTTCGCCGAGCGCGCGAATGCGGCCGGGGCGCGCCTCACCTGCATCGTCAATCCCCATGCGCCGAGCGGCGCGCTACTCGACGTGGAGGGCCTCGCGGTGCTGGCTGCCGCCCTCGACGGCGTGTTGCTCATCGACGAGGCGTACGTCGACTTCGTGGACGCGGAATTGGCACACGACGCGACGCCGTTGGTGCGCCAATTCGACAACGTGTTGCTACTGCGCACGCTGAGCAAGGGCTACTCCCTCGCCGGGCTTCGGTTCGGCTTTCTGGCGGGGGACGCCGGGCTCATCGAACCCATGGGGACGAAGGTCCGCGACAGCTACAACCAGGACGCGCTCGCCCAGGAACTCGCCGCTGCGGCGTTCATGGACGAGGCCCATGCGCGCATCACCTGGCATCGCGTGCGCGACGAGCGTGCTCGACTCGAAGCGGCGCTCGCGGCCCGTGGCTTCGCGGTGGCGCCTTCGCAGGCGAACTTCCTACTCGCCGAGCCGCCCGGCGGGCCGTCGGCGGCCGCGTCCCTATTCGCATATCTGAAGGCGCGAGGCATACTCGTGCGTCACTTGGACCACCCGCGCGTGCGCCGGGCGCTGCGCATCACCGTCGGCACGCCGGCGGAGAACGACGCCCTGCTCGCCGCGCTCGACCACAAGGGGGATGCGTCGTGTTGCTGAAGGCGGCCGACATCGCGGCCATGACGCCGGCGCGGCGCCGCCACCAGTTCAACGACAATGCCGTGCGGCTCACGCGCGCCCTGTCGGACGCGACCGGCATGCAACGCATCGGCGTACACCTGGTCCGCCTCGCGCCGGGCCGCGAGAGCACCCAGTTCCACTACCACGACGCGGACGAGGAGTTCCTCTACGTCCTGGAGGGGCGCGGCATCGCGGAGCTGGGCGATGAGGAAGTGGAAGTGGGCCCCGGAGACTTCATGGGGTTCCCGGCACCATCGGAACCGCATTCCCTAAGGAATCCCTTCGACGAGGATCTCGTCTATCTGATGGGCGGAGAGCGCAACGCGAACGACGTCGTCCACTACCCGAGGATCGGCCGGGTCCTGGTGAAGAGCGGCGGGCGGCGGGTCTGGGCGGAACGTGAGGACCTCCACGAGTCGGAGCCTAATCCCGTACCGAAATCAGACTGAACCGTGGCGCGTCCGCGCTGTCGGCAAGGCGCGCCGGCCATCGTGCGAACGGGCTGCGGCGGGTGCCTTCTACCCTCGGCCGGCCTCCCGGAGTGCGTCGCTCAACGCCTGGCGGACGTCCCCTGCCGCGTCGTGGGGCACCTGCTTCGCGAATCGCTCGTACACCGCCTGCGCGCGCTCGGTGTTGCCGTCTGCGGCGTACAGGCGAATCACCTCGGTCGCGAGGGTCGCCGAGGTTGGGTTAACCGCTCAGGCGCTCTTCACCCGCCGGAAGGCTTAACCGGGAATCCGGGAATCAGGGATCATGGCGGGCCGGGGGTGTTTCTGGTAAAACGCACGCCGCTTTCCTTGGACTTGGCATCCGTGAGCGAAGCCCGGCGGCAAACGCGCATCGTCTACGAAGGTTTCGTGGAACTGGCCAGCGACAACGGCGGCGTTGTCGAGGTCGGCGACATCGCCGCGTACATGCGCGCCCGCAACCGGCCGATGGGCGGGTGGGAAATCCGCGGCGAACTCTCCCGGCTGCGCGAACTCGGATTGGTCGAGGTGGACGCGTCGACGGCAAGCTGGCGGGCGGTCGAGGGACAGGATTTCGATTCGGCGGTCGCTGCGGCGTAGCGGCGGGCCAAGGGGGTCACGCTCCGCCGATCGTGCTGACGGTCCAAGCATCTCCGGCGTTGTCGTTCCTGGTCTGAACAGGCCGACTATCCCCACCCCACCCGTCCGCGTACTCTTGCACCATGAGTGAAGCAACCGAACCGCTCGACTTCGAGGCCGCGCTCGCGGAACTCGAAGCCTTGGTGAAGAAGATGGAGACGGGCTCGCTGAGCCTGGAGGAGTCCCTGCAGGCGTTCGAGCGGGGCGTCAAGCTCACGCGCCAGTGCCAGACCGCGCTCGAACGCGCGGAACTACGGGTGAAGGCCCTGATGGAGGACGGCACCGAGGCACCGGTTCCCGATGCCGGTTCCGGCGACGATGGCGGATGACGGGGCCGCGGCGCTCGAATCCGCCACGGCCCGATTCGCCGCCCCCATCGAGGACGCCCTCGCGGCACGCCTTCCCAAGACCTCGGACCTCTCGCCCACACTCGTAGAGGCATTGCGCTACGCGGCGCTCGGCGGCGGCAAGCGGTTGCGGCCCGCCATCGTCTGCGCGACCTGCGTCTCGCTCGGCGGGAAGCTCGAAACGGCGCTGGCCCCCGCCGCCGCGATCGAATACGTCCACGCGTACTCCCTCGTCCACGACGACCTCCCCGCCATGGACGACGACGACCTGCGCCGCAGCCGTCCCGCCTGCCACATCGCCTTCGACGAGGCCACCGCCATACTAGTCGGCGACGGCTTGCAGGCGCTAGCCTTCGGGGTCTTGGCCGACGCTCCCGGCATCCCGGCGGCGACGCGGCTGCGGATGGTGCGCCTGCTCGCCGAAGCTGCTGGGTGGCGTGGCATGGTCGGGGGGCAGGCGCGGGACATGGAGGCGACGGGGGCAGCACCGCTATCCCTGGCCGAACTGCGAGACATGCATGCCGCGAAGACCGGCGCGCTGTTTCGGGTCTCCGTACAGTTCGGCGCCTTGTGTGCCCTGGCGGAGCCCGAAGAGGACGTGTTTCGCCAGCTCACCACCTTCGGCGAACGGCTCGGGGTGGCCTTCCAGATCGTGGACGACGTACTCGACGCGACGCAGCCGAGCGACCGCTTGGGCAAGCCTGCCGGTTCCGACGCCGCCCAAGGTAAGAACACGTATCCGGCCCTTGTCGGGCTCAACGAGGCCCGGTCGCTGGCCCAAGACACCCTTTCGGAGGCGCTCGGCATCCTCGACGGGCTCGGGCTGCGGGATGGACCGCTCGCGGCACTGGCCCACGCGGCGGTGGAGCGGGTGCGGTAGGCCTTTCCCGATGCCATCGGTCACCGAGCTTGCCGACCGCCTGAATCGCATCGCCCGGGGCTTTCCGGGGATCGTGCGACGGCGCGGCCAACCCAACTTCCGCGGAAGTGCTTCCCGAGTGGAAGCGGACTTGGCATTCGACGATGACGACGCCGGGACCGCCGCGCGGCTCGTGATCGAGCACGTCGTCGAGCGCCGTCTCACGCCGATCAGCGTCACCGACACTTCCGATGACGGGGGCAAGCGCCTGACCCTCTGCGCCCGAGACGCGGCGCGTTTCGCCCGGGCGCTCGCCTATGCCGGCACGGACTTTCTCGCGCCGGCGCGTCCACATCGCGAGTTGCCTCGGGTTCCGTTGCCGAGCCTCCTAAGCCGCGCCCTGATCGCCTTCGAAAGGGACTACGCCGCGTCGCGTGAGGACGTGCCGACGCTGCCCGTGTGGTCCAACGTCCTGCGGGTGTTCGGCAACGCATCCCTCACCGACCACGAGCTGGGGGAGCGCGCCATCCTCGCGAAACGCGTCGTACGCGTGCTGCTGCGCGACCTGACGCGTCTCGGTTGGCTGGAGGCCGACCCCGGACGGAGCCGAGCATTCCGGTTGACGGACCTCGCCAAGACGCGCGAAGCGGACGCCCGAAGCCGCCTCGCCGATGTGGAGCGGGACTGGCGCAAGCGCCATGGAGCGGCGCTGATCGAGGGCCTCCGCGACGGCCTCGCCACCGTGGCGGCGCGGTTCGAACTGGAGTGGCCGTGGTACCTGACAGGTTACGGCCCGAGTGATCCATCGATCACCGGCGGCTCGTTCCTCCCGGCCGAACCCGGGCCACCCCGGGTGCCGGGGCGCGGCGAGGAGTGGCCGGTAGTCCCCCGAAATCCGTCCGAGCGCACGAGAGAATTGCCGCTCTCCGCCTTGTTGTCGAAGGTCCTGGCCGCCTTCACCGTGGACTACGAGGAAGCGAACCTCGGCCCCCTCAGCGCGGCGTCCGCATTCCTCCCCCAAGTTCCGGGCGACGCCATCTCCCTGGCGCGGGCCGGTGCCCTCTGCGACATCGCCGGCACGGGCAAGTCTGCTCCCGAGCGACACCTATGCGTGGTGGTGGCACCCGGTCGGCCTCGGGACGGACCCCGCATGGTCTACCTAACGCCGAAGGCGCGGCGCATCCGCGACTCCTACCCGGCCCTCGTCATGGACATCGAGGCACGTTGGCGGGAGGCGTTCGGCGCGGGCGTCCTCAATGGGCTGCGAAGCGCCCTCCAGACGCTGGACGCCAACACGTTGCCCGGAACGCCCGACTATCCGGACACCCGTGCGTGGCTACATCCCGCTTCGCTCAAGGCCCGAGGCGGAATGGGGCGCGTGGCCGAGGACGGTGGGCCTGTCCAACTGGCTTGGCATTCGGGGCAGTCGCGGTAGCGCGAACGCGACTTCGCCGTTGCCACTCAAGACCCCAACAACCGCCCCACCGCCGCATGCCACCCCTCGAGCCACGCCGCCCGAGTGCCATCCTCCACCGCCGGCTCGAAACGGCGCTCCGTAGCCGCAGCGGTCATCTCCGACGGGTCCGAACAGAGGCCGGCCCCGACCGCCGCCAATGCCGCGACGCCGAGGGCCGTGGTCTCCGGTAGGGACGTGCGTTCCACGGGCACGTCGAGGACGTCCGCGAGGAACTGGCAGAACCACTCGTTCGCCACCATGCCGCCATCCACGCGCAGCGTCGGCACCGCCACCCCATCTGCGGTGATGGCGTCCACCAAGTCCGCCGTCTGGAAGCCGATGCTCTTGAGTGTCGCCGTGACGATCTCGTCGCGGCCGTCGTCGAGGGTGAGGCCGGTGATGGCGCCGCGCACGTCCGCCCGCCAGTGCGGCGCACCCAGGCCCGTGAACGCCGGGACGACATGAACACCACGGGTATCGCCGCCGATGCGCCGTGCGATCGCTTCGGTCTCGGCCGCGGTCTCGATCAGCCCTAGGCGGTCGCGTAGCCACTTCACGGCGACGCCGGCGACAAAGATGCTGCCCTCCAGCGCGAAGGTCGTCTCGCCGCCCAGGCGATAGCCGACGGTGGTGAGGAGCCGCGCGTCGGAGGCGAGCTTCTCGGTGCCCGTGTTGGTGACGAGGAAGCAGCCGGTCCCGTAGGTGCTCTTCGTCATGCCGGGCCGCAGGCAGCCCTGGCCGACGAGGGCGGCCTGCTGGTCCCCGGCGACGCCCCGGATGGGGATCGGCGCGCCGAAGTGCGACGCGTCGCAGACGCCGAAGTCGTCCACGCAGTCCTTCACCTCGGGCAGGAGCGCGACCGGGATGTCGAAGTAGTCGAGGAGGGTGTCGCTCCAGGCGTGGTGGGCGATGTCGTAGAGCTGGGTGCGCGAGGCGTTCGTGGCGTCGGTGCAGTGGCGCTGGCCGTTCGTGAAGCGCCAGATCAGGAAGCTGTCGATGGTGCCGAAGCAGAGCCGGCCGGCTTGGGCGTCGCGGCGGATGCCGTCCTGGTCGAGCAGCCAGGCGAGCTTCGTGCTTGAGAAGTATGGATCGACGACGAGGCCCGTCACGTCGCGGATGCCGGGCTCCACGCCGTCGCGCACCATGGCCGCGCAGCGCTCGGCGGTCCGCCGGTCTTGCCAGACGATGGCGGGATGCACGGCCTCGCCCGTCTTCGCATCCCAGACCACCGTCGTCTCGCGTTGATTCGCGATGCCCATGGCCGCCACGTCCCCGGCCTCGACGCCCGCGCCATCGAGGGCGTCTCGCACCGCCGCGAGCGTCGTCCGCCAGATGACCTCCGGGTCCTGCTCCACCCAGCCGTCGGCCGGGAAGGTGGAGTCGAACATCCGCTGGCCGGTCGCGATGACGGCGCCCTTGGCATCGAACAGCAGCGCCCGCGAACTCGACGTTCCCTGGTCCACGGCTAGGACGTAGGGCATCTGATCTTCTCCCCCGGTCATGGTCGTCCCGGCGATGCTAACAGGCAGCCAGCGGACGGTCCCGAGTTTGCCGTGCCGGGGCACGATACTGTATATTCGTACAAGTTACGTTGCCCTCCGATGACCCACAGGTTGGTCACGCCCCATGAACAGGCCACCCACCACATTTCCACTTGTGCGGGGCTCCGAAGCCCTGTATGTTGTGCCGTCGTGTCGCGAAGAACACGACATATTGCGTAACACGTCCCGCGACGGCAGTCGGGACGGTGCCTTCCAGCGCAGTGTCCCCGGCCCCTCTCGGGAGCAGCCTCGGCCAGCAGCTCAAGCGGAAAGCCGAAGCCGGAGGCTGAACAAGACAGCCTTGCGAGGAGGGCCGTAGATGCAACCACAGACCGCCACGGAATCCACCGGCGCCCCGGACGCCGCCCCCGGCATCCCGACGATCACGCCCTCCCTCGCCGCCACCGCGCCGGGGCAGCTCCGCGTCATCAAGCGCAACGGCACGGTCGCGCCCTATACCGACGACAAGATCGAAGTCGCGATGGCGAAGGCGTTCCTCGCGGTGGAGGGCGGCACGGCCGCAGCCTCCTCGCGCATCCGTGAGCAGGTCTCGGCCCTGACGCAGCAAGTCACCGGTATCTTCCAACGGCGCTTCCCCTCCGGCGGCACGATCCACATCGAGGACATCCAGGATCAGGTCGAGCTGGCGCTGATGCGCGCCGGCGAGCACAAGGTGGCGCGGGACTACGTGCTCTACCGGGAGGAGCGCGCGCGCATCCGGGCGGAGCGGCAGGGTTCCGACGAAGCGGCGGTGCCCGCCCTCGCCTTCACCGGCGCGGACGGCGAGCCCCTTGACATGGCCCGCATCGAAACGTTGGTCGGCGAGGCCTGCGAGGGGCTGCACGACGTGGACGCCGGGCGCATCATCGCCGAGGCGCGCTCGAACATGTACGACGGCATCGAGGCGAAGGACGTGAGCGCGGCCCTCGTCATGGCGGCGCGCACCTTGGTCGAGGAGGAGCCGAACTACACCTACGTCACGGCGCGGCTGTTGCTCGACGAACTCCGCACCGAGGCGCTCGCCTTCATGGACGTGCGGGGGCCGGACGCCACGGACCATCGGGCGACGCAATCCGAAATGGCCATGCTCTACGGCGATGCGCTCAAGGCCTTCGTGGCGAAGGGCGTGGAGCTGGAGCTGCTGGCGCCGGAGCTCAAGCGCTTCGACCTCGACGCCCTGGGCGCGGCGCTCAAGCCGGAACGGGACTTGCAGTTCACGTACCTCGGCCTGCAGACCCTCTACGACCGGTACTTCATCCACTCCGGAGACATCCGCTTCGAACTGCCGCAGATCTTCTTCATGCGCGTCGCGATGGGCCTCGCCGTGCAGGAGGACGATCCGGAAGCCCGCGCCATCGAGTTCTACAACCTCCTGTCGTCCTTCGACTACATGAGCTCGACGCCCACGCTCTTCAACTCCGGCACCCTGCGGCCGCAGTTGTCCTCGTGCTTCCTGAGCACGGTGTCCGACGATCTCGACGGCATCTACAGCGCCATTCGCGACAACGCGCTGCTCTCGAAGTGGGCGGGCGGCCTCGGCAACGACTGGACGCCGGTGCGGGCCCTCGGCTCCTACATCAAGGGCACGAACGGCAAGTCCCAGGGCGTGGTGCCGTTCCTGAAGGTCGTCAACGACACGGCGGTGGCGGTGAACCAGTGCTTCGATCCCGAGACTCGGGTGCACACCGGGGACGGCGTCAAGGCATTGCGCGACGTCGCCGCGGGAGACCTCGTGCTCGGCCAGCGGGGAAGCTACCGCGAGGTGCGGAACACCTTCGTCTACAACCAGACCGACCCGATGGTGGAGGTGCGCGTCAAGCACTCGGTCGCGCCGTTGCGGGTCACCGCCGGCCACCCGCTCTGGGCCATCCGTGGTGTGCCCATGGAACAGGCCACGCAACGGAGCCTGGATTGGATCGCCAAGGGCAAGGTTCGCCCCGAGTGGGTGGACGCCGGGGACCTGCGCGCCGGCGACTACGTGGCGCAGGTGATACCGCAGGAGGTCGTGGCGGTCGATGGCTTCGACGACGAGGACGCGCGGATGTACGGCATCCTGCTCGGCGACGGCCACTGTTCGAAGCGCGGGTTGGAGTGGGGTGTCTCCGGCAACCCGACGCAAGACCCCCATCTCGACTTCGTGACCGCCTATCTCGAAGCGCGCGGCATCCACTACTGGGTGACGGGCCGCGGTAAGCGTTACCTCCAGATTCACTGGTCCGCGGGCATCGGCCTCAAGCGCGACGGCACGACCGGGCAGTATCGGGGCGCGGGGCTGCACAACCTCCCCTTCACCCGCGAAGACCTGTATGGGCCGAACGGACAGAAGCGCATCGCGCGCCGCTTCGGCCACCTGCCCCGGCCGCTGACGCTGGCCCTGCTCCAAGGGCTTCTGGAAACCGATGGCGGCGTCAGCAGGGGACGGGAAATCACCTTCACGAGCACGTCGGAAGCCCTCGCCGAGGGCGTGCGCTACCAGATGCTGCGTCTCGGGGTGCCAACGTCCGGACAGTATCGCGAGCGCGATCAGGACCACGAGGCCACCCGCGACGACGGCTCAAGGACCCAGTTCGCCGGCGTCGTCGGGGCGTACGACATCCGCATTCCGGCCATGCCCGAGTTGGCCGAGCGGCTGCACGCGGAGCCCCTGACCAAGCGGAACTGGCTGACCGTCAAGAACTGGGTCTTCAGCCGCGTTCGCGCCGTCAAGCCGTTGTCGCCGACGCCGTTCGTGATGGACCTCAAGGTGGAGGGCGACGAGTCCTACATGACGACCAGCGGACTCGCCCACAACGGCGGGAAGCGCAAGGGCGCGGTGTGCTCCTACCTCGAGACCTGGCATCTCGACATCGAGGAGTTCTTGGAGCTGCGCAAGAACACCGGCGACGACCGGCGCCGCACCCACGACATGAACACGGCCAACTGGGTGCCGGACCTCTTCATGAAGCGCGTGTTCGAGGACGGCGAGTGGACGCTCTTCTCCCCGAACGAGACGCCGGACCTGCACGACCTCTGCGGCCGCGCGTTCGAGGAACGCTACGAGGCGTACGAGGAGCAGACGCGCACCGGCGAGATGACGCTCTTCAAGCGCATCCGGGCCCAGGAACTCTGGCGCAAGATGCTGTCGATGCTGTTCGAGACGGGGCATCCGTGGATCACGTTCAAGGACGCCTGCAACGTCCGCTCGCCGCAGCAGCACATCGGCGTGGTGCATTCGTCGAACCTCTGCACGGAGATCACCCTGAACACGTCCAAGGACGAGATCGCCGTGTGCAACCTCGGCTCGGTGAACCTTGCGCAGCATCTGAAGCCGGGGAGCGCGAGGGGCGTGCCCCTCGCAAGAAACGGCAGCGCGAGGGGCGTGCCCCTCGCCGAAGGAGCCGAGCTAGACACGAAGAAGCTCAAGAAGACCGTGCGCACCGCCGTGCGGATGCTCGACAACGTGATCGACATCAACTACTACTCCGTGCCCCAGGCGCATGCCTCGAACATGCGCCACCGGCCCGTGGGCCTCGGCATCATGGGCTTCCAGGACGCCCTGTATCAGTTGCGCGTCCCCTACGGTTCCGAGGAGGCCGTGACGTTCGCGGACCGGTCCATGGAGGCGGTGTCCTACTACGCGATCGAGGCGTCGATGCGGCTGGCGCGGGAACGCGGCAGCTACGCGAGCTTCGAGGGCTCGCTCTGGAGCCAGGGCGTGCTGCCCATCGACTCGCTGAAGCGGCTGCGCGACGAACGTTGGGGCGAATACCTCGAAGCCGACTTCGAAACGACCCTCGAGTGGGACCGGCTGCGCCAGCGGGTGCGCATGCACGGCATGCGCAACTCCAACGTGATGGCCATCGCGCCCACGGCGACGATCGCGAACATCACCGGCGTCTCCCAGTCGATCGAGCCGACGTATCAGAACCTCTTCGTGAAGTCGAACCTCTCCGGGGAGTTCACCGTGGTCAATCCCTACCTGGTGCACGACCTGAAGCGCGCCGGGCTCTGGGACAACGTGATGGTGAACGACCTCAAGTACTACGACGGCAGCGTCGAGCGCATCGACCGGGTCCCGGACGACCTGAAGCAGCTCTACGCCACCGCTTTCGAGGTGGAGCCGCGCTGGCTGGTCGACGCCGCGAGCCGGCGCCAGAAGTGGATCGACCAGGCGCAGTCCCTGAACCTCTACATCAAGGGCGCGTCCGGCAAGAAGCTCGACGTGACCTACCGGATGGCGTGGATGCGCGGCCTCAAGACCACCTACTACCTGCGCTCCCTCGGGGCGACGGCGACGGAGAAGTCGACCCTAGAGACCGGCGTGCTGAACGCCGTCGAGGCGGTGGGTGGGCTGCCCCAACCCGACGCGGCGCCCCTGGCGTGCGCCATCGACGATCCCGACTGCGAAGCCTGTCAGTAACGCATACAAGGACCAGAAAACATGCCCATGCGACTCTCCTGGGACGATTACGACATCGAGGAACACTCCGGCGTCATCGCGGACCTTGCCGCAAGGAAGGCGGCCGAACTGGACGACGACGCGCCCGCCGAGGCCCGCTTCGAGGCACCCGCTGTCGAAACGACGGTGCCGGTCGCGGCGGCGGCCGTAGCGGCCACGGTCGAGCCGGTGATCCCGGAAGTGCCGCCGTCCTTCCTAACAGAGCAGCCCGCGCCTCCGAAGGCCGAGCCAGTCGCGGAGGCCGACCCGCTACCGGAGGCCCCGCCACACGTCGAGACGGCGGCAGACGTCACCGTGGACGCCCCGGCGGAAGCGCAGCCGCAACCGGAACTGGCAGCGGAGAGCCGCGAGCGCGTGACGGTCGATCAGAAGGCCATGATCAACTGCCGGGCGGACCTCAACCAGCTCGTGCCCTTCAAGTACGACTGGGCGTGGCAGAAATACCTCGACGGCTGCGCCAACCACTGGATGCCGCAGGAAATCAACATGACCGCGGACATCATGCTGTGGAAGTCCGAGGACGGCCTGACCCCGGACGAGCGCAAGATCGTCAAGCGCAGCCTCGGCTTCTTCTCGACGGCGGATTCCCTCGTCGCGAACAACCTCGCCCTCGCCATCTACCGCCTGATCACGAACCCCGAGTGCCGCCAGTACATCCTGCGCCAGGCGTTCGAGGAGGCCATCCACACCCACGCGTACCAGTACTGCATCGAGTCCCTCGGCATGGACGAGGGCGAGATCTTCAACATGTACCGCGAAGTGGATTCCGTCGAGGCCAAGGCGGCGTGGGCGCTCAAGTACACCCAGGCCCTCGCGGATCCCACGTTCCGCACGGGCACGCCGGAGAACGACCGCACGCTGCTCAAGAACCTGATCGCGTACTACTGCGTGCTGGAGGGCATCTTCTTCTACTGCGGCTTCACGCAGATCCTCTCCATGGGCCGCCGCAACAAGATGACGGGTACCTCCGAGCAGTTCCAGTACATCCTGCGGGACGAATCGATGCACGTGAACTTCGGCATCGACGTCATCAACCAGATCAAGCTGGAGAACCCCCAGCTCTGGGACGAGGAGATGCAGGAACTCGCGAACCAGATGATCCTCGAGGGGACGGAGCTTGAGATCCGCTACGCCCAGGACACCATGCCGCGCGGCGTGCTCGGCATGAACGCCAACATGATGGCCGAGTACCTGCGCTTCATCGCGAACCGCCGCCTCGCGCAAATCGGCCTGACCGAGCACTTCCCGGGCGTCAAGAACCCGTTCCCGTGGATGTCCGAGATCATGGACCTCAAGAAGGAAAAGAACTTCTTCGAGACGCGGGTGACGGAGTATCAGACCGGGGGGGCGTTGAGCTGGGACTGACCATTTCCCTCGGTCCCCGCGCACTACGGCCCCTTGGTCGCCGCCCATCCCGGCGAGACATCGGAGCACCATGTTGGTCACGCGTGAAACTGCGGTAAGGCAACTCCAACTGCCAGAGACGGCGGTCGCCACCGAGCCATCTCCTTACGATGACTCTCCGAAAGGCGCCCGGAGCGTGGTGGCGTGTGAGGACAATCTCGTCTTCATGAGGAGCCTGCCGGATGGCAAATTCAAGCTAGTCGTCACGTCCCCACCCTACAACCTGCGGAAGGCGTACGAGCGAGAGTCCTCCGAACTCGCCGATTACGTACATGCCCAGGAGCGCGTGATCCAAGAGTGCGTTCGCCTGCTGGACGAGCGCGGCTCGATCTGCTGGCAGGTCGGAAACTACGTGAACCGTGGCGAGATAATCCCTCTCGATACGTTGCTGTACCCGATATTCCGGGAACACGGCCTGAAACTTCGAAATCGCATCGTCTGGCATTTCGGGCACGGTCTACACTGCACCAAACGTCTCTCTGGCCGCTACGAGACGATCAACTGGTGGACCAAGGGCAACGACTACACTTGGAATCTGGATCCCATCAGAGTGCCCTCGAAGTACCCGAGTAAGAGGTACTTCAAGGGACCCAGAATTGGCGAGCTGTCCTGTAATCCGGCGGGCAAGAACCCAAGCGACGTGTGGATGTTTCCGAACGTGAAGAGCAACCACGTCGAGAAAACCAGCCACCCTTGTCAGTTCCCGGTGGAGTTGGTCGAACGGCTCGTGTTGTCCATGACCGACAAGGGCGATGCCGTCTTCGACCCCTACATGGGCGTTGGAACCACCGTGGTCGCGGCACTCATGCACGAACGAGACGGTTACGGGTGCGACACCGTCGCCGACTACGTGGATATCGCGCGAGAACGCATCCGGGGGTGCAGGGCCGGCACGCTCCGTACGCGCCCGATGGATCGCCAGATTTATGATCCGACCCTCCCGAACGGCGGCCAGTGATGAGGATCGGGGCGAAGTACTCGCACATGAACGGCGAGGAGTACCTGATCGTCCACCAGAATGCACTCTGGCAGGAAGCACAAGAGGTCATCGCCGAGGTCGACGCGGCGGCGTGCCGGACCAAGCTGTCGCACGAGCGTGGGCAGCGCGGCGGGAGGATGCTCTACTCGCCGATCGACTTGAATAGAGCGTTCAAGGCCGGATTCAACCAGCGCGGATGGCGCGAGGAGTCTCGTACGTTTTGGGTGACCTCCGACCACAAGGTGCTGCGGGGAATCACCGGCGACTCACCCGAGAGACAGAAGGCCGCCATCGAGGAGGCGGGACACGAACCCATCCGGACTTCCAACCAGACGGATTTCGTCAAGTCTCGAGTTGCCGTGGAAGTTCAGTTCGGAAAGTACGCATTCGTGGCCCACGACCTCTTTGTGAAGCACTTGAGCTTCTTCGTCTCCGACGTAATCGACGTCGGCATAGAGATCCTCCCGATGAAGGAGTTGGCGCTACACATGTCGTCTGGCGTCGCATACTACGAGCGGGACCTCCTCAACGTGCTACGCCAAGGGCGGGGGGTGCCGGCCGTGCCGCTCGTGCTCATCGGGGTCAAACCGTGAGGCTCGGGTCGGCCCCCTCTCGTGGTGTCCGCCCATGATCGCCGGCTACTGCTGGCCCCAGAGCGTGCTTCCGGGCGAGCGCGTGGCCCTGCACTGTAGTACGGACGCCCCCCGCTACAGTGTCGCCGTCATCCGCCAAGGCGCGACGGAACGCACGGTGTTCGAGTCCGACCCCCTGCCAGGTGCCGTTCAGCATCTGCCCGACGACCTCGGTCGCCGCGGCTGCGGCTGGGAACCCTCCATCGAGATTCCAGTAGCCCTCGACTGGCCCAGCGGCATGTACCTCGTGCGCCTCACGAACGACGACGGACGAACAGCCGAGGCGTTCTTCGTCGCGCGCCCGACGGAACCGGCCGATGCGATGCTGGTGCTCTCCACATCCACTTGGAGCGCGTACAACGATTGGGGCGCCCCGAGCTTCTACACCGGCAGCCCCGTCTCCTCCACCCAGCGCCCGTTGCCTCGGGGCTTCCTCGAGAAGAGCGACCCCGAGCAGCAACGCGTGGCCCACTACAAGCTCTGGTCTCCCGAGGAACTCACCGCCTATCGGAAGCTCGGCTACTCCCAGTGGTGCAACGCCGCGGGCTTCGCCAACTGGGAGCATCTCTTCATCCGGTGGGCCGAGGCCCGGGGCTGGAAGCTCGGCTACGCGACTAGCCAGGATCTAGACCGCGACCGCGCCCTGCTCGACGGTTGGCCCGCGTACGTGTCCGTCGGCCACGACGAATACTGGTCCGAGGGCATGCGGGACACGGTGGAGGGCTACGTCGAGGCGGGCGGCAACGCCGCGTTCTTCTCCGGCAACACCGCGTTCTGGCAGATCCGCTACGAGGACGACTACGGCCGGATCGTCGGCTACAAGAACGCGATCCGCGACGATCCCGCGTACCACCCCGAGCACGCCCCGAGCCTCTCGACTATGTGGTCCGACCCGCTGGTGGGACGGCCCGAGAACGAGATGACCGGGGTCTCCTTCACCCGTGGCGGCTACGCCCACATGCCCAATGCCCCGGATGGATCGGGCGGGTACACCGTCTGGCGGCCGGAGCATTGGGCCTTCGACTCGCTGCCGCTCCGTTCCGGCGATCTCCTGGGCGCGCCGGGCCTCGTCGTGGCCTACGAGTGCGACGGCTGCGAACTCACGCTGCGCGACGGGTTGCCCCATCCCACCGGCAACGACGGCACTCCCGGGGATTTCGAGGTCCTAGCCACCGCACCGGCGCACCTTTGGGAGACCCAGGAAGCCCCGGTGATTCACGAAAGCTACATCGGGGAGTTGAACTGGGTCGCGCAACGGCTCGGGGGCGGCGACACGGAGGAGAACCGGCAGCGGTTCGCACACGGGCGGGCGGTACTCGGCGCATTCGAGCGCGGCCGGGGCGAGGTATTCACCACCGGTTGCACGGACTGGGCATACGGACTCGGCGAATCCGACGTGGCCACGGTGACCACCAACGTCCTCGAACGATTCGTGCATGGGCGCGGCAAATAGGGGAACATCGGGCCGGAATCACCCCCTGCGGAAGTCCGCCCATGCCCAGTCCCTCCACGACCGCCCCGCCCCTCCCCGGACGCTTGGGCAACCCCGGCATGGCGCTCCGGGACGACCCGCGGGCGGACCCGCGCATGATCGCCGCGATGGCGCCATACGGCCTCGCGGACCTACCACCGCCGCCCCCGGTCGACGCGAACTCCACCATCGAGGAACTACGCGCCTTCTGCGACGAGGCCGAGACCGCCTACGAGGCCGTCAACGACGTGTTCACGAAGGACCTTTCACCGGTGGACGGCGTGTCCACCGAGACGCGCACGATCCCGGGGCTCGACGGCAACGATGTCGTCCTTTACATGGCGCGTCCCGCCGAGGCCGAGGGCGCCTTGCCCGGCATCCTGCACCTGCACGGTGGCGGCATGGTATTGATGAGCGCGGCCGGTCCGATCTACGAACGCTGGCGCGCCGAACTGGCGGCAACGGGCGTGGTCGTCGCCAGCGTCGAGTTTCGCAACGCCGGCGGCAAGCTCGGCCCGCACCCGTTTCCCGCCGGGCTGAACGACTGCGCCGCCGGCCTGTATTGGATGGCCGACCACGCCGACGCGCTCGGCCTCTCCGGGGTAGTGGTGTCCGGAGAGTCCGGCGGCGGCAACCTCACCCTCGCGACGGTGCTCAAGGCCAAGCGGACGGACGACTGGCTGACGTCGCAGGTGCCTACGCACAGTGCCCGTTCATTTCGAACGCCTACGCCGAAGGCGATCCCGAATTGCCTTCCTTGATCGAGAACGACGAATACGGCCTGAGTTGCGCCCTGATGGCTGCGCTATCGCGGCTCTACGACCCCGCCGGAGGGCACGCCGCCGACCCGCTCGCCTGGCCGCTGCACGCGACCGAGGACGAACTGAGCGGGCTCCCCCCACACGTCATCTCCGTGAACGAACTCGATCCCCTGCGCGACGAGGGCCTCGCATACTTCCGCAGGCTCCTGGCCGCCGGCGTCAGCGCCTCGAGCCGGACGATCAACGGGACGAGCCACGCGCAGGACATGGTCATGCGAAGCGCCATGCCCGAGGTCTACCTGACGACGATTCACGACATCAAGGCATTCGCGGACCGGGTCTGCGGCGCGGGCTGAATCATCCGTCCCGCCGAGAACCCTCCGTAAGCAGCCCCCGGTTCTCGCGATACGCCCGCTCGAGCTCCTTCGCGACCAAGGTTCGCGTGCGCACACCAACGCCTACATCGGTCGCGTGCTCGCGCCACCTGCCGACCGCATGCACGACGCGCTCGATGCATCGGCGCGCCGCGTTCCAAGTCCCGAAGTTCGCCTGTCGTGCAAGCCCCTGCACCGCCCGCAACGGCGGTCCGGCACCGTGGCCCGCGAAGGCCGTGGCATGCTCGCCGTGCGGAGCGGGGCTGAAGGTCAGGTCGAACGCCGGGGACGGTCGCCACCGCCCGGTATCGTCCTGCAGGAACGCCCAGTTGCGCGTGTGATCGTCCTGGTTCAGCGCGAACAGGTTGAACACCGCGCGCGTGAACTGCTCCTGGCCAACGGCGGGGCTGGCACAAAGCACCTGGCTCGCCTTGATCACGTCCTCATAGTCCATCGAGGGTGCGCGGAAATCGGCATCAAGCAATCCGCAGAGCGTGTGCATGTGATGGCGCCCTCCCGCAGGCGCACAATCGAACCGCACGAGTGCCAGCGACGCAATGGCTGGCGAGGAATGCGGGGCCTCGATCAGCCGCCACGTCGGCGTGTCGATGCCGGCATCCCGGGCCATGCGCAGGTATGCGGCTTCGCAGAGGCTCTCTTCGTGTCCGAGCGGCAACGACGCCGAGGTGAACTTCACGAGCATCGGCGTCCAGCCCGGACGGGGCAGCACGCTGGCGGCAGCGAGCTCGCCGTCCTCGGGCAGATAAAGCAGTGCCTTCGGCCGCGCACCCGCTGAACTGCCGACATGCTCCAACGCCGGCGGCACGGCGACGTCCTCCCCCGCACGCGCCTCGAAGATCGTCCGTGCGATGTCGCCGAGGATGCCGATGTCCACCTCCGCCTCGTCCACGTCGGCATGGTCGAGCGCGGGCGTGTACTCCAGCGCCCCCATGCCCCGGTCGCCCACAAAGGCAAGCCTGTCCAGCGGCGTCAGCCGAGGTCGAAGCACACCGCGGCGTCGGAACGCACGATCCATCAACAGCATGCCCCACCCGTCGGGAAGGGAATCCGCGAACACCCCGTGCAAGCCGCCATGGGGCGTCGCCGGGGCACGATGCAGCGTCCCGTCCGCCGGGAGGGAGAAGGGCGAGAGGCTCGGGTATTGCCGACGGTATTCCGCGTCGTACTCGAAGTACGTCGCTCCCTCCCGGGTCGACGCTAGGACACCGGCACGAACCCGATCCCCGCCGCTCAATCGGCGATGGACCTCGAGTCGACGCACCGGCGTGGTGGTCATTCGCGTAGCACTTCCTCGATCGTGCGCGGCGGCACCTCGGGCGCGTCGCCCAACCCGGCGACCCGGCGCAAATCATCAAGGCATTGCCACAGGAGCAGGAACTGACGCAGCGATATCTGCCCAGTGGTCTCGAAGCGCTTGATGGTCGCCGCCGGTACCGTGCTGCGCTCGGCGAGCACCCTGCGCGAGAGCTTGCGCTCCCGGCGCCGCGCGCGCACGGCTTGCGCCAGGCGTTCCTGAACATCGGTGGCCGTGAGGAGGAATAGCTGTGAAGTCATGGCTCCGGACCATAACTGGGGACAGCATTATATCCAAAAATACCCCGATTGTTCCCCTTATGGATCACATACAAGCCACGCCTCCGACGCGACTTCGACTCCGCGACCCAGCTTCCGGGCGCTACTCCGGTCGCCGAAACAGCAACGTGAACCGATCCGTGTTCCCCGTGACCGTGCGCCGCCCCACCTCGTAGCGCAACTCGTCGTCGGCCCGGTAGTGCAGGTCCGAGTAGTCCACGAACTCGAAGCCGGCCGCCTGGATCTCCTTGATGGCGAGCACGGGATCCATCCTCCGCCAGTTCTCGTCGGTGTCCGACTGCATGTGGCGGCGGGTGTGGTCCACCACGCCGTAGCGGCCACCCGGGCGGAGCGCGCGCGAGACGGCGGCGTTCATCGCGTCCCGGGTCTCCGCGTCGAAGTTGTGCAGGTTGCGGAAGGTCAGCACGAGGTCGAACCGCGCCTCGCCGAAGTCGAGCCCGTCCATGCTGAAGAGCGGGCTGCCCTCGATCGGGGAGAACGTGCCCGTCTCGATCACCTCGACATCCCAGCCGCCCTGTTCCAGCACCGGCGCGACGAAGCGGCCGCCCATGGCCACCGCCAGACTGCCATTCTCGGCCAGCACCGGCGCGAGGATCTTCGTGTACCAGCCGCCGCCGGGCACGAGTTCGAGCACGTCCATGTCGCCGGTGAGGCCGAAGAACTGCAGGGTTTCCAGCGGTTTGCGGTTCGCGTCCCGCGCCCGTTCGTCCTCCGTGCGGATGTCCGAGGCAACCGCGGCTTCGACCTTCGCGTCGATCTCGGCAGCCCATGCTCCCTGTAGCGCGGCGAGCACGCCGGTCGCGAGCCATGCGATTCTCTTCATTGTTTTCTCCGTGTCAGCCAGTACGAGGATTTCAAGCCAGTCGGTCGGGCATCTCGGTGCCCGAGAAGAACGCCTCGAGATTCTCCGCGACCCGCATCCCCATCGCGATGCGCGTCTCCAGCGAACCGCTGCCGAGATGCGGCAGCAGCACCGCGTTCTCAAGGGCGATCAACTCGTCCGGCACGTTCGGTTCGCCCTCGTAAACATCGAGCCCCGCGCCCGCGAGCGTTCCGCCGCCGAGGGCTCGGGCGAGGGCAAGCTGGTCGACCACGTCCCCCCGAGACGTATTCACGAGAATCGCGTGACGCTGCATGCACGCGATGCGCTCGGCGTTCATCAGGTGCCGCGTCTCCGGCGTCGAGGGGCAGTGCAGCGACACGAAGTCCGACGCGCCGAGCAACTCCTCAAGCGTTCCGCAGGCGGTGGCGCTGACCTCCGCCGCGGCCTCCTCGGAGACCGGATAGGGATCGTGGTAGAGCACGTTCATGCCGAAGCCGTGATGCGCCCGCCGGGCCACCGCGCGCCCGATGCGTCCAAAGCCGACGAGGCCGATGGTCTTGCCCGTCACCCGGGTGCCCATCATGTGCGTCGGCCGCCACCCAACCCAGGCCTTGGCCCGGACGTGGCGCTCCCCCTCCCCCGTGCGCCGGGCCGCCGTGAGGAGCAGGGTCATCGCGATGTCGGCGGTGCAGTCCGTCAGCACTTCCGGGGTGTTGGAGACCGCGATGCCTTGCGCCTTCGCCGCCTCGAGGTCGATGTGGTCGAAGCCGACGCCATAGCTGCCGAGGATGCGCACGCGCACGTCGACGCCGTCGTAGATGCCGGCATGCATCCGGTCCGTGACCGTAGGGCATAGCGCATCCGCCGTCGCCAGGGCGTCCTTCAGGGCGGCTTCGTCCATGGGGGCGTCCGCCTCGTTGCATACGAGGTCGTAACGCTCCCCCAGATAGGACTCCACCTCCGCCGGCCACGCCCGCGTCAGCACCACTCTCGGTCCCGCTGCCATCTGCTGCCCCGCCCACGACGATCAAGGTATTGTACGGCCATGCGCATCCTGCACATCGCGCACCAGCAGCTCCGCAAGTACGGGGCCACGCGGGTGAGTTGGGCGCGGAAGCTCGAGCTCGGCCTCGTCA
This sequence comes from Pseudomonadales bacterium, assembly GCA_963665455.1. Classification (GTDB taxonomy): domain Bacteria; phylum Pseudomonadota; class Gammaproteobacteria; order Pseudomonadales; family Azotimanducaceae; genus VXNE01. The sequence continues at coordinate 647,764 of OY762279.1, read as the reverse complement.
AGGCGGGGCACGGCGTCCACGGCTTCAGCGACCGCGACGTGGCGGCCTTCGAGGCGCCCTTCGGACTCCGTCCCGTGGGCCGCCGCCGCGCGAACCGGCGCTTGCTGGAGATGGCGGAAGCGGTCGAGCCGGACCTCGTGATCGCCGGGCACTGCAACGTGATCACGAACCAGACGCTGGCCGAACTGCGCCGCCGACACCCGGGCGTCGTCATCGTCCACTGCAACAACGATCCCCTGTTCGTGCCGGAGAACGCGGCGCGCATCGGCCACCGCGCCGAGGTGGTGGACGCGGTCTTCGTCTCCACCGGGGTCCGCGAACTCGAACGATTCTTCGGGGGAACGCGCATCCGCCTCCACCACATGCCGAACCCGGTGGATCCGACCATCGAACGCTTCGATGCGTCCGCCGCCGCAGACCTGCCCGTGGACCTCGTCTTCTGCGGCAAGAGCAACGCGCACACGGACCGGCTCGCCCTGGTCGGCTGGCTGCGGGACGCCCTGCCGGCGGATCTCGTCTTCCGCATTCATGGCAGCTTCGGCAATCCGGGCGTGTGGGGCCTCGACTACGACCGCGCGCTCGCCGCGTCGAAGATGGGGCTGAACCTGAACCGCCAGGAAGGCCACCACTGGTACTCCTCCGCCCGCATGGCGCAGATGGGCGGCAACGGGCTGCTGGTGCTCACCCATGCCGACAACGGCTTCGACACGCTGTTTCCACCAGAGACGCTGGTCTACTGGCGGACGCGGGAGGAGCTCCTCGCGGCCGTCGTGGACTTCCGCGAAGACGACGCCAAGCGCCGCGCCTGGGCCGCCAACACGCGGCGCTTCTTTCACGAATCGCTGAACGCGACCTTGTACGCGCGCTACATCGTCGAGGCCGCGATGGAGCAGCCGTTCAGCCACCCCTACGCATGGCTGACCTGATCCGGCTCACCCCCGAGACCCCGTTCGCCCGGGGCGGCAACCGCCTATGCTACGTGCATCCCGAGCGGCCCGACGTCTGCATCAAGGTGCCCCGGCCGGACGTGAACCTGGCCGCCAAGCGGCGGCGCAAGGGCTTGAAGGGGCGTCTGAAGCCGGCCGCGAGCTTCGACGACAACCGCGTGGAGGCACGCACGCTGACGGACCTGCACGAGCGCGTGGGAGACTCGCTACGGGCGTTCGTGCCGCGTTTCCTCGGCTGGGTGGAAACCGACCTAGGACGGGGGGTAAGCGTCGATCTGATCCGGCACGGCGACGGCGCGATCGCCACGCCCCTCAAACAGTACGTCTGGGAGCGGGGGCTCGACACCGCCTTGGAAGCCGCCCTCGCGGAGTTCATCGCCTACTGGCTCCGCGAGCGCGTGCCCTCCCGGGAGCTGCTCCTCCACAACATCGTGGTCCGCCGGCTTCCGGGCGGTGCCCTCCGCCTCGTCGTCATCGACGGACTCGGCAACGCGGACCTGTTGCCGTTCTCCCGCTGGTCCCAGGGCTTGGCGCGGCGCAAGGCGGCCCGCAAGGTGGATCGGCTACAGGGGCGGATCGAACGGCTGTTGCGCACGCGGGAGGCCGGCGGCGACCCCGGCGAGCACGGCTTCCTGCGCACTCCCCCGACGCACTGAGCAGCGACCCTTGCGTCAAGACGCCGCGATGCGCCCCCGCAGCGTCGTCAGCATGTCCCGCAACGCTTCAACGAATGCCAGCGGCTGATCGAGAAAGACGTGGTGTTGCGCGTTCTCTAGACCCGCCACCGGCACGTCCGGGCCGAGCAGTTCGAGCATGTATTCCAGCGTGCGGGCGCTGAAGGACTCGCTCTCCTTCCCGTAGATGATGCCCACGGGCAGGGGTAGGGCGTCGTAGTCCTCCGGCTGCCGCTCGCCGTCCTTCAGCGTCAGCGGCAGTTCCTCGTCGAACTTCCAGGCCCAGCCGCCATCCACCCGCATCAACGATTGCTTGGCGATGTACTCCACGATGTAGCGGTTCTCGCACGGCTGGGGCGGGTAGAGCCGGAAGCGGCCCTCGGCGGAGCGCCGGTCCGGGTAGGCCTTGGCACGGCCGCCGCCCATCAGCACCCCCGGATCCTTGAGGGGCTCGTCCGGATGGCGGATGCCCGAATCCACCAGCACGAGGGCGCCGAAACGGTCCGGAAACCGATTCGCCGCCTTCGCCGCCATCATCCCGCCGAAGCTATGGCCGACCACCACCACGTTGTCGTCGAAGCCCGCGGCGTCGCAGACGCCGACGATCTCGGCGCCGTACGTCGCCGCGTCGTAGGCGTAGCGATAGTCCGAGTCGCCCATGCCCGTCAGGTCCATGGCCGCAACCCGGTACTCGTCCAGGAGTTGGGGGGCGATGAAGTCCCACCAGGCGCTATGCGCGTTCATGCCGTGAATCAACAGCACTCCCGGCTTTCCGGCTTCGCCCCAGGTCCGGTAGAAGACGTCGCATTCCTCCACCTCGACGGTGTTCGTGTCCCGCTCGGCCTCCACCGCCCGCCAGAACCAGTCCGGTATCGTGGGCGCGGCGTCCCTGTCCCATCGTGCCATCGCTCGTCCCCCCGAGGCGTGAGCGGCCATACTACTATCACGGCCTCCGGTCCCGGAATCTCCCCATCGCTAACTCCACTCCCCCCGGCGCGGCGTTTCCGGTTAAAGTGACGGGAGCCAGCGGACCGGCGGATCGTGCGGATGCGCATCCCGCCGGGACAGAGAAGGCGCAGAAGAAAGGAACGCAAGGAGTCGTCATGGCAACCCCCAACATCGCCCAGAAAGCCCCGTTTCCCGTGGAAGTCGAGGCCGGGCGCAAGTACTTCTGGTGTGCGTGCGGCAAGAGCGCCAACCAGCCGTTCTGCGATGGATCGCACCAGGGCACCGAGTTCACGCCGATGCCCTACGAGGCGGACGCGGCTCGGACGCTGTATTTCTGCGGATGCAAGCACAGCAATGGGAAGCCCCTCTGCGATGGGACCCACAACTCCCTATAGCCCGCCCCATTGCCGCGCGGGAACGCGCCAACCGGCCCCGCCGGCGCCGGCCGAACGCCAAGCGCCGGTCACCGCCCCATGACGGAGCGAGTCCATGCTGTCGAGATGGTTCAGACGCAAGCCGAAGCTGACGGACGCGGACGCCGCGCGCCGCCGCGAGGCCGTGCTCGCCCTCGACGCATCCGAACAGGGCACGTTCGAGAAGGTCGCCCAAGACGACGCTGACCCGCAGGTACGCGCCGCCGCCATCGTGCGGATCGACGCGCCCGACACCCTCGGAGCCCTCCTCGAAGCTGCGTTGGCGGCCGAACGCGCGGCCACCGTTGCCGCCGTTGCCGACCGCTTGGCGGACCTCGGCACCGACCATGCCTTCGCGCGCCATCGCGAGGTCACCATTGCCCGGTTCCGGCGGCAGCCCGCGCCGGAGTCCCTCGTGGCGATCGGCGATCCCGGGGCAGGCGCACGGGCGCTCCTCGGCGTGCCGGACATCGAGGCCCGCTTGTCGATCGCCCGGAGCGTCCACGACGAGGCTTGGCTGACGGCGCTCGAACAGGCGGCGCGCACCCGCGACAAGGCCGTCCACCGCTTGGCGCGCGAACGCCTTGCCGAACTCAAGCGGCTGCGCCAGGAGCGGGACGAACTCGCCGCGCGCGCCGAGTCCCTGATCGCCTCCGCGGAGCGCGTGCGGGCCGACGATCCGCAGCTCGCGGCACGCTGCGACGTGCTGCGGCGGGAGTGGAACACCCTGACGGAGGGTTTGGAGGGCAATGCCCAGGCCCTCGAACCCTTCAACGATCCCGGCGCGCCGGTCGAGGCTTTGCGCTCGCGCTTCCGCCTGCCCGAACTCACCGCGCCGGCGGGGCCCCCGACCGGCGAGGACGGGCTCGCCCTCAGGTCCTTCGACAGTCTTCTGGCCGATCTCGCCTCCCTCGAACAGGGCATCGCCGACGATCCGGATGCCTATACGCAGACCACCGACATCACGGCCCGGCTGCGGGAGCTGCAGGCCCGCTGGAGCGAACATGCCGACCGCGAACCGCCCGCGGACCCCGAGGCCCGCGCGTTCCGCGACCGCTACCACCGCGCCCATGCGTTGATCGACGCCCTCGAGCGGGCCAACGCGCGGCGCGCGGACGCGGATGCGGTGCTCGCCGTGGACACCACCTTCAAGCCACCCGAGACCGACGAGGACTACGCGGCGGTCTGGCGGCGTCAGGGGGAGTCGCGCCGCATCGCCGCACGCGCGGCGGAATTGGTCGCGGCGGCGGACTGGCCGGAGGACGTTCCGCGTCCGCGATGGATGGACGAGGTGTCCGCCCGGGAACGGGAGCTGCGCGCCCTCGACGAGAAGTGGCACGAGGCTTTTTCCGCCATCCAGGACGAGATCGCCAACGCCATCGAGGCCATGGAACAAGCCGTCGAGGCCGGGGAGGTGAACGAGGCCAACCGCCTGCAGGCGGAAGCAAATCGATGGATTCACCGCCTCCCCCGGTCCGCCCAGGACGGCCCGGCGGGTCGGCTCGGGAGCCGCTCGGCCCGGCTGCGGGAACTCGCCGACTGGCAGTCGTTCGCCGAGCGCGGCAAGCGGGAGACCCTGTGCGAGGAGATCGAGGCCATCGCCGACACGCCCCTGGCCCCGGATGCCCAGATGGCGCGCATCAAGGAGTTGCGTGGCCGCGTCCGGGCGCTGGGCCGGATCCGTTCCGCGGCCGACCGCGCACTGATGGATCGCTTCAACACCGCCGCCGACCGCGCGTTCGAGCCGTGCCGCCGGCACTTCTCCGCCCTCGCCGAAGAACGCCGCTTCAACCTGGAGCAGCGGGAGACCATCTGCACCCAGCTCGAGGCCTTCGTGGCGGAGAACGACTGGGACAACGCCGACTACCGGGGCGTCGAACATATCCTGCGGCAGGCCCGCGCGGAATGGCGTAGCTACCATCCCGTGGACCGGTCGCCCGGCAAGAAGCTCGACAAGCGCTTCAAGGCCGTCACCGACGCGATCTACGGGCACCTAAAGGTGGAATGGGACGGCAACGTCGCGGCCAAGCAGGCCATCGTCGACGCGGCCCGCCAAGCCGTGGAGGACGACGGGCCACTGACCGCGCAAATCGACCTCATGAAGCGGCTGCAGGCCGACTGGAAGCAGGTGGGCACCACCCCGCGGCGGGCGGACCAGCAGCTCTGGAAGGAGTTTCGCGGCATTTGCGACGACGTGTTCCAGGCCCGGGACGCCCAGCGCGACGAGCGCCGTTCGCGCACCACGGCGGCCGTCGCCGACGCGCACGTGCTGATCGACGAGATCGAGGCGGAACGCGCGGCGGAGACCACGGCCCCGACCGATCCCCGCCGGGTGGCCGAGTACCGGCGCAGGGTGGAGTCGCTCGGGCGTCTGCCCAGGGACATCGACCGGCGCCTGGAGCGGGCGCTCTCCGAGCTGGAGCGGGAAGTCACGCTGCGGCGGAACCGCCAACCGATCATCGAGCAGCTCGCGCGCGTGGACCGGATCGACGCCCTGGACGCGGAACTCGCACGGATCGAGCGCGAGGACGCCTCGACGGCGGACTGGGAGGGGCGCGCCGGAGACCTTCGCGATCTATTCGCGGCCCGGCTCTCCCCAGAAGCGGCGGAGTCCGATGAGGAAGCGCTGCGCCGCGTCACCATCGAGGCGGAAGTCGGCGCCGGGACGGAATCGCCGGAGAGCGACCAGGAGTTGCGGCTGGAGGTCCAGATGGCGCGGCTCCAAGGCGGAATCGGCGTGCGCGAGCGCGCGGCCGTTGATGTCGAGGCGCTCCTCGCCCGGTGGTGCGGTCACGCGGGCGGGCTGGACGAGGGGTCCGATCTTCGGAAACGCTTCTTCGCGGCGGTCCGCCAGGTCGTCGACGGCTGAAGCACCCGGGCTGTTTGTTACGCCCGCGGTATCTCCAAGGTCACCCGCGCACCGCCGAGGTCGCTGTCGGAGATCTCCAGCCGGCCCTCGTACGCCGCGGCCAGTTCGACCACCACCGCAAGTCCGATGCCCTGTCCGGCGTGCGCGGAGTCGGCCCGGGCCCCGCGTTCCAACACGCGGCCCCGTGCCTCGACCGGTACCCCGGGGCCGTCGTCTTCGACCACCACGCAGGCGCTGGCCCCGTCCCGCACCGCGACGCGCACGCCCGACCGGCAGTACTTGTAAGCGTTCTCCAACAGGTTGCCGAGCATCTCCAACAGGTCGCGCTCGTCACCCCGGACGTGGGCGGTGCCCGACGTCGCCACGGTGACGCCCTTGTCGGCATACGCCTTGTCGAGGGTGCTTCGCAGCCGTTCCACGAGGGGCCCGACCTCCACGGTCTCCCGGGGCACGACGGGCCGCAGGGCCGTGGCGCGGGAGAGCTGGTGCGCGACGGTGTTCTCCATGCGCTCGAGCTGTTCCGCGAAGAGGCGCTGTTCCTCCGGGGCCAAGGTGACGCTCGCATTGCTCAGCACCGTGATCGGCGTCTTGAGGCTGTGCGCCAGATCGCCCATCGCCCGGCGATAGCGCTCCCTATTGTCCCGCTCCCGCTCGACGAAGCGATTGAGGGTGCCGGCCAGGCCCGAGAGTTCGCGCGGGTAATCCAGCCCGATGTCTCCGCGCTCCCCGGCCTGCAGCGCGCCGATCCGGCCCGTCATCCGCCGCACGGGCCGCAATCCCCACCGTAGCCCCGCCATCTGCGCGACGACGAGCAACAACGTCGCCCCGACGAGGCCAAGCCCCAGATCACGCCGGAAACGTGCGATGTCCGCCCGGAAGGGCGCTTGGTCGGCCCACACCCAGAACGTCAGTTCCGCATCCTCGGCGGCCTCCCAGACGACCGTGTAGGCGTAGCGAAAGAGCCCGGCCGGCGAGGCCGTGCCCGCCACCTCCTCGAAGCTGTCGCTGCCGGGGCGCGGCCGTCGCCCGGGGGGCGCGTCGATCCCGGTGACGAGAAGCGACGGCGAGCGCCAGACGGCGTCTCCGTCCGCGGCCTCCACGTGGGCATAGAGGCCCGAGTCCGGCATCGACAGCCGGGGATCGCCCAGTTCGTCCGAAAACCGAAGGGTGCCGCCTTGGTCCTGCGCCGCGCCGAGCAGCCCGTAGACCACCTGGCGCATCTGTTGCTCCGCCCCGGAGAGCACGGTCGCGGCGAAGGTCCGCTCGAGCACCCACGCCGTCAACGCGAGGAACGTCCCGAGCACGACGGCCACCGTCACCATCAGCCGCGTCTGTAGGCTTAGTGCGCTCCGGGGTATTTTGGGCATACCGCGTTCATCCCTCCGGCGCAAACCGATACCCCTGCCCGCGGACGGTGCGGATCGGCTGCGACGCCCCGTCGGGATCGAGCTTCCTGCGCAGCCGGCCAACGAACACCTCGATGACGTTGCTGTTCCGGTCGAAGTCCTGCTCATACAGGTGTTCCGTGAGCTCCGTTTTGGAGACCACGCGCGGCCCGTTCATCGCCAGATACTCCAGGACGCGGTACTCGAAAGCCGTCAACTCGACCGCCGCTCCCCCGACGCGCACGGACTTCTGCCCGGTGTCGAGGACCAGGGCGCCCGCGGAGATCACCGGGGAGGCGTGGCCACGGGTCCGGCGGATGAGGGCGTTCAGCCGGGCGAGCAGTTCCTCCATGTGGAAGGGCTTGGTCAGGTAGTCGTCCGCGCCGGTCTCCAGGCCCGTCACCTTGTCCTGCCAGTCGCCGCGCGCCGTCAGGATGAGGATCGGGAAGTCCCGGCCCGCCGCCCGCAGCCGCGCGATCACGTCGAGGCCGCCGAGTTTCGGCAGGCCGATGTCGATCACGGCCACGTCGTAGTCGTACTCGTTGCCGTAGTACAGGCCCTCCTCGCCATCCGACGCCCGATCAACGACGAAGTCCGCGTCCCGGAGGAACCTGTCGATCTGCGCCCGGAGGAGCATTTCGTCCTCGACGAGGAGAACGCGCATGGTCAGCCTTCCGGCGTCACCCCGGCGCTATCGACGTAGACGTTGCGCACGCGGCCGTCGTCCGTCAGCAGCCGGACGCGGAAGCCCAACCTCCCGCCACGCTCGACGGCCGTGGCGGAGAGGATCCGCCCATCGAATTGGCGCCGCACCTCGCCCACCGCCTGTTCCTTGCTGATGCCGGCCCGTTCGGTGGCCGCGAAGTTGCCGGCCCGGCGCACCGCCGCGCCCTCCGCGGCATCGGCGACCGCCGCGGGGTACAGGGCAAGCGTTGCCAGGAGCAGTGCCGTCGCGCCGGCGCGTCCAGGGCGTTTGCTGGCCGTTCGCACTGTCTTTTGCCTCTGCCGGTTCTCGCTCTCCCGCACGGGATTGTACCCCTCGCCGACACCACTCGCGGGGCGGTGGCGGCGAACGAGGAATGTCCCGAGCAGTGTCGCGCCCAGCGTCTGAACCGAGCCTGAATCGGGCTCGCGTCAGACCCGGTCCAGCAGCACCGTACGCACCCGATGCGCCTCGTCCAGCTCGACCAGCACGTCCGCCCGCGCGGGCAGGTCCTCCAGCATCCAGAGCGTGAGCCGCTCGTAGTGGGCGACGAAGCGCTCGATCTGTTCGGGTCCGAGGCGTTGGCCGGGCGGCCGTTCCGACTCCTGCTCAAGCCGCCAGCGCCGCACGGCCGCAAGGTTGGGGACGCGCAGGAACATCAGGCCGTCGAAGCTCCCGAACACGCCTGCGTAGGCGTCGGCCAGCGCGGCATTGACGTGGGCGCGCCAGCGTCCGGCCACGTCCTCTTCGGCCTCCAGCGCGTTCACCGGCGTCCGCAGTGCGTCCGGGGGTTGCGGGCGGGCACCCACGCACCACCCCTCCAGCAGCACGACATCCACCGGGCCCATCACCAAACGCGGGCTGGGGGAACGGTCGTCCACGCCCTTGTCAAAGACCGGAATCGCCGCCTCTTCCGGACGGGCCAAGGCATCCAGGACCGACGCGCAGAGGTCCATGTCGTGGGTCCCGGGAGGGCCCCGGGTGGCGAGCAGCGGATGCACCGCCTCGGCCAGCCGCTGCCGTTCCGCCCGGGTGCGATAGAAGTCGTCGATCGACAACGCCAGGGCCCGGAGATCGAAGTGCGCGCACGCGGCGACGATCGCCCGCGCCAGCGTCGACTTGCCCGCGCCCTGGCCTCCGGCGAGCGCAACCCGCGCCGGCACATCGTCGCGCCAGCGTGCCGCCAGGGTCGCCGCCAAGGCGCGCCAATCCTCCGGCAGGCCGGGATCGAGGCGCGCGAAGCAGGCGCGCGCGGGTCCATCGACAAGAGCGGAGACGTTGGGCAACCTACGGCATCCCCCAAGCAGGCCACCGGAATGGAATCATCCCTCGCACCCTTGCTCAAGTTCGAGGCCCGCCTGCGCGGCCGTCTCACCGTCGCCGGCGGCTACGTCTCGCTCCTGATGCTGCGGCTGCTGCTCGGGTACGAGTACTTCACCAGCGGCTTGACGAAGTACCACGGCAGGAACTGGTTCGGCTCCGTTGAGTTCCCCTTCCCGTTCTCGATCCTGCCGGTGGAGGTCAACTGGTTCCTCGCGACCTGGTTCGAACTGGTCGGCGCCGCCCTGCTCATCGTCGGCCTCGCCACCCGCTACGTGGCCGCCAGCCTCATCGTCATCACGCTGGTCGCGATCTACGCGGCGCATCTACCGGAGGTCGCCGAGGTGATCGACGGCGAGCGTGCGTGGCGCACGGTCGGCATCGGCTCCCTCGGGGAGTTCTTCGACGGCTACCGCATCAGCGAGAAGTGCGCGGACGGCTACTGCACGGGCAACTACAAACTGCCCGTGATCTACCTGTTCATGTTCGTCCCGCTACTCCTCTCGGGCGGCGGCAAGCTGGCGCTCGATCACCGGCTCGGGCGTTGGTTCGCCAGGAAGTAACCCGCGACGGGCCTTCAGCCCAGCGCGAACACGCGAATGCGGCGTTCGTTCCGGGAGAGCCAACCGAGCCGGGCGAGCAGGACGACCGACGCCACGGCGAGCCCGACGACGAGGCCCACCCAGAAGCCCTCGACGCCCCAGGCCACGGTGCCGAGCAGGCCGAAGCCGAGCACCGCCCCGACCGGCAGGGCGATCACCCAGTAGGCGACGAGCGCGGTGAGCATCGGCGCGCGCACGTCCTTGTAGCCGCGCAGGGCGCCCATGGCGGTAACCTGGGTGTCGTCGACGAACTGGTAGAGCGCCACGAACAGGAGCAGCCCGGCGGCGATCTCGATGACGGCGGGGTCCGTCGTGTAGGCCCCGACGATGTCGTGCCGGAGCCCGAGCAGGACGCCCGCGGCCACGACGGCGAACACGGCCGACGCTCCGACCGCGACGAAGGCCGACCGGCGGGCGCCGGGATAGTCGTTCGCGCCGACGTTGTAGCCCACCCGGATGGTCGCCGCCATGCCGAGGGCCAGGGGCACCATGAAGGTGATCCCGCCGACGTTCGACGCCACCTGGTGCGAGGCGACCGCCTCGACCCCGAGCCGGCCGATCAGGAGCGTGACCACGGAGAAGACCGCCACCTCGAAGAAGATGGTGATGCCGATGGGGAGCCCGAGGCGCATGAGCCGCCAGATGAGGGCGAAGTCGGGCGCGGAAATGCGCGAGAACGTGCCGGCCCGCTTCACCCGGGAATACCGCACGATGCCGGCCATCGCCAGGAACTCGCACCACATGACAATGGCCCCGGACACGCCGCAGCCCACGCCGCCCATTGCGGGGATGCCCAGCCCTCCGTACACGAAGAGATAGTTGAGGGGCACCTTCAGGGCGAGCCCCGAGAGGGCGACCACCATCGCCGGGGTGGTCCACGACATGCCGTCACAGAGATTGCGGAGCACGAAGTAGCCGAGCACGGGCACCAGGCCGAAACTCATGGCCGAGAGATAGGCCGCCGCGACCGGAATGGCCGCCGGATCGACGCCGATCAGCCGATACGCCGTCTCGCCGAACTGCATCGCCCCGACCATCAGCAGCCCGCCGCCGAGCGCGATCCAAAGTGCCTGGCGGACCACCTCGCCGGCCTCCTCCTCCCGTCCCGCCCCGTGCATCTGCGAGACCAGCGGGGCAACGGACATCGCGATCCCGGAGAGCAGGAGCATCGCCGGCCAGTAGAAATTGCCGCCGAGGGCGATGCCGGCCAAGTCCACGGCGCTCACGCGCCCGGCCATGATGGCGTCCACCACGCCCATGCCCATCTGGGAGAGCTGCGTCAGGATGATCGGTCCGGCCAGCACGCCGAGGGCGCGGAGTTCCGTCCCGACGCCGCGGTTGCGGTGCATCGTCGGTCCAAGCGGGGAGCGGTGGGGGCCGCGGATTCTACACCCGCGCCACGGGCGGAAGTGGACGCGTCGGCACCGCATCCCGCCAGCACGAGAAGCGCCGTCGCGCAACGCCCCGACGCATGGAACTGCCGCATCAAACTCGTATACTTGACGGCAACCAGACAAGCCCAAGGAGATCGCCGCACATGGACCTGAACGACAGCCAGACCCTGCAGAACCTCAAGGATGCGTTCGCCGGGGAATCCCAGGCCAATCGCCGTTACCTCTATTTCGCCCAGAAGGCGGATGTCGAGGGCGAGAACGACGTCGCCGCCGTCTTCCGCTCCACCGCGGAAGGCGAGACCGGCCACGCCCACGGCCACCTCGAGTACATGGAAGCCGTCGGCGATCCCGCCACCGGGCTCCCCATCGGGACGACCAAGGACAACTTGGCGGCCGCCATCGCGGGCGAGACCTACGAGTACACGGACATGTACCCCGGCATGGCCTCGACGGCCCGGGACGAGGGCTTCGACGAGATCGCCGACTGGTTCGAAACCCTCGCCAAGGCCGAGCGCAGCCACGCGAATCGCTTCCAGAAGGCGCTGGATTCGGTCGAGTAGGGCTCGGCCGAACCTTCCATTGAGGGGGGCCGCACGCGGCCCCCTGTCCGCCCCATGCCCACGCGAGAAGGCAGTCTCGAAGCGCCCGAACGCCAGCCGATCGACTGGCGCAGCCCGGAATTCCGCGACCGCGCCGCGCTCGAGGCCGAAATGGAGCGCGTCTTCGACATCTGCCACGGCTGCCGCCGCTGCGTGAATCTCTGCCAGGCGTTTCCGACCCTCTTCGACCTGGTGGACGAATCCGACACCTTCGAGGTCGACGGCGTCGACAAGGCCGACTACGGCAAGGTGGTGGACCACTGCTACTTGTGCGACCTGTGCGCCGAGACCAAGTGCCCCTACCTGCCGCCCCACGAGTGGGCGGTGGACTTTCCGCACCTGATGCTCCGCGCCAAGGCGCAACGGTTCGCCGATCCGGATGCGAAGACCCGTTGGCGCGACCGCCTCATCACGAGCACCCGACCGTTGTTCGACGCGGCGGCCCTACCGGTGGTGGCCCCGCTCGCCAATGCGGCCGCCGCGAGTCGGCCCCTGCGCCGTCTCGGCGGCCGGCTCGGCATCCACCCCGAAGCCCCTCTCCCCCGCCTCCAGGGGCGCAAGCTCAAGCGGCGCGTCCCCGCCGAGGCCGGCGACGGTCTCGAGGTCAAGCCTTCGGCCACGACCACCGGGAAGGTCGCCGTATTCACCACCTGCTACGGCCACCACGAACCCCAGGCCGTCGAGGATCTCGTGGCCGTGCTGAACCACAACGGCGTTCCCGTGCGCGTGCTGCACGGTGCGCAATGCTGCGGCATGCCGAAGCTAGAGCTCGGCGACCTCGACACCGTGGCCGGGTTGAAAGAACGCAACCTGCCCACGCTGGTGGAGGCGGTGGAGGATGGCTACGACCTAATGTCCATCATCCCCTCGTGCACGCTGATGTACCGCCAGGAATTGCCGCTCCTGTTCGCGGAGGAACCGGATGTCGCCCGGGTCGCCGAGCGCTTCTTCGATCCCTTCGAGTATCTCGCGCTGCGCGGCCGGGAGGAGTTGGTGCGCACGGACTTCCAGGCGCCCCTCGGCAAGGTGGCCTACCACGCGGCCTGTCATCAGCGCGTACAGAACGCCGGCGCCAAGACGCGGGAGTTCCTCGCCGCCATCCCCGGCACGGAGGTCACGTTCATCGAGCGTTGTTCCGGCCACGACGGCACGTACGCGGTGAAGTCCGAGACCTTCGAGGCCGCGCGCAAGATCGCCCGTCCCGTCGTGAACCGCGTGCGCGGGGCGGAACCGGACCTCTACGGCTCCGACTGCCCCCTCGCCGGACGCATGATCGCGCACGGCATGGAGGATGGCTCCGATGCCGTGCATCCCATCTCGATGGTGCGCAGGGCCTACGGCATCTGATGCGCAAGCTCGAGCGCGCCGCGCTGTGGAGCCTCGAACGCTACGCGGAGGAACGACCGGCGTTCCGCGCGCGGGTGCTCGCCCACAAGCGCAACCGGCGCGTATCCCTCGGCCCCCATGCGACGCTCCTGTTCGAGGACTTCCTGACCATGCACTATCAGGTCCAGGAGATGCTGCGCGCCGAACGCATCTTCGAGGGCGCGGAGATCGAGGACGAGATCGCGGCCTACAACCCCCTGATCCCCGACGGCACGAACTGGAAAGCGACGCTCCTGTTGGAGTACCAGGACGCCGACGAGCGGCGCCGCGCCCTGGCCCGGATGCCCGGCATCGAGCATCGGGTTTGGGTCGAGGCGGTTGGATACGGGCGCGTCTTCGCCGCCGCGAACGAGGACATGGAGCGCAGCACCGACGACCGCACCGCCGCCGTCCACTTCCTGCGTTTCGAGCTGGGGGCCGCGCTGATCGACGCGCTCAAGGCCGGCGCCGACCTCGCCATGGGCATCGATCACGAGGCACTGCCCTACCGCGTCGAAGTCGGCGCACAGGTGCGGGACGCCCTGGTGCAGGATCTGGACTAACAGAGGCGTTCGGTCGAGCGCCGGGGAGCAGCGTCATGCAAGCACGCATCGAAGCCGACATCCGCGGCTGGGACGCCATCCGCGACCACCGCACGGGCACCGAGGGCGACCACGCCACCGCCGAGTGGCTTGCCGAAGCCGTCCGGGCCGCCGGCGCCGAGCCGCATCTGGAGGCATTCCCCTTCGAGCGCCGCGTGTTGCACGAGTGCTCGGTCACATGTGACGGGCACCGGGCCGAGGGCGTGCCGCTCTTCGACGGTGGACTGACCGACGCCAAGGGGGTTTCCGCACCGCTGTCGCCCCTCGAGGAAAACGGCGAGCACATCGGCGTTACGTCCTTCACCTCGACCGCCGCCGACCCCGCCTCGCGGCGCATGGCCGAGGCGCGCCGGGGCGGTGCCACCGGCATCGTCGCCCACTCCGGGACCGACGGGACCGTGCCCGGCCTGGCGCTCCTGAATGCCCCGAGTTATGGGCGCCCCTTCGGTCCGCCGGTGTTGCAGGTCGCGAGCGAGCATCGCCGGTGGCTGGAGGAGGCCGCCCGCGCCCGTGCCCAAGCGCGGCTGACCGCCCATGCGACCCTCGAATCCACGACCGTCCGCAACGTGCTGGCCACGGTTCCGGGCACCGGCGAAGACCTCGCGCCGCTAGTCGTCCTCACGCCCCGCAGCGCCTGGTGGACCTGCACCGCGGAACGCGGCGGCGGTATCGCAGCCTGGCTTGAGTGCCTGCGCCGCTTCGCCGCCACCCCGGCCCCGCGCCCGGTGAGGTTCGTCGCGACCACCGGCCACGAACTCGGCCATGCCGGCCTCGCCCACCATCTGCGGACGCATCCCTCCCTCGCCGCCGAGGCACACGCCTGGATTCACCTCGGGGCGAACTTCGCCGCCACCGGCGGCCGTACGCGCTACCAAGCGTCGCCGGAGTTCCTGAACCTGGGACTCGATGCGTTCCAGACGGAAGGCGTGCCACCGGACAGCGTCACCCCGGCGGGAAGCGCGCCGGTCGGCGAGGCCCACAACATCTTCGACGGCGGTGGCCGGTACGTGTCCCTGCTCGGCCAACAGCGCTGGTTCCATCACCCGGACGACCGGTGGCCGGACACCATCGATCTCGACCGCACGGAGCGTCTCTGCCGTGCCGTGTTGCGCATCGCGGAGGCATTGGCGGAGGCCGATGAGGCCGATTCACCGCATTGACCGGTCCCCCCGCAATCGCTTTAATACGCGGCTCGCCGCCCTCGGGCCAGGTAGCTCAGTCGGTAGAGCAGTGGACTGAAAATCCGCGTGTCGGTGGTTCGATTCCACCCCTGGCCACCACTGACCGCCCCGAGCCACGGAGCACCAACCGGAGACCCAAGGAGAGAAGCGTCTTGAAACGACTGTTTGCATTGGCGGGCGTGCTCGCCGCGGTCTGGTCCGGTGCCGAGTCCCTCGCGCCGAACGACGAAGACGCGCTCCGCGCGCGCATCGCACCCTTCGGCAGCTCGTGCATGGAGGGGGACGCCGTCTGCGGCGACATCGCGGTGCCTCCCCCCGCAGCACCTGCCGTGGCCGAAGCCGCCGCCCCGCTCACGGGCGAAGAGGTCTACGACCGCTTCTGCTTCGCCTGCCACGCCACCGGCGTCGGCGACGCACCGCTGCTGCAAGACGCCGAGCAGTGGGCACCCCGGCTCGCCAAGGGCATGGACGCGATGTTGCAGACCAGCCTCACCGGCCTGGGGGCCATGCCCCCCATGGGCACCTGCATGGCCTGCTCCGAAGAGGAGATGATCGCGGCGATCGAGTATCTGACGGGGAGCTGACGCCCCCGCTTCACCCGACGCGATAGGCCAAGGCCTCGGCGACATGCGCCGCGTCGATGGATGCGGCCTCTGCCAGGTCCGCCACCGTTCGGGAGACCTTCTGCACGCGGTGTATGGCGCGCGCGGACAGGCCGTAGCGTTGCACGGCGAGCTTCAGTATCCGGCGTCCGCCCGCATCCAGCGCGCAGTGGCGTTCCACTTCGCGTGCCTCCAGATCGCGGTTGTACTTGCCGCGTTGCGCGAGTTGCGCCGCCCGGGTTGCCTCGATCTGTCCCCTGAGCTCCGCCTCGTCGAGCGGCGGCGGCCCGCGGTCCCAGAGCTCGTCCTCCGGAACCGGTCCCACCTCGATGTTGAGGTCGATGCGGTCGAGCAGCGGGCCGGACAACCGGTTGCGGTATCGCTGCACCTGCTGGGGCGTGCAGCGGCACCGGGTCTCGTCGCAGACCAAGCCCGCCGGACAGGGATTCATGGCCGCCACGAGCTGGAAACCCGCGGGGAATCGGCATCGTTCCCGGACCCTGGAGACCACGACCTCGGAGGACTCCAAGGGTTCCCGCAGCGCCTCGAGGGCGTCGCGCCGGAACTCCGGCAACTCGTCGAGGAACAGCACGCCGCCGTGGGCCAGTGAGATTTCTCCCGGCAGCAGGGGCGTTCCGCCCCCGATCAGCGCCGCTGCGGACGCGCTGTGGTGGGGACTGCGGAAGGGGGGCGCCTCGGGATCCGCGCGTTCGCGCCCCGCGGCCGAGTAGACATTCGCCACCTCCACCACCTCGGCGCGGCTCAGCGCGGGCAGAAGGCCCGTCAGGCGTCGCGCCAGCATCGTCTTGCCGGTGCCGGGCGGTCCCCGCATCAGCAGGTGATGTCCGCCCGCCGCCGCCACGGCCAGGGCGCGCTTGGCCGCCAACTGGCCCTTCACGTCGTTCAGCGAAGGCACGGCGGCGATGCTCCGTCGCCGCGGCGGGAGCGCGGCGGGAATCGGTTTCGCGGCACGCAGGAGCCGGACGGCTTCCACCAGGGTGCGCACCGGGTACAGCCGCACGTGGTCCAGCGGACCGAGTTCCGCGGCGTTTCGTGCCGGGAACACCAACCCGCGCCCGGCTTCGTGAGCCGCGAGCGCAGCACCGAAACACCCGCGCACGCCGCGCACTTCTCCGTAGAGCGACAACTCGCCGATGAACTCGAGATCCTCCAGGTGGCGCGCGGGAATCTGCTTGGTGGCAGCGAGGATGCTGAGGGCGATCGCCAAGTCGAAGCGGCTGCCATGCTTCGCGAGGTCCGCCGGCGCCAGGTTCACGACGAGCTGACCGACTGGAAACTCAAGACCCATGGTCTTGATCGCGCTCTTGACGCGGTCGCGGGCCTCGCGGACGGCCGTGTGCGCCATGCCGACCACGGAGAATCCCGACGTGCCGCCGGGGCGGTGGGCTTCGATCATCACCTGCGGTGCCTCGACCCCGCTCTGGGCGCGGCTATGGATGCGTACGAAACGCGTGGGGCGTGCCTCGGCAGGCCCCTCTTCGGGACGCTGCTCCACCGTGTTCTCAGGCGTCTCAACCATCCTTCGACTCTACAGAGCCGCGGACGGGGGCTTGTATCCGTAATCTCCGCCAAATCGTGTGCGCCAAAAGCCCGTGGACGTATGAGCCTTCGCACACGGGCGCCGCGGGGCGCTAAGCTCTCCGGCATCCTGCGGACGAAACCGACCCGCATGCCCGGCACCATCGGCGAACTGAACGAACGGTCCCTGCACCGCGCGCTGAAGGAACGCTACGCCGCCCGGGCCGGCCGTGTCGAAACGGCTATCGACGGCTACGTGGCCGACGTGGTCCTGGGCGACCGCATCGTCGAGATACAGACCGGCTCCTTCTTCCCGCTCCGCCGCAAGCTGCCCCGGCTCCTGGAGGCGCATCCGGTGACCCTCGTGCATCCCATCGCGAGGGACCGGTTCCTCGTCCGGCTCCCGGTAGGGATGTCGGACGACGGCAGCCCCGACACGCCACCAACCCGCCGCAAGTCCCCGAAACACGGCTCGCCGTTCGACGTCTTCGCCGCCCTCACGAGCATCCCGAAGCTCCTCGACCATCCGAACCTGACACTGGACGTGGTAATGGTGATCGACGAGGACATCCGGGCACCCTACGAGGGCAGGCGCCGCCGCAGGAGGGACTGGATCAGCGTGGACCGCCGTCTGCTGGAGGTCGTCGAAACCCACACCTTCGAGCGCATGGCGGACCTCCTCGCCATGGTAGACGCCCGGTTGCCCGATCCCTTCACGTCCCGCGACCTCGCCGAGGCCATGGGATCCCCGCGCCGTCTCGGTCAGCAGGCGGCCTTCTGCCTGCGCGAGGCGGGGGTGTGCGAAGTGTGCGGGAAGGAGGGGAGACTGCTCCAATACCGGCGGTCGCCGGACTTGACCGCGGGCGCCGGCGGCAGCGGTGGGAAATCCGGGCCAATTGGGTGACAATCCGAGGGATCAAGACCCGCCGCTGAAGGAGCGTCCACGGTGAAACTGATATCGGCGATCATCAAGCCATTCAAACTCGACGACGTGCGCGAAGCGCTTTCCGAGATCGGTGTGTCGGGCATGACGGTGACCGAAGTGAAGGGATTCGGCCGTCAGAAGGGGCACACGGAGCTGTATCGGGGTGCCGAGTACGC
Organism: Pseudomonadales bacterium; assembly: GCA_963665455.1. GTDB lineage: Bacteria > Pseudomonadota > Gammaproteobacteria > Pseudomonadales > Azotimanducaceae > VXNE01. The sequence goes on along the minus strand of OY762279.1, from coordinate 629,520 downwards.
CGTCGACTTCCTCCCCAAGGTCAAGATCGAAATCGCCATCGACGACGGCATGCTCGACCAGTGCATCGAGGCAATCGGCAAGTCCGCGAACACCGGGAAGGTGGGCGACGGCAAGGTCTTCGTCTCCAACCTCGAGGAGATCATGCGGATTCGCACCGGCGAGACCGGTGCCGACGCCCTGTAGGGACGCCTCCCGCGGCGACCACGAAACTGTCGCCGCGACCCACCGCCTTCGGTTCGTTCACGGCCCAAGCCGGCCCAGTGCCTCGCACCAAAACGGGGCACGCCGAGCACTCCTTTCGAGCACTAGCCTCCGCTGACGTCCGCTCCCCAACGCCGCCCTCCCGCCGTTCGCCGTAACGGCACTGCAACACTCCGGGCTTTGCCTAGCGAGTGGCACGATATGTGCAGCAGGAGAGGCGCTTGGCTTGACCGGCGCGACTTAGCCGCGGCCCACGAGGCCGTCCCTCTGTCCGCGTTGTTCGCAAGCAGTCGATTTCAACGGGATAGAGAGGTTGAGGAAGCAAATGCGCAAGACAATACTGGCCCTGATTGCAGGATGCCTGGCGCTCGGGGCGACGGCCGCCGAGATTTCGGGCAACGTCACGATCGCCACGGACTACTCCTTCCGCGGCTGGTCGCAAACCACCCGCGACCCGGCAATCCAGGGCGGCTTCGACGTCGCCGCGGAATCCGGTTTCTACGTCGGAACGTGGATGTCCAACGTGAACTTCGGCGACGACACCAGCACGGAACTCGACCTCTACGTCGGCTACGGCGGCGAGTTCGGCGACAGCGGCGTCTCCTATGACGTGAGCTACATCCGCTTCGAGTACATCAGCGAGGGCGACGCGCTCGACTACAACGAGCTTGCCGCCTCCATCGGCGTCAACGACTTCACCTTCGGGATCAACTACTCCGACGCGTATCTCGGCGACGGCGGACCCACCTTCTACTACCCCTACGCCGGCTATAGCTGGGCGGTGACCGAGAACGCCGCGCTCGACTTCCACGTCGGCTTCAACAACGCCGACGAGATCAACGGCGACGACGACAGCTACATCGACTACGGCATCACCCTGACCTTCCCGGTCGCCGGGGCCGACATCGGCGTGGGCATCGTCGGCACGGACCTCGACGAGGATGTCTGCGACGCCGACTGCGAGGCACGGGTCATCCTGTCCATCTCGAAGAGCTTGTAGGGCGGCAGCCACGGCACGCTCGGCGTACCTCCGAGGGCAACGCAGGCTCGCGGGTGGTCGCTTGCAGCGCCGATCCGACCAGAGGAGAACTCAGATGAAACTCATCACGGCAATCATCAAGCCGTTCAAGCTCGACGACGTCCGCGAAGCGCTCTCGGACATCGGCGTGGCCGGCATGACCGTGACCGAAGTCAAGGGCTTCGGGCGCCAGAAGGGCCACACGGAACTCTACCGCGGGGCGGAGTACGTCGTGGATTTCCTGCCCAAGGTGAAGATCGAGGTGGCCGTCGGGGACGACATGCTCGATCAATGCCTTGAGACCATCGGCAAGTCCGCCAACACGGGGAAGGTGGGCGACGGCAAGGTCTTCGTCGCGCCGCTCGGGGAAGTCGTTCGCATCAGAACCGGTGAAACCGGGTCCGACGCCATCTAGGCGGCGGGCCCGCCAAGGAGAGTCATAGTGGAAGACCTAATCCAAACCAACTACGCCATCGACACCTTCTACTTCCTGGTGATGGGCGTCCTCGTCATGTTCATGGCGTGCGGCTTCTCCATGCTCGAGTCGGGCATGGTCCGCGCCAAGAACACCGCGGAGATCCTCACCAAGAACGTCGCGCTCTACTCGATCGCCTGCATCATGTACCTGCTCGTCGGGTATCACATCATGTATGTCGGCGGCACCGAGGCGGGCGGCATCCTCCCGAGCCTCGGCTTCCTGCTGCAGCCCGAGCACACCGCCGAAGCCGTCGTCGCGAGCGGCGGCGAGACCTACTACTCCGCGCGCTCGGACTACTTCTTCCAAGTCGTCTTCGTGGCGACCGCCATGTCCATTGTCTCCGGCGCCGTGGCGGAGCGGATGAAGCTGTGGGCGTTCCTCGGCTTCGCCGTGGTGATGACCGCGTTCATCTACCCGCTGCAGGGGATGTGGACCTGGGGCGGCGGCTGGCTCTCCGAGGCCGGCTATTCCGACTTCGCCGGTTCCGGGATCGTCCACATGTGCGGCGCGGCGGCGGCGCTGGCGGGCGTGCTCCTGCTCGGACCGCGGGCGGGCAAATACGGCGCCGACGGCCGCGTGAACGCTATTCCGGGCTGCAACATGCCCCTGGCGACCCTTGGCATGTTCGTGCTCTGGTTCGGCTGGTTCGGCTTCAACGGCGGCTCGGAACTCAAGCTCTCGAACGTCGACGAGGCCAACGCCGTCGCAAAGGTGTTCGTCAACACGAACATCGCCGCGTGCGGCGGGCTCGTGGCCGCCCTCGTGCTGGCGCGCGTCTGGTTCGGTAAGGCGGACCTCACGATGGCGCTGAACGGCGCGCTCGCCGGTCTGGTGGCCATCACCGCCGATCCGCTCTCCGGCTCCGCCTTCTGGTCGATGATCGTGGGTGTCATCGGCGGGCTGATCGTCGTCGCCTCCATCGTGCTCCTCGACAAGCTCCGGATCGACGACCCGGTCGGCGCCATCAGCGTGCACGGCACCTGCGGCATCTGGGGCATCATCGCGGTGGTGTTCAGCAACGAGGAAGCCACCATCGGCGGCCAGTTGCTCGGCATCGTCGGGATCTTCGGCTGGGTCTTCATCGCGAGCCTGATCGTCTGGGCGATCCTCAAGTACGCGATGGGCATCCGCATCTCCGAAGAGGACGAGGAAGTCGGCGCGGACGTGGCCGAGACCGGCATCGAGGCCTACCCGGAGTTTTCGCAAGGATAAAGGGCCACCACGTACTCCTCCCTGTTGGGGCGCTTCGGCGCCCCTTTTTTTGTCCGCAAGCCGGGTCCGTCCCCAACCGTCCCGTAGAATGTGCGCCCATGAACGCCCCAGCGCACGCCCTCGAACTCGACGAGCTTGAGTTCGACAACCGTTTCGCCGCCGAACTCCCCGCGGACCCCGAAGCCGGGAACTTTCGCCGCCAAGTGGCCGGAGCGTGCTATTCGCGGGTGCAACCACAAGCCGTGGAGGCACCCCGCCTGATCGGTTGGTCGCCGGAGGCGGCGGCGTTGCTCGACCTCCCCCCGCAGCCGGGCGACGCGGCGCACTACGCCGAAGTCTTCGCCGGCAACCGGACGCTGCCTGGCATGGATCCGATCGCCACCTGCTACGGCGGCCACCAATTCGGGAACTGGGCGGGACAGCTCGGCGACGGGCGCGCCATCAATCTCGGCGAGGTGGTCAACACGCGGGGGGAACGCTGGACGCTGCAGCTCAAGGGCGCGGGGCCCACGCCGTACTCCCGCACCGCGGACGGCCTGGCCGTGCTGCGTTCGTCCCTGCGCGAGTTCCTGTGCAGCGAGGCGATGTTCCACCTCGGCGTCCCGACGACTCGAGCGCTGTCGCTCGTCCTCACGGGGGAGCAGGTGGTCCGCGACATCCTCTACGACGGCCACCCGGCACCAGAGCCCGGCGCGGTGGTGTGCCGCGTCGCCCCGTCCTTCACGCGCTTCGGCCACTTCGAAATCCTCGCGGCCCGCAGCGACACGGAGCTGCTGCGCCGGCTGCTCGACTTCACCCTCGCCACGGACTTCTCCGAACTCGGCCACATCTCCGACCCGGTCGAGCGATACGTGCGCTGGTTCGCGGAGGTCGCCGCGCGCACGGTGACGATGATCGTCCACTGGATGCGCGTCGGCTTCGTACATGGCGTGATGAACACGGACAACATGAGCGTGCTCGGCCTCACCATCGACTACGGCCCGTACGGCTGGCTCGAGGGCTACGACCCCGACTGGACGCCCAACACCACCGACGCCGCCACGCGCCGCTACCGGTACGGTCAGCAACCCGCCGTCGCCCAGTGGAACCTGCTCCAACTCGCGAAGGCCATCCTGCCGGCGGTTGGCGCGGCGGATCCGCTCGAGGCTGTGCTTAAGGACTTCGCGCGGCAATACCAGGAACAATCGGAGGCGATGACCGCACGCAAGCTCGGCCTCGCCCACTGCGACCGCGCCCAGGACGAGCAGCTCTTCGGCGACCTGTTCGCCCTCTTCGCCGCGACCGAAACGGACATGACCCTGTTCTTCCGCAACCTCGCCCTCGTGGACCTCGAAGACATCGACATCGAACCGCTGCGCGATGCCTGGTACGACCCGAACGCGCTCACCCCCGCCCTCAAGGAACGCTGCGAGGCTTGGCTCCAGCGCTATGCCGCCCGGGTGCGCCAGGACGGCACTACGGACGCGGCCAGGATCGCCCGCATGAACGCCAACAACCCGCGCTTCGTGCTGCGCAACTACCTCGCCCAGGAGGCCATCGACCAAGCGGAGGCCGGTGACTACGCACGCATCCACGAGCTTCTTGACGTGCTGCGCCGGCCCTACGACCAGCAACCCGGCAAGGAGGCATTCGCGGCCAAGCGGCCCGAGTGGGCGCGGCATCGCGCGGGTTGCTCCATGCTCTCCTGTAGCTCCTGACGATGCGCTACATCAGCACCCGGGGCGGGACGCCGCCGCTGTCCTTCCAGGATGCCGTCCTCACCGGTCTCGCGCCAGACGGGGGGCTGTTGCTGCCCGAGGCGTTGCCTTCCTTCGCGGACCGGCTCGACGCGTGGCGCGCCCTGCCGTACGCGGCGCTCGCGACCGAGGTGTTCGCCCACTTCGCCGACGACATCCCGGCCGTGCGCATCGAAGAGATCGTCCGGGAAGCGTATGCGACCTTCGACGACCCGGACATCGTCCCGCTGGTCGATCTCGGCGACCTGCACGTCATGGAGCTCTTTCACGGGCCGACCCTCGCCTTCAAGGACGTGGCGCTACAGGTGCTTGGACGGCTCTTCGAACACATCGTCACTAGCCGCGGCACCCGCCTGAACGTGCTGTGCGCCACCAGCGGAGACACGGGCAGCGCCGCCATCGCCGGGGTCCGGGGCCGCGCCGGCATGGGCGTGTTCGTGCTCTACCCGGCCGGCCGCACCAGCGCACTACAGGAACTCCAGATGACGACGGTGCCGGACGAGAACGTCCACTGCATCGCCATCGACGGCACTTTCGACGACTGCCAGCGCATCGTGAAGGCGATCTTCAGCGATCTCGACTTCAAGGCACGGCACGGCCTCGGCGCCGCCAACTCGGTGAACTGGGCGCGGGTGCTAGCGCAGACCGTCTACTACCTGCACGGCGCGTTGCGCTTCGACGAATCGGTCTCGTTCAGCGTCCCGACCGGCAACTTCGGCAACATCCTGGCCGGCTACCTCGCCCGCACGATGGGCGCGCCCATCCACCGGCTCGTCCTCGGCACCAACGACAACGACATCCTCGCGCGCTTCTTCCAAACCGGCGTCTACAGCCGGGGCGAGACCCGGCGGACCATCAGCCCGTCCATGGACATCCAGGTCGCGAGCAACTTCGAGCGCTTCGTCTACTACCGCCTCGGTTGTGACGCCGAAGCCCTCCGGGCGTTCATGACCACGTTCGCCGCCGAGGGCGCCGCCCGCATCGACGGCGGCCCCCCAAGCGACGAAGGCATCGTCGCGACCGCGGTGGACGAACCGGCCACCGTCGCCGCCATGGCGGACCTCTACGCGAGACGGCGCTACGTGATCGATCCCCATACCGCGGTCGGCGTCGCCGCGGCGCAGCGTTTTCCGGACCATCGACCGATGATCTGCCTGGCCGCCGCGCATCCGGCGAAGTTCCCGGAGTCGGTGAACGAGGCGGCCGGCCACGACGTGGCCCGTCACCCGATGCTGGACGGACTCGCAGACAAGCCCGAGAGGAAGACCTTGCTTCCGCCGGATATGGAAGCGGTGAAGGCGTTCATTGCGCCGCATGCGGGCGAGGCCTGACCGCCGGGGCCCACCAACATGCCGTCGTCCCGAAGCCGCACCCCCACCAAACCGCCTTGACGTAAGGAGAGGGATCACCGCGCGAGCGTCCGGGCTACGCGGAAACCGCTGTCGAGGTAGCCGTCGGCGCGGCCGTGGGAACACGGGCGGACCCCGGACGGGTCATAGGGATAGCTCACGGGGCAACCCACAATGCGGTGCGCCGAACGGGCCTCGCTCGGATCGTAGTACCAGGAGCCGCTACGATAAACGCCTGTGGAGCAATCGCCACTTAGCCAAGCGCTGCCATCAGACGGCGCACCTTCGTAGCTCTCGTTCCAGCAGTCCTCGACCCACTCATAGACGTTCCCGTGCATGTCGTACAAACCAAACGGGTTGGGCGCGAACGAACCCACCGGAGCGGTTCGCCCGCCGTCCCACTGGCTACCGCAACCGCGACAGTTGGCCCGGTTCGTCCCGATGTCATTCCCCCAATGGTACTTCGTCTCCGTTCCCGCCCGCGCCGCGTATTCCCACTCCGCCTCGGAGAGCAGCCGGTAGTGCGCGCCCGTCTCGGACGACAGCCAGGCCACGTAGTCCTTCGCGTCGTACCACGACACGTTGATCACCGGGCGGCGACCGCGGCCAAAGCCTTGATCGCCCGCGCTCCCATGCCCGCTGCTCGCATGCGTGAAGCGGTCATATTCCTCGAACGTCACCTCGTACTTCGACACCGCGAACGGCTCGTCGAACTTCACCACGTGCACCGGGAACTCGTGGCTCGCACAGTCGCCGTCGTCGTTCAGGCAGCCCATGGGGAGATAACCCGCCGGTATCGTAACCATCTCCGGCCCAAGGCCGCCCGAGGCCATGGCGTCCCGGAAGGACCCCAGCTCCCTGCGCACCTGGCAAGCCATCGAGGCACGGTTGCCGCGGTCGTCCACCACCGCCACCGCGGTCCACGCCCACGACGAGGTCAGCTCCACCTCCGTCGTGCCGCCGTCGGTGGTCGCGTCCGGCAGCGGGCTCCGGGCCCGCCCCCGCCACTCCACCAGGTCGACCTGGCCGTCCGGGTCCCCGAAGTCCGCCCGCATCCGCACCGTGCCGTCGTCCGTCGCCACGCACGACACGCCCGCGATCACCGGCGGCCGCCCGTCCGTCACCTCCACCCGCGCGGAGGACTTGCCGGTCTCGCCGTTGCCGTCCGTCACGAGCAGGTCCACGCGATGCGCGCCCGCCGCGCCGAAGTGGTGCGTCAGGCGCTCGCCGACGCCGGCATGCGCGCCCTCGACGGTCCACTCGAACGCCAGCGCGTCCGAGTCGCCGGCCACGGTGCCCGAGGCGTCCAGCACGCCCGAGAAGCCGTCGCCCTGCTCGTGCGTGAACCGCGCCGCCGGCCCGGACGTCCTCTCCACCTCGGAGACGTGCGGGAACTCCTCGTCGTCCCCGAGGCTCCAGGTGAGGTGGTAGTCCACCCGGTCCGCGCCGGGCCGGAAGTAGGCCGCCGCCGTCGGCACCGTCTCGGTGGCGGCGTCGAACGCCAGCAGGGCCCAGCCCGCGGGCGTCATGTTGGCCGCCGCCCCGGCGGCGCTCCCGACCGCCGCCTTGACGACGGACTGCAACACGCCGCGGCAGGCCTCGTGCCCCGCCGACTTCAGCAGCGCGTCCAGCATCGTCCTGCCGGGGCCCCGCGCGAAGTCCCACAACCGGCGCAGCGGCGCCGCGTCGCCGTCGCCCGCGCGCGGCACGGCGGCGGAGCCGAGGCCCGCCGCGTCGAGTTGCCCCGCGACGGCCCTGCTGCACGCAACCCAGTCCCCGGCGTTGCGCAGCGCGCCGCGCGCGGCGGACACGTTGGTCACGAGCTCCGCCGCCGCGAGCCCCAGGTGCAGCGCGTTCATCCAGCTCACCGTCCGCGCGGCGTCGTCCCCGCTCAGCAGGTCGAACCGGTGGCGCTCGAAGCGCAACCGCGCGACCTCCGGCTCCAGCACGCCGGTGACCGCGCCGGGCGCCGCGCCCGAGTTGAACAGCTTGTTGACCACGTCGAGGTTGCGCGGCACGTACAACCAGTCCGCGTCCGCGCCCGCGTGGCCGCGCATCGCGAAGTTCACGAAGCCCGGGTTGGCGACGGCGTGCAGCCGGCCCCGCAGGCCCTCCGGGACCGCCCTGGTGACGGCGAGGAACGGCGCCTCCGACGCCGCGGCGATGGCGACCTCCACGTAGCCCCTGCCCCACGCGACGGCGGTGGACAGGGGATTCAGGGCCACGTCCCTGACCAGGTTGAGCACGTTGCCCCCGTCGACGTACGCCTCCAGCCCCCTCGCGTCGCCGTGCCAGATCCAGGGCTGCCCCCAGCGCCAGGGGCTGCAGGGAACCCACGAGACGAGTTCGTCGCCAACCCACGGGATCCACCGGACGGCGCCGACGACCCGGTTCTCCGACCAGCAATAGAACGTCCTCTCCCGCGCCTCGACCGGACCGGACCGCGCCACCCTCCCGCCGGGAGGCGCGTCCAGTGCGGACGGCGCCGCCGGCGCGGACCGCGCCCGTTGCGTCGCGACGCCGCCGGCCCGACCCGCGGCGGACCCGGCGCGCGCCGCCGCCGCCCCGGCACCCACGCTCCTGACCAGCGCCACCGCCCCCGGGTAGTCGTACAGCCGGTCCAGGTAGTTCTTGTCCGCCGCCATCAGCCCCGTCAGCAATTCGACGAGGTCGGCGAACTCGGCCCGGCCGCGGATCGCCGCGGCGAGCTCCCGATCCACCCGGGGCAGCCGCCACCCCGACGCCGCCGCCGCCAGCGCCAGCGCCGTGCTCTCGATGCCCACGTCCACCGCGCCCGCGCCCCCGTCCAGCAACCCGCCGTCCTCGTCCGCCAGCGCCAGCAGCACCGTGCCGCCCTCGTCCGACGCCACCAGCACCGACGAGGAGCCGTCCGCCGCCACCTCCGCGCCGTCGCCGCCCAGCGTCCGAACCACCACGTCGCCCACGTCCCGCATCTCCGGCGGAACCTCGACCGCGGGCGCCAGCGCCACCACCCGCGCCACCGGCGGCGCCGTGGCCGTCGACAGGTTCGTCAGGTGCCCGGTCGGACTCCGGATCAGGCTCAGCGCCCGCACGGGCTGCCGCGACGTCACCCGCAGCCGCCACTTGCCCGCGCCGTCGCCGATGCCGCCGACCAGGCCGGAGCCCGCGCCCTCCTCGAGTTCGAGGGAGGTGTGCGTGACCGCGCCCCCGGCCGGCACCACCAGCGACACCGCGCCGCCCGGCGACCCGCCGGCGTCGTCCACCGCCACGATCGCCACCTCCGCCGCCGCGCCGCCCGCGTTCACCAGCCGCAGCGAGCTCACCTGCCGGTCGTTGCTGCCCGGGTTCAGCGTCGCCACGTGGGAGTCGCGGCCCACCGTCGGCGCCGCGTCGTGCAGGCTCGTCACGAAGCCGTCCCGCGTGCGCGCGTACGCCAGCACCTCGATGGGCAGGTCGCTCTCAAGCTCCAGCCGCCAGTCGCCGTCGCCGGCCGTCACCGAACCGGCCAGCCCCTTCGCCGCGTTGCCCTCCGCCAGGTCGTCCGAGTTGAACGGCGCCGTCGCCCGCGCGCCCACCTCCAGGCGCAGCGTCCCGCGCTCCATCCCCGCGTCGTCGACGGCGCGGATCGTCACCCCGCCCGGCTCGTCGCCGTGGTTGGTCACGCGCACGAACCCCTGCACGTGGCCCCCCGCCGCCGGCATCAGCGGCACCCGGTGCACCACCCCGCCCGCGCCGTCCGGCCCGGCCGTCGCCGGCGCCGTCGACAGGTTCGTCAGGTGTCCCGTGGGGCTGCGCAGCAGGTTCACCAACCGCAGCGGCCGGTCCGACTCCACCAGCAGCCGCCACTTGCCGGCGCCGTCCCCGAGCCCCATGCGCTCCAGGTCCGCCGCCGTCAGCGTCCGCGTCGCGCCGGCCGCCACCGTCGCCTCCGCCGCGCCCGCGCCGCCCGCGCCGGCGTCGTCGATGCCCGTGATGCGCACCGCCGCGGACGCCGTGCCCGGGTTGGTCAGCCGCAGCAGGCTCACCTGCCGCTCGTTGCTCGCCGGGTTCAGGATCGGCACCCGGTGCCGGCCGTTCTCCCCCGGCACCACGTCGTGCATCGCCGTCAGGAAGCCGTCCCTGGTGCGCAGGTAGGCGAGCACCTCCAGGTCCAGGTCGGAGTCCAGCTCCAGGCGCCAGTCGCCCGACCCCGGACCCACGCCGCCGGGCAGCCCCTTGTCCGCGTTGCCGCCCTCCAGGTCCTGCGAGTTGAAGTGCACCGTCGCGCCGCCGCCGATCGACAGCGTCGCCGGGCCATGGCGCCGCCCGGCGTCGTCGATGGCCGTGATCGACACCGTCCCCGCCCCCGCGTCGCGGTTCACCACGCGCACGAAGCCCTGGCGCACCGTGTCGGAACCCGACGTCATGTAGGGCACCTCGTACGCCGCCACGACCGGGAGGGCGACGACGGCCAGCACGGCGGACAGAAGGGCAAGGGAGAGTTTCCGCATGACGGGCCACCCCGCGTGTTCGTTCGCGTTGCCCGGCTCGGGTGCCGGGGCCGGCGAACGTCCCCCGGGGCGCGATGGGTTCCCGCCCATTCGCCGGACGCCGGGGAGCCACTCCCGGCGTCGGCGGTTGTCGTGTTCGGCGGGAGGACGCGGCCGTGCGGCGCCCCACGGAACGTTCACATGGGACCGATACTGCGTCCGCGGAGGTCCAACGTCAAGTATCCGTGGCTCCAACGCCAAAGTTTACGAAAAAGCCATGCATGCATGGTCATTGGTCGCGCAGATTTCACACGCTGTCGTGGCGGGCGCATCCAGACGCCCCGCCCCAGCCTCGGCACATTGGTCGGTTCCGGGTGCCGTCGGCACGGACTCGGCGAACGCGCCCTATTCGTCATACCCCCCACGATGCAGCGCCACCGTGTCCACCGACCCATCCGAGAGCTCCGTCTCGTTGTGCAGGCGCAGGGTCACCACCCCGCGCGCCGGCACCCCGCCCCGAATCCTGTCCGGCGTGGCGGTGGCGCCCTCCCCCGGGTGCAGGGTGACGGTGTAGGGGGCGCGGCGCCACAGGTGGTTCCGGATGGTCAGCCGCTGGGCATGGCCCGGCGCCGTGACCACCTCCGGGATGGACGACGGTGACGTTCGGATCGACGGTGGCCGACGACGGCAGCGGGGCGTCCTGCAGGCCGCGGAAGAGCACGATGGCGTCGGTCGCGCCGTCCGCCCGGTTGACCTGGTTCATGGCCACGTCGATCATGTTCGGCAGGGAGACGATGGCGAGCAGCGCCGTGGCCTCGGTGGTGCCGGTGACGACGGAGAGGTCCGCGAGGCCGGGGCGGGTCTGGCCGCTGCGGCGCAGTTCGCCGGAGAGGACGCGCGGCCTGGCGGTGCCGCCGGGGCCGGGGTTCACCACCAGGGTGTAGTCCACCAGGCGCCGGTGGCGGTTCACGACGATCAGGTCCTGGTAGTACGCCGGGTCCGTGGCGGGCAGCGGCACGTTGATGGCGAGGCCGTCGTACCGGATGGTGCCGAGGGGGAGCCCTCAGCCGGGGAGCGCGAGGGCGGCCCTCGCAGGGGCCTGCCCCTCGCATGAAGAAAGCTCGTCGTCCTCGGCGGCCCGCGGGGGGAACGGGCGGGCGGTGTCCCTCGCGACGAACGTCGCGCCGACGTGATGGTCCGCCTCGGGCAGGAACTCCATGTTGTCCGCGGGCACCGTGGCGCAGAGATGCCAGGCGCCGCGCACCATGGGGGTGGTGGCCGGGCCGGCCGGATGGTCCCCGCCGTTGGTGCCGAAGGAGACCGGATGGATGGTGCGCGAGGGCTGCGGGGCCACGGGCGGGTTGGCGTCCTCGTCGCCCTTGGCGAGCTTCGCGTCGCCGCGGCAGAGGCCCGAGTTGGGGTCCACGGTCTCCACGGTCCAGCCGTCCTTCAGCGGGGCGAAGGCGAAGCCGCCGCTGCCCGAGAAGGTGATCACGGACTTCTTGACGTCGACGTTGTATTCCTCGAGATCCGTGCCCGCCGGGCGGCCGTCCGGCTTCGGGTGGCCGTCCTCGACGGAGAAGTCGAAAGCCGCCGATCGGCACGCGCGCACCGACGCCGAACTGGAGGAAGCCGGACGCGGCCCTGGCCCGCTGGCGCAGCGGCGTCGAAATCAAGCGCAGGCTATGCGCCACCTTCAGGACGACCCCGCGCTTGTCGAGGCTCAGGGGATTGCGCGCGCGGATGGCGTCGCCGATGGTCTCGTAGGCGCGCACGCGGACCTCGCCCGCGCCTAGGCCGGACGTCGCCGGCACCCCCTCCAGGTCGAGCTCGACGGTGGCCGTGTCGCTGCCGGCGTTGAACGCCTGGCCGGGCGGGAGGTCGTGGCGGAAGAGGAGGTGCCGGTCCCTGGCGAAGGTGTCGGCGTTCGCCGCCTCCAGGCCGTCGGGGAAGAGTCGCACGAACGCGTTCGAGGTGGTCAGGCGCGAATGGAGCCTGGGCGCGGTGCCGCGGAGGGCCAAGTGCTCGTTGATGTCCCGGCGAATCCGGATCGGGCCGTCGTCGACCAGCACCCGGCGGGTCTCGCCGAGGGTGGCGCGGGTCAGGGGCGATAGAGCCGTTGCTCCAGGCTGGCTCGGGCCGGCGCTCCGAGCCTACCGTCGCTCAGCCCTCGTCCTCCTCGAACACTTCCTCGTAAAGCTCTACGTCGAATGGCCGCGCCGACACGACCCGCTTCTTTGGCAACGCGACTACGAAACCACCGAGAGGCAACTCATGCACGGCATCCAGACCGAGCATTTTGAGCTTCGCCGCATAGTTCGTCGTGATCCTCAGATCCTGTCGCTCGTCCCTGTGCCCGCTCATCAGCAGCATGAGCCACAGGTCTCCCTCGTCCTCCATCGCGACCCGCGACGCCAGCGGGATACCCGCGTACAGCTCCCGGTCTCCAACGTGACCTCTATCGGACTCGTCTCCATGATCGCCATCTGGTAGGTCAGCTCCCTGAACTCGCCCGATTCCGCCGCAACATCCCTCGACACGCGATCCATGCTCCAGAAGAGGTTGACGACCCCGGCGACGGCGAGCGCAAGGAGCATGCCCCCCGTGATCGTCAGCGCTCCGTACGCGTCTTCCTCGAGCACGAAGCGCTCAAAGCCGGTCCCCTCCCACAAGATCAGCAGCAGGTCGTTCAGCAGCCCGGTTGCCCCTTGAATCATCCATCCTGCGAGCAGGGTGTAGAACAAGAGCGCGTAGCCCTCCACCCGCCGCAACCGCAGCCGGGCAAAATGCGCGACCAAATTGAACACCGCGCCCGCCAACACGAGCGAGAGCACTTCGTGGACAAAGCCCATGCCGACGGGCGTTGGAACCTACCGCGAGGCGTGATGCGTGTCGATCTTCCCGATCGCCTCGACGGTCCTGCGGAACACGTCGCTCTTGGCAAGCTCCTCGGGATCGACGAACTTCGACCCGTCCAGCCACCTCGTGCGGATCTTCGGCTTCTCCGGCGAACGCACGCTCTCCCCAAGCGTCCCTTTCTTGGTGTCAGCCATCCTCGGCCTGCTGCTCCGTCCCAGTTGTCCGAACCCTACCACCTAGGCTCTCGTACTGCCATACGCGAACTTTCCGGCTGCGGCGCGAGGCTGCCAACGCCCGCCGGTTCGTAGTCCAAGTTCGTCGTCACGCGCGGCCAGCGATGCCGCGGCGGCCTCCGTTCCCGCGATGTCCTAGGGATGCCATGTGCCCTCCACGCCATGCCGCAGCATCACCTCGTCCATCCCGTCGCCGTCGAAGTCGCCGACCCCCGCCGCACGATGGTCCGCGCCCGCCGGGAGGCCCGCGGTCACGTCCGCACCGCAAGCCGGCCGACCGCCGGACGCGTGCGGGAGCGCATCGGCCCTGACACGGAATTCCCGACACTCCTTAGGTCATGTTCACCGTCCCCGCGAGCACGTTGATCCGAGCTTCACCCCTCAACGACCTTCTCCCACCCGCCCCTCGCCTGGAGCAGCTCCCGGAGCTTGGCCGGTGCATACCCGGTCTCCTCGAACCGATACCGCACACTCGCATGCACCGACGTCGGAATGCCCGCGTGGTGCAGCTCCCGCTCCAGCGCCGGACGCAACCGAAACGCCCTGACCCGCGACCGGTGGATGCGCGACAGGCGCCCGTCGGTCAACCCGTCCCTCAGATGGTCCTCGATCTCCAACCCAGCCGCCTCCGCCTCCCCCAACATCCACTCCAACGCCACGTCCCCGATCCGCGAGCCATCGTCGTCCGGCGCATGACCGCCACCGACGTCCCCGTGGCACCCGGCGAACCACACCTGCCTGAGGTCCACCCCCTCCCTCGGCCGCCACAGCGTCGGCGCGAAGTCCGCCCGCCGCTCGTCGATGGCCAGCGCGTGCCGCGCGGTGCGCACGTTGCCGCCCATGCGGGTGTCGTAGAACTCGTCGTCGCCCCGGAACAGGCCCATCAGGCTGAAGGGGATGCCCAGCGCGCCCACGGTGTCCCACACTCCAACGAAGTGTACGGCGCGGCTATCCGGGTGGCTGTGCGCGTCGCGGAACGTCCGCGCCGCGTCCCCGCCGGGATGGTTGCCGGGCGCCGGACTCTTGTACATCCTCCACGCGGCGCCGATCAGCCGGGCGTCGGCGCGGCGGACGATGCCGCAGTTGTTGATCAGTCCGCACAGCGCCCGGACCGTGTAGGCGCCCCGGCTGTAGCCGAACAGGAAGACGCGGTCGCCGGGCGCGTGGTTGTGCACGAGGTAGCGGTAGCCGTCCAGGATGTTCTTGCGGATGCCGCGGCCCGTCAGCCCCGCCACCGCGCCGTCGTGGTAGCTGCCGAGACCCCAGTCGTAGAAGACGTGCTAGCGGACCCCGCCGCCATGCGGGGACACGCCCCGCGCCAGCCGCAGCACGTTGTCGGGTGGTCCTGCGCGAGGTCCTCCTCCGGCCGGTTCCAGGTGCCGTCGGCGCAGATTACGATGTTCGACATGGGAGCTTCCCTCGGTGGAGCGGTCGCCCCCCCTTGACGCAAACCGCACGTCGGGGCGTTTTCCTACAAATCTCGAGGCGAAATCCTACAGATTACGGGGGTCGGACCCCGTAGAGTCCCCCGCTGGCCCGAACGCCGGCTCCGCGCCCCTCTCATTCCCGAGAGACGATGGATGGATGCCCGGCGTCACGGAAATGGTTATCCTGACGAAGGGACACGCAAAGCATGGCACATCAACCAGTACTCGACACCCTGCAGGTGGCGGACGAAATGGAGCAACGGGGCATGGAGCGGGAGCAGGCCACGGGCCTGGCGCAGGTGCTGGGCAGCCAGCTCGGCGAGCACGTCGCCGTGCGCAAGGACCTGGACCTGGGATTCGAGGGCGTGCGGGCGGAGATCGCCGGCGTCCGGGCCGAGGTTCGGCTCGTGCACACCAAGGTCGACGGGGTGAACAGCAAGTTGAACTTGGGCTTCGCGCTGATGGCGGCCTTCATCACCGCCGTTGCGGGAATGCAGCTGTTCGCCATCACCAGGCTGCCCGTCGCCACCCCGCCGGCGACGGCCGCGCCTCCTCCGGTGGTGGCGCCCGCCATCGCCCCGCCCGCGCCAAGCCCCTCGGAGCCTGCACCGGACCGCGCGACGACCTCCACCGAGGGCGCATCGGTTCCCGACACGGCGCGTTGACGGCAGCGCGTCGCGAGCGACGAAAGCACCCGGGCCGGCAGCCGCAATGGTCCAAGCTGGGAACCGTTGCTCCCGGCCCGGGTGATCCGCGTCCGCCGCCCTCGACCGGGGATCCGTTCCAGCAAAGGCAACTTGGACCCGGATCCCAGAGACCCCTGCCTGTTTCCGAGCACGACGCCACGCCATGGCACGCCCGTTGGAAGATCCTTCGACCAAGCCCGGTCATGCCCGCCTCTTCATCCCCTCCGCGCACGTCGGCCCCAACCGGCGCCCATCGCCGCCACAAGGCCCACCGCGACCGCCGGCGGCGTCGACATCGGCATCGACCGTCAGGTTACCTCTCGTGGTACCCCGCCCGAGGATGCTCGCCTCACCGGCACCCAGAGCCCCCGCACACGTCACACGGCGCAGCGCAATTGCCAGCGGCGTCGATATCGGCACCGATCGCACCCGTGCCCTCGCACGCCGGGCATGCGTCGCTCTGCCACGCGCCGCACCAGTCGTCAGGCGCCGTACTCGGTCAGCCGTGGACCGAGGGTGGGCGGAATCGGCACTGGGCCTTCTTGTCCAGGTGGCTCCCGTACCAGAACACGCAGGTCGAGCAGGACCGGCGGCCGGCAAGCCCCTCCAATTCGTTCCGGGCGATATCGAAGCTCTCCACGCACAACTCCAACTTGGCGGCAACCCGCCGATTATGTGTCCGCGTGCCGCCGACCGCTCTCGCGAGTGCGAACGGCCAGTTCGCGAAGGAGTGTGGTCTTGCCAATCAGGGGGGCACCGCCGACGATGGTAAAGGTCGGTCCGCGAAGCAGCGCTCCCCTCACCCGGCGTATCGCCTACCTCGGGAACAGGAGATCCCTCGCGAACGGGCGCCGCGATTCGCCGGGTTTGTCCGTCATCTCCTCCAACAGGAGCTCGGTACTGGTACGCACGACGGGGGCCCAAACGCCGGTTTCTCGCCCCATTAGCGCCTCTATCGCCCACTCCACATCCGCAGCGGCGACTTTAGCGGCGTTCGTGAGTAAGCGACCGACGGCTGCGGCCGCGTCGTGCTTGGCGGACCAAGGCTGACCGGTGCTGGAGTCGTAGACCTTAGTTTCGCCGCCATTGGTGACGATGACCAGAGGCGGACGAGGCGTGATTTGATTGGCATAGCTCTGCGCTTGCTCGTAGTCGGCCTGCGTCAAGGCGAGGTCCTGCCGCTTGACCTCGATCACGGCCAGTGCACGCTCTTGGCGGAAGATCAAGATGTCGGCACGACCGCTTCGCGCCCAGCTTGCAGTGCTGTCGTAGGCGTACTCCTTGTGGCCGAGCCGAACGGTAAAGCGGCGCTGAAGCTTCAACCCGTCACGCGGGATGTTCGGAAAGGCAGTCTTTGGCGCGGCAGTGAGTCGGCTCTCAAGGTCGGCCTCAGTGTCGCCGCCTAGGCCCGAGGTGGGCGGAACCCCGCCATCGTTGGTTCGTGCTTCATGATCTCGCTCCACCTGCGAGCCTAGTCTCCGAACCGTCGCTTGGCCGCGTGACGGATGTAGAAGCGTTCAGCGGAATCGAGGAAGCGACCTAGTTCGTCGGCGACAAGGCGTAGCAGCCTGCGGTCTAGTTCGGGGGGGATCGGCTCGCGGGCCTGTAGTTCGGCTAGGACGGCCCGCTCCTCGTCGGAACATGCGCGCAGGAATCGTTGCACGATCCCATCGAGCGCCGCCGACTGCTGGGTAGCCGGCTGCTCCGAGCGCACTCGGTCCCGTTCAGTCCCGTCGGCCTCCGTCTGGAGGGAGAGGAAGGCGTCCACGTCGGATCGCTGCCACTCGACGGTTGTATCGGCCTCCTGACGGAGCAGGCGGGACTGATTGTGGGTAGCGGGCTCGATGCCCAGCAGGTGCACGCGGACCCCAAAGCTCTGAGCGATCTGCACGCCAATGCGTACGTCTTCGTCACCGGACAGCAGCACGGCGTCCGAGATCGCGCGGTTGCGAGCGAGCTCGATCAAGTCCGTCACGATCAGCGAGTCAACGCCCTTCTGCCTTCCGGTAAAGCCGATCATCCCCAGGCGGAGCTTGACATCGTCGGAGTCGGCGAGCCTCTCCTGCTCCGTTGTGGGCCCGGAGCGCGGCATCCCATCGTACCAATAGGTTCTCAGGAGCGAACGGGAGGGCGAGACATCCGTGGCGACTTCGAGCAACGCCGCGAGTACGGCGTCAATGTCGAGTTGGACAGACGAACGCGGTATCGAGGTCCCGGACAAAAGCTTGGTGCCGGCGGCGTAAAGATAGCCGGCGTCGACGAAGGTTGCCGAACGCACAGTATTGTCCCCCTAGAGTGGGATAGAGGGTCCCCTCGGGGACCCTCGCTTCTAGTCCACGCTCCAACCGATTAAGTATTCCGGGAGACGCTGGACAACGCGGAACTTACGGGAAAAGGCGGGACGCGTCAACGCAAGCAGAACCTGTCCGGAGTGGGGATGTGGCCGGCACGCCAAGCCGGAGGCACTGGGCCGTAATCTTGAACCCCTCTCACCCATCATACCCCCCACGATGCAACATCACCGTGTCCACCGACCCATCCGCCCGATTCACAATCGTCGTCGACACCTCCACCCGCCGCGCCGGCGCCGACACGCGCAGCGTCGCCGCCCCCCACCCATCCGAGAGCTCCGTCTCGTTGTGCAGGCGCAGGGTCACCACCCCGCGCGGCGGCACCCCGCCCCGAATCCTGTCCGGCGTCGCGGTGGCACCCTCCCCCGGATGCAACGTCAGAGTGTAGGGAGCGCGGCGCCACAGCCGGTTCTGGATCGTCAGCCGCTGGGCATGGCCCGGCGCCGTGACGACCTCCGGCACGTGCACGATGGTCACGTTCGGATCGACGATGGCCGAAGACGGCAGCGGGGCGTCGTGGAGGCCGCGGAAGAGGAGGATCACGTCCGTCGCGCCGTCCCGGCGGTTCACGGTGTCCGGGGCCACGTCGATCATGTTCGGCAGGGAGACGATGGCGAGCAGGGCGGTGGCCTCGGTGGTGCCGGTGACGATGGAGAGGTCCGCCAGGCCGGGGCGGGTCTGGCCGCTGCGGCGCAGCTCGCCCGAGAGGACGCGCGGCCTGGCGGTGCCGCCGGGGCCGCGGTTCACCACGAGCGTATGGTCCACCAGGCGCCGGTGGCGGTTCACGACGATGAGGTCCTGGAGGTACGCCGGGTCCGTGGTGAGCAGCGGCACGTTGATGGCGAGGCCGTCGTACCGGATGGTGCCGAGGGGGAGCCCTCAGCCGGGGAGCGCGAGGGCGGCCCTCGCAGGGGCTTGCTCCTCGCATGAAGAAAGCTCGTCGTCCTCGGCGGCTTGCGGGGGAACGGCCGGTTGGTGTCCTTCGCCACGAAGGTCGCGCCGACGTGATAGTGGCCCTCGGGCAGGAACTCCATGTTGTCCGCGGGCACGGTCGCGCAGAGATGCCAAGAACCGCGCACCATGGGGGTGGTGGCCGGGCCGGCCGGATAGTCGCGCCCGTTCGTGCCGAAGGAGACCGGATGAATCGTGCGCGAGGGCTGCGGGGCCAGGGGCGGGTTGGCGTCCTCGTCGCCCTTGGCGAGCTTCGCGTCGCCGCGGCAGAGGCCCGAGTTGGGGTCCACCGTCTCGACGGTCCAGCCGTCCTTCAATGGCGCGAAGGCGAAGCCGCCGCTGCCCGAGAAGGTGATGACGGACTTCTTGATGTCGACGTTGTATTCCTTGAGGTCCGTGCCCGCCGGGCGGCCGTCCGGCTGCAGGTGGCCGTCCTCGACGGAGAAGTCGAAGCCGCCGATCGGCACCCCCAGGGGGCCGGTGGGGCTGGGCCGTGGGCGGAGCCTTCAGCCGGGGAGCGCGAGGGGCCTGCCCCTCGCATGTGCAAGCCGGAGGCGACGGTTGCGGGGCGGCGCGCCGACGCCGAACTGGAGGAAGCCCGACGCGGCCCTGGCCCGCTGGCGCAGCGGCTTCGAGTCTGTACCAATAACAATGTGTTATTCGTCCCAATCAAACCTCGAGGCCGCAGGCTGTACGCCACCTTCAGGACGACCCCGCGCTTGTCGAGGCTCAGGGGATTGCGCGCGCGGATGGCGTCGCCGATGGTCTCGAAGGCGCGCACGCGGACCTCGCCCGCGCCCAAGCCGGACATCGCCGGCACGCCCTCCAGGTCGAGCCCGCAGCAGGATTGGCGAGCCTTTGAAGCTCGGGGAATCGTGGCGCGGACATCGTGCCATCATTCCGAGAATCGCGCCTTTGTCGAATCGTTAGCGCGACATCTTGTGTTCTTGACCGTTGCCGACCACCCTCCGTTGTGTCGCGGGTTTTCGTTCCGAAAAAGCTTGATCGAGCACCCCCAAATAGGCGAACTTTCCCCATCCCTGTTTGAGAACGTACGCCACCATGACCCCGTGCAGCGGGTTCCGTGGCGGACAATGATGGAGTGTCTGGCATGAATCCGTACCTGATCGTTCTGTTGGAGCCAGAGGACGCTGACGCCTTCTGGGACGCTGCCAAGCAGAGCATTCCGGGGATCTACGTCGTGTCCGAGACCGTGGCATTTGCCCCGGTCGAGCGCCATCAGACCGTGCACGAGATCGCACGAGCCGTGTCGCTCACCGTGGATGATGGAAGACTCGGGTTCGTCGTGGAGATGAACTCCTATGGGGGGTGCGTTTACCAAGAAACACTGGATTGGGTGAAGCGCGTGTCGAACGGCGACGACGACCCGAATCCAACCTCCATGGCCGCGCCTGCATGAACGGGACCAGCACCTCGGCGAAGGACAAGAAGATCGCCGACATCGCGAAGACCTTGGCAGAGTTGGCCGGTGAGCCGCTAGAGCGGCCCACTGCTCCAACCCCGCCAACACCACCACAGAACGGCGCACGGACGAAGACGCGAGACTATCTGGTCATGGCCGCCGCAGCGGTGGCCGTCATCGGAGCCGTGGGCGCCGGCGTCAACGGCCTTGTCGATCTCAAGCTGGCACCACTGCAAGTCGAACTCGAGAAGATTAGGGAGGACATTCGGGAGATTCAGCGCAAGCTAGCGCTTGACGACGCACGGACGAAGGTTGGACACGACGTCGAGCAACCCTCCCCAACTCGCCCTACAGCACCGGCAACCTCCACGCCGCCTCCTCCCCTCGTTTGAACCACCCACGATCCGGGCCGACCTCGAGAAGACCACCCGCATAGGTGATGTCTCCCCGGTACCGGTCGCCCAGCCCGCAATTCCCGACCGCCCTCAGCACCGTGCGCTCGCGAGCCGACGGGTCGGCCCCGTCCGTCTCCAACGCTCGGTCGCGCTCAAGACTGAACAGCGCGATCGAGCCGAAGACGCCGCTCCCGCCCATCCAGTCGTGACACTCCAGAATCTCCACCCCCGATGGGGTGGTCGCCACGTGCCGGTACCAGAACGAAGACTCTTCGTCCTCCCATTCGTCCTCCCAGTGGACGCGGACCCCCTCAGCGTCCTCCTCGACGGTGAAGTCGCCGTGGAACTGGTTGCTCCGGTTCCCGGCATCGAGATCGACGGCGATGACCGCCGGGCTACTGTCCGAAATCCACCCGAGCAGTTCCTTCACGATCCGCGGATGCACGTACTCCGGCTGGCGGAACGAGAACCGGGTCTCCTCCAACGCCAGGGCCCCGTCCTTGCCGAGCAGGTACGTCGGATTGTGAACCGTCAAGCGCTCCAACTCCTCAACGGAGAAGGTTTCGTGCAGCGAGCGGAACACGTCGACGGGATTGTCCGCTGGTCGGAACAGGTTCTCGCACGCGTCGTACCAGTGGTCCCGCATCGTCCGGATCCTGGCGCGGTGGTCGGGGTTGCCGCCGAACGACTCATGGCAGGACGGGCAAAGGGGGGCCGCGTTGTCCTCCGAATCCGGCCCGCGGGCCGCGTGCGGCAGGATGTGGTGCACTTCCAGCGCCACGCTGATGCGCTTGCAAAGGCAGCACGCGAACCAAGCCCGTTCGCGTACCCGCCTCTTGACCTTGTCCGGGAACGGCACGTTGGGTCAGGCTCCTACCGAGCCCTCCCACTCCAAAGCGGCGGCACCGCGTTGCGTTGAGAAGCCTCCGCGCCCGATGGCATTCGCCTCACCCTCCACGGCGTTCCGGTTCGGCACCGCCCTACTCATCGTATCCCGCCCGATGCAACACCACCGTATCCACCGACGCATCCCCCCGATTCACAATCGTCGTCGACACCTCCACCCGCCGCGCCGGCGCCGACACCCGCAGCGTCGCCGCCCCCCATCCATCCGAGAGCTCCGTCTCGTTGTGCAGGCGCAGGGTCACCACCCCGCGCGGCGGCACCCCGCCCCGAATCCTGTCCGGCGTCGCGGTGGCGCCCTCCCCCGGGTGCAGGGTGAGGGTGTACGCCGCCCGGCGGAACAGCCGATTCTGGATCGTCAGCCGCTGCGCGTAGCCCGGCGCCGTGACGACCTCCGGGACGTGCACGATGGTCACGTTCGGGTCGACGATGGCGGACGAGGGCAGCGGCGCGTCGTGCAGGCCGCGGAAGAGGATGACCACGTCCGTCGCGCCGTCCCGGCGATTCACGGTGTCCGGGGCCACGTCGATCATGTTCGGCAGGGAGACGATGGCGAGCAGCGCGGTGGCCTCGGTGGTGCCGGTGATGATCGAAAGGTCCGCGAGGCTCAGGCGCGTCTGGCCGCTGCGGCGGAGTTCGCCGGAGAGGACGCGCGGCCTGGCGGTGCCGCCGGGGCCGGGGTTCACCACCAGGGTGTAGTCCACCAGGCGCCGGTGGCGGTTCACGACGATCAGGTCCTGTAGGTACGCCGGGTCCGTGGTGAGCAGCGGGACGTTGATGGCGAGGCCGTCGTACCAGATGGTGCCGAGAGGGAGCTCGTCGTCCTCGGTGGCCTGGGGTGGGAACGGGCGGGCGGTGTCCTTGGCCACGAACGTCGCGCCGACGTGGTAGTCCGCCTCGGGGAGGAACTCCATGTTGTCGGCCGGCACCGTCGCGCAGAGATGCCACGAACCGCGCACCATGGGGGTGGTGGCCGGACCGGCCGGATGGTCCCCGCCGTTGGTGCCGAAGGAGACCGGATGGATGGTGCGCGAGGGCTGCGGGGCCACCGGCGGGTTGGCGTCGGGGTCGCCCCTGGCGAGCTTCGCGTCGCCGCGCCGGGGGCCCGAGTTGGGGTCCACCGTCTCGACGGTCCAGCCGTCCTTCAGGGGGGCGAAGGCGAAGCCCCCGCTGCCCGAGAAGGTGATGACGGACTTCTTGATGTCGACATTGTATTCCTCGAGGTCCGTGCCCGCCGGGCGGCCGTCCGGCTGCAGGTGGCCGTCCTCGACGGTGAAGTCGAAGCCGCCGATCGGCACGCGCGAGCCGACGCCGAACTGGAGGAAGCCCGACGCGGCCCTGGCGCGTTGGCGCAGCGGCGTCGAAATCAAGCGCAGGCTGTACGCCACCGCGGCGGACGATGCCGCAGTTGTTGATCAGTCCGCACAGCGCCCGGACCGTGTAGGCGCCCCGGCTGTAGCCGAACAGGAAGACGCGGTCGCCGGGCGCGTGGTTGTGCACGAGGTAGCGGTAGCCGTCCAGGATGTTCTTGCGGATGCCGCGGCCCGTCAGCCCCGCCACCGCGCCGTCGTGGTAGCTGCCCAGGCCCCAGTCGTAGAAGACGTGCTGGCGGTCCTCGCCGTGCCGCGGGAAGACGCCCCGCGCCAGCCGCAGCACGTTGGTCGGGTGGTCCCTCGCAACGTCCTCCTCCGGCCGGTTCCAGGTGCCGTCGGCGCAGATTACGATGTTCGACATGGGAGCCTCCCCCGGTGGAGCGGTCGCCACCCCTTGACGCGAGGCGCACGTCGGGGCGTTTTCCCACAAATCTCGAGGCGAAATCCTACAGATTGCAGGGGTCGGACCCCGTAGAGTCCCCCGCTGGCCCGAACGCCGGTTCCGCGTTCCTCTCATTCCCCAGAGGAGATGGATGCCCGGCGTCACGGAAACAGTTATCCTGACGAAAGGACACGCAAAGCATGGCACATCAACCGGTATTCGACACCCTGCAGGTGGCGGACGAAATGGAACAACGGGGCATGGAGCGGGAGCAGGCCACCGGCCTGGCGCAGGTGCTGGGCAGCCAGCTCGGCGAGCACGTCGCCGTGCGCAAGGACCTGGACCTGGGATTCGAGGGCGTGCGGGCGGAGATTCGCCTCGTGCACACCAAAATCGACGGGGTGAACAGCAAGCTGAACCTGGGCTTCGGGCTGATGGTGGCGTTCATCACCGCCGTGGCCGGAATGCAGCTGTTCGCCCTCACCAGGCCGCCAGTCGTCGTTCCACCGGCGACGGCCACACCTCCTCCGGTGGCGGCGCCCGCCACCACCCCGCCCGCGCCAAGCCCCCCGGAGCCTGCACCGGACCGCGCGACGACCTCCACCGAGACCGCATCGGTTTCCGACACAGCGCGTTGACGGCAAACGCGTCGCGGGCGACGCAAGCACCCGGACCGGCAGCCGCAATGGTCCAAGCAAGGGAACGGTTGCTCCGCCGCCCGGGTGATCCGCGTCCGCCGCCCTCGGCCGGGGACCCGTTTCGCCAAAGGCACCTTGGACCCGGGTTCCACCGACCCCCGCCTGCTTTTCCGGGCGCGACGCCACGCCGTGGCACGCTCGTTCGACGTTCCTTTCGACCAAGCCCGGCATGCCGCCTCCTCATCCCTCCGTGCACCCATGTTCGACCAGACGTTCACGCGCCACCCGAGATGAGGGTGTAGGCGACGCGGCGGCCGAGGCCGTTCAGCATGGTCAGCGCGTCCCTTGGCGAGACGTTGACCTCCTCTCCGATCATTGTAGTTCGATGTCGTCCCGCGCCTGACGGAAGTCTGCCTCCGTCGGAGCCTCCCGATTGTCAGCTTTCGCGCGGGCGTAGGCCCGTTCGCACAGCTTTTCCAAGTGCGTCTCGCAGAGGTAGCACCGCTCCGCTGGCTCACCGCAAACATCGCACACCATTACCGCTTCCTCTTCGGCTTCCGTTCATTCGCTCGAATCATCGCTTCTTTCGGCGCTTCCGTTCCAGCCCCGCGAGCTCGCTAGATGGCGACCTTCCGTCCACCTCGTTTTCGCTCCCTTTGTTTGTCTCCAAGCCGCTGATGCCGAAAGCCATGTTTGACCGAGCATCGGGCGAGCCTTTGACGTGCGCAGTTTTCGTCTGACATCGAAACGGCCCCAGCCACGACGGCCTGCAACCTCCAGCCGCGCCACCAGCCACGGTGTCGGCAAGTCCCCGATGCAGCCCCCTCCAATCCACATCACGCCGCGACGGCCGTGCCGTCCCTACCAACCCGCTGCGGCGTTGAGTACGCGCGTTTCCGCCTCCACCGCATCCTCGGCCCGAAAGTAGACTCCGCTCGCCCGCACGTCGTAGTACCCCGGGGCGAGACGGTTCAAATGCACCCTCCGGTACACACTCCCCCCGTTGATCATCACATGAACGCGAACGGTGATCGCCGCGAGATGGTAGCTGCTGGTGTTGACGACCTCGATCACCACCTGCCCATTCTCGAAGAACGGCCTTGTCTTCACATACGTCCAGGGAGCATCCTCAATGTCGAGCCGCACATAGGCTTCTCGGGCGGCCGTCCCCACATCGCCCGGCGCCCCGCTCGCGGCCTCGAACAGCTGTTTGGCCTCCACGCGCCGACCGTCCGCGAGGGCGTAGCCGCCAAGCTTGTAGCTCGCGAACGGCGTTGGCAGGAGGCCGTTGCTGCGCGCCAAGTCGTCCCGCGCGAGGCGCAGTTGCCCGAGGGCGTCCCGCGACAGGCCGCGGCCCAGGTAGTATGCGAAGTAGTCGGGATTCCGCTTGATCGCGGCATCGTAGGAGCGCACGGCCTCCCCGTGCCGATCCCGGCTCGCGAGGATGTCCCCCCGAACGCCGTGGAAGAGCGATTCGCGTGGCTGCCGTCCGATCGCCCGGTCGATCATCCGCAGCGCAAGGCCGGAGTTCGTCTCGATGTTTCGGCGCGCTTGATCGGCGAGGTCGTAGGCCTCCCGATCCTCGAGAAGCGTCGTCAAGTGCGCCCTGTACCGTGCTCCGCCCACCTCCCCGCCCCGGTGGGAACTGCGCGAGGGCCGCGCGATTGCTTTCCGTCCGTTCCGGCGAAGGCGGGTGGCTGGCGACCACCGTGTCCGTGGACTGGTCCGCCTCGTTCACCATCGTCGTGGCCACGTCCACCATGGCCGACGTCGACACGATGTCGAGCGTCCCCGATGCGCGGGTCGGGCTCGTGAAGGTCACCAGGTCGACGATCTTGAGCACCGTCGTCTCTGCCGCCCATCGCCATGCCCTCGATCATCCCCGGATCCGCCGTGCCGTCGCCCTCCGCGTGGAACGTCAGCGTGCAGGCCACCATCCTTGTTGCGGTTCACGATCAAAGAGCCGCTGGACATGGCCGTCATGGCTGGCCCGCCAACGGCCCCAATGTCGTCGTGCCCGTCAGCAGGGAGCCGTGGGTGACGGCGTGGACGCCCGTCGCGCTGACCGCTGGAGCCTCGGCCGATAGCACCACCGTCGACGCGCGAGATGGCGGGATCAGACGGGAGCCCCGCGGCTCCCAACTCTGCGGAAGCTAATGCCGGCGTCAACGGTGACGCTCATCGTCCAATCGTCACCGACCCATTCAGAATGCGGCCGCCACCAAGCCGCATACCTGTGAGCCGCTGACGGAAGGGGCGTCCGAATGACCTGCTCGATCTGCCCGAAGGACATTAGCAATTCGTCTTGGCCGCGTAGCTCGAGGTGACGCAACAAACGTTGGCGTTGGCTCGGACGAACGTGACCAGCTGGTCGCTGCGGAGGCCGTCTCTCCATCATCCCATGACGAGCCGCCCGCCCCTCCTCTTCGGCGCGCCGGGCCGCTTCCCGCGTCCTCTTGTTCACCCACCTACTCAGCAATCCTGATCGTGCCCTGTTCATCAGGACGATGGCGAGGTAGTAGACGGGCATGCCGAAACCGAGGCCGAAGATCCCCAGCATCCCCCAACCCCGCACGATGGCCGTCGGCGGGACGACGAACATTACAACGTAGATGATCGCGGCCAGGATGGCGGCGAGAAATCTGCTGGCCTTGAGTGTCCACTGAGTGTGCCGTTCGAGGCGATCGATTCGATGCTCGAGTTCGTTAATCGTCTCCCGATCCGCCGGACCCACTTGTGCTAGCGTCCGGTCCGACATGGCAGACTGGCTCATCCGCTTGGACACCCAGCGTGAGACGCCCTCCCACAACTGCAGGAAGTTGACGGCGAACGCCAGCGAGAGGAATGCCGAGACCGTGTGAAACTCGCGCGAGCCAAGATAGCCCAGGACCGCCACGAGCGTGTCGGTCTCGACAGTCACCGAACTGGTCAGGCGGCGATGGGCTCGGCGTCTTCGAAGGCGTCGTCGAACAGGGCGTTCAGCACGTCGACAAACTCCTCGTCCCGAAAGTCGGCGTGGGCTCGAATCTCGGTGGGCTCAGGCTCGAGCCTGTAGGCCGAGGCGTCCATCGTCATCCAGTTCATCTCGTAGGGAGAGTCGGGGAGCGTCCGGACGTCGAGCTCCCCCTGCAGGCCCTCTTCTTGTCGAAGTCGACCCAGGAAGGGGTTCTCGCCGGAGCCTTCGTCGACGTCGAGCTCGCCCTCCACGAGGATCTGCAACTGCGTGCCGGGCTTCCTGAGGAACGTGAGCGCCGCCTCGGTCAGCACGGGGTTGGCGAACACCAGCACGTCCCCATCCCGACGCAACAGCCGCTCACTGAGCAGCCGCACAACGTGCTGCGCGTTGGTCAGGAACTTGTAGATGAGATACACGGCGTGGCGCGAACTGCCGTTGCTCAACATCAAGTGCTCCCGGCTCTCGCACAGCCGGTCCACCATGTCGAAGTACTGCAGCTCAATCGTCGACAGGGACTCCTCTCCGAAGAGTTTGGATGCTGCCTCGTTCACGACCTCGGCCCTCCGTTGGCTCGCTCAAGAGGCAAGGTTAGCACGAGTGCGGCGGGCTCGTAGTCCCCCTCAGCACCACCCGACATCGGAGAACGAGCTAGCGCAGCCCCGAAACGCCAACCGGTAGACCACCGGCCCCCGGCGTCGCCGCGCCCCCTCACCCATCCCACCCCCCACGATGCAACACCACCGTGTCCACCGACCCATCCCCCCGATTCACAATCGTCGTCGACACCTCCACCCGCCGCGCCGGCGCCGACACCCGCAGCGTCGCCGCGCCCCACCCATCCGAGAGCTCCGTCTCGTTGTGCAGGCGCAGCGTCACCGCACTCCGCGCCGGCACCCCACCCCGAATCCGATCCGGCGTGGCAGTAGCACCCTCCCCCGGGTGCAGCGTCAGAGTGTAGGGAGCGCGGCGCCACAGCCGATTCTGGATCGTCAGCCGCTGGGCATGGCCCGGCGCCGTGACGACCTCCGGCACGTGCACGATGGTCACGTTCGGATCGACGATGGCCGAAGACGGCAGCGGGGCGTCGTGGAGGCCGCGGAAGAGCACGACCACGTCCGTCGAGCCGTCCCGGCGGTTCACGGTGTTCAGGGCCACGTCGATCATGTTCGGCAGGGAGACGATGGCGAGTAGGGCGGTGGCCTCGGTGGTGCCGGTGACGATGGAGAGGTCCGCCAGGCCGGGGCGCGTCTGGCCGCTGCGGCGGAGTTCGCCGGAGAGGACGCGCGGCTTGGCGGTGCCGCCGGGGCCGGGGTTCACCACCAGCGTGTAGTCCACCAGGCGCCGGTGGCGGTTCACGACGATGGGGTCCTGTAGGTACGCCGGGTCCGTGGTGAGCAGCGGGACGTTGATGGCGAGGCCGTCGTACCAGATCGTGCCGAGCGGGAGCTCGTCGTCGGCGGCGGCCTGGGGTGGGAACGGGCGGGCGGTGTCCTTCGCGACGAACGTCGCACCGACGTGGTAGTCCGCCTCGGGGAGGAACTCCATGTTGTCCGCGGGCACGGTCGCGCAGAGATGCCACGAACCGCGCACCATGGGGGTGGTGGCCGGGCCGGCCGGATAGTCGCGCCCGTTCGTGCCGAAGGAGACCGGATGAATCGTGCGCGAGGGCTGCGGGGCCACGGGCGGGTTGGCGTTCTCGTCGCCCCTGGCGAGCTTCGCGTCGCCGCGGCAGAGGCCGGAGTTGGGGTCCACCGTCTCGACGGTCCAGCCGTCCTTCAACGGGGCGAAGGCGAAGCCGCCGCTGCCCGAGAAGGTGATGACGGACTTCTTGATGTCGACGTTGTATTCCTCGAGGTCCGTGCCCGCCGGGCGGCCGTCCGGCTGCAGGTGGCCGTCCTCGACGGAGAAGTCGAAGCCGCCGATCGGCACGCGCGAGCCGACGCCGAACTGTAGGAATCCCGACGTGGCCCTGGCCCGCTGGCGCAGCGGCGTCGAAATCAAGCGCAGGCTGTACGCCACCTTCAGGACGACCCCGCGCTTGTCGAGGCTCAGGGGATTGCGCGCGCGGATGGCGTCGCCGATGGTCTCGAAGGCGCGCACGCGGACCTCGCCCGCGCCCGGGCCGGAGGTCGCCAGCACCCCCTCCAGGTCGAGCTCGACGGTGGCCGTGTCGCCGCCGGCGTTGAACGCCTGGCCGGGCGGGAGGCCGTGGCGGAAGAGGAGGTGGCGGTCCCTGGCGAACGTGTCGGCGTTCGCCGCCACCAGGCCGTCGGGGAAGAGCCGCACGAACGCGTTCGAGGTGGTCAGGCGCGAATACAGCCTGGGCGCGGAGCCGCGGGGGGCCGGGTGCTCGTTGATGTCGTAGCGAATCCAAATGGGGCCGTCGTCGACCAGCACCCAGCGGGTCTCGCCGATGTAGGCGCGGGCCGGCAGCCCCGTGCCCGGGGCGGAGCCGGATATGGGGTAAAAGCCCTTCTCGACGGCGACGGCGGGGTCGACGGCGAGGTACTCCTTCGAGAACGTGTGCGGCTCGGACGCCGCCGGGTCGTCGAAGTCGATGACGACCGCCGCCGCGTTCACGGCGAGTAGTAGGGCCGCGCTCCCAACCGCGAACGCCGGAACCGCCCGGCCGGAACGCTTGTGCATCGACGTCCTCCGCCCCTGCAATGGAACCCCCGCGCGCGCCGTTCGCGACCCGTGCATTCCGCCATCCCGCCGAATGGCGGGCACGAGGTTCGCATGGCGCAAGACCCGCGCAAAAAAGAAGGGCTTTGCGCCCCCCTCTCTCGAACCATGGCACCGGCACCCCCTGGGCGCCGGTCCGGACCGCGCTACATGTTGTTGTCGTCGCGGTTGCCGAGGTGCAGGACCACCGTGTTCGTGGACTGGTCCGTCTCGTTCACCATCGTCGTGGCCACGTCCACCATGGCCGACGTCGACACGATGTCGAGCGTCCCCGATCCGCGGGTCGGGCTCGTGAAGGTGACCTCGTCGGCGACCTTGATGACCGTCGTCTGGCCACCGTCCAGCATGCCCTCGACCATTCCCGGATCCGCCGTGCCGTCGCCCTCCGTGTGGAAGGTCAGCGTGTAGGCCACGTCCTGTTTGTTGCGGTTCACGATCACGAGCCGCTGAACGTAGCCGTCGTAGCTCGTCAGGAACGGAATGTTCACGGTCGTCCCGTCGTGCTTGATCTCGCCCAGCACCAGGTCCTCCGCCCCCATCGGCGGGAACGGCCTCGCGAGATCGGTCGCGCCGAACGTGACGTCGCCCATGTACTGACCTTCAGGAATCCGCTCCGCGTTGTCCGCCCTGACGGTGACGCACAGGTACCGCGCGCCCCACGTCACGGCGAACGTCGCGGGGCCGGCCTTGTCGGCCTTGCCATCCTTCTGCGGGTACTTCGGAGCGCCCGGAACGTTGTTCAGGCAATTGTTGGCGACGTTCCCGGCGCGCAGGTTGATGTCGTTGCCGAAGGCAAAGTCCCCGTCGGCGGAGATCACCCGCGAGGAAGTGCCCACCGCGACGTTGGCGTCGTCCAAATCCGGCAAGTTGCTGGCATTGCAGTCCGAATTGTTCCGCCCCACCATCGCGGTGCCGCCCGGCTGGGGGTAGCACGCGGTCTCCAAGTTGACCGCCGCGATAACCCGATCACGGTCCTTCACAAAGGTAGTGCGTTGTACCAGGGCCCGGAAGCCGCTCCAGGGACGAGTCGGCATTCCACGAGACGAGACGAAGGTCCGGGCTCCGCTCGGAGATTGAGTGAGCACTGGTCAAGAGGTAACTGTCATCCAAGGACAACAGACCCTTGAGTCCGACGCGGTCGCCTTCGGCAGCGTATTCGGCAAGGCGGACGATCTCGAATTTGCCCGTCTTGCCTTTTCTGGCCAACGCGATTTGGCCGGCAACCATCTTGGGGCATAGTTCGTCGAAGCGGTCGACGAGCTTCTTGCTTCGGTACGCGTTTGCGATCGCGATGGTCTTCAAGGCGTCGGAGTCGAAAAAGGGAGCGGCAAGAACCTTCGATTTGTTACGAAGTCCGTACTTCTCGTAGGTTCCCCGGTACGCAATCATCTGTCCGGCGGCGTCGCCCGTGGTCGCCTCGGCTAGGGCGCCACCAGCCACCCGTTGGCTGTCGCGCAAGCTCTTGTCATCAGCCAAAGCCACGGCCGCAGTCCAAAACAGCAATCCGAGGATGATCGGCAGAAAGAGCAGGATCTTCCGATGGTTGCTCACGTATCTGGGGATGGAGTGCATCGTGGCCATGGAGGTGTTCAAACTCCCACTAGAACCGAGATTCCGGCGAAAGTGCCGGGTATGCCAAGTGCCGTGACGGCGAGGGCGGTCACGTTCGTTTCCTTCTGGTACGCGACGACAATCGCCGATATTAGCCATACCGCCCCCCAGCCGGCCAGGAAGACGCCGATCTCGAGCAGGGGCAGGCCGCGGGACGAAGCATCGTCCGGGGCACCGGCGAGCGAGGTGTACGCACGGAGGGCCGGCCCGGAGAGCGCGGCCGTGGCTCCGAGGAGCCCGAAGAAGAGGCGGAGCACCCAGTGTATCTCCTGGTTCGCGTTGGCGTCGGGGTTGGACATGGTCCGTTCGGGGGGCTCCGCCTCCATGCGAGGATCGCACGAACCTTCCCCGAGTACGCCGCTCCTGTCAAGCTGGTGTGCCGGGGCTGGCGGACGAAATGGAACAAAAGGCGCATGGAACGGCAGCACGCCAAGGGCCTGGCGCAGGTGCTCGGCAACCAGCTCGGCGAGCATGTCGCCATCGCGGAACAGCCGCGCTAGGCCCTAGCCCCCAACAGGTCGTCGAGCAACGCCTCGCTGATCGGTCAACCCTCTCGGGCCTCTCTCGCCATGCCCGGTCCTCCTTCCCGGACTCACGCCGTGGGCCCGTGACACGGAAAATCTAACGGTCTCGTCACTCGCGATCTGCGCCGAGCGCATCGGCGACCCGTTCCAGTGCCGAGGCGATCCGCTCATCACGCTCGGCGTCAATGCGGGCGTCGAGCGCGCGCAAATCCGCTCGGCAACGCCGAAGCGTGTTCCGCAAGTCTCCGTCCAGCACGCCCTCGATCATCCCGGACGCTCTCAGTTCGTCCACAGAGTCTTCCCGCGTCTCCTGTATCAACACGCGCTCGGCATCGTCGCGCGTCTTGTGCAAACGTTCCGCGAAGCGGTCGAGCAGCGCGTCCGTTGTCGCAATAGATCACTCATCGCCTCAGGGCCTCATTGCCGGGAATCGGTGCGGCGATTGTACGCCGTGTGCGCTACGCACCGCGCCCGTTGTCGCTGGATTCAAGTCGCTCTGGATCCCCTGCCGGGCTGTCCGGTGAACACGAGAGGCGCGTCGTCGGGCGCGGGGTCGCTCCCCAAAAGGCCGAAGCGAGATCGGGTTCGACTTCCCGAGAATGCCCGCCAAGGTTCCCAACGTCGTCGTGCCCGTCAGCCGGGAGCCGTGGTTGACGGCATGGACGCCCGGCGTCCCCGTAGCGGGTGCAAGAGTCTCGGCCGAGAACGCCACCGCAGCGTTGCTCGTCGCCGTCTGCGGGTCGTCGAACGAGACGGCCATGGCCGAATGGGCGCCCAGCAGGGCACCGCCCACAAGGCGATCCGAGACGCGGCCTTCGCCGTCCCTCCGAAGATCGTTCGCCTTCTCCCGAGCTTCCGCCAACGGTGGCGCGGCCGCGTGGCCCCGGAACGGACCAACCCGGCACGGCCTGCGGCGCGATTAACCCTGCCCCCGCACGGGACAACAACCCCAACCTTGTCCAACCCGTCCAACTGCCGGCTGGCCTCCCCGGCTAACGGGGGATCGAAGGCGACTGCAACCGTTGTCGGGCGCCGACGAGCCGCGCACGGTGCGACACCTCGCCATGGTTCTTGGCGTTGACGGGGACGTCACCCCTCAACGACCTTCTCCCACCCGCCCCTCGCCTGGAGCAGCTCCCGGAGCTTGGCCGGTGCATACCCGGTCTCCTCGAACCGATACCGCACACTCGAATGCACCCGCGTCGGAATGCCCTCATGGTGCAGCTCCCGCTCCAGCGCCGGGCGCAGCCGGAACGCCCTGACCCGCGACCTGTGGATGCGCGACAAGCGTCCGTCGGTCAATCCCTCCCTCAGGTGGTCCTCGATCTCCAATCCAGCCGCCTCCGCCTCCCCCAACATCCACCCCAACGCCACGTCCCCGATCCGCGAGCCATCGTCGTCCGGCGCATGACCGCCGCCGACGTCCCCGTGGCACCCCGCGAACCACACCTGCCTGAGGTCCACCCCCTCCCGCGGCCGCCACAGCGTCGGCGCGAAGTCCGCCCGCCGCTCGTCGATGGCCAGCGCGTGACGGGCCGTGCGGACGTTGCCGCCCATGCGGGTGTCGTAGAACTCGTCGTCGCCCCGGAACAGGCCCATCACGCTGAAGGGGATGCCCAGCGCGCCCACGGTGTCCCACACGCCCACGAAGTGCACGGCGCGGCTGTTCGGATGGCTGTGCGCCCCGCGGAACGCCCGCGCCGCGTCCCCGCCGGGGATGGTTCCCGGGCGCGGGACTCTTGTACATCCGCCACGCACTGCAGAAGCCGGTGTCGGCCCCAGCGCGCTGGCGCAATGGCTTCGAGACGAGGCGCAGGCCATGTGCCACCTTCACGACGACGCCGCGCTTGTCGACGTCGGACCGGTTCGCGCCCCACCGCACCGCGCTGTTCGGCGTCCAACGGCATCTCCGCGCGGCCTTGCGCTACACTGCCCCTGCTCGCGCTTCCCGCCGCCAAGTACGGATACACGGAGCCGTCCATGCTGCACCTCCCGTCGCTTTCCATAAAGGGTTTTCGAGGCATACACGCGCTCGAACTTCCCGAGCTAGGACGCGTCACCCTGCTGGCGGGCGTCAATGGCGTCGGCAAAACCACGGTGTTGGACGCGATCCGGTTCTACGCGTCGCGTGGCGATGGGCGGGTCCTACTCGATCTCATCGACACGCGAGAAGAATTCATGCAGGGCATGGACGACGACGGGGACGTCGTGCTCTATCCCGACTTCGGCTCTCTGTTCCACGCGTACGACCCGCTGGAGGCCGATAAACCAAGCCCGGTGCGCATCAGTGCTCAACCGCAACCCGACAGTCTCTCGCTGCGCCTAGTCGAGCCCGCAAAGGACGAACAACCGCCGGACACGCTCTTCCTCGAACCTCATCCCCAAGATCTCTCGATCATGATCGGCGGACACAGGGAAAGACTGCCGGCGTCGCCAATGGCGTACTATGGTCCTAGACGGCGCTTCCTGGGTCCTCCCCGGGGGCGCGCTCCCCGTCGCCCCGACTCTCGCCCCGCCCCAATCCACTTCGAATCGCTAGGCCCCGGTCTGCTCGGCAATCCGGATGTCGCACGACTATGGGACGGCGTGGTCCTCACCGAGGCCGAGGAACTAGCGACGGACGCCTTACGTCTAGTCGTAGGCAAACGCCTCGAGCGCCTCACCGTAGTTGGGGAAGGCAATGGCAGAGGAGCAGGTCGGCGGGTCGTCGCAAAGCTCGCGTCGTGGTCGGTACCGGTTCCGATGAAACGCCTAGGGGACGGCGCAAACCGACTGTTGGCGATCGCTTTGGCCCTCGCGAACTGCCGAGGCGGCATTCTCCTGATGGACGAGGTCGAGAACGGCATTCACTACTCCGTCCAGGCGAACATGTGGCGAATGGTTTTCGGGGCGGCCGAGGCGGCCAACGTTCAGGTCATCGCCGCAACCCATAGCTGGGATTGCGTAGTGGGTTTCGCAGCTGCGGCCGAAGAGTCGCCGGCCGACGGTTGGCTATACCGAATCGAGCGCTTCGAGGGCGGGGTGGAGGCCGTGGGGTACTCGGAATCCAATCTCACCGTCGCCGCGCGTCAGCGAACGGAGGTTCGCTAGGCATGGACGATCCCGGAAAGGAGCGGCTCCTACTCGTGGAAGGCGTCGACGACGAGCACGTCATTACAAAACTCCTTGAACGCCACGGCCTGCCGAAGTCGTTCCACATTGAGGAGAAGGGCGGCTTCGAGGAGCTTCGCGCCTCGATCTACAACGAAGTGCAGGCGCCGCAACGCCGCGTGCTAGGAATCGTCGCCGACGCGAACGAGCATCCAAGCCGTCGCTGGAAGTCCATCTCCAATCGGCTCAAGGAAGCGGACTGCGCCGTCCCCTCCGACCTAGCCGCTGCCGGCAACGTCTTCGCCGGACCCCGCCGGACGCGGGTGGGCGTCTGGCTCATGCCGAACAACAAAAATCGGGGAGAGCTCGAGGACTTCGTGGCGGACATGATCCCTCCCGACGATGCGGTCTGGCCGCACGCCAAGCGCTACATCGACGAAATCCCCCAGCAAGAAAGAAAGTTCAGGTCGCGCAAGGTCACCAGGGCGTATGTGCACGCGTGGCTTGCGGCCCGTGAGAAGCCTCGGCCCATGGGTTCTGCCATCGCCGCCCGCGATCTTCTCCATGACTCGCCCTACGCCTCGTCTTTGGTCGACTGGTTGCGTACCCTCTTCGATCTGTAGCACGCATTGTTACCAACGCTCAGGTGACCGGGAACGGAGACGACGGCGGCCCCGCCCCAGCAATTCGCCGTTGGTGAGGCAGGATGGTCATGGTCGTCGCTACCGAAAGCTACGGCATGCAAGGCGTGGCGGGGCTCCTGATTCGGTAGGCTCTCCTTCCCACTATAGAGTCGCCGCCAGGCGCCCCATCTCGGCATGGTCCTCGCGCGAGAACCAACGGCTTTCGACCACGACCGGGATGCGGCTGTCGCTCGATTCCACGTAGCCCCAATCCCGGCGTTGCGCCTCAAGCGACGTGCCCCGAAGAAGCATCAGTGGCCACGCTCGCACGCGCGGCACCCCGCGGCTCAGACACCAGTCCACGGACGCGCGGAAGCGTTCGAGCGTTTGGAACGGCAATCCGTAGATCAGCGATACTTCGTACGGAATGCCGCGCTCGTTCAACGTGGAGATCACGTTCGCGACCGTCTCCATGTGGTTGGGCCGCCGGACGGCCCGTGCCTCGTCCGCGTGAATGGTCTGCAGGCCAAACTCCAGCCGCGCGTCAAGGCCTTGGAGCGCATCCAGAAAGGGAACTCGCGTGAGTTCGAACCTGCATTGCAGCGATAGCTCCGCCGCCAGACGGACGCCGCGCATCTCACCAAGCAATCGGATCGCCCGTGCCTCGTCCGAGTTGAAGATGGGATCCAACACGGCGATCCGCTTGGTGCCTGCATCACGAAACGCCAACATCTCGCGATGCAATCGGTCCACGCCGAGCTTGGTCGAACGCAGCCGGGCTCCTGGTTGCCGGTGTTGACAGAACGTGCAAGCGAACTGGCAGCCCCGTTGCGTCTCCCAGCGGACGAAAGGTCCAACCGGGGACGTCCCATCAAGATGCGGAGACGGCAGCGCATCCAGCGGGAAGTCCCCTCGCGCCCCAAGATCCTCTTGGCCAGCAACGTGCAGACCGTCTTCGCCGTTACCTTCTCGGCGCATCGCCAACGCGACCATCGCAGCCTCCCCCTGTCCCCTGACGAAATACGCCGCACCGGGATACAAAGGTTCGAGAGCTCCGACGGCGGCGTATGAGACCTGCGGTCCGCCCACCACAACATCTACTCGCGTCGCCAGTTCGCGCAGCAGGAGCTGCACCTCCTCCTCGCACCAAACGAACGCACCAATCCCGACGAGGACATCCGCCCCGGCTTCATCGATCGCCTCGATCACCTCCCGCAGGATCGCGTCAACGCGGAAACCACGACGGTTTACCGAATCAGCCACCACGCGAACGCTGACTCCCGCATCTCGCAGAGAAGACGCAATCGAGGCGCAACCCAGCCCCATCCGGGGATCCCCGGGTCTGATCCAGTCCAACGAGACCAAGACCACTTGGCGCACAAATCGGTCACCCACTTACATGTTCCTTCGGCTTCGGGAGGTAGCTGCCGAGCGGACCACGACGCCCTGGTCCGTCTCGGAGTCCGATGTCGGTCGACACCCGGTGTCCCGGTGGTGAGGATGCTGCAACCACGCCTATGAACACAGAATGAACGGCAGTCCCGCTAGGACGCGTACCGCAGGGGTCC
The DNA here is from genome assembly GCA_963665455.1 of Pseudomonadales bacterium. Classification (GTDB taxonomy): domain Bacteria; phylum Pseudomonadota; class Gammaproteobacteria; order Pseudomonadales; family Azotimanducaceae; genus VXNE01. Next base: position 592,396 of record OY762279.1, on the reverse strand, counting down.
AGCCAAGCGCCCACAGCGTCGCCCAACACCCTCAATCCCGAGTCCCGCGTCCGTCCCGGCAAGCCAATCCGAACGCAGCAGCCGTTGCGCTCAACGTGAACTGGGCTTCGGCACGGGTGTAGCTCGTTTCCCCGCCGTCCGCCTTCGCATGGTGTGCCAGATGCGTGTAGTGCCGCAACGCCGCGTAGACGGCTTCCTCGCGCTGAGACTTCGACATGCCCCGATTGCGGTCATCCGCCAGACTGCTCAGGGCTCGGGGCCACTTGAAGCCGTAGAGCTTCCCAATTCATCGATGGCGAGACGGCAAGAGGCGATACAACTCCGGTAGCTCCCGTTGCCGTATTCCTCCTCCGCGGATCGGAGGTTGGCGGCAACGTCGCGCCAGTCGTCCGATGTGTCTTCCTCGATCGGCAAGGGCACTTCCAGCAGCATGACGTTGCGGGCGCCCGCACCGTGGAGCGTCTGCAACCATTCGGAGCGCGGGACACGAACACTACATTGGCCATGAAGGTGCTGCTCGCCGTGTTCGTCCACGCCGGTGCCCGAGAACGAGAGATCGAACGTCAGGTCTTCCCCGTCCCGCAGCGCTTCCAGCGCGGCGATCTGGGCGGGCTGCAGACCGAGGTGCAAGGTGGGCGTCCTTGTCTCGACGAAGTCCCGACTCGCGAGTTGGAATGGCTGCTCGGGTCGGGCGAAGCCCAGCGGTCGTGGCCCCCCTCGGCCGGAGGTGACCGCGACGCGGGCACCAAGTACGGACGCGCTCGGAAGCCCACCTTCACCCGTCAGGACGGAAAGATGGAGGGGAAAGGTCAGTTCGTAGGCACCCACGAGGGGTTGAAGCCCGACGGTCTGAACCCTCCCATCAGCAATCCGCCGGTCCCCAACCGTCAATGTCAACGCCATCCTCCCTCGTCGATGCAAGCGCTGCGCTCAGCGCGAACGCGCCCTACTGATCATACCCCCCACGATGCAACACCACCGTGTCCACCGACCCATCCCCCCGATTCACAATCGTCGTCGAAACCTCCACCCGCCGCGCCGGCGCCGACACCCGCAGCGTCGCCGCCCCCCACCCATCCGAGAGCTCCGTCTCGTTGTGCAGGCGCAGCGTCACCACCCCGCGCGCCGGCACCCCACCCCGAATCCGATCCGGCGTGGCAGTAGCACCCTCCCCCGGGTGCAACGTCAGAGTGTAGGGAGCACGGCGGAACAGCCGGTTCTGGATCGTCAGCCGCTGGGCGTAGCCCGGCGCGGTGACGACCTCCGGGACGTGCACGATGGTCACGTTCGGGTCGACGATGGCCGAAGAGGGGAGCGGCGCGTCGTGGAGGCCGCGGAAGAGGAGGATCACGTCCGTCGCGCCGTCCCGGCGATTCACGGTGTCCGGGGCCACGTCGATCATGTTCGGCAGGGAGACGATGGCGAGCAGCGCGGTGGCCTCGGTGGTGCCGGTGACGATGGAGAGGTCCGCGAGGCTCAGGCGCGTCTGGCCGCTGCGGCGGAGTTCGCCGGAGAGGACGCGCGGCCTGGCGGTGCCGCCGGGGCCGGGGTTCACCACCAGGGTGTAGTCCACCAGGCGCCGGTGGCGGTTCACGACGATGAGGTCCTGGAGGTACGCCGGGTCCGTGGTGAGGAGCGGCACGTTGATGGCGAGGCCGTCGTACCGGATGGTGCCGAGGGGGAGCCCTCAGCCGGGGAGCGCGAGGGGCTTTGCCCCTCGCATGAAGAAAGCTCGTCGTCCTCGGCGGCCCGCGGGGGGAACGGCCGGTTGGTGTCCTTCGCGACGAATGTCGCGCCGACGTGGTAGTCCGCCTCGGGGAGGAACTCCATGTTGTCCGCGGGCACGGTCGCGCAGAGATGCCACGAACCGCGCACCATGGGGGTGGTGGCCGGGCCGGCCGGATAGTCCCCGCCGTTGGTGCCGAAGGAGACCGGATGGATGGTGCGCGAGGGCTGCGCGGCCACCGGCGGGTTGGCGTCGGGGTCGCCCCTGGCGAGCTTCGCGTCGCCGCGGCAGAGGCCGGAGTTGGGGTCCACCGTCTCGACGGTCCAGCCGTCCTTCAACGGGGCGAAGGCGAAGCCGCCGCTGCCCGAGAAGGTGATGACGGACTTCTTGATGTCGACGTTGTATTCCTCGAGGTCCGTGCCCGCCGGGCGGCCGTCCGGCTTTGGGTGGCCGTCCTCGACGGTGAAGTCGAAGCCGCCGATCGGCACGCGCGAGCCGACGCCGAACTGGAGGAAGCCCGACGTGGCCTTGGCCCGCTGGCGCAGCGGCTTCGAGACGAGCCGCAGGCTATGCGCCACCTTCAGGACGACCCCGCGCTTGTCGAGGCTGAGGGGATTGCGCGCGCGGATGGCGTCGCCGATGGTCTCGAAGGCGCGCACGCGGACCTCGCCCGCGCCCAGGCCGGACGTCGCCAGCACCCCCTCCAGGTCGAGCTCGACGGTGGCCGTGTCGCTGCCGGCGTTGAACGCCTGGCCGGGCGGGAGGCCGTGGCGGAAGACGGGGTGGCGGTCCCTGGCGAAGGTGTCGGCGTTCGTCGCCACCAGGCCGTCGGGGAGGAGCCGCACGAACGCGTTCGAGGTGGTCGGGCGCGAATGGAGCCTTGGCGCGGTGCCGCGGAGGGCCGGGTGCGCGTTGATGTCGTGGCGAATCCAGATCGGGCCGTCGTCGACCAGCACCCAGCGGGTCTCGCCGATATGGGCGCGGGCCGGCAGCCCCGTGCCCGGAGTGGACCCCGATATGGGTAAAAGCCCTTCGCGACGGCGGGGTCGCCGGCGAGGTACTCCTTCGAGAACGTGTGCGGCTCGGACGCCGACCGGGGTTGTCGAAGTCGATGACGATCACCGCCGCGTTCACGGCGAGCAGCGCGGCCACACACCAAGCCGCGGGGCGACAACCCGCAGTCGCCGGAAGCACTCCGGCTGGAATGCCCGCGCATCGAGGTGATCCGCAAGTGCAATGGAACCCGCCGTAGGCGCCGTTCGCGACTCGTCCATTCTGCCATCCCGCAGAATGGCAGGCACGGGGTTTCCCATGGGGCAAGACGCAAAAAAAGGCCGCCTGCGCCCACTTCCTCGAACCATGGTCACCGGCACCCTGGGGCACCGGACCCCGCTACATGTTGTCGTCTCGGTTGCCGAGGCGCAGGACCACCGCGTCCGTGGACTGGTCCATCTGGTTCACCATCGTCGTGGCCACGTCCACCATGCCCGACGTCGACACGATGTCCAGCGTCCCGGAGCCGCGAGTCGGACTCGTGAAGGTCACCTCGTCGGCCACCTTGAGCACCGTCGTCCCGTCGCCCATCGCCATGCCCTCCACCATCGCCGGGTCCGCCGTGCCGTCGCCCTCCGTGTGGAGGGTCAGCTTGTAGAACACGTCATCCTTGTTGCGGTTCACGATCACGAGCCGCTGCGTGTAGCCGACGTGGCTCGTCAGGTACGGGATGTGGACGCTGGTGCCGTCGTGCTTGATCTCGCCGAGCACCAAATCCTCCGGCCCCATCGGTGGAATTGGCCTCGCAAGATCGGCCGCGCCGAACGTGACGTCGCCGACATACTCGCCCTCGAGAATCCGCTCCGCGTTGTCCGCCTTCACGGTGACGCACAGGTACTGCGCGCCCCACGTCACGCCGAACGTGGCGGGGCCGGCCTTGTCGGCCTCGCCGTCCTTCTGTGGGAACTTGGGGGGCGCTCAGAACGTTGTTCAAACAGTTGTGGCGTCGTTCCCGGCACGCAAGTTGATGTCGTTGCCGAAGGCGAAGCCCCCGTCGCCGGAGACGACCCTCCTCGATGGAGAAGTCGAAGCCGCCGATCAGGCACCCTGAGAGGTCGCGCGTGAAACGGCGCGGGCGCGTGGGCCGGTGGGGCCGGGCCGCGAGCGGTGCCGGAGGCGACCGGCGCCGGGCGTCATGGACGAGAAAAAGGATCTCTCGAACGGCGGGCGTCACAGCGGCGGCACCGTCCAGACACGTTGGCGGCAAGGCGGTGGCTCGGCACCGGGGCCCGAGTGAATTGGGGCGAGGCTTACGCCCTCCGTGACAGAGGTCCTAGGCGTCGCGCACCGAGAAGCCGCCCTGTCTCGTCGCACGAGCCTTGCGTAGGACGGCCTCACGCTGGCCATCGGCGGCCGTAAGGGCCGCACGGATCGCCTCGTTCTCCCTGCGCCTGATCCGGCGACCGTAGAACGTCGCCGTGAGGAACATCGACGCCATCATGAAGGGTTGCCAACTGCCCGCGACCACCATGAGCCACCACGCGAACGCCCCGGTCGGACGACCGGCGTCGACTAGCAACAACGCAGTGCCAATCAGAAGTGCGATGCAGACTCCCCCTCCTTGGCCGACGCGCCTGATGGCCGTGAGGAACCACGCGCACCGCCGACGACGATGCTCTATGGATTCCCATGTGGATTCGTCCACCGCCGCCTGTGCAAGCGCCTTGTCGCCCTCCCTACCCTGCTCGAGGCGCAGGGTCGACAGCCTGCCATAGAGTCCGTTCCACGCCGCGAAGAGGAGGTTGACGGCAAAGGAGAGCTCTAGGAATGAGGCGTATTGGCCGAACTCGCACATCCTGGCGGGACCACATAGCGACGCGGGATCACAATGCCACGCGGAACCGCCGGACGCCGCAGGATCTCTTGAGAACACCACGACCTCCTCCGAGGCGATCAAGGGCAACGCGAGACTTTCGGGCAACGCGGAGTGCTTAGCCCGCAATCCGCACCAACTGTGCTCCGTTCGACAGCAACACGTTGTCAAATATCTCGGAAAGCGACGACACCATGTCCGGATCCCCGAAGTTGACGTGCGCCGTCGCCTTGTCCGTCTCCGTCTCCAGCCGGTAGGCGCTGCCATCCATCGTCATCCAGTGGTAAGGGAAGTCGGACAGGAACTCGCGGGCGGGCTCCGAAGCGCGATGGATCTCCAGACTGCCCGCCAGCGTTCCGGCCTCCTCCATTCCCCGCGCCAACCGAACCAGGGGGTGGTTCTCTGGATCCCCGTCCTCGGCGTCCATCTCCTCCTCCAGCACGATGCGCACCGCCACGCCCGACTTGAGCGCCGCCGCCGCCGCGTCCGCTACGTGCGCGTCGCCATAGACCTCCACGCCCCCGTACGCCCGCGACAGCCGACCGGAAAACAGCCTCACGCTTTCCTTAGCGTTCGACAAGAACCGATGGATGAGGAACACGGCGTGCTCCGGCTTGCCGTTGCTGATGATCGCGTTTGCGCTGTCGCCTAGCGATCCGTCGACGAGTTCAAAGTACCCCCGCTGCTCGTCGCTCCAAGTGGATTCGTCGAAGGGATCCAGTGCGTTGGTCATTCGCGGCTCCTCCCCCGATGGTCGGACGGATTATAGCGAATCGGCTTCCGGCCGGGGGATCAGCCTCCCAGCACATCAGCGGCTATCGGCTCCGGGGACGGCCAATCCCTTCAGGGCGAGTTCGGCGATCACCTTCGGACACAACGGGAAGGCCTGCGCACGGGAAGCCGCCCGTTCCCCTCACCCATCCCACCCCCCACGATGCAACACCACCGTATCCACCGACCCATCGGCCCGATTCACAATCGTCGTCGACACCTCCACCCGCCGCGCCGGCGCCGACACGCGCAGCGTCGCCGCCCCCCACCCATCCGAGAGCTCCGTCTCGTTGTGCAGGCGCAGCGTCACCACCCCGCGCGCCGGCACCCCACCCCGAATCCGATCCGGCGTGGCAGTAGCACCCTCCCCCGGGTGCAGCGTCAGAGTGTAGGGAGCGCGGCGCCACAGCCGATTCTGGATCGTCAGCCGCTGGGCATGGCCCGGCGCCGTGACGACCTCCGGCACGTGCACGATGGTCACGTTCGGATCGACGATGGCCGAAGACGGCAGCGGGGCGTCGTGGAGGCCGCGGAAGAGGAGGATCACGTCCGTCGAGCCGTCCCTGCGGTTCACGGTGTTCAAGGCGCCGTCGATCATGTTCGGCAGGGAGACGATGGCGAGCAGGGCGGTGGCCTCGGTGGTGCCGGTGACGATGGAGAGGTCCGCGAGGCCGGGGCGCGTCTGGCCGCTGCGGCGCAGTTCGCCGGAGAGGACGCGCGGCCTGGCGGTGCCGCCGGGGCCGGGGTTCACCACGAGCGTGTAGTCCACCAGGCGCCGGTGGCGGTTCACGACGATGAGGTCCTGTAGGTACGCCGGGTCCGTGGTGAGGAGCGGCACGTTGATGGCGAGGCCGTCGTACCAGATGGTGCCGAGGCGGAGTTCGTCGTCCTCGGCGGCCCGCGGGGGGAACGGGCGGGCGGTGTCCTTCGCGACGAACGTCGCACCGACGTGGTAGTCCGCCTCGGGGAGGAACTCCATGTTGTCGGCCGGCACGGTCGCGCAGAGATGCCACGAACCGCGCACCATGGGGGTGGTGGCCGGGCCGGCCGGATAGTCGCGGCCGTTCGTGCCGAAGGAGACCGGATGAATCGTGCGCGAGGGCTGCGCGGCCACCGGCGGGTTGGCGTCGGGGTCGCCCCTGGCGAGCTTCGCGTCGCCGCGGCAGGGGCCCGAGTTGGGGTCCACGGTCTCCACGGTCCAGCCGTCCTTCAGCGGGGCGAAGGCGAAGCCGCCGCTGCCCGAGAAGGTGATGACGGACTTCTTGATGTCGACGTTGTATTCCTCGAGGTCCGTGCCCGCCGGGCGGCCGTCCGGCTTTGGGTGGCCGTCCTCGACGGTGAAGTCGAAGCCGCCGATCGGCACGCGCGAGCCGACGCCGAACTGGAGGAAGCCCGACGTGGCCTTGGCCCGCTGGCGCAGCGGCTTCGAGACGAGCCGCAGGCTGTACGCCACCTTCAGGACGACCCCGCGCTTGTCGAGGCTGAGGGGATTGCGCGCGCGGATCGCGTCGCCGATGGTCTCGAAGGCGCGTGCGCGGACCTCGCCCGCGCCCAGGCCGGACGTCGCCGGCACCCCCTCCAGATCAAGCTCGACGGTGGCCGTGTCGCTGCCGGCGTTGAACGCCCGGCCGGGCGGGAGGCCGTGGCGGAAGAGGAGGTGGCGGTCCTTGGCGAACGTGTCGGCGTTCGTCGCCACCAGGCCGTCGGGGAAGAGCCGCACGAACGCGTTCGAGGTGGTCGGGCGCGAATGGAGCCTGGGCGCGGTGCCGCGGAGGGCTAGGTGCTCGTTGATGTCGTAGCGAATCCAGATCGGGCCGTCGTCGACCAGCACCCAGCGGGTTTCGCCGAGGGGGGTCATGTTCACCGTCCCCGCGAGCACGTTGATCCGAGCCTCACTCCTCGACCACGTTCTCCCACCCGCCCCTCGCCTCGAGCAACTCCCGAAGCTTCCCCGGCCCATACCCGGTCTCCTCCGCCCGATGCCGCACGCTCGCATGCACCCGCGTCGGAATGCCCTCGTGGTGCAGCTCCCGGTCCAGCGCCGGACGCAGCCGGAACGCCCTGACCCGCGACCGGTGGATGCGCGACAAGCGCCCGTCCGTCAGGCTCTCCCTGAGATGGTCCTCGATCTCCAAACCGGCAGCCTCCGCCTCCCCCAACATCCACCCCAACGCCACGTCCCCGATCCGCGAACCATCGTCGTCCGGCGCATGACCCCCACCGACGTCTCCATGACACCCCGCGAACCACACCTGCCTGAGGTCCACCCCCTCCCTCGGCCGCCACAGCGTCGGCGCGAAGTCCGCCCGCCGCTCGTCGATGGCCAGCGCGTGACGCGCCGTGCGGACGTTGCCGCCCATGCGGGTGTCGTAGAACTCGTCGTCGCCCCGGAACAGGCCCATCAGGCTGAAGGGAATGCCCAGCGCGCCCACCGTGTCCCACACCCCAACGAAGTGCACGGCGCGGCTGTCCGTATGGCTGTGCGCGTCGCGGAACGCCCGCGCCAAGTCCCCGCCGGGATGGTTGCCGGGCGCGGGGCTCTTGTACATCCGCCACGCGGCGCCGATCAGCCGGGCGTCGGCGCGCCGCACGATGCCGCAGTTGTTGATCAGTCCGCAGAGCGCCCGGACGGTGTAGGCGCCCCGGCTGTAGCCGAACAGGAAGACGCGGTCGCCGGGCGCGTGGTTGTGTACGAGGTAGCGGTAGCCGTCCAGGATGTTCTTGCGGATGCCGCGGCCCGTCAGCCCCGCCACCGCGCCGTCGTGGTAGCTGCCGAGGCCCCAGTCGTAGAAGACGTGCTGGCGGACCTCGCCGCGACGTGGGGAAATGCCCCGCGCCAGCCGCAGGACGTTGGTCGGGTGGTCCCTCGCGAGGTCCTCTTCAGGCCGGTTCCAGGTGCCGTCGGCGCAGACTACGATGTTCGACAAGAGCGCTTCTCCCGGTGCGACGCCACGCCGTCGCTCGCCGTCTGTCGATCCTCCCGCGAAGCCCGGTCGTGCCCGCCTCCCGGTCCGCTCCGGGGCACGTCGGGCCCGGCGCCCGCCTAGCCGGGGTGCCCGGCAACCGGATGCCGCCACCGGCGCCCATTGCCGCCACACACCGCACAGGACGCGCGGCGACGGCCGGCGCTTTCGACATCGGCGCCGCTCGCGCCCGTGCCCCCGCACGCCGGGCAGGCACCGTACCGCCACGCGCCGCACCAGTCGTCGCGGGCCGTGGTCGGCCAGCCGTGGCTCGTCCGCGGACGGCATCGGCACTCGGCCTCCGTGGCCTGGGGGTGTCCATGCCAGAACACGCATGTGAAGCAGACACGGCGGCCGACAAGCCCCTCCCCTCCGTCGAAGCAACTGGGGACATAATCCACGCGCAACTCCGGCTTCGTGCCCGCCGACAGACTACGCGCGCGCGCCGCCGACCCGCAAGGGATGCCCGGGCTTCGAGGCGGCACAAGGCGCAATCCGCGTATTCGACGTCGCAAACCGACACGTCGCGCCCACGTCGGCCCGAACGCAGGCCCCGCAACCAGTCACCCGCGGCCATGAGCCACGGCGGACCGGTCGTCACGCCCTCAAGGGCCCCTTCATATTCCCTCACCGATCCCTTCCACCCCGATGCAAACACGACCGTATCCGTCGACGCGTCACTCCGGTTCACCGTTGTCGTCGCCACGTCCACGTAACGCGGGGGCGCGAAGAGCGTGAGCGTGGCGCGACGTGGACGGCGAGGCCGTCGCGCCAGACGGTGCCGACGCGCTCCTCCTCCACGCCTGGGAGCAGGAACCGCCGGTCGCGGCGGGGACGAGGGTGGCCGTTGGAAGACAGTCCCCTTTCTTCGAGGACGTCCGTGTTGTCCGCCGGGACGGTGCCGCAGAGATACCACTCGCCAAAGATCACGGCGGCGGTGGGGGCCGACGGGTTCGGCGGCACTGTCGGATCCGCGTTCGGGTCGCCCTTCGCGGCGTCGGAGTCCCCGCAGCAGAGGCCGGTGCGTCCGTCCAACCGCTCCACCGTACGGTCGTCCTGTTTGGGCGCGAAGCCCCGAAGCCGCCGCCGACATGGAACAAGGAGGTTGACCTGTGGCCCTTTGAGGCGGGATGATGCGGCGTCCTCTGTTCTCGAACGGATGCCGCCGAGATGGCCCGGAAGGTCTTTGCCGTGATGCTGGATGGAGCCGGTGGCGCGAACCGTCAGGTCGAGAAGCGGCTGCGTGACGCCCACACCGACGTCTATCGCTTCAGCGAGACGATCTATCTCGTGTCGGTGGAGCTGTCGGTCATGACACAGGACGTCGCCCAGGACGTGGGCATAAAGGGGCCGGGGCGGGATGCGAGCGGCGTGGTGTTCAAGCTGGACGGCGCCTACTCCGGATGGACGCACAAGACCCTGTGGGAGTGGTTGTCGTCGGTGGAGGCGTCGTGACCGACCAAGGAGCTGCGCCCGACGGCACCATGCGACCCGGCGAACAGCTCGAGTCCGGTCAGGCGCAGTGGATCCTCAGTGCGCTCAACGGCCTGCGCGGCGACCTCCAGGCATCGGAAAAACGCCTCAGGGAAGATGTGCAGGCAGCAGAAGGGCGTCTGAAATCCGATCTGGATGGCGTGGGCAAGCGTGTCCGAATCCTGGAGCGGATCCTCTTCGTCGGCATTGGGGCCGCCGGCATCATCGGGGTGCTCGTCACGCTGCTCATACGGATCATCCCCTTCCACGTGACGATCTCTGTGCAGGAGCCGGACAGGTCGGAGCTGGTCCAGTCAGATCCCCAAGATCGAGCTGAAGACGAACTCGGTGATGAATCGAGGTAGATTCGACCTTAGGCGTGAACGGGCGCTCTACTATTTCGGGGGACCGCGCCCGTGGACGGCCAGTGGAAATCGCTCCGTGCCCCAGTTCGGCGTGCCAGCTTAACCGGCGTTCGAAAACGCGGTTCGGCACGGTCGGTCCGACTGTTACATCGGTGAGGGAGAGCCGATCCGATCAGGTCCCGTAGGAAACGACCCTCACACGCGATTTCCGACACCCTTCCCTTGGTCTCGATTGCGAAGTTCGAAGCCCTTCGCCAAAATCCGGAGAACCTCTATTCGTCCTCCCCTTCCTTCCTCTCTCTCTCCCCTTTCTTCCCTTCCGCCTTTCCTCCACCTGCTACAAACTTCCGAATTCGTCGTTCCAACCAAGTCTCCAGCCGACCCAACGCGTTGCGCGGGTCAAACCGACGCGGCAGCGCAGGAAGCAACGACAAGCCCAAAAACATCGCAACGAAAATCCAAGCAGTCACCTGCGTAGAGAGCGACGAGGGCGTGTCCGCCCATTCCGTCGAGACGCTCAGCCATCCGCCGGCAGCCGCTCCTGCAAACAAAAGAGCCTGCAGCATCCCTATGACGAACTTGGTCAACCGTGTAGAAAAGGACCTGATGCCCGACTCGAGGCTCGCACGCTCCCTGCTTTCGTACTCCAGCCGAGTCTGCATCTTCTCTTCTCGAACGCCACGTACCCTATCTATCACCTCCTTGAAAGATTCCGCCTCCGTGTCGTCCGAGAACTCACCCGACGACACCTTTTCCTGCGTTAGCTCACTCGCAAGTATGACGATACTCTCGTCGTCCGTCAGCTCGCCCGACTCGACGAGCTGCTCAAGGTGACCGATGAACTTGGACCAGACCTCCTCCGATGGCCGAAGCATGCCAGCGCACACTGCCACCAGTTGCGCCATCGGCACATCAGGCGCCTCCGTTGGACGCCCAACCCATGCCGTGCCCACCAAAGACCGGAAATGGACCATCGGCGCGAGCCCGCGCTGTTTGGTCTCTCGGCACCATTTCTCGACGTTCCGTACCGTGTGACCACTGTCGCTTACGAAAGCATACTTCGCCCGGCCAACATGACTAACGGAGACCCCAGCCCTCAAGGTCAGCACAGCGGCTACCGCGTCGACATCATGCCAGACCCTGTCGTCGTCGCTTCCCTTCGGCCTATCTGGATCGCGGAGGAGTTCGGCAAGAGTATTGTCGTCCTCCGTGTAGTCGGCCTGATGCCTCGGCAGTTGGTGGACACGAATGCCCATCCGCTCCAAGTTATTCTGCATCAACGCGATTTCCTGGCGCACGTCGGCCGGCGACGCACCTATGCCAAGGAAGTGCCTTGTCAACGGCGTCTGGCGGAGGGTCCTCATCCTGTTCGGAGATCCAAGTCTCTCCTCGTGCACCCGCAGGATCCGCGCCATTTCATTGAGCGTGTTCTGAAACACCCGCAGCCGCGCTCCGGACTCCCTGACGATACGCAGCGCCTCTTGAATCGTTTCTCGGGACTTCTCTCCCGTCAACCCCAATGCCTGCAGGAGGAGACCCGAGTCGAGAAAGGCGGTCAACCCATCAAGATTGCGCCTTGTCGGTATGTCACGCAACAAAAGAGCATTTAGCACGATGAGTCCCTGGACTATTCCATTGAGGATTGCAAACTCCGGTGTGGAGCGCTCTCGCGCTACTCCCGCCACAAACGCTGCTATCGTCGTTTGTAGATCTGCATCCAGCCCGTTGTTCTCTCGGTTCAGGGGCTGACCCAAGACAATGCCAATGTGATTCGCATCCAAGAACCGCATCAGCGCCGATAGCGCCGCGTCAGCGGAAGGGATTTCCTGTCCTCGCGCCTTACCGAAGTCCCGTAAACCCAACCCGAGGCGTCTTTGCTCCGCCGCCATGTCCTGCAAGACGGCCTGCACGTTTTGGCCGCCGGCGATTGGGCCACCGATCCGAAAGTACCGCCCGCCGTGCCGTTCTAATCGGTCCTTCTTTGCGGAACGGCGTAGGAGTGACTTCAGAATCTCACCGGGAATAGTTAGTCCGGTATTTTGCTTAATCCAATCGCCGACGTCCGATATCTCCATCTCGTCACTGGCCAAGCCGTCGATGGCGGCTTCGACAAATGGCTCGAACATTGCCAGATGATCAACCCCTTCATTGAACCGTGTCTTCAGATAAGCGATCGTCGCCAGTCCACGGGGTGAATGGTTGGCAGCGGTGCGCGGAACGGAATCGGTCATTCGCGTTAACGTTCCCATTGGGGATGGTGGTGTGGCAAGGGGCGCACAGGTAGCCGCATCGCCTATTGGTCATACCCCCCACGATGCAACACCACCGTATCCACCGACCCATCCCCCCGATTCACAATCGTCGTCGACACCTCCACCCGCCGCGCCGGCGCCGACACCCGCAGCGTCGCCGCCCCCCACCCGTCCGAGAGCTCCGTCTCGTTGTGCAGGCGCAGGGTCACCACCCCGCGCGCCGGCACCCCACCCCGAATCCTGTCCGGCGTCGCGGTGGCACCCTCCCCCGGGTGCAACGTCAGAGTGTACGCCGCACGGCGGAACAGCCGGTTCTGGATCGTCAGCCGCTGGGCATACCCCGGCGCGGTGACGACCTCCGGGACGTGCACGATGGTGACGTTCGGATCGACGACCGCCGACGACGGCAGCGGCGCGTCGTGGAGGCCGCGGAAGAGCACGACCACGTCCGTGGCGCCGTCCCGGCGGTTCACGGTGTCCGGGGCCACGTCGATCATGTTCGGCAGGGAGACGATGGCGAGCAGGGCGGTGGCCTCGGTGGTGCCGGTGACGATGGAGAGGTCCGCGAGGCTCAGGCGCGTCTGGCCGCTGCGGCGCAGTTCGCCGGAGAGGACGCGCGGCCTGGCGGTGCCGCCGGGGCCGGGGTTCACCACCAGCGTGTAGTCCACCAGGCGCCGGTGGCGGTTGACCACGATGAGGTCCTGGAAGTACGCCGGGTCCGTGGTGAGGAGCGGGACGTTGATGGCGAGGCCGTCGTACCAGATGGTGCCGAGCGGGAGCTCGTCGTCGTCCGCGGCCTGCGGGAGGAACGGCCGGTTGGTGTCCTTCGCGACGAACGTCGCGCCGACGTGTTGGTCCGCCTCGGGGAGGAACTCCATGTTGTCCGCGGGCACGGTCGCGCAGAGATGCCACGAACCGCGCACCATGGGGGTGGTGGCGGGGCCGGCCGGATAGTCCTGGCCGTTGGTGCCGAAGGAGACCGGATGAATCGTGCGCGAGGGCTGCGGGGCCACGGGCGGGTTGGCGTCCTCGTCGCCCTTGGCGAGCTTCGCGTCGCCGCGCCGGAGGCCCGAGTTGGGGTCCACCGTCTCCACGGTCCAGCCGTCCTTCAGGGGCGCGAAGGCGAAGCCGCCGTTGCCGGAGAAGGTGATGACGGACTTCTTGACGTCGACGTTGTATTCCTCGAGGTCCGTGCCCGCCGGGCGGCCGTCCGGCTGTAGGTGGCCAGGCTCGACGGAGAAGTCGAAGCCGCCGATCGGCACGCGCGAGCCGACGCCGAACTGGAGGAAGCCGGACGTGGCCTTGGCCCGCTGGCGCAGCGGCTTCGAGACGAGGCGCAGGCTGTAGGCGACCTTCAGGACCACCCCGCGCTTGTCGAGGCTGAGGGGATTGCGCGCGCGAATGGCGTCGCCGATGGTCTCGAAGGCGCGCACGCGGACCTCGCCCGCGCCTAGGCCGGAGGTCGCCAGCACGCCCTCCAGATCGAGCTCGACGGTGGCCGTGTCGCCGCCGGCGACGCCTGGCCGGGCGGGAGGTCATGGCGGAAGACGGGGTGGCGGTCCTTGGCGAAGGTGTCGGCGTTCGTCGCCTCCAGGCCGTCGGGGAAGAGACGCACGAAGGCGCTCGAGGTGGTCAGGCGCGAATACAGCTTGGGCGCGGTGCCGCGGAGGGCCGGGTGCTCGTTGAGGTCGTGGCGAATCCAGATGGGGCCGTCGTCGACCAGCAGCCAGCGGGTCTCGCCGATATGGGCGCGGGCCGGCAGCCCCGTGCCCGGGGTGGAGCCGGATGTGGGGTAAAAGCCCTTCTCGACGGCGACGGCGAGGCATTCCCTCGAGAACGTGTGCGGCCCGGACGCGCACGGGGGTCGCCGAAGTCGATGACGATCACCGCCGCGCTCACGGCGGGCAGCGCGGCCACACACCAAGCCGCGGAGCGCCAAGCCGCGGACGCCCGCCGGAAGCACTCCGGCTGGAACGCCCGCGCATCGATGTCATCCGCCAGTGCAATGGAACCCCCGCGCGCACCGTTCGCGACCCGTCCATTCCGCCATCCCGCCAAATGGCCGGCACGGGGTTTCGCATGGCGCAGGACCCGCGCAAAAGAAGGAGGGCTTGCGCCCCCCTTCTCGAACATGGCACCGGCACCCCTTCGGCACCGGCCCGAACCACGCTACATGTTGTTGTCGTCCCGGTTGCCGAGGTGCAGGACCACCGTGTCCGTCGATTGGTCCGCCTCGTTCACCATCGTCGTGGCCACGTCCACCATGGCCGAGGTCGACACGATGTCGAGCGTCCCCGACGCGCGGATCGGGCTCGTGAAGGTCACCTCGTCGGCGATCTTCAGGGTCGTCGTCCCGCCGCCCATCGCCATGCCCTCGATTCGCCTCCGGCCTCGGTGGCCGGCCCCGGGACGCGATGTGCAGAATCTGCGCAACGTGTAGGCATCGCGGATGACGACGAACGGTGTCGGTGGAGCCGTCCGCGAAGTTCACCTAGGGGGCCGCGCCGTAGGACGGCGGGGTTGGGCCGCGAGTGGAGCCGTAGGCGACGGTTGCGGGGCGCTAGGTCGTGGACACGTCGATCATGTTCGGGAAGAAAACGACGGCGAGCGGCGCCGCGGCGCCATCGGTATCCCGGAGGATGATGATGCCGGAGGCGCACTGGCGTGTCGGGTCGTGGCGGTTGAGCTCCCCGAGGATGACGCGCGGGCTGGTCCGACTAGGACCGACAGAAACGGTCCGACAGTCCTACCTTTTTAACGCTCACGTTAATATCGTCGATCCCGGTGCCCCTTCCGGACAGTGCTCTATCAAGCCGCCGTGCGCCGTCCCGCGTTGTCAAGCTCGTGGCCGACAACCATGGTGTTGACGTCGAAGTGACCGGCGATCTCGTCAATGTCGCGCCCATCGTCCCACATCCCAAGGACTGCTTCGGTGGGGGCCGCGAATTCCGCAGCGAACGCACGTCCGATGGCTTGGCGCTCCGCTCGATGAAGGCCGTTGATCGCGGATCGTCGGGTTTCGGGGAAGCAGATTGCGTCCCCGATGGCTCGGGCAAACGCAAACTTCTCAGCACTCCGCGCCCACGCTTTGGGGCCGCGATGGCGGAGATGGACGTGTACATCATCGTCGTTCCGGGCCACCAAGGCGACGATGCCCTCAGGAGCCGGCTCACGCCGAAACTCACGGGTGCCAAGCCTTTCGGCAATCTGCCCGACGAGGATCGGTTCGGCAGCGTCAAACCCCAAGACTTCCCGCAACGCTCCCGCGACGCGGTGGCCACGACGCCAGGGGGACTCTCCATCTACCGGCTGCGCGACACCTTCCATCTGCGCGGCGACCGCCGGCAGATCGGGCAGGCGGGATCGCTCCCGCGGTTTCCGTGCGCCAACCCACTCCAGCACTTGGCCCGGCGTTCCCGCCTGGAAGCGCAGGTCACGCAAGCCAGCCAGGAACTCGATCAGCGCCTCGTCCTCAAAGATGCCCGCCGCCTTCTCGATGAACCCGGCATCGGCGTCTGACGCAGCATAGGGATCGACGCCCATGGCCCCCGCCGCCTCGCAGAAGGCACGTTCCTCCGCCTCCGCCCGCGACTCCAGAACCCGTGCCCACGACAGCGCCGTTTCGGCTTTCGACAGGCCAGCGGCCGACAGTCTAGCGACGACCTGATCCACGAACGCCGACAGCGAGCGCTCGGCGTCCTTCCGCGGAATGTGTTCCTGGGCATCGCGAAGAAACGCGAGTTCCGGGTTCGACATCTCCGATCTCTCGCACGAGACGAAGAAGGTCGAACCGTCGAATTCGAACCCGAGAAACGGCAGCGCGAAACCCATCCGCCAGGGGAGCACTTCATGGACGACGTCCCGCGCACCGAAAATGTGCCACCAATGGGTGGCGATGCCTTCCGCTAGATGCACGGCCGGCAGCACGATCCCCTCGGACTCCTGCCTCGTGGAACGGTCGTACCAAGCGGCGACGTTGTGGTGCCCCACGAAGATCTGGAGTTCACACAGCGTCGAGCGCTCTTCAGCGCTCACGTTCTCGCCGTCATCCAGCCAGTTTGCCGAAAATCGCATCTCGCTCCTCTTCGCCGATGGGCCAGCCCTTGTAGTGACCCGACTCGGAGTTCAGGCAGAGTCCGAACCAGATGATCCCATCGGCCTCGAACCAGATCTTCTTCGGGAATCGGCCGTCGGCTTCGACAAACCGGTATTGACCCGCAACGATGGCCTGCTGGATCCATGTCGTGGCACGCTCACGATCCTCCGGCGTATCGAGGGGACAAATGGTCGTCGTTTGCTTTCGCCGACGACCAACCCGACCGCCGCGCAACTGACGGCTTGCCGGCAAGCCACCCCACCAACGCTTGCTTTTGTGTTCCGAACTGCCCTCATAGGACGCGCCCGTCGCGAGGCGACGACGTTCCACTTCCGTCAGATCCGCACGTCGCCGCTTTTGTCTGGGTCGCCTCACCGCTGTACGGACCGCTGCCATCCCCAACCGCGTCGCACCGCACGGCACCGTGCATCGCACGCACGTAGCTACGTCACGCCACGGTGGATGTTACCCTGAATACCGACGCTTGAGCGGAGACGTCCGGTTGACGGCGGTGAAGTGCCGGCGGGTCTCCGGACTAGGCCCCGCTGTGGCGGCCTTCCAAGTCCCTCTGGTTGGCACTCTCCGTCCCCTTGGGCTGTCCCGCCGTGCGGGCGCGCCGCGACCGGACCGAATCCTGATGAATGTCCTACGCGCTTCGCGGAGATGTCCTACAGCGCTAACGGCAGCCGAGTGGTTGCGGCCTCAATGCAGTCGCGGCGCTTCGTCCTGGAGCCGGGCGCGGAGGCGAACATGGAGCGCGAACCAGCGAAACATCTGGAGACGGCGAAGCGAACGACGCAAGCCCCCTTCAACGTGCGCCCGCTCCCCGCCTCACCCATCCCACCCCCCACGATGCAACACCACCGTGTCCACCGACCCATCCGACCGATTCACAATCGTCGTCGACACCTCCACCCGCCGCGCCGGCGCCGACACCCGCAGCGTCGCCGCGCCCCACCCGTCCGAGAGCTCCGTCTCGTTGGGCAGGCGCAGCGTCACCACCCCGCGCGCC
Organism: Pseudomonadales bacterium; assembly: GCA_963665455.1. Taxonomy (GTDB): domain Bacteria; phylum Pseudomonadota; class Gammaproteobacteria; order Pseudomonadales; family Azotimanducaceae; genus VXNE01. The sequence continues at coordinate 574,872 of OY762279.1, read as the reverse complement.
GGCACCCCGCCCCGAATCCTGTCCGGCGTGGCGGTGGCGCCCTCTCCCGGATGCAGCGTCAGAGTGTACGCCGCACGGCGGAACAGCCGATTCTGGATCGTCAGCCGCTGGGCATGGCCCGGCGCGGTGACGACCTCCGGAACGTGCACGACGGTGACGTTCGGGTCGACGATGGCGGACGAGGGCAGCGGGGCGTCGTGGAGGCCGCGGAAGAGGAGGATCACGTCCGTCGAGCCGTCCCGGCGATTCACGGTGTCCGGGGCCACGTCGATCATGTTCGGCAGGGAGACGATGGCGAGCAGCGCCGTGGCCTCGGTGGTGCCGGTGACGATGGAGAGGTCCGCGAGGCTCAGGCGCGTCTGGCCGCTGCGGCGGAGTTCGCCGGAGAGGACGCGCGGCTTGGCGGTGCCGCCGGGGCCGGGGTTCACCACCAGGGTGTAGTCCACCAGGCGCCGGTGGCGGTTCACGACGATGAGGTCCTGGAGGTACGCCGGGTCCGTGGTGAGGAGCGGCACGTTGATGGCGAGGCCGTCGTACCAGATGGTGCCGAGGGGGAGCCCTCAGCCGGGGAGCGCGAGGGGCCTGCCCCTCGCATGAAGAAAGCTCGTCGTCCTCGGCGGCCCGCGGGGGGAACGGGCGGGCGGTGTCCCTCGCGACGAAGGTCGCGCCGACGTGGTAGTCCGCCTCGGGGAGGAACTCCATGTTGTCCGCGGGCACGGTCGCGCAGAGATGCCACGAACCGCGCACCATGGGGGTGGTGGCCGGGCCGGCCGGATAGTCGCGGCCGTTCGTGCCGAAGGAGACCGGATGAATGGTGCGCGAGGGCTGCGGGGCCACGGGCGGGTTGGCGTCGGGGTCGCCCCTGGCGAGCTTCGCGTCGCCGCGGCAGAGGCCGGAGTTGGGGTCCACCGTCTCGACGGTCCAGCCGTCCTTCAACGGGGCGAAGGCGAAGCCGCCGCTGCCCGAGAAGGTGATGACGGACTTCTTGATGTCGACGTTGTACTCCTCGAGGTCCGTGCCCGCCGGGCGGCCGTCCGGCTGCAGGTGGCCGTCCTCGACGGTGAAGTCGAAGCCGCCGATCGGCACGCGCGCACCGACGCCGAACTGGAGGAAGCCGGACGTGGCCTTGGCCCGCTGGCGCAGTGGCTTCGAGACGAGGCGCAGGCTGTAGGCGACCTTCAGGACCACCCCGCGCTTGTCGAGGCTGAGGGGATTGCGCGCGCGGATGGCGTCGCCGATGGTCTCGAAGGCGCGCACGCGGACCTCGCCCGCGCCCAGGCCGGACGTCGCCAGCACCCCCTCCAGGTCGAGCTCGACGGTGGCCGTGTCGCTGCCGGCGTTGAACGCCTGGCCGGGCGGGAGGCCGTGGCGGAAGACGGGGTGGCGGTCCCTGGCGAAGGTGTCGGCGTTCGTCGCCACCAGGCCGTCGGGGAGGAGCCGCACGAACGCGTTCGAGGTGGTCGGGCGCGAATGGAGCCTTGGCGCGGTGCCGCGGAGGGCCGGGTGCGCGTTGATGTCGTGGCGAATCCAGATCGGGCCGTCGTCGACCAGCACCCAGCGGGTCTCGCCGATATGGGCGCGGGCCGGCAGCCCCGTGCCCGGAGTGGACCCCGATATGGGTAAAAGCCCTTCGCGACGGCGGGGTCGCCGGCGAGGTACTCCTTCGAGAACGTGTGCGGCTCGGACGCCGACCGGGGTTGTCGAAGTCGATGACGATCACCGCCGCGTTCACGGCGAGCAGCGCGGCCACACACCAAGCCGCGGGGCGACAACCCGCAGTCGCCGGAAGCACTCCGGCTGGAATGCCCGCGCATCGAGGTGATCCGCAAGTGCAATGGAACCCGCCGTAGGCGCCGTTCGCGACTCGTCCATTCTGCCATCCCGCAGAATGGCAGGCACGGGGTTTCCCATGGGGCAAGACGCAAAAAAAGGCCGCCTGCGCCCACTTCCTCGAACCATGGTCACCGGCACCCTGGGGCACCGGACCCCGCTACATGTTGTCGTCTCGGTTGCCGAGGCGCAGGACCACCGCGTCCGTGGACTGGTCCATCTGGTTCACCATCGTCGTGGCCACGTCCACCATGCCCGACGTCGACACGATGTCCAGCGTCCCGGAGCCGCGAGTCGGACTCGTGAAGGTCACCTCGTCGGCCACCTTGAGCACCGTCGTCCCGTCGCCCATCGCCATGCCCTCCACCATCGCCGGGTCCGCCGTGCCGTCGCCCTCCGTGTGGAGGGTCAGCTTGTAGAACACGTCATCCTTGTTGCGGTTCACGATCACGAGCCGCTGCGTGTAGCCGACGTGGCTCGTCAGGTACGGGATGTGGACGCTGGTGCCGTCGTGCTTGATCTCGCCGAGCACCAAATCCTCCGGCCCCATCGGTGGAATTGGCCTCGCAAGATCGGCCGCGCCGAACGTGACGTCGCCGACATACTCGCCCTCGAGAATCCGCTCCGCGTTGTCCGCCTTCACGGTGACGCACAGGTACTGCGCGCCCCACGTCACGCCGAACGTGGCGGGGCCGGCCTTGTCGGCCTCGCCGTCCTTCTGTGGGAACTTGGGGGGCGCTCAGAACGTTGTTCAAACAGTTGTGGCGTCGTTCCCGGCACGCAAGTTGATGTCGTTGCCGAAGGCGAAGCCCCCGTCGCCGGAGACGACCCTCCTCGATGGAGAAGTCGAAGCCGCCGATCAGGCACCCTGAGAGGTCGCGCGTGAAACGGCGCGGGCGCGTGGGCCGGTGGGGCCGGGCCGCGAGCGGTGCCGGAGGCGACCGGCGCCGGGCGTCATGGACGAGAAAAAGGATCTCTCGAACGGCGGGCGTCACAGCGGCGGCACCGTCCAGACACGTTGGCGGCAAGGCGGTGGCTCGGCACCGGGGCCCGAGTGAATTGGGGCGAGGCTTACGCCCTCCGTGACAGAGGTCCTAGGCGTCGCGCACCGAGAAGCCGCCCTGTCTCGTCGCACGAGCCTTGCGTAGGACGGCCTCACGCTGGCCATCGGCGGCCGTAAGGGCCGCACGGATCGCCTCGTTCTCCCTGCGCCTGATCCGGCGACCGTAGAACGTCGCCGTGAGGAACATCGACGCCATCATGAAGGGTTGCCAACTGCCCGCGACCACCATGAGCCACCACGCGAACGCCCCGGTCGGACGACCGGCGTCGACTAGCAACAACGCAGTGCCAATCAGAAGTGCGATGCAGACTCCCCCTCCTTGGCCGACGCGCCTGATGGCCGTGAGGAACCACGCGCACCGCCGACGACGATGCTCTATGGATTCCCATGTGGATTCGTCCACCGCCGCCTGTGCAAGCGCCTTGTCGCCCTCCCTACCCTGCTCGAGGCGCAGGGTCGACAGCCTGCCATAGAGTCCGTTCCACGCCGCGAAGAGGAGGTTGACGGCAAAGGAGAGCTCTAGGAATGAGGCGTATTGGCCGAACTCGCACATCCTGGCGGGACCACATAGCGACGCGGGATCACAATGCCACGCGGAACCGCCGGACGCCGCAGGATCTCTTGAGAACACCACGACCTCCTCCGAGGCGATCAAGGGCAACGCGAGACTTTCGGGCAACGCGGAGTGCTTAGCCCGCAATCCGCACCAACTGTGCTCCGTTCGACAGCAACACGTTGTCAAATATCTCGGAAAGCGACGACACCATGTCCGGATCCCCGAAGTTGACGTGCGCCGTCGCCTTGTCCGTCTCCGTCTCCAGCCGGTAGGCGCTGCCATCCATCGTCATCCAGTGGTAAGGGAAGTCGGACAGGAACTCGCGGGCGGGCTCCGAAGCGCGATGGATCTCCAGACTGCCCGCCAGCGTTCCGGCCTCCTCCATTCCCCGCGCCAACCGAACCAGGGGGTGGTTCTCTGGATCCCCGTCCTCGGCGTCCATCTCCTCCTCCAGCACGATGCGCACCGCCACGCCCGACTTGAGCGCCGCCGCCGCCGCGTCCGCTACGTGCGCGTCGCCATAGACCTCCACGCCCCCGTACGCCCGCGACAGCCGACCGGAAAACAGCCTCACGCTTTCCTTAGCGTTCGACAAGAACCGATGGATGAGGAACACGGCGTGCTCCGGCTTGCCGTTGCTGATGATCGCGTTTGCGCTGTCGCCTAGCGATCCGTCGACGAGTTCAAAGTACCCCCGCTGCTCGTCGCTCCAAGTGGATTCGTCGAAGGGATCCAGTGCGTTGGTCATTCGCGGCTCCTCCCCCGATGGTCGGACGGATTATAGCGAATCGGCTTCCGGCCGGGGGATCAGCCTCCCAGCACATCAGCGGCTATCGGCTCCGGGGACGGCCAATCCCTTCAGGGCGAGTTCGGCGATCACCTTCGGACACAACGGGAAGGCCTGCGCACGGGAAGCCGCCCGTTCCCCTCACCCATCCCACCCCCCACGATGCAAAACCACCGTATCCACCGACCCATCCCCCCGATTCATGATCGTCGTCGACACCTCCACCCGCCGCGCCGACGCCGACACCCGCAGCGTCGCCGCCCCCCACCCGTCCGACAGCTCCGTCTCGTTGTGCAGGCGCAGGGTCACCGCACTCCGGGCCGGCACCCCGCCCCGAATCCTGTCCGGCGTAGCAGTAGCACCCTCCCCCGGATGCAGCGTCAGAGTGTACGCCGCCCGGCGGAACAGCCGATTCTGGATCGTCAGCCGCTGGGCATACCCCGGCGCGGTGACGACCTCCGGGACGTGCACGATGGTCACGTTCGGGTCCACGACCGCGGACGAGCGCAGCGGCGCGTCGTGGAGGCCGCGGAAGAGCACGACCACGTCCGTCGCGCCGTCCCTGCGGTTCACGGTGTTCAGGGCCACGTCGATCATGTTCGGCAGGGAGACGATGGCGAGCAGCGCGGTCGCCTCGGTGGTGCCGGTGACGATGGAGAGGTCCGCGAGGCTCAGGCGCGTCTGGCCGCTGCGGCGCAGCTCGCCGGAGAGGACGCGCGGCCGGGCGGTGCCGCCGGGGCCGGGGTTCACGACCAGCGTGTAGTCCACCAGGCGCCGGTGGCGGTTCACGACGATGAGGTCCTGGAAGTACGCCGGGTCCGTGGTGAGCAGCGGCACGTGGACGGCGAGGCCGTCGTACCAGATGGTGCCGAGGGGGAGCTCGTCGTCCTCGGCGGCCTGGGGTGGGAACGGGCGAGCGGTGTCCCTGGCCACGAACGTCCCGCCGACGTGGTAGTCCGCCTTGGGGAGGAACTCCATGTTGTCGGCCGGCACCGTTGCGCAGAGATGCCAAGAACCGCGCACCATGGGGGTGGTGGCCGGACCGGCCGGATAGTCCCCGCCGTTGGTGCCGAAGGAGACGGGGTGGACGGTGCGCGAGGGCTGCGGGGCCACGGGCGGGTTGGCGTCGGGGTCGCCCTTGGCGAGCTTCGCGTCGCCGCGCCGGAGGCCCGAGTTGGGGTCCACCGTCTCGACGGTCCAGCCGTCCTTCAATGGCGCGAAGGCGAAGCCGCCGTTGCGACGAACTCGACGAGGGCCGCCTCGGCGCCCTCCTGCGCGCCCTGCGACGCCACGCCCACCGCGACGAGGCGCGCCGCTGCATCGACTACGTCCGACGCAACCGGCACCGCATGCGCTACCCCAGGTTCCGCGCCATGGGACTGTGCGTCGCCTCCGGCGTCGTCGAGGCCGGCTGCAAGCACGTCGTCGGAACCCGCCTGAAGCGCCCGGGGATGCACTGGTCCGTGGCCGGCGTCAACGCCATGGCGGCGCTGCGCTGCGCCGTCCCCGGCCACCGCTTCGACGACTTCTGGAGACGCCGCAACGCCCGCGCCGCCTAGAATCCAACAAACTTGTCGTGCACCCTCCCCAATCCGCAGCTCGGGCTCGTGAAGGTCACCTCGTCGGCGACCGCCGCGCACGAGGTTCCGCCTCCACCATCTACGCAAACATCATCGACCGGTCCATGAGCCCCCAAGCTCATCGCCGGCGTCCGGCCGTTCACGGGCCTTCCCGACGTCGGCGGAAAGAGGCCCACGGCGTGTGCGTGGTCTTGCTTACCCCACGGGTGCAACCGTGCTCATCCGGTGGTGTTGGCGCTCAGCTCCCGTGGGGACGCGGTCTTGAAGGCAACCCACTTCCAGAAGACGAACGTGGCGACGACAACCACCGCCATGTGCAGCAAGACTTGGGACCTGTCCGAGGCGAGACTCGGGAAGAGCGCCAGGAGACCCCATACGATCTGCGCAGCGGCAACTGACGTCGTGAAGGCCAGCAACGTGGGGAATGCCTGCGGCAGCCCAGGAACTCGATTGTCGGACACGTTGTTCAGTATGGTGACGGAAACCGTCACGAACGACAGGAACACGATGTAAAGCTGCGCCGGCGGAAGCGCTTCGATCTCGATCATGCCAGATCGGCCACCGCGAAGTCCCGCTCGAAGTTCTCGCGGTGGTCGCCGAAGAGCTTCCTGCGCATCCATCCCGATGCTCTCGAGCAGTCGAAGAACTCAAATTTGCGGTCGCCGCTGCCGGGGTCGTGAAGCGATAGGTGCCCCTGCACACCCCCGTCGATGATCTTGTAATGGACATCCCGCTTGGGGCGAACTCCCGGGTTGTAGCGGATCTCAAGGCGGTCACCGAACTCGCGAGCCACCGCGTTGACCTTCAAGTCCCTTCGGTAGTTGAAGTAGATCCGAGTGCGCAGCCGTTTGTTCTCCCGCATTCGGTCACGGAGCGCGGCCATTACGGCGTCGTCGTTGTACACCGACTTGTCAGCAGCGTCGCCGTCATCATGGATGATGAACTCCCGTTGCGCCGCCCTCAGGAGGCGCTCGAAGAGCCCGTCGACCATCTCGTCGTCGTTCATGCCCTTGCGGGCACGCGACTTCACGGTGAGGTTGTCGTAGAGTCTGATGCTCATGACCGTGCTGTAGCCGATGCCCACGGCCCAAAAAAGCGCAGCCCACTCTGCCATCGTCGCTTCCACTTGTGCTTCCTCCGACACACAAACGAAGTCCTCTCCCGCCCGAGGCGCGGCCATCCAAGGGTCTGTTGATGGGTTCCCGGGAACGGGGCGAGGGGGTCAGTCTCGTCGCGGCTTCAAGCCGTCCGACGAAATGACGAAGACGAGTTCGACTCTGTGCTCATGATGGTGTCTCCTCTCTCTTGCTCTGACGTCATCAGCGAATCTGCGCCCGCGATGGGGCTCTTATCGCATATCGTCCGGGATTGCGCAAATCTGTAGCTGCCCTTGGCGCAGGGAGTCGTGCCACTGTGGTCAACGCCTGCACGGGTGGCAGCCCACCGACGAACTGTAGCACTCCGCTGGCATCGTGCGGTGGGGCAACGGACATCGCTGGCCGGTTCACCTCTCCCGCGAACGCCTTGTCGTCGGCCCGGCGGGATTGTCCCGACTGCCGAGGGATGCACGGCGCACCACGATCCTGGCGCGGAGTTCGGGGTTGCCACCGAACGACGCATGGCAGGACGGGCAAAGGGGGGCCGCGTTGTCCTCCGAATCCGGCCCGCGGGCCGCCTGCGGCAGGATGTGGTGCACTTCCAGCGCCACGCTGATGCGCTTGCAGACGCAGCACGCGAACCAAGCCCGTTCGCGTACCCGCCTCTTGACCTTGTCCGGGAACGGCACGTTCGGTCAGGCTCCTACCGAGCCCTGCCACTCCAATGCGCCGGCACCGCGTTGCGTTGAGAAGCCTCCGTGCCCGACGGCATTCGCCCCACCCTCCACGGCGTTGCGGTTCGGCACCGCCCTACTCGTCATACCCCGCCCGATGCAACACCACCGCGTCCACCGAAGCATCCGACCGATTCACGATCGTCGTCGAAACCTCCACCCGCCGCGCCGGCGCCGACACCCGCAGCGTCGCGGCGCCCCATCCATCCGAGAGCTCCGTCTCGTTGTGCAGGCGCAGGGTCACCACCCCGCGCGCCGGCACCCCCCCACGAATCCGATCCGGCGTGGCGGTGGCGCCCTCCCCCGGATGCAGCGTGAGCGTGTACGCCGCCCGGCGGAACAGCCGATTCTGGATCGTCAGCCGCTGGGCATGGCCCGGCGCCGTGACGACCTCCGGCACGTGCACGATGGTCACGTTCGGATCGACGATGGCCGAAGACGGCAGCGGGGCGTCGTGGAGGCCGCGGAAGAGCACGACCACGTCCGTCGAGCCGTCCCGGCGGTTCACGGTGTTCAGGGCCACGTCGATCATGTTCGGCAGGGAGACGATGGCGAGTAGGGCGGTAGCGGCGGTGGTGCCGGTGACGATGGAGAGGTCCGCCAGGCTCAGGCGCGTCTGGCCGCTGCGGCGGAGTTCGCCGGAGAGGACGCGCGGCCTGGCGGTGCCGCCGGGGCCGGGGTTCACCACCAGCGTGTAGTCCACCAGGCGCCGGTGGCGGTTCACGACGATGATGTCCTGGAGGTACGCCGGATCGGTGGTGAGGAGCGGCACGTTGATGGCGAGGCCGTCGTACCAGATGGTGCCGAGCAGAAGCTCGTCGTCCTCGGCGGCCTGGGGTGGGAACGGGCGGTTGGTGTCCTTCGCCACGAACGTCGCGCCGACGTGGTAGTCCGCCTCGGGGAGGAACTCCATGTTGTCGGCGGGCACCGTCGCGCAGAGATACCAGGCGCCGCGCACCATGGGGGTGGTGGCGGGGCCGGCCGGATAGTCCCCGCCGTTGGTGCCGAAGGAGACCGGATGAATCGTGCGCGAGGGCTGCGGCGCCACGGGCGGGTTGGCGTCCTCGTCGCCCTTGGCGAGCTTCGCGTCGCCGCGCCGGAGGCCCGAGTTGGGGTCCACCGTCTCGACGGTCCAGCCGTCCTTCAGCGGGGCGAAGGCGAAGCCCCCGCTGCCGGAGAAGGTGATGACGGACTTCTTGACGTCGACGTTGTATTCCTCGAGGTCCGTGCCCGCCGGGCGGCCGTCCGGCTGTAGGTGGCCGTCCTCGACGGAGAAGTCGAAGCCGCCGATCGGCACGCGCGCGCCGACGCCGAACTGGAGGAAGCCGGACGTGGCCTTGGCCCGCTGGCGCAGTGGCTTCGAGACGAGGCGCAGGCTGTAGGCGACCTTCAGGACGACCCCGCGCTTGTCGAGGCTCAGGGGATTGCGCGCGCGGATCGCGTCGCCGATGGTCTCGAAGGCGCGCCCGCGGACCTCGCCCGCGCCCAGGCCGGACGTCGCCGGCACGCCCTCCAGGTCGAGCTCGACGGTGGCCGTGTCGCTGCCGGCGTTGAACGCCCGGCCGGGCGGGAGGTCGTGGCGGAAGACGGGGTGGCGGTCCCTGGCGAACGTGTCGGCGTTCGTCGCCACCAGGCCGTCGGGGAAGAGCCGCACGAACGCGCTCGAGGTGGTCGGGCGCGAATGGAGCCTGGGCGCGGTGCCGCGGAAGGCCGGGTGCTCGTTGAGGTCGTACCGAATCCAGATGGGGCCGTCGTCGACCAGCAGCCAGCGGGTCTCGCCGATATGGGCGCGGGTCGGCAGCCCCGTGCCCGGGGTGGAGCCGGAGACGGGATGGAAGTCCTCGGCGACGGCAACGGCGGGGTCGACGGCGAGGCATTCCCTCGAGAACGTGTGCGGCTCCGACGCGCACGGGAGTCGTCCAAGTCGATGACGACCGCCGCCGCGTTCACGGCGGGCAGCGCGGCCACACACCAAGCCGCAGACGCCGGAAGCACTCCGGCTGGAACGCCCGCGCATCGATGTCATCCGCCAGTGCAATGGAACGCCCGCGCGCACCGTCCGCCACCCGTCCATTCTGCCATCCCGCCGAATGGCCGGCACGGAGTTTCGCGTGGGGCGGGACCGACGAAAAAAGGAGGGCTTGCGCCCCCCTTTCTCGAACCATGGCACCGGCACCCCTTCGGCACCGGCCCGACAACGCTACATGTTGTTGTCGTCGCGGTTGCCGAGGTGCAGGACCACCGTGTCCGTCGACTGGTCCGTCTCGTTCACCATCGTCGTGGCCACGTCCACCATGCCCGACGTCGACACGATGTCCAGCGTCCCCGACCCGCGGGTCGGGCTCGTGAAGGTCACCTCGTCGGCCACCTTGATGACCGTCGCCATGCCGCCCTTCGCTGTAGTCTTCCGCAGAATCTGCGGCGCCGCTTTCGATGGGCGTGCCGTCCGGCTCAATATGACAGCCACCCGTTGTAGCCCGCAAGCGCTATCGCTCCTCCTGCGTCTTCGAACCGCGTGCTGGACCTACTCCGCTCCGGATGCCCCTCGCTAAGGCCGCAGCTCTCTGGCCCAACTTCCAGCCAACTTTTTCTCCGACGTCCATCTCTCTTCCCTGAAGTTGTCGCAAAGCGTCGTCCAACAGAACCAGCGCAATCCGTTCTTCCAAGTCTTCCACGATTTCCTCCGACCAAGAGAAGGCGCACGATTCCAGCGCAGGCCCAAAGCGTGGTCAGGTCCGGCATGAGTCACCTCGATCTCCGGTGAACCAGACAGGCCACGCGCAGAAAAGGGCGTCGTCGTGTTCGACCAAGCGGAGCTCCATCACGCCGCCGGCTTTCAGCAACCACTCATGTCTGTATGCTCCTTCGCCACCCCCAACACCGCAGGATCCCGACCGATGAACGCAGCAAGATTCCGTATGAGCATCTGCATCTGTGCACTCGCTCTCGCCGCCTATGCCGTCGCCTACCTGGTTCTTCTCGCGATTCCTGCCGCAAAGCTATGGACGGACGCACTCGCCACCCTCATACCAGTCATCGTCGCAATCCCCGCCGCAGTACTCGCTGGAGTCTTCAATCTCAGAAACAGCCACCTTCACGCCATCCGCGATCTCTACCAGCGCCTCGTGACCACGGCCCAACTCGTCATTCAATACACGCACACTCCCTCACCCGAACGCGCCGACCATTCGAGAGTGCAAAGCGCCCTATCAACGTCGATAGACGAGGTCCGCCTTTTCTTCGCCAACATCCCGCTCCCAAGCGGCGGTGTCGGCCTCTACCCGTTCGAGAACCTCAAGGACCTGTCGAAGATCATCGATTGGGTCGGCTACGGCGAAAACCTCCGGCCCGCCCGGGACGTGGATTTGGCTCGCAAGTGCATCGTCAAGCTTTGGCAGGAACTGCATCACGCCATGGTGAGCGAACTCGGCCGCAGCCGCGACGTCCCGATACAGCCGGTCAGCAAGTATCTCCACAATGGTCGATCCATCGCAGACCTGCTAATCGATGGCCAACTAGCCGCCTCCGATCTGGAACCGACCACCGCAGCCTCCCGGCCGCGCTAGACACTGCCCGAGGCATCCATTCAACGTCCGGTACGGCTCCGTCCCTCAAACGCCTCGCAACGCCCGGACCTCCGTCGTTCATCCGCCGATCCAGCGTTTCCGCTGGCGACGCCGGGGATCGACGTCAGCACCTCGATCCGGCGCGACAGTTCCGCGTCGGCGCCCGCGACCTCGGCGATCTCGTCGTCCAACGCCTTGATCTGCCTGTCGATCTGCGCCAGCCTGTTCTTCAACTGCCGCCTGAGCAGCCGGTGCCGCACGTGCTTCTGCCGGTTCAGCGCCGCCGTGAGTTCCTTGACCAGCGCGTCGCGCGCCGTGACCAGTTCGTCCGAGATCGCGCTGCGCCGGCGAGCGTGGTTCCACGCGCCGCGCCGCGACCGTGGCACCCATTGCGGCGAGCGTGCGCACGTCTGCCGCGTCCGTCTTCGCCTCCACGCCCATCGCCTGCGCGAAGCGGCGCGCACGCTACGCATTGACACGCGCCAGCGACAGCCGGCCGAGCCAGACGCTCCTCGAACGCTCGGTGCCACGGCCCGGTGGACTCGTACACCACCAGCGTGCGGAGTCGACGACCCACGCCGCCGATGGCGCGGAACAACTCGTCGCGTGCGCAGTTCTCCGACGGTTCGCATCGAGGTCGGACATGGCGTGGGCGGCCTCGTCGAGTTCGGCCTCCCTTGAAATCGATCACTTCGGTTCCCATACATGTCGATACCAAACGACCGAGAGGCAATAGGTGATGACCGACGAACTAAGGACGCGCATCCAGAACGCAATCAACGAACTCCCTGTAGGAGAAGAGGCAAAGCTACGAGATCTTCTGCGCGACGAATGGGACAACATCGGCGATGACGTGGCCAAAAGGCAACTGGGCAAGGAGTTCCACCAAGAGGTCCTGGACGAGAAATTCGAGAACGTGCGTTTCGTCCGAACGAACAGCGCGAATCACGCGATCTACGCAAGAACCTGATGCCTACTAGGCCCATCACCGGAACATTCTGGGCTTCCCGCTATTGGCCGCAGCCGCCTGGGGCAGCCTTAACCCGACGGCTGGAGGTCGTGACGGTAGACGAGATGGCGGTCCTTGGCGAACGTGGCGGCATTCGTCGCCTCCAGGCCGTCCGGGAAGAGCCGTGCGAACGCGTTCGACGTGGTCAGCCGTGAATTGTGCTTGGGCGCGGTACCGCGGGAGGCCAGCGCTCGTTGATGTCCTGGGCGAGTCCAGATCGGGCCGTCGTCGACCAGCACCCAGCGGGGTTTCTCCGAGGGTGGCGGCGGTCAGCAGCCCGGCACGAGGCGTGGTGCCGGAGATGGGATGGAGGCCCTTCTCGACGGCGGTATCGAGATCGAGGTGCTCCCTCGAGGTAACGTGTGTGGCCCGGATGGCGATGGGGGTTGTCGAAGCCGATGACGATCGCCGCCGCGTTCGCCGGCGAGCAGCGGGGCCACACACCCACCTGTGAGGCGCCAAGCCGCGGACGTGAGAAGCACTCCGGCTGGAATGATCGCGCTTCGATGTCCTCCACCACCAAGGAACCCCCACGGGCACCGTCCGCGACCCGTCCATTCCGCCGTCCCGCCAAATGGCCGGCATCGGCCGTAAGCGTGCTCGGAGTTCCAGATCGCCAGCTCCGGGTCGCGGGGATTCTCGTCGAGGCGCAAATCCGTCGCGATGATCGCGGCCCAGACCTCTGGGTGGGAGAGGCCACGCTGCTTGGGGCGTGGTCTGGCCAGAAAACAGGATCCGCCGACGAATCCTCGCGAGTCCGCAGGCGGGGGTGTGCTACGTGAAGAGCTGGCGCGCCGCCTGGGAGCACGTGGTGCCGTTCCTGGCGTTCTCGCAGCCGATCCGGCGGGCGATCTACACGACCAACGCCATCGAGAGCCTGAACAGCACGGTGCGCCGGGCGGTGCGCACGCGGGGGCATTTCCCGAACGACCGCGCGGCGACCAAGCTGATCTACCTGGCGCTGCGGCGGCTGAAGCACGGCTGGCGGGCGCCGCCCCAGTACTGGCACCAGGTGCGTCCGGAGTTCGCGATCCGCTTCGGCGAGCGCTTCGTGGTGGACGGCTCGTGACCGGGCGCCGCGATTCCCACCGCCTGCCCACCGGCGCTCTACTGTTTTCGGGGGACCGCGCCCGTGGACAGCCCGTGGAAATCGCTCCGTGCCCCGGTTCGGCGTCCGAGTTCAACCGGCGTTCGGGGACTCGGATCGGCAAGGCCGGCGCGAATGTTAAAATTGGTGGGAGAGAGCCGGACCAATCAGGTCCGGCACGAAACGGCCCTGACACGGAATTCCTGACACTCCTTTCGTCGGCGGGAAACCCGGCCAACAAAAAGAGGAGGGCTCACGCCCCCCTTTCTCGAACGATGGCACCGGCGACCGCTCGGCGGCCGGCCACCCGACCCCGCTACCTGTTGTTCATATCCCGGTTGCCGACGTGCAGGACCACCGTGTCCGTGGACTGGTCCCCCTGGTTCACCATCGTCGTGGCCACGTCCACCATGGTCGGGTGCGACACGATGTCGAGCGTCGCCGACGCGCGGGTCGGGCTCGTGAAGGTCACCTCGTCGGCCACCTTCAGGGTCGTCGTCCCGCCGCCCATCGCCATGCCCTCGACCATCTTCGGGTCCGCCGTGCCGTCGCCCTCCGTGTGGAAGCTCTGCGTGTAGGCCACGGCATCCGGGTTGCGGTTCACGATCACGAGCCGCTGCGTATGGCGCTCGAAGCTCGTCACGAACGGAATGTGGACGCTGGTGCCGTCGTGCATGATCTCGCCGACCACCAAGTCCTCCACGCCCGTCGGCGGGAACGGCCCGCCGGCGTCGGTCGCGATTAAGTTGAAGTCCGCCATGTACTGACCCGCCGCGATCCGTTCCGTGCTCTTGGCGTCCACGGTCACGCACAGGTTCACGAGGCCCCTCGCCAGGAGACCCGTCGCGGGACCGGCCTTGTCGTCCTTGCCGTCCTTCCTCGGGAAGCTCACCGCGCCGCCCGCGGCCAGGCCCGTGCCTCCGCGGTGGTTCGGATTCGCGTTGTTCAGGGCAGCGCCCCCGAACTGCGCAATCGTCTTCGCGAACGCGAAGCCCCCGTCGCCGGAGATGACCACCGTCGAACCACCGTCGCCGGGGCTGGTGCCGGCGTTGACGTTGACGTCACTCAAACTCGGCGTGTTCGAACCTGAACAGAAGTCGATGGCACTGCCGTTGGGATCCAGGTGGCACGCCACCGTCACGTTGTATTGGGCGATGGAGAACGTGTCCGCGGCCGAAGCCGGGCTGCCGCCCGGCGCGAACTGCGTCAACCCGCTCGCCACCGTCGCGGTTGGCGACCCCTTCACCGAGACGCTTCGCACCACGCCCGCCAACGTGAGGCCCTTGTCGAACATGGATTGGCGGCCCCGGCGAGGGCATCGCGAATCTCGTCATGCGCCCGCATGCGCAACGTGCCGTTGCCGATGCCCGTCACGCCGATGTCGTTGTCGGGGTTCAGCGTCACGTTGTCGCTTCCCGAGGAGCTTCCATTGGCCTCCACCGGATAGACCAGGTACTGGTCCTTCGTCAGGTCGGTGGTGTTGGGAGGGTACCCCTGTTGTTGGCCGGGCCGATGGCGCAGGGATGCCACGCGCCGAGGAATACGGCGGACGTGGCCGAACCGGCGGGATGGTCACGATTGGCGGTGCCGAAGGCGGCGGGATGCACGGCGCGGTTGGGGTTCGCATCCTTCGGCGGTTCGCGTTCGGATCGCCCTTTGCGGCGGCGGGGTCGCGTGGCAGGCCGGTGCACCCGCCCATTCGCTCGACCGTTCAGCGGTCCTTGCCGGGAGCGAAGTCGAAGCCACCGACGCCGGAGAAGGAGATAGCTCCGCCTCCGGAGAAAGGGATCAGCTCGGTTCGCGTCCCTCTCGCACGCCGGTCACCCTAGACCGCCCATCTTCGGACCCTCTGCGGAAGGTCAGTCCTGCGGGGGGGGGGTCGTTTCGGAAACGGTCGGGCGGACACCTATTGCGGTGTGTCGAGCCCCATTTCCCCGAGGCGATCATTGGCTAGATCAAGGCGGAAGATGGTGTGCTCCACCTTGGCACCCATTGTCGCAACCGTAGTCTCGACGTTGGTGAGTCGGGTGTCCATCGACACCAGAGTGGCCTCGACGCGGGCCAGTCGTTGAACGTCCTCCGTACGCCACTCGACGAGCTGCTTCATGTTGGCCTCGATCAAAGTCAACCGGTCGTGGATGCCGTCAAGCGTGCGTTGCATGCCCGCGTCGTAGGCGTTCACGGAGCTTCCGGCCTGCGTCGCGAGGAACCCGAGCACCGCAACCGCGGCAATGGCGAACGTGCCCACGCCGGACCAGCGCTGCAGAAAGTCCCCAACGTGAACCCGACCACCGTCGCTCATCTCGCACTCTCCAAAGCGGGCTGTGAATCACGCACACATCGTACCACCGATCCCTTGTGGCGCCACAAGTCGAGGGGCCAAGCCGGAGCCTCCCCGGTGGCCATCCGCGGGCCATTCGCCACGAGGGTCGCGTCCACGGGTGGCCCCTGTGGGGAGGAACTCGATGTCGTCCTCGGGCATGGTCGCGCAGGGGTGCCCGGGATCCCGGGCCAAGCGGTCGTGGCCGGAAAGGGCCAGCCCTCGGGGCGAAAACACGCCGGATGCACCGCCCGCGAGAGGGGTCCGTAGCCAGGTCGTCCTCGGCGACCGCCGCGTCGCCACGACAGCGGCCTTGGGGATGTTGAAGCCTGGATCTCCATGCCCCGGGATGCCATTTTCGGCCGCCAAAAGGCCAGTGCCCACGGCACAGGCGACATCACCGACCAGCGCTCGGAACCCGGCACCGAACGCCGGCCACTTAGCGAAGCGGGCACCCCCCGCCCGACGCGAGGCGCACGTCGGGGCGTTTTCCTACAAATCTCGAGGCGGAATCCTACAGATTACGGGGGCCGGACCCCTTAGAGTCGCCCGCTGGCCCGAAACGCCGGTTCCGCTTCCGCAAGGAGATGCCCGGCGTCACGGAAATGGTTATCCTGACGAAGGGACGCGCAAGCATGGCACATCAACCGGTATTCGACACCCTGCAGGTGGCGGACGAAATGGAGCAAAGGGGCATGGAGCGGGAGCAGGCCACGGGCCTGGCGCAGGTGCTGGGCAACCAGCTCGGCGAGCACGTCGCCGTGCGCAAGGACCTGGACCTCGGATTCGAGGGCGTGCGGGCGGAGATCGCCAACACGCGCACGGAACTCGACGCCAAGATCGACTTGGTGCATACCGGGCTCGAAGCCAAGATCGACGGGGTGAACAGCAAGTTGAACTTGGGCTTCGGGCTGATGGTGGCGTTCATCACCGCCGTCGCCGGGATGCAGCTGTTCGCCATCACGAGGCCGCCCGTCGTCGTTCCACCGGCGACCGCCGCGCCTCCTCCGGTGGTGGCGCCCGCCATCGCCCCGCCCGCGCCAAGCCCCCCGGGGCCCGCACCGGACCGCGCGACGACCTCCACCGAGGGCGCATCGGTTTCCGACACGGCGCGTTGACGGCAAACGCGCCCCGAGCGACGCAAGCACCCGGGCCGGCAGCCGCAATGGTCCAAGCAAGGGAACCGTTGCTCCGCCGCCCGGGTGATCCGCGTCCGCCGCCCTAGATCGGGAACCCGTTTCGCCAAAGGCACCTTGGACCCCGATCCACCGATCGCTGCCTGCTTATCCGAGCGCGACGCCACGCCGTGGCACGCCCGTTGGGCGATCCTTTTCGACCAAGCCCCGTCATGCCCGCCTCCTCATCCCCTCCGCGCCCGTCGGCCCGAACCCTGCCCACCACCAATTTCCGTCTGACATTGACACCGACGCGGAACTGAAGGAGCGGCGTGGCCTTGACCGACTCGCTCAATCGGCCAGCAAGGCCGCTCCCGTCATGCCCGGCAAGAAACGGCCTGCTACGGAATTCCAGACTGTCGGGTTAGCTCTCGCGATATCCCGGCCGAAGGTGCTCGCCCCACCGGCACCCAGAGCCGCAACCCGCCACGAGTGCATGACCGGCGCGTGACGAGGCGTGACCAGCGGAGGCAGGCTTGCTACCGTCCCCTCCACGCGGTCGCCCGCCGCGAAGGTAGCCACGTGCGTCCAGGGAACGCGTAGGCCAAAAGCATGAAGTCTAGAGCGGGTGCGGGCCGCACGGCAGACAGAGAAGGAGACAACGCATGACGCCGAGGACTTTGGTCTTCTGCTTCGACGGAACGGGCAACGAACCGACGGATGCGGAGGGATTCGAGCACGACGAGAGCATCAGCAACGTGCTGAAGCTGCACGTACTCATGGGGGGCGGACTGAACGGCGAGGACAAGACGGATACGAAGACCCCCACCGGGGAGGAGCAGCGCACGTACTACTACAACGGCATTGGCACGCGGGAAGGGGGCGAGGACATCCCGTTGGTGGGATGGCTTGTCTCAAAGGTCAGCGGCTTGGTGAACAGCGCCCTCGCTCCGCGCTGGGGTGATGCGCGACGCATCCTTAAGGAGGCGATGGAGGATTTCGACAGCACGAAGCCGCAGCCGCAGGATCGGATCGTGCTGTTCGGTTTCAGCCGAGGCGCGGCGCTGGCGAGGAAGTTCGCGAGCATGGTGTTGGAGGAGAACAAGGAACTCGAGGTTGCGTTTCTGGGCGTGTTCGACACCGTCGCGGCGATGGACGGCATCCACAGACGGGGCGAGACGATCAACAGTGACGTGGTCTTCGAGGACGGCACCGTGAACCCGCGCGTGGAGCGGGCGGTCCACATCTTGTCGCTCGACGAGGACCGGGTGGCGTTCGAGCCGACCCAGATGAACCGCGATCCGGAGGACGAGGAGCGCATCCACGAGATCTGGTTTCCGGGCGTGCACAGCGACATCGGCGGCGGGTACTGGCACGACGGGCTGGCGGATGTCGCGCTGACGTACATGATCTATCAGTGCAAGACGCAGTTGAAAGACGGCGTCTCGATAGCGACCTCGAGCGCGCGGACGATCAGCGACGTGCTGGCATCGCAGGGCGACGTGCTGCGCATGCTCGATGTCGACGACATCCTCATCCATCCCAACGTGACCGGCATGGCCCACGCGCACACGGAGGGTCTCGGCAAGCTCTACAGCAAGCAGATCCGCAAGGTGTGCGTGCGGCAAGATGACAAGGCGCTTCCGAGCACCAAGTTCCGGCCGTTGGTGCATCATTCGGTGAAGGCCCGATTCGATCTGGTTCCGGACTATCGGCCACCGGCGCTTCGGGGACTGGCCTTCGAGGTTCTGCTCCCGAGTGGCGAGCGGGAGAACGTCCGAGGAATCGCGGAACTGCGCGAGATGGATTACCTCCGGAGTCGGGAGGAGAAGAAAAGCGGGGTAGCACCGTCGGAGGCCGAGTTCATTGGAGACACAAGCTCCTCGTGAGCTTCCATGAGAAGGCCCGGAAACACAGGAAGCCGCTCGCGGAGCACATCGGCGCGTCGTCGACAAGTCGGTCGGCGACGGGGACACGTACTCGGAGTCGAACGTCGACAAGACGCACAGGAAGATTCGCGATGCGACGGTGACGGTCGTCTTGGCAGGCCCGCTCCACTTGGCAGCGCAAGTACATCGACAGGGAGATCGACCGCACCAACGCACGGCAGGGCGGCTTAGAGTTTAGGTCCCGTCGACAGGTCGGGGGTACGCGAGGCACGAAGGTGAGGAGAAGATCACCGCGCGCCGCCGGACGGTGGGCGCCCGCTGCCGCCTACGAGTGTTTTGGTCGTGGCTCGACCACGCGAGGCACAGGCAGTCGAAGCGGTCCAAAGCGGCGCAACTCCCGCGCCAAGTTCAGATGCCGCTTCGCGGTCGTCGAGGCAGTGTCGGAGCAGAAACCGAAGCTCGCACCCTGGCCGGACTCGAACCGGCAGCCTGAACCTTCGTAAGGGGAACGTGCCAACCCAATGCGCCACGAGCGCAAGCGGCTCGTATGGCCCTCTTGGCGCCTGAGACCGCTTCCGTCAAGTCTCGCGGCTGACCATCTCGATCACGAGGAAGCTAGACCAGAACGGCAGCGTCCGGTGATCTGCAGCCACGACGGCGAACACGAACGTTCGCCGCCGACCATCCATCATCATTGGAAGAACCTCGACGTTTCCGGGCTTCAAGCTGGACGTGATCACCTTTTCGGACCCGCAGGGCCGCACCGTGTACACGGTCGCGCTGTCTTGGAACCGCTCGACCCGTATCTGCATGGGAAGCAGGTTCCGGACGCAACTCTCGTCCCAAGTGCGCGGTTTGTCCGCCGGTAGCGCACCACCGCGGGTCAAATGCAGCCGCTTCGGCCCGTGCGTCTTGCCCGCCACAAGATTCCCCCGGGATACGCCGAGCACCGCCCTCAGTTGCTCGTTGCTCACGTACCCAAGGCCGGTTTCGGCCTCCTCGCCCGACACTAGGTGGCCACCACGGTCGTCGCGCTCACCAATCTTCAGACGCAGGCTGGCGCGTCTGGGTGGACTGATTTCCCTAGTGTCGTTCCGGCCGGTAGGATCAGTGAATTGGACGGCAATCGGTGCCCCGGTTTCGCGCCCGATCGAGAACCAGCCCCCGGCCGGGTCGACATGCCGATCAAAATCGAAACTCGCGTTCTCAAGCGCAGCCCGCACCGCCTCCGACACGCGATTTTCCCGGATCGCCGTCAGTTGCGGCTCAAGCAACATGTTGAACAGGTAGGCACTGCCGACCAGAACCGCTGCGCTCCCGCCCATCTTGATCGGGCCCAACTCGAAGCCCGCTTCGCCCACGCCGCCCAAGATGGAATAGAGGAGGGCAGCAACCGCACAAGCGAGAACCACCGAGATGACGAGCGACGGCGCGTCCCGGCCAAGAACCGAGACCCCTACGCCCGCCGCCAAGCACCCGACGATGACGATGGCGACCAGCACGAAGGGACCTGTCCTACCCTGCATGATCTTCTCCTTAGGTGCTTCCAAAGGCCAACGCTAAGCCCGCAGGCAGTGCGCACTCACCGCGGAACCGGGATTGCCATTCCTCCATTCCCATCCCCACCCTCACTCATCATACCCCCCACGATGCAACACCACCGTGTCCACCGACCCATCCGACCGATTCACAATCGTCGTCGAAACCTCCACCCGCCGCGCCGGCGCCGACACGCGCAGCGTCGCCGCCCCCCACCCATCCGAGAGCTCCGTCTCGTTGTGCAGGCGCAGGGTCACCACCCCGCGCGCCGGCACCCCGCCCCGAATCCTGTCCGGCGTCGCGGTGGCGCCCTCCCCCGGGTGCAGCGTGACGGTGTACGCCGCACGGCGCCACAGGTGGTTCCGGATGGTCAGCCGCTGGGCGTAGCCGGGGGCCGTGACGACCTCCGGGATATGCACGACGGTGACGCTCGGATCGACGATCGCCGACGACGGCAGCGGCGCGTCCTGCAGGCCCCGGAAGAGCACGATGGTGTCCGTCGCGCCGTCCGCGACGTTCCGCTGGTTCATGGCGACGTCGATCATGTTCGGCAGCGACACGATGGCGAGCAGCGCGGTCGCCTGGTCGGTGCCGGTGAGGGTGGTGAGGTCCGCCAGCCGCAGGCGCGTCTGGCCGCTGCGGCGGAGCTTGCCCTTGATGACGCGTGGTGACGCGCTGCCGTCGGCACCGGCGTTCACGACCAATACGTAGTCCACCAGGCGCCGGTGGCGGTTGACGACGATCAAGTCCTGGGCGTACGCCGGGTCCGTGGTGAGGAGCGGCACGTTGACGGAGATGCCGTCGTGCCGGATGCTGCCGAGGAGCAGCTCGTCCTCCGAGCCCAGTGGCGGGAACGGCCGGGTGCGGTCCTTGGCGACGAGGGTCGCACGCACGTGGTAGTCCCCCTCCGGCAGGTACTCCATGTTGTCCTCGGGGACGGTGGCGCAGAGATGCCACGGCCCGCGCACCACGGCGCTCGTGCCCGGCCCGGCCGGATAGTCCCCGCCGTCCGCGCCGAAGGAGACCGGATGGATGGCCCGCGAGGGGTCCGGGTCCGTGGGTGGGTCGGCGTTCGGGTTGCCCTTGGCGCGGTCCGCGTCGCCGCGGCAAAGGCCCTTGCGCGGGTCCACCTGCTCGACGGTCCAGCCGTCCTCCGGCGGCGCGAAGGCGAAGCCGCCGGTGCCCGAGAAGGTGATCCGGGACTCCTTGACGTCGATGTTGAAGTCCTCGAGCTCCGCTCCTACAGGCTGGCCGTTCGGCTGTAGATGGCCGGTCTCCACGGCGAAGTCGAAGCCGCCGATCGGCACCCGCGACCCGACGCCGAACTGCAGGAAGCCCGTGTTGGCCTTGGCGCGTTGGCGCAGCGGCTTCGAAACGAGGCGCACGCTGTTGGCCACCTTCACGACGACCGCGCGCTCGTCGAGGCCGTGCGCCTTCTCCCCCCGAACCGCATCGGTCGGCTCCTTGAAGGCGCGCACGCGGAGCACGCCATCGCCCCCGCCGGATGTCGCCAGCGCCCCCTCGAGATCGATCTCGACCGTGGCGGTGTCGCGCCGGGGATTCAAAGGCCTGATCCGCAGGCAGGGCATACCCGAAGAGGAGGAAGCCGTCCTTGACGAAGACTAGGAGGCCGCGCCGTAGGACGGCGCGGGCGCGTAGGCCGGACGGGCTGGGCCACGAGCGGAGCCGTAGGCGACGGTTGCGGGGCGCTAGGTGGTCGTTAAGGTCATGGCGAGTCCAGATCGGACCGTGTCAGATCGGGCCGTCGTGGACCAGCAGCCAGCGCGTCTCGCCGATGTCGGCGCGGGCCGGCAGCCCCGTGCCCGGTGGGAGCGGGAGATGGGAGACGCACACGCGTCCCACACCCCCGGTGCCACCCTAGCCCGCGAACATCAAGGAACCGCTTCTCTGGTCGAGTGCATCAGACACCACCACGCCCCCGACGTAGCGGCCCGCCCCGGCATCGTGGTAGCGATGCTGGAGATCCTTCAACCGTTGCCCGTAGCGGCGCCTCAGCTCGGAGGCCCCCGATTGCACATGCACGTTGTTCACGCGTCCCGTGCAATATGCGTAGCACGCGATCGGGTACAGCAACCCCGAGCAGACAATGTCGCAGATCTGCAGGCCGGCGTGGTTGTCGCTATGGCCAAAGGTCGGGAGTTCGGCCAAGCGCCCGTACTTCGGGGCTGCCGCGCTGAACTTCTGCGTGAAGATCGAGTGGGAGACCCTCAGATTCTTGCTCTTGTTGCGGCTGTCGGCGATGCACAAGCCACGGCCATCGTGTTCGGCCAGATAGTGCTCGAAGTACGTGCACAGGGCCTGTATCGAGGACGTGTACACGGCTGTCCCCTCGAACGCCGAGCCCGGCGCCTTGATCCAGACACGCGCGACCACCCGGACGCCGTGTCGCGCCATCAGACCCATGATGCGGTCCAGGAAACCGATCGCGCGTCGCTTTTTCCTCGCGTTCCCCCGGGTTGCATCCTGGCGGAGTTTCGCGCCCTTGATCTCGGGCAGGATGCGGTCCAGACGCAGAATCGAGGGGTAGTTCAGATCGGGAAAGAAACGATGCTTGAGACCGAGGTAGTCGTGCGTCAGGCTCGCGAGCCTTGCCGCCTCAACGAAGAGCCCGGCCACGACCAGGACGGGTTGGTCGTTCGGTGCGGGTGGGTCGCGAAGCGCACCCAAATCCCCGGCTTCGTCGATGAAGCAAAGCTGCAACTGGAGGCCCATATGGAGCCATGGCCACCTGATGGTGGCCATGGGAGGTGCCGCCCACGTCGGGTCGGCAAGCACGCCGAAGCGTGGTTACTCCGATCAACACTAGCGGCAGAGGTGCCCATTGTCAATCTGGAGCAGACCGCTCAGACCATCGGTCTCTCGACGCGGGAGCGTCGGGTGCGATGGCCCACCAGCCCGTCAACGTCCCCGAGCGGTACGAATCAGTCCCCATCGCCTCACGCCCGCTCCGCCCTCACCCATCCCACCCGGCCCGATGCAACACCACCGTATCCACCGACCCATCCCCCCGATTCACAATCGTCGTCGACACCTCCACCCTTCGCGCCGGTGCCGACACCCGCAGCGTCGCCGCCCCCCATCCATCCGAGAGCTCCGTCTCGTTGTGGAGGCGCAGCGTGACCACCCCACGCGCCGGCACCCCACCCCGAATCCGATCCGGCGTCGCAGTGGCACCCTCCCCCGGATGCAGCGTCAGAGTGTACGCCGCCCGGCGGAACAGCCGGTTCTGGATGGTCAGCCGCTGCGCATACCCCGGCGCGGTGACGACCTCCGGGACGTGCACGATGGTCACGTTCGGATCGACGATCGCCGACGACGGCAGCGGGGCATCGTGGAGGCCGCGGAAGAGGAGGATCACGTCCGTGGCGCCGTCCCTGCGGTTCACGGTGTTCAGCGCCACGTCGATCATGTTCGGCAGCGAGACGATGGCGAGCAGGGCGGTCGCCTCGGTGGTGCCGGTGACGATGGAGAGGTCCGCCAGGCTCAGGCGGGTCTGGCCGCTGCGGCGGAGTTCGCCGGAGAGGACGCGCGGCCTGGCGGTGCCGCCGGGGCCGGGGTTCACCACCAGCGTGTAGTCCACCAGGCGCCGGTGGCGGTTCACGACGATGAGGTCCTGGAGGTACGCCGGGTCCGTGGTGAGGAGCGGCACGTGGATGGCGAGGCCGTCGTACCAGATGGTGCCGAGGGGGAGCTCGTCGTCCTCGGCGGCCTGGGGTGGGAACGGGCGGGCGGTGTCCCTCGCGACGAAGGTCGCGCCGACGTGGTAGTCCGCCTCGGGGAGGAACTCCATGTTGTCGGCCGGCACCGTCGCGCAGAGATGCCACGAACCGCGCACCATGGGGGTGGTGGCCGGACCGGCCGGATAGTCCCCGCCGTTGGTGCCGAAGGAGACCGGATGAATGGTGCGCGAGGGCTGCGCGGCCACCGGCGGGTTGGCGTCGGGGTCGCCCTTGGCGAGCTTCGCGTCGCCGCGGCAGAGGCCCGAGTTGGGGTCCACCGTCTCGACGGTCCAGCCGTCCTTCAGGGGGGCGAAGGCGAAGCCGCCGTTGCCGGAGAAGGTGATGACGGACTTCTTGACGTCGACGTTGTACTCCTCGAGGTCCGTGCCCGCCGGGCGGCCGTCCGGCTGCAGGTGGCCGTCCTCGACGGAGAAGTCGAAGCCGCCGATCGGCACGCGCGAGCCGACGCCGAACTGGAGGAAGCCCGACGCGGCCCTGGCGCGTTGGCGCAGCGGCGTCGAAATCAAGCGCAGGCTGTACGCCACCTTCAGGACGACCCCGCGCTTGTCGAGGCTGAGGGGATTGCGCGCGCGGATCGCGTCGCCGATGGTCTCGAAGGCGCGCACGCGGACCTCGCCCGCGCCCAGGCCGGACGTCGCCGGCACCCCCTCCAGGTCGAGCTCGACGGTGGCCGTGTCGCTGCCGGTGTTGAACGCCCGGCCGGGCGGGAGGTCATGGCGGAAGACGGGGTGGCGGTCCCTGGCGAAGGTGTCGGCGTTGGTCGCCACCAGGCCGTCGGGGAAGAGCCGCACGAAGGCGCTCGAGGTGGTCAGGCGCGAATGGAGCCTGGGCGCGGTGCCGCGGAGGGCCAGGTGCTCGTTGATGTCATGGCGAATCCAGATCGGGCCGTCGTCGACCAGCAGCCAGCGGGTTTCGCCGAGGGTGGCGCGGGCCGGCAGCCCCGTGCCCGGGGTGGAGCCGGAGATGGGGTAGCAGCCCTTCGCGACGGCGACGGCGGGGTCGACGGCGAGAACTCCTTCGAGCACGTGTGCGGCTCGGACGCCGCCGGATCGAGAGCGTCGCGGATGTCGTCATGCGCCCCAACCCGCGCCGGCGGCCACGAGCAAACTCGGCTAGACGTTGTACGACGGTCCCGCACCGGTCAACGTCTTCGCCCCGAATGTCGCCGGCGCCGGCGGGCGCGAACCGCACGTCGGGGCGTTTTCCTACAAATCTCGAGGCGAAATCCTACAGATTGAAGGAGTCGGACCCCGTAGAGTCCCCCGCTGGCCCGAACGCCGTTTCCGCGTTCCTCTCATTCCCGAGAGGCGACGGATGGATGCCCGGCGTCACGGAAATGGTTATCCTGACGAAAGGACGCGCAAGCATGGCACATCAACCGGTATTCGACACCCTGCAGGTGGCGGACGAAATGGAACAGAAGGGCATGGCACCGGAGCAGGCCAGGGGCCTGGCGCAGGTGCTCGGCGACCAGCTCGGCGAGCACGTCGCCGTGCGCAAGGACTTGGACGCGGGGTTTGACGGTGTGCGGGCGGAGATCGCCAACGCCCGTACCGAACTCAACGCCAAGATCGACGGCGCGCGGGCGGAGGTCGACCGCGTGCGCACCGAGCTAAACGCCAAGATCGACGGGGTGAACGGCACGTTGAAGTTGGGCTTCGGGCTGATGGTGGCGTTCATCACCGCCGTCGCCGGAATGCAGCTATTCGCCCTCACCAGGTCGCCGGTGATCGTTCAGCCGGTGATGGCCGCGCCTCCCCAGCTGGTGGCGCCCGCAGCCGTCCAACCCGCACCAAGTCGTACGGAACCCGCACAAGACGACGCGACCACCTCCGCCGAGAGCGCATCGATTTCCCCCACGCCGGGTTGACGGCAACCCGTCGCGGGCAACGTGCGCGTCCTGCCCGGTAGCCGCGGGTCTCCGGGCAAGGGAGCCGCGTTGCCGCCCGGTCGGGCCGCACCGGCGGCGCCCGGCGGGGAACGCGACCCCGACGGCGACACGGCCATGATCGAACTCGATCTGGAGGCGTGATCCCGCCGAATGGCCGGAACGGAGTTTCGCGCGGGCGGAAGACCCAACGAAAAGGAGGGCTTGCGCCCCCCTTCTCGAACCCAAGCGCCCACGCTGCTTGGGTGATGGCCGCCCGGCTAGGGCTAGTTGTTCTTGTCCCGGTTGCCGATGTGCAGGACCACGGTGTCCGTGGACTGGTCCGCCTGGTTCACCATCGTCGTGGCCACGTCCACCATGGTCGGGCTCGACACGATGTCGAGCGTCGCCGACGCGCGGGGCGGGCTCGGAAGGTCACCTCGTCGGCCACCTTGAGGGTCGTCGTCCCGCCGCCCATCGCCAATGCCCTCGACCGTCGTCGGGTCCGCCGTGCCGTCGCCCTCCGTGTGGAGGGTCAGCGTATAGGCCACGGCATCCTCGTTGCGGTTCACGATCAGGAGCCGCTACCTGTAGCCGTCGTGGCTCGTCAGGAACGGGATGTGCCCGGAGGGGCTGTCGTGCTCGTACCGACCCTAATATCCTCCACCCCCATCGGCGGGAGCGGACTGCCAGGAGTCGGCGGTTGCGGGTGGTGACAGTCACGTCCCGAACGAGTCGCCAGCGACGAGGGCGGTTAGCGATCAGCTAAGTACTTCCGAAGCAAAGCGACACGAAGAGGACCGATTCCGCGCCCGTGAACGAGACGTTTCTTGGACAACGGGACCACGATCAGAGAGCTGCCAATAGGCTGCAGCAATCGCGATACCTTATCGGCGACGAACTCGGTCTCCAAGTATGTGCGGAGCACCCAGATCCCGTTGAAGAGGTGCTCGACGGTCCAGTCTTGGTCCTTCTCAAGCTCTTCTTGGCCCTTCTCAGTTAGCGGCCTACCGTTGAGATCGTAGGCGACCAGGTAGGCTTTAAGCTTACTCACAGGTGGCTCCTGATGGGGCTAAGGCTGACTGCCTACCCGCGCACGTCAAATCTCGATCAAATGGCGCCAGAGACGCAGGAAGTTCGTCACATCTCGATCCGCCACGAAGCCCTCTCGACGTGGATGAACGGAGACCAGCGGATCGCGGCACGCGGGTTCAAATCGCTCTGCGAATCTCCCCATTAGCATTGCCCGAGCCCCTATATCTGAGACATCCCGAAGAACGGCATTCACCAGCGGCTCCCACATCCGGATTTGCGGCGCCCTAGTCTGCGTCAGACGGAGGCTCAGTCCCGCGTTCAACCACAGCCACCCGCTCTGCCGCCCCCGATCAAAAATCTCGTTCAAGCCAGCCACCAGCCCAACGTGGTCCATTTCTCTCACGTGGTCTGACGAGGTCTGTCCAACAGCCAACCTGCCGGTCGCCACGAACCATGCCTTCAGTAGGTTGCGTAGAGAGGTGGCACGGTTGACTTCAACCGCAAGTCTGCCATCGCAGCGGAATATCTCATGGACGGCACCGTCCTGGAACGACAGACCTGTGGCGCTTTCCTCTCTCGGGTAGGGCGACTCCCCAAGCGGAACGACGCGGACATCACTGCGCGGAACTGAGAAAGCGGCGAGACATCTGTCGGCTCCCGGCAACCACGCCGGGTCCGCTTCTAGCGTTTCCGCAAACTCCTCGTCCAAGTTCCGCAGTTGCTCACGGAGGAAATCTCTCCAGCTAGCGTGGACGGGCTGCAACAGGCGATTCAGGAACTCCTCGGTCACCCTCTACTCCAAAGTCCGGTCATGTCCGAGAAATGTGAGGTTCGTTCAGCCGATTTTAAGGTGAACCGCCCATCTAGCGTCCCGACCATCGCTCGGCGGTATCCGACCAAGTGCGGCGTCAGCGTTCGAGCACCTTCTCCCACCCACCCCTCGCCTCGAGCAGCTCCCGGAGCTCGGCCGGTGCATACCCGGTCTCCTCGAACCGAGGCCGCACGCTCGCATGCACCCACGTCGGAATCTCCGCATGGTGCAACTCCCGGTCCACCGCCGGCCGCAGCCGGAACGCCCTGACCCGCGACCGGTGGATGCGCGACAAGCGCCCGTCGGTCAGGCCCTCCCTCAGATGGTCCTCGATCTCAAGCCCCGCTCCCTCCGCTTCGTCAAGCATCCAACCCAACGCCACGTCCGAGATCCGCGAACCATCGTCGTCCGGCGCATGACCCCCACCGACGTCTCCATGACACCCCGCGAACCACACCTGCCTGAGGTCCACCCCCTCCCGCGGTTGCCACAGCGTCGGCGCGAAGTCCGCCCGCCGCTCGTCGATGGCCAGCGCGTGCCGCGCGGTGCGCACGTTGCCGCCCATGCGGGTGTCGTAAAACTCGTCGTCGCCCCGGAACAGGCCCATCAGGCTGAAGGGGATGCCCAGCGCGCCCACGGTGTCCCACACGCCCACGAAGTGCACGGCGCGGCTGTTCGGGTGGCTGTGCGCCTCGCGGAACGCCCGCGCCGCGTCCCCGCCGGGATGGTTCCCGGGCGCGGGGCTCTTGTACATCCGCCACGCGGCGCCGATCAGGCGGGCGTCGGCGCGGCGGACGATGCCGCAGTTGTTGATTAGCCCGCAGAGCGCCCGGACCGTGTACGCGCCCCGGCTGTAGCCGAACAGGAAGACGCGGTCGCCGGGCGCGTGGTTGTGCACGAGGTAGCGGTAGCCGTCCAGGATGTTCTTGCGGATGCCGCGGCCCGTCAGCCCCGCCACCGCGCCGTCGTGGTAGCTGCCGAGACCCCAGTCGTAGAAGACGTGCTGGCGGATCTCGCCGCGACGTGGGGACACGCCCCGCGCCAGCCGCAGCACGTTGGTCGGGTGGTCCCCCGCAACGTCCTCCTCCGGCCGGTTCCAGGTGCCGTCGGCGCAGACTACGATGTTCGACACGGGGCGCTTCCCTCCATTGAGCGACCGCGATGGAGCCGCACCACCCACCCGATGGTTTGCTGCCCCAAATCGCCCTTTCGGAGACCGCTCAGGTCAAGCCGCAAGTACGCCACGCCGCACGGCTTAACGCACGTCCCCGTCCGAGACAAGTAGTTCGTCTACGGTCGACAAGGCCAAGGGATGCGTTGAACCACAGGTTGCGTGAAGGCACCATGGCAATCTGAGGTACAGGAGCGACGCGAACTTCGTTCTGCGCAGTAACGGGCCAAGATAGCGTGCCCTCTTTCGAGATGATTCTCGGGACTTCGTCCTATCGCGTTATCCGACCCACAGTACCCATCAAGTCGGTCCGAACGGTCTGGAGCAGGGCGCTATCGCTCCCGAGAACCCATCCCGTCTCTTGACGGTAATTTGCTTCTGATTTTATGTCGACCTTACTGCGTTCCGGATTGAACTTGATGGTGACACGTACTCGGTAGTCCTCGCGCAAATCTCCGAGCCAAGTGTAAAGCCAAGAGGTTCGCATATAGCCGTTCTCTCGCGACAATACTTCGAGGTCAAACCTACATACTAACACGTCCATAACGGAGTTCCAAGAGCCGTCCTGGGAAAGGCCATCTCGAACTTCCACGGATGTCCAAGACGGTTCCATGGTGCGAACAAAAGATACTGGAGCTGCTTCCTCCAAAGTGTAATGACGGCTTGCCCTCGATGTTGATAGCGTCCGAAGTGGTACCGTAAGCTCCTTGTAGCCTTCCTTCTGTAGCACCATCGTCCGGTTGACCGGGTCCGAGTAAGTGAACTCGACTGGCGTGCTGCCCTTCAGAGTCCCGTCCACCAAAACTTGTGCTCCCGTGGGAGTCGAAGTCACGTGATACGTGCTGGTATAGGCGCACGCCGACAGCAATGCGACGTATAGGAGGGGGAGAGCGGGCCGGACAATTTGCGGGCGCAACTGCATCTTCTGCTCCGTTTAGTCTCGTGTAGAGAGCGCTAGCGAATCAACCGTTCGGTGTCAACAGCGGCGGGTTTTCGTGTCGTTAGCAAATTGATCTGTCCGGTTTTGTTAGCACATGATCTGTCCGGTTGCCGCACGCCCGTCCCGGGCCAGCGGCGTTCCCGGCACCGTGCCATCCCGCCGCCAGGGCCAGCGCGTCCGCGAGCACGGCGCCGGCCGCGTCGTAGCGCACCAGCCGCCGCGGCCCGTGGAACACCGACAGCGTGCCGTCGGCGTGCTCGTGCACACGGACCCGGCGCTTGATGTAGTGCCGACCGTGCGCCACCGGCAACTGCAGCGACAGGCCCCGGTAGGCCACGCAGTTGTCGCCCGCCACCGTGCGCTCCGCCTTCGGGCACAGGATGTCGTCCAGGTCGACGTCCCGCAGCGGCACGAACGCGCTGCCCGGCTCGCGCGCCGCGACCCCGAAGCGGCGGTGCAGGTCCGGCCAGAACGACTCGCGCAGATGGCGGTTCGCCTCCGCCATGCTCGTGATCCCCTCCTGCGCCAACTCCCGTGGCAGGCGCCCCTGCACCGTCCCGAACCAGCGCTCGGGGCGCCCCCGCGCCTCCGGCGAGTACGACGGGATCATCTCGATCCCCAGCTCCGCCATCGCCCGCCCGAACTGCGTCGGGTTGGCCTTGTCCACCTTGCCGCCGGCCTCCGGCGTGTGCCAGTAGTGCGACCCCCGGTCCGTGTACAGGCTGCCGGACAGCCCCCGCGCCAGCAGCGTCTCGCGCACCCCGCGCAGGCTCGACCAGGTGCCCTCCTCCTCGACGAAGAAGCCCGAGTACACCTCCGAGGTCGCGTCGTCCATCGTCACGATCAGGTCCCACTCCGCCCCGGGCACCCAGCGGTGCGTCGAGCCGTCCTGGTGCAGCAGCAGCCCCGGGATCGCGGCCCGCTCGCGCCGCCGCCGCGGCGTGCCCCGCGCCTTGCCCCGGGCCACCAGCCCCGCCTCCCGCAGCCGGTTCCGGACCCACGTGTAGGAGCGCTCCCCCGCATGCCGCTCCCGATAGCGATCATGGAAGTGCGCCACCGACCAGCCCTGCTGGCTCTCCCGGTACAGCGCCTCCAGACGCACCACCTCGTCGACCGGCGCGCGCCGCGACGACGCCTGCGACATGCGCTTGTCCACCAGGCCGTCCAGGCCGGCCTCCTCGTAGCGATCCACGTAGCGCCGGAACGTCCGCGCGCACACCCCCAGCAGTTGCGCCGCCTCCTCCTGCGTCAGCCGCTTCTCCGTCCACGCGTCCAGCGCCTCCTCGAACCTCATCATCCTCGTCTCCCGTAGCCACT
The DNA here is from genome assembly GCA_963665455.1 of Pseudomonadales bacterium. Taxonomy (GTDB): domain Bacteria; phylum Pseudomonadota; class Gammaproteobacteria; order Pseudomonadales; family Azotimanducaceae; genus VXNE01. Next base: position 543,798 of record OY762279.1, on the reverse strand, counting down.
CCGTCCGCCTCACCGAGCCTCCCTTCGGGCCCCACGAAAGCGGACAACTTACGTGCTACGAAACCGGACAGATGATGTGCTACCGACACAGCGGCGGGTTTTCGGCGGGCGCACGTCAGAATTCCCTGATCCCCGGCTAAGGAATGCGGACGCAGGCGTGAGGGGCGCGTGATGGCGCGGTTTGCCGTGCGAAAGTGGCGTCGTGCGGAATTCACTTGGCGGGTGAACGTTTGATGAATAGGAAGATACGTCCGCCGAAGGTCGAGTTCGAGTTCACGGACCTGGACCCGGCGGCCTTCGGCGGTGCTTCCGTTCTGGCCCGGACGGCGCGGGAGTTCGGACTCTTCGAACTGCTCGACGAGGGCGGTCTCGGTGAAGGTCAGGAACCGCGGCGCGTCCGACACGGAGACGCTGTGGGCCATCATCGCGTCGCTGGCGCGGGGGCACGGCGCGCTCTCCGACCTCGACGCGCTGCCGGCCGACACCGTGGCGAGCACCCTTCTCGGTCTTGGCAACGCGCCCGAGGCGCGCCGCGCCGGGGAGTGGCTCGGGCGCATGCGGGCGGGCGACGTGAAGGGTCTGTGGCGGGCGGCCGTGGCGTTCGCCGGCCGGGTGGCGCCGGCCATTGTCGACCACGAGCTCGCGAAGCGGGGCTATGTTCCGCTGTTCATCGACGCCACCGGCATCGAGGTGGACGGTCGGCTTTTCCAATGGGCGCGGCGGGACTACGACGGCAACCGCGGCTACTGGCTGCACGCCGCCTTCCTCGGCGGCCTGTGGTCGGCGGGGCAACTACAGCCGGGCGGCGGGCGGGTGACGCCGGACTGTCGCCGGCTGCTCGACTGGACGGCGGGGATGGTGCCGGCGGGCACGCCCGTGTGGCTGCGCGCGGACAACGCCTACTACAAGGGCGAACTGGTGCGCGGCTGCGTCGCCCGCGGCTGGGACTACTCGATCAGCGTGACGCACGACGGTTGGCGCAAGCCGGTGCTCGGGCAGCTCGAGGGACTGCCCGACGTCGACCTGTTCCACGCCAAGCAGCATCTGTGGGCCATCGCCAAGGCCATCTACGGACTCGGCACCGACATCGCCAACCGCTGGGCCAAGCGCCGCCACGACGAACTCGACGCCGGCCGCATCGGCGTCGTCGAGGCCGGCTGCAAGCGTGTAGTCGGGATCCGCTTCAAGCCCCCCGCCATGCACTGGTCCGTCGCCGGCGTCAACGCCATGGCCGCGCTACCGCGCTACGCCGCGCCGTGCCCGGCCACCGCTTCGACGACTTCTGCACCCGACGAAGGGCTCGCGCCGCCTAGAATCCAACAAACTTGTCGTGCATCCGTTCACGGAGTTTTGAGCCGGCCCGCTCGGGACGGGGTGGTCGGCCGTTGGCCTCCCCGGTCTGGCGTTTGCGACCCGCGGGCCGGGAGTCCGGTGGGGGCGATGGCGGAAGCGGCGGTGGCGGTTTGCCTTCGGCCTCGGCTGCGGTTGCTGGACGCTCCCTCCGCCGAGGCCGAAGGCGACCGTACCCGCACAGGGATCCACCATCGTCCTCACCCGAGAGCTGGCTCGGCACGGGGCGTCCACAGCCGGTCCTGCCCGAGCAGCACGTTGGCCCCTGTGCAGAGCGTCTCCATTCTCTTGGTCGGCAGTTCATCAGAGGGAGGTGCGTATCGCAGGGCGAGTCCTGACTGCGACGGAACACCTGTCGATAGCCAAACCGCACAAAGGGCGCATGTCTTACACGCTTCGGGGACAAAGTTCTACAAGCGCGCGCTGGATCCCCCCAGTTGGAACACCAGCGGCGCGTGATCAGACGGAAGATGGGCGATTGATGGGGTGGCGGGGCGTGCCCGGGCGACGGAGGGATATCGGTGGGCCTAGGGAATGGCGGTCATTGGACAGCCTCGACAAGTGCCGGCGATGGCCGTCCACCCCGGCAGCGAGCCCGCCTGACTCCGGCGCGTCTCTCGATGGTGTGACGGGGCGACGCGAGTTCAGGAGGGGGAAAAGCCACAGTCTCTGGCTGCCTCTCGCACGCACCGGCAAGGAGATGGGCGCACGACGCGACGGTTACCGCCGCTCCGAAGTCACCGTCGGGACATCAAGGCGACAGGGAGATACGAGAAAGGGGCCGTGGGCGATTCCGCCGCACGACCCCTTCTTCCAGGCAAAAAAAGGAGGGCTTGCGCCCTCCTTCCGAACCCCGACGCCTACAGCCGCCCGGGTTCTAGCTGCCCCTTCAACCGGTCACATGCTGCCTTCGTGGAGGCCGCGATGATAGACGACCGTATCCGTCGCTTGGTCCATCATGTTCACCATGGTCACCGCCACGTCGATCTTCGCCGGGCTGGAGACGATGGTCAGCGTCGCGGAGCCGCGCGTCGGCCCCATGAAATCGGCCACGTCCGCCACCCTGATGGTGGTGGTTTTTTCGCCCTCAAGCAGGCCGTCATACGATGCCGGTGTCACCGTGCCGTCTGAGCCGTCTGGCGTCATTCCCGGTTGGAAAGCGAGCGTAAAGGCCACATCTACCTTGTTACGGCTGCGGATCACGATACGCTGCGCGTAGTTCTCGAAGCTCGTCAAGTACGGGATATGCACGGTGGTTCCGTTGTGCTCAATCATGCCGAGCGACTTGTCCATCACGTTCGGAACGGCCATCGCCGGCGCACCCGTCGCGACCTTTGCGAAGTTGAGGTCGAGCTTGTACTCGCCTTCCGGGATCACGACGGAATTGCCCTCAACCATGTTAAAGCACAGATTCCACTTACCTCCGCTGGTAAGGGGCGCGGTCACGTCGTCCGGCAGCGTGGCGCTAAGAGGACCCGCCAAAGCGGTATCCGTCGCGCCGGGCTTCAGCGGCACTGCGTCCGCCACGGAACTAGCAGGCGGACAAAGCGATGTCGACTTGGCGAACGCGAAACCACCGTCGCCTTTCACACTCGCCGTACTCTTCGTCCCGTCAATGCCCAAGGACGTCAAGGTCTCGGCGAAGGTTGCGGTGGTGTTAGCCGGGATAGTCGCCCCCGTCCTCCCTCTCAATGAGGGCGTGACCGACAGTTCATAGTACCCCAGCATCGTCGTGCCGCCGAGCGGATTTCCGGTGAACTGCTTGAACTCCGACTCCACTTCGGCCGTCGCGTTCATCGGACGGGCCATGAACGTCAGGCCGTCCGCCACCTTGAACAGAGTAAGGTTGTGCTCGAACAGGTGACCGGTCTCCGCGACGGCGTCGAACGGACGCTGATACCCGCGAACGCGGACCGAGCCGTTGCCCCGAAGAGACGCGGCCAGAGAATCAGCGAAGTCGACCACCACCAAACTATTCGAATTCACCGCACAATCGGTATCGGGCGAACTTCCCACTTGCAGGATCAGCGCGGCGTCCGTGGCTGAACTCTCTGCCTGAACGTTGCAGTTTGGAGTGTTCGACTCGTTGCCGTCGCTGTCCACGTCGATCACGTTCAGCGCAGCACCGGCGGGCAGCGCCCTCTGGACGACATGCTCGTTGAAGTCGAACCGCAGATAAAGGTTCAAGCTCTCGTCGATGGCAAGGTGATAGAGACCCAGCCGCAACAGGGTTCGCAAACTGCCATCGGTGCCCTGTTCGAGGTCAATGCTGTAGAACTTGGGCTTGGTCGGTGCCGTGGCATTGATGTTGTGCGAGGGCAGGAAGGACTGCTTGGCGAACGTCACCGGCTTGTTCGCCAAAGCTGCCTGCCCCGTATAGTGGAGGTCGGCCATGGCCGAAGTGGACCCGACGAGCGCCGCGATCCATAGCGTGCTCGCCACCGCCACCTTCAGAGTCTTTTTGAAGAGCATTCGTTTCTCCAAGTGTTCCCAACTAACGCTGTTTCAGCCAACTGGCCGGGGAAGCCCCATCGCCACGCAGCTTGCGGGCCATTATCCATAGCATTCTGCGGATGGCAAGCCCTTTATTCGGCAAATCGTCGGCCCACCGACACCGCCTGAGCAACCGCCGGGCGGACGCGCAACGCTCTGAAATCTCGAAGGAAAATCACCGCCCCGGCGCACGTCCCGCTCACGGCACCCTCCGAAACCCGGCTCCATCATCCCCCGAACTGCCGGTGCAGGTCGAGTTGCCCCTTGATCCGCTCGGTCAACTCGCGGCCCTCCCGATGGTCGGCGACGACATAGGGGATGACGAGCACGGCGAGCTCGGTACGGTCTTGCCGGAAGGCGTCCTTGCGGAACAGCCGGCCCAGCAGCGGGACGCGCGCGACCCCCGGCACACCGCCCTGCCCCTCTGTCTGGCTGTTCGAGACAAGGCCGCCCATCAACAGCGAGCCTCCGTCGCGCAGGGTGAGGTTGGTCGCGATGCGGCGGGAGAGGATCGTCGGCGTGCCATCGAGACTGGTCGCCGCCGTGGGACGCGCTTCGCTCAGCTCCTGGCTGATGGCCAGATCGACCAGCCCGTTCGCCTGCACCGTCGGCTCGATTTCCAGCACCACGCCGGTCTTGCGGTACGTCACCTGTTGCAGGACGTTCGTCGAGCCGCCGGCCTGCGTGCCGGCGTCCGAAAGCTGGGTGATGGTGGGGATCTCGTTGCCGGCATCAAAGGAAGCGGATTGGCCACTCTTCACCATCAGCCGCGCACTGGAGCGGATGGCAACGCGGCTATCCTCGTAGAAGACGTTCAGGGCGGCCCGGGTCATCCCGGCGCTATCCAACGTCAGGGAGAGCGCCTTGGCCTGGACGCCGAGGGCGTCCAAGGTGCGGGTCGTAACCGTATCGTCGCCCCCGATGCCGCTCCTGAACAGGAACTCGATCCCGGACTCCTGTTCGTCGCTAAGGGTGATCTCCGCGATCAGCACCTCGATCAACACCGACGGTACGGGCTTGTCGAGCTGCTCGATTACGGCGCGAAGCTCCGCCCACTCCTTCCCGGAGCCACGGAAGAGCAGCATGTTACGGTTCTCGTCGACGACGATTCGGCTCCCGGCCCGCCGTGTCTCCCCGGCTTCGTCCGCCACCGTGACGACTTCGGCGGCGGACGGTGCTCCGCTGAGGATGCGGTCGAGTGTATCTCTCATGCTTGCCGCCTCAGTATTCTGCACTTCATAGGTGAATACCGCACTCTCTACGGCCGCTTCCTCTCTCGCGTCAAGGGTACTGGCCCAGCGCTCGATATGGTCGAGAGTGGCGGCGTCCGCCGCGAAGACGACGAGCTTCTCGACGCCGCGTAGAGGAAGAAGGATGACCGTACCCGGGCCGTTGCCCACGCGGGTCTGATAGCCCTCCGCAGTCAGCACCGCGTCGAGGTGCTCCGCGAGATCCGCCGCAGCCAGGAAGTTCGGGTCGATCAGCACCCCGAAGCGACCACGAAGGAGGGGTTGATCGAGCACCTCGATCATCTCGGCGGCGCGACGCAGGGTTTCCACGGTCCCGCGCAGAAGCAGGGCGTTGCGGGCCGGATCGTCGGTGGCCTGCAACGAGCCGCCCGGGAACGCCTCGCCCAGCAGGCGGAGCACGTCACTGCCTCGTACGACCCGAAGTGGCACAAGCTGGAAAACCACCCGATGTGTTGGCGGCACTTCGGGCAAGGCCCGGCCGCTGATGAGGAGCGGAATGTCGCGGGCGCCGATCTCTTGGTCCGCGACGAAGGTGAGAACGCCGTCCGTCTCGCGCAAATCCACCCCGTAGTCATCGAGCACGCGTCGTGCGGTCGCGAAAAGCTGGCTGGGAGAGACGGGTTCGGTGAGGCGCAGGGTTACAAGATCCGTCTTGGCTGACAGCCCGGCACCTAAAGTGAATGACATGCCGAGACGCTCGGCGAAGACCTCGTTGATAAAAGCGACCAGCGGGACGCCATGGAAGCTAACGACGATAGGAGGGCCCGTGAGATCCTCGCCCAAGCGATCCGCGACGCCCTCGGCAACGGTGCGTTGGATGACCACGCCAGGGGTAGCGGTGACTATCGTGCCTCGTACTTGTTCCGCCAAGCCTTCGCCCGCGGTCGGGACCGATGCGGCCGGAAGCGACCTTGGCGGCCGAAGCGGTTCCGGAAGGGGATCGACTGCGAGATTCGCGCATCCGGCCAAGACGCCAACCAGCGCGACGCGAAGCAGCATGCCACGCACCCCGTGATGGCCCTGAAGGGCACCCCGGGGCAGTGAGCGCGGATGATCGTGACGTGCTTCGGGCAGACGTTGGCGCGACTCCTCCATAGGGCAAGTATCGCATATGGCCGTTTCGTCTCGGCACGACGATTTCGCGACTTCCCGCGCTCCCGCATCCCGTGCGAGCGGCGGCGAGCCGGCGGCCTGTCCGCTGCCTCGGCGACGTCCCGCAGGGCGGCCGACTACGGAATCGCTCTGGTGCGACAGGGCGGCGCGTGGTCCGATGTGGTCGTTTCAAGTAGGCTTGCCGCCATGCCGGATCGGTTTCGGAACGCGATGGAGGCCACGATGAGATTCGCACTACGCACGATGGTCCTGTTGGTCGCGCTGACCGCCCTTAGGTCGGCAGCCGCTGAGCACAGGGTACCCCTGTTCCTTTCTGCCCTTGATTCCCTCCAGCGCCAGACTTTCGTGAGGGTGATCAACCACTCGAAACAATCCGGCCAATTGCGGATTGAGGCATTCGACGACTCGGGCCGCCGCTTCCTAGTGCGGCCCATCGTGTTGGACGGCGATCAAGTCTTGCACTTCAACTCCGACGATCTCGAAGATGGCAACGCGGCGAAGGGGATATCGGGCATCGGCGCGGGAGAGGGGGACTGGCGCCTCGTGATTTCAAGCGACCTAGACGTCGAAGTGCTGGCCTACATCCGGACCCAAGATGGATTCGTCACCGCTATGCACGACATGGTGTCGGGGATCGGCAACCGGCATCGGCTTCCCATGGTCAACCCCGGGAGCAACGTCCGCCAAGTGAGTCAGGTCCGCCTCATCAATTCTGGCGAAGAAGACGCGGAGCTTACGATCCGAGGCTTCGACTTCACGGGGAAGGTGAGCGGTATCGTGACCGTTATCCTGCCGGATGGCGTGGCGAAGACGTTCACCTCCGCAGAGTTGGAGGCCGGTGGCCCGGACTTCCGAGGCGCTCTCGGAGACGGTACGGACAAGTGGGAACTCTTCGTTGAGTCCAGCGTGCCCATCGAGGTGATGAGCCTCTTGGCGACGCCGACCGGACATCTGACGAACCTCTCCACGACGCCGCGTCCGCCCTTGTTGTCAGATTTCCCAGGCGCTTCGCCCGATCTGATCGCGACTTTCGATCTGGCACCGGAGAACTCCTTTCCGACAGGCATCGCCTTCTTCAACGAGCACTTCTACGTACTGAACTACGGCGGAACCGTGATCGCGTACACCGCAGACGGAGAGCGCAATGCGGCCGCAGACCTCACCCTCACATACGAACGTCTGCCGGGGTTCGGCTACCAGCCTTTGCGGAACGTGGTCGGCATCGCGTCTAAGGGCCGACGGATGTACGTCTTCCACGAGGATCGGGTGCGGGCGTTCAGTCTGCTAGCCGAGCCGAACGAGGCCGCCAGCTTCGCCGCCCACTCTGGCCATGGCATTCGCGACATCGCCATCGGTCCGACGCGGTTCTACTTCGCCGGAGCGCAGTCGTTCTCGAACAGCACCGAGATTCTCGTCTACGACCTCGACGGGACCTATCAAAGCACCGAAACGCTCTTGGGTGGAGCGGACTCACCCAACCCTCTCGCCGTAGCCTTCGACGCCAGAACGGAACTGCTCTACGTGATTATCAGGAAGCACGGCGGGTTCATCAACGCGTTCACGACGGCGGGAGAGTCAGTGCTGACGGCGGCCGTGGCGTTCGATGGCGTCGCCAACATCGGCGCCGCAACCATCGTGGGCGAAGCCATCTATGTGCTTGACGACGTGGCGGCGACCGTGCACGGGTTCCCGCTGCGGCGTTGACGCCGAGAGGCCTATCCCGCTTCCCGGGACGGGGGTCGAGGCAAGCCGCACGCTACATCTACGCGCCGGAGGACGGTGGTGGAGCCGCCGACTTGCGTGCCAGCGCCCGAGAGTTAGCTGATGGTGGGGATCTCGTTGCCCGCGTCGAAGGAGGCGGTTTCGCCGCTCTTCACCATCAGGCGGGCGCTGGAGCGGATGGCGACGCGGCTGTCGTCGTAGAAGACGTTCAGGACGGCGCGGGTCGCGCCGGCGCTGTCCAGGGTGAGGGACAGCGCCTTCGCCTTCACGCCGAGGGCGTCCAGCGTGCCGCCCGTGACGCCTGGCCGCCGCCGATGCCGTTGCGGAACAGGAACTCGATGCCGGACTCCCGCTCGTCGGACAGGGTGACCTCGGCGACGAGCACCTCTATAAGGACGGAGGGGACGGGCTTGTCGAGCTGCTCGATCACGGCGCGGAGCTCCGCCCACTCCTGGCCGGAGCCCCGGAAGAGGAGCATGTTGCGGTTCTCGTCCACGACGATGCGGCCGGTGCCGAGGTAGTCGCTCTCGGCGGCGTCGGCGGTGCCGGTGGGGGCGCCCTGGAGGCCCTGCACGCCTTGGAACGCGCTGGTGCCGCCGTCCTCGAGGATGGCCTCCAGGGTCTCCTGCATGCTCGCCGCCTGGGTGTTGCGGACCTCGTAGGTGAACACGGCGTTCTCCACCGTGGCCTCCTTCCGGGCGTCGAGGGTGCGCGCCCACTCGCGGACGTGGTTGAGGGTGGCGGCGTCCGAGGCGAAGGCGACCAGCTTGTTGACGCCCTGGAGGGGCAGCAGAAGGACGGTGGCGCCGGAACGGTCGCCGATGCCGACGCTGTAGCCCTCGGCGGCGAGCACGGCGGCGAGGTCCGTGGCCAGGTCCGCCGCGGCGAGGAAGCTCGGATCGATGATCACGCCGTGGCGGCCGCGCGGGAGCGGCTGGTCGAGCACCTCGATCATCTCGGCGGCGCGCCCGAGCATCTCCACCGTGCCGCGCAGGAGCAGGGTGTTGGTGGGGATGTCCGGGCGGATGTCGAGCTCCTGGCCGCTGAACGCCTGGGAGAGGAAGTTCGCCACGTCGCTGGCGCGGCCAACGCGCATCGGCACCAGCTGGAACGCGGTGCGGTGCGTCGGCGGCACCTCCGGCAGCGCCCGGCCGCTGACCGGCAGCGGGATGTCCCCGGCGCCGATCTCCTGGTCGGCGGCGAAGGTGAGCACGCCCTCGGCCTCGCGGAGGTTCACGCCGTAGTCACGGAGCACGCGGCGCGCGGTGGCGAAGAGTTGGTTGGGGGGACGGGCTCGGTGAGGCGGAGGGTGACGAGGTCCGTCTTCTCCGCCAGCCCGGCGGACAGCGTGAACGACATGCCGAGGCGCTCGGCGAACACCTCGTTGATGAACGTCACCAGCGGCACGTCGTGGAAGCTGACGGCGATGGGCGGGCCGGCGAGGTCCTCCCCCAGGCGGTCCGCGATGCCCTCGGCGACGGTGCGCTGGATGACGACGCCGGGGGTTTCGGTGATGGTGGTGCCTTCTTCTTGTGGCGCGGTGGCGGCGGCGCCCTCGGTGGCCTCCGCCGCGAGCGTTCTTGGCGGGCGGATGGGGTCCGGCAGGGGATCGACCTTGAGGGTGGCGCAGGAGGTGAGGAGGAGGGCCGCGGCCGTTGGGGCCAGCAGGTGCCGGGCGGCCCTCGCGGCGGCGCGGGGGTGCCGGGACGCGATGCGTTGTCGGATGCCGAGCGCCATGGGGTTTGCCCAGACCAATCGAGGCGGTTGGCGCATTGTAACCGGTACGGGGTTGGGGCTTTGGGTGGGTGCGATTGCCCGGGGTGCAGGGGCGGCAGCGCGGGAGGAGGTTGCGAGTCGGCGGCCCGGCGCTTCCGCGGGAGGGCGGACGGACGCCTTCCGTTCTCCCGTCTTGCGGTGACGGGACTTCGCCCTCGCCCGGCTACCGCTTCCTACGCAGTTGGGCCTCGAGCTCGCGGATGCGGGCTTCGGAATCGGCGCGGGCAGCCTCTGCTTCGGCGCGGGCCTTGGCTTCGGAATCGACTCGCGCCTCCGCCTCCGCGCGGGCCCTGGCCTCCGAATCGGCGCGGGCGGCCTCCGCGCGGACTTGGGCGACGGCGGCGTCGGCGCGCGCAGCCTCGGTATCCGCACGGGCGGCCTCGGAGTCGGCGCGGTCGTCCTGCTCCGCCGGCGTCAGCAGGTCCGCCCCGGCCTCCGGATCGTACAGCCGCAACTCCCGGTCCCGCAGCCACAGGTGCAGGCCCAGCGCCTCGCTGTGCAGGCCGCCCTCGCCGTTCGGCAGGACGCGCTCCCGCATCTCCCGGTAGCGGCCCCCGGCCAGCGACAACCCCCGCAGCGGCGGCGTCAGGTACTCCGCCCGCGGGTCGTACAGGAAGTACTCCGAAACCCCCCACGCCGCGTAGCGCCGCCGCTTCTTGTCCTGGTCGTCGCGCCTCGTGGTCTTCGACGTGATCTCCAGGATGAACGCCGGCGGGCGCTCCTCCCACAGCTTGAACACGTCGCGGCGATGCCCCGGCACCCCGAACACGACGAACACGTCCGGCGCCAGGTGGCTCTCGGACTTGTTCGGCAGGTCGTAGACCTGCAGGTTGGCGCTGACGTACACGTCGTCGCGGTCCTTGTAGCGGCGCTTCAGCATCTTGGCCACGTCCGTCAGCCGGTCGAAGTGCAGGTCGGTCTCCGCCACGGGCTTGCCGTCCGACGACGGATACTCAACGACCCGCGGGACGACCGCGCGGTCGACCGCCCTCGGGATGCTTCTGGAGTTGTCCGCTGCAGCCTCGCTCATGGCTCGATCCTCCGTTGCCGCGACGCGACGCCGCCGACCATAGCACGCCCTCCCCACGGGCGTCCGCGCCGCTCGGGGTCGCCGTTCGACGGGAGCGGGCGAAGCCGCCCGGACGTATTGTTTCGCCTCCGCGCATGGAGGCCAGACCCATCGAGGCGGATGGCGCATTTGCAGCCGGTACGGGGTGGGGGCTTTGGGGGGGATGGAGGTGAGGCCCAGGGGGTTCGGGGCCAGCGGCGCGGAACAAGGTTGTGAGTCGGCGGCCCCGCGCTTTCGCGGCGGGGGCGAGAACTAGATGTGGGACGTCCGCAGCGGCGGCTGGGCGACCCGTCGCGTGCGCCGGCTACCGCTTCTTCCGCGGTCGGGCATCGAGCTTGCGGATGCGCGCTTCGGTGTCGGCGCGGGCCTCGGTATCGGCGCGTGCGGCCTCCGTGGGCCTGGACGACCGGAGCGCCCGGGGGTAAAGGCTGGGGATTGGGCGGTGCGTCAGCCGCCGTCGCCGTGCAGGAGGTAGCGGAGCGCCATCCTGCCTATCGCGAACACCCCGGCCCCGCCGAGCGCGACGAAGACGTAGTTGAGCATCTCTCGGGCGATTGCGCTTTGATTGTCGGTGCCCCAGAACACGAGCCACAGAAGGAGAGCCACGACCAGCGCCGCCGAGCCGAAGATCCCGTAAGAAATCCTTCGGGCGAAACTGAACCGCTCCCTTCGGGCCGCGTGCATCTGGTCGGCGTTCGACTTGTGGAACTCGAATTGCCGCTTGTCCTGCGCGTCCAAGACGTCGAAGGCCTTCTGCATGACGGCCGTGCGTCTGTCCGCGCTTTCAATCCTCGCGTGCTCCAACTCGACCAACGCCTTCAACTCAGGCGGAAGCGGTTGGTCGGGAGGGTTGGCGGCACCGTTGGGATCAGGGTCGTCGCCGGGAATCAGCTCTTGGCCCGGCGGATCCTCGCTCTCACCCATAGTTTACGGCCGGCTTGATGACGTGCGTGGGGTAGTCCACGTCGATGAGGAACTCCACGGGGAACTGACGCACGACATAGCCAGCGCCATATCGCGACGGCTCAACCCTGACGGCGACACCCTCCCCGGCGATCAACCGGAGCTTCGACGCGGCCTCGTGCGCCGCGAAGAAATCGGGATACGACATCATGTCCTGCTGTTCCATCCTCACGTTGACCACCCTCTCTGCGGTTGGAGAACCACTCTTTGGGGCCGATTGTGGACCCGGTCAAGCGGTCGCCGCCACCCGCTGTTCACCGCTAAGCGCTGAGCGTAACGCCTTTTCGGGCTTCCGCGCAATTTCCCCGGAGTCCGGGTCTAGAAGACCGACGACGGATACCGAGCGAGCCGCAGGACGATCCGCGGAATGGTGGACGCAATGTTGCTCATGGACCGATCCTCCTTGCCGCGACGCGCTCCGGCCCGCGACACCACCGACCATAGCACGCCGCCGCGGCGGGCGTGCGCGCCGTTCGGGGTCGCCGTTCGACGGGAGCGGACGAAACCGCCCGGACGCATTGTTTCGCCTCCACGCATGGAGGCCATCGTCGGACGCCGTGCGGCACCCTCCAAGTGGATATCTGCCAAGGATCGTGTGGGAAATCCGCCGACTTTCATGCGGACAAGGCGCACGTCTTGGCGAACGGCGCCTCTCGGCGGCTTGGGGGAGCCGCCCGGCCGATCCGGCCGACGCTCTCCCTTATGACTCGACCGGCGCGCCTGTCCCGCGTTGCGTCCCCGCCGCAAAAGGTCGGTGGAGGCGCCGGCAGCGGCACCGGCGTCCCGCAGAATCAGGGGATGGCGAGCTCCGTGCGGTCCCGCCGGAAGGCGTCCTTGCGGAACAGGCGACCGAGCACGGGCACCCGCGCGAGGCCGGGCACGCCGCCCTCGCCCACGCTCTGGCTGTTCGAGACGAGGCCGCCCATCAGCAGGGAGCCGCCGTCCCGCAGGGTGAGGTTCGTGGAGATGCTGCGGGAGAGGATGGTCGGCGTGCCGTCCAGGCTCGTCGCCGCGGTGGGGCGGGCCTCGCTCAGCTCCTGGCTGATGGCGAGATCGACCAGGCCGTTGGCCTGCACGACGGGCTCGATCTCGAGCAGCACGCCGGTCTTGCGGTACGTCACCTGCTGGAGGACGTTGGTGGAGCCCCCGGCCTGGGTACCGGCGTCCGAGAGTTGGCTGATGGTGGGGATCTCGTTGCCGGCGTCGAAGGTGGCCGTTTTCGCCGCTCTTCACCATCAGGCGGGCGCTGGAGCGGATGGCGACGCGGCTATCCTCGTAGAAGAGGTTCAACACGGCGCGGGTGGTGCCGGCGCTGTCGAGCGTCATCGAAAGCCCCTTGGACTGGAGGCCGAGGGCGCCCAGGGTGCCGCCCCTGATGTTGTCGCCGCCGATGCCGTTGCGGAACAGGAACTCGACGCCGGATTCCTCCTCGTCCGAGAGGGTGATCTCGGCGATGAGCAACTCGATCAGGACGGAGGGCACGGGCTTGTCCAGCTGCTCGATCACCGCGCGCAGCTCCGCCCACTCCTTGCCGGAGCCGCGGAAGAGCAGCATGTTGCGGTTCTGGTCGACGACGATGCGGCCGGTGCCGAGGTAGTCGTCCTCGGCGGTGGTGGCGGTTTCGGTGGCGGCGCCCTGGACGCCTTGGAACGCGCTGGTGCCGCCGTCCATGAGGATGGCGTCCAGGGTCTCCTGCATGCTGGCCGCCTGGGTGTTGCGGACCTCGTAGGTGAAGACGGCGTTCTCCACGGTGGCCTCCTTCTGGGCGTCGAGGGTGCGCACCCATTCGCGGACGTGGGCGAGGGTGGCGGTGTCCGCCGCGAAGGCCACCAGCTTGTTCACCCCCCGCAGCGGCAGCAGGATGACGGCGGTGCCGAGCTCGCCGCCGGTGCCGACGCTATGGCCCTCGGCGCGGAGCACCGCCGCGAGGTCCTCCGCCATGTCCGCCGCGGCCAGGAAGCTCGGGTCGATGATCACGCCGTGGCGGCCGCGCAGGAGCGGCTGGTCGAGCACCTCGATCATCTCGGCGGCGCGCCCGAGCATCTCCACCGTGCCGCGCAGGAGCAGGGTGTTGGTCGGGATGTCCGGGCGGATGTCGAGGTCCTGGCCGGTGAACGCCTGGGAGAGGAAGTTCGCCACGTCGCTGGCGCGGCCGACGCGCATCGGCACCAACTGGAACGCGGTGCGGTGCGTCGGCGGCACCTCCGGCAGCGCCCGGCCGCTGATCAGGAGCGGGATGTCCCCGGCGCCGATCTCCTGGTCCGCGGCGAAGGTGAGCACGCCCTCCGCCTCGCGGAGGTTCACGCCATGGTCCCCGAGCACGCGGCGCGCGGTGGCGAAGAGCTGGTTGGGGGGGACCGGCTCGGTGAGGCGCAGGGTGACGAGGTCCGTCTTCTCCGCCAGCCCGGCGGACAGCGTGAACGACATGCCGAGGCGCTCCGCGAACACCTCGTTGATGAACGTCACCAAGGGCACGTCGTGGAAGCTGACGGCGATGGGCGGGCCGACGAGGTCCTCCCCCAGGCGGTCCGCGATGCCCTCGGCGACCGTGCGCTGGATGACGACGCCGGGGGTTTCGGTGATGGTGGTGCCTTCTTCTTGGGGCGCGGTGGCGGCGGCGCCCTCGGTGGCCTCCGCCGCGAGGGTTCTTGGGGGCCGGATGGGGTCCGGCAGCGGATCGACCTGGAGGGTGGCGCAGGAGGTTAGGAGGAGGGCCGCGGCCGTTGGGGCCAGCAGGTGGCGGGCGACCCCCGCCGCGGCGCGGGAACGCGGGGATGCATTGCGTTGTCGGGTGCCGAGCGCCATGGGGTTTGCCCAGACCAATCGAGGCGGTTGGCGCATTGTAACCGGTACGGGGTTGGGGGCTTGGGGGTGGGGGCGGAATGCCCGGGCTTTGTTCAGGGCGGCGATTCGGGAGGAGGTCGCGAGTCGGCGGCCCGGCGCTTTCGTGCGGGGGCGGCTGACGGAGGGGCGTTCGGGGGCGGCGGCGCGGGAGGCACCCGGCAAGTCGCCGCCCTGCCCTCTCGTGGCAGGCAGCGGGAACTGGGCGCGGGACGTGTGCGGCGGCGGTCGGGTGGCCCCTCGCGCGCGTCGGCTACCGCTTCCTACGCAGTTGGGCCTCGAGCTCGCGGATGCGGGCTTCGGAATCGGCGCGGGCAGCCTCTGCCTCGGCGCGGGCCTTGGCTTCGGAATCGACTCGCGCCTCGGCCTCCGCGCGGGCCTTGGCCTCCGAATCCACTCGCGCCTCGGCCTCCGCGCGGGCCTTGGCCTCCGAATCGGCGCGGGCCTCGGCCTCGACGCGGGCCCTGGCCTCCGAATCGGCGCGGGCGGCCTCCGCGCGGACTTGGGCGACGGCGGCGTCGGCGCGCGCAGCCTCGGTATCCGCACGGGCGGCCTCGGAGTCGGCGCGGTCGTCCTGCTCCGCCGGCGTCAGCAGGTCCGCCCCGGCCTCCGGATCGTACAGCCGCAACTCCCGGTCCCGCAGCCACAGGTGCAGGCCCAGCGCCTCGCTGTGCAGGCCGCCCTCGCCGTTCGGCAGGACGCGCTCCCGCATCTCCCGGTAGCGGCCCCCGGCCAGCGACAACCCCCGCAGCGGCGGCGTCAGGTACTCCGCCCGCGGGTCGTACAGGAAGTACTCCGAAACCCCCCACGCCGCGTAGCGCCGCCGCTTCTTGTCCTGGTCGTCGCGCCTCGTGGTCTTCGACGTGATCTCCAGGATGAACGCCGGCGGGCGCTCCTCCCACAGCTTGAACACGTCGCGGCGATGCCCCGGCACCCCGAACACGACGAACACGTCCGGCGCCAGGTGGCTCTCGGACTTGTTCGGCAGGTCGTAGACCTGCAGGTTGGCGCTGACGTACACGTCGTCGCGGTCCTTGTAGCGGCGCTTCAGCATCTTGGCCACGTCCGTCAGCCGGTCGAAGTGCAGGTCGGTCTCCGCCACGGGCTTGCCGTCCGACGACGGATACTCAACGACCCGCGGGACGACCGCGCGGTCGACCGCCCTCGGGATGCTTCTGGAGTTGTCCGCTGCAGCCTCGCTCATGGCTCGATCCTCCGTTGCCGCGACGCGACGCCGCCGACCATAGCACGGCCTCCCCACGGGTGTCCGCGCCGCTCGGGGTCGCCGTTCGACGGGAGCGGGCGAAGCCGCCCGGACGTATTGTTTCGCCTCCGCGCATGGAGGCCATCGTCGGACGCCGCGCGGCACCCTCCAAGTGGAGATCTCCCCGGGATCGTGTGCGAAATTAGCCCGACGTCCAGGGGGACACGGCGCACGAATCGTGTGCGAAATCCGACCGGCGTCCGGGGGGACAAGACGCACGTCGTCCCAAGGCGTGCGCCTTGGCGCACAACCGGCATTGGAGTGGCGCCGGTCGCAAGTCGCGACGAGCGGTCGCCGTCCCGCGCCACGCCGCCCGCCGGAAAACGTTGGTGGAGCCCCCGGCCTGGGTGCCGGCGTCCCGCGGAATCAGGGAATGGCGAGCTCCGCGCGGTCCCGCCGGAAGGCGTCCTTGCGGAAGAGGCGCCCGAGCACGGGCACCCGCCCGAGGCCCGGCACGCCGCCCTCGCCCACGCCCTGGCTGTTCGAGACGAGGCCGCCCATCAGCAGCGAGCCGCCGTCCCGCGGGGTGAGGTTCGTGGAGATGCTGCGGGAGAGGATGGTCGGCGTGCCGTCCAGGCTCGTCGCCGCGGTGGGGCGGGCCTCGCCCGGCTCCTGGCCGGTGGCGAGATCGACCAGGCCGTTGGCCTGCACGACGGGCTCGATCTCGAGCAGCACGCCGGTCTTGCGGTACGTCACCTGCTGGAGCACGTTGGTGGAGCCGCCGGCCTCGGTGCCGGCGTCCGCGAGTTGGCTGATGGTGGGGATCTCGTTGCCGGCGTCGAAGGTGGCCGTTTCGCCGCTCTTCACCATCGGGCGGGCGCTGGAGCGGATGGCGACGTGGCTGTCGTCGTAGAAGAGGTTCAGGACGGCGCGGGTCGCGCCGGCGCTGTCCAGGGTGAGGGACAGCGCCTTCGCCTTCACGCCGAGGGCGTCGAGCGTGCCGCCCGTGACGCCCTGGCCGCCGCCGATGCCGCTCCTGAACAGGAACTCGATGCCGGACTCCCGCTCGTCGGACAGGGTGATCTCGGCGATCAGCACTTCTATAAGGACGGAGGGGACGGGCTTGTCGAGCTGCTCGATCACGGCGCGCAGCTCCGCCCACTCCTTGCCGGAGCCCCGGAAGAGGAGCATGTTGCGGTTCTGGTCGACGACGATGCGGCCGGTGCCGAGGTAGGCGTCGTCGGCGTCGGCGGTGCCGGTGGCGGCGCCCTGGCCCCGCACGCCCTGGAACGCGCTCGTGCCGCCGTCCTCAAGGATGGCCTCCAGGGTTTCCTGCATGCTCGCCGCCTGGGTGTTGCGCACCTCGTACGTGAACACCGCGTTCTCCACCGTCGCCTCCTTGCGGGCGTCGAGGGTGCGCGCCCACTCGCGGACGTGGGCGAGGGTGGCGGCGTCCGCCGCGAAGGCCACCAGCTTGTTCACCCCCCGCAGCGGCAGCAGGATGACGGCCCTGCCGAGCTCGCCGCCGGTGCCGACGCTATGGCCCTCGGCGCGGAGCACCGCCGCGAGGTCCTCCGCCATGTCCGCCGCGGCCAGGAAGCTCGGATCGATGATCGCGCCGTTCTGGCCGCGCAGGAGGGGCTGGTCGAGCACCTCGACCATCTGCGCCGCGCGCTCGACCAGCTCGAGGGTGCCGCGCAGCAGCAGGGTGTTGCTCAGCGTGTCCGCGTTGATCTGCAGATCCTGCCCGCGCATCGTCTGGCCGAGGAAGTTCGACACGTCGGTGGCGCGGCCCACGTGCATCGGCACCAGCTGGAACACCGTGCGGTGCGTCGGCGGCACCTCCGGCAGCGCCCGGCCGCTGATCAGCAGCGGGATGTCCCCGGCGCCGATCTCCTGGTCCGCCACGAAGGTGAGCACGCCCTCCGCCTCGCGGAGCTCGACGCCGTAGTCCTGGAGCACGCGGCGCGCGGTGGCGAAGAGTTGGTTGGGGGGGACGGGCTCGGTGAGGCGGAGGGTGACGAGGTCCGTCTTCTCCGACAGCCCGGCGGACAGCGTGAACGACATGCCGAGGCGCTCCGCGAACACCTCGTTGATGAACGTCACCAGCGGCACGTCGTGGAAGCTGACGGCGATGGGCGGGCCCGTGAGGTCCTCCCCGAGGCGATCCGCGATGCCCTCGGCGACGGTGCGCTGGATGACGACGCCGGGGGTGGACGTGATGGTGGTGCCTTCTTCTTGTGGCGCCGCGGCGGCGGCGCCCTGGGCTTCCTCCGCCGCGAGGGTTCTCGGCGGGCGGATGGGGTCCGGGAGGGGATCGACCCTGAGGGTGGCGCAGGAGGTGAGGAGGAGGAGCGTGAGGGCGATTGCGCCGGCGGTGGCGATCGGGGCCGGCCGGTGGCCGGCGGCCCTCGCGGCGACGCGGGGACGCCGGGACGCATTGCGTTGTCGGGTGCCGAGCGCCATGGGGTTTGCCCAGACCAATCGAGGCGGTTGGCGCATTGTAACCGGTACGGGGTTGGGGCTTTGGGGGGTGGGGCGATTGCCTGGGTGTTCGGGGGCGGCGGCGCGGGAGGAGGTTGCGCGTCGGCGGCCCGGCGCTTTCGGGCGGGGGTGGTGGGCGCCTACCGTTCTCACGCCCTTGCGGAGACGGGCCTTCGCCCCTCGCCCGGCTACCCCTTCCGCCGCAGTTGGGCCTCGAGCTCGCGGATGCGGGCTTCGGCCTCGGCACGGGCCCTGGCTTCGGAATCGACCCGCGCCTCGGCCTCCGCGCGGGCCTTGGCTTCGGAATCCACTCGCGCCTCGGCCTCGGCGCGGGCCTTGGCCTCCGCGTCGGCGCGGTCGGACTCGGTGTCGGCGCGGGCCTCTGCTTCCGCGCGGGCCCTGGCCTCCGAATCGGCGCGGGCGGCCTCGGAATCGGCGCGGGCGGCCTCCGAATCCGCCCGGGCAGTCTGCTCCGCCGGCGTCAGCAGGTCCGCCCCGGTGGCCGGGTCGTACAACCGCAGCTCCCGGCCCCGCAGCCACAGGTGCAGGCCCAGCGCCTCGCTGACCAGGCCGCGCTCGCCGTTCGGCAACACCCGCTCCCGCATCTCCCGGTAGCGGCCCCCGGCCAGCGACAGCCCCCGCAGCGGCGGCGTCAGGTGGACCCTGGGCTTCTCCGGCACGTAGTAGACCTGCAGGTTGGGGCCCACGAACACGTCGCGGCCCCTGTAGCGGTCCTGCAGCGCCGTCACCACGTCGCGCAGCCGGTTGTAGTGCAGGGACGTCTCCGTCACGGGCTTGCCGTCCGACGACGGATACTCAACGACCCGCGGGACGACCGTTCGGTCGACCGCCCCCGGGACGCTCCCGGCGCTGTCCGCCGCAACCTCGCTCATGGCCCGATCCTCCGTTGCCCCGCGGCGCTGCGGCCCGCGACGCGGCCGACCATAGCACGCCCCCGCGGCGGGCATGTGGCCCATCGAGAGCGGTCGCCACGGCGGGGCCGTTGGCCTCGCCGATCCCGCTTGTTTCGCCTCCACGCATGGAGGCCAGACCCATCGAGGCGGATGGCGCATTTGCAGCCGGTACGGGGTGGGGGCTTTGGGGGGGATGGAGGTGAGGCCCAGGGGGTTCGGGGCCAGCGGCGCGGAACAAGGTTGTGAGTCGGCGGCCCCGCGCTTTCGCGGCGGGGGCGAGAACTAGATGTGGGACGTCCGCAGCGGCGGCTGGGCGACCCGTCGCGTGCGCCGGCTACCGCTTCTTCCGCGGTCGGGCATCGAGCTTGCGGATGCGCGCTTCGGTGTCGGCGCGGGCCTCGGTATCGGCGCGTGCGGCCTCCGTGGGCCTGGACGACCGGAGCGCCCGGGGGTAAAGGCTGGGGATTGGGCGGTGCGTCAGCCGCCGTCGCCGTGCAGGAGGTAGCGGAGCGCCATCCTGCCTATCGCGAACACCCCGGCCCCGCCGAGCGCGACGAAGACGTAGTTGAGCATCTCTCGGGCGATTGCGCTTTGATTGTCGGTGCCCCAGAACACGAGCCACAGAAGGAGAGCCACGACCAGCGCCGCCGAGCCGAAGATCCCGTAAGAAATCCTTCGGGCGAAACTGAACCGCTCCCTTCGGGCCGCGTGCATCTGGTCGGCGTTCGACTTGTGGAACTCGAATTGCCGCTTGTCCTGCGCGTCCAAGACGTCGAAGGCCTTCTGCATGACGGCCGTGCGTCTGTCCGCGCTTTCAATCCTCGCGTGCTCCAACTCGACCAACGCCTTCAACTCAGGCGGAAGCGGTTGGTCGGGAGGGTTGGCGGCACCGTTGGGATCAGGGTCGTCGCCGGGAATCAGCTCTTGGCCCGGCGGATCCTCGCTCTCACCCATAGTTTACGGCCGGCTTGATGACGTGCGTGGGGTAGTCCACGTCGATGAGGAACTCCACGGGGAACTGACGCACGACATAGCCAGCGCCATATCGCGACGGCTCAACCCTGACGGCGACACCCTCCCCGGCGATCAACCGGAGCTTCGACGCGGCCTCGTGCGCCGCGAAGAAATCGGGATACGACATCATGTCCTGCTGTTCCATCCTCACGTTGACCACCCTCTCTGCGGTTGGAGAACCACTCTTTGGGGCCGATTGTGGACCCGGTCAAGCGGTCGCCGCCACCCGCTGTTCACCGCTAAGCGCTGAGCGTAACGCCTTTTCGGGCTTCCGCGCAATTTCCCCGGAGTCCGGGTCTAGAAGACCGACGACGGATACCGAGCGAGCCGCAGGACGATCCGCGGAATGGTGGACGCAATGCTGCTCATGGACCGATCCTCCTTGCCGCGACGCGCTCCGGCCCGCGACACCACCGACCATAGCACGCCGCCGCGGCGGGCGTGCGCGCCGTTCGGGGTCGCCGTTCGACGGGAGCGGACGAAACCGCCCGGACGCATTGTTTCGCCTCCACGCATGGAGGCCATCGTCGGACGCCGTGCGGCACCCTCCAAGTGGATATCTGCCAAGGATCGTGTGGGAAATCCGCCGACTTTCATGCGGACAAGGCGCACGTCTTGGCGAACGGCGCCTCTCGGCGGCTTGGGGGAGCCGCCCGGCCGATCCGGCCGACGCTCTCCCTTATGACTCGACCGGCGCGCCTGTCCCGCGTTGCGTCCCCGCCGCAAAAGGTCGGTGGAAGCGCCGGCAGCGGCACCGGCGTCCCGCAGAATCAGGGGATGGCGAGCTCCGTGCGGTCCTGCCGGAAGGCGTCCTTGCGGAACAGGCGCCCGAGCACCGGCACCCGCCCGAGGCCGGGAACGCCCCCCTCGCCCACGCTCTGGCTGTTCGAGACGAGGCCGCCCATCAGCAGGGAGCCGCCGTCCCGCAGGGTGAGGTTCGTGGAGATGCTGCGGGAGAGGATGGTCGGCGTGCCGTCCAGGCTCGTCGCCGCGGTGGGGCGGGCCTCGCTCAGCTCCTGGCTGATGGCGAGATCGACCAGGCCGTTGGCCTGCACGACGGGCTCGATCTCGAGCAGCACGCCGGTCTTGCGGTACGTCACCTGCTGGAGGACGTTGGTGGAGCCCCCGGCCTGGGTGCCGGCGTCCGAGAGTTGGCTGATGGTGGGGATCTCGTTGCCGGCGTCGAAGGTGGCCGTTTTCGCCGCTCTTCACCATCAGGCGGGCGCTGGAGCGGATGGCGACGCGGCTATCCTCGTAGAAGAGGTTCAACACGGCGCGGGTGGTGCCGGCGCTGTCGAGCGTCATCGAAAGCCCCTTGGACTGGAGGCCGAGGGCGCCCAGGGTGCCGCCCCTGATGTTGTCGCCGCCGATGCCGTTGCGGAACAGGAACTCGATGCCGGATTCCTCCTCGTCCGAGAGGGTGACCTCGGCGATGAGCACCTCTATAAGGACGGAGGGGACGGGCTTGTCGAGCTGCTCGATCACCGTGCGCAGCTCCGCCCACTCCTTGCCGGAGCCCCGGAAGAGCAGCATGTTGCGGTTCTCGTCGACGACGATGCGGCCGGAGCCGAAGGAGGTGCCCTCGGCGGTGGCGGTGTCCGTGGGCGCGGCTTGGGCGCCCTGGAACGGGCTGGCGCCGCCGTCCTCGAGGATGGCCTCCAGGGTCTCCTGCATGCTCGCCGCCTGGGTGTTGCGCACCTCGTAGGTGAACACGGCGTTCTCCACCGTGGCCTCCTTCTGCGCGTCGAGGGTGCGCGCCCACTCGCGGATGTGGTCGAGGGTGGCGGCGTCCGAGGCGAAGGCGACCAGCTTGTTGACGCCCTGGAGGGGCAGCAGGATGAGGGCCGTAGCGATCTGGCCGCCGCCGGTGCCGACGCTGTAGCCCTCGGCGGCGAGCACTGCCTCGAGGTCCGTGGCCAGGTCCGCCGCGGCGAGGAAGCTCGGGTCGATGATCACGCCGTGGCGACCGCGCAGGAGGGGCTGGTCGAGCACCTCGATCATCTCGGCGGCGCGCTCGAGCATCTCCATCGTGCCGCGCAGCAGCAGGGTGTTGCTCGGGATGTCCGTGCGGATGTCGAGCTCCTGGCCGCTGCCGAACGCCTGGTTGAGGAAGCCCGCCACGATGTTGGCGCGGCCGACGTGCATCGGCACCAACTGGAACGCCGTGCGGTGCGTCGGCGGCACCTCCGGCAGCGCCCGCCCGCTGATCAGCAGCGGGATGTCGCGGGCGCCGACCTCCTGGTCCGCCACGAACGTCAGCACGCCGTCCGCCTCGCGGAGGTTCACGCCGTAGTCCCCGAGCACGCGGCGCGCGATCATCTCGGCGGCGCGCCCGAGCATCTCCACCGTGCCGCGCAGGAGCAGGGTGTTGGTGGGGATGTCCGGGCGGATGTCGAGCTCCTGGCCGCTGAACGCCTGGGAGAGGAAGTTCGCCACGTCGCTGGCGCGGCCAACGCGCATCGGCACCAGCTGGAACGCGGTGCGGTGCGTCGGCGGCACCTCCGGCAGCGCCCGGCCGCTGACCGGCAGCGGGATGTCCCCGGCGCCGATCTCCTGGTCCGCGGCGAAGGTGAGCACGCCCTCCGCCTCGCGGAGGTTCACGCCATGGTCCCCGAGCACGCGGCGCGCGGTGGCGAAGAGCTGGTTGGGGGGGACGGGCTCGGTGAGGCGGAGGGTGACGAGGTCCGTCTTCTCCGCCAGCCCGGCGGACAGCGTGAACGACATGCCGAGGCGCTCCGCGAACACCTCGTTGATGAACGTCACCAGGGGCACGTCGTGGAAGCTGACGGCGATGGGCGGGCCGGCGAGGTCCTCCCCGAGCCGGTCCGCGATGCCCTCGGCGACGGTGCGCTGGATGACGACGCCGGGGGTGGACGTGATGGTGGTGCCTTCTTCTTGTGGCACGGTGGCGGCGGCGCCCTCGGTGGCCTCCGCCGCGAGGGTTCTTGGGGGGCGGATGGGGTCCGGCAGCGGATCGACCTGGAGGGTGGCGTAGGAGGTTAGGAGGAGGGCCGCGGCCGTTGGGGCCAGCAGGTGCCGGGCGGCCCCCGCGGCGGCGCGGGGGTGCCGGGACGCGTTGCGTTGTCGGGTGCCGAGCGCCATGGGGTTTGCCCAGACCAATCGAGGCGGTTGGCGCATTGCAGCCGGTACGGGGTTGGGGCTTTGGGGGGTGGGGCGATTGCCTGGGTGTTCGGGGGCGGCGATTCGGGAGGAGGCGGCGAGGCGGCGGCCCGGCGCTTCGGCGCGGGCGGCGGCTGACGGAGGGGCGTTCGGGGGCGGCGCCCCTACCGCTTCTTCCGTAGCTGGCCCTCAAGCTCGCGTGTGCGAAATCCGCCCGACGGCCAGGCGGACAAGACGCGCGCTGCCGACGCGTGGCGCCGTCGGCGTCGAGATGGCTGGGGATGCCGCCGGGGCTTAGCGCCCCATCGTGGTGCCTCCTCGTGCGCCATTGCCCCACGCACCGGGGCGAATCTCCCACGGGATTTTCAGCGATGGCTGATTCCGCATTCGCCGGAGATGCCCGAGGCTATGCCCGAACGCACCACCGGACGCGGCACATGGCAAGGGCGGTCAGCCACGACCAGAACTTCAAGAACCTGATCCTCGACTACCCGCGCCAGGCGCTGGCGTTCTTCGCGCCGGAGGAGGCGCCCGCGCCGGGGGACGACGTGGAGATCGTGCCCCTGCGCCAGGAGCAGCTGCAGGAGCGCCTGGGCCAACGGTATCACGAGCTCGACGCGCCGCTGCGCGTCGACTGGGCCGACGGCCGCCGCGACGCCGTGGTGTTCGCCCTGGAGGAGGAGACCGACGGCGGGCGCTTCTCGGCGCACCGGCTGGCCCGCTATTGTTGGGACGTCGCGGAGCTGTTCGACACGAACCGGGTGGTGCCGGTGTCCATTTTCCTGCGCGCCGGTCCGGCGCCGGCAAGGCTGGCGCTTGGCACCGAACGCGGCGACTACCTGACGTTCAAGCACCTGTCGTGCCGGCTCGACGCGCTGGACGCCGGGGCGTGGCAGCACAGCGACAACCCGGTCGCCCTGGTGAACCTGCCGAACATGCGCCGGCCGCCGGACATGGACCGGGTCGACGTGTTCGCGCACGCGGCGCACGGCCTGCGGGCGGTGGAGCCGGACGAGGCCAAGCTCGCGAAGTACCTCCGGTTCATCGACATCTACGCCGCCCTCACGGAGAATGAGCAGGAGACCTACCGGCGGCGGTATCCGGAGGAGAGCAACACCATGGCGGGAATGATCCAGCGGGCGCACGACGAAGGCATGCGCGAAGGGCGCGACGAGGGCTTGCGTGCGGGCCGGGACGAGGGCCTGCGTGTGGGCCGGGACGAGGGCATGCGCGCGGGCCGGGACGAGGGCCTGCGTGTGGGCCGGGACGAGGGCATGCGCGCGGGCCGAGTGGACGGCGAGCGCGCGGTCCTGGAACGACAGTTGCGGCGGCGCTTCGGGCCGCTTCCTCCCGCGGTCGCGGACCGGCTCCATCAAGCCGCGGCGGCCGACCTGGAGGCCTGGGCGGAGAACGTGCTCGACGCGCGCACGCTCGACGACGTGTTCGACGCGGACGCCCGGGGGCCCGGGCCGTAGGAGCCGCGCCAACGCGCCCGTCGCTCGCGGCCCGGCCCGGTCCGACGCCTCGACGCTTCCACGGCCGCCATCGGTAGGTTGCGTGGCCCTGCCCGCGTTCCCCGAGGGGGTCGCCCCCAAGCGATGTCCCACACGCCGCAGGCGGCGGTTTGCCGGCTATGGCCCTCGGCGCGGAGCACCGCCGCGAGGTCCTCGGCCATGTCGGCCGCGGCCAGGAAGCCCGGGCCGATGATCGCGCCGTTCCGGCCGCGCGGGAGGGGCTGGTCGAGCACCTCGATCATCCGGGCCGCGCGCTCGACGAGCTCGATCGTGCCGCGCAGCAGCAGGGTGTTGCTCAGCATGTCCGAGTTGATCTGCAACTCCTGCCCGCGCATCGCCTGGTCGGCGGCGAAGGTGAGCACGCCCCCGGCCTCGCGGAGGTTCACGCCATGGTCACCAAGCACGCGGCGCGCGGTGGCGAAGAGCTGGTTGGGGGGGACGGGCTCGGTGAGGCGCTTACGTGACGAGGTCCGTCTTCTCCGCCAGCCCGGCGGAGGAGCGTGAACGACATGCCGAGGCGCTCCGCGAACACCTCGTTGATGAACGTCACCAGCGGCACGTCGTGGAAGCTGACGGCGATGGGCGGGCCGGCGAGGTCCTCCCCCAGGCGGTCCGCGATGCCCTCGGCGACGGTGCGCTGGATGACGACGCCGGGGGTGGACGTGATGGTGGTGCCTTCTTCTTGCGGCGCGGTGGTGGCGGCGCCCTCGGTGGCCTCCGCCGCGAGGGTTCTTGGGGGGCGGATGGGGTCCGGGAGGGGGTCGACCCTGAGGGTGGCGCAGGAGGCTGGGAGGAGGGCCGCGGCCGCAGGGGCCAGCATGTGGCCCACGGCCCCCGCGGCGGCGCGGGGGTGCCGGGACGCATTGCGTTGTCGGGTGCCGAGCGCCATGGGGTTTGCCCAGACCAATCGAGGCGGTTGGCGCATTGCAGCCGGTACGGGGTTGGGGCTTTGGGGCGTGGATGGGCGAGGCGTATGGACGCTCGGGGCCAGCAGCGCGGGAGGAGGTTGCGGGTCGGCGACCCGGCGCTTTCGTGCGGGGGCGGCTGACGGAGGGGCGTTCGGGGGCGGCGGCGCGGGAAGCACCCCGCAGGTCGCCGCCCTGCCCTTCGCACGGCGGGCCGAGAACCACGAGAACCAGATGTGGAACGGCCACAGTGGCGGCCGGGAGACCCTTCGCGTGCGTCGGCTACCGCTTCCTACGCAGTTGGGCCTCGAGCCCGCGGATGCGGGCTTCGCCCTCGGCGCGGGCCTTGGCTTCGGAATCGACTCACGCCTCGGCCTCCGCGCGGGCCTTGGCCTCCGCGTCGGCGCGGGCCTCGGCCTGGGCACGGGCCCTGGACTCGGAATCGGCGCGGGCCTCGGCCGCGAGGCGCCCCCAATGGTCCTCCGCCGGCGTCAGCAGTTCCGCCCGGGCCACCGGGTCGTACAGCCACAGCTCCCCGTCCCGTAGCCACAGGCAGAGCCCCAGCGCCTCGCTGACCAGGCCGCGCTCGCCGTTCGGCAGGACGCCCTGCCGCATCTCCCGATACCGCCCCCCAACGAGCGACAGCCCCCGCAGCGGCGGCGTCAGGTACTCCGCCCGCGGGTCGTACAGGAAGTACTCCGAAACCCCCCACGCCGCGTAGCGCCGCCGCTTCTTGTCCAGGTCGTCGCGCCTCGTGGTCTTCGACGTGATCTCCAGGACGAACGCCAGCGGGCGCTCCTCCCACAGCTTGAACACGTCGCGGCGATGCCCCGGCACGCCGAACACGACGAACACGTCCGGCGCCAGGTGGCTGTGCCGGTCGCCTTGGTCGTCGTAGACCTGCAGGTTGGCGCTGACGTACACGTCGTCGCGGTCCTCGTAGCGGCACCTCAGCATCCCGGCCACCGCCGTCAGCCGGAGGAAGTGCAGGTCGGTCTCCGCCACGGGCTTGCCGTCCGACGACGGATACTCAACGACCCGCGGGACGACCGGCTGGTCGACCGCCCCCGGGACGCTCCCGGCGCTGTCCGCCGCAACCTCGCTCATGGCCCGATCCTCCGTCGCCGCGCGGCGCTCCGGCCGCAACGCGTTCGGCCACCGCGGCGATTTCCTTCCTCGCGTTCAGAAATCGCACCGCTAGCAGGGTGTCGGACTTTCGCGCGCCAGCGCGATGACCGACGTGTGACGCCCGATGCCGTGCTGGAACGGCTTGGGCTGGGGCCAGAGGCGACGCCCGTCAGGGCGACGGCTTCGGTGGCGCTAGGCGTCCCCCGCCTCCGCGGCCGGCATCGGAAACAATCCGGGCCAGCGGATGCCGACGTGCCGCCTCAGGCCCGCCGGGCGAGTTCGTCCGGCGGCTTGCTAATCCACTGCGGCGCGTACAGCAACACCGGTGCGACGTTCTTCTCCTTCCAAAGGGGCGCGGATTCGCCCCAATAGAAGACGTGCAAATGGCGTCCATCGTCGAGCGTCTTCCGGTGACTGCCGCCTCTCTTGCTGTACACCAACACGAAGTCGCGTGCCCGCACGTCGTCGTAGGGGAACCAGAACGCGTTGCGGATCTCGGTCGTCACGTCGTCGTCCAGGAACCCCGTGCGCAGCAGCACGAAGTCTCCGATGTCGGCGTCCTTGCGGACATTCAGCACCAGCCGCTCGCGCTCCAGGTCGCCTTGGTCGGCGACGTATTGAATCTGGACCTTCATAGCGGTTTTTCCGACCTGAGACGGAGCACCTTGTCGGCCCACCCGGCAATGACCAACAGGGCGCCCAGACCAAACACCATCATCCGATGCCCCTCCTCGAGGTTGGGTACGTAACCGATCAAAAGCGCTCCGAGCGTCAGTCCCGCGCCCTGGAGGAGTTCCTGGGACAGCCTCCGGCGGCTCCGCTCCTCTATGCGCTCCTCCAGTCTGGCCACTTTCTTGTCGGCATCGTGGTACCGGTCCCGAAATTCCCGGAGGTCGGCCACTTCCTCTTCTAGTCGATCATTCGCCGCAACGAGCATCTTCTGCGTCCCGGGCTCGCCCAGTTCCTCGTCTGAGAGCTCGCGGGAAACCCCGGCCAACGCCCGCTGTCCCTTCTTCGGAACGCCGGAAACACCTCGTGCTCCGGCTTCCTCGCGGAGGATCTCTTCTTCACCCACCACTTTCGCATCCATGCCTGCATTCGCGTAGCGAGATATTGCGCCGACGTGTGGAGCGGGGTCAACTAGGAGGCCGTTGGGGGAGGCCGTTAGGGCCTCTGGTCGAGCACCTCGATCATCTCGGCGGCGCGCTCGAGCATCTCCATCGTGCCGCGCAGGAGCAGGGTGTTGCTCGGGATGTTCGTGCGGATGTCGAGCTCCCGGCCGCTGCCGAACGCCTGGTTGAGGAAGCCCGCCACGACGTTGGCGCGGCCAACGTGCATCGGCACCAACTGGAACGCCGTGCGGTGCGTCGGCGGCACCTCCGGCAGCGCCCGGCCGCTGACCGGCAGCGGGATGTCGCCGGCGCCGATCTCCTGGTCGGCGGCGAAGGTGAGCACGCCCCCGGCCTCGCGGAGGTTCACGCCGTAGTCACGGAGCACGCGGCGCGCGGTGGCGAAGAGTTGGTTGGGGGGACGGGCTCGGTGAGGCGGAGGGTGACGAGGTCCGTCTTCTCCGCCAGCCCGGCGGACAGCGTGAACGACATGCCGAGGCGCTCCGCGAACACCTCGTTGATGAACGTCACCAGCGGCACGTCGTGGAAGCTGACGGCGATGGGCGGGCCGGCGAGGTCCTCCCCCAGGCGGTCCGCGATGCCCTCGGCGACGGTGCGCTGGATGACGACGCCGGGGGTGGACGTGATGGTGGTGCCTTCTTCCTGCGGCGCGGTGGCGGCGGCGCCTTCGGTTTCCTCCGCCGCGAGGGTTCTTGGGGGGCGGATGGGGTCCGGGAGGGGATCGACCCTGAGGGTGGCGCAGGAGGCTAGGAGGAGGGCCGTGGCCGTTGGGGCGAGCAGGTGGCCCAGCGCCCCCGCGGCGGCGCGGGAGTGCCGGGACGCATTGCGTTGTCGGGTGCCGAGCGCCATGGGGTTTGCCCAGACCAATCGAGGCGGTTGGCGCATTGCAGCCGGTACGGGGTTGGGGCTTTGGGGGGTGGTGGGCGAGGCGTATGGACGCTCGGGGCCAGCAGCGCGGGAGGAGGTTGCGGGTCGGCGGCCCGGCGGACAAGACGCGCGCTGCCGACGCGTGGCGCCGTCGGCGTCGAGATGGCTGGGGATGCCGCCGGGGCTTAGCGCCCCATCGTGGTGCCTCCTCGTGCGCCATTGCCCCACGCACCGGGGCGAATCTCCCACGGGATTTTCAGCGATGGCTGATTCCGCATTCGCCGGAGATGCCCGAGGCTATGCCCGAACGCACCACCGGACGCGGCACATGGCAAGGGCGGAGAGCCTTCAGACTGGGGAGCGCGAGGGTGGCCCTCACAGGGGCTTGCCCCTCGCAAGAAAGAGCCTTCAGCCGGGGAGCGGGAGGGGCTTGCCCCTCGCAAGAATCAGCCACGACCAGAACTTCAAGAACCTGATCCTCGACTACCCGCGCCACGCGCTCGCCTTCTTCGCGCCGGAGGAGGCGCCCGCGCCGGGGGACGACGTGGAGATCGTGCCCCTGCGCCAGGAGCAGCTGCAGGAGCGCCTCGGCCAACGCTACCACGAGCTCGACGCGCCGCTACAGGTCCAGTGGGCCGACGGCCGACGAGAGGCGGTGGTGTTCGCGCTGGAGGAGGAGACCGACGGTAGCCGCTTCTCGCCGCACCGGCTGGCCCGCTATTGTTGGGATGTCGCGGAGCTGTTCGACACGAACCGCGTGGTGCCGGTGTCCATTTTCCTGCGCGCCGGTCCGGCGCCGGCCAGGCTGGCGCTCGGCACCGAACGCCGCGACTACCTGACGTTCGACCACGTGTCGTGCCGGCTCGACGCGATGGACGCCCGGGCGTGGCTGCACAGCGACAACGCCGTTGCCCTGGTGAACCTGCCGAACATGCGCCGGCCGGCCGGCATGGACCGGGTCGACGTGTTCGCACGCGCGGCGCACGGCCTGCGGGCGCTGGAGCCGGACGGCACCAAGCTGGCGAAGTACCTCCGGTTCATCGACATCTACGCCGCCCTCACGGAGAATGAGCAGGAGACCTACCGGCGGCGGTATCCGGAGGAGAGCAAGACCATGGCGGGAATGATCCAGAGGGCGCACGACGAAGGTGTGCGGCAAGGCATGCGCGCGGGCCGCGACGAGGGCATGCGGCAGGGGCGCGACGAGGGCATGCGCGAGGGCCGCGTGGACGGAGAACGGACGGTCCTGGAGCGGCTGTTGCGGCGGCGCTTCGGGCGGCTGCCCCCCGCGGTCGCGGACCGGCTCCATCAAGCCCCGGCGGCCGACCTGGAGGCCTGGGCGGAGAACGTGCTCGACGCGCGCACGCTCGACGACGTGTTCGACGCGGACGCCCGGGGGCCCGGGCCGTAGGAGCCGCGCCAACGCGCCCGTCGCTCGCGGCCCGGCCCGGTCCGACGCTTCGACGCTTCGACGGCCGCCATCGGTGCGTTGCGTGGTCCTGCCCGCGTTCCCCGAGGGGTCGCCCCCAAGCGATGTCCCACACGCCGCAGGCGGCGGTTGGCGTGCAGTTCCGCCCACTCCTTGCCGGAGCCCCGGAAGAGGAGCATGTTGCGGTTCTCGTCGACGACGATGCGGCCGGTGCCCAGGTAGTCGTCCTCGGTGGCGGCGTCGGTGGGGGTGCCCTGGACGCCTTGGAACGGGCTGGCGCCGCCGTCCTCGAGGATGGCCTCCAGCGTCCGCTGCATGCTCGCCGCCTGGGTGTTGCGGACCTCGTACGTGAACACGGCATTCTCCACCGTGGCTTCCTTCTGCGCATCGAGAGTACGCGCCCACTCGCGGATGTGGTTGAGGGTGGCGGCGTCCGAGGCGAAGGCGACCAGCTTGTTGACGCTTCGTAGGGGCAGCAGGATCACGGCGGTGCTGATCTGGCCGCCGGTGCCCACGCTGTAGCCCTCCGCGGCGAGGACGGCCTCCAAGTCCGTGGCCAGGTCCGCCGCGGCGAGGAAGCTCGGATCGATGATCACGCCGTGGCGGCCGCGCAGGAGGGGATGGTCGAGCACCTCGATCATCTCGGCGGCGCGCTCGAGCATCTCCATCGTGCCGCGCAGCAGCAGGGTGTTGCTCGGGATGTCCGTGCGGATGTCGAGCTCCCGGCCGCTGCCGAACGCCTGGTTGAGGAAGCCCGCCACGATGTTGGCGCGGCCGACGTGCATCGGCACCAACTGGAACGCCGTGCGGTGCGTCGGCGGCACCTCCGGCAGCGCCCGGCCGCTGATCAGCAGCGGGATGTCGCGGGCGCCGACCTCCTGGTCCGCCACGAACGTCAGCACGCCGTCCGCCTCGCGGAGGTTCACGCCATAGTCACCAAGCACGCGGCGCGCGGTGGCGAAGAGTTGGTTGGGGGGGACGGGCTCGGTGAGGCGGAGGGTGACGAGGTCCGTCTTCTCCGCCAGCCCGGCGGACAGCGTGAACGACATGCCGAGGCGCTCCGCGAACACCTCGTTGATGAACGTCACCAGCGGCACGTCGTGGAAGCTGACGGCGATGGGCGGGCCGGCGAGGTCCTCCCCCAGGCGGTCCGCGATGCCCTCGGCGACCGTGCGCTGGATGACGACGCCGGGGGTGGACGTGATGGTGGTGCCTTCTTCTTGGGGCGCGGTGGCGGCGGCGCCCTCGGTGGCCTCCGCCGCGAGGGTTCTTGGCGGGCGGATGGGGTCCGGGAGGGGATCGACCTTGAGGGTGGCGCAGGAGGTGAGGAGGAGGACCGCGGCCGTTGGGGCCAGCAGGTGCCGGGCGGCCCCCGCGGCGGCGCGGGGGTGCCGGGACGCGGTGCGTTGTCGGTGCCGAGCGCCATGGGGTTTGCCCAGACCAATCGAGGCGGTTGGCGCATTGCAGCCGGTACGGGGTTGGGGCTTTGGGGCGTGGATGGGCGAGGCGTATGGACGCTCGGGGCCAGCAGCGCGGGAGGAGGTTGCGGGTCGGCGGCCCGGCGCTTTCGTGCGGGGCGTCAGGTGGACAGAGGGCTTGGCGGCCGGACGGCCCTTCGCGTGCGTCGCCCCTACCGCTTCTTCTTCCGCAGTTGGGCCTCGAGCTCGCGGATGCGGGCTTCGCCCTCGGCGCGGGCAGCCTCTGCTTCGGCGCGGGCCTTGGCCTCCGAATCGGCGCGGGCCTCTGCTTCCGCGCGGGCCCTGGCCTCCGAATCGGCGCGGGCCTCGGCCTGGGCACGGGCCTCGGCCTCCGAATCGGCGCGGGCGGCCTCTGAATCGGCGCGGGCAGTCTGCTCCGCCGGCGTCAGCAGGTCCGCCCCGGTGTCCGGATCGTACAGCCGCATCTCCCGGCCCCGCAGCCACAGGTGCAGGCCCAGCGCCTCGCTGACCAGGCCGCGCTCGCCGTTCGGCAGGACGCGCTCCCGCATCTCCCGGTACCGGCCCCCGGCCAGCGACAGCCCCCGCAGCGGCGGCGTCAGGTGCTCCGCCCGCGGGTCGTACAGGAAGTACTCCGACACCCCCCACGCCGCGTAGCGCCGCCGCTTCTTGTTCACGTCGTCGTCCTCCGAGCTCTTCGACGTGATCTCCAGCACGAACGCCGGCACGCCCTCCTCCCACAGCTTGAACACGTCGCGGTCCTGGTTCGGCACCCCGAACACGACGAACACGTCCGGCGCCAGGTGGACCCTGGGCTTGTCCGGCACGTAGTAGACCTGCAGGTTGGGGCCCACGAACACGTCGTGGCCCTTGTAGCGCTCCTGCAGCGCCGTCACCACGTCGCGCAGCCGGTTGTAGTGCAGGGAGGTCTCCGTCACGGGCTTGCCGTCCGACGACGGATACTCAACGACCCGCGGGACGACCGTTCGGTCGACCGCCCCCGGGACGCGCCCGGCGCTGTCCGCCGCAACCTCGCTCATGGCCCGATCCTCCGTTGCCGCGCGGCGCCGCCGCCGACCATAGCACGCCCCCGCGGCGGGCGGACGAAGTGGGGCCGACCGGCGACGTCCGCAGGCGGGGACCGGGCAAGGGATGCTTGCCGTGGTGCCCGGGGCTCGTCGCCGGCGCAATGCGTGCGTCCAGCGGTAGGGTCGGGCTTGCCTACGGCCGGATGAGTGGCACCCTGCGTTTGCGGGTGGACGAAGGTCTTTCGTCCGTCACTGCTTCTGGGCGTAGCGTTGAATCAGGCCAAAGCCAAACTCGTACTCGTGAACGAGGTCGTCAGCCACATCGCCGGTCCACCCGTCGACCTCCGTCAACCATCGCCGGAGCAAGCCACCGTCAAGCGTCGGCGTCAGGGGAGCGCAGTCTCGCCGCGTAGCGGCCCGGACGCACGCGATGACGAACTCCATCCAACGCTGTTCGTCCCGGGGGTGACTAGAACCGGTGGAGTGGTTGGCGGCGTCCGAGAAGCGCCGCAATGTCCGTTCGGCGTCGGCCGACGTGAGGTCGCGCATGGCAACCCATCGGGGTCCGACGGTGAGTTGGTGGCGCGTCGCGTTCACGGCAGGGCGAACGACACGATCAATGAAGTCCTCGACTACGACGTTCCACGCGCTGACGTCACGTTTGTCGCCCTGAATCACGGGGACGACGTTTGACAGGCGAAATCCGGCATCGAGACCACCGAGGACGACTTCGGACTCCGGAATGGTCTCGTCCGCCCAACGCCCGAACGCCAGCGCATCCCGGCCGGACCGCGCCGCTATCTGGGAGCTTCGTTCCCGTAGGTGGCGCCACGGTTCCGAGGCGTGTTCGATAAGCAGTCGGCGAAGCCCGTCCAAGTCGCCGGCCGGCGCCAGCAGCATCTCGACGTGGATCTCGATGCTGCGCGACCGGACGCCTGACGACGCATGGCCAATGGCGTCGGCGATGGAGAGCATGTTCGCGGGCCCAGAGAACATGCGCTCATCGCAGATCGTGGCGACTCGTCCGGGGTCCATCCGGGCAAGGAGCTTGAACACGCAGGACACTGCGGCGCCCCGGGCCTTCGGCACCGCACCATCGTAGTCGCAGAAGAGCAGGAAGTTTCGTACGTCGCCGATGGTGGGTAGGAAGAGGCGTTCGTCGAAGCGGCCGGCGAGTTCCCCGAGGGGCTCCCGCACGAGTTCGGGCAGATCCATGCGCGCCACGTAGTCGGCGGCGGTGGGACGAGACCGTCTCGCGGTGGAGGGGCGTCTGCCGCGCCCCCTGGCCGGGGACGTTCGGGCGGTGACCGACGAATCGGAAACCACTCCCGTTGTGTTTTCGCCCTTGGCACGGTGATTCATCCGTTGCCCTCCGCCGCCGCAGTAACGTCCAAAAGCACGGTCGAGACGCCTAGCGGAACTGTGGGTGATGCGCCGCGAGCCGCTTGAAAAACTGCTGCGCGAACAAGCGGAAGCTGCGGGGGGCATCGCCGAGACGCGTTAGGTTGCCGCGCATCATCTTGGGAAATCCTCTGGACAGGGGCAGTTCAGCGGGAAACACGTGCCAGCCGTTTTGCTGCGCCTTCGCCCGGATATCTGCCATGGAGTCCGTCTTCTCCGGCCCACCGTAGTTGCCGCTCTGGTAGGTGTTGTTGTTGATGACGACGCCCAGGACGTCGATGTCGTGGCCGGGGTTGCTGGCGCGGAAGTCCTCGAGCGAGCGCCCCAACAGCGGGAATCCTATGGTGGCGAAGTACTCCGGGCGAACGGGCACGAGGACGTAGCGGCTCGCGTGGTAGGCGGTATGGGTGAGGATCGACTCGGTCGGCGCGCAGTCGATCAAGATCAAGTCCCAGTCGCCGTGTTCCTCAGCGATGCGTTGCGCCAGCACCATCGGGTTCGGGGTGAGGGCCGACACGAGGTGTTCGGAAAAGTCGAACCGACTGGGGATCAGCCAAGCGTTTCGACCGCCGAACGCCGTGGAGCCGACGGCGACATCCGAGAGCTTGAGTGGTGTCGGGACGCCCGAAGTCCCCTTAGGCGGCAGGGCACCCTTGAAGACCTCGACGATCGACGGCTCCCGGTTGGCGAGGAACCGCTCGTATCTCGTCGTCATGAAAGCTTGCGATAGGTTGGCTTGGGGGTCCAGATCTACCGCCAAGACGCGCTTCCGCAACTGGATTGAGGCGTGACGGGCGAGCAGGGCCGCGACGGTCGACTTGCCGACGCCGCCCTTCATGTTGATCACCGAGACGCAGACTGGAGTTGTCAGCGGAGACTCCGGGAATGGGGACCGCAGCGGATTATACAAGGGGGCCTTTGGCGGCGCTGCGGCGGATGCCTTGTCCAACCGGAGAGGAGTAGTTTGCGGTGCCGACGTTCAAGGCGAAGGTGGCGCCGGCGCTGTCGAGCGTCATGGAGAGCGCCTTGGCCTGCACGCCGAGGGTGCTGCTGGTGACGGTGTCGCCGCCGCCGATGCCGTTCCTCGGCGGTGCCGGTGGGGGCGCCCTGGAGGGCCTGCACGCCCTGGAACGCGCTCGTGCCGCCGTCCTCGAGGATGGCCTCCAGGGTCTCCTGCATGCTCGCCGCCTGGGTGTTGCGGACCTCGTAGGTGAACACGGCGTTCTCCACCGTGGCCTCCTTCCGGGCGTCGAGGGTGCGCGCCCACTCGCGGACGTGGTTCAGGGTGGCGGCGTCCGCCGCGAAGGCCACCAGTTTGTTCACCCCCCGCAGCGGCAGCAGGATGACGGCGGTGCCGAGCTCGCCCCCGGTGCCGACGCTGTAGCCCTCGGCGCGGAGCACCGCCGCGAGGTCCTCCGCCATGTCGGCCGCGGAGGAGGGGCTGGTCGAGCACCTCGATCATCTGTGCCGCGCGCTCGACCAGCTCGATCGTGCCGCGCAGCAGCAGGGTGTTGCTCAGCATGTCCGAGTTGATCTGGAGGTCCTGGCCGCGCAACGCCTGGTTGAGGAAGTTCGACACGTCGGTGGCGCGGGCAACGCGCATCGGCACCAACTGGAATACCGTGCGGTGCGTCGGCGGCACCTCCGGCAGCGCCCGGCCGCTGATCAGGAGCGGGATGTCCCCGGCGCCGATCTCCTGGTCGGCGGCGAAGGTGAGCACGCCCTCGGCCTCGCGGAGGTTCACGCCATGGTCACCAAGCACGCGGCGCGCGGTGGCGAAGAGCTGGTGGGGGGGACGGGCTCCGTGAGTCGGAGGGTGACGAGGTCCGTCTTCTCGGAGAGCCCCGCCGACAGCGTGAACGACATGCCGAGCCGCTCCGCGAACACCTCGTTGATGAACGTCACCAGCGGCACGTCGTGGAAGCTGACGGCGATGGGCGGGCCGGCGAGGTCCTCCCCCAGGCGGTCCGCGATGCCCTCGGCGACGGTGCGCTGGATGACGACGCCGGGGGTGGACGTGATGGTGGTGCCTTCTTCCTGCGGCGCGGTGGCGGCGGCGCCCTCGGTGGCCTCCGCCGCGAGGGTTCTTGGCGGGCGGATGGGGTCCGGGAGGGGATCGACCCTGAGGGTGGCGCAGGAGGCTGGGAGGAGGGCCGCGGCCGTTGGGGCGAGCAGGTGGCCCATCGCCCCCGCGGCGGCGCGGGGGTGCCGGGACGCGGTGCGTTGTCGGGTGCCGAGCGCCATGGGGTTGCCCAGACCAATCGAGGCGGTTGGCGCATTGCAGCCGGTACGGGGTTGGGGCTTTGGGTGGGTGGGGCGATTGCCTGGGGTGCAGGGGCGGCAGCGCGGGAGGAGGTTGCGAGTCGGCGGCCCGGCGGACAAGACGCGCGCTGCCGACGCGTGGCGCCGTCGGCGTCGAGATGGCTGGGGATGCCGCCGGGGCTTAGCGCCCCATCGTGGTGCTTCCTCGTGCGCCATTGCCCCACGCACCGGGGCGAATCTCCCGCGGGATTTTCAGCGATGGCTGATTCCGCATTCGCCGGAGATGCCCGAGGCTATGCCCGAACGCACCACCGGACGCGGCACATGGCAAGGGCGGAGAGCCTTCAGACTGGGGAGCGCGAGGGTGGCCCTCACAGGGGCTTGCCCCTCGCAAGAAAGAGCCTTCAGCCGGGGAGCGGGAGGGGCTTGCCCCTCGCAAGAATCAGCCACGACCAGAACTTCAAGAACCTGATCCTCGACTACCCGCGCCACGCGCTCGCCTTCTTCGCCCCGGAGGAGGCGCCGGGGCCGGGGCACGACGTGGAGATCGTGCCCCTGCGGCAGGAGCAGCTACAGGAGCGACTCGGCCAACGCTACCATGAGTTGGACACGCCGCTGCGCGTCGACTGGGCCGACGGCCGCCGCGACGCCGTGGTGTTCGCGCTGGAGGAGGAGACCGACGGCGGGCGCTTCTCGCCGCACCGGCTGGCCCGCTATTGTTGGGACGTCGCGGAGCTGTTCGACACGAACCGGGTGGTGCCGGTGTCCATTTTCCTGCGCGCCGGTCCGGCGCCGGCAAGGCTGGCGCTTGGCACCGAACGCGGCGACTACCTGACGTTCAAGCACCTGTCGTGCCGGCTCGACGCGCTGGACGCCGGGGCGTGGCGGCACAGCGACAACCCGGTCGCCCTGGTGAACCTGCCGAACATGCGCCGGCCGCCGGACATG
The DNA here is from genome assembly GCA_963665455.1 of Pseudomonadales bacterium. GTDB lineage: Bacteria > Pseudomonadota > Gammaproteobacteria > Pseudomonadales > Azotimanducaceae > VXNE01. The sequence continues at coordinate 506,437 of OY762279.1, read as the reverse complement.
GACCGGGTCGACGTGTTCGCGCACGCGGCGCACGGCCTGCGGGCGGTGGAGCGGGACGGGGCCAAGCTCGCGAAGTACCTCCGGTTCATCGACATCTACGCCGCGCTCACGGAGAATGAGCAGCAGACCTACCGGCGGCGGTATCCGGAGGAGAGCAAGACCATGGCGGGAATGATCCAGCGGGCGCACGACGAAGGCATGCGCGAAGGGCGCGACGAGGGCTTGCGCGCGGGCCGGGACGAGGGCCTGCGCGCGGGCCGGGACGAGGGCCTGCGTGTGGGCCGGGACGAGGGCATGCGCGTGGGCCGAGTGGACGGCGAGCGCGCGGTTCTGGAGCGACAGTTGCGGCGGCGCTTCGGGCCGCTTCCCCCCGCGGTCGCGGACCGGCTCCATCAAGCCGCGGCGGCCGACCTGGAGGCCTGGGCGGAGAACGTGCTCGACGCGCGCACGCTCGACGACGTGTTCGACGCGGACGCCCGGGGGCCCGGGCCGTAGGAGCCGCGCCAACGCGCCGAGGCGGTCCGCGATGCCCTCGGCGACGGTGCGCTGGATGACGACGCCGGGGGTGGACGTGATGGTGGTGCCTTCTTCTTGTTGGGCTGTGGTGGTGGTTCGCCGGGTTTCCTCCGCCGGGAGGGTGCGCGGCGGGCGGATGGGGTCCGGGAGGGGATCGACCCTGAGGGTGGCGCAGGAGGTTAGGAGAAGGAGCGTGGCCGTTGGGGCGAGCAGGTGGCCCAGGGCCCCGCGGCGGCGCGGGGGTGCCGGGACGCGGTGCGTTGTCGGGTGCCGAGCGCCATGGGGTTTTGCCCAGACCAATCGAGGCGGTTGGCGCATTGCAGCCGGTACGGGGTTGGGGCTTTGGGTGGGTGGGGGCGATTGCCTGGGGTGTTCGGGGGCGGCGATTCGGGAGAACCCCGCAGGTCGCCGCCCTGCCCTTTCGCACGGCGGGCCGAGAACCACGAGAACCAGATGTGGGACGGCCACAGTGGCGGCCGGGAGACCCTTCGCGTGCGTCGGCTACCGCTTCCTACGCAGTTGGGCCTCGAGCTCGCGGATGCGGGCTTCGCCCTCGGCGCGGGCAGCCTCTGCTTCGGCGCGGGCCTTGGCCTCCGAATCGGCGCGGGCCTCGGCCTGGGCACGGGCCTCGGCCTCCGAATCGGCGCGGGCGGCCTCTGAATCGGCGCGGGCAGTCTGCTCCGCCGGCGTCAGCAGGTCCGCCCCGGTGTCCGGATCGTACAGCCGCAGCTCCCGGCCCCGCAGCCACAGGTACAGGCCCAGCGCCTCGCTGACCAGGCCGCGCTCGCCGTTCGGCAACACCCGCTCCCGCATCTCCCGGTAGCGGCCCCCGGCCAGCGACAGCCCCCGCAGCGGCGGCGTCAGGTGCTCCACCCGCGGGTCGTACAGGAAGTACTCCGACACCCCCCACGCCGCGTAGCGCCGCCGCTTCTTGTTCAGGTCGTCGTCCTCCGAGCTCTTCGACGTGATCTCTAGGACGAACGCCGGCACGCCCTCCTCCCACAGCTTGAACACGTCGCGGTCCTGGTTCGGCACCCCGAACACCACGAACACGTCCGGCGCCAGGTGGATCCTGGGCTTGTCCGGCACGTAGTAGACCTGCAGGTTGGGGCCGACGAACACGTCGCGGCCCTTGTACCGGTCCTGCAGCGCCGTCACCACGTCGCGCAGCCGGTTGTAGTGCAGGGACGTCTCCGTCACGGGCTTGCCGTCCGACGACGGATACTCAACGACCCGCGGGACGACTGGCTGGTCGACCGCCCCCGGGACGCTCCTGGCGCTGTCCGCCGCAACCTCGCTCATGGCCCGATCCTCCGTTGCCGCGACGCGCTGCGGCCCGCAACCCCGCCGACGATAGCACGCCCTCCCGGCGGGCGTCCGCACCGCTCGGGGTTGCACCTCCGTGAGGGCCGCCGGCCGCGTTTGTTTCGACACCGCGCATGGAGGCCATCGTCGGACGCCGCGCGGCACCCTCCAAGTGGAGATCTCCCCGGGATCGCGTGCGAAATCCGCCCGACCTTCATGCGGACAAGGCGCGCGCAGCCTCGATCAGAGCGGACCCGGGCCTCGGTATCCTCGCGGGCGGACTCGCTGTTCCCGTGCGCCCTCGGCGTCCGCGGGCCCCTTGGTATCCCGGAGGTTCTGTTCGGCGTCAAGGGGCTTCGGAGTGAGCACCTTCAGGTCGAAGTTGGCCAACGGTAGCTTCCCCTCGAGCGGGATACAGACGGACGGGTTATCGCGCATCCACAGCCTGGGAGCATCGTGATCGTACTCAATCAAGGAGGACTTCCCCTCGAACAACTCGCAGAAGAACCAGTTTAAGCGCGGTGCGTCCATGCAGTCCAAGCGGTTCCACAACTCGCCCAACGCCTCCGCCGTGACGCGGCTTAGGGTGATCGCCCGCAGGATAGCGCGCGCGTAGAGCCGCAACGGTGCCCTGTCCGACAGATGCTTGGCGGCGAGTGCCCGCATTGCGAAATCCAGGTTTGCGACGTGGTTCGCCCACCGATCCGGATCCACCTCGCACAGTGCGGTCAGCACGAGTCCCGCATGGTGGGGAGCGAATAGCGGCGACGTGCGGATCCGTTCCAAGCAGTCTAGGGCGGACCGCGTCGGCGAGGACAGGCTCACCGCGGCGGCGACCACCTTGTTCGCCAGGCGGTTGGCCTCCCGGCCGTCGGCGTCCGTTACGAGCCGGGGAAGCACGTCTAGTACGTCCGGTGCCGGCATGAGGGTGGCTAGATCGAGGAGTACCTCGAGGGCCGGACGAAAGGCGGCGCTCGTCCCTCGCTCCGCCACCAGGTCGCGCACGGCCTGTCGCCAACGCGCCCGCTCGATGGCGGGTTGTTCCGCGTAGATCGTGCGCAAATCGCGGGCCAAGTCCGACTCGCGCTGCCCGATGTGGAGCGCGAAGGGCCGGAACGCCCAGCGACCGGCGTCTTCCTCGAACCAAGCGTCCAATGCCGTCGACAACCACGACTTCACGTCGGCCGGCGCGCCGGGACTCGAGCCTGCGCGAACATCCGACATGGCTATGCCGCCGTCCCTTGCTCGATGATCGTCGTCAGACTGGTCCTGAGATCATCGACGGTGCGTCCCCGCGCCAGCCGCGTGGCGAAGACGGAATCAGCGCCTTCCCCGCTGCCGGCCGCGAGTGCAACCGTGCCGAGCATCTCGAACTCGAATAGTCCATCGTCCGACAGTTTCTCGGCGTCCACCTCTGGAGCCACTCGTTCCGGGCAGCCATCGATCACCGTGGTGCCCGTGCTGAACGCCTCTAGGTCCACGGTTCGGCCCCAAGCGCGGTCGCGTTGCCCGGCCTCGTCCTCCGGCCATGCCATGAATCGTTTGTGGGTTGCCGCATCGATGAAGGTCGGTCTCGCCGACGAGTCCGCGACAGCGGACTGCGGGAAGTGAACTGCGATCAGGGTCTCGCCCATTTGGCGATGATCCAACCCTAGGGAATCGCGCGCACGTTGGCCCCTCGCGTCTCCCGCCTCGGGGGCGACCGCAGCCTCGAACTGCTGTCGGCTTGTGAACCATAGCAGTCCGCCGGGAGGACCGAGGCACGATCCCCTCTGAAACGGCAGTCGGCGCCTTTCGACGGGTTGTTGGCGCCAGAATGCTATGGCGTCCCGCATGACCGGGCTTGGAGAGTCGAGGGTTTCCGGGGCCAGCGACAAACCGTGGGCCATCAGGTCGGCGACCGTCTCGTCCAGCACAAGATGACGGAGCGTCGACAAGGGCTGAACACAGGTTGCCTCGGCGAGGGATTCGCCGTCGGTTAGAGCGGCGTTCCCCCGCAGCCACATCGGCCCCGGAGTTTCCTCCATGCTGGGCGGGTAATCCCCCCTCCCCAGCACCGCAAGCGCCCTCACGAAATCGCCGGACTCGGCAAGGTTTTCTTCCTCAGCGAGCCTCACCAGCATTTCGAATGCCTCCGCCACGAACTCGCCTCGATGAGGCCATGCTCGACGCTTGAGACGATGTTGCAGGCGGCAATTTGACCCTCTACGCCGCTGAGCAAAACGTCGATCACTGCCTGAGTGGACACCGAGTGCTCCTCCTGAGCGCATCCGGCACCGCACGTACCCTGCCGAAGTCACGACTTGGGACCGAACCAACTTAACGACGTGAGCATCTTACAGCTTTATCGAGGACTGCAAGTCTCGATGCCCGAACGCCCCAGTACCGGAAATGTCACCGCAACGAAGGCAGTTTGCCGAACTCCTTGCGTTCGTCGGCCAAGTGCTCGGGGAGGAGTTGCGCACCTAAATGAGGCGGTCGTCCTCGTAGAAGAGGTTGAGGACGGCGCGGGTGGTGTCGGCGCTGCCCAAGGGTCATCGAGAGCGCCTTCGCCTGCACGCCGAGGGCGCCCAGGGTGCTGCTCGTCACGGTGTCGCCGCCGCCAATGCCGTTCCGGAACAGGAACTCGATGCCGGATTCCTCCTCGTCCGAGAGGGTGATCTCGGCGATGAGCAACTCGATGAGGACGGAGGGGACGGGCTTGTCGAGCTGCTCGATCACGGCGCGCAGCTCCGCCCACTCCTTGCCGGAGCCCCGGAAGAGGAGCATGTTGCGGTTCTCGTCGACGACGATGCGGCCGGTGCCGAGGTAGGCGTCCTCGGCGGTGGTGGCGGTTTCGGTGGCGGCGCCCTGGACGCCTTGGAACGCGCTGGTGCCGCCGTCCATGAGGATGGCGTCCAGGGTCTCCTGCATGCTGGCCGCCTGGGTGTTGCGTACCTCGTAGGTGAAGACGGCGTTCTCCACCGTCGCCTCCTTCCGCGCGTCGACGGTGCGCGCCCACTCGCGGATGTGGTTCAGGGTGGCGGCGTCCGACGCGAAGGCGACCAGCTTGTTGACGCCCCGGAGGGGCAGCAGGACGACGGCGGTGCTGATCTGCCCGCCGGTGCCGACGCTGTAGCCCTCCGCGGCGAGGACGGCCTCGAGGTCCGTGGCCAGGTCCGCCAGGGCGAGGAAGCTCGGGTCGATGATCACGCCGTTCCGGCCGCGCGGGAGGGGCTGGTCGAGCACCTCGATCATCTCGGCGGCGCGCCCGAGCATCTCCACCGTGGCGCGCAGGAGCAGGGTGTTGGTCGGGATGTCCGGGCGGATGTCGAGCTCTTGGCCGCTAAACGCCTGGTTGAGGAAGTTCGCCACGTCGCTGGCGCGGGCGACGCGCATCGGCACCAACTGGAACGCCGTGCGGTGCGTCGGCGGCACCTCCGGCAGCGCCCGGCCGCTGACCGGCAGCGGGATGTCCCCGGCGCCGATCTCCTGGTCGGCGGCGAAGGTGAGCACGCCCCCGGCCTCGCGGAGGTTCACGCCATGGTCACCAAGCACGCGGCGCGCGGTGGCGAAGAGCTGGTTGGGGGGGACGGGCTCGGTGAGGCGGAGGGTGACGAGGTCCGCCTTCTCCGCCAGCCCGGCGGACAGCGTGAACGACATGCCGGGGCGCTCCGCGAACACCTCGTTGATGAACGTCACCAGCGGCACGTCGTGGAAGCTGACGGCGATGGGCGGGCCGGCGAGGTCCTCCCCGAGCCGGTCCGCGATGCCCTCGGCGACGGTGCGCTGGATGACGACGCCGGGGGTGGTCGTGATGGTGGTGCCTTCTTCTTGTTGGGCTGTGGTGGTGGTTCGCTGGGTTTCCTCCGCCGGGAGGGTGCGCGGCGGGCGGATGGGGTCCGGGAGGGGATCGACCCTGAGGGTGGCGCAGGAGGCTGGGAGGAGGGCCGTGGCCTCCGAATCCACTCGCGCCTCGGCCTCCGCGCGGGCCTTGGCCTCCGCGTCGGCGCGGTCGTCCTGCTCCGCCGGCGTCGGCAGGTCCGCCCCGGCCACCGGATCGTACAGCCGCAACTCCCGGCCCCGCAGCCACAGGCAGAGCCCCAGCGCCTCGCTGATCAGGCCGCGCTCGCCGTTCGGCAACACGCGCTCCCGCATCTCCCGGTAGCGGCCCCCGGCCAGCGACAGCCCCCGCAGCGGCGGCGTCAGGTACTCCGCCCACGGGTCGTACAGGAAGTACTCCGACACCCCCCACGCCGCGTACCGCCGCCGCTTCTTGTTCTGGTCCCTGTCCTTCGAGTCCTCCGAGGTGATCTCCAGGACGAACGCCGGCGGACGCTCCTCCCACAGTTTGAACACCTTGCGGAGGTGGCCCGGCACGCCGAACACGACGAACACGTCCGGCGCCAAGTGGCTGTGCCGGTTGCCGTGATCGTCGTAGATCCGCAGGTTCGCGCTGACGTAGACGTTGTCGCGGCCCTCGTAGCGGCGCTTCAGCATCTTGGCCACGTCCGTCAGCCGGTCGAAGTGCAGGTCGGTCTCCGCCACGGGCTTGCCGTCCGACGACGGATACTCAACGACCCCGCGGTCGACCGCCCTCGGGCCGGCGTGCGAAATCCGCCCGCCGTCTAGGGGGACAAGACGCACATTTTTCTACGGGCGCACGCTGTCGAGGGCCGGCGGCACCGCCACGGGCGCCGCATTCCCACCCGACAAAAGCCCGTCGCAAGTTGCGACGAGCGGCGAGACACACACCTGCGTGACGCCCCGCAGAACAGCGCTGCGGGACATGGTTGAGGCGTGCCGCGTGGTACGCTACGCCTCGTGGACCAGCTCAACCGCCAGCACGCTCCCACCGGGATCCCGCGCCGAGGTCGCTGACGCTCCCACGCAAGAGCAGGGACTTGCAGGGGAAACGCCATGCCGGAAGTTCATCCTTTACTCATCGTTGCGGCCGTGGTCGCGGTTGGGGTCGCGCTCGTCAAGATCGGCGCGTGGAAGGGCGGCGTGGACGAGCACAAGAGCACCGTAGTGCGCTTCATGGAGCGCGTCGAGGACAAGCTCGACAAGATCTTCGACCGCGTGCGCACGGCGCAGCCCCTCGACACGGGAAGTCCGCTGCGGCTGAACGAGCTCGGCGAAAAGATATCGGGCACGCTCGACGCGGCGGCGTGGGCGCGGCGCGAGGCCGGGGATCTGCGGCCGCGCGTGGCCACCAAGAGCCCTTACGACATACAACAGTTCTGCTTCCAGTACGTCAGCGACGAGTTCAAGCCCGACAAGGAGTTCGACGCGGCCATAAAGGACTGTGCCTTCCGGCATGGCGCTTCGGTGGGCGGCGTGCTGGACGTCCTGGCGATCGAGTTGCGCGACATCCTGCTCGGCGACCAAGACCCGCCAGAGTAGCCCTTCTTGCAGCAGCGGTTGTTCGACGAACGAACGTCTCGCCCCTCAGTGCTCGGCCGCTCCGCCCGACATGGCGGGCAGGATGTAGTCCGGCTCGCTGAAGTCGAAGCCGGCTATACGGCGTTCTCCACCGTGGCCTCCTTCCGGGCGTCGAGGGTGCGCGCCCAATCGCGCACGTGGTCGAGCACCTCGATCATCTCGGCGGCGCGCTCGAGCATCTCCATCGTGCCGCGCAGGAGCAGGGTGTTGCTCGGGATGTCCGTGCGGATGTCGAGCTCCCGGCCGCTGCCGAACGCCTGGTTGAGGAAGCCCGCCACGATGTTGGCGCGGCCGACGTGCATCGGCACCAACTGGAACGCCGTGCGGTGCGTCGGCGGCACCTCCGGCAGCGCCCGCCCGCTGACCGGCAGCGGGATGTCCCCGGCGCCGACCTCCTGGTCGGCGGCGAAGGTGAGCACGCCCCCGGCCTCGCGGAGGTTCACGCCATGGTCACCAAGCACGCGGCGCGCGGTGGCGAAGAGCTGGTGGGGGGGACGGGCTCCGTGAGTCGGAGGGTGACGAGGTCCGTCTTCTCGGAGAGCCCCGCCGACAGCGTGAACGACATGCCGAGCCGCTCCGCGAACACCTCGTTGATGAACGTCACCAGCGGCACGTCGTGGAAGCTGACGGCGATGGGCGGGCCGGCGAGGTCCTCCCCCAGGCGGTCCGCGATGCCCTCGGCGACGGTGCGCTGGATGACGACGCCGGGGGTGGACGTGATGGTGGTGCCTTCTTCCTGCGGCGCGGTGGCGGCGGCGCCCTCGGTGGCCTCCGCCGCGAGGGTTCTTGGCGGGCGGATGGGGTCCGGGAGGGGATCGACCCTGAGGGTGGCGCAGGAGGCTGGGAGGAGGGCCGCGGCCGTTGGGGCGAGCAGGTGGCCCATCGCCCCCGCGGCGGCGCGGGGGTGCCGGGACGCGGTGCGTTGTCGGGTGCCGAGCGCCATGGGGTTGCCCAGACCAATCGAGGCGGTTGGCGCATTGCAGCCGGTACGGGGTTGGGGCTTTGGGTGGGTGGGGCGATTGCCTGGGGTGCAGGGGCGGCAGCGCGGGAGGAGGTTGCGAGTCGGCGGCCCGGCGGACAAGACGCGCGCTGCCGACGCGTGGCGCCGTCGGCGTCGAGATGGCTGGGGATGCCGCCGGGGCTTAGCGCCCCATCGTGGTGCTTCCTCGTGCGCCATTGCCCCACGCACCGGGGCGAATCTCCCGCGGGATTTTCAGCGATGGCTGATTCCGCATTCGCCGGAGATGCCCGAGGCTATGCCCGAACGCACCACCGGACGCGGCACATGGCAAGGGCGGAGAGCCTTCAGACTGGGGAGCGCGAGGGTGGCCCTCACAGGGGCTTGCCCCTCGCAAGAAAGAGCCTTCAGCCGGGGAGCGGGAGGGGCTTGCCCCTCGCAAGAATCAGCCACGACCAGAACTTCAAGAACCTGATCCTCGACTACCCGCGCCAGGCGCTGGCGTTCTTCGCGCCGGAGGAGGCGCCCGCGCCGGGGGACGACGTGGAGATCGTGCCCCTGCGCCAGGAGCAGCTGCAGGAGCGCCTCGGCCAACGCTACCACGAGCTCGACGCGCCGCTACAGGTCCAGTGGGCCGACGGCCGACGAGAGGCGGTGGTGTTCGCGCTGGAGGAGGAGACCGACGGTAGCCGCTTCTCGCCGCACCGGCTGGCCCGCTATTGTTGGGACGTCGCGGAGCTGTTCGACACGAACCGGGTGGTGCCGGTGTCCATTTTCCTGCGCGCCGGTCCGGCGCCGGCAAGGCTGGCGCTCGGCACCGAACGCGGCGACTACCTGACGTTCAAGCACCTGTCGTGCCGGCTCGACGCGCTGGACGCCGGGGCGTGGCAGCACAGCGACAACCCGGTCGCCCTGGTGAACCTGCCGAACATGCGCCGGCCGCCGGACATGGACCGGGTCGACGTGTTCGCGCACGCGGCGCACGGCCTGCGGGCGGTGGAGCGGGACGGGGCCAAGCTCGCGAAGTACCTCCGGTTCATCGACATCTACGCCGCCCTCACGGAGAATGAGCAGGAGACCTACCGGCGGCGGTATCCGGAGGAGAGCAAGACCATGGCGGGAATGATCCAGCGGGCGCACGACGAAGGCATGCGCGAAGGGCGCGACGAGGGCTTGCGTGCGGGCCGGGACGAGGGCCTGCGCGCGGGCCGGGACGAGGGCATGCGCGTGGGCCGGGACGAGGGCCTGCGCGTGGGCCGGGACGAGGGCCTGCGCGCGGGCCGAGTGGACGGCGAGCGCGCGGTCCTGGAGCGACAGTTGCGGCGGCGCTTCGGGCCGCTGCCCCCCGCGGTCGCGGACCGGCTCCATCAAGCCGCGGCGGCCGACCTGGAGGCCTGGGCGGAGAACGTGCTCGACGCGCGCACGCTCGACGACGTGTTCGACGCGGACGCCCGGGGGCCCGGGCCGTAGGAGCCGCTTGATGGTGAATTCGCGGACATCCCGACGAGTCGGGGCCGCATGCCCGCGAGGAGGGCGAGCCGACCGCGTTCTCGCGTGGGCCGCTTCCTAGCGCCCCGCAACCGTCGCCTTTGACTCCGCTCGCGACCCAGCCCCACCAGCCCACGCGCCCGCGCCGTTCTACGGCGCGGCCTAGGTTCCGATACGAGACTCGTGCGATGCAGGGACGACTTGAGGGGCATCCTCTTGCGCCGCAAGGCGCGACTCGAACCCATCCATCCTTTGGTCCATACGATCAAGTCGTTCATCCACGCGGTCAAGCTTCTTGTCGACGCCGTCTATTCGCTCGTGCAGACGGTCGGTCTTTTCCGTGACCAGTTCTGACTGCGCGTCGATCTTCTCGATGAGTCGGGTCTCCTGCTCCGCACGGCCGTCTTCCAAGCGTTTCACCTCTTCCTGCAGGCTGTCCTTCACCGTAGCTACGTCCTTGCCCACGTCCTCAAGATCGTCGAGCACTTGCGAAACTCCGTAGGTGCCGGCGATGAGAACTGTTGCTATGGTCAGAGCGAGCCCGATCAGTCCCTGCCACTCCTTCGCCCACGATAGCAGCCGGTTCCATCGGCCGGGGGCAGCCGACGGCAGCGGTGCCGACGTGTGGAGCGGGGTCAACTGGGAGGCCGTTGGGGGAGGCCGTTAGGGCCTCTGTTCGAGCGCGTCGAACATCTCGGCGGCGCGCTCGAGCATCTCCATCGTGCCGCGCAGGAGCAGGGTGTTGCTGGGGATGTCCGTGCGGATGTCGATTTGCTGGCCGGGGAACGCCTGGAACGCCGTGCGGTGCGTCGGCGGCACCTCCGGCAGCGCCCGGCCGGTGATCAGGAGCGGGATGTCGCCGGGACCGATCTCCTGGTCCGCGGCGAAGGCGTTGGGGGCCGGCGGCGCGGGAGAACCGCGCAAGTCGCCACCCCGCCCTTCCGTGGCCGGCGGCGAGAACAAGTTGCGGGACGTCCGCAGTGGCGGCCGCCCCCCCGCGTTTCGTCGGCTACCGCTTCTTGGGCAGTTGGGCCTCGAGCTCGCGGATGCGGGCTTCGGCGGCATCGGCGCGGGCAGCCTCGATCAGAGCGGACCCGGGCCTCGGTATCCTCGCGGGCGGACTCGCTGTTCACGTGCGCCCTCGGCGTCCGCGGGCCCCTTGGGAACGTCTGAACAAGCCCGTCCATGGGCTTGTTCAGACGTTCCCTAGTGCAACCGTGCCGAGCATCTCGAACTCGAAGAGTCCATCGTCCGACAGTTCTCTAGCGAAACTGTGGGCGATGGGCCGCGAACGGCTTGAACGCGCCTCACGGCATCCGATGCCGGAGTGGCAACCAGCGCCCAAGAACGCCATTTCGTTCCGTCCACGGCGTTCCTAGCCAGACCCCGCCACCCGCTCCAGCAAGTCGGCACCGGCGTCGCAGTCGATGATCCGCTCGCCCACCAACGCCAGTTCCTCCGGGTCCGACACGCCGGCGATCCGCACGGCGAGCTCGCGCGCCGTCGCCGGGCCGAACTTGCGCCCCGCCAGGCGGACCAGCATGATGCGCTGGCGCTCCCGTTCCCGCTCGGCGCCCCGCTCGATGCCGCGTTCCTCCCCGCGCTCCAGCAGTTCGGCCTCCCAGACCCTCACCCTATCGGCCAACGTGGTCATGTCGTTCTCCTCGTTCAGAAACTTGCGCCGCCAAGCGTCCAAAGCGGCCTCGTCCCCGCCCGGGAACAGCCTCCGCCAGCGAATGCCGAGCCACGCCAGCACGCCCTCCATGGCGGCCTTGCCGGACGCCGCGTCCGCGTCGCGCAGGCCCTCCTCCAACGCCTCCAACCGCCCTTGGGCGACCGCCGGGGTGGGCGCCGCCTCCAGGGCGAGGGCCGCGGCGACGACGTTGCCGGCATCGTCCCGTGCGGCGCCGGACCTGTCAACCAACAGGTAGCGGCCGGACGGCAGGACCAGCTCGCCGGCGTTGTCCACGACGACGCGGGGCACCGCCCCCGACGCCCGCCACGTCCGCTCCCCAGAGTGGATCACCACCGGCAACACCCGCAGTTCGCCGTCCGCATCGAGTTCGCCCCGCCGCAGCGCCGCGTCGAGGCCCATGCCGTGGTAGTGCAGCACGCGCGCCGCCATGCCGTGGTCCACGCCGGACTGGAACTCGACGAGCACCACCAGGGGAGCGCCCGGAGCCGTCGGCGTAGGGCGCGCGCCAGGCCGCGTCGCCGTGGCGCTGCGTGCCGTCGGCGGCGACCCAGCTCGCCGGCAGGGGCTGCAGGGCGTCGAGGTCCAGCAGGTCCGCGACCTCCCGGGCATGGCCGCGCAACAGGTGCCGCACGGCCACGGCGTGGTCGAACAGGCGTCGCCAGGCGGAGTCTTGGTTCATGCGGCCAACGTAGAGGGCCGCGGCGACGACGGGTATCGGCCATCGACCCGCCGAACGGTGCGACATCTCGGTCGATTGTGGGCGACATCGCCCCCGGCCGGCGCGCGCCGACGCCCAGGGTTCCGGCCGGGTCGCCCGGCAAAGTCATTCTTGGTACCAACAACATTGAGTCATTGGTGCCGGCAGGTCGTCGAGTCGCCGGGGCGGCGCAGTGGGCGCTGCGCTACGCCGCCCGCTACGCCCGTCACTCCTGAAAGCCGACGGGACGCGGCGCGTGTGTCGGCGGCGACCGCCAGAGCCCTCGCCGCGCGTGGCGTCCGGCCCTGGCCCACACCTCTCTATGAGCCGGTGTTGGAGGACGTCACTCCGTTCGGTTCCGTGGCGCGCCCCCCGCGTTTCGCCCGCAGTTGGGCCTCGAGCTCGCGCACGCGGGCCTCGGCCTGCTCGCGCTAGGGAAGGTCTGATTAAGACCTTTCCTAGTGCGGCATAGGGATGTGCCGCCAGATTCGATGGCGTAAGCCATTGAATCTGTGGAGCAAGCCGAAACCGCGCTTTGGCTTGCGACCTGAACAAGTCCATGGACGGACTTGTTCAGAGGTTCCCTAGGCGACTTCCGCGTCTGCGCGGGCCCGGGCGGCGTCGGCACGCTGCCGAGCGGCGGCGGCGCGGGCGCGGGCGACCTCGGCCTCGGCGCGGTCGGCACACTCCCGAGCGAGGCGGGGCCAACGCGACCGCAGGTTCGTTCCGCTTACCGGGTCGTACATCCGAAGCTCCGCCGCCCCCTCCAGATCGTCCATCCACAGGCCGAGGCCCAACACGTCGCTGTGATAGCCATACTCGCCGTTCGGCAGCAACCGCTCCGACATCTCCCGGTACGCGCCCCCCGCCAGTGACAGGCCCCGTAGCGGCGCCGATTGGCACTCCGAGGGCGGGTCGTACAGGAAGTACTCCGGCACCCCCCATGCGGCGTAGCGCCGACGCTTGACTTCCGTATCCACCCGGTGCGTGTAGGGCGAGGTGAACTCCAGCACGAACACCGGCACGCGCTCCTCCCACAGCCTGAACACCTCCCAGTCGCGGACGGGTCTTTTCGCCACGCCAAACACCACGAACAAGTCCGGCACCAGCTGGCTCCGGGCGTTGTTCGGCATGTCATAGGCCAGCATGTTCGCGCCGACGAAGGCATCGTCGCGGCGTTCGTAGCGGAGCTTCAGCATTCCGGCCACGCTCGTGTGCTCTTCGCGCGTCAGGGGATCAAAGTGCAAGGGAAATCTCCGCAATCGGATTGGCGTCCAGCGAAGGATACTCGATAGCCCGCGGCCACTCGCCGATCCGCCTCCAGTCGGACGTACAATCTTCCGCAACACGGAGGAACACCAACATGACGATGGACGAACGCACCCGGCTCGAATCGTTTCTACGCGACGGGCCTGGATGTAGCGCGGCGGTCGTCAGGAAGGAACTCCTTGAGGGAGATGTCGACGTCTCGCTGCACGCCAGGGTGGGGGCGGCGATCAAAGACACCATCGACGGGGAAACCGTCGTCGCCGCAGCCGTCTTGCCGATCGAGTGGGACCAGCCCGTGCAGACCTTCGCACTCGGCGAGGCGGGGGCAGCCCTGCAGGCCGCCGTTGGCGATGCCAAGCCACGCAAGATCGTCGGCAAGATGCCCTTGGGCGATGGCGGGGGCGACCTGATCGCAGTCAGTTGCATCTTCGCGAAGGAGGTGTGCGAGGACTAGGAGCGCCCCATAGCTGGGCCGCGAGCGGAGCCAAGGGCGACGGTTGCGGGGCGCTAGCAGCGCGTCGGCTTAGCGCGACAGCGCGACGCCGGGCTGGCGCCGCAGTCCGGTCAATCGGGCTGGCCGTGACGTCGGCCATGGCTCGATCCTCCTTGCGGTCGCCGCACGGGACGGCAGGGACGCCGCCGGCCGCAAGAGAGGTGGCGGCAAGCGGCAGGCCCGTATCGCCGAGGACCACCTGTCGCCCGCGGCGAGTCGCCGGCCTGCCTCGAGTCGGACATACAATCTTCCGCAACACGGAGGAACGCCACCATGAAGATGGACGAGCGCGCCCGGTTCGAAGCGTTGCTGCGCGAGGGGGTTGGCTGTAGCGCGAGGGTCGTCAGGAGGGAACTTCTTGAGGGAGATGTCGACGTCTCGCTGCACGCCAGGGTGGGAGCGGCGATCGAAGACGCCACCCACGGGGAAACCGTCATCGCCGCGGTCGTCTTGCCGGTCGAGTGGCCCCAGGTCCTACCAACCTTCGCACTCGGCGAGGCGGGGGCCGCCCTGCAGGCCGCCGTTGGCGACGACAAGCCACGCAAGATCGTCGGCAAGATGGCTTTGGGCGATGGCGCGGGCGACCAGGTCGCAGTGAGTTGCATCGTCGCGAAGGAGGTCTGCGAGGAGTAGCGCCACCGAAGCCGTCGCCCTAACGGGCGTCGCCTCTGGCCCCAGCCCAAGCCGTTCCAGCACGGCGTTGGGCGGCGCGCTGTCGCGCGAAGCCCGACACCCCGCTAGCGCCACCGAAGCCGTCGCCCTAACGGGCGTCGCCTCTGGCCCCAGCCCAAGCCGTTCCAGCACGGCGTTGGGCGTCGCGCTGTCGCGCGAAGCCCGACACCCTGCTAGCGCCACCGAAGCCGCGCCCTATGGGTCGGTGCTGGAGGAAGTCACTCCGTTCGGTTCCACGGCGCGCGCCTCGCGCTTCGCCCGCAGTTGGGCCTCGAGCTCGCGGACGCGGGCCTCGGCCTGATCGCGGGCGACCTCGGCGTCGGCACGCTGCCGAGCGGCGGCGGCGCGGGCGCGGGCGACCTCCGCTTCGGCGCGGTCGGCACGCATCCGCGCCGGGCTGGGCCAACGCGACCGCAGGTTCGTCCCGGTTGCCGGGTCGTACATCCGAAGCTCGGCCCGCCCCTCCAACTCGTTCATCCACAGGCCGAGGCCCAATGCATCGCTGAGGTAGCCACGCGCGCCGTTCGGCAACGCGCACTCCGACATCTCCCGGTACGCGCCCCCGGCCAGCGACAGGCCCCGTAGCGGCGCCGACTGGCACTCCGAGGGCGGGTCGTACAGGAAGTACTCCGCCACCCCCCAGGCCGCGTAGCCAGCAGTTCTCATTTTGACGATTGAGGCATTGGGTTTCGGGACTGTCCGAGGTTCGTGGATTTGGCGGCTGGCGGCGTGGTCTGTGCGTCAGGGAGGCTGGGCGGCGGGCCCGCCCGTGGCGAGCAGGCCGATCAGCGCGTTCCAGTCGGGGAACACCTGGTATTCGGTGACGGTGCGCAGGTGCTCGAACAGGCGGGCGCGGGTGCCGAGGCGCTCGCGGGCCCGTCGCCAAGTGGACTCGGCGACTTCGCACGCGGTGTGCAGGGCGAAGGCGAGCAGGTTGAGAACGACGAGCACGGCGGCGAGGGTGTCCTTGCCGTGCCCGAAGTTGTGTTCGAGGTGGTAGCCGTGCTGCTTGAGGACGTTGAAGGTCTCGTTCTCGATCTTCCAGCGGGCGCGGGCGCAGTCGGCGAGTTCGGCGACGTTGTCGCGGTCCACGGGCAGGCTGGTGACGAAGGTTCCGCGGTAGGTGACCTTGCCGCCGGGCCGCGCGCTGGTGACCTCCAGCCAGTTGACGCGCAGGGCGTCGTCGCCGTCGCGGATGGGCAGGTCCGTCATCCAGCGGTAGCGGTGGGTGCGCCGTTGCGCGCCGCGGCCCGTCGTGCGGCGGCGCACGGGGATGTCGATGCCGTCGAGGTACTCGTACAGGGTCTTGTGGCTGGCCGGCTTGGCGGTCAGCAGGAAGTCGCCGCCGGCGTCGAGCATGGCCCGGCAGACGGGCTGGCAGGCGTACAGGTCGTCGCCGAGATAGACCGGGCGCAGTGCGGCGCAGCGGTCGCCGTGGGACCGCAGCCAGCGCTTGACCGCCTGGCGCTCGCAGTCCTGCTTGGCCGCGCCGTCCTGCGGCGCGACGAACTCGGGGGGCAGCGGCAGCGACTGCGCCCGGCCGGGCGCCACGACGGTGGCGGCGACCATCTGGTGGAAGTACTCGGTGCCGCCGTCGCCGCGCCTGCGGGTCGAGCAGTTGTCGCAGTGGATGTTGCGCGAGCGGAAGAACTCGGTGCCGTCCAGGGCGACCAGCAGGTGGCCGTCGAGGCGGCGCATGGGCGTCAGCGCGCCGCGCGCGTCGAGGTCCTCGACGAGGTCGTGGAACCGGTCGTCGAAGTGCTCCGGCGGCACGCCGTCGAGCAGTTGCCGGACGTGGTTGTCGCAGGGGATGCGGTCGAGGCCGAACAGGGTGTGCGCGTTGGAGCGGCGACCGCCCGCGGCGAGCGCGCGCTGGTGCGCCAGGAACGACGGCGACTGCATCAGGAACACCGACAGCGCGGCCATGCCAACGTCCGCCATGGCGTAGCGGCGGTTGCGTCCGCGGCGCGGGTCCGGCAGCCCGGCGAAGCATGTCCGCAGCCGGTCGAGATGGCGCGCGAGGAACCTCACGGCGCGGCGCCGGCCTCCACCGCCATGATCGCCGCCAGCACCGCCAGGCGCTCCGCCGCTGGCATCGCCGCGTAGCGCCGGCCCCAGCCATGCGCCTTGCGCTTGACCGTCTGCCGGTGCGTGAAGTTCCGTCCCGCGCGCGACGCCCAGTGCACGCGGTCCGGCGCGAAGTTGAACCACACCTTCTCGGTGACCACCCCCGCGTGGTTCATCACCTGCAGCGCCGCGCTGCGCCAGCCGCCCAGCAGCTCGTCGTACAGCGCCGACGGGTATCCCGACACCATCACCGCGCACGGCAGGCCCTTCAGCAGTTCCAGCAGCGCCGCGTGGTCCGCGTCCTCGTAGTCGTGCCGGTAGCGGCGCCCGGACTTGCGCGCGCCGCGCAGGTACGGCGGGTCGCTGTACACCAGTTCCGAACCGTCGAACGGGAACCCGGCCAGCCACGCGTGGCAGTCCGCGTGCACCAGCTCCACCGGATGGCCGCATTCGAACGACTCCAGCGCCCGCGCGTCCAGGTCGATGCCGATGTTGCGCAGCGCCCCCGGCTTGCGCTTCATCACCGCGCCGCCGCCCAGGTGCGTTTCGATGTACACCGCGTGCGGCGGCATCAGCGCCACCAGCGCCTGCCACAGCCCCGACGTCGCCTTCGATCCGAACCATGGGTTGCCCATGGCCCGCACCATAGGGGCGCCGTCCTATGTTGTCAACCCGTTCGCGGACGGAATCCCCGACTCCGTTGCCAAGTCGGGCCAAAATGAGAACTGCTGCCGCGTAGCGTCGTCGCTTGACTTCCGTGTCCACCCGGTGCGTGTAGGGCGAGGTGAACTCCAGCACGAACACCGGCGGGCGCTCCTCCCACAGCTTGAACACGTCCCAGTCGCACTCGGGTTTCTGCGACACGCCAAACGCGACGAACAAGTCCGGCGCCAGCTGGCTCCGGGCGTTGATCGGCACGTCGTAGACCAGCAGGTTCGCGCCGACGAAGGCATCGTCGCGGCGTTCGTAGCGGAGCTTCAGCATTCCGGCCACGCTCGTGTGCTCTGCGCGCGTCAGGGGATCAAAGTGCAAGGGAAATCCCCGCCGTGGGCTTGGCGTACGGCGGAGGACACTCGATGAGCGGGGCGTCGCTCATGGCTCATCCTCCGTTTCGCAGCGCGTGACTCCATGGACGATAGCACGCCCTCCGGCATCCGACACCGGAGTGGCAACCGAACGCCATTTCGTTCCGTCCACGGCGTTCCTAGCCAGACCCCGCCACCCGCTCCAGCAAGTCGGCACCGGCGTCGCAGTCGATGATCCGCTCGCCCACCAACGCCAGTTCCTCCGGGTCCGACACGCCGGCGATCCGCACGGCGAGCTCGCGCGCCGTCGCCGGGCCGAACTTGCGCCCCGCCAGGCGGACCAGCATGATGCGCTGGCGCTCCCGTTCCCGCTCGGCGCCCCGCTCGATGCCGCGTTCCTCCCCGCGCTCCAGCAGTTCGGCCTCCCAGACCCTCACCCTATCGGCCAACGTGGTCATGTCGTTCTCCTCGTTCAGAAACTTGCGCCGCCAAGCGTCCAAAGCGGCCTCGTCCCCGCCCGGGAACAGCCTCCGCCAGCGAATGCCGAGCCACGCCAGCACGCCCTCCATGGCGGCCTTGCCGGACGCCGCGTCCGCGTCGCGCAGGCCCTCCTCCAACGCCTCCAACCGCCCTTGGGCGACCGCCGGGGTGGGCGCCGCCTCCAGGGCGAGGGCCGCGGCGACGACGTTGCCGGCATCGTCCCGTGCGGCGCCGGACCTGTCAACCAACAGGTAGCGGCCGGACGGCAGGACCAGCTCGCCGGCGTTGTCCACGACGACGCGGGGCACCGCCCCCGACGCCCGCCACGTCCGCTCCCCAGAGTGGATCACCACCGGCAACACCCGCAGTTCGCCGTCCGCATCGAGTTCGCCCCGCCGCAGCGCCGCGTCGAGGCCCATGCCGTGGTAGTGCAGCACGCGCGCCGCCATGCCGTGGTCCACGCCGGACTGGAACTCGACGAGCACCACCAGGGAGCGCCCGGAGCCGTCGGCGTAGGGCGCGCGCCAGGCCGCGTCGCCGTGGCGCTGCGTGCCGTCGGCGGCGACCCAGCTCGCCGGCAGGGGCTGCAGGGCGTCGAGGTCCAGCAGGTCCGCGACCTCCCGGGCATGGCCGCGCAACAGGTGCCGCACGGCCACGGCGTGGTCGAACAGGCGTCGCCAGGCGGAGTCTTGGTTCATGCGGCCAACGTAGAGGGCCGCGGCGACGACGGGTATCGGCCATCGACCCGCCGAACGGTGCGACATCGCCGTTGATCGCGCGCGACATCGCCCCCGGCCGGCGTGCGCCGACGCCCAGGGTTCCGGGGGCACGCGGTTCATCCTGCCGGACGCCACGCTTCCGGCCGGGTCCGTTGGCAAGTCACTCTTGGTGTCAATGGCATTGGGTGCGCCGGGCGCCGCCCTCCCGTTCCGGGCCCACTCCCCGAAACGCCACCGGCCCTTGTGGCGCGGCCGCTCTCCGCGACCGGCGCCACCCCACCTTCACGACTCGCGCGGCTCGCCCGGCGCGGTCGATTCGACCGCGTCCTCCGGCGGCGCCGGCGGGCGCGGGAACAGTTGCAGTTCCTCGCCCCCGCGGACCGCGTCGGACAGGGTCGCGGTGGTGTCCGTGACGTCGGACACCGTGCGACCGTCCGGGAGCGCGCCGCCGACCGGGACCCGGCGGACCTCGCCACCCGGGAGCGTGAGGAGCACCACGCGGTCGTCCCGGGTGGCCGTGGTGCCGACGAAGCCCATTCGGTCGCGGCGCGCCGCGTCCGTGGTGGCATCGCCTTCAGCGGCGCGTCGCCGGGCCTCGAGTTCGTCGAACGTGAGTCCGCCCCAACGCTCGGTGCCGGCGAAGGCCGAGAGGTCTTCCTTCGGGGCGACCGAAACGCGGTCGCCGCCAAGACGGCCGCGGGCGTCCCGCGCGGCGGCGTCCGGGATGCCGACGGGGATCGCCAGGGCGGCCACCAGGGCGGCGACGCAGAGGCCGACGCCCGCCCCGAGGGGTCGACGGTGGCGGCGCAGGGCATCCGCGACGCGGGCCCTGGGGTCCAGCGGGTTGGGGTCGGCCATCGCTCAGCGCTCCGTCGGCTCCGCGTCCTGGATGCCCACGAACCAGGCCGACACGAGCAGGGTCATGCGCCGGTCCCGGGCGCGCAGGTCGAGGCGGTCGACGACGATCTTCTTCGGGTGGGTGGCGAGCGCGTGCACGACCCGCAGCTCCGCGCCCGGCTCGAAGGTACCGGTGAATTGCGCCTGCACGCGCCACAGGCCCGGAGCGTAGTCGACCGGGAGGATGGCGCCGGACTGCATGCGCGGGTTGCGGAACTCGAGGTCGCCGACGATGTCGCCGACGGCGGCCTGGAGCTGGGCCTGGGCGAGGCCCTGGGTCTCGGCCTGCCAGAAGCGTTCGGTGAGCACCTGGTCGCGTTCGCGTTCCTCCGCGAGCAGGGCCGGCAGGTCGTCGCGGGTGAGGAGCGCCCTGGCGCGGACGAGGCGATCCGCGTCTGCTATATATGTGGCATGTGCGGCCTCCACGCGGTCCGACTGCACGAGCAGGCCGTAAACGGCCAGGATCCCCGCGATGGCCCAGGCACCGGCGCGGAGGCGCGGGTTCGCGACGAGTTGCGCGCGAAGACTCGCGGCGGCGGCGGCGAGGGCGTTCACCGGCGGACCCTGAGCGCGATCTCGACGCTGTCCGGGCGGCTGGAACGGCCGACGCGGACGGCCTCGAAGCCGGGCACGGCCTCGAGGGCGCGGACGTAGGCGACGGGGTCCAGGGCATCGTCGTCGGTGACGAGCACCTCGAGTTCGCCCTGCTGGTAGCGCCACTCGGCGAAGCGCGCGGACTCGCCGGGGATGGCCCGGTCCACGAGGCCCATGAGGTGGGCCTGGGAGGGGGTGTTCAGCACGGTCGCGAGAGCGTCGTTGCGGCGGGTCAGGCCGAGGGTCTCGTCGCGGACCGCCATCGCCGGCGCGAGCGCCTCCTGCTGGGTCTCCAACTCCGCCCGCGCCGCGGCGGCAAGCGCGTCGATCCTCCAGAAGCGGGCCTCCTGCCAGACGGCGACCACGGCGACCAGCAGGATGGCGGCGGCGGCGAGCTTGCGTTCGTTCGCCCGCAGCCAGTCGATCGGCGCGACGGGGCTCGCCCACGGTTCGGCGGCGTGTTCCGCGCGGGGAGTCTCGGCGGCGCCGTTCTGGATCGTCCGCGCGGCCGCCGCGTCGGCGACGCCCCGGCGGGAGAGAAATCCGCCGATCTGGTCCGCGTCGGGGCGGTCGGGGAACCAGAAGCCGTCTTCCAGGGCGCCGTTGCTCCAGTGTTGCAGTTCGAACCCCGCACGGCAGGGCTGGAGATGGACGCCCTCGGCGCGGCGCGGGAGGAAGACGGTCTCGGGCACGACGCGAAGGTCTTCCGGGGGCGGCGTCTCGCGCCCGGCGGGGGTGGCCCGGAACGCCTCCTGCGCCCGCGCGACCGCGTCCTGGTCCCAGAACCAGGTCATGGCCTCCGCGTCCCGCCAGACGGCGTGGTGGCCGGTGCGGGCGAACGGGCTCCAGATGGGGAGCTGCAGCTCGAGGGCGGCGCGGCGGCGGTTCCTCGGGACGTTCGCGAAGTCGTGGCGGCGGTACATGCAGAGGCCGCGGCCCACGATCCAGTGCGCGTGCGGGGACGGCGCCGGGAGACGCTCGACGCCGTCGCGCGTCTGGACGAAGTTCGGCCGCGTCGCGAATCGGCGCCGCAGGGCGGCGAGGCGGCTCGGCCACGTCGGCGACGGTTTGCGCATGGCGGCTGCTCCCTACGCCCCGGCGGTGTTGGAGGTCAGCGCGCATTATAGCGCCCGGCAAGTTGGCGGACTCGGGGCCGCGCGCATGACGGCGCCGCCGACCGCGTGCGCACCTGATGGGACGTTTCGGAAACTCAGTTTGGAGGCTGGAGCCGGAATCGAACCGGCGTACACGGATTTGCAGTCCGCTGCATCACCACTCTGCCATCCAGCCCCGGCGGCGATGGGGCGCGCATCCTACCACCTGCGGGCCATGTTGGAAGTCCGCTCGCGACCCCCCTTCGACTGTTCCCGCCGCATTGCGCGTCCGGTGCCCTACCCCGCCCTGCCGCGCACGACCGCCGCGCTGAGCGTGGGCCAGGCGACCCGCAGGTAGACGGCCATCGACCACAGCGTCATGCACGCCGCCGCGTAGCAGAGGACCAAGCCCACGATCACCCAGGGGCGGTCGAGCTGGGGCGGGTTGGCGAGCAGCACGGCGATGGCGATCATCTGCAGCAGGGTCTTGACCTTGCCCGTCCAGGAGACGGCGACGAGGCCGCGGCGGTTCATCTCCGCCATCCACTCGCGCAGCGCCGAGACGACGATCTCCCGGCCGATGATGATCACGCCCGGGATGGTGAGCCACAGCGTCCCGTGGCTGCCGATCAGGACGACCAGCGCGGTGACCACGATCAACTTGTCCGCCACGGGGTCCAGGAAGGCCCCGAACGGGGTCGCCTGGCCGAGCCGGCGCGCGAGATAGCCGTCCAGCCAGTCCGTCGTCGCCGCGAGCGCGAAGAGCACCGCGGCGAGCCAGTAGGGGCCGTCCGTCAAGGCATAGAGGAGCGCGAACGCGGGGATCAGCGCGATCCGCGACACCGTCAGGATGTTGGGCAGGGTGAGCGGCATCGGAGGATCCAGCAGGGCTTGGGATTATAGCGCGACCCCACGCGCCGGCGATGCCGCGAACGGGTGCCGGAGTGGGTCCGCGGCCGACGCGCTACCATCGCCGGGCGCTTCCCGAGGGTGCCGAGCATGGACCTGCAACTGATCCCCATCGCGAACCTGGCGCTCGCCTTCGTCCCCGTACTCGCGGTCATCGCGGTCATGCATCGCTGGGGCGTTGGCGCGGGCAAGGGCGTCTACGCGAACGCCCGGATGCTCGTGCAACTCGTCGCCATCGGCTACGTGCTCACCTACGTGTTCGAGGCCGACAATCCCTGGGTGATCGTGGCCGTGCTCGCGCTCATGACGGGTGCCTCGGCGTGGATCGCGATGCGCCCCTTGCGCGCCTCGAGCGTGCGGCTCTACACGGTGTTCCTGGCCGCACTCGGGTCCACCGGGTTCGCCGTCTTCTGGCTCGTGACGCAACTCGTGCTCGACGTCGAACGTTGGTTCGAACCGAGCCTCGTGGTGCCCATCGCCGGCATGATCTTCGCCAACTCGATGAACACGGTCAGCCTCACCGCCGAGCGCTACGAGGCGGAACTCGGCCACGGCGTCGAGCGGGCGGAGGCGCGGCGCACGGCCTTCGACGCGGGACTCATCCCGCAGATCAACAGCCTGCTCGCGGTGGGCCTGGTCGCCCTGCCCGGCATGATGACGGGACAGATCCTGGCCGGCGTCGATCCCCTCGTGGCGGCGCGCTACCAGATCGTGGTGATGTGCATGGTGTTCGGCGCCGGGGGCCTCGGGGCCGCGGTCTATCTCCTGTTGCAGCGGGAGCGGCTCGACGTGGAGGCCGGCGGCGCGTGACTTCCACTCAACCCACGGGATCGATGGGCGTCGGCATGGGGCTCTCGGCCTCGATGGCCTCCGCCGCCAGCAGGCAGAGATCCTCGCGATAGAGTTCCGCGTAGACCTGGATGCCGGTCGCCAGCCCGTCGGCGACGCCCGTCGGCAGGGCGACGCCGGGGATCCCAAGCACGTTGCCAGGGGTGATGAAGCGGATGGTGTCGAGGAGCAGGTCCATGCCCGTGGCCGGATCGAGGTCCGAGTCGATCTGCCACGGCACGCAGGTCCAGGTCGGACCGACGCAGACGGTGTACTCCGTCAGCCACTCCGACCAGACCGCGCGCAGCCGCTGCCGCTCGCCGTGCATCACCGCGTTCGACATGCTGCGCGCGTCGAAGCGCGCGTCCATCTCGACCAGGTAGTCGTAGACGACGGGCCGCACCACGGCCTTCATCTCTGCGAACGTCACGTCGGAGTCGTAGGTGATGACCTTGCCCCAGATGTCGTTGACCTTGTCGAGTTCAGGGGGTTCGGCCTCCTCCACGTCCCAGCCCTGGGCGGCGAGCACGCGGCCGGCGCGCTCGATTTCGGAGACCGTCGCCGCCGGGAGTTCGTACCCCGGGAGCTTCGTCACCAACGCCACGCGCGGACGGTCCGGAACCGGGCCGGTCAGCGGCGCGTCCACCGACTGCGGATCGCGCCGGTCGCGCCCGGCCAAGATCGAGAGGCCGAGCCGGAGGTCCGCCACGGAGCGGGTCATCGGGCCGTCAGTGAGGAGCGCGTTCGCCATGCCGCCGTACTCCCCGGCGTTCACCGACGCCAACGGCACGCGGCCAACGGTGGGCTTCAGCGACGCGATGCCGCAGCAGTACGCGGGATTGCGCAGCGAGCCGCCGATGTCGTTGCCGAGGCCGAACGGCGTCATGCCCGTGGCGAGCGCCGCCGCGTCGCCGCCGCTCGAGCCGCCCGGCGTCAGGTTGCCGTTCCAGGGGTTGCGCGTGCGGCCACGGAGTGGGTTGTCCGTGTCGAGCCGGGCGCCCATCTCGGGAAGGTTCGTGCGCGCGAGCGGAATGCCGCCGGCGGCCTTCATGCGGGTCACGATCGCGGCGTCCCGCTCCGGCAGCATGTTCGCGAGGGCGGGCACGCCGTTGGTCGTGGGCGAGCCGACGCAGTCGATGTTCTCCTTGATGCTGAACGGGACGCCGTGAAGCGGGCCGCGGTCGTCACCCGACGCCGCATCGGCCGCATCGGCGGCTTCGAGGGCGCTGTCGATGAGCGGCACCGTGACGGCGTTCACGATCGGGTTCACCTCCTCGATGCGGTCGAGGTGCGCCTCGACCACCTCGCGGCTCGAGACGTCGCCGCCTCGGATCATCGCCGCCAGTTCGCCGGCGGTGCGGCGCCATAGTTCGTTCATCGGCAATGGCCTCGCTTGGTTGCGGTGAAGAACGTAGCGAGCGTACGCGAGCCAAGGGGCCATTTCCACGCTCGTTCGAATAGGGCGTGTCGGGCGGATTCAGCGGCGATGACATGGCCGGAGAGCGATGGCCGGGATCAGTGCGACCGCCCAACGGGCCAGATCATTTGATCTGCGAGATCCTCATTTGAACGGTGGATTCCAGATAGAATAGCCATATGATCGTACATCGCACCGTTTCCGACACGGTTCAACATGCGCGGCGCTGATGACCGTAGACGACTCGATCCGGCATCAGTTGGCCGTTCTGGCACGTCGGCCAAGGGACCGTGTCACGGTCTTCAGCCGGAGCCGGCCCACCGATTGGCGACCTGGGCAGGTGCGAAATCCCTGGGGCCTGTTGGATCGCTACTTCACCGACGCCGCCGCATGGGAGCTAATCGCGTCGAAACTGGAGGAAGGACATGAGCTGACGACGGTGCAGCTACGCGAACCGCCCGACCGGACCGGCTACGTCATGATGATCGAGCTGGAAGCCGGGACACCGCTGCTCTACGTCAAGCTGGAGCTCGGTGCGGGCAAGATCTTCGGACGCAGCTTCCACTATTCGGAAGCTTCGTGAACGCAAACTGGGGGCGAATACATGGAGACGGACAACGAACGTGCGGATGCCGTCGAGACGATGGCGTGTCCGCAATGCGAGGGCGCGGTGGAGACGGTTCAACATCCGGAGGTCTTCCGGTACGGCGAGGGGGCATCCGCCGTGGACTTGCCGGTCGTGTTGCCCGTGCGGCGTTGTCTCGGATGTGGTCTTGAGTTTCTGGACCACCAGGCCGAGCGCATCAAGCACGCGGCCCTCTGCCGGCATTTCGGCGTTCTGACACCCTGGGAGATCCGCGAAATCCGAGCACGACACGGCCTAAGCCGTGCGGCGTTCGCGAAGTTGACGGGGCTCGGCGCGGCTAGCCTAGGGCGCTGGGAGACGGGTAACTCCATCCAAACGCTCGCGAACGACCGGTATCTCCGCCTGCTCGCCGAGCCCGGCGGAATCCAAAGACTCAGCGCGATCACCCAGCGAGGTCCCATCGCCCAAGGTGCTTCTACCCAAGAACCGCGGTCGAGCCGTTTTCGATGTCTGCGGCCGGACGAAGGGGCCAGGCGGGAGGCGCGTGCGTTTCGACTAGCTGTAGAAGCCGCGTAACCGTGCACGTCGACACCTTCTACTCTTTCAAAGGTGGCGTCGGACGCACAATGGCCCTGGCCAACGTAGCCGTTCACCTAGCTCGCCGCGGACGCCGCGTGCTCGTCGTCGATTTCGATCTGGAGGCACCAGGGCTCGACACGTTCCCCGCTCTTCGTCCCCCGGCGCCAACACCGGGTTTGGTGGACTATGTGGACGAGTACCTCCGCACCGACCAAGCGCCCGACGTGCGGGAGTTCGTCTGCGCGTCAGCAAGCGTCGACAACTTGCTGATCATGCCTTCCGGCGTGGTAAGGGAGCACTATGCCGCCCATCTCGGGTGGATCGATTGGGGCGCACTATACGACGAGCACGAGGGCTACCTGTTCTTCGAGGATCTAAAGGCGCAATGGCGGCAGGCGTTCGCTCCCGACTACGTCCTGATCGACTCGCGCACCGGATTCACCGACACGGCCGGCATCTGCACCCGGCAACTCCCGGATGCGTTGACCGTGTTCTTCTTCCCCAACGAGCAGAACCTGCGCGGGCTGGCGAAAGTGGTGGCCGATGTCCGATCCGAAGCCGAAACGCCTCGGGAAAAGACGATCCAACTGCATTTCGTGATGTCGAACGTACCCGATCTGGACGACGAAGACGACATCCTCATCCAGATGAAGGAGCGGTTCCAGCAGCAGCTTGGCTTCAAAGACGAGCCGTTGGTGGTGCATCGCTACGATAGCCTGTCCCTGCTCAACCAGAGGGTGTTCGCGCTCGACCGGCCGAAGAGCCGTCTGGCCCTCGAGTACGGACACGTGGCCGACCGAATCGTCGAGGGGAACCTCACGGATCCGGACGGTGCGCTGCGGTACATCCGAGAGCAACTTCAACGCCTAGAGAAGTTCTGGATCGGACCGGGCGACTCGGACGCCGCGTTGGAGGCCACGATTGGCCAGATCGAGACGCTGCACGGAAAGGATGGCGAGATCCTGTTCGGGCTGGGGCAGCTTGCCTCGCACTTGAACGCCGTTCGGGCAGAGTCCCTGCTCGCCCGGGCGATCCAAGCCGGACACCGCCGGCCCGAGACCTTACTGGAGCGGGCCAAGGTCCGGGTCGCCACGGGCGACGCCGGGGGCGCAAGCGAAGACGCGCGGGGCGTGCTCGACTTCCAGGGCGTCCCGCCGCACATCGTGATGCAAGCGATTCGAATCTTGTCGGACGAAGCCTCTCCCGATGTCGGCGTGGCTCCGGCGATCACGTCGCTCACCGAGGACGAGCAGGTCGACGTGGTGCAGATGCTCATGCGCATCGGCGAGGACGTGGTGGGTCCCGCGATCCTGCGGAGCCTTGCCGAAGACCCGGACGGGTCGCCCGAGTCGCGTTGGCGCGCCGCAGCGCAACTGGCAATCTACCGCATCGGTTCGGGCGAGTTCCGAGCGGCGATGGAGCTGCTTACGCACGGCGGGCGCGGGCTCGACCGGATGGGGATCCAAGACGCCTTCAACTTTGGCATGGCGCTGTGGGCCGAGTCCGGCGCCGTCGCCACGGCCCCGTTCCAGCGCGTGCTGGACCTGCACGCGACCGCTCAGGGCCAGACGCCAAGCCCCAACTACCTGCAATGCTTGGCCATCGCCAACTGGGCCATGGGGCTTCCGGTGGCCGGCATCGAGCATGGGCGGCAAGCGCTCGAAGAAGCCGAGTCCGAAGCCCTGATCTTTAGCTGCTGGCGCTACCGGACGGTGCGCCGAGACGCGTTCATGGCGGACACGGAGGCGATCTTGGCGCTGATCGACGGCGACGACAGCCAAGTGCCAAGGTTCTGGACGCGCCCGGCCAACGAAGACCCCGCCGCCGCCGACCCGCCACAAACCGACCCGGACGAGCAAGCGGAGGCTTGAGCGTAGCCGGGTCACGCCGCCCGCGAATCTCCCCGCGCATGGACGAACTCAGGCATTTCCTACACCGCGTGCAGCGCGTCGTACACCGTCTCCGCCAGCTTGCGGCTAACGCCCGGCGCCTTGGCGATCTCCTCGGCGCTCGCGCCCTTGATCGAGGCCACGGAGCCGAAGTGCGCGAGTAGCTCGCGCTTGCGCTTGGGGCCGACGCCGGGGATGCCGTCGAGTTCCGATTCGCGCTGGCGCTTGCGGCGGCGGCCGCGGTGGCCGGTGATGGCGAAGCGGTGGGCCTCGTCGCGCACGTGCTGGAGCAGGTGGAACGCGCCGCCGCTCGGGGGCAGCACGATCTCGTCGCCCTCGTCGGTGAGGATGCGCTCGAGGCCGGGCTTGCGCGACGGCCCCTTGGCGACGCCGAGCAGGCGCACGTCCTCGACCTGGAGCTCCGCGAGCACCGCGGCGGCGCGGCGCACCTGGCCCATGCCGCCGTCGATGACGAGCACGTCCGGGAAGGGCGCCTCGCCCTGCTTCAGCCGCCGGTAGCGGCGGCGCAGCACCTGGTCCATCGCCGCGAAGTCGTCGCCGGGGGTGACGCCCTCGATGTTGAAGCGGCGGTAGTCGGACTTCAGCGGCCCATTCGGGTCGAAGACGACGCAGGAACCCACGGTTTCGCCGCCGGAGGTGTGGCTGATGTCGAAGCACTCGATGCGCCGCGGGACGTCGGCGAGGCCCAAGGCCTCCTGCAGATCGACGCAGCGGGCGAAGACGTTCTTGCGGTCCGCCACGAAGGCGCCAATGGCGAGTTCCGCGTTCTGCTGCGCCATTTCCAGCCACCGCGCCCGCTGTCCGCGCGGACCGGCGACGACCTCCACCCTGCGGCCGGCGCGTTCGGCGAGGGCTTCCTGCAGGACGTCCCGGTCCGTGGGCGGTACGGCCACGATGACGCTGCGCGGAACCTCGCGGTCCGTGCCGCCGAAGTAGTACTGCGAGAGGAACGCCGAGAGCAGGGCGTCGGGCGCGGCGTCCAGGCCGTTCCTCGGGAACCAGGCGCGCTGTCCGAGCACGCGGCCGTCGCGCACGAAGAGCCCCTGGACGCAGGCGTGGCCCCCCGCCAACGCGATGCCGAAGGCATCCACGTCCCCGGCGGCGCCGTGCACGTACTGGTTCTCCTGCACGCGCACCAGGTGCGAGATCTGGTCCCGGTACTTCGCCGCGCGCTCGAAATCGAGGTCCGCCGACGCCGCCTCCATCTTGCGCTTGAACTCCGCGAGGACCGCCTGGCTCGAGCCTTCGAGGAAGAGCACGGCGAGCCGCACGTCGTCGGCGTACTGTTCCGGCGCCACGAGCCCGACGCAGGGGCCGCTGCAACGGTTGATCTGGTATTGCAGGCAGGGGCGCGAGCGATTCTGGAAGTAGCTGTCCTCGCAGGAGCGCAGACGGAACAGCTTCTGCAGGATGTTCAGGCTGTCCCGGACCGCGTAGGCGCTCGGGAACGGGCCGAAGTAGCGTCCGGTCTTCTTCTTCGCCCCGCGATGGAAGGCGAGGCGCGGGAAGTCGCCGTGGTCCGTCAGGTGGATGTAGGGGTAGGACTTGTCGTCGCGCAGCACGACGTTGTACGGCGGTCGTTCCTCCTTGACCAGGCTCTGCTCCAGGAGCAGCGCCTCGGTTTCGCTGCGCGTGGCGGTGATCTGCACGTCGTGGACCTTGGCGACGAGGGCCATGGTCTTGGCGGTCAGGCCCGAGGCGCGGAAGTAGGAGGACACCCGGGACTTGAGGTTGCGCGCCTTGCCGACATAGAGCACGCCGCCCTCGGCGTCGAGCATGCGGTAGACGCCGGGTTTCTTCGTCAGGGACGCGAGGAACGGCTCCGGGTCGAAGCGATTCGTGCCAGCGCCGGACTCCTCCATGGCCGCAGTATACGGCGACCTCCCGGGTGCGGGGGGCGCGCGGGTGGCCCTCACAGGGGCTTGCCCCTCGCATGAAGAGCCTTCAGCCGGGGAGCCCGAGGGGCTTGCCCCTCGCATGAAGAGCCTTCAGCCGGGGAGCCCGAGGGGCTTGCCCCTCGCATGAAGAGCCTTCAGCCGGGGAGCCCGAGGGTGGCCCTCACAGGGGCTTGCCCCTCGCATTAAGAGGGCCGCGCGGGGCATCCCCCCGCGCGACCCCGTCACGCCACCCGCAGGGGGGATCAGATCGCCAAGGCGGGCCGCGATGCCGGATTGATCATCCCGTGCTTCACGGCGAGGAGCGCGAGTTCCACGTCGCTCGCCACGTTGAGCTTCTGGAAGATCCGGTAGCGGTAGCTGTTGACCGTCTTCGGACTCAGGTGGAGGTTGCTCGAGATGTCCTGCACCCGGTGGCAGTTGATCACCATCAGGGTGATCTGCATCTCGCGGTTCGAGAGGTTCTCGAACGGGCAGTCGTCGCGTTCCTCGAAGGAGCGCAGCGCCAGGTGCTGCGCGACGTCGCTACTGACGTAGCGCTGGCCCGCGAACGCGCGCCGGATGGCCGTCAGGAGCTGATCGAGGCTCGAGCTCTTCGTGACGTAGCCGCAGGCCCCGGCCTTCAGCGACTGCCCCGGAAAGGGCTCCTCGCGGCACGCCGTGAGCATCACCACGCGGATGTCCTGCTCGAGCCGCACGATGCGCCGGGTGGCCTCGAGCCCGCCGATGCCCGGCATCACGATGTCCATGAGGACGACGTCGGGGACGAGATCGCGGCTCAGTTCCACGCCCTCCTCGCCGCTGCCGGCCTGCCCCACGACGTCGATCGTGGCGATGTCGGTGAGCACCTTGCCGAGCCCCTTGCGGAACAGTTCGTGGTCGTCGGTGATGAGTGTTCGGATCATGGGTAGGTCCCTCCTTGGAAGAGAATTTGCGAACAACCTTAGGGGAGGGCGTGGGGGGAGAAAAGCGTGTCGGCGGCCCCTGTCGCACCCCTTCACTATAGTTCCACAATGCAATAGTGCCCCGATATCAGGCCATGGGCAATGTCCCCAGCGATGTGCGCAAATGCCTGAAAAGATGTAGCTTATTGGAGGACGGTCGCCCCCGTGCGAGGGCGGTCGCCTCAAGGGAACTGGTGGCCGCCGTGGAGGAGACCGTCGGGGCGGGGCTTGCCCGGTCGCGTCACGCGCCGGTGAAGGCCTGCAAGCCCGTCTGCGCCCGGCCAAGGATGAGGGCGTGGATGTCGTGGGTGCCCTCGTAGGTGTTGACCGTCTCCAGGTTCATCACGTGGCGGATGACGTGGAACTCGTCGGAGATGCCGTTGCCGCCGTGCATGTCCCGGGCCATGCGCGCGATGTCGAGGGCCTTGCCGCAGTTGTTGCGCTTCATGAGCGAAATGTTCTCGACGGGCAGGCGATCCTCGTCCATCAGCCGCCCCATGCGCAGGCAGCCCTGGAGGCCGAGGGCGATCTCGGTCTGCATGTCGGCGAGCTTCTTCTGGATGAGTTGGTTGGCGGCGAGGGGGCGGCCGAACTGGCTGCGTTCCAAGGTGTACGTGCGCGCGGCGTGCCAGCAGAACTCCGCCGCGCCCATCGCGCCCCAGGCGATGCCGTAGCGGGCGCGGTTGAGGCAGCCGAAGGGCCCGCCGAGGCCCCGGGCGTTCGGCAGGAGGTTGTCGCCGGGGATGCGCACGTCCTCCAAGACGATCTCGCCGGTGACGGACGCCCGCATGCTCATCTTGCCCTCGATCTTGGGCGTCGAGAAACCCGGCGTGCCGCGCTCCACGAGGAAGCCCCGGATGACGCCGTCAAGCTTCGCCCAGACCACCGCCACGTCCGCGATGGGCGAGTTGGTGATCCACATCTTCGCGCCGTTCAGCACGTATTCGTCGCCGTGCTTGACGGCGCGGGTGACCATGCTGCCGGGGTCCGAGCCGTGGTCCGGTTCGGTGAGGCCGAAGCATCCCACCCACTCCCCCGTCGCGAGCTTCGGCAGGTAGCGCTCGCGCTGGGCCTCGGTGCCGTAGGCGTGGATGGGATACATCACGAGGGACGACTGCACGCTCATGGCCGAGCGATAGCCGCTATCCACCCGCTCCACCTCCCGCGCCATGACGCCGTAGGAGACATAGGAGGCCTCCGCGCAACCGTACTTCGCCGGCAGCGTCGCGCCGAGCAGGCCAAGCTCGCCCATCTCGTGCATGATCTCGCGGTCGAAGCGCTCGCTGCGGTTCGCCTCGAGCACGCGCGGCATGAGGTGGTCCCGGGCGTAGTCGCGCGTGGTGTCGCGCACCATGCGCTCTTCCGCGCTTAGTTGCTCGTCGAGCAGGAACGGATCGTCCCACGCGAACGCGGCGCGCTCGGCCATGCTTTCCTCCAGCCATCAGGCGAGCAGAGAAGGCTAGCAGGGTGTTGGACATGCCGCGACAGTGGCATGCCCAACACCGTGCTGGAACGGCCTGGGCTGGGGCCAGAGGCGGCGCCCGTCAGGGCGACGGCTTCGGTGGCGCTAGCAGCCCGTCGGCTCGGTGTCTGCGCTAGCGCCCCGCAACCGTCGCCTTTGGCTCCGCTCGCGGCCCAACCCCACCCGCCTACGCGCCCGCGCCGTCCTACGGCGCGGCCCCCTAGCCCGCATTTCTCACCAAGTCGCTTGTGCATAGACCGCAAGTCCTTGGTCCATGTGGGTTTATCGTCGATCTCAAGCTCGGTGGCCGGATGCAGAGCGCTGGCCGCGCCCTCGCCGGTCTTTTCGCCCCGTGCGCGCACATGCTCCCTCAAACTTAGGCTCCACTAGGCTTTCGGTCGCGAGCACGCGCACGGAGCGAAAATCCTCGGCGATCATCACGGCCCGTGGTGAGAAATGCGGGCTGATATGTTTTGACCTGTCAATCGGTACTCCGTTCCAGGGTGCTCCGATCGCACCGAGTTCGTCGAGGCGACGGTTCGGAACGGTCGTGACCCGCCTTTTCCGGCGCCCGTCGGGGTGTCGCGGCCAACCGGGGGCACGGAGCGATTTCCACGGGCCGTCCACGGCCGCGGTCCCCGCAAATGATGGAGCGGCGGTGGGCGGGCGGTGGAAATCGCGGGCGCCGGCCCGGCCGGCGATGTTCGCCAGCCGTGCCGGGTCCGGCGCGGGCGCGGTGGGTCGGGTCCGGCGCGGGCGCGGTGGGTCGGGACGGGGCCGGACAGATTGCGACGGTGGATCATGCTGATATGCGTGGATTGGTTACCGACCCTACCTCACTGCGTCGCGGAGCTGGCCTCTCTCTAGTGGCGGGGGTCGTCGCGCCGGAGGGTCCGCGTTGCGAACCATCCGCCGACGCCGTCGTAGCCCGGCCGAGGGTTCTCCACACCGGCCCGGCCCCGCCCCGATCCAACACTCGAAACGAACTCCCTTCCTTCAACCGCGCGTCAACGCGTCGCCGACGTCCCGGCGCCGGCCTCCGCCATCCGCGCCACCTCGACGCGGACGATGTCCCACACGAAGCCGGCCAGCTCGCGCGCCACGGCCACGGTCGTCTGCTTGGTGTTCTTGCCGGACGCGAGCAGGTGCCGGTAGCGACCGCACAGGCGCCGCTGGGCGCGCCACGCGATGGCCCTGGCCTCTTCGGACGCGCCGGCCGCCTTGCGTTCCAGGTGCGCCGTGCGCCGCGCCGGGAACCGGTAGCTCCAGGCCGACTCCACCAGCGCGCGCCGCGCCGCCCCGTTGCCGGTGCGCGTGATCGCGCCGCGGCGGCGCCGCCCGCCCGAGCTGTGCTCGCTCGGCACCAACCCCAGGAACGCCATCAACTGGCGCGGCGAGTCGAAGCGGCCGATGTCGCCCAGCTCCGCCAGCAGCGTCGCCGCCGTGATCCGGTCCACGCCGCGCAACGCCACCAACGCGCGCACCACCGGCGCCAGCGACCAATCGGACAACGCCCGCTCCAGCTGGCCCGTCAGCGCCGCGACCCGCTCGCCCGCGGTCCGCGCCGCCTCCAGGTACTCCCGGTACGCCCACTCCTGCCAGTCCCGCTCGAAGCGCTGGCCGTCCAGCCACGCCCAGTGCGCCCTGCTCCAGCGCCCGGCCGACCAGCGGCGGTCGTGGCGCAGCAGGAACGCGCCGAGGCGCTGGCGCGCCCTGCGCTCCGCGTCCTTCAGGTCCGACCGCGCCCGCACCAGGTCCCGCATCGCCTCGTGGTCCTCGTCCGGAACCCACACCGCCGTCAACTCGCCGCCGCGCGACAGCCGCGCCAGCTTGCGCGCGTCGCGACGGTCCGTCTTCACCCGCTCCGCCGGCGCCCTGGGGATGCGCGACGGCGCCACCACCTCGCAGTCGAAGCCCAGCTCCCGCAACTGGCGGTACAACCCATACCCACAGGGCCCCGCCTCGTAGCTGAACAACGGCATCCCGCCGCCGTGCGCCGCGCACAACTCCCGCGCCAGCCTGGCGACCGCCGCCGGTCGGTTCGCGATCTCACCGAGATCCTCCGGCGCCCCGCGCCCCGCCGGCGCCACCGCCACCGCGATCGTGTCCTTGTGCACGTCCAACCCGACGTACGCCCCGTACGACCCCCCGCAATCACTCATCCCGCCCTCCGACATCTTGTAGTCTTGCAACCTCCTGCCCTCCTCAATGTGGCCCTGCCTTGCCCGGCACTCCGCCGCCAAGGTAACCCACGCGCGTTGAGGACGGGCAGGTCAAAACATGATGTCTAGGGAAGGTCTGAACAAGACCTTCCCTAGTGATCTGACCCTAGTGATCTGATCATTGGCGGGCGGAAAAATCTGTGTTAGCGTCCGCTCCTCAACAAGAGCAGCAAGGAGGCATGGGCATACCGAAGGAAACGACGCGGGACGGCCACGGAGAACGACTGGCCCGGCTCGAGCAAGCCATGGAGCATGTGGCGACCAAAGCCGACATCGAGGGCGTTAGGGCGCTCATCGTCGAACGCGAAACCGTGACGTTGCGCTGGCTGGTCGGCGTGACCTCCATGGTCGCGGTGACCATCGCCATCGCGATCGTGCGCACGTTCGCCGGTTGACCCTCCCGGCACGAGGGCGCGATGCGGCAGCATCACCGCCGTGGCGTACCGAGTTTAGTTTGGCAGCCGCAGCAACCGGTGCAGCGCTTCGGCGCGCTCCCGTGCGGCCTCCCGGAAACCCGGCCCAACGGACGCGAAAATCACGCCGCGCGATGCGTTGACGACAAGCCCCCGGCCGCGGTCGTCCGCGCCGCGCTCGATCACCGTCGCCGGATCTCCCCCCTGGAATCCGACGCCGGGCACGAGCAGCGGTAGGTCGCCGGCGGCATCGCGCACCGCAGCGAGTTCCTCCGGCCACGTCGCGCCGGCGACGAGCATCAGGTTCCCCGCGTCCCGTTCGCGGGCCTCCCGGGCGATGCGCAGGTACAACGGATCGTCCGCCGGATGTTCCTGCAGCCAGTCGCTGCCGGGATTGCTCGTGCGGCACAGGAGCACGACGCCACGGCCGGCGTGCCGCCGATAGGGTTCGATGCTCTCCCAGCCGAGGAGGGGGTTGACGGTAAGCGCGTCCGCGCCGTAGCGCTCGAATGCCTCGCGGGCGTACTGCTCGGCGGTGGGGCCGATGTCGCCGCGCTTGGCGTCGAGGATCACCGGGACGCCGGGATGCGCGTCGCGCACATGGGCGATGAGCGCCTCGAGGTCGGCTTCCGCCCCCGCCGCGGAGAAGTAGGCGATCTGCGGCTTGAAGGCGCAGACGAGGTCCGCCGTGGCGTCCACGATGGCGCGGCAGAAATCGAGGATGGGGCGCGCGCTCCTCGGCAGGCACGCCCGCACCTTCATCGGGTCCGGGTCGAGCCCGACGCAGAGGAAGCCGCCGGACCTTTCCCAGGAACGCTCCAGACGCTCCCGGAACGGCGGGGTCGCGGGGCCCTCCCTCACCAGCGGATCAGGACCGGCCGGCCAGCGTGTTCAAGGCACCACGCGCCAGGATGCGCTCCATGAACTCCATCTCGTAGGCGGCCTCGGGATCCTCCCGCACGAGGTTGTCGATGAGGTGCGCGTCGTCGCCAACCAGGATGCGCCAGCGGTCGTTGCGCACGCCGTCGAGGATGATCGACGCCGCCTGCGCGGCCGAGGTGGGGGCGTTGTCGCGGAAGTCGATCTGCCGCTGGGCGACGGCGGCTCGGATGTGGTCGTCCGACTCGTTGCCGACCGGCAGGCCCGAGGCCACCATCTGCTCGCGGATTTTCGCGACCTCCTCCCGGGACAGCTCCGACGGGGACGGCGCGCCATGGACGCGCTCGCTATTGAACCCGATCGACGTACCGATGTGGCCGGGCATCACGACCGCCACCTTGACATGGGGGGCGTGCATGCGGAGGTCCGCGATGAGCGCCTCGGAGAAGCCCTTCACGGCGAACTTGGCCGCGCAGTACGCGGTGTGCGACACCGTCGGCCCCACGCTGGCCCAGAAGCCGTTGATGCTCGAGGTGTTGACGAGGTAGCCCCCCTCGCTCGCCACGAGCAGCGGCATGAAGGCGCGGGCGCAGTAGTAGACGCCGTACCAGCAGACGCCGAAGGTGCGCTCCCACGCCTCGCGGTCGCCATCGACGAACTCCCCGCCGCCGCCGATGCCGGCATTGTTGAAGACGAGGTGGACGCACTCGGCCTCGTGGGCCTCGACCACGGCGTCGCGGAAGGCGAGCACCTGGTCCTCGTCGGACACGTCGCAGGGGTGGGTGGTGACCCGCACCGCGTCGCTGCAGAGCGTCGCCGTCTCGGCCAGGGTGTCCTCGAAGATGTCGCAGAGCGCGACGTCGCAGCCCGCGGCGGCGAGTTGTAGCGCCAGTTCGCGACCCATGCCGGAGCCGCCGCCGGTCACCACGGCGAGCTTGCCCGAGAAGTCCTCCATCGTGCGTTCCTCCTTGTCCTGTCTCGTTCGTTGCCGGTTCGTCGATCGGGTTGCGTGCCGGGGCGGGTGGGTTCGGCTACTGCTGCCGCTCCGGCAGCCGCACCACGATGCCGTCGAGGGCGCCGTTCATGAAGATCTGGCACGACAGTCGGCTGTCGTGCCGCCACTCCCACACGTATTCCAGGAGCGCGCGTTCGTCGTCGATCATCTGCGGCAGCCGCGCCAGCCACGGCTCGTCGACGTAGCAGTGGCAGGTGGAGCAGGTGCAACCGCCGCCGCACTGGGCGACGATGCCCGGCACGCCGTTGTCGAGGGCGCAGTCCATCACGGTCTCACCCCGCGCGACGGGGTGCGTCTCCCGGCGGCCGTCCGGGTGTACGAACACGATCTCGAACCGCTCCGCCGGCTTCGACCGTTCCACTCCCGCATTGTAACCGCTAACATGCCCCGCTTTTCCGAGAGTGCGCCCCTTGATCATCGGCCTCACCGGCGGCATCGCGTCCGGCAAATCCACCGCCGCCCGCCATCTCGCCTCCCTAGGCGCCCACGTCATCGACGCGGACCAACTCGGGCACCGCGCCTACGAGCCGGGGACCGACGCGCACCGAGCGGTGATCGAGACCTTCGGCCCGGACGTCCGGGCCGACGACGGCACCATCGACCGCCGCGCCCTGGGCGGCAAGGTGTTCGGCGATCCGGCGCAACTGAAGCGCCTGACGGACATCGTCTGGCCCGAGATCCGCCGCCTCGCGCAGGAGGACATTGCATCGGCCCAGGCCGACGATCCCGACGCGATCGTCGTGCTGGAGGCGGCGGTGCTGCTCGAGGCCGGGTGGCAGAACGGGCTCGACGAGACTTGGGTGGTCGTCGCGGACCGGGATACCGCGGTGGCGCGGGCGATGGCGCGGGACGGCTTGGATGCCGCAGCCGTGCAGAGCCGCATCGACGCCCAGCTCTCCAACGAGGAACGGATGGCCCACGCGACCGCCGTGGTGCACAACTCGGGATCCGAAGCCGAAATGATTGCGCAACTGGATGCCGAGTGGGCGCGCGTCGGGGGAGGCAAGGTTGCGCGGAGGGAGCAGGCGTCGTGATCCTCGATCTGCACACACACTCGATCAAGTCCGACGACGGTCGCGCAAAGGTGCGCAACTACTGCCAGTGGATTCGCTCCCGCGACGTCGGCATCGACGGGTTCGTACTCACCGAGCATCGCCAATTCGACTTCGAGTCCGACTACGCGCCCCTCGCCGAGGAGTTCGGCCAGGTAATCCTGAAGGGCAGCGAGGTGGAAACCGAGTACGGGCACGTGCTGGTGTTCGGCGTCACCCCGGCCCTGACGGACGCCTTCGACTTCGGCGCCATCGGCCTACCCCTCGCCGACGTGCTCGCCGCCTGCGACGCGCACGGGGCGGTGGCCGTGCCCTGCCATCCCGGCCGCCGCCGCGTCGGCATGAGCGCCCACATCGGCGAACTCGGCGTCCCACCGGGGGTGCGCATCGTGGAGGTCTACAACGGCGGCAGCCGCGGCGACGAGGACGCCGTCGCCCAACGGATGGCCCGGGATCTCGACTACCTCGGCATCGGCGGCAGCGACGCCCACATCGTCAGCCACATCGGCCGCTGCGCGACGCGGTTTCCGGGGCGGGTGGAGACGGAGGCGGAGTTGGTCGAGGCGCTTAGGGGAGAGGAGTTCGAGGCGGTTTCGTTGAAGGGGTGAGGGGGGCAACGGCTGTCACGCGATGTGGTACGTTGCCGTGATGTTCCGTACCAAGCGTCGACCTCGTCGTGGATGAGTCTTTCATCCCAGGCTCGATTTCCCGAATCGAGGCGTTCCACTATCGGAGCCTGCGCCACGTGTCCCAGCGTTTGCGGCCCTTTCAGGTGCTTCTCGGGCCGAATGGCAGCGGCAAGTCCACCCTGGCAGACGCCCTCGGGTTTCTGTGCGATCTACAGCAGACTTCTGTTGAGGGCGCGATCTATGGCGATCATCGCCTGGACGTGCCGATGCGGGCTCCGGACCCCCAGCATCTTACTTGGATGCGAGGCGGCGAGCGGTTCGAGTTGGCCCTTGAGGCAAGCATCCCAGAGGAACTCCGCGATGGGATTCCGGGGCACCGCTATAGTGCGTGCCGCTACGAGGTCGTGATTGACGTCGGTGGGCCACCCCGAGTCACCGTCGAGACCGTGCTACTAGGGGAGGAGGCCGCCGCCGAAGATCTATGCCTGCCAATCCCGGACGAACGTCTAGCCGTCAGCGACGACCCCGGCCCGCGGGGCTGGTCATTCGCGATGTCCGCCGGGCCGGACGCTACCCGATCGATGCACCGCATCGAATACCCCGGAGATCGCCACAAGCCCCCCCATTCCGTTCGACGCCGCTCGGGCGAAGGCAAACGGGCATGGTTGCCCGAGTACGGACCGGACTGCGGCTTTCCCATTCTCACTTGGTTGTGCCAACTGCTCGCACCCTTGCAGCGCGTGTGTTTGTCCGGCCAAGCGCTCCGCGACCCGAGTCCCCCAAGCACCGTGGTGGGGTTGGGCCGCGACGGTGGCAATCTCGCGAACTTCCTGCACCATTTCAAGCACGAGGAAGCGAACCGTTACGAGCAGTGGATCCAGCACGTTCGGGAGGCATTGCCAGAAATCGCGGACGTACGAACGCACGAACGGCCCGAGGATCACCACCGTTACGCGGTGGTCAAGTACCGCAACGGCTTGGAGGCACCTTCGTGGCTCGTGTCCGAAGGGACGCTGCGCTTGTTGGCACTGACCAGTCTCGCGTACGCACCGTCAACGTCGGGGCCATGCGTCATCGAGGAACCGGAGAACGGCATACATCCCAAGGCCCTGGAAACGGTGATCCAATCGCTTTCCTCCACGTACGACCGTCAGATTCTCCTGGCTACACACTCTCCCCTGATCGCAGCAATGGTGGAGCCACGGGACGTACTCTGCTTCGGATGGACGCCGGAAGCAGGCACCACCGTGGTCCCGGGTGATGAGCATCCCCGGCTCAAGAACTGGCAGGGCAGCACCGATCTCGGGACCTTGATGGCCAGTGGCGTTCTGTGAATCTCGACCTGATCTGCCTCGTCGCCGACAAGAACATGGAGGCGGCGGTGTCGGAACTGCTCTCGCGTCCGCAATCACTGGGCATCCGCGAGATCGCCGCCGAAGTGCTCGTGCATCCGAACCGCGACCCAGGCTGCTACTACAGCCCGGAAGACCTGCTGGTTGGGTTCAGGTCCGAGGCAGAGCACGGGCTCGTGGTGCTCGACTACGCTTGGGAAGGCGTGCCTGCGGACTCGGCGCGTGCGCTGGAACAACAAATGGAAGCCCGTCTGAAACCGCTGGGCCTCGCGCCGTGGACGGTGCCCATTGTGATCCAACCAGAGTTGGAGTCTTGGGTATGGAACCCGTCTCCCCATGTCGATGCCGCACTGGGTTGGCAAGGACGCCAGCCACCCCTGCGTCAGGCGCTCCAAGCGCGAGGGCTTTGGCCGCCGGGTGCGCCGAAACCTCCTGATCCCAAGGCCGCCGTCGAGTGGGCGGCAAGAGAGGCCAGAGTGCCTCGA
This sequence comes from Pseudomonadales bacterium, assembly GCA_963665455.1. Lineage (GTDB taxonomy): Bacteria > Pseudomonadota > Gammaproteobacteria > Pseudomonadales > Azotimanducaceae > VXNE01. The sequence goes on along the minus strand of OY762279.1, from coordinate 466,466 downwards.
TCATCCTCGATCTACCGGCAGATCGCTGAGCGCGCCAGTACCCGACATTGCGCGGATCGTGCCTTCGGCCGGCTACGAGCTACTCTTCAGGAGTGGTTTGCCAGTCGGTAGGAATCCAAGGAGCGGCGGACGTCTTGGGCGACTTCGTCGACTTCCTTTGCGACGTGCGTCTCGTGGCCGAGTTCTTGGTGGAGGGCTGTGGTGATGGGGAGCAGGAGGTCTGCGGAGCCAGACCTCTCGATCAGGTCAATCATCGCGTCCCGCCCAACGTCGGGAGCCAGCCGCCACAACAACTCAAGCACGTCGCCGGACACTTCACTCGGTTCAGGAAGATCCTCCGCCACGGCTGCCATTCCACTGTAACTCGGATCGCCCAGCTGCGCCCTAGCCGCAGCCAACAGCAATGCCGGTCGTAGGGCCCGTAGGCCTTCGCAGAGCCCTGCGGCCATCGTCGCGAACTCCTTGGCCTCGGCGGCGCGACCACGTCGCAATTCCAGCAGCCCCAGGGCATAGAGCCCAAGCGCCGTGGCCTCCCTCACGTCCCTGGACGTCTCATACGCTAGCCGCTCCAGAGCGTCCACCAGCCGCTCATGCGCCTCCCCTTCCCGCCCTACATCCGCAAGCAGTATCCCGTGAACCAAGGTCAGTCCCGCTAGGTATGTCGCGCCGCCGTCTTCTAGGCAGGGCCTTGAGTTCTCGCATGCATTGAGCGCTTCGGCCGTTCGGCCGGCTCTTGCCAAGGCCAGCGCCTCGGCAGCAAGTGCGACGCCCTGTATCACGCGGGCCGCAGCCGGAGCTACCAAATGGGTGTTTCGCACCGCCTCGTGGCAAGCGACCAGAGACTCGTCCGTCCGTCCCATCGCGGTCAATAGCATGCTCTTGTGAATCAGCGCACTCATAAGCTCAGGTGACTTAGCGGCCCGCAGGCCGTCCACTGCTTCATCACAAGTGGCCAACGCCTCATCCCACTTCCCTAGTGCCCCCAGTGCGTCGGCTTTCAACTGCAGCGCAAACGCTTTGCGCATTCCGAGAGCCTCGGTTGCCCGCGAGCCGATCCGCGCAAGGACGCGATCACACCCGTCAATCGCCAAAACGGGAATCCCTAGGTTCAACATCGCGGCGACTCCTTTGAGCGACTCGGCAACTATCGGTCCGTCTAACTCCGGCAGCTCAAGCAACCGGTCGAGTGCGCACATACGGAGCACTGGATCAAACCCCCTCCGGCTAGTCTCTGCACGCAGTCGTTCGGCGACGTCCCACAGCGTCCGTGGGGAATAAAAGGCGGCCATGAACTGGATCAGCGCCTCCACGACGGCGTCCTTCCCCCGTCGAGACCGCAGCAAGTAGTAGATGTTGTACATGCGCTCCGTGAGGTAGTAGCGCTTGCGGCGGGACGTACCACCGGACACCGCGACCACGCCCCGATCCACAAGCCGCTTCAGAAACGCGCTGCATTTGTTGGTGTCGATGCGGGCGCCGTCGGCGATCTCTCGAGTCGTGGCCGGCCGCCACAGTTCCGCGAGCGCGAGATAGACCCGGCGCTCCTGCGCGGGGAAGGCCTCGAGATGGCTCTTAAAGTACTCGGTGTGCTCGTCCACCAAGTTGAGCAAGTCGTCCATCAACTCCCGGAAGGAGAGCCCGGCACCGAAACGGGCCACGATGGCCAGCAGGCGCGGGCTGCCGCCAGTCAGGATCTCCAACGGCCGGATAGCGTTCGACTCGGGCGGGGTGCCGGTGACCGTCTCCCAGAGCCCGGCGCACTCTTCGGTTCCCAGGGGCCGCAACGTCCGCACCGCGAATTGTTCGTATAGTGCTTGGTCCGGGTTGTCGATCTGATCGAACCGGCTCGTGGCGCTCGCGAGCAGCATGATGCGCGGTTCCGTTTGGAGGGTGTGACGGAGACGCCATCCCGCATCGGCGTCGGCCATGTCGGCGAACAGCATGTTGAGGTTCTCGACCACTAGGACCAACCGCTTGCCGACCCGTGTCGCGAAACCCAGCACTGCGGCTAAGCAGCGATGCTCCAGTGTCCGGTCGTCCCGCTCGGTGCGTAGCTCCTCCCAGCTCCGGCGTAGGTCCGGTCCGTCCTGATCCGCCGGCGCCTCATCGGCCAAGTGCGCGAGGCACTCCAACCAGAACTCGCCGCAGGTGGACACGCGGTAGCTCTCCTCGGGGAAAACGACCGGGAGAAGGCGGGACGACAACTCCTCGTCGCGCCGAACCTCCGCCACCGCGCGCAGGAGGAGCGTCGTCTTGCCGCTGCCCCGCGGACCGATGACGAGGAGATGGGGATTGGAGTTCTCCGTGCACTCGCGCAGGGTCTGGACCACGGACTCGAGCTCCGCCTTACGGGCGCAGAACGACTGGACGAGTTCCTCGTCGCTGGCGAAGCCCGGGTTGTACTTCCGCACGACGGCGGTCATCGCTGCGCCCGGCGTTTCGCGATGGGGACGAAGTGCCGGGCATGTCGCGCCCGCCACCACTCCTCGAGCAATCCAGACGTGAAACGGTACCCTGCATCGCCATCGCTCGTGAAATAGCCATCGTGCTGTAGCAGGTGGAGCACTTGCTCCACGGAAGCCGAAGCCGGTCCAGTCGCTTTTGGTGGAGATTGGAGATACAGGGACACCATGGCGTGCGACAACCGTCCCGCGCTTGACGCCGCCTCCGTCAACAACTCCAAGGCCGTCCGATATTCGTCCTCGCCGAGCACCAGCCGCAACCGCGTCTCGTAGTGCTCCAGATGTGCCTGCCCCGGCACCCCAAGCAGGTCTTCCTCGTAGACGCGGCGACCGTCTTCGGTTTCGGCCTCCGTCTTGCCCATCCAGCCGAGACGCTCATGCAGTAGGCTGAAGAACTGCTGGACGTGATGCGGCACGCAGGATCGCATCCGGCTGCAAGCCTCTCGCCAAACCACATCCGGCACTTGCAGCCCGTAGGTTTCGGCCAACTCGTTCAGACACTCGACGGCGGTCTGTTCGCTCCACGCCTTCAGTTCATAGGGCGAGAAGATGTTGACATGGGCCGACAAGCCGGCCCGCTGGAGAATCGGCTCCAGTCCGACGCTACCCGACAGGATGAAGCGCACTTCGCCGCGATGGGTCTGACCGACTTTGCGTAGCCAACTGAGGAAGTCGTCGACCGCCGACTTGCCCACTGGCGTGATTCCATCGCCATCGCCGCGCAGCATGCGACTTACCAAGATCGGAAGCTCATCGATGACCATGACCAACGGCAGGTCACTAGCCGCCACGGCGGAAAAGAGCTCGTCCCCTCGGATACGCCAACTGCCGGGGTCGACTTCCGCACGCAGCTTCACCTTCAACTCGCGCAGCTCGATGCCCTCGATCCGTTCGCCAACATCCTGAATGCGACGCGAAAATCCCGACCTGAGCCGCGTCCAAACGCCTTGGATCGGGGCAAGCGCCACGCTCATCTCCGAGATGGCGTCCGCAGCATTCCCTGCGTCTTCGAGATCGACGAAAACGGTGTTGAACTGGCCCGTTGCCGAGAGACGCCGCAGCAGCTCCCGCGCCAAGCTGGTCTTGCCCATCCGGCGCTGCGCCGTGAGCAAAGTATGCACCTGATCGTGAACGCGCTCGGTCAGCGCCTGCAGTTCCGGTTCCCGATCAAAGAACCGGTCGCCGTCCACCCAGTTCGCCCCGGCTTTCCTTAGCGCCATGACTCCTGACTCTTGCCAACAGATACGTTGGCAACAGTATTGTTGGGAAACTCGCCTGCGTCAAGCCATCCCGTATCATGGGGCGGAGAGCCTCGGCTCAACGATCCTCCGAGACTACGCTAACGCGGCTTGAACAAAGGGATCGAGCACGTTTCGTGCTCCTCCCACTCCACCTCGACCGGCATCCCGCAGGTGACCGCGTCCACGTCCACGCCGACCACGTTCGAGAGCAGCCGTGGGCCTTCCTCGAGATCGACCCACGCCACGACGTACGGCGCCCGCGCCCGGAAGAACGGGTGGTAGCTCTGGCGGACGATGCTGTAGGAGTAGACGGTGCCGCGCCCCGAGGCGACGTGGGTGGTTAGCTGCCCGTCGAGGCAGCCGGTGCAGTGCGCGCGCGGGTGCCAGATCACGGTCCCGCAGTCGTCGCAACGCTGGTAGCGGAGTTCCTTGTCGAGGGTGCCGGCCCAGAAGTCGGCGGTGTCGGGCTCGTCGACGCGGGGCAGGGGTCGCGTGGGTTCGCTCATGGACTTTCTCCTGCGACGGTCTCTCCGGCAAGAACGATGGTGCCCCCCGTATGGCGGCTGCCGAGCATGCCGCCGTTGCCGTGGGCGACGGCGAGGCGCGCGCCGGGGACTTGGGAGCAGGACTCGCCGCGCAACTGGCGGGCGGCCTCGATCAGCAGGAAGAGGCCGCGCATGCCGGGGTGGTTCGAGGAGAGTCCGCCGCCGTCGGTGTTGAGGGCGGGGCCGTCGTCCCGGTCGAAGCGCAGCCGGCCGCCCTCGACCCAGGCGCCGCCCTCGCCCTTCGCGCAGAAGCCGAGGTCCTCCAGGATCGTGAGGACGGTGATGCTGAAGGAATCGTAGATCATCGCAATGTCGATCTCGGCCGGGGTCACGCCGGCCTCGCCGAAGGCCATCGGTCCCGACTGCACCGCCGCGCTGGTGGTGATGTCGCCGCCGATCTCGGGATAGCGGGTGGCCTCGCCGGTGCCCAGGATCCAGACCGGCGGCTTCGCGCAGTCCCGGGCCACGTCCGGCGCGGCGATGACGACCGCGCCGCCACCGTCCGAGATCATGCAGCATTCGAGCAGGTGCAGCGGGTCGGCGATCATCCGTGAGCTCACCACGTCGTCGATGGTGGTCTCGCGGATGTCGAGGAACTCGAGGTCATGCATGGCCTGCACGGCCTCGGGATTGCGCATCGCGTGATGGCGGGTCGCGGTGGAGATCTCGGCGAGTTGCGCGCTGCTCGTGCCGTACTCGAACATGTGCCGCCGGGCGGACATGGCGTAGTTCGCGATGAGCGTCATGCCGGCGAAGGATTCGAGGTTGTCCGCCGGGTACACGCCGCCGCCGCGCCCGCCCGCGCCGATGCGGGCCACGTTGCTGTGCGCGGTGGAGCCGTAGGTCAGGAGCGCGACGCGGGCCTTGCCCTCGCGAATCGCACGCCGGGCGTGGGCCGCGTGGAACTCGTAGGAGCTGCCGCCTACCGCGGTCGTGTCGATGACGTTCGGCCGGATGCCGAAATACTCGGCGATGGAGAGGCCGCTCGCGCCGCCCTCCGCCGCGTCATAGATGGCATCCACGTCGCGCCAGGTCAGCCCGGCATTCGCGAGGGCCGCGGCGGCCGAGCGGGCCTTGATGTGCATCGGGGCGACCTTGCCCTCGACGTCGCGGGATGGGTATTCGTGGATGCCGACGATGGCGGCGTCCCGTGCCTGTGCTGTCACCCAGCCTCCTCGTGTTCAACGTTGCCGGAGCCGCCGACCATCCGGGGGATGCCGGCGACGTCCGCAGTGTAGTGGCCCCGGCGCCCGCACGCCAAGGACGGGCCTTCGTCGCGTAGCCCCCCGAGCGTCAGCCTGAAAACCCGATCCAACGCCCCGCGGCGGCGACGGTGAACCAGACGCAGATCGAGACGATTCCGAGCAACGCCCCCAACAACCGGCCCGGATCGCGGCGCACCAGCGGGTGCTTGATCGCGAAGGTAAAGACCAACCCCGTCGCCAATCCGATCATCTTCACCCAGAAGGAGTAGTTGTAGAAGCACTTGATGGCTTCGGAGAGGAAGAGCGGGATGCCCGTCGCGAACATCGTCGCCAGCGCGGCCAGGAACCAGGGCCGGGCGTCGGCGAGGACCAGGCGCGGGGCGCGACTTCGGAGGCCCACGCCAAGCAGGCGCAGGTCCACCATCAGTAGCGAACCGCCGAGCAGGCCGAGACCCAATAGGTGCACGGCCTCGATGGCGGGAAAGAGCCATAGCGACTCGCGGATCGCCTGGCCGACCGCCGTGCGCTCCATCGCGTCGAAGACCTCCAGCCAGTTCATGCCTGGGCCTCCACGACGCACCCCGCGAGCCAATAGACGAAGTCCGACTGCGGCCGGTAACAGTCGAACCAGTTGTAGGCGATCATCCGGCCGAACACGATGATCCCGGACCACAGCACGAGGGACGCCGCGGCCGAGACGCGGGCCGCGAGGGGCGGTTTCGGATTGTTGTCCCAGCGCTCTCGGTCACGCTGCACGCGCTTGTGGAAGATCCAGACGTTGATGGCTGCCGCCACCAGGAACACGACCTTGATGCGGAACCAGACGCTCTGGTAGGTGCGCACGGGAATGGCGTAGAAGAGGAGCACGCCCGTCGCGATCATGATGACGGCGCCCACCACGGTCCAGGGCAACAGCCGCGCGTTCATCTCCGACACCGGCACGTCCCGGAACGCGAGGCCAAGGAGCCGGAGGTCCACCATCATGACGGTGCCGGCGAAGAGCAGCAGCGTCACCACGTGTGTCGACTCGATGATCGGATAGGCCCAGAGGGACTCGCGCAGCGCGATGCTCCAGGCCGTCTCGGCCAGCCACTCACAGAACGGCAGCAGGGACATTTACCCGCGTTCCTCCCTCACGGTGCCATGGCTTCGTTCGCCGGGTGTCCCTTGATCGGCCGCTCGAAACGCCCGCCATCGCGAAACTCGAAAGCGGTGGAGTAGAACCCCGCCGTCCGCAGCGTCAGCGTCGCGTCCGCCTCCCCCCGGTTCTCCCAGAACCAGCCGTGAATGCCCGGAAACGGCGCGACGTACGCGCCGGCGCCCCCCTCGGCCCGCGCCCGGTCGAAGGATTCCGCGTAGCCAGGCGCGGCGCCGTCCGGCTCGCTGTGCAGTTCGTAGAGCACCTCGCCGGTCGCCGTCCAGTCGTAGAGCATGCTGTCCCCCTCCTCCAACCGGTACTTGTACTCCACCGATTCGAACGGCGACAGGGTGAAGCGTGCTTCGTCCGTCAGGAACCGGCCTTCCTGGCGCGCCAGTGTACTCGTCACGTCCCGGGAGAGCCCGGCGACGCCGAGCGCGCCACCCGTGCCGAGGGGATCGAAGCCGAACTCCGCCGGCAGCACGACCGTGAACAGCACGGCAACGGCCATCACCGCCGCGCCTGCGGAGGTCACGAGGATGCGGACCGCGGACGGCCCTTCGGGGGTTGGCGAACTCATGCCGGGCTCATGCCGGGGAGAGGAACAATCCACCGAGCTGGTAGCCCGCGAGTAGAAAGCCCCCGGCCATCAGGACGGCGTTCGTCGCGAAGGCGTGGCGCGCGAAGCTCGCCCGGTTGCGCCAGAGGACCAGCAGCCCGAGCACCGCCGCGAGCGCCGTGAATTGCCCGAGCTCAACGCCGACGTTGAAGCTCACGATGTTCACCAGAAGTCCATTCTCGGAATGCACCAGTTCCTGCAGCTTCGTCGCGAGCCCGAGCCCATGAAACAGCCCGAAGACCAGCACGGCGGCGCGGGTGTCCGGGGCGACACCGAACACGCGGCGGAAGCCATCCATGTTCTCGAACGCCTTGTAGACGATGGACAGGCCGATGATCGCGTCGATCACCCAGGGATTGACCTGCCAGCCGCCCAGCACCCCGGCGAGCAGCGTGATGCTGTGGCCCACCGTGAAGAGCGTGACGTAGAGCGCCACGTCGCGGAGCCGATGGAGGAAGAAGATCACCCCGACCAGGAAGAGCAGGTGATCGTAGCCCGTGACCATGTGCTTGGCGCCGAGATAGAGGAAGGGCGCCACCGCGGGACCGTCGATGCGCTCGACGAAGAGCGCGTCCGAGTCCGAGACGGCGTGTCCCCACGCGGCTGGGCCCGCGAGCAGGGAAGCCCCGAGCAGGAGAAACGCGCAGACGAGTACTCTCACGGCGCTCCCGGACGCACCGGCCGATCCATCCAGTACTGCTGATGGCACGCGACGCAGACGTTGTAGAGATGCCCGCCGGCCACGAAGAGCGCCTCGGCGTCCTTGGCCTCCGCGGCGTCCCGAGCCTGGATGCCGGCGCGCACGAGGCCCCGGGAGATCTCGGCCCATTCGGCCTGGTCGACGGCCCGGTCCGGCATCATCATGAGGTTGCCGGACTCCGCGACGACCGCCGCGGCGTGGGCCACCCGCAGCCAGCCCTCCTCCGTCGTGGGCGCGAGGTCTTCGACGCCATCGGCGGTGATGATCTCCCCGGCGGAATCCCAGATCACGTCGGCTGCGGGATCGAGCACGAACCGCATCGTCTCCTTGACGTCGTGCACGGACTCGAACGACGCCGGCGGCGGCCCGCCGCCGCAGCCGGCCACGGCAAGCGATAGAATCGCCAGGATGCGTTTCACGAAGGCAAGATTCCCGAGTGGTGGGAAGCGGCGCATTATGCGGGGAAACCGGATGCGGGCAAACCCGCCGCGATGAGCTTTGAAGCGCACCACGCCGCGCACTACCGGCGTCACGGCTACGTGATCGTCGAGAACTTCCTGACGCCGGCCGAGCTGGCCGCGGCGCGCGCGGAACTGACTGAGATACTGCCCGGCTGGGTGGAGTTCTGCGACGATCCGACGAGTGGCAAGCCGCCGAATTGGAACGCGAAGTGGCAGCCGGGCCGGGGCTTCGTCCGCTTTCCGTACGCCGGCACGACGCTGAACGCCATCACCCTGCACCCCGAGCTACGCCGCTTCGCCGCGGAGATGGCCGGGCACGATGACCTCTTCTGCGAACAATCCCAGCTACACGTGAAGTGCAAGGGGCACCATGCCGACCGCGACCAGATCATGCACTGCGACTTCGGCAACCACACCCTGGCGTATCCGCCCCTCGACCCGGGGTACTGGCAGACCGCCTACCTCCTCTACTACACGGACGTCGACGCCAGCCGTGCGCCCACCGCCATCTGTTCCTGGGAGCACTACCCGGAGCGCATCCGCTGGCCCGCCCACTACACCCGCGAGGAGCGGCCGGCGATTTACGAGAACGAAGTGCGGGTGACGGTCCCGGCGGGCTCGCTGCTCGCCTACAGCATGCGCACCTTCCACCGCGGCACGCCGTTCCACGCAGACGCCGGCCGCATCGGGCAGTTCATCACCTACGCCCCGGCGGCGTGGAAATGGCTCGGCATCACGGGCTGGTCCGCGGAGGCGATCCGGCCCGAGTTTCGCGACTGGATCGAGACGGCCACGCCGGAGGAGCGCCAGGCGTTCGGATTCCCGGCACCGGGGCATGTCTATTGGACGGAGGAGACGCTCGCGGGCGTGGCGGCGCGCTATCCGGGGATGGACATGGCGCCGTACCGGAACGGGGCGGCGGGAAGCTGATCGGGGTTTCAGGCCCTTCGAAGAAGAGGTGGTGGAGCCAGGCGGGATCGAACCGCCGACCTCAACAATGCCATTGTCGCGCTCTCCCAGCTGAGCTATGGCCCCACGCGGCGGCGCGATGGTACGTGCCGCCCCTCGAAAGTGTCAATCGGAACGGCGCGCGGCCAAGGGTTCGGCCACCGAGTCAGTCCCCGCCGGCCGAGTCGCCCGCGTCCAGCGCCGCGAACGCCTTGTCGAGACGCTTCGCCTCCTTCTTCGAGATGCCGCCGAGCGCGTCCAAGGCCGAGCGGATGCGTGCCCGGGTGAGGTCACGGCCGAGGAAGGCGATCGAGTCGAAGAGCGGCAGCGCCACCGCGCGGCCGGAGACGGCCACGAACAGCGGGAACAGGAGGTCGCGGAACTTCAGGTCCATCCCGGGGGCCAGGGCCCGGCAGCGGGCGAGCACGGTGTCGGCGGTGACTTCCGGCAAGTCGTCGAGGACGCGCAGGACGTGATGCAGGATGCGGCGGCAGTCCTCGGGGGTGAGCGTCTTGTGGGCGAAGTCCTCGATCCCGACGGCGGCGCGCTCGCCGAGCAGGTAGTCGAGCTGCGGCGCGAGATCGATGAGGCGCTCGGTGCGGGACTGCACCAACGGCAACAGCCGCGCGACCTTCTTGCCCCCGAGGCCCCAGTCCGAGACGCGCTCGGCAAACGCTTCCGGGGAAAGCCCGCGGAGGTACTGTCCGTTCAGCCAGTTGAGCTTCTCGAGGTCGAACACCGGCCCACTCGTCGCGACGCGGTCGACGTCGAACTCCGCCGCCATTTCGTCGAAGGAGAATATCTCGCGCTCGTCCGGCATGGACCAGCCCATGAGGCCGAGGTAGTTCCGGAGCGCCTGCGGCAGGTAGCCCACGTCCCGAAAGTAGTGGAGACTCGTGGGGTTCTTGCGCTTCGAGAGCTTGCTCCGGTCCGGATTGCGCAGCAGCGGGAGGTGGACGTGCTCCGGCATCGCCCAGCCGAGACAACGGTAGAGGAGCTGATGTTTCGGCAAGGAACCGATCCACTCCTCCCCGCGCAGCACGTGGGTGATGCCCATCAGGTGGTCGTCCACGACGACGGCCAGGTGGTAGGTCGGGAACCCGTCGCTCTTGACGAGCACCTGCATGTCCACCTGGGTCCAGGGGATCTCGATGGTTCCGCGTAGGCGGTCGTCCACGCGGCACACGCCTTCCCGGGGCACGCGCAGGCGAATGACGTGCGGTTCGTCCGAGCGGATGCGCCGGGACGCCTCCCCCGGCGCGAGGCCGAGGCAATGCCCGTCGTACCCCGGATTCTCGCCCCGCTCCCGCTGTTCCCGGCGCAGGGCGTCCAGGCGCTCGGCGGAGCAGAAGCAGGGGAACGCGTCGCCCTGGGCCACCAGCCGCTCCGCGTGCTCGCGATGGAGCGCCACGCGTTCGCTTTGCCGGTACGGCCCATGCGCGCCGCCGACGTCGGGGCCCTCGTCCCAAACGATGCCGATCCATCGCAACGCCGCCAGAATCGCCGCCTCGGACTCCGGCGTGGACCGGGCTTGGTCCGTATCCTCGATGCGCAGGACGAAGCGCCCGCCGTGATGTCGCGCGAACGCGAGGTTCATGAGGGCGACATACGCCGTGCCAACGTGGGGGTCGCCCGTGGGCGAGGGGGCGACGCGGGTGCGAACGGTCAAACCGGGTCCGGACATGGCAAGCGGAACGGCATTATAGGGGCGGCGACCGATGGCCCCGGCGGGCGCGGAGGGAGGGAGCTTGTGATCGGATCAAGCCACGACCGGGCCGTGGGCGGGTGGCCTGGCCGGGTCGGCGGGACTAACGTGTCAGTGAGACGCGGCGGAATGCGCCGAGGCCGCCAGCGCGGCGGCGGGCACCGCGCCCTCGTTGGCGGTCACGACTTCCCAGGCGTCGTCGCAGCGCAGCAGTGCCCGCGCCAGCTTGTTGTTCAGCGCGTGGCCGGACATGTACCCCTCGAACGCGCCGATGACCGGCTTGCCGAGCAGGTAGAGATCCCCGATGGCGTCGAGCACCTTGTGCTTGACGAACTCGTCCTCGTAGCGCAGTCCCTCGGTGTTGAGGATGCGGGAGTCGTCGATGCCGACCGCGTTCTCCAGGGTCGATCCCAGGCAGCGGTTGATGGCCTGGGCCTTCTCCAACTCGTCGATGAGCCCGAAGGAGCGCGCCTGGCTGACCTCGGCCACGTAGGAGGTGTCCGCGAAGTCCACCTCGACCCGCTTGGGATAGCGGTTGAACACGGGGTGGTCGGCCACGAACGTATAGGCGGCGCGGAAGCCGTCGTAGGGCCGCAGTTGCGCCGTGGCACCGCCCTGGGAGACTTCGATCTCGCGGGTGATCCGCACGAAGCGGCGCGGCACCGGCAGTTCGAGGATGCCCGTGCCCTCGATCAACTGCACGAAGGGCGCGGCGCTGCCGTCCATGATCGGGACTTCCTCGTCGGAAAGCTCCACCACCAAGTTGTCGATGCCGAGCCCCCACAGGGCCGACATCAGGTGTTCGACCGTCGCGACCTGTACGCCGTTCTCGAGGATGCTGGTGGAGAGGGTGGTGTCGGAGACGTTTCTCGCCAGGGCGCGCACCGTTTGGGGGCGGCGCCCAAGATCCATCCGAACGAAGCGGATGCCGGTATCGGCCGGGGCGGGGCGCAGGGTCATCGCGACCTTCTTGCCCGTGTGGACGCCCACGCTGATGGCATACGCCGGGGCTCGAATGGTCCGTTGACACAGCATGCTGTTTCGTCCTTTAGACGGGCTTTCCGCCCTTCGCGGCCGCTCTCACCCCTAGTCCCCCCGCGCTGCACCAGCGCTTCGCCCGTGCCCGATTCCGGTGCGAATCTGGTGCGGGAGGTGCGATCATACACATGCGGTGGACCAAAATGAAGAAATAATGGAGGAAAAATCCACAAAGGTCGCACGGCACCGGTCGCCGACCCATTTGGGAGCACCGGCGCACGGCCATCGCCTCTGCGTGGCGCCGATGATGGCGTGGACGGACCGGCACTGCCGGGCCTTCCATCGCGTGCTTGCGCCCCATGCGCGGCTCTATACCGAAATGGTGGCGGCGGACACCGTGCTGCACGGCCCCACGGACCGCGTGCTCGCGTTCGACCCGAGCGAGCATCCGGTGGCGCTGCAGCTTGGGGGGTCCGAACCCCGGGCCTTGGCCCGCTGCGCCGTGCTCGCCGCGGAGCGTGGCTTCGACGAGATCAACCTCAACGTCGGTTGTCCCTCGCCGCGGGTCCGGCGGGGCGCGTTCGGCGCCTGCCTGATGGCGGACCCACGCCGCGTCGCGGCCTGCGTCGCCGCGATGCGCGGCGCGAGCCCCGTGCCGGTGACGGTGAAGTGCCGGCTGGGCGTGGACGGCCACGACGACTATCCGTTCCTGCGCGACTTCGTCGGTGCCTGCGCCGATGCCGGCGCCGCCACGTTCGCGGTCCACGCACGCATCGCCGTGCTGGAGGGCCTGAGCCCCGCCCAGAACCGATCGGTGCCACCCCTCGACCATGGCCGCGTCCGCCGCCTGAAGGACGAGTTCCCGCATCTGGCCGTGATCGTCAACGGCGGGTTGCGCGACACCGCCGGGGTACTCGGCGCGTTGGCGTGGGCGGACGGCGTCATGGTCGGCCGGGGTGCATACCGCAATCCCTGGTGGCTTGCAGAACTGGAGCAACGGCTCTTCGGGACCCCGACGCCGATGGGGCCACGCGCCGTGCTCGAACGCTACATCGCGGACTATGCGGCCGGCGCGGTCGAGGACGGCGCGCGTCTGCACGACATCGCCCGGCATCTCTTCGGGCTCTTCAACGGCATGCCGGGCGCGCGGGCCTGGCGTCGGCACCTTTCCGAGGAGACCCGGCATCCGCGGGCGGGGATCGAGGTGCTGGAGGCCGCGGCGGACTTGGTCTTGCGCCAAGCCGCTTAGGCGCCGGTTGGGTCTCAGGCCTGGCCGTCGGGCCGGGCGGCCTCCAGGGTCGCGACCAGATCGCGGAAGGCCGAGGCGTTCGACTCGTTCATCCCCATCAGCACGCGGTGGGCCTCCAGCACGCGGCGCCGCGAATCCTCGGGGGTCGACTCCGCCTGTGGGAGTTCGCCCAGCTGGGCCTCCTCCACCAGCGGCCGCTCCACGATGTGGAAGATGTCGTCGAACCCCATGGTCGTGAGGATGCGCGTGATGTCGTAGTTCGTGGACACCAGCGTCGGCTTGAAGCCGAAGCGCTCCCGGGCCGCGATGGAGAGCTTCGCGAGCACGCCGAGGGACGTGCTGTCGATCCCCTCCGTGCGGCTCAGGTCCACCACGACGGACTTGAAGCCCGCGTCGCGGTACATGTCCGCCAGGAAGCCGTCCACGGCGGCGCACAGGTTCACGCGCACGTCGCCGACGAACTTCAGCAGGTACGTGCCGTCGCTGTCCGCCACGAGGATGCGGCCGGACACGTCAGGCTCCGCAGGCGACCATCAGGCAGGTCATGTCGTCCGGGCCGGCCACCGCCGTATCGACGCCAAGGGCCGACCACAGCCGGTCGATGTCCGCACCGCACTCGACCGCCGCCTCCTGGATGCGGTGCTCCTTGCCCGCGAGGCCCGCCTCCGGGAGCACCTCCAGCACGCCGTCGGAGAGCAGCACGAGGTGGTCCCCCTCGGCCAGTTCCACGCCAGCCGAGGTGTACGCGACGTCCTGGAACAAGCCCACCGGCTTGCCCGAGAGCTCCAGCAGGCGCGTGTCGCCGTCCCGCACCCGGATGGCGTGGGGAAAATGCCCGGCATTCGCGTAGCGCAGGGTATTGGTGCGCACGTCGACCACCCCGAGGAACATCGCGACGTGCTTGTCGATGCGGTTCTCCAGGATCTCGCGGTTCAGGGCGACGAGGATCTCGCCCGGCTCCCGCAGCATGCTCGGGCGGTACTCCCGCCGCAGCCGGCGCGAGAAGTTCTTGAGGATGACCGTGACGAAGGCGGACGACGCGCCATGCCCCGAGACGTCCGCGATGTAGAAGACGAAGTGGTCGTCGGTGATGCGGAAGTAGTCGACGAAGTCCCCGGAAAGCAGCAGCGACGGGTGGATGCGATGCCGCAGGCGATAGTGGTCGAGGGCCATCGGGTTGGGGGGTAGCATGCCCATCTGGATGTAGCGGCCGGCACGTTGGTCCCGCTCGAGCTCGCCGAGTTCGCGGAAGAGGCGCGGATCGTTGGCGCGCCGGGCGCGGGAACGGCGGATATTGCGCTCCACCACCTCTGCGACGGCACCATCCGGCGCCCCGGGCCAAGGCAGCACGTCGGTGAACCCGAGTGCCATGGCCGTTGCCAGATCCTCCGCAGCCGGGGTCGCGACGCAGGCCAACACCGCCGGGAGCCGGTCGAGGCGGTTCGCGAAGGGCCGCACCAGGGACGCTAGGGCGTCGCCGCCGTGGAAGCCGCAGACGAACAGTTCGATGGTGTCGATGCCCGCGAGTTGGGCCACGCGCCCTCGGGTCGCGTCGTAGCCGAGTTCGCAGAGGCGTTGGACCAACGATGCAGCCGTGCGCTCGTCGTCATCCATCACCACGATGGACATCTCGTTTCCGTGCAGGGCGAACGATGGGACGCGAACCCTACTCCTTTGCCGCGTGGACAACAACCGTTCGGAAACCATCGTCGGAGCAGCCGCCCAAGCCCACCGGAGGCGCGTTTCCGGCAGGTCCGCCGACGAGCGGATTCAGGCGTCGGCAACGGGCACCAGCACGTCCGCGTCCACCAAGCGCCGCAGGATGTCCTCGCCGAACGCCCGCAGCTGCGTGACGTCGCGGCCGAGTTCGTCCGCGAGGGCCGCCAAGGCCTCTCCGGCGCGATCATGCTCGCCTAGCAGCGCCACCAGCCGGGTCGTCGCGGCATTCGACTCCAGGTGGCGGACGCGGTCCTCGCGATCCCGGTAGATGATCAGCCACGTCGGCGTGTCCGGGTCGGTCTCCGGCTGGTGGTCGGGCCCGACGCGGTGCACGGGAAACCGATAGCGCAGGGGCCAGGCGAGCGGCGACAGCACCAGGCGCGCGTCGAGCAACGCCGGGGCGGGCACGGCCTCGGGGAGGGTCGCGTCGGATTGGTCCAGGGAACGCCGGCTCCATTCGTAATGGCAGAGCTCCGCCAGGAACGGCGGGTCTTCCGGCACGTCGCGTTCGGTCTCGAGATACCGCAGGAACTCCGTGGAGATGTCGCGGAAGTACGGCGACCGCGACGCGTGGCGGGCAATGAAATCGCCCACGGCGGAGCGCCAGCGCGCGTCGGGCAGCACGGACCGCGCCGTGCGGAACGTCCGCGCGAGGAAGCCCTCGATGTTGCGGTGGACGAGGCCGGTGTAGACGGCCATGCGCCCGGCATCCACGCCAGGCGGCACAGGGTTGCGGTCCGGGTCGCGGACGTGGGCGGCGAAGGCGCGCTGGACGGACCCGAACGCGCCCGGTCCGCCCATCGTCCCGTGGCTGGAGACCGCACGCGCCGCGTTGTGCGGCCTTGCGGCGGGACGGCTCGACGCCCGTTCCTGCGCTGCACGAATGGTCCCCACCTCGCGCAGCAGTTCGGGCACCGGCGGGTAGTTGAAGTCGCGTTCGAGCACCGTGGGCAGGACGCCGAAGTTCTCGTAGGCCCGCGCGAGGAGCGTCCACACTTCGTCGATGACGTCGGCGCCGTGGGTGTCGATGCGCAGGTTCGGGGCCTCTACCCGGTGCCCCGCCACGTGGATGTAGGCGGCGCGCTCGCCCGCCATGCCGTCCAGGAAGTCCGTCGCGTCGTAGCCGAAGTTGATGCTGTTGACGTGGATGTTGTTGACGTCGAGCAGGAGTTGGCAGTCGGCGCGTTCCAGGACGGCGTTCACGAAGGCGAGTTCGTCCATCTCCCGGCCCGGGGCCGCGTAGTAGGACACGTTCTCCACGGCGATCCGCCGTTCCAGGATGTCCTGCACCCGGCGGATGCGCCCCGCCACGTAGTCGACGGCCTCCTCGGTGAACGGGATGGGCATCAGGTCGTAGAGGTGCCCGTGATCGCTGCAATAGCTCAGGTGTTCCGAGTAGACCTCGATGCCGTGGGTGTCCAGAAACGCCTTGACCTCGCGCACGAAGTCGATGTCCAGGGGCGCCGGCGAGCCGAGGGAGAGCGAGAGCCCGTGGCATACGAAGGGGAAGCGCTCGGTGTACTCGCGAAACGCGCGGCCGAGACGGCCGCCGACGCCGATCCAGTTCTCGGGGGCGACCTCCAGGAAGTCGACCGCCTGCTCAATGTCGCGGCGATGCCGTTCGAGGTCGTCGAACATGCCGCGGCGGAGTCCGAGACCGGCGGTCATCGGGAGGGTCGAGGAGGCGGGTGGAAGATGGAGGAAGAGGCGGGTGCCCCGCGGGAAGGGCTCCCGCGGGGCTGCCCGATTTCGGGAGGGTTAGGGAAGGTCTGATTAAGACCTTCCCTAGCGCGGCACAGGGACGTGCCGCCAAATTCGATGGCGTAAGCCATTGAATTTGCGGAGCAAGGCGAAACCGCGTTTTGCCTTGCGACCTGAACAAGCCCATGGACGGGCTTGTTCAGACGTTCCTTAGCGCCCCGCAACCGTCGCCTACGGCTCCGCTCGCGGCCCAACCCCGCCAGCCTACGCGCCCGCGCCGTCCTACGGCGCGGCCCCCTAGGGAAGGTCTGAACAAGACCTTCCCTAGTGCGGCACACGGACATGCCGCCAGACTCGATGGCGTAAGCCATTGAATCTGTGGAGCAAGCCGAAACCGCGCTTTTGGCTTGCGACCTGAACAAGTCCATGGACGGACTTGTTCAGAGGTTCCCTAGGCTTCGTCGTCGCTGCCGTCGTCCTTGTCGCCTTCGCCGCACTGGCCCTCGCCACACTGGCCTTCACCGCACTGGCCCTCGCCCTCGCCGTCACCGTCGTCGGTGTCGCCGTGGTTGGTCGCGAGGAGGTCGTAGCCGTCACCGTCGGCCGCGAACGGATTCTCGTCCGCGTTCACCGTCGCGCCGGTCATGGCGGCGGCGAAGGCCGCGCTGATGGCAGCGGCGATGGTCTTCTTCTTGAGGCTCGTCATAGGAAACACTCCTTACCTGTTGGTGTTCGGCGCTCTCCGACAGTCACGGAAACACGGCGCCACCCGTGCCCTCCCGAAACCGATTCCAGGCCGTCGGTCCGAGCGATTGTAATACCCCCTATACGGGAGCGTCACCAACAAAACGCACGCCATTCAGGGACGGTTCAGGGGTGCCGGGAAAGTCCGTTGGTCAATGCGTCCAGTAGCCGTTCGCCCGTGGGGCAGTCGACGATCAGGTCGCCCACCTCCTCCAGGGCCGCAGCGTCCTCCATGTCGGCGACGGCCTCCGCCACCGCCCGGCCAGCCTCGTCCCCGAAGCGCCGCGTCGCCTGGCGGGACAACAGTGCCCGCTGGCGCCCGAGGCCCTCCGCACGGGCCTCCGCGAGCGGCCGCTCGACGTGCTCGGCCATCCACTCCGCAACCCGCGCCTCCGCTATGCTCGTCATGTCCGTGGTCTCCCCGCCCTCCAGTTCGCCCAATGGCGGCAACGCACCCGCGCCCGGCCACCGGCTCCACAACTCACCCGCCCACGCGTGCAGCGCCTCGCGGAGCGGCCGGTGCGACGGACCCGCGAAGCGCGCGAACTCCTCCGCCAGCGCCGCCGCCAACGCCTCCGCCGAAGCCGCGCGCAGCAGCCGCGCCACCGCCCGCAGCCGGTTGTGCTCGCCCCAATCGTCCGCCCGCGACCGCGCCAGGTCAAGCAGTACATAGCCCTGTGGCTGGTACGGCGCCAGCAACCCCGCCACCTCCGGCGCCAGCCCCCGCAGGAGCGCCAGGCCGTCCGCCGCCGTCCACGGCCCCGCGCCGTCGTACACCACCAGCGGCAGCAACAAGGCCCCGTCCGGCGGAATCATCCCCTGCCGCCCCAGCGTGTCCAACTGCAGCGCGGCGTACTCGCGCATGCGCCCGGCCATGCCGGCGTCGTGCGCGGACTGGAACTCCACCGGCACGACCAACTCGGCCCGCCGCCCGTCCGGCAACGCGCCGCCGCGCAACGCGACGCCGAACAGCGCGTCGCCGACGCGCTTGCTCAGGTCCGCCGCCACGCTGTCCCCCACGCGCAGGCTGCGCACCGTCGCCGGATCAACGTGCGGCCACAGCGCCGGCGCCGCCGCCCGCAGCGCGTCCGCGCACACCTCCGGCAGGTCGAACAGGAACTTGAACGCTTCGTCGTGCCGGATCGCCATGCCGCAAACACTACGGCCCGCCGCCGGGGCCTGTCTGTCAGTTACTTGCCACAGATGTTGTGCGAGATCGCCCCGAAACCATGTGGGGCGGATTTCGGGTGTGTCCCGATCTGGGAGGCGTCCCGATCTGGGAGGCGGGAGGCGCCGATCGGGAGGCGTCAACGGAGTCCCGCCTGGCGCTCCAGGGGTTCGAACACGCGGGCGAGGCGTTCCGCAGAGATTTTTCCACGCGTTCCGATCGGTTGGCTGAACAGGGCGACGCGGTACTCCTCGAGTAGGTAGCGCGCCTCGGCCACTGCTGCTGCTTCCGGGAGGGCTTCGGCCAGGGCGTCGAGGCGGGCCTGCCAGCGTGCCGCCTCCTCCATGGCATCGACGTCCCGGCGCACGCGCCCCTGTAGGTGCGAGGCGCGATAGGCGATTGCCTTGAGGTAGCGCGGGACGTCCTCCATGCGTTCCGGCGGGATGCGATTGGGGAAGTCGGGCGGCACGAGACGCTCGATGTGCGCCGCGATGTCCGCCCGGCTGGCGCGGAACGCCGGGGAGTCGAGCGCCGAGTGTTCGCGCACGGCGTCGAAGCGGCATGCGAGGATCTCGCGGCCCGCAGCGACGAGTTCCCGGCAGGTGGACGCCAGGCGGCCATCCCCTTCCGCAAGGGCCTGGCGGAACGCCGCGGCGGTCGTGGGGAGGGCGGTCCCGGCAAAGAAGCACGTCCAGGCGGATGCAAGCAGGAACTCGTCCACGAGCCGCTGCCGGGGTCCAAGGGTCGCATAGTGCAGCGCCATCGTGCGTTCACCCTCGATCTCCCGGCGCTGGCGCCGCGTGCGGCGCCCGTCGGCCAGAAGCGCCATGCGGCTGTAGCCGCGCCGATTGGTGGCGCGCTGGCTGGAGCGGTGGGTCAACAGCACCAAGTCCACCCGGTCCCCGTCGTCGCGCAGCGCCGGATAGGCGAGTACCCGGCCGGCGCGGCCGTCCAGTGTCACCGTGTCCGGCACGCCGTCCTCGGGAAACGCCGTGAGCCCGCGCCGCTCGTAGCCTTCCCGCGCCGCCGCGGCACCTCGCTCGACGCGCGCCAGGAGCCGGGCCTGCAACGCCGCGACGTCGCGGTCCTGGTCCAGGACCCGTCCCCGCGCACCGCGCACCTGCACGTTCAGGCGCAGGAAGGGGGAAATCGCCTCCGGCCGCCAGTCGGTGGACCCGACGGTCACGCCGTAGTCCCCCTCAATCCGCTCCGCGAGCGCGGCCAGCAAGCCCCCCTGCCGATAACGCTCCGGCCGCAGCAGGACGGCACTCATCGCGCGGGCCTTGTCCGGCACCGGCGCCAAACGCCGACGCACGGACTTCGGCAGCGCCTTGATGAGTTCCGCGCACTTCTGCTCCAAGAAACCGGGCACGAGCCAGTCGAGGGGTCCCTGCCGGAGGTGGGGCAACACGCCCAGGTCGACGCGGACGGAGACGCCGTCGTCGGGCTCCCCGGGTGCGAAGCGGTACTTGAGCGGCAGCTCCAATCCTTCGAGGCGCAGCACCGGAGGGAAGTCCGCGTCCGCCACGACCGCGTCGGTACGGGCAAGCACGTCCGCTTCCCGCATGACCAAACGCTCGACCGCCGCCGCGTCGGCCCGCCCCAGCCAGGCGGTGAGTCCGGCGATGCTCGACACCTCTTCCGGTAGCCGTTCGAGATAGAAGGCCGCCTGGGCGTCCGCCGTCGCCAGCACGTCGGTGCGGCGCCCCTTGGCCTGTAGTTCCACGATCCCGCGCACGAGGGCGAGGTTCTTGTCGAGGAACGCCGGCCGCGGATGCCGGCCGGACCGCACCACGCCGTCAGCGCTCCCCACCAAGGCGTGGCGGACGAACAGTTCCCGTGCCGCCTCCGGGTCGATGGGCGCGAGGCGGACCGGCCGCCGTTCCACCACGGGCAGCCCATACAGCGTGGCCCGCTCGAACGCCATCGCCTCCCCCCGGCGTGTGTCCCAATGCGGTTCCGAGTGGGTGCGGCGCAGTAGGCTCCCGGCCGCCTCCTCGATCCAGCGCGCCTCGACGCGGGCGGCGCAGCGCGCGTAGGTGCGGCCGGTCTCCGCGATCTCCGCCGCGACGACCCACTTCGGACCCGCACCGCCGCCCTTCCCCGGCCGGCCGCTCGCGCCGGTACCGCCGGATCGCCGTCTGGCCAGCACGGATCCCGGAAAGATGCGGAACTTGAGGTTGCGGGCGCCCCGATACACACCGGCCTCATCATGCCGGCCCACGAAGCCGAGCGAGCCGGCCAGCAACGCCCGGTGCACCGCGGCGTAGTCGGCAGCGGCCGCGTTGAGGCGCATGCCGAGGGCGCGCGTCGCGAGCAGCAACTGGCGATGCAGCGAACGCCACTCGGCGACGCGGTGCGGGGACAGGAAGTTCCGCTCGAGGTGGCGGCGGAAGGCGCTGCGCGTACGTTCCCGGCGCGCCTCCTCCAGCGCATGCCAAAGGTGGACAAAGGCCAGAAAGTCCGAGTCCGGATGCCCATGTCGCCCGTGGGCCTCGTCCGCCGCCTGCCGGCGGTCCGCGGGGCGTTCGCGGGGATCCTGGATCGCCAGCGCGGCCACGACGATCAGCACCTCGCGCAGGCAGCCGGTCCGCCCCGCCGCGATCAGCATGCGCGCGAGGCGTGGATCGACGGGCAGGCGGGCCATCGCGCGGCCGACGTCCGTCAACCGGTCGTCGTGGAGGGCACCGAGTTCGTGCAGGCCGCGCACGGCGTCCTTGACGGCGCGGGGGTCCGGCGGATCGATGAAGGGGAAGCGCGACACGTCGCCGAGCCGGAACGCGCGCATTTGCAGGACCACCGACGCCAGGTTGGTCCGGGTGAGTTCCGGGTCGGTGTAGCGCGGCCGGTTCTCGAAGTCCGCCTCCGCGTACAGCCGGTAGCAGATGCCCGGCGCGACCCGGCCGCAGCGCCCCTTGCGCTGCTCGGCGCTGGCTTGGGAGATGGGTTCCACGGGCAGCCGCTGAATTCTCGACCGGAAGCTGTAGCGGCTGATGCGCGCGACGCCGGTGTCGATGACGTAGCCCACGTTCGGCACCGTCACGCTCGTCTCCGCGACGTTGGTGGCCAGGATCACCCGCCGGCGGGCCGCCGGACGCTGGTCGAAGATGCGGGCCTGCTCCCGCGCCGGCAGCCGCGAGTAGAGGGGCAGCACCTCGAAGCGATCCTGGTACGTGCGCCGCAGGCGTTGCGAAGCCTCCAGGATCTCGCGCTCGCCGGGCAGGAACACGAGGACGTCCCGGCCCGGCCCCCGCGCCTCGGTGCCGCCCGCGATCTCATCGAGGCAGGCCGCGAGGGGATCGGCGTCGCCGGCCGCCTCGCGCCAGACCACGTCCACGGGGTAGCCACGCCCCTCCACGGACACCACCGGCGCACCATCGAAGTGCCGCTGGAAGGCTTCGACGTCGATGGTCGCCGACGTGATGATCAACTTCAGATCGCGACGCCGACGCAGGAGCTTCTTCGCGTAGCCGATGAGGAAATCGATGTTGAGGCTGCGCTCGTGGGCCTCGTCGAGGATGAGGGTGTCGTAGGCTTCAAGCCGCCGGTCGTGTGGGATTTCCGCCAGCAGAAGACCGTCCGTCATCACCTTGACGAGGGTGTCGTCGGACCACGCCTGGGCGAAGCGCACGGCGAAACCGATCTGTGCGCCGAGAGGCACCTGGAGTTCCTGGGCAATGCGCGCCGCCACCGTGCGCGCCGCGAGCCGCCGGGGTTGGGTGTGGCCGATCAGGCCGCGCACGCCGCGACCGGCGGCGAGGCAGGCTTTCGGCAACTGGGTGGTCTTGCCCGACCCGGTCTCGCCCGCCACGATGACGACGGGGCGTGCGCGGATGCACTCGACGATCTCGTCGATGTGCTCGGAGATCGGCAGTTCCGCCGGGAAGGACAGCTCGGGCACGGGTGCCGTGCGACGCGGTGCCGCCGCCCGGCGCCGGCCGACCGCCGGCCGCGTCACGCCGACTGTTCCCCCAAGCGCCCGCCGGCTATTTCGAGAGGTAGTTCATCCCCTCTTCGAGCCCGCGGATGGTCAGCGGGAACATGCGCCCATCGACCAGCTCCTGGGTCATGCCGACCGAAGTCGAGTACTCCCACGTTTCCTGCGGCGTCGGGTTGATCCACACCATCTTGTCGTAGGCCTCGGTGAAGCGGTCTATCCAGACCGCGCCCGGTTCCTCGTTCCAGTGCTCCACGCTGCCGCCGGAGTGGGTGATTTCGTACGGCGCCATGGTGGCGTCGCCCACGAACACGACCTTGTAGTCCCGGGCGTACTTGTTGAGGATGCCCCAGGTCGGCAGGCGCTCGTTCATGCGCCGCCGGTTGTCCTTCCACACCGATTCGTAGATGAAGTTGTGGAAGTAGAAGCTCTCCATGTGCTTGAACTCGGTGCGCGTCGCCGAGAACAGCTCCTCGCAGACCTTGACGTGGGCGTCCATGGAGCCGCCGATGTCGAGGAACAGCAGCACCTTGACCGTGTTCTTGCGCTCGGGGCGCAGCTTGATGTCGAGCATGCCGCCGTTGTGCGCCGTCGAGCGGATGGTGTTGTCCATGTCGAGCTCTTCCTCGCGCCCGGTGCGCGCGAACTTGCGCAGGCGGCGCAGCGCCATCTTGATGTTGCGCGTGCCGAGCTCGACGGAGTCGTCGAGGTTCTTGTACTGGCGCTGGTCCCACACCTTGCGGGCCTTCTTCTTCTTGCCCCGTCCCGGCCCGCCGGGACCCTTCTGGCCGGGGCGGTCGCCGTCGCCCTCCTCGCCCTCTTCTCCCTCCTCGCCTTCGCGGGCGCGCTGCTCCTCCTCTTCGCGCGCCTTCTGGAAGGCCTCGATCAGCTTCTCCAAGCCGCCCAGGGATTCGATCTTCTCCAATTCCTCCGGGGTCAGGGCGCGCTCGAACTCGCGGCGCAGCCACTCGTCCGGGATGAGGGATTCCAGCAGTCCGTGCAGGTCCTCCAGGCCCTTGAAATAGGCCCCGAACGCCCGGTCGAACTTGTCGTAGTGCTTCTCGTCCTTGCACATGCAGGTGCGGCTCAGGAGGTAGAAGTCGTCGATGCTCGAGTAGACGACCCGATGCCGCATGGCGTCGATCAGATCGAGGAGCTCCCGGATGGTGACGGGGACCTTGTACTTGCGCAGCGTCAGGAAGAAGTTGATCAGCATGGATGGGGCTCCTGGCTACTTCCGACTTTTCCGCGGCTACCCGCGGCTGTCCCGGCGATTCATGAAGGCTAGCCGTTCGAGCAGATGCACGTCCTGCTCGTTCTTGACCAGGGCGCCGTAGAGCGGCGGGATGGCCTTGCTCGGATCCCGGTTGGTGAGGATCTCGTCCGGGATGTCGTCCGCCATGAGGAGCTTCAGCCAGTCGATCAGCTCGGACGTGGAGGGCTTCTTCTTGAGCCCCGGCACCTTGCGCACGTCGAAGAAGATCTCCATCGCCTCCTTGACGAGGTCGTGCTTGATCTCCGGGAAGTGCACCTCGACGATCTGCTGCATCGTCTCGCGGTCCGGAAAGTTGATGTAGTGGAAGAAGCAGCGGCGCAGGAAGGCGTCGGGGAGCTCCTTCTCGTTGTTCGAGGTGATGATGACGATCGGCCGCTGCCTAGCGACCACCGTCTGGTTCAGTTCGTAGACGAAGAACTCCATCCGGTCGAGTTCCTGCAACAGGTCGTTCGGGAACTCGATGTCCGCCTTGTCGATCTCGTCGATCAGCAGCACGACCCGCTCGTCCGCATCGAACGCGTCCCAGAGCTTGCCGCGCTTGATGTAGTTGCGGATGTCGGCGACCCGCTCGTCGCCGAGTTGGGAATCCCGCAGGCGCGAGACGGCGTCGTATTCGTAGAGGCCCTGGAGCGCCTTGGTCTGGGACTTGATGTGCCACTGGATCAGTTCGAGGCCGAGGGTCTTGGCGACCTCCTCGGCGAGGAGGGTCTTGCCCGTTCCCGGTTCGCCCTTGATCAACAAGGGCCGTTCCAGCTTGACGGCCGCGTCGACGGCCATGGAGAGCTCGTCCGTAGAGATATAGGTGTCGGTGCTCTCGAAGATCATTGCATGTTCTCTTGCAGCGCTTTTCCGCGTGGGGTGTTTTTTCGCACGCCGGACCCCTGCCCCGGTTCGCGCCGAGGCGGACGACGACAACGCGCAAGGGCGTTACTTTACCCGATGGGTGCCGCTCGTGTCCCGCCTCGGGGAGCCGCGCCCGGTGATTCCCCCTACCCGCCCCGGCGTTCGCGGCGGCGGGCCGCCAGACGCAGGAGCGCGCGCGTGCCGAAGCCGATGAGAAAGACGGCGATGGCCGCGGCGGTGGCGAGGGCCATGGTGCGCGCCACCACCCCGGGGGCACCGTCGGGCTCGAACAGCCAGCGGAAGAGCAGGACGATGAAGGCGGGGGCGTAGTGGTCCGGGTCGTCCTGGAAGCGCCACGGGATGAAGAACCAGGTCGCGGCGAGGAGCGGGGCGAGGATGCGCGCCGCGGGCCAGGGCCGCAGGGCGAAGAAGAGCGCGAGGCAGACGCCGACCCCGGCCGCGCCGATGATGATCCAGGCGATGGTGTAGTCCGTCACGGTTCGTCACCATCCGCCGCCCCCGCCGACTCCGCCTCGGAAGCCACCCACGTCACCACGTGGTGTTCGAGTTCGTCCGGGTGGACGGCCTCCTCGGAAAGGACCTTCCCCGCCACGCTGATCCCCGCGGCGCGTACCGTGGCCGGGTCCCCCGACACGAGGGGATGCCACCAGGCGAGGCCGCGCCCCTCGGCGATGCGGCGGTACGCGCACGAGGTCGGCAGGTAGTCCAACTCGCCAATGTTGTCCGCATCGACGTGGACGCACGTCGGCTCCACTTCGTGGCGCTCCGGGTAGTGTTGGCAGCGGCAACTGTCGTGATCCAGGAAGCGGCAGACGACGGCGGTGTGGTGGACCGTGCCGGTGTGGTCGTCCCGGAGCTTGATCATGCAGCACCGCCCGCAGCCATCGCAGAGGGACTCCCATTCCTCGTGGGTCATCTCCGCGAGGGACTTGGTCTCCCAGAAGGGCCGTTCCACCGCGCGCTCCGTCATCAAGAGCGCAGCAGCTCCGCGAACCGCTCGCCAACGAGTTCCAGGCGCCAGCCCAGCGAGCCCGGGAGTTCCCCGGTGGCGCGGAAGTGCCGGATGCAGGCCTCCAGCATGCGCTTGCGCGCCAGCAGTTCCGGCGCCATGCCGAGCGCCTCCGCCCGGGAGCGTCCGAAGTCGCGCATCGCCTTCAGCACGACGCCCTCCCGCGGTGGCAGGGGGCGATCCGGGACCGGCGGCGTCGCCTCGCGCAGGCCTTCGGCGTGGGCGCGCAACAACGCGTCCGCGTAGCGCCGGGCGACGCCCTTCGGCAACAGCCGGAACACCAGATCGCGGGTGGGTACCTGGGCTTCCGCCAGCGCGAGCAGATGCTCGTCGCGCACCGTGCGGGCGCGGGGCACGTCGCGGCGGCGCGCCTCGGTCTCGCGCCAGGCGGAGAGCCGCCGCAGGGCCGCAAGCTGGCGCGGGGGCAGCCGCCAGGCGCGCTTCATGCCCAGATAGTAGTCCTCCGGGTCGGCTTCCGGGCGGCCGAGCACGGCCGCCATCTCGTCCTCCAACCACGAGAGGCGGCCGGCGTCAACGAGCCGCTCGCGCATGTGCGACCAAAGCTCCCGCAGGTGTGCGACATCCGCCCGGGCATATTCGAGTTGGGCGTCCGAGAGCGGCCGGCGCAGCCAGTTCGAGCGCGTCTCCTGCTTCGGCAGTGCGACCCCTAGGTAGTGTTCGACGAGGGCCGCATAGCTCTTGCCGAAGTCCGGGCTCAGGAAGGCGTGGGCGACCTGGGTGTCGACCAGGTTCCCCGGGCGGGCGCCGAGATGGCAGTCCATCACTTCGAGATCCTCGGAGCACGAGTGCATGACCTTGGTGACCCCCGGATCCCGGATGAGCCGCCGCAGTCCGTCGAAGCTCTGCTCGGCGCTCGCGTCGATGAGACCGATGCCGGCGTCCCCGGCGACCTGATAGAGGGCGGGGATGGGATGGAAGGTGTGCTCCCGCATGAACTCCGTGTCGAGCGCGACCGTCGCGCCGCTACCGCGCAGGAACGTCCCAAGGGCGTCGTCGGTCGCGATCAACCCGGCCGACGTCTCCTCTTTCGGCGTTTCGGTCGCGGCGTCCATCGGCCCCGCGCCGTCAGGCGATCGAGCGCCGTCCGCGTAGCGCATGGGCGATCGTGCCTCCATCGATGTATTCGAGTTCGCCGCCGAGGGGAACGCCGTGGGCGATGCGGGAGAGCCGCGCCGGGGTGTCCGCAAGGGCCTCGCCAATGTAGTGCGCGGTGGCCTCCCCCTCCACGGTGGGGTTCGTCGCCAAGATGACCTCCTCGACGCCGCGTTCGCGCACGCGCTCCGCCAGGTTCGTCAAGCCCAGTTCGGCGGGTCCGATGCCGTCGATGGGAGACAGCCGGCCGTGCAGGACGTAGTACCGCCCGGCGTATCCCCCAGCCTGTTCGATGGCGATGACGTCCACCGGAGACTCCACGATGCACAACAGGCGGCCGTCCCGCTTCGGGTTCGTGCAGATGGCGCACCGTTCCGTCTCGCATAGGGTGCGGCAGTCGCTGCAGCGCGCCACGTCCGCGACCGCCGACGACAGCGCCCCGGCGAGGGCGGCGCCGCCTTCGCGGTTGTGCTGCAGGACATGGAGGGCCATCCGCGTCGCCCACTTCGGTCCCACGCCCGGCAGCATCTGGAGGGCCTCGATCAGGCGGTCGATGAGGGGGCTGACGTGGATCAAATCGGTAGTTTGAACCCGGGTGGCAGGCCGAGGCTCCGGGCGAAGTCGGACATGCGGTCCTTCTGCGCGTCCCCGACCCGGCGGGCGGCGTCGGTGATGGCGGCGGCGAGGAGGTCCTCGAGGAGCTCCCGGTCCTCGTTCAGCAGCGAACGGTCAACGCGCACCTTGCGTGCCTCGTAACGCCCGTTCAGGGTCACCTGGACGAGGCCGGCGCCGCTCTCCCCGGTGACCTCGACGTCCGCGAGTTCCTCCTGGGCCTCGGCGAGTCGGCTCTGCACTTCCCGGGCCTGCTTCATCAGGTCGCCCAAACCCTTCAAACCGTCCACGCTGCCCTCTGCCGTTGTCTGTACTTGCCTTGTGGGTTCAGGGGCCCGCCGGCCCCACGGACTCGGCCCGGCCGCCAAAGCGCGTGAGGAGATCGCGTACGTTGGCGTCGGCCAGGAAAGCGGTTTCCGCCGCCGCCTGGCGTTCGGCCGCGACGCGCCGGTCCCGCGCCGCCGGGGTCTCCGACGGCGGCTTGCCCGTCGAGATGACGACCCGCACCTCGTGCCCGGCGTAGTCCGCGATGACGCGCTGCACGGCGGCCCGTTGATTGTCGCTCGCGACCAGCGTGCCGTGGGCCTCGTCCAAGAGGAGTTCCCAAGTCGTCTCCGTGCGCGAGACCAGCACGCTGTTGGCGAGCGCGAGCTTCGTCATGCCGGTGGGATTCATGGCGGCGAGTAGCTCGTGCCAGGGGGTGTCGTCGGCATTCGGCGCGGGGGCATTGGCAACCGGTACGGGTGCCGCCTCCGCAGGGGCCGTTTGCGGCCGGGGCGTTTCGGTCCGAGGCGGCGTAGCCACTGGCCTGGCGGACTCCATCCCCATCGGCCGCGTCGCGACCGCAGGCTTTGCGGCAGTGGGACCACCATCGCCGGCCCGAGCCCCGGAAGACCCCGCGCCCGCCGCCCGCGGGCCGGACACATCGTCGTCCGCGGTCGCCGGACGAAACGCCAACATGCGAATCAACGTCATCTCGAAGCCCACCCGCGGGTCCGGGGCGAATTGCAGGTCGCGCCCGCCCATGAGCGCGATCTGGTAGTAGAGCTGCACGTCCTCCGGCGCGAGGCGCGACACGAACGGTTCCGCCACCGGCGGCACCTCGCCCCCCACGGTTTGCCCCATGGCGATGTCGTGCAGCGCGCGCTGCATGCTGGCGAGCACGTCGGCGAAGTCCGCGTTCCGTTCCGCGAGTTCCGCCGCGCATTGGAGCAGGCCCTCCCGGTTACCGTCCGCGAGGGCCCCGAGAAGCGCCCCCACCTCGTCGCCGCGCACGGTGCCGAGCAGGTCCGCCACCTCCTCCTCCTTGAGCGCCCCGCCGCCGAAGGCCACGGCCTGGTCCACGACCGAGAGCGCGTCGCGCATGCTGCCCTGGGCCGCCTCGGCGACGATGTCGAGGGCCGCCGGCTCGAACGGCACTTCCTCCGTCTCGAGCACCTCCGCCAGATGCGACGCGATGCGCTCCGGCAGGATGTTCTTCAGGTGGAACTGGAGGCAGCGCGAGAGGACCGTGACGGGGACCTTCTTCGGGTCCGTGGTCGCGAGGAGAAACTTCACGTGGGGCGGCGGCTCCTCCAACGTCTTCAGGAGCGCGTTGAAGCTCGACGCGGAGAGCATGTGCACCTCGTCGATCAGGTACACCTTGAAGCGCCCCCGGGACGGCAGGTACTGGACGTTGTCGAGCAATTCGCGCGTGTCGTCCACCCGGGTGCGCGACGCCGCGTCCACCTCGATCAGGTCCACGAAGCGCCCCGCGGCGATCTCCCCGCAGGCACCGCACTCGCCGCACGGCTTCGCGCTCACCCCCGCCTCGCAGTTCAGGCACTTGGCGAACGCCCGGGCGAGGGTCGTCTTGCCGACCCCCCGGGTGCCGGTGAAGAGGTAGGCGTGATGCAGGCGATCCGCGTCCAGGGCATGGACGAGGGCGCGCACCGCGTGGTCCTGTCCGACCACTTCGCCGAACGTGCGCGGCCGGTACTTGCGGGCAAGGACCTGATAGCTCATGGCTGCACCGCATTGTAGCCTTCCACGTCATGGGATTCGCAGGGGATTTCCTCGTCATCGGCCATCGCGGGGCGGCGGGGTTGGCCCCGGAGAACACCCTCGCGAGCTTCGCCCGCGCCGTCGAACTCGGCGCGGACGCGGTGGAGCTCGACATCCACGTCGTGGAGGGACGCCTCGTCGTGATCCACGACGACACGGTGGAGCGGACCACCGACGGCGACGGTCCGCTGACGGCGCATGGGCTTGCGGGGTTGCGGGAACTCGACGCCGGCGACGGGGAGCGCATTCCGTTCCTAGAGGAGGTGTTCGAGGCCGTGCCGCCCTCCGTCGGGATCAACGTCGAACTCAAGGGTCCGGGCAGCGGCGCGGTGTTCGGGGACCAGTTCCCCGACGATGGGCGCGACCTCTTGGTGTCGAGTTTCGACCGCAACGAACTGCGGGACTTCCACGCGCGGCGGCCCAGCGCGCCCTGCGCACCGCTATATCACCGGCTGGGAGCCGGCATGGTGGCGGATGCGCGAGAGTTGGATGCATGGGCGATCAACGTGGCGGAAGGCTTGGTGGACGCCCCGCTGATGGAACGCCTCGGCGGGGCGGGCTTCCGGGTGCTGGCCTATACCGTGAACGATCCAGCGCGGGCCGCGGCCTTGGCGCAATTGGGGGTGGCGGGGGTGTTCACGGACTATCCGGATCGGATCCAGAGACCCGTATAGGCCCGTTAGTCCGCGATCTTCCCGAGCTCCCGCTGCAACTCGAATTGCCCCGACGTGACGTGTGTCTCGATGCGCCGCAGGCGGAGCTCGAGTTCCACGAAGTCGTCCTGGACCGCGCGGAGGCTGCGTCGCGGCGAGAACCGCACGCCCATTTCGGGGGCCGGGGCGGTGTGGTCCCGGCGGCGGTCGCGGTGGCCGTCGCCGTTCCCGGCCCGGTGCACGGCCTCGCCCTCGTAGGTGCGGCCCCGGCGCCGGCGGCGCTTCTTGCCCTTGCGCTTGCCCTCCTTCTCGGGCGCGTGGTCCATCACGAAGTAGGCCACCCAGTACGCCGGGAAGACGACGCTCGGCATGAAGATTAGCCCGGTCACGGCAATGCAGCGGACGACCCACCCCTCCATGCCGAAGTAGTTCGCGATGCCCCCGCAGACGCCGACGATCTTGCCGTTGTCGTCGTCGAGATAGAGCTTGCGGGAGCGCCATCCGTAGGGGTCGTAGTCCGGATAGCGCTTGTGCGAGCCATAGGAGTAGGGCTCATGGCCACGATGGTGCCGGCGACGCCGCCGGGCGCCAGACCGCTCGCCGCGCCTATCGGAAGTGTCCTGCTGTTCGCCGCGGAGCCGGTCCGCCGCGTCGTCCAGGAACGCCGCGGCCCGTTCCCCCATCTCGTCCCCCGCGCGGGCGGCGAGATCCTCCACCGTCTCCTGGAACCTGCGGGCCGCGTCGTCGAAGTCGCGGCTGCCGCGGCGTCCCGCGTCGGATTTCCGAGTCACCTCCACTCTCCTCCGTTGATCCTTGCCTTTATTCCTCTGCGTGACGCTTGCGCCAGTCGGGCGTTTCCGCGTCGAGGATGGCCTCCAGGGTCTCGACGCGCTCGCCCATGCGCTCCGCCACCTCGGCGAGCCGCTCCAGTTCGGCGCGTTCGTCCTCGGAGAGCGCACCCTGCATCCGGCGCTTGCTGCGATAGTGCATCAGGATCCACAGGGGCGCGACGACCACGATAAAGAGGAGCGTCGGTACGAAGGCGAAGGCGAACGTGTATGGGTCCATGGTCACTCCTGATTGGGTCTCTGCCGGAACGGCGCGGTCACCAGCCCACGGTCACGCCGCGGGCGGGCCGACGCGCGGTCGACGCTTCACTCGGCCGCCTTCGCCCCGTCCGGCCCCTCGACCCGCGCCTTGAGGCGCTGGAGTTCCTCGTCGATGCGCTCGTTGTCCTCGAGCTCCTCGATCTCGGCGGCGAGGGTCTTCTGGCCCAGGTCGTAGGACTCGACCGCGCCCTCGAGATCGTCGAGCTTGCGCTCGTAGAGCTCGAAGCGGTGCATGGCCTCGTCGATGTTGTGGTCCGAGAGCTGCCGGCGGATGCCCAGGCGCGTCTTCGCCGTCTGGCCGCGCACGATGAGGGCGCTCTGGCGCGCCTTGGCGTCCTTGATCTTCGCCTGCAGGGCACCGACGTCGCCGTTCAGCTTGGCCAGGGTCTCGTCGAGGAGACCGACCTCGTCCGCCGCCGCAGCCGCCATCTCGGCGGCCTTGGTCCGCTCCAGGAGGGCGGCGCGGGCCAGGTCGTCGCGTTCCTTGCGCACGGCGAGCTCCGCCTTGCGCTCCCACTCCGCCGCCTCCTGCTCCAGCGCCTCCCGGCGCCGGGACAGCTCCTTCTTGTCCGCGATGGCCCGGGCCGACGTGGTGCGCACCTCGACCAGGGTCTCCTCCATCTCCTGGATGATGAGCCGGACCATCTTCTCCGGGTCCTCCGCCTTGTCGAGCAGGGCGTTGAGGTTGGAGTTGACGATGTCGCTCAGACGGGAAAAGACGCTCATGGTTGCCTCCTTGGGTGTCTCAAATCGGATCGTCCATCCGTTTGCCCTTAGTGGTTTCACATTCCGTGCCAACTTCCCCATATTGCATAAGCTGTTGTTTTGAAAGGCCTTTGTCGAATCCGCCGCCTCCTCCTTGCCGCATTGCATGGTGAATTTCGCCAACGATTGGCTATTATGGAACCATGATTCGCGAGAAAGACCGGCTGGTGGGGGAAGCCCCCGCATTCCTCTCCGCCCTGGACGAGGTCTCCGCCGTCGCACCGCTGGAGAAGCCCGTGTTGGTGGTCGGCGAACGCGGGACCGGCAAGGAACTCATCGCGGCGCGGCTGCACTACCTCTCGACCCGCTGGGACGCCACGTTCCTCAAGATGAACTGCGCCGCGATTTCGGACTCGCTGCTCGAGAGCGAACTCTTCGGCCACGACGCGGGCGCGTTCACCGGGGCCTCCCGCGCCCACCAGGGCCGCTTCGAGCGCGCCGACGGCGGCACCCTGTTCCTGGACGAACTCGCCACCACCTCCGTGCTCGTGCAGGAGAAGATCCTGCGGGTGATCGAGTACGGCGAGTTCGAGCGGCTCGGCGGCAGCAAGACCCTGCGGGCGGACGTGCGGCTGATCGCGGCGACCAACGAGGACCTGCCACGCCTCGCCGGGGCCGGGAAGTTCCGCCGTGACCTACTCGACCGCCTCGCCTTCGACGTCATCACCCTGCCGCCCCTGCGTGCGCGCCCCGAGGACATTCCGTTGCTGGCGGATTACTTCGCCATCGACATGGCGACGGAACTCGGGCGCGACTACTTCCCCGGCTTCGCTCCCGCCGCGCTCGAACAACTCCAGACCCACGACTGGCCCGGCAACGTGCGCGAGCTGAAGAACGTGGTCGAGCGGGCCGTGTACCGGACGCCGGAGGACCTGCCCGTCCACGAGATCATCATCGACCCCTTCGATTCGCCGTTTCGGCCGGCGCGGGAGGCGGACGGCGCCGACGGGGCGGAGCGCGCGTCCGGTTCGCCTGCCCTACCCCTCGACCTGAAGCAGACCGTCCGGCAGTTCGAGATCGACCTCTGCAACGCCGCCCTGGCCGACGCCCGCTACAACCAGCGCAAGGCGGCGGAGTTGGTCGGGCTGACGTACCACCAGTTCCGGGGTTATCTGCGGAAGTACGACCTAGTCGGTACGGAGGATTAAGCGCTCGCCCGGCGGCGCCACACGAACCGCGCGACGAGAGTCATCACGATACCCCCCATGACGAGGATGATCAGCGCGTAGCGCGCAACGTCCTCGGGCGGGTTGAACAGCCGGGTCAGCCACGCGGAATACGCCCCCGCGAACACCACCAGATAGACCGCTCCGTGGAGCAACGGCCGCGGCCGGTAGAGGTGCGACAGCACGACGGCCTGGAGCGCCACCATCACCGCGACGATGGGCAGCGGCACCAGCACGAACAGGTTGGCGGTGATTTCGAAGCTGCGTTGGAGGGAGGTGAGCCACATGATGCTCACGATCTCCGTCGGCAGGACGCTCGCCAACCCCACGAGGACGATGAGCGTCAGCTGCACGGCTGGCGCGCGCAGCACGTCGCCCCGGCCCTCGCGGCGGGTGGCCCCGTATATGCCGACCGCGATGAGCGTCGTGAAAAAGACGACGAAGGACACCGGGAGCACGATGCCCAATACGGGGCGAAGCTCCTCCACTTAGGAACGCCCCATAGCCGGTCCGATGCCTCGCTGACGCTCGGTACCGGCTCCGCCTCCGGCCCAGCCACGCCGACCGCCCATGGAACAAACGGCTTCAGTCGCTACGCTCCCGTCGCCGTTAGTTCCATGCAAGTCCATCAGGCGTCCACCGCCGGGCCGTCAGGCCTCCGGCGATGTCCCAACGGCCGCCAGCACCTCGTCCAACGGCGGGCGCGTGCGGTAGCCCGGCACCGCGAACTTGGCGTTGATCCGCCCGTCCGGCGCCAGCCAGAGGATGCCCGGCAGGGGAATGCCGTGGCCCAGGTTCTCGTCCGGCACGCCGAACGCGTTCACGTGCTGCCCGTCCACGTCCCGCAATAGCGGGAAGCCGAGCGTTTGGCGCTCGTGGAAGCCCTTCAGGATTTCCAGGCTGTCATAGGTCATGGCCGCGATCTTCACCCCGGCCTCCTCGAATCGGTTCCGCCACTCTTCCAGTTGGACCAACTGGGCCTTGCAGAAGGGTCACCAGTCCGCGGAGCGGCTGAGCACCAGCAGCAGGCCCCGCTCCCCGGCCAGATAGCCGAGGTCGCGGACCACGCCGTCCTGGTCCTCCGCCGCGATGGCCGGCGCGACCGCGCCGACGGCGGGTCCCCAGGACTCCGCGTAGCCATCCGCCCACGCGGCGCCCGTGAAGGCCAGCGCCACGCAGGCCAACCCGAGTCTCTTCGCGATCATCCGCACTGCTCCTTTCCCGAATGGGTCATTGCGTTGTCGGGAGTCATCATAGGGGATTTCGTTTTCGAATCCACACCCGATTGTCGTGGAACGCGGCACCCCCCATCGGGGCCACCGCGTCGGCACCGGTGAGGACGTTGACGCCCTTGCCGCCCTCGAAGGCGTCGTTCGGCCAGATGCTCTCGATGATCACGACCCCCCGTTGCACGCCGTCGAAGGATTCGGCATGGAGGACGAGGCTGCCCCGGGCGTTGCCGACGCGCACGCGGTCGCCGTCGGCCACGCCGAGGCCGGCGAGATCGTCCGGGTGCATCATCATGCGCGGACGGCGCTGGCGGCGGATCGACGTCGGCGTCTCGTTGAAGCTCGAGTTGAGGTAGTGGCGGGCTGGGGCGGTGACGAGGCGGAACGGCATCGCGGTGTTCGCCTCCTCGATGACGTCCCAGTGGTCCGGCAGGCGCGGGATGGTGTCGAAGACGGCTTCCTCCACGAAGCCCCTCGGTGCATGAGATTTCCAGTTCGGGGCGAAGCGGAACTTGCCGTCGGGGAACGCGAAGCCCTTGAGATAGTGCGCCTCGTCGAAGGGCGGCTGCACGTCGAACCAGCGTTCCGCCTCCAGGCGGTCGAGGCCGTCCCAGCCGGACGCGCGCAGGGTATGGTCGATGATCTCCCGGGCCGTCATCTCGAAGCCGGGGTGCTCGGCCCCGAGTCGCCGCGCCAGCGCGCACACCACCTCGTGGTTCGAGCGGCACTCCCCGGGCGGCTCGACGATCTTCGGCCCGAGGAGGATGTGCTGGTGGCCGCCACCCTGGTAGAAGTCGTCGTGCTCCAGGAACATCGTCGCGGGCAGCACCACGTCCGCCATTAGCGCCGTCTCCGTCAGGAACTGTTCGTGGACACACGCGAATAGGTCCTCCCGGGCGAAGCCCCGGTGGACGCGCTCGAGGTCCGGCGCGACGGACATGGGGTTCGTGTTCTGCACGAAGAGCGCCGTCACGGGCGGGCCGTCGCCCAAGTCGTGGGGGTCGCCGTCGAGGATCGGGCCGATGCGGGATTGGTCCAGGATGCGCGTGCCGTGGTCGCGCACGTCCAGCCCCTCGATCATCGACATGTCCCAGTGGTAGATGGCGCCGTTGTTGTGGAACGCGCCGCCGCCCTCGTGCAGCCACGCGCCCGTCACCGCCGCGATGGAGAGCGCCGCGTGCATGTTCACGGCACCGTTGCGCTGGCGCGTGAAGCCGTAGCCGAGGCGCAGGTACGTGCGCGGGGTGGTGCCGATCATGCGGGCGAGGGTCTCGATGGTCTCCGCCGGGACGCCGGTGATGGCCTCCGCCCAGGCCGGGGAGCGGTTCGCCAGGTGCGCTTCGAGTTCCTCGGGGCAGTCCGTGTACCGCGTGAGGTAGTCCCGGTTCGCGCGGCCGTCGCGGAAGAGCACGTGCATCACGGCGCAGGCGAGCGCGCCATCGGTGCCGGGCCGTACGCAGACGAAGAGGTCCGCCTGCTTCGCCGTGGCGTTCCGGTACGTGTCGATGACGACGATCTTCGCGCCGCGCTGCCGCCGTGCCGCCAACGCATGGGTCATCACGTTGATCTGCGTCGCCGCCGCGTTCGTGCCCCAGATGACGACGAGGTCGGACTTCGCCATTTCGCGCGGATCCGCCCCCGCCAGCTTGCCGGTGCCCGCGATGAATCCGCTCCAGGCGAGGGTGACGCAGATGGTGTTGTGCTGGCGCGAATAGCGCTTCGCGTGGCGCAGGCGGTTGATGCCGTCGCGCATGAGGAGGCCCATGGTGCCGGCGTAGTAGTAGGGCCAGACGGTTTCGGGGCCGTGGCGTTGTTCCGCCCTGAGGAGGGCCTCCGCCGTGATGTCCAGCGCGTCGTCCCAGGAGACCGGCTCGAAGCTCTCGCGGTGGCTCTTCTCGCCCACCCGGCGCAGGGGCGTGGTCAGGCGGTCCGGGTGATGGATGCGTTCCGCGTACCGCGCGACCTTGCTACAGATGACCCCCGCCGTGTAGGTGTTGTCGCGCGCGCCCCGGACGCGGCCGATGGTGTGCGCGTCCAGCCGCTCCACGGCGAGGGCGCAGGTGGACGGGCAGTCGTGGGGACAGGTGCTGTGGAGGATTTCGGGGGTTGGGCGCATGGGGGTAGCGGCGTTCCGGGCCTAGAGTAAGGTAGCAGCTAACGCGTCAGCGCCACACACGACCGTCAAGGGCCTTTCACCGGTTCGGCCTGGCGCCGGAGTCCAATCGGGTGTTCACGTGCTCGACGAACGCACGCACTGTTCCATGCCGGGCCAGCATCCTCTCCAGTAGCCCCAAGCGGACCATGCCCTCGGCCAGGGCCTCCCCGGAATCGCCCTGTTGGGAGAGCACGCGGCCGTCGGCGGTTGTTGCCCGCACCGTGACGGTGTGCCCGGGACCGAACTCGATGTCCGTACTCTCGTAGCTCGCATCGAGGATGGCCGCGGCAGCACGCGCCGGCGCTTCCTTCAGCAGATGCGCGAATCGCGGCGCCGGATCGAGAATCACCGACGGGGCGGAGCGACGGAAGGCGTCCTCGTCCATCGTCAACACATGCACCATCTCCCGCCGCGCGTCGGGACCGATGTGGTTGACGGCGCAGCACAGCGCCTCCGGATCCTCCTCCGCGGCGACGCACAAGTCGAACACGTCCCGCTCCGGCAACCGGCGGCCCCGGCCATGCAGCTTGCCGCACAGGATCGACCCATTGGCCAGAACGAGCGCCTCGCGCCCGTCGATCCGCACGTTCCGGGGCGGAAGCGGCGGCACCGGGTCCAATGCCGTGACCTCCAGCCGCCCGCCGGGAAACCAAGCCTTGATCGAGCGCGGCTGCGCCTCCAGGCGGGTCGCGCCCAACCGCAGCATGGCGTCGCGGAAGTCCGGCGACCAGCGCGGGTCGAAGGGCGTGAGGCTTGCGCTGCCGGGCAGGAAGACGTCGAGGTCCGTGCTGAGCCGATGCCGCCACTGCGCGGCCAGCACGGTGCCCCCGCCCAGCCACCAGCCCCGGTCCTCGTCGATGACGGTCGGCAGAAACCTGTCCAAGCTCTCGCGCACGACCCGGTACAGGCCACCCGCCGGCTCGGGCAGCGTCAGCGTAGGGGTCGTGGCCGGCATTCGGGGCGCGCGAAGTCGTTCAGCCAGTGCTTGAGTTCGTTGCGGTGCGGCCCCGTCCGATGCGCGGCACGGGCGAGCTCGCGCCACGTATAGGCGTACTCGATCCAACCCCCGAGCAGCTCGCTGAAGGAGGCCGCGCGCAGCCACGTCCGCATGACGAGGAGCTGTCTCGGCGTCGGGTGCTCTGCGCGCATGGCGTCGTACAGCTCCCGGGCCGTCGCGGGCTCGGGCCATCCCGCACACTCGGAGAAGAGGCGCAGTTCCACCACCCGGCTTTCCGGGCCGGTTGGCACGTCGACGTCGAGCCCGCCGCGGCGCAGCAGTTCCTCCGAGGGGCGCGGGCATTCCGGGCCGTAGAACGCCTCGGGCGGCAACAGGTCGCAGGGCTCGCGCTCCCACGGGTCGCCCCACTGCACGACGATGTCTTGGGTGGGGGTATCGGTCATGGAGCGGATTCTACGCTCCGGCGGGACGGCGGCGACGGCGAAGCGGGGGCGCGTCGAGGTGATTGGCGCGACGAGTCAGACCTTCCCTAACCCGCCGCCCCGGGATCCGCCGCGAACTGGTTGAGCCAGTCGCACAGGCGGTGGGTGACCGAGCCGCTGAGATGGACGGCGCGCACCATGGTGTAGAGCGGGAGTCCCTCGAAGTACAGGAGGTTGCGCAGCTCGCGAATACTGGCACCGGACAGGACCGAGTGCAGCCAGAAGCACTCCAATCCCTCCAGGCACTCCTTCAGGAAGGCCGCGTGCAGTTGCGCACCCGAGGGGCGGCTGGCCCGCGGCGTCCCGGCCATGTACGAGGCGATGGCGTGCCGCAGGCGCAAGTGGCCGGGGTCGCCCCGCCCGCTGGTGCGACGCCCTCCCGGGTGCAGGAACCACGACACCGGGGCAAGCACCGGCCGGCAGTGGTTCTCGAACGGGCGCGAGCCGTAGTGCACGCGGACCGGCTTGCCGGGACCGCCGATCAGACGCCCGTGGATGCCAAGCCCCTCCTTCTCGGGATCGCGTCCGGCCTCCATGCAACGACGGACCAGGGCCCGCTCACTCTCCGCGATGCGTTGTTCCCGCGTCGGGATGCCATGGAAGCCCGGCGGCGGCGGTCCCTGCCGATACGCCCTGCGTACGGCTGCGAGATCGACTGTCATGAAGGGCTTGGCCCGGGATTTGCGGGGAAATGGGATGACTCCCTTGGGGTTTTTGGCACTGGGCGGCGACCACGGTCGCAATCCAGTATGTCGCGCACGGCCTCCACGCACAGGGCTGGGTCTTTGGCCAAGTCCGCGGGGGCCGTCGCGTTCAGCAGGGGACGCCCCGTGTGCGGCGAAGTCACCCAATCTGGTGGGAGCTGCCCGAGGTTGTCGCACAGTGCCAACCGTTCGTTCTCGGTGAGCGACCGCCGCGCGATGTCCAGCTCCCCGGGGGCCAGCTCCGCCGCCGCGGCGAGGTCGTACAGGTCACGCAACATCAAGTCCCCCACCTCGAGCATCCGGCCGTGGAGCTTGCGGGCGAGTATGGTAATGTCTCGTCCGGTCCGACGGGCAACACCTTCCTTGCCATGGTGGACGCCGTGCCGCCCCTCCCGCCCCTACGTCTTCGCCCAGTTCATCGCCCGCGGCAGCTTCACCCCGTGCGCGAAGCCGCCCTCGGGGGTATTGAGGAAGTCCTCGCGGCCGAGCATCACGCGCATCTCGTACGGCTTGCCCTCGAGCCAGTCCTCGTCCAAGAAGTCGTAGCTCTCGACCGGGCGCAGCGCCATGCGGCCGAAGGTGACGTGCAGCACCACGCGTTCGCCGTCGATGGTCCGGGGCGCGCCGCCGCTGTGCCACGTCGACCCGTCCCAGAACACGATGGAGCCGGCCGGGCATTCGGTGGCGACGACACCGGGCTCTTCAGCTACCTCCTGGGCGTTGGGGTGGCGGCGCTCGTGGTGCGAGCCGGGCACCACGCGGGTCGATCCCGCGGCTTCGTTGAACTCGTCGCAGGCCCAGCAGAACGTCACCAACTGGTTGTGCACGGGGAACGGCGCGGGGGTCCAGTTCTGGTCCGCGTGCAGGCCGCCCTTGCCGTCGCCCGGCTCCGTCGCCTGCTCCTTGATGCTCGCCGCCACCTGCGAAAGCATGGCGCCCTTGCCGCAGAGAATCTCCGCGATCGTGAGGAGCTTCGGGTTGAGGACGACCTCCTCGAAGATCGGGTCCTTCGGGAGCAGCATGTTCGCGCCCCGGCCCTCCAAGCCCTGCCCGCCCTCGCCGCCCCGGACGATCCGCACGATGGTCTCGCGCAGCCGCTCGACGAACTCGGCTGGTGCGGCGTCGTGGATGTAGCCGTAGCCGTGGTCCTTGACGTGGGCGACGGTTTCGCCGAGGTCCAGCTCGTCCACGCGGGCTTGGAGTTCGTCCGAGAGGTCGAAGGGTTGGCGGGTCTCGAAGACGGGCTCCGGCATCTCGTAGGCGGTGGCTTCACTCATGGTGGGCTCCTGTGTGGGTCTGGAGGGACTTGCGTGGGGTGGGATTGTTGGGCGGTGGGGGGTTGGGGTCAAGCGGCCAAGGTCGGCGCACGGCCATCGCTTCGAGTGGCCCAAGGCGTTCGGCCCGGAGCGTGGGGCGGAAGTTTGGCCGCGTCGAGCCCCGCGCGGTCTGCTAAGATGGCGGGGCCGCAAGGCGCACGATGGTGACCCCACCGGTCCCCTCGCGACGACAAGTTGTGAACCCCGTCAGGCCCGGAAGGGAGCAGCGGCAGCAGCGGACTCGGGCGCCGGGGTGTGGCTGGTGGGTCGCCTCCACCTTCGGAGAGGTGTCCGAGCGGCCGAAGGAGCACGCCTGGAAAGTGTGTATGGGCGAAAGTCCATCGAGGGTTCGAATCCCTCCCTCTCCGCCATAGCCGTTCAGGAAATTTGTGGCACGCCTCCGCCCGAGGCGTCTTCAACATATTGTTTTTCAAGCTCTTTTACCCCTCCAAAATGGTGTCGAAAAACGCGCACTTTTCTGCCGATTTTTGGTGCCTAACTCTCGGGCGCGGCGCCACGGCCCACCCGATTTCCCCTCCGACCTCGAAGAAATCGCCATGCTTGCTGGTGCCGGCAGCGCGTTCTACAGCCCTTTCGAGGCGCGCCCTCGCGGCCGGAATACCGGCAACCCCACCTCATTCTGTGGCAGGCCGGCGACGCAAGAGACCTTCGCGCAGCGACGGCCATCGGTTGGCCCTCCCTAGCGCGACCCCTCTGGCAGCACGATCAAGTGTTGCCACAATGTCGGACGCGGCTGAGAATCACCCGCTGCCCGTCCGCGCACCAGACCCCGCGCATCGGGCACCCGGGGCGGCGGATCAGTCTTAGGCTTGAGCCGCGCTCGCCGTCAGCCCGTCGGCCCGGGCTCTCTCCGAGGGTGTGCGCACTAGGGCTAGCAGCCGCTTCCCCACGACGCTGTCGTAACGGCACAAGGGGCGGACGTTAGGCGTGCTGACACGCGCGACGTGCTGGCCGGACTGCGAGCCGACCCGACGATGCCCGGGTCATTCGGGCCGACGGGTCTGCGTACCGAGCGCCGTCATGAGGTTATTCACGGCATCAGTCCGCCTGCCTTTGGGGCTATTCAGCACGCCGGGAATCCGCACGGTCTTGACTAAGGTCGCGTGGTGGATGTTCTTCAGCTTGGAATTGGCGTTGGCCGCATCGTGAATCAGCTTCCGCTCGACGAAGTCCGCCTCGCTCGGTCGAACGCGCTTGGATAGCTTTCCCCTCGGGGTCATGCGCGCGACCAAGAACAGAATGGGCGTCCCCTTGGCCCTGTCGTCCATCACGTCGCGATAGATGCGCTGCTTGTGGAGGGCGAAGCACTCTTTCTCGAACGCTCCCTTGGACTGGCCGACGTACCACGGCGTGATGCCCTTCCCGGCCCGCACGGCGAACAGGTAGCAGCCGGCCCCTTCTCGTAGCTCCGGGCGGGTCTCCTCGACCACATCCCAGAACAGGGCCAGGGCGTTCTTCGAGAAGTCGAGGGTCAGGCTTCCGCCCTTTCTCCTCTTCCGTGGGACCTCGAACGCACCAAACACCTCGTACTGTATGCGGCCGCTAACTTCTGACACCGATGACGCTCCTTGCAGGTCCTGTTCGCGAGTGGGCTGTCTCCCAAAGCTCGACCTCGTTCGGCGCGGCGCACCCTCCGACGCTCCGATCAGGCGGGATGGCGGGTCTCACCGCGCACGAGGCTCGTGGTCCCCGCACCAGTCCGTCTCATGTGTGCGCACCCACACCGCGAGGGTCGTTCCGTGGATCAGCTCCAGGGATTCATCGAGTCCCTTGATCTTGGCGCATGGCGGTGGCACTCGCCGACGTCCAAGTCTCGTCGCTCCTCCGATGCCTCAACGGTGGGGGGCGACTGGCCACGGACCCAGTATCGGCAACTCTCGCACGTCGGCTCCGGCACGTCCTACCTCGCTTGCTCGTTTCAGGGCGCCAAGCCTAGCAGCTTCAAGGACGTGACGCCGGGCCCGCTGCCCAGCGGATCGTCGCGGAGACTATGCCGGGGGCGTCCGCTCAGGGGCGTGGCGCACCGCCATCGTCTGCCTTGGGCGCAGCATGGGGCGTCGTGCCAACCCACGGTTCGATGCGTTGCCGCCCTGCATCGCGCTCCTTGCGCAGCAGCTCTCGCGCACTCTCGGGCGCACCGGGGTACGGGTCGATGAGCTCCAATTCATCCCGGCTTGGACCGAGCCGAAGATCCACCACGCCGCCGTAGACGTCCTTCTCCATGTCGAACGCCCGCGGCTCGTCGCCACCCGAAAGCCTTTTGATTTCCGCCGCGAATAGGTCGATGGCCCGTCCCGTGTCCTCCTCCGTGTCCCCGTCCCCGAACCGCAACCTCATTTGAACCTTATCGTGGGGAAACTGCACGCTGACCAGGACTCTGTAAGCTGGCTCGGTGCCTGCCCTCCCCACCAGCATTCGCGGACCATTGCCGTCATGCGAAATGAACCTCTCCCACAGGCGCTTCTTCGTCACCTGCATCCCGAGCCATTCGAGCGCCTTCACCGTGACGACCACAGCCCACGGATTGGGGTCCGTTATGAAGGATAGATCTGCCGTGACCCTTTGCCTCGCGAGCGCATCCCACGGGATGGGGTACGGCGCTCTGGCAATCCTCAGCCCCGCACCTGCCGCGTCTTGGGCGAACTTCTCCAGTAGGTCGCCTTCCGGCATCCCCTCCACGGACACGAAGAGGACGTCGGGTGGCGCCTCTTCCCCGGTCGAAGCGCTCACGTGCCTGTCCCTCCTTTCCATGGCGCGCGGATACATCGCAGAATGGGTCGGCCCACCGAACACGGGGCTGCCGCACTAGTGCGGGCGCCCATGGGACGGCAGCCGCCCGCTGATGTCCGCGACCCGCTCCCCGGCATCGTGGTGCCCCGCGTCCCGCAACGAAGCCTCGGCCACGGCCAAGTACACGGCCAGCCGCCGGAGGTCCAGCGCCCCCGCATCGTGGAGCGCGACCACGAGGCAGGCGTAGGTGGCCACGGTGGCCCGCCATTCGGCGGTGGGGGCGGTCGGAGTGTCGCCACGGGTCATGGCGGGGAGGATACATTGCAGGGGATCGGCGGGTCGAACACAGCGGCGGTCGTGCCGTCCCCGTGGCCACACTCTTCAGGCTGCGGGAGCGACTTGATCGCACGTATCGATGAGCGCAAGCGCCGCGAGATCGAGGCGCAGGTTCGTGAGTGCCCCGGGGGAGCGGTGGAGCAAGAGCGTGCTCGTGTCGCTACTGCCGGCCACCGCCCCAAGGCTGGCGAAACACTACTGGCCTTTGTGGGAGCATCCCGATGATCCGACCCCGCCTAGAGGAGCTCAGGCGAGAGGCCCTGACGGATCGTCTCAAGGACTCAAGGGGCAAACGTCAATCCCGCCATGCTCCAAGGCACCGACACACGAAGACGCGGCCAGTTCCTGCCAGGCGATGACGGCCCCATCCCCTGCCACCTCATATGTTGCACCCGGGGGGATCGTCACGCCCACGGTGCACGAGAACGGTACGCCGTGCGAGAGCGCCCAACTTCCGATGCGGAGAGCCACTCCGCGATCATCCGCCACTATCTCGCCATCAACAAGGACAGTCGCCTGACAGCGATGCTGCCCCGGCACACGATGCGCCCCTATGGTCACGGCAACCTCCAGCGGCACGGCTCCGGTGTTGCGGTACGCCTGCCCAAGCCGCCGCCGACTTGCCTGATCGCACCAGCGCCGGCCCAGGTATTCGGTGATTTCCAGTACAGCCCGCCCGTCGGGGGCAATCCCATGGGCGTCGGCGATGGCCGAGACGGATTCTGCTTGCGTCTCTCTGATGGCCTGTTCGGCCTTCTCTAGGGAGACACCCACAGCCTCCCGCGCTTCTGTCTCGGCCACGACCACTGCATCGACGGCCTGCGCGACCGCTGCACGAGTCTCGCGGATTGCGTACTCTCCCACCAAGTCTTTGACAGAGTCGACTTGCCCTTGAAAGTAGGCGGCCGTACCTACCAAAGTGACGGTCACAGTCACGCCCGTAGTCACGGCGGCAATGAGCAGGTCGCGGGCAAGTCTCACTCAGGCAAGCCTACCACGTCCCACGTCTCCTGAAGGCGACGGTCGGTATAACGGAGTCCCGACAATCGAGATGAGCGAGCCGAAATCGCGCTTGGGAGGAGGACGTGGCCCGAGCCGAGTCAGGTGCACGGACGCGCGACGAACGCCACGGGTCACGAGGGATCGCTAGAATATCCCTCCCGAGGAACGGAGCCCGATGCCGCGCTAGACGCGTCACCGGAAACGCCAACGCCGTAGCGCACGTTGCACAACCGAGTCCGCAGCCAACGCGGGTTCAGCGCCGCCACGGCCTGCCGCGGCGCGGCCGACGTGCTCCTAGTTCGTTAACGCGAACCAGCAAGGGTGTCATCGTCGAAATGGTGCGCTTCGTGGCCGGGATATTCCAAGTCTATTGGCTTTGCCTGCGAGGCGGGCGAGAGACCTCCACCAGCGCCACCACCGCGCCCGTAGATGGCGAACG
Organism: Pseudomonadales bacterium; assembly: GCA_963665455.1. GTDB lineage: Bacteria > Pseudomonadota > Gammaproteobacteria > Pseudomonadales > Azotimanducaceae > VXNE01. The sequence continues at coordinate 421,964 of OY762279.1, read as the reverse complement.
CCCGGACCGTCAGGCAGCCGCACACGCGCTCGCCCGGCGGCACGTCGCGCCACGCCAGCGCCGGCCGGCCCGCGTGATGTTGGCCAAGGCGCATGGGCCTTGCGTCCTTCAGCGCCCGCACGTCAGCACGCTCGATGAACATTGAGGACACGCACAGTCAGCCTACTCCGCCACGTCGGAGGCTGGGAAAGGGAAGGATGAGGTGGTAGCAGTCAAAGGTGGCGGGGTACGGCTTACCTGGCGGAACCGATCTGTTGTGGGTGGAGCGTCGGGTTGGCCTGCCCTCCTGCTCCGGGACAGCCCGCAAGGCGGTGTGGAGACTGTGCTCAATGGCGCGGAACGCGTCTTCCGGGACGCCGCACAGGAGATAACCGAGCATGGCACCGGAGTCGGAGAAGGGAGCGTATCGGCAGGTGAGGAACTCCCTTGTGACGTCGCGAACGTAGTTGGCGACACGACCGGGCGTTTCCAAGACCTTTGCCTCGATTGGCCACATGACCCGTGGGTCCGTTCGAAACACAAACGCTAGGTCGTACTCGGGTGGCTGCGCGGGAGGTGCCTTCATCGTCTCGCGCTCGTATGGCCCGTGCTGCACGTAGAAAGGTTCATCGCCGCTCATTGCTTCACGAATGCGGGGTTCCAGCAGCTGCGTGATGCTTCGCTCTAGATCCGCCGGATCCGGTTCGAAAGGGTAGACTAACGTGTCCTCGTAGGCGCACCAGACGAAGTCCAGAAACCGCGTCGCGGGAGAGGTCATCCAAGAGCATGCCAGCGCAACGAAGGCGGGATCGGCAAACGGCGTTTTGGTGCCCGGGCCGTGGGGCGGCGACGGCATCAGTGGACCGCCAAGTCTTCCCTGCGGCCGCGCTGCCACATGAATAGGTCGAGTGCGACGTCGTCGCCGTCTTGCAGTGCCGTGCTGCGAGTCCAACACCGCTTTTGATCGGGTTTCATTACGAGAACGGTCGGGAGCCCGCCCGCTACTTCGTACATGCGGGCGACGCGGCGATGGACGATGCCTGGAGCGTGTTCACTGCTATCTTCACCGCTGGTCCAAACACGATGCAGGAGATCAAGTAGCTCGGGTCGTGCGAGATCGTGAAATGTCACGTTCTCGGTGGGGCTTCCACCAAGGATGAACCTGACTAGGCGATATGGGTGTCGGCTTGGCGTGTAGTCGAGGTTGGTACGGTAGATTATCGGCGTGACGTGACGGTCGTCGCCGAATCCGGCCTTGAGCACCCTGACGAAGTACTCGCAGTAAGCACGTAGGTGTCGCTCGCTCTCGTGTTCGTCCGGGCTGGCGGCAGTGGGTTCCCGCCCGAGGGAGTCATCACCGCCTAGGAAATCGCCAAGCGTGTACGCAATAGCATCTTCTATCAACACTCTTTCCGAGTCCTTCAGTTTGAAGAGGTCGAACACGGTCTTGTCGAGCTGATCGAAACTGTCGATGCTCGCGATCTGTGGCGGCGTCTCGGGCAGGGGCACGGAAAGAACATCGGAAGCCGCCAGCTGGGGACGATAAGCAGCAAACCGACCGCTGGTGAGGAAGTATAGGTAGACGGCCAAGCTGCTGTTGTACGTCGCGGCAGCTGCGGCGAGGGTTTCTTGGTCAGCGTGAACAGAGATGTAGCTCTGATTGCATAGGACACTGGCGCGGTCGCGCGAGCGTGGCACTCTCGCTTGAAAGCGCCGGTGCGCTTTTGTCCAGCTTCGCTTGAGGATTAGCTGCGGCCAGTCGAACGCATCAGTCTTTTTCGACTCGCGAGAATGAACAGAGATATTGTGGATTGTTGGAAGGGTGTCGGCATCTAGGTATAGAAGGTCGTCGTCTGGAAAGGCTGGAGCATCGAAGAGCCTCCGCCCACGGTAGTTGTCGGCGAGTGTGGCTCGGTCGCCGAAGACGACGCCAACGCGGGAAGCAAGGGGGGGGGTTGTCTCCATCTGTCCAAGTGTCCGGTAGGCGCGCAGTCGACGAATAAGCTCTAAATCGCGTGGACGCGCCCACATCAGTTCGGCCCAGACGTTCGGATCCTCAATGGCTCGGTCGACAGGAAGCGTTCGACGATCATCTTGCTCGACCAAGATCGTGAAGTCGTCGACGAGCGGCCGCACGAACTTCGGGCTGACAAAAAGCACCTCGTGGTCGGGCGACGGCGGGTTGCGACCCATTATGACGATGCAAACGGGGGCTACTGTGCTTGCGCGGGGCTTGTTGCCTTTGAAAACACGGTAACGCAATGCGGAGAGGTTGAATATCGTGTCGACGGCGTGTCGGGCAAAAAGCTGCTTCCGAAAGGTGGCGGCGCCACTGATGTTGAAGAGGATCGTGTTGGCAGATTGAATCATGGCAACGGTGCCGTCTTCCGCTGTTAGAAGAGCCGCTTTGGCCAGAAAGATGCCGCCGATGTCCTTGTTAGGAATGGCCCAACGATGATCCGGGCTCCGTGCCCAACATCGGGCCGGCTCCGTGATGACACTCTTGCCAAATGGGGCGTTCCCGATAACGAGGTCATAGGAAGAGGCATCGCCGGTCGTGTCGATTCCGGGCACGCCTTCGGCGAAGAAATCCGAACGGACGAGACGTCGTTGGCGCATGGACGGAAAGGTGACCTGAGTCCAGTAGTATCGGGGGTCGATCTCGTCGCACATCGCGAGGTAGAGGCTAAAGCTGGCGACTCGAACGGCGTGCGGGTCTTTGTCCACCCCGAATATGTTGCGCTCGAGCAGGCGGCGCAGTACCGATGCCCGAAGGGGCTCCCCTGGATGGGCGTTCTTCCACCGTTGAACGAGTCGCTGGAACGCCTTGACAAGGAATACCCCGGAACCGCATGCGGGGTCCAAGACGCTTATGTCCCAGAGGGTGTCGCCCCACGGAAGGACTTGGTCGAGAAGGGCGTCGACGAGATATGGCGGCGTGTAGTACACGCCGTCGCTGGAGGCATTGTCGCTGACGAAGGTCTCGTAGATTGAGCTGATGAACTCGAGGGGAATGACATCGAACGCGTACTGTGGCCACAAGCAACGCTGGTTGCCGGACATCTCGACATTGCCGCTGATGAAGTCGGACAAGAGTTCTAGGTGTTCCGACGTAACCATGTCAATTTCGGGAGCCTCGGCATCGCCGCGAGGCGCATGGGCATCCAGTTGCGTGGGAAAGAGGTCGCCGTTGAACTTGCCGTTCAACCAGGCGAAGAGGCTGTAAGTGTCTTGGTGATCGAGGAGGATTTCGGCGAACGATTCATGCGGAGTTGCCAGTACACCCTCGGTATAGAGGCGTTGGAGCGTCTCGGGGCTCAGGGCGGCCCGTCCATCTGCGTCTCTGCGATCAAACAGGAACTGGACGAAGATCACACGTGCGATCAGGTCGTGGCATACGTCGTCGTCGATGAGGCCCTTGTACGAGAGTTCGGAGCGTAGGAACTGAAGATTCGCCATGAGCAGGCGGTCGGCTCGTCCGTCGCGCGCGAAGCGGGCTTCGTGGTCTTCGAAGAAGGTTCCCGAGATTAGGCTGACCCAGTGGAGACTACTGGCATCCGGTGACGATGCGACGGTTGTCGGATGCTCGTGGACGAGATCAGCGGGCAAGCTCTCGACCAGATACTCGTCGAAGGGGCGCGCCGGATTCGGCGCCTCACAGCACGTCCACGCACGCAAAAGGGTAGGCTCGACGGTAATCACCGTCGGCACATGGGAGAAGTTCCAAGCGAGTCGGTGCAACTCTCGAAGGACATCTGGATCGATCTCGGAGCTGGCTTCAGCAACGATTGCCAAGGGGGGCTCGGACGTCACGGCGTCTGGGTTCTCCATGAGAACGCCGAATTGGAGACCGCCCCCGTTGCTTTGGCGACTTAGCGGCTGTTCGAGCTTGTCTCGAACGTGCTTGGCGAAAACAGAGGCGGCAGGTCCCGGGGGGGCAGTTATCCGTGTGCGCTCGGGCCAGCCCAAAGATGCGGTTGCCGTCTCCAACGAGAGGGGTTGCGTCAGCGGCATCTAGGCACCACTCGTTGTCCGAGTGATTGCGGTATCGACCGCAAGGAGCACGCCCCAGCGCGGGGAGCATCGGATCGCAAGGAGGTGCGTCCCAATCGTATCGTGTGTGTGGCAGGCGGGCAGCAATTTGCGCACGGACCTTTTCCCCTAGCATACCACGAGACGGGCGGAGTCCGTGGTCGGGCCGTGCTCGGCCGCGGCAGCGGCGGGGCGGGCGCGTTTCAAGTCGGCGTGTCCTGTTCAGCGTAGCCCCCCATCCGATCCGGTTCTCCGAGGCAAACCCAAGCCCCCCCGGCCAGTCAGCGACGTTGCGGTATGCGAATGGCTGAGACAGGTCGGTTCCACGAACATCGAGCATGTCGGAGACGCGGCCCACCCGCTTCCCGCCGTGTTCGACGACGAGCGCCCCGTCCTCATGCTTCCCCGACGCGATGAGCCCGAGGCTTGCGATCATGCTCGTGGTCTTCTCCGTGTCGGCGTGCTCGGCGAAGTACCGCCGGCGCGATGAGAAGAGCGGCTTCAACGGATCGAGACGCAGCGCGGCGGCGTCGAGCCCCGTGTCGCTGGCGACCACGCGCAGCGTCCCCCGGAGATCGTCCCGTGCGCCGCCCCCGAGACCGACGTCGTTCGCCCCAATCTGGAGCGCATCGCGCACCGCGGGGTCGAGCAGCGTGGCCTCGCCGTGTCCGTAGGGCGTCGGCCCGACGATGCTCCCCAGCCACTCGAGGTCGTCCCCGGCCGCCGGACGCCCTAGGGTGCGGCCCGCACGTGTAGCGTCGGCTCCGCTTGGCTCAATCCTTGTGCCCACGCGTTCGCGCGCAGCTCCTCGCCGAGCAGCGGCACGAGCCCGGACCGATCATAGCCGTAACTCACGCGGGCCGGGCACGGGCGACACTCACCCAGTCGAAGGCCGTAGCGTGTCGTTGGGTCCATCGTCCTGCTTTCGGCACCATGAACGCACGCGGTCGGCTGCGGGCTGCACGCCCCACGGACCGAGTCGCCGGCACCATACCGGCCGTCGATTGCGCCCCGCTTCGGGTCGCGGCGTGGGCGTGACCGGGTGTCCGGGACTCACTTCGCGGTCGCGCATTCTAGCGTCGCGGGCGAGCGTTGCCAGGGGTTCTTAACACCGGCAGTAGGCACATTGGGGTGCAGCGCCAAGCCGTGGCCGCAGCGCACCTCCACGTCCTTCCGGCGTCTCCCGTCCAGTATAGTCGCTCCATGCCGTCCGACGCTCTGAAGCGCACTAGCCGCGCCCGCCTGCCAATCAGCGAGCGGACTGCGTACGAATGGCTCCAGCAGGTCGGTTGCACGAGCATCGAGCACGTCGGCGACGCGGCTCACGAAGGGCCGCCGGACTTCGTCGCGGAGTTCCGTGGCGAACAGGTGGCGGTCGAGGCCGTCCTGCTCCAAGACCACGTGTGGCCAGAGAATCGCCACTCACCGACATCCGTTCGTCGAACACACCTGAACAACGCAGCCGGCTCATTTGTGGGACGGCACGACCCTTCCGTAGAATGAAGCGCAATCCACGGTCTTCTGACTTCAAGTGACAGCCTCGAGCAGCCCGCTAGGCGCAATCAACAGGTTCTTCGAGCGCGCCGAAACACTGCGGCGTTCCCGCATACTTCGCGTGCTTCGCCACCTCGAACCCGCGTTCGTGGCCTTTACCGTGATCGGTGTCGTCATCGCCACGATCGGCCTATGGCTCGACCTCGACGGGCGCCAAAAGAGCCGGATCAGCGAAGCGTGGCAGACGGTCTCCAACGACTTGCCTGGCAACACCGGAAAGGCTGACGCCCTGGAGTATCTTGCCGCGACTGGCCAAGACCTTCGGTGGACGGATGTGTCCCGCGACAGCATTGATCGAACCCGATTCGTTCATTGCCGATACCGCGTCTTCCTGCCCGGACTGGACCTACGACGTGCGCGCCTCAACCATGCGAGCTTTTCTTGCGCCGATCTTGATGCGGGCGACCCTGACACCGGCACCGCCCGCTTCGACAAAGCGGAACTCTCCGACACCAGATGGATCAGATCGAAGGCCGAGCGCGCCGTTTTCCGTGGGTCACTGCTTAGGTCCGCAGACTTCCGCGCCGCCCGCCTCGGTCAATCGAACTTCACCGAGGCGGACTTGACCCAGGCGATCTTCGCCTACGCCGACCTCCGAGGCGCTTCCTTCGACTCGGCCGGGCTTCACGGTGTAAGCATCCTGGAAGCCGACATGCGAGGAGTCAGCGGCCTGACGTGCGAAACCCTCGCCTCCCTAGAGGGATGGCGCACGGCATGCCGCAATGCCGAGCTGCATTGCCAACAGCCCCCACCCGGCGACGCCTGCGGCCCGAGCGCGATCCCGCCCGACCCCGGCGATAGCGCGGCCGAGCACCAAGCAACGAGTCCGCCGCCTGTTCCGCAATGCAGCGCGATCGACCTCCGCCGCGAGATCGCCTTCCGCCTCGATCAAGTCGACAGGGTTGTCGGCGGCGAGACAATCGGCGGATCGTCCGAAACGTGCGATGTGGCGAGGTCGCTCTTCGTCGTCGCCAAGCTCGGCGGCATCATCCGCAGGCCGCCCCCCAAGGAGGACGAAACCGTCTGGATTGGGGGTTCCGGTTACGGCTACCGGCACATCCCGTTCAAGGCCGGCGTGAGGTCAGAGGACTTCGCCAGCGACGGCCTGCCCGGTCTCGTCGCCGATCTCCTTCGGTGCGAAGGCGAGGATCCGACGCCCGCCGAAACACCGCTCCAGGATGCTGTTAGCAAATTCGAGGCCAGCGCCGCTTCCGATGCGGGTCAAGTCCAAGTCTGCGCTCAGACCTGGGTTGACAACGCGATCCGGTCATGGGCCGCCGTCCAACAAGCGGCCCGTACTCTTGCCGGAATCAACTAGGCCATCCATACCTTCCTGGCCAGCGCCCGAACACGTCCATCGGCCCCTCAGCAGCCGTCGCCGAGCTTCCCCGAAGGCGTGGATAGTCCGTGGCACCGGCAAGCCTCGGCCAATCAGGCGGTAACGGAGCATTCGGCAGAGCGCCCCCAACTGGCGACCCCCGTCCCTAGCCTTGGGCACCGTCGGGCCTGGCGGCCGAATCCCATTGCGCACCACTAGCTAGCCCGAGTCGCAACGGACGGACCCGAAGAAGCCCGCGGTCTCGTTCTGATTGGCTAGGGATCGTGAGCACAAGCCGGCTCTTCCGCAGGCCATCATCCCTTGGCCCCGCCTCCGCGTGCAGCCACGACGAGACCTCCGCGTCCAGCCACTGAAGCCACCGACTCTCGGGGCTCCCGGGGACGAGGCATGCGTGCGGGCGATTCTCGACCAACGGGAGGTTCGGATGGGGCGGGTTCGCTTGGTAGCGCGACGCGGCAGCGAGTAGATCGTGGGCAAACTGCAAGGTGCGGTGGTCAAAGCTGTCGACACCGTTTCATTGCGGATGCTCGGGCCCTCCGCCGAGCATGGTGATCGCGAGGCGTGCGAATTGCTGGCATCTACGGACGATAACCCACAACGCCTCTCCATAGACGTCGTGCTGCATCTTCGCAAGGGCCATGCCGCCGCCCCCCCCACACGGCCCCATGCGATCAGCGCCTGGTCGCTGGGGCACTTGCGCGGCGCATGTGCCCGGGGGCAGAGAAGCGAGGCGCGCTTCGCCAACGCATGAGTCTTGCCAGTCGGCCGGCACCGCCGCACGCTCCGTTGACTGCACGATGGCCGTGCGCAAGATCCTACCGGATTGGCGACCTCGGGCATGGCCGAAACCCGTCGGGGGCTTGCCCGCGAGCGCCGCGCTGCCGAGCCCGACCCGACGTACATCGGCCGTACCGCGCACTCGGGAAGCTGTCAGCCGCGACGGCCGGCTTGCTCTAACTCTCGTTGTTTCCGCACACCCACGGCTCCCGCGCCAGCAATTCCCCCAAACGCTGGATCTCTCCCTCTTCGGCTTCAGCCATCACACTCTCGACGACTTTGTCCCATCGCCGCCGTAGCTCGCCGTATCCCTCCTTGTAGGACGGAACGACCTCTTCCCGGCTCTGTTCCCACTCCCGTGCTAGTGCGGCGATCACATCGGAGTTGGCCGGATCGGGGACCAAGATGTTCAACAGGCCCTTCGGCGTGTAGGTGGGAAACCCAAGCCTAACCCCGCCTCGTTCACATGCCGTTAGCATCCTTCCGGGCGTGCTGTTCAACCAAACTGCCCATGCCTTCGCTACGTCGACCGTCAATCCTTGCACTGGCCTCCACCTTATCCCTGTCTGCGGCTGCTCTACGGCCACGGCGGAGACGCGCGCGCTCTGGGTATCTTGACCTGCCGAAACCAGCAGATGCCCTGTCGTCTTTTTCAAGGTCTCTATTCGTGCTGCCACATACAGTTCCCTCTCCATCACCCCCATTTTCCTCCCCTCCTTGAAGACGAAGTTGGAGTCGAGGACTCCTTCTATGCGGGTTTGGCGCTCTTTGGACTTGCTGTTGATGATCCAGACCTCGCCTACCTCCCCCGGGGATGGCTTGACGAGGGACCCATGGTCCGCGCCCCCCATGGTCGCACCGTGAACCTGCCGCATCGCCCTCAGTTCCGGCCATCTCCTAAGCCGCCCCACGCCCTCGTCGAGCTGAGGGCTACGCCAGCCGGCCGCACTCCAGTCTCCGGCTCGCATCCGTTCTGCGGACACAAGACGCTCGTGTCCCCACGGGATGGAGGTGCTTCGTGCAATGGCCTCCACCACCTCTTCCGCCTCCTGTCGGTTGGCCGGTTGCCGATCTAGGCTGATGAACCTAGTCGGTTCGTCCCCGTGCCGACCTTTGCGAGTCCCGACCACGATGCTCTCGTTGACACCGGCCCCCCCGGTCTGGCTCATGTTCAGGTTCCCGACCTCATGTGAGGTGATTACCCATCGAATGTGCAGTTGTTGCGCTAGCATCTGTCTTTCGGCCAGTCCACTCGGCAGCAGCAGTGCAATGGTCGGTTTGACCATTCCAAGCACGCCATCTTCCTGGTCAATGGACTTCAGGCCAAGCGCGACCCAAAGGGGGCCTGCGGTCCTCTTGTCCGTGATCCCGGTCATCTCTCGATTAGTCGCCTCGAGCAACGCTTGCGCCCCATCAATTCGGGCGCGGACGGCCTTTTGTTCCGGCGCCTCGAACTTCTCCCCCAGCTTGTCCCTCGTCACAAACGGCGGATTCATCAGCGCAACGCGCCGACCCTTCAGCTTCTCCACCACGTCGCTGAGTTCCTCGTGCTCGAACGGCTCTCCGGCCATGATCGAGAGGTTCCGTGCCTTTCCGCGCGCGCGAAAGTTCAGGTCCAATGTCTGCTGCCCCGCTTCGCTGCACGTCCCCACGATGCGACTGTCCGTGAGCAACTCCAGGCTCCCCGCCGAGGCCCGTTCCTCGTCTGCCAAGTAGCCGTACTCGAGCTTCACCAAGTTCATGCTGTTGTATCGCACGGCCGGGTCTCCGAGGGTCATCTGCGCTCCAGCGAGTTGCAGTGAGACCGGGTTCACGTCCAGCCCCATCAGCATTCGCTCCACCCCCTGCCGGTGGAGTTGCTGTAGCTTTTCGGGGCCAGCTCCGTGCCTTCGCGCCTTCGCCTTCGCGGCCGTGAGAAACGCCGTCAGCAGTGTGCCGCTCCCGCAGGTCGGGTCGAACACCTCCGCCCGATCCCACGTCTCTTTTGCGCTCCAGTCTCCCTCGTTCAGTGCCTCTACCGCGAGCCCTCCGAGTAGGGCTGCGGCGTGGGGGCGGGTGAAGTACGCCCCGTCTGCCGCCTGGTCGCCCATGACTTCGTTGAATAGCTGCCCCGCATGGTCCATTTCCATGCGTGCATAGGTCTCCCCGATTTCAAGCGCATCACTCACTATCCGGCGGACTGCCTCGTTTAGGCCGGCGGTCTTACGCTCCCGGCGCGTCACGTGCCGGATCAGGTTTCTCGCCTCCCTGAAGATCGGCTGGTAGTCCACGTCCAGCACGGCGTCCCACGCCTCCATCAGGGTTTCCGGCGTTGCCCCCGCTTCTTCCAGACCTGCGATCTTGCGTCCTCTGAGTGCTCCTCCGACCTCCAGGCGCCCATGAACGATCGCCGCCGTCAACACCAACAGGGCCATTACGGTGCATGCGTCGGCCCGATGCTTGCCCTGCTTCGGAGGGGCTAGATTCGTCATCGCAAGCTGTGCTTTCAGCCCGTCCTCCAACCCGTCGTCGCGCAACCTGCTTGCCGCATACTCCACGGTGTTGCGAAGGATGTTGACGTCCCGTTCTGGCCCGCGCCGTAACCCCGATTTCTCGAGCAGCGTGATTCGGATCTGCTCGCCGCGACCTTCGTCGTCGCCGAGTTCCCTCAGCAGCCGGAAGCCCATCTGGCGCGGCTCGTCGTTCGAGCCTCTCTTCCTTCGTTTTGGCTTGCGTAGCGGTGACTTTTGCGCCTTCTTCCCACCGATTCGGCTCCAGACGTCCAACGTTTCCTTCGCTTTCTCGGCCGGTGGCGCGGTCCGATAGCCCTCGTCCGTGGCTTTCCACGTATCCTCCACGTCCATGGGTGCGAACCGCCGGTTCCTCTTCGCCCTGTCGTCGATCCCATAGGTCGCTCGGGTTGGCGTGGTCACGGTCGGACACTCGTCCACCGGCATCAGTAGTCCATGTCTTGCCAGCCGCTTCACCGCGCTCTCCCGACCGTCTCCGTACCTCGGGTCTAGGAGGCTCTCAATCTGCCCCTTCGGCCCCGTCCAAAGGAACACGGTCGTCCCGCTGCGTTCCTTGATGGCGACGAGGTCCGTGCCTTCCTCGCCATCGTCTCCATCCAGGACGTAGACGTCCATCAGGTCGGCGAGCCGGTCCTCTATGCGTCCGTCGTGTGCCCTCAGCGCTTGCAGGATCTGGCCGAGTTCCTTCCATCCGTCCAAGTTCGGCCTGCTCTCGAGCCACGCCTCCGCGTCATAGCCCGGCGGAATCTCAATGGGGATCAGGATGATCCCGAACCTCTTGTTCGTGCTCAGCCTCATCGCCCGTCCCACCGCCTGAATCACGTCGATCGGGCTTCGCCTCGCCTCGACGAACGCGACGCCGCTCAGGCTTGGCGTGTCGATGCCCTCCCCGAATATCCCGACGTTCGTCACCCCCGCGGGCGCGTCTGCGGTGGCGGTCTTGAGTTTCGTCAGCGCCTCCTCCCGTGCGGCCGCACCATCGCTCGCGTCCCGGTGCTCGAGTGTGAACGGCTTGGCCTCCACGGGAGGACTCTGCGCTGCCAAGTGGTCTCGGATCCACGTTCGGGCGATTTCCTGGCCCAGCTCCGCGGCCATGTCCTTCGAGCTTTGGACCCGGTTCAGGAATGCGATGCTGCTCTCTAGGGGCAATACTCCCCCTTCCTCCGGGCGCACCGGGACTCCACCTGCGAGTGCCAGCCCGTACGCTAGCTTGCGAAGCGCCAGCGACGTTGATCGGTCCTTGCCGGTTCGTCCACGCTCGCCCTGCTTTTCGGCCATCTCGTTCGCAGCGTCGTGCGCGCTTCCCGGCAGTGCGACCGCGACGATCCGGTAGTCGGACAGGAATCCCTTGTCGACCGCCTGTAGGTAGGACAGCCGGTATGCCACCGGCCCGAAGATCGCCTCGCGATGCATCGGCGCCACGACGTAGTCGTCGGCCTTCGCGTTGGGCTTCTCCTCGATGTTGAAAACCCTCGGCGTGGCCGTCATGTAGAGCCGGTTTTGTGCCGGGATGAGACTATTGTCGTGGCACGCGGTGAACTGGCGCAGTCGTTGTGCCTTGGCCTTCCCCTTGACTGGCCGGATTCCGGCCGTTCTGTGTGCCTCGTCCGCGATGAGTAGGTCTGCTCGAGCTTCGGCGATCCGCAGCCCTTCGCCCGTGTGGTGCCCCGACTGGTACGTGCTCATCACCACCTGCAAGCCCTTCCGGGCGCCACGGCCCCGAATCCACTCTGCGACCGCCTCCGCGCTCTGTGCCACTTCGCCCGTTATGTCGCGCGTGCGCACGAGCCCGCGGTCGATGGTGGGGTCGCCCCCGTCGCTCTCTGCTTGGTCGTCTTCGGCATGGGCGTCCATCACGCCTCCCGCAGTCGCGTCCGAGCACACTGCGAGTGTCGCGATCGTCGCACGTTCTTCTTTGGCCAAGGCGCGCCAGTCCCCTTGTAGCTGTCTTACGAGCCCGATGCTCGGTGCCATCACGATGACCAGCCCGCCGTCTTCGACGAGGCGGCTTGCCACCTGAAATCCGACGCGCGTCTTGCCCGTACCGCATGGCATGATTGCCTGCGCACGCGCCTCATCGGGCTGCCAGTCGTCGTGCTTTTCGCCTCGGATGCTCTCCAGCTTCTTCAGGATTTGGTCGACGGCTTCCGCCTGCATCTCGCTTCGCGGGTCTTGGCCGTTGCCGCCTTTCCTCCGTTCGTGCTCCCGTCGCACGGGCCCGCCTATGTCGACGAAACGCACCTCTGCGCTCTGTAGCGCCCGGCCTAGCGTCGCGCTGTTTCGAGTCGGATCCGCGTTGCTCACGATCCATCGGCCGCCCCATATCTCGGACCCGACGGCCGACAGAAAGTCCCTTACGTCCGGTTTTGTCAGTTTTCTTCGTTGCCCATTCTTCGCTCGCCCTTTGCCTTTGCACTGGATCGCGACCCACTCTTCGCTCTTCGTTCGCGCCACCAGGTCGATCCCGATGTCCTGCGGCCCGACGTCCTCTCCCAGAAGTTGCTCCCGCTCGGGCCAATCTGACCATGGGTGGATTCTGTCGAGATCCCATTCTTGGATCAGCGTCGCGACGTCTGCCACCAAGTCCTCAAGCCACAGGCCGTCGCCCGCGTCTTGGTCGTGCAGATCGAGGCTCTCGAGTGCCCGCTCAAGTCTCTTCACCGTGTCCGTTGGTCCGTCGACCATAGACGGGTTCCGCCTGCTCATTCGCTCGTTCTCCTTCGCGCGCTACTCACGACGGCGCGTTGCCGTTCTGTCTTGATCGAGGAGGCGCGGCCATTATCCACATCAGGTCACGCCGTGTTCGCTGCGCGTACTATGCCTATCCTTGGCACTGTCCAGTTACGAGTGGAGCGCTCGATTCGATCCATCGTCGTGGCAAGTTGCCTTGCATGCGACACGCGCCCGGCGCCGAGGCGGCACACATGGATAGAGGCCGCCTCGACCGCGAAGGCTTGCGTCGCACGGGGTTTTTCGATCGATACGGCCATGCAGGGGTCATTGCAGCACCTCCGCTAGCCCCCACTCGCCGCGCACGTCGCCATCGGGCGAGCGCAGCACGATCACGGCGGCCGGGTCATCCGGCCACGGAACGCGAGCCGACCAAGTCGGGCCGCCGCCGCTGGTTGCCGCCAGCGAGACGGGTTCACGGTGCACGAGGCGGCCCAGCGGCGCACACGGCGATGGACCACTCGCCCTCCGCCAGCGGTGGCCACGGCGGCTGGAAGCTATCCACGGCGCGCAGGCGCCATGCGCCGGCGGCGTCGCGATCGCCGACTAGGCCGAGTGAGCGCGGCAGCCCCGCCATCGGTTCATCGAGCGGGCGAGACGCCGGGTCGGCCGGACCCGCGGCCCCGTCACAGTCGTCGCCCGCTGCGGACCATGCCATCAAGACGCACAGCGCCATCGCGAACGCCCAGTGGTGTTGTCGTTTTGTGGTCATTGCAGTACCTCCTCGACGGACCATTCGCCGCGCACATCGCCGTTGGGGCCGCGCAGTACCACGATAGCGGCTGGATCGTCAGGCCAGGGGACGCGGGCGGACCAAGTGAGGCCATCGCCGTCGGTGGCGACGGGCGCCACGGGCTCGCGGTGCACGCGGCCATCGGAGTGCACGGTCAAGGACCACGCCCCGGCGTCAGGCGCGGGCCACGGCGGCAGCGGACTGGCGGACATGCGCAGCGTCGCGCGGCCATCGTCGAGCACGCCCACCACCGCGAGCGAGCGCGGCCGGCCATGGACGGGCGCGGCAAGTGCATCGTACTGGGCGGTGGCCTCAGCAGGCGGCGCGACGTCACCGGCGAGCAGCGCGGCATGGCGCGCTTCGCCCGGATACGTGAACGCCAGCCGCTCAGCGTCCCACAGCCGCACGGACGCGGCCGGGGCAATAGGTTCGGGCAGCCACGGGGCACGGGCCAACAGGGACGCGTACAGGCCGCCGTCGCCGCCATCGTGCGCGAGCATCACGCCATCGGCGCTCCAGCGCGGCGGCAGCGCCCCGTCGCCGTGCACGCCGAAGTGGAGTTCATTGCGGGCCGCAGCGTTGCGAGCCCGGCCGTCGGACAGATGGGCCCACGCCCCGGCAAGGTCCGTCGCCTCGATGGCCTCGCCAATGGCGGTGCCTAGCACCGCGGCAGGCAAACGCCCGGCAGCCAGCCATCGCACACGGCGGATGCGCCCCACCGCCGGGGCGGCGGCGCCATCGAGCGCAACCGGCACCCGCGTCACGGCCACCGGCTGCGGCATGACGCCGCGCAACGGCAGCACCAATGGCTGGCGGGGCCCCACGACCACCCGCAGCACCGCACCGGGCGCGTGCAGTTCGGCAGCGCCAACCGCTACGCGTTCGGTGCGCCAGCCGTCGCCATCGCGCACCGGCGCGGCGTGCGGGTCTCCCGCGCCAAGTCGCCGTGGGGCCGGATGCGTCCCACGCCGTGACGGTCGGCGCGAACTGGTGGTCGGTCTTGTCGTTGTTCGTCGCGTAGTAGCCGTGCGCGCGGAGGACTTCGCTCATCATGCGCACATCGGGTGGGGTCACCACTTCGCGCACCGTCAGGCCCACGGCCTCCAGGTGGTGCTGGTTGTACTGCGTGCGCATGTGGTGGGCGCCGGCGCTCGTGGTGTAGACGCACGTCGCCAGGGTGAACCGGCTCGGTGCGCACACGCCCGAGACGGAGAACGCGTTGTCGTAGCGGATGCCCTCGGCGGCAAGGCGGCTGAGGTTGGGGGTCTCGACGGTGTGGTCGCCGTATTGCGGAATGATCGGGCTCAGGTCCTCGGCGACGAGCCAGAGGATGTTGGGCCGGGTTGCGGTCGGCTCGGTTGTGGGGCCGGAATCCGTGCCCGGGTCTCAGGTGGCGAGGAGGAGCACGGCGCCGGGGGCGACGAAAGATGGGCACTGCGTGCGCTCGCCTGACCGTCATGCTCCTGCTCCGTCCGGGCCATCGCGGAACGGCGCAACGATACCGGAAGCACAAACGCCCGGCGGTTTCGGGCACCATTGCGACTCCATTGCGCTCCTGATGGCCGACCGGACGGCTCCAGCATGCACGGATTCGCCGACTGAATCGTGGTTGCCCGACGCACAGTGCGCAAATGCAGGGCCGGTTGCACGGTCCTGCTGCTCGTCGCCAGCGCGGCGCTTGGTGCCGAAACGACCGTTGACGACGGCGGATCGGATTCCCGCCCGCTCGAGGAGGTCGTCACCACGGCGACCAAGAAAAGCCAGGCCGAAGCTGCCCAGGACGTCCCTCTGGCCGTGACCGTCCTCGGCGGCGAGGCGTTGGTGCAGCGGCACGTCACCGACCTCGAAGATCTCAGCTACGCCCTCCCCAATGTCGCCCTCGACGGCATCGGTACGGGCAAGGGCATCGCCAACTTCTCCATCCGCGGGCTCGGCGTCGCGGGCTCGATCCCGTCCATCGATCCGACGGTGGGCGTGTTCGTGGACGGCGTCTACCTCGGGGTCAACTACGGCGTCGTGATGGACATGCTGGACCTTGAGGCGGTGGAAGTGCTGCGCGGTCCCCAGGGCTTGTTGTTCGGCCGGAACGTCACGGGCGGTGCCGTGCTCCTGCGCTCGCGCCGGCCGAGCGGCGAGGCGTCCGCAGACGGTGCGCTCCGGGTGGAGACGGGCCCGGATACGCGGTTTACCGGCAGCGTGGAGAGCTCACTGGGCGAAACGCTCGATGCCCGGCTATCGGCAAGCTGGCGCGACGACCGGGGCTGGTTCGACAACGATGCGCCCGGCGGGGGAGCCGTCGGGGCCGAGACCGCGTGGGTCGCGCGGCCCGTCGTTACGTGGCGACCCTCGGAGTTGGCCGACGTGACCCTGATCTACGAGCGGGGCAACTCCGACGGGGACGGTCCGGCCACACAAAACCGCCACCGCTTCCGCGGCTTCGACTTCTCCATCGACGAGCCGGGGTTCTCGCGGATCGAATGGCGGCACGCCATCGTCGAAGCCAACCGGCGCGTCGGGTCGCGCGGCGGAGTGGTCACGAACGTGTTCGGATGGCGCGAGGTGGAACACGCGTCCCTGGCGGACATCGACTCCACCACGGACCCGGTCTTCCACCTCTTCGCCTACACGGCGCAGCGGCAGTTCAGCAACGAACTGCGCTACTCGGGCTGGCTGCGGCCCGGCTGGGAGGTGACGCTCGGCGCGTACGCATTCGGCCAGGACATCCACTACCGCGAGCGGCGCGTGATCCGGGCGGCGTGGGGAGCGCCGTTCGGCGGCGATCAGGACCACCGGACCGGCGGCGTGTTCGTGAACAGCGACCTCGAAATCGCGCCCGACTGGCTGCTGACAGTGGGCGCCCGCTACACGATCGAGGAGAAGGACGTGCTGGTGGCCACCGCAGGTAACTCTGCCTGCGCCGTCGAATCCCGCCGATGCGAGCATGACTTCCGGGACGGCGACACCTGGCGCAACGTCACGCCCAGGGTCGGGCTGCAGTTCTGGCCGCGCGCCTCGACGCAGCTCTACGGCCACTTCACGAAGGGGTTCCGAAGCGGCGGTTACAACCTGCGCAACACGGCGCCCGGCGTCGCCCCGGGCCCGTTCGACGAGGAGGAGCAGGACGCGTTCGAGCTGGGACTCAAGTCGGAGTTCGCCGGGGGGCGGCTCCGCCTCAACGTGGCGGCCTTCCACAACCGCGTCCATGGCATGCAGCGGCAGGTGACCCGTGCGGACGTGGCGGCGGGCGGCGTGCAGATCACCGCCAACACGGCGGACGCGACCATCCAGGGTCTCGAAGTGGAGGTGCTGGCGGCGCTGGGCGACACGGTTGCCCTGAGCGCGTTCCTGGGCTGCACGGACGGCGCCTACGACCGCGTGCGCTTCGACCTGAACGGAGACGGCTCGACGGTGGGTGACGATCGTCTCGACCTGCCCCGCCTCGCACGCCTCACCTGGGGCATCGAGGGCCGCTACGCGCGCGAGATCAGCGGCCTGGGACGACTCTCGATCCGGGTCGGGGTCTCCCACCGCGACGACAGCGAGATCACCGACGACAACCGCGGCGTGCTCGACGGCGGCGACCTCGTCGACGTGAGCGTCGCGTGGGCGCCCAATGATCGCGTCGAGTTCACCCTATACGGCCGAAACCTGCTCGACGAAGTCCTGCGGCGCAGCGATTTCGACCTGACCGGGCTCGTGCGCTCGACGTACTCGCCGCTGAAGGAGGGACGCGTGGTCGGACTGGAGGTGCGGAGCGCGCTGTAGGGGCGGGGCTTATTCCGATCACCTCGATCGTAAGTGGCTGACGCGTTTGGGAATGCGTCGTGTCCGGGGCCTCTGCGTTCCTACGACCCTGTGGTTTTGCTGGCAAAGTATGGACAGGAAGCGGTTTCGTCGGGCACCCGCAGAGCGCCCCCCGCTCACCGATCAATCACAACGGGGGGAGGATTCTCGCATGTCTGACGGGTTGACTCGGAGGCGGCGTCGCCGCCCGCCCCGATTGGCGACCTACCCGGTGCGCACCGATGCGATGATGTTCCGCCGCCCGCGGTAATGAGCCCGGCGACCCCGCGGGGCCGCCGGGCTCCCCTGCCAAGCCTCGCCTTGCCTCGCCATGAATGTCCACGGCGGGCCGTGAAGGGAAGGGGCTAGCTCGTCGCCTTGCCCGCCCGCCCGCGCCCTTGTGGGCTTCTTTCGGACGCGCGGGCTTGTCCAGTCGGCAACTCCCAGGGGCGGCCTAGCGGATGCGGCTCGAGCGGATGCGCCTTCGCGTACATCCTAGCAGCAACGGCCGCCTCGCGGGGGACGTGGGGGTAGTCCCGGAGCAAATCCTCGAGCGGGTCGCCGCCGTCGAGCCGACCCCGAATCGCATAGACGGACACGCGAGTGCCGACGATGGCCGGCGTGCCGCCGAGGATGTCCGGGTCGGACGTGATCCAGCGGTCGCGGGCGGCTCGATACTCGTCCACCAAGTAGCGAGCCTCCGCCGCGTCCGCGCCGCAGACCGACTGGTGGAGCTGCAACCGGGGCACCGGCACCGAGGCGGCCTTGGCGTCCGTTGGAGGCCGGTGCTCGATCCACTCCGGCAGCCTGCGGTGGACGTCGCGGGCGAGTTCGTCCGCGCCCATGGCGCCATGCTCGTCCCAGACGCGCTGGACCGCCTCCAGTTCGTCGTTGGCAAGGCCGTCCCGCGCCGCGGCCGGCGCGCCCTCGCGGACGGCCAGCCCATAGGGGGTTTGCACGACGCCGGCGTCCCAGTCGGCGGACTTCGTGGAACCATCGGCCCTCGCAAGGCGCGACGTCCGCGACAGGACCATGTCGTCTTGCGTGGCGCAGACCTCGTCCTCGATGATCGGCAGGAGCAGGCGCCGCATGGCCTCCCGCTCGGCCAGGTACATTAGCCGGACGAGCTTGGTCCGGTCGATCAGCCCGCCGGCCCTCTCGATGAACGCCACCGCCATCCGGGCGGCCCGCCGTTCCCTCACTCGTCCACCTCTCTCTCGGATCCCGTCGCCGCGGACTCCGGGCCGGGTTGCGCGCGGCCCTCGCCGATGGGCTCGAGCCGGTCGAGGTGGAAGCGCCCGTGACTACCCGACCGCTCGGGCCGCCAGTCGCCGAGCCCGACGTGCTGGCCGGCGAACTCGAGCCACTCGCGCAGCCGCTCGGGAGCGATCAAGTCCGGGGCCGCGAACACGCGTGCCTCGAGCGACCACGGCGGGATGAAGCGCGCGCGGGTGCGCAGGATGCGGTTGCGCAGCACGACCACCGGCACGGTGTACTGGCAGCGCACGCCCCACTCCTCGAGGCTGTCGCCATGGCGCCCGACGTCGAACTCGAGGTGCGTGTCCTCCACGACCAGCCCGCCGCGCACGGCCGGCCCCTGCCTGGACCTGCGCGCCGCCGCCTCGATGCAGGCGCGCAGCGCGGTTCCCGGGACCGTCGGCCGGCCGTCGTCCGCCAGCCAGAGCGAGCGCCGGCACTCGAGCACGCGCAGCCGCTCCAGCTCGGAGTCGGTTCGCGAGCGCTTGCGCGCCAGTCGGGTGATTTCCCGGGACGCCGCGGAGGACGTGTCGAGCCCCGCCGCGGCGTTGTGGTGCAGGATGGGGCTGTCGCCCGTCAGGCGCACGAAGTAGCGCATCGGAGGGGGTCGCGATTGGGTCGAATTATTATAGACAAAGAAACTTGCAGCGCAACCCCGAGTCCGCTAACCTATGCGCCGGTTGTTCGCGAGAGCCTGGCCGCAAAACCTCCTCCCATTCGTCGAACCGGCGCACGCCCACGAGGGCATCCGCGACGGTCGGCGACGGACGCGGAGGGACGGCAGCGGGCTTCGCGGGCATCATGGATAGGAGGGGCCGTACTGCTGGAACAGTACGACCCCAGGGTAGCGCATCGGAGTGGCCGATGAGCACCCGGTCCCATTGTCCCACACGTCGTGGGGCGACGCCCGGGGCCGGGGGTTCGCCCGACCTCTTCCGTGCGCCGGCCGGCGCGACGGAGCCAACCAGCGGGGACGCCCCGCCTCCCGTCCGCCGTCCGCAACGCGACATGCCGCAAGCGGCATCGGGAGACGAACCACATGGACGACATCCGTTTTCATCGGGACAAGGCGGTCGTGACGTTGCGCGGCTCGGTCGACGGCGAGGCCGTCGACCGGCTCGTCCGCGCGCTGCGCAGCGCGCACGAGGACTACTTCTACGACCGCATCGAGATTTCGGTGCGGTCGACCGGCGGCGAGATCGACGCGCTGATGGAGGT
The DNA here is from genome assembly GCA_963665455.1 of Pseudomonadales bacterium. Classification (GTDB taxonomy): domain Bacteria; phylum Pseudomonadota; class Gammaproteobacteria; order Pseudomonadales; family Azotimanducaceae; genus VXNE01. The sequence goes on along the minus strand of OY762279.1, from coordinate 402,052 downwards.
GCTGCGCGAGACGCATCGCCTGCGCGAGCGCGGCGTGACGGTCGACACGGTCGTGCGGGGCATGGCCGGCTGCGGCTCCGCCTGCGTGGCGTTCCTCGGCGACCACCGCCGTGCCGACGCGGGCAGCACGCTCTACCTCCACGGCGCCCGCTGGGGCGACCAGGCGAACCTGACGGCGCTCCAGTCGGTGGTCGCTGGCCAGTACCTCGCCGTGTGGGACGGGAACGTCATCGAGGCGCTCGCGGAGCGGGCGCTGCGCACGACGCCGCCGACCGGCGGCGACGCGGGCGGCATTGATGGCCCCGACTGGCGCGTCGTCGCGCGGGTGGTGTCCGCGGAGCCGCCGCGCACGACCGGGCCGACGGCGACCCAGCGCCGGAAACTGCACGCGAGCCTGCGCCGGACCATGCGCGGGTTCGTCTCCACGGGGGACCGCGAGGGCCTGGCGAGGCTGTACGCCGGGCTATTCGAGCGCGACGAGCAGATCGGCGCGGAGCTCGCGCGCGAACTGCTGCTGCTCGACGGCGTCGGGGACGAGCCGGAAGCGCCCCCGGAGAGCGCCGGGGAACCATGCCTGCACGTGCCCGAGTGGCGCCCGCTGTGGCCGGCCGGACGGGTGCCGACGCGCCTGCTGTGCCGCCACACGCTGATCCTCGGGGAGACCGGCTCCGGCAAGACCATGTCCGGCGTCCGGCCGCTGCTCGACGCGTTGCTGGCGCCGGGCCTGCCCGACGGCACGGTCGGATGCGTGCTCGTCGTCGATCCCAAGCGGGAGCTGTGGGATGTCGTTAGGGACCGCGGCGCGCGCCGCATCGACATCGGCGGCGCCGGCGGCCCCGCCGTCAACCTGATGTCGGGCGACGCGTGGGACGTGACCGCGGACGTCGCCGCCGGTCGCTACCTCGCCGCGGCCGAGCGCGTCCTGGTGCGCTCGGCGTCGCTCGCGCCGCTGAGTCCGGCGAACGCGCTCGCCGGACGTCCGAGCGGCGGGTACTCCCAATACTGGCAGACCGACGGCGCGCGCATGGCGTTGACGGCGACGGCGTTGACGATGGCCTTGCTGGAGGAGGGCAAGGCGCTGTTCGCGGGCGGCGAGGCCGCGCCCCTGAAGGACGTCTCGGACGGCGCGCTGCTGGCGCTGCGCAAGTTCGGCGAGCGCGCCGGCCTGCTGATGCCGCACCCCGAATTGTGCGCCGCGGCGCAGCGGGCGATCACGGACTCGTGGGCCGTCGCCGCGGCCCACGCGGACGCGGGCGAGCCGCCGCCGCCGGAGGCGATCCTGCGCGTCTGGGAGACGTTCCGCGCGGTCGTGGAGGCGAGCGCGATCCACGCGGCGCTGCCGGCGTTGCGCGACGCGCTGCGCGACGCCGGCGAGGCGCTGCGCGGGGCCCCGAATCCACCGGCGTTGCGCCGCTGCGCGCGCACGGTCGCGAGCTCCGCCCTGACGCGGCTGCCGGACGACCAGCTATGCCCGGCGCCCGGCCTGCTGGCGCTCGCCGACGACGTGTTGAAGCTCTTGTTCGCGCCGCCGGGCACCGGCACGGTGACGGCGGAGCCCTACCGCGCGCCGAGCTCGATGGAGGCACTCGCCGAGGAGCCGGACGACGACGAACCGGAGGAAGGGGACAAGGCGGATGAGCCGCCGGATTGGGACGCCTCCGCCGACGTGCTGCGGGGGCGGTTGCGCAGCGTGCGGGCCGAGCTGCGCGACGCGGAGTACCGGCTTGCCGCGGCGCCGCCGGCGGGGCGCGCGACGTGGGCGGGACGGGTCGAGAAGATCCCGGCGCACGACGTGGTCAAGGCGCTCGCCGCGACGGGCGGGCGGGGGCTCGGCCCACTGCTCGAAAGCGTCATGCAGTGGGTGGACCTCGGCTACGACAACGGCCGGAACAGCCACTACATCGGCGTCCGCGCCTACGCCGCGCAGGCGTTCTTCGCGTTCGCCGAGCCGGCGGCGGCATGGATGCTGTACTGCGGCTGCGAGCCATACTGGCGGCGCCTGGTCGAAGGCGGCACCGAGGCCGTCGACTTCAGCGCCGCCGTGGACCGCGACGCCGGCCGCGAGGTGTTCGTGGTGCAGCCGCGGGGCGCGGCCCAGGGCATCGTCGCGAAGGCGGTCAAGGCGTTGTTCTTCGAGGCCGTGCTCGGCAACGCGCGCCGCGCCGCCGGCGAGAAGCTGCCGCTCGTCGCCTACGTGGCCGACGAGTTCCACCGCTTCGTCACCGCCGACCAGGTGCACGGCGAGCAGTCCTTCCTGGACACCTGCCGGTCGTTCAACGCGGCCTGCGTCCTCGCGTGCCAGTCGATGGCGAGCGTGCGCCATGCCCTGGCGGGCGCTTCGGGCGCCGGCCACGCCGCCGGCCACGCGGTGGACATCCTGTTGGCCAACACCGGCTCCAAGATGTTCTTCCGCACGACGGACCCCGACACGCTGTCGCGCGTGCGCTGCATGGATCCCGCGCGGCCCGGCGAGGTCAGCGTGGTCGACGCCCGCCCGCCGTCGACGCTCCGGGCCGGCGAGTGCTACGTGTCCCTGCCGGACGGTCGCTTCGAGCGGCGCCAGATCGCCGCCGGCCCCGCCGCCGCGCCGGCGCCGGCCGAGTCGTCCGGGCGCGTCGTGCCGCTGCGCCGCCGCCGCAAGGGGGCGACCGCGCCGGAGGCGGGGCCATGACCCGCCCCGTCGAGCCGCGCCCCGTTCCGGCGATCACGGACATCGACGCGCGCATGCGGGAGATCGCGGCGCGCCACGACCGGCTCGCGCCGCCGGACCACCATCTCGTGGCGCGGCTCGACGGGCGCGGCTTCCACGGCCTCACCCGCGCGCTGGGCCTCGACAAGCCCTACGACCAGGGCTTCCGGGACGCGATGGTGGGCGCCGCCCGCCACCTGATGCAGTGCGGCATGAACGTGCTCTATGCGTACACGCAGAGCGACGAGATCTCGATCCTGTTCGATCCGCGCGACCGGGCCTTCAACCACCGCCATCGGAAGCTCCTGAGCGTGCTGGCCGGCGAGGCCAGCGCCAGCCTGACGCTGGCCCTCGGGCGCGTCGCCAGCATGGACTGCCGCCTGCTCGAACTCGAGACGGTGGAGGACGTCGGCGACTACTTCGTCTGGCGGCAGGCCGACGCCGCGCGCAACTGCCGGCAGTCGCACCTGTATTGGGCGCTGCGGCGGGCGGGGCGGAGCCCGCGCGCCGCGCATCGCGAAGCCCGCGGGCTGTCCGGGGAGGCCATCGCGAAGCTGCTGCGCGAGCTGTCCGGCATCGACCACGACGCGCTGGCGACGTGGCAGCGCCGCGGGATCGGCCTGTACCGCGAGCAATACGAGAAGGAGGGCGTCAACCCCGTCACCGGCGAGCGCCGGATCGCGCTGCGGGGCCGGGTCTGGGTCGCGCTGGACCTGCCGCATGGCCGCGACCACGCGGCGCTCGTCGCCGACCTGCTCGAGGGGGCGGGAGCGTGACGGGGCGCGGGCCATCCCCCAACCGAACAACAACGGTGCCATGGAGGACCGGCATGCCAATCTCACGCAAGGTCGGGCGTGCCGCCGGGCACGCCGTCCGCAAGCGCCGCGCCGCCACCCGGCCCCCGACCATCCTCGGCGGGCGTGCTCCAAACCCGCATTTTCGCCGCTGGATGCGCCGCGTGGGCCGCGAAATCAAACTGCACAAGAAGTTGGGATGGAGCCCCCGCAAGAACTATCCCGGGCGCCACGGCCGGCCAACGCGCTGGCGGCGCGCCGCGGAGCGCGGGGACCGGCGCGATGCCTTGGAGCGGCATCTGGCGCGCCATCGGGCGCGCATCCTTGAGGATCGGTGGGACGCGCTTGACCGCGCCATGCCGTGTACACAACGCCCCCCGAGGGCTAGCATCGTCAACCAATCGGAGCCACCCATGAAGGTACGACTCGCCTCCGACCCCGCGCCAAGGGCGTGCGGGGGACGCAACGCGGGGGTGTCCCCGTGACGACACAAACCCCCTTCGACCATGAACGCGTGCTGGTCGCCGCGCGCGCCGGCGACACGGCCCGCCTCGCGGAGCTGCTGCGCGCCGGCGTGCCCGCCGACCCGCCGGCGGCGGAGGCGCCCGAAACGGCGCTGCACGCGGCCGCCAAGGAGGGCCACCTCGACGCCATGCGCGTGCTGCTCAACGCCGGCGCCGACCCGCTGCGCATGGACGAGTTCGGCTCCGCGGCGATCCACCGCGCCGCCCTCGCCGGACACGCGGCGTGCGTCGCCGCCCTGGTCGACGAATACGGCGTCGATCCCAACCTGCGCGACGGGCGCCAGCGCACGCCCGTGCAGGAGGCGGTGCAGGGGTTGAGCCTCGACACCGCGCGGCTGCTCGTCGGCCACGGCGTCGACCTCGACGCCCGCGACTTCCTGGAGCGGACGGCGCTGAGCAAGGTCCACGACAAGATCCGCAACAAGCCGGACGTCGACGACCCCGCCGAAATCGCCGCCAACGCCGCCGTCGCGGACGCCATGGAGGCGTTGCTGCTCGAGGCGGGGGCCGATCCCATGCTGGACGGCAACTGCCTGTGCACGACCCCGCTCATGCACGCCATCGAGGCCGGCGACCTGGCCGCCGCCGAGCGTTGCGTCCGCGCCGACCCGGAGTCCATCGACCTGTGCCATTTTCGGGACGGCACGGCGCTGCACATCGCCGCGCGCCGCGGCACGGCCGAGCACGTCGCGTGGCTGCTCGAACACGGCGCCAGGCCCTCCCCCAGCACGGAATGGGGCTTGCCGCTGCACGACGCGGCCGGGCGCGGCGACCTGGCGAGCGTGCGCCTGCTGCTGCGCGCCGACCCATACGCCGTCCAAATCCATTGGGGCAGGCCGGCGCTCACGCGCGCCGCCGAAGGCGGCCACGCCGAGGTTGTCGACCTGTTGCTCAGGGCGGGCGCCGACCCGCGCGCGAGGACCATGCGGGATGAGACCGCGCGTGACGTCGCCGCCAACGCGGACGTGCGCGACCGCCTGCGCCGCGCCATGCTGGACGGGAATCCGCGCCCTCGGCGACGCCCGCTGGCCGACACGGCCGCCCTGGCGCGGCTGCTCGCCAGCGAGGGCGTGGACTCGCGGCGGCTGCCCGCCGGCGCCCCGGACGGGGATGGCTTTCGGCCGCTGCACCACGCCGTGGACGCGGCGGCCATCGACGTGCTCGAACTGCTGCTCGACGCCGGCGCGAAACTGCTCGACTACGACGTGCCCGAGGGCTGGCGCGCGGTGTCGTCGTTCGCGGCCGCACGCCGGCGCGCGCGGGCGCGCCGCGACGCGGAGAGCGAGTTCGGCCGGCGGCGCGCGTCCGGCGCGGTGGACCTGCGCGACTTCGTGGCCGGGCTGGCCGGCGGCATGCGCGAGGTCGACTGGCGCCACGCCGGCGAAGCCGACGTGCTCGCGATGGTCGCGGAGGGGCGCATCCGCGCCAACGCCCACTACGTGGACGAACTCACGCCGCTGCACATGGCGGCGGCGTTCGACATGCCGGACGTCGTGAGCGCGCTGATCGACACTGGCGCGCGTCTGGAGATACACACCGGCAGGGGTGAAGTCCCCCTGACGTTCGCCGCCCGGCACGCCGGCGCGGAGACGACGCGGCGCCTCATCGAGGCCGGCGCCGACTTCTCCGTCAACGCCTGCCTCATGCCGCCCCTGCACGAAGCATGCGCCGCGGCCAACGGCGGCGCGGCGCGTGCCCTCATCGAGGCCGGCGCGGACGTGAACGCCGTCGCCCGGTGGGGGCGCCTCCGGGGACGGCCTTGACTGTCCGCCGCAACAAGGCGGGCTCTCGGCCAGCGACGATCACGCGCCGAACGTTTTGCCGATCCCGCGCGGGCCGGCGGATCGGCCGCGCCGGCCCAGGAGGGACCTAGCCAACGTGGAGAACCCGAGGCCACGAGTCCCTCTCCCTGCCGTCCTCCAGCTACCGGGCGTCGAGCGGACGATCCAGGTCAACCACTGCAAGATGCCGGGCTGCGAGAACTTCGGCGTGCCCGCGCGCTGGCAGCCAAGCAAGCCGGGGCCATCGGCGGATCGCGACATGGCCTACAAGGTGCACAGCACCGCGAAGGGAAAGATCCCGGCGATCCGCTGCAAGGCGTGCCTCGACATGCCGCCGATCAAGTCCAACGACGCCATCGCCCGGGAAGTCGAGCGCCTCGCCATGGAGAGCGGCATCTGGCTGTTGGAGGAGCGCACGGCCTGCGGCAACCCCGAGTGCCCGAACCATGAGCGGCCGGTCGGCTTCCATCCCGACGAATACCGCAAGCGCGGCAGGCCGAAGTCCGGGCGGGGACGCTACTACCAGTGCCGGCGGTGTGGACGGCGCACGCTGGCGTCCGACCCCACGCGCCTGCACGACCGCAACCGGCGTCATGCCGCCGACCTGCTCGGCCGAATCGCGAACAAGTCCCCCGTGCGAGGCTCCTACCGCGGCGCGGGACTCAAGTTCCTGCGGGACTACTACCAGATCGTGGACTTCCTGCACGGGCGCTGTCGCGCGTACTCGGGGGCGATCGACCGGGCGCTGATCGATGGTCGCCTCAAGCTCCCGGAGGACATGGATCTCCAGTCCGACGCGCAGGTCTACCGGCTGAATTGGATAAGCCGCCTGGACCGTCGCAATGTCGAACTCTCGTCGTACTGCACCGTGCACAGCGAGTCTCACTTCGTGCTGGCGATGCACTGCAACTTCGACGGGCGGGTTGACCCGTTCACGATCAACGCGGAGGCTGCCCGCACCGGAGATCTCGCCCTCCCCGAAGCCTTCAGGAGGTACGCCCAGTATTGGCTCGCGGGCGACGAACTGCGTGCCGGGCGCGCGATCGCGCGGCGCATGGACGAAAAGGCCCGCATCGGGCTGCTGCGGCAGATCGAACGGCTCTACGCGGACGCCGCCTCGCGGGAGGACGTCGAGAACATCGAGTTGCATGGCCTCAACACCGGCTATAGCACCCCGTTCCTGAGCACGGGCATGCAGGTCCACATGCCGTACACGGCTTACGCGCATTGGTTTCTGTTGCATCGGGTTCTGGCCGGCGCCGGCGTCCGACGGGTGCAGGCCAACATGGACATCGACTCAATGGGGCGGGCAGCCTTCTTGACCGCGTTCGCGGACGAGGTGAAGCGTGGCGCCGCGCACGCGTTCTTCGTCAAGTACACGAAGTACCAGACCATCGACGAACGACGCGAGATCCTTGCCGAGAGCAGGCGCGAGCGCGACGAGTTCGCAAGCACGCTGCCGAGGGACATGCGAAAGGACCGGCGCGAGGTCGCCCGACGCATGATGATGGAGCGCATCGAGGCGCGCGAGAAGCACGGCAAGTGGGACGACGAGTGGGTCGAGCATCCGCTGCCGACCCTGAACGAGCCGCACAAGGCCATGTCGTGGCTGACTCCCGACACCACCATCGACGAGGTGCGCAAGGCGGACATGTTCCTGCGGTCGGGGCTCGGCAAGATCGACAACGTGTTTCTGAAGACGCGGCGTCTGTTCAACGCGCTCGAGCGCCCCGTTGGAACGTCAAGCGGGCACAACACCGTGTGGCACGGCTACGCGCCGTACAACCCGGCCATGCTGGAGAAGTACGTCACCATCTTTCGCACCGTCAACAACTTCGTGTTCGTCGGCGACGATGGCGCGACGCCGGCCATGCGGCTCGGGTTCGCGAACGAGCCGCTGCACTTCGAGGACATCGTGTGGCCGGGGCAGCGGGTTCCGAGGCCCCGGCGCGGGCCACGCAAGGGGAAGCGGCTGGCCATGCCCGACCGCCGGTCTACACGCGCCCGCCGGGGCGGCGCTAGCCGGCGGGCGGCGCGGTAAAGCGGGTCGCCGCGGCCTTGATCTTCTTGGCGAACTGATCCCTGTCCAGCGGCTCTTGCGCCCGTCGACACTCGACCATGCCGGTGCGCACAACTTCCCGGCTGTGCGTGCCGGCTTCTTCCATCCACGTCTCATGGGTCCGATAGATCGAGTGCTGGCAGTCTAGCAGGGCTTGGAACACCTCCACGGCCTCGGGTAGGTGCCGAACCAACTCTAGACAGGTCGAGTACGCGTAGAACTGGGCCAGCCCCTCGATGACCGCGATGTCCGTTCCACCGAACGCGGCCGTGGGCCAGTCGAGACCATCGATGTCGTACCCCATGTGCGTGTATGCGTGCGCGAGCTCGTGCGCGAGCACGACGACGGTCATGGCGTCGATCGAGATGTTGTGCCTGACGGCGTAAATGCCGATGGGCAGCCAGTAGATCAGCACCCTTTGCTGCGGATACCAGTACGCACCAAACAGATCCTCGCGGATCTCGGCGAAGAGCTTGCTCACGTCGTTGTCGTCGGCCCACTGAAGCCACGCCGTGGCGGTGTCCCGCACTCTGTCAAGATCGTCCGGCCCCGCGTCGCCGAGCCTTGTGGCGGCGGCGTTTTCCACGACTTCCCGCGTCTCCGCCATGAACTTCGTGCCGTCGGCGACCGCTTGGAGAAGGGGGCGATTCAGCATGATCGCCTCGACTCCAACGCGGTCGGCGAGCTTCTCCGCAAGCGGCGGCGGCAGGCCGCTGGCAATCTCGATGGGAACCTCCCTGCCCCGCAGTTGGAAGCCCGTCTCCGCAGCAAGACGGTTGCGGACCCGCTGGTTCCATAGCCCCACGTGCCGCCGGACCTCCTGCTCACACCTCGGAGCGACGCGCTTCAGGCTCTCCTCCCAGCCCATGCTCACCGCGTTGTGGAAGCCGGGGAGCTTCTCCCCCGAGTAGTGGCGCTCGGGCGCCCCCCACGCGTCGCTCTGGTCCACCATGCCGCCTCCCGGCACAAGACAATGCGTCCGCAAGCTACCGCAGGGCCGCAGCTCGTGCCAGCATGGCACCGGGACGGCGGCGCTAGCTTTCGGAATAACTCAGCAGGCTTGGAGTCGGGCCGGCCCCGTCCACTATGGTTTGGACGAAGACGTCGGCCATCCACTCCTTATCATCGGGCACGTCCTCGCGTAAACCTTGGTGGAGCGCATCAAGCGCCCGCGCGAGGAGGCTGCCGTCGAAGGCGAGGTATCCCTTCGCTTCTAGTCGCATCATTGCCGTGCCGAAGTCTCGCGAGCGCATCGGGACCAGCCGGATGCGGCTTCTGCGGCGCAACTTCCTCCGCGACAGAAACCCCTGGTAGAGCCGCCGCAACTCCTTGCTCTTGCCGATGTCGCCGTGGTTGACCAGGAAGCCGTACGTGACGAACCCCCTCTTGCCCGGCTGGTGGACCGCCTCGCAGTGCTTGTGGGCGCCCGCCAACTGCCGCAGGAACGCTTCCGTGTTCATGTTCCGGTTCGCGCTCACCTCGCACACGATCTGAAACTTGGGCGCCGTGATCGCCGGGCGAGGCTCGATGTCACACACGTTGCAGGGCGCGAAGTTGTTGGGGAGCCCCTTGGCGTTGGTGGTGCAGTAGCTGCGGACAACCCCCGGATGACCCAGGAAGGTCAGTATCGAGGACACGGCCAATTCCATCGCCAAGCCCTTGTTGATCCGCCGGGCGGCCTGTATCCGATTTTCCTTCTTCGCGAGCTTCCGTTCGAGGTCGCCCGTCGGTTTTTGCTCCCGGAAGCGTAGCCTGTTGTCTTGCTTCCTCCGGGTCGCCGAGTCGAGACCCAGCTTCCTGATTGCCCCATGTTGCACCTCTCGGGCTTCGGTCAGTTCCAGCGCATCTAGGATCTCAAGGATCTCGAACAGCGGACGCCCGGCATCCCACGAGCTGGCCGATTCGTCCTTGGACCCGACCGTAACGCTGATCGGTGAGAACATTCGATGGCAACCTGCTATGGCGGCGTCAGGAAGTTCACGTGGTCCATCGGCGATGGAGCCTCGAGCAACTCCGCGAAGGTCAGCAGCATCGCCGTGCTCCGTACCTCCGTGAGGGTCAGTTCCGTTCGCGCTGCAAGCTCTTCCGTCTCCAGGTACAGCAATGCCGTCGCATCCGCATGAACCAAGCGTAGGTCTCCGGGGTCTGCGTCGGCCGGCGGGGGGCCGTAACGGTGCATGGCGATGTCGCGGTACTGCACGAGTTCCTTGCTCAACTCCAATGCGCGGCTCGGGCTCTCGAATGCCCAATGGATCAGCGCCTCGAACTCCACGAGCAGTAGCCCGGGACAGGTCTTGGCCCAGACGTGTTCGGTCTGCCCAAGCGAGCGTGCGCCGTCCTGTAGGAGATCGACCACTTCCAGGCCATCGCCCCCGACGTACCTCTGCCGAACACTCTCCGCGACCGTGTCCACGATGGTCCGATGATCCTGCGGCGTTCTGCGCGGCCAGGGGCGCTCGGCGATGTGGGCCAGCCGGACGCTGGCGGGGGTCATGCCCCCCGGCGCAAACCAGCCCAAGCGCTTCGCGAGGCGCCAAGCGTCCGCGGCCAAGGCGCCGTCCAGCGTTTCGTCGTCCGGCAGGTCGCCTTCCTCGACGTGATCCAGGTTGGGACCGGCGTCCGCGAGCACGTCGGCCCACTGCCGGATGGCCGACTGCTCGTCGATCTCGCCGCTCGACAGCGCAAACTCGAGGGCGCCCGGCCTGCCGCCGGGCTCCGGCTCGGGCGTGGCCCCCACCTCCGGCTCGGGCGTGCGCGCGAGCAGGTCCGGCAGAAGCTCGAACTCGACGAAGGCGGTCACGAGCGTGCAGCGTTCGCTCATCGGCGTTGCCATCGACTAATCCTGTGCGCATGCTCTATGCCAAGCCGGAAACGCCAGGCAATCTCCACCAGATCCAGTCTGGCCGCCGCGTCCGTGACTAGCCCGACCGCCCGCGCGGGAATCGTCCTCGACGGAGTCTTCCTGCGCAGCGTGTAGTTCTGGCGCAAGAGGTACACCCAAAGTTCGGCCGCCACCACCTCCGGCAGCACGTAGCTCGCCAGATAGCTGCGCCCATCCGCCCTCAGCAACGGGCGAGCTACGGAGCGCACCCGGGCGCGCATGGAGTTCATGATCGAATCGACCGGCTGGAGACTCGCGCCCTTGAGAGTGGGAAACCCGTGCTGCTCGACGCGCTTGCCCGGCATCCGCGTTAGCCAAAGCGTCCGGCAGCCCCGATACGCTTGCGTATCCTGTGGATAGTCCAGCCACAGCGACCCGCCTCCTTTCGGCTTCGCCCCCTTGAACGCACGCCTGAAGAGGGTGGCCCGCACGCGAGGATCATCGTGCGGCACGGCGGCCTTCAGCAGGTCTTTTGGAATCGCCTCGGCTTCGAACCGCTGCTCCACCTCGTCCCACGCGTCTCGCAGGGACTTGCGTTCGCCGACAGGCTGGTTGGGGTTCTGCACCTTGCGCCGCTGGTCCTTGTCGTGTTGGTACAGCGCGATCTCCACGCGTTTGAGCGGTCTGGCGCGTCCATCCGTGCCGGTGCCTTGGTCCGGCACTCCGGCAAGAACCCTGCCGCGCATCGCCACCAGCGCGGACGCCGCCATCTCCTTCGCCCCGTCCATGTAGCAGTGCAGGAGCTGAAAGCGGCTGAGCATCTTCTGCACGACGAGAAAGTGCGCCGTCTCCGCGTAGGGGGAGCGTATGAAGTACCCGCCGCGCCCCAGCTGGGGGAGTTGCTTCATGCGCTCGGCTCCCGTCATCCCCGGATGCCTAGTGGCGCCGGGATGCAGCACGCTTGCCCACTCCTGGTCGAACTCCCAGCGTTCAACGTCTCCGCGACGATCCCTGTCGCTCGGGCAGAGGCGCTCGGGCAGGAAGAACGGATGGGCGGCAAGCACAAAGATCTTCCTGTCCGCGACCAGCGCGGACACGATGAACTTGAGGAGAACATGGCGACGGTCCTCCCGCTCCGCCCTCAACGAGACGTCCAAGACGTCCGAGTAGACGCGGACCGGCGCACCGTGCGTGCCCCGCGCCGGATGAAGCAAGTGGGCGTTCCGCCAACTGTGGTAGTCGCGCAACCGCCGACCGATCCGCTGGAGATAGCGATAGTACGCGTCCATCGGCAGCCCCAAGCGCTCGAACGTGTCCGTGACGGTGCGGCTCTCCGCCAAACCATCGAGGATCTCCCGCCAATGTCTCTTCACCCGGCGTTCCGCAGGCACGGACAAGGCCGTCCCGAGGCTGAACGCGCCCCCACAGTGGCGGCAACGAACGGTGGTGCTCCCTCGGTGTCGCCGGTAGAAACGCGACGACCCACTCCCGGTGTTCGCCCAGTTCTCGAAGAGATTGACGCCGTGATGCGGACAATCGGGGTCGGGGCAATCCGCGAACGGCAGGCTGAGCGACAGGAAGTAGCGGGCGACGGGGCGGAGGGCGCGGTTCGACGGCAGACTCGCCTCCTGTCCGCACGCAAGGCACTTGATTTTGCCGACGCGCTGGCCCGTCTTCAGGGCCGTCATCCTGAACCTGTGCCAACGGTCAGAAGCCTGCCTGCCCCCCGGCGGAATCTCGACCGCAAGATCCCGCCCGAAGTTCGGACACATCGGGTTGCGGCACATGGCCCAGTTCAAGTCCACCCCGAACTCGGGGAGCGTCAGGGGCTCGATCCTCGTCGGCGTTCCCGTGGACGCGCGCATGGCAGCACCGGAGCGGCGATCTCGAATGCCGGGCAACATACGAAATGCGTTGCTCCCCCGCAACGTAAGCCACCTCGGGCGTCTCTCCCCGCCCGGCCGGGAACCCCACGATCATCGGTCGACAGCCGCTCATGCGGATGTCCGATGGCCGAGTTCTCGCCGTAGGCGGGGGCCGCGTGCGACGGCCCACCCGCCCACAGAACCCCGGCCTTTGGCCGGCAGTCGCCATGGTCGTGCCGCGTCGAGCTTGCCCTAGACCTCGACACAAGCCACCGTTGCCGCCAAAGCGTACGCGGGCGTTGCCGCTTGGCGCGTGCAACGGCAGACCCCCGTCCCAGCGCGGGCCGTCCGCAGTCGCTCCGTGGCGATCACGGCGCGCCTAGACTCGACTATCAGGCGAAAGATGGGTACGTCGAACGAGGATCGACATATCGGTTTGACGTACTATCTCGAACCGATCATGCGCCAGACAACGGAGGTAAAACCTGATGAAACGCCCGTAAGTATCTGGTAATGTGAGCGTTAATCGGAGGGTCTCCGCTCCCTCTCGACTGCGGCGAGGGGTGGAAAATGCCACAAAATTCCTGAACGGCTAGCTCTCCGCCATAGCCGTTCAGGAAGTTTGTGGCACGCCGCCGCCCGAGGCGTCGTCAACACATTGTTTTGACATGTTTTTTACCCCTCCCAAATGGTGCCGAGAAACGCGCACTTTTCTGGAGATTTTTGGCACCTAACTCTCGGGCGCGGCGCCACGGCCCACCCGATTCCCCCTCCGACCTCGAAGAAGTCGCCGCGGTGGAGACAGCGAGTGGCGGAACTCGGCACCGGCATCGAACTGAAGTAAGCGGCTGGAGATTTCTCTCGAACGCCCGGGCGAATCAACTTTGTTCCGGGGCAACCGCAAACTGGTTCATCCAGTTCGCCACGTCGTGGCGCCGAACGTCGGCGTTGTGCAGGGCCCGAACGAACACGCCCAGCGACATGCCCGTTTCCCGGATGACGCCGCGCAATTCCCTGATGCGCCCGCAAGCCAGAATCTCATGCAGCCAGAAGCGTTCGATGTCGCTCGGCGGGTCGGCGTCGAACGCCTGCCGCATTTGCTCGGGCGTTGGCCTGCTCTCCTTTGGCACCCCGGCCATGTAGGATGCGACCAGCAGCGCCAAGGCTCCGCGCCCCGCGTCCTCGGACATGGCGGTGGGCTTGTCGTGCCCGAACCACGAGGGCGGCGCCAGCCGAACGGGGGCGTAGTCCTCGGCTAGGCGGGAAACGAGCGAACGCGTGCGCCCCGGCTTGCCGGCCCCCCCGATCAGCGCGCCGTGCTGGCCAAGGCATTCGGCCGCGGGATCCCGTCCGCCTTCAATGCAGAGGCGAACCAACTCAAGCTCGCTTTCCGCGACCCGCTCCTCTCGGGTCGGGACATGGGAAAACCCGTCATTCCACGGGCCTGCGTCGTAGGCGGCGCGGACCGCCTCCAAATCAAGGGCCATTGAGGCCGCCGCTCGGGGGGGCCTGGGGCAGCGAACCCCCTCAATGGCGTGGGCGCACAGGGCGTCGGCCGGGGACCAGTCCCCGGCAAGCACCGCCTTGGCGACATGCACGCAACGCTCAGCGTTCTCCGCGAGGGACTTCGGCCGCGCCGCGTTGAGAATGGGGCGTCCGCTTGACGGGTGGCCGGCCCACCCTTTGGGTAGGCGAGCCAGTTCGCTCCGCAACGCATCGCGCTCCTCATCCGTCATGGTGTCGAGCGCGGCGACCAACGCGCCCCTATCAAGAACGGATGCCGCCGCGATGTCGTACATGTCCCGAACCACGAACACGCCGCTGCCCATCATTCGGCCTTGTATCTTCCGGGCAATAACGAGTTCAGGCGGCTCAATTTGCACCGCCGACCCCGCCACCCTGTGCGGGAAGGGGCGTTCGACCTCAATCGGCGCATCCGATGTTGACAGCGACATCTCGCCGTCAGGCGCCAACACCTTGATGAACCCCCGCATCACGTCCAAGCGCATGGGGCGAAGTGCGTCCCGAAGGTCATTCTCAAGCGAAGCCCGCAGTCCGTCTTTCATGGAGACCGCTCGATAGGCCGCGCTGTCCATGAACAGGTCAACGTCCGTGCTGTGCCTGTGGCGCCAGACAGCCGCGAGGGCGGTGCCGCCGCCCAAGGCATAGGAGCTTGGATCGAAGTGCCTGCTAAGCACAGGCTCCGCCAACTCGAATATCCTGTCCGGGCCGTCCGGTAGCGTGCGCTCAGTCACTGTCATGGCGCTGCCTCCCTCAACGCTTTGCAGGCCCACAAGGACACGTGAGCATTATGCCACGCCGCCCGCAGTCGGTAGACGATCGGGATGTCTAGGCCGACGCACGGCGCCGTTTCTCCCCGCGCATGGCGCCGCATCCTTGGAATCCGCGGGCAAAAGATGGGCACGCTGAACGAGGATAGACGCCTAGAGCAACACGGCCCTCCCCTCTCAATCGGCATTGGCCCTGTGGGGCGTGATGCTCGCCTCGCCAAGCGCATCGTTGTGGGTAGTGCTTGGCCAAGAGCCTCCCCGATGCATTCGTTGCGCCTAGCCCAAGCAGCAATTGGCGCCGGTCAGTTTGGTGCCGGCGCACGCGACGCAGGCCCGGCGTCCGCCGGCCCCGGGTCGACAAATAGGGAAGGTCTGATTAAGACCTTCCTAGTGCGGCATAGGGATGCGCCGCCAGATTCGATGGCGTAAGCCATTGAATCTGTGGAGCAAGCCGAAACCGCGCTTTGGCTTGCGACCTGAACAAGTCCATGGACGGACTTGTTCAGAGGTTCCCTAGCGGCGGCGGCTCGTCGAGCAAGTAGCCGCCGAGTGTTGGGATGGGCATGCACACGCGGCCATGGCCGGTATCGACCAGCATGCCGCTGTACTTCGCGCTGCGGAGGAAGTCGGTAATCGCCTGCGGAGGCAGGCTCTGGGGCGGCGCCGCGAGGTGCGCGATGAGGTCCCGCTGTGGCATCGCCCCGCCCCGTTCACGCAACAGGGGCACCAGTCCGGCCGCGATGCCCTCGTGGGCGGGATTGTCGCGATTCAGGCTCGCCACGCGGCGCTTGTAGTGGTCCGCGCGTTCCCTGTCCCCCGCCGCGATGGCGGCGGACAACGAAGACCGGCGGGCGTCGCCCATGGACTCGGGGGCATCCGCGTGCGGGGACATTTCCTCCAGGGCCGTGCACAGGTACGCCACGAGGTGCTGCGGCCAGCCAGCGGAGCGCTCGAGGATGGCCGCCTGCCACGCCGCGCCATGCGTCACGCCGAAGTGCGCGAAACAGCGTCGCACCACCATCGTGGCGACGCGGCGATCAAGCCCGGCAAGCTCGATGGCGCGCCCGCCCGTGGGGCGCGACACGTTCGCGGCGGCCAGCGCGTCGAACGTGCCGGGCAGGCCGAACGCACAGAACGAAATGCCCGGCAGGAAGCCTTGGTGAATGGCGGACAGCGTATCCGGCACCGCCCCCGGCGCGGCCGGGGTGATGCCCTGTGCCTCGTCGATGAGCACCAGCACGTGCCAGTTGCTCCACTCGGGGTTGCGCGACGCGACCTCCTGTAGGGGCTCGTCGCGCAGCGATGGCGGCGGGCCGAGGCGCACGCCAAACGCGCTGAAGCCGCGCTCTAGGCCAATGCGCGCGATGTCCTTGAGAGCGCCGCCCGCACGCTGCACCAACTCCTCCCCCAGAAAGCCGCGCAGGCGCTCCATGCGCGCCCCGTCATCATTGTCCTGCGCGTCGAGCAGGTCGCGGGCGAGACGGCGCGCTACCGCATTGTTGACGCTCGCGGCGATCATGGCGGGGGACTCGCCGCCGCCGCCGCCCATGGGCACCGGCAGCCAGCGCCGCCCCGGTGGCGGCGGCAGCGTGCGCAACTCCTCCTGAAACTGCGCGAGCAAGGCGGACTTGCCGCACCCCGCCGGCCCCTCCACCGCGATGGTGACATTGCCGTGGTCGCCGCCGCGCAACGCATGGGCCACCTCCCGAAACGCGTTGACCTCGCGCTCGCGGCCGGAGAAGAAGGCTTGCCCGCGGCCGTGTAGCTGGGCGCGGTCGCGGCGGCTTAGATACTGCCCCATCGACACCCGGTCCTGTTCGCGCAGGAGTCCCTCGTCGATGTACCGCGGGGGCTTGCCGTCCATGCCGGCGAGCCTACCACGGTGGGTGCCGGCACCCGGTTCGAGCCCGGTCGACGACGCCCGGTGCGCGCTGTCCGCCAACCTCGACTCGGGCCACGGGATGTTTGCGGGAGAGCGTCATGCCGCGGCCGGCGCCGCAGCCCGTCCGCCGATGTCCGGGCGCGCCCGTCCGGTCGCCAGGGACGATTTGCCGTATGATCCTGAGATTCGCGGCTGGCCAACTGCCGATGAACAAGGTGAATCTCCTGAGCATGAACAAGAAAGCACGGCTCCTCAAACGCTTCGGTGCAGCCGTCGCCGCGGCGGTATTCGCCACTTCCGGCGTGGCTGAGGTGGCAGCCGCCGAGCCAGCCCAAGACGATCTGATCGAAGAGATCGTCGTCACCGCCAACAAGCGTTCGCAGTCGGTCCAGGAGGTCGCCGGCTCCCTCAGCGCGCTCGGCGCGGCGGACCTCGATGCGAGAGGCATCAAGGACATGTACGACATCCAGTTCGCGGTCCCGAGCCTGCACTTCGGGCCGCAGCTAGGCAACCAGAAGATCACCATCCGCAGCATCAGCGAGTTCAACAGGCAGCCGGGCGTGGCGGTCAGCCTCGACGGCATCTACCAATCCAGGAGTTCCACGGCGCACCTCTATCAACTGGATCTCGAACGCATAGAGGTGCTGCGCGGGCCCCAGGGGACGCTCTACGGGCGCAACTCGAACGGCGGAGCGGTGAACTTCATTTCGGCCGCGCCCACCCGAGAGCCCGAAGGGATGCTGCGCATCGGTTACGCACAGTACGACGAAACCAAGATCGAGGCGATCTACAGCGGGCCGATCGGCGAACGGGTGGCAGTCCGTATCTCCGCGGATCGCATAGACCGCCGTGATGGCTGGGTCGAGAACCTGGTGCCCGGCGCGAAAGACCTGATGCGGGGCGAGTCCGGTAACGTTCGGCTCAAGCTGGCTGCCGAACCCACGGAGACGTTCTCCGTGGACCTCATGTACGTCAGGAGCACGATCAAGGGTCCGCACGAGCACCTGAGCTGGGTCACGTTCGATCCGGCACTCGCCGTCGCGGGGGGGACTCCCCAACTCGTCGCCGCGGCCAAGACCTACGAACCGTTCAAAACCCACGTCAACCCGACGAATGATTCGGACCGCGAGTTCGAGCTGGTTGGGCTGACGCTCGAGTGGGACATGGGCTGGGCAACGCTCAAGTCCATCACTGCGCAGCAGGACTTCGACGACTTCGTAGTGGCCGACCGGGACCTCACGGATGAGCCCCTCTTCGACATCTGGGACGACTCGACCATCGACACGTTCACCCAGGAGATCAACCTCCTCGGCAGCAGCGACCGGCTGGATTGGGTTCTGGGCGCCTTCTACTTGACCGAAGAGTGGGACCGTCACATCGTCTTCAACAACCAGCAGCCCGTGTTTGGTTTTCCCGTGCCGAGCCAGTTCGTCTTCTCGCAACCAATAATGGACACGGACTCCTTGTCCTGGTTCCTCGACGCGACCTGGGAGGTCACCGACCGTGCGCGGGTCAGCGCCGGCGTGCGCCGCACGGAAGACGAGATTGACGAGTATCACGTTAACCAGGGTCTCTTGCCGCTGTTCAACGTGGCGATCCCGTTCTGCGACAAGGCCGAGCAACTGGACTGGGATGCGACGACGATCAGGCTGGTGGGTCAGTACGACGTCAACGACAACGGCAACGTCTATGTCTCCTATACGGAAGGCTACAAGGCCGGCGGGGTCGCCCCGGTCGAATGCAACGTCCCCTACGAACCGGAAACCGTCGATGCCTACGAGGTGGGTTACAAGGCGACACTCGGCGGGAGCACCACGCTGAGTGCGGCCGCCTTCTATTACGACTACTCGGACTTCCAGGTGTCTCAGATAATCGGCATCAGCCCGGTCACGCGCAATGCGGGCGATGCGGAGGTACGGGGCCTCGAACTGGAACTGTCGTCCACCCTGACCGAGAACTGGATGGTGTCCGGGGCTGTCACGCTCCTGGACACCGAGTATGGTGACTTCATCAATCTCGATGGCCTGCAGGCCGAGCTGGGCTTTCAGAACAACAAGGGGAACCCGCTCAACAATGCGCCGAAAACCAGCATCAATCTGGGGGTCGCGTATACCACCCCGGTGCAGTGGGGCGGGCGCCTGACGCTGCGTGCCGACGCGGCGTACCGCTCTCGCACGTACTTCCGGGAGTTCAAGAACAAGCTGGACTCGCAGAGCGCCTACACGGTGGTCAACCTGAACGCCAACTGGGAGAGCGAGGACAGGACGTGGGGAGCGCGTCTATTCGCCCGGAACGCGACGAACGAGGATTACATCCTCTACCTCCTGGGATCTTCCGGGGTCGGCGCGAGATACGGTAGCTGGGGCCCGGCGCGCCAGGTGGGCGTGGAAGTGACGCGACGATTCGGTGCGCGCTAGCCAGTGAAGCGCGCGCCTGACCGCTTGGCCTGTTGGTGAGCGCCTACTTACACGCAAAGCTCGCTTCGTCGTCTGGGTCTCCCTCGCCCCGATACGACGCGACCTGCGGATAGGGGCAGATTGGTCGCGTTCTGGACACCCTGCCGCTTTCGTCGAGCTGCAGCGATACGAGTCGTTCAGGCGCCTTGCCATCCTCGACCCAGGCGCGAATGGCTTCGAGCCAATCCGTCCGGTCCGGGGCGGGTCCGCCGGCACAGTGGAACATCCCTGGCAACATGTAGAGTCTCGAGTATTCGTCGGCGTCGGGATCGGCCGCAGTCAACTTCTCGTAATAATCAACGGTTCCGAACGCAGTGATCAGATGATCGGACCACCCGGTCCAGAAGATGATCCTTCCATCGCGCTTCTTGAACTCGGACAGATCGGTGCTGGTGGCATCGAGCATCGCGCTGACCTTCGCAACGTCTTGCCTCCAATTCGCGAAATCGTACTGCGTGTAGTCCCAATGCGGATCGCTGAAGACGAAGTTCTGGTAGAAGTCGATGGCGAACGCAAAGCTGGGGCTCAACCCGACCATCCATGCTTCCCAGCCGCGAGGATGGTGCTCGCCACCGTAGGGAAAGCCCGCGAATATCCGTCGGCCGTCGATCATCGGCGCATCGTAGATCGCCTTGATCGCGGCGAGTTGCTTCCTCGTCACGCAATCGGCGCGTGCATTGCCTTCGCACTTCGGCAGGTCGTCCGGCTCGAACGGACAATCGCGCGGATCGGTCAGAATGCCATCGGCCACCCCGTCGCGCGCATCGCATGCAGCAATGATCGTCGTACCCAGAAGTTCCAGATTCGCTCGGGTCAAAACGGGGCCCTTCGTTTCTTCATCGGGAAGCATCGTTTGCAGGGTCCGGATTTGCCCGCCCCTAAATCCGGTCCAGTCGTAGGCGGGCGCGCCGGCGACGAGCCCGTCGAAGTCTTCCGGATAGCGCTGGGTCTCCATCATCGCCTGGCCGCCGCCGCGCGAGCAGCCCACGAAATATGAGTATTCCGGCGCACGCGCGTAGTAACGCTCGATGATCGCCTTGGCGGTTACGGCGGTGAGATGGACGGCGCGATGGCCGAAATTCTCTTGTCGCTCGACGTTGTTCAATGCCCAACTGCCGTCGACCATCGAGCTGACGTGACCCGTGTCGGTGCCGACCGTTGCATAGCCGCGTTCGAGCGCTCCGGGTCCGACGCCGTAGGCGAGCGCCTGGTTCTGAATCGAGCCGACGTAAGCGCCGCCCCCGCCCATCATGAAGCGACCATTCCAATCCTCGGGCAGCAGCAGCTCGAAGTTGATCTCCTTTTCTATGACGCCCGCGACCTTGCAGTGCGGGGTGCTGGCGTCCACCTGTTCGGTCGTCTTGATCCGCACATCTTGCAGCATGAACGAGGCGAGGTCGGCGCATGCTTCGTTGGCATTCGACTGGCCGGCCACGAGTGCGAAAGCACCTGCCGTGATTGCTGCGGTCACCCAACGGATCGAGCTCATTTCCCCTCCGGCTGGTTAGTCCATGATCGGCGGTCGAATCTCGTTATCGAAGTCCTACTACGCCCGACCGTCCCATCCCCGATCGTTGCGCGGCCCCGCCATCCCCGCCCTACGTCTTCGCCCAGTTCATCGCCCGCGGCAGCTTCACCCCGTGCGCGAAGCCGCCCTCGGCGGTGTTGAGGAAGTCCTCGCGGCCGAGCATCACGCGCATCTCGTAGGGCTTGCCCTCGAGCCAGTCCTCGTCCAGGAAGTCGTAGCTCTCGACCGGGCGCAGCGCCATGCGGCCGAAAGTAATGTGCAGCACAACGCGTTCGCCGCCGATGGTCCGGGGCGCGCCGCCGCTGTGCCACGTCGAGCCGTCCCAGAACACGATGGAGCCGGCCGGGCACTCGGTGGCGACCGCGCCGGGTTCCTCGGCCACCTCCCGCGCGTTGGGGTGGCGGCGCTCGTGGTGGGAGCCGGGCACCACGCGGGTCGATCCCGACTCTTCGTTGAACTCGTCGCAGGCCCAGCAGAACGTCACCAACTGGTTGTGTACGGGGAACGGCGCGGGCGTCCAGTTCTGGTCCGCGTGCAGGCCGCCCTTGCCGTCGCCCGGCTCCGTCGCCTGCTCCTTGATGCTCGCCGCCACCTGCGAAAGCATGGCGCCCTTGCCGCAGAGAATCTCCGCCATCGTGAGGAGCTTCGGGTTGAGGACGACCTCTTCGAAGATCGGGTCCTTCGGGAGGAGCATGTTGGCGCCCCGGCCCTCCAAGCCCTGCCCGCCCTCGCCGCCCCGGACGATCCGCACGATGGTCTCGCGCAGGCGTTCGACGAACTCGGCCGATGCGGCGTTATGGATGTAGCCGTAGCCGTGGTCCTGGACGTGGGCGACGGTTTCGCCGAGGTCCAGCTCGTCCACGCGGGCTTGGAGTTCGTCCGAGAGGTCGAAGGGTTGGCGGGTCTCGAAGACCGGTTCCGGCATCTCGTAGGCGGTGGCTTCACTCATGGGGGCTCCTGTGTGGGTCTGGAGGGACTTGCGTGGGGTGGGATTGTTGGGCGGTGGGGGGTTGGGGGTCAAGCGGGTGGCCGTGCCGTCAATGGGCCTTGTGCAGCTCGGACGACCGGCGGCGTGCCGCTCGCTAACGGGCCTGAGTCGCATCGGCAGTTTCCTCGATGATCTTGAGCGACCGCTCGGATGCGCCGTAGCGATGCCATCCGCGAGAGGGACGTCGGGTGGATGACGCGACCAGGATCCCCTGCATCGAGTCGTGGGACGGTGCGCGCCACGCCTCTCTCGGGGGCTAGACGCGCGTGCCTCCTGTTGACAGCGGGCGTACCATGGGACGCAGTCTTCGGGGTTGGGTTGCGATGCCATGTCGAACGACGCAAAAGGAAAGACCTTGGCCGAGGCATACGACTTGTCACCGCCTCGTTCGGAGGAGGCAGCGTCAGGCGGTGGCGATACGCTGGCGGAGCCGCAGCCGCGTGGCGGTTCTGGCGAACGGGCCCGTGAACCAGCGGCGTCCCGGGCAACGCTGGCCCGTAGCATCGCGAATGCAGACATCCCGCCAAGGGCGCGCACTGCCTTGGAAGCGTTCGCCAAGCATCTGGCGCAGACACGACTGCCCCCGCTGTCGCGGCTCGTCCTGTTCGGGAGCTACGCCCGTGGCGACTTCCGGGAAGACAGCGACCTAGATGTCGCCGTGGTTTTCGAGGGCGCCCCACCGCTACCCGGCCCCCGGCTCACCCGAATCAATGAACTCCTGGTGGACCCAGCCGACGCCGTACTGGAGGCCGAGTTGATGCCCCTGTCGCCGATCGCCGTGTGGGAAACGGAGCTAGGCGATGGCGCGTCGCTCCCGGAATGGCCGTTCTACCGCAACGTGGTGAGGGACGGCATAGATTTGGGAACATTCCAGCTTGGAAGCCAAGCACGAGTACATCCGCGATAGCCTGAGCAGCTTCGAGGACGCGGTCGCCAACCTGGGTCAGGGGCGTATCCGGCCGACCATCAGCTCGGCGTACCACTCGACAATGCAGGCCGCCAGGGCCGCCCTCATGGCTCGCGGCATCGAACCACCGAAGAGCCATGGCGGCTTACGACAGGAATTCTCACTGCGTTTCGTGCGGGACGGCCCGTTGCCACGTAGCATCCGACGTAGCCTCGCCCAAACGGAGCAGCTCCGCCAGGCGATCACGGAGGTGGCTCGCCGGCGTCTAGCCCCAGACCCAGGCCGCCGCACAGGCACCCCCTTCATGGGCGTCCGGCCCAGCGTCCGTGACCCGAATTCGGCCACGTCGACTCGCACGCGGTCTGCTAAGATGGTCGAGCCGCGCGGCGCACCATCGCGACCCCACCGGTCCCCTCGCGACGACAAGTTGTGAACCCGTCAGGCCCGGAAGGGAGCTGCGGCAGCACCGGACTCCGGCGCCGGGGTGTGGCTGATGGGTCGCCTGCACCTTCGGAGACGTGTCCGAGCGACCGAAGGAGCACGCCCAGAAAGTAGTAACATATGGGCGAAA
Source organism: Pseudomonadales bacterium (assembly GCA_963665455.1). GTDB lineage: Bacteria > Pseudomonadota > Gammaproteobacteria > Pseudomonadales > Azotimanducaceae > VXNE01. The sequence continues at coordinate 378,896 of OY762279.1, read as the reverse complement.
GCCCATCGAGGGTTCGAATCCCTGCCTCACTCCGCCAACAACTGAACGGAACACCACAGACCGCGTCACAACGAGCCCATGCAATGCCTATAATCAAAGATTTCGAGGCCGACCTCTCGGCACACTCATCGGCCAGCTATGGCCGATGGAGAAGTGTCGACCTTCACAATCACTCGCCAGCGAGCTACGACTTTCGTGGGAGTGAGGACACCGCTCTGGCCGACGCCATCCACCACTTGTCAGCCAATCCCGTGGACGTCGTCATGTTTACGGACCACCACGCTCTGCCGGACGCCCAGTTCGTGGATGGCATACAACGGCGCACCAATCGGACGATTCTAAGGGGAACCGAGCTCAATGTCTTCGTAGATGCTTGGGCCAGACCTGGCCCGAAGGTCCAGAAGCAAGCGTTCTTCCATATCCTCGCGGGATTCGACCCGAATATCGATGCCGACTACTGGTTCAAGAACTTGAACCAGCGTTGCGGCCACGAGGAACGGCAGGTATCCGGAACGACTATCCGCGGTTTGACTGCACCCATCTCCGACATTTGCTCAGTACTATGCGAAGCTAACGCACTGATCATCCCTGCGCACCTGCATCGAAGTGCCGACGCTTTCAAAAGCCGGGCCGTCGACGACATCTACACGGACGAAGAGTTCCTCAAGCTCGCGCGGGACCACTTCACCGCACTTGAGGTCACTGATCCAAGGACCGCAGAGTTCTTCGATGGCAAACACCCTGAGACTGGAAACCTGCACAAGACATGCATCAGATCGAGCGACGCCCATGAAGTCCGCGATATAGGGAGTCGGATGACATGGGTCCAAATGGAGGACCCCACCTTCAGCGAACTCAAAGGTAGCCTAGAAATCCCAGCACGGGTTTCGCTCGCAGAACCAAAACTACCGGCAAGCTACATCCAAGGCATTAACATTCGCGGGCAGTTTCTCGGCGATTTGTGGCTGTCGTTATCTCCGAACTGCAACGCATTCATCGGCGTAAAGGGCTCCGGAAAGACGTCAGTTCTTGAGTGTCTAAGGTTTGCGTTAGGAGCCCTCGTTCCGGAATCACGCAAGGAGGAGGTCGAGTCGCACCTGTCCCATATCCTAGGACAGAGTGGCACCGTACGCGTTCTGGTTAAACGAGCGGACGGGGCGAAAGTACTTATAGAGCGTTCTGCCAGCCGACGTGATATCTTCAGTCTAGTGTTCGAGGATGACAGGCGCGAGGAGGTCCGAAACGCAGATGCTCTAATGTTCCCTTCCTTCATTCTGGGCTGGCACGAGATCGAACAGGCGGCCACCGACCCCGACGTTCGCCAAGCTTACCTCGATACGATAGCGAACCGAGAACAGATTCGGCAGCTTCAGGAAGCCGCGGACGACATGATCGGAAGCATCCGATCACAGCACGAACAGGTGGTCAACCGCTACAAGGGGTACGTATCGCTTCGCGATCGCGTCAATAGGCTCAAGGATCTGCGTTCCGGGCTCCAGGAGCTAAGGGATGCGAATCTAGTGGAGCTGAAGGACGAATACGAGACGGCGAATCTTCAGAGGGACTCGGTGGATGGTCTTTTATCATGGCTTCGGGCTCACCGGAACAATGAGCCGAATTGGGAAGCTGTAGGCGTCATTCCTGAATTCCGTCTAGTCGCCGGAGCTTCGCCAATCGAGGACTTCGCCAAAGAAGCATTCGACATCGCGGAGGCGCTTCGAGGTCGCATCGCGACCTTCTCTGATGAGCATCGTGACGTCATCGCGCAATACGCAACCGAGCTAGCTGAAAGAACGACCGATATGGAGGTGGCGTTTGCTCGATTCGCGACCGAGTACGATGCTAAAGTCTCGGCCCTCTCGGACGAACAGCGTCGGCTATTGGAAACGCATCGACAAGTGCTAGACCAAACGAGGGAGCTGCCGACCCTAGCTCAGAATCTACAGGAGGAACAGGACCGGTTGCAGAGTCTGCTAGGCCAGCTTGCGCATTCGTGCCGGAGCGTTTCATCCGCATTGGACGCTCAGACTGCTCTTCGACAAGAGCGAGTCTCAGCGTTGGCGGCAGATTTGGAAGACTATGGAGTTCGGCTTGAGGTCGTGCCGCGCGCTCGTTTAAGCGTTTTCGATGAGATCGGCGCTCATAATCCGGACGGAGCGACCGTATTCGGCGAACTCACACAACGTTTTGGAACGGCCGAGCGGCACCACGAAAGGCTGGCGAAAGGGTACGAGAGCGCACGCACGGACTTGCTGAACGGGTTCCCCGTCCTCCTCTCTTCGGTCGCGTTCGCCGGCTACGTGGGCGCGTTCGAAGGTGACGATTTGCGGATCACCTTCAACGTGGGGCGGGATGTTGAGGACTTCAGGGAAATAGATCAGCTATCGGCCGGGCAGCGATGCACGGCGGTATTTCCCTTGCTGCTGAAGCTCCAAGAGGGCCCATTAATCGTGGATCAGCCCGAGGACAATCTAGACAACAGGCACATTGCAGACGCAATCGCACCCGCGTTGCTCGCCGACAAACGTGGAAGGCAAATCACCTTCACATCCCACAACGCTAACCTAGTGGTCTTGACGGATGCAGAACACATCACGATGTTCGACAGTGATGGATCGAGAGGCTATGTCAACGCTCGAGGTTTTCTCTGCACCAAAGACTCGTCAATTACGAAGCATGTGATTGCCATACTCGACGGCGGTCCGTCCGCATTGCGTTTGAGATACCAGAAATACGGAGTCGCTAGTTGAATTGCAGCTGACACTCAAGTGGCGTAACGGCCAGTGGAGTATGAACGCAGCCGCAGAGTTCGAGGAGCTTCCCGTTGTTGGTAGCTCGTCGGCACGTTTCTGCTCGCCCGATTCACAGCGCACTGCGTGCCCGACGTATTCCGCCACCCCGAACAGTCTGGATGAAATCCGCTTCCTTCAGGACATCCCTGACGCGGCCAACCACACGATCACTAGCAAGGTCCCTGAAGTACGATGGTCCCCAGCTTTCGTCACTATCTGCTATCATGCCGACCATCGCTCGGGCGACCTCCAGCTCCTTCGTAGTTAGGGCAAGCCGTCGCAATTGGCCATCAGACACGGGCGGTAACTCAAACGATCCCCTCTCCAGCCAGCCACGCAGCTCGGGCAGGCAATCGCCTCGGTCGCAATGGGTCTCAAGGAAATCATGCAGGTGCTGCGGGTCTGTCTCATGACGCACTGGTTCTACTAGCTCACTCCAAAGGCCGAAGTCGTCCTCCTGCCGAACGAGGATGACGCCGATCCCCTGCCGGGTTGCCTCCGTTACCATCGTCGCCTGCTCTGCCGGCCCAGGCTGACCCCAATGCTCTGGATAGATGCAAACGACGTATGCGAAGTTCGCGCGCCGTCGGTGAGCAAGTGCTTCGTAGAGTCCCTCGACTGGCATCCCCAACTTCACTTCGAACGTAATGACGTCGAGGAACTTTCCCGGAAGATAAGGCAATACCTTTCCGCCGAGTAGCGTCAAGTCGGGCCGCGCCCACCGCCCGTCCCGCCCACGCCCGCGGTGATGCGTATCGAGGACGCGCAGGAACCTCTGACGGAGATGGTACTCTCTCTTTGGTTGTTCTGCCCAATTCAGTTCGAGCTCACGCCTAATCGGTTCGTAGTAGGAGGTTTCCCTCCCATCGTCGCGTGGGAGTCTGTAGATCCCTCCTCCTTGGACGGTGCCGATGAGTCCGTAGTCCTGCAGAGCGGCCTTTCGCCTCTCGAATTCTCGTTTTCCGATGCCCAGCGTTTCCCGTAGGACTACCGGACCGACAGTATTCTCCCTTCCGCCAGCGGGCGGGACTTCTCGATAGAAGGCTCGTACCCCCTCCTCGTCCTTCCTACCGAGCTCCATATCGCCATAGTGTGCAACCAAAACCACGCTCCTAGTCTGCTAAACTTGCGTACGCAAGGCGCTTCGATCATGCACGAGCACTAACCGTTGCCACGCGCGCCTTTCCCGGTGTGCTCTTCCTTATCAGCTACAGTAGCCTCGTCGGATTCTTCCGTCGCGGTATCGTGTCCGACAACGTCTCCGTCCTGCTGCCGTTCTTCGCGTGTACTCTCCACGCCTTCAAACTGCTCGACCAGCCTAGTTTGAGGAATGCTCTCTTCGACACTGCCGCCGTTTGCAGCCGTTGTCTTTCCGCCGTCGGACCAAAGCGAGAAAAGCATCAAAGGGATGCTCAAGATAGACGCGCCGCCGACTGCGAACCTCCAAGCGTTGCTGTTCACTAACCTGCTGGACTGCCTCTTAGCATTTGACTCCAAAAACTCCATTAGTTCGAGAGAACGCATCCACCAAGTCGTGATCGCCCGTACTGCCGCAACTCCGACGATTGTGTAACTCACGATAACCACGATCACGCCTCCCCTGTGACCTACATGGTCATCCGGAGACAGCCACGCGAGGCACAGTCCGGCGGAACCCACTATCAACGCGAACGGGACAACCGCGTCCAACGGGAACTTTGATGCCTTCACACTCTCCACCTCCGTCCATCCCGACAGCTTCAACTTCAGCTTGCGCCCGATACCCGACCTAGGATGCCATAAATTCGCGGCTGCTCGGGTACCTCGACAGCCTACAAAATACGAACCCGCTCGAACAGCACTCCTCCCGGGGACCAAAACTCCAAGCTGTCCGCATGGGCTTCGTAGTACGCTGGGTCCGTCGTCACCCGCTCCTCGCGTTCCATCCCCGGCGCTCGGACCGCGTACTCCCTGCTTCCCAGCCGCCGCACCTGCACACCGGGTACCATGAGGGCCGGCGTGGAGAGCACGTCGTCGAGGAACTCCATTGTAAGCGATGGCGGGGGGCGTTCGGGCATCTCGATTTCGTCCTCCAGAGCCCCATCTATGTCGAACGCGGGCCGCCCCTCTTCGTCGATGCGTGCCTCCACCGCGTCGCCGATGCGCCCCCGGTCGCCTTGCAGGACCGCCTTGCCGATGTCGCCCGGCAATCGCGCGAGGATTGGCTGCAGCGGCCCAACGACCGATTCGAAGAGCCCGATACGGCTGCGTAACGCTCGGTAGACGTCGGTCTCGACAGTGTCCTCGTAGTGCAGATTGACGATACGAACACGCGGGTACCGCTGGCCCAGTCGGTCGATGCGCCCGATGCGCTGCTCCACGCGCATCGGGTTCCACGGCATGTCGTAGTTCACCAGGGCACCGCAGAACTGGAAGTTCAAACCCTCGGCGGCAGCGTCGGTGCACAGGAGCACATCGGCTTCCGCGTCGCGGAATCGCCGTTTGGCATCCTCGCGGCTAATACCGCGCCACGCCCCGTCTTCCGCCGGGACTTCGCCGCCTCTGCCGGAGTAGCACATCAAGCGCCAGTCTCCGGCCACCCGGAGCCGATCGCGTAGGAAGTCCATGGTGTCGGTGTACTGCGTGAACACCATCACCTGCTGGTAGCCCTCCTGGTGAAGCGCGGCCAGCGTCTCCACCAGCGCAGCCAGCTTGCTGTCCGGAGGCAGCGATTCCACTGCGGCAAGCAACTTGGCGATGTCGGAACGTTCTTCGGCCAAGAGGGCACGGTGTTCGAGCTCCGCGACATCCTCGGAGTCCTGGACGCTATCGGCAACCTCGTCATCGGAGACGTCCTCATCGTTGCCGAACAAGTCGAAATCACTCTCGTCAAGGGCATCGAGCCGTTTGCGTAGCGTCTCGGCGAGAGCGTGGAAGCTACTTGCCAGCCGCCGTCGGTACACGGTCATCACGAACCCGACCGCATTACGAACGTTCAACGCGGCGTTCGCGTACGTCGATGAGATGTACTCGTCTACGGCGTCGTATAGGGCGGTTTCCGCGACCGTCATGTCGATGAACCGATCCCGTACCTCGCGGTCGGCCACGGCGGTGTCGAGCATGCCCTCTCGGAAGTAGCGGCGCAGCAGTTCGCGGGTGTGGCGAGAGACGAGGTGGCGTAGCGGAGTCCAAGAGCGCATCACCGCCAGCGCGGCAGTCCGTTCCTCGTTCTCCAGCCGGCGTAGCGGCATTCGCGCCCGTTCGTCCCGGATGGCCCGGAGCACCTTTCCCGTTTTCAGGCGCGAAAGACCGCCTGCTCTTTGCGCCCGTTCCGCCGACACCTGCCCGTACGCCACCTCGGCAGCGCGGAACAGTCGAGCTGCCCGCGCAATCGCCGCGTGCGAGGGATTCGGGTGCCCTACGTCCTCAAAGAACTCCCGGAACCGTTCGGCAGACCAATTGGCGGGCAGCCCGAGCAGGCTCAGCAGGTCCCACACCTCGACCGGATCGACCTGCATTGGCGTCGCGGTCAACAGGAGCAGTCCCTCAGCCCGATCCTCGAGCCTGCGCATCAACGCCAGCAGGGCATTGGGCCGGTTCACTTCGCCCACCCCGGCGGCGCGGCGCCGTGCGTGGTGTGCCTCGTCCAACACGACGAGATCCCAAGGCTCCGCCTCCAACAGGGCCTCCGCACGCTCGTTGCGCCGTACAAGCTGGCTCGACGCGATCACTGCGGGTTCCCGATGCCACTTGTCCCGACCAACCCTCCGCTCCGTGTTGCCGCCAAGCGCCGAGACCGGGTGCCACACCAATCGGCTGCCATCGTAGATCGGCCAGTTCAGGTTGAACTTCTCGCGTAGTTCGATCTGCCACTGTCGCAACACTGCCTTCGGTGCGAGGATAAGCACTCGTTTCGCTAGTCTGGCCAGCCACGCCTGCCGGATCAGCATGCCCGCCTGAATGGTCTTGCCGAGACCCACTTCGTCGGCGATCAGAAGCCTCGGGGGCCAGCTGCCGTAAAGACGCTGGAACGCACGTACCTGATGCGGCCACGGGATCACCGCGGAAGTCGCCTCCCCAACCCGTTCGCCACCCTCTGCCATCTGAGCCGCGTCCCGGATCAGTGCCCACGCCTTGGCGCGCGGATTGAGTTCAGCGTCGACGCTCGCACCAGCTTGCTCCGAGAGTGTATGGCCGGAATCGCCCTCGTCGTCAACGCCCGGGTCCAAGAGACGGCTTGGCCGGCGGTCCCCTTTCGGTAGGAACCGCATCAGGTCTTGGCGAACCGCTGACGGCACGTCCAAAACCAAGAGCCGCCGGCCATCAGCGGCGTTCCGAGCGCTCCAGATACGAGCGAAGTTGCGCTCCTCCTCGTCGACGCGTTCCGTTTCCACCCATCCTCGGAAAACGTTGATGGTCTCCCAGTTCGAGCGCCAGCCGGCCGCAGTCTCGTTCAGGCTGCCGGTCCAAGCGATGCGCTCCCCGGCAAGGTCTTGTATCACCGCGGACTTCTCATGGAATATGGCTTCATCCGCCACAGGCCGACCAAAGCCGTCACACGGCACCGCCACCTTCACGTCGAGGTGACCCCGGGCAACCATCCACGAGAGGAGTTCGAGCGCATCCTCGGATGCGCCATCCGGTGGCGCGAGCGGCACCGAGGCCAGCTTGGCCTCGATGCGGGCACGCATGTCCTCGCCGCTCTCAATGGCCTCGATTTCCGGTTGATCCAGCGTGCAACCGACGACGAGTCGCATGCGTCCACCGTTGCGCACCAAGCCCTCAACGCCGCGCGATGCCAGCGCGAGTGCGCGAGCGTTGAAGTAGCCGGTCAGCCGGTCGTAGCGCTCAGCGTTCTCCAACGCGGGCACGTAGAACAACTCGACGAGATCGCCATCATCCGGCGTGTATTTCAACTTCCAGTCGCGATCCCGGAGCACTCGCCTATTCGCCTGACTGGTCCTTCCACAATTCGAGTTGGGCCGGCTCGTCGATCTCTTCCCGGTATGCGAGCCGGTAGAGGCCGTAAAGCGCCTCGAAGTCGTTCGCGGCATCAGCGAGGTCACCCTTCAATTCCACCCCCGTGAACGTGCGCGATGGCGGAAGGACTTCGAGCAGCGCCTCCAGAGCGACGAAGAATCCTGCCTCGCGATCAACACCACCTTCCTCCATCAGCTCCCGCGCTGCCGAAAGCGACCGCGACCGCGCGACGTTCGCCGCGTGATGGATGGCGTCAATCATCGCGCGTGTTCCGTCCGGAGGGCCGAGTGCACCCTTAGCCGCGCGATGAGCGCTGTCCCAGAGCTGGAGGTTGCCTGCCTTCTTTCCCGCGAGTCGACCTACGACGTCGCCCTCCAGATCGACACCCACGCTTCGGGCGAGGTGCAACCCCTCGTCGTAGGGGAAGACGGGCGCCTTGAACGTGTCCCAAGCGAACACCACGAACGCCGTTGCGGGGTCCAGGTCCGCGTTCGGCTTCGGGTGCGCGATTTGCCTAAGCCGCCACCTCTGCACCTCGCGACGGGCTGCGTCGAGCGCGTCCTCCGGGGTCGCGGCGTACGGATCCCACTCTTCCTCGAACAGCACCGCCTGTCGCCTGCGCCGGCGCTCCGGCGGCAGCTCTCTCGGGGTGCCGCGCTGCAGCGGCCAATGGCGCGAGAACTCCTCGAGCGCTGGGCCAAATGCGGCGAGGAACAGATCGACGCCGCCGATTCCGGCTTCGGTGAACTCGTCCATCCGGGCACGAACGGCCGCCGCGACACGCGGCTCAACGTCTTCCCAATAGGCAGGCTCCGCATCGCGCAAAACTGTACCGTCAGGATCTCTGACCGGTCGACACACCAACAACACCGTGCTTTTCGCAGCCGCCTTGTTCTTTATGTGCAAACCGCCGCCAGACTCCGTGTTCACAGGCCACGAGGCAGTGATCGCGAATCCGGACTCTATCAGCCCGGTCGTCAACGCATCCCACGCCCCCGTCGCCTTGTGCGTGAACATCAACGTCATCAGTCCGTCGCGCTTCAGCACCCGGCGGCACTCGGAGAAAACCGCCGCGATTCGCTCCCGGTAGTCGCGAGCCGCCCGTGCGGCGGCGCCCTTCTCCCCCCGATGCCGCGCCGGATTGGCGACCGCCTCATTCTCCTTGTCTGTCAGCGCCCGCCGGAAGAGCTGCGGAAACACGTGTCCAGCCGTCCGCTTAAGCCAAACGTAGAAGAAGTCCGAGAGCTCAGCGTACATCAGATTGTCGTAGTAAGGCGGATCCATCACCACGACATCCATAGATTCTGTTTCGACGTGATCCAGCCTGTCCGCAGGCCGGCAGGTGATAGTGAGCGGAGGCGGCGATGTGCCTTCGAACAACTGGTTCTCGCCGCCCGCGTCCTCGGGCCGAATCAGTTTCGCAAGCTCCTGGATGCACCTTATGGTCTTGTCGATTGCCCAGTCGAAGCCAACGCCCGGGACCATGGGGCCATTTCCGCGAACGACCATACCATCGCGTAGTCATGGCGATTGAACAGGTGGCGGATTCCACGGCCAGTCGTGGCGTCCCAATAGCTGCCGCGGCAGTTGTAATCCAACAGCGTGTCTATCGTAAGAGCTAGGTACCCATACGCGGCTTTCCGAACGCCGTCCAGCCGGCCGGCTCGTTGATCCTGCTGCATCAACTCATGGAAGACCTCGACGCTCGTGCCGTGACACAGTAACTGGCGCGGTGAAAATAGGTCGCACCACCGAACCATGCCGTATCGACGCGGCTCGTCCGTTTTCTCGCCTGCGGGAATCTCTTCATTCGGCACGTAGTCGAAGGCTTCCCATTCCGGGAGCTTCTCGACGAGCCGGGATTCAACTTGCTTCGCGTTGCCGTCCCCCGGTCTGGGAGTGCGATAGCCCCGCTCCCACTTCCAGCGCCGTTTACCTGCTTTCGTGACATACTCCAGACGACGTCTAAAGACAACTGCGTAAAGCTGCTGCCCCATATGGCCAGCTTGCGCTTGGCGCTTAATCTCGTCGCCGTCAATCACCCGACCGCAGTCCGAAAAAGGACACGTGCCGTCGCCACGTGCAACGGTTCCTTCCGACTGTTCCGTTGCAGAGCCGACGATTTTGAAGGCACACATGCGGCCGCTAGCACCCGGCCCCTCCCCTAGTTGGGGAAGGAGTCGTATACCTGTACCATCCGGCGCCAAGCGCCAGTTCGGTGAGAGCGGTACCAGTCCGTCGCAGTAGGGACACGCGACGGTGCGCGCCCACAAGTACGTCATATCGAGGCGATCCGGCGCTCCCTCTTGCGGGAACACGCTGGCAAGCCGCTCCTCGAGCAACTCGCGCCACGCACTCGACACCTCTTCGACGGCATCCAAAACTGATCGACCGAGACTCGGCCAATCAAGAGTTGCCGCCATCACGAAGGCCGCAACGGGGTTCAGGTCATTCGCCAGAGTTGATAGGCCCAACCTCGAGTTCTCGAACGGAATGCTCCCACCGCCAGCGGTGGGGTCCAGCACCTTAATCTCGGCCGGATCACCATCCTGGCACCGCTCAAGGATGGAGTTCGACAACCAACGCCTGTCCGCAGCATCGAGCGAGTACTTGAACGCCCGGTCATAGCCGTACGGATTCGCAATCCTCTTGCCGGCCCTCTTGGCAGCCTCCATCGCGTCCCGCGCGGCAACCGGATCCCCGTGAATCCCGACAGCATGCAAGAAACGATCGCGATCCGCGTCCGCTGGGAGGATCGAGGCGAGCACCGCCGCCCGAGACGCCACCAAGGGGCGTCTCGCCCACCATACATGAAGCCGGTTCGGCGCGGGAAACGGAGTCATCGGCGTCCGTTCGCGCAGGCTCTCAATGCCTAATGCCGTTATCGGCATCCAGCGCTCGATTAGACGGGTGTCGGGTCTAGGAGCGCTCATGCCACCCCCGGGCGCGGGTCTCCCTGAACTGCCAATGATCCCCGGCACATTATCTCAGCGTCCTCGGCTCCGTGAGCATCACCCTCAGCGCAGTAAGGATCCGCCGCGGGTTCCGCCGGTGCATCGCCATGCCAAGCCAATAAGCTGCCTCCTCCCGATCCATGGCCTCGATGCCCTCAGCAACGGACCGCATCCGGTCGCGGCTGCGCATCGGAGCCAAGGTCCGGAACAGGAGCCCAAGCGAGAGCGCCAAGTCCTCGGAGAGCGCGGCCAGCACCGGCTCGTCGTCGACCAACACCGGTCGGACGCCGGCAGCCGCGAGCCTCCTCCTTACCCGGTGCTCCACTAGCTCCAGGTTCCTGCCCCGAAGGCCGCCGACACGCCGGGGCGACGTCAACTGCGGCGTAGCCGGATCCGGGAGTTGCCATACTTCGAAGCGGTCGTCCCCTAGCCCCGCCCTGGTAACACGAAGTTCGTAGGACGGCGCCGCAACGGTTGCTTGGATGGCGAGTGAACGGGTCATCTCTCCTCCGGCCGGGCAGCTTCGGCGGTCGCTTCGACATAGGCCGCTGACGTCGCGAACCGGGACAGGCGTTCGGCGAGCTTCTCCGGGGCGTCCCCGGAGAGTGCCAGCCCACCCTTGAACACAAGCCCGAAGTGCGTCTCCAACGTATGCGTGGCAGAGTCCCGCAGTTGTGGTTCCAAAAACTCCCGAAGTGGATCTGCGTCACCTACGGAGCCCTTAAAGGACAGCTCGAACAGGCCCCCTTCGCGCGTTTCGTATCCGCCCTCATAACGCACCGTCTTCGCAGTGTCCGGAATCGCGCCAACGACCCGCAGCAGGCGGAATCCGTCGCCGGGGTCATAGACCCGGACATCCATCCGGGCGATGGCGCTCACACTCGCACCACGAGCCTGCTCCCAGAGCACGGCCAAGGCTTCCTTGAGCAACCCTTCCGCATGGAAGATTGGAGCACCGACCGTCTCATCCCCACCGTCATCTTGTGGTCCATCGCCCCCGTTATCGTCGTCCTCCTCCGTCGATGGTTCCTCATGTTCGGTGCCGGTCTCCTCCTCCGGACGCGGCCACACGCCCTTACTCTTGGCAAACGCCATGGTCAGGACCGCCGACTGCTCGTCAATCGCAATGGTCACCGCAGGATCGTCCGGGCCATACACCAATTCGCCCTGCGTGTACACGTACACGCCCAAATCCACCCCCAACCGAACGCCACGCAGGAAGACATCGTCGCCCACAAGCATCGGCAGCGCCGGATCGCGCCTGAACTCGTTGCGTAGGGCGGCGGTCGTCATCTGGCCCCGACGCAATGGTGTCCGGTCGCGGACGTAAGTTGGCGCATCTGGCTCGTCGTCGGACGTTCGGAGCTTGCCTAGATCGCGCAACACCCGCACGATCTGCTGCTGTCCGGCACCAGGACGATCCGAGGATGACGGCGTGTCAATCACGGTGTAAGCGAGGTCGCCGGCGCTTTCCGACAGCCGGTCCCGAGACGGATAGAAGACGTGCCTGTAGCACTGCTGCACGGCGAGCGCGAGTTCGGCCTCCGAACGCGACTCAAGTTCTCGGACCCTGGCCTGCTGATGCTCAGCGAGTTCACTCAAGCGGTCCGGTTGCTTCAGGCGCTGCAAGGCCAGCCGCCGACGGGATCGCCGCCGCATGTCTTCCTTGCGTGCATCGTCCGCAGCGACGAAAACCACGCTGTTGCGCAACAGCCGCACCGCCGAACCTTCCGCGCCACGGTTCTTGTGGATCCGTTCAACCAGTTCGGGGACTTCCTCCACCAGCCCGCCTACCGTGATGCCGTCGTAGGCAAGGACAGCCAGCCTAGGGCGTCCGTCCGCTGCGTCGTCCGGCACGTCGAACGGGCCGCCGGGGAACCGCACGGCGTCAAACACAGGTCCTTCGAATATCTCCCGGATGCGGTCGTTGAGGTGGGCGCGTGCCTCGCCCGCGTCGACGTTCCGTTCCTCGGTCTGGATCAGCCTGGTCAGGTTTGGCTCGGCGACGAACCGCAGCGGAGCGCCCATCCGGTCATCTAGGTACGCCGACTCCGTGACGAAGGCCTTGCGCGCCTCGTCGACGAAGCTGAAGTCCGTCGATGGTCCCAGCACCGCGTAACGGAGGCGCTCGGGCGTCACGCCCTTGAGCGGCTCGTTGAACGCTAGCGTGTGCAAGAAGGCCGTGCGGGCGACGTAGCAGGCATACGGTGGCAGCCCTCGGTGTTTCTCCGCATCGATGCGCTCCGCCAGCGCCGGGCTGCCCGACGGCCCCGCGACGTCGTTCGTGATCGCGGGGGAAAACGCTTGCTGACCGAGTCGAGTCACGATTTCCTGGCGAATCCCGTCCACCCCGGGATCGATATGATGAAGATGGATCGCAATGGCGTCGCTCGGTCTAGCAGTCCACAGATGGGAAACCGTACGTCCAAGGAGGCGTAGCATTCCGCGGACACGTTGGAAGCTCGAAAGCGTGAACGCTTTCTCCGTAAGAGTATCGAGGACCTCGGGATGGAACGGGTAGCTCGCGCGGAACCGATCAGCCGTCTCAGGCCGGGCAGCCCTCGGGTCGAGACCTTCCGCGTGTGCGCGCCAGAGTTCCCGATACGCGGACACGACCGCTTCCGCCCCGTCGTCGATCACCTCGAATAATCGGCGCCGCAGCACCAAGGGGTACTCTTCAGCGCTCGTCGGATTCAGCAGGGTCGCCTTGCGCGCCGATACGCTCTCGGCCTCCGCAACTTTGTCGGCGATGAACTGATTTTCCTCCGAATAGGCATCGATTGCGCGCCCATCGCGGCCGATTGCCAGCGTGTATACGAGCGCTGCGTTCGGTGCGCCCTCGACGGCCTTGAACAACGATGTGAGAAACGCCGTGAGCTGGTCGCCCGCTCCAACGATGTCCTTCACCTTGCGCAGGTAGACCGAGAGTTCGTCCAGCAGGATGAGAGTCGGCTCCCCACCGAACAACTCCTGTAGGGTCTCCGAACCGGGGGCGACGCGTCCCTCGTCGCTCCTGCGAACCCGTGCGTAGCCATCGCTGCCGGCTAGCGCGAACGCCAACTCGCCCCACGGTGTGTACGCGAGCACGCCGTCGTCGCCACCCATGGCCCGGCCGTTCATCGGATCGGCGTTTTCGCCATCGAACGCCGCCAAACGGACCTTGCCCGCAGGCAGAAGCGACGGGTCGACGAACTCGGCGGCGTTCGGCACTTCCGCGAGACCGCTTGCCGCGTGCGCGAGCGCGATCAGCCCGTGGGTTTTGCCGCCGCCATAGGAGGTGTCCAGCCGAAAGATAGCGGCCGCTTCACCGCCCGAGCCGCTCAACCGCCGGCAGACGTTCGCAAGCAGATCACGTAGACCTTGCGTCGGATAGGTGCTGGCAAAAAACAGGATCGCATCCGCGTACTCCGCGCCTGCGTCGCCTCTTACGACGCGCGCGAGGTCCGCGGCGAAGTCGGATTCCACCGCGCCGGCAAGCACGTCCTGTCGAGGCTTGCAGACATCGAAGATCGTCTGTAACACGCGGCCCTCAATCCCCTATGACGTCGCGATGATACCCGGCGCACGGGCGCGAGCTTCGCCACCCTCGGAAGCTCGGCAAGGACCGCCGCGTCCGAGCGGCGACTTCACGCTACTTGCCGGCGACGTTCCTGGGCAAGCTCGTAGGTCGCCTGCAACCGTACCCAGAAGCTCGCCGTACTCCAACCCAAGCGCTCTAGCGCCAAAGCCATCGCGGGCGAAATCCCGGCCTTGCCGTTGAGCAGCCGCGAAAACGCCTGCCGGGTGCAGCCCAACCGGGCCGCGGCCTCCGTCACCGACAGCCCAGCCGCCTCCAGATTGTCCCGCAGGATCTCGCCCGGGTGGCAGGGGTTCAACATCGCCATGATTCACGAGCCTCCACGTTCAATGGTAGTCCACGAGGTCCACGTCCACCGCTTCATTGTCCTTGAAGCGGAACACAACGCGCCAGTTGCTCGACACGCTGATACTCCACAGACCCGCCATGTCGCCCTTCAGCGGATGCAGGCGGTAACCGGGTTGCGCGAGTTCGCCAGCATGGCGCGCCTCGTCCAAGAGGGTGAGAATCCGCCTGAGCTTCGGCACCAGCTCGCGCGGCAGTTGCCTCGAGCGATCCTGCTCCGCCAAGGCCCGAAGACCCTTGTGCTTGATCCGCATGGCGCTATCGTCGCCCGTAACGTGGCGGGTTGCAACACGTATCGCCCGCATCAGGATCTTCGACGGCGCGGCACCGTCCCGGCTGGCCGGCGACTCGCCCTTACTTCGAGTCTAGGAACGGCAAATGAGGTTCCCTCAAGCGAGGTCGCGGATCCGCTCAACGGCACGGTTTGGGCGGCGTCGCGGAGCGGTTCGGCGTAAAATACGGCCCGTCGAAGAACGTCGCCCGTGCGGGCAGACAACATGGCCAAGCTACCAGCTCAACAGTTGCGAATAGGCGAGGCTGTGCCCGGTCCGCTCCGCCTCGCGCTAGGTGACGTGCTCCCGGATCAAGCTCGACACGCTCAAGCCCTCCTGTCAGCTTTCGCGGAGATCAAGGCGTTCACCAAACCGCGCCTGTTCGACGACGAGCTTAGGCGCTCCATCGCGCGGCTCAACCAGCCCACCGTCCTCCAACTGGACGGCTTTCGCGCCGCCCCGGGGAGACTGGTCGCACAACACCAATCCGTGCGCGACCTAATGGCTGCGGTCGCCCAGCAGCAGGCGACCACGTTCAACCTCTTGGGCAAAGCAACCAAGCCTTGGGCGCTAAGGGACTTTTCGGTTGTTCCGCCTCCAAAGGCGGCTCGCCTCGGGCCGCTCGGAGACATCATCGCCAAAGCGGGTCCGTACAAGCCCCGGGCAAGCGGCCACGAGGAGCGTGAGCGCGTTCCCTTCGAGCTCGAAACCGGCCCCGTCGAACACGACGTAGCCGGGGTCGAAACCACCACGCCGCAAGTCGTCACGTTCCCGCCTCCGGCACGCGTGCCTCCGCCACTCGTCTTCGTCAGCCCAGGCTTCGAGGTCAAGCTGCCGTTCCTCCACGCTCCCACGTCGGACAACGGTGATCGTACAGGGAACTTCGACTCCCGAGACCACGCACTGTTGCTACAGATGGAGCACCGGCTGCGCGACTTGATCGCTGCCGAGCTAAGCCAGGCGGAGGGTTCCGCATGGATCCGCAGGCGTGTCCCCAGTGAAATCAAGAAGAAATGGGATCAGCGCAGGCAACAAGACCGCGACCACCGAGGGGACTCATATGCCCCCGTCTACTACGCGGACCTCATGGACTTGGCGGACATCATCTGCCGAAACGACAACTGGAAGGCGGTTTTCTCCCCGATCTTCAAAGATCGCGAGGACTTCCGGGTCTCCATGCAACGTATCAGCCCAATCCGCAATGCCATCGCC
The DNA here is from genome assembly GCA_963665455.1 of Pseudomonadales bacterium. Taxonomy (GTDB): domain Bacteria; phylum Pseudomonadota; class Gammaproteobacteria; order Pseudomonadales; family Azotimanducaceae; genus VXNE01. The sequence continues at coordinate 362,785 of OY762279.1, read as the reverse complement.
CACGGGCGACCACTAGTGCCCACTGACCGGCTATGCCTTAGCGTTGAGGTGTGAGGTGGTCCTGGTTCGTTGGACAGTCCGAGGGCGAAAATAAGGTGTACTCCGAGTGGGTTGATGCCCTCGATGAAGGGAACCTGCCGCCGGCAGCCGACGATGTCAACGGCATCGTCGAAGCGCCGGCGGTGGTGGTGTGAAGGAGCCGGTCGGTGACGACCGGAAGGACCCTTCCGGTCGTCGCCAACCCGTGCGCCGCGGCACTCGCCGTGTCACCCGAAGGGCCGCAACGAAGTGGAGGAGCCGCATGGCGGCTTGACGCGGCGAGGGCCGTGGCGTTCCCGGCGCGCATGGTCCCCGGTCCGGTCACGCGGCCTCTCCCACTGCGTCGCGGTAGACGTCGCCGGGCGTGCGGCCGCCCAGCGACGAATGCGGGCGCAGTTCGGTGTAGAAGCTGAACCAGGAACCGATGACGCGCTCGGCGTCGCGGCCGTCGGCCAACTCGTGCAGGTACACCGCCTCGTACTTCAGCGAGCGCCACAGGCGCTCGATGAAGATGTTGTCCAGATAGCGGCCGCGGCCGTCCATGGAGCAGCGCGCGCCGCGGGCGCGCACCCGGTCGGTGAACGCGATGCTGGTGAACTGGGCGCCCTGGTCCGTGTTGAAGATCTCGGGGACGCCGAGGCGCAGCGCGGCGTCCAGCGCCTCGACGCAGAAGGCGCTGTCCATGGTGTTCGACAACCGCCACGACAGGACGTGGCGGCTGGCCCAGTCCATCACGGCCACCAGGTAGAAAAAGCCCCGCGAAACGGGGATGTAGGTGATGTCCGCGCACCACACCTGGTCCGGCCGGTCGATCACGAGGTCGCGCAGCAGGTAGGGATACACGCGGTGCTCCGGGCTGGCCGCACTGGTGCGCGGCTTGCGGTACACCGCCTCCATGCCCATCAGCCGCATCAGCCGCCGCACCCGGTGCCGTCCCGCGATGATCCCCTCCCGGCGCAGGTGCCGCGCCATCTGTCGGCTGCCTTGGAACGGGTGCTCCAGGTGCAGCTCGTCGAGGCGGCGCATCAGCGCCAGGTTCGCCGCGCCCCCGCCCCGCGGCTCGTAGTACTGCGACGACCGGCTCACGCCGAGCAGCGCACACTGCCGCGACAGCGACAGATCGGCGCCGCGGTCCACCATGGCGGCGCGCTCCGAACGTCTCAGCGCTCCAACCCGCGCAGAAAAAAATCCCGCTCCACCGTCAGCTCGCCGATCTTCGCGTGCAGGTTCCGGATCGTCGCCTCGTGCTCCCCGCCACGCTTCGAGCCGGGCCGCGAGAACACCTCGTCGAGACCCTCCACCGCCTGCCGCTTCCAGGCGCTCACCTGGTTCGGGTGCACCTCGTGGCGCGCCGCGATCACCTGCACCGTGTCGCCCTCCCGCAGCGCCTCCAGCGCAACCCGCTTCTTGAAATCCGCCGTGAACCGGCGCCTCTTCCTGGCCATTCCAGTGTCTCCTCTCGACACCGGAGTACACCTTAGCGACCTGTCCAAAAAAGTGGGACCACCTCAGTGCTCCGCCTGTTGCGCGCCCTCGGCCTAGTCCAGTAGCCAATCCTGACATGGCCCTCTTGATCTCCTAGCCGCCAGCGTTGTCGTAGACATGGCCGAGGTTCAGGTTGCGAGCGTAGTGTAGCCCGCCAAGGGCGGACAATAGAGAGAGGAGAAACAACGTATGGGCAGCGCATTGGAGGACCTCCAAACGATAGGGCTATTCTATGATTTGGTTGGAATACTGATTCTCGGTGTGCCGTTGGCGAAGAGAGGGACGACGGCCATCGTCGAACAAGCAAGTACGCACTGGGACATCAACCTTCCTGCGGCGGAGGAGGCAGTCTCCGCCAAACTCGATGCCACTTTCGGAACAATGGTACTTGCACTGGGTTTCCTGATGCAGATCGTGGCACGGTTCACCGTGAACGTGCCTCTGGCGTTCGGATGCCTCTGCCTCGCGGCCTTGGCCGGCGGCGCTTCGGTGTACTATCTTTGGTGGAGGCGGCACAGCCTGCAACGTCACACGAAGAAGATTCTGGAGCTAGCGGAGTACCAAGCACACGAAGCTACTTAGCGACAGCATACCCGCAGCGGAGAAGCGCAAGGACTTGCCGCAGCGACACCAAACACTTGAGTGGCGCATCCCTAGCGCACGGCGTGCTGGAGCCCGACCTGTGACCCTTCCTAGAACCCTCGTCGCATCCGTTAAAGGCCATGCGTGCTACGCTTTCGATCAATCATCGTCCAGATTTGATCGATAAAGTGGTCGCCCATGAACCACCACGCTGCCAAACCGTGGGTCTGGGAACACCCGAATTGGCCCACGTTCACCTGGGACCCCACCAACCTCCAAGGCCACGTCTCCCAATTCCTCACCGACACCGCATGGCAATCGGGCGCCCTCGCCTTCCTCGTCGGCGGCGACTTCGCCGATGCCCATCTGGACTGGCTCGCAGACGAGGCCTTAGAGACGTCGGCCATTGAAGGAGAATCCCTCCGGCGCGACTCCATCCGCGCATCGCTGCTCCACTTCTTCGGGCTAAAGCCCGCCCTCCACGCCCCGCCCGCCGAACAGGGCGTCGCCAAGCTCATGACGAGTGTCTACCGGACCTTCGACGAACTCCTGACCCACGAAACGCTCTGGGATTGGCACCTCGCGCTGATGTCCAGCAGCCCTGCGATTCGCGAATTGGGCCGATACCGAGCGGGACCGGAGCCGGCGCAGATCGTCACGGTGCGGCGGGGCAGCATGCAGAGCGCCACGCTCAACTACCTCGCGCCGCCGGGCACGCGGGTCGCGGACGAGATGGAGGCCTTCATCGAAGGGTACAACCGCATGACGCGATCGGCGAGCGAGGCCGACGCACTGGCGGTCGCCGCGGCCACGCACGTCTACTTCGAGTGCATCCATCCGTTCGAGGACGGCAACGGCCGGATCGGGCGGGCGCTCGCAGAGAAGGCGCTCGCCCAGTGCTTGGGCCGCCCGAGCCTGATCCCGTTGTCGCAGACGATCCGCGCCAAGCGCGGGGACTACTACCGTGCCCTTGAGAGCTGCCGGCACTCGCTCGACGCGAACGCTTGGCAGACGTGGTTCGCACGCACCGTACTTGATGCATTGGAACAGGGACGGCTGCGGCTCATCCGCCACGCCGCACAAACGCGGCTCTTCGGGGCTCTGGAGGGCAAGCTGAACAAGCGACAGGCGGCGGCGTTACGGCGGGTGTTCCAGGAAGAACCCCGCGGCTTCGAGGGCGGGCTGAGCGCGGGCAACTACCAGACCATCACCGGTGCGTCGTCCGCCACCGCCACGCGGGACCTCGGGCAGCTTGTCCAACTGAACGCGCTTCGTCGCACTGGGAGCGGGCGGCACACGCGCTATTGGTTGAACGCGCCGGAACTGGACATCGTGCGTAAGAATCGGGACGAGCCGAGGGCGACTAGGGCTACGGGGCCTCGGCCGCAGCGTCGGGGTAAGTTGGCGTTGCCGCCGCCGCAAGTGTTCGTGAGGACGGGGGACTGAAGATCCGGCTCGGCAGTGAACCGGCCGGGAGCTCGCGCCCGAACCCTGCGGCGTGCTGCGTGCCAGTCCAACGCCGACGTGAAATTTCGCGAACCCGTGCGCGGTACACTATCCCGCATGGGGGTGAGGGGCGCCCTGCGAGCCACGACACCGTGACGCTCTCTCGAAACGGGGCGCTCACCGGCCCAGACACGCCGCAGGTTCACCTCCCGGTGATCGTCGCGGTCGCCCAAACGCGCTGCTCCACGGCCGTGGGCCGTTCCAGTGTGACGCAGACATCGCGGGACGGCGCGACCTACAGAGCTGACGGGCAGTCCGGCGCACGGGGAGGCGCCACCGCAAAGCGGCACGGGTGATTCGATGACAGACCAAGGACCTCCAGCGGATTCGCTTGAACTCGAAGTCTCCGACTTCGGGCCGATCGTCCACGCCAAGATCGATCTGCGACCTTTGACCGTATTCGTGGGCCCGAGCAACACGGGCAAGTCGTATCTCGCGATGCTCATCTACGCCTTGCATCGTTTCTTCAGCGTCCGCCAGTTCCCCTTCCGAATGAACTCTGACGGTTCTCTGACGATCGGCGGTAGCCGATCATGGCGTGCGATGTCCGATGACGCCGTCAACGCCGCCTTCGAGTTCATGCGATCGGTGGAGCAGATTTCGGCATCACCAGCCGGAGGTAGCGTTCCGCTGTCCCCGGGAGCTTCCGAAGCGCTCCAATCCGGTTTCGCAGCCCGCGCGGATCTGCTTACCGACGAGATCAAGCGTTGCTTCGGCATCGGAGACCCCAGCACATTGGTGCGCAGGGAGCGGAAGACCGCCGCCCACGTGACCATTAGGCGGCCCGTTGGGAGCGGCTCCACGCCATCGGAGCACACCGCCACCATCGGGCGCCGGCCAGAACTGAGGGTCGCGATCCCCGCCGGGGCCTCGATTTGGGTGGACCCCGGGCCTGAGGCACCGTTTGGTGACGCTCTCGACATGCTGAAGAGCATGCCCGAGTCACCCGGGGGTCTGCCGCAAAGTATGGCTTGGCTTTTTCTCGCCGCCATGGTGCTCCCCCAAGGCTTCGGGCCCTTGGGCTTGCCAGCGTATTACCTGCCGGCGGACCGTACCGGCGCGATGCACTTCTACAAGCTGGTGGCCCGCACGCTCATCGCGGACGCGGCTTCGGCGTCACCCAGCCCGGCAACGGCGACCTCGACGCTGACCGGGGTCGCAGCTGACTTCCTCGGGCAACTGATCGACAAGGGCACGTCCTTGGAGGCCGGGCCGCTCCTGGAACGGGACTTGGGAAGGAACCTCGAGTCAGCCATCCTCGACGGGGCGGTGCGTATCGAGCAATCGGCCGTAATCGGCGCTCCGCACTTCCTATACCGCCCCACGGGCTGGAAGGACGATCTGGAGTTGGCGAACGCGTCGTCCATGGTTTCGGAACTGGCCCCCGTGGTGCTGTACCTCCGGCACTTGGTCCAACCCGGCAACGTCCTGATCGTCGAGGAACCGGAGTCGCACCTGCACCCTGCCATGCAGGTGAAGCTCACGCGCCAGCTTGCCGCGCTTGTGATCGCCGGCGTCCGGGTGATTGTCACCACCCACAGCGAGTGGCTGGTAGAGGAACTGGCGAACGTCGTGCGGCGATCCAAGCTGCCGGAGGCGGAACGCGCTCAGGTTTCGGGTTCGAGCGTCGCCCTAGATCCCGAGCAGGTGGGCGCTTGGCTGTTCAATCCGAAAAAGCGTCCGAAAGGCTCCGTCGTCAAGGAAGTCCCTCTCGAGGAGTATGGATTCTGTGGAACCGGGTTCGATGACGTCGCCTCGGCCCTACACAACGACTGGGCCGACATGACCGGGCGGATCGAGGGCACTTCATGACGGGTGTCGTGACCCATGTGCGAGGTCGAGTTGATCCGGAATGCGTTGTGACGGGCACACTTCGAGATGACGGTTGCAGCGTGACCATGCAAGACCTGCCGAAGGAGCGGGTTGCCATCAACTTGGAGCAGGTTGCGGAACTTGACTCTCCCAAGGGGCTCGTTCGGCGCGAGGCCAAACACTGCGACTTTCTGGTTGTCGCGGCAGAGGATGCGTCCACGACCTGGGCGGTCGCGTTGGAGCTCAAGGGAAGCAGCTTCAGAGCCACCGACGTGAAGGAGCAGCTTGAAGGCGGTGCGGCAGCCCTGGACAAGCTGGTTCCGAGGGAACAACCGCTAGATTTCCGCCCCATAGTCGCGTCCCAACGAATACCGAAAGCGCAACGCGAGAGCTTCAGGCGCGAGCGAGTCCGTTTTCGAGGTGTTCGGCACCGCCTGCGTCACATGCGCTGCCATAGTCCATTGCGTTCGGCTCTGCGTTTGTAAACACTCACTGCAAGCGGTTTATCGAGGTCGTGCGCCTGGCATTACGAGGGACGCGCGCGCTGACGGGCGCTTGCTGGCCGGCGCACCCAATCCTGAGCGGCCCGCTTTACGTCACTGCCGACGACGTTCCTGCGCAAGCTCGTAGGCCGCCTGCAACCGCACCCAGAAGCTCGCCGTACTCCAACCCAAGCGTTCCAGCGACAAGGCCATCGCCGGCCTAATCCCCGCCTTGCCGGCGAGCAGCCGCGACAACGCCTGCGGCGTGCAGCCCAGTTGGGCCGCAGTCTCGGTCACCGACAGTCCTGTCGCCTCCAGGTTGTCCCGCAAGATTTCGCCCGGGTGGCAAGGATTCCGCATCGCCATAATCACCAGCCTCCTCGTGCGCAACCGTCGCCCGTAACGCGCCAAGCTGCAACATCCGTCGCGTGCGCCGCGGACACCATCGTCACCTTCAGCACCAGCACACCGGAGCCCAACGTTGGTTGACCGTCCAAAATGAAAGGCACATTCTGTCAACCGACAGCTGATCTTGCTCGGAAGGCCACGATGTTCGAACAACGACTCCGGCTCGCCCGCAAACGGAAAGGTCTCTCCATGCGCGCACTCGCCGAGCGGCTGGGCCCAACCGTCACCGCCCAGACCATCAGCAAGTACGAGGCCGGCAAGAGGCTGCCCTCTTCGGCCGTGTTGGTCGCCCTCGCCAAGGCCCTCGACGTCTCCCTAGACTTCCTGATGAGCGCCCAAATCGAGACTCTCGAAGGCTTCGAGCTTCCCAAGCATTCCGCCACTTCCGCCCGGGACCGCGCACGGGCCGAAGTGATCCTCATCGACCATCTGGAGCGCTGCCTCGCGGTCGAGCAAGTCCTCGGCCTGCACGCCAGCACCGAGGGGGTCGAGCGGCACCGCCACGACGGCATGGTCAGCGAGTCCGGGATCGACCGCGAGGCCACCGAGCGTCTCGAGCAGCTAGTGTGGCGCGCCGTGGGCGAAGAACTGATCTCCCCGATCCGCGCAGCAGAACTCCTCGGCAAACCCCTCGCCTACGTCGAACAGCAGATCAGCGGGCCGCTCGCTCGGTAACAATCCCCCCAACTCACCGAATCCGCCGCCAAGACGCCTCCCCATCCACCTCCACGCGCACCGGCCCGCCGCTAAACAGCCCAGGGGTCGCCACCCAGTAGCGCAACTCGTCCCCTTCCCCGCCGTCGGCGGGCGCGACGCGGTACGCGTTCGTGGATTCATAGATGCGATGCCCGCGAATGAGCTGGTTGCCGAGCCCGGTGACGGTGAACACCCGCGCCTGCACCCCGTCGCAGTCGAGGGCCGGGCCGCAGAACCAAGCGACCAAATCTCGGGTGTCGCCCTCCGCCAAGAGGCCGACCGCGGCATCGAGCAGCAGGATGTCCGCCGCGGTACCGGTCACGATGGCGGCGACATCGCCCCGCACGGCCGCGCCCGGCGTTGCGCCGCCGACGCTCAGGCGCCAGCCCTCCTCCGCCAACTCGGCGCGGGCCAGGGACTCGCCATCGCTTTCCGCGAGGAGCGTCCCGTCGCCCGCCGTGATCCGCCACAGGTTCCAGTCGCCCGCGTCATCGCCGTCCCCACGCGGCTCCGTGCGAATCGCCGCCGTCACGACGGTCCCGTCCTCAGTCCCCACCGAAGCAATCGCCGCTGCCCCACCGGAGTCCCCAAGGAAATCCGCCCGGGCACCGGCGTCCACCGGAAACGCGGGCATGCCGTCGAACTCCGCCTCCGCCCTTAACGTCTTCGCCTCAAGTTGCGCGAGCAGGCCGTCGAGTTGCGCACGGTCGTAGAAGGTGCCCGCCCGCATCACGCCTTGGACGCTTCGGAGCGCGCCCAAGTCTTCGAGCGGATTGGCATCGACCAGGATCAGGTCGGCCACCGCGCCAACCACCACTTCCCCCATCGCCCCGCGCTCGCCGAGGTAGTCGGCGGCGCCGAGGGTGGCGGCGCGGAGCACGTCGAGGGGCGCGAGGCCGGCATCGACCAGGGCCTCCATCTCGTCGACGACGACGAAGCCCAACTGGAGGGAGTCGTCGGTGCCGACGAGCATCTTGGCGCCGGCGGCGTGGAGGTCGCGGAGCACGCGGGCGCGCACATGGTAGAGCACGTCCTCGCCGGCGAGGAGGTCCGGCTCGACCATCGGGGAGCCGCCCGCCGAGAGCATCTTGATTAACGCGCGGTCGGCCGGGGTCACGTAGCGGGCCGCGTCCGGGTGGGGCGGGCGGGGCAGGCTCGTGAAGTTCTTCATCACGCCGATGGTCGGCACGAGCCAGAAGTCGTGATCGGCCAGTTCCGCACCCAGCCGCGCGACCTTGGCGTTGTCCACCAGCGCGTCCGGGTCCATTTCGCCGCGCCCCAGGGCCTTGACCAACGGATGGGCACGCTCGTCGAACGAGGCGAGGTCTGGATTCGGCAGGCTCTCGTCGGCGAGCACGGCGGAGAGCATGCCCGTGAAGTGCTCCGCCGTGCGCATCCCGTTGCGCACGGCATCCAGCATCGGCGCGTCCTGGGGCACGTGACCGGCCACCGCGATGCCGTGTTCCGCGCCCGCCGCCAGGATGGCGTCCAGGATTTCCGGGGAGAGGCGCGAGTACACCTTGACGAAGTCATAGCCGTCGGCGGCCTGTTGGGCGACCAGTTGCGCCGCGTGGTCCGCGTCCGCGACTTCCGTAGACCCGGCCCAGATCTTCGGTGCGCCATCGAGGAGTTGGCCGGCCGTGAGGACGCGGGGGCCGGGGATGCGTCCGGCCGCCACGTCCTCGCGCATCGCGAGGGCCATCGGGCCGCCCCACATGTTGCGGACGGTCGTGATGCCGTTGGCCAGATAGGGTACGAGGCCGTCTTCGGTGAAGACGTGGGCGTGCATGTCGGTGAGGCCCGGGAGGAGGAAGCGGCCCGTGCCGTCGATGCGGGGCACGTCGTCGGCGAGTACGACGTCCGCCATGTGGCCAACTTCGACGATGCGCCCCTCGCGGACGACCACGGTTTGGTCCGGCACGACCTCGCCGGCCGCGACGTCCACGACACTGGCGCCGATGATCGCCGCGTCGGCCTGGGTGCCGCCGTCGGGCGTGTCGGCGCACCCCCAGGCCAGCAGGAGCACGGCCAGCGGGAGCGTCCACCATCCGTATCGAAATGCTCGATGTGACGTTCTGTTCATCATGCATACCCCTCCTCTATGCGCAGCCATCCCCAACCAACCTTCCTACCGGTCCACCGCGACCCCGGCGCCAAGCCCCGCGTCCCGCGCCGGGTCGAACCGCAATGCCTCCCGGTCGATGATCCGGCCCCCTTGGACGACCATCTCGACATTGCGTGTGTCCCCGATGTTCTGGTCCGGCCGGCCGCGCACGAGCAGGACATCGGCGCGCTGGCCCGGCGCGAGGGTGCCCCAAGCGTCCTTCTTCAGGAGCAGGCCGGCGTTGCGCGTGGCGGTGGAGAGCGCTTCGAGCGGCGTCAGCCCCGCCTCGACCAGGAGTTCGAGTTCGCGATGGATGCCCTCGCCAAGCATCGTGCCCGGATAGGGGGCGTCGGTGCCCGCGACCAGCATCGCGCCGGCGCGCTGCAACACGAGCGCGTTCTCCTTGCCCACGCGCACGGAGGCGCTCCAACGCGCCACGGTTTTTTCCTCCTCCGCCGTGCGCTCGCGCGTTGCATGGTCGCGCAACGCCGTCAGGAACGCGGGGAGGCTCGTGTCCGCGATGAGCGGATGATCGAGAAACCCGAGGTCGGCCAGCCGCCCCAGCGAGAAGGATTCCTTCGCGGCCAGCGTCGTGATGACCGCGATGTCGCGGCTCTGGATCAGTTCCAGCGTCGGCGCGTCGATGGGCCGCGAGGGCAGGTGTGCGAGCGCGGCGACCCCGGTGGCCGCGACGTCGTAGCTCCCCGTGCGGCTCCACAGATCCGCGACGACCGGCAGCCCGCGTTCGGACGCCGCGCGCACGAGTTCGGTGAGGATGGGCACGGAGAGGCCCGTGTACGCCTTGATCGCGTCCACGCCGGAATCCGCGAGCAGGCCGACGACGCCCGGCACCTGGGCCGTCGAGGCCACCGGGATGGAGATGGGCGGCCACACCGGATCGGGGCCGTCCACGAGGGCGCCGACCGAGTAGATGCGGGGTCCCGCGATGGCGCCGCTCGCCACGGCGTCGCGCATCTGGAGGACGAACGGCAACACGTTGCCGGTGTCGAACACCGTGGTGACGCCCGCGTAGAGCAAGGCGTTCAGGAAGCGCTGGTAGCCGAGCATGTCCACGGTCACGCCGTCCCAGCCACCGAGCAGGTGTACGTGCATGTCCGCCAGGCCGGGGAGGACGCTCATGCCGGAGGCGTCCACGACGCGGGCGTCTTGCGGCACGTCCACCTCCGATGCCGGACCGACCGCGGCGATCCGGTCTCCGTCCACGAGCACGACGCCGTCCGCGAGGGGCGGCCCGCCGTTGCCGTCGATGACGGTGCCGCCGACGAAGGCCGTGGGTTCCGCCGCCGCGACCTCGGCGACGGGCGCGAGCACGGCGGCGGCGAGAACGAGGAACAGATACGGGACACACGCCTTCCGGTTCCCGACGCCACGCCCCGCAGCCACCCACCCAGTACACGCTCCAAACACCACGCCACCCCTCATTCCGAACCATCCCCACTCGGCTGCGCCAACAACGCAAAACAAGCCATCGTCCCGACCACCCCGATCACCAGCACCGCCATCCCACCGCCCGTCACCAGCAACCGCGACAACCCATACAAGGCGAGCGCATTGCAGACGAAGTTCACCACCAGGAGCCACCCCCGCACGCGCATCGGCCCCAAGCGCCGGTCCAAGCGCTCGCCGAGACGCCAGCCAATCATGCCTGCCACCACCCGAGCCGGTTGAACACATACGTGATCGCCACGCAGTTCAGCAGCGTCACCTGCAGCAGGATGCCGACGTTCCAGAGGCGCGAGCGGCTGCGGGCGGCGCCCATGAGCTTCCGGTCGTTGAGCATCATGTAGAAGGACCAGCCGACGATGTTGTTCGTGAGCGACAGCGCCGCCGCGATGATGATGATGAGCAGCACGGGGCTCGGATACCACGCGGCCAGGAAGCCGACCTGGGGCAGGAGCAGGCAGACCTTCCAGCGCCACGAGCGCACGTTCGGCGTCCAGCCGAAGGCGGCGTGGATGCCGAGGGCGGAGAGGAGGCAGAGGCCGATGGAGGTGGTCACGGGCACGGCCAGAAAGCCGATCATGAAGGCGAACTGGGCACCGGTCTCTCCCAGGAGCGGCACCAGCGCACGCGCCAGTTCCGCCGCCGTGCGCGGGATGTCGCCACTGGCGTACAGCGTGCCCGCGAATACGCACACGATCAGGAAGTTGACGACCACGAACGGCATGAAGAAGCCGCCGGCCAGGTCGAACCGTGCCAGCCCCTCGTGTTCGCGCCGCCAGCCCCGCGCGTGGGCCGTGTAGTGGAACATCACCCAGTCCGCCACGCCGATGGCGGCGGCGGTGGAGGCGATGAAGAGGTCGATGCCGAGCACGCCCCGGGGCAGCCAGGGGACGAACGTGCCGCGCAGGGCCGCCGGCCAATCGATGCCGACGACGAGCAAGCAGGCGGCGAAGCAGAGGATCATCGCCGCCAGGCTCCACTTCATGAAGCGCTCCAGCAGCCGCGTGCCGCCGCTGCCGGCGCGTCCGTAGCCGAGGGCGACCCAACTCGTCACCAGCACGTAGAGCGGCCAGTTGTATTCCTGCGGGAACGAGAACCCCCCGGCCTCCGCGATGCTCTCGATCAGGTGGGTGCCGAGGGCGACCTGGCCGAAGTTGAACACTAGCGCCACGGTCACCATGCCGACGAGGGCGGTCAGCACCCGGGCGAGGAACCAGCCGTGCAGTTCCGCCTGCTTCTCGATGACGTCGAAGCCGCCCTGGCAGGTGAAGCGCGCCATCGCCGCCAGCATGAACATCCCGGACCCGGCGGCCACCCAGAAGATCCACAGGGTCCGGTAGCCGAACTCCGCGCCGGCGAGCATCGACGAGGTGATCGTCCCCGCTCCCAGGGTCAGCGCCGCGCCGATGAAGCCGGGACCGCCGAGCTTCACGTAGGTCGGCACGCCTCGTATCAGTCCGCGGCGCCGGGCCGTGGCGAGGGCGTCCGCTTGGCGGCGCAGTTCGGCCTCTGGCACCGCGTCCGCGAGCGGATAACGGAAAGGCGGGCGGTCTCCGCCGTCGGCCATTACGGGCCACCACTCCGTTCGGCGGCCATGAACGCCTCGGCCCGCCGCTTCAGTTCGGACCGGTCCACCTTCGTCGTGCTGGCCAGCGGCAGCGCGTCGAGCAACCAGACGCGCCGCGGGATCAGGTAGGGCGCGATGCGTTTGCTGACGTGATCCTGGATGTCCGCCACCTCCACCGGCGCGCCGGCCGCCACGACGAACGCCACCGGTATCTCGCCGCGCACGTCGTCCGCCACGGGCACCACCGCCGCCTGGAGCACCCCGCCATGGGATTCGATGGCCTGCTCCACCTCGCCCGGATACACGTTCTCCCCCGAGCAGACGAACATGTCGTCCGCGCGGCCCTTGAAGAAGTAGAAGCCGTCGTCGTCCCGCTCGAATAGATCGCCGGTGTAGTACCAGCCGTCGCGCAGCCTGCTGGCGGTGAGGTCCGGCAGGTTCAGGTAGCCGGTCATCATGCTCGGCGCCCTGACGAGTAGCACGCCGTCCGCGTCGAGCCGCACGTCCACCAGCGGAGTCGGATATCCCACGGTGGTGGCGGGACGCGGGACGCCGTCGGGATGCGGCCCGAACAGGCCACCACCGGTCTCGGTGGTGCCGTAGGAGTTCAGGACCGTCGCGTTCGGCATCATCTCCCGGGACTGGGCGACGATCGCCTCGGTGAGCGGGGCCGAGCCGATGTAGACGGTGTGGACGCTCCCGAGATCCGGCTTGCCGAGGTCCCGCCACGCGGGGTGCAGAAGCGCGATCATGGTGGGCACGCCGGTGATCACGGTGACGCCGTGGGCGGCGGTGGCCTCGGCGAAGGCAGTGGCGTCGAACCGCGGGAGCAGCACGATGGAGCCGCCGCCGGTCAGGAAGGACGCGATGAACACGAGGGCGTTCATGTGGAACATCGGCGCCGCCACGATGCCGCGCTGCCCGGCGAAGAGGTGCGCGTCCGCGTCGCCGGTCACCGCGTCGATCATGGAGAGTTGGCTGAAGTGGGACAGCACCACGCCCTTCGGACGGCCGGTGGAGCCTGAGGTGTAAAGGATCAGCGCCGTGTCGCGTTCGTCCACCACGGGAAACGGCTCGGTCGGCGTGACCTCCGGCACGGGGGCGAGGGGGGCGTGGGCCACGGTGTCCGGCACGAGTTCGGCGCCCGTTTCGTCCGCGAAGGCAAAGCGCATATCCGCGTCCTCGCAGATGTAGCGGATGAGCGCCGGGGGCTGGCGGATGTTGACGGGGACACACACATGGCCGGCGCGCAGGATGCCGAGGTAGGCCAGCAGGTGATGCACGGAGTTCCGCGCGAAGATCCCGACGGCGCTACCTGGTTCGGGGACGCGCCGGCGCACGGCCTCCCCGTAGGCGAGCGAACCCTGTTCGATCTCGCTCGCGCGCCACTCCCGCACGGTACCGTCCGGTTCGAGGGCGACGATTGCGACTTCGTCCGAATCCCGGCGGGCGCCGAGGATGTCGCCCAGATTCCGGGGGGAACTGCGGCGAGCCGTCATCCGGCGCGGGATCCGAAGGTGGCCCTGCCCGTGGCGACGAGGCGCTCGCGGTCGTCGAACACGTCGATGTCGGTCACGGCGACGGTGCGTCCCGCACGGCGGACGGTGGCGACGGCGCGCAGGCCCGAGTCCATGACCGGCCGCAGGTAGTCCGTGCGGAAGTTGATCGTCGGCACGCCGTGGCCGAGCACGAGCATCGTCGCGTAGCACCCGGCGGTGTCGATGAGGGAGGCGATGGGCCCGCCGTGCATCTGTTCCGTGTCGGCCATGCGCCCCAGTTCCGGACGCATGGGCATGCGCATCACGAGGCGTCCGGCGGCCTTGTCCACCTCCTCGACGCGAAAGCCGCAGAAGGCGCAGAAGGGGGCGCCGTCCAGGCTCGCCTGGATCTGCTCGCGGGTGTCGAAATCGCCCATGGTCCGTGGGTCTCGGCCTACGGCGTGACGACTATCTTGCCGAACACCTCACGGTCCTCCAGCAGGCGTTCGGCTTCTCGGATCTCGTCGAGAGGCAGCACTTGGTCGATGACGGGCTGTAGTTGGTCGGCCGCGACCAGATCGAGCAGCCGCGTCACGTCCTCCCGGCTCCAGCCGTCCGAACCGATGATCGACTGCTCGAACGTCCAGACATAGCGGCAGTCCACCTCCTCGTCGAAGCCCGCAGTGGCGCCGCAGGTGACCATGCGGCCCCGGTTGCCGACGCAGCGCAGCGTCTCGTTCCACGTCTTGCCGCCGGTGTAGTTGACGGCCAGGTCTACGCCGCCGGTGCCCGCCACCCGGGGCTTGCCGACGATCTCGTGCACGGCCTTGCGCATGTCGGTGCGGGTGTAGTCGATCAGGTGGTCCGCGCCCAGGTCCCGGAGCCGTTCGAGCTTCTCGGGGGAGGAGGCGCAGGCGATGACCTTCGCGCCGACCATCTTCGCGAGGAGCACGCAGCACGTGCCGACGCCACCGCTCGCGCCGAGTATGAGCACCGTCTCGCCGGCCTCGAGGCGGCCCCGGTCGAACATCATCCGGTGCGCCGTGGCGTAGGCAAGGGGCAGGGTGGAGGCCACCTCGAAGCTCACCGCCTCGGGCAGGGGCACCAGTTGTTCGGCGAGCACGGCGCAGTACTCGGCCCGCCCGCCGTCGAACTGCTCGCCGATGAACTTCCAGCCGCTCGCCTCGCTCGGGTGCGGATCGACGAGCACCCGCGCGCCGACGGACCAGCCGCTCACGCCGGCGCCAACCTCGACGATCTCGCCGGCGATGTCCGAACCCACGATCAGCGGGAACGGGATACGGATGCCGGGCATGCCGCGCCGGGTGAAGATGTCGTGGAAGTTGACGGACGTGGCGCGCACCCGGAGGACGACCCAACCGGGCTTGGCCTGGGGCTCGGGGTAGTCGTCGAGCAGGCGGATGACGTCCCGGTCGCCGTGTTCGTGAATGACTGCCGCGCGCATGGTGTTGTTCCTCCTTCAGTCGCTCAAGCCGCCAGGCCCACGAACTCGATGACCGCGCCGTGGGCGTCCTCGGGGCCCACGAGTAGCGCGCCATCGTGTTCCGCGAAGGCCACCCCGTGGGCTTCCAGCTCCGCCCCGCACCGCTCTAGGGAACGGACGGAGAGGGTGAGGCCGACGGGATAGCCCGGCTGCTTGTCGGAGATGTCGAGATCGAGCGGCGGATAGCGTTCCTGAATGCCCGCGCTCGAGTGGACTTCCGCGACATCGCCCCGGGCACCGGTGAATCGCAGTTGCTCGGGTGACTCGGAGGTGGGCGCGGCGCGGTAGAGCTTTCCGAAGTAGTCGCGTTCCCGGCGCGGGTCGTCCGAGACGAACGTCACGCCGATGGTGTCGGCGGCCGTGTTCGGATGCTCTTGGTACTCGGGGATCCAGATCGTCTCGGGCTTCCGGTGTACGCTCAGGAACAGGGAAAGATACAGGCGTTCGCGCCGCCACATATAGAAGAAGAGGCTGTCGGTCTCGTCCTCCGAACCGTCGGGCATCACCACCTTGCGGCGCGCGCTCGTCATGGGGCCCGGGTCGAGGCCCCCGGCGGCGGCTTCACGATGGTCCGCGGCCAGGTCATGGGACCGCAGGCTGACGTGGGACAGGCCCTCGCCGCATTCGAAGCGCGGCAGGTATTCGCGCACGATGCCGGAGGGGGCGGAGGTGAGTCCGCCGAGGAGTTCCAGGTAGGTGTTGGCGAACTGGACGACGCGGTTCGAGGTGCCGAACTCGATGTGCGTCATGCGCGGCCGGACCTGGAAGCCGAGGCGCTCGAAGGACGCGCCGGCCGCGTCCACGTCGTGGACTTGGAGGACGTAGTGGTCCAGGGCGCGTGGGACGCCGGCGGTTTCCACTTGGGTCGCGGTCACCCTTCCCCTCGAACGGCAATGGTTCCCAGCCTGCGCGCAAGCGTAGCCGCTCGGGCCGGCGATTGACACCTGCGGGGGTACGGGGTGTGCTTGCTGAGAGAGCCGGTTGACAGCAACCATCGGGAGGGCAAATGGGCGGAGCGGCGCTGAGGACGATCACGTGGGCGGCGGTGTGTGTCGCCGTTGCGGCAGGCACCACCGAAGCGGCGGACTCGGGCGCCGAGGCGACCACCCACGCCTTCGTCAACGTGACCGTGATCTCCATGAATGCTCCGGGCGCCGTACCCGACCGCACCGTCCTCGTCGCCGGGAACAAGATCACCGAGGTGGGTCCCGCGGACACCATGACCGTGCCACCGGACGCCACCGTCATCGATGGCCAGGAACGCTTCCTCCTCCCCGGACTCGCGGACATGCACGCCCACATCGGCATGGACTACCTGTCCAGCCAGGCCGGACCGCGCGCCGAGCTATTGCTCTACCTAGCCACCGGCGTGACGACGCTGCGCAACGCCGTCGGCTCGGTGGAGGTCCTGCAACTCGCGGCGGCCATCGCCGACGGCGCCATCCTCGGTCCACGCCTCGAGGTCGCGAGCCCCCTGCTCGAAGGCGAGGACGCGGTGTGGGACTTCTCGACGAAGGTCTTGTCGGCGGACGAGGGCCGCGCCGCCGTGCGGCGGTTCGTGGCGGGGGGCTTCGAGTCCGTCAAGATCTACCACACGCTGTCGCGGCCCGCCTACAAGGGGATCCTGGAGGAAACGCGCCGTCTGGGGGTGCCGATGTTCGGACACGTCCCCTTCGACGTGGGCGTCGAGGAAGTGCTCGCCGACGGCCAAGCCTCGATCGAGCACTTCCGCGGCTACGACATCGACGGCCTGCCGCGCGAGGCGCTCGAGAAGGACGGTGGGCGCAGTCCCGAACGGTTCGCGTCCTGGCTGAATATGTCGGACGCTCGCATGGCGGAACTGGTCCAGGCGACCGTGGACGCGGGCACCTGGAACTGCCCCACCTTCGTCGTCAACTCCATGCTCATCGACGCCGCCCGGCTCGCGGAGTACGCCGACCACCCGATGGCCGAATACATGCCAGGCGATCTGGTCCGCCGCTACCGGGAGTCCGGCCTCGAAGCGCTGTTCTCAATGGAGACGCGCGCGATGCTCGCGAAAGCTCGGCCCCGCATGCTCACCTTCCTCAAGCGGTTGCACGCCGCCGGCGCGCCGGTGATGACCGGCACCGACACCTTCCCCTCCCTCGTCCCCGGCTTCACCCTCATCGACGAGATCGGCGCGTTCGTCGAAGCGGGTCTATCGCCCTACGAGGCGCTCGAAGCGGCGACCACCGCCCCGGCACGCTTCCTCGGCGACGGGGACACACGCGGGCGCATCCTGCCCGGCATGGACGCCGATCTCGTGCTGCTCGGCGCGAACCCCCTCGACGACATCGACCATCTCTGGCAGGTGGAGGGGGTGATGGCGGATGGGCAATGGTTGGCGCGGGAAGCGCTGCTCTCGATGTTGAAGGCGTTGGCGGAGGCTTCGCCGGACTAGCGCCACCGAAGCCGTCGCCCTGGCGGGCGCCGCCTCTGGCCCCAGCCCAAGCCGTTCCAGCACGGCGTCGGACATCGCGCTGCTGCGCGAAGTCCGACACCACACTAGTGTGTCGTCCCATAAATAAGTAGTACAATCGGGTGGCACGGTTTTCGAGCAGGAACTACGCCATGGCACCTCCCGCGACCCCCATCGTCCTGGACGACCAGCAACGCTCCGACCTGACCGCCCTGGCGTGCTCGCGCACGCTGCCGCACCAACTGGTGCAGCGCGCGCGGATCGTGCTCGCCTGCGCGGACGGCGAGTCCGGCGCCGCCATTGCCCGGCGCCTGGAGGTGAACAAGAACACCGTCGGCAAGTGGCGCGCGCGCTACGCCGAACTCGGCATCGAGGGCCTGCACGACGAACTGCGCCCGGGCCGGCCGCGCACGCACGGCGACGAGCGCGTCGCCGAGGTGATCAACGCGGCGCTGCAGACGCGGCCGGCGCACAGGACGCAGTGGAGCGTGCGCGCCATGGAGGAGCACACGGGGGTGTCGAAGAGCACCGTGCAGCGCTGGTTCGCGCTGTTCGGCGTGCAGCCGCACCGCCAGCGCTCGTTCCGGCTGTCGAACGACCCGTTCTTCGTCGAGAAGGTGCGCGACGTCGTCGGGCTGTACCTCGACCCGCCGGACAAGGCGGTGGTGCTGTGCGTGGACGAGAAGTCGCAGGTCCAGGCGCTGGAGCGGCACCAGCCGATGCTGCCGATGGGCCTGGGCCACGCGCAGGGCGTGAGCCACGGCTACGTCCGGCACGGCACGACGACGCTGTTCGCGGCGCTCGACATCGCCACCGGCAAGGTGCACGCGCAATGCAAGCGGCGCCACCGCCACCAGGACTACCTGGCGTTCCTGCGCCACATCGACAAGAACGTGCCCGAGGACCTCGACGTGCACCTGGTGGTGGACAACTACGCCACGCACAAGCACGCCAGGGTGAGGGCGTGGCTGGCGCGGCGGCCGCGCTACCACGTCCACTACACGCCCACCTACGCCTCCTGGCTGAACCAGGTCGAGCGCTGGTTCGGCATCATCACCCAGCAGGCCATCCGCCGCGGGTCGTTCTCCTCGGTCGCGCAACTGCGGCGGCGCATCAACGCGTTCGTCGACAACTACAACAAGAACTGCCGCCCCTTCGCGTGGACCGCCACCGCCGAGTCCATCCTCGCCAAGGTCGAACGCATTGGCCTACTTATTTCCGGGACGGCACACTAGCGCAACGCAAGAGCTACTTGGATTGACATGACCACATCCACACCGGCCATCCGCTCGAAGTACGTCGTATGCATCGACAACGATGACTATCCGGTCTCCCTCGAACTGCACAAGATCTATAGGACCCTGCCCGACGCCGACGCCGCCGACTCCGGCGACCTCCGAGTCATCGACGAGAGCGGCGAGGATTACCTCTACCCGGCGACCGGTTTCGTCGCGATCAACCCCCTGAGCGTGTCCGGTCGTCGTTGCAGAGCAGGGCCTGAAGACCGTCATCGGACTATGGAGGAGCGGCCCAATATCGACGCCTCCGGTGCGGAAGTCCCACGAGGAGTCGAATCGTGAACGACACCATGTCCTTGGTCGAAGAGGCGAATGCCTACTACCGGGCACTGCTGCGACCCGCCTTCGAGGGCCGGAAATTCCTCGTGGCCGGGCCCGTCGCGGTGAGCCTGGGCGGTCTCGCCCGGCAACTCCGCGCACTCGGCGCGGACCGGCCGTTCCTGATCGCGGGTAGCGCGGGGACGGGCACCATACCCACGCCGGACGAGGCGGAGTTGCGCGTGCTGGGGCTTCGCGCGGGCGACACTCTCACGGGGCACCGCAACCTGCACCGGGCTCTGGAGAATCTGCCCGCCGAGGTGCGCGAAGCGGTCGACGCCTGGGATCCCGCCCGCACCGCGCGGTTCATTTTCGCGGACCCCTTGGCGGAGCACGTCTCGGTCGCGGGCCGCGAGCCCTACGGGATACGGCAAGCCGCTTGGGCCGAGCTCGAAGACAAGGTGCAGATCGACGCGTTCTGGGACGCTGCGGGCGTCGCCCGGGCACCGTCCCGGGTCGTGCCCGCGGACCACGCCGCGCTCAAGGCGGCAGCCTCCGCCCTGGATCGCGGCAGCGGCACGGTGTGGGCGGCCGATGCACGGGAGGGTCTCAACGGCGGCGGCCTGGGGTTACGCTGGGTGCGGCCCGGCGACGACGGCCGGGCGTCCTTCGCATCGTTGTCGCGGATCGCGGACCGGGTTCGGGTCATGCCGTTCCTCGAGGGCATCCCGGCGAGCATTCACGGGGTGGTCTTCCCGGACACGGTCGCCGTGTTCCGCCCCGTCGAGATGGTGGTGCTGCGGCCTCGGACCGGAGACCGCCTGCACTACGCCGGGTGCGCGACGGCGTTCGAACCGAGTGCGGCGGATCGCACGGCCATGCGCGACCTCGCCAGTCGCGTGGGGGCGGCCCTGCGCGAGACGGTCGGCTATCGGGGACCGTTCGGCGTCGACGGGGTTCTCACGGACGACGGCTTTCGTCCCACGGAGCTGAACCCGCGGGCGGGGGCCGGGCTCGGGCCGTTGTCGGTGGGCCTTGCGGGCCTGTCGTTGACGGCCTTGTTTCTCACCATCGTGGCCGGCGAACCGTTGGCATACCGCCCGGAGTTGCTGGAACGCGCCATGGTCGAATCCTCGGACGCGCACCGCACCTGCGGCGGGTGGTCCGTCACGCCGACGGAGTTCGCCGCAAGCGCCACGCTCAATGTCGTGCGCGACGGCGACGAATACCGCGAAGCCGGCGCTGGGGAAGACCCGGATGCGACGTTCCAGTTCGGGCCGGGGCCGGTCGGCGGCTTCCTGCGCTTCTCGGTGCGCCCGGAGCGGGTCGTGCCGGGTCCTTCCGCCGCGCCGGAGGTTGTGCGCGCATTCCGTTTCGCCGACCGCCGTCTCGGGACGGACTTCGGCGAGCTGACGGCAGCGCGGGATGTGCGATCGTGAGCGGGGGCCCATGCACTATGGCCACACAGAATCGCTTCCCCAGTCCATCGCCCGCAGACTCGGCGGTCGCACGAGCGTGCAGTGCCCGACGCGTCCTCGGTGGGCCCATGGTAATCGCAGGAGCATTGTTCTCGCCGGCGCTTTGGCGAGCCGCCCGTCGACACCTGCTTGACCCGGTCCGGGCCCCGGAGCAAGCTTTCGCGCTCAAGCACCGGACGGGGCGCTCATGTAACTGCGAACCCGTTCCCTAGACCAGCGAAAATGGCACTGAAACTCTGGCACCACGTACACGTCGTCAACCCCGAGTGGCACGACGCCGCACCGTGGTATGCCGAGCACTCACCACTGGACTGCGTCGCCTGGGAGCATCCGGGCCATCAGGGATACAAATCCGAGATTCTGCGTAGCGGCCCGAACATCGTGCTGATGATGGCGGCGCAACATGCCGATGCCCCCAAGACGGCGGCCATCGAAAGTTTGGGTGTCGCCGTACCTGATTTGGCCGAGGCACTCGACGTATTCACCGCGGGAGGCGGCACCGTCCAGTCCCGTGATGACGGTTCGGCACAGGTAACCGATCCCTGGGGGATGCGCTTGGAATTCCTGCAATCTGGTCAAGGCGATTCAGCGCTCAGTCACGTCAACATCCTGGCGGAGGACCCACAGATGCTGTGCGACTGGTATCAGCAGCATCTGGGCGGCGAGTCCCGCACCTGCGACTTCGACGACACGCGGATAGCGCTGGTGTACGACACCTGTGAACTGTTGTTCAGGCAGGCGGATATCGCAACCGCGGATCAAGGCGCGGGATATCGGCCCTATGACCATCTAGGCTGGTTCGTGGAGGACATCCACGGCACCTGCGACGAGCTCGTGGCCGCCGGCGTGGAGTTCCCCGCGCACGCCTCGCGCGGCCGGGACAATCCGCCGAAGCCCGGCGACGGGCGCATGATTGCGTTTGCCCGGGACCCGTGCGGCATCTGGTTCGAGCTCGTCAACGTCATTCCCGAGAACGCATATCGGGCCAAGATCGGCAGATGGGAGGACTGAGGCGACATCATGGCTTTTGACTATCCGGAACTCGTGCCGCAAAAGCTGGCCGAACGGGCCGCGGAACAGGGCGACGGCACGGCGTTGCAGCATGTGGATGGATCGACCTTACGGTGGCATGACGCGTATGCCGATGCCCTGCGCTGGGCCGACGCCCTGGAACGCCTCGGCGTCCAGCGCGGACAACCGGTGGTCACGGTCTTTTCCAACTCATTCGATGCCTATCGGTCGTGGCTAGGCTGTGCCTGGTTGGGAGCGATCGAAGCCCCGGTCAATACCAACTACAAGGGGGAGTGGTTGCGCCACGTCGTCAACAACACCGGAGCCGAAGTCGTGCTGACCGAAGCTCGATTCAGCCAAGCGCTGTTCGACATCGCCGATCAGCTCCCTCACGTGAATCACTGCGTGGTGTTCGGCGGCCTCGAATCGGCACCACAGTCGTTGCCGTTCAACGTGCTGTCCGAGACGGATTTCCTCGAGGGCACAACCGCCCGTGAGCGCCCTGAACCGGAGCCCTGGGACATCTCCTCCCTCATCTACACGTCGGGCACGACCGGCCGTTCGAAAGCCGTGATGGTCCCTTGGCGGCAGCTCACCTCCTCCCTCGAAAGCGGCATGATTCCGCGCGACAGGCTGCCGGACATCAGCCTGTATTCGCCCTACCCCGTGTTTCACATCACCGGCAAGGCCGGGTTCTACTACGCGACCGTGTTCGGCAATCCCAGCGTCATTCGGGAAGCCTTCTCGCCGAGCGAGTTCTGGGCGGACATCAAGCGACACGAGCCAAACGGCCTCGTCCTGCTCGGGCCCCTGGCGCAGATGATTCTGGATCAGCCCCCCAGGGCGGACGATGCCGACAACCCGATTCGCACGCTGGTGATGGCGCCCGTCATTCCGGACGTCGATGCGTTCTGCGCAAGGTTCGATCTCGAGGTGTTCACCACCTACAACATGACCGAGATCAATTGCCCGATCATCAGTGCGGAGGGACCCAGTACCGGCGCCACCTACAAGAGCTGCGGGAAACCACGACAGGGCGTGGCGGTGCGGATCGTCGATGAGCACGACATCCAGGTGCCGCCGAATACGCCGGGGGAGATGATCGTTCGCAGCGAACCCTGGGAGCTGAACGCGGGTTACTGGAACATGCCCGACAAGACCGCCGAGGCCTGGCGCAATGGCTGGTTCCATACGGGGGATGCGTTCACCTACGACGACGACGGCAACTACTACTTCGTCGACCGGGCCAAGGACTACATCCGCCGGCGCGGCGAGAACATCTCCAGTTTCGAGGTCGAGTCCATCGTCAACGCGTACCCGGCGATTGCTGAATCCGGCGCCGCCGCGGTCCCGTCGGAGCAGGGCGAGGACGAGGTCAAGATCGCGGTCGTGCTGCAACCCGGGGCGGAGTTTGACCCGCTAGACCTCATCGAGTTTCTCGTGCCCCGGATGCCGCGTTTCGCCATTCCGCGCTATATCGAAATCTGGGATGCGTTGCCCAAGACGGAAGCGACGGCGCGCATACAGAAGGCGAAGATCCGGGAAGCCGGCGTGTCGGCGGACACCTGGGACCGTGTCGAGGCGGGCGTCAAGCTGCCCCGCTGAGGTCGTCAGTGCCCCTTAGGGCGCAGGACGGTCGACGGCAACTTGCGTGTCGGGATTCAGATCCTGGTTGGGGTCGACCAGGTGACCGCCCGGGAAGCTGACCGAGACCGCCGGGTCGGACGTGTCGAGGCACAGCAGGTGGTTGTTGTCCCGGTCCCCCAGGTCCGCGAGCGCCGCCGGGGCGATCTCGTCATGCGAGCCGTCCGCCCGCTGCACGGTCACCCGATAGAGCCCGCGCTCAGCATCGCCTGCATCGTCGCCATCCGGCCGCCGCACTCCGCCGGCCCAGGTCACCCGAATCACCTGTTGCACGCCGTCCGGGCAGTCGGACTGCCCATCCTCGGACACCACCTCCGCCACCACGAGTGAGGGACCCGCATCGAGCGGCGTGACATGCGTCTGCGTTCCGCGAAAGTTGACCCGACCCCCCATCACTCCGTCCGAGAACAGGTCGTCGACAACGCGCACTTGCACCGGCGGGTCGTCCGCCGCGTCGCCGAGTTGACCAATGAGGAGCACGGTCCTGCGTTCGCCCGCATCGCTGGCCGGCCTGAGCGTTACGCAATCGGGAGTGCGTTCGGCCCCGGACCGCGTGACGACCCGGAAGTCCTCGGGCTCCAGCGTTTCCGCGTCCACGGTGTGCGACAGCACGACCGGCATGCCGTCCTTGCCGGATCCGCCCAGGCAGAGGAGATTTGCTCCGAGAGGCAGGGCGTTGTCCAAACCGAAAAAGGCGGACAGCGCACGCGCCGTTTGGCCGTTCGCGGCTTGCGCGACAGTTGCCGCAGCCAGGCAGATCGCCGCCAGGCCCGCCGCGACAACGTGGAAGCGTCCCCTCATGCCGTCACCCCCTTCAGCGACGCGTGCACCGCCCGGGTCAGGCCGACCGTGCGGGGGTCGTCGTCGCCCACCATCTGCATCTTGTTCATGACGTAGCCGAAACCGAGGTTCGCCTGCGGGTCCGCGAAGCCGACCGAGCCGCCGGCGCCCCGTGCCCGAACGCGCCGTCCTGGACCATGTTGCCGGCCTCCATATGCAGGTAGAAGCCGGGGCCGAAGCGGCTGTTGATACCCATCACCTCGTCGGGGCCGTCGGCAAGCGCGGTGGACGCACGCCGGACCGTCTCGTCCGTGAACAGCCGCACGCCGTCGACCCCGGTGCCGATCAACGAGGCATACATGCGGGCCAGCGAGCGCGCATCGGCCGGCCACTCTCCTCGTCGGCCACGCCGCCCCAGAGGTCCACCACCTTCCGGCCGCGGTGATACGCGCTACAGGCGGCGCCGACCTCGCCGTTGTGCTCGAAGTTCGCCGCAACGCATCTCTGACGCGCTCGAAACCGGGGGCCACTTCACCCTGTACTTGGGTCATGCGCGCTTCTCCTGACTTCCACCGCAAGGCCCGGAAGGTCCGGTGCCCGCGGCTACGGGAGGTCGATGACGTAGATGGTGTTGGCGGCGTCACCGGTCACCCAAGCGGTCTGGCCGTCGGTGGCGATGCCGTTGAACAGCATGGTGTTCGGGAAGGCGCCGCTCGGCCGCACATGCAGATCGAGGTTCTCGGCCACGGTCGTCGACGCCCCGCTCGTCGGGTCGATCGCGACCACCCGGCCGGCTCCGGCCTCGACGACGTAGACAAGGCCGTTCGCGACCGCGAGGCCCTCCGGCTGGTCGAGACCTTCGGCGACCGGTTCGGCGCCGCCGTCGCCGGCGCGCAACACGGTGCCGGCGAGGTTGTCGGCCACATAGAGCGTGCCGCCCGCCGCACTCAGACCGGCAGGCCCGGAAAGACCTTCCGCGAGGACACGCTTCTCCCCGGGGTTCTCGGGGGAGAAGGCGATCACGTTGCCGCTGCCCCACTGGCTGGCGACGATGTCGCCCTCGAACTCGATCGCGTCGACCGGCGCGGCCAGCTCGCCGAATAGCTGTACGAGTGCGTCGGCGGCCGGATCCCAGAGCCGCACCGCGTTGTCGAACCAGCTCGACAGCACCAGGAGACCCTCGTCCGTGGCGTGGACCGACATCGACGTGCCGATGTCGGAAAAGCCGATCACGTCGCGCACCACGGCGAGTTCGCGGCCGGTTGCCGGGTCGAGTTGCCTCAGGGCGAAGAAGTCGGCGACCACGAGTCGGGGCGCATCCTCACCGCCGATGAGCGCCACACCCCCCGGCATGTTCAGCCCGCCCGCGAGGACGACCCGGTTCTCGTCCGGCGCCAGCGCCTCGACGATGAAGCCGTCGGCGAAGCTCGAGATGAACAAGCGGTCCTCGGCATTGAAGGCGAAGTTGTCGAGCCCGGGCTGGACGCGGGCAACGACCTCCTTGCCGCCGTCGGCGCCGACCCGGACGACTTCGCCCCGAAGCGCGTCGAGGACGTGGAGCACGCCCTGGCTGTCGAACTTGACCGCCGCCGGCACCTCGAAGCCGTCCGCGACCGTCTCCATCTCGCCGCTGTCGACATCGACGCGGACGACCTCGCCCCGGAACCACCGCGGCCCGTAGAGCCGGCCGTCGGCCGAACCCCAGTCCATGCCGTTCAGACCGCAGCCCGGCCCGAGATCGTCGCGGATGAGCCGCGGCGGCTGCTCGCCCGCCGGGTCGATTTCGAACAGGTTCGTGTCCATGAAGCACTGGGAGACGAACAGCCGGCCGTCGTCCGAGAAGGTGATCGGATTGACTCCGACACCCGGAGAAGCGACCACGCGGGTCTCACCCTCCGGCGTGCGCATCGCCACCTCGCCGTCGCTGATGTCCGTCCAGTACACCGACCCGTCCGGGCCGAACGCCACGTCGTCCGGTGACTTCGGGCCGTCGGCGGGGCCCCAGTGGTGGAGGATCTCGCCGCTTTCCGGATCGATGCGCGCCACCGCGGGGGTCACTACCGAGGAGATGTACAGATCCCCGTCGGGACCGAAGTGAATGCCGTTGATGCCCCGGAAGCTGGCGCTCTCGCCAATCGTCCGCACGGTCACCTCGGGCGGCTCTTGCGGGGTCTCGGGAGCGCAGGCGGCCAGGAGGGGGGCAAACATCAGCAGTGCAAGCCAGTGCGGCAAGGGGGAGCGGGGGTGCATCATCTGGAACTCCTGCGCTGGAGGGCCGACCAGCGCACCTTGATCAGCCAGGGACAAGATACCAGATCATGGCGCGAGCCCTCACGCGGCATGCTTCCGACTTGCCCAATCGATGCCGCCGCGGGCCGTGGCCGCGAACTCCCTCGACAGCGCCTCCAGTTCCGTGGCCATGGTGTCGTTCCTTTCCAAAATGCAACTAAAATGCGTTTGCAAACGTTTCTCATTAAGTTTACGTTACAGAGACTGTCCGCGACGCAAGGACTTGAAGATGACCAGCAGCCAACGCCGCCGATCAACGATCCCCGTGGGATGCGCGGCCGTTCTCGGCGTCCTCCTGGCGCTACCGGCCGCCGCGAACGGCCACGACGATCACGGCGACGGGCCGCGTAGCGCGACCGTCGTCGCCCTCGACGAGCCCGTGACCGGCACGATGGGCGCCGGCGACGTCGACGTCTTCCGCTTCGACCTCGGTGGCGACACGAGCGTGGAGATCCAGACCACCGGCCTGGCCGACACGAGCGGCGAACTCACCGATAGTGCGGGAACCACGCTGAGCATGAGCGCCGACGGCGGCGGCCGGGACAACTTTCGCATCCGCGCCAGTCTGGGGAGCGGCATCTACTACGTGCGCGTCACCGGTACCGGCGACTACGCGATGGAGGTGCGCACGGATGGCGTAGAAGACGTCCACGGCGACACGCTGGAGTCCGCGGCCCTGTTGCGGCTCGTGCCCGATGCCGACGTGGCCGCCGCGTGGCGTCCCTTTCAGTTGGGCACCCCGGCCCGCATCCATGCGGCCGACGACATCGACGTGTTCCGGCTGGACGTCGCGCACCGGGTCGATGTCCGGCTCCGCTCGTTCGGTGCCCGCGACGTCGACGGCACCCTAGTCGATGACGGCGACATGGAGATCGTGGCGGCGGCCGGCGACGGCAACTTCGACATCAGGACGTCGCTGCCCGCCGGCATCTACTACCTCAAGGTGAGCGCGAGCGACCGGGCTTGGTACCGCGTGCTGGCCCAGTTCTCCGGCAGCGCCCAGGACATCATGGACCTCGATGGCGACGGCATCCCGGACGGCGAGGACAGGGACCGCGACGGCGACGGGGTCGCCAACAACGTCGATGCGTTCCCGGACGACGCGACGGAAAGCGTCGATGCCGACGGCAACGGCGTCGGCGACAACGCCGATCCGATCGTCACGACCTACATGTACGACAGCTCGTTCGCCGACACCTCCTCCGTCAGCTACACCGGCCAGACCGCACGGCAGTTGCTGATCCTCGGCATGGTGCGCGAACTGCAGGGATTGACCGAAGACGTCGGCATGCACGATACCGTGCGCGACAAACTGCGGTTCTACATGACCGCCGAGGGCGCCGACGACGTGCCGCACGGGTTCACCGTGAAGGGCGGCGAACCCGTCGTCCCCGGGCCGAACTACGGCGACATCAGCACGGGCAAGAACCTGACGGGCAAGATCGCCGGCGGCAACGGCGAGGGCGGCGGCGAGACCAAACGCCTCATCGACAACGAGTTCTTCGGTTGGGAGGACGGCCTCAGCGCCGGCGCCCTTCCCATCGACCTCGCATGGCACTACATCGACCGCGTCGCGATGGAGGCGACGGACGGCAACGCGCCACAGATCCCCACGGTCGACGGCATGGTGAGCCTCGACGCCGTCACGGTGGACGCCCACGGCCTCGACTATAGGCAGTTGCTACAGAAGTTCCTCGGCGGCGCGGTGGCGTTTTCCCAGGGCACGAACGACTACTTCCAGACCGACTGGGCCACCGCGCTCGTGCGCGAGGGCGACAAGAACTTCACCGCCGCGGAGCACGACTTCGACGAGGCGTTCGGCTACTACGGCGCGGCGCGCAACCAGAACGACTACACCGACGACGAGGCCGCCGCCAAGGGCGGGCGCGACGGCTGGATGCATGGCTATCACGACACCGATGGCGACGGCAGCATCGACGTGCGTTCGGAGGTGGTGCTCGGGCATGCCCAGAACTGCGCAAAGCGGGACCGGGGCTCGGGCGGCACGACGGACTACTCGAAGGTCGCCATGGACGCGTTTCTGGCGGGCCGGGAGATCCTGGGCGACGCCGCGCTGGCCGGCGCGCTCACCGACCGCCAGACGGCCGCGCTTTACCGTCAGATCGAGACCGCGGCCAAGACCTGGGAGAAGTGCATCGCCGCCACCGTCGTGCACTACATCAACGACGTGGCCGCGGACATGGGCAGCTATCAGGCGCCGAATTTCGCCGACCTCGACAACTTCAAGAACATGGCGAAGCACTGGGGCGAAATGAAGGGCTTTGCGCTCGCCCTGCAGTTCAGCCCATACTCGCCGTTTCGCGATGGTTCCGTGGATGGCGTCACGCTCACCAGCCTACGCGACGTGCTGAGCCTGATGGGCGACGCCCCGGTGCTCGCGGACGGCTCGCAGGGCGGGCAGGCGCCCGCGGGCGGTGCCCAGGCGGCCATCGACGCCTACGTCGCCGACCTCATGAAGGCGCGCGAGATCCTGCAAATGGCCTACGAATTCGACGCCACCGTGGTGGAGAACTGGTAGTCATGTCGCCCATGACGGCCGTCCGGCACCACCGGGCGGCCGGCCTCCTCTTCGCGCTCCTCCTGGCCCTTGCCGGCTGCGTGGATGATTCGCGGGAACGCGAGCAGCCCCGCACGGAGACGCCCGCGAGCGGCGATCAGGACGATGGCGACTCCGGCAGCGACGGCGGCAATGGCCAGCCGGTGGCGTTCGACACCCTCGACATGCTCACCCACCTGGCCGACGCGGTCATCGTGCCGAACTACGAGTCCCTGGCCGAACGGACCGCCGCGTTCGCCGCCGACGACGGTCCGCTGGCCCGCCACTGCGCCGCCATCGGCACGGCCACGGAGGCCGACGCGGCGACCGCGGCGCGGGACGCATGGCGCGAGGCGATGACGACCGTGCAGACCACCGAGATGCATGTTTTCGGGCCGGCGGCGGACAACGGCGAAGCGTTGCGCAAGCGCGTGCTTTCGTACGCCGACGCCCCACTCAGCACGTGTGGCGTGGACCTCACCGCGGTGCTCGCCGGCGACGACGGCTTCGACATCCAAACGCGCGCCCTGAATCAGCGCGGCTACGGTGCCTTGGAGTACCTGCTGTTCAACGAGGATCTCGCGCACACCTGCGCGCCGCAGGTGCCGGGCACCGCCGACTGGAACTCGCTCCCCGAAACCGAGCGGCGCCGGGCGCGCTGCGGGTTGGCCCGGCTGATCGCGGACGATGCCGCCGACGCGGCGGCGGCGATGGCCGAGCACTGGGATCCCGCCGGAGGCGACTATCGGGCAACCTTCCTGAAGCCGGACGCCATCGGCGAGACGCTACAGCACCTGACCGACGGGATTTTCGCCATGGACCTGCTGGTCAAGGACCGCAAGCTCGGCATCCCGACGGGCATTCACGACGACTGTTCCGCAGTGGCCTGCCCCGGCTTGGTGGAGTCGCCCCACGCGCGCCACTCCTTCGCCAACATTCGCGCCAACGCCGCGTCGTTCAAGACCCTATTCGACGGCGGCGACGGCCTCGGCTTCGACGACTTCATCGTCAACGAGGATTTCGCCTCCGTCGCGGACCGGTTCGCGGCGAATACGCAGGACGTCATCGACTACGTCGACGGCATCGATACCTCGCTCTACGAGCAGGTACGCGCCATCGAGGAGGGGCAGCGCGAGAGCGAGTGCATGAACGCGTTCGCCGGGCCCGATCGGCGGGCGGAGTTGTCCGCCTGCACGTTGACGGGCCTCGTCAAGCGGGTCACCGACGACCTCAAGATCGACTTCGTGACGATCGTGGGCGTGTCCATCCCGGGCGGTGCCCAGACCGACAACGACTGACGGGGTGCCGGCAAACGTGCTGCGTAGCGCGCTCAAGGCCGCGGCAATGGCGATGGCGACCATCTGCGCCGCC
Source organism: Pseudomonadales bacterium (assembly GCA_963665455.1). Lineage (GTDB taxonomy): Bacteria > Pseudomonadota > Gammaproteobacteria > Pseudomonadales > Azotimanducaceae > VXNE01. Next base: position 332,532 of record OY762279.1, on the reverse strand, counting down.
GGCGAGGACGCGGCCGGCGTCGCCGAGATCGAGGAGCTGGTCGTGATTGGCTCGCGCGCGCAGGCCGACGTCGTCGCCGGCTCGGGCACCGTGGTCGACCAGGAGGCGCTCGAGCGGTTCGACTACGTCGACCTCAACCAGGTGCTGTCCGCCGTACCGGGCGTATACGTGCGCGAGGAGGACGGGTTCGGACTGCGCCCGAACATCGGCATCCGGGGCGCCGCGCCCGAACGCAGCCAGAAGATCGCGATGATGGAGGACGGCGTGCTGATCGCGCCGGCCCCCTACTCCGCGCCGGCCGCGTACTACGTCCCGAACATCAGCCGCATCGATTCCGTCGAGGTCCTCAAGGGTCCCGCGGCCATCCGCCACGGCCCCCACACGGTGGGCGGCGCGGTCAATTTCGTCACCCGGCCAGTGCCGGACGCGCCGCTTGCCGAAATCGACATGAGCGCCGGTAGTCACGGCTTCCACAAGGTGCAGGCGGCCCACGGACGGGCGCTCGGCCGGCACGGATACCTCGTCGAAGCGCTGCGCTACGGCAGCAGCGGCTTCAAGGAGCTCGACGGCGGCGGCGACACCGGCTTCGCGCGCCAGTCCCTCGACGCGAAGTGGCGCTGGACGCCGGACGGCGCGCGCGAGCAGAGCCTGACGGCCAAGCTCGGCTATGCCGAAGAGGAAGCGGACGAGACGTACCTGGGTCTCACCGACGGGGACTTTGATCGGGATCCCGTGCGGCGCTATCGGGCTTCGCAACTCGGGCGCTTCGAATCCGAGCACACCCTCGCCCATCTCAACTACGGCATCGCCGTGACGCCGCGCCTGCGGCTCAACGCCAAGGCCTACTGGCATCGCTTCGACCGGTCCTGGAACAAGGTGGACGGGTTCATCGCCGGGCCGGGCGTGCACGCGGTGCTGCGGCGCCCGCAAGATCATCAGCGGCAAGTGCAGTTGCTGCGCGGCATGATCGACTCGACGGCGGACGACGCGGACCTGATCGACGTGACCAACAACGACCGCAAGTTCGACGTGCGGGGGGCACAGGTCACGACGACCGCCGGGTTCGACACGGGCGGCCTCGAACACGAGATCACCGCCGGGGTGCGGCTGCATCGCGACGAGGCCGAACGCGACCACCAGCAACGCGGGTACCTGATGTCCGGCGGCGACCTCGTGTGGGACGGCATCGCCCGTGGAGCGAAAACCGCCAATCACGCCGACACCGATGCCTACGCCGTGTTCGTCGCCGACGAGATCGTGCGCGGCAACTGGCGCGTCACGGCCGGCGTGCGCTACGAGGACATCACCGGTACGTTTGTCGACCGGCGCTCCGGGGTCCGGCACGAGAGCACGCAGGAAGTGGTGTCGCCGGGGCTCGGGGTGCACTGGCAGGTCGCGCCGCGCTGGAGCCTGTTGGCCGGCGTCTATCGCGGCTTCTCGCCGGCCGGCCCGGGCTCCCCCGGCGTGGATCCGGAGGAGAGCCTCAACCTCGAGTACGGCGTGCGGTTTTCGACGGCGTCGCTGCGCCTGGCGGCGGTCGGATTCTTCAGCGACTACGAGAACCTGCTCGGACGCTGCCGGGTGAGCGACGCCGGCTGCGCCGCCGGCGAGGAGTTCAACGGCGGGCGCGTGGAGATCGCCGGCGCCGAACTCGTCGGCTGGGCCGCACTCCCACTGACGCACGCCCTCACCTTGCACCTCGATTTCAACTACACCTACACCGAATCCGCGTTCCAGACCGGCTTCCTGTCGCAATTCGAGCAGTGGGGGTTGGTGCGGCGGGGCGACGAACTGCCCTATCTCCCCAAACACATCGGCCGCGCGGGCGCCCGGCTCACCCAGGGTCCGTGGGAATTCTCCGCCGCGGTTCGCGGGCAGGCCCAGATGCGCGAGGAGCCGGGGTACGAAGCGCTGGACGAGGGCCTGCACGCCGACGGCTTCCTCGTCCTCGACCTCGCGCTCAGCCGCCGCATCGGTGCCGGAACGCTCGTACAACTCCTGGTCAGCAATGCCACCGACGAGGCCGCCATCATCTCGCACCGTCCGTTCGGCGCCCGGCCCAACCTGCCCCGCACGCTGACCGCACGGGTCAAGCATGCCTTCTGACCCGCCACGATGTGGGAGGCATTGCTCGAACCGCTGACGGCCCCCCTGGATCCGTCCAAACGGCTGTTCTGGGGCTGCCTGTTGAGCTCCCTGCTGCTGGCGTGCATCGCCGTCGGCGTGCGGACCCGCCGCTTCGACCTTCGCGCACAGCTCGCGAGCCTGTTCGACCGGCGCTACTGGCTCACCACCTCCACGCTCACCGACGTCGGCTTCCTGTTCCTCAACAACGCGATCCGCGTGCTGGTGCTGGTGCCCATCCTCGGTAGCCACCTCGCGCTGACGCTGGTCACGGGCCGATTCCTACAGGCGCATCTCGGGGATGCGCCGGCGCTGGACATCCCGTGGTTCGCCATCGCCACCGCCTACGCGCTGTGCTTCTTTGTCGCGGAGGACCTAAGCCGCTTCGGCCTGCACGTCGCGATGCACCGGTGTCGGTGGCTGTGGCGATTTCACCGGGTGCATCACGGTGCGCGCACCCTGACGCCGCTCACGCTGTTCCGCCAGCACCCGGTCGAGCAGATCCTCTACTTCGCGCGGGGCGCGCTGGTGTTCGGGCTCGTGAGCGGAACGTTCGTCTGGCTCTTCGGCCGCCGCCTGACGACGTTCGACATCCTCGGCGTGGACCTCCTCGGGTTCCTGTTCAACATGGCGGGCGCGAACCTGCGTCACTCCCACGTCTGGCTATCCTTCGGACCCCTGGAGCGGTGGTTCGTCAGCCCCGTGCAACACCAGCTACACCACAGCCGCGACCATGGTCACGTCAATCTCGGATCGTACCTGGCGCTCTGGGACCGCTGCCTCGGTACGTGGGCGCCCGCCGGCGCGCCACGGCGGCTGCGGTTCGGGTTGCCGGACGTGGGGAAGCCGTTGTCAACGTCCCGTACGGTTCCCTCCCGATTCGCGCACAACCCCATGTGTGTCCGGATCGGACGGAACCAGAGTTGCCGGCCAGGGGAAGACTCTCTAGGATGACTCACTTGGAGTCTCAATCCGAGTCACCCATGAACCAACTGACAATCCGAGGGTTCGACAGCGATCTGGACCGCAGCATCCGACAACTCGCAGCCAAGGAAGGGATCTCGCTGAATCGGGCGGTCTTGCGCCTGTTGCGCCGCGGCGCGGGGCTAGGCGACGACGGTCACCGCGCGGACGTCGTGGGCGGGTCGCTGGATCACTTGATCGGCACGTGGAGTGCCGACGACGCGGCCGAATTCGATGACGCTCTCCGCGATCTGTCCCACGTCGACAAGGCGATGTGGAAGTGAGGGTTCTCCTCGATTCGAACGCGTACTCGGGCCTTAAGGCGGGCCGGCCCGGCATCGTGCGGCTGGCCCGTAGGGCGGAGCAGATTCTGCTGCCCATCGTCGTGCTGGGCGAACTGCTGTACGGCTTCCGCAACGGCTCTCGCTACGCACGCAACGCCGCGGACCTGGACGAGTTCCTGGGCAACCGTCATGTCTCGGTCCCGGCCACGACCCGTACAACCGCAGACCGCTATGCCCGGATAGCGGCTTCGTTGCGAGCAAAAGGGCGTCCTATCCCGTCTAACGACATCTGGATCGCCGCGTGCACGATGGAAACGGGTTCTGAACTGGCTTCCTATGATCGGCACTTTGTTCAGGTGGATGGCCTTGCCTGGACGCAACTGGAAGATTGAACAGGAGAGGCGGTACGATTCCGCCATCTACTCGAGATCTGACCTGCCGGGGGCTTGGTCTGGTCCTTTCGTTAGCAGATCTTCTTCGCGACGCGCCGGGGTCTACAACCAACATGCAAGGCGGCAAGGCCAAGCAATGAGCGAAACGAAGGCCGTCCTCTTCGACCTCGACGACACCCTGATCGACTTCCAGTACTCGCGCCGGTGCGGTCTGCGGGCAGTTCAGGAGCTGCTGCCCGCACTGGCGCCCGTGCCGCTGGAGGAACTGGAGCTGGTGCACGAGGAGCAGTTGCAAGCCAACTACCTGCACACGCTTCGCGCGGGTCTGTCCGACGAGGAGGCCCGTCTCGAGCGGTTGCGTGGCGTTTGCCGCCACCATGGGATCGATCCCGACGACGCGACCCTCGCCAAAGTCGCGGCCGCGTACGCACGCGAACAGCAGTCGAACACGCGCATGGTCCCGGGCGTGCCGGAACTACTCGATGCCCTGCGCGGGCGCGTCAAGATCGGGGTGGTCACGAATGGTCCGGCGGTGCGGCAGCGGGGCAAGCTGGAGGGCATCGGCATCCTCGCCGAAGACCTCGACGCCCTGGCCATCTCGGAGGAGGTGGGCGCACTCAAGCCGGACCCGGCGATCTTCCGGCATGCGCTCACCGAACTGGACATTGCCGCAGATCGCGTCACGATGGTCGGGGATTCCTGGGAGAAGGATGTCCTCGGCGCGCTCGGCGGTGGCCTGCGCGCGGTGTGGCTCAATCGTTACCGGTTTAGCTGCCCCGACCCGGGGGTTGCGGTTGAGATTCGGCGGCTTTGGCCCGTCGAAGATGCCCTCGTGGCCTTGGATGTTCGCGCGGGGCCGGATTGACGACCGGCGCGACCGCTCCTAGCCGAAGAATCAGGGCTGGCGACATAACGACACCGCAACTGCATCTGCGAACGCTGTTCCACCTCGACGCGGATGGACGAATCACGGGCACGCTCGAACCCGGCGCCGTGCGCGGCCCCGTGTTCTGGCTGGCGCGTGGACGCGAAGGCTGCGCCTGGGCCGTGCGGCGCGACGTGCCCGACCGGGCCGCGCGTGAATTGGGCATCATCGCGGCCGACGAGCCACCCGCCATCGACTTCCGCGCGCCCCCGGTGCATGTGGACCGCTACCGGTCGCTGGTCGAGGGGGACATCGACGCGGGCCCCGCCTGCCACTTTCCCGAGGCGCTTCCCGAACCGGCGGACGTGGTGTTCGTGGACGACGTAAGTCCCCTCCTCCGCCACTTTCCCGACTGGCGGGCCGACGAGGTCGAGGCCCGCATGCCCATCGCGACCGTTCAGCAAGAAGGCAGCGCCATCAGCGTGTGCTGCTGCGCGCGGAGGTCGGAACACGCCGCCGAAGCCGGTCTCGACACCGCGCCGGCGTTCCGGGGCCGTGGACTCGCCGCTCGCGTGACCACGGCCTGGGCGCGCGCCGTGCGGTCGTCCGACCGAACTCCGCTCTACAGCACGGTCTGGGACAATGCGGCGTCGCTCGCCGTCGCGCGCAAGCTCGGCCTGCGCATCTACGCGAGTGCATGGAGCGTGCGGGATGCGGCGAGTCGCCTCCCGGTATCCTCGCGACGATGGAACCTGCCCGAAACACCATGAAGGATCGATCGACCGACACGCGGAAGACACCCGCGTCCCGCACCTTGATCACCGCCGTGCGCGACGCGTTGTGGTCCGTGCGCGAGCCCGAGAGGGCCGTCGGCCAGCAGCGCTACATGAAGTCCGCCATGCCGTTCATGGGCGTGCGGGTTCCCGTAATGCGCAAGGTCGCCCGGACCGTGTTCGACCGCGACCCGCCCAACAGTGCCGAGGGCTGGCAGTCCACGATTCGTGCGCTATGGCACGAGGCAACCCACCGCGAGGAACGCTATGCGGCGATCGAGCTCGCCGTCCATCGCCCCTGCTCGCGCTGGCTGACGATGGAATCCGTGCCGCTATTGGAGGAACTCATCGTGGACGGCGCTTGGTGGGACTACGTCGACCGGATCGCGCCGGCGGCGTTCGGGCACATTCTCGCCAACGAACCGGAGGCACTGGGCGCGACGCTCCGCGCATGGGCGCGGGAGGAGAACATCTGGCGCCGCCGTGCCGCGATCCTCTGCCAACTCGGCAAGAAGCGGGACATGGACCTCGCGCTGCTGTACGACTGCATCGGGGCAAGCGCGGGGCACGGGGAGTTCTTCGTGCAGAAGGCGATGGGGTGGGCGCTGCGCGACTACTCGCGGACGGATCCGGGCGAGGTGCGGCGGTACGTCGCCGCCATGGGCCGGGCGCTCCCCAGGCTCACGCAACGCGAAGCGCTGAAGCACCTGGGGTGACCGCAGGCCCGTCACCCACTCTCGGCCTCGAGGCGCGCGGCCGTGTCTCGCATTTGAACCTCCCGAATGCAACGCATTAGCATCCGCGCAACATCCAGGGAGACCCTCCATGACCCAGTCCAACCCCTATGTCCCCCCCAAAGTCTGGAAATGGGAAGCCGAGAGCGGCGGCCGTTTCGCCAACATCAACCGCCCCATCGCGGGTCCCACCCACGAGAAGGAGCTGCCCGTCGGCGAACACCCGTTGCAGCTCTACTCCCTCGGGACGCCGAACGGCGTGAAGGTGACGATCCTGCTGGAGGAACTCCTGGCGCTCGGCATCGAAGACGCGGAGTACGACGCCTGGCTCATCAACATCGGCGAGGGGGACCAGTTCGGCAGCGGCTTCGTCGACATCAACCCAAACTCGAAGATTCCCGGGCTGCTCGACCGGAGCACGTCGCCCCCGACGCGCGTCTTCGAGTCCGCCGCGATTCTCATGTACCTGGCGGAGAAGTTCGACGCGTTCGTCCCGGCGAACGGCGCCGAGCGGGCGGAGTGCCTGTCCTGGATCTTCTGGCAGATGGGGTCCGCGCCCTACCTCGGCGGCGGGTTCGGCCATTTCTATGCCTACGCGCCGAAGAAGTGGGAGTACCCCATCGACCGCTACGCCATGGAGGTGAAGCGCCAGCTCGACGTGCTCGACCGGAACCTCGCGTCGCGGCCCTTCCTCTGCGGCGAGACGTACAACATCGCGGACATGGCGACCTACCCGTGGTACGGGCAGCTCGTGCTCAACGGGCTCTACGATTCCAAGGAGTTCCTGCAAGTGGATTCGTACACGAACGTGGTCCGATGGGCGCAGGAGATCCACAACCGGCCCGCAGCGAAACGGGGCAGACGGGTCAATCGCCCCGGCGGGCGGGGCGTCAGGGAACGGCATGACGCGAGCGACCTGGACCCGCAGGAGTCCTGAAGGTGAGCTATAGACATCCGTCGGGCGAAGCCTTTGGTGGCCGCATCGGCCGGACCGTGTCCGAATCGGAGCCCTGGTGGCCCGAGACGACGCTCCCCCGCGGCAAGCCGAACGTCGTACTGATCGTGCTCGACGACACCGGCTATTCGCATTTCGGCTGCTACGGCTCGACCATCGCGACTCCCAACATCGACCGGCTGGCGGAGAACGGGCTCCGCTACACCAACTTCCACACCACCGCGCTCTGCTCGCCCACCCGGGCGTGCCTGCTGACCGGACGCAATCACCATGCGGTCGGGATGCGGGGCATCTCGAACATGGACACCGGCTTCCCCAACATGCGCGGGTTCCTGCCGCCGACGGCCGCGACCCTGGCCGACGTGCTGCGCGAGGCCGGCTACGGCACCTACGCCGCGGGCAAGTGGCACCTGACGCCAATGTCGGAATGCACCGCCGCCGGCCCCTTCCACAACTGGCCCCTACAGCGCGGCTTCGACCGGTTCTACGGGTTCATGCAGGGCGAGACGGACCAGTTCTATCCGGAACTGACCCGCGACAACCATCACGTCGCGCCGCCGGCCCTGCCCGAGGACGGCTATCACGTCTCCGAGGACATCGTGGACCGCTCGATCGGCTTCCTGCGCGATCAGGTATCGCTGGTGCCGGAGCGGCCCTTCTTCCTGTATCTGGCCTTCGGCGCGACGCATTCGCCCCACCAAGCGCCGCAGGCGTACCTCGACAAGTACCGCGGCCATTTCGATGCCGGGTGGGACGCGGTGCGCCAGGAGTGGTTCGCGCGCCAGAAGCGGCTGGGCCTGATTCCCGAGTCGACCGGCCTCGCGCCGCTGAACCCGGGGGTGCGGCCCTGGGACGATTTGAGCGAGAACGAGCAACGGTTCGCGGCGCGGCTCACCGAGGCGTTCGCCGCACAACTCGACCACACCGACGTCCAGATCGGGCGCCTCGTGGGCTTCCTCGAGGAGATTGGCCACCTGGACGACACGTTGCTGATCGTGATGTCCGACAACGGCGCGAGCCAGGAGGGCGGTCCGACCGGCGTCTTCGACGAGATGCGCTGGTTCAACGGCATGGCCGAGGACGTGGACGAGGCCGTCAAGCGCCTTGACGACATCGGCGGCCCGGACAGCCACTCCAACGTGCCCTGGGGATGGTCCCAGGTCGGCAACACGCCACTCAAGTGGTACAAGCAGAACACCCACGGTGGCGGGGTCCGCGACCCGTTGGTCTTCCACTGGCCCAAGCACCTGAGCGACACCGGCGCGATGCGGCGAACCTTCTGCCATGTCATCGACATCATGCCGACCATCCTCGAACTCACCGGCACCGAGGCCCCCGAGCAGTTCCGCGGCGTCGAGCAGATGCCGCTGCACGGCGCCTCGCTGGCGGGGAGCCTCGCGTCGCCGGACGCCTCCCCGGCGCGTTCCGTGCAGTACTTCGAAATGCTCGGGCACCGGGGCATCTGGCACGACGGCTGGAAGGCGGTGACGCACCACGCCCGGGGAACCCCCTTCGACGATGACCGCTGGGAGCTCTACCACCTCGAGGAGGATTTCTCCGAAACCAACGATCTCGCGGAGCACCATCCGGGGCGCCTCGAGCGGATGATCGAGCTGTGGTGGCGGGAGGCCGAGAAGCACGGCGTCCTCCCCCTCGACGACCGCGCCGCGGCACAGACGTTCCGGGCCGCGCGCCGGCCGGGGTTGCCCGGATCCCGGGATCTCTACGTCTACCATCCGCCGGTCTCCCACATCGTGGCGGACGCCTGCCCCTCGGCGGCACGGGGTTGGACCACCGAGGTCACCCTCGAGCACCCGGCATCGGGCGGGGACGGCGCGCTGGTCAATCGCGGCACGCTAAACTCCGGGTTCGTGCTCTACGTGCGGGAGGGCCGGCTGCACTTCGACTACAACTGCTTCCACGACCACACCGTCGTCGCCGCGCCGGCCGCGTTGCCGGCGGGGGAACACCTGGTGTCCGTGGAAGTGGTGCGGCAGGCGGGACGCCGCGCCGCGGTATGCCTGCGGGTGGACGGCGCGTTGCAGGCGGAGGGGGAGATCCCGCTGCTGCTCGGCATGCTGTCGAGCACGGGCATGGACATCGGGCGCTGCATGGCCCCGGTCAATCGCGACTACCAGCCACCGTTCGCCTATTCCGGCAAGATCCGGACAGTCCGGTTCGAGGTGGCGGCCCGGCGCACGGAGCAGGACCGGCGCGAGGAGGCGGAACGCGAGGCCCGGGCCGCCATGACAAGGCAATAGGCCGGCACAGAGGGATTCGGCCGGAACGGGAGAGACTCGATGCATACAGCGACGCGCGCGCTGATCGCCACGGCCGCGCTGGCCATGGGTCCAGGAGCGCATGCCGGGGAGCAGGTGTCCCTGAACGTCTACTTCGGCGATCTGCACCTGCACACGGTGTACTCCAACGACGCCTACGCGCTCGGCGCCGCCGAGCGGACGCCGGACGGCTCCTACCGCTACGCGAAGGGCGAGCCGGTGCCCACGCCGGACGGCCGCACCGCACGCATCGACACGCCCCTCGACTTCCTCGCGGTGACCGACCACGCGGAGTTTCTCGGCGCGATGCAGGCCATCGGCGCTCCCGGCAGCGAGTACGCGGACACGGAGCTCGGCCGGATCTTGAGAACCCCGGACAGCGGCGAAGAGGCGGGGGGATTCTTCTCCGGCTCGCGCGGAGCGGCCTTCATGCAGTTTGTCCGCGCCATGCGCTCCGGTCAGATTCCCCCGGGCTTCGCGATCCCGGAGCGCGAGCGCACCATCTGGCGCCGCATCGTCGACGACGCCGACGCCCACTACGAGCCCGGCACGTTCACGACGTTCGCGGCCTATGAGTGGACCAGCTCGCTGCGGCGTTCGCCCGACGCACAGGCCGGCGGGAACATGCATCGCAACGTGATCTTCGAGGGCACGGAAGGTCTGCCGCAGCCCTTCTCCGCGGTGGACTCGCCGCATCCCGAGGATCTCTGGGCGTACCTGGAGCGGCAGCGCATGCGTGGCGTGGACGTGCTGGCGATCCCGCACAACCCGAACGTCAGCGACGGGCTGATGTTCCGCGGCACCGATTCCTTCGGCGAGCCCATCGACGACGACTACGCGGCGCGCCGGACGTGGAACGAGCCGCTGGTGGAGGTGACGCAGCAGAAGGGCACCTCGGAGACCCATCCGCTGCTCTCCCCCAACGACGAGTTCGCGGGCTTCGAACTCTTCACCGAACTCCTGCTCACGAACATTGAGGGCCAGGTGCCGGGCAGCTACGTGCGCGAGGCGTACCGGAACGGGATCGAGCGCGCGGCGAGGGACGGCTTCAACCCCTTCCAGTTCGGCCTCGCCGGCGCCACGGACTTCCACAACGCCATCACCTCGGTGGGCGAGGACCAAACGCGGGCGGACCCGGCAACTCCCGAGACGCGCAGGAACCCGAACCTATGGGGCGGACTGCCGCGCCAAGCCTTCAGCGTGGCCGGGCTCACCGCCGTGTGGGCGGAGGAGAACACCCGCGAGGCGATCTTCGCGGCCTTCCGCAGGCGCGAGACCTACGCGACCACCGGACCGCGCCTGCGGGTGCGGCTCTTCGGCGGCTGGTCGTATGCCGCCGAACTTCAGGACGATCACGACTGGGCATCGCAAGCCCGCGCCGGCGGCGTGCCCATGGGCGGGGCGCTGGAAGGCCCGGCGAGCGCCGCGCCCGCGTTCGCGGTGGAAGCCTTGAAGGATGCGAGCGGGGCCAACCTGGATCGCATCCAGATCGTGAAGGGCTGGGTGGCGGACGGGCAGAGCCACGAGCGAATCTACGACATCGCGCTCTCCGGTGGGCGCACGGTCGGGGACGACGGCGGCGTCGACCCCGTCGGCAACACCGTCGATGTGGAGGAAGCCACGTACGCGAACACGATCGGGGCCACGGAACTCAGGACCGTCTGGCGCGACCCGGACTTCGATCCCGGGCAGCACGCGTTCTACTACGCGCGCGTCCTCGAGATCCCGACCCCGCGCTGGACAACCTACGACGCCGCGGCCCGGGGCGACGAGCCCCGCGACGACGTGCCGGCCACCCTGCAGGAACGGGCGTTCACGTCGCCCATTTGGTACCGGCCCGGTCGCGGCGACTGACGGGAGCGCGCCGAACACATGGCGCCCAAACGGAGACCACATGTCCGACGCCGACATCGCCTACCTGCCCGCCCTCGAACTAGCCGCACGGATTCGCACCAAGCAGCTCAGCAGCCTGGAGGCGACCGAGCTCTTCATCGGGCGCATCGAAGCCCGGGACGCCGACATCAACGCCGTCGTGGTACGCGACTTCGACCGTGCTCGGGACGCTGCCGGGGAGCGTGATCGGCAACTCGCGAAAGGCGATGGCGGGGGGCCGCTACATGGCGTGCCGATGACCATCAAGGAGCAGTATCACCGCGCCGGTTTGCCGACGACGTTCGGCTATCCCGACCTCGCCCACAACATACCCACCTGGGACTCCGACATGGTCACGGCGCTGCAGGGCGCGGGCGCCGTGCTCATGGGGAAGACCAACGTACCGCTCGGCGGTGCGGACTTTCAGACCTACAACGACCTTTACGGCATCACGAACAACCCCTGGGATCTCGCTCGCGGCCCGGGCGGCTCGTCCGGGGGATCGGCCGCCGCGCTGGCGGCCGGTTTCACGCCCCTCGAGGCCGGCTCCGACATTGCCGGCTCGATCCGCAACCCCGCCCACTTCTGCGGCGTGTACGGCCACAAGCCCACTTGGGGGATCGTGTCCCAGCGTGGCCATTCACCCGTGCTGAAGCACCCGACGCCGGATCTGGACCTGGTCGTGTGTGGCCCGCTCGCCCGCACGCCGGAGGATCTCGCGCTGGCGCTTCGCGTCGTCGCGGGGCCGTCCCTCTGGAACGGCGGTTGGCAGCTGGACCTGCCGGCGCCGACGAAGACCAGGCTGGCCGAGTATCGCGTTGCCGTTTGGCCGACCGACGACATCGCGCCGGTCGATGACGAGATTGCCGACCGCGCCCGCAGGGTTGCGCGGGTGCTGCGAGAGGCGGGCGCCACGGTGTCGGAGGAGGCGCGTCCGGACATCGACCCGCACCACGGCCACGAGACCTATCAGAACCTGTCGTATTCCGTGGTGTACGCCTCCGTCCCCCGCGAGGAGTACGAGCGCAACAGGCGCGAAGCCGAACGCTACGACTCAAACGACCGGTCCAATGGGGCGGTGATCGCCCGCTCGATGGTGCTAAGCCACGCGGATTGGATGCGGGCGGACGCGCGGCGCGGGCGGTTGCGGCTGCGCTGGGCCGAGTTCTTCCGGGACTGGGACATCCTGATCTGCCCGCAGATGGCGGTGACCGCCTTCGAGCATGACCACACCCTGCCCATCGAGGAGCGCACCGTGCTGGTCAACGGCGAACCCCAGGATTACTGGAGACAGGCATTCTGGTCCGGTCTCGTCACCGCGCCCTGGCTGCCGAGCACCGTGTTTCCCGCCGGACTGTCCCGCCAGGGCCTGCCGATCGGCCTGCAAGCCGTCGGCGGCGCCTACCAGGACTACCGGACCATCGATTTCACGCGCCTGCTGGCGGAGGAGATCGGCGGGTTTCGAAGCCCTCCGGTCGATTGACAACCGAGCCGGGGCGTGGCGTTATAGTTCGCTCGTGCGAACCGGGGGATACCATGTCCGAGCAAGTGACCGAAGCGACCGAAAATCAATACCTGACGGACATGTTGGCCGGCGGACCGGACAAGCACGCGCTCGCGCGCACGTTGGCCACCATCGACCGGCTGGGCCTGAGCGCCAATCTCGTCGAGCTCGATACCCAGGGGTACACGACCATCCGAGGCGTGCTGTCCGAGGACCAGGTCGAGCGCGCCAAGGCCGCGCTGTTGAAACGGGTCGAGAAGAACACCGGTCACCCGGTCGATATCGAGACGGACACCGATTTCAAGAGCGCCATGGGCGCCAGCATGGATTACCTGCACTACATGCTGTACGAGGATCCGGTATTCGAAGAGATCCTGATGGCCGAAGAACCCCTGGCCATCGTCACCTACCTGTTGGGCGAGAGCTGCGTGCTGTCCAGCCTCGGCTGCCACTTCAAGGCGCCGGGCCCCACCGGCGTGATAACGCTGCACGCAGATACGCTCGGACCCCAGCCGTTCGCCACCCACGCCCAGACCGCCAACGTGAACTACGCATTGACGCCCTACAGCCGAGAAGCGGGCGCCACGGCCCTGGTGCCGGGCAGCCACAAGTACGCGCGCCAGCCGACGCTCGCGGAGTCGTCCCTGATCGGCGAGCAATGCAACCCCGCAGCGGTGCCCGCGGACCTCGCGCCCGGCGATTGCGTCGTGTGGCACGGACACACCTGGCATGGGTCGTTCGAACGGGAGGTCCCCGGTGTTCGAATGAACCTTGCGGTCTACTTCGCGCGGAGTCACGTCGTGACCCAGGAACGCCACAAGGGCGTGGTGCCCCAGGAAGTGCTGGATCGCCACGCCAACGACGAGCGGTTCAAGCGTCTGCTGGCCGTCGAACACGCGTACGGGTGGGAGGGGCAAGGCCCCGACTACACGCGCATGGCGAAGTTGCCGACGGGTTGGTACGACTGACCGAGGCCGGGTCGAGGGGGCTCATGTCCGCAGCGCTCCAACCGGTGGCCACAGCCTGGGATGGCTCCGGGGCCTACGCCTGAAGCACGTCGTCAGCGGCACCGACCGGCCCGAGGAGTGTCCCGACTCGGTCTGGCACCCGGCCGTCCGCACCCACCCGGTCACGGGGCGCAAGGCGCTCTACGTCACGTTCGCCGACCGCTGCATCGAGGCCGAGGGGATGACGCCCGCCGAGGGCAAGCACCTGATCGACTTCCTCTATCGCCACTCGCTGAAGGACCACGCCATGTACCGCCACCGCTGGCAGGTCGGCGACTTCGCGATGTGGGACAACCGTTGCGCGCTGCACGCGGCGGTCTACGACCACGGCGACCAGCCGCGGGTCATGTACCGGGTGATGTGCGAGGGCGAGAAGCCCTACGAGTAGCTACGCAAACGTCACACACCGAGTTTTCGTAGGACTCAGCGCAACCCCAAGGCTTCGATCCGAGCGAGCGCGCTCGCCTTCACGCCGACGCGGAACCGGCGGTACACGGCGGCCAGCTCCGGGCGCTGCTCCATCCAACCGATCACCATCAGGTTCCGCATCAATAGGAAGAGCGACAACAGCGCGAGATCCTCGTCCGCGAGTTCGCGCCGGCTGCGGTAGCCGCGAATCAGCGCCGCTTGCATGGCCTCGGCGTGGGGCGAGGCCTGGCTGTTGAAGAGCGCGACCGCCAGTTCGTGTACGTGCCAGCCGAATCCCGCGTCGTCGAAGTCGATGAGCCGGGTCTGCTCGCCGTCGACGAGCACGTTGCCGGGATGCAGGTCGGCATGGATCATCCCGTAGGCCGAGTGGTCCGTGCCGTACGCAAGGAGCCGCTCGCGAATCCACGCCCGCGCCCGCGCCAGCATCCGGCGCTCTTCGGCGGAGAAGTCGGGCACCTCCCAGAAGCGCCCCCAGAGGGGCGACTCCCCGACGAGGCCCTCCGCATCCCAGGCGCGCCGCGTGAACGACCGTGGCGGCACCCATGCCGCGGACGCATTGTGTACCCCGGCCGCGAGGCGCCCAATGGCCTCGAAATGGCCATCGATGCGCCCGACGTCGTCGGTCTCGGCCAGAACCCGGTCGAGCGGCGTTCCCTCCACCCAGCGGGCCACGCCGACCAGCCGCTCCTCGCCGTCCACGTCCACCGCCACGAACTCCTCGCCATCCGGGGTCGGGACACCCTCTGGAACGTTCAGCCCCGACGCGGCCAGGGCGCGCAGCCACAGTCGCTCCGAGACCATCTCGTCCCGGGTGTTGTAGCCCGGCCGATGGAACCGGAGCACGTATTTCTCGCCGCCCCGCTCGGCGCGGAACGTGACGTTCTCCATGACATGCACGAACTCGACCCCGGCGGGAGCGAGCCGCCACTCCTCGAGCACCCGGTGCGCTACCGGCGTGTAAATACTCTTGAGCCTCCCTTCATCCATGCACAGGCCCTAACGCAATGTAACTGCGCAAGCGCGTCAACGGCCTGGCCAGCTTGATATCGATCATGGCCCGCCCATCAAGTCCCCCTAGAAGTTCACGGCACTCCTGCCGTGCCTCGGCGGATTGCGCGTTGAACCAGTCGAGCGTGCGCTGGTGGACCCAGAGGGAGTACAGACTCGCCCCGTTCTGTAGCTCCACGCCACGCACGACCGTCTTGAACCTGCCGATCACGGCCTCGTCCATCTCTTTCGAAACCACGGTGTCTTCAGGTTCGTGGCGCTTGTCCCGTACCCACTCGTTATAGATCTCCGCCGTGCGTGGCATGGACTCTCCAGCGGCTTCAATACACAGCCGCAAGAGGTCCAGGGTCTTTCCCGGGATTTCGTCGTCAGGTGCAAACTCCATTGGAAAATCCGCGAACTCCGGACTCTGGACATGGGGCGTGTTCATGGCCTCCGTCCAGCGGAACACGCGCGGGGCGCGTTGCTTCATGATCGTGGCCGGTTCCGGGTCACGTGCCAGGTGACCAAAGAGGGGTGCCATCAGGTCGAAGTCGGCGACCGACGGCCTGCCACCAAACAGGTACGGCGTGTCCACGAAGTGTTGCTCCAACAAGTCCAACGTGTCCAGGTAGAGCGATTCGAACACCGGCAAGGCCGCCTCGGTCGCGCCGATCCCCTCGCGCTTTCCCTCCATCCGGTCGGCGATCATCCGGCCGAAGTGATCCACCTCCTCGTTGCCCCCCTGGGGCTTGAAGGACCGGCCGAACTCCCGGCCCACGAAACCATAGTTCTCTTCCATGTAGTTCCAGCGGTAGTGCCACGCCGGCCGGCCAAGGAGCCCATGGATGAGCACTTCAAACAGGCGCGCCGCCAGGTTTTGTTTGACGCCCGGCGGATATACGGCGGGCTCCGGGTAGCGCGCTTCCAGTGCATCCATGATGGCAACGGTATCCTGAATGGCCGTGCCGTCGGCCAGTTCCACTTGGGGAATGCGATGGTTCAGCGTATTGGCGCGCACATGCTCCCGGAAACGCGGGTGTCCCGGCAGTCTCTCGACGAAGGGGATGCCTTTTTTCAGGAGGTAGCAGCGCGTCTTGGCGGTCCAGTAGGACGCATGGGAGCCGTACAGGTAGATTGTCATCGAGCGATCTCTCCGGCTAGTGGGCGCGGGGTACAAATCCGGACGGCGGCGCGCCTCAAACCGCCATCTGCCGCCCAACGAGGCGGCTGTAGAGGCCGCCCTGGGCGACCAACTCGTCGTGTCCGCCGGCCTCCCGCGTCCGGCCGGCGTCGAGCACGACAATCCGGTCCGCGTTGCGCACGGTCGAGAGGCGGTGCGCGATCACGATGGTCGTGCGTTCGGTCATCAGCTCCTCGAGCGCGTGGCGTACCGCCTGCTCGTTCACGGCGTCGAGATGCGAGGTCGCTTCGTCGAGGATCAGCACTTGGGCATCCTTCAAGAACGCCCGGGCGATCGCGACGCGCTGGCGTTGTCCCCCGGAAAGCCGCACGCCCCGCTCGCCGACCCGGGTCTCGAGCCCGTCCGGGAGCGCTTCCACGAACGCCTCCAGGGAGGCGCGGTGCACGGCTTCTTCGAGTTCGGCCGCCGTCGCGCCAGGCTTCGCGATGAGGATGTTGGCCCGCAGGGTCTCGTTGAAGAGGTAGGTGTCTTGGGTGACCAGCGCGATGCGCTCGCGCAGTTCGTGGAGCCGGTAGTCCCGCAAGTCGTGGCCATCTAGGCGGATGACGCCGGCACCCGGGTCCCAGAACCGCATCAGGAGGTGGGCGGCGGTGGTCTTGCCGGCCCCCGAAGGACCGACCAGCGCCACCGTCTTGCCCGCCGGCACGGTGAAGGTCGCCCCGTCGAGGGCGAGGCGATGGTTGCCGAAGTAGGAGAACGCCACGTCACACACCTCGATCTCGACCCCTCCGGGACGGGATGGCGCACCCACGCCAGGCCCGTCCGTCACGGCTTCGACCTCGTTGTGGACGGCGTAGAGCCGCCGCGTCGCACCGAGGGTATCGGCGAGCTGCCGGCCGATGTGGGCGATCTCGGACACGGGCAGGAACGCCGCCATCGCGAGCAGGGTCAGCATGGGCAGGATGGCCGGATCGAGCGCATCGGTGGCGACCAATTGCGTGCCGGTCGCCACCACCACGAGCCCGCCGAGACCGGTGACTGCCTCCAGGATTGCCGTCTGCCGCGTGAGGTCGGCGAAGAAGGGCAGCCGCAGGCCGGTGTGCCGCTCGATGCGTGCGACGAACTCGGCCCCCCGCGCCTCTGTGCGCTGGAACGCGAGGATCTCCGGCAACCCCTGAATGGTGTCCACCGCGTGGGCGTTCATGTCGCCGAAGGCCTCCCGGGCCCGGGAACCGAGCACGTCGATGCGGCGCCGGGCGAGCAAGGGGCTCAACGCCACCACTGCGAGAAAGGGCGCGAGGGCCAACGCCATCGGCCAGCCGAACCACGCGAGGGTGCCGAGGACCGCCCCGGGTACCAGCACGGCGACCAAGAACGGGGCCACGGTGTGGGCGAAGAAGTACTCCACCAGTTCGACATCATGGGTCGCCATCCCCACCAAGTCCCCCGTGCGGCGCCGCACGAGGTAGGCCGGCGCGAGGCGCTCCAGCTTGTCGAATAGCGCGATGCGCATCTCGGCGAGCATGCGAAACGCCATGTCGTGCGCGAACCACGATTCGAGCCAGTGCAGCAGCCCGGAGAGGGGGGCGACGACGGCGAGGATGACTAGGTACGGCGTGTACGGTTCGCCCCGCTTCACGGCAGCGACCGCGAGGGCACCCGCCACGCCGACGCCGATCAGGGCCATCACCCTGGCGATTCCCAGCGCCAGCACGACGGAGAACCTGCCCCTCCACGGCACGACGTGGCGCAGCAGTTCGCGGAAGACGCCGGTCCAGCCCAGGCCCTCGGCGCGCAGGATCGCGTCGGTCGGCTCGTCGTGCCCATCGGCGCCATCGAGTTGTACGTCCTCAAGGGGCGTGTCCCGCCGGCTCGCGCTTCCGTCGGCCACCACCCCCAGGGACGCGTCAGACCCCGCGCGCTCTTCCGCCTGGGCGCCCATCAGCCGGAAGTACGCGCCCTGCGCACGCATCAGCGACGCATGGTTGCCGGTCTCGGCGACGGCCCCCTGATCGAGCACCAGGATGCGGTCCGCCCCGATCACGCTCGACAGCCGGTGCGCGAAAATCAGTGTCGTGCGGCCCCGCATCAGCCGGTCGAGGGCGGACTGGATGACCGCCTCGTTCTCGGCGTCCACGGACGAGAGCGCCTCGTCGAGGATGAGGATGGGCGCGTCGCGGAGTACGGCGCGGGCGATCGCGATGCGCTGGCGCTGCCCGCCGGAAAGCTTGATGCCGCGCTCGCCGATGACCGTGGCGTAGCCGTCCGGCAGTCGCGAGATGAACTCATGTGCGTTCGCGGCGCGCACGGCCGCCGCGAGTTCCTCCATGGTGGCGTCGGCCTTGCCGAAGCGCAGGTTGTCCTCGACCGTCCCGTGAAACAGGTAGGTGTCCTGGTTCACCACGGCGACGTTGGAATAGACGTCGTCCGCGCGCAGGCCGCGCAGATCCTGGCCGCCAATCCGCACGACGCCATCATCCGGATCGAAGAAGCGCAGCAGCAGGCGCACGATGGTGGACTTGCCCGCCCCGCTCTCCCCCACGAAGCCCACGCGTTCCCCGGCGGCCACGCGGAAGGTGAGCCCCCGGTGCGCGGCACGCCGCCCGCCGGGGTACGCAAACGACACGTCGTCGAACTCCACGACCGGAGCGAGGGACCCGGCGAGGTCCACCGGCGCGGCCGGCGGTTCGACCCTCGGGCGTGCGTCCAGCAACGTGAAGATGTCGTCCGCCGCGGCGCGGCTCATCATGCCGTTGTGGAGGAGCGCCCGCAGGTCGCGCTGCGGGCGGAACACCTCGATGCCCATCATCAGCACGACCAGCAGCACCTCCAGGCTCATCTGGTCCCCGGAGACGCGCGAGGCCCCGAGGGCGAGCACGGCGGCCGTGCCGACGGCGATGCCGGCATCGGTGAGCCCCCGGGTTCCCGCATTGGTCGCGAGCACCCACATCGTGCTGCGAAAGACTTCGTGCGCGCGCTCCGCCAGGAGGCGCCCGCGCTCGGCGCCCCGGCCGAAGGCCTTGAGCGTGGCGAGTCCCTGGATCGCGTCGAGAAATTCCGCCGCGAAGGCACGGTACGCCCGGGATCGGCGCATGCTGCTCGCGGCCTCGTGACGCTGCAATAGGAGCGGCGCGAACAGGGTGAACATCGCGAAGCCGAACATCAGCAGCGCCACGGGCACGTCGTAGAAGGCGAGCACCACGAGTACGACGAGCGGCGTGATGACGGCGACAAGAAGTTGCGGCAGGTACTGGCCGAAGTACGTCTCGAGCTGCTCGACGCCGTCGATCATCGAGAGCATCACGGCCCCGGTCCGCTCCAGCCCGAAGTGGGCGGGGCCGAGCGCGACCACCTTCGCGTACAGGCGCTGGCGCAACGCCAACTGCACCCGGACCGCCGTGCGATGCGCGACCATGGCCCGTGCATGCTCGATCCAGCCCCGCAGCACCATCACGAGCGCCACCGCCGCGACGGGCGCGATCAGGTCCGCGAACGTGTCCCCGGTGAAGACCCGCGCCAGGAGCCATCCCAGCAGCGCGAGCCGGCCGATTCCGACGAGGGACGAAGCCACCCCCAGCGCCACGGTGGCCACGATGCGGGCGCGCACGCCGACGGTGAACTGCCAGAGGCGGGGGTCGAAGAGCATGGAGGCGGCGCTCGGTCCTGGGCGGCGTGGGCGCCTGCGATGGTAGCGCCTTGCGCGGCGCGTATGGCGAACTCGCGAAACGCTAGGGAAGGTCTGATTAAGACCTTCCCTAGCGCGGCACAGGGATGTGCCGCCAAATTCAATGGCGCAAGCCGTTGAATTTGTGAGCAAAACAAAACCGCGCTTTTGTTTTGCGGGGGATGAACAAGTCCATGGACGGACTTGTTCAGGGAATTCCTAGCAGCCTGTCGGACTTGGACCTGCGAAGCGGGTCCGAGCCCGACGGTGCGATAGAGCGGCGGGCGGGCGGGGCCAAAAGCAGCGCCCGCTAGGGCGATGGTTTTGGTGGCGCTAGCGCCCATGACGTTCCAAGTAGCCCCAACGGCCCGCCATGCGGCATGGCGAAAAGCTGCAACTCGTGTAGGACATCCGCCCGACGTCCCCAAGGCGGCGTCAGCCACGGCTATGGTGCCGCGATGGACACCCCCGAGCGCGCCCCGCCGTTCCCGTTCGACGCCATCTACAAGGCGCTGTTCCGCGAGCGCGCCACGATCTCGGACATGCTGCGGAACCATCTCGCGGCGCCCGCCGGCCCGCTCGGAGCGGACCTGCTCGGCGACCTCGACATGCGCACGCTACGGCGACTGCCCGCAGAGTGGGTCACGCGCGACTTCCGCGCCCGGCGCGGCGACCAGGTTTGGTGCGCGGACTTCCGCGTGGACGCCCGCGACCGTTGGCCGGCGCACCTGTTCGTGCATCTGGAGTTCCAGTCCAGGGCGGACCCGGACATGGCGCTGCGGTTTCTCGACTACGGTGGCGCGCTGTACCGCGAGCTCCGCGACTCGGAGACGGTCGGCGTGGACGAGCCGTGCCCGATCCTGTGCGTCGTGATACACAACGGCGCCGCGCGATGGCGCGTGCCGACGCGCGCCAGCGATATCGCCCGGCTACCGCCGGCCCTCGGCCAGGCGTCGGTGCCGCAGGGTCTGGCAGCGTTCTACCCGTGGGGCTACCATCCGCTGGACTTGGTTCGGTGCCGGGACGAGGCGCCCGTGCCGGGCAGTATCGTATCGCTGATCGCGGCCATCGAGTACGCGGGCGCGGACGGTCTGCCAAGCGTGCTACGGGGGCCGCTGCTGCACACGGCTCGCCGGTTGAGTCCGCGGCTGCGGGAGACGGTAGCCGCGTGGCTGCGGCTTTTGGCGGAGAAGTACGGAGCGGAACTGCGCGGACTGGAGGAGTTGATGAGACTGAAGGAAGTGGAGCCGGTGACGTCGCGCCTCGAGGAGTCAATCGACGCCGCCTTCGCCCAAGCCCGTTCAGAGGGCATGGAGCGCGGCATCGAACTGGGCCGCTCGGAGGAACGCGCCCTGCTGTGCGGGATGGCGGCACTGAAGTTCGGCCCGGCGGCGACGGAGGACATGGCGGCGCTCCTGTCCAGCGTGTCGGGCCCGGACGGCCTGCGGGAGGTCGGCGAGTGCCTGATGGAGAGCGGCACGGCGGACGAACTGCTCGCCTGCATCCGCGGCCTGCTGCGGCCAAACGCCCCCGACCCGGACGCCAGGCCCGCGTAGCCTCAGCGTGGGATTTCCGGCGAGTGGCACGCGGCACCGGACGGACACGCGGCCAATACGCACGTAGTCTCCCCGACGTAGTCGAACTCGAACCCATGTCGCGGCCCTGCCCCGCGCCGTGACGACGTTCAGCGCATGGCAGAATGCGATCCATGGCCAAGCCGAGCGTTGAAGACCTAACGCCCGCAGCCGGCAACGGCTTGCTGCACCGCCGCCTATTCCTGAAACGCGGTGCCGCGGGCCTGGGCGTCGGCGCACTGGGGCTGCTGACGGCCTCTCCGGCCCGGGCGACGCCGCCCTGGATGCGCACCCCCGGGCGCCCCATGACGAGCTACGGCGCGCCTTCCGGCCACGAGGACGACGTGCGGCGGCTGGTCGCGGCCGTACCCGGAACCGATGGATGCGGCATTTCGATGACGCCCCTGCAGTCCCTTGAGGGCACGATTACACCGAATGCCCTGCACTTCGAACGCCACCACAGCGGCGTACCCGACATCGATCCGGACGCCCACCGGCTGCTCGTTCACGGGTTGGTGAAACGCCCGTTGTTCTTCGACATGGAGGCCCTGTCGCGCTACCCGATGGTCTCGCGCATCCAGTTTCTCGAGTGTTCGGGCAACAGCAGCCGGGCCGGCCTCGACCCCGAGCCCCTGGCCGGGACCTGCGCTTCGTTGCACGGACTGGTGTCGTGCAGCGAGTGGACCGGCGTGCCGTTGTCGGTCGTGCTCGATGAAGCCGGCGTCGACCCCGCCGCGCACTGGATGCTGGCCGAGGGTGCCGACGCGGCGGCGGTGACCCGCAGCGTCCCCCTCGCCAAGGCCATGGACGACGCGCTGCTCGCCTTGTATCAGAACGGCGAACGCCTGCGGCCCGAGAACGGCTATCCGGTGCGGCTGTTCCTGCCGGGGTACGAAGGCAACATGAGCATCAAGTGGCTGCGCCGCATCAAGCTGACGGAAAGGCCCTCCATGACGCGCGGGGAGACCGCCAGATATACGGACCTGTTGCCCGACGGGCGATCACTGATGTTCACGTTCCCGATGGAGGTGAAGTCCGTGATCACCTCGCCGTCCCCGGGCCTCGCGCTTTCCGGGCCGGGGCTCTATCAGATATCGGGGATGGCGTGGTCCGGGCTCGGCCGCATCACCCGGGTGCAGGTTTCCGCGGACGCGGGCGCGACCTGGGCCGAGGCGGCGCTCTCCGAGCCGGTCCTCGCCAAGTCCGTGACGCGATTTCGCGCGGCGTGGCGCTGGAACGGCGCTCCGGCGGTCCTCATGAGCCGAGCCTTGGACGACACCGGCGCGGTGCAACCGACCCGTGCCGCGATCATCGCCGAGAAGGGCACGAACTTCGTCTACCACTACAACGGCATCCAGGCGTGGCGCGTAGGCGGGGACGGGCAAGTGACCAATATCTATGCGTAGCTTGGCGGCGCTGCTCGCGGTGATCGTCGGTGGCGCCGTAGCGGCCACGGAAGGCCCGGGGCTCGGCATCGAGGCCGACCCGCACGTGGTCGCCGCGTGGGATACCGATGTCGGACCCGACGGCGCCGGGTTGCCGCCGGGCTCGGGCACCGCGCTCGAGGGAGCGACGGTGTATGCGCGGCATTGCCTGGCGTGCCACGGTACCGACGGCACCGGAGGGGTGAACGACGTGCTGGCGGGCGGCCACGGTTCCCTCGACGGTCCGGACCCACTCAAGACCATCGGTAGTTTCTGGCCCTTCGCGCCCACCCTGTTCGACTACCTGCGCCGCGCCATGCCCTACCTCACGCCCCGGTCCCTCAGCGACGACGAAGTCTACGCACTGACCGCGTACCTGCTGTTCCTGAACGGCATCATCGGGGCGGAGCAGCCGATGGATGCGCGGAGCTTGGCCGACGTTCGCATGCCCAATCGGGACAACTTCATCCCGGCCCATCCGGCGATGCGCGGGGAACGGAGTCGGTCCCAAGTGCCGGAGTAAGGCCGGGGTACCGGAGTAGCACTCTCCGCCACACCGCAGTATCTTTCCCGCATTCCATCTCGCGGTGTTCTGCGCACGAGTGCGCGTCGGAGCCTCCGCGCGGCCGCATTCGCAGGACGGGAGACAAGCACCATGAGCGTCGCAACCATGACCAGGGCGGAGCGGGAGGCGCTTCTCGCGGAGACGCGCTACGGAATCCTCAGCGTGGCGCGGGAGGGCCGTGGCCCCGTCTCCGTCCCCATCTGGCATCGCTGGGACGCCGAGCATGGCGAACTGCGCTTCACCAGCGGCCTCTACTCGAGGAAGGGCCGGGCGCTGGTCGCGGCGGGCCGGGCGAGCTACACCGTCCAGGATCCCGATCTGAACGCGCCGAGATACGTCATGGTCGAGGGCCCGGTGACTTTCGAGGAGGAGTTCGACATCGACGTCGAACTCATCGGCGTCGGCAAGCGCTACCAGGGGGACGAGCGCGGGGAGGCCTACGTCAGAAGCACCTACATGGACGGCGACAAGGTCCTCTACCACATCGTGCTGTGGAAGATCGCCGCCGAGACCTGGCTGAGCTTCGACTCGACGAAGCTCGGCTAAAGCGCTGCCCGGAGGATGATCGCCATGCCAAGGCCCACCGCGGACCAGGTAGAGCGCTACGCGGAAGACGGCGTGTACCTGGCCGAACAGTTGCTCACGCCGGCACAGTTCGAGAAGGCCAGGTCCTGCTACGACTACGTGCGGGCCAACCCCAGCCGGAGTGCCGTCACCGCCTTCGCCGGAACCGAGCACGAGCACTTCGTCGATCACATGCATCCCGAGTCCTGGAAGCTCGGCTTGCAGGAACTGCTGCACGAGGCGTCCTTTGCCGAATACTTGGCGGAGCTTTGGGGATCGGAGCATGTCTGGTACTTCGGCGAGGAGTACTTCGCCAAGGAGGCGGCAAGGTCTGTCACTCGCCCTGGCATCAGGACCACTCCGTCCTGCCGGTGGCCGGCTCGCACTGGGTCAACCTGTGGATCCCCTTCGAGCCCCTGCCCGCCCAGAACTCGCTGGGGGTCGTGCGGGGGTCGCATCGGGGCAAGCTCTACAACGGCACGACGTACACTGACGCCGACGACATGACCAAGCCCCTGTACCCGGACGCCGACTACGAGAGGCTACCCGACATAGAGGCGGACCTTGAGCGCGATCCGGGCGCATGGGACGTCGTGTCGTTCGAAACCCGTCCGGGAGACGTCGTTGTGGTCCATCCCTACTGCCTGCATGGCCGCGCACCGATCGACGCGCGCACCCCCGACCGCCATACCCTGGTCCTGCGCTTCTTCGGTGATGACGTTACCTATCGCCCCTTGCCGGGCCCCCACGACTGGCTCGACCTCGAGAGCCGGGTGACCGGTGCGCCGCTCCGCTCTTCCGCGTTCGTTCAGCTACGGTGACCGGGGCCGACCGATCCGTCACGGCGAAGCTGGCGGGTTTCTACAAGCCGGGCGCCGACGCCTACCAGCTCGGGGACAGCGGCTGGATGTACGACATGTTCGCGCGCGGCCAGGCGTGGCGGGCCATTCCCAAGTTCCTCTCGTGGTGCGTCTCCGGCAACGTGATCGCCACATTGAAGTGGATGACGACGGAGGGCCACGAAACGACGATCCACGATGCGAGGGTGCTCGAAGCCCAGGAAGGCCTCTCGAAGGCCGAGTTCTTTCGCAAGTTCGGTTTCGTGCTCCTCGACCACAGCTCCGCGATGACCGCCTCCGATTGGCTCGACAGCGGCGAGGCGTTCCTGGTGGACGAGACCGAGAACGGGGCCGAGGAGCAGGCCCGCTTCTACATGGCCGCCGACACGCCCGCGAAGCGGATCTACGCCGCGGAGTGTGAAGCGTTGCTCCGCGAACTCTTCCCGGGTGCCCACGACTTCTTCCTGCCGGGACTCGGCGTCCGTCGGGGACCCGACTTCTACAACCTGTACGGCGCGACGGTCCACGCAGATTTCCCGACGGAGTTCGAACTCGCGGGCGAGATGAATCCCTGGTCCGACCTCAAGCGTCAGCGCGAGTTCTTCCTCGAGAGCGACGCCGCGGAGTTCTACCAGGTGAACTTCTGGCGTCCGGTGCTGCCGATGGAGGCACCGGTCAAGGCCAACCCGCTCTGTTTCGGGGACCCGCGGACTTTCCGCAGCGAGGATCTGGTCAAGGCGGAGATGACCGGGCAGGTCTCCGGGGGACAGATGTACCTTGCGGCCAGGCACCATCCGGACCAGAGGTACTACTACTACCCGGACATGACCACCGACGAGGTGCTGCTGTTCCGGAACGCGCACTACCGCAAGGGAGACGAAGACCACGGCGACGTGCCGGTGTTCCATTCGGCGTTCGTGCATCCAGAGACACCGAAGGGGGCGGAACCGCGGTTGAGTTTCGAGTACCGGGTTGGGTTCCTGGTCTAGGAGCGCCCCATGGCTGGGCCGCGAGCGGAGCCGTAGGCGACGGTTGCGGGGCGCTAGCGGCGGCACGCTCGACCTTGGCTGAGACACCGGGGTTCGTCCCGGGCAAGCCGCAATTCGAGTTGGTCGATAATCGGCCGGAGTACGCACCGGAGCTGGTCAAGGGGAGGCCGGCCCGGATCACGCGCTGTGCTATGGTCGCGCCAAGCCGGCATCGTCGGGCTCGACGGGGAGCCAACGTCTCCAGGCTCCGGCCCTTGCGCGAAGAGCAGACATGAAAGTCGAAGAAATCCAATCAGGAAAGACCCTGATCCTAGTGGTCTACGGCAGGGTCGACCTATCCACCGTCGCCGAGTTCGAGACCCGTTTGGCCGGATGGACCCGGCCCGGCACGCTCAAGGCCTTGGTCCTGGACACGACCGAGCTGACATACGTCGCCTCCCGCGGCCTGCGCGCCATGCTGCAGGCGTTCAGGGAACTGACCAGCACATCGGGCCGATTCATCCTCTGTGGGCCCACGGAGAACGTGCGCTCGCTGCTCGAGATGACCGGGTTCGACCAAGTGTTCGAGATACACGAAAACCGTGCCGCTGCGTTGGCGGCATTGGAGAATCTCACCGACACGGACGATTGAACCGTCTCGGACGGACGTGGGGAGGAGCTTCATGCTGACCGGAAGCTGCCTGTGCGCCGACGTCGCCTTCGAGATCGATGGCGCGGTGGACGCGCTCGGACACTGCCACTGCTCCATGTGCCGCAAGTTTCACGGCAACGCGTTCGTTACCTTCGCGGCGGCCGCGCCGGCGGACTTCCGGTGGGTGCGCGGCGCGGAGCGGGCGAGAGCGTACGCGTCATCGGCAGCGGGCTCCCGGCGCTTTTGTGGCCAATGCGGATCCGCCGTCCCGATGACCGCCGGTGCCCTGCCCTTCGTGCTGCTCCCTCTGGGCAACATCGCCGAAGACCCGGGGGTGCGCCCGCAACTCCACATGTTCACCGATTCCATGGCGCCCTGGGACGCCATCGTCGACGACCTGCCGCGACATGCGGAGCTACCGCCGGAGTTCGCGGAAATGGCCATGGCGGTGGAGAGGCCCGCCCGAAAGCCGAGCACACCGGGCGCCACCGGAGGAAGCTGCCTGTGCGGTGCCGTGGCGTTCGAGTTCGACGGCCCGCCCCTGCGGATGTACCACTGCCACTGCTCACGGTGCCGGCGCGCCGCCGGAGCCGCCTACCAGACCCTTTTGCGCGTGCGCCGCGGTGGCTTTCGCTGGCGGACGGGCGCGGACAACGTCACCACCTACTGGCTGCCCGGAACACGTTTCGCGTGTGCGTTCTGCCGCATCTGTGGTGGGCGCACTCCATGGGAGCGGGCCGACCAGGTGTGCATTCCCGCTGGCTGCCTCGACGACGATCCCGGTATCAGGCCGACCGACAACATCTTCACCGCCTCGCGGGCGGCGTGGACGGTGGTGGACGAGCGTCTCGATAGCTGGCCCGGAGCATCAGGACCGCAGTGATAGCGTCACGTGCCGCCTGACTTCTCCACACCGCGTGCGGGCATCGAACGGGAAGGCCCCGTCCGTCTGCCTAGCCCGCATTTCTCACCAGGGGCCGTGATGATCGCCGAGGATTTTCGCCCCGTGCGCGTGCTCGCGACCGAAAGCCTAGTGGTGCCTAAGTTTGAGGGAGCACGTGCGCGCACGGGGCGAAAAGACCGGCGAGGGCGCGGCCAGCGCTCCGTATCCGGCGACCGACGCTTGAGGTCGACGATAAACCCTAATGGACCAAGGACTTGCGGTCTATGCACAAGCGACCTAGTGAGAAATGCGGGCTAGGCTGCCGTACCCCCACGCCCCACCCGTGGCCTCCGGCCACCCTCGCCGCCGCGCTACGCGCCGCCTTTCCGGCGTCCCGCGCTCCACGTCGGCCTATGTCGCCAGCGTGGAAGGCTCTAACATTGCGACATGCTGTCCACCGACCAACTGCTCTCCCTGATCGCGGACCTTGAGTCCGACCGAGTCGAACGGACGGTGTCGACCAACAACACGGACAAGTTCGGGGAGGCAATCTGCACATTCGCGAACGACTTTCCCGGCCACGGGCAGCCCGGCTACCTGCTTGTCGGCGTCCGAGACGATGGCGCGCTCGACGGACTGGACGTAACGGATCGAATCCTGCTGCGTCTAGGAGACCTGCGCTCGAATGTCAATCTCGAACCACTGCCCGCCATGACCGTCCAGAAGCACGCCCTGCCGGAAGGCGATGTGGCGGTCGTCGAAGTGCTTCCTTCGGACTTGCCCCCGGTCCGCTACAAGGGACGTGTCTGGATCCGCGTCGGCCCATCGAGACGCGCGGCCAATCAGCAGGAAGAGCGTCTGCTCGGCGAGCGACGCCTTTCCGCACTGCAATCGTTCGACGCGCGCCCGTGCCTGGACGCTTCCGTGGCCGATTTGGTGTCGGGGCTGTTCGTTAGCAGCTATCTCCCTGCGGCAGTCGCCCCGGAAATCCTCGCGGAGAACGACCGCAGCATGGTTGAGCAACTCACCTCCCTGCGGTTTTTCGACCACCGCACCGACACGCCAACGAACGCGGCGATGCTCCTGTTCGGGAGGGATCCGCTCCGGTGGCTGCCGGGCGCCTGGATTCAGTTCGTGCGGTGGGCCGGCGACACCATGGGTGCGGATGTTCTGGAGGAAAGGCAATTTGGCGGCGACTTGGTCACGGTGCTGCGCGAACTCGACGCGTTCGTGCCCACGCTAGTCCACTCGCGTCCTGTCTCCGACTCCGCCCTTCGGGAACGGAACGACATGGACTTTCCGGTCATCGCCATTCGCGAGCTCCTGCTGAACGCCGTCATGCATAGGACCTACGAATCGAACGCACCCGTTCACTTGTATTGGTTCACGAACCGCATCGAAATACAAAGCCCGGGCGGACTGTTCGGCATGGCATCCCCGGAGAATTTCCCGACACGAACCGACTATCGAAATCCCGTAATCGCGGAAGCCATGGCGACCCTGGGCTACGTAAACCGCTTCGGCCGCGGCGTCATCCGCGCCCGAGAGGCTCTTGCGCAGAACGGCAATCCGCCCGCCTCATTCGAACTGGCCGATCCGGCGAATGTGCTTGCCGTTATTCCATCCAAGACGACATGAAAGTCATCGCCTTCTTCAACAATAAGGGCGGCGTCGGCAAGACGACCCTCGTCTACCACTTGGCTTGGATGTACTCGGAACTCGGCGCCTCTGTCGTGGCCGCCGACCTCGACCCACAAGCCAACCTCAGCACCATGTTCCTGTCCGAGGGGCGGTTGCTGCATCTCTGGCCCGAGGGCGACCACGACTACAGCGTTCTCGGCGCCGTGTCCCCCATACTGCGCGGTATCGGGGACCTTGCGGAACCGCATGTGGAAGAAGTCACGCTCAATCTTGGGCTCCTCGTTGGAGACCTCGGCCTCTCACGTTTCGAGGCCAAGCTTTCGTCGGCATGGCCCGACTGCATGAACCGGGACGAGGCGGCTTTTCGGGCCGAATCGGCCTTTCACCGCGTAATCGCCCGGGCAACGGCACAACGCCAAGCCGACATCGTTCTAGTCGATGTCGGTCCCAACCTAGGCGCCATCAATCGGGCCGCGATCATTGCCGCCAATCACGTCGTATTCCCGCTAGCACCCGACCTGTTTTCCCTACAAGGCCTCCAGAATCTCGGGCCAACGCTCACTGATTGGCGCGAGCAATGGCAGGATCGCCTAGGTCGGTGCCCCGCCGGTGCCGATCTTGAATTGCCCGAAGCCGACATCGCGCCGGCCGGCTACGTCGTGATGCAGCACGCCGTGCGTGCCGCCCGGCCGGTACGCGCCTACCAGAAGTGGATGCGGCGCATCCCACGCGTCTATCACACGGCGATCCTCGGTGAAGAAGCGCCGAACATCGCCTCCACCGAGGCGGACGACGAATGCTTGGCCACGCTCAAGCACTACCGAAGCCTGTTGGCGATGGCCCAGGAGGCTCGCAAGCCGGCGTTCTTTCTCAGGCCGGCCGACGGCGCCATTGGCGGGCATCTCCAAGCCGTACACGACTGTTACGAAGACTTCGCGGCACTAGCGGCCGCCATCGCCGAGCGGTGTGACGTGCATTGGTAAGCGGGTCGGGGACGACGCACCGGGCGCGGCGCGACGGCCGGGTCAATCAGCGGTCGCCCTACGCACCCGGAGTTCCTTGAGAATCTCCGCGTGCCGGCGCTCACTCAACCGATACATGCCCATGAAGCCGACCCCGACCGCGATGATCACCCAGAAGAGCGGGCCGGAGAGGATCAGCAGACCGTTCAAGGCTTGGGCAGGCACCTCACCCACGACGGCATTCTTCGGAAACGCGATCAGGTCCAGTCCAAAGCCGGCGACCAGACCACCGACCCCCGACGTGGCCTTCATCGCGAACGTGCGGATGGAGAAGACGACGCCCTCGGATCGATGCCCGGTCCGATGTTCGTGGTCGTCGGCGATATCGACGAGCTGCGAGTCGATCACGATCGGCAGTAGGGCCCCCGGCACGTAGCTGAGCGTGAGCGGGGCGAACAGCGCGAACAACAACCACGGCGAGTCGTTGTCCGGAAAGAAGCCGATCAGGCGCAGGACGTAGGGCAACCCGACCAGGAACGCGCTCGCGCTACAGGACCAGATCAGGGTCCACTTCTTGTCGAGCCGCTTGGTCAACCAAGCCGCCAGGGGGATGGCCACCAGTATCCCCGGCAGGGTCACGAAGCGCTGTATGGTCAACTGTTCCGTCGATATCTCGAAGACGTAGATGTAGGTGTAGGTCGAGACCACGCCGATGATGCCGAAGGAGGCGGCGAGCACCAGCCAGCTCACGCAGACCGACAGGTAGGAACGGTTGGTGAGCAGGTGCCGGAGCTCGCCGAGATACCCGCGCACCCGGATCGTGCGCGCGGGGTTCGGGTGCAGATACGGAATCTGGTCCCGGGTGCCGAAGATGCACACCATCAGCGACGCGACGATGATCACCGCGCCGGACGCCGCCAGGAGCGGATAGCGGCTCTCGTTGAGCAGCCCGTTGCTGTATCCCTCCGTGGACGGGAAGACCACCACCAGCAGGAGCACGCCGAAGCCGACGCCGCCCGCCATCCCCGTGACCGCGTTGTAGCCGAAGATCGAGGTACGCTCGTGGTAGTCCTCGGTCAGCTCGGCGCCGAGGGCCGCATGGGGCACGGTGTAGAAGGTCTTGGCCACGCGCACCAGGATCATGAACAGCAAGAACCAGGCGAAGAGGCCGGTTTCCGAGAGGCCGTCCGGCGGTTGATAGAGGCAGTAGAAGGCGATCGCGAGCGGGAACGCAGAGAGGAACATCAGGGGATGGCGACGTCCCCACCGGCTGCGGAACTGGTCGGAGAAGGCGCCGACGATCGGGTCCGAGATTCCGTCGAAGATGCTCGCGATCAGGAAGACGACGCCGCACAGGGTCGCGGAGAGGCCCAGGACCTGGTTGTAGAACAGCATCGTCGCAAAGCTCGCGGCCCCGACCACGGCCTCTTCGAGCGCGCCGGAAGAGAACGCGAGCTTGGTGCGGAGCGCGAGGCGTCGGGAGCGTTCGATCATTCGGGTGACAAGGGCGGCGCCGGGGCAAGCGTCCCCCGGCACCTTCGCTCAACCGTCCAACGCGGCCAGCACCTTCGGCGGCGACATCGGCAGGTCCCGCAGGCGCAAGCCGACGGCGTCGTGGATGGCGTTGGCGACTGCCGCCATCGGCGGCGCGATCGGCACTTCGCCGACGCCCCGGACCCCGTGGGGGTGGGCGTCGTTCGGCACCTCGACGACGACGGTGTCGATCATCGGGAGGTCCGACGCCACCGGGATGCGGTAGTCCAGGAAACCCGGATTCTCCAGCCGCCCCGAGTCGTCGAAGATGTACTCCTCGTTGAGCGCCCAGCCGATGCCCTGGGCGACGCCGCCCTGCATCTGCCCCTCGACGTAGCCCGGATGGATGGCGCGGCCCGCGTCCTGCACCGCCGTGTAGCGCACCACGTCGACGCGCCCGGTTTCTGTGTCCACCTCCACGTCGCATACGTGGGTGGCGAAGGCCGGTGCCGCGCCCTGGGCGTTCACCGACACCTGCGCCGTGATCGGGCCGCCGGTGCGCGCCGCCTGGGCCGCCAGGTCCGCGAGGGAGAGCGGCTCGAAGTCCCCGGCGTTGCTGCCTGCGGGGTGGGCATGGCCGTCCCGCCAGTCGACCGCCTCGGCGTCGATGTCCCAGAGCATCGCCGCGCGTTCGCGGAGCTGGGCCACCACCCGCTCCGTGGCCTCGGAAACCGCCGTCCCGGCGGAGAAGGTCACGCGGCTGCCCCCGGTGGAGGCGCTGAAGCCGATGGTGTTGGTGTCCCCCACCTGGGCGCTGACGTTGCGGTAGTGAATGCCGAGGGTCTCCGCGACGATGTTCACCATGGATGCGCGCGAGCCACCGATGTCCGGGTGTCCGGTCGTGACCGCCACGGTACCGTCCTCGTTGACGTTCACCTGCGCGCTCGACTCGCCCCCGACGTTGAACCAGAAGCCGCTCGCCACGCCTCGTCCCCGGGAACCGCCATTCGACGCGGTCTTCGGCGTAGCGTAGTGGGGATGGGCGCGGGCGGCCTCGAGGGTCTCCTCGAAGCCGATGCGGCGGTACGTGGGGCCATACGCCGCCCGCGTGCCCTCCCGCGCCGCGTTCTTCAGCCGGAACTCGATGGGGTCGATGCCCAGTTCCCGGGCCAGTTCGTCGATCACCGACTCGACGCCGTAGGCGGCGATGGGCGATCCGGGCGCACGGTAGGCGTTGCACTTGGGCCGATTCGCCACGACGTCGTAGCCGACCACCCGGACGTTGTCGATGGCATACGGGGCGAAGGCGCAGTTCGACGCCGCCCGCACCGGCGAGCCGGGGAACGCGCCCGCCTGGAAGCGGAAGGTCGCGTCCGCGGCGACGATGCGGCCATCGCGCCGAGCACCGATCTTGACGGTGTTCGAGGAGCCCGCCGTCGGGCCGGTCGCCTGGAAGACTTCCTCCCGGGTCATCACCATCTTCACCGGGGCACCCGCCTTGCGCGAGAGTACGTAGGCCAGCGGCTCGAGGTAGACGATGGTCTTGCCGCCGAAACCACCCCCGAT
This sequence comes from Pseudomonadales bacterium, assembly GCA_963665455.1. Lineage (GTDB taxonomy): Bacteria > Pseudomonadota > Gammaproteobacteria > Pseudomonadales > Azotimanducaceae > VXNE01. The sequence continues at coordinate 299,445 of OY762279.1, read as the reverse complement.
CTCGGCCGGGATGGCGCGGATGTCGGAGAGCCTGGCGCCCGTCATCTTCGCGGTGGCGTTGCGGACCATGAACTGGCCCTGGCTCGAACTCCAGATGGTCGCGCGTCCGTCGGCGGCGACGCTCACGAGGCACGCGTGCGGTTCGATGTAGCCCTGGTGCACGGGCTTGGTCTTGAAGTGGCGTTCGATGACGACATCCGCCTCGGCGAGGCCGTCGTCCAGGTCGCCGAGCGTGATCGTCATGCGGCTCGCGACATTGGTGGGCGCATCCGGCGCCGAGTCGTCTCCGGCCGTACGGAGGAAGTCGTGCAGGACCGGGGCGTCGGGCCCCATGGCCTCGTCAACATCGAGGACCCAGGGCAGCGGTTCGTAGTCGACCTCGATCAACTCCAGCGCGGCCTCGGCGGCGACCGGCGTGGCCGCGGCGACCGCCGCCACGGCGTGTCCACAGTAGAGCGCCTTGTCGCGGGCCATGACGTTCCGGCTCACGAAACGTAGGTCCGCGGGGCCCACCAGCACGGGCTTGTCGAGGGGGAAGTATACGAGGTCGTCGCCCGTCATCACCGCCTTCACGCCCGGCGCGGCGGCGGCACGCTCGACATTGATCGCGCGGATGCGCGCATGCGGGTGCGGGCTGCGCAGCACCTTGCCCCAGAGCATGCCGGGCTGGGCGAAGTCCGCGCCGAACGCCGCGCGCCCGGTGACCTTGTCCTCGCCGTCCGGGCGGATGGTGTTCTTGCCGATCCACCGGTTGTTGGATTCTTCTCTCACGATACCCCCCACCAGGCCTCTTCGAGTCGCCCTCCGCGGCCGCGGGCACCAGCCATGGCCGGTGCGTCGACACCCGCGGAAGCAGCGCCGCGCCACCGTAGCCGAGGGTTCGGACAGCGTCAACGCGGAGACTCCCGACGTGGAGACTCCCGGCGGATTCAGGTCGCGGTGGAGAGCTATCGTCGCCTGATGAACCCGAGATACACGTACGCCCCGCAGAGGACGGCCACCAGGACCAGGCCGAGATTGCCGTACATGGGGCGTACCTGCAGACCCAGGAACAACGCGAACGAAAACGCGGCGTAAAGCCCCGCGAGGGCCGCGGCGTGGACCAGGACCCTCACGATGGTACGCGTCGCCATTGTGGTCATCCGAGACGGACGCAATCAAGGAGATCGGCCCCTGTTCCACAGTCCATGATGTACTCGCTCACCTGGGCGAGACGAGCGGGGTCGGACACAGATGCGAGACGGCGCACGAGTTCCTCCGCGGTCGCCGCCCCGAACTTGCGTTCTGCTTGGCGGTACAAGGAGTCGCGCTGCGCAGCGGCGGTGCGTCGTAGCGTGTCCTCGATGCCTTCCTTCCTGCCTTCCTTCCTGCCTTCCTCTCTGCCTTCCTCTCTGCCCCGCTCGGCGCTCTCGCGGCGCAGCGAGCGCTGAAACAGATCGTCGTCGGGCCCGGTGCCCTCCCGGGCACCAAGCGCACGGCCCACCCGTTCCAGGACGCGCAGCGTGGCGGGCGAGGCCGTTTCCTCGTCCAGGGCCGCATGGATCTCTTGAGCGGTCCAGCCCGGAAGCGCCCTGCTCTCCGCGGACTCCCGGTAGGCGCCGTCCTCCAGTACGTGAATCGTCAACCCCGGCAGGCGGCGGCGCGGCCGGCTCGCCGACGGCTTGTCCGGCACCTGCACCCACACCTCCGGGAACCCCCACTGCTCGTACAGCCCCAACTTGCCGCGCCGCACGTCCGTGGTGTGGTCCACCTCCAGCACCACGTCCGGGAAGTCGTGCTCGCCGATCACCATCGCGGGGGCCCGCGGCAGCGTGTCACGGGAGGGATGCAGGTACAGGGACTGGTCGGCCTGCACGACACGTTGGGGCTCGCCGTGGACATCGCGCAGCAACAGGTCCATCGAGCCGTAGCAGGTCACCGGCGAGCCGCGTACCTGGGCGATGCGCTCCGCCAACGCCGACAGCGCCTGGGAGGGACGTTCGTGGTAGGGCGTCGTCGGCTCGCACACCCAGGCCGTCTCGGTCTTGGCGTCCCAGAACTCCAGGCGGTACTCGCAGCCCGCCAGTTCCGACGGCGGGAGATGCCGCGGCGTGCAGCCGGGGAACTCCAGGCCCGGTGGGGCCGCGGGGGTCCACTCGTCGTCGGTGTCGGCCGGCGGCGTGTCGTCCGACCAAGTGCCGTCCGCCAAGTAGCGAGTGACCGGCGAGGCCGGCGCGGCCTCTTCCGTTCGTTGTGTCTCTTCCATGGGTCTGCTCCAAGTCTGGTGGTCGCGGCGGCGCCGCGTTCGATACCGGCCTTATACGCCCATTCGCCAAGGCTGCCCATCAGAAATTGGCCGGCCGATCTGTGCGAATTCGCCACCGCAATGGGTGGCGAATACGCTATCGATTCGCGCGTAACTCCGCCGTCGCTTCCACGTCGATGCCGTGGCCGTCCCGCGCGATGACCACGCCGTAGTCGCGCTCCGCCGCCGCGACCGAGACCACCTCGTCGCGCACGTCGCGGAGCACGAGTTCGGGCGGGCGGGCGAAGGGGTCTCCCCACCCGCCGCCGCCCGGCGTGTCGACGATCACGCGGGCCGGCCCGAGGTGGCGCACGCCGTACTTCGGCGGCACGAACGCGCCGGCCTCGCCCTCAGACGCCGGCACCACCCATTTCCGGCCCACCCCGCCGGCCGCGCCGCCCCGCACGCCGTAGCCACTCGCGGTGTCGAGGCCTTCCGCCCGGAACGACCAAGTGGCCGGCACGAGGATGTCGGCCTCGTAGCGCACGCCGGTGCCGCCGCGCCGGGTCCCGGCCCCGGCGTTGTCGAGGCGCTGCTCGTGGCGGACGTAGCGCACCGGATACATCTGCTCGTAGAACTCGAGGTTGGGAAGATCGAGGCCGCCGAGCGTGATCAGGTGGCCCATCTGCGCAAACCCGTCGCGTTCCGCGGTCGCGCCGGGCGTCGCCATCGCGTGCCATTGGTACATCACCCAGGCGGTGCCGTCCGCGTTGCGCGCGGTGACGTGGTTGTGCATGGTCTTCGACCAGCCCGCGCAGGCCCGCCCGGGATCGGCTTCGGCCAAGGCCCGCCACACCGCATGCACGATCTCGTGGGCGACGAACACGGTGTTCATCGTCATCGGCGCCGGGGGCCGGGCGTTCACGATGGTGCCCTCCGGCGCGATGATGGTAAGGCACCGATAGGTGCCCTCGTTGCGCGGAATGGAGGTGTCGAAGAACGACGCCAGCGCCAGGTAGACCGACGAATACGTGTTGGCCAGCGAGCTGTTCTTGAAGCCCGCGATCTGCCCATCGCTCGTGCTGAAGTCGGCGACGATCTCGTCCCCCCGCACCGTGAGGACGACGCGAATGGCGATGTCGGTCTTCTCGAAGCAGTCGTTGTCGCAGTGATCCTCGCCGTGATAGACGCCGTCGGGCAGTTCCGCGACCGCGGCCCGCATGCGGCGGTCGGCGTGGTCGAGCACGCCGTCGAGGTAGCGCAGATACGGCGCGACGCCCAGCTCCCCGGTCAGCGCGGCCACCCGTTCGGCACCGATCTGGGTGGAGCCCAACATCGCGCGCAGATCGCCGTCCAACAGCTCGGGCGTGCGCGAGTTGATGAGCAACAGCTCCCACAGGTCGTCGCGCACCTCGCCCCGGTCGATGAGCTTCAGGACGGGCAGGCGAATCCCCTCGTGCCAGATCTCGGTGGCCTCGGGGTTGTAGGTGCCGGCCAGGCCACCACCGATGTCGGACTGGTGGGCGCGGTTGCAGCAGAACCCGGCGAGCACCGGCGTTCCCTCGGCGCCGTCGACGAAGATCGGCCGGGCGATGACCCAGTCCGGCAGGTGATTGCCCCCGGCCACGTAGGGATCGGAGAGCACGAACACGTCACCCGGTTGCAGGCGGTTGCCGAACCGGCCGAGCAACGCGCGCACCGCGAATCCGCCGCCGCCCGTGTGAATCGGGATGCCGTCGGCGTTGGCGACCAGGGTGCCGTCCGGCGTGGTGATGAAGCAACTGAAGTCGTGGGATTGGCTGAAGATCGTGCTGCGCGCGGTGCGCGTCATCACCCACCCCATGTGCCGGGTGATCTGGTCGAGCCGGTTCTGCATGAGCGCGAGCACGATGGGGTCGAGGATCCGGGGCTCGGCGGTAACGCTCAAGGCGGCTCGCTCGGCGTCCGCCTCCGCCCCGACCCGAATGAAGAAGTTGCCGTGGTCGTCCACGGTGAACGTATCGTCCGGACCCACGAGCACGGTCGTCGTGGCCTCCTCGACCAGGGCGGGACCGGCGATGCGGTGGCCGGGGCGCACCCCCGCGCCGTCGTAGACGGGCGTCGGCAGCCAACCGTGGCGGCCGTGCCAGACCCGGCGGGTGTCCGCGGGAACGGGTTGCCCGGCGGCCTCCGGCCCGCCCGCGACCGCGACTTCGCCGGTCGAGCCGCGCGCGGTGAGCCGCAGCGACGCCAATAGGATCGTTCCGCCGCGCTGGATGTGGCCGTAGAGCCGCCGATACTCGGTTTCGAAGGCCGTCCGTACCGCGTTCGCGTCCATCCGGCCGTTCGGCACGGTCACGCGGACCGTCCAAAGCTGCCCCGGATGATGTAGCTCCAGTTCGTGGTGGAGCGCGATGTCCGTGGGCTTGAAGCCCTCGCGTCCCAGGACGTCGATGGCTTGGTCCTGTAGTCGCTCGAAGCCGGCGTCGACCTCCGCGGCGGCGACCTCGTCGATCGAACCGGTCAGGAAGCGCACGAAATCCTGGCGGATGTCGGCATGCAGCATGCCCACCGCGCACAGGGCGCCGGCGGCTCTCGGGACGTAGACGCGATGGCAGCCGAGGCCTCGCGCGATGGCCGCGCCGTGCATCGGGCCCGCGCCGCCGGCCGCGACGAGGGTGAAGCGCCGGGGCGAGTGGCCCCGTTCTATCGAGATGTGTTCCACCGCGTGGAGCAGGTGTTGTTCGACGAGGTCGACGATGCCCGCCGCGGCCTCTTCGATCGAGAGCCCGAGCGGCTCGGCGACTTCGGACCGAAGCGCGTCGCGGGCGGCGTCCGGGTCCAGGTCGAGGGTGCCGCCGGCCGACCTCCCGGGCCGCAGGCGGCCGAGCACCAACTGCGCGTCCGTGACCGTGGGCCGGCGCCCTCCCCTGCCGTAGCAGGCCGGACCCGGATCGGCGCCGGCGCCCTCCGGCCCGACGTACAGCAGTCCCGCATCGTCCACGCCGGCGATCGTGCCGCCGCCCGCCCCAACGGTGTGTATGTCGATGGCCGGGGTCGAGACGTGATAGCCCGCGACCGCTACGTCGTCCCGGGTCGTGACCGCGCCGCCGGACATGAGGAGTACGTCGCAGGACGTGCCCCCGATCTCCATGGAGATCAGGTTGCCCGCGAGCGCGGGGGCCGCCGTTTCGGCATCGACCGCGTCCCGGTACAGGTTCAGGGCCCCCACCGCGGCGGCCGGACCGCTAAGGAGGAGGTTGACGGGGCGCTCCGTGAGTTGTCCGACGGAGGCGGCACCACCGTTCGACTGCAACAGCAACATGGGCCGGGGCAGCCCGAGGCCGGTGAGTTCGGTGTCGAGGGCCCGTAGATAGTCCGCGATGCGCGGCAGCAGGGCGGCATTGACCACGGCCGTCGAGGTCCGCTCGTATTCGCCCATGCGCGGAGAGACCAGGGCGGAGGTCGTGACCCACTCCCCCGCCCACTCGTTCGCCAGGGCGTCCGCCACCGCGCGTTCGTGCGCGTCGTTGAGGAAGCTGTTCAGGAGGGTCACGGCGACGGCCTGGACCCCTTCCGCCTCGAAGTCCGCCGCGACCGCTTCAAGACCCCCGAGATCGAGGGGCCGGAACTCGGCGCCGGCGGCGTCGATGCGCCCCGGAACCGCCTTGCGCAGGTAGCGCGGCACCAGCACGGGCGCGTACGGTTCCCGGTGGTTGAACTGGTCCTCCCGCAGGCCGCGGCGGATCTCCAGGGTGTCCCGAAAGCCCTCGGTCGCGATCAGGCCGACCTTCGCGCCCTTGCCCTCGAGGAGCGTGTTCGTCGCGACCGTCGAACCGTGTACGAACAGCGCGCACGATGCGAGGAGTTCCCGCACGGACACGCCGACATCCCCGGCGAGGCGCTCCACCGCCGCGATCACGCCCCGGCTCGGATCCGCCGGCACCGAGGGCACCTTGACGACCCACGTCGCCCCGCCGGCGTCGGCGAGCACGAGATCGGTGAACGTCCCGCCGACGTCGACGCCGATGCGCCAGGGCACTTGGGGCGGTGGCCGGGCGTCCCCCATCAATCGGTGACGAAGCACAGCACGCGCAACTCGATGCTGCGCCGGGCGGGGGCGTCGGGGTCCGCCAGGGGATTCGCGAAGGCGCTATGCGGACAGGCATTGCCGATCACGCCGGCCGAGTCGTACGCCTTGATGACGAGCACTTCGTCCGGCGTCATGCGCGGATAGTAGAACCAGCGCTGCGCCGGGGAATGCTTGACGCTGTAGGTGTCGATGCCGATGTCGTGCCAACTATAGTTGCTTGCCCCGTAGCCGTAGACGATGGTCTCGAAGAGATCGGTTTCCCGAACGCTGCGCGCATCGCAGACCGCCAGCGGGTAGTCGTCCACGACGGGGCTCAGGCCGCGCCAGAAGTTGAGCGAGATCGTTCTCGAAGGGGACTCGGGAGGCCGCTCGCCATGCACGGCCAGATAGTCCGACCAGGCGGAGTTTTCCGCGTAGTCCATGTGGGCCGTGCCGATGTAGCCACCGCCTTGCTCCGGGCCGGTGGTCCTGGGCCGTCCGTCCGTGCCGCCCCCGGAGATCTGCCGGCCCGGTTCCCGGATCAGATGGTCGAACGTGTAGGCGTGGGACGCGCCCGTCAGCTCCCGTGCGAGGGCCTTGCACTCCTCGTAGTACACGCGCATGACCTCCTCGTGGTCGAGGAAATCCGTCACGGTGGTCGGACGCCGCAGCAGCTCGAAGCCGCTAGTCTCCAGCCCCGTGTCGTCCTCGCGCCTTGCATCTCGGATGACGGTCGCCACGGCCTGCGATCCGTACTCGCCCAAGGTGGCCGGATCGCGCATGTCGTAGGTGCGCGGCGCGTGCGTCGTGATGTCCCCGGCGTCCGCGGGGAAGTAACCGATGTCGCTGGTGACCCGCGCGTCCAAATCCATCCCTCCCACGCCGTCAGAGTCTCTGCCGCAACTCCGGCCCGACGACGGCAAGGCCGTACTTCTCGTAGAAGGCCCGGGTGCGCTCCGTGCGGTCGATGTAGAGGCCGTACTCCGCGCAGCCGCGCTCCCGTGCGTGCGCGATGGTGTGCTGCACGAGCAGGCCACCCGCGTTGCGGCCCCGCGCCTCCGGTTCGACGATCAACTCCTCCAACTGACAGTACTCGCCACGATAGCGCATCGCGAGGTTGTAGCTCACGGTGGCCATGCCAATCACCCTATCGCCATCCGCGCGATCGACGGCCACGAACACCTGCCCCCGCCCGTGGTCGAGCAGGCGTTCGAAGACGGCGCGCTCCCCCTCCGCCGAGTCCACGGGCTGATTCCGGGCAAGGAACAGCAACTCGATGCAGCGGTCCTCGTCGCCGGCCTCGGCGGTGCGTATCGAGATCGTCACGCGGGAACCTCCAGCGGACGGCCATCGCGCACCCGTTCCCGGTACGCCTCGGCGAAGGGGTACTTCCCGAGCACCGCCGCGGCTGCGCCCGCGATCTCGTCGCACGCCCGCTGATCGTGCAGGAACGAGAAGAAGCTGTGGTCGGAGCCCGGCAGCGCCAGGATCACACCCTGGTTGATCAACGCGAGATGGATCGCCTCGAGAACGCCGCGCAGACCCGGGTGGCGCTCGCCGGGCGACGCGCCGCCGGCCGGGCCGGTAAGAAAGAGCTGCATCAGCGAGCAGATTCGGTTCACCCGGATGCCGATGCCGTGCTCCGCGAACGCCTGGCGCAAGGCATCCTCCAATCCCTCCACGCGACCCCAGAGCGCTTCGTACTCCCCGGCGCGTTCAAGCCGCTCGTATTCGCCGAGCGCGCCCAGGGCCGCGGCGAGGGCGAACGTGCCGTCGTTGCCGGTGCCGGACTGAAACGCGCACGGGACGCCGGGGGCGGCCAGCGGGTCGGTCACCGCCAGGATGTCCGCCCTGCCGACGACGGCGGCGAGCTTGTCCCCGGCGGAGAGGGCCTTCGCGAGGGTCGTCAGGTCCGGCGTGATCCCGTAATAGGCCTGGGCACCACCGAGCCCCAGCCGGAACCCGGTGATCACTTCGTCGAAGATCAGCACGACGCCGGCATCCCGCGTGTGCGCCCGCAACGCCTCGAGATAGTCCTTCGTCACGCCCCAGAGGCCGCCGACGTGCATCGCCGGATCGACGATCACGGCGGCGACGTCCGCCCGCGATGCCAGTAGCGCGTCGAGGGCGGCCACATCGCCGAAGGGCAGGGTCAGCGTGCCGTCCTGAGAGGACTCGGGCACGCCGGCGCTGAAGGCGCGCCGGTCGGAAGCCAGACCGAGCAGGAACTGGTCGTCCTGGCCGTGATACTGGCCAAGGAACTTCACGACCTTCGGCTTGCCCGTGTACGCACGCGCGTAACGCACCGCGGTCATGACGGCCTCGGTGCCGCTGTTCAGGAAGCGCACGCGCTCGGCGCTCGGGATCACCGCCTTCAGCCTCTCGGCGCACTCGACGGCGAGTTCGGGGTTCAGGACGAGCGAGCCCGTCGCCTGGAGGCGCTGCACGCCGGCCATCACGGCGGGGTGGCGATGCCCGAGCAGCAGCGGGCCGTTGCAGGAGAAACAGTCGATGTAGGCGTTGCCGTCGACATCGACCGTGCGGCAACCCTGGCCCGACGCCATGTAGAGGGGATAGGGGTGGAAGAAGCGGAGGTTGCCCGACACCCCGCCGGGCAGGACCTCGGTGGCGCGCTCGAAGAGGGCGCGAGAGCCCGGCGTCTTGCGCTCGTAGTCGGCGACCACCTGCGCACGCAAGGTTTCGACATCGCTCATGCGCTAACCCCGGACACCGGGGACAACGCCGACGCGGTCCAACAGATCGGCACCGGTCGCGCAGTCGATGAGGTGCTCGCCCACCGCCGCAAGAAGGTCGCCGTCCGCCACCGAGGCGAGGAGCCGGGCGAGTTCCGCGCCCGTGGCCTCCCCGAACTTGCGCGCCGCCAGGCGGCACAGGCGTTCGCGCTCCCCGTCCAGGGCGCGTCGCAGGCCTTGTTCGATGCCCTGTTCGACTCCCTGTTCGACTCCCTGTTCGAAGCGCTCGTCGCGCAGCGAGCGCTGGAGTAGATCGTCGTCGGGGCCGGTGCCCTCCCGGGCGCCCAACGCCCTACCGACCCGCTCCAGCACCCGCAGCGTCGCGCGCGACGGCGTCGCCTCGTCGAGCGCCGTGTGGATCTCCTCCGCAGTCCAACCGGGAAACGCCAAGCTCTCCCCGGACACCCGGAAGGCCCCCTCCTTCAACACATGGATCGTCAATCCCGCCAAGCGGCGGCGCGAGCGGTTCGCCGCCGGCTTGTCCGGCACCTGCACCCACACCTCCGGGAAGCCCCAGGACTCGTAGAGGCCCAGCTTGCCGCGCCGCACGTCCGTGGTGTGGTCGACCTCCAGCACGACGTCGGGAAAGTCGTGCTCGCCGATCACCATCGCCGCCTCCGGCAGCGCGGCGCGCAGCGGATGCAGGTATAGGGACTGATCCGCCTGCATGATCCGCCGCGGCCGGCCACGGACGTTCCGCAGCAACAGATCCATCGAGCCGTAGCAGGTCACCGGCGAGCCGCGCACCCCGGCAATGCGCTCCGCCAGGGCCGACAGGGCCTGCCCTGGGCGTTCGTGGTACGGCGAGGTCGGCTCGCACACCCACGCCGTCTCGGTCTCCGAATCCCAGAACTCGATGCGGCACTCGTAGGTGTCGAGTTCCGAGGCCTTGAGGCGATAGGGCGTGCAGCCGGGAAACTCCACGCCGGGCGGCGCCCTCCCCGTCCAATCGTCGTCCGTCTCGGCCGGCAACCTGTCATACGGGGGGTAGCGGACGGATGCCGGGGCCGACGCGGCCTCGCCGGCGGATCGTATGTCTCTCATTCCTCGCTCCGTGTCGCTCTCCCCGGGGCGCCCGGTCCGGCCCGGGCGGCCCGCGTCCTTGGTTCCGCTTTATACCCCATACCCCCGCCCGGCCTACCCCATCTTTTCCGCAACGCGCCCGATGGTGTTCGCGGGCACACGAGCGCCGGGCCGCCCCCTGTTGGCTTGCTATACTGATCCATCCGCGCCCCGCTACATGAGGCTCCCATGCCCCGCTACGACCTCCTCCTCAAGGGCGGCACGGTCATCGACGGGCAACGCACGCCGCGCTACACCGGTGACATCGCGATCACGGACGGCCGCATCGCGCAAATCGGCAGCGTGTCCGAGTCCGATGCGAAGCGCGTCTTCGACGCCCGGGACCTCATCGTCGCGCCGGGCTTCATCGACCTGCATACGCACTTCGACTCCCAGATCTTCTGGGACCCCTGGTGCACGATGTCGGGCTGGCACGGCGTCACCTCGGTGGTGATCGGCAACTGCGGCTTCGGCTTCGCGCCCGTGGCGCCGGAGCACCGGGAGCGGGCGATGCTGACCCTCGAACGCAACGAGGCGGTGCGGGCGACGACGATGGCGGCCGGCATGCCGTGGGACTGGGTCACCTTCCCGGAATACCTCGACAGCATCGAGCGCACCCGGAAGGGCGTGAACGTGCTTTCCTACATGGGCCTCGCGCCGGTGATGTCCTGGGTGATGGGCCAGGAGGATGCCAAGGGCCGTCCCGCGACCGCGGAGGAACAGCGGAAGATGGGCGCGCTGCTGAGCGAGGCGATGGATGCCGGGGCCTGCGGGTTCTCCGCGCAGCTACTCGGCCACGACAGCGTGCAGCGCGACCATGACGGCACGCCCATGATCACGGACATCATGGCCCCGGACGACCTGCTCGCCTTCGCCCGGGTGCTCGGCGAGAAGGGACGGGGGTTCATTCAGTTGCTCGGCGGGGATTTCGATCTCTTCGAGAAGGTCGCCGAGGTGAGCGGCCGGCCGATCATCTGGAACACCCTGGAGTTCTCCCACGACCAGCACGGCAACACCTACGGCGCCTACCAGGACATCCTCGAGTGGCTCAACAAGGGCAACGCGCGCGGACTGCGCCTGTTCGGCCACGCCGTCACCTGCGACATCGACATGCAGTTCTCGCTGGAGGACTTCAACCTGTTCGACTCGATCGAGATCTGGCGCGACGTCACCCTGGGCAGCGTGCCCGAGCGCATGGCGAAGATGCGCGACCCGGAGCGGCGCGAGGCGCTGCGGGCCGAGTTCGACCGTCTCGCGGAGCGGCGCGACCGCCATCCCGACAAGCCGGTCGGCCTCTTCCTCAAGATCTCCGACATGCGGATCGCCGAAGGCCGCACCCCCGCGGTGCGCGCCCTGGAGGGCTACACCGTCGGCGAGGTGGCCGCCCGCGAGAACAAGCATCCGGTCGACGCGTTCCTCGACATGGCACTCTCGGAGGACCTCGGGACGTTCTTCACGAGCGACGCGCCGAAGACCTCGGAGGACGCCCTGCGCGAGGTGATCAACTCCCCATTCGTGCTCCCGGGCCTCTCCGACGGGGGCGCCCACATGAAGTTCCTCACGACCGGGCGCTACGGGACGGATTTCATCGGGCGGCTCGTCCGCGACATGGGCCTGATGGACTTGGAGCAGGCGCACTGGCGACTCTCCGGCTACTCCGCCATGGCCGCCGGCTTCACCGACCGGGGCTTTCTGCGGGAGGGTGCGCCGGCGGACGTGATCGTCTACGACTACGACGCGCTGCGCTCGTTGCCGCCGGAGCGCATCCACGATTTCCCCGCCGACGACTGGCGGCTGGCGCAGAAGTCCGAGGGTTACCGCCTGACCATCGTCAACGGCGAGGTCACCTTCGAGGATGGCGAGTGCACCGGGGCGACCCCCGGCGCGCTGCTGCGCCACGGACGAACCGCGTAACTAGGGCGAACTCGGCACAACCGGAGGTCTCCATGCCCCGCTACGATCTTCTCCTCAAGGGCGGCACCGTCATCGACGGACAGCGCACCCCGCGCTACACGGGCGACGTCGCGATCACCGACGGCCGCATCGCGCAGATCGGCAACGTCTCCGAGTCGGAGGCGGCACGCGTCTTCGACGCCCGGGATCTCGTCGTCGCACCCGGCGTCATCGACCTGCACACCCACTTCGACTCGCAGATCTTCTGGGACCCGTGGTGTACGATGTCCGGCTGGCACGGCGTCACGTCGGTCGTGATCGGCAACTGCGGTTTCGGCTTCGCGCCCGTCGCGCCCGAAGACCGCGAACGGGCCATGCTCACGCTTGAGCGCAACGAGGCGGTCCGCGCCACCACGATGGCGGCGGGGATGCCGTGGGACTGGGTCACCTTCCCCGAGTACCTCGACAGCATCGAGCGCACGCCGAAGGGCGTGAACGTCCTCTCCTACATGGGCCTCGCGCCGGTCATGTCCTGGGTGATGGGGCAGGAGGACGCGAAGGGACGGCCCGCGACCGCGGAGGAGCAGCGCAAGATGGGCGCGATCCTCGCCGAGGCGATGGATGTCGGCGCCTGCGGGTTCTCCGCGCAAAACATGGGCGAGGACAGCGTGCAACGCGACCATGACGGCACGCCCATGATCACGGACATCATGGCGCCGGACGACCTGCTCGCGTTCGCGCGGGTGCTGGGCGAGAAGGGGCGTGGGTTTATCCAGTTGCTGGGCGGGGACTTCGACCTCTACGAGAAGGTCGCCGAGGTCAGCGGCCGGCCGGTCATCTGGAACAACCTGGAGTTCGCGCACGACCAGCACGGGAACACCTACGGCTTCTACCGGGACATCCTCACGTGGCTCGAGCGGGGGAACGCGCGGGGACTGCGCCTCTTCGCGCACGCGGTCACCTGCGACATCGATTTCCACTTCTCGCTGGAGGATTTCAACCTGTTCGACGGGATGAAGGCCTGGCGCGACCTCACCCTGGGGAGCGTGCCGGAGCGCATGGCCAAGATGCGCGACCCCGCGCTGCGCGATGCGCTCCGGGCCGAGTTCGACCGCCTCGCGGCCCGGCGGGACCGCCATCCCGACAAGCCGGTCCCCCCCTACCTCTACGTCCCCGAGATGCGGATCGCCGAAGCCCGCACGGACGCGGTCCGACCCCTGGAGGGCTACACGGTCGGCGAGGTCGCCGACCGGGAGAACAAGCACCCGATCGACGCGTTTCTCGACATCGCGCTCTCCGAGGACCTCGGGACGTTCTTCACGTCCCTGGCCCCGGAGACCTCGCCCGACGCCCTGCGCGAGGCGATCAACTCCCCGTTCGTCCTCCCGGGGGTCTCCGACGGCGGCGCCCACATGAAGTTCGCGACGACCGGGCGCTACCCGACCGACTTCATCGGACGGCTCGTGCGCGACATGGGCCTGATGGACCTCGAGCAGGCCCACTGGCGGCTCTCCGGCTACTCGGCCCTGGCCGCCGGCTTCACCGACCGGGGCTTCCTGCGCGAGGGCGCGCCGGCGGACGTGATCGTCTACGACTACGACGCCCTGCGCTCGCTCCCGCCGGAACGCATCCACGACTTCCCAGCGGGCGACTGGCGTCTGGCGCAGAAGGCCGAGGGTTATCGCCTGACGGTGGTGAATGGGGAGGTCACGTTCGAGGATGGCGAGTGCACCGGGGCGACCCCCGGCACGCTGCTGCGCCACGGACGGACCGCGTGATGTCCGAGCAGGTCCCATCCGGGCGCGTTTGGTTCAACGTGTACGTCACCGTCAAGGACGGCATGCTGGACGAGTTCCGTGCCATGGCGAACGACTGGATCGCCTACCACGAGAAGAACACGCCCGAGATCCTCGCCTACGAGTGGTTCTTCACGAGCGAGGACGAGATGAAGGTGCAGGTCATGGAGCTCTACGCGAACTCCGAGGCCATGCTCGACTACATGTCCCGCGGCGGCGCGGACCGGCAGCGCTTCATGCCCCCGTACCCCTACACCACGGACCGGCTGGAGGTGCTCGGCGACGTCTCGGACGCGCTCCGCAAGCGGCTCGATTCCGGGGAATCCAGCCCGCAGTACTTCGAGCACTTGGCGGGTTTCAGCCGCTGAAGTCGGGCTCCGCGGCATGGAGTACTCGACCGTCACCTACGGCCCGCCGGTCCACGGCAACAAACCCCTCACGCCGGACGAGCTTGCGGCATTCCTGGCCGAAACGCGTCACGCCATCATCGGCACGACCAACCCGGACGGTTCGCCCCGGGTGACGCCGGTGGGATTTCTCTGGGACGGCACGGCCTTCCACGTCATCGCGGACCAACAACGTTACTGGGTCCGCGGGAACCTCCGGCGCGACCCCCGCATGACCCTCGTGGTGGACTAGGGGGACGACTATCGCGCCGTGGTCGCGAGCGGCAAGGCGGAGATTCGGAACCGGAACATCGGGGCGCTCACGAAGCGCATTCTCGTCAAGTACTTCGGCACGGAGGCGGGCACCGCGCAGTTCGATGAGATGGAACGGGAACCCAACGAGAATCGCGTGCTCGTCGTCCTGAAGCCCGAGCGGATGCAGACCTGGCAGCGGGACGACGGGGAGCAGGCACGCTGGTCGCCTGTCGGCACCCGCCGCCTTGAACCGTGAGCGCAACGAGGCTCAGGAGATCCTCGGCGGCAGCGTCGCCCCGCCGTCGACGCAGATCGTCTGGCCCGTGATGTAGCCCTTGCGTTCACGGCGCGAGCCAGATCGGCGAACTCCAGGCCCGTTCCTGAATCGTCGCCGGCACCCCGGCGGCCGGGGCCACGCCGGCGCGGAGGGCATCCCAGGTCGACCAGCGGCACGTGGGGTTTTGCAGGATCCTGAGATAGTAGAAGGCGGCTTGATCCGGCGAGAACGTCGGGTCGCGCCAGAGCGCACGCAGTTCGGCCGCGCCCGGTGCTCCGAGGGGGGTGCAGTCCGCAAGATCGACCGCCGCGCCGTTGTCGGGACAAAGCTGCGTCTCGGGATCAGGCACGAGGCCATCGGAACAGGCCGCGTCGAAGACCCGCTCGTGGGTCACGCCATCCGCGATCCAGCCCTTGACCACCTGCACGCGTTGGAGCCCCGCCTCGTCGGGATCCCGCGCGGCCCAGACGAGAAACTCGGGGGTTCCGTCTGCGGCAACCTTCAGTTCCCCGCCCATGGGCACGCCCCCCGCATAGGCGCGTTCCACGGCGTCGGGCGCGTCGGCCAGCGCTTCACCATAGCCGTACCCCGCGAAGAAGCGCACCTGGATGCGCGGTCCCGAGGTCGCGAAGGCTTCCTTGCGCCGAAACGCCGCATAGATCGACGGCCGGGTGTTCTCCTCCGCCCACACGGCTGCCAGGCCCGCGGCGCTCCACCGGAGGAAGCCCGGGCCGACCAGTTCCCCTTCCTCGGCGTCCCTCGGCACGCTGCCGCGCTTCGCCGGGTCGCCGTCGTGGATGCCCACCTTTCCGAAATAGCGGTCCTCGTCCACCGGGCTCGACGCGTTGTGGCCATCGCTCGAGCCGATCAGTCCAAGCCGGTAGGGATTGACGCCGCCCGTGGCTTCGAGGGCCAATCCGCTGCGCAGGGCTTCGCGCACGTAGGAGCCGGGCACCGTTTCCGGCCTACCCGGGCCAAAGATCTCGAAGCCCGCCCACGCATCCTCGGGAGACAATGCGGGATGGGTCTCCGACGTGCCCTTCACTTGCGTCACTTCCACGAGGGGCTCGTTGCGCACGCGCCGCGCGGCGTACTCCGCATCGATGAGCCGGCCGGCCCAGTCCGTCCGCTCGAACGCCAGACCCGAACTCAGGTTGGAGTTGTGCGGAATCGCGAGGGCCTCGATGCCCGCGGCGCGCAGGTCGTCCATCCACCGCCATAGGTTCTCGGGGTTGGCGGAATCCACCACGCTGAAGGGGAAGCGCGACACCTGGCCATCGGCGAAGATCACGTTGCGGTGCAGGGTCTTCCGCTCGGGCGAGGACGTGTACTCGTATGCGATGAACGTCGTGAACGTGCCCGGCTCGTTGTGCCGCTCGGCGGCATCGATCGTGCGCCGCCACGCAGACGCCGTCACGTCCGAGGCGTCGAAGCCCGGCACCCGCAGGCTCGACATGACGGACGCGGGAAACGAGGGATGCGTCAGCCGCGGGTCGAGGGGATCGGAGTTGGCGATCAGCGCCTCCGCCAGCGGGTGCGCGTGCAACGGATGACCGGGATCGTCCAGCGCCCGCATGGCGCCGAGGTAGACGGCGTGATCGGTGACCGCGTAGAAGTCGAGCGGGCCACCGCGAAGTTGCACGCTGTAGCCGAGGGCATGTTCGATGGCTTCGCCCCGGGCATAGCGGTAGGCGTCGTCCGGCGTCGCGCGCACCCCGAAGCTGTAGGCATCGAAGGAGTTGATGGTGTGGACGTGCAGGTCCCCGAACCAGGCACGGCGCGCCGACGGGTCTTGGTCCGTGGCGACCGCGGGCTGTGGGGACAACCCGGCCGCGAGGGCCACTCCCGCGACTCCGAGGCACCGCGTCGTTACGCCGAGTCCGCCCATCCGCTCCTCCCGCGGCCCGCGAGCCACACACCTAGGGAAGGTCTGAACAAGACCTTCCATAGTGCGGCACAGGGATGTGCCGCCAGATTCGATGGCGTAAGCCAACGAATCTGTGGAGCAAGCCGAAACCGCGCTTTTGGCTTGCGCCCTGAACAAGTCCATGGACGGACTTGTTCAGAGGTTCCCTAGAGGAAGCCTACACGCAATCGCCCACCCGGACGGATCAACCCCCTTCCCGCGCCATCACCGCGCGCACCCGGTAGCGGTCGCAGGCCTTCTCGTAGGCGCGCTGCGAAACCCGTCCGTCCTCGACCATGGCGCGCAATTCCGTGAGTCGGCGCTCGACCTCCGCCCGGGTGACATCGCCCGGCGCATCGATGCCCACCGCCTCGGCGCCCAAGGGACCGGGTTCCCGGAAGCCGAAGCTCGCCTGCTCGTATGCGGTGCGCCGGTTGAGTCTCCGCACGAGGACGTACAGCAGTTCGACGATCAGCAACGCACCCGTCGCGGCCGCAGCCCCCGCGATACCCGCGAGGACGAATGCCTGGACTGCGAGCCCCACGTTCGGCAACTGGGTCAGGACCCCGAAGACGCGCAGCATGCGTCTCTGGTAGCCCTGCGTGGGCTCGTCCGCCGGGCCGCCCTCCAGGCCGAGGCCGATCCGGTCGGCCTCGTGGGCGATGTGCCGGAAGCACAGGCCGGTCAGGACGAAGAACACCGCGAGCAGAGCCGGCCGCCAGCCGAACAGGACCAGCGTCAGACCCAGCAGCAGCGCGTAGCCGGCCGTGATGCCGACGAACAAAGCGCCCTTCGCCAACCGGCGCAGGCGCAGGCGGACCGCCGCTTCGGTGGGTCGCTCCGACACGCTACGGCCCCTGCCGGGCCATGAGGACCGTCACCCGATTCTCCCCCGTGTCCGATGGATGGTGGATGACGACGTCCCGCCGGCCGTCGCCGTCGAGGTCCACGAGCTGGGCGTTGCGCTCGTCGGCGGGCACCTTGACGGGGACATGGATGGGCTCGGAGGCCAGCAGTTCCGGCGCCGGAATCCCGAGATAGACGGACAACCGGCCCCACCGTTCCGCCGCGAGCAGGTCCACGCGCCCATCGCCGGTCACGTCGCCGATCAGCACCGTCGGGAAGAGTACGCCCCGTTTGTCGAATGGCGCGAACCGGGTGCGCACGCGCCGCGCCACGTCCGGTTCGTCGGCGTAGGCGCCGTCGCGCTGGCGGTAGAGCGCCAAGTCCATCGTGACGGACTTGCCGGCCAATGCCCGCACCATGCCGCCAAGCCCCGTGTCCACGGAGGCGAGGCCGATGTCCGTGGCGCCGTCGCCGTCCATGTCGAGATAGCGCTGGGTGGCGTATCCCGCCGCCATGCCGGCCGCCGGGCCCGGGGTCGCGATGCTCGCGCCCGGTGCCGCGGCGAACGCCGTGCCACCCGGCGTGGGTCGCCCGAAGTGAATGTCGAAGCGGCCGCGCGCGGCGAACACGCGCCGGCCGGCGAGGGACAGGGTGACGAGATCGGCCGCGCCGTCGCCGTTGAGGTCCTGGAAACCGTGCAGCACCGTGTATTCGAAGCGCCCGCCGAGGCCGAGCAGCAGGGATGGCACCCCCGCGTCGTCGAACTGAAACCCCAGCGCGTAGGCCCCTTCGAAGTCGAATGGGACGTCGACCGAGAACGTTTCCGGGGTGGCGGAGAAGCTCCCATCCTCGCCCTGCCGATGCAGCTCGAAACGTTCGCCATTCCAGAACGCAAGGTCGGACCGGCCGTCGCGGTCGTAGTCCAACCGATGCACGCGGCCCAAGTACCACGGGGCGTTCTCCCGGGTGACGCCGCGCTCGCCGTAGGTAAGCGGCTCACCGTAGGGCGCGGCGTCCAGGTAAGGCTCCGGGGGGCCGAGCCGGATCGCATCCGCGAACATGCCGCCGGCCTCCTGTGTCGCGATCCAGAACCCTTCCGGATCCGGCACGACCAAGTCGTCGCGGCGGTCGCCATTGAGGTCGCGGGTAATGTCGATGCGCGGGACGGCGGTGGCGGGCTCGGGGGTGCGGTAGTCCGTCGTCACCGGGGCCACGACGTGCTCGGCAACGGTGTCCGCGTCGAACAGGCTCAGATTCCCGTGTCGGTAGAGCACGAGGTGGTCCCGTCCGCCGACCTCGACGACGTCGGCGAAGAGCACGCCCGGCGCCAGTTCCGCCCGGCGCACGACGCCCCAGCCCTCCTCCTCCAGCCGATGGACCGTCAGGCGGGCGGCCCCCCCCGAGGGGCCGTCGATCACGGCGAGTTCGGCGTGCCCCCGCGCGGTGAAAGACCCCGGCAGGACGGTTTGCTGCGGCGTGGCGCCGGTCTCAAGTTCGTGCTTGTCGAACAACGCGGTGGCCTCGGGAGCGCCACCAGCCGCAGCCACCCCGGTGACGGCGGCAATGCTCCAGAGCGCGAGCCAGACGGCCCTACGGCGCAAGTACATGACCGATGCCCTCCAAGCAGCACGGGACGCCGGGCAGCGTCCCGCGAAGGATCATTATTTGCAACTCCGATCCGTCAAGTGCCACTATATCGACACCCGAGTACCGCATGACAATACTTCATGGTCCAATCGAAACGGCTCATCGAGACGCTGAAGCAAGCACTCAGGACGCAGGGCGTCTCGTATGCGCAAGTCGCGCGCCACCTGGAACTGTCCGAGAGCAGCGTCAAGCGGCTCTTCTCCACCGGCGCGTTCTCGCTGCCGCGCCTCGAGGCCGTGTGCGAGCTGGCGGGGCTCGACCTGCTGGAACTCGCGAGCCAGGCCGACGCCCGCCGCTTCCGCGTGCCGGCGCTTACGGAGGAGCAAGAGCGGGAGTTGGTCGGCAACCCGCCCCTCCTGCTCGTGGCGGTCTGCGCACTGAACCGCTGGCCGTTCGAGCGCATCCTCAACCGCTATAGGTTCACCGCGGCCCGGCTCGTGGCCCTGCTCGCCCGGCTGGACCGGATGGGATTGATCGAGCTCCTGCCGGGGAACCGCATCCGGCTGCGCATCGCGCGCAACTTCGCCTGGCTGCCGGACGGGCCGATCCACCACTTCTTCGTGGACCGCCTGCAAAGCGAGTTCCTGTCCGGCGCCTTCGCCCCGGAGCGGGACGTACACCGCGTCGCCTGGGGCATGCTGTCCACGGAGTCCGCGGCGGCGCTGCGCACGCGGATCGCGGACTTGGTGGACGCCTTCCACGACCTTACCCGAGGCGACGAGGTGCGGCCGGACACCGGCGCGCGCGGGACGTGCCTGCTGGTCGCGCTACGCCAGTGGGAGCCTTCGCCGTTTCAGGCGATGCGGCGGGGGGATGCGGCCTGACCGCCGGAGGCCACATGATCTCCCTCGCTCACAGCAGCCCGAACTTCAGCCCAAACAACACCGCGACGGCGACCAGCACGGGCGAGCACTCGCGGATGCGGCCGGCCATCAAGCTCGCGGCCACGTAGGTGAGCACCCCGATGCCGATGCCGTCCGCGATGGAAAAGGTCAGCGGAATAGCGAGCGCCGTCACCGCGGCGGCGGCCGACTCGGTGAGGTTCCGCCAATCGACATCCGCGAGCCCTCGGGTCATCAGGCAGGCGACATAGAGGATGGCCGGCGCCGTGGCGTAGGGAGGGATCGACTGCGCGAGGGGCGCGAAGAAGAGGCACGCGAGGAACAGGGCGGCGACGACGCACGCCGTCAGGCCGGTGCGGCCCCCGGCGCTCGTCCCCGCCGCGCTCTCGACGTAGCTCGTGACGGGTGACGACCCGAGCATCGCCCCGGCGACCGTGCCCGAAGAGTCCGCGAGCAGCGCCCGGCCCAACCGGGGAAGCCGCCCGTCCGGGCCGAGCAGGTTCGCCTGCCGTGCGACGCCGATGAGCGTCCCGGTGGTGTCGAAGAAGTCCACGATGAGGAAGGTGACGATCACGCCGATCATCGCGAGTTCCAGCGCACCGAGCACGTCCATGGCCAGGAGCGTCGGCGTGGGGTCCGGGGGCGCCGCAACCAGCCCGTGCCATTCCGAAACGCCCAGGGCGACCCCGGCCGCCATCACCCCGAGCACTCCGATGAGCGTGGCCCCCGTCACCCCCCGGGCCGCGAGGGCGACCGTGGCGCAGAAGCCGAGAAAGGCGAGGATCGGAGCGGGAGCGAGGAGATTGCCCGCCGTGACGAGGGTGGCGGGACTGTCCTCCACGATGCCCGCGTTGCGCAGGGCGATGAGGCCAAGAAAGAGCCCGATGCCCGCCGCGATGCCCATCTTCAACCCCGTCGGCACCGCATCCACCACCCAACGGCGCACGGGCAGCACGCTCAAGATCACGAACAGCACGCCGGCCAGGAAGACCGCCCCGAGGGCCACCTCCCAGGCATGCCCGCCCTCCAGAACGACGACGTAGGCGAAGAAGGCGTTCAGCCCCATCCCCGGGGCGAGGGCGACGGGCAGGTTGCCGTGGAGCCCCATCACGAGGGTGGCGAAGGCCGCGGCGAGACAGGTGGCCGCGAACACGGCCTCGAAGGGCATGCCGGCCTCGGCCAGGATCTGCGGGTTCACGAATGCGATGTAGGCCATCGCGAGGAACGTCGTGACGCCGGCCCGCAACTCCGTGGCCACGGTGGTGCCGAGGCTCGAGAGGGCGAAGAGGCGGTCGAGGATGGAAGTCATGCGGACGGGATGCTTGGGAGCAGACGCGCCGGGAGTGTAACGCGGCGGCGTGGCGGGCGGCGGATGCGGCCAAAAGATTGCGGAATTGACCAGACGCGCGTGGGCGAGGCAGCGGGCGGGCAGCACCAACCCGCCATTGCAGCGGGATCCCGCAAGATGGCACGTTTCTTGATGCCGCTACATCAAGGCATCCATCGGGACACCGCTCATGACACGCTCCATACCCCACACATCCACCCCCATTGCCCTGTGCGCCCTATGCACCGCCCTGCTGTTCGGGACGGTCGCCTGCGCGGAGACGGAGGCCCGCTCCTTCGACGTCTCGCCCGGCGACCGCTTGGTGTTGGACACCGAATGGGGGGAGGTCGAGGTGACCACCGGCGACAACGCCACCGTCGCGCTGTCCGTCGAGAACGCGGACAAGCTGGACCTCAGCTACGAGCAGGAGAACGGCGCCCTGACCATTCGCGGCCGGCGCAGGGGCCCGGACGTCGTGGGTTGGTTCCTCGATTGGAGCAACCGCCCGTCCTTCCGCCTGACCGTTCCCCACGAACACGATCTCTCGCTACGGACCGCCGGGGGCAACGTGGCGATCGGCGACCTGGACGGCAAGTTGTCGGCCCGCACCTCCGGCGGTTCCATCGCGACGGGCGAGGTCTCGGGCGCCGTGCAGGTCGAGACCTCCGGCGGATCGATCACCGTGGCCCGGGCCGGAGGGACCGTCGAGGCGACCACGTCCGGGGGCTCGATCACGCTGGGCGCCGTCGCCGGGAACGTCGAAGCCCGCAGTTCCGGCGGCGGCATCCGTGTCGAAGAGGCGACCGGGCACGTCGTCGCCCGCACATCGGGCGGATCGATCGCCATCGGCGCGCATGGCCGCGTCGAGGCCCGCACGTCGGGGGGCTCGATGCAGGCCACCTTCCACGCCCAACCGGACGGAGACTCCCTTTTGCGCACGTCCGGCGGCGACATCGACGTGCGGTTGGCCGCCGGCATCGGCGTCGACATCGACGCGAAAACCTCGGGCGGTGCGGTCGTCGCCAACCTCCCGGTGACCGTGCGGGGCACCATCGAAAAGTCCGCGCTACGGGGCACCACCGGCGGTGGCGGTCCGGAACTCAGGCTGCGAACGTCCGGGGGCTCGATCCGGCTCGAGGCCTTGTAGCGCAGGCCGGATACGACGGTGATAGGCTGCCGCCAATCCGAAAGAGAGTCAGAAGAGTGAGAGAACGGCAGGCTGCGCAGATGGCGGTCGCGCTCATGCACGAGGCCAACCGGGCGATCGGCCAGCTCAGGCTCGCGAAGCTCATGTATCTGGCGGAGCGGGAGGCCATCCGGCGGTTCCTTCTTCCGATCGTGGAGGACGAAACTCACGCTAGGGAAAAGGGCATGGTGCTGTCGCGGACGTGGGACCTTGCGCAAGGTCGCCATTCCGCGCAGTCCACCGGCGATTGGGACGCGCACATCGTGCAAACCGCCCGTGGGCTCAACGTCCGTAAGGGCGTGTCCGTTGGGTCGTTGGACAGCCTGAGCGACGACGATCTGGAAGTGATCCAACGCGTCTGGGAGGACTACGGCGCCATGAAGCAGGACGACCTGGTGCATGAGGTCCACCACAAGCTGCCGGAATGGACAGACCACTGGAACACGCCGGACCGCAAGAGCGGCTCGGTGCGAGTGTCCTACGCAAAGCTCTACCAGACGATCTGCGGCGTGGACGAAACGGAAGCCCGCTTTCTGACCGAGGAGTATCGAGCCGCCCAGCACCGGTGGATAACGTCCGACCCGGAAATCCTCGGTGGCACGCCGGTCGTCGTCGGTACACGCGTTTCCGTGTACGCGATTCGCGGCCGACTCGCAGGAGGCGACAAGCTCGATGACTTGCTTAAGGACTACCCCCGCACATCCCGAGCTGCGCTTCTTGCGGCAAAAATGTACGCGAAGGTACATCCCCTCGAGACACATCCTCTCGGCAGGCCTTGGGAGGCGCCAGCTAGCCAGGCTCACCCCGTACAAGCCCCGAGGAAATCGGGGCCTGCACCAAGCCTCTAGGGAACGTCTGAACAAGCCCGTCCATGGGCTTGTTCAGGTCGCAAGGCAAAAGCGCGGTTTCGCCTTGCTCGGCAAATTCAATGGCTTACGCCATCGAATTTGGCGGCACATCCCTGTGCCGCGCTAGGGAAGGTCTTAATCAGACCTTCCCTAGAGCGAAGCCGACGCCACTAGCCTGCACCCGGGCGTGGTCAGAACTGTGCGCCTGTTCCTCGACGAGTGCATCTCCCCGGAGATCGCCCAGGCTCTCAACAGCCAAGGCGATCACGTCGTCCTGCATCCGCGGAACGACGGAGGCCTAAGCGCGCCAGACCACCGCGTGCTGGCCCGCTGCATCGACCAGAACCTCGTCCTCGTCACACAAAACGCCCGAGACTTCCGGAGCCTCGTCGGGCGACAGGCGATCCATCCCGGGCTGGTCATCCTGCCCAACCTTCCGCGTGACCAGACGGAACGTCTCATCCGGGCTGCCGTGGGTTACCTCGTCCAGATCGGAAACCCCATGGACGCCATGGTCAACCGCGTTCTTGACGTGGCGGAAAACGGCAAAACGCGCCTGAGCGACCTCGCCGCCATGGCAGGAGGCGACCCGAGCGACGATTGACAAGCGCGGATCGGCAAAAGGCTCGCCGTTTCAGGCCCCACCAACCGCGCGCCTTGGCCAACCACGCAAGGCGAGCACGACCAGCAACACGCCTAGGTGTACGTAGCCGGCGGTCGGATCGAAGGCCGTCGCGACCCAGTGCAGGAACGTCAGGAGCGCACCGGCGTAGATCCAGCGGTGGAGGCCCTTCCAGCGCCGGCCGAGCCGGCGCACGGAGGCGTCGTTGCTCGTCGCCGCCAAGGCGAGGAAGACCAGCAACGCCACCCACCCCACCGCCATGCCGATCTCTACGGCCTCCGCGAGGATGTCGCGCACGTCGGCACTACGGGCCAGATAGGCCACCGCGTGCAATGCGGCGTAGAGGAAGGTCGCGAGGCCCAGGTCGCGGCGTCGGGCGACGAGCCAGGCCGTCCATCGCGCGCCCGGGAAGATGCGCCGCAGGGGCGTGGCGGCAAGGGTGACGATCAGGAGCCGCGCGGACTGCTCGCCGGTCCAGTGCAGATACTCTCCGTAGTAGATGGCCTCGGCGACGTAGCGCCATGTCTGCACCGCGGCCAGCCCGGCCAGCAACAGCCAGAGCAGCCAGCGGGAATAGTTCACGCGCGTCCCTCGCCCCGCGGAGGGCCTTCAGTCCAGGGTGACGTAGCTCTCGAGCCGCGCCACCTCCGCCTCGTCGACGTACTTGCCGATCTCGCGGCGGAACTGCTCCATCGACGTGTACGGGCGGTACTCCTCGAACTCGTGCACCATCCGGCCCGTCATGCCGGGGATCGTCTCGAAGTCCGCCTCGGACGCGGTGTTCAAGGGCATCGGGATGAAGACGTGGCGCTCCAGCCGGGCCACTTCGTCGTCGTCCACGTACTTGCCGATCTCGCGGCGGAACTGGTCGAGGGAGGTATAGGGGCGATAATCCTCGAACTCGTGGGCCATGCGGCGCGACATGCCGGGGATCACCATGATCTCCTCGCGGCTCGCGCCGTTCAGGTCGATTTGGCGGAACATGCGGGCGTAGACGGCCTCGCGCTGGGCACGGTCGAGCGCCTCCGCAAGTACCGCGTCGAGTTGCGCGGCGGAGAGGTATGGCCGCCCGTCCACCACGGCGGAGGCAAGGGCCGCATCCATGTGGGGCAGGGCCTCGAGGACGTCGGCTTCGACGAGGTTGGGATCGACGAGGTCTCCCCGCTCACCGGCTTGCGCGAGCGCCGTCCCGGCACAGATGAGGGCCATCATCGCTACGGAGGTTCTCCACACGTTCAACTTGATTCTCCTTGTCGGGCTTCAGGACCTGCATCCGCAAATGCGAGTCATTCGCATTCTACACCAGCACCCGGCGGCAGTCGTGGGGAGGGACTTTCCCTATATGGTGCCGGCTTCGCGCAAGGCCGCGATCTCCGCGTCCGAGCAGCCCAGGTCGCGGAGGATCTCGTCGCTGTGGGCGCCAAGGTCCGGCGCCGATGCGGCGGCGGCGAGGGGCGTCTCGCTCATCCGGATCGGCGTTCCGACGACGCGGCGCTCGTCGCCATTGTCGTCCTGCACCCGCGCGAAGTAGCCATTCTCCCAGGCGCCCGCGTCGTCCACCACCTCGCGGTAGTTCCGCACTGGCGCGTACCGGACGCCGACCTCCCGCAACACCTCGCACCACTCGGCGGTGGTGCGGGTGCGGAAGCCCTCCTCGAGCACGCCGAGGAACCAGGCGAGATCGTCCGGCGGCATGATGAGCGACTGCAGGCGCTCGTCCATCGCCAGTTCCGGGCGTCCGAGCGCGACGAGGAACGGATCGATCATGTCCGCGGGCACGCCGATGATGCCGATCCAACCGTCCGCCGTCTCGAAGATGCGATACGCCGCCGGGATCAGCGGATGCCCGTAGTTCGAACGCCCCGGCACCTCGTCGGTGAGCAGGAAGTGGGTGTACTCAGCCGCCTGGGCCCAAATCTGCCCGCCCAGGAGCGACACCTCCACGCGCTGGCCACGGCCCGTCTTCCCCCGCACCAGGAGCGCCGCCAGAACCCCGGAGACCATGTTCAGCGAACCGATGTGATCGGCGATCGTCACGCCGACCGGCGACGGCGGGTCGCCGTCCCGCCCGGTGGTGCTGACGAGCCCCCCGGCAGCCTGCCCGGCGAGGTCCGCCCCTTCGCGCTCGGCGTCGGGTCCCACCGGCCCGAACGTGCTGCCGCCCGCCCAAACGATGCGGGGGTTGATTTGCGCCAGATCCTCGTAGCCGATGCCCCAGGACTCCATGGTCCCCGGCTTGAAATTACTGACCACGACGTCCGTGGTCTCGGCCAGCCGTCGAAAGATCGCCGCCCCCTCCGGCACGCGCAGATCGAGCGTCAGGCCGCGCTTGCCCCGATTGCACGCGGTGAAGAACGCGCTGCGAAAGTCCTCCATGGAGAGCGGAATG
The DNA here is from genome assembly GCA_963665455.1 of Pseudomonadales bacterium. Classification (GTDB taxonomy): domain Bacteria; phylum Pseudomonadota; class Gammaproteobacteria; order Pseudomonadales; family Azotimanducaceae; genus VXNE01. Next base: position 273,135 of record OY762279.1, on the reverse strand, counting down.
AACCGCGCCTGGTCGCCGAAGCCCGGCAGCTCGACCTTGATGACGTCCGCGCCCATGTCGGACATCAGGGCGGCGGCCTGTGGTGCCTGGACGTACAGGCCGACGTCCAGAACGCGAATGCCCTCTAGCGGTCCCGACACGATTCTCCTCCCACGAAACGGCGAAGCCGGCGAGACTACGGGAGCGGAGGCTTGTGGTCCACACCTCCCGGGGCGATGGGCGGTCGGCCCTCTATTGCCGCGCCAAGCGGAGCGGCGGAGCGGCGTCGGTGTCCGTGGAGCGAAACGGGTTGATGTCGATCCCGCCCCGGCGCAGGAAACACCCCCGCACCGTCAGCTGCTCGCAGCCGCACCGCGTGACGAGATCGGTGAAGATCTGCTCCACGATGGTCTCGTGGAAGGCACCGTGGCGGCGATACGACACGAGATAACGCAACAAGCCGTCTCGGTCCAAGCGGGGTCCGCGATACTCCACTAACAACGACCCCCAATCGGGCTGGCCGGTCACCGGACACACGGAACCGAACAGATGGGTATATAGCTTCTCGGTCACGGGTTCGCCGCCCACAGCCAAGCAGGAGGGAGCTCTTTCGTAGACATCGATCCGCACGTCGCGGTCGTCGAGGCAGTGTCCGAGCGGCCCGTCCGACTCCCCTCCTGAAACGGCCAAGGCAAGCGGACCAACATCCACCGATACTCCGCATCGCTTCTCGAGGTCCGCCGCCACGGTCCGCGACACGTCCGCCCCCGTCGCGAACCGGGTCTGCGCCAGGCTATTGAGATAGAGCTTCAGGGACTTGCTCTCCACCGTGGCCGGCGACGTGCAGGGAATCCGAATGCGCAGCGGCGACACCGATGGACGGCCACGGCTGTTCAACCACGACACTTCATAGCAGTGCCAAACGTCCTCACCGCGGAAGCCCGACGCATCGAGGCCGGCGGCGCGGCGTTGCGCCGCACGCTCGATCGGCTGCAATAGCTCCGGCGTATAGCGGTGGGGGGCGGGCGCGTTCCTACCCAACACGGGATCGCCGGTCATCGCCTTCGGCCAGCCCCGCCATGGCGCAACCCATCGAGCCCGCGCAGGGTGGTCTCGCCGCGCTTCAGCATGCCTACCCAACGGTCCGCGAGCCGCGTGGGTTCGGGCATGCGGTAGCCGACGGCACAGGCCAACGTCACACATGCCGCCCGGCGGAAATCCATGCGATGTCCTGGACTAACGTAGATGGGCTTTACGTGGTCGCGCGTCCGCACCACCGTGCCGACCCGCTCGCCCCGGTGCACGAGCGGCACCGTCGCACCGCGCTCGGCAGGCAAGTCCCCGTGTTCGCCCACCAGCAAGGACTTGGCCGCACCCAAGGCGGGCATGTCCGCGATCACCCCTAGGTGCGAAGCGAGGCCGAAGCGCCGGGGGTGGGCTAGGCCCTGGCCGTCGCACATGAACGCGTCCACATCGTGGCGAATCTTGCGCAACACCTGCAACAACACCGGCGCCTCGCGGAACGACAACAGGCCCGGCACGTAGGGAAAGCGCAGGGATGCCCTGGCACCGCGCACCTCCAACACTTGCCGCGCCGCCACGTCCCACACAACACCGACGGCCAGCACGGCGTCGTCGGCGAAGGCGCAGTCGAGGCCGACCACGCGGCGTACGGGCGAGCCCGGTGACAGCGAAACGCGACCCGCCAACACACCCTGAATCTGGATGGCGCGCCGCGGCGAAACGCGCCAGCGGTGCGGGGTGCGGGGCAGCCTCACGGCGGCACCTTGCGGTCGAGCGTTTTGTTCGAGCGTTCGTTGTGTTCGGAGGGCGGTTGGGGCAGAATTCCCCGCCCCGAGCGGGAATAGCTCAGCGGTAGAGCACAACCTTGCCAAGGTTGGGGTCGCGGGTTCAACCCCCGTTTCCCGCTCCAAATCCCTCCGGTCTTGCTACCGAGCGGTCACCCCGCGCGGTACTTCCCGTCTCCGTGCGCCACCTCGCCGGCCTTCTTCATGGCGGCGAGGGCATTGCTGACGGACTGCTCGGCCGACTTGTCGCCCTTGACGTTCAGTTGACCGATGATGTCCCCGCGCCCCACGCCATCGGCGCCGGCGGCGGCAATGATGGATAGGATGGCCTCGCGCCGCGAGGACCTGCGGCGACGGCGCCTCCGCGGTGCCGCGGGAGCGCTCGCCTCGGCGGTCGCCTCCTCCTGGAGCGCTTCGGCCGCGCCTTCCCGGGCTTCCGGCGCGGGTGCGGACTCTTCGGCCTGGGCAATGTACTTGCCGTCCTCGTGGGCGACGGCGCCGGACTTCTTCAATGCCGCAAGGGCATTGCTTACGGATTGCTCGGCGGACTTGTCGCCCTTGACGTCGAGCGCCCCGATGATCTCCGCGCGTCCCGCACCCGCCGCGCCGAAGGCAGCAATCGCCGACATGATTTCCGCGCGGCGCGACCCCCTCCTGCGGCGCCGGCGCGTGCGCTTCGCCGGTGCGGCCGCGGCCGGCTTGCGGGCCTGGCGCCGTTTCGGAGGAGGAGGAGCGGCCTTGGCCTCGTAGGCCTCGATGGCCGCTAGCTCGCCATCGATGTTCGTCATCTCGGCACGGAGCGCACTCAACTCCGACTCCAACGCACCAACGCGTTTCTCCGCATCCTTGCGCTCCTGCGTGAGGCGTTTCTTCTCTTCGGCGACCTGTGCTTTGAAGTCCATGGCAGATGTGGGCTCTCTAAGGAAAGGCAGTGCAAAAGCATCGCAGATGATCCGGGCGAAAGCAATCTCCAAACGCGGTTGTTTGCCTCAACCTACACGCCGGAGCCGGAGACGCGAGCGCATGGGAAACGAACGGATAGAAGGTGGCGCAAACACGGAACCAGCCCGGCAAGACAAAGGCACGCGGGCCGCGCTCGCACGGCAACGCCACACACCGCCGGGAGCTGCCGCCTCCCGTGTCGGCCCCCAAACGCGCCCAAAGGCGGCGCGTGGGCCGGGCCGCCCACGGTCGCTACACTCGCGCCGGTTATCCGGTTCCGAACCGGACAAAGTGGGAGCCCCGCGCGCAGGCTGAGCGCTTGCCCGACACCCGCACCCGGCGACCGCGCCGCTGGGCGTGGAGGTGGGCGAGACCGCCGGGATTTCTCGCCGCCGGCGGCGGTGCGCTCCGAGGGTTCAGCGGCGCTAGCGATACCGTTGCGGATTCTGCGACAATGTACGGCATCGAGGCACTGTCGGCCTCGTTCCTCGTTCGAGGGTGACGGCGTCGCGCGCCACGCGGCGTCCGGCGAATCGGAAGATGCGCCGGGTGCCGGTGCGGAGTCGAGACGGCGCAGGACGAGATCGACAAACAGGGCAGGCAGAGAGAAGAAGGACAGCCGTGACGCTGATTGCAATGGAATCGCCCCGCCGTGCAGGCGCGGGGCCGGAGGGCGTGTCGGCATGATCACGGCCATCGTTCTACTGATCGTCGTCCTCGGGTCGGTGGTGTTCAACATGCTGAGCCCGTGGTGGTTCACGGACATCGCCTCGAACTGGGGCAACATCGACTTCGCCGTCTTCGTGACGTTCTGGATCTGCGGGATCGCGTTCATCCTGGTCGGCCTCTTCATGGTCTGGGCCATCTGGAAGTACCGCCGCCGCGAGGGCCAGAAAGCGGCCTACGAGCCCGAGAACAAGCGGCTCGAGTGGTGGCTGACCATCGTGACGACCATCGGCGTCGTCGGCATGCTCGCCCCCGGCCTCGCCGTCTGGGAGGAGTACGTCCACGTCCCGGAGGACGCCCGCGAGATCGAGATCACGGGCCAACAGTGGTCCTGGAGCTACCGTCTGCCCGGCGAGGACGGACGGCTCGGCACCGTCGATGCGCGCTTGATCACCGTCGACAACCCCTTCGGCATGGACCCGGACGATCCCTACGGCCAGGACGACGTGCTCGTTGAGCGCGGTGCCCTGCATCTTCTCAAGGACCAACCCGTCAAGGTGCTGCTGCGCTCCAAGGACGTGCTGCACGATTTCTACGTGCCGGAGTTCCGCGCCAAGATGGACGCCGTGCCCGGCATGATCACCTACATGTGGTTCACCCCCACCAAGATCGGCACGTACGAAGTGCTCTGCGCCGAGCTCTGCGGCATCGGCCATCACACCATGCGCGGCACGGTGGTGGTGGACGAGGCCAACGAATACGAAGCCTGGGTCGCATCGCGGCCGACCTACGCCGACCAACTCGCGCGGCCGGTGGGCGACGTGGTGGCGGGCCAGGCGGGCTACGTGGTCTGCGCCGCCTGTCACGGCCAACAGGCCGAGGGCATGGTGGCGTTGCACGCGCCGAAGCTGACCGGGCAATCCGCCTGGTACATGCGCGCCCAGATCGACGCCTACAAGCGCGGCTACCGCGGCACCCATCCGGACGACGAATACGGCCAGCAGATGGCCCCCATGGCCGCGACGCTGTTCGACGCGGCCGCAGTGGAGAACGTGATCGCCTACATTCAATCGCTGCCCGACGAGCCGGCGGAGGTCACCATCGAGGGCGACGTCGAGCGCGGCCAGGATCTCTACGGGGGCTGCGCCGTCTGCCACCGGGCCGACGGCAGCGGCAGTTCGGGCACCCTCGCCCCGCGCCTGGCCGGCATGAGCGATTGGTATCTGGCGCGCCAGCTTGAGCTGTTCCAACAGAGCATCCGCGGCCACGACCGCACCGACACCCTGGCCCGGCAGATGGTCTTCATGTCGAAGCAGCTGCACGGCCAGGACGCCATCAACGACGTGGTGGCCTACATTAATGCCCTCGGCCGGCAAGGCCGGGAGGGTGCGGTGGCCGCGTCGGACGAGCGGGTCGCCCGGGACGGGCTGGCCGCCGTCACCCACGCGAGTAGCGCGCCGCGCTAGCCGTGATCACGCGACACGCACAAGAACCTCGGCCCCGTCCGGCAGGACGGGCGCTCGGGGAGGTCATCGAGGACGGAGGAAAAGCCGATGGCGGTTGAGGCACAGATCCCCTACCAGGAGGCGATGGAGCTTCACCATCCCCACAGCTGGCTCACCAAGTACTGGTTCAGCCAAGACCACAAGGTGATCGCGATCCAGTACGGCATCACGGCCATCGGCGTGGGGCTGGTGGCGCTGGTCCTGTCCGGGATGATGCGGCTGCAGCTCGGATACCCCGACCAGTTCGACTTCATCGACCCCGAGGCCTACTACCAGTTCATCACCATGCACGGGATGATCATGGTGATCTACCTTCTGACGGCCCTGCTCCTGGGGGGCTTCGGCAACCTGCTGGTGCCACTGATGTGCGGCGCGCGGGACATGGTGTTCCCGTTCGTCAACATGATCAGCTACCACGTCTATCTGGGGTCCGTCATCATCCTGCTCGCGAGCTATTTCGTTCCCGGGGGTCCCACCGGGGCCGGTTGGACACTCTATCCGCCCCAGGCGATCCTGACCGGCACCCCCGGCGTGGACTGGGGCATCCTGCTAATGCTCGGCTCCCTCGCCGTGTTCATCGTCGCCTTCACCATGGGCGGGCTGAACTACGTGACCACCATCCTCCAGGCCCGCACCCGGGGCATGACGCTGATGCGGATGCCGCTTTCCGTGTGGGGCATCTTCATGGCGACGGTGCTCGGCCTGCTGGCGTTCCCGGCCCTCTTCGTCAGCGCGATCATGATGATCCTCGACAAGGTGATCGGCACGAGCTTCTTCATGCCGGCGATCGTCTCCATCGGGGACTCCCTCGACTATGCCGGCGGCAGCCCCCTGCTCTTCCAGCACCTCTTCTGGTTCTTCGGGCACCCGGAGGTCTACATCGTCGCGCTGCCGGCGTTCGGCATCGTCTCGGACCTCATCAGCACCCACGCCCGCAAGAACATCTTCGGCTATCGCATGATGGTGTGGGCCATCGTGGCCATCGGCGTGCTCAGCTTCATCGTGTGGGCGCACCACATGTACGTGAGCGGCATGCACCCCTGGTTCGGCTTCTTCTTCGCCACCACGACGCTCATCATCGCCGTGCCGACGGCGATCAAGGTCTACAACTGGACCCTCACCCTGTGGCGGGCGAACATCCACCTCACCGTTCCGATGCTGTTCGCCATCGCCTTCGTGATCACCTTCGTCATGGGCGGGATCACGGGCCTCTTCCTGGGCAACGTGATCGTGGACGTGCCCCTCTCGGACACCTACTTCGTGGTCGCGCACTTCCACATGGTGATGGGGGTCTCGCCGATCCTCGTCATCTTCGGGGCGATCTACCACTGGTATCCGAAGATGACGGGCAAGATGCTGAACGACACCCTGGGGCACATCCACTTCTGGGTGACGTTCCTCGGCACGTACATCATCTACTACCCGATGCACTACCTCGGCTTCGTCGGCGTGCCGCGGCGCTACTTCGCGAACGGCGACATGGCGATCATCGACGAGTCCGTGATCATGCTGAACCAGACCATCACGATCGCCGCGCTCATCGTCGGCGTCTTCCAGATCGTGTTCATCTGGAACCTGGTCTACAGCTACTTCCGGGGCAAGGACTCCGGCCACAACCCGTGGAAGGCCACGAGCCTGGAGTGGCAGACCCCGGAGACGCCGCCGCGTCACGGCAACTGGGAGGACAAGCTGCCGACCGTGTACCGCTGGGCGTACGACTACAGCGTGCCGGGCGCCAAGGACGACTTCATTCCGCAGACGGAACCCCGTTCACCGGAAGAGGCGGCCGCGGGACGAACCGAGTAGGCCGAGAAGACATCGACCACGCCCCCGGCCTCGCCCGGGGGCAACTGGAGAGGAGCCAGCAACCGGATGGCCGAAGCAACCGGACTGCGTAATCTGCAAATCGTAAACGACTGGGCGGACGACGTCGCCGTCTTCAGGGGTGTTCCCTGGGGCAAGGCGATGATGTGGATCTTCCTCCTGTCGGATACGTTCATCTTCACGTGCTTCCTGACCTCGTACATGACGGTCCGGATGACCACGGCAGAACCGTGGCCGAACCCCAGCGAGGTGTTCGCCCTCGAGGCCTTCGGCGTCCCCGTGCCGCTCCTGCTCATCGCGATCATGACCTTCATCCTGATCACGTCGAGCGGGACGATGGCGATGGCCGTGAACATGGGCTATCGCCGCAAGCGCGGCCCGGCGGCACTACTGATGGTCGTGACGGCGGTCCTCGGCGCGAGCTTCGTCGGCATGCAGGCCTTCGAGTGGACCAAGCTCATCGTCGACGAGGGCGTGCGGCCTTGGGGCAACCCGATGGGCGCCGCCCAGTTCGGTTCCTGCTTCTTCATGATCACCGGCTTCCACGGCCTGCACGTGTCCGCCGGCGTGGTCTACCTCGCCATCGTCGCGTACCGCGTGTGGCGGGGGCGATACGAGAAGAAGGGGTACGACATCATCGAGATCACCGGCCTGTATTGGCACTTCGTCGATCTCGTGTGGGTCTTCATCTTCGCGTTCTTTTATCTCTGGTAGGGGCCGAAGGCTCCCCCGGGTTAGAGAACTGACAGGCATTCGGTAAGGACAGTCATGGCGGACACCGGTCAACAGCATCCCATCTCGGTCTACTTCTGGATCTGGGCGTTGCTCTTCGTCTTCAGCGCGGCGTCGTACATGGTCGACTACCTCGCCTTCCAGGGGTACCTGCGCTGGACGCTCATCATCATCTTCATGATGCTGAAGGCCGGGTTCATCGTCGCCATCTTCATGCACATGCGCTGGGAGCGGGTGGCGCTGATCACGGCGGTCCTCGTCCCGCCCGGCGCGCTGCTCGTGCTGGTGGGGCTGATGGCGATGGAGTCGGACTACACCTGGCTGACCCGCGTCGTCTTCTTCGGGGCGGATCCGGCGCCAGTGCCGCTGCCGCCGCCCTCGCACTGAGGAAACGGCTTACAGGTCCGACTTCAGCGCCGCATTCGACGCGATGCTGCCGCCCCCGCGCTTGTATTGCTCCCGGCGCTCCTTGCTGAACTTGTCGATCTCGTCCTTCGGCACCCCAAAGGCGATGCCCCGTTCGACGCCCGGGCGGGCGCGCACCCGATGCACCCAGTCGAGGACCCGGGGCTTCGTGGTGATGTCCACCTTCGACCACTTGTAGGAGCGGACCCAGCACCAGGTGGCGATGTCCGCCACGGTGTATTCGTCGCTCGCGAGATACGCGTGCTTCGCCAACTGGTGGTCCATCACCGCCACCAGCCGGAGCGCCTCCTTGCCGAAGCGCTCCAGGGGATGGGCCTTCTGCTCGTCGGTCGCGTCGTTGATGTAGCGCGTGTAGGAGAGCTTGTTGCCGAAGATCGGACCGATGTTGGCCGCTTGCCAGTAGAGCCAGGGAATCACGTCCCAGCGGCGCTCGTCCGTCGGGAAGAGGCTCGTGGGGAACATCTCGCCCAGGTACTGCAGGATGGCGCAACTCTCGATGATCGGCCGGCCGTCGTGGACGAGGGTGGGGAGCTTCTGGTTGGGGTTGATCGCCATGTACGCATCCGTGAACTGGTCGCCCCGGAGGCTCACGGTGTGGTAGTTGACCTCGGGGAGCTCGACCCCGGCCTCGATCAACTCCTCGATCATGACGGTGACCTTCCAGCCGTTGGGCGTCGCGCCGGTGTAGACATCGAGACTCATGTGGATCCTCCCGTTGGCGAGCCGCCATGATAGCGCCGCACCTGCGCCGCACCACCGTCCGCGCCGTCCGCCGTGCATCCGTGCGACACTCCGCCTTCCCCCTGCATCCCCCGAGCCATGACAGACACCAGCGACCCACGCCCCAACATCGTCCTCTTCATGACCGACGAACAACGCGGCGACTGCCTCGGCATCGACGGTCACCCCGTCCTTCAAACGCCCTACCTCGACGAGTTGGCCGCCACCGGCACGTGCTTTCGCCGCGCCTATTCCGCGTGCCCGGTATGCGTACCTGCCCGGCGCACGCTCATGACGGGCAAGAAGCCCGCCTCCCACGGCATCTTGATGAACGCCGTGGGATGGCTCGACGGACCCACGCTACCGGGAGAACTGTCCCGAGCCGGCTACCAGACCCATCTCGTCGGCAAGCTGCACCTGTTCCCGCGGCGGCGCCTATACGGATTCGACAGCTCCGTCTGGGCCGACAGCCCGTCCGGTCCCCCGGCGTCGGACGACTACCAGCTCTTTCTGGCCCGGGAAGGCGCGCGTTCCTGGAACCCCGGCATCGCCCACGGCGCGCACCAGAACGGCTGGGTGGCGCGGCCCTGGCACCTCCCCGAACACTTGCACTTCACCCATTGGTGCGCCGACCAGGCCCTCGACTTCCTGCACCGGCGCGACCCGACCGTGCCGTTCTTCCTGAAGGTGAGCTTCCACCAGCCGCATCAACCCTGCACGCCGCCGCAGCCCTATTGGGACCGCTACATGGCGATGGACCTGCCGGAACCCGTCATCGGCGACTGGGCGCGGGTCTTCAACGGTCCCCAACGCGGGCTCTCGGTCACCTCCTGGCGCACGGCGCTTACGCCCGAACTCCTGCGGCAATACCGCGCCGGCTACTACGGCGCCATCAACCACATCGACGACCAGATCGGCCGCGTCCTCGTGGCCCTGCCGCCCAACACGGTGGTGCTGTTCGTCTCGGACCACGGCGAGATGCTGGGCGACCACCAATGGATCCGCAAGCGCAACGCCTTCGAGGGCTCCGCCCGCATTCCGTTCCTGATACGGATGCCACCAGATCCACGGTGGGAGGCGGTGCGCGGCCAAGTGCGGGACGAGTTGGTGGAGCTGATGGACGTGATGCCGACGCTGTTGGACATCGCCGGGGTGGATGTTCCCGAGCGTGTCGAGGGTAGGAGCTTGATGCCGCTGATCCGGGGCGAGCAGCCATCGTGGCGGACGTTCCTGCATGGCGAGTGTGCCATCGTCCCCACCCTGGACAGTGGCATGCAGTACCTGACCGACGGGCGGCGGAAGTACATCTGGTATCCCGGAACGGGCAACCAGCACTACTTCGATCTAGAGAACGACCCGGACGAGATGGAGGAGCTATCGGCAAGCCCGGCACACCAGACCGACATCGAGGATTGGCGCGCGCGTCTGGTCGCCGAGCTCGACGGACGTCCGGAGGGCTTCGTCGCGGACGGGAAGCTGTGCGTCACCGGCGGCCCGGCGGCGCCGGTGATGGATTGGGTGCGGCCGGTAGATGAGACGTTCGGCCAGGTCGAATTGAATCCCGCCCCTTGACTCGCGGCCCCGGCTTCCGCAAGCGTTTCGGCTACGCGTCTCCTACGACGCCGGAGTAATCCAGATCGGCGACGACCAGATGCGGGGACCGCTGGTCGCGAAGGTCTCCTTGCGCCGAAACGCGGCATAGATCGCCTCCCGCGTGTTGGCTTCCGCCCACACCGCCGCCAGGCCCGACGCGCCCCAACCCGCCGTCGCGCCGGCCCGCAGTTGGTCCATCAGCGACGCATCCGCCGCCAGTTCTTCAGGCTCGACCGGAGTCCCCTCGGGAGCACTGGCTGCACCGCCCGCCGGCTCGTCCAGCGGCGTGATGCGGCGCCACTCCGGCCGCCCATCGGCGTTGCCGATCTTGCCGTGGTAGGTCGGCTCCTCGTAGGCTCCGCCGACGTTATGGGTATCGCTGGAGCCGATGAAGCCGAAGCGGTACGGGTTGAAGCCCTCGGCGCGTTGCATTTCGAGGCCGGTCAACAAGGCGTCGCGCACGTACGCGCCCCGGACGCCTTCGGAGACGATTTCGAAATCCGCCCATTCGTCGTTCGGGGAGAGCAGCGGGTGGGTGTCGGACGTACCCTTTACCTGCGTCATCTCCACGATGGGTTCGTTGCGCAACCGGGCCGCGGCATACGACGCATCGAAGGGCTCGCCCTCGAACGTGGTGGTCAGGAAGTAGTTGCCGTTGCTCAGGTTGGTGTTGTGCGGGATGGCCAGGCCCTCGATGCCGTCGTCGCGTAGCCGGTCGAGCCAGGCCCACAGGTCCTCCGGGTCCCGCGAGTCCGTCGTGCCAAACGGCAGGTCCGGCACGCGTGCGCCCCGGAACACGACATTGCGGTGCAACATGCCGTCGGGAGACGAACTGTACTCGTAGCCGACGAAGGTGGTAAACGTGCCCGGATCGTTGTGGCGCTCGGCGGCGGCGACGATGCGCTGCCAAGCGTCGCGGCGGATGATGTCGTCGTGCAGGGCCGGGTCCACCACGCCCGTGTTCAAGGTGGCGCCGAAGCTCAGGAACGCGGCCAACATCACGCCCTGGGTGACCTCGGCGAAATCCGAGCCCGACAGCGGGTGATCCGGGTCGCCGAGGGCCGTGATGTTGCCCAGGTACTCGGCGTGGTCCGTCACGGCCAAGAAATCGAGGGGCGCGCCCTGCATTCGGATCGGGTAGCCGGACGGATGCCTTAGTGGCGCGCCCTTGGCGAAGGCGTAGGCCTCGTCCGGTCCGTTGCGGGCACCGAAGCTGTAGGCGTCCGCGGAGAACTTCGTGTGGACGTGCAGGTCCCCGAAATAGGCGTGGCGCTCCGGGGTTTGCCCTCCGGCCTCGAGCGCGCCCGCCGCGCACCACCACAGGACCGGCGCGGCAAGCCAGGGAAGTCTCGTCCCCGAAACGCGGTGCATGATCAGTCTCCTTCAAGCCAAGCGGATTCCCACGCCAACAACCCCACCATCGTACATGGCTCGGGCGTTCCTCGATGGTGGCCTACGCGCCCGCGCCGTAAGACCTGCCGGCGGCAGACGCAACGCGACCGAGGTCGGTCGAGGCAATCCAAGGGCCCACGCACGTTTGGGTGTTACTCTCCACCCTCCGCCACCACGGTCACGCGCACCGTGCGCACCAGGTTCTCCGCCATGCGCACCGTCTCCAGCACGTAGGAGCCGACCCGCATGCTGACGTTGCCGTCCGGGAACGACTCCAAGTGCTCCAGGACGAGGCCGTTCATCGTGCGCGGGCCATCCGTCGGGAGTTCCAACTCCAACGCCCGGTTCACGTCCCGGACCAAGGCGCTGCCATCGATGAGGTACGAGCCATCGTCCTCGCGCCGCACGTCGCCGAGCCGCGACGTGAAGTCCGTGGTGAACTCGCCGACGATCTCCTCGAGCAGGTCCTCCAGCGTGGTCATGCCCTGGATGCCGCCGTACTCGTCCACCACCAGGGCGACGCGCCGCTTCTGCTTCTGGAAGTTGTAGAGCTGCGTGTGCAGCGCCGTGCTCGCGGGGACGTAGTACGGATCCTCGGTCTCGCGTAGGAGATCGGCCTTGCGGAACGTCTCCCCCGCGAAACGCGCCGCGCGGCGCAGGTGCAGGATGCCGACCACGTTGTCGATATGTTCCCGGTACACGGGCAGGCGGGTGTGCTGGGCGTTTTCGATGGCTTCCAGGATGGTGCTCGGATCGTCGTCGATGTCGATGCCGACGATCCCGGCCCGGGGCACCATGATGTCCTCCACCGTGGTGCTCTCCAGATCCAGGATGCCCACCAGCATGGCCTGCCGCTCCGGGGGGAGCGTTGTGTGTTCGTTCAGCACCGTCTTGAGTTCGGCGACGGAGAGCTGCTCGGACTTCTCCTCCGCCCGCGCGATCATCGGCGCGGCCAGCAGGTTGCTGATCCAGTTGACGAAGATCACCACCGGATGGGAGATGGTGAGGAGCGGCTGCAGGATGTACGACGACGGGAAGGCGAGGGACTCGGGCCGCGCCGCCGCCACGGTCTTCGGGGTGACTTCGGCGAAGATCAGCATGTAGACCGTCAGCACGACCGCGCCGATGAAGGGACCGGCCGTGTCCCCCACGATGCGGTTGGCGACCTCCGTCGCGAACGAGGCGGTGAGGAAGATCACGACGTTGTTGCCGACCAGGATGACGCCGAGCAGCCGGTCCGGGCGTTTCAGCAGGCGGTTCGCCTTGCGCGCCCCGCGGTGGCCCTCGTTCGCCAGGTGCCGGAGCCGATAGCGGTTCAGCGCCATCATCGCCGTCTCGGACCCCGCGAAATACGCGGACATGATCGTCAGCACGACGATGATCAGCAGCAACGTACCCATCGAGAGTTCGTGCATGACCTGGGGCTCCCGACCCGGCGTCGCCGGGTACCGTCCGTGGGGGGCAGTGTTTCATGGAAGGCGCGTGGCAGGAAGTGGGTCGCCGGGCGCCCGACGCGGGGCGGACTTCCGACCGGATCACGGTAAGATGCCGCGCCAGCCCCCACAAACGAGGTCTCCTGGAAGCCCCATGCCCGCCCGCGTCCGGCTCGAGAAGCAGCCGAACCGTTCCGGCGACGCCGCCCTCGCGGACCAGGGTTTCGGCCGCATCGCCGAAGCCCCGCCGCCGCACTTTCCCCCGACCGATCTCGACGGCATCGACGCGTTCTTCGCGGAGCACGGCTACGTCGTGATCGCGGCCTGCCTCTCTCCGGCGGAACTCGGGCACCTGAACGAGTTCTACGACCGCACGCAGGAGGAGCGTCCCGAAGCCTGGGGCCTCGGGCCGCGCAAACCCCACCACCGGCACCAGGGCCTGATTTTCTCGCAGCCCTTGCTCGACTACCCGGAACTGGATCCCTACACCCGGCACCCGAGTTCCTACCCCGCCGTCTGTCGGCTCTTGGGCGGCGAGGACCGCGCGCGCTTCAGCGAATTCAACTTCCGCGAGACGCCGGAACACGCCGGGCTCGGCAGCCAGAACTTCCACCACGACGCCACCCGGCCGGACCGCTTCACGCGCAAGCCCTACATGCCCGTGGACTGGTTGTGCGCCGTACACTACCTCACGGACGTGGAACCGGGCACGCCGGCCTTCTGCGTGGTGCCGAGGAGCAATCGTTTCGAGACGCTGCGGGACGCCTACGAGACGCTCGGGGATGCCTACGAGGAGGTGCCGCTATTCGCGGCGGCCGGCACGTGCATCCTCTACGACACCGCCACCTGGCACTGCCGCCTCGACGGCGACGGCCAACGGCGACGGCGCACTTGGCATCAGTACTACGCGCGCGGCGGCTGGCTACCGAGTGCGCTCCCGCGCACCGAGCGCTACATACGTCCCCCGACGCCGTGCCTGACGGACTGGAACCTGTTCCCGGAACGGCTCGCCCTGCACCCGGACCCGGCGACGCGGCTCTTCTTCTCCCACTGGAACACGGCGCAGTGCGAGTGGGTGGCGTCTGGGTTCTCCGATGCGGTGCGGGCGAGCATGCCGCGAGGTTATCAGTAACGCCCCGCCTCCGGCGAGACGCGGCGCACGAGCACGGAGCCTCCGCGCGAGATTAGGGCTGCGCCACCCAGACGTTGCACCAGCCCTTGGCCGCGACGAGCCGCCCCCTAGGCGGCGACGCTCCCGGTTCGGGGAAGAGGGCGCAGGGCGCCCAGCCGTCGACCTCCTCCGCGTTCTTGTAGTGGAGGCAGTTGTCGCAGAACTGGGTCTTGCCCTCCTCCGTCGCGCGCTTCGGGAAGCGGGCCGTATCGACCGCATCCGCGTCGTGGCGATAGCCGAACGCCAGGGCTACGGGATCGCTCTCATCGAGCCGCGAGGCTGCTTCCTGTCCAAACAGGTTCACTGCGGGGATGACGGCGAGGCCCCCAGCGGCGGCGGCAACGAAGCGGCGACGGCTCCAAGTCGGTCCTGACAACATACTTCCTCGGGTTCCTAGGGATGGAGGCGCAATGATACCGTTTCGGCCTCCGCCCGGTCAGCCGGCGGCGGCTTCCCGCGCCTCCCGTACCGCTCGCGCATCCAGCCACCAAAGCCGCGACGCGAACCCAACCGCCGTGATCGCCACCAGCATCGCGACGGCCGAAACCACGAGCACCCGCTCCGCGCCCCACCACTCCACCATGAGCCCGGACAGCAACGTTCCCAACGGCGCCGAGGACATGAACGAGAAGGAGAAGAACGCCATCACGCGCCCGCGCTGATCCGGCGGCGCCTGCTCCTGCATGATCGTGCGCGCCATGCTCATACCGAGGCCCGCGCACGAGCCCCACGCGCCGATGCAGACCACGAAAGCGGGGAACTCCAGCCCGACGCCGGCCAAGCCCAACGCCACCGCGCCGATGCCGGTGGTGAGCAGGAGCAGCCTTCCTTGACGGCGGATGTCGCCCACCCACAGCAGCACGCACACCGCCAGGACCAGCCCCACGGCGTTCGCCGTGCTGAGCCACGCCAGGTCAGCGGCGGTGCCGTCGTACGTTTCCCGCACCAGCAGGGGAATCGCGACCACGTACGGCCCCATGAAGAAGATGCCCAAGGCGAAGTTCTGCAAGACGACGACGCGCATCGACGGGGAACTCATGACCGTGCGGAAGCCGCGTGCCACAGAATCTGTGAGTTCGCGTAGGACGGATCCGGAAGTCGCGCTTCGCGGAGCGACAATTGCCGGCACGGCCACCCGTGCGAGCGCCACCGTTCCGATGACGAGGGCAGCCACCTGCACGAGGACGACGGGGCCGCCACCCACCCGGTCCGCCTGTCCCGCCACAAGGAACGCCACGATCTGGATGCCGAACTGCACCAGCGTCACGAGCGCCACCGTGCGCTGAATGTGGCGTCCCGCGACTTGGTTCAGGAGGCCGTCCCGCGCCGGTGTCAGGAACGCCTGGGCACACCCCATCGCCACCGCGAAGGCGATCATGAAGCCGAACGTGAGGTTCTCGCGGGACAGCACCACCCAGAGCGCCACCACGGGCACCGTCGCCGCCACCTGCGAGATGACCGCCACCCGCCGCCCGCCATAGCGATCTGCGACACTGCCGCCGATGAGCATCAGGAGCATGGCGGGCACGAGCATCGCGGTCTGCGCCACGCCCACCATAGCCGGCGACTCGTGCAGGACGATGGTGACGAGCCACGCGAACATGACGGTCTGGATGCCGTTTGAGACGAACCAGCCGCTGGTGCCGACGAGGTAGTAGTGGAGGGGGCGCAGGGTTGGGGTCCGGTGGGAGGGGACGGGGGGAGGCTATCAGGTTGGGGGTGTGGGAGTTTCGCTCGGGGTTCCTTCCCCGGGGCGTCGGGCGGGCCGGGACCGCTTTGGTGATGCGTCGGATGGGACTGATCGTGCCGGCCAGAGGGCACCGCCGCCCTCCTGCGCTACAATTGGCCCTGCGCACCGGGCGTTCAAACCACGGAAACTGAGCCTCTTTCGGCCCGTGGCCTAGATCGGGCGGTCGGGGGTGCCGCTGGCGTCCGGGGCGCGTTCTCGCTGCACTCTTGCGCATTGGCCAGTCGCAGACGATTCGCCGTGCCGTTGTCCGCCCTGCGGCACGCGAGCGCACGGAGGAGGTTGAACCAGTTCCCACCCGCCCTTAGAATGCCCGCCTTTCGCGCCTGCGTCCCCTTCGTCTAGAGGCCTAGGACACTGGGTTTTCATCCCAGTAACAGGGGTTCGACTCCCCTAGGGGACGCCACATGCGTTGTTCTAACGCATTGATTATATTACGGAAATTCCGCTAGCGAGCAGACGGCGACGGAAGTGTACGAGACGGGCCGGATTGCGCACTTGTGCAGTAGCTGGGAGAATCGCCGGATTCGGAGGACTTGCTGATGCTAAACGCCGAAGTCAGGGACTTTGCGGAAACCTTGCCTAAGGTCGCGACCGCACTTGGAGTGCCCGAAGCACCATCGGTTGCCAACGACGTGATGCGTCGTCACAACCTGGCCCATAAGCTCGTCGCTGAAACTACGAAGAAAATACGAGAGGCGTCAGGCGCGTGCGCAACCCTCTACTTGGCGAGCGAGCGTCTCTTGGAGATAGTCAAGGCGACAGCTCCCGTCGAACTCTCAGACCCGGAAGGCCAAGGGACAGACTTGCTGGAGACTGCGGAGTCCTTCTTGAACGACGTACTAGGCGAGTTGAACGTCGCTCGCGATAGGTTGCGCAAAGCCGGGATCCGCGACCAATTTGCCGACGATCTCTTCCGGGAGTTTGATCGTTTGTGCGACCTCAACGCAAAACTGATCGCCTCAATGCAGGATATTCGATGGGCGGTGCTCATCGCCGATGGCCTCAAGGAACCGGTCGGTGATCGCGTCTTCCAATCCGGCAAGGAGTGGCTAGCGGCCGCCCTAGAGGACTAGCCTAAATTGGCATGATGCGTGACCCCATACGGCGGTTCAGAGAGGCACCTCGGCGTTTCAAGAAGAGCCTTTCGAAGATGCCGGCCGAAATGAAAAATCAACTGGCGTCTGCCGTTGAGCAACTCCTCGCTGGCAACGTTCCCCCCGGTCGTCGCTACGAGAAGTTGGAGGGCTACGACGACGTTTACTCGATCCGACTCAATGACAAGTATCGGTTCGTGTTCAAGGTCTACGAGGACGGCGGCGCTATACCCATCGCCGTCGGTCCACACGACGAAGCATATGCCGCCATACCGCGAGCACTCAAGGCAGTGCCTCGGGACACCAACCACAAATCGGACGAACTGCCTACGGGAGCGGATCAACCCGGAACGTATCGGCCAGCCTAGTCTGCCCGAAACTTGTCGAACATCGCCGATACTGTCGCCGGCCTTGGACTGATCGGACCGAGAGTGCTAGCTGGGACTAGGACCAGGTGGACGCGGACAATCGGAGAGTGCAGGTGACATTGACGAATACTATCGGGGAACTGGAGCCGGTCCCGATCCGAGACGTGTGGCCGGACGAAGCACGCGACCTCACGCCTTGGCTAGCCGACAACCTTGGAGCGCTCGGTCGCGCACTGGGGATGGACTTGGAGCTGGACGGCTCAGAGGTGGCGGTCGGACCGTTCAGCGCCGACCTCCTTCTTCATGACGCCAACACCGGGGAGCACGTCGTCGTCGAAAACATGATCGGGAACACGGATCACGACCACCTAGGCAAGATCATCACTTACGCCGCTGGACTCGGCGCGTCACATGCCGTGCTGGTCGCGGAAACGTTTCGTCAGGAACATCGTTCCGCTCTCCAGTGGCTGAACGCCAACAGCCGCGACTCCGTGAGTTTCTTCGGGATCGCTCTCAGAGTCTGGAGGATTGGCGAATCGATGCCAGCGCCGCAGTTGGAGGTCGTCGTTGAGCCCGACAAATGGGTCCGAAGCGTGCACGCCGCGAATCTCGATGAGTTGTCAGCGGCTTACCGTGACTTCTGGGCTGAGCTTCTACCTGCCTTCCACGAACGGTATCCTGGCTGGAGCCGCGCCAAAACACCGTCGAAACGACACTACATGAATTTCCCCTCCCGTACCCCGGGCTTCCACTATTCTGCGAACTTCTGTCGCCTGGATGGTCGACCGCGTTTCCGGTTCGAACTCTACGTCGACGGAAAGGACAAGGAAGAGGTCGCTCGACGTTTCGAAGGGCTCGCGGAGAGGCGTGCGGAAATCGAGAAGACGTTCGATCTTCCGCTCGAGTGGGAGCCGCTTGAGCAAAGTAGGGCGAGTCGAGTGGCACGCTACTACCCCAACGAAACCGACGTACACGCCCGGAGTGATTGGGATGACGTCCGTGGTTGGACACTTGAGTGGATCGGGCTATTCAAGGAAGCGATGCAACCGCACCTCAACGGATGGGACTGATCGCGTGCCTGCCGGAGCGAGGTCCGCGTAGTGAGCCGTCGCCAAGTGCCACGAGAACCCATCGTCCATTCCCGGACGCCACTCGCCGACCATCGGGCTACGTTCCGTTTCCGATAAAACGCTGCTTCGGGGACTTCTGATTAATGCGCTACCATGCACTTCTCAGACGCAACCCCAGTTGCCCACATCCACGTCCGTCATGTCGACGGCAGGAGGAACCCCTTGCCCACCACCCTCCCCGACATCGCCCCCGCCTTCGTCGCCATGGCCCACCGCATCGTGTGGTGCACGGTGGCCACGGTGGACGCCGCCGGCCGGCCCCGCTCGCGCGTGCTGCATCCCATCTGGCAGTGGGAGAACGGCACGCTCACCGGCTGGATCGCCACCGCGCCGACGGCGACGAAGCGGGCGCACCTCCACGCCAGCCCGCATGTCTCGTGCAACTATTGGGCGGCGAATCAGGACACGTGCGTGGCGGAGTGCCGGGCGGAGTGGGCATTCGACCTGCCGACGCGGGAGGCGGTCTGGGAGCGCTTCAAGTCGGGACCGGAGCCGGTGGGCTATGACCCGGCGATCATTCCGATGTGGGAGGGGCCGGACAGCGAGGCGTTCGCGGCGTTGCGGTTGACCCCTTGGCGATTGCGCGTGATGCCAGGCACGGTGATGATGACCGGGGAGGGGGAGGTCCTCACCTGGCGGGAGTAGCGGTGCGGGTTACCCCTCCCTAGCGCGTTCCAGCAGCGCCTGCCCCACCCAATGCCGCGCGAAGTACTGCGCCGTACGACCGCTCCGCACACCCCGGGCCAACGCCCATTGCAGGGCCGCCTTCCGAACCTCCTCCGTCCACGGACACCGCGCCCCATGCCGCTCGGCAAGGCGGCCGAGCCAATGCTGGACCACGTCGAGGTACTCGTCCTGCCGGAACGGATAGAAGGAGAGCCACAGCCCGAACCGGTCCGATAGCGAGATCTTCTCCTCCACCGCTTCGCCGTCGTGAATCTCGCCGCCCCGGTGCCCGGCTTCGAGGTTGTCGGACATGTACTCCGGAATCAGGTGGCGGCGGTTGGACGTGGCGTAGATGAGGACGTTCTCGCTACGCGCGAAGACGGAGCCCTCCAGCGCGCTCTTCAACTCCTTGAACGAGGCGTCGTCCGCCTCGAAGGAGAGGTCGTCGCAGACGATGACGAAGCGAAAAGCCTCGTCGCGCAACCGCGCCGCGATGTCGGAGATGCCGGCGAGCGCCCGCTTGTCGACCTCGACGAGCCGCATGCCCGCCTGGGCGTACCGGTTCAGCAGCGCGTGGATCAGAGAAGACTTGCCCGTCCCCCGGGCACCCCAGAGGAGCGCGTTGTTGGCGGGATGGCCGGCGACGAACTGCGCCGTGTTGCGTTCGAGCTGCTCCTTCTGGCGATCCACGCTGAGCAGGTCGTCTAGCTCGATGTCGTCGAGGTGGGCGAGGGGTTCGAAGCGTCCGCCGAAATCGCTCCGCCAAGCCGCCGCGCGGGTCGTCGCCCAATCGATGCGGTCCGCGGCGGGCAGGAGGTCCGAGACCCGGCGCACCAACGCGAGGCCGCTTTCCACGAGTTCCCGCAACGGCCCGTCCCCCTGCATCGTCAGCGTCGTCAGGAGCGGCGCGGGATCGGCACCACGTTGTCCCCGCGCCGCAGATAGACGTGCCGCTCGCGTCCCGGTCCGTGGATGCCGATGGAGCCCGGCCCGAACACGCGCAGTTCGTATTCGACGGCGGGGCCATCCGGGTCCGGCACGAGCACGAGGTTGCGGCCGGCGATCCGCCACGCGCCCGCTTCCTCGGACGCGCCGGAACGCACGAGGTATTGGCCCTGCTCGGACGCCCCGGAGAACTCAAGCACGGTGGGTGTGCTCGCCTCGTCCAGATCCCAGATGCCCGGCAGGTGCAACGCCGTGATCCAACGGCGCCGGCTCGTGCGCACGCGCAGCAGCCAGATGCCGAGTACGGCCAGCGCGGCGACGGCCCCGATCAGCACGATCACGTCAGCACGTCCCGCTCCACGCCGATGACGATGGCGTCGAGCCGCTCGTCCACCCAGCGTTCGACGTCGCCCAGGAGGCCCTCCACCACCGTCGCGCTCGACGCCACGGCCACGACCGACCACCGCGCGCGTTGGTGTACGTCTTGGTGTCCGCTCTCGCAGATGGCGAGGTTCGGCACGCGGCCGAACTTGTCGCGCAGGCGTTGGAGGCGCCGGCGCTTCTCCTTCAGCGACGCGCAGCCGGGGAGGTGGAAGTCAAGACCCAGGACGCCAACATGCATGTCAGCGCTCCGCGAACTCTTGGGCGGTGATGGCGTAGAACACCGTGTCGAGGCCGCGCCACACCCGGCGTTCCTCGAACGACATGCCGAGCCGCTGCAGCACCCGCACCGCGCGCTGGTTGGGCGTGTCCGTCGCGGCGATCACGCGCTCCATGCCGCACTCGTGGAAGCCGAATCGGAGTACGGCGAGGGCGGCCTCCGTCACAAAGCCCTCGCCCCAGTAGTCCGGCAGGATGCCGTAGAGCAGCTCGATCTGATCGCCGTCCTCGAACATCCGGAAGCCACAGAAGCCGACGATGACGGGTTCGGTCGCCTTGAGATCGAGGGAAAAGAAGCCGAACCCGCGCTCCTCGAAGTCCCGGATGCTCGAGGCGATGATCTCCCGCACCGTTTCCATCGGCAGGATGCGGTCGTCCCAGAGATAGCGCCGCACTTCGGGATTCGTCCAGAAGGCGTGCAGCACCTCCGCGTCGTCCAACGCGAAGGGGCGTATGTTCAGACGATCCGTCGCCAGCGTAGTCATGCGTGTCGGGCGGCGTCTCGCCGCGGCGTGGTTAACCGAAGCCCGTCTTGGCCACGTCTCCCGGTATGAGGGGATAGCTGATGCCGGCCCACTTCTGGACCACCCGGATCACCTGGCAGGCGTAGCCGAACTCGTTGTCGTACCAGACGTACAGGACGACCCGGTTCTTGTCGACGATGGTGGCGCCGCCGTCGATGGTGCAGGCGTAGCGGCGGCCGACGAAGTCGGACGAGACGACTTCCGGGGAGTCCGTATATTCGATCTGGCGCTGCAGCGAGGAATGTAGCGCCGTGTGGCGGAGGTACTCGTTGACCTCGGAGTGCGTGGTCTCCCGTTCCAGCGTCAGGTTCAGGATGGCGAGGGAGACGTTGGGCGTGGGCACCCGGATGGCGTTGCCCGTGAGCTTGCCCTCGAGTTCCGGGAGCAGCTTCGCGACCGCGGACGACGCCCCGGTCTCCGTGATGACCATGTTGAGGGGCGCGCCCCGTCCCCGCCGGTTCTTCTTGTGGAAGTTGTCGGTCAGGTTCTGGTCGTTGGTGTAGGCGTGGACGGTCTCCATGTGGCCATGCTCGACGCCGAACTCGTCGTTCATCGCCTTCATCGCCGGGACGATGGCGTTGGTGGTGCAGGACGCCGCGGCGAGCAGCCGATCGTTCTGGTTGATGAGGTGCGAGTTCACGCCGGAGACGATGTCCTTGATGGCACCCTTGCCGGGGGCCGTCAGGATCACCCGGGCCACGCCCTTCGCTTGCAGGTGCTGGGCGAGGCCCTTCTCGTCCCGCCACACCCCGGTGTTGTCGATGACGATGGCGTTCGAGATGCCGTACTGCTCGTAGTCCACGGACGACGGGTCGTTCGCGTAGATCATGCGCACGACGTTGCCGTTCGCGATGAGGCTGCTGTTCTCGTGGTCGATGCGGATCGTGCCCTGGAAGCCACCGTGAACGGAGTCCCGCTGCAAGAGGCTCACGCGTTTGTCGAGGTCGTTGTCCGCGCCCTTGCGCACGACGATCGCGCGCAGCCGCAACTGGTCGCCGCCGCCGGTCTTCTCGATCAGGAGCCGCGCCAGCAGGCGGCCGATCCGCCCGAAGCCGTAGAGGACGATGTCCTGGGGCTGTTCCAGGGGCGGCACGTGCCGACCGATGATCTCCGCGCACTCGCGCTCGACAAAGGCTCCGGGCGTGATGCCGCCGTTCGTCTCCACCTCCTCCATGTAGCGCACGGTGAGCTTGCCGAGATCGACGTGGGACGGGCCGAGGTCGAGCTTCGACAGGGCGTCGAGGATCGGGTAGCTCTCGAACTCCGAGAGCTCGTTGTGGGCCACCTGGCGCACGTAGCGGTGCGCCGTCATGAGCTGCGTAACGCTCTGATTATTGAGCGCTTTTCCGTAACAGTAGGTGACGACGTTGTTGCGGTAGAGCCGGCCGATGAGCGGGATCATCGCCTCCGCCAGCGCTTCGCGTTCCTTCCAGTCGGGGAAATAGTCGTCGAGACTCGGTAGTGACACGTCGGTTCGTCGTCTTCCGGGAGCGGGGGCCGCGTATTATCCGAGACAGGGCTTGCGGTCGGCAAGGGCGACCTTCGGTCGTTCGAGTTTTCGCGCTGCGAAAACTCGGGCGCGAATCGACTAAGCCGGGCCCGTCGTCAAGGACTAGGGAAGGTCTGATTAAGACCTTCCCTAGCGCGGCACAGGGATGTGCCGCCAGATTCGATGGCGTAAGCCATTGAATCTATGGAGCAAGGCGAAACCGCGCTTTTGCCTTGCGACCTGAACAAGCCCACGGACGGGCTTGTTCAGACGTTCCCTAGGATGGGTGTGCCCTGGCTCACCGTCGAGATACCCGAGCCGTCAGCGTGCAAGCAACCCGGCACTCAGGCGTCAGGGCGTTCATCGCCGGGTTGCGGCGGCACATTCGGCGCGCGCTCGAGAAGACGCTGCAAGCCTTGCGAGGGACATCCGCCGGAGGGAGCATTCGCGACCGCAGGCGGCTGTTCCGGGCAAGGACGGCGGGGCTGGGCCGGAGGCGAGCCGATACCGAGCGTATGCGAGGTGCCGGGCCGGCTATGGGGCGCGTCTGGCATAGACCTCATGGCACGGCGCTCGAAGAAATCAGCGGCGGTCTCCACGGCGCCGATCTTTTTGCGCCACCGCCGTGGCAATCCATTGGTTGAGGGACACACCATCGTCCTTCGCCAGACGCATCACCGTCTGCTTCAATGATGCCGGCAGTCGCAGCGGATATCGGGAACCAGTGGCTTCGCTCACGTTCGTAGTCGCGTCCCGGCCCCGACGCACGCAGGGCCGAGATGCCCCTCACCGCAGGCTGGCGTTGACCTTCTCGAGCGCTTCGGAGCCGGGGCAGAGGTCCGCTTCTCCGAGCGCGTTCAGCGGCGTCTCCACGGTGTCGAGGATCTCGTGGCAGTCGCTGGCGTCCGGGTCCACGTAGAGGAGCCCGGTCACCACCTCGCCGTCCTGCTGGGCTTCGAGCACGTGTTCCAGGGCGTGGGCACGGCTGTGCGGGTCGTAGCTCTCGTCGAGCTTGCGCAGGTGCAGGCGGGAGCCGTCGGGCATCCGCACGGTCTCCAACTCGCCCGGTGCGTAGTCCGCGGTGATCTCCTCGCCCGCCGCGATGAAGTCCGCCGCCACCACGCTCGCGCCCCGGGTGCGCACGTAGTCGTAGCTCTTGGTGGAGCCGTTGTGGTTGTTGAAGGCGACGCAGGGCGAGATCACGTCGATGAAGGCGAAGCCCCGGTGCAGCAGGCCCGCCTTGATGAGCGGGACGAGCTGCGCCTTGTCGCCGGAGAAGCTCCGCGCCACGAAGCTCGCGCCAATCTGGAGCGCCATCGAGACGAGGTCGATGGGCTCGTAGAGGTTGGGCACGCCCTTCTTGCTGGTGGAGCCCTTGTCGTTGGTCGCCGAGAACTGGCCCTTGGTCAGGCCATAGGTGCCGTTGTTGTCGACGATGTAGAGCATGTTGATGCGGCGGCGCACGATGTGGGCGAACTGGCCGATGCCGATGGAGGCCGAGTCGCCGTCGCCGGAGACGCCGATGCAGTAGAGCTCGCGGTTGGCCAGGTTCGCTCCGGTTGCGACGGAGGGCATGCGGCCGTGTACCGAGTTGAAGCCGTGGGAGTTGCCGAGGAAGTAGCTCGGCGTCTTCGACGAGCACCCGATGCCCGACACCTTGGCGAACTGGTGCGGCGGGATGGCGAGCTCCGCGCACGCCTGCACGATCGCGGCGCTCACGGAGTCATGGCCGCAGCCGGCGCACAGGGTGGAGACGAGGCCCTCGTAGTCGCGCCGCGTCAGCCCGATCTCGTTGGTCGGCAGCAGCGGGTGATGGACGCGGGGCTTGGCGACGAAGGTCATGGGGCGATCCCCTCGATGCTGGGCGACACCAGTGCGTTCATGCGACCGAGTCTCCGCCGGGGGTGCCCGGGCTCATGGCCGCGTGCATGCGCGGGGTGCCGCCGCGCGTCCCGTGGCCGACGGCCCACAGCCTCGGCCGCCGCATCTTCTCGTAGTGATCGAGCACGCTGGACTGAATGATGTCCGCCGAGATGGACATGCCGCCGTAGTAGAGCACCGGCACGATCTTCGCGGCGTCGACGCCGGTCTCGTTGACGAGCAGGGTCTTCATCTGCGCGTCGCGGTTCTGCTCCACCAGGAAGACGAACTCGTGCTGGTGGATGAAATCCGTCACTTCCTGGCTGAAGGGGAAGCCCCGGATGCGCATCGCATCGAGTTGCACGCCGTCCTCGGCGAGGCGCTCCATGGCCTCGCCCATCGGCATGGCCGTGCTGCCGTAGAAGATGATGCCGACGCGGTGGCCGTGCCCCGAGATCTCGGGGGCCGGCACGAGGGACGCCGCCGTGCGCCACTTCACGAGCAGCCGGTCCATGTTCTCCGTGTAGGCCTCCGGAGCTTCCGTGTAGCGGGCATAGGCGTCCCGGGAGGTGCCCCGGGTGAAGAACGCGCCCTTGGTCGGGTGCGTGCCCGGCAGGGTGCGGTAGCCGATGCCGTCGCCATCCACGTCGACGTAGCGTCCGAACTCCTCGATGGCGTCGAGATCGTCCCGGGAGAGCACCTTGCCGCGGTCGTAGCGGCGGTCGTCGTCCCAGGTCAGCGCCTCGGACAGGTTGTCGTTCATGCCGACTTCGAGATCCGACAACACGATGATGGGCGTCTGCAGCCGGTCCGCGAGATCGAGGGCGTCCGCGGCGAACTCGAAGCACTCCTTGGGCGTGGCCGGGAACATCAGCGGATGCTTGGTGTCGCCGTGGGAGGCGTACGCGGCCATCAGGACGTCGCCCTGTTGCGTCCGCGTCGGCATGCCCGTGGAGGGACCGGCGCGCTGGATGTCGAACAGCACGGCGGGGATCTCCGCGAAATAGGCGAGCCCCAGGAACTCCGACATCAGCGACAGTCCCGGGCCGCTCGTGGCCGTGAAGGCCCGGGCGCCGTTCCACCCCGCGCCGATGACGATGCCGATGGCGGAGAGTTCGTCCTCCGCCTGTAGCACGGCGAACTTGCGTTGGCCGGTGTCCGGATCGGTGCGCAGCTGCCCCGCGTACTTCTCGAAGGCCTCGGCCATCGAGGTGGAGGGCGTGATCGGATACCACGCGCAGATGGTGGCCCCGCCGTAGATCGCGCCCAGGGCCGCCGCGGCGTTGCCGTCGATCATGATGCTGTCGCCGAGCCCGGCGGTGCGCCGCACCTGGATCGGCAGCGGACACTCGAGGTACTCCCGGGCATAGCCCCGGCCCAGCTCGAGGGCGTGGATGTTCGGCGCGATGAGTTCGTCCTTGCCGCGGTATTGCGTGGAGACCATGCCCGTGATCACGTCGAAATCGATGTTGAGCAGGGCGGACAGCGCGCCGAGATAGACGATGTTCTTGAACAGCTTGCGCTGCTTCGGGTCCGCGAACTCCGGCAGGATGAGCTTCGAGATCGGGATGCCGATCTCGGTGATGTCGGAGCGGAAGAGACGCCGGTCGAGCCCCTTCGAGTTGTCGTAGAGCAGGTAGCCGCCCGGCACCACCGACGCGACGTCCTCGGCGTAGGTCTCGGCGTTCATGGCGACCATGAGGTCCACGCCCTCGCGCCGGCCACGGTGGCCCGCCTCGGAGACCCGCACCTCGAACCAGGTCGGCAGGCCCTCGATGTTCGACGGGAAGATGTTGCGCGTCGCGAGCGGCACGCCCATGCGGAAGAGCGCCTTCGCGAACATGCCGTTCGCGCTCGCGGAGCCCGAACCGTTGACGTTCGCGAAGCGGATGACGAAGTCGTTGTAGGTGGTCATCCTCGCGGTCATCCCGCATAAGTCCCGAGTTGCGGGATGTGCACGACCGATTTCTGCATGTCCCAGGCGGCCGTCGGGCAGCGTTCGGCGCACAGGCCGCAGTGCAGGCAGACATCCTCGTCCTTCACCATCACGCGCCCGGTCGGTAGGTCCTCCGACACGTAGAGGTCCTGCTCGGCGTTCGGGGCCGGTGCCGTCAGCCGGGCGCGGAGGTCCGCCTCCTCGCCGTTCGAGGTGAAGGTGATGCAGTCCATCGGGCAGATGTCCACGCAGGCATCGCACTCGATGCAGAGCCCCTCCGTGAACACCGTCTGCACGTCGCAGTTCAGGCAGCGCTGGGCCTCCTTCAAGCCGAGGGCGCGGTCGAAGCCGAGTTCCACCTCCACCTTGATGTTGCCGAGGGCGCGGCGCTTCTCCGCGTGCGGGACGATGAAGCGCTTCGCGGGATCGTGTTCCGCGTCATAACTCCACTCGTGCATGCCCATCTTCTGGCTGATGAGGTTCACGCCTTCGGGCGGGCGGTCCTGCTTCAGGTCCTTGCCCTGGCAGAAGAGATGGATGGAGATGGCGGCCTGGTGCGCGTGGGCGGAGGCCCAGATGATGTTCTCGGGGCCGAACGCGGAGTCGCCGCCGAAGAAGACCTTGGGATGGGTGGACTGCATGGTGACCTCGTCGAGCACGGGGCAGTCCCACTTGTCGAACTCGAGGCCGATGTCCCGCTCGATCCAGGGGCAGTGGTTCTCCTGGCCGATCGCCATCAGGATGTGGTCACACTCCATGTAGACGTCCGGCTCCCCCGTGGGCTCGTAGCGGAGACGCCCGCTCGCCTCGTCCCGCACCGGCTTGACGCATTCGAAGACGACGCCCTTCAGCTTGCCGTTCTCGTGTACGAACTCCTTCGGCGGGCGGTTGTTGACGATGGGGATGTTCTCGTCCATCGCCTCTTCCTTCTCCCACTCCGATGCCTTCATCACCTCGAAGGCGGAGCGCACGACGACCGTGACGGACTCCGCGCCGAGGCGCTTGGAGGTGCGGCAGCAGTCCATGGCGGTGTTGCCGCCGCCCATCACGATCACCTTGCCGGAGATGGACGTCGTGTGGCCGAAGGCGACGCTCGACAGCCAGTCGATGCCGATGGAGATGTGCGCGTCCACCTCCTGGCGGCCCGGCAGGTCGAGGTCCCGGCCACGCGGGGCGCCGGTCCCGACGAAGTACGCGTCGTAGTCCATGTCGAGCATGGCCTTCATGCTCGTGATCTCATGGCCGAAGCGGGCGTTCACGCCCATGTCGAGGATGAGGTCGACCTCTTCCTCGAGGACGTCCGCCGGCAGGCGGAACGCGGGAATCTGGCTGCGCATCATGCCGCCGCCGGCCGGGTCCCGGTCGAACATGTCGATCTCGTAGCCGAAGGGCAGCAGGTCCCGCGCCACGGCCAGCGACGCGGGGCCGGCACCGAGCATGGCGATGCGCTTGCCGTTCTTGTGCTTGGGGACGGGTGGCAGGTAGGGGGTGATGTCGCCCTTGTGGTCCGCCGCCACGCGCTTCAGCCGACAGATGGCGACGGGCTTCTCCTCGGTGCGGACGCGGCGGCACGCGGGCTCGCAGGGCCGGTCGCAGGTGCGCCCGAGGATGCCGGGGAAGACGTTGGACTCCCAGTTGATCATGAACGCCTCGGTGTAGCGTTCCTCGGCGATCAACCGGATGTACTCGGGCACCGGCGTATGCGCCGGACACGCCCATTGGCAGTCCACGACCTTGTGGAAGTAGGACGGGTCCCGGATATCGGTGGCTTTCATGGTGAGCGCGGGCAGGCGCGAGCCCAACCCGTGGAGGTCGGTGAAGTGTTCACGAGAGTGCCGATTTTAGCCCTTTGCGGGACGCGCATCCACCGGAACGGCGCGCCCACCGTCCCCGTATCCGGCTTGCCGGAACCGCGGGAGCGTACTGTCAGCCGGTTGCGCGGCGCGTTTTTTTCGGGGGTTCCGGTAGACCCCTCGCCACGAGCGCGTCCCGCAGGCCCTCGAGCACGCCTTCGACATGGGCCACGCGTTCGCGTAGTTCCGCCAGACCGGCCTCCACGCGGTCCAGACGCTTTCCCTGCGCCGCCATCTCGCCACGCAGACGCTCTTCCATCGCGGCCATCTCGCCACGCAGACGATGTTGACCGCTCAAGATCAGCGTGCCCAACGCGACGCCGACGCCGATGATGGCCCAGAACTCGGGCGTCACGAGTGGTGTCCCCGGGCGCGGTGGTGGAGCGGCTCGCCGATCCTGCTGTATTGAGCCGTTTCGTGACGCATCATGGGGCGCAGTGTACTCCCCCGCAACCGCCTTCCCACTTCCGATTCGCCCACAAAACGCGTGCGAAATCGGCGCTTCACCATGTAAGCCAAAGACGCATGGGAGCGCACCAGCGATGCGTTAGAATGCGCGCCCGTTCCCGCCTCGCTCCCTAGACGCGCGGATGTTTCCCAAGCAGGCCCGAGGCGCCCCACCCCGCGATGACCAACACGCCGCCCGACCTTAGCGCGCCCGCCCGCCACGTCGCGCACAACTGGCAGGCCGTCTTCGGCAGCGGCGCGAGCTTCGGCACGGCGCGGCTCGCGGCGGAGCCCGGCGCGCTGGTGCTCTACGCGGCCCGGGACACGGAGAACGCCGAGCGGGCGCGCAACGAGATCAATTTCTACGCGTCCGGCGCGGTGCCGGTGCGCACCTTCCCGGACTGGGAGACCCTCCCCTACGACCACTTCTCGCCGCACCAGGACATCGTCTCCGAGCGCCTGAGCGCGCTGCACGAGTTGCGCGACCTCACGCACGGCGTGCTCGTCGCTCCCGTGCGGACCCTCATGCAGCGGCTCGCGCCCGCGTCGTTCGTGGACGCCCACACCCTCACGTGGCGCACGGGCCAGCGCTTCGACATCGAGCGGGAACGCACGCGCCTAGAGCGGGCCGGCTATCAACGCGTCCGCACCGTGGCGGAGCGCGGGGAGTACGCCGTCCGGGGTGCCCTGGTGGACGTGTTCCCCATGGGTGCCGGCGCGCCGCTGCGGATCGACCTCTTCGATGACCATATCGAGACCCTGCGGACGTTCGATGCGGATACGCAGCGCACCGCGGCGCGGGTTGAGTCGGTGCGCATGCTGCCGGCGCGGGAAGTGCCGATGGACCCCGAGGGGATCGCGCGCTTCCGCGACCGCTGGCACCGCACCTTCGACGTGGACGTGCGGCGGTGTCCGGTGTACCAGGACGTGAGCCGTGGGGTTCCGCATCCCGGCATCGAGTACTACCTGCCCTTCTTCTTCGAGGAGACGGCCACCCTGTTCGACTACCTGCCGCAGGCGACCGTCATCGTCCTCGACGCGGACGCCATGACGGAGGCGGCGCGCTTCGAGGACGAGCTGCGCGCCCGGCACGAGTCCCTGCGCCACGACGTGGAGCACCCCATCCTCGAACCGCGCGCCCTGTACCTGTCGCGGGAGGAACTGCGCAAGCTGGTGAAGCCCCATGGGTGCGTGCAGGTCGATCCGGACGCGACGCGGCACCGTCATCGCGTGAGCTTCCACGGCCACCCCCTGCCCGACCTCACGGCGAGCCACCGGGGCCGGGACGAAGCGGCGCGGCTGCGCGGCTTCCTCGAGGAGCGCGAGGAGCCCGTGTTGCTCGTCGCGCAGACCGCGGGCCGCGCGCAGCACCTCGAGGAGTTCCTCGCCCGCGCCGGCCTGCGACCGCCCGCCGTGGGCAGTTTCAAGGAATTCCTTGATCGCGGGATACCGCTAGCCACCGCGGTCGCCGACATCGAGCGGGGCACCTGGCTGCCGGACTTCGCCGTCGTCACCGAGTCGGAACTCTTCGGCCGCCGCAACGACGACGCCGACGCCCGTGCCACGGCGCGCCGCATCGACCCCGACCTCGTCATCCGCAACCTGACGGAATTGTCGATCGGCGCGCCGGTGGTGCACATCGACCACGGCATCGGCCGCTACCTGGGCCTCGAGACCCTCGAGATCGACGGGCACGCCCAAGAGTTCCTGCTGCTGGAGTACGCGGAGGAGGCGAAACTCTACGTCCCGGTCACGTCGCTGCACCTCATCTCGCGCTATGCCGGGGCCGACGCCGAGCACGCACCGCTGCACCGTCTGGGGTCGGACCAGTGGGACAAGGCCAAGCGGCGCGCGGCCCGCAAGGCGTACGACGTCGCCGCTGAGCTACTCGACATACACGGACGGCGCGCGGCCCGGGCCGGAACCATCTTCGCCCAGCCGGACGTGGAGTACGCCCGCTTCTGCGAGCAGTTCCCCTTCGAGACCACCGCCGACCAGCAGACCGCGATCGATAACGTGATCGAGGACCTGTGCTCCGACAAGGCCACCGACCGCCTGATCTGCGGGGACGTGGGGTTCGGCAAGACGGAGGTTGCCATGCGCGCCGCCTTCGTGGCCGTGGCCGCGGGCAAGCAGGTGGCCGTGCTGACGCCGACGACGCTGCTGACGCAACAGCACCACGAGACGTTCCGGGACCGCTTCGCCGACTGGCCCATCCAGATCGAGGCCGTGTCCCGCCTGCGCACGGACGGCGAAGTCACCTCGGTCGCGGAGCGCCTGGCGGCGGGCAAGATCGACATCGTGATCGGCACCCATCGGCTGCTCGGCGCCGGCATCGCCTTCGATGATCTGGGCTTGGTCATCATCGACGAGGAGCATCGCTTCGGCGTGCGGCAGAAGGAGCGCCTGCGGGCGCTCCGCGCCGAGGTGGACGTGCTCGCGCTCACGGCCACGCCCATCCCCCGCACGCTGAATCTCGCCCTCGGCGGCCTCCGCGACCTCTCGATCATCGCCACGCCGCCCGCCAAGCGCCTCTCGATCAAGACCTTCGTCGTGCCGAGGCGCAACGCGACGATGCGCGAGGCCATCGCCCGGGAACTCGCCCGGGGCGGGCAGGTGTTCTACGTGCATAACGAGGTCGCGAGCATCGACCGCGCCGCTGACGAACTGCGAGCCCTCGTCCCCCAGGCGCGCATCGGCGTGGGACACGGCCAGATGCACAAGCGCACCCTGGAGCGCACCATGGCCGATTTCTATCACCGCCGCAGCAACCTCCTCGTCTGCTCGACGATCATCGAGAACGGCATCGACATCCCGAACGCCAACACGATCCTCATCAACCGGGCCGACAAGTTCGGCCTCGCCCAGCTCCACCAGTTGCGGGGCCGGGTCGGGCGCTCGCACCACCAGGCCTATGCGTACCTGATGGTCCCCGACCGGCGCGTGCTGACCGCCGACGCCCGCAAGCGCCTCGACGCCATCGAGGCGGCCGGGGAACTCGGCATCGGCTTCACCCTCGCCACCCACGACCTCGAGATCCGGGGCGCCGGCGAACTGCTCGGCGAGGACCAGTCCGGCCAGATCGAGACGATCGGCTTCTCGCTCTACATGGAGATGCTCGAGCGCGCCGTGGACGCGATACGCTCGGGGCGCGTCCCCGACATGGATGAACCGCTGCCCACCCTGCGCGGCAGTCCCGAGGTGAACCTGCACGTCCAGGCCCTGATCCCCGACGACTACCTGCCGGACGTCCACATGCGGCTGATCCTCTACAAGCGCATCGCGAACGCCGGCAGCTTCGACGCCCTGGACGACCTCAAGGCCGAGGCGATCGACCGCTTCGGCCCCTTGCCCGACGCGGCCCACGCGCTATTCCGCACAACGGAAATCAAGCTGGCGAGCCAGGCGCTCGGCATCGCGCGCATCGACGTGGGCGCCGGTTCCGGCCGGGTGGACTTCGATGCCGAGACGCCGGTGCATCCCGTGACCGTCGTCCGCCTCGTACAGACCGAACCGGACACCTTTCGCCTACAGGACGCGGCCACGCTGCGCTTCACGGCGCCGTTGGCCGAGCCGGAGGGGCGCTTCGAGTTCGTCGAGCGGCTGCTCGAGCGTCTAGGGCCGCAGGTTCCCGCCGGTGTGGCCGCCAACGCCTAATCCGAACGTGGCACGAGATGCGGTGCCGTGGGTGGTCGGTGCCTTGCTCGCCGCCGGGTTCAACGCCGGCGCCGCCGAACCCGAGTTCCGCGACTGGCTCGCGCACGACTGGCACGAGGTGGAGGTGGTGGTCTTCCTGCACCGGTCCGTCGAGACGCAAGAGGAAATCATCCGTTTCGATCCGCGCCGTCTGCCACTGCCCCTGACCAGCTTCGACCCACCGCCGTCCGCCTGGTGGTGGCCGGCCGACGAGGCTGCCGGAGAGGAACGGGTTCCCGCCGAGGACGTGCCGTTTCCCCCGGCGTGGCTGTGGATGGACGACCCGGCGCTGATCTCGATCCCCGACGTGTTCCCGGACGCCGACGTCGCCGAGCCGCCGCCGGCCGAGGAGGGGGTCGCGGAAGTGCCCCAACCACCCGCGCTCCCGCCCCCACCGCCCACGGCGGCCCTCGTACGCGAGGCCTTCGCCGCGTTCGAGGAGGCGCTCGCCCGCGCGAGCATGCAGTGGCGCGTGGACGGTCTCTCCCTCACCCCCCATGTCGGCCGGATGCGCCGTTCGCCCAACTACGAAGTGCTGCATCACGCCAGGTGGTTCCAAGCGATGCGGAGGCCCTCTACGTCGGTGCCCGTGCTGCTGCAACTCGAGCCCGATGCGAACGGCCTGCATCGGATCGAGGGCACCTTGCGGGTATCGCGTGGCCTGTTCGTCGAGATCGACGCCAAGATTTGGCTGCACGAGGATGCATCCGATGCCGCCGCCGGCACCCCCAACGCACGGGGCTACGCCGAGCTATCCGAAACCCGCCGCATGCGCACGGGAGACATCCACTACCTCGACCACCCGAGGCTCGGCCTCGTCGTTCGGGCGCAACGCCTCAAGGTGCCGGCCGCCCTAGCCGACCTCGTCGAGGGTGTCGAGGAAGGCCGTTAGCAGACGCGACAGGTCGGCGCCCCCGCGCTCCACCGCCGCTTGGATGCCGGCGCTCGTGATCGGGCCTTCGCCCCGGCCGGCGGCGGGATTCACGACCAAACAAACCCCGGCATAGGGCAACCCGAGTTCCCGCGCCAGCACGGCCTCGGGCATGGCCGTCATGCCCACCACCGTACACCCGTCGCGCTCCATCCGGTCGATCTCGGCGGCGGTCTCGAAACGCGGCCCCTGGGTGCAGCCGTAGACGCCGCCGACGTGCAGGCGCCCCTGGAGCGCGCAGCGTTCGCCCGCCGCGACCATTCCGGTGCGTAGCATAGCGTCGAAGGGTTCGGTGAAGTCCACGTGCCGGATCTCTCCCGCCGGGACGAACGTGTCGGCGCGCCCGTGCGTGTAGTCGATGAGCTGATGGGGCACGACCAGGTCCGCGTCCCGGTATTCCCGCGCCAATCCGCCCACGGTGAAGGCAGCAATGACGGCGTCCACGCCGAGGGCGTGCAGCAGCCACAGGTTGGCGCGGTAGTTGACGCGGTGCGGGAGGATGGTGCGCGGCTTGCCGTGGCGCGGCAGGAAGAGAACCTCCACTCCCCCTCGACGCCCGCGCTCCGGCATCGCCGACGGCGCACCGTAGGGCGTTTCCGCCGGCGCCTCGGGGCCGGTCTCGGTGTCGATGTCCGTCAACGCGGAGAGACCGGTGCCACCCACAATGCCAAGCCGTCTCACGGCGGATCCGCCAACGCGTAGATGGCCTGTAGGTTCCGGTACCAGCCGTTGTGGTCCATCCCCCAGCCGACCAGATAGCGATTCGGCGCCGCTAGGGCCACGTAATCGGCGGCGAACGTCCGCCCCGGGACCGCCTTGTCCACCAGCACCGCCGTGCGCACGGTCGCCGCGCCCTCGTCCTCGAGGAGCGTCTTGAGACGCTCCAACGTCACGCCTTCGTCCAGAACATCATCGACCAAGAGCACGTCGCGGCCCTTCAGGGCATGCGCCGGCACGCCTCGAACCTGCAGATCGGCACCCCGAGGATGCTCGCCGGGGGCGGCCGCCCGGTAGCGCGTCGCATGTACGTGGTCCACTTCCAACGGAAAGGCGAAGCGCGCCAGCAGCGCCGCCGTGAACGGCAGGCCGCCGTTCATCACGCAGACGACCACCGGGCGGACGTCCGCGAGATCGAGGGCGATGCGCACGGCCAGTTGGCCGATCGCGAAGCGCACGGCTTCGGCGTCGTACAGGCACTCACCCCATTCGTCGATGTCAGGCGGCACCGCGGTCGTCATCCGCCCCGTCCGGCTCCGGTTGCGGCGGAGGCTCCAAGTACAGCGTCTGCGTCGGGAACGCCATCTCCGCCCCATGCCGCTCCACGATCTCCGCGATCAGGAACAGAATCTCCTCCTTGATCTCGTGGAACTCGGTCCACACCGTCGTCTTGGTGAACGTGTAGACGAAGAAGTCGAGCGACGACGCGCCGTAGCTCACGAAGTGCACCATCAAGGTCCGTGAAGTATCGATGGCCGGGTGGGTGCGGAGCATCTCACGCACCTCGTCGAGGATGGTCTTGAGGACCCCGATGTCGTCGTAGCGCACGCCGATGGTCTCGTAGATGCGCCGGTTGTTCATGCGCTCCGGGTTCTCTACCGAGAGGCTCGCGAAGACGCTGTTCGGCACGTAGAGCGGCCGCTGGTCGAACGTGCGGATGCGGGTGAGCCGCCAGCCGATCTCCTCCACCGTCCCCTCGATCTCGCGGTCCGGGGAACGGATCCAGTCCCCCACCGAGAACGGCCGGTCGAGATAGATCATGAGCGCCCCGAAGAAGTTCGCCAAGAGGTCCCGCGCGGCGAAGCCGATGGCGATGCCGCCGATGCCCCCGAACGCGAGCACGCCCGTGACGCTGAAGCCGAGGCTCTGGAGCACGATCAGGAGGGCCGTGATGATCACCGAGGCGCGCAGCAGCTTGCCGAGCGCCATCGCGGTGGTCTGGTCCACGCGGGTCGGACCGTACGTCCGGTCTCCGAGGTGTACTTCGAGGAACGAGATGAAGCGCACGGCGAACCACGCGAGCAGCAGGATCACCCCCACTTCGCGCAGCGGCGCCACGTACTCGAAGAGCTCCTGCTCCGACTGCTCTCCCGCGATCTCCGCCGCCCACGAGAAGCC
The DNA here is from genome assembly GCA_963665455.1 of Pseudomonadales bacterium. Taxonomy (GTDB): domain Bacteria; phylum Pseudomonadota; class Gammaproteobacteria; order Pseudomonadales; family Azotimanducaceae; genus VXNE01. Next base: position 237,480 of record OY762279.1, on the reverse strand, counting down.
GAACAGGTACACGCCCCACCCGATGGGCTTGCGGCCCGAGTGCAGGACCGCGTCGTCGTACATGTTGTGCGTCTTCTCCGCCTGCCGCGCCAGACGGTCGAACACGCGCTTGACGACATAGCGTGCGACCAAGCTGGCCAGCACGATGGCGAAGACGGACGCCGTCCAAGTCTGTGCGAGGAACCAGTCGAGAACGCCTGCCATGCTTCCCCCAAGTGTCAGGGCACCGAAACGTTGCGCAATTTCCCGCAGTCAAGTCTAGCCCGCCCGGCGCCTCTGGCGGTGGGCGGGCTTGACGCGGACGGGCCGAGCCAGGGGCGGCGCGGCTCGGAGCGCAGGGGCGCCCAGCGAGGCGGGCGCCCTTGATGTGCTTTGCGCGAAAAGCCGGCTGACGACGGCGGCGCGGTGCCTTCCCAGCTCAGCGTCGGCCTGAAGGACCCAACGGCGTGTCTTGAAGCTGGTATTGGTGGCCCGGGGCGGAACCGTATGTGTCAGATTCGCAAAGCGCTTCGCTGATTCGTGCGAACACCAGTTGAGCCGGCGCATCGATTTCGGAGCGCAACTCGACACCCGCAGGCCCCATGTTGACGATTTCGAGAGCGATGTTGCCGGCGAACCCAGGGTCGATCTTCGGTGCAGTCAGGTGGATGCGACCTGCTCAATTCTCCCTTTGAACACGGGTCGTTGCACCGAATCACCCGGAATCAGCGCGATGAAACCACCGTCGGACACAGAGACCACCTTCAACAGCATCTCGTCCTGGCCTTCCGTGCGCCGATGCTTCAACCTGTCCTCGGCAACGAATCCGGTCCAATCATTGCCGCTGACGTGGATTTGCACGCGCCGCTCGTTGAAGAAGGCCCCGCGGCCGAAGATCGTGCATGGAACCCAAACGCCAGCCCCGACCTCAAGCATCACCGTCCCCCTCGAGTGTGCCCTGCATCTTGCTGCGTCATCGTACACCTTCCTAGCGCAGTCCGTTTTCCGGATTCTAAGCGCCATCTGCTGTATGGGCAACCAGCTTGGGTCCGTAAAGCGTGCTCGCTGCCCAAGGCCATGGGCGAACGACGCTGACTCGGCTACTGTCAATTTCGCCACGTCTGTATATAATTCCAGCTTCACACCAACGGCGGCCGATCCATGGAGAAGCTCACCCGAAGACAAACCGACATCCTCGAGTTCATACAATCGCATATCGCGGAGAACGGCTACCCGCCCACCCGCGCCGACATCGCCCGCGCATTCGGTTTCCGCTCGCCGAACGCGGCGGAGGAGCACCTGCGCGCCCTGGCGCGCAAGGGCGCGATCGAGATGACGCCCGGACGCTCCCGGGGAATCCGGCTCCCCACCCCCCCGGGCTTGCCGATCATTGGCCGCGTCGCCGCCGGGAGCCCCATCCTGGCGGTTGAGCACATCGAGGACACCTGCGAACTTCCGGCGGAGTTCTTCCGCCCGGCTGCGGATTTCCTTCTGCGCGTGCATGGCGACAGCATGACCGGCGTGGGCATCCTGGATGGAGACTTGCTCGCCGTCCACAAGACCTCCGAGGTGCGCAACGGGCAGATCGTCGTTGCGCGCGTGGACGACGAAGTCACGGTGAAGCGGTTCCGGCGGACGTCGAACCGCGCGCAGGTGCTGCTCCTGCCGGAGAACGACGACTACGAACCAATCGAGGTGGACCTCAGGGAACGCGAGTTCGCCATCGAGGGGTTGAGCGTCGGGGTACTGCGCCGCAGCTGACTTGATCAGGCCCGGCACGCCCGGGTTCGACGGTCTTCAACTTCTCCGGCGGCGGCGGGCCGTGGTCTTGCCGGCGGCCTTCGTACCCGCGCTCTTCTTGCCCGGGGCCTGCTTGCGCCCCGCCGCCTTGCCGGTCTCCTCCACCCAGCGGCCATCGCGGTAGAGCGCGCGCCACGACGTGGCCTTGCCGTCCTTCTCGGATGCGACGAACTGCTGCCGCGTCTTGCGCGAGAACCGCACGGCGGCGGGATTGCCGTCGGGATCGGCCTCCGGCGCTTCGAGGAGGTAGGCGAAGCGGGGGTCGAGTTCGTTCGCGTGGGCCTTCAGTTCGCGCACCAGTGGCGCCCGGGTCTCGCGGTTCTTCGGGAACTGGCTGGCGGCGAGAAACAGTCCCGCCGCGCCGTCGCGGAGCACGAAGTGGTCGTCGACGCGCTCGCAGGCGAGTTCCGGCATGGGCACCGGGTCGGCCTTCGGCGGGGCCGGGCGGCCATCGCGAAGGATCTTGCGGGTGTTCGAACAATCCTCGTTCGTGCAGCCGAAGTACTTGCCGAAACGGCCGGACCGGAGCTGCATCTCGGCACCGCAGCGGTCGCAGGTGAGCGTCGGGCCGTCGTAGCCCTTGATGCGGAACTCGCCCTGCTCCACCTCGAAGCCGGCGCAGTCCGGGTTGTTGCCGCAGACGTGGAGCTTGCGTTTCGCGTCGACCAGGTACGCGTCCATGGCCGTCCCGCACTTGGGGCAGCGGCGCTTGGCGCGCAACAGCGCGACCTCGCGCTCGCCCTCCTCCTCCACGTCCTCGGCCTCGTCTCCGGCCATCAGGTTCAGCGTGTTCGTGCAGCGTTCCTTGGGGGACAGGCGATAGCCGGAACAGCCGAGGAACACGCCCGTGCTGGCGGTGCGCACCTGCATGGGCCGTCCGCAACGGGAGCAGGGGAGATTCGTGTCCGTGGGCTCGTTGGCCCGCATGCCCCCACCGGCGTCGCTGGCCTTCGCCAAGCGGTCGCTGAATCCCCCGTAGAATCCGTCGAGTACGGCCTGCCAGCCGCGTTCCCCGCCCGCGATCCGGTCTAGCTCCCCCTCCAGTTCCGCCGTGAAGGAGTAGTCCATCAGGTCGCCGAAGTTCTCGACGAGGCGGTCGGTGACCAACTCCCCGATCCGCTCCGCATGAAAGCGGCGCTTGTCCAGGGTGACGTAGCCCCGTTCCTGGATCGTCGAGATGATCGCCGCGTAGGTCGATGGGCGACCGATGCCGAGCTTCTCAAGCTCCCGCACCAAGCTCGCCTCGCCGAAGCGCGGCGGGGGCTTGGTGAAGTGCTGGACCACGCCGGCGTCGACCAGGCGCAGTTCCTCCCCCTCCGCGAACGCGGGGATCGGCCGGTCCTCGTCCCGGCGCGCGGCGGCGGCCTGCACCCGGGTGTACCCGTCGAACTGCATGATGCGTCCCCGCACCCGCAGCTCGAAACCGTTGCCCTCGGCGACCACCGTGGTGGAGAGATATCGAGCGCGGGCCATCTGGCAGGCCACGAACTGGCGCCAGATGAGGTCGTACAGGCGGCGCTCGTCCGCCGGCAAGGCGCCGAGACCCTCCGGCAGGGTGCGGACGTTCGTCGGGCGGATCGCCTCGTGGGCTTCCTGGGCCGCCGCCTTGCTCGCATAGACGGCCGGACGCGGGGACAGGTAGTCCTTGCCGTGGGCTTCCTCGATGTACTCCCGCACCGCCGCCACCGCTGGCCGCGACAGGTTCGTGGAGTCCGTGCGCATGTACGTGATGTGCCCGGCCTCGTAGAGCCGCTGGGCCAGGGTCATCGTCTTGCGCACGGCGAAGCCAAGCCGGGTGGAGGCGGCCTGCTGCAGCGTCGAGGTGATGAACGGGGCACCGGGGCCGGTGGTCGTCGGCCGGTCCTCCCGCCGCGCCACCGTGAACGCCGCCTCCCGCAGCCGCGCGAGGGCCGCGTGGGCGTCCTCCCCATTGTCCGGCCGGAATGCGGCGCCGCCGTCCCGGGTCACGGCGAAGCGATGCGGCCCGTCGTCCCCGGCGCGCGCTAGATCCGCGAACCCTTCCCAGTACTCCTCCGGGACGAACGCCCGTATCTCCCGCTCGCGCTCGACGATCAGCCGCACGGCCACCGATTGCACGCGCCCGGCGGAAAGCCCGCGCGCGATCTTCGCCCAGAGCAGCGGCGACAGCTCGAAACCGACTACCCGGTCCAGAAACCGCCGCGCCTGTTGGGCGTTGACGCGGTCCTCATCGATCTTGCCCGGATCGCGGAACGCCGCCTCGATGGCGGGGCGGGTGATCTCGTTGAAGACCACCCGGTGGAACCGCTCCGGGTCGCCGCCGATCACTTCCTTCAGGTGCCAGGCGATCGCCTCGCCCTCGCGGTCGAGGTCCGTCGCGAGATACACCTGATCCGACCGGTCGGCGAGGCGCTTCAGTTCCGTGACGACCTTGTCCTTGCCGGGGAGCACCTCGTACTCGGCCCGCCAGCCGTTCTCCGGATCGACGCCCATGCGCCGCACGAGCTGCGCCCGGGCGCGGCGGCGCTTGTACTCGGCCTTCTTCGCCGGCGGCAGCTTGCGCGTCCGCGCCGCCTCCCGCGCCCGCTCCTTGCTGTCGGTGGGCTTGCCGCCCACGGGTAGGTCCCGCACGTGGCCGACGCTGGACTTGACGACGTAGTCCTTGCCGAGATAGCGGTTGATCGTCCGCGCCTTGGCCGGCGATTCGACGATGACTAGCGAACGCGCCATGAAACTCCCAACCACCTTGCCTTGCCGACGGATGCCCGCCGAGCGGCGGCGTCAAGGGCGCGGTTTATACAACAGCGTCTCGAAGCGAGGAAAGCGCCCATTGACCCCTCCGACGCACGCCCGCGGCCCCGCCCTCATTCCTCGCGGGCCGCCTCCTCCTGCAACGCGGCGAGGGTCCGGAGGCATCGTGCGATGTCTTCGACCACCTCCGCCGGCGCCCGTGCTCCCGCGTTCTCCATCCAATACCACGAGACCACCGCCGGCGCGCACTCGATGGCCACGCACCGTCCCGCGAGGCCGCCGGCGGCCTCGGCCACGCGCCCCCAGTAGGAAGCCGTGTCCGCCGGTAGCCGGCGCACGCCGGCATCCGGGTGGGGGATCCAGCCGGGCATGGGGTCCGAGCCGTGCGGGTCCCGCAGCAGAAACCAACTCGGGACGTCCTCCCCGAGGCCATGGACCGGCAAGCGATAGGCGGTGGCCGGCCGCTGTGCGTCCCGCCGCACGCCTCCGGCGCTGACCCGCTCCTCGGGCGTGGCGTCGAGGGCCGGAACGCGCGCCAGTTCCACCACCAGCCCCTCCCGGCGCGCCGCCTCGCGGAGCTTGGCGAGTTGCCGGTCGCGCTTGGACGGCATGAGCCAGACGATCGGCCCGAACGCCACGAGGAGCCCCAGCGCGACGATCAGCCAAACCAATCGAAGGCCCTCCGCGGGGTGCCGGCGGATGACTCCGCTTGCGTATTGTGAGCATCGAACATTGTGTGTATGGTCGCCGCAAATCGAGCCGGGGGGCAATCTCGGGAGAGGCGATGGCTGCGTACAAGCGCATTCTGCTCGCGGTGGATCTGACCGAGGAGTCGAAGCCCGTGGCCGACCGCGCCGTCGCCCTGGCCGAGTTCTTCGGTGCGGAGTTGCACGTCATCCACGTCATCGAGCCCTTGAGCCTGGCGTATGGCGGCGACATCCCGATGGACCTCTCGTCGGTGCAGGATCAGATACAGGAGCAAGCACGCTCCCACCTTGCCGAGTTCTGCGCGAGCGTGTCGGTGCCCGAGCATCGGCAGTACCTCATCTTTGGCCGTCCGGAGGCCGAAATCCATAGGATCGCCGAGGAGGCGAACGTGGACGTGGTGGTGGTCGGCAGCCACGGCCGCCATGGTTTGGCGCTACTGCTCGGCTCGACCGCCAACGGCGTCCTCCACGGCGCCTGCTGCGACGTGCTCGCGGTCCGGGTCGGCCCCGGTGCCCACCAGATCGAGGACTGATCCGCACTGGCCGCTCCCTCGAAGATGAGAGCGCCGCTATGGCTCGCCGTAGGCGCGCTAGTCGCCGCTTCGGCGAGCGCGGACGACCTCTACCGCCTGCGCACGGAGTACAAGGATGCGGTCCACGCCCTACGGGCCGGCCGCACCGGCGAATTCCGCCGTGCGTTGCGGCACCTCGAGGGCTATGCGCTGCACCCCTATCTGGTCTACTACGATCTGGAGTCGCGCCTGCGGAACCTGTCGCCGAAGGAGGCCGCCGAAGCCCGGAACAGCCTCGCCGGCATTCCCCTCGGCGAACGCCTCCATGGCCGGTGGCTGGTCTCCCAGGCGCGCCGTGGACGCTGGCAGGTGGTCCGCGACCACTACGTGCCGCAACAGCGTGCCGACGCGCGTTGCTATCACGCCCGGGCGCTATACCGCACCGGGGACCGGCAGGCCGCCCTCGCCCTCGTGCCGGACCTCTGGGTGGTCGGAGAGTCGCAGCCCAACGCGTGCGATCCCCTCTTCGAGGTCTGGATGGCCGCCGGCGGCCGCACGGAGGAGCTGGCCTGGCAGCGCCTCGGCCTCGCCATCGAGAACAACGAGCGCGTGCTCGCGCGCTACCTGCTGCGGTTCTTCTCGGGCACCCGGGCCAAGGCCGCCCAAGCCTACTACGATGGCCACGTTCGGCCTCGGGTGGCGCGGCAGCCGTCCCGCTTCCCCGACACCGAGCACGGTCACGAGGCGCTCGCCCACGCGCTAACGCGTTACGCGGCGCGGGATGCCCAGGCCGCGGCGGAGGCCTGGCGGGCGCACCGCGGCCGCCCGTCGATGACGGACGGCACCCGCACCTACGTGGACGAACGCATCGCCCTCGGTCTTGCCCGGCTCGGGGAGTTTCCCGCCAACGTGGATCCCGTGGCGGTATCTCACTCCCCGGACTACCGCACCGGGATGGCCGAAGCCAACGTCGCGCACCGGCGCTGGGAACGGGCCGCCGCGTGGATCGAGGGGTTCGATCCCGCGACCCGCGACACCCTCCAGTGGCGCTACTGGCTTGGACGGGCGCTGGCGGCCTCCAACGGCGGCCGGGAGCGCGGCGAGGCCCTGTTGCGCGAACTCGCGGGCCACCGCAACTACTACGGCTTCCTCGCCGCCGACCGCCTCGGCATCGAGCCGTCCCTCAACGAGCGTCCCGTGCGGGTGGACGCCGCCGCCGCCAACGACCTGCGCCGCACGCCCGCCATCCAACGGATGACGGAGTTGTATGCCGTCGGGGACCTCGTCAACGCCCGGCGCGAGTGGTATGGCGTGTATGACGGCCTATCCATCGAGGACCGGCGCGGGCTGGTGGAACTCGCCTCGGACATGGGGTGGATCCAACAGGCCATCATCGGCGCCAGCCAAGCGGAGTTGACGGACCACCTGGCGCTGCGCTTCCCCACGCCCTTCCTGGACATCTACCTACGGCATGCCTTCCAAACCGACCTGCCCGTCGAGTTCCTGTTCGCGGTCTCCCGGCAGGAGAGCGCCTTCGACCCCCGCGCGGTGTCCTCCGCCGGCGCCCGGGGTCTGATGCAGCTCATGGGCGCGACGGCCCGGGCCACGGCGGCGAGCGTGCGGCTCAAGCGACCCACCGCGAACGACCTGTTCGACCCCGCCACGAACGTGACCCTGGGCGCCCACCACCTCGCCGAACTGATGGCGCGCTATCGCAACCACCGGGCCCTCGTCGCCGCGGCGTACAACGCGGGCGCCGGCCGCGTGAACCGCTGGCTGCGGGAGCGCGCGGACATGCCGACGGACGTATGGATCGAGACGATCCCGTTCGCCGAGACCCGCGGCTACGTCAAGAGCGTCATCGCCTTCAGCTACGTCTACGCCAGCCGGCTGGGCAAGCAGGTTCCCGTGCTCGGCGCCCACGAGCGGCGCGTGCCGTGATCGACATCGGCGCCAACCTGACCTCGCCCGCCTTCGACGCGGATCGGCCCGAGGTGATCGCGCGGGCGCGGGCGGCGGGAGTGCGCGGCATCGTCGTGACCGGGACGGATCTGTCGTCCTCCGCCGCGGCGGCCGACCTCGCCGACGCGGAGGAGGGCATGTGGAGCACCGCCGGCGTGCATCCCCACGCCGCGAAGTCCGCAACCCCCGGCTGGCTCGACGCGATCACGGTATTGGCGGCCCGGGATCCGGTCGTGGCGGTGGGCGAGACCGGCCTCGACTTCCACCGCAACTATTCGCCGCCCGACACTCAGCGTGCCGTGTTCGCGGAGCAGATCCGGCTCGCAGCCCGCCTGGACCTGCCGCTGTTCGTCCACGACCGCGATTCCGGCGGCGAGACCGCTCGTCTGCTCGACGCGCATGGCGCCGTGCCCGAGCAGGTGGTCATCCACTGTTTCACCGGCTCCCGGGCCGATCTCGACACCTGGCTCGACGCCGGGTACTACGTCGGCATCACCGGTTGGATCTGCGACGAACGCCGCGGGGGCGAACTGCAAACCCTGGCACCGTTGATCCCGGACGACCGCCTGCTGATCGAAACGGACGCGCCCTACCTCCTCCCCCGGACCATGCCGAAGCGCGGCCCGGAGGCCCCGGTGCGTAGCCGCCGCAACGAACCGGGCTTCCTGCCCTGGGTGGCGCGGGAGGTGGCGCGCTGCCGGGAGACGGAACCGCAGGAGATCGCGGCGCTCACCGCCCGCAACGCCGAGCGCCTCTTCCGCCTCGCGCCCGCGCCGGGCGCGCCCTCAGCGGCCGTCGAGTAGGCGCCGCATGTCCGCGTCGTCAAACGGCCAATCGAGCTCCGCGCCCCGGTACGACAGCACCGGCACGCGCGGGCCGTACCGCTCGAACAGCCGCGGGTCGTCGGCGATCTCCCGCGTCGCCAACGTGCGCACGCGCCCGTCGGCTAGGGCCAGCACGCGATCAAGCGCCTCCTCGCACGCCGAGCAGGCCGATGTCGTATAGAGGATGAGTTGAGCACCTTCCGCCACGGCGACGAGGTTATCCACCGCGCCGGGTTCGCACCAGCGGACCGGCCCTGGCGCTATCCGCTGCCGCTGCCGGACGCCCTCGACTGGGAGCGGCGGGACGGCATGATGACCGCCGAGATTCGACTACCGCCCGTGCCGCCGGCACACTTGATCGTGCCGAGCTTCGCCGCCCTCGGCAGCCCGGGTCACCACTGCGAGTTGCTCGACGGGGAGGCTCGGGCCGTGACGACCGGCAGCGGGCGCCCCTCCGAACAGCATCCCGACATGCCGAGCGGACCCACGCGGGTCCACGTCGACTACTTCGAGACCACGGCACTCCTGTCCGGCGCACGCCTGCGGTTCCGCGTCCGGGCCGCGGAGCCGCCGGCCGCCTACCTAGCCGTGGTCGGCATCCGGCCACGGCGGATCGAGGCAGGTCCAGCGCGTCCACACGGCACGCGCCTTCTGGAGGTGCCGCCCCGCACCCAGATGGCCGCGCCGGAGCGCCTGCGGCCACGGGTCTGCTCCCCAACCTGCGTGTCGATGGCGCTCGATCACCTAGGCGTCCCGCACGCCTTCGACGAACTAGTCGTCGCGGCGCACCATCGGCCCACGGACCTATTCGGCGTGTGGCCGCAGAACCTTTGGGCGGCGAGCCGATGGGGCGTGCTGGGGGCGGCGGAGACCACGGCGGACTGGGACGCCGCCCGCCGGGTCCTCGATGCGGGGCATCCATTCGCCGCCAGCATCGCCTTCGACGAGGGCGCGTTGGCCGATACGCCCCTCCCCGCGTCGCGGGGGCATCTGGTCATCGTCCGCGGCATCCAGAATAATCGGGTGCTGGTCAACGATCCCGCCGGCGACACGGTGACCGACGTACCGCGTTCCTACGACATCGCAGAGTTCGAGCGTGCCTGGCTCGGTGCGCGGGGCGTCTTCTATGCGTTCTCGGCGCCGTCATGAGATACGCGTCTCGGCTCCTGATGCTCGCCCTCGGTGTCTGCATCACCACCCTGGGGCTCCTCTACTGGCAGCACCGCGGCTTCGACTTCGAGGGCATCTGGTTCCACGACGAGAACGGCTTCCACCTGCATCCCCTGCACCTGGTCGCCCTCGGCGTCGCGATCGTGCCGCCCACCATCTGGGACATCTTCCTGCTCGAGCTCGCGCATCGGCTCCGCCGCCCGGAAGCGCCCAATGGCCAGTCCGGCGGCGAGCAGGCGTGACGGCTTCCAGGGTGTACCTGCGCAAGGTGCGGGGGTCGGACCGCGCCGAGATGGTCGCACTCGCCACGCACGGACGCACGCTCCACGATCCGTGGATCGCGCCGCCAAACACGCTGCACGCCTTCCGGCTCTACCTCAAGCGCACGCAGCGCGAGGACCACGAGGGGCTCCTCGTGTGCCTGCGCGAGACCCACGAGATCGCCGGCGTCATCAACCTGAACAACATCGTGCGCGGTTCGTTCCTGAGCGCCTCGCTGGGTTACTACGCCACCGCGCGGCTGGCCGGCCAGGGCTACATGGCCGAGGGCCTGAACCTCGTCAAGGCATACGCCTTCGGCCAGCTGGGCCTGCACCGGATCGAGGCGAACATCCAGCCCGACAACGAGCGCTCGATCAAGCTCGTGCGCCGCTGCGGCTTCGAGCGCGAGGGCGCCTCCCGGGCGTTCTTGTTCATCGACGGCGCGTGGCGCGACCACGAGCGCTGGGCCTTCGTCGACCCGCGCCGCACGTTGGGTCACGGCGCCGTCACCGGCGTACCCCCGGGGCGGCCATGAAGGAAACCATATCCCACGGCGCCTGGCCCTCCCCGATCACGGCCGACGTGATGTTGTCGGCGTTCGTGTCGTTCTCGGAGCTCGCGCATCGCGACGGCGCGTTCTTCTGGCTCGAGGGGCGACCGACGGAGGCCGGGCGTTCGGCGCTCGTGCAGTATACGGCCGGCACCCGCCGCGACCTGACCCCCGAACCGTTCAACGCGCGCAGCCGGGTACACGAATACGGCGGCGGCGCCTTCGCCGTGTCGGACCGCGCCGCCTGGTTCGTCAACTTCGAGGACCAGAATGTCTACGCCGTCGCCCTGGACGGTTCCCTACCCGAGCGGGTGACCTCCGGCGACGCGTCCGAGCGGTTCGGAGGATTGGTGTGGGACGACGTGGGGCAAAGCCTCGTCGCCGTGCGCGAGCGGCACGGCATCGCCGAGGAGCCCGTCAACGATCTCGTACGGATCGACCCGGCCAGCGGGGCCGTGGAGGTGCTGCACGCCGGGCACGACTTCTACGCCGCCCACCAGTTGTCGCCGGACGGCACGCGCATCGCGTTCCTCGTCTGGGACCACCCGAACATGCCCTGGGACGGCACCCAACTCATCGTCGCGCGCGTCGGCGCGGACGGCCTGGACGAGGCCACCGTCGTCGCCGGGGGCGCGGAGGAGTCGGTGTTCCAGCCCCGGTGGGTCGACGACGACCGCCTCCTCTACGTGTCCGATGCGGGCCGCTTCTGGAACCTCCACAGCTACGACGCGTCGGGGGTCTACCAAGCCGTCCCCGACGATGCCGAATACGGCCTGCCGCTCTGGCAACTCGACACCCGCGCCTACGTAGTCGCCGGACCGGGCCACGTGGTGGCGCAGCGGATCGAGGACGGTGCCGCGGAGCTGGTGGTGGCGGAACTCGAACGGGGCATGACGACGCCGTTGCCCGTGGACTTCACGAGCTATCGGTCCCTGACGCGCACGGACGCGGGCGTGGCCTTCATCGCCGGGCGGCGCGACGACGTCGCGGCGGTGGTCGAGCTGGAACTCGCCACGGGCCGCGTGGACATTCTCGCCACCCAAGGCGCGGTCGACTTTCCGCCGGGCACCTTCGCCGAGGCCGAGACGATCCGCTTTCCGAGCGGGGAGGCCACGGCCTACGGCAACTTCTACGCGCCCTGCAACCCGGCCTGTGCGGCACCGGACGGCGAACTCCCCCCCTTGCTGGTGATGAGCCACGGGGGGCCCACCGGGGCCGCGGCCCGCGACCTAGGGTTTGGCATCCAGTACTACACGTCCCGGGGCTGGGCCGTGCTCGACGTGAACTACGGTGGCAGCACGGGTTTCGGCCGCGCCTACCGGGAGCGACTGAACGGGCGCTGGGGCGTGGTCGATGTCGAGGACTGCGTCGCCGGCGTGCGCCATCTCGCGTTCGCGGGGCGCATCGACCCCGACCGCGTGGCCATCCGGGGCGGCAGCGCCGGGGGCTACACCACCCTGGCCGCCCTCGCCTTCTCCACGGTGTTTCGCGCCGGCGCCGTCCACTACGGCATCGGCGACCTATCGGCGCTGGCCCGGGACACGCACAAGTTCGAGTCCCGCTACGTCCACCGCTTGGTTGCGGAAGGGGATTTCGCCGCGCGCTCGCCCCTGAACCACGTGGACCGCCTGAACTGTCCCACGATCTTCTTTCAGGGTGCGGAAGACCAGATCGTGCCTCCGAACCAGGCGGAGACGATGTTCGCCGCGCTCCGCGCGAAGGGCATCCCGGTGGCCTATCTGCTCTTCGAGGGCGAGGGGCACGGCTTCCGCAAGGTGGAGAACGCCCGGCGCGCGATCGAGGCCGAGTACTTCTTCTTCGCCAAGGTGTTCGGCTTCGAGCCCGCCGACGACTTGCCCGACGTGCCGGTGAAGAACGCGACGTGGACCTGAAAGAGGACAAGGTCGCGGTACTCGCGGGCGGCGACTCGCCGGAAGCGGAGGTGTCGCGCTCCTCCGCGGGCCAGGTGGCCGACGCTCTACGCGCCCGCTACCGGCACGTCGAACTGATCGAACTCGACGACGGGCTCACCCACGCGCTCGGCGAGTTCGCGCCAGCGGTCGTGTTTCCCGTGCTGCACGGTCCGCCCGGCGAGGACGGCACGGTGCAGGGCTATCTCGAGATCCTCGGCCTGCCCTATGTCGGCAGCGGCGTGCGGGGCAGCGCCCTCGGCATGGACAAGCATGCGGCGAAGGTGCTGTTCCGCGCGGACGGGCTCCCCGTCCTCGAAGAGGTTCTGCTACCCCCGGAACTACCCCTGGACGACGCGGTCACCCTCGTCGAAGAGCGCTTCGGCACCCGCGTCGCGATCAAGCCGACCCGCCAGGGCTCCGCACTCGGCGTCACCCCCCTGCCCAACGGCGGCGACCTGCGCGGCCCGATAGAAGCCGCCCGCCGCTTCGGCGACCCGGTGCTCGTGGAGCCTTTCGTCCATGGCCGGGAGATCACCGTCGGCGTCCTCGATCTCCACGGCGAGACCCTCGCCGCCTGGTCCACCATCGAGATCGTGACCGCCGACGACGAGTGGTACGACTTCGAGAACCGCTACGCTCCCGGCAAGAGCGAGCACATCATTCCAGCGCCGCTCAGCACCGGCGCGGAGGAGGAGCTGCAGCGCATCGCCATCGCCAGCCACCGGGCGCTCGAACTTCGAGACCTGTCCCGGGCGGACTTTCTCGTCACCGACACCGAGGACATCCACCTGTTGGAGGTGAACACGATGCCCGGCATGACGCCGACCAGCCTGTACCCCGACGGCGCGCGGCACGGGGGGTACGACTTCGAGACGTTGGTGGACATGTTGGTGGGGAGTGCGTTACGGCGGGGTGGAGCGGCTTAGAATCCCAGAGGTCAACGGAGGGATGGCATGACGGACGGCAAGGGCGCGCCGCTCGGGCGTTTCGACCACATCGGCATCGCGGTACACAGCATCGAGGAGGCGCGTGGGTTCTTCGAGGGCACGCTCGGGGCGACCCATCGGCACACCGCCGACCACCACTCCGGAGATTTCCGCCTGGCGCTGTTCGACCTGCACGACTTCTGCATCGAGCTGCTCGAGCCCATCAACCCGAACGGGTTCCTCGCCAAGTTCCTAGAACGCCGGGGGGAGGGCTTCCATCACCTGACGTTGCAGACGCCGGAGCTCGAGGCCAAGACCCTGGCCCTGGAGGAGCATGGGGTGCGCGTCGTGGACAAGAGTGCCGACGAGTCCGGCGCCATCGACGCCTTCATCTCGCCGAAGAGCGCCCACGGGCTGCTCATCCAGCTTGGGCAGCGGCTCGGGCCCCTCAACAATGCGCCTTATTGGGAGGCGGATACGGAGGAGTAACTGCCCGCCCCGGTCTTCAGGGGCTTGGGGATCCGCCTAGACCGCCCGGTCTCTCCGGCTGCCGCCCCCGCACGCTCGCCGGGTCGATCACGACGGCGACGAGGGTGTCCACCACGCCGACCAACGTATCCACCCTTCCCTCAAGTCGGACCATGCGCTCGCGGAGGTCGCCGACGCTCTGCTGCAGGCCGCCGACATCCTTGCGAAGATCCTTCAGTTGAGGAGAGATCAAGGCCGCCAGCGCGATGCCGGTACCGATGATGGTCCCTAGCGTGGCGATCAGTTCTTGGCTCATGGAATGCCTCCCTGCGTTGATGCTCCATTCGGTCGGCACTGTAGCCCCGCACCGCAGAATTCGTCAAGCGATTTCGGAAGGCGGGCGGGAGGCGGTGCCGCGCCCCGAAGGACGCGGCGCCCGGCCAATCCCTACAGGTCGTAGCCCCGTTCGTTGTGCATGACGAGGTCGAGGCCCTCGGTCTCCTGTTCCTCGGTCACGCGGTTGCCCGTGACGACATCGACGATCTTCAGGATGACGAACGTCGCGATTGCCGTGTAGGCCACGGTCGCGAAGGCGCCCACGGCCTGGATGCCCACCTGGGTGCCGATGACGATGTCCTGCTGGCCGCTGAAGATGCCGAGGGCGTTGCTCGCGAACACGCCGGTCAGGATCGTGCCGAGGATTCCGCCGACGCCGTGGACGGGAAACACGTCCAGGGAGTCGTCGATCTTGAGGGTGCGCTTCATGTAGTTCGTCGCCACGAAGCACACGAAGCCCGCCGCGATGCCGATGACAAGGGCGCCGGCCGGCCCCACGAACCCCGAGGCCGGGGTGATCGTGCCGAGTCCCGCCACCATGCCCGTCACCGCGCCGAGGGCGCTCGGCTTGCCGTAGCGAATCCACTCGGCCACCATCCAGGTGAACGCCCCGGCCGCGGCGGAGATGTGCGTGACGGTGATCGCCATCGCCGCGTCGCCGTTGGAGGCGAGGGCGCTGCCGCCGTTGAAGCCGAACCAGCCGACCCACAGCATCCCCGCGCCGGCGACGGTCAGGGTCATGTTGTGGGGCACCATGTTCTGCTGGGGGAACCCGCGCCGCGACCCGACGACCATCGCCGCCACGACCGCCGCGGTGCCCGCCGTGATGTGCACGACCGTGCCGCCCGCGAAGTCCAGCAGGCCGAGTTCGCCCAGCCAGCCGCCGCCCCACACCCAGTGGCAGATCGGCGCGTAGACCAAGAGCAGCCAGAGGGTGGAGAAGATCAGTACGGAGGAGAAGCGCATGCGCTCGGCGAATCCGCCGACGATCAGCGCCACCGTGATGATCGCGAACGTCAACTGGAAGGTCGCGAACGCGGACTCGGGGATGGTGCCGCTCATGGCGTCCTCCCCCACCCCGGCGAACATCATCTTCGAGAGGCCGCCCACCACCGGGAGGCCCTCGTCGAACGCGAGGCTGTACCCCACGATGAGCCAGAGAATGGTGACGACGCAGACGATGGTGAAGCACTGCATCAGCACGCTCAGCACGTTGCGCACGCGCACGAGGCCGGCGTAGAAGAGCGACAGGCCCGGGATGGTCATGAAGAGCACCAGCGCCGTCGCCGTCAGTATCCAGGCCGTGTCCCCGCCGTCCAGCGTATCGGCCGCGCCGGAGACGCTCGCCAGTACCGCCGCGATGCCCGCCGCCACGCGCGGACCGCGCAGGCTCGAATGCCATTTCATGTTGGTCCCCCCAACCGGACTCCAATGTATGAAAACTAACCTGTCCCGGAGCGATGATCCAGCGTCGCCGCCGCGCGGGCGAGCTCGCGCACCAAGCGCGGCCCTTCGAATATGAGCCCCGTATAGACCTGCAGCAGGTCCGCACCCGCCTCCAGCATCGCCCGAGCCGTCCCCGCGTCGTGGATCCCGCCCACGCCAATCAGGGTCAGTTCCGGGCCAAGGGCGTCGCGCAGCACGGCGACCGCTTCGACGGCCCGGGCATGGAGTGGGACGCCGCTCAACCCACCGGTCTGCTCGGCGAACTCCCGGGCGAGTCCGGCCGGGCGTCCCAGCGTCGTGTTGGTCGCCACGACGGCTTCCAGACCCGCCTCGCGCACGACGGCGGCGAGCTCCCGTAGGTCCCCTTCGTCGAGATCCGGAGCCACCTTCACCGCCAGGGGCACGCGGCGGTGCGCGGCGGCGTCGAGGGCGTCCCCTTCGCGAACCAGCGCCTCGAGCAAGGCCGCCGCGGCCGGGGCGTCCTGGAGGTCGCGCAGGCCGGGGGTGTTCGGAGAGGACACGTTGACGGCCACGTAGTCCGCATATGGATGCACCGCCCGCAGGCAGTGGAGGTAGTCGTTGATCGCCGCGGACGCCGGCGTGTCCCGGTTCTTGCCGATGTTCACGCCGAGCGGCACGCCCAACTTCCGGCGGCGGAGCCGTGCCAAGCGCGCGGAGACCACCGCGCTGCCGGCGCTGTTGAAGCCCAAGCGGTTGATGAGCGCCCCGTCCGCCGGGGAGCGGAAGAGCCTCGGGCGGGGGTTGCCGGGTTGCGGGCGCGGGGTGACGGTCCCAACCTCCACGAAGCCGAAGCCGAGCCGCGCGAAGCCGCGCACGGCGCGCGCGTCCTTGTCGAGGCCCGCCGCCAAGCCGATCCGGTTGGGGAACTCGAGGCCCATGGCGCGCACCGGTTCGCCCCGTTCCCAACCCTTCCCGGCCAGCGCACCCCACACCTGCATGGCATCCAAGGCGAGCCCGTGGGCGGTTTCGGGTGGGAGGGCGAAGAGCAGGGGGCGCAGGACGCGGTACACGATGCCAGTGTATCTCTTTCGCGCCGGACCTCGGCGGCAGAGGGCGGCTTGGGGCCAGCCGCGCGCCGGGTGCGGCTACAATCGCGGCATCGCCGCTGAGCCATCCGGCCACCATGGAAGCCGTCCACGATCTCCTGCACGAACGGGTCCACGCCGTGATCGCGTGGCTGGAGTCCCGGGTGATCGGTCAGCAGGCGCTCATTCGGCGGCTGGTGATGGCGCTCCTCTGCGATGGCCACCTGCTGGTCGAGGGCGCGCCGGGACTTGCCAAGACCCGTGCCATCAAGGAACTCGCGCGGGCGGTGGAGGGCAGCTTCCACCGCATCCAGTTCACCCCGGACCTGCTGCCGAGCGACGTGACCGGGACCGAGGTCATCAACAACGAGGACGGCACGTTCGTGTTTCGCAAGGGTCCGGTGTTCCACAACCTCCTGCTCGCCGACGAGGTGAACCGCGCGCCCGCCAAGGTCCAGGCGGCGCTCCTCGAGGCCATGGCCGAGCGCCAGGTGAGCCACGGGCGCGAGACCTTCGCCCTGCCGGACCCGTTCCTGGTCATGGCGACCCAGAACCCCATCGAGCAGGAGGGCACGTATCCGCTCCCCGAGGCGCAGTTGGACCGCTTCCTCCTCCACGTCACCGTGGGCTACCCGGACACCGGGGCGGAGCGGGAGATCCTGCACCTGGCGCGGAGCGAACAGCTCAGGCCGGACTTGCCCGCGCCACCCACGCCGCTCTCCCGGCAGGACGTCGCCGCAGCCCGGCGGGCTCTCGCCGACGTGTTCGTGGCGCCCGCGGTGGAGGCATACATCGTCGCGCTCATCGACGCGACCCGGCGGGACGACCGCCTCGACTACGGGGCCAGCCCGCGCGGGACCATCGCCCTCGACCGCTGCGCCCGCGCTCAAGCATGGCTCGACGGGCGGGACTTCGCGACGCCCGACGACGTGGCCTCCGTCGCCTCCGACGTGCTCCGGCACCGGCTCATTCCGACGTTCGACGCCGAGGCCCGTGGCATCGACGCCGACGCCGTGCTCGCCGGCGTGCTGGAGACCGTCTCGACCCCGTAGCGCCGTGTCCGCGATGGAGCGACCGCCCCAGCACCACCTCGCGACCCGAGGCCACGCGCCGCGCCGGATGCCCACGAACCCGCACCCGCCCGAACCTTGGACATTGACCGGGGCATACGTGTCATTGGAGGACCTGGCCGGGTTGCAGGTGCACGCCACCGCGTCGTCTTCCTCGGGCGCCGCGCCCCACCACGGCGAACGGACCTCCCCCATCCGGGGCCGCGGGATGGACTTCGACGAGGTCCGGCCCTATCAGCCCGGGGACGACGTGCGGTCCATCGATTGGCGCGTCACCGCGCGCAAGGGGAAGCCGCATACGAAGGTCTTTCGGGAGGAGCGTGAGCGGCCGACGCTGATCGTGGTGGACCAGACGCACTCCATGTTCTTCGGCAGCCGCACCCGCCTGAAATCCGTGCTCGCCGCGGAGATCGCCGCCCGCACCGCGTGGCGGGCGCTGGCCGTCCAGGACCGCGTGGGCGGGGTGGTGTTCGGCGACCGGGAAATCCGCGTCTGCAAACCGTTGCGCCGCAGGGCCACCGTATTGCGTCTGCTCGCCGCGGTCGTCCAGGCGAACCGGGGACTCTCACGACAACCGCCGCGTCCCGAGGATGGCGAGGAGACCATCGACGCCGCGGTGGCCGGGGACGCGTGGTGGCGCATGGTCCCACCCCTGCTTCGGCTGGCCCGAAGCAACCATCGCATCGTGGTGGTGAGCGACTTCCTGGGCGACGGGGCGTCCTTCTCCGAAGACGACCACGCGGCCCTGGACGCCCTCGCCGGCATCGCGCGGCACAGCGAGGTCGAACTCCACTTCGTCTTCGACCCCCTGGAACGCGCCCTGCCGCCCGCCGGACGGTACCGCGTGAGCGATGGGCGACGGCGGCACGCCTTCCACAGTGGCGACCCGCGTTTGCGGACCGCCTACGGCGGTGCCTTCGCCGCGCGCCGCCACACCCTCGAGGAAGTGGCCGCGCGCACGGGGATGCGCTGCGTGGCCGTCTCCACGAGTCCGGCACCTCACGCCTAGCGTGGACGGGCTGCGCGACATCCACGAACCGCTGGCACCCGGCTGGTGGCCACCGGCGCCGGGCTGGTGGCTGCTCGCCCTCATCGTCGCCATCGGCATGGTGTGGGCACTGCGCCGCGTCCTGCGGCAGCGGCGGCGCACCGCTCCCTATCGGATGGCGCGCACGCGTTTCGCGGACCTCGACGCGCGGCGCGCGGCCGGCGCCATCGACGCACGCACGTTCGCCAACGACGCCAACGCCCTGCTCAAGGCCCTCCTCGTCGAGACCGAGCATCGCGCCGATGCGGTCCGCGCGAGCGGTGACGTCTGGCTGGCCCTGCTTCGGCGGCGCTGCCGCGACGCGGCCTTCACCGAGGCGCCGGGGCGGCTACTTGGGGACGCGCGCTTCCGCCGGACCCTGGACGACGACGGGACGGAACTGGCCGCGCTCCTGCGGCGCACCCTCGGCCGCCTCGGTCCCGGCACGTGATCGAGTTCGCGTGGCCCTGGGCGGCGCTCCTCTGGCCGCTGCCGTTCCTCGTCCGCCGCCAACGCGCCGCCGAACTGCTGGCCCCGGCGGCCCTGGCCGTGCCGAGCGTCGCGCCGTTCCGCCCCGACGACGTGCCTCGAGCGCGTCCGCGCGGCGTGCTCCTCGTGCTCTGGGTCGCGTGGTCCCTGACGATCACGGCGCTGGCCCGCCCGCAGTGGGTGGGCGATGCCGTGGACCTGCCCACCACCGGCCGCGACCTGCTCCTGGCGGTGGACATCTCCGGCAGCATGTCCATGGAGGACGTGACCCTGGGCGGCGCACCGGCGCACCGGCTGGCCGCGGTCAAGGCCGTCCTCGACGACTTCATCGAACGCCGGCCCGGCGACCGGATCGGCCTCATCCTGTTCGGAACCCATGCCTATCTACAGGCACCCCTGACGTTCGACCTCGCCACGGTGCGCCGCTTCCTCGCGGAGGCCCCGGTGGGCATCGCCGGGGGCAGGACGGCCATCGGCGATGCCGTCGGGCTCGCGGTCAAGCGGCTGCGTGACCGGCCGGCCGACAGCCGCGTCCTCGTGCTGCTGAGCGACGGCTCGAACAATGCGGGTCAGGTCGATCCCCGGGAGGCGGCGGGCATGGCGGCCCTGGAGGGCATACGCATCCACACCGTGGGGTTCGGCAGCGAGGCGATGGAGGTGTCCGGCGCGCTCGGCATGCGCACCGTGAATCCGTCGCTGGGCCTCGACGAGCCAACGCTGGCGGACCTCGCCCGGGTGACCGGTGGGCAGTACTTCCGCGCCCGGGACACCGCCGGGCTCGAACGCATCTACGCGCTCATCGACGCCCTGGAGCCCGCGAGGCAGGATCCCGAGCGGCTGCGGCGGATACGGGCGCTCTATCACTGGCCGTTGGCACTCGCTGGCGCCCTGTGGCTCGGGCTCTGCGCCCTCCGCGGGCCCGGCCTCGCCAGGCGTGCGCCCCGGTCGCCGGCGGCGACGCTGGCGGGATGACCGGCCTCGCCGTGGAACTGCTCTCCGATTTCCATTTTCTGCGCCCTTGGTGGTTTGCGGCCCTGCCCTTGGCGCTCCTGCCCGTCCTCGCGCGCCGTGCCGACGGCACGGGCGGTTGGCACCGCGTCGTCGCGCCCGAACTGCTCTCCGTGCTACTCGACGGCGGGGACGCCGGTCATCGACGGGCGCGCGCCATGTTCCACGGCCTGGCCGGAACGGCCTTCTGCCTGGCGGTATGCGCCCTCGCCGGACCGACCCTCGAACGGCTGCCGCAACCGGTCGCGACGCACCGCGACGCCATGGTGATCGTGCTCGATCTATCGACATCCATGTACGCCAGGGACACCCCGCCATCCCGCATCGCCCGGGCCCACGCCGAGGTCGCACGGATGCTGGGTGATCGTGAGGAGGGCCTGACCGGCCTCGTGGTCTACGCCGGGGACGCCCACGTGGTGACGCCCCTGACCGACGACGTGCGCAACATCGAGAACCTGCTCCCGGCGCTGGTGCCCACCATCATGCCGGTGCCCGGCAGCCGTCCGGGGCCGGCGCTCGCGGCGGCTCGGGAGCTCTTTCCCAACGTGGGAGCGACCGAGGGCCACATCGTGCTCCTCACGGACGGGGTGGAGGACGCCGACGCCGCGCTGCTCGGCCGGGACCCGTCGTTCCCCGTCTCCATCATCGGCATCGGAACCCCCGAGGGCGCACCGATTCCCCTGGATTTCCGGGGCGTGCCCGGTCGCTTCCTCGCCGACGAGACGGGTGCCCTGGTGCGCACGCGGCTCGACGCACCACGGCTCGCGGAACTCGCCCGCGACAGCTACGGCTCATATCGGACCCACGCGCCGGACGGCCCACCCGGGCCCTGGCCAAAACCGCTACCGCCGCCCGCGGCGACCCCCGGCGAGGAGACGTTCGACGACTGGCACGACCTGGGTTTCTGGCTGGTCCTCCCCGTCCTGGCCCTGGCCTGCCTCGGTTTCCGGCGCGGCGTGCTCGCCATGCTCGCCTGCGTCCTGCTCCTCCCCGTAGCCCACGCCGAGCCGCCCGACGCACGCGGCGAATGGTCCCTGGAGAATCTGTGGGAACGCCCCGACCAACGGGCCTATCGCTTGCTCCGCGCGGGACGTGCCGACGCGGCCGCCGAGCTCTTCGAGGACCCCCGCTGGCGTGCGGTTGCCCATTTTCGGGGCGGCGACATCGAGGGGGCGGCCGAGCGCTTCCGAGGAGACGACACGCCCACGGGGCAGTACAACCTCGGCAATGCCCTCGCCCAGCTCGGCGCGCTGGAAGCCGCCATCGGGGCGTACGAGCGGGTCCTGGCGGCGGTGCCGGACCACGCCGACGCACGCCACAACCGCGGCCTGGTCGCGCAACTCCTCGAAGCACGCGCGGGGGAATCCGACAACGACGCGCAGAAACCGGACGGCCGGGGCGGTTCCGGGGGAAGTCCGTCGGCGGCGACGGCGCTCGAATCGATCACCCAAGACACTACCGCCGACCCGGACGCGCCGCCCCTGGCCGGCTCGACGCCCGAAGGCAACGCCCTCGACGCCCGCGAACGCTGGATAGAGGCCGTGCCGGACGACCCCGGCGGCCTCCTGCGCCGCAAGTTCCGGCACGAAACCAACCAGCGCCTGCGCGAGGGGGACTACAGCAGCCGGACCCGGGGACCGACTTGGTGACGGGCGGCCCGCCGACTACGCGTTGGCGCCGGCCGCCAGGCTCTTCGAAACCACCTCCGACAGATCCCTCGAGAGGTCGTCCGCCGAGAGGCGGCCGAGCACGGCTCGCATGCGCCCCCGCCGGGCGGCATCGAACCGCTCCCAACGCGTCAGGGGGGTGGCGAGGCGCGCCGCCACCCTGGGATTGATGCCGTCGAGCCGGGCGATCCGGTCCCCCAGGAAGGCGTAGCCCGCGCCATCCTCCGCGTGGAAGTTGCGGGTGTTGGACGCGAACGCGGCGAACAGCGCGCGGACCTTGTTCGGATTGGTGATGTCGAACGCGGCGTGGTTCTCCAACGCCGCGACACGCTCCAAGGCTCCCGGTCGATCACAGCCGGCCTGCACGCGCAGCCACAAGTCCACCAGTAGCGCCTCGTGGTGCCAGGCGTCGTAGAACGCGTCGCGGGCCCGGTGCCGCGACGCCTCCGACACCCCGGGAGCCGACAGCAGGATCGAGAAGGCGGCCTCGCGGTCCGTGAGGTTGTCGGCGTGCTCGAACTGCGCGGAGACGAGTTCCTCCGCATCGTCCGCCGTACGGGCATAGAGCGCAAGCGCCCGATTCTTCAAGCCGCGGCGGGCCATGCCCGGGCCGTCCGGCACGTAGGGCTCCGCCGTTGCGTTGCCCTCGTAGAGCGCCAGCCACCGGTCTTGGAAACGCTCCGAGAGCCGATCCAACAAGCCGTCGCGCGCGTCGCACCAGTGCAGGATGTCCGAACCCGGCCGAAGGTCGAGCAGGTACTGCGCCGGCGGCGGGCGCATCATGGCGGCCAGCAGGGCCTTCGCCTCGCCATCGTCCGGGGCGGACGCGGCCGCGGTCGTCAATCCGTCGAAGAGCTCCAGGGCGTTGGCTTCGAGGGACGCGTCCGGCGCCAGCAGGAGCCGTGCGAGGAGGGTCTGTGCCGCGTCCCAGCGCGCGAAGCCATCCGTGTCCCGTGTAGCCAGGAAGACCAACTCGTCCCCCGACCGCTCGTAGTCCACCTTGACCGGAGCGGAGAACCCGCGCAGGAAGCTGACCGCCGCGTCCTCCGGCGCATCGGAGAAGCGCAGCGTCGTCTCGGGCTCGACCAGGTGCGCGACGAGCGTGCCGTCGCCGTCGGGATTCTCGACGAAAGCGCCGGAGTCCACGCGCACGGCCCCACCTCCCGCCGCGCCGAGCAGGTCCGCCCCCTCCCCGTCGACGAGGCCGATCGCCAGGGGGATGTGGAACGGCTCCTTCTCCCGCTGCTCGGGGGTCGGCGGACAGTCTTGGCGCACGGTCAGCGAGAGGCCCTGGGCGTCCCGCGCCTCGGTGACCGAGAGGCCCGGCGTGCCGGCCTGCTCGTACCAGCGCCGGAACTGCGTCAGGTCCAGGCCGGACACTTGGGCCATGGCGTCGACGAAGTCGTCGGTGGTCACCGCCCCGCCGTCGTGCCTTGCGAAGTAGCGGTCCGAGCCGGCCCGGAAGCGCGCCTCGCCGAGGATCGTGTGGAGCATGCGCACGACCTCGGCCCCCTTCTCGTAGACCGTCGTCGTGTAGAAGTTCGATATCTCCTGGTAGGAGGCCGGACGCACCGGATGCGCCAGGGGACCGGCGTCCTCCGGGAACTGCACGTTGCGCAGGAACTCGACGTCCTCCACGCGCTTCATGGTGGGGGAGCCCATTTCCGCGCTGAACAAGGAGTCGCGGAACACGGTGAACCCCTCCTTCAGGCTGAGCTGGAACCAATCACGGCAAGTGACGCGGTTGCCGCTCCAGTTGTGGAAGTACTCGTGGCCGATCACGGCCTCGACCCGTTGATGGGCCGCGTCGGTGGCGGTGTCCGGGGAGGCCAGCAATAGGCTGGTGTTGAAGATGTTGAGGCCCTTGTTCTCCATGGCGCCGGCGTTGAAGTCCTCCACGGCGACGATCATGAAGACATCGAGGTCGTACTCCCTCCCGAAGCGCTCCTCGTCCCAACGCATCGCGCGCTTGAGGGCCGACATCGCGTAGCCGCACTGCCTGATGTTGTGCGGTTCGGAGTAGATGCGCAGGGTCACGCGCCGGCCCGACACCGTCTCGAAGGCGTCCTCGATCATGGCGAGGTCGCCCGCCACCAGCGCGAAGAGATAACTCGGCTTCGGGAACGGGTCCTCCCACGTGACGGTGCGGCGCCCGTCCCGGGTCTCTTCCGCGATCAGGTTGCCGTTCGACAGCACGACCGGGCAGGTCGCGGCGTCCGCGGTGATCGTCGTGGTGAAGCGCGAGAGGACGTCGGGCCGGTCCGGGTAGTAGACCATCCGCCGGAAGCCCTCGGCCTCGCACTGGGTGCAGTACATCGCGCCGGACTTGTAGAGGCCCTCCAGGATCGTGTTCCGCTCCGGCTCGATGCGGGTGCGCACCGTCACCGTGCAGCGCGCCGGCGCGTCGAAGATGGTCAAGGACTCGTCGTCCACCCGGTATTCATTGCCGGTCAGGTCGCGCCCGTCCACGGCGACGCCGAGGAGGGTGAGCGCCTCTCCGTCGAGGTGCAGGTCGCCGCCCGGACCGTCGCCGTCGAAACGCAGATCCGCCTGCACTTCGGTGTGCCCGTCCCGGATGTCGAACGCGAGATGGGTCTCCTCGAGCTGGAACGGAAACGGCCGGTAGTCGGCCAGATGTACCGTGGGACTCGTCATGGACGTGCTTCCTCCTTCACTGTTCCTTCGCATGATTTGAAGCCTTAGAACAGCTCCATCTGACCTTGGGCCACAGCGTCCCCGAGCGTCTCCACCCGCACCGTGCAGCCCGTATGACCCGCGACGTGGAAGGCGCCGTGATCAAAGAGCAGGAACTGCCCGATCACGCCCCGGAGACGTCCCTCCACGACCCGATCCCCGCCCTCGGCCAGGGTCAGCCGCGCGGCGCGCCTGCTGTAGCGCTCGACGGGATACTCGAGGTCCACGGCCTCGCGGTCCTCCAGCCACCCCACGCCGGAGAGGTGCTCCGCCCGCTCCCGTACTCGGGCAGGGAGCCCATCGGCGACCGCCGCGAGGTTCCTGGGCCGCGAGCCGCCCGTCACGAGGGCACGCCAATCCGTCTTGTCCGGGATGCGCTCGGCGAGCAACGCCTCGAGTTCTCCCGCCGCGCGCCGCGTCTCGGCGCGGGCGATGGAAAGCCCCTGGATCGCGCCCTGTTCAATCCACCGCGGCACCCCCGTCGCGCCCCGGGTGAGGCCGACCTTCACCCCGGACGAGTTCGCCAGGTAGACGGTGTGCGGCACCATGCAGTGGGCGTCGCCCCAGTCGGGCTCGCGGCAGGTGCCGAGGTGGTAATGGCAGCGGGTCGGGCTGACCACGCAGAGGTCGCAGCGCGCCAGCGCCTTGAAACAGCGGTAGCAGTAACCCCCGCCGTAACGCTTCGGCGTGCGCGTCCCGCAGTGCTCGCACCGGGTCTCTCCAAGCCAGGTGATGCGCAGCCCCTCGCCGAGACATGGGTTTAGCGGCAACTCGCCCCCCGCGTGCAGGACATAGCGGATGGGCTTGCCCTCGGTGAAGGAGAGTTTGCGTAGCGGCCCTTCGAGCATCCGGGCATTCTACGTCCGCCGCGCGTTCCCGTTCGCCGCCCGCCCGGCATGCGTCTGCGCTACACTCCCGGCCATGCAGGCGGTCGATCAACAGGTTCTCAACCAAGTCCACGCGTGGCTCGAGGGCGGCGAGGCGTGCTGGCTCGCCACGGTGGTGCAGACCTGGGGCTCGTCGCCGCGCCCCGTGGGCTCGCTGCTCACCTGCAACGGCCAGGGGCAGGCGGTCGGCTCGTTGTCCGGCGGCTGCGTCGAGGACGACCTGCTGGAGAAGCTCCTCGCCGGGGAACTGGCGCGGGAGCGGGCCCAGTTCTTCCAATACGGCATCACCCCGGAGGAGACGGAGCGCCTGGGCCTGCCCTGCGGCGGACATCTCGACATCGTGGTCGAGCCCCTCGAACCCTCCGCGGCCGCGCGGGAGCACTTCGGCCACGTCAGCCACCGCGTCGCGCGGCGCCGCTGCGTGGAGCGCACGGTGCGTCTCGGCCAACGGTCCTTCTCCGCGGTGGACGTGGACGCGCACCAGCCCCTCGCCTACGACCACGACGCCCGCACCCTCGTACACACCTACGGCCCCCGCTTCCAACTCTTCGTGATCGGCTCCGGCATGGTCTCCGCCTACGTCGCGGAAATGGCCCTCGCCCTCGACTATCAGGTCACCGTCTGCGACCCCCGGGAGCACCTTCTGGACGATTTCGCCGTGGCCGGCGTCACGAAGATCAACGACATGCCGGACGACGCCGTGCGCGAGCACGCCAACGACCCGTTGTCGGCCATCGTCGCGCTCACCCACGACCCCCGCATCGACGACATGGGCATGATGGAGGCGCTCAAGACCGAAGCGTTCTACGTCGGCGCGATGGGCTCGACCCGCACCTCCGCCAGCCGCCGCGAGCGCCTGCGGGCGCTGGACGTTTCGGAGGACGAACTGGCGCGCCTGCACGCCCCGATCGGCCTGCCCATCGGCAGCAAGACCCCGCCCGAGATCGCCATCGCCATCCTCGCCGAGATCACCGCCGTACGGCAGGGGGTCGCCACCGCCGCCCGCGCCGGACTCGCCTCCATCGCCGCCGCGGCGGGAGCCTGAAGCTCACGGCCACCGCCGACCCCGCCGCCATCCTGCTCGCCGCCGGCGCGTCGCGCCGCTTCGGCAGCGACAAGCGCTTCCACCCCGTCGACGGCGAGCCGATGCTGGCCCGCACCGCCGCGCGCTACGCGGAGGTCTTCGCGGATCTCTTCGTGGTGCTCGGGCCTAGTGACGACGACGCCGTCGCCCTGCTGCAAGGGGTACCCTGTACGGCGGTCATCGCGGAAGAGGCACGCGAGGGCATGGGGCGCAGCCTCGCGGCCGGGGCCAATGCTGCCCGCGACCATCCCCACGTATTCGTCGGGCTCGCCGACATGCCGTTCGTGGCGGCGGACACGTTGCGTCGGCTGCGCGCCCTCGCCGGCCCCGGACGGATCGTCCGGCCCATGTGCCGTGGGGCCGCCGGGCATCCGGTGGGGTTCGCGGAGGACTACTTCGAGGCGCTTTCCGAGCTGCGGGGGGACCAAGGGGCGCGGGAGGTGATCACCGTCAACCAGCGTGCGGTGGTGACGCTTTGGACTGAAGACACCGGGGTGACGCGGGACATCGACGTGCCGCCGGTGGGCGGGTGACGATGGCGGTCCCTCGCATCGAATCGCCATTTGACCCTATCGAGGCTCTGGTGGGAGACCGACAGGTTGCAGGCCCCGTGGAATCCGCTGTAGTCTCGCGCCAGTTAGTTTCCCGGCACGCCGACATGCACCAGAAGCCCGCCCCATCGGCCACGTTCATCAACAGCTTCGGCGTGACCAACCCTCGGCACAAGCTGCTCAACATTCTTAGGCTCAATGGCGGCACGATGTCGTTCGAGGACTTGATGCGCGAGAACACGGATCCCCACGATGTCACGGTATATACCATCACCGATTTCGTACGCGACGGCCTACTTGAGCCGGAGTTGGCACCGGGCAGTACTCTGCGGAACGAAGAAGCGACGAAAGATCCCGCGTGTCGCCTGCGGTTCAAGCCAGACGAGCGCATTTGTCTAACCGACAGCGGTAAGTTAGCGCTGGAGAACTCGGGCTAGGAGCTTGCGCCGTGGGACGCTTTTCGTGCCACTCGGTGGAAACCGTATGTAGAGCGGAGGCGTCTTTTGGCCTCAAGGTGGGGATTCAATACCGCTCCCACGGTCGAAATCTCGTCAAAGTGGGTTTTCGAGATGCCAAAATTTCCTACGGCGCAAGCTCCTAGTGTCCCTTAGTCGATGTGGTCTTACCTTGCGGTTGGGTTGATCGCCTCCGTCGTTACGTCGATTCGAGGTTTTGATACGCTATTCTGACGCGCGGAACCTACTGGCAAGGGAATGGGCGGCGTGGACATACATCGCCGTTCATGTCGCCGCGGCTTCTGGAGCATTGTGGCTCCTGAACAACTACGTTCCCTGGTCGCCAGAGACCGATCACCCTGGGACAACGCAGCCCATCACCAAGGTCGTCGTCGCAGCATTCGGCTCGCTAGCGATCATTCGTAGCAGCGTGTTCCAAGCTCGGATAGGTGATCGCGTGATCGACGTTGGTCCGCACGCGCTAGTCGCAGCGCTACTGGGTGCCGCGGATCGAAGCCTAGACCGGCGCCACGCGGAGTACCGGTCAGCCATGGTCACCGAAATCATGTCGAATGTGGCGTTTGAGAGCGCGCAAGTCGCGTTGCCCACCCATTGCTTCAACGCCATGCAAACGGTGTCCGACGAGGAACAAGAGGCGCTGTCCGCAGCGCTCTCCAAGATCGCCCTGCTGGACTCGATGCCAGACCACGCGAGGTCTCTAAGCCTCGGTTTCTTGTTGCTCGACATCGTTGGCGAGGATCTTCTTCGACAGGCTGTTAATGACCTCGGCGCGTCCATTCAATAGCTTGTCTTTGGTGTGGGCAAGATGGGCGCGTACCGAATCGAAAAGGCGGTTGTGACCCGTTTGCTTTAGGACTTCACCAATCTCATGCCGACCTTTGCTGAAGTGCTTGACGCGGATTTGGTGACGCCGGTTACCTCGGATACCGCGTCTTGGACTTTCAGGATCCAGAATCGGCACCCTCGCGACGGCGATAACAATCAGGGTCAGCAAGCGGCAGAGCTCGCACGGCAGATATGAGTACGAGGTGAGTCACGCAATCCGCACCCCCGAGCAGATGGGCCCATATCTCAGCAGTATCCCTTACGGCGACACCCCGGAGGAGGCTCTCGCCAAAGCGATCGACGACCTGACGATCTTCTACTCCGTGGGGGTGCGGTCCGGTCATCAACCCGCCGAGAGCTGGTTAGTGCGGCGTCGCTCGCTCCGGTAGATGCTCAGCGACACAAGCGAAACAAGTTGATGGACGGACACGCCGCCGGGCGCTCCCACCTAACCTAACCGTTCCCCAAGCGGCTCGCCCAATCGAGCTTGCTCCGGCAGGACTCGAAGAAACCGTGGTCCATCGGGTATGCCAAGCGCAGGGCGTGGGGGGACTTCGCAATGTGCAAGGCGTCGCCGGGCAGGATGGTGTAGTCGACTTGGGAGTCGCAGCTCACCCGGGGACCGGCCGCGAGCCCCCCGGCCACGATGCGGATCGCCACGTCCCCCCGCACCACCAGCGGCCGGGAGGTCAGGGTGTGGGGAAACATCGGGACGATGACGATGGCGTCGAGCCCGGGGTGCATGATGGGGCCCCCGGCGGAGAGCGCATAGGCCGTCGATCCCGTCGGCGTCGAGACGATGACGCCGTCCGAGCGCTGTTCGTAGACGAACTCGTCGTCCACGTAGAGTTCGAAATCCATCATCCGGGATGACGGGGCCGCGTGTACGACGACATCGTTGAGCGCCGTGGACCGTTCTACGAGCGCGCCGTCCCGTTCGATGCGCGCTTCGAGCAGGAAGTGCTCCTCCACCGTGAACGCGCCGTCCAGCACCGCGGCGATCTTCTGTTCGATCTGCTCCGGCGAGACGTCCGCCAGGAAACCGAGGCCGCCCCGGTTGACGCCCACCACCAGCACGCCGCTGTGGGCGAGGTCCCGGGCGACGCCCAGGATGCTGCCGTCGCCGCCGACGACCACGATGAGGTCGCACCGGCCCCCGAGGTCCGTCCGGGACGCCGTGACGTGTTCGCGCCCCGCCAGCATGTCCGCCGTCGCGGACTCCAACACCACCTCCACGCCCGCCCGCACCAAGACGGCCTCGACCGCCACCACCGAGTCGACGACGTGCGGGCTTCCTGTTCTCCCGACGAGGCCCACGGTTTGGAAGCGTTGTGCTTGCGGCATGGCGTTGACGGCCAACCAAATGCGGTACGGGGCAATATAGCGTCCCAGGGCCGGTCCTGCGCTTGAATTCTCCCGGCGCTCCGTTCACGCTACGCCGCGCTTCGCAAAGGGACACGCCATGGCGACGGCAACGCAGAGGAAACCGGCGGACATCCTGGCCGCGCACCGGGGTCTGCAATCCGCCAATCGCGAGAACGTGTGGGAACTGTTGCGCGCGGAAGCCGAGCGCAAGGCCCGCGAAGAACCCATCCTCGGCAGCTACTTCCACGCGACCATCCTGAATCACGGCTCGTTCGGGGCCGCGCTCAGCTTCCGGCTCGCGAGCAAGCTCGACAACCCGATGCTCCCGACCATGTTGATCCGGGACGTGATCGAGGAGGCCATCGGCGACGATCCGGCCATCCTCGACGCCGCCGAGACCGACATCCTGGCCAACTACGCCCGGGACCCGGCCTGCGACGACCTGTCCACCCCGTTCCTCTACTACAAGGGGTTCCACGCGTTGCAGGCCCATCGCATCGCGCACTGGCTGTGGGGGCGAGAGCGGCGCACCCTGGCGCGCTTCTTCCAGAGCCAGATCAGCGTGGGACTCGGCGTGGACATCCACCCCGCCGCGCACATCGGCCGGGGCTTGATGCTGGACCACGCCACCGGCGTGGTGGTCGGCGAGACGGCGGTTATCGAAGACGATGTCTCCATCCTGCATTCCGTGACCCTCGGGGGCACCGGCAAGGAGGTCGGCGACCGGCACCCGAAGATTCGCCGGGGGGTGTTGCTCGCGGCGGGGTGCAAGATCATCGGCAACATCGAGGTGGGCGAGGGGGCGAAGGTCGGCGCCGGGAGCGTCGTGTTGCACGACGTGCCTCCGCACGTCACGGTGGCCGGGGTGCCCGCCGTCATCGTCGGCAAGC
The DNA here is from genome assembly GCA_963665455.1 of Pseudomonadales bacterium. Lineage (GTDB taxonomy): Bacteria > Pseudomonadota > Gammaproteobacteria > Pseudomonadales > Azotimanducaceae > VXNE01. The sequence continues at coordinate 206,817 of OY762279.1, read as the reverse complement.
CCAGCGAGGAATCGCCGGCGCTCGGCATGGACCAGCGGATCGAGTAGCGCGGGCCGCACCGAACTCCGGGCGGCACGAAAAGCGAGCGGGGGAGCGACATGGCATTCGGCAGCCGATTCGAGGGGAGGACCGTCGTGGTCACCGGGGCCGCGTCCGGCTTCGGCGAGGCCATGGCGAAGCGCTTCGCCGTCGAAGGCGCGACCGTGCTGGCGGCGGACGTGAACGCCGAGGCCCTCGAGCGGGCGGTGGCGGAAATCCGCGCCGAGGGCGGGCGGGCCGTCGCGCGTCAAACGGACGTGTCGAGTTCCGACGCGGTCGCGGCGATGGTGGCCGATGCGCAAGGACTCGACGGGCGTCTCGACGTGCTCGTCAACAACGCCGGGTTCTCGCACCTATCCGGTCCCGTCTGGGAGCTGGAGGAGGCCGAGTTCGAGCGGGTGTTCGCTACCAACGTCAAGGGCGTATGGCTCGGCGTCAAGCATGCCGTGCCGCACATGATCGACCAGGGCGGCGGCGTGATCGTCAACACCGCCTCCATCGGGGCCGTGGCGCCGCGCCCCGGCGTCACCGTCTACAACTCCACCAAGGGGGCTGTGATGACGATGACCCGGGGCCTCGCCGTCGAACTCGCCCGCTACCGCATCCGCGTCAACGCCCTGAAGCCGGTGGCCGCCGACACGGGCTTCATGCGCGGCGCACTGGGTCTGGAGGAACTGCCCGAAGAGAACCGGGCCGCGCTCATCCGGGGCATTCCGCTGCGGCGCTTGACCGAACCGTCGGACGTGGCGGCCGCCGCGGCCTTCCTTGCCTCGGACGAGGCGGAGTTCCTCACGGGGGTATGTCTGCCCATCGACGGGGGGCGCAGCATCTCCTGAGGGGGCGGCTCCCCGACCGGAGTCGACCTTCAGATGCCCAGGCAGTTCCCGTCCCGATACAGGAGCACGCACTCGGCCTCGGTCAGGTGGTCCGGCTTGGCGCCCACCAGCCGGAGCACGCGAAAGCCACCGTCCATGCAGGCCCGCAACGCCGGTTGGTAGGCCTCCCGGTGGGAGTCGTCCAAGAGGACCACGCCCGCGTCGGAGAGCGCTTTGATGGCGCTCGGCAAGCAGCGCACCCGCTCCAGGCCATCCACCAGAACCAAGTCATACGCCTGCCCCGTCTCCGCAGCAGCGTTCCAGTAGTCCGGCCCCGCCGACCGATGGAGCAGCGTGACATGCTCCGGTGCCTGGCGGCGCACCTCTTCGAACCACCCGCGATCATGTTCCACTGCCGTGACGGAGGCGCAGCGGCCCGCGAAATACAGGGTCGAGTAACCCGCGCCGTACTCGAACACCGAGAGTTCCGGCCGCAGCCGTTCGTTCAATAGGTGGATCGCCGGGTAGTTGACCCACGGCAGGGGACGGCCCTCCCCGTCCACCGGCCGCCGCTCCCGAAAGGACCGCAGCATGCCCGTCGTGCGCACGAACGAACGGCGATAGTGCAGGAGGCGTAGTGCCCGGAAGAAGACCCCCAGGCGGGAACGGCGCTTTCGAGCCATGGCGGACCCAGGCCAACGATGCGGCCGGAGCGTACGCACTTCGCTGGCATCGCCGCAAGCGCGCCCGTACGGCGCAACCACGGCATCGGAACCGCGGCGGCGTATAGTCCGCGCACCGCCGTCGAGAACGGGAGGCGGAGGATGCACACACCGGGAGGCCCGCGGGACCGCGTCGTCGTGTGGCGCTTCACCGACGGCAAGCCCGGTCACGAGAAGCAGTCCCACGGGCTGTTGCAGGCCCTCGCCGAACTGGCACCACTAGAGATCTATCGGTTCGACGTACGCTTCCGGTACATGCTCTGGCGGCAGCTCAGGGGCCATGCGCTGCACGGGGACATCGACGTGCCTATACCCGACCTGATCGTCGGCGTCGGCCACCGCACGCACCCGTGGATGCTGCTGTCGCGGCTCGTCTGCGGCGGCAAGGTGGTCGTCCTGATGAAGCCGAGCCTGCCGCATCGGTGGTTCGACCTCGTCTTCGTGCCCCGCCACGACCGCTACCTGCGCAAGGGCAACCTGGTCGAGACACGCGGCGTCGTGTGTCCGTCCACCGATTCCGCCAAGCGCGGGGACCTCGGCCTGATCCTACTCGGCGGGGCCAATCGGCACTTCGAGTGGGATCCCGCCGACATCGCCGCGCAAGTGACCGAAATCGCCCGCTCCGGCCCCGAGACGCGTTGGTCGGTGTGTGACTCCCGGCGCACGCCCGCAGCCGTGCGGGAGGCGCTCCCGCCGTTGCCCAACCTAGAGTACCGGCACTGGCGCGACACCGCTTCGGACTTCCTGGAGAACGCACTGGCCGAAGCCTCCTACGTCTGGGTGACGGCGGACAGCGTCTCCATGCTCTACGAAGCCCTGTCGGCGCGCGCGACCGTCGGCATCATCGCGCTGCGCAAGCGGCGGCCGCACCGGGGCAACAAGCTCTCGCGCGGCATCGGGCTGCTCCGCACCCAGGGGCACGTGTTCCTGACGAGCGACGGCTACCGGCTGCGGGACGCCCTGCCCCCGCCGCATTTCTTCAGCGAGGGCCGGCGTTGCGCCCGAATCATCGTGAGTCGCTTGCTGGGATCCGAGTCAGCAACTCCGAGTACACGGCCAGCGTCTCGTCCTGCATCCGGCGCAACTCGAACGGGCACGGGCGCACCTCCGGCATGACGCCGTCGAGCAGCCCCGCGACGCACGCCACCAGCGCATCGAAATCCCCGTCCGGCACCAGCCCTTCCGGGAAACATGCCCGCACGGTCTCCGCCGGCCCTCCGCTGTCGAACGCCACCACCGGCGTGCCGAGGCTCAGCGCCTCGATCACGGTGCGGCCGAAGGGCTCGGGGTGGGTGGAGAGATTGAAGCAGAGTTCCGCCGCCGCGAGCCATTCCCTGAGGTCTGTACGATCCCCAACGAAGGTGACCATTCCGCCGAGCCCAAGCCGCCGGCACTCGCCCTCCAGTTCCGCCGGGAACGCGCTTCCTTCACGGTCCGGCCCCCCGGCGAGCACGCCGTGGACGCTTTCCCGCTGGGGGGCGATCTCGGCCAGCAGCCGCAGGAACGTGCGCCCTCCCTTCCAGCGGACTAGGCGCCCGGGCAACACCAAGAGCCGCTTGCCGGCAAGCTCCGGATACTCGGCCTCGACCGCGGTGCGCCAAGCGGGCGGCGGGACGTGACCGTGCGGGAACGCCGCCGCGTCCACGCCCCGGTGGATGAGGCGCACGACCGACGGATCGCAACGCGGATAGTGCGTCAGCACGTAGTCGCGCACCGCGGCGGAGATGGCGATGACGCGCTCGCCCCGGGTCATGATCGCGCTGTAGGCGTTCACCGAGTAGAGCCCGTGGACCGTGGTGACGAAACGCGGCCGGCGGTCCAGCGGCAGCCGCCGGAGGGCGAACCACGCGAGCCATGCCGGCAGCCGCGAACGGGCGTGAACGATGTCCGCATCGAGGCCAAAGAAGACGTTTCGGAGCTTCGGAATCTGCGCAAGACTCCCGATGCGTTTGGCGTGTACCGGCATCTCGATGTGGCGGGAGCCAGTCGCGGCCAACTCGGATACGAGCCGGCCCCCGGAGGAAATCACCGTGGAGCGATGCCCGGCCCGCACCAGGGCGGCGCCGGTCTCCACCGTTCCGCGTTCCACGCCGCCCGCGTCGAGCGCCGGGAGGATCTGAACCACGTGCATGTACAGGTCGCCGCGATTGGGATAAAACGCCGCCCGGCGTTCGTTCCCCGCCGGGGCGAACCCTGTAGGCGGGATGCATGACTGTCAAGGCCGCGACTGTCAAAGTCGCCCAGATACTCGCGGGACGCGCCCACGGCGGCGCGGAACTCTTCTACGACCGCCTGGTGCCCGCGTTGCACGCCCGCGTACCCCAGATCGCCATCGTGCGTCCGGAGGGCACTCGCGCCGAAGCCCTCGCCGATGCCGGCGTGCCGACCCACCGATTTCCTTTCAGGCATCGCCATCTCGACTGGCGCACGCGGCTTGGCATCGCGCGCGTCCTCCGCCGCGAGCACGCCGCCCTGGCGATCAGCTGGATGAGCCGCGCGAGCCAGTTGACCCGACCCGGCGCCTGTCCCGTCGCGGCGCGGTTGGGCGGTTTCTATCCGATGCGCAACTTCCGGCACTGCCGCCGGTTCATTCCGATCACCGAGGGGCTCGCGGCCCACGTCGCCGCGGCCGGCGTGCCCCGCGAGCGCATTCACGTCATCGGCAACTTCGTGGACGAAGCCCCCGCCGCGCCCCTCGACCGCGCCGCCTTCGACACCCCGCCCGACGCGCCGCTCCTCTTCACCTGCGGGCGCCTGCACGTCAACAAGGGGTTCGACGTCTTTCTGCATGCGCTGGCGCAGGTGCCGGAGGCGCACGCCTGGATCGCCGGCGATGGTCCGTTGGAGGGCTCGTTGCGCGCCCTGTCCACCCGCCTTGGCCTAGACGAACGCGTGCGCTTCCTGGGTTGGCGGTCTCCCGTGAACGCCTTCCTGCGCACCGCAGACGCCTTCGTCTGTCCCTCCCGGCACGAACCGCATGGCAACATCGTGCTGGAGGCGTGGGCGCATCGTTGCCCCATCGTGGCGACGGACACCCACGGCCCGGCGGAACTGATCGAACATGGCCGGACGGGGTGGCTGTGCGGGAACGAGGATGCCGACGACATGGCGCGGGGCATCGGCCTGATCCTGGGCGACGCCGCCTTGGCCTCGGACCTCGCGGAAGCCGCCCGGGCACGTTACGCGGAGCGCTTCAGCTCAGTACACATTCTCGACCGGTACGAGGAGTTCATCGAGATCGCGGTTCGCGACCCCTGACGTCAGTATCGGTACCGCGCTAGCGCGACATGGCGTCCGCGGCTGTCGGGGAAGTCGAGCGCGAACCCGGCATCGAAGAGCCGTTCGAGCAGGCCGTTGGTGCGCGCGTAGCCGACCACCTGCTCGTGCACGCTGAGCAGGAGAATGCGGACCTCGGCGAAATCGTCGATCGCCATTAGGAGATCCCGCTCACCGCCCTCGATATCGACGTTGAGCACGGACACGCGCCGAGCGGCGAGCAGGGGCGCGATGTCCAGCGTCGGCACGGTCGCCGTCCCGACGCCGCCGGCGCGCGGCGTGAGGGACGAACGTCCGACTTCTTCGTGTAGCTGAAAATCCACTTCGGCGGGGTGCCCGTGCGGCACCGCCGCCGCGTGCAGGAGTTCGATGTCTCGGCTGTTGGCCGCGAAATTGGTCTCCGCCAAGGCCACGGCACGCGGATCCGCCTCAACGCAGAGTACGTTCTCGGCGCCCACCATCGACGCCGCATAGAGCCCCGTCAGCCCGATGCCCGCGCCGACGTCGAGCACCACGTCATTCGGCTCGACCCGGTTGCGGAGCTGGCGCACCTTGTGCCGCTCGTAGCGTCCGCGCAGCAGCGCGCGCCGCGTCCGGTCACCGATGTGCGGCGATGCGACCCGCAGGCGTTGTCCATGCAGGACGATGCGCGATGGCCGCGCCGCCTTGCGCCACCACTTCCTGGCCGAACGGGAGATCGGCATCGATCAGGTGCGGGCCTCCCCGCCACCGTCGAGCCAGGGCATCCCGGCCGCCTCGTGGGGCCAGAGGAACGCGAAGCCGGCCCGTTCGGCGGGCCGCTTGTCCAGGTCCTCCCGGTCACCGACGTGGTAGTAGACCTCCGCGTCGAAGCGCGCCTTCACGTCGGGCAGCATGTGCTTCGACACCGTGAAATCCACCTCGATGTCGTGGGCCGCCCAGATGGCGCGCTGGGCGCTGATCGGCCGATCCGAGCAGCTCCCCACCAGGCAACCCTGCTCCTTCACCGTCCGCACGAGGTCCATCGGGAGGATGCCGGGCGGGTCGCCCACGACCAGGGTGCCGTCGATGTCGAAGCTGATGAGGATGTTGGAGTCCGCCAAGGTGTCCCGCCCGTTCCGCCAACGCAAACCGCAGTTTGACATATAGTGACGGCGCGAGCTTGCGCTCGCGTTCGAGTTTCGCTCCGCGAAACTCCCGCGGCGCAAGCGGCGAGACATCCACGGCGATGGGGGACGGAAATGACGCTCGAAGAAGAAGCCCTCTTCGCCAACGACACGTTCTATCTCGCCTTCACGCAGAAGGACTTCGACACGATGCGCCGCCTGTGGGCGGCGGACCACCCGACGCTCTGCATCCATCCCGGCTGGCGCGCCCTCGTCGGGCGGGACGAGATCGTCGAAAGCTGGCGGCAGATCCTCGGCAACCCCCGCCAACCGGGCATCGACTTCTACAACGCCACCGCCAAGGCGTGCGACTCGGTGGTGATCGTCACCTGCTACGAGGAGCTACCCGGATCGGTCTGCGTGGCCACCAACCGCTTCGTCCGGGAGGGGGACGACATGCGCATGTTCCACCACCAGTCCGGACCCTGCGCCGATCCACCGCCGCCGACGGGGGCTGGGGACGTGCGGCGGGATTGAGGGCGCATCCTAAGCCTGTAACGCATGGCCGAACCTGCGATGCCGTCTGTACCGCCGATCCCGCTGTCGGTCCCGGCGTTCGCCATTCGCAACGAGCCTTTCCGACTCCAGCCGAACCCGCAAAGCGTCTTGACAGCCCTCCGGCAGGACCTATCATCGCCTCCCTGCTAAATCGACCAAGGAGCCCAAATGCGTGCCTGCGGCACGGGTCCGATCATCTAAATGGCTGACTCCCGCCTGCGTTGTCGGAGGTCGCCAACGCGGCCTCCGTCGTCTCAGGCTCCCAGGTCCTTCCTGCGATTCAGTATCCCTGATGCCTATCGTCGTCCTCGCAATCCTCCCGTCTCCGCGTCTAGCCCCTTGGTCACACACATGTTAGCATCCGCCCACCATGAATGCGGCGCCAAGGAGGCGACATGGCGAGTGTAGCCGGACCACCAGACCTCGAGCTGGAGCCCATCGGATCCGAGGACGAAGACTACCAAAGTGCGCCCCCTGACTATCAGGTTGCCACATACCCCGCCGATTACACGTTAGACGGGTTGCATCGCAAGTGGCAGCTAGGTGAGCTGATCGTGCCGGATTTCCAACGAAAATTCGTGTGGACACAGGCTCAAGCGAGCAAGCTCATCGAGTCGTTTCTCGTCGGCCTACCGGTGCCGGCAGTCTTCTTCTATCGAGAGCGTGAAAGTAAGAAATTCCTAGTGATTGACGGCCAGCAGAGACTCAAGAGCACGTTTTTCTTCTTCGAAGGATATTTTGGGCTGGAGAGGTCGGGCAGGCGCCCGGTTTTCCGTTTGAAGGGCCTTAGCGAGAGCAGCAGGTTCTTTGAACGGACGTTTGACGAACTCGCTGAGGAGAATCAACGAGAGCTGCGGGATTCTGTCCTTCGCGCATTCATTGTCCAACAGTTGAACCCTCAAGACGACACGAGCATGTATCACATTTTCGAACGCCTGAATACCGGCGGCACGTTATTGGCGAACCAAGAAGTGCGTGATTGTGTCTACCACGGGAAGTTCTCTCAATTCCTTGGCGAACTCAACGAACTAGATAGCTGGCGCGAGATACTGGGCAAGCCAAAGCCAGACCCAAGGAAACGTGACTTAGAACTCGCACTTAGGTTTCTCGCGATGCGCGACTCCCGCTCGTACACCCATCCCATGAAGGATTACCTATCCCGGTTTATGTACAAGAACCGGAGTCCGTCCGCGGAAATGTGCGATGGTAGCCGCCATGTTTTCGAGCGGACATGCGAGGCGGTCGTATCCGGCTTGGGAGAAAGGCCATTCCACATCCGTCGAGGTCTAAACGCTGCAGTCTTCGACTCCGTGATGTGCGCATTCTCCAATCACCTTGGACAAGTTCCCCAAGACATTCGTGGACGTTATAAAGCGTTAATCTCGGATCCGGACTTCGACAAAAACACGCGACAGTCGACCACGAATGTCGATGTTGTACGTGGGCGGCTTCGGCAAGCAGAAACGCGGTTGTTCGGAAGGTGATTGACTGGCCATGCGAGTGGCAACTGTGGATATCGCTCTAGAGGCGTGTGCCGCGCACTTGTCGTCCGTTGAAGACGTGGACCCGAGCGTCGAGAACTTGCTAACCCAGTCGTTGCTCATTCTCATCTGTGCGGAATTCGAGAAGAAGTACCGTGAGTTGATCTTGCGTAGATGCTCGGCGGTGTCCGATGCTCCGATCAAGTCTTATTTGACTAGCTACACGGAGACTGTGTTACGTAGTCTGAAGCTTGGAGACGTCCGAGGACTGCTGTCACGCTTCGGAGAAGCACACAAGGCGGCCTTCGCGGAGCGCCTCGAAGCGGAGGACGACGTTGGAGAGATGTATACCAGCATCGTGGTCAGCCGAAACTCGGTGGCCCATGGTGGGGCTAGCCAGGCGACGTTCGGCGAAGTCCGACAGTTCTACGAAAACGGCCACGTAGTTCTTGACTACTTCGATGCAGCGCTTTGGCTGGAAGCCAGCCCACCACCTAGCGACGGCACGGGGCCAAAAGTCTGATCTCACGGATTTGCTGTCTGTTGGCGCATTGTTGACGTTCAGGACGCGGTGTCAGATGTATGTTAACTCCTTGGCATGGGTTAGCGTTGCGCGCTGACGAGGTACTTGCTGGGCGACTCGGAAGCCCTGCTCGGGGCTTGGAAGGGCGCGATCACGCCGTCCGGGCGGGCGAGCGCAGGCTTCTAGCCCCGCTTCCCCGGACGCGCGCGCTTCGGCCCAGAGACCTCGGTACCAAGTGCTCTCGCACGGCGGAACGCTTCCGCATAGCGGTCGCACGCGCCGCGATCCATACCCATCTCGGCGCACAACGGCCGCCACCGCGCAGAGATCATCTTCGCCATGCGACGAGCGTCGGCCATCGCCGCATCCACGTCCAACTCGAACAACGGCGCGGCCTCTACGGCCGCTTCGAGGGACGGCACGTTGTCGGAAGGCTCGACGATCCCCATGGAGCCGCACGCTGCCATCCGGGTTGGGATTCATGTCGAAAGCGGGTGACAACGGCCAGCTTCCCCCCACCCAGAGGAAGCCGTGGTTCTTCAGGTGGTCGTCGTCGTTCGAGACGAGGATGTTGAACACGAGCCGGCGATGCAGTTCCCGCAACTCGCCGCGCAGGCCGTCGCCGCAGGCCGACCGCATGGCATCCGCCAAATCTGCATAGCAGCCCGTCTCGTTCGAGGTGAACCCAAGGAAGGTCTTGCCGGATACGTAGTGGCGCCGTTGTTCGCCGTCCCGGTCGAACCGCTCGATGAGCGCCACCGGGTACTCCGTCCGGCCGAGTGCCAATCGACCCTTCGCCACCCGCAGGCCCACTTCGCCCGCGAGCCTCAGCGTGGCAACCTCCATGCGCTCGACGGGCAGCCTGTCCCGTTCCGTCGTGTACTTGGCGACGTAAAGCGTCCCGTCCGCGTCCTCGAAGTCGCTCTTGGGTCGAGCCCCGCCCAACGTACTCCCTGGTCCGCGTAGCTCGTGGGCCACCTCCCGCAAGTCGCCTCGGTCGGCCTCGAACGCGTTGGCCAAGCGCCGGATGTCGGACAACATGGCCATGCGCGGTACGGGAGGAACTTTGTCGGCCAGCGGAACCCCGTTTTCATCGAAGAACCGGAGCGCTCCCTGCCGGGTCCGATCATTGACCGCGAGCAGGTAGTCGAGTTCGCTCGGCCGGCCACCAAGGTCCGCAGCCATCAGCCGCCGACCCCACGCGTCCGGGGCGCAATCGGCTATGGGACCGGGCAACGCGGGCCGCGTGTCCGATGCGGGTGCCGACGAGTAGAACGTCCCGGTTCCGAGCGGCATCGACGGCGCGATCGCGAACCCGGACGCCATCCATTCGTCCGCGTATCGAAACGCGCTGCTTTGCTTACTCGCGTGGGCCTCGAAGTCGAGGTGTCCCACGAGCGCGTCGCCCATGCGCACCTGAATCCGCTTCACCGCTCGACGCCCTTTCGCCGGCGGATGCGCTGAGGCAAGTTCTGGCGGTCCACCATGAGCCCGATGTCGTCCGCCTCTTCCGGCAACAGTCCGGCAAGCCGCTCGACCTTGCCGAGGGCCAGCAGGCACATCGCGATCGTTCCGATGGCGACGCCCGGGTCGCCCGCCTCCATGCGCTTCACCGTCCCGACGGACACGCCCATCCGGTCGGCGAGGTCCGTCTGGGCTATTCGACGCCTACGGCGGGCCGTGCGCAGGTCCTCGCCGAGATTCCGCAGCCGGCGGCGCATCGCCGGGGACATGTTCTCGTGCATTCAAAGGTTCTTATTCCGACCACAATCAGAGAAGGAAGGTCAAAATAACACACCTTATAGGGATCGGACAGAGGTCCAACGAGCGCCCCCAAGGGCCGATGTAGCGTCAGGCCAATGTCGCTCCCTTCACCCAACCAGCGCCGGAGGTGGCACGAAGCCGCCGATCTCCTCCGCGATCCGCCGCGCGCACTCGATGGTCGTGTGGTCCCGATACGGCGCGCCGACGATCTGCACGCCGATCGGGAGTCCCTCGCTGGACGGCCCCGTCGGCAGGCAGGTGCTCGGCAGGTAGGAGGCGATGACGATGCCGGACCAGAACACGGACTCCATGTAGGGCCGCGCCGCGCCGTCCACCACGGTCGAGCGTTCGGCCAGCGGCCGATGGTCGTGCCGGATCGCCGGCACGGCGAACTGCGGGCAGACGAGCACGTCCCAGTCCCGGAAGAACGCATCCCAGGCGCGGCGCAGGCGCTCGCGGCGAAAGTCGTGCCGAATCCAATCCCGGTGGCTCATGACGGACGCCCGCGCCGCGATGGCGTCCGCGGACATGTCGGCGGGATCGAGGGTCGCGACGTGCTCGCGGATCTTCTCGATGCGGCTCGCCGGCTGCCCGCTCGACATCACCGCGGTCAGCAGGTTCTGGTAGACGACGTGCGCCTTGCGTATGTCGAAGTCCGGCCGCGCCGTGTCGGAGACCGTGGCGCCGAGCTTGGCGAACGCCTCCGCCACGCGGTCCACGCGCCCGGCCGTCTCGGCGCTTACCGGCGCGATGTCCTCGTTCCGCCACACGGCGACGCGCAGGTCGGCGATCCGCTCGAAGCCCGGTTCCGGCAGGTCGAGCCGCCAGCCGGTCGCCTCCCGCTCGGTGGGACCGGCCATGACGTCGAGCGCCACGGCAAGGTCCGCCGCGTCCCGGGCCAGCGGGCCGCACACGCTCAGGTCCGGGTCGGGGACGTGCGGCACCACCTCATGCCCGGACATCGGCACGATGCCCCAGGTCGGCTTGTGCCCGAAGACGCCGCAGAAGTGCGCGGGGGTGCGAATGGAGCCGCCGATGTCGGAGCCCGCCTCCAGGGCCGAGAAACCCGCGGCCATCGCGGCCGCGCTGCCACCGGACGAGCCGCCGGGCGTGTGTTCGAGATTCCAGGGGTTGTTGCTCGTCCCGTAGATGGGGTTGTAGCTCTGGATGTCCGCGAGATCGACGGGCACGTTCGTCTTGCCGAGGAAGTGCGCGCCCGCCGCCCGGAAACGGCGCACGGCGAGGCCATCGGCGTCGGCGATGTTGTCGCGCTGGGACTCCATGCCCCAGGTCGCCGGGGTGTCCCGCATGACGTAGGACTCCTTGATGGTCAGCGGCAGGCCATGCAGCGGTCCCTTGGTGTCGCCCCCGGCCAAAGCGGCGTCCGCGTCCGCGGCATCCTCCAGGGCGCGTTCGAAGGTGCGCACGACGACGGCGTTGATGTCGCCGTCGAGGCGCTCGATGCGCTCGATGAAGTGCCGGGTCAATTCGACCGAACTGATTTCTTTCCGCCGCACGAGCGCGGCGAGCTCCGTGGCGGAACGGAACGCCAAGTCCTGGGTCATCGGGGTCTCCTGCCTACCAACGCGGAAAACGCAAGACTAACAGCCCACCCTCTGGCTTTTCCCGCCGATTCCCTCTATAACAGCGCGCAGGAGCGACGGGAAACCCACATGAAGACAGTCACGACGATCCTGACCGCGGCACTGTTCGCCGGCGCGGCCCACGCCACGGACGCGCCCATCCAGATCGCCTCCCTGGAGGTGAAGGAGCGCCTCGCCGCCATCGAACGGATCAACGTCACGGCCAAGAAGGAAATCGACGCCAACGCCCAGGCCGTGGACGCCGACGTCGAGGCCATTCTCGAGCTGGCCGAGGCCGTCGAGGAGAAGTAGGAGAGGGAATAGCGGATCCGGCCGCGGCGCCCCGGCCCACGCCGAGAGCCGCATCCCGCATCCGGCCCGCGGAACGCCGTCAGGGGGTTGCGGGGGTGCCCTCGTTGGTGGTGCTGGGCGCACACTCCCCATACTCGACGAACAACGACGTGCCGTGTTGCTCCTCCCGAGCCCCGTAGAACGTCCAGCCGCCCAGGGCGCCGCGCGTAAAGCGCCCGCGCGCGGGATTGATCAGCAGCATCTCGGAAGGCGGGTTGTTGACGCAGCTAAAGCCCTCGTCGCCGCCGCCCCGCACCGGGCGGCACTCGAACTCGGTTTCCGTACCGTCCTCGGTGGCGAGGGTCAGATAAAGCCCCACCCGGGGCGCCTCGTCACCAAGCAGGTGCTCCATGAAGAGCATGTTCTCCCTGAGTTCGAAGGTGTTCTCGAAGAACACCGACGCGTGATACAGCTCCGCGCCCCCGGGATAGTCGTGCATGCCGACCGTCTCCGTTGCGCGGCAGGAGGCCGGCAACCAGTCCGTAGCGGCGGCGATGGGTGCCAGCGCCATGGCGAGGACCCAGGCCGGCCAACGCGGCACGGCCCTCATGCCTCGGGTGCTCGCGGGGAACGGACGCCCTCGCTGCCTGCCTTGTGCGGGTTTCAACATGTCGGGGGACGGCCCTCCGAATCCCGCCATTATCGTGCGAACGGCGCCCGGCTCGGAAGGCGATTTGCGAGCCAGATGCGAAGCGCGGGGGGCGTTCTGGCGCTCCTCGGCATCCTGGCCTCCGCTCCGGGTTGGGCGGACGATGCCGACCGGCCCTGGTGCGAAGTCCGAACCACCCACTTCGAACTCCTGAGCGACCTGCCCCGGAACCAGATGCGAGAACTCGCGACCTCCCTGATGCGGTTCCGGGAGGCCGCCCAGGCCCTCGTGCCGCGACACCAGTCGCCGGCGCCGCCGCCGCTCAAGATCATCGCCTTCCGCCGTGCCCGGGACTTTCAGCGGGTCTTCGCCGTCCGCCAGATCGCCGGGTTCATGCAGTCGGGCCTCGAGCGCCACACGCTCGCCTTCGGCCCCGATGGCCAGGGGTTCGACACCACGCGGAACGCGTTCCACGAATACACGCACTACCTGCTACGAAGCCGCCAGGGCATCAACTTCCCCATCTGGTACGAAGAGGGGTTCGCGAGCCTCCTCTCCACCCTGCGGATCACCGACAAGGGGGTTACCGTGGGACACGTGCCCAAGGGCCTCCTCCAGCGGATCGGGATGCCGCGGATGACCATCCGGGAGTTGGTCGGCGAACACTTCGAACTCGACTGGGCGCGGCACGACCTGACACGCCTGTACGCCAACGCCTGGCTGCTCGTACACATGCTCCACCTCGGCCATCTGGGCGGGTTGCCGGCCTACCACGAGGGCATCCCCGAGATGCTGGGGCATATCGACGCGGGCATGTCCACGAGCCAGGCCATGGAGGAGGCACTCGGCGCGGGGCCGGACCAACTACAGCGCCAGATGCGGCAGTACGCCAGGAAGCGGAAGCTCCCCACGCGGCGCCTGCCGGTGACGCCGGTGGCACCAGCCACGCTCGACGAACGCTGTCCGGACGAGACCGAGGTGCGCCAGACGCTAGCCATGGCGGCGGTCTCGCGGAATCCCGAGTACGCACTCGGCCTGTTCGAGCGCATTCTGGACGCCGACCCCGACGACCTCGACGCCCTCGTCGGACTGTCCCTCGCCGTCGAGGACCCCGCACGCGCCCGAGACGCCATCGAACGCGTCCTCGCCGTCGAACCGCGCCACGCCGACGCCAACGTGCGCATGGCGGAACTCAAGCTCGCCGGGTGCCGGGGCGTCACGACGGCCGACTGCCGGGACGTCTGGGACGCATCTGCACGCCACTATCGGCTCGCACTGCGCTCCCGGCCCGACGGCGTCGGCGCCGCCTACGGGCTCGGCGTGATCTACCTGCACACCAACCAACCGGGCGACGCCGTGAACTACCTCCGCGTCGCGTACCGCCGCGCGCCGTGGGCGCCGCGCCTCAACTTCTACCTCGGGGAGGCCTATCGGCTGACCGGCGACAAGGCGCGCGCCCGGGCGCATCTCACGAAGGCGATGTACTGGGAGTCCGACGAGCGGCGCCGGGAACGCGCGTCGATGGCGTTGGCGTTGCTCGGGCCCTCACCCAACAGGAGAGGCACCCGATGAGTATGTCCTTCGGAGGAATCCATGGCGACTACCACTGGGAGATCGACGGCCGCACGTTGCGCGTGATGGCCCCCCGAGCGGGCGTCCTCAAGGAGTTCGAGGCGGTCTACGTCACGACCGACGAGCAGGCGCAATACGCCGCGCAGGGACGCATCGATCTCAACCGGGAGGAACTCGATACCTTGCGGCGCGAGCGGCTGGGGTCTTGAGCTCCCTCCGCCCGGCTCAGGCGGCGTCCTTCTCCCGCTTCCCCCGGCGCTCCAGGAAGCGCTTCTTCATCTCCGGGCTGCCGTACTTCATCATGCGCGAGTAGTCTGGACCGCGCTCGTCCCAACCCATCTGGTCGTCCGCGCCCACGAGGCGCGCGAACTCCGGCGGGTTGCGGTCCAGCATCTCCTGGGTCACCCGCCACTGGTAGGCCTCCTGGGTCTTGAGGCGCCGGTGGCAGTGGTAGCTGGTGACGTTCAGCCGCAGGCCGTCGGTCTTCTTCTCGAACGCGCCGTGCCACATGTTGCCGTGCCAGACGATCAGCGAACCCGCCTCGGCCTCCACCGGGACCGCGTCCTGCTCTCCCTCTCCCGGGTTGGGCTGCCGGCAGTACGTGTGGCTGCCCGGGACCATGGCGATGGCCCCGTTCTCCAGGGTGTAGTCCGTCAGGCAATAGGCCGCGTTGGCCACGTCCGAGCACGGCGGCAGCCGTCCGTCCCGGTCCGGGGGCGAGTCGCTATGCAGGCCCATCGATTCACGGGTGCCCTTCCACTTCACGAACGACGTCAGGCTCGAAAGCTGATGCTGCCCGCGCATGAGGTAATCGATGAGGGTGTAGAGCGTCGGATTGACGATCCACTCCTCGAACACGCGGTCCGCCATCAGGAGGTAGAACAGGAGGAACTGGCCGTCCCGCTGCGGCTGCACCTCGTAGTGGCCCACGGCGCCGTTCCGGTCGAGGGCGAAGTCCACGCCCGTGCGCTCGCGGCAGAGCCGCAGCACCGTCGCGCGGACGCGCTCGAAGAACGCCCGCTCGGCCACCTTGTCCGGCGGCACGACCGTGAAGCCGTAGGTGTCGAGCTCGAAGATGTTCTGCTCCAGGCCCAGTTCACCAATCCGCTTGAAGGTCTGGTTGAGTGCTTCGGTGTTCTCGAATTCTCCGAATCGCATGATGCCTCCGTCTGCTGGCCCCGCCTAAGTTCGCCGCCTACGCCGCCGCTTCGCTGGGTTTCTTCGTCATCTTCGCGAGCCGGGCGATCTGTTCCTTCATCTCGGGGCTCGCGTACTTCATCCGCCGCGAGTAGTCCGGCCCCGCCTCGTCCCAGCCCATCTCGTCGTCGGCCGCCACCAGGCGCGCGAATTCCGGCGGATTGCGGTCGAGCATCTCCTGGGTGACCCGCCACTGGTAGGCCTCCTGGGTCTTCAAGCGCCGGTGGCAGTGGTAGCTCGTCACGTTGAGCCGCAGGCCGTCGGTCTTCTTCTCGAACGCGCCGTGCCACATGTTGCCGTGCCAGACGATGAGCGAGCCGGCCTCGCCCTCCACCGGGACGGCCTGATCCTCCCCCTCGCCGGGGTTCGGCTGGCGGCAGTAGGTGTGGCTACCGGGCACCATGGCGATGGCGCCGTTCTCCAGGGTGTAGTCGGTGAGGCAGTAGGCCGCGTTCGCCACGTCCGAACAGGCCGGGAGCCGTCCGTCGCGGTCCGGGGGAGAGTCGCTGTGGAGGCCGAGGGTGTTGCGCTCGCCCTTCCACTTCACGAACGACGTCAGGCTCGATAGCTGCTGCTGGCCGCGCATCAGATGGTCGATGAGCGCGTAGAGCGTGGGGTTGATGATCCACTCCTCGAACACGCGGTCCGCCATGAGGAGATAGAAGAGCAGGAACTGGTCCGGAATCTGCGGCTGCGCCTGGTATTCGCCCACGGCGCCGTTCTGTTCGAGGTCGAAATCCACGCCGGTGCGCTCCCTGCAGAGGCGCAACACGGTCGCGCGAATGCGCTCGAAGAAGGCCCTGTCCGCGACCTTGTCCGGCGGCACGACGGTGAATCCGTAGGTGTCGAGCTCGAAGACGTGTTGCTCCAAGCCCAAGTCCCGAATGCGTTTGAACGTCGTGTTGAGCGCTTTCGTGTTCTCGAATTCCCCGAATTGCATGGCTGCCCCGCCGGATCCCCAAAGCTAGGATGGTAGCACCATGTGGAAGTTCCCCCGCTGTAACATCCGCGCCGGAACACCCGGAGCACGCCATGTCCTCGACCCTGAAGCTGGCCTTCCTCGGCTGCGGCGGCATCGCCCGCTTCCACCTGAGGGGCCTCCGCGCGGACGCGCCGAGGATCGCCGTCACCGCCGCCATCGACGTCGATCCGGCCAAGGCGGATGCGTTCGCGAAGGACACCGGGGCGGAACCGTTCTCCTCCCTCGACGACGCCCTCGCGCACGGCGACTTCGACGCCGTGGACATCATGCTGCCCCACGACCTGCACGAGGACGCCGCGGTGCGTTGCTTCGAAGCCGGCCGGCACGTGCTCCTCGAAAAGCCCATGGCGCCGACCCTCGATGCCTGCGAGCGCATTCTCGCCGCCGCGCGGGCCGCCGGCACGGTGTTCATGGTCGCGGAGAACGCCCAGTACTGGCCCGAGGTCGTCCGAGCCCAGGAAGTGATCGCGGCGGGGACCATCGGCGAGCCGATCACGGCCCGTGCCCGCTTCACGAACACCCCGCGTCGCGACTTCTTCCTGGATCCCGAGGAGGCGCGTCCGTGGCGCTTCAACGCCGGGCGGACCGGGGGCGGCATCGTCATCGACGGCGGCTCGCACTGGATCCGGCCGCTGCGCATGTGGCTCGGCGAGATCGAGGCCGTCGTCGCGACGCTCGGCACGGCCCTGCACCAGATGGAGGGCGAATCGCTCGCCCACGCCCTGCTGCGGTTCCGGTCCGGCAAGACCGCGACGTTCGAGGCCCTCTACCGGGATGGCATCTTCGGGCCGGGCGAGCTGTGGCGCATCACCGGGGCCGAGGGCGAGATCACCATCGGCGGCGCCGACGGAGCGATACGGCTCTACGACGATGCGCACCGGGACGGGGAGCGGCTGATGGCGCCGGCGGGGTACGCGGCGTCCTTCGGACCGGAACTGGCCGATTTCGCCCGAGCGGTTCTGGACGGCACGTCCTTGAAGGCCGGGCCCCAGGAATCGCTCGGCGAACTGCGCACCGCGCTCGCGATCTACCGGTCCGCGGCGAGCGGCGCGTGGGAAGCCCTCTGGTAGACGTTCTGCGGGGTTGGCCGCTCCCGCCCGCGCGGCTCAGAACGTCCGTCCAAGCTCGAACGAGAAGCGCTCCTCCTCGTCCCAAGGGGCCGCATTGAACGGAATGGACAGGGCGAACGTCATCGGGCCCATGCCCGTCAGCCAGGTCACCGAGAGGCCGGCGCTGTAGCGCAGTTCGTCGGCCGAGGGCTCCGGGCAGCGCAGCAGGATCTCCTCCACCGGCACGCCGCTCGCGGCCGCCAAGCGCTCTGCGGTGGGACAATCGGTATTGAAGACGTTGCCCACGTCGACGAAGAACACCGGCCGGAACTGCCGCATGTTCTCAACCAGCGGCAGCGGGAAGATCAGCTCGGCGCCCGCCACCACCAGGAGGTTGCCCCCGATGGGCGAACCGTCGCGGTCGTAGACGATCGTGTTCGGGCCCTCGGTCGCGCGCGGCCCGAGGGTGCTGTTCTCGAAGCCCCGCACGGAGCCGAAGCCGCCGGCGAAGAAGTTCTCGTAGAAGGGGAAGGTCTCCGTGTCGCCGAAGACGCCGCCGTAGCCGATCTCCGTGCGCAGCCGCACCGACCAGTTACGGCCGAACGGGAAATACATCTCGCCGTCGTAGCGGAGCTTGTAGAAGGATAGGTCGCTGCCCGGGACGGCCACCTCGAGGGCGATGGACTGGGACCGCCCCGCCGTCGGGAACAGTCCCCGGTTCAGGGTTGAACGGCGCCACAGTGCCTCCGCCTTGAAGTTCAGGAAGTCCTCGCCCTCGCGCTGGATGAAGTCCGCGATCTCAAGAGCGGCGAAGAGTCCCTCGGTGATCCTGGTCTGCTCCACCGTCAAGCCGAATTGCAGCCGCTGCGTCTCGCCGACGGGAATGCCGAAGTTGATGCCGCCCCCGACCGCGTCGGTGGAGAACCGGGCGAGGTTCCGCTCGTGGAAGTCCGAACGCCGGAAGAACAGGTTGTAGCCCCGGCTCACCCCGTCCGCCGTGAAGTACGGATCGAAGTAGTTGAAGTGGACCGCCTTCATGAAGTCGCTCCAGCTCAGGTTCAGCCCGAGGCTGTTGCCCGTGCCGGCGACGTTCTGCTGCTGATAGCCCGCCGACAAGATCAGGCCCCAGCCCTCGCTGTACCCCACCGTGCCGGTGATGCTGCCCGTCGGCTGCTCCTTGACGGTGAACTCGACGTCGATCTGGTCGTCCGTGCCCGGGGCCTCGGGTGTCTCGACGTTGACTTCCTCGAAGTAGCCGAGCCGTTCGAGGCGCACCTTGGACAGGTCGATCAGCGCGGCGGACGCCCAGCCACCCTCCATCTGGCGCATCTCCCGCCGCAGCACTTCGTCGTGGGTGAGCGTATTGCCGGCGAAGGACAGGCGCCGCACGTAGGCACGATTGCCGGCGTCGATGTAGAACATGACATCGACCGTCCCGTCCTCGTGGATTTCTGGGATGCCGGACGCGGAGGCGAAGGTGTAGCCGGAGTTGCCGAGCACCGACGTGATCCGTTCCTCCGTGGCGGTGACCAGCGCCCGGGAGAAGGTCTCGTCGGGTTCCACCAGGAAGAGCGCGCGCACGGCGTCCGGATCCACGTCGTTCAGTTCGCCGATCAGATCCACGTCGCCGACGGTGTACTTGCCCCCCTCGTCGATGTTCACCGTCACGTAGACGCGCTGCTTGTCCGGGGTGATGCTTACCTGCGTCGAGGTGATGCCCATCTCCACGTGGCCGCGGTCCTGGTAGTAGGACTCGAGCTTCTCCAGGTCCCCCGACAGCTTTTCGCGCGAGTACTTGTCCCCGCCCCGGAAGAACGAGAAGAGGCTCGGGTGCTTGAGGTCGAGTTCGTCGAGCAACTCCCCTTGGGGGAAGATGGTGTTGCCGACGACGTTGATGTGCTGGATGCCCGAGTTCTTGCCTTCCTCGATGTCGATCTCGATGGCGACCCGGTTGCGGGGGAGTTCCTCGGCCGTGGTGTCGATGCTCGCCGCATACCGGCCTTGGGCGACGTACTGCCGTTCGAGTTCAAGGCCCACCCGCTCCAGCGTCGCCTGCTTGAAGATCTCGCCCTCGCGCAACCCCTGGTTACTGAGGCCCTCGAGCAGCGACTCGCTCTTGATCGCCTTGTTGCCCTCGATCTCGATGGACTCGATGGCCGGCCGTTCGTCCACGGCTATGATCAATACGTTGCCGTCCCGCAACGCCTGCACGTTGTCGAAGTAGCCGGACGCGAACAGCGAGCGGATCAGCTCCCGCACCGCGACGGCATCGACCGGGTCGCCGACCTCCACGGGGAGGAGGTTGAAGATGGTGCCTGCGGATACGCGCTGGAGCCCCTGCAGGCGAATGTCCGCGACACGAAACGTGTCCCACGCCACGGCTTGGATCGCCATGCACGCCGCCAGCATCCCGGCGGCCACGGCGCGCAGGATCCCCGCGGTACGCCGCTTCGCAAGCGAGTCCGACGGGTGTCCCCAGGAGGGGCTTAATCCGCCACCGCGATGGCTGGAATGGAACGTCACCGCTTGCCGTCCTCCGTGGGGTAGGGGGCCAGGAAGCGTCCTCCATCGAAGTGGATCATGTGATCCGGATCGCTGGCGATCCAGACCTCGGTCTCCCAGCCAATCTCCTTCGAGAAGCGAGAGAACGTGGCGGTATCCGCGAAGGCGCTGACGAAAAGGCATCCCGCCGTAGACTCTTCGGTCAAGCGCCGCAACGCAAGATGACGCATTTCGCTGATAGGGTTCGCCGAGTGCACGGCCTCGACGAGAAACAACCAGTTCCGATCGGCTTCATAGGCCACGATGTCCGGAAGCACGCCGCGGTCCATCTCGCGAATGCCGACGTCCTGCAATCCGCCATCGTCCACATGAAGGGCCTTCTTGGACGCATCACCGATGTACAGAACCTTCGCGCCCTTTGAAAAGCGTGGAAGAAACTCTTCGATCACCGCCTTTTGTATCTCGTTGTGCGGACCGGGCGAGAGCCTATACCGGCTCCCGTCTGGCAGCGTGACCGGGACCTTCTTGAACTCACGAGCCTTGCTCAACCGATCCTTAAGCACACCTACGGTGTCGCGGAACCTCAGGAGCGACTCCTCCCAACTTGGCTCACCGTAGCTGTGTAGAAGGTCCACCGCCTCCAATGGAACCGAATACCCTCGCGTGCCGTCGTTCACATCCGCTGCTGGATCCGCGGCGCTTCGGGCGACCAATCCGGCCTCCACGAGAAACAGAAGATCCTTGCGGCGAACGTCGTCATAGGACGAATCGGCGATGCTCTCGCCGTAGTGCTCGTTCCAAACGCGGATGATCTCCCGGGTCGTAAGTGGTGCCGCCGTCCCGTTGAAATGGCTCGTCGCCTCGGCCCACTTCCCGCCGGGCAGCGCGCCCGCGACAGCCAGAAGGGCTTTTGCAGCACGCTGCTGACGTCTCGGCGTCATGTCCCTGACGGGCACTCCGACGAGGCGGAGGATGTTCAGCGCTTGCTCCACCTTTTCGGCGATCCGGTCGGATTGAAGCAACTTTCCACGCATCTCGGCCCCCGTGCGTTGTCCGCCGAAACGGGAAGGGCATTCTAGAACCTTGACGACCTGCCGTGCGAGCGCAAGCCCCATAAGTGGCGGAACGGCATTCCCGATCTGCTGGCAGCGCTCGTACTCGGTCCCGAAGAACTCGAACCAGTCGGGGAACGACTGTAGGCGGGCGCCCTCCCGAACCGTCAGCATGCGCCGCTGGCCGCTAGGCGTCTTCAATCGGTGCATATCCGAAGTCGCCGCGCCCAAGTTCCTACAGGTAACCGTCCGGGCGGGCTGGTCCAGATGCAGATCCCTGGGCGTCACGCAGTGGCTCTTCTCCTCGTACTTGGCGATGTATTCGTCCATGCTCGGCGTCAGGTACTTGCTGTCGGCGTTTTCGGAGAACGCCATCGGACCCAAAGCCGCTCCTGCCGTTACCGGAGCATGGACGGTCCGTGCAGGCCACTCCCAACCTACCGTCGACGCGACGATGAAGACACGCTCCCTTTTTTGGGGGACACCATACTCGACCGCCTTGAGCACTTCCGCATAGACGGTGTAGCCGAGGTGCTCCATGTCCTGCACCGCAGCTCGCAGATAGCCTTTGTTACGATAGAGAATACCGCGAACGTTCTCCATGATGGCGATCTTCGGGCGTATGCGGCGCAGGGCGTCAACGAAAACAGGGAGGCCATCTCGGCTATCCTCCCTGCCGCGTTGATATCCAAACTGACTGAACGGCTGGCACGGGGGGCCACCGATGATCACATCTACGTCCTGCCGATCCTCAGGCATTCCTTCGGTCAGGTACGACTCATGGCACGTGCCCTCGAGATTACGGTTGTAGGTCTCCACCGCAGAAGCATCCATTTCGTACCCGATGGACCTAAAGCCGCAGGCCTCGAACGGAAGAGACAGACCCCCGCAGCCGGCGAACAAGTCGATTATCTCCGGAGCGTCCTCGAGAAGAGCGGGCGGCGGCAACTCCCGATGCAGCCATTCATGCCATTCTCGAGCGGAGTGGTCTTCGCCAGCGCCCCGGCTGCTCCCCAACGGGGTGAAGAGACTGTACTGTGTCCGAACGGATCCGTTGGAGGGCATCAGCCTGAGCGCCCCCCGGCAAGAACACCCGGCGACCGCCAAGGGCTTCGTCCGCGACCACGATGCATCGGGTGGAACCTCAGGTGGAACGTCCAGCGCACGAGCTTAAGCGACCGCCGCCGGTTGTGCCATTCGACGGGGGTGCCGGGACGGGCGGGGCCGTTCACAGGAAGCGCGTCACGTCGTTGTAGATGGCAAACAGCATGATGCACGACACGACGAACAGGCCCAGCCGCAGGCCGATCGCCTGCACGCGCACCGACACGGGCCGGCGGGCGACGATCTCCGCGGTGGCGAACAGGATGTGGCCTCCGTCGAGGATGGGAATCGGCAGCAGGTTGATGATCCCCAGGCTGATCGAGAGGAGCGCCAGGATGCCGAGGAAGCTCCGCCAGCCCGACTCGGCCGAATCCTTCGCCACCTTGGCGATCATGATGGGTCCCGACAGGTTCTTCGGGGACACCATGCCGACCACCATCTTCTTCAGGAGCCCCAAGGTCAGCACCGTGTTGCGGGCCGTCTCCCGCGCTCCGACCACCATCCCCTCCAGGAAGGACGACCGGATGGTCCGCGTCGGGGCTCGTACCCCGGCGAAGCCGACCATGCCGCCATCCATGGCCTCGACGGCATCCGGTGTCAGGATCAGCCCGACTTCGCTTCCCTCCCGGGCTACCGTCACCTCAAGCGGGACGTCCGGCGATGAACTCACGGCCCGCACCCAATCGACCCAGCCCAGGACGGGCGTTTCGCCGGCGTGGAGCACCCGATCCCAAGCCCGCAAGCCTGCCCGCTCCGCAGCACTGTCGGGCAGCACCTCGCCCACGATCGCGGGCAAGACGGGAGAGATGCCGAGGGACCCGAGCAGGTCGGGCTCCTCTTCCTGCTTGTGCCAATCGTCGATAACCAAGGAATGGCTGCGGGCGCCATCCGACTCGGGCCACCGCGCCTCGACCTCGATCAAGCCGGAGTCCCCGAGGCGACCGGCGAGGGCCATGCCCACGTCGCTCCACGTCCGGGTGTCACGGCCGTCCACGCTGACGACTTCCTGGCCGCCCCGCAGCCCCGCCGACTCCGCGGCCGAGCCCGGCGCGACGGCCCCGATCAGGGGCGGGAACACCGTGACGCCCATGACGGCGATGAACCAGTAGACGACGAACGCGAGGACGAAGTTGGCCCCGGGCCCGGCGACGGCGATGGCGATGCGCCACCACGGCGACAGTCGGTCGAAGGCCTTGTCCTGCCCATCCCCAACGCCGGCCGCTGCGTCCCCGGACTCGTACATCCGCAGGTAGCCGCCCAGGGGAATCGCCGCGATGGCGAACTCCGTGCCGCGGCGGTCCCTCCACATCCAGACCGGCCGCCCCAGCCCGACGGAAAAGCGGAGGATGCGCACGCCAGAGGCCCGCGCCACGACGTAGTGGCCGAACTCGTGGACGGTGACGAGCACGCCCAAGGTGATGAGGAGGTAGATGACGTACCAGAGTGCATCCATGCCTACAGCGACCTCTCGATGACCGGCGGCGGCCACGCCGGCGTGGTGTCGTATCCCCGAGCGGCGATCATACCAGCGATGACCATCCTAGCGATGACGCGCAGAGGGCGAAAATCGGCGCCACCGCCACCGTGGAATCGATGCGGTCCAGCACGCCGCCGTGTCCCGGCAGGAGGCCCCCGGAGTCCTTGACGTCCCGCGCCCGCTTGATCGCGCTCTCGAACAGGTCGCCCAGGATGGCGACGACGGCGAGCCCTGCCGCGAGGGCGACCCAAGCAGGCCACGACGCCCAGCCAAGCGCCCATGCAAGCAGGCTCGCCAAGGCCACCGCGAGCGCCGTCCCGCCAAGCGCCCCCTCCCAGGTCTTGCCCGGACTCACCCGGGGCGCGAGCCGCCGCCGCCCGACAGCGCGGCCCGCGAAGTACGCGCCAATGTCCGCCGCCCACACGAGCACGAACATCCACACGATGAGCCAATGCCCAGCATCTTGGCCCTTCAGGACCACCAGACCGAGCCACGCCCCGGCGAAGACCGGCGCACCCGCGACGGCCATCGCCGGGCCACGCGACGCGGCCGATCTCGCCGCGGGAAACGACAACACGAAGATGGTCGCCACGGCCCAGAACAGCGCCACCACCCACAGGACCACCGGCCACGCCACCGGAACGAGCCATAGCAACCCCAGTCCCCCCGCGCCGCCCAACGTGTACGCCGCCCGCGCGGCCAAGCTCCGCAAACCGGAGAGCGCCGCCCATTCGTAGAGCCCCGGCAGCGCCAACAAGCCCACGAAGAGCGCGAACGGTGCGGCGGGCAGCAGGAATACCGCCGCGACGACCGCCGGGGCGAGGACCAGGGCCGTGACGATGCGCAGTTTCAGCAAGGGCGGGGACGCCGTTCGGAGACTCGACTCATCCGGCCGGCGGGGCGGAGGCTACGCGCTGCCGAAGCGGCGGGGCCGCGCCTCGAAATCCGCGAAGGCATCGGCCAACTCGCGCACGCCGAAATCCGGCCAGCAGTCCGCGGCGAAATAGAGTTCGGTGTAGGCGATGTCCCAGAGCAGGAAGTTGCTGATGCGCCGGTCGCCGCCCGTGCGGATGCACAGGTCCGGCGGCGGCAACCCCGCGCCGGCGAGGTTCAAGTACGACGCGAACACGTCGTCGTCCACGCATTCCGGGTCGAGCCGGCCGGCGCGGGCGTCCCGCGCCATGCGCCGGGCGGCTTGCGCGATGTCCCACCGCCCGCCGTACCCGGCGGCGATGTTGAGCGTGAGCCCGTGGTTCCCCCGCGTCATCCGCTCGGCGCGGTCCATCAACGCCCGCAGATCCGGCGCGAACCGCGAACGATCCCCGATGATGTGGAGCCGCACGCCCCGCTCCCGCAGCTCCTCGACGTCGTGGGTGAGGAACTCGCGCATGAGCTTCATGAGCGGGCGAATCTCGTGGCGCGGGCGTTGCCAGTTCTCCGTGCTGAAGGCGAACAGGGTCAGGCACTCGACCCCCGCCTCCGCGCAGGCGTCCGCGACGGCGCGCACGTTCTTCGCGCCCGCCCGGTGGCCCGCGGCGACCGGCAACCGGCGCCGCGCGGCCCAGCGGCGATTGCCGTCCATGATGATGGCGACGTGCCGGGGCACCCGCCCAGTCTCGCAAGCGGCCGATGCAAGCGCGTCCTCGAAGCGGGCTTCGGACATGCGGGTTCCCCTCGACGGACCAGATGGCTCGTGCCGATGGCGACCCGGCCTTCGCGAACGCGGTCGCGGGGCGGGCAGACTCCATCAACGTTGCCCGGGATTCTAGTGCGCGGCCCGGCCGGCAAACGTGCAAATCGCCCTCAAATTTCGAGCAGGTCGGCTTCCTTGCGCTTGAGCGCTTCGTCGACCTCGTGGATCCGTCCGTCGGTGATCTTCTGGATGTCGCCCTTCCCCTTGAAGGCGTCGTCCTCGGTGATCTCCTTGTCCTTCAGGAACTCGTCCACCATGTGGTTGGCGTCCCGCCGCACGTTGCGCATCGCCACCCGCGCATGCTCCGCCTCGTGCCGCGCCTGGCGGGTGAGGTCCCGGCGGTTCTCCTCGCTGAGCGGCGGCAACGGCAGGCGCACCACGTCCGCGGAGGAGGCCGGCGTCAACCCCAGGTCACTACGCAGGATCGCCTTCTCGATCTCGGGGAGCATCTTCTTCTCCCAGGGCGAAACGACCAGGGTCCGGCCCTCCTCCACCGTAATCGTCGCGACCTGCTGGATGGGCGTGTCGGCCCCGTAATAGGGCACCCGCACGGAATTCAGCAGGGACGGGTGGGCACGGCCCGTGCGGATGCGGGCGAACGCCTCGTGCAACGCCTCCAGGGACTTGCCCATGCGGCCATCCGCGTCGTCCTTGATTTCGTCGATGAGTTCCATCGCGGCACCTCCGGGGAGGGCCAAACCATGTCACCGACGGGGGAGTTCGTCAAACGCGGGCGTGGGATTGCCTGGAGCCCACCGGCCTCCCAAGGGCATCACCTGTCTTGGCGCACCGGGCGAATGATGATCTCTCCCCGTTTGGCCATCTCATCGAGCTTTGCTTGGAAGCGTTCCTGGAACTCCCGCTCTAGCCGCTCGGCATCCGCAGCCCGCTCCGCAGCTCGCCGCGACAAATGCCAAGCACGCAGTCCGAACGCGTTCGCAACGACCGGAAGCAAGATCAGCATGACGAAGGGCACAGGCAGTCCAACGGCAAAGGCGAACCAAGGCAACCAAGGCGATGGGAGCCCGTAGAGCAGCGCGAAGTACGCCGATGCCGCGCAGGGCACCGCGATCACTCGAGCAGCGATCCAAATGCGACGGAGCCATCGATCACGGTTCCGGAGCACGGGCACCACCTCATCTGCAGGATCGACAGTCCCAAAGTAGAGGTTAGCTACGAAGTCGAAGACGGCCTTCCATTGGGACAGCAGGTTGATGCCGACGGCAACTTCCAGAAAAGCACCGATGTCCGGCGACACAGGCGACCCCGTTACCGACTTACGTTTGAACCTGAAGGTACGTCCTACGGCACGATCTGCCGGCAGTGGTCGGACGTCTCCATCGAGTCGAAGAGTTCAGCAAGCATGGCCGCGAACTCTGGATCGCCGAAGTTTGCGATGGCCGTCGCCCGGTCACCGTCAACCTCGGCACGGTAGGCGGTCTCGTCCATCACGGCGAAGTCCCCGAACTGCCTCTCCGCCGTGTACTGGGAAACGCGCAGGTGGGCACCGGCGTGCGATAGGGCAGCGATGAGCGGGTGGTCCATCGCCTCCATTCCCTTATCGACATCAAGGTCTCCCTGCACGATGATGCTGACGTGCGAGTCGGGCTTGGCGAGCAGCGCGCTTGCCTTCTCGATAAGCTCCGGGCTGGCGTACACATGCTCCGAGTCGATCTGCCGAGCAAGTTGTGTGGTGTAGATGCGGACACGTTCCTTGGCGCACCCGAAAAAGGTCTGCATCAGGTAACCCGCATGTCGAGGGTCTCTGTTGCTGATCGTCTTGTGCTCGCCGGACTCGGCCGCAGCGTCGATCATCTGCCGATAGAGCGCATCCGCCTTGTCGGCTGCGTTGGGGTCGCGAAGATTGACCGTCTCTGACATGGCCTGCCCTGTCGATTATCCGCCAAGGTAGCCGACCATCCGCGGATCGAAGCGGCACCCGCAGGATTGTTGAGCGGCATGACACCACGAGCGCCGCGACCCGTCAAATCCATCGTATGCGACTCTGAACCCCTGGCCCCACCAGCGCGAGCCGCACCTCTACGGCCGCCACCGCAACGGGCTCCCGACCGGCGTTCTGGCGACCGCGTCCGCAGCGCCCGGATGCACGTAGGTCGCGACTTTCAACGGCACGCGGTCATCGCCGCGCGACCAAACGTAGCGTCTGCCTAAGACGTCCCCGCCTGCGCGGCCACCTCCGCCGCGAAGTCGTCGGCCTTCTTCTCGATGCCCTCGCCCACTTCGTAGCGCACGAAGCGGGTGCAGGTCGCGCCGGCGCCGGAGAGGAGCTTGCCCACCCGGGTCTTCGGCTCCTTGACGAAGGGCTGCTCGACCAGGCTCAGTTCGGCCAGCGTCTTGCGCAGGCGGCCCTCGACCATCTTCTTCGCGATCTCCGGCGGTTTGCCGCTGTCGATGGCTTGGGCCTCGAGGATGTCGCGTTCCTTGGCCACGAAAGCGGCGTCGAGATCGTCGGGGCGCACGACTTCGGGGGCCGCCGCGGTCACGTGCATCGCGAGATCGTGGCCCAGCTCGGCCAAGTCTCCCCCGCCTTCGAGCTCCACGAGGGCGCCCTTGCGGCGGTCCGTGTGGAGGTAGCTCGCGACGTGGCCGTCCGCACTCTCGAACGTCACCGCCCGGCGTACCGTCACGTTCTCGCCGATCTCCTGCACCAAGGCCTCGCGCTGTGCCTCGAGGCCGCCCGCCATCAGCGCCTCCACGTCGCTCGCGCCGGCGGCGAACGCCGCCTCGGCCACGGTGTCGAGGAATGCCGTGAACTTCTCGTTGCGCGCGGCGAAATCCGTCTCGATGTTGACTTCAACCAAGGTCGCCTTGCCGTGGTCGTCCGCGACCTTGAGCGCCAGCAGACCCTCCGCCGCCGTCCGGCTGGCCTTCGCCGCGGCCTTGAGCGCGCTCTTCTTGCGCAGGTCGTCGATGGCGCGGTCGAGGTCGCCGTCCGCGGCGGTGAGCGCCTTCTTGCAGTCCATCATGCCGAGCCCGGTCCGATCCCGAAGCTCCTTGACCATCGCTGCTGTAATGCTGGCCACGATCCGTTCTCCTCTCGCGTTCTTCCGGCGTCTATCCCGCGTCTGGGCGCTGCGCCCCTACTCTTCTCTCAGTTGGGCTGGTTCTTCGGATGCGGCCGGCTCTTCGGATGCGGCCGTATCCGCCGTTGGGACCGGCTCCTCCGATGCCGCCGCCACCGTCAATGCCGGTTCCTCCGACGCCGCCGCCGGCTCGGCGGGCGGGACCGGCTCCGTCGGCGCCTCCACGGACGCGGCGGGCACCGCCTCCGGCTCGGGGGGCGCCGCCACGGCCGCGTTCGCATCGACTTCCACGAACTCGTCCTCGGAGAAAGTGCCCGGTTCGACGTCGCCCGCAGCGCGGTTCTGCCCCTCGTGAATGGCGTCGGCCACCGCGGTGACGTAGAGCCGGATGGCGCGGATGGCGTCGTCGTTGCCCGGGATCACGTGGTCGATGCCTGCGGGGTCGCTGTTCGTGTCCACCACGGCGATCACGGGGATGCCGAGCTTGTTGGCCTCGGTGACGGCGATCCGCTCGTGCTGCACGTCGACCACGAACAGGGCATCGGGCAGCCCGCCCATCTCCTTGATGCCGCCCAGGCTACGGTCGAGCTTCTCCATGACGCGCCGCTTGCGCAGGGCCTCCTTCTTCGTGAGCATGTCGAGGGTGCCGTCGCCCGCCTGGGTCTCCAGATCCTGCAGACGCCGGATCGACTGCCGGATCGTCTTGTAGTTGGTCAGCATGCCGCCGAGCCAGCGCTGGTCCACGTAGGGCATGCCGACGCGGGACGCCTGCTCCTGGATGACCTTCGCGGCGGCCCGCTTGGTGCCGACGAAGAGGATCTTGTTGCGCCGGCTCGCCAGGTTGCGCACGTGGGTGAGCGCCTCGTTCAGCGCCGGCAGCGTCCGTTCGAGATTGATGATGTGAATCTTGTTGCGCGCACCGTAGATGTACGGTGCCATCTTGGGGTTCCAGAAGCGCGTCTGGTGGCCGAAGTGCGCGCCCGCCGCGAGCAGGTCGCGCATGCCGATGGATGCCATGCGTTGTCTCCGGGTTAGGGCGACCGGTGGTCGCGACCGCGCGGCTGGCTGCCGGATCCGACGCACGGCGACCGCTTGAGTGGGCGTCGCCGCGTGTCCACCCGCGGCAGTCCATCCGTTGCCGCGCGGGAATTCTGCACGGATCATGCCGGGCATCGACCCATCGCCGACGCCGGTTGTTCCATGCGGGGCGCACTTTATACCATACCGCCCTTGCGCCCCGGAAGAAGCGACCGCCCCGCAACATGCCCGTTAGCGCCAAGAAGCCCGAGGAAGTCGAGAAGATGCGCATCGCCGGCCGGCTGGCGGCGAGCGTACTCGAAATGATCGGCGACCACGTGCGGCCCGGCGTCAGCACCGGCGAACTCGACCGGCGCTGTCACGAATTCATCGTCAACGACCTCGCGAGCCGCCCCGCCCCCCTCAACTACAGCAACGCCCCCGGCCAGCCGCCGTTCCCGAAGTCGATCTGCACCTCGGTGAACCACGTCGTCTGCCACGGCATCCCGACCGACCGCAAGGTCCTGCGCAACGGCGACGTGCTGAACATCGACATCACCATCGTCAAGGACGGCTGGCACGGCGACACGAGCAAGATGTTCTTCGTGGGCGAGCCGAGCGTGCTCGCGCGACGCTTGGTGCGGGTCACCCAGGAGTGCCTCTACAAGGGCATCGAGCAGGTGCGTCCCGGTGCCTTTCTCGGCGACATCGGCGCGGCGATACAGCGCCACGCGGAAACGCAACGCTTCTCCGTGGTGCGGGAGTTCGGGGGCCACGGCATCGGCCAGATCTTCCACGACGAGCCCCTCGTCCTGCACTACGGCCAACGCGGCACCGGGGCGCGCCTCGAGGCCGGCATGACCTTCACCATCGAACCGATGATCAACGCGGGCAAGCGCAACGTGAAGATATTGCCGGACAAGTGGACCGTGGTGACCAAGGACCACCGGCTATCGGCGCAGTGGGAGCACACGGTGCTCGTCACCGACAACGGCGTCGAGGTCTTGACGCGCCGCGAAGAGGAATCGGCGCTGGCGCCGGCGGCGTGAGCCCCGTGGCCGGCGGCGCGCCGAGGGGTGCCGGGCGTTGAACCGCGCCCTGGACACCGCCGAACTGCGGCGCCGCATCGACCTCGCCGACGAGCGGCTGAACCACCGCTTCTGGAGCGGCGAGGACGCGGAAATCCTGGTCGCGGAGCGGGCCCGCTTCTTCGACGCCTTCCTGGTCGAGATCTGGCAGCACGCCTTTCCCTACCGCGACGACATGGCCTTGCTCGCGGTCGGGGGCTACGGACGCGGTGAGCTCCACCCCCGCTCCGACATCGACTTGCTGATCCTGGTCCGGCATCGGCGGCGCAACGCGGAGGACATCGCCGCGTTCGTGCGCCTGTTGTGGGACCTGAAGCTGGAC
Source organism: Pseudomonadales bacterium (assembly GCA_963665455.1). Taxonomy (GTDB): domain Bacteria; phylum Pseudomonadota; class Gammaproteobacteria; order Pseudomonadales; family Azotimanducaceae; genus VXNE01. Next base: position 175,932 of record OY762279.1, on the reverse strand, counting down.
ATCGGGCACAGCGTGCGCACCGTCGCAGACTGCCGGCGCGAGGCGGCCGGCGACATCACGGTGGCCACCGCCCTCATCGAGCGCCGCCGACTATCCGGTTCCGACATCCTGTGCGCGAAGCTCGACGAGGCCTTCGAGGCCACGCGGCCGTGGCGCCGCCGGGTTTGGCCGAGCCGCAAGTTCTTCGAGGCCAAGCGTGCCGAGCAGGCCGAACGGCACGCGCAATTCGACGACGTTGAATACGACCTCGAACCGAACATCAAGGGCTCGCCCGGCGGGCTGCGCGACATTCAGACCGTCGGCTGGATCACGCGCCGGCATCTCGGCACGTCGGACCTGTCCGAACTGACGCGCCAAGGGTATCTGACGCCCCAGGAGCGCGGCTGGTTGTCCACCGGGCGCAAGTTCCTGTGCAAGGTCCGCTTCGGGCTGCACCTGATCGCCGACCGCAAGGAGGACCGCCTGCTCTTCGACCATCAGCGCAGCCTCGCCGAGCGGTTCGGCTATCAAGACTCCGAGGCGCAACTCGGCGTCGAACAGTTCATGCACGACTACTACCGCCACATCCTGGAGCTACGGGAGGTGAACGACATCCTTCTACAGCACTTCGGCGAGGCCATCCTGCACGGCAAGCGCGCCCCCCGCATCGAACCGATCAACGCGCGCTTCCAGGTCCACAACCACTATATGGAGACGACGTCTCCCGGAGTGTTCCGCGAACATCCGGCGGCGCTCCTCGAACTATTCGTCATCATGGCGAATCGGCGCGACATCGTGGGCGTGCGCGCCGCCACCATCCGGCTCATCCGGGACCACCTCGAACTGATCGACGACGACTTCCGCCGCGACCCCGCCGTCACGGGTTACTTCATCGACCTACTCCGGGCGCCCTACACCGTCGTCAGCCAACTCACGCGCATGCGGCGCTACGGCATTCTCGGCCGCTACATCCCCGAGTTCGGGCGCGTCGTCGGCCAGATGCAGCACGACCTCTTCCACATCTACACCGTCGACGCCCACACCATGATGGTGATCCGCAACATGCGCCGCTTCCGCTACCCGTCGGCGGCGGAGCGGTTTCCCCTCGCCATGCGCTGCGTGACCAGCCTGCCGAAGATCGAACTGCTGTACATCGCGGGCCTGTTTCACGACATCGGCAAGGGCCGGGGCGGCAACCACTCCACCCTCGGCGCCCGGGACGCCGTCGCCTTTTGCGAGCGCCACGGCCTTGCCGAGGACGAGACCGAGCTGGTCGAATGGCTGGTGCGCGCCCACCTCGTCATGTCGACGACGGCCCAGCACAAGGACATCCACGACCCGGCGGTCGTGCACGAGTTCGCCGCCGAAGTGCGCACGACGACGCGGCTTGACTACCTGTACGCGCTGACCGTGGCCGACATCACGGCGACCAACCCCACGTTGTGGAACGGCTGGCGGGCGACGCTGATGCATCAGCTCTACATGGAAACCCGAAACGCCCTGACACGGGGTCTGGCGGGTGGTCCGGAGCGGGCGGAGCGCGTTGCCGCCTGCCGAGACGCGACGCTTGACGAGTTGAAGGAACGCGGCATTTCCCGGGAGCGCGGGTTGGCCCTCTGGGGCAGTGCCGGCGACGAACTGTTCCTGCGGCACACGCCCCCCCAACTGGCCGCGATCACCGGCGCGATGCACCACCACGACCTGGATTCGGGACCGCTCGTCCATCTCCAGGACGTGGTGACCGAAGCCGGCGGCGAAGGCGCGACCGAGATCTTCCTCTACGCGACTGACCGCCCGAACCTGTTCGCCGCCAGCGTCATCGCCCTCGACGAACTGAACCTGCAGATCCACGACGCGAGCATCATCACCACCGAGAGCGGCCGCTGCCTGAACTCCTACATCGTGCTGGACGAACGTACCCGGCCCATCGGCGACGAGGGGGACCGGCGGCGGCGCGTGCGCGACACCCTCGCGCGCAAACTCTCGGCCGAAGACCTCACCCGGTCCGCCCGGCGGCGCGTCGACCGACGGCTGCGAGAGTTCGTGATCCCCACCGAGGCCCACCTGGTGCTCGGCCCCAACGAGCGCCATAGCCGGCTGCGCGTCGTCTGCTCGGACCGGCCCGGCCTGCTGGCCCTGGTCGGCATGCTCTTCGTGGAACTCGGCATCGGCGTACACCGGGCCCGCATCACGACGTTGGGCGAGCGGGTCGAGGACGTGTTCGTGATCGACGCGATCCGGAATCCGCAGGACGTGGAACGCATCGAGCGCACCATTCGAGAGCGCCTCGACAAGGAGGTCGCGCAGAGCACGGCGGGCGCCGGCCGCGCGGCATAGTCAGTTCGGCGCTGCCGCCCCACCCGTTCAAGCGGCTCGACGCGTTCAAATGGTGTAGGTTACGCGCCCTTCCCTCTCGGGCCATACGGAGGTCGGGATGAGCGGCGACCTATTCGCGTTCGGCATGGGCATCGCGAGCCATAACGCGGCCGGGGCGGTGCTCGACACTTGGTTCCCGGCCCCGCTGCGGGATGCCGGCGGCGCGACGGCCACGGCCGCGCGGGAAGTCGGCAGCGCAGCCGCGGCGTCCCCCAAAGCGGCGCACGGGGTGGCCGCCGCGTTGGAGGAAGACGGGTGTCCCACCGAGGCTGCGGCCTACCGGATGCTGGCCGGGCTCAACCAACCGCTGATGTCGGTGGCCTTGGAGCACGACGGACCGATTGCCTCGACCACCGAGGCCTACCTGAAACTCCACCTGCTGTCGCACCGGCTCGCGCTCCCCAACACACTGAACCTGGAAGGCCTCTTCGAGCACCTGCCGACGGTCGCCTGGACGAGCGCCGGTCCCGTGGACCCCAAGGACCTGCCGGCGCGGGTGGCCGCCGCGCGGATCCAGGGCGAGACGCTGACCGTGCACGCGGTCGACAAGTTCCCGCGCATGACCGACTACGTGGCGCCATCCGGCGTGCGCATCGCCGACGCGAGCCGGGTCCGGCTCGGGGCCTACCTCGGCGAGGGAACAACGGTGATGCACGAGGGCTTCCTCAACTTCAACGCCGCCGCCATCGGCCCCAACATGGTGGAGGGGCGCGTCTCCCAGGGCGTGACCCTCGGCGCCCACACCGACCTCGGGGGCAGCGCGAGCACGATGGGCACGCTCTCCGGGGGCGGCCAGATCGTCATCACCATCGGCGAACACTGCCTCGTCGGCGCGAACGCGGGTTGCGGCATTCCCCTCGGCGACCGCTGCACCATCGAGGCGGGGCTCTACATCACCGCCGGGACCATCGTGGAGGTGATCGACGAGTCGGGGGTCGTGGTCCGCACGGTCAAGGCCCGGGAACTCGCCGGGCAGAACGACATGCTGTTCATTCGCCACAGCCAGACCGGCACCGTGCAGTGCCGCACCAACCGCGCCGCCATCGAACTGAACGCGAAGCTGCATGCGCATAACTGACGCGGGCGGGGAACGTCCCCCGCGCCCATGTCGCTCCGGGTGCTCCTGAATGGCCGGTCCCGCGCCCAAGTCGCCCGTGGACACCGCGGGCGAACTCCCCGACGCGCTGACCCTCACCCAGGAACTCATGCGCCGGCCCTCCGTGACGCCCGAGGACGCCGGTTGCCAAGAGCTGATGATCGCGCACCTGGCCCCCCTCGGCTTCGAGGTGGAGCACCTTCCCTTCGGTCCCGTGACCAACTTCTGGGCACGGCGGGGCGGGGGGTCCCCCCTCCTTGCATTCGCCGGACACACGGACGTCGTGCCGCCCGGCCCCCTCGAGGCATGGACCTCGCCCCCGTTCATTCCAAGCGTTCGCGACGGCCTCCTATACGGGCGCGGCGCCGCCGACATGAAGTCGAGCCTGGCGGCGATGCTGGTCGCGGTACGCCGGTTCGTCACGGCCCATCCGGACCACGCCGGCACCATCGCGTTCCTGATCACGAGCGACGAGGAGGGGGACGCCGTGGACGGGACGGTGCGCATCGTCGAGCATCTCCGAGCGCGGGGCACGGCCATCGACTGGTGCGTGGTCGGCGAGCCGTCCTCCCGCGAGCGCCTGGGGGATGTCGTGCGCGTGGGCCGGCGTGGCTCCCTCAACGCCCGCCTCACCGTCCACGGCGTGCAGGGCCACGTCGCCTACCCGGAGGCGGCGTCGAATCCCGTCCACGCGGCCCTCGGCGCCCTGGATGCCCTGGCGCGCCGCACCTGGGACGAAGGCAACGCCTACTTTCCCCCCACCGGCTTCCAGATCTCCAACATCGCGGCCGGCACCGGGGCGGCGAACGTCATCCCCGGCACGTTGACCGTCCTGTTCAACTTCCGCTTCAACACCGAACAGACGGTGGAAGCCCTACAGGCCCAAGTGGAAAGCACGTTGCGCGCCGCAGACGTGCGCTTCGAGATCGAGTGGTTCCTTTCGGGACTCCCGTTCCTGACGCCGCCCGGCGCGCTCACGGAGGCGGTCAGCGACGCCGTGCGGGAGGTGGTGGGGTACGTGCCGCAACCCTCGACCGGAGGGGGCACGTCCGACGGCCGCTTCATCGCGCCGGCGGGCGCCGAGGTGGTGGAGCTCGGTCCCGTGAACGCCTCCATCCACAAGGTGGACGAGCATGTCGCCTTGGCCGACATCGACGTCCTGGCCCGCATGTACGAAGGCGTGATGCGGCGCCTGCTGCTGGGCTGAGACCGCGTGCGGATCGGGCATGTCGCTGCCATCGGCGTCGCCGCATTCCTGGCCGCCGCGGTCTACCTTGCTCCCGCCGGGCTCGCTGGTCTGCTCCTCGACGATCGGCAACCCATGCGCCTCGCACGGATCGACGGGCGCGTCTGGGACGGCAGCGCCTCCCTCATGCTCGACGGCTGGCCGGCGGGCCAACTGCGGTGGTCCTTCGACGGGGCGGGGTTGCTCGAAGGCAAGCTGCGTTTCCGCTGGCGGCTCCTGGACCCGGGCTACGACCTCGCGGGCCACGCCGTGCTCGGGTTCTACGGCCCCGCTTTCGACGTCGCGGGCCGGGTCGGCGCGATCCTCATCGAGCGCGTCCTGGCTCCGTACCACATCGCCGCGGGGGGCGCTCTGGACATCTCCAGCCTAGTGGTTCGGCCCGCCTCCGACGGCGGTCCCATGGAGGTGGACGGCGGGGCCTCGTGGAGCGGGGGACCCGTCAGCTACCGGCTGGCGGGCCGCACCTACGAAGCACGGCTTCCGGCGCTGGAAGCAGAGATAGAGACCACGGCCGGAGAGCCGGTGCTGACGGCGCACGCGGCCGGCGAGGCGGTGCCGCTGCTACGGGTGCGGATCGACCACGAGGGTTGGGCACACATCGGCATCACCCAGCGGTTCACCGAATTGGCCGGCCTGCCGTGGCCGGGAGACCAGCCGGCCGATGCGTTCGTGATCGAGGTCGGCGAGAAGATCCTGTAAGCGCGCCGTCCCGGGACGCGTCCCGCTACTTTCCCGTCTCGCGCAGACGCCGCCGGAGCGCCTCGATTTCCGCCCTGAGCACCGCCTCCTTGCTGCGATGCTCGCGGGCCTCGCGCTCGCGGGCCCGACGTTCCTCCTTGTGGGTAAGCAGGTATTCCCCCCGCGCCGGGTCGTACAGGCGCAACCGCTCGCCCTCCAGGCGCAACTCCATCATCATGTTGCCGCCCACGTAGACGTCGGGGCGGTCGCGGAAGAACTCCGTCAGCATCCCGACGGCCTCCAGCATCGCCCGCATGTGCCACGGCGTCTCGCCCATCGGCTTACCGTCCGACGCCGGGTAGTCGTACAGCGACGGCTTCGCCGCAGGACGTGGTCTGGCGCGTGGCGGCGTCTTCGTCGCCTCGTCCGGGATCGGAATGGCTTCTGGCATGGCAGGCACCCGCTTCGGGCCGCAACGCGATGGGCGGAACGCTATCACAGGCCCGCCGGCCCAGTAAGGGAGGCGGTCCATAGCGAGCGGCGATGGCAGCTTCCGGCATGGGTCGGCACGAGACTGCAAAACGCACGTTGTGCCACAGCCAATGCGAAATTCATGCCGGAAATCCGCCCGACGTTCTGTAAGCCATCCGGGCTAGCGCCCCGCAACCGCCGCCTACGGCGCCGCTCGCGGCCCAACCCCACCGGCCTACGCGCCCGCGCCGTCCTACGGCGCGGCCCCCTAGACATCATGTTTTGACCTGCCCGTCCTCAACGCGCGTGGGTTACCTTGGCGGCGGAGTGCCGGGCAAGGCAGGGCCACATTGAGGAGGGCAGGAGGTTGCAAGACTACAAGATGTCGGAGGGCGGGATGAGTGATTGCGGGGGGTCGTACGGGGCGTACGTCGGGTTGGACGTGCACAAGGACACGATCGCGGTGGCGGTGGCGCCGGCGGGGCGCGGGGCGCCGGAGGATCTCGGTGAGATCGCGAACCGACCGGCGGCGGTCGCCAGGCTGGCGCGGGAGTTGTGCGCGGCGCACGGCGGCGGGATGCCGTTGTTCAGCTACGAGGCGGGGCCCTGTGGGTATGGGTTGTACCGCCAGTTGCGGGAGCTGGGCTTCGACTGCGAGGTGGTGGCGCCGTCGCGCATCCCCAGGGCGCCGGCGGAGCGGGTGAAGACGGACCGTCGCGACGCGCGCAAGCTGGCGCGGCTGTCGCGCGGCGGCGAGTTGACGGCGGTGTGGGTTCCGGACGAGGACCACGAGGCGATGCGGGACCTGGTGCGGGCGCGGTCGGACCTGAAGGACGCGGAGCGCAGGGCGCGCCAGCGCCTCGGCGCGTTCCTGCTGCGCCACGACCGCCGCTGGTCGGCCGGGCGCTGGAGCAGGGCGCACTGGGCGTGGCTGGACGGCCAGCGCTTCGAGCGGGACTGGCAGGAGTGGGCGTACCGGGAGTACCTGGAGGCGGCGCGGACCGCGGGCGAGCGGGTCGCGGCGCTGACGGGCCAGCTGGAGCGGGCGTTGTCCGATTGGTCGCTGGCGCCGGTGGTGCGCGCGTTGGTGGCGTTGCGCGGCGTGGACCGGATCACGGCGGCGACGCTGCTGGCGGAGCTGGGCGACATCGGCCGCTTCGACTCGCCGCGCCAGTTGATGGCGTTCCTGGGGTTGGTGCCGAGCGAGCACAGCTCGGGCGGGCGGCGCCGCCGCGGCGCGATCACGCGCACCGGCAACGGGGCGGCGCGGCGCGCGCTGGTGGAGTCGGCCTGGAGCTACCGGTTCCCGGCGCGGCGCACGGCGCACCTGGAACGCAAGGCGGCCGGCGCGTCCGAAGAGGCCAGGGCCATCGCGTGGCGCGCCCAGCGGCGCCTGTGCGGTCGCTACCGGCACCTGCTCGCGTCCGGCAAGAACACCAAGCAGACGACCGTGGCCGTGGCGCGCGAGCTGGCCGGCTTCGTGTGGGACATCGTCCGCGTCGAGGTGGCGCGGATGGCGGAGGCCGGCGCCGGGACGTCGGCGACGCGTTGACGCGCGGTTGAAGGAAGGGAGTTCGTTTCGAGTGTTGGATCGGGGCGGGGCCGGGCCGGTGTGGAGAACCCTCGGCCGGGCTACGACGGCGTCGGCGGATGGTTCGCAACGCGGACCCTCCGGCGCGACGACCCCCGCCACTAGAGAGAGGCCAGCTCCGCGACGCAGTGAGGTAGGGTCGGTAACCAATCCACGCATATCAGCATGATCCACCGTCGCAATCTGTCCGGCCCCGTCCCGACCCACCGCGCCCGCGCCGGACCCGACCCACCGCGCCCGCGCCGGACCCGGCACGGCTGGCGAACATCGCCGGCCGGGCCGGCGCCCGCGATTTCCACCGCCCGCCCACCGCCGCTCCATCATTTGCGGGGACCGCGGCCGTGGACGGCCCGTGGAAATCGCTCCGTGCCCCCGGTTGGCCGCGACACCCCGACGGGCGCCGGAAAAGGCGGGTCACGACCGTTCCGAACCGTCGCCTCGACGAACTCGGTGCGATCGGAGCACCCTGGAACGGAGTACCGATTGACAGGTCAAAACATATCAGCCCGCATTTCTCACCACGGGCCGTGATGATCGCCGAGGATTTTCGCCCCGTGCGCACGACGCTTGCGTCGCGCTCGCCGACCGAAAGCCTAGTGGGGCCTAAGTTTGAGGGAGCACGTGCGCGCACGGGGCGAAAAGACCGGCGAGGGCGCGGCCAGCGCTCCGCATCCGGCTGCCGACGCTTGAGATCGACGATAAACCCCAATGGACCAAGGGACTTGCGGTCTATGCACAAGCGACTTGGTGAGAAATGCGGGCTAGGTTCACCATCGCGTAACTTTCGCCGAGTGCGCGTCGGCTACAATGCGCTTCCACCGCACCGGGGTTCGCAGTGTTCGATCAGGTTGCCAAACTCGTCGAGCCCGCGCGCGTACTGGCCACCGTCGGCATCGTCGTCGGCATCGCCGTCACGCTCGCCCAGAGCGTGTGGTCGTTCGCGATCGACCCCACCCCGGAGCGCACCGCGACGGCTCCAGCCATCCAGGACCAACCCAGCCCCCGGGCGGATGTGGAGCGCATCGCCGCAATGCACCTGTTCGGTGCGCCCGGCGTGGAGCAGTCCTCCGCGACCGACCTCGACCAGACCCCCGACACACGGCTCAATCTGGTGCTCGCGGCGGTTTTCGAGGCGAGCGATCCCGCAGCCTCCGTGGCGGTTATCGGCACCCAGGGACGGTCCGCCGAGGCGTATCGCGTCGGCGACGAGATCCCGGGCGGAGCGCGGTTGGCCGAGGTGCACTCGGAGCTCGTCGTGATCAGCCGGGGCGGGGTCCGGGAAGCACTCCGCTTCGACGACTTGCCGCTGACGCCAGCGTCCACCGGTTCGAGAGACCTCCGTTCCGCCGCCCGCCCCGCCGCGCCGCCCACACCAAACACCGAGACCGCCGCCGGGCCACCCCTCGCCCCCCCGGAGGGCACCGCCACCGTGCGCTCCGCAGTGGACGCCTATCGCGACCGCCTCCGGGACGATCCCGAGCAGGCGCTGAGCGACCTCGGCCTGCGGCCCGTCTCCCCGTCCCGGACCCAAGGCTACCGTGTCGGCTCCCTCGCGAACGCCCCGCAACTGGCCCAGACGGGTCTACAGGCCGGCGACGTCATCGTTTCCGTCAACGGGCGGCCCGTCGGCGACGTGCGGCGGGACCGAATGGAGATCGACACGGTGTTGGCCGAAGGCGCCGCCCGGCTCGAAGTGCAGCGCGGCGAACGGCGCTTCTTCGTCCAGGCGTCCCTACGATAGGCCCGCTGCGGCGGTAGCACGGAACCCATGCAGTTTCTCCGCGCAGTGTCGATGGCATTTGCTCTGGCGGGAGGGTGGCTGGCGTTGCCAAGCGCCATGGCCCAGGACGCCGAGTCCGCCGTGGAAGACGCCCGCACCTGGGAGATCAACGCCCGGGACCAGGACATCCGTCAGTTCATCACCCAGGTGTCGCAGATCACCGGCCGGCCCTTCGTCATCGATCCGCGCATCAAGGGGACGGTGACCGTGGTCTCCAACACGGGACTCGACCGCGACGCGGTCTACGAACTGCTGCTGTCGGTGCTGCGCGTACACGGTTTTGGCGCGTACGCCGTCGGGGACGTGGTACACGTCGTGCAGAACCCCACGCTCGTCAAGCAGACCGGCGGCGGGGGGGACGGCCTCTCCACCGCGCGGCAGGCCATGGTGACGCAGGTCATCCCGGCGCAGAACGTGGCGGCGGCGGAGCTCGTCAAGATCCTGCGGCCCATCGTCCCCCAGTACGGTCACATCGCCGCCGTGGCCAAGCCCAACGTCGTCATCCTCTCGGACCATGCCGACAACATCGAGCGGCTCATGCGCATCGTCGCGGAGGTCGACATCGCGAACGAGGAGGATCTCGTCGTGCGCCCGCTGACCCATGCGTGGGTCGGGTCCGTGGTGCCCATCCTGGAGACCGTCGCACCGGACCAACTCGGGGAAAGCGGGCCCGGGCCCCAGGTCGTGCAGGTGATCGCCAACGAACGGAACAACAGCCTCATCCTGCGCGGCAAGTCGCGGCCCGTGGCCGTGATCCTGGCCCTGGTGGACAAGCTCGACGTGCCGGCCACGTCCACGGACGCGGCGCAGGTGATCCGCCTGGCCCACGCCCAGGCCGAGAACGTGGTGACGATCCTGAACGGGCTGTTCGCGGACCCGGCCGGGAGCGAAGTAGGGCAACACATCAGCATCCAGCCGGACGAATCCCTGAACGCCATCGTCGCCCGGGCGGATCCGGGCACCATGGGCGAGATACTCGACCTGGTGGCGATGCTCGACGTGCGGCGCACCCAGGTGCTGATCGAGGCCGCCATCGCCGAGATCGCCGTGGAGGACCTGTTCACCCTCGGCGTCGAGGTGGCCGGAACGGACCAGCGGGGCCAGTCGGTGCCGGCCTTCAACACCACCCTGAACGGCATCGTGAACGCCTTGCTGGCCGGTGCCGTGCCTGACGGGGGCGACGCCGTCAGCGGCGTGGGCCTCGTCACCAGCACCACCACGCCCGGCATCGCCGTGGCCAAGGTCGATCCGGACGGCATCTCCTTCGGCGCCGTGCTGAACGCCCTGGCGACGAACGTGGCCGCGGACCTCCTGTCGGCTCCGAGCGTGCTGACGCTCGACAACGAGGAGGCCAAGAACCTCGTCGGCCAAAACGTCCCCTTCCGTTCCGGCTCGTTCACCACCACCGCGGACGGCATCAGCAATCCCTTCAGCACCGTGCAGCGGCAGGACATCGGCATCACGTTGACCGTGACGCCGCACATCCACGATGGCTCCTCGGTGCGGCTCGAAGTGCTGCTGACCGTCGAGAACCTAGTGGACTCCGCGTTGCCCTCCGGGGCCCTCGAGGCCGCCGACCTCCTCACCCAAAAGCGCGAGATCGACACCACCGTCCTGGCCGACGATGGCCAGACCATCGTGCTCGGCGGCTTGATCCAGGACGACATCCGCGAGTCGCGGCGCAAGGTGCCGTTGCTCGGCGACGTACCCGGTCTGGGGCGTCTGTTCCGCAGCACCCGGGAGACCCGGGCGAAGCGCAATCTGCTCGTCTTCCTGCGGCCGACCGTGCTGCGCAGCGAGAGCGACGTGCGGGTGACCACGGACCGGCTCTACAACCGCATTCGCGAGTTCCAGATCGAGGCACGCCCCAACGAAGCCACGCCCTCGCCGGACGCGGCCTACGAGGGGCGCGGCAACGGGTAGCCGGCGCATCGGCGGACCCCGGATGTGAGCACGTTCCGGCGCCTGAACTACCGCATCGCCCGCACGGTCGTGCGCTGGCTTACCCGGCCCCAGGCCTTCGGCATGGAGGCGGTCGCCGACGCACCGGTCTACGTCCTCGACCACCGGGCGCTCACCGATCTCCTGGTCCTCGACATCCTGACGGAGCGCGCCGGCCTGCCCCGGCCCATCGAGCCCTTCGTGGCGACCGGCGTGGACGAGGCGCGGCGCTTCTTCTTCCTGCACCGGGGCGCCGGACTGGGCCGGCGCCACACCATGCGCAGCTACTCCGAGCGCATGCTGCGCTTCGAACAGTGGCTGCTCGACACCCCCGACGCCCACGCAACCCTGGTCCCCGTGTCGATCTTCTGGGGCCGGGCGGCGAACAAGGACCGGTCCTTCGTGCGCGCCCTGTTCTCGGACGACTGGTCCATGTCCTCCCGCCTGCGCCGCTTCCTCGGGCTCTTCTTCAATCGCACGGACATCGTGGCGCGCTTCGGCACGCCGCTGCCCTGGCACGACATCGTCGACGCCGAGATGGACCACAACCGCATGACCCGGCGCACCGCCCGGCTCCTGCGCGTCAAGTTCCGCAACCAGCGCACGGCGACCCTGGGACCCGACCTCTCCCATCGGCGCACGCTGGTGGACGGCGTGTTGGCGAGCCGGGCCGTGCGGGCGGTGATCGAAGCGGGGCCGGAGGCCGAGCGGGACGAGGCCGAGCGCCTGGCGCGAAGCCACGCGGACGCCATCGCCTCCGACATGTCCTACCCCACCATCCGCTTCCTCAACCGCGTGCTGACCTGGTTCTGGAACCGCATCTACGCCGGGATCGAGGTCCGCGGCGTCGAGCGCCTGGCCCGCATGGCGGACACGCACACCATCGTCTACGCCCCGAACCACCGCTCCCACGTCGACTACCTGCTCCTGTCCTACGTACTGTTCCACCGCGGCTTCATGATTCCGCACATCGCCGCCGGCGAGAACATGAACATGCCGCTGGCGGGCCCGATCCTCCGGCGCGGCGGCGCCTTCTTCATGCGCCGTGCCTTCCTCGACGACGCGCTCTACACGGCGATCTTCGGCGAGTACCTCTATCAGGTGCTGCGGCGCGGCCACTCCGTCGAGTACTTCCTCGAGGGCGGGCGCTCGCGGACGGGCCGGCTGCTGCGGCCCCGCACCGGGCTCCTGCGCATGACCATCGAGAGCGCGCGCCGGGGCCTGCCCCGCCCGATCGCCATCGTGCCGGTCTACGTGAGCTACGAGAAGGTCGTCGAGGGCGGAAGCTACCTGCGGGAACTGCGCGGCGCCGGCAAGACCCGCGAGTCCATGGGCGGCGTCCTGCGCAACCTGCGCCTGACGCGGCAGTCGTTCGGGCGGGTTTCCCTAGACTTCGGCGAGCCCATCGACCTGACGGCGTTCGCCGCCGGCCCCGGGGCGGACGCCGCCGCGCTCGGGCGGGAGACGCTGGTCCGGATCAACGCGGCGGCGGCCGTGAACGCGGTGAACCTCGTCGCGCTGGCGACGCTCTCCATGCCGCGTCAGGCCCTCGACGAACGGCGTCTTACGGAACAAGTCGATTGCCTGCGCGCCCTGCTCGAAGGCGACGCCGCCCATCACACGCACCACGTGACGGACCGGCCGACCGCGGAGGTCGTGGCGGCGGTCGAGTCCCTGGGCCTGCTGCAGCGGGACCGGCGGTCGTTCGGCGACATCCTCGGCCACGACCGGCCGAACGCCGTGTTGATGACCTGGTACCGCAACAACGTCCAACACGTCTTCGCGGCCCCTTCCCTGGTGGCATGCCTGCTCGTCAACCGTCGCCGCAGTGTCCGAGGGGCAGACCTCAGGCGGTACTTCGACACCGTCTACCCCTTCGTGCAGGGCGAGCTCTTTCTGCCCGACGCACCCCCCGACACCGTACCGCGATGGCTCGGCCACCTGTCCGAGGTGGGGCTCGTGATCGAGCGCGGCGACGGCCTCTACGCGTGTCCACCCCCCGAAGCCCCTGCTCGGTTCCGCCTGAAGCTGCTCGCGAACATCCTGCGCGAGACCATCGAGCGCTACTACATCGTCGGCCGCGTCCTCACCGGGGCAGGCGCGTTGGCCCGCCCGGAACTCGAGACGCAGTGCCGCGTCCTAGCCGCGCGCATGTCCAAGCTACACGGCATCGACGCACCCGACTTCTCCGACGACCGCCTGTTCCGGCAGTTCCTCGACGCGCTCATCGCGCGCGGGGCCGTGACGAGGAAGGAGGGCCGCCTGCACCCCGAGCCGGTGGTGTCCGCCGTCGTGCGGGCAGCGCGGCAGGTAATCGACGACGAGTTCCGGCAGGCGGTGGCGTTGTTGGCGGCGGAGGGGGTTGGGGGCGAGTGAGGAGGGCTGCCGGCGTTAGTCCAAGGGGGTTGGAGCGACGGTCAGCTTGCGGACCGGGCACGAAGCGTTTCCAGCAAACGCTTCGCGTGGGCGGAGGCGACTTCAACCTTGTCCGGGGCGAGTTGGCCAAGCAAGGCAAAGGAGTCGCGGCCCTTGTCGTATCCGCGTTTTCTTGACCGCCGCGTGGCTTCGCTCAAACCCCGCGCAACGTCGCCTTTCGGCACTGTCTCGATGTTCGTGGCGGACGGAAGGGCGTTGCTAGAGAAGCCGGCGCCGAAGTACTGTGCGATGGCGTCCTTGTCCGCCAGGAACCAAGCCTCCATGCATTGCACCATCATGTGCGCTTGGTCCTCGACAGCCCGTTTCGGTCTCGCCCAGCGGTCACGTGCCCGGAGGTACGCCCAAGGTCGGCCACCTTCCTTCACCGCGCCCTCGCTGTCCACCAGCAATATCGCGAACCGATCAACCGCCGGTCGCTGTAGCGCGTTCCGAAAGCTCTCGTACGCTTTGTGTCGAGGACCGCAGGCAACCACACGCGGTAGCCTGTCGGCAAGGCCCGCCTTCTGGAAGAAGGCTCGAAATCCCAGGCGGCACTTGGCATTGAGTTCTCGTCGGCCCCCACCCTCGACGTAGATCGTCACTCCGCTCACCAGCGATTGCCTCCGAGTTGGCCGGTGCTCCAGAGTTCCCCGAGTCGGTAGTCCTCAAGCCATTGCATGAGCTCGGCTGCGTCGAGCCGCCGGAGGGTTGTGGACGCTTCCTGCTTCTCGCAGATCACGACGCTCTCCGGCGCGTCCGTGAGCGCGTCGACGATCACGTCCGAGTGGGTCGTGACGATCAACTGGCACCGCTCCGAGGCTTCGCGCAGGAGTTCCACGAGTCCCGGCAGCACGTCCGGGTGCAGGCCGATCTCGGGCTCCTCGATGCAGACGAGCGGGGGTGGCGTGGGATGGCAAAGGATGCTCAGGAGACAAAGGTAGCGCAGCGTGCCGTCGGAGAGTCGCGTGGCGGGAACGGGGCGATCATTCTCTCTGAGGAAAAGCTGAACCGTGCCGTATTGAATGTCCACGTGATAGTCCGTCACCCCGTCGTAGAGGCGTCGCAGCGCATCCATCAAGCGGTCCCGGGCTTCGTACTCCCGCATGAACTGATTCAGCACCAGCCCAAGATTCGCCGCGTCCTCAAGCAGGAACGTATTGGGCAAGTCCGGCTTCTGGGGCATGCGCACGACGTGCTTGCGGCCGAACGGCAATTCCCGGAACAGCGCGATGCGTGCCAAGGTCCGCGACAAACGCTCTAATTCGACGTAGTCCGGGTGCTTGAATTGCGACAGCACAGACTTTCGCGGATCCGCCCGCACCATCTTCGTGCTAACGGTTACGCCCTTCTTCAGGGGCGTGAAGAGCCGGACCTCCTCACCATGGTCGTTCGATTCCAGGAACGGGGGCCACTCGCCGGCCCGGTCCGCCACGCCCTCGACCAACTCGTCGACCCGGAAGGCACCTTGCGCCTTGGCCCGTAGCGTCAATGCGTAGCGCAACGCGGGGCGATCCTCAGCCCCTTCCAACACCACCTCAACGGCCCCCGAAGACGCCTTCGGACGACCGGCCCAAAGCCACTCCTCAATGCCGCCACCTTCGACGATCACGGAGCCAAGGTCGCCGGGGACCGCTTGGAGCAGCCCCATCACCTCGATCAAGTTGGACTTTCCCGACCCATTCGGGCCAATCAGGACGTTGAGCGGCGCAAGCGCGAGTTCCTGCGACTGCGGCCCGTACGACAGCACGTTGCTCAGCTTCAGGCTACGGATGGACATGACGCGTCGCCCTTGCAGACGGTCAGAAGGCGTAGCTAACGACGAACCATGCCTTGTCGGTGTCGGTGGCCAATTCGCGGGCGTGGTAGCGCGCGTACTTGAACTGTAAGTCCACGGGGCCCATCGACCAGACGGCGGACACGCCGGTCTCCCGCCCGTAGTTCATGTCGCCCTTGGCCGCCACGAATTCGTGGAGGGCCAGGGTGAGTGCAACGGGGCCGGCAGTGCCGGAAAACGTCAGGTACGTATCCTTGACGCCGGCCGGCGGCGTGGCGAGGAACTTGTCCGTCCAGCCTTGGAACTTGTGCAGGGTGCCGAGGGGCGTCCGGAAGGGCGCGGTCCCGCCGTCGCTGCCGAGCACTTCGTGACCCGCCGCGACGGTCACGCGCTCGATGGGCCACTTCGCCTCGACGAAGTAGTACGGCGCGTCGTAGGTGAGCGGGTTGTCGCCCCATTCGCGCTGCAAGGCGACGCGCGCGGACACGGTCGCGGGACCGAACGCGCCCACGTAGCCGAGCCCGTAGCTCGCGTTGGAGTTGGCGGGGCCGTTGTCGTTCTCGAGGTCGAGCAAGTAGCTGAACGCCGCGATCTCATGCCCCTCGGCGGGGGCGTACGTCGCCCGCAGGAAGTGCATGTCGCCCTCCCATTCCGCGGGTTGAATGCCGTCGTCGGGCCCGAAGATCCGGCGCACGTTGGCGATGTAGCTGTAGTCGATGGACGTCGTTTCGCCCGAGGACCGGATGCGCACCCCGTCGTAGGCCTGCTCGTTCTGCCGCCAGGCGACCCCGCCGACGAAACGCTGCTCGCCGTGCAGGATGCGCTGCCGCCCCGCGGTCATGATCGTGGCGCCGCGCCGGAACCGAAAGAATGCCTGGTTAAGGTCCGTCCCGGTAGGGTCGGCCACGATGGGAAACTCCGTGCGGCCGTTCTCCAGGGAGTGATAGTTCTCCGCGCCGATGGTGAAGACGTGGTCCACCTCGATCCCGACGGAGAACCCCTCCACCGCGTCCATCACCCAGGACGCCCGCGCCTTCGCCGTCGATGCCCGGGCGTTCTCCGCGATGCCGTCCTGATCCACCGTCTCGATGCGGTAGCGCACGCTGAACTCGGGACGGGTTTGCTCCGCCTCCTCCGTGAAGTCCCCCGACGCCGGCGGGCTCGAGAGGAGCAGGCCGAGCGACGCCGCCAAAGCCCATCCGCCCCGCCGACTCACCTGTTCGCTCACTTCATCGTCTCCGCCGCACGGCGCTGCCGCATCCGTCGCGCGCCGCCCAACGCGGCGGCTGCGCTCCCGGTCATTGTATCGGGTTGGTGGCGCTAACATACCGCCTGCGGTCGAGATGGAGGATGGGCATGGTCTGGCAGCCGGAAATCGAGGAACTCGAGCGGCGCAAGCGGTTCTCGGAACAGATGGGGGGCGAGGCCGGCATCCGCGAACAGCGCCGGCGCGGCAAGCTGACCGTGCGCGAGCGGGTCGACCTCCTGGCCGACGCGGGTTCGTTCCAGGAAATCGGCCAGCTCGCCGGACAGGCCACCTACGATGGCAACGACCTGGTGGACGTCCGTCCCTCGAACATGGTGATCGGGCTCGCCCGGCTCGACGGGCGCTCCGCCGTGCTGACGGCGGGGGACTTCACCGTCCGCGGCGGTGCCTCCGACGCCTCGATCGGCAACAAGGGCGGGCACGCCCAGAACATGGCCCTCGACTGGCGCTTGCCGTTCGTCCGCCTCCTCGACGCGACGGGCGGCAGCGTGAAGACCTTCGAGCAGATCGGCCGCACCTACATCCCCACGAACCCGGTCACGCCGGGCGTCGAGAACCTACTCTGCCAGGTTCCGGTGGTCGCCGCGGTGCTCGGCTCCGTCGCCGGGCTGCCGGCCGTCGATGCCTGCCTCGCCCACTTCAACGTGATGATCAAGGGCATCAGCCAGTTGTTCCCGGGCGGCCCGCCGGTCGTCAAGGCGGCACTCGGCATCGACATCAGCAAGGAGGACTTGGGCGACGAGCGCAGCCAGGTCTTCGGCAGCGGCGTTGTCGACAACCTCGCGGATACGGAGGCGGAAGCCTTCGACATGATCAAGCGCTTCCTCGGCTACCTGCCGAGCAACGTCTGGCAGATGGCGCCCCGCGTCGAGACGGACGACGATCCGAACCGGCGCGACGACGCGCTGCTCTCGATCATCCCGCGGGAGAAGCGGCGCATGTACAACCCGCGCCGAATCCTCGACGCCGTCCTCGACCGGGACTCCTTCTTCGAGATCACCCCGCACTATGGACGCTCCCGCATCCTCGGCCTCGCGCGGATGAACGGCTATCCGGTCGGCGTGATGATCAACAACCCGAAGCGCCTCGGCGGGTCCATGGACGTCGCGGCGGGGGTCAAGACGATCCGCTTCCTGCAGCTCTGCGACACCTTCCACCTGCCGATGGTGTACTTCGCCGACGAGCCCGGCTTCATGGTGGGACCCGACCAACAGCGCCAGGGCATCGTGCGGGCCGGGGCCAAGATGCTGTGCGCGACGTTGCGCACGAGGATGCCCTGGATCTCGATCGTCACCCGCCAGCTCTACGGCGTTGCCGGGCAGTGCCACGACCGTCCGAGCGGCATGTTCAAGCGCGTCGCGTGGCCGTCCGGCCACTGGGGTTCGATGCACATCGCCGGCGGCGTGTCGGCGGCATACCGGCGCGTCATCGCGGAATCCGACGACCCGGAGGCGAAGCGGCTGGAGATCGAGGATCGCCTCGAGGCCCTGGCGTCGCCGTTCCGTACGGCGGAGGCCTTCAACATCGAGGAGATCATTGATCCCCGCGAGACGCGGCCGATGGTGTGCGAGTTCGTGGAGATGGCGCAGGCGGTGCTCGAAACGCAACTCGGCCCGAGCCCCACGCCCTACATGCCCTGACCGTCGCGTTCAGACATCGAACGGCGGCAGTTTCCTCGGCACCAGTTCGTTGCGCAGCGTGACGTAGTCCGGCAATCCGTCGCGATAGGCGGGATAGTCCTCCCCGGCGATCAGCGGCTTGAGGTAGCGCCGGGCGGCCGCGGTGATGCCGTAGCCCGACTTCGAGATGTACGCCTTCGGCAGCTTGCGCTCCGCGTTCGCCACCGTCCGCAACGAGGCCTCCCCGATGCGCCACCGGTAGGGCTCGTCGCCGACCCGCACGATGGTCGGCATCACGGCGTTGCGTCCGGACAGGGCGAACTCGACCGCCGCACGGCCCACCGCGTAGGCCTGCTCGACGTCCGTGCCCGAGGCAATGTGGCGGGCCGAGCGCTGCAGGTAGTCGGCGACCGCCCAGTGATACTTGTGGCCGAGCGTCTCCCGCACCATGTGCGCGAGCGTCGGCGCGACGCCGCCGAGCTGTACATGCCCGAACGCATCCCGGGCACCGGAGTCCGCGAGGAAGGTGCCGTCCACCCGGCGCGCGCCCTCCGAAGCCACGATGACGCAGTAGCCGACCCGCGCCACCGTGTCCCGGACCTTGGCGAGGAACGACGCGTCGTCGAAGGGGACCTCCGGGAAGAGGATGACGTGCGGCGGATCGCCCGGCCGCTCCTGGGCGAGGCCTCCGGCGGCGGCGATCCAGCCGGCGTGGCGCCCCATGACCTCGAGGATGAACACCTTCGTCGAGGTCTCGCACATCGAAGCGACGTCCAGCGCCGCCTCCCGCACGGACACGGCGACGTACTTCGCCACGGAGCCGAAGCCCGGACAGGTGTCCGTGCGCCGCAGGTCGTTGTCCACGGTCTTCGGAATGCCGATGCAGACGATGGGGTATCCGAGGCGCGCGCCGAGCTGCGACACCTTGTGGGCGGTGTCCTGGGAGTCGCCGCCGCCGTTGTAGAAGAAGTACCCGATGTCGTGGGCGCGGAACACGTCGATCAGGCGCGTGTACTCCCGCTCGTTGTCGTCGAGGGACCGAAGCTTGTAGCGGCAGGAGCCGAAGGCACCGCTTGGCGTGTGCTTGAGCGCGGCGATGGCGTCGTCCGGCTCGGTGCTCGTGTCGATCAGTTCCTCGCGCAAGGCGCCGAGGATGCCGTTGCGCCCCGCGAAGACCTTGCCCATTCGGTCATGGTGCCGGCGCGCGGTTTCGATCACCCCGCACGCGGTGGCGTTGATGACGCTGGTCACGCCGCCGGATTGGGCATAGAAGGCGTTTCGCCGCGGCGTCTTGGCCGGTGCCTTGCGAGGCTGTTTGCGTGGCTCGCCGCGCGCCATCGGTGTTTCCTGGTTCCGCCGCCTGAGCCGTGATTGTAGAACGACGCGGCGCTCCGCCCATCCCGCTCCCACAGTCCGTACCGTGGCCGAGCGCCACCCGCAACCGTCTTGCGTCCCAGCCGGCCGGACCGGCTCGACGTCGCTGCTGTGCGACAATCCCCCCATGACCACCGTTCTGAAGCTCTTCTGGAACCTCTGCCTGCTCCGCATCGGCCCGGATTCCGTACCCGGCAAGACTTGGTTCGTGGCGACCGCGGTCATTGCCGACATCGCCTTATCGACCTTCGTCAACACCACGGTCGGCGACATCGGCGCCACCTGGGCCCTCGGCTGGGTGGTCGTGTCCCTCGCCACGGTGGGCGTCGTGACCTGGCTCGTCCTCTCGCTCCGGGGGCTGACGGGCCGCTTCCCCGCGACCCTCGCCGCGCTCGCGGGCACGGACTTTCTGCTCACGGTGATACCGGCCGTGCTCATCCCGATCACGGGCGTCCAAGTGTTCGTGATGGTCGCCGTGCAGATCTGGCTGATCGTCGTCTGGGGCTTCATCTTCCAGCACTCGTTCAACACCTCCCTGGCCTTCGGCATCCTCATCGCGTTCGGCGTGTCGCTACTCAGCACGATCGTCGCCGGCGCGGCCATCGGCCTTCCCGGAGTCGATCAAGCCGGCACGGTCAGTTGAGCGAAAGTCTCTACTTCCTCGGCATCGGCGGCACGCTGATGGGCGGCCTAGCGCAACTCGCCAAGGCGCTCGGATGCCGCGTCAGCGGCTCGGACGGGCCCATTTACCCGCCGATGAGCGATCAACTCGCGGCGGCGGAGATCGACGTCTTCGAAGGGTTCGAGCCCGAACACCTCGACCCGCCCCCCGACCGGGTCGTCGTCGGCAACGCGCGGCTGCCCCGGGGCCACCCCGCGCTCGAGTACATCCTGAACGAGAACCTGGCCTACACCTCCGGCGCCCAGTGGCTCGGCGAGGCGGTGCTGGCGAACCGTTGGGTGATCGCCGTCGCCGGCACCCACGGCAAGACCACCACGGCGAGCATGGTGGCATGGATTCTCGAGCAAGCGGGCCTGGCGCCGGGATTCATGATCGGCGGGGTGCCGCGCAACTTCGAGCAATCGGCCCGGCTCGGCAGCGGGCAGCACTTCGTGGTCGAGGCCGATGAATACGACACCTCGTACTTCGACCGCCGCTCCAAGTTCGTCCACTACCGTCCGCGCACCCTCGCGATCAACAACCTGGAATACGACCACGCGGACATCTTCAAGGATCTGGACGCCATCCAGACGCAGTTCCACCACCTGATCCGAACGGTGCCCGGCAACGGCCTCATCATCGCGCCGACCCACGATCCCAGCGTCGACGAAGTCCTGCACCGAGGCTGCTGGACGCCGGTGACGCGGGTCGGTCCACCGGACGCGGCGGCGGCCTTCGAGCCGGACACGGGCAACGTCTGGCACGCCCAACGAGGCAAGCGCGATGGCAGCGCGTTCGACGTGGCGCGGAACCGGGAGACCGTGGGCCGCGTCGAATGGTCCCTGGTCGGTGCACACAATGTCAGCAACGCCCTCACCGCCATCGCCGCCGCGGACCATGCCGGCGTACCACCAGCCCAGGCCGTCGAGGCCCTGGCCTCCTTCGAAGGCGTCCAACGTCGCCTGGAGCTGTTCGCGCAGAAGGGCCGGGTCAGGGCGTACGACGACTTCGCCCACCATCCGACCGAAATCCGCGCCACCCTGCAGGCGCTTCGCCACCGCGTCGGCACGCAGCGCGTCGTCGCGGTGATCGAGCCCCGCACGCATACGATGTCCCTCGGCGCCCTGCGCAAGGATCTCGCCCACTGTTGCGCCCCCGCCGACGAGGTGATCTGGTTCCGGTCGCGGAACATCCGCTGGGACCTGAACGAACTGGTGCGCAAGAGCGTCGTGCCCGCGACCCTCGTCGACGACATCGACGACATCGTGGACGAGGTGACCCGCCCCACGCGCCGGGCCACCCACGTGGTGGTGATGTCGAACGGGAACTTCGCCGGCATCCGGGAGAAGTTGGCGGTCGCGCTCGACGCCGGTTGACGCGAATCGGATGGTCCCGCCCCCTGCGCCTTGCCGCACCGGCGGCCCACGCCCATACTCGCCTCCACAGGTCCAGTGGCGACCGCGATGCGCCGTGCCAACAGCAACGCCGAGAAGGTGCGGCAATTGATGCGCTGCCTCGGGGAGGAGGCACGGGGCCGCGGGCGCGTCTATCTCGTGGGCGGCGCCTCCGCGGTGCTCATCGGCTGGCGCGAAACGACCGTGGACGTGGACTTGAAGCTCGACCCCGAGCCACCCGGCGTGTTCGAGGCCATCGCACGGGCCAAGGACGCCTTCGACATGAACATCGAGTTGGCGGCGCCGGGACCAGCATGACTACGCACGGAGCGATACCGTCCGACCTGCCCGGCGCCGACCTGATCGCCTTGGGCATCGCTGCGTTGCGCCAACGCGAGATCACCGTCGAGGCCCTGCTCGTTGCCGCGGGCGCCACGCGCCTGCGCGCGGCGGGGCTCGACGTACCCGAGCCACGGGCGCTAGGGAAGGTCTGATTAAGGCCTTCCCTAGCGCGGCACAGGGATGTGCCGCCAAATTCGATGGCGTAAGCCATTGAATTTGCGGAGCAAGGCGAAACCGCGCTTTTGCCTTGCGACCTGAACAAGCCCATGGACGGGCTTGTTCAGACGTTCCCTAGAGCAGACGCCGGAGTTGGCGCTCTACGCGGCCCTTTGCGCTTCCGGCGTGCCGGACCCCTATGGCCGCTACAACAGCCTGCTGCGCCGGCTGGTGAGCTTCGAGCGCGCCCTGGAGGCCCGCAACACGCGTGCACGGCGCGCCGGATAGAGGAGGGCAGCGGCCCGTTCGCGGGAGCAGCGCCGTATCATGCCGCCGACTCTTGCACAGATGAGGTGAGCAATGCGGTTCCTTCCCTTCGTCCTTGCGCTGGCCGCCTGTTCCGCCGGCGCGCAAGATTGGTATCCGTCCAGGCACGGCGCCGGAGACACCCTCGGAGCAATCAATTTCCTTTCCCCAGAGAAGGTCGTCGCCGCAGCGGGACTCATCAAGACGGGCCAAGCCTATCCGCTGGGCGTGGTCACCGGCTGGGAGTCCCCGGCCTACCCGCCCCGGCACTACGCGATCACGATCATCCAACCCGGACAGGACACCGGTCCCACCATGGGGGCCAACCGCGCCACCGGCAACGACGACCTGCTCTATACGTGGATGGGCGTCGGTAGCCAGATCGACGGCCTCGGGCACCTGGGCGCCGATCACGTCTACTACAACGGGCACCAAGCGAAGGACTTCGTGACGCCGAGGGGATTGACCGCGCTGTCCATCGACAAGCTGCCGCCCATCGTGACCCGGGGCGTCCTGCTCGACATGGCGGCGCACTACGGTGAGAACCCCCTACCGGCGGGTACCGCGTTCAACTCCGCAGAGATCCAAGCCCAGGCGGAGGCGCAGGGCGTCACCATCGGCCGGGGCGACGTCGTCCTGTTCCACACGGGCTGGCTGAACCACGCCGGCGTCGACGACGCCACGTTCATGAGCGGCGAGCCGGGGCTCGGCGTCGACGGCGCGCGGCATCTCGCGGACCTCGAGGTCGTCGCGGTGGGTTCGGACACCTGGGGGCTCGAGGCCATTCCGCATGAGGATCCCACGTTGGCCTTCCCCGTCCACGTGGAATTGCTCGCGAAGAACGGCGTCTACATCCTGGAGAACATGGACACCCGGGCCCTCGCCGCCGATGCGGGTTGGGAGTTTCTGTTCGTCCTCGGGCAACCGCGCTTCGAAGGGGCGGTGCAGGCCGTCATCAACCCGGTCGCCATTCGGTGACGGCCGTCGGTTGATGGAACTCGTTCCCGAGGACCTCGACGCCATCCTCGAGGTCGCTCGCCGCGCGGGCTGGTTGGACCCCGAAGAGGAGGTGCGCTCCGCGGCACCCGCCGGTGCCGGGAACATGAATCGCACGTTGCGCCTCGTGACGGCCGATCGGTCCATCGTGCTCAAGCAGTCCGTCCCGTTCGTGGCGAAGTACCCGAACATCCCCGCGCCCCACGACCGCGATCGGGTGGAGGTGGCCTTCTACCGGGAGGCGGGAGGCCGGCCCGAACTCGCCGGCGCGATGCCGGCCTGTCTCGGTCACGTGCCCGAGCATCACCTGCTCGCCTTCGAGGATCTCGGTTCAGCGGCCGACTACACGTCCGCCTACCAAGACGGCGAGCTCCCGGGATTGGACGCGCTCGCCGCCTGGCTCTCGGCGCTGCATGGCCACACCAGCCCGGACCCGGTGTTCGAGAATGTCGAGATGCGCGCCCTGAACCACGCCCACATCTTCGAGATTCCGTTCGTCGCGGACAACGGCATCGACCTCGAGGGCATCACCATGGGCCTGAGCGCCCTGCGGCACCTCGTCACCGCGGACGCCCGGGTCATGGACCGCGTGCGCGAGCTCGGGGCTCGCTATCTGGGTACCCGCACCGGGGTGCTCCTGCACGGCGACTTCTATCCCGGTAGCTGGCTGCGCCACGCCGACGGCCCCAAGGTCATCGATCCCGAGTTCGCCTTCGTCGGTCCTCCCGAGTTCGACGTGGGCGTACTGCTGGCGCATCTGGTGATGACGGGCCATCCCGCGGAACTCCCCGCCGCGTATCGACCGGGGCCGAGTTTCGATGCCGCGATGGCGGGCGGCTTTGCCGGCGTCGAGATCCTGCGCCGCCTGCTCGGGGTGGCCCAACTGCCCCTCGACGCCGACATCCACGCCAAGGGCCGCTGGATCGACCAAGCCGTAGCTCTGGTACTCGCGTGAAGCCGGCCCTGATCATCGACACGGACGTCGCCCTCGGCGTCGTGCACGAGGGGCGGCCGCGGGATGTCGACGACGCCTACGCCATCGTCGCGGCGCTCAACGCGCCCGAGATCGACGTCCTCGGCATCACGACGGTCTTCGGCAACGCTCCCTTGGCCCAGGCAGACGCCGTCGCCCGCGAGATCGTCCGGAGGAAGGCTGCCGCGGTGCCCGTGGTCCGGGGCGCCGCCGAGCCCTGCTCCCGCGTTGCGGACACCAACGACGCCGTGGAGTTCCTGGCCGACGCGCTTGCCGGCGAGTCCGGGCGGGAGCGCATCCATATCGCAGCCATCGGCCCGCTCACCAACCTCGGGCTCCTCGCGCGGCGCTATCCCGAGCATCTCGCCAACGCGGCGTCCGTCGTCATCGTGGGCGGGCGCAGCGTCGGCAATCGCTTCCACCTGCACGGCAAGGGGCCGGTCAACGACTTCAACGTGGAGAACGATGCCGAGGCCGCGCGGGCGCTGCTCGCACACGGCGTCCCCGTGACCATGGCCGGCTTCGAACTGACGAGCCAAGTGGCCCTGGGTGCCGAACATCTCGCCAAGCTGCCCCCTTCGCCCCTGCGCGAACACTTCCTGGCGCGCACACGGCCCTGGCTCGACTATTGGTGCCGCACGTTCCCCGGCGAGGAAGGCTTCCATCCGTGGGATTCCGCCGCCATCGACTGGCTACTCCACCCCGAGCGCTACCGCGGGGAGGCCCGGGGTTGGCGCTTCACCCCATCGCCCGACGACGCGGAAAACTGGTGGCTCGAGACGGGCACCGACCTGCCGGGCAAGCGAGTGACCTTCCTAACCGGATTCGCCGAGGACGGCCGCGCGGCGCTCGTACGCGACATCGTAGGCGGCGTGCGCTAAACCCCGGCAACGTCCTACAGCACGCCCACCGCCATGCCGCGGGGCTTGTCGGAGTCTCGCGAGCCGCCCACGCTCGCGGGAATGATGGCTACCTTGTTCTGGCGCCTGTTGCCGGGCGTCTGCGCCCTGTGCCGCAGCCGGACCCACCGGCCCCTCGACCTTTGTTCCGCCTGCGAGTCCGACCTCGCGCGCAACATCGACCCCTGCCCGCGTTGCGCCGGACCGACGCCGACCCCCGGCGATCCGTGCCCCGCCTGTCAGCTTGGCCCGCCGCCCTACCACCGGACGGTGGCGCCGTTCCTCTACCGACCGCCGCTGGCCCGTTTGATTCAGAGCTTGAAGCACGGCAACGGACTGCTCGAGGCACGCATCCTCGCGCACCTATGCCAAGACGCCTTCGGAGCGGACCCACCCCCCGATGTGATCGTCCCGGTGCCCCTCACCTGGCGGCGGCGCGTACGCAGGGGATACAACCAAGCCGCGCTCCTTGCCGCCCGCATCGCCACCAACCAGGGGCTGCGCGTGGACTACCGCAGCGTGCGCCGGATTCGCCACACCGCGCCGCAACGGTCCCTCGACGCCGCCGCCCGGCGCCGCAGTCTACGCGGGGCTTTCCGCTGCCATGAACGGCTGGCGGACGCGGACGTCGCCGTTGTCGACGACGTACTCACCACCGGCGCGACCGCCGCGGAGGTCGCCCAATCACTGCTCGCCGCAGGCACCCGCCGCGTGCGCGTCTGGACGATCGCCAGAACGCCCCGTGCGTGACTGGACGTTCCCGCTGTGAAAACATGTCCGGCCCCCGCACCGCCAGCACCGGAGCTCCCATGGCCGCATTCCTGATCGCCCACCTCGAAGTCCAGAACCCGGAGGGCTTCCGCGCCTACCAGCGGGGCATTCTGAAGACCATCAAACCCCATGGTGGCTGGATCCTGGGCGCCGGTCCCGCCGAGCGCGCCGACGGCGACGAACCACCGAACCAGAACGTGATCATCCGCTTCCCCACCATGGAGGACCTGCGGGCGTGGTGGGCGAGCGACGAATACGCCGAGATCGTGCCGATCCGGGAGGAGCACGCCCCGGGGGCCAACGCGATGTTTCTCCCGGGCCTCGAGCCCGGTCCCGACGTGTCGGGCCTCGAGCGGTATCCGAAACGGCAAGCCGACGTCCTCGGCAAGCGCATGGCCTACGTGGAGGCGGGTACCGGCGATCCCATCGTCCTTCTCCACGGCAACCCCACCTCCTCGTACCTGTGGCGCAACGTCATCCCGCATTTGGAGGGACTCGGGCGCTGCATCGCGCCGGACCTCATCGGGATGGGCGACTCCGACAAGCTCGACGACTCCGGGCCGGAACGCTACCGCTTCGTCGAGCACCGCGAATACCTCGACGCGCTGCTCGAAACCCTCGGCGTACGCGAGAACGTGACCCTGGTCGTGCACGACTGGGGCTCCGCGCTCGGCTTCGACTGGGCCCACCGCCACGCCGATGCCGTGCGCGGCATTGCGTACATGGAGGCGATCGTCCGGCCGATCCCGAGCTGGGACGACTGGCCGGAGGGCGCGACCGGCATCTTCCAGGGCTTCCGCTCGGACGCCGGGGAGCAACTGGTCCTCGACCGGAACCTGTTCGTCGAGCAGGTTCTGCCGAGCTCCGTCATGCGCAAGCTGGGCGATGCCGAGATGAACGCCTACCGGCGGCCCTACCTGACGCCGGGCGAAGACCGCCGGCCGACGCTGACCTGGCCGCGGCAGATCCCCATCGCCGGCGAGCCCGCCGACGTGTGCGGGATCGCGGCGGGCTACGCGGAATGGCTGGCGTCGAGCGACGTGCCGAAGCTGTTCGTGAACGCGGAGCCGGGCGCCATCCTCACGGGCGGGCAGCGCGAGTTCTGCCGCACCTGGCCGAACCAGACCGAGATCACCGTGCGCGGCGTGCATTTCGTCCAGGAGGACTCGCCGGACGACATCGGGCGCGGCATCGCGCAGTGGCTCGGGACCCTCGGATAGGGAGCAAGGGGACACCCATGAGAAAGACGACGACCGCATTTCTGGCCGCGCTCGCCACCGCGGGTGTTCACGCCGCAGACGGCGCGCAACGCGAGGCCTACTTCGGCGACACCCACATCCACACCGTCTACTCGATGGACGCCTTCATGGCCGGCGGCGTGCGCACCACGCCCGACCACGCCTACGACTACGCCAAGGGCAAGGCGATCCCGCACCCGGACGGCACGATGCTCCGGATTACCGGCGCGCCCCTCGACTTCCTCATGGTGAGCGACCACGCGGCGTATCTCGGTGCGAACGAGGCGCTGCTCGACCCGACGAGCCCCACCTACGGCCATCCCGAAGCCCACCGGCTCTCGTCGGCCTCCAACGCCCTGGCCGACGTCATCGCGGCGCTGTTCGCGCTCGGCGGCGAGAACCACGAGCTCGTGGGCCCCGCGGTCATCGCGCACGCCTGGGCGAAGAGCATCGACGCCGCCGAGCGTCACAACGACCCGGGCACGTTCACCACCTTCATCGGTTACGAGTACACGCCGACGCCCGGCAACCGCCACCTGCACCGGAACGTGGTCTTCCGCGGCGCCGCGCCCGAAATCCCCTTCAGTTCGCGTGACTCCGGCGACCCGGAGGATCTCTGGACCTGGCTCGACGGGCTCCGCGACGAGGGCATCGAGGCCCTCGCCATCCCCCACAACATGAACCAGAGCGATGGCCTCGCCTTCATGGAGACCACCTGGAAGGGCATCCCCATCGACGCGGCGTGGGCCGAGAAGCGCATGCGCAACGAGCCCATCGCCGAGATCTCCCAGCAGAAGGGGACCTCGGAGACGCACCCGTCCCTCTCCCCCAACGACGAGTGGGCCGATTTCCAGATCGTCCAGTACTACCTGAACCGGCGCGAGAACACGGACCCGATCTCCGTGTTCAAGGGGGGCTACTGGCGCGACGCGCTGCTGACGGGCCTGAAGATGCAGGCGAATGGCGGCTTCAACCCCTACCAGCTCGGGGCCATCGGCGCTTCCGACAGCCATGTTTCCGCGGCACCGATCGAGGAAGACAACCACTTCAGCAGCGGTCCCAACACGCCCGTCTCAAGGGGTTCCGCCTATCCCGACTACGCGGATCCGAACGGGAGCTGGGAGGGCTTCTGGACGCCGCGCCAAGCCACGCATGGCACCGGAGGACTGGCCGGCGTGTGGGCGGACGAGAACACACGCGAGGCACTCTACGACGCCATGCGGCGGCGCGAGACGTTCGCGACTTCCGGCCCGCGCATCCGCGTGCGCCTGTTCGGCGGGTTCGGCCTGCCCGACGGCATCGCGGAGGCCTCGGATTGGCTCGAGCAGGCCTACGCACACGCCGTGCCGATGGGCGGCATGTTGCCGGACGCCGACGAGGATGCCCCGAGCTTCCTCGCGTGGGCGGCCCGCGACCCGCACGAGGGCTGGCTACAGCGGTTGCAGATCATCAAGGGCTGGGTGGAGGACGGCGAAGCGATGGAGCAAGTCCATGACGTCGCCTGTTCGGACGGCCTGAGCCCCGACCCGACGACCCACCGTTGCCCGGACAACGGCGCACGGGTGAACCTCGCCGACTGCAGCATCACGCGGGACAAGGGGGATGTCGAACTGGTGACGGTCTGGCGCGACCCGGACTTCGACGCGGGCCAGCAGGCCTTCTACTACGCCCGCGTGCTGGAGAACCCGAGCTGCCGCTGGTCGACATGGGACGCCCTGCGTCTCGGCATCCCTCCCAACCCGGACTTGCCGGCGACCCACCAAGAACGTGCCTGGAGTTCGCCGATCTGGTACGAGCCGGGCTCGTAACGCGCCACTCGCGGTCCTGCTGGAACATCCCGGCAGACAGGCCGGAACCGCCGCGCCCGTTTGACGCGCGTTTGACCCGCACGGGCCTCGTGTATCATTCGCAGGTTGGAGAGAGGAGTAATTCCATGAAACTTGACCGACCGTCCCCGGGCGGCCGCGCCCTCGTTTGCGCCGCCGCCTTTCTGCTGGCCCTGCCAGGCGCTCTCCCCGGCGTGCAAGTCGCGCTCGCGGAGGAAGACGACGACGCCGTGATCGAGGAAGTCGTCGTCACCGGTATCCGCGGGAGCATCCGGCAGTCCATCGACATGAAGCGCGACGCCGACAACATCGTCGATGCGCTCGTCGCCGAGGACATCGGCAAGTTCCCGGACCAGAACCTCGCCGAGTCGCTGCAGCGCGTGCCCGGCGTCGCCATCGACCGGGTCCGCGGCGAGGGCTCGCAGGTTTCTATCCGGGGCCTCGGTCCGCAGTTCGTACGCGTCCAGGTGAACGGCCGCAGCGCCCTCTCCGGCGCGGGCGGTTCCTTCGCGGGCGCCATCGGTGGCCTGACCGGTGACCGCGCCTTCCGCTTCGAGGGGATGCAGGCCGAACTCGTGCAGGCCGTGGAGGTCTACAAGTCGGCCCAGGCCAACCTGCTCGAGGGCGGCATGGGCGGCACCATCAACATCCGTACGCGCCGGCCGTTCGACAACGGCGGCCAGCGGATCCTCGCCGGCAACGCCTTCGTGACCGACGACGACCTGGCCGACGACAACGGCTACCGCGCCGCCGGCGTGTGGAGCGACACGTTCGCCGACAATACCTTCGGCGTACTGGTGAGCTTGGCGGCCGACGACCGCACGACGCGCGAGGACTGGTTCAACATCCCGGACTACGAACCGAAGATCTTCATCAACGCCCTCGACGAGAACGGCATTCCGTTGCGCGACCGCGGCTGCACCCTGCCCGGGGTGGTCAACCCCAACGTCGGCTGCGGCTACACCGGCGGCAACGTCCGCATGGGCATCGTGATCGAGGAGAAGCAGCGCCTCAACCTCTCGTCCGCGCTGCAGTGGCGCCCGAACGAGGACCTCGAGATCACCCTCGACCTGCTGCACTCGGAACTCGAGCGCGAGTACACCGACTACCAGAACCCCCTGCGCACGCAGGCCGGGCTCGCCGGGCGGGCCACCGAGGTGCACCTGAACGAGAACGACGTAACGACGTACTTCGCCACGACCGGATCCCGCCCGCGGCCGTTCCCGCGCGACTTCGACACCGAGACCGAGCAGCAGCAGTTCGCCCTGAACCTCAAGTTCACGCCGACCGAGCGGCTCGAGTTCAACGTCGACCTGTCCCACGCGACCGGCGACGTGGACGAGATCCAGACGACGACCTACTACGACATCGCCGGGGGAGCGCCCGCGACCTACGACATCAACAACAGCTACATCCCCAAGATCTCCGTCGACGCCGACCTGTCGGACCCGAACGTCTACACGTTCTCGTTCTTCCAGGACCAGGTGAACCTCTCGGAGGACGAGGAGACGCAGTTCCGCGCGGACGCCACCTACCATTTCGACGACGGCACCGCGTTCCACGCCGGCGTGAGCTACCGGAAGCAGGAGCGCATGTACCTGCGGCGCGGGATCGCCATCGGCACGCGGTTCGGCGACTTCATCGGCGAGCCGCTGACGGCCGTCAAGTGGCACGAGCTGCCCGTCGACGACGCCTGGTCCGGCATCGACGGTTCCGACACCTGGCCGAAGCAATGGCTGTCGGCCGATCCCGACTCCGTGCGGCAGACCTACCTGGTCGACCGCCGGGACGAGATTCCGCCGGAACGTTTCACCGCGGCGGACTCGGCGTCCTCCGAGGACTTCATCGTCGAAGAGGACACTCTAGGCGCGTACTTCATGATGGAGATGGCCGGCAGCATCGGCGACATTCCGTGGTCCGGCAACGCCGGGGCCCGCTGGGTGCGCGTGGAACGCGACTCCACCGGGAACGTGCAGCCGATCGACAACGTCGTCTTCTCGGAGGCCTCGGGCGTGTTCGTGTTCCTGCTCCTGCCGGCCGAGTTCCAGACCCACAGCAACCGCTTTGCCGAGGTATTGCCAGCGCTCAACCTGAAGTTCGACCTGCGCGAGGACCTGGTGGGACGCTTCGCCTGGGGCAAGGTGATGTCGCAGCCAGCGTTCGCGGACCTGAACCCGGGCGGCTTCAAGCTCGCGTCCACGCGTCGCGTCAACGAAGGCAACCCGTTCCTCGAGCCGTACGTCGCCGAGCAACTGGACATCGGCATCGAGTGGTACCCGACGGACGACGCGATCATCGCGCTGCACGCGTTCGGCAAGGAGGTCGACTCGTTCATCATCACGGTGACGGAACTCATCGAGTTCATCGACCCCAACACCAACGCCCCGATCCCGGATCCGGAAAGCGGCGGTAACGTCCGGCTCCAGTACCAGGGCCCGCGCAACGAGGAAGGCGCGTTCATCGGCGGCATCGAGGTCGCCGCGCAGTACGCCTTCACGCAGTTGCCCTCGCCCTTCGACGGCCTCGGCGTGCAGTTCAACCACACCTGGGTGGACACCGACGCAGAGTTCGTGAACCCGAACAGCGGCGCCGCGTTCGACGTGCCGGGCCTCTCCGAGCACACGACCAACGCCGTGATCTTCTACGAGAAGTACAAGTTCAGCGGCCGCATCGCGTGGAACCGCCGGGACGGCTTCCTGCTGCGGGTGTCGAGCACGCGCTCCAACCCCGAGTTCACGAACCCGTACTGGCAGCTCGACGCAGGATTCGGGTATGAGTTGACGGACAACATCTCGCTGGTCTTCGAGGGCATCAACCTCACCAACGAGAACGTCGACCGCTACAATATCGTCGGCCCCGTGTCGCAGTTGAAGCAGCTCTACTTCATCTCGAACAGCGGCCGGCGCATGCAGGCCGGTATCCGGGTCCGGCTGTAATCTTCAACGGAGGGTTCCACCGCCCGGTGGGACCCTCCGTTTCTCTCTTCCTCATCTCAGGCGATCTGGGGCGCCAATCGCCGCGTCGCGCCGGTGCGGCCGGTGCGCTCGTGCGCGTTCATTTGCATCCCGGGCACGAACCACGGCGAGGATGGGGCGCAGCCAATCCTGCTGAGTAACTTCCTTGTTCGACCACGATTACGGCCACGTGCCCCGCAACATTGTTCGACCGTCCGTCGAGCGGCCGTGGATGCGATGCCGTGGCGATGAAGCGGGGGCCCGCCCCGACATGCAAGCCCGGTTCAATCCTCCAACCGTTCGATGAATTCCTCGGCGTTTTCACAGCCGACGACGAGGTCGCTCAGTTCGGTCAGTCTGGCCCCGCCCCGCGCGCCATTCAGAGCCACCGACAGCCGGCGCGCAGCGTCAACACCGAAGCGGCCCTCGGCCAAACGCTCGAGCATCGCCCGCTGGCCCTCCTCCCGACCCGCCAGGCGACCCTCCTCCCGACCCTCCTCCCGACCTTCCTCCAGCCACTCCGCCTGCCACTGTTGGGCGCGGTCATCAAGCGGGTAGGCCATGTCGTTCTCCTCCAATCCGTCGAGCTCCTCGAAGCTCGGTAGCTCGAAGCCCGAGTCCGGGAACCCGAGCACCGCCTCCTCGGCCCAGGCGAGCATCCCGCGCCGGAACCGGGCATCCGCCGGACCGCGGAAACGCCGCCATTCCGCCGCAAGCCGCAGGACGAGCTCCCGCGCCGTCGCGCTGCCCGCCAGCCGCGCGACCGCCGCCAGGCGGTTGCCGTCCGGCGGCCCGGGCGTCGAGTGCCGGATCACGTCGAGCGCAATATACGCCTGGGGCTGGTAGGGGGCCAGCCGCCGCGCCGCGCGCCCCGGCAACGCCCGGAGCACCTCCGTGCCGTCCGCCGCGGACCACCGTCCCGGACCCGTGTGGATCACCAGTGCGAGCACCGGCGGATACTCCTCCGGGCGGATCACGCCCTGGTGCCGGTAGTGCTCCTCCATCCAGGCCGCGTAGTCGCGCACGCGGCGCGCCATGCCGGCGTCGTTGCGGTGCTGGAACTCCACCGCCAGGAGCACGTACAGGCGCCGCCCCCGGCGGCCTCCGCCGGCGGGTTCGCCCGCCGGGAAGCGGCCCTTCGCGAAGCGCACGCGGAACGCCGCGTCGCCGAAGCGCTTGACGCGGTCCCCGCCGACGTAGGCCGTCGGCAGGGGCTCGACGGCGTCGAGCCGCAGCAGCGCGGCGAGTTCCGGCGCAGCCGCCCGCAGTGCGTCCGCGACCACGTCGCCGATGAACAGCAGCTTGGCGGCCTCGTCCAGTTTGCGTCGCATGGGATGATCGATTCGGCGTGCCGGGCGGGCACCAAGCGGGCAACGTAGCCCACCACGTGACGCATTTGGGCGGTCCGGGCCGATGTCTGCCGGCAGGTCGGGGCCAATTCCCACACGCGCCAGGTGTTCGCGGACGCCCGAACGATCCCCGGCCACCGGCCGCGTATGGCGGAGCGCCCCGAAGCCGGTCCATCCGCTCCCGAAGCAAGCGCCTTCGCCTACCGCCGCGCGCCGCATCCACGGGCCGCAGCAACCATATCAATTGAGCTTGACGCTTCAATATAGTCGTGTCTCAATCGCACACGGGGAGAATGGAGGGAGAGTCCCATGCATCTTGACCACCGCCTTGCCCGGCGTGCGGCATTGTTCGCGGCCGCTTTCGCCCTGGCCCTGCCGGGCGCTCAGGTTGTCTTCGCCGAGGGCGAGGACGACGAGGAACTGATCGAGGAGGTCGTCGTCACCGGCATCCGCGGCAGCCTGCGCCAGTCCATCGACATGAAGCGCGACGCCGACAACGTCATGGACGCGCTCGTCGCCGAGGACATCGGCAAGTTCCCGGACCAGAACCTCGCCGAGTCGCTGCAGCGCATCTCCGGCGTCGCCATCGACCGCATGCGCGGCGAGGGCGCGCAGGTCTCCATCCGCGGTCTCGGTCCGCAGTTCGTGCGCGTGCTGGTCAACGGCCGCGGCGCGCTGTCCGGCGGCACCCAGGCCTTCGCCGGCAACATCGGCGACCACAGCCAGCAGCGGACCTTCCGCTTCGAGTCCATGCAGGCCGAACTCGTGCAGGCGGTGGAGGTCTACAAGTCCGCACAGGCGAACCTCCTGGAGGGCGGGATGGCCGGCACCCTCAACATCCGCACCCGGCGGCCGTTCGACAACGGCGGTCGGCGGATCCTGGCTGGCAACGCCTTCATGACCGACGACGACCTGGCCGACGACAACGGCTACCGTTTCGCGGGCGTCTATAGCGACGCGTTCGCCGACAACACGCTCGGCTTCCTGGTCAGCGTCGCGGGGGACGACCGGACCACGCGCGAGGACTGGTTCAACATCGTCGACTACCGGACGCAGATCTTCAACAGGGCCACGGACCTCGCCACCGGCGAGCCGCTCAAGGGGTGCAGCCTGCCCGGCATCGCAAACCCCGACCGCGGCTGCGGCTACGTGCCCGGCAACATCCGCCAGGGCGTCCTCGTCGAGGAGGTCGAGCGCATCAACTCGAGCGCCGCGCTGCAGTGGCGGCCGAACGAGCAGTGGGACGTCACGGTCGACGCCCTCTACTCGCAGATGGACCGCGACTACGACGACTTCCAGGTGCCGTGGCGCTCCCAGGCGGGACTCGGCAACGGCGCGAGCGAGGTGCTGCTCAACGAGAACCAGATCGTGACGTACATGCGCACGGAGACCGCGCGCCCGCGTCCGTTCCAGCGCCCCCGTATCGAAGACATCGAGAGCCGGCAGTTCGCCGTGAACGCCGAGTTCACGCCGACCGAGAAGTGGACGCTCAACTTCGACGTCTCGCACACCACCGGGGACCGGGATCACTTTACCCGCGACACCTACTACGACATCCCGGCCGTGCCCCTCATCTACGACATCCGCGACAGCTATGTCCCGAAGATCACCATCGAAGAGAACCTGCTCGACCCGAGCGTCTACCAGTTCATCACCTTCGGGGAAGGTCTGAGCATCTCCGAGGATGAAGAAACGCAGTACCGCTTCGACGCCACCTACCACTTCGACGACGGCACCGCCTTCCATGCGGGCCTGAGTTTCCGGGACCGGGAGCGCTCCTGGCAGCGGAGGAGCTTCAGGTTCGGTCCCCGGTACGGCGACTTCATCGGCGACAAGCTGACGGACGTGAACCACTACAACGTGCCGGTCGACAATCCCTTCTCCGGCATCAGCGGCACCGGCACGTGGCCCAAGTCCTGGCTCCTGGCCGATCACGATGACGTCCGGGCCACGTACCTCGTCGGCCGTCGGGACGAGATCCCGGACGCACGCTTCGCGGAAGCGGTCACCGCGCACGAGGAGGACTTCACGATCACGGAAGACACCCTGGCCCTGTACTTCATGGTCGAAATGTCCGGCACGATCGGCGACTTCCCCTGGTCCGGCAACGTCGGCGCGCGCTGGATCCAGATCGACCGCGCTTCCACCGGCAACGTGCAGCCCGTCGAGCAGATGACCTTCATTGAAGCAGCGGGAGTGTGGGAGTTCGACCTCGGCCCCGCCGAGTTCCAGACGCACGGCAACAAGTTCGCGGAGGTGCTGCCGGCGCTGAACCTGAAGTTCGAACTGCGCGAGGACCTGATAGCGCGCTTCGCCTGGGGCAAGGTCATGACCCAGCCGGCGTTCGCCGACCTGAACCCCGGCGGCACCAAGCACGCCGGTACCCGCCGCGTCCAGGAAGGCGACCCCAATCTCGAGCCTTACATCGCCGAGCAACTGGACATCGGTATCGAGTGGTATCCGACGGATGACGCGATCGTCGCGCTCAACGCGTTCGGCAAGCAGGTGGAGTCGTTCATCACCCAGATCAGCGAACAGCGGGACTGGATCCAACCGGACGGCAGCACGCTGTACGACCCGGAGTCCGGCGGCAACCTTTTCCTGCTGTACCAGGGTCCGAGCAATGAGGACGGCGCGTTCATCGGCGGCATCGAGTTCGCGGCACAGTACGCCTTCACGCAACTGCCTTCGCCGTTCGACGGCTTCGGCGTGATCTTCAACCACACCTGGGTCGACACCGACGCCGAGTTCATCAACCCGAGCAGCGGGGTCGCGTTCGACGTGCCGGGCCTGTCGCGGAACACCACCAACGCCGTGATCTTCTACGAGAAGTACAAGATCAGCGCCCGCGTCGCGTGGAACAAGCGCGAGAGCTTCCTGACCTCGATCACGAGCTTCCGGGGCAACCCGCTGTTCACGAGCGACTACTGGCAGCTCGACGCCGGCTTGGGCTACCAGGTGACGGACAAGATCTCGATCGTGTTCGAGGCCATCAACATCACCGACGAGAACGTCGACCAGTACAACATCGTCGGCCCGGTCTCGCGGCTCAAGCAGATGTTCTACATCTCTAACAGCGGGCGCCGCATGCAGGCCGGCGTACGCGTTCGGCTGTAGCGCCCCGTGGCCGGCCCGCTGCCTCGCTGACGCTCGGCGGCGGCTCCGCCCGCGGCCCAGCCCCGCCGTCCGTGCATGGAACACCCGCCGTCGGTCGCTACGCTCCCGTCGTCGGATGTTCCATGCACGGGACACGCTTGTCCCGTCCCTCAGGGGACGCCCTTGTGGCGTCCCCCTTTCTTTTGCGCGTATCGCGGGCACCGCCCCTGGCGGACCATCTCCACGAGCCACGGTCACCACACCAATCGAGCTTGACGCTTTGATGTAGTCGTGTCTCAATACCTGCCAGGGAGGATGGGGGGAGAGCCCATGTATCTTGACCACCACCTTGCGCGGCGCGCGGCATCGTTCGCGGCCGTTTTCGCCCTGGCCCTGCCAGGCACCCTTCCCGGCATAGGAGCCGCCCTCGCCGAGGACGACGAGGAACTCATCGAGGAGGTCGTCGTCACCGGCATCCGCGGCAGCCTGCGGCAGTCCATCGACATGAAGCGCGACGCCGACAACGTCATGGACGCGCTCGTCGCCGAGGACATCGGCAAGTTCCCGGACCAGAACCTCGCCGAGTCGCTGCAGCGCGTCTCCGGCGTCGCCATCGACCGCATGCGGGGCGAGGGCGCGCAGGTCTCGATCCGCGGTCTCGGCCCGCAGTTCACGCGCGTGCTGGTCAACGGCCGCGGCGCACTGTCCGGCGGCACCCAGGCGTTCGCCGGCGGCGTCGGCGACCACAGCCAGCAGCGGACCTTCCGCTTCGAGTCGATGCAGGCCGAACTGGTGCAGGCCGTCGAGGTCTACAAGTCGGCCCAGGCGAACCTCATGGAAAGCGGCATGGGCGGCACCATCAACATCCGCACCCGGCGGCCGTTCGACAACGGCGGACGGCGGATTCTCGCCGGCAACGCCTTCGTCACCGACGATGACCTGGCGGAAGACAACGGGTACCGTTTCGCCGGCGTGTACAGCGACTCGTTCGCGGACAACACGCTCGGCTTCCTGGTCAGCGTTGCAGGCGACGACCGCGTCACCCGCGAGGACTGGTTCGCCGTTTCCGACTCCGAGCCGAAGGTCTTCAACAACGCCATCAACATCGCGACCGGCGAGTTGCTGCGCGGCTGCAACCTGCCCGGCGTCGAGAACCCC
This sequence comes from Pseudomonadales bacterium, assembly GCA_963665455.1. Taxonomy (GTDB): domain Bacteria; phylum Pseudomonadota; class Gammaproteobacteria; order Pseudomonadales; family Azotimanducaceae; genus VXNE01. The sequence goes on along the minus strand of OY762279.1, from coordinate 138,206 downwards.
GACGTCGGTTGCGGTTACGCGCCGGGCAACCTCCGCCAGGGCATCCTCATCGAGGACGTCCAGCGCGTCAACTTAAGCGCCGCGCTGCAGTGGCGCCCGAACGAGCAGTGGGACGTCACCGCCGACATCCTGTATTCGCAGATGGACCGCGACTACGACGACTGGCAGATTCCGTGGCGCTACCAGGCGGGGCTCGCCAACGGCGCGAGCGAGGTGCTGCTCAACGAGAACCAGATCGTGACGTACATCCGCACGGAGAGGGCGCGGCCACGACCGAGAAATCGTCCCCGTGTCGAAGACAGTACGACCGACCAGTTCGCCGTGAACGCGAAGTACACGCCGACGGAGAAGTGGACGCTGAACTTCGACGTCTCGCACTCGTCCGGGGACCGCGTCTCGCCCTACCACGAGAGCTACTACGACATCCCGGCCGTGCCCCTGACTTACGACATCCGCGACAGCTATATCCCGAAGATCAACGTCTACAAGGACCTGCTCGACCCGAACGAATACAACCTCCAGGTCTTCTCGACCCAGACGCGCACGTCCAGGGACCAGGAAACCCAGTACCGCTTCGACGCCACCTACCACTTCGACGACGGCACCGCCTTCCACGCGGGCCTGAGCTTCCGCGACCGGGAGCGCACCTGGCGGCGGAGGGGTTTCAGGATGGGTCCCCGCTACGGCGATTTCGCCGCGGGAGCCACCAAGCTGACGGAAGTCCGGCACCGGCGCAACCCGGACAACGCCTTCTCCGGCATCAGCGGCGCCGACTGGCCCCAGCCCTGGCTCATACAGGATCAGGACGACGTGCGAGACAAGTACCTCATCCAGCGCCGCGACGAAATCGACCCGCGTCGCTTCGAGGAGGTGCACACCGCGCATGCGGAGGAGTTCTTCATCAACGAGGACACGCTGGCCCTGTACTTCATGGTCGAGATGTCCGGCACGATCGGCGACTTCCCCTGGTCCGGCAACGTCGGCGCGCGCTGGATCCAGCTCGACCGGGCCTCCACCGGCAACGTGCAGCCCGTCGAGCAGATGGTCTTCTACGAGACGGCGGGTGCATGGGAGTTCCAGCTCGGGCCGGCCGAGTTCCAGACGCACGACAACAAGTTCGCCGAGCTGCTGCCGGCGCTGAACCTGAAGTTCGAACTGCGCGAGGACCTCGTCGCCCGTTTCGCCTGGGGCAAGGTGATGACCCAGCCCGCGTTTGCGGACCTGAACCCCGGCGGCACCAAGCATGTCTCCTCGCGCCAGGTGAACGAGGGCGACCCGCAACTCGAGCCCTACATCGCGGAGCAGCTGGACATCGGTATCGAGTGGTACCCGACGGACGACGCGATCGTCGCGCTCAACGCATTCGGCAAGCAGGTGGATTCGTTCATCATCCAGATCACCGAACGGCGGACCTGGTTCGAACCCGACGGCAGCACGCTGTTCGACCCGGAGTCCGGCGGCGACGTCCGGCTGCTGTACCGGGGTCCGAGCAACGAGGACGGGGCGTTCATCGGCGGCATCGAGTTCGCGGCGCAGTACGCGTTCACGCAACTGCCCTCGCCCTGGGACGGTTTCGGCGTGCTCTTCAACCACACCTGGGTCGACACCGACGCCGAGTTCATCAACCCGAACAGCGGCGTCGCGTTCGACGTGCCGGGGCTGTCCCGGAACACCACCAACGCGGTGATCTTCTACGAGAAGTACAAGATCAGCGCCCGCGTCGCGTGGAACCAGCGCGAGAGCTTCCTGACCTCGATCGCGGCCGACCGGGGCAACCCGCTGTTCACGAGCGACTACTGGCAGCTCGACGCCGGCTTCGGCTACCAGGTGACGGACAAGATCTCGGTCGTCTTCGAGGCCATCAACATCACCGACGAGAACGTCGACCAGTACAACATCGTCGGCCCGGTCTCGCGGCTTGAGCAGATGTACTACATCTCGAACAGCGGGCGGCGCATGCAGGCCGGCGTACGCGTAAAGCTGTAGGGAGGGCTTGTCCCGGCGCGCGCAAGCACGCGGCGCGCCTACGGCGCGTTGCAGTTTCGCTGACGCGAAACTGCGACAAGCCTCGGGGGACGCCCTTGCGGCGTCCCCTTTTTCTTTGCGATGCCGGCCCCCGTCGGAGCAGACCGGTTTAGCTTGACGCTTTAGTGTAGTCGTGTCTCAATCCGAAGTCGGAGAGAAGGGGGGAGCACCCATGGATCTTTGGTACCGCACCGCGCGGCGCGCAACCCTGTTCGCGGCCGCTTTCGCCCTGGCCCTGCCAGGCACTCAAGCCGTGTTCGCCGAGGGCGAGGACGACGAGGAACTCATCGAGGAGGTCGTCGTCACCGGCATCCGCGGCAGTCTGCGCCAGTCCATCGACATGAAGCGCGACGCCGACAACGTCATGGACGCGCTCGTCGCCGAGGACATCGGCAAGTTCCCGGACCAGAACCTCGCCGAGTCGCTGCAGCGCGTCTCCGGCATCGCCATCGACCGCATGCGCGGCGAGGGCGCGCAGGTGTCTATCCGCGGCCTCGGCCCGCAGTTCACGCGGGTGCTGGTCAACGGCCGCGGCGCGCTGTCCGGCGGCACCCAGGCGTTCGCCGGGAACATCGGCGACCACACGCAGCAGCGCACCTTCCGCTTCGAGTCCATGCAGGCCGAACTGGTGCAGGCGGTGGAGGTCTACAAGTCTGCCCAGGCGAACCTCATGGAAGGCGGCATGGGCGGCACGCTCAACATCCGTACCCGGCGCCCGTTCGACAACGGCGGCCGGCGGATCATGGCCGGCAACGTCTTCATGACCGACGACGACCTGGCCGACGACAACGGCTACCGTTTCGCGGGCGTCTACAGCGACGCGTTCGCCGACAACACGCTCGGCTTCCTGGTCAGCGTCGCGGGCGACGACCGGACCACGCGCGAGGACTGGTTCAACGTCCCCGACTACGAGCCGAAGGTCTTCAACAACGCCATCAACCTCGCGACCGGCGAACTGCTGCGCGGCTGCAACCTGCCCGGCATCGCGAACCCGGACCGCGGTTGTGGCTACGCGCCCGGCAACCTCCGCCAGGGCATCCTGGTCGAGGACATCCAGCGCATCAACGCCAGCACCGCGCTGCAGTGGCGCCCGAACGAGCAGTGGGACGTCACCGTCGACGTCCTATACTCGCAGATGGACCGCGACTTCGACGACTTCCAGGTGCCGTGGCGCTACCAGGCGGGTCTCGCCAACGGCGCGAGCGAGGTGCTGCTCGACGAGAACCAGATCGTCACCTACATCCGTACGGAGACTTCCCGGCCGCGTCCTTTCCAGCGTCCGCGCATCGAAGACATCGAGAACCAGCAGTTCGCCGTGAACGCGAAGTACACGCCGACAGAGAAGTGGACGCTCAACTTCGACATCTCGCACTCGACGGGGAACCGGGATCACCACAGCCGCGACACCTACTACGACATTCCGGCCGTGCCCCTCATTTACGACATCCGGGACGGCTACATCCCGAAGATCACCGTCGAGGCTGACCTGCTCGACCCGACCGTCTACGACTTCATCACCTTCGGGGAAGGTCTGAGCATCTCCGAGGATGAAGAAACGCAGTACCGCTTCGACGCCACCTACCACTTCGACGACGGCACCGCCTTCCACGCGGGTTTGAGCTTCCGCGACCGGGAGCGCTTCTGGCAGCGGAGGAGCTTCAGGTTCGGTCCCCGGTACGGCGACTTCATCGGCGACAGGCTGACGGACGTGAAGCACTACAACGTGCCAGTCGACAATCCCTTCTCCGGCATCAGCGGCGCCGATTGGCCCGATGCATATCTCCTGGCCGATCACGATGACGTCCGGGCCACGTACCTCGTCGGCCGCCGCGACGAGATCCCGGACGCGCGCTTCGCGGAAGCGCACACCGCGCACGAGCAGGACTTCACGATCACGGAAGACACCCTGGCCCTGTACTTCATGGTCGAAATGTCCGGCACGATCGGCGACTTCCCCTGGTCCGGCAACGTCGGCGCGCGCTGGATCCAGATCGACCGCGCTTCCACCGGCAACGTGCAGCCCGTCGAGCAGATGACCTTCATTGAAGCAGCGGGAGTGTGGGAGTTCGACCTCGGCCCCGCCGAGTTCCAGACGCACGGCAACAAGTTCGCGGAGGTGCTGCCGGCGCTGAACCTGAAGTTCGAACTGCGCGAGGACCTGATAGCGCGCTTCGCCTGGGGCAAGGTCATGACCCAGCCGGCGTTCGTCGACCTGAACCCCGGCGGCACCAAGCACGCCTCCACGCGCCGCGTCCAGGAAGGCGACCCGAACCTCGAGCCGTACATCGCGGAGCAGTTGGACATCGGTGTCGAGTGGTACCCGACGGACGACGCGATCATCGCGCTGCAGGCGTTCGGCAAGCAGGTCGACTCGTTCATCATCCAGATCAGCGAGCTGCGCGACTGGGTCGAACCGGACGGCCGCACGCTGTACGACCCGGAGTCCGGCGGCAACGTGCGGCTGATCTACCAAGGTCCCGTCAACGGTGACGGAGCGTTCATCGGCGGCATCGAGGTCGCCGCGCAGTACTCGTTCACGCAACTGCCCTCGCCCTGGGACGGCTTCGGCGTGATCTTCAATCACACCTGGGTCGACACCGACGCCGAGTTCATCAACCCGAGCAGCGGCATCGCGTTCGACGTGCCGGGGCTGTCGCGGAACACCACCAACGCGGTGATCTTCTACGAGAAGTACAAGATCAGCGCCCGCGTCGCGTGGAACCAGCGCGAGAGCTTCCTGACCTCGGTCGCGAGCCTCCGGGGCAACCCGCAGTTCACCGGTGACTACTGGCAGCTCGACGCGGGGTTCGGGTACCAGGTGACGGACAAGATCTCGGTCGTGTTCGAGGCCATCAACATCACGGACGAGAACGTCGACCAGTACAACATCGTCGGCCCGGTCTCGCGGCGCGAGCAGCTCTACTACATCTCGAACAGCGGGCGGCGCATGCAGGCCGGCGTGCGCGTCCGGCTGTAGGGGAGGCTTGTCCCGGCGCGCCTACGGCGCGTTGCAGTTTCGCTAACGCGAAACTGCGACAACTCGCGGGGACGCCCTTGCGGCGTCCCCTTTTTCTTGGGGATTCCGGCTCCATCGAATCGAGCTTGACGCCTTGATGTAGTCGTGTCTCAATTCAGGTAGGAGAGAAGGGGGGAGAACCCATGCATCCTGATCACCGCATTGCGCGGCGCGCAACCCTGTTCGCGGCCGCTTTCGCCCTGGCCCTGCCGGGCACCCTTCCCGGCATAGGAGCCGCCCTCGCCGAGGGCGAGGACGACGAGGAACTCATCGAGGAAGTCGTCGTCACGGGCATCCGCGGCAGTCTGCGCCAGTCCATCGACATGAAGCGCGACGCCGACAACGTCATGGACGCGCTCGTCGCCGAGGACATCGGCAAGTTCCCGGACCAGAACCTCGCCGAGTCACTGCAGCGCGTCTCCGGCGTCGCCATCGACCGCATGCGCGGCGAGGGCGCGCAGGTGTCTATCCGGGGCCTCGGTCCGCAGTTCACGCGCGTGCTGGTCAACGGCCGCGGCGCGCTGTCCGGCGGCACCCAGGCGTTCGCCGGCAACATCGGCGACCACACCCAGCAGCGGACCTTCCGGTTCGAGTCGATGCAGGCCGAACTCGTGCAGGCGGTGGAGGTCTACAAGTCTGCCCAGGCGAACCTCATGGAGGGCGGCATGGGCGGCACCATCAACATCCGCACGCGGCGGCCGTTCGACAACGGCGGGCGGCGGATCATGGCGGGCAACGTCTTCATGACCGACGACGACCTGGCCGACGATAACGGCTACCGCTTCGCGGGCGTCTACAGCGACTCGTTCGCGGACAACACGCTCGGCTTCCTGGTCAGCGTCGCCGGCGACGACCGCATCACGCGCGAGGACTGGTTCAACGTTCCCGACTACGAGCCGAAGGTCTTCAACAACGCCATCAACCTCGCCACCGGCGAACTGCTGCGCGGCTGCGACCTGCCCGGCATCGCGAACCCGAACGTCGGTTGCGGTTACGCGCCCGGCAACCTTCGCCAGGGCGTCCTGGTCGAGGATATCGAGCGGATCAACGCCAGCGCCGCGCTGCAGTGGCGCCCGAACGAGAAGTGGGACGTCACCGTCGACATCCTGTATTCGCAGATGGACCGGGACTACGACGACTTCCAGGTGCCGTGGCGCTACCAGGCGGGGCTCGCCAACGGCGCGAGCGAGGTGATGCTCGACGAGAACCAGATCGTCACGTACATCCGCACGGAGACCTCCCGGCCACGGCCCTTCCAGCGCCCGCGGACCGAAGACATCGTCACCGACCAGTTCGCCGTGAATGCGAAGTTCACGCCGACGGAGAACTGGACGCTCAACTTCGACATCTCGCGCTCGACGGGGGACCGGGATCGATTCCGGCCCGACACCTACTACGACATCCCCGCGGTGCCGCTGATCTACGACATCCGGGACGGCTACATCCCGAAGATCACCGTCGAGGCTGACCTGCTCGACCCGAACGTCTACGACTTCATCTTCTACCGGGAAGGCCTGGACATCTCCGAGGACACGGAAACCCAGTACCGCTTCGACGCCACCTACCAATTCGACGACGGCACCGCCTTCCACGCGGGCCTGAGCTTCCGCGACCGGGAGCGCTTCTGGAAGCGGAGGAGCTTTGCGTTCGGGCCCCGGTACGGCGACTTCCGCGGCGAGAAGCTGACCGACGTCAACCACTACAACGTGCCGGTCGACGGTCTTTTCAGCGGCATCAGCGGCGCCGATTGGCCCGATGCATATCTCCTGCCCGATCACGATGACGTCCGGGACAAGTACCTCGTCAACCGCCGCGACGAGATCAACCCGGTGCGCTTCGAAGCGGCGAATACCGCGCACGCCGAGGACTTCACCATCACCGAGGATACGCTGGCCGCGTATTTCATGATCGAGATGTCCGGCACGATCGGCGACTTCCCCTGGTCCGGCAACGTCGGCGCGCGCTGGATCCAGATCGACCGCTCCTCCACCGGCAACGTGCAGCCCGTCGAGACCATGGTCTTCCTGGAAGACGCGGGCGTGTGGGAGTTCGACCTCGGGCCCGCCGAGTTCCAGGCGCACCCCAACAAGTTCGCGGAAGTGCTGCCGGCGCTGAACCTGAAGTTCGAACTGCGCGAGGACCTGATCGCGCGCTTCGCCTGGGGCAAGGTGATGACGCAGCCCGCGTTCGTCGACCTGAACCCCGGCGGCACCAAGCACGCATCCACGCGCCGCGTCCAGGAGGGCGACCCGAACCTCGAGCCCTACATCGCGGAGCAACTGGACATCGGCCTCGAGTGGTACCCGACGGACGACGCGATCATCGCGCTGCAGGCGTTTGGCAAGCAGGTGGACTCGTTCATCATCCAGATCACCGAACTCCGGGACTGGGTCGAGCCCGACGGCAGCACCCTGTACGACCCGGAGTCCGGCGGCAACGTGCGGCTGCAGTTCCAGGGTCCGAGCAACGAGGACGGCGCGTTCATCGGCGGCATCGAGGTCGCCGCGCAGTACGCGTTCACGCAACTGCCCTCGCCGTTCGACGGCCTGGGCGTGATCTTCAACCACACGTGGGTCGACACCGACGCCGAATTCATCAACCCGAGCAGCGGCGTCGCGTTCGACGTGCCTGGCCTGTCGCGCAACACCACCAACGCGGTGATCTTCTACGAGAAGTACAAGGTCAGCGCCCGCGTCGCGTGGAACAAGCGCGAGAGCTTCCTGACCTCGATCACGAGCCTGCGGGGCAACCCGCAGTTCACGAGCGACTACTGGCAGCTCGACGCCGGCTTCGGCTACCAGGTGACGGACCAGATCGCGGTCGTGTTCGAGGCCATCAACATCACGGACGAGAACGTCGACCAGTACAACCTCGTCGGCCCCGTCTCGCGGCTGGAGCAGCTCTACTACATCTCGAACAGCGGACGCCGTATGCAGGCTGGCGTGCGCGTTCGGTTGTAGGGCCGGCTCGTCCCTCCCGGGCGGGGCCTTCGCGGGCCCCGCCACGGATTTCTCGGCGAGGAGAATCCCAGACGCGCAGTCTGGTTAATCCTGCAACCGTTCGATGAACTCCTCGGCGGTTTCACAGCCAATGACGAGGTCGCTCAGTTCCGTCAGTCTCGCCCCGCCCGGCGCGCCGTTCAGCGCCGCCGACAGCCGGCCCGCGGCGTCCGCGCCGAAGCGGCGCTCGGCCAAACGCGCGAGCATGGCCCGCTGGCCTTCCTCCCGACCTTCCTCCAGCCACTCCGCCTGCCACTGTTGGGCGCGGTCATCAAGCGGGTAGGCCATGTCGTTCTCCTCCAATCCGTCGAGCTCCTCGAAGCTCGGTAGCTCGAAGCCCGAGTCCGGGAACCCGAGCACCGCCTCCTCGGCCCAGGCGAGCATCCCGCGCCGGAACCGGGCATCCGCCGGACCGCGGAAACGCCGCCATTCCGCCGCAAGCCGCAGGACGAGCTCCCGCGCCGTCGCGCTGCCCGCCAGCCGCGCGACCGCCGCCAGGCGGTTGCCGTCCGGCGGCCCGGGCGTCGAGTGCCGGATCACGTCGAGCGCAATATACGCCTGGGGCTGGTAGGGGGCCAGCCGCCGCGCCGCGCGCCCCGGCAACGCCCCGGAAGACCTCCGTGCCGTCCGCCCTAGCGGGCGCTGCCTCTGACCCCAGCCCAGAGCCGTTCCAGCACGGCGTCGGGATCGCCGCCGTGGGCTAGACACAGCCGCATCAACTCGCGCTCCGCCTCCGTCTCCGCCACGAGAACGATCCCTCGCCGTCGAGCCGGAAGGAATCCGTGAAGTAGTCCAGCGGCACGGCGAGCTTGTCCATCGTGGGCAGCAATTCCTCGACGCCAACGCGACGGACACCCGTCTCGATGGCCGACACCGTCCGGCGATCCTTGAACCCCAGCGCTTGCGCCAACGCTTCCTGCGAGATTCCCCGCCCTGCCTGATCAAGGAACTCCCCCGTCCGCAACAGTCACCGTTCCCGCCGCACGCCGCCGGCACCGATTGGCACCCTAGGAGTTCTCGCAGCCAGTTCGCTGCGCTGACGCGCAGGGAACTGGTGGGTTGCCTGTTGCGCGGGCGTTCGATGTAAGGTCGGTCGCGCTGGGCGCGAGGCCTCGCGGGCAATGGTGCATCCATGCCCGTCTAGGAGTTTGGCCCGGACCGTGATCGGCGTTTTGACGCTGGTGGCGCGCCCCATGGGTCGCGACCCCGTATGCAAGAGTGAACGTCCCGCCGCGGTCTCGCCCAGCGCGACCCGTTGACGATGGTGGAGGATTTGGCGATGGCTGGCAAGGCGGCGGCGCCGTTGGAGGTCGTACACCCCGATTGCGCGGGGATCGACGTGGGCAAGCGCCGGCACTACGTGGCGGTGGACGGGTCGCGGTTCGAGCGGCCGGTGCGTCCGTTCGGGACGTTCACCCGCGACTTGGAGGCGATGGCGGAGTGGCTGTCGTCGTGTGGCGTTCGCCACGTGGCGATGGAGTCGACGGGGGTGTACTGGATACCGTTGTTCGAGGTGCTCGACCGGGCCGGCTTCGAGGTGCACCTGGTGAACCCGCGCGCGACCAAGCAGGTGCACGGGCGCAAGAGCGACGTGCTGGACTGCCAGTGGATCCGCCAACTGATGAGCCACGGCCTGCTGCGCGGCGCGTTCCGCGCGGCCGACGAGTTGTGCCCGCTGCGCTCGTACGCGCGCCAGCGCGAACAGCTCGTGCGCGACCGCAGCCGGTCGGTGCAGCACGTGCAGAAGGCGCTGACGCAGATGAACGTGCAGTTGGACAACGTCCTGAGCGACGTCATGGGCCAGACCGGCCAGTTGATCGTGCGCGCCATCGTCGCCGGCGAGCGCGACGGGGCGGTGCTGGCGCGGTTCCGCCACCGGCTCTGCAAGGCCGACGAGGCGACCATCGCGGCGAGCCTGCGCGGCAACTGGCGCGACGAGCACCTGTTCGCGCTGGCGCAGGCGTTGGCGCGGCACGACATGCTGCAGGGCCAGATCGACGCGTGCGAGGCGCGCATCGACGCCGAGTTGGCGCGGCACGCGGCGGCCGCGGCGACGCCCTCGTCGCGCTCCCGCGAGGCCGCCCTGCGCGAGCGGCTGCGCGGCCTGCTCGGGGTCGACCTGACGGCCATCCCCACCGTCGGCGTGGAGACCGCGCTGACGTTCGCGGCCGAGGTCGGCCCGGACCTGTCGCGCTTCCCGACGGCCGCCCACTTCTGCTCGTGGCTCGGCCTGGCGCCCGGCACCCGCATCAGCGGCGACAAGCGCCTCGGCGGCCGGCCGCCCAGGTGCGCCAACCGGCTCGGCCAGGCGCTGCGCATGGCGGCGAGCACCGCGCGCAACAACAAGACCGCCATCGGCGCGGCGCATCGCCGCCGCCTCGCGCGCATGGACTCCGCCAAGGCCGTCAAGGCCACCGCGCACCAGTTGGCTCGGCTGATCTACGCCATGCTCAAGCGCGGCGAGGAATACGTCGAGCGCGACCTGGCCGAGATGGAGGCCGAACGCCGCGACCGGCAGATCAAGAACCTGCAGCGCCAGGCGAAACACCTAAACCTGATGCTCGTCCCCGTCGAGGAAGCCGCCTAACGGGGTTAGTTCCATGCAAGCCCGCGCCGTAGAACGGCGCGGGCGCGTAGGTCGGTGGGGCTGGGCCGGGAGCGGAGCCAAAGGCGACGGTTCCGGGGCGCTAGCGCCACCGAAGCCGTCGCCCCGGCGGGTGCCGCCGCCGGCCCCAGCCCAAGCCGTTCCAGCACGGGGATACCCCACAAAAACCCAAAATTCTCATAATACGCACAATAAAATACCCTATAATTCGCACATACTTCATATTCCGATTGGCAGACTAACGGGCCGTTGCAAAAGCTGCCAAAGGCCACGACAAGTGATGCCCGAATGCTCGGCCCGCAGACTGCCGCTGCGTCCGATCGGAGTCCCATCGAGACAGCGGGGCGCCGGCCGAGCCCGACCAAGCGCGAAAGCGGCTTCGCGTCGCCCCATCCCCGCCGAACAACGCCATCCCCGAGATGGTCGGTAGGCATCCCCACATGCATGTTCGCCCCACGGGACATGCGCGCGCACGCCCATCCCCCGCGGCGGCGGAGCGGTTTCGGCGTCTGACCTTTTCGCCGCGTCCGGCGCGTCCCCGCCGCAGTCGGCGGCCGGCAACGTTCCCGCGATACGCCGTTGGCGTACTCGTTGCGACGCTCTGTGCGCCGGCCGCGGTCGCCCGGCCACCGGAATTTCCCGACGTGGAAGTGCTGCGCAAGGCACCGGGCCGCGCGCCGGGGCTCCTGCTGGTCACGCCCTACTACAACGCGCCGGGGCGGGCCGGGCCGGTGTCCTTTCTCGCCATCCTCGACGACGACGGCGTGCCGCGCTTCGAGCGCCGCCTCTCGCCCCCCGCGCACAACTTCCGCTGGCACGGCCACGCCCGCCGCTACTCCTACAACGAAGCCCCGCCCAACGGCGCCGGCGACGTGGTGCTGCTCGACGAGGGGCTGGAGGAGGTCACGCGGGTGCGCCCCGTCGGGGGGCTGGCCCCGGCCATGATGCACGAGTTCCTGATCACCGAAGAGGGCAACCATCTCTTCGTCGTGAACGAACCGGCCGTGCGCGACCTCGGCCGCTACCCCGTCCCGGAGGGCCAGCCCGCGCCGTCGAGCGCCGAACCGACCCACGATTCGGTCATCCAGGAAGTCGCCCCCGACGGCCGCGAGCTATTCCGCTGGAACGCCTGGGAGCACCTCAAGCTCTCGGACTGCCTGTGGTCGCAGTTCCCGCGCGAGTACGCGAAGCTGAACTCGCTGCAGCTTTCCGGGAGTCCCACTGAGTCCCGCGGATCCGGCGAGTCCCGCGAGCCCGGCGGCCACCTGATCGCCTCGTTCCGGGGCTGCTCCACCGTCTTGAAGATCGAGCGTCCGTCCGGGCGGGTGCTGTGGCAGCTCGGCGGCAGCGACCCGAGCGCGCCGGACCCCTACGACGCGCGCCGCCCGACCTTCGACCGGCCCTAGTACCGGCCTACCGGAGACCCGCGCGGCGGCTTCTGCGCCCAACACACCGCCCTGGAGACGGTGCCGGGCCGCATCCTCCTGTTCGACAACGGCACCTGTCCGGACGGCAATCGGTCCTCCAGCCGCGTGGTGGAGTACCGGCTCGGCGCGGACGGCGAGGCGGCCTTCGTCCGTCATCACGAACCCGGCCGCCTGGCCGTGTACGGCGGCGCCGTCACGCCCCTGCCGAACGGCAACTGGCTGATTTCCTGGGGCGCCGGACCGGGCGACGCCACCCTGAGCGAGGTGGACCCCGCCGGCACCGAAGTGTTCGCGCTGCGGCTATTCAAGGGCGACCACCCGGCGATGAGCTACCGGGTGTGGCGCCACCCGGGGCCGCAACCACAAGCGCCCATCCTCGCCCACGCGCCGCGGTCCGGCCCGGCCAACAGGCTCGCGACCGGTGAGTGACATGGAACGTCCGCATCCCCTCCGCGCCGTCCGCGCCCTCGCCGCGCCCATCCTCGCTGCGCTGCTGCTCGCCGCCCCGCAGGCGGCGCACGCCCAAGAATCCAGAATCTGGTTCCCGACGCAGGTCGCGGACCAGAGCTACGCCGTTAACACGGCAGTCAATGTCACCTTGCCGACAGTCTCCGGTTCCGGACTTTGCGACGCGGATCGTGCCACCTACAGTCTCTCGCCCGCGCTGCCGGCGGGCCTGAGCTTCACGGCCTCGTCAAGGCTGATTTCCGGCACGCCGACCACGGCGACCGCGAGCGCCGCATACACCTACTCAGCCGACGACTCTAGTTGCTACGCAAGCACCTCGCAGACGTTCGACATCGTCGTCGCGGCACCCGAAATCCAGCTCTCCACGACCAATTCGAGCCTGACGGAGGGCAGCGCCAACCAGACCTACACTGTGCGGCTGAAGAGCGCGCCCGCCAGCGACGTGACGGTCGCCGTCGCAAGCGGCGACAGCGGCGCGGTGACGGCGAGCCCCACCTCGCTGACCTTCACCTCGTCGAACTACAGCGACACCCAGACGGTGACCCTGTCGGCGGTGCATGACGCGGACGGCAGCGACGAGACGGTGACCATCACCCACACCGCCTCCGGCGGCCTCACCGCGACCGCGACGCTGACCGCCAGCGTGACCGACGACGACAAGGGGATCACGTTCAACCCCACATCGCTGGAGGTGCCCGAAGGGACATCCAAGAACTACACCGTGGTGCTGGATGCGGCGCCCTCGGACGACGTGTCGGTGACCGTCAATCAAGCGAACCTGACCCAGCTTGTCGTCAGTTCCACCTCGCTCACCTTCACGACCCAAAACTGGAACATCCCGCAGGCGGTGACGGTGACGGCGACGCAGAACACCACGTTTGATGGCAACCTGACACAAGCCATCGAGCACTCCGCCACTGGCGGCGGCTACGGCACGGTGCGCGCGAACCTCAGCCTGTACACGCGGGACGACGAGAATCCGGGGCTGGTCGTCTCGCCGGCCACCCTGGCGCTCACGGAGGGCGGCAGCGCCGGAAGCTTCACGGTGCGGGTTGGGGGAAACATAGGTATCGGCTCCACGGTGACCGTGTCCGTGTCGAGCGGCGACGCCGGGGCAGCGACGGTCAACCCGGCTTCCCTCACCTTCCAGCGGCACAACGCGAACACCAACCAGACGGTGACGGTGACGCCGGTGCAGGACGCCGACAACACCAACGAGTCGGTCACCGTCACCATGACCGCCTCGGGCAGCGGCTACGACCGCGAGACCGCCACGGTGACGGTGACGGTCGCGGACGACGAAACGGCCAGCACGCTCGCCGCCAGCGCGGTCACCCACAATTCGGCGACGCTCACCATAAGCGACCATACGGGCAACTGGTATTACAAGTACACCCAGCCGACGACGCCCGCCGGCACCTGCTCGACGGTGGTCAGCAGCGGCACCTACACGGCGAACCTCGCGAGCCTCACCCCGGGCACGAACTACACCTACAAGGCCTACAGCGACAGCAACTGCGCCATCGAACTGACCAGCGACTCGACCGACGCGGAATTCCTCACCAAACCGGGCCAGGTGACCGGCGTGACGACCACCGCGGCCAAGGGCACCCTCACCGTGGACTGGACCGCGCCAAGCGGCACGGTGACGGGCTACAAGGTGCAGTGGAAGAAGGGCGACGAGAACTACGACGACACGCGCACGAACACGGTGACCGACGGCACCAGCAGCAGCATCACGGGGCTGACCGACGGCACGGCCTATACGGTGCGCGTCATCGCCTACAACGCCACCGGCGACGGCCCCGCCTCCTCCGAGGCGACCGGCACGCCGGATTCGGGCACCGTGCCCGCGCCTGTCCTGTCGGTGACCGGAGGCAACAAAACGCTCACCGCGACCTGGGAGCATCCGCTGCCCGGCACGTCCGGCTTGACCTTCGGCGTGCGCTACCGCCAGGCGGGAACCAGCACCTGGACCAGTGTCGACGCCAGCAGCACCACCGGCCACCAGAACTTCGCCGGCAACATAACGAGCGCGACGATTCCCGGCCACGAAGGCGGCACGCTGGAGGACAACGCCAACTACGAGGTACAGGTCAGGGGCGGCAAGTGGAATGAGGGTTACAAGGGCTGGGGATCCTGGTCGGGCACGGAGACCGCGCCCACCCTGCCGGGCGCGCCGACGAAGCCGACCCTGACGGTCACGAACCTCGGCAGCGGCAAGGTGCGCATCGCCTCGTCGGTGACGGGCGCGGCCACCCTCACCCGCTGGGAGTACACGAAGAAGGCGGGCGAAGGCAGCTACGACGCCGACTGGACGCAGATCGCCAGCACCTCGTCGAGCCTGTCCCACACCGTGACCGGCCTCACGAACGGTACGGCCTACAAGTTCAAGGTCCGAGCCGAGAACGCCTCCGGCGCGGGCGCGGAGTCGGCCGAGTCGGACGCGGCGACCCCCGCCGCCACCGCGACGCTCGCGGCCAGCAACGTGCAGGACGACACGGCGACCCTCACCATCGCCAGCCACACCGGCGACTGGCACTACAAGTACACCGCGCCGACAACGCCCGCCGGCACCTGCTCGACCGTGGTCAGCAACAGCACCACGGCCAGCCTCACGGACCTCACCCCCGGCACCAGCTACACCTTCAAGGCCTACGACGACAGCAACTGCGCCATCGAG
Source organism: Pseudomonadales bacterium (assembly GCA_963665455.1). Classification (GTDB taxonomy): domain Bacteria; phylum Pseudomonadota; class Gammaproteobacteria; order Pseudomonadales; family Azotimanducaceae; genus VXNE01. Next base: position 122,983 of record OY762279.1, on the reverse strand, counting down.
CTGACGACGGCCACCGGCGCCGCGACCTTCCTCACCAAGCCCGGCCAGGTGACGGGCGTGACGGCGACCTCCGGCGCCACCTCGCTCGCCGTGGCCTGGACGGCCCTGACCGGCACGGTCACCGGCTACAAGGTGCAGTGGAAGCAGAGCGCCGAGCAGTACAACACCACGCGGCAGAACACGGTCACCACCGGCACCACCAACACCATCACCGGCCTCACCAACGGCACCGCCTACACCGTGCGCGTCACGGCCTACAACACCACGGGCGACGGCGATCCGTCGTCCGAGGCCACCGGCACGCCGTCGGCCACGTTCACGGTGACGGCGCTGAACCCGGCCAAGGTGCCAGAGGGCGGCACGGCCACCTACACCATCGTGCTCAACACCCAGCCGACCCAGAACGTGACCGTCGCCCTGGCCAAGCAGTCCGGCGGCGACGACGACCTAACCGTGAGCCCGGCCTCGCTCACCTTCACCAACGCGAACTGGAACCAGCCGCAGACGGTGACGGTGACGGCGGCGCAGGATTCCGACCTGGCCGACGGCACCGCCACCATCGCCCACACCGTCACCAGCACCGACCCGGCCTACAGCAGCGCCACCATCGCCAACATCACCGTCACTGAGGCCGACGACGACGCGACGGGGGTGCTGGTATCGGAGACGGTCGTGACGGCCGTCGAGGGCGGCGCGCCCGGCACCTACACGCTGCGGCTCGCCACCCTGCCGTCGGCGGACGTGGTCATCGATCTCGCCCGGCAGTCCGGCGGCGACGCCGACCTGACCTTCAGCCCGGGCCAGCTCACCTTCACCGTCGAGGGCTGGGATCTGCCGCAGACGGTGACGGTGAGCGCGGCCCACGACACCGACACCGCCAACGGCACGGCCACCATCACCCACGCCGCCACCAGCACGGACGTGAACTACCACGGCATCACCATCCCCAGCGTCACGGCCACCGAGGACGACGACGACATCCGGGCGGTCCTGTCGACGACCGCGGTGAGCGTCCCCGAGGGCGGCTCCGCCACCTACACCGTGGCGCTGGCGGGCGAGCCGACGGCCGACGTGACCATCGCCGTGGCCAAACAATCCGGCGGCGACGACAACATCACCGTCAGCCCGGCCTCGCTCACCTTCACGACCACGAACTGGGGCACGGCGCAGACCGTCACCCTGTCCGCAGCCCAGGACAACGACAACGACGCCGGCACGGCCACGATCACGCACACCGCCACCAGCACCGACAGCAACTTCAACGGCATGACGATTCCCGACGTCACCGCCACCGAGGCCGACGACGAGGCGCCGGGCATCACCCTGTCCGCCAGCAGCCTGACGATCGCCGAGGGCGGCTTCGCAACCTACACGATCGTGCTCGACTCGCGGCCGACCGACGCGGTGGCCATCGCGTTGGCCGTGCAGTCCGGCAGCAGCCCCGGCATCACGGTCCGGCCGACCTCGCTGACCTTCACCCGGGAAAACTGGAACCAGGCGCAGACGCTGACGGTGACCGCCGGCGAGGACGACGACGCGATCGACGGCACGGCCACCGTCACCCACACCGCCACCAGTACGGATCCGGACTACAACGGCATCGCCATCCCCAACATCACCGTCGCCGAGACCGACAACGACACCGCCGGGGTGACGGTGACCACGGGGGGCGAGGGTCAAATCGTTGGCCTGGGCTACATCAACGAAGGCGGCTCGAAGTCGTACACGGTGGTGCTCGATACGCAGCCGGCGGCCGACGTGACCATCGCGGTGGCGAACCGCGGCGGAGTCGGGGACGACGCGGACCTCAAGGCCTCCCCGGCGACGCTGACCTTCACCACCTCGAACTGGAACCAGGCGCGGACGGTGACGGTGACCGCGGGCGAGGACGACGACGGGCTGAACGGCTTCGCCGAGTTCGACCACACGGCGACCAGCACCGATACGGACTACGACGGCATCAGCATCTGGTCGATTAGGGCCTGGGAGCAGGACAACGACAAGGTGCGGGTGAGCACGACGTCGATCGCCATGACGGAGGGGGGATCCACCGTGAGCTACACGGTGGTTCTGGCCACCCAACCCGCGGCCAACGTCACCCTCACCCGGAGCATATCGCCAGGGAATTGGGCCACGGCTACCCATACTTTTACGCCAGAGAACTGGCACACGCCCGCAACCTTCTCGATCGGCGAAAGCCAGGACCAAGACGAGGACGACGAGACCTACACCATCACCCACACGGCGACCAGCACCGACAGCAACTTCAACAACACGCCCGTCCCCTCCATCGCGGTGACGGCCTACGACGACGACAAGGTCGGCCTCGTCGTCTCCGCCACCTCGCTGACCGTCGCCGAAGGCGCCTCGGTCACCTACACGGCCAAACTCCGCAAACTGCCGTCGAACAACGTGGTCGTGAACCTCAGCGCCAACCCCGGCAGCGACTCGGACCTCACGGTCTCGCCCACGTCGCTCACCTTCACCACCGGCACCTGGAACACGACGCAGACGGTGACGGTGACCGCGGCCCAGGACAACGACGGCCTGGACGGCACCGCGCAGTTCGTGCACGCCGGCGCCTCGACCAACGCCGACACGGACTGGCGTGGCGACCTCAAGGTGTACGCCAATGGCATCCCCGCCGATCACGTCACCGCCACCGAGAACGACGACGAGACGCCGGCCGTGACGGTAAGCGAGACCGTCGTCATGGTGGACGAGGGCGGCACCGCCACCTACACCGTGAAGCTGGCGGTGGAGCCGGTGGCCGACGTCACCATCCACGTGGGCAACCGCCGCGAGAAGGAAGACGACGACGACCTGACGGTGAATCCGAAGATGCTGACCTTCACCACGACCGACTACGGCGCGGCGCAGACCGTGACCGTCCTCGCGGCCGAGGACGACGACGCCAGCAACGGCAGGGCGATCATCACCCACACCGCCACCAGCACGGGCAGCGACTACAACGGCATCGAAATCGGCGACGTCGCCGCCACCGAGCGCGACAACGACAGTGACATCGATATCGTCCTCGCGGGCGTGCCGGACCAGGCCTGGCACCGCAACGAAGCCATCGGCACGGTGACCCTGCCGACGGCCACCGGCGGCAACGGCACGCTGACCCATGCGCTCAGCCCGTCCACGCTGCCGGCCGGCGTGACCTACGACGCCTCCGCAAAGACCCTGAGCGGCACGCCCACCGCCACCACCGCATCCAGGACTTACACCTGGACGGCCACCGACGAGGACGGCGATACCGCCAGCCAGAGCTTCACGATCGAAGTGTCCGGTCCGAACACCGCGCCCACCAGCGCCAACGCCACGCTGGCGGTGAGCCGCGACAACCGCACCGCCATCCCGCTGTCCAGCCTGTCCTTCGCCGACGCCGACGGCCACAGCCTGCGGGCGATCAGGATCGTCACCCTGCCGGGCGCGTCCGACGGCACGCTGGGGACGGTGAAGACCGGCATCTACGACGGCGCCGGCGCGGCCTCCACCGTGCTCTGCGTCGGCACCATCGATCCGGTCACGGCCGGCCAGGAGATTGCGGACGCCCTGAGCACCGTCCTCTATTTCTGCCCGAAGGACGACTTCAAGTCCGCCACCTTCGGCTTCAAGGTCATCGACAGCGCGGGCCGCGCCTCCGACAAGACCTACACCGTCACGCTGGTCGCGCCCCCGGGCCAGGTCACGGGCCTCAAGGCCACCGCCGGCAACGCCTACGTGCGCCTGAGCTGGACGAACCCCCAGAACCCGGCGATCACCGGCTACGAATACCGCCAGAAGTCCGGCGTCGGCGACTGGGGCGGCTGGACGGCCATGACCGGCAGTAGCGCGTCGACCACGAGCCATTCGGTGAGCGGCCTGACCAACGCCACGGCCTACACCTTCCAGGTGCGCGCCAGGACAAGCGCGGGGCCCGGCGACATCGACTCGGCGGAGGTTTCCGCCACGCCCTCATCCACGGGCTTGCCAGCCAAGCCAATCGGGCTCCAGGGCCTGAACCAGGGGCTCAACACCGACGGCACCTGGGTGCAGGTTCGCCTGCTCTGGGACGACCCGAGGGACCCGTCGATCACCCACTACGACATTGAGCGCGCACCTTCGACAAGCCCGAACAACTGGGTCAAGCCACTCGACTGGTCGAGCCACCAGATGCCCGGGAGCGGTTCGACCACCACGTTCGCAGTGTTCGACGCCGGCTCCAACGAAAACACCTATGCGTTCCGGGTGCGCGCGGCCAATGCCGCGGGCGACGGCCCCTGGTCCGACACGGTCAGCGTGGAACTCAGCTCCGAATGGCAAGCGCCCGTGCTCACGTCGATCGAGTCGGGCAACGGCCATATCCGTCTGCGTTGGGAGCACGCCGGGAGGATTGTGCACAGCAATGGTGGGTACTGGGGCTACCGGGATGGCGTTCCGTTTTCGAGCGGCACCGATACGGATATTGCGAATTCACCGGCCAACGCCCGCTCGCACGTCGTCAGCGGGCTGACCAACGGCAACACCTACACCTACGCCGTTTACACATGGGGCGAGTTGCCAGCCGACAGCACCGAAAGAAACCCCGTTTACTCGAACACCCGCACCATCACCCTGCCCGCCGCGCCCGCCAAGCCCACGGGGCTGACGGCGAGCGCCACGGCGGACGGCGCGAGCCTCGCCTGGACCGATCCGGACAGCGCCGTCATCACCGGCTACCAATACCGCTACAAGGTAGGCTCCGCGGGCACCTGGAGCACCTGGACGCGGGTGCCGGGCAGCAACGGCGCCACCACCTCGACCTCCGTGGCGGGCGTGGGCGGGACCACCTACAAGTTCCAGGTGCGCGCGCTGATCGAGTACGCGGCGGCGCTCGGCGGCACGCTGGCCGGCGCGGCCTCGGACGAGGCGTCGGTGGCGCCCGTCTCCGTGGTCGTGTCCACGGACAGCCTCGCCCTGGACGAGGGCGGCTCCGGCAGCTACACGGTGAAGCTCGGCGACGCGCCCACCGGCAACGTGGTCATCACCGTGACGGTCGATAGCGACGGCACCGTGACCGCCGACACGGACGAGAGCACCACCGGCAACCAGAACACCCTGACCTTCACCGAGGACAACTGGCGCATCCCGCAGAAGGTGACGGTGCGCGCCGCCGAGGACGACGACGGCAAGGACAGCACGGCCACGATCACCCACGCCGTGCAGGATGCCGGCACCGCCGACGCGCGTTTCGACGACCTCTCGAGCCTCCCGGGGCTGAAGGTGGCCGTGACCGACAACGACGGCGTCGGCCTCAAGCTGTCCAAGACCCACCTCACGGTCACGGAGGGCAGCACGGAGACCTACACGGTGGCGCTCAACTCGAAGCCGACCGCCGACGTCACCGTGACCATCTCCCGGGCCAGCGGCGGCGACACCGACCTGACGGTGGACACGGACGCCGGCACGGCAGGCAACCAGAACACGCTGACGTTCACCCGGGACAACTACGCCACGGCCCAGGACGTGAAGGTGGCCGCGGCGGCCGACGAGGACATCCTGCACGGCACGGCGGAGTTCACCCACGCGGCGGCCGGCGGCGGCTACGGCGCGGCGACCGCGAAGTTGGTCGCCACGGAGCTGGACTCGGGTGCGCCGGCGCTTACCGTCAGCAGCGTCACGCACAACTCGGCTACGCTCAACCTCGCGAACCACACCGGCGACTGGTACTACAAGTACACGGCTCCCGCCGACCCGCCGGGCGGCTGCTCGCTGGCGGTGAGCACCGGCACGAAGAACCTCACGAACCTCGCCACCGGCACCGCCTGGACCTACCGGGCCTACAGCGACAGCCAGTGTGCGGTCGAGCTCGACGACGTGAGCTTCACCACCAAGCCGGCCAAGGTCACGGGCGTGACGGTCTCGCCGCGCAACGGCAGGCTGCACGTGCGCTGGACGGCGGAGTCCGGCAGCGCCGCGACGACCTACGATTTGCAGTGGAAGAGCCCCACCAGTAGCTTCGCGACGAGCAACTCCGTCCGGACGACCGCAAGCTCGGTGACGATCCCGCCGATCCTGCCCCCGCCGGCCGTGCTCGTCCCGCTGACCAACGGCACGCAGTACACGGTGCGGGTGCGGGCCTTCAACAGCAATGACGGCAACGGCGAATGGTCCGACGAAGCGACCGGCACGCCCAATCCCGAGTCCCTCACCGCCGGCGGCATCGGGGCGGACACGGGGACGCTCACCATCGGCAACTACGGCGGCACCTGGCACTACAAGCAAACCGCGCCGAGCGCCGGGACCTGCTCCACGGGGGTGATCGGCACGACGGCGAGCCTCACGAACCTCGCCACCGGCACGAGCCACACCTACCGGGCCTACAGCGACAGCCAATGCTCGATCGAACTCGGCAGCGCCGGCAGCGCGCGGGCCACGTTCCGGACCAAGCCGGGGCAGACCACGAACGTGCTCGCGGCCAACGGCGACCAGCAGATCGCCGTGAGCTGGAGCGCCGTGACCGGCGCGACGGGCTACAAGGTGCAATGGAAGTCCGGCAGCGACGAGTATGCCAGCAGCCGCGAGGCGACGGTCAGCAGTGGAACTTCGCACACCATCACCGCCCTCACCAACAACACGGCCTACACGATCCGCGTGGCGGCGACCAACGCCACCGGCGACGGTGCCTGGTCGGCGGAGGTCGGCGCCACGCCGTCGAACGTGACCCTGACGGCGGCGACCCACGGGACGTCCGGGGGCACCCTGACCATCTCCAACCACACGGCGGCGTGGTGGTTCAAGCGCACCACTCCCACCGGCGACAGCACCTGCCACGCCGTTGTGGCCAATGACCCGACGGGCGACCTTACGGGCCTCTCGCCCGGGACCACCTACCAGTACAAGGCGTACAGCGCCTCCACCTGCGCCGACGCCAACCTCCTGGCCGCCGCGGCGCCCGTCCTGACCACTCCGGCCGAGGTGACGGGCGTGGGAACCACGCTGCTGAGCACCGCGCTGGCCGTGAGCTGGAACGCCGTGACCAGCGCGGACAGCTATACGATCGAATGGGCAGCGGGCGGCAACTTCGCCGGTAGCAGCACCCAGGCCACGGTTACCGGAACCTCGTACCGGATTACCGGCCTGAACTTTTCCACGGCCTACTCGCTCCGCGTGAAGGCGACCAACACGACCGGCGACGGCGTCTGGTCGGCGACAAGCGTCCACACGACCCTTGGCGCGGTCACGCTTTCCGCGAGCAAGGCAAACGTCCAGACCACGACGGCGACACTGACCATCGCCAACCATCCCGAGGCCTGGCACTACAAGCAGACCTTGCCGAGCGCCGGGACCTGTTCGACCGCGGTGGCCGCGGGGACCACGACCGCCAGCGTGGCGAATCTGAAGGACAACACGAACTACACGTTCAAGGCGTACAGCGACAGCCAGTGCGCGACGGAGCTCACCTCCGCCACCACCGATGCCGACTTCGTGACGCGGCCGGTCAAGGTTGGGACCGTGACGGTGAACACCGGTATCTCCGAGCTCGATCTGTCCTGGCCGCAAGTTCGCGGCGGGACGACGATCCAGTACAGGGTGCAGTGGAAGTCGAGCGGCCAGCAGTGGTCAACGACCCGGGAGGCCACCGTCGGCGACGCCGCGACGACCACATACACCATAGCCAACCTCACCAACGACACGCAGTACACCATCCGGGTCGCCGCAGGCAACGACACCGGAGACGGCCCCTGGTCGAACGAGGCCACGGGCACGCCGAGAGCGCAGGACCTCAGCGTGTCCAACATCACGCGCACCAGCGCCACCGTCACGCTCAACAGCTATACCGGGGACTGGTGGTACAACAAGGAAGGCGGCGGCACCTCCCCGCCGACATGCACCGCAGTGACCGGCAGCACGGCCGTGACCCTCGACAACCTGACGCCCGGCACGAGCTACCCCTTTGTCGCCTGGGGCACCAGCGCCTGCGGCACCGCGAACGCCGCCAGTCTCGCCGAGGTCACCTTCACCACGCTGCCGGCCGCCACGCTCACGGCCAGCGCCGTCACCGCGACGACGGCGACGCTGACCATTGGCAACCACACCGCCGCGTGGTGGTACAAGCGCACCGCACCGAGCGGCGACAGCACCTGCCACAGCGTCGTGGCCAACGACGCGACGGATGACCTTTCGGGCCTTGCCAGCGGCACAAGCCACACCTACAAGGCCTATAGCAACAGCAGTTGCTCGACGGAACTGGCGTCGGAAACCTTCAGGACCGCGCTGGGCCAAGTGACGAACGTGCGGCTGACCGCGGAACCCACCTCCCTCATAGTGAACTGGTCGGCCGCCACCAGCGCGACGGGCTACAGGATCGAGTGGAAGCTGGACGGCGCGCAGTTCACCGGCAGCCCCGCCGGCGCGACCCGGGGCGGCGACAACACCCGTTACCGCATCGCCGGCCTGACTACCGGGACGGCTTACACCGTGCGCGTGCGGGCCACGAACGCCAGCGAGACCGGCGCCTGGTCGAGCGACGCGAGCGGCACGCCGGGCGGCACCGGCCTGTCGGTCAAGGAACTGACCAAGAACAGCGCGAAGCTGACGATCAGCGGCCACACCGGCAACTGGTGGTGGAGCGGCGCGGGCAGCGCGTGCAGCGGCGGGGGCGGCGGCATCGCCGACGATGGCGAACTCTCCCTGACCGGGCTGACGCCGGAGACCAGCTACACCGTTGTCGCCTGGGACACCGCCACCTGTTCGCCGACGGCCTCGAAGATCAGCCAACTCACCTTCACCACCCGCGGCCTGGCCACGCTCAGCGCGAGCAGCGTCGAACACGCCTCCGCCACCCTGACCATCACCGACCACAGCGGCGACTGGTACTACAAGTACACGTCGCCGGCCGGCGGAACCTGCTCGAGCGACGCCGTGACCGGCAGCAGCACCAGCGTTACGGGCCGGGCCGGCAACACCAGCTACACCTACAAGGCCTACGCGGGCAGCGGCTGCACGTCGGAACTGGCGGAGGAAACCTTCCTGACCAAGCCGGCCAAGCCCGGCAAGCCCACCGCCACGGCGGGCGCGGGCAGCGGCAAGCTCACCCTGGCCTCGACGCTGAGCGGCGGCAGCGGGTCGCTGAGCAAGTGGGAGTACACCACGGACGACGGCGCCAACTGGTCCGACATCACCAGCGACACCGACAACAACCTGAGTTACGTCGTCGGAAGCCTCACCGACGGCACCAACTACACGTTCAAGGTGCGGGCGACGAACGCCACGGGCACAGGCCCGATTTCCGACGCCTCCGACGCGGCGGCGCCGCTGGACGAGACGCTGATGGCCAGCAGCGTGGAGCACGCCTCCGCCACGATCACGATCGCCAACTACCCCGGTAGCTGGTACTACAAGCAAACCGCGCCGAGCGCCGGAACCTGCTCGACCGACTCCGTCTCCGGCAACAGCGGCGTGAGCCTCACGGGCCTGGCCGGGAACACCAGCTACACCTGGAAGGCCTACAGCGACAGCAGTTGCACCAGCACCAAAGTGCTGGCGGAGGAAACCTTCCTGACCAGGCCCGCCAAGCCCACCAAGCCTACCGCCACGGCCGGCGCGGGCAGCGGCAAGATCACGCTATCCTCGTCGATCACCGGCGGCAGCGGCGCGTTGACCCGGTGGGAGTACACCACCGACGACGGCGTCAACTGGAGCAACATCAGCGACACCGACAACACGCTGAACCAGACCGTCTCCGGCTTCACCGACGGCACGAGCTACACCATCAAGGTGCGGGCGAGGAACGCCACCGGTCCCGGCCCCAAATCCGACGCCGCCGACTCGGTGACGCCGCTCGACGAAACGCTGGCGGGCAGCGACGTGGAGCACAACACCGCGACGCTGGAAATCGACAACTATTCCGGGGACTGGTACTACAAGGCCAACGCGGCGCCCGACACTTCCTGCTCGAACACCGCCGTCTCCACCACCAGCGTCGATCTCTCCAATCTGGTGGGCAACACCAGCTACACCTACTCGGCGCACAGCGACAGCGGCTGCACGAGCTCGAAGCTGCTCGCCACCGCCTCGGCCTTCCTGACCAAGCCGGCCAAGCCCTCCAAGCCGACCGCCCTCCCCGGCGCCGGCAGCGGCAAGCTGACGCTGACCGCGACGCTCACGGGCGGGACCGGGGCGCTGGAAAAGTGGCAGTACACGACGGACGACGGCACCAACTGGACCGACATCAGCGACACCGACAACAACCTGAGTCACGTCGTTTCCGGCCTCACCGACGGCACCAGCTACACCTTCAAGGTGCGCGCCGAGAACGCCACGGGCGCCGGCCCCAAATCCGACGCCTCCGACTCGGCGACGCCGGTGAACACGACGCTCACCGCCACCAACATCGCCGCGACGACGGCGACGCTGACCATCGGCAACTGGACGCCGGACTGGTACTACAAGGCCAACGCGGCGCCCCACGCGTCCTGCTCCACCAACGCCGTCTCCGGCAACAGCAGCGTCAGCCTCACGGGCCTGACGGCGAACGCCTCGTACACCTTCAGCGTGTACAGCGACAGCAGTTGCTCCACGACGGCGTTGGCGAGCAAACAGTTCACGACCCTGCCGCCGAAGCCCGAGACGCCCACGGTCTCGGTGAGCGACCTCGGCAGCGGCAAGTTGCGCCTGACCTCCTCGGTGACAGGCTCGGCGACCCTCGAAAAATGGGAGTACCAGAAGAGCGAGAATGGCGGCGCCTTCGGTTCCTGGACCGACCTTTCGGTAACCTCCAGGAGCCTGGATCACACCTTCACCGGCCTCACCGACGGCACGGCCTACCGCTACAAGGTGAGGGCCAGGAACTCGCAGGGCCACGGCGACGCCTCCGACCAGTCCGCCGCGGCGACGCCGCGGGCGATCAGTCTGGCTTCGAGCGAGGTGACTTCCTCCGGAGCGAAGCTGACCATCACGAACTGGACGGGGAACTGGTACCACAAGTACACCTCGCCGACCGGCGGGACCTGCGTCGACACGGCGGTTTCCACCACAGCGACGAACGTGACCGGGCTGACCCCGGCCACCACCTACACCTTCAAGGCGTATAGCAACAGCGATTGCTCGACGGAAATCGCCACCGCGCCGAACTTCACCACCACGCCCGCCCAGGTCACGGGCGTGGGCGCGGCCACGCGCGACAGGTCCCTCGAAGTGGGCTGGACGGCGGTCACCGGCGCGACGGGCTACAAGGTCCAGTGGAAAACGAGCGACCAGCAATTCGGGAGCAGCCGGGAAGCCACCGTCAGCGGCGGCACGACGACGACCCACACCATCACCGGCCTGACGAACGGCACGACCTACAGCGTCCGCGTGCTGGCCACCGGCACGGGCGGCGAAAGCCTGTGGTCCGAAACCATCACCGGCACGCCGTCCTTCGAGACGCTGACCGTCAGCAACGTCGAGACCACCTCGGCAACGCTCACCATCGCCAACTGGGGCGAGGACTGGTATCACAAGTACACCGCGCCGTCCGGCGGGCAGTGTTCCTCGGCCATCTCCACGCTCACGACGAACGTCACCGGCCTGGACGAGGGCACGACCTACACCTTCAAGGCGTACAGCGACGGCAACTGCTCGGCGTCGAAGGAAATCGCCACCGCCGGCAACTTCACCACCAAGCCCGCCAAGGTGACGGGGCTGACGGCAACGGGGTTCCACAAGAGCGTCATCGCGCACTGGACGGCCACGACCGGGGCCACGAGCTACACGGTGCAGCTAAAGCTGGACGGCCAGGATTGGGATCCGTCCAAGTGGCAGAGCACGGTGACGACGAACTCGGCGATGTTCTCCGACCTCGACAATGGCACCAGCTACCGGGTGCGCGTGCGGGCGGTCACCAGCGGCGGCGACGGCGCGTGGTCCGACTCCGCGGAGGGCACGCCCGCGGCGGCCGCGCTGACCGCGACGCTGGTGGAGGCGACGACGGCGACGCTGGTCGTCGACAACATCCCCGGCACTTGGTACTACGCGCACACCAAGCCCTTGGGAGGGACCTGCTCCGGCCCCCACAGCGCGAAGAACATGAGCGTTGCCAACCTGACGACGGCCACGACCTACACCTTCAATGCGTACAGCGACGACCTCTGCTCAACGATGATGGCCACCGCGGCCGACTTCACCACCAAGCCCGGCAAGGTCGCGGGCGTGAAGGCCGCGGGGCAGGACACGTCGATCTACCTCACCTGGACGACGGTGCCCGGCAACATGACGGGCTACAAGGTGCAGTGGAAGTCCGGCGGCCAGAACTGGGATTCGACGAATCGACAGACGACCGCGTCGACGAATTCGGCGCAGCTCGACAATCTCGCGAACAACAAGGTGTACACGCTTCGCGTCGCCGGGACCAACGCCACCGGCGACGGTGCCTGGTCGGACGAAGTGACCGCCTTCCCGAACGGCGCGTCGCTCAGCGTCGAGAACATCGAGAGCACCACCGCCACGCTCAAGATCGCCGGCTTCGCGCTCGCTTGGTGGTACCAGGGCAACCAGCCGCAGGCGCAATGCACCGGGGTGTCCGCCGGCGTCTCCGAAGTGGACCTCACGGGCCTGGCGCAGGGCACGGACCACGTCTATACCGTGCACTACGCCTCTGGCTGCGCGGCGTCGAGCCAGCTTGGTTCGGCCGCCTTCACAACGAAGGCGCGCGGCGGTGCTGGCGGCGGCGTCGGCGGCGGCCGCGATGCCGAGCCGGAAGCACCCCTGGCCCTTTCCGCCTTCGCGGGCGACCGGTCCGTGACGCTGAACTGGACTTCCGGCGACGACGGCGGCTCGGAGATTACCGCTTGGCGGTATCGGCAGCGCGCCGGGGAGGGCGACTGGGGCGCCTGGATCGACATCTGCCTGACGGAGGAAGACCCCGGTTGCCCGAGCCGGACCAGACACACCGTCACGGGCCTCAGCAACGGCGTGACCTACGTGTTCCAGGTACGCGCGGTCAACGCCGTGGGCGAAGGCGACGAGTCGCCGGAGTCGGAGGCCGTGGTCCCGGCGGCGGGGGTGGATCTCATGCCGAGCTTCGGGGCGGAGCAAATCGCGGACCTGCGGCTCCCGGCCCACCAGCTCATGGAGCCGCTGGTGCTGCCCGAGGCGACGGGCGGCGACGGCGAACTGACCTACGCCTTGCGCCCGGAACTGCCGGCAGGCCTCAGCTTCGATCCCGCGACGCGCGTGCTCTCCGGCCTGCCGACGGAGGCGACGCCGGCGCGGACCTTCGAATACACGGCCACGGACGCCGACGCGGACGAGCCGGACGTGGCGACGCTGACGTTCACCATCGAGGTCGCCGATCTCGCCCCGGACTTCGGCACGGCGCGCATTCCCGACCTGCTGCTCGAGCCCCATCAGTCCATGGAGCCGCTGGTGCTGCCGGAGGCGACGGGCGGCGACGGCGCACTGACCTACGCGCTGCGCCCGGAACTGCCGGCGGGCCTCAGCTTCGACCCCGCGACGCGCGTGCTCTCCGGTACGCCGACGGAGCCGGCGGCGGCGCGAACCTTCGAATATACGGCCACGGACGCCGACCCGGTGGAGCCCGACGTGGCGGCGCTGACGTTCACCATCGAGGTCGCCGATCTCGCCCCGGACTTCGGCGCGGCGCGCATTCCGGACCTGGCGCTCAAGGCCAACCAGGTGATGGAGCCGCTGGTGCTCCCCGAGGCGACGGGCGGCGACGGCGAGCTGACCTACGCGCTGCGCCCGGAGCTGCCGGCGGGGCTCAGCTTCGATCCCGCGACGCGGGTGCTCTCCGGCCTGCCGACGGAGGCGACGCCGGCGCGGACCTTCGAATACACGGCCACGGACGCCGACGCGAACGAGCCGGACGTGGCGGTGCTGACGTTCACCATCGAGGTCACCGATCTCGCCCCGGACTTCGGTACGGCGCGGATAGCGGACGTGCTCCTCGAGGCCAACCAGGCCATGGAGCCCCTGGTACTGCCCGAGGCCACCGGGGGCGACGGCGCACTGACCTACGCGCTGCGCCCCGAGTTGCCGGCGGGCCTCAGCTTCGATCCCGCGACGCGGGTGCTCTCCGGGGTGCCAACTCAGCCGGCCGTGGCGCGAACCTTCGAGTACACCGCGACGGACTCCGACCTGATCGAGCCGGACGTGGCGGTGCTGACGTTCAGCATCGCGGTGGAGGTCTCGGCGGTGGACCGGGCGGTGTTGAACGAGGCGTTGGCGGCCCAGGGCCGGGCCTTCCTGACGAGCGCGGCGAGCGCGATCGGCGAGCGCTTCCGGGCGCCGGTGGGCGCGCCGCCGGCCGCCCCGCCCGCGGACTGCCCCGAAGAGGGGGACGGGGCCGCGGCCGGCTCGGAATGCGCTACCGCATCCGGTCGCGCGGCGGCGGCGTTCAACGCGTTCGCGGGCTTGTTGGCCGGGCAGGCCGGCGGACCGTGGGCGATGGGCGAGGGCTACCCGGCGGGCGGCATGGTGGGTGGCGCGCACACATTCTCGACCGGCGCGCCGGCGCCCTCGCTAGGGATGGGCGGCGGCACGGGATTCGGCCATGCGGGAACGTTCGGCCAGACCGGATCGTTCGGCACGGGATCGTTCGGTGCCGGCGGATCCTTCGACGCGGCCGGATCGTTCAGCCAAACCGGAGTGTTCGACACGACCGGAGCGTTCGGCGCGGGCGGATGGTTCCACGGCGGCGGCCCGGCCGGCGCGGCGGGGCCGGACCTCCACGCCGCCGGGCAACGCGACTGGAACCTGGGCCAGATGCTCCAGGGCCGCTCCTTCACGATGCCGCTGTACGAAGCCGATGACGGCGATGGCGACCGTGGCGGCAACGGCGACGAAGCGACCCAACGCCGCTGGACGCTGTGGGGCGCCGCCGATGCGCAGATGTTCAACAACCCCGCCCAAGCCGGGCGCTACGACGGCGGCGTGACCTCGATGTTCCTCGGCGTAGACGGCCGGTTCGGCGGCGGCAACTGGCTCGGCGGGGCAGCGCTGTCGGCGAGCCGGGGCGAGACCGACTATGCCGCGAACGGCCGCGAGGGCCGGCTCGAGACCAAGCTCGCCGGCTTCCATCCCTACGTCCGGACGGAGACGGCATCGGGCCTCGAGTGGTGGGTCATCGGCGGCGTCGGCACCGGCGAGGCGACGGACCTGCGCGGCGGCGCCGTACCGCCCGAGGCGTCCGATCAGGCCGCCCCGGCCGGCGCGACGGTGGAGACGGCGGATCTGGAGATGCGCATGGCCGCGACGGGGCTGCGCGTACCGCTGCGCCAGCGCGGCCCCGTGGAGTTTGCGCTGGTGGCGGGCGTCGGCATGCTGACGCTGAGCACGGACGACAAGGACCGCGGCCTACGCGCCGTGAGCGGCCTGGACGCCAACGTGTCCCAGGGCCGCCTCGGCATCGAGGTCTCGCGGACCGGCAACGGCATCCTGCCCTACCTGCGGCTCGGCGCGCGCGGCGACGGCGGCGACGGCGTGACGGGAACGGGGCTCGAAGCGGTCGCCGGCGTGCGCTACGGCGGCACCCGGGTGGACTTCGAGGCGCAACTGCGCTGGCTCGGCGCGCATTCGAAGGACGAGTACGAGGACTACGAGGAATACGGCGGCATGGCGCGGCTGACGGTCAAGGCGCGCGAGGACGGTTCCGGCCTGCGGCTGACGCTGGCGCCCACCTGGGGCCAGGCGGGCCTCGGCGGCGGCATGGGCGGCGCCATGCTCGGCGGCGAGGGTCTGCTCGGTGGGCCCGCCCACGGGGCGATGCCCATGGCCGGCGGGATGGCGGGCGGTTCGGGCTACGGCACGTTCGCCGACCTCGGCGCGCTGTCCCTGGAAAGCGAGTTCGGCTACGGCTTCGCATTGGACCGTGGCCTGCTGACGCTCGGCGGCACGCACCGCCGCAACGGCCCGACCGTCAGCGAGACGCTCGGGCTCACCTGGAAGTCCTGGGACGCGGATTCGGAAGCCGGGGCCGACCGAAGCTTCAACCTCCGGCTCGGCTACGAACTGCCCACGCCCGTTCTCGAAGGCGGGCCGTACCTCGAACTGAACTACACCGACCGCTTCTGATTCGCGTTCGCCCGCGCCGCGCCGGCCCCCTACCGCCGCGCGCTCGGCAACCTCGCGCAGGACGGTTTTCAAGGCCGAGGTTGAGGCTCAGACGCGACAACTCGGCGGAACAGCCGCTCAAAATCTCCAAAATCGCGAAATGCGCACATTTAGCGCCCATTACTTCACAGACATTTCATACTTCGGATGACACAATCCGGGCTAGGCTGCCAAGGTAGCGTTGGGTGAAACTGGCTCCAAAACCGCATCGTGATTTCCTTACTTTCCCGACGCGGCGGTTCCTGCGGTACGCCGGGGCGCTCGCCGTTCCAGCACGGCGTCGGGCTTCGCGCTGTCGCGCCAAGCGCGACACCCAGCGTCATGCTCGGCGCCGGACCGACGTTTTCCAACTCAAGGCGTTCGAGCATCCGGTTCCGAGATGACTTCGCGCAGTGGGTGGCAAAGAGTGTATTCCACAGCGTCCCGCGTAGAAAATCGAATCGCGGTGTCGCCATCGGGAAGGCCCTGTAGATCTGGTGCAGTCCGGGCCACCCGAGCCTTTTGGCACAGGCGACCCAGCAAGCCAAGCCACCGTTATTCCGATATTCGGAAAATCTGCTATCCTCCAGCATGGATGTGCGGATAGGACACCACGAGATGTCAGCCACATTGATCGTCTCCAATCGCGGCCAGATCACGCTGCCGGCAGCGACTCGGAAGCGTTTGGGCATCAAGGGCGGCGACGTGGTCATCCTAGAGGACAGGGGCAACGAAATCGTCTTGAAGCCCGGCGTCGTGGTCGAAGTTGAACTGTACTCCGATGCGCAGATTGCCGAGTGGGACGCCGCCGACCGGCTCGATGATGGGGAGCGCGAGCGCATCGTCGGTGCGGTCACGAGGCGGTGAAGCTCTTCCTGGACGCCAACGTACTCTTCACCGCGGCGCACAACCCTGCCGGAAAAGCCGCTTTGATTATTGAACTACAGCCGGAGGCCAAGTGGGGGTTGGCAACCAGCAGCTACGCCATGGAAGAGGCGCGGCGCAACCTCCAACGGAAAGCACCGGACGCGCTAGATCGACTGGACCGGATCGTCGCACGGCTGGAAGTGGTTCAGCACCGTCCTGATCTGGAGTATCCCGCAGGGCTGATCGAGAAGGACCGTCCGATCTTCCAGGCGGCTTTGGGCTGCGGAGCCACCCACCTGTTAACCGGTGATCTGAAACACTTCGGACCACTCATGGCGCGACCGAAAGATACCTGCGGTGTCGTCATCCGAACCGTGGCGGCGTTTCTGGCATCGCTGCCCCGCGGCGAGGCGGCTACCCACTTCGCCTAGCGCCGCCAAACGCCTCGCTACGCTCGGTGCCTGGCCCCAACCCCCACCTACCTAGGGGATGCGCCGTCGGAACGTCACTTCGTTCCGTTTCGACGGCGCAAGCCCCTAGTCCCCACCCACCAACTCAGCCCGCAACCAGTCAGGCCGAGCAGCAGCGCGAGGAGGAGCCGGGGATCGCCGGCGTAGAGCCACGGGTCGAGGGGGTACGCGATGGTCTTGCGCAGCCCGGCCACCTTGAACTCGTGCGCGCCGGCGAACGCCGGGTTCGTGGCGATGTCCAGCAGATCGCGCCGGCTGCGGTAGCGCATCAGGGCTCCGCTGGTCCACGACTCCATCCCCGGCGCGTTCATGAGGTCCATGGCGGTATTGGCCGCGGTGCCGCTTAGCACCGGATGGCATGCCCGGGCGAGCAGCGCCGGAAACATGTATTCCATGTATCGGGCAAGCACCTCTTCGCTGGTGTCGCCGGGTGCCACGCCCTCGACCTGCAACGGCGTCTCGTACATGTCGATGACGTTCAGCATCACGAAATCGTCACCGGTATCCTCCTCCATGAACCGCTTGATCCGTGCGAGGTCTTCGGGCGAGCCGCCCTCGTTGCGCTGCTGCATGACCTCCAGGTACCCCGCGATTTCTGCGTCGCTGAGCGGTCCGCCGAAAGAGGTGTACCAGCTGAGGAACGCCACATAGAGCGCGGCGACGGCTAGCCAAATCCACCCGATGGGGCCGACGCGCCCGCGGGCGACGGCATGCTCCGTGTTGTCCATGGCCCCATTGTGCCCGGCGCGGCGGGACTGGGTAAACCCACCAAGTGTTTCAACGCTGATCTCGGCGACGTTCGCGGGAAAGCTCTTGATCGCCGAAAACTCGCCCCGTCGGCCCGGGGCCTAAACGCGCTCGAGCAACCCCCCGCCCGTATCGCAGTCGATGATCCGCTCGCCCACCAGCGCGAGGACGTCCGGGTCCGCGACGCCCGCGAGACGGCGCGCGAGCTCCGCCGCGGTGTCGGGACCGAACTTGCGCTCCGCAAGGCGGCACAGCATCGCGCGCTGGCGCTCCGTCCCTTCGGCGACGCCCTCCGCCACGCCCTCCGCGCGACCCTCGGCCACGCCCTCCGCACGACCCTTGGCCATGCCCTCCGCACGACCCTTGGCCACGCCCTCCGCGCGGACGCGCTCGAACTGCTCCGCCTTCCATTCGTTGAACCGCACCTCAATCATGCTCGTCATGTCCGGCGCCTCCGTTCCCTCCAGTGCGTCTAACGGCGGCAGCGAACCGCCCTCCGACAACCTCGTCCACAACTCGCCCGCCCACGCGTGCAGCGCCTGGCGGAACGGCAACCCGGCAATGCCGGGGAAGCGCGTCAGCTCCTCCGCGAGCGCCGCCGCCAGTCCGTCCGGCGCGTCCTGCCGCAGCAACCGCGCCACCGCCCGCAGGCGGTTGTCGTCGGGCCAATCGTCCATCGGCGCCCGCATCAGGTCAAGGAGCACGTACGCTTGGGGCTGAAACGCCGCCAAGTGCGCGGCAACGCCCGCCGGCAACGGCCGCAGCGGCTCCAGCCCGTCCGCCGCCGACCAGCGCGCGGCGCCGTCGTACACCACCACCGGCAGCACCGGCGGCGCGTCCCCGGCGGGAATCACCCCCTGGCGGCGCAGGGTGTCCAGTTGCCGGGCGGCGTACTCGCGGATGCGCCCGGGCATGTCCCGGTCGTTGCCGGACTGGAACTCCGTGGGCACCACCACGTACGCCGGACGACCGTCGGGCAGCGCCGCGCAGGTTCACGGCGAACAGGGCGTCGCCGCCGCGGCGGCTCAGGTCGGTCGCCACCGTGTCGCCGACGCGCAGGTTGCGCACGGAGTCCGGGTCGAGGTGCGGCCACAGCGCCGGGGCCGCCAGGCGCAGCGTGTCCGCGCACACCTCGGGGACGTCGAAGAGGAACTTGAAGGCTTCGTCGTGCCGCATCGCCATATGGCGACTCTAGAGAACGGGGCGGCCCTCCAAAACGGCCAATTTTGCCCGACTTCGTGTGCGACATCTGCCCGCTGTCATGTGCGAGATCCACCCGCCGAGGGCGGGCGAACGCCGCCACGGCACCGCACGTCGGTGCCGGTCAGGGGACTTGGGCCGTCGCAATCCCCCGCTGGTTGCGAAGTTGATTGGCGTATTGCAGCAGCACGTAATCCCGATGTTCCGCCGGGCAGTCCCGGAGCGCTCCGTGGAACGCCTCTTCCACGCGCGGCGCGAGTTCCGCCTGCCCTTCCAGAGCGAACACATGGGTCGGATACATGCGCAGGCTGCCCACGATTACGCGGTCTAGGTGGGCGGCGAGAGCCTCCGCGCTCTCGAACTCGCCCTCGACCCGCGTCCCGAACGCCACGTGCACCGCGCCCTTGAAGCCCAAAATCCCGCGCACCATGCTCATGTGATCCTCGCCCTCGGGTTTCTCGTAGTGACCGTCCCGCGCGGTGAGGTACAGCTCCCTGGCTTTCGTCGCCGCACAGGGATCGATTTCGTAGGAGATCGACACCGGGATCAGGCGCACCCGCCGCAGCCAATCCCCCAACGCCTCGCATTCCCCCCGCCAGCCGAGCA
This sequence comes from Pseudomonadales bacterium, assembly GCA_963665455.1. Classification (GTDB taxonomy): domain Bacteria; phylum Pseudomonadota; class Gammaproteobacteria; order Pseudomonadales; family Azotimanducaceae; genus VXNE01. The sequence continues at coordinate 103,034 of OY762279.1, read as the reverse complement.
GGAACATCTTGAGGAGCGCGGGTTCCGTCCGATCAATGCCGTCCTTGGCGCGGCCGTCCCCCTGGGCGATCCAGACGGACTCCCCGGCTTCGAGGGCCGCCCGGATGTAGCACGATGTCTTGCGCATCCCCGCGTACTGCGCCTTTGGGCTGCCGCCGCTTCGCGGCACCATGAAGCCCCGGTTCAAGCGCATGAGATCGTTGGCGAACGCGTGGGTGAACAGGTTTTCGCCCACGGCGTTCTGTGACGTTCGGTGCCCCGACGACCACAGGGCGTAGTTCATGAAGGCCGAGTCGAGGGCGATGTCCCGGTGGTTGGAGACGAATAGGTACGGCCGTCCGGCCTCCAGGGCGTCGAGGCCGCTCCACGTAAGGCCGGCGGTGGTACGGCGGATGAGGCGTCCGAACCAGTACCCGAGTTCGACATGGAGATCATCCACCGACCGGAGATTGCGAATCCGCCAGCCGAGGACGCGGCCAAGCACCCAACAGGTGATTCCCGGTGCGCGCCGAAAACAGCCGGGAAGTAGGAAACGGGCCACCCCCCGCGTTGCGGCGGGATCCCCCACCACCCGCCGCAGCACGTCGGCAACCTCGTCGTCACGGTAGGGCCGGATATCGTCGAACGCTTCCACGGGCGCGTAACTTAGCGCATTATCGGGGGCCGTCCCACGCGCTGGCGCGGCGCAAGGAGGTGGCATGTCTCTCGGAGTCCGGCCATTCGAACACGGCCTGCACGACCTCGGGTCCGGTGGCTACGCCTGGGTGCAGCCCGACGGGGGCTGGGGCTGGAGCAACGCCGGGCTCATCGTCTCCCAAGGGGATGCCTTGCTCGTCGACACGCTCTTCGACGTGCCCCTGACGGCGGAGATGCTGAAGGCCATGCGCGCCGCCGAGCCCGCCGCGGCCGACATCGGCACGCTGGTCAACACCCACGCCAACGGCGATCACTGCAACGGCAACGAGCTCGTCGCGGACGCGGAGATCATCTCGTCCAAGGCCACGGCGGACGAACTCGCCGACGACTCCCCGGAGCGCCTCGCGGAGATGATGCGCCGCGCTCCGGAGATGGGCGAGGTCGGAGCGTTCTTCCAATACTGCTTCAGCGACTTCGACTTCGAGAACATCCAGCAGACCCTGCCGACGCGGACCTTCGAAGGCGAACTCGCGCTGCGCTGCGGCGACAAGAACGTGACCCTCAAGCAGGTCGGCCCGTGCCACACCCAAGGCGACATCCTCGTCCACGTGCCCGACGACCGGCTCATGTTCACCGGCGACATCCTCTTCATCGAGGGCCATCCGATCCTGTGGGTGGGACCCGTCGGGAACTGGATCGACGCCTGCGACCACATGCTGGGCCTCGACCTCGAGACCATCGTGCCGGGCCACGGCCCGATTACGGACCACCGCGGCGTACGCGCCGTGCGCGACTATCTCGTCTACGTGCGCGACGAAGCACGAAAGCGCTACGACGCGGGCCTCTCCGCCTACGACGCCGCCCTGGACATCTCCCTGGCCGACTTCGACTCGTGGGGTGACGCAGAGCGGATCGTCGTCAACGTGTCGACGCTGTACCGCGAGTTCGGCGCGGCCGAGGCCCCCTCCCCGGCGGAGGTGTTCGCGTTGATGGCGAAGATTCACAAGGCGCGGCGTTAGCGTCCGGCGCCTGGCACGAGGAGAACCCCCATGCGCGGCCGGGATCCGTTGGTTATCCACTACGTGCGCGACATGAAGCGCGCCAAGAGGTTCTACACGGAGGCCCTAGACGTCCGCCCGTCGTTCGAGTCGCCGGGCTGGACGACCCTCGACCTCGGCGCGATCCAACTCGCCCTGCACATCCTGCATCCCCAGTCGGAGGAACCGGAAGCGCCGCTGCCCCACGCGGGTCTCAATCTCCTTGTCGACCACATCGAAACCGTACAAGCCGACATCGAGCGCCTCGGCGGACGCCTCGTCGAGTTGCGGGAACCGGGCGGCGGCGTCCCCGTGCGCGTGGCGTCGTTCGTCGACTGCGAGGGGAACGGGTTCGAGTTGCGGCAGGAGCCTTGACGCCTCGAAAGCCAGAGCCAAGCAACCGATGCTCCCTACCGCTCCTTGTCCTTTCGCACCCTCGCGGACACCGAAGCGTCGGCCCGGAGCCCGCCGCCAGCGTGGGACGGCCACCTCCGGCAGCCTTCGGTGGCGAGGTTTTGCGGCAACCTGTAGGCTGCCGTTCGATGGGGACCGGAACGCGAGCTGCGACGGCATCCAAGATGGAGCGCACCCTATTGGCGCGGTGGCCCACGGTCAGCGAAGAGTGACCTTCGGGAGCGGCTGATGACTGTCGAGGATTCGTTGGGTTCGGTTCGGGAGATGCTGGGAGGCCTGCACCAAAGCGGCACGGCGCTCATCCGGCGAGGCACGGCGATGGGACCGCTGATCCCGATGGTGCTGCTGGTACCGGTGTTGTTGGGATTCGCTTGGCTCCTTAGGGACATGATGATGATTGGAGGAGTCCCGTTGTTCAGCACGGGTTGCATGATCGGCGTGGTCGCTATCGTTAGCGTGTTCCTCGGGCAGTACCTGAGCTTCGCTAGGAACGACCCCGATCGGCTACAGTCGGAGCGGTACCGGATTCGGATGGAGCAGTTGGAAATCCAAAGAATCTACGGTAAAGATGGGGCTTTGGCCACAGAGGAGCTGGAACCCGCTAGGGAGAACCCGGCGGCACTTGAGGGCGACGCCGATGATCGAGACGATAGCGAGACACGCAAATGAAGCCGTTCCTGTTCACCTACAGTCCGACTTGTCCCTCTTGGATCGTTCAAGGGGCCCTGAACGACACGAACGCGGTCGAGACTTGGGTGCAGCCGCTCCCTCAGGCGGTGATTGTCGTTTCGCGTCTGGCAGCGCGGGATCTGGCGTCGGTGTTCCGAGGGCGTCTTGGCGAGACGTGGTTCGTGCTCACGGAGGTGAACAGTCAGACTGTGGACGGATTCCTGCCGGGCAACCTCTGGCACTTCATACGAGACGCGGAAACGGGGTCCGTGCCAGCGCTTCTTCCAGCTTCGGTCGGAGGCGGCTAAACGGTATGCGGATCGCGGCGCCGCGACCAATGCTACGGGAGGATCGCGGGGTTTCACCGCCTAGCTGAGCAAGCTGAGATCGCGCTGCCCGCATCGTCCCAAACGCCGGAGTCAAGGCCTCTTTCGCCTTTTCGTTTCGGCCGCTCGACACTCTTCCACACCGAAGCGCTTCGCTGGTTAAGCGAACGCCCGGCAGGCAGCGTGCAGGCGGTGGTGACCGACCCGCCCTACGGGCTGCACGAGTACAGCCAGGAACAGCAACGGAAGCTCCGCGGGCGCCGCGGCGGCGTCTGGAGGCTCCCGCCGTCCTTCGATGGTCACCGGCTGTTTCCCCTGCCCAGATTCACGACTCTGACACCAGTCCAGCTCGAAGAACTCGGGAGTTTCTTCTAGGGCGACGTCATCCAATCGGCACCCACTCGCCGCAAGGAACGCGATCTGGCCCCGCATCCGAGCCACACCCAAGGCGACATCCTCGTCCACGTGCCCGACGACCGGCTCATGTTCACCGGCGACATCCTCTTCATCGAGGGCCACCCCATCCTGTGGGTGGGGCCCGTCGGCAACTGGATCGACGCCTGCGACCACATGCTCGGCCTCGACCTCGAGACCATCGTGCCCGGCCACGGGCCGATCACGGACCATCGCGGCGTCCGCGCCGTGCGCGACTACCTCGTCTACGTGCGGGACGAGGCGCGCAAACGCTACGACGCCGGCCTCTCCGCGTACGACGCCGCCCTCGACATCTCGCTGGCCGACTTCGATTCCTGGGGCGACGCGGAGCGCATCGTCGTCAACGTGTCGACGCTCTACCGCGAGTTCGGGGCGGCGGAGGCACCCTCGCCGGCCGAGGTGTTCGCGCTGATGGCGAAGATTCACAAGGCGCGGCGTTAGCGCCGCGGTCACCAAGGAGGACGACAATGCGCGGCCGCGACCCGATGGTGATCCACTACGTGCACGACATGGAGCGCGCCAAGAGGTTCTACACGGAGGCCCTAGACGTCCGCCCGTCGTTCGAGTCTCCTGGCTGGACCACGCTCGACCTCGGCGCGATCCAACTCGCCCTGCACATCCTGCATCCGCAGTCCCGAGAACCCGAGGCGCCCCTTCCCCATGCCGGCCTGAATCTCTTGGTCAACAACATCGAAACCGTGCAGGCCGACATCGAGCGCCTCGGCGGACGCCTCGTCGAGCTGCGCGAGCCGGGTGGCGGCGTGCCCGTGCGCGTGGCGTCGTTCGTCGACTGCGAGGGGAACGGGTTCGAGTTGCGGCAGGAGCCTTGAGCGCGGAACACCCAGTCTGAGGCATGACAAACGACGTCCCGACGTCTACCATGCGTACGCATGGAGGGAGGTGAGACGCGATGGAGGCCAGGGCAAGTCCGTGACGCCATCCTGCAAGTACTCGGCGATGCTCCCTCGCCTCTTAGCGTCGCGGAAATCTGCGACAGGGTCAGTACCCTAGCGCGACGAGTGCCCCGTTCGTCGGTCCAATCGTATCTGTCCCTGAACACCCCCGGCCTCTTTGCCAGGGAGGATCGCGGGGTTTATCGCCTAGCCGAACAAGCTGAAATCGCGCTGCCCGCATCGTCCCAATCGACGGCGTCGAGGCCCCTCGCGCCGTTTCGGTTCGGCCACTCGACACTCTTCCACACCGAAGCGCTTCGCTGGTTAAGCGAACGCCCGGCACGCAGCGTGCAGGCAGTGGTGACCGACCCGCCCTACGGGCTGCACGAGTACAGCCGCGAACAGCAACGGAAACTCCGCGAGCGCCGCGGCGGCGTCTGGAGGCTCCCTCCGTCCTTCGATGGTCACCGGCGGTCTCCCCTGCCCAGATTCACGACTCTGACACCCGTCCAGCTTGAGGAGCTCGAGAGTTTCTTCTACGAGTGGGCGCGCCGCCTCCGGCCTTGCCTGGTTCCCGGTGCCCATGTCTTCGTCGCGTCGTCGCCCCTCCTTTCTTTTATCGTCGCCAACGCGTTGGCCCGGAGTGGCCTCGAGCGCCGCGGCGAAGTGATACGGTTCACGACGACAATGCGGGGCGGAGACCGACCGAAGGGCGCCCATGACGCATTCCCCGAAGTCAGCGTCATGCCTAGGTCGAACTGGGAGCCGTGGGTGCTGTTTCGAGAGCCACTGGAAGGCCGCGTGCAGGACAACCTGCGCAAATGGAAGACTGGTGGCCTCCGTCGGCCGTGTCGGGACAAGCCATTTGGCGACGTCATCCAATCGGCGCCCACTCGCCGCAAGGAACGCGATCTGGCCCCGCATCCGAGCCTTAAGCCCCAAGCGTTTCTGCGCCAAGTCGTCCGCGCCGCCTTGCCCTTGGGCGAGGGCATCGTGCTTGATCCATTTGCGGGCTCCGGTTCGACCCTCGCGGCAGCCGAATGGGTCGGGTACGAGAGCATCGGACTGGAGAACGATGCCGAGTACTTTAGGGTCGCGTGCGACGCGATGCCGAAGTTGGCGAGCTATTGCCCGACCGTGTCACCGGCCGCACGTCGGGGGCTGACGCAGTAGGACCCAACACTGGGACGCAGAGTCCGGTACGCCATCCTTACGTGCGGTACACCCATCCCCGCCGCAGCTTTTGGACGCCATCTCTGTGGAGCGTCGCCGTGCGGGTGCCAAGCTCGCCCCGCGGATTGTCCACATCGTGCAGAAAGTCGTAAACGTCCTGCATCGCCATCTGGAAATCCAGGAGGCGAAGAGAGTACGGCAAGGCGAGCTCTCGGTTGAAGGCCGCTTCGTCGACAAGCATCCGCGGTACCGTCGTCGTCACCTCCGCCCGCCCCCACCTGGAAGCCGGAAAGCACTTCCGGTCATCAACACCCGCGACGACAGCGGCAAACGGCCGGCTGTACGGCGCATCCCTCCTAGCTCACCTGCGCCTTCGCCCACCGATAATCCGCCTTCCCCGACGGACTCCGCGCAATCTCAGAAACGAACAGGAACGCCTTCGGCAGCTTGTACCGCGCGATGTGCTTGCCGCACTCTTCAAGCAGGCTCCCCTCCTCCGCCGTCATGCCGTCGCGGAACTTGACGATGGCCACCACCTCGTTGCCCCAGCGTTCCGAGGGCCGCCCGGTCACGACGGCGTCGAACACGGCGGGATGGTGCTTCAGCGCCTGCTCGACTTCCTCCGCGAAGATCTTCTCGCCGCCGGAGTTGATCGTCACGGATTCGCGACCGTGGAGTTCCAGGGTGTTGTCCTCCAGCAGGCGGACCTTGTCTCCCGGCACGGAGTAGCGCACGCCGTTCACTTCGGGGAAGGTCGCGCGGGTCTTGTCCTCGTCGTCGAGGTAACCGAGGGGAATGTTGCCGGTGCGCGCCCACCAGCCGAGCCCGTCGTGGCCGGGCGGCAGGACGCTGCTCAAGTCTTCCGAGAGCACGGCGTTGTGCGCGGAGAGCTTGAAGCGCCCGGTTGAAGCACCCGTCCTTGCGTTGCTCACCTGGGTGCCCTGCCCACCCGTCTCCGACGAACCCGCCGAGTCGATGATGGTGATTTGAGGAAGCGCGTCCAACAGCTCCGCCTTGAGCTTGGCCGTCATGATCGCCCCGCCGGTGATGACGTTGCGCAGCGAGGAGAGGTTCCGTTCCTTGCGCGCGAGCTCGTCGGCGAGCGGCCGTCCGAAGGCATCGCCCACGAGCAGGAGGTTGTTGACGCGCTCGCGCTGGACCAGATCGAGGATGTCCCCGGCATCGAAGCGGCGGACTTCGCTCTGGATGACAACGGTGCCGCCCGTGTGAAAGGCCTGGAACGCCACCCAGTGCCCGGCGCCGTGCATGAAGGGTGGGGCCGGCAGATGGCGCCGATCACCGCTCCGGGCTCGCGCCAGGTATTCGTCCAGGGTCCGGAGCACTTCGCCCCCGGTACGGCGCGCGCCCAGGCTCGCGATCAGGATGTCCCCCTGCCGCCAAAGGACGCCCTTCGGCATGCCGGTCGTACCGCCCGTGTATACGATGTAGAGGTCGTCGGGCGACCAGGCAAGGTCGGGCTTCTCCGGCGATGCGGCCGCCAGCGCGGCTTCGTATTCGACGGCACCCGGCAGCAGCGGACGGTCCTCGTCGTTCACCTGGATGAGCAGTTCGAGGCTTGGCACCTGATCCCTGACGTGCGAGACATGCTCCGAGAGCGAACTGTGGTACACGAGCGCCTTCGTCCGGGCATTGTTCAGCAGGTAGACGAGTTCCTCGTCCACGTAGCGGTAGTTGACGTTGAAGGGCGCCACGCGGGCCTTGTACGCGCCGAGCATGCCTTCCAAGTACTCGTTGCCGTTGTAGAGATAGATTCCGAGGTGGTCCTGGCCGCTCTCCCAATCGCGCAACGCGGAGCGTTCGGTGCGGCAGCCAAGGCCGTGCCCTCGCAGGACGTTCGCGAGCCGCCGCGTGCGTTCGTTGAAGTCGGCGTAGGTGAAGCGCCGGTCGCGGAACACGATGGCTTCCCGATCCGGGATGACTTCGGCAATCGCCTCGTTCACGGTGGCCAGATTGAAGTCCACTGCACGCTCCTCGAGATGGCTTCGGGTGGTTGCCGCCAAGTCGCGCGGCGACGTGCGCCGCCACGTCCAACGCGACGCGTCGGCAACGGTTAGTATTTCGCACCTTTGCGAGTCGTGCCAGCGGAAGGGCCGGTGATGTCCGACGAAACCCTGATCCTCGACGCCGTCGTACAGCCCGGGATGAGCGAGCCAGCGCCCGCCGCAACGCCGCAGGCCCCCGCCCCCAGCACCGAACGCCGCGAGGCCCCCGGCTTCTGGAACACCGTGCGCATGCTCGGCCGCCTCCTCGGCCGCGTGATCGAGGAGGACCGGGGGCACGACTTCCTCGACCGGATCGAGACCATTCGCGCCCTCGCCAAGGCGGCGCGCAACCAGGGCGCGTGGTTCGACCTCTACCGCTATCTGGAGGACATCCCGAGCTACGAGGTCATCGACGTCACCCGGGCGTTCAACCAGTTCCTGAACCTCGCCAACATCGCCGAGCAGGACCACCAGGTGCGGAATCTCAAAGAGGACGCGCAGACGGCTTGGGCCAATCTGTTCGACCGCCTATCGCCGGAGGGGGTGGCCGACGCCCTCGGCGGCCTGCGCATCGAATCCGTCCTCACGCCCCATCCGACCGAAATCCTGCGGCGCACGCTGGTGCTGAAGTACGACGCGATCGCCGCCGAACTGAAGCGATCGCAGCCGAGCGAGCGGCGCCTCGAGCGGCTGATCGCCGAGGCTTGGCACACCGACGAGATCCGCCGCGAACGCCCATCGCCGCAAGACGAGGCGAAGTGGGGCTTCGCGGTGGTCGAAAACTCGCTTTGGGAGGCCGTGCCCGCGTGCCTGCGGGACATCGACGACGCCCTGGCCCGGCGCAACCTGCCGGCGCTGCCCATCGACGTGGCGCCCGTACAAATCGCCTCGTGGATGGGCGGCGACCGGGACGGCAATCCCGACGTGACGGCCGCGGTCACCCGCGAAGTGCTCATGCTCGCGCGCTGGATGGCGGCGGACCTCTATCTGCGCGACGTGGAGGCGTTGCAGGCGGACCTCTCCATGAAGGAGTGCAACGGAGCGCTGCGCAACCGCGTCGGGGACGATCCGGAACCCTACCGGGCGCTGCTGAAGACGGTGCGCGAGCGCCTTTCCCGCACGCGGGACTGGGCCGAGGGGCTCGATCCCGCGCCGGCGGAACACGTCTACTTCACCGACGAAGAACTCGTGGAGCCCCTGCGCCTATGCTACCGCTCCCTGTGCGACAGCGGGATGCCCGTCATCGCCAACGGGCCGCTCCGGGACACCCTGCGGCGCGTGCACGCCTTCGGGGTGACGCTGGTGTCCCTGGACATCCGGCAAAACGCCGCGCGGCACACCGCCGTGCTGGACGAAATCACCGAGTTTCTCCACATCGGGCCGAGCGGCAGCTACGCCCACTGGACCGAGGCCGAGCGCCTGGAGTTCCTGCTCAGCGAACTCGGCAACCGCCGGCCGCTCTTCCCCGAAGACTGGCCGGCCACCCCTGGCGCACGGGAGGTGCTCGACACCTGCCACGTCATCGCCGAGCTGAACGGCGCCGGCATCGGACACTACATCGTCTCCGAGGCGCGCTCGCCCACCGACGTGTTGGCTGCCGTATTGCTGCTTCAGGAATGCGGCGTGACGGCGAACCTGCCCATCACGCCCCAGTTCGAGACCCTGAGCGACCTCGACCGCGTCGCCGGCGCCGTGGACGAGCTACTGTCCATCCCGTGGTACCGCGACTACGTCGAGAGCCCTCAGCCGGGGAGCGCGAGGGGCTTGCCCCTCGCAAGGAAAGGCAGCGCGAGGGGCTTGCCCCTCGAAACAAAAGGCGAACAGCGGGTGCTGATCGGCTATGCGGACTCGGCCAAGAACGCCGGCCAACTCGCCTCCGCGTGGCGTCAGTTCCAGGCGAAGGAACAACTCACGGAGGTGACGCGCCGCCACGGCGTGGAACTCGTTCTTTTCCACGGGCGGGGCGGTGCCGTCGGACGGAGCCGGGAGACCGCCCGGGCGGCCATCCTGTCGCAGCCGCCGGGCTGCATCTCGGGGCGGCTGCGGGTCACGGAGCCCGGCGAAGCCATACGCTTCAAGCTCGGCGACTCCGCCCTCGCCCGGGACACCCTGATGCGCTACCTGATCGGCACCATCGAAGCGAGCCTAGACCCGCCGGCGCCACCGACATCGGAGCAGCGCGAAGCGATGAACGACCTTGCCGAGAAGGCCTTCGAAGACTATCGCGAACTCGTCGCCGACACCCCCGGCTTCGTCGACTACTTCCGCGAAATCACGCCGGAGGAGGAACTCACCGCGTTGACGATCGGCGGCCGGTCGGACCATCGGCACGCCCCGCCCGACATCGCCGCCCTGAGCGCCGTGTCCTGGGTGTTCGCGTGGACCCAGGTGCGCCTGATCCTGCCGGCCTGGCTGGGGAGCGACGCCGCCCTGCATGCACTACACCACGACCCACCGGAGGACGCGGCGGACGACGCCTTCGCTTCCATGATGGACTGGCCGTTCTTCAGCATGCAGATGAACACCCTGGAGGCACTGCTCGCGAAGACCGACATCGAACTCGCGGACTTCTACGCGAACCGGCTGACCCCCAAGGACCACCGCGACGTGCACGAGATCGTGCGCGAACGGCTGGCCGTGCTGAAGGACGACCTGCTCGCCCTGACGGGCGAATCCGAGTTCCTGGCCAGCCAACCCATAGCGCGCGATTCGATCGACATCCGCGACACCTATCTCGATCCCCTGCACCTGTTGCAGGCGGAGCTCCTCGCACGGCTGCGGGAGGGCGAGGACGAGCAGGTCGCGCAAGCGCTGCGGGCGACGATGGCGGGCATCGCGAGCGGGTTGCTGTACACGGGGTGAACGCGGATATCCCACCTCGCAGACAGGGGTCCGGGACCCGTTAGCATCCAGAAGCCGGATCGCACACCGTGTTTGACAAGTGAGACACTGCCAGCGTAGGGTCTCGGTTGCGTCTGTGGAGAGTTGCTGAGCGACTCGCTTTGGGAGCTACGGCTCCAAAACCCAGACGTCCCAACCTCCGCACCGGCCGCATCGACTTGTACCTCTGTTATCTCGACGAATCCGGGACGGTCGGCGCGACGCCTCCCGACACGACTCACTTCGTGCTGGCCGGACTCTCGATCCCCATTTGGCGGTGGCAGACGGCCGACCAAGACATCTCCCGCGTGTTGGCCCGCTACGAACTGGCCGAGACGGAGATTCACACGGCCTGGATGCTCCGACCATACCCCGAGAAACGGAAAATCCCCCACTTCGAGGCCCTCGCCTACGACGACCGAAGGAACGCCGTCCTTCGATATCGAGCGGAGCATCGCGCAGAACTCGGACGCCAACGGAACTTCTGTCATCCTGCATGCGACTGCGCGATCTGCGAAGCACACCAAGCCTGAAACGCCGCTCATCCGGGCGCGCCCCTCGGGACACGGTCGGTCGGCGAAGCCAACGACCTGTCCGCTTGCCCCCCGTCACCTTCCCTTGGTTCCCGTGACGAGGAACTGCGGCAGCGAGAACAGAAACGTCCCCTCGCCGACCGCCCGTTCCGCCTCGGCCAAGAGCGCGTCCGCCTCGTCGCCGGACAGCGCGTTCTCCCCTCCGGCCGCGAGCGCCGCGTCGATGTAGGAACGCATGTTGCGGATCATGGGGAGCGACCGGCCCTGGGTATCGGCGAAGGCCAGGATGTGCACTTCAACGTCCGCGAAGCCGTGCCGGACCAGCAGCCCTTGGGCCTTGCGTCCGATGTGCGGCTCCTTGAACGCGACCGACGCCGCGGCGAAGTAGCGCTCGACGTTCTCCTTGCCCCAGGGCTCCACGATGACGAAGCCCCAATCGCTGTCGATGATGTGCATGCGTCCGCCCGGCGCGAGGACGCGGCGGAGTTCGGCCAGGGTCGCATCTACGTCGGGGACATACTCCAGCACGTTCTTGCAGAGTACGCGGTCCACGGCGCCGTCGGAGAGCGGGAGTTCGACCCCCGTCACTTGGTGGAAGGAGACGTTCTCCCGCCCCTTCGCACGAGCCGTCGCATCGGCCACGAAGCGGGCGTTGATGTCCACGCCGTCCACGCGGCCCGACCCGCCCACCATGTCCGCGAGCGCCAGCGCCATGAAGCCGGGACCGGAGCCGAAGTCGAGCACGCGATGCCCCGCCCTGACCGCCGCCGGCGCGAGCAGCGCCGCCTGTCCGTCCCGCCACTCGAACATGCGTTCGTAGCGGGCGATGCGCTCCTCCTCGATGTGCTTCCAGTGGTCGGTGTAGTAGGTGTCGATGTCCATGGCGGCTCCGGCGGCGGGAAATGCGCACCGGGAATTGTATGGGCAGCGGAGGCGTTCTCGGCCGGGGTCGTCAAGCCCGAGAAGCGCGCTTGAGGTCTACGTGCTCGACCTTGGCAAGGCGGTGGCCGGCGAGATCGACCACCGCCTGGGCCTGCTCAAGCGGAATGTAGCCGATCAGCGGCTCGTATCGGCCGTGGGTCGGTTCCAGGTCGATAAACAGCACCTCGGTCCAGACGGGCCGAAAGCCGCCGAAGCGAAGCAACACCGGGCCGCAGATCTCCCCAGTGATCGTGGGCTGGTCCCCAGTGTCGAGCTCCACGGTATCGAGCGTTGTCAGCTCGCCGAGGCGCGGTCGCCAGGCCCTCGGCAGCGTCAGGTAGGCGGCACCAGTATCGACCAGGGCTTCGCACGCGATCACGGGATCGGTCGTGTCCTCGGTGCCGATGGTGGCCTGAACCGAGATTCTGCCCATGACCGATCTCTCGTGGCTGCGCGAACGAACATTTTACTCCCGGCCGGGACACCGGGACGCACGTCAGATTCCTCGGCGCCCGCATCGCCGCGTTGCGCTATCCCACTATCCGTCCGGTTTACGGACCTCCCTCCGAAGGTGTCTAATTGCACGCTGTGAAGACGCCACGTTGCACCGCCCCGCTGCTCGCCGCCTTGCTCACGGCACTTGCCGCCGCCGGCCCGCAGGCCGAGGAGCTGGACGCGTACGCACTCGTCGCCGGCGCCCTCGACCTGGTCCGGGGCGACGAGTCCTCGTACCAGGAAATGTCGATGACCGTCCACCGTCCCGACTGGGAGCGGTCGTCGTCCATGGTGTCTTGGAGCCGGGGACGCGAAGACGCGCTCATGCGCTTCACGGCGCCGCCCAAGGACGCCGGCAATGCCCTGCTCAAGCAGGGCGAGAAGATGTGGACGTATACGCCGAAGCTGAATCGCACGATCCGGCTGCCCTATAGCATGCGGTCGCAGAGTTGGGCCGGTTCCGACTTCTCCTACGACGACCTGTCGCGGGCCGACAACCTGCTGCAGCACTACAACCTGCGCATCGCCGAGACCCGCGAGGAGGACGGCCACACGATCTACACCGTCGAGGCCATCCCCCACGACGACGCCCCCATCGTCTGGGGCAAGGAAATCTGGGTCATCCGCGACGACTACGTGATGCTCGAGCAGGCCTTCTACGACCAAGGCATGGAGGAGCTCAAGCGCATGCGGACCTTGGAGATCCAAGAGATCGGCGGCCGCGTCGTACCGACGCGCATGCGCATGGAGAAACTCGACGAGCCGGACCACTGGACGGAGATCGTCATCACGTCCGCCGACTTCGACATCGAGTTGCCCGACCGCACGTTCACGGTGTTCGCCCTGAAGTCCGGCGCGAGCTGATGGCCGACACCGCGCTCGCTCCGGCGGCTGCCCAACGGAGCGGCCGGCAGCGCGGTTTGTTCTTTCTGGTCGCGTGGCGCAACCTTTGGCGCAACCCGCGCCGCACGTGGCTCACGGCCGGCGGCATGGCTTTCTCGATGTGGCTCATCGTGCTGTTCATGTCGGTCCAGGCGGGCATGTACGACGACATCCGCGACCTCGCCGCCCGCATGGACAGCGGACATGCCCAGGTCCAGGATCCCCGGTACCTCGACGATCCCCGGCTGCGTTACACCGTGGCCGGCGTCACGGAGCTGACGCGACGACTCGCCGACCTGCCGGGCGTCGTCGCCGCCACGCCGCGGGCGGAGTCCTTCGCCCTGATCTCCGCCGACCGGGGAGACGGCGAGGAACGGAGCTTCGGCGCCATTGTCGTCGGCGTCGATCCCGAGGGTGAGCAGGGTGTTTCCAGGCTGCCCGGCAGCCTGGTCGATGGCACCTACCTCACCGGCTCGGACGATGCGTTCGTCGGCGCCAGGCTGGCCCGCAACCTCGGTATCTCCGTAGGGGACGAGCTCGTCGTGCTCGGTTCGACGCGGGAGGGGGGCGTCGCCGCGCTGGCCGTCCGGGTCGGCGGGATCTTCCGGTCGGGCCTTACGGAGTTCGACCGGATGCTGCTGCAGGTGCGCCTGCCCGTCGTGCAGGAAGCGTTCGAACTCGGCGACGACGCCCACCGCATCGTCCTGTTCACGGAGTCGATGCCCGCCATCGAGGCCATGGTCGAGGAGGTCAGCGGCGCGCTAGCGGCCACCGGGCTGGCGGACGCCGCGCACGTGCGTCCCTGGGCCGAACTCATGCCGGAGGTTGAGGAGAGCATCCAGCTGGACGCTGGCGGGGGCGTCATCCTGCTCTGGACGCTCGTGATCGTCGTCGCCTTCGTGGTCGTGAACGCGCTGGTCATGACCGTGCTCGAACGGACCCGCGAGTTCGGCATGCTGCTCGCCGTCGGCATGCGGCCGAGCTCCATCATGGCCATGCTGCAGGTGGAGGCCTTGTGCATGTGGGCCATCGGCACGGCCATCGGCGTCGGCGTCGCCGTCCTCGTCGTTTCGACCATCGGCGCCCAAGGGATCGGCATCCCGCAGGACGCCGAGGAGATGCTGGGCAACCGGATGCTCATCCCCGAGCGGCTCCACATGGTCCTCGATGCGCCCGCGTTGACGCTGGCCCCGGCAGTCCTCGGCGTCCTGACGTCGTTGGCAGCGTTCCTGGTCTCCCTGCGACTGCGTCGGATCCGTCCCGTAGCGGCCCTGCGCGAGGTGGAATGAGATGTCCGAACTGACCCTTTCTCCCGCCGTCTCGAAAAGCACGGGTCCCGCCGTCGGCGGCACGCTCGTCACGATGGCCTGGCGCAACATCTGGCGGGTGCGCCGACGCACCTGGCTCACCGCGGGCGGCGTGGGATTCGCCGTGTTCTTCATCGTGATGCATCGCTCGATCGCCGTGGGCGCCTTCGACACAACGATTGAGCTCGCGACCGAGCAGTTGAGCGGCCACGCGCAAGTGCAGCATGCCGAGTACCTGGACGATCCCCGGATGCGCTACACGGTCGGGGGCCTCGCCGCGGTGACCGAGACGCTCGCCCGCCACCCGGCCGTCGTGGCCGTGGCGCCGCGGGGCACGGGCTTCGCGCTGGTGTCCGCGGACGCGGAAGCCGGAGAGACGAGCTTCGGCGCCCAGGTCATGGGCATCGACCCCGCGGTCGAGTTTGCGACGCTCGCGAAGGACACCCTGCCCGGCGGGCGGCCGCTCGAGCGAACCGGCGAGGGCCTGCTCGGCAGCGTGCTCGCCCGCAACCTCGGCGCGGAGGTGGGGGGCGACATCATCGTGCTCGGGACCGAGAAGGAGGGCGGCGTCGCCGCGACGGCGGTCACCCTCGTCGGGCTCTTCGAGTCCGGCAACCCCGAGCTCGACCGCAGCCTCATGATGGTGCACTTCGACGACTTCTCCGAGGCATTCGGTCTCCAGGACGAGGCTCACACCATCGCCGTCCTGACTCGGGACGCCGGCGCTGCGCGCGATTTCGCCGCGGAGGTCGGCCCTTCGGTCCAAAATGCCGCGAGCGCCGCGGCCACCGGCGCCGTGCGCGTGCATCCGTGGCAGGAGGTGCAGCCGGAGCTCGAGCAGTTCGTCGTCATGAAGCTCGGCGGCGCATACGTCATCTACGTCATCCTGGTCGTCATCCTGGCCTTCATGGTGGTGAACACGTTCGTCATGACCGTGTACGAACGCACGGCCGAGTTCGGCATGCTGAAGGCCATCGGCATGCCCCCCGGCGCGATCTTCCGGATGGTGCAGTTCGAGGGGCTCTGGATGGGCCTCCTCGGCGCGGCGCTCGGCGTGGCCGTCGCCGCGGCGCTCGTGGCCGCCCTCTCCGTCCAGGGCATCCCCCTCGGCGCGATCCTGGAGGGCATGGAGGACATGCTCGGCAGGCTCAGCCTGCCGGACGCGCTGATCCCTCGCTTCGACCCCGCGGCAGCGGTGGTCGCGACGGTGACGATGTTCGTTGCCATACAGGTCGCCGTGCTCGTCCCGGCCCGGCGCATCTGGCGCCTGAACGCGGTCGAAGCGCTCCGGGACGAAGAGTGACGTGGCCGAGCTGACGCTCCCTTGCACGGCTTCGCGGCCCGTTCCGCGGGCCGCCGGTGGAGCCCTCGTCACCTTGGCGTGGCGCAACCTGTGGCGCGTCCCCCGGCGCACTTGGCTGACGGCTGGTGGCGTGGCCTTTGCCGTGCTCCTCGTCGTATTCATACGCTCCATGCACGGGGGAATCTTCGACACCACGATCAACCTCGTCACCGAACAAATGAGTGGTCACGCCCAGGTACAGCACTCGGAGTACCTGGACGATCCCAGGATGCGTCACACGGTCGAGGGGCTGTCCGCAGTGACCGAGGCACTGGCCGCGCATCCCGACGTGCGTGCGGCGGCCCCCCGTGGCATCGGATTCGCGCTGGTGTCCGCAGAAGCCGAGTCCGGAGAGCGGAGCTTCGGCGCCCAGGTCATGGGCATCGACCCCGCCGTCGAGTTCGCCACGATCTCGCAACGGGCCCTGCCCGGGGGCCGTGCCGTCGAGCACGCCGGGGAGGGTTTCATGGGCAGCGTCCTCGCACGCAATCTCGGGGCAGGTGTGGGAGACGGCGTCGTCGTCATCGGTACCGGGAAGGAGGGCGGTGTCGCGGCGACCTCGGTCACCCTCGTCGGACTCTTCGAGTCCAGCGTTCCGGAGTTCGACCGCAGCGTCCTGATGGTGCACTTCGACGACTTCTCCGATGCGTTCGGACTCGAGGACGAAGCCCATGTCGTCGCCGCGCTCGGCCCGGACCCGGGCGACGCGCGCGGCTTCGCGGCCTCCATCGTCCCCGCTGTCGAGTACGCCGTGACCACCGGCACGGCGCGCGTGCTGCCATGGCAGGAGATTCAGCCAGAGCTGGCGCAGCTGCTCGTCATCAAGGACACCATCGGGTTCACGCTCGCCAGCATCCTGGCCGTACTCGTGACCTTCGTGGTGGTCAGCACGTTCGTCATGACGGTCTTCGACCGCACCGCCGAGTTCGGCATGCTGAAGGCCATCGGCATGCCGCCGTCCGCGATCTTTCGCATGGTGCAGTTCGAAGTGCTCTGGATGAGCCTGATCGGCGTCGCCCTGGGCGCGGCGGCAGCCCTTGCGGTCGTGTCCGCCGTCGCCGCGGTGGGTATTCCCGTGGCCGGGTTCGAGGACCTGGCGCTGATGTACCAGCGGCTGAACCTGCCCGACACGCTCGTACCCGCATTCGCGACCCGGGATGCGCTGCTCATGGCCGCGGTCATGATCGCCGCGGTCCAGTTCGCCGCCGCCGTCCCCGCCCCGCGCATCTGGCGGCTGAACGCGGTCGATGCGCTCCGGGACCAAGAGTGATGTCCGAACTGACGCTCTCTCCCGTCGCATCGAGACCGGCGCGCCAAGCTGCCGGGGGAGCGCGAAGGCGGCCCGCGTCAGGGGCTCACCCCTCGCAAGCAAGAGCAGCCCTGATCACCATGGCCTGGCGCAACCTCTGGCGCGTCCCCCGGCGCACTTGGCTGACGGCCGGAGGCGTGGGGTTCGCCATACTCCTCGTCGTGTTCGCGCGCTCGCTCCAGATCGGCGCCATCGACACGATGCTGGAAGTCGGGACCGCGCAACTGACCGGCCACGCGCAGGTGCAGCATCCCGACTACCTGGAGGATCCGCGGATGCGGAGCACCGTCGAGGGACTGGCGGCGTTGACCGAGACCCTGGCCGGCCATCCGGACGTGCGAGCCGTGGCGCCGCGTGGCTTGGGCTTCGGGCTCGTGTCCGAGGGTTCGGGCGAGCGGAGTTTCGCCGGCCAGATCGTTGGCATCGACCCCGCGGTCGAGTTCGCGGCGCTGGCCAGCCAGGCGCTACCCGGCGGGCGGCCCGTGGAGCGTGTCGGCGAAGGTTTCATGGGCAGCAAGCTGGCGCGCAACCTCGGCGTGGCGCCAGGAGACGACATCATCGTCCTCGGCACCGGCAAGGAAGGCAGCGTCGCCGCGATGGCGGTCACCCTGGTCGGGCTCTTCGAATCGGGAATCCCCGACCTCGACCGCGGCTTCCTGACGGTGCACTTCGACGACTTCGCGGAGGCGTTCGGCCTGCAGGACGAGGCCCACGCCATCGCCGTGCTGACAGGCGGCCCGCGGGACGCCCGCGCGTTCGCGGCCGACCTCGCCACCGGGATCGCTCCGCTCGACGGCAACGCCGCCGTGCGTCCGTGGCAGGAACTCATGCCGGAACTCCAGCAAACGGTCGTCGGGGAGATCGGCGGGTCCGCGGTCTTCGCCCTCTTCCTGGTGGTGATCGTGACCTTCGTGGTCGTCAGTACTTTCGTCATGACGGTCTTCGAACGCACGGCCGAGTTCGGCATGCTGAAGGCGATCGGCATGGCCCCCGCCGCGATCTTCCGCATGGTGCAGCTCGAGGGGCTCTGGATGAGCCTCACGGGTGTGGCGCTCGGCCTCGTGTCGTCGCTGGCGTTCGTGTACGTCATCGCCATCGAGGGCATTCCCATGTCGGCGTTCGGCATGTCCGCGGACATGATGGCAACGTTCTTCCTGCCAGACGTGATGATCCCCGTGTTCGACTCCACGGGGGCGCTTGCCATGACGGCGATCATGGTCGTGGCCGTGCAGGTCGCCGCCGCCATCCCGGCGCGGCGCATCTGGCGCCTGAACGCCGTCGAAGCGCTGCGGGCCGAAGAATGAAACTCGAAGCCATCACAAAGCCTGGAGGGACTCCATGAAGCTCCGCCTCCTCGTACAACTGGGCTGGCGCAACCTGTGGCGCCACAAGCGACGCAACGGGATCCTGCTCGGGGGCATCACGTTCGCCATCGCCGCCGTGGTCCTCGCGAACTCCTTCATCCGGGGCATGCAGGTGCAGATGGCCGACAACGCCGTCGACCTCATGAACGGGCACGTCAAGATCCTGGCGCCCGGGTACCTGGACGACCCCGGCATCGCCCAGAGCTTCGAGGTCGCGCAGGACTGGCGGCCGGACGCGCTCGAGGGCATCACGTCGGACATGGTCGCCGGGTGGGCGTCCCGCGTGCGGGTGCCGGCGGTCATCATGAGCGAGCGGGAGACCCGGGGCATCCAGCTCGTGGGCATCGACCCCGCCAGCGAGAACATCTCCTTCGTCGGCAAGCTCGCGATCCAGGGCGAAGGGCTCGCCGACGCCGCCGACCGGCGCGTGATCGTCGGGGCAGGCCTGGCGGAGCGCATCGAGACCCAGGTCGGCCGGCGCATCGTGCTCATCACCCAGGGCGCCGACGGCCGCAACCGGGAAGCCGGCTACCGCGTGGCAGGCATCTACCGCAGCGACACCTCCTCGCTCGAGAAGATCTTCGTCTTCACGGGCCGCGACACCGTGCAGGACCTGCTCGAAACCAACGTCGTGACGGAACTCTCCGTACGGCTCACCGAAGAACGCTTCAGCCCCCCGCTCCTGCAGCGCCTCGCGAACGTGTTCGCCGGGCTCGACGTGATGACCTGGCAGCAGCTCGACCCGACGGCCGCGGCGATGACGGCGATCATCGACGTCGTCATCCTGGTCTACTTCTTCATCATGATGGGGGCGCTGTCCTTTGGGCTCGTCAACTCGCTGGTGACGGCGGTCATGGAACGCACGCGGGAGATGGGCATGATGCGCGCCATCGGGATGCGGCCACGCTCCGTCCTGCTGCAGGTGGTGCTCGAATCCACGCTCATCATGGGCGCCGGCATCGCCGGAGGAGTCGTGATCGGCGTGCTGGCCTACCTGCCCATCGCCGACGGCGTGGACCTCGCGGCGTTCAACGAGGCGCTCTCCACCTTCGGGCTCAGCAACGTGCTCGTGCCGCAGCTCTTCGCCCAGGACGTCATCCTGGTCGTGGTCCTGAGCCTGATCCTGGGCTTCGTTGCGAGCGCCTCTCCGGCGGTGCGTTGCATGAAGATGGGTCCGCTCGAGGCCATGCGCCGATAATGTCTTGCCATACGCGTCGGCCACGCCGACCTTGCATGGAGGAAACGCATGTCTGAAGAAGTTGTGCAGTGTCGGGGCGTGACGCGTGTCTACGCCGACGACGCCGTGCCGGTACACGCTCTACGCGGCGTCGACTTCGCCGTCCACAAGGGCGACTGGGTCAGCCTGGCGGGGCCCTCCGGCTCCGGCAAGTCGACGCTCCTGCACATCATCGGCGGGCTCGACCGGCCGAACGACGGGTCCGTCTCCGTGGACGGGCAGAGCTTAGGCGGCCTTTCGGAAGCCCAGCTCTCCGACCTGCGGCTGCGCAAGATCGGCTTCGTCTTCCAGGCCTACAACCTGATTCCGGTCCTGACCGCGGTCGAGAACGTCGAGTTCATCATGCAACTACAGGGGATCGGCGCGAGCGAACGCCGCGAGCGCGCGCTCGAGATCCTGGATCGGCTCGGGCTCGACGACATCGGCGACCGGCGGCCGGGCGAACTCTCCGGCGGCCAGCAGCAGCGCGTCGCGGTGGCCCGCGCGGTGGTGACGGACCCGGTGCTACTGCTCGCCGACGAGCCGAGCGCGAACCTGGACACCGCCACGACGAAGGAGTTGCTGGAACTGCTGCGCAACATCAACGAGAACCACGGCGTCACGATCGTCACCGCGACCCACGATCCGATGGTGATGGGATACGCCAAGCGGCCCGTGAACCTCCGGGACGGCGCCATCGAGAGCGACGGCGCGTCCACGGACGCGGGCACGACCGCCCCGTCGCCGGACGCTTGATCGTCGGCGCGAATCCCACCCCGACCCTCCACGGCCGGTGGACCCGACAGGTGCGCTCCGCCGCCCTGGTCGCCACGCTCTGCCTCGCTACGACGGCCCCGGCGCAGGCCCAGGACTCCGAGATCAAGGGCCGGCTCAAGTGGTTCAGCGCCGGCGCCATGCTCCCCGACGAAGACTTCCAGCGCCAGACGAGCGGAACGCCCGCCATCGACCACACCGGTAGCCTGCGCGTGCTCGTGCGCGCCGACGCCAACCGCAAGGGCGGCGACCCCGACAGCAGCCTGCGTTTCATCGCGGACTACTCCCTGAACTGGCTGAACGGCGACTCGTTCGCGCTCGCGAGCGCTTCCCAGCAGACCCTCGACCAGACGCCGACGGAGGACGCGCGGCGCCTGATGCGCCTCACTTGGGAGATCGACGACGGCAACCGCCATCGCGCGGTACACCGTTTCGACCGCTTCGCGCTGGAGTACCGCCGGCGGAACCTCTCTGTGACCGTGGGCCGCCAGGCCGTGAGCTGGGGCAGCGGGCGGGTGTTCCAGCCCATGGATCTCTTCAACCCGTTCGCCCCCACCACCGTGGACCGCGAATACAAGCCGGGCGACGACGTGGTGCTCGTCGAACAAGCGTTCCGGGGCAGCGACCTCCAGTTCCTCTACGTGGCGCGGCGCGACGAATACGGCAAGGTCGGATCCGACAGCGGCAGCCGGGCGATCAAGTGGCACGGCTTCCTGGGCGGCAGCGAGATCGAGGTGCTCGGCGCGCGCCACTACCTCGACGACGTGCTCGGGCTGACCCTGCGCGTCCCCATCGGCGGGGCCATCCTGCGCACCGACGTGACCGGTACGCGCCTTGAAGCGGACGACGAGTGGTATGTCTCCGGCATCGTCAATATCGACTGGGCCTTCGACCTGTTCCAGCGCGCGGCGTTCGGCTTCATCGAGTACTTCCACAACGACTTTGGCGTGCGCGAACTCCCCACGCGGCGTTCCGAATTGCCGTCCCCGCTCGTCACGCGCCTCGCCCGGGGCGAACTCTTCAACATGATGCGCGACTATCTGGCCGTCGGCGCGACCTATCAGTGGAGCGCGCTGTGGACCCAGAGCCTGACGACCATCGTGAACCTCGACGACCGCTCGAGCCTGCTACAGACCGCGCTGATCTACGAACCGTCCGACTTCACGCGCATGCAGATGGGGATCACCACCGTGCTCGGCGACGAGGGCGAGGAGTTCGGGGGCGCACCCGTGGTGGAGGGCGTCACCAGCGGCGGCGGCACCCAGGCGTTCCTGCAGTTCGTGTACTTTCGGTAGCGGCGGACTTCAGCGACGCACGCCCACGCCGGCTCCCCTACGCAGGGTAGTGCCGCCCCAGCCAGTCGAGCATCAAGGCGTTGGTCTCGGCGGGCTTCTCCTGCTGGATCCAGTGGCCGCACTCGAGGGTGTGGACCTCCACGTTGGGCACGTGCCGCTCCAGCGTCCGCGACTTCGGCACGGTGTCGTATTCGCCATGGATCATCAGGCTCGGGGCCTCCACGACCTGCGGTGCGTCACCCAGGATGTGCCAGTTGCGCGTGAAGTTGCGGTACCAGTTGATGCCGCCGGTGAAGCCGCTCTCCCCGAACCCGTTCACGAATACGTCGAGGTCTCCATCGTCCATGAACGCCTTGCCGCGGGGCTCCGGCTGCTTGGCGAGGTTGATCAGCGGCATGCCGGATTGCGGCGCCCGCGCCGGCTCCTTCCACTGCTCCGTCCGGTAGATGTTGCGCAGGAACTGTCGCGTGTTCGCCTCGAACGCCGCGTCGGCAACACCAGGCCGCCGGTTGAAGTGCACGATGTAGAAGTCGCCGCCGAGCTGCGACTCCCAGAAGCCGACCCACTCGGTGGGTCCGCGCTCCATGAACGGCACGCTCAGGTTGATAACACCGGCCACCCGGTCGGGATGGAGCTGCGCCATCGCCCACACCACGATCGCGCCCCAGTCATGGCCGACGAAGACGGCTTGATCTTCCCCGTAGTGATCGAGCAGGCCCGCGAGGTCCCTCGTCAGGGCGTTGATGTCGTAGTCCTCGACGGCCTCCGGGCGATCCGAGAGCCAATAGCCCCGCTGGTTGGGGACGATCGTCCGGTAGCCGGCCTCGACGAGGGGACCGACCTGATGCCGCCAGGACCAGCCCATCTCCGGCCAGCCATGGCAGAGCACGACCGGCCTTCCCGAACCGGCCTCGTGCACGGCCAACGTCACGCCGTTGGTGCGGACTCGCTCGTAGTCGCTCGCGTTGCGCATTCGCCGCAGCTCCCGTCAGGCGATGTCGATGGCCGCGCTCGCTTCCCGGGCGGCCTCGATGTTGGTCTGGCGGGCGTCCACGAGTTGAGGCATGTAGTCGTCGAGATCATCGAGGGTCCAGAGGCCACCGTCCGGCTTCCGAAAGCTCTTGATGATCGCCGGCTGCTGCATGATGCCGACGAGGCCGCTGGCGCAGTGGATGATCTGGTTGGAGATGCCCGCCGCCTCGTCCGTGCAGAGCCACGCCACCACCGGCGCGATGTGCTGCGGCCCGCCGGTGTCGAGGTCGTCCTGGGTCGTCTCCTCGCCGCGCGCGTCCCGCAACGGAATGGTCATGCGCGTCAACGCGCCGGGCGAGATGGTGTTGACGGTGCAGCCGTACTTCGCGAGCTCGATGGCGAGCACCCGCGAGAACCCGGCGATGCCGGCCTTGGCGGCCCCGTAGTTGGCTTGGCCGAAGTTGCCGAAGAGCCCCGAGACGCTGGAGAAGTTTACGATGCGGCAGCCGGTTCGCCCCGACTCCCGGAGATACTTCGCGAACGGGCGCGAGCAGCAGTAGTGGCCCTTCAGGTGGACCGCCAGCACCGCGTCCCAGTCCCCCTCCTCCATGTTGAAGATGGACTTGTCGCGCAGGATACCGGCGTTGTTCACCAGGATGTCCATGCCGCCGAAGCTCTCGACGGCGGTCGCGAGCAGGGACGCGCCGCCTTCGACCGTCGCCACGGACTGGGTGTTCGCCGCCGCCTCGCCCCCGGCCGCGCGAATCTCATCCACCACCTCCTGGGCGATCGTCCCGCCCCCGGTGCCGTCGGTCGCGCCGCCGAGGTCGTTTACGACAACCTTGGCGCCCTCCGCGGCCATGAGCAACGCGATCTCGCGTCCGATCCCCCGGCCGGCGCCGGTCACCACGGCGATCTTGCCGTCCAAACGTCCCATGCGTTCCTCCTTCGGGTGCCACGCCCGGAGCCCCGGCCACCAAGCGTGCCGGAGGGGGTCCGATGCGCGAAGGCGTGGGATACTAAAGGGGAATGTACGGCGACGCCACCATAGAGACGGTCCGCGAACTGGCCGCGAGCGGCGTGGACCACATCGCGCTCCTGATGCGCCACTCGGCCCGCGAGTTCAACAAGAACGTCCACGATCTGGTGAACCCGCTGACCGAGGAAGGCCGCGACCTGTCGCGCCGCCTCGGGGAGCGCTTGCCCAAGACCCACACGCTACGCGGCTATGCCTCGCCCCCGGAGCGCTGTATCGAAACCGCGCAACTCGCGTTGCTCGGCCATGCCTCGAAGGGCGGGGAGGCGACGCGCGTGCGGCCGGTGGAGGGCCTCGGCGTCTTCTACGTGCTCGACCAGATGAAGATGTTCCGGGCGCTCGAGGGGGCGGGTGGGCTCGCGGGCTTCGTGGAACGCTGGGTCGCGGGAGAGCTACCCCGCGATGCGATCATGCCCGCCGACCAGGCCGCCCGGCTCGTGCTCGACATCGTCGCGGCCAAGCTCGATCACCCCGTCGCCAAGCAGCAGATCGATCTCTGCGTCACCCACGACCTGACGGTGCACATGGTGCGGGACCGGCTGCTCGGCGCGTCCGACGCCTACGGTACGGTGGAGTTCCTCGACGCGCTCGCGGTGTATCGGCGGAACGGTCGGCTGCTGATGCGCGCGCAGGTGGGGCCGGAGCGGGAAATGGAGGGCTGACCCCGGCGGTTGGCGATGCCCCGATGCGAACCGCACCGGCGTCGCCGAGCGGCGGCTTAGCCCGCACTTCTCACCACGGGCCGTGATGATCGCCGAGGATTTTCGCTCCGTGCGCACGACGCTTTGCGTCGCGCTCGCCGACCGAAAGCCTAGTGGGGCCTAAGTTTGAGGGAGCATGTGCGCGCACGGGGCGAAAAGACCGGCGAGGGCGCGGCCAGCGCTCTGCATCCGGCCACCGAGCTTGAGATCGACGATGAACCCGAATGGACCAAGGACTTGCGGTCCATGCACAAGCGACTTGGTGAGAAATGCGGGTTAGCGCTTGGAGGCCGAAAAGAGAGCAGCAAGGAGCCGCGCCTACGCCACGAGGGCCATGGCCGTGAAGTAGGCCGCCACGAGCACCACCACAACCATGGCAACGAGCTTCGTACCCAACCACCACTGCCGGTCCACCTTCATGCCGCTCGACAACACTTCGTGTCTTTTGATCATCGCCCAGTTCCTATAGCCATCCGAGGGCGTTGGCCGCCGTCAACGCCGCCACGGCGGCACCGAACATCATCACGCCGAGCTTAATGACGTCCAAACCGTTCATCAACCGGATGCGGCCCACCTCGGCCTCAAGCTTGTCGCCTTCCAATCGCAACTTGCGCAGCTCCTCGTTCGCTCGTTGATTTTCGTGTGGCATGGACTCCGCTCTCGACGGATGCGTTTCGAGAATTGTGGTGGAGCCAACCTCGATCTCGAAAGTCGAAATCGCTGATGCACGTGTGCGACTTTGCCCTCTCCTATGGCCCTCCCCACCCCCTGAATGCTGTGCGACATCGCCGCAAGCGACCGCTACTAGCTAGGCCCCTGTCTCCATTGGCAACGATTCGTCCCGCACCCACTCGGACATCGAGCCGTCGTAGACCGCCACCTGTTCCTGGCCCGCGAGCAGGCACGCGAAGGCGTCGATGGTGGCCGAGATGCCGCCGCCGCAGTATGAAATCACCCGGGGCGCGGAGAGGAGCCCCTTCGCTTCGAGCGCGGTACGCAGACCCTCCACGTCCTTGAAACTCCCGCCCTCGAGTAGATCGTCGTAGAAGACATTGACGCTGCCCGCGATGTGTCCCCTCCTTCCGTACGAAAGGTCCGACTCGCCCGAGTGCACGTCCGGCGAGAGGGCGTTCACGGTGCAGACCCCGGCATCGCCGATCGCGGCCAGCACGGCGTCCTTGTCCGCGAACAACTCCGGCCGGGGCGCCGCCCCGAACGTCCCCGCCTCGTGACGCGGCTCCTCGGTCGAGACGGGGTAGCCACCGGCGTTCCACGCCTCGAATCCACCGTTCAGGACCCGCGCGCGCCGATGTCCGCAATAGTGGAAAAGCCACCAAGCCCGCGTGGCCCACATCACGTGGCCGGTGCTGTAGAGCACGACCTCGGTGTCGTCGGAGACGCCGAGGCGCCCGAACAAATCCTCGAGCTGCGCCGCGGGCGGTAGCGTGAAGCCGAGACCGGTCGAGGTGTCCGACGCCGCCTCAATCAGGTCGAGAAAGGCAGCCCCGGGAATATGCCCTTCCCGATACCTGGCGAGCCCGGACTCCGCCCGGTACCCGCCGCTCGGCGCGCGCCCGAGGAACACGGTGGCGTCCAGAATGCGCCGGTTCGCATTGTCGAGATCCGCGGCGAGTTCCGACGGCTCGATCAGGTACTCGGGGTGTGCATAAGGCATCGCTCAATCCTCGGTTTGTCGCGCGCGGGGGTGACGGCCGACACTTGGACATCGTCACAACCGGTGAGGCGCGCATAATCCCACACGGCGGCCGAGAACGCCGCGTCGAAGGCCTCGTCCAGGGGCTTCTCCACATACAGATGCTTGATCTCGAAGCGCCCCGCGTCCCGGTGCGCCTTGCAGTCCATGCGCCCAACGAAGGTGTCGCCGAACAGGATCGCCAGGCAGTAATACCCCCAGCGCCGCTTCGCTTCGGTGACGTAGCACTCGAATTGGAAGTCGAAGTCGAAGATCTCCCGAGCGCGGTCCCGGTGGATAACGCTGTTGTCGAACGGCGAGAGGATGCGGACCACGCCGGCCGGCTTGCCAGGTCGGCGGGCAAGGTCGTCGGTGCGGCCGAAGAAGCGTTGGCGGCCCCCGGTGTCGACGCTCGTTAGCTCCCCACTGCGCAGACCCCGCTCGAGCACGTCCCGAACCGCCGCCCGGGTCTCCTTGCTGCGCGCCCCGCCATAGCGGATGCCGTAGGTGAAGGTGCGGGCCGCCGCGAAGCCATGCGCGCGGAGCGTGATTTCGACCAGGTGCTCCGCGAGTTCCGGGATCGCGGGTTCGACCGTCACCACGTCCCGGGGCAGCACGCGCTCGGGCAGGTCGTAGATCTTCTCCAGGCCCTCGCGGCCGACGCTCATCAGGTCGCCCTGCATGAACAACTGCTCCAGCGCGCCCTTGGCGGGCTTCCAGTTCCACCAGGCTTGGGCACCCTCGCGCGGCGGCGTTTCGAAGTCGCGCACCCTGAGCGGCCCCTCCTCCCGGATCCGGTCCAGCACCGCCCGCATGAGCTTTCCGTCGCGGGAGCGCACCCACCTCTCCTCGCCGCGCCGGTAGGCGTTCATGACCGGCAACGCGAAGCGGTAGTGCCGCATCGGCAGGAAGGCCGCGGCGTGCGCCCAATACTCGAAGGCTTCGCCGCGGCGGATGAGCCGGTTGATCTGCTCATCCCGGTAGCCGGAGACCCGGGACCAGAACGTATGGTGGTGCGCGCGGGCGACGACGGAGATCGTGTCGATCTGGACGTAGCCGATCCGATCGAGGGTCTTGCGCATCCCGGCGAGCCCACCGCCCAAGCGCCGGGCGCCCAGCAGGCCCTGGTGCGCCAGGGCGATGCGCCGGAGCGCCGTCGGGGTCGGTGGCCGCGCGCTCATGGCTCGTCCCGATCCCCCGCGCCGGGGCCCCACCCCTGCATGGGTGCCACCAAGGCGTCGAACTGGGCCCGCGCCGCGGCCTTCGCCTGCCCTTCCCCGCGAATAGCCCTGCCAAGGAACTCGAACGCCGCGAGCAGGCGCTCGGGCGCCACCGGCACATGCCCCTCGCCGAGCACGAGGCGGTACTCGTGCGGAATACCATGGTCGCTCAACACGCGGTGCAGGAACTCGTTGCTGACGTGGTTGTGGAATTGGTCCTCGTCCCCGCACTCGACGAAGATGGCGAGGCCGCTATCGCGCAGCCGGTCCGGATCGGCGGCGGCGATGCTCGCGGGGTTGTTGGCGGCCCAAAAGGCCGGGTCCACCGGTGTTCCGAAGCGGTCGCCGAGGCGTGGCTGCTTCCATGGCTCGTACCATTTGGGAAGCTCGTCGAACGTAAGCGCCGGTTCGATACCCGCAGCCATGCCGGCGACGGCCACGAACGCCTCCGGATGCCGGAAGGAGACGCGTAGGGCACCCACGCCGCCCATCGAGTATCCGGCGATGGCGACCCGCTCCGCGTCGCCTCCATGGCGCTCGGCAACCACGCGCGGGAACTCCCCAGCGAGGAACGTGGTCCAACGCTCCGACCCGTCGTGGAAGTCCATGTAGTAGCTCAGCGCGGTCGCCGACGGCGTCGCCACCACCATCGGCGGTAATACGCCGGAGCGCCACGCCCGTTCGAACAGGCCGCGCCACTGTGCTAGCTGACCGCGGTTGCCACCGCCTCCGTGCAGGAGAAGCAGGATCGGCAACGCTCCATCGGCCCGCTCGGACGACACGCCCGCGCCGGGGCGCAGCACGCTGTATTCCAGTGGACTCGGCACCAGTTCGGTATCCAGGATCGCTTCCCGGTAGTCCGATGCTCCCGCATGCCGCCCGACGAAGTCGACAATCTGCGCCGTCGGCACGTCCCCCTCCGTGCCGAGCAGGTTGTTCACCTGCCCGTGGTCGTGGCCGACAGCCTCGACGACGGTGGCTAGGTGGCCGGCATCCCGCAACCGCTGGGCGAACGGGATCGCCTGGGTTAGGCCCTCGGGACGCCCATCCGAGTAGAAGATCAGGAACGCTCGCCGGGGCTCGCCGTAACGCACGTGATGCCACGGTGAGACCTCTTCCTGCAGGTCCCGGCCCGCGCCAAAGACCATCCGGTGTATCGACCCCGCCGTGCCAGCGAGAAGTCCTGGCAGGTCGTACACGGCGGTGTCGAGCGATATCACCCCGCGCACGGAAGCCGGGGGCACGCCCGCGTTCTCGAGGAACGCGGCGTTCGTGCCGAGCAGCGACACCAGATGTGCCCCCGCCGAGTGGCCGATGAGGAAGATGCGGTGCGGATCGCCGCCGAACTCTCCCGCATGCCGCACGAGCCAGCCCACGGCGTCCGCGGCGCTCTGCGCCATCTCCGCCACGGTCGCCTCGGGGCGCAACCGGTAGTTCGCGGAAGCGAAGACGAACCCTTCCGGCACGAAAACGAGCGGCTGCCCGAAGGACTGCGCCTTGCTCCCCGCCATCCAGCCCCCGCCGTGCAGGTAGAGCACCATCGGCGCACGCGCCGGGCGCGGATGGTCCGGACCCGGAAGATAGAGGTCAAGGCTCAGGCGTTCGGGGTCCACACCGTCGATCAACCCGTAGGCGATGTCGCGCCGGACTTCGATGCCCGCCTGTGCGATCGCGCTCTCGGCTCGCGCAGCCAGGATCCGGGTCTGCTCGCGGAACTCCGCCAAGGCCTGGGAGATCTCCCGCGCTTCCGCCTGGTCGGGGCCGCGTTCCTGCGCCAGCGTCACGGCGCCTCCCTGAACCCACAGAAGGAGGCCCAGGAACACGGCCACCCCCCGCGCCACCGCTCCGCGCCCGCATCGCCCGACGTCAGAATTCACGATCCCCCGACCCTGCACACGCAGACGGGAAACTAGCATCTTCGCCGCGGAGCCACACGTCTATAATCGCGCGGCCCCCGATCCGGAGACCCGATGCGCCACCTCGCGCTTGCCTGCATTGCCTCGACGCTGACCGTCACGACCCTCGAGGCCGCCAGTCCCGCAGAGGCCCGCGGCAAGGCCGGCATGGTGGCGTCCCGCTCCGCCCTGGCCTCGCAGGTCGGTGCCGATGTGCTGCGGCGGGGCGGCAACGCCATCGACGCGGCCGTCGCGACGGGGTTTGCACTCGCCGTGACGTATCCGTCCGCCGGCAATATCGGTGGGGGCGGCTTCATGGTGATTCGGCTGGCCGACGGGACGCTGGTCACCAACGATCATCGCGAACGGGCACCGGCCGCGGCCCACCGCGACATGTTCCTGGACGACGCCGGCAACCCGATCAAGGGGCTCTCGACGGACTCGCACCTGGCCGTTGGCGTACCCGGCACAGTGGCGGGGCTCCTCGATGTCCACGAGCGGTACGGCAACCTTGAACGCGCCGACGTCATCAACCCCGCCATCGCCCTGGCCCGGGAGGGCTTCTCGCTGGACGACGACCTGGCCGCGCAGTTTCGTCGGCACCTGCCGCGCCTCGAACGCCACCAGGCGAGCCGGGCCTTGTTCGCAAAGCGCGACGGCTCGCCACTTACCGCCGGCGAGCATTTCGTGCAGGAGGACCTCGCCGCCACCCTCGAGCGCGTCAGGGAGCAGGGCCGGGACGGGTTCTACCAAGGGAAGACCGCCGAACTCCTGGTCACCGAGATGGAACGCGGCGGGGGGCTGATCAGCCTTAGGGATCTGGCCGCGTACGAATCGGTGTGGCGCGAGCCCATCCGCGGCACCTATCGCGGTCACGAAATCGTCTCCATGCCGCCTCCCTCTTCCGGCGGCGTCCTGCTCGTGCACATGCTGAACATGCTGGAGCCCCACGACATCCGGGGCTTCGGCTACGGCAGCGCCGCCGCCATGCACCGCATGATCGAAGCCGAACGGCGCGCATACGCGGACCGGGCCGAACACCTCGGCGACATGGACTTCTATCCCACGCCCGTGGGCACCTTGATCGGCAAGCCCTACGCGGCACGCCGTTTCGCGGATTTCGACCCAGCGCGCGCCTCGCTCTCCGAGGAGGTCGGCGCGGGCGCGATCCCGGACGAGTCGCCCGACACCACCCACGTCTCCGTCATGGACGCCGCGGGCAACGCGGTCGCCTACACGACGACCCTCAACCTGAGCTACGGCAGCAAGATCGTCGTTCCCGGCGCCGGCTTCCTGCTCAACAACGAGATGGACGACTTCTCCATCAAGCCGAACACCCCGAACAGCTTCGGGCTGCTTGGGGACGAGGCGAACGCCATCGCGCCGGGCAAGCGCATGCTGAGTTCGATGACCCCCACCATCGTGCTGCGCGACGGCGAACCGGTGCTGGTCACGGGCTCTCCAGGCGGGAGCACGATCATAACGACGGTCCTGCAAGTGGTGATGAACATCATCGACCACGGCATGGACCTCGCGGACGCCGTCGGCAAGCCTCGCTTCCACCACCAATGGCGTCCCGACCGCGTGCTGGTGGAGCCGTTCGGCTTTTCTCCCGACACCCTCGCCACCCTCGAGGCGATGGGGCACCAGAACATCGACACCATCCGCTGGGGCCGTGGCATCGGGGACGCGAACTCGGTGATGCGAAAAGACGGCGACCTGCTCGGGGTCTCGGACCCCCGTGGAGCGGGGCGTGCGGTCGGTTTCTGAATCGGGCACCGCCACGGCCGCGCTATAGTCCGCGGCCCGCCCTCCACCTATAGCAAGGAGCATCCATGGGCAACCGTCTACAGGACAAGGTCGCGATCATCACCGGCGGCACGAGCGGCATCGGCGCGGCGACGGCCGAGCTGTTCGCCGCCGAAGGCGCCCGGGTCGTCATCGCCGGCCGTTCCGAGGAGAAGGGCGAAGCCCTGGCGAACCGGCTCGGCGAGCGGGTCACCTACCAGCGCCAGGACGTCATGATCGAGGAGGACATCCGGCGCGTCATCGACGACACGGCCGACCGCTTCGGCCGGCTCGACGTCCTGTTCAACAACGCCGGGGGACCCACGGCGGGCACCGTCGAGGACATCACCGCCGCGAACGTCGACTACGGCTTCCGCCTGCTCTTCACGAGCTGCGTGCTCGGCATGCGCCTGGCCATCCCCCACATGCTCGCGAGTGGTGGCGGCTCGATCATCAACAACTCCAGCGTGGCCGCCCTGCGCCATCTACAGGGGAACATCCTCTACTCCGCCGTGAAGGCCGCGCTGACGCACTACTCGAAGCTGGCCGGGGTCGAACTCGGGCCGCGCG
Source organism: Pseudomonadales bacterium (assembly GCA_963665455.1). Lineage (GTDB taxonomy): Bacteria > Pseudomonadota > Gammaproteobacteria > Pseudomonadales > Azotimanducaceae > VXNE01. The sequence goes on along the minus strand of OY762279.1, from coordinate 71,255 downwards.
GCATTCGCGTCAACGTGATCTCGCCCGGGGCGATCGCGACGCCCATCTTCTGGGGCGGGTCCGAGCGCGCCAACACGCTGCCCGACGAGGAGAACGCCCGCAAGCTCGCGAAGCTGCAACGCAACCTGGCGCGCGCGAATCCGCTGAAGGTGTCCGGGCTCGACCGCGACATCGCCGCCGCCGCGCTCTATCTCGCGAGCGAAGAGGGCCGGTTCGTGAACTCGCACGACCTGGTCGTCGACGGCGGCCGGACATCGATGTTCAACGAGTACCCGCCTGACTAGCCCGAGAGCGCCTACTGGAAAGCAGGACGCACTACTTCCCGTCCCGCCCGAGGCGCTTGCGCAGCGCCGTCGTTGATGTGCTCCGGCCCATCTGCTTGCTGCGGTCAAACGTGTCGATATTCCTATTGAATCGACACGTTGGAGTGAAGTGCCGATGCCATCGACATGGGCCAGAACACACGTTGACGAGGAGTAGGTTTCAATCGACAGCCATACCCGCGGGACCGTCTGCGGGGACCCCTTGGGCGGTGAGCAGGCTGACGGCGTCCTCGTCGAAGCTTGCGAACGTGCCGCCTCCGAGTGCACGGCCGTGCTCCGCAATCACGCCATCGGCGAAGTCGCCCCCGGCCAACAGGACCGCGAGGCCTAGGTCGACGGCAGCCTGGTCGGTAACGACGGCTTCGAGGTCGCAGATCGCCTTGATGGCCTGAGCGATCTAGGGAAGGTCTGATTAAGACCTTTCCTAGTGCGGCACAGGGATGTGCCGCCAGATTCGATGGCGTAAGCCATTGAATCTGTGGAGCAAGCCGAAACCGCGCTTTTGGCTTGCGACCTGAACAAGTCCATGGACGGACTTGTTCAGAGGTTCCCTAGTTGTTCGGATAGCCGTATCCCCGACGCAACACCCACGCGAATTCGCAGAAAACCGGCGACGGAACGGCGATCACCGTCGCCGCTTCCAACACGGCATCCGCCAAGGCCGACTGTCGTTCGTCGTCTTGCAGGACCGTGCGCAGCAGGAGGTTCGTGTCGGCAGTGATCCTCAACGCTCGCCCGCCCAACCGGCCGTGGACTCGTCCCTGATTTCCCCGATCGAGAGACGTTTTCGATCCGGTCTAGCCAGCAGCCCGACGATGGACTCCGCAGGCTTCCCACGCTTGGGTTGGATCTGCAGCCGACCGCCCTTAAGCATTTCGACGACCAGCCGATCACCCGGCCTCGCGCCGAGGTGCGCGAGAATCTCCTTGCGGAGCGTGATCTGTCCCTTGGCGGTGATCGAGAGGGTGGCGTTCATGTCGATTCCTTGCGTGTGCTGCAGCACCGTAAGGCACCTCTGCCTTGAACGCAACACTCGGCAAGGTTGAGGGACTTGCGCTGTAGCGTTTTCTCGGGTGGGCAGGTGCCGCTTCCGGGGCGCGAGCCGTCGCCGCGCTGCTCCGACGCTCTCGCAGGCGGTTTCTGGGCCGCGCGGATGGGGCCTCCAGTCCCCAACCTCGGCACCACGGCCGGTCGTCCAGTGTCCGTGCCTGACCCGCCACTCGACGACGCGCTACCGCAGACACGCTCCTAGCGCGAAAAAATCACGGGCTTGGGGATTGACAAGGCGATTTCAAGGTCTTTGAAACCCGGATAGGGGGCCATACGTAGGGGTCATCGGCAACCTGAGAAGGAGCAAGAAAATGACCCTGATGCGCTGGAATCCCATCCGGGAATTCGACGACCTGTTCGCGCGAGGTTTCCTCGGCGAGAGCTACAACGACTGGCTGCCGCCCGTGGACGTGCGGGAGTACGACGACTCGTACCGCGTCGACGTGGAGCTGCCGGCGATGTCCCCCGAGGACGTGAGCGTCACGTTCAAGGACGGTGTCCTGACCGTCGCGGGCGAGCGCAAGTACGAGCGCACGCGCGACTCGGAGAAGGTACACCGCACCGAGCGGCGCTTCGGCAAGTTCACGCGCAACTTCCGCCTGCCGGAAGACGCGGACGAGGACGCCATCGAGGCGAGCGCCGACCGCGGCGTGCTCTCGGTCACCGTCGGCAAGCGCGAGAAGGCCAAGCCGCGCGCGATCGAGGTGAAGGTCCACTGACGGACCTGTCCTGTCGGTTGCCCCCTCCCCCGGGGGCAGCCGACGGGTTCTTCTCTACCCGCCAGATTCCACTGCCTCCAGCAGCGCCTGCGCGGCTTCGAGTTCGAGGGTCCCCTCATAGAGCGCCGACCCCGCGATCACGCCCATCAGCGCTCCCTCGTCGAGCCCGAGGGCCTTCAGACGGCGAATATCGTCCAAGTCGCGCACTCCGCCCGATGCGATGACGGGCACGCCGGCCGTCGCAGCCACGGCCGCGGTCGCCTCGATATTCACGCCCGTGAGCATGCCGTCCCGCCCGATGTCCGTGAACACGATGGCGAAGAGCGGCAGCGCAGCAACGCCGGCCGCGAATTCCACCGCGCCCGTGTCGCTGGTCTCGTCCCAACCGGCGGTCGCCGCTCGTCCAGCCCGGGCGTCTAGCCCCAGGATCACGCGCTCCGGAAAGCGCTCCGCCATCGCCGCGAGGAACGGCGGATCCTCGATCGCGCGCGTGCCCACGATCACTTGGCTGACGCCGGCGTCCAAGTAGCGCTCGATCGATTCCGCCGTCCGCACGCCGCCGCCGACCTGCACGGGAACCTTCCCCGCGGCCGCCGCCATCCCCGCGACCACCGACGCATGCTTCCGGGCACCGGCGAAAGCCCCGTCAAGGTCGACTACATGGATGCGCCGCGCACCCCGGCTCGTCCACCGTTCCACCATGGCGACCGGATCGTCGCCGTACACGGACGCCGAATCCTTGACGCCCTGCTTGAGTTGAACGCAGCGGCCATCCTGAAGGTCGATCGCCGGGATGACGATCAAAGCGTGCCCTTCGTGCTCGGCAACGCCTCGCTGCGGGGATCGGGCGTCACGGCCATGCGCAAGGCACGGCCGAAGGCCTTGAACACCGTCTCCGCCTGGTGGTGCGCGTTCGCGCCCTTCAGGTTGTCGACGTGGACGGTGACCTGGGCGTGGTTCACGAATCCCTGGAAGAACTCGTGCAAGAGGTCCACGTCGAACTCGCCCACGCGGGGGCGCACGAAATCCACGGACCAGGCGAGCCCCGGCCGGCCCGAGAAGTCGACGACCACCCGGGACAGGGCCTCGTCGAGGGGCACGTAGGCGTGGCCATAGCGGGTGATGCCCTTCTTGTCTCCCACGGCCCGCGCCGTCGCCTGGCCCAGGGCGATACCGACGTCCTCGACCGTGTGGTGGGCGTCCACGTGCAGATCGCCCTCGGCCTCGACGGTGAGGTCGACCAGGCCGTGCCGGGCCACCTGGTCGAGCATGTGCTCAAAGAAGGGCAGCCCGGTGTCGAGCCGCGACGCGCCGGAGCCGTCGAGGTCGATCTCGACCTTGATCTTCGTCTCGAGGGTGTCACGGGAGATGGAGGCGGAACGGTTCACGCGGCGATTATAGCGGGGCGGTGGCTGCGCGAGCTGGCGCTCGCGTTGGCAGTTGCTGGCGCAACTGCCTAGCGCGCGTCAAGTCGCGCCCGAGCTCCTGGCGGCGTCGAAGACGGAGGTCACGTCCACGGCAAAACCCGGCAACAGCACCGACGTGGCCACGTCGCCGTCGCCGAAGACGCCGTGCTCCGCATAGGCATCACCATCGAGCGTCAGGACGGTGACGGTCTCCTGCGGAGGATCCACGATCCAGTACTCCGGAATCCGGCCTTCCGCGTAGTCGGCGCGCTTCTCGACCCAATCCCTCCTCTCGCCATCCGCACTCACCACTTCAAGCACCAGGTCGGCACCGAGCCAAAAGCGGTTCCGGTTGCGGGCCTCGTGCCGGTCGCGCAGTAGAAGCAGGTCGGGTTCGCGGAACTTGTTCTCCCGCACGCGCAGGCGCAGCGGAGCGAAGAGCACCAAGCCGCCACGCGGGTCGACCCAAGCATCGAAGGCTTTCAGAAGGAGTTTGAGAATCGCTTGGTGCACCACGGTGGGCATGGGCAACAGTTCGATGTATCCGTCCGTGAACTCCGTCCGGCCTTCGGCGCGGTCCGTCAACCACAGGTAGTCCGCCTCGGACCAATGGCCTTGGCGCGGCAGGGCATCGCAGACGAGCGCGTCCAGCGCCTCTTGGGAGGCACGACAAGTCGGATGCCGCGTAATGGCCTGGGATGCCTTCACCGCATGGGAAACCCGTGATTTCTTGACGGGCCAGTATAGCCCCGCCACACGTATCGCCTATCAGCCAAACACCACGTCGCGTGTGAGAGATCCGCCCGATTCAAGGTGCGAATCATCGCAAGTGGCACGCTACGCGATGTCCTGGCGCAACCTCCCTGAGGGGTGGATCCTCGCTCCGGCAGCGTTCGACGGCGTAGGGACAGCGCGTGTGGAAGTGGCATCCCGAGGGCCGGTCGATGGGGCTTGGCACGTCGCCCCGGACGATTCGCCGCCGACGGACGCGCCGCGGATCCGGCACGGGAACCGCGTCGAGCAGGCTCTCCGTGTAGGGGTGCAGCGGATTCGCGAACAACTCCCACTTGTCGGCGAACTCCACGATGCGCCCCAGGTACATCACCGCCACCCGGTGGCTGATGTGCTCGACGACCGCGAGGTCGTGGGCGATGAAGAGATAGGAGAGGCCGTACTCGGCCTGCAGGTCCATGAGCAGGTTGATGACCTGGGCCTGGATCGAGACATCGAGGGCGGACACCGGTTCGTCGCAGACGATCAGGCTCGGCTGTAGGGAGAGCGCCCGGGCGATGCCTAGGCGCTGGCGCTGGCCGCCGGAGAACTCGTGGGGATAGTTCGCGATCTGGTCGCGCCGGAGGCCGACTCGTGCGAACAGCTCCGCCACGCGTTCGTTGCGCTCGACGCGGCTCGACACGCCATGCACGCCAAGCAGTTCCCCCGCGATGTCCCCGGCCGTCATGCGCGGATCGAGGGACGAGTACGGATCCTGGAAGATGATCTGCATGCGGCGGCGGTAGGGGCGCAGCGCCCGGCTCTCGAGGCCCGTGATGTCGTCCCCAAGGAGGCGGATCGCGCCGTCGGTGGGCTTCAGCAGGCGCAGTACCGTGCGGCCGACCGTGGACTTGCCGCAGCCGCTCTCCCCCACGAGCCCGAGCGTCTCCCGCGCCCCGATGGTGAAGCTGACACCGTCCACCGCATGGACGACCCCCGCCCGCGGTCCGAGCAGCCGGCGCGGCGACACGAAGTACTTCCGAAGTCCCTCGACTTCGAGGACTGGACCCGCGTCCGTCACGACCCCGCCTCCAGCGTGGCATCGGCATGCCAGCAAGCCGCCCAGTGCCCCGGCCTCTGCTCTTCGAATGCCGGGCGGGAACTCGCGCAGCGTTCGTCCGCGAGCGGACAGCGCGGCGCGAAGGCGCAGCCCGCGGGGAGTCCCGTGCGTTTCGGCACAACGCCGGGGATCTCCGCCAGCCGCCGTTCGCCGGCCGCGCCGTCGCCGAGCGCATCGAGCGTCGGCACGGAGGCGAGGAGCCCGCGCGCGTAGGGGTGCCGCGGCGCGTCGAAGAGCGTCGTGACGTCCGTCTCCTCCACCTTACGGCCGGCGTACATCACGACCACCCGGTGCGCGGTCTCGGCGATCACCCCCAGGTCGTGGGTGATCAGGATGACGGCCGTGCCGAGCCGCCCCTGCAACTCCCGGATGAGGTCCAGCACCTGCGCCTGGATCGTCACGTCGAGGGCCGTGGTCGGCTCGTCCGCGATGAGCACCTTCGGTTCGCAGGACAGCGCCATCGCGATCATCGCGCGCTGCCGCATGCCGCCGGACAACTGGTGCGGATACTCGCGCGCCCGCCGCGCCGCTTCCGGGATGCCCACTAGGTCCAGCATCTCGACCGCCCGGCGCATTGCTTTCGACCGCGTCGCGCCGCCGTGCCGCCGCACCGTCTCCGCGATCTGATGGCCGACGGTGAGCACGGGATTCAACGAGGTCATCGGCTCCTGGAAGATCATCGCGATCTCGTTGCCCCGCATGTCCGCCAGGGTCCGCTCCGGCAGGGCGAGCAGGTCGCGGCCGCCGAGGAAAGCCGTGCCGCGTTCGACCCTTCCCGGCGGACTCGGAATGAGCCCGAGGATCGAGAGCGCCGTCACGCTCTTGCCGCAGCCCGACTCGCCGACCACGCCGAGGGTCTCGCCGGCACGGACCTCGAACGAGACGCCGTCCACCGCGGGCGCCACGCCGTCCGGCGTACGGAAGGTGGTCACGAGATCATCGACCGCGAGGACCACGTCCCCGAATCCCGACGTCTCCGGCGCGGCAGCCTGCTCCATCCCCGGTCCATCAGCACAGGAAGTCCCGAGAGCTTGTCGGATCGCGGCGCGATGGGTCAAATCCACCGTCACCGCCGCGTTTACACTTCCGTGCCGTAAACGCGCCCGGGAGGCAAGCGCGAAGCGATGGCGACTCGATGGACGTGACCGGCAGGATCCGGCGCCGCATGGCGTGGGCCGGCTTCGCGCTGCTGGCGGCGGCGGCGGTCGGCGAGCAGCCCCAATACGGCGGCCACCTGCGCATCGGCTACACCAACGAACCCATGTCCCTCGACGCCGTGCTCGGCCGCTCGGGCGGCGACGCCTACTATTGGCGACAGATCTTCGACCAGCTCATCGACGCCGATCCCGACCTCGCGCCGCGGCCCGAGACCTCCCTCGCGACCTCCTGGGAGATCTCCGAAGCCCCCCACGCCATCACGTTCGAACTGCGCCGCGGGGTGCGCTTCCATGACGGAACGCCGTTCAACGCCGAGGCGGTGAGGTTCAACGTCGAACGCATTCTCGACCCCGCGACGATGGCCACCCCCCGCGCCTCCATGACGGTGATCGACGCGGTCGACGTGCTGGGCGAGCACCGGGTGCGCCTCAACCTGAAGCGTCCCTGGGGGGCGGGGCTCAACATGCTCGCCGACCGGGGCGGGGTCATGAACTCCCCAGCGGCCGTGCACAAGCTAGGCAGGGATTACGGCTGGAACCCGTCCGGCACCGGTCCCTTCCGCGTCGCGGACGTCGTCACCGGCACCGCCGTGCACCTCGTGCGCAACGACGACTATTGGGGCGTGGACGAGGCCGGCAACCGCCTGCCCTACCTGGACGAGGTGACGATCCGGGTGATCCGCGACGAGACGGTGCTGGTCTCGGCGCTGCGCACCGGCGAGATCGACGTTGCCTACCTCCCCTACAAGGACGTCTCGACGTTCCGCCGCGACCGCCGCTTCCGCATCGAGACTATGCCCGGCGGCAGCATCGCCCACGTCTTCGCCTTCAACGTGGCGATGGCGCCCCTCGACGACCCGCGCCTGCGCCGCGCCGTGATGCACGCCATCGACCCCCGGGCCATCAACACGGCCATCTACTTCGACAACGCGATCCTGGCCGACTCCGGCATGTGGCCCGTCGGCGCCTGGGCCCACGAGCCGAGCAACGCGCGGCCCACCTACGACCCCGAGCGTTCCCGGCAGCTCCTGCGCGAGGCCGGCAAGCCCGACGGCTTCGAGTTCACCGCCGTCACCAACAACAACGCCCTGCACATCCCCGCCGCCGAGATCGTGCGCGCGATGCTGCGCCGGGTCGGCATCACCATGGACATCGAGGTGCTGAACGCCGGCGTCGCCACGGAGCGCTTCTTCCACGGCCGCCAGTACCCCCTCTACATGACCGGATGGAGCCGCTATCCCGAACCCGACTGGCTGGCGTCCCTGGCCTTCAAGAGCGACGGCTACTACAACGCGGCCAACCTGCCGCGCCCGGACATCGACGCCCTCGTCGAGCGCGGCGCCTCCTTCTACGACCTCGCTTCGCGCAAGGGCGTCTACCTCGAACTCAACGACCTCGTGCTTCGCGAGGCGTGGTTCGTGCCGCTCATCTACGGCGTGAACTACGCGGCGGCGCCGCTCAGGGTGCGGAACCTCAACCGCCTGATGGGGTGGGACGGCAAGATGCGCCTGCGCGAGATCTGGATCGCGGGCGATCCATGATCCCTCGCCGTCGCTAGCGCGGACGCCGCCATGTGGCGCTATCTCCTGCGTCGTCTGCTCCAGATGGTCCCGGTGCTGCTCATCGTGACGTTCCTGGTGCATGGCCTGATGCACGCGATTCCCGGCGACCCGGCACGGGCCCTGGTCGGGCCCGGCGAATCCCTCGACGAGGAGCAACTCGAACTCATCCGCAAGGAACACAACCTCGACGAGCCCATCCTGGTCCAGTACGCCATCTGGCTCGGCAAGGCGGTCCAGGGAGACCTTGGCCGCTCCACCCAGAACCAGCGGCCCGTGGTCGAGGAACTCGGCACCCGGGCCGCCGTCACCCTCCAGTTCGGCGTCGTCGCGTGGATCATGGCCGTCCTGATCGCCGTGCCCGCCGGGATCGCCTCGGCGGTCTATCGCGGCCGGCCCATCGACTACATCGCCACGGTGCTGTCCATCGGCGGGGTCGCCATCCCCAACTTCTGGCTCGGCATCATGGCGATCCTCTTGTTCGGCGTGACCCTGGGCTGGCTGCCGACCCAAGGCTACGTGGACATCTTCGAGGAGCCCCTCGAAGGCCTCCGCTACATGATCCTGCCGGCCTTCGCCCTCGGCATCACGAGCAGCGCGATCATCATGCGGCAGAGCCGCTCGGCGATGCTCGAGGTGCTCGCGCAGGACTACGTGCGCACCGCCCGCGCCAAGGGCATGCGCGAGCGAACCGTCATCTGGCGGCACGCCCTGCGCAACGCGCTGCTGCCCGTGGTGACGGTGTTCGGGCTGCAGACCGGGCGCATCTTCGCCGGGGCGGTCGTCATCGAGACCCTGTTCGGGATCCCCGGCATGGGGCAATTCCTGGTGCAGGCCATCTTCATGCGCGACTTCCTGGCCGCCCAGGGCGCGGTGCTCCTGATGGCGCTCGCGGTGCTGGTGGCCAACCTCGTCACCGACGTCGCGTATGCGTGGCTCGATCCCCGGATCAAGTACGATGACCGATAGCGTCCAAGCGGCGAACCCAAACGTCCCCGGCGGCCCCACGCCGCTGCCCGAGTCAGCACCCCAGGTGGGGCACCACCGGCCCTCCGTCGACGTCGTGCTCAAGCTCGCGCGCATTCCCCAGGCCGTCTTCGGCGCGGTCGTCATCGTCCTGACCCTCTTCGCGGCACTGTTCGCTCCCTGGGTCGTCCCCGTCGATCCCCAGGAGATGGATTTCGAGAACCTGCTCTCCGGCATGACGTCGGAGCACTGGCTCGGCACGGACCGCCTGGGCCGCGACACCCTCGCCCGGCTCATCGAGGGTGCGCAGGTGGCCCTCATGGTGAGCGTGGGGGCGGTGGGCCTCGGCGTCGTGATCGGCGCCCCGCTCGGCCTCGTCTCCGTCTACTTCCGGGGACTGGTCGACGACATCGTCATGCGCGGCATGGACGCCCTCGTGGTGTTCCCGAGCCTGCTGATCGCGGTCGGCCTCGCGGCGGCGATGGGCGGGTCGCTCGCCACCGTCATCGTCGCCATCGGCATCGCCAACGTCCCCTGGATGGCCCGTATCGTGCGCAGCCAGGGGCTCACCATCCGGGAACTCGACTTCGTCGCCGCCGCCGAGGCCGGGGGCATGAGCCACGTGCGGATCATCCTGAAGCACATCCTGCCGAACAGCATCGCGCCGGTGATCGTGCAGGCGACGCTCTCCATGGGCTACGCCGTGCTCACCGAGGCGGCGTTGGGGTTCATCGGCGTCGGCGTGCAGCCGCCGACGCCCACCTGGGGTTCCATGCTGCAGCAGGCGTTTCCAATGCTGGATCGTCAGCCACTGCTGTCGATCGTGCCCGGCGTCGCCATCTTCCTGCTGGTGCTGGCGTTCAACTTCGTGGGGGACGCGCTGCGGGACGTGTTGGATCCGCGGCTGAAGGGCGTGATTCACTGACGCACGGGCAGCGTCAGAGCCGGTCAAGCAGACTCCCGTGCGGCAGGAAGCGGTTGTCGGAATGCGCTCGAATCCAGGCCGTCAGGTCGGGGGGGTACGCGCCCCGCTCGCGCAGCACGCGGGCGAGGGGAATGACGGGCGACTTGGCGCCGGCCTCGAAGCCCGGCAGACGTGCCTCGGCCAGGGTGAAGAACCGGATCCAGGCGACCAGTGCGCCGGGGTCTGCCTTGCGCGCCACCGCCTCCCACTGAGCCGCGTCGAGCGACATCACCGGCGCCAGCAACCGCAACTCGGCGTCGTCGAGGCCGAAGCCCGGATCCTCTAGGTGCGTGCTCGCCCGGCGCACGCACTCGAGATGCTCTTCGCTCAGCGTGACCCGATCGCCGGGGTCCCAGGTGCCCACATCGCTCATGTGCGCAAGTATAGGCCGCGCGGGGATCGCGAACCGGTATCCTTCCCGGGTGGACGCGCACGCATCCCCGGGCGACGACTGGTTCGCGAACCGCCTGCTGGCATGGTTCGACGAGCACGGTCGCCACGACCTGCCCTGGCAGATCGAGAAGACGCCCTACCGCGTATGGGTCTCGGAGGTGATGCTCCAGCAGACCCAGGTCACCACCGTGGTTCCCTACTTCGAGCGGTTTGTGCGGCGCTTCCCGGACGTACGGTCGCTCGCCGCCGCCGAGCTCGACGAGGTGCTGCATCTGTGGACGGGCCTCGGCTACTACGCCCGGGGGCGTAACCTGCACGCCGCCGCGCGTCAGATCGTCGCTACGGCACGCGACGGGAACGAGGAGGTTCCGTTTCCGGACACCCTCGAGGCGTTGACGGCCCTGCCCGGGATCGGCCGCTCGACCGCCGGGGCCATCCTGTCCATCGCGTTCGGCAAGCCCGTCCCGATCCTGGACGCCAACGTCAAGCGAGTGCTCTGCCGCTTCCACGGCGTCGCCGGTCCTCCCGCCGAGCGCGCCACCGAGACCGCACTCTGGTCGTTCGCCGAAGCACACGCGCCGGCCGACCGCCCCGGCGACTACACCCAAGCGATCATGGACTTCGGCGCCACGCACTGCCGGGGGACGGCTCCGGCCTGCGGCGCCTGCCCCGTCCGCGAGCGATGCGCCGCGTTCGCGGGCGGCATGCAGGACCGGTTGCCCACGCCCGCGCCGCGCAGGGACCGCCCCGCCCGCGCCGTCCGCGTTTTCCTGCTCATCGATCCCGACGGCGCATGCCTCCTTGAGCAGCGGGACGCCTCCGGGGTCTGGGGCGGGCTATGGTCACCCGTGGAACGGCCCTTCACCAAGGACGTGCGCGCGTTCGTCCGCGAGTGGGAGATCGACGTCGAGCGCAGTGCCGCTCCGCCACCCTTCCGCCATTCCTTCACCCACTTCCATCTCGACGTCACGCCGCACTATCTCTGGGTCCGGCGGCGGCCGCCGGCGACGGAGGACGAGCGTTTCACCTGGTACCGGCCCAGCGACGGGCAGGAGATCGGGCTCTCGGGCGTCGCGCGCCGGCTGCTCGGGGGACTGGACCTCGATCTCGATCTCGCGCACCCTTCGAGCGCCACGACGCCCAAGGAAAGCAAATGAGCCGCAGCGTCCTCTGCAGAAAGTACGGCACCGAGCTGCCAGGACTGGACGCGCCGCCCCTGCCCGGCGCCCTGGGGCAGGACATCTTCGAGAACGTGTCGGCCCGGGCCTGGGGCGAGTGGCAGGACGTGCAGACGATGCTCATCAACGAGCGCCATCTCAACATGCTGGACCTCGAGGCGCGCCGCTTCCTCACGGACCAGATGAAGCGCTTCCTCGCCGGGGAAGCGTACGAGCGGCCGGCCGGCTACGTCCCGCCCCGGGACTAACGGACTCACGGAGGACCACTTATGGCCATTTTCGAACGCGACGACATCACCCTCTACTACGAGGACCACGGTGCCGGGTTTCCCGTGCTCCTGTTCGCCCCCGGCGGCATGCGCTCCGCGGCGACGTTCTGGGAGGGCTCCCAATTCAATCCCATCGAGGAGCTCTCCACGCGGTTCCGTGTGATCGCCATGGACCAGCGCAACGCCGGCCGCTCCCGCGCGCCGGTGTCCGCGGACGACGGCTGGCACACGTACACCGCCGACCACATCGCGCTGCTCGACCATCTCGGCATCGAACGCACCCACCTGCTCGGCGGGTGCATCGGCGGACCCTATTGTCTGGGCCTGATACAGGCGGCGCCCGAGCGCGTGGCGTCCGCCGTGCTGCAGCAGTCGATCGGCTTCGAGGACAACCGCCAACTCTTCTACGAGATGTTCCAGGGCTGGGCGGACGACATCGCCCCCGCTCACCCCGAAGCGGACGCAGCGGCGTGGCGGAGCTTCCGCTCCAACATGTACGACGGCGACTTCGACTTCAACGTCGGCCGGGACTTCGTGGCGTCCTGCGAGACGCCGATGCTCGTCCTGATGGGCAGCGATCCCTACCACCCGGAGAGCACGTCCCGGGAGATCGCCGCGCTCGCCCCGAACGCGACCCTGGTGGAGCGGTGGAAGTCGCCCGAAGAGGACGGGACGGTGGCGAAGGTCATCGCGTTCCTCGAAGCGCACACGCCCTGAAGTGAGCGTGTCCCGGGCCGCGATGGCGACCGCGCTCTGCGCCGCGGCCGCCTGTTCCCCCCTGGAGAGCGACGAAGCGCGCGCGGTCTCCTACACGAAGAACGTCGAGAGCTGCATGTGCCGGTCCCTGGAGTTCGAGACGGACAGCTACTCCGGGCTGACCTACGAGGGGATGCTCGAGCGCTGCAACGACACGGTCCACGCCGCCAATCCGCGACGCTACCCCGAGGACGCCCACGTGGCCCCCGGCATCAACGGCCTGCGCTGTCCGACTTCGGTACGGGAGTGGCGCGAAACGGCGCGGTAGCGCCCCTCACGGCCCAAAATTCACTTAAGGAATGATAGCCTTCGCCTCCCCAATCCAGGGAGGACGGGCATGTCTCTCAGAATCAACTCCCAAGCACCGGATTTCACGGCGCAGACGACGCAGGGCGAGATCAGCTTCCACGATTGGATCGGCGATGGCTGGGCGATCCTGTTCTCGCATCCGAAGGACTTCACCCCGGTCTGCACCACCGAACTCGGCTACATGGCGGGGCTCCAGCCGGAGTTCGAGCAACGCAACTGCAAGATCATCGGGCTGTCGGTGGATCCGGTGGACAGCCACGGGGCATGGTCGAAGGACATCGAGGAGACCCAGGGCAACGCCGTCAACTACCCGCTGATCGGGGACCCCGGGCTGACCGTGGCGAAGCTCTACGACATGCTTCCGGAAGACGCCGGCGACACGTCGGAGGGCCGCACCCCCGTGGACAACGCCACGGTGCGCTCGGTCTTTGTCATCGGCCCCGACAAGCAGATCAAGGCCATGCTCACCTACCCGATGAGCACGGGCCGCAACTTCGACGAAGTCCTGCGCCTGCTCGACTCGTGCCAGCTCACCGCCTCGCACCAAGTCGCGACGCCGGTGAATTGGCAGCACGGCGACGACGTGATCATCGTGCCGGCGGTCTCCGACGAAGAGGCGAAGAAGCGCTACCCGGACGGCTGGCGGGCGCCGAAACCCTACATTCGGATCGTGCCGCAGCCGTCCTAGGCTCGGCTAGGAAAGCACCGTGGACGCCAAGCCGGCCGTATTCGAGGTCGCGCTCCAAACGTTCCAGACCGACGTCGTCGACCGGTCCCGGGAGGTTCCGGTCGTCCTGCTGTTCTGGAGCGACCAGGTGCCCCCCGCCGCGGACACCCGGCGCGCCCTGGAGGGCCTCGCAAGCCAGTACCAGGGGAAGTTCGCACTGGCGTTGTGCGACGTGGCCAAGGCGCCGCAGCTCGCGCAACAGCTTCGGGTCCAGGGCATTCCCAGCATCCGCGTCATCGTCGACGGCCAGATCGCCGACCAGCTCGATGGACCGCAGGGCGAACCGGTCCTCCGCGAGCTCATCGACGGCCTCACGATGTCGGATGCGGAGCGTCTGAAGGAGCAACTCGCCCGCCACACGGCGTCGCGGGATTGGGACGGTGCGCTCCAGATACTCAAGGCCGCCATCCAGGCCGAGCCGAACAACGCCGCGTTCAAGGTGGAGTGGGCGGACGTGCTGGTGCAACGCGGCGACCTCGACGACGCGGACCGCGTCCTCGCGACGATCCCGGACGAGACGCCAGAACGGGACCGCCCCGCCATGCGCCTGGAACTCGCCCGCGAAGCCGCTCCCCTCGACCGCGCGGCGGCGCTCGCCCGGGTGGCCCAGGACGGCACGGACCTCGAGGCACGCTACGAAGCGGCCCTCACCGAGGCCGCCGGGGGCAACGATGTCGCCGCCCTGGATCATTGCATGGCCATCCTCCAGCAGGATCGGAAGTTCCGCGACGACGCCGGCAGGACCACGATGATTCGGATCATGGCGACCATGGGCAAGGGTTCCGAGATCGCTCAGCAGTACCGCCGGCGCATGTTCGCCTTCCTGCACTGAGTGCGCGCGCCCTTCGGCCGTGGCGCGACCGCAGGGCGCGTCGGAATTTTCGCTTCGCGGAAAACGCGCTGAACTATGCACAGGCAGCCGATGTGACTGTCCCGCGACCAGTTAGGGGCGAAATTCCAAAATTCGGTTCAAGATTCCGCGTCAGTCTGTTGAAAATAAAGGAAGTATCTCCGCTGACCACGTTTCCGCACTTGCACCATCCCCACGCCATGCACCGAATGAGAGCGTGTGTGCATCGGTTATCCAAAGAGTTATCCACAGATCGAGTGGGAGAGGCGTGATCACCGGGTCGGGAAGATGACGAACGACGTAGAAGAACGGATCGCCGCATACCGCGCGCGCGGCGCACGGCAGGTCAAGCTGGGGCTGACGGACATCGACGGGGTCATCCGCGGCAAGTACGTGAGCCTCGACAAGTTCGCCGGGCTACTGGAAAAGGGTGGTGGCTTCTGCGACTGCGTGTTCGGCTGGGATGTCGCGGACGAGCTCTACGACCGCGGTTCGTTCACCGGCTGGCATACGGGCTTTCCGGACGCCGACTATCGCCTCGTGACCGATACCGAACGATGGTTGCCCGACGAGGGCGTGCCCTACTTCATCGGCGAGTTCGCGGGCGAGGGAGACGACTACCACCCGGTATGCCCCCGCTCGACACTGCGCCGGGTCCTCGACCGCGCCGCCGGACACGGGCTCGTCCCGAAGGCGGGCTTCGAGTACGAGTTCTTCGTGTTCGCCGAAACGCCGCACTCCGTGCGCGACAAGCACTACCACGACCTACGTCCGCTGACGCCCGGCGCCTTCGGCTACTCGGTGCTGCGGGCCTCCGGCCAGTCGGACCTGTTCCGGGGGCTGATGGACTACTGCGAGGCCATCGACACCCCCCTCGAGGGCCTGCACTGCGAGACCGGACCCGGCGTCTGGGAGGGTGCCCTCGCGCCATCCCTCGGCCTCTCGCCCGCCGACCGGGCGACGCTCTTCAAGACGTTCAGCAAGGTGTTCTTCACCAGGCACGAGGCCATCGCCACGTTCATGGCCAAGTGGTCGATGGACTACCCCGGCCAGAGCGGCCACTTCCACTTTTCGCTGCTCGACGACGACGGCGGCAATGCCTTCGCGGTGCCGGGCGAGGCCCCGGCCGCGACGAACGCGGCGGCGCTGCCGGCCACGCTACGACATGCCATCGGCGGACTGACGCGCTACGTCCCCGAACTCCTTGCGATGCTCGCCCCCACCGTGAACAGCTACACGCGCCTCGTGAAGGGCGCCTGGGCACCGACCGCGGCGACCTGGGGATTCGACAACCGCACCACCGCCTTTCGCGTCATCACCGGTGGCGCCTCGGCGCAACGCATCGAGTGCCGCGTCTGTGGCGCCGACGCGAACCCCTATCTCGCGGCGGCCGCCGCGGTCGGCGCCGCCGTGCTCGGCATCGAGCAGCGGATCGAACCCCCCGACCCCGTCGTCGGCAACGGCTACGACGCCGAGGATGGCCTGCCTCCGGCGATGCGTTTCCCCTCCACCCTGCGGGACGCTACCGGCCGCTTCGAGGGTTCGGGCGCGGCCCGAGACCTGTTCGGGGACGCCTTCGTGGACCACTACGTCACGAGCCGGGATTGGGAGAGCCGCGAGGCCGAGCGCACCGTGACGGATTGGCAGCTCGCCCGGTATTTCGAAATCATATGAGCGGCCGAAAGATCGGCATATTGCAGGCCGACTCCGTGCGCGAGGAGTTCCAGGACGCGTTCGGAGGCTACCCGGGCATGTTCCGGTCGTTGCTGTCGCGGGCGGCGGCCGATGCCTCCATACCCGTGGACTTTTCCGTCTTCGATGTCGAGCACGGGAGCTACCCGGGCCAGATCGACGCCTGCGACGGCTACGTGATCACCGGCTCCCGCGAGAGCGTCTATGCGGACCTCCCCTGGATCTCGGAGTTGTCGGACTACGTGCGCGTGCTCCACGAGGCACGCAAGAGAACGGTGGGGATCTGTTTCGGGCACCAGCTCGTCGCGCACGCCCTCGGCGGAGAGGCCCGAGCCGCCGCCGTCGGCTGGGGCGTGGGCGTGCATCGCGTGGACATCGTGGACGAGGCACCGTGGATGCGCCCCGCACGCCAGGCAGTGTCGCTGCTGTCGAGCCACAAGGACCAGGTCGTGCGCCTACCGCCCGGTGCCCGGCTCCTCGGATCGAATGACTTCTGCCCCTTCGGCGCGTTCGCGCTGGGTGACCACTTCCTGACCTTCCAGGGCCACCCCGAGTTCGAGAAGGGCTATGCGCGCGCCCTGATGGACTTTCGCGAGCCACTACTGGGGGACGCCTACGCCCCCGGGATCGCTTCTCTGTCGCGCCGCACCGACCAAGCGGTGGTGGGCCGCTGGATGCTCAACTTCCTGCTCGGGGCATCCGGGGGGTAGGCGACGCCGCTAACGATGCCGCAACACCAACCACGCCACGAGATACGTCGCGATCATGAGTTTCGGCAGGAACAGGGCCGTCACCACCGCACCGACCCGCACGAACGCGGGATCGATGCCGAAGTAGCCCGCACACCCCGCGCAGACGCCGGCGAGCCAACCCTCGTCACGGTCGAGGCGCAAGCGGCGCCCACGCCTTTCCGATGCCGTCTCAAAGCGTTCCATGCGTGCCTCCCTCACAAGCCGACCGACGCTAGGAAAAACCCGAACACGGCGGCGCTTCCGGTCTCCGGCAGAACCGCCACGGACGGCTCCGCCACGTGCGCATCGGCGACGAGGCCGAACGCAAGCAGCACCACGGCGAGCAACGCGATGGCCGCGAACGTCGCCCGCGGCGCGTGAATTCTCGACAGCCTGAACATCTTCGTAATCCGCTTTCGTAGCTTGTCCGCCATTTGTCGTTCAAACACCGTGCCAAGTTCTCGCCCCGCGCAAGGCGTTGAACGAACACCGGTTTTCCCTCGCCCGCCCCACACGCCGACCACTCTGGTGGCGAGACATGCCTGCTTTTGGCGGAACCTCCGCCAATATCCGGCTCCGCATGAAGGCGGGCCAATGCCGGATGGCACGTTTCGCCGCTTTCCTTTACCTTCCCGCGCTCAACGCTTTGGGGCTAGGCCATGGAACTGCACTTCGCGTCCGTCTGGGAGACCATCTCGGACCTGATTCCCGATCGGCCCGCGCTGATCTCGGGGAACGCCACGCGCACCTGGCGCCAGTACGACGACCGGGCCGCGCGGATCGCCGCCCTGCTCGACGCCCACGGCATCGGACACGATGCGAAGGTCGGCATCTACCTACACAACTCCAACGAGTATCTGGAGGCGCAGTACGGCATCTTCAAGGTGCGGGGCGTCCCCATCAACGTGAACTACCGCTACAAGGCGGACGAACTCGTCTACCTCCTCGAAAACGCCGACGCCGAGGCCGTCTTCTTCCAAGCCTGCTACGCGGCCCGCATCTGGGAGATTCGGAACCGGTTGCCCAAGGTCAAGCTCTACGTCCAGGTCGACGACGGCACCGAGGCGCTGTTGGCCGACGCCGTCGACTACGAACGCGCCATCCGGGACCACCGCCCGTTGGGGCGGGTCGAGCGTTCGAGCGACGAGACCTACATGCTCTACACGGGCGGCACGACGGGCATGCCCAAGGGCGTGATGTACACCCATGGTCAGTTCATCTCCGTGATGATGGGCGCGGTCCAGAGCATGGGGCTGTCGGTCCCCTCGAGCGTCGAAGACATCCCCGCGGTCATCGAGGCGGTGCGCGACGCGGATGCGTTCACCGTCAGTCTCGCCGCCTGCCCGCTGATGCACGGTACCGGGATGTGGCTCGGCTCGATGGTGCCGCTCCTGACGGGAGGGACCGTGGTCACCATCCCCAAGCTCGGACTGGACCCCCACCTGATCTGGAGCGAGGTCGAGCGCAACGGGTGTACCAGCGTGACCATCGTAGGGGACGCCTTCGCGAAGCCGATGCTCGACGCCCTGGACGACGCGGCGAAACGCGGCAACCCCTATGGCCTGTCCTCCCTGGGGAGCATCGTCTCGAGCGGCGTCATGTGGAGCACCGAAGTGAAGGAAGGGCTGCTGGCGCACCACGACATGCGCTTGGTCGACGCGATGGGCTCCACCGAGGGCGGCATCGGCTCGTCCGTCGCCAGCCGGGAGGAACACACGCAGACCGCCCGCTTCCAGATCAATCCCGGCGTCAAGGTCTTCGCGGACGATGGCCACGAGGTCGTGCCCGGATCGGGGGAGATGGGCAAGCTCGCCACCAGCGGGCTCGTCCCCGTCGGCTACTACAAGGATCCGGAGAAGTCCGCCGCCACCTTCCGGGAGATCGACGGCGTCCGCTACAGCTTCCCCGGCGATTACGCGACGGTGGAACCGGACGGCACCATCACCCTCCTCGGCCGCGGCAGCAATTGCATCAACACCGCCGGCGAGAAGGTGTACCCCGAAGAGGTCGAGGAGGCGGTCAAGCGGCATCCGTCCATCTACGACTGCCTGGTCGTCGGGCTCACCGACGCACGGTTCGGCCAGCGCGTGGTCGCCGTCGCCTCCGTGGAGGAACGCGAGGACATCGACGAGCAGGAACTGATCGACTTCACCCGCGACCATCTGGCCGGCTACAAGCTGCCCAAGCAGGTGGTCTTCGTCGAGGAGGTGCGCCGCGCACCCAACGGCAAGGCCGACTACAAGTGGGCGCGGACGCAGGCGGAGCGGGCGTTCGGGTAACGCCGATTACCCATTGGCACTCAGGGTCTCGGCCTAAGTCGATTTCCGCCTTGTCTCAATCTCCTTGTGCGAGATGGCTCCTTCGCTCGAGACTGAGAGGGGTTCATGATCGCTCGTTCCAACGTCATGCGTCCGCCGTGCTTTGGAGCGAGCCGCCCCCGTGTTACCGTCCCGACCACAGCGTCCACTGGCGCCGAGCCCACCAGGAGGCACCGCCCATGGCCGAAACCCTCACCGTCCACCCGGTCGAGTATCCGGAAACTGACGGGTTGCCGATGCCGGACGCCGACTACCAGGCCGACACGTTCTGCTACGCCCGCCCGGCCCTACAGGCTTGGTTCCGCGACCGCCCCGATGTGTACGCGTCCGGCGACCTGTTCATCTACTTGGAGGAGGGCAACCCCGACAACCGTATCGCGCCCGACGTGTTCGTGGTGTTCGGTGCCGCCAACCACCGGCGCATGACTTACAAGCTGTGGGAGGAGCCGGGCGGCATGCCGGACTTCATCCTGGAGATCCTTTCGCCGAGCACGTGGCGCAAGGACCTGGGCGAGAAGAGGGCGCTGTACACGTCGCTGGGCGTCGGCGAGTACTGGCTGTACGACCCGCACGGACGATTCATGCAGCCCACATTGGCCGGGCATCGCCTGATCGGCGGATCCTACGTGCCCCTCCCCGCGACGGAGTCGCCGGACGGCCGTTCCATACGCAGCCCGGCGCTGGGGCTCGACCTGCGCCTCGCCGAGGAACGCCTGCGCTTCGTTGATCCCGTAACTGCCCGGTACCTGCCGGACATGGTGGAGTCGTGGGAGGAATCACGGAACCGGGAGCGTGACCTCGAGGCAGCCCAAGCCCGCATCGCGGAACTGGAGCGGGCGCTTCGGGAGCGACCGCCCACCTGACCGCCACGGCCCATCCCTCGCCGATGCCCGCCGGCAACCGGGGTAAAATCCCGCCCCTTCCCCCCACGGACACCCGGAGCGCCCCATGGGCATGCAGCACACCCCCCTGTCGATGTCGCGCATCATCGATCGCGGCGCCACCCTCGCGCCGAACGTGGAGATCGTCACCGCCACCGCGACCGGTACCCGCCGTCAGACCTACGCCGAAACGCAGAACCGGGCGCACCAACTGGCGCATGCCTTGACGGACGCCGGCATCCGGATCGGCGACCGCGTGGGCACGTTCCTCTGGAACGGATCGCAACACCTTGAGGCCTACCACGCCACCGCGGGCATGGGCGCCGTGCTGCACACGATCAACATCCGCCTCTCGGACCGCGACCTCGAGTACATCATCAACCACGCCGAGGACCGGCTCATCATCGCCGACGCCGACGCGCTGCCCGTCCTTGAGAAGCTCGCCGGGCGCATCCCGACCGTCGAGAAGGTGGTGGTCGTTCCGAGCGAGGGCTTCGAGGACTGGTCGACCACCGTCGCACCCGCCGTGGACTACGAGGACTTCATCGCCGGCAAGCGGACGCGCTACGACTGGCCGGACCTGGACGAGAACGCGCCGCTCGGCCTCTGCTACACGAGCGGAACGACGGGCAATCCCAAGGGCGTCGAGTACGAGCACCGCTCCCAGTACCTGCACACCATGGCGATCTGCATGACGGACTCGATGGCGCTGTCCGCCACCGACACCGTGTGCGGCGTCGTGCCGATGTTCCACGCCATGGGCTGGGGCGTCCCCTGGGCGGCCCTGATGCTCGGCTGCAAGCAGGTTCTGCCCCACCGCTTCATGGACCCGGCGCGGCTCCTGCAACTGATGGTGGACGAGGGCGTGACCATCTCGGCGGGCGTGCCGACGATCTGGCAGGGCGTGAAGGCCGCCTACGAGGCCAATCCGGACGCCTACGACACATCGAGCCTTGGGCGCCTCACGTGCGGCGGCTCCGCCCCGCCCCCGTCGTTGATCCGCTGGTACTGGGACACCCTCGACGTCGAGATGATCCAGGGCTGGGGCATGACGGAGACAAGCCCCCTCGCCACGCTATCGCGGAAGGTCATGCAGTACTCCCACCGGGACCTGCCCGAGGACCGGCAGTTCGAGAACGTCGCCAAGGCGGGACAGCTCATGCCGGGGCTCGAACTCGACATCTTCGACGAGGAGTTCAACCGGCTGCCCCACGACGGTGAGACCGTGGGCGAGATCCTGATACGCGGACCATGGATCTGTTCGGAGTACTACCGCAACCCGCAGCCCGGGCGCTTCCACGGCGACTGGCTCATCACAGGCGACGTCGGCAAGATCGACGCGGACGGCTACCTGATCATCTCCGACCGCTCGAAGGACCTCGTCAAATCAGGCGGCGAGTGGATCTCGTCGGTGGACCTGGAGAATCACATCGTGGCGCTGCCGGGCGTCGCCCAAGCGTGCGTGGTGGCCCAGCCGCATCCGCGGTGGGACGAGCGGCCGGTAGCGCTCGTCATCCTGGACGATGGCGCGGAGGTTCCGGCCGACCGCATTCTCGCCCACTGCGCGAACACGTTCGCGAAGTGGCAGCTCCCCGATGAGGTGCTCTACGTGGACTCGATCCCCCTCACGTCGACGGGCAAGATGGACAAGAAGACGGTTCGGGCGGGGCTTGAGGCGGACCGCTACCAGTTGCCTGATCTTCGGGAGGCGAGCGCCTGAATCCCGCGCGGAGCGTGCGAGCGAACGTTTGGGATGCCCTCTGACCCCACCGACAACAAGCGCAACGCCAAGGCGTTCTACGGCCTGATGTTCAACGAGTGCCGGCCGCGAGAAGCGATCAAGGAGTACGTCGGCGACCGCTACATCCAACACAACCCGCACGTCGGCGACGGCAAGGAGGCATTCGTCGAGTACTTCGAGCGCATGGCCGCGGAGTTCCCGGGGAAGCGCGTCGAGTTCAGGCGCGCGGTCGCGGAGGGCGACCTCGTGGTGCTGCACTGCCATCAGACCTGGCCCGGCGACCAAGACTACGCGGGGATCGACATCTTTCGCTTCGACGATGGCGGCCGGATCGTCGAGCACTGGGACGTGCTACAGGTCATTCCCGAGTCTTCGGAGAACGACAACACGATGTTCTAGGGCCCGGCCCGCAGGAGCCCGCTGTCGAAGCGGGACTAGGATAGGTGGGATGGGGATGACCGACCGAGCGGCAGCGCTCAAGCTCCTACGGCGCTTGCTCAACAACCAGAGCGCCGAGTTTCGAGACGGGCAGTGGGAGGCAATCGATGCCTTGGTGAACCGTCGAGAACGGTTGCTCCTGGTCCAGCGTACTGGTTGGGGTAAGAGCGCGGTCTATTTCGTCGCGACTCGCATGCTCCGCGACAGCGGTTCAGGCGCGACCTTGATCGTGTCGCCGTTGCTGGCCCTGATGCGAAACCAGGTCGAGGCTGCCCGACGCATGGACATCCGCGCGATCTCCATCGACTCCACCAACCGTTCAGAGTGGCCAGAACTGCACCGCGCCATCCTGTCGGGCGAGGCGGACGTGCTGCTCATCTCGCCGGAACGCCTGGCGAACGAGACTTTCGTGGATGAACTGCTGCTACCTGTATCGGAGCGCATCGGGCTGCTCGTCGTGGACGAGGTGCACTGCATATCGGACTGGGGCCACGATTTCCGGCCCGACTACCGGCGGCTTGGGAGTGTGCTGCGACGAATGCCGGCGAACGTCCCGATCGTCGGCACTACCGCGACCGCCAACGACCGCGTCATCGATGATGCGACGCAGCAGTTGGGCGAGGTCGGCGTGCAACGAGGGCCGTTGATGCGCGAGAGTCTGCACCTGCAGACGCTTCGCCTGGCGACGCAGGCGGAGCGTCTCGCCTGGCTTGCCGAACACATCGACGAACTCCCCGGCACGGGCATCATCTACGCCTTGACCCAACGGGATGCCGAGCAGGTCTCCGCCTAGCTCAATGAACGGGGCGTCCTCGTCCATCCGTACCACGCGGATGTCGTCCACGGAGGATTCGAGGATTCGAACGCGTACCGCGAACATCTAGAGCGTACTCTCGACCGCAACGAGGTGAAGGCCTTGGTCGCGACGACAGCTCTCGGCATGGGCTACGACAAGTCCGACCTCGGATTTGTAGTGCATTACCAAGCGCCCGGCTCGATCATTGCCTACTACCAGCAGGTCGGGCGCGCGGGACGCGGAATCGATCGGGCAGTTGGGGTGCTCCTATCGGGCGTGGAAGACGGTGAGATCCATGAGTACTTCCGCCGGACCGCGTTTCCCGATGAACAATGGGTGAGCGACGTGCTTGGCGCACTGGAGAGCGAGGAGGGTCTGACCATCGGCGAGCTGGAGCAGGAGTTGAACCTGCGCCATGGCCAGATCGAAAAGGTCCTTAAGGTACTGTCGGTGGACAATCCGGCACCGATCATCAAGGACGGCACCAAATGGCGACGAACTGCCGTTCCCTACCGGATCGATAGCGAGCGGGTAGAACGCTTGACCGCGCAGAGGGAAGAGGAGTGGCAACAGGTCCAGTCTTACGTCGACGAGCCGGGATGCCTGATGCTGTTCCTGGCAGAAGCGCTGGACGATCCCGAACCGAAGCCGTGCGGAAAGTGCTCGTCATGCATGGGCAGTCCCATTGTCGACACATCGATTTCCCACGAAACTGTGGTCGTCGCCACCCGGTTTCTCCGCCACGCCGAAATGCCGCTGACATGCAACAGGCAAGCGGTGAAGGGATCGTTTCCGGAGTATGGCTGGTCGGGGAATCTACCGGCCGCACTACGCGCGGAGACAGGACGAGTCCTCTCTAGGTGGGGCGATGCCGGTTGGGGGGAAATCGTGGCACGCGACAAGCATGCCGGTCGCTTCGGAGACGAACTTGTCGAGGCAGCGGCGGAGATGATCATGGACCGCTGGCGACCTGATCCCCGGCCAGCTTGGGTCACCTGCGTGCCGTCGAATCGCCATTCCACGCTGGTGCCGGACTACGCAAGCCGCTTGGCAACAGCGCTGTCGCTGCCTTTTGTTCCAGTGGTGGTGAAGGCGAGGGACAACGCTCCTCAGAAGGCGCAGCAGAACAGATTCCATCAGTGCCATAATCTCGACGGCGCCTTCGCCCTTGAAGGCCAGGTCCAGGAGGGTACCGTCCTGCTGGTGGACGACATCGTGGACTCCAAGTGGACGCTCACGGTCGTTGCGGCGCTCCTCCTGGAAGCCGGCTCTACGGCGGTGCTCCCGTTCGCACTCGCCACGGCGAGCCCCGGAGGCTGACGTGGAAGTGACCCGCGAGACCGAAGCGGTCATGTTGCTCAACGTGTCCTTTGGCAAGTCCAAGGCGGCGACGGCCAAGCCGCTGACGCCTGTGGAATGGGGCGAATTCGCCGGGTGGCTCAAGGACCAGGCGCTCGGACCGGCCGATCTGCTGAACTGCAACCTGTCGCACGTGCTCGAGCATTGGGAGCATCCCAAGCTAACCGTCGAGCGAATCCGGGCCCTACTAGACCGGGGCGCGGCACTCGGATTCGCGCTGGAGAAGTGGCAGAGGGCCGGATTGTGGGTGGTCACGCGATCGGACGCCGACTATCCCCGCCGCCTGAAACACCGCCTGAAACGCGCCGCGCCGGCGATCCTGTTCGGCTGTGGGAACAGAGAGCTGCTGAGCGCGAGCAGCATCGCGGTCGTCGGCTCGAGACATGCTTGCGATGCGGACATCGACTTCGCCGCCCACATCGGTCGCCGCGCCGCCGAATGCGGAGAGTTGGTCGTTTCGGGTGGCGCAGCGGGCGTGGATCACGCCGCGATGTTCGGCGCGCTCCATGCCGAAGGGACCGCTGTCGGCGTGCTGGCGGAGAACCTCCTTCGGGCCGCGACGTCGACCAAGTACCGCCAACACCTGATGTCCGGGGCTCTGGCGCTCGTCTCGCCGTTCAATCCGGAGGCGCCTTTCGTGGTTGGCAACGCCATGGCGCGCAACAAGTACGTGTATTGCCTTGCCCACGACGCCATCGTTGTATGTAGCACCGCCGGCCGCGGCGGGACGTGGAACGGCGCGGTGGAGAACCTGAAGAAAGAATGGGTGCCGCTGTGGGTCAAGCGACCCGAGGCGGAGGATTCCGGCAATCCCAAGCTGGTCGAACTCGGAGGGTGCTGGCTGCACGGGCTCGACGATCCGGTGTTCGGTACGAGTTCGAAAGGTGGCGACTCCAGCTCCACATCGAGTCAACCGGACGCCACGGCCGGGGAGCCGTCACGGACCAGGAAAGCGGGATCGCCCACCGAGGCGGAAGACGAAACCGCCGATCCCGCCCAAGCCCTGTATCGAAAGGTACGTTCCCTTGCAGCGGCGATTTGCGTGGAACCGAAGCAAGCTGCGGCGATCGCGGATGCACTCGGAGTGACCAAGCCTACAGCCGATGCCTGGATACGGCGCCTGCTTGAGGAGCGCGTGCTGGACAAGGTCTCAAAGCCGTTGCGTTACGTCGCTCGTGAGAAGGATCTCGTGGAGAGGATAGAGGGCCCAAGCGCAGATCACTGACCACAGGCGAACGCCAGATCGCCCCTTACGGGGAGCCACGGTCAAACTCCAGCGCCATCCCCGGCTCCATCGCCACCACCTCCCCGTCCCGATACACGAGCCGCCCATTCAAGAACGTGTGCGTGATCCGCGCCCCGAACGTGACCCCCGAAAACGGCGTCCAGCCACACTTATAGAACACCGGTTCGTCATCCACCACGGTCCGCCCGTACGGGTCGACCAGCACCAGATCCGCCCAATACCCCTCGCGCAGGAACCCCCGCTCCAGCACCTCGAACCGCAACGCCGGCGCATGAGCCGTCTTCTGCACCACCGTCGTCACCGGAAAGAGATCAAAGAGCATCAACAGCGCGTGCTGAACCAACGGCAACCCCGAAGGCGCCTCCAGGTAGGATCCCGCCTTCTCCTCCCGCGTATGTGGCGCATGGTCCGTCGCCACGATGTCGATGCGGTCCTCCGCCACCGCCGCGCGCAGTGCCGCCCGGTCGCTCGCGTCCTTGACCGCCGGATTGCACTTGATGTCCGCGCCCTTCGCCGCGTACGCACTCGCGTCGAAGTGGAGGTGATGCACGCAGACTTCCGCGGTGATGCGCTTGTCCTCGATCGGTCCGGGCTCGAACAGCGCCATTTCGCGGGCGGTCGTCAGGTGCAGGACGTGGAGGCGACTGCCGTGGCGCTGCGCGAGTTCCACGGCAAGGCTGGACGACTTCCAGCACGCCTCTTCCGAGCGGATCTCGGGATGCACCTCGAACGGGATGTCGTCCCCGTAGCGGGCCCGCGCCCGCGCCTCGTTGGCCAGGATCGTCGGCGTGTCCTCGCAGTGGGTCGCGATGACCAGCGGCGTGGAGGCGAAGATGCCGTCCAACGTCACCGGATCGTCGACGAGCATGTTCCCGGTCGATGCGCCCATGAACACCTTGACGCCACAGGCCCGCGAGGTATCCACGGCCTTGATGGCCTCCAGGTTGTCGTTCGTCGCCCCGAAGTAGAACGCGTAGTTCGCCATGGACTTCGCGGCGGCGCGGCGATGCTTGTCCTCCAGCGCCTCCGCGGTCACCGTCTGCGGCAGGCAGTTCGGCATCTCCATGTAGCTCGTGATGCCGCCGGCGAGGGCCGCGCGGGACTCCGTGGCGATCTCGGCCTTGTACTCGAAGCCGGGCTCCCGGAAGTGCACTTGATCGTCGATCATGCCTGGGATCAGCCACGCGCCGTTGGCGTCGATCTCCCGGTCGCCGTCGATGACGCCGCCGATGCGATCAATGCGACCGTCGCGAATCGCCAGGTCACCCTCGGTGATGGTGCCCTCGTTGACCATGCGGGCGTTCTTGATGACCGTGTTCACGAATCCACTCCCCAGCTACCTGGGCGTGCGCCCGTACCGCTCACGTGTCACTCCCGCGTTCACGCAGCCGCCGCCTAAGCTCCGCGTTCTCTGCTTCGACTGCCCGGAATGCCGCCTCCACCTTGCGGCGCTCCCGTTCCTCGTGCTCGCGGGCGCGACGCTCCTCTTCCTGGGTGCGCAGGTACTCCCGCCGCGCCGGGTCGAAGAGTCGCAGCCGCCCGCCCTCCAGGCGCAACTCCAACCCGAGCAGGCTCCCGTGGCACAGGAAGCCATCGCGTTCCTCCAAAACCAATGGCTGGTAGTGACCCCGCGCGTCGAGTCGATGGCCCTTCAGCCTCGGATTCAGGTACTTCCCCTCCGGGTCGAACTGCCAGTACTCCCGCACGCCCAAACGCGCGAACAGGTCCCTCTTCGGTCCCGCGTCCCTGAGCTTCGAGCTCTCCGACGTCATCTCCAGCACGAAGTCCGCGAACCGGCCGCCCTCCACCCAGGTGCGCCACACGCGCCGCTCCGGCAGCTTCGGCACGCCAAACGTCACGAACACGTCCGGCGACACGCTCGTGTCGGTGTCGTCCTCCACGTAGTACATCATCATGTTGCCGCCCACGTAGACGTCGGGGCGGTCGCGGAAGAACTCCGTCAGCATCCCGACGGCCTCCAGCATCGCCCGCAGGTGCCACGGCGTCTCGCCCATCGGCTTACCGTCCGACGCCGGGTAGTCGTAGAGCGACGGCTTCGCCGCAGGACGTGGTCTGGCGCGCGGTGGCGTCTTCGCCTCGTCCGGGACGGGAACGGCTTCGGCTTCCGACATGGCGAACTCCCGCTTCGGGCCGCAACGCGATGTGCGGAACGCTAGCACAGGCGGGCCAGCCCGGTAAGGGAGACGGGACCAAACCAATGGCGGTGACGGCTTCCGGCATGGGTCGGCGCAACGCGGCTGCAAAACCCACGTTGTGCCACAGCCAGACCAAAATTCATGCCAGAAATCCGCCCGTCGTTCTGTGCGTTTTTCGCCCTTCGCGCGTCCGGCCGGTCTTCGGCCCGGCTCCGATCCATTCACCCGGCAGTCCTACGCCGGCCTTTAACCCTGCTCCCTCCGCACGCAACCCGTACAATGCCCAAAACGCCCGGCTGAGCCCCGAACCCAACCATCATGCGCGACCCCCGCGTCATCGAACTGCTCAAGCGCAGCCTCCCGGCGGCCAGCGTCATCACCGAGACCCGGGCACTCGGTCCCTTCGAGACGGACGGCCTGACCGCGATCCGTCAGAAGCCATGGGTCGTCGTGCTGCCGGAGACGGTCGAACAGGTGCGCGCCGTCCTGCGCATCTGCCACGAGCACAACACCCCGACCGTGACCCGAGGCGCGGGCACGGGGCTCTCCGGGGGCGCGCGGCCATTGGCGGACGGCGTGCTCCTGACGCTGACGAAGATGAATCAGGTGCTCGAGGTCGACACCGACACCTGCACCGCCCGCGTGCAACCCGGCGTGACAAACCTCGCAATCACCGAAGCCGTCGCGGAACACGGGCTTTATTACGCGCCCGATCCCTCGTCCCAACTCGCCTGTAGTATCGGCGGCAACGTGGCCGAGAACTCGGGGGGCGTACACTGCCTGAAGTACGGGTTGACGGTGCACAATGTGCTCGGCATCACCGTGCAGACCATCGAGGGCGACGAACTCGTGCTCGGCGGCAAGACCCTCGACGCCCCGGGCTACGACCTGCTCGCCGCCATGATCGGCTCGGAGGGCATGCTGGGCGTCGTCACGGAAGTGGTGGTCAAGCTGCTGCCGGAGCCCGCGGTCAAGCGCGTGCTGCTCGCCGCCTTTGACGATATTCGCCAGGCAGGCGACGCAGTCGCGGCCATCATCCGGGGAGGCGTCATTCCGGCGGGCCTCGAAATGATGGACGCGCTCGCCATCGAGGCAGCGGAGGACTTCGCCCACGCCGGTTATCCCCGCGACGCCGCCGCCATCCTGCTCTGCGAGCTCGACGGTATCGAGGCCGAAGTGGAGGCGGACATCGCACGCGTACGCGCGATCCTAGACGACGCCGGCGCCACGGAGACCCGCCTCGCGGCGACCGAAGCCGAACGCGAGACGTTCTGGCGCGGGCGCAAGGCGGCGTTCCCCGCAGCCGGACGGCTCGCGCCCGACTATTACTGCATGGACGGCACGATCCCCCGCAGCGAACTCGGCGCCGTGCTGGCCGAGATCGCCGCGCTCTCGCAACGCTATGGACTGCCCGTGGCGAACGTCTTCCACGCCGGCGACGGCAACCTGCACCCGCTCATCCTGTACGACTCCGCGCGCCCCGGCGAGCTCGAGAAGGCCGAGGCCCTAGGCGGCGACATCCTCACGCTGTGCGTGGCCGTGGGCGGCACGGTGACGGGGGAGCATGGCGTCGGCGTCGAGAAGCTCGATCAGATGTGCGTGCAGTTCGACGCCCGGGAGCTCGATCAATTCCACCGCCTGAAGGCCGCCTTCGACCCCGCCGGATTGATGAACCCCGGCAAGGCGATTCCGACCCTCGCACGATGTTCCGAAATCGGCGGAATGCACGTACACGGCGGCGCGTTGCCGAATCCCGAGTTGGAGCGGTTCTGATGGCGGGCGCACGCCGGATTCGCTGATGGAATCGACCCAAGACGCCGCGACGCCCACGCAGGCCACACCGTCGGAGCGCGACGACTCGGAGCATCTGCGCGCCGCGATCACCGCTGCCCGCTCTACCGAAACGCCGATCATCATTCGCGGAACCGGGAGCAAGGCGTTCCTCGCCCCATCAGCAACCTCCTCCGCGGCAAGCCTCTCGACGCTACGCCACACGGGCATCGTCGCCTACCGCCCCGACGAACTCGTCGTCACGGCGCGCAGCGGCATGGCGCTCGACGAACTCGACCGGGCGCTGCATGGCCAAGGCCAAATGCTGCCTTGCGATCCACCCCGGTTCGGAGGCTCGGGCACCGTCGGCGGTGCCGTGGCCACGGGTCTCGCCGGCCCCGGACGGCCCTGGCTGGGCTCCGTCCGGGACGCCGTGCTCGGCGTCCACGTGGTCAACGGCCTGGGCGAACGTTTGGCTTTCGGGGGCCAAGTGCTGAAGAACGTGG
This sequence comes from Pseudomonadales bacterium, assembly GCA_963665455.1. GTDB lineage: Bacteria > Pseudomonadota > Gammaproteobacteria > Pseudomonadales > Azotimanducaceae > VXNE01. The sequence continues at coordinate 41,164 of OY762279.1, read as the reverse complement.
CCGGATACGACGTGTCGCGGCTCATGACCGGCGCGTTCGGCACGCTCGGGCTACTGCTGCAGGTGAGCATGCGCGTGCAGCCGATGCCGGAGGCCGTGGCCGTCCTCGCCAAGCCCTGCACCGCCGACGCAGGCGCCGCCATCGTGCGCGGCATCCTGCGGGCGCCCCTGCCCGTCACGGCGACGTGCCACGTGGATGGCGTGCTGCGCATCCGCCTGGCCGGCAGCCCGGCCGGCGTTCGGCATGCCCGCGACGCGCTCGGTCTCGACATCGCGCCAGAGGACGACGGGTTCTTCGACGCGGTGCGGGACCACCGGCATCCCTTCTTCGACCGCGCGGACGGAACCTTGTGGCGCCTGTCTCTGCCCCGGGGTGCCGCGTTCGCCGCGCCGGACGCGCTCATCGAGTGGGCCGGGGCCCAAACGTGGTGGTGGACGGACGCCGACGACGACACCGTGCAAACGGAAGCCCGCGCACACCAGGGCTTCGCGACAAAGTGGGGCGGCGGCGGACCGCTCCGGGCATCTCCCGCCATCGCCAAGTACATGCAGCGCGTGAAGGCGGCCTTCGACCCCGACGGCATCCTGAACCCCCGCGCGACGGCCGATGCGGACTGAACTCGCCCCCGACTTCCTGGCCCGGCCCGAAGGCCCGCGCGCCGATGCCATTCTGCGCAGTTGCGTGCACTGCGGCATGTGTAACGCCACCTGCCCCACCTACCAGGTGCTCGGCGACGAACTCGACGGACCCCGCGGCCGCATCTACCTCATGAAGGAGATGTTCGAGGCCGGGACGCCCAACGCCACCGCACGGGCGCACCTCGACCGCTGTCTCACCTGCCGCGCCTGCGAGACGACCTGCCCTTCCGGCGTGCGCTACGGCGAATTGCTGGAGATCGGGCGCGGATTCGTTGAAGACGGCCTCAAGCGGCCCTGGACGGAACGCCTCGTGCGTCGCTGGCTCAAGGACGTGATCGCGTCGCCCAAGTGGCTGCGGCGCTGGCTTCAGCTTGGCGCGACGTTCCGGCGGTTTGCCCCGAAACGTCTGCGGAGCCTGATCCGGCGGCCGGAAGCGGAGGAGGCGGCAGGTGGCAGCGGAGACGTTCTCCTGCTGCAAGGCTGCGTCCAGCGGGTGACGACCCCGGAGACCAACCGGCACCTGGTAAGTTTGTTGACCAGCCGGGGCCTGTCCGTCCGCACCGACGCCAAGGAGGGCTGCTGTGGTGCGCTCGCCCTGCACCTTGGCGACGTGGAGGACGGGCGGACCGCCATGCGGCGCAATCTCGACGAGGTGGACTGGCGAAGCGCGGACCGCATCGTCTCGACGGCGACCGGGTGCGGCGTCACGCTGAAGGACTACGGGCACTTGCTCGGGGATGATCCGTTGTACGGGAAGCCCGCGCAGGAGTTCGGGGCCAAGATGCACGACGTTGCCGAGTTGCTGGCCGACTTCACGTTCGAGAAACGGCCCGACATCGACCGCGTGGCGTGGCATGCGCCTTGCACGTTGCAGCATGGGCAGAAGATTGCGGGGCTTGTCGAGAGGCTACTGACGGACGCTGGGTACGAGCTGGCCCCCGTACGCGAGGCGCATCTATGCTGCGGCTCCGCTGGGTCATACTCGCTCCTACAGCCTAGGATCTCGTCGACGTTGCGGGATCGGAAGGCCGCCGCATTGACGGAGCATGGTCCGGACGCGGTCGCGACCGGGAACATCGGTTGCCAGATGCACCTCGCGGAGGCGACTGACACGCCGGTGGTGCATTGGGTCGAGCTGCTGCGGTGAGGCCAGAGTGCCCCGCGGTCAGGAGCATCGCCAAAGCAAGGACTGGTCAAGTCCGACGAGGCCGGAGGTCATGCAGGATCTGATCCTTGGAAGTACTAGTCTCCGCTCGACAAGTACACTTAAGGCCACTCCAGTGAATCCGTCAACGAGACTTCGCATCCGCAACTCTAATCGCAGCAACTAACTTGCCAACCGTCGTTGAGGGGTTGTTGTATGGAACACCCTCTTCCGCACGGCGACTCAACTGCGTTCGGGCACGATCTTCCGCCGCCCCAACCCCCAGGATCAAATCGTCAAAGTCAAGACTCTTCGACCCGTTCTTATCGTAGTCCGGCCGGACTCTAGCAAGTTCCCTTTGCATCTGATGGCGGTCCAGCACCGCGTCGAAGTCTCGTTCGTGCAGTAGCAGCCAAAGCTCGAAGCATGGGTTCGACCGCGCCACTTGTACACCGCCCTCCCAGCAACGCCGCACAGCATCTTCGAAACGTTCGTGCTCATCACGATCAAACACAGCCCAAACTTGGTCTCTCTCCTCGAAAGAGTGCTTTCGACGCCGAGGTAACGAGCGTATATGGTCCGTGGCCCTTTCGGCAATCGTTTGCGGCACCCCCGCGGCACGAACACTCCTAATGTCGACTAACGTACTCGCGCATGACCGCCCAATCGCCTCGAAATAAAGGGGTTCAGTGTTCTTTCCTTCACAAAATAGCAGGAACTTCTTTCGCGGCTCCCGGGACGACCTACGCCGACGGAGATCGGGAACGCCCCGTCTAGCCCGCTTCGCCACGTTCCACCTCAGGATCATCAAAGGGAACCGCTCCGAACCGACCTTCAAGATATCCCCGCTCGAAGTTGTCGTCCTTGCGGCTACTGAAGTCGGTTAGTGGATAAACCTCCGTTGCCCCGACGTCGCTCTTCCCAACAAACCAGATTTCGTCACGCCGCAGCAGTCCTTCGGGTTGCCCGATAGAGCGACTCATGACGTTCGTGTCATGTGTAGTAGCTACTAACTGCGCACCAAGAGGGTTGTGCGCGGCGTGGCAGAATATCCTAAGGACGGCTTCGCAGACGTGCGTGTGGAGGCTCGCATCTAGTTCATCCACTACCAGTAAGCTACCATGGTCAATCGCCCTGTATGCTTCGCCAAGCACGAGCAGCAGGCGTCTCGTTCCCGCACTCTCTTCGTTCAGGTCGAGTGGGACGAGTTCTCCATCGGAAGCACGATGGGTGAGCTCGTATATTACCTTTGTGTCCTGCGGATCCGGAAGTTCGTCTCCCAAATCCGTAATCCGCCGGAAGAGATCGAAAACCTCTCGACCGATCAATCGCTCCGTCTCGGAAGTCTCAACCTCGTGGCGTTTGTAGTTCACGACGCCGGTGCCAGCGTTCCGAAGGAAGGCGATAACTCGACCGTCCATGCCGCCCTCCTCGTTCAGTTTGGATATCGCAGCAGCGCCAGGCACATCGACGTTACGGACGAATCGAATCGAGCGGAAGAGGTCGACGACTTTAGACAGGTACGCGTGCCTGTTTTGGGCGGCAGTGGAGACAAATAGGCTGTTGGGTCTAGTCAAATTCGAGATGACTGTGTTGTGGCCGCCCAAGTCTCGGCCGAAGAGGAACTGGCCGCCCTCTCTTTCAAAGAGCCTCCTTCTATGCGAACTTGGGAAGTAGTAAAGCCACTCTGATTCGAACTCCTCTGAAGTCGCAGTGAAACCATAGTGATGCCGCATCCCATTCAGAACAAAGTCAATCTCACAGCGTGTGGGCTCGGAAGCGGCCCGAGGATCAAGCTTAAAGGGCTGGCGCGGGACACCGCCCTTGCTATCCCCCTTAGCATGCGAGTGCAAAATCGCGCCTTGTGCGAACTGTATCGCCGTAACGAGGCTGGTTTTCCCTGAAGCGTTTGGACCATAGATTACGATCGCTGGAATGATCGATCCGGATGGAGCTGCAGTGCACTCAATGAGGCCGTCGTCTCGATCCTTGAGGGAGGAGGCCACGAATGACAGCGCTTGCGACTCGTGTATCGAACAGTAGTTCGATATGGCGAACCGGAGGAACATGATGGACCTGCTTGGGCGATGCAAGTGCGCCTTATAGCATAAAAACGACAGAATCACACGAATTGGGCTCCAATCCGACATCTCACGTGCCGAGCTGTGGGCGCAGGCTTTACCCGCGCGAGCGGCCTCAACAGTGACCTGCAAGCTTCTTCGTGTTCCGGTGCTTCAACGGCCACGCTACGGGCTAGGAATCGAGCGGAGGCGTTCCATTGCGTACGGAGTGGGCGGGCGGGACCGACTGGAGTCCAACTCCTACACGGGGGCGAGGGAGTTGGCCCCACGCCGCACGGCACGAATCTCGCCGTCTGCCTCGGCGCGGCCAGAGGCAGATACGGCTACCCTTACGGAAGGCCCCTACGTGTCTGCACGCTGGACCCATGTCCGAATCGCCTGTCCTGCCTGCACCAACCGCGCGGACGCGAGGCTACCCCACCTCGGACGCCCGCCGCAGCGCCGCCACGTCGTCGACCCCCAGCTCCGCCAACACCTCTTCGGTGTGCTGCCCGAGCATCGGCGCGGGCGCCCCGGGGTCCAGCGCATGCTTATCGAAACGCGCCGCCGGGCGCGCCTCCCAGGCAGCCCCGCCTTCCGGGTGCTCGATGCGGCGAATGACCGCGTTCCGCGCGATCTGCGGATCCTCGAACACGTCCTCGATCTGGTTCACCCGGGCGGTCGGCACCTGCTCCTCGTCGAGCTTGGCCGTCCATTCCGCGGTGGTCCGGGAACGCAACGCCTCGCGCATCACGTCGAACACCTCGCCGTAGTGCGCCACGCGTGACGACAAATCCTTGAAGCGTTCGTCCGTGACCAACTCCGGCCGGCCCACCGCGTCCGCAAAGCCACGCCATTCGTCGTCCGAGGCCACGAACGCCACCATGTGGCCATCGGAGGTCTCGAAGGCAAGGTCATACGTGTCCATCGGAATCGGGTCGGACACGCCCTCGCCGATCAGGGTGTGGTTCAGGAATCCGTCCGGCCACATCCAGACCACGGTGACGTCCAGCATCGCCAGCCGCACGTGGTCGCCCTTGCCCGTACGCTCCCGGCCGAGGAGCGCCGCCGTGATCGCCTGGGCCGCCGTCACCGCCGTCAGCTTGTCCGGCAGGATGGTCTTCATGTAGCGCGGCGACTCCTTGCCGCCCTGCATGTCCATGACGCCGGAGAGCGCCTGGATCACCGGGTCGTAGACGCGCTTGTGGACGTACGGCCCGGACTCGCCGAAGCCGCTGATGGATACGTAGACGATGTCCGGCCGCAGCGCCCGTACGCGCTCCTCTCCAAGACCCATGCGCTCGGCCGCGCCCGGGCGGAAGTTCTGCACGAACACGTCCGCCGTCTCGATCAGCCGCTCGAGGACGCCCATGGCGCGTTCCTGCTTGAGGTCGAGGGCGACGGAGCGCTTGCCGCGGTTGTTGCACAGGAACGCCGCGCTCATCCCGCCCCGGGCGGGACCGGCATGGCGCATCAGGTCGCCGCCCAGGGTTTCGACCTTGATCACGTCCGCGCCTTGGTCGGCGAGGAGCTGGGTGGCGTAGGGGCCGGAAACCATCGACGTGAGGTCGACGACGCGATAGGCACTCAGGGGACCGCTCATGGGTACTCAACCTCGTTCGATGTACGGTAGTATCGTCGGCCCCACCACCACTGGCAAACGGACGACCATGGACATCTCGGAATACGGCACCTCCCCCAACGTCGACCCACTCGTCAAGGAACTCGACGAGTACGGACTCACGAAGCACGTCGTCGAACTCGAAGCGTACGGGATGACCGTCGTGCCGCCCGAGAAGATGGGGGTCAGCGAGGATTTCGTTGAACGGCTGCGCAACGCCATCCTGCGGGCGTGCGAGAAGCGCAACGGCATCAAGATCGACGACTACCGCACCGCGTCGATCTCCCAGGAGCAGGTCAAGCACTCCTGGCTCCTGATGGAAGAGGACGAGGTCTTCGTCGAAGCCGCCACGAATCCCCGCATGCTGGCGCTCGTCCACTGGCTGCTCGGCAACAGCGCCATCCTCTCCGGCCACACCTGGATCATTAAGCCCCAGGCCAACGGCAGCAACGGCGACAGCGACCGGCAGCAGCTCCGCCTGCACAGCGACTCCCACGGCATCCCGCCCGGGGGCGGGAGCATCGCGCACGTCGCCAACGCGTCCTGGCTGTGTACGGACTACAACGGCGCGGAGGACGGCCCCACCATCTTCGTGCCGGGCAGCCACCGTTTCGGCCGCGCCACCCTGCCGCACGAGGAGGACATCGAAAAGACGCCCTTCCAGACCGTGCCGCTCATCGGCAAGGCCGGCTCCCTCGCCCTCTGGAACGGGGCGACCTGGCACGCCTCCGTGCCCCGCACGAACCCCGGGCTCCGGGTCACCCTCGTGCAGGTCTACATGCGCCGCCACATGCAGCGCATCACCATGTGGGAGGACGACCTGTCGCCGCAGTTCGTCCAGAAGCACCCGGCTTTGCAGCAGGTGCTGGGCACGCACCTCTACCCCTTCAAGGAGGACCCGGACCAAGAGAAGGTCGGCGATATGGTGAACACGGGCACGGACCCGTTCGCGTAGTCCTCGACTGCAACGGAGCAAGGAGCAAGCATGAACACGACGGCCAAAGTCGACTTCGCCGGCCCCGCATGGGTGGACGCCGCGCGCGAGGTGCTCGAGGACCTGATCGCCACCCACGGGACGCCAGACATCAAGTTCAGCGTGTGCGAGGTGTTCACCGGCGCGCCGACCCATGTCGCGCCGTCCGGCACGGCGGCGTGGTACTTCTACGTGGACGGCGATTCCGTGGAGGTGGGCTCGGGCGAGCGCGACGACGTCGATCTCCGAATGGGCGGCGACTATGAAGCCGCCCTGCCCGGCGCCCGCACCGTGTACACCCCGGAATACCTAGCCGAGCGCGAGAAACAGCCACCGGACCCGGACGCGCCGCAGCCGGCCATCCAGGGCGACCCGAGCATCCTGCCGCCCTGGATCGTCGAGCTGCACAACCGGCTGGCGCCGATCACGGCTTGACCGCGGACATCACCGCACTTCGAGCAACTCCACCTCGAAGATGAGGGTGGCGCCCGGGCCAATGGCGCCCCCGGCACCCCGGTCGCCGTAGGCGAGCTCCGGCGGCAGGAACAGTCGCCACTTGTCGCCCACCTGCATCAGTTGCAGCGCCTCCGTCCAGCCGGCGATGACGCCGTTCACCGGAAACGAAGCCGGCCGGCCGCGCTGTACCGAGCTGTCGAACACCGTGCCGTCGATCAGCGTGCCGTGGTAGTGGGTGGTGACCATGCTGGTGGGACCCGGCGTCGCGCCGTCGCCCTCGGCGAGCACCTCGTATTGGAGCCCCGATGGAAGCGTCACCACGCCCTCGCGCCGGCCGTTCTCCTCCAGAAACGCCGCACCATCCGTTGGCGCCGCCACTACGGCATCCTCCGCCGGCGGGTCGGCCGGTTCGGACGGTTCGGACGGTTCGGCACAACCTCCGGCAAGCATGGCGAGGCAGGCGGCGAGTAGGAACGAGCGGACACGGTACATGGCATGGTTTCGTCCAAGGAGGGGGAAACGCGCATTCTACGGCAAGCGCCCCGGCACGGTTGTCGGGCTTGCCGCTATCCCGTGTCGTCCTCGGCGCTCGCCGCGTCCGGTGGCGCGCCCTGTCCGGGCTCCGCCGCCCGCCTAGCCAACTCCGCGCGCAACAACTCGTCGACAACTTCGAGCGCCTGCTTGCGCCCGATGTCCATGTTGACCACGTACTTCCCGGCCACCGTGAGCGACGGCACCGCCACGAGCGACATGTCGCGGAACGCCCGGGCGTTCTGCTCGACGGTCCGCGCCACGCGCGGCGAGCGCAGGGCGGTTAGGAACGCCTCGCGGTCAATGCCGAAACCATCCACGTAGTCGGCCAGCGCCTCCGCCGTGGCGAACTGGCGATTGCGGTCGTGCAGGGCGCGGAAGATTCGCTCGTGGTTGGCGTCTAGCGCTCCCTGCTGCTCCAGCGCGACGTGGGCACGGGCCAGGAGTGCGACGCTCGGGTTGAAGGCCACGTGGGCGCGCCGGAAGCGGACGCCCTCGGGCAACGTGCCCTTCCAGTCCTCGATGAGCGGGTCGAAGTTCCGGCAGTGGACGCAGGCGTAGGAGAAGTACTCGACGACTTCCAAGGTACGCTGGGCGTCCTCCGCCCCGGCCACCACGCGGTAGTGGTCTCCCTCGGCGAGTTCGCCCCCCACGTCGGCGCCCGTGCCGTAGATGAGTCCCACGACCCCGAGGATGACCGCCACCACGCCCATGGCGGCGGCGACGCCGATCCGAATCCGCCGCAGCCGCTCGGCTTGCCGCACGTGATGTCTGTGATGTTTAGCGCGTCTATTGGCCACGGCGTGCAGTGTGTCACAATCGCCGAGATGAGCGAACAGTACGTACTCTACAAACAGGACTGGTGCATGTTCTGCCGCCGCGTGCGCGCCTTCCTGGCGGACGCCGGCATCGACATCCCCGAGCGCGACACGATGCTCGACCGCGAGGCGGACCGCGAGCTACGCGAGGGCGGCGGGCGGGCAACCGTGCCGTGCCTCAGGATCACGTCCGAGGACGGCGAAGTGCGGTGGCTGTACGAGTCGCGGGACATCATGGAGTACCTGGGGGCGCGAGCGGGCTAAGCCGCTCCGACTCCGCAAGGAAGCACGGCCTCCGCGTGGTGCCGCAGTGATGAACCTGCCATCAGGGACGACAAGACCATGCAGGCCCAGAAAATCGACCGCACCGTGGTGAAGGCCTGGACCGAAGGCGTCCCGGTTTCCGAGAAGGCGTGGGATCAAGTCCGCAACATCGCCGCGCTGCCCTTCATCAAGCCGAACATCGCCATCATGCCGGACGTGCATTAGGGGATGGGCGCCACGGTCGGCTCGGTGATCCCGACCGACGGCACCATCATTCCGGCCGCCGTCGGCGTCGACATCGGCTGCGGCATGATGGCGGCACGCACGTCCCTGTCGGCGGAGCACCTGCCCGACAACCTTGCACCGTTGCGTTCGGGCATCGAGGCGGCGGTGCCCCACGGCAGGACCGACAACGGGGGGCCCGCGGACCGAGGGGCGTGGGGCGAGCCACCGAAAGACGCCCAAGACGCGTTCGCGCCGTTCCAGACCGGCCTGAAGGACCTTTGTGCGGACCATCCCAAGCTGAACCGCGCCGCCGCACGCGCACCGCGCCACATGGGCACGCTCGGGACGGGCAACCACTTCATCGAAGTCTGCCTGGACGAGGCGGAGCGCGTGTGGGTGATGCTGCACTCGGGTTCGCGCGGCATCGGCAACGCCATCGGGCAGTACTTCATCGCGCTGGCGAAGGACGACATGCGGCGCTGGTTCGTGAACCTGCCCGACGCCAACCTGGCTTACTTCCCCGAGGGCACCGCGCACTTCGATGCGTACATCACCGCCATGGAGTGGGCGCAGGACTTCGCTGCGGCGAACCGGGGGGTGATGATGGAGCGCACGCTGGCCGCGCTCGCCGAGCACGTGCGCCCGTTTTCCGTCGAGGACGCGGCGATCAACTGCCATCACAACTATGCCGCCCGCGAGCACCACCGGCGCAAGAACGTGTGGGTGATCCGCAAGGGCGCCGTGCGGGCGCGCCTCGGCGACCTCGGGATCATCCCCGGCTCGATGGGCGCACGCTCCTACATCGTGCGCGGCAAGGGCAACGCGGACGCCCTGCACTCCTGCTCCCACGGTGCCGGCCGCGCCATGTCACGCACCGAGGCCAGGCGCCGCTTCACCGTGGAGGAACACGCCGCGGCCACCGAGGGGGTGGAGTGCCGCAAGGACGACGGCGTGCTGGACGAGACGCCCGGGGCCTACAAGGACATCGACGCGGTGATGGCCGCGCAGGCGGATCTCGTGGAGATCGTCTACACGCTCAGGCAGGTGGTTTGCGTGAAGGGGTGAAGGGGGTGTGCAAACTACATTCGCCACATATAGCAGCTACCTCTCCCGCAGATTACCGGGTATATTACAGGTAACCTCGCATTCGGAAAGGTCGATCATGAGCGAGACATCTCGGAGACGTGCTGTTCGGAACTACCGCAGTCGGTTGGCGGAGCGCGGTCTGATGCGCTTCGAGGTCCTAGGGCGTCCGGGTGACCGCCCCCTAATCCGTGCGCTGGCCAAGCGTCTCGCCAAAGACGAGCCAGAAGCCGATCATCTGCGTCGCTCCCTCAGTCGGAGCCTCGACTCCACGCCGCCCAAGAAGGGAGGAGTTCTGGAAGCGCTTCGCCGTGCCCCGCTCGGCGACATCGATCTGACGTCAATGCGACCATTCGAGACCGGCCGCGAAACTGACCTGTGAGCCGATACCTTCTCGATACGAACGTCATCAGCAACGTCGCCAAGCCCGCCCCATCCGAACACCTACTCGCCTGGCTGGCTCAGCAACCCGATGACGATCTGTTTATCTCCACGCTCACCATAGCGGAAGTGCGCCGTGGAGTGCTCGAGCAACCAACCGGCCGCCGACGCGACCGATTGGAGGCTTGGTTCGCCGGTCCGGACGGCCCGTCCACCCTGTTCGCCGGACGCATTCTCGCCTTCGACGAATCCGCAGCTCTTGTCTGGGCCGAACTCATGGCCCGCGGCAAGGCGACCGGACGTTCCCGCAGCGCGATCGACACCATGATCGCAGCCATAGCTGTTGCCAACGAGTGCATAGTCGTCACGGACAACGACCGCCATTTCGCCGACACCGACCACATCAACCCCCTTCGTGGGCCGATCCGATGACCGTACCCGCTGCAACTGACCAAGTCGTTGCGTTGGACCGCTACCTCCGGAGATTCAGGCCCAACAGCGCATCCAGCGCATCTTCCTCCTGAATGTCGGCCGGCCACCCGTAGGCCGCTGCCGCGGCCGCATCGAGGGCGGCGTGGGCGTCGGCAAGCCATTGCGGTCGGTCGTTGTAGAGCTTCGTAAGCGTCCGGGCCTTTAGGGCCTTGGCCGCATCGTCGTCGCGCGGCACCGGGCGCGGCGGGTAGCCCGGCGCCGGCTCCTCGATCCACTCCACCCATTCTGGTGGGTTCAGCCAGCGGTCGCGGAGTTCGACGAGCCGGCGGGCGGCGTCCGCGATGGCCGTGGCGCGCGGGTCGTTCGCATGGGCGCTCGCCGGGAGATCCGGGGACAGGCCCTCCGGGAAGGGGAAGGTCTCGAACGTGCTCGAGGGCGTGTAACGGGGACGGTCCTCCAAGCTGGTGCCGAGCCGCAGCGACCACGCCTCGTGAAACCGGCTGTGCAGGATGCCGAAGGTCACGTCGTCGTCGCGGGCGATGACGATCAGTTGGCTGTCCGGGCAGATCCGCGCATCCAACCAGACAAAGAGCCGATGCTTGGCGAGACGCGGTGTCGCGATGTAGCGGGACAACCCTTCAAGCGCACGCCACATCCCCTGCCTCGGCTCGACATGACGCCACCAATAGGTGCGGTAGGACGCGCGTCGGTTCCGTTGCCGCATCGGATGGACATGCTCCTGCGCGTGCTGGAACGGTGCCTCATACAGGGCCGCCTCCTCCCGCGCCATGTTCCAGCCGAAGTCGACGATCCACTTGTCCGCCGGGCGCCGGGTCACGTCCATCCCGTTACGCCAGGGCGTGAGCACGTCCGAGTTCGGCCGGCCGTTCGGGTTCGCGGGTTCGCCCAGCCATTCGCGGGCGCGGCTGCCCGGCACGTCGAAGGGTCCGCCCTTGGTGTCCCCCATGAACGCGATCCCGCCATTGGCATAGAGCCGCTGCGCTTGAGTGAGATCGAGCCCGGAACGCCCGCGTTGCGCCGTCAGGTCGGCGTGTACGGCATCCACCACCGCGCCATCCAGGCGCCGCTCGACGAGGGCATCGTCGTCCGCGTGCGCGAAGCACACCAGAGACACCCGCACCGCCGCGCCGTCGATCACCCACGGCTCGTCGCTCCACGCGTCGAAGATCGGCCGGTCCTCGGTCGCGGCCTGCAAGGCACGGCGGTTCGCCCCGCCCCGGATGGAGTTGGTGGCGACCAAGCCGACGCGCCGCGCGCCCCCACGCGCCACGTGCTCCCCGGCCTTGACGAACCAGTAGCAGACCAGATCGGCCTCCGCCGGAACCCGCCCGGCATAAACACCGAAGGCCTTCGAGACGTACTCCTCGCCCAATCCGGCATTCAGCAGCTTGCCACCCAGGAACGGCGGGTTGCCGATCACGGCGTCGACGTCCGGCCAGTCCGGCTCGCCGGCGTCGGGGGAGACGATCGCGTCGCGACACTCGATGGTGTCGAGGGGCTTCAGGATCGGGTCGCGGGATTCCGTGAACCCGTTGCGGCGCATCCACTGAATCTCGCCGATCCAGACGGACACCCGCGCCAACTCGGCCGCGTAGGCGTTCACCTCGATGCCGCGCACGCTCGCGGGGCCAACCGCCGGGAACGACCGTTGCAGCCCGAGCGCCTCCGCCTCCAACTGCACCCGGTGCTCGAGGTCCTTGAGCGCCTGCAACGCCAGGTAGAGGAAGTTGCCGGACCCGCAGGCGGGGTCCAGCACGGTGAACTTCCGCAGCCGTTCCAGGAAGGCGCGCAAGCGTTGCTCCGCGTCGCGCCGCAGCCGCGTTCGGGCGGCCCGGTTCCCGGCGGCGTCGGCGCGCTCGACCGCCGCGGCGATGCCGGCCTTGGCGGTCTCCCACTCCGCGAGCAACGGCCGGACCACCGTCGGCTCGACGATGCGCAGGATCTTGTCCCGATCCGTGTAGTGCGCGCCGAGTTGCGAGCGCTTGTCCGGGTCGAGGCCCCGCTCGAACAACGTGCCGAGGATGGACGGGTCGATCTGCGACCAATCGAGGGCCGCGGCCTTCAAGGTGGTCACGATCTCGGCCCGTTCGAGGGGCAGCGCGTGGTCGTCGTCAAAGAGGCCGCCGTTGAACCAGGCCACCGTTTCGAAGCCGACCCGGCCCCCGGTACACATCGCGCCGAAGAGCTCTTGGGCCAGCGCCGCGAACTCGTCGGGCCGCCGCCGGGAGTGTTCGAGCAAGCGCGTGAACATGTCGTCCGGCAGCAGCCCGACATCCTCCGCGAACATGCAGAACACGAGGCGGTTGACGAAGTGCGCGACGATCCCGGGATCGTGGCCCCGGTCCCGCAGGGACTGGGCAAGTTCCGCGAAGGTCGCCGCGGCCCGTTCCGTCAACGCCTGGCGGCTCTCGCCGGGACGCAGCCGCTCCGGGTCGGACATCGCCCAGCGGAGCCGGTCCCGCACCTCCGCGTCGGCGAGGTCATCGAGGGCGAACTCGTGGGTTTCGCTGACGCTGTTCGTCCAGTTGGTGCGGACGCGGAACCGCGCCATGTCGGAGACGATCAGGAGCGGCGGGTTCTCCAGCGCGAGGGCGTACTGGCGCAGTTGGTTGAAGGCCGCGTCGAGGTCCGCGTGCTTGCCCTTGTACTCCCACGCGAAGCAGTGCCGCTTCCAGACGTCGGCCCAGCCGTCGCCGCCGGTGTCCTTGCGGGCGCCGCGCTCGAAGCAGTAGCGCTCACCCGTGGGATCGGCCTCCGCCGGGGTGGGCTCGCCGAGCAGGCGGCAGAGGTCGATGAAGTGCTCCTGGGCGGCGGAGCGCTCCTTGAGTTCGGAGACGCGCCACTTGGAGATGAACTCTTGGGGGGTCATGGTCGGCGAGGTTGCAGGCCCAGGACATCGAGGGCAACGTCAGCCGGCAGATGCGCATCCCCGGTTGGATGTCCTTCGGGGTCGTCCACGTTATGCGTACACGCCGAACTCAAGCCGCGTGAGCACGTCGTCCACCTGGTGTACTCCGGCGTCCGTGCCCAGCCAAGACAATGGGGTTTCTCCGCGGAGGGCCTGGTTCGGCATGGAGAACCACGCCGCCGCGTCCCGCTCGTTGTCGAAGACCAATTTCGCATGTTGCAGTAGCGGCGTCACGCGCACCAGCCGGTCCGATTCCAGCGGGGACAGTGCGCCGGCACGAACCCACGCAACGACAGCCCGGTATTCCGCTTCCTCCCTGCCGCTCGGCGATTTCATTCCCGCGTTCCCTATCGGCAATCGGGCTTATAGTACGGGACATTCGGCGGGTAACGCGTTCCATCCCGGCGAAGAATCGCACCCAGCCCCCGAACCCCGCCCCGATACCGGTTTCTGATAGCCTTGCCCGCTTTCCCACCGGAGCCCACGCATGAAGCTCGGACTGCTCGGCGGCTACAGCGGCCGCAAGATCTCGATCCCCATAGATCAGGTACGCCATGCGGAGAGCCTGGGCTACGACTCGTTCTGGACGTCCGAAGCCTACGGGTCCGACGCCGTCTCGCCCGCCGCGTGGATCCTGGCGCAGACCGAGAAGCTCCGGGTCGGCACGGCGATCATGCAGATGCCCGCCCGCTCCCCCGCCATGACCGCGATGACGGCGATGACCCTGGCCGAGCTCTCCGGCGGCCGCTTCATGCTGGGGCTCGGGGCGTCCGGGCCGCAGGTCGTGGAGGGCTGGCACGGCGTGCCCTACGGCAAGCCCGTGACGCGGCTCCGCGAGTACATCAAGATCGTCAAGCAGATCATCGCCCGCGAGGCACCCTCGACCTTCGACGGCGACCAGTACCAGCTTCCCTACACGGGGTCTGGCGCGACGGGTCTCGGCAAGCCCCTGAAGAGCATCCTGCACTGCGAGGAGGATGTTCCGATCTACGCGGCGAGCATCACGCCCCGGGGCGTGGCGGCGGCGGCCGAGGTCGCGGATGGGTTCTTCCCCATCTGGATGGACCCCGAGAACGACAACGTGTTCGAGGAGTCGATCAGCCAGGGCCTCGCGGCGGGCAATCGCTCGCGCACCGAATTCGACGTCGCCCCGTTCGTCACCGTCGCCCTCGGCGACGACGTCGAGCAGTGCATGATGCCCATTCGGGGCAGCATGGCGCTCTACATCGGCGGCATGGGCGCCCGCGACAAGAACTTCTACAACAACTACGCCAAGCGCCTCGGTTTCGAGGAAGCCGCCGTCAAGATCCAAGACCTCTATCTGGCCGGCCGGCGCGACGAGGCGATGGCCGCCGTCCCACCGGAGCTGATGGACGCCTGCCACCTGATCGGACCGGCGGAGCGCATCCGTGATCGGCTGCAGCGCTGGAAGGCCGCGGCGGCGGCGGGCCGCGTGTCCACGATGATGGTCGCCGGCGGCTCGCCGCAGGCGCTCGAGTTGGTGGCGGAGGAGATGCTGTAGGGAGGGAGATACGTTACACGAAAACCGTGTCGACGCGGTTCCCTAAGCCCCCAACATCTCCCGCACCAGCTTCCAGCCCTGCTCCGCGCGGCGCCGCGCGATGCCGCCCTGTTCGAGGGCGTGTTCGGAACTCGCATTGCCGTCGAGGCCGCGCTTGTAGACGCCCTGCACGATCCCGGCGGAGCGGAACATGTTGTAGGCGATGTAGAACCGCCAGTTGTCGATGGGCGGGCGGTCCGCCTCCCGGCAGTAGGCCTCGACGAGTTCCTCCTCGGTAGGGATGCCGAGGGTGGCGAGGTCGGCCCCGGCCAAGCCCACTTTCGGATCCTTGTCGCCGTGGTATTCCTGCATCCAGTAGCCGAGGTCGGCCAGGCCGTCGCCGAGCGTCGAGAGTTCCCAGTCCAGGGTCGCGACCACGCGGGGCTCCTCCGGGTGCAGGAGTAGGTTGCCGAGGCGGTAGTCCCCGTGGACGACGACCGGGGGCACGTCGTCCGGCAGGTTGTCCGGCAGCCAGTCGATGAGGGCGTTCATCGCCTCGATGGTTTCGGTCTCCGAGGCGATGTACTGCTTCGACCAGCGGCTCACCTGGCGGGCGAAGTAGTTGCCGGGACGGCCGAACTCGGCGAGGCCCACCTCCGCCACGTCCACCGTGTGCAGGCGCGCCAGGACGCGCACCATGTCGAGGTAGACGGCGCGGCGTTCCTCGGGCGAGAGCAGGGGCAGACGGGTGTTGGTGAAGAGCCGTCCCTCGACGTGCTCCATGACGTAGAACTTGGTTCCGATGACGCTCGTGTCCTCGCACAGCGCGTGCATCTTCGGCACCGGGACCTCGGTCGGCCACAGGGCGTCCATCACCCGGTACTCGCGGTCCACCTGGTGCGCGGAACGCAGCAGCTCGCCGGGCGGTTGCTTGCGCATGACGTAGTTGCCGCCGGGCGTCTCGAGGAGGAACGTCGGATTGCTCTGGCCACCCTCGAACTGACGCACGGCGAGCGGTCCCTCGTACCCGGCCACGTGCTCCATCAGGTAGGCGTGCAGCGCCGCCTCGTCGAAGCGGTGCGTCGCCCGCACCGGGGTGAGTTCCACGTCGCTCATGTTCGCCGTCCGGTCCGGTTTTCCGGGGGACGGCAAGCATATACGGTTGCCAGCGGAGCCCGCAAAATGCGACGCTTCCGGCCTTCCCGAAGGCGCGGCGGAGGCAGGAACATGGCGTTGGCGAAGCGGATGGCGGTGACGTTGCCGGCGAGTCCCCGGCTCCAGGACACGATCGAGCTCATCGAATGGGCGGCCGCGAACGGCTATGCGGACGCGTGGTTCGCGGACTCCGGCGCCCCCGACTCCCTGACCATGGCCGCGGCGGTCGCCCCGCATACCGGGAACCTGCGGGTGGGCTGCGCCGTAACGCCCGTGTATACCCGCGCGCCCTCGGTGCTCGCGGCCACCGCGAACGTCCTGGGGCAGGTCTACGGCGGGCGCTTCGTCATGGGCCTCGGCTCCTCGAGCGAGACCATCATGACGCGCTTCAACGGCATCCCCCTGGAGAAGCCCCTGACCCGGGTGCGGGAGACCGCGATCATCGTGCGCCACATGCTCGCGGGGGAACGGACGAACTTCCAGCTCAGCACGCTCTCGAGCCAAGGCTACCGGCAGGCGCCCGTCGAACACCCGCCGCCGCTCTATCTCGCGGCGCTCCGCCCGAAGATGATCGAGATGGCGGCCGAGCACGGCGACGGCGTGATCTTCAACCTGTGGCCGAATGCCGCGCTGCCGAAGATGATGGAGCATGTGAAGATCGGTGCCGAGCGCGCCGGCAAGGATTGGCGGGACGTCGAGGTCGTGAACCGCAAGATGATCCTAGTGACCGACGACCGCGAGGACGGCTATGCGCGGTTCCGGGCGAACTTCGCGCCGTATTACGCGAACCCCGTCTACAACAACTTCCTCGCCTGGGCCGGCTACGAGGACGTGGCCCACGAGATCAGCGAGGGCTGGGCGAACCGCGACCGCGAGCGCACCACGGGGGCGTTCAGCGAGGAACTCATCGACGAGATCGCGGCGATCGGCACGGTCGCGGAGGTACAGGAGCGGGTGCGGCAGGACGCCGAACGCGGCATCCACACCACCATCGTGGCCCCGCTCGGCGTGCCCGGCACCTTCAACACGGAGGAGGCGCTAGTCACCTTCCGGGCCTTCACGGGAGACGCCTTCAGCTTCTGACCGGCCGCCGCGAGCGGTACGGGAGGCGAGGCAAGGGAGGGGAGATGGCCGAGGCACGCGAGCCGCTGCCGCGCAACCTCATGGTGGCCGTGGCGTTCGGGCAGGGATTGATCCTCCTGTTGCTCTGGCGCGCCATGACCCACGAGGCCTGGCCGAGCCAGACGCCCGCCGTCAACGTTCCGTTGTGGACCCTCGCCATCACGGCACCCACGCTCTTCCTGTTGACGGTGGAGGCGGGCACGCTCAAGCGCACGGCCATCTTCGTGGCCGGGTTCAGCGCGGTCCTGGCACTACTCGGCGTCTACATCGGCTGGCAGGCGACGCCGCTCAACGCGTTCCCCACGGATGCGTTGATGGCCACCTTCGTGCTGACGATGCTCGTCGCCTGCTTCAAGGGCGCGATGTACCTGCAACAGTTCGCGGCAAGGGAGCGGATCCACTATCCCGCCCTGTTCCGGCGCTCCTGGCGCAACTTCGGGGTGTTCGGGCTCTCGTGGGTGTTGACCGGGGGGGTGGCCCTCGTACTGGCGCTCTGGGCCGCGCTCTTCGCCGTGATCGGCATCGACTTCTTCCGCGACCTCTTCACGGAGGACTGGCTCCTGTTCCCCGTCCTCACCGTGGCCTTCGGGCTGGGCGTGTTCATCTTCCGCCGGATGACGCGGGTGATCGACGGCGTGACGGGCCTCCTCGAAGGGCTGCTCCGGCTGCTCCTGCCGCTCACCGGCGCGGTGGTGGCGATGTTCCTCGCGGCATTGCCGTTCACGGGCCTCGCACCGCTGTGGGAGACCGGCAATGGCACCGCGTTGTTGATGGCGCTCAACGCCATCGCCCTATTCGCCGTCAACGCCGTGTATCAGGCCGACGGGCACCTGCCCTACCCCCGTTTCGTCCATCGTCCGCTCTATGTGTGCATCGCGCTCCTGCCGGCCATCTCGGTGCTGGCCGTGTATGGACTCGCGCTGCGCGTCGCCCAATACGGTTGGTCGGTCGAGCGGTGCTGGGCATTGACGCTGGCGCTCCTGCTCGGGGCCTTCTCCGTCGGCTACGCCTGGAGCATCGTCCGCCGTCGCGACGGCTGGCCGGGCGGCCTCGCCCGGGTGAACGTCGCGATGGGCTGGGCCGTCCTCGCGGTCATGCTGCTCGTGAACACGCCGCTGCTCGACTTCCGGGTGATCTCCCTCGCGAGTCAATTCGGGCGCGTCGAGGCGGGCGAGATCGAACTGGCCGATTTCGACTTCCGCTATGCCCGCGAGCAACTGGGGCGACCCGCGTGGCTGCGCCTGGAGGCCCTCGCGGACGAGCATGAGGCATCGGACCCAGAACTGGCCGCGTTGATCCGGCCGCGGCCCGCGACGGCGCGGGGCGGCAGCATCTGGGAGTTCGTCACCCTCCGGCCGGAGCCATTCGACGTGCCGGAGGGCCTGCGGGAGATTGCGGAGAGCGAGTGGCATGCGGGCGACCGGACCACCATGGCCTTGATCCGGCTCGACATGGACGGCGACGGTGCATTCGAGTACGCGTGGCTGAACGCCGATGGCGACCGAGGCGCGGGATACGCATGGGGAACGCTGTTTCGACAAGAGGGCGATGCGTGGGTCCGCTACGGCCTCGACGCGCCGGCGCGGGCCGGACTCGACATCGACGAAACCCTGCGGCGCGGGGCCATCGGGACCGTCCAACGGGCGCTGCCGGACCTGCGGGTGGGCGAACTCGTGTTCGAGGCGTCGCGGATCGACATGGGCGACGGCACCGGGCAGCTCGTGACGTTCGTGGGCACGCCGAGCACCACCGAAGCCTCCGAGGGCGACACCGGGAGCGATGAGACTCCCCCGTAACCTCACCCTCCTGTTCGCCGGGCAGGTGATCTTCGTCACCGGCACGGTCATCGTCGTCACCCTGGGCGGCATCGTCGGCAGTCAGATCGCGCCGGAACCGGCACTCGCCACGCTGCCGCTCTCGGTGATGGTCGTCGGCACCGCCGCCGCCACCGTCCCCGCGGCCCTGATCATGCAACGCATCGGCCGGCGCGCCGCGTTCCTGGGCGCGGCGGCGGCGGGCTTGGGCGGAGCACTCCTGGCCGGGTTCGCGCTCGGGGCGTCCAACTTCACGGGGTTCACGCTCGGCGCCGGGCTGATCGGCATGACCCTCGCCTTCAGCGCGCACTTTCGCTTCGCGGCGGCCGAGAGCGTCGCCCCGGACCGCGTCGGCTGGGCGGTCTCCATCATCCTCGTGGGCTCCATCGGCGGCGCGGTGTTCGGGCCGGAGTTCGTCGCCCGGAGCCCCGCGTTGAACCCGGACGCCCCCTATCAAGGCGCGATGTTCGCGGTCGCCGTGCTGTATGGTCTCGGCGGCCTCCTGCTACTCGGGTACCGCAACGTCGTCGCGGACGCCGAGGGCGACGCCTCCCTACCCCCCCGTCCGCTGACCCGCGTCGTCGCCCAGCCGCGCTTTCTCGTCGCAATGACCGCCGCCGTGGTCGGCCAGGGCGCCATGGTCTTCGTCATGACGGCGACCCCGCTCAGCATGCATGTCGTGGACGGCTACTCGATTGAGGAAACCGCACGCGTAGTGCAGGCCCACGTCGTGGCCATGTACCTGCCCTCGCTCGCATCGGCGCCCCTCATCGCGCGCCTCGGCACGACGCGGCTGATGGCGCTGGGCGCGGTGACGATGTGCGCCACGGTGGCCATCGGCCTCTCCGGCCGCGAAATCATGCATTACTGGTGGGGCATGGTGCTGCTCGGCGTCGGCTGGAACTTCCTCTTCGTCGGCGGCACGACGCAACTTGTCTCGACCTACCGCGCGAGCGAACGCTTCCGGGCGCAGGCGGTGAACGACTTCAGCGTGTTCGGCATGTCCGCGTTGGCCAGCCTCCTGGCCGGGACGTTGCTGCACGGCTTTGGCTGGCAGGTGGTGCTGTGGACCGTCGCGCCGGCGATGGCGGGAATGCTCTTGCTGGCGGTGTTTTCCGGTCGATCCGCGGCGGGCCAAGCCGTGGCCACCAAGTGAGCGCGAGGGGTCACCGTTGCGCGTGGACCCAGATGGGCGACGACCACGCCCGTTCCTGCAACGTCTCCTCCAGGTCCGGCCGGGGCATGACCCCGGCGCGCACGGCATCCCAGGTGGACCAGCGGCAGGTGGGATTCTCCAGGACGCGGACGTAGTAGAAGGCCGGCTGGCCGGCATCGAACTCCGGATCCTCCCAGTCGGCGCGGAGCATCGCCGCGCCCTTGCCCTGGCTGATGCGGCAATCGGACAAGTCCACGGTGGCACCGTTGTCGGGGCAGCGGTGCGTGTGCGGATCGACGGCGAGTCCATCGGAGCAGGCGACGTCGAACACTTGTTCCTTCGGCCAGCCGTCGTCCACCCAGCCCTTGACGATCTGCAGGCGCTGTAGCCTGGCGCTCGCCGGATCCGCCATCGCCCATGCATGGAAGGCCGGGGAGGCACCCTCTGGCAGCAACAGGTCGCCGCCCTGGGCCACGCCGCCCGCCGGGGTGTTGCGGTAGTCCGCATCCGGTCCGCCCGCCAGCTTCTCCGCAGCCACGAAGCGCACCGTGATGCGTGGACCGCTGGTGCCGAAGGTCTCCTTGCGGCGCAACGCATCGAACAAGGCTTCGCGCGTGTTCTCCGCCGCCCAGATGCCGGCGAGGCCCGCGGCGCCGTAGTAGCGCCGCGCCGTCTCAAGATGCCCGAGCTGCGGCGCGCGCATCAGGTACTCCCGCTCCACGGCGGAGAGGTTCGGGTCGGGTTCCGGATACGGCTGCCCACGCCCACCGGGCGGCACCGGGACGGAGCCGCGGTCGATGGGGTCACTCATGAAGTCCCCCACCTTGCCCACGAACCGGGACTCGACGTAGCGCTCGCCCCCGTTGTGCGTGTCACTCGAACCGATGAAGCCGAAGTGGTAGGGATTGACGCCGATTTGTGCCGCGAACCGTAGGCCGTTCAACAACGCCTCCCGCGCATAGCTGCCGTGGGGCTGGCTCTTGTTGAAGCCCGCGCCGAGCTTGAAGGGCGCGATCTCGAAGTTTGCCCACTCGTCGTTCACCGAGAGGGCCGGGTGCGTGTCCGAGGTGCCCTTGATCTGCGTGATCTCCACCAGCGGCTCGTTGCGCATGCGCTGCTCGGCGTAGGCGGCGTCCAGCGGCGAACCGTCGAAGTACGTGCCCTCGAACATGCGGCCGTTCGACAGGTTCATGTTGTGCGGGATCGCGAGCGCCTCCCGGCCCTCGGCGCGGTGGCGGTCCATCCAGTCCCAGAGGAACTCCGGGTTCAGGGTGTCGCTGCGGCCGATCACCGTCGGCGGCACCTCGGTCCCCCGGTACACCACGTTGCGGTGCAGCCCGTCCATGTTCGGCTCCGGGGTGAACTCGAACGCGATGAAGGTCGTGAACCGGCCGGGGTGGTAGTGACGTTGGGCGGCGGCCTGGATGTCGCGCCACGTCGTGCGCATGTCCTCCGACCGATAGGTCTCCTTCGGCCAGCGGAACGCCTTGCGGTAGGCGACGCCGCGCTGGTAGCGGGTCTCGGCCTCGACGATCTCGACGGCGGCGGGATCGGAGCGCAGCGGGTGGTCCGGGTTCGTCTTGACGGCCCTCCACATGCCGAGGAAGTAGGCGTGGTCCGTGACGGCGTAGAAGTCGAGGGGCCGGTCGAGCTGCAGCTCGATGCCGGCGGGATGGGTGAGCGGCTCGCCCTTCGCGAAGCGGTAGGCGTCGTCGGGGGAGGCGAGGGTGCCGAAGAAGAACGCGTCGTAGGAGTAGCGGGTGTGGACGTGCAGGTCGCCGAAGTACGCGTTCCGTTCCTCCCCCGAGGTCAACGTCGCCGCGAACAGCATCACCCCCAAGAGCCCGCGTCTCGCCACCGTCTTTCCCCTGCCGTCGGCCTACGGTCACTATAGCCCTTGCGATCGGCGCCCGTGTCGGCGCGTCGGCGTGTCGGGTTGCTCGGCTGCTTCGCCGGGGCCACCATACTCCTGCCGCCGTCGGCGGCGGCGGTAACGGGGCCAAGGAGAAGCCATGAGACTCGACGGCAAGACATTCGTGCTCTCCGGAGGCGCTTCCGGGATCGGACGGGCCACCGTGATGGCGTTCTGCGACGCGGGGGCACGCGTGGTCTTCGGCGACATCAACGCGGAAGGCGGTGCCGAGACCGCAGCGGCGGCGGGCGAAAACGCGGCCTTCCTGCCCCTGGACGTCGCCAAGGAAGCGTCGATTAGACGCTTCGCGCAGGCCACCCTCGACGCGGGCCAAATCGACGGCGTGATCAACGTCGCGGGTTGGGATGTCGCCCATCCCTTCGTCGAGCAGCAGCCGGATTTCTGGCACAAGGTGGTGAACATCAACCTGATGGGCACGGTCATGCTGACCCGCGCCTTCCTCGATCCGATGATCGAGCGCAACGCCGGCAAGATCGTCAGCGTGTCGAGCGACGCCGGCCGGGTGGGGAGCATGGGGGAGACCATGTACGCGGCGGCCAAGGGGGGCGTGATCGCGTTCAGCAAGTCGCTGGCACGGGAGATGGCGCGTCACCGCATCAACGTGAACGTGGTCTGTCCGGGCCCCACGGACACGCCGTTGTTCAACGCCCAACCCGAGCGCATCCGCGAAGCGTTGATCCGCGCGATCCCGTTCCGCCGCGTGGCCCGGCCCGAGGAGGTCGCCGACGCGATCCTGTTCTTCGCGAGCGGCCACTCCGATTTTCTGACCGGCCAGGTGCTCAGCGTGAGCGGTGGCCTGACCATGGTCGATTGACCCCAACGTTCCCACCTCCAGGAAAGACCCATGACCGACCGCTACGCGCGCTACACCCAGTTCGAATTCGACCGTCCCGCGGACCGGGTGCTGCGCATCACGCTGAACAACCCCAAGACGTACAACTCCCTCGACGCCGAGGGCCACAACCAGTTCACCTACATCTGGCGCGATGTCGACGACGACCCGGACATCAGCGCCGTGATCCTGACCGGCAAGGGCAAGGCGTTCTCCTCCGGCGGGGACTTCGGCATGATCGAAGCCAACATGAACGACGAGACGGCGCGCCTACAGGCTTGGAAGGAGGCGCGGGACCTCGTCTACAACATCATCAACTGCAACAAGCCCATCATCTCCGCCATCAACGGCGTGGCGGTCGGCGCGGGCTTGGTGGCCGCCCTGCTCGCCGACATCTCCATCGCCGGCAAGGCCGCCCGCATCGTCGACGGACACACGCGCCTGGGCGTTGCCGCCGGCGACTGCGCCGTCATCAACTGGCCGCTGCTCTGCGGCATGGCCAAGGCGAAGTATCTGTTGTTGCTGTGCGAACCGGTGAACGGCGAGGACGCGGAGAAATACGGACTCGTGTCCCTCTGCGTCGAGGACGACGCGTTGCAGGACAAGGCGATCGAGGTGGCTAGGCGGCTTGCGGACGGGGCACCGAACGCGATCCGGTGGACGAAGTACGCGCTCAACAACTGGTATCGGATGATGGGCCCCGCGTTCGACGCCTCGACCGCGCTGGAGATGCTGGGCTTCGCCGGGTCCGAGGTTCGGGAGGGGCTCGCCTCGCACCTTGAGAAGCGCGAGCCGTCGTTCGACTCGAAGTCGCCGATTTAGCGCCCAGCTGCCCACTCGCCGACGACGATGGTGCCCGGGAACCACGCCACGGTCCGGGCATAGGGTGTCTCCACGATGCGTAGCGGCCGGCAGGGGGAGGCTTGGCGCAAACAACGGTCGAGTTGATCCCCAGCCGCCGCCAACAGCGACTCCACGGCGCGGCCGGGCTCGTGGTACACATCGACGAGCGTGCCGGCCCACGGAACCGAGCTGACCGCGTAGCGCCCGGAATGGATCGAGATGCACGGCGGCATCGGCACCTCCGTCTCGTACTCGAAGAACGCCCGGTCGTTCTCCCGCCACGCCCGCGAGGGGCGTCCGGGCGCCACCGCCGTCTGGTCCAGCGCCGTCGAGACCCTGGCGCTGAAACGCATTAGCCCGCTCGTCCGGGCAGGATCGCACTCGTAGGTATCAGGCAATGAAGGCGCGGCGACGGGCAACAAATCCCGTCCCGTAAGGAACGTACCGTTGGCCACCAAGTTCGTTCCGGCGCCCGCGTCCGGAAATCCGGCATCCGCACGGGACAGTTCGAACGTCATCCGCACCCGTTCGGTGGGCCGCAGCGGCGGCTCGAACCGGTAGCGGCGGAAGCCGAGGGCATCGGCCTCCTCGACCAACACCGCCGGCACGTCGAGTGCCTCCACCTGGACTCCGTGGGGAAGGGAGAGGATCAGGTATTCGATTCGCTCTACGCCGGTATTGCCCAACAGGATGCTGCCCCGGCTGCGGAACGCCCGCCGCGCCGGGAAGAGGTCGACCTTGAGGTCCAGCGAGAGCGTCTCCGGTCCGGCGGGGCCAGCGAAGGCTCCACCGGCCCTCTGGTGCTCCACCCGGCGCGCTTCGACGTCCCGGCGCGTCTCGGATGCGCCGAGCACGGTCGTGTTGTAGAAGACCCAGGCGCCGAGCGCGGCCCAGGCCACCAGCGTCACGAGGGTTGCATCCCGAACGTTCCGTCCGGCTGGCCGTCGCGCCGGGAAGGCCCGCACGGAGGCAACCCGATGTGCGATCAGCACCAGCAGCAACGCGAACGCCGACCAGTACGCGCCGAGCGCGACCACGGGTGCGAGGAAGTGTCCGAATCCACTCATGCGGGAGTACGGTGCCTCCGGTAGGACCGGCCGGTAAAGCGGATGCTCGAACCCCAGGCCCCCGGCGCCCGTCCACCAAGCAAGGACGAGAAGCATCGCGAGGGTGCCGTGCCACCGACGGCGTAGGATCACGTGGACGGCCACGGACACCGCCGCGAGTAGCACGAGTTCCCAGCCCCAAGCGAACCAGAGCACCCCGCCGTATGCCGCAAGATTCGGCGCCGGGCGGTCTCCAGTCGAGAACGGATTGAGCGCCGCCCCGAGGACCGCCAGGGCCCACATCGCCGCCGCCGCGCCGCAGAGCAGTGTCGCGCGCCCCGCAACGTGCTTGCCTGCCGGGAGCGCCTTTGTGCGGCGCGCCTCCCCCTGGACGATTTGACCCGCCAACCAGACCACGGCGAGCTGTAGAGGGAGGAGCGCGATGTCGGCCCAGAACTCCGCGCCCGATGCAGCCGGCACCGGAAGTCCGTTGGCGCCCAGCGCGGCACCCCAGACACCCGCATAGGCCAAGCCCCCGGCGATGATGAGCCGGGCGGATCGACACCGGGCGCGGAGTTCGCGCCGGAAGACCGCGACTAGGTACCGCACCTTCCCTAGGTCAGCGTCCCCTCCCGTGCCACCGCCGCCCCCGGCGACAGCGCCTCCGGTAGGTTCCACCGCACCCAACGCCATTGGAACATGTCGCCGGTGGCGTCGTTCCAGCCGAGGAGCCGGGCCTGCATCTCCCGCAGCACGTCCCCACAGGCCGGGTCGGTGACGCGGTTGGCCAACTCTCCCGGATCCGCTTCCAGATCGTAGAGTTCGTCCATGGAGTGCGGATCGTAGACGTACTTCCAGCGGCGCGTGCGCACCATGCGCTGGGACTGGTAGCCCCACACCTCGCCGTGGTGCTCGCAGTACACCGCGTCGGGCCAGTCCGCGACCCGCCCACCCCTCGCCAGCGGCGCGAGGCTTCGCGCGTCCAGCCCCTCCGGTACCTCCGCCCCGGCCCACTCAAGGAACGTCGGCATGAGGTCCATCGACCGTGCGAAGTCCTCTACCCCCGCTTCCGCCACCAAGTCCGGCGGACCCCGCATCAGGAGCGGAATGCGGAAGATCTCGTCATACATCGTGCCCGCCTTCTCGAAGTGGCCGTGGCTGCCGAGGGCGTCGCCGTGGTCCGTGGAGAAGACAAACACGGTGCGGTCCGCGATGCCCAAGTCGTCAATGGCGGCGAGCATCTCCCCCACGCAATCGTCGATGTGGGAGACCACGCCGTAGTAGGCCGCCACGACGCGGCGCCACCAATCCCAACCGCGGCCTTCGAGGTGCCATTCGCGAAGCTTGCGCCGATGGCCCTCCGGCTTGCCGGACAAGTCGTCGTGGAAGTTGGGCCACGGCGGAATGTCCTCCGGGGCATACATCGATCCGTAGGGCTCCGGCGGCACGCAGGGGAAGTGCGGCTCGATGAGGTCGATGCGGAGGAAGAAGGGGCGTGACGCCGCGGCCCGCTCCTCCATCTGTCGGATCGCCGCACGGGTGAGGGCTGCGGGCGCCGTGTCTTGCACGTCCCTGGAGTCGATCCCCGCGGCGAGCTGCCGCTCCTCGTTCCCGAATTCGATGAAGGACTCCGAGCCGGGGATCGGCCGATACGCGGGGGGACACTCCTCGTGGCGGTCGAAGCCGAAGTCAAGCGGGGTGAGGTCGGCGTGGACGTGCCACTTCCCCACGTAGCCGAGGGCGTAGCCGGCTTCCGACAGGATCTTCGAGAAGGTCGGCGTGTCGGCGGGCAGTCCCGGACTCCACGCCGGGGCGATGTGCGTGTTGAGCATGACGCCGTGGTTGTGCGGATAGAGGCCGGTCATGATCGAAGCCCGCGCCGGGGAGCACACTGGGGAGACCGTGAACGCGTGGTCGAAACGCGCGCCGGTCTCCGCGACGCGATCCAGGTTCGGCGTGCGGCAGATCGTGTTGCCGTAGCAGCCGAGGGCGTCCCGGCGCAGTTGGTCCGTCATGAACAGGACGATGTTGGGTTGCCGCTCCACGGTCTCCAAGGTCCTCGTTGGCCGCACCGGGCCGGAGCGTATGCGACCCGTGGTGTCCGGTCCATCACCCGCCCAACCGCATCCGGGCCATCGCATATCATCGCGGTGGCCGGACGACGGCACACGCACCCAACGCCCCGCACGACCCCTAGGAAGGCCCATGGACGCCAAGACCATCGCCTCGTACGTCGATCCGCTCTCCGTCACGGCCGGGGATCGCCTGCGCGTCATGGTCACCTGCCACGTCGGCGACCAGTTCCGCGCCCAACTCGTACGGCTCGTCTGCGGCGACGACCGGCCACGGGGCACGGGGTTCCTGGAACACGAGATGGAGGCCGGGCTGAACGGCGTCTATCCCGCCCGCGAGCAGCCCATCCACCCCGGCTCGTTCGCACGCCTGCATGGCCTGCCGCCATTCCAAGCAATGGGATTCGAGTGCGACCTGATGCCGACCACGCCCGAGCGTCCCCCGCAGACCGTCCTATCCGGGCCGGGCTTGGTGCTGGAGATCGTGGACGGCCACCTCGTGCTCACCCACGGCGATCATGAAGCGCGTCTCCCCGACCCCGTTTCGGAACATCGGTGGCACCGGATACGCATCGAGGCGACCGGCGCGGGCACCACGCTCTCCTGCACCACGTGCGGCCTGACCCCCGCCGAGCCCGCGGCGCGCACGAGTTCCGCAAGCCTGCCATCTCCGATCACCGCCGACGCGGGCGACTGGTATCTCGCCGCGCGGCAAGGACGAGCGGGCTTCAACGGGCGCATCGAAGCACCGCGCTTCGAAGAGGCCGGACGGACGATCGCCACATGGGATTTCGCCCGCGACATGGCCGCGAAGACGCTTCCGGACGCGACAGGCGCCTTCGAAGCCACGATCCACCAACACCCCGCCCGGGCCGTCAAGGGCGCCCGGTGGGACGGCTCGACGCAACGTTGGATGGAGGATCCCTCCCAATACGCCGCGATCCACTTCCACGAGGACGACCTCACCGACGCCGGGTGGACGCCGGACCTCGAATGGGAGGTGCCGGCGGACCTGCCGAGTGGCCTCTACGCCGTGCGGCTGACCACCGAGACCAGCGAGGACCACGCGGTCTTCTTCGTCCGCCCAGCCCCCGGGGCGCGCCGGGCACCGGTCGTGTTCCTCGCGTCCACCGCCACCTACCTGGCCTACGCCAACCAATACCTCTCCTTCTCCCGCAACCGCACGCCGAGCGACGCGTACTTCCTGACGCGCCCGGAGGTGGGCAAGTCGCTGTATGAATACCACGGGGACGGCACCGGGGTGATCTACTCGTCCCGCCGCCGGCCGGTGCTCAACCTCAAGCCGCGCACCCTGATGTGGTCGTTCAATGCGGACACCAACCTGATCGCCTGGCTGGAACGCATCGGCGCGGACTACGACCTCGTCACCGACGAGGACCTGCATCGGGAGGGCGAGGCGTTGCTCTCGCAGTACGCCGTCGTCATCACGGGCACCCACCCGGAGTACTACTCCACGGCCATGCTGGACGGGCTTGAGGCGTATCTCGGCCAGGGTGGACGGCTCATGTACATGGGCGGCAACGGCTTCTACTGGCGCATCGCCTTCGACCCGGAAGACCCCGCCGTGATCGAGGTGCGCCGCGCCGAGGGCGGCACCCGGAGCTGGATCGCCGAGCCGGGCGAGTACCATCACTCCTTCACCGGCGAGTACGGGGGACTGTGGCGGCGCCTCGGACGCCCGCCCAACCACCTTGCCGGCATCGGCTTCGCCGCCCAGGGGTTCGATGGCGGCACGTACTACCGGCTACGCGAGGGCGCGGAGGATACGCGCGTGGCCTTCGCGATGCAGGGCGTCGAAAGCGCGGACATCATCGGCGACTACGGGACGCAGGGCGGTGGGGCCGCGGGGGAGGAGATCGACCGCCACGACCCGGCCCTGGGCTCTCCCCGGCACGCGGTCATCATCGCAAGCTCCGAGAACCACCGCCCCGGCATGCTCCGCGTCATCGAGGAACTGCACGAATCCAGGGTACCGGATCCGGAAGACCCCGACGTTCGCGCCGACATGCTCTTCTTCGAGACGGCGAGCGGCGGCGCGGTCTTCTCCACCGGCTCCATCTCGCTCGCCGGGGCGTTGTCGCACAACGGCTACGACAACGACATCGCGCGCATCGCGGGGAACGTCCTCGCGCGGTTCACGGACCGGACGCCGTTCGACTATCCGGGCTAACCCTGGGTCATAGCCCGCCGAGGAACGAAATCAACGCCGCGTTGGTTTCTTCCGGCGCCTCCTGCTGCGTCCAATGGCCGATGCCGGGGAGTATCACCAGGTCCCTGAGGTCCGTCACGACCTCCCGCATCGCCGCCTCGAAACCGGGGTTGTTGCGGATCAGGTCCTTGTCCCCGCTGACGAACAACGCCGGCTGCTCGATCTTGCGTCCCTGGAAGGGGCCAGAGAGTTCCCAGGTGAGATCCAGGTTCCGGTACCAGTTCAGCCCACCCCGGAAGCCGCTCTTGCGGAACGCCTCGGTGAAGGTGTCAAGGTCCTCGTCCGTAAGCCAATCCGGCAGGGCTTCGCAGTCCTCGAGCTGCGGCAGCATGAACGCCGACCGGTGCGGCGGATCCGCCATCGCGCCCATGCCGCGCGGCGCGTTGCCGGAGGCACCGAACAGGAACTTGCGCATCGTGGCCCGGACGTCGTGTTGCAGCTCGTGCTCCGCGACGCCGGGGGTCTGGAAGTACAGGATGTAGAAGAAGCGCTCGCCGAACATCGACTTCATCATGGCCGTCGGCGGCACCGGGCCCCGGGGCGACGCGGGGACCGACAACGCCGCCACGGCGCGGAACACGTCCGGACGCCACATCGCCGCGTTCCAGGCCACCGGCGCGCCCCAGTCGTGGCCGACGATCACGGCCTGCTCCTCGCCGAGCGCCGCCACGAGCCCCACGATGTCGCCCACGAGGTGAAGCTGCGTGTAGTCGTCCACGTCCTCGGGCGCGTCCGTCTCGCCGTAGCCGCGTTGGTCCGGCGCCACGACGCGGTAGCCGGCCGCCGCGAGCGCCGGAAGTTGATGCCGCCACGAATACCAACACTCGGGGAAGCCGTGGCAGAGCACGACGAGGGGGCCTTCGCCCATCTCGGCGATGTGCATGTCGATGCCGTTGGTGTGGACGGTGCGGTGGTGGATTTCGGGCATGGGTCAGATTCCGTCGAAGCCGGAGCAACGAATATACCGATTCACCCGCGTAGCCACGACGCCCGACGCATCAAGGATCCACCAACCCAACCCACAAGGGGTCGCAGGCACCGCGTAGCGAACCGAAACACGCACCGAGTATCCTGCGGCGATGCCCCAACCCTCCCTCATCCACCCCCGAAGCCGGAAGGCGAGACCGGTGGCTCGGTGAACACCCCGCGAAAACTCGCCGCCGAGTTCGTGGGCACCCTGCTCCTGCTCGCAACCGTCGTGGGTTCCGGGATCATGGGAGAAACCCTCGCGGACGGCAACGATGCCATCGCCCTGCTCGGCAACACCGCCGCGACCGGCGCCATCCTCGTGGTCATCATCACGATCTTCGGCCCGGTCTCGGGCGCCCACTTCAACCCGGCGGTGACGTTCGTCTTCGCCCTCCGGCGGGAGATCGGCGTGGGTCTATCGCTCGCCTACATCGTGGTGCAGCTGGCGGGTGGCCTCGCCGGCACCCTCCTCGCCCACGCGATGTTCGATCTGGAGCTGCTCCAAGCGTCGTCCAGGGCGCGCTCGGGCGGCGGGCAGTGGCTCGCGGAGGGCGTCGCGACGTTCGGCCTGCTCGCCGCGATCCTCGGCACGCTCAGGGTGCGGCCGAACGCCGTCGCCGCGATGGTGGGGCTTTACATCACCGCCGGCTACTGGTTCACGGCCTCCACGTCGTTCGCGAATCCCGCGGTCACCGTGGCACGTTCGTTCACCGACACGTTCTCCGGCATTCTGCCGGCCCACGCCCCGGCGTTCATCCTGGCGCAGTTCCTGGGTGCCACCGCAGCGCTGGTGCTGTTACGTTGGCTGGGCGGGGCCGAAGACCGGACCACGGACGACTGACACGCCGATCACCACCGCCGCGCGGGAGCCGGCCGCGGCCCGATGGTCGCCGCGGCCCCGCGGCCCGTGTCCGCGTGTTTTCGTCCGTCCAATTGATTATCCTTGCGCGCTTGCTTCGAAAGGGTCCGGAAACGGTCGTCCGGGAGCAGCTATCGGGAGCAGATCCGGGAGCCGATACAGTGCCGATCTACGAATACGCTTGCCGGGGTTGCGAGCACGAATTCGAAACGTTGCAGAAGATCAGCGAGCCACCGCTGGTGGAGTGTCCTGAATGCGGCGAGGCGGAACTGCGCAAGAAAATCTCCGCGGCCCGGTTCCGCCTGAAGGGCGGGGGCTGGTACGAGACCGACTTCAAATCGGGCGACAAGAAGAACCTGGCCGGCGAGGGTTCGAAGGACAAGGACGGCGGGACGGCCAAGGACGCCGCCCCGGCCAGCGACTCCAACGGCGACAAGACGCCGGCCGCGGCCAAGAGCGGCGAGGCAACAAAGTCGAACGGCGAGAAGGCCAAGACGAGCGACGCCCCAGCGGCGAAATCGTCCGACTAGGCGTGGCGCTTGCGGCGTCGGGGGTGCGGGCACGCCTTAGAGTCGCCGCGCCCGTTTCGACCAAGAGCGGACACGCCCCGGACCCATCGTGTAGGGCAGGACGCCCCTAAGGAGCTTCAGACGTGGCCATGCGCACCCATCACTGCGCCGCGCTCACCGCCACCGATGTCGGCGAGCACGTGGAACTCACCGGCTGGGTGCACCGGCGGCGCGACCATGGCGGCGTGATCTTCCTGGATCTGCGCGACCACACCGGACTCGTGCAGGTGGTCTACGACCCCGACGCCCCCGACAGCTTCGCCACGGCGGACCGCGTGCGCAACGAGTACGTCCTGCGCGCCACCGGGCGCGTGCGGCGACGGCCGGCGGGGATGGTCAATCCGGACCTCGCGACCGGCGAGATCGAGGTGCTCGGAGCCTCCCTCGAGATCCTGAACGCGGCGGAGACCCCGCCCTTCCAACTCGACGAGTATTCGAAGGCCGGCGAGGACATCCGCCTGCGGCACCGCTACCTGGACCTGCGCCGTCCGGAGATGCAGGAACGTCTGCGGCTACGCGCGCGGATCACGAGTCACGTGCGCCGCTATCTCGAGGACGCCGGGTATCTGGAGATCGAAACCCCCACGCTCACGCGGGCGACGCCCGAGGGCGCGCGGGACTATCTCGTGCCCAGCCGCACCCACGCCGGGGCGTTCTTCGCGCTGCCCCAGTCGCCGCAGATCTTCAAGCAGCTCCTGATGATGTCGGGCTTCGACCGCTACTATCAGATCGCCCGCTGCTATCGCGACGAGGACCTGCGGGCGGACCGGCAACCAGAGTTCACGCAGATCGACATCGAGGCCGCGTTCGTCGGCGAGTCCGACATCATGGAGCTCACCGAGGGCATGCTGCGCACGCTCTTCGAGGAGGTGCTCGGCGTCCTCCTCCCGGAGTTCCCAACCCTCACCTGGGCCGAGGCGATGCGACGCTTCGGCAGCGACAAGCCCGACTTGCGCAACCCCCTCGAACTGGTCGACGTCGGCGACCTGATGGTCGAGTCCGACTTCGACGTGTTCCGCCGACCGGCGAACCAGCCGGGGGGCCGCGTCGCCGCGCTGAAGGCACCGGGCGCCGCCGGCGTCCTGTCCCGCAAGGCCATCGACGACTATCAGGACTTCGTCGGCACCTATGGCGCCCGGGGGCTCGCCTACATCAAGGTGAACGAACGCGCCGCCGGCGATGCCGGCCTGCAGTCGCCGATCCTCAAGTTCCTGGGGCCGCAAATCGCCGAGCAGGTCCTCGAACGGGTGGACGCCCAGGACGGCGACATCGTCTTCTTCGGCGCCGACCACGAACGGGTGGTCAACGACGCCCTCGGCAACCTGCGCCTGCGTCTCGGCACGGACCTGGGGCTGGTGAGGGAAGGCTGGTCGCCCCTTTGGGTGACGGACTGGCCGGTCTTCGAGGCGGGACGGGACGGCACGCTGACGCCGGCCCACCATCCGTTCACGATGCCGCGTTCCGTCGACGCCATGGTCGAGGATCCGGCCGCGGCCCGGGCGTTGGCGTATGATGTGGTGCTGAATGGACACGAACTCGGTGGCGGATCGATCCGGATTCACGACACGGCGACGCAACGCAAGGTGTTCGAGGCCCTGAACATCGGCCAGGAAGCCGAAGTCAAGTTCGGGCATCTGCTCGACGCCCTGAAGTACGGCTGCCCGCCCCACGGCGGCATCGCGCTGGGGCTCGACCGCCTGACGATGCTCATGGCGAACACCGACGCCATCCGCGATGTCATCGCCTTCCCCAAGACGCAGACCGCGTTCTGTCCGCTGACCGCGGCGCCCGCGCCGGTGGATGCGCATCAGTTGCGGGAACTGCATCTGCGCGTGAGCAAGTCCGGGTAGGAGGTCATGGCCGGCCATTCGAAGTGGGCCAACATCAAGCACCGCAAGGCCGCCCAGGACGCGAAGCGCGGCAAGCTGTGGTCGAAGTTGATTCGCGAGGTGACGGTGGCGGCGCGGCTCGGCGGCGGCTCCACGGCGGACAACCCGCGCCTGCGCGCCGCGGTGGACACCGCCCTCGCCGCGAACAT
This sequence comes from Pseudomonadales bacterium, assembly GCA_963665455.1. Classification (GTDB taxonomy): domain Bacteria; phylum Pseudomonadota; class Gammaproteobacteria; order Pseudomonadales; family Azotimanducaceae; genus VXNE01. The sequence continues at coordinate 7,470 of OY762279.1, read as the reverse complement.
GCCGAAGGACACCATCGAGCGCGCCGTGCAACGCGGCGCCGGCGGGCAAGACGGCGCGGATGTCGAGGAACTCACCTATGAAGGCTACGCCCCGGGCGGGGTGGCCGTCCTCGTCGAGGTGATGACCGACAACCGCAACCGGACCGTCGCCGGCGTCAGGCACGCGTTCAGCAAGCACGGCGGGAATCTCGGCACGGACGGTTCCGTCGCCTACCTGTTCGCCAAGAAGGGCGTCGTCGGGTTCGCCCCCGGCGCGGACGAAGACAGCATCCTCGACGCCGTGCTAGAAGCCGGTGCCGAGGACGTGGACAGCGACGACGATGGCGGCGTCGCCGTAACGACGGCACCGGAGGACTTCGGCGCCGTCGTCGATGCGCTGCGCCAAGCATCCCTGCCGCCGGACCATGCCGAGGTCACCATGGTCGCCGCCAACGGCGTGCCGCTCGACGCGGACGCGGGGGCGAAGGTGCTGCGCCTGATCGATGCCCTCGAGGATCTCGACGACGTGCAGAACGTGTTCACCAACGGCGAGTTTCCCGAGCTGGCCCTCGACGCGGGGGCGTCCGGCGGCTGATGCGCGTCCTCGGCGTCGATCCGGGTTCGAGAACCACCGGTTACGGCCTGATCGACCGCGAGGGTCCCCGGCTGTCCTACGTCGCGAGCGGCTGCATCCGCACGGCCGGTTCGGATTTCCACGCCCGGCTCGCCGAGATATACCGCGGCATCGAAACCGTGATCGATGACTACGACCCCGCGGAGGTCGCCATCGAGGAAGTATTCGTCGCTCGCAACCCCAGTTCCGCGCTCAAGCTCGGCCAGGCGCGGGGGGCCGCCATCGCCGCGGCGATTGCCCGCGACATGCCCGTGACCGGCTACGCGGCGCGGCGGGTGAAACAGGCAGTCGTCGGCACTGGGAGGGCGACCAAGCATCAGATTCAGCACATGGTGCGGGCGACGCTCGCGCTCCACGAAGCCCCGGGGGCGGACGCCGCCGATGCCCTGGCCGTGGCGCTCTGTCACGCACAGTCGAGCAGGCCGGGGGGCCGGCGCAAGTGATCGGGCGTCTCAACGGCCGCATCGCCGCCCGGGAAGGGAACGTGGTGGTGGTGGACGTGCAGGGGGTCGGCTACGAGGTGGAGGTCACGGCCCTGACCCTCGCTGCCGCCGGAGCGTCCGATGCCGCCATCGAACTTTTCACGCACCTCGTCGCCCGCGACGACGGCATGACCCTGTTCGGCTTCCGCTCCCTCGCCGAACGGGCCCTCTTTCGAGTGCTGGTGAAGGTGAACGGCGTGGGGCCCAAGTTGGCGATGCTGGTGTTGGGTGCCCTGCCTCCGGCGGAACTGGCGCGTTGTGTTGCCGACCGCGACCACCGCCTGCTGACGAAGGTACCGGGCATCGGCAAGAAAACGGCCGAGCGGATCGTCATGGAGCTGCAGGATCGCCTCGAAGACTTGCCCGCCGTCGCCGGAACCGCGCCGATTCCCGCCGACCGCGAAGCCGAGGACGCGGTCAGCGCCCTGGTGGCCCTCGGCTGGCGCCCCGCCGAGGCGCGCAGGGTGGTGGAGTCCGTACACGTGGACGGCGAGTCCACGGAAAACCTCATCCGCGCCGCCTTGAAGCGCATGGCGGGCCGTGACGGCGCGGAATCCTCCAAATGACGATCGAGCGGGACCGCATCACCGCCGGCGAAGCGACGCCGCCGGACCGTTCCGCGGACCGCTCGCTACGCCCGGCGCGTCTCGCCGACTATGTTGGCCAAGCCGCCGTCAAGGACCAGATGGCGATCGCCATCGCCGCGGCACGAGGGCGGAGCGAGGCCCTCGACCACACCCTCATCTACGGCCCCCCCGGCCTCGGCAAGACGACCCTCGCGCACATCGTCGCCCACGAGATGGGCGTGCAGATCAAGGCGACCTCCGGACCCGTGATCGAGAAGCCCGGTGACCTCGCGGCCATGATCACGAACCTCGAGCCCGGCGACGTGCTGTTCGTGGACGAAATCCACCGCCTCTCCCCCGTGGTGGAGGAAATCCTCTATCCCGCCATGGAGGACGGGGAAATCGACATCCTGATCGGGGAGGGTCCCGCCGCGCAGTCGATCAAGTTCCCCCTGCCGCGCTTCACCCTCATCGGCGCCACCACCCGCGCCGGCCTGTTGACCTCGCCCCTGCGGGACCGCTTCGGTATCGTGCAGCGGTTGGAGTTCTACTCGGTGCCCGAATTGACGACAATCGTTACCGCGGCTGCCGGCACGCTTCAGGTCGTGATCGACGCCGAGGGCGCGCTGGAGATCGCGCGGCGCTCGCGGGGCACGCCCCGCATCGCCAACCGCCTGCTGCGGCGCGTGCGCGACTACGCCGAGGTGCAGGGCGACGGCCGCATCGACGCCCGCGCCGCCGGCCGGGGCCTCGACATGCTGGCCGTGGACGACCGTGGTTTCGACAGCATGGACCGCAAGCTTCTGCGCACCGTCATCGACCACTTCCAGGGCGGACCGGTGGGCCTCGACTCCCTCGCCGCCGCGGTCAGCGAGGAGCGCGACACCATCGAGGACGTCCTCGAACCCTTCCTCATCCAGCAGGGCTTCCTGGTGCGCACGCCGCGCGGGCGCGTCGCCACGGAGAAGGCGTACCAGCACTTCGGCCTGCAGCGTTCCGCCGACGGCAGCCAGAGCGCCCTGGACCTGAACTAACGATGCCCGAACAGCTCTCCATCTTCGAGATCCTCGTCAACGCGAGCCCCCTCGTGCAGTTCGTCATGGTGGTGTTGGCGCTCGCCTCCGTCATCTCGTGGGTGATGATCTTCCAGCGCTGGTTCGCGTTGAACCGCGTCCGCCGCCAGATGGACGATTTCGAGGACGAGTTCTGGTCCGGCGTGGATCTGCGCGAGCTCTACGGGGAGTTGGCGGAGTCGGACCACCTCAACGGCAGCGAAACCGTCTTCGTGGCGGGCTTCCGCGAGTTCCTGCGGCTTTCCGAGCAGGCCGGTGCCGACCCCGACGCCGTGATGCAGGGCGTGCAGCGCGCCATGCGCATCGCGCTGACGCGGGAGGAGGAGTCCCTCGAACGGCATCTGGCCTTCCTTGCAACGGTGGGTTCCACCAGCCCCTACGTCGGGCTGTTCGGTACGGTGTGGGGCATCATGAACGCGTTTCGGAACCTCGCGAACATGAGCCAGGCGACGCTCGCGTCCGTGGCGCCCGGCATCTCCGAGGCGCTGATCGCCACCGCGATGGGGCTCTTCGCCGCCATCCCGGCGGTGATCGGCTATAACCGGTTCTCGGCCAGGGTGGAGGTGATGATGAAGCGCTACGAGGCCTTCGCCGACGAGTTGACCAGCATCCTCTACCGCGCATCGCACACGAGCTGAAGACCGCAACCATGGCCGTTCGCCGCAAACCGATGTCCGAGATCAACGTCGTCCCCTACATCGACGTGATGCTCGTGCTGCTGGTGATCTTCATGGCCACGGCACCGCTCTTCACCCAGGGCGTGGAGGTCGATCTGCCCCAGGCGCCCTCGGAACCGCTGCCGGAAGACGACGAAGATCCGCTCGTCGTGAGCGTCAAGAGCGACGGCGCGATCTTCCTGAACATCGGGATGCGGGACGACGACGAGAAGGGCCGCCGGGTCACGATCTTCTCGCTGGAGGACCAGGCATCCCGGGTGATCGGCGCGCGCCCGACCGTGCCCGTCTACGTCCGCGCCGACCGCGCGCTGGAGTACGGCACGGTGGTCGAGGTCATGACGGTGCTGCAGCGCGCCGGCGCCGAGAGCGTCGGGCTCATCACCGATCCGCCGGGCTTGCCGGGCTGACCGCCGTGTTCCCACTACGCGACTATTTCGTGCCGCTGGTGCTCGCGCTGTTTCTGCACGTGACCGCCGCAGTCTTGCTGATCCGAGGTTGGATGCCGAACCAGGGCGAGGACGCCCGCGTGATGCGGCCGGAGATCGTGAGCGCGCGCCTCATCATGCTGGAACCCCCGAAACCCAAGCCGACCCGGCGCGCGCCGGTGGCGACGCCCAAACCGGACCCGACGCCAGCGCCCCAGCCGGAGGCGGAGCCGAAGCCCCAACCGCCGCGAGAGGATCCCGCGGAACTCGAACGGCGCAAGCGGGAGGCCGAGCGCGCGCGGGAGGAGGCGGCACGGCGCGAGCGCCTTGAGCAACTCGCCGAGAGCGCCTTCAAGGACGCGCTCGCCCAAGAGGCGATCGAACTCGCGAGCGATGGGCAAGCGGACGCCGCCCTCTCGTACATCGCGGGCATCTACCAAGCCGTCGTGCGCAACTGGTCGCGCCCCCCGTCCGCCCGCAACGACATGGAGGCCGAGCTCTTGGTCGAACTGATTCCGACCGGCGAGGTCGTATCCGTGACGTTGCTCGCCTCCAGCGGCAACATGGCCTTCGACCGCTCGGCGGAGGCGGCCGTGCGCAAGGCGCGGCGCTTCCAGGTGCCGGACGACATCGGGCTCTTCGACGCCCGCTTCCGCCAGTTCACCCTGGTGTTCAAACCGGAGGACCTGCTACGTTGAGCATGCGCAGCCCATGGCGACTCGTTGCCTGCCTGGCGACATGCGTCGCCGCATCGCCCGCGTTCGGCGCCGGCGAGAAGATCATCATCGACCAGGGGTACGACAACCAGACCCGCATCGCCGTGGTGCCCTTCGGTACGTCCGGCGCCAGCGACGCCGGCATCGCGCCCATCGTGTCGTTCGATCTCGCCCGCAGCGGGCAATTCGATCCGCTGCCGCCCGAGAACATGCTGTCCCTGCCGACCAAGCCGGATGAAGTGTTCTTCCGCGACTGGCGGGTGCTCGGGATCGAATACGTGCTGATCGGCCAGCTATGGGAGGTGGGCGCCGGCGATCTGGCGACCGTGTACCAACTATTCGACGTGTTCAACGAGCGGGAACTTCTCTCCGGCCGCATCGCCGCGCCGGCCACCAAGCGCCGCGACATCGCCCACCGCATCTCCGACGAGGTGTTCGAGCAGATCACGGGCATTCCGGGGGCCTTCTCGACCAAGATCATCTACGTGCTCGCGCTGGACGCCGGCACGCCCTATGCCCGCTATCGGTTGGAACTGGCCGACTCGGACGGCGAACGGGCACGCACGCTGTTCGACTCGGACCAGCCGCTGCTGTCCGCGAGTTGGTCGCCCGACGCCCGGCGCGTCGCGTACGTGTCGTTCGAGAGCGGCCGGCAGGCCGTCGTGATCCAAGACATTGCGACGGGCGCCCGCAGCCGGGTCGCGGAGTACCGCGGCTTGAACGGCGCCCCCGTGTTCTCGCCGGACGGCAACCGCCTGGCGCTCGTGCTTTCCCGGGACGGCAATCCGGAGATATACATCAAGGATCTCGTCGGCGGCGAACTCCGGCGGGTCACGCGCTATCCGTCCGCCATCGACACCGAGCCGAGCTGGACCCCGGACGGCGCGGGGCTGATCTTCACGTCGGACCGGGGCGGGCGGCCACAGATCTATCAGGTGGACCTCGCCACCTCCATGGTCGAGCGGCTCACCTTCCAGGGCGACTACAACGCCCGCGCGCGGCTGCTGCCGGACGGCCAGCACCTGGTCTACGTGCATCGCCGGCAGGGCACCTATCACATCGCGTGGCAGGCCCTGGAACGGGAGGACGTGCGCGTCCTGACGCAGACTTCCCTCGACGAGTCGCCGTCGATCGCGCCCAACGGCACCATGCTGATCTACGCGACGCAAGACCGGGGTAGGGGTATACTCGGAGTGGTGTCCATCGATGGTCGCGTCCGATACCGGTTGCCCTCCGCCGAAGGCGACGTACGCGAACCGGCTTGGTCCCCGTACATCGATACGTTGTCGCCGTCGGGTGGGCAATAGGAGAACAGGAGACAGAAATGACAGAGGCAAGGTCCACGCACGGGTCCCGACGGCGGTTTTCCCTGTTTGTCGTACTGCTGGCCGGGGGCGTTCTGGCGGGCTGTGCGGGCTGCACGACGCCGGCGCCGGAGCCCGTTCCGATTCCAGAGGAAACGGCACCGCCGGAGGTGGAACCCACGCCAGAACCCGAGCCGGCAGGACCGCCCACGGACGCGGACGGTGTCTGGCTGGGCCCCGATGGACGCCCGCTCGCGCGCACGCTGTACTTCGACTTCGACGAGGCCGTGCTCAAGCCCGCCGACCTGAGCACGCTGGAGCGGCATGCCGACTTCCTGCGCGCGAACCGTAACCGCTCCGTTCTGGTGGAGGGGCACTGCGACGAGCGGGGTACGCGCGAATACAACCTCGCGCTGGGCGAGCGCCGTGCCAACGCCGTGCGCAGCTTCCTCATGTCCGATGGCGTGCGAGAGCGCCAGATCGAGACCGTCAGCTATGGCGAGGAGCGCCCGGTGGACGTCGGCCACGACGAATCCGCCTGGAGCAAGAACCGCCGGGCCGAGTTGATCTATCGGTGAGATGACCGGCCGGCAACGCCGCCTTCCGCCGACGAGCGCGGTCCTTCCGGCCGCGCTCGTCTTCTTGCTCGGAACCGTCCTTGCCTGGGCCGCAGCACCCGTCGAGGAGTCCGTCGGCACCGTGCGGGCCGCGCCCGCCGACACGCCCGCGATGCCCCCGCTCACTGCGGCTGCCCCCGCGGACGCGGTCCCGGACGGAGGTGGCGCGGCCAGCGAGCCCTCCAGTGACCTGGCGCGCATGTTCTACCAACTCCAGCTCCTCTCCGCCGAGGTCCAGACTCTCCGAGGCGCGGTGGAGGAGCAGCAACACCGCCTGGACCTGCTCCACCGGGAGCAGCAGGAACGCTACCTCGGCCTGGACCGCCGCATCTCCGCGCTCCAGAGCGGCGTCCCCACTGCCGCACCGCCGCCGCGGCCCGCAGTCGCCAATCCACGGCCCGCTGACACGTTGCTGCAGGGCGGCGGGACGGAGGCGGATGCCTACCGGAACGCCTACGCGATGATCGAGCGGGGTGAACTCGACACGGCGGCGACCGCCCTAGAACGCCTGATCGACGAGTTCCCGAACGGCCAGTACACGCCCAACGCCTTCTACTGGCTGGGGCAGGTCCATCGAAAGGCCGGGGAACTTGAGCAGGCACGCCAGTCCCTCGTGCAGGTGATCACCCTCTACCCCGACCACAACAAGGCACCGGACGCCCTGTACAACTTGGGCGTGGTGTATGCCGAACTCGGTGACGCCCCACGTGCACGGATGTACCTCGGGCGGGTCCAGGAGCAGCATCCGGAGTCCACGGCAGCCGGGTTGGCCAGGACATACGCGGCGAACCTCCCGTAGCGCAACGTCTCTGCCGTGGGCGCTTCGCCCCGCAAATCAAGCCCGTGAGTTCCCTCCGCATCACCGAGATCTTCCACTCCCTCCAGGGGGAGTCCCGCAGCGCCGGCCGGCCGACGACGTTCGTGCGCCTCACCGGGTGCCCGCTGCGCTGCCAGTACTGCGACACCGCCTATGCGTTCAGCGGCGGCACGCTCATGT